>NZ_MJAH01000009.1 GCF_001746295.1 Streptomyces sp. LUP47B | reverse complement strand
GCCCGAGGACACGCGCCCTGCGCTGCCGGCGGCGGCGGCCCGCAGACTCGCGATGCTGCTCGCCGACCGGCCGGGCACGGGCGGCGGCGGGCGCAGGGGTACGGCACCGGATCTGATGGAGCTGCTGCCGCAGTGGCTCGCGACGGCGAACGCCCGCGGTTACGCGGCGCCTCCGCAGTTGCTGCCCGCCCTGCTGGACGCGGCCCGGGGGCGTACGGACCTGCGGCCGGCGGCGCTGGCGTTCGCGGGTTCGCGGGCCACCTGGCTCGCCCGGCTGAACCCGGACTGGCGGTTCGCCCTGCGAGCGACACCCGGCGGCGGAACAGCCCTGCCGTCGCCGCAGGACACCGCGAGCGTCCGACGGCTCTGGGAGGAAGGGCTGTTCGCCGAGCGGGTGGCCCTCCTCTCGGCGATACGCGCCCGGGAGCCGGCCGCCGCGCGCGAGTTGCTCGCGACGACGTGGGCGACCGAGCGGGCCGAGGACCGGCTGATGTTCCTCGACTCGTTGCGGACGGGTCTGGGGGCGGAAGACGAGCCGTTCCTGGAGCAGGCGCTGGCCGACCGGAGCCGCAACGTACGGGCCACGGCCGCGGAGTTGCTCTCGGCGCTGCCGGGTTCGGCGCTGGCGGCGCGGATGGCGGTCAGGGCCGGGGCGTGCGTGGCCGTCGACCACACCCAGGACAGGCCGACGATCGTCGTCGAGGCGCCGCACGAGTGCGACTCGGGCATGGAGCGCGACGGCGTCGTGGCGAAGGCGCCCGCGGGGCGGGGGGAACGTTCCTGGTGGTTCGGGCAGTTGGTGGAAGCGGCGCCGCTCGGGGTGTGGCCGGGGCGGCTCGGTGGGCGGACGCCCGAGGAGATCGTGGCGCTGCCGGTGGCGGACGGCTGGCGGAACGAACTGCACGCGGCGTGGTGTCGGGCTGCCGTACGGCAACGGGACGCCGGGTGGGCGCGAGCGCTGCTCGGGACACCCGCGGCGCCGGAGGCCGGGGGCCCCGGGGCGGTATCACTGGCGGAGCGCGCCAGGCTCCTGAACACGTTGGGCTCCGCCGAACGAGCCGATTGGGTCGCGGCGTTCATCGCGACCCACGGATTGTCCGAGGCGTTTCAACTGCTCGGGGTCTGCGGGGTGCCGTGGGCCGCGCCGCTCGGGCGGGCGGTGGTCGACGCGCTCAACATCGCACGGGACGCGGGAAGTTATCCGTGGAGTTTCAGCGGGGTGATGGGACTGGCGGAGCGGTGTCTCGATCCGGCCGAGGCGGGGCGGCTGGAGGGCCTGATGGCGGTGCCGGACGAGGGCGAGGACGCGAGCCCCGGGGCCGGCGGCTACTGGGCGGAAGCCTTCCAACGCCTGGTGACAACCTTGCGGCTACGGGCGGCGATGACGGAGGAGCTGGGGGTGGCGTAGCTCGCGCGCGGAGTGGGTTGACGCCCCCAACGCCGGCGGGCGACGGACGGCGGTCGGTGGGCGCGGTCGGTTCGGCCGCCGGGTCCGGTGATCCCGGGTCGCGGCGCAGTGCTGAGCAGCGAGGTACGGCAGGCTGCGGGCGGCGGGGTCCGGTGATCCCGAGTCGACACGGCGCAGGTCGGGGCGCCGGGCCGTGCGGATCACGGCGGGTGCGACGGAGCCGGAGCAGCGCCTGGCGGACCGGGGCGGCCTGGCGGGCGCGCAGCGGCGAGGCACGGCAGGCTGCGGAGGCCCGGTGATCCCGAGGCGGCACGACGCAGGGCGGAGCGGACGAGGTACGGCAGGCTGCCGGGGTGTGGGGTTGGTGATCCCGAGGCGGCACGGCGCGGCGCAGGGGGAGCGCCGGCCGTGCGGATGACAGGTGCGACGAAGCAGGAGCAGCGGCCGGCGGACCTGCTGCGCGGCGGCCTGGCGGGCACGGAGCCGGCGGGATACGGCAGGCAGCAAGTGCGACTACCTAGGGGCGCGGGGAACTGCGCGACCAGCCACAACGCACCCGCACCCGACAACGCACCTCGAACCCCTTGACCCACACGGTCCGCTTGACCCACTTGGCCCACTTGCCCACTGCACCCGCTGAAGCCGAGCGCAGCGGCTACGCAGGCTGCCGAACGTTCTCCCGGACCCAGTCCACGATCGACCCAGTCGTCGCCCCCGGCGTGAAGATCTCGGCGACGCCCTTCTCCTTCAGCGGAGGGATGTCCGCCTCCGGGATGATCCCGCCGCCGAAGACCAGGATGTCCTCGGCCTCCCGCTCCTCGAGCAGGTCGATCACCGCGGCGAACAAGGTGTTGTGGGCCCCGGAGAGGATGGAGAGGCCGATCGCGTCGGCGTCCTCCTGGATCGCGGTGTCGACGATCTGCTCGGGGGTCTGGTGGAGGCCGGTGTAGATGACCTCCATGCCCGCGTCGCGCAGCGCCCTCGCGATCACCTTGGCTCCGCGATCATGACCGTCGAGCCCCGGCTTGGCGACCACCACGCGGATCGGACCGGCTGTCACACCCATCACTGCCTCCATGAAGCGACTACGCCCATTCCTGTGTCCATGCCCGTATCCATTCCTACCGACTAGTACCGCACAGACCGGGAATGTGAACGAACGTTATCGGCACCATCACGCACCGTGCAGTTTCGCGGCGGACCCCGAGGGGGAAATCACACGTGGGACACGTTCGGGAGCCGCAACGAGGTCGCCGCACCGCCGCGCCGCAGGCCGCGCGCCACGGTGGTGCGGCGCGCCGGCGACGGCACGAAGGGCACGTAGGACAGGTAAGGCACGACAGCGGGGAGCCTCGTCGCCACACCGACAGGGCGGCTCGTCACGTCACCGGCGCAGCACCAGCACCCACACCACTCACCTCACCAGCACTACCGCATCCACCCGCTCCACCCGCTCCACCCGTTCCGTCGGCTTCACCAGCAGCCGCAGCCGCAACCGCAGCCGCCCCGGAACCCCGCGCCGCCCGCCGCACCCACCCCCCGCGCCCCACTCGCGCCGCGTCGACGACGCCCTCCGCCGCGACTTCCCATGAGCGCACACGGGGGACGGAGCTGTCCTCCCGTGTGCCGACAGGAGGTCGGCCATGAAGGTCACCAAGACGGCGCTGCCGTTTCTCCCGCTCTGCCAGCGTCTGCTTCCCGGCAGGCTGGCGGGACTCTCCCTGGCCCTCCTGAAGGCGACCGCGCTCGAGCTGGCGATCCTCGCGGGGCATCTCCTCCTCTACCCCTCCGGGATCACCCAGGAGCGCCGCTCCCCCCTCCCCCTGCTCCCCTCGCCCGAGGCCGGCGCGGCACAGCTGCCGACGGAGGCGAAGCCCCCGGTCGTGCTGCTGCACGGCTTCATCGACAACCGTTCGGTCTTCGTGCTCCTGCGCCGCAGTCTCGCCCAGCACGGCAGGCAGCAGATCGAGTCGCTCAACTACTCCCCGCTGACGTGCGACATCCGCGCGGCGGCGGAGCTGCTCGGCCGGCACATAGAAGGGATCTGCGAACGCACGGGCAGCGAGCGGGTCGACATCGTCGGGCACAGCCTCGGCGGCCTGATCGCGCGGTACTACGTGCAGCGCCTCGGCGGCGACTCCCGGGTCCGCACGCTGGTGACACTCGGCACCCCGCACTCCGGCACCCGGGTGGCGCCGCTGGCGAACGCGCACCCGATCGTGCGCCAGATGCGCCCCGGCTCGGAGTTGCTCGAGGAGCTCACCCGGCCGGCCCCGGGCTGCCGTACGCACTTCGTCAGTTTCTGGAGCGACCTCGACCATCTGATGGACCCACTGGAGACCGCCTGCATCGACCATGCGGACCTGATGGCGCAGAACGTCCGGGTGAGCGGGATCGGACATCTCSCCCTGCCCGTGCACCCCGCCGTGGCGACCGGCATACGGCAGGTGCTCGACACCGCGCGGGCCGGGGAGGAGACGGCCGGCCGGGCCGGGGGACTGACCGTGGCGTAACGGTCGTATCGACCACCGGACACAGGCCGCCAACAGTTCCTCGACAGCCGTCGGACCGCCAACCGACATCGAACAGCCTTCGAACACAAGGCCAAGGTCACGCCCACAGTCCCCCGAATCACGGCCGAATGCCCGTTTCCTGCGCGCCCGAAACCAGTTGAAGATTGTCGCGCCCGCATACCGCCGGGTACAGTCACCGCACTGCTCTGGCAGCCCCTGTTGTCGAGGCGAAAGAGAAGTTGGTGAACGACCGTCATCCGTCGGGGACCATGACCACCCCGACTCCGGCTTCCGACGCCGACTCGTCGCACTACGCGTCGTACGGCACCCAGGAAGCCCAGTACGGCGACTTCACCACGTACGGCGGCTATGACGCCACTGGTTTCGACGCCACAGGCACCACTGGCACCGCCGGCGCGCACGCCACCGGCAGCTTCGAGACCGACCCGCTCTTCGGCAACATGCCGGGCGACGGCACCGGTTCGTACGACGCCTCGACGTGGACCACGGGCGGTCACCAGACCCTGAACTACGACATGTACGCGGCCCAGCACCACGCCGCCTACGACACCGGCGCGTACGACGCCACGCAGTGGGGCGGCACGGACCACCAGCTGCTCTCCGTGATCCCTCCGCAGTCGGGCAGCACCGACCACAGCGGACAGTGGGACGCGAGCACCTGGAACCAGCAGGACCAGTCCGCGGGGCCGGCCGACCAGACCCAGCAATGGGAGTGGGGCACGCAGGCCTTCGACACCGGGGCGTACGACGCCACGCAGTGGAACACCGACGGCACGGCGGCCGACCCGCAGGCGACGGCCGGCTTCGAGCAGGTCGGGTACGGCGAGGGCCACACCTACGACGAGACCCACGCGTACGACGAGGCCCACCCGTACGGCGAGGCGAATCCGCACGGCGACACCTACGCCGAACACGCCCCGCACGACAGCGAGTCGGCCGCCCTGACGGCCACCGGCGAGATGCCCGCCGTCCACGACGCCGACGCCCCGCTCCTCGACGACCAGGAAGAAGCCGATCCGGCGCCGATCCCCGCCCAGGGCTCCCGCGTGGCCGCGCGCAACGCCGGCCGCTCCCGCCGCCGTATGCCCGCCAAGCGCTCCGCGCTGCTGACGATCGCCGTCCCCTCGGCGTGTGTCATGGGTGTCGCCGGGATCGCCGCCGCCTCGGTCGGCACGCTGACCGGCGACGGCCAGGAGACCTCCACGACCCTGGCGGATCCGACCGCCGTCAAGCCGGCCATCGCGAACAACAAGCTGGACACCCAACTCGAGAGCCTCTCGGCCGGTGCCGACGACTTCGCCGACCGAGCCAGCCGCACGCAGGAACGCATCGACCTCAAGGCCCAGCAGGCGGCCGAGAAGAGGAAGGCGGCGGAGGAGGCAGCCCGCAAGGAGCGGCTGCGTCCGAAGTTCGCCCTCCCGGTCGCACAGCGGGGTCTCAGTGCCTACTTCGGCCAGGCCGGCGTCAACTGGATGTCCGTCCACACCGGCATCGACTTCCCGGTGTCGTACGGCACGACGGTGATGGCCGCGACCGACGGCACCGTCCGGACGCAGTGGAACAGCGCGTACGGCAACATGATGGTCGTGACGGCGATGGACGGCACCGAGACGTGGTACTGCCACCTCTCCAGCTACCGCATCGCCTCCGGTACGACGGTCAAGGCCGGCGACCCGATCGCGTACTCCGGCAACTCCGGCAACTCGACCGGTCCCCACCTGCACTTCGAGGTGCACCCGGCGGCCGGTTCGGCCATAGACCCACTGCCGTGGCTGCGCAGCCACGGGCTGGACCCGACGTAGACCTCGGGCCCAGCCCCCCGGTTACAGCTTCTCGACCGGCGCGTACCGCAGCAGCAGCCGCTTCGGCTTCGCTTCCCCGAAGTCGATCGTCGCCTCCGCGTTCGCCCCCGTGCCCTTCACCCCGACCACCGTGCCGAGCCCGAACTGGTCGTGGGTGACGCGGTCGCCGACGGCCAGCGCCACCACCGGCTTCTCCGAGGTCCTGCGCGTCGCGAAGCCGGACGCGCCCGACGCCGAGGAGCGGGAGCGGGAGGACGACAGCGAGGCGGCGACCCCCGAGACCGGTCCCGCGGGAGCGGCGCTCGAACCCGTGCGCTTCCAGTCCACGTGCTGTGCCGGGATCTCCTCCAGGAAGCGGGAGGGCGGGTTGTACGACGGCTGCCCCCACGCGCTGCGCAGCGAGGACCGGGTCAGATACAGCCGCTCACGCGCGCGCGTGATGCCGACGTACGCCAGCCGCCGCTCCTCCTCCAGTTCCTTGGGCTGGCCGAGGGCGCGCATGTGCGGGAAGACGCCGTCCTCCATGCCGGTGAGGAAGACGACCGGGAACTCCAGGCCCTTGGCGGTGTGCAGGGTCATCAGGGTGATGACCCCGGAGCCGTCCTCGTCCTCGTCGGGGATCTGGTCGGAGTCGGCGACCAGGGCGACCCGCTCCAGGAAGTCGGAGAGGGAACCGGAGGCCTCGCCCTCGCCGGACTCCTGCTCGAACTCCAGGGCCACGGCGGCGAGTTCCTGGAGGTTCTCGATACGGGTCTCGTCCTGCGGGTCGGTGGAGGCCTGCAACTCCGCGAGATAGCCGGTGCGTTCGAGGACCGCCTCCAGGACGGTCGCCGGGCCCGCCCCGGACTCGACGATCGTCCGGAGCTCCTCCATCAGCACGTTGAACCGCTTCACGGCGTTGGTGGAGCGCGCGGCCATGCCGTACGCCTCGTCGACGCGCTTGAGGGCCTGCGGGAAGCTGATCTTCTCGCGCTGGGACAGGGCGTCGATCATCGCCTCGGCGCGGTCGCCGATGCCGCGCTTGGGGACATTGAGGATCCGGCGCAGCGGCACGGAGTCCTCCGGGTTGGCGAGGACGCGCAGGTAGGCCAGGACGTCCCGGACCTCCTTGCGCTCGTAGAAGCGCACGCCGCCGACGACCTTGTAGGGCAGGCCGACGCGAATGAAGACCTCTTCGAAGACACGGGACTGGGCGTTCGTACGGTAGAAGACGGCCACGTCACCGGCCTTCGCGTCGCCCGCGTCGGTGAGACGGTCTATCTCGTCGGCGACGAACTGCGCCTCGTCGTGCTCGGTGTCGGCGACATAGCCGGTGATGCGCGCGCCCGCGCCCGCGTTGGTCCACAGGTTCTTGGGGCGGCGGGACTCGTTGCGCTCGATGACGGCGTTGGCGGCGGTGAGGATCGTCTGGGTGGAGCGGTAGTTCTGCTCCAGGAGGATCGTCGTCGCGTCCGGGTAGTCCTCCTCGAACTGGAGGATGTTGCGGATGGTCGCGCCGCGGAAGGCGTAGATCGACTGGTCGGCGTCACCGACGACACAGAGCTCGGCGGGCGGCAGGTCCTGCTCGCTCGGCGGTACGTCCACCGGGTGCTCGGAGGTCCCGACCAGCTCCCTGACCAGCGCGTACTGAGCGTGGTTGGTGTCCTGGTACTCGTCGACGAGGACGTGCCGGAAGCGGCGGCGGTAGTGCTCGGCGACATCAGGGAACGCCCGGAGCAGGTTGACCGTGGTCATGATCAGGTCGTCGAAGTCGAGGGCGTTCGCCTCGCGCAGCCGCGACTGGTACATGGCGTAGGCCTGGGCGAGGGTCTTCTCGAAGCCGTCGGTGGCCTGGGCGGCGAAGTCCTCCTCGTCGATCAGCTCGTTCTTCAGGTTGCTGATCTTGGCGCTGAAGGACTTCGGCGGGTACCGCTTGGGGTCGAGGTCCAGGTCGCGGCAGACCAGGGCCATCAGGCGCTTGCTGTCGGCGGCGTCGTAGATCGAGAAGGAGGAGGTGAAGCCCAGCTTCTTCGACTCCCTGCGCAGGATGCGCACGCACGCGCTGTGGAAGGTCATCACCCACATCGCGTTCGCGCGCGGGCCGACGAGGTGCTCGACGCGCTCCTTCATCTCGCCCGCGGCCTTGTTGGTGAAGGTGATCGCGAGGATCTGGCCCGGGTGGACGTGGCGCTCGCCGAGGAGATGGGCGATGCGGTGGGTGAGCACGCGGGTCTTGCCCGAGCCGGCGCCGGCCACGATGAGCAGCGGGGTGCCGGAGTGCACCACGGCCGCGCGCTGGTTCTCGTTCAGCCCGTCCAGGAGCGCGGCCGGGTCCACCACCGGGCGGGGGGCGCCGTCGCGGTAGTACGCGTCCCGGTCCGGGGGCGCGTCGAACTTCCCACCGAACAGGTCGTCCGGAACGGGTTCCGGTACGTGCTCGTCCTCGGGCGGCGGCGGTTCTTCCCCGTGGGCCCTAGGGGCCTGGAGGTCCGCCAGGAAGCTGTCGTCAAAGAGGCTGCTCATCGCTCTCCGAGTCTAGGGTGCCCCACTGACACACCGCGGCCGCCCTGAGAACATCCACTCGGATCAGAACCCGATGATCTTCCAGACCTGTAAGTCGTCACAGATCACACCGGATGGACCACGGGGAGCGACGCCTGAGGTCAAGGTCACGAAAATGTATCGGGCATATCGAACATCAACCTTCACAGAGGCCACACCCGTTGGCTACCGTTCCCAGCAGGCCGTACGACCCCCACCGGCGAACGTCGCCGGGCCGCACGGCCTCCGCCGAGTCCGCAGCGCCGCCGCGCGCCCGGAGCCGGGGACCCACCGATACCTGGGGTGAATCGGCCGACTCCCGCGCAGGGAGCGCCGTAGGGCAAACCTTCCGAAGCTCCCGCCCGAACCCGACAGCTAACTCGGCAGGCGGAGCACGGAAGGAGTCGCCTCCCTTGGCGTCGCACCGCAAGTCGCGTCCCGTGGGTACGCGCGTAGCAGGCATACGGACCCCGGCCCTCGCGACGGCCGCCCTCACCTCCGTGGCCCTGCTGTCCCAGTCGGCGAACGCCGCGCCGGCCGATGACAAGCCGAGTCTCGAAGAGGTGGAGAAGAAGGTCGACGACCTCTACCGCCAGGCCGAGTCGGCGACCGACAACTACAACGCGGCCAAGGAGAAGACGACCACGCAGCGCAAGCAGGTCGACACGCTCCTCGAGGACGTCGCCCGGCGCACCGAGAAGCTCAACGAGGCGCGGGAGGAGCTCGGTTCCTTCGCCGCCGCCCAGTACCGCACCGGCGCCGGGGCCTCCGGCACGGCGACCTTCCTGCTCGCCGACACGCCGCAGGACTACTTCGACCAGACGCAGTTGATGGGGCGTCTGACGAACCGCCAGAAGGGCGCGGTCGACGACTACGTCTCCGAGCAGTCCGCGACGATGAAGAAGCGCCAGGAGGCCTCCCAGAGCCTTCAGACGCTCACCGAGACGCAGAGCGACCTGAAGACGGCCAAGGCGACCGTCCAGAAGAAGCTCGCCGACGCGCGCGAGATGCTGTCGGAGCTGACGGCCCAGGAGAAGGCGCGCCTCGCCGCGCTCGAGGAGCAGAAGCAGGAGGCGGCGGCCCGCAAGGCCGCCGAGCTGGCGCGGCAGCAGGCGGCCGCGGAGAAGGCCGCGCAGGAGACCACCGCCCCGCCGCAGGGGAGCACGTCGACGGCGACCGACTCCTCGTACGCCACCAAGGCCGCCAAGGCCCTCGCCTTCGCCCGCGCGCAGATCGGCAAGCCGTACGTGTGGGGCGCCACCGGGCCCGACTCCTACGACTGCTCAGGCTTCACCCAGGCCGCCTGGAAGGCCGCCGGCGTCGACCTCCCCCGCGTCACCTACGACCAGGTCAACGCCGGCACCACGGTCTCCCTCGCCGATGCCCAGCCCGGTGACCTGGTCTTCTTCTACGACGACATCAGCCACGTCGGCCTCTACATCGGCAACGGCATGATGATCCACGCCCCCAAGCCGGGCGCGTACGTCCGCGAGGAGTCCATCTTCTACGACGGCGAGTCGGCGATCCACAGCGTCGTGCGCCCCGCCTGAGGCACCGCCGGTCACCAGCGCGCGGGCGGGACTCCTGCGCCCGCGCGTAATCTTCGCGATTTCCGCACGCGCGCGTGCGCGCCCCTCCGGCACGGCAGGCGGAGCTTCCTAGCATCGGCACATGTCCGGTACCTCCCCGCACTCTCCCCTGCACGTCTGGTGGACGCAGCTCTCGCCCGCGGCCGGAGCCGCCGTGATGGCGACCGGCATCGTGTCGATCGGGCTGCAGCTGACCGGCCACGAGACGCTGTCCCGGATCGCCCTGGTGATCGGTTGCACGATCTGGCCGGCGCTGGCCGCCGATTTCGCCGTACGACTGCCGCGGGAGCGCGCGCGACGGTTCGCGGACGCCGGGGCGGCGGGCGCCCTGACGGCCGTGGCGGCGACCAGCGTCCTCGGCACCCGTTTCTCCGCGCTGGGCCGGCAGACCGTCGCCGAGGCACTGCTGGCACTGTCCGCGCTTCTGTGGCCGGTGCTGATCGTGTTCGCCGTCGGGCACGGGAAGCGGCGGATGCCCGGCGGGGTGTTCCTCGGCTGTGTGGCCACCCAGGGCCTCGCCGTGCTCGGCGCCACGCTCGCCGCGGCCGAGTCGGCGGCATGGCTCGCGCACACGGCGCTCGTACTGTTCTGGCTCGGCCTGGTCCTCTACTGCGTCGCGCTCTTCCGCTTCGACCTGCGCCAGGTGCTGGAGGGGCCGGGCGACCAGTGGATCGCGGGCGGCGCGCTCGCCATCTCGGCGCTCGCCGGCTCGAAGCTGATCGCCGCCGACAGCGCGCGCCTGTACCTGTGGAACGACGACGACCGCGGCGTCCTGCGTGCGGTGACCGTCGCCCTGCTGGTGCTCGGCCTGGCCTGGTACGGCGTACTGCTGGTGGCTGAGCTCGTCCGCCCCCGCCCGCGCTACGACGTAGGCCGCTGGGCCACCGTGTTCCCCATGGGCATGACCGCGGTGGCGATGCTGTCGGTCTCCGACACCGTGGACGTCCCGTGGCTCGAAACGCCGGGCGAGGTGCTGCTGTGGATCTCGGTGGTGGCCTGGTGCGCCGCCGCCGCGGGGGCGGTCGACTCCGCCCGCGCCGCCGTCAGGTCCACAGCACCGCGATGAAGATGTTGGCCGTGGTCAGCGCGCCGACCAGGCCGAACAGCCTTTTGTCCACCGTTTCGTCGTCCCGCTTCACATAGACGAGGCCGAGGATCACGATCAGCAGGGCGAGCTTCACGCCGATCTTGATGTTGTTGACGTGCTGGTCGTCGGCCTGGTTTAGGCCGACCAGGACGACGCCGGTGACCAGCATCGTCGCGGCACCGTGCAGCATCGCGGGGACGAACCGGGCGGTGCCCCGGCCCATCGCCTTCATCTGCGTGAGGAAGCCGCCGAGCAGCGCGGCGATGCCGATGATGTGCAGGCCGACGAAGAGATGGATGAGTACGTCCATGAGGCCGGAGCCTATGCCGGGCCGCGTGGGGCACCCGCACAGGCCCCTTCGAGAGATCTTGCATATATGCGGCACATAGCACTCGGCACCCGCCGTGGGTCCCGAAATCCCGACTTCGGTCAGCGCACCGCGCGAAGTCGACGGAGCCGGTCCGCGATCACGGTCACCTTCGGTCACCCGGCGGTCCACCGGCGGCAGTTCCGCACAACGCGTTACCTCCCCGTCACGGTCAGGTTTAGCGTCCTCCACCAGGTGACCGGCTCCCCACCGCCGCCCGGGCCAGGGGCGGCAGTCGGCCACCACCGCCGAGAAGGTCCGGCGGCGGCCCGCTCCCCCTGTGCAGGCCGTCGCCGGACGCGCACACCGCCCCGGGCGGTCGTACGGCCGCTCCCCCTGGCGTTCGTACGTCCCCGCAGCCCGGGGCGAGCGAGCGGTCGAGGAAAGGACGTGCAAGTCCACGTGGCAGCGCACCGCAAGTCCCGCAGACGCTCGGTCGGCGGCCATACGGTCCGTACGGCAGCGACGATCGCCCTCGCGGGGGCGGCGACGGCGACGGGCTTCGACGGGACCGGACACGCCGAGCCGCAGCTCACACCGACGCAGGTCAAGGCGAAGGTGGACCAGCTGTACCAGGAGGCCGAGGCCGCCACCGAGAAGTACAACGGCGCGAAGGAGAAGGCGGACGCTGCCGAGACCCGGCTGGGCACCCTGCGGGACGAGGCGGCCCGCAGGACGGAGCAGCTCAACGAGGCACGGGACGCGCTGGGTACGATCGCCGCGGCGCAGTACCGCGGCGGCGGCCTCGACCCCGCGATGCAGCTCGCGTTCACCGACGACCCCGACCGGTACCTCGACAGCGCAGAGTTCGTCGAACGGGCCGGTACCCGCCAGGCCGCCTCCGTGGCGAACGTACGCCGACAACTGCGGGAGATCGAGCAGTTGCGCGGGGCCGCGCACATCGAGCTGGCCTCGCTGAAGTCGCGTCAGGCGGAGCTGAAGCGCCACAAGAAGACGATCACCGGCAAACTGGGCGCGGCCCGCCGGCTGATGTCCCAGCTGCCGGCCGGGGAACACGCGGGGTTGCCGGCGGGCGGGGATCGAGCCTCCCGGGCCACTACGGGCGGGCGCGAGGAGCTGACGGCCCCCGGCGCGACCACCGACGTAGCCCCCGACTCCCGTGCCGCGGCGGCCGTTTCCTACGCCTACTCCAAGCTGGGCAGCCCCTACGTCTGGGGCGCCACCGGCCCGGACGCCTTCGACTGCTCGGGCCTCGTCCAGGCCGCGTACCGCTCCGCGGGTATCTCCCTGCCCCGCACGACCTACGCCCAGATCGATGCCGGCCGGCGCGTCTCCCGCTCCGAACTCCTCCCGGGCGACCTGGTGTTCTTCTACTCGGGCATCACTCACGTCGGTCTCTACATCGGCGACGGCCGGATGATCCACGCCCCGAACCCGTCGGCGCCGGTGCGGGTGGCGCCGATCGACGAGATGCCGTTCGCGGGGGCGACGCGGGTGGGGTGACCGTCAGACCAGGCGCCGTGCCGTCGCCCACCGGGTCAGCTCGTGACGGTTGGACAGCTGCAGCTTCCGCAGCACCGCCGAGACATGGGACTCGACCGTCTTCACGGAGATGAACAGCTGCTTGGCGATCTCCTTGTAGGCGTAACCGCGCGCGATGAGCCTCAGCACCTCCCGCTCGCGCTGGGTGAGGCGGTCCATGTCCTCGTCGACCGGCGGGGCGTCGGTGGAGGCGAAGGCGTCCAGGACGAACCCGGCCAGGCGCGGCGAGAAGACGGCGTCGCCCTCCTGGACGCGGAAGACGGAGTCGACGAGGTCCGTGCCGGTGATCGTCTTCGTCACATAGCCGCGCGCGCCGCCCCGGATCACCCCGATCACGTCCTCGGCCGCGTCCGAGACGGACAGCGCGAGGAAGCGGACGGGCTGTTCGGCGTCGGCCATCAACGGGGCGCAGCGCCGCAGCACTTCGACCCCGCCGCCGCCCGGGAGATGGACGTCCAGGAGGACGACCTCGGGGCGGGTCGCGGTGATGACGGTGACGGCCTGGTCGACGTCCGCGGCCTCGCCGACCACCTCGACGCCGGTCTCCTCGGTCCGGCCGATCTCGGCCTGGACGCCCGTACGGAACATGCGGTGGTCGTCGACGAGGACCACGCGCACGTGCCGCCCGCCCGCGCCGCCGGCCGGCGTCGGCTCCACGGCGTCCGTGTTCACCTCGGTGGGGTCACTCATGACGTCTTCTCCGCCCTCTCCATCTCCAGCTCGACCTCCGTGCCGCCGCCCGGCACCGCACGCAGCCGGGCCGTGCCGCCATGGCGCTCCATGCGGCCGATGATCGATTCTCTGACACCCATCCGGTCGGCGGGTATCGAGTCGAGGTCGAAGCCGGGGCCCCGGTCCCGGACGGACACGAAGACCGTCCGGCCCTCGACTTCGGCGTAGACCTGTACGGCGCCGCCCTCGCCACCGTACTTGGCGGCGTTGACCATCGCCTCGCGCGCGGCCTGCATCTGCGCGCCGGTTCTCTCGTCGAGCGGGCAGTCGCCGACGACCACGACCTCGATGGGGACGCCGTGCTTGTCCTCGACCTCGGCGGCATTGCGCCGCACGGCGTCGGCGAGGTCGGTGGGTTCGTCGGCCTCGTCCTTGCCGGTGCCCTCGGGTTTGTACAGCCAGGTGCGCAGGTCGCGCTCCTGGGCTCGGGCGAGGCGGCGCACCTCGTTCGCGTTCTCCGCGTTGCGCTGGATCAGGGTCAGGGTGTGCAGCACCGAGTCGTGCACGTGGGCCGCGACCTCCGCGCGCTCCTGGGCACGGATGCGCATCAGGCGCTCCTCGGAGAGGTCCTGGGTCATACGGACGAGATACGGCCCCGCGAGGAGCGTTATCCCGACGAGGACCGCGAGGGCCGCCTGCAGGACGGAACCGAGGTGGGCGGCGGAGCCCTGCAGGACGAAGACCCCGGAGACACCGGCGGTGACGAGGAGGACACCGCCCGCGGCACGCAGCAGCGTCAGGGTGCGCCGCCGGCGGCCCACCTCCATCCAGCGGGCCCGGCGGGCGTTGTCCGCCTGGCGCCAGACGAGGGCCACCCCCGCGCCGACGAGGACGATCGGCCAGAGGTAGGCCTTGGCGCCGTTGCCCACATTGACGTTGCCGACGAAGACCATGGCCACGACGACCATGAGGAGCAGGGCCACGATCTGGCCCTTGTCGGGGCGGCGGGCGACGAGTCTGCGGCGGCCGTCCGGCGAGGTCTCGGTGGACACCAGGGACGGGGGCCGCTGGCCGCCGACCCCGCCCACGCCGAGCGGAACGAAGAACCAGAACGCGGCATACAGCAATGCACCGAGCCCGTCCGCCATGAACAGGCCCACGAAGACGAGCCGCACCCAGATCACGGGCAGCCCGAGATGCCCGGCGAGCCCCCGCGCCACACCACCCAGCCAGCGTCCGTCACTGCTGCGGTAGAGCTTGCGCGGCGGCCGCGGTTCGACGAGTGGCGCTGTGGCGGCTTCCGGCATGCCATCGATGGTCACACGGCCGGGGTGCGGGGGCATCAGGGTTGTCCCCCGAGACTCCCCTGATCTTCGCTCGGCGCGCCGCCCGAACGCTTCCCTCCCCCGTTCTCAGGGCCGATATCAGGGTCCGGCCAGGGTCGTTCCGACTCCCGCCACGCCCCCACGACCGTCACCATGGACACATGACAGATCACCAGCACGCCGCGGGCGCCGGATCCGGCGGAGGTCCGGACCCGGGCACCGGCCCCGGCGCGGGCACGCGGAAGGAAAAAGAAGGAGGCACACCGGCGGGCACGCACACCGAGGCCCTCGGAGGGCGGGCACCGGCGGACGCCCCCGCCCCGCCCGCCACCCCACAGGGCACAGCCCCCGCCGAGGACGCGCCCTCCGCCCCCCTCCGCTTCCGGCGGGACCGACGGCACAAGTTGCTCGCCGGGGTGTGCGCCGGGCTCGGGCGGCAGTACGACATGGATCCGGTGATCTTCCGGATCACGCTCACCGTGCTGTCGGCGACCGGCGGCATCGGGCTCATCTTCTACGGCTTCGCCTGGCTCCTCGTCCCCTACGACGACGAGGACGAGAACGAGGTGCGCAAGCTGCTCACCGGCCGGGTGGACGGCCAGGCCCTGACCGGTGTGCTGTTCGCCCTGGTCGGCTGCGGGGTGTTCCTCACCATGCTGGGCAACACCAGCGTGCTGACCTTCGCCGTGGTCCTCTCCCTGCTCCTGGCGGGCGCCGGGTACTGGTCGCGCAACCGCGGCACCCCCGACCCCGACCCGCTCTCCGCGCAGGCCGTCGCCGACGCCCCGCCGGAGGCCCAGGCCCCGCCGGTGCCCGCCGGCTACCCGTCCTGGTGGCGCGACCCCATCGTCAAGGACGGCACGCACGTCGGCGGCACGGGCTATCTGTGGGGGCCGGGGGACTCCCACGACCGTGACATCGCGGCGGCCGTCAACATCGGCCTGGGCGCCCCCTGGAGCCGGCGCGAGGACATCCGCGTGGCCCACACCCGCGGGCCGAAGCCGCGCGGCCCCCGCTGGATCGGCGGCTGGGTCTTCCTCCTCGCCCTGCTGGCGGGCGGCCTCGGTACCGGAGCGACCTGGGAGGACCACGCCCTGGGCACCAGCCTGCAGACCGGTCTGTCCTGCGCGCTGATCGTCCTGGGCCTGGGCATAGCGATCAGCTCGTTCCTGGGCCGCACAGGAGCGGGCTCGATCTTCCTGGCGATCGTCACGGCGGGCCTGCTCGCCACCGCCGCCGCTCTCCCGAAGGACATCACCACCCACTGGGTGCGCACGAACTGGACACCGGCAGCCGTGCAGGACATCCGTCCGGAGTACGAACTCGGCACCGGCGTGGGCACCCTGGACCTGTCCCGCCTCGATTTCACCAAGGGCCGGACAGTGACGACCCAGGCCGACGTCGGAGTGGGCCGGCTGGTGGTGATCGTGCCACCCGACGTGACCGTGCAGGCGGTCATCGACGTGGGCGTAGGCGACATCCAGTTGCCGGGCGACGAGCAGGCGGACGTGGACGTGGCACCGGGCAAGCGCAAGGAGGTCACCCTGACACCGGTCTCGGGCGCCAAGAACGGCGCCACCCTCGACCTCGACCTGCGGGTCGGCATCGGCCAGGCGGAGGTGAGCCGTGCTGCGTCATGAGTTCCGACCGGGAAAGCTGGTCGCCGGGTTCTTCCTGACCATCGCGGGCATCACCTATGCCGGTGACGCGGGCGACGCGTGGGACACCCCGTGGTTCGCGGTGATCCCCATGGTCGTGGGCGGCCTGTGCCTGGCAGGCGTGGTGGGCCTGCTGACCCGGGCCATCCGCAACCGACGCGACAGCCGCCGTACGAGCACGCCACCGGAGGTCGACCAGTCACCCCAGCCACCCGTACCCCACTGATCACGAGGAGCACGAGGGCGCACGAGCGGGACGACTGATCAAGGCACCTTCCCGGTACGGAGACGACCCGCACCGGGCCACCGCCGCTCCCCCGCCACCGGTACCTCCGTCGGCCTCCGCCGACCGGAGCTACCGGTACCCCCCCGACCGCTGCCGTCGCCGGGCCCGCAAGGCGGCGTCCACGGAGAACACGGAGGCGCCCGCGAGGACGAGGGGCAGCCAGGCCATCAGATAGGCGAGGTCGTTGCCGTAGTAGTAGGGGTCGGAGGCCCAGCTCACGGTCAGCCACAGGCTGAGCGAGATCAGCGCACCGCCCAGCGCGGCCAGGCGGGCGAGGATGCCGAGCAGGGTGCCGATACCGACGGCGAGCTCACCGAAGGCGATGGCATAGCCGAAGCCGACGGGATTCTTCAGGGACAGGTCGACCAGTGCGGGGATGGCCGAGGAGTCCCGGACGCTGCGCATCAGGTCGCCGACGGAGCCCGAGCCGGAGCTCTTCATGAAGGCGCTGTCGGTCAGCTTGTCCAGGCCCGCGTAGATGAAGGTGACACCGAGGAAAATGCGCAGTGGCACCAGGGCGTACTGGCTGATGCTGTCCCGCCAGGATCGTTCTTCGCCGTAGTAGGGGGCGTGCGTGTCCGTTCGAAAGCTGTGAGTCATCGCTTCGAGCCGCCTCTCACCAGCATGCCGAGACCCCTCATCAGACGATACGCACGAAGAGGCCGCGGCGTTCAATGCGATGTCGAGTTTCTGCGCGCCCCCGCCGCTCAGTCCGTCACATCGATCGCGTACCGATTCGTCTCCGCCCCCGCCGCCGTCACCACCTGTACCTCCACGCGGCCCGGCTCCACATCCGCCGGCACCGGCACGGTCAGCACCTCGTCCGTGGGGTTCCTGAAGCCCCCGGCCACCGGCACCAACGGCACGTGCACGTTCACCGCGCCGATCCGCACCACCATCCGGGACAGCCGATCCGCCCGCTGCGCCCCCGGCGGCACGAACCCGGCGCCCCGGATCTCGATGTCGTCGCCGGTACGGATCGGCCCGTCCAGATCCCCGGCCTCCCGCGACCGCACCACGGACAGGATCACCGGCCGCCCGCCCTCCGCGTACTTCCCCGCCACATAGGTGGCCGCGGACACCAGCACCACCACCGCCAGCCCCCACGGGAGATCGGGCAACTGATCCGGCCGCCGGGCCAGCCGTACACACGAGAACGCCAGGGCGACGGCGCCGATCACGACGTACTGAATGTCGGCGAAGGTCCCCCGTCCGGAGTCGTCCGTCAGCAGGTCGGCGGCGCGGGGCCGATCTGCCCGCACCTTCTGCAGCCGCTGCCCGAGCACTCGCAGCCCGACCACCCGTCGCACCAGCACGGCGATCCCGCAGACCACGGCGAGCACGGTCACCACACCCGCGCCGCGGGCGAGTTCGAGCCCGGAGAGCAGCGCATCGCGCTCACGACCGTCGGAGGCCGCGGCCAGCCGCCCCACCAGCAGCAGCACCGCATAGGCGACGAACAGCACCCACGCCACCGCGACGGCCCGCGAGGTGGACAGCCGGTTGTCCTCGCCGATGAGCGGCGCGAGCACCCCGCCCCGGGCCCGGTGGAACCAGGACGCCGCGGTCAGCGACCCCGCCACCACGAGCGCCGCGACCAGCCCGGCCGTGCGCGCCGCGGTCCATCCCGCCCCGATGGCCGTCAGCGCCTGGACGAGGAGCAGCACCACGACGAAGGCCCACACCGCGTACGCGGTTCGCCGCCACAGCCGCGCGAGCCAGGCGGCCCCCTCCGCACGCCCCCGCTCGGCCACGGCCTCCGCGGACTGGGTCAGTTCCTCCGAGACCCACTGCCGGGAGGCCGACGCGGAGTGCGCCACCGCCGCGGGCAGCCCCTGCCCGGCCGCGAACCCGTCCCGCATCAGGAGGAACTCGGCCACCGCGCGCCGATGCCCGGCCCGTGCCCCGTGCGGACAGTCCCCACAGGTGCAGCCGCCCTCGTGCGCACCGTAGGGTTCGCCCCCGTCCGCGCCGTGTCTCGCTTCCTGCACCGCCACGTCCGACGCCTGCCTTCCCACGACCCTCGTGACCCTCTGACCCCACATGACCTCGCGGCCGGACCGGCCGCAGATCCACAAACCCTCACGAAGAACCCCGGACAACTCCCCGGCGACAGCGAATTGTGCCCTATGGCACACCCTCCCCGTCCGGCAGGTCTGGTCAGCGCGGGTGAAGCGGGGCCCGCCGTGTTGACCCGGCTGCGAGAATTTCCGTATGGCCGAGATCATCCAGCGTGACGGGACCTGGGCCTTCGACGGCACAACGGTCAGAATCACGCCGGGACTCCACCGCTCCGTGCCACTGTTCCGGCAGACGTACGGCGAGGTCGCCGTGCCCCTGGAGGCGATTTCGGGCGTGGCGTTCGAGCCGGAACGCAAGCGTGGCCGGTTGCGGATGCGGCTGCGCGAGGGCGCGGACCCGCTTCTGCACGCGACCGGCGGACGCCTGCCGGACCCGGCGGATCCCTATCGGCTGATCGTGGACGTCGACCGCGCCGGGGTCGCCGAGTACGTGGCCGAGGAGATCCGCCGCGCCCTCCTCCTCGACCAGATCCCCAAGGAGCCGACGAAGACGTATCTGCTGCCCGGCCCGCCGGTCCCGGTCTCGGTGCGGTCCTCCGACGGCACGGTCTCCTTCGACGGCACCCAGGTCCGCATCGACTGGGCCGACACCTCCGACCGCGTCAAGCGCGCGACCGGCCCGCGGATCATCGCCGTGGGGGACCTCGTCCAGGTCGAGTGGCTGCCCAACTCCGGTTACGAGGACGGCTTCATGCGGTTCGTGACCCGCGAGACGTCCTTCTCGAAACTGCCGCCGGACAAGGACCCGTACGCCCTCGACCTGTGGGGCAGCACGCGCCGCGATCTGCTCACGGCCCTCGTCGCGACGGCGGTCACGGCCCGGCTGCCGCACCCGTCCACCCGCGGCGACCTCGCGTACGACGACGAGGGCGCCCGTCGTCCCCGGCTCGCCGCCGCCGTTCCCCCGTCGGCCGACCATCACGACGTACTCCTGCGCAGGCTGCGGGAGTTGGGTGAGCTGCACCGGGACGGGGTGCTGACGGACGAGGAGTTCGCGATGACCAAGGCCGCCGTACTGCGGGGCTTCTAGGTCCTGCGCGGTTTCTGGCTCCTGCGGGGCTTCTAGCTCAGCAGGTCCGGCTCGCTGCGGCTGATGTCCTGCCACGTCGGCTGATAGTTGATCCACGCCACCAGATCCCCGCCCAGTTGCTCCCGGGTCGCCACCGCCGCCCGGTGGTCGATGAGCACCGGCCGTCCCGCTGCCCGGGCGAGGAGCTGCACCTGGCTGGACCGTTCCATCGACAGGAACCACCAGGCCGCCGCGTCCACCGAGTCCCCGACGGTCAGCAGCCCGTGGTTGCGCAGCACCAGCGCCTTCCGGGACCCGAGCGCGGCGGCGATCCGGCGGCCCTCCTCGGCGTCGACGGCGACCCCGGTGTAGGCCTCGTACAGCGCGTGGTCCTCGTAGAAGGCGCAGCTCTCCTGGGTGAGGGGGTCCAGGAGCTCGCCGAGCGTGGACAGCGCCCGCCCGTGCACGGAGTGGCAGTGGGCGACGGCGACGACGTCGGGGCGGGCGGCGTGCACCTGGGAGTGCACGGTGAAGGCCGCCTGGTTGACGTGGTAGCGGCCGTCGAGCACCTGCCCGTCGGAGTTGGCGAGCACCAGGTCGCTCACGGTGACGTGCTTGAACGGCATGCCGAAGGGGTTGACCCAGAAGCAGTCGGTGAACTCCGGGTCGCGTGCGGTGATGTGCCCGGAGACCCCGTCCTCGAAGCCGAGCCGGCCGAAGATCCGCAGCGCGCCCGCGAGCCGTTCCTTGCGGTGCCGGCGTTCCTCCTCGACGGAGTCGTGCATCGGCGGCATCGCGAACTGCAGCTTCTCGGTGGGCAGCGGCATCGGCGGAGTGGGCCCGAGGGGCGTCTCGTGCATGTGCTCCTCCAGCACTGGGGTTGTTTACGGGGCGGAAGTTACCGTCGGTCAGCGCAAGAGAACAGGGGTGGTTTGTAAAGATGGCGCATGCAGTCAATACCCGACAGAAGATGTCGGGTATCGGCGGAACACTGACCGGTATGAACTGGGCAGCTTTCACCTCCGCGGAACCCGATCTCGCCAAGACCGTCGAAGAACGCTTCGGCGCCTTCACCCACCACGTCCTCGCGACCCTCCGCAAGGACGGCTCCCCCCGCACCACCGGCCTGGAGGTCCGCTTCCTGCACGGCGAACTCTGGCTCGGCATGATGCCCGACTCGCTCAAGGCGCTCGACCTGCGACGGGACCCGCGGTTCGCGCTCCAGGCGAACCCCGGGGAGGGACAGTCCATGGGCGGCGGCGACGTACGGATCGCCGGGCGGGCGGTCGAGGTCGAGGACGGCGACGCCAAGGGGGCGTACGTGACAGAGGTGGAACCGCCGGAGCCGTTCCACCTCTTCCGTACCGAGCTGACGGAGGTCGTCAGGACCTCCGTCGAGGACGAGAAGTACCTGGTCCTCCAGATCTGGAAGCCCGGTCAGCCCTTGCGCACGATCAAGCGCACCTAGGGCCTACTCCCACTCGATCGTCCCCGGCGGCTTCGACGTCACGTCGAGTACCACACGGTTGACGTCTGCCACCTCGTTGGTGATCCGCGTCGAGATCTTCGCGAGGACGTCGTACGGCAGCCTCGACCAGTCGGCGGTCATGGCGTCCTCGCTCGACACCGGGCGAAGGACGATGGGGTGGCCGTAGGTCCGGCCGTCGCCCTGGACGCCGACCGAGCGGACGTCGGCGAGCAGGACCACCGGGCACTGCCAGATGTCACGGTCGAGGCCGGCCGCGGTCAGCTCCTCGCGGGCGATGGCGTCGGCGTCGCGCAGCAGGTCCAGGCGCTCCTTGGTGACCTCGCCGACGATCCGGATGCCGAGGCCGGGACCCGGGAACGGCTGCCGCTGGACGATCTCGTCCGGGAGCCCGAGCTCCTGGCCGACCATCCGCACCTCGTCCTTGAACAGCTTGCGCAGCGGCTCGACGAGCTGGAACTCGAGGTCCTCGGGGAGACCGCCCACGTTGTGGTGGGACTTGATGTTGGCGGTGCCGGTGCCGCCGCCGGACTCGACCACGTCCGGGTAGAGCGTGCCCTGCACCAGGAAGGCCACCTCGGGGCCCGCGTCCGCGATGATGTCGGCCTGCGCCTGCTCGAAGACCCGGATGAACTCCCGGCCGATGATCTTCCGCTTCTCCTCGGGGTCGGAGACCCCCTTGAGCGCGGTCAGGAAGCGCTCCTCAGCGTCGACGACGACCAGCTTCACACCGGTCGCGGCCACGAAGTCCTTCTCGACCTGCTCGGTCTCGCCCTTGCGCATCAGGCCGTGGTCGACGTACACGCAGGTCAGCTGGTCGCCGATGGCGCGCGCGACCAAGGCAGCGGCCACTGCGGAGTCCACCCCGCCGGACAGACCGCAGATCGCGCGCTTGTCGCCGACCTGCTCGCGGATCAGGGCGACCTGCTCCTCGATCACGTTGCCGGTGGTCCAGTCCGGCTTCAGGCCGGCACCCCGGTACAGGAAGTGCTCCAGGACCAGCTGGCCGTGCGTGGAGTGCATGACCTCGGGGTGGTACTGGACGCCGTAGAGCTTCTTCTCGTCGTTCTCGAAGGCGGCGACCGGGACGACGTCCGTGGACGCGGTCACGGTGAAGCCCTCGGGGGCGGCGGAGCAGGCGTCGCCGTGGGACATCCACACCGACTGCTCGTCCGGGGTGCCCTCGAAGAGGGTCGAGCCGGACTTCGAGACGTGCAGCGGCGTACGGCCGTACTCACGGGCGCCGGTGTTGTCGACGGTGCCGCCGAGGGTGGTGGCCATCAGCTGGAAGCCGTAGCACATGCCGAAGACCGGGACGCCGGCCTCGAACAGCTCGCGGTCCAGGCGCGGGGCACCCTCCGCGTACACCGACGAGGGGCCGCCGGAGAGGATGATCGCCGCCGGGTTCTTGGCGAGCATCTCCGCGACCGGCATGGTGCTCGGCACGATCTCGCTGTAGACCCGGGCCTCGCGGACACGACGGGCGATGAGCTGGGCGTACTGCGCACCGAAGTCGACGACCAGGACGGTGTCGGGGGCGGCGGCGGGGTTCGCTGATGACACGGGTTGCCTTCCGGCGGTGAGCGAGGTGTGTGTGGGGCCGAGTCTACCGGGAGCCGCGGGCCCGGACCGGGGCCGAGCTCCGTCTCAGGATGCGAACCGGCTTGGACCCTCCCGAAGGGCCCGGCATACTGCTCCCATGCGCACGCAGACGACCTTCCTGTTTACCTATGGCACCCGGCCCGCCGGCTGCCATGGTCGTGCTGCTTGAGCAACTGACAAGCGACTTCCCAGGCGCCCCGGGCCGACAAGGTCCGGGGCGCCTGGTGTTTTCCGGACCTTGCCGCTCCGGGGCACCCGACCCCACCCAGGAGCCCTACGTGACCACCACACCGGAAGCGACCATCGCGGACGCCCGTGAGCGCATCGACGCGCTCGACGACCGGATCATCGGCCTGATCCAGGAACGGATGGCCGTCTCGTCCGTCGTCCAGCAGACCCGTATCGCCTCCGGCGGCCGACGGGTCCACCTCGCCCGCGAGATGGAGATCCTCGGCCGCTACCGCGAGGCGCTCGGCAGGCCGGGCACCTCCCTCGCCATGACGCTGCTCGAACTGTGCAGGGGTCGCATCTGAGTTCGAGCCCCGCCTCACCCGTACGGCGCGTGACCACGCACCGGGGCGCTTCGTTGGTGGTGGTGTCCGTGCCAGCCAGGGGCGGGCCCGCCAGAACCACGCGTGGCTCGCTGGAGCGATTGAGATGTACGGATCTTGCCGTGCGTCGTGGGACCTCGCTCCAGGAAGTGACCGGACGGCAGGGGACAGCAGCCCGGTCACCAAGAGAACGGCCGGCTCCGGGGACGCCCGGGGCCGACCGGCGGGACAAGTACCGGCACAAGGCTGGGTCAAACGGTTGCGGAGGCCGCGCCCATCCAGCACGATGCCTAGAAAGCCCCCAAGTCCCTCCGCAGACAACTGCATTCGCACTGCGTCGATGTACTGCCAAAGGTCCAGACCATTCGCGCGCCCCTTGTGCGCCGGGGCGCCGACCGGGAGCACGGCAGGTGGCAAGGACGCAGCGCACACCCGCATGGAGAGCAAGCGGCGCAACCCCCCGGCGCCGCTCCCAGGCACCGGCGCAGCCCTGACGTCGGTGCTGACGAAAGAAGGGCCCCACGGATCCGTCCCGTGGGGCCCTTCGCCTGGGTGGACTCAGACGCGGGACACCGTTCCGCAGCCTTCACCACGGTCCGGGTCGAGGTTCCGGCTGCGGTCGTACGGGTCCGTCGTCGGTCCCGTGGGGGCCGCCCCGGTCGGCTCCGCCGACGCGAAGTCCGGGTGCAGGTAGCCGTCGTAGACATCGCACGCCGAGTTGTTGATGTCCTGGTCCCAGTTCACGACCGAGAGCTTTCCCGGGGTCACCTGGTACCTGGCCGGGTCGGAGATCTCGACGTCGAGGACACGGCGGATGATCGTGCGGGTGACCTCCGTCGAACCGTTGGTCTGGACGACCGGGTAGACGAAGGTGTAGTCGGCGTGCACGGCCACCGAAGCGTGATCACCGGCCTTGAACGTCATCCGGCCGCGCGTCTTCACGACATCGCCGACCAGCCGGACCTCCTTGGGGTCGAAGCGGCTGAACATCCACAGCGGGTCGTGCTTCTCGTCCGGCTTGCTCAGGCCGGTCTCCAGGAGCCCACGGACGTCCTTCTGCACCGGGTCCAGGACGTCGAGCGCCGCCTTCGGGCGTTCGCCGCGCAGGGTGGCCGGGTCGAGGTTGGACTCGACCAGGAGCTTCCTGGTCAGCTCCAGGGCCTGCTCGGTCGTCGCCTTGGACCGGCCGCCGACCGCCTTCGCCTTCGGTACGGCGATCCCGGCGGCGCCGTCGGCCCAGCGCTTGGCGGGCGAGCCGGCGAACGGGTCGTCCAGGGTGGGGATCGCGGAGGCCTCGGCGGAGGGCGCGGCGGTCGGCGCCGCCGTCTCCTCGGGCAGCGGGGAGGACGCGGCCTCGGCGGAGGTTCCCCCACCGAAGGGGTCACCCGGCACCAGCGAGGGCTTCACCGCCACAACGGCGACCACGACCGCGACGGCGACACCGAGGACGCCCCACAGGCCACGCCGGCCCTTCTTCTGCTGCCGGGCCGGTCCGGTACGCCAGCCCTCCGGCAGTTCGCCGCGCGCTTCCTGTCGCCGCAGTCGCTCCGTCACCTCACGGGCCCGCGCGGAGGGTTCCTTGGGGGCGGAGTCTCGGATGTCCCGCTCCGAGTCACGGGCGAACCGTTCCCAGACGTCGTCGGGGATCTTGGGGTCTTCTGACACGTGGGTCAGTTCTAGGGCCTGGGAAAGCCCGTTCACAAGAAGAACCCATGTGTGACTCAGCCCACATAAGTTTTCTGTGAATGCCCGCACAACCATTCACAGGTGTCGCGGATCAAACCTCACGAACCACGGGCCCCACCCGCGCCCCACACGCGGAGGCCTCTCCCTGACGCGTGCCGCGGGAAACGCGGCACACCCGACTTCCGAGGTCTTCATGAAGCTTCGCCGTGCACTGGCCGCCGCGGCCGCGACCGCCGCGATAGCACCGCTGGCCCTGTTCGCCGCGCCGACCGCGTTCGCGGACGAGTCCCCCAGTGCGACCGCGACGGAGAGCACGCCCGCCTCCGACGCCACCACGACGGCCCCCGAGAGCACCCCGACGGACCCGGCGACGACCCCGGAGGCCCCGGAGAGCACGCCCGCCACCGGCGCTCCCTCGACTACCGCCTCCGGCTCGGCCACCGCGAGCACCAGCCCGTCCACGAGCCCGTCCGGCTCGGCCTCCGCCAGCAGCAGCCCCTCGCCGAGCGCGAGCGACGAGCCCGTCGACGAGTGCGAGGTCGACGAGGACGGCGCCCCGGTCCTCAACGACAGCGACGCGCTGCACAGCTCGCTGACCGGTCTGCCCGAGAGCATCGTGGCGGGCAGCGGCTGGACGAACTTCAAGTTCAACGTCAGCAACTCCGGCGACGACACGATCAAGGACATTCAGCCCATCGTCGGCGTCGGGGCGGTCGACTGGGACTTCGAGACGGACTACAGCGACCTGGTCACCCTGCAGGTGAAGCAGGGCGGCACCTGGGTCGACGTGGCCACGGAGTTCGGCGAGGGCGGCTCCTTCAACGCCTTCTCCCTCGACGGCGGTGACTCCCTCAGCTACCAGCTGCGCGTGAAGGTCGACCGCGAGGTCCCGAGCGCGATCGGCATCGCCATCGGTCTCGCCGAGTACTCGGACGACGAGGGCTGCTGGGTCTCCGACGACGAGAACGCCGGCATCTACTACTTCGAGGTCCTGCCGGCCGGCTCCAACCCCGGCAAGCCGAACGACTCCAAGCCGCAGACCGGCGGCAAGAGCCCCATCTCCGACGTCAACGACGTCGACGTGGACGGCCGGCTCGCCGAGACCGGTTCCAGCTCGGCCCTGCCGGTCCTCGGCCTGGTCGGCGGCTTCGCCGTCGTCGCCGGTACCGGTGTGGTCTTCGCGGTGAAGCGGCGCAAGGGTGCGACCGGCGCCCACGCCTGAGTCGTAGGGCCGTGAAAGCCGTACACACAGCTTGACCGCAAGAAAAAGAGAAGGACCTGTGCTCGGAGGGGGGTGCAGGTCCTTCTCTTTGGCGTTTTCCGGCTCTACGACTTCTTCGGCATCGCCGGCATCCCCAGGAACGGCAGCTTCAGAGCGCCGAAGGCCTCCGCCGGGACCGCCGGTGACCTGGGCTCGACGGGCTTCAGACGCTCGTACGCCTCGCCCTGCGCCGGACGCGGGTCCTGCTCGCCCTTGTTGGGCCAGTACGACATCGCCCGCTCCGCCTGCGCGGTGATCGTCAGCGAAGGGTTCACGCCGAGGTTGGCGGAGACCGCGGAGCCGTCCACGACCGAGATCCCCGGGTGGCCGTAGAGCCGGTGGTACGGGTCGATGACGCCGGTGTCGCGGGAGGAGCCGATGGGGCAGCCGCCGAGGAAGTGGGCGGTGAGCGGGGCGCCCATCAGCTCGCCGACGTTGGAGCCGGGGAAGCCGTTGATGTCGGCGGCGATCGCGGAAGCGGCCTCGGAAGCGGCCCTGATCTGTTTGGGGTTGGGGGCGCCGTGGCCCTGGCGGGCGGTGAGCAGCCCCTTGCCGACGCCGTCCGGTTTCAGGTACGTCGTCAGGGAGTTGTCCAGTGACTGCATGACCAGGCCGATGATGGTCTTCTCCGACCAGCGTCGGTTGGACAGGGAGCGCAGGACCAGCACGGGGTGGCGGGCCGCGTTCGCCAGCCAGGCCATGGCCCTCGACGAGCCCTCGGCGTACGGCACCTGGAGGATCGACAGGCCGCCCATCGAGTTGGAGCCCTTGCCGTAGCGGACCGGCTCGATGTGGGTGTTCTCGTCCGGGTGGATGGACGAGGTGATGGCGACGCCCTGGGTGAAGTCGACCTTCGGCACGCCGGTCGCCCTGCGGTAGCGGCGGTTGTCGGTCTGCGCGCCGACCAGGGCCTCGGAGTTGGTGCGGGTGAGCTCGCCCAAGCGGTCCGAGATGTACGGCAGTTGGCGGCCCGCCTTCATGCGGTGCAGGAGGGTCTGGGTGCCGTAGGTGCCGGCGGCGATGACGACCTGGCGGGCCTTGAAGACGCGGCCCTTCGCCTTGCGCCGCTCGCCGGTGGGGAGGGTCGCGACGGCGTAACCGCCCTGGGAGTCGTCGGTGACCGACACGACGGAGGTGAGGGGGTGCACGACCGCGCCCGCCTTCTCGGCGAGGTACAGGTAGTTCTCGTTCAGGGTGTTCTTGGCGCCGTGCCGGCAGCCGGTCATGCACTCGCCGCACTCGGTGCAGGCCTTGCGGGCGGGGCCGGCGCCGCCGAAGTAGGGGTCGTTCACCTGCTCGCCCGGTTCGGCCTTGGCCGCTCCGTCGGCGTCCTCGCCGTCGCCGAAGAACACGCCGACCGGGGCCATGTGGAAGGTGTCGCCGACGCCCATCCGCTCGGCGGCCGCCTTGAGGTGGACGTCCGAGGGGGTCATCGTCGGGTTGAGCCGTACCCCGAGCATGCGGCGGGCCTGGTCGTAGTACGGCGTCAACTCCTCCTGCCAATCCGTGATGTCACGCCACTGGGGGTCCTCGAAGAAGGGCTTCGGGGGGACGTAGAGGGTGTTGGCGTAGTTGAGGGAGCCGCCACCGACGCCGGCCCCCGCGAGGACCATGACGTTGCCCAGGAGGTGGATGCGCTGGATGCCGAACATGCCGAGTTTCGGCGCCCAGAGGTAGTTCTTCAGGTCCCAGGAGTTCCTGGGGAGGGTCTCGCGGGTGAAGCGGCGGCCGGCTTCCAGGACACCTACGCGGTAGCCCTTCTCGGTGAGGCGAAGGGCGGTGACGCTGCCGCCGAAGCCTGATCCGACGACGATGACGTCGTAGTCGTAGGTGTCCTGTGGCACGTGCTCTCCTCGTTGAGAACGGACTTCTACTTGAAGCGGAAGGCCTTCATCACCTTCAGGCTCCGGCTCATGAACTGCGCGTACTTCTCGTCGTCCATCCCCAGCGAGGGCGCCATCGGCAGCAGCCGCTGCTGGGCGACCGTCTGGGCCTCCGTGTACTTGAGGATGCCCTCGGAGCCGTGGCGGCGGCCGAGGCCGGAGTCCTTCATGCCGCCCATCGGGGACTGGACGCTGCCGTAGGCGGAGGCGTATCCCTCGTTGATGTTGACCGTGCCGGCCCGCACCCGCGAGGCGATCTCGCGGCCGCGCCTGCCGTCCTTCGTCCACACCGAGGAGTTCAGGCCGTACGGCGTGGAGTTGGCGAGCTCGACTGCCTCGTCCTCGGTCTTGAAACGGTAGAGGGAGACGACCGGGCCGAAGGTCTCCTCGGCGCACACGGCCATCGGCTCGGTGACGCCGTCGAGGATGGTCGGCTCGAAGAAGTAGGGGCCGACGTCCGGGCGGGCGACGCCACCGGCGACGACCTTGGCACCCTTGGACACGGCCTCCTCGACATGCCGGGTGACCGTCTCCAGCTGCCGCTCCCCCACCAGTGAGCCCATGTCGGCGCCGTAGGCGAGGGACTTGCCGAGCCGCATGGCCTTGGTGCGGGCGGCGAAGCGCTCCAGGAAGACGTCCGCGATCGACTCGTGGACGTACAACCGCTCGATGGAGATGCAGAGTTGGCCGGCCGAGGAGAAGCAGGCGCGGACGGCACCGGCGGCGGCCTTCTCGATGTCGGCGTCCTCCAGGACCAGCATGGCGTTCTTGCCGCCGAGTTCGAGGGAGACGCCGACCAGGCGGGCTGCGGCGCCCTGGGCGACCTCGCGCCCGGTGCGGGTGGAGCCGGTGAAGGAGACGTAGTCGGCGTGCCGGACGACCTCGGGGCCGACGACGGGACCGTCACCGAGGACGACCTGGAAGACCTCGGCGGGCAGCCCGGCCTCGACCAGCAGGTCGCGGGCCCACAGGGCGGTCAGGCAGGTCTCGGTGTCCGGCTTCATGACGACGGCGTTGCCCGCGACGAAGGCGGGGAGCGCGTCACCGACGGACAGTTCCAGCGGGTAGTTCCAGGGGGCGATCTGGCCGACGACCCCGCGCGGGTGGCGCAGCTCGGTGACCTTGGTGAGGGTCGGCACGGCGCCGGTGTGCCGCTTCGGCTTGAGATAGGCGGGCGCTTTACGGCCGTAGTGCCGCGCCGCCACGGCGACCGCCTGCACCTCCTCGTGGGCGTGCAGGCGCGCCTTGCCGGTCTCCAGCTGGATGAGGTCGAGGACCTCGGCCTGGCGTTCGAGGATCAGGTCGTGGAAGCGGAGCAGGACGGCGGCGCGCTGCCGTACCGGGGTGCGCTCCCACACCGCCTGTGCCCGGCGGGCCGCCTCGAAGGCCTTCTCCACGTCCTCGGGCGTCGACTCGGGCAGGTCGGCCAGCTTCTCGCCGGTGAACGGCGTGTGGTTCGCGGTACGGCCGGACCCGGTCACGCCCTTGGTGAGCTGGGCGACCAGCTCCGGGGTGACCACGTCGGCCGCGGTACGGGCACCCGCCGGGGCGGGGGCTAGGGGGTTCGTGCCGGTCTTGGCCGGGGCCTGCGCGTCCGTCATGAGCCGCAGGGTATTCGGGAGCGGGAGCTTTGGGTACCCGTCGGTAACGGGCGTTCACGACGTACACACACCTTGCCAGTGATGACTGGCGGTGAATGTGCTGATCAAGGGGTTGGGCGGGGACGATCAGCCGCGTTCGGGTTTTTTCTGAAGCAGGAGGCCGAGGGCGGAGAGGGCCGTGAGGCGACGGGGTTCATGGGCCGCGGTGGTCGGCTCGGGGACGTCGGCAGGGGGCAGCACGGGGGTGGGTGCCGGGGCTTCCGCGGCCGGAGGTGAGGCGAGCGCTTCCCCGGCCGGAGGTGCGGCTTGCGCGGCCCACTCCGGGAGGCTCGTCCCTGCGACCTCGGCCAGCACCTCGGCGGCCTCCGCCGCAGCCGGCCGTGCCTCCGGTTCGGCGGCGAGGAGCCGGTCCAGCAGCCGGCCTAGGGAACCGCTCTCCGCGATCCCGCCGCCCGCCACGGCCGAGCGGAGCAGCGCACCCAGCGACCACAGATCGGAGGCGGGACCCGCACCCCGCCCCGAGACGCACTCCGGGGCGACGAAACCGACGGCGGCCCCCTCGGCGTTGCCCTGCCCGGTGGCGCCGATGCCGAAGTCGGTGACGACGACACGCTCGCCGCCGGCTTCGAGGAGGACGTTGGACGGCTTCAGGTCGCGGTGGACGATGCCCACGCGGTGGGCGGCGTGCAGCGCACCGAGGACGGCGAGCCCGACCCGGGCGGCCTCGGCGTTGGCCAGCGGTCCCCGTCCGGCGAGGGCGGCCTCCAGCGACTCGCCCTCCACCAACTCCATGACGATCCAGGGCAGTTCGTCTTCGAGGAGTACGTCGTGAATGGCGACGGCCGCCGGATGGTCGACCCGCGCGGCGGCACGGGCCTCGTGCGGCAGCCGGTGCACGGCCCGCTGCCGCTCCTCGTCCTCCGGATCCCCGCTCAGCCGGGGCTCCTTGACGGCGACATACCGCTCGCCCTGCTCGTCGCGAGCCCGCCACACCGTGCCGTTCGGCCCGGAGCCGACCCGCTCGACAAGCCGGTAACGCCCACCGATCAGACGTCCGCCGGGCGGGTGTTCGCCGTCTTCGCTCATGGCACATGAGTACCGTGCGCATCGTGCCGTTGTCTAAGCGGCGGGGTCAAAGGCCGTCCCGGGCCTCGAAGTCGGTGTCGTCAGAGCCTGTCCACGCCCAGATTGGCGAACGCCGTCCGCGCCACCTCTCGCCCCCGCCCGGTGAAGTCCCCCTTGCCGGGATAGCTGACGGTGAGTTTGTACATGTCGCCGGTGGAGGTGCGGTAGTAGAAGATCTGGAGTTCGCGCGGGCGGGGGTTCTGACTGTCCGTGGTCCTGTACGTGACGGTGTTCTTGGCGGCCTTCCGGCCCTCGTACGTCTCGTCCTCCGGCCGGGTCTTCGCGTTGGCCGGCATGCTGAGGTCGTACTCGCCGCTCTCCTTGAACCGACCGTCGTCGTCGTACATCTCGGCGGCCGCGGATCCGGCGATGTCGTGGGAGGTGTCCTCCGCCTTCCGGTCCAGGGTCAGGCCGATCCAGATGCTGCCGCTGTAGTCGGCGTACGTGATCCAGTGGGTCTTGTCCGTCTTCCGGTCCGGCGTGGTGGGCTGGTAGTCCGCGGGCACCGCAAGGGTCGCGGCGACGTCCTTGGTGTGCTTCTTGGTCCAGCCGTCCGGCAGCGGTCCCGCGAACGGGTCCGCGATCACCAGATACGCCGCCACCGCGGCAGCGACGACCGCCGCGCCGAGCCCGATCCACGCCTTGCGGCCGAGCCGTGGGCCGCCGCCCGCCGGGACCTCCACGGTCCGCACGATCTGCGTGGGCTCGGGGACGGGCGGGTGGGCGGTGGCCTCCAGGAGCGCCCTGACCTGCGCGGCGTGCGGGCGGCGCGCCGGGTCCTTCTGGAGCAGGCCGTTGATGGCGTCGGCGAGCGGCCCAGGCGCGGCGGCGGGCGGCGCGGGCGTGGCGTTGAGGACCGACTGGAGCGTCGCGGGGGTGTTGCTGCGGCGGAACGGCGAGACGCCCTCCGTCGCCGCGTACAGGACAACGCCGAGGGACCAGAGGTCGGAGGCGGGGCCGGGACGCTGACCCAGCACCCGCTCGGGGGCGATGAACTCGGGCGAGCCGACGAAGCCGCCGGTGTCGGTCAGGTTGGTCTCGCCCTCGATCTGGGCGATGCCGAAGTCGGTGAGGACGACCCGGTCGTACCGGCCGAGCAGGACGTTGTCCGGTTTCACATCCCTGTGCAGGATGCCCGCGGCGTGCGCGGCCTCCAGGGCGCCGAGCACCTCGAGGCCGATTCTCGCCGCTTCGCCCGCCCCGAGGGTGCCCTCCTGCAACGCGTCGCCCAGCGAACGGCCCTGCACCAGCTCCATCACGATCCACGGCCGGCCGTCCACGACCGCCACGTCGTGCACGTTCACGACGGAGGGATGGTCGAGCCGGGCCGCGGCTCGTGCCTCACGACGCATCCGCTCGAAGGCGTTTCCTTGTTCACGTTCGGGAAGATGATCCGGGACGCGAGGTTCCTTGACGGCCACCTCTCGGTCCACCGTCTCGTCCTTGGCCCGCCACACCGTGCCCATGCCACCGTGCCCGAGCTTGGCGAGCAGCCGATACCGGCCCGCGATGAGCCGGCCGACGCCCGGCTCCGGCTGAGGGGCCCTGGGAGGTTGCAGAACATAACTCGTCGTCTCGTCGGACTCGTGGCCGACTCCCCCGCTGCTGCTCATGGGTTCATCCATATCGCGCCAGACCCGCAGGCATCCAGAGGTGACGCGTTCCGGTCACACACCCGTGACGTATCTCTACGGCAAAGTGAACGTGTCGAGCGCCACGTCGAAGTACTCCTTGGCCTCCCGCGCCTTCCCGATCGGCGCCGACACCCATACGTCGTACAGCCGGCCGTCCTCCTCCCAGCACACGTCGTAGGTGTGCCGGGCGCCCTCGGCCGCGCTGAAGCCGTCCCAGGTGAACTCCCAGAACGCGGCGGGGTGTCCGCGGTGCGGGACCGAGGTGACCCGGCCGTCGCGGTAACCGGGGTTCGTCTCCGGGCCCTTGGCGGCCGCGCGCCGCATCACGCCCGTCGGACCCCCGGGTTGGGGGTCGGTCACCTTGATGCCGAGCCGGAAGGTCTCCCCGGACGACAGGTAGAAGACCCGCTCACCCTGCGGCTCACGGGTGAACCCGTCGGGCACGGCGAGCGCGAACCCGGCGGGGTCCTCGGCGACGCGGTAACCGGAGGGGGCGGAGGGGAGGGTCACGGTGGGTGTGGGTTTCGCCGTTCCGGTCCGGCTGCTCGTGGGGGTTCCGGGCACCGGACTACCGGCGGCCGTACGGCCGTCACCCCCGCCCCGGTCCATCAGCAGCACCGCCGCCGACACCCCCGCTCCCGCCGTCACAGCGGCCAGCAGCACCGCCGTGAGCACGCCCCGCCGCCACCGCACCGGCACCATGGGCCCACCGCGCCCGGCCCGCTCCGGCGCCGGGGACCGCCGTAGCGGAAGATCCCGCTGGGTCGGCGTGTACGCCCGCTCGGGCGCCCGGCGCGGCGGCGTGCGGCCCGTCTCCCCGAAGGCCCGCAGCATCCGTTCCGCCTCCACCGCGTCCAGCCGCCGCTCGGGATCGCGCTCCAGCAGTCCCCGTACGACGGGAAGGAGCGGCGCGGCCTGCGCGGGCGGCCGGATCTCGTCGATGACGACGGCGTGCAGGATGCCGCCCAACGAGTCGCGGCGGAACGGGGATTCACCACTGAGGGCCGTGCACAGCAATGCTCCCAGGGACCACAGGTCGGCCTCCGGGCCGGTCCTGGCCCCGGACATCCGCTCGGGCGCGGTGTACTCGGGCGAGCCGACGAAGGAGCCGGTCTCGGTGAGGGTGGTGGCGCCCGCGACCTGGGCGATGCCGAAGTCGGTGAGCACGACCCGGCCGGTGCCGGACTCGACGAGCACGTTGGCGGGCTTGATGTCCCGGTGCAGCACCCCGGCCGTGTGCGCCGCGCGCAACGCGCTCAACAGGTCGGCCCCGATCCGGGCGGCCTCGGCTGCGTCGACCGGGCCGTGCGCGGAGATCCGGTCGGCGAGGGAGCCGCCGTCGATCAACTCCATGACGATGTACGGCCGTTCGTCCTGCTCGACGACGTCGTGGACCACGATGATGTGCGGGTGGGACAGCCGGGCCACCGCACCGGCCTCGCGCAGGGTCCGGTCGCGCTGGAGCCGGGCGTCCTCGGCGGAGAGCGTCTCGTCGAGGGGGATCTCCTTGACGGCCACCTGCCTGCCGAGCAGTTGGTCGGTCGCCCGCCACACCACGCCCATGCCGCCGCGCCCGATCCTCGCCTCCAGGCGATAACGGCCCGCGATCACACGGAAGGTGTCCCCCTCGGTCCCCATGCGCCCCATCATGCCGCAGCGGACGGATACCCTCCGGGGCGGTGACCGGCCAACTCCATCAGCTGTTCGGCTCCTTCCAGCCCTGGAGCACCTTCGTGAACTGCTTGCTGGTGGTCGGCCAGTCCTTCGCGGGCGCCGATATGTAGATCACGTACTCGACGCCGTCCCGGGACATGTACGTCTCCTCCGCGGCCCGGCGCGGCCCGGGGAAGGCGATGTTCTGCGGCAGCGCGGTCCAGGTGTACTCCCACCGGGCGCCCGGCCGGTCCCGGTAGGTGTTACTGACCATGCCCACGCGGTGGTAGTCCTTGAGCCCGTCGATCTGCCGTTCCAGATTGCGCTGGTGGGCGAGGGGGTCCAGGTAGTCCGGCGAGGTGTCCACGGCGATCCGGACGAAGTGCTCGCCCTCGTCCGGCGAGTAGTCGATCTGGGTCAGGCCGTCGGCGGGGGTCCCGAAGACCGACCGCTCCCAGCCCTGGGGCAGATACACGCTGAAGCCCACGGGATCGGGGTAGTGCTTCCAGCCGTCCGTGGCGCCTCCCCCGGTCTGCGGGCTCGGTGTGGGACTGGGCGACGCACTCGACGTACCGCCCGAGTCCCGCCCCTCGTCCCACTTCTGCAGGCCGAACGCGGTTCCGGCGCTCACGATCGCCGCGAGCGCGACCACGAGCACGAAGGACCGCAGGCGGCGGCGTCTGGGTGGGGCGGCGGGGGTCATGGGGCCGGTGCCTGTGTGGGGCGGACCGATGGTGGTGGGGGCGGTCGCCTGCGGGTACGGCGCACCGGCGCCCGAGTGGTAACTCGGGCCCGAGCCCGAGGAGTACGACGGTGCGGTGGCCGGGGCGTACGACGTACCGCTGACCGATGTGCCCGTCGTCGGGGTGCCGAGCCCACTGTGGGAGCCGCTGTGCGCCCCCGGCTCATGGCGGGAACCCACATGTTGCGTCGGCACATACGCCTGTGCCGCGCTCGGTCGCCGTCCCTCCGCCGCCTCGGCGAGCATCTGCTCGGCCTCGGCCGCGTCGGGCCGCACGGCGGGGTCCTTCTGCAGCAGGGCCGCGATGACGGGCCCGAGCGGACCGGCGTGGCGCGGCTCGGCGGGTTCCTCGTCCACGACGGCCTGCATGGTGGTCAGAGGGGTCGTACGGCGGAACGGCGAGCGTCCCTCGACCGCCGTGTACAGCGTGGCGCCCAGCGCCCACAGGTCGGCGGACGGGCCGGGGTCGGCGCCGCGCACCCGCTCGGGGGCGAGGTAGTCGACCGAGCCGACGACCTCTCCGGTGCGGGTGATGGTGGTGTCGCCCTCGATCTGGGCGATGCCGAAGTCGGTGAGCAGGACGCGGCGGTCCTGCGCGAGAAGGACGTTGCCGGGCTTGATGTCCCGGTGCAGCACCCCGGCGGAGTGCGCGGCACGCAGGGCCCGCAGCACCCACAGCCCGATCCGGGCCGCCTCGCGCGCCTCGATACGGCCGTCCTCCTTGACGGCGTCCGCCAGCGAGCGGCCCTCGACCAGCTCCATCACGATCCAGGGCCGGCCGTCGTGGTCGAGCACGTCGTGCACGGTGACGACGGCCGAGTGGTTGATCCGGGCGGCCGCGCGCGCCTCGGCGCGGGTCCGGGCGAGCAGCACGGCCCGGTCGCTCTCGGAAACGTAGAGCGCGGCGGTCAACTCCTTGATCGCCACGGCCCGGTGCAGCACCTCGTCATGGGCACGCCAGACGCGGCCCATGCCGCCCTTGCCTATCGGGTCGGCGAGCCGGTAACGCCCCGCAAGGAGCAGGCCCTGCATCTGATTCACGTTTCCCCGCAATGCTCTTGACGCAGTCAGACTAAGGACCGGCCCGCGCCGAGGGGAACCAGGGGGGCGTCAAGGAGACCTCACTGTGACGGTTGTCGCTTCCGCGAAGGGCCAGTGAACCCGGGGGGCCCGCACGGCGTCCGTCAGCCGGTCACCTGATAGGTGGCCGACGCCTGCTCGTACAGCCGGGTCACCTCGTCCCGCTCCGCCTCCGGACCGCGTACCTGCACGATGTGGTACTTCCCGCCGATCAGGATCGCGACATTGCGTACGTACAGCTCGCGCCCGTCGTCGCCGGTCCAGGTGAACTGCCCCTCGGCCATGCTCCGCGTGCCCACCTGGATCGACTTCAGCCCGGTGGCGGTGGCCCAGCTGGAGTCGCGGTACGGCTGGAGCTCGGGCTCCTTCTCCCGCTGGTAGGCCATGGGATCGTCGCCGTTCGCGGCCGCGGTGTCCCGCCCGGGGACGACGATCAGCTCGAAGTTGCCCTGCGAGTAGACCACTTGACCGCGGCCGTTCCTCGGGGTGCGGTCCCAGCCGCCCGCCACCGCGACCTTGAAGCCCTCGGGGTCGGTGCGCAGGGTGAAGCCGTCGGCGACCTCGGGCCCGGCGGTCTGCGTCTCGGCCGCCCCGCCGGACCGCGACGGCTCGGGGGTCGTCTGCTCGGGCCGCGGCTCACTGCTGGTCGACGGGGACTGCGCGGTACCGGCCTGACTGGTGGAACCTGTCTCCTGGGAAGCTCCCTTGTCGTCGGGATCCGACTTCGGCATGAAGTACATGGCGTAGACGATCGCCGCGGCCATCACCAGCAGGATGAGCAGCAGCAGATTGCGGCCAAGGCGGCGCGGCGAAGGAGCGGCCTCCTCGCGGGCCCGCTTGTGCCGTCCGTGCGTCGCGGGCAGCCCGGCGCGCCGCCTGCGCACCAACTCGCCCCGGCGCCGCACGATCGGCAGCCGGCTCGTGTCCACCGGGGGCGCGGCGACGACATGAGCGCCGGCCTCCGGCTCGGGCGCGGACCGCACCAGCGACCGCAGCCAGCCGCGCAGTTCCTCGAAGTCCAGCCGCTCCGTCGGGTCCTGCCGCAGCAGCGACTCCACGACCGGCCTGAGCGGCCCGCACTCCTCCGCGAAGGCGGGCGGCTCGGCGCACACCAACTGCACCAGTTCGGCCGTCGACTCCTCGGGATAGGGCGCATGCCCCTGTACGGACCGGAACAGCAGCGCCCCGAGAGCCCACAGATCGGTCGCCGGCCCGATGGGCGCGGCGAGTTGCCAGTTCTCGTGCACCGGCCCGGCCTGCTCCGGCGCCCAGCGCTCGGTGACCGGCCCCACCACGGCCATCCGGGCCTGCCGCGCCCGCTCGGCGGCGAGCGCGGTGGCGGGGCCACGGCGGGCGGGAGCATCGGCAGGGGGGAGGTCCTCCCAGCGGGTCGGCGCGGGCACCTGGTCGACGGCAGGCGCAGCGTCGGAAACGGGAACCTCACCCACGGGCGTCGCACCCCCGCCGCGCGGCACGGCACCGTGCCAGGGAGCCGGGCGCGCTCCGTAGGGGTCGGCTATCTGCCCCGGAGCCCCGGCCCCGGGCGCCTGCTCGATGCCGTTCACCGTCGGATGCGGTGACTGTGCAAGGCCGTTGGCCGAAGGATACGGCGGCTGGGTCACGCCGTTCCCCGACGGATACGGCGGCTGCGTCACGCCGTTCCCCGACGGAAACGGCGACTGCGTCAGGCCGTCCATCTGTACGGCGGGGTCGGTGCCGGGTGTTCGTGCGGCGGGGTCGGACTCCGGTGCCGGGCGGGCTCCGGGCAGGGCGGCCCTGCTGCTCTGCGCCTCCTGGACCCGGGCCGCGGCCCGTGCCCCCGCGCGATACGCGGCGATCGCGCCGGCCCGCGCCGCGCGGATGTCCGTACCGGTGTCGGGTTCCCGGCGGACGAGCTCGGCCGAAGCCCCGGTGCCGTTCGCCCCCTCCACCCCGGCGCTGGGCAGCCCACGGGCCTCCCGTGCCTCGATCGCGGCCCGTCGGGCGGCCTCGGGATCGCCTCCGCCGAAGGTGACCGCACCACCCGGGCCCGGTCCGGCGCTTCGGGCGTCCAGCCCGAAGGCGGCACCCGCGCCACCGTTCCCGAGAGCCGTACGAGCGCCACCCGGCCCGCCAGGCACCCCGGCACCACCGCTCCTGCCCACGGCGTCCAACCCACCGGCCGGCCCCGTCGACTGCCCGGGAACCCCGTATCCACCAGGTCCCCCACGTCCGTCGGCGCCACCGGGCCCACCAGCCGGGCCCGCGGCAGACTCACGCGGTCCCGCACCCGCACGTCCACCGCCCAGGCCGCCATCCGCCCCGGCCCCGGACTCCCCGCCTCCGGCGCCCCAGTCACCCGCCTCGACCGGCACCGGGTCGTACCCGCACAGTGCCTCCTCGGCCGCGCCGACCGCGAGGCCCGTCAGCATGACCCGGCCGTCGTCGCAGACCAGCACAGTACGGGCGGTGATGTTGCGGTGCACCCAGCCGTGCGCGTGCAGTACCCGCAGCGCCATGAGCACGTCCGAGGCGACCTCGGCCGCCCGGTACGGCGTCAGCGGCTTCTCGGCGAGCAGTGCCGCGAGCGGTCGCGCGGGCACCAACTCGCTGACGATCCACAGCGAACCGCCCTCGGCGAACACGTCGAAGACCTGGTCGAGCCGCGGATGGTCGGGGATCCGGGCGGCGGCCTGCGCCGCCTCGACGGCCCGCCGCACGGCAGGCTCCGTGGGCCGGCGACTACCACCCCGTCCCGAAGTCCGCCGCGCACCCCGGGGATCCCGGGCCGTGAACCCGTCGGGCAGCCCCTCCGCGTCGAGCACCTCCGCCTCGACGACCTCGGGCAACGGCACCTGCCTGACCAGGACTTCCTGCCCGCTGTAGGTGTCGAAGGCGCGGGTCTCGGTGAGTTCGTACTCGTCGGACGGAGGCAGCGGCAGGCGGTAGCGGTCGGCGAGCACCCGACCCGCATAGTCGTCCACGTTGCCTCCCCCGGCCGCCCGGTTGGTCAATTCCGTTCGTCTTGCGGCCCGTTCCGTACCCATACCTGGATGCGGACGGTCCACAAACACTCACGATACGTGCCGGAGGCAACCCGCAAAGAGGGGATTCCAGATCTCAGGGTCCAAACACATGACCGTTTACCGCAGAGCGCTTCACGACTTCGGTTCGAAGGTACGAGCGAGCGTGTGCCATGTGTCCTTGCGCAGCTCAGTGCCCCAGTTCGCGGCTTTCGCGGTGTACATCAAGGCATATCCGAGATGGCCGTTCACGACGAATCCACGATCGATCGTCCGGTACTTCGTCCCACTCTCCACATAGGTGAACTCCCAGTCGGCCGCGTTCCAGCCTCGGTAGCCCACCTTCTCTATCCGGATCTTGGTGTACTGCGAGCGGCGCATGCCCTGTTCCTGGTTCTCCCAGTCCGCCACCGGGTCGCCCTTGGGCGTGGTGGTCCAGGCGATGAGCAGCTTCTGCCCGTCGGGCCCGGTGAACCGGTCGCCGGCGGAACCGCTGGTCTGGAACTTCCACCCCTTCGGCAGCCCGATCGAGTACCCCTGGCTCCCCCGGTACGTCGAGGTCACCGCACCGTCGTCGGCGGCACCCGCCGAACCGGAGGACCCTTCCGAACTCCGGCCGCTCTCCTCGGTACTCGGCGTGTTCCCGGCCCCCGCGCCGGCCTCCGGCGAGGAGGACGCGGTGGTGGCCTCGTCGCTGCGGGTGCCCCCGCTCTCGTCCTCCTTGGTGTCGGCACTGGTGCTCGCGCCCGCCGTCACCTTGGAGCCGCCGCCCTTCGCCCCGTCGCTGTCGTCCCCGCCCAGCGTGAGGGCCAGCACCGTACCGAGGATCGCGAGCGCCACGACCACGGCGATGATCACCAGAGTCCGCCGCGGCACCACGTCGGTCAGCGGTGCCCTGGGCACCGGCCTCGGCGCCAGGTCCGGCGGTGGCGTCATCACGGGCCATCCCGAACTCCGCCCGTCGGAGACCGCGTTGGCCTGCTGTGTCTTCCCGTCCCGGACCCCGGTCGTCCCACTCGAGGCCGACGTCGTGGCCGACGTCGAAGCCGACCCGGACGGCGCACTCGCCGCGCCCTTCTCCTGAGACGCGGAAGGAGCCGGGGTGGCCGGAGAGGCCGGGGCAGCGGGAGAGGCCGAGACAGCCGGAGCCGCCGACGCGGCCTCGGAGGCCTGGGACGGCACCTTTCCGCCACCGGAACCCGCAGTGCCGCTCCCGGACTTGGTGCGCGTCGCGGCCGCGGACGTCGCCGCGGCCCCGGCGGCCTTGCGCACGGAACGCAGCGCCCCGCGCAGCCCCTCCCCGCCCGCACGCTCCTGCGGCTGTGCCGGCAACGGCACCACCCGGGTCGCGTCCGCCGCGGGTTCCGGCTCGGCCGGCTTCGGCTCGGGCGCGTGGATCACCGCGGTGAGCATGGCGCGGGCACGGCCGTCGTCGAGCCGTTGAGCGGGGTCCTTGGTGAGCAGGCCGTAGATGACGTCCTTGAGCGGTCCCGCGTTCTTCGGCTCCTCCAGCGGCTCGGTCATCACCGCCGTGAGCGTCGCGATCGCGGACCCCTTGTCGTACGGCGGGGCGCCCTCGACCGCCGCGTACAGCAGCCCGCCGAGCGACCACAGGTCGGCCGCGGGTCCCGGCTTGTGCCCACGGGCCCGCTCCGGGGAGATGTAGGAGGGGGCGCCCACGAGCATGCCGGTGGAGGTGATGGACGGGTCGCCCTCGACCTGGGCGATGCCGAAGTCGGTGAGCACGACCCGGCCGTCCTCGGAGATCAGCACGTTGGACGGCTTCACGTCCCGGTGCAGAATGCCCTCGCGGTGCGCGGACCTGAGCACGTCGAGAACCGCGAGGCCCACCTCCGCCGCGCGCTTGGGCTCCAGCAGGCCGTCCTCCCGGATGACCTCGGCGAGCGACTTGCCCTCGACGAGCTCCATCACGATCCAGGGCCGGTCGTCCTCGTCGACCACGTCGTACACGGTCACCGCGCTGGTGTTGCGGATCCGCGCGATCGCCTTGGCCTCACGCAGCGTGCGCGTGATCAGCCGGCGCTTCTCGTCCTCGTCGATGCTGGACGGGAACCGCAGTTCCTTGACGGCCACCGTCCTGCCCAGGGTCTCGTCCTCGGCACGCCACACCGTGCCCATGCCTCCGCGGCCGAGAACTCCTCCCAGCCGGTACCGCCCGGCGAGGAGACGGCCGTTCTCGTCCTGCCGGGATGCTCCCGCCCGCTCCGCGTCCGACATGCGTCCCCTCATGAACCCGCCCTGACAGAGCCTCCATTGTCCCTCACCCGACAAGTGCCCGACGCCCAGGGTGCCCCTGGCTCCGCCGCGCCCGCGGCACGGCCCGGCGATGCCGGCACACAGACCCCGCCGGCCCCGCCGCACCCCTCGGCCCACAGCTCCGCCCGGCCTGGCCCTGCCGCCACATTCCCGTGGTCCGCCCGGGGGGTGGACCCGCACAGCGACGATGAGGACCCCGCCCGCGCGAGCCCGGTTCGAGCGCAGGGAAGCGTGCACTCGCAAGGCACCGGAACGCTCGCGGCCGAGCCTCGGCGGCTCAGCAAACGCGGCGAGCACAAGCCCGGTTCGAACGCAGGGCAGCCACTCGCAAGGCACCGCAGCACTCACGCGACGGAGCCACGTCGACGGCTCAGCAAACACGGCGAGCACAAGCCCGGTTCGAACGCAGGGCAGCCACTCGCAAGGCACCGCAGCGCTCTCGCGGCCGAGCCACGTCGGCGCTTCGGCAACGCGGCGAGCGCACGTGCCAGGCGTCGCGCGGCAAGCGGCCCACGGCCCACGGAGTCCACGCGGCGCACGTGAATGTGACGACAGGGCTCAGGGTCTCCTCCGCCGCACCTGCCCCCCAGGCTGGCCACACCCCGTCGGCGCCCGGCCGCCACCCGGCCTCCGGTGCTCCCCGGCACCACGGCGGCCACCCCCGCGTGGACCGGGTGACGCCCCTGTTGCGCAACCCTGCATGATGGCTCCGACAAGGAAGGACCCGCCATGCCGCCGCTTCGGACACTCCTGGTCGTTCTTGTGTCCCTGGCGCTGCTCGCCCTGGCCCCGGCAGCCTCCTCGGCACCCTCGGCCCCGCCCACGGACGCGGTGCTCCCGCTGCTGGTCGCGCGGGGCGGCGCTCCCGCCGCGGCGCTCCTGGCCCGGGATCAGAGCGAGAGCCGTTACGCCGAGGCGGGCCCGGGAATCGCCCGCGCCGACCACTTCCGCGCCGGCAGCATCACCAAGACCTTCATCGCGACGGTCGTCCTCCAACTTGCCGCGGAACACCGGCTGAAGCTGTCCGACACCGTGGAGCGGCACCTGCCCGGCCTGGTGCGCGGAGCGGGCAACGACGGCCGCGCGCTGACCCTGCGCGCCCTGCTCACCCACACCAGCGGCCTGAACGACTTCACCGCGGACACCCGGGGCCTGATCCCCCTCACTCCTGCTCAAGCCGTCCGTATCGCTCTCACCCACCCTCCGGCCGACCCCGGCCGCTACTCCTACTCGAACACCAACTACGTCCTGCTCGGCATGTTGATCCGTCAGGTCACCGGCAACTCCTACGCGGTCGAGGCCGAGCGGCGGATCATCGCCCCGCTGCGCCTGACCGGCACCTCCTTTCCTGGTTCGCGCACCTCTCTGCCCTCTCCACACGGTCGTGCCTACACCGCCGACGGGTCCGACATCACCGCGCTCGACCCGCGGGTGGCCGGGGCCGCGGGCGAGCTGGTGAGCACCCTCGCCGATCTGGACCGCTTCTACGCGGCGCTGCTCGGCGGACGGCTGCTGTCCCCGTACTGGCTGCACGAGATGACGGACACCCGCACCGCACACGGCCTGTACGGCATGGGGCTGTTCCCGGTGAAGCTGCCGTGCGGCACGACGGTGTGGGGGCACAACGGCCGCATCACCGGCAGCTACGTGCGCACCGCAGCCACGGTCGACGGCCGTCGCGTCCTCACCTTCCGCGTGAACACGACGTCGATCGCAGACCCCGACCTCGAAACGGCCCTGCTCGCCGCCGAGTTCTGCCCCCGCACCTCGTAGAACGACCGGGTTCCGACCGAAGATCCCGACCCACGACACTCGTTCGAGTGATGCTCGGCCCAGTGGTACTGCGTCCAATCACGCTGGGTCCAGTGACGCTCGGACCAGTGACACGCGGTCGAGCCGCATGCCGAACTCGCCCGGGGCTTCAGAGCGGCGCGATGTCCGGCGCCCCCAACCGCGCCGCGTCCGCGGTCAGGTCGTCCGGCTGCCGCTGCGACTCGCGCTCCGCCTCCACCCGCTTCTCGTAGTGCTCGACCTCGCGCTCGATCTGGTCCTTGTCCCAGCCGAGCACCGGCGCCATCAGTTCGGCGGCCTCGCGGGCCGAGCGCACACCCCGGTCGAACGTCTCGATGGAGATACGGGTGCGCCGGGTCAGCACGTCGTCCAGGTGCCGCGCGCCCTCGTGCGAGGCGGCGTAGACGACCTCGGCACGCAGATAGTCGTCGGCGGCCTGAAGCGGCTCGCCCAGCGTGGCGTCCGAGGCGATGAGGTCGAGGACCTCCTCGGCAAGGGCGCCGTACCGATTCAGCAGATGCTCCACGCGGACGACATGGAGCCCGGTGCGCGCCGCTATCCGCGCTCGCGCGTTCCACAGCGCCCGGTAGCCCTCGGCGCCCAGCAGCGGCACGTCCTCCGTGACGCATTCGGCGACCCGGGTGTCGAGTCCGTGCACCGCCTCGTCGACGGCGTCCTTGGCCATCACCCGGTAGGTCGTGTACTTGCCGCCCGCCACCACGACGAGTCCCGGCACCGGATGCGCCACGGTGTGCTCCCGCGAGAGCTTGCTGGTGGCGTCCGACTCCCCGGCGAGCAGGGGCCGAAGGCCCGCGTACACGCCCTGGACGTCGTCCCTGGTCAGCGGCACCGCGAGGACCGAGTTCACGTGCTCCAGCAAGTAGTCGATGTCCGCGCTGGAGGCGGCCGGGTGGGCCTTGTCGAGGTCCCAGTCGGTGTCGGTGGTGCCGATGATCCAGTGCCGACCCCAGGGGATGACGAACAGCACGGACTTCTCGGTGCGCAGGATCAGCCCGGTCGTGGAGTGGATGCGGTCCTTGGGCACGACGAGGTGGATGCCCTTGGAGGCGCGGACGTGGAACTGTCCCCGCTCGCCGACCATCGCCTGGGTGTCGTCGGTCCACACCCCGGTCGCGTTGACCACCTGCTTGGCGCGGATCTCGTACTCCCCGCCCGCCTCGACGTCCTGCACCCGGGCCCCGACCACGCGCTCGCCCTCGCGCAGGAAGCCGGTCACCCGGGCGCGGTTGGCGGTCTTGGCGCCGTAGGCGGTCGCCGTGCGCACGAGGGTGGCCACGAAGCGGGCGTCGTCCATCTGTGCGTCGTAGTACTGAAGTGCCCCGACCAGCGCGTCCTTCCTCAAGGCGGGCGCGACGCGCAGGGCGTGACGGTGGCTCAGGTGCCGGTGCGTGGGCAGACCCCGACCGTGCCCGCGGGCCATCGACATGGCGTCGTAGAGCGCGACGCCCGAGCCGGCGTACAGGCGCTCCCAGCCCTTGTGCTGCAAGGGGTACAGGAAGGCCACGGGCTTCACGAGATGCGGGGCGAGCCGCTCGAGGAGCAGTCCGCGCTCCTTCAACGCCTCGCGTACGAGGGCGAAGTCGAGCATCTCCAGATAGCGCAGACCGCCGTGGATCAGCTTGCTGGAGCGGCTGGAGGTGCCCGACGCCCAGTCACGCGCCTCGACCAGCCCCACGGACAGGCCCCGGGTCACCGCGTCGAGCGCGGTACCCGCACCGACCACGCCGGCTCCCACCACCAGGATGTCCAGTTCGCGCTCGGCCATTGCTGCGAGTGACTCGGCACGCTGTGCCGGCCCCAGTGTCGCTGTCCTCACCACTGCCTCCCGCTGTCGATCGCGCTGGTCTCACACGTACCGGCCCGTGTCCAAAGTCTGACCGGCTTGCCCGACTTCGGCCACTAGTCACCCTCAGCCTGTGGATAACTTTCACCGCCGCGTACCCCGAAGGCCACTCCGGCTCACAACCCTGCAGGAAGACACACGGACCCAATGCCGTATTTCGGTCATATTTACTCCTAGTCTGACATTGCGCTCGCTCGTCCAGTCCACAGGGCTTGCGCACCTGTCCCGCTTCGGTTACTGGGAAGGACGGCCCACGCCATGCCCGCAGATCTCGCCGTGATCGGACTCGGCCCCTACGGACTGCCCCTGGCCCAGGCCGCTGTCGCCGCCGGCATCTCCACCCTCGGTTACCGCACCGGCCCCGAGGCCGGCTCCCTCAGCCCCGCGGAACTGCGCCGGATGCTCTCGGGGGGCTTCCGGACTGCCGCGGGGCCGACCGAGCTCGGCCGTGTCCGTACGGCGGTCATCTGCGCACCGACCCCGCCTTCCCCGGACGGCGGCCTGGACCTGAGCCAGGTCGAGGGGGCCGCCCGCACACTGAGCACCCGCCTGCGCCCGCACACCACCGTCATCCTGGAGTCCCCCGTGCCCCCGGGCACCACCGAGGAGTTCCTGCGCCCGCTCCTCGAGAAGGGCTCGGGTCTGCGCGCGGGCCGCGACTTCCACCTCGCCTATTCCCCCAGCCGCGTCGACCCCGGCAACCGCGACTTCACGCCCGCCAACACCCCCAAGGTGATCGGCGGCCTCACGCCCGCGTGCACGGAGTCGGCAGCCGCCTTCTACTCGCGCCTCACCGACAAGGTGGTACGCGCGCGTGGTCCGCGGGAGGCGGAGACGGTCCAGTTGCTGGAGACCAACTTCCGGCACGTCAACATCGCCCTCGTCAATGAGATGGCCGTCCTCTGCCACGACCTCGGCGTCGACCTCTGGGACGTCATCCGCTGCGCGGAGACCAAGCCCTTCGGCTTCCAGGCCTTCCGCCCCGGCCCGGGCGTCGGCGGTCACGCGGTACCCCGCGACCTGACCGGCGGCAGCCTCGGCGGCGGCCGCACCCTGCGCATGGTCGAACTCGCCCGGCAGGTCAACGACCAGATGCCCCGTTACGTCGTCCAGCGCGGCGCCGCTCTCCTCAACGAGCACGGCAAGTCCGCGCGGGGTGCCCGCGTCCTCCTGCTCGGCGTCACCTACAAGCCCGACCTCGCCGACCAGCAGGGCACCCCCGCCCAGGAGGTCGCCGTACGCCTGATGGAACTTGGCGCCGCTGTCAGCTACCACGACCCCCACATCCCGTCCTGGAGCGTCCTGGACCGCCCGGTCCCGCGCGCGGACTCCCTCTACGAGGCGGCGGCCGACGCGGACCTGACGATCCTGCTCCAGCAGCACCGGACGTACGACCTGCAGGGCCTGTCGGTGAAGGCCCAACTGCTGCTGGACACACGGGGGGCCACGCCTACGGGGGCGGCGCACCGCCTCTGACGTCAAAACGCAGGTGGCTCTGTCGGACCCACCTGTTAATCTCCCCTCACTCGTCGCACAATCGTGCGCACATTTCTCTGCTTTTCCATTCCGCTCGTTCCGTCCCGTGGGGGGATTTCTGTCATGAGCCAGTCAGCGCCACCGCCTGCCCAGCCGCCTGCCGAGCCGCAGGCCCAGCAGCAGCCGGTCGACGGCAATCCGTACGCCCAGCAGCCGGGCGCCGTTCCCCCGCCTCCGGCACCGGGGGTCCCGTACGGGGCCGTCCCCGCCCCCGCTCCGGTGCGCAACAACGTCGGCCTCGGTCTGGTGGCCGCCTTCGTCGCCGCCGTGGTCGCCGGCGGTGTCTACGGCGCGATCATCGGCCTGACCAAGCACGAGATCGGCTGGGCGGCGGTCGGCGTCGGCTTTCTGGTCGGCCTCGCCGCAGGGCGCCTCGGTGGCCGCAACCCCGTGCTGCCGGTCGCGAGCGCGGTCCTGTCGCTGGGCTCCGTCTACATCGGCCAGCTGGTGGGCGAGGCCGTAATCGCCGCCAAGGAGACCCCGCTGAGCTTCAGCGAACTCTTCTTCCAGCACTTCGACGTCCTCCAGGAGGCTTGGAAGGCGGACGCCGACCCGCTGACGTTCCTGTTCTTCGCGATCGCCGCGTACGTCGCCTTCACCGGCGCCAAGAAGGCGGCGCTCTGACGCTGCCAGTGCCCGGCGAAGGGGCGGCGCATCGGTTGTGAAGGGGGGCGCACAGGTGGACCTGCGGCCGGAGCTGGTGGCATGCGGGACGCGGCGCGGGTACCTTACGGAGACAGGTGGGGTCGGCCGCAGGGGGTACTGCGGCAGACTCGTGGATGGTTCACGGAGTGTCCGCCCCTAGTTCTCGTGGGGGCGGCCGCGCATCGGCCCACCAACAAGGTGGAGCCCACCGCAGCGGCCACTGCGGCAGGCTCCTGATGGTTCACGGAGTGTCCGCCCCTAGCTTCCTTGGGGGCGGCCGCTCACCATCCGAAAATCCGCAAGATCCACCTCCTCCGGCACTTCACCATCCGCAGACGGAGTCGGTCCCAGCGAGTGGGCTTGCGGTGACGTCCCATGGACGCCCCCTTCCACGATGCCGCCCATTGACCCGGTAGGCGGTCCGTCGGACATCGGGCCGGGCCCCGAGGAGCGGGGTCCGGAACCAAATCCTTGGAAGGGGGCGCTCCAGGAACCTGGGGCGCCGACACGGACGTTATCGCCCTCGGCCCGGCTGACCAGCCCGTTTCCACCCCGAACGCAACCGCGCGCCCCCGCACCACCCCGCGCGCCGCCCGCCTCGCAAAGCCCCGGGCACACGAAAGGAGGCCGGTCACCACCAGGTGACCGGCCCCCTTTCCGCCGTAGGCCCTACCGCTTGTGCTGCGAGTCGGCGACCGTGACCTCGACCCGCTGGAACTCCTTCAGCTCGCTGTAACCGGTCGTGGCCATCGCCCGCCGCAGCGCTCCGAAGAAGTTCATCGAGCCGTCCGGGATGTGCGACGGGCCCGCCAGGATCTCCTCGATGGTGCCGACGGTGCCGAGGTCGACCTTCTTGCCGCGCGGCAGCTCCTCGTTGACGGCCTCCATACCCCAGTGGTGGCCGCGGCCCGGCGCGTCCGTGGCACGGGCCAGCGGGGAGCCCATCATCACGGCGTCCGCGCCGCAGGCGATCGCCTTGGGGAGGTCGCCGGACCAGCCGACGCCACCGTCGGCGATGACGTGCACGTATCGGCCGCCGGACTCGTCCATGTAGTCCCGGCGGGCCGCGGCCACGTCGGCCACGGCCGTCGCCATCGGGACCTGGATGCCCAGCACATTGCGCGTGGTGTGCGCGGCGCCGCCGCCGAAGCCGACCAGGACGCCCGCCGCGCCGGTGCGCATCAGGTGCAGGGCGGCGGTGTACGTGGCGCAGCCGCCGACGATCACAGGGACGTCGAGCTCGTAGATGAACTGCTTCAGGTTCAGCGGCTCGTGGGAACCGGAGACGTGCTCCGCCGAGACCGTCGTGCCGCGGATGACGAAGATGTCCACGCCCGCGTCCACCACCGCCTTGGAGAACTGCGCCGTGCGCTGCGGGGACAGCGCGGCCGCGGTGACCACACCCGAGTCGCGCACCTCCTTGATGCGCTGCCCGATCAGCTCCTCCTTGATGGGAGCGGCGTAGATCTCCTGCAGGCGCCGGGTCGCGGCGTCCACGTCCAGCCCGGCGATCTCGTCGAGCAGCGGCTGCGGGTCCTCGTACCGCGTCCACAGGCCTTCGAGGTTCAGGACACCGAGGCCGCCGAGTTCTCCTATCCGGATCGCGGTGGCCGGGGAGACGACCGAGTCCATGGGGGCGGCCAGGAAGGGCAGCTCGAAGCGGTAGGCGTCGATCTGCCAGGCGATCGAGACCTCCTTCGGGTCGCGCGTACGACGGCTGGGGACGACGGCGATGTCGTCGAAGGCGTACGCCCGGCGGCCGCGCTTGCCGCGCCCGATCTCGATCTCAGTCACGATGTGTGGCCTTTCCCTGATGCGTTCAGCGTCTTCCAGTATCGCCGACGGGTACGGCGAGGGCGGTCCCGGATGCTCCGGGACCGCCCTCACGCGCGCGTGGCTTTCAGCAAAGGCTCACTTACGGCTGTAGTTCGGCGCCTCGACCGTCATCTGGATGTCGTGCGGGTGGCTCTCCTTGAGGCCCGCCGAGGTGATCCGTACGAAGCGGCCCTTGGACTCCATCTCGTCGATGGTGGCCGCGCCCACGTAGCCCATGGTCTGGCGCAGCCCGCCGACGAGCTGGTGAAGGACGCTGGACAGCGGGCCGCGGTAGGGCACCTGGCCCTCAATGCCCTCGGGCACGAGCTTGTCGTCGGCGGCGACCTCGGCCTGGAAGTAGCGGTCCTTCGAGTACGACTTGCCCTGACCGCGGGACTGCATGGCACCGAGCGAGCCCATGCCGCGGTACGACTTGAACTGCTTGCCGTTGATGAACTGCAGTTCGCCGGGCGACTCCTCGCAGCCCGCGAGCAGCGAGCCCAGCATCACGGTGTCGGCGCCGGCGGCGAGCGCCTTGCCGATGTCGCCGGAGTACTGCAGGCCGCCGTCGCCGATGAGCGGGATGCCCGCGGGACGGGCGGCGAGGGAGGCCTCGTAGATGGCGGTGACCTGCGGGACGCCGATGCCGGCGACCACGCGCGTGGTGCAGATGGAGCCCGGTCCGACACCGACCTTGATGCCGTCGACACCGGCGTCGATCAGTGCCTGGGCGCCGTCACGCGTGGCGACGTTGCCGCCGATCACGTCGACGCCGACGCTCGACTTGATCTTCGCCATCCAGCTGAGGGCGTTGCTGTTGTGGCCGTGCGAGGTGTCCACGACCAGGAAGTCCACACCGGCCTCGGCGAGCGCCTGGGCGCGCTCCAGGGCCTCGGGGCTGGCGCCGACGGCGGCACCGACGAGCAGGCGGCCTTCGGAGTCCTTGGCGGCGCTCGGGTACTTCTCCGCCTTGACGAAGTCCTTGACGGTGATCAGGCCCTTGAGGACACCGGAGTCGTCGACGAGCGGCAGCTTCTCGATCTTGTGCTTGCGCAGCAGGTCCATGGCGTCGGTGCCGGAGATGCCGACCTGGCCGGTGACCAGCGGCATCGGCGTCATGACCTCGCGCACCTGGCGGCTGCGGTCGGACTCGAAGGCCATGTCACGGTTGGTGACGATGCCGAGGAGCTTGCCTGCCGGGTCGGTGACCGGGACGCCGCTGATGCGGAACTTGGCGCACAGGGCGTCGGCCTCGGCGAGGGTCGCCTCCGGGTGCACGGTGATCGGGTCGGTGACCATGCCGGACTCGGACCGCTTCACCAGGTCGACCTGGTTGACCTGGTCCTCGACGGAGAGGTTGCGGTGCAGCACCCCGACGCCACCGAGGCGGGCCATCGCGATGGCCATGCGGGACTCGGTCACCTTGTCCATGGCCGCCGAGAGCAGCGGGATGTTGACCCGGACGTTGCGGGAGATGCGGGACGAGGTGTCGACCGCGTTCGGGAGCACCGCGGACGCGCCCGGCAGCAGCAGCACGTCGTCGTAGGTCAGCCCGAGCGTCGCGAATTTCTCGGGCACTCCGTCGACGTTTGCAGTCATGACACCTTCCCCAAATGGCCTTGATCGGTGCGGATGTCCATGCTAACGGGAAGCAAGGGCGTCACATTCCACGGATTCCACGGTGCGGACCCGCTCCGGGCTTCGTATGTTCGTACGGAAGCGGCGCACCGCCCGTTCAGGAGCGTGCCCTACTGCTCGGCCAGCGCTCGCAGCCTGCTCAGCGCCCGGTGCTGGGCCACACGGACCGCACCGGGTGACATTCCCAACATCTGACCCGTCTCCTCCGCCGTCAACCCCACGGCGATCCGCAGCAGCAGCAGTTCGCGCTGGTTCTCGGGGAGGTTGGCCAGCAGTTTCTTGGCCCATTCGGCGTCGCTGCTGAGCAGCGCCCGCTCCTCGGGGCCGAGCGAGTCGTCGGGCCGCTCCGGCATCTCGTCGGACGGAACCGCCGTCGAACCGGGGTGGCGCATGGCCGCGCGCTGCAGGTCGGCGACCTTGTGCGCGGCGATGGCGAAGACGAACGCCTCGAAGGGGCGCCCGGTGTCGCGATAGCGCGGCAGGGCGAGGAGGACGGCTACGCAGACCTCCTGCGCGAGGTCCTCCACGAAGTGCCGGGCATCACCCGGGAGACGGGACAGCCGGGTGCGGCAGTAGCGCAGGGCCAGCGGATGGACATGGGCGAGCAGGTCGTGCGTGGCCTGCTCGTCCCCCTCCACAGCACTGTGGACGAGCGCACCGATCGCCCCATGGGGATGAGCCGCCTCGTCGTCGCGCATCGGTCCATGGTGCCCTGGCGTCGTTGGATCCGTGGCATCGCGCTGGTTGTTGTGCACCGAAGCGTTATGAGCAGGTGCGCCGGAACTCATACCCTGCGCCCTCCCCTTCCGCTCGACCGACTCGTCCCCGAGAGACTCCACATCTCCAAGGATGCGGCATCCGCCACGAAACAAGCAGCGGGACGTTGAAGGGGCCGCTCGTCCGCGCCCCGTCAGGGGCGCGGGGAACTATGCGACCAGCCACAACAGGCCCGCACCAATACGACGACCGATCCGACCGACCAGGTTCCTAACGAACCAGGCCCCACCGGAATCCGAGCGCCACGGCGTGCGCCCGGTCCGAAGCACCGAGCTTCTTGAACAACCGCCGGGCATGCGTCTTGACGGTGTCCTCGGAGAGAAAGAGCTCACGCCCGATCTCCGCGTTGGAGCGACCGTGACTCATGCCTTCGAGCACCTGGATCTCACGCGCGGTGAGCGTGGGCGCCGCGCCCATCTCCGCCGACCGCAGCCGACGCGGGGCGAGCCGCCAGGTCGGGTCGGCGAGCGCCTGCGTCACGGTGGCGCGCAACTCCGCGCGCGAGGCGTCCTTGTGGAGGTAGCCGCGGGCACCCGCGGCCACCGCGAGGGCGACCCCGTCGAGGTCCTCCGCGACCGTGAGCATGATGATGCGCGCACCGGGGTCCGCGGACAGCAGCCGGCGCACGGTCTCGACGCCGCCCAGACCGGGCATGCGTACGTCCATCAGAATCAGGTCCGAACGGTCCGCGCCCCAGCGGCGGAGGACTTCCTCGCCGTTGGCCGCGGTCGTCACGCGCTCGACGCCGGGCACGGTCGCGACCGCGCGGCGGAGCGCCTCTCGGGCAAGCGGGGAGTCGTCGCAGACGAGGACGGATGTCATGGCCGTCCTCCGCAGCTGATGCACGTCACCTTGAGCCTCCAGGCTGGTACGAAATCGTCACCTGTGCGGTCGACCGACTCGGACGCCTGTCCGAGCGCTTGTGTTTTCAACCGCCTCCGCACTCTCAACGACGGTCACCCGAAAGAGTTACGGGGCTGCGCACTGTCTTCGGCACTCTACGTGAGGGCGCGGACACGGTGCAGACATGCACCGCGGACCCACAACGTTTCATCACAACCCATGCCCCATTCAGACCCTTTTCTTCCCATTTCCTGGTGTCTGAGGCTAGATTCGCAATGAGTCATATTTTCATCTCCTTAGATCGTAGATGTACGGTCGTGGACACCGTATCCGCCCAGAACGGCTACAAGGGGTCACGCAATGGCAGATTTCTCCCGCCTTCCCGGACCGAACGCGGACCTGTGGGACTGGCAGCTTCTGGCCGCCTGTCGCGGGGTGGACAGCTCGCTTTTCTTCCATCCGGAGGGCGAGCGCGGTGCGGCCCGGAGTGCTCGCGAGAACTCGGCCAAGGAGGTCTGCATGAGGTGCCCGGTGCGCGCGCAGTGCGCGGCGCACGCGCTTGCGGTGAGAGAGCCGTACGGCGTGTGGGGCGGGCTTACCGAGGACGAGCGCGAGGAGCTCATGGGGCGGGCGCGGCACCGGCTGGTGTCCGCGTCGTCCGTGGGAAGCGGCGCATCGAACAACTGAAGGAACGTTTCTCCTAGAAGGGCACGCACGCGCGTGCCCTTCCTTGTTTTCCGCGTACCGGCGTACGGGCCTACCGGTCGGCCGCGCGCGCCAGTTGCTCCAGCGTCGCCGCCACCGCAGGGACCCGGGCCAGATCCGGCAGCGTGAGCGCGACGATCTCCCGCCGGACCGCCGGTTCCAGCGTCACCGTGCGCGCACCTCGAGGCCGTACCGACTCGACCGCGAGCTGGGGCAGGACGGCGACACCGAGGCCCGCGCCCACCAGGCCGACGACCGCGGGGTAGTCGTCGGTCGCGAAGTCGATGCGGGGCGTGAAGCCGGCGCCCTCGCACACCTCGACCAACTGGCCGCGGCAGCGCGGGCACCCTGCGATCCACGACTCCCCGGCCAGCTCCCCGATGGACACGGAATCCGCGCGCGCGAGCCGGTGCCGCTCCGGTACGAGGGCGACGAGCCGGTCGGTCAGCAGGGGCCGTACGACGAGGTCGTCCCACTCGTCCCCGCCCCCGGCCCCCTCGTACCGGAAGGCGAGCGCGATGTCGCAGTCGCCCTCCCGCAACAGGCCGACGGACTGCGGTGGTTCGGCCTCCTCCAGAAAGACGCGGGTGCCCGGGTGGGCGGCGCGCAGCGCGGCGAGGGCGGTGGGGACGAGGGTGGAGCTGCCGCTGGGGAAGGAGACCAGCCGGACGCGCCCGGCCCGCAGGCCGGCGATGGCGGCGACCTCCTCCTCCGCCGCCGTCAGCCCCGCCAGGATGCCGGCGGCGTGCCGCACCAGCGCCTCGCCCGCCTGCGTCAGCCGCATCTCGCGTCCGCTGCGGATGAGCAACGGCGTGCCCACGGACGTCTCCAAGGCCTTGATCTGCTGGCTGACGGCGGGCTGGGTGCAGCCCAGTTCACGCCCCGCGGCGGAGAAGGAACCGGTCGCGGCGACGGCGCGCAGAACACGGAGATGTCGGGCCTCGATCACGCTTCGAGGATAAGCCCTGCTTTGATACGGCGCCGAATAATGCATGGCAACTTTGGGTTCCGGTCCCCTACCGTGCCGCCATGGAGCTTCTGTCGGTGAATCTGGGCCGCGCCAGGGCCGTTGCGTACACGGACAACCCGGAGGGTGTCACCGGTATCGACAAGCGGCCCGTCGACGGACCCGTGCGGGTGGCCGCGCCCGGCCCCAAGGGCGTCGGCGGGAGCGCGCTCGCCGGGGACGCGGTGTGCAAGAAGCAGCACCACGGCGGCGACGACCAGGCCGTGTACGCGATGGCGCGCGAGGACCTGGACGAGTGGGAGGGCGAGCTGGGCCGCTCGCTCGCCAACGGCGCCTTCGGCGAGAACCTCACGACGCGGGGCATCGACGTCTCCGGCGCGCTGATCGGCGAGCGCTGGCGCCTCGGCCCCGAGGTGGTGCTCGAGGTCACGAGCGCGCGCATCCCGTGCGGCACCTTCCAGGGCCACATGGACGAGAAGCGGTGGGTGAAGCGGTTCACGCAGAAGGGAGCGCCCGGGGCGTATCTGCGGGTGGTCCGGCCGGGCGAGATCCGGACCGGGGACCCGGTCGAGATCGTGCACCGGCCGGACCACGACGTGACGGTCGCCCTGGCGTTCCGGGCGATGACCACCGAACGGCCGCTCCAGCCAAGGCTGCTGGCGGCGGGTGAGGCACTCCATCCGGAGCTGCGGAAGTGGGCGCTCGAGTATGTGGAGAAGCACGGCGCCTGACGACGTCCGCCGCAAGCGGACGCTGTCGGTCCCGGTCATTAACCTTGCGCCATGACAACGGCATTGATTACGGGATCGACCGCGGGCATCGGTGCCGCGTTCGCGCGCCGGCTGGCGGCTGACGGGCACAACCTGGTGCTGGTGGCCCGCGACACCAAGCGGCTCCAGGAACAGGCGACCGAGCTCCACGACCGCCACGGCATCGAGGCCGAGGTTCTCACCGCCGACCTCGCCACGGACCCCGGCATCGAGGCGGTCGCCGCCCGCCTCCGCGACCGTAAGTCCTCCGTCGACCTCCTCGTCAACAACGCCGGCTTCGGCAACAAGGGCCGCTATCTCGACGTCTCCATGGCCGACGAGCTGAAGATGCTCAAGGTGCACTGCGAGGCGGTGCTGCGGCTGACGTCGGCGGCGACGGAGGCGATGCGGGAGCGGGGGCGCGGGGGTGTCGTGAACGTCGCGTCGGTGGCGGCTTTCGTTCCTCGGGGGACGTACGGCGCCTCGAAGGCGTGGGTCGTGCAGTTCACACAGGGCGCGGCGAGGGATCTGGCGGGGAGCGGGGTCCGTCTGATGGCCCTGTGCCCGGGCTTCGTGCGGACCGAGTTCCACCAGCGGGCCGGGATGGGCACGGACAACATCCCCGGCTGGATGTGGCTCGACCCGGACAAGCTGGTCGCCGCGGCCCTCGGTGACCTGTCCCGCGGCAAGACCCTGTCGATCCCGGATCCGCGCTACAAGGCGCTCATGGGGTTGGTGAAGGTGGCGCCCCGGGGGTTGCTGGGCGGGATCACGTCGAGGACGGGGCGGAAGTACGGGCCGCAGTAGGGTCCGAAAAGGCGGACAATGGTGCTGTTCGAACCGGACCCAGGGGGGCCGGAGGTGATCGCGTATGACGTTCGTACAGCTCATCGACTGCAGGACCAGCCGTTTCGACGAGATGGACCGGCTGATGGACACATGGGTCGAGCAGACCAGGGGAAAGCGGACCGCGACGCATGCGGTGGTCGGCAAGGACCGGTCCGACGCGTCGCACTTCGTCGAGATCGTGGAGTTTCCCTCGTACGAGGAGGCGATGCGGAATTCGGGGCTGCCGGAGACGGGGCGGATCTTCGAGGGCATGGTCGCCCTGTGCGACGAGACGCCCACCTTCATGGATCTGGACGTGGTGCGGGACGAGCAGCTCAACCCGGCGACGTCACGGCAGTTCTTCGAGCGGGCCGGGCGGTCCGACACGGACGCCGTGTTCGAAGGGTTCTCCGACGACTACCTGGAGCATGACCCGGCCAACCCCGGCGACGTGGATCTGGAGGGTTCGCGCCAGGTGTACGAAGGGTGGCGGCAGGCCTTCGACCTCGCCTTCCGGGTCGACGACCAGATCGCCCAGGACGACCGGGTGTGCACCCGCTGGACCCTGGCCGGCCGGCACAAGGGCGATTTCCTCGGGATTCCGGCCACCGGCCAGAACATCACCATGACCGGCACCACCTGGCACCGGTTCCGGGACGGGATGATCTGCGAGGGCTGGTGGCAGTACGACCGGGCCGGGCTGCTGGAACAGCTGGGAGTACTCGGGGAGTGACCCGCGAAGGGGAGGGCCCCGGTCCGGCACTCAGGTGCGGAACGGGGCCCTTTGCGAGCGTGAGCTCAGTGGGAGTGGCCGTGGCCGTGACCACCGGCGGCCGGCTCCTCCTCTTCCTTCTTCTCGACGACCAGGGTCTCGGTCGTCAGGAGGAGGGAGGCGATGGAGGCGGCGTTCTCCAGGGCGGAGCGGGTGACCTTGACCGGGTCGATGACGCCGGCCTTGACCAGGTCGCCGTACTCGCCGGTCGCGGCGTTGAAGCCCTGGCCCTTGTCGAGCTCGGCGACCTTGGCGGTGATGACGTAGCCCTCGAGGCCGGCGTTCTCGGCGATCCAGCGCAGCGGCTCGACGACGGCCTTGCGGACGACGGCGACACCGGTGGCCTCGTCGCCGGTCTTGCCGAGGCCGCCCTCGAGCACCTTGGCGGCGTGGACCAGAGCGGAGCCACCACCGGAGACGATGCCCTCCTCGACCGCGGCGCGGGTCGCGGAGATGGCGTCCTCCAGACGGTGCTTCTTCTCCTTCAGCTCCACCTCGGTGGCGGCGCCGACCTTGATCACGCACACGCCACCGGCGAGCTTCGCGAGGCGCTCCTGGAGCTTCTCGCGGTCCCAGTCGGAGTCGGTGTTCTCGATCTCGGCCTTGATCTGGGCGATGCGGCCCTGGACGGCGGCGGAGTCACCGGCGCCGTCGACGATCGTGGTGTCGTCCTTGGTGACCGTGACACGGCGGGCGGAGCCCAGCACGTCCAGGCCGACCTGGTCGAGCTTGAGGCCGACCTCCTCGGAGATGACCTCGGCGCCGGTCAGCGTCGCCATGTCCTGCAGCATCGCCTTGCGACGGTCACCGAAGCCGGGGGCCTTGACGGCGACCGCGTTGAAGGTGCCGCGGATCTTGTTGACGACCAGGGTCGACAGGGCCTCACCCTCGACGTCCTCGGCGATGATCAGCAGCGGCTTGGAGGCACCCGCCTGGATGACCTTCTCGAGCAGCGGCAGCAGGTCCTGGATCGAGGAGATCTTGCCCTGGTTGATCAGGATGTACGGGTCGTCGAGGACGGCCTCCATACGCTCCTGGTCGGAGACCATGTAGGGCGACAGGTAGCCCTTGTCGAAGGCCATGCCCTCGGTGAAGTCCAGCTCCAGACCGAAGGTGTTGGACTCCTCGACGGTGATGACACCGTCCTTGCCGACCTTGTCCATCGCCTCGGCGATGAGCTCGCCGACCTGGCTGTCCTGGGCGGACAGACCGGCGACGGCGGCGATGTCGGACTTCTCGTCGATCGGGCGGGCGGTCGCGAGGAGCTCCTCGGACACGGCCTTGACCGCGGCGTCGATGCCCTTCTTCAGGGCGGCCGGGGAGGCACCCGCGGCGACGTTCTTCAGGCCCTCGCGGACCAGCGCCTGGGCCAGCACGGTGGCGGTGGTGGTGCCGTCACCCGCGATGTCGTTGGTCTTGGTCGCCACCTCCTTCACCAGCTGGGCGCCGAGGTTCTCGTACGGGTCGTCGATCTCGACCTCACGGGCGATCGTGACACCGTCGTTGGTGATGGTGGGAGCGCCGAACTTCTTGTCGATGACGACGTTGCGGCCCTTGGGGCCGATCGTCACCTTGACCGTGTCGGCAAGCTTGTTGACGCCGCGCTCGAGGGCGCGACGGGCGTCCTCGTCGAACTTCAGGATCTTCGCCATGGGAGCGTGAGCCCTCTCGGAAATCTAGGTGAAAAGAGACTGCGCCCCGGGCGCCCGGCTTGTTAGTGGTCGGGGGGCCAGGGGCGCAGCTCAGAGAAATGCTGGGGTGAATTACTTCTCGATGATCGCGAGCACGTCGCGAGCCGAGAGGACGAGGTACTCCTCGCCGTTGTACTTCACCTCGGTGCCGCCGTACTTGCTGTACAGCACGATGTCGCCGGTCTGGACGTCGAGCGGCAGGCGCTCGCCGTTCTCGAAGCGGCCCGGGCCCACGGCCAGGACGACGCCCTCCTGGGGCTTCTCCTTGGCGGTGTCCGGGATGACCAGGCCAGAGGCGGTGGTCTGCTCGGCGTCGAGCGGCTGGACCACAATGCGGTCCTCGAGCGGCTTGATGGCAACCTTGGAGCTGGTGGTCGTCACGATCCGACCTCCCCCTTCGGAGATCACGGGGTTGACTGTCTGAGGTGGCGACCAGGTGGATCCGTCGTCGCGGGTGCCGGACCTGCCCGTCGCTGTGTTGGCACTCTCCAGGGGGGAGTGCCAGACCCGAGACTATGACCGTGATTAGCACTCGGTCAAGCGGAGTGCCAATTCGCGGCGCGGCTGAGCGGAATTCGGGTGCGCGTGGGTGGGGGTTGCCGTTCTGGGGGCTGCCGCCCCCAGGCCCCCGCTTCGGCCGAAGGGCCTCGTCCTCAAACTCCCCCAGAGGGGGCACCCCCAGACAGGCTGAATTGCTACAGGTAGTCCTCCAAGCGACCCACTGTCAGCCCTCGGCGCTGGATCTCCCGCAGCAATCTCAGGGTCGGGCCCGTCGCCTCTCCCGATGCCACCGAGACGATGTCTCCCGCCCGCAGCGGCCGCTCCGGCGCGCCGCCCTCCGCCGACACGCTCCACAGCACCACCGCCGAGAGTCCGCAGTCCGCCGCCGCGCGCAGGGTCATGCGGTCGTACGTGCCGTAGGGCGGCCGGAACAGCCGCGGCCGGATGCCGAAGCGGGAGCGCACCTTCTCCTGCTGGCCGCAGATCTCGGCGCGCTGGCCGGGGTACGGCAGACCCCGCAGGGCGGGGTGGTCGAGGGTGTGGTTCTGGATGCTCGCGCCGACCGACTGCAGGCGCGCGAAGTGGCCGTACCCGGGGCCGACGACGCTGTCCGTGAGGAACATGGTGACGGGCAGCCGCAGTTCACGGACCATGTCGACGAACCGCGAATCCCTCTCGGCACCGTCGTCGTAGGTGAGGAAGACGACCTTGTCGGACGTCCGGACACGTCTCACGACCGGCGGCAGGCCGCCCCGGCGCACCGACGGGCGCGCCGCCGCGCGCGGGGGCGCCTGCAGCGGGGCCACGAGGCCCCAGTGGCGGTACGGCCGGCCGTCCGCGCCGTCCGGCACCTCCGCCCCGTCCGGCCGGTCCGGCCCCACCCGCTGCGCCGCCTTCTTGCCCAGCCGTTCGATGGGATCGACGGACTGGGCACAGCCGGTGAGCAGGGCGGCCGCAAGCGCCGCGGCGACCAGCACCCGCGCTCTCACAGGTAGTCCTCGAGGCGGGCCACCGCGTACCCCTCGGCCGTGACCCTGTTCAGGAAGCGGCGGACCATGTCGGGCATCGTGCCCTTCCAGTCCCCCCGGCCCCGGAAATGGCTCAGCACGATGTCGCCGGGGTGGAGGTCCTGGTCCTCCTCGCGGTACTCCCAGTGGTCGACGTAGACCTCTTCGTTCCAGATGGGCGCGTACCTGATGCCGCAGGACCTGGCCGCTCGCAGGGTGTCCTCGTTGTAGTTGCCGTAGGGCGGCCGGAAGAGCGTGGGCCGCCTGCCGAACCGCTTCTCGATGACGTCCTGCATCCCGCAGATCTCGCGCTGCTGGCGGGCGTAAGACAGCGCGGGCAGGAAGGGGTGGTGGAGCGTGTGGTTGTTCAGTACGACCCCGGTGTCCCGCATCCTCGCGAAGTAGGCGTAGTCGTCCTTGATCAGGTAGTCGCTGAGGAAGGCGGTGTACGGGATCTTCAGCTCGCTCATCATCCGCAGGAACGCGGGGTCCTTCTCGGCGCCGTCGTCGATGGTGAGGAAGACGATCTTCTGCTCGGTGGGAACCGTGGTGAAGACCGGCGGCAGCCCCTTCTGCTCATGGCCGTCGACCTCGAAGCCGGGGCGGGTGGTGATGCGGGGCTTGGTCGCGGGCGCCAGTGGGGCCGTCAGCGGGACCCTCGTCAGGCCCCAGCGTCTGGCGGCGGCGATCCGGGCCTGCTCGGCGCGGAGTCGGGCGGCCCGGATGCGGGTCTTGTCGGCCTGGAGGTCGGCGGCGGGGGCCGGGGGTGCGTGGAGGGGCCGCTGCGGCCGTGCGCCGGTGCCGGCCGGGTCGGCGCAGCCGGAGACCAGGGCGGCCACCGCCAGGAGGACGAGGCCGCCACGGATCGACACCGACACCACCAACGCCCCATTTTTATACTTTTGTCCTACTGTTCCCATGGGGATGGATCCTCGCAGGTCACGGCCTCGCACCCGGGCCGACACCGCCGCCGGAAGCGGACCGTCCACCGACTGGCCCACAATGACCCGGTGAACGACCTCGCCCCCCTCCTCACCCCCGAAGGCCGTGCCCTCCTCGACGAGGTGCGCGGCACCGCCCCCGCCGACGAACTCGCCGTCGCCACCCGGCTGCGCCGCGGGCATCCCGCCGGACTCGTCTCCGCGGCGCTCGGCCAGGCCCGGTTGCGGCAGCGGGCGGCGGCCAAGTTCGGGGCCGAGGACGCGGAGCGGATGTTCTTCACGCCGAACGGCGTCGAGCAGTCGACCCGGGCGAGCGTGGCGGCGTACCGCGCGGAGCGCCTGCGGGCCCTGGGCGTCACCTCCGTCGCCGACCTGTGCTGCGGGATCGGCGGGGACGCGATCGCGCTGGCCCGGGCCGGCATCCGGGTCCTCGCGGTCGACCGGGATCCGCTGACGGCGGCGGCCGCGCGGGCGAACGCGGACGCGCTGGGGCTCGCCGGCCTGATCGACGTACGGGAGGCGGACGTCACGGAGGTCGACACGGCCCCGTACGACGCCGTGTTCGTGGATCCGGCGAGGCGGGGCGGGCGGGGCCGCATCTTCGATCCGGAGGCCTACTCGCCGCCCCTGTCGTGGGCCGTCCGGGCGGCTCTCGAGGCCCCGCACGCCGCGCTGAAGGTCGCGCCCGGCATTCCGCACGAGGCGGTTCCGGCGGAGGCCGAGGCGGAGTGGATCTCCGACGGCGGGGACGTGAAGGAGGCGGTGCTGTGGTTCGGCACCGCGCCGGGGGCCGTGCGGGCCACGCTGCTGCCGGGACCGCGGACCCTGCTCGGCCGGGGGCTCCCCGACCCCGAAGTCCGTTCCGTGGGGCGGTACTTGTACGAGCCGGACGGCGCCGTCATCCGGGCCCATCTGGTGGCCGAGGCGGCCGGGGAGCTCGACGGCGGGCTGATCGACCCCACGATCGCCTACGTCACCGCGGACACACTGCGCGAGACCCCGTATGCCACGGCGTACGAGATCACCGACCAACTCCCCTTCGGTGTCAAGAAGTTGAAGGCGCTGCTGCGGGAGCGGGAGGTCGGGATCCTGACCGTGAAGAAGCGCGGGTCGGCCGTCGAGCCGGAGGAACTGCGCCGCAAGGCCCTTCCGAAACCGCAGGGTCCGCACTCCGTGACGGTGTTCCTGACCCGGGTCGCGGGGGCGCCGACCATGCTGATCGGCGCCCCCGCGAGGGCCGTCACCGGTGCTGGAGCGTCCTGAGCGGCTCCGGGTGCGGGTCGGCACCGACCGGGCCCGGCCGCGCCGTGGTGGCGGACCGGCCGTCGCCGACGCGCAGGGCCCGGCTGCTCGTCCGAGTGCTCGCAGGGTCGTCGCCCTCGTACGCCGTGTCGAAGACCTGTCCGCTGTTCGCGGCGATCGAGGCGCCCCGCGGAGTGCCGCCGTGCCGCGGTGCTCGCCGCGTTCGGCGACAAGTCACTGACCGCACTCCCGCGCCCGCTCCAGCAGCAGTTCGCGCTCGCGTTCGTTGCGGGTGAGCGCGGCCGCCCGCTCGAACTCGGCCCGCGCCTGCGTCGTACGTCCGAGGCGGGCCAGGAGATCGCCCCGCACGCTCGGCAGCAGGTGGTATTCGTTCAGGGCGGGTTCGTCGGTGAGGGCGTCGACGATCTCCAGGGCCGGGCCCGGTCCCTCGGCCATCGAGACGGCGACCGCGCGGTTGAGTTCGACGACCGGGGAGGGGGCGCGGGCGGCGAGCAGGGCGTAGAGGGTGGCGATGGCCGGCCAGTCGGTCTCCTCGTAGGTGTACGCGTGCGCGTGGCAGGCGGCGATGGCGGCCTGGAGGACGTAGGGGCCGGGGGCGCCCGCGGCCGTGGTGTCCGCGCGGCCCAGGGCCTTGATGCCGCGGGCGATGAGCATGCGGTTCCAGCGGCTGCGGTTCTGGTCCTTGAGCAGGACCGGCTCGCCGCGCGGTCCGGTGCGGGCGGCCGTGCGGGAGGCCTGGAACTCCAACAGGGCGGCCAAGCCGTGTACTTCGGGTTCCTTGGGCATGAGGGCGGACAGCAGACGGGCCAGCCGCAGGGCGTCCTCGCACAGGGAGGGGCGCAGCCAGTCGTCGCCCGCCGTGGCCGCGTATCCCTCGTTGAAGATCAGGTAGATGACGTCCAGGACGGAACCGAGGCGGGCCTCGCGGTCGGGGCCGTAGGGCACCTCGAAGGCGATGTTCTTCGTGGCGAGGGTCCGCTTGGCGCGCACGATGCGCTGGGCGACGGTCGCCTCCGGGACCAGGAAGGCGCGGGCGATCTCGGGGGTGGTCAGGCCGCCGAGCAGCCTCAGGGTGAGGGCGGTGCGGGCCTCGGCGGACAGCACCGGGTGACAGGTGGTGAAGACGAGCCTGAGCAGGTCGTCGTCGATGTCCTCGGGGTCGGACGGCTCCTCCGGCGGGGCGGTCTCCGACAGGTCCCGGCCGATCTCTGCCAGCTTGCGGGCGTAGTTCTCCCGGCGCCGGACCAGGTCCACGGCCCGTCTGCGCGCGATGGCCATGAGCCAGGCGCCCGGGTTGTCGGGGACGCCGTCGCGCGGCCACTGCTCGAGTGCCGCGACCAGGGCGTCCTGGGCGAGCTCCTCGGCGATGCCGACGTCCCGGACGACACGGGTGACGCCGGCGATGATGCGCGGCGACTCCATGCGGAAGACGGTCTCCACGACGGTCTCCACGGAGGAGCGTGCGTCGGTGGTGGGGGGCTGTGAGGTCACAACCCCCCATTCGACACCCGTACGGTCCCGCAGCCAAGGAAGCGGGCTCAGCCCTCCGCGATCTCCCGCACCTCGCAGGTGACCGTCCAGTGCTCCTCGTGCACCTTCAGGAAGCGCTTGGTCCACTCGATCGCCTCGGCCATGTCCTTGGCCTGGACGATGGCGTACCCCCCGACGACCTCCTTCGCCTCGGTGAAGGGGCCGTCGGTCACCGACAGCTGCCCCTTCTCCCAGCGCACCCGGGCCCCCTGCGCGGTCGGCGTGAGCCCGGCGGTGTCGAGCAGTACCCCGGCCTTCGTCATCTCCTCGATCAGCTCGCCCATGCGCTGCATCAGGGCGTCGCTGGGGCCCTCGGCGGGGGCGGTCTTCTCGTCGATCTGGACCATCGACAGGTAACGCGGCATGGTGACTCCTCGGTCGCTACGGGGCCGGTCCTTCCCGGCCTCTCACCACAGCGTCGATCGGGAGAGGCCGGGATCGACAGACTCCGCGGATTTCTTCGGAGATTTTTTCCAGGGCCCCGAAACGGGGTCCTGACCTGCTACGACAGCACCCCGCCGAACCACGCCTTGGCGGACGGCGCCCCGATCGTCACCGGGCCGAAGGTGAACGCCGCGTCCGTCACGATGCCGGTCGGACGCCCCCGCAGCGACCAGACCGCGCCGTCGCCGGAGTTCTCGCGGGGCGCGGCCGCCGCGAGGTCCGCGTAGCCGTTGCCGTTGATGTCGAGGAGGCTGACCGAGCCGCCGAAGTTGTCGCTCGACTCCGCTGCACCGGGGACGCCGTCGGTGTCCTGGGTGAAGCCCTGGGCGGCATTGCCGGTCAGGCCGTCGTGGCTGCCGTAGAGGACGTTGACCATGCCCGCCCCGCCCTTGTCGCCGAGCGCCTCGCCGGGCGCGCCCACAGCCACATCGGCGTAGCCGTCGCCGTTGACGTCACCGGCGGCCACCGCGTCGCCGAAGCGGTCCTCCTCCTCCGTGGCGCCGGGGACCCCCTCGGTGTCCTGGCTGTACGACTTCCAGGTCGACGCCGGCTTCAGACCGGCGGCCGAGCCGAGGGCCACGGTGACCGTGGAGTCGTTCGGGACGCCCCGGACGACGTCTTCGAAACCGTCGCCGTTGACGTCACCGAAGGCCACCTGGCCGCTGCCCTCGGGGGCGGCGGCAAAGGTGAAGGCGCCTCCGGAGGGGTTGGCCAGGTAGAACTGCGACCCGATGCCGCCGTCGCCGAGGTAGACGGTCAGCGCAAGGTCGTCGCGACCGTCGCCGTTGACGTCCCCGGCGGCGGCGTACATCACGTCGTAGGGCTCCACCTTGGTCGAGCCGAAGTCCTGCGTGGCGGCCGGCTTCCCGGCCCTGGAGACCGGGCCCCGCCAGACGGTGGCCTCGGTGCCGAGCGGGTCGTCGCCCGGGGCACGGCCACCGCGGAACAGGACCAGGTCCTGCTTGCCGTCGCCGTCGAAGTCGCCGGCCTGGGTGGTCGCGGCCGGCACGGACACCCCACCGGACAGGCCGCCCTGGCCGCCCCAGACGACGACCGCGTCCCGGGTCGAGGAGGCCTGCCCGATGATCAGGTCGGTGCGCCTGTCGCCGTCCAGGTCCCCCGTGGACAGCTGGTAGCCGAAGTTCTCGCCCGCGGCGGGATCGCCCGGGATGCCGCTGGTGGAACGGCTGATGATCGTGCGGTGGTCCTTGGTCAGACCGTGCGGGCCGCCGTACATGACGGTGACGTATCCCGCCCCCTGCTTGCCGCCGACCGTGGCGATCGGAGCGCCGACGGCGAGGTCCTTGTAGCCGTCGCCGTTGAAGTCGTCCACGACGTCGTGGACGGACTTCGGGGCGGCCGCGGCGGCGGTGCCCGCCAGGGCGGGTATCCCGCCGAGCGCGAGCACTCCGGCGATCAGTGGCACGGACCAGGCTTTGTACGAACGCGAGTTGGACATCGGTGATCCCCCTGGTTACTGCAATGTGGTCACCGCAACAGACATCACTGGACGCCCGATGGTTGCAACCGTCGTCCCGTGTTTCAGCGCAGCGACTCCCACAGCTCACTCGCCGCCGGTTCCTTCGCCACCACGCGGTTGGGGTTCGAGGGCGCGGTCACGACCGGCATGGTCACCGTCTTCGCTTCGTCGCTCGACAGGCCCCTCAGGCTCTCGCCGAGGCTCATCAGCTCGGTCAGGGAGTCGAGGCCGGTGTCGGTGGTGAGACTGCCGGTGATCGCGTCGGCGACGGAGTACAGCTTGGTGGGGCTGGTCAGCAGGTTCGTCGAGGAGATCTGCTCCAGCAGGGCCTTCACCAGCTTCTGCTGGAGGCCTATGCGGCCCAGGTCGCTGCCGTCGCCTATGCCGTGCCGGGTGCGGGCGAACGCGAGGGCCTGCGCGCCGTTCAGGTGGTGGGTGCCCGCCTTCAGGGTGAGGTGGCTGTCGTCGTCGTCGATGTCCTCGTCCGTGGTCACCGTGACCCCGCCGAGCGCGTCCACCAGCTTCGCGAAGCCCGAGAAGTCGATCTCGACGTAGTGATCCATGCGGACGTTCGTGATCGACTCGACCGTCTTGACCGCGCACACCGGACCACCCACCGAGTAGGCGCTGTTGAACATCGCGCCGTACGCCGCCGACGTGGAGCCCCCGCTCGCGAGGGGGCACGACGGGCGGGTGACGAGGGTGTCGCGCGGGATGCTGACGACCGTCGCCGTGGTGCGGCCCGCGTCGATGTGCACGACCATCGCGGTGTCGGACCGGGCGCCGGTGCTGCTGCCGCCCCCGAGCGCCTGGTTCGCCTTGCCGCTGCGCGAGTCGGAGCCCAGGACCAGGATGTTCACCGCCTCCGTGGGCAGCGGTGCCTCCTGCGAGGCGGAAGGGGTCGGCGTCACCTTCGCGGGACGGTCGTCCCCGAGCGCGCTGTCGATGTCGACGCTCTTGATGTTGCTGTTGAGGTGCCAGTACGCCCAGCCCGCCGCCGCGCATCCCAGGACCAGCGTGCCCGCGAGCGCGAGGCCGACGGCCTTCAGTACTCTCGGCCGCCGACCTGCTCGTCTGTCCTCGTCGTCTCCCGTCACGGGGAGGAACGTACGTCCGAATTATTACGTGGAAGGCTTCCTGGGCGGCTTTCTTCGGAAAATCTCAGACTTCTCATTCCAGCGTCACTGCCGGTGGCGGATTGCTGCCGCTCCACGAGGCGTTGAATCCGAAGGTCACCGAACCGCCGTCCGGCACGGTCCCGTTGTAGGCGGCGTTCGAGCAACTGACCGCGGTCCCCGACTGGATGCAGGTCGCGTTCCAGGCCTGGGTGATCCGCTGCCCGGCGCCGTACGTCCAGGCGACCTTCCACGACGACAGCGCGGCACCCGAGCAGGAGATCCTCACCTGTCCCGTGAAGCCGGTGTCCCACTGACTGGTCACGCTGTAGGCCGCGCTGCACGCGCCGGTCGGCGGCGGCGTGGTCGTGCCGCCGAGCGCCTCCGCGATCGCGTAGTACGCCGGTTTCGGCGCGTAGTTCTCGTCGTACGGCGTCGCCGCGCCCTCCCCCGGGAAGGTGCTCGGGATCCAGGAGTCGGAGTCGGTGAAGCCCCAGACGGTGACGCCGGCGCAGCGGGCGACCGCCACGCACGCGTTCATGACGGCCCTGTAGTCGGCGGCCTGCTGCGTGAGCTTCGTGCTGTCGGAGGGCAGGGTCATCCGGATGTCGAGCTCGGTGATCGTCACGTCGACTCCGAGGTCGGCGAAGCGCTGGATGTTCTGCTGGAGGGTGGAGGGCACCTGGCCGACGATCAGATGGGCCTGGAGCCCGACCCCGTCGATCGGGACGCCCTGCTCCTTCAGTGACTTGACCAGGTTGTACAGGGCCGTGGACTTCGCGTTGACACCCTCGACGTTGTAGTCGTTGATGTACAGCCTGGCGGCCGGGTCGGCGGCGCGGGCCGCGGTGAGGGCCTGGGCGATGTAGCCGGTGCCGAGGCCGTCGTACCAGAGGGTCTGGCGGTAGGTGCCGTCCTCGTTGAAGGGCTCGTTGACGACGTCCCAGGCCTTGAGGCGGCCCTTGTAGCGGCCGACCTCCAGGGCTATGTGGTCGTTCATCAACTGGCTGAGCTGGGCCCCGGTCCAGGTGCCGTTCGTCAGCCAGCCCGGGTTCTGGTTGTGCCAGAGCAGGGTGTGGCCGCGCACCTGCTGGCCGTGGGCCTCGGCGAAGTTCACGATCTGGTCGGCCTCGGCCCAGTTGTAGTTGCCCCGGGTCGGCTCGACCGAGCCCCACTTCATGGCGTTGCCGGGGGTCAGCGAGTTGAACTGCGTCCCGGCGAGGTCGCCGTAGGTGCCGGTGAGCTTGGAGCCGGTGACGGCCGTGCCCATGACCTTGCCCTTGGCGGCGGCGAGGTCGCGCAGGGGGACGTCGGCGGCGCTCGCCGTGGGGGCCAGGGCGAGCAGCGCGAGGCCGCTCAGGAGGGACACAAGGGATAAGCCGGTTCTCAGAGATCTCATTGCGGGTGCCTCCGAAAGTTTCGGTCGTGCAACCGATTGGCTTCGGAGGAGTGTGGGCGCAGGCACCCCACCCGTCAATAGCTCACCCCTCGGCCTCAGCGGTACTGCTGCGCACCACCAGGCTCGTCGCCAGCTCCACCCGGGTCGCCGCCGGGCTGCCGCCGTCCCGCCCCAGGTCCAGCACCAGCTTCGCCGCGGCCTCGGCCATCTCGGTCAGCGGCTGCCGTACGGTCGTCAGCGGCGGCCCAACCCAGGGCGCCACCGGAAGGTCGTCGAACCCGACCACGCTCAGATCCTCCGGGATGCGCAGGCCCAGCTCGCGGGCCGCCTCGTACAGACCGAGCGCCTGGAGGTCGTTGCCGGCGAAGACCGCGGTGGGCCGGTCGGGGCGGCGCAGGAGTGCCAGGCCCTGGCGGTAGCCGGTCTCGTGGTGGAAGTCGCCGGCCATGATCAGCCCGGGGTCGACGGGCAGCCCCGCGGTCTCCAGGGCGGCCCGGTAGCCGTCGATGCGGGCGCGGCTGCACATCATGCGGGAGGGGCCGGTGATCGCCCCGATCCTGCGGTGCCCGAGTTCGACGAGGTGCCGGGTCGCGGCGAGCCCGCCCTGCCAGTTGGTCGCGCCGATGGAGGGCACGTCTGCGCCCGGATCGCCCGCCGGGTCCATCACCACGAACGGGATCGACCTGCTGTTCAGCAGCGCGCGCTGGGACTCGTCGAGCCCGGAGAGCACGAGGATCACGCCGTAGGGGCGGCGGGCGGCCACCTGGTCGGCCCAGGTGCGCCCGGGGGTGAGCCGCCCCGCGCTCTCGCTCAGCACGACGCTGAGCCCGGCGTCCCGGGCCACGTTCTCCACGCCCCGGATGACCTCCATCGCCCACGCGCTCTCCAGTTCGTGGAAGACCAGGTCGATCAGGGGCGAACGGCTCGCCTCGGCGCGCCGGCGCCGGTAGCCGTGCGCGCGCAGGAGGCCTTCGACGCGGGCACGGGTCGCGGGAGCGACGTCGGCCCGTCCGTTGAGGACCTTCGAAACTGTCGGCGCCGAAACGCCGGCCTCCCGTGCGATCTCGGCGAGCGTGGCGGTCTGCGGCGACCGTCCCGCCGTCGGGGATGTCGGGGAAGTCGTCCGGGTTTCTGCGGGCTCCGGGGGTGTCATGGCGGCGATCGTATCCCTGCGCGACCTCTTGACGAACCCTCGCGGCGGCCCTAGGTTCCCAAAACATTCGGATTACACTTCGAAACATTCGTGAAGGTCGGCCCGACAGTCGAGCCCGACAGGAGTTACATGACCACCGCGCCCTGGCGTGACCCCGCCCTGACCGCCTCCGCCCGCGTCGACGACCTCCTCTCCCGGATGACCCTTCAGGAGAAGACCGCCCAGCTCTACGGCGTGTGGGTGGGCGCCAGCACGGACGGGGACGGAGTCGCCCCGCTCCAGCGCGAGATGACCGCCGACTACGACTGGGACGAGCTGATCACCCGGGGCCTGGGCCAGCTCACCCGCCCCTTCGGCACCGCCCCCGTGGACCCGGCGCTGGGCGCGCAGGCACTGGCCCGCGCCCAGCGCCGTATCGCCGAGGCGGGCCGTTTCGGCATCCCGGCGCTGGCCCACGAGGAGTGCCTGGCCGGCTTCACCACCTGGCGGGCCACCGCCTATCCGGTCCCGCTCGCCTGGGGCGCGAGCTGGGACGCCGATCTGGTCGAGGAGATGGCCGGTGCCATCGGCCGCGACCTGCGCGCGGTCGGTGTCCACCAGGGTCTGGCCCCCGTTCTGGACGTCGTCCGCGACCCGCGCTGGGGACGGGTCGAGGAGACGATCGGCGAGGACCCGTACCTGGTGGGCACGATCGGCGCCGCGTACGTGCGGGGTCTGGAGTCGGCGGGGATCGTCGCCACGCTCAAGCACTTCGCGGGGTACGCCTCCTCGGCCGGCGCCCGCAACCTCGCGCCCGTGCGCGCGGGCGTGCGGGAGTTCGCCGACATCACCCTGCCGCCCTTCGAGTTCGCCCTGCGCGAGGGCGGGGCCCGCTCGGTGATGGCCGCGTACACCGACACGGACGGCGTCCCGGCCTCCGCCGATCCCGGACTGCTGACCGAACTCCTGCGCGAGGAGTGGGGGTTCACCGGCACGGTGGTCGCCGACTACTTCGGCGTCGGCTTCCTCCAGACCCAGCACCGGATCGCCGGCACCGAGGCGGGGGCGGCCCACGCGGCCCTCGCGGCGGGCCTCGACGTCGAACTGCCCACCCTCAAGTGCTACGGCACCCCGCTGATCGAGGCCGTCCTCGCGGGCGAGGTCCCCGAGTCGCTGATCGACCGGGCGGCCCGCCGGGTCCTGCTCCAGAAGTGCGAGCTGGGCCTCCTGGACGAGGACTGGAACCCGGAACCCGCCGAGCGGATCGACCTGGACTCGACGGCGAACCGCACCCTGGCCCGCCGCCTCGCCGAGGAGTCGGTGGTGCTCCTGGACAACCCGGACGGCCTGCTCCCGCTGGCGCCCGACACCCGGATCGCGGTCGTCGGCCCCCGTGCCGCCGACGCCCTCGCCATGCTGGGCTGCTACTCCTTCCCCTCCCACGTCCTCACCCACCACCCCGACGTCCCGATGGGCATCGGGATCCCCACGGTCCTGGAGGCGCTGCGCTCCGAACTCCCCGACGCCAAGGTGACATTCACCGAGGGCTGCGGGGTCGACGAGCCGGACACCGGGGGTTTCGAGGAGGCGGTGGCCCGGACGGCGGAGGCGGACGTCTGCGTAGCGGTGCTCGGCGACCGGGCGGGCCTCTTCGGCCGGGGCACCTCGGGCGAGGGCTGCGACGTGACGGACCTGCGCCTGCCGGGGGTCCAGGGAGAGTTGCTGGACTCGCTGGTCGCGACCGGTGTCCCGGTCGTGCTGGTCCTGCTGACCGGCCGCCCCTACGCGCTCGGCCGCTGGCAGGGCCGGCTCGGCGCGGTCGTCCAGGCGTTCTTCCCCGGCGAGGAGGGCGGCCCGGCCGTCGCCGGAGTGCTGTCGGGCCGGGTCAACCCCTCGGGCCGCCTCCCGGTGAGCGTCCCGCAAGTGCCCGGCGGCCAGCCGTGGACCTACCTCCAGCCGCCGCTCGGCCTCGCGGGCGAGGTCAGCAACCTGGACCCGACCCCGCTGTACGCCTTCGGACACGGGCGCTCCTACACGGAGTTCGTGTGGGAGGACTTCACGGGCGGCGGGGCACGGGAGGAGATCGGCACGGACGGCACCCACGACGTGTCGTTGACCGTGCGCAACGCGGGGGACCGAGCGGGCGCCGAGGTCGTCCAGCTGTATCTGCACGACCCGGTCGCCTCGGTGACCCGCCCGGACGTCCGCCTGATCGGCTATCGGCGGCTGGAGCTGGAGCCGGGCGAGTCCCGTCGCGTGACCTTCCGCTTCCACGCCGAACTGTCGGCGTTCACCGACCGCACGGGCCGCCGCGTCGTCGAACCGGGCGACCTGGAACTGCGGCTGGCGGCGTCGAGCGCGGAGGTCCGCCACTCGGCGCCGCTGCGCCTCACGGGCCCGCTACGGGAGTTGGGCCCGAACCGCCGCCTGCGCTGCGAGACGGAGGTGTCGCAGACGGAGTAACTCGGCCCACGCCCAGCGACTCGAACCGCCGTCGGCCTCAGGGAGTTCGGGAAGCCGGGCGTCGTAGGCCGCGTCATGGCTGCATTGGGCCCGGCCCGTCGGCTGCGCGCCGCGAGACGGAGGTGTCGCCGACGGAGCGCCTCCGACCAACCCGTTCCCGGGCTCGGAGAGTTCGGTGAGCTGGGCGTCATGGACCGCGTCACCGCAGTGGGGCCCGGACCGTCGACTGCGTTGCAAGATGGACTGAGCTCAGTCCACGCCCAACGACTCGAACCGCCACCGGTGCACCGGCCGGGCGACCAAACCGCCCTCGATGTCCGGGAGTTCGGTGAGCTGGGCGTCGTGGGCCGCGTCACCGCAGTGGGGCCCCGACCGTCGACTGCGTTGCAAGATGGACTGAGCTCAGTCCACGCCCAACGACTCGAACCGCCACCGGTGCACCGGCCGGGTCACCAACCCGTCGTCGATGTCGGGGAGTTCGGGGAACCGGACGTCATGGACCGCTCACCGCAGTGGGACCCGGACCGTCGGCCGCGTTGCCGGACGAACCGAGCTCAGTCCGCGCCCAACGACTCGAACCGCCACCGGTGCACCGGCCGGGTCACCAACCCGCCGTCGGGCTCGGGGAGTTCGGGGAGCTGGGCGTCGTAGGCCGCCTCCCACCACGTGACGACCAGGACGCGGTCCTGCGGTGCCCGGAAGGTCTCGCGCCGCAACGGCCGTAGGGGAAGCTCCTGTCGGCGGGCCCAGGCGAGCAGATCCTCGCCCCGGCCCTCGGCCGCCCGGGCCTCCCACATCAGCGTGACCGTCACGAGTAGAGGTTCTCCTTGCTGACCTCGTGCACATGGTCGTGACCCGGCACATGGGGGTCGGTCACCGGGAGGGAGGAGTCGGCGGAGAGGTCCCAGCTGGAGGCGGGGCGGTTACGGGCGACCATCTCGGCGCCGAGCGCGGCGACCATCGCGCCGTTGTCCGTGCACAGCTTGGGCCGCGGTACCCGCAGCCGGATCCCGGCGGCCTCGCAGCGCTCCTGGGCGAGGACCCGCAGCCGGGAGTTGGCGGCCACACCGCCGCCGATCATCAGGTGGTCGACGCCCTGGTCCTTGCAGGCCCGCACGGCCTTGCGGGTCAGCACGTCCACCACCGCCTCCTGGAAGGAGGCCGCCACGTCACGCACCGGCACCTCCTCGCCCGCGGCCCGCTTCGCCTCGATCCAGCGGGCGACCGCCGTCTTGAGGCCGGAGAAGGAGAAGTCGTACGCCGGGTCGCGCGGCCCGGTCAGACCGCGCGGGAACGCGATCGCCGACGGGTCGCCCTCGCGCGCGTACCGGTCGATGACCGGGCCGCCGGGGAAGCCCAGGTTCAGCACCCGGGCGATCTTGTCGAAGGCCTCGCCGGCCGCGTCGTCGATGGTCGCGCCCATCGGCCGTACGTCGGAGGTGATGTCGCTCGACAGCAGCAGCGAGGAGTGCCCGCCGGAGACGAGCAGCGCCATCGTCGGCTCGGGCAGCGCACCGTGCTCCAGCTGGTCCACGCAGATGTGGGAGGCGAGGTGGTTGACGCCGTAGAGGGGCTTGCCGAGGGCGTAGGCGTACGCCTTCGCCGCGGAGACCCCGACGAGCAGCGCGCCGGCGAGTCCGGGACCGGCGGTGACGGCGATCCCGTCCAGGTCACGCGCGCTCACCCCGGCTTCCTTCAGGGCGCGCTCGATGGTCGGCACCATCGCCTCGAGGTGTGCCCTGCTGGCCACCTCCGGCACCACACCGCCGAACCGGGCGTGCTCGTCGACGCTGGACGCGATGGCGTCGGCCAGCAGGGTGGTTCCCCGGACGATGCCGACGCCGGTCTCGTCACAGGAGGTCTCGATGCCCAGGACCAGAGGTTCGTCAGCCATTGATCTCGGTTCCTCGTTCGGATGTCGACACCGCGGCGGAGCCGCTGTCGGATGCTGTGGTCAGTCGCATGACCAGGGCGTCCACATTGCCCGGCTGGTAGTAGCCGCGGCGGAACCCGATGGCCTCGAAGCCGAAGCGCTCGTAGAGCTTCTGGGCGCGGACGTTGTCGATCCGGCACTCCAGCATCACTTCGGCGCACTCGAAGGCGGTCGCGGCCCGCAGCAGCTCGGCCAGCAGCACCGAGCCGAGTCCGGTGCCCCAGTGGTCACGGGCGACGGCGATCGTCTGGACGTCGGCAAGCTCGCCGGCGGAGGCTAGTCCGGCGTATCCGACGAGCCGCTCCCCCTCCTCGGCCACCACGTACCGCCGGGTGGCCTCGGGTCCGCGGGAGTGCGCGAGCTCGGACCAGAACATGCCCCGGGACCAGGCGTCCTCCGGGAAGAGGTCCTTCTCCAGTTCCAGGACGGAATCGATGTCCCACCAGCGCATCTCGCGGAGAACGGGAATCTCGGGTGTGGTCACTTGGGGGTGACCACCTTGTAGTTCTTGGGAACCTGGGCGTCGGGCCGCCGCAGATACAGCGGCCGCGGCGCGGGCAGTTCCTCCCCGGCCCGGATCCGCTCGGCGGCCAGGGAGGCGAGGGCGGCGGCGGAGACGTACTCGGGCTCGCGGGCGTCGGGGAAGGTGTCGGGGTAGAGCAGCGCCCCGGCGCCGACGGCGGGCAGGCCCTGGACCTGCTCGGCGATGTCGGCGGGCCGGTCGACGGCGGGTTCACCGGTCCGGGTACGGGAGTTCTCGTACCGCGCCCAGTACACCTCCTTGCGCCGCGCGTCGGTCGCCACGACGAAGGGCCCCTCGCCGGGGTCGGCCGCGTACGCGAGCCCGTCCAGGGTGCACATCCCGTGCACGGGGACCCCGAGGGCGAGCCCGAAGGTGTCGGCGGTCATGAGCCCGACGCGCAGCCCGGTGTAGGGCCCGGGTCCGGTCCCGACGACGATCCCGGTGACCGCGTCCAGCTTCACCCCCGCGTCCGCGAGCACCCGGTCGACGGCCGGCAACAACAGCTCCCCGTGCCGACGCGCGTCCACCTGGCTGAACGAGGCGACGACGTCACGCCCGTCGTGCAGGGCGGCGGTCACGGCGGGGGTGGCGGTATCCAGAGCGAGCAAGAGCACGCAAACAGCCTACGGCTCCGGGGAGCCCGAGGCGGCCGCAGGCCGCACAGGGACGGGTCCGGGGCGGTACCGACATGCGGTTCTGGCGCGCGGACGGGAGCGGCCGCAGCGGCGCCGTACGGGCCCGGCGACCTGCTACCGTCACCACAAATTAGGACTAAATACTCAAGAGGTAACCGGTGGCACCCAGCAGCGCAGGCTTCGTAACCGCCCTCACCGCAGCGGCCCTCGCAACGGTCGGCTTCCTCGGCTACCAGGCCTACGCGACGGCCCCGGCCCACCTCACCAAGGCCCGCACGAACGGCACCCCGGCGATCACCACCTCGAAGGGCCCGGGGGGAAAGAGGAACGCCACCCTGCTGCCGCCGGGCTCCGGCACGGGCGCCCGCGTCGTGTACTCCCTGAGGGGCCACCGCGTCTGGCTGGTCGGTCTCGGCGACAAGGTGATCCGCACCTTCGAGGTCACTCCGGGCAACATCGCCCCGGCCCCCGGCGTCTACGCGGTCACCTCCCGCTCCAACGCCGTGACCGGATCCGACGGCACCCCCATCGAACACGTGGTCCGCTTCACCAGCGTCGACGGCGTGGCGATCGGCTTCAGCGCGGCCGTGCGGAACGCGACGCCTCCCGCCGACTCCACCACGACCACCGTGCGCACGGGCGGCATCCGGGAGTCCCGTGCGGACGGCGACGCGATGTGGACCTTCGCGACGATCGGCGCGACGGTCGCGGTGATCCCCTGAGCCCGCTCAGGCCGCTTTCGGACGCTCCGCGACCGCCCGCACGGTCTCCGGGTCGGGCATCCGCGGCGGTGTCGAGACGGCCTCCGCCGCCGCACAGGACGCCAGCAGATCACGCATGGACACACCGCCGACGAGCACGTACGGCTGGTGGGAGGGCCGGTTCTCGGTGGCCGACATGGACGCCTCCTGAAGTTCGGGGGCGGCGTAGTTAGGTACACCTAACTACGAGCTGGGTACCATGTGACCACGCACAAGACGGCCGACGCAACATCTTGCCGACGGTTTGTCGGAACGTTCACAGAAACGGCCGCAGGAGGGTGCGGCGGGCTCTCAGGCCGTGAGCACGCTGAGGTCGGCCGCGGTCCACCGCTCGCCGACCGGCGTCAGCGTCACGTGCCGCACCTCGTCGGTCGTGTCACCGACCGCGCGGTGGATCTGCACCTGGAGCCGGTCGTCGGTCAGTTCCTCGACCTTGCCCTCGCCCCACTCCACGACGATCACCGACTCCGGCAGCGACACGTCGAGATCGAGGTCCTCCATCTCGTCGAGCCCACCGCCCAGGCGGTACGCGTCCACGTGGACGAGCGGCGGACCGTCCCCCAGGGACGGATGCACCCGGGCGATCACGAAGGTCGGCGAGGTCACGGCCCCCCGCACCCCGAGTCCCTCGCCGAGACCCCGGGTCAGCGTCGTCTTGCCCGCGCCGAGCTCTCCGCTGAGCATCACCAGATCGCCGGCGCGCAGCAGCTTGGCGAGCTTCAGGCCCAGCTCGCGCATCTGCTCGGGGGAGGTGACGGTCAGCTCGGTCTCAACCGGGTTGCGCGGTGCTTCCATAACCGCCAACGGTAGCCCCTGCGGGCACCGCGCCCGCGCGGGTGAGGAGGTCGGCGAGGCGGTCGGTGACCACTTCCGGGTGCTCCAGCATGACCAGGTGCCCGGCGTCCGGGACCAGCACCAGCTCCGCCTCCGGCAGCAGGGAGGCGATCGCCTCGCTGTGCTCGCTGGGCGTGACCATGTCCCCCACCCCGGCCAGCACGAGCACCGGCTTGTCCGCGAAGTGGGCGAGGGCGGCGGTCTTGTCGTGGTTGTCGAACGCCGGGTAGTACTCGGCGACCACGTCGATCGGGGTGCCCTCGATCATCCGCTCGGCGAACCGGACGACGGCCGGGTCGACGTCCCGGGACGCGAAGGAGTAGCGCTTGATGATCCCGGCGAACAGGTCGGCGGTGGCCCGCCGCCCCTTCTCCACCAGGTCGGCCCGCTGCCCCAGCGCCTTGAGGACGCCCGGCAGCACCCGCCGTACGACGTTGACGCCGGCGACGGGCAGCCCGAAGTTGACCTCGCCGAGCCGTCCGGACGACGTGCCGACCAGGGCCACCGCCACCACCCGGTCGCGGATCAGCTCGGGGTACTGGTCGGCCAGCGCCATGATGGTCATGCCGCCCATGGAGTGGCCGACGAGCACGATCTGACCCTCGGGGACGGTCGCGTCGATGACGGCTTTCAGGTCGCGCCCGAGCTGCTCGATGTCGACCGGCACCCCGTCATTCACCTGCCGCGCGCCCCGCCCGGACCGTCCGTGGCTGCGCTGGTCCCAGTGCACGGTCCGTACGACGCCCCTGAGCGCGGCGCGCTGGAAGTGCCAGGAGTCCTGGCTGAGGCAGTAGCCGTGGCTGAAGACGACGGTGACGGGAGCGGGGGCCTTGCGTCCGAAGAGCCGGCGCCGGCGCGGCGACAGGGCGGGCGCGGCTTCCGGGTCGACGTCGTCGACCTCGTAGTACAGCTCGGTGCCGTCGTCGGCCTGCGCCTTGCCGGGGGTGCCGCGCAGCGAGCCGTACGGTCCGGTGGAGTCGAGGGCGAGCCGTGCCTTCTGCCGCATCCCGCGCCCGACGGTGAGCCGCTCGACGGCCACACCGGCCGCGGCGCCCGCGGCGATCACGCCTATCGCGGCGCCGGCGATGCCGGTCGCCCGGCGCCAGCCGGCGCCCGCCCCCGTCGCGGAGGCGAGGGCCACCGAAGCGGCGGCGTCGACGACGGCCTCCGCACTGCTCTCGCTCACGTTCCGCTCCTGTTCGCTGGGTCGGGTGATACCGGTGTGACGGGACTCGTTGTTCTTGCGCGCACTGTGCGGTTACCCCGCTTGTTCCTCATTCACATAGACGCGGGGAACGCGCGTTCCGATGCGGGTCACGATTTCGTACGCGATGGTGCCCGCGGCCTGCGCCCAGTCCTCGGCGGTGGGCTCGCCCCGGTCGCCGGGACCGAAGAGGACGGCCCGGGTGCCGGTGGCGGGCTCGTCGCCGCCGAGATCGACGACGAACTGGTCCATGGCGATCCGTCCGGCGACCGTGCGCCACTTGCCGTCGACCAGCACCGGTCCGGCGCCGGAGGCGTGCCGCGGGATCCCGTCTGCGTATCCGACGGGCACCAGGCCGAGGGTCGTGGCGCCCGGGGTGACGTAGTGATGGCCGTAACTGACGCCATGGCCGCCCGGAACATGCTTGACCAGCGCGAGCGACGCCGACAGCGTCATCACCGGACGCAGTCCGAAGTCGGCGGGGACGCCGAGCTCGGGGCTGGGCGAGATGCCGTAGAGCGCGATCCCGGTCCGGACGAGGTCGAAATGGCTCTCCGGAAGCGTGAGCGTGGCGGGTGAGTTGGCGATGTGCCGCACCTCTGGGCGCACGCCCTGTCCCTCGGCGTACGCCAGCATCTCCCGGAAGCGGGTGAGCTGGGCGGCGATGGAGGGATGCCCCGGCTCGTCGGCGCAGGCGAAGTGCGACCAGAGGCCGGTGACGCGCAGGAGGCCTTCGGACTGGGCGCGCAGGGCCTCGGCGACCAGCTCGGCCCAGTCCTCGCCCGGCTGGCAGCCGCCCCGCCCGAGGCCGGTGTCGGCCTTGAGCTGCACGCGCGCGGGAAGGCCGGCCTCGCGGGCCGCGGCGACGAGCTCCCGCAGCGCCCACGTCCCGCCGACGGACACGTCGAGGTCGGCCTCGATCGCCTCCCGCCAGGGGCCGCCGGGCGTCCACAGCCAGCACATGATCCGCCCCGGCAGTCCCGCCTTCCGCAGCGCGAGGGCCTCCTCCGGTGTGGCGGTCCCGAGCCAGCGCGCGCCCGCCTCGACCGCGGCGCGGGCGCACGGCACCGCGCCGTGGCCGTACGCGTCGGACTTGACCACGGCCATGACGGCGGCTCCCGGCGCGTGGGCGCGCAGGGCCCGCACGTTGGCCCGCAGCGCGGCGAGGTCGATCTCGGCACGGGCGCGCAGTGGTGCGGTCGGGGCAGTTGCTGTCTCGTTCATGGCGCCCCCAGTGTCTCAGAGGCGACTGACACCGCCGATGAGCGCGTCCCCCCAGGGACGCGCACGCGCACGCGTGTCAGAGGCTCAGACCGTGCCGGGCCAGGTATTTCACCGGGTCGATGTCCGAGCCGTACGGGCGGCGGGAGCGGACCTCGAAGTGCAGATGAGGGCCGGTGGCGCGCCCGGTGGCGCCGCTGCTGCCTATGCGGGTGCCGGCCTTGACCTTGGCACCGCGCGCGACCGAGATCCGCGAGAGATGGGCGTAGAGCACATAGCGGGAATCGCTCATCTTGATCGTCACGGCCTTTCCGTACGACCCCGACCAACTGGCCAGGACGACGACGCCGGTGCCCACCGCGTAGACCGGGGTTCCCTTCGGCACGGCAAGATCCACTCCGGTGTGGTAGCCGACCTGCCAGTTTCCCCGCACCCGGTAACGCATCGTCACCCTGGCCCGTTTTCGAATGGGTCGGCACCACTTGGCGGCGAGGGAGCGGTCGTCGATCTCGACGTCCTCGGCGGCCTCGAACAGCTCCTCGAATTCCGCGTCGTAGTCGCTGCCGCAGTTCCCGTCGGGCTCGTGCTCCGCCGGTTCCGGGGTGTCCTCGCGGAAACCGAGAACGGGACTCCCCAGAACGACTGCCGCTCCGCCCAGCAACTCGCGCCGGGTGGTGCCTCGTATATTTGGCTCATCCATGCGGCCAGCGAAACATCGCCCTTTCAGCTCCGCATATTCGGCCGACCGGTATTGGTCCCATCAGGTAGTAGTTCGCGGTTACGCGTCGGTATACTGGCTTTCCGTCACCCGTACGCCTGCTGATCCGCGGTCAGGCGTCCGTCACATCCCTCACGTCCCGCCAGGCCGCCGGTACGGCCTCGGCCACGTCGTGCGCCCCCACCGGTGCCCCGTCCGCCGCGAACCGCCCGGCCAGCCCGTGCAGATACGCACCCACGCTGCCGGCGTCCAGGGCGCTCAGCCCGGACGCCAGCAGGGACCCGGCGAGACCGGACAGGACGTCCCCGCTGCCGGCGGTGGCCAGCCACGCCGTCCCGGTCGGGTTCACGCGTACGGACCCGGCGTCGGCGACGAGCGTGGTCGAGCCCTTGAGCAGCACGGTCGCGTCGTAGCGCCCGGCGAGTTCCCGCGCCGACGCCAGCCGGGCCCCCTCCACCTCCTCGCGCGGCACCCCGAGGAGCGCGGCGGCCTCTCCGGCGTGCGGGGTCATGAGGGTCGGCGCGGTACGCGCGCGTACGGCGTCCCGGTCGGCGAGCCGCAGTCCGTCCGCGTCGATGAGGACCGGCACGTCGGACGCCAGCACCTCTCCGACGGCAGAGGCGTCGTCCCCGGCCCCCGGCCCGACGACCCATGCCTGCACGCGTCCGGCGTGCTTGGGCCCCCGATCGGAGACGAGCGTCTCGGGGAAGCGGGCGATCACGGCGTCCCCGGCGGGCCCGACGTACCGCACGGCCCCGGCGCCGCCCCGCAGCGCCCCGTACACGGCGAGCACGGCGGCCCCCGGATACCGCGCGGACCCGGCGGCGATCCCGACGACCCCTCGCCGGTACTTGTCGCTCTCCCCGGTCGGCACGGGCAGCAGCCGCCGTGCATCGGCGTGTTGGAGGGCTTCCAGTTCGGCCCGCGGAGGAAGGGACAGCCCGATGTCGACGAGCCGCACCGACCCGGCGTACTCCCGCGCGGGATCGATCAGCAGGCCGGGCTTGTGCGTCCCGAACGTGACGGTCAGATCGGCCCGCACGGCTGCCCCGGTCACCTGACCCGTGTCCGCGTCCACCCCGCTCGGCAGGTCGACGGCGACGACGGCGGCGCGGGACCGCTCGGCGACCTCGGCCAGCCGGGCCGCGTCGGGCCGCAGCCCGCCCTTGCCGCCGATCCCGACGATCCCGTCGAGGACGAGGTCGGCCCGCTCGACGAGTTCCTCGGCGCCACCCGGAGCCACCGTCCGGCCTCCCGCCCGCCGCAGCGCCGCGAGCCCCCCGGCATGGGCCCGCTCGGGCGCGAGCAGGACGGCGGTGACACCGGCCCCGCGCCTCGCGAGCCGCGCGCCCGCGTAGAGGGCGTCGCCGCCGTTGTCCCCACTGCCGACGAGCAGCACGACCCGACGGCCGTACACCCGCCCCAGCAGGTCCGCGCAGGCGGCGGCGAGCCCAGCCGCGGCCCGCTGCATGAGCGCGCCCTCCGGCAGCCGAGCCATCAACTCCCGCTCGGCCGTCCTGACCGTTTCCACGCTGTACGCAGTACGCATGTGATCGAGTCTGCCGCAGCGCTGCCGTGAAGCGCGAAGGGGCGCAAACGGTCCGCCCATTGGCGTCTCGCCGTGGTCACCCCGTCACTGCTGTTCCATGCGACGGCTACGAGTGCGTCCCGCCCGTTCGGCTTGCCATGCCCCGAACCCGTTTCCGCATACGAGCCGGAATCGGTCCTACCCCTTTACCGCTCTCCACGCCCGGATAACATGACAAATACTCATCTTCCCCCTCCGCGAGAGAGGGGAATGATCAATTCCCGGCCAGCAGGCTCACCGCTTGGATGTCCAGAAGTGCACGACCTCCCAGGTCGGACATTCATCCATCGATCCGAGCCGGTCACTTCCAGCCAAATTTGATACCGTTCCGCAGGCGCGGAGGAAGCGCTTACCAGGCACGATCGGGCATTTTCTGGCATATGCCCAAACCTGAAGGTGACTCAGATATCCCGTCTGTCACAGAACCCCCCTGTGCACGGCCCTTCACAAAACGCACACTGAGGCCGTTCGGCGAGCGCTGCCGCATCCGCGGGCGTCGCCCATCCCGTGGAGGACCTTCCCGCGATGACCGATCCGGACAGATCCGTCTGGTCCCTTGCCCTGGCCGTCCGCTGGGCCGGGCGCCTGCTGTGCTGGAGCCTGGGCGCCGGCATGGCCACGGCCGCCGTCGACCTCACCGTCGCCCCGCGCGCCTCCTGGTGGCAGCCCCTGTGGCCGCTGCCCTGGTACATCACGGTCGCCTCCGCCCTGCTCTGGGCCGTGCTGCGAGCCCGCGAGAAGTACGTCCTCAGCGGCGGTGACGACGACCCCCAGACCAACGAGGAGGTCTACGCCGAGTGGGACCAGGCCGCGTGAACACAGGCGCCCGCGCCCGCCACGACAATCCGGCCTGAGCAAACGCCCGCCGCCCCACGCCCGTTCGTCACCCCTCCGCGATCACCACCGCCGACGCCACCCCCGCGTCATGACTGAGCGACACGTGCCAGGACCGCACCCCGAGTTCCGCCGCCCGCGCCGCGACGGTCCCGGTCACCCGCAGCCGGGGCTGCCCGCTGTCCTCGACGTAGACCTCGGCGTCCGTCCAGTGCAGGCCCGCGGGGGCTCCGAGCGCCTTCGCCAGGGCCTCCTTGGCGGCGAACCGCGCCGCCAGCGAGGCGACACCCCGCCGCTCCCCGCCGGGCAGCAGCAACTCGTCGTCCCGGAAGAGCCGTTGGGCCAGACCGGGCGTCCGCTCCAGGGAGGCCGCGAACCGGTCGATCTCCGCCACGTCGATACCGACACCGATGATGCTCATCCGGGCACTTTACGATCCGCCCGGCGCCGGTCACGCGATCGGCTTGTCGGCGCTTCCCTCTTCGTCGAACAGGTCCTCGGCCCGCTCGACCGTGCGGGAACGCTCCAGCCAGGTGTCCATGCGATCGAGATCGGTGCAGCTGATGATGCGCTCACGCACACTGTCGGTCACGGGGATGCCGCGTACCTCCAGCACGGAGAGGATCCCTTTGGCCTCGCCTTCCGTCCTTCCTTCCGTCTTGCCTTCCAGGTAGGCCGTCTCACGAACGGTTCCCCGGCCGGGGAAGTAGCTGACGAACGACATGATCCGATTCCATTTCTCTCCGGCTGGGGTCTTGCCCAGGGTGACTTCCAGGAGCCCTGTGTTGAGGAGATCGCTCACAGAGGAGCCTGCGATGACCGGCACAGCCACCCGTTACCTCTACCTCGCCCGGCACGGCGAGGCGTTGCCGGACGAGAGCGGGTTGACGCAGGTCGGCCGGCAGCAGGCCACATTGCTCGGCCGACGGCTCCAGGACATCCCCTTCACGGCCATTCACCACGGTCCGCTGCCGCGGGCGGCACAGACCGCTCGCCTGATCCACGGCCAACGGAGGAACGTCCCCCTGCTCGACTCGGAAGTCGCGGGCGATTACGTGCCCTACGTACCCGAGCGCGATGAACTCCCGCCCGAATCAGCCGACTTATACCTCCGCTTCCTCGCCGACACCACCGACGACGAGCGGGAGCAGGGCGCCGCGCTGGCCCTCCAGGCACTCGACCTGTTCACCGGACCGGTGGACGGCGAAGCGAACCGGCACGAACTGGTCGTCACCCACAACTTCCTCGTCGCCTGGCTCGTCCGGGACGCCATGCACGCCCCGAAGTGGCGCTGGCTCGGCCTCAACCACGCGAACGCGGCGCTCACCGTCATCCGTTACGCGCCCGGCCGAGCGGCCTCCGTCCTCGTCTCCAACGACATGCGGCACCTGCCCGCCGAACTGCGCTGGACCGGTTTCCCTCCCGAGGCCCACATCTGACCGCGCCCGTCAGGCCGCCGCCAGCTCGCACCACACGTACTTCCCCCGGTTGCCGTGTCTGGCCAACGGCTGCCATCCCCACAGATCCGCGCAGGCCCGCACCAGCGCCAGCCCCCTGCCCTCCTCCTCCAGCGCCCCCAACTCGCCTGGCGGCTCAGGAGGTTCGGGGTCCGCGTCCCACGCCCCGATCCGCAGCACCCCCGCCGACCAGCGCACCCGCAGCGCGGCCGGCCCCTTCGTATGGCGTACGGCGTTCGAGACCAGCTCGGCCGCGAGGAGCTCTGCGGTGTCGGTCAGGCGGATCAAGCCGTGCATCGTGAGGATCAGGCGGAGGGTGCGGCGGGCGACGGTGACGGCGCGGAGGTCGTTCGGGATGTACAGGGTGTACTCCCAGGGTTCTTTTTCGGGCATGCGTCAACTCCGTTCACTTGGAGGGGGATTGGCTGCGGTGGCAGTGCCGCGATCGCCATGGCAGGGCGGAGCGGTGCGCTTCCGCAGGGTGTTCGTTGCGTCACCGACAGTAGGGGTAACATGTATGTCGGAGCAAGGTGATCGCGTAATCCGACCCCGAACGAGGAGCAGTAGATGGTCCAGAGGCGCGAACCAACCGCACGTCAGATGCGCCTGGGAGTCGAACTCCGAAGGCTCCGTGAAGCTGCGGGGCTGACCACCATCGAGGCCGCGGCACTGCTAGGGGTGAACCGGGTTCAGATCACCCACATCGAATCCGGCATCACCGGCGTGAGCGAGCAGCGGGTGCGCCGCCTCGCCTCCCACTACGCCTGCACCGACCAGGAGTTCATCGAAGCCCTGATCTCCATGGCCACCGACCGGACACGTGGCTGGTGGGAGGAGTACCGGGGCCTGCTGCCCACGCCCTTCCTCGACTTGTCGGAGCTGGAGCACCATGCCCGGTTCCTGCACCACGTAGCCGTCCTGTATGTGCCGGGCCTGTTGCAGACGGAGGGCTACGCCCGCGCCGTCTTCTCGTCCAGGCTGCCCGAACTCCCTCATGAAGAGCTTGAGCTGCGCATCCAGCACCGCAAGGCGCGCCAGAAGATCGCCATCCCCTACCAGGCACTGGTCCATGAGGCGGCGCTTCGCATCAGGGTCAAAGATCGTGCCACCTCAAAGGCCCAGCTCGCACGGCTCCTTGAGCTCTCCGAAGCAGAGCACGTCACCTTGCGAGCCATTCCGTTCGATCTGGACGACTTTGCCGCTTCCAGCACGATGACGTACGCAGGTGGCCCTCTGCCCAAGCTGGACACCGTGGTACGAGACGCGCCTCATGGCTCGGTCCTCATCGACTCCGAGGCGCAACTCAACATTTACCGAACTCGCTTCCATATGGTGGAGGCCGTATCACTCGAACCGAACGAGTCCCGCGACTTCATCCACAGACTGGCAAAGGAGCTGTGAGCCCTCCATGGACCACTGGCAGAAGTCCTCATACTCGGGCGAGGGCGACGGCAACGAATGCGTCGAGATAGCCAACTCCCCGACCCACACATCCATCCGCGACTCCAAAGCCCCCACCCGAGCCACCCTCACCCTCCCCACCCCCACCTTCACGGCCTTCCTCAACGCCCTCAAGACGGGCCCCGAATCTAAGTAACCCCGCGTAACCCCTCCTGCTAGCCTGCGCAGCACCGCGTCGACTCGGCCAGGGGGACCGTCGTATGGGCGAAAGTGCTGTCGGCGGGGCCAGACCACCGGTGACCGACCCGTTCGACGCGGTGCCCGAACTCGCCCCGCTGCGCACCGCCGCCTGGGACGGAGACTGGGAAGCCACGCGGGCCTTCTTCGAGAAGATCCCCTCCGCCGAAGACGTCTCCTTCGCGGCAGCGCTCCTCGCCGGTGTCGAGCGGACCGAGAGGCGCCGACTGGGCGGGCCTCACGCCGGCCTCCGATTCTCGCCGTCCGGGGTTGGGAACTGCTGCCGCTGGACTTAGCAGGAGTGACTTCTGGTGATCGCGGGTGAGCGCCTGTACTGGATGCGGTGGTTCATCTGCGCGACAGGAGGCTCTTGCGCGACAGGAGGCTCTGCTGATGTGGGTGTGCTGCCTGCGGTTCGGGAGGGAACGCGAGTTCGCGGGTCGAATGAGTGACCTTTGCGGATGCTGCTCGTTGACTGGCGTGGACGGGGATCTTCCGCAGGGCGGAGGTGTACGAGTGGGCACACTGAGGGAGGTGGAGGCGTCGTTCGTGGTGCCCGGCCCCGCCGGGGTGGCGATCCGGGACCGGCTGCGAGTATCTGAGGCGGACGCGGCGGTGCTCACCGAGGTCGGCGTCTACTTGGGGTCGCTGGCGGCCGGGGATCTCGCGGAGCGCTCCCGGCAGGGGCTGGGTCATGATGCGGCCTCGTGGGCGGTGCGCAAAAGGTCGCTGACGGGGAGGTCGTCGGCTCGGTGGGCGGGCAGTATCACCAAGGCCACCCATGATCAGTGGGCGCTGGCCCGGCGCGGGCAGGCCGCCCACATGGCCCGGCTGCGGGGGCATATCGCGTCCATCGAGGCGCGGCTGGCCCGGCCGCTCGGTGCCAAGGCGGACAAGCGGGAAGGGCTGGTGCGCGGGTACGGCTCGCGCGGTGAGTGGCATGCCAAGTCCCGCCGTCTGCAGACGCTCAAGGACCGGCTCGCGGTGGTGGAGGCGGACCGGGCTGCGGGCCGGGTGCGGGTGGTGCGCGGCGGCAAACGCCTCGCGAACACCCGCCACCACCTGCAAGCGGCCGGACTGGATGAGCAGGCGTGGCGGGAGCGGTGGCGGTCGGAGCGGATGTTCCTGGCCGCCGACGGGGAGACGGGCAAACGCTTCGGCAACGAGACGATCCGCGTCACCGACACCGGCCAGTTATCGCTCAAGCTCCCGGCTCCGCTGGCCCGCCTGGCCAACGCCCCGCACGGCCGGTATCTGCTGGATGCGACTGTGGCCTTTCGGCACCGGAGTCAGGAGTGGTGTGACCGGGTCACCGCGAACCGGGCGGTGGCCTACCGCATCCACCACGATGTGATGCGCGGCCGCTGGTATGTCACCGCCTCCTGGCAGCGCGCAGCCGCTCCCGTCCTGCCGCTTCAGGCGGCGCTGGCGCGGGGCGTGGTGGGGGTGGACATGAACGACGACCACCTCGCCGCCTGGCACCTGGATGTACACGGCAACCCCGTCGGCGAACCGCAGCGCTTCTTCTACGACCTCACCGGCACCGCCCAGCACCGGAACGCGCAGATCCGGCACGCCCTGACCCGGCTGCTGCACCACGCCCGGCGCTGCGGGGCCGCCGCGATCGCGATTGAGGACCTCGACTTCAGCGACGGCACCAGCCGCGAGAAGCACGGCCGCAACAAGCGTTTCCGCCGCCTCATCTCCCGCTTCCCCACCGCGAAGCTCAAAGCCCGGCTGGTGTCGATGGCCGCCGAACAGGACATCGCCGTCGTCGCGGTCGACCCCGCCTACACCAGCCGCTGGGGCGCCCAGCACTGGCAAAAACCGCTCACCACCCCTACCCGCACGATTTCCCGGCACGATGCGGCAAGCATCGCGATCGGGCGACGCGCCCTCGGCCACCCGATCCGGCGACGGACGACACCGCCCCCGCATCACCGGAGTGATGGTGCGGGGCATCGGATCGTCCAGGCCCGACCGGAGATTCGTCGGCGTGAGGAAACCCGCCCCCACGTTCCCGGACCGCGCACCGGATGCGCGCCGCCGGGCCGTGGAGCGAAAGCGGGCGACCAGGGTGCCCAACACCGTTCGGGACACCCGGCTGAGCACGAGTCCTGGCAACAGGACTCACTCCCACTCAGTCTTTAGGAACGGTCTCCGGCACCCTGCATCCGTCCCTGGAGGACGACGACGTCACGCTGATCATCGGGGAGGCGGGCGTGACGCTGTCGACGCCGGGCGGCCTGGTCACCGTGCGGTACGACGCCTGTGCCGCGATGACCACCCGACCCGACGGGGCCCGGTGTCTGACCGGCCTCGACGGCTTCGGGGTGGCCGTGGAGCCGACCCTGTACGGGGAAGTCACGGCCGAGCGGATCGCCGTACTGGACAAGGCCGTTCCCGCCGCCGCGGTCGTACCCCTTCCGGCCCGCCCGGCCGAGGAGATCCCTCAGCCGCGCGAACGGACGGCCCCCGCCCCGTGGACCCCGGCGGACGAGTCCAGGCGCACCGAACGCGAGGGGGCGTCCGGGCGGGTGTCGGGCCACTTCGTCTTCGTGACCGCGCTGGCCACGCTGTGGCCCGTGCTCCTCGTCACCCTCGTCGTCAACGGAATCCACGAACCCTCTATCGGATTCGCCGCGATCCCCGGGTTCGCGCTGGAGTTCTGGCTGCTCCACGCCGCCCGCAACCTGTACCGGACCGGGCAGCCGACTACTCCACCGTGACTACTCCACCGTGACCGACTTCGCCAGGTTCCTCGGCTGGTCCACCTCGTTGCCGCGGGCCGTGGCCAGCTCACACGCGAACACCTGCAGCGGCACGGTCGCCACCAGCGGCTGCAGCAGGGTCGGCGTGGCCGGAATCCGGATCAGGTGATCGGCGTACGGCACCACCGCCTCGTCCCCCTCCTCCGCGATCACGATCGTCCGCGCTCCCCGGGCCCTGATCTCCTGGATGTTGGACACGATCTTGTCGTGGATCACCGACCGCCCCCGGGGCGAGGGCACGACCACCACGACCGGCAGGTCCTCCTCAATGAGCGCGATGGGCCCGTGCTTCAGCTCCCCCGCCGCGAAGCCCTCGGCGTGCATGTAGGCGAGTTCCTTGAGCTTCAGCGCGCCCTCCAGCGCGACGGGATACCCGACGTGCCGCCCGAGGAACAGCACGGTCTTCTTGTCGGCCAGCGACCGCGCCAGCGCCCGCACCGGCTTCATCGTCTCCAGCACGCGCTCGACCTCACCGGAGATGTGCGACAGGTCCCGGACGACGGCGGAGATCTCGTCACCCCACTTGGTCCCGCGCACCTGCCCCAGGTACAGCGCCACCAGGTAACACGCCACGAGCTGCGTCAGAAACGCCTTCGTCGACGCTACGGCGACCTCGGGCCCCGCATGTGTGTACAGCACCGCGTCCGACTCCCGGGGGATCGTCGAACCGTTGGTGTTGCAGATCGCCAGGACCTTGGAACCCTGCTCGCGGGCGTGCCGCAGCGCCATGAGCGTGTCCATGGTCTCCCCGGACTGGGAGATGGCGATCACGAGGGACCGCGGGCCCAGGATCGGGTCCCGGTAGCGGAACTCGCTCGCCAGCTCTACCTCGCAGGGGATACGGGTCCAGTGCTCGATGGCGTACTTGGCGATCATCCCCGCGTGAAAGGCCGTACCGCAGGCCACGATGACGACCTTGTCGACCTCCCGCAGCTCGGCGGCGGAGATCCGGACCTCGTCCAGCCTCAGGGACCCGGCCGCGTCGATACGACCGAGCAGCGTGTCGGCGACCGCCTTGGGCTGCTCGGCGATCTCCTTGAGCATGAAGTAGTCGTAGCCGCCCTTCTCCGCGGCGGAGGCGTCCCAGTCGACGTGGTACGGCTGAGCGTCGGCGGGGCGGCCGTCGAAGCCCGTCACCGTCACGCCGTCGCGCCGCAGTTCGACGACCTGGTCCTGGCCCAGCTCGATCGCGGAGCGGGTGTGGGAGATGAAGGCCGCCACATCGGACGCCAGAAACGCCTCGCCCTCGCCGACGCCGACCACCAGCGGCGAGTTCCGCCGGGCGCCCACGACGACGTCCGGTTCATCGGCGTGTACGGCCACCAGCGTGAACGCCCCCTCCAGCCGCCGGCACACCAGCCGCATCGCCTCCGCGAGGTCGGCCGTCACCGAGAACTCCTCGGCGAGCAGGTGCGCGACGACCTCGGTGTCGGTCTCGGAGGCGAGCGTGTGCCCCCGCTCCTCCAACTCGGTCCGCAGCGCGGCGAAGTTCTCGATGATGCCGTTGTGGACGACCGACACCCGGCCGGCGTTGTCCAGATGAGGGTGCGCGTTGGCGTCGGTCGGCCCGCCGTGCGTGGCCCAGCGTGTGTGCCCGATACCGGTGAGCCCTGTCGGCAACGGCCGTTCCACCAGCTCCTTCTCCAGATTGACCAGCTTCCCGGCCTTCTTGGCCGCCGCCAGCCCGCCGTCCGCGAGCACGGCGACACCTGCCGAGTCGTACCCCCGGTACTCCAGTCGCTTCAGTCCGGCCATCACGACATCGAGCGCCGACTGCGACCCCACGTATCCCACGATTCCGCACATGCGCGGCAGCCTAGGGGCCATGAGGCGTCGAAACACGGCACTTCGTGCCCGATTCCGGATATTGCGGCGGGGGCGGAACCGAGCAACTCGCCACGCCGCGCAGCGGAAAGCCCTTGCCGGCCCCCCTCCCAGGACCTCTGCCTAAAGTACCTGCGCTTGACGACACCCGTACCGCCCCGACTTCGCGGACGCGGCGCGGGAACTGCTCGACCAGTACGTCCGGCGGGCGGCGGACGACGCCTGACAGGCCTCGCGACGAACGACCAGCGAACCGAGGAACAAGTGGCACATGACTGAACCCGAATTCGACCTGCCCCCCAAGGCCTCCCCGGAAGTCGTCGCCGAGCGTGACGCGCTGGCTGACGAGGTGTGCCGGGAACTGGCCCGGACCGGGCTCCCGGTGCACCGCGGCGACCTCGACGACGGCGCGGAAAGGAAACCTGGGGCACGTGTGCATGTCGCGCCGTTCGTCGAAGGCGGGGTGTATGTGAACTGGACGACGGACGCGGAGCTGAGGGAGACGGCCCTCGATCTCTTCGCGCAGGGAATCGACTACGCCGACCCGCCTCCGGTCGTCCGTCACTACAACAGCGTGCTCCGGCACATGCGGGCCGCCCTGTCGGAATTCTTGGCCTCGGCGGGATTCGAGGTCGCGGAACCGGACCGGCACGGGCACGGGAGCATGATCCAGGTAAAGGGCTTCCGGCTCTGATCAGCCGCTGCACAGGCCCCGCCGAATCCAAGCTGTCACCGGCTTCGGCGGAGCCTGCCCCATTCGTAGGAGCCAAGTGAGTTACAGCTTGTACCTCTGCCGCTTCGCCGGCGGACAACCCGCCCCCATGGACGAGACCGCGATACGCGACGTCCTCGGCCCCGTCACCGTCGGCGGCATGCCACCCACCGGCCTCCCGGACTCCTGGGACCTTGAAGCCGAGGACGGCGGCGAATCCGAGGTCTACGGCGACGCCCTCGGCCTCACGTTCAACCGCTTCTCTCCCGGGCGGATCCTGGACCGCGTAGCGGAACTCGCCCGCCGCACCGGTGCCGCCGTCCTGCCCCTCGAGTGCCCGGTGATCCTCACGAACCAGGCCGACCGGAGACACCTCCCGAAGACCCTCCGCGCGGAAGCGATCGTGCTGGCGCCCGCCGCTCTCACCGGCAGCGCGATCCAGCTCCTGATCTCCCCGCAGCCGGAGCCCCGCCAACGCCCCGCCCTTCCCCAATTCCCGTACCACCCGAACCCGGTCGCCACCGGCTCCGTCACCCCCTCCGACGCCCCCTGCGTGTGCTGCGGACAGGAACGCGGCTGGGTGTACACCGGCCCCGTCCACGCCGCCGACGCCCCGGACAGCGGCATCTGCCCGTACTGCATCGCCTTCGGCAAGGCCGCCGAGCGCTACGACGCCACCTTCACCGACGGCATCGAGGGGGACGTACCGAAAGACGTCGTGACGGCCATCCTCAGGCGCACCCCCGGGTTCGTCGCCTGGCAGTCCCCGACCTGGCTCACGCACTGCGGCGACGGCGCCGAGTTCCTCGGCCTCGCCGGGGCGAAGGAGCTCGAGAGGTACCCGGACGCCGTCGACGACCTCCGCCGCCGATGCGCCGAGTGGACCTGGCCGCCGGACGAGGTCGAGGAATTCCTCGGTTCGCTCGACAAGGACGACCAGCCCACCGCGTACCTCTTCCGCTGCCGGGCCTGCGCGACCCACCTCGCCTACGCGGACTTCACGTGAACCGGGCCCGACGTGACCCACCCCACCCCCCACCCCGTTCAAACTCCGTTAACAATGGACTGTGATCTCTCCGGTCTCCCCGATGCCCCGGAGCGCCCACCGGCACAAGCCGGAGGCGACTCCTTACGTCGACCTCACCCGCGCCGAGTGGAGCGCGCTGCGCGAGAAGACGCCGCTCCCGCTGAACGCCGAAGAGGTCGAGAAGCTGCGCGGCCTCGGTGACGTCATCGACCTCGACGAGGTGCGGGACATCTACCTCCCGCTCTCCCGGCTCCTCAACCTCTACGTCGGCGCCACGGACGGCCTCCGAGGCGCCCTGAACACCTTCCTGGGCGAACAGGGCTCTCAATCGGGCACCCCGTTCGTCATAGGGGTCGCGGGTTCGGTCGCCGTCGGGAAGTCCACCGTCGCCCGTCTCCTCCAGGCCCTGCTCTCCCGCTGGCCCGAGCACCCGCGTGTGGAGCTGGTGACCACCGACGGTTTCCTGCTGCCGACCAGGGAGCTGGAAGCCCGCGGGCTCATGTCGCGCAAGGGCTTCCCGGAGTCGTACGACCGTCGGGCGCTGACCCGTTTCGTCGCCGACATCAAGGCGGGCAAGGACGAGGTCACCGCCCCCGTCTACTCCCACCTGATCTACGACATCGTCCCGGACCAGCGGCTCACCGTCCGCCGCCCCGACATCCTGATCGTCGAGGGCCTCAACGTCCTGCAGCCCGCTCTGCCCGGCACGGACGGCCGCACCCGCGTCGGTCTCGCCGACTACTTCGACTTCAGCGTGTACGTCGACGCGAGCGCCGAGGACATCGAGCGCTGGTATCTCAGCCGGTTCAAGAAGCTCCGCCGGACCGCCTTCCAGAACCCCGACTCGTACTTCAGGAAGTACACCCAGGTCTCGGAGGAGGAGGCGGTCGACTACGCCCGCACCCTCTGGCGCACCATCAACAAGCCCAACCTGGTGGAGAACATCGCCCCCACCCGCGGCCGCGCCACCCTCGTCATCCGCAAGGGCCAGGACCACAAGGTGCGCAAGCTCAGCCTCCGCAAGCTCTAGAAACCCGCGCCTGTTAAATAGGCGCCATGCTGCACCTGCGCCTGATCACCCCGGCCGAGAAGACCGACGACGTGGTCCGCCTGATCGAGAAGACGGTCGGCGCCACGCACCTCGTCGTGATGCCGGGCGCCGCCCGCAGCCCCGCCGGCGACGTCGTGACGTGCGACGTGGCCCGCGAGGCGGGCGACGAACTCATCGGTGAGCTGCGGAAGTTGGATCTCGACAAGACAGGCTCCATCGCCGTCGAAAACATCGACCTGTCGCTCTCCGAGCGCGCCGACAAGGCCGAGGACGACGCACCCGGCGAAGGTGTGGACGCGGTCCTGTGGGAGCAACTGACGGACGCGACGCACGAGGAGTCGACCCTCTCCGTCACCTATCTCGCGTTCATCACCCTGGCCACGATGATCGCGGCCTGCGGTGTCGTGCTGGACAACGCGATCCTGATCGTGGGCGCGATGGCGGTGGGCCCGGAGTTCGGCCCCCTGGCGGCCTTCAGTACGGCGATCGTCCAGCGCCATCCCCGCCTGGCGCTGCGCTCGCTGAACGCCATCCTGGTGGGCTTCGCGGTGGCGATGCTCGTCACCGTCGGCTTCAGCTACTTCATGGACTCCGTGAGCCTGTTCAGCGACGAGCAGTTGGACGCCCTGCGCCCCAACACCAACTTCATCTACCGCCCCGACTGGTTCTCCTTCGTCGTGGCCGTCCTCGCCGGCTGCGCGGGCACGCTGTCCCTGACCTCGGCCAAGTCGGGTGCCCTGGTGGGCGTCGCCATCTCGGTGACCACGGTCCCGGCAGCCGCCAACGCCGCGGTCGCCTTCAGCTACAACGAGTACCAGCAGGCCTGGGGTTCAACAGAACAGCTCCTGCTGAACCTCCTGGGCATCGTCCTGGCGGGCACCCTCACCCTGCTCTTCCAGAAGTGGTTCTGGCGAAAGCGCCCCTGAAAGCGCGGGGAACAACACCCCAGCGCCGACTTTCACCCCAACGCCGACTTCACCCCAACGCCGACTTCACCCCAACGCCGACTTCACCCCAGCGCGGACTTCACCGCATCGGCAAGCCGCCCCGCAACCGTCCGAGCCTGATCGATGTCCGCCGCCTCGACCATCACCCGCACCAGCGGCTCGGTCCCCGACGGCCGCAACAACACCCGTCCGGTGGCGCCCAGTTCACGCTCGGCCTCAGCCACCGCCGCCGCCAGCTCCCCGGACGTCGAAACCTTCGACCGGTCCACGTCGGGCACATTGATCAGCACCTGCGGCAGCCGCTCCATCACGGAAGCCAGCTCCTTCAGCGATCGCCCGCTCTCCGCGACGCGAGCCGCCAGCATCAGCCCGGTCAGCGTCCCGTCCCCGGTCGTGGCGTGATCCAGAATGATGACGTGCCCGGACTGCTCTCCCCCGAGGGCGTACCCGTGCTCCTTCATCTCCTCGAGCACATACCGGTCCCCCACGGCGGTCTGGACGAGCCGGAGCCCCTCGCGCTCCAGCGCCAGTTTGAACCCCAGGTTCGACATGACCGTCGCGACGACGGTGTCGGACCGCAGCGCCTGTCGATCCCTCATCGCGAGCGCGAGCACGGCCATGATCTGGTCGCCGTCCACCTCCTCACCGGTGTGGTCGACGGCGAGGCACCGGTCCGCGTCCCCGTCGTGCGCGACGCCGAAATCCGCGCCGTGCTCGACGACGGCGGCCTTCAGCAGTCCGAGATGCGTGGAGCCGCAACCGTCGTTGATGTTGAGGCCGTCGGGCTGGGCACCGATGGTGATCACCTCGGCACCGGCGCGCGAGAACGCCTCCGGCGACACCCAGGAGGCAGCGCCGTGCGCCTCGTCGAGGACGATCTTCAGCCCGTCGAGCCGGTTCGGCAGAACGGCGATCAGATGGGCGACGTACTTGTCGAAGCCCTCGGTGTACTCACGGACCCGGCCGACACCGCCGCCGGTCGGCCGCTCCCAGGGCTCACCGCCCTTGTGCTCCTCGTAGACGGCCTCGATCCGCTCCTCCAGCTCGTCATCGAGCTTGTGCCCTCCGCGCGCGAGGAACTTGATGCCGTTGTCGGGCATGGCGTTGTGGCTGGCGGAGAGCATGACGCCGAGGTCGGCGCCGAGCACGCCCGTGAGATACGCCACCGCGGGGGTGGGCAGCACACCGACCCTCAGCACGTCCACGCCGGCGCTCGCGAGGCCCGCGACCACGGCGGCCTCCAGGAACTCCCCGGACGCGCGCGGGTCCCGTCCGACCACGGCCGTCGGCCGGTGGCCCTGGAACGTGCCCGCCTCGGCCAGCACATGCGCCGCCGCGACCGACAGACCGAGCGCCAGCTCGGCCGTCAGATCCGCGTTGGCGACACCGCGCACGCCGTCCGTGCCGAAGAGTCGTCCCACTTGTCCTCCTGAGGAAGCGTCAGTCACGGAGATCATCCGATCACATGAGCCTTTGAGCGTCTTGTGTCGTTATACGCCCAAGGTAGTGATAAACGAACGCCCCGGCGGCACTGTGGCGTGCCGCCGGGGCGAACGTACGTACTGCTGACTCGCAGGAACGAGCAGGTACGAAGCAGAACAGGCAGCGAAGATTAACGCTTGCTGTACTGCGGGGCCTTACGGGCCTTCTTGAGACCGGCCTTCTTGCGCTCGACCGCACGGTCGTCGCGACGGAGGAAGCCGGCCTTCTTGAGGGCGCCGCGGTTGTTGTCCACGTCGGCCTCGTTCAGCGCGCGGGCGACACCGAGACGGAGCGCACCGGCCTGGCCGGAGACGCCGCCACCCGCGATGCGGGCGATGATGTCGTAGCGGCCCTCAAGCTCGAGCACCTTGAAGGGCTCGTTGACTTCCTGCTGGTGCACCTTGTTGGGGAAGTAGTCCTCAAGGGTGCGACCGTTGATCTTCCACTTGCCGGTGCCCGGGACGATCCGGACGCGGGCGATGGCGTTCTTGCGACGGCCCAGGCCGGCGGCCGGCTGCGGGTCGCCGAAGCGGCCGGCAAGCGACTCCGAGGTGTACTCACCCTCGACGGGGACCTCGGACTCGGTGGTGTAGCTGTCGATGTCGACGAGCTCGGTCTCGGTCTCTTCGACCGGCTGCTCAACAGTGGTCTCGGCCACGATGCTCCTCAGATTCTTTTCTGTCTTAGGGGGTGGCCGGAACTACTGCGCGACCTGGGTGATCTCGAACGGCACCGGCTGCTGTGCAGCGTGCGGGTGCTGGTCGCCCGAGTAGACCTTCAGCTTGGTGAGCATCTGACGGCCCAGGGAGTTCTTGGGGATCATGCCCTTGATGGCCTTCTCGACGGCCTTCTCGGGGTTCTTCGCCAGCAGCTCGTCGTAGCGGACGGAGCGCAGACCACCCGGGTAGCCGGAGTGGCGGTACGCCAGCTTCTGGGTCTTCTTGTTGCCGGACAGGTGAACCTTGTCGGCGTTGATGATGATGACGAAGTCGCCCATGTCCATGTGCGGGGCATAGGTCGGCTTGTGCTTGCCACGGAGGAGGTTCGCAGCGGTGGTAGCCAGACGGCCCAGGACGATGTCCTGAGCGTCAATGACGTGCCACTGGCGAGTCACATCGCCGGGCTTGGGGCTGTACGTACGCACTTCGCAGCCTTCTTCTTCAGTGGATGGGTGCTGACACATGGCATCACTGAAGCGATCGTGCAGCTGGGGACGACAGTGCCGGGGACGCTGCCCGTATGCCGCCCACTGGTAACTGCTCCAGGGAACCTACGTAAGGGCCTCTCGCGTGAGAACGACCAAGCCGATACGCATAACAAACCGCAAGGTTACCCGCGCAGCCCCGGACGGGTCAAAACGAGTCCGCCGCGGCACGCATCACAGCACCTCGGGGACCGAGATGTACACCCCTGCCGGAATGGTCCCCGGGAGCCCTGCGAGAGGCACACCAGCACCTCCCGTCCCCCGTCTAAGATGCGCCCCATGAGCTTTGGGCAGCAGGGGGGACCCCCGTCCCAGTGGGATCCCTGGAAACCGCAGTCGCAGCAGCCATGGGGCAGCGACGGGGGCGAGCAGACTCCGGACTGGGCCGCGCTCGCCGAGGCGTCCGAGATCCGCAACAGGCGCCGTCGGCTGTTCTTCATCGTCGGGGGCGCGGTCGCCACGGTCGCGATAGGCACCGCCGTGGCCATGGCCGTCGTATCGGCGAACGGCGACGACGAGGCGAACAAGCCGACCTCGTCGCTGCCGGCGACGGCCGACATCCCGAGCGCGACCGGGACCACGCCGTCGTTCGCGCCGACCAGCGCCCCGCCGCCGCTGGACCCGAAGGACTTCATCGCCAGCAAGGCCAAGGACACGGCCCCGCTCAGCGCGCAGATCCTCTTCCCGGGCACCCAGCTGACCATGGGGTCGACCGTGTACAAGAAGGGGACGACGGCCGACACGAAGAACTGCGCCGCCGGTGACACGGTCCAGCCCAGCCTCGGAAAGGTCCTGAAGGCCAACAGCTGCACCCAGTTCATGCGGGTCAGCTACACCAAGGACGGCGTCTCGGTGACGGTCGGCGTGGCCGTCTTCGACACCGAGGCCCAGGCGGCGAAGGCGAAGAGCCAGGTCAACACCAAGAAGGACATCGTCAAGTCGCTGTCCGGCGGAGCGGTCAAGGCCTTCTGCAACTCCGCGATCTGCCGCACGACCTCGAACTCCTACGGCCGCTACGCGTACTTCACCATCGCCGGCTTCGCCAGCGGCAAGAACGTCACGGAGAAGGACACCGCGGTCTTCGGCATCGGCGACAACCTGGCCGAGTTCACCTTCCGCCAGATCCACCGCCGCGGCGAGGCTCAGGCGTCCACGGCTGCGAGCGAATGACCCGGCGCGCCGAGGCGCGCCGGGTCAGGTTCGTTCAGGTCCGCTCCCAGGAGCCGCTGGAGCCGCTCAGGACGGGCTCGGGATACGGCACGACGGGTTCCGGCAGGCTGCCGGCCGTCTCCCGGCTCCCGGCCGTCCTGAAGACCCAGGTGCGGTAGGACCAGAAGCGGAACAGGGTCGCCACGCCGATGCCGAGGAACTTGCTGACGTTGGTGGCGAGCGTGCCGTCCCAGCCGAACCCGTAGGTGGTCACGTAGAGCACCGAGTTCTCTATGACCAGGCCGATCGCGCTGAAGAACAGGAAGAGGGTCAGCTCCTTCCTGCGGCTGTTGCGGTCCGCCTGCTCCTGGTTGCGGTACGCGAAGTACCGCAGCCCGAGATAGTTGCTGAGAATGGCGACGACCGTGGCCAGGACGCTCGCCCGGACGGTCTGCCAGTCCGTGACGGTCCTGACGAGGTTGAAGACCGCGAGATTGACGACGAAGCCCGAGGCCCCCACCATGCCGAACTTCGCGATCTCGCGGTACAGCCTCCCCCACCGGGAGGGAAGCGCGTGACGTCCGCTGCTCACCGTCGCGCTCAGCCCCGTCGGTTGCGCAGTCGCAGCCGTACCGGCATCACCGCCGACTCGATCTGCGTCGAGAGGTTCATCTTGGAGACGCCCTCGGTGCGCTCCTCGAAGCGGATCGGGATCTCCACGGCGCTGTGCCCGGCCCGGACGGCCTTGAACTTCAGCTCGACCTGGAAGCTGTAGCCGGCGCTGTCCAGGGTCGCGAGGTCGATGTCCCGCAGGGTGGCCGCCGACCACAGGTTGAAGCCCGCGGTGATGTCCCGGATCTTGGTGCCGAGCACGGTCCGGGCGTACCGGTTGGCGAATCGCGACAGCAGGACGCGGTGCCTGCCCCACTCCTCGTCCAGCGAGCCGCCCTCCACGTACCGGCTGCCGACGACCAGGCCGACCCCGGACGCCATGGCCGTACCGAGCATGCGTGGGACCGCTTCCACCGGGTGGCTGCCGTCGGCGTCCATCTGGACGACGTACTCGGCACCCTCGTCCAGAGCGGCGCTCATGCCGGCGACGTAGGCGCGCCCGAGCCCGTCCTTCTCGGTCCGGTGCAGCACGCTCATCCGGCGCCGCCCGTCCCAGTTGTGCTTCTCGGCGAGCTCCTCGGCGATCTGCCCGGTACCGTCCGGGCTGGAGTCGTCGACGATCTTCAGATGCAGCCCGTCGATCGGCAGGCCGAGGACCAGCTCTGCCATACGGGGCAGGTTCGGCGCTTCGTTGTACGTCGGCATCACGACGGTAACCGGTACACCCGGGTATCTGTCGAGGCTCGTCATGTCGTTCTCTTCCCTCCCAAGAGACCCCTCAGGGGCCTCTCCCCAGCGGGCGCGGGTCTGCCCAACGCCCGGAAGTGCCAGCCCGCCGCGGCCCAACGCTCCCCGTCGAGCGCCCCCCGGCCGTCCACGATCCGTGGGCGGGCCACCAGTCGCGCGGCCCGCTCCGGATCGATCTCCCGGAACTGCGGCCACTCGGTCAGATGCAGCACGAGGTCGGCTCCCCGCAGGGCTTCCTCGGCCGATATCGCGTAACCGAGAAGCGGGTACGCCTTGCGGGCGTTGTCCAGCGCCTCGGGGTCGTAGACCGTGACATCGGCGCCGTCCAGACGCAGCCGGGCGGCCACGTTCAGTGCGGGCGAGTCACGGATGTCGTCGGAGTCGGGCTTGAAGGCCGCTCCCAGTACGGCGATACGGGCCCCCAGGACCGCACCCCCGCACAGCTCCCGCGCCAGGGCGACGACCTTGTCGCGGCGGCGCATGTTGATCGCGTCGACCTCGCGCAGGAACGCCAGCGAGACGTCCAGCTCATCGGCGCGGTGCGCGAAGGCGCGGATGTCCTTGGGCAGACAGCCGCCGCCGAAGCCGACACCGGCGCGCAGGAACTTCTTCCCGATCCGGTCGTCGTACCCGATCGCCTCGGCGAGGACGCCGACGTCGCCGCCCGCGGCCTCGCAGACCTCGGCCATCGCGTTGATGAAGGAGATCTTGGTGGCGAGGAAGGCGTTGGCAGCCGTCTTGACCAGTTCGGCGGTCGGGAAGTCTGCGGTGACGACGGGAGTGCCCGCGTCGAGAACCGGGGCGTACACCTTACGGAGGGTCGTTTCCGCATGTGAAGACCGCACGCCGAACACCAGCCGGTCCGGACGCAGCGTGTCCTCGATGGCGAAGCCCTCCCGCAGGAACTCCGGGTTCCAGGCGACCTCGGCGCCTTCGAACAGGGAGGCCAGCCGCTCGGCCGTGCCCACCGGCACGGTCGACTTGCCGACCAGCAGCGAGCCCTCCGCCGCGTGCGCGGCGATCGCCGCGAAGGCGGCATCGACATAGGTCAGGTCGGCGCCCTCGGACCCCTTGCGCTGCGGGGTGCCGACGCACACGAAGTGCACCTCGCCGAAGGTCCCGGCCTCCGCGTAGTCGGTGGTGAAGCGGAGCCGCCCGCTCGCCGTGTGTTTCTGGATCAGCTCGGGCAGACCCGGCTCGTGGAACGGCACCTGGCCGGCCCGCAGCGCTGCGATCTTGTCGGGGTCCACGTCGACCCCGAGCACCTCGTGTCCGAGCTCCGCCATGCAGGCGGCATGGGTGGCACCGAGATAGCCGGTACCGATGACTGTGAGCCGCATCCAGCGGCCTCCTTCACAACTCCGTTGTCGGTCGCTACTTGCGCTCGAGAACCCGCACCACGATGTGGTTCAGCTTCACCGTGCGACCGGCCTTGAAGGACTTCTCGATCGCCGCCGCGGTCTTCTCGTTCATGCCGGTGAGCGGCGGACGCCCGTCGCTGACAGTGGAGATCAGCCAGATCCGGTCGGTGCCCTTGAGACAGCTCGCCGGTTTACGGCACTCGGTGGCGCCGTAGGACCCGTTCTCCTGCGGGGTGTACTCCATGAGCACGTCCTTGGGGGCCTTACGGTCCCGCAGTTCGTACGCCATGGCCCGGCGCTCCGACATCCCGCCGTTGAAGATCATTCCGTCGCCGGACTTCTCGCCCGCCGCGACGACGTTCGCCGCGCCCCGGAAGTCCGGTTCCATCGGCAGGTCCTTCTTGGCGTCTCCGATCGCCGGCCACGCCACGAAGGCGTACCCGGCCGCGACGGCCGCGACCAGCAGCCCGCTCAGGACCTGTGCGCCGGTCCCCCGGCGGGCCTCGGGATCGAGTCTGCCGACGAGGCGGGTGAGCGCGGCGGCCACCAGCAGCGTCCAGGCCGGGATGGTGAACAGCAGATACCGCGGCAGGAAGAGGTGCAGCTGGTTGGCGGTCACGAAGGTGAGGACCGGCGGCAGTACGGCCCAGGCGGCAAGCAGCACCGAGTACCGCCCGGCGACCATGAGACCGACCACACCGAGGGCCATCACCGCTCCGCCGGTGATCCAGGACCCGAACAGAGTGTCCGGGAACTGGGTCAGGTCCTTGGTCGTGGTGACGTTCCAGGCGATCTGCCCGCTCTGCCCGGTGCCCTGCGCCACCATCGGGAAGGTGATGGAAAGCCCCAGCAGGGCCGCGCCGGCGAAGGCGTAGTGGGCGATGCGGTCGCCCCGCTTCTTGGCCAGGAAGACGAGCCACACATGCCCGGCGAGCACCGCCATCGCCACCAGGTGGCTGAATCCCGTGGCCGCGATGGCGAGCCCGTACAGCGTCCAGTTGCGCAGACTCGGCTTGTCCAGCGCCCGGATCAGCCACAGGGTGGCCAGCAGCGCGAACATCGTCGCGAAGGCGTACGGCCGGGCCTCCTGACCGTATCGGGTGATCATCGGCACCACCGCGAACAGCAGTCCGGCCAGTACCCCGGTGCGCACCGCGAACATCCGGCGTCCCAGCAGCCCGATCAGACCGGCCGAGACCGCCATGGCGAGCGCCTCCGGCAGCCGCAGCATCGCCGCCGAGTCCCCGGCGACGTCGATCCACAGATGCATCGCCGCGTAGTACGGCGCGATCACGACGTCGATGCTGCCGATCAGCCGTCCGAGGTCGTGCCACGAGATCGTGGACGCCCACCAGGTGGCGTGTTCGTCGCGCCACAGCTGGCGCCCGCCGAGCCCCGGCACAACGCAGGCAGCCGCGACCAGCGCCGGCAGCAAGAAGGCGAGCCACGCCGAGCCCCTGCCGGCACCGTCGGCGGACCGGCGGTGATCGGAGGACGCATCGTCCTCGGGTTCCTGGGCGGCCGTTTCGTCGACCGATGGTGTGTATGCCGTCATCGCTTCACCCAGATCCGGTACGGCTCCTGTCCGCCGTCCTTGTCGGAGGGCCGCAGCAGGGCCAGCAGCCGGTAGTCGGCGTTGCCGCGCAGCGCCTCGGGAACGGAGTCGGCGCGCAGCACGATCGCGTCGTAGGAGCCCCTCTTCACGGCGGCCGACAAGGCCGGCCCGCGCTCGGCCTGGTGCCACTGGGCGGGCTTCGTGTGCGTCCGCAGGTAGTAGGCGGAGATCTCCGGGTCGTCCGTCAGGTACTCGCCCTTGGTGTCCACGACCTCGCGCAGGGCACCGATCATGGCGGCCGAGTCCGGCGGCCGGTACAGCTCGCGGGTCTGCGCCATGCCGATCACCAGGGTGGCGACGTAGATCATGATGCCGATCTGCGGGTACCGGAAGTGGGCACCCATCATCCGCGAGACGCCGAGGCCCGCCATCGGCACCGCGAAGAGCAGTCCGAAGCCGACGTGGACGTACAGCGAGCTGCCGTTACCCAGCCAGGCCTGGTAGAGCGGTGCGAGCAGAGCGGTGGCACACAGGGTCAGGCCGAGCAGGGAGCGCCGGATGGCACCAGGCGCGGTGCCCTCGGCCCACGGCATCTCGCCCATCCGGGCCCGCCGGATGAAGCCGACGGCACCGATCACCGCGACCAGCAGGACGACTCCGCCCCACTGGGCGCTTTCCTTCAGCAGTTCCAGGGCGCTGTCGCTGCTCTGAACGTTCCAACCGCTCGGCGTGCCGGCGAGCTGGACTCCGGCAAAGCACAGTGCGCCGGTGGCCGCCGCGAACAGCGCGCCCCGCACGAAGGCGCCCGCGCCGCGGAACCGGTAGGCGGTCAGCACGGCGAGCACGGTCAGCGTGGGCAGGTACAGGGCGGCCGCGTACGCGGCGAACGGCGCGAGGGCCGCGAAGGGCGCCGCGAGCAACACGGCCGCGGGGCTCGCCTGGCGGGTCCTGGCCAGCAGCCACAGGGCGGCGGCGAGCAGGAACAGCGACAGGGAGTGCAGGGAGGCGTACCGGCCGGTGAAGGCGGTCGACTCCAGCACGGAGTACATGGCGGCGGCCGCGAGACCGGCCCGCGCGTTGAACAGCAGCCGGGTGGCGCCGAACAGCAGTGCCGTGGCTCCGAGCGCCCAAGCCAGGCTCAGCGCCCGGGCCCCGGCGAGGCCGAGCTGAGAGACCAGCCCTGACAGCTCGCCGTCGGACATCAGGAACTTCGCCTCTTGAGGGAAGGCGCTGCCGTCGAGCCGGAAGGACAGCCCTGCCTGCACGAGCAGGATCAGGACCAGGGCGCCTCGGCTGATCCATGCCGAGCGGCTGTTGTCGACCGACCAGGCCGACACCGCGACCTCGGGGAGCACATAGCCCGGCTCGGGCTCCGGCTCGGGTTCGACGACCGTGTACTCCGGAACGTAGTACTCGACGTCGGGGCCGACCGTGTGGGGACGCGCGTAGTACTGCTGCGCGGGGCTCGGCTGCTGGGGGATGTGCTGCTGCCCGGCATAGGGCTGCTGATAGCCGTACGCCTGCTGATCACCGCAGGTCTGCTGCTGTTCGTGGGCCTGCTGGTCGCCGTAGCCCTGCTGATGCTGGTCGGTGTGGGGCGGGTAGTGCTGCTGCCAGTCGTCCTGGTGCGGGCCGGGCTCCGACCAGCCGCCGTCCTGTTGCTGCGTCGTCATGAACGCGGCACCTCGAATCCGAAGTCGTCGTCCGCGATGAGGCGCTTGAACTCGGCCAGCGCGAGCGGGCTGCTCTGGATGCGCCAGTCGGCCCGCTTGGGGATGTTGAACCACAGGAAGCCGATGACGTCCTTGTCCTTCTTCACACCCGCGAGCAGGTCGCGCACATCGGCGCGCCGCCGCTCCCCGGGCTCCGACGAGGTCTCGCTGATCAGCACCGGCTTGTCGGTGAACGCGTCGATCTGGCTGCGCGTCGGGCCGTACAGGGTCTCGAAGGTGTGAGCGCCGGTCTGCGTCCAGTAGCCGACGACGCCGACCCAGTCGACGTAGGCGTCACCGGGCCAGTACGGCTTCAGTTTCACGGAACGCACGGGGTTGATGACGTTCGGGCTCCACACCCAGATCACGTTGGTGGCGCCGACGTCCTGGAAGACGTCGTGAATGTGCCGCCACGCCTTCACGAAGGTCTCAGGGGTGGTGTCCTTGGTGCCCCACGGATACCAGTGGCCGTTCATCTCGTGCCCGAAGCTGATCGCCACGGGCACGTCCGTCTTGCGCACACTGTCCGCGTACTTCTTGATGTACCCGTCCTGCGAGCCGTCGGCGATCTTGTCGAGGCCGGGCTTGAACGGCTCCCACGACACATACATCAGGCCGCCGTCGCCGAAGACGTTCTGGGCGCCCTTGGAGTTGAAGCCGTCACCCCACGACGAGTAGGAGCCGACCAGGTTCGGCTTCTTGCCGACGGTCTTGGCGAAGGTGTCCACCGGCTTCAGGGAGCTGGGCGCACCGTCCAAGGCCACCCCGAAGTACTCCTTGTCCGGGTGCAGCAGCGGCTTCACGTCGTACGGCAGTTCCGCCCCGGGTGCCTTGGAGGAGGAGCCGGCGGCCGGTTCCTTCGCGGCCTGGGCGGCGGGGTCGTCGCCTCCGAGCACACCACAGCCGGAGACCCCCGCCAGGGACATCAGCGCCACGCAGAGCGGGAGGACGGTCCTACGGATCATTCGGGCTCACCTGCTGAGTGGTGTTCCTTGGGCTGGATGAGCGCCCGCGCAACGACCAGCGCGTAGAACAGCCCGGAGGACAGGACGAGGGCGAAGTCCGGCGGGTAACCGGTGAACAGGCGGTACACGGCCGCTCCGACCCAGACCACGGCCGTGCCGCCGCTCCAGATCCACATGCCCAGCCAGAAACGGCGGGTCTTGTTCTTCTTCGCGCCCTTGGAGCCGGTCGGCTGCCAGCCCATGCGCTGCTTGCGCAGGATGTCCCAGATGGCGAAGACATGTGCCCAGCCGTACATCATCCGTGCCGACCATGCCTCCAGCCGGTACGGCGCCTTGTGCCACATCGGGAAGACGAGGGTGGTGTAGGCGATGCTGGGCAGCACCCAGACCAGGTGCTTGACCTGGAGCATCTCAGGGCTGGTGAGCAGCAGCATGACGGGCACGAGCGGCGCGAAGAAGGTGAACAGCGCCGTGTGGATGTAGTAGAAGAAGCCGGACATGTAGCAGAGCCGACTGGAGAAACGTATCGGCGCGTCCCAGAACTTCTTGCTGGCGAGCAGCGACATCGATCCCGAGCACCAGCGGTACTGCTGGTTGAAGAAAGCCCCGGCGGTGTCCGGGCACACCCCCGTGGAGAGCGCGACCGGCACGTACTTCAGGTCCCAGCCGAGCCCGCGCAGGTCGAAACCGGTGTGCACGTCCTCGGAGTGCTCGATGAGGGTCGTACCGCCGTTGGTCTCCAGCGCGGCCCGCCGGTAGATGGCACAGGAGCCGACACAGATGGCGCCGTCGCTGTTCTGCCGGGACACCTGCACGGAGCGGTAGAACAGCTCCTGTACGGCACCGGCTCCGCGCTCGATCCAGTTCTGTGAGTCCAGCACCCGGAAGTACTGCGGGGACTGCACGATTCCGATGCGCTCGTCGGTCTCCATGTACGGCAGCAGCTCCTCCAGGAGGTCGGAGCGCGGTGTGAAGTCGGCGTCGAGGATCAGGACGTACTTGCCGTCGGACTGGCCGAACCCGAAGTGCAGATTGCCGGCCTTCTTGAACCAGCCGCGGTTCTCCCGGGTGCCGTAGCGGAAGCCGAAGTCCCGGGCCATGGCGGCAAGTTCCGGGCTCGCGCCGTCGTCGAGAACGAAGGGCACGCACACGCCCGGATACCGGTCGGCCAGTTGCCGCACATGGGTCCAGGTGTTGTGCAGCACCTCGATGGGCTCTCCGCACACCGGCAGGAAGACGTCGACGCTGGGATAGACCGGGGGCCGCCAGCCGCGCACGAGCTGTTGGTGGTACTCGAAGTCGAAGTCGCGCGTGAAGCCGTTCACCTTCAGCGACACGAGGTAGTAGACGACCGTGAAGAGCACCGGTGGCGCGAAGATCCACATCAGCGGGCTGGCCTTGACCAGCGCCACTTGGCTGACGGTCAGGCAGCCGAAGCTGACGATCGAGGCGAGCGTCAGCACCCACAGGCGCCGCTTGACGTATGAATACTTCTCCGCATGCGAGGGCGGCGCGGGCAGAAGCCCCATCGGCGCCTGCTCGGCGCCACGCTTTCCTCCACGCCGCGCGGATCGGTGCCCCCCGGCACCGGTCGCTCCGGACATGCGGGCAGAGTCAATAGATGACATTCCTACCCTCCGGGCCACAGGCCCGATTTGTTCCCCACCCCAAAGAAGCCCCTTTCGAACAAAAGGGCTAGACGAGGAAGGTTATCCGAGGGCTGTGAATGACGTAAGGGCCGCGTGAAGACATAAGCCCGCCATATAACTTATGCCCCTTTTCTTCATTGAAAGATCGTGTAACCAACACGTTTCCCACCTGCTCACACTGGGCAGACACGTTCACTTGTGCGCTTCTTGTCACACTTACGAGGCGTGGATACTGGCTGCCGATCTTCGAGCAGCCCAGGGGGGCACAACATGACCGGTTCGAACTCCCGACGCTCCGTCCTCAGATCAGCCGTCGCGGTGGGCGGTATCGCCCTGTCCGCCACAGCGGTCTCCGCCGGCGACGCCGCCGCCGTGGCGGCGGCGGCGGATGCGGGGTGGGTGAACGTCAAGGACCACGGCGCCAAGGGAGATGGCGCCACCGACGACACCGTGGCGCTCCAGGCGGCGCTGGACGCCTGTCAGCCGGGGAATGTCACCGTCCTTCCTGCGGGGGTGTACCGGACGAGCGCTCCCCTGCGCATAGGCCCGTACGTGACCCTGCAGGGCTCGCATGCCGGCGGCGAGGGCCAGCCCGGCGCCCGGAACCCGGTGGTGGGCATCCGCCCCCTCCCGTCGTTCACGGGAAACGCCGTCGTGGAGATCCTGGACCAGCAGCTGGGGGGCTATTCCGTCCAGGCCAACGCGCAGCGCATCTTCTCCCTGTCCATCGACGGCTCCGACCTGCCCCGCGACGGAGCCGAGATCGACGGCATCCGCGCGACCGGGCAGATCCAGCACCTTCAGCTCCGGGACGTGCACGTCCGCGCCGTCACCGGCATCGGGATCAACACCTGGTACAACTTCAACGCCACGGGCGGCCCCCAGGCACCGTTCTGCCTGCACTACGACCGCGTCTCCGTACTGTGGACCGGCTCCCACGGCATCGTGCTGAACAACTCCACCGACTCCGTCTTCCACGACGTGTACGTACTAGGAGTCGGGGGCTGCGGCTGGTGGATGTCGGGTGCGGGCAACTCCTCTTTCACCAGTTGCCGCGCGGAGTGGTCCGCGCTGCACGGATTCGACATCGAGTCCGTGCCTGGGGTGATCAAGATGGTCGCGTGCTCCACCGACCGGAACGGCTGGAACGGCATGTACGTCCACGCGACGGACACGACCGGAGTCCTTCTGCTGTCGGCCACGAACCTCACCCGGGACGGCAAGAACAAGGGCGCCGGTGGCGGCGGGTACGCCGGGCTGGGCGTCGCCGGCTCCCAGTGCAAGGTCATGGCCGACGGCCTGGTCGTCCTCACGGGCAAGGACGACGACGGAACAGGGGTGGCGAGTCCCCAGTACGGCGTGCGGGCCGACAACTCGGCCTACGTGGTGGTCAACTCAGGCCATCTCCAAGGAGTCTCGTCCCCCTGGCGGGACGGCACCGGCAACACCAAGTTCGTGAAGGGGACCCTCGTGGGTGTCGGCTGACGGAACGGGTCACCGCCGGGAGCAGCCGTTCAGCACCGGCCCGCTCCCGGCAACGACCGCCTGTTCCGCACAACCGAGCCGGATGACGATCCCGATGCGAAGTACGCCCCCTTGGTGCGCAATCAGGTCGGCTGATGATAAGAACAACCACTCAGTCTTCACGCTTGTGCCGTACCTGTGACCGTTCCGGGCGCGGACGCCAGAGGGGGGTCCCGATTTGCCCGGGTTTTCGATGCCCGCACGCGGTGGCCGTCACCGCAGCCGGCGGCGCACATGGCTGCTCTCCGTCGTGGCCGTGGCCACCGCGGCACTTATCGGCACGACGATCGGCCTGGTGGCGTCCTCGGCCCAGGCCGACCAGACCACCCAGGGCGTCGACAACCTGCGCACCAACTGGGACCAGAGCGAGTCAGGGCTCTCCCCGGCAGCTGTCCAGTCGTCCGCCTTCGGCCGGCTCTTCGCCACCAAACTGGACGGGCAGATATACGCTCAGCCGCTGGTGCTGGGCGACCAGGTGATCGCGGTCACCGAGAGCAACACCCTGTACGGCCTCGACCGCACGACCGGCGCGATCGAGTGGAGCAAGAACTACGGACCGGCGTGGCCGGCCTCCGCGATCGGCTGCGGAGACCTGGTGCCCAACGTGGGCGCTACCGCGACCCCCGTCTACGACTCCGCCACCGGCTCCCTCTACTTCACCACCAAGGTCGACGACGGCACCGCCACGCACCGCCACCCGAAGTGGCTGATGCACGCGGTGGACCCGGCCTCCGGAGCCGAGCGCGCCGGGTGGCCGGTCACCATCGCCGGAAGCCCCGTCAACGACCCGGGCAACGCGTTCGACGCCTACTACGAACAGCAGCGCCCCGGCCTGCTGTTGATGGACGGCGTCGTCTACGCGGGCTTCGGCGGCCACTGTGACGCGTGGCCGTACCGCGGCTATGTGGTCGGCGTGAGCACCACCGGACACAGCATCACCTCGATGTGGGCCTCGGTGACCGGTGCCAGCACGGGCGGCGCCGGCATCTGGCAGGGGGGCGGCGGCCTGGTCTCCGACGGTGCCGGCCGGATCTTCTTCAGCACCGGGAACGGCATCAGCCCGGCGCCCGGGCCGGGGAAGACCGTTCAGGGAACCCTGGCCGAGTCCGTCGTACGCCTCCAGGTCGGCGCGGACAACAGCCTCAGTACGGCCGACTTCTTCAGCCCGAGCGACGCCGCCACCCTCGACCTCAACGACCAGGACATCTCCTCGGGCGCCCCGATGGCGCTGCCGGACGGCTTCGGTACCGCCGAGCACCCCCATCTGCTGGTCCAGCAGGGCAAGGACGGCCGGGTGTTCCTGCTCGACCGCGACAACCTCGGCGGCATGGGGCAGGGCCCCCAGGGTGGCGACGCCGCGGTGAGCAAGTCCGGCCCCTACCAGGGCATGTGGGGACACCCCGCGTTCTGGGGCGGCGACGGCGGCTATGTCTACGTCGTCGGCAACCAGGGACCGCTGCGCGCGCTCAAGTACGGCGTGCGCAACGGCGGTACCCCCGCGCTCACCCTCACCGGCCAGAGCCAGGACACGTTCGGCTACACCAGCGGATCTCCCCTGGTCACGTCCGACGGCACGGACGAGTCCAGTGCCCTGGTGTGGATGACCTCCGCGAGCAACGCCTCCGGCGCCGACGGCACCCTGCGCGCCTACAGCCCCACTCCCGACGGCAACGGCCATCTCCAGTTGCTGTGGTCGGCACCGATCGGCACCGCGACGAAGTTCAGCACGCCGACCGCGGAGCGCGGCAAGGTGTACGTCGGCACCCGGGACGGTGTGCTCTACGGCTTCGGCAGCCCGGCCAGGACGGCTCTGACCGCGGCCTCGCTGGACTTCGGCCAGGTCGGCCTGGGCGGCAGCAGTTCGGCCGACATGAAGCTGACCGCCACGCAGGACGTCAGCATCACCGGGCTCAAAGCCTCCGGCGCGTTCTCGGTCGACCCGTCCGCCGTACCCACCCCCGAGCAGCCCACGGCGCTGGCGACGGACGCCACCCTGGACGTACCGATCAGCTTCGCCCCCACCGCCACCGGCGGCATCAACGGCACGCTGACCGCGAACCTGTCCGACGGCCAGAAGCTGGTCTTCGCCCTCCACGGCGTCGGCACCAGGCCCGGCCTCGGGGCGGCCCCCGCCGCCCTTGACTTCGGAGAAGTGCCCACCGGGAGCACCTCGACGCTGAACCTCCAGATCACCAACACAGGTACCGCACCGGAGACCATCGACTCGGTCGACTCGCCTGGCGGCGCCTTCTCCACCTCGGGGCTGCCGAACGCGGGCACGGTCGTACCCGCCGGTGGCTCCTTCGTTCTCTCGGTCACCTACACGCCGACCGGCGACCAGGTCGACAGCGACGCGCTCGTGGTCAGCAGCAGCGGCGGCGGCGGCACGCACACGCTGAGCGTGCCGGTCAGCGCGACGGCCATCTCGGGGCAGGGACACCTGGAGTTCTCCCCGAGCTCCCTGGACTTCGGGCAGGTGCCGATCGGGAGCTCGAAATCGCTGTCGTTCACCATCACCAACACGGGCAACATCCCGGTGACGGTGACCAAGGCCAAGGCGCCCACGGGTGACTTCAACAGCCCGGTGCAGCTCTCGGAGGGCCTGATCATCGGTCCCGAGCAGACGGCCGTGCAAAGCGTGACGTTCACTCCCCGTTCCGCTGCGGATCTGAGCGCCTCCTACGAGGTCACCGGCACCGGGACCGACACGAACGGCAACGCCCAGGGCGCCATGTACGTGCAGGTCAAGGGCACCGGCACCGGCACCGCCACGACCACGTCGACCGCCGACGGACTGTGGCAGACCAACGGCTCGGCGGTGCCGTCCGACGGCGGCGGCGTCCAGCTGACCCCGGCCACCAGCAACCAGGCGGGCACGGCTGTGTACACCAAGCCGTTGCGGACCGACGGTCTGCGGGCCACCTTCACCACGAAGTTCGGTCCCGGCAGCGGCGGGAAGGGCATGACGCTCTCTCTCCTCGACCCGGCCCAGAACTCCGCCTCGGCGCTGGGCGGGACCGGTGACAGCCTCGGCATCGCGGGGCGGCCGGGCACCGTGATCGCGCTCGCCACCAGTTGGAACAACACGCTCAAGGCACAGAACTTCGTGGGCGTCGGCCGCAGTTCGGCGGGCTCATCGGTGATCGACTACCAGTCGGTGGCCCGACTCGGCACCTCACTGCGCCAGGGCACGCATCAGGTCGACATACAGGTGGCCGTCGGCCACCTGTATGTCTGGATCGACGGGACGCAGGTGATGGACGCGACACCGACGCTGACATCCACCTCGCTCCTCGCCCTGTCCGGTGCTACCGCCGACGTTGCCGACGTGCAAACGGTGAGCGGTCCGGTCGTCAGCGAGGCGCCACCGCCCCCGCCGCCGAAGGCGGCCACCTCGCTCCATCTCACCGCCCCGAGCACGGGTGTCCCGGGCCGGCCGCTGACCCTCAACGGCACGCTGGACTCGACCTCGGCACTGGCCGCGGGCCAGGTCGTCCACCTCACGAGGAACGGAACGGCACTGCCCGATGTGACGACCGCGGCGGACGGCTCCTTCACGTTCGCCGACACCCCGCCGGCGGAAGCCACTTACACGTACGCCGCGAGCTACGCGGGGGACGCCACCCACGAGGCGGCGAGTGCCACCGGCCTCGTCCAGGTCGCCAAGCTGCCCACCTCGGTCACCCTGACGGCTCCGGCCACGGCCGGCCGGGCCGGCGCGCTGACCGTGTCCGGCAAGCTCTCCGGCGCGCCCTTCATCGCCGGTGAGGTCGTCAAGGTGACGAAGACCGACCTCGCGCACGCATCCGGTGTCTCACTCGCCGACGCGAAGGTCGCCACGGACGGTTCGTTCAAGTTCACGGACACCCCGCAGATCGGCGGCGCCAACACCTACAAGGTGTCCTACGGCGGCGACGTCTCGCACAAGTCCGGCAGCAGCACCGCCACCGTCCAGGTGTCCCGGGCCTCGACGTCCCTGACCATCACCACGGACCACTCGACGTACACCTACGGCCAGTCCGCGAAGATCACCGCGCACCTCGGTACGACCTACAACAGTCGTACGGTGTCGATCTACGCTCAGCCGTACAGCGGAACGAAGGTCCTGGTGAAGTCCGGGACGGTGGACTCGCACGGCAATCTGGCGGCGTCCTACAAGCTCACCCGCAACACCACGTTCAGCGCGGTGTTCGCGGGCGACTACCGGTACGCCCCGAAGACCGCCGCCCGCGCCGTGCACTCCTATGCGGGGGTCGCGGAGAAGCTGTCCGGCTACTACACGAGCACGCACTACGGAAGCACCCTCTACCGGGTGTACCACCGCACCGCCAAGGAGCGGCTCGGCGTCACCGTCTCGCCCAAGAAGGCCGGCCAGTGCGTCCTCTACCGCGTACAGCGGTACTACAGCGGCGCCTGGCACACGCAGAGCACCTCGCCCTGCTCGGCCCTCACCTCCACCAGCACCGGCCACCAGCAGATGTCCCTCACCAACGGCGTCAACAACAGGTACCGCGTGGCCGCGCAGTACGTCCACAGCAGCCGGGACAACACCAACCTCAGCACCTGGGGGGCCTGGCAGTACTTCACCGTCAGGCAGTGAGCACGACTGCGACCCGGCTGAACAGCCCCGCCCTCGGACAACGCGCCAGGGCGGGGCGCCTCACTCTCCGGTCCTCCGCCAGCAGCCGGTTCAGCGCCCGGCCGCCGGCAACGACCGCCTGTTCCGCGCCTCCTTGTTGCGCGCCGCCAGCAACTCGTCCGCCGGATACCCGACTTCCTCGAGCGTCAGGCCGTGCGGCCGTACGACATGGACGGCGCTGTCGCGGACACCCGCGTCCAGCACCTTCCGCGGCCACTCCACGCCCCGGTGCCCGTCCCCCACGAACAGCAGGGCACCCACCATCGACCTCACCTGGTTGTGGCAGAAGGCGTCGGCCCGGACCTCGATCTCGACGACACCGTCCGGCAGCCGCCGCACCCCGAAGTCCAGGATCTCGCGGATCGTCGTCGCGCCCTCACGCTTCTTCGCGTACGCCGCGAAGTCGTGCTCCCCGACGAGGGACTTGGCGGCGGCGTCCATGACGGCGACGTCCAACTCCCAGTCGTGCCACAGCACATGGTTGCGCAGCAGCGGATCCACGCCACCGGGCCGGTCCCCCACCCGGTAGACGTACCGCCGCCACAGAGCGGCGAAGCGCGCGTTGAAGCCGGCCGGAGCCTCCCGCAAGGACCAGACCCGCACATCCTTCGCCAACCGCCCCGCCAGGCGCTTCAGCAGCTTCTCCTGATGCTCCCCCCACAGCGCCTCCGGCAGATCCACGTGCGCCACCTGCCCCCGCGCATGCACCCCGGCATCCGTCCGCCCGGCCACGGTCAGCTCGTACGTCACGTCCTTCGACCGCGTCACCGTCCGCAGCGCGTCCTCGATCTCACCCTGTACGGTCCGCCGTCCCCCGGCCTGCTTGGCCCACCCGGAGAAGTCGGTTCCGTCGTAGGAGAGGTCGAGGCGGACACGGACACAACCGGGCTGTACTTCGTCGCTCACCCCTGGATCCTCTCAGGAACGCGGGACGGGCCCGCCCCGAGGGGGCGGGCCCGCACGACCGGAGGCGCCGACGATCAGGCTCGGCCCTTCGGGTTCAGCACGATGGCGCCGGAGTCGTTCGCCGGATTGCCCTCGTTCGGCATCGTGTACGCGAAGAACGCCCGGCCGGTGGCGTTCTTGATCACCTCGTCGACGCGCAGGCCGAAGGTGAAGGTGCGGGAGGCGTCCTCCAGGATCGGGGTGTCGATGTCGCAGAGGTAGTCGCCCTCGGCGCCCTCCCAGCCGGCGGGACGGCAGGCCTCGGGAACCGTGGTGGCCGTGGTCCCGGGGGGAAGGTCCACCCAGAAGGAGATCGGCTCGCCGCCGGAGCGGAGCAGGGCCAGCCAGGCGGGCCCGTGGTTGGCGAAGCCGACGTCCACCGACACCGTCTGCCCCTTGCGGGCCCGCAGCCGCTCACCGGTCAGGTCGAGGTCGAAGGTGTTCTTCGTCGGGAAGTCCATCTCCGCGTACTGCGTGTAGCCCGACGGATCGGCGTCCGGCTGCCGCACCAGCCCCAGCTCCGGCCCGGTACCCGGCTGGTAGTCGCCCGCGGCCAGCAGGTCGGCGACCTTGTCGGCGGGCACCGCGCTGAAGGAGTACGACATCGAGTCGTAGAGCGCGAAGCCGGCCGTCCCGATCGGGAAGGGGGCGCTCAGCCCGTAGGCCGCCCCCGCCGCGAACTCGCTGTCGAAGACGCACAGTGCCGTGGACCACCCGCGCAGATCATCGGGGTCACGCGGGTCGTACCAGCAGTTGCCGAAGGTGCTCGGGAAGGAGAGGCCCCGGGTGCCGGAGACCCGCAGCACGACGCCCTTGCCGCCCAGGCCGCCCTGGTTGCGGAAGCTCAGCGGTGCCTGGAAGGTGTCGCCGGCCCGGAAGCCCTCGGGCTCGGTCAGCTGCTTCATCCGCAGCTCGGGACCGCCGACCAGGACGTCCACCGTGTGCCCGGTGAAGGCCAGCCCTTCGCCCGCGGCGGTGACGGAGATGGTGCCGAAGTCGCCCGCGGCACTCTCGTCGGTCACGTCGAGACGGATGCCACCGAGGTCGTTGTAGTCCTGGCCGGCGTAGATCTCGGACCGGCTGCAGGTGGCGACCAGCCCGTCGACGGAGCAGCCCTGCCAGCCGCCGAGGCCGGAGAAGTCCACCGCGGCGACCCCGGCCAGGGAGCTTGCGTCCACGGTGACCGTGTACTCGCCGTTGTGGATCGGCCAGATGACTCCGTCATCGTCCGGTACGGCCTCGCCGGGCGCCCGGAGTCCGAGTTCGATCTGCGGCTCGCCCGGTTCACCGGGTTCGCCGGCCTCAGGCTGCAGCGAGAGGTTCACGCTGTCGGGCCCGGTGACGGAGACCGCCAGTGGTTCCTCCTGGGCGGCGGCCGGAACGGCGAGCGCCGTACCGGCCAGTGCGGCCAGCGCTAAGGCGGAGATGGTGCGCCGCACAGCGGCGAGAGACGTCATGGGACCCCCGTAAGTCAGACATCTGGCGCGCCCCCGGATCGGCGACGCGTATGCATGACCTATGAGCCCGCTGTGAGGTTGCCCTCCCACTCGCGTCCGCGCAACGCGAACGGGCCCGCCCCCCAAAGGGGCGGGCCCGTCACAACGCGAGAACGTCACAACGCCACGAGAGCGTCAGGCGTCCTTCGACTCCTCGGCCGGAGCCTCGGTGGCGTCCTCAGCCTCGTCGGCCTTGGTCGTGTCGACCTTGGTCTCCTCGGCAGCCGGAGCAGCCTCGGCGTCCTTGGCGGCACGCTTGGTGGCGGCCTCGGCCTCACCCGTCGCGGCCTGCGCGACCGTCAGCGCCTCGACCAGCTCGATGACGGCCATGGGCGCGTTGTCGCCACGGCGGTTACCGATCTTGGTGATGCGGGTGTAGCCACCGGGGCGGTTCTCGTAGCGCGGGCCGATCTCGGTGAAGAGCGTGTGGACGATGCTCTTGTCCGTGATCACCTGAAGCACCTGACGGCGGTTGTGAAGGTCGCCCTTCTTGCCCTTGGTGATCAGACGCTCGGCGTACGGACGCAGCTTGCGCGCCTTCGCCTCGGTGGTGGTGATACGGCCGTGCTCGAAGAGGCTCTTCGCGAGGTTCGCGAGAAGCAGCTTCTCGTGCGCGGCGCTGCCGCCCAGACGGGCACCCTTGGTGGGCTTCGGCATGGTGTCTCTCCTAGGTGTCTGCCCCGGCCGTATCAGGTACCGGGGTCAGTATCCGAGCAAGCGGGTGCTAGTCGGAGATCCGGGAGCAGCCCCGAAGGAGCGCTCCCGGAAGGGGCGCGGGGAACTGCGCGATCAAGCACAGCGCTCCCGCACCCAAGAACGGACCGGATGGCCCGAGCTCTTAGTACTGCTCGGTCTCGACGAACCCGGCGTCTGCATCGTCGTCCGCGCCGAAGGCATCCGCGGCGGCGGTCGGGTCGAATCCGGGCGGGCTGTCCTTGAGGGCCAGGCCCATGCCGGCCAGCTTCGCCTTGACCTCGTCGATGGACTTCGCACCGAAGTTGCGGATGTCCAGGAGGTCGGCCTCGGAGCGGGCGACGAGCTCACCCACGGAGTGGATGCCCTCACGCTTGAGGCAGTTGTACGACCGAACGGTGAGCTCGAGCTCCTCGATCGGCAGGGCGAGATCAGCGGCAAGGGCGGCGTCCGTGGGGGACGGGCCCATGTCGATGCCCTCGGCGTCGATGTTCAGCTCGCGGGCGAGACCGAACAGCTCGACCAGGGTCTTACCGGCGGAGGCCATGGCGTCACGGGGACGCATCGCCTGCTTGGTCTCGACGTCGACGATCAGCTTGTCGAAGTCGGTGCGCTGCTCGACACGGGTCGCCTCGACCTTGTACGTGACCTTCAGCACGGGGCTGTAGATGGAGTCGACCGGGATACGGCCGATCTCCTGGCCCACCTGCTTGTTCTGCACGGCGGAGACGTAACCGCGGCCACGCTCGACCGTGAGCTCCATCTCCAGCTTGCCCTTGCCGTTGAGCGTGGCGAGGACGAGGTCGGGGTTGTGCACCTCGACACCGGCCGGGGGCGCGATGTCGGCGGCGGTGACCAGACCCGGGCCCTGCTTGCGCAGGTACATCACGACCGGCTCGTCGTGCTCCGAGGAGACGACCAGCTGCTTGATGTTGAGGATCAGGTCGGTGACGTCCTCCTTGACGCCCGGCACGGTGGTGAACTCGTGCAGAACGCCGTCGATACGGATGCTGGTGACAGCAGCGCCGGGGATCGACGAGAGGAGGGTGCGGCGGAGGGAGTTGCCGAGGGTGTAGCCGAAGCCCGGCTCCAGCGGCTCGATCACGAACCGGGAGCGGAATTCGTCGACGACCTCTTCGGTCAGTGACGGACGCTGAGCAATCAGCATGAGTGGATCAGATCCTTCTTTCGTGGACGCCCGCTATTTGACGCCCGACGGACCGCACCCGGTGAAAAGTGCGGGTACTGCAAGGGTACGGGCGGTACCGCCCCGAAGAGCCGTACCGCCCGCGACCTCAAGACAACCTGGCCTCAGACGCGGCGGCGCTTGGGCGGACGGCAGCCGTACTGCGACATGTGGGGGACGACCCCCACACCCCCAGCCGACCGACCGCAGCCAAGGCCTGCGCCAGACGCGGCCCGCGTCAGACGCGGCGGCGCTTGGGCGGACGGCAGCCGTTGTGCGGAGTGGGCGTGACGTCCTGGATCGAGCCGACCTCGAGGCCGGTGGCCTGGAGGGAGCGGATCGCGGTCTCACGGCCGGAGCCGGGACCCTTGACGAACACGTCCACCTTGCGCATGCCGTGCTCCTGCGCGCGGCGGGCGGCCGACTCGGCGGCCATCTGCGCGGCGAAGGGGGTGGACTTGCGCGAGCCCTTGAAGCCGACGTGGCCGGCGGAGGCCCAGGAGATCACGTTGCCCGAGGGGTCCGTGATCGAGACGATGGTGTTGTTGAACGTGCTCTTGATGTGCGCGTGGCCGTGAGCGACGTTCTTCTTTTCCTTGCGGCGCACCTTCTTGGCAGCGCCCTGACGACCCTTGGGGGGCATCTACTTCTCCTACGGGGAGGTGGTCGGTCCTACAGCGAAGACCGCTGATGAAGCGTTGTCCGCTGAGGACTACTTCTTGCCCGGCTTCTTCTTGCCGGCGATGGCGCGACGCGGGCCCTTGCGGGTACGAGCGTTCGTGCTGGTGCGCTGACCACGGACGGGCAGACCACGGCGGTGCCGCAGGCCCTGGTAGCAGCCGATCTCGACCTTGCGGCGGATGTCGGCCTGGACCTCGCGGCGGAGGTCACCCTCGGTCTTGAAGTTGTTGTCGACGTACTCACGAATCGCGACGAGCTGCTCCTCGGAGAGGTCGCGAACGCGGGTGTCCGGGTCGATGCCGGTCTCGGCCAGCGTCAGCTGGGACAGAGTACGGCCGATACCGAACACGTAGGTCAGGGCGACCTCCACGCGCTTTTCGCGCGGGATGTCAACACCGGAAACGCGTGCCATTCAATGGCTCCTGGTGATCTTCGGAGGTCTTCCGCAGAACCGGCTCCCAGCCGCCGTACCAGGTACGAACTGGGTCCCCGGCCTCCGAACCGGGGGTGTCAGACGAAGTACGTCTGGGCTCTGCGTATGAACATGTTCAACTTGCGTCGCGCGAAACTCTGCGAGAGCAGAGGGTCGGTCGTGCGTCAGCCCTGGCGCTGCTTGTGGCGCGGGTTCTCGCAAATGACCATGACCCGACCGTGACGGCGGATCACCCTGCACTTGTCGCAGATCTTCTTGACGCTCGGCTTGACCTTCATGGGATTGAGGTTCTCCGGGTCAGTGCCACCACCCCGCCGCAGCGGGATGCGGGCAAGATCTACTTGTACCGGTAGACGATCCGGCCACGCGTCAGGTCGTACGGAGACAGCTCCACCACGACCCGGTCGTCAGGGAGGATACGGATGTAGTGCATACGCATCTTTCCGCTGATGTGAGCCAGGACCTGGTGGCCGTTCTGGAGCTCGACCTTGAACATGGCGTTCGGAAGAGACTCGACGACAGTGCCCTCGATCTCGATGGCACCTTGCTTCTTGGCCACGCTTCGCCCTTCGAATCGACTACCTTGATCGACTCTCCTGCCTTTCCCCTGAGGGGCGCATGCGGACATGCGGGTGCACGAGAGCCGACGAGTCAGTCTACGTCAGGCCCCTCCGAAAGACGAATCGAGGAAGGATGCCCGGGAACGTAGATCATTAAGCGAGCGGATCGGGAGCGGCCGTGACCCCGTGTTCGGCCAGCTTCGCCCGGCCGCCGTCGGGAGCCGTGAGCACCAGCGGCCCGTCGTCCGTCAGCGCCACCGAGTGCTCCCAGTGCGACGACCAGGTGCCGTCCGTCGTGATGACCGTCCAGTCGTCCGACAGGACCTCCGTCCTCGGCGTGCCCAGGGACACCATCGGCTCGATCGCCAGGCAGAACCCGGTGACCAGCTTCGGCCCCTTCCCCCGGCGCCGGTCGACGTAGTTCAGCAGGTGCGGGTCCATGTGCATCTCGGTGCCGATGCCGTGACCGCCGTAGTCCTCGATGATCCCGTAACGGCCGCCGCCCGGCTTCGGCTGGCGGCGGATGTACGTCTCGACGGCCCGGGAGACGTCGACGAGCCGGTTGCCCTGCTTCATCGCCGCGATGCCGGCCCACATGGACTCCTCGGTCACCCGCGAGAGCTCGAGGAGCTCCGGGGCGTGGCCCGAGCCCACGAAGGCCGTGTAGGCCGCGTCGCCGTGCCAGCCGTCGATGATCGCGCCGCAGTCGATGGAGATGATGTCGCCGTCCTTGAGGACGACCTCGTCGGACGGGATGCCGTGGACGACGACCTCGTTCACGGAGGTGCAGATCGTCGCCGGGAAACCGCCGTATCCCAGGAAGTTCGGCTTCGCGTCGTGCTCCGCGAGCACCTTGCGCGCGACCTGGTCGAGATCCCTGGTCGTGGCCCCGGGCACCGCGGCCTCTCGGGTCGCCGCGTGGATGGCGGCGACGACCAGTCCCGCCTCGCGCATCTTGGCGATCTGCTCGGGGGTCTTGATCTGCACCATGCGGCGGGAGCCTTTCTGGAACCGGGAAACTGGCAGGGGACGGGTGCTTCAACGATACGTGCACCCACACAGCAGCCGCGGCCCCCTCGGAAGGGAACCGCGGCTGTCGTACTCGGAAAAACCGCTATGCGGCGTCGCCCTCGTGCTGGAGCGCCTCCATGGCGCGGCCGGTGACGTCCTCCACCTTGCCGAGCGCCGAGATCGTGACCACCAGGCCCTGGGCCTTGTAGTAGTCGATGATCGGCTCGGTCTGGGTGTGGTAGACCTCCAGGCGCTTGCGGACCGTCTCCTCGGAGTCGTCGTCCCGCTGGTACAGCTCGCCGGCGCAGACGTCACAGACGCCGTCCTGCTTGGGCGCCTTGTACGAGACGTGGAAGACGTGCGCCGAGTCGTTGCGGCAGATGCGGCGGCCGGCGATGCGCTTGACGACCTCCTCCTCGGGTACCTCGAGGTCCAGCACCGCGTCCAGCTTCATGCCCTCGTGCTGCAGCATCTCGTCGAGCGACTCGGCCTGCGAGACGTTCCGCGGGAAGCCGTCGAGCAGGAAGCCGTTCTCGGCGTCGGGCTGCTCCATGCGGTCCTTGGCCATCCCGATGGTGACCTCGTCCGGAACCAGGTTGCCCGCGTCCATGTAGGACTTCGCGAGTTTGCCGAGGTCCGTCTGCCGGCTGATGTTGGCGCGGAACAGGTCGCCCGTGGAGATGTGCGGGATCGACAGGTTCTGGGCGAGGAACGCGGCCTGCGTTCCCTTACCGGCGCCCGGCGGCCCGACGAGGACGATACGCATCAGCGGAGGAACCCTTCGTAATTGCGCTGCTGGAGCTGGCTCTCGATCTGCTTCACCGTCTCGAGGCCCACACCCACGATGATCAGGATGCTTGTCCCACCGAACGGGAAGTTCTGGCTTGCCCCGAAGCCAACCAACGCCATCGTCGGTACGAGTGCGATCAGACCCAAGTACAGCGAACCCGGCCAGGTGATCCGGTTGAGTACGTACGACAGGTACTCAGCGGTCGGTCGGCCAGCCCGGATGCCCGGGATGAAGCCACCATACTTCTTCATGTTGTCGGCGACTTCCTCGGGGTTGAAGGAGATCGCCACGTAGAAGAACGCGAAGAAAACGATGAGCAAGAAGTACGAAGCGATGTAAATCGGGTGATCACCCTTGGTCAGGTTCTGGGTGATCCAGTCCTTCCAGGCCGAGTTACCGCTCGAGAACTGTGCGACCAGCGCCGGGATGTACAGCAGCGACGACGCGAAGATGACCGGGATCACACCGGCCTGGTTGACCTTCAGCGGGATGTACGTCGACGTACCGCCGTAGGAACGACGGCCGATCATGCGCTTCGCGTACTGCACCGGGATACGGCGCTGGGCCTGCTCGACGAAGACCACCAGGCCGACCATGACCAGGCCGACCGCGATGACGGTGCCGAACTCGATCCAGCCGTCGGCCAGGGTGCCCTGCTTCTTGATGGCCCACAGGGCGGACGGGAAGGTGGCGGCGATCGAGATGAACATCAGGATCGACATGCCGTTGCCGATGCCGCGGTCGGTGATGAGCTCACCGAGCCACATGACGACGGCCGTACCGGCGGTCATCGTGATGACCATGACGATCGTGGTGAAGATCGCGCGGTCCGGGACGATGCTCGACGCGACGGTGCAGCCGGAGAAGAGAGCGCCGCTGCGGGCGGTGGCCACCAGGCCCGTGCCCTGCAGGATGGCGAGCGCCACCGTGAGATAACGGGTGTACTGCGTGATCTTCGCCGTACCGGCCTGGCCCTCCTTCTTGAGGGCTTCCAGGCGTGGGATCACCACGGTCAGCAGCTGCAGAATGATGCTCGCCGTGATGTACGGCATGATGCCGAGCGCGAAGATCGTGATCTGCAGCAGCGCGCCACCGCTGAACATGTTGACCAGACCGAAGAGTCCCTGGTTGCCGGACGCCTGGTCCACACACTCCTGGACGGACTTGTAGTCCACGCCAGGGATCGGGATGTGGGTACCCACGCGGTACACCACGATGATGGCGAGCGTGAAGAGCAGCTTCTTGCGCAGGTCGGGCGTCCTGAACGCCCGGGCGAACGCGGTGAGCACGGTGCCTCCTGCGACCCCCGCGCTACTGCGTCAAGGGTGACGGTCTTGAGGTTCGACGAATATGTGGGAAAGCAGTGCAGGCCACCTTACCGGCGATAAGGCCTGCGGTGGAACGACCAACCGGGGATACCTCGTTGTGAGGTATCCCCGGTCGGGATTGCTTACGTCATCGAGACGCCTGCGGATCTCAGACGAGCTCGGTGACCGTGCCACCGGCGGCGGTGATCTTCTCCTTGGCGGAACCGGAGACGGCGTCGACCGTCACCTGCAGCGCCACGGAGATCTCGCCCTGGCCGAGGACCTTGACGAGGCTGTTCTTGCGAACGGCACCCTTGGCCACGAGGTCCTCGACGGTGACCTCGCCACCCTCGGGGTACAGCGCGCCCAGCTTGTCGAGGTTCACGACCTGGAACTCGGTCTTGAACGGGTTCTTGAAGCCCTTCAGCTTCGGAAGACGCATGTGGAGGGGCATCTGGCCACCCTCGAAGCGCTCCGGAACCTGGTAACGGGCCTTCGTACCCTTGGTACCACGACCGGCCGTCTTACCCTTCGACGCCTCACCACGACCCACACGGGTCTTGGCGGTCTTGGCGCCCGGGGCGGGACGGAGGTTGTGGATCTTGAGCGGGTTGTTCTCCGCCATGATCAGTCGACCTCCTCGACCGTCACGAGGTGGCGGACGGTGTGCACCATGCCGCGGAACTCGGGACGATCCTCCTTGACGACCTGCGTGTTGATGCCCTTGAGACCAAGGGAGCGCAGGGTGTCACGGTGGTTCTGCTTGCTGCCGATGTACGACTTCGTCTGCGTGATCTTGAGCTGAGCCATTACGCAGCACCAGCCCCGGCACGCGCACGCAGCAGAGCCGCGGGAGCGACGTCCTCGAGCGGCAGACCGCGGCGGGCCGCGATCTCCTCGGGACGCTGCAGGCCCTTCAGGGCCTCCACGGTCGCGTGCACGATGTTGATCGCGTTCGACGAACCGAGCGACTTCGACAGGATGTCGTGAACGCCGGCGCACTCGAGCACGGCACGCACCGGGCCACCGGCGATAACGCCGGTACCGGGGGACGCCGGCTTGAGCAGGACGACGCCCGCCGCCTTCTCACCCGTGATCGGGTGCGGGATGGTGCCCTGGATACGGGGGACCTTGAAGAAGTGCTTCTTGGCCTCCTCAACACCCTTGGCGATGGCGGCCGGCACCTCCTTGGCCTTGCCGTAACCGACACCCACGGTGCCGTCACCGTCGCCCACTACGACGAGCGCAGTGAAGCTGAAGCGACGACCACCCTTCACAACCTTGGCGACGCGGTTGATCGCGACAACGCGCTCAACGTACGCGGTCTTCTCGGCGGCAGCAGCGCCGCCGTCACGGCCCTTCCGGTCCCGCCGCTCGCCGCCACCGGCACCGCTTCCACGGCGCTGGGGTCCAGCCATTGGATTACCTCTCTCTTTCCGCTAGCTACGGAAGCGGCTCAGAACTTGAGCCCGGCTTCGCGGGCGGCGTCCGCCAGGGCGGCGATGCGCCCGGCGTACTGGTTGCCACCACGGTCGAATACGACAGCCTCGACACCGGCGGCCTTGGCGCGCTCGGCAACCAGGGCGCCGACCGACTTGGCCTGCGCGGACTTGTCGCCCTCGTTGCCGCGGATCGTGGTGTCCAGGGTCGACGCCGACGCCAGGGTGTGACCCTTGATGTCGTCGATGACCTGGGCCACGATGTGGCGGTTGGAGCGCGTCACGACCAGGCGCGGACGCTCAGCCGTACCCGAGATGTGCTTACGGATCCGGATGTGGCGACGCTTGATCGCGGCACGCTTGTAAGCGTCGCCCTTGAGGATCTTCTGTCCGTATGCCATGGCTTACTTACCCGCCTTTCCGACCTTGCGGCGGATGACTTCGCCCTCGTACTTGACGCCCTTGGCCTTGTACGGGTCGGGCTTGCGCAGCTTGCGGATGTTGGCCGCAACCTCGCCGACCTTCTGCTTGTCGATGCCCTCGACCGAGAACCGGGTGGGGGCCTCCACCTTGAAGGTGATGCCCTCGGGGGCCTCGACGGTGATCGGGTGGCTGTAGCCGAGAGCGAACTCGAGGTTCGATCCCTTGGCCTGTACGCGGTAACCGACACCGCTGATCTCGAGCTTCTTCACGTAACCCTGGGTCACGCCGGTGATCATGTTCGCCACCAGCGTGCGGGACAGGCCGTGCAGGGCCTTGTTCTGACGCTCGTCGTTGGGGCGGGTGACGTTGAGAACGCCGTCCTCACCCTTGGCGATGTCGATCGGCGCAGCGACGGTGTGGCTCAAGGAACCCTTGGGGCCCTTGACCGAGACCGTACGGCCGTCGATGGTGACGTCCACGCCGGCGGGAACCGTGATGGGGAGCTTGCCAATACGCGACATAGCTGTTTCCTCCGTTCCCTTCCGCTACCAGACGTAGGCGAGGACTTCCCCACCCACGCCCTTCTTGCCSGCCTGCTTGTCGGTGAGGAGCCCGTGCGACGTGGAGATGATCGCCACGCCGAGGCCGCCCAGCACCTTCGGCAGGGAGGTGGACTTCGCGTAAACCCGGAGACCGGGCTTGGAGATCCGCTTGATGCCCGCGATGGAGCGCTCACGGTTCGGGCCGAACTTCAGCTCGAGAACGAGGCTCTTGCCGACCTCGGCGTCCTCGACCTTCCAGCCCGTGATGAAGCCCTCCTGCTGGAGGATCTCCGCGATGTGAGACTTGATCTTGGACGCCGGCATCGTCACGGAGTCGTGGTATGCCGAGTTCGCGTTCCGCAGACGCGTAAGCATGTCTGCGATCGGATCAGTCATGGTCATGAATTGGCCTTCGGCCTCTCTCGCCGGGGTTTCCAGGTGCCCATCCCTCTCCTCGATCCGAGACGAGGCGGGTGCGGTGCGGTGGACCTACGGCGTAGTAAGTCGTACGGGCGTCAGGCGCCCAACCCTCCTAGCCTAAGCCATGAAAGGGTGGGCGCCTGACACGCCCATTGCTTACCGAGAGCTTCGGGAATCCCTGAAGGGGATTACCAGGAGCTCTTGGTCACGCCCGGCAGCTCGCCACGGTGAGCCATCTCACGAAGGCAGACGCGGCACAGGCCGAACTTGCGGTACACGGAGTGCGGACGGCCGCAGCGCTGGCAGCGCGTGTAGCCGCGAACACCGAACTTGGGCTTGCGAGCAGCCTTGGCAATCAGAGCCTTCTTCGCCATCTCGCTCACGCCTCCTTGAAGGGGAAGCCGAGGTGACGAAGGAGCGCGCGGCCCTCAGCGTCGTTGGTCGCCGTGGTCACCACGGTGATGTCCATGCCCCGGGTACGGTCGATCTTGTCCTGGTCGATCTCGTGGAACATGACCTGCTCGGTGAGACCGAAGGTGTAGTTGCCACGGCCGTCGAACTGCTTGGGGGACAGACCACGGAAGTCGCGGATGCGCGGCAGCGCGAGCGACAGGGTGCGGTCCAGGAACTCCCACATGCGGTCGCCACGGAGTGTGACGTGGGCACCGATCGGCTGGCCCTCACGCAGCTTGAACTGCGCGATGGACTTGCGGGCCTTGGTGACGGCCGGCTTCTGACCGGTGATCGTGGTGAGGTCGCGGATGGCGCCCTCGATCAGCTTGGAGTCGCGGGCGGCGTCGCCCACACCCATGTTGACCACGATCTTGACGAGGCCGGGGATCTGCATGACGTTCTCGTACTTGAACTCGTCACGCAGCTTGCCCGCGATCTCCTCGCGGTACTTCGTCTTGAGACGCGGAGTCGTGGTGGTAGCCATCAGATGTCCTCACCCGTCCGCTTGGCAACGCGGATCTTGTTGCCCTCGTCGTCGAAGCGGTAACCGACACGCGTGACAACCTTGTTGCCGTCCTTCTCAACGACCAGCTGGACGTTGGAGACGTGGATCGGCGCCTCGGTCGTGACGATGCCACCGGCCTGCGAACCGCGAGCGGTCGGGCCGGCCTTGGTGTGCTTCTTGACCCGGTTGACACCCTCGACCAGGACCCGGTCCTCGCGGGGGAAGGCCGCGATGACCTTGCCCTGCTTGCCCTTGTCCTTACCGGTGATGACCTGGACCAGGTCGCCCTTCTTGATCTTCATGCTTACAGCACCTCCGGAGCCAGCGAGATGATCTTCATGAACTTCTTCTCGCGCAGCTCACGCCCGACCGGGCCGAAGATGCGGGTACCGCGAGGGTCGCCGTCGTTCTTCAGAATGACGGCGGCGTTCTCGTCGAAGCGGATGTACGAGCCGTCCGGACGGCGGCGCTCCTTGACGGTGCGAACGATGACCGCCTTGACGACGTCACCCTTCTTCACGTTGCCACCGGGGATCGCGTCCTTGACGGTGGCGACGATGACGTCACCGATGCCCGCGTAGCGGCGACCGGAGCCACCGAGCACACGGATGCAAAGGATCTCCTTCGCACCAGTGTTGTCGGCGACACGCAGTCGCGACTCCTGCTGGATCACGTCTATCTCCTGTTTGTCTGCCGGTTCCCCGGGGGCCGTTCAGAAACGGCCCCCGGAGCCTGGCGGAACTGTCCTGCGAGGGGTGCCTCGCAGGCCTACTTTTTGGAATTCCCTTGCGGGAATTGCCTACTTGGCCTTCTCGAGGATCTCGACGACGCGCCAGCGCTTGGTCGCCGACAGCGGGCGGGTCTCCGCGAGGAGGACCCGGTCGCCGACGCCGGCAGCGTTCTGCTCGTCGTGCGCCTTGAGCTTGTTGGTACGGCGGATGACCTTGCCGTACAGCGCGTGCTTGACGCGGTCCTCGACGGCGACGACGACGGTCTTGTCCATCTTGTCGCTGACGACGAGACCCTCACGGGTCTTGCGGAAGCCGCGGGCCTCTGCAGTCTGCTCAGTCACGTTGCTCTCACTCATCAGGCGCTCTCCACCGTCTCGATGCCCAGCTCGCGCTCACGCATCAGGGTGTAGATCCGCGCGATGTCCTTACGGACGGCCTTGAGCCGACCGTGGTTCTCGAGCTGACCCGTCGCCGCCTGGAAGCGGAGGTTGAACAGCTCTTCCTTGGCTTCGCGGAGCTTGTTGAGAAGCTCCTCGTCACCCAGTTCGCGCAGCTCGGACGCCTTGGTACCGGCCGACATCACGCTTCACCTGCCTCGCGCTTGACGATCCGGCACTTCATCGGCAGCTTGTGGGCTGCGCGAGTCAGGGCCTCACGGGCGATCTTCTCGTTGGGGTAGGACAGCTCGAACATGACCCGGCCCGGGTGCACGTTCGCGATCCACCACTCCGGCGAACCCTTACCGGAACCCATGCGGGTCTCGGCAGGCTTCTTCGTGAGCGGGCGGTCCGGGTAGATGTTGATCCAGACCTTGCCGCCACGCTTGATGTGGCGGGTCATCGCGATACGGGCCGCCTCGATCTGGCGGTTGGTCACGTACGCCGGCGTGAGGGCCTGAATGCCGTACTCGCCGAACGCGACCGTCGTACCGCCCTTGGCCTGACCACGGCGCTTCGGGTGGTGCTGCTTGCGGTGCTTGACCCTACGGGGGATCAGCATGTCGGTCAGGCCTCCGTTCCGGTGCTCTCAGCCGGAGCGGCGGCAGCGGGAGCCTCGGCCTTGGGGGCCTCGGCGCCGGCAGCCTGCTGCGGCTTACGACCGCGCCGCTCGCCGCCGCCGCCACGGCCACCACGGGCCGGGCGGTCGGCGCCGCCGCCACCGCGAGCCGGGCGGTTACCCGCACGGGCGGCAGCGTTCTCGGCGCGGACCTCGGCGATGTTCTTGACATCGCCCTTGTAGATCCAGACCTTCACACCGATGCGGCCGAAGGTCGTCTTGGCCTCGAAGAAGCCGTAGTCCACGTTCGCGCGGAGCGTGTGCAGGGGCACACGGCCCTCGCGGTAGAACTCCGAGCGGGACATCTCGGCGCCGCCGAGGCGGCCACCGCACTGGATCTTGATGCCCTTGGCGCCGGCCTTCATCGCCGACTGCATGCTCTTACGCATGGCGCGACGGAAGGAGACGCGGGAGGAGAGCTGCTCGGCGACGGCCTGCGCAACCAGCTGAGCGTCCGTCTCGGGGTTCTTGACCTCGAGGATGTTCAGCTGGACCTGCTTGCCCGTGAGCTTCTCGAGGTCACCGCGGATGCGGTCGGCCTCGGCGCCACGGCGGCCGATGACGATGCCCGGACGAGCGGTGTGGATGTCCACACGCACACGGTCACGGGTGCGCTCGATCTCCACCTTCGAGATGCCCGCGCGCTCCATGCCGGACGTCATCATCCGACGGATGGCGACGTCTTCCTTGACGTAGTCCTTGTACAGCTTGTCGGCGTACCACCGGGACTTGAAGTCCGTGGTGATGCCGAGCCGGAACCCGTGCGGGTTTACCTTCTGGCCCATTACCGGGTTCCTTCCTTGCTGCTGACGACCACGGTGATGTGGCTGGTCCGCTTGCGGATCCGGTAGGCGCGGCCCTGGGCACGCGGCCGGAACCGCTTCAGGGTCGGGCCCTCGTCGACGTACGCCTCGGAGATGACGAGGCTGTCGGCGTCGGTGTGGTCGTAGTTGTGCGCGGCGTTGGCGATGGCGCTGTCGAGCACCTTGCCGACGGGCACGGAGGCTGCCTGCGGAGCGAATCGCAGAACAGCCTGAGCCTCCGTGGCGTCCATGCCACGGATAAGGTCCACCACGCGGCGGGCCTTCATGGGCGTAACGCGGATGTACCGCGCCTGGGCCCTGGCTTCCATGGTTGTCCCTCTCAGTTACTTACGTGTCTGAATGCGATCCGCGTTTAGCGGCGCTTCGACTTCCGGTCGTCCTTGACGTGACCCCGGAAGGTGCGCGTCGGCGAGAACTCGCCGAGCTTGTGGCCGACCATCGACTCGGTGACGAACACCGGGATGTGGGTCTTGCCGTTGTGCACCGCGATCGTGTGGCCCAGCATGGCCGGGACGATCATCGAGCGACGGGACCAGGTCTTGATGACGTTCTTGGTGCCTGCCTCGTTCTGTACGTCCACCTTCTTGATCAGGTGGTCGTCGACGAAGGGCCCCTTCTTGAGACTGCGCGGCATCTAAACCCGCTCCTAGCGCTTCTTGTTCGTCTTGCGGCGGCGGACGATGTACTTGTTCGAAGCCTTCTTCGGCGAACGAGTACGACCCTCCTTCTGACCCCAGGGGCTGACCGGGTGGCGACCACCGGAGGTCTTGCCCTCACCACCACCGTGGGGGTGGTCAACCGGGTTCATCGCCACACCGCGAACGGTCGGGCGGACGCCCAGCCAGCGCTTGCGGCCGGCCTTGCCCCAGTTGATGTTGCTCTGCTCGGCGTTGCCGACCTCGCCGACCGTGGCGCGGCAGCGCTGGTCGACCAGGCGGATCTCACCGGAAGGCATGCGGAGGTGGGCCATCGTGCCCTCCTTCGCCAGCAGCTGCACGGAGGCACCGGCGGAGCGGGCGAACTTGGCGCCGCCACCCGGACGGATCTCGATCGCGTGGATCGTGGTACCGACCGGGATGTTGCGGAGCGCCAGGTTGTTGCCCGGCTTGATGTCGGCCCCGGGACCGTTCTCGACGCGGTCACCCTGCTGCAGGTTGCGCGGGGCGAGGATGTAGCGCTTCTCGCCGTCCGCGTAGTGCAGCAGCGCGATGCGCGCGGTGCGGTTGGGGTCGTACTCGATGTGCGCGACCTTCGCCGGCACGCCGTCCTTGTCATGGCGACGGAAGTCGATGACGCGGTAGGCGCGCTTGTGTCCGCCACCCTGGTGGCGAACGGTCACACGACCGGCGTTGTTACGGCCGCCCTTGCTGTGCAGCGGGCGGACCAGCGACTTCTCCGGCGTGGACCGCGTGACCTCGACGAAGTCGGCGACGCTGGAGCCACGACGGCCCGGCGTAGTCGGCTTGTACTTGCGGATTCCCATTTCTCAGTCCTCGTCCGATATCGGACGATCCGACCCGCTTACGCGGTCGGACCGCCGAAGATGTCGATACGGTCGCCCTCGGCAAGGGTCACGATCGCGCGCTTGCTGTCGGCACGCTTGCCGAAGCCGGTGCGGGTCCGCTTGCGCTTGCCCTGGCGGTTGATCGTGTTGACGCCGGTGACCTTGACCGAGAAGACCGCCTGGACGGCCTGCTTGATCTGGGTCTTGTTGGCGCCGGGGGCCACGATGAACGTGTACTTGCCCTCGTCGAGAAGCGCGTAGCTCTTCTCGGACACGACCGGCTTCAGCAGCACGTCACGGTGGTCCGTGAAGGCCTTGCTGGCCGGAGTGACGACGGTGTTCTTGCCCTCGGCCTCGTGGCGACGCGCCTTGGCGACGCGCGCGACCTTCTTGGCCTTGGCGGCCTTCGAGGCGATGCTCGGGTGACGCGTAGCCATCAGGCTTCGCTCCCTTCGGTGTCAGCGGCCTTGGGGCCAGACACGAAGGACTCGAAAGCGGCCTGGGTGAAGACCACGTCGTCCGAGACGAGAACGTCGTACGTGTTCAGCTGGCCCGGCTCCAGGATGTGGACCTGGGGCAGGTTGCGAGCGGACAGCCACGCGGCCTCGTCGGCACGGTCGATGACGAGCAGCAGGTTCTTGCGCTCGCTGATCTTGCCGAAGAGCGTCTTCGCGGCCTTCGTCGAAGGCGACTCGCCCTCGATGAGACCGGAGACGACGTGGATGCGGTTGTTGCGGGCCCGGTCGGTGAGGGCGTGGCGCAGAGCCGCGGCCTTCATCTTCTTCGGGGTCCGCTGCGAGTAGTCACGCGGCGTGGGGCCGTGGACGACACCACCGCCGGCGAACTGCGGCGCACGGGTCGAACCCTGGCGGGCGCGGCCGGTGCCCTTCTGGCGGTAGGGCTTCTTGCCGCCACCGCGGACCTCGCCACGACGCTTGACCTTGTGCGTGCCCTGACGGGCGGCGGCCAGCTGCGCGACGACGACCTGGTGAAGCAGCGGAATGCTGATCTTCTCTACGTCGAAGATCTCGGCCGGGAGCTCAACGGTCCCGGCGGTGTCGCCGGAGGGCGACAGAATGTCAATGGTGCTCATAGTCCTCAGGCCCCCTTGGCCGCGGTGCGGACCAGGACGAGGCCGCCGTTCGGACCAGGAACCGCGCCCTTGATGAGGAGCAGGCCCTTCTCCGCGTCAACGGCGTGAACGGTCAGGTTCTGGGTGGTGACCCGCTCGTTGCCCATACGACCCGCCATGCGGAGGCCCTTGAACACGCGGCCCGGGGTGGCGCAGCCACCGATGGAACCGGGAGAGCGGTGCTTGCGCTGGGTGCCGTGACCGGCGCCGAGGCCCTTGAAGTTGTGACGCTTCATGACACCGGCGAAGCCCTTGCCCTTGCTCTTGCCGGTCACGTCCACCTTGACGCCGGCCTCGAAGACCTCCGCGGAGATCTCCTGGCCCAGCGTGTACTCGGAGGCGTCCGCGGTGCGGATCTCGACGAGGTGGCGGCGGGGCGTGACGTCGGCCTTGGCGAAGTGGCCCTTGAGGGGCTTGTTCACCTTGCGCGGGTCGATCTCGCCGAAGGCGATCTGGACCGACTCGTAGCCGTCGACATCGTTCGTACGGACCTGGGTCACGACATTGGGGCCGGCCTTGACGACGGTGACCGGAACAACACGGTTGTTCTCGTCCCACACCTGCGTCATGCCGAGCTTCTCGCCCAGGATGCCCTTGATCTGCTTAGCCATCGTTCAGATCACCGGCCTCAGAGCTTGATCTCGATGTCGACACCGGCCGGGAGGTCGAGTCGCATCAGAGAGTCAACGGTCTTGGGGGTCGGGTCGAGGATGTCGATCAGACGCTTGTGCGTGCGCATCTCGAAGTGCTCGCGCGAGTCCTTGTACTTGTGCGGCGACTTGATGACGCAGTACACGTTCTTCTCAGTGGGCAGCGGCACCGGGCCCGCGACCGACGCACCAGTACGCGTCACCGTCTCGACGATCTTCTTCGCCGAGCTGTCGATGACCTCGTGGTCGTAGGCCTTGAGCCGGATGCGGATCTTCTGTCCCGCCATGGCTACTCCGTAGTCCTGTCTCTTTTACAGCTCTGGAACCCGGTGTTCCGTGACCTTCGCCGACCCACGCGGTCGGGCGTGTCGCACTCTCACTGACACAGATGTCCCTTGTTCGAACATCCCTGATCTGGGAAAGAGGTTCACCGGGCGCCTGGCCAGTGCCGCACTCCACTTCCCGGAAGATTCCCGTACGTCCGCCCCAGCGCTGCCGTGTGGCAGTTAGGGCGACGAGTACTGTGGGACTCGCTTCCAGGCCTCCCGGCGGGAGGCGCGCAGCATCAACACTCGACCGAGCAACCCCGCTAGTCTGCCATACGGGGCAGGGGCCTGGCCAATCGAGCCGGAGACCTTACCCCGGGAGTGACGCAGGTCAAACACCACTCGACTTTTGCGGCCTGCGTCGCCGTCGCCCGACCGTGAAGCGGACCCCGGTCAAGGTGGACGATTCCCTGAAAAGCCAGGATGCGCCACGAGGCGGCCCAGTGCTGCATGACGGTCCTCGAGTGGACGCAGGAGGCCATCTCGGCCCCTATCCGGCGGACAGCACCAGGACGACGCGACGCCCCGCCGGTCTTCCGCCCCGGCAGGCGCGGGCGACAGCGGCCGCAGCGACATCTCAGAGCGCGTGGAGGAGTTGCTGGCCGGCCTCGCCGAGGAGGAGGGAACCGGCCGGCGGCGACTCGGCGGATGAGCGGTCTGATCGGCGATGCGGGTCCTCTTCTACGCTGCTCGACCGCCGCGACTCCGGGCACCAGCCATGCCGTCGTCTCCTGGAGTCACACCCCGGCCCGCCGCTGGTCCCCGCTCTCGTCATTCCAGAGGTCGCCCACCTCGCAGAGCGCCGCCTCGGATCCCGCGCCGAACTGCTCCTCGCCCAGGACCTCGCGGAGGGCCTCTTCACCGTCGAGCCCGTCCATCCCGACGACTGGCTCCGCATCGCCGAGCTACCCGCCTCGGAATGGCCGAGGTGGCCACGGTCGACCGCAAGCACTTCGGGACGGTACGCCCGGCGCACGTCCGATCGTTCACGCTGCGCCGTGAGTCAGCCTTCTGACGCGAACGGCAGGAAACGGGCCCATGCCCCCGGCGTAAGCGTGGAGCAGGGGCTGGCGTCGCGGTACTTGGAGTCGCGGACGTGAACAGCGCTGGGGGTGGTGGCGACCTCGACGCAGGAGTCACCCTCGCTGCCGCTGCTGTAGCTGCTCTTGAACCAATCCAACGCGGAGTCGGTGTCGCGGATCACGTCTCCCCCAGCAGGTGCTCGACGAAGGCCAGCGACTCACGAGGAGTGAGTGCCTGCGCCCGGATGATGCCATCCCGCAGTTCGAGGATACGGAGGTGCTTGGGCTCGTGGACCGGCCGCCCGTATGCCAGCACCGGCGAACTCCCCACGGCCGAGCCGTCGCGAACTTCAGGACGTCAATGCCACCGTCAGTGCCCGCGTGCTCCTCCCGGTCCATCGGCATCCACATCGGGGTGACCACGACGGTCCATGCACACGTCCGCCTCCGCCTTCAGCGCCAGGCCATCGACCTCCTCGGAAACGCCCTCGGCCACCTCGCCAAGTCCACCGCCGAGGGCAGCGAGGGCGACGATCCGCCGACTTGTGCAGCAGCCGTCCGCTGACGTTGCCGTCAGCTACTGCCGTCAGACACCACAGAGGCCCCACCGGAAACAAACTCCGGCGGGGCCTCAACCAAGGAACGCAAGTCAAGCGGGATTCAATTCATCCTTCACTGATAACCGTAGGACGCACTCCGCTGATGAGATTGTCCATAGCCTGTGGCATTCGGCCAAAACTGGCGACCCACGTTTCGATCAGATAGATCTCGCTCTGCTCGTCAATGCCGAGGAAGTATCGACCCATATCAAGGACTCCGATTGGGAAGAGCGACTTCCCAATCTCTTCGCCCCATTCGAGGAACCTGTCCTCTTCGCCGGAGCACAGAAGCGGGTCAAGTTCGAACGGCTCACGCGCCCGATTGACTCCGAGGCCCGAGATGTCCACCACAAGGCCGCCAAATTCAGCCAAGAAGGCCCGAGCCGCATCGTGGACGACCACCCCAGCCAACCCCAGGGCAGCCACCCACGAGGACGTACCTACCTGCCTTCCTGCGTGCCATCCCGCATCGCGGAGGACTGTCCGCGACTCAGCCGAAAGATCGTTCACCACCCTATCCCCTCAAACGTGACATCGAATGCGTCTTCGAGGGCTACGCAACTATCACATGGCCCGACAGGCATTCCATGCATTGGATTATCGTTCGAACTTCGCACGATAACCGCCGCAGCACGAGATCCGGTTGGGTTGAATCCATCACTCAGAGCATCCGACACGCACACCGCCAGCCCACATCTTCCATGACCAACGCCCCGTTCGCCCTCAGGAATATCATCCAAAATGGCTTGAACGTCAGGGTGAAGCTTGGGAGCCACACCACGAATGCTAGGACTCGAATAGATCTGACCTCCCGGCAGCTGAAGAGCCTCTGCCACTGCCGGTCTCGCCTTACCCGGCGTGATTGTCGATGCCGTATCAGCCGCCGCTCGTGCAGCCCCCAGTACCGGGCAACTATCCGGACCATTGGAATTGTGGACCAAGATCGGGACGCCGCCCGCCAGCACATAGTACGTATGCGTGCTGGACACCGTCAGGTTGTTGACGGTCGCCGTCTGGGTCCACGCCTTGACCGCCGTGACCTGGACGTACGTCCCCGCCGACGTCTGTAGCCAGTCCCCCGACCGCAGTTCGCTCGCCTTGGCCCAGCGGTGTTCCTTCGGCAGCCAGATCGGGTGGCCGTCGGTGGCGGTGATGGACTTGCCGTTGGAGAGGGTGAGGCGGACGAGGTGCTTGGTGCCGTGGCCCTGGATGGTCGCGGTGACTGTCTGCGTGGCGATGCCGCCCAGTACCGGGTCGGTGGACTTCACCTTGTCGCCGGGTCGGAGGTCCTTGATGGCCTTGGACTTGCCGTTCGCCAGCAGTACCCGGGTGTTCGGTGTGAAGCTGTTGCACTTCCCGCCCGCCTCCACCGCGTCCTCACCGGCGTCGGAGGCCCTGCCCGCGTCCTTCTCCGCGGTCTTCGCGGCCGACCTCTCCGTCGCCTTGGCGGCCGTCTTCTTCTCGACCGCCTTGGCCGCCTTCTCCTCGGCGGTCTTGACGACCTTCTTCTCGACCACCTTCGTCGTGGCCTTGGCGGTCGTCTCCTCGGCGGCTTTCACGGCCGCCTGTTCCGTGCCCTTGAACAACAGACCTTTGCCCAAGGCCAGCTCGGCCCTGGTCGCGATCAGGACCGGCTCACCCTGGCCGCGGGTGACGAGCAGGATGCCGACCGTGACCGACGTCATCAGGCAGGGGCCCAGGGTGGGATGGGTCGCGCAGCTCACGGCGTCCGCGGCACCGGAGTACTCGTAGAGGGCGTGCGGGATGGCCTTCGTCGCCTGCCAGGCCTTGTGCCGGATCTGGGACCAGCCCCAGAACTGGCCGTTCGGGTCCTCCTTCGTCACCGGGCTGTTGTCCGCGTAGGCGTAGCCGCCCAGTTGGAGGAGGTCGGAGAGGTCCATCACCGGGTCGATGGTCGTGAAGCGGCCCGTCACCGGGTCGTAGTCCCGCGCGCCCAGGTGGATCAGGCCCGTGCTGGACTCGTCCGCGCCGCCGATGTACGTGCTCGAACCAGCCCAGGTGGCCGGGGCGGCCTGGTCACCGCGGAGGTTGCCCCACGCGTCGTAGGAGCGGGTCGCGACCGCCATCCCGGAGGCCAGTTTGATCTGGACCGTGCCCGTGCCCTGGGTGTTGCTGATCTGCGCGGCCAGGGTCTGGGCCGAGGTGGCGCTGGAGGTGTAGCGGACCACCGTGGGGGCGCCCGCCTGTGCGTAGGTGCGCACCGCCCTGGTGGAGGTGTTCGTCTGGGATCCCCAGACCTCGGTCTCTCCCAGATACAGCGTGGTCCAGCCACCGGTGGTCTTCGCGATCCGGTTGCCGTCCGCGTCGTACAGGTACGACGTGGTCGCGGCTAGGGCGAACTTCTGGGTCGACGCGCTCGCCGTGCACGCCGCCAGGGTCAGGTCCGTGCCGGCCGTGGTGGCCGGGGCGTTGAGGCACAGCTTCGACGTCGCGTTGTAGAACGTGCCGTCCGAGCGGAGCGCGAAGGACTGGGTCGTCGCGTCGGGTACGCAGGTCTTGAGTGTGATCGCCGAGCCGGAGGCCGTGCCCGCCGCCGTGACGCACTTGCCCAGCACGGTCAGTTTGCCGCCGTTCGCGCTGAACTTCTGCGCGGGGCTGCCGTTGCAGGTGTAGATCTGGATGACCGTGCCGTCGGCGGTCCCGGCGCCGGCGTCGTCCAGGCACAGGCCGCCCGGCCCGGTGACGGCTCCCTTGCCCGCGCCGAAGCCGGACACCGAGGTCAGCAGGCCCTCGCCGTCGTACACGAAGGACTGGGAGTCGCCGTTGATCGTGCGCGTGGCGGTGCGGCCGGCGTCGTCGAAGGTGGCGGAGTTCGTCTCCGTCACTGTCTTGGTGCCGGAGTCGGCCGGGGTGACCGTCTTCTTGGTCCAGTCGGTCAGGGTGTTGGGCTGGCCCGCGTCGCCGTACGCGTACGAAGTGCCGCCGTCCAGCGCCGAGTTGAGGGCTCCGGTCGAGGTGCGCTGGGTGCTGTGGTCGGTGACCGTGGTGCGGTTGCCGAGGTCGTCGTAGCGGTACGACTGCCAGTACGGGAGGGAGCCGTAGGACGCCGTGCCCGTCGCGATCGTCGAGGGGGACGGCGCCGTTCCCACTCCGCCCGATGCGATCGCCGACGCGTCGGTCGCCTTCCACGTGGTGCCCGCCGAGTCCGTGCAGCTCTTGGCCGTGGCGCCGGTCCAGGCCTCGGCGAGCTGTCCGCGGGCGTCGTACGTGAAGCACTGGTTGTCCCAGGTGGTGGCCGCCCCGGAGGTCGAACCCGTCGCCACCAGGCTGGTGTTGCCCGCCTGGTCGTAGGCGTATGCGGTCTGGGAGACCAGGCCGGCGGCCGTCTGGGTGGCGGCGTAGGAGTGGACGAGCAGGCCGGTGGGCTCGTCGTAGAGGGCGCTGGTCCACACCCGGTAGGGGTTCTCGCCGGTGGTGGTGCGGGTGATCTGGCCGTACGGATTGTAGATCGCGCCAGTGGTGTACCAGTCCCAGCCGGAGGTGGAGACCGGCAGGTCCTGGGCGTTGTAACGGGTGATGATCTTCTCGGCCGTGGCCATGCCGCCGGGAGTGGCGGGGAGGGTGGCCGACTGCTGCTTGCCGGTGCGGGTGTAGGTGTACGCCCAGTGGTACGAGCCGGACAGGTTGTTCGTGGTGTTGCTGATCGCCGGGACGGTGACCGTCTTGCCGGTCAGCTGGCCCTTGGGGGTGTAACCGGTCGCCTCGGTGACGATGTCTCCGGCGGTGGACCCGGGGGTGGTGTGGCGCACCGAGGTCGCCGGCCGGCCGATGCCGTTGGTCGCCGTGTCGTACGTCCATTCCGCCGCCGGGAGCGTCGCCGAGCCCACGGTGAGGGAGGACTGGCGGCCCAGCGGGTCGTAGCCGTAGCGCAGGACCTTGCCGGTGGCGTCCTTGGTCTGGGTGACGCGGTCCTGGTCGTCGTACCAGGACCGGCTGGTGCCGGAGTCGGGATCGGTGCTGGTCAGGACACGGTGGCGGGAGTCGTAGGTCCAGGACCAGAGGTGACCGGACTTGTCCTTTACCTGGGTGCGGTTGCCCAGGGCGTCGTACTTGGTCTCGGTGTACGTGCTCGCTGTGCGGGCGGCGTCGGTGTAGGTGATCTGCTTGACCGCGCGGCCGATGGCGTCACCGATGGTCTTGGTGGCGGTCCCGCCGGCGGGTGGGACGACCAGGACCGATGCGTCGCTGTCGCTGTAGGTGGCCGTCGTGGTCGCGAACTCGGCGTTGTGGTGCAGGGTGACGGACTTCAGCGGGCGGCCGAGGCCGTCGTACGTCGTCTTCGTCGAGTTGGGGATCGGCTGCTGGCTGGCCGGCAGGTGCCAGGTCTTCGCCGGCAGGCCGGTCGTGTAGTAGCCGTTGTCGGTGCGGGCGGGGCTGCCGTGGTCGTCGTAGCGGACCGAGGTGACGATGCGGCCGAGGCCGGTGGCGTCCGGTGACTGCGTCTGGACGGTGCGCATCATGCCGTCGTAGAAGGTGACCGAGTCGCTGTACATGCCGTTGTCGCGCAGGCTGCTGGTGACGACCCGGGTCGGGGTCCTGGAGCCGAGCCCGTACGTGATCTTCGTGGTCGGCAGGGCGTCGTCGTCGCCGGGGAGCCAGCCGGTGGTGAGGCGGCCGAGCAGGTCGTAGGCGTAGCGCGTGACGCTGCCGTTGGGGTCCTTGGTGGTCAGGGACAGGCCGCGGGCCGGGTCGACCGTGGTGACCGTCGTCTGCTGCTTGGCGTTGGTGATGGTGGTGCCGGTGACGACGTAGGCGCTGCTGCCCGGGGTGTAGGTGGTGCCGGTCACCTGGGTGCCCTGGGTGACCTTGGTGGGGCGGCCGTAGTCGTCGTATTCGGTGGTGGAGCTGGTGACGCTTGCGGTGCCGTCGCCGTTCAGGGCTTTCTCGCTGGTGGCGTCGCCGAGCGCGTTGTAGCCGGTGGTGGTGTCGGAGACGACCTTGGCGGTGGCCGCGGTCGTGACGTTGTCGCAGTCGGTGGCCGCGGTCAGGACCCGCTGGGGCAGGCCGTAGAGGTTCAGCGACTCCTTGTTGGAGTACGTCGTGAGGGTGCAGGTGGTGTCGCCCGTGACGGGGGCCGTGTCACCCGGGGATGTCAGCGTGACCGTCGAGACCTCGCTGAGCCTGGGGAGACCGTCGCCGTCCACGGCGGTGGTGGTGCGGGTGCCGCGCCACTTGCCGTCGTAGGCGGTGAGGTCGTCGACGCGCTTCATGTAGGTCCGGCGGGCGACCAGGTCGCTGTCGCCGGTGCGGACCCGCCGGGCAGTCTCGGTGCTCGCGCCGGGCAGAGTGATCACCCGGCTGTGCGCGGCCGCAGCGCTCTCCGCGGAGAGGTAGGTGACGGCCTCGGCGGCTTGGCCGGCGTATTCGTCGGCGCCGTCGGAACTGAGCGTGGCGCCGGTGTCGTCTTTGAGGGGCTTTCCGGAACCGCGGAGGTAATACGTCGTCGATCGGGAGCGGGTGGCGGCGGCTCCGTCGGGATCGCCGACCTCGGTCGTGACGTAGGCGTAGCCGCGCCAGTCGCTGTGGGTGCGCTGCGAGGGCTTCGTGAACTCGGCGTCGCTCTTGGCCCAGTAGCCGCCGCCCCCATAGGCGTAGGTGGTGACCACATCGGGTGAGGCGAGCGCGGTCTGGGTGACGACCGTGTCCTGCTCCATGACGCGGGCCACGGTGAACTTGTTGAACCAGGACAGCGGCGGGTTCTCGACGCTCTCGTCGGGCGACCAGTGCACCGGGTAGCACGCGGCGGTGTTGTCGGCGATGTCGGTCGTGGCGGGGGCGTAGGTGCAGCCCTTGTTGTACTCGACGACGGTCTTCTTGCCGTTCTCGTCCGTGATCCCGGTGATGCGCGGGTGGATGTAGGTCAGTTCGATGTCGGCGCTGTTGTCACGCACCCGGTTGGGCAGGGGGGTGCCGTCGAAGGCGACCGCGGGCAGGTTCTGGCCGGGGGCGTCGTCCGGGTCTGTGGTGTCGGTGTCGTAGGCACCGTGCTGGATGCCGGACAGCCACAGGCCCGGGGAGGTCTGGTACCACTCGCCCTTGAATGCCTGGCTGAGCGTCCACTCGTCGATCGGATGGAGGGTGCTTGTGCCGTCGCGGTGGGCCCAGGCGACGACCTTCTCCAGGCGCTTGCGGGTCCAGAAGGACGGGAAGGTCGGACACTGCTTGGAGGTGGCCGTCTTGCAGAGCAGGGTGCGCGGGGTGTCGTACCAGACGCGGTACTTCGCGGGGTCGTCTGAGGTGAAGTCGTCCGCGTCGCACTTGCCGCTGTTCGCGTTGAGGCAGCGCTCGTCGGTCCGGAACTCGACCTTGGCGGCGGGGACCGCGTCGAGGTCGTCCTTGTTCAGGCCGTACTCGATGCTGACCGGGTAGGAGGCGCGGGCGTATTTGACGGCCGTCTTGGTCGCCTTGTTCTTGGCGTAGTAGTTGTACTCCTGCTGGTAGTTGACGACCATCGCGTTGCCGTGCGCGTCGACGACCTCGTCGAGCTGCCACGACCAGGCCTGGTTGCAGGAGGAGTCCTTGAAGGCGTCCGCGTGGCAGGGTTCCTTCGGGTCGTTGCCGAAGACGGGGACGGTGGAGACCGAGTCTGTGTCCGCGTGTCCGCCGCCGACCCTGTCCAGGCCGAAGTAGTACTTGGTGCCGTCGCGGGTGGTGGCGACCCAGTACTCGCCCTTGTCGTCGTTGTCACCCCCGTCGCCGTTGTCGGCACCGGTCTTCCGCTCCACCTTGGTGCCGTCGTCGGAGCGGGGGTGCCACTCTCCGGTGGTGTCGTCGCGGACCAGCTCGACGGTGGTGCCGCCGAGGGACATCACCGCATTCCAGGAGGCCCAGCACAGGTCGCCGGTCTTCTTGGCCTTGCCCTTGTTGTTGGCGTTTTCGCCGTCCTGGTCCTGGCCACAGCTGCGGTACGACCGCTCGATGTGCCCGGTCTCGTACGACCAGCCTTCGCCGATCCAGGAGGTCTGCGGGTTGGCGGAGGCCGTCTTGCCGTCCACGGCCTGGGAGTTGTACGAGAAAGCGACGGTCGGCGTCGGGCCCGCGGACACTGGCGGGCTGTCGATCGCATACGTGTAGGAGAAGCCTCCGGACGACGAACCGGCCGCCCAAGTGCCCGCCGAGGACAGCGGGGTGGCCCGGAAGGAGCCGCCGCCTCCGCTGCCCGAGTCGCCCACGCCCAGGACTCCGCCGGACCCGGCGGAAGCGGCTGCGCTGACCGCCTTCGCGGACGTGCCGTGCCAGACGGCCGGCTGGACGCTGCCCCGGGAGAGGGCCGCCGCCGCGTCGGCCGTGGTGGTGCCGGTGGCGGTGTCGGCGGCCATCGGGGTGGACAGGTCGAGGGTGGCCTCGACCTTGGTGTCGCCCAGGTCGGTGGTCTCGTTGCCGTCGGCGTCCGTGGTCGTGGCGTCGGGCCGCTGGTCGGACGAGTCGTCCAGGGGCTCGGGGGTGGCGCACGTCTCGTTGTCGGGCTGGGTGAGGAAGCACTCGGGGTAGCGGACCAGTTGGAGCCGGTCGGACCACTGGGCGCCGAAGTAGTTCTTGAAGTCGGTGGCGTCGATCTGGACCTTGGCCGGTGCCGGGGTGGTGTCGCTGGTGGTGATCTGCATCAGCAGGCCGTTCACGCCGGCCGCTGTGGTGTCGGCCTGGCTGAGCACGTTCACCGACCAGGTGCCTGTCGGTTGCTGAGTCGTGTCGTCGGAGGCGGCGCCGATCTTCACCGGGACCCCGCCGTCGACCTGGACGAACCCGTCGGGCGCGGTGGCCAGCTTCTCCGGGGTGACGTCGGCGGTGCCGTCAGGGCCCGCTGCCGGGATGATCGTGCTGCCGTCCGGCGGATCGGTGTCGTCCTGGGCCTGGTCGATGGCGTACTGCCGGGCGTAGCCGTCCGGGGACTGGTCGACGCCGTCCACCGGGTCGGTCGCCGGTACGTCCACCATGGCGGCGACGTCATCGGTCGGGGGCGGTTCGGCGACCGCCCGGCCGTCCAATACCCCGACGGACAGGGCGAGCGACAGCAGCAGGACACCGCCGGGCGCCATGACGCGGCGGATCCCTCGGTGCCAGCGCGGACGTGATCGACCGAACACGAAAGGAACCCCCCGGTGAGCGCGGCCGGGAAGTCACCCCGGTCGGCAGTGCGGACGAAGCCGTAAGGAAAATGTGAGGAAATCAAGAAGATGATCAGCCGGGATTATTGGCCACTCGTGCGCTTCCACGCCAGAGTGTTCGACCTTGTGTGCCATTGATCACTGAAGGAAGCATGACAAGAATGCCCAACTCCGGTCAGATTGCAGGCAGTTAAGAGTGGAATAAGGCACCTCCGGCACCCTCGCGCGACAACGGCCGCCTCGCAACTCTTGTTCAGCCTCCTTCATCCCTTCATGATCTCCACACGTCCTCCCCGCGTCCCCGGCAGAGACCACCGGGCCGCCCGAGCGGGAGGGCCGTTCGCATGTCGCCACCGTCAGAGGGGAAACGGTCCGGTGTCCTCCGCTTCTTGGCCGGGCAGGCTGAGTCAACGTCACCTGCGCCTGCTCGCGGCCCTGTTGGCCCTGCTGCTGGCCACGGCCACCGCCTGGGTGCTGCTCCCGACCCACGACCAGGACAGCGGCGGGGCGGCGGCGAAGAGCCCCGTCGCACCACACCCCCGCACGGAGCCCGAGGCCCGTGCCCTGGCCGAACGCACAGGCCACCCGGCCGAGGTGGTCACCGCCCGCACCGCGAAGACCACCACGTGGGCCAACCCGGACCGCACCCTGACCACACGGATCCACGTCATGCCGGTGCGCACCAAGGTCGACGGCCAATGGCGGGCAGTCGATCCGACGCTGCGCCGCAGGTCCGACGGGAACTGGGCGACGAAGGCCACGACGACATCTGTGGTGCTCTCGGGCGGGACCAAGAAGAAGGCCGCGTCCTCCGGCGTCAACCAGGCCACCTATGTCCACCCCGCAGCGGACGCCGAGGACGTCACGAGCACCCTCGTCACCCTCACCACCGCCGGCCACACCATCCACCTCACCTGGCCTGGCCCGCTCCCTGCTCCCGAGGTCGAGAGCAACGAGGCGCTCTACCGCGAGGTGCTGCCGGGCGTGGACCTCGTGCTGGCCGCGACCGACGGAGGTTTCTCCGAGGTTCTCGTGGTCAAGTCCGCCGAGGCCGCGGCCAATCCGGCACTGAAGACCGTCTCGTACGGTCTGACCTCGCCGGACCTGACGATGAAGCTCGACTCGCGCAGCGGATCCATCCACGCCTACGACGCCGATGGCAACGACGTCGCGGCCACCCCGACCATGCTGATGTGGGATTCGACGGGCAAGGACGCCACGAGCGACAACCTGACGCACGGAGACGGCGGCCCCGACGACCCGGATCCGACTCCGACACCAGATCAGAGCGGATCGGCGAGTCCGACCGCAGAAGCCGGTGACGACTCCGACGCTGCCCGGCGCCACGCGGCCGAGGACGAGCACGCCGACACCGACTTCGACGACGTCTCCCCCGAGCCCACCGCGACCACGGAGACCGACGGGGACGCCACGGCCTCCGCCTCCACGCCCGCTTCCGAGCCCGAACCGGCGGTCACCCAGCCGGCAGGCGACGAGGACGCGGTCGTGGTCCCCACCACCACCGCCATCGACCGCGAGATCCCGGGCCTGACAGGCCCCCAGCCCGGCACCCGCACCTCCCGCGTCGACCCCTCGCTGGCCGCCGACGGCACCATCACCCTCACGCCCGACCAGGGACTTCTGACCGGGGCGAACACGACGTACCCGGTCTTCATCGACCCCAGCACCAACACCGACGCGGGCAACTGGACCACCGCCTACAAGCGGGGTTCCTGGGCCACCGCCACCTTTTTCAACGGCCGTGGCTTCAACAAGGGCACCAACGAGGCGCGCGTCGGATACGAGTCCGACACCTTCGGCAGCAGCCGTTCGTTCTTCACGATGGATTGGCCGGAGAAGGTGCGTACGACCTCCATCAAGGAGGCCACGCTCAACATGAAGGAGACGTACGCCTGGTCCTGTTCCAAGCGGGATGTCGAGGTGTGGCGCACCGGCGACATCGACAAGAAGACCAGTTGGTCCAACCAGCCCGGCTGGAGCGACCATCTGGACACCAGGTCGTACGCCAAGGGCTACAAGAAGAGCTGCGCGGCCGGGAACACCGTCTTCGATGTCCAGGACGCCGCCCAGTACGCGGCCGACCACAGCCTGAACCACTGGACACTCGGGTTGCAGGCGAGCAACGAGGACGATCAGTACGCGTGGAAGAAGTTCCAGGCCACGAACGACAACGCGGGCCCGAGCATCGACGTCACGTTCAACACCAAGCCGAACAAGCCCAGCAAGCTCAAGATGAGCCCGGGCAAGTGCACCACCAGCTCGCCCTACGTCACCATCGGCGACAACGACCAGATCACCTTCTCAGCGGCCACCTCGGACCCGGACGGCAAGGACGATCTGGACGTCATGCACCTCACCCTGAAGAACACGGGAACGGGCACGGTGTACAACCGGGAGGCGAGCGCCTCCGGCAAGAGCACTACGAGCGTGGTGTTCGACAACACCGACTCCAGCGGCAAAAGCGTTCTCAAGGACGGCACTTACTCCTGGAACGTGTACGTCAAGGACGATTTCAGGCCGACAGCGGCCCAGTCCCCCACCAGCTACACCTGCTACTTCAAACTCGACACCGTGGCCCCGAAGACACCGACCGTGAGCTCCACGGACTTCGACGAGGCGGACGGCGACAACGACAGCGGCGGGGACCAGTGGTCCAAGGCCACGTTCGGACAGGCCGGTTGCATGAAGTTCACCAACTGGATCTCGGACAGGGTCACCCAGTACGCCTACAGCTGGAACAGCACGACGTACGACAAGTCCACCAAGATCAGTGACAGCAACAGCTGCACCACCAAGTCGGGCGACGTGATCACCGGTAACGCCATCACATCGGTCGTCTCCGTCACCCCACCCCTGGCCGGTCCCGCCATCCTCTACGTCAAGGCCGTCGACGCGGCCGGCAACGAGTCGGTGACCCCGAACTCGTACAAGATCTTCGTGAGCCCGAAGGACCGTGACGAGGCCGCCGGTGACATCACCGGTGACGACAAGCCGGACCTGCTGACCATCACCGAGAGCACTGACGACGAGGGCGTCGTCCATGACGACTTGCGCGCCTACCCGTCCGGCACCAAGGGCGACCTGTTCATCGGCATGGATCCGTCCTATGGCAAGACCACCAAGAACACCGCCTACGCCGACGGCTGCACCCAGACGGTCAGCTGGAGAGGCGCCCTGATCACCCACCTCGGCGACTACTACCCGGGCGACGGCCTCCAGGATCTGGTCGCACGCACGGGCGATGGCACCCTGTACGTCTACCCCGGCGACGGTTACGGCGGCTTCAACACCTGCGCCCGTCTGCCGATCCTGCTACCCGCCAAGGGCACCGATGCCGGCGGCGCGAGCGTCGATGTCCCCGCCCCGTCCACCTTCGACCAGATCCTCTCGGCCGGCGACGTCACCGGCGACGACCGTCCTGACCTGTTCGTCACCGCCGGCACCCAGTTCTGGGCCTTCACGGGTTACACCGGCGCCTCCTTCTCCGGCGCCCGGCTGCTCAACGACGGCACCGCCTGGCCGGGCCGTGACCTGGTCAACGTCTCCGACATCACCGGCGACGGCATCGCCGACCTGCTCTACCGCTCCACCAGCGGCCGCGCCCTGCTGCGCCAGGGCAAGGCCAACACGGCCGGCAACGGCGTCGACGTCCTCTCCCTCGCCACAGCCGCCGCCTCGTCGACCGGCACCGACGGCGAGTACGCAGCGAGCGGCTGGTCCCCGACCGACGTGCCCCGTCTGCTCGGCATCCCCGACGTCACGGCTGACGGCATCCCCGACATCTGGGCCCACATGAGCGACGGCAGCGTGCGGCTGTACTCGGGCGGCAAGTCCGTCGTCGGCAGCTCTACGACGGTGATCGGCAACTGGACGGGGAAGCTGGCGTTCGGCTGAGCCGGGGGCCGGGGGTGACGGGCTCGCAGTCACCCCCGGCCGGGACTCCCGCCTCGTCCTCCGCGTCGTTGGCGACATGCTCCACATCGAGGTCAATGACGCGAAAACGTCCTGTACCCACCGGAACGCGCCCCGTCACGTGCCGGTACTCCACCGCCCGGCCCCACGCGTGATCAAAGCCTTAAGACGAAAACCGGGGAGAGAACCAACCCCGCCCCGCCCCACCGTGCTTTCACAGAAGCCCTGGTCACCCGTACGAGTGGCGTTCCTCAACTCAGTTGGATTTCCCACCGGTTCGCTGGCATATGCTCGCCGCGACCACACCACCGCAGACATGCGACGGCCCCCGCCGGGACGGCAATCCCAGTGCGAGGGCCTGACCACCGAGGAAGTAGGAGCTTCCCGATGGACACCCCGAACCTTAGCGCGCCCCTCTGCGCCCAGCAGCTGAATCCGCGCGGAGTCACCCACATCAATGTCCCGCACACCACCCGCTTCACGGTCGTCGGCAACCACCTCGCCCAGCACCGGCAGCTCTCGCTCACCGCGATCGGCCTCGCCCTGCACATCCAGTCGCTGCCGGACGAGGCCCGCGTGGACATCAAGACGCTCGCCGACCGGTTCACCGAGGGCGAGACCCGTATCGCCGCCGCCCTACGTGAACTGAAGGCCCACGGCTATCTGGCCCAGGTGCGCAAACGGCTCCCCAACGGGCGGGTCGTCACGCACACGGTGTCGTACAACCGGCCCCAGGGCCGGCGCCTCGAGAGCAGCCCCCCGCCCACTGCCCCCGAAGGGCCACCCCCGCCGGCCCCCGACGCCGTACCGCCGCCACCGCCCGCCGTCCCGGAACCCCGGCCCACGACACCTGCGCCGCCCTCCCCCTCCCCCGCGTCCAAACCCCCGCTCCTCGAACCCCAGGACCGCGACCCGGAGCTCCAGCGTGCCGCCACCGCCCTCCTCGTCACGCTCCATCACGACGACCCCCGCTTCCTCCTCGCCGAACGCGATGTCCAGCGACTCGCCCCCGCCGTCGCCACCTGGCTCGAGCGCGGCGCGCGTCCTGAAGCCGTACGCCACTCGCTGACCTCGAACCTCCCGCGCGACCCCGTGCGCCATCCCGCGGCCCTGCTCGCCCACCGGCTCACCGAGTTCCTCCCGGCTCCGGCGCCTCCCGCCCCGCCACCCGGCAGCGATCCCGTCCCTGTAGCCCCGATGGTCAACTGCGACGGCTGTGACCGGGGCTTCCGGACCTGGGAGAAGAACGGCCGCTGCCGCGACTGTCGCGAGGCGGGCCGCGGCGCCCGCGACGCGGAAACCTGACAGACCCGTCGGCACGCAGCCGACGGACACCGCCCCCCAACCCGAAGCCCGGAGGCACGCCCCCGTGAACGAACCAACGACCGTGCACGGGCGTGAGCACGCGATGATGTACGCCGAGCTTCTCGACACCGCCGCCCGGCTCGACACGCTGCGGCGTCTGGAGGGCAGCGCCGTCGACCCGCACGTGGGCGCCGCCATGCACGCGGTCCGGTTCGCCGCCACCATCATGTGGCCGACCGCCCCGCACATGCCGCCGCCCGGCTACCGCCAGGACAGCGAAGGCATCCTCGAACTCATCGCGCACTGGCGCGAGGCAGCACTCGAAATCGGCGAGTTCGCCCCACCGCCCCCCACGCTGCGACTCGTCAGCGACACTGCATCTCCCGCGTAGCAGCCGTCAGCCCCTCCAAGGCGTTGGACTTGCCGCTGCCGGGCACCGCCCCGCAGCCAATCTGGCCGCAGAGCGGTGAACCGGTCTTCAGGCGGGGCGGGATCGGCCAGGCCCGGGGCTCGGAATTCGACCGAACCGCGACCGAAGCAATCGAACCACGACCGAACCGGACCAGCACCCATACCGACGACGTCAGCGCACGTCCACGTGGTCCCCGCCGCTCGTCGCGCCGCCCGTCGTGTCGTTGCCCCCGTACGACCAGCGCCAGGTCCCGTCCTTCGACGCGGTGACCGTGGTCTTCAGGGCGCCGGTGCTGCTGGACGCGACCTTCTTGACCGTGACGAAGGAGCTGGTGCCCGTCTCCCGGAACTGGAGGCTGACCGAACGGCCGCCGTAGCCGCCGTACTTCTTGGTCGCCCAGTTCGCACGGGTGAGGTTGCCGGTGACGGTGATCTTCTTGCCCTTGACGACCGGTTCCGGCCCGGCGTTCACGGTGACCTTCGCCGCCCGCTTGAGCCGCACGGTCAGGGACCGGGTCTCGCGCTCGTGGGCCGCGAGGTTGCCGTTGGCCTTGAACAGGAACAGGGAGACGGCGGTCTTCCATGTGGTGGCGTCGCTGTTGGAGGCGACCTCGTCACGGCTCGGGTGCGGGTCGATGTAGAGGGACCCCTCGCACTCGGCCTTCTTGTCGCTCTGCTCGTAGCAGGTGTAGCCCCCGGGACCGATGTAGTGGGCCATGGAACCGGCCAGGTCCTGCGGCAGGGTTCCCCGGTAGAGGAAGGGGAACGCGTCGTACCGGAACGGGTCGCTCGTGCTGTACCCGGGCGGCAGGGTGATCTTGAAGGTGAGGGACGGCTCCACCACCTTCGAGGTGCCGACGACTATCGGCTTGCCCTTGTTGATCACGATGTCGGACACGGTGATTCCGGTGTCCTGAGCTTGGGCCGCCGGGGCGTTCAGGACGGTGAGGGCCAGAGCCCCCACGAGTGCGGCTCCGGTGGCCGTACGTCTGCCAATGGTCATTACCACCTCATTCGTTGACGGGAAAGAAGCGGCAGACTATCCCATGACCCGATCATGACTTCCGCTTGCCCTACGGCCAGTCCACCAGCGCCATGAACACGCCGTAGACGCACGGCACCAGCGCCGGTGCCGCCAGCGCGAGTCCCAGCCGGCGGGCCGTGTTGCGGCGTTCCCACGGCAGGGCCCAGCCGGCGGCCAGCAGGAACAGGGCGAGGCCCAGGGCCTCCGAGCAGCACCGGGAAGGCGATGCCGAAGCTCGACTCGAAGCGGTCGGCCTCGGGGGCCGCGCAGGAGTCGCATGCCATCGCGGAGAGGCCGCCGACGGCGTAGGCGAGCAGACACGCGGGCAGGGTGAGGAGCGTCGAGAGCAGCGGGGCGACCCAGGCGCCGTTCGCGCGGTCGTCGTCGAGCGTGAGGTCCGGCATGGGTCCATCACAGCGCGCGGGTACACGCGGCCGCATGAGCGTTCGTACTCAGAAAGGCCGTTCGCCGTACGGACGTTCAGGCGCTCGCGTTCCGCAGTCGGGCGAACGACGTGTCCAGACCCCGCTTCAGCAGCCGTGCCGCCGGCCGCTCCACGAACCGGTGCACCAGCCAGCTCAGCAGCATGAACCCGGCGATCACGGAGACGATCAGCAGACGGGCGTCCATGGTGTCGCGCAGGCGGTTGATGACCGTCGTACCGGCCGCGTAGTGCATCAGATACAGCGGATACGTCAGCGCGCCCGCCGTCACCAGCCACCTCCAGCGGATGCGGTCCGTGGCGCCGAGGGCGATGGCGACCATGACGAGCAGGAACACGGTGAAGATCGCCACGCTCCCCCGCCATCCCGACACATGCTCGACCTCGTCGATCCTGATGCCGAGTTCGCGCTGGCCCATCAGCCAGGCCATCGCGAGGATCCCCCACAGCAGCAGGTCCTGGCCGAAGCGGTGCATCAGATACAGCGCCAGGCCGCCGATGAAGTACCAGGCACCCTCGGGGTTGGCGACCAGCTCCAGGAGGGGGAGTTTCGAGATCGGGGCGAGCATGGCCGCGGCGCCCCACACACAGCAGAAGACGACGACCTTGCGGTAGGTCAGACCGCTCCACACGACCACCAGGAAGAGGAGGTAGAAGCGGAGTTCCGACCAGAGGGTCCAGTAGACGCCGTCGACGTTCATGACGCCCGAACCGGACTGGAGCATCGTGATGTTGAGGAGTACGTCCCGCATGCGCAGGCGGTCCCACACGCCGGGCAGCAGCATCAGGACGGTGGTGGTGAACGCGATGGCGAACCAGTACGCCGGGTACAGCCGGATCACCCGTGACACGAAGAACTGTCTCGGGGTACGGCCCCAGCAGGACATGCAGATCACGAAGCCGCTGATCACGAAGAAGATCTCGACGCCGATCCAGCCGTAGGAGGCGAACCGGAAGACCGTCGGCATGATGTCGGAGACCGGCCGGTCCCAGATGCGGTTGCCCGGCTGGTCGACGCGGTTCGTGCCGGCGTAGTGGTGCACGGCGACCATGAGGGCGGCGAGGAGCCGGATGCCGTCGATGGCGTAGAGCCGGCGGCCGGCGCGGTCCCGTACGGAGGCGTGCCGGGCGGCGCGCGTGGGCTGTCCCGGCGGGGCGGGCGCGGTGAGGGGCGGAAGGGGCTGCTGCAGGCCGCTGACGACCCGCCGGGGTATCGACGTTCTGCGCTCCGCATCCTGCATCGACACCTGCGTGTCCGCCGTCCTCGCGAGGGAATGCCGGGCCGGGAGTGGCCACCGGACGCCTCAGGCTACGACCCGCACAACCGCCCCACAGCGGCCAGACAAGAACATTCGGGACGGCCTCGGCGGGGAGTTGGCCGAAGTCTCGGAAAGGCGTCCCGCAGAGTTCGCCGACTCTTCACCCCGCCCCGTGCAACCCCACGCGAAAAGGCCCGTACGACCGAAGTCGTACGGGCCCCTTCAGAGACCTACCGGGTCAAGATCAGGCGTTGATCTTGGTGACCTGGCCGGCGCCCACCGTGCGACCACCCTCACGGATGGCGAACTTCAGGCCCTCTTCCATGGCGACGGGCTGGATGAGCTCCACCTTCATCTCGGTGTTGTCACCCGGCATGACCATCTCGGTGCCCTCGGGGAGGGTCACCACGCCGGTCACGTCCGTCGTACGGAAGTAGAACTGCGGACGGTAGTTGTTGAAGAACGGCGTGTGGCGGCCACCCTCGTCCTTGGACAGGATGTAGGCCTGCGCCTCGAACTCGGTGTGCGGGGTGACCGAGCCCGGCTTGATGATGACCTGGCCGCGCTCGACGTCCTCGCGCTTGATGCCACGGAGGAGCAGACCGACGTTCTCACCGGCCTGGCCCTCGTCGAGCAGCTTGCGGAACATCTCGATACCGGTGACCGTGGTGGTGGTCTTCTCGGTCTTGATGCCGATGATGTCGACGGTCTCGTTGACCTTGAGGACACCACGCTCGATACGACCGGTGACGACGGTGCCACGACCGGTGATCGTGAAGACGTCCTCGATCGGCATCAGGAACGGCTTGTCGACGTCACGCTCGGGCTGCGGGATGGACTCGTCGACGGCCTTCATCAGGTCGAGGACGGTCTGGCCCCACTCCTTGTCACCCTCGAGCGCCTTGAGCGCCGAGACCTTGACGACCGGCAGGTCGTCGCCCGGGAACTCGTACTCGGAGAGGAGCTCACGCACCTCGAGCTCGACGAGCTCCAGGATCTCCTCGTCGTCCACCATGTCGGCCTTGTTCAGGGCGACGACGATGTAGGGAACGCCGACCTGGCGGGCCAGGAGCACGTGCTCCTTGGTCTGCGGCATCGGGCCGTCGGTGGCGGCGACCACGAGGATGGCGCCGTCCATCTGCGCCGCACCCGTGATCATGTTCTTGATGTAGTCCGCGTGACCGGGGCAGTCGACGTGGGCGTAGTGACGCGTCTCGGTCTGGTACTCGACGTGCGCGATCGAGATGGTGATACCGCGCTGGCGCTCCTCGGGAGCCTTGTCGATCTGGTCGAAGGCCGAGGCCTCGTTCAGGTCCGGGTACGCGTCGTGCAGCACCTTGGTAATGGCGGCCGTAAGGGTCGTCTTACCGTGGTCGATGTGACCGATGGTGCCGATGTTGACGTGGGGCTTAGTCCGCTCGAACTTCGCCTTCGCCACGGGGTCCTCCTGTGGAGTGGTTCTGAACGCCTTGCTTCATCGGCGCCAGGTGATCTTTGCTGGAAAGCCTCGGCCCGGGGGCACTCCCCGCGCAAATACGGGTGAATGCCCCTCCGGGCTCCGGAGTCAAGCCTAAAGCGTGCGAACGCGGTGCGTTACTCGCCCTTGGCCTTCGCGATGATCTCCTCGGCGACGTTCCGCGGAACCTCGGCGTAGGAGTCGAACTGCATCGAGTAGCTTGCGCGACCCGACGTCTTGCTGCGGAGGTCTCCGACGTAGCCGAACATCTCCGAGAGGGGCACGAGGCCCTTCACGACGCGGGCACCGGCCCGCTCCTCCATGGCCTGGATCTGACCACGGCGGGAGTTGATGTCGCCGATGACGTCGCCCATGTAGTCCTCGGGCGTGGTGACCTCGACGGCCATCATCGGCTCGAGCAGCACGGGGCTGGCCTTGCGCGCGGCCTCCTTGAAGGCCTGCGAGCCGGCGATCTTGAACGCGAGCTCGGAGGAGTCGACCTCGTGGTAGGCACCGTCGAGAAGAATGACGCGGACGCCCGTCATCTCGTACCCGGCGAGGATGCCGAACTGCATGGCCTCCTGCGCACCGGCGTCGACCGAAGGGATGTACTCCTTCGGGATACGACCACCGGTCACCTTGTTCACGAACTCGTACGAGGCGTCGCCGCCCTCGATGGGCTCGATCGCGATCTGCACCTTCGCGAACTGGCCGGTTCCACCAGTCTGCTTCTTGTGCGTGTAGTCGACGCGCTCGACGGCCTTGCGGATCGTCTCACGGTAGGCGACCTGCGGCTTACCGACGTTGGCCTCGACCTTGAACTCACGGCGCATACGGTCGACCAGCACCTCGAGGTGCAGCTCGCCCATACCACCGATGATGGTCTGGCCGGTCTCCTCGTCCGAGTGGACCTGGAAGGAGGGGTCCTCCTCCGCGAGACGCTGGATGGCGACACCCAGCTTCTCCTGGTCACCCTTGGACTTGGGCTCGATGGCGACCTGGATGACCGGCGCCGGGAAGTCCATGGACTCCAGGATGACCGGGTTCTTGTCGTCGCTCAGCGTCTCACCGGTGGTGGTCTGCTTCAGGCCCATCACGGCGACGATGTCGCCGGCGCCCACCGACTCGATCTCCTCACGCTTGTTCGCGTGCATGCGGTAGATCTTGCCGATGCGCTCCTTCTTGCCCTTGACGGAGTTCAGCACCGCGGTGCCGGACTCCAGGCGACCGGAGTAGATCCGGACGAAGGTGAGCTTGCCGAGGTGCGGGTCGCTCATGATCTTGAACGCCAGCGCGGACAGCGGCTCCTCGTCGGACGGCTTGCGCTTGACGACCAGCTCGGGGTCCTTCACGTCGTGGCCCTCGATGGCCTCGACGTCGAGCGGGGTCGGCAGGTAGCGCACGACCGCGTCGAGCAGGGGCTGGACGCCCTTGTTCTTGAACGCGGTGCCACAGAACACCGGGGTGACCGTGACGCCGTCGGACTTGCCGGACGCGATGGTGATGCGACGGATCGCGGCGTACAGCTGCTCCTCGGTGGGCTCCTGCCCCTCCAGGAACAGCTCCATGATCTCGTCGTCGTTCTCCGCGACGGCCTCGACCAGCTTGCCGCGGTACTCCTCGGCGGCCTCGGTGTGCGTGGCCGGGATGTCGACGACGTCGTACATCTCGCCCTTCGCCGCCTCGGCGGACCACACGAGCGCCTTCATGCGGACCAGGTCCACAACGCCCTTGAAGTCCATCTCGGCGCCGATCGGCAGCTGCATGACGAGCGGGACGGCGCCCAGGCGGTCCGAGATCATGTCCACGCAGCGGTGGAACTCGGCGCCGGTACGGTCCAGCTTGTTCACGAAGCAGATGCGCGGCACACCGTAACGGTCGGCCTGACGCCACACCGTCTCGGACTGCGGCTCGACACCGGCGACACCGTCGAACACCGTGACGGCACCGTCGAGCACGCGGAGCGAACGCTCCACCTCGACCGTGAAGTCGACGTGCCCGGGGGTGTCGATGATGTTGATCGTGTAGTCGTTGTCCTCGAGCGGCCAGTGACAGGTGGTGGCAGCAGAGGTGATCGTGATGCCACGCTCCTGCTCCTGCTCCATCCAGTCCATGGTGGCAGCGCCGTCGTGGACCTCACCGATCTTGTAGCTGACGCCGGTGTAGAAGAGGATCCGCTCGGTGGTGGTCGTCTTGCCCGCGTCGATGTGGGCCATGATCCCGATGTTGCGGACCTTGGCCAGGTCAAGTGAAGTGGTAGCCATAAGGCTTCGGTCTTCTCTCGGTCTCGATGGGGTCTGCGACTACCAGCGGTAGTGCGCGAAGGCCTTGTTGGACTCGGCCATCTTGTGGGTGTCCTCGCGCTTCTTGACGGCCGCACCGAGGCCGTTCGAAGCGTCGAGAAGCTCGTTGAGCAGACGCTCGGTCATGGTCTTCTCGCGACGGGCGCGGGAGTAACCGACCAGCCAGCGCAGGGCGAGCGTGTTCGCACGGCCCGGCTTGACCTCGATCGGGACCTGGTAGGTCGCGCCACCGACACGGCGGGACTTGACCTCGAGGGTCGGCTTGATGTTCTCCAGCGCGCGCTTCAGCGTGATGACCGGGTCGTTGCTGGTCTTCTCGCGCAGGCCCTCCATGGCGCCGTACACGATGCGCTCGGCGGTGGAGCGCTTGCCGTTCAGCAGCACCTTGTTGATGAGGGAGGTCACCAGAGGAGAACCGTAGACCGGGTCGATGATGACCGGGCGCTTCGGGGCGGGGCCCTTACGAGGCATTTCTACTTCTCCTTCTTGGCGCCGTAGCGGCTGCGGGCCTGCTTGCGGTTCTTGACACCCTGGGTGTCAAGCGAACCGCGGATGATCTTGTAGCGAACACCGGGCAGGTCCTTCACACGACCGCCACGCACGAGCACGATGGAGTGCTCCTGCAGGTTGTGTCCCTCACCCGGAATGTAAGCAGTGACCTCGATCCCGCTGGTCAGACGCACACGCGCGACCTTACGCAGGGCCGAGTTCGGCTTCTTCGGGGTGGTCGTGAACACACGCGTGCAGACGCCACGACGCTGAGGGGAACCCTCGAGTGCGGGCGTCTTGTTCTTCTCGACCTTGTCCTGCCGGCCCTTCCGGACCAGCTGCTGGATCGTAGGCACTACTTCTCCGGTTTCTGTGTGCCGAATGGTAAAGCTAACCTGGAACTTCGCCGACCCACGCGGTCGGGTGTGTCGAATCCGGCGGACTCCCGCCGCGAGGCGAAAAGGGCGCAGATTGCGGTGGCCGCTCGAGGCTCCCCTAGTGCGGTTGAAGGCACGCACGGGAGCCAGGGCACACCCCAGGCACAAGGTCTGAGCGTACCCAGCTGACTCGCTGCGGTCAAAACAGATGGACGAGCGCAACCTCTCGATGCGTCGGTGTCAAGCCCCTACGCCGTGGATGATCTTCGATTTCACATGGCGCACACGCGCGGGCGACGTCTTCTCGCGGTACTCAGCCGGAGGCGAGGCCCACCGCGATCAGCAGCGTCATCACGACCGACCACGCGGCGATCGACAGCCAGCCGAACACGAGCCCGGTCAGCGCGAGCCCGTCACCGCCCTCTCCCGTCCGCTCGATCTCGGCCCGCGCCGCGTGTCCGAGGATCACCGCCGGGATCCCGGTGAACCCGAAGGTCGGCACGCACAGCAGCCCGCACACCGCGGCTCCGACCGCCTTCCCGTTCGCCCGCGGCCGCGGGGCGGGCAGGAACGTCCGCGGTACGGCGGTGACGGGCGCCGGGTGGGGCATGGGCCCGAGCGGCAGATCGGACACGAGCAGCGCCAGCTCCCCGACGGTCCTCGCCCCGTACGCCCGCTCCACCCGCTTGTCGAACTCGTCCTTCTCCAACCGCCCCTCCCCGTAGCCGGCCCTGAGCACATCGACGGCCCGCTCACGGTCCGCGTGGGAGGCGAGCATGGCGGAGGCGCTCGGCAGTGCCTGCGGGGCGGGATACGCGGGCCAGGGGCGCGCGACGGGGCTGTGCGCGCCGGTCCAGGGCCGAGCCACCGGACCGTCTCTGCCCGGCCCTGACGGCGACTCGTCCTTGCCCTGCCATGCTTGCCACGACGGTTGCGACACAGGAGCACCCCCTGGGCGGTCGAATGCCTCCATGATGCTCCAACGCCCCGATACCGGGACAGGTTCCCGCTCCCCCAACGGGAAACGCCCGGACGGGTCACCGTCCTCCTCGACCGGTACGCCAAGCTGCGAGCGTCGGCGCCCCCGCGGGGCTCCCGGCGACCGCAGGGCCGTCGAGCCGCTCTCAGAGCCCTCCTGACGGTCGGCACGCCGAAGGGCGGCCACCCCGTACGAAACGGGGTGACCGCCCTTCAGTCGTTCAGACGCAGGCCCTACTGGTTGTAGGGACCGTAGTCGTAGTCCTCCAGCGGCACAGCCTGCCCGGAGCCCGTGCCGAACGGCGAGTAGTCGATGTCGTCGTAGCCGACGGCCGAGTACATCGCGGCCTTGGCCTCCTCGGTCGGCTCCACCCGGATGTTGCGGTAGCGGGACAGACCCGTACCGGCCGGGATGAGCTTACCGATGATGACGTTCTCCTTGAGGCCGATGAGGCTGTCGGACTTGGCGTTGATCGCCGCGTCCGTCAGGACTCGGGTCGTCTCCTGGAAGGAGGCGGCCGACAGCCAGGATTCCGTCGCCAGCGAGGCCTTGGTGATACCCATCAGCTGCGGACGACCGGAGGCCGGGTGACCGCCCTCCTGGACCACACGACGGTTCTCCGTCTCGAACTTCGAGCGCTCGACCAGCTCACCGGGCAGCAGCTCGGCGTCGCCGGACTCGATGATCGTCACACGGCGCAGCATCTGCCGGATGATGATCTCGATGTGCTTGTCGTGGATCGACACACCCTGCGAGTTGTAGACCTTCTGGACCTCGCCGACCAGGTGGACCTGGACGGCACGCTGGCCCAGGATGCGCAGCACGTCGTGCGGGTTGGTGGCACCCACGGTGAGCTTCTGGCCCACCTCGACGTGCTCGCCCTCGCTGACCAGGAGTCGGGCGCGCTTCGAGATCGGGAACGCCGTCTCGTCGCTGCCGTCGTCCGGCGTGATGACGATCTTCTTGGTCTTCTCGGTCTCCTCGATCCGCACGCGGCCCTGGGCCTCGGAGATCGGGGCGACACCCTTCGGGGTACGGGCCTCGAAGAGCTCGACGACACGCGGCAGACCCTGGGTGATGTCGTCACCGGCCACACCACCGGTGTGGAAGGTGCGCATCGTCAGCTGGGTGCCGGGCTCACCGATGGACTGGGCGGCGATGATGCCGACCGCCTCACCGATGTCGACCAGCTTGCCGGTGGCCAGCGAGCGGCCGTAGCACATGGCGCAGGTGCCGACGGCGGACTCACAGGTCAGGACCGAGCGGGTCTTGACCTCGGAGACACCGTGCTTGACGAGCTCGTCGATGAGGACGTCGCCGAGGTCGGTGTTGGCCGGGGCCAGCACCTTGCCGTCGACGGTGATGTCCTCGGCCAGCGCACGGGCGTACACGCTGGTCTCGACGTTGTCCGCCTTGCGCAGCACACCGTCCGCGCCGACCTCCGCGATCTGGAGCCGCAGACCGCGCTCGGTGCCGCAGTCCTCCTCGCGGATGATGACGTCCTGCGAGACGTCCACCAGACGACGGGTCAGGTAACCCGAGTCGGCGGTACGCAGGGCGGTGTCGGCCAGACCCTTACGGGCACCGTGGGTGGAGATGAAGTACTCCAGCACGGACAGGCCCTCACGGAAGGACGCCTTGATCGGACGCGGGATCGTCTCGTTCTTGGCGTTCGACACCAGACCACGCATACCGGCGATCTGCCGCATCTGCATCATGTTTCCTCGGGCACCCGAGTCAACCATCATGAAGATGGGGTTCGTCTTGGGGAAGTTCGCGTTCATCGCCTCGGCGACCTCGTTGGTCGCCTTGGTCCAGATCGCGATGAGCTCCTGAGTGCGCTCTTCCTTGGTGATCAGACCGCGCTCGTACTGCTTCTGGACCTTCTCGTCCTGAGCCTCGTAGCCCTTGACGATCTCGACCTTCGCGTCGGGAACGACGATGTCGGAGATGGCCACGGTGACGCCGGAACGGGTCGCCCAGAAGAAGCCGGCCGCCTTCAGGTTGTCGAGCGTCGCCGCCACGATGACCTTGGGGTAGCGCTCGGCCAGGTCGTTGACGATCTCGGAGAGCTGCTTCTTGCCCACCGAGTAGTCGACGAACGGGTAGTCCTCGGGCAGCAGCTCGTTGAAGAGCGCGCGGCCCAGGGTGGTGCGCAGGCGGAACGTGTCCCCCTGCTGCCACTCGGGCTCGCCCTCCTCGCGCGCCGGCGGCGTCCAGCCACGCGGCGGGATGGTGCCCACCGGGAAGCGGATGTCGACCTGCGACTGGAGTGCCAGCTCACCGGCGTCGAACGCCATGATCGCCTCGGCCGTGGAGCCGAAGGACCGGCCCTCGCCCTTGGTGTCACGCAGCTCGCCGTCGGTGGTGAGGAAGAACAGACCGAGGACCATGTCCTGGGTCGGCATCGTCACCGGACGGCCGTCGGCGGGCTTGAGGATGTTGTTCGAGGACAGCATCAGGATGCGGGCCTCGGCCTGCGCCTCCGCGGACAGCGGAAGGTGGACGGCCATCTGGTCGCCGTCGAAGTCCGCGTTGAACGCGGTGCAGACGAGCGGGTGGATCTGGATGGCCTTGCCCTCGACCAGCTGCGGCTCGAAGGCCTGGATGCCGAGGCGGTGCAGGGTGGGCGCACGGTTCAGCAGAACCGGGTGCTCCGCGATGACCTCTTCGAGGACGTCGTACACGACCGTGCGGCCGCGCTCGACCATCCGCTTGGCGCTCTTGATGTTCTGCGCGTGGTTCAGGTCGACCAGGCGCTTCATCACGAACGGCTTGAAGAGCTCCAGCGCCATCGCCTTCGGCAGACCGCACTGGTGCAGCTTCAGCTGCGGACCGACGACGATCACGGAACGCGCGGAGTAGTCCACACGCTTGCCGAGCAGGTTCTGACGGAAGCGGCCCTGCTTGCCCTTGAGCATGTCGGACAGCGACTTCAGCGGACGGTTGCCGGGGCCCGTGACCGGGCGACCACGACGGCCGTTGTCGAAGAGCGCGTCGACGGCCTCCTGAAGCATGCGCTTCTCGTTGTTCACGATGATCTCGGGCGCGCCGAGGTCGAGGAGTCGCTTCAGGCGGTTGTTGCGGTTGATCACACGGCGGTACAGGTCGTTCAGGTCGGAGGTCGCGAAGCGGCCACCGTCCAGCTGCACCATCGGGCGAAGGTCCGGCGGGATGACCGGGACGCAGTCGAGAACCATGCCCTTGGGGCTGTTGGAGGTCTGCAGGAAGGCAGACACGACCTTCAGCCGCTTCAGCGCACGGGTCTTCTTCTGGCCCTTGCCGGTACGGATGATCTCGCGAAGGCGCTCGGCCTCCTCGTCGAGGTCGAAGGACTCCAGGCGCTTCTGCAGCGCCGCGGCACCCATCGAACCGTCGAAGTAGGTACCGAAGCGGTCCCGCAGCTCGCGGTAGAGCAGCTCGTCGCCCTCGAGGTCCTGGACCTTGAGGTTCTTGAAGCGGGTCCACACCTCGTCGAGACGGTCGATCTCGCGCTGCGCACGGTCGCGCAGCTGCTTCATCTCACGCTCGGCACCCTCGCGCACCTTGCGGCGCACGTCGGCCTTGGCACCCTCGGCCTCCAGCTCGGCCAGGTCGCTTTCCAGCTTCTTGGCGCGGGCCTCGAGGTCGGCGTCACGCCGGTTCTCGACCTGCTGACGCTCCACGGAGACGTGCGCCTCCAGGGAGGGCAGGTCGCGGGTGCGGCGCTCCTCGTCGACGTACGTGATCATGTACGCCGCGAAGTAGATGACCTTCTCCAGGTCCTTCGGAGCGAGGTCGAGCAGGTAGCCGAGGCGTGACGGAACGCCCTTGAAGTACCAGATGTGGGTGACGGGGGCGGCCAGTTCGATGTGGCCCATCCGCTCACGACGCACCTTGGCGCGAGTGACCTCGACGCCGCAGCGCTCACAGATGATGCCCTTGAAGCGGACACGCTTGTACTTGCCGCAGTAGCACTCCCAGTCCCGGGTCGGACCGAAGATCTTCTCGCAGAAGAGTCCGTCCTTTTCGGGCTTGAGGGTGCGGTAGTTGATGGTCTCGGGCTTCTTGACCTCGCCGTGGCTCCACTGACGGATGTCGTCAGCGGTGGCCAGACCGATCCGGAGCTCATCGAAGAAGTTGACGTCGAGCACTATGCGTCAATCCCTCTCAGGGTTGTAAGTCTTGGGGTCTGAAACGGGGGTCCAGGGGCCGGCCGGAGGTTCCTCACCAGGTCCTCCGGCCGGACTCCCGTCAGACCTCTTCGACGCTGCTCGGCTCGCGCCGGGACAGGTCGATGCCGAGCTCTTCCGCCGCGCGGAAGACGTCCTCGTCGGTGTCGCGCATCTCGATGGACATGCCGTCCGAGGACAGCACCTCCACGTTGAGGCACAGGGACTGCATCTCCTTGATGAGCACCTTGAAGGACTCGGGGATGCCGGGCTCGGGGATGTTCTCGCCCTTGACGATGGCCTCGTAGACCTTCACGCGGCCGGTGACGTCGTCGGACTTGATGGTCAGCAGCTCCTGGAGGGCGTAGGCGGCGCCGTATGCCTCCAGCGCCCACACCTCCATCTCACCGAAGCGCTGGCCACCGAACTGGGCCTTACCACCCAGCGGCTGCTGGGTGATCATCGAGTACGGACCGGTCGAACGGGCGTGGAGCTTGTCGTCGACCAGGTGGTGGAGCTTGAGGATGTACATGTAGCCGACCGAGATCGGCTCCGGGAACGGCTCGCCGGAGCGGCCGTCGAACAGCCTCGCCTTACCGGTCGGCTGCACCATGCGCTCGCCGTCGCGGTTCGGGATGGTGTGGTTCAGCAGACCCGCGAGCTCGTCCTCACGCGCACCGTCGAACACCGGGGTGGCGACGTTGGTGCCCGGGGCGACCTGGTCGGCGCCGATCACCTGGAGCCGCTCCGCCCAGTCCTCGGCGAGCCCGGAGACGTCCCAGCCGCGGCTGGCGAGCCAGCCGAGGTGGATCTCCAGAACCTGTCCCGGGTTCATTCGGGACGGCACACCGAGCGGGTTGAGGATGATGTCGACCGGGGTCCCGTCCTCGAGGAACGGCATGTCCTCGATGGGCAGGATCTTGGAGATGACACCCTTGTTGCCGTGCCGGCCGGCGAGCTTGTCACCGTCGGTGATCTTGCGCTTCTGCGCCACGTAGACACGAACCAGCTGGTTCACGCCCGGCGGCAGCTCGTCGCCCTCTTCACGGTCGAAGACGCGGACGCCGATGACCTTGCCGATCTCGCCGTGCGGCACCTTCAGCGAGGTGTCACGGACCTCACGGGCCTTCTCACCGAAGATCGCGCGCAGCAGGCGCTCCTCCGGCGTCAACTCGGTCTCGCCCTTGGGCGTGACCTTGCCGACGAGGATGTCGCCGGCGACGACCTCGGCACCGATACGGATGATGCCGCGCTCGTCGAGGTCGGCGAGGACCTCCTCGGAGACGTTCGGGATGTCCCGGGTGATCTCCTCGGGGCCGAGCTTGGTGTCACGGGCGTCGACCTCGTGCTCCTCGATGTGGATCGAGGAGAGGACGTCGTCCTGCACGAGGCGCTGCGACAGGATGATCGCGTCCTCGTAGTTGTGACCCTCCCACGGCATGAACGCCACGAGCAGGTTCTTGCCGAGCGCCATCTCGCCGTTCTCGGTGGCCGCGCCGTCGGCGAGGACCTGGCCCTCGATGACGCGGTCGCCCTCGTCGATGATGACCTTCTGGTTGACCGAGGTGCCCTGGTTGGAGCGGGCGAACTTGGCCAGGCGGTACGTGATGTACGTGCCGTCGTCGTTGGCGGTGGTGATGTAGTCCGCGGAGACCTCCTGGACCACACCCGCCTTCTCGGCCTTGACCACGTCACCGGCGTCGACGGCGGAGCGGTACTCCATGCCGGTGCCGACGAGCGGGGCCTCGGACTTGATCAGCGGTACGGCCTGACGCATCATGTTCGCGCCCATCAGGGCACGGTTGGCGTCGTCGTGCTCAAGGAACGGGATCATGGCGGTCGCGACCGACACCATCTGGCGCGGCGAGACGTCCATGTAGTCCACGTCGTCACCGGGGACGTAGTCGACCTCGCCGCCACGACGGCGGACCAGGACGCGGCCCTCGGTGAAGCGCATGTCGTCGTCGAGCGTGGCGTTGGCCTGCGCGATGACGAAGCGGTCCTCCTCGTCGGCCGTGAGGTAGTCGACGTCGTCGGTGACGATGCCCTCGACGACCTTGCGGTACGGCGTCTCCACGAAGCCGAACGCGTTGACGCGGCCGTAGGAGGCGAGCGAACCGATCAGACCGATGTTCGGGCCTTCGGGCGTCTCGATCGGGCACATGCGTCCGTAGTGGGACGGGTGCACGTCACGGACCTCGAAGCCGGCCCGCTCACGGGAGAGACCACCCGGGCCAAGAGCCGACAGACGGCGCTTGTGGGTGAGACCCGACAGCGGGTTGTTCTGGTCCATGAACTGCGACAGCTGGCTGGTGCCGAAGAACTCCTTGATGGAGGCGACGACCGGCCGGATGTTGATCAGGGTCTGCGGCGTGATCGCCTCGACGTCCTGAGTCGTCATGCGCTCACGCACGACGCGCTCCATACGAGCCAGACCCGTGCGGACCTGGTTCTGGATGAGCTCGCCGACGCTGCGCAGACGACGGTTGCCGAAGTGGTCGATGTCGTCGGTCTCGACGACGATGTTCGTGCCGCTGTCGCCGACCGTCTCGGTCTCGCCCGCGTGCAGCTTCACCAGGTACTTGATCGTCGAGATGATGTCCTCGACGGTCAGGATGCCCGCGTCCAGCGGAGCCTCCGCACCCAGCTTCTTGTTGACCTTGTAACGGCCGACCTTGGCGAGGTCGTAGCGCTTGGGGTTGAAGTAGAGGTTCTCGAGCAGCGTCTGCGCGGCCTCACGGGTCGGGGGCTCACCCGGACGCAGCTTGCGGTAGATGTCGAGCAGCGCGTCGTCCTGGCCCTGGGTGTGGTCCTTCTCCAGGGTGGCGCGCATCGACTCGTACTCGCCGAACTCCTCGAGGATCTGCTCGGTGGTCCAGCCGAGAGCCTTCAGGAGCACGGTGACGGACTGCTTGCGCTTGCGGTCGATACGGACACCGACCATGTCGCGCTTGTCGATCTCCATCTCCAGCCAGGCACCCCGGGAGGGGATGATCTTGGCGGAGAAGATGTCCTTGTCGGACGTCTTGTCGATGGAGGAGTCGAAGTAGACGCCCGGCGAGCGGACCAGCTGCGACACCACGACACGCTCGGTGCCGTTGATGACGAAGGTGCCCTTGTGGGTCATGAGCGGGAAGTCGCCCATGAAGACCGTCTGGGACTTGATCTCGCCGGTCTCGTTGTTGGTGAACTCGGCCGTCACGAAGAGCGGGGCCGCGTACGTGAAGTCGCGGTCCTTGCACTCGTCGATGCTGTTCTTCGGCGGCTCGAAACGGTGGTCACGGAACGTCAGCGACATCGACCCGGAGAAGTCCTCGATCGGGGAGATCTCCTCGAAGATCTCCTCCAGACCGGACTTGGTGGGGACGTCCTGACCTGACTCCAGAGCCTCCTCGACCCGACTCTGCCAGGCGGTGTTCCCGAGCAGCCAGTCAAAGCTCTCGGTCTGCAGCGCGAGCAGGTTGGGAACCTCGAGAGGCTCCTTGATCTTTGCAAAAGAGATGCGCAGCGGGGCGGTGCTGGCGGCGTTGTTCGTATTCGCGGTCGAGGCAGTGCGCGAGGCGGCCAAGAGGGGGTCCTTCCGAGGGCTCGGACTCACTACGCGCTCCCCGGACCCTCATCCACGGCACAGAGACAGGTATCTCCGATTCGGCCGAAAGGCCAGCTCAGAAATGGTCCGATCATCGATGCTGAGGCGAGGGCAGACCCCTGGTGACGGGCAGGGGGCAGCTAACAGGCAGCGCAAAGGGTCAGTGTAGCCAGTTGGCGCACTGATGTCCAGCCCTGCTTTTCTGCCCAGTCTTCAAAAACTCTCGCTGCCCTCAACGTCCTCGGCATGCTTGCCCTCAACGCACGTTGATACTGCCCTCTTCGTCGCCGATCCATGCCTCGGATTCGGACCGTTCTGGCGACGCGTCCTGAGAATTGCGCGCTGCGTGCGGTTCGTCAAGGCCCCCCAGCCCGAACCAGGGCGTTCGGGAGACACGACGAAGATCACCATACCCCCCGCCCCGGAAGCGGCAAGGTAACCGTGGCCGCGCCCCCAGGAACGCCGAAGAGCGACCACCCGGATGGATGATCGCTCTTCAGTGCTTGCGCGTTACAGATCCAGCGGGACCTGTGAGAGGTGTTACTTGACCTCGACGGAGGCGCCGGCGCCCTTGAGGGACTCGGCGGCCTTCTCGGCGGCGTCCTTGGCGACCTTCTCGAGAACGGGCTTCGGGGCGCCGTCCACGAGGTCCTTGGCCTCCTTCAGACCCAGGGAGGTCAGCTCACGCACGACCTTGATGACCTGGATCTTCTTCTCGCCGGCGCCGGTGAGGATGACGTCGAACTCGTCCTGCTCCTCCGGGGCCTCGGCAACGGCGGCCGGGCCGGCGGGGGCGGCGGCAACCGCGGCGGCGGCGGTGACGTCGAACTTCTCCTCGAAGGCCTTCACGAACTCGGAGAGCTCGATGAGGGTCATCTCCTCGAACTGCGCGAGCAGGTCTTCCTGGCTGAGCTTCGCCATGATGGGCGATCCTTCCACTAATTCGGCTGGTGCCGGTATGTACATGTCTGGCGGGCGTACGTTCGGCCCGCGACGACCGTCACCTCAGGCGGGACGCCTCAGGCAGCGATCATTTCGGGAGCCGAGTTACTCGGCACCGCCCTGCTCGCCCTGCTTGGCACGAAGCGCGTCCACGGTGCGGACGAGCTTCGACGGGAGCGCCTGGAAGACCTGAGCAGCCTGAGTCTGCTTGCCCTTGAAGGCGCCCGCCAGCTTGGCGAGCAGAACCTCGCGGGACTCGAGGTCCGCAAGCTTCTTGATCTCGTCGGCGGACAGCGCCTTGCCGTCAAGGACACCGCCCTTGATGACGAGGTTCGGGTTGTCCTTGGCGAAGTCACGAAGACCCTTGGCCGACTCCACCGGGTCACCGGTGACGAAGGCGACCGCCGTCGGACCGTTGAACAGGTCGTCGAGCGTCGTGATCCCGGCCTCGTTGGCCGCAATCTTGGTCAGCGTGTTCTTCACCACGGCGTACTGGGCGTTCTCACCGAGCGAACGACGCAGCGTCTTGAGCTGCGCCACGGTGAGACCCCGGTACTCGGTCAGCACGGCGGCGTTCGAGCTGCGGAACTGCTCCGTCAGCTCGGCTACCGCGGCAGCCTTGTCGGGCCTTGCCATAGAGCGTCGGCCTCCTTCCGGGTGATGAGGACCGCTCAGAAGGGGCTGAACAAACGAAACGCCCCGGCGCAGGCGCACGGGGCGTAGCTCGACCGGCATCACATACGTAATGCATGTGGTCCAGGAGCGACTTCCACATTCACCTGCGCGGGTCGTCCGCGGTTCAGCGGATCCTTCGGCCACTGCACCCTCTTGCGAGAACACAGCAACGACCAGCGGTCTTTGGCTTCTGTAGGAGCGTACGTGACCGGATCCCTGTCAAGCAAATCCGGTCCTACGACGCTCAGCCGTCCTGAAGTCCCTTCATCATCTCGGCCAGGTCCGCGGTGTCCTTCGCGGGCGGAGCCGTGACGGTCACGGGCTTGTTGTAGTCGAGGAAGGTGATGGTCATGTCGAGCGGGCCCTTGGTGGCGTCGCCCTTCATGCGGAACTGCTTGGTGTGGTTCTCGCCGTCGATCCACGTGTCCATCGTGAACTTGTCGACGCCCAGCTTCTCGTACTGCTGGAGGCTCTTCTCCCGCATCTCGCGGGTGGCCTTGCTCTGGTCCTTGAAGGAGGCCTTGAGTTCGTCGAGGGTGACGTCGCCCGAGTAGTGGGTCGTCTTGACGCCGTCGACGGTCTCGGTGCCGACCTTCTTCACGTCCTTGGCGCCGGTGAGGAAGGTGGACTCGGCGGCCGGGTTCTGGTCGGCCTGGCCGGCGCCGGGCGCGGTCCCGCCGAGGGCCTTGTCGCCGAGCGCGGACAGGTCGAACTTGATCCAGCTCTTGCCGTCCATCTCCTTGGCCATCTCGGCGTTCCCGCCGATGTACATGGCCTTGTCGACGAGCCGGATCTCGGCGCTGCCGTCCGGGCCCTGGTCGGGCGCGGTCATCTTCATCGTCATCGCGATGTCGGGCTTGGTCCGCATGGAGGCCTCGGCCTCGATGCGCCCCTGCTCGGGGAGCTTGCCCTTCATGCGGTAGTGGAAGGAGGTGATGTCCTCCGTGTTCTTCGCCGCCTTGGCCACCGCGGCCGCGGGCGTCATCTCCGGCGACTCCTCGCCGCCCTTGGAACAGCTCACCGCACCCGCGGCGAGGCCCACGGCGGCGAGCCCGGCACCGATCGTCCTACGGCGCACGGAACGTCGTACAGAAATGCTCATTGATTCCCCCCAAGGAACACATGGCCGATTCACAGCAAGACCGCGAGCTTATCCGAGAGGGACGCGAGGGGTCGGTGAATTCCCCGCGGCTCAGGTGGGGTTGGTGCTCGACTGTGACAGGAGGGACGTGAAGTCCTCGGTGTCGGCGGCCGGCGGCTTCCGTACGGCGACCTCGACGCCGTAGTCGCTGTAGTGGGCGGTCTGGGTCACCCGGCCGTTCGTCGTGCTGGTCTTCTCGACCTTCTTGACCAGGAGGTTCTTCTCGTTGATCCAGATGTCGACGGTCTCGGCGGTGGCGTCGGCGTCCTGGAGGCGCCGCCGGAGCTCGGTGTCGGTGACGTCCCCGACCCGCACGGTGCCGGCGTAGTGCGTGGCGGTCTGGCCGTCCACGGTCTCCCGGCCGAGCTCGCGCACGTCCCCGGAGTCCAGCAGCAGCCTCACCGACTGGTTGGGGGTGGTGGAGCGCATCTGGTCGGCGAGGTCGGCGCCGCCGCCGAGGGTCTTCAGGTCGTCGTAGGCGTACCTGAGCCAGTGCTTGCCGCCCATTTTCGCGGCGAAGGTGTCGCCCATGCGGGCGTAGTAGGCGTCGGAGAGGTAGCGGGCCTCCATGGAGGTGACGCCGAGGTCGCGCATCGTCTCGGCCGCGGTGCCGCCGGTGTAGTCGATGGTGAGGTTGCCGGAGAGGCCGTCGCGCCAGGCGAGGACGCCGTCGGCGGTGAGGGACAGCTGGGCGCCCATCACGGTGGTGGACCTCACCCGGGCCGTCTCCGCCCGCTCGGTGGAGCGCTCGGCGGTGCGCAGGGCCGGGAGGGCGGCGGGGGCCGCGGCGCTGCGCTTGTCCTCCGGCTCGTCGGAGGGGCCCGAGGACGTGCAGGCGGCCAGTCCCGTCAGCGCGGCGGCTGTCGTGACCCAGACCGTCGTCCTCTTCATGCGTCCCCCTGTGCAGGTGCCCTGCTCGCACGCTAACCCAGAGCACAGCGCCCGCACATGGGAACGGGCCCCGCACCTGGAAAGGTGCGGGGCCCGGGAACCTGCCGGTGTCTCAGACCGCGGCCGGGTCCTCCTCGACGAGGAGGTTGCGGGTGCGGTTGGAGTCGAGCGGAATGCCGGGGCCCATCGTGGTGCTGATGGCGGCCTTCCGGATGTAACGACCCTTGGCGGCGGACGGCTTCAGACGGAGGATCTCCTCCAGCGCCGCGCCGTAGTTCTCCACCAGCTTGGTGTCGTCGAACGACGTCTTGCCGATGATGAAGTGCAGGTTCGAGTGCTTGTCGACGCGGAACTCGATCTTGCCGCCCTTGATGTCGTTGACAGCCTTGGTGACATCGGGGGTGACGGTGCCGGTCTTGGGGTTCGGCATGAGACCACGGGGACCGAGCACGCGGCCGAGGCGGCCGACCTTGCCCATGAGGTCCGGGGTGGCGACGACGGCGTCGAAGTCCAGACGGCCCTTCGACACCTCGTCGATGAGCTCGTCGGCGCCGACGATGTCGGCGCCCGCGGCACGAGCGGCCTCGGCACGGTCACCGGTCGCGAAGACCAGGACCCGGGCGGTCTTACCGGTGCCGTGCGGGAGGTTCACGGTGCCACGGACCATCTGGTCGGCCTTGCGCGGGTCGACACCCAGACGGAAGGCGACCTCGACGGTGCCGTCGAACTTGGACGTGGAGGTCTCCTTGGCGAGACGGACGGCCTCGAGCGGGGCGTACAGCTTCTCCCGGTCGATCTTCTCGTCCGCAGCGCGAAGGGCCTTGCTGCGCTTGCTCACAACTGCTCCTGTGTGTTTTGAAAGGAGTCGTGGTACGGGCCGAGCAGGCCCTGCCACTTCTGCTTTGTACGGGGGGTGGGGCTCAGCCCTCGACCGTGACGCCCATGGAACGCGCGGTACCGGCGATGATCTTCGCGGCGGCGTCCAGGTCGTTGGCGTTGAGGTCGGGCATCTTGGTGGTGGCGATCTCGCGGACCTGCGCCTGGGTGATCTTGGCGACCTTGGTCTTGTGCGGCTCGCCGGAGCCCTTCTCCACGCCCGCGGCCTTGAGGATCATCCTGGCGGCCGGCGGCGTCTTGGTGATGAAGGTGAAGGAGCGGTCCTCGTAGACCGTGATCTCCACCGGGATCACCCAGCCACGCTGCGACTCGGTCGCGGCGTTGTACGCCTTGCAGAACTCCATGATGTTGACGCCGTGCTGACCCAGCGCGGGGCCGACCGGCGGAGCCGGGTTGGCGGCACCGGCCTGGATCTGGAGCTTGATGAGCCCCGTGACCTTCTTCTTCTTGGGAGGCATAGCTCTCCGGGTCCTTTCGATTCGGGTCCTGCCTGCGTTCGGTGAGCCGGGAAGCCACTCCGGACGCAGGCATACCGCACAACGATAGCGGGTATAGATGCGCGGCCAAAAACCGAGCAGGTCAGACGGGCTGCGAAAGCCTGTCTGACCTGCTCGGAAGCATGCGGTCCGCAGAACCTCAGTTCTTCTGGATCTGGTCGAAGCTCAGCTCGACCGGGGTCTCGCGGCCGAAGATCTCGACGAGGCCCTTGACCTTCTTCGAGTCGGCGTTGATCTCGTTGATCGTGGCCTGGAGGGTGGCGAAGGGGCCGTCGGTGACGGTGACCGAGTCGCCGACCTCGAAGTCCAGCACCTGGACCTCGACCTTGCGGGCCGGAGCCGGCTTGCCCTCGGCTTCGGCGGCCTCGCGGGCGGCCTTCTCCTCGGCCTCCGGGGCGAGCATCTTGACGATCTCGTCCAGGGTCAGCGGGTACGGGTCGTAGGCGTTGCCCACGAAGCCGGTGACGCCGGGGGTGTTGCGGACGACGCCCCAGGACTCGTTCGTCAGGTCCATGCGCACCAGCACGTAGCCGGGGAGCTTGTTCTGGCGGATGGTCTTGCGCTCGCCGTTCTTGATCTGCGCGACCTCTTCCTGCGGCACCTCGGCCTGGAAGATGAAGTCCTCGACGTTCAGCGAGACGGCACGCTGCTCGAGGTTGGTCTTCACGCGGTTCTCGTAACCGGCGTAGGTGTGGATGACGTACCACTCGCCGGGAAGGGTCCGCAGTTCCTCGCGCAGGGCGGCGACGGGGTCGACCGGCTCGGCCGGCTCTTCCTCGGCCTCTTCTGCGTCCTCGTCCTCGACGGCCTCGACGTCACCGCCGGACTCGTCCTCGACGTGGAGGGCGGATTCCTCGGCGGGCTCGCCCGCCTCGGCGTCGGCAGCCTCGACCTCGTCCAGGTCCTCGTCCGCGCCCTCGACGATGTCGAGCTCGTCGTCGACAGACTCGTCGGGCTCGATGGCGTCGTTCAGGTTCTGGTCAGACACGGTGGCTGCTTCTTCCTGGATACTTGGGGTGGAACATGCGAAAAGGGGCGCCGGTAACCTCGGCGCCCTTCGCTCTGTGCTCAGCCGAATACGTACTTGGCGGCGTGGTTGAGTCCATAGTCAATCACGGTCACCAGGCCGATCATGACGAGGACGAAGACGATCACCACGGTCGTGTACGTCGTCAGCTGGTTCCGCGACGGCCAGACGACCTTGCGGAGCTCTGCGACGATCTGCCGGTAAAAGAGCGCGAGGCGCTTCAGCGGGCCCTTCTTGGCACGCTTGCCGCCCTTGCGGGTCTTCTTGGACTCCGGCGCCTCATCCTGGGCATCAGGCGTATCAATGGAGCCCACGGCGTCCGCCATTCGTCCTCACCTGTTCCCGGGTCGTGGCCGTGCCGCGCCCGGTTGGAGCCGCACGGCGGTGCATTGCTGTACGTACATGCGCACACATCCTGGCGAAGGTGTGTGTAGCAGGGCCGGAGGGACTTGAACCCCCAACCGCCGGTTTTGGAGACCGGTGCTCTACCAATTGAGCTACGACCCTTTGTGCGCCACCCAACGTACCGCATCCGACCGGGTGCTCGGTGTGCACCGGCTGGGTGGGCTGCTGAAGGCCAACGAGGTGAGAGTGTACGTGGTCCGCGGGCCCTCGTCGAACAGAAAGCGCCCGTAGGGGCCTTGGGGACGGAAGATCGCCCAGCGTGGGAGGCGAATCCGGACGGTTGTTCAGCAGTTGTTCAGTCTGTGAAACCCGCGTGCCGGGGGAGTTTCCGGTCTGAAACGATGGGCCCCATGAGCGCTGCAACCCCTCCCACCGAGCGCCGGGTCTCCGCCCGAGTCGGCGCGATCTCCGAATCCGCCACTCTCGCAGTGGATGCCAAGGCCAAGGCCCTGAAGGCCGCCGGGCGTCCGGTGATCGGCTTCGGCGCCGGTGAACCGGACTTCACGACCCCGGACTACATCGTCCAGGCCGCCATCGAGGCCTGCTCGAACCCCAAGTACCACCGCTACACCCCGGCCGGCGGCCTTCCCGAGCTGAAGGCCGCGATCGCCGCGAAGACGCTGCGTGACTCCGGCTACGAGGTCGACGCGTCCCAGATCCTGGTGACCAACGGCGGCAAGCAGGCGATCTACGAGGCCTTCGCCGCGATCCTCGACCCGGGCGACGAGGTCATCGTCCCGGCGCCGTACTGGACGACGTACCCGGAGTCGATCCGGCTGGCCGGCGGTGTCCCGGTGGAGGTCGTCGCCGACGAGACGACCGGCTACCGGGTCTCCGTCGAGCAGCTGGAGGCGGCCCGCACCGAGAAGACGAAGGTCGTGCTCTTCGTCTCCCCCTCCAACCCGACCGGCGCCGTCTACAGCGAGAGCGACGCCGAGGCGATCGGCCGCTGGGCGGTCGAGCACGGCCTGTGGGTGCTGACCGACGAGATCTACGAGCACCTCGTCTACGGCGACGCGAAGTTCACCTCGCTGCCCGCGCTCCTGCCCGAGCTGCGCGACAAGTGCGTCGTCGTCAACGGTGTCGCGAAGACGTACGCCATGACGGGCTGGCGCGTGGGCTGGATCATCGGTCCCAAGGACGTCGTCAAGGCCGCGACCAACCTCCAGTCGCACGCCACGTCCAACGTGTCGAACGTCGCCCAGGTCGCGGCCCTCGCCGCGGTGTCCGGCAACCTCGACGCGGTCGCGGAGATGCGCACGGCCTTCGACCGCCGCCGCAAGACCATCGTGCGGATGCTCAACGAGATCGACGGCGTGCTCTGCCCGGAGCCCGAGGGCGCCTTCTACGCCTACCCGTCGGTCAAGGCCCTGCTCGGCAAGGAGATCCGCGGCAAGCGCCCGCAGGACACGGTCGAGCTGGCCGCGCTGATCCTGGAGGAGGCCGAGGTCGCGGTCGTCCCGGGCGAGGCCTTCGGCACGCCGGGCTATCTGCGGCTGTCGTACGCCCTGGGTGACGAGGATCTCGTCGAGGGCGTCTCGCGGATCCAGAAGCTGCTGGCGGAGGCGCAGGACTGAGCCCCCGTGAAAAAGCACCCCCTCACATGAGGGGGTGCTTTTTTGTGCGAGCAAGACCACTAAAGGGGAAAGCGGTACCGGGACACCCGTGGCGTACGGCAGGATCCTCGAATGGAGCGTGTACGTGATGTCTCTGAGCTGCCGAAAGCCCATCTGCACCTGCACTTCACCGGGTCGATGCGCCCGGCGACGGTTCTGGAACTGGCCGACAAGTACGGCGTGCGGCTGCCCGAGGCGCTGACCGAAGCACTGACCAGCGGGGAACCGCCGAAGCTGCGGGCGACGGACGAGCGGGGCTGGTTCCGTTTCCAGCGGCTCTACGACGCGGCCCGCTCGTGTCTGCGCGAGCCCGAGGACATCCGGCGGCTGGTGCGGGAGGCCGCGGAGGAGGATGTGCGCGACGGCTCGGGGTGGCTGGAGATCCAGGTCGACCCGACGTCGTACGCGCCCCGGCTCGGCGGGCTGATCCCGGCGCTGGAGATCATCCTGGACGCGGTGGAGACGACCTCGCGGGAGACCGGGCTCGGGATGCGGGTGCTGGTCGCCGCGAACCGGATGAAGCACCCCCTGGACGCCCGCACGCTGGCCCGGCTGGCGGTGCGGTACGCGGACAAGGGCGTGGTCGGCTTCGGCCTGTCGAACGACGAACGCCGGGGCATGGCACGGGACTTCGACCGGGCCTTCAACATCGCGCGCGAGGGCGGGCTGCTGTCGGCGCCGCACGGTGGCGAGCTGGCCGGACCGTCGTCGGTACGGGACTGTCTCGACGACCTGGACGCGAACCGGATCGGGCACGGGGTGCGCGCGGCGGACGACCCGCGGCTGCTGAAGCGGCTGGCGGACCGGCAGGTGACGTGCGAGGTGTGCCCGGCCTCCAATGTGGCGCTCGGTGTGTACGAGAAGCATGAGGACGTGCCGCTGCGGAAGCTGTTCGAGGCCGGGGTGCCGATGGCGCTGGGCGCCGACGACCCGCTGCTGTTCGGGTCCCGGCTGGCCGCGCAGTACGAGATCGCCCGGCGGTATCACGGCTTCTCGGACGCGGAGCTCGCGGAACTGGCCCGCCAGTCGGTACGGGCTTCGGCGGCACCGGAGGACATGAAGGCCAAGCTGCTGTCGGGAGTGGACGACTGGCTCAGTCACCCGGTCTCTTGAAGTGGGCGTAGGGCGGGTAGGGCTTGAAGCAGATCAGGACCTCGCGGGGGTGCCCGCCGCCGGGCTCGTCCTTCAGCCAGATCCCGGTCACCATGGCCGAGCGCCCTTTGGCGACGCCCTTCTGGCGTGGTCCCCAGCCCGCGGCGTAGGCGAAGTTCACGGCCGCCCGGGCGAAGGCGTCCCGGCTGCCGAACAGGAAGAGCGTGCGCGCATGCGTGGCGTGGCGCAGGTCGTCCCGGAAGTCCGCGTGCGTATGTCGTTGCCTCCAGGCGTCGGCGTCCTTGTGCGTACGGGCCTCGTCGGTGCGTACGGACAGGGGGGCGCCGGCCTTGAGGGTGCGCCGCAGTTCGGGCCACTTGCTGGGGCGCAGCCCGTACGAGTGGTGTGCGAGGACGAGGTCGACGCGCTCCCCCGAGCCCTCGTCCGGCGGGATCCCGTCCCGCAGCGGCACGTGGACGATCGTGTGGCGTGAGTAGGCGGCGAAGGAGAACAGGCCGGCGAGCCGGTTGAGTCCGTCGTGGTCGCCGAGGAGCAGGCCGATCGGTTCCGGTGCGGTCAGCGACGTGTGACGCAGGGTGTGGCGGGGCTGGACGACACGGTGTGCATGCGAGCCGGTGCGGGGTCTGAACTCCGTGAGCCTCAGCCGCATGCGGGGGTCCTGGTCGTCATGGGCCCAGCGTGGCAGTCACGCCGATTCCCCGGCCACCGAGATTCCGCCCAGCAGGGTCCGGGCCAGCCGGGCGGCGAACTCCTTCACCGGCGGCCGTACGCCGTCCTGTGTGGCGTCGTAGGCGAACGCCCGTTGCGCGCAGGCGCCCAGGAGCAGGGAGGCCGCGGCGAAGGTGTCGGCGGCGGGGCCGACGCGGCCGATGGACTGCTCGGCCTTGAGGTAGGCGTCGAGCCACTCGATCGGCTTGTGCGGGCCGGACTCCATCTCGCGCATCGCGTCGTCGTGGCGCCGCTTGAGCTGGGTCTCGGCATACAGCGAGGCGGCGATCGGAAAGCTCTGTTCGTAGAAGAGGGCGGCCTGGTGGGCGATCTCGGTGAGGTTCTCCTCCAGGGTGTGGCGGCCGGGCTCGGCGGCGAGGGCGTGCAGCAGGGGGGCCAGTTTCGGGAGGCGTTCCGCGAGGACGCGGATGAACACTTCCTCCTTGCTGGCGAAGTACTTGTACAGCGCCGCCTCGGAGCAGCCGGCCGCCTTGGCGATCTCCTTGGTCGTGGCACGCGCCAGCCCCACGGTGAGCATCAGCTCATGGGCGGCGTCGAGGATGCGGACGCGGGCCGGGCCGCGCTGGGGCTCCATGCTGTTCGGTTCCCTTGGGTCGGGTGGCGGGCTTGACGGGTGGGTGAGTACTTACCCACTCTAGAGGGAGGCACCGGTGAGTGAATACTCACCCACCTCCTTCGAGTACAGGAGTACCCATGAAACTCACGGTTTTCGGCGCCACCGGGGGCATCGGGCGCGAGCTCGTCCGGCAGGGCCTGGCGGCGGGTCATGACGTCACGGCCGTCGTACGGGATCCGGCCCGGCTGACCGTCACGGGCGAGCGGCTTGAGGTGGTCCGTGCGGACCTCACCGACCCGGAGGTGCTGCGGCCCGCCGTGGCCGGGCGGGACGCGGTGCTGTCCGGGCTCGGGCCGCGCGCCCGCAAGGACGCCGGGGTCGCGGCGCGGCTGACCCGCGTGGTGCTGGCCGCGATGGAGGCGGAGCAGGTCCGGCGGGTGCTGGCCGTCAGCGCGGGGCCGGTCGGGCCCGCGCCGGTGAAGGAGGGGGTGGTGGACCGTTGGATGCGGGGGCTCGTGTCCGCCGTGCTGAAGGACGTCTACGCCGACCTGAGCGAGATGGAGGCGGAGCTGGCGGCGAGTGGCACCGACTGGACGGTCGTGCGTCCGCCGCGGCTTCAGGACAAGCCCGTGACCGGGGTGTACCGGGTGGTGGCCGGGGGGTTTCCGGCTCGGGGGCGGTTCATCTCGCGGGCGGATGTGGCGCACGCGATGCTCGGGATGGTGGGGGATGCGGGGGTCGTGAAGCAGGGGGTTGGCGTGGCGTACTGACCCTTTCGGGCCTGGTCGGCTACAGGCTTACGCCCACCGTCACCGGTTCGTTGACCAGCGTGATCCCGAAGGTGTCCCGTACGCCCGCCACGACCTCCCGGGCCAGTGTGAGGAGGTCCTCGGTGGTGGCGTCGCCCCGGTTGGTGAGGGCGAGGGTGTGCTTGGTGGAGATGCGGGCGGGGCCGGTGCCGTAGCCCTTGGTGAAGCCGGCCTTGTCGATCAGCCAGGCCGCGGAGGTCTTGGTGTGGCCCTCGCCCGCGGGGTAGGCGGGGGGTTCGGCGTTCTCGCCGAGGCGGTGCTTCACGCGCGCGTGGAACTCCGCGAACTGGGTGGCGGTGAGGATGGGGTTGGTGAAGAAGGAGCCTGCCGACCAGGTGTCGTGGTCGTCGGGGTCCAGGACCATGCCCTTGCCCGCGCGCAGCTTCAGGACGGTGGCGCGGGCGTCGGTGAGGGGGACGCGGTCGCCGGGTTCCACGCCCAGGGCGCGGGCGGTCTCGGCGTACTTGATCGGCGCGGAGAGGCCGTCGGCGTCTTCCAGGTCGAAGCGGACGCGCAGGACGACGTAGCGGGCGGGGTCTTCCTTGAAGCGGCTGTGGCGGTACGAGAAGGCGCAGTCGTCGTTGGCGAGGGTGACGGTTTCGCCGGTGCGGCGGTCGTAGGCGATGACCTCGGTGATGGTGGAGGACACCTCCTGGCCGTAGGCGCCGACGTTCTGGATGGGGGTGGCGCCCGCGGAACCGGGGATGCCGGCGAGGCACTCGACACCGGCGAGTCCGGCGTCCACGGTGCGGGTGACCGCGTCGGTCCACACTTCGCCGGCGGCGAGTTCCAGGTGGGTGCCGGTCAGCTCGAATCCCTTGGTGGCGATGACGAGTGCGGTGCCCTCGAACCCCTTGTCGCCGATGACGAGGTTGGACCCGCCGCCGATCACGAGGAGCGGCGTGCCGGTGGAGTCGGCCTCACGGACGACCTCGATCACTTCGGCGTCGGTCGTCGCGGTGACGAGCCTTGTGGCGGGGCCGCCGAGACGGAAGGTGGTCAGGGGGGCGAGGGGGGCGTCGTGTCGTTCCTGCACGCGGTACAGCCTACGGGGGGCTCCGGCGGGTGGGCGGGGTGCCGGTTCGGGTGCGGGTCTGTGGGGGCGGGCGTTTTTGCGCAGTTCCCCGCGCCCCTGGGTGCCTGCGGCGGCCTGTTTCTGTCCGGTGGGGGCCTTTGTAGCGCGTGCGGGTGTGTGGTGGGTCGGGGCCGGGGTGGGGGGTGTCCGTCCTCGGTCCGGCGGTTCGGCTGCTTCAACAGTGCTCGGTGACGGACGCCGGCCGCTGCGGGCGGACACCCCCCACCCCGTCCCCTGCGCGCCGTACGCGGCCACCGGCCGGTCGTGGCGCCCGGTACGGCGAACGATCCGTGGTGGCGCGCGGTGCGGCCAACGGTCCGTCGTGGCGCGCGGTACGGCCAACGGTCCGTGGTGGCGCGCGGTGCGGCCAACGGTCCGTCGAGGTGGTTGACGGTCCGTCCTGGTGCGGGTGACTGCAACTCCTTAGGGGCGCGGGGAACTGCGCGACCAGCCCCCATCGGCCGGTAGACGCACGAGGACCGGGCGAGGCACCCCCGTAGGCGCCCCGCCCAAGCCCGGCGCAAGCGTTCAGCCGGACACCGTCTCCAGTGATCGCGCCCGCTCGGAGGACGCCACCACCGCGGCCCTCTTCCGCGAAGGGATCAGCAGAGCCGCGACCCCGGCGACGGCCACCACCGCCGCGCCCGTGACCAGCGCCGGTCGCAGGCCGTCCACGAAGGACTGTCCGCTCTCGTATCCACCCTGCGCAGAGAAGATCGACGCCATGACCGCGATCCCCAGCGCTCCGCCCACCTCACGCAGCGCGTTGTTGGCCCCGGAAGCGATGCCCTGTTCCTCGGACCGGACACTTGACATGACCAGGTTGGACGCGGGGGCGAAGAACAGCGCCATGCCGATGCCGCTGAGGATGAGGCCGGGGAGCTGCGCGGAGTAGGACGCGTCGACCGTGACCACGGACGCCATGTACGCGAGACCCGCCGCCTGGAAGAAGAGACCCGTGGCCACGACCGGCCGGCCCCCGATGCGGTCGGAGAGGATCCCGGCGATCGGTGCGACGAGCATCGGCATGCCGGTCCAGGGCAGCATCCGCAGCCCCGCCTCGGTGGGCGAGTAGCCGAGCACCCCCTGCATGTACTGGCTGAGCAGGAAGATCGAGCCGAACATCCCCAGGAACATCAGCAGACTGGCCGCGTTGATCCCGGAGAAGGCCCGGGAGCGGAACAGCCGCATGGGGAGCATGGGGTTCTTGGCCCGGGTGCTGTAGAGGACGAACGCGGTGAGCAGCGCGGCCCCGGCGAACAGGGCCAGCAGGACCACGGAGTCGGTCCAGCCGTCGGACGGGCCGCGGACCAGGCCGTACACGATGCCGAAGAGACCGCCGCTGGCGAGCAGTGTGCCGGGGATGTCGAGGCGCGCGCCGGTGCCGTGGGACTCGGCGAGGCGCAGGCGGGCGAGGGGCAACAGGACGACGCCGAGCGGGACGTTCAGCCAGAAGATCCACTGCCAGGAGATGTGCTCGGTGAGGCTGCCGCCGATCAGTGGGCCGGAGGCCACCGCGAGTCCGTTGACGGCGCCCCAGATGCCGTACGCCATCCCGCGCTTGGCGGCGGGCACGGCCGCCGTGAGGAGGGTGAGCGTGAGGGGCATCATGATCGCCGCCCCCACGCCCTGGACCGCGCGGGCGGCGATGAGGGAGTCGATGCCGGGGGCCAGTGCCGCGGCGGCCGACGCGCCGGTGAAGATCGTGAGGCCGGTCAGGAAGAGGCGTCGCCGGCCGAAGCGGTCCCCGAGTGCCGCGCCGGTCATGAGCAGGACGGCGAAGGTGAGTGTGTACGCGCTCACCGTCCACTCCAGGTCGTGCAGCCCCCCGCCGAGGTCCTCGCGGATGGACGGCAGGGCGGTGGTGACGACGAGGTTGTCGAGGGCCGCCATGAAGCCGGCGACGCTGGTGATGACGAGAGCCCAGACTGCTCCCCCGCGGCCTGTGGTCGGTGTGGCTTGCTTCTGCTGTGACATCGCTCCCCCAGCGGGTGATCGGTGATTAGTTATTGATTACTAAGTTTCTCGATCATGAAAAGGCGCTCATGACGCCTCGTTGTGCTCAGTGCTCCAGTCGGCCTTTGAGTCGTGCCGACGGGTACATGCCCTCCCAGACCCGGTGTCCGGGCGGAAAGCCCATCGCCGTCAGGCAGTTGATGAGCATCCCGTACGCCAGGAAGGTCGTCGTCTCGTTGGCGTCGGCGCCGAGCGGCAGATGGACGGTGTCCCACAGCCGCATCCAGCCGGCCCGCACCGCTTCCCCGAACTCGGTGTCACCGTCCTGCTCGGCAGCCCCCACCGCGACGTACATCTGCATCTGCATCATCAGCCACTCGGGCCGCTCCGCGATGACCTTGGTGTACGCGTCCGCCATGGCATGCAGAGCCTCTTCACCCTCCAGGCCCTCGGAGGCTTCCCGGAAGGTGCGGATAGTGTCCTCCACGCAGCGCTCGGCCGCCGCCAGGAAGATCGCCTTCTTGCCAGGGAAGAGCCGGAAGAGGTACGGCTGCGACACCCCGACCCGCTTGGCGATCGCCTCGGTCGACGTGCCGTGGTAGCCACCGCGGGCGAACTCGGCCGTCGCCTCACGGATGACGCTCTCGCGTCGCTCTTCTGCACTCATCCTGGCCATGCGCCTAAGTTAGTACTCAATCACTAACTTGGCAAGACGTCCGCCCTACCGGCCACTCGTTGCGGAACGTCCCGCCGTCACCGAGCGTTGTCGCAGGCAGGGGGCCAGAACTCCGTAAGGGGCGCCCCACCATGGAGAGCGCCCCTTACCTCAGCAGCCGTACCCGCCCCTCAGGCCAGTCGTACGACCGCCCGCGACATCCCCAGCACCTTCTGCCCCGCGCTGGTGGCCGTGAGGTCCACGCGGACCGTGTTGTCGTCGAGCTTGGCGGCGATCTTGCCGCTGACCTCGATCGTGGCGCCCTGGTCGTCGTTGGGCACGACGACGGGCTTGGTGAAGCGGACGCCGTACTCGGCGACGGCCGCCGGGTCGCCGACCCAGTCCGTCACCACGCGGATCGCCTCGGCCATGGTGAACATGCCGTGCGCGATGACGTCCGGCAGCCCGACCTCCTTGGCGAACTTCTCGTTCCAGTGGATGGGGTTGAAATCCCCGGAGGCGCCCGCGTACTGGACGAGGGTGGCGCGGGTCACGGTGAAGGTCTGGGCCGGCAGTTCGGTGCCGACCTCGACGTCGCCGTATGCGATCTTCGCCGTCATCTTCTTCCTCACGCCTCCTCGGCCGCGCGCGCGACGAGCTTGGTCCAGGCGGTCACGACGCGCTCGCCGGCCTCGTCGTGGACCTCGCCGCGGATGTCCAGGATGTCGTTGCCGGCCATGGACCTGATCGCCTCGATGGTGGAGGTGACGGTCAGACGGTCACCGGCGCGCACGGGGCGGACGTAGGCGAACTTCTGGTCGCCGTGCACCACCCGGCTGTAGTCCAGGCCGAGCTGCGGGTCCTGCACCACCTGTCCCGCGGCCTTGAAGGTGATCGAGAACACGAAGGTCGGCGGAGCGACGACGTCGGGATGGCCGAGCGCCTTGGCCGCCTCCGGGTCCGTGTACGCGGGGTTGGAGTCCCCCACGGCCTCGGCGAACTCGCGGATCTTCTCCCGCCCCACCTCATACGGGTCGGTGGGCGGATAGGTCCGCCCCACGAAGGACTGGTCGAGCGCCATGGGCTCGGCACCTCCTGGTTGCTCTACTGACCGGTATCGGGTCCTTCAACGACGTGAGGCCGCCCCCGATCTCTCGGGGACGGCCTCACATACGAGCCTGATTTATCGCGTTTCGCGGTGCGCGGTGTGCGCGTTGCAACGCGGGCAGTGCTTCTTCATCTCCAGTCGGTCCGGGTTGTTACGCCGGTTCTTCTTGGTGATGTAGTTCCGCTCCTTGCACTCCACGCAGGCCAGCGTGATCTTCGGGCGGACGTCGGTGGCAGCCACGTGAGTGCTCCTTGACGAACGGATGGGACAGGGTTCAACGCATAAAAGAGTAGCCGATCGAAGGACCGACCCCGCAATCGGCTACTGTCAGTAGCGGTGACCGGACTTGAACCGGTGACACAGCGATTATGAGCCGCTTGCTCTACCGACTGAGCTACACCGCTGTGATGCGATCGGTTCCCGCCTCGCAGCGGGAACCTCTCACACCAGAGCCCCAATACGGAATCGAACCGTAGACCTTCTCCTTACCATGGAGACGCTCTACCGACTGAGCTATTGGGGCGAGCGATGAAGACATTACACGCTCCGCCGCCGTTCGCCCAAATCCGTTTCGCGCCGCCCTGGACGCCTTGATCCACGCGGTTCCCGGAGGCCTCAACCGCCTCTCAGGTACGGCGGACCACGCCGGTACGACTATTGCGCTCCTCCACGTCAGGGGCGTGCGGCCACCCTAGGCTCGACTCACTCTGCGTGATCTTGCGTCCCCTTGCGCAGCCCGGGTTCGCGCAGTCCTGAGCTTGCGTAGTCCCGAGCCCCTGGAGCGCGATGCCCGACAGCCAGCCGCAGCCGCCCCACTCCTCGTCCTCGTCGGGTGCCTCGTCGTCGGGCCGTTCCGAGGGGGCCGGTCTCCTGTTGTCCGGGGCGCGGCTCACCGACGGCAGGACCGTGGACGTACGGCTGAGCGGCGGGCGCATCGAGGCGGTCGGTACGGCCGGCAGCCTGGCCGTGGGCGGCACGCGCGCGTGCGGCGCGCGCGTGGACCTCAGCGGCTATCTGCTCCTGCCGGCCCCGGCCGAGCCGCACGCCCACGGCGACACCGCGCTGTCGGCCGACGCCGAGGGGCCGGTCTCCCACGACCCCCACGACGTCCAGCGCCGGGCCACGGAGGCCGCCCTGCTCCAGCTCGGGCACGGGGCGACCGCGCTCAGGGCACACGTGCGCGTGGGGGACGTCCAGGGGCTGGGCGCACTGGAAGCCGTACTGCAGGCGCGGCGGTCGCTGCACGGGCTCACCGAGTTGACGACCGTGGCGATGCCCAGGGTGCTGACCGGGGTGGCCGGTGCCGAGGGGCTCGCCATGTTGCGGGACGCGCTGAAGATGGGTGCCTCGGTGGTGGGCGGCTGTCCGGATCTCGACCCCGATCCGACGGGTTATGCGGAGGCGGTCCTGGAGGTCGCCTCGGAACACGGCTGCCCCGTCGACCTGCACACCGACGCCACCGACCCGGCCCGGCTCGCCCGGCTCGCCGCCATGGCCGGCGGACTGCGGCCCGGCGTCACCCTTGGCCCCTGCGCGGGCCTGGACCGCCTCCCCGCCGAGGTGGTCTCCCGCACCGCCGACCAGCTCGGGGCGGCCGGAGTCGCCGTGGTGTGCCTGCCGCAGGGCGGCTGCGCGGGCGTCGACCGGCGGCGCGGCACGGCTCCGGTACGGCTGCTGCGCGCGGCCGGAGTCCGGGTGGCCGCCGGCAGCGGCGCGCTGCGGGACGCCTGCAACCCGGTGGGCCGCGGCGATCCCCTGGAGGCCGCGTACCTGCTCGCCTCCCGGTACGGGCTGCGGCCGGAAGACGCCTACGACGCGGTGAGCACGTCGGCGCGGACCGTGCTCGGGTTGCCCGAGGTCCGCGTGGAGGCGGGCTTCCCGGCCGAGTTGCTCGCGGTACGCGGCGACCGCCTCGCCGGCGCGCTCTCCCTGGCGTACAGCCGGATCGTGGTGCACCGAGGGCGCGTGGTGGCACGGACGAGCGCGGTCCGGGAGTTCGTACGGGAGTACTGCGACTCGGCGGCGGCCACGGAGTCGGGGCTGCCTCGGCAGGGGCGGGGGAGTGTGTCGTAGGGGCGAGTGTCTGTGGGGCGCTGAGGGTTCCGTGGGGGTGGTGGGTGTGCTTGGGATGGGGGGTGCATTGGGGCGCGTTGTGGCGCGCGCGGCGGCGTGGGCGGCGTGGGGGCGCATTGTGGCGGACGCTGCATGCAACGGCCTGCGGAGCGCGGGGAACTGCGCTACCAGCCACGACGGACCAGCAGCCGCTCCTTGGCCTCACCCTGACCTCACCCTGCCTCCGCTGAGGCGTCACCGGACCTACGCGGCAGATGGGCCTGGACGGGCGTACGGTCGAAGACATGCGCATTGTCATCGCTGGTGGTCATGGTCAGATCGCGCTGCGGCTGGAGCGACTGCTCGCCGCGCGCGGGGACGAGGTCGCGGGGATCATCCGTCGCACCGAACAGGGCGACGACCTGCGGGAGGTCGGTGCCGAACCGGTCCTGCTGGACCTGGAGTCGGCCTCGGTCGAGGAGGTCGCCGCCCATCTGCGGGGCGCGGACGCGGCGGTTTTCGCGGCGGGCGCGGGTCCGGGAAGCGGCGTGGCCCGCAAGGACACGGTGGACAAGGCCGCGGCGGTGCTGTTCGCGGACGCGGCGGTCCTGGCGGGCGTACGGCGCTTCGTGATCGTGTCGTCCATGGGGGCGAACCCACGGCATGAGGGTGACGAGATCTTCGATGTCTACCTGCGCGCCAAGGGCGAGGCCGACGCCCATGTGAGCGGCTTGGACGCCCTGGACTGGACGGTTCTGCGTCCCGGCGCGCTCACGGACGACGCGGGCAACGGCCTCGTACGCCTGGAGGCACACACCGGCCGGGGCTCGATTCCGCGCGACGACGTGGCCGCCGTACTGGCGGAGTTGCTGGACACTCCGGCGACGGCAGGGCTGACGCTGGAGCTGATCAGCGGTGCCACGCCGGTCTCGGTCGCGGTGAAGTCGGTGGCAGGCAACTGAGGATGGCCGCCGCGGGGGTGCCGGCGGCGCAAGAGGCGTTGCCGCGGCGGATGCAGGAAGTCTTCGCGACGGACGAGCGGGACGCCTTCGTACCGCCCCGTCTGGCCCCGAACGTGGACTGACCGAACATGCCGGCCGACGACGTGAGGCGGTATGGGCGTACTGAGCACGGCAGTTCGCGCCGGCCGCATCCCCTCGTACGGCTGGAGGGGCTGGGGTGGACGAGCTCGCCGGGGCGGTGGTGGTGACCGTACGGCTCGGGGTACGCGACGCGTCGGGCGAGCGGTGGGCCGGGGAGACGGTCGAGCACGTGTACTGGTTCGGGGAGGACGGGCCCGTGAGGCGGATGGAGGTGCGGGAGGGGTCGGGCTCTAGAGCGGAGTTGCGGTCCGTGTCGAGGTCGTCAGGTGGCTGAACGCTCAGAACAGGGGCAGTTGGCCGGGGACGACGGGTGGCACGTATCCGTCCAACGACGGCTGCGCCGCTCCTAGTTCCGCCTGTCTGCGGGAACCCGGGCAGGAGACCAGTTGACCTCTCGCGCGTGCTCCGGGCGGGTCGTGCCGGGCGAAGCGGCCGGCGACGACGGCAATCTCGCGACGGCATTCGGGGCAGAGCCTGCGACGACTGGACATGCAGTCAGTGTGCCCGGACGCGCGGCGTTTGTGCGTCCCAAGCGGGCGGCTGGGCTTGGCGGGGCGCGTGGGAAGGCGGGCGGAGCTCAAGGGCGGGCGGCTGCCGGGGGCTGGCGGGAGGAATCGCGTCCGAGGAGGGGTACCGCACCGCGTCTGAGAATCTCTTCGCCGCGCAGTCTGCCGTGCGGTAGGCACCGATGCACTCAACGCAACGCTGCGTGAGCAACATGGACGCGTGTCCTGACTCCACCGACAGGCCGGTGAGACACATCACCCGGCCCCGCCGCGCGATGGGGCGCCTGAACATCGCGAAACGAAGAAACCCCCTCCACTCTGCGTTTCCGCAGGTCGGAGGGGGTCTCTCTCAGCGTGGCGGCGCCAGGATTCGAACCTGGGAAGGCTAAGCCGGCAGATTTACAGTCTGCTCCCTTTGGCCGCTCGGGCACACCGCCGGGGTTTGCTGCCCTTCGAACCGTCTTTCGGCGGTGCTCCGTGGCAACGACGTAAACAATACCCGATGCCGAGGGGTGCTTCGCCACCCGATTGATCTGCGCTCGGAGGGCATGTGGTGACTAGGCTTGGGCGGATGCGGGCCGGGTCCACGCCGGGCTCGGCGCCCGCCCCCACGTACGCCGATACGCATCCGTACGCACGCCGATACGCACCCCGATACAAGGAGCCACAGGACATGGCCGACTCCAGTTTCGACATCGTCTCGAAGGTCGAGCGGCAGGAGGTCGACAACGCCCTCAACCAGGCCGCCAAGGAGATCTCCCAGCGCTACGACTTCAAGGGCGTGGGTGCCTCGATCTCGTGGTCCGGCGAGAAGATCCTCATGGAGGCGAACTCCGAGGACCGGGTCAATGCCGTCCTCGACGTCTTTCAGTCCAAGCTGATCAAGCGTGGGATCTCCCTGAAGGCGCTCGACGCGGGCGAGCCGCAGCTCTCCGGCAAGGAGTACAAGATCTTCGCGTCGATCGAGGAGGGCATCTCCCAGGACAACGCGAAGAAGGTCGCGAAGATCATCCGTGACGAGGGCCCGAAGGGCGTGAAGGCCCAGGTCCAGGGCGACGAGCTGCGCGTCAGCTCGAAGAGCCGTGACGACCTGCAGGCCATCATCGCCCTGCTGAAGGGCAAGGACTTCGACTTCGCGATCCAGTTCGTGAACTACCGGTGAGCCGCTGATTCAGCGATTCGCGAGGAAGGGTGGGCGCCTGGCCGGCACCCACCCTTCTCGCCTGCTGGCTGCGGTTCGGGGGTGTCAGTCGCGCGAGTTGCCGAAGAGGAGACGGTAGGCGATCAGCAGCACGAGGGAACCGCCGATCGCGGCGGCCCAGGTCGTCCCGTCGTAGAAGCTCTTGGTGACCGGGTGGTCCAGCCAACGGGCCGATATCCAGCCGCCGATGAACGCGCCCGCGACTCCGATGAGGGTCGTCCCGATGAAGCCGCCCGGGTCCCGGCCCGGCAGCAGGAACTTGGCGATGGCTCCGGCCAACAGCCCCAGGATGATCCAGCCGATGATGCTCATGCCCTGAACCTGCCCTTCCGCGCTGTGCCCGCACTGTCCGTGGTCTGTGATCTACGTCCCGACCGACTGGGCGTGTGCTGGAGCGCTTGCGTTGGACGACGTGCTCGTGCGACTCGCGTGCGGTGCTCTTCGTGCGGGTGTCCGTGTCCCGTTGATGAAGAGGACGTCCGTACTGCACCCTGCGGTTGCAGAGATCAGTAGGGTGCGGCGCATGACAGGTTCCGGTGCCGAACTGCGGCGCACGCTGGGCACGGGCGACGCCGTCGTCATCGGTCTCGGCTCGATGATCGGTGCCGGGATCTTCGCCGCCCTCGGCCCCGCGGCGCGCGCGGCCGGGTCCGGGCTGCTGCTCGGGCTCGCGGTCGCTGCCGTGGTCGCCTACTGCAACGCCACGTCCTCGGCGCGGCTGGCCGCTCTGTACCCGGCCTCGGGTGGCACCTATGTGTACGGGCGGGAGCGGCTCGGGCCGTTCTGGGGTTATCTGGCGGGCTGGTCGTTCGTGGTCGGGAAGACGGCCTCCTGTGCGGCGATGGCGCTGACGGTGGGTGCGTACGTCTGGCCGGGGCAGGCCCATGCCGTGGCCGTCGCTGCCGTGGTGGCGCTGACCGCGGTGAACTACGGCGGGATCCAGAAGTCCGCCTGGCTGACCCGGGCGATCGTGGCGGCGGTCCTCGCTGTCCTCGCTTCCGTGGTGGTCGTCTGTCTTGGGTCCGGGGCCTCGGAGGCCGGCCGGCTGGGCACCGGGGTCTCCGGCGGTGTGAGCGGGGTGCTGCAGGCGGCCGGTCTGCTGTTCTTCGCGTTCGCGGGCTACGCGCGCATCGCGACCCTCGGTGAGGAGGTGCGGGATCCCGCGCGCACCATCCCCCGCGCGATCCCCCTGGCCCTGGGCATCACGCTGGTGGTGTACGCGGTTGTGGCGGTGGCTGTCCTTTCCGTACTGGGTGCTGCTGCTCTGGGCCGTGCTGATGCGCCGCTGGCCGAGGCGGTGCGAGTGGCCGGGGTGCCGAGGCTGGTGCCGGTGGTGCGGGTGGGTGCCGTCGTGGCCGCGCTGGGTTCGCTGCTCGCTCTGATTCTCGGCGTCTCACGAACGACGCTGGCCATGGCCCGGGACCGGCATCTGCCGGGCGCGCTGTCCGCCGTCCACCCTCGCTTCCAGGTGCCGTACAGGGCCGAGCTGGCCGTGGGCGCGGTGGTCGCGGTCCTCGCCGCCACGGTCGACGTGCGGGGCGCGATCGGTTTCTCCTCCTTCGGTGTGCTCGCGTACTACGCGGTGGCCAACGCGTCGGCGTGGACACTCGGTTCGGCTCCGGCGGCCCGGGTGGTACCGGTGGTGGGGTTGCTCGGTTGTGTGGTGCTGGCATTCGCGCTGCCCGGCGTTTCGGTGGTCGCGGGCGCGGGGGTGCTGGCGGTCGGGGTGGTGGCGTATGGCGTACGGAAGCGGTGGGCAGGGCGGTAGGTCCGTGGCCGTCCCTCTCAAGGGAGCGTCAGGACGCGTGGGCCGGCGGTGCCGTGCGTATCCGGAACTGTGCCCAGGGAGTCATCTCCAACTCCTCGTTCATCTCCTCGTACCAGCCCGTGCCGTCGACCCAGGCTTGCAGCCAGTCCGTGAGGGTGGGGGCGTCCACGAACCAGGAGTGGTCGCAGTCCCCGGCGTTCGGCTCGAAGAGGAGAACGGGGGCTTCCGGGCTGTGGCAGTCCACGCACGCGTACATCGCACAGCCCCAGTGGGATATCGGCAGGACACCCTCGGGCCAGGGCCAGTCGGGGTCCTTACGGCTGCTCTTGCGGTTGGCCAGGTATTGCACGACGGCCGCGGGCTCGCCGGACGGAGGGCTGTCGAGCAGGGGCAGCAGGCCGTACTCCGGGCCGAATCCGCCGTCTCCTATACGCAGGTAGAGGTCGGCGAGCAGCGGGGGCAGGTGGAAGCCCAGCGCCGCCTCGGCCCTGGAGAGGGTGTCCGCCTCCACCGGCTCGGGGAGGGAAGTCCAACCCCACGGCCGGGTGTTGCGGGCCTTGTCCGCCACCCGTGCCAGCAACTGCTCGCTCTCGGTCATGCATTCATGATGCAGGGTGGCACCGACAGCCGGGCAGACCTGTGGACAACCTCCGGGTTGTGGAAAACCCCGGGTGAACCTCGGCTCAGGCGAGGTGGACGTCGACGCGATCGCCCTCGGCGAGAAAGGTGAGGAGTTCCACCACGCCCCCGACTCCTCGTAGCCCTCCTCGCCCTCGAACTCGGCTTCCGGGTCGTACGACAGCCGGACGTACTTGGGCGCCCCCACTCCCCCGGCCCGTCCGTCAGCGGGTCGCGAACGGCTCGTCCGTCGGGACGATTTCGCGGCCCAGTGGGAACAGGGACACGGGGATCAGCTTGAAGTTGGCGATGCCGAACGGGATACCGATGATCGTGACGCAGAGGACGAGGCCTGTCGCGATGTGGCCCAGGGCCAGCCACCAGCCGGCGAGGACCAGCCACAGGACGTTGCCGACGCAGGAGGGTGAGCCCGCATCGCGGCGCTCGACCGTGGTGTACCCGAAGGGCCACAGGGCGTAGACGCCGATGCGGAAGGCCGCTATGCCGAACGGGATGCCGATGATGGTGATGCAGAGCAGCGCGCCCGCGGCGAGGTAGGCGAGGAACAGCCAGAAGCCGCTCAGGACGAGCCAAATGACGTTCAGGATGGTTTTCATTGGGGGCGACCTGCCATCTTCTCGAGCCGGGCGATGCGCTCCGCCATCGGCGGGTGAGTCGAGAACATCTTGGACAGTCCCTGGCCAGGGCGGAACGGGTTCGCGATCATCATGTGGCTCGCGGTCTCGATGCGCGGTTCGGGGGGCAACGGCAGTTGCTTGGTGCCCATTTCGAGCTTGCGCAGGGCGCTGGCGAGCGCGAGGGGATCGCCGGTGAGCTGGGAGCCGGAGGCGTCCGCCTCGTACTCCCTGGAGCGGCTGATGGCCATCTGGATGAGGCCGGCCGCGAGCGGCCCGAGGATCATGATCATCAACATGCCCAGGAGGCCCGGGCCGTCATCGTCGTCGGAGCGGCCGATCGGGATCAGCCAGGCGAAGTTGACCAGAAACATGATCACGGAGGCGAGGGCGCCGGCGACCGACGAGATCAGGATGTCGCGGTTGTAGACATGGCTGAGTTCGTGGCCGATGACACCGCGCAGTTCGCGCTCGTCCAGGATGCGCAGGATGCCGTCGGTGCAGCACACGGCGGCGTTGCGCGGATTGCGGCCGGTCGCGAAGGCGTTGGGTGCCTCGGTCGGCGAGATGTACAGGCGCGGCATGGGCTGACGGGCCTGGGTGGAGAGTTCGCGGACCATGCGGTACAAGGCGGGTGCCTCGAACTCGCTCACCGGGCGGGCACGCATCGCGCGTAGAGCCAGCTTGTCGCTGTTCCAGTACGCGTACGCGTTGGTGCCCAGCGCGATCAGGACGGCCACAACCAGCCCCATACGGCCGAAGAAGCTGCCGATGACGATGATGAGTGCGGACAGTCCCCCGAGGAGGACTGCGGTCCTGAGCCCGTTGTGCCGGCGGTGCACGGTACGCCCTCCAAGTGGTGCAGCAGGGGAACCCTTTGCTTGCTGATCTCCGATGTCTTCCGATGCCACTGGTACGTGGTGTCACGTCCAGTGGACCCTCCCGTTTTGCTCAACGCCAGGCGAGGGTCACTAGTTCCCTTGTGCGCGCGGAGGCCCAGGTGGGCCGTCCGGGTGATGGTTCAGGCGTGGCTGTTCAGGTGCGGGTGGGCCGGTTCAGAAGAGTCCGGTGTCGGTGAAGCGCAGCACGAGCTGGGGCGCGCCCGAGAGGGCGATGCCGAGGACGCCGGTCAGGGCGAGCGCGGCGGTGAGGGGGGCGGGGACGCGGTGCGCGGCAGGTTCGCCCTCGGGGGCCCTGAACAGCAGTGTCGTCCACTGGAGGTAGTAGAAGAGCGCGATCACGACGTTGAGGGCCATGACGACTGCGAGCCATCCGAGGCCCGCGTCCACGGCCGCCGAGAAGACGGTGACCTTGGCGAACAAGCCGATGATGCCCGGCGGCAGTCCCGCCAGGCAGAGCAGGAAGAAGGCCAGGAGGAGGGCGGCGAGCGGGTTGGTCGCGTAGAGGCCGCGGTAGTCGGTGATGCGGTTCGCGGCCTTCGTACGGCCCACCAGCGCGGCCACCGCGAAGGCGCCGAGGTTCACGGCGGCGTACATGAGGGCGTAGGCGACGGTGGAGCCGACGGACCGTTCGGCGTCGTCGGAGTACGCGGCGGCTGCGATCGGGACGAGGAGGTAGCCGGCCTGGCCGACGGAGGACCATGCGAGCAGCCGTACGGCGCTGTACGCGCGCGTGGCCTGCTGTCGGAGGGCGCCGACGTTGCCGACGGTCATGGTGAGGGCGGCGAGCGCGGCCAGCGCCGGGCCCCAGACGTCGGCGTACGACGGCAGGGCGACGACGGTGACGAGGATCAGTCCGGAGAAGCCGACCGTTTTGCCGACGACCGACAAGTAGGCGGCGATGGGGAGAGGCGCGCCTACGTAGGTGTCGGGCACCCAGAAGTGGAAGGGGACGGCGGCCGTCTTGAAGGCGAAGCCGACGAGGGTGAGGACGACGCCGGTCTGGGCGAGGGTGTGGAGCTGTCCGTCGACGTTCTGGATGCGGTCGGCGACCTGTGTGAGGTAGAGGGTGCCCGTGGAGGCGTACACGAAGCTGATGCCCATGAGGCTGACCGCGGTCGCGGTGACCGAGGACAGGAAGAACTTCAGGGCAGCTTCGGAGGACTTCCTGTCGCCGTGCCGGATGCCGACGAGGGCGAAGGCGGGCAGGGAGGCGACCTCCAGGGCGACGACGAGGGTGGCCAGGTCGCGCGAGGCGGGCAGGAGTGCGGCGCCGGCGGCCGAGGAGAGCAGTAGGAACCAGTACTCCCCTTCGGGGAGTCTCTTGTCGGCGTCCTTGAGGGTGGTGACCGACAGAAGGGCGGCCAGAAGGGCGCCGCCAAGGACGAGGAACTGGATGACGAGCGTGAAGCGGTCGGCCGCATAGCTGCACACGTCGGCGTCGCCGGTCAGGCAGAAAGTGCTGCGGTCGCCGTCCAGGAGGGGCAGCAGCAGAAGCGCGGAGGCTGCCAGGCCCGCGACCGAGACCCACCCGAGCAGGGCTTTCTTCTGCTCACCGACGAACAGGTCCGCGACGAGAACGACGAGTCCGACGACCGCCGTGAGGGTCGGTGGCGCGATCGCGAGCCAGTCGACGGACTGCACGACGTTCGCGGCCAGGGGCTCGGCCGAAGAAGCCAATGGCTGAGCCATGGCTGCCAGGGTGCTCATCGGGTGCCTCCTGCGAGGAGCTGCTGGACGGCCGGGTCGGTGAGGCCGAGGAGGGCCTTCGGCCACAGGCCCGCCGCGACGGTGAGGGCGACGAGCGGCGTCCAGGCCGCGAACTCGTACGTGTGGACGTCGGCGAGCTGGGGGGCGTCCTGGGGTACGACGCCCATGCAGACGCGGCGGACCACGACGAGCATGTACGCGGCCGTCAGGAGGGTGCCGAACGCGCCGATCGCCATGAAGGTGAGGAAGGCGGGGCGGCTGAGGTCGGCGGCGGGGTTGAAGGCGCCGAACAGTGCCAGCATCTCGCCCCAGAATCCGGCGAGGCCGGGCAGGCCGAGCGAGGCGACCGCACCGAAGGCCAGCAGGCCGCCGAGGCGCGGGGCCTTGCCGTACAGAGCGGCGCCGGTCTCCTCGGCCAGAGTGTCGAGGTCGGTGGTGCCGGTGCGGTCCTTCAGGGCGCCGACCAGGAAGAACAGGAGGCCGGTGATGAGGCCGTGGGCGATGTTGGCGAACAGGGCGCCGTTCACACCGGTCGGGGTCATGGTGGCGATGCCGAGCAGGACGAAGCCCATGTGGCCGACGGAGGAGTAGGCGATGAGGCGCTTGAGATCGCCCTTCGCGCCACGCTTGGCGAGAGCGAGACAAGCCAGGGATCCGTAGATGATCCCGACCACGGCGAAGGCCGCGAGGTAAGGCGCGAAGTCGCGGAAGCCGTCGGGGGCGATCGGTAGCAAAATCCGGACGAACCCGTATGTACCCATCTTCAGCAGGACGCCGGCCAGCAGGACCGAGCCGACGGTCGGCGCGGCGGTGTGGGCGTCGGGCAGCCAGCTGTGCAGCGGCCACATCGGGGTCTTGACCGCGAGCCCGATCCCGATCGTCAGAACGGCGATGACCTGCACGGATGCGGACAACGACCGGCCGTTGTCAGTGGCGAGTGCCACCATGTCGAATGTGCCCGCCTTGATCCCGATCAGGAGCAGGCCGAGCAGCATGACGACCGAGCCGAGCAGTGTGTAGAGGATGAAGCGCCAGGCGGCGGCCTGGCGGTCCCCGCCGCCCCAGCGGGCGATGAGGAAGTACATCGGGACGAGCACCATCTCGAACGCGAGGAAGAACAGCAGCAGATCGAGGACGGCGAAGGTCGCGAGGGTGCCGGACTCGAGCATGAGCAGCAGTGCGACGAAGGCCTTCGGGGTGGGACCCGCGGGCATCTTGAAGTACGAGTAGAGCGCGCAGAGGAAGGTCAGCAGCGCGGTCAGGACCAGAAGGGGGAGGGAGATGCCGTCGATGCCGAGGTGGATGCGCACGTCCAGTGCGGGGATCCAGCTGATGTCGGTCGTGGCCTGCATCTTCGACGGATGGTCGTGGTCGAAGCCGAGTGCCAGGACGATCGCGGCGATGAGGATCACGCCGGTGACCGTCACGCCGTGCCGTAGTACGGCCTGGTCCGGCGACTTCCCCTTCAGTCCGGGCGGGGCCGGCAGCAGAGCCGTGACGGCGCCGAGGAGCGGGCCGACCACGACGAACGCCAGAAGGAACTGCATCACGGACTCGTTGATATCGATCACGCCTGCTCACGCTCCCGTGGCGACGAGGACGACGGCGACCGCGAGGACGACGGTGCCGGCGAGCAGCGCGCTCACATAGGTCTGCAGATTGCCGGTCTGGGCCCGTCGTACGGCGGTGCCGAGCCAGCGGGGCAGTGTTCCCGCGCCGCGTACGTAGGTCTCGACGACTTCGCGGTCCAGGAACCGGACGAGGGTGGCTCCGGCCTGGACCGGGCGGACGAACAGGGCCGTGTACAGGGCATCCAGGTGGAAGCCGACGGCCGCGTGGCGGTGCAGTGGGCCGAGCAGCAACCGTCCGGGGTCCGCGGGGTCGGGCGCGTAGGCCACGTCTCCGTATGCGGGCTCATGGGCGGCGATGGCCTCGGCCTCGACCAGTCCGGCGTCGCCCTCGGGGTGGGCGGCGACCGCACCCAGCGGGACGCGGGCCGTGACCGCACTGGTGTGCCGCCAGGCCGCGTAGGTGACGATGCCGCCGATCAGAGCCACGCCCGTGCCGACGACGGAGGTGGTGAGGGTCGGGGTGAGGTCGCGGCCGTCGAACCAGTCGGGCAACACACGGTAGGAGAACGCGCCGAGGGCGAGGGACGGGGCCGCGAGGACCCAGAGGACCACGGTCATCGTCAGCGGCTGACGTCCGTGGTCGGGTGCCTCGGTGCCCCGCCCGCGGAACGCCAGCAGCCACAGCCGCGTCGCGTAGGCGGCGGTGAGCAGGGCCGTGAGGAGGCCGGCGACGAGGGTGATCCAGCCTGCGGCGCCGGGGGCGTTTTCGGTGTGGCCGGTCGCGACGTGCTCGGCCGCGCCGAGGACGGACTCCTTGGAGAAGAAGCCGCTGAAGGGCGGGATCGCAGCGAGCGCGAGGAGCGCCACGGTCATCGTCCAATAGGCGTCGGGGACACGGGCGCTCAGGTCCTTCATACGGGACATGGCGGCCAGGGAGTTGGTGCCGGCCGCGTGGATGACCACGCCGGCCGCGAGGAACAGCAGCGCCTTGAAGGCGCCGTGGGACAGGAGGTGGAAGACGGCGGCACCGCGGTCGCCGACGGCGAGGGCGCCGGTCATGTAGCCGAGCTGGCCGATCGTCGAGTAGGCGAGGACACGCTTGATGTCGTCCTGGGCGAGCGCGGCGAGACCCGAACCGATCATCGTGACGGCGGCCATGACGGCGAGGACCACCATCGCGGCCTGGGAGGCCTCGAAGACCGGGAGGAGACGGGCGACGAAGTAGACACCGGCGGCAACCATCGTCGCGGCGTGGATCAGCGCGGAGACGGGCGTGGGGCCCGCCATCGCGTCGGGGAGCCAGGTGTGCAGCGGGAACTGCGCCGACTTGCCCGCCACTCCCGCGAGAAGGAGCAGGGCGATCACGGTCGGGTGGTCGAGCCCGCCGTGCGCGACGGTGTCGAGGACCTTCGTGATCCGGAAGGAGCCGGCGTCGGTGGCCAGGGCGAACAGGCCGATGAGGAAGGGGACGTCACCGAGCTTGGTCACCAGGAATGCCTTGAGGGAGGCGGCGCGGGCCTCCGGGGTCTCCCAGTAGTGGCCGACCAGGAAGTACGAACAGATGCCCATGATCTCCCAGCCGACCAGCAGCACGATCAGGTCGCCGGAGTAGACGACGAGCAGCATCGCGGATGTGAAAAGCGAGACGAGAGCGGCGTAGGAGGGGTAGCGCGGGTCGTCACGCAGATAGCCGGTCGAGTAGATCTGCACGCAGGTGGCGACGAAGGCCACCAGGACGGCGACGAGGGCGGCGAAGCCGTCGATGTACAGGGCGAGTTCGATCGGGACCGAGCCGGTCGGGGTGAGTTCGGTGGCCGCGTTCACCGTCTGGTCGCCGCCCTCGCGTACGGCGACCACCGCGGCGAGCGCAAGGGCGACCAGGGGCGGCAGAACGGCGAGCGGACGGACGAAGCCGGGGGCTGTGCGGCCCAGGAGCAGGCCGGCCACCGCGCCCAGGAAGGGAAGGAGAGGGACGAGGACGGCGAGGGTGGTCGTGGTCACGCGGTGGCCTCAGCCTTCCCGGTCCGCCCGGACTCTGCGGCCTTTTGGGCCGTGCGGGCGTCGTCGTCGGAGGTGTCGGGGTCGTGGCCCTCGGCTGTGTCGCGGAGCTTGTCGATGTCGGCGGTGCCGCGGTTGCGGTGGACGGCGAGGACGATCGCGAGGCCGATGCCGATCTCGGCGGCGGCGATGGCGATGGTGAACAGGGTCAGGGCCTGGCCGGAGTGCAGGGTCTCCTCGGCGGCCCTGCTGAGCCAGACGTCGAAGGCGACCAGGTTCAGGTTGACGGCGTTGAGCATCAGCTCGACCGACATCAGGACGAGGATCGCGTTGCGGCGGGCCAGGACGCCGTAGAGGCCGGTGCAGAAGAGGAGGGCGGAGAGTACGGCGGGATAGGCGAGGTGCATCAGCGGGCGCCTTCCTGCTCAGTCGACTCGGTTCCCCTGGCCGACTCGGTTCCCGCGACCGGCTCATTTCGCCCGATCGTGTGATTGCGGGAATCGGGGACGGATGGGGAACTACCGGTCGCGGCTCGGGAGTTCACAGGGGGAGAGCTCGACTCCGCCTTCGCCTTGCGGGACAGGACGATCGCGCCGACCAGCGCCGCGAGGAGCAGGACGGAGAGGGCCTCGAAGGGGAGGACCCAGTTCTGGAAGAGGCTCGCGCCGGTTACTTCGGTGGAGCCGGCCGCGGGGCCGTCCAGGTCGATCCAGGTGGTACGGAAGGCGTCGACGACCACCCAGACCAGAGCGGCCGCTGCGGCAAGGGCCACGACGAGGGCGGCCCAGCGGTTGCCGGAGTCGGCGTCCGGGGAGCGGCCGATGGGGGCCCTGGTGAGCATCAGACCGAACAGAAGGAGGACGACGACGGAGCCGACATAGATGAGGACCTGCACCCACGCGATGAACTCGGCGGTGAGCAGGAGGTATTCGACGGCGAGGCCGCCGAGGGCCACCACCAGCCACAGGGCGGCGTGTACCAGCTGCTTGGTGGTGACGGTGATGATCGCGGCTCCGAAGGTGGCCAGGCCGACGAGCAGGAAGGCGATCTCGACGCCGGTCGGGGAGAGGAAACCGTGCGCTGCCTGGGCGAGGGTCACGACTCTTCCCCCTGGGGATCGTCCGACGGGGCCCGCTCGGCCTGGGCCGCCGCCGCCAGCTTCTCGGCGGTCTTGCGGGCGGCGGCGATCTCCTTCGGTTCCTCGGCGCCGGGGTCGAGAGCCGGTGGGGCCGGGACGGTCCACATCCACTCGCGGAGCTTGTCCCGCTCGTGGGTGAGGTCGCGGATGTCGGTCTCGGCGTACTCGAACTCCGGGGACCAGAACAGGGCGTCGAAAGGACACACCTCGATGCAGATACCGCAGTACATGCAGAGGGAGAAGTCGATGGCGAAGCGGTCGAGGACGTTGCGGCTGCGTTCGCGGCCACCGGGGGCCGCCGCCGGGACCGTCTCCTTGTGGGAGTCGATGTAGATGCACCAGTCGGGGCACTCACGGGCGCACAGCATGCAGACCGTGCAGTTCTCCTCGAACAGGCCGATCACCCCGCGGGTGCGGGGCGGGAGGTCGGGCTGGGCGTCGGGGTACTGCTCGGTGACGGTCTTCTTCGTCATCGTGCGCAGGGTGACGGCCAGGCCCTTGGCCAGACCGGAGCCAGGAATGGGGGCCATGGTTACTGGATCACCACCTTGACGATGCCGGTGAGGGCGATCTGGGCGAGGGAGAGAGGTACGAGGAGGGTCCAGGAGAGTTTCTGGAGCTGGTCCTCGCGCAGGCGGGGATAGGTCACGCGGAGCCAGATGACGACGAAGGCGAGCACGGCCGTCTTGAGCAGGGTCCAGACCCAGCCGAGTCCGTCGGCGCCCCAGGGGCCGTGCCAGCCGCCCAGGAAGAGGACGGTGGTCAGGCCGCACAGGACGACGATTCCGGCGTACTCGGCGAGGAGGAACAGGGCGAAGCGCAGGCCGGTGTACTCGGTGTAGGCGCCGAAGATGATCTCCGAGTCGGCGACCGGCATGTCGAAGGGAGGGCGTTGGAGTTCGGCGAGGCCGGCGATGAAGAAGACGATCGCGCCGACGATCTGCCAGGGCAGCCACCACCACTCGAAGGCGTCGAGGATGCCGGGGAGGGAGACGGTTCCGGCCGCCATCGCCACCGAGGCGGCGGTGAGCAGCATCGGGAGTTCGTAGGCGAGGAGCTGTGCGGCGGTGCGCAGGCCGCCGAGGAGGGAGAACTTGTTGGCGGAGGCCCAGCCGGCCATGAGGGAGCCGAGGACGCCCACGCCCATCACGGCGAGCACGAAGAACACGCCCGCGTCGACGACCTCGCCGACGGCGCCCTCGCCGGGGCCGATCGGGATGGCGAGCAGGACCAGGAGGTAAGGCAGGAGGGCGACGGCGGGGGCGAGTTGGAAGATACGGCGGTCCGCGCCCGCCGGTACCACGTCTTCCTTCTGAGCGAATTTCACGCCGTCCGCGACGAGTTGGGCCCAGCCGTGGAAGCCGCCGGCGTACATCGGGCCCAGGCGGCCCTGCATGTGGGCCATCACCTTGTGCTCGGTCTGGCCGATGATCAGGGGCAGGGTGAGGAAGACGACGAAGACGATCAGGAGTCGCAGGGCGACGTCGAGAGCGTCGTTCACTGCGGGCCTCCTGCGGGCTTGTCGGGAGCGGGGGTGTGAGCGTCGGGGGTGGAGGGCTCGTTGGGGTTCGGGTCCTCGGAGGCCTGGGCGGCGTGGTCGGGACTCGGGGCAGTGCCATCTGGGCGTTCCGGGTCCTGGGACTCCTGGGACTCTTCGGATTCCTCGGGAGCCTCAGGAACTTCGGAAGTCGGGGGGCGCCCGGAAGTCTGGGGGTGCTCGGGGACCTTGGATTCCTCGGCGGTCGTGGACTCCTCGGAGGTGGTGGATTGCCCGGAGGACGGTTCCCCGGAGGACGGTTCCCCGGAAGCCGGCGGCTCCTCCGGAACGTCGCGACCACCGGAAGCCGACGGCTCCTCGGCAACCTCGAGGTCTTCGGAAGTTCCGGGATCTTCTGGTGCCGTGGAGGCTCCCGAAACCGTGGGCCTTTGGGAAGCCTTGCGCACCTCGGACTCCACGGGGCGTTCGGAGGCCCCGGGGCCCTCGGGGTGCTCGGAGACGCCGGGGCCCTTGGGGTGCTCGGAGACGCCGGGGCCCTCGGCCCGCTTGGAGACTCCGGTGTCCTCGGGATGCTCGGAGACGCCGGAGTCCCGGGACGCGGAAGACCCCTCGGGCGCCCCGGCATCCCCGGACACAAAGGACCGCTCGGACACCCCAACATCCCCGGACGCAGAAGACCCCTCAGACACCCCGGCATCCCCGGACGCAGAAGACCGCTTCACTTCCGGGTCGTCGAAAGCCGGGCGGGCGTGGTGCCACGGTGCGTCCGGGCTGCGAGGGGTGGTGGGCGGCTTCGGCGGGGCGGGGTTCGTGCCCGCGTCGTCGGTCGACGGCTCGGTCTGGGCCGCCGCCGCGCGCTGACTCGCGGAACCGCTCGAGGCGGTACGCGCCCGGCGAGGTCCGGCCGGTGCACCGCCCGTCGTTCCCGGACGCTGAAGTGCGGGGGCGCGTGACGTCGGGGAGTCCGAGGGGGGTGCGGGCGAACCCTTCCCCTGGGCGTCCGACGAGGACGCGGGCAAGCCGGTTGCCGGAGCGTCGGAATCGGGCGCGCCGCTGGCTGGGGCGGCCGAACCGGCGCCGGTGTCGTCGGTATCCGGTGACGCCTGGCTGGCCGAGCCCTGCGCAGCGCTACGTGTGCGCCGGGTCACGCCCGTCGGCGAGGCGGTGGGAGCCCCCTCCGTCGCCCCGGGCGTGGTCTGGCTCGCCGAACCCTCGGCCGCCGCACGCGGCCCACGCGGCCCAGCCCCCGAAGCGCCCCTCGCACCCGCCGCCCCGGGCACCCCCGCCTGACTCGCCGAACCCTCCCCCGCCGCACGCGGCCCACGCGGCCCAGCCCCAGACGACCCCTGACTCGCCGAACCCTCCCCCGCCGAACGTGCCCGCCGCGAACCAAGCCCCGCAGCCCCGGACGCGCCCACCGCATCCGCCGCGTCCGCCGCGACCTCCCCCTGACTCGCCGACCCCTCCCCCGCCGTACGCGCCCGGCGGACCGGGCGGTCGCCCGTGGGGCGGCCTGCTGTGCGGGTGGGGCGGGTCGGGGCCGGGGGGAGTTGGCCCTTGAGGGGGCCCCATTCGTTCGGGTCGGGGACTCCTGGCGGAAGCATCTGGCGGCGTTTGGGGCCGCCGTGTTCGGACTCGCCCGGTTCCTTGGCGCCGGGCCAGGCCTTGGCGACGCGGGCGGCCAGGACGAAGTCCTTGCGGAGGGGGTGGCCCTCGAAGGTCTCCGGCAGCAGGAGGTGGGCGAGGGAGGGGTGGCCCTCGAAGGTGACGCCGAACATCTCGTGGGTCTCGCGCTCGTGCCAGGCGGCACCCGCGTAGATGTCGACGGCGGTGGGCAGCACCGGGGTCTCGTGGGAGATCGTCGTACGCAGGAGCAGGCGTCGTACCGGGGAGAGGGCCGCCACGTGGGCCGCCACGCGGAAGCCCGTGCCCGGTTCGTCGACGGCGCTGAGCCAGTCGAAGTAGGTGCAGCCGAGTTCGTCGCGGGCGACGCGCAGTGCCGTCAGCCAGGTGGTTGGCGGGACGTCCACGGTCAGGACCTCGTACGACTCCTCGGCGGTGGCCTCGGGACCGAAGAGTTCCTCGGCGGGGGCGGGCAGCCAACCGACGCCGGTCACCGTGACTCCCCCTCACCCGAAGTCGAAGTCGAAGTCGGCGCAGGCGGCTTCACCAACCCGCTCTGCAGCACAGCCGCCGACGGACCCGCCGTCGTCGGACGCCCCGCCGACGCCCCGTACCGCTCCTCCAGCGACTCCCGGGCGATCTTCTCCTGGAGCTTCAGGATTCCCTGGAGCAGGGCCTCGGGGCGGGGCGGGCAGCCGGGGACGTAGACGTCGACGGGGATGATCTGGTCGACGCCCTTCGTCACGGAGTACGAGTCCCAGTACGGGCCGCCGCAGTTGGAACAGGCGCCGAAGGAGATGACGTACTTGGGCTCGGGCATCTGCTCGTACAGACGCTTCACCGCCGGTGCCATCTTGTCCGTGACCGTGCCGGAGACGACCATCAGGTCGGCCTGGCGCGGGCCCGGTGCGAAGGGGATGACGCCGAGGCGGATGAAGTCGTGGCGGGCCATCGACGCGGCGATGAACTCGATGGCGCAGCAGGCGAGACCGAAGTTGAAGACCCAGAGGGAGTACCGGCGGCCCCAGTTGAGGATCACCTTCATCGGCTCGGGGGCCAGGCGGGCGAGGGCGCCCAGCCGTTTCGGCTCCGGGAGCAGAACGGGCTCCGTGGCAGCGGAGTCGACCGCAGGGTTCACGTCCATGTCAGGACACCCTTCTTGTACGCGTACAGCAGTCCCACGGCGAGGAAGCCGAGGAAGATGAACATCTCGACGAGGGTCGTCGCGCCGTAGCCGGGTGCCGCGAAGACCGTCGCCCACGGGAACAGGAAGATCGAGTCGACGGCGAAGATGACGTAGAGGAAGGCGTAGACGTAGTAGCGGACCTGGGTGTGGGCCCAGCCCTCACCGACGGGGTCGACTCCGCACTCGTACGTCAGGAGCTTCTCCGGGGTGGGCACCACGGGTCGCAGCAGACGGCCGGCGCCGAAGGCGACCGCGACGAACAGCACGCCGACGACGGCGAGCAGTCCGACGACCGAGTACGACTGGAAGTAGTCCGCCGCGACGACGGTCGGATCGACGACGGTTGCATCGACGACGGTCGGTTCCGGCACGTCCGCCCCTCACTCCCTGTGAGCACGCTGAACACAGTGGTCACGCTGAACACCACTGTTCGACGATCTGTACGCACGGGAGTCTAGGCCCTGATAAAGAGACGGTAAGCAGCCCGTCACCCCAGGAAAGCCGTCCGAAAGGCCGGGGTGGGGTTTTCCCCCGTAAGCCGCGGCGGTACGCCTCATGGCGCACGGCGGTGCGGGGCGGCACGCTAACCCATATGACCGAACGCCATTCGTCCCCGAGCCGCGCCGTGACCACCGGCAGACACGGCGGAACCGACGACGGCCGGCCGCCGCCGGCCCGTTTCGCCTACGACGTGCACACCTGGAAGGAGATCGCGCATCTCCTGGCGAACCTTCCGGTGTCGATCCTCGGCTTCACCTACGTCGTGACGGTGCTGTTCACCGGTTTCTGGCTGACCGTCACGGTGATCGGATTCCCGCTGCTCGCGGCGGGTCTGCTGGGCGCGCGGCAGCTGGGCAAGCTCGAGCGGGCGCGGGCCCGGGCCCTGCTCGGGGTGCGGGTGGACGAACCGAGCCGCCTGCCGTGGCGCACCAGGAACGGCGGCAACGGCTTCTTCGCCCAGCTGTGGATGGGGGTGAAGGACCCCGTGGGCTGGCGGACGGTGCTGTACGACTTCATCCGGCTGCCCTGGGGGGTGCTCACCTTCACCATCACGCTGACCTCGTTGTTCGTGCTGTGGCCGGTCCTGCCGTTCATCGCGCGGGGGCTCGCCAACGTGGACCGGGCGATGGTGCGCGGTCTGCTGTCGCCCTCCGACGAGCTGGAACGCCGTATCGCCGAACTGGAGTCGGACCGGGGGGTCGTGGTGGACGCGGCCGCGTCCGACCTGCGGCGCATCGAGCGGGATCTGCACGACGGGGCGCAGGCCCGGCTGGTCAACCTGGCCATGGGCCTCGGCCTCGCGAAGGAGAAGCTCCTGGAGGACCCCGAGTACGCGCAGGCGATGGTCGAGGAGGCGCACGGCGAGGTGAAGCTGGCGCTTCAGGAGCTGCGGGATCTCGCGCGGGGCATCCATCCGGCCGTACTGACCGACCGAGGCCTCGACGCGGCGCTGTCGAGCGTCGCCTCGCGCTGCACGGTCCCGGTGAAGGTGACCGCCGACCTCGACGCGCGCCCGGTGCAGGCGATCGAGGGGATCGCCTACTTCACGGTCTCCGAGCTGCTCCAGAACGTCAGCAAGCACAGTGGGGCCCGGTCGGCGTCGGTGGACGTGTGGCGCTCGGAGAACCGGCTGCTCATCCAGGTGTGGGACGACGGCCGCGGCGGGGCCCGGCTCGACGGGGGCACCGGCATGCAGGGGCTCGCGGAGCGCCTGGACGCGGTCGACGGGCTGTTCGTCATCGACTCGCCGCCGGGCGGGCCGACGGTCGTCACTGCGGAGCTGCCGTGGCGGGACCGCGGCCTGGAGAAGGGGTAGGGAAAACCCCCCTTTCAAGAGGCCGACGGACTCCATGGTCCGTTGAGCTGCGGCCCAGCAGGGTGGAGATACGACACGACAGGCGCGGGACGAGAGACGAAGGACGACGTCGATGGCCACGGACTACGGGTACGACAGTGGGCTCGGGTTCCCCGAGACGGTACGGCGGCACCGGGTGCCGGCCGGGCTGCGGGCGCCGTTCGAGGGACGGACCTGGCGGGAGTTCGGCTATGTGCTGCTGAGCCTGCCGATCAGCATCGTGATGTTCACGTACGCCGTCACGATGATCTCGCTGGGCGCGGGTCTGCTCGTGACCTTCCTGGGGATTCCGGTCTTCGCGGCCGGGCTCGCCGGATGCCGTGGGCTCGGCGCGCTGGAACGGGCGCGGGCCAGGGGGCTGCTGGGTCTGGAGGTCGGGGATCCGGAGCCGCTCAGGATGCGCAAGTCCGGGTTCATGGCGTGGATGGGGGCGGTGCTCAAGAGCGGGACGTCGTGGCGGACGCTGCTGTACTCGGTGCTGCACCTGCCGTGGGCGACGTTCTCGTTCGTCGTCGCGGTGAACTTCTGGGTGTACGGCTGGGCGCTGCTGACGTATCCGCTGTGGTTCTGGGTCTTCCCGGCGTACGTCGGTCAGGACGGGCTTCAGCTCTACGGCGACCAGAGCCACCACATCTACCTGGACAACCCGTTCGAGATCGGTGTGACCGCGCTGGTGGGACTGTTGTTCACGCTGGCCACGCCGTGGATCGTGCGGGCGCTGACGATGGTGGACCGGGTGATGGTGCAGGGGCTGCTCGGGCCGACCCGGCTGTCGGCGCGGGTGGTGGAGCTGGAGTCCGACCGGGGGGTCGTGGTGGACACGGCGGCCGCGGACCTGCGTCGGATCGAGCGGGATCTGCACGACGGTGCGCAGGCTCGGCTGGTGGCGCTGGCCATGGATCTGGGGCTGGCGAAGGAGAAGCTCACGGAGGATCCCGCCGCGGCGGCGCGGATGGTGGACGAGGCGCACGGAGAGGTGAAGACGGCGCTTCAGGAGCTGCGGGATCTGGCGCGCGGGATTCATCCGGCGGTGCTGACCGACCGGGGGCTGGACGCGGCGCTGTCTGCCGTGGCTTCCCGGTGCACGGTGCCGGTGCAGGTGGAGGTGGATCTGCCGGCCCGGCCCGCGCCGGCGATCGAGGGGATCGCGTACTTCACGGTGTCGGAGCTGCTGCAGAACATCAGCAAGCACTCTCGGGCGACGCTCGCCGCGGTGGATGTGTGGCAGGTGGAGAACCGGTTGATGCTGCAGGTCGTGGACAACGGGGTGGGTGGGGCCGATGTGTCCTCCGGGTCCGGTCTTGCGGGGTTGGCGGAGCGGCTGGACGCGGTGGACGGGATCCTGGTGGTGGATTCGCCGGTCGGTGGGCCCACCCGGGTGACGGCGGAGTTGCCGTGGCGGGGCGAAGGCGTGTGACGGGTACGGCGTGAGAGGGCGGTGGGGGTTGTTTTCGCCCCCGCCGCCCTCACTCGTTCCCCTCCCCAGGGCCTGCCGCCCCTTGGACCCCGCGGGGACACCGCCGAGCGGCGCGGCCCTCTTGCCCACCGGGCTGCACCCTCCCCCCTCCAGCGCGACCCCGCCCCGACCCGTCGCGGGACTTCCCCCCACACACACCCGGCCTCCGCAAAGGACGGGCATCTCTCGGCCCCCGGCGAACCCCCTGGCGAAGATGGCCGGATTTCGGGCGTGACCCCGTGTTATCGGGTCCTTGTTCGTATTCCTGGGCCCTAATCCCGTTGCCCGCGCCCGCCCGGATCCGAATGCTGGAATGCTGGACTTGTCCAGCGGGTGGACAGGGAGTGGGCTGGGGGGCCGAGAGTCGTGGAGGACAGGGTGCGGGTGGTCATCGCCGAGGATTCAGTGCTGCTGAGGGAGGGCCTGACCCGGTTGCTGACGGACCGCGGGCACGACGTCGTGGCCGGTGTGGGCGACGGGGAGGCGTTGATCAAGACCATCGGTGAGCTGGACGCTCAGGGCGAGCTGCCCGACGTCGTCGTCGCCGATGTGCGGATGCCTCCGACGCACACGGACGAAGGCGTGCGAGCCGCCGTACAACTGCGCAAGGCACATCCCGGTCTCGGGGTACTCGTACTGTCGCAGTACGTGGAGGAGCGGTACGCCACCGAGCTGCTGGCCGGGTCCAGTCGCGGGGTGGGGTATCTGCTCAAGGACCGGGTCGCGGAGGTGCGTGAGTTCGTGGACGCGGTGGTGCGGGTGGCCGAGGGAGGTACCGCCCTCGACCCCGAGGTGGTCGCTCAGCTGCTGGGACGCAGCCGTAAGCAGGACGTGCTCGCCAATCTCACCCCCCGGGAACGGGAAGTCCTGGGGCTCATGGCCGAGGGGCGCACCAACTCGGCGATCGCGCGGCAGCTCGTCGTGAGCGACGGGGCCGTGGAGAAGCATGTCAGCAACATCTTCCTGAAACTCGGACTGTCCCCGAGCGACGGAGACCACCGGCGGGTGCTGGCGGTGCTGACCTACCTGAACACCTGACGATCTGACACCGTGTCAGATATCGGGGTGGCGGCCAGTCAGCGGGATACAGGGCCGCCCGGGACCGAGAACCGAGGAACGATGAGGGAGCGTCTTCAAGGAGAGCGCCGGGGGGGGGCGAGTAAATCATGACAATTCAGGGCGTCGTACCGTCTCAAAAGCTCATCCATCATGCGGATGGCCGAGGGAAGGCGACCCCTGCGGTCGTAGGGTTGATCCTGGGAAGGCCTGCGGGAAGGCCGCTCCCGAACAGCCGCCCAGAGGGAGGTCCAGTTCAGTGACCAGTCAGGTCAGCAGCCCAGCGGAGCAGGCCGACGAAGCCGTCGCAGGAGAGCAGCGCAAAGAGGCCGGCGTGAAGGACGTCCGCCGCCTCGACCGGGTGATCATTCGTTTCGCGGGCGACTCCGGTGACGGGATGCAGCTCACCGGGGACCGTTTCACCTCGGAGACGGCGTCCTTCGGCAACGACCTGTCCACCCTTCCCAACTTCCCCGCCGAGATCCGGGCCCCTGCCGGAACCCTGCCGGGTGTCTCCTCCTTCCAGCTGCACTTCGCCGACCACGACATCCTCACGCCGGGTGACGCGCCCAACGTGCTGGTGGCAATGAACCCCGCCGCCCTCAAGGCCAACATCGCCGACCTGCCGCGCGGCGCGGAGATCATCGTCAACACGGACGAGTTCACCAAACGGGCGATGCAGAAAGTGGGGTACGCGGCCTCGCCGCTGGAGGATGGATCGCTCGACGGTTACAGCCTTCATCCGGTCCCTCTGACCACGCTGACCGTCGAGGCCCTCAAGGATTTCGACCTCAGTCGCAAGGAGGCCGAGCGCAGCAAGAACATGTTCGCGCTCGGCCTCTTGTCGTGGATGTACCACCGGCCCACCGAGGGCACGGAGAAGTTCCTGCGGACGAAGTTCGCGAGGAAGCCGGAGATCGCCGAGGCGAACCTGGCCGCCTTCCGGGCGGGCTGGAACTTCGGCGAGACCACCGAGGACTTCGCCGTCTCCTACGAGATCGCCCCGGCGACCAAGGCCTTCCCGGTGGGCACCTACCGCAACATCTCCGGGAACCTCGCGCTGTCCTACGGGCTGGTCGCCGCGTCCCGGCAGGCGGACCTGCCGTTGTTCCTGGGCTCGTACCCGATCACGCCGGCCTCGGACATCCTGCACGAGCTGAGCAAGCACAAGAACTTCGGCGTACGGACCTTCCAGGCCGAGGACGAGATCGCGGGCATCGGCGCGGCCCTGGGCGCGGCCTTCGGCGGCTCACTCGCGGTGACGACGACCTCCGGGCCGGGCGTGGCCCTGAAGTCGGAGACCATCGGTCTCGCGGTCTCCCTGGAGCTGCCGCTGCTGGTCATCGACATCCAGAGAGGCGGCCCGTCCACCGGTCTGCCGACCAAGACCGAGCAGGCGGACCTGCTGCAGGCGATGTTCGGGCGCAACGGCGAGGCGCCGGTGCCGATCGTCGCCCCCTGCACCCCGGCCGACTGCTTCGACGCCGCTCTGGAGGCGGCCCGGATCGCGCTGACCTACCGCACGCCGGTGATGCTGCTCTCGGACGGCTACCTGGCCAACGGCTCCGAGCCCTGGCGGATCCCGGAACTCGACGAACTCCCGGACCTGAGCGTGCAGTTCGCACAGGGCCCGAACCACACCCTGGACGACGGCACCGAGGTGTTCTGGCCCTACAAGCGCGACCCGCAGACCCTCGCCCGCCCGTGGGCGGTGCCCGGCACACCCGGTCTCGAACACCGCATCGGCGGGATCGAGAAGGAGGACGGCTCGGGCAACATCTCCTACGCCCCGGCCAACCACGACTTCATGGTCCGCACCCGCCAGGCCAAGATCGACGGTATCGACGTACCGGATCTTGAAGTGGACGATCCGCACGAGGCGCGCACGCTGGTGCTGGGCTGGGGATCGACGTACGGGCCGATCACGGCGGCCGTGCGGCGGCTGCGCACGGCCGGCGAGTCGATCGCGCAGGCCCACCTGCGCCACCTCAACCCCTTCCCGCGCAACCTGGGCGCGGTGCTGAAGGCGTACGACAAGGTCGTCATCCCGGAGATGAACCTGGGGCAGCTCGCCACGCTGGTCCGGGCGAAGTACCTGGTCGACGCGCACAGCTACAACCAGGTCAACGGCATGCCGTTCAAGGCCGAACAGCTCGCCACGGCTCTCAAGGAGGCCATCGATGGCTGAGACGTCCACGGAAGGCACGGGCACGATCGAGGCGCTCACGCTGGTCCCCAAGGCCGAGGCCCGCCAGAGCATGAAGGACTTCAAGTCCGACCAGGAAGTGCGCTGGTGCCCCGGCTGCGGTGACTACGCGATCCTCGCCGCCGTCCAGGGATTCATGCCGGAGCTGGGGCTGGCCAAGGAGAACATCGTCTTCGTCTCCGGCATCGGCTGCTCGTCGCGGTTCCCGTACTACATGAACACCTACGGCATGCACTCGATCCACGGCCGAGCGCCGGCGATCGCGACGGGCCTGGCCTCCTCGCGCCGCGACCTGTCGGTGTGGGTGGTCACGGGCGACGGAGACGCGCTGTCCATCGGCGGCAACCACCTCATCCACGCCCTGCGCCGGAACGTGAACCTGAAGATCCTGCTCTTCAACAACCGGATCTACGGCCTGACCAAGGGCCAGTACTCCCCCACCTCCGAGGTCGGCAAGATCACGAAGTCGACGCCGATGGGTTCGCTGGACGCGCCCTTCAACCCGGTGTCCCTGGCCATCGGGGCCGAGGCGTCCTTCGTGGCACGGACGGTGGACTCGGACCGCAAGCACCTCACCTCGGTGCTGCGGGAGGCGGCCGCCCATCCGGGCACCGCGCTGATCGAGATCTACCAGAACTGCAACATCTTCAACGACGGCGCCTTCGAGGCCCTCAAGGACAAGCAGCAGGCCGAGGAGGCGGTGATCCGCCTCGAACACGGGAAGCCGATCCGCTTCGGCGCGGACCTCTCCAAGGGCGTCGTGCGGGATACGGCGACCGGCGACCTGAAGGTGGTCACGGTGACCCCGTCGAACGAGGCGCAGATCCTCGTCCACGACGCACACTCCGCCTCCCCGACGACCGCCTTCGCCCTGTCCCGCCTGGCCGACCCGGACACCCTCCACCACACCCCGATCGGCGTCCTCCGATCGGTGGACCGCCCGGTGTACGACACCCAGATGGCGGACCAGCTGGACGCGGCGATCGAACAGAACGGCAAGGGGGATCTGGGGGCGCTGCTGGCGGGTGGGGACACCTGGACGGTCGTGGGCTGACGGAGCGGGAGAGAGAACTGACGGCCCGGATGCAGTACTGCATCCGGGCCCTTCGCCTGTCACACGTCGGAGGTGTCCCTTGTGGCACAGCGGTGGGGCCCGCGGGTGATCATGACCTTCGTATCCATGGTTTGACTGCCCCTCCGCTTGGGCGGATCACCATGACAACGGGTCAGGACTTGGTCAGTCGGTCGTTGGCTCAGATTCGGGACCGACAATCCACCACTCCTCCAGATCTTCGAGCCGCTCCTTCATGACTGCATCGACAGCCCGTCCCGTCCTGGCCTCAAGCGAGTCCGGCGGCAACTGCCGCCGTTGTTCGGACGTAAGACGCCAATATTCGACGAAGACCGAGTTCATGCTCAACACCTTCAGTTGTCCTAGCAGTTCACTCCGGTCCATGTCGCCGATTCTGTAGGACAGCAGAAGCAGGCCGTAATGACGGTTCGCGAACAGCATCTGGCGACGCATGTTCTCAGTGGTACTGGTCAAGGTGCTCAAAGAAGCGGCAAGCACCGGATCATCGAGCGACCGGTCCATCTGTTCGACGTATAAGAACTTGGTCTGGATCAGATTCGCTCGGTGCATTTCCTCCGCGACACGGAAGAGCCCGTCGGCCATGCGACCGAACACACAGACCAATTCACGAAGAAGATCCTCCTGCTGCGGTATGGCCATCACAACACCCCCTAATGCGAGGGTGCCCGGTCCGCACAAGGCAGCGCTGGAGGCGGTAGGGGGCGCATGGATGCACGGTCACATCGCCCCCTGCCATTCATGCGTCAGGGATGTCCTTCTTGGCCCGGATCAAGGTGTCCCGGCTAATGACAACGATGCGCTCATAGTCGGCACGAGCGGCATCCTCCGGGAGAAGGTGGTCAAGTTCGTCGGTTGCCTCGGTACCGATCACCGCGAAGTCGCCGTTGCTCAGTTCGAAGAGGTCGGGGCAGGTTTCGCCGGTCCCGCATCCACGCACATGGGGAGCGTCGCCGAGCCGACGAGAAATCCGAACCGGCAAGAATTCGCGACGCACCTGAGCGGTCCCCTCTCGGGGCTCCACAGCCCCGCGTCTCGAGGGGGCACCGTTCGTTGAACGGTGCCCCCTCGGGTTCACAGTGCTCCGGATCCTACACGCGATTTGTGATGTCGTTCACATGCCGCACTGCACCCATGTCTTCACTGAGGCTCAGGGGGTGATTCTGCATTCACAACCCACCATTCGTCCGCATCACGAAGATCTTCCAGGATTGCGTCAACGGCCAACCCGACTTTCGCCTCGAGCGAGCCGTCAGGCAGCGTCCTGCGATGCTCTGCCGTAGCCGTCCAGTACTCCACGAACAGTTCATTACGGCACAAAATGCGCAGCCTGCTCAACAGCTCCTCCCAGCAGCAGCCGTCCACGCGGTAAGTCAGCACAAGCACCCCGTACTCCCGGTTCGCGAACAGCATCTGGCGGCGCTTGACCTCCGTGAGCCCCCGCAGAGTACTCAAAGCCGCAGCCAGCGAAGGATCGTCGATCGCGCGATCCAACTGCTCGACCAGCAACCGGTGCTGCTGAATCAGGTTGGCCCTGTGCAGCTCCTCAGCCACAGTTAAAAGCTGACGGCTGCACTCCAGGAGTAACTGCTCCCGACGTCGACTGCGGGAGCCCCAGGCGAAGAAGGCTCGCATCAGGCCGCGCCCAGAAGCGACAGCAGAACCGATCCTGCTGCGGCGGACGGCCGGAGTCTGTGTGGCCATGTCAAGGCATCCCCCTGGATCCGGTGACCGTGCGCCGAGAAGTGGCATGGCGGGTCGGGGCACGGTGGGCGTGGGCACTCCGCATCCAGCGTGCCCGTCGACTCAAGTCGGCGTGGGAGGCGGAGAGGGGGCGCATGGGTGGACAGGGCTCGCATGTCGGTCAACGCCCTGATACATGTGTGCCCCCTGGCGCCGTGTACATGCCCTCAGTCGGCCCGCTCCGGCGTATCACCCCTGCTCAGAGGCCCTCTTCCGCGCGTCGTACACCTCCCGCGCCTCCTGCACCGCCGCCATCCTCTTCGCGGTCCACTCCGCCAGCCCCCGTACCTGTTCCGCCGCCTCGCGGCCGAGGTCGGTCAGCGAATAGTCGACCCTCGGCGGGATCACCGGCTTGGCGTCCCGGTGGATCAGGCCGTCGCGTTCGAGGGTCTGGAGGGTCTGCGTGAGCATCTTCTCGCTGACGCTGCGACCCTGGCCCCCGATCGCGCGCCGCAGTTCGCTGAAGCGGTGCGGGCGGTCGAGGAGTTGGATCAGGACCAGGACGCCCCAGCGGCTCGTCACGTGTTCCAGGACGAGGCGGTGGGGGCACATCGCTTCGCCCGACACCGCCGGGGCGTTCATCTCAGTGCTTACCGACATGCCAGTACCTTACTTCAAAGTGGGTACTTTCGCAGAGTTAGCGCTCCACCTATGGTTAGTGCCACCGCACCCCACAAGGAGATCGCACATCATGAGCATCGTCGTCACCGGAGCCACCGGACACCTCGGCCGCCACGTCGTCGAGCAGCTGCTCGAGAAGGTCCCGGCCGAGCAGATCACCGCCGTCGTGCGCACCCCGGAGAAGGCCGCCGACTTCGCCGCCAAGGGCGTGACCATAGCGGTCGCCGACTACAACAGCCCCGAGACCTTCGACAAGGTCTTCGCGGCCGGCGACAAGGTGCTGCTGATCTCCGGCAACGAGTTCGACAAGGGCCGCCCCGCCCAGCACCAGGTCGTCATCGACGCCGCCAAGGCCGCGAACGTGGCGCTCCTCGCGTACACCAGCGCCCCGGGCAGCCTCACCGCCGCGCTCGCGGACGACCACCGGGCCACTGAGGAGGCGCTCCTCGCCTCCGGCGTGACCTACTCGCTGCTGCGCAACGGCTGGTACAACGAGAACTACACCGAGAACCTCGCCCCTGCCCTGGAGCACGGTGCCGTGGTGCAGGCGGCCGGTGACGGTCGCCTCTCCTCCGCCTCGCGCGCCGACTACGCGGCCGCCGCCGTGGCCGTGCTGACCGGCGAGGGGCACGAGAACACGACGTACGAGCTGGGCGGCGACGAGCCCTGGGGCTTCGCCGAGTACGCGGCCGAGCTGAGCCGGCAGACCGGCAAGGAGATCGCCTACAACGCCGTCCCCGTCGCGACCTTCATCGAGATCCTGACCGGCGCCGGGCTGCCCGGACCCTTCGCCGCGATCCTCGCCGGTGTCGACGCCTCCATCGAGAAGGGCGAGCTGGTCGTCTCCTCCGGTGACCTGTCCCGCCTGATCGGCCGTCCGGCCACCCCGATCGCCGAGTCCATCGCGGTGGCGCTCAAGGGCTGACACTCCCCGACGGCCCCTGGGACCACCACCCCCGGCTGTCATGACCGTATAGCGATACGGGCATGACAGCCGGGGGTGCTCGGCGTTACCTTCTTGCAGGCGAGGACGGTGCGAGGAGGAGAGTCCGTGAAGTCGAGGGGCGAGCGGCACATAGGTCTGCTGAACGGCTTCGCCGCGTACGGGATGTGGGGGCTCGTGCCCCTGTTCTGGCCGCTCCTCAAGCCCGCCGGGGCCGCCGAGATCCTCGCCCACCGGATGGTGTGGTCGCTCGTCTTCGTGGCCGTCGCGCTCCTGGTCGTACGGCGCTGGGCCTGGGCCGGTGAGCTGCTGCGGCAGCCCCGGAAGCTGGCGCTGATCACCGTGGCCGCCGCCGTCATCACCGTGAACTGGGGCGTCTACATCTGGGCCGTCAACAGCGGTCACGTGGTCGAGGCCTCGCTCGGGTACTTCATCAATCCGCTCGTCACCATCGCGATGGGTGTGCTGCTGCTCAAGGAGCGGCTGCGGCGCGTGCAGTGGGCGGCGGTCGGGATCGGGGCCGCCGCGGTGCTCGTCCTCACCGTCGGATACGGCCAACCCCCGTGGATCTCCCTCACCCTCGCCTTCTCCTTCGCCACCTACGGCCTGGTCAAGAAGAAGGTGAACCTCGGCGGTGTGGAGTCGCTGGCCGCCGAGACCGCGATCCAGTTCCTGCCCGCGCTCGGCTATCTGCTGTGGCTCGGCTCGCGGGATGACCTCAGCTTCGCCTCCGGGGGCCCGGGGCACGCGGCGCTGCTCGCCTCGACCGGCATCGTCACCGCGCTCCCCCTGGTCTGCTTCGGCGCGGCGGCGATCCGCGTGCCCCTGTCCACGCTGGGACTGCTCCAGTACCTGGCCCCGGTCTTCCAGTTCCTGCTCGGCATCTTCTACTTCCACGAGGCCATGCCGCCGGAGCGCTGGGCCGGGTTCGCGCTGGTCTGGCTGGCGTTGACGCTGCTCACCTGGGACGCCCTGCGCACCGCGCGGACGCTCAGGAGGGAGATCAGGACGCCCAGCACCACCATGACGACGGGCACCGTCAGCGCCGCACGGAAGGCGGAGAGCCTCGCCTCGGGTCCGGAGTCGCCGGCCTCGCCCGGCGCCAGGCCGTAGACCGCCGTCACCGCGGCGATCCCGGTCGCCGAGCGAATCGGGTCGCCGTGTGCGGCCACCCACTCGCGAGGCCCTGCCCGGCCTCGGCGCCTCCGTCCGCCGCCACGATCGTCAGCGGCCCGTACGGCGGCGCGAAGGCGGTGCCCGCGATGACCAGCGTCGGCAACATCGCCAGGTGGCCCCTTCTTGCCGTCGGGGGCCGAACGGCCTACCACCGGCGAGCCGCGGAAGTCGTTCAGGACACTCCCGGACCTCATTCGCGGCTATAAGTGGCTCCATGACGCAGACCACACCCGCACCCCTGCACTGGAAACTGGTCGTCGACGCCGGCGACCCCCACGCCCAGGCCGACTTCTGGGCGGCCGCGCTGCACTACGTCACCGAGGACAACGACGCGCTCGTCCAGCGGCTGCTGGAGCTCGGCGCGCTGCCGCGCGAGGCCACCGTCGAGTACCACGCGCGCCTCGCCTTCCGGGACCTGATCGCCGTACGGCATCCCGACGACCCGTACGACAAGGACAGCGGCACGGGTCTCGGCCGGCGGCTGCTGTTCCAGCGGGTACCGGAGGCGAAGACCGTCAAGAACCGGCTCCATCTCGACGTGCACGCCGGCGACGGACAGCGGGCGGCCGAGGTCGAGCGGCTGACCGGGCTCGGGGCCAGCGTGCTGCGGGAGGTGAAGGAGCAGGGCGGTGAATGGGTGGTGATGGCGGATCCGGAGGGGAACGAGTTCTGCGTGCAATGAGCCCATGACGCGACTGGAGTCCGTTATGCGAACGGGCGTGACCGGATTCCGCCCTTGACGGTGAGTCAACCTCAGCTTCACCATCCAGGCACCCATTCGCTGTGGAATCCCTGTGACTTCAGGGACTTCCCATGGAATTCGGAGCCCCCCACATGAAGCTCTCGGTTCCCGGACGCGTCACGGCCACCGCCGTCGTCGCCACCGTCTCCCTCCTGGCCGGCGGATCCATAGCCGGCGCGGCCCCCGCGGGACAGCCCGCGGTGGCCGCGGCCCCGGACATCCCGGTGGCCAACGTGAAGGCGCATCTGACCCAGCTGCAGTCCATCGCCACCGCCAACGGCGGCAACCGCGCGCACGGCCGCGCCGGTTACAAGGCCTCGCTCGACTATGTGAAGGCCAAGCTGGACGCCGCCGGATTCACCACGACGGTCCAGCAGTTCACCTCGTCCGGCCGCACCGGCTACAACCTGATCGCGGACTGGCCGGGCGGCGACACCAACCAGGTGATCATGTCCGGCTCGCACCTCGACAGCGTGACGGCGGGCGCGGGCATCAACGACAACGGGTCCGGTTCGGCGGCCGTACTGGAGACCGCGCTCGCCGTGTCCCGGGCCGGCTACCAACCCACCAAGCATCTGAGATTCGCCTGGTGGGGCGCGGAGGAGCTGGGCATGGTCGGCTCCCGTTCCTACGTCAACGGCCTCTCCACCGCCAGCCGTTCACGGATCAGCGGCTACCTCAACTTCGACATGATCGGCTCGCCGAACCCCGGGTACTTCGTCTACGACGACGACCCGGCCATCGAGAAGACCTTCAAGGCGTACTACGCCGGCCTCGGCGTCCCGACCGAGATCGAGACCGAGGGCGACGGCCGCTCCGACCACGCGCCCTTCAAGAACGCGGGCGTGCCGGTGGGCGGGCTGTTCAGCGGGGCGGACTACACCAAGACGGCGGCGCAGGCGGCCAAGTGGGGCGGTACCTCGGGGCTGGCCTTCGACCGCTGCTACCACTCGTCGTGCGACACCACGGCCAACATCAACGACACGGCCCTGGACCGCAACAGTGACGCGGTGGCGTACGCGGTGTGGGAGCTGTCGCAGTAACAGGCCTGCCGGGCTACTGGTCCGCGTTCCGTGCGCGTTCCGCGAGGCGGAGCATGCGGGCGCGGGCCGACTCCAGCTTGTCGGGGTCCTCGGCCGCCGGGCCTTCTCCGGCGGCCAGGTCCGTCCACAGGGTGAGCAGGTCGCGACCGAGTTCCAGGCCCCGCAGCGGATCCCGTACGGCCTTCCACGCGGTGGCCGCGCTCTGTACGTTGCCGTAGGCCGCCTCGGCGTCTCCGGCGCGGTGGTGGATGTCGGCCAGGTCGAGGGAGATCTCCGCGGCGCGGACCGGCTCGCCGCCCAAGTAGGCGATGTAGGCGGCGAGTTCACGCACCCGCAGCACATCGGGACGCTCGGCGCCCAAGGTCTCGGACGCCTCGCCGACCACCCGCTCGGCCAACTCGGCGGCAACGTCCGTCCGCCCCTCGCGCACCGCCTCACTGATCCGCCCGACGGGCTCCGCGAGAACGGCGCTGTCCTCCACCACCAGCCCCTCCCCCAGCAACGCCTCGGCCACGGCGTCGAACCCCCGTACGGGGGTCGGCTTGGGGCCGGGGTCGTCCAGGAGGGGAACGGGATCGATGAGGGGGGCAGCGGGACGAGGAGCGGGCGAGGCCGCGGACGGAAGCGGCCGTGGCACAGCGGCGAAACCGGCCGAGGGCAGGGGCCTGGGCTCGGGAACCGAGGCGCTCCACGGCTCGGCGGCGGGGACTGCGTCCGACGGCGGCGGGGCCGGTGCCGGAGCGGGGTCGGGCTGCGGCAGGGGCCTGGGGGCGTAGGCGAAGTCGGTCGGTGACAGCGGGGCGGGGGACGAGGCCGGGCTCGGGTCCATGACGGGGGGCGGGCCGAACTCGCCCGTCGGGGGGACGACCGTCCCGGGGGACCGAGGGCCCGGCAGCTGTCGTAGGACCTGGGTCGGGGACGGTTCGGCGTCCGCCGGCTGCGCCTCGGGCAGGTTCCGCAGCCGGAAGGTGGGAGCCGGGTCGCGCGTGGGCTCGTCGAGTGACCCCGGGAGCTGCGGGGACTCCTCGTGCGGGGCGGCGCCCGCGGACGGCCAGGGCGTCGGCGCGGACTCCTCGCCCGCGCCGACCGGCGGACCCTCCGGCGCAGCCATCCGTACCGGTTCCGCGGTGAAGCGGCTGGAGCCGTCCGTCGTGACCTCCAGCGGGACCACGTACCCGATGCGGGCGTCGTGGATCGTGGCGTGGACGGGGTTGCCGCTGGTGCGGGCGAGATGGTGGAGGTGGGTCAGGACGGTCTGGTGGAGTTCCTCGCCGGGCGGCGCGGTGACCGGTGTTCCGGCCACCGTCGCGGACTCACCCGTCAGGGGGACGCGGACGTCGATCGGGGTCGCCCCCCGCTGCTGGTCCCGCTTCTTTTCGCGGCTGAGTCGAGACATCTCATCCCTCACGGTCGTGCACGTACTGTCGAGTCTCGCCGCTCGCCCCCGGTTCTCACGTCACCGTGATGTCACAGGCCTGTCCCAGCAGGTGGCGGGCGAGTGGGATGACAGGGTCGGGGCGCGGGCATGCGCACCGACGTGCGGCGAGAGGTGGAGAGTGTGCAGCAGGGGCCGGAGATCTGGATCCGCGGGCCGGTGGCCCCGCCCGGGAGGCGGTTCGCGTGGGTCGGCACCCATGGCGGCGCCGGCGTCTCCACCCTGGCCGCCGTCTACGGCGGCCACGACAGCGGACGTGACTGGCCTGGCCCGGGTGCTCCGACCTCCGTCCTGCTCGTCGCCCGTACGCACGCGGCGGGTCTGCTCGCCGCCCGCCGCGGCCTGGAGCTCTTCCGGCGCGGGGAGCACCCGCCCGGGCTCGACCTCGACGCCGTCGTTCTCGTCGCGGACGCCCCGGGCCGGCTCCCGCGTCCGCTCGCCCGGCAGCTCAAGGAGATCGAGTCCACGGTGGACGTGTACCGCGTGCCCTGGGTCCCCGCGTGGCGCCTCGGTGACGTGAACACGACCCCGCCCCGCGGAACCGAGGCGCTGGTCCGGCTCATCCGGGCCGCCGCCCCGTGACGGCCGAGGACTCCGACCTGGCTTCCCTGTCCGCCCGGGAGATCGCTTCAGCGGTCCGTGCGCGCTCACTGCGGGCCGTCGACGTCGTCGCCTGCGCCCTGGAACGGATCCGGCGAGTGGATCCGGAGCTGTGCGCGTTCGCCGAGGTGTGGGAGGAGGAGGCGCTGCGGCGGGCACGCGAGGTCGACCTCCGCGTCGACGCGGGTGAGCGGCCGCCGCTCGCCGGGGTGCCGCTCGGGGTGAAGGGGCGGCACGGGCTGCGCCGTGCGGCACCGCTCCTCGCGGCCGGATGCGTGCCCGTCGGCGCGACCTCCGTGCCCGGTCCCGGAACTCCCTGGCAGACCTGGGGACTCGGCGCCCACGGCCGTACCGTCAATCCCTGGCGCGCCGACCGGACCCCTGGCGGTTCCTCGGCGGGCTCCGCGGCCGCGGTGGCCGCGGGACTCGTCCCGATGGCGACGGGGAGCGACGGGGCGGGGTCGGTACGGATCCCGGCGGCGTGGTGCGGGGTGATCGGCCTCAAGACCACCAACGCCGACCGCGGGGGCACCGACACCGATACCGCGTCGGGTACTGGTACCGGCCGCACGATCACCCGCTCCGGCTCCCTCGGCGCCGCCTCCCGCCGTCCGAACCTCACCGCCCCCGGGATCCTCGCCCGCCACGCCGCCGACGCGGCCGCCTACTGGTACGCGATCTCCGGGGACGGGCACAGAAACGGCGACGGGGACCGCACCGCGCCCCCCGCCGCCCTTCCCTTCACCGCTGTCTGGTCCCCCGATCTCGGCTTCGCCGACCCCGAGCCCGACATCGTCCGGATCACCCGGGCGGCGGTCGGGCGGCTGGCCGACGCCGGTGTCGTACGGCCGGCCCGGCACCGCGCCCCCCTCCGTCTGCTCGACCCCGCCCCCGCCTGGCTCGCCCTGCGGGCCCCCGGCTCCGACCTGCGGGACGCCGACCGGATCCGGGCCGCCAACGATGACCGCCTCCGCGACCTCTTCGACCACACGGACCTGCTGCTGACCCCCACGACCCCCCATCCGCCGCACGGTCACGAGGGTCCGGGCGAGCGCTACTCCACCGCCCTCACCTGGGCGTTCAACCTCAGCGGGCACCCGGCGCTCAGCCTCCCGGCCGGCCTCGGCCCCGACGGCTGCCCGGTCGGACTGCAACTCGTGGCCCGGCACGGCGGCGAGGCGCTGGTGCTGGAGGTGGCGCGGGCGGCACAGGCCTACGTGTGAGGCTCACCCCTGGACAGGTAATTGCGCACGCATATAATGCATGTGCGAGTATTTACCTGTACGCCGATTCCGCACGATCACCGCCGATCACCTGAGGTATCTCCATGACACGCCGTTTCCTGTTCGTGCTCGGCAGCAGCCGCAGCGACGGCAACACCGAACTGCTGGCCCGCCGGGCAGCCGAGCAACTGCCCCCCGATGTCGAGCAGCGGTGGATCGACCTCACGGAGCATCCGATGCCCGACTTCGAGGACCTCCGCCACGACACCGACCACGTGCGTCCGACGATCGGCAACACGGCGCTGCTGTTCGATGCGACGCTCGCGGCGACGGACATCGTGATCGCTTCCCCGCTGTACTGGTACTCGGTCTCCGCCCACGTCAAGCGCTACCTGGACCACTGGGCCGGCTGGCTGCGCACGCCGGGCGTCGAGTTCAAGGCGACCATGGCGGGGCGCACGCTGTGGGGCGTCACCGCGCTGGCCCACCAGGAGTCCGAGGTCGCCGACCCGCTGGTCGGCACCCTCAACAACTCGGCCGCGTACATGGGCATGCGCTTCGGCGGGGTGCTGCTCGGCAACGGCAGCAAGCCCGGTGACGTGCTGAGGGACACCGGTGCCCTGGCCCGCGCGAAGACGTTCTTCGAGCAGGAGGCGCCGCTCGCGCGGTTCCCCTACGAACAGCTCACGCCGTGATGTCCTTCGCCATGAACCTCGCCCAGGCCGCCGAGCCGAACACCGCCGCGTACAGGGCCTGCAGGCCGAGGTTCTTCACCAGGTCGTCCCAGTAGACCGGTTCGCGCATGAGGTCGGCGAAGGACAGCCAGTAGTGGGAGAAGAAGTACGGCTGCAGCGCGTGCAGCTGGGGGATCTGGTCGAGAATCTGGACCGTGATCAGCAGACCGACCGTCGTGGCCATCGCCGCGATGCCGCTGTTGGTGAGCGTCGAGATGAACAGGCCCAGGGCCGCTATCCCGGTCAGTGAGGCGGCCACCACCAGGGCGATCAGCAGGGCTCTTCCCAGGCCCTCCGCGAACGTGATCCGGGTGCCGGAGATCGTCGTCAGGTCCCCGAGCGGGAAGAGGACGGCCCCTACCGCCAGCGCGGAGAGCGCGACCACGAGGGTGGCGACCAGGCAGAAGGCCATCACCGTCGTGTACTTGGTGAGGAGTAGCCGGGTGCGGCCCGCCGGGGCGACCAGGAGATAGCGCAGGGTGCCGGCGTTGGCCTCACCCGCGATCGCGTCGCCCGCGATGACGCCGATGGACATCGGGAGGAAGAAGGGGAGGGTCGCGGCGAGGGCGGTGAAGACCAGGAAGAGGCCGTTGTTGGTGATCTGCGAGATGAAGGCGGGTCCGCCTCCCCCTCCGCCGGTCGAGGAGCCGTCGCCTGTCTCGATCTTCACCGCGATGCCCACCAGGATCGGGACCGCCGCGAGTACGGCGAGGAGGGCAAGGGTTCGCCAGCGGCGGAAGGTGGTGAGCAGCTCGTTGCGGAAGAGGGTGGCCCGGAAGGTCGTACGGCGGCCACGGGCCGGTGGTGGACTCAGAACCCCTGCCTCAGCCTGCGACATCGAAGCCCTCCCCCGTCAGTGCCACGAAGGCGTCCTCCAGGGAGGCTCGTTCGACACCGAAGCCGCGCACGCGTACCCCCGCCGTCACCAACGCGGCGTTGACGGCGGACAGTTCGCCTTCCGGAGGGTCGGACGTCACCCGGTCCTCGGCGATGACCACGTCACCGACCCCCTGCTCCTTCAGCACCCGCGCCGCGTCGGCCGTGTCCGGTGTCGTGACCACCAGCCTGCCCCTCGCCCCCGCCGCCAGGTCGCTCACCGAACCCTGGGTGATCAGGCGGCCCCGGGCCATCACCGCCGCGTGGGTGCAGACCTGTTCGATCTCGTCGAGGAGGTGGGAGGAGAGGAAGACGGTGGTGCCGTCCGAGGCCAGCTCCCGCACCAGGGAACGGATCTCGCGCATGCCCTGCGGGTCCAGGCCGTTGGTCGGTTCGTCCAGGACCAGGAGTCTGCGGGGCTGGAGCAGGGCCGCCGCCAGGCCGAGGCGCTGTTTCATGCCCAGCGAGTACGCCTTCGCCTTCTTGCCGGCGGCGGCCGCCAGGCCCACCCGGTCCAGGGCCGCTCCCACGCGGGTGCCCCGGGTGCGGGGGTCGGCGGTCGGGTCCGCGGCGTCGTAGCGGACGAGGTTGTCGCGGCCGGAGAGGAAGCCGTAGAGGGCCGGGCCCTCGATGAGCGCGCCGACGTGCGGGAGTACGGTCCGGGCGGCGCGCGGCATGGGATGGCCCAGCACGCGCGCCGAGCCGGAGGTCGGCTCGATGAGGCCCATCAGCATGCGGATGGTGGTGGTCTTGCCTGAGCCGTTCGGGCCGAGGAAGCCGAAGACGCTGCCCGCCGGGACGGTCAGGTCGAGACCGTCCACGGCGAGCTGTCCGCCGCGGTAGCGCTTGGTGAGGGCGTGGGTGTGGATGACGCCGTCACCCGCGCCCCCGCCCTCGCCGGTCTCCTCCGGATCCGGCTCCGTGGCGGACGGCTGGTCCATCGGCTCCCTCGATTCCTCGTGCCGTGCGGGTGCTACTTCGCCGCGTCGGCCGCCTTCACCAGCGCGTCCTTGGTGACCGCGCCGACGTAGACCTTGCCGTCGTCCGTGATCAGGGCGTTGATCAGGCGGGTCTTGAAGACGGTGCCCTCGCCGAACTTGCCGGAGACCTTGTCGCCGAGCGAGTCCAGGAAGCCGCCGACGTCACCGCCGACCTCGGAGCCGGACGGGACGCCCTGGCCGCCGGTGTCGAACGTGGCGATGGAGTCCCAGCCGTCCCCGATGACGTTCAGCCCCTCGGGGCCGCCCTTGCCGGGCTCGTGGGCCGAACCCTTGCCGAAGCCCTCGGAGCGCTCGGAGCCGTCGGAGTGCTCGGGCGCCTTCGCGGCGTCCCCCTCCTCGACCTTCGCGCCCTTCGGCGGAGTGAAGTCGAACGTCGAGGCGGCCGGCTTGGCGAAGCTGACCTGGGTGAAGCCCGCGTCCACGACGGCGGAACCACCGCTCGCCGGCGTCAGCGTGAACTTCAGCGGCAGCCCGGTCCTCGAGTCCACGGCCACGGTGATCTGACCGACCGTCGACCCTTCGTCCTTGGGCTTGATGACCAGCCGGTAGGCGTCCCGTCCCGCGACCTGCGCGGTGCCTTCCACCGTCACCGACGTGGTCTTGTCGGAGGCCTTGAGAGCCTCCTCGGCGAGGTCCTTGGGCGTGGCGGGGAGCTCTTCCTTCTGCTTCCCGTCGCTCTCGGAGGCCGTGGTGTGGAAGACCGAGTTGGACTTGCTGTCGTAGCCCCAGACTTCCTTGCCGTTGTGGATGAGGCTGTACTCCGCCGCGTTCTCCAGCAGCGAGACCTTCTGCCGGTTCTCGCCGTCGGCCGCGACACGCAGCGTGTGCGTGCCGGAGGCGAGCTCGGTGAGCTTGGTGGAGGGATCGGCGGACGAGCCGTCGCCCGAGCCGGAGGGCCCGGCGGCGGAGCCGAGCGAGTTCTCCAGGCCGCCGAGGTCCGGCAGCCCCAGATCCGTGGTGATCTTCACCGTGCCGGACAGCTGCTGTACGTCCGATGCGGCGATCTTCTCGATGAGTTCCTGGGCGCTGATCTTCGGCAGGTCGGGGTCGCCGGAGTCGGCGAGCGCCGGGACGAGCCCGATGGTCGCCGCCGCGATGCCCACCACCGTGCCCGGCACGACGTATCGCGCGGCCTTGCGGCGGCGCGCGGAGCGCAGCTCTTCGGCGTCCGCGGCGGTCGCGCTGTCGTCGGATTCGTACGGTGCCATGTGTGCCTTACCTCCGTCGTCGGCGGCGGCTGTCAACTCCCCTGCGTCCACCCTGTAGCCGCCATTCTCACCCGAATCGGTGAGGAGTGGTGTTTTCTGTGATGTCCATCTGACCAAATCGGCCATGAGCATGCGTCAGCCCTCGGGGCCAACTCCACGTACACCTGGGGTATGACACGACATGCGGGCGCCCCCTACTACCCGTAGGGGACGCCCGTCTGCCGACCGGTCAGCCGGCCCTAGCCCGCGCGGTGCACCACCGCGTCGCACAGCTCCATCAGCGACGCCTTCGCATCGCACTCCCGCAGCGGGGCCAGCGCCGCGCGCGCTTCCTCCGCGTACCGCACGGTGTCCTTGCGGGCCTGCTCCAGCGCGGGGTGCGTCCGCAGGGCGGCCAGCGCCTCCGCGTGCCGGGCGTCGTCCGTGAGGTCGGAGTCGAGCAGCTCGCACAGAGCGATGTCCTCGGCCAGACCGAGACGGGCGGCCCGCTCGCGCAGCCGCAGCACCGGCATGGTGGGGATGCCCTCGCGCAGGTCCGTGCCCGGCGTCTTGCCGGACTCGTGGGAGTCGGAGGCGATGTCCAGGACGTCGTCGGCGAGCTGGAAGGCGACGCCGAGACGCTCGCCGTACTGGGTCAGGACGTCCACGACCGTCTCGTCGGCACCGGACATCATGGCCCCGAAGCGGCACGAGACCGCGACCAGCGAGCCCGTCTTGCCGCCGAGCACGTCGAGGTAGTGCTCGACCGGGTCCCGGCCGTCCTGCGGCCCGGCCGTCTCCAGGATCTGGCCGGTGACCAGGCGCTCGAACGCCTCCGCCTGCACCCGGACCGCCTCGGGCCCGAGGTCGGCCAGGATGTGCGAGGCGCGGGCGAACAGGAAGTCGCCGGTCAGCACGGCCACCGAGTTGCCCCAGCGGGTGTTGGCGCTGTCGACGCCCCGCCGGACCTCGGCCTCGTCCATGACGTCGTCGTGGTACAGCGTCGCGAGGTGGGTCAGCTCCACCACCACGGCCGACGGCACCACGCCCGGCGCATAGGGATCCCCGAACTGGGCAGCGAGCATCACGAGGAGCGGACGGAACCGCTTTCCACCCGCTCGGACCAGATGCTGGGCGGCCTCCGTGATGAAGGGAACCTCACTCTTGGTGGCCTCGAGCAATCCCTCCTCGACAGCCGCCATTCCGGCCTGGACATCGGCTTCCAGAGCCTGGTCCCGCACGCTCAGCCCGAACGGCCCGACGACGGTCACGAGGGGTCTCCTGTCTGCTGGTGTCCCACTGGCGGTTATACGGAATGTCGATAGGTCGCTGCCATCACTCAAGTCAGCGTATCCGGTCATCTTTGGATCACCGATAGCGCCCGCCCCGTCCATGCCAGGCGGTATCGGATCACGGCCGGTATGTTTTTGATCACCTGAAAAGAACGGATATCTATCGACTTGTAGGGAAGTAGCGGCCCGTGTCCCGAACCGAAGTCGAGATCGAGCCCGAAGAGCCAGGCGGCAGAACCTCCCCGCAGGACGACACCGCGTTCTTCGGCCAGCCCAAAGGCCTGCTGACCCTCTCCGGTCTGGAGGTCTGGGAGCGTTTCTCGTTCCTCGGCATGCAGGCCATCCTCGTCCTGTACTTCGCCGACACGCTCGCGCGCGGCGGTCTGGGCATGTCGGCCGGAACCGCCGCGTCCGTCTCGGCGGCCTACGGCACCCTCGTCTATCTTGTCTCCGTCGCGGGCGGCTGGCTCGCCGACCGCATCCTCGGCTCGTACCGAGCCGTGCTGTGGGGCGGCGTCCTGATCGCCTGCGGCCACTACGCCATGGCGGTCCCGACCGGCACCATGACCTGGGTGGGCCTCGGCCTCATCAGCGCCGGCACCGGCCTCCTGAAGCCCAACGCGGCCACCATGGTCGGCAGGCTCTACGCCACGGACGACGACCGCCGGGACGCGGGTTTCGCGCTCTACTACATGGCGATCAACATCGGCGCCTTCGCGGGCCCGCTCATCACCGGCTGGCTCGGCGACCACAAGGGCTGGCACTGGGGGTTCTCGACGGCCGCGATCGGCATGACCCTCGGCCTGATCCAGTACGTCCTGGGCCGCCGCCACCTGGCCGGCCGCGAGGACGCCGCAGAGTTCGCGCTCGCGACTGGGGCGATGCGGCGGGCAGTGCGGCTGATCGTCGCGGGGATCGTCGTCGCGGCGGTGACCGCCACCGGTCTGGCCCTCGCCGGCCTGCTCACCATGGACCGCTTCGTCGACCTGCTCACCCTGGTCTCGGTGGCCGCCCCGGTCGTCTACTTCGCGGTGATGTTCGCGAGCCCCCGGGTCACGCCGGAGGAACGCGGCCGTCTGCGGCCGTACATCGTGCTCTTCCTCGCCTCGACGGTCTTCAACTTCATCCTGTTCCAGGCCTACTCGACGATGATGCTGCTGGCCTCGACGAACGCCGGGACGACGATCCTCGGCTTCGACTTCCCGGCGAGCTGGTACGCCTCCGCGCTGGGCGCCTTCGAGGTGGGCCTCGCACCCGTGGTCGCCACACTGTGGGTACGCATGGGCCACCGCCAGCCGCACGCCTCCCACAAGATCGCCGCCGGAGTGGTCCTCGGCGGCCTGTCGTTCCTGCTGCTGGTGGTGCCGACCGGCGGAAACGGCAGCGACGACCACCTGATGTCCGCCTGGTGGATCGTCGGGTCCTACTTCCTGCTCGGGCTCGGCGACATCCTCCTGGAGACCTCCGGGATGTCGGCCACCACCAAGCTCGCCCCGGTGGCCTTCGCCGGCCAGACCATGTCCCTGTGGTTCCTGTCGCTCGCCCTGGCGAACGGCATCCAGGCCCAGACGGTGAAGCTCTACGACGACGTCTCGCACCCGGCCTACTTCGGCGTGAACGGCGCGATCGCGGTGGCCGCGGGCCTCGCGGTACTCGCCGCCGGGCCCTGGCTGCGCCGCACCATGCACCCGGTGCACTGAAACCGACGGGACCCCACCGATGCACATCCGTACGTCCTTCCCCTACGAGACCGTCCACGACGACGTCCGCATCCCGCTGCCGGACGGGACGCTCCTGTACGCACGCGTGTGGCGGCCCCTCACCCCCGAACCGGTACCCGCGATCCTCGAATACCTGCCCTATCGCCTCACCGACTGGACGGCGCCCCGCGACTGGCAGCGCCACCCCTGGTACGCGGGCCACGGCTACGCCTCCGTCCGCGTCGACGTGCGCGGGCACGGCAACAGCGAGGGCGTGCCGGGCGACGAGTACTCCGCGACCGAGCTCGCCGACGGGGTCGCGGTGGTCAACTGGCTGGCCGCACAGCCCTGGTGCGACGGCCGGGTCGGCATGTTCGGCATCTCCTGGGGCGGCTTCAACTCCCTCCAGATCGCGGCCCTCGCACCCGAGCCGCTCAAGGCGGTCGTCACGGTCTGCTCCACGGACGACCGCTATGACAACGACGTGCACTACATGGGAGGTTCCGTCCTCGCGGTGGACATGCACGCCTGGGCGGCGACGATGCTGGCCTTCGTCTCCCGGCCGCCGGATCCGCTCCATGTGGGCGACGCCTGGCGGGACATGTGGCTGGGGCGGCTCGAACAGGTCGACCCGTTCATCCACACCTGGCTCGACCACCAGACGCGCGACGCCTACTGGCGCCACGGCAGCGTCTGCGAGGACTACGGCGCGATCGACGCGGCCGTCCTCGCGGTGGGCGGCTGGCACGATCCGTACCGCGACACGGTCCTCAGACTCGTCGAGCACCTGCCCGCCGAGCGAGTGCGGGGGCTCATCGGTCCGTGGTCCCACCAGTACCCGGACCGCGGCCTGCCGCCCGGCCCGGCGATCGGCTTCCTCCAGGAGACCCTGCGCTGGTGGGACCAGCACCTCAAGGGCGTCGACACCGGCGTCATGCGGGAACCGCTCCTGAGGGCCTACGTGAGCGACTCCCATCCGCCGGCCACCGTCTACGACACCCTGCCCGGCCGCTGGGTCGGCGAGCCGGCGTGGCCTTCCCCGAACGTGACGACGGTGTCGTACGGCCTCCAGGGCCCCGCCGTCCTGGTCCGCTCCCCGCAGCACACGGGCGTGGACGCCGGCCGTTTCTTCCCGTTCGGGAACGACGCCGACCTGCCGCCGGACCAGCGGGAGGAGGACGCGCGTTCGGCCTGCTTCGAGTTCGCGGTGGGTGAGGAGACATGGGTGCTCGGACGGCCGCGGGTGCGGCTCAGGGTGACCTCGGAGGTGTCGCGCGGGCAGGTCGTCGCGCGGCTGTGCGACGTCGCCCCGGACGGGTCGTCGACCCTGGTGACACGGGGCGTGCTGAACCTCTCGGCACGCCATGGGCGGGACCGGGCGGTGCCCTGGGAGCCGGGCGCGACGCAGGAGGTGAGCTTCGAACTGAACGGCATCGGGCACGCCTTCCCGCCCGGCCACCGCATCCGGCTCGCCGTCTCCTCGGCGTACTGGCCGTGGATCTGGCCACAGCCCGGTTCGCAGGCGGGATTCACGCTGGAGCCGGCGGGGAGCTTCCTCGAACTGCCGGTACGCGCGCGTGAAGCACACTCGGACATCACCTTCGAGGAGCCGGAGCAGAGCGGACCTCTCGGGGTGAACTTCCCGGCGACGCTCGACGAGCCGCGCCCCGAGCGCCTGGTCGTGCGTGACGTGGCCAAGGGTGAGTGGCGTCTCGAGGTCGACCCGCGGTACGGCGGCACGCGCGTGTACCCCGACGGTCTGGAGTTCACCGAGGACGCGCTGGAGACGTACACGATCGGCGAGGACGACCCGCTGTCCGCCCGCACCCTCTCGGAGTGGTCGATCCGGCTGCACCGTCCGGAGCTCGCCTGGGACACGACCGTGCGGACCCGCTCGGAGATCACCTGCGACGGGACGGACTTCCGCACCTCGAACGAGGTCGTCTGCACCGAGGGCGGCGAGGTGGTCTTCCACCGGACGTGGGAGAAGCGGATCCCACGGACGGCCGGTTGACCACGAGTTGGGCGCTCTTGACCGTTTTACCCCTCTTGCGCTCGGCTGTGACTTGGCCCACGCGGGCACCTGAACAGGCGCCGATCCGGAATCTGTCGATCCGCCTTTGCCAGAGCGCCAGTTGAGCTTGGCGACCGCAAAGGATCAAGTGCCCCAAATGCCTCAGACCAAGGTCAATAGGCATCGCATGTGAATTCGCCACTTGTTCCGGACATGTGCTCTCGCATACGTTCCCGGCCTGTCGGGCGGACGCCGAATCCTGCCACCGCCCGTACACCCACCGAGAAACCAGGGCAGGAGCGGGGGACCCAGGTAAGCCGCCAGACCGGGCGTCTTCGGACATACCGGTACGGCTCGGGGTGAAGTCACGCCTTTCGTGGGCGTGGCCGGGCAACTCCAGCCCGAACCCGACAGCTCACCTCGCAGGCGCCGGAGAGGAACTTCGCCATGTCTGCTGCCGCTCAGCACCGACGCACCCGTACCAGCCGTCTCGTCCGCAAGCTCGCCGTCGCCGGCACCGGAGTCGCCGTTCTCGCGCTCCCCGTCATCGGCGCGACCAGCGCGTCCGCGGCCACCCCGACCGTGCAGACCGCGAGCACGCTCGGGTACTCCAACACCCTCGACGGCTGGATCCGGGCCTCCCTCGCCGTCATGGCGGAGCACGGGATCCCCGGCTCGTACGACGGCATCTACCGCAACGTCATCCGTGAGTCCTCCGGCAACCCCTACGCCATCAACCTCTGGGACTCCAACGCGGTCGCCGGCACGCCCTCCAAGGGCCTGCTCCAGGTGATCGACCCGACCTTCAACGCCTACCACGTGGCCAACACCTCGTGGGACCCGTACGACCCGGTCGCGAACATCACCGCGGCCTGCAACTACGCGGCCCAGCGGTACGGGTCCATCGACAACGTCTTCGGTGCCTACTAGGCCTCGGGAAACAGTCTTTCGAGGACGACGGCGATGCCGTCGTCCTCGTTCGACAGGGTCACCTCGTCGGCCACCGCCCTGAGTTCGGGGTGGGCGTTGGCCATCGCGACGCCGTGGGCCGCCCAGTCGAACATGGGGATGTCGTTGGGCATGTCCCCGAAGGCGATCGTCGTCTCCGGCCCCAGGCCCAGGTGTTCGGCGGCCAGCGCGAGGCCCGTCGCCTTGGTGATGCCGCATGGCTGGAGTTCGACGGTCCCGGGCCCCGACATGGTGACCGTCACCAGCGAGCCCACCACCGAGCGCGCCGTCACCGCCAACTCGTCATCGGACAGGTAGGGATGGCGCAGCAGCACCTTGCTGATCGGCTCGCGCCACAGGTCGTCGCGCCGGCCGACCCGCACGGCCGGCAGGGTCGGATGGGGCATCAGATATCCCGGCTCGATGAGCGTGAGCCCGTCGACACCGTCCTGGTCGACGGCCGCGTACACCTGTCCGACCTCGGCCTCGATCTTCCCGAGCGCGGTCTCGGCCAGTTCCTGGTCCAGGGTCACGGACCACAGCAGCCGGTCCGCGCCGGCGTCGTACACCTGCGCGCCCTGCCCGCACACCGCGAGCCCCTTACTGCCCAGGTCGTCGAGCAGTGGCCGCACCCTGGGCGCCGGCCGTCCCGTCACGACGAGGTGCCGGGCCCCACCCGCGGCCACCCGTGCGAGCGCGGCCAGCGACCGGTCGGAGAGGGTGTCGTCGGCGCGCAGCAGCGTGCCGTCCAGGTCGGTGGCGATGAGTGAATATGCGGTGGAGGCGGCCATGATCAGAGAATACGGATGGTTGGCCCCTGCGACTCGACGCGAACCGGACGGCTGCTGCTTTCACATCCGTTGACCGCAGTTCCGGTTCCCGGGCGTACGGCGGCGCGGACGGCCCGCCGACAGGCGCCACGAGACCGGGCACGGCCGGGCGGGAGCATGTCCCTAGTGGCTGCGCCCTGTTGACGCGGCGGCCGGCCGGGGAGCGGTGCGGAACGACCAGGCCGGCGTGCGACCCACGGCATCGCAGGCACCTCCGGCGGGGCGCCTACGCCGAGTCCCGGACCACCAGTTCCGTCGGGAGGATCACCCCGGCCGTGTCCTCGCCGGCGATCTGGGCGAGGAGCATGCGGACCATCTCGGCGCTGATGCGGTCGAAGGGCTGGCGCATGGTGGTGAGGGCGGGGGCGATGGCGGTGGCCGCGGGTGAGTCGTCGAAGCCGCCGACGGTGATGTCACCGGGGACCGAACGCCCGGCCTGCTGAAGGACGTTGACGACACCCAGGGCCATGAGGTCGGAGGCGACGAAGACGGCGTCCATGTCGGGGGCCTGGGCCAGCAGACGGCGGGCCGCCCGTTCGCCGCCGCTGCGCCGGAAGTCGCCCTCGACCACGAGCGCCGGATCGTAGGGCAGCCCCGCCTCGGCGAGCACGTCCCGGTAGCCCGCCAGCCGGTCGGGGCCGCCCGGCATGTCCAGCGGCCCGGTGACCATGCCGACGCGGCGCCGGTTCCCCGTGAGCAGATGGCGGACCATCTCCTGCGCGCCCTCGCGGTCGGCGGCCGCCACGTAACTCACCTTCGAACCGAGCCCTATCGGCTTGCCGCAGACCACCAACGGGATGCCCGCGTCGTGGAGTTCGGCGGCGACCGGGTCACCGCTGTGGTTGGAGAGCAGCAGCACGCCGTCGACGTGACCCGAAGTGATGTACCGGGTCAGCCGGCGCCGGTCGTCGTCGCTCTCGGCCAGCATCAGCAGCAGCGGGATGTCGTGCTGGGCGAGCCGCTCGGTGCAACCCCGCAGCAGGACGTTGAAGTTGGGGTCCTCGAAGAACTTCTCCTGGGGCTCCGTCAGCAGGAACGCCACCGAGTCCGACCGTCCGGTACTGAGGCTGCGCGCATGCCGGTTGACCACGTAACCGGTCTTCCTGATCGCGGCCTCCACGGCCCGCCCGGCGGCGGGCGAGACGTAGTGGCCGCCGTTCAGGAAGCGGGAGACGGTACCCCGCGAGACGCCCGCCTCCCGGGCCACGTCGTGGATGGTCGGGGGCCTTCGCCGTCCGTTCGCGCTGGTGGTCATGTTCCTCGTTCGTGAAGGTGGGTCCGGGGGCCTCAGGCCTTGACCGAGCCGCTGAGCAGGTCCAGGGACCAGAACCGCTGGATCACCAGGAACAGCCCGATCAGCGGGAGGACCGCGAGCAGACAGCCGGTGATGACCAGGGTGTACAGGGCCGGCTGCGAGGCGCCCTGCGCGAGCAGCGTGTAGAGGCCGAGGGTGATCGGGAACTTCTCGTCGTCGGCCAACATCACGTACGGCAGCAGGAAGTTGTTCCAGATGCCGACGAACTGGAAGAGGAACACCGTGATCAGGCCCGGCATCATCATCGGTACGGCGATCCGCGAGAAGATCCTCCACTCGCTCGCGCCGTCCATGCGGGCCGCCTCCATCAGCTCGGCGGGCACCGAGGCGGCGGCGTAGATGCGGACCAGGTAGACGCCGTACGGCGAGAGGATCGACGGCAGCAGCATCGACCAGTACGAGTCGGCCATGCCCAGCTTCGACAGCAGCAGGTACTGCGGTACGGCGAGCACGATGGACGGCACCAGGACGCCGGCCAGGATCATCTTGAAGATGGCCTCGCGGCCCCGGAAGGCGAACCGGCCGAGCGCGTAGCCGCCGGCGGCGGAGACCGCGGCCGAGAGCAGGGCGCCGAAACCGGCGTAGAAGGCCGAGTTGGCCATCCACCTCCAGAAGATGCCGTCGCGGTAGTCCGTCAGATCGCTCAGGTTCTGGAGGAAGCCGCTGCCGGGGGCGAAGGTGAAGGTGGAGAAGAGCTCCGACCGGTCCTTGGTCGCCGCGATGACCACCCAGGCGATGGGGATCAGGCAGTAGAGGGCGCCGAGGAGCAGCACGAGCGTGGGCACCCAGGCGGTGCGGCGTACCTTGCCGGTGGCGTCGGCGGTGAGGGTGAGGGGGGTCATGCCCGGTCCTCCCGGGTGTAGCGGTCGGAGATGCGCAGCAGGGTGAAGGAGAGGACGAACGTGGCCAGGGCCAGGACGACCGCGGTGGCGGAGGCGCCGTAGATGTCGGACTGCAGGAAGGCCTTGTCGTAGATGGCCATGAGCGGGCTCCACGAACTGGGCAGGCCGTTGGTGAGCGGCTTGAGGGCCATCGGTTCGGTGAAGACCTGGAGGGTGGCGATCACCGAGAAGAAGAAGGTGAGCACCAGGGAGGGCATCACGATCGGGATCTTGATCTTCAGGGCGATGTCGAGGTTCGACGCGCCGTCGATCCTGGCCGCCTCGTAGATGTCCGGCGGGATCGCCCGCAGGGCGGTGTAGATGACGATCATGTTGAAGCCGGTGCCGCCCCAGACCGCGATGTTCGCGAAGGAGAGGTACAGGTTGCCGCCGTCGAACAGGTCGGGCTGCGGGAGGCCGAACTTGTCGAGCAGGTAGTAGAAGGGGCTGACGTCCGGCAGGTAGAGGAAGCCCCACATCAGGGCGGCGATGATGCCCGGCACCGCATAGGGCAGGAAGATCATCAGCCGGGCGAAGGGCGCGCTGCGCGCCTTCGGGGTGTCCAGCATCAGCGCGAACAGCAGCGCGAGGCCGAGCATGGTCGGGATGACGATGAGGCCGTAGCCGAAGGCGCGCAGGACGCTGTGGCCGAACTCGGAGTCGTTGAGGACGTCGGTGTAGTTGCCGATCCCGTTCCAGACCTGTGAGCGGGCGCCCTTGCCGAGGCCGATGCCCTTGACCTGGACCTTGTGCAGGCTCAGCCAGATCGCGTACCCGATGGGCACCACGGTGAAGGCGGCGAAGAGGGTCAGGGTGGGCACCAGGAACCAGTACGGTGCGCTGCGACCGCGACCACGGCGGCGGGGGCGGCTGGGGCGGACGGACTGGGCGGTGCCGGTGCCGTCCGCCAAGGGCCCGACCTCGGTGAGGTCGGAGCCCTTGAGCGGAGCGCTGGTCATGCCTCGGTCACCTCGAAGCCCTGCTTCTTCATGTCGCCGAAGGTCTTCGACTGCACGGTGGCGAGGGCGGAGTCGAACTGGGACTCCTTCTTCGCCTTGGTGGCCTTGCCGAACGCGTCCTGGAAGGTGGTGTAGGCCGTGTTGACGTTGGGGCCCCAGGCCGCGGCGGCGGTGGTCGCGGCGATCTCGCCGGCCGTCGTGTAGAAGTCCGCCTGGTTGGAGAAGAACTCCGGCGTGGTGAGGACGTTCCCGGACTGGCCCTTCGTGGCGGCCGGGTAGATCGCGACCTCCTTGACCAGGGCGGCCAGCGCCTCCGGGTCGGTGTTCAGCCAGGTGGCGAACTTGGCGGCGGCCTCGGCGTGCTTGGAGTCGGTGGAGACTCCGGTGGAGGAACCGCCCCAGCTGCCGGTGACGTTCTCGCCGGACTTCCACTGCGGCAGCGGGGCCATGCGCCACTTGCCCTTGGTGTCGGGGGCGGAGGAGACCAGCACACCGGGCGCCCAGACGGCGGAGACCCAGGCCAGGTGGGTGCCCTTGTTGAGGGCGTTGTTCCAGGCCGGGGTGTACATCGGCTGGTTGTCGATGACGCCCTCCTGCACCAGGCCGCCCCAGAACTCGGCGACCTGCTTGGTGCCCGCGTCGTCGATGCCGACGGTCCACTTGCCGGCCGAGTCGACGGTCCACCACTTGCCGCCGGCCTGCTGGGCGAGGCCCGCGAACAGACCGGGGTCGTTGGAGGAGAAGGTGGTCAAGTAGGCGTCCGGGACCGCCTTCTTGGCGGCGCGGGCGGTCTCGGCGAACTCCGTCCAGGTCTTCGGGACGCTGAGTCCGTGCTTCTTGAAGAGGTCCTCGCGGTAGTAGAACATCAGCGGCCCGGCGTCCTGCGGGATCGCGTAGAGCGCGTCCGTGCCGAGGGTGACCATGCCCCAAAGGCCCTCGGCGAACTCGGACTTGGTGCTGCCCGCGTACTTGGTGATGTCGGCCAGGACGTCGTTGGAGACCAGGGTCGGCAGGGACTGGTACTCGACCTGGATGAGGTCGGGGGCGTTGCCGGCCTTCTTCGCGGTGATCAGCTTGGAGACGATCTCGCCGCCGCTGGCCTGCTTGGACACCGTGACCGTGATGTCCGGGTTCTTCTTGTTCCAGATCGCGGCGACCTTCTCCATGTTCGGAGCCCACGACCAGTAGGTCAGCTTGACCGGCCCGCTGCTGCCGCCGGAGTCCTTGTCGTCGGAACCGCCGCAGGCGGCGAGGGTGCTCGTGAGGCCGAGGGCTGTGGCCCCGGCAAGGATGCTGCGCCTGCTGATCTGGCGGCGGTTGATCGACATCTTCATCTCCCCTGACTTGGAACCAGCCGTCCCGCACGTCCCGCGTACGCGGCAACCGCCGTGGGGGGAGGTTCTGCGGACGTGACCGAGAGGCTGTGCGCGAGGGCCGCGCGGCTCTGTGATCGTGCACAGTAGAGAATTGTTTCTGCCCCTTGTCAATGGCGGAGGCGTGGGGTTACCTACTTGTTGCCCGCCGATGACAGGGGCGAGGGGAGCTGTGCACGATCACAGAAAATGAGGGTTTTCTGTGATCGTCAGGCGCTACGCCCGGCTCCCCTCGCCCCGCTCCCCGGCCGCCGAAGTCACCGCAGAGCCAGCAACTGCGTGATCGTCCGCGAAGGGACCGCTCCCGGCATGGACCGTTGTCCGGCGCGGCCGCAAACGTGGCCGACACCACGGCGCGTTACGGCAGCCATGCGTGATCGTCGAGACCGCATACCCGTTCGCACTGGAGAGCGAGGATGACGTCAACGACATCCCGTACGTCCCCCCGCAGCCGACCGAGGGCATGCCCGACAGGCAGGGGCTCGACTACGGATACCGGGGTTCATTCGCAGTGAATGCGGCGTTTACGCCGGGGCCAAGCGAATCAGATGGGTGCGACGCGGAGTGTCGTGGTGTCGTCCCGGCGGAGCCGAAGCCTGCTCCGGGACGGTCACGCTTCGCTCAGATGTTCCCGGTGACGGTGCTTGTTCGGTGTCTCTAGTGTGATCGTCATGCAGCTTCGGTATGCCTTCAGGTTGTACCCGGATGCCGGTCAGCGGATCGCGTTGGCGAAGGCGTTCGGGTGTGCCCGCGTGGTGTTCAACGACTGCGTGCGTGCCAGGCAGGACGCCAGGGAGGCGGGCAGGCCGTTCCCGAAGGCCGGTGAGCTGTCGAAGACGCTGATCACCCAGGCGAAGCACACGGCGGAACGGGGCTGGCTGGGTGAGGTCTCCGCAGTCGTCCTGCAGCAGTCCCTGCGGGACGCCGAGGCCGCCTACAAGAACTTCTTCGCCTCCCTCAAGGGCACCCGCAAGGGCCCGAGGACGGGGGCGCCCGGCTTCAAGTCCCGCAAGGATGCCCGGCAGTCGATCCGGTTCACCACCAACGCCCGCTGGAAGATCACCGACGGAGGGCGGCTGGATCTGCCGAAGATCGGGGCGGTGAAGGTGAAGTGGTCCCGCACCCTGCCCACCACCCCCACCTCTGTCACCGTAGTCATGGACGGCGCGGGCAGGTTCTTCGCCTCGTTCGTCATCGACACCGACCCCGCCGCCGACGCTGCCCGGATGCCAGCCACCGACCAGAGCATCGGAATCGACCTCGGTCTCACCCACTTCGCCGTCCTGTCCACCGGCGAGAAGATCGACTCCCCCCGGTTCCTGCGCCGGGCGGAGAAGAAGCTGAAAAAGGCCCAGAAGGAACTGTCCCGCAAACAGAAGGGATCGAAGAACCGAGAGAAGGCACGCCTGAAGGTCGCTCGTGCCCATGCCAAGGTCACCGACGCCCGCAAGGAGTTCCACCACCAGCTCTCCACCCGGCTGATCTCCGAGAACCAAGGAATCGCCGTGGAAGACCTGTCGGTGGCGGGACTGGCGCGTACCCAGCTGGCCAAGTCCGTGCACGACGCGGGCTGGTCGCGGTTCGTGGCCATGCTGAAGTACAAAGCCGAGCGGTACGGGCGCACCCTGGTGAAGATCGGCCGTTTCGAGCCGACGAGTCAGGTCTGCTCAACCTGCGGCATCAAGGACGGACCCAAACCCCTGTCTGTCCGGGAGTGGACCTGCCCCGCCTGCGGCACGGTCCATGACCGGGACCACAACGCCGCACTCAACGTCCAACAGGCCGCCGGACTGGCGGCATCGGCCTGCGGAGCGTCGGTAAGACCAGAACCCGTTCTGGCACAGCGCGAAGAAGCAGGAAGCCATGGAATCCCGACCGGAAGCCGTGCCGCGTAGCGGCACCGCAACCAGCCGAGAAGGTCAAACCCTCGCTCTTCACTTCAGGGCGAGGGGCAAGTCAATGGGAGGGTCTGTGGACCACCCACCCACCACCCCTACCTACCGACGTGGGCACCGGCTGCGACAGACGGACGCGTCCTCGGGCAACGCGTGGGAGAACCTGGCGCTGTTCGACTTCGAGGACCGGGCGCTGCCGGGGCTGCGGACGCACGGGCGTTATCGGTCATAGCTCACCGGGTGCGCGGTGTAGTGCAGTACACCCCGCATACGGCAGTCAGCTCCCTCGTGGCCGCGGCCGGGTGGCGGAATCGTGGACGGCATCGCATCCCGCCCCCGAGAAAGGTTGGCCACAGCCATGCGCCGTCGCCGTAGCCTCACCTTCGCCACCGCCCTGACCGCCGTCGCCCTCACCGCCGTCCTCGCCACCGGCTGCGACCCCGACGACGTGGACAACTCCCTGGACTGCGTGTCGAACGCCGACACCATCGCCGACAGCGTCAAGGCCATCGACGAGGCCGGCTGGGACGCGGTGAAGGACCCCTCCAAGACCGACGAATCCATCGCCACGATCGACAAGAACGTCGACGAGATCAACAAGGCCCACGACGACTCGGCCGGCAGCAAGGTCGACAAGGCCGTCAAGGACCTCGACCAGGCGATCGAGGACTACAACACGTCCGTCCTGGACGGAGACACCCACCCGGACACCGGCAGGATCGACGCGGCGGCCGACCGGCTGAAGGACGTGTGCACGTCGTGAGGCCGGCTGTGGGCCGCCGCCAGGTGACGTCGGCCCGTCGAGGAGCGACGCCGTGAGGGAGCGTGCTCTCGGCGTACCGGGCAGAAGTCCTCGTACTGGACGTACTCGGGCTTTCGCCCTGCACGCCGAGTGGGGCACCCTCTCTGGCCTGACGAGGCACTAGCCGTGGGCCGCCGCCAAATGCCGGGCGAGCCTCGGGGAGGCGAACTCGGTGCCGCACACGAAGCGCATCACCGGGCCGTAGGACGCCGCCGCCGGCAGGCCGGTGAAATACAGGCCCGGTACGGAGGAGACGTATCCGGCGCCGAGCCTGGGCGTGCCCCGGCTGACGGCGAGTTCGGTGCGCAGTTCATGCCCGAGGAAGTCCATCGCGGCGAGGTCGACGCGGTAGCCGGTGGCCGCGATGACGTGGTCGGCGGCGAGGCGGTCCGTGGTCCCGGTGCCGGTGCGGACCTCCAGGCTCGGGTGCCCCTGTGACGTGTCCGCCTTGAGGATGCGGTCCACCTCGGTGACCCGCACCTTCCCCTCGAAGCGGTCGCGCAGCCACCACGCGCCGAGCGGGCCGAGGACCCGTCGGACCAGGAAGTGGCGGGCGCCGGCCGGGAGATGGCGGTAGGGGTGCGGGTAGTAGGTCAGGGCCCACAGCGACCAGGCCCGGCCGAAGGGCGACTCGGGGCGCAGCCTGGGCTGCTTCCACGGCGGTGCGCCGAAGGCCACGCTGCCATGGCCGCGGGCGACCACCCTGACCTGCGCGCCCGCCTCCGCCGCCAGGGCGGCCGTCTCCAGCGCCGACTGGCCGGCGCCGACGACGATCAGTTCCTTGCCGGAGTAGCGGGTGAGGTCGTGGTGCTGGGAGCTGTGGGAGACCGGGCCGGTCGGGGCGGGTCCGTCGGGTGCGGCGGCGGCCAGCTCCGGGGGCAGGTGGGAGAGCCCCGACAGACCGGTGGCGACGACGACCGCCCGTGCGGTGAACGACTCCCCCGAGTCGAGCTTGAGCTGGAAACCCCCCTGCTCGCTCCGGTCCACGGACACCACCCGCACCTGCTCCAGCTCGGGCACCAGCTTCTGCTGGAACCACTGGCCGTAGGCGATGAAGGTCTCCACGGGGACGATGTCCTCGTCCGTCACCAGCCGGGGGATCCCCGCCGCGTCGCAGTAGTCGACGAGGGTGTGCCCGTGCTGGGGCGCGTCCAGGCTGGAGGCGGCAGGGGTCGACTTGAGGAGCATGCCCGCGGGCATGTGGTCGCGCCAGCTGACCATGGGGTCGCCGAAGACGCGTACGGGTATGCCGCGGGCCCGCAGATGGGCCGCGGTCGACAGGCCGAAGGGCCCGGCGCCGATGACTGCTACCGGATGGATCACGAAGTCCCTCCCCAGGACGTCACTTCGTCACTTCGTGGTGGTTCCGCTGTTCAGCTGGTCGCGTTGCCGCGGCGGTTGGCCCGCCACAGCTGGCGGAGATGCTTGGCGCCCGGCCGCACGAAGCGCCCGAGCATCGTGAGGAACGGCAGCGGGTCGTCACCCGCGAACCAGGCCAGTTCGGTCCCACTGGGCCGCTTCGGCGCGTGCGGTGTCGTATAGCCGCTGCGGCGGTAGGCGAGCAGGGCGGGCAGGTCGATGTTCTCCACCACATAGCGGTGACCGGCCCGCTGTTCCCCCTCCGGAACGGCACGCCCGGTCAGATCCAGGTGCATGGCGCGGACGACGTCCACCGCCGACTCGCTCTCGAAGAGCCGGAACTGGGCGCCCATGCGTGGGTTGAAGTCGAGCAGTTTGTACTGACCGTCGCGCCGGTCGAAGCGCAGGTCGAGGTCGATGATGCCGGTGTAGCCGATCTGTTTGATGAAACGGGCGGCGAGGTCCGCGAGTTCCGGGTTGTCGACGACGTACGCGTTGGCCGTCATGCCCGCGTGCGGCGGCCAGGAGCGCACCTTGACGCCGGTGAACAGGGCCAGCGGTGTGGAGTCGCGGTCGAAGTAGGCGTGCACGATCCAGTCCTCGGCCTCCTCTCGCGGCAGGTACTCCTGGAGGATCACCCCGGGCCGCTCGCCCCAGTCACGGGCGAGGGCGAGCAGCCCTTCACGGGTGGCGATACGCGTGGTGCCACCCACGGCGGGGCGCCGGCGCCGTACGAACGCCTCGCGGTTCTTGGCCACCACGGGGAAACGGGCCTTCTCGGCGAAGTCCACGATGTCGTCGTACGACTGCGGGAAGGCGGCCTCGGGGCTCGCGATCCCGTGTTCCAGGCACAGTTCGTGCAGGCCCTGTTTGCTGGCCAGCCGGCGCGGCAGGCCGGGCTCCACACGCGGGAAGAGGAAGCGGCCGAGGAGGTCGCTCTGGTGCTCGGCGATCAGGACCGCCGCCTCCTCGTCGGTCGGTACGAGGACGGCGGGGCGGCCGATGCGGCGCCCGATCCTGATCAGTCCCTCGATGAGCCTGCCCGGGTCCTCGGTGCCGGTCGTCGGCCAGACGAACGCGCGGGTGAGGTACCGGGAGGCCGCCGCGGGCGTGTAGCGGTCCTCCGTGATGGCGTACATGGGCACGCCGAGGCGGCCCAGACTGCGGATCGCGCCGACTCCGCCGTGGTGCAGCGGGTAGTCGCCGAACTTGACGATCAGGGCCGGTACCTCACGATCGGCCTCGAATGGCACACTGCTCGCGCTCCTGGCCACGGTCCCCCCACGCGTCCCCCATCGGACGCGATCCCACCCATCCCGTCCGTACTCGCAAAGGACGCTAAGCCGGAATGGAAGCCTCCGAGTGACCCGTAACAGGACATTGCGAACTCTTTAGTCACCTCGCTGCCCCTTGAGGCACTGCCGCGACAGGCGACTCGGCCGTAACGTGTGCCGCGACCACCTGCACCGCACGGCAGCGCGAGAGTGAGGCAGTACCCCATGCCCCCCTTCGATGTCCCCTTCGACGTGCCCGAGGGCGACCCCTTCGGTCCGCACAACCTTCCGTACGGAGTGTTCTCGCCGACGGGTTCGTCCGACCGGACCGTCGGCGTCCGCCTCGGTGACCATGTCCTCGACGCGGGCGCGGCGGCCGCCGCCCTCGGTTCCCCGTACGTCTCCCTGCTCGCCCGGCCCTCCCTGGGCCCGCTCCTCGCCGCCGGCCGTACGGCCTGGTCGGACGTGCGGCGCGCGCTCACCGCGTGGGTGACGGTGCCGGCGCACCAGGAGGCCGTCGCGGGCTTCTTCCACCCGCTGTCGTCGGTCGACCTCCATCTCCCCTTCGAGGTCGCGGACTACGTCGACTTCTACGCCTCCGAGAACCACGCGCGAAACGTCGGCCAGATCTTCCGGCCCGACGCCGCCGACTCCCTGACCCCCAACTGGAAGCACCTGCCGATCGGGTACCACGGCCGCGCGGGCACGGTGGTGGTGTCGGGGACGGATGTCGTACGGCCGTCGGGGCAGCGGAAGGCCCCCTCCGACGCCTCTCCGGTCTTCGGGCCGTCCGTGCGGCTCGACATCGAGGCGGAGGTCGGCTTCGTGGTCGGGACGCCCTCGGAGTTGGGCCGGCCGGTCGGGCTCGACGGCTTCCGGGAGCACGTCTTCGGGCTGTGTCTGCTCAACGACTGGTCCGCGCGGGACATCCAGGCCTGGGAGTACGTCCCTCTCGGCCCGTTCCTCGGCAAGTCCTTCGCCACGTCGGTGTCGGCGTGGATCACCCCGCTGGACGCGCTGGAGGAGGCGCGGGTGGCCCCGCCGGAGCGGACGCACGAACTGCTGCCGTATCTGGACGACACCGCTTCCGACGTGGAACCGGGCGGCTACGACTTGCGGATCTCCGTCGCGGTCAACGGCCATGTGGTGTCGGAGCCGCCGTTCTCCACCATGTACTGGACGGCGGCCCAGCAGCTGGCTCACATGACGGTGAACGGGGCGTCGCTGAGGACGGGTGACCTGTACGGCTCGGGAACGGTGAGCGGGCCCTCGGCGGGTGAGCGGGGATCGCTGCTGGAGCTGACCTGGAACGGCCGGGACGCGCTCGAACTCCCCGACGGCAAGCGGACGTTCCTGGAGGACGGGGACGTGGTGACGCTGTCGGCGTGGGCTCCCGGTCCGGGCGGGGTCCGGGTGGGGCTGGGGGAAGTGACGGGACGGGTGGTGCCCGGGGAGGTGTGAGGCGTCCGGTGCTGTTCGAGTCCTGCCGCAGGGCGTCCGCTCACGGCATACTGGCGACGGGCGGCATACGTGGGACGACGTACCGACCGCCCCGCAGCACCTCACCACCCAGCCCCACCTTCCCTGTCTCCGATCAGGATGCGGAGCCCGTGGCATGACTCTCTGCCTGCTCCTGCTGAGCACCGTCGCCGTAGCGGCCGCCGTGCCGGTGCCGCGTGCGCTCACCCGGTCCGCGTGGCCCGAACGGGAACCGGTGGTCGGGCTGTGGGTGTGGCAGTGCCTGGTCGCCACGGTGCTGCTGTGCTGTCTGACGGCGCTGGTGCTGGGGGCGGCGGCGGTCTTCCACACGGTTCGCGACCATGTGTTCGCCCCGGCGCCGCCGGCCGTGACGGCGGCGTACGACCTCTCGGCGGCGCCGGCCTGGGCGGTCGCCCTGACCCTGCTGCTGGCGGGCGGGGCCGCGTGGACCACGGCGATGCTGGCCCGTGAACTGGTCGAGGCCCGCCGGCGCCAGGGGCTCGCCCGTGAGCATCTTCGGGAGCGCGCGCCGGATCTGCCGGCCGGGCTGGGTGCTGTGGCGCGCGGTCCGCTGCTGGTGCTGGAGGACGAGTATCCGGACGCCTGGTGGATGCCGGGGAATCCGCCGCAGCTGATCGTGACGACCGGTGCGCTGCACCGGCTGACCGATCACCAGCTGGACGCCGTCCTCACCCACGAGCGCGGACACGCGCGGGCCCGCCACGACTGGCTGCTCCATCTGTCGACCGCGCTGGCCACGGGGTTTCCGCGGGTGCCGCTCTTCGCCCACTTCTGCGACCAGACGCACCGCTTGGTGGAACTGGCGGCGGACGACACGGCGTCGCGGCGGTGCGGTCACCTGACGACGGCGTTGGCGCTGATCGAGCTGAACCAGCATCGGGGGGTGCTGTCGTGCGCCTCCAGTCACCGGTTGCTGGGTGAGCGGGTGGACCGTCTGCTGGAGCCGCCGCCGCGGTTGCTGCGCCGGCAGCGGGCGCTTACGTCTGCGACGGCTGCACTGGTGCCGTTGTTGCCGTTGCTGATCGTTTTTGGGCCGGGGTTGTCGGCGCTGGCGTAGGGGGCCGTGGGGTCGCATCTCGGCTGCGGGCCGGTGGGGGCTGGTCGCGCCCACGCGGCGGAGCCGCACATCGATACAGCCCCGCGCCCCCTAGTAGGTCGACTCGCGTCCGCTTTCACCGTCAGGTGGCACATGTCGCCCCACAGCACCTGAATGCGCAGGTCAGCGCCGATCCGTTGGAGCGTCAGGTGGCGCAACAATCCGGCAACACCGGTTTTCCTACCGGCTCGGTATGGTTCCAGCCATGCCATCCACCGACCGTGTCCGGGACCACGCCGGCCAAGGCGCGACCACCGTCGCCGCCCGGGCCCGGCGCCGGCTGCGTGCGGACCAGGCCCGGCAACTCGCCGACCTCCTGCGCCACCAGCTTCTGACCGGCGGCTTCGAGGACGGCACCCTCCCCCACGAGACGACCCTCGCCACCGACTACCGCGCCTCCCGCAACACGGTCCGCCAAGCCCTGGACCTGCTCCGCGCCGAAGGCCTGGTCGAACGCCTCCCCGGCGTCGGCACCGTGGTCGTGGGCCAGAAGTACCCCCATGGCCTGGACCGTCTGATGGGGCTCGCGGAAACCCTGCACGAGCACGGCACGGTCACCAACGAGGTCCGCACCATGGGCCCGGCCCCCGCCCCCCACCCGGTGGCCCAGCGCCTCCAGATCTCCCCCGGCACCGACGTCCTCTACATCGAACGCCTGCGCCGCCTGAACGGCCTCCCCCTCTCCCTCGACCTCACCTACATCCCCCTCGACATCGGCACCGCCCTGCTCGGCGCCGACCTGGAGAACACCGACGTCTTCCGCCTCCTGGAGACGATCACCGGCCAGGGCCTCGGACACGCCGAGATCACCCTGGAGGCGGTGAACGCGGACGCCCACTCCGCCGCCGTACTGGAAGCCCCGCGCGGCGCGGCCGTCCTGATGCTGGAACGCCTCACCCACCTCGCCGACGGCCGCCCCGTCGACCTGGAGTTCATCCGCTTCCGCGGCGACCGCATCACGATGAGCGGCCTGCTGCACCGCTCCCTCTGACCTCTTTCCGAGCCGTTTCCTGGAGACAGCCATGCCCTTGGTGCCCCAGCGGGCCGACGTGCCCGTGACCATCGACGAGTCGAAGTGCATCGACGGCTGCACCCTCTGCGTGGACATGTGCCCGCTGGACTCCCTGGCCATCGACACCAGCAGCGGCAAGGCCTACATGCATGTCGACGAGTGCTGGTACTGCGGCCCGTGCGCGGCCCGCTGTCCCACCGGAGCCGTCACGGTCAACATGCCCTATCTGCTCCGGTGAGAGGCCCTGAACTCCCATGAAACACAAACCGGTTGTCGCCGCACTGCTGCTGTTCGCGCCGCTGACGGCCTGCGGCAGCGCCCAGGCGGGCGACAGTTCCACGGTCACCGTCACCGTCGGCTACCAGTCCAGGACCATCAACACGGTCACGGCCGGAACGCTGCTTCGCTCGCTCGGCTACTTCGAGAAGCAGCTCAACTCCCTCCACGACGGCCACACCTACAAGGTCGACTGGCAGGACTACGCCACCGGCGCCCCCATCACCGCCCAGATGACCGCCGGGAAGATCGACATCGGCTCGATGGGCGACTTCCCGCTCCTCATCAACGCGGCCCGCGGCAAGCAGCTCGGCAAGCCCACCCGCCTGGTCTCGGTCACCGGCTACAACCTGCGCGGCAGTCTCAACACCATCGTCACCTCCCCCGGCTCGAAACTGGCCTCCCTCGCCGACCTCAAGGGCAGGAAGGTCTCCACCAGCGTCGGCTCCGCCGCCGACGGCACCCTCGTACGGGCCCTCCAGCGCGCCGGCATCGACCCCGACAAGGGCATCGAGAAGCTCAACCAGCAGCCCGCGGTGGGTGCTTCGGCCCTAGCGGCGGGCAGTACGGACGCGCTCTCCCAGTTCGTCGCCTGGCCCGGGCTGCTCGCCTACCAGGGAAAGGCGAAGGCCCTGTACGACGGTGCCGAGCTGAACCTGCCCACCTTCCACGGCGTCACCGCCCGCGAGGACTTCGCCAAGAAGCGCCCGGCGGTCCTGGAGGCGTTCCTGAAGGCCCAGGCCGAGACCACCGACTACCTCGACGACCACCCGGTCGCCGCCGCCGAGTCGGTCGCGAAGGCCACCGGTCTGCCCGCCGAGGTCGTCTACCTCTACAACGGCGCCCACGGCATCGCGACCTTCGACCCGGCGGTCAAGCCGCAGCTGGTGTCCGCGCTGAAGCAGGACGTCTCGGTACTGAAGGCGGCCAAGCTGACCGGCGACATCGACGTGGATTCCTTCGTCGACGACCAGTACGTCAAGAAGGCCCTCGGGGCGGGCTACGCCAAGCGCCTCGCCGCCGCTCCCGCCGCCTCCGCGAGCGAGGTCTGGCCCAAGGGCGCCTCCAGTACACAGAGCTTCAAGACGCCCGCCGAACTCCTCGCGTACGTCTCCGCCCACAAGGACGGCTTCCGCGCCGCCTACGTCCCCGACGCCACCACCGGCACCCTCTGGTTCGCCGACAAGGCGGTCTGGGTGGCCGACGGCGACAAGCTGCTGCCCTTCGTCGCCCCGGAGACCGCGCGGGCCTACGTCTCCGCGCACGGCGGTGCCCGCGTCGTCACGTACGCCGAGGCACTGGAGCAGGCGTCGTGAGCCGGCCCCTGCCGAAAGCCGGCCGGTACGCGCTGCGGGCGGCCTCGCTCGCCGTCGCCCTCGGCGTGTGGCAGCTGCTGACCAGCCTCGACATCGACCTGTGGCTGCGCTTCTCGCAGTTCCCCACGGTCGCCGACGTGGCCCGCACCTTCGCCGACCGGCTGTCCGGCCCGGACTACTGGACGGACCTCACCGACAGCCTCACCCGCATCCTCACCGGTTTCCTGCTGGCCGCGGTGCTCGGTGTGGCGGCGGGCGTGCTCGTGGCGCGCTCCCGCCTCGCCGAGGACCTGCTCGGCCCGGTCCTCGAGGTCGTCCGCCCGATCCCGGCGATCGCCCTGGTCCCCGTCGCGATCCTGCTGTTCCCCTCCAACGAACAGGGCATCGTCTTCATCACCTTCACCGCCGCCTTCTTCCCCGTCCTGGTCTCCACCCGGCACGCGGTCCGCGCGCTGACCCCCGGGTGGGAGGAGGCGGTGCTGACCATGGGCGGCGGCCGGTGGCGGATCCTCGCCTCGGTCGTCCTGCCGGGTGCCCTGCCGGGCATCTTCGGCGGCCTGTCCGTCGGCATCGGCGTCTCGTGGATCTGCGTGATCTCCGCCGAGATGATCTCCGGCCAGTACGGCGTCGGCTACCGCACCTGGCAGGACTACACCGTCGTCGACTTTGCGGGCGTCTTCGTCGGCATGGTCACCATCGGCGTCCTCGGCTGGCTCACCTCCACGGCCGTGGAACTCCTGGGGCGCCGTCTGACCCGATGGCTGCCGAGAACGTCGTACGTCGCCGTCGGCCGGACTCCGCGGCGGGTGAACCGTGCCGCGGCCGCCGTGCCGGTGACCCCCACGACTCGGGAGGACGTGCCCCATGACCAGCTCGTCTGACGTCCGTTCGCCCGCCCGCACCGGCGCGGCACTGACGCTGCGCGGCGCCGCCCTCGGGCGGCCCGACGTGCCCGTGCTCGACGGCGTGGACCTCGTGGTGGCTCCGGGCGAGATCCTGACCCTCGTCGGGCCCTCCGGCTGCGGCAAGTCGACGCTGCTGCGCACACTGGCGGGACTGCTGTCGCCGCTCGCCGGCGAGGTCAGCCAGGACGGCTGCCCACTGACGGGCCCCGCCGCAGACCGCGCCCTCATCTTCCAGGAGGACGCCCTCCTGCCCTGGCGCACCCTGCACGCGAACGTCGAACTGCCCCTGGCCATCAAAGGCTTGCCGCGTGCGGAGCGCAGGCGGCAGGCGGAGGCGTGGCTGGAGCGCGTCGGCCTCACCGACCACGCCAGGCAGTTGCCGCACCGCGTCTCCGGCGGACAACGCCAGCGCGCCCAGCTGGCCCGCGCCCTCGCGGGAGCGCCGCGCGCCGTCCTCATGGACGAACCCTTCGGCGCCCTGGACGCCCAGACCCGCGCCGGAATGCAGGACCTCCTCGTCGAGGTGCTGCGGGGTACCGGGGCCACCGTCGTCTTCGTCACCCACGACGTGGACGAGGCCCTCTTCCTGGGCGACCGGGTCGCGCTCATCGGCTCCGGCCGTCTGATCGCCGTACGCGACGTGCCCCGCCCGCGTGATCGCACGGCGCACGACGACCCGGCCCACCTGGCGCTGCGGCGCGACGTCCTCTCCTCGCTCGGTACCTGAAAGGCCCCCCGGTGACCACCTCCGTGAACCCGCCCCTGGAGATCCCCGCGCTCACCGACGCCGAGGAACTCACCTGCGACGTCCTCGTCATCGGCGGCGGCACCGCCGGCACCATGGCCGCCCTGACCGCCGCCGAGCACGGCGCGGACGTCATCCTGCTGGAGAAGGCCCATGTCCGGCACTCGGGCGCCCTCGCCATGGGCATGGACGGCGTCAACAACGCGGTCATCCCCGGCCGCGCCGAACCGGACGACTACGTCGCCGAGATCACCCGCGCCAACGACGGCATCGTCGACCAGTCCACCGTCCGCCAGACCGCCACCCGCGGCTTCGGCATGGTGCAGCGTCTGGAGTCGTACGGCGTGAAGTTCGAGAAGGACGAGCACGGCGACTACGCGGTCCGCCAGGTCCATCGCTCCGGGTCGTACGTGCTGCCCATGCCGGAGGGCAAGGACGTCAAGAAGGTCCTGTACCGGCAGCTGCGACGGCGCGAGATGCGGGAGCGGATCCGCATCGAGAACCGGGTGATGCCGGTGCGGGTGCTGACGGCTCCCGAGGACGGGCGCGCGGTGGGCGCGGTCGGTTTCAACACGCGCACGGGCGTGTTCGTCACGGTCCGCGCGGGCGCCGTGATCCTGGCGACCGGCGCCTGCGGCCGCCTGGGCCTGCCCGCCTCCGGCTACCTGTACGGCACCTACGAGAACCCGACCAACGCGGGCGACGGCTACGCCATGGCCTACCACGCGGGCGCCGAACTCACCGGCATCGAGTGCTTCCAGATCAACCCGCTGATCAAGGACTACAACGGGCCCGCCTGCGCGTACGTCGCCAACCCCTTCGGCGGCTACCAGGTCAACCGGCACGGCGAGCGCTTCGTCGACTCCGACTACTGGTCCGGCCAGATGATGGCTGAGTTCGCGGCGGAGGTCGCGTCCGACCGGGGGCCTGTGTACCTGAAGCTGAGCCACCTGCCCGAGGAGTCGATCTCGTCCCTGGAGTCGATCCTGCACTCCACGGAACGGCCCACGCGAGGGACGTTCCACGAGGGACGCGGTCATGACTACCGCACCCACGACATCGAGATGCACATCTCCGAGATCGGCCTGTGCGGCGGCCACTCGGCGTCCGGCGTCCGCGTCGACGACCACGCCCGTACGACCGTCCCCCGCCTCTACGCCGCCGGCGACCTGGCCTGCGTCCCGCACAACTACATGATCGGCGCGTTCGTCTTCGGTGACCTGGCGGGCGCGGACGCCTCCCAGCACGCGCCGTACGAAGGGGAGTTGCCCCTCGACCAGCTCCGCGAGGCGCACGAGCTGATCTACCGTCCGCTGCGCAACCCGGACGGCCCGCCGCAGCCCCAGGTCGAGTACAAGCTGCGCCGCTTCGTGAACGACTACGTGGCCCCGCCGAAGTCGGGGGCGCGGCTGTCGCTGGCCCTGGAGTCCTTCGAGCGGATGCGCACCGACATCGCCTCGATGGGCGCCCGCACCGCGCACGAGCTGATGCGCTGCGCCGAGGTCTCCTTCATCCGCGACTGCGCCGAGATGGCCGCGCGCGCCTCCCTCGCCCGCACGGAGTCCCGCTGGGGCCTCTACCACGACCGTCTCGACCACCCCCAGCGCGACGACGCCTCCTGGTTCCACCATCTCGACCTGCACAAGTCCCCCTCCGGTGCGATGGAGTTCACGGCCCGTCCCGTGGCTCCCTATCTGGTCCCGATCGACGAGTTCACCCCAGTGGGCGGCGAGTCCCGGCATCTCGGCGAGGTGCACGCCGAGGTGGTGGCGACGGCGGGGGCGCGGGAGGTGGCCCCGGTCGCCGTCGGACAGTTCGGTGCGACGGGTGAGGCGGCCGCCGACGGTCCCCTTGCCGACACCGTGACGGACGGCCCGGTCGCCCCGGGGTCCTCCGCCCCGGTCTCGCCCCGTCTGCTCGAACTCCTCGCTCTCGCCGAGCAGGAACCCGAACTCGCCGTCATCCGGACCTACTTGTCCGATCCCGAGCCGGCTGTCCGCCGTACCGCCGTCACCGTCCTGACGGAGACCGCGCCACCGGGGACCGGACCGGTCCTCGCCAAGGCCCTCACCGACCACGACCCCGGCGTCCGCGCCGCCGCGGCCGCGTCCCTGCGCGAGCTCGTCGAGACGCTCCCGCCCGAGCCCGCCCTCCGCGAGGGGCTCGCCGCCGCCCTGGCCGAGTCCGACCCGGTCGTCCGCGCCGCCGCCCTGGACGTGCTGCGCGCCCTGCGCCTCGGCGACACGGAACTGTTCGCCGGGGCCCTCACCGACCCGGACATCCCGGTGCGCATCGAGGCCGTCCGCGCCCTCGTCTCCGTGGACGCCGCCGTGGAACTCGCCCACGCGGCGACCTCCGACTCGTCCCGCGAGGTCCGCGTGACGATCGCCAAGGCACTGGCCACGGTGTCGTCGGAAAGCCCGCTCGACGTCGTCCTCGACGCCTTGACCCGTCTCAGCGAGGACCCCGACGCCCTGGTGCAGGGGGCCGCTTACTCAGCGTTGGGCACCACCGGCTGTCCCGCGCCCCTCGCCACCCGCGCCGTCGCCGCCCTGTCGGCCGCCGCCTGGCAGGTCCGGTCGGGTGCCGCCACGGCACTGTCCGCCGCCGATCCCGAGGTGGCCGTCCCCGCCCTCGCCAAGGCCCTTGCCGACCCGAACGCCGACGTCCGCAAGGCCGCCGTCCTCGCCCTGACCCGGCACACGAGCGCCGACGACGCCCGCGCGGCCCTGGCCACGGCGACGACGGACTCGGACGCGGACGTCAGGGCGTACGCGGCGCGCGCCTTGTGACGTGACGCAAAGCCTGCGCGGCGCGCGCCTTGTGACGTGACGCAAGGCCTGCGCGACGCCGCCGCCGCGCCCCGCGCCGGTGCCCGGCGGCGGCTATATCCAGTCGTCCTCGGGCGCCGGCTCCGCGTCCATCTCGGGCCAGTGGTCGGCGCCGGGATCCGTGTCGCCGGCCTGGTCCGGTGTCTTTGACTCCGCACCGCCGTCGGCCAGTCCGGCGAGTACCTCGATCACACCCTCGCCGTACGTGGCGAGCTTCTTCTCACCGACCCCGCCGATGCTTCCGAGCTGCGTCACGGACGTGGGCCACAGCGTGACGATCTCCCTGAGCGTGGCGTCGTGGAAGATGACGTACGCCGGGACGCCCTGCTCACGGGCTTGCTCGGCGCGCCAGGCCCGCAGTGCCTCGAACGCCGGCACCAGCGCCTCGGGCAGCTCGGCCACCACGGCCTTGGCCTTGCCCCGACCGGCGGAGGACGAGGAGCCCTTCGCGCTCACCGGCTTCTTCGGTTCCTTGCGCAGCGGCACCTCCCGCTCCCGCCGCAGCACCGCACCGCTCGCCTCGGTCAGCACCAGCGTGCCGTAGTCCCCCTCGACCGCGAGCAGCCCCTGGGCCAGCAACTGCCGTACGACACCTCGCCATTCGCCCTCGGAGAGCTCCTCGCCGATGCCGAACACCGACAGCTGGTCGTGGTCGAACTGAATGACCTTGGCGGTGCGCTTGCCGAGCAGGATGTCGACGATCTGCACCGCCCCGAACTTCTGCCCCCGCTCCCGCTGAAGCCGGACGATCGTCGAGAGCACCTTCTGGGCCGCGACCGTGCCGTCCCAGGTCTCCGGCGGTGTGAGGCAGGTGTCGCAGTTGCCGCAGCCCGTCGGCTCCGGGTCCTGGCCGAAGTAGTTCAGGAGCTGTCCGCGCCTGCACTGCGCGGTCTCGCACAGCGCGAGCATCGAGTCCAGGTGGGCTGCGGCCCGGCGCCGGAACGCCTCGTCGCCCTCGCTCGACTGGATCATCTTGCGCTGCTGTATGACGTCGTTGAGGCCGTAGGCCATCCAGGCCGTGGAGGCCAGTCCGTCACGCCCCGCGCGGCCCGTCTCCTGGTAGTAGCCCTCGACCGACTTGGGCAGGTCGAGGTGGGCGACGAAGCGGACGTCCGGCTTGTCGATGCCCATGCCGAAGGCGATGGTCGCCACCACGATCAGGCCGTCCTCGCGCAGGAAGCGGGACTGGTGGGTGGCGCGGGTGCCCGCGTCCAGGCCCGCGTGGTACGGGACCGCCTCGATGCCGTTGCGGGAGAGGAACTCGGCCGTGGCCTCCACCGACTTGCGGGAGAGGCAGTACACGATGCCCGCGTCGCCGGCGTGCTCCTCGCGCAGGAAGGCCAGCAGCTGCTTCTTGGGGTCGGCCTTCGGCACGATCCGGTACTGGATGTTGGGCCGGTCGAAGCTCGCCTCGAAGTGCCGGGCCGTCGGCATGTTCAGCCGCTGGGTGATCTCCTGGTGCGTGGCCCGCGTGGCCGTCGCGGTGAGGGCGATCCGCGGGACGTCGGGCCAGCGCTCGCCGAGCACCGACAGCGTCAGATAGTCGGGGCGGAAGTCGTGGCCCCACTGGGAGACGCAGTGCGCCTCGTCGATGGCGAAGACGGCAATCTTGCCGCGGGAGAGCAGGTCCTGGGTAGCGTCCAGCTTCAGCCGCTCCGGCGCGAGGTAGAGCAGGTCCAGCTCTCCGGCCAGGAACTCGGCCTCCACCACGCGGCGCTCGTCGAAGTCCTGTGTGGAGTTCATGAACCCGGCGCGCACGCCGAGCGCCCTGAGCGCGTTCACCTGGTCCTGCATCAGCGCGATGAGCGGTGAGACGACGATGCCCGTGCCGGGCCTGACCAGGGACGGAATCTGGTAGCACAGCGACTTGCCGCCGCCGGTCGGCATGAGCACGACGGCGTCGCCGCCGGCCACCACGTGCTCGATGATCTCTTCCTGCTCGCCGCGGAAGGCGTCGTATCCGAAGACCCGGTGCAGCGTGGCCAGTGCCTCACTGTCGCTCGCGTCCGGTGTCCCGGTGATCCCTGGCATCTCGCTGATACCGCCCATCCCGCGCATAGTCCCGTCCCCCGTACGTCGTCCCTCGACCACTGCCTCCACGATAGGTGCCGGGACCGACAGCGTCGGAGTTATCCACAGGCCGGGCCGGTGACGTTCCGTGGCCACTCGATCGGCCACTGTCATATGAGGCCCGCTCTGGCCACGGACTGGCGGCCCCGTACGCAACCGGCCCCGGCTCCCTCGCAGGGAACCGGGGCCCGCCGCATGAACACGGTTCAGGCACCTCGGATCAGCGCACGAACACTCCCGCCTGGTTCGCCAGGTCCAGGAAGTACTGCGGCGCCACACCGAGCACCAGCGTGACCGCCACGCCGACGGCGATCGCCGTCATCGTCAGCGGTGACGGCACGGCGACCGTCGGCCCCTCCGGGCGCGGCTCGCTGAAGAACATCAGGACGATCACCCGGATGTAGAAGAACGCGGCGATGGCCGACGAGATCACACCGACCACGACGAGCGGCGCCGCGCCGCCTTCCGCCGCCGCCTTGAACACGGCGAACTTCCCGGCGAAGCCGGAGGTCAGCGGGATTCCGGCGAAGGCCAGCAGGAACACCGCGAACACGGCGGCCACCAGCGGCGAACGGCGGCCCAGTCCCGCCCACTTGGACAGGTGTGTCGCCTCACCGCCGGCGTCGCGCACCAGCGTCACCACGGCGAACGCGCCGATCGTCACGAACGAGTACGCCGCCAGGTAGAAAAGGACGGACGACACCCCGTCCGGCGTGGTCGCGATGACACCCGCGAGGATGAATCCCGCGTGCGCGATCGACGAGTACGCCAGCAGCCGCTTGATGTCGGTCTGCGTGATCGCGACGATCGCACCGCCGAGCATGGTGACGATCGCGACGGCCCACATCACCGGCCGCCAGTCCCAGCGCAGGCCCGGCAGGACCACGTACAGCAGACGCAGCAGCGCGCCGAACGCGGCCACCTTGGTCGCCGCCGCCATGAAGCCGGTGACCGGGGTCGGCGCACCCTGGTAGACGTCCGGCGTCCACATGTGGAACGGGACGGCGCCGACCTTGAACAGCAGGCCCATGACGATCATCGCGGCGCCGATCAGCAGCAGCGCGTCGTTGCCCATGGTGTCCACGAGCGCCGGGTCCACGGTGGCGATCGTGCCGTCGACGACCTTCGCGATGGTGCCGTACGACACCGAGCCCGCGTAGCCGTACAGCAGCGCGATCCCGAACAGGGTGAACGCGGAGGCGAACGAGCCCAGCAGGAAGTACTTGACCGCGGCCTCCTGCGACATGAGCCGCTTGCGGCGGGCCAGCGCGCACAGCAGGTACAGCGGGAGCGAGAAGACCTCCAGGGCCACGAACAGCGTCAGCAGGTCGTTGGCCGCCGGGAAGATCAGCATGCCCGCGACCGCGAAGAGCAGCAGCGGGAACACCTCGGTGGTGGTGAACCCGGCCTTCACGGCCGCCTTCTCACTGTCACTGCCCGGCACGGACGCGGCCTGCGCGACGAACGAGTCGACGCGGTTGCCGTGTGTCTCGGGGTCGAGCCGGCGCTCGGCGAAGGTGAACAGGCCGACCAGGCCCGCCAGCAGGATCGTGCCCTGGAGGAACAGGGCCGGTCCGTCGACGGCGATGGCGCCCATCGCCGCGATGCCCGCCTTGGTGGAGGCGTATCCGTCGGAAGCGAGGGCGACGACCGCCGCGAAGGCGGCGCACAGCGCCACGACGGACACGAACAGCTGGGCGTAGTAACGGGATTTGCGCGGGACGAACGCCTCGACCAGCACTCCGATGATCGCCGCGCCCAGGATGATCAGGGTGGGCGACAATTGCCCGTATTCGATCTTCGGCGCGTCGATCTTGGAGATCGGGTCGGCCGCGGTTGTCCACAGGCTGTGGACGGCTGTCGCACTCACTTGGCCGCCTCCACCTCGGGCTTGGGGTCCTTCTTGTGTACGTCGGACATGGTCGACTTCACCGCCGGGTTCACGATGTCCGTGACGGGCTTCGGGTAGACGCCCAGGAAGATCAACAGGACGACGAGCGGGGCGACGACCAGGAGCTCACGCGCGCGCAGGTCGGGCATCGCGGAGACCTCCGGCTTCACGGGGCCCGTCATCGTCCGCTGGTAGAGGACGAGGGTGTAGAGCGCGGCGAGCACGATGCCGAACGTCGCGATGATGCCGATCACCGGGTAGCGCGCGAAGGTGCCGACCAGGACCAGGAACTCACTCACGAAGGGCGCGAGTCCCGGCAGGGACAGGGTCGCCAGGCCGCCGATCAGGAAGGTGCCGGCGAGCACCGGGGCGACCTTCTGGACTCCGCCGTAGTCGGAGATGAGCCGCGAGCCGCGCCGCGAGATCAGGAAGCCCGCCACCAGCATCAGCGCGGCCGTCGAGATCCCGTGGTTGACCATGTAGAGCGTCGCGCCGGACTGGCCCTGGCTGGTCATCGCGAAGATTCCCATGATGATGAAGCCGAAGTGCGAGATCGACGCGTAGGCCACCAGCCGCTTGATGTCCCGCTGGCCGACCGCGAGCAGCGCCCCGTAGATGATGCTGATCACCGCCAGGACCATGATCGCGGGTGTCGCCCACTTGCTGGCCTCCGGGAAGAGCTGGAGGCAGAAGCGGAGCATCGCGAAGGTGCCCACCTTGTCGACGACCGCCGTGATGAGCACGGCGACCGGGGCGGTGGCCTCGCCCATCGCGTTGGGCAGCCAGGTGTGCAGCGGCCACAGGGGCGCCTTCACCGCGAAGGCGAAGAAGAACCCGAGGAACAGCCAGCGTTCGGTGTTCGTCGCCATGTCCAGCGTGCCGTTGGCGCGCGCTGCGGCGATCTCCTGGAGGCTGAAGTTCCCGGCGACCACGTAGAGGCCGATCACCGCGGCCAGCATGATCAGACCGCCGACCAGGTTGTAGAGGAGGAACTTCACCGCGGCGTACGAGCGTTGGGCCGCCGCCTTCTCGTCGGAGCCCGCGTGGGCACGGTCCCCGAAGCCGCCGATGAGGAAGTACATCGGGATGAGCATGGCTTCGAAGAAGATGTAGAAGAGAAAGACGTCGGTGGCCTCGAAGGAGATGATCACCATCGCCTCGACGGCCAGGATGAGGGCGAAGAAGCCCTGCGTCGGCCGCCACCGCCTGCTTCCGGTCTCCAGCGGGTCGGCGTCGTGCCAGCCCGCCAGGATGATGAACGGGATCAGCAGCGCGGTCAGCGCGAGAAGCGCCACTCCGATGCCGTCCACGCCCAGTTCGTACCGGACCCCGAAGTCCGCGATCCAGGCGTGAGATTCGGTCAGTTGGTAGCGGGCGCCGTCCGGGTCGAAGCGGACCAGGACGGCGATCGCGAGGGCGAGTGTGGCGACTGAGACGAGCAGCGCCAGCCATTTGGCGGCGGTGCGTTGCGCGGCCGGCACGGCGGCCGTGGCGATCGCCCCGATCGCCGGGAGCGCCGCCGTCGCTGTCAGCAGAGGAAAGGACATCGGTATCAGACCGCCCTCATCAGCAGGGTCGCGGCAACGAGGATCGCCGCGCCGCCGAACATCGAGACCGCGTACGACCGCGCGTAGCCGTTCTGCAGCTTGCGCATCCGCCCGGACAGGCCGCCGACCGAGGCCGCCGTGCCGTTGACCACGCCGTCGACCAGGGTGTGGTCGACGTAGACCAGGGAGCGGGTGAGGTGCTCTCCGCCGCGGACCAGGACGACGTGGTTGAAGTCGTCCTGGAGCAGGTCGCGCCGGGCGGCCCGGGTGAGCAGCGACCCGCGCGGGGCGACGGCCGGGACGGGTTTGCGGCCGTACTGGGCCCAGGCGATGGCGACGCCGATCACCAGGCACACCATGGTCGCGCCGGTGACGGTGGCCGCGCTGAGCGGGGAGTCGCCCTCGCTGTGCCCGGTGATGGGCTCCAGCCAGTGCAGGAAGCGGTCGCCGATGCTGAAGAAGCCGCCGGCGAAGACCGATCCGAAGGCCAGCACGATCATCGGGATCGTCATGGACCTGGGGGACTCGTGCGGGTGAGGTTCGGCGTGTTCGCCGTGGTGCTCGGCGGCGGGTTCCGCGCTCGGAGCCTCCGGAGAGCGGGTGGGCTGGTTCTTCCAGCGCTCCTCTCCGAAGAACGTCATCAGCATCACGCGCGTCATGTAGAAGGCGGTGATGGCCGCGCCCAGCAGGGCCGCGCCGCCGAGGATCCAGCCCTCGGTGCCGCCCTTGGCGAAGGCCGCCTCGATGATCTTGTCCTTGGAGAAGAAGCCGGACAGGCCCGGGAAGCCGATGATGGCCAGGTAGCCGAGGCCGAAGGTGACGAAGGTGATCGGCATGTACTTGCGCAGGCCGCCGTACTTCCTCATGTCGACCTCGTCGTTCATGCCGTGCATGACCGAACCGGCGCCGAGGAAGAGCCCGGCCTTGAAGAAGCCGTGCGTCACCAGGTGCATGATCGCGAAGACGTAGCCGATGGGGCCGAGGCCCGCGGCGAGGACCATGTAGCCGATCTGCGACATGGTCGAGCCGGCCAGTGCCTTCTTGATGTCGTCCTTCGCGCAACCGACGATCGCACCGAACAGGAGCGTGACGGCCCCGACGACGGTGACGACGAGCTGGGCGTCGGGGGCGAGGTTGAAGATGTTGGCGGAGCGGACGATCAGATAGACGCCGGCGGTCACCATGGTCGCCGCGTGGATGAGGGCCGAGACCGGAGTCGGGCCCTCCATCGCGTCCCCGAGCCAGGACTGCAGCGGGACCTGGGCGGACTTGCCGCAGGCGGCCAGCAGCAGCATCAGGGCGATGCCTGTGAGCGTGGCCCCGGAGGCGCCCTCGACGAGTCCGGGCTTGTCGTGGCTGCCGAGGACCGGACCGAAGGCGAAGGTGCCGAACGTCGTGAACATCAGCATGATCGCGATCGACAGGCCCATGTCGCCGACGCGGTTGACCAGGAAGGCCTTCTTCGCCGCGGTGGCCGCGCTGGGCTTGTGCTGCCAGAAGCCGATCAGCAGGTAGGAGGCGAGACCGACGCCTTCCCAGCCGACGTACAGCAGCAGGTAGTTGTCGGCGAGGACGAGCAGCAGCATCGCCGCGAGGAACAGGTTGAGATAGCCGAAGAAGCGGCGGCGGCGCTCGTCGTGCTCCATGTACCCGATCGAGTACAGGTGGATCAGCGAGCCGACGCCGGTGATCAGCAGCACGAACGTCATCGACAGCTGGTCGAGGCGGAAGGTGACGTCGGCCTGGAAGCCCTCGACCGGGATCCAGGTCCACAGGTGCTGGATGAGCGTGCGGTGTTCGGCGTTCTTGCCGAGCAGGTCGGCGAAGAGGATGGTGCCGAACACGAAGGAAGCGGCGGCGAGGATCGTGCCGATCCAGTGGCCGACGGCGTCCAGCCGCCGGCCGCCGGTCAGCAGGACCGCCGCTCCGAGCAGAGGCGCCGCGATGAGCAGCGCGATCAGGTTCTCCACGATTCAGCGACCCCTTACAGCTTCATCAGGCTGGCGTCGTCGACCGAGGCCGAGTGGCGGGAACGGAACAGCGACACGATGATCGCGAGCCCGACCACGACCTCCGCGGCGGCGACGACCATCGTGAAGAAGGCGATGATCTGGCCGTCGAGATTGCCGTGCATTCGGGAGAAGGCGACGAACGCGAGGTTGCAGGCGTTGAGCATGAGCTCGATGCACATGAACACGACGATGGCGTTGCGCCTGATCAGCACGCCGGTGGCGCCGATCGTGAACAACAGGGCGGCGAGGTAGAGGTAGTTGACCGGGTTCACTTCGACGCCTCCCTCTTGAAGGTGGCCGGTTCGATCTCGGTCCGCTCCAGGCGCTCCTCCGCGCGCTGCTCCAACGCCTTGAGGTCGTTGAGAGCTTCGGCGGAGACGTCACGGATCTGGCCGCGCTGGCGCAGCGTCTTGTTGACCGTGAGCTCGGAGGGGGTGCCGTCGGGCAGCAGGCCCGCGATGTCCACCGCGTTGTGCCGGGCGTAGACGCCGGGGGCGGGCAGCGGCGGGAGGTGCTTGCCCTCGCGGACGCGCTTCTCGGCCATCTCGCGCTGGGTCAGGGCGCGCTCGGTGCGCTCGCGGTGGGTGAGCACCATGGCGCCGACGGCGGCCGTGATCAGCAGAGCGCCGGTGATTTCGAAGGCGAAGACGTACTTGGTGAAGATGAGGGTCGCCAGGCCCTCCACATTGCCGCCGGAGTTGGCCTGGGTGAGGCCGTTGAACTCGTTGAGGGAGGCGTTGCCGATGCCCGCGAACAGCAGGATGCCGAAGCCGAGCCCGCACAGCAGGGCCAGCCAGCGCTGGCCCTTGATGGTCTCCTTCAGGGAGTCCGCCGCGGTCACGCCGACGAGCATCACCACGAACAGGAACAGCATCATGATCGCGCCGGTGTAGACGACGATCTGCACGACGCCGAGGAAGTAGGCGCCGTTGGCGAGGTAGAACACCGCCAGGATGATCATGGTGCCGGCGAGACAGAGCGCGCTGTGCACGGCCTTCTTCATGAAGACGGTGCACAGGGCGCCGATCACGGCGACGGTGCCGAGGACCCAGAACTGGAAGGCCTCGCCGGTGGAGGTGGAGTAGGCGGCCAGTTGCGCGCTCATCGCCCGATCACCTTCTCCGACGCCGGTTCGTCCTCACCGAAGGTGGAGTCGGCCTCCTGGACCACCTCGCCCTTGGAGACGGCGACCTGGGGAACGGTGCCGGGCGCGGCCTCGGTCACCAGGCCCCGGTAGTAGTCCTGCTCGTCCGTGCCGGGGTAGATGGCGTGGGGCGAGTCGACCATGCCCTCCTCGAGACCGGCGAGCAGCTGGTCCTTGGTGAAGATGAGGTTGGCGCGGCTGCTGTCGGCCAGCTCGAACTCGTTGGTCATCGTCAGCGCGCGCGTGGGGCACGCCTCGATGCACAGGCCGCACAGGATGCAGCGGGCGTAGTTGATCTGGTAGACGCGGCCGTACCGCTCGCCCGGCGAGTAGCGCTCCTCGTCGGTGTTGTCGGCGCCCTCCACATAGATGGCGTCGGCGGGGCAGGCCCAGGCGCACAGCTCGCAGCCGACGCACTTCTCCAGGCCGTCCGGATGGCGGTTGAGCTGGTGCCGTCCGTGGAACCGCGGAGCGGTGGTCTTCTTCTGCTCCGGGTACTGCTCGGTCAGCCGCTTCTTGAACATGGCCTTGAAGGTCACGCCGAAGCCGGCGACGGGGTTCATGAAACCGGGCTTGGTCTCCTTGGGCTCCTCAGCCATCGGACGCCTCCTTTCCATCCGTAGAACCAGTCAGCGGTCCGTCACTGTGAGTATCGGGCCCGCCACTGACAATCAGTTCACGCTCCTGGCGCGAGGGGCGCCGCGGTACCGCCGGCACCTCCTGTCCGGGCAGCGGCGGTACGGGGAATCCGCCCGCCATCGGGTCGAATCCGGCCGGCACTTCGTCGGGCTGCGCCGCTGCCTTCGACTTCTCGCGGAACATGTCGGCGACGAACGAGAGCAGCAGCAGGACCAGGACTCCGCCGCCGACGTAGAGGGCGATGTCGGCGAAGTCGTAGTTCTCGTTCTTCAGGGTCCGCACGGTCGCCACGAGCATCAGCCACACCACCGAGACCGGGATGAGGACCTTCCAGCCGAGCTTCATCAGCTGGTCGTAGCGGACCCGCGGGAGCGTGCCGCGCAGCCAGATGAAGAAGAACAGCAGCAGCTGCACCTTGATCACGAACCAGAGGAGCGGCCACCAGCCGTGGTTGGCGCCCTCCCAGAAGGTGCTGATGGGCCAGGGAGCCCGCCAGCCGCCGAGGAAGAGCGTGGTCGTCACGGCCGAGACCGTCACCATGTTCACGTACTCGGCGAGCATGAACAGCGCGAACTTGATCGACGAGTACTCGGTGTTGAAGCCGCCGACCAGGTCGCCCTCGGACTCCGGCATGTCGAAGGGGGCGCGGTTGGTCTCGCCGACCATCGTGATGACGTAGATGATGAAGGAGACCGGCAGCAGGACGATGTACCAGCGGCCCTGCTGGGCCTCGACGATCGCCGAGGTGGACATCGACCCGGAGTAGAGGAACACCGAGGCGAAGGCCGCGCCCATGGCGATCTCGTACGAGATCATCTGCGCGCACGAGCGCAGACCGCCGAGCAGCGGATACGTCGACCCGGAGCTCCAGCCCGCCAGGACGATGCCGTAGATGCCGACCGAGGCGACCGCGAGGATGTAGAGCATCGCGATCGGCAGGTCGGTGAGCTGCATCGCGGTGCGGTGGCCGAAGATCGAGACCTCGTTGTCGGACGGCCCGAAGGGGATCACCGCGATCGCCATGAAGGCCGGGATGGCCGCGACGACCGGCGCGAGGACGTAGACCACCTTGTCCGCGCGCTTGACGATGACGTCTTCCTTCAGCATCAGCTTGATGCCGTCGGCCAGCGACTGGAGCATGCCCCAGGGACCGTGCCGGTTGGGGCCGATACGCAACTGCATCCAGGCGACGACCTTGCGCTCCCACACGATCGAGAACAACACGGTCAGCATCAGGAAGGCGAAACAGAAGACGGCCTTGATGACGACAAGCCACCACGGATCGGTGCCGAACATCGAGAGGTCTTCCGCAGCGAGGTACGGGCTCATGCCTCCACCTCCTTGGGAGCTTCGGCGGCGAGCGTGGCCGGGCCGATGCGGACGAGGGAACCAGGCAGCGCCCCGGCGTCGGAGGCGACGCCGCCGCCGATGGAGTTCAGCGGGAGCCAGACCACGCGGTCGGGCATCTCGGTGATCTCCAGCGGCAGTTCGACTACTCCGGTCTTGCCGGTCACGGCGAGGAGGTCGCCTTCCTTGACGCCCACCTCGGCGGCTGTTGCGGCGGACACACGCGCGCGTGCCGCGTGCCGGGTCCCGGCGAGCGCCTCGTCGCCCTGCTGGAGGAGACCCTGGTCGAGCAGCAGCCGGTGCCCGGCCAGTACGGCCTCTCCGGCGGCGGGCCGCGGCAACTGGGCCCCGGTCTCGAAGGGCTCGGTGCCCCGCGGTCCGTCCCAGGGACCGAGCCGGTCGATCTCCGCGCGCGTGGTGCGCAGATCGGGCAGGCCCAGGTGTACGTCCATGGCGTCGGCCAGCATCTGCAGGACCCGTGCGTCGGTGGGTGCGAGACCGCGGGTCATCTGGTCGGGCTTGAGCGCGGCCTCGAAGAAGCGCACCCTGCCCTCCCAGTTGAGGAAGGTGCCGGCCTTCTCGGCGACCGCGGCCACCGGCAGGACGACGTCCGCGAGGGCGGTGACCTCACCCGGCCGCAGTTCCAGCGACACCACGAACCCGACCTCCTGGAGCGCTTCACGCGCGCGTGCCGGATCGGGCAGGTCGGCGATCTCGACGCCCGCGACCACCAGGGCCTGCAGCTCGCCGGACAGCGCGGCCTCGACGATCTGACCGGTGTCCCGCCCGAAGCGGTGCGGGAGTTCGGCCACGCGCCAGACCGAGGCGACCTCCTCACGCGCGCGCGGGTCGGTGGCCGGACGACCGCCCGGCAGGAGCGACGGCAGCGCGCCCGCCTCGAGGGCACCGCGCTCTCCGGCCCGCCGCGGGATCCACACCAGCTGCGCGCCGGTCGCGGAGGCGGCCCGAACGGCGGCGGTCAGTGCGCCCTTCGCCGCGGCAAGCCGTTCACCGACGACGATCACGGCGCCCGCGGTGCGCAGCGCCTCGGCGGCCCTGCTGCCGTCACCCTCCAGTCCCACTTCGCCGGCCAGCGCGTCCAGCCATTCGGTCTCGGTGCCGGGAGCGGCGGGCAGCAGCGTGCCGCCGGCCTTCTCCAGGCCGCGGGTGGCATGGGTGGCGAGCGAGAAGACCTTCTGTCCGTGCTTGCGCCAGGCCTTGCGCAGCCTCAGGAAGACGCCGGGCGCCTCCTCCTCGGCCTCGAACCCGACCAGCAGGACCGCCGGTGCCTTCTCCAGAGCGGAGTACGTGACGCCCGTACCGTCGAGGTCGCGTCCGCGGCCCGCGATCCGCGCGGCCAGGAAGTCGGCCTCCTCGCTGCTGTGCACGCGCGCGCGGAAGTCGATGTCGTTGGTGTCGAGCGCCACGCGCGCGAACTTGCTGTACGCGTAGGCGTCCTCGATGGTGAGGCGGCCGCCGGTGAGGACTCCGGCCCGGCCGCGCGAGGCGAGCAGTCCCTGGGCGGCGATCTGGAGGGCTTCCGGCCAGGAGGCCGGCACCAGCTCACCCTCGGGGTTGCGGACCAGCGGGTGCTCCAGCCGGTCCCGCTGCTGCGCGTACCGGAAGGCGAAGCGCCCCTTGTCGCAGATCCACTCCTCGTTGACCTCGGGGTCGTTGGCCGCGAGCTTGCGCATGACCTTGCCACGCCTGTGGTCCGTGCGGGTGGCACAGCCGCCGGAGCAGTGCTCGCACACGCTCGGGGAGGACACCAGGTCGAAGGGGCGGGAGCGGAATCGGTACGCCGCCGAGGTCAGCGCGCCGACCGGGCAGATCTGGATGGTGTTGCCGGAGAAGTACGACTCGAAGGGGTCGCCCTCACCGGTGCCGACCTGCTGGAGCGCGCCCCGCTCGACCAGTTCGATCATGGGGTCGCCCGCGATCTGGTTGGAGAAGCGGGTGCAGCGGGCGCACAGCACGCACCGCTCGCGGTCGAGCAGCACCTGTGTGGAGATCGGGACGGGCTTCTCGTACGTCCGCTTCTTGCCCTCGAACCGGGACTCGGACTGGCCGTGGGACATCGCCTGGTTCTGCAGGGGGCACTCGCCGCCCTTGTCGCAGACCGGGCAGTCCAGCGGGTGGTTGATGAGGAGGAGCTCCATCACACCGTGCTGGGCCTTCTCGGCGACCGGCGAGGTGAGGTGGGTCTTCACCACCATCCCGTCGGTGCAGGTGATGGTGCAGGAGGCCATCGGCTTGCGCTGGCCCTCGACCTCGACGATGCACTGGCGACAGGCGCCGGCCGGGTCGAGCAGGGGGTGGTCGCAGAACCGGGGGATCTCGATGCCGAGCTCTTCGGCGGCCCGGATGACCAGGGTGCCCTTGGGCACGCTGATCTCGGCGCCGTCGATCGTGAGCGTGACGAGATCCTCCGGCGGGACCGCCGCCTCTCCCCCGCCTGTGGGAGTGCTGGTGGTCACGGTCATGCGTTCACCTCCGTGCGGTCGGCCCAGGCCGTCGACTTGGCCGGGTCGAAGGGGCAGCCGCGGCCCGTGATGTGCTGCTCGTACTCCTCGCGGAAGTACTTGAGCGAGGAGAAGATCGGCGAGGCGGCGCCGTCGCCGAGGGCGCAGAACGACTTGCCGTTGATGTTGTCGGCGATGTCGTTCAGCTTGTCGAGGTCGGACATCACGCCCTTGCCGGCCTCGATGTCGCGCAGCAACTGCACGAGCCAGTACGTCCCTTCACGGCACGGGGTGCACTTGCCGCAGGACTCGTGGGCGTAGAACTCGGTCCAGCGGGTGACGGCGCGCACGACGCAGGTCGTCTCGTCGAAGCACTGCAGGGCCTTGGTGCCGAGCATGGAACCTGCGGCGCCGACGCCCTCGTAGTCGAGGGGGACGTCGAGGTGCTCGTCGGTGAACATCGGCGTCGAGGAACCGCCGGGCGTCCAGAACTTGAGCCGGTGGCCCGGCCGCATCCCGCCGCTCATCTCCAGAAGCTGGCGGAGCGTGATGCCGAGCGGGGCCTCGAACTGGCCGGGACTGGCGACATGGCCGCTGAGCGAGTAGAGCGTGAAGCCCGGGGACTTCTCGCTGCCCATCGACCGGAACCATTCTTTGCCCCGGGTCAGAATCGCGGGAACCGACGCGATCGACTCCACGTTATTCACAACAGTCGGGCAGGCGTAGAGGCCTGCGACCGCAGGAAAGGGGGGACGGAGCCGCGGTTGACCACGGCGGCCTTCGAGCGAGTCGAGCAGTGCGGTCTCCTCACCGCAGATGTACGCGCCTGCGCCCGCGTGCACGGTGAGTTCGAGATCGAGGCCGCTGCCCAGGATGTTCTGTCCGAGGTAGCCGGCCGCGTAGGCCTCGCTCACGGCCGCGTGCAGCCGCCGCAGTACTGGGACGACCTCACCACGCAGATAGATGAAGGCATGCGACGACCTGATGGCATAACACGCGATGACAATGCCCTCGATGAGGCTGTGCGGGTTCGCGAAGAGGAGCGGGATGTCCTTGCACGTCCCGGGCTCCGACTCGTCGGCGTTGACAACTAGATAGTGCGGCTTTCCATCTCCCTGCGGAATGAACTGCCATTTCATTCCCGTGGGGAATCCCGCACCGCCGCGGCCGCGCAGACCGGAGTCCTTGACGTACGCGATCAGGTCGTCCGGCGACATGGCGAGCGCCTTGCGGAGCCCCTCGTACCCCTCGTGCCTCTTGTAGACGTCCAGTGACCAGGACTTGTCCTCGTCCCAGAAGGCCGACAGCACGGGTGCGAGCAGCTTCTCGGGGCTGGTGTCTTTGAGTTCGGGTGCCAAGGTCATCACTCCCCCTCCTCGGCGGTGGGCCCGGCCGGATGGGCCGGGTCGGAGGCCGACGTGTCCTGTGGCGCGTCGTGTGAGCTCAGGTGCTCCGACGGGGACGGCTCGTGGACGTCCCTGTCCTGCGGTGCGCCGTCGCGCGGATGGACCACGCGCGCGGGTGCGGTCTCTCCCCTGGCCAGGCGGAGGCCCACCAGCGACGCGGGTCCCGCTCCGCCGCTCGCCTCGACGGCCCCGGGCCGCTCGTCGGGGAAGCCGGCGAGGATCCGCGCGGTCTCCTTGAAGGTGCACAGCGGCGCCCCGCGCGTGGGCTCCACCGGACGGCCCGCGCGCAGGTCGTCGACCATGCGCTTCGCGCTCGCCGGGGTCTGGTTGTCGAAGAACTCCCAGTTGACCATCACGACCGGCGCGAAGTCGCAGGCCGCGTTGCACTCGATGTGCTCCAGGGTGACCTTGCCGTCGTCGGTGGTCTCGCCGTTGCCGACGCCCAGGTGCTCCTGCAGCTCCGCGAAGATCGCGTCGCCGCCCATCACCGCGCAGAGGGTGTTGGTGCACACACCCACCTGGTAGTCACCCGAGGGCTTGCGCCGGTACATGGTGTAGAAGGTGGCCACCGCGGTGACCTCGGCCGTGGTCAGCTCCAGCACGTCCGCGCAGAACCGCATCCCGGTGCGCGTGACGTGTCCCTCCTCCGACTGCACGAGATGCAGCAACGGCAGGAGCGCCGAGCGGGAGTCCGGGTAGCGGGCGATGATTTCGCGCGCGTCCCTCTCGAGCCTCTCTCGAACGTCGTCCGGGTAAGCGGGCGCGGGCAGTTCGGGCATGCCCAGGCTGACGCCCCGCTCGGAAGAACTGGTGGTCACCGGTCGACGCCTCCCATCACGGGGTCGATGGACGCGACAGCGACGATGACGTCGGCGACCTGGCCGCCCTCGCACATCGCCGCCATGGCCTGAAGGTTGGTGAAGGACGGGTCGCGGAAGTGGACCCGGAAGGGGCGGGTGCCGCCGTCGGACACGGCGTGCACCCCGAGCTCGCCCTTGGGCGACTCGACGGCCGCATATGCCTGTCCCGGCGGGACGCGGAAGCCCTCGGTGACCAGCTTGAAGTGGTGGATCAGGGCCTCCATGGAGGTGCCCATGATCTTCTTGATGTGGTCGAGGGAATTGCCGAGCCCGTCAGGGCCCAGGGCGAGCTGGGCGGGCCAGGCGATCTTCTTGTCGGCGACCATGACCGGGCCGGGCTGCAGCCGGTCCAGGCACTGCTCGACGATCCTGAGCGACTGGCGCATCTCCTCGAGCCGGATGAGGAAGCGGCCGTAGGAGTCGCAGGTGTCGGCGGTCGGGATGTCGAACTCGTAGGTCTCGTAGCCGCAGTAGGGCTGTGACTTGCGCAGGTCGTGCGGCAGGCCGGTGGAGCGCAGGATCGGACCGGTGGCGCCGAGGGCCATGCAGCCCGCGAGGTCGAGGTGGCCGACGTCCTGCATACGGGCCTTGAAGATGGGGTTCCCGGTGGCGAGCTTGTCGTACTCCGGGAGGTTCTTCTTCATCTTCTTCACGAACTCGCGGATGTGGTCCACCGCGCCGGGCGGCAGGTCCTGCGCGAGTCCGCCGGGGCGGATGTACGCGTGGTTCATCCTGAGGCCCGTGATGAGCTCGTAGATGTCGAGAATCATTTCACGATCACGGAATCCGTAGATCATGATCGTGGTGGCGCCGAGTTCCATGCCGCCGGTGGCGATGCACACCAGGTGCGAGGAGAGCCGGTTCAGCTCCATCAGGAGCACCCGGATGATCGTGGCCCGGTCGGTGATCTGGTCCTCGATGCCGAGGAGTTTCTCGACGGCGAGGCAGTAGGCGGTCTCGTTGAAGAAGGACGTCAGGTAGTCCATGCGCGTCACGAACGTGGTGCCCTGCGTCCACGTGCGGAACTCGAGGTTCTTCTCGATGCCGGTGTGGAGGTAGCCGATGCCGCAGCGGGCCTCGGTGACCGTCTCGCCGTCGATCTCCAGGATCAGCCGGAGCACCCCGTGGGTGGAGGGGTGCTGCGGGCCCATGTTGACGACGATGCGCTCGTCGTCGGCGCGGGCCGCGGACTGGACGACCTCGTCCCAGTCGCCACCGGTGACCGTGTACACGGTGCCCTCGGTGGTCTCACGAGGAGTTGCGTGCTGCGTGCTCATGAGTACGACCTCCGCTGGTCCGGAGCCGGGATCTGGGCGCCCTTGTACTCGACGGGGATGCCGCCGAGGGGGTAGTCCTTGCGCTGCGGGTGGCCCTGCCAGTCGTCCGGCATCATGATCCGCGTCAGGGCCGGGTGACCGTCGAAGACGATCCCGAAGAAGTCGTAGGTCTCGCGCTCGTGCCAGTCGTTGGTCGGATAGACGGAGACCAGGGACGGGATGTGCGGGTCGGCGTCCGGCGCGCTGACCTCCAGGCGGATCAGCCGGTTGTGGGTGATCGAGCGCAGGTGGTAGACGGCGTGCAGCTCGCGGCCCTTGTCGTGGAGGTAGTGGACGCCGCTGACGCCGGTGCAGAGCTCGAAGCGCAGGGCCGGGTCGTCGCGCAGGGTGCGGGCGACGCGGAGCAGGTGCTCGCGCTCGATGTGGAAGGTGATCTCGCCGCGGTCGACGACCGTCTTCTCGATCGCGTTGCCGGGGAGCAGTCCCTGCTCCTCCAGGGCGCCTTCCAGCTCGTCGGCGACCTCGTCGAACCATCCGCCGTAGGGGCGGGCCGCCGGTCCCGGGAGGCGGACCGAGCGGACCAGACCGCCGTAGCCGGAGGTGTCGCCGCCGTTGTTGGCGCCGAACATGCCGCGCTGGACGCGGATCTCCTCACCGCCGTCTCCGCGCTGGCCGGGGAGGTTGGAGGCGGTGAGGTCCTTCTCCGGGTTCACCCCTTCCCCGGACCGGTCGACCCCGTTGGTGCCGTTCGCGTCGCTCACCGCAGCAGCCCCTTCATCTCGATCGTGGGCAGGGCCTTGAGCGCCGCCTCCTCCGCCTCACGGGCCGCCTCCTCGGCGTTCACGCCGAGCTTGGAGGTCTGGATCTTCTGGTGGAGCTTGAGAATCGCGTCCATCAGCATCTCGGGCCGTGGCGGGCAGCCGGGCAGATAGATGTCGACCGGCACGATGTGGTCGACGCCCTGCACGATCGCGTAGTTGTTGAACATGCCGCCCGAGGAGGCGCAGACCCCCATGGAGATGACCCACTTGGGGTTCGGCATCTGGTCGTAGACCTGCCTGAGCACCGGCGCCATCTTCTGGCTGACCCGGCCGGCGACGATCATGAGGTCCGCCTGACGGGGTGAGCCGCGGAAGACCTCCATGCCGAAGCGGGCCAGGTCGTAGCGTCCGGCACCCGTGGTCATCATCTCGATGGCACAGCAGGCCAGGCCGAAGGTGGCCGGGAAGACGGACGACTTTCGCACCCAGCCCGCGGCCTGCTCGACGGTGGTCAGCAGGAAGCCGCTCGGCAGCTTTTCTTCGAGTCCCATGAGTTAAAGGCCCCTCAGTCCCATTCCAGGCCGCCGCGCCGCCATACGTACGCGTACGCGACGAAGACGGTGAGCACGAAGAGCAGCATCTCCACGAGCCCGAAAACACCCAGGGCGTCGAAGGTGACGGCCCAGGGGTAGAGGAAGACGATCTCGATGTCGAAGACGATGAAGAGCATCGCCGTCAGGTAGTACTTGATGGGGAAGCGCCCGCCGCCGGCCGGCGTGGGGGTCGGCTCGATCCCGCACTCGTAGGCCTCGAGCTTGGCCCGGTTGTACCGCTTCGGACCGATCAGCGTGGCCATGACCACGGAGAAGATCGCAAAGCCTGCCCCGAGGGCTCCCAGTACGAGGATGGGCGCATAAGCGTTCACCGCTCCTCGCTCCTCTCAGTCGGCACTGACTGCTGGCGATGGCTCGGACTCACACCCGACTCATACGTCCCTCCGACCTCCGTCTGTCCCGACGAAGATCGCGAACATGTGAAGCAGGTCACAAGCCCAACTGACCCGCATCCTATGCCTGCCGGTCTGTGATCTGCGACACGGGGTATTGCACAAGCTTTGTGATCTCCACCACCAGACGAAGGATCATGAAGTCGGAACAGCGGTGATCTTCATACGAGAAGCGTCCGAGTGATCACCAGAGGTGACATTTCCGCCAGTCGACGCAGGTCGGAAGAGGCGTCTCCATATCAAGAGACTTCCCCTGCATGCAAATTGGCGCTGGACGCGACTGCTTGGTAGAGGACCGCGTTCACACATCAGGGGGACGCGCGAGGGCCGATGTGGACGCGTGCACACATTCACGAGCGCGGATCACCTTCGGACGCAGCCGTCGCCGTAACCGTTGCGTGACCTCCGCCACATGCGCGAGAGCTCCACAAGAACGGGGCTTGGCCATCGGCCTCAACCGATGGTAGATGCGGGGCAATTGGGGCGTAACAGCGAAAGCCCATGATCACAGGCTTGATCACGAGAGTCCACAATGTCCGTTACGGCGTCAATAAAGAGCGGGGCGCCGGGGATTCGGGCCCCCGATTGAACAACTGTGGCGCAGCCCACGTTTCTTGAAGGTATGGAGGAGCCCCTGATACCAGTTGGTCTCATGTCCCACACCGCTCACATACGCAGTCACCGGAAACCCCGCCGCAGCGCGACGACTTCGATCGCCGTGCGTGCCGGAGTCGCCGGTGGCGTGCTCAGCATGGCAGCGGCGGGCGCGTCGGCTTCGGCGTTCGCCGCCGAGTCGACGACGCAGACCCTCGAACTGCCCACCCTCTCGGCCGACCTGGGCAGCCAGGTCGCCGAGTCCGCCGACGCGATGCAGCAGGCGGCCGCCAACTACCAGCTGCAGGCCGAGCGTGACGCGGCCGCCGCAAAGGCCGCGAAGCAGGCCAAGGCGGACCTCGCGGAGGCCAAGAAGAAGGCGGAGGCCAAGAAGAAGGCCGAGGAAGCCCGCAAGGCCGCCGCCGAGGAAGCCGCCTCGCGCAGCGCCGAGCGGACCACGCTGTCCGCCTCGGCGAGCACCAGTGTCTCCACGAGCTCGTCCACGGCCACCGGTTCGGCCGCGGCCGTCATCGCCTTCGTGAAGGCTCAGGTCGGTGACGCCTACGTCTCCGGCGGCACCGGTCCCAACTCCTGGGACTGCTCCGGCCTCGTCCAGGCCGCGTTCAGCCAGATCGGCATCGACCTGCCGCGTGTCTCGCAGGACCAGTCGACCGCGGGTACCCAGGTCTCGCTGAGCAACCTCCAGCCGGGCGACATCCTTTACTGGGGCAGCGCGGGCAGCGCATACCACGTGGCGGTGTACGTCGGCGACGGCATGTTCGTCGGCGCGCAGAACCCCTCGACGGGTGTCGCCGAGAAGCCGCTGTCCTACGACCCGCCGACCGGAGCGGTGCGGGTGCTCTGACACCGGAACAGTTTGGTGGGGCCGCAGCCGCTCGGGGGCTGCGGCCCCACTGGTTCGTCCAGGGCGGTAGCGCAGCTCGTCGGCCCGTTTCAGGGGTCCATCTCCACCCGGCGTCCTAACGGCGTCCGAATTGTCCGCGTCCGGCAGCGCGTTGACCGCCGGCCGGAACCGCTGTGCGCGCCGTGGGGCGGTTGTGGAGCGCGCCCGCGGGGTGGATGAGGAGTTGCTCGCGGTTGCCCGGGACGTGGCCGCCCAGGGTCGTCTTCCCGGACTCGTTCAGGTGGGCCCGGAGTTCGGTGGCCATCTCGCCGTGCAGGATGCCGCGTTCGTCCCTTTTGGATCGTTCCCGCTGTGCCCGCCCCACGGTCCCTGCGCCGCCCCCTGCCCCCGCCAGCAGCCGTCCGCGGCTGTGGCCGGTCTGCCCCCAGGGCTGTTTGATGTGTTCTGTTGTCATGCCGCACAGGCATCCTCACAACCCGCATCGAACAGGAGAAATCACCATGCCCAGTGTCTTCGTCCAGGGCAGGCCCACCGACTCGTATCCGCGTCTCGCTCCCGAGGCCCGGGGCGGGCAGGTCCGGCGCATCACCGAGGTCGGCGAGGAGGTGCTGCACAAGCCGTGCAGGGACGTGACCGAGTTCGGGCCCGATCTCGCCGCGCTGATCGGCGACATGTTCCTGACGATGTACATCGCGGACGGGGCGGGTCTGGCGGCCAACCAGGTCGACGTCGGTCTGCGGCTCTTCGTCTACGACTGCCCGGACGACGACGGGGTCCGGCATGTCGGGCACATCGTCAACCCGGTGCTCGAGCAGGTCGACCCGGCCGGGCGCAGGCTGCTCGACGACAGCGAGGGGTGCCTGTCGGTGCCGGGCGCCGTCATGGAGGTACCGCGTCCGGACCGGGCCGTGGTCCACGGGTTCGACAAGGACGGCGAACCGCTCGTGATCGAGGGGACCGGCTACTTCGCGCGCTGCCTGGCCCACGAGACCGACCATGTGAACGGGCACGTGTATCTGGACCGGCTGTCCAAGCGGGACCGCAAGGAGGCGCTGCGGCAGGTGGCGGACCGGCGGGACGAGGTGCTCGCCCGCCGGGCGGCCAACATCGAGGCGCTGAACGGCGGTCAGGGCACCGTCAGCGCCTGAGGGAGTGGACCAGCGCCCACACCGACACCGCGATGAGGATGACGAACACGGGTAACGCGATCCCTACGTCCATCCCTCCACGGTGCTCCGTCCGGGGGGCTCCCGTCACGCCTTCGGCGCCACCTTGCTCAGCCCGTTGATGATCCGGTCCATCGCGTCGCCGCCCGTGGGGTCGGTGAGGTTGGCGAGCATCTTGAGGGTGAACTTCATGAGCAGCGGGTGGGTCAGGCCGCGCTGGGCCGCGATCTTCATGACCTTCGGGTTGCCGATGAGCTTCACGAAGGCGCGGCCCAGTGTGTAGTAGCCGCCGTAGGTGTCCTTGAGGACGCGCGGGTAGCGCTGCAGGGCCATTTCGCGCCCCGCGGGGGTGGAGCGGGCGTGGGCCTGGACGATGACGTCGGCGGCGATCTGGCCGGACTCCATGGCGTAGGCGATGCCTTCGCCGTTGAAGGGGTTCACCATGCCGCCGGCGTCGCCGACCAGGAGCAGGCCCTTGGTGTAGTGCGGCTGGCGGTTGAAGGCCATCGGCAGGGCGGCGCCGCGGATCGGGCCGGTCATGTGCTCCGGGGTGTAGCCCCACTCCTCCGGCATCGAGGCGCACCAGGCCTTCAGCACCTCGCGCCAGTCGAGCTCCTTGAAGGAGTCGGAGGTGTTCAGGACGCCGAGGCCGACGTTGGAGGTGCCGTCGCCCATGCCGAAGATCCAGCCGTAGCCGGGCAGCAGCCGGTCCTCGCCGGGGCCGCGGCGGTCCCACAGCTCCAGCCAGGACTCCAGGTAGTCGTCGTCGTGCCGCGGGGACTCGAAGTACGTCCGTACGGCCACGCCCATCGGGCGGTCCTCGCGGCGGTGCAGGCCCATCGCGAGGGAGAGCCGGGTGGAGTTGCCGTCGGCGGCGACCACGAGGGGCGCGTGGAAGGTGACTTCGCGCTTGTCCTCACCCAGTTTGGCGTGGACGCCGGTGATGCGGCCCGTGCGGTCGTCGACGATCGGGGCACCGACGTTGCAGCGCTCGAACAACCGCGCGCCGGCCTTCTGGGCCTGGCGGGCGAGCTGCTCGTCGAAGTCGTCGCGCTTGCGGACGAGGCCGTAGTCGGGGAAGGAGGCGAGATCCGGCCAGTCGAGCTGGAGGCGTACGCCGCCGCCGATGATCCTGAGGCCCTTGTTCCGCAGCCAGCCGGCCTCTTCGGAGATGTCGATGCCCATGGCCACGAGCTGTTTGGTGGCACGCGGGGTGAGGCCGTCGCCGCAGACCTTCTCGCGCGGGAACTCGGTCTTCTCCAGCAGGAGCACGTCGAGTCCGGACTTGGCGAGGTGGTACGCGGTCGTGGAGCCGGCCGGCCCCGCGCCGACGACGATGACATCGGCGGTGTTCTCGGACAGGGGCTCGGTCACGGCGGGATCTCCCCAGGCTCGGAATCAAGTTCGGAATCAAGTTCTGAATCCGCGTGCCGACCGGCACTGGACATGGGCAGTCTATTCAGCAGAATTGATCACCCGGCTGAAGGGCTGCCCCAGTGAACCGAGCTCTGCCTGTTGTACGGCTGCGCGTCCCCACCGACGAGGACGCCGTCGCCTGGCATCGGGTCTTCGACGACCCGGACGTCATGGAGTTCCACGGCGGCAGGTCCGCGGAGCTGTACGTCTACGAGGAGCTCACCGCGCGCCAGCGCCGGCACGACGCCGAGCGGGGGTTCTGTCTGTGGACCATGGTTGACGAGGGCGGGCAGGTCGTCGGCTTCACCGGCGCCCAGCCGTGGCCGCAGGACTGGGGGCCCACGGGTGAGATCGAGATCGGGTGGCGGCTCGGACGGACGTACTGGGGCCAGGGGTACGCCACGGCGGCCGCGCGGATGACTCTGGAGCGGCTCAGGGCGGCGGGCGTTCCGGACGTGGTGGCGATGGTCAGACCCGGCAACCAACGGTCGATCTCGGTCGCCAAGCGCCTCGGAATGGAACTCGCGGAGACCTTCAGGCACCCCCGCTACAACGAAGAGGCGCTCTGCTTCCGACTTCCCCTGAAGATCAGTCACACAGAGTAGCGTTCTGTTACAGAAAGACACTCGGCACTTCCTGCCGCCACGGGGCCGGAGTTACCCTTCCAGTACCGCTGGGGGTGACATCTGTGCGCATAACACCCAATACGCCCGAAGTGCGCGTACCGCGTCTGGTCGGACTCATGGCCGTCGACGCACGCGAGACGGCCCAGGCGCAGGGCCTGTTCGTCAGTGCGCCGGACCGCAAGGACTTCCACCAGTCCGTCGTCGACTATGTCGTACGCCAGTACCCGCAGGCCGGTGCGGAGGTGCCGCGGGATTCGGTGGTGTACGTGTGGTTCGACCTCGGCCCGGGTGACGGCGGCGGCGGGATTCGCGAGCCCCGCATCCCCAGACCGCCGAGCGGCGGCCTCCAGCGCGAACTGGACGAGCCGGGAGACCCGTACGTGGTCCGGTGTGTGACCGGGCTCTGACGCCGCGCGCCGGGGCGCTCAGCTCTCCTTGACGCCCCGGTGCAGGGCCACGATCCCGCCCGTCAGGTTCCGCCACGCCACCTTCGACCAGCCGGCCTTCCGGAGGCGCTCCGCCAGGGCCGGCTGGTCCGGCCAGGAGCGGATGGACTCGGCGAGGTAGACGTAGGCGTCGGGGTTGGAGGAGACCGCGCGGGCCACCGGCGGCAGGGCGCGCATCAGGTACTCGGTGTAGACCGTGCGGAAGGGCGCCCAGGTGGGGTGCGAGAACTCGCAGATCACGACCCGGCCGCCGGGCCTGGTCACCCGGTACATCTCGCGCAGCGCGGTGTCGGTGTCCTGGACGTTGCGCAGCCCGAAGGAGATGGTGACGGCGTCGAAGGTGTCGTCCTTGAAGGGCAGCTTCGTCGCGTCGCCCGCGGTGAACGGCAGCCAGGTGTGCTTCCGCTTGCCGACCTGGAGCATGCCGATCGAGAAGTCGCAGGGCACGACATAGGCACCGGTGCGGGCGAACGGCAGCGACGAGGTGGCCGTGCCCGCCGCCAGGTCCAGGATCTTCTGGGCGGGGCGGGCGTCGACGGCCCTGGCGACCTCCTTGCGCCACACCCGGTCCTGACCGAGCGACAGCACGTCGTTCGTCAGGTCGTACCGTTCCGCCACGTCGTCGAACATCGAGGCGACTTCGTGCGGCTGCTTGTTCAGGGAAGCGCGGGTCACGTTCCCATTCTTGCAGGCCGCCCTCCCGGAAGAAGCTGCGGCTTCTTCTTCCCGGCCACGTCCTCCACCCATCCGCACAGCAGCACGAACACCGCGATCAGGATCCAGCCGATGCCGAACATGAACCACTGGCTCTCCAGCGGCAGCCACTTCTCGAACGCGGGCACCTTCCAGAACCGGTCGATCAGCGGCACGGCGAGGATCAGCGCGATCTCGTGCCAGAGGTAGATCGTCACCGCGCGGGAGTTGAAGACCGTGACGACCCGGTCGGTCCGCCGGAAGCGGGTGAGCCAGGCGAAGTCGATGCCGAAGCGCGACCTGGCCCACATCAGGAGCGTCACGTACCCGGCCGACCAGAAGGCCTGCGCGAGGGGGATGTCGTCGAGGTCGTAGGAACCCGTCTCGGCCTGGTGGGTGAAGGCGTACCAGCCGCCGAACCCGATCGCGGCGAGCGAGAGAACGACGACGGCCGGCGCCTTCAGCCGCTCCAGGACACCGTCCCGGTGGGCGAAGCCGAGGATCCAGCAGAACAGGAAGGTGGCCAGGTCCGTCAGCGCGCTGCCGAGGCGGTTGTCGGGCGGCTCCCACAGGAACTGGACGACCACGATCGGGGCCAGGGACAGCAGCAGGACCGGCACCGGCGCGAGCCGGAACACCTTCAGCAGCACCGGGGACAGCAGCACGAACCACAGGTATGTCCGCAGGTACCAGAGGATCTCCCAGGCCTGCTCGCCCCACGCGTTGCCCGGCGGATCGCCGAGCGGCACGATCCAGTAGACGATCTGCCAGCCCGGCAGCCAGTCGTGGACCAGCATCGCGAGGACCACGAAGACGCCCCAGAACCAGAACGGCGGCAGTAGCCGGCGCATCCGGCTCCTGACCACCGTGCGGGCGGGCCGCTCCAGGGACTTCGCCATCAGCGTGCCGGCCAGGCCGAACATGACCCCCATCGAGGGGAAGACCATGCCGGCCCAGGCCCACCCGAAGGTGTGATAGGTGACGACCCGGATCAGGGCGACGGCCCGAAGGGTGTCGAAGTAGCGGTCGCGGCCCGGGAGCCGAGACGGAGGCTTCTCCTCCTCCGCCTCGGCGTCAGCGGGGGCCGCGGCAACCGGCGGCTCCGGCTCCACGCCCTGTCCGGAGTAGCCGTGGTCGACGTACTCCTGGGGATACGGCTGCTGCTGCGAATACGGCTGCTGCTGCGAATACGGCTGCGGCTGCTCTACGTACCCCGAGTACCCGTACTCATAGCCGTACCCCTGCTGCTGATGTCCCGGCTGCTCGTACCCCTCCTGCCGATACCCCTGCTGCTGGTACTCCTGCTGTTCCCAGCTCATCAGCCCACCCCCGCCGGGGTCCCGACCTCGCCGGTGCGCTTCAGCTTCTGCCAGCGCAGCCGGCCGCCGGTGAGCGCGGTGATGCAGGAGTGGATCAGGACGAGGTACATCATCTGGCGGTAGGCCAGTTGCTGGAGCGGCATCATCAGCAGATAGCGGTACTTCTCCTTGTCGAGCCTGAAGGCGTACGCCGCGCACACGAGCTGGATGCCGAGGACCGCGAGCCACGCGTACAGCGCCGCCCGGAAGTCGACGAAGATCATCGAGTAGGCGGTGAACACGTCGATCAGCGGGGCGAAGACCGGCGTGACGATCTGGAAGATCACCACCAGCGGCATGCCGACCCGGCCGAAGCGGCCCGAGGGACCCTTGTCCGTGAGGGACTTGCGGTGCTTCCACAGCGCCTGCATGGTGCCGTACGACCACCGGTAGCGCTGCGACCACAGCTGCTTGAGGGAGCCCGGTGCCTCGGTCCACGCGCGCGCGTGCTCCTGGTAGACGACCCGCCAGCCGGCGCGGTGCATCGCGATGGTGATGTCGGTGTCCTCGGCGAGGGTGTCCTCGCTCATCCCGCCGACCTGGAGGACCGCCTCACGGCGGAACGCGCCGATCGCGCCCGGGATGGTGGGCATGCAGCGCAGCAGGTCGTACATCCGGCGGTCGAGGTTGAAGCCCATCACGTACTCGATGTGCTGCCAGGCGCCGATGACCGTGTCGCGGTTGCCGACCTTGGCGTTGCCGGCGACCGCGCCGACCTCCGGGTCGGCGAAGGGCTGCACCAGCTGCCGTACGGTGTCCGGTTCGAAGACGGTGTCGCCGTCCATCATCACGACGATGTCGTGACTGGCGCTGCGGACACCGTTGTTGAGGGCGGCAGGCTTGCCCGCGTTCTCCTGGCGGATGACCCGGACGTTCGTCATGCCGAGCGAGCGGGCCGCCTCGCGGGCGATCTCGGAGGTGCCGTCCGAGGAGCCGTCGTCGACGACGATGACCTCGATCGGATGGGTGCTGCGTGCCAGCGACTCCAGGGTGTTGGCGATGCACTCCTTCTCGTTGTACGCCGGGACGATCACGGTCACCGGCCGGGTGACCGTGGGCCCCCAGCTGAAGCGGCGTTTGTTGCGCAGTCTGTAGTGGCGGCGGGCGAGGATGAGCATCATCCCGAACCGGCCCATGACGGCCACGCCCACGATCACGAGTCCGACCGAGAGCGTGGGCACGGCGTACTCGGCGACGGCGACGGCCACGACGAGTGCCTTGCCCTCGTAGAGGGTCGTGCCGGTGGCCTCGCGGTGCGCGGCCTGGAGGCGGTCGGTGGCGTTCCGGTTCCCGCCCTGGTTCCCGTTCTGGTTCCCGCCCTGGAGCTGTCCGCCCGCGGTGCCGGCCGACGCGTTCGCCTGCTGTCCCGTGCGGGCAGCGGTGTTCTGCGCCTCGATGACCCCGCTGATGGTGGTGAAGGTGTAACCCTTCGCCCGCATCTTCTCGATGTACGTCGGCAGCGCCTCGACCGTCTGCTCACGGTCGCCGCCGGCGTCGTGCATCAGCACCGCGGCGCCCGAGGTCCCGGACGGCGTGGCCCACTTGACGATCTTCGAGGCGCCCGGCTTCTTCCAGTCGTCGCTGTCGGTGTCGACGAAGACGCTGGTGTAGCCCTCCTCGCCGAGCTTCTTGTACACGGGCCAGCTGTAGTTGTCGATCGCGTCCGTCTCCGAGGAGTACGGCGCCCGGAACAGCGTGGTGGTGATGCCCGCCGCACCCGCGAGGGCGAGCTGCGTCTGGGTCATCTCGCGCCGGATGCGGGCGTCGCTCTGGTAGGAGAGGTCGACGTGGGTGAAGGTGTGGATGCCCACCTCATCGCCCTGGTCGACCATGTCCTTCACGATCCCCGGGTAGCGCGAGACCATCGAGCCGACCACGAAGAAGGTCGCCGGGACGTCGTACTTCTCCAGGATCTTCAGCACCTGGGGCGTGTACGTCGGGTTCGGGCCGTCGTCGAAGGTGAGCGCGATCGTCTTGGCCGGCACGGAGGTCGTGGTGGCCTGGCCGCCCCGGAAGCTGACGATCGGCCCGCCGTTGAGGATCTTGTCGGGGACCTTGCTGGAGCTGGCGCCGTCGCGGACCCGCTCGTCGCCGCCGACCTCGGCGCGCAGATAACCGTCGAGCAGCATCACGCTGGTCAGGCCGAGCAGGAGCAGCAGGGCGAGGATGACCCGCGGTTTCTGCAACGCCGCGGCCTTGCCCGCCGCCCGCTCGATGCGGGTGGGGGCACGCCGGCGGCCGCGGGAGGGCGTCGTCGTGGTCATGTGGTGGGCCGTTCCGGTCAGTTGGAGGCAGCGGAGGCGGTCGCAGTCGGCACGGTGCTCGGCGGAGCTCCCGTGGCGGTGCCCGTGGGCGGAGTGCCGTAGGGCCTCGCCGGCGGGGTGCCGATACCTCCCTGCGGCTGGAAGCCGCCGGGGCCGGAGTTCGAGGAACCGCCGGGACCGCCGCCGGCGAAGGGCAGCAGCGTCGTGCTGGAGACGCCGATGCCCATGAAGGCCAGGCCCAGCACGACGGCGTACCCGAGGGACAGAACGCCGAGAAGAAGGCCGATCCGGCGCAGCATCCTGGAGCGGCGTCCGGAGTTGTCAACGAACACCGGGCCCTCGGCGGACCCGTTACTACCGCGTTTGCGGCGGCGACCGTGCGTGTCCGCACGGTTTTCGATGGCAGTCTCGGATTGCATTCCCAAGACGTTAAGGAGTCTTTATGTGACCGAGTCGTCCATTCTTGTGAGACGCATATGAGAAACGCCTTAACCTGTCTTTTCCCTGAGAGATTCCACGAACGCCTGCGCGGGTCACCATGGAGGGAAGTGAGCGGAATGCCCCATTCAATTCGCCCGTTTGGCCCGATTCACGAGATGCGACCCATGGATCTTCTGTGTATCGACCGTCGCTTTGAACACCGGCTTCGCATGAGACGTTCTCCTTCCGAATGACCCTTTGTTTCAAGCCTGAGACGAAAATCACGAGAGCGGGTGCATGAACAATGCGGGGTTTCCTGAAGCCGGCCGCCGGGCTCACTTGTCTGTTTGCCCTGGCCATGACGGGGTGCTCCGCCGAATCGGACAGCGCCTCGGACGCGGAGCCTGCGGAACAGAGCAGCGTCTCGGCGTCGGCGTCGGAAGCCGCGTCGTCGGTCACCGCGTACGCGCCCTACGTCAGCGCTGACGAAGCGTCCGGCAACGACTCCGCGGGCTCGCCCTCGGTGTACAACCTCGCGTTCGTGATCGCCGACGGCAGCGCCTGCACGCCTTCCTGGAACGGCACGTCCGCCATCGGCGACTCGTCGGTCGCGTCCCGGATCAGTGCGCTGAAAGAGGACGGGGCCCAGGTGCGGGTCTCGTTCGGCGGGGCGTCCGGGAAGGAGCTGGCCGAGACCTGTTCCACCGCGGCGAAACTGGCCGCGGCTTATGGAAAGGCGCTGGATGCCGCCGGTTCCTCACTCGCCGACTTCGACATCGAGGGGGACGCGCTGACCGACTCCGACTCGGTGGAGCTGCGGTCCGAGGCGATCGCTTTGCTCCAGGAGCAACGGAGCGATCTCGCCGTCTCGTTCACGCTTCCCGTGATGCCGTCCGGGCTCGACGACGGGAGTGTGGCCTTGCTGGAGTCCGCGAACGACAAGTCGGTTCAGGTGTCGACCGTCAACATCATGACGATGAACTACGGGGAGTCGTACGACGGGGACATGGGGGATTACGCGATCACTTCGGCGAAGGCGGCGCAGGCGCAGTTGAAGGAGGTTTTCGGTACGTCCGACTCCACCGCGTGGCGGGCCATGGCGCTCACGTCGATGATCGGGACGAATGATGTGGACGGAGAGACGTTCACGTTGTCCGACGCGGCGCAGGTGCGGGAGTTCGCCGAGGCGAAGGAGGTGGCGTGGGTGTCGATGTGGTCGACGTTTCGGGATCAGGAGTGTGAGTCGGGGAGCTCGGACGAGGATGATCCGTTGACCAATTGCAGTGGGGTTTCTCAGTCGGCGGGGGCGTTTGGGAAGGCGTTGGCTGGTTGAGTTTTGGGTGCGGGTGCGTTGTGGCTGGTCGCGCAGTTCCCCGCGCCCCTAGGTGGGTCTCAGCGCCGTCGATGCAAGAGGCGGCCGGCGATCACTGTTGCCACACAGGTGATCGCGCCCTCCTCCGTCAGCGCCGCCTCGCCCGACACGTCGAAAACCGTGAAGGTCGCGTCGATGCCCATGTGCGGCAGCAGGGGCATCAGGATCGCCTCGGCCAGGCTCCGTCCGATCAGCGGGTCGAGAGTGGGTGGGCCCGCAGGATCCTCGAAGCGTTCTTCACTCGTCATCCCCGCCCGGTACACGGCGTCTGCCACCATGGGGCGTCTCAAGTCCCCCGCCACCGCCACCGTCCCGTGCGCCAGCATTCGCTGTACGCCCCGCCTCGCGCTCGCGCCCCACCTCGCGTCCGTCATGCCCAGTGACTTCAGCGCCTCGCCCGAGATCGGCTCGTTGCCCAAGTCCTCGCGTGGGTCCGGATGGTAGGCCTGCTCCAAGAGTTCCGGGCCGTACGGGTTCACCAGGCCCGGGGTGAGAACTCCCGGCCAGCGGCGCACCCTTGCCGTCGGATGTGCGGCGGCCAGGTCCTCGTAGACCTCTACGGCAGCGATCCGCCGCCCCTCGACCAGTACCGCGCCACCGGGCAGCGGTGACCTTCCGCCGCCCGGGATCAGCAGGTCGGCGGTGTGGATCGTCAGCAAGGCGGGCCTAGTTGGACGCGAGGATCTTCAGCTCGGGATGCGCCGTACCGCCCGCGATCGCCGTGGAGGAGATGTGGGACACCACACGCGCGTCGACCGGGTCGTTCGCCGGGTCGTCGTGGACGACGAGGTGTTCGTACGTCGTGGAGCGCTGGGCCGGGACCCGGCCCGCCGTGCGGATCATGTCGATCATTTCCTGGAGGTTGGAGCGGTGCTTGGCACCGGCCGCCGAGACGACGTTCTCCTCCAGCATGATCGAGCCGAGGTCGTCCGCGCCGTAGTGCAGCGTCAGCTGGCCCGCGTCCTGGCCGGTGGTCAGCCAGGAGCCCTGGATGTGGGCGATGTTGTCCATGAAGAGCCGGGAGATCGCGATCATCCGCAGGTACTCGAAGATCGTGGCCTGGGTGCGGCCCTTCAGGTGGTTGTTCATCGGCTGGTAGAGGTACGGGATGAACGCCCGGAAGCCGCCCGTCCGGTCCTGTACGTCACGGATCATCCGCAGGTGCTCGATGCGCTCGGCGTTGGTCTCGCCGGTGCCCATGAGCATCGTGGAGGTGGACTCCACGCCCAGGTTGTGCGCCGTCTCCATGATCTCCAGCCAGCGCTCGCCGGACTCCTTGAGGGGCGCGATGGCCTTGCGGGGACGCTCGGGGAGCAGTTCCGCGCCGGCGCCCGCGAACGAGTCGAGGCCGGCCGCGTGGATGCGCCGGATCGCCTCGTCGACGCTCACCTTGGAGATCCGGGCCATGTGCTCGACCTCGGACGCGCCCAGCGAGTGGATCACCAGCTGGGGGAACTCCTTCTTGATGGCGGCGAAGTGCTTCTCGTAGTACTCGACGCCGTAGTCCGGGTGGTGGCCGCCCTGGAACATGATCTGCGTGCCGCCGAGTTCGACGGTCTCCGCGCACCGGCGCAGGATGTCGTCCAGGTCGCGGGTCCAGCCCTTGTCCTTGGCGGTCGGCGGGGCGTAGAACGCGCAGAACTTGCACGCCGTGACGCACACGTTCGTGTAGTTGATGTTCCGCTCGATGATGTACGTCGCGATGTGCTCCGTGCCCGCGTACCGACGGCGGCGCACGGCGTCCGCGGCGGAGCCCAGCGCGTGCAGCGGGGCGTCGCGGTAGAGGTCGAGCGCCTCCTCCGGAGTGATGCGCCCACCCTCGGCGGCACGGTCGAGGACGGACTGAAGGTCGGCCTTCTCGGTCACCGGGGCGTGCCTTTCGTCAAGGATTCGGGCGGACCGGGCCAGCCTACGCCAGCCCTCCGACAAGCCGGATGTCAGGCCGATGTCAGGCCGTGTACGCGCCGATCAGCAGGCCCGCGTACGCCCCCGTGATCAGGAACGGCCCGAACGGGATCGCCGTCTTGCGTCCCGCCCTGCCCACCAGGACCAGGACACCGCCGTAGAGCGCGCCGAGCAGGAAGCCGGCGAAGGTGCCGAGCAGCACGGTGTCCCAGCCGTACCAGCCCAGGACCGCCCCCGCCCCGAGCGCCAGCTTCACGTCGCCGAAGCCCATGCCGCCGGGGTTGATCCGCCACAGCACCCAGTAGCCGGCGCCGAGCGCGAGGGCGCCGAACAGGGCGTTCAGCCAGTTCCCGGTGTGCTCGGGCACCAGTGAGACCGCGCCGAGCAGCGCGAGGGCGGCGGCCGCGAGGGGGAGGGTGAGCGGGTCGGGCAGTCGTCGTACGCGCAGGTCGATGACGGCGAGCAGCACGCCCACGGGGGCGAGCAGCAGCCAGACGGCGATCTCCGGGCGGGTGCCGGTGGCGGCGGCGAGGGCGGCGCAGAGGAGGGCGGTGACGGTGGAGAGGAGGAGGGTGCCGGGACCGTACGACTGCCGGGTGCCGCAGGTTCCGCACCTCGCCCGTCCGAGCCACCCGCCCAGCGGGTGCCCGTCGGGGCAGGTTGTCCGCCACGGCTGCCCGGTCGGGACGGAGTAGCGGTAGGCCGCGCGCGGCAGCAGCGCACCCGTCGCCGCTCCCCACAGTGCGGCCGGGACGACGAGCAGCTGCGTCACCGCTCGACCTTCGACATCCGCGCCTCGGGGTATCCCTCGGCCTCGCTCTCCGACGTGTACTTCAGGTCGTCGCCGACCGTGGTGAGGCGGACGGTGTGGGCGGTGGGGTTGCAGCCGGCGTGGTTGTCCTTCGCGCCGACGGCCGTGGTGACGAGCTCCGTCTCCGTGACCTGCTTCAGCGTGAGGACGTCGGTGCACTCGGCCCCGATCGCGTCGGTCTGCCGCAGTCGGCCCAACTCCTCGCCGACGCTCACCTTCTTGACGGTGATCCGGAAGGTCCCCATCGGCAGGCTCCCGCCGAGACCGCTGCCCGGCCCCTCCCAGGTGCCGAGATAGCGGTCGGGGACCTCGGAAGGCCCGCTCGGCGCCGCGCTGGACGGCTGGGAGGACGCGGACGGCGGCGAGGAAGCCGAGGGCAGGGAGGCCGACGGTACGGAGGTCGGGGCCGAGGAGTAGGCGCCGTTGCCGGGACTGGAGCTCGCCGAGTCGTCGTCGCCCCGCCCCGGCAGCAGGTCGAACAGGAACACCGACCCCACGGTCACCGCGGCCAGCGCCCCGGCGACCGCGAGCGCCACGGTGCAACTCATCCGGCGCCCGCGGCCGCCCTCTCCGGGCGTGGCGGTGGCGGCGACGGAAACGGAGAGCCGACCGGGACCGGGTCGCTTGTCGGAGGGCACCACCGTCTCGTGCGGCGCCGCGTCCCGGGGCTCGGGCACAAAGGGTCCGCCCGTGGTGGCCGGTGGCGTGACCGGAAACGCCGGGGGCCCGGCCGCGTCGGCCGGAGGCGCCCCCGCGGACACCAGCGGCATCACCGGCGGCGGCCCGAACGCCCCCGCCGTCCCCGGCGAACCACCACCCACCGAAGGACTGCTGAACCCCACAGGCCCGGAGGCCTGCTCCCCAGTCCGCTCCCCCACCGCCTCAAGATTCAGCAGCTGTACGGCACTTCGCCCCACCTGCTCGACCAGCGCCCCCGGCAGCCATCCCGCCGCCACCAGCCGGGCCGCCCCCTCAGGGGCGAGCCGCCGGGCCACCTCAGCCGGGGTCGGCCGTTCCTGTGCCGACTTGGACAGGCAGGCCCCCACGAGTTCCCGCAACTCGCCGGTCAGTGACCCGAGTTCGGGCTCCTCGTGGACCACCTTGTAGAGGAGCGAGGCCGAGGAGTCCCCCGGGAAGGGTGGTGCTCCCGTGGCCGCGTACGCCAGCACCGCGCCCAGGGAGAAGACGTCCGCCGCGCCCGACACCCCCTTGCTCAGGATCTGTTCGGGGGACATGTAACCCGGCGAGCCGATGGAGACGCCGGTCGAGGTCAGGGACGCGGTTCCGTCGGTGGCGCGTGCGATGCCGAAATCGATGAGGAGGGGGCCGTCGACGGTGAGCAGGACGTTGGAGGGCTTCACGTCCCGGTGGACGAGCCCCAGTCCGTGCACGGCCGCGAGCGCCTCGGCGAGGCCCGCCCCCAGGACTCGTACGGAATGCTCGGGCAGCGGGCCCCCGTCCGTGACCGCCGAGGCAAGGGAAGGGCCCGCCGCGTACCCCGTGGCGACCCACGGCACCGCCGCCTCCGGGTCCGCGTCGAGGACCGGCGCGGTCCAGGCCCCGCCCACTCTGCGCGCCGCGTCGACCTCGCGGCGGAAGCGGGCGCGGAACTCCTCGTCGAGCGCGAAGTGCGGGTGCACGATCTTGACCGCGACCGTGCGGCCCCCGGCGCTGCGGCCGAGGTAGACCCGGCCCATGCCGCCGGACCCCAGTCGGCCGAGCAGCCGGTAGGGCCCCACGGTGGTGGGTTCGTCGACTCCCAGCGGCTGCATACCGGCCTCCCCCATAAGGTGCAGATGCAGATTAGGGCTGAAGCAGTTCCACCTTCACGTCCCCGGGGAAACCCGTCGTCGGCCCGACCCTCCGCGCGAACTCCGTGACCGCCGCCAACTGCGGTCCCCCGAACCGGAAGTCCAGCGTCGTGAAGTACTTCGCGAGCACCTCTTCGTCGAAGTCCTCCCAGCGGGCCGCCTGCTCCGCGACCTTGCCGACCTCCTCCAGGGAGAGGTTCCGGGAGGCGAGGAAGGCCTCGTGGACCTTGCGGGTGATGACCGGCTCGCGTTCGAGATAGTCCCGGCGGGCGGCCCACACCGCGAAGACGAACGGCAGCCCCGTCCACTCCTTCCAGAGCGAGCCGAGGTCGTGCACCTCGAGGCCGAAGCGCGGGCCGTCGAGGAGGTTCGCCCGCAGGGCCGCGTCTCCGATGAGTACGGCCGCCTCCGCCTCCTGCATCATCAGGCTCAGGTCGGGCGGGCAGGTGTAGTAGTCGGGCCGGACGCCGTAGCGCTCGGCGAGGAGGAGCTGGGCGAGGCGTACGGAGGTGCGCGAGGTCGACCCGAGGGCAACCCTGGCGCCGTCCAGCTCGTCCAGCGGGACCTGGGAGACGATGACGCAGGACATGACCGGGCCGTCGCAGCCGACGGCGATGTCGGGGAAGGCGACCAGGTCGTCCGCGTTCTTGAGGAACTCGACGAGGGTGATGGGCCCGATGTCGAGGTCTCCCTGCACCAGCTTCTCGCTGAGCTTCTCCGGGGTGTCCTTCGTGAGCTCGAAATCGAGGAGCGTGCCCGTCCTCGCGAGCCCCCAGTACAGGGGCAGGCAGTTCAGGAACTGGATGTGGCCGACGCGCGGCCGGGTGCGAGAATTGTCCACATCGCGACAGTAGACCCCTTGGGGTACGCTTCGGACTTCGGCCCCACAGTCAACCGGCGTGCGATCTTCAAACCTCCGGGTGACGTGATCTTGGCCTCTATTGCTTTCGGCTGCCTGCATGCTAGGCTCGCCGCAAGTTGCAGTTTGGTTTCCCTTGCAGTACAGAGCCTGCGGAGCATGTAACCGCAGGCTCTAGTCGTTTTCAGACATATGCAGTTGTGCGGCACTGTTTTCACACTTGCAGGTTCTGGAGCAGGGCAACCCTTTTGGGCCCAAGGAGGGCTTATGGCTACCGGAACCGTGAAGTGGTTCAACGCCGAAAAGGGCTTTGGCTTCATCGCCCAGGAGGGCGGCGGCCCCGACGTCTTCGTCCACTACTCCGCGATCAACGCGAGCGGCTTCCGTTCGCTGGAGGAGAACCAGCAGGTCTCCTTCGACGTGACCCAGGGCCCGAAGGGCCCGCAGGCGGAGAACGTCACCCCCGTCTGATCCCGTCTCATTGGCCATCCAGCCTCTGATCCGGACCTGAAAGCAGTACCCAAGGAGCCCCGCGCCGCACGGTAGCGGGGCTCCTGCCTTTGCTTTTACAGGTGCTGCATGACAAGCACGAATGTCGTGCCGGCGGTGAGCGCCTCATATGAATGGGCCACGTCCCCCCGATACGTCATGTAGTCACCGGGCTCCAGTTCGGCCTCCTCCCCCACCGGCCCGGCCTTCACCCGCCCCGTGCTCACGATCAGATGCTCCACGGTCCCCGGAATGTGTGGCTCCGATTCCCGTACGGCACCGGGTTCGGCCCGCAGGTGGTAGATGTCCCGGCGCGCTCCGGGCGGACTCGCGGAGAGCAGGGTGGCCGCGAACTCGGACTTCTCCGAGGCCACACTCGGCCCCTGTCCCGCCCTGATCACCCGCACGGACGACGCCGGCGGCTCCACCAGGGCACTGAACGGCACCCCGAGCGCCACCCCCAGCGCCCACAGCGTCTCCACGCTGGGATTCCCGCTCGCCGCCTCCAGCTGGGACAGCGTGGACTTCGCGATTCCGGCGCGCTTGGCCAGCTCGGAGAGGGAGAGCCCGGCGCGGGTGCGTTCGCGGCGCAGGGAGGCGGCGATCCAGTCCAGGGGGAGCCGGGGCGGGGGGCTGTCGGACATGCTGTTCGCTCCATCGGTACGATCGTTCGCCTTGACGAACAGAGGCGGTACCGTCCAGTGTAGTGAACATGCGTACGGCAGAGCGAACAGCCTTGGTCCGTGACAGTGCGCTCGTCTGGCTCGCGAGCGGGGTCGTGGGCGTCTCCTTCGGCGCGATCGCCGTCACCGGCGGCCTGCCGGTGTGGGTGCCGGTGGTGATGTCCCTGGTGGTGTACGCGGGCTCCGCCCAGTTCAGCGCGGTCGGGGTGCTGCTGGCCGGGGGCGGTCCGGTCGCCGCGGCGGTCACCGGCCTGCTGCTCAACACCCGTACGGCCGCCTTCAGCCTCGCGGTCGCGGACATCCTCGGCCGGGGCCGGCTCGCCCGTCTCCTCGGCGCGCACCTGGTCACCGACGAGACGGTGGCCTTCGCCCTGGCCCAGCCGGACCCGGCCCGCCGCCGGGCGGCCTTCTGGGTCTGCGGGCTCGGTCTGTTCGCCGTGTGGAACACCGGCGTCCTGGCCGGGGCCCTCGCCGGGGACGCCCTGGGCGACACCGGCACCTACGGCCTGGACGCGGCCTTCCCCGCCGTCCTCGTCGCCCTGGTGCTGCCCGCCCTGCGGGAGTCCTTGGCGATACGACGGTCCGCGCTGCTCGGCGCCGGGCTGGCCCTGGCGGTGACGCCGGCGGTCCCGGCGGGGGTGCCGGTGCTGGTGGCGCTGGCGGGACTGGTCCTCCACGGCGGCAGGAGGCCGGTGTGAGCGCGACGGTCGCCATGATTCTGGCGCTGGCGGTGGGGACGTACGCCTTCCGGCTGGTCGGGCCTGTGCTGCACGGGCGGGTGGAACTGCCGGGGCGGGTCCGCGAGTTGCTGGGCGCGGGTGCCGTCGTGCTGCTGGTGGCGCTGCTGGCGACGGGTTCGCTGACGGAGGGCGGCGGATTCGCGGGGTGGGCGCGGCCGGCCGGGGTCCTGGTGGGGGCGGTGCTGGCGTGGCGGAGGGCGCCGTTCGTGGTGGTGGTGCTGGGGGCGGCCGGGGCAACTGCCGTACTGCGGGCGGCCGGTGTGGCCTGAGTGTCAGTGGGGGCCACTAGGGTCCCCGGCCATGACCGAAGCCGACTTCCTCACCAGCACCCGAATGTTCTACGACGCCATCGCCGAGGACTACGCAGAGCGCTTCTCCGACGAAATCGACGGCAAGCCACTGGACAGGGCCGTGTTCGCAGCGTTCGCCGCACTCGTCGGCAGAGGCGAGCCCGTGGCCGACCTGGGCTGCGGCCCCGGACGGGTCACCGCCCACCTAGCCTCTCTCGGGCTGTCCGTCTTCGGCCTCGATCTGTCGGATTCAATGCTGGCGATCGCGCGGCGGGAGAACCCGGGGCTGCGGTTCGAGCGGGGCTCGATGCTGGAGCTCGACCTGCCCGACGGCGCACTCGCCGGCGCGGTGTCCTGGTACTCCTCCATCCACACGCCTGTGGACCAGCTCCCGTCCCTCTTCGCCGAGTTCAGGCGAGTCCTGGCGCCCGGCGGCCATCTGCTCCTCGCGTTCCAGATCGGCGACGAGCCCCGCCGCCACGAAAATCCCTGGGGACACCCGGTGACGCTGGACTTCCTGCGGCGGCAGCCGGAGCACATGGCTGAGCTGCTGACGGCGGCGGGGTTCGCGCCCGTCTCCCGGACGGTGCGCGAACCCCTCCCGAACGAGTCGACCCGCCAGGCCGCCCTGATCTTCAGGCGCGACTAGAGCGCCCCCGCGATGTCCCGGGCCGCGATGTACCCGAAGGTCATCGCGGGACCGATCGTCGAGCCCGCGCCCGCGTAGCTGTGGCCCATGACGGCCGCGCTGGCGTTCCCGGCGGCGTACAGGCCGGGGACGACCGAGCCGTCGGGCCGCAGGACGCGCGCGCGGGCGTCGGTCACCAGGCCGCCCTTGGTGCCCAGGTCTCCCGGGACGAGCCGGAAGGCGTAGTACGGGGGCAGCCAGAGCGGGGCCAGGCAGGAGTTCGGGAGGACCGACGGGTCCGTGTAGTAGTGGTCGTAGGCGCTGTCGCCGCGCCCGAAGTCCGTGTCGTCGCCCTTCAGGGCAAGGGAGTTGAAACGGTCGACGGTGGCCCGGAGGGCAGCGGCCGGGACGCCGATGGAGGCGGCCAGGGCGTCGAACGTCCAGGCCTTGTGGGCGGCGCCCGAGCCGTACCAGTCGTCGGGGAGGACGAAGGTCGGGGCGATGTCCTTGAAGAGGTACCGGTTGCGGTAGTTCTGGTCGACGATCAGCCAGGACGGGATGTCGGGGTCGGTCGGGTTCCGGTCGTACATGGTGTGGACGACGTCGCTGTAGGGGGCGGCCTCGTTGACGAAGCGCCGACCGGCCGCGTTGACGATGAGCCCGCCGGGCAGGGTGCGTTCGGCGAGACAGAAGTACGGGTCGCCGGGGATCGGGATGGCCGGCCCCCACCAGGCGTCGTCCATCAGCGCGAGATCGCCGCCGACTCGTTGGCCCGCCCGGATGCCGTCCCCGGTGTTCTCCTTCGCGCCGACGGTCCACTCCGTGCCGATGGGCTGCCGCTGGTACTGCGCCCGCATCGCCGCGTTGTGCTCGAAGCCGCCGGAGCCGACGATCACGCCCCGGCGGGCACGGTAGAGCCCGCCCGGGGTCACCGCTCCGGCGACGGCGCCCTTCTCGACGTAGAGCTCGGTGAGGGGGGTGTTGAGCCGGACGGCGACGCCGGCGTCCTGGAGTCCCTTCCGCAGCCCGGCCGCCAGCGACTGCCCCATGGTGAGCGGCGTCTGCCCGAGCAGGGCCGCCTTCGTGCCGCGCGCCAGGCACTCGGCGGCGACGGCGGCACCCTTGACGCTGACCGCGGACAGGGCGAGCCACTTGTAGTCGGCGCTGAACACGACCAGACCTGCGGGGACTTCGAGGTACGGCGGGTTCAGGTGGGCGAGTTCGGCGCCGAGGAGTTTGCCGTCGAGTTGGTCGGGCTCGATGGAACGGCCGTTCGGGAGGCCGCCCGGGAGCTCCGGGTAGTAGTCGCTGTACCCCTCCATCCAGCGGAAACGGAGCGGGCTGTTGGCCATGACGAAGGAGATCATGGCGGGTCCGTGTCGGAGGAAGGCCTGCTGTCGGACGGCCGGTACATCGGGCCCCACGACGGCGGCGAGGTAGGCGGCCGCCTTGGCCGGGGTGTCCGGGACGCCGGCGGCGAGGATGACGGGGTTGTTGGGGATCCAGATCCCGGCCCCTGAACGGGCGGCGGATCCGCCGAAGGTGGGCGCCTTCTCGAGAACCACGGTGCTCAGGCCCTGCTTGGCGGCGGCGAGCGCGGCGGTCATGCCTGCGGCGCCGGAGCCGATGACGACGACGTCGTACGTCCCGACCGTCGGCAGGTCAGCGGCGCTCGCGACCTGTTGCACCCCTGCGGCGACGGCCGCCCCGGCACCGGCGGCCAGCAGGTGTCTTCGGGTCACACTCATGGTCGGGTCCCCCCTGCGGTTGGTATGGACGAAGGGTCCGGAACGTCGCGCGGGGGTCTTGAGAAGTCAAGAGCCGTGGAGGACGTCGAGGGTGTCCCGCCAGGCGAGTTGGCTGAGAAGCGGCCGGAAACGGGTGAGGAGGGCGAGGAGTTCGGGCCCCCACCGCTCCCGGAAGGCCGGGTCCCGGCGGGCGAGGTCGAGTTCGTTGGCGGCGGTGAGCTCGGCGAAGTTCCTGCGCAGGACGAGGTCGGGGGCGTACGTCCGCCCGGTGAACCGGTCCCGGAAGCGGGGTTCCAGGAGGTGCGGGTAGGTCGCCCCGCGGTCACAGCTCGCGTAGAAGTGCACGATCGCCTCGGCGTCCGGGCCGATCACGGACGCGAGCTCCGTGCGCCGGTCGAGCGGGAGCAGGGCGGTGGGGAAGCCGTCGGTGCCGTAGAAGGCGTGGCAGAGACCGGCGAGCTGGAGGGCGGGGCGGGCGTCCCAGAGGGCGAGTTGGATGCGGACGCGTTCGAGGTGGGTGAGGAGGGTGCCGCCGGGGTGGGGGATGCGCTCGGCACCGAGCCGCCGTAAGAGAGCTCTGGCTTCGTCAGTGGTGGACACCGGACTCCTCGGCAGTGGGCGTGGGTTGGGTCGGCACCCGCTCCTCCCGGGTTGGGAGCGGGTTGCCGCCCGGGCCCTGAGGAGATCGTCGTACGGGCGTTCACCCGAGTCAATCCTAAGAATTTGTCACTGGACCCAAGTGCTAGCTTGGGGATCATGACCCTCGACGACCTGCGTGTCTTCGTGGCCGTGTGCCGCGCCGGAAGCCTCAGTGCGGTGGCCCGTGAGCTGGGCTGCACGCAGTCCGCGGTGAGTCAGCACGTGAAGCGGCTGGAGCGGGAGACGGGGGTCGGTCTGCTGGAGCGGCAGCCTCGGGGGGTCGTACCGACGCAGGCCGGGCGGGTGCTGGAGGCGGCCGCGGCGGAAGGGATCGCCGGGCTGGATCTCGCCCTGCGCCGGCTGCGTGAACTGGTCGACGGGGAGAGCGGGTCGGTCCGGGTGGCGACGGGCGCGACGACCGTACGGCACTTCATGTCGGACGCGGTGGTGGCCTTCCGGCAGCAACACCCTGACATCAGCCTGGAGTTCAGGACCGAGAGCTCCAGCCGGGCCTGCTTCGACGCGCTGGCCGACAGCAGTCTCGACCTGGCGTGGATCACGCTGGGCGCGCCGGTGCGGGGCATCGAGCAGCGGCCGGTGATGGAACTGCCGTGGGTGCTGGCGGTACGGGCCGGGGATCCACTCGCGGGGCGCCCGTACGTCGACGCGGCCGAGCTGTCCGGTCTACGGCTCATCCGCCTCCCCCCGAACTCGACCTCCGCCGCCCACCTGGACGCGGCCTGCGCGGAGTTGGGTGTCCGGTTCGCCTTCGACACGAGCGTGGCGGACTGGGACACGGCGCTGCTGCTGGCCGAACTCGGGCTGGGGCGGGCGGTGGTGCCGTCCCTGCCGGGCCTCGACGTATCCGGCCGGGGTGACCTACGACTGGTTCCCGTCCCCGCCCTGCGGCCCCTCTCCGTCGGCTGGGCGGTGCGCCGCTGGGACGCGCTGTCGCCGCCGGCGCGGGCGTTCGCGGACACCGTGGTGGAGTCCTGCCGCGATACGGCCGCGCACGGCTGAGGTCCCTGCCTTCGGACCTGCCGCCGGTTCGTGCACAAGCACTCGGCCGAGCGGAGGTGCTTGTACGGAGTGTCACAGGTCTGGCCTACGCTTCACTCGCCGGCCACGGGGCCGGTACCGGCCGCTGACACCGGCCACAGTCTTGGGGGGTTCAATTACCGTGCGCACACGCACACTTCCGGTTGCCGTCGTGACGGCTGCTCTCTTCGGTTCGGTGCTGCTCGCCGCCTCTCCCGCGGTCGCCGACACGAGCGTGCCGATCGGCGTCGACAACGTCAGTGACACCGTCGTCGACGGCGCCCACCAGCACCTCTACATGAGCACCGGCGACGCCATAGCCGTCGTCGACAACAGCGGCAAGATCGTCACCAGACTCACCGGTCTGCCCGGGGTGTCGGACCTTCAGCTGAGTGCGGACGGCAGCACGCTCTATGCCGCCGTCACCCGCGCCGACAAGATCGTCGCCTTCGACACCGCGACGCTCACCCAGACCGGCGAGTACGCGACGGGAGCCGGGACGGCGCCGCGGCACATCGCCCTGACGCAGGGGCGGATCTGGTTCGGTTACGGCGACCAGTGGGACTCCGGGCTCGGCGAGGTCGATCTGACCGCGGACCCGGTCACCGTGCGGCTCGACCTCGCGGGCGATCACGACTTCGCCAGCACGCCGAGGCTGTATGCCGACCCGGCTAACCCGGACACCCTGGTCGCGCTGGACGGCGGTATCAGCAGCGGACCGATCGTCGTCTACGACATCGCCTCCGGCACCCCGGTCATCCGTGTCACGGCGGACGAGGGCGGCTTCTACAGCGACGCCGCGCTCACCCCCGGCGGGCAGTCGATCGTCGTGGTCGGGCAGGGGCACCGGGCCGCCGTCGAATACCGGCTCTCCGACCTCGCCGAGGTGCACGCGTACCCGGTCAACGATGAGGCGGAGACCGTCGCCATCGCCCCGGACGGCACGATCGCGGCCACCTCGCTGGACACCGACAACACCGGCGACACCTACGTCTTCCCGGGCGGCGCCGACGCCCCGGCCAGCGTCCGCAACCTGTCGAGCTCATGGATGCCGTGGGGCGGACATTCGACGGCCTGGTCGGCGGACGGCACGAAGCTGTTCGTGCTGACCGGATCGTCCGGCTACATGCAGTTCCAGACGGTGACCGAACCACGCAAGTACGTCACGAAGCTCGCCGTCAACGCCCCGGGCACCGCCGCTCGCGCCAAGACGCTCACCGTCAAGGGCACCCTCACCGCCGGTCTCAAGCCGCCCGCCGGGACCCCGGTGAACGTCGTACGCACCGACCTGCTCTCCCCCTCGGGCAAGTCCCTGGGCACCACGAAGCTGGGCGCCAACGGCGCGTTCTCCTTCACCGACGCACCCCCGGCCGGCGGCTCGGTCCGCTACACGGTCACGTATCCCGGGGACGCCGCCCACACCCCGGCGTCCGCCTCGGACACCGTCGCCGTCTCCCGGGCCACGCCCGCCCTGACACTCACCAACAACAAGAAGACGTACGACTACGGCAAGAAGGTCACCTTCACCGCCCACCTCGGTACCACCTACAGCAACCGCACGGTGGAGATCTGGGCCGACCCCTACGGCGCGGACAAGCCGAACAAGCTGCTGAAGACCGGCAAGGTCGACTCGCACGGCAACCTGTCGGCGGTCGTCACCATGTCCCGCGACACCGCCGTGAAGGCCGTCTACAAGGGCGATTCCCGCTACGCTCCGCGGACCGTCAAGTCCAGCGCGTACGCACACGTGAAGATCGCCGGCTCACTGTCCAAGTACTACAAGACCGGCACGATCGGCTCCACCCGCTACCGCTACTTCCACAAGAACACCGACGCGATCCTGACCACCACGATGACGTACTACCGGGACCGCAAGGAGCGCCTGGACCTCCAGGTCTACTCCGACGGCAGGTGGTACACGACCGCCTCCGAGTACTTCGCACTCGGTACGAACGGCAAGTGCGTCGTCAACCTCGGCCACTCGGGAAGCGCGGGCATCCGCGCCCGGGTACGCGCCGTGTACGTGGACCCGTCCTCGGGCGACAGCGTCAACACCACCACCATCGGCGCCTGGCAGTACTTCTACTTCTCCAACTGACGTCGGGCACAACGCGGGAGGGCGGCGGCGCGGGCAACCGTGCCGCCGTTCTCATGCCCTCCCGAGCCCGAGCTCGGCCCACACCGTCTTGCCGACGTCCCGCTCCGTGACGCCCCAGGTGTCGGCGAGAAGCGTCACGAGGATCAGGCCGCGGCCGTGTTCGCCGGCCTCGTCGTTGACGTACCGGAGTCGGCGGTCGCCTCGCGGATCGCTCACCTCGATACGGAGCGTGTTCTCCGGGAGCCGTAGCAGGCGCAGTTCGAAGTCCCTTCCGGGTACGCGGCCGTGGGTCACCGCGTTGGCGGCGAGCTCGGCGACGAGGTGCTGCGCGGTGTCGTTGACGTCGGTGTCGTGGGCGTGGCCCCATGCCGCGAGCTGGGTGGCCGTGAGTCTGCGGGCCAGGCGAGCGCCTCGCGGAGTGGCGCTCAGACGCTGGGTCAGTTCTTCGGTGGGGGTGGAGATTTCGGCGTTCACGTCACCGAGCGTGCTGGGTTCTCTCTACGCTGACCAGGTGCGACTCGGCGACTCTGAGTAGCTGTACGAGTGCGGTCGGTTCGGTGTACGGGTTGTCGCGTGGGAGGGGTGAGTGCGTGGGTGAGCGGAGGCCGGAGACGCCTGCGGAGGCAGACGGTACGGCGGGGTTGTTCGTCGCGCTGGGCAAGATGGTCAGGCTTCTGCGGGAGCGGAAGGGGCTGACGCAGAAGGAGTTCGGGGAGCTGGTGGGGTACGGCCCCGACGCGGTCTCCTCCATGGAGAGGGGAGTGCGGACACTCCGGCCGGAGGTCCTGATCAAGGCGGACGAACTGCTGGACGCCGGGGGCCTGTTGAAGGAGGTCCTGCCCGAGGTCGAGGAGGCGATGGCCAAAACCCGGACGCGGCATCCCGAGTGGTACCGCAACTACGCGGGGCTGGAGGCCGAGGCGGTCTCCCTCTACGACTACAGCACCATGGGCGTGCTGGGCCTGCTCCAGACGGAGGACTACGCCCGGGCCGTGTTCACGCAACGGCACCCGCCGCTGGACGAGGAAACCATCGAGAAACGTGTCGCCGACCGGCTCTCCCGTCAGCAGCTTTTCGAGAAGTGGCCGCCGCCGGAGTGCAGCTTCGTCCTCGAACAGGCCGTGCTGGAACGGCCGATCGGTGGACCCGAGGTGCAGACGGGTCAGCTTCGGCGGCTGCTGCACATCGGTCGTATGCGGAACGTCCAGCTTCAGGTGATGCCGACGGGACGGACCGAACACCCCTGCCTGGACAACTCGTTCACCCTGCTCACCCCCAAGGGCAAGGAGCAAGTGGTGTACATGGAGAGTCAGGGGTACCCACGGCTGATCACTGGCCGAGAAGAGGTACGCATCCTCGCTGCCCGTTATGGGATCATCCGAGCTCAGGCCCTCAACCCGCACGAGTCCCTGGACTTCATCGAGAAGATGCAGGAAAAGCGATGACCATAGAGAAGCTGAACTGGTTCAAGTCGAGCTACAGCAGCGGCGAGGGCGGCCAGTGCCTCGAAGTCGCCGTCACCCCCCACACCATCCACCTCCGCGACTCCAAGAACCTTCCCGGCCCTCACCTCACCCTCTCCCCCACCGCGTGGGCTCCCTTCGTCGCGAAGGTCAGCGAAGAGACTCGAATTGGTCAAGACCTCTTCTGACCCTCTGGTCACCGGAGGGGTACACAGGTTCACTGCGGCGCATGAGACGACCTCACCCTTCCCTGCGCCGGGCCGCCACCGCCCTCGCCGCCGCGCTCGCCTCACTGGCCCTCGCGGCGGGCACGGCGTCCGCCACCACGGTCCCCGTCGAGTTCGGCACCGACTACCACGACCCCGTCACCGCCGCCCCGCCGATCAGCACCCCGCACACCAAGGCCTGCGAAGTCACGGTCGCCGAAGCGCGGTTCAAGGACTTCACGCCGTACACGGGGACGTACACACCGCCGACCGGCTGCGGAACCCCGGGGCAGTGGTCGAAGGTCGTGCTGCGGATGGACGGGAACGTGAAGGGGCGGCAGTACGACCGCCTGGGGTATCTGGACATCGGCGGGGTGCAGGTCTTCCGGACGTCGACGCCCGAGCCCTCACAGGACGGGATCAACTGGTCCGTCCAGAAGGACGTCACCGAGTACGAGAAGACGCTGAGCAGCGCGCAGTCCGTCGACATGCTCATCGGCAACGTTGTCAACGACACCTACACGGGCATCCTCGACGTCGAGGTGACGCTCACCTTCTACGCTCCCGGCCCCGGGGGCGGCACGGACGCTCCCGACCAGGTCATCCCCCTCAGCGACGGCGACAGCGTCACCACCGGCGCCTCCCTCACCGTCCCCCGCAACTCCGAGCGCATCCTCGCCGAGGTGTACGCCACCGGGTCGGGCGGCGGCTGCGAGGAGTTCTGGTACTCGGCCACGACCCCGAAGGCGTCGTACTCCTGCCAGGGCGGGGACGACGGGCCGTACCGCGAGGTACAGGTGAGCGTGGACGGGAAGGTCGCCGGGATCGCGTCGCCGTATCCGAACGTGTGGACCGGCGGCTGGTCGCCCTATCTGTGGTCGGTGATTCCGTCCCCGACCGCCTTCGACGTACGTCCGCTGACCTTCGACCTGACCCCCTTCGCGGGCCTCCTCAACGACGGCAAGGCGCACACCGTGGACGTCGAGGTGGTCGGAGTGCCGGCCGGGCAGACCGGGTGGAGCGCGCCGACCAATGTCCTGGTGTGGCAGGACGCCCACAAGTCGGTGGTGACGGGGGCCGTCACGTCGTACGAGAAAACCAGTCCGGCCGTCGGCAACACCTTCACCGACGGCTCGATGCGACACCTGGTCACCGACGGCAAGGACCGGCTCAAGGTCACCGGGTATCTGAACACCTCACACGGCCGGGTCACCACGACCGTCGAGCGGACCCTGACCACGGCGATCGACCACCAGTGGACGCCCGACGAGAACACGGACAACCAGACCGGCACCTGGACCGATCACCAACTCGTCACGACCAACGGCCACTTGAACCGCACCGACCGCACGTACACCCTCGACGGCCGCGCCACCATCGACAGCGCGAACCGTCTGCGGGTCGTCATGTCCCTCGCCGACCGGGCCCACCTCGGCGCCACCCGGGTCGACGACAGCTACCACGGCGACGCCACCTTCACGCTCGGCGTGGCCCGCGAGGACCGGCACGCGGTGGCCACGACGAGCGAGCGGTACCGGCTGAGCGGGCCCGGCCGGCACTACGACCACACGCTCGCGACCGAGCAGGGGGTGCTGACGAAGGACGTCCTCCGCTGACGCGGACCGGCGGGCCCTACGCCTCCTTGTGTCCCAGCAGCACGTCGACCTCCTCGCTGCCGTTCACGGTGACCTGCGTGGCCACCGGCGGGTATCCGCTGGCGATCACCGTGTACTGCTCGCTGGCGAGGTCGGTGAAGGCGTAGCCGCCGTCGACGCTCGTGGTGCGGGTTCCGACGACGTTGCCGGCGGCGTCGATGAGGGTGACGCGGGCGTCGTCCAGGGCGCGTCCGTCCGGGGTGTGGACCGTGCCCCGCAGGGTCGCCGCGGTGGTCAGCTCGATGTCGAGGCGGGCGGTCTCGGCGGAGACGGTGGCGGGCACGGCCACCGGGCGGTGGCCGGGCGCGCTGACGCTCAGCGTGTAGTCGCCGGGCAGCAGGTCGCCGAGCCGGTAGCCGCCGTCCGTCCCGGCGGTGGCGGAGGCCGTCACGTCACCGTGCTGGTCGGTGGCCACCACCAGCGCGGCGGGGAGGGGCTCGCCGTCCCCGCCGCGCACCGTACCGGTCAGGCCACCGGGGCTGGGCAGGATCACGAGGTCGTGGGAGACGGGCGCGCCGTTCACGCTCAGGGTGACGACGTGCGGCTGGTGGCCGGGGGCCGAGCCGATGAGGACGAGGCTGCCGCGCTCGGCGGTGTCGAGGGCGTACGTGCCGTCCTCGCCGGAGGTGGCGCGGGCCAGCTGGCGGCCGGAGCCGTCGAGCAGGGTGATCGCGGTGCGGGGGACGGGGGCGCCCGTGCCGTTGCGCACCTGTCCGCGGACGACGGGAGCCGCCGCGTCCATGGGGGGAGCGGTAACCGTGGGGGCGGGGGCCGGTGCCTCGACCTGCTCCGCGGGGGCGGTCTCCCGCCTCTTCGCGCGGAACAGCAGTGCCGTGATGATCACGCCGACGGCGAAGAAGCCCGCCGACCACCAGTAGGCGACCTCGTAGCTGTGCAGCGCCGCGTTCGCCTTGACCAGCGGGTCGGACAGGTGGTCCTTGGCGTAGTTCGTGGCGGCGGTGGCGGCCAGGGTGTTCAGCAGCGCGGTACTGATCGAACCGCCCACCTGCTGGGTGGTGTTGAGGGCCGCCGAGGCCACGCCCTGGTCGTTCGCCTGCACCCCGAGGGTGGCGTAGCTCATCGCCGCGGGCATCGACATGCCGAGCCCGGCGCCGAGCAGCAGAAGCGGCGGCAGCACGTGGGAGGCGTAGCTGCTGTCGAGGCCGAGGCGCGTCAGCCAGACCATTCCGCCCGCGGCCACCAGCATGCCGAGGGGTACGACGATCTTGGGGCCGATCTTCGGGACCAGCCAGTTGGTGGAGAGCTGCGCCATCACCATCAGCGCGCCCACCATCGGCAGGAAGGCCACGCCGTTCTTGACCGGCGAGTAGCCCAGCGTCGACTGGAGGTAGTAGGTGAGGAAGAGGAAGACGCCGAACATCCCGGCGGACGAGATGAGGATGGTCGACAGGGCGGCGGCGCGGTCGCGGTCGGCGAGGACCCGCAGCGGCAGCACGGGGTGCTTCGCCCGCGCCTGCCAGAGGAAGAACGCCACCAGCAGGACGCCGCCCGCGGCGAGGAAGCCCCAGGTCATCCAGTTGTCCCAGTCGTGCGTCTCCGCGTTGGCGAAGCCGTAGACGACACCGAACAGGCCACCGGAGACCAGGACCACGCCGGGGATGTCAAGGCGGGGCCGTTCGGCCGGGACGGAGCGGCCGATGAAGACGACCGCGCCGACCAGCGCGAGCACCGCGATGACGTCGTTGACGTAGAGCGTCCAGCGCCAGTTCAGGTACTCGGTGAGCAGACCGCCGAGGACCAGGCCGACCGCGGCGCCGGAACCGGCGATGGCTCCGAAGATGCCGAACGCCCTGGCGCGTTCCTTGGGTTCGGTGAAGGTCGTCGTCAGCAGGGAGAGGGCCGCCGGGGCGAGCAGGGCGCCGAACAGGCCCTGCACCGCGCGCGCGACGACCAGCATGGTGAAGCCGTTCGCCGCGCCGCCGACCGCGGAGGCGGCGGCGAAGCCGACGATGCCGATGATGAAGGTCGTCTTGCGGCCGAAGAGGTCGGCGAGGCGGCCGCCGAGCAGCAGCAGGCTTCCGAAGGCGAGGGAGTAGGCGGTGACGATCCACTGCCGGCCGTTGTTGTCGAAGCCCAGGTCCTGCTGCGCGGACGGCAGCGCGATGTTCACGATCGTGGCGTCGAGCACGACCATGAGCTGGGCGAGACCGATCACGGCCAGCGCCCACCATCGGTGTTTCGACGGGGCCTGGGACTGACCGGACGGCACGACCTGGGCGGTGGCTGCCGGAATGGCTTCCACGATGGTGCTCCCCTCATGGGGCTCGGATTGCTCGGACACCACATCGGTCCGAAACCGTTTCGTACACCAAACCTAGGTCACACTTGCAGCGAACCGCAAACGTCTTCATCAGGTCTCCACCGACCGCGGCGCTCAGCGCGCGTACAGCCCCTCGATCTCCTCCGCGAAGTCCCGCATGACCGCTTCCCGGCGCAGTTTCATCGACGGGGTCAGATGGCCGGCCGCCTCGGTGAAGTCGGTGGGCAGGACGGTGAAGCGGCGGATGGACTCGGGGCGGGAGACCATCTTGTTCGCCTCGTCCACCGCGCGTTGCAGGACCTGCCTCAACTCCTCGTCATTGGTGAGGAGTTCGGCGGGAACAGGGTGCTTGCCGTTCATCTGGCGCCAGTGGTTGACGCCGTCCATGTCCAGGCTGATCAGGGCCGAGATGTAGGGGCGGCGGTCACCGAGGACCATGCACTGCGAGATCAGGGGGTGCGAGCGGAGCCAGTTCTCCAGCGGGGCCGGGGCGACGTTCTTGCCCCCGGCCGTGATCAGGATCTCCTTCTTGCGGCCCGTGATCGTCAGATAGCCCTCGTCGTCCAGCTTTCCGATGTCGCCGGTCGGGAACCAGCCGTCGGCCGAGGCGGGGGCCACCCCGTCGCCGTACGGGTCCCAGTAACCCCGGAACACCTGACCACCGCTCAGCAGGATCTCGCCGTCGGCCGCGATACGGACCCGGGTGCCCGGGATGGGCCAGCCGACCGTGCCCAGGCGGGGCTTGAGGGGCGGGGTGCAGGTCGCGGCCCCCGTCGACTCCGTCAGGCCGTAGCCCTCGTAGATCTCCATGCCGGCGCCCGCGTAGAACGCGGCGAGACGGCGGCCGAGCGGCGAGCCGCCGGAGATGATGTGCCGGATCCTGCCGCCCATGGCGTTGCGGATACGGCGGTACACGAGCGGGTCGTAGAAGGTGCGGGCCGTTCTGAGGCCCGCGCCCGGCCCTGAGCCGGTGCCCGCGTGGCGGGTCTCCATCGCCTCGCCGTAGCGGACGGCGACGTTGGTCGCGCGGTCGAAGACCGTCACCCGGCCGCCGCTCTCCGCCTTGGCGCGGGCGTTGTTGAAGACCTTCTCCAGCATGTAGGGGATCACGAGGAGGAAGGTCGGCTTGAAGCTGCTCAGGTCGGCCAGCAGGTCCTCGGCCTGGAGACTCGGCGCGTGGCCGAGGCGGACGCGGGCGCGGACGCAGGCGATGGCCACCATGCGGCCGAAGACGTGCGAGATGGGCAGGAAGAGGAGGGTCGCCAGGTCCGCCTCGTCCGACTTCGACTTGAAGACCGGGTAGAGGAGTTCGATCGCGTTGTCGACCTCGGCGAGGAAGTTGCCGTGGCTGAGCACACAGCCCTTGGGGCGGCCGGTGGTGCCGGAGGTGTAGACGACGGTGGCGACCGTGCCCGGGCCCAGCATGCCGCGCCGTACGCCGATCTCCTGGTCGGGGACGGCCTGGCCGAGTTCCCCCAGACGCTCCACATGCCCCTTCTCCATGATCCACATGTGCCGGAGATCGGGCAGGCGGCTGAGCTCGGGACCGAGGGCCGCGGCCTGGCCGGCCGTCTCCGTCACCAGGGCGACCGCGCCGGAGTCCTGGAGGATGAAACGGGTCTGGAAGACGGAGGACGTGGGGTAGATGGGGACCGTCACCAGGCCCGCGGCCCACGCGGCGAAGTCGAGGAGCGTCCACTCGTACGTCGTGCGGGCCATGATCGCGACCCGGTCGCCCGGCATCAGGCCCTCCGAGATCAGGCCCTTCGCCACGGCCAGCACCTGCGCAGCGAACTCCGTCGCCGTCAGATCGACCCAGCGGCCGTCCTGCGTACGGCGGCTCATCACCCGCTGCTCCGGCGCCGCCTCGGCGTTGTCGAAGGGCAGGTCGGCGAGCGAGCCATACGTCCGCGGCGGGGCCAGCGGCGGCACCGACACCTCGCGGACCTCGCCGTCCAGCCGCACGATCTCGGGTTCGACGAGCACGGGTGCGCCGTCGTAGTCGTGACCGGACACGTACGAGAGGGACATGGTCAGCTCCTGGGACGTGCAGCTCGGTAGCGTTCCGCTGCATGAGGTACGCAGGGGACGTACCGGGGCGTTCACCCGCGAGTGCGCCTGGAAGGGTTACCTGGGGTTAGGACGGTGATCCTAAGTGCCTCAAGTGGGGGGTCTGTGCGGGTTCGTTGATGGTCCGGAGCCGGGACTGTGCAACCTCGACCGCAAAGTGAGACTTCGTCAGCTATCGACGCTTACGGCCGCTCCAGAATCGCCGTCACCCCCTGTCCGCCCGCCGCGCACACCGAGATCAGGCCGCGGCCCGGGCCGTCCCGTTCGGCCAGCAGTTTCGCGAGCGTGGCGACGATCCGGGCACCGGTGGCGGCGAAGGGATGCCCGGTGGCGAGGGAGGATCCCGTGACGTTGAGACGGTCCCGGTCCACCGGGGCCAGGCCCTGCTTCTCCCAGGCCGCGAGGGTCGCCAGGACCTGGGAGGCGAAGGCCTCGTGGATCTCGACCAGGTCGAAGTCGTCCATGCCGAGACCGGCTCGCTCCAGCATGCGGGGGACGGCGTACGCGGGCGCCATGAGCAGACCGTCCTCCCCCTGGACGACATCCCCTTGCACGAAGTCCACGGCCGCCGTCTCGTACGCCGTGAGGTAGGCCAGCACCTCCAGGCCGCGCTCCTCGGCCCACTCCTGGGACGCCAGCAGCACGACCGCCGCGCCGTCCGTCAGCGGGGTCGAATTCCCGGCCGTCATGGTCGGGTCGGGGTCCTTGAGCCCGAACACCGGCTTGAGCGCGGCGAGTTTGCCGGCCGTCGAGTCGGGGCGGAGGTTCTGGTCGCGGGCCAGCCCTCGGAAGGGGACCACCAACTCCCCGAAGAAGCCTCGTTCGTACGCCGCCGCCAGCCGCTGGTGACTCGTCGCCGCCAGCTCGTCCTGGGCCTGACGGGTCACGCCCCACGCGCGGGCGGTGACGGCCGCGTGCTCGCCCATGGACAGGCCGGTGCGGGGTTCGGCGTTGCGGGGGATGTCGGGCACGAGGTGGGTGGGACGGATGCGCGCGAGCGCCTTCAGGCGGGCCCCGGCCGACTTCGCGCGCCGGGCCTCCAGCAGGATGCGGCGCAGCTCGTCGTTGACGCCGAGGGGCGCGTCGCTCGCGGTGTCCGCGCCGCCCGCGATCGCGGATTCCGTCTGCCCCAGGGCGATCTTGTTGGCGGCGGCGATGACGGCCTGGAGACCGGTCCCACAGGCCTGCTGGATGTCGTACGCCGGGGTGCGCGGGTCCAGTTTCGAGCCGAGGACCGTCTCGCGGGCGAGGTTGAAGTCGCGGCTGTGCTTGAGGACGGCACCGGCGACGAACTCGCCCACGGCGCCCGGTTCCTGGAGCCCGTTCCGTTCGACGAGGGCGTCGAGGACGGCGGTGAGCATGTCCTGGTTCGAGGCGGTGGCGTACGGGCCGTCCGAGCGGGCGAAGGGGACACGGGCACCGGCGACGATCGCCACACGCCGGGCGACCGGCGGCTTCAGGGGGCTCATTTCCACCAGCTCCTCACCTCGGACATAGCCTTACCTACGGTAACCTTACTCCAGAGTAAGGAATCTGCGACCGACCCGGGAGATGGACATGGCCGACCGCTATCTGAGCTTCACCGGTACCGCGCCGGGTCGGTTCCTCACCCGCCGCCTGGGGCTTCCGCAACCCGCGGTTCTGCGGCGGTGGTCGGAAGGGTCCCCGGGGTTCGAGGGCGGCGTGCTGCACCTCACGGCGGCCAAGTCACAGCTCTCCGGGCCGGCGTTCCCGTCCCCGTCGGACACACCGGCCGCGGTCCTCCTCGACGCCACCGGAGTGCGGGACGTCGAGGGGCTCGCGGAGGTGCACGCGGCACTGCACCCGGTCGTGCGGTCGGTCGCCGAGAGCGGGCGGATCGTCGTCCTGGGGGCACCCCTCGACCCCGCCGACCATCACCAGGCCGCCGCCCAGCAGGCGCTGGAGGGTTTCACGCGCTCGCTGGGCAAGGAGATCGGGCGGGGCAGAACGGTCAACCTCGTACGGCTCACCGACGCGTCCGCGGCCGAGTCGACGCTGCGCTTCCTGCTCTCCCCCAAGTCGGCGTACGTCAGCGGTCAGGTGATCGAGGTCGGGCAGGCCCAAGAGGCCGACGTCGACTGGTCCCTCCCGCTCACCGGCCGGACGGCCCTGGTGACCGGCGGGGCGCGGGGCATCGGCGCGGCGGTCGCCGAGACGCTGGCCAGGGACGGGGCCCGGGTGGTCGTACTCGATGTGCCGGGGGCGTCGGCGGATGCCGAGCACCTTGCCGCGCGGCTCGGGGGCAGTGCCCTCGCGCTGGACATCACGGCCGCGGACGCGGGCGCTCGGATCGCCGAGGCGCTGCCCGAGGGGCTGGACGTGCTGGTCCACAACGCGGGGATCACCCGGGACCGGCGACTGGTCAACATGCCCGCGGACCGCTGGAGTTCGGTGCTCGACGTGAACCTGGCGAGCGTGCTGCGCACGACGGACGCGCTGCTGGAGGCGGGCACGCTGCGGCGGGGCGGACGGATCGTCGCCACCGCGTCCATCGCGGGGCTCGCGGGGAACGCCGGGCAGACGAACTACGGCGCGAGCAAGGCCGGTGTCGTCGGTCTTGTGCGCTCCCTGGCACCCCGGGCGCGGGCCGAGCACGGGGTCACCGTGAACGCGGTCGCTCCCGGGTTCATCGAGACGAAGATGACGGCGGCGATCCCGCTGTTCATCCGGGAGGCGGGGCGGCGGATGAACTCCCTCGGACAGGGCGGGCTGCCGGCCGACGTGGCCGAGACGACGGCGTGGCTGGCGCATCCGGCGTCCGGCGCGGTGAACGGGCAGGTCGTGCGGGTGTGCGGCCAGAGCTTGTTGGGGGCGTAGTGGGGACGCACTCGGAGGACGGGCAGGCCGGAGGGCCGTGCGGCGAGGGGGAACGGGCCGAGGGCCCGGGTTCCGCGGGGGCGAACTCCGACGGGGTGCGGCTGGGGGGCGGGGAGGCGCGCCCCGAGAAAGCTGACCCGGAGGGCGGGCGCTCCGAAGGCTGGGACTCCGGCGACGGCTACGGTGACGCCTCGGCCTCCGAGGACTCGCACTCCCGGTTCGCGCACCCCCAGAACTCACGGCGTCCCGCCGACTCGGCCCCCTACACCCGCCACGGCTCACTCACCGTGCTCGCCCGGTCTCCCTCCCTCACTCCCCTCCTGGCCCTCGGCGCCCTGCGCTCCCCCTTCAAGCGGCCCGCCGCGACCGCGGACTTCCCCCGCACCCGGCTGGTGCTGCCCGGTCTGCGGGTGGACCTGGCGCGGCTCGCCGCCTACGAGCGGGTGTGCGGGTTCGCGACCGGGGAGGACGCGTTGCCGGTGACGTATCCGCATGTGCTGGGCTTTCCCCTGGCCATGAGCCTGATGAGCGGGCGCGACTTCCCACTGCCGTTGCTCGGGCTGGTGCACACGTCGATCGAGATCACGCGGTACCGGGCGCTGGCGGCGACGGGCGAGTACGAACTCACCGTGTACGTCGACGGGTTGGCGCCGCACCGGCGCGGTACGGAGGCGGCGGTCGTGACCGAGCTGCGGGTGGGCGAGGAGGTCGTGTGGGAGTCGGTGAGCACGTATCTGGCCCGGCACCGCACGAAGGAAACCGACCGGGAGCGGGACCGCGAGCGGCATGAACCGCTGCCCGGCGTCGACGAGTGGCGGCTGGCCGGGGACATCGGCCGGCGTTACGCCGCCGCGTCCGGCGACCGCAACCCGATCCACCTGTACCCGCTCACGGCCCGCCTCTTCGGCTTCCCGAGGGCGATCGCGCACGGCATGTGGACGGCGGCCCGCTGTCTGGCGGCCCACGGGACGCCCCAAGCGGTGCTGGTTCGCGCCGAGTTCAGGGCACCGGTGCTGCTGCCGGGGACGGTGACGTACGCGGCGGACGGGGAACGGTTCGAGCTGTGCGGCGGGGACCGCGTGCATGTGACGGGGGGCGTCCACTCGCTGGCCTGAAACAGGCACGGGTGCCTCGGAGGACAGGGGACGGCGTCGGCCGACCTGATACGGGGTGCCTTCGGGGTGATGTGCCCGCGGCGTCACCCCCAGGGCCGGCCTGGACCGAGGACGGGCGTCGGGGCGCTGCTGCTGTCAGCCGACCTGCAGCGGGGCGTCCTCGGTGGGTGTGTTTCGGAGGGTCCACGGGTGGCCCTCCATCAGGTTTCCGAGGCCCGCCCACGCGAAGTTCATGAGGGTGACCGCCGACTGCCTCGCGGTCACGCCCTCCGTCGCGTTGGCCCAGGCCGCGAGGGACTCGGCGGCACCGACGAGTGCCTCGGCCAGGCCGGCGACCTCACGCTCGGGCAGATCGGGATCGCGGTGCGCCTCGCGGGCCGCGACCACGATCAGGTGGGTCACGAACGCCACGATCTCCTCGCGCATCGCGGTGACCTCGGCGGCGAACCCCTCACCGTGGATACGCGCCTGGAGATGCAGCACGGACCAGCCGTGCGGGCTCCGCGAGGTGTGGGTGAAGAAGGCCAGCAGTCCGTCCCAGAGCTGACGGTCGGCGGGCAGATCGGTCCGCACCCCCGTCCGCACCGCCTCCGTGAGCGCGGCCGCCTCCCGGCGGATGCACGCGGTGAAGAGGTCTTCCTTGGAGTTCAGGTACAGATACACCAACGGCTTCGACACACCGGCGAGTTCGGCGATCTCGTCCATCGAGGCGGCCATGTACCCACGCCGGCCGAAGATCTCCACAGCGGCGTCCAGCATCTGCTGCTCCCGCACGGCACGCGGCATCCGCTTGCTCTTCACGACACCCATGCGCAAAGCGTACGGTCACGCGGCCACGGCAGCGCGGGCGTGACCTCAGGAGGTCTGCGGAGCCTGGCCCTGGGCACGGCTCGCCTCGTCGGCGGCCTCGTCCTCCTGGCTGCGGCTCGCCTCCAGGTTGGCCTTCATCCGGTCGACCCGCTGCACGACCTTGACGGAGGCGCGGTCCCGCTCCTTGCGCAGGACCACGAAGCTGATCGGAGCCGAGAGCAGCAGGGAGAGCAGGACGATCCACATGCCGTTGGAGTCGCCGAGGCCCCGCGGGAAGAGGCCGGAGTAGACGAGGCCCCAGACGACCACGAGGCAGCCCACCAGGATCCCGAGGCGCATCAGCGTGTAGCGGAGCATGTCAATCCACTCTTCCGTATCCGTATCGAACGGCCCGAACACCCCAAAGGGGCACCGTCCAGTGAAGCACGCCGGGCACCCGTTCCTCGAAGGGGGTCAGGTGAGCGGCAGCAGCATGATCACGTCGTCCCGGTCGTCGCCCGGTGCGACACGGATCGCGCCGGGTATGCGGCCGACCTCCTTGTAGCCGCAGGAGCCGTAGAAACGCTCCAGACCGAGGCCGCCACGGCAGGTGAGCCGTATCGCCTCGATGTCCTCGAAGGTGCGGGCCGCGTCGGCCGCCGCCGAGAGGAGGTCGCGGCCGTAGCCCCTGCCCTGGTGGCGGGGGTGGACCATCACCGTGTACAGCCACACCCAGTGGGTCATGAGCCGGTGCGTGTTGAAGCTGAAGAAGGCGGTGGCGGCGACCTGGCCGTCCTCGTCGTGTCCTACGAGCAGCCGCGTGCGCCCCTCCGCCATCCCCACGAAGTGCTTCACCAGCTCGGGGCGGATCGTCTCCCGCTCCACCGGCGCGACGAAACCGACGGCGCCGCCCGCGTTGGAGACGTCCGTCCACAGGTCGAGGAGACCGTCGCGGAGGGCGGGGGTTACGGCCGGGTCGAGGGTGAAGGTAAGGGGCATGGGGCGAGGCTAGTCATTACGCCTCCGGCGCCTCAAGTGGGTTCGGCCGTCACTTACGTCACCCCAGCGCCCGGGCCGCCACCTCCAGGTCCGTCACCAGGCCCCGGTACGCGCCCTCCCGGTCCTCGGCCCGCAGCACGGCCGACGGATGCACGGTCGGCACGAGCCGCTCCCGCCTGCCGTGGATCTCCTCCTCCAGCACGGTCCCGCGCACCTGCGTCACCCGGAACGACGAGCCGAGCAAGGCCTTGCCCGCGGTGGCGCCGAGGACGACGATCAACTCCGGTTCGACGATCTCCAGCTCCTTGGCGAGCCAGGGGCCGCAGGCCGTCATCTCCCGGAGGCTGGGCGCCTTGTGGATACGGCGCTTGCGGGGCTCGGCCTGGGTGAACTTGAAGTGCTTCACCGCGTTGGTGACGTACGCGTCCGCCGGTTCGATGCCCGCCTCCGCGAGGGCACGGTCGAGCAGCTTGCCGGCGGGACCGACGAAGGGCTTCCCCTGCCGGTCCTCCTGATCACCGGGCTGCTCCCCGACGAGCATCACGCGCGCGTGTGCGGCACCCTCGCCGAACACGGTCTGCGTGGCGTCCCGGTGCAGGGGACACCCACGGCAACCGGCGGCGGCCTTGCGCAGAGCGGCCAGACCGCCACGGCCGGGAACGAAGGGTTCGGCGGTGTAGGCGTCTTCGGGTGCCTTGGTACTCACCATGGTGGGCGAGTACCCGGGGTGGGGGAACGCGAACGAAGGGGACGGCTTGTGCCGGAAGCGCGGGTGCGGGCCGGCGGGGGTTGGTCGCGCCGTTCCCCGCGCCCCTGGGGGCTGCAGCTGCCGTCCGCCGGGGGGCGGCGTCGCTGCGCGACCGGAGGGGCCACTTGCGCCCGACGCGCGGCCGCGGACCGGTGGGGGCCGGTCGCGCAGTTCCCCGCGCCCCTGGGTGGGCTGCAGTGCCGTCCGCAAGGCGTCGGCGTCACTGGCGGCGGGCCCGCGCGACCGGAAGGGACCACTTACGCCCGACGCGCGGCGGTAGCCGCACATCCATGTAGCCCCGCGGTCAGAGGCGCATCGGCTGCGGCGACTCTCGGCGTCCCGCGTCCGGGCCGTCGTACTCGCGGATGATCTCGTACCGCGTGTTCCGCTCCACCGGGCGGAAGCCCGCGTCGCGGATCAGGTCCAGGAGGTCCTCGCGCGTCAGTTTGTTCGGGGTGCCGTAGTTGTCGGCGTCGTGGGTGATCTTGTACTCGACCACCGAGCCGTCCATGTCGTCCGCGCCGTGCTGGAGCGCCAGCTGGGCGGTCTGGACGCCGTGCATGACCCAGAAGACCTTGACGTGCGGGACGTTGTCGAACAGCAGCCGGGAGACCGCGAAGGTCTTCAGGGCCTCCGCGCCCGTCGCCATCCGCGTCTGCGCCTGGAGGCGGTTCCTGACCTTGCCGTCCTTCACGTCCACGAAGTCGTGCTGGTACCGCAGCGGGATGAAGACCTGGAAGCCGCCGGTCTCGTCCTGGAGCTCGCGCAGCCGCAGGACGTGGTCGACGCGGTGCCTGTGCTCCTCGATGTGGCCGTACAGCATGGTGCTCGGGGTCTTGAGACCCTTCTCGTGCGCCAGGCGGTGGATCCGGGACCAGTCCTCCCAGTGGGTCCTGTGGTCCACGATGTGCTGCCGGACCTCCCAGTCGAAGATCTCCGCGCCACCGCCGGTGAGGGACTCCAGGCCCGCGTCGATCAGCTCGTCCAGGATCTCCGACGCCGACAGACCCGAGATGGTCTCGAAGTGGTGGATCTCCGTCGCGGTGAACGCCTTCAGGGAGACGTCCGGCAGCGCGGCCTTCAGCTCACGCAGCGACCGCGGGTAGTAGCGCCACGGCAGGTTCGGGTGCAGGCCGTTGACGATGTGCAGTTCGGTGAGGTTCTCGCCCTCCATCGCCTTGGCGAGCTTCACCGCCTCCTCGATGCGCATCGTGTACGCGTCCTTCTCGCCCGGCTTGCGCTGGAAGGAGCAGTAGGCGCAGGACGCCGTGCACACATTGGTCATGTTGAGGTGGCGGTTGACGTTGAAGTGGACGACGTCGCCGTTCTTCCGCGTCCGCACCTCGTGCGCGAGGCCGCCGAGCCAGGCCAGGTCGTCCGACTCGTAGAGTGCGATGCCGTCCTCACGGGTCAGCCGTTCACCGGCCCCGACCTTCTCCTCCAGCTCGCGCTTGAGCCCGACATCCATGCCCACACCTCTTCCGACGACCCCGAACGACTCCGACAACCGTACGTCTACACCTCTTCGGGCAGCTCTCCGACCCGGTTCTCCCACTTCGTGGAGAGCACGATCGTGGTACGGGTCCGGGAGACGCCCTTGGTCCCGGACAACCGCCGGATGATCTTCTCCAGACCGTCGACGTCCGACGCCCGGACCTTCAGCATGTACGAGTCGTCGCCCGCGATGAACCAGCAGTCCTCGATCTCCCCGAGGTCCCGCAGCCGGCGCGCCACGTCCTCGTGGTCGACCGCGTCCCCCAGCGAGATACCGATCAGCGCGGTGACACCGAGGCCGAGCGAGGCGGCGTCGACGGTGGCCCGGTAACCGGTGATGACCCCGGCCGCCTCCAGCCGGTTGATGCGGTCGGTGACGCTGGGTCCCGACAGACCGACGAGGCGCCCCAGCTCCGCGTAGGAGGCCCGGCCGTTCTCCCTCAGGGCCTGGATGAGCTGCCTGTCCACCGCGTCCATGCGATCGAAGCCTTCCGCTGAAAAGTGCCTGAAGTGATGAGAGGTACTGCCACGTGCCTTGCTGACCGCTTGCCTTACCGACCGTTTGCGTTACTGATCCGACGTGCCGCCGCCCAGCTCGCCCTGCCAGCGTCGGTACAGGTCGTGCCGGACGCCCGCCGCGTCCAGCACCCGCCCGGCGACGAAGTCCACCAGGTCCTGGATGTGGGTGGCGCCCGCGTAGAAACCCGGCGAGGCCGGGACCACGCTCGCGCCGGCGTCGTCGAGCGTGACGAGATGCCGGAGGGTCTGGCCGTTCAAGGGGGTCTCCCGTACGGCCACGACCAGCTTGCGGCGCTCCTTGAGGGTGACGCTCGCGGCCCGCTGCAGCAGGTCCTTGGAGAGGCCGAGGGCGACTCCGGCCACGCAGGCGGTGGAGGCGGGGACGATCAGCATGCCCTTGCTCGGATACGACCCCGAGGACGGCCCCGCGGCCAGGTCCCCGGCGTTCCAGTACCGCACGTCGGCGATGTCCGCCTCGAAGGTGCCGGGCTTTCCGTCCGCCCCCCGGTCCAGCCATTCCCGCAGGTCCTCGCGCCAGTGCGCGTCCCGGAAGGAGATCCCCGTCTCGTCGAGGAGGGTGAGCCGCGAGGCACGGGAGACCACCAGGTCGACGCTCTCACCGGCGGCGAGGAGCGCACGCAGCACGGACGCGGCATACGGGGTGCCGGAGGCGCCGGACACCCCTACGATCCAAGGCGTACGCCGCGTCTCTCCTGGCTTGACTGGGTTCACACCCCCGAGCCTATCCGGCGTCGCAGGGTGGGAACCGGCCAAGGGGGCCGGTCGTTCCCTGGATGGGGACGAGTGAGTGGTGGGGGGTGCCATGACGGGCAGGGAACTCGAGTGGTCGCGCGGTGACCGCGCCAAGGCCGCGGCCAAGCTGATGGTCGGCTGGGTCGCGCTGCTGTGGCTGCTGGAAGTGGTGGACGTGGCGAGCGGCCACGCCCTCGACGGCCTCGGCATCACGCCACGCACCCCGTCCGAGCTGATCGACGTCGTCCCGGCCGCCTTCATCCACTTCGGCTTCGCCCACGTGGCCGCGAACAGCGTCCCGCTGCTGGTCATGGGCTTCCTCGCGGCCCTCGGCGGCCTGCGCCGGTTCGCCGCCGTCTGCGCCCTGATCATCGTGGCCGACGGCCTGGGCGTCTGGCTCATAGCCCCGGCCCACACCAACACGGCGGGCGCGTCGGGCCTGATCTTCGGCCTGTTCGGCTACCTGCTGGTCACCGGCTTCGTGGAGCGGCGCCCGCTGGGGGTGCTGGTGGGGCTGCTGGTGGCGGCGGTCTGGGGCACGTCGATCTTGGTGGGCCTGGCGCGAACGCAGACGGGGGTCAGTTGGCAGGGGCACCTGCTGGGACTGGTGGCGGGAGTGGCGACGGCGTTCGTGTTCAAGCGCCGGGCTGGGCGCGGAGTGGTTCAGGTCTGAGGCCGGGCCTTCGGGTCGACGGGGAGTCGGGAGGTGGGGATCGTCAGCTTGCCGAGCGGGGAGTCGACGGCCAGGTCGGGGCCGTAGGGGAGAGTGTCGCGGCCTCGGTACCCGTCGGGTCCTGGGTTCCACATGGCGACGGCGTGGCCCTGCAGCGGATCGAGGATCACGTAGTTGGCGATGCCTCGGGAGGCGTACCAGCGCGGCTTGATCTCGTAGTCACGACGCACGCTCTCCGGCGACACCACCTCAGCTACGAACTCGATCAGATCAGCGGGGTAAGAGCTGCGGTTCTCGGCCTCCGCCTCTGCCGGGATGACGGCGATGTCCGGGCAGAACTCATTGGCGTCGTCGAAGGGGAACGCCACATCACTCACCAAGGCCCACTCCGGTGACAGCTGCTCCTCAAGGCCGGCTGACACCCTGAGGATCGTCTTCCCGTGGAACGGCCTGACCGGGTTCATCACGATGCTGCCCTCGACAATCTCCGTCAGATAGCCGGGGAACATGTCCTCCAGCTTGCTGAGCTGCGAGTGCAGGCGGTCAAGGTCCGAGATGACAGTCACGGTGGCCTCCTGAGGTCCTGCCCTCGATGGTAGGCGCACCGTACTTACACGGTCAGGCCACGAACCAGGAGATCCAGCAGCGCGCACACGAACAGGGCAATCCCGATGAACCCGTTGACGCTGAAGAACGCCCGGTTCAGGCGGGACAGATCATGCGGCCGCACGATCGAGTGCTCGTACACGAACGCACCCGCGACGATCATCAGCCCCACCCAGAAGAACCCGCCCGCCTCGGTGGCGACGGCGTACCAGATGAGGAGGGACATCGTCAGGAAGTGACAGACCCGGGCACCCCAGATCGCCGCGGGAATGCCGAAGCGCGCCGGCACCGACATGACGCCGATCTCCCGGTCCGTCTCCACGTCCTGGCAGGCGTAGATCAGGTCGAACCCGCCGATCCAGATGCCCACCGCGAGACCGAGCAGCACCGCGTCCCAGGACCACTCCCCGGTGATCGCGAGCCAGCCGCCCACCGGCCCCATCGCCTGGGCCAGACCCAGGATGGCTTGCGGGAAGTTCGTGAACCGCTTGCCGTACGGGTAGACCACCATCGGGATCACCGCGACGGGGGCCAGCGCCAGGCACAGCGGGTTCAGCAGCGCCGCCGAGCCGAGGAAGACCACGACCGCGACCAGCGCGCCGGTCCAGGCGTGCTTCACCGACATCGCACCGGTGACCAGCTCCCGCTGTGCCGTCCGGGGGTTCCGCGCGTCGATCTCCCGGTCGATGATCCGGTTGACCGCCATGGCGAAGGTCCGCAGCCCGACCATGCAGATCGTGACCAGGAGCAGCCGCCCCCAGTGGATGTTCTTGTCCCACTCGAACATCGCGGTCAGCGCGGCGATGTACGCGAACGGCAGCGCGAAGACCGAGTGCTCGATCATCACCAGCCGCAGGAAGGCTTTCGTGCGTCCCGGTTGCGGGAGTGCCGCGGAGGCGCTGCTCACAGCCCGTACTCCTTCCACCGGCGGTCGACCTTCGCCGCCGTCTCGGGGTCGGACAGGACCATCTCGGGCCAGCCGCCGTCCCGTGTGTAGCCCTCCTCGGGCCACTTCCTCGTCGCGTCGATGCCCGCCTTGCCGCCCCAGAACTGCTGGTAGGAGGCATGGTCGAGGTGATCGACGGGTCCCTCGACGACCGAGAGGTCACGGGCGTAGTCCGTGTTGCCCAGCGCCCGCCAGGCGACCTCGTGCAGATCGTGCACATCGCAGTCGGCGTCGACGACCACGATCAGCTTGGTCAGGGACATCATGTGTGCCCCCCAGACCGCGTGCATCACCTTCTGCGCGTGCTTCGGGTACTTCTTGTCGATCGAGACGATCGCGCAGTTGTGGAAGCCGCCCGCCTCGGGCAGGTGGTAGTCCACGATGTCCGGCACGATGATCTTCAGCAGGGGGAGGAAGAAGCGTTCCGTGGCGCGACCCAGCGGTCCGTCCTCCGTCGGGGGGCGGCCTACGACGATCGACTGAAGCAGTGGCCGCTTCCGCATCGTCACGCAGTCGATCCTCAGCGCCGGGAACGGCTCCTGCGGTGTGTAGAACCCGGTGTGGTCGCCGAAGGGTCCCTCGGGCAGCATCTCGCCCGGCTCCAGCCACCCCTCGATGACCACCTCGGCCTGCGCCGGGACCTGGAGCGGGACCGTCTTGCAGTCCACCATCTCGATCCGCTTGCCCGCGATGAACCCGGCGAAGAGGTATTCGTCGATGTCGCCGGGGAGGGGGGCCGTGGAGGCGTAGGTGACGGCGGGCGGGCAGCCGAAGGCGATGGCCACCGGGAGGCGTTCGCCCCGCCGGGCCGCGACCTGGTAGTGGTTGCGGCTGTCCTTGTGGATCTGCCAGTGCATGCCGATCGTGCGCTTGTCGTGGCGCTGCAGGCGGTACAGACCGAGGTTGCGGATCCCGGACTCCGGGTCCTTGGTGTGGGTCAGGCCCAGGTTGAAGAAGGACCCGCCGTCCTGCGGCCAGGTGAAGAGGGCCGGGAGCTGGTCGAGATCGACGTCGTCCCCGGTGAGGACGACCTCCTGGACCGGGGCGCTGTCGGACTTCACCTTCTTCGGCGGGACGTGCGTCATCGCGCCGAGCTTGCCGAAGGCCTCCCGTACGCCCACGAACCCGTGCGGCAGCTCGGGCCGCAACAGTCCGCCGATCTTCTCGGAGATCTCGCCGTACGACTTCAGGCCCAGGGCCTTCAGCAGTCGCCGGTCGGTCCCGAAGACGTTCATGGCGAGCGGCATCGCGGACCCGCGGACGTTCTCGAAGAGCAGCGCGGGACCGCCTGCCTTCTGCACCCGGTCGACGATCTCCCCGACCTCGAGATACGGGTCGACCTCGGCCTTGATCCGCTTGAGGTCTCCCTCGCGTTCCAGTGCCCTGAGCAGGGAGCGAAGATCGTCGTAAGCCATGGGGTCCAGTATCCCCGAGCCGCTACCCTGACCCCGTCAGGGGCCTGTCACAGGCTCCACACAACGTTCCCTGGGGGCCAAAAGCACATGTTCCGGCTGCTGATGTACCTGATCCCGCTGGCGCTGACGATCTACGCGTTCATCGACTGCCTCAACACCCCCGAGGACGAGGCCAAGCACCTCCCCAAGATCGCCTGGGTGTTCATCATCCTGCTGTTCTGGATCGTCGGCCCCGTCGCGTGGCTCGCGGCCGGCAAGCTGCGCACCCCGCCGGTGAACGGCCGTACGCCCTCGGAGTGGCACCGCAACCACCGCACGCAGTACGTCGCTCCCGACGACAACCCGGAGTTCCTGAACTCCCTGAAGGCGGAGAACAAGAAGGACGAGGCGCTCCTCAAGGACTGGGAGGCCGACCTGCGCCGTCGCGAGGAGGAGCTGAAGCGCCGGGAGTCCGGCGAGGGCCCCAAGGACGCCTCCTGACAAGGTGTACGTCGGCGGGCCCCCCGAAACGGACAATGCGCCCCTGGGCGCAGGCCGGTACGGACCGGACACTTACCTCGCATGACGACAGCTCCCGCCGACTCCGCCGGCACCCTCGCCCCCGCCTATGGTGACAAGGTCATCGCCGTCGAGTCGGCGGGCTCGGAGCCCATTCCCGAGTCCGAACGCCACGGCGGTCCGCTGCAACTGCTGTGGACCTGGGCCTCTCCGAACATCGAGTTCGCGACCGTCTTCATCGGTGTGATCGCGGTCCTCTTCTTCGGTCTGAGCTTCTGGCAGGCCACGGCCGCCATCGTGCTCGGCACCGCGCTCGGCGCGCTCACCCAGGGCGTGCTGTCCCTGGACGGGCCGCGGTTCGGGGTACCGCAGATGGTGATCGGCCGCCTCTCCTTCGGCCACCGCGGCAACATCCTGCCCGCCGCGGCCAACGGCCTGGTGGCGGGCGTCGGCTGGTTCGCGGTGAACAGCGTGAGCGCGGCCTTCGCGCTCAACACCCTGACCGGGCTGCGGCCGCTGCCGTCCCTGCTGCTCGTGGTGGCCGCCGAGATCCTGATCGGTTTCATCGGCCACAACTTCGTCCACGTCTTCGAGAAGTACGCCTTCCCCGCGCTCGCGGTGATCTTCCTGCTGGCCGGGGTGTGGACCTTCAAGGACGCGCACCTCGGCGGGGGCGGCACGGGCGGCGGGATCGGCGGCTTCCTGCTCGCGTTCAGCGCGGCCTGGGGCTACGCGGCGGGCTGGAACCCGTACGCCTCGGACTACTCCCGCTATCTCCCCCGTACGGCGAACAAGGCCAGGACGGTCCTGTACCCGGCGCTCGGCCTGTTCCTGTCGGTCACCGTGGTCGCGGTGATCGGCGCGGCCTCGGCGACCATCGTGGCCCCGAAGGACGCGACCCCGACGGCGGCCTTCACCGGCCATCTCCCGGGCTGGCTCGGCGACCTGGTGCTGCTCGCGATCATCCTGGGCGGGGTCTCGGCGAACGCCCTCAACGTGTACTCCGGCGCCATCTCGATCGCCTCCTTCGGCCTGAACCTGCCCGCCTGGCTGAGCCGGAGCGTGCTGGTCGTGGTGTCCGGCGTCGCCGGTACGGCGGCGGCGTGGGCGTCGCTCTCGGACGCGGGGGCGGCGTACGAGGCGTTCCTGCTGGTGATCGCGTACTGGGTGGCGCCCTGGCTGGGCGTGGTCCTGGTGGAGCGGTGGCTGCGGGCGCGGGTGCCCCAGGAGCAGTCGGCGGCCCGTCTGACCGACCGCTCCTTCACCAACTGGCCGGGTCTTGCGGCCCTGTTGATCGGCGTTGCGGTCTCCGTGCCGCTCTTCTCCAACCAGGAGGACTACGTCGGCTACGTACCGGAGCACTGGCCGTCGTTCGGGGACATCACCCCCGTGGTCGGCTTCGCGGTGAGCGCGGTGCTCTACGCGGCGCTGCGCAGGCGGTCACCGGCGCGGTGACCGCTCAGCCCTCCTTCGCCGGGTCACTGCCGTACAACGCGGAGGCGGTGACCGCCTGTCGGGCCCGGCAGGTGTGCTGTTCGTCGGCCGGAGCCGCCCACAGGGGGATCAGGTCGGCGGCACCGGACGAGGAGTCCATGCGCAGGTAGTGGCAGACGCCGTTGACGCGCAGGGCCACGGCGTGGACGCCGGTGCCGGCCTCCCTGCCGGAGAGGTCGGTCACCGTGTCCTTGGCGGAGATCAGGCCCTTGTCGGTCAGGAACCGGGTGGCGCCGTCGGCGGTGTGGTCGTAGCCGGCGGCCGACATCTTGCGGTAGGCGCCTGCGGTGGCGGGCTGCCGGGCGAGCAGTCCGCCCAGCTGTGCGGCGAGGCTGCCGGGTCGGCCGTCGGCCCGGGCGTTCGGGCAGGTCATGTCGGTGTGCTTCACGCTGAAGGCGCCACGGGCGAAGGCGAAGCGGTAGCAGCGGACGGGGTAGGCGCGCGCGGAGACGGTCGTCCCGGTGGGCGGCACCAAGCCCAGCATCACCTCGGCGGTGTGGCCGAGGGCGCCGTCCGCGTCGATGCGCAGCAGCGCGCCGCCGTGTTCCTCGACCTGCGCGACGATCGTGCCCTCGGTGAACTGCCCGCCGTAGGTGCCGCCGCCCGCCGAGTGGAAGCCGGCGGTCAGGTCCTGGCGCAGGTCCTGGGCGAGGGCTGCGGCCTGCGCGTCGACGGCCGCGGTGTCCGGGGCGGTGATCCGCTGGTGGAGCAGGGTGCCGCCGACTCCGGCGGCCGCGGCGACGAGGGCGGTCGCCGTGACGAGCAGTCCCTGTACGGCGGTGCGCTTCCTCATCTCTCCCCCAGCTGCGACGGCCGCCCCGGAAAACGGCCGTCGCACTGTATCCCCCATGGCCGGAAGGGCTGCGGGGGACCCTGGACCGCCTCAGCCGACCGTGATCGAGTCCAGCTTCGCCCTCAAGTACACGTGGGAGTCGACGGGTTCGTGCGCCACCCGCCCGACCGGTGCCGGTACTGACTCCACGGTCGTGCCCGGGGTGCACTCACCGAAGTAGACGAGGGACATCAGCTCCTCGGCGGGCGCGTCGGCCGGGGGCGGCAGCACCCGGTGCCGTCCGGACCGCCACCGGTCCCCCGTCCAACGGGCCATCAGGTCACCGATGTTGATCGTGAAGGCGTCCGGGTCGAAGGGCGCGTCCTCCCAGCCGCCCTCGTCCGTGAACACCTGGAGCCCGCCCTTGCCGGCCTGCCGGTCGAGGATCGTCACCGTGCCGAAGTCGGTGTGCGGGCCGATGCGGAACTGGCCCGGCTGCGGCTCCCCGATCACCTCCGTGCCCGGGTACCAGTTGATGTTGAAGCCGTACGTCGGATGGTCCATGTGCCGGGAGAAGAAGTCGGGTTCGAGCCCGAGGGCCTCGCCGAGGAGCGACAGCAACCGTTTCTCCAGGTCGCCCATCCGCTCCAGGTACTCCTCGCACAGCGTCCGGAGCTCGGGCACCTCGGCGGGCCAGACGTTCGGCGCGTACCACTCCGCGTTGACGACCGGGTCCTCGAAGGGCTCGTGGGTGGCGAAGGTCAGCGACTCCTTCAGGTCCGGCGGGGTCTCGGTGCCCTCCGAGTAGCCGTTGGCCTCGGCGCCGGGACCGAGCCAGCCGCGGCCGCCGACCTTCGCGGAGTACGGCTGCTTGACGTCCGCGGGCATCCGGAAGAACGTCCGTGCGGCCTCCCGGATCCGGGAGCGCAGCGCCGGGTCGACGCCGTGCCCGGTGACCAGGAAGAACCCGGCGGTCTGCAGGGCCTCGTCCAGGGTGCGGGCGATGGCGGCGCGGGCGCCGGGGTCCGCGGAGAGCCAGGGCCGCAGGTCGATGGTGGGGATGCGGGGCTGGGGGGTGTCAGTCACCGATGTCCTCGTTCCACAGTGCCGGGTTGTTCTCGATGAAGTCGCGCATCAGCCGGACGCACGCGGGATCGTCGACGAGCACGATGTCCACACCGTGTTCGGCGAGCCAGTCGTGCCCGCCGTGGAAGGTGGTGGCCTCCCCGACGACGACCCGGCCGATCCCGAACTGCCGGACCAGACCGGAGCAGTACCAGCAGGGCGAGAGGGTGGTCACCATCGTCGTACCGCGATACGACCGCTGCCGTCCCGCCGCCCGGAAAGCGGCCGTCTCCGCGTGCATGGAGGGGTCGTCGTCCTGGACGCGCCGGTTGTGCCCGCGCCCGAGGAGCGTGCCGTCGGCGCCGTAGAGCGCGGCCCCGATGGGGATGCCGCCCTCGGCGAGCCCGGCGCGGGCCTCCTCGACGGCGATGGCGAGCCACTGATGAGCCTGTGCCTGATCCATGTCTCTCACTCTCCTGTGGCCGAAACACGAGGGCAACGTGCGGAAAGTACTCTCCCGGCAGCCCACAGCCGGACGAACTGTCGGGAGGCATGCATGCCCGCACTCACTCTTCGCGAGATCCTGGCCCTCGATCCCGTCCGCGCCGCCGAACCCGAGCTGCTGGCCGGACACACCGCGCTGGACCGCCCGGTGCGCTGGGTCCATTCCAGCGAGGTCTACGAGGGCGCGAACTTCCTGGACGGCGGCGAGCTGCTGCTCACCAACGGTTTCGGGCTGATGGACGCCGGCGAGGAGGTCCGTCGCCGTTACGTCCGCGAGCTGGCCTCCCGGGGCGTCGCCGGGCTGGCCGTGGAGGTCGGGCGGTCCCTGCCGGCGATGCCCGCCGAGGTGGTCGACGAGGCCCGCCGCCGTGAGCTGCCGCTCCTGGCCCTGCACCGGGTCGTGCCCTTCGTCCGCATCACGGAGGCCGCCAACCGGGCGATCGTGGCCCGCGGGCTCTCGGGCCGTTCGGTCGTACGGCCATGGGGCGACGACCATACGGCGGCCCTGCTCGCCGACCTGGCCGACCGGGCGGCGCTGAACCAGCCGGAGGTCGAGGCGCGGGCGGCACTCGCGGGCTTCCATCCCGGCCCCGGCGCCCGCCTGGTCGGGGTGTCCCTGCACGGCACGCGGGAGGTCGGGACGGTCGACCGCGCGGTACGGCTGCTCGGCGGTGCGGGCGTGCTGCGGGCCGCGTTCCCCGGGGATGTCCTGGCGCTGCTGTCCCTGCCCGGGGCGCGCCCCGGTGACCCCGTGAAAGCGGTGCAGGAAGTGTTCCGCAAGGCCGCCGACCCCGGGCTGACCGTGGCGGTGGGGCACGCCGTCTCCGCCTCCCAGGGCGGCTGGCTGCGCTGGAGCGACACGCTGCGGGCGGCGCGTACGACGCTGGAACTGGCACTGACCGTGCCCGCGGCCGAACCGGCCTCCCCCGACGGCCCGTTGGTGACCTCGTCCCGGGCCCTGGCGCTGGAACGCGAACTGACGCGGGGCGGCGTGGACGCCAACCGGGAACGCCTCGCGGCGCTGGTGCAGCACACCCTGGGGCCGTTGCTGGCCTGGGAGGCGGCTCACCCGAGCGACCTGGTCCGCACCCTGGAGACCCACCTCCGCAACGGCTGCTCCCCGACCCGCACCGCGGCGCTGCTCCACATCGGCCGCCAGTCCCTTTACCAACGCCTGGACCGTATCGGGTCGTTGCTGGACCTGGACATCAACGACCCGGAACTGCTGGGCGAGTTGCTGACGGCAACATGCGCACACCGGCTGGTGGAGCGCCCTTCAGGGGCGCGGGGAACTGCGCGACCAGCCACAACGCTCCCGCAGACGAACTACCCACGAACCGCCTGACGCAAAGTCACCAGACTTGTCCCATTGAAGGGTGCGTAACACGTCACCGTTGACGGCGTCCGCAGCACGTCGTCCTCGGCGAACAGCTTCCGCGCGGCCTCGAACGACACGTCCCCGCTCACCACCGGGGCCACCCGGTCGTAGAACTCCCGCGACGCCTCGGGCAACGGCGTCCCCGGCTCCCCCTCGTCCTCACCCCAGACGTCCCACAGCAGCGTCTCCACCTTGTTCAGCGCGGCGAGGTCGAGCCGGATGTTCCCGGCCACGAACCGCTCGCCGAAGAAGGGCCCCTCGGTCGGCCGGTGCAGCCCGAACTCCGTCTCGTCCGCCCCGTCCTCCCGGATCGCCCGCCAGGCCTCGCCGGCGACGAGGAAACGTGTCCGGGGGACGTCCATCGGGTCGAAGTCCACGGGCCAGTTGGCGGTGACCTCGGGGTCGGTCAGCTGCGCGTCCGCGAGCAACCAGCCCCGCTGCTCGTCCCAGTACTCGGTGACCACGTGGTCACCGTGGAAGCGGGTCGGCCAGAAGTAGTCGGCGAATCCGGACCGCAGCCGGGCCGGGATGCCGACATGGCGCAACAAGGACACGTGGAGCAGCGTGAAGTCGCGGCAGGTCCCGACGAACCGGTCGTCGGGCTCGCGGCGCACGGTCAGCGGGGCGTCGTTCCGCTCGACGAGGATCCGCAGGACGTCGTCGATGTAGCGGGACTCCGCGTCGTTGTGCAGGCGGTCGGCCGGGTGGGTGTGCCCGAAGAGCTCGCCCTCGACACGATGGATCATCACATCCCGTACGACACGGGCGAGTTGACCGGCGTCGCGCGGCAGGTCGCCGTAGAGGGAAGCGAGCTCACCCGGGTCGGAGAACGTGCTCTGGGCGGCGTAGAAGGAAAGGGACACGACGGTCTCCCGAAAGACGTCATCGACCACGCGTTCGATTACGGGCCGGTGCGCCCCACCGTGTCAAAATTGGCCGTGGAATGTCCAGAGGGCGGACTCCTGACCCATCCGGTGCCGACCGGACACTTCTAGGCGTCCAGGGCTTCCAGCAGCCGTTCAAACCGAGCCCGCCACCCGGACTCGGTCTCGCCCTCCCCCTCGTACTCGTGCGTGAAGCGCAGTGCGGCCCCTGCCTCGCCGTGCCGCTCGAGATGGAAGCGGACCCGGTCGCCCCGCTCCAGCGTGTACTCCGCGACCCGGTCGACGTCCCACGCGGTGACCTGCCCCTCCCCCAGACCCGGCAGCACGACCGCGCCGCCGAGCCGGGGCTCGAGCACCTCCACCCCGGTCCACCAGACCCTAAGCCCCTCCACGGTGGCCACGGCCGGCCAGACGGTCTCCATGGGGACCGGCAGTCGCACCAGGAAGTGCAGGATGCGGGTGCTGCCGTGGGTCCGGCTGCTGCCCTGCTCGACGGAACCGCTCATGACACCAGGGTGGCGCGGAGCCCGGCGTTCCGCACACGAAAGGCCGGTTCCCCGTGACCTGGGTCATGGGGAACCGGCCTTGGCCGTACGTGGGTTCAGACGCCGGCGTAGGAGTGCTTGCCGGTGACGAAGATGTTGACGCCGTAGTAGTTGAACAGCCAGCAGCCGAAGGCGAGCATCGCCAGGTAGGCGGCCTTGCGGCCCTTCCAGCCGGCGGTGGCGCGGGCGTGCAGGTAGCAGGCGTAGGCGACCCAGGTGATGAACGACCAGGTCTCCTTGGGGTCCCAGCCCCAGTAGCGGCCCCACGCGTCGCCGGCCCAGATCGCGCCCGCGATGATCGTGAACGTCCACAGCGGGAAGACGGCCGCGTTGACCCGGTAGGCGAACTTGTCGAGGCTCGCGGAGGCGGGCAGCCGGTCGAGGACGGAGTTCGCGAACCTGCCGGGAGTGCCGCCGGACGCGATCTTGTTCTCGTAGCTGTCCTTGAAGAGGTACAGGATCGTGGCGACCGCGCCGACGTAGAAGACCGCGCCGCAGAAGATCGCGGTGGAGACGTGGATGTACAGCCAGTACGAGTGAAGGGCGGGAACCAACTGGTCGCTGGCGGTGTACAAGACAGTGACGGCCAGGCCGAGATCGAGGAGGACCGTGGTGACCAGGAACAGCCCGAGCCAGCGCACGTTCTTCTTCAGGGCCAGCAGCCCCAGGTACACGGCGACGGCCACCGTGGAGAAGGTGATGTTGAACTCGTACATGTTGCCCCAGGGCGCCCGCTCCACCGAGGCCGCGCGGGCGACGACCCCGGCGAGCTCGACGAGAAAGGCGAGCACCGTGAGGGAGATGGCGATACGCCCGTAGAGGTCGCCCTGCTCGTCCCCGCCATGCGCACCGGGCCCGTCGGGCACGTCCCGCGAACCGGCCGCGGACCGCACCACGACCTGCGGCCGCTCCAGTACGGCGGTGCTGCCACCCTTGTTCACGGTGACGGCTGGCGCCTTGGCCTTGGCCTTCGCGTCGGCGGTGAGCGCGGCGGCGGTCCGGCCGACCTTGCTGCGACTGCCGAGGAGCCATTCGGCGATGTAGGCGAAGAAGGCCAGCGTGTAGACGGCCATCGACGAGTAGATCAGCGTGTTGCTGATGTTGGCGAGGTGCTCGTTGGTGGCGGTGGCCAACTCGGTTGCGGCGGCGAGAGTCATTTCTCAGGCCTTTCGGCAGGTACGACTTGAGGGTCGGGGGTGGTTGGCTCGGTGCTCGGCTCCGGGGCGGGGTCGGCGAGCGGGGACTTGGCGGAGTGCTGGGTGTTGGGGGCCGCGTCGGGGTCCGGTGCCCCCGGCGCCTGGTCGTAGAGAACCCCCGCGAGTTCGCCCAGTTCCTCCGGCACCTTCGCCGACTCGCTGCGGCCCAGGCCGGCCATCTCCACGACCGTCACCCCGTCGGCGCCGCGTACCGCCCGTACCCACACCCGGCGGCGCTGGATGAACAGGGACGCGGCGAGGCCGAAGATCGCGGTGAGGGCGCCGGCGAGAGCCCAGCCGCTGGCGGGCTGCTGGACGACCTGGAAGTTCGCCCACTGCTTGGTGCCCTCGTAGGTGACCGAACCGGCGCCGCCCGGGAGCTGCATGGTCTGGCCGGGCTTCAGGTTCTCCCTGAGCTGCGCGCCCTTGGCGTCCTTGAACGCCTTCACATGCGACTTGTCGAGCTGGTACACGCTCTGCGGGATGCCCGAGTCGACGCCGAGGTCGCCGTGGTAGGGCGCGAGGTTGAGCACCGGGTTGTTCAGCGCGGGGAAGGTGGAGGCCGTCTCGCTGCCCTTGGTGTAGGTGGGCAGGAAGAAGGCCGAGATGCCCAGCTGCTCGCTGACGCCCTTCGGGTTCTTGTAGCCGTCGAGGACCTTGACCACGCCGGTGGAGGTGACGTTGGAGTCGAGCGGCAGCATCGCCACGGCGTCGTGGAAGACGACGTTGCCCTTGCCGTCCCGCACGGTGATGAGGGGCGCGTAGCCGTGGGCGGTGAGGTAGACCTTCGCGTCGCCGACCTCCAGCGGCTCGTTGACCTTGACGAGGGTCTTGTGGCCCTTGCCGTAGGCGCCCTCGCTGTAGGTGATGGCGGCCTGGTAGAGGCGCGGGGTGCCCTTGTTGGGGCCGGAGGTCTCGTAGGTGCCGGTGAACTTGTTCAGCCTGAAGCTGAGCGGCACCAGATCGCCGGTGTCGAAGAGGTTCCCGGACTTGAAGTCGTCGTACTGCGTGAGGGTGTTGGAGAAGCCGTCGCCCTCGACGACCAGTTTGTTGCCCTCGGACTTGAACAGCTGGCCCCAGGCGAACGACGTCAGCAGCACGATGAGCGCGATGTGGAAGGCGAGGTTGCCGACCTCGCGCAGATAGCCCTTCTCACCGGCGACGTTGTCACCGGCGAGGTGGGCGCGGAAGCGCTTCTTCGTCAGCAGGGCGAGCGCTGCCTCGCGGACCTGCTCGGGCTCTGCCTCGGTGCGCCAGGTGGTGTAGGCGGGCAGCCGGGTCAGTCGCTTGGGGGCGCCCGGCGGACGGCTGCGCAGCTGGCCGACGAACTGCCAGGTGCGGGGCACGATGCAGCCGACGAGGGAGACGAACAGCAGGATGTAGATCGCGGAGAACCACACCGAGCTGTAGACGTGGAAGAGGCCGAGCTTGTCGTAGACGTCCCCGAGGGTGGGGTTGTTCTTGACGAAGTCGGCGACCTTCGTGGCGTCGGTCCCGCTCTGCGGGATCAGCGAGCCGGGGATGGCACCGAGCGCCACCAGCAGGAGCAGCAGCAGCGCGACCCGCATGGAGGTCAGCTGGCGCCAGAACCAGCGGGCCCAGCCGACGACCCCCAGCGCGGGCATGCTCAGGCTCTCCGCGGGCGCGGTGGACAGCTGGGAGCCCGCGGCGCCGAGGTCCTGGTCGCCGACGGGGGCGTCGGTGGTGGCGGGTGTGGTCTTGCTCATGGATCAGATCCCCACAGTGAAGCCGGCGGACCAGGACTGGACGTCCTGCACGAGACGGTCCCACGCGCCGGTCAGCAGCAGCAGTCCGGTCACGATCATCATGGTGCCGCCGATGCGCATGACCCAGACGTAGTGGCGCTTGACCCAGCCGAAGGCGCCGAGCGCCTTGCGGAAGGCGACCGCGGCGAGCACGAAGGGCATGCCGAGGCCGAGGCAGTAGGCGACGGTCAGTATGGCACCGCGGCCCGCGCTGCCCTGTTGGGAGGACAGGGCGATCACCGAGGCGAGGGTGGGGCCGATGCAGGGGGTCCAGCCGATGCCGAACAGCGCGCCGAGCAGCGGGGCGCCGACCAGGCCCATGGTGGGCTTGTTGTGGAAGCGGAACTCCCGCTGGGTCATCCAGGGCATCAGGCCCATGAAGAAGACGCCCATGAGGATCATGAGCACGCCCAGCACCTTGGACAGCACGCTCTGGTTCTCCTGGAGCGTCTGGCCGAAGTAGCCGAACAGCGCCCCGCTGGAGACGAACACCGCGGTGAAGCCGAGCACGAACAGTGAGGCGCCCGCGACCATCCGGCCGCGCCGTGCCTCGGCCAGATCGGTGCCGGTGACGCCGGTGACGTACGACAGATAGCCCGGGACCAGGGGCAGGACGCAGGGCGAGAAGAAGGAGACCAGGCCGCCGAGGACCGCGATGGGCAGGGCGACGAGCAACGCGCCGTTGAGGACGGTGCCGTTGTAGCCGGTCTCGGCGGCGAGCGTGACGACTGCGCTCACGTCACTTCTCCGCGAGGACCGGGTTGATCATCTTGCGCAGCTTGCTCTCGCTGAGCGCGGCCAGGGAGCGGGCGGCGATCTTCCCGTCCCGGTCGATGACGAGCGTGGAGGGCACCGCCTGCGGGTTGAGGGTGCCCTTGGAGAAGCGGAGCATCAGCTTGCCCGTCGGGTCGTACAGGCTGGGGAAGGTGATGCCCATGTCCTTCTCGAAAGCGCGGGCGTTCTGGACGCTGGTGTCGCGGGTGTTGACCCCGACGAACTGCACGTCCTTCGCCTTGAGGTCCTTGTAGACGGCCTCGAGGTTGGGTGCCTCGGCCCGGCAGGGGGCGCACCAGGAACCCCACATGTTGAGGACGACGACCTTGCCCTTGTAGTCGGCGACGTCGAGCTGTCCCCCGTCGACGGTCTTGCCGGACAGGTCGGGGGCGGTGCCCCGGTCGCCCTGCTCGGCGGTGGAGATGCCGTCCGCGCCCATGATGAAGTTGGTGTCGCCGCCTCCGCCCGAGGTGCCGCCCGAACTGCAGGCGGACAGGGTCAGCGCTGCGGCTGCGGCACCCGCGCTGAGCAGGGTGGTACGGACTCGGGAGCGGCTACGGCTGGCGGCACTCATGTGAAAAGTTTCGCATGCCCGTTCTGGGGATCTTGCGCACCCCCCTTGCGGGCGGAAACCCGCATTTCAGGCGGCGTTCGACGAGGTCGCCGAGGGGTCCTTGAGGAATCCGTGCCAGCCGCCCACGGGCTCCTGGCCGACGTCGAGCGTACGGAGCTTGGCGAGGATCTCCGGCTTCTGGACGTCCATCCAGTCGACGAACTGCCGGAAGGAGACCAGGCGAATGTCCGCGCCCTTCTCCTTCTCCCGCGCGATGTGGGTGAGGGCCCGCTCGACGGCGTCCATGTAGATGCCGCCGTTCCAGTGCTCGAAGTGGTTGCCGACGAAGAAGGGGGCGCGGTTGGTCTCGTAGGCCCGCTTGAAACCGGAGATGTAGGCGCCGGCGGACTGCTCGCGCCAGGCCGGGTAGTTGTAGGCGGGCGCGTTGGTCGAGTTGATCGACTGGTTGGCGAGCATGTTGTAGTCCATGGACAGGACCTCGAAGCTGTGGCCGGGGAAAGGTATCGCCTGCAGGGGCAGGTCCCAGATGCCGTTCTTCTTCTCGGGCCAGACCTGGGTTCCGCCGGGTGAGGAGGCGTCGTAGCGCCAGCCGAGCTCGCGGGCGGTGGGCAGCAGGTTGTCCTGGCCGAGCAGACAGGGGGTGCGGCCGCCGACGAGTTCCTTCTCGTAGTCGAAGGGCAGGGCGGGCAGGTCGGTCCAGCCGGTGTTGGTGCGCCACTCCTTGACGAAAGCTTTCGCCTGCGCGATCTCCGAGCGCCACTGCGCCGGTGCCCAGTTGCCCACGGTGCCGTAGCCGGAGCAGAAGTGACCGTTGAAGTGCGTGCCTATCTCGTGCCCTTCGAGCCAGGCCCGGCGGACGTTGGTGAGGGTCGCCTTGACGTGCTCGTCAGTGAGGTAGCCGATGTCCGAGGTGCCTCGGGGGTTGTTCGGGGGGTCGTAGAGCCGCTTCTTCGACTCGGGCAGCAGATACAGCCCGGAGAGGAAGAAGGTCATGTGCGCGTCGTGCTTCCTGGCGAGGTCGAGGAAGCGCGGGAAGAGGCCGTTGCCGACCTCGCCGGCGCCGTCCCAGGAGAAGATCACGAACTGCGGCGGGGTCTGACCGGGCTCCAGCGGCACCGGCTTTCCGGGCTGGCGGGGCTGCTTGCCTGTGAAGGAGGTGGAGCCGTCACCGATGGGCCGGGCCGTCGGCGTCGGCGTCGGCGCGTGCGTGGGCTTGGCGCCCGGGGTGTGGGTCACCCCGTCCGAGCCGGTGAGGGTTCCGCACCCCGAGAGCCCCACGGCGGCCGCGGCGCCCGCGCCGAGGCCTATTGCTCCCCTTCGGGTGAGAGACTGCATGCTTCCCCGATTCGTCACGTTCCCTGGTGGTCACCCAGTCAGAGGAGACGAGGAGGGGGAAGGTTCCGGCACTATTTGCGGATTCGGTAACAGAGGGGCTGCGCTGCCGCGCCCTTCAGGGGCGCGGGGAACTGCGCGACCAGCCACGACGAACCCGCAGCTCCCCACGGCCTTCTTGCTCGGCTTCCCGCGGAGCGCTACGCCCCGAACGCCTTGGAGCCACCCTTCACCGGCTTGGCGCCCGCCCGGAGATGAACCGGCACAAGATCGATCGCGGGCTCGCTGTAGCCGACGGAGACGATCCTGTCGCCCTGGTACGTGAAGGACGTGAGCGAGGCGAGCGTGCACTGCCGCTTGCGCGGGTCGTGCCACAGTCGCCGCTTCTCGACGTACGACCGCACGATCCAGATCGGCAGCTGATGACTGACGAGCACGGCCTCATGCCCCCGCGCCCGGTCCCGCGCAGCGTCAAGCGCGCCCTTCATCCGGACGACCTGGTCGACGTACGGCTCGCCCCAGGACGGCTTGAACGGGTTGACGAGGTGCTTCCAGTTCTCCGGGTTCTTCAGCGCCCCGTCGCCCACGCCGAAGGTCTTGCCCTGGAAGACGTTCTCGGCCTCGATGAGCCGCTCGTCGGTCGCGATGTCGAGGCCGTGCGCCTTGGCGATCGGCGTGGCGGTCTCCCGCGCCCGCTCCAGCGGGGAGGCACAGACGTAGGTGACGTCCCGGGCGGCGAGGTGTTCGGCGACCCGGTCGGCCATCTGCCGCCCGAGCTCGGACAGGTGGTACCCGCCGAGACGGCCGTACAGGACCCCGTCGGGGTTGGCGACCTCACCGTGTCGCATGAGGTGGACGACGGTGATGTCGCTGTTGTTCGAGGTGCTCATGCTGCCGTGGCCTCCGCCGCCGCTCGCGCCGCCGCCGGAAGGGCGTCGGCGATCCGCTGAACCGCCTGCTCGTCATGGGCCGTGGACACGAACCACGACTCGAAGGAGGACGGCGGCAGGTAGACGCCGTTCTCCAGAAGGGAGTGGAAGAAGGCGGTGAACCGGAAGGACTCCTGCGTCTTGGCGTCCTCATAGCTGCGCACCGGCCGGTCGGTGAAGAACACCGAGAACATGTTGGAGGCGTTCTGCACGGTGTGCGCGACGCCTTCCTTGCCGAGCGCCTCGGAGACCAGCGAGCGGATCTGCTCGGAGACGGCGTCGATCCTGACGTAGGCGGCGTCGTCGAGCAGCCGCAGCTGGGCGAGGCCGGCGGCGGTGGCGACGGGGTTCCCGGAGAGGGTGCCGGCCTGGTAGACGGGCCCGGCGGGGGCGAGGTGGGCCATGACGTCCTTCCGGCCGCCGAAGGCAGCGGCGGGGAAGCCGCCGCCCATCACCTTGCCGAAGGTCATGAGATCGGGCTTGACCCCGTCGATGCCGTACCAGCCACTGCGGCTGGTCCGGAACCCGGTCATGACCTCGTCGGAGACGTAGAGGGCGCCGTTCTGCGCGCAGGCGTCCTTCAGCCCCTGGTTGAAGCCGGGCAGCGGCGGCACGACGCCCATGTTGCCGGGCGAGGCCTCGGTGATCACACAGGCGATCTCGCCGGGGTGCCGGTGGAAGGCCTCGTGGACGGCTTCGAGGTCGTTGTACGGCAGAACGATCGTGTCGCCGGCCTGGGCACCGGTGACGCCCGGGGTGTCGGGAAGCGCGAAGGTGGCCACACCGCTGCCGGCCGCGGCCAGCAGCGAGTCGACGTGACCGTGGTAACACCCGGCGAACTTGATGACCTTGGTGCGCCGGGTGAAGCCGCGGGCCAGCCGGATCGCGGACATGGTGGCCTCGGTCCCGCTGGAGACGAGCCGCACCTGCTCCAGCGGTTCGACGCGGGCGACCATCTCCTCGGCGAGCGCGACCTCGCCCTCACCGGGGGTGCCGAAGGAGGTGCCCTTCGACACCGCCTCCTGGACGGCGGCGATCACCTCGGGGTGGGAGTGCCCGAGGATCATGGGGCCCCAGGAGCAGACGAGGTCGACGTACTCGCGGCCGTCGGCGTCGGTCAGGTAGGGCCCGGTGCCGGAGGCCATGAAGCGGGGGGTGCCGCCCACGGCACGGAAGGCGCGGACCGGGGAGTTCACGCCGCCGGGTGTGACGGCGGACGCACGGTCGAACAGGGCCTGCGAGACAGGCGCATCGTACGAATAGGGCAATTCACTCATATCCTGCGACTACTCCGACCTTCTCCGGTGTGTTCGGCTTTTCTCGGACTCCATTGCCGGTGACTACCTCAGGGTAGGCCAGGTCTCGAAAGCCCCCGGCCCCCGACGATCTGCGAAACTGGACGCAGATACACACAGCTCACGGGGACGATGGCAGGCAGCCGTTTGTTCAGGGGCTGCGAAGATCCTGCGGACAGGTGTTTCAGCGCACGTTTCGGCGGGCGGCCGTGGGGGAGGTCACTGACACGATGATCGGGTTGCGCGGCGGGGGTCGCGCGTCCTAGAAAAGCAGTCGGGTGGAGATATGCATCGCGGTGGCGGACTGGGCGAGGGGACTGATGACCTGGGTCCTCGACGTGCCCGGCGGGGAAGGCACCGACGCGAGGCGGAGGAAGCGGCCGAGACACGTCAGGGGCGGGGCGCCTCGGGCGCCGCGGGCACCCCGGATGAGTCGGAACGCGACGAGCGACGTATCGAACGTCGGATCGATCCGTTGAGGGCGGGAAGCAGGAATGGTGGTCGGGTGGGGGTGACGTACAAGTACTTCGGCGCGCCCGACGGCGCGACCGCGGCCCGCGTCCCGATCTCGATGCGCCCCGAGGAACTCGGCGGCGACGAGCTCGGCATGAACGGCATGTTCACCAAGATCAAGCCGGAGACCATGGCGGCGATGGTCCTCACCGGCATCGAAGGCGTCCCCCTGCACAAGGTCCCCCCGCTCGAACTGGTCGTCCTGCACCCCGACTACGCGGTGGTCAAACTCCCCATGACGGTCGTGGACCCACTGCGCGGCATAGGCGAGGAAGCGGTCGGCGCGGCGGCGTTCATCTGGTCGACGGTCCCGGACCGGGGCGGCCCGAGGGACGCGTTCAACGTGTACCAACTGCTGCACGAGTGGCAGGACTTCAGCCACCGGCTGCACGAGGCGGGGCATCAGCCGTACTGCCTTGTGTGGCCGTGACCTCGGTTTTCATGGTGTGCGGGCGGGGTTTTTCGGACCCCGTCCTTTTCATGTTCCGGTGAGGCCGTCGGGTGTGCACCGCGACCGGCTGCGTGACCTGCCCCACCTCCAGCTCCTGGCGCAGATCTCCGGCAACTATCCGCTGTACGCCGTCGTGCAGGCCCCCTCCGAGGCGGCCGGCAGCGAGGCGATCGACCGGATGTTCTCCGTGGCCGGGGTCCGCCGCGTCAACGCCCTGCCGGCGCTCAGCGCCCTGCGCCGGGGCATCACCTGGGACCCGCGGTTCCTGTCCGGCACCGAACGCGCCGAGCTGCTGAAGTTCACCGACGCGCAGCCGGAGGCCACGGCGGTCGCGTAACCCCCACCAAGCCCCTGAGCAAGTCCGAACGAACCGTGGTCGGGCTGCTGCTGCGGGACGGCCGGGCCTCCGCCGCGAGCATCGGCCGCGCGGCAGATGCGCGGTGGACCGCCGGGTCCTGGACGAGCAGTGGGTCAGGCCACGCCTGGAGATTGTGTCGGAATGGCTCGGTTTCCGGCTACGCGTCGCCCCCGGTGAGACTGGCCGGCGACATGTCCGTACTCGCCACCGCTCTGGTCACCGACCTCTCTGCCCTGGCCCGGTTCATCCACGACGAGTTGGCGAAGATCCCCGGCATCATCACCGTCGGCGTCGACGTCATGCTCGCGGAGCCGCGCCGCTACGGGCTGGACCGGGTGTCGGGGCCGGAAAAGCCCTGCCCCGCCGCGCCGACGAGGCGTGAGGGGACAGGGGCCGGGCCCGCTCAAGCCGCCTTGCGCCCCCTTTCCGCATGCGCCCGGATGATGTCCGCGTACCGATGCCCCGTGCCCTTGATCGTGCGCCGCTGAGACTCGTAGTCGACGTGGACCAGGCCGAAGCGCTTGTCGTAGCCGTAGGCCCACTCGAAGTTGTCCAGCAGGGACCAGGCGAAGTAGCCGGCCAGGGGGGCGCCCTTGCGGGCGGCGGTGGCGCAGGCGGCCAGGTGGTCGGTCAGGTACTCCTGGCGTTCCGGGTCGTCGATCGTGCCGTCGGGGCGTACGACGTCGGGGTAGGCGGAGCCGTTCTCGGTGACGTAGAGCTTGCGGGCGCCGTACTCGTGCGTGAGGCGGAGCAGGAGGGTCTCGATGCCGTTGGCGTCGATCTCCCAGTCCATGCCGGTGCGGGGCACGCCGGGGCGGGAGACCTGGCGGGCCCGTGGGGCGGGTCCGGTGGGGTCGTCGGCGACGGTGACCGGCATGTAGTAGTTGAGGCCGAGCCAGTCCAGGGGTGCCGCGATCGCCGCCGAGTCGCCCGGCTTCTCGGGGAGTTCGACGCCGTAGACCTCGCGCATGTCCGCCGGGAAGCCGCGGCCGTGGATCGGGTCGAGCCACCAGCGGTTGGTGTGGCCGTCCATGCGGCGGGCGGCGGCGAGGTCTTCCGGGGCATCGGTGGCCGCGTGGATCGTCGAGAGGTTGGTGACGATGCCGACCTGTGCGGACGGGGACGCGGCGCGGATCGCGCGGGTGGCCAGGCCGTGGCCGAGGAGGAGGTGGTAGGAGGCGCGGACGGCGGCCGTGAGGTCGGTCAGGCCGGGGGCCATCTTCCCCTCCAAGTGGCCGATCCAGGCCGAGCACAGGGGTTCGTTGAGCGTGGCCCAGTGGTGCACCCGGTCGCCCAGTCGCCCGGCCACGACCGAGGCGTACGCCGCGAAGTGCTCCGCGGTGTCGCGTGCGGGCCAGCCGCCGCGGTCCTGGAGCACCTGGGGCAGGTCCCAGTGGTAGAGGGTGACGGACGGGGTGATGCCGGCGGCCAGCAGGGCGTCGATCAACTCGTCGTAGAAGTCGAGGCCCTTGGGGTTGACCGGGCCGTCCCCTCCCGGCATCACGCGCGGCCAGGCGATGGACAGCCGGTAGGCGTTGGTGCCGAGCCGGCGCATCAGGTCGATGTCCTCGCGCCAGCGGTGGTAGTGGTCGCAGGCCACGTCGCCGGTGTCGCCGCCCGCGACCTTGCCGGGGGTGTGCGAGAAGGTGTCCCAGATCGACGGCGAACGGCCGTCCTCCGCCACGGCTCCCTCGATCTGGTAGGCCGCCGTGGCCGTGCCCCACAGGAAGTCGTGCGGGAGTGCGGAGAGGTCGATGCTCACGAAAGTCCTTTCACGGTCGGTCACTTGACGGAGCCCGCCGTCAGCCCGGCGACGAGATAGCGCTGGAGCAGCAGGAACCCGGCGACCACGGGGACGCTCACCACCAGCGAGGCGGCCATGATCTGGTTCCAGTACACGTTGTTGAGCGTGGAGTAGCCCTGGAGGCCGACGGCGAGCGTGCGGGTGGCGTCGTTGGTCATCACGGACGCGAAGAGCACCTCGCCCCAGGCGGTCATGAAGGCGTAGACGGCGACCGCGACGATCCCCGGGATCGCGGCCGGCACCACGACCCGGAAGAGCGCGCCGAACGGCCCGCAGCCGTCCACCAGCGCGGCCTCGTCCAGATCGCGCGGCACCGAGTCGAAGTACCCGATCAGCATCCAGATCGAGAACGGCAGGGAGAAGGTCAGATACGTCAGGATCAGCCCGCCCCGCGAGCCGAACAGGGCGATTCCGGTGGCGTTGCCGATGTTGACGTAGATCAGGAAGAGGGGGAGGAGGAAGAGGATCCCGGGAAACATCTGCGTGGACAGCACGGTGACCGTGAAGACGCGCTTGCCGCGGAACTCGTAGCGGCTGACGGCGTACGCGGCGAACACCGCGATCACCACCGAGCAGACGGTCGCCGCGCCCGCCACGATCAGCGAGTTCACGAAGTACCGCGCGAGCGGGATCGTCGACCAGATGTCGATGTACGGCCGGATGGTCAACCGGCTCGGCAGCCAGCGGAACTCACCCGTCACGTCCGCCAGCGGCTTCAGTGAGCTGGAGACCATCACGTAGACCGGCACCAGGACGAAGCCGGTGAGCAGGGTGAGGAAGATCCGCCGGGACCAGAAGAACGAGCGCGGCGGTGCCATGGGCGAGCGGGGGCTAGACATCGGCCGGCTTCCTTCCCCGGGAGGTCAGCAGGAGGTAGACGCCCGTCACCACGAGCAGGAACAGCAGCAGCAGGACGGACATCGCGGAGCCGGTGCCGAAGTTCCACGTCACGAAGGACGCCTGGTAGATGTGGACCGAGATCAGGTCCGCGGCCTGTGGAGCCGACTTGCCGAACAGGACGAACGGCGTGTTGAAGTCGTTGAACGTCCACAGGAACAGCACCAGGATCAGCACCTGGTTGACGGGCCGCAGGGACGGGAGCGTGATCCGCCGGATCTGCTGCCACATCCCGGCGCCGTCCAGGGCCGCCGCCTCATACAGCTCGCCCGGGATGTTCTGCAGTCCGGCCATGACGATGAGGAAGGCGAACGGCCAGCCCTTCCACACCGAGACGGTCAGCAGCGCCCAGAAGCTGTTGTCGCCGATGAGCCAGAAGGACGGCTTGTCGGTCAGGTGGAGCTGGTCGTGCAGGACGTGGTTCACCAGGCCGTTGTCGTGCTGGAACATGAACACCCAGGTGATGACGGCCGCGTAGACCGGCAGGGCGTACGGCACCAGGAACAGGGCGCGCAGCAGGCCCCGGCCGCGGAAGGTGTCCTGCAGATAGACCGCGGCCGCCGTGCCGATCAGCCAGCACAGGCCGACCGACAGCAGGGTGAAGGCCACCGTGACGAGGAACGAGTGCAGCAGCGCCTCGCCGACCGGTGCGTCGAAGTCCACCGACACCCGGTAGTTGTCGAGGCCGGACCAGGGCGCGGTGCCCCAGTCCCGGATGTAGAACTGCGTGAGCTCCTTGAAGCTCATCACGATGCCGATCACCATCGGCACCAGGTGGACCAGGAGTTCGAGGAGCAGGGCCGGCAGCAGGAGCAGATACGGCAGGCCGATGCGGCGGATCCTGCCGGGGCGGCGGCGGGGACCTGGGTGCGCCGCCCCGGAAGGGTTGTGGTGCACGGCGGCCTCCGCGGGCGCGGTGGTGGTCATCGCGCTCACTTCGCCGGCATCTGCTGCTGGGCCTTCTCCAGCGCCGCCTTCACCGACCCGGTGGTGACCGCGCGTCCGGCGGCCGCGTCGGCGAACAGGTCCTTGACGGCGGTCCCTACGGCCGTCTCGAACTGCGACTCGTCGGCGACCTGCGGGAGCGCGGCGGCGCTGGTGGCGAGGGTGTTCTTGAGGACCTCGTTGGGGCCCGAGCTGAACACGCTCTCCGCCTGGACGCTCTTCACCGGCGGGATGGAGCTGTAGGCGGTGTTGAGGATCTTCTGCTCGGCGTCGCCGGTCATGAACTTCACGAACTTCTTGGCGCCGTCGATGTTGTCGGTGTTCTTGAAGACGGCCAGGTTGATGCCCATGACGGCCGAGTTGACCTGGGTTCCGCCGCCCGGGGTGCCGGACTGCACGGGCACCGGCGCGATGCCGTACTTGTCCTCGCTCATACCTTGCGACTTGAGGTTGGAGGACGCGGACTGCCACAGCAGCATGGCCTGGTTGCCCTTGGCGAAGTCGCTCACCGACTGGTTCTGGGCGTACTCGGCGTCGCCGGTCGGTATGACCTTGTCCTTGGCCATGAGGTCGACGTACTGCTTGACCGCCGCCACGACGTTGTCGTTGGTGAAGTCGGGCTTGCCGTCGGGGGTGAAGAAGTCGCCGCCGTGCTGCTTGGCGAAGACGAAGACGTGGTGGATGTTCTCCGACAGGTTCGCGCCCTCCGCGCCGAGCGCGGACTTGCCCTTGGCCTGGATCTTCTTGCCGTCGGCGATCAGTTCGGCCCAGGTGGCCGGGGGCTCGGTGATGCCGGCGTCGGCGAAGATCTCCTTGTTGTAGTAGAGGGCGTAGGCCATCGAGTAGAGCGGGACCGCGGCCGGGTCCTGGCCCTGGGCGCCCGTGGAGCCGAGCGCGGAGTCGACGAAGCGGTCCTTGCCGCCGATCGCGGCGAAGTTCTTGGCGTTCCAGGGCAGCAGCGCGCCGGTGGCCTGGAGGGAGGCGCTCCAGGTGTTGCCGATGTTGAGGACGTCGGGGCCCTGGCCGGAAGTGGTCGCGGTGAGGATCCGGTTGAGCAGGTCGGACCAGGGGACGACCTCGACCTTGACCTTGATCCCGGTCTGCTTCTCGAACTTGTCGAGTTCGGGCTGGAGGACCTTCTTGTCGACCTCGATGCTGGCGCCCTGGTTGGAGGCCCAGTAGGTCAGGGTCTTCGGCGAGTCGTTGGACCCGCCGCTCGTCGACGAGCCGCCGCCGCAGGCGGTCACGAGAGTCATGAGGGAAACGGTGACCGCACCGGCGGCCGCGGCTCGGGTTCTGCGCATGGCTCTGGTGTCCCTTCCAGGGGAGGCCTCCGGGTGCGTTCGCTTCTCGAACACCACCCCGGAGTTAATTTATGGCGTGATTTAAGACGCGAAGGAAAGTCGCGTCAAGGGTCGGCGCGGCGGTATCTTGCAGGTCTGGGCGGCGTCGGAAGGGATCCACATGGCAGGGCACAACGGGCGGACGGTGCGTGACCTGCGACGGGGCAACCGGGCCGCCGTACTGAGACGGCTGTATTTCGACGGGCCGATGAGCCGCTTCGAGTTGGGCCCGGCCACCGGCCTGAGCGGCGGCTCCATCAGCAACGTGGTCGCGGAACTGGTCGAGGACCACCTCGTCGAGGAGGCCGGCACCGTCGAGTCCGACGGCGGCCGCCCCCGCACCCTGCTGCGCGTGGCCCCCTCCGGCGGCCACATGATCGGCGTCGACGTCGGCGAGACCCGCGTCCGCGTCGAGCTCTTCGACCTCACCCTCACCGAACTCGCCCGCACCGAACGGCCGCTGGAGCATCACCGCTACGACGTCGAGGTCGTCGTCGGCCACATCCGGGACGGCATCGCCGAGGTGCTCGCCGACACGGACATCACCCCCGAACAGCTTCTGGGCGTCGGCATCGGAGTCCCCGGCATCGTGGCCCGCACCCCCGGGCAGGGCGCGGTGGTGCACGGCCAGACGATCGGCTGGGACGCCGTCCCGCTCGAGTCCCTGCTGCGTTCGACCTGTGAACTCCCCGACACCGTCCCGTACTTCATCGACAACGGGGCCCGCACGCTCGGCCAGGCCGAGCTGTGGTTCGGCGCCGGCCGGGGCTGCCACAACGCGGTGGTCGTCCTCTTCGGCTCGGGCATCGGCGCCTGTCTGGTCACCGACGAGGTGCAATACGGCCGCCCCCTGGAGTGGGGACATGTGACCGTGCAGGTCAGGGGGCGCCGCTGCCGCTGCGGTGCCCTGGGCTGCCTGGAGGCCTACGCGGGCGCGGGAGCACTCGTCGACCGCTGGCGCGAGGCGGGCGGCCGGCCGCCCCTGGGCGCCGACGAGGAGACCGCGCTGGCCGCGCTGCTCGCCGCCGCCCATCCGGCCCAGGGCGCCGAGGCCGACCCGGTGGCCCTCGCCGTCCTGGAGGAGACCGCCGAGTACGTCGGCGCGGGACTGTCCGACCTGGTCAACCTCTTCCAGCCCGAACGCATCCTGATCGGCGGCTGGGCGGGCCTCCAGCTCGGCACCCGCTTCCTGCCCGCCGTACGCCGGTACGCCGACGCGTACGCCCTGCGCCACCCGGCCGACCGCGTCTCCATCGACCTGGGCAAGCTCGGCCCGGACGCGGTCACGGTCGGCGCGGCGAGCCTGCCCCTCGCCGAGCTCTTCGCCCGGGGCGGCCGGCCTGCCACGCACGGGCGTGACCGCGAGAGCGCGACCGGCTGACCAACCTGACCAACCTGACCAATCTGACCAATCTGACCAACTGACCAGGACTGGATCGCGAGGACGCCACCGAACCGACCCGGTCCGACAACACCGACAACACCGGCGTCACCGGCGTCACCGGCGTCACCGGCGTCACCGGCGTCACCGGCGGATCAACGCCCCGTCCCCGGCGCTGCGGCCCCCCGTCAGGCCACCGTCAGGCCACCGGGTCGAGGAACGTCAGCACGGAGGCGGGCTCCTCGATCAGCGGAGTGAGCGCGGCGTTGAAGGGGCCGCCGTACGGGGCGTTCAGGTGCGCCTGGAAGGCGTCCTCGTCCCGGTACACCTCGAAGATCCAGAAGGCGCGTGGGTGCGCTGCCTTGGTGTAGACGTCGAAGGCGAGATTGCCCTCCTCCGCACGCACCTTGCCGGCGTACTCCACGATCATGCGGGCCACCTCGTCCCGCGCACCCTCACGGGCGGTGAACTCGGCGAGCAGGGTCTTCTTCACGGGTGCGTGTCCTTGTTCGTCGCGGTGACGCCGACCGGATGTCATCGCTGACTTGTGTCATCGATGACATCCGCCTGAATGATGTGCGCAGTGCGGCCGGCCCGTCAACGGTTCGGGCACGAAGCGGGCGGCCAACTCATCGTTGCGGACTTGTGACGAGCGCGGGGCATTGACGTTGCCGGGAGTCGGGGTCATCATCCTCGGCAGTGTCAACGATGACATAAGTCAACGATGACACCTAGGGACGGCATGCTCCGATGCCGCCGCTCGTCCGCAATCCCGCTGGAGTCGTTCATGTCTCGCACCCCTCGAGTGCCTTCCTCCCTGCTCAGAGTCGCCGCGTGCACCTCGGTCGCGGCCCTCGCCCTGACGGCCTGCGGTTCCGGCTCCGGATCGGGCTCCACGAGCTCCGGATCGGGCACGGTGAAGGTCGGGCTCATCACCAAGACCGACACCAACCCGTTCTTCGTGAAGATGAAGGAGGGCGCGGAGAAGGCCGCCAAGAAAGACGGCGTCCAGCTCATGACCGCGGCGGGCAAGTTCGACGGAGACAACGCCGGTCAGGTCACCGCCATCGAGAACATGGTCGCCGCCGGCGTGAAGGGCATCCTGATCACCCCGAGCGACTCCAAGGCGATCGTGCCCGCGATAGCGAAGGCCAAGGCCAAGGGCGTGCTGGTCATCGCCCTGGACACGCCGACCGAGCCGGAGAGCGCGGTCGACGCCCTCTTCGCCACCGACAACCTCAAGGCCGGCGAGCTGATCGGCGAGTACGCCAAGGCCGCGATGAAGGGCAAGACGGCGAAGATCGCCGCCCTCGACCTCGCGCCCGGCGTCTCCGTCGGCGTCCAGCGGCACAACGGGTTCCTCAAGGGCTTCGGCGCCACCGAGAAGGACGTGGCGTGCGCCCAGGACACGGGCGGCGACCAGGCCAAGGGCCAGACGGCGATGGAGAACTGCCTCCAGAAGGAACCCGGCATCAACCTCGTCTACACGATCAACGAGCCGGCCGCCCTGGGCGCGTACACCGCGCTGAAGGCCAAGGGCCGGGAGAAGGACGTACTGATCGTCTCCGTCGACGGCGGCTGCACCGGCACCCAGGCCGTCAAGGACGGCAAGATCGCGGCCACTTCGCAGCAGTACCCGCTGAAGATGGCCGCCGAGGGCGTCAACGCCGTCGTGACGTACGCCAAGGGCGGCAAGAAGGTGTCCGGTTACACCGACACCGGCGTCACCCTGATCACCGACAAGGCCCAGACGGGCGTCACGTCCAAGGACACCGCCTTCGGTCTGGAGAACTGCTGGGGCTGAGTCCGGCTCCAGCGGACGTACGACTTCGCCTCTCCCCCCAGGCCCTGTCGTCACATTCCCGCCTGCCGCGTGCCAGACGTCGTGCGGCCCGCCCTCCGGGCGGACGACGGGAATGTGACGACAGGGCCCAAGCGGGGCGGCCGCCCCCGTACCTCCCCGACCGGGGGACGGCCGCCCCCTTGTCCCACCAGGACTTCTGTCTTCCGACAAGGACTTCGCATGACCGCCACGTCCACGCCTCCGAGCACCTCCTCGCCGTACGCCGAGCTCAAAGCGCCGACCACGGCTCGCAGGCTGCTCACGGCACCGACCACCGGCCCGCTCGTCGCCCTCCTTCTCGCCTGTGTCTTCTTCGCCGTCTCCTCCGACCAGTTCCTCACCGGCGGGAACTTCTCGCTGATCGTGCAGCAGGTCATGGTCGTCGGCACCCTCGCCATCGGCCAGACCCTGATCATCCTCACCGCGGGCATCGACCTGTCGTGCGGCGCGGTGATGGCGTTCGGCAGCATCGTGATCGCCAAGATGGCCGCCGAGGGCTCACTGCCCCCACTGGTCGCCATCGCGCTGGGCCTGGTCGTCTGCGGCGGCTTCGGTCTGGTGAACGGGCTGCTGGTGCAGAAGATCCCGCTGCCGCCGTTCATCGTCACGCTCGGCATGCTCAACGTGGCGTTCGCGCTGACCCACATCTACTCCGAGGAGCAGACGGTCACCAACCTGCCCGGCCCGCTGACGGCTCTGGGGCAGACCTTCCCGATGGGCCACACCGACATCACCTACGGCTCCCTCGTCACCATCGCCCTGTTCCTCCTGCTGGCGTACGCGCTGAGCAGCACCGGCTGGGGCCGGCACGTCTACGCCCTGGGCAACAGCCCGGAAGCCGCGCGGCTGAACGGCATCCGCACCTCCCGGCTGACCATCGGCGTCTACACCGTCGCCGGTCTCCTCTACGGCGTCGCCGCCCTGCTCCTCATCTCCCGTACCGGAGTCGGCGACCCGCAGGCCGGACAGACCGACAACCTCGACAGCATCACCGCCGTGGTCCTCGGCGGCACCAGCCTCTTCGGAGGCCGCGGTTCGGTCCTCGGCACCTTCATCGGCGTCCTGATCGTCGGGGTCTTCCGCAACGGGCTCCAGCTGATGGGCGTCGCCTCGATCTACCAGACCCTGATCACCGGAGTCCTGGTCATCCTCGCGGTGACCGTCGACCAGATCTCCCGGAAGAAGGCCCGATGACCGCCCTCGACTCCCCCACCCCGATCCTTCAGGCCCGCGGTCTCGTCAAGCGCTACGGCCAGGTCACCGCCATCGACGGCGCCGACTTCGACCTGCTGCCCGGCGAGGTGCTCGCCGTGATCGGCGACAACGGCGCCGGAAAGACCAGCCTCATCAAGGCGCTCACCGGTGCGGTGACGCCCGACGCGGGCGAGATCCGTCTCAACGGCGAACCCATCCAGTTCTCCGGACCGCAAAGTGCCCGCGCCCACGGCATCGAGACCGTCTATCAGGACCTGGCCGTGGCCGCCTCGATGGACATCGCCTCGAACGTGTTCCTGGGCCGCGAGCTGCGCCGGCCCGGTGTCCTCGGCAGCGTCTTCCGCATGCTCGACAAGAAGCGGATGCGCCAGGAGGCCGCCGAGCACATGGCCGACCTGAAGATCGGACTGCGCTCGCTGACCCAGTCGGTCGAGACCCTCTCCGGGGGCCAGCGGCAGGCCGTGGCGGTCGCCCGTTCCGTCGCCTGGGCCCGCAGTGTCGTCGTCATGGACGAACCCACCGCCGCGCTCGGCGTCAAGGAGTCCGGACAGGTCCTGGACCTCATCCGGCGGGTCCGGGACAAGGGCATGCCGGTCGTCCTGATCAGCCACAACATGCCGCACGTCTTCGAGATCGCCGACCGGATCCATGTGCACCGGCTGGGCCGGCGGGCCGCCCTGATCAAGCCCTCCGACTACTCCATGGCGGAGGTCGTCGCCATCATGACCGGCGCGCTCACCGTGGACGAGGCCGGCGGTACTGTCGTAGCGGATTCCGAGGCCGCGAAGGCCGCGGGCGTCCAGGCCACCTGACCACAGCACTCGACACTCGACGGCATCCGGCCGAGGCCGCGGCCGGAACCGACGAGCACAGGAGACGGTTTCCTCCATGGCAGCGAACCGCCGCCCGACCCTGGCCGATGTCGCCCGCGAAGTGGGCGTCAGCGCCAAGACAGTCTCCCGCGTTCTCAACGAGGACGGACCCGCGTCGGCCGAGACCAGGGAACAGGTGCTCGCCGCCGTGGCCAAACTCGGCTTCCAGCCGAACCTCATGGCGCGCAACATCCGCGTCGGCGGGCCCGACACCACCATCGGTCTGGTCGTCCCCGACCTCGGCAACCCGTTCTTCGGAGCGGTGGCCCGCAGTATCGAGGACACGGTCCGCGACCGGGGACTGACCCTGCTCATGGGCTCCTCGGCGGACGACCCGGACCGGGAACGCGCCCTGACGGACAAGTTCCTGGCCCGCCGCGTCAGCATCCTGCTGGTCGTGCCGTCCGTCGGCGCCGACCACTCCCACCTCAAGACCCACCGCGCCACGGGGCTGCCCGTCGTGTTCATCGACCGTCCCGGAGCGGGCCTGGCCGCCGACAGCGTCGTCAGCTCCAACCGCACCGGCGCCCACGACGGTGTCGCCCACCTGATCGCCCACGGCCACCGCCGCATCGGCTTCGTCGGCGACCTGCCGGTCAAGCTCTACACCCGCCGTGAGCGCCTCACCGGGTACCGCGACGCCCTTGAGCGGGCCGGCCTTCCGTACGACCGTTCCCTGGTCACCAACGCCCATGACCAGCAAGGCGCTTCGGCCGCGACCTCCCGGCTCCTCGGCCTGGCCGGTCCCCCCACGGCCCTGTTCGCGGGCAACAACATCGTCGCCCTGGGGATAGTGGCCGAACTCGCCCGCAGCCGACGCAAGGACGTCGCCGTCGTCTCCTTCGACGACGTCCCGCTCGCCGAGGCGCTCGAACCGGCCCTGACCGTCGTGGCCCAGGCCCCCGAGGAGATCGGCAGAACGGCGGCGACCACGGCGCTGTCCCGCCTCGACGGCGACCGCAGCCGGGCCCGGACCATCACCGTGCCGACGCGGCTGATCGTGCGCGGCTCGGGTGAGCGGCCCGCCCCGGAGTTGCAGCGGGCCTGACCCGTCAGCCCGCCCGCCCCGGCACCTCCTTCATCTCGTTCACGACCGCCCGCTGCGTGATGGCGATGGTGAACGTCACGGTGCCCTTCTTGAACTCCTCGCTCGGCTCGACCTGCACACTGCGCTCACCGAGGAACGCGTACGTCTTCTTGTCGAAGATCCACTCCGTGCGCTGCCCGCTCTGCTCGTCGAGCCGCGCGATGGCGACTCCGTGGCGCCCCACCGCGTCGACCGCGTCGTCCACCGCGACGACGCCGGGGATCTCACCGGCGGCCTTGTAGAGCGCGGCGGTGAGGTTCGCGGGCGGGTAGCTCTCGGTCAGCAGGTCGCCGATGGCGACGAAGGCTGCCTGGTCGCGGGGGACTTCGGGGTCCCGGTTGGCGTCCGACTCCTGGTAGATCTTCCGCAGCAGGGCCTTGGGGTCGGTGGGCAGCTGGGCGAGCCGGTGGTAGGCCGAGCGGAGCGGGTTCGGTCCGGCCAGGGTGATGCCGTCCTCGCTCGTGTTGCCCGGCTCGATCAGCCAGCCGTTCCTGCCGTCGGGGGACTGCCAGACCTGGCGGGAGTGCAGCTTCTCGCTGACCACCGTGGTCTTGTCGTCGACCGTCTTCGGGTAGGTGCTGGCGACCTTGGACGCGATGTAGAGGAACTGGTCGTCGCGCACGGTGGTTTCGGAGGTGTCGGCGGCGGCCAGGGAGATGTGGTCGAGCAGCCGGTCGGCGCCCCGGGCGTCGGCGGCGCCGATCCGGGTCGTCAGGGCGGGCCCGGTGGCCAGGGAGGTCTTCGCGTCACCGCCGCCGCTCAGGGCGAGGCCGCCCACGACCGCGCCGGCCAGGGCGCAGGCCAGCGCGGGCAGCAGGACCGCCCGGCGCAGGAACGGGTTGCGGCGTACGGGGGCGACAGCGGTGGTACGGAGGTCTTCGCGGATCTGGACCATCATCTGCTCCTTGTGGAACTGGTGGCGGCCCGCCGGCAGATCCCGCTCCACGGAGGGCAGAAGACCCTGGGTCTCCGTCCACTCGGCCGGGTGCGGCTGGGAGGGGCTGGCGTTCATCGGTTTCCTTCCTGTGCGGACCGGATCACGTAGTCGCGATCACCTGTTATCTGCCGGTTCGATGGGATGAGTTCCCGTCTTTTTCGCGCCAGTTCGACCTCGGCGAGCTTGCGCAGCCTGCCGCGCGCCCGGGACAGCCGGGAGCGGACGGTGCCGACGGGGATGCCGAGGGCGCGGGCGGCGTCGGCGTACTCCAGCCCCTCCCACAGACACAGCACCAGGACCTCGCGTTCGGGGCGCTTCAGGGAGCCGAGCGCGGTCAGTGTGGCGGCGATGCGGCGCCGGTCGTCCACCCGCCCGGCGGTCTCCTCGGCATGGTCGGCGACCTCGTCCGCCCCCGCCGCGGCCGCCGCGCCGGCCGCGGCCCGGTAGCGGCGGTTGCTGCGGTAGTGGGACCGGGCGACGTTCGTGGCGATGCCGAGCAACCAGGGCCGCAGCGAGCCCCCTTCGGCCTCGATCGACGTCCGGCGCCGCCAGGCCTCCATGAACGTCGCCGCCATGACGTCCTCGGCGACGGACCAGTCGGCGGTCAGCCGGAAGGCGTGGTTGTACACCGAGCGGGCGCACTGGTCGTAGAGCTCCGCGAAGGTGTCCGGATCCCCGGCCCGTATCCGGGTTCGCATATCTGTGGTCACGCACTCAACTGCCCATACGGATCACCGAGTTCCAGTGATCCACGTCACACTCCATCTAATGTTGTGCACTTTATTGACGACAGTCACGAGACAGCCTAATTTCACGGTGTCCTTCCCCCGCTCCAAGGGAGCCCGCGATGCCCCCGTCCCCCACCGCATCAGAACGCACCCGCCAACTCCGCCGAGTCGCCCTCTCCGGACTCCTCGGCACCGCCGTCGAGTTCTACGACTTCCTCGTCTACGGCACCGTCGCCGCCCTGGTCTTCGGCGAACTGTTCTTCCCCGGCGCCGACCCCGCCGTGGGCACGATCGCCGCGTTCGGCACCTTCGCCGCCGGATATGTGGCCCGCCCGATCGGCGGCATCGTCTTCGGGCACTTCGGCGACCGCCTCGGCCGCAAGAACATGCTGCTGCTCACCATGGGCCTGATGGGCGGCGCGAGCTTCCTCATCGGCCTGCTGCCCACCTACGACACCATCGGCGTCTGGGCGCCGGTCCTGCTGATCACCCTGCGCGTGGTCCAGGGCATCGCCATCGGCGGCGAGTGGGGCGGCGCGACCCTGATGGTCGTGGAGCACGCGGGCGAGAGCCGCCGTGGCCTGTGGTCGAGCTTCACCCAGATGGGAGCCCCGCTCGGCTCCCTGATCTCCGCCGCCGTGGTCGCCCTGGTCTCCACCCTCCCCAAGGACCAGTTCGCCGCCTGGGGCTGGCGCGTGCCGTTCCTGCTGAGCGTGCTGCTGCTCGGCGTCGGCCTGTTCGTCCGCCTCCAGGTGGTCGAGAGCCCGCTGTTCGCCGACGTGAAGAAGGAGCGCGCCGAGTCGAGGCTCCCCATCCTCGACGTCCTGCGCCGCCCGCGTCCGGTGCTGCTGGCCTGCTGTGTCGGCATCGGCGCCTTCACCGCGCAGTCCCTGCTGACCAGTTACCTGATCTCGTACGCCACCGGCGTCGGCTATGCCCGCCCGCAGGTGCTCACCGCGCTCACCGTCTCCGCCGCGGTCGCCCTGGTCGTGCTGCCCTGCGCCTCCGCGCTCTCCGACCGGATCGGCCGCCGCCCGGTCGTCCTCACCGGCGCGCTCCTGTCCGCCGCCACCGCCTTCCCCGTCCTCGCGCTGGTCGACTCCAAGTCCTCGGGGGCCCTGATCCTGGCCGTGGTCATCGGCCACGGCATCTCCCAGTCGCTGATGTACGGCCCGCTGGGCGCCCTGTTCAGCGAGATGTTCGGCACCAAGGTCCGCTACACCGGCGCCTCGCTCGGCTACCAGGGCGCCACCCTGGTCGGTGCCGGCTTCTCCCCGATGATCGCCGGAAGCCTGGTCGCGAGCAGCGGCAACGGCACCCCGGTCGCGCTCCTGCTGTGCGGCGGCTCCCTCATCACCGCGCTGACCGTGTGGTTCGTCCGTGAGACGAGCCGCACGTCCCTGACCGACCCCGCTTCCGAACTCCCCACCCCCGCCCGCACGGAGGAGATCACCGCATGAGGCACGGCACCCGCATCGCCTGCGCGACGGCGCTTCTGCTCACCTTGACCGCCGCACCCGCGGCCACGGCGGCCGACGCCGACCCCACCCACGTGGACGGCCAACTCCCCTCCGGCGCCACGTACATGATGGACGTCCCCACCAACTGGAACGGCACTGTCCTCCTGTTCAGCCACGGCTACAACGCGGGCCCCGCCAACCCCGCCCAGGACGCTCCGGACGCCGCCACCAAGCCCCTTCTCCTCCAGCAGGGTTACGCCCTCATCGGCTCCTCGTACGCGTCCACCGGCTGGGCGGTCACCGACGCGGTCCCCGACCAACTGGCCACCCTCGACGTCTTCACCACCCGCTTCGGCCAGGCCTCCCGCACCCTCGCCTGGGGACGGTCGTACGGCGGACTCGTCACCACGGCGATCGCCGAACGCCACCCGGACCGCATCGACGGCTCGCTCTCCCTGTGCGGCCTGGTCCAAGGGGGAGTGGCCAACTGGAACAACACCCTCGACCCGGCGTTCGCCCTCAAGACCCTCCTGGGCTCCGACGTCCCCCTGGTGAACCTCCCGAGCCAGCAGGCGGCCACCGACGCGGCCAACACCCTCACCGCCAAGGTCGACTCCGCCCAGTCCACGGCCGAGGGCCGGGCCCGTATCGCCCTCGCCGCGGCCCTCCACAACATCCCGGTCTGGAACGCCCCCACCCAGACCCGCCCCACCACCAACGACTGGGACACCCAGCAGGCCAACCAGTACGACGCCGTCAAGGGCCTGCTGAAGATCGCCGCCTTCAACCGCCGCCAGGAGGCGGAGGTGCGCGCGGGCGGCAACATGTCCTGGAACACCGGCGTCGACTACACGCGGCTGCTCGCCCAGTCCTCCGTCAGCAAGGAGGTCACCGCCCTGTACAAGAAGGCGGGCCTCTCCCTTGGCAAGGACCTCGCCGCCCTCAACCACGCCCCGCGCATCAGCGCGGACCCGTCCGCCGTCGCCTGGATGAGCTCCACCAGCAGCTTCACCGGCAAGCTGGCCAAGCCCCAGCTCTCCGTCCACACGATCGGCGACCCCCTGGTCCCCGTCCAGACGGAAAGCGCCCTGCGCCGCGCGGTGACGGCCGCCGGCTCCGCCCCCCTCCTCCGCCAGGCATACGTCGACAACGCCGGCCACTGCACCTTCAGCCCCGCCGAACAACTGGCCGCCCTCCACACCCTGGAGGACCGCCTGACCACCGGCGGCTGGCAGGGCACCGACCCGGCGTCCCTCAACGCCCGCGCCACCGCGGCCGACCCCACCACCCCCACCCGCTACGTCTCGTACCGCCCCACCCCCTACCTCCGCCCGTACGACCTCGCGCACCCCGCCGACGGCCGGTGACCTCCTACGACCTTCCGCGACCGCCCGCCGTACCGTCGGCGGGCGGTCGTACCCTTGCCCCCGTGGACGACGACATCCTGGACACCGCGGAGGGACCGCAGCCGCGCCCGCAGTCGCTCATGCTCACCTTCTTCGGCAACCACGTCCTGGAGGAGGGGGACCTGGGCGTCTACTCGGGCAGCATCATCGACGTCCTGGGCCGCGTGGGCGTAGGTGAACAGGCCGTACGTTCCACCCTCACCCGCATGGTCAACCGGGGCCTGCTCCAACGTCAGCGCGAGGGCCGCAAGATGTTCTTCGGTCTGACCCCGCAGGCCACCCGTGTCCTGGTCGACGGCCGCACCCGCATCTGGAAGCAGGGCGCCGTCAACGACGACTGGGACGGCTCCTGGACCCTGCTCGGCTTCTCCCTGCCCGACTCCTGGAAACGCCAGCGCCACGACCTGCGCTCACGCCTCACCTGGTCCGGATTCGGCGCCCTGTACAGCGGCCTGTGGATCGCCCCCGGCCACGTGGACGTCTCCGCGGTGGTCACCGAGCTCGGCCTCACTGCCCACGTCAAGATCTTCCACGCCCAGGCCTCGGAAGTGACCGACATCGAGCGCATGATCCGCGAGACCTGGGACCTGGAGTCCATCGCCGCCCGCTATGTCACCTTCGACAAGCGCTGGAGCGCCCACCTGGTCAACGGCGCCGACGACGACCCGATCGGCACCCGCCTGCGCCTGGTCAGCGAGTGGCTCCGAACCATCCGCACAGACCCGAGACTCCCGGCCCGCCACCTCCCCCCGGCCTGGCCCGCCCGCCCCGCCCAGGAAACCTTCCACCGAGTCGCCCAACAGACCCACCCAGCACTGGAGGCGGCACGAGCAACTCTGGAAACGACACCACTGCGCGGCGCTGGGCTTGAGCAGGGCGCCTAAGGGGGTGCCGGGTCGGGTTGTCAGGCGGGTGCAGGCCGGTGGGGGCTGGTCGCGCAGTTCCCCGCGCCCCTGGGGAGTTGCAGTCACCCCCGCCACGACGGACCGATCCCCACCTCGCGCGCCACGACGGGCCGCTCACCGCTCCCCGTGCCACGACGGGCCGTTGGCCGCTTCTCGCGCCACTATGGGCCGGTAGCCGCGTACGGCGCGCAGGGGACGGGGTGGGGGGTGTCCGCCCGCAGCGGCCGGCGTCCGTTACCGAGCACCTCTCAAAGCAACAGCAACCGCCGGACCGAGGACGGACACCCCCCACCCCGGCCCCGACCCACCACACACCGCACGCGCTACACAAGCCCCCACCGGACCGAAACAGGCCGCCGCAGGCACCCAGGGGCGCGGGGAACTGCGCAAAACGCCCGCCCCCACCGACCCCGCAGACAAACACCGCTCAACCGCCGAACGCATCCCCACCCACAGTGAACCCGATCACCGTCCCACCCCCCTCCCGAGGAAACGCAAACGGCGCCCCCCCATGCGACAGCGCAACCTCCCGCACGATCGACAACCCCAACCCCGACCCCGGCAACGACCGCGCGTCCGCCGCCCGATAGAACCGGTCGAACACCCGCACAAGATCGGCGTCGGCGATCCCCGGCCCCCGGTCCAGCACCTCCACCCGCACCGGCCCGGCCACCGTGAACCCGGACACCGAGATCTCGATCGGAGCGGTCCCGTCCCGGTCGAACTTCGCCGCGTTCTCGACCAGGTTCGACACAGCCCGCTGCAGCATCCCCGGCCGCCCGTCCGTCACCGTCGACCCACTCGCGTGCACCACGACCTCCCGCCCGGTCCGCCGCCGGGCCAGCCCCGCCACATCCTCCGCGACATCGGCGAGGTCCACCCGCTGCGGCGGCTCGTTGTCCGCCTGCCCCGCCGCGAGGTCGACCAGCTCGTTGACCAGATCGGTCAACTCCCGTGCCTCCTGCGAGAGATCGGCGACCAGCTCGTCGCGCGTGGCGGGCGGCAGCTCATCGATCCGCCGCAGCAGCGAGATGTTCGTACGCAACGACGTGAGCGGCGTCCGAAGCTCGTGCCCCGCGTCCTGCACCAGCCGCCGCTGATCCTCCTCCGACTGCGCGAGCCGCCCCAGCATCCGGTCGAAGGCCCGCCCCAACCGCCCCACCTCGTCGTAACCGGTGACCGGCACCTCGATCCCCAGCCGCCGGGTCCGGGCCACATCCTCCGCGGCGGATGTGAGGATCACCAGCCGCCGGGTGATCCGCCGGGCCAGCCACCACCCGAACAGCCCGGCGCCCACCACGACCGCCACCATGAGCAGAAACGTCCGCTGCTGAAGCGCCCGCAACAGATCCTCGGTGTCACTGAACTCCTGGGCGACCTGCACGGCGCCCCGCCCGCCACCCAGCGAGACGGTGGCGACCCGGTACACGTCGCTGCCGACCGAGACCTCCTTGTGCAGGACCATCCGCCCGGCACCACCGGCGGCCGCGACCCGCCGGTCCCCGGAGATCACGGGCAGCCCGGGCCGCCCGGGGTCGGCGACCGCCCCGGTGGGCCCCAGCACCTGCACATCCGTACGGGCAGGACGCACCAGGTCGTGCCCGGGCGCCGAGGACGAGAAGTCGTCCGGTGTCATCCGGTGCTGGCTGACCTCGTCCCGCAGGTCCTGCACGACCTGGTCGAACACGGACTCCTGGTCCACCCGCACCAGCCGCGCGGCGGCGCTGTACGACAGCACACCGACCAGCACGGTCACCGCGGCCGTCACCGCGGCGAAGGACACCGCGAACGTGGTCCGCAGGGACAGCAGCCTGGGCCGCGGCCGGGCCCACAACCGAGCCAGCCGCCCCACTCAGTCCTCCCGGAGCACGTAACCCACGCCGCGCACCGTGTGGATCAGCTGCGGGGCACCGGGCTCGTCGAGCTTGCGGCGCAGATAGCCGACGTAGACGGCGAGGTTCTTGGAGCCGGGCCCGAAGTCGTAGCCCCAGATGCGATCGTAGATCGTCGAATGATCAAGCACGATGCCCGCGTTCCGCACGAGGAGTTCGAGCAGCTCGAACTCGGTACGGGTCAGCTCCAGCTCGCGCGGCCCCCGCCAGGCCCGCCGTGCCTGGATGTCCATGCGCAGTCCGGCCGCCTCGATCCGCCCCTCGGGCGGTTCGGGCGCCACGGCCCGGGGAGCGACGTCGACCGGAGCCATCCCGTCCGGGCTGGTCCGCCGCAGCAGGGCCCGCAGCCGGGCGAAGACCTCCTCGACGTCGAACGGCTTGACCACATAGTCGTCGGCGCCCGCGTCCAGGCCGGCGATCCGGTCCTGGGTCTCCACGAGCGCCGTCAGCATGAGGATCGGCGTCCGGTCGCCCTCGGCGCGCAGCACCCGGCAGACCTGGAGGCCGTCGATACCGGGCATCATCACGTCGAGGACGAGCACGTCCGGCGGCGTCCTGTGGGCCTGCGCCAGCGCCTCGACGCCGTCGGCGACCGCGGTGACCTGGTATCCCTCCAGGGTCAGGGCGCGCTCCAGGGCGTGACGGATGGCGCGGTCGTCTTCGGCGAGCAGCACATTTTGGGGCACACCCTCAGTGTGCCGTCCCACCGAGTCGTACGACGTGATGAGCTGCTCACCCCGTGCCCTTCTTACTGCCCTCTCACCCCGTGGGACGCAACGCGGCGAGCTGCTCCTCGAACGGCACCACGGCCGAGAACGAGTCGACGGTGGCGGCACGCGGCGCGCGCCCGACCGACAGTCCCGCCATCAGCGAGGCCAGTTCCCCGGCCGCCCGCTCGATGCGCCCGTCCAGCCCCTCGGCGCCCCAGTCCTCCGACGCGGCGTAGACCCCGGTCGGCACGACGACGGCCTTCAGGTAGGCGAAGAGCGGCCGCAGCGCATGCTCCAGCACCAGCGAATGCCGGGCCGAGCCACCGGTCGCCGCGATCAGCACCGGCTTACCGGCGAGCGCCTCCGGGTCGAGCACGTCGAAGAACGACTTGAACAGTCCGCTGTACGACGCTGAGAACACCGGAGTCACCACGACCAGCCCGTCGGCCCCGGCCACCGCCTCCTGCGCGGCGGCCAGCGCCCGTCCCGGAAAACCGTTCGTGAAGTTCTGCGCGATCTCCACGGCGAGTTCCCGCAGCTCCACGACCTGCACGTCGACCTCGGCCGCACGGCCCACGGCCGCGGCCAGCCGGTCTCCCAGCAGACGGGTGGACGACGGGACGCTCAGCCCCGCGGACACGACGACGAGCTTCATGCGACGACCTCCTTGTTCTGCCCGGCGGCCAGCAGGGACGCGTGGGTGGGAGCCTCCGGGACGTCCGCGGGCCGCCCCGCCGCGAACTCCTTGCGCAGCACCGGCACGACCTCCTCGCCGAGCAGGTCGAGCTGCTCCAGGACGGTCTTCAGGGGCAGTCCCGCGTGGTCGAGGAGGAACAGCTGGCGCTGGTAGTCCCCGGCGTACTCGCGGAACTTCAGCGTCTTCTCGATGACCTGCTCCGGGGACCCCACGGTCAGCGGGGTCTGCTCGGTGAAGTCCTCAAGCGAGGGCCCGTGCCCGTACACCGGCGCGACGTCGAAGTAGGGACGGAACTCCTTGACGGCGTCCTGGGAATTGCGCCGCATGAACACCTGACCACCGAGCCCGACGATCGCCTGCTCGGGGGTCCCGTGCCCGTAGTGGGCGTACCGGCTGCGGTACAGCTCGACCATCCTCTTGGTGTGGTCGGCGGGCCAGAAGATGTTGTTGTGGAAGAACCCGTCACCGTAGTAGGCGGCCTGCTCGGCGATCTCGGGAGACCGGATGGACCCGTGCCAGACGAACGGTGCCACCCCGTCCAGCGGCCGGGGCGTGGAGGTGAACCCCTGCAACGGCGTCCGGAACTTGCCCTCCCAGTTCACGACGTCCTCGCGCCACAGCCGGCGCAGCAGGGCGTAGTTCTCGATGGCGAGGTTGATGCCCTCGCGGATGTCCTTGCCGAACCAGGGGTAGACCGGCCCGGTGTTCCCGCGGCCCATCATGAGGTCGACCCGGCCGTCGGCCAGGTGCTGGAGCATCGCGAAGTCCTCGGCGATCTTCACCGGGTCGTTCGTGGTGATCAGCGTGGTCGAGGTGGAGAGGATCAGCCTCTCGGTCCGCGCGGCGATGTACCCGAGCATGGTGGTCGGCGACGACGGCACGAACGGCGGGTTGTGGTGCTCACCGGTCGCGAAGACATCGAGCCCGACCTCCTCGGCCTTCAGGGCGATCGCGACCATGGCCTTGATCCGCTCGCGCTCGCTCGGCGTACGGCCGGTCGTCGGGTCCGGCGTGACATCGCCGACGCTGAAGATCCCGAACTGCATGATCGCTCACCCTCCAGGTTGTTTACCGTTCAACTATAACTGCGTACCCGGAGAACGACACCCCACGCGGACCTATTCCCGAAGCGAACCTCACGGCCAAGTGCCACCCGACGCCCCCACCTCGGAGTCCCGCCAACCTGGTCCCTCCGACCCGCCGGCACCGCAACCAGCCGGCCCGCCATCTCGGCGCGACTGGCACTGACCTGACCCGTCAGAAGGAGTGCATGCGAGGCTGATCCCCATGCTCGTAGCCCGCTCCGCCGCCCTCTTCGTCATCGCCGCCCTATTCGAGATCGGCGGAGCCTGGCTGGTCTGGCAGGGCGTACGGGAGCACCGGGGCTGGATGTGGACCACGGGCGGCATCCTCGCCCTCGGCGCCTACGGTTTCGTCGCCACCTTCCAGCCCGACGCCCACTTCGGCCGCATCCTCGCCGCGTACGGCGGCATCTTCGTGGCCGGCTCGATCCTGTGGGGCATGGCGGCCGACGGCTACCGCCCGGACCGCTGGGACATCACGGGCGCCCTGATCTGCCTCGTGGGCATGGCGGTCATCATGTACGCCCCGCGGGGCGACTGACGTCCCGCCGACCGGCCCGCGATACGGACCGCCCGGAGCCTCCGACCACCACCGCCCTATCCTGGCGGGAGCCCGTACCCCCGCCCGCCCGAGGAGCAGCCATGGCATCCGCCGCCCCGTCCCCCGCGTCCCGGATCGCGATCGTCACCGGGGCGAGCAGCGGAATCGGCGCGGCGACCGCACGGCAGCTCGCCGCGGCCGGCTACCGCGTGGTCCTGACCGCCCGCCGCAAGGACCGTATCGAGGCGCTGGCGGAGGAGATCAACGCGGCGGGCCACCAGGCGACGGCCTACCCGCTGGACGTGACGGACCGGGCCGCGGTCGACGAGTTCGCCTCCGCCTTCAAGACGGTCGGCGTGCTCGTGAACAACGCCGGCGGAGCCCTCGGCGCCGACCCGGTCGCCACCGGCGATCCCGCCGACTGGCGCTCGATGTACGAGACGAACGTCATCGGCACCCTGAACCTCACCCAGGCCCTGCTCCCCAAGCTCGACGCGAGCGGCGACGGCACGGTGGTCGTCGTCTCCTCCACGGCGGGCCACGGCACCTACGAGGGCGGCGGCGGCTATGTGGCCGCCAAGCACGGCGCCCACGTCCTGGCGGAGACCCTCCGCCTGGAGATCGTCGGCCGTCCCATCCGCGTGATCGAGGTCGCGCCCGGCATGGTCAAGACCGACGAGTTCGCCCTGACCCGCTTCGGCGGCGACCAGGAGAAGGCGGAGAAGGTCTACCAGGGCGTCGCGGAACCACTGACCGCCGACGACGTGGCCGACACCATCACCTGGGCGGTCACCCGCCCCAGCCACGTCAACGTCGACCTCCTGGTCCTGCGCCCCCGCGCCCAGGCATCCAACACAAAGGTGCACAGAGACCTGTGACCCGGCCCGAGAAGGACAAGAAGGACCCGCACGACGAACGCCAGATGTGGTGGTGGCTCGCCTACTTCCTCTTCGGCATCCACATCGTCGCCTTCGTCATGATCTACGCGGTGATGCACGCCCCGAAGTAAGCGCGGTCACCGACAGGGATGAACCTCCCCGATCAACACGACGGCCCTCGTCCGGGCCGCAACCTGTCTCAACAAGCCCGGCAGCGGGGCGGTTGACCTTCGAGATCAACGCACGGGATGCCGATCTCCTGATCGCACCCGGTCTTTACGGCTGCACGTCGAAGACGATCGCCCCGTGCTGTGGGGCGAGGCGCGCACCTCGCCCCACAGACGCGCTAGCCCTTCACGCACACGACCTGCTTCAGCTTCGCCACGACCTCCACCAAGTCCCGCTGCTGGTCGATGACCTGGTCGATCGACTTGTAGGCACCCGGGATCTCGTCCACGACGCCGGAGTCCTTACGGCACTCCACGCCCCGCGTCTGCTCCTCCAGGTCCCTCGTCGAGAACCGCCGCTTGGCCGCGTTGCGGCTCATGCGCCGACCGGCGCCGTGAGAGGCCGAGTTGAAGGCCTTCTCGTTGCCGAGGCCCTTCACGATGTACGAACCCGTGCCCATGGAACCCGGGATGATGCCGTACTCACCGGAACCGGCCCGGATCGCGCCCTTGCGGGTCACGAGCAGCTCCACGCCGTCGTAACGCTCCTCGGCCACGTAGTTGTGGTGTGCGCTGATCTCCGGCTCGAAGACCGGCTTCGCCTTCTTGAACTCCTTGCGGACAACGTCCTTGAGGAGCGCCATCATGATCGTGCGGTTGTACTTGGCGTACTCCTGTGCCCAGAAGAGGTCGTTTCGGTACGCCTCCATCTGCGGCGTCTGCGCGATGAAGACGGCAAGGTCGCGGTCGACCAGCCCCTGGTTGTGCGGAAGCTTCTGGGCCACGCCGATGTGATGCTCAGCCAGCTCCTTGCCGATGTTCCGGGAACCGGAGTGCAGCATCAACCAAACAGAACCGGTCGTATCCGTGCACACTTCGACAAAATGATTCCCGGATCCGAGCGTTCCCATCTGCTTTCCGGCGCGTTCGTGACGGAACTTGACCGCTTCGGCAACCCCATCGAACCGCCCCCAGAAGTCGTCCCAACCCGCGGTAGCCAACCCATGGAACCGCCCGGGCTCAACGGGACTGTCATGCATCCCCCGCCCCACCGGAATGGCCTGCTCGATCTTCGACCGCAGCCGCGACAGGTCCCCCGGCAGATCGTTCGCCGTCAGCGACGTCTTCACCGCCGACATCCCGCACCCGATGTCCACGCCCACCGCCGCCGGGCACACCGCACCCTGCATCGCGATGACCGAACCGACCGTCGCACCCTTGCCGTAGTGCACGTCCGGCATCACGGCCAGCCCCTTGATCCACGGCAGCGTCGCGACGTTGCGCAGCTGCTGCAGGGCCACGTCCTCGACCGTCGCCGGGTCGGTCCACATACGGATCGGGACCTTGGCGCCCGGCATCTCCACGTACGACATATCGTCCTCATTCCCCCGGAAAGCAAACAGAAGTCTTGAAGCGCAAAACCGGCGCCAAGGTCGACGAATGGGATGACGGACCGGCGTTCACGGCAGTGCGTGCGATACACATTGTCTCCGGGGCGCACCCCCGTGCGGCAAGCGAATAACCTGCGGGGACACTGAGTTCCCCACGAGTCGGAGACATTCCGAGAGGAGCCCACCGTGCAGCGGAAGGCCTACGTACCCGGCGTCGCCGCCCTCCTCGCGGCGCTGTTGGCCGGCTGCACCGGCAGTTCCGGTGGCGACGGCACGACGGACGACACCAACCCCGACGTCGCCGGCACCGCCTCCCCCGCCGCGCAGCCCGGCAAGTACCGCACGCTGCCCGAGGCGTGTGGGGTCGTCGGCCAGAGCACCCTCGACGCGCTCCTGCCCGGTATCCAGCAGATCGCCGACGAGGATCAGCGCACCAAGGCCTACGAGGGCAAGGCCACGCTCACCTACGACACGGACCGTAAGGTGGGCTGCCGTTGGAAGGTGGAGGCCACGGACGCCACGGAGTACCTGTCGGTCGACTTCGAGCGTGTGGTGTCGTACGACAACGCGGTCAGCGACGACAGTCAGGCGGAGCAGCTGTTCGCGCAGACCGTGGAGAAGGCCGATCTGCCGGTGGCGGCGACGTCCAGCGCCGTGTCGGACGTGGAGGAGAGCGGCGCCGTCGATCCGACGGCCTCCGCCCCGGCAACTCCGAGTGGTTCGGCGAGTCCGAGCGGCTCGGCCTCGGCCACTCCGTCCGATCTCCAGCCGCGCGTTCTGGACGATCTGGGTGACGAGGCGTTCCTGGACGACGTGTTGGGCAACTCGGGTTCGACGGCTCAGCAGCGCAAGGTGACTGTGGCGTTCCGCACGTCCAACGTGATCGTGACCATCGAGTACGAGGAGCAGCCGACGACGATCGGCGTCACCCCGGACAGCAAGGAAATGCAGGACAACGCCCGGAAACTGGCCTCGCAGCTGGCCGGGTCGCTGTCCGGCTGAGGTCTCTTCACACGCCCCTCACCCGCGCGCACGAAGCATTCGAAGCTGGACTACACGGCATCCTCACCGCGTACCGTGGCCCCTCGGACCAGATCCGACGGCAGGAACCACAAGCGTCATGAGTGAAGGAACCATGCAGCGACGAGCAGAGCGTGACCAGGTTGCCCTGGGGGTCCCTCCCACGCCTTTCGGGCAGTGGGGGAGAGCGAAGCGTCTTCACCGCGTCCTTGTCTGCGCGGCCGCAGTCCCCGTGATGCTGATCGCCTCTGGCTGCTCCTCCGACTCCGGCTCCGGCGACTCCGGCTCCGGCAGCGGTGGTGACAAGGCCGCGGGCGCCGGTGCGACGGTGTCGGCGTCCGAGAGTGCGGCACCCACGGTGCAGGCGGCGGCGTACAAGTCGCTTCCCGAGGCGTGTGGGGTGTTGTCGGGGAAGACGTTGAAGTCGCTTGTCCCGGAGGCCGCGAAGTCGGGCAAGAAGGGCACGGCGGAGGCGGGTACGCGCGGTAGTTGCTCCTGGAGCAGCCTGGACAACAACGGTGTGAAGGGCTCGCAGTTCCGCTGGCTCAACGTCTCGCTCCTCCGCTTCGAGTCGGACGCCTCGCGGGGTACGGGCGAGGCGCAGGCGCAGAAGTACTACGAGGAGCAGATCCAGGACGCCCAGTCGGTGGCCGGTGCGAAGAACACCAAGTCGCAGACGGTTTCCGGTACGGGTGACGCGGCGACGCTGGTGCGTTATGACCTGAAGAAGAAGGAAGGCGCCTTCAAGCAGCAGACGGTCGTCACGCGCGTGGAGAACGTCGTGGTCACCGTCGACTACAACGGTGCGGGTCTCGCCGGTGACAAGGCGCCGAGTGCGGAGACGCTCGGGAAGCTCGCGGGGCAGGCCGCCAAGGAGACGGTGGGCGCGGTGTCGGCGGCGAACGGCGAGGGCGCTGCGGCTCCGGCGCCGTCGGAGTCCGCCTCGGGTTCGAAGGCCCCGTCGAAGGCCCCGTCGAAGTCCGCTTCGCCGTCTGCGACCCCGTCGAAGTCGGCCTCCAAGTCGGCGTCTCCGTCCAAGTCGGCCGCGAAGACGAGCTGAAGAAGGACTGACGGTACGTACCGGTCACCCGTGCGCAGCACACATGTGCCACTCTGTTGCGCGCAACAACACGCACAGGGAGGGGAGTACGGGTGTCCGCGCCCATGCAGCTGACTCGAATGCACCGCGTTCTCATAGGCGTGGTCGTGTTCGGTGCCGTGATCATCGCCGGCATCGGCTTCGCGGGGTCGTACGCGGCCGTCCGTGAGCTCGCCATCCAGAAGGGCTTCGGGAACTTCAGTTATGTCCTCCCGATCGGCATCGACGCGGGTATCTGTGTCCTGCTGGCCCTGGACCTGCTTCTGACGTGGATCCGGATCCCGTTCCCGCTGCTGCGTCAGACGGCGTGGCTGCTGACCATCGCGACGATCGCCTTCAACGGCGCGGCGGCCTGGCCGGATCCGCTGGGTGTGGGTATGCACGCGGTGATCCCGGTCCTGTTCGTGGTGTCGGTGGAGGCGGCCCGGCACGCGATCGGCCGGATCGCGGACATCACGGCGGACAAGCACATGGAGGGGGTCCGCCTCACTCGCTGGCTCCTCTCCCCCCTCCCCACGTTTCTCCTCTGGCGCCGTATGAAGCTGTGGGAGCTGCGTTCCTACGAGCAGGTCATCAAGCTCGAACAGGACCGGCTGGTCTACCAGGCCCGGCTCCACTCCCGCTTCGGCCGGGCCTGGCGCAGGAAGGCGCCGGTGGAGTCCCTGATGCCGTTGCGTCTGGCCCGTTACGGCGTGCCCCTGGCGGAGACGGCTCCGGCGGGCCTCGCGGCGGCGGGAATCGAACCGGCCCTGCTTCCGCCGGCGCCCCAGGCGGTCGCGGGCAGTGCCGCCGGGGCGGCTTCCGACCCGCAGCGGGCGGCGGCTCCGGGCGAGCAGCGCCTGCAGCTGAACGGCAACCCGCGGCCGCCGCAGGCCGAGACCGCGCCCGACCCCGAGTTGAGCCCCTGGTTCGAAGCCCCCCAGCAGATCGAGTACCAGGGCGGCTACAACCCGAACTACGACCCGGCGGAGCAGTACGAGCGCTGGTACGAGGAGCAGCTCGAGGCCGAGCAGTACGAGCTCCAGCAGATCCAGTACGAGGAGCCCCCCAGGGAACCCTCGATGGAGCCCTCGATGGAGGAGACCGGCAGCTTTCCGATCCCGGTGACCACTGGCCGCACCCGTGAACTGGGTGAGGGCGGCGGTCCTCCGGAGCCGACCGAAGAGGACTTCTACCAGGTCTTCAAGAAGTCGATCGACGGCAGCTACCCCTCCCCGGGCCAGCTCAGGGGGGACGTGGAGGCGACGTACGGTGTCGTGCTCCCGCAGCGCGAGGCCGAGCGCATGGTCAACCGCTTCACCAACCGCCACACGGCGGAACTGCAGGAAGACCACATCGCCTGAGACACGCACACGCGAAAGGGGCCCTCGTCCGAGAACGAGGGCCCCTTCGTCGTACCGCCTACTCCCCGAGCAGCGCCCGGACCCGCTCCTGCCCCACGGCCAGCAGCAGTGTGGGCAGCCGGGGCCCGGTGTCCCGGGAGACGAGCAGCTGGTAGAGCAGGGCGAAGAAGGCCCGCTGAGAGGTCTTGATCTCGGTCGGCAGTTCCTTGGGCGTGGCGTCGGCGGGGAACCCGGCCTGCACCTTGGGCACGCCGTACACGAGGTGCGTGAGCCCGTCGAGCGACCAGTGCGAGGCCAGCCCGTCCAGCAGCAGCCGTAGCGACTGCTGGGCGGCCTCGTCGAGGGACTTCAGCAGCTCGGCGTCGGGTTCGCCGCGCACGATGGTCCGCTGCTCGGCGGGGACCTGGGTGTTGATCCAGGCCTCGGCCTTGTCGTAGCGGGGCCTGGCCTCGTCCAGCGTCGAGAGCGGGTTCGCGGGGTCCAGCTCGCTGAGGATCCGCAGTGCCTGGTCCTCGTGGCCCGCGGTGATGTCGGCGACGGAGGCGAGCGTCCGGTACGGCAGCACGCGCGCCGTCCGGGGCAGCTCACCGCCGGCGGTGCCCACCGCACGCGAGTGCGCGGCGACGTCACCAGGCAGGGCTGCCCCTTCGCTGACCTTGGCGTCCAGCTTGTCCCACTCGTCGTAGAGCCGCTGGATCTCCTGGTCGAAGGCGATCTTGAAGGACTGGTTGGGCCTGCGGCGGGCGTAGAGCCATCGCAGGAGCTGCGGCTCCATGATCTTCAGCGCGTCGCCCGGCGTGGGCACCCCGCCCTTGGACGACGACATCTTCGCCATCCCGGAGATCCCGACGAACGCGTACATCGGCCCGATCGGCTGCTTCCCGCCGAAGATCCCGACGATCTGCCCGCCGACCTGGAACGAGGAGCCGGGCGACGAGTGGTCGACGCCGGAGGGCTCGAAGACGACGCCCTCGTACGCCCACCGCATCGGCCAGTCGACCTTCCAGACCAGCTTGCCGCGGTTGAACTCGTTCAGCCGGACGGTCTCGGAGAACCCGCAGGCGTTGCAGGTGTACGACAGCTCGGTCGTGGCGTCGTCGTAGGAGGTGACGGTGGTGAGGTCCTTCTCGCAGTTGCCGCAGTAGGGCTTGTACGGGAAGTACCCGGCGGATCCGGAGGACCCGTCGTCCTCGGCGGCCGCGCCGGACCCCTCGGCGGCCTCGACCTCGGCCTCGTCGAGAGGCTTCTGCTGCTTCTTCGCGGCGGCCGGGGCCTTCTTGGTCCGGTACTGGTCGAGGATCGCGTCGATGTCGCCGCGGTGCGCCATGGCGTGCAGGATCTGCTCGCGGTAGACGCCCGAGGTGTACTGCGCGGTCTGGCTGATCCCGTCGAACTCGACGCCGAGCTCGGCGAGCGCGTCGACCATGGCGGCCTTGAAGTGCTCGGCCCAGTTCGGGTGGACGGACCCCTTCGGCGCGGGCACGGAGGTCAGCGGCTTGCCGATGTGCTCGCCCCACGACTCGTCGACGCCCGGGACGCCCGCCGGCACCTTGCGGTACCGGTCGTAGTCGTCCCAGGAGATGAGGTGCCGCACCTGGTGTCCCCGGCGGCGGATCTCGTCGGCGACGAGGTGGGGGGTCATGACCTCGCGGAGGTTCCCCAGGTGGATGGGGCCGGACGGGGAGAGCCCAGAGGCGACGACCACGGGTTTGCCGGGGGCCCGACGCTCCGACTCCTCGATGACCTCATCCGCGAAACGGGAGACCCAGTCGGTGGTCTCGGTGCTCTGAGCCACGATCGGCACGTCCTCTTTTACTGAAGTACTGGAGTACTGAAGGCTTGATGGACACCCCATTCTCCCAGACCGTCCCGCGCCGGAGAAAACCGCTTTACCCCCCATGGGATACTGACGGTGTCTATCTGATCCCCCGAGGAGAACGGCACCCACTCCCATGGCCCCGGTCACGTCCCTCAGCGACTCCGTCAACCAGCAGCTCAGCTCCGCGATCTCCGCCACCCTGCCGGAGGCCTCCGCGGACCCACTGCTGCGACGTAGCGACCGGGCCGACTTCCAGGCGAACGGCATCCTGGCGCTCGCCAAGAAGGCGAAGGCGAACCCGAGGGAGCTGGCGACGCAGGTCGTGGCGAAGGTCGAGTCGGGCGACGTGATCAAGGACATCGAGGTCTCAGGGCCCGGCTTCCTGAACGTCACCATCACCGACCGGGCGATCACGGAGACCCTGGCCGCCCGTTACGCGGACACCGCGCGTCTCGGCGTGCCCCTCGCGGAGCACCCGGGCACCACGGTGATCGACTACGCCCAGCCGAACGTGGCCAAGGAGATGCACGTCGGCCACCTCCGCTCCGCGGTGATCGGCGATGCCCTGCGCGGCATGCTCGATTTCACCGGCGAGCGGACCATCGGCCGGCACCACATCGGCGACTGGGGCACCCAGTTCGGCATGCTCATCCAGTACCTGCTGGAGCATCCGGGTGAGCTGGCCCCGGCCTCCGAGGTCGACGGCGAGCAGGCCATGTCGAACCTGAACCGGGTGTACAAGGCGTCGCGCGTGCTCTTCGACGCGGACGAGGAGTTCAAGGAGCGGGCCCGGAAGAGGGTCGTCGCCCTGCAGTCCGGCGACAAGGAGACGCTCGAGCTCTGGCAGCAGTTCGTGGACGAGTCGAAGGTCTACTTCTACTCGGTCTTCGAGAAGCTGGACATGGAGATCCGCGACGACGAGATCGTCGGCGAGTCGGCGTACAACGACGGCATGCCCGAGACCGCCCGCCTCCTGGAGGAGATGGGCGTCGCGGAGCGTTCCGAGGGCGCGCTCGTCGTCTTCTTCGACGAGATCCGCGGCAAGGACGACCAGCCGGTCCCGCTGATCGTGCAGAAGGCCGACGGCGGCTTCGGCTACGCGGCGAGCGACCTGACGGCGATCAGGAACCGCGTCGTCGACCTCCGGGCGACCACGCTCCTCTACGTCGTTGACGTACGCCAGTCCCTGCACTTCAAGATGGTCTTCGAGGCGGCCCGCCGCGCGGGCTGGCTGACCGACGGGGTCACCGCGCACAACATGGGCTACGGCACGGTCCTGGGCGCGGACGGCAAGCCGTTCAAGACCCGTGAGGGCGAGACGGTGAAGCTGGAGGACCTGCTGGACGAGGCGGTGCAGCGGGCAGCGGAGGTCGTGCGCGAAAAGGCCAAGGACCTCACCGAGGACGAGATCCAGGAGCGGGCGGCACAGGTGGGGATCGGCGCGGTGAAGTACGCCGACCTGTCCACCTCTCCCAACCGGGACTACAAGTTCGACCTGGACCAGATGGTCTCGCTGAACGGCGACACGTCCGTGTACCTCCAGTACGCGTACGCCCGTATCCAGTCGATCCTGCGCAAGGCGGGAGAGGTACGGCCGGCCGCCCACCCGGAGCTCGAACTGGCGGACGCGGAGCGGGCGCTGGGCCTGCACCTGGACGCGTTCGGCGGCACGGTCTTCGAGGCGGCCGCGGAGTACGCCCCGCACAAGCTGGCGGCATACCTGTACCAGCTGGCCTCGCTGTACACGTCCTTCTACGACAAGTGCCCGGTGATCAAGCCGGCACCGCCGAAGGACGTCGCGGAGAACCGTCTGCTCCTGTGCGACCTCACGGCCCGCACCCTGCACCAGGGCATGGCGCTGCTGGGGATCAGGACGCCTGAGCGCCTCTGACCTAGGCGATGTGGTCCTCCTGTAGTTCAGCGGTGTGGCGGTTGGTGAAGCGGTTGATCATGCGCTCGGCCTCGCGCTGCGGGAGCGTGACGCCGTAGGTCGCCTCCACGTCTCCCCTGAGCTGGTCGGCGGAGGGGTAGCTGCCGTCGATCGACTTCTTGAAGACCTGGTAGAAGTCCTCCTCGGACATCGGCGCGGTGATCCTGTCGATCTCCGCGTCGATGTCCTCGGTGCGCCGAACGAGGGCCTTCAGCTCACGCCTGGCCGTCTCGACCATGAGCTTGGCCCGGCGGGTCGCCACGGCCTTGCATTCCTCTGCCTCCTCGACGATCCGCGCCGCCTCCGCCCGTGCCGCTGCCAGGAACCTTCCGGCGACGTCGAAGGTGGACCCGAGATCGGCTAGGTCCAGGACGTCCCTCCCGGGCGTCATCAGAACGTCTTCGACCAGGATGGTGAGCAGTCTGTCGCGGACAGCCGCGGCGTCGTCCGGCCGGTCTTCGGGGCGCTTGGCGAGGAGATGGAGGATGAGGTCGTTCAGGGCGGTCGGAATGCCGCCGCGCAGCTCGACAGGAGCGATCGGTGTGTCCTCGATCTGCATACGGAGTACGGCCCACGGCGTGGAGCTGGTGAACGGCGGCCTGCCCGTCACCGCGTGGTGGAGAAGACAGCCCAGCGAGTACAGATCGCTGCGGTGGTCGATCTCCCGGGCGCCCTGGGCCTGTTCGGGAGACATGTACATCGGTGAGCCGAGCGGTGTCCCGGTGACTGTGAGGTCGCGGGCCCCGAGGGTCTCGCCCATGAACTTCGCGACCCCGAAGTCGAGGACCTTCACCGTCCCCTCGTCGGTGAGGAGCACGTTCGCAGGTTTGATGTCCCGGTGGACGACCCCTTGGCGGTGCGCGGCGTCCAGTGCCTGGGCGATCTGCGCGGCCCATGCGACGGCGAGAGCCCAAGGCAGAACGCCGTCCTTGAGCCGCTTGCCGAGAGGCACGCCCCGCACGAGCTCCATGACGAGATACAGGGTGTCGCGTCCGCCGTCGACCTCGACCTCTCCCCAGTCATGAACGGTCACGATGTTCTGGTGGCACAGGCGCCCCGCCAGCTGCACCTCGCGCTGGAACCGGGCCTGCGTCTCGGCCTCGCCCATCCCGTGCTGTGGATGTACGACCTTCACGGCGACGTCGCGCCGCATTCGCACGTCCTCGGCGGCCCAGACCTGCCCCATGCCACCGGAGCCCAGCAGCCCGGTGATCCGAAACCGCCCGGCCACCACCTTGTTCAGCACAGATCCATTCCCCCGTCGGCGCCCCGTCCCGCAACTCCCCTACGAGTATGGCGCCTTCAGTACCCCGAAGAGTCCCCCGAGCTCCCGTACGACCCACCCGCCGACCGCCGCAACCGCCGTACCTCCTCCTCCACCCGGCGCGCCACGTCACCGACGCCCGTGCTCTCCTCCAGCCCGCTGGCGCGGAGTTGGGCGGCGAGGTTCGTGAAGTAGTGGGCGGTGGTGAGGAGATGGTCGTCCACGTCGAGACCGACGGACGCGGCGGCCCCCGGAGGGATGCGGTTGACCTCGGCCAGTACCCGGTTGATCTGGAGCGTGATCTCGTCGCGGACGTCCCGCGTCAGCGCCACCGCCCGTCCCACCTGCGCGAGGATCGAGTGGCAGGAGCGTGCGAGCTGCATCAGCAGCCGGTCATCGCGGTTGAGGGAGGACGAACCCGAAGCGCCGGGGCTGTAGTTGCCCGAGGAGATACGCGCGTCCGCGAACTGGGGCTCATAGCGCCGCAGGTCGAAGGCGGTCGTCGCGCCCAGCGCCGCCCGGAAACAGGGGTGGACCTGGAACTCCGTCTCGTGCGGCTGGACCGGCAGCCCGTCGTCACCGGCGTACACCACGTCGTTGCCGCGCCGCACCCCGAGGAACCCGACCCCGTGGAGCACATCGATGATCCCGGGCAGCGTCAACGCGTTGGCGTACGCCGGGAAGTCGTGGTGCAGCGTCTCGGCGGCCGCTTCGAAGCGGCGGGTGAGCGCGGCGCGCGTGACGACGTACCCGGTGTTCTGGAACAGCGGGAAGAGGTTCCTGAGAAAGGGGTGCGCGACCAGATACTCCGAGGTCAGATCCTTGAGCTTCCACTCCGAGAACTGCCGGCCCGCCTGCGCCACGTCCGCCTCGGTGATCCGGTCCCGCTCGTGGTCCAGCCAGGCCTTCTCCTGGCACAGGTTGAGGAACTGGATGGCGTCCCGGGGCCGGGGCAGACAGCGCCCGAAGAGGTGGCCGGTGATCTCCTCCCCGCCCACCGTCTCGGGGAACAGCTCCTTCCACAGCCGCTCCTCGGTCAGCTCCTCCCCGACGGAGGCCCGCGCCCTGGCCCACGCGAGGTCCTTCAGGGCCTGTTCCGTCCAGGTGATCCTGAGCTCGTCCCCGTGGAACTTGTCGCCCTCCGCGAAGGACAGCGAGTCGTAGATGTCGGCGCGCAGGAACAGCAGGAAGCGCACGGAACGGCCGTACAAACTCGCCGCGTGCTTGGCCGCCAGCAGCAGCCCGATCACCATGGAGTTGCTGTCCGGCTCGGCCGACCACACCTGTTCCAGCTGGTCGACCATGAGCAGCAGCGGTGGGTGTACGACCCCGTCGCACCCCAGGTCGGTGAATGCCCGCGCCACGCCCTGCTCGACAATCTCCAACTGCCGGGCCGCACGGGCCCCTTCGGACGGCGACTGGGCGAGATCCACGCTCGCCTTGATCCCGAAGGCCTCGAGGGACAGCGAGGTCTGCAGCCCCCGGGCCCCCTGCGCCAGCCGCTCCACCAGCCGGCCGCCGCCACCCGGCGCCTCACCGTTCTGCTTCAGAAACCGCCCGAGCGCCTTGACCGAGTCGATCTTGTGGCCGCCGTCATGCGCGCCCTTGGCATGGTCGACGAGATACCGAGCGGCGTGCACGGCGAACACATACCGCCAGATCAGCGCCTTCGCCGAGTCCCCCGGCAGCCCCTGAAGCTCGAACCGCCGGATCTCCTCCCCCGCGGCCTCGTCAGGGGTGACGAGCACCTTCCCGCCCCGGTGCCCGCCGTCGCCGTCGGACATCAGCTGCATGCAGATGGCGCTCTTCCCAGACCCCTTGCGTCCGATGATCAGCATCTTGCGCCCGCTGAGCGCTCCCCGGTACGCCGCGTTCGACAGAAAGCCGCCGCGCAGCAACAGCCCCTCGGTCACGTCCCGTTCGGCATCTTCACGCCCGAAGTGCAACTGTGCGAGCACCGGCTGGTCGGCCATCCCGTCCCCCTACGTCGGACTGATTCCCAAGGTATCGGGACCCACCGGCAACAGGGCTAGGGCCACGCGAACTCGCACCACACCGCCTTCCCCAACTCCCGTTCCCGCACACCCCACTTGTCACTGAGCGCGGCCACCAGCAACAGCCCCCGCCCGCCCTCGTCCCCGTCGTCGACGACGTGCGGCACCCCGCCCCCGCTGTCGTGCACCTCCACGACCAGAGCGCTCACGTCGTACCGCAGGAACAGTCTCAACTGGCGTCCGGGCGGTACGCCGTGCAGTAGCGCGTTGGTCACCAGTTCGCTCACGCAGAGCAGTACGTCGTCCGCCCGCGCGGTCCCCGCGAGGCCCCAGCCGGCCAGGGCCTCGGTCGTGAACCGGCGTGCGGCCTGGGCGGATCGGCGTTCGCGGCGGAAGAACCTCTCGCGCAGGAGCGGTGGTCGGGTCGTCTCGTTCACGGGACGAGAGTTGCGGAGAGTGACTACCGTGGATCACTCGGTGAGCCCGTACAGATTTTTTGTACGGGCTCGCACCGGGTGACGTACGCGTCCCGAGGGGGAGGGAGACCGTCATGAGCGCCAGGAAGACGCCGCGGCCGAAGAACCTCACGTCCATGAAGATGCTCGGCAAACAACTCGGCACCGCCCGCCGCGCCGCGGGCCACACCCAGACCGCCCTCGCGGACCTCGTCCTCGTCGACGAGGAGACCATCGCGTCGATCGAGCAGGGCAGACGGACCCTGAAACCGGACCTGGCCGCGTTGCTGGACGAAGTCCTGGAGACGAAAGGGATGTTGGCGGCGGGGGTGGCCAACCTGCCGGACATCGACCAGTTCCCGATGTGGGCCGAGCTGTACGTCGAGCACGAGCGCGAGGCCATCGCCCTGTCCTGGTACGACGCCCTGGTGGTACCGGGCCTGCTCCAGACCGAGCCGTACGCGCGCGCCTTGCTGAGCGGGCGCGTTCCGGCGTACGACTCGGACGAGTTGGAGACGAAGGTCGCGGCGCGCGTCGGCCGACGGGAGATCCTGCGCCGCAAGGTCCCGCCGACACTGAGCTTCGTGGTCTGGGAGCCCGCGCTCCTCATGCCCACAGGCGGCCGCGAGACGCACCTGGACCAGTTGCGCTTCCTGCGCGAGTGCGCCGAACTCCCTTGCCTGTCCTTGCAGATCCTGCCCCTGAGCCGCACCTCGCACGCGGGGKACGCAGGCCCCTTCAYACTTCTGGAGACCCCCGACCACCAACACCTCGCCTACACCGAGTCCCAGCGCGGCAGCCAGTGGGTATCCGACGCAAACGAGGTGTCCATCCTCGCGCGCAAATATGCGATGCTGCGAACTCAGGCCCTCACCATCGAGGACTCCAGACGCCTGTTGGACCGTCTGCTAGGAGAGCAATGAGCACGGCACTTCTGTGGTTCAAGTCGACCTACAGCAGCAGCGAGGGCGGCCAGTGTCTCGAAGTGGCCCTCTGCCCCCAGGCCATCCACATCCGCGACTCCAAGAACCCCGAGCCCACCCTCCGGGTAACGCCCGCCACTTGGACGGCCTTCACCACCGGTCTCAAGTAGCGGCCCGTCGGCCATTGTCAGTGGCGGCCCCTACAGTCACTGACATGGCGACTCTTCCCAACCCGCTGCCCACCCTGGCGGCAGACCCGAGCGGCCGTTCGCTCGGACTCGGGCTCCCCCTCGGGAGACTGATCGACGAGACGGACGACGGTCCGTGGCACGAACCGTTGCTGTGGCATGCCGAGTACACCGCGTCCTCCGGCGCCTGGACCGCGCTGGGCACTCGGGCCGCGCGAGCGGGTCTGCTGCCGGTGCTGATAGATGTCGGCGGCAGCGAGGGCGGTCCGGACGAGTGGGAGTTGATGCCCGGGGAGATGTCGTACCCCGGGGACCACGACCCGGAGGAACTGCTGGCGGAGTACTGGGCGTACGCGATCGAGGAGCCCGACGACCTCGACGAGACGATCGCCCCGTACGACGAGGCGTGGCCCGGCACCGTCCCGGCCCCCGCGTCCCTGAGCATCGACCCCGACCGCCGCGCCGCCGAGACGGCCGACGCGCTCCTCGACGAGGGCTCGTGGTTCAAGGACCCGCGCCTCGCCCTGGTCCCGGCCCGCCGCAGCGCCGACATCCCGGCAGCCATCGGCTGGGCGGGACCGATGAACTACGAGAACGACGTGGCCCGCCTCTGTGCGGTCCTCCGCTCCTGGGAGGACCGCTTCGGCATACGCGTGCTCGCGCTCACCTTCGACCAACTGGTGCTGTCCGTCGCGGCCCCGCCCACGACGAAGGGCGAGGCGGAGGCCGTCGCCGCCGAGCACTTCGCGTTCTGCCCGGACAACATCACCCAGGGGCACCACGAGACCCTGCGCGAGTACGCCGAACACGCGGTGCTGGGACAGCGGGTCTGGTCCTTCTGGTGGGACTGAGCTGGTGGGACTGACCGGAGTCAGCCGGGGAGCAGCCGTGCTCCCTCCGGCGCGCTGATCCCGAACTCCTCCTCCAGGAGCCGCCGAGCCTCCGCCTCGTCGGTCAGCTCCCGCTTCTTCACGGTCCCGTCGGCACGGGTCTCCGTGAGGAGGCTGCCGTGGAGGAGGAGATGGCGCTCGGCGGTGACGCTCTGGACGTAGATCTGCTGGGTGAAGGGTGAGCGCGGGTTGGTTCCGATGTGCCAGTTGATGACGTCGAAGTCGGGCTTCTCGAACGGCTCCAGGGTGAAGGCGTACTGATCCGCCCACCTGTCCTCCTGGTGGGCCTGGAGCACCCACAGCTCCAGCGGCCCCCGGTGCGGCACCCGCACCAGACGGTGAAGCCGTCCGGCGTCGAGGAACTCGGTGTCCGTGCGGAGCGGCACCGGTTCCAGCAGCGCGCCGATCGCCCCGAACCCGACGTCGGCGAGATAGGGCTGCGGGTCGCCGGGGATCTCCACGAGCAGCGCCATGTGGGTACGCGGCCGGCTATCGACGGTGTCCGCACCGAGGACGACCCGGGCCGCCAGCCGGGTCACCCGGAAACCGAGCTCCTCCAGGGCCAGCAGCAACAGCGTGTTCTGCTCGTAGCAGTACCCACCGCGCCGGCTCCGCACGAGCTTCGCCATCAGGTCACCGGGTTCGAGGGAGGGCGCGCTGCGGCTCAGGGCGTCGAGGTTCTCGAAAGGGATGCCCCGCGTGTGCGCCAGGTGTACCCCCGCGAGCGTCGTGAGGTCGGCCCGCCGCTCGCCCTCCCACCCGATCCGCGCCAGATACTCACCAAGATCGAAACCCGGGTCGCGCACAGTGTCATCGGCCATGCCTCCACCGTAAGCAACCGCCCGGCCCCCGTCCGCCGACCACAGCAGCACCGGCACTCCGACCTTCGCCCTAGGTCTGCGCCTGGGCCTGGACCTGCACCTGGGCCGCCCGGAAGGCCTCCCCCAGCCTCCCCAGCCCCTCCCCGATCTCCTGCGGCGTCTGCGTCACGAAGCACAGCCGCAGGGTCGAGCGGTCGGGCTCACCGGCATAGAAGGGCGCCCCGGGGACGTAGGCGACATTCCGTGCCACGACCTGCGGAAGCAGCGCGGTCGTGTCGTACGACGACGGGAGCCGCGCCCAGAGGAACATGCCGCCCTCGGGCCGGGTCCACGTCGATCCCTGGGGCAGGGCGTCGGCCAGCCCCGCCAGCATGGCGTCCCGCCGCTCCCCGTAGACCCCGGCGACGCGCCGCACCTGCGCGTCGAGGTCCCGGTCGGCCAGGTACCGGGCCGCGGCGAGCTGGTTGACGGTCGGGGTGTGCAGATCGGCGGCCTGCTTGGCGACCGCGCAGGCCCGCCGGAGCTCGCCGGGCGCCCGCAGCCAGCCGAGCCGCAGCCCGGGGGCCATGACCTTGGAGAAGGACCCGAGCAGCACGACCCGGTCGCGGACCTCCTCGTGGGAGGCGATCCACGGCACCCGCTCGCCCTCGAAGCGGAGTTCGCCGTACGGGTCGTCCTCGACGATCCACAGCCCGCACCGCGCGGCCACGGACGCGACGGCGGCCCGGCGCTCCGCGGACATGGTCCGTCCGGTCGGGTTCTGGAAGGTGGGCACGGTGTAGAGCAGCTTGGGCCGCTCCCGCACGACGAGTTCCTCCAGCGCCGCGGGATCGGGCCCCTCGTCGTCGCCCGGCACGGCCACCACGCGGGCGCCCGCGACCCCAAAGGCCTGCAGGGCGGCCAGATAACAGGGGCTCTCGACGAGCACCGTGTCCCCGGGCTCGATCAGGGCGGTGGCGAGCAGCGACAGGGCCTGCTGCGATCCGGTGGTGACGAGGACGTCGTCGGCGTCAGTGGCGAGCCCGCGGGCGGACATCCGCTCCGCGAGAGCCGTCCGCAGCACGGGCTCACCCTCGGTGGTCGAGTACTGGAGCGCGCGCTCGGGCACCTCCTCCAGGACCGCGCGGAAGGCGGCCGCGATCCCCTCGGCGTCGAACAGTTCGGGCGCCGGCAGCCCGCCCGCGAAGTTGATGACGTCGGGGCGGGCGGTGACGGCGAGGATGTCCCGTACGGGTGACCCACCGACCGACCGGGCCCGGGCGGCGAGCGGCGGCACGGAAGCGAACGTGGGCACCGTCATGGCACGGCTCCTTCGACTGCTGACTGCGGACTGCGACGACTGGGTCCAGCGCAGCCTAGGCAAATGAATGCCGCCTACAAGCACCTTTCCGCGATACGGACGTCGCGCACCCGCTCACGCCTGCGCTCACGCCTTGGTGCCGGTCGCTCCGTAGACGTTGATGTCGTCGTCCGTGACGTCGTTGATGTCCCGGTAGCGGATCTTCTCGATGTCGTCGAGGGATTCGAAGTCCTCGGCGTCGATGGCCGGCGGCGCGGGCGCGGGCCCGGGGTGCCACAGATGCGCGGGCACGACACCGGGCTCGTCCAGGGAGACACCCGGCACCTCGGTGAAGAACCGCTCCACCTCGCCCTTGGACCGGAACACGAAGGTGAACCCGCGTTCGGTGTAGGTCCGCTGGACCGCGCGGGTGGGCTCGGGATGCATCTCGTCGGTCAGATGACTGAGCACGATCCGGCTGCCCGCGGGCAGGGCCTCCGCGAGCTCCCGCACGATCGGATAGGCCTCGTCGTCCTCGACGAAGTGCAGGATCGCGACCAGGCACAGCGCGATCGGCTGGTCGAAGTCCAGGGTCTTGGCGGCCTGTTCGAGGATCTGCGCGGGGCTCTTGAAGTCGGCGTCGATGTAGTCCGTGCGCCCCTCGGGGCCGCTGGTGAGCAGCGCACGGGCGTGCGCCAGGACCACCGGATCGTTGTCGACGTAGACGACCCGCGCATCGGGGCGGATCCGCTGGGCGATCGTGTGGACGTTCTCCGCGGTCGGCAGCCCGGTGCCGATGTCGAGGAACTGCCGGATCCCGTCCCGCTCGGCCAGCCTGTCGACGGCCCGGCGCATGAAGTCACGGTTGTGGCGAACGTCGAGGTAGCCGCGGGGGTTGGCGGCGAGCGCGGCGGCGGCCGCCTCACGGTCGGCGGGGTAGTTGTCCTTGCCGCCGAGGAAGACGTCGTAGACGCGGGCCGGATGCGCCTTGGTGGTGTCGATCCTCTTGGCCAGTTCGGCCGGGTCCTGGCTCAGCGCGTCACCGGACATGGGCGTCTCCCCTGTGAATGTGTCGGACAACCACCGCGTTGGTCAAAAACCTAACTCCCAGGCCGACTTGATGGTGCCCGGTGTCCGAGTTGCCCCGTCCCGCATCCCACGAAGGGGATTCGGGAAGCCACATCTCCGCAGGTCAGCACAGCCTTCGACAGAAGTCCGTCCCGAATCCCCCACCAGGGCTGGCGATCGCGCCCGCTCCCCCGCAGCCTGATCCCATGCCCACCCGACCCCACACCCCCCACATGCTCACCGCGACCGCCCTCGTGCTCCTCGCCCTTGCCACGCTGACGGGATGCAAGGACGGCCAGGGAGTACGCGACGAGGGACCGGCCACGAACAAGGCGGCCGCGGTGAGCCCTTGGGAAAGCCAGAAGGCCGCCCGGCACTGACCGGGCGGCCTCGAAGCAGAACTACGTCATCACACATGCGCGGGGGCGAGGGCCTTCGGGTTCGGGCCGTACTTGTTGTCGCCCGGCTCACCGTCGAGGCAGGTGAAGACGAGGAGGGTGATGCCACCGACGAGCGGAACCAGACCGAACAGGACCCACCAGCCGCTGCGGCCGGTGTCGTGCAGGCGGCGCACGAGGACGGCGAGGCTGGGGAGCAGGATGGCGACGTAGAAGACGATCGGGATCCACGTCTGCTTGGCCACGACGCCGATGACGGCCAGCACGATGTAGATGATCGTGACGAACAGGGTGTACATCCAGTATTCCTTGCGGCGCGCGCGGCCGCTGAACACGGCGTACTTCTTCAGCACATCGAGGAAGTAGTTCATGGTGGTGTCCCCCAGGGATCGACGTTCGGAACTGTTCCGAATGGATCAGGCCAGGCGCAGAAGATATGGAGGATGTCGGGAACTCGTCAATTCGACGGATGTAAGCGGTGCATCAGGTCGTGCACCTGACGGACCCTGACAAATCCACCACGCCAGGGGACGGATACCGGACAGATCACCAGAAGATCACCGTCCGAACTGGGGGCTGTTGTCCGGACGTTGGCCGGAACGAGCTCCGCCCGTATCCGGACCGAGCTCGAACCGTTGCCGCGACACGCCGTCCGGCGGCTTCGTCAGCGAAGCTTCTGAGCCACCTCGGTCGCCCAGTAGGTGAGGATGTTCTGCGCCCCGGCCCGCTTGATCCCGGTCAGCGTCTCCAGGATCGCCCGGTCCCGGTCGATCCAGCCCTTCTCGGCGGCGGCCTCGATCATCGAGTACTCACCGGAGATCTGATACGCGGCGACGGGCACGTCGACCGCGTCCGCGACCCGCGCGAGGATGTCGAGGTAGGGCCCGGCCGGCTTGACCATCACCATGTCGGCACCCTCCTCAAGATCGAGGGCGAGCTCGCGCAGCGACTCCCGCGCGTTGGCGGGGTCCTGCTGATACGTCTTGCGGTCACCCTGCAGCGACGACGCGACGGCCTCCCGGAACGGCCCATAAAAAGCAGACGCGTACTTCGCGGTGTACGCCAGGATGGCCACGTCCTCCCGCCCGATCTGGTCGAGCGCGTCCCGGATGACCCCGACCTGCCCGTCCATCATCCCGCTGGGTCCCACGACATGGGCGCCCGCGTTGGCCTGGACCTGGGCCATCTCGGCGTACCGCTCGAGGGTGGCGTCGTTGTCGACACGCCCCTGCTCGTCGAGCACCCCGCAGTGCCCGTGGTCGATGGTCTCGTCGAGACACAGATCGGACATCACGAGCAGGTCGTCCCCGACCTCGGCCCGCACGTCCCGGATGGCGACCTGCAGAATCCCGTCGGGATCGGTGCCCGGCGTCCCAAGAGCGTCCTTCTTGGACTCCTCCGGCACCCCGAAGAGCATGATCCCGGACACCCCGGCCGCCACGGCCTCCGCGGCCGCCTTCTTCAGACTGTCCCGCGTGTGCTGCACGACCCCGGGCATCGCCGAGATCGGCACCGGCTCACTGGCCCCTTCCAGCACGAACGCCGGGAGGATGAAGTCAGCGGGGTGCAGCCGGGTCTCAGCAACCATGCGGCGCATGACGGGGTTGGTCCGCAGCCGCCGGGGCCGCGTGCCGGGAAAGGATCCGTACATCGTCATACCCCTAAGCTACGCCCGCCTCGTACCCCCCTTTGCCGACGCCTCGTCGGAAGCGACGCGCCCATTGGGGGTGCCGGTTCGGGTCCGTGCGCGGCTGCGGGCCGGTGGGGGCTGGTCGCGCAGTTCCCCGCGCCCCTGGGGCGTTGCGGTCACCCGCGCCACGACGGACCGTTCGCCGTACCGCGCGCCACGATGGACCGTTGGCCGCACCGCGCGCCACGACGGGCCGTTGGCCGCGTACGGCGCGAAGGGGCCGGGGTGGGGGGTGTCCGCCCGCAGCGGCCGGCGTCCGTTACCGAGCACCACTCAAGGAACCGAGCCGCCGGACCGAGGACGGACACCCCCCGCCCCGGCCCCSACCCACCCACCGAACCCCACGCGCTACACCCGCCCCCACCGAAGCCGAAACAGGCCGCCGCAGGCATCCAGGGGCGCGGGGAACTGCGCAAAAAACGCCCGCCCCCACCGAACCCGCACCCGCACAGCCCGCCTCAGGCACCCAGGGGCGCGGGGAACTGCGCAAAACGCCCGCCCCCACCCAGCCGCATGGCCACACGGTGGCTCCGTCAGCCTGAACCAGGCCACCGCAGCCACCACGCCCCACAACACTCAGGTCGTCGACCGCCGCCGCCGAGCCCCCGGCCGCCGCTCACTCGGCCGTGTCACCGGATCCCCGGCCTCGGCCGCCGCCGCCCGCCGCTTCAGCCCGAAGTCGGCGAGGGCCTCGGCCAGCTTGTGCACGGACGGCTCGGGAGCCATCACATCCACCCGCAGCCCGTGCTCCTCGGCGGTCTTGGCCGTAGCGGGCCCGATGCACGCGATCACGGTCACGTTGTGCGGCTTCCCGGCGATACCCACCAGGTTCCGCACGGTCGACGACGACGTGAAGAGAACGGCGTCGAACCCGCCCCCCTTGATCGCCTCCCGCGTCTCCGCCGGCGGCGGCGAGGCCCGCACGGTCCGATAGGCGGTGACGTCGTCGACCTCCCACCCGAGCTCGATAAGGCCCGCCACCAGCGTCTCGGTGGCGATGTCGGCACGCGGCAGGAACACCCGGTCGATCGGATCGAAAACAGGGTCGTACGGCGGCCAGTCCTCGAGAAGACCCGCAGCCGACTGCTCCCCGCTCGGCACCAGATCCGGCTTCACACCGAACGCGATCAGCGCCTTCGCCGTCTGCTCGCCCACCGCGGCGACCTTGATCCCCGCGAAGGCACGCGCGTCGAGCCCGTACTCCTCGAACTTCTCGCGTACGGCCTTGACGGCGTTGACCGAGGTGAAGGCGATCCACTCGTAGCGCCCGGTCACCAGACCCTTGACCGCCCGCTCCATCTGCTGGGGCGTTCTCGGCGGCTCCACGGCGATCGTCGGCACCTCGTGCGGCACGGCCCCGTAGGACCGCAGTTGGTCGGAGAGCGAGGCCGACTGCTCCTTCGTACGCGGTACGAGAACCTTCCAGCCGAACAGCGGCTTGTTCTCGAACCACGACAGCTGGTCGCGCTGCGCGGCGGCCGAACGCTCACCGACCACGACTATCACCGGCCGCCCGCCCTCGGGCGAGGGCAGCACCTTGGCCTGCTTGAGCGTCTGGGCGATGGTGCCCAGGGTGGCCGTCCAGGTCCGCTGACGGGTGGTCGTACCGGCGACCGTCACCGTCATCGGGGTGTCGGGCTTGCGCCCTGCCGCGACCAGCTCGCCCGCGGCGGCACCGACGGAGTCCAGGGTCGTCGACACGACCACGGTCCCGTCCGACGCCCCCACCTCCGTCCAGCACCGGTCGGAGGCCGTCCGCGCGTCCACGAACCGCACGTCCGCGCCCTGGGCGTCGCGCAGCGGAACACCGGCGTACGCGGGTACGCCGACGGCTGCGGCGACACCGGGCACGACCTCGAAGGGCACGCCCGCGCGGGCGCAGGCCAGCATCTCCTCGGCGGCGTACGCGTCGAGCCCGGGGTCCCCGGACACCGCACGTACGACCCGCCTGCCGCCCCGCGCGGCCTCCATGACAAGATGTGCGGCATCCCGTACAGCGGGGACAGCTGCGGTTGTTGACGAGCCGTCAACGATCGTTAGTTGGGGCGCGCCCGTGCCCGGAACCGGAGTCGAAGGGGACTCCGTGTCCGTGTTCACGACGGCGACGCCCGAGCGAGCGTGGACGCGTACGACGTCGAGCACTTCGTGCCCGGCGACGAGAACGTCCGCGTTCGTGAGCGCCTCGACGGCGCGCAGAGTCAGCAGTCCCGGATCTCCGGGTCCGGCACCGAGGAAGGTGACGTGCCCGTGTTCAGGACCGGCGGGAAGAGTGGTGGGGCTCACTGTGCTCGCTCCCCCATCAGACCGGCCGCGCCCTGGGCAAGCATCTCGGCCGCGAGTTCACGGCCGAGCGCCATTGCTTGGTCGTATGTCTCGGGCACGGGACCGGTGGTGGACAACTGCACCGTGCGAGAGCCGTCGGTCGTGCCGACGACGGCCCGCAGGCGCATTTCCTTGACAATCTGCCCGTCGGCCAGCAGGTCGGCCAGCGCGCCCACAGGGGCGGAGCAGCCGGCCTCCAGGGCGGCGAGCAGTGACCGTTCGGCGATCACGGCGACCCGCGTGAACGGGTCGTCGAGCTCGCCGAGCGCTGCGATCAGGTCCGCGTTGTCCGCGGTGCACTCGATCGCGAGTGCTCCCTGGCCGGGAGCGGGCAAAACTGTGTCGACCGAGAGGAAATCGGTCACTTCGTCGATACGGCCGATGCGGCTGAGTCCTGCCGCGGCCAGCACGACCGCATCCAGCTCACCATCGCGCACGAACCGCACCCGGGTGTCGATGTTCCCCCGGATCGCAACCGTCTCGATATCAAGTCCGTGTGCGCGGGCGTACGCGTTCAGCTGCGCCATGCGCCGGGACGAACCGGTACCGATGCGGGCACCGCGGGGCAGGTCGGTGAACTTCAGGGCGTCCCGGGCGACGATGACGTCCCGCGGGTCCTCGCGCTCGGGTATCGCGGCCAGCGCCAGCTCGTCCGGCTGCCCGGTCGGCAGGTCCTTGAGCGAGTGCACCGCGAAGTCGACCTCACCCTTGAGCAGGGCCTCGCGCAGCGCGGTCACGAAGACACCGGTGCCGCCGATCTGCGCGAGCGCCTCCTTGGACACATCGCCGTATGTGGTGATCTCCACGAGCTCGACGGGCCGCCCGGTCACCTGGCTCACGGCGTCCGCCACCTGCCGCGACTGGGCCATGGCGAGTTTGCTCCGCCTGGTCCCGAGCCGTAGCGCCTTGGTACTCATGACGAGCCTCGGTCTTTCTCATCGGTGGTGCTTTCCTCGGCGCGGGAGACGGCGGCCACCGTCTCGGGGTCGAGGTCGAACAGAGTCCGCAACGCGTCCGCGTACCCGGCTCCGCCGGGCTCAGCCGCGAGTTGCTTGACCCGTACGGTCGGCGCGTGCAGCAGCTTGTCGACCACGCGCCGCACGGTCTGCGTGATCTCACCGCGCTGCTTGTCGTCCAGCCCCGGCAGCCGCCCGTCGAGCCGGGCGATCTCACCGGCGACGACCTCGGCGGCCATGGACCGCAGGGCCACGACGGTGGGCGTGATGTGCGCGGCCCTGAGCGCGGCCCCGAAGGCGGCGACCTCGTCGGCCACGATACGACGGACCTGGTCGACGTCGGCCGCCATGGGAGCGTCCGCCGAAGCCTCGGCGAGCGACTCGATGTCCACGAGCCGCACCCCGCCCAGCCGGTGCACGGCGGCGTCGATGTCCCGGGGCATGGCGAGGTCGAGCAGGAAGAGCGAGGGGGTGGGCCGCGGAATCTCGGCGACGGGCTCGGGCCTGCGCCGCTCGGGAACGCGCCCGATGACGGCGGCGGTGGCCGCGAGCGCCGCGATGGTGTCGGCTTCCGCGACGGGATCGAGCACGGTGGCGACCGACCCGGAGCTCTGCGGCCGCGGCGCGTTGTCCACCCAGGCCGCGTGCTGCTCCAGCTCGGAGGCGGCCATCCCGGCGACAGCGGCCTCGCCGAGCACGGAGAAACCGGGGGTGGCGGGCATGGGGGCCAGGTCGAGCGGACAGTTCTCGTCGGTCGCGGAGCCTGCGGGCCGTGCCGCCGGGGCGGCTCCCGGCCCACGGGAGGGCGGCACCTCGTCGGCGCCGGGCTGCGCGACCGACCCCCGCGCCGCGGCAACGGCCTCGGCATTGAGCACAAGGCCGGTGGCGCCCGTACAGGACACCACGACATCTGCACGTGTCAGCTCGTCCGACACCGAATCCATCGGTACCGCGCGGGCGGACACGTCCCCACCTTCGTTCAGGATCTCCGCAAGCCGCTCGGCCCGGTCAGCCGTCCGGTTGGCGACGACGATCTCCGCGATCCCGACCCGCGCCAGTGTCGCCGCGGCCAGGGAGGACATCGACCCGGCCCCGATGACCAGCGCCTTCTTCCCCCGAGCCCAGTCCGACACCTCCGCACCGAGAGCGAGCTGCTCCAGCCCGAACGTGACCAGCGACTGCCCGGCCCGATCGATCCCCGTCTCGGAGTGGGCCCGCTTCCCGACCCGCAGCGCCTGCTGGAACAGGTCGTTGAGCAGCCGTCCGGCCGTGTGCAGTTCCTGCGCCCGCGCCAGCGAGTCCTTGATCTGCCCGAGGATCTGCCCCTCCCCCACGACCATGGAGTCCAGCCCGCAGGCCACGGAGAAGAGGTGATGAACGGCCCGGTCCTCGTAGTGCACGTAGAGATACGGAGTGAGCTCGTCGAGCCCCACCCCACTGTGCTGCGCGAGCAGCGTGGACAGCTCGGCCACCCCGGCGTGGAACTTGTCCACGTCGGCGTACAGCTCGATCCGGTTGCAGGTCGCGAGGACGGCGGCCTCGGCGGCCGGTTCGGCGGCGACCGTGTCCTGCAGCAGCTTGATCTGGGCGTCCGCGGACAGCGTGGCCCGCTCCAGCACGCTGACCGGCGCGCTGCGGTGGCTCAGCCCGACGACGAGGAGACTCATGCCGGCATCACGGCGGGTACGTCCCCGTCGGGCCCTTTGTCGGCGGAGTCCCTGCGGGCGGCGACGACCGGACCGGCGCCGTCGGCCGCGGCGGCGGCCTCCTCACCGGCCTTGCGCTGCTCGTGGAAGGCGAGGATCTGCAGCTCGATGGAGAGGTCGACCTTGCGCACGTCGACGCCGTCCGGCACGGACAGCACGGTCGGCGCGAAGTTCAGGATGGAGGTGACCCCGGCGGCCACGAGCCGGTCGCAGACCGGCTGGGCGGCACCGGCGGGGGTCGCGATGACACCGATCGACACGCCGTTGTCCTCGATGATTTTTTCCAGGTCGTCCGAGTGCTGCACCGGAATGCCCGCGACGGGCTTGCCGGCCATCGCCGGATCGGCGTCGATCAGCGCCGCGACACGGAATCCACGGGACGCGAACCCGCCGTAGTTGGCGAGAGCGGCGCCGAGATTTCCGATACCGACGATCACAACCGGCCAGTCCTGGGTCAGGCCGAGTTCGCGGGAGATCTGGTAGACGAGATACTCGACGTCGTAGCCGACACCGCGTGTTCCGTAGGAACCCAGGTAGGAGAAGTCCTTGCGCAGCTTCGCGGAATTGACCCCCGCGGCGGCCGCGAGTTCCTCGGAGGAAACTGTGGGTACCGAGCGCTCCGACAGTGCGGTCAGCGCTCGTAGGTACAGCGGAAGCCGGGCGACGGTGGCCTCGGGAATCCCTCGGCTACGGGTCGCCGGTCGGTGAGTTCGGCCAGTTGCCACGGTGCTCCTGCGGGTAGAGCGGGGCTGTAGGCGGTCATGCGTCCCCAGACCGCCCCGTCGAATGCAGGCTATGTCTTTGTGAACGCGTGCACAAAGATGGTGTCCGATTTGCCCGGCCAACGTGACCGGGGTCACGCGCGTCTCTCTCGGAGGCAAAACCGCACACTTCCCTCATCAATCCCGCCCCCAAGACCAAGTCGCCATCGATCCTAAGCGACCGGCCGGACCAGTTGGACTAGTCGGTCAGGGCCTTGCGGAGGCGATCTTCGTTCACGCGCCAGAAGGTGTGCTGTTCACCGTCGACGAGTACCACCGGGATCTGCTCCCAGTACTGATCGTGGAGTTGAGGATCCTGGTCGATGTCCTTGTACTCCCAGGGAACCCCGAGATCTCCACACACTTTCTCGATCACGGCCTGAGCGTCGTCACACAGATGGCACCCCGGCTTGCGGATGAGGGTGACGAGCCGTTCCTCGGGAAGCCTGGCCGCCGCGCGGCGGAAGATGGGACTCATGTCAGCCATTCTCGCTCCTGCTTAACGGCGCGGTCGCGGAGAGTTCACACCCTTCAAACCTCTCGACTCCGGAACCACCGAACAGAATGGCTATGCTCACGCCATGGCCGCTCTAGGATGGCTCACTCCCCGTAGGCGCTCCGCCACGGCGCGGAGCGTGTTGGCAGGCGAGGCCTCGGCCGAGGCTGCGCGCAAGTCCTCCCAGGAGGTCGAGGAGACCCCTGGCACGGAACCGGAGTCCCAGTTCCCGGTCCTGGGCGACGACAAGGCCGCCGCCTTCTTCGACCTGGACAACACGGTGATGCAGGGCGCCGCCCTCTTCCACTTCGGCCGTGGCCTGTACAAACGGAAGTTCTTCGAGACCCGCGACCTCGCGAAGTTCGCCTGGCAGCAGGCGTGGTTCCGCCTCGCCGGCGTCGAGGACCCGGAGCACATGCAGGAGGCCCGCGACTCGGCACTGTCGATCGTGAAGGGCCACCGCGTCGCCGAGCTCCAGTCGATCGGCGAGGAGATCTACGACGAGTACATGGCCGAGCGCATCTGGCCGGGCACGCGCGCGCTGGCGCAGGCGCACCTGGACGCGGGCCAGAAGGTGTGGCTGGTCACAGCGGCCCCGGTGGAGATCGCCCAGGTGATCGCCCGCCGCCTCGGCCTCACCGGCGCCCTGGGCACCGTGGCGGAGTCGGTGGACGGCGTCTATACGGGCAAGCTCGTCGGCGAACCCCTCCACGGCCCCGCCAAGGCGGAGGCGGTCCGGGCCCTGGCAGCGGCGGAGGGCCTCGACCTGTCGCGCTGCGCGGCGTACAGCGACAGCCACAACGACATCCCGATGCTCTCGCTGGTCGGCCACCCCTACGCGATCAACCCGGACACCAAGCTCCGCAAACACGCCCGTCAACTGGACTGGCGCCTGCGGGACTACCGCACCGGCCGCAAGGCGGCGAAGGTCGGCATCCCGGCGGCGGCCGGCGTGGGAGCGGTGGCAGGCGGTACGGCGGCGGCGATCGCCCTGCACAAACGCCGTCGGTAGCCGGGCGAACACGCCAATCCCCGGGTTTTACGGGCGTAACCCCGTGTGCAGGCACATTGGCTGCACACGGCCACAACACGCCCCGTTCCCTGGCAGAACGCGACCGCTTTCGATCAACAATCGGTCACTCTCCGGCACTTGAACCGCTCTCAATCGGTTACAGAAGCGACGTAATCGATGAATAGAGCAACTGGGTGTAGCAGGGCCTGCACTAAGCGTTATTCTCCTCAGACGCAATCCGGTACCCCTTCCGTCGCTACGACGGGTGAACGGTCCGGTACTGCACGTGATGGAAGCTCTGCCTCTGGGAGTCCCGTGTACCCACACGTCGGGGTTGACGCCTCGGGCCTGGCTACGCTGCGCGCAACGGTCCTGGACCTGTTGCGCGGCTTCGTCCCCACCGCGTACGCCGTCCCCGCCCTCGCCGCAGCCGCGGCACCGATCGGCCCGTGCTACGCACTGGCCGACGGTTCCGCGGCCGTCGGCAGACGAGGGCGTTCGACCGGCGCCGCCCCCGCCCGCCGTCCGGCTGCGGACAGCGACAGCGCCCGCATGATGGACCTGGTCGAACGCGCCCAGGCCGGCGAGGCCGACGCCTTCGGCCGCCTGTACGACCAGTACAGCGACACGGTGTACCGGTACATCTATTACCGGGTAGGAGGTAAGGCCACCGCCGAGGACCTGACGAGCGAGACATTCCTGCGCGCGCTCAGAAGAATCGGCACGTTCACCTGGCAGGGCCGCGACTTCGGCGCCTGGCTCGTCACCATCGCACGCAACCTCGTCGCCGACCACTTCAAGTCGAGCCGGTTCCGTCTCGAGGTCACCACCGGCGAGATGCTCGACGCCAACGAGGTCGAGCGCTCGCCCGAGGACTCCGTCCTGGAGTCGCTCTCCAACGCCGCGCTGCTGGACGCCGTCCGCCGGCTCAACCCTCAGCAGCAGGAGTGCGTGACCCTCCGTTTCCTCCAGGGTCTCTCCGTCGCCGAGACCGCCCGGGTGATGGGCAAGAACGAAGGCGCCATCAAGACCCTCCAGTACCGGGCCGTACGCACCCTGGCCCGTCTCCTCCCGGACGACGTCCGCTGAGAGCGCACAGTCGGTGACCGCCAACTCGCTCTCGGTGAAAGTCCGTTGCCTTCCCGATCCGATCATCCGCCGTCCGTAACCCAAGTGCCACGCCGCTCGTTGTGCGGGATGCAGGCTCCCTGTGGTCACTCCCTGGCCGACTTCGATCACTCGCTCGAGTGCTTGTGGTCAGGGTGTGCAACCCTCAGGACCCCCTGGGGAGTCGACCGTCATGACGAGAGGAGGTGCCGCCAGTGATCGCGAACGTATCGGCGCACCGGCGGGCGAACGCCTTCGCCCAGGCCCTGGAGGAGCAGTCCGACCGGGACCCGGCGGCCGAGCAGTCCGAAGGACGCCAGCCGGCCGCTGGGGAACACACCGGACAGGACCGCCTGTTGACCCTCGCGGAGTGTCTTGGCGAGCTGCCCAGGCCTGAGCTGGACCCGGAGGTCAAGGTCGTCCAGCGAGCCCAGCTGGTGGCCGCGATGGAGGCCATGCTGCTGGAGGGCGACGGGGTGGAGACCGCGGTCCCCGAGCAGCGCTCCCATCGGGCGGGAGCCGCCCACCGGGCGAGTCCGCTCGGGAAACTGCGACCGCGTTCCCGGCTCACCAAGGGCCTGGCCGCGGGTGGCCTGAGCGTCGGAGTCGCCGCCGGAGCCTTCGGCGGAGTGGCCGCGGCCAGTTCGGACGCTTTGCCTGGGGACTCGCTGTACGGCCTCAAACGCGGCATCGAGGACTTCAAGCTGTCCTACCTGTCCGAGGGCGACGACGAGCGCGGTGTGGCGTACCTCGACCAGGCCTCCACGCGGCTGAGCGAGGCCCGCCGCCTGATGGAGCGCGGCCGGGGCGGTCACCTCGACCACGAGTCCCTGAGCGAGATCCGCCGCGCCCTGTCCGGCATGCAGCACGACGCCGCCGAAGGCCACCGACTGCTGCACGAGGCGTACGACCGCGACCCGAACTCCCTGGGCCCCATCCAGGCCCTCTCCAGCTTCTCGCGCTCGCACCGCGAGGCCTGGGGCGCGCTCCGCGAGCGGCTGCCCGTGCAGCTCGGCGATGTCAGCAACCAGGTGTCGTCGGTCTTCGACGCCATAGACGAAGAGGTCGCCCCGCTGCAGTCCCTCCTGCCCGAAGCCCCCGCCCGAAGCGACGGCCCGGGACAGCGACAGCGCTCCGGGACGGCGTCCTCGGACCCCTCGACCGGTTCCGGCCGGTCCACGGCCCCGGGCACCGGCGGCGGCTCCGAGCACAGCGGGGGCAGCAGCCCCAGCAAGTCGGCCACGTCAGGCGGCGAGGACGACGGCCTGCTCGGCGGCAACACCGGCGGTCTCCTGGACCCCCCGAAGGCCACCGGCACCGCCACCCCGACCTCCCCCGCCCCGTCCTCCGACCCGGACGTCACCCTCCCGCCCCTCCTCCCGGGCCTCCTGCCCGGCCTGGGAATCGACAGCGAGAACACGAACTAGCTCTTCCGGTACGTCGACGGGGGCGCCCTTCCTGGGAAGGGCGCCCCCGTCGACGTACAACATAAAAACTCAGAAGAACACCGACCGCCGCTGCCCCAGCAGCTTTGCCCCTCCTGTCTGCTGCCCTCGCACTGCTGCGCAGGCTTCGGACAGCTGCGCCGGACTCCGTCCGGCGGCTCTACCCGGTCACGGCGCTCTCATGGCCGTCGGCCGACGGCCATGTCCGCCGGCCGGCTCAGAAGAACACCGACCGCCGCTGCACCAGCAGCTTGTACAACGTGTGCTGGATCTGTTCCCTGACCTGGTCGGTCAGGTTGAACATCAGCATCGGATCCTCCGCGGCCTCCGGCGGATAGCCGTCCGTCAGGATCGGCTCACCGAACTGGATCGTCCACTTCGTCGGCAGCGGAACCGCGCCCAGCGGGCCCAGCCAGGGGAAGGTCGGGGTGAGCGGGAAGTAGGGGAAGCCCAGCAGGCGGGCCAGCGTCTTCGCGTTGCCGATCATGGGGTAGATCTCCTCCGCGCCCACGATCGAGCACGGGATGATCGGGGTGCGCTGGCGCAGGGCCGTGGAGACGAACCCGCCCCGGCCGAAGCGCTGGAGCTTGTAGCGCTCGCTGAACGGCTTGCCGATGCCCTTGAAGCCCTCCGGCATCACACCGACCAGTTCACCGCGCCCCAGCAGCCGCTCGGCGTCCTCCGCACAGGCGAGCGTGTGACCGGCCTTGCGGGCGAGTTCGTTGACCACCGGCAGCATGAACACCAGGTCCGCCGCCAGCAGCCGCAGGTGCCGGTTCGCGGGGTGCTGGTCGTGGACGGCGACCTGCAGCATCAGGCCGTCCAGCGGCAGCGTCCCGGAGTGGTTGGCGACGATCAGCGCGCCGCCCTCCGCCGGGATGTTCTCGACGCCCTTCACCTCGACCCGGAAGTACTTCTCGTACACCGGCCGCAGCAGCGACATCAGGACCTGGTCGGTGAGTTCCTCGTCATAGCCGAAGTCGTCGACCTCGTAGTCCCCGGTGAGCCGGCGGCGCAGGAAGCTGAGGCCTCCGGCGATCCGCCGCTCCAGGCCGCCCTCGTCGTTCGCCTGCTGCGGCGGCTCTTCCTCACGCGTCACAGGAACATCATCCTGCGCGGAGGCCCTGCTGGGCAGGGGCTGGACCTCACGGACCAGCGCGGGCTCGGAGCCCTTGCGCCGGTTCCCCGCGCCACGGCGCCGCGCCGGCCGCTGTACGGCGCCTGCGCGGGACCGGTCGTCGTCGAACGGAATGACCTTGGCGTCCGCCATCGTTGATGCGCTCCTCAGTTGGCGCTCTGCGTCGGGGGGTGACCGCCACCCGCGAGGGGCAGCGCGGCGATCCGGTCGACGGCCCCCGCGAGGGCCTCCGGCGGCAGCAGCCCGGGTCCCTGGCTGCGCGCGAACTCCGCGAAGGTCTCCGCCGTCGTGTACTTCGGCCGGAATCCGAGCGTCTCACGCATCTGGACCGTCGACACGACCCGGCCATGGGTGAGCAGCCGGATCTGCTCGGGCGAGAAGTCCGTCATGCCGAGGGTCCGCACCAGCGAACCGGCCCAGGTGACGGCCGGCAGCAGCAGAGGCACGGTAGGCCGTCCGAGCCGCCGGGAACACTGCGACAGCAACAGGACCCCGTCGCCCGCGATGTTGAAGGTGCCGCTGTTGAGCGTGCCCCGCTCCGGTTCGTGCGAGGCGATCCTGAGCACCTCGATCACATCGTCCTCGTGCACGAACTGCAGCCGGGGGTCGTACCCGAACACGGTCGGCAGCACGGGCAGCGTGAAGTACGAGGCGAGCGGGGTGTCCGCCGTCGGCCCCAGGATGTTGGCGAACCTCAGCACGCACACGGCCACGTCCGGCCGCCGCCGCGCGAAGCCCCGCACATACCCCTCGACCTCCACCGTGTCCTTGGCGAAGCCGCCGGACGGCAGGGACTTGGGCGGCGTCGTCTCCGTGAACACGGCGGGATCCCGCGGCGCCGAGCCGTACACGTTCGTACTGGACTTCACCACGAGCCGCTTGACGTTCGGCGACTTCTGACAGGCCCCGAGCAGCTGCATGGTGCCGATGACGTTGGTCTCCTTGACCGTGGTCCGGCTCCCGCTGCCGAGCGCCATCGCCGTCACATCCAGGTGTACGACGGTGTCGGCGGCCGTCTCGGCCAGTACCCGCGCGATGCCGGGCTGCCTGATGTCCGCCTGGACGAAGTCCGCACCGCCCAGATGATGCTCCGGCGTCACCGCGTCCACGGCGATCACCCGGTCCACCTGCGGGTCACGCTGGATGCGTCGTACGAACCGGCCCCCCAGCTGTCGGGCCACTCCGGTCACGAGCACGACCTTTCCCAAGATCAGCGCCTTCCTTCCAGCCCTCGTACCGCCCTGTCCTGTGCCGCGTTCCCCGTGTGCGCCAACCTAGCGGGTTGTTGTTGCGCTGTGATGACCGCCCACTGCATGAGGTGACGACATCCAGCCCACGGAGTACGTCCTGACACGCGTATGGCCCCCCACCGGCAATAGGTGGGGGGCCACAAAACACGCTTCCGCGCCGTCGCCTACTTCTTGTTGCGACGCTGAACGCGCGTGCGCTTGAGCAGCTTGCGGTGCTTCTTCTTGGCCATCCGCTTGCGCCGCTTCTTGATAACAGAGCCCACGACTACCCTCGCTCACTTCTCATCACTCGGTGCTGGGCGCCATGGGCCCATACGACCTACAAGGGGCTAGCCTACCCGCCCGAGCGCTGAGCTCGTAATCGAGGTGAACCGGGGAGATCAGAAGGGGTCCACGAGTGCCCTGAGGCCCCCTCGGGACCTCCCCGGATCCGCTGTCGTCAGGCCGTCTCCACCCCCACATAACTCTCGCGGAGGTACTCGTGAACCGCGTTCTCGGGGACGCGGAAGGACCGCCCCACCCTGATCGCGGGCAGATGACCGCTGTGCACCAGCCGGTACACGGTCATCTTCGACACTCGCATCACCGAGGCGACTTCCGCCACGGTAAGGAACTGAACCTCGCTCAGAGGCCTCTGTTCAGCAGCCATGACACACCTGAACCTTCCGCACTCGACGGCCACCGGCTTCCCCTTCCGGTGACTCTTCGTCGCTGCGTGCTCACTCCCCAATGTAGGGGCGGGTGATGCAAGTGGGGAAGAGGTGCACCCATCGGCGGCCTACTGTGACAGACACGCTCGATTGAGTACGTAGCGGGTCAGCGGCAGGTAGTAATCGGACCGCACAGCGTCATCAAGTGGAACGACGACGGACACGGCCCCCTCGGCTTCCCCCACAAAGAGCGCGGGGTCATCCGTATCCGCCAGCCCAATCGCCTCAAACCCCAGCTGACCTGCTCCGCAGACCCATCCGTGATCCCCGACCACGAGCTCGGGAAGCGGGCCGCCGCTCTCCGCCGCGGCCGCCAGCGCGGTACGAACCGGCAGTGGTGAGTGCGAGTGTGCGCCGGTCTCACAACCGGAGCTCTTCGCGGCCGGTCCCCGCAGGAGCGCGACTCCTCGTACGTAGTCAAGGTTGTACGTGCGTAGACCGAACCGGGTCGTTATGTCGACACAGCGACCATGCGCAGGGGTGAGGACGGTACATCCCGCCGCCGAGAGGGCGTCCGCGATGGCGGCGTAGAAGCCGAGCAGTCGGTGCGGGTGGCCGGTGCCGAGGAGCACGGCCCCGCTGCGCTGGGCAACTGCCTCGAGCCGCTCCGCGAAGGCGTCGAGCGCGACGAGGGTTCGCTCAGGATCGATCACATCATGGCCACTTGCGTGCCGCGGATCGCCCGAAACACCGCACTTGTCGGCCATGAGACCGATCAGATCCCGCTCTTTCCACGACCACTCGGGATCGATTCCGATCAGGACCCTCGGATCCCGAGCCGCGAACAACCGATAACTCCGCAGACTCTCCTCCCGCGAGGTGGCCACGGGACCGGCCAGACGAGCGGCCAGCAGATGGGCGCGGAGGGCACCGGTGCTCAACACGTGAGTGATGGTGACGGAAGGGCGCGAAGGAAAGGATGCGAACAGGGAAACACCGCACAGTTGGCGTAACGGACCCGACACGCCTGCGGGCCGTCGTGACCTGCTACGCCAACAGCCCGCGCAACGGGAACACCGCCCGCCGAGTGGCCAGCACCGCCTGATCCAGCCGGTCCGCGGGGTCGTACCCCGCATCCCACTCCGCATAGGCCACCGGCCACCGGCCGTCCGTCATCCGCGCCGGCGCCAACTGCCGGGTCCGGGCGAACACCTCCTGCCGCCACCCCTCGGGAATCATCGCCTCGGGCTCGACCGGCCGCCCGGCAGCGATCCCCACCAGATGCGTCCAGGACCTGGGTACGACATCCACAATGGCGTACCCCCCGCCCCCGAGCGCGATCCACTTCCCGCCGGCGTACTCGTGCGCCAGCTCATGACACGCCACCTGCACAGCCCGCTGCGCGTCCAACGACACCGCGAGATGAGCCAGCGGATCCTCGAAGTGCGTATCGGCCCCGTGCTGCGTCACCAGCACATCCGGCCGGAAGTCGGCAATCAGCTCCGGCACCACCGCGTGGAACGCCCGCAACCACCCCGCGTCCCCCGTCCCAGCCGGCAACGCCACGTTCACGGCGCTGCCCTCGGCCGAGTCCGCCCCCGTCTCCTCCGGCCACCCGGTCTGCGGAAACAGCGTCCGGGGATGCTCGTGCAGCGAGATCGTCAGAACCCGGGGATCCTCCCAGAACGCCGCCTGCACCCCGTCCCCGTGATGCACGTCGACATCCACATAGGCGACCCGCTCGGCCCCCAGCTCCAGCAACCGCGCGATGGCGAGCGAGGCGTCGTTGTAGATACAGAACCCGGAGGCACCGCCGGGCATCGCATGATGCAGCCCACCCGCGAAGTTCACCGCGTGCAGCGCCTGCCCCCGCCACACGGCCTCCGCCGCCCCCACCGACTGCCCGGCGATCAGCGCGGACACCTCGTGCATCCGCTCGAAGGCCGGGTCGTCCATCGTCCCCAGCCCGTACGACTGGTCGGCCGCCCCCGGGTCCACGGAAGCCGCCTTCACGGCCTCGACGTAGTCCTCCCGGTGCACGAGCCGCAACGTCGACTCGCCCGCCGCCTTCGCGGACACGACCTCCACGTCCCGGTCCAGCCCGAAGGCATCCACCAGTCGCCGGGTCAGGTCGAGCCGGACCGGATCCATCGGATGGTCCGGACCGAAGTCATAGCCCGTTACTGCCTCGTCCCACATCAGCTGTGCGCGGCCGCTCATGCCCGCCACCGTATCGGTCCGGTTGAGCCGCGAACGACTTGGCGTACACCAGCGTCACCAGCACCAACACCATCGGCACCAGCATGGCCCCGCGATAGCTCCACGTGTCCCCCAAGGCCCCCACCAACGGCGAACCGACCAGAAACCCCACGTAATTGAAGACGTTGAGCCGGGCCACCGCCGCATCCGACGCCCCCGGGAACAACCGCCCGGCCGCCGCGAAGGTCTGCGGCACCAGCACACACAACCCCAGCCCCAGCAGAGTGAACCCGAGCATCCCGACCCATGGTCCGGGCGCCACGGCCACCACCGCGAAGCCCCCGGCCGCCACCAGCGACCCCAGCCGTACGACCGTCGCGGCCCCCAGCCGCCGCACCCCGAAGTCCCCTATGGTCCGCCCGATCAGCGTGGTCACCATGTACACGTTGTACGGCACGGTGGCCAGCTGCTCCGAGCTCCCGAGCACGTCCTGCAGATACTTCGCGCTCCAGTTGGAGACGGTGGAGTCCCCGATGTACGCGAAGGTCATCACCAGACACAGCGGCAGCAGCAGCTTGAAGACCACCGTCTGTCCGCCCTGCGGCTTCTCCTCCACGAGGGTCGCGTCCCCGTCGACGTACCACCGACTCCCCACCAGGCACAGCGGCAACAGCACCAGGACGACCGGCAGATAGGACACGAACAGCGCGAGATGCCAGTGTGCCCCCACCCAGGCGAGCGAGGCCCCGGCGATCCCGCCGAGACTGAACACCGCGTGGAAGCTCAGCATGATGCTGCGCCCGTACGCCCGCTGCAGGCTCACCCCGAGCATGTTCATGGACGCGTCGAGCATGCCCACGGCAAGCCCGAAGGCGCCGAGCGAGACCCCCAGTTCGACCGTCGAGTCCCCGGCCCCCACCCCGAGCAGCGCCAGGAGCACGACCGGCTGGGCGAACCGCAGCAGCCGGCTGGGCCGTATTCGCTTCACCAGGTGCTCGGTGGAGACGCTCCCGACCCCGGCGAGGATCGGCACGGCGGCCAGGAAAGCGGGCAGCAGCGCGTCGGAGACGCCGTACCGATCCTGGATGGCGGGGATCCGCGTCACCAGCAGAGCAAAGGCGACACCTTGCGCGAAGAAGCTGAACGCCAGCGAGGCCCTACCGCGCCGCAGCACATCTGTCATGGCGGCGAGCGTAGGGCCCCGGCGTACTCGTGGGTAGATCCAGCCAAAGATGAATTTCACTCAGCTTTATCGGGCGAGGGCGACCTCAGGCCTCGACGCGCATTCCGTCCTCGTCTCGGCGATCAGCATCCGGGCCATCGGTCCGGCGCCCACCGCCCCGCTGACCAGGAAAGCCACGGCCATCGCCACGATCATGACGACGGTCCCGAGCCAGACCATCGTGTCCACGGACAGCGTGTATGCCCCTACGACCCGCAGCACACACTCCGCGAGCAGAACGACCCCCCACACCACCGAGAACCGCCGCTCGGCCCGCCGGAAGTCCGCCGACCCGTCCTGGAGCCGCGCCCAGGCGGCCTCCCTCTCCGCGATCCCCTTCACCAGCCAGGGCTTCATCCCCGCGGTCATCATCGGCCTCCCGAGGGCGACGGAGACGAGGATGCCGATCCCGATCACACTGCTGACCCCGCTGTCCTTGGCGAGCATCAGCCGCGGGTCGCCGGCCACGAAGCTGAGCAGCAGCCCCACGACGTTGACCGCGAGGATGAGGGCGGCGAGACCGTTGACCGTCCGCTCCCTCACCACGCTCCAGCCGGTCCGTACGGCCGGGACGACACTGCTGAGGCCCAGCGCCATCAACGTGCTCATGCCGAGCCCGTCCTTGAGCAGGTAGTACGCCCCGATCGGCACAGCCACGTCCACGATCAGAGGAGCCAGGTTCGCGCGCTTCGAGTTCGTCTTCGTCGTCATGCCCTCAGCTTCTCGTCCGGCGAGGGGGTCCCAGTAGAAACGATCGTCCGGACCTCGGCATGACAAATGTCAGACGAGCAGGTCAGCCAACTCGCCCATGTCGGAGAAGAGTTGGCTGGCCCCCGCCAGCTTGGCAGCGGGCGTCATGGCGGTGAAGCCGTACACGTCCATCCCGGCCGCGACAGCCGCCTGCACGCCCAGCGGACTGTCCTCGACCACCACACACCGCCCCGTCTCGACCCCCATCCGCTCGGCGGCGTACAGGAACAGATCCGGCGCCGGCTTGCCCCGCCCGACATCCTGCGAACTGAAGATCCGCTCGTCCGCGAACCACCGGTCGAGCCCGGTCGCCCGATGCCCCACCCGGATCCGCTCATGACTCCCGGAGGACGCCACGCAGTACGGCACCCCGTCCGCGGCCAGCTTCTCCAGTACGCCCGCCACGCCGGCCACCGGCTGCAACTCCCGCTCGAACGCGGCGAACACCCGCGCATGGAAGACGTCGTCGAAGTCCTCCGGCAACCGCCGCCCGGTCCGTTCCAGGACCAGGTCGTGGATGCGATGCATGGCGGAGCCCATGTAGTCGCGGATGGAGTCCTCGTAGGAGGTCGGGTGCCCGAGCTCAGTCAGATACGCCGCGAGATGCCGATTGGAAATCGGCTCACTGTCGACGAGAACACCGTCGTTGTCGAAGATGACGAGGTCGTAGCGCATGGTATCGAGCCTAAACGCAGAAAACCCCCGTTCCGAATGGAACGGGGGTTTTCTCAAAATTTGTTCGGCGGTGTCCTACTCTCCCACAGGGTCCCCCCTGCAGTACCATCGGCGCTGTAAGGCTTAGCTTCCGGGTTCGGAATGTAACCGGGCGTTTCCCTCACGCTATGACCACCGAAACACTATGAAGTTACGACCGGAAACACGACACGGTCGTTGCCTCAGAACTAACACAGTGGACGCGAGCAAATATGGACAAGCCCTCGGCCTATTAGTACCGGTCACCTCCACCCATTACTGGGCTTCCAG
>NZ_MJAH01000008.1 GCF_001746295.1 Streptomyces sp. LUP47B | reverse complement strand
CAGTCCGGCGAGGGTGTGGGCCAGGAACTGATCTACATCTCCGCGGCGGTGATCGGCGGCTGTCTGCTGACCGGCGGCGCGGGTTCCGCGATCGGCCCGGTCTTCGGGGCGTTCATGTTCGGCATGGTCCAGCAGGGCATCGTCTACGCCAACTGGAACCCGGACTGGTTCAAGGCCTTCCTCGGCGTGATGCTGCTCGGCGCCGTCATGATCAATCTGTGGGTCAGCCGCACCGCGACCCGGAGGTAACCGCACTATGACAACGACCCACGAGGACACCCTCACCGGGGACACGGAAGCCCAGGACGACGCCCCGGTCGTCGAGTTGAGGGCCACCGGCAAGGCGTACGGCAACATCCGCGCCCTGCACGGGGTCAGCCTGAAGGTGCACCCCAGCCAGGTCACCTGCGTGCTGGGCGACAACGGCGCCGGCAAGTCCACCCTCATCAAAATCATCTCCGGTCTGCACCAGCACACCGAGGGCGAGTTCCTCGTCGACAACACCCCGGTGCGCTTCTCCACCCCGCGTGAAGCGCTGGACAAGGGCATCGCCACCGTCTACCAGGACCTCGCCGTGGTCCCCCTGATGCCGGTATGGCGCAACTTCTTCCTCGGCTCCGAGATGACCAAGGGCCCCTGGCCGATCCGCCGTCTGGACATCGAGAAGATGAAACAGACCGCCGACCACGAGCTGCGCCAGATGGGCATCATCCTCGACGACNGGACCTCGCCGTGGTCCCCCTGATGCCGGTATGGCGCAACTTCTTCCTCGGCTCCGAGATGACCAAGGGCCCCTGGCCGATCCGCCGTCTGGACATCGAGAAGATGAAACAGACCGCCGACCACGAGCTGCGCCAGATGGGCATCATCCTCGACGACCTCGAACAGCCCATCGGCACCCTCTCCGGCGGCCAGCGCCAGTGCGTGGCCATCGCCCGCGCCGTCTACTTCGGCGCCCGCGTCCTCATCCTGGACGAGCCCACCGCAGCCCTCGGCGTCAAACAGTCCGGTGTCGTGCTCAAATACGTCGCCGCCGCCCGCGACCGCGGACTCGGCGTCATCTTCATCACCCACAACCCCCACCACGCCTACATGGTCGGCGACCACTTCAGCGTGCTGCGCCTGGGCACCATGGAACTGTCCGCCTCCCGCGACCGGATCACCCTGGAGGAACTCACCAACCACATGGCAGGCGGCGCCGAACTCGCCGCCCTCAAACACGAGTTGAGCCAGGTGCGTGGTGTCGACACCGAAGCACTCCCCGAGGAGGACGACCTCACCCCACCCACCACCGCCAAAACTCCATCGCCCTGACGTCCGGCCGTCGTCGACGTGGGACGCGCGCCTGAAGGACGGACGACCGAGCCTCTGAGAGTCCTCAAGTCGCTTGGCGAGACCGGAACATGGCCGTCACGATGAGCCGCATGTCGGGAATCGCGGGACTGAACAAGAAACAGAACTTCGTGCTGCTGGTCCGGGACTCGGACGTCGTCGGAGCGGCCCTGAGCCAGGCACTGGCCGAGGCCACGCCCGAGGAGCGACCCGGGCTGGACCGCGCCATGGCACTCGTCGAGTCCACCGCCGCCGCCACCGAGACCGGGCTGCGCGCACGCTGGGTCCGTTCCCGGTGGGCCGCCGTCGGATTCACGGGCGACATCACCTCGGTCGCGGCGGTACGGGCACTGCGCAAGGCGGAGCCGAAGCTCAGCCTGTTGGCTGCTGTTCAGTTGCAGAAGGAGGCGGTGGCCCATCCGGAGTGATCCGGGGGGCCTACGCCCTGTACGCGCCCTCGCCCATCCGGACCGGCAACTTCGATAGGGGGAAGAACTGACCGCCGAGCCCGTGATCAACCCGCCACGCGTCGGGTCAGCAGTGCGATGACCGCGGCGGTGGCGGCGAGCGCCGCGACGCTGGTGAGGGCGACCGGGAGGGAGAACCAGTCGGCCATGAAGCCGATGGCGGGCGGGCCGAGGAGCATGCCGCCGTAGCCGAGGGTGGAGGCGATGGCCACTCCGTCGGGGCCTGCCAGTCTGCCCGCGCGCTCGACGGCGACGGGGAAGAGGTTGGCGAGACCGAGCCCGGTGATCATGAAGCCGAGCAGTGCCGCCCAGACGGAGGGGGCGAGGGCGCCGAGCAGCATGCCGAGCGCGGCCGTGGTGCCGCCGCCCACGAGCGTGCGGGTCCGGCCGAGCCGTTCGAGCAGTCTGGTGCCGGTCAGTCGGCCGATGGTCATGGCGAGCGCGAAACACGAGTAACCGACCGCGGCGACGCCGGGCGTGGCGTCCAGGTCGTGCTCCAGATGCAGGGCGCTCCAGTCGGCCAGCGCGCCCTCACCGTAGGCCGTGCACAGGGCGATCAGGCCGAAGGTGATGACGAGACCGCGGGTGCGGCTGCCCTGGCGACGGGGCGCGGACGTCTGCTGGGGCACATCCTGTCGGGGTGCCGGAGCCGGGATGCGCAGCAGGGTGCGCCCCGCCGCTGCGGTGACGAGCAGCCCGATCGCGGTGAGGCCGAACAGGTGCCGTGTCGGGGACAGGGCTCCGGCGACCAGCCCGCCGAGTCCGGCACCGAGCATTCCGCCCAGGCTGAAGGCGGCGTGGAAGCTCGGCATGATGGGGCGCCGCAGCGCGCCCACGAGATCGACCGCGGCGCTGTTGAACGCGACGTTGATGCTGCCGTACGCGGCACCGAAGATCAGCAGTACGGCGCCGAGTGCCACCGCGGAGTGGGTGAGCGGTGGCAGCGCGACGCTGAGGGAGAGCAGGACGGCGCAGACGACGGTGACCCGATGGGTGCCGTAGCGGCGGCAGAGGCGGCCGGTGAGCATCATGGTGATCACCGCGCCGGCCGAGACACCGAGCAGGGCGAGACCGAGGGCGCTGGCGGAGGCGCCGGTCTGTTCCTTGATCGCGGGGATGCGAACGACCCACCCGGCAAAGACGAAGCCGTCGAGCGCGAAGAAGACGGTGAGGACGATACGGAGTCGGGTGAGGCTGTTGTCCGGCACGGTGATGCGCGTTCGCATTTTGTTTATTAGCGGCACAAAGTCAGCGTAGGCCTGTGCTCGATTGTCGGCAAGGGTGTTCGGGTGAGCGGAGGCTCGCTCAGCCCATCCGCCCGTCCGGCGGCTTCCGCCGTGGCGGTTCACCGTCATCAGATCTGCACCCGCCTGCATGCCAACTTCACTCGCTTACCCACGAGTCCGGTGCGATGACGTCGGATGCTGGATAGCACGGAGCTGCCGGGCGGCTGACTCAGGGCGGTTCCTTGATGACGAGAGGAGCGCTCCTTGTGGTGCTGCCTGGTGCACGGGGTGTCATGGCCGCGGCGGGTCCGGTCGAGATCACGCGGCTCGGTGGGCTGTGGCGGGTGACCCGGCCCTGGCATCCGGGGTTGCGGCCGTATTTACGCAGCTACGTCGGCTACTGGGAAGCGGTGGCCACACCGTACGAGGCACGTTTGGTGCCCTCGGGGCGCGCGACCCTGTTGATCAGTCTCGCCGAGCCGTTCTCGCAGGTACGGCGGCTGGGCGTGCCGGACGCGGGCAGCGGGAACATCGGGTCGCTGGTGGTCGGACTGGAGGACCGGCCCGCGATCTGTACGCATCCAGGCGGTCAGGAGGCGATCCGGGTGGAGTTCACGCCACTGGGTGCGTACCGGCTGTTCGGCCTGCCGATGAGCGAGTTGACGAATCTGGCCGTCGGGACACGGGACGTTCTGGGGCCCGAAGCCGAGGTGTTGGTCGAGCGGATGGCAGCCACTCCCGACTGGGCCGCGAGGTTCGACCTGCTGGACGCCGCGCTGCTCGCCCGGCTCGAGTACGGCCCGCAGCCCACGCCCGAGGTGGCACGCGCCTGGCAGTTGCTCTCCGGTAGCGCGGGGGCCATCCCGATCGCCCGTATCGCCGCCGAAGTGGGCTGGAGCCAGGGATACCTGACCCGCCGGTTCACCCAGCAGATCGGGCTCACCCCCAAGGCGACGGCCCGGGTGTTGCGCTTCCGTCACGCGGTGGCGTTGCTAGGTCGCGGGGCCACGAGTCTGACCGAGATCTCCACGGCCTGCGGCTTCTACGATCAGGCGCACCTCAACCGCGAGTTCCGGGCCATCGCCGGCACCACGCCCGGACAGATGATGACCTCGCGACGCGTGGAGGGGGCGGTGGCGCTCTCCACGAGTGCAAATTTGTCCAAGACCGCGTCGACCGCCGGCCTATAGCGTGCCCGCTTGTACAACCGATGGCCGGTCGGATGGCGCGGGGGACCGTCCGACCGGTCGGCCACGCCGCTGCCGATGCAGCCGGCCGTCGGCGGGGTCGCGGCCGAGGACGCCGGGGCCTCGACCACCGTCAACGCGACGCAGCAGGTGGACGCTCGGACCGCAGAGGTGCCGGACGGCCAGGACACGTCCAACGACTCCGGAACCGATCGACCCACAACGGCACATCGTCATGCACGAGTTCGCTCGCCTCGCCCCACAGCGTCTCCCGGGAGCAACGAGCCGTACTGTCGCGACCGGTGACAGGCCCGCCATGCGCGACTCTGCGGACCCTCCGCCTGCGCTCCCGGCCAGGCTTCCCGGGAGCCGTCCACCACCGAGACGGTTTCGTATCCGACGGCCGCGGGGATAGCCTGGCCGTAGAGTACGAAACAGTTTCGTTTGGATGAGGCGCGCATGGACGGCAACGGTGACGGACGTACGACATCGGCAGGCGCGGCGCCATCGGGCTCCACTCCGCGTCCGCGCCGCAGCCGTCTGACGCCGGAGCGCGAGGCGGAGCTGTACACGAGCGTCCTCGCCCTGCTGCGGGAGGTCGGCTACGACAACCTCACCATGGACGCCGTGGCCACCCGGACCCGGTGCAGCAAAGCCACCCTCTATCGCCAGTGGGCGGGGAAGCCGCAGCTGGTCGCCGAGGCGCTGCGCCACGAGAGGCCCGCCACCCTCGCCGGCATCGACACCGGGTCCCTGCGCGGCGACTTCGCGGCGGTGGTGGCCCAGCTGGACGCGCTGCGGATGGAGCAGGGCACCGCCCTGATGCGGGGCGTCCTCCAGGCCGCCCACGTCCACCCCGATCTCCTCTCGGCGCTGCGTGAACTGCTCGTCGTTCCCGAACTGTGCAGTCTCGAGGCGCTGTTGGGGCAGGCCGTCGAGCGCGGCGAGGTCCCCGCGGACACCGCCGCCCTGTCCTACGTCCCCTACGCACTGCTGGGCAGCCTGATCGCCCACCAGCTGCTGGAGGACGAGTCGGCCGACCCGGCCTTCGTCGGGGCCTACATCGACGCCGTGGTGCTGCCCTGTCTCGGGGTGTGAGCCCGGGGGATCAGCCCAGCTTCTTCAGCAGTTCGACGGCGAGGGGTGCGGAGGACGCCGGGTTCTGCCCGGTCACCAGGTCGCCGTCGACGATCACATGCGGAGCCCAGGGCTCGGACACGTCCACCTGGACGCCGGCCTCGGTGAGCCGGTCCTGGAGCAGCCACTTGGCCTTGTCGGCGAAGCCCGCCTGGGTCTCCTCGGCGTTGGTGAAGGCGGCCACCCGGCGCCCGGCGAACGCGTTGGAGCCGTCGGCCTTCGTCGCCGCGAGCAGGGCGGCGGGGGCGTGGCAGACGACACCGAGGGGCTTGCCGCTCTCCAGGGCGAGGGTGAGCAGTCGGCCCGAGTCCGCGTCGACCGCGAGGTCCTCCATCGGTCCGTGGCCGCCGGGGTAGAAGACTGCCGCGTAGTCGTCGAGGTTCACGTCCTCCAGCCGTACCGGGTGCTGGAGTTCGGTGGCCGAGGTGAGCACCCCGGCGATGCGGTCGGCGTTCTCCTGGCCGCCGTTGACCTCGGCCGCGAGGCTGCCCTTGTCCACGGTCGGCACGACACCGCCCGGGGTGGCCACGACGATCTCGTGTCCGGCGGCCTTGAAGGCCTCGTAGGGGGCGACCGCCTCCTCGGCCCAGTAGCCGGTGGGGTGCTGGGTGCCGTCGGCCAGGGTCCAGTGGTCGGCACCGGTCATCACAAAGAGGATCTTCGACATGGTCGAACCGTAGTCCCGTCCCGCCATAGAAATCCAATAGGCTCCCGCATATGAGGGATAGGAACGCCAATGGCTCGGAGGGTCCGGGGCACGCCGTCGATGCCCCGCTGGACCTGAACCTGCTGCGGACCTTCCTGGCGGTGTACCGCACCGGCTCCTTCACCGCCGCCGCCCGTCTGCTCGGCCTGTCCCAGCCCACGGTCACCACCCAGATCCGCACTCTGGAGCGGCAGTTGGGCCGTGAGCTGTTCGAGCGCCGGGCGCGGGGCGTGACCCCGGCCCCGTACGCGGACGAGCTCGCCGCCAGGATCGTGCAGCCCCTGGACTCGCTCGCCATGGTGGCGAGGCCCGCGGGGGGCGCGGAGAACGCCCCGGCCGAGCCGGTGCATCTGGCCGGTCCGGCCGAGCTGCTGTCCCGGTGCGTCCTGCCCGGTCTCGCTCCCCTGGTGGACAAAGGGGTACGGCTGCGCATCACGCCGGGTCTGACCGAACCGCTCCTGGAGGACCTGCGCGCGGGCCGCCACGACCTGGTGATCGCCACGTTCCGGCCGCGTGGCCGCATCCTCACGGCCGTGCCCCTCAACGACGAGGAGTTCGTGCTCGTCGCCTCTCCCACCTGGGCGCAGCGGCTGGGCGCACCCGCGTCCGTCACGGCCGCAGGAGCACTGCACGGCGTCCCGCTCGTCGCCTACGCCGACGATCTGCCCATCCTGCGCCGCTACTGGCGGCACGTCTTCGGCCGACGTCTGGACCGGCAGCCCGCGGTCACCATGCCGGACCTGAACGCGGTCAAGGCCGCGGTCGCCGGCGGCACCGGATTCACCGTGCTCCCCCGTTATCTGTGCGCCGAGGAACTGCGGTCGGGGACGCTGGTCCTGCTCCACGACCCCGAAGACCCGCCCATCAACACCAGCTTCCTGGTGCAGCGGCCCGGCACCTCCGGCAACCCCCACGTGGCGCTGGTCCGCGACCACCTGCTTCAGGCCGCCCGTGACTGGTGACTCCGTCGATGTCGTCCCCTGACGATGTACTGAAGGCGCGCGAGCAGGGCGTCGCCCTGGGGCACACTCACTCCATGGAGACAGCCGAGTTCATCCAAACCCTGAACCGGGAAGGCCTGTTGCTCGCGTCGGCCGCCGAGCGGGCGGGACCGGACGCCAAGGTGCCGACCTGCCCGGACTGGCAGGTGCGGGACCTGTTGAAGCACACGGGGACAGTGCACCGCTGGGCGCGCGCGTTCGTGGCCGAGGGACACCCCGACCGCGTTCCCTTCCCCGACCAGCCCGATCTCGACGGCGGGGAGTTGCTCGCCTGGTTCCGCGAGGGACACCGCCTCCTGGTCGACGCCCTCGGCTCCGCCGACCCCGGCCTGCAGTGCTTCCAGTTCCTGCCCGCCCCGTCGCCGCTCGCGTTCTGGGCCCGGCGGCAGGCGCACGAGACAGCCGTGCACCGCTTCGACGCGGAGGCGGCCCGCGGCGGCACCCCCGAGGAGCTCGGCCGGGACTTCGCGGCCGACGGCATCGACGAGTTGCTGCGCGGCTTCCACGCCCGCGCGAAGAGCCGGGTCCGCACCGACGAGCCCCGGGTGCTGCGGGTGCGGGCGAGCGACACCGACGGCGCCGTGTGGACCGTACGACTGACGCAGGAACCGCCCGCGGCCGAGTTGGGCGATGCGGGGGACGCCGACTGCGAGGTGTCCGGGCCCGCGGCGCGGCTGTATCTGGCGCTGTGGAACCGGCTGCCGTTCCCGCGGGTGACCGGGGACGTGTCGGTCGCCGGCCTGTGGCGGGAGAAGTCCGCCGTGGGCTAGGACGCCTCCAACATCCTTGTCAGGACCGCGCGTTGCACCGGCAGGGCGTCGCCGTGCAACGCGCGTCCCTTCGAGGTGAGGGACACCCGCACGCCCCGCCGGTCCTCCGGGCACATCCCGCGCTCGACGAGCCCGTCCTTCTCCAGCCGGGCGATCAGCCGCGACAGCGCGCTCTGGCTCAGATGGACCCGCTCGGAGATCTCCTGCACGCGGTAGTCGCAGCCGCCGTCGGCCAGGACGTCCAGCACCTCGAAGTCACTGCCGCACAGGCCGTGTTGATGAAGAGCACGGTCCAGTTCGCACTGCGTGCGCGCGTGCAGTGCAAGGAGTTCCCGCCACCGTTCCGCGAGCTCCTGCTCGGGCTTCTTCGCCGCCATGGGCGGCACCGTAGCAGAGCAGAGGAATTATTGCATCCGAATTAAATGCGCTTGCATTCGATGCATGCGCATGTAGTGTCTTCGGCATGACCTCTCCGCTCACCACCCCCGCGGACCCTTCCTCAGCGGTCCGCTGGACACCCAGGCTCTGGGGCACCCTGCTGGTGCTGTGCGCCGCGATGTTCCTGGACGCGCTGGACGTGTCGATGGTCGGCGTCGCGCTGCCTTCCATCGGCGCCGACCTGGGCCTTTCCACCTCGACGCTGCAATGGATCGTCAGCGGCTACATCCTCGGCTACGGCGGTCTGCTGCTCCTGGGCGGCCGGGCCGCCGACCTGCTGGGCCGGCGCCAGGTCTTCCTGGTGGCCCTCGGCGTGTTCGCGGTCGCCTCCCTGCTCGGCGGCCTCGTCGACTCGGGCCCGCTGCTGATCGCCAGCCGGTTCATCAAGGGCCTGAGCGCGGCCTTCACCGCGCCCGCGGGCCTGTCCATCATCACCACGACGTTCCCGGAGGGCCCGCTGCGCAACCGCGCGCTCTCCATCTACACCACCTGCGCCGCCACCGGCTTCTCCATGGGCCTGGTGCTGTCCGGCCTGCTCACCGAGGCCAGTTGGCGCCTGACCATGCTGCTGCCCGCGCCCATCGCCCTGATCGCGCTCGTCGCCGGACTCAAGCTGCTGCCGCGCAGCACCCGCGAGAAGGACCACAGCGGCTACGACATCCCCGGCGCCGTCCTCGGCACCGCCTCGATGCTGCTGCTGGTCTTCACCGTCGTACAGGCTCCGGAGTCCGGCTGGGCCTCGGCCCGCACCCTGCTGTCCTTCCTCGCCGTGGCCGTACTGCTGACGGTGTTCGTCCTGGTCGAGCGGCGTTCGCCGGGCCCGCTGGTCCGGCTCGGCGTGCTGCGCTCCGGCACCCAGATCCGCGCCCAGCTGGGTGCCATGGCCTTCTTCGGTTCGTACGTGGGCTTCCAGTTCCTCGTGACGTTGTACATGCAGTCGCTGCTCGGCTGGTCGGCGCTGCACACCGCGCTCGCCTTCCTGCCCGCGGGCGCGCTGGTGGCGGTGTCCTCGACGAAGGTCGGCTCGATCGTCGACCGGTTCGGTACCCAACGGTTGATCCCGGCGGGCTTCGCACTGATGGTCGTCGGGTACGCGCTGTTCCTGGGTGTCGACCTGGACCCCGGGTACGCCGCCGCGATCCTGCCGTCGATGCTGCTCATCGGCGCCGCCTGCGCACTGGTCTTCCCCTCGCTCAACATCCAGGCCACCAACGGCGTCGAGGACCACGAGCAGGGCATGGTCTCCGGCCTGCTCAACACCTCGGTCCAGGTCGGCGGGGCGATCTTCCTGGCCGTCGTGACCGCCGTGGTGACGGCGGGCGCCCCCGAGAACGCCACTCCGCAGGCCGTCCTCGACAGCTACCGCCCCGGCCTCGTCGTGGTCACGGCCATCGCCGCGGCCGGACTGCTGATCACCCTCACGGGACTGCGCACCCCGCGCCGCCCACAGCGGTCCGTCGTGGTCGCCAAGTCCACTGTGCGGGAGGCGGAGCGCGTCACGGTACGCGACTAGGGGGACGCCTCCGACACCGTGTGCCCGGCGAGCTGCTTGCTCCGCCGGGCACACGGCTGTGAGACTTCAAATGTGGAGACTTACGGGGGACGCCGGAGCCAGGCCGAGCGGGACGCCATCACCGTCGAGATCGGATACGCGCTGTGCAGTGCGCTGTTCGCGGCGGCCGTGCTCTTCGGGGCGGTGGCCGGACCGGCGCTGCTGTTCGAACTGCCGGGAACCGTCGAGAAGTTGCTGCTGCGCATCGGGCTCGCGATCGCGCCCGTGGTCTTCGTCGCCCGGGTGATCAGCGTGCTCGTGCGCTTCCGGCCGAGCAGCCCTCAGCCCAGCCAGCCGGGCCGCACCAACCCCGACTCGTAGGCCAGCACCACCAGTTGGGCGCGGTCGCGGGCGCCGAGCTTGACCATCGTGCGGCTGACATGGGTCTTGGCGGTGAGGGGGCTGACGACCAGGCGGCGGGCGATCTCCTCGTTGGACAGGCCGATGCCGACCAGGGCCATCACCTCCCGTTCCCGCTCGGTGAGTTCGGCGAGGGCGCCTTCGGCCGCGGGTTCCTTGGAGCGGGCCGCGAACTCGGCGATGAGACGGCGGGTCACACCCGGCGACAGGAGCGCGTCGCCGTCGACCACCGCCCGTACGGCGCGCAGAAGTTCCTCCGGTTCGGTGTCCTTGACCAGGAAGCCGGAGGCGCCGGAACGGATCGCCTCGAAGACGTACTCGTCGAGTTCGAAGGTGGTGAGCATGACCACCTTCACGTCCTTGAGAGCGTCGTCCTCCGTGAGGCGCCGGGTCGCGGCGAGGCCGTCGAGCAACGGCATCCGGATGTCCATCAGGACGACGTCCGGCCGCAGTTCGCGCACCTTGGCGAGCGCCTCCTGCCCGTCGGAGGCCTCACCGGCCACCTCGATGTCCGGCTGCGCGTCGAGCAGGGCCCGGAAACCCGCCCGCACGAGTGACTGGTCGTCGGCGAGCAGTACGCGGATCACCGGTCGTCCTCCTTGGCCTTCACCTTGAGCGGCAGTACGGCGAGCACCCGGAACCCTCCGTCGGGACGCGGGCCGGCCTCGATCGTGCCACCGAGAGCGGCGGCCCGCTCCCGCATTCCGGCCAGACCGTTGCCGCTGCCGCCCGCGTCGGTGCCGGTCGCGGGTCCGTCGTCGTCGATACGCAGCCGTAGCGCACCGCCGTCGTGATCGAGCCGCACGCGCGCGTGCCGCGAACCCGAGTGCCGTACGACATTGGTGAGCGCTTCCTGGACGATGCGGAAGGCGGCGAGGTCCGCGCCGGGAGGCAGACCGGGCGCCGATCCCTCCAGCTCGACCGTGAGGCCCGCGCCCGCCGCCTGGGACACCAGCTCGGGCAGCCGGTCGAGACCCGGTGCGGGGGCGCGCGGCGCGTCACCCGGCGTGCGCAGCGTGTCGAGCACCTGGCGCACCTCACCGAGGGCCTCCTTGCTGGCGGCCTTGATGGTGGTGAGGGCGGTGCGGGCCTGTTCGGGGTCGGTGTCGAGAAGGGCGAGGCCGACGCCTGCCTGGACGTTGATGACGGAGATGCTGTGCGCGAGCACGTCGTGCAGCTCGCGGGCGATCCGCAGCCGCTCCTCGTCGGCGCGGCGCTGTGCGGCCCGGGCGCGTTCGGCGCGGTCCCGGGCCCACTGGTCGCGCCGGGTCCGGGCCAGCTCCGAGACGGCGACGATCGCGACGACCCAGGCGGCGATCCCCCCCTCCTGCCCCCAGGGGGCGGCCGGGTCCCCGGAGGGCGGCAGCCACCGGTAGAGCCAGTGGGCCACCAGGACGTGTCCGGCCCAGAGCATCCCGAGCGCGGTCCAGGCGGCCTTGCGGTGCCCGGCCACGATGGCGTTGAAGCAGGCGAGGGCGACGGCGAGGAACACCGGCCCGTACGGATACCCGGCCCCCAGGTAGAGCATCGCGGCAGCCGCCGTACCGAAGACGACGAGCACCGGCCGCCGGTGCCGCCACAGCAGCAGCCCGGCGCCGATCACCAGCAGCACCCGTGCGAACGCGTCGAGGTCGGCCCGCTCGGCCTGCTGCCGGGCCGCGTAGTTCGAGCCCGCGAGCACGAAGAGCGTGAGCAGCAGGGTGGACAGCCACGGCCACCGGGCCGCCCGGCCCTCGTCACCCGCGCCCTTCCACCACGGCGGTCCCTGCCGCCACCACCGCGGCGCACCGTCCCCGCGTACGCGCTGCTCACCGTCCATGACAGCCACGCTAGACGCCGCGGTCCGGCCGAGGCGTCACCCGAGCGTGGCGATCACCCGTACTCCCGGCGAAGTACGCCGGCCTCCTTGACGAGCGGGCGGCGCAGCGGACGCGGCGCCCACCCGTTCGCCCGGCTGGGGCTCGGCCGGCCGGTGACCTGAGGAAAGAGCGGCCCCTCTATGCCAGCCCCACGCCCCGCGCCAGTTGCGTCACCGCGTGCCGGAAGAACTGTTCGCGGTCCTCCACCACCCGGTTGAACTGGCCGAACAGCTCGAACCCGATCAGTCCGAACAGCTGGGCCCAGGCGGCGACGAGTGCGGTGGCGGCCTCGGGCGAGAGATCGGGGGTGAGGTCGGCGGCCATGCGTTCGGCCTCGGGGCGCAGTTCGGCGGAGAGCGCGAGTCCGGTCAGGCCGGGGCCGCGGTGCGCGTCGCGCACGATGCCGATGAGGAGGAGGCCCACACGGGACGCGGCCGGGACCGTCGCCTGCGGTGCGGTGTAGCCGGGGATCGGGGATCCGTAGATCAGGGCGTACTCGTGGGGGTGCGCGAGAGCCCACCCGCGTGCCGCCTCGCACACCGCCACCCAGCGCTCCGTCGGCCCCGCCTGTGCGACGGCTGCGTGCGCGTGCTCCGCGCTCTCGCCCAGCGAGTCGTAGGCGTCGATGATGAGAGCGGTCAGCAGGTCGTCACGGCTAGCGAAGTAGCGGTACAGGGCGGAGGAGACCATGCCGAGCTCACGGGCCACGGCCCGCAGCGAGAGCTTGGCGGCGCCCTCCGCGGCGAGCTGTCTGCGCGCCTCGTCCTTGATGGCTGCGGTGACCTCGATCCGGGCTCGGGCGCGGGCGCCTTGTGCTGTGCTCATACGCCTCAGTGTCCCATGAAAAGAGAGCGGTGCACACAAACGAGAGCGATGCTCTTGCCTTGAGGGCTCACCTCGTGCAGACTGAACACGGAAGAGAGCAGTGCTCACAAAAGAGAGCGACGCTCTCCCGCATCCTGGGGGTCACATGTCCACGCACGTCCAGAAGCCCGGCTGGTTCACGGTCAACGTCCTCAACCGCTCCGTGGCCTGGCTGACCCGCCGCGGCCTCAGCGTCTGGGGCTCACGGGTCCTGGCCGTCCGCGGCCGCAAGAGCGGCGAGTGGCGCACCACCCCGGTGAACCTGCTGACCGTGGCCGGCGAGCAGTACCTGGTCGCCCCGCGCGGCCACGTCCAGTGGACCCACAACATGCGCGCGGCCGGCGGCGGCGAGCTGCACCTGGGCAAGAAGGTGGAAGCCTTCACCGCCACCGAGGTCACCGACGACGAGAAGGTCCCGCTCCTGCGCGCCTACCTCAAGCGCTGGAAGGCCGAGGTCGGCGTCTTCTTCAACGGCGTCGGTCCCGACTCCCCCGACGCCGACCTGCTCCGCATCGCCCCCGACCACCCCGTCTTCCACATCACGCTCACGAAGTGACCTCGCCGCTCGCGGGCTTCTCGGGGCGCGGGTCCAGCGCGGCCAGCGCCCGCTGGGCCATCGGCCGGCCCCGCACGAGCTCGCCCAGCGAGGTCGAACCCTGGGTGATCTCCTTGAACGCGTTCCACGCGGGCCGGAAGCCGGTCAGGGCCGCGTGGAACAGGCCGGGACGGCGCTCGAACGCGGTCAGCATCCGCTTGCCGACGCTCATCTCCACGCCGAGCCCCGCCTTGACGGCGAACGCGTAGTTCAGCGCCTGACGCCGGGCGTCCACCGCGTCGTGGGCCTCCGCGATCCGCACCGCCCACTCCCCCGCGAGCCGCCCGGAGCGCAGCGCGAAGGAGATGCCCTCGCGGGTCCACGGCTCCAGGAGTCCCGCCGCGTCACCGCACACCAGCACCCGCCCGCGCGAGAGCGGCGAGTCCTCGGCACGGCAGCGGGTCAGGTGGCCGGAGGAGATGCTCGGTTCGAACCCGGCGAGACCGAGCCGCCCGATGAAGTCCTCCAGGTACCGCTTGGTGGCCGCGCCCTCACCGCGCGCCGAGATCACGCCCACCGTCAGGGTGTCCCCCTTGGGGAAGACCCAGCCGTAACTGCCGGGCATCGGGCCCCAGTCGATGAGCACCCGCCCCTTCCAGTCCTCGGCGACGGTCTCGGGCACCGGGATCTCCGCCTCCAGGCCGAGGTCCACCTGGTCGAGCTTCACCCCGACATGCGCTCCTATCCGGCTGGCGCTGCCGTCGGCCCCGACGACCGCCCGCGCGAGCAGCGTCTCGCCGCCCTGGAGGACCACGGCGACGGTACGCCGGTCGGGCACCGACGAGCCGTGCTGCTCGACGCGCTGGACGGTGACGCCCGTGCGCAGCTCGGCGCCCGCCTTCTGCGCGTGCTCGACGAGCTGCTGGTCGAACTCGGGCCGGTTGATCAGCCCGAACAGCATCTGTTTGGAGCGCCGGGTGCGGGTGAAGCGGCCGTTGTTCGAGAAGGTGACCGCATGCACCCGGTCCCGGAACGGCAGCTCGAAACCGGGCGGCAACGAGTCCCGCGAAGGGCCGATGATGCCGCCGCCGCACGTCTTGTACCGCGGCAGTTCGGCCTTCTCCAGCAACAGCACCCGCCGTCCGGCCACCGCCGCCGCGTAGGCGGCCGAGGCCCCCGCGGGTCCCGCGCCCACCACGACGACGTCCCACACCCGCTGTCCGTCGTCCTGCACGCCGTCCGCCGAAGAGTCGTCCGCCGAAGAGTTCTCGCTGCTCACGATGGTCTGCTGCTCCCGATCAAGCCGTTGCCGCACCTGTCTCCCGCATCCTACGGCGGGCCCGCCCACAGACCACTGTGGGAGGATCTACGGCACTCACAGGTACAACGTCGCACCCACAAGGAGCGTGCCCATGTCGTCGAATCCGGTCGCCGAGACCGTCGCCTCGCTGATACCGAGGGCGCGGGCGGAGCTCACCGAACTGGTGGCGTTCAAGTCGGTGGCGGACTTCGACCAGTTCCCGAGGAGCGAGAGCGAGGCCGCCGCCCGCTGGGTCGCGGACGCGCTCACCGCCGAGGGCTTCGAGGACGTGGCGCTGCTCGACACCCCGGACGGCACCCAGTCGGTGTACGGCTACCTGCCCGGCCCCGCGGGCGCGAAGACGGTCCTGCTGTACGCCCACTACGACGTGCAGCCGCCGCTGGACGAGGCCGGCTGGACGACCCCGCCGTTCGAACTCACCGAGCGGGACGGCCGCTGGTACGGGCGCGGGGCCGCAGACTGCAAGGGCGGTGTGATCATGCATCTGCTCGCGCTGCGCGCCCTGAAGGCCAACGGCGGGGTACCGGTCCACGTCAAGTTCATCGCCGAGGGCTCGGAGGAGCAGGGCACGGGCGGCCTGGAGCGGTACGCCGAGGAACATCCCGCGCTCCTGGAGGCGGACACCGTCGTCATCGGCGACGCGGGCAACTTCCGCGTCGGCCTGCCGACCGTCACGGCCACCCTGCGCGGCATGACCATGATGCGCGTCCAGGTCGACACGCTGCAGGGCAACCTCCACTCGGGACAGTTCGGCGGCGCCGCCCCCGACGCGCTGGCCGCGCTGATCCGCGTACTGGACTCGCTGCGCGGGAAGGACGGCACGACGACGATCGACGGGCTCACGCCGGACGCGTCCTGGGACGGTCTCCAGTACGAGGAAGAGCAGTTCCGGGCGGACGCCAAGGTTCTGGACGGTGTCGAGCTGATCGGCGACGGCACGGTCGCCGACCGCATCTGGGCCCGCCCGGCCGTGACGGTCCTCGGCATCGACTGTCCGCCGGTCGTCGGCGCCACCCCGTCGGTGCAGGCGAGCGCCCGCGCGCTGGTCAGCCTGCGGGTGCCGCCGGGCATCGACGCGGCCGAGGCGACCAAGCTGCTCCAGGCGCACCTGGAGACGCACACGCCGTGGGGCGCGCGGGTGCGCACCGAGCAGATCGGCCAGGGCCAGCCGTTCCGCGCGGACACCACCAGCCCGGCGTACGCGGCGATGGCCGACGCGATGGCGGTGGCCTACCCGGGCCAGGAGATGCAGTACGCCGGCCAGGGCGGCTCCATCCCCCTGTGCAACACCCTCGCCGGGCTCTACCCGCACGCCGAGATCCTCCTCATCGGCCTGAGCGAGCCCGAGGCCCAGATCCACGCCGTCAACGAGAGCGTCTCCCCCGAGGAGCTGGAGCGCCTGTCGGTGGCGGAGGCCCTCTTCCTGCGCAACTACGCGGCTGGCTGAACCGCCGCCTCTGCTGTCGGCAGAAGGCCCTCGTCCACGGACGGGGGCCTTTCTACGGTCGTGCCATGGACGTCATCGAGCTGCTCCCGCACCTCCGCCTCCTGCGCTTCCCGGTCGGCCAGGCCTATCTCTGGCGCGACGGCGACGAGTCGACCCTGATCGACTCCGGCCCGGCAGGATCCGCCGTGCCGATCGCCGCCTGTCTGCGAGGGCGCCTACGACGGATCGTGCTCACCCACTTCCACGAGGACCATGTGGGCGCGGCGGGCGAGTTGGCCGCGCTGACCGGCGCCGAGGTGCTGGCCCACCGGCTGGACGCGCCCGTCGTCCGAGGCGAAGCACCGGAACCCTCACCGGTGTTCGAGGACTGGGAGCGCCCCCTGCATGCGGAAGCCCTACGGCACCTGCCGCGGGGCGAGTTCGCGCGGCCGTCGCAGCTCACCGAGCTGTCCGACGGTGATGTCCTCGACTTCGGTGGCGGGGCAAGGGTCGTCCACGTCCCCGGCCATACACCCGGCAGCCTCGCGCTCCATCTCCCGGAGCACGGGGTGCTGTTCACCGGGGACGCCGTGGCCGCCTCGCCTGTCGACGGGAAGGTGATGCTCGGCGTGTTCAACGTGGACAGGGCCCAGGCCCTGCACTCCTTCGAGCAGTTGGCGGAGCTCGAGCCGGACCTCGCCTGTTTCGGCCACGGGGGACCCATCATGGGCCCATGGTCTCCCCCACCCGTCTCAGCGCCCACGCCGACACCGCCGCCTCCCTCGCCCTCCTGAGCGACGACGCACTCGCCGACCTGGTGGCATCCGGCACACCGGCAGGCACCGGCATCGGCGGACGGGCGACCCTGCTGGAGGTGGACGGCGTACGGGTCTTCGTGAAGCAGGTGCCGCTCACCGCCACCGAGCTCCGGCCGGACCACGTCCGCTCCACCGCGAACCTCTTCGAGCTGCCGCCCCACTTCCACTACGGGGTCGGCGCGATCGGCAGCCCAGGCTTCGGCGCCTGGCGTGAGCTGGCCGTGCACGAGATGACGACCGACTGGGTGCGCTCGGGCAACTTCCCGGGCTTCCCGCTGCTGCACCACTGGCGGGTGCTGCCGGTCCTCCCGCAGCCGCTCCCCGGTGACCTCGCCGACGTGGAGCGGTGCGTGGCCTATTGGGGCGGTGGCCGCGACCGCGTGGAGGCACTGCGCACGGCGTCCGCGAGCCTGACCCTGTTCCTGGAGTACGTTCCGCACACCCTCCACGACTGGTTCTCCACCCAACTGCGCACCGAGAACGCCGAGTCGGCCTGCGCCCTCGTGGAGCAGGGCCTCGAAGCCGTCACCGACTTCCTCCGGGAGCAGCGGCAACTCATCCACTTCGACGCCCACTTCGGCAACATCCTCACCGACGGACACCGGCTCTACCTGACCGACTACGGGCTGTCCCTGTCGAGCCGTTTCCAACTCACTTCACATGAAAGCGACTTCTACACCCGCCACCAGAGCTACGACCGCGCCTACGCCCTCTCCTACCTGGTGCACTGGCTGGTCGTCGACCAGTACGGCCTCGGCCGGGACGAGCGCGAGGAGTTCATCCGCTCATGCGCCGACGGCAGGCGCCCCGAGGCGATCCCCGAAGCGGCCGCCGCACTCATCTCGCGGCACGCCCGACTTGCCATCGTGGTCGGCGACTTCAACAGGCGACTGGAGCAGGAGAGCAGGCTCACGCCGTACCCTCACGACGACGTCGAGGCGCTGTCCTCCAGTGCGGTCAGGCCCGGATCGAGCACGATGTCCTCCTCGCGGGCCCCGACGCTGGGCTCCTCCGGGAAGTGACAGGCCGTCAGGTGACCCTCCGCGTTGCCCGCCACCCGCACCAGCGGCGGCTCCTCGGTCGCGCACCTGTCCTGGGCCTTCCAGCAGCGGGTACGGAAGCGGCAGCCGGACGGCGGGTCCACCGGCGAGGGCACGTCCCCGGCGAGCCGGATGCGCTCGCGCCGGCGGACGCCGTCCGGATCGGCCTCGGGCACCGCGGACAGCAGTGCGTGGGTGTAAGGGTGCCGCGGCCCCGTGTACAGCGTCTGCCGGTCGGCGACCTCAACGATCTTGCCGAGGTACATCACCGCGACCCGCTCGCAGAAGTGCCGTACGACAGCGAGGTCATGGGCGATGAAGACGAACGCGATGCCGAACTCCCGCTGGAGGTCCTGCAGCAGGTTGACGATCTGCGCCTGGATGGAGACGTCCAGCGCCGACACGGGTTCGTCGGCCACGATGAGCTTGGGCCGCAGCGCGAGCGCGCGGGCGATCCCGATGCGCTGGCGCTGGCCCCCGGAGAACTCGTTGGGGTAGCGGTTGTAGTGCTCGGGGCTGAGGCCGACCGTCTCCAGCAGTTCCTGGGCGCGCTTCTTGTGGCCCTGCGGCGGGTTGATGCCGTTGAGCCGCATCGGCGTCTCGACGATCGTGCCGACCGTGTGCCGGGGGTTCAGTGAGGAGTACGGGTCCTGGAAGATCATCTGGAGGTTCCGGCGGGCCTCCTTCATCCGGTTCTCCGGGATGTGGGAGATGTCCTCGCCGTCGAACACGACCTTCCCGGCCGTGGGTTCCAGCAGCCGGGTGATCAGCCGGCCCGTCGTCGACTTGCCGCAGCCGGACTCGCCGACCAGGCCGAGCGACTGGCCCGCGCCGACCGTGAAGTCGATGCCGTCGACGGCGTGCACGGCGCCGATCTGCCGCTGAAAGACGATGCCGTGGCGGATCGGGAAGTGCTTGGTGAGGCCGCTGACTTCGAGCAGGTGCTCCCCGGCGGCGGGCTGAGTGGTGCTCACGGCATGCTCCTGTTCGTCCGCCGCGGTCACTGCGCGGTCCCGGCGGCCGTACGAACGCGGATCTCTTGCCTGGTCTCCGGGGTGAGGTGGCAGGCGGCGAGGTGCCGGCCGGTGCCGGGGACGGCCACCAGCTCGGGCCGCTCCGTCGCGCAACGCCCCTCCGGCACCCAGCCCTTGTAGGTGCAGCGGGGATGGAAGGCGCAGCCTGCGGGAGGGGTGATGAGGCTGGGCGGTGACCCGGCGATCGGGTTCAGCCGCCGTTCGACGTCCCCGGTGATCTGCGGCATCGACTCCAACAGCCCCCAGGCGTAGGGGTGCTGGGGTTCCTTGAGTACGTCGCGCACGGTGCCGTACTCGATACGGCGGCCGCCGTACATCACCAGGATGTCGTCGGCGATGTCGGCCACCACACCGAGGTCGTGGGTGATGAGGATGACGGCGGAGCCGAACTCCTCCTGGAGATCGCGGATCAGGTCCAGGATCTGTGCCTGGACGGTGACGTCCAGGGCCGTCGTCGGCTCGTCGGCGATGAGCAGTTCGGGATCGCAGACCAGGGCCATGGCGATCATGGCGCGCTGGCGCATGCCGCCGGAGAACTGATGGGGATAGTCCCGGATGCGGCGTTCGGGCTGCGGGATGCCGACCCGTTTCAGCATCTCCACGGCCCGCTCCCGGGCCTCCTTCTTCGAGACCTTGTGGTGGACCCGGTAGGCCTCGGCGATCTGGGCGCCGACGGTGAAGTAGGGGTGCAGGGCGGACAGCGGGTCCTGGAAGATCATGGAGACGGTCCGGCCGCGCAGCGCGCGCATGTCGTGCTCCGGGAGGGCGACCAGGTCCCTGCCGTCCAGCCGGATCTCCCCGGAGACGACCGCACGCGTGCCCTTGTGCAGTCCGAGCAGGGCCAGCGAGGTGACCGACTTCCCCGAGCCGGACTCGCCGACGATGCCGAGGGTGCTGCCCTTGTCCAGGGTGAAGGAGACTCCGTCGACGGCCTTGACGATGCCGTCCTCGGTCGGGAAGTGCACGCGCAGGTCCCGTACGTCGAGGAAGGGGGCGGCCGCGGGATCGACGTCCGCCGGTTGCGGTGAGGTCTGCAGGGACACGGGGTTTTCCTTGCTGCGGTGAGGGGGCTCAGGCGAGGCGGACACGGGGGTCGACGAGGCCGTAGACCACGTCGACGACCACGTTGGCGAGCACGACGAAGGTGGCCGCGAAGAGCGTGGTGCCGAGGATGACGGGCAGGTCGGAGTTCTGCACCGAGTCGACCGCGAGCTTGCCGATGCCGTTGATGCCGAACACCGACTCGGTGATGACCGCGGAGCCGCCGATCAGCGAGCCGACGTCCATGCCGAAGATGGTGAGGATCGGGGTGATGGCGGCCCGCAGGCCGTGCTTGAGGACGACCTTGCCGCTGGACAGGCCCTTGGCCCGGGCGGTGCGCATGTAGTCCTCGGCGAAGACCTCCAGCATGGAGGAGCGGGTGAGCCGGGTGTACAGCGCGAGGTAGACGATGACCAGGGTGGCCCACGGCAGGATCAGGCCCTCGAACCAGGCGCCCGGGTCCTGGGTGATCGGGGTGTAGCCGGAGGCGGGCAGGATCTGCCACTTGTCGACGAACAGGTAGAGCAGCAGCAGCCCGACGAAGTAGATCTGCACGGAGACACCGAGCAGGGCGAGTCCCACCGCCGCCTTGTCGGCGGCCTTGCCCCGGCGGACGGCGGCGAGCGTGCCGAGGCCGACGCCGAGGATCAGGAAGAACACCGCGGCGCCGAGTCCGAGCGAGAGGTCGGCGGGGAAGTCGCCCAGCAGGGTGCTGAGGACGGGGGTGTCGGTCTGGAAGGAGATGCCGAGGCAGGGCGCTCCGCAGTGCACGCGCAGGCTCTGGTCTCCGTAGTCACGGCCGGCGAAGAGGCCCTTGAAGAACTCCCAGAACTGGGTGAGGAAGCTCTTGTCGAGCCCGAGCGAATGCTGGATCTCGGTCAGCCGGGAGGGCGAGCAGGTCTTGCCGCAGGCCAGGAGTGCGGGATCGGACGGCAGCGCGAAGAAGATCACGAAGGTGATCACGGTGATCACCAGCAGGATCGCGGCCGCTGCCAGCAGGCGCCGGATGAGGTAACGAACCATGTCGTGCTGGACCTGACGTGAGAGGGGGTGCCCGCCGGCCGGGGGCGCCGGCGGGCCGAGGAGGGGTGCGTCAGCTCTTGACGTACACGTGGACGAGGCTGGGCTCGGCGAGGATGGGGTCCGGGATGACCCCGCCGACCTTGGAGCCCGCCAGTTCGCTGAAGTTCATGTACATCAGCGGGACCACCGCGGCGTCCTTCATGATCTGCTCGTCCAGGGCGCCGTAGGCGGCGTCGGCCTGCTTGACGTCGGTCATCTTGGCGATCTTGTCGATCTGCGCGTTGACCGCGGGGTCGTTCAGGTACGCCTGGTCCTGGTTGGACTGCGGCAGCTTGGCGATCTGCCGTCCGTCGAAGAGCACGGGCAGCACGGTGGAGGCGTTCGGCCAGTCCGCGATCCAGTCGACCCAGGTCAGGTCGTACTGGTTCTTCACGTTGTCGATGTTGCTGAAGTAGTTCGACGCGTCGATCGGGGTGATGTTCACCGTGATGCCGATCTTCCCGAGCGACGTCTTCACAGCGTCACCGAAGTGCTCCAGGGTCGGTGTGTTCTCCACCGCCAGCGACATGGTGAGCTTGGGGTTCCCGGCCTGCTTCATCAGCGTCTTGGCCTTGGTGAGGTCGCCCGCGGGGTTGGTGCCGTAGAGGTTGAACTTCTGGTAGCCGTCTATGCCGGGGCTGATCATGGTGCTCGCGTAGTCGCCGTACGCCGAGCCGCCGAACGCGCCGCGGACGGTGGTCTTGTCGATCGCGTACTCGATGGCCTGACGGACCTTCAGGTCCTTGGTCCGGGTGGTGTTGATCGCGAGGTAGTTGATGCCCGGGGCCGGGATCTTGTAGAGGCGTGACTTCAGTGACGGGTCGCTCGAGATCGTCGTCAGATCGGAGCCCGCGATCGGCCACTGCATGATCGAGGTCTGGGCGGTGCCGGCGTCGGACTTGATCTGCTGGTCGATCGCCGACTGGTCCTGGCCGAGTTTCACGTCGATCTCATTGACGTTCTGCTGCCGGATCGGGTCGGTCGACTGCTTCCAGTGGGTGTTCCTGACGAGGACGACTTCCTTGTTCTTGGTGTACGACTTGATCATGTACGGCCCGTCGGACCAGATGTGTGTGTCGTACGTGGACCCCGTGTCATGGGCCCTGGGCACCCCGGACCAGCCGGGCATGGCGGTCGTCTCGTTGAAGTCCGCGACGGGCTCGCCGAGATGGAACACGATCGTGGACGCGTCCGGCGTCTGGATGGAGGCGAGCTCCTTGCCCGAGTAGGGCCCCTTGTAGGAGGAGCCGCCGACCAGCCACTGACTGGCGTACGGCGGACCGCCGTTGATGTCGGGCGAGAAGGTCCGCTCGACGCCGTACTTGACGTCCTGCGCGGTGACGGGCGTGCCGTCCTGCCACACGATGCCCTTGCGCAGGTGGAAGGTCCACACCGTGTCGCTCTTGCTGGGCGTTCCGGTGTCGGTGGCCAGGTCGCCGACGAGCTTGGGCTGGGAGCCCGTCTCGTCCCATCCGGTCAGGGTGCGCACGAGCTCCTGGTCCATGCTCGAACCCTCGGTCGTGTAGGGTGCGCTGGGGGTCGAGGTGGTCGAAGTCGGCGTGGTCGAGGACAGTCAGCGTGCCGCCCTTGGTGGGGGAGCCGCTCCCGGTGGTGCTGGAGGAGCCCCCGCATGCGGTGGCCCCCAGGGCGATCGCCACGGCGGTGGCCGCGAGCGCGATCGAGCGCCTTCTGCGCGTCATTGGGTGGTACTCCGTTTCTTCTACGGCTCGGCGGTGCGACCCGGGTGGGGTCGTGCGTGCCGGTGTGGAGGGGGACCGCGTCAGCTGCGGGCCGCGCGGGGATCGAGGGCGTCCCGGACTCCGTCTCCGAGGAGGTTGAGCCCGAGGACGAGGACCAGGAGCAGGACGCCGGGGACGAACAGGTACATCGGGTCCTGGAGGAAGTACTGGGAGGCGTCCGACAGCAGCGCCCCCCAGTCCGGGTTGGGCGGGATGACACCCACGCCGAGGTACGACAGGGCCGCCTCGGTGGTGATGTTCTGGGGGACGGCCAGCGCGAAGGAGATCAGGACCGGCGCCCACAGGTTCGGCAGCAGTTGCCGGAAGAGGATGTGCCACCGGCCGGCGCTCATGATCCGCGCGGCGTCGACGAACTCCCGTTCGCGCAGGGACAGGACCTGCCCGCGCACCAGCCGGGCGGTGTAGGCCCAGGCGAACACCGCGATGTTGAGGACGAGGACCAGCAGCCGGAGGTTCTCGTCGGTGCCGCCGTGGCTGTTGGTCTGCATCGCGTTCTGGATGACCGGGGTCAGCGCGATGATGAACAGCAGCTGCGGGAAGGCCAGCATCACGTCCATGATCCGCGACAGCACGGAGTCGACCCAGCCACCGGAGTACCCCGCGGCGAGGCCCGCCACGACACCGACGACGGTGGACAGCACGGCCGAGGCGAAGCCGACGAGGAGCGAGGTGCGCAGGCCGTACACGATCCGGGCGAACAGGTCGTAGCCGGTGCCCGGTTCGACCCCGAGCAGGTGGGTGAGGCCGATGCCGCCCAGCGCGCCGCGCGGGAAGTTGCCGGTGTCCGGGTCGATCGCCTTGCCGTCGGGGGTGATCGGCCCCCAGCCGGTGATCGCCGTCAGTACCGGAGCCAGCAGCGCGACCAGGATGAACAGGACGGTGATCACGAACGCGACCAGGGTGACCTTGTCCCGTCTGATGCGCCGCCAGGCCATACGGGCGGGCGAACGCCCGGTGATGACCGTGCCGTCGCTCGGCGGGCGCGGCGACGGTTCACCGGCTTGCGTGGTGCCGGCGCCGGCGGGCATCGGCTGCTGTTGCGTCGTCATCGTGCGGACGTCCCGGGTATGTGCTGGGGATGGCGCGGAATTTTCGCCGTCGCCGGCGGACAGGGTCTCGTCATGGGGCTGTTGGTTCCCTGGGGGAAATGCGTCGGTCGCCGGCCGTTGTCGGCGCCGTGAGACAGAGCGGACTGTCGCAACACGCCGAGAGGACGGTCAAGGCAGAAAATGACCTAAAGGGGATTGTTTGCGCTCGTTGCCAAGAGTTGGCGAGGGCGGGACGTTTCGTTAGCTCTGACATGGAGGTAACGCGACGATTCCCTTGGCGGGTTCTCGCCGTCCGCTTGCCTGAGTCCAACCTGCCTCGAACATGGCGAAGCCCCGCCGGCACCACATGCCGACGGGGCCTCCCCGGAGATCAGCCGATCGGAACCCCGGCTTCCAGGTACAGGGCGGCCCCGCGTTCCCGGGCCCGCAGCGCCCACCGCAACCTCTCGTAGCGCACCGGCGGCAACAGCTCGGCGGCCTCTTCCTCGCTGGCGAAACACCAACCGCGCAGTTCGGGGCCGGGCAGCAGTACCGCCCGCGCCCGGTCGGAGTCGAGCCGTCCGCCGTCGAAGAGGAGACGCAGTCCGCCGTATCCGGGAGGCGCGGGCGGCTCCCAGTCGACGACGAGGAGACGCGGTACGTCGTCCAGCTGGATGCCGGTCTCCTCGGCGACCTCGCGTATACCGGCCCGGGCAGGCGCCTCTCCGGACTCGACGACACCGCCGGGGAACTCCCAGCCGGCCTTGTAGGTGGGGTCGACGAGCAGCACCCGGTCCTGCTCGTCGAAGAGGAGGACCCCGGCGGCCACGGTCTCGGCGGTGGGCTCGGGGGTCTGCACGATGTCGCACACCGGCACGGTCCCGGCGCCGAGGTCCTCGGCGATGCGGGCGGCCGTCTCGTACGGGGTGAGCGCGCCGGTGTCGATCAGGTGGGCGTCGGCGGTGAGCCAGGAGGCGAGGGCGGTCCGGTAGGGCTCGATGTGGTCGTACGCCCAGTGCCCCTGCCCCATCTCGCCGAGCGGAAGGGTCGGCGGGGTCCCCCGCCCGGCTATTCGCTCGCGCAGGATCGTTTCCGCCGGAGCGAGGAGAACATGCCGGACGGCGATCCGGCGGGCGGCGAGGCCGCCGAAGATCTCGTCGCGGTACTCCTGGCGCAGCAGGGTCATGGGGACAATGAGGGTCCCGCCGAGCTCCGCGAGCATCGCGGCCGCCGTGTCGATCACCAGACGCCGCCAGATCGGCAGGTCCTGGAAGTCGCCGACCTCGGTGAGGTGCTTGGGCGGCAGCAGACGCACGACCGCCGCGCCGATGTCCTCGGGGTCGAAGAGCGTGCTGTTCGGGATCAGTTCGATCAGTTCCCGTGCGGCGGTGGTCTTCCCCGCACCGAACGCGCCGTTGATCCAGACGATCACGGACTCCCCCTCTTCTGTTTGGCCCCCTGAGGCTTGCCCGCTCCACCCTGCCACGGAAACCAGCCGCAGATGAGGGCGCACGAACGCGGCACCGGGGCCCCTCGTCCAAGGGCCCCGGTGCCGCGGTCCGCGCAGGCCTCGTCAGCCGTTCCCCCCGAGGGCGGACCCGTCCACTCCGTCCAGACTGTCGCCGGCGACGGTGTGGTCGAGGGAGCTGACGGTCTTGTCGACGTCGACGTGGTCGAGGTCCTCGCCCAGGGCGTGCGAGGGAGTGACCGCCGCGACGACGAAGCCGGTGGCGAGGGAGGCGATGGCGAGCATGCTGCGCTTCTTCATGGCCTGATCAACGTCGCCGCACGGAATGGGTCACGCTGCCGTGCGCCGTGCCGCTCTCTTCCACCACAGTCAAACAGGTCCTACCTTTAACCCACACCGAATGACGCGTACATGCCGTCATCGCACCTTCTGCCGGTTCGGAGGAACGTAACGATGCGTCACCTTCACACCCGCACAGCCGCCCGAAGGATGGTCGCCGCACTCACCGTGCTGCTGTTCGCGGTACCCGGGGCTCCCGCCGTCGCCAACGAGGAGGGGCGGGCGTCACCCGCCCTTGCCGACGGCCTGGCCCTCACCCCGCCCATGGGCTTCAACAACTGGAACTCCACCCACTGCCGGGCCGAGTTCAACGAGTCCATGGTCAAGGGGATCGCTGACATCTTCGTCGAGAAGGGCCTCAAGGACGCCGGATACCAGTACGTCAACCTCGACGACTGCTGGGCGCTGCCGGCCCGGGACGCGGACGGCAAGCTCGTCCCGGACCCGGCCCGCTTCCCGAACGGGATCAAGGCCGTCGCCGACTACGTGCACTCCAAGGGCCTCAAGCTCGGCATCTACACCAGCGCGGGGACGAAGACGTGCAGCGACGTCGGCTTCCCGGGCGCGCTGGGCCACGAGTACAGCGACGCACAGCAGTTCGCCGACTGGGGCGTCGACTACCTCAAGTACGACAACTGCAACAACCAGGGCGTGGACGCCAAGCTGCGTTACACGACCATGCGCGACGCCCTGAAGGCGACCGGCAGACCGATCGTCTACAGCATCTGCGAGTGGGGCCAGAACAAGCCCTGGGAGTGGGCCGCCGACGTCGGGCACCTGTGGCGCACGACGGGTGACATCAGTGACACCTGGGGTTCGATGCTGTCGATCCTCAAGCAGAACCTGCCCCTCGCCCCGCACGCGGGCCCCGGGCACTGGAACGACCCCGACATGCTGGAGGTCGGCAACGGCGGCATGACGGCCACCGAGTACCGCTCGCACTTCTCGATGTGGTCGGTCATGGCGGCCCCCCTGCTCATCGGCAGCGACCTGCGCACGGCCTCCGACGAGACCTTCGAGATCCTCGGCAACAAGGAGGTCATCGCTGTCGACCAGGACCCGCTGGGCAAGCAGGGATCCGTCGTCTCCTCCGAGGGCGGACGCTGGGTCGTCGCCAAGGAGATGAAGGACGGCAGCCGCGCGGTCGCCCTGTTCAACGAGACGGGCAGCCCGCAGCGCGTCGCCACCACCGCCGCGGCCGTCGGCCTGCCCGACGCCGCCGCGTACACACTGCGCGACCTGTGGCAGCACAAGAGCTACAACACCGCGGGCACGATCTCGGCGACCGTCCCGGCGCACGGAACGGTCCTCGTACGGGTCTCCGCCGACCGCAGGTGGAACCAGCACCCGCCCGCCGTCGAACTCGGCCTGGACGGCAGCCCATTGGTCCAGGCGGGGCTGCCCGCCACGCTGCCGACCACGGTCACCGACCTGGGACGCACCCCCGCCAGGCAGGTCTCCGTACGGCTTTCCGGCCCCGCGGGCTGGTCCGTGAAGCCGACCTCGCCGACCACCTCCAAGGCCCTGTCCACGGGCCGCTCGCTGCGTACGAAGTGGACGGTCACCGCTCCACAGGGGACGCCGACGGGGTCGTACGACCTGACACTCAAGGCGAGTTACCGCTCCCCGGCCGGTGTCCGGGTCGAGAACGTGCTGCCGTTCACCGCGACCGTGGTGGTGCCACCGCCGGCGGGGACCTCGGAACTCGGTGACCTTCCGTGGCTGTCGGCCGCCAACGGCTTCGGTCCCGTGGAACGCAACACCAGCAACGGGGAGAGCGCCGCGGGCGACGGTCATCCGATCACCATCGGCGGAGTGGTGTACGCCAAGGGGCTCGGGGTGCACGCGGAGAGCGCCGTCGAGTACTACACGGGCGCGGCCTGCGAGACCGTCACCGCCGCCGTCGGCGTCGACGACGAGAAGGGCGCGAACGGCACCGTCGCCTTCGAGGTCTGGGCGGACGGCACCAAGGTGGCGTCCACCGGCGTCCTCACCAACGCCATGCCGGCCGAGCCGCTCACCGCGGACATCACCGGTGCCCGGCTGGTCCGGCTCGTCGTCACCGACGGCGGGGACGGCATCGACTCGGACCACGCGGACTGGGCGGACGCGCGGTTGAGCTGCTGACGGCGCTTGGCGGCCGGGCCCGTGGACCCGGCCGCCAAGTGAACGTTTCTGCCGACCTCGCCGGCGCCTCGCACCGCGCCCGGCGTCAGACCGCCGCCGCGGTGTCCGCCTGTCTCGCGAGCGCCGCCGCGGCCGCGCCCACCAGCCCCGCGTCCGTGCCCATCTGCGCGGGCACGATCGTCAGGCGCTGGACGAAGGAGAGGGTCGCGTAGTCGCCCAGCGCCTTGCGCAGCGGTTCGAAGAGGACGTCGCCCGCCTTGCCGACCCCGCCGCCGATGACGGCGATGTCGATCTCGACGAGGGTCGCGGTGGCGGCGATCCCGGCGGCGAGCGCCTGGGCGGCCCGCTGGAAGGAGGCCACGGCGACCGGATCACCGCCCCGGGCCGCGTCGGCCACCGCGGCGGCGGACGTGTCGCCGTCGGGACCGGGCCGCCAGCCGTTCTCCAGCGCCCGCCGGGCGATGTTCGGACCGCTGGCTATGCGCTCCACACAGCCGCGCGAGCCGCACGGGCACGGGTCGCCGTCGAGGTCGACGCTGATGTGCCCGATGTGCCCGGCGTTGCCGGTGGGCCCGGCGTGCAGTTGGCCGTTCAGCACCAGACCGCCTCCCACACCGGTCGACACGACCATGCACAGCGCGTTGTCGTGCCCGCGGGCGGCGCCCTGCCAGTGCTCCGCCGCCGTGATGGCCACACCGTCGCCGATCAGCTCGACGGGGAGCCCGCCGGCCGCCTCACGGACCCTGCTGACCAGCGGATAGTCACGCCAGCCGGGCACGTTCACCGGGCTCACGGTGCCGGTGGAGGCGTCCACCGGTCCCGCGCTGCCGATGCCGAGGGCACCCGCGCGCCCCCACAGCGGCGAGTCCGTAAGCTCGCCGAGGGTCTCCTCGACGGCACGCATCACGGTGTCGCCGTCCTCCTGCGCGGGCGTGGCCCGCTGCGCCCGGAGCAGGATCCGGCCGTGGCCGTCCACCAGCGCTCCGGCGATCTTGGTGCCGCCGATGTCGAGCGCAGCCACGAGGTCGGTGTGCATCAGTGTCAGTTCTCCCCGGTTCAACCTTGAGGAATGGACAGGCCGGACTCGCGGTGGGGCGCAGGCCGACAATTGCGGTGGACAGTGTCTCCCGGTTCTGACAACGTTGTCCAGGCTCTATGCTCGACGCCACATCCTCATACAAAATCATGGACCGCCGCATCCCCGTCGACCACAGGACAGGACGCCTTATCGTGCCCGACACCCACAGCCGAGCAGACCGCCTCGCCACGACCCGGTACGGCAACCGTCCGACCATGAAGGACGTGGCCGCGCGGGCCGGCGTCGGGCTCAAGACGGTCTCCCGTGTGGTCAACGGCGAACCGGGGGTCACGCCCGAGACGGAGCACCGGGTGCGCGAGGCCATCGAGGCCCTCGGCTTCCGCCGCAACGACAGCGCGCGCGTCCTGCGCAAGGGCCGTACCGCCAGCATCGGCCTGGTCCTGGAGGACCTCGCCGACCCGTTCTACGGCCCCCTCAGCCGCGCGGTGGAGGAGGTGGCCCGGGCCAACGGCGCCCTGCTCATCAACGGCTCCAGCGCCGAGGACCCGGAGCGCGAGCAGGAACTGGTGCTGGCATTGTGCGCCCGGCGCGTGGACGGCCTCGTGGTCATCCCGGCCGGTGACGACCACCGTTATCTGGAGCCGGAGCTGAAGGCGGGCGTGGCCACGGTGTTCGTGGACCGTCCGGCGGGCCGGATCGATGCCGACGTCGTCCTCTCCGACAACTTCGGCGGTGCCCGCGACGCCGTGGCCCACCTCATCGCCCACGGCCACCGGCGGATCGGCTTCATCGGCGACATGCCCCGTATCCACACGGCCGCCGAGCGGCTGCGCGGATACCGGGCCGCCATGGAGGACGCCGGCATCGAGGTGGCGGACGCCTGGACGTCGCTGGGCGTCACCGACCCGGAGCGGGTGCGCCGGGCGGCCGAGGGGATGCTCTCCGGGCCCTCCCCCGTCACCGCGATCTTCACCGGCAACAACCGGGTGACGGTCACCGTGGTCCGAGTCCTCGCCGAACACACCCGCCGAGTCGCCCTCGTCGGCTTCGACGACATCGAACTCGCCGATCTGCTGCAGCCGGGCGTCACGGTCGTCGCCCAGGACGCGGCGACACTGGGACGCACCGCCGCCGAGCGGCTTTTCCGCCAGCTGGACGGCACACTGTTGACACCGGAGCGGATCGAACTGCCGACCCGACTGATCACCCGGGGCTCGGGCGAGCTGCCGCCGGCGGACTGAGCAGCCGTGGACGCCTTCACCCTGGAGACCCTCGGCCTGGCCGAGGCACCTCGCGATCACCCGCTGCGGTATCCCGGCGCCTGGCCGGCGGACTCCGCGCTGCTCGACGGTGACCGGCTGGTGCCGCTGCCCCACGACCAGCTGGTGCACGAGGAGCGGGCTCCCCTCCTCGCGGTCGGCTCCAACGCCAGTCCCGGCCAACTGCGGCACAAGATGGCCGAGTTCGGGATCACCTCGCCGATCCCGATGGTGAAAACACGGGTGACCGGCGTCGACGTGGGCGTGTCCGCGCACGTGAGCCGCATGGGATACGTGTCGGCGTCGCCCTTCCACGCCCCGGACGCCGTACGGGAGTTGTTCGTCATCTGGCTGGACGCCGAGCAACTGGCCGTCATCGACGCGAGCGAGGGCGTGCCGCTGCCGAACGGCAACTACGGGCGCGCCTGGCTGCCCGCGCCCGAGGTGCGGGTCGAGCTGCCCGGCGGCGTGACCCTGCCGGGCGTCCACTCGTACGTCAACCGCCACGGCGTCCTGCACGACGGCACCGGCGTCGCGCGCACCCACCCCGGCCAGCGGGAGCTGCTGACCGAACTCCTCGTGGGATCGGCCCGGTTGCGGGCGCTGTTCGGCGTCACACCGGAGGAGTTCGTGGCACGGGCCCGCGCCGACCGGCAGCTGTGCGCGGCGGGCACCCGGCTGTTCGCCGACGAGAAGCGGGTCACGGAGTCCGGCCTGGAGCGGTACGTGACCGTTCAGCAGACCGGGAGTCCCGGCACCGGCTCGTCGTTGTTCCCGCCCTTGACGTAGACGTCGCTGACGTAGACGCCGGTGTTGCCGCTGTCGTCGTCCGTCTTCGCCCACCACACGTTGGTCCACTCGCCGGACGTCTCGCGGCGACCCAGGTTCGACTGACAGTAGAAGTAGTTGGTGCCCGCGTTGAGCACACCGGCCTGGGCACCGGAGGCGGTGTAGGACGTGGCGGTCTTCCAGAGGGTGCAGTTGTACTTGCCGCCTCCGATGGCGGTGCAGGCCGGGGCCGGGGTGTCGGCGCCGTCGTCCCCGGGGCCGCTGCCACTGCCACTGCCACCCGAGCCGCTACCGCCGGAGGAACCGTCCGAGTCGTCGCCCCCTGAGGTGCCACCGCCGGAGGAGTCGGCCGTGTCGGACGCGGAGGCCCGGCTCGTGGGCTTGGAGCCCCCGCCGTCGCCGGACGTCTCCTTCGCGCTCGGGGTCTTCTTGCCGTCCCCGTCCGTGGGCTCGGGACTGCTGGACCGGTCGGCGTCGGTGCGGGCGGACGTGGAGGCCGTCGCCAGGGGGGCGGTCGGGGTGGGACGGGCGTCGGCCTCGGCGTCACCCGAGTTGTTCAGCACGGCGACCGCTGTTCCGGCCACCGCGAGAACGACGGTGACGGCCGCGGCGACGAGCAGGACGCGGCCCTTGCGGCGGGGTGGGGGCGCGGCGGTCATGGGGCCCGTCGCGAGCGGGTCGTGGGGCCCGGGCGCGCCGTGCCCGTAAGCCGGGGACCCTGGCTGTCCCGGAGCGGCGACGAACGCTCCGGCGCCGTGTTCCGAGGGCCCGGGTTGCCCCGGACCACCGTGCTGAGAGGTGGGCGCCCCGGGACCCGGCCCCGGGAGACCGGCCTGTCCGGGAGCACCGTCCTGACCGGCGGACGCCACCCACCACGACGCCGCGGCCTCGACCTGCCCCGCAGCACCCGGTGTGCCATGCCCGGGAGTCCCGGGCTCTGCCGCCGCCTCGCGCGCGGTCGGCTGCGCCGCCACCGTCCCCGCAGATTCATGCTCACCTGGACCCTGGTCCCGCTCAGCCCCCGGCACCGCCCCCGGCCTCGTCGGATCCGTCGGCCCAAGACCTGACGATGCCACCGGCGCCACCGGAACGTCGGGCGCCCTCTCGGCCCGCCCCGCCGAACCCGCCGTACCCCGCAAGGTCGTCGTGGGGCTGTCCGGGCCGGCCCCGTCCGCCACCGCCTGCAGCAGCTCGCGCGCCTCCCCGGCCCCCGGGCGTGCCTCGGGGCGCTTGTCCAGCAGGCGCTGGAGAACCGGGCCGAGGGGGCCGGCCCGGTGGGACTCGGGCAGCGGTTCGCCGACGATCGCCGTGAGGGTGGAGAAGGTCGAGGTACGGCGGAACGGCGAGGCTCCCTCGACCGCCGCGTACAGCGTGGCGCCGAGGCCCCACACGTCGGAGGCCGGTCCCGGATCGGCACCCTGGGCGCGCTCGGGGGCCATGTAGTCCAGGGAACCGACGAGATGGCCGGTGCGGGTGAGGTTCGTGGCCGAGCCGTCGCCCGGATCGTCCATGGTGGCGATGCCGAAGTCGGTCAGCAGGACGCGGCCCGAGCGGTCGAGCAGGATGTTGCCGGGCTTGACGTCCCGGTGCAGCACGCCGGCTTCGTGGGCGGCGGCCAGGGCGTCCATGACCTTGGCGCCGATACCGGCCGCCTCACGTGGGTCGAGGGGGCCGCTCTTGCGCAGCACGGCGTCCAGGGACGGCCCGTCGACCAGCTCCATAACGATCAGCGGACGCCCGTCGACCTCGGCCACGTCGTGCACCGCGACGACGCCGGGATGCCGGACCCGGGCCGCCGCACGGGCCTCGCGCTGCATCCGCAGCCGCAAATCCGCGAGTTCGGGGCCGTCGGCGTCGGTGTAGGTGCGCAGTTCCTTGACGGCGACCTCACGGCCGAGGACCTCGTCGACGGCCCGCCAGACCACACCCATGCCGCCGCGACCGAGCTGGGCCACGACACGATAACGCCCGGCCAGCAGCCGACCGGCGTCGTCCTGGCCCTTTCCGTTGGTCTCCCCCGAAGACACCGCTGCCCCGTTCCTGTGAACACGTCAATGAGTGCCGTACAGACTACGGGGCAGGGGTGACGACTTCAGCCGGTGGTTGCGACCGTGACAGGCCCGCTACGTCTCCGCCTCCTTCGTACTACTTCGTGGAGACGGTCAGGTCACCGCGCCGGGGCGTCGCGTACCCCTCCAGGTCGGCCCGGGTCAGACCCGTCAGCCGGGCCACCTCGGCGATGTCGAGGGCGCCGCAGTCGAGACCGCGCAGCAGATAGCCGCTGAGCGCCTTGGCGGTGGCGGGCTCGTCCATGACATCGCCGCCGACCCGGCCCGCGTACCGGGCGAGTCGGCCGGCAGCCTGCTCGAAGCCTTCTCGGTAGAAGGCGAACACGGCCGCGTACCGGGTGGGGATGTGGCCGGGGTGCATGTCCCAGCCCTGGTAATAGGCGCGGGCCAGCGCCCGGCGCGTCAGGCCGTAGTGCAGTCGCCAGGCGTCGTGGACCTTCGCCGTCGGGCCGACCGGCAGGACGTTCGTGGAGCCGTCCGAGACCCGTACGCCGGTGCCCGCGGCCGCGACCTGCATGATCGCCTTGGCGTGGTCGGCGGCGGGGTGGTCGCTCGCCTGGTGGGCGGCGGAGACGCCGAGACAGGCGCTGTAGTCGAAGGTGCCGTAGTGCAGTCCGGTGGCCCGGCCCTCGGCGGCCTGGATCATCCGGGCGACGGTGGCGGTGCCGTCAGTGGCGAGGATGGACTGGCTGGTCTCGATCTGGATCTCGAAGCCGAGTCGGCCCGAGTCCAGTCCGTGCGCCTTCTCGAAGGACTCCAGGAGCCGGACGAACGCGGTGACCTGCTCGGCGTAGGTCACCTTCGGCAGCGTCAGCACCAGCCCCTCGGGCAGGCCCCCCGCCGCCATGAGACCCGTCAGGAACACATCGAGGGTCCGGATGCCGCGGTCCCGGACGGCCGCCTCCATGCACTTCATGCGGATGCCCATGTACGGGGCCGCCGTGCCGTTCTTGTACGCCTCGGCGATCAGTCGTGCCGCGCGGGCCGCCGTCTCGTCCTCCTCGGCGTCCGGACGCGGGCCGTAGCCGTCCTCGAAGTCGACGCGCAGATCCTCGATCGGCTCGTGCTCCAGCTTGGCGCGCACGCGCGCGTAGACGGGTTCGGCCAGTTCGTCGCGGAGGCCGAGAACGGCGGCGAAGGACGCGGCGTCCGGGGCGTGTTCGTCGAGGGCGGCGAGGGCCTTCTCGCCCCAGGAGCGGATGGTGTCGGAGGCGAAGACGTCACCGGGGACGTAGACGGTGTGCACGGGCTGGCGGGTGCCGGGGTCTCCGGGGTAGCGGCGCTCCAGTTCGGCGTCGACCGGCGCGAGGGAGGCGCTGATCTCCTCGCTGACGGCACCCGCGAGGCTCGTCGCCACCTGCTCCTGCTGGCCCTGGCCCATCCCACACCCTCCTGTTTTCCGCTCTACGGAATCAACAATCCGTAGAGCGAAGTTATCCATGAAGCCTTCGGACGGTCAACACCCCGTCCACAGCATGAGCCACCGCGTTCATTCAAGACGCCGAGAACCCCTACGCCCTCTACCGCACTCCGGTTCGAACATTCATCCTGTCCCGTCGGGAGGGAACAACATGTCGGACACCCACAGAATGACGCGTCGTATGGGCCTCAGAACCGCCATGGCCGCCGCCGTCACCGTGCCGCTGATGGGCACGCTGCCGGCCTCCGCCGCCAAACCGTCCAACCGCCGACTCGATGTCATGACGTTCAATCTCCGCTTCGCCGGCACCACCGAACCCAACAGCTGGACCGCCCGCCGCCCGGTGATGCGCCGGCTGTTACGCCGGGAGGCCCCTACCCTGATGGGCACCCAGGAAGGTCTGTACCAGCAGCTGCGCGACATCCACGCCGACCTCGGACCGCACTACGACTGGATCGGCACCGGCCGCGAGGGCGGCAGCCACGACGAGTCCACGGCGATCTTCTACGACACCCGGCGCCTGGCCCCGCTCGAGCACGACACGTACTGGCTCTCCGACACACCCCGGGTCATCGGCTCGAACACCTGGGGTGGCGCGCTCCCCCGGATCGTCACATGGGTCCGCTTCCGTGACCGGGCCGTCGGCGGACGGGAGTTCCACGTCCTCAACACCCACTTCGACCACGTGGGCCAGTACGCCCGCGAGCGGTCCGCCGAGTTCCTCGCCCAGAAGATCGCCGAGTTCGACCCCTCGTCACCGGTGGTGGTGACCGGCGACTTCAACGCCGCGGCCCACGACAACCCGGCGTACGACATCCTGCTCGCCACGGGTCTCGTCGACACCTGGGACGCGGCCGCGGAACGCGGCAAGCAGTACGCCACCTTCCACGGCTACAAACCCCTCACCCCCGACGGCGACCGCATCGACTGGATCCTCACCTCGCCCGGTACCACCGTCCACCGGGCCTCGATCAACACCTTCGAAATGAACGGGCAGTTCCCGAGCGACCATCTGCCGGTGCAGGCCACTGTCACCCTGGGATGAGCCGAGGCCCCCGCGACCGCGTCGGCGGTCACGGGGGCCTCGTTCGCCCGGAGCGGGATCAGCCCTTGCGGGTGTTGATCTCCTCGGTGAGGGCGGGGACGACGTCGAAGAGGTCGCCGACGACGCCGTAGTCGACGAGGTCGAAGATCGGGGCCTCGGCGTCCTTGTTGACCGCCACGATGGTCTTGGAGGTCTGCATGCCGGCGCGGTGCTGGATCGCGCCGGAGATGCCGTTGGCGATGTACAGCTGCGGCGAGACGCTCTTGCCGGTCTGGCCGACCTGGTTGGTGTGCGGGTACCAGCCCGCGTCCACCGCGGCCCGGGAGGCGCCCACGGCCGCGCCGAGGGAGTCCGCCAGGGCCTCGATGATCGCGAAGTTCTCGGAGCCGTTGACGCCGCGGCCGCCGGAGACCACGATCGCGGCCTCGGTCAGCTCCGGACGCCCGGTCGACTCGCGCGGGGTACGGCCGGTGACCTTGGTGCCGGTGGCCTGCGCGGAGAACGTCACGCTCAGCTCCGAGACCGCGGGGGTGGCCGGGGCGGCCTCGACCGCGGCGGAGTTGGGCTTGACGGTGATGACCGGGGTGCCCTTGGCGACGCGGGACTTGGTGGTGAAGGAGGCGGCGAACACCGACTGGGTGGCCACCGGGCCGGCCTCGCCGGCTTCCAGGTCGACGGCGTCGGTGATGATGCCGGAGCCGATGCGCAGCGCGAGGCGGGCGGCGATCTCCTTGCCCTCGGCGGAGGACGGCACCAGCACGGCGGCCGGGGAGACGGCCTCGACGGCCGCCTGCAGCGCGTCGACCTTGGGCACGACCAGGTAGTCGGCGTACTCGGAGGCGTCGTGGGTCAGGAGACGCACGGCGCCGTGCTCGCCCAGCACGGCGGCGGTGTCACCGGCACCGGCACCCAGCGCGACGGCGACCGGCTCGCCGACACGGCGGGCCAGGGTCAGCAGCTCCAGGGTGGGCTTGCGGACGGCACCGTCCACGTGATCGACATAGACGAGAACTTCAGCCATGGGAATGCTCTCCTGCGGATTGCGAAGTCTGAGGGGGCGGTACGGGGTTGAGCCTCAGCGGGCCAGTGACCCTTAGATGAACTTCTGGCTCGCGAGGAACTCGGCGAGCTGCTTGCCGCCCTCGCCCTCGTCCTTGACGATCGTGCCCGCGGTGCGGGCGGGACGCTGGGCTGCGGAGTCGACCGTGGTGTAGGAGCCCTCCAGGCCGACCTGCTCGGCCTCCAGGTCCAGGTCGGACAGGTCCCAGGACTGAACCGGCTTCTTCTTCGCCGCCATGATGCCCTTGAAGGACGGGTAACGCGCCTCGCCCGACTGGTCGGTCACCGACACCACCGCCGGCAGCGAGGCCTCCAGCTGCTCGGAGGCGGCATCACCGTCGCGGCGGCCCTTGACCGTGCCGTCCTCGACCGAGACCTCGGACAGCAGCGTCACCTGCGGCACACCCAGACGCTCGGCCAGCAGCGCCGGGACCACACCCATCGTGCCGTCGGTGGAGGCCATACCGGAGATCACCAGGTCGTAGCCGGCCTTCTCGATCGCCTTGGCCAGCACCAGCGAGGTGCCCAGGGCATCGGTGCCGTGCAGGTCGTCGTCCTCCACGTGGATCGCCTTGTCGGCGCCCATCGACAGCGCCTTGCGCAGCGCGTCCTTGGCATCCTCGGGACCCACGGTCAGGACCGTGACCTCGGCGTCGTCGTCGGAGTTCTCGGAGATCTGCAGCGCCTGCTCGACCGCGTACTCATCGAGCTCGGAGAGCAGACCGTCCACGTCGTCCCGGTCGACGGTCAGGTCATCGGCGAAGTGCCGGTCGCCGGTGGCGTCGGGCACGTACTTCACAGTGACAACGATCCTCAAGCTCACGCCGGCTCTCCTACTGCATCGTCATTTTTCGGCTGCCTCTTGCAGGCAGCATAGGCGCCCCAAGCGGCCGATCCCGGTCGGGGCGGGCTGCGTTCCGACCGCAATATTACTCACCAGTACATCCAGTTCCTGCCCGCTAAGCAAGCGCTTTGAACTGTGACCTTCGCAACGCAGCGTAATCGGAACTCGACGGCCGCGCACCACGGCGGAAGGGCCGGTGAGCCGATCAGTCGCGCAGGCCGTTGAACCGGCCCTGTTGGTAGAGCAGCGGTCGGCCGGCGCCGTCGGGGTCGCCGAGCCGCACCTCGGCCAGCACGACGCGGTGGTCCCCGGCGGGCACGCGCGCGACCACCCGGCACACCAGCCAGGCAAGGACGTCGTCGAGGACGGGCACTCCCTCGGGCCCCTCGCGCCAGGCGGTGGGCGCACCGAAGCGGTCGGCACCGCTGCGGGCGAAGGTGGCCGCCAGGTCCTCCTGGTGCTCGCCGAGTATGTGGACGCCGACATGCTCGGCCCGGGATATCACGGGCCAGCTGGAGGCGCCCGTGCCGATCCCGAAGGAGAGCATCGGGGGTTCGGCGGAGACCGAGGCGAGGGACGTGGCGGTGAAGCCGACCGGGCCGGCGTCACCGCTCGCGGTGATCACGGCGACGCCTGCCGCGTGCTGCCGGAAGACGGAGCGCAGGAGGTCGGGAGAGGCGAGTCGGGGGGCGCCGAGGTCGGGCGTGGCCGTCATGGGGATGTCCTTCTGCGAGGAGTGTCGAGCTGGACCGTGGGTGCTCAACAAGCCGGACAGCGAGCGCTCGCGGTGCGGGCGAGGTCGACGTGGACCCGCCCGAACAGAAGGAGTTCCGTAGGCATACGGTCAGGCTGACGATAGGTGTGGTGCGCAGTCAAGTTCGTTCCGGCATCTGGGAGATGCCTCACCGTGGGCGCATCCCGCGTCAAACCGCCTCTCCGACCGCCGCGATGACGTCCGCCTTGCGCGGCTGGCCGGTGGCCCGCCGTACGACCCGGCCGTCGGCGTCGAGGACCAGTACGGTCGGCGTCTTGAGGATGTCGAGTTCGCGGACCAGTTCGAGGTTCTTCTCGGCGTCGATCTCGACATGGGCCACGCCCGGGACCATGCCGGCGACCTCGCCCAACACCCGTCGGGTCGCCCGGCAGGGCGCGCAGAAGGCGCTGGAGAACTGGACGAGCGTGGCGCGTTCGCCGAGTTCCTCGCCCAACTCGGCCGCGCCGAGCCTCTTGCCGTCGTCGCGCCCGCGCACCCGCACTCTCCCGCTCCGCCGCCGCTGCAGCACCCCATAGGCGCTCGCCGCCGCGAGCACCACCACGCACACCACAAGTCCGGTCATCACCTGCACAGCATTCACGAGACTGCAAAGATTCCCGACTCCCCCAAGTCTCCCCGTTGCGGAATGCTTGATTCATGGACATCGATGCAAGAGGGCCGCGCTTCGGCGCGGCCGTGACGACGGTCGTACTGGCGGCCGTTCTGATCACGGGCAGCGTCTGGCTGCTGGCCTGGCAGACGCTGGCGTTCGCCCTGGGCGCGGCGGGCGGGGTGGGCCGCTCGCCGTACGGCTGGCTGTTCCGTAAGGCCATTCGCCCTCGGATCGGGCCGCCGACCGAGTTCGAGGCGCCGGAACCGCCGCGGTTCGCGCAGGCGGTGGGGCTCGCCTTCGCGGTTCTGGGACTCGTGGGCTACGGGATCGGAGCGGAGTGGCTCGGGCTCGCCGCGACCGCGGCGGCACTCGCGGCCGCCTTCCTGAACGCCACGTTCGGGTACTGCCTGGGTTGCGAGATGTACCTGCTCGTGCGGCGGGTGACGGTACGCGCGGAGTAAAGGAGGCTTAAAAGCCCAAGGTGGATCACTGGAGGGACGTGACGAGAATCTCTCGCCGGGCGGGCACCAAGACTGGCTCCCCGCCCGTTCTTGGGGCACGATCTGCGAGATGCCGTAAACCTACGGCTGCGTAACTTAATGCCGGGAACTTCCCAGGCAGAGCAGGAAGGGCTCACCCCGCCCATGGCAGAGCTTGTCTACCGTCCCGTCGTCGGATTCGCTCAGGCGCTGTTCAAGGCCTGGGACCTCAAGATCGACTGCCGGGGTTCGGAGAACATCCCGCGCTCGGGCGGTGCCGTGCTGGTGAGCAACCACATCAGCTACCTGGACTTCGTCTTCAACGGCCTGGCGGCGCTCCCGCAGAAGCGTCTCGTGCGCTTCATGGCGAAGGAGTCCGTTTTCCGCCACAAGGTGTCCGGTCCGCTGATGCGCGGGATGAAGCACATCCCGGTCGACCGCACGCAGGGCGAGACGGCCTACGCCCATGCCCTGGAGTCGCTGCGGTCGGGCGAGATCGTCGGGGTCTTCCCGGAGGCGACCATCTCGCAGTCCTTCACGCTGAAGAGCTTCAAGTCGGGTGCGGCGCGGATGGCGCAGGAAGCGGGTGTCCCCCTGATCCCGATGGCCGTCTGGGGTACGCAGCGACTGTGGACCAAGGGGCACCCCCGCAACTTCAAGCGCAGCCACATCCCGATCACCATGAGGGTGGGCGAGGCGATCGAGGCTTCTCGGGACAAGTACGCCGGTGCCATCACGCGGCAAGTGCGCGAGCGGGTCAACGAGTTGCTGGAAGCGGCCCAGCGGGCCTACCCCGTGCGCCCCAAGGGGCCGGACGACACGTGGTGGATGCCGGCGCATCTCGGGGGTACGGCGCCCACACCCGAGCAGGTGCGCGAGGCCGACGCTCGGTAGTGGCCCGTGTCGGCGAGCCTCCTCGGTGAGCCGAGTGCGGGGGGCCCTGGCGCCAGTTCCAGCGGCGACAGGTCACCCCTTCCTCGTTCCGCCGGATCACCTGACCGCCGACGGGGACGAGGTGCGCGACGCCGGGCGTTGCAGAGGTCGACCAGGAGGTTGATGCGGGGCAGGGCCGCGTCCGACGAGGCCCTCTTCGCCAGTGCCTCCACCGAGTTGCGGGTGCGTGACAGCTTCGAGCCGAACGCCGTGTAGACCTCCCGTCAGGCCGCCATGTGCGGGTCCTCGTGCGGGACGCGCCCGTCCAGACGTACGGCGAGACGGCGGGCCGCCTCGTCGAGCAGTGCCGAACCGGCTTCGAAGCTGGGCCCGTTGACGAGTCCATGGGCCTCGGTGGCGAAGCGCCTCAGAGTGCGGCGGGGAGCGTTTTCCAGAGGTAGGGCCGGTCGGGGGCGGCCTTCAGGACGCTCAGGACGGCGGGGTGCGGTTTCGCGTAGAGGACCGGGTAGTCCATCTCCTTGGACTCCGGGTCGGACGTGAAGGCCAACCGCTCGCCGTCGAGGGAGAACTGGGCGTCCACTCCGGGCTTGTTGCCCCGGGGGTCCTGGCGGTGCCAGGCGCCGTTGAACCGCACGGCGACCAGGCCGTGCACCACGTCGAACTTCTGGTAGCAGAGTGCGGTCGGGATGTCCTCGGCGCGCAGCAGGGCGGCCAGCGCGTGGGCCTTGGCGTAGCAGATGCCGGTGCCCTGCTCCAGGACGTCGGAGGCCCGCCAGGTGACGCGGAGATCGCCGGAGTCCTGGGAGTGCGGGATGGTGTCGCGGACGAACTCGAAGGCCAGCCGTGCATAGGCATACGAGTCGGCCGCCTCCTTGGCGAGACGGGTGGCCACCTCTCGGACGACCGGGTGGTCGTGGTCGATGACGTCGTCAGCGGCCAGGTATGCGGAAAGGTCAGGGGTGTTCTGGATCAGCTCCATGCCCGCAGAGCATAGAAAAAGGACCTCTCCAAGGTCAATTGTTTTACAGACATCAGTATATTTATGCGGAGTAGCAATGGACGGCGACCACCTGGGACGGACTCCAGCGCTGTTCGACCGTGGCCAGCCGCGTCCAGCCCAGCCGTTCGTACAGGGCCGCCGCGGCGGTGTCGGACGCGACGACGTCGAGCACCGGATGCAGGCCGTGGTGGCGGGCCTCCGCCACCGCTCTGCCCATCAGCAGGGCACCGATCCCGTGCCCTCTCGCCTGCGGGTCGACGAACAACCGGCCGACCACGGCGGCCCGTTGCACGCTCGCGCCGTTCCGCTCGCTCCACAGGACAGGGGCCACGTCGCCTTCGGCGCTGCGGGAGAGGCTGACGTGGCCCACGACACGGCCGTCCAGCTCGGCGACCCAGCTGCCCAGTGCGGCATCCTGCGACAGCCACTCGCCGGGCCGGGCAGGCCAGTTCACCGGATAGCCGTCGCGGCGGTGCACGTCCGCCAGCACCCGCACGCATGCCGCGACGTCGTCATCGGTCCTCGGCCGGACCCGGCGCTGTGTCTCGTCCACCCCGGCATGCAAACACAGACCGCCTCAGGTTCGGTACGCGCCTAGCGCGCCATCTCCTCCTTCAGCGCCGCCACGAACGTGTCCACGTCGTCCTCGGTCGTGTCGAAGGCGCACATCCAGCGCACGACGCCTGCGACCTCGTCCCAGAAGTAGAAGCGGAAGCGCTTCTGCAGGCGCTCACTCACGTCGTGCGGGAGCTTGGCGAAGACGCCGTTGGCCTGGACCGGGTAGAGGATGTCGACACCGTGAACGGCGCGGACGCCCTCCGCCAGGCGCTGGGCCATCTCGTTGGAGTGGCGGGCGTTGCGCAGCCACAGGTCCTTGGCGAGCAGAGCCTCCAACTGCACCGACACGAAACGCATCTTGGAGGCGAGCTGCATCGACAGCTTGCGCAGGTGCTTCATGTGGGAGACCGCGTCCTGGTTGATCACCACGACCGCCTCGCCGAACAGGGCGCCGTTCTTCGTCCCGCCCAGGGAGAGGATGTCGACCCCGACCGCGTTGGTGAACGTCCGCATCGGGACGTCGAGGGAGGCGGCCGCGTTGGCTATGCGGGAGCCGTCCAGGTGGACCTTCATGCCGTGCGCGTGGGCGTGGTCGCAGATCGCGCGGATCTCGTCGGGTGTGTAGAGGGTGCCGAGCTCCGTGGACTGGGTGATCGAGACGACCTGCGGCATCGCGCGGTGCTCGTCCTCCCAGCCCCAGGCCTGCTTGTCGATGAGTTCGGGCGTGAGCTTGCCGTCCGGGGTGGACACGGTGAGCAGCTTGAGGCCGCCCATGCGCTCGGGGGCGCCGCCCTCGTCGACGTTGATGTGCGCGCTCTCGGCGCAGATCACCGCGCCCCAGCGGTCGGTGACCGCCTGGAGCGCGACGACGTTGGCGCCCGTGCCGTTGAAGACCGGGAACGCCTCGGCCGTGGCACCGAAGTGGCTGCGGACGACGCCCTGGAGGTTCTCGGTGTAATCGTCCTCGCCGTACGCGACCTGGTGTCCGCCGTTGGCCAGGGCCAGGGCGGCGAGCACCTCCGGGTGGGCCCCGGCGTAGTTGTCGCTGGCGAAACCGCGTACCTGCGGGTCGTGGTGGCGGCGAGCCTGCGTAAAAGAGGCCTTCTGAGCGTTCACGGCTTCTCGGTCAGCCACAGACGGTTTCCGTTCACTTCGGCGGCGGGCTTGTCCCAGACACCGGCGATGGCCTCGGCCAGGTCCTGCACGTGCGTGAAGCCCGCGAACTTCGCGTTGGGCCGGTCGGCGCGCATGGCCTCGTGCACCAGTGCCTTCACCACCAGGATCGTAGCCGCGGACGTCGGCCCGTCGGCGCCCCCGGCCTTGCGGAAGGCGTCCGCGAGAGCGAGCGTCCAGGCCTCGGCGGCGGCCTTGGCGGCGGCGTACGAGGCGTTGCTCGCGGACGGTTTCGTCGCGCCGGCGGCGCTGATCAGGACGTAGCGGCCGCGGTCGCTGCGCTGCAGGCCCTCGTAGAAGGCGAGCGAGGTGTGCTGCACGGTGCGGATGAGCAGTAGTTCCAGGAAGTCCCAGTCGTCCAGGCTCGTCTTGATGAAGGTCTCGCTGCCGCGCCAGCCGCCGACGAGGTGGACCAGGCCGTCGACGCGGCCGAAGTCCTTCTCGATGTGCTCGGCCCAGTCGCGGGTGGATCCCAGGTCCAGCAGGTCGACCGGCTCGCCGGTGACGCTGGCGCCGCCCGACGCGTAGCGTGCCGCGTCCACGGCTTCCGCGAGCCGCTCCGGGTCGTTGTCCGCGCCGACGACGGTCGCGCCCGCCTCGGCCAGCCGCAGCAGGGCCGCGCGGCCCGCGGGGCCGCCCGCGCCGGCCACCGCGATCACCGCACCGCTGAGAGCTCCGTTCCCCGCCATGTTCTTCGCCTCCTGAGCAGCCGCCTCGACGGCCTGTGCAGTGTTCCCGGCGCCGCGATCGCTCACGCGGCGACCCGCTCGGCGTTCTCCGCAGTGATACCCCGGGTCGAGGCGATCACATGGCGAAGCTTCTTGGAGAGGGCCTCATAGAACATGCTCAGCGGAAACTCGTCCGGAAGCACGTCGTCGACGAGTTTCCGGGGCGGCAGCGACAGGTCGAGGGCGTCGGGGCCCTTGGCCCACTTGGAGCCGGGGTGCGGGGCGAGGTAGGTGGAGACCAGTTCGTAGCCGGCGAACCAGTGGACGAGTTTGGGGCGGTCGATGCCGTCGCGGTAGAGCTGCTCGATGTCGGCGCACAGCTCGTTGGTGACCTCGGGGGCGCGCTGCCAGTCGATGAACAGCTTGTTGTCGGTCCAGCGGACGACATCGTGCTTGTGCAGGTAGGCGAAGAGGAGCTGGCCGCCGAGCCCGTCGTAGTTGCGCACGCGCTCGCCGGTGACCGGGAAGCGGAACATCCGGTCGAACAGGACCGCGTACTGCACGTCACGGGCCTGCGGAACGCCGTCCGCCTCCAGCTTCACGGCCTCCCTGAAGGCGGTGAGGTCGCAGCGGAGCTCTTCGAGGCCGTACATCCAGAACGGCTGGCGCTGCTTGATCATGAACGGGTCGAAGGGCAGGTCGCCGTGGCTGTGGGTGCGGTCGTGGACCATGTCCCACAGCACGAAGGCCTCCTCGCAGCGCTTCTGGTCGTGGACCATCGCGGCGATGTCCTCGGGCAGCTCCAGGCCCAGGATGTCGACGGCCGCGTCGGTGACCCGGCGGAACCGGGCGGCCTCGCGGTCGCAGAAGATACCGCCCCAGGAGAAGCGTTCCGGCGCCTCGCGCACGGCGATGGTCTCCGGGAAGAGGACGGCCGAGTTGGTGTCGTAACCGGCGGTGAAGTCCTCGAACTTGATGCCGCAGAACAGCGGGTTGTCGTAGCGGGTGCGCTCCAGTTCGGCCAGCCACTCCGGCCAGACCATGCGCAGCACGACCGCCTCGAGATTGCGGTCCGGGTTGCCGTTCTGCGTGTACATGGGGAAGACGACCAGGTGCTGCAGGCCGTCCGCGCGGTTCGCGGCGGGCTGGAAGGCCAGCAGGGAGTCGAGGAAGTCGGGCACCTCGAAGCCGCCCTCGGACCAGCGCCTGAGGTCCTTGACGAGGGCCGCGTGGTAGTCGGCGTCGTGCGGCAGCGCCGGCGACAGCTCCTGCACCGCGTCGACGACACGCCGTACGGCGGCCTCGGCGTCCCCGCGCGCGGGCGCGCTCTCGGCCTCGAAGTCGATCGACCCGTCCTTGGACTGCCATGGCCGGATCCGCTCCACGGCATCCTTGAGCACGGGCCATGCCGGGTGCTCCACCACCCTGGTCACGGGAGGAACCTGGTCCCCCGAAGCCGCCTGCACAAGAATTTCCGTCATGTCCCATCCTCCACGGGAGAAGCTCTCGTATGGAGACCGTATACATACGAGCTTCCGTCCAGCAAGAGCGGACTCGGGAAGTTATCCTGCGCAACCCAATGGTCACGGAACTTTTTCCTGTCGAGCGCCATGAACACGAGGATTCCGGGTAAGAGAGATCACTTCCCCGCACGTCACTGCGATCCCTCGTGTACGTACGGGTCCATCACGCGGTGTAGCCGTTAGGCTGCGGCTCTGCACCGAGCCGCCGTCGACGGAAGCGAGTTGAACCTTGAACTTCCTTACCATCGGTCATCGCGGAGTCATGGGTACCGAACCCGAGAACACCCTCCGTTCGTTCGCCGCCGCCCAGCAGGCCGGCCTCGACGTCATCGAACTCGATCTTCATCTGAGCAAGGACGGCGCCCTCGTCGTCATGCACGACACCGACGTGGACCGCACGACCGACGGCACCGGCCCGATCGCCGAGAAGACCCTCACCGAACTGCGCGCCCTGGACGCGGGCCGCGGGGAACGCGTCCCGGTGTTCGAGGAAGTCCTGGACGCCGTGCGGTCGCCGCTCCAGGCCGAGATCAAGGACATCGCGGCGGCCCGGGCGCTGGCCGAGGTCATGATCCGGCGGAATCTGGTCGCCCGGGTCGAGGTGTCCTCGTTCCACGACGAGGCGATCGCCGAGATCGGCCGTCTCGTGCCCGGCGTACGGACCGCCCTCATCGGCAGCCGGTTCGGCCCCGACATCGTGGAACGTGCCGTCGAGGCCGGCGCGGGAACGGTCTGTCTGAACATCCGCCGGCTGACCCTGGAGGTCGTCGAGGCGGCCCGCAAGGCGGATCTGAAGATCATCGGCTGGGTGGTGAACACCCAGGACCATCTGAAGCTGGTGCGGGCCCTGGAACTGGACGGCGCGACGACCGACTACCCCGAGATCAAGCGCACCGGCCGCTTCACCGCGTGAACCGGGGCAGGAACGTCACACCAGCGGCTTGACCAGCAGCTCGAACTGCAGGTCGTCGCGCTGCGGAACGCCGAAGCGCTCGTCGCCGTACGGGAAGGGCGTCATCTCTCCCGTACGGCGGTAGCCGCGCCGCTCGTACCAGGCGATGAGGTCGTTTCGCACCGAGATCACGGTCATGTGCATCTCGGTGACGCCCCAGGTCTCCCGGGCGATCCGCTCCGCCTCCGCGATGATCACCTTGCCGAGGCCGCCGCCCTGGAGCGTGGGGCTGACCGCGAACATCCCGAAGTACGCGTGAGTGCCCCGGTGTTCGACCTGGCAGCAGGCGACGACCCGGCCGTCCTGCTCCACCGTCAGCAGCCGGCTGTCGGGCGACTTGATGACCTCGAGCACACCCTCCGGGTCCGTCCGCTGCCCCTCCAGGATGTCCGCCTCGGTGGTCCACCCGGCTCGGCTGTCGTCCCCGCGGTACGCCGCCTCGACCAGCGCGACCAGCGTGTCCACATCGGCGTCGGTGGCGTCACGGAAGGTGAGGCCAGGGGTGGTCTCCATGGGGCACGTCTCCACTTCAGGGGCACGACTGGGGCACGGTCGAGAGTAACGCCCCGGATAGGCTCCCCCGCATGGTGCACGTACTGAGCGGCCGCGTCCTGCTGCGGCCCACGGATCCGGAGCGTTCCCGAGTCTTCTACGGCGACCAGCTGGGCCTCGCGGTGTACCGCGAGTTCGGTACGGGGCCGGAACGGGGCACCGTCTACTTCCTCGGCGGTGGATTCCTGGAGCTGTCGGGACGGTCCGAGGCTCCACCGGCCGCGGACGTGCGGCTGTGGCTCCAGGTCCCGGACGTGACCGCGGCGCACGAGGAACTGCTGGCCAAGGGCGTCGAGATCGTACGGCCCCCGGTGAAGGAGCCGTGGGGGCTGGTCGAGATGTGGGTGGCGGACCCGGACGGCACACCGATCGTGCTGGTCGAGGTGCCGGCGGACCATCCGATCCGGTACCGGCCCGGCATCTGAACCCGGCGTCCGCCGTCGGCGTCGACGGCGAGGCCCTGGTCCTGCCCACCCCGGCCACTGCCGCATCGCCGCCCGAACTGGCGGCGACGGCCGGGCTTCCCTCGTCAGTGCGTCCGCACCTCGGCCTCCGCAGGGGCGAGCGGTGTCACCGTGACCTGGTCGACGACGGGGGCGTGGGCGGAGCGTTGGCCGAATGTGTTCCTGGTGTCGCCGGCGAAGTCGGGGAGTTCGTCGGCGGTGAACGTGATCGTGTTCAGGCCCGGGCGCAGGGTGACGGGTACGGAGAGGTTCCAGAAGTTGTTGAAGTGAAAGGTGGTGGGGAACAGAACGCGGTGCGCGGGGCCGCCGTTGACGCAGATGTCGGCGTGGCGGCAGACCGGGTCCGGGTTGTAGTGGGTGGAGGGGGGCTGCTCGCCGTTGGAGTAGCGGATCGTCAGCGCGTGGCGTCCGGCGCGGTCCGCCGTGACCGTCAGGGTGAGCGCGTTCGCGGACCCGGCGCCGATGCCGTCAACCGCCTTGCCCCCGACGGCGTACGGGTATCCGGTCACCCTCGCCGTGCCGGTCAGGACGCCTTCCTCGGCGGCGTACACGGTGGTGGGCAGGAGGCCGCGGGAAGGGGCGATCCGCAGCCGGTCGACGATCAGCAGGTCCGAAGTCCCGGTGACCGTCACCTTGTTGACGCCCCCGGCCAGGAAGAGCGGTACGGCGCCGCGCTCGACGCGTCCGAGCTCCTCGCCGTTGACGCTCCACACGCCCTCGCCGGGACCGAGCAGGTCGGCGGTCACGGAGGCCTCGCCGTCATCGGCCGCGTACGTCCAGAAGGTGACGGTGCCACCTCGCGGGAGCACGGCGACCCCGGGCCCCGAGGCGCCGCGGTGGGCGTGACTGACCCGGGCCCCGTCGGCGAGGTCCGCGAACTCGGCGTCGTACAGGGCCGTTTCGTCCTCGCTCCGCAGTACGAGATCCAGCTTGTCGACGTCGGCGTCACCCTTGGTGACTCCGAGGTCGGGGTCCTGGGCGGCGAGGGTGATCCGGTGCCGGCCCGCCGTCAGCTCCACCCGGGTGTCGGTGTGCCCCCACACCGCCGGCTTGTAGCCGAGCGGCAGCCGCAGTTCGCGAGGATTCCCGCCGTCGACGCGCAGGAAGACGTTGGTGGGGCCCTGTTCGCGCACCAGGTCGGCGAGGTTGTGCGAGCCCGCGAACACCGCGAGGTCGTACGTCCCGTCCTGCGGCACCTCGACGTCGAAGGCGAGCACGCCGTCGGAGCCGGTGCGCAGGCCGCTCACGTGGAAGCCACCGGAGGTCGCGAACCGGTCGACGGCGGACGGGGACCCCTCGGGCCCGTTCTTCGAGTAACCGCCTCCCGTGTAGGTGGCGTCCTCGGCCTCGTAGGTCCGCCTCCAACGCACCGCGGGCGGCAGGGCCACGGCCCCGTTGCCACCCGGCGACAGGATCACCTGATAGGCGGACATCGCGTCGAGGCCGGTCAGACCGAGCGTCACCTTCCCGTCGGTGACCGGCAGTTCCTCGTCCCGCAGTCGCAACGGCTGTTCCGCGGCGCCCACTTGCCCCGTCCAGGGGATCTCCATGACACGGACGTGGACCACTCCACCGAACACCTCCGCGTCCACGCCCTCGAAGACGACGTCCGCCGCGCCGTCCGCTCCCCCGAACAGCGCCCGCGCCTGCCGCTTGTCCCGGTCGAGGGCGGCGACGCCCTGCAGCGTGTACTGCTCGTTGGGGTGCGGGGCGAGCACCCGGACGGTGTTACCAGTCAGCTGCCCGTAGGCGTTGTAGAGCCACCACTGGCCGTTGGCCTTGTTCGCCTCGACCGCCGAGTCGTTGAGGTTCCCGGCGATGTTCCAGTAGGCGATGTCGGCGTCGACCTTGGACTCCTCGATCGCCGCGATCCACTGGATCATCTGTCCGGGGACGGAGACGTGGTAGTTGTGCGCGTACTCGTTGATGTTGACGGGCAGCGGGCCGATGCCCAGCTCCCGTTCCAGATCCCGGTACTTGGCGATGTTGGTGCGGACCTCGGCGGGCGAGGACAGCTCGTGCCAGGTGACGATGTCGGGCAGCACGCCATGCGCCTTCGCGAACTGAAGGAAGTCCCTGACCTCGGGGTACAGAATGCAGGTGTTGGGTCCGGCCACGCGCGCGTCCGGGTCGAGGTCCTTGATGAGGCGGTACGCGGCTTCCCACGCGGCGAAGTAGCGGTCCGGCTCGGTCCGCCAGGAGACCTGGTCGTAGCTCCACTCCTCCTCGCCGAACATGTTGCCCTCGGGTTCGTTGAACGGCACGTACACGACGTGTTCCTTCAACTCACCCAGGGTCAGCACGTGTTCGACCTGACGGCGGATCACGTCCAGATGTCCGGCGAGCCGCTCCTTACCCGTGGCGCCCGGCCACTCGTACGGAAACCCCCGGTAGAAGTCGGGCAGATAGACGTAGACGTCCTTGCCGCCCGCCGCGACGAAGGCGGGCAGGATCTCCAGGGCGTCGCCGCCGGGATGCTGGGTGCCGTCCTGGGCCTTGGTCGTCACCGTGCGCGGGTACATGCCCTCGACCACGACGCGGCTGGGCACGCCGTCGCCGTAAAGCCCGTAGAGCGTGCCGCTCGCTCCCCCGTGGAAGGGTCCGGTCTCGGTCCCGAGATCGATGGTGAGCTTCTCGGGGGCGGGGCCTTCGGCTGCCACGGCATCATCCTTCGTTCGACATTCCGTACGACAGTCGATGATCCGCACCGACCTGGACGAACGTAGAAAGCGCGGAGGGACCGCGTCAACAGGCAGCGGGCTTCGAAAGTTCCGAAACCGCAGGTCGGAGCCGTCAGGCGCGCAGCACTCCGAGGGTGCCCTCCAGCCGGCCGAGCAGTTCCCCCAGCCGACCGGCGAGTTCGTCGCGCGCCTCGGGGGTCAAGACGGACAGCACGGCTGTCTCGTACGCCAGTTGCTCGGGCAGGATGCCGTCGACGAGGTCGCGGCCGGCCTCGGTGAGCCTGACGTGGGCGACGCGGCGGTCGCGGGTGTCGCCCCGGCGCTCCACCAGACCCCGCTCGGTCAGCTGCTTGAGCCGCTTGGTGACGGCGGCTCCGGAGGAGAAGGTCTCACGGGCCAGGTCGCCGGGGGTCAGCTCGTGGCCGGTGCGGCGCAGGGCGCCGAGCAGGTCGAACTCGGGACGGCTGAGTCCGGCCCGGCGCAGGGGGGCGTCCTCGGCCTGCTGGAGGAGGGCCGCGCAGCGGTTGACGCGGCCGATGATCTCCATGGGGCCGGTGTCGAGGCCGGGGTGGACGGTCTGCCACTGCCGGACGACGGCGGCGACGGTGTCGTGCCTCGCCGGTTCCTCCGGTCGTCCGTTCGGTGCCGTCATGGGCGTGCGCCCTCCGCTCTGTGGTGCCGGATCGTCGCGGCGAGCGTACGGTGTCCGGCCTGTTCGGCGCGTACGACCCTCTCCTGGGGCAGGGCACGCTGCCACCATTCGCCGGACGCGGCCTCGACGCCGGCCCGCAGGTCGACCAGGGCGGCGGCGAGTGCACGGTGGGCGGAGTCCAGGCTTCCGGGAGCGGGGTGCGGCTCCGCGAGAAGGCGGGCGGCGCGGGCGCGGGCGCGTTCCACGGCGGCCAGCGCGTGTTCGACGCGGTCGCCCGCGCGCCGGTTGGTGACGGCCATGGCGGCGACGAGTCCGACCAGCGCCCCGACGAGCGTGTCCACGACCCGCTCGGATATCAGCCGGCCCGGCTCCTGGTATCCGGCGAACTCGGTGATGAGCAGCGCCATCGGGGTGACACAGATGCTGCCGAGCCAGTAGTTGCGGCCGATGAGGGCCTCGGCGCCGAAGTTGAAGGCGAGGCAGCACAGGACGAGGGCGGCGGGCCCGAGGTGGGCGAGCGGGACCACGGCGGCGAACACGAGCACCCCGACGAGGTTGCCGACGACGCGCTGGACGCCCCGTCTCCAGGTGAGGGTGACGTTGGCCTGGTAGAGCGAGGCGGCGGTGACCAGCGCCCAGTAGGGGCGGCCGACGCCGAGCGCGAGGGACGCGTAGCCGGCGAAGGCGCAGCCCAGGGCGGTGCGCATCGCGATCGGGGCGAGCGGCCCGAGGGCACGCCACCACCGGCGGGCCGGGGCGGCGAGTTCGGCGTCCACGCCGAGGAGTTCGACGTCGTACGCCGCCCACGGGACCGGCCCCGTGCCACGCAGTTCGCGGGCCCAGGCGCGCAGGCGGTGCGGGTCCGCGTCGGCGGGAGCGGCGAGGGCGACCTCGGCGCGGACGACGAGACGTTCGAGGGCACGTCGGGTCTTGGAGCGGGCGCCGGCCGAGAGAAGGGTCTGCCAGGCGGCCTGCACGGCGGCATGGGCGGCTCCGCTTGCAGCCGGGCGCCGGTTCTCCGCGTATGCGGCAGCCGCGTTCAGCGCGTGGGCGGTGGCCCGTCGCTCCGGGCCGTGCGGCCGGAACAGACCGGGTGCCATGCCGACCAGCCAGGCCCAGGCGCCCGCGGCGAGGGCCAGGGCGAGGTGGCCGGGCACCTGGGCGAGGGTCTGCGGGGCGAACAGGGAGGCGGAGCTGATGAAGGTGAGGACCACATGACCCGGCGGGCCGATCCGGGTCGCGTCACAGAGCGCTTTCTGTACGGCGGCCACCAGGGCACCGACGGTGACCAGCACCACCGCGCTGCCGGTGAGCGAGGCGGCGACCAGGCCGACGCCCAGCCCGGCGACCATGCCGAGCACGACCCAGGCCAGGGCGCGGGCCCGGGCGGCGTAGGGCCGGTGGTGGGCGTACAGCGCGCACAGGGACCCGGCCATGGTGTACATCGCCAGGTCCAGGCGGCCGAGGGCCAGGAGGGTCAGGTTGGGCGGGGCGACCGCGACGACCACGCTCAGGGCGGGCTTGAACCAGATGTCGGAGGGCCTGCCGAGGCGCAGCACACCGGCCAGGGGGAGACGGCGGACGCGCGGGGCGCCGGCAGAAGGGGTCGCACTGCTCATGAGTCAATACTTTAGCAGGTGTTTTACTCGTAAACAGTAGGAGGGTGACCTCTCTGACCTGCTGTGCTCCGTCGCACGCTCCCCGCGTACACCCTTGCGCTCGATTGCGCGCCGCATGGCCCGGGCATTTCTTGACCGACGTCGAGCGGGGAGGTGGGCGTGCACGGACCGGCTTCGCCCGGCTGGCTGCTGGTGGCGCTCTGCGCGGCGACCGGGGCGTACTGCCTGCTGCGGATGCGCAGCAGCGTCGAGGAACAGCGCCGGGCCGCGGGCGGCGAGGCGCTGATGGGCTTCGGGATGGCCGCGATGGCCGTACCCGCCGCCGTGTTCACGCCACCGTCGTGGGCCTGGCCGCTCTGTGCGGCCGTGTTCGGCGGGGCCGCGCTGCGCGCGCTGTGGGCGGCGCGCACGAGCACCCATCATCTGCACCACCTGGTGGGAGCCGGGGCCATGGTCTACATGGCGGTGGTGATGGCGACCTCCCCCGGGCACCACGGCGGCGCGGGAGTGCCCGTGGTGACGGGCGTGCTGCTCCTCTACTTCGCGGGCTTTGTCCTGCTGTCCGGTGTCCGCCTGATCCCGGTGACCGCCGGTGGTGGAACCGTCGGCTGGGGCGACCGCCCCGAACTCGCGCGCGCGTGTCGGCTGTCGATGGGGATCGCGATGGTGGCCATGCTGCTGACGCTCTGAGGCGGCCGGCCGGGCGAGGGGCGGCGCACGCAACCACTGGCCGCGTATGCGGGGCGAACTCGACGAGAACCGGGGCGTGTTCGTCCCTTGCCCCGCCCTCCGGCCATGTCCCACGGCGGGTGCATCACTTGGACCGGGACAGCGCCGGTCGCCCCCGCGCAACGGTCGCTCAGGCCCGCCCCCGCCCCGGAATTGGCCTCAAGCCGCACCGGTCGGCGAGGATCGCAGTATGCACACGCCGTCCGTCGACTCCCCGACTCGCACCCCGGAGCACCGGACCGCCGCCCGAGCGGCCGGTGTTCTCGCCCTGTGCTCGGTGCTGCTGCTCGTCCTGGTCGCGGTCGAGTGGCATCCGTTGCTCACCGTGGACGGCGACATCGCCGACACCACCCACCGCTGGGCGGTCGACGAGCCGGGGGTCACCCACGTCTTCCGCATCCTCACGGACTGGGTCTGGGACCCCTGGGCGATGCGCGTCCTGGCTGCGGTCGCGGTGCTGTGGCTGGTGTGGCGGCGGAACGCATGGTGGACCGCCGTATGGCTGGCGGCCACGTGTGCGCTGGGCACATTGGTCCAGCAGGTGCTGAAGGCCGCGGTCGGCCGTCCGCGTCCTGTCTGGCCCGACCCCGTCGACACCGCGCACTTCGCGGCCTACCCGTCGGGCCACGCCCTGACGGCCACGGTCGTCTGCGGACTCCTCCTGTGGCTCCTCCACCACTACGGCGTCGGCCGCGCCCTGTGGTTCACGGCCCTGGCTCTCGCCGCGCTCTCCGTGGTCGGCGTCGGCCTGACCCGTATCTGGCTCGGCGTCCACTGGCCCTCCGACGTGCTCGGCGGCTGGCTCCTGGGCGCGATGCTGGTGGCACTGGCGGTGATGGTCCACCAGCGGCACCGGCCGTGACCGACGGCCCGAGCCGGGTCTACGGCTATGTGGGCCCGCCCGAGCTGCGCTCGACGGTACGGCCGGACAGCGAGGGCCGGATCATCCGCAGCGCCGCCGACCTCGACGCCTGGCTGTCCGGGCGCGGGGCGGCCGATACCTTGGAGCCCTTCACCTTCGTCGTCGCCCTCGACGGTCTGCTGCGGCTCGCGCCCCGGAGGAGCGAGCACGTGGCCTGCGCGGGCGGCGCGGACGTGCGGGCCGCCGGCGAGATGGGGTTCGCCCGGGCCTCCGGCCGCTGGGCGGTCCATGAGGTCACCAACCACTCCACGGGTTACTGCCCGGACCTCGATTCATGGCAGGCGGTCGGGCGCGCGCTCGACCGGGCCGGCGTCGAGCACCCCGGCCGGTTCACGCACGAGGTGGTGTTCCGGCGCTGCGAGGAGTGCGGGGAGCGGTCGATCGTGCGCGAGGCGGATTTCGTCTGCGTGTTCTGCGAGGCCGAGCTCCCCGCCGAGTGGAACGCGGGCCCGTAAGATCATCGTATGGCTGCCGTCCTGTTCGACTTCTCGGGAACCCTCTTCCGGATCGAGTCCACCGAGTCCTGGTTGAGGGCTGCTCTCGACGAGGCGGGAATCGCCCTCGCCGAGGCGGAGTTGACGCGGGCCGCGCTGGAGCTGGAGAGGGTGGGGGCGTTGCCCGGCGGGGTGGCACCCCGGGCGCCGATACCGGACGCGGTCGCCGCCGTGTGGGGGGTCCGGGACGAGAGTGCCGAGTTGCACCGGGCCGCGTACACCGGGCTCTCACGACTGGTCCCGCTGCCGGATCCCGCCCTGCACGACGCGTTGTACGACCGGCACATGTCCCCCGCCGCCTGGCAGCCGTATCCCGATGCCGGCGAGGTCCTGCGTGGGCTGCGGGAGCGCGGGATCGGGGTGGGTGTGGTCAGCAACATCGGCTGGGACCTGCGGCCCGTCTTCCGCGCGCACGGGCTCGATCCGTATGTCGACGCGTATGTGCTGTCGTACGAACACGGCATCCAGAAGCCGGACCCCCGGCTGTTCAGGACCGCCTGCACGGCGCTCGGCGTCGAGCCGCGGGACGTCCTGATGGTCGGCGACGACCGGCGGGCGGACGGCGGTGCGGCGGCCCTGGGCTGCGGGGTGCACTTCGTGGATCACCTGCCGGCGGCGCAGCGGCCCGACGGGCTGCGGCCGGTCCTCGGCCTGGTGGGCTGAGACCCGGATCGGCACTCAGCGTCGGCACCCGGAATCGACACCAGAAAGGTGTCCGAAAACCGGGTGGTCACCCCGCCGGAGTGGTCGCCTGAGGACACCATCAGGTCGTATACCCGCCCACTCTGGACGATCCCCCGCGTCGCCCAGAGCAGGCGGCAGCCCCGACCTGGCCTTTCGCGGGCCGGTCCGGACGCATTTGAGTATAGTTGGCTGAGAGCCAGTCAACGCAGGAGTTACAGCATGTCCCCGCGCAGCGCCTCGGTCAATGAAGAGCTGCGCCGTCGTTCCCGGGAGCGGCTCCTGCAGGCGGCGATCGAACTCGTCTCCGAGCGCGGTTACGAGGCCACGACTCTCGGCGACATCGCGGACCGGGCCGGTTCGGCACGCGGCCTGGTGTCGTACTACTTCCCCGGCAAGCGCCAACTCGTGCAGTCCGCCGTGCACCGGCTCATGCACCGCACGCTGGAGGAGGCGCTGGAGCGCGAGCCGCGTACCGAGGACGGCAGGGAGCGGATGGCCCGGGCCATCGACGCGGTCCTGGGCCTGGCCCGGGACCGGACCGTGCTGATGCGCCAGCACATGGCGGGCCTGCTGGACACCGCCGGCTTCGTGGAGTGCCCGGAGCAGCAGCGCCTCGCCGAGCTGCTGCGCGACACGATGGAACGGCACGGTTCGCAGACGGTCGAGACCGACTACCCGATGCTGCGCTCGCAGCTCATGGGCGCGGTCTACGCGATGGTCGTACCGAACGTCCCGATGTCGATGGCGACGCTGCGCGCCGAGCTGTTCACGCGCTACCGGCTCGACTGGGAGCAGGGCGTCCCGCCGGGCACCGAGGCACCCGACGGGACGTACGACAGGGATCTGTCGCGTTTCTTCGAGACGGGCCAGGACTCAGGGGATCAGTCGAAGTAGTCCGGCTGCGTCTGGACGTTGAGCTCGCCGAGCCGCACCTTCTTGGCGGGATCCGTGCGGCGGTCGCTGAGCTTCAGGACGTCGAAGCCCTTGGCGATGTCGTTCGAGTAGATGTAGCCGTTGTAGTAGTACGCCGACCAGGAGCCGCCCACCGTGAGCGCGCCGGTGGTCAGCGGGCCGCGCTCGAAGTACGCGATCTCCTTGGGCTTCGAGGAGTTGGTGAAGTCCCAGACGGAGACGCCGCCCTGGTACCAGGCCTGGACCATGATGTCCTTGCCCTTGACCGGGACCAGCGAGCCGTTGTGGGCCACGCAGTTCTCGGTGTCGGCCTGGTGACGCGGGATCTTGTAGTAGCTGCGGAAGACGAGCTTGCGCTTGTCGCCCTTGCCAACGATGTCGTAGATGCCGTCGGCACCGCGGTTCGGACCGATCTCCGCGTTGCAGGTGGCCGCGCCGCCGCCGCCCAGCTCGTCGGTGAAGACGACCTTGTCCGCCTTCTGGTTGAAGGTGGCCGAGTGCCAGAACGCGAAGTTCACGTTGTCCTGCACCCGGTCGATGACCTTCGGCTTCTCCGGGTCCTTGATGGAGAACAGGATGCCGTCACCCATGCAGGCACCCGCCGCCAGGTCCTTGTCCGGGAGCACCGTGATGTCGTGGCAGCCGGTGGTCTTGGAGACACCCGGGTTGGTGGGCGCGCCCGGGTTGCCGCCGCCGTCGGGGCCCTCGCCGGGGAAGAGCACCGGGAAGTCCACGACCGCCGCCTTCTCGGGCGCGTCGCGGGGCACCTTGATGACGGAGATGCCGTCGTGCGGCGGCTGGCAGTCGGGGTAGGTCGCGTTCGGCGAGTACGAGGAGACGTAGAGGTAGACGTTCCTGCGCTCGGGCACCAGCGTGTGGGTGTGCGAGCCGCAGGCGGTCTCGACGGCGGCGACGTACTTCGGGTTCGTCTTGTCGCTGATGTCGAAGACCTTCATGCCCTCCCACGACGACTTCTCGGTCGCGGGCTGCGTGGTGCTGCTGCAACTGCTGTCGCTGCGCGAGGAGTCGGTGGACAGGAACAGCAGGTTCCCGGAGACGGAGATGTCGTTCTGCGATCCGGGGCACAGCACCTGGGCGACGGTCCTGGGTGCCTTCGGGTTGCTGATGTCGAAGATGCGGAAGCCGTCGTAGTTGCCGGAGAAGGCGTACCTGCCCTGGAAGGCCAGGTCCGAATTGGTGCCGGGCAGTGCGTCCTTGGGGATGTTGACGAGGTGTTCGATGTTGTCGGAGTGGACGATCTCGTCCTGGCCGGGTATCTCGCCGTCGGCGATCGCCGCCTTCACCTCGGCCTCGGTGCTCTTGGAGACTCCCTTGCCCGCGGCCGGACCGTCCCCGGGGTCGGGGGTCGCGACGGCCGGTCCTGCGGTCAGCAGCGCGGCCAGGAGACCCGCGGCGGCCGCAGCAACTCCCAGGCGTCTGCGCCGGGTTCGGGACTCTTTCAACAGGATCACTGTTTTCCTCCCTGTGCCGTTCATGTGGAACGGTTCACGCGTCACCGCAGTATCGTCTTCACCATGCACAGATCAACAGAGGGCAACGAACCTGTAATGAAGGGACCATGGGCGGCCACTGTGCTTTTCCGCCGTGCGCCCGTGCTGACGGCGACCCTGGCCACCGTGGCGGCCCTGGCCATCGGGGGCTGCGACTCCGACGCGGATCCCAAGTCGGCCTCGGGGACCGGGCCTTCGGTGCTCGCACCTGGCAAGCCGGGCGAGGCGAACCGCACGCTGTCCGCTCAGGACGCGGAGGAGCAGCGGGCCGACGACGACACTCCCAACTCGGCGGACGTCTCGTATGCGCGGATGATGATCGAGCACCACACCCAGGCGCTGGAACTGACCGAACTGGCCCCCGGCCGCGCCGAGTCGGCGAGGCTCAAGGCGCTCGCCGAGCGGATCTCGGCCGCCCAGGGGCCGGAGATCGCCGCGATGAGGGCCTGGCTGAAGGAGTACGACCAGCCCGAGAAGAGCGACGACCACACGCACGCCACGATGCCCGGCATGGCGACAGGGGCCCAGCTGAAGAAGCTGCGAGCGGCGAAGGGGAAGGCGTTCGACGAGCTCTTCCTGACGCTGATGATCACTCACCACGAAGGGGCGATCACCATGGCGACGGACGTGAAGGGGCAGGGCAACAACATCCGGATCGAGGAGATGGCCGACGACGTGGTCGCCCAGCAGACGAGCGAGATCAACCGGATGCGGGACATGCTCTGAGCGGGATGCTTCGGTGAACTGTTCGGTTCAGCGCCTTGCGTGACGTGGCGTCAGGAAGCCCGCGTCGCGCGCCTGGGAGATGAGCCGGAGCGACTTGCGGCGGCTGTGCCCGGTCGCGCACATCACCGCGAGGACCGGGTCGACGCCGCCCTCCTGGGCGGCTCGGTACTCCTGGGCGATCAACCAGCGCCCTTCCATGCCGCACGGCCAGGCGGGGCGGGCATGGCTGACCAGCCGTTCCGCGGCACCGGAGGGCGTCACTCCGCAGGCCTCGAAGAGCGGGCCCTCGATCCAGTCGGCGAGGTCGCCCAGGTCCTCGAGCGACAACGCCGGCTGCGCCCGTACGTCCTCCAGGGACACGCCTCCTCCGGCCACAACCACGAGCGTGTCCACCCGGGCGCCGTCGGCGAAGGCCAGCCGGACATGGAACCACGTCATCGTGCCGCCGTCCTCCCGCACTTCCCACGCGGGCCACACGGACACGCTGCCGTCCGCCGGACGACGCTCGGAAAGATGAAGAAAGGATGCTTCCAGCACACACGCAACGTAACCGCATGATCACACTCCTTCCGAACGGACACGCGTACGCCTGCCACGCGCGGCACCCTGTCAGCGGAGCGGGGGCGGTGCGATCCTGGAAGCATGCGTGTCGCCGTCGTCGGCTCCGGGCCCAGCGGGTGTTACACCGCCCAGAGCCTCGTCCAGCAGGATCCCGACGTGCTCGTCGACGTCCTGGACCGGCTGCCGTGCCCGTACGGCCTGGTGCGCTACGGCGTGGCACCGGACCACGAGAAGATCAAATCGCTCCAGAACAATCTTCGGACGGTCCTTGAGCACGAGCGGGTGCGGTTTCTCGGCGGCATCGAGATCGGCCCGGGCGGGGTGCCGGCCGCGCGGCTGCGCGAGCTGTACCACGCCGTCGTGTACTGCGTGGGCGCCGCGACCGACCGGCATCTGGGGATCCCGGGCGAGGATCTGCCGGGCAGCTGGTCGGCGACGGAGTTCGTGTCCTGGTACAGCGCGCACCCTGACTCCACGGCCGACGGTTTCGTGATCGGCGCCCGGTCGGCGGTGGTCATCGGCGTGGGGAACGTGGCGGTCGACGTGACACGGATGCTGGCCCGCGGGGTGACGGAGCTCAGCCCCACCGACATGCCGGATCCGGCGCTCAACGCGCTGGCCGCGAGCCGGGTGACGGAGGTCCGCATGGTGGGTCGGCGGGGCCCTTCCCAGGCCCGTTTCACCACCAAGGAGCTGCGCGAGCTGGGTTCACTGCCGGACACCGAAGTAACTGTGAGCGCGGCGGAGTTGGCACTGGACCCGGCGTACCTCGACCCCTCCCCCCTGCCGGCGCCGCAGCGGCGGAACGTGGAGGTGCTGCGAGGCTGGGCGGCCGCCGAGCCACGACCGGTCTCCCGAAGAATCTCGTTGCGCTTCTTCCTGCGTCCCGTCGAACTCCTCGCCGACGGCGGCCGCGTGGGCGCGGTCCGCTTCGAGAGGACGGTGCCGGACGGGCGCGGCGGCGTGCGCGGCACCGGTGAATTCGAGGAGATCGAGGCCCAGTTGGTGCTGCGCTCGGTGGGCTACCGGGGCATGCCGGTGGAGGGTCTGCCGTTCGACGCGGGGAGCGGCACGGTACCCAACGTCGACGGACGTGTCGTGCGCGGCGGTTCCGCCGTCCCGGGAGAGTACGTGGCCGGCTGGATCAAGCGCGGCCCGACCGGCGTGATCGGCACCAACCGCCCGGACGCCAAGGAGACGGTGACCTCGTTGCTCGAGGACGCCCCCCACGCTCGTACACAAGGATCTGCGCGATGACCCGCTCGACGCGCTGCGGGCAGCGGGCGCCGAACCCGTGGAGTGGGCGGGTTGGTGTGCGATCGAGCGAGCGGAAGCGGAGCTCGGTGCGTCCCTGGGCCGGGGGGTGGTGAAGCTCCCGGACTGGCAGGCCCTGATGAACGCGGTGCACGGCAGTGCCTCTTAGAGGTCCGTGCGCCCCCGGCCCGCCCCGGGCAACGAACCGGCAACACCCGCGAAATCAACAAACTGTTCAACACATTTACGGTCTCGGACATGGCTCAAACCACCCCTGTGCACCCCGTTGACGAAGTACCCCCGGTACGGCAGCTCGCCGCCTTCGGCCTTCAGCACGTCCTCGCGATGTACGCGGGCGCCGTGGCCGTTCCCCTGATCGTCGGCGGCGCGATGAAGCTGTCGCCCGCGGATCTGGCGTATCTGATCACCGCCGACCTCCTGGTGTGCGGTATCGCCACGCTCATCCAGTGCGTCGGCTTCTGGCGTTTCGGCGTACGGCTCCCGATCATGCAAGGTTGCACCTTCGCGGCCGTGTCACCGATGGTCCTGATCGGCACGACGGGTGGCGGACTCCCGGCGATCTACGGCTCGGTGATCGTCGCGGGCCTCGCGATCATGCTGCTCGCACCCGTCTTCGGCAGGTTGCTCCGCTTCTTCCCGCCGCTGGTCACGGGCACGGTGATCCTGATCATCGGCATCTCGCTGCTGCCGGTGGCCGGCAACTGGGTCGCGGGCGGCGCGGGATCGGCCGACTTCGGCGCCCCGAAGAACATCGCGCTCGCCATGTTCGTCCTGGTGGTGGTGCTGGTTGTGCAGCGGTTCGCGCCGGCGTTCCTGAGCCGGATCGCGGTACTGATCGGCATCGGAGTCGGCCTGGCGGTGGCGGTCCCCTTCGGGTTCACGGACTTCGAGGGGGTCGGTGACGCGGACTGGGTCGGGATCAGCACGCCGTTCCACTTCGGGGCGCCGACCTTCGAGTTCTCGGCGATCGTGTCGATGCTGGTCGTGGCCCTGGTGACGATGACCGAGACGACCGGCGACCTGATCGCGGTGGGCGAGATGACCGACCGCAGGGTCGAACCGCACTCCCTCTCGGACGGTCTGCGCGCCGACGGCCTGTCGACCGTGCTCGGCGGTGTCTTCAACACCTTCCCGTACACGGCGTACGCCCAGAACGTCGGTCTCGTCGGCATGACCCGGGTGCGCAGCCGCTGGGTCGTCGCCACGGCCGGCGGCATCCTGGTCCTGCTGGGCCTGCTGCCCAAGCTGGGGGCCGTGGTCGCGGCCGTGCCGGCTCCGGTGCTGGGCGGGGCGGGCCTGGTGATGTTCGGGACGGTCGCGGCGAGTGGCCTGCGGACCCTCACCCGGGTGGACTTCAAGGGCAACCACAACCTGACCGTGGTGGCCGTCTCGGTGGCCATGGGCGTGCTGCCGGTGGGCGTGCCGACGATCTACGCGAAGTTCCCCGACTGGTTCCAGACGGTGATGAACAGCGGCATCAGCGCGGGCTGTCTGACGGCGATCGTGCTGAACCTGCTCTTCAACCACCTGCCCGCGAAGGCCGGTTCAGCCGCTCCCGAGCCGGACGGCCTGGCGGGCGGCGGCGCCGAGGAGGGCGTCGAGAAGTCCCGGGAAGAGGTCGTCTAGGTCGTCCCGGCGCAGGCCGTTCATCTTGGCGGTGCCCCGGTAGACCTGGCGGATCACTCCGCTCTCGCGCAGCACCCGGAAGTGGTGGGTGGTCGTCGACTTGGTCACGGGCAGATCGAAGTGCGAACAGGAGAGCTCGTCGCCGACCGCGGCGAGCTCTCGCGCGATCTGCAGACGCATCGGGTCGGAGAGGGCGTGCAGGATGCCCTCCAGCCGGATCTCGCCGCGCTCGGGGTGCGGGAGGGCACGACTGCTGACGGCGGGGGAGGTCACGGCGGCTCCACTTCTCCAGGTTTCCCGGGGTCTTCGGACTCGGGGGCCGGTCCTCGGGAATCCCATTGTACGAGACCTTTCGTAGTTTGACATTCGACGTACTACGATGCCTATCGTACGAGTCGACCACCACCGGCCTTGATGGATGGAGCCCGCCGTGAGCGCACTCTTCGAGCCCCGCACCCTCCGCGACGTGACGATCCCGAACCGGGTGTGGATGCCGCCGATGTGCCAGTACTCGGCCGCTCCTGAGGGTCCCGATACCGGCGCCCCGAACGACTGGCACTTCGCGCACTACGCGGCGCGCGCGACCGGCGGCACGGGCCTGATCATCGTCGAGGCCACCGGCGTCAGCCCCGAGGGCCGCATCTCCCCCTACGACCTCGGCATCTGGAACGACACCCAGGTCGAGGCGTTCCGCCGCATCACCCGCTTCCTGGTCTCCCAGGGCACGGTCCCGGGAATCCAGCTCGCTCACGCCGGCCGCAAGGCGTCCACCGACCAGCCGTGGAAGGGCGGCGCGCCGCTCGCCCCGGCCGCGGGGGGATGGCAGCCGCTGGGCCCCAGCGCACTGGCGTACGACGCGAAGCACCCGGTTCCGACAGAACTGACGGCCGATCACATCAAGCACGTGGTGGGCCAGTTCGCGGACGCGGCCGGTCGCGCTCTCGCCGCCGGTTTCGAAGTCGCCGAGATCCACGGCGCCCACGGCTATCTGATCAACAACTTCCTCTCCCCGCACAGCAATCACCGCACCGACGAGTACGGCGGCTCCTACGAGAACCGCACCCGCTTCGCGCTGGAGGTCGTCGACGCGGTGCGCGAGGTCTGGCCCGACGACAAGCCCCTCTTCTTCCGCATCTCGGCGACCGACTGGCTGGAGGAGGGCGGCTGGACCCCGGACGACACCGTCCGCTTCGCCCGTGACCTCCAGGCCCACGGCATCGACCTCCTGGATGTCTCCACCGGCGGCAACGCGTCGGGCGTGCGTATCCCGGTCGGCCCCGGCTACCAGGTCCCCTTCGCCGCCCGCGTCAAGGCGGAGACCACCCTCCCGGTCGCCGCGGTCGGCCTCATCACGGAGACCGGACAGGCCGAGAAGATCCTCTCCAACGGTGAGGCGGACGCGGTGCTGCTGGGCCGCGAACTGCTGCGGAACCCGTCCTGGGCGCGGCATGCCGCGCGGGAGCTGGGCGAAGCGGTGCGTGTTCCGGAGCAGTACCACCGGTCCGTTTGACGAGCGGGTTCTGCCGCGCTCCCGGCGGGGCGCCCGCACACTGAGCCGGAACGCCCCGCCGGAGGACCGCGATGGCCGGTGAGCGTCAACTCGCCGTACAGGCCGTCCCGTTGAGCGTGAAGCCACCCGGCGCCGCACTGTTCCCGCCGTGATTGGCCTGGTACCCGATGCTGACGCTCGCGTTCGGTGCGATCGTGCCGTTGTACGCCGCGTTCGTCGCCGTCACCGTGCCGGAGGACGGGGTGTACGTGGCGCCCCAGCCGTTCGTGATGGTCTGGCCGGTGGGGAGGGTGAAGGCCAGTTGCCAGCCGTTGATCGCGGTGGTGCCGGTGTTGGTGATCGTCACGGACGCCGTCAGGCCCGTGTTCCAGGCGTTGGTCGTGGCCGTCACCTTGCAGGCGCCCGGCTGGGGTTGGGGTGCCGGGCCCGAGTCGTCGAGGCCGAAGAAGGTGAGGGCGCGGGCGGCCATGCCCCAGGCGTAGAGGTTGTGGCCGACGCCCTGGAGACTGATCGCCTCGACGGGAGCACGGTCACCGGTGGCGCCGTAGCGGGTGCGGGTCCAGCCGGAGACCGGCGAGTCGGTGGCGGCCGGCGTCTGGCTGACGCCGAGGACGTTCGTCCACTGCTTGATCTCCTCCCCGAAGTTGGGGTAGCGCAGCACGTCGTCCTCGGTGCCGTGCCACACCTGCATGCGCGGCCGGGTGCCGGTGTAGCCGGGGTAGGCGGCGCGGACCAGGTCGCCCCACTCCTGCGGGGTGTGGGTGATCGTGCCGCCCGAGCAGGCGCTGTTCCACTCCGAGCCGTCGGTCGTCGCGAAGCAGCCGAAGGGGACGCCGGAGAAGGCCGCGCCCGCCGCGAACACGTCCGGGTAGTCGCCGAGCAGGACGTTCGTCATCATCGCGCCGGAGGAGATGCCGGTGGCGTAGATCCTGCTGGTGTCGGCGGAGTAGGTGCTCACCGTCCAGTCGATCATCGACTTGATGCCGACGGGGTCGCTGCCGCCGCCCCGCTTCAGCGCCTGTGGCGAGGACACGTCGAAGCACTTGCTGGACCGGGTGACCGAGGGGTAGATCACCACGAAGCCGTAGGTGTCGGCCAGTTGGGCCCACTCGGTGCCGTTGTACATGGCCGGTCCGGAGCCGGTGCAGTAGTGCACGGCCACGACGACCGCGGGGTGCGCGGTGACGTTGTCCGGCACGTACAGGTACATCTGGAGATTGCTGGGATTCGTACCGAAGCCGGTGATCTCGGTGAGGGTCGCCGTGGGGGCGGCCTCCGTGCGGGCCGATGCGGTGGGGGCGGCGACGAGCACCGCCGCGATTAACAGCAGCAGGGCCGGCAGCACCGACCTCAACGGTCTCCTGGGGGTGGTGGACATGTCCTTGCCCCTTTCGGTCAGCGGTATCAGCGGGAGGAGTTCGTCCTGGTCGACCGGGCCGACCGGCATGGCAACCGGGAGTTGACCATGTACCAGCGCTTCTGCGGCGCGAAGCAGACGACCTGGGGCGCGACCCCGTACCTGTTGCCGTTGTCCGGGTCGGCGCCCAGGAAGGTCGGGGGCGCGTCGGCCGCCCGCGACCGGTCGGCGAAGCTCGGCCGGGCGAGGCTCCGCGCGCCGGCACAGTCCGCGGTCGTCATGCGGACGTGCGGACGTTTCTTGTACCGGAGGGCCGTCGGGTCCTTCGTGGAGACGATCGGATGGCCGGCGTCCGGGTCGGGGCCGATCAGCGGACCGGTGGAGAACCAGCCGAAGGAACCCGGCAGCGGGCCCGCCGCCGCCGGCCCGAGGGCGAGGGCCGCGAGTCCCCGGGCGAGCAAGGTGAGCAACTCGCCGCTGAAGAACGTACGCACAGGTGGAGTCGCCACCGACTCGCCCCTCTCGGAAGTTCTTGGAAATCTCTCGGAAGGGAAGCGTCCGGCGAGCATCGTGGCATGCACATGGCCGCCATGGAAGCGCTCCCACACGTCGAAAGAATTCGCTCGCCCCCGTCGGCCCGCCCGCCACCTGGACGGCTGAATGTCTTCTGCGCAAAGCGTTGACCAGAAAGCGCTTACCGTCTACGTTCCGTTCAGCGATGTGACCAGCCCATCCCCACAGGGCCATACATTGCCGCTCTGCACTGCGCACGTCGTTCAACATGGCGAACAACTCTCACGTACATGACCGACCAAGCACTACGCAGGCACCACGAAGGGACGCACCCGCATGCGTACTCGCCCCCCACGTACACACGCGCAAAGATCCGCTCTGGCCGCCGGTGCGGCCGCGCTCGCGACGGCGGCCGCCCTGGCCGTGCCGCAGCCGGCCGGGGCCGCCGAGACCTCCCCCATCGGTTTCGGCGCCGGAACGACCGGCGGCGGCAGCGCCTCCGCGGTCACCGTCTCCACGCTGAGCGCCTTCAAAACGGCCGTCACCGGCAGCACGGCGAAGGTCGTCAAGGTCAACGGCCTGATCTCGCTCAGCGGTACGGTCGACGTCGGCTCCAACACCACGGTGCTCGGCGTCGGTTCGTCCTCCGGGTTCACCGGCGGCGGGCTGCGGCTGAAGAAGGTCACGAACGTCGTCGTCCGCAACCTGAACATCAGCAAGCCCCTCGCGCCCGCCGACGGCATCGAGGTGCAGGCCTCGACGAAGGTGTGGATCGACCACAACTCCTTCTCGGCGGACCGTGATCACGACAAGGACTACTACGACGGGCTGCTGGACATCAACCACGGCTCCGACAACGTCACGGTGTCCTGGAACACCTTCAAGGACCACTTCAAGGGCTCGCTCGTCGGCCACAGCGACAACAACGCGAGCCAGGACACCGGCCACTTGAAGGTGACGTACCACCACAACTGGTTCAACAACGTCAACTCGCGCATCCCCAGTCTGCGCTTCGGCACCGGGCACTTCTACGACAACTACGTCGTCGGCGCCGAGACCGCGGTGCACTCGCGCATGGGCGCCCAGATGCTCGTGGAGAACAACGTCTTCCGGAGCACCGGAGTCGCTGTCACCACGAATCGGAACAGTGACGTTGACGGCTACGCCAACCTGCGCGGCAACGACCTCGGCGGAGCCGCCACCGAGGTCTCCCAGGTCGGCACCTTCACCACCGCTCCGTACAGCTACACCGCCGAGCCCGCCTCCTCCGTCGTCGCCTCGGTGACCGGCGGCGCGGGCACCGGAAAGATCTGACCACCCTCAACCCGTCCACCCCCCGACACGGAAGAAGGAATCGGGACATGACTTCTTCGGCACGTCCACGCGCGCGTACCCGCGCGCTGACCGGAGCCATGGCCGCACTCGGCCTCTCAGTTGGCATGATCATGACACTCAACGCGCCGACGGCCAGCGCCGCCACCTGGCCGACGGCGAACGGCAGCCAGGCGGTCTCCTCGACCATCGAGCTGTCCGGCACCAAGGACTACGGGATGAAGCGCCTGTACGGCACGGGCGACCTGGGCAGCGACAGCCAGGACGAGGACCAGGGGCCGATCCTGAACCTCGCGGCCGGGACCGTCCTGAAGAACGTCATCATCGGGGCTCCCGCCGCCGACGGCATCCACTGCGCGGGCAGCTGCACGCTGCAGAACGTGTGGTGGGAGGACGTCGGCGAGGACGCGGCGACCTTCCGCGGCTCCTCGTCGTCGAACGTGTACACCGTCTCCGGCGGTGGCGCGAAGTCGGCGAGCGACAAGGTGTTCCAGTTCAACGGCGCCGGGACGCTCAACGTCTCCAACTTCGCCGTGCAGAACTTCGGCACCTTCGTGCGGTCCTGCGGCAACTGCTCGACGCAGTACAAGCGGACGATCAACCTCAACACCATCGAGGCGACCTACTCGGGCAACAAGCTCGTCGGCATCAACACCAACTACGGCGACAGCGCGACCCTGAAGAAGATCACGATCGTCGGCGACACCAGCAAGAAGATCGTCCCGTGCCAGAAGTACATCGGGAACAACACGGGCAAGGAGCCGACCACGAACGGCTCCGGACCGGACAGTACTTATTGCAAGTACGCCACGTCCGACATCACCTACAAGTAGCCGCTCGGTAGGTGAAGGCGGCCGTACGAAGCGTCCCCGCACGGCGCTTCGCACGGCCGCCGTGTCATGTGCGGAGCTGATTCTGGGGCACGGTGTCCGCCAGCTCCCCTTGATAGTCCGCGTACGCGGACCGCAGTTCCGCGCCCGGCCAGTCGGGCGGCAGAAGCTCGAGCGGCAGCACCGGGTCGGTCAGCAGATGCCGTACGACGGCCGCGAAGCCGGTGAGCCGGTCCGCGGGCCGGTCCGCGCGCCCGATATGGGTGAGCAGCGCCCGGGACCGGGCCGCCCAGCCGCCGAGGGACCACAGCTCGGCTGCCAGTTCCGGCCCGGGGCGACCGGGGCGAGCCGTGTAGCACTGGGCGACCGCGTCGAGGTCGTCCGGCAGCGATCGGAGCAGGTTGGCGGGGCGCAGCCAGACGCCCTCACGGAGTTCGGCGAGCCGGAGGGCGGTCAGCCGTGCGCGCAGCTCGGCGCGTTCGGCCGGTCCTCGGCCCGTCGCCGTGATCACGACCATCTCCCAGTCGCCGCTCCACGCGCGCGTGCGGGGGTGCACGGAGTCGTCCTGACGGCGCTGCCGGGCGAGCAGCCGGTCGCTGAGGCCGTACACGGTGTCGGCGCGTCGCAGGTCACCGGCGCTCACCATCCGGCTGAGGGCGGCACGCAGCGTGGAGCCGCCGACGCCGAACGGCTCCACCGCGCGGAGCAGGTCCTTCACGGGCATCTCCGGCGGATGCGCGCCGAGCAGCAGGCTCAGCACGACCGACCGGGCCGACAGCGGCCGCAGGTCGACCTCACCGAGCTGCTCCGACACGTTCCTGCGCATGGTCACGTACTGTACGACTCCCTCATTGTTGCACTATTGCTACGGTCGCAGCAGGAGTGCAACATGGTGGCCATGGTCTCCATACCCGCGCCCGAACAGGCCGCCACCCACGCCGTCACCAACCAGCCGCCTCCGCTGGCCCCGTACGACGCCTCCGACGATCCCGTCCTGCTGGAAGGGCTGCGCCGCGAGGGCGCCGGCTGGGCCGAGGAGGGCATCCGGCGGCTCGGTCTGCGGGCCGGGAGCGCCGAGGCCCAGGAGTGGGCGGATCAGGCCAACCGGCACGAGCCGGTACTGCGCACCCACGACCGGTACGGCAACCGCGTCGACGAGGTCGACTTCCACCCGAGCTGGCACCACCTGATGAGGACCGCCGTCGCCGAGGGGCTGGCCGGCACCCCGTGGTCCGAGGACCGGCCCGGCGCCCATGTCGCCCGTACGGCGGGCGGGTTGGTGTGGGGGCACACGGACGCGGGCCACGGCTGTCCCACGTCGATGACGTACGCGGCGATCCCGGCGCTGCGCAAGGAGCCGGAGCTGGCGAAGGTCTACGAACCCCTGCTGACCGGCCGCGAGTACGAGCCGGAACTGAGGGTGCCGGCCGAGAAGCGCGGTCTGCTCGCCGGCATGGGGATGACCGAGAAGCAGGGCGGCTCCGACGTCCGCACGAACACCACGACGGCGTCGCCCACCGCGGAGTCGGGCGTGTACACGCTGCGCGGGCACAAGTGGTTCACGTCGGCGCCGATGTGCGACGTGTTCCTGGTGCTGGCGCAGGCGCCGGGCGGGCTGTCGTGCTTCCTCGTCCCGCGCGTCCTGCCGGACGGCAGCCGCAACACCTTCCGCATCCAGCGCCTCAAGGACAAGCTCGGCAACCGGTCGAACGCCTCCTCCGAGCCCGAGTTCGACGGGACGGTCGCCTGGCTGGTCGGTCCCGAGGGACAGGGCGTCAAGACGATCATCGAGATGGTCAACTGCACGCGCCTGGACTGCGTGATGATGTCGGCGACCCTGATGCGCCGGACGCTCGTCGAGGCGGGACACCATGCTCGGCATCGCAGCGCGTTCGGCGCCCGGCTGGTGGACCAGCCGCTGATGCGCAATGTCCTGGCCGATCTGGCCCTGGAGTCCGAGGCCGCCACCGCCCTCACGCTACGGCTGGCGGGCGCCGCCGACCGGGCGGTGCGCGGAGACGCCGGCGAGCAGGCGTTCCGCCGTATCGCCACCGCAGTCGGCAAGTACTGGGTCACCAAGCGGGGCCCGGCCTTCACCGCGGAGGCCCTGGAATGCCTGGGTGGCAACGGCTACGTGGAGGACTCGGGCATGCCCCGGCACTACCGGGAGGCACCTCTGCTGTCGATCTGGGAGGGGTCCGGGAACGTCAACGCCCTCGACGTCCTGCGGGCGTTGCGCCGTGCGCCGGACACCGCTCAGGCGCTGTTCGGCGAACTCGCCCTGGCCCAGGGGGCGGACGCCCGCCTGGACGCGGCCGTCGCCCGGCTCAAGGACCTGTTGGCCACGACGTCCGAGGCGGGCGCCCGCCGACTGGTGGAGCACATGGCCCTCACCCTCCAGGCGTCCCTCCTCGTCCGGCACGCCCCGTCCGCGGTCGCCGACGCCTTCTGCGCGACACGGCTCGGTGGCGACTGGGGACACTCCTTCGGCACCCTGCCCGACGCGGCGGACGTGGACGCGGTCCTCGACCGAGCACTGCCTGGCCGGAACTGATCCCTCCCCCGCTGTCCGGATCGCTCACCGTCACCTGCCGATTCCGCTTGGGTTGTCAGTCCCGTGGTGCAGACTCCGATCAGTTGGTACTTCGCCTGGGGAGGACAACGTGTTCACGGGGATCGACGAGGTCGACTGGGCCTCGCTGCGGCATGCGTACGGCAGTGCGGAGGACGTGCCCGGGCTGCTGCGGGGGCTGGCCTCCGCGGATCCCGCCGAGCGGGAGACGGCCCTCGACGGAATGTACGGCGCCTTGCACCACCAGGGAGAGGTGTACGACTCGACACTGGCCTGCGTTCCGTTTCTGCTCGCGCTCGCGGCGAGCGGGGAGATCGAGGACCGGGCCGGCATCCTCGAACTCCTCGTCAGCATCGGGGCGCAGGACGCGGCACGAGAGGACGATGGCGGGAGCGGGCTGGGCGCGCGGGCGCGGGGCGGCGTGCGCGCCGGAGCCGACGTGTTCGTCCGGCTGACGGAGGACGCCGACCCCTCCGTCCGCCGGGCCGCCCCGGAGGCCCTCGTGCGGTTCATGGACGAACCGGCCCGCGTGCTGGGCCTGTTGCGCGAGCGCTGCGCGTTGGAGCGGGACGACCGGGTCCTGCACGCCCTCACCGAGAGCCTGGGCCTCTTCGTACGGCGGCACCCCGGGCACGCCGCCGGGGCGCTGGAGTTGCTGACGGCGCGGAGCGCGGCACCGTACGACCCCGGGCTGCGGCTCGCCGCCCTCGGTCAGCTCGCCGACTGCGCTCCGGACCGGCTTCCGCCCGACCTGGTGACGGTCGCCGTCGGGCTGCTCCGGGAGCGCTCCGCGCGGCGGGCCGGCAGACGGACCGGCGTCGGGTGCCCCCACTCCGATCCCCTCGTGACTCGGCTGCGGCGGCTGCGTCCCTCTGACGAGCAGGGCTCGCAGTTGCTGCGGACCCTGCACCGCGGGCTCGGTGACCGGCTCGACGAGCGGACGGCCCTCCTCAAGGGGCAGTTGACCAGTCCGGACGCCGTCGACCGGTGCAACGCCGTATGGATGTCGGCGGGGCTGTTCCGCGAGTGGCGTGCCGACTGGACCGAGCCGGTCGCTCTGGTCGGTGCTCAACTGGGCACCGAGGAGGACAGGTTGCGCGATGCCGCGGTGTCCGTCCTGGAGGGCCTCTTCGGTCTGGCCGCACCGGCCGCCGACGACCTGGCCGCCCTGGTGGCCTCCCGGCCCGACCTGTGGGTACGGCGCCGGGAGCGCGGGGCGCCGACACTGGGCGGGCCGCTCAAGGCCCTTGCCAGGAGCGGGGATTCCCGGGCGACACCGGTACTGGCGCAGGTGCTGGCCGCTCCTGTCGTACCGGATGATCTGGGCCATGTGATCGGACACCTGGGGACGGGGGCGGCCCCGCTCGCGCCCGCACTGCGTCGTCGGCTGGGCGAGGTCGTGCCGGACTCCCCCGGGACGTTCGAACGGGCCGTACCGCTGTGGTCGGCGCTCACCGCGCTGGGCGACACGGAGGCCGTACCGGAGGTGCTGCGGCTGTTGCGGGGGCTGCCCATGGGGCTGCCGCTGCGGGATCCCGTGGTGGAGTCGGCCGTTCGTGCTCTCGGCACGTTCGGGCACGCGGCGGCCGCCGAGGTCATACCGGTGCTGCGTGAGTTGCTGGGGACGGAGTGCGCGGCGGTCGCGGCGGAGGCGCTGTGGTCCGTCGAGGGGGACGCGTCGGTCGTACTGCCCGTGTTGATCCGCGAGTTGACGGACGGAAGGCCACGACGACGGGCGGCCGCGGAGGCGTTGGTGCGGCTTGGGCCGGAGGCTCGGCCGGCGCTGCCGGGGTTGCGGCGGTTGGTCACGGCGGAGGATCTGTGGGAGCGGGTGTCCGCCGGGTGTGCGGTCTGGCGGATCTCCGGGGACGGGGAGCTCGCCGCGCCGGTCCTGCGGACGGCGTGGACGGAGAATCCGTCCACCCGCCGGACCATCACCGCCTGCCTGGCCGCCCTGGGCCCGGCAGGCGCACCCCTCCACGATCTCCTTCACACGGAACTGGCGGCCCGGCGACGGCATCTGCCATCACCGTCCGGTGGGCACGGCAGCCATGACGTGCTGGACGACGAGCGGCTGGTGCGGGCTTGCGGGGAAGTTCTGAGGGGCGGGTAGCCGCACGGAGCGGTCGCACACGGCGGGTTCACTCCACGCGGCCCTGCCCGCCGGTGTCACCTCCCGTCGGCCCGCCTCCCGCCCCACAACGGTCCGAAGTACGCCCAGTCCGTATTCCACTGGTCGAGGCGGCGGCGCTCCATCCGGCCGCGCAGCACCCGACCGCCCACGAAGGGGACGGCCGCGGTGCTGACGCCGACCAGGACGCCGATCATCGCGGCGCGGATCCGGGCCTGGCCCTCGGTGGCGGGCTGGGTCATCAGGCGGCCGCGGGCGTCGGTCCAGACGGTGACCGGGGTGCCCTGGGTGCTGCCGGGATCGACGCGGACCTGGCCCTCGTGGGCCGAGCCGTCGGCCCCGTTCCAGGCCACCTTGCCCCATACCCGTTCACCGCTCGACGTGCCCGGGTCGGCCGTGCCGGGCGCCTGGTCGACGAGACGGGCCACGACGGGCCGCCACTCGACGCGCTCCTGCGCCAGCTGGTGCTCGACGGACCGGCTCACCCCCAGACCGGCGAGCACCCCGGCCAGCACGGTGAGCAGCCAGGCACCGAGTACGACCCACGCCTCGACGGTGTCGGCGCGGCGTCGGAGCGGATTGCGCCGCCAGCGCCACAGCCAGACCTTGGGACCACGGAACGCCATCGAAGGCATCCTCCTCATGAGCGACGGGCGCACGAACATGCCGGACCGACCTCCCATACGGGGCAGCCGTCCTCGATGCTCACGACTCACGGCGAGTTCTCCGTCACGAAGGTCCCACCGGCCGCCCGCCGCTGCGGGCATCTGGTCGAAAGCGGTCCGTCAATCGCCGCAGCCGGTTACCATCCCCGCCCTGACCTGCGGTGAAGGCCGTTCCAGAGGTGACTGTCAGTGGCGGGGTGCAGACTGGCCGGTGTCTGGGACAAAGACGTCACGGAGGTGATCGGTATGACTGAGAAGCTGCTTGCCGTGGGGACGCGCAAAGGTCTGTTCATCGGGCGCGGGCGCGGCGGCACCTGGGAGTTCGACGAGAGCCCGTATTTCAACGCGCAGGCCGTGTACTCGGTCGCCATCGACACCCGGGGCGAGCGTCCGCGGCTGCTGGCCGGCGGTGACAGCGCGCACTGGGGCCCCTCCGTGTTCCACTCCGACGACCTGGGCCGCACCTGGACGGAGCCGGCCCAGCCCGCGGTGAAGTTCCCGAAGGACACCGAGGCCTCCCTGGAGCGGGTCTGGCAGCTGCACCCGGCGGCGGCCGAGCCGGACGTGGTCTACGCGGGCACGGAACCGGCCGCGCTGTACCGCTCCGAGGACCGTGGGGAGAGTTTCGAGCTCGTCCGTCCCCTGTGGGAGCATCCGACCCGTTCGAAGTGGGTGCCCGGCGGTGGCGGTGAGGGCCTGCACACCGTCCTGACCGACCAGCGGGATCCGCGCGCGGTGACGGTGGCCGTCTCCACCGCCGGGGTGTTCCGCACCAAGGACGGCGGGGAGAGCTGGGAGCCATCCAACTCCGGTGTCTCCGCGGTGTTCCTGCCCGAGCCGAACCCTGAGTTCGGCCAGTGTGTGCACAAGGTGGCCCGGGACGCGGCCGATCCGGACCGGCTGTACCTCCAGAACCACTGGGGTGTGTACAGAAGCGACGACACGGGGGCGCACTGGACGGACATCGGCGAGGGGCTGCCGTCCACCTTCGGCTTCGCGGTGGCCGCCCATCCGCACCGCGGTGAGACGGCGTACGTCTTCCCGATCAACGCCGACGCGGACCGCGTCCCGGCCGGTCACCGGTGCCGGGTCTTCCGCACGGCGGACGCGGGCAAGAGCTGGGAGCCGCTCACGGCGGGCCTGCCGCAGGACGACCACTACGGCACGGTGCTGCGGGACGCGATGTGCACGGACGACGCGGACCCGGCCGGTGTCTACTTCGGCAACCGCAACGGCGAGGTGTACGCCTCGGCCGACGACGGCGACAGCTGGCGGCAGTTGGCCTCGCATCTGCCGGACGTGCTGTGTGTGCGGGCGGCGGTGGTCGCTTGATCTGCACGTCCGGAACTCTCGACGTCGGCAATCGTCTCGCGCCCGGCACCGGAACCCGTCAACCCGTCCCGTTCCCCCCGCCCGACAGGGTCTGCAGCGCCGAGGTCACGGCATCGGCCATCGCCCGGCGCGCCTCGGTGAGGGCAGGACGGGGGTCGACGGCCGCGGGCGCCGCGGCGAGTGTGTCGCGGACCGCGCCGGTGAAGGCGGCGTTCAGTGCCGTACCGATGTTGACCTTGACCATGCCGGCCGCCACCGCCTGCCGGAGTTCTTCGTCGGGCACGCCCGTCGAGCCGTGCAGTACCAGCGGCACGTGGACCGCCTTGGCGAGGCGGGCGATGAGACCGTGGTCCAGCCGGGCGGTGCGTGTGGTCATCGCGTGGGAACTGCCGACCGCGACGGCCAGTGCGTCCACCCCGGTGGCGGACACGAAGTCGCGCGCCTGGTCGGGGTCCGTGCGTGCCGTAGGCGCGTGCACTCCGTCCTTGCCGCCGATCTCGCCGAGTTCCGCCTCCAGCCACAGACCCTGGGAGTGCGCCCACTGGGCCGCCGCGCGCGTGACGGCGACGTTCTGGGCGTGCGGCAGCGCGGACGCGTCGAACATGACGGATCCGAAACCGCAGTCCGCGGCGCGGCGCAGCAGCGCTTCGTCGGTGACGTGGTCGAGGTGCAGCGCCACGGGGACGGCGGCCGCCTCGGCGAGTGCCGCGGTGGCGCGGGCTATCGGGGCGAGCCGACTGCCGTGGAACCGGACGGCGTTCTCGCTGATCTGGCAGATGACCGGGTAGCCCGCGGCTTCCGCCCCGGTGACCACGGCCTCGGCGTGTTCCAGGGTGATCACGTTGAACGCGCCGACGGCCCGACCGTCGCGGTACGCGGAGCTCACCACGTCGGCGGTGGGAGTCAGCGGCACGGACGGCCTCCTGTCGGCAGAGGCATGGGTATGAATGTGCGGTAAGTGCAGGGTTTTGCTTGTTTGACGGCCATAAAGCACCCAATCATGCGCTGTGGTTTCATTGAGGTGCGCACTTCGCGGCGCACACACCGACAGGGAGTTGTGAGACATGGCGGCACCGCAGGCCCGGTGGAGCGCGCTGCTGGAGATGCTGACGCGCGACGGGCGGATCGAAGTCGAGTCGGCTGCCGAGGAGTTGAGCGTCTCCGCCGCGACCATCAGGCGCGACCTCGACGAGCTGGCCCGCCAGCAGATGGTCACCCGCACGCACGGCGGTGCCGTGATCAACGCGATCGCCTATGATCTGCCGCTGCGCTACAAGGCCGCGCGCAAGGCCCCGGAGAAGGAGCGGATCGCGGACGCGGCCGCCGGGCTGGTGAAGGCCGGTGCCGTGGTCGGGCTGAACGGCGGCACCACGACCACCGAGGTGGCGCGGGCTCTGGCCACCCGCGCCGACCTGAGTTCCGGCGGCGCGGAGACGGCGGTCACCGTGGTGACCAACGCCCTGAACATCGCCAACGAGCTGGTCGTTCGGCGCCACGTCAAGCTCGTGGTGACCGGCGGGGTGGCCCGGCCCGCGTCCTATGAGCTGATCGGACCGCTGGCCACCGAACTGCTCGCGGAGATCGCGCTGGACCAGGTCTTCATCGGAGTGGACGCCATCGACGTGGCCCACGGGGCGACCGCCCACCACGAGGGCGAGGCCAGCATCAACCGGGCGCTGGCCCGCCGGGCGCAGCAGGTCGTCGCGGTCGCCGACTCCTCCAAGCTGAACCGGCGGGCCTTCGCCCGCATCTGCCCGGTGACGGACATCGACGTCCTGGTGACCGACAAGGCCGCCTCGGACGAACTCACCGAGTCGTTCGAGGCGGCCGGTGTGGAGGTCATCCGCGCCTGACACCGCTCGCCGCTCCCGCACCGGCCTCCGCGACGGCCCCGGCGACGGCCCGGGCTGAGGTGCGGATCCCGGGGTCATCCGCGCACGCCGCCCGCCGTCAGGCCCGCGACGAGGTAGCGCTCCACGAAGACGAACAGCACCACCACGGGCACGATCGCGACGATCGAGGTGGCGAACAGGTACTGCCACTGCTCGTGGTACGAGGTGACAAAGCCGGGGATCGCCCTGGTCAGCGTCATCCGGTTGCCGGACGAGGTGACCGTGAGCGCCACCACGTACTCGTTCCACGCTCCGATGAAGGTGTAGACGAGCGCGGTCACCACACCGGGCATCGCGAGCGGCAGGATGACACGGGTGAGGGCGCCGAACCGTCCGGTGCCGTCGAGCCAGGCCGCCTCCTCCAGTTCCTTGGGGATGCTCGCGAAGTACGCGTTGAGGATCCACACGCAGAACGGCAGGTTGAACGCCGCGTTCACCAGGATGAGGCCCTCGGCGGTGTCGGTCAGGTCGAGGCTGACCATCTCCCGGTAGATGCCGACCAGCAGCGCGGTCGGCGCGAACATCTGGGTGACGAGCACGAGGATCAGGAAGGCGCCGCGCCCGCGGAAGCGGTGCCGTGCGGTGTAGTACGCGGCGGGCAGCCCGACGGCCAGGGCGAGCAGCGTCGACGCGCCGGCGACGTACAGCGAGAACAGCAGCGCGTCCCCGACGCGCGGGTCGGTGAGCGACCAGATCTGCGTGAAGTTCGACCACTGCCAGTGCGAGGGCAGATAGGACGGCGGGGACTTCATCAGTTCGGGCGTCGGTTTGAGCGCTGTCAGCAGCATTTCCGCGTAGGGCGCGAGAAACGCGAGCGCCACCAGCCAGCCGGCCGCGGTGAGCAGGACGGTGCGCAGTTTCATCGGTCGTGGCCGCCTCCTGCGCGGCGCAGACGTGCGGGGACTGACGGCGGTTCTGCTCACGCGGTGTCCTCCTGTCGGCGGACGACGCGCAGATAGACCAGCACCACGGCGAGGACCAGCCCGAAGTTGACGACGGCCATCGCCGCCGACTCCCCCACCGACTGGTTGTCGAAGGCGAGTTTGTACAGGTAGGTGGTGGTCGTGTCGGTGCTGAAGCCGGGGCCGCCGCGCGTCATGGCCCAGATGATGGGGAACGAGTTGAACACGTTGATGACGTTGATGATCGCGGCGACCACCAGCGAGGGCCGCAGCAGCGGCAGGGTGATGCTCAGGTAGGCGCGGACCGGGCCTGCACCGTCCACCCGCGCCGCCTCATAAACCTCGCCCGGGATGCTCTGCACCCCGGCCAGCAGGACGAAAGAGGTGAACGGCAGCGAGACGAACACCGCGACGCCCATCATCGCCGCCAGTGCCTGCCCCGGATGGGCCAGCCAGTTGACGGGGGCGTCGAGCACCCCGATGTCCATGAGCAGCCGGTTGATCACGCCGTAGAAGTTGTTGAGCATCCAGCGCCAGATGAGCGCCGTCATCAGCACGGACGAGGCCCAGGGCACGATCATCGCCCACCGCACCAGTCGGCGCCCGGGGAAGCTCGCGTTGAGCAGTTGGGCCAGGCAGAGCGAGACCAGGATCGTGACGGCGACGACCCCGATGACCCACACGACGGTGCGCAGCAGCACTCCGGGCAGGTCGCCCTCGGCGAACAGGTCGGTGTAGTTGGTAAGCCCGGCGAATCCCTCGGACAGTCCGGTGGAGCTCACCTTCGTCAGGGACGTCCGGATCATCTCGATGATCGGCCAGACGACCATGGTCAGGATGAGGAGGGTCGCGGGCCCGAGCCACAACAGGGGCTCGAGCGCGCGCCATGTCCTGCGACGGCGGCGCGGCGGGGGCGGCGCCGGCGCCACCGGGGCCGGGTGTTCGGCCCCGGTGGCGCTTGCGGTGACATCGTGTACGGCCACCGAAGTCAGTCGCCCTTCTGCGCGGTCTTCTGGATCTCGCCCAGGACCTTCGCCGGGTCGCCGCCCGCCACCCCGGTGCCGATGCGCTGTTTCACCGCACCGTCGACCGCGGCCCACGCCGGGTCGTCGGCGGGGGCGAACTCGGCGCTGGAGAGGGCGTCGACGAACGGCTTGTAGTAGGCGGCGTTCTGGCTGTCGGAGCTGAGCACCTGACCGGCCGACTCGGTGACCGACAGGAACCCCTCGGTGGAGACGAACTTGGCGGCGTTCTCCTTCTGGTAGAAGAAGTCGAGGAACTTCTTCACCGCCGCCTTGTTCGACCCGTCGCTCTTCTTGAACGCGACGAGGTAGTCCTGCACGCCGAGCGTCTTGTGGGTGCTGCCGTCCTTGCTGGGCAGGGCCGCGACGCCGTAGTTCAGTTTCGCGTCGACCGGGTCGATGAAACCCTTCCGCATGAAGACCGCCCCGTTGAGCATGCCGATCTTGCCCTGGGCGAACTGGTTGAAGACGTCCTTGCGGTTGGTGGCCTCCGGGTTGGGCTGGGTGACCTTTTCCTTCGTCAGTTTCCGCAGGTAGCTGAGCGTGTCGACGTTGGCCTGCTGGTCGATCGCCCACTTGCCCGAGGCGTCGGTCCAGCCGCCGCCGTTGTTCATCGCCCAGATCTGGAACTCGGCCTGCGCCTCCTCGGGGCCCAGGGGCAGCCCGAGGCCGATGTAACCGGCCTTCTTGATCTTCTTGGCGTCGGCCTCGACCTCGGCCCAGGTGGCCGGCGGCTTGGCTATGCCCGCCTTGGCGAAGATGTCCTTGTTGTAGAAGAACAGGCGCGCGCTGGAGATGAAGGGCAGGCCGTACTGGGCCCCCTTGTACTGCGCCTTCTGCCGGAACAGCGGGAGGAAGTCGGCCAGCACCTTGGGGGAGACGACGTCCTGCGCCTTGTACACCAGGCCGTCCCGGGCGAAGTCGGAGAACTTGTTGTAGTTGAGGACGTCCGGTTCCTGCTTGGTCTGGACGTACGTCTTGACCTTGGAGTCCATCTGCTCCCAGTCGACGACTTCGAGGTTCACCCGGTAGCCGGGGTTCGCCTTTTCGAAGTCCTTGATCAGCGCAGTCCAGTAGGCCTGGGTGTCGTCGTCGTACTTCGCCGCGACGAACCTGATCGTCCTGCCGTCGGATCCGCCGCTGTCCGAGGAGCTGCCCTTGCCGCAGCCGGTGAGGGCCAGTGCCAGGGCCGTGACCCCGGCGAGGCCCGCGAGGTGCCGTTTCACGGAGTACCTCTCCGCACGCATGGCGTGCTTGGTCAAGAGCGTGCTCGCCTGATTGCGCGCCCGCTTGCTTGTTTATGCTCGATTACTGGTGCTATCAATCATCGAACGACATGATGCTCAATCAAACGCGCACGCTGTCAAGGGCCGTCGCATCACGTATCGGTCACGCCGTGCGCCCGAGAGGGGAGTCCCCGATGAGTCAGACCGACATCGAGATCGCCACCCAGCCCGACTGCTGGCGGCAGGCCGTGGCACTGGCCCAGAGGCCCGACGGTCCCGTCTCCGCCTCACTCCCCCGGCCCGGCGAGCGGGTGGCCGTCGTCGGCTGCGGGACGTCCTGGTTCATCGCCCAGGCGTACGCGGCACTGCGGGAGTCGGGCGGCCACGGCGAGACCGATGCCTTCCCCGCCTCCGAGATGCCGGACGGCCGGGCCTACGACCGGGTGGTCGCGCTGACCCGGTCCGGCACCACGACCGAAGTGCTGGAGCTGCTCGGCCGACTGCGCGGACACACCCGCACCACCGCGGTGACCGCGGTGCCGCACTCGCCTGTGACGGGGCCGGCGGACGACGTCGTCGTGCTCGACTTCGCCGACGAGACCTCGGTCGTGCAGACCCGGTTCGCCACCACGGAACTGGTGCTCCTGCGGGCCCACTTGGGCGATGACCTGGTGCATCTGCCGCAGCAGGGGCACTCGGCGCTGGACGGACCGCTGCCGGCCGGGGTGCTGGAGGCCGAGCAGTTCACCTTCCTGGGGCAGGGCTGGGCGTACGGCATCGCCCAGGAGGCGGCGCTGAAGATGCGCGAGGCGGCGGGCGCCTGGACCGAGGCGTACCCGGTGATGGAGTACCGGCACGGGCCGATCAGCGTCACCGCGCCCGGCCGGGTGGCGTGGTGGTTCGGGGACCCGGCGACCCTGCCGTCCGGTCTCGCCGACGAAATCGCGGAGACCGGCGGGCAGTTGGTGGCACTCGGCCGGGACCCGCTGGCGGATCTGGTCGTGGTGCACCGGCTGGCCTCCGCCCTCGCCTCGGCACGCGGGCTGGACCCGGACAATCCGCGCCATCTGACCCGTTCCGTGATCCTGGCCTGACCTGGCGCCCCCCGGAAGGATCTCCGGGGCCCGCAGAATTTACGTGCCCGTTACGAACGGTTTCCGGGCCCGCCGAGGCCGCTCGGCGGGTCCCGGGACCGACCGCCACCAGGGACAACAGCCGCTCCACGACAGCCCTCGGGGCACTTGGGACGCCGCGTGCCCCGCATGTTGACAGGTGGCGATTCCCGCAAGAGCATGTGCGAAATCGCTTCGAATCTTGCATCTGCACGCAGAATCAAGCAGAACCAGCCCCGGCGGGCACCGCGCTTCTTCGTGACCGTGCGCTCCGCACGCCACCGGCACCACGCACCGCCGCTCCTGAGCCACCGTCCTGTCCGACAGGAGGACACGAGTGCACGCCCGATTGAGCAGTCCCGGCGGCCTGTTGCTCGCTGCCGCACTGACCGCCGCCATGCTGATGGCGCCCCTCACCGGCTCCACCGCCGCGGCCGCCGCCCACCCCACCACCGCCACCGTGGGCGGACCGAAGGTGGCCGCCACCGCGAACGCCGTCACGGTCTCCGTGCCGGCCTCCGCCAACACCCCCGGCTACACCCTCGACGTGGCCAAAGACGAACTCGCCCTGACCACCCGCCGCGCCGGGAAGACCGTGCTCGCCACCACCTCCGGCGACACCGGCTCCCTGCGCTTCGCGACGGCCGACGGCACGTGGCAGCACGCGACCGGCGTCACCGACTGGACGTGGAAGAACGGCGTCCTGACCGTCACCGCCGACAGCACGCTCGACGGCGCCACGGTGGAGGCCCGGATCACGCCCGGCGCCGACCGCTACCAGCTCGACTGGGACGTCCGAGGGGGCGCACCGAGCAAACTGGGCCTCAGCTACGACCTGTCGTCGGCCGGCCACTGGTACGGCCACGGCGAGGCGGAGACCCCGCAGGGCGGTCCCGGCACCAACCAGCCCTGGCCGCTGGACGCCGGTGAGGTGGACCACCCGACCTTCGGCCCGGCGTCGTACCACATGATCGACCCGTTCTGGTACACCTCCAAGTCGACCGGTCTGCGCGTCGACACCGGAAATGTCATGGACGTGGCGCTCAACAAGGGCAAGGACGGCCTCGGCAGCTTCGTCGTCGAGTCGGCCGACACCTACAAGGCCACCGTGTTCGTCGAGTCGACCCCGCTGGAGGTCTACCGCGACTACATCGGCATCGTCGGCAAGCCCACCAAGTCCGATGCCCCGTACGAGCAGTACGCCAAGCCGCTGTGGAATTCCTGGGCGCAGTTCTACACCAAGGTCGACCAGGAGAAACTGCTCGACTACGCCACCGACCTCCACGACAACGGGCTGGACGGGCACACCATCCAGCTCGACGACAAGTGGGAGTCGAACTACGGCAATCTGACCTGGGATCCCAAGACCTTCCCCGATCCCAAGGGTCTCTCCAAGAAGATCCACGACATGGGGTTCGACTTCGGCGTCTGGGTCACCCTGTGGATCAACCTGGACTCCGCCAACTACCAGTACGCGGTCGACCACGGCTATCTGCTCATGGACGCCAAGGACAAGACCAAGCCGTGTGACGTGACCTGGTGGAACGGCGAGGCGGGGATCATCGACCTGGCCAACCCCGACGCCAAGGCCTGGTACGAGGGCAACCTCAAGTCCCTCATGGGCACGTACGACATCGACGGGCTCAAGTTCGACACGCGCTTCTTCGACGAGAGGTGCGCGCCCCGCGAGGGCTCACAGGTCACGGACTACCAGAAGCTCGGTACGCAGCTCGCCGACGAGTTCGACCTCCAGGGCGCCGGTATCCGCGTGCACTGGAACAAGACGGCCCACGAGGCCGGCTTCGTCACCCGCCAGGTCGACAAGGGCACCGGCTGGGACTCGCTGCGCGCCTCCGCCTCCCAGAACCTGGCGATCTCCACCATCGGCTACCCGTTCGTCGAGTCCGACATGATCGGCGGCTCCGGCGGCCAGCCCGCACCGACGAAGGACGTACTGGTGCGGTGGGCGCAGTCCGCCTCACTGATGCCACTGATGTACGCGTCGACCTCGCCGGTGGACACCAACGACACCACCACTGGGCAGAAGGTGGACTACGACCAGGAGACGGTCGACCTCTACCGGCAGGCCATCAAGACGCACGAGAAGCTCGCCCCCTACATCTGGGACCAGGTGCAGAGCACTCTGAAGACCGGTGATCCGATCATGCGGCCGCTGTTCTTCGACTTCCCGAAGGACGAGGCGAGTTACACGGTCGCCGACGAGTGGATGCTCGGCCCGGCCGTGCTGGCCGCGCCGAAGCTGAGCACCGGCGCCACCCGGTCCGTTCATCTGCCGCCGGGCACCTGGTACGACGTGAACCAGGGCACGGTGATCCGCGGACCCAAGACCCTCAAGGGGTACGCGGCGCCGCTCGGCGTCACCCCGGCCTTCGTCAATCTCAAGGCCAAGGGCGCGGACAAGGCCATCAGGGCGCTCAAGCGCGACGACGCTCCGGCCGCCGCCGTCCTGATCACTCCGGACGCCCCGGCCACCGACGCCGGCAAGCCGTTCCAGGTGACCACCGACGTGACCAACTGGAGCACCGGGACCATCAAGAACGTCAAGGCGGCCCTCGGCCTGCCCGACGGCTGGAGCGCCAAGGCGACCGGCCCGACCACCGCGAGCTCTCTCAAGAACGGCGCCACCCTCACCACCACGTGGACGGTCACCCCGGCCGAGGACGCCCGTTGGGGCAGCCATGACCTCACCGGCACCGCCACCTACAACGGCTCGACGAAGGTGTCGGACACCGTGCAGGCACAGGTGAAGGCCGCCCCGAGCAGCGTGCAGGCGCCGTACCTGACGGCCGACACCACCTCCGAGGATCCCCAATACGCCCAGGCCGGCGACCAGTTCGCCATCTGGGCGGGCGGCCAGGACCTGTCCGGTTGGAAGGACGAGAAGGGCGTCATCTACCGCGACGACGTGGCGGGCGAAAAGGCGACAGTGCAGGCCCAGTTGGTGTCCCAGAACAGCGCCTCACCGGTCGGCAAGGCAGGCGTCGCCCTCGCCAACGACCTGACCGCACCCGAGAAGGGCGGTTACGCGGTGCTGGTCATGACCCAGAGCTACGGCCTGGAGTTCATGACCGACAGCAACGGCGACGGGAAGCTCGACACCTGGGCGGGCGGCAACTCCAGCTACCACCCGGCGTATCTCAAGCTGACCCGGGACGGCACCACCTACACCGGGTACGCCAGCAAGGACGGCCAGACCTGGTCGCAGGTCGGCACCGCCGAGGTGCCGTCGGCCGCAGGCACCGAAGACGCCGGGATGGTCGCCAGTGCGGCCAACGTCAACTACCCCGGCGAGGACATCGAAGCCGTCTTCAGCGGATTCACCGTCACCTCCTGATCCGCCGGCATCACCCTCCCGGCTTCCCGGCAGGCCCCTCCTCCCCCTGAGGGCCTGCCGGGGGCCATCCCCGCTTCCCGGCAGTCCTCCCGCCCCCCAGGACCCACCGGGGACCACTCCCCGCACCTCCGTGAGAGAGGGACCCCAGCCCCATGGCACGTACGTCCTCACTCGCCGCCGGCTTCGTCGCCGGCGTCGTCGTGGCCGCGAGCACCACCGCGATCGCCGTCACCGGTACGGCGACCACCAGCACCGACCTCAATTCCAAGGCCACCACCACCTGGCTCACCGTCAAGGTCGCCGACGCCATGGGCACCAGGGACACCATCACCTGGGTTCCCACCGGCTCCTTCGCCGACTCCGCGGAGGAGCGGGTCCCGCGCTATCCGATGACCCCCATCCAGGGCAAGGACACCAAGGACCTCAAGCTCTCCGCCGTCCGCAACGAGCAGGTCTCGGCGCAGCTGGCGATCGCCTCGGGCAAGAACCTCGACGACGTCAAGGCCGTGGTCGGTGATCTCACCGGGCCCGGCGGGGCGAAGCTGTCCGGTGCCGGCACCCAGGTCCGGTTCGTCAAGTACGTGCCCGTGCAGCGCTCCAAGAGCGAGGTCGACTGGTCGGCCACCATCGACCAGGTCAGCTCCGGCAAGGAGGTCTCCGGCGACCGCAACCCCGACGTGGTCGGCGACCCGCTGGAGGAGCGGGACTCGGTGGACGTACCCGCGTACGCGGCACAGCCGCTGTGGTTCACCTTCCACATCCCCAAGACGGCCCGGCCCGGCACCTACACCGGCACGGTGAAGGTCAACGCCGACGGCCGCACCCAGAGCACGTACCCGCTGACCATCGAGGTCGCGGACGCGAGCGTGCCCGATCCGAAGGACTACAACTTCTTCCTCGACGTGTGGGCGCAGCCGGAGACGATCGCCAAGAACCACGGCGTCAAGCTCTGGTCCGACGAGCACTGGAAGCTGATCGAGAAGTACAACCGGGACCTGGCCTCGCGCGGCCAGAAGGTCATCAACACCACCATCGTCGACAACCCGTGGCACCACCAGTGGTCGCTCGGCACCCGGGAGTCGCAGACGGCCACGCCGTACACCAGCATGGTGGGCTGGAAGTGGAACGGAACGGCGTTCTCCTTCGACTTCAGCCGCTGGGACAAGTACGTCGAGACCGCCAGACGCGCCGGTCTCGGGCCCGACATCGGTGCCTTCTCCATGCTGGCCTTCCAGGACCAGGAGCACCTCACCTACACCGACACCAGCACCGGCAAGACCGTCTACGAGAACGTCGATCTGGGCGGCGACCGCTGGCGTCAGGCGTGGGGGGCCTTCCTCCCCGCCTTCGAGAAGCACGTGAAGGCGAAGGGCTGGCTGGACCACACCTGGCTGTCCTTCGACGAGCGGCCCATCGACACCATGACCGTCGTCAAGAACTTCGTCCACGAGGTCGCGCCGGCCTTCGACGACCGTATCTCCGTGGCCGGTTCGATCAACACCGAAGGCGTCGCGTCCAACCTGTCCGTCGACTGGGGCGGCATCGACGCGATGACGAAGGAGAAGGTGGCGGAACGGCGGAAGGCCGGCAAGATCACGACCTTCTACGTGTACGGCTCGCCGGCCCACCCCAACACGCTGTCCTACTCGCCCGCCGTCGAGTCGCGGATGCTGCCCTGGATCTCCGCCCAGCGGGATCTCGACGGCTTCCTGCGCTGGTCGTACAACAGCTGGACCAGCGACCCCTTCAAGCAGCCGGTGCACATCTTCACGCAGGGCGACGAGTACCTGGTCTACCCGGGCAAGGACGGCCCGATGTCCAGCATTCGCTGGGAGCAGCTGAAGGAGGGCATCGAGGACTACGAACTCGTCGCCGAGCTGCGGAAGAAGGACGGCGGCACGGACAGCGACGCGCTCACCGAAGCCCTCACCACCGCGACGAGGAACCTCGACGGCCGGACGAAGGACGCGGGCGACATCGAGACCGCGCGGGCGGCCGTCGTGAAGGGGCTGACGCCATGAGGGTGAAGTGGAAGGCGTTGCTGCTCGCCACGGCCCTGACTGTCATGCCCCTGACCAGCACGGCTGTCGCCGCGGCACCGGTGCGGTCGGAGTCACAGGCCCAGGCCCCGCACACCGTCACCTACGACCAGTACTCCGTGCGGGTCGACGGCAAACCCCTGTACCTCTGGGGTGCCGAGTTCCACTACTTCCGGCTGCCCAGTCCCGATGCCTGGCGCGACGTCCTGCAGAAGATCAAGGCCGGCGGATTCAACGCGGTCTCGCTCTACTTCGACTGGGGTTACCACTCCGCCAAGCCGGGTTCGTACGATTTCACCGGCACCCGTGACGTGGAGCGGCTGCTCGACGAGGCCGAGCGCGCGGGCCTGTATGTGATCGCCCGGCCGGGTCCGTACATCAACGCGGAGGTCTCCGGCGGCGGCATGCCCGCCTGGCGGTCGACCCAGGCCGGTGTGAACCGCACCTCCGAGCCGGAGTACCTGAAGGCGGCCCGGGAGTGGATGAGCCGGATCAACCCGATCATCGCGCGCCACCAACTCACGCGCGGCACCGGTTCGGTGATCCTCTATCAGGTCGAGAACGAGTACCAGGGCGGTCGCCACGACGCCGACTACATGCAGACCCTCATCGACTGGGCGAAGGAGGACGGCATCGATGTGCCCACCTTCGTCAACGACGGCGGCGCCAACCAGAACTGGGTCAGCGGCAAGGGCGCCCCGGACATCTACGGCTTCGACGCCTATCCGCAGGGCTTCGACTGCAAGGACCCCGACACCTGGAAGAACCTGCCCGACTATTCGTACGTCAACGACTGGAAGCCCGAGTCCCCGCTGATCATCCCGGAGGCACAGGGCGGCGCCTTCGACCCCTGGGGCGGCACCGGATACCAGGACTGCGCGAAGCTCACCGGCACCGACTTCACCCGGGTGTTCAGCAAGATGAACATCGCCGCCGGGGTCAGCGGCCAGTCCTTCTACATGACGTACGGCGGCACCAATTGGGGTTGGCTCGCCGACCCCAACGCGGTCTACACGTCGTACGACTACGGGGCCCCGATCAACGAGTCCCGCCAACTGACGGACAAGTTCCAGGAGTTCAAGCGCCTCGGCTACATGGTCAACTCGGTGACCTCGCTGGCGCGCACCGACAAGGCCGAGGCGCCCACTCCTTCCGACGACGCCCTGCGCGTCGACCGGCGCGTCAACCCCGACGACGGCACCCAGTTCTTCACCGTCCGGCACGCCGACACCCGCGTGAAGGACAAGGACGAGACGACCCTCTCGCTGAAGGGCGCGGACGGCGACTACCCGCGCGTACCCCAGCAGGGAACGATCACCGTCGACGGCCGGGACGCCAAACTCCTCGTCGCGGGCTACGACCTGGGCGAGAAGCAGCGGCTCGTCTACTCCACCTCGGAGATCATGACGCACGCCGAGATCGGCGGCCGGGAGGTGGCGCTGCTCTACGGGCGTGCGGGTGAGGCCGGCGAGACCGTGCTGCGGTACACCGCGCGGCCCAAGGTGACCGTCCTCGACGGCGATGTCACCACCACCTGGGACGCCGCACGCGGTGACCTGCGCCTGAACTACACGCACAAGGGCCTGGCCCGGGTGCTGGTGAACGGCATGGAACTGCTGATCGCCGACACCGCCGAGACCGCCCACTGGTGGCGCCAGGACACCGCCGCGGGCCCGGTCCTCGTACGGGGACCGTCCCTGGTCCGAACGGCCGAACAGGCGGGCACCACCCTGGAGTTGACCGGCGACTCCGTCAAGGCCGCGAAGATCGAGGTCATCGCGGACGCCAAGAAGGTGACGTGGAACGGCCGCGAGGTCGCCGTCACCCAGGCGCCGCGCCCGGTCGAGTTGCCGAAGCTGACCACGTGGAAGTACAAGGAGGAGGCGCCGGAGTCCGCTCCCGGCTTCGACGACTCCGCCTGGACCACGGCCGACCACCTGACCGCCAACAACGCGGCTCTGAACGGCTCGTTGCCGGTCCTCGCGATGGACGAGTACGGCTTCCATCACGGCAACGTCTGGTACCGCGGCCGGTTCAAAACCACCGGTGCCGCGACCGCCCTCGCGCTCGACGCGAAGACCGGCAACACCGGCCAGTACGCGGTCTGGCTCAACGGCCGCTACCTCGGCAGCTCGGGCGACGGCGCGCACACGTTCGACATCCCGGCGAACACCCTGAAGGCCGACGGGGACAACGTCCTCTCCGTCCTCGTGGAGAACGCGGGCCACAACGAGGAATGGGGCCACGACTACTCCAAGGAGCCGCGCGGTCTGCTCAGCGCCGAGGTGATCGGCGGGGCCTCCACCCTCACCTGGAAGATCCAGGGCAACCGGGGCGGCGAGGACCCGGTGGACACCGCACGGGGCCCGTACAACAACGGCGGGCTGTACGGGGAGCGGGCCGGCTGGTCGCTGCCGGGCTTCCCCGACGGCAGCTGGAAGAGCACCACCCTCTCCCAGCAGACCGGGAAGACCGGGCCCGGCGTGCGGTGGTACCGCACCTCCGCCCGGCTCGACCTGCCACAGGGCCAGGACAACGCGCTCGCGCTGGATTTGGCTGAGCCCCCGGGCGGCAGCACCGGCTATCGCGCCGAGATCTTCGTCAACGGCTGGCTGATCGGCCGCTATCTGCCGGGCACCGGACCGCAGACGCGGTTCGTCGTCCCCAAGGGTCTCCTGCGTGAGCAGGGCGACAACACCATCGCCCTGGCCGTGTGGTCCACCGAGGCCGGCGCGGGCCCTGGCTCGGCCAAGCTCGTCGACGTCGGCGCCTCGGCGGGCGGGATCAAGGTCGGTACGGTGGCGGCGCCCTCGTACGACGCCAAGACCTACGCGATGCCGGCCGCGGGCGCCCGGGTCACGGTCGACGCCGAGCCGTTCCTGGCCACCGGCACCGCGACCAAGGTTCCCGTCACCCTCACCGTGCCGAAGGACGCGCCGACGGCCTCGAAGGTCGAGCTGGCGCTGAAGGTCCCGGACGGCTGGACCGCGACCACCGACGACACCACCCGTTTCGACCGGGTCCGCCCCGGCGACACGGTGACCGCGGACTACACCGTCACCCCGCCCGGCGATCCCGTGCACTACGCCGTCCTGTCCGCGACCGCCAAGCTCACCCAGCCCGGCCGGCCGGGCACCGTCACCGGTGTACGCGCCGTGCAGGTGCCACCGCCGGGACTGTCCGCCGACGCCTATGTCAGCGACCTGACCCTGGTCAAGGCGGTCAACGGCTGGGGTCCTGTGGAGAAGGACTCCTCCAACGGGGAGGACGCGGCGGCTGACGGTCGTCCCCTGAGCATCGGCGGCACCACGTACACCAAGGGCCTCGGCGTGCACGCGAACAGCCAGGTCCGGGTTTACCTCGGCGGCGGCTGCACCCGCTTCACCGCGACCGCCGGGATGGACGACGAGGTGGGTGACGGCGGCAGCGTCTCCTTCCAGGTGATCGCCGACGGCCGCTCGCTCGCCACCACTCCGGTGGTGCGGGGCTCCGACGGCGGCACCGCCATCGACGTGGACGTGACCGACGCCCGCTGGCTGGACCTGTCGGTCGACGGGAACGGCGACATCTCCTCGGATCACGCCGACTGGGCCGACGCCAAGCTGACCTGCGGCGGTGGTGCGTGATGCTGCCTACGGCGAGACGAACCGTACGCTGCGGCGCGGCGGCGCTGACCCTGGCCGCCCCGCTGCTCGGCACGGCGCCGGCGGCCGCCGACTCCGCGCCGATCACCTTCACGACACCGGCCTACGAACTGCGCGTCGCCACGGACCGGTTGACCGTCACCACCGTGCGGGAGGGCCGCACCGTGCTGGCCACCGCTCCCGCGGCGTTCCGGTTCCGGATCGGCGCCGACTGGCACATCGTCCGGGAGGTCACCGGCAGCACCCGTACCGGCAACTCCGTGCGTGTCACCGCCGCCACCGACCTGCCGGGCGTCGGCGTCGATCTGCGGATCACCCTGCGCTCGGACCGGTACGACATGAACTGGTCCCTGTCGGGCGCCCGGGCCGACACGCTCAGTACGGCCTACGACCTCGGCAGCGCCGGCCACTGGTACGGCCACGGCGAGAACAGCGACCAGACGGTCCAGCCGTGGCCGCTGGACTCCGGGCAGGTGGTGGACACCGGGTTCAGCCCGGCGTCCTACCAGGTGGTCTCCCCCTTCTGGTACACCTCCAGCGCCACCGGGCTGGTCGCCGACACGAACGACCCGATGGACGTCCGGATCAACTCTGGCGGCAACGGGCTCGGCGAGTTCACCGTGACCGGTGAACGGCCCTCCGCCTCCACGGTGTTCGTCGAGGACACTCCCGCCCAGGTCTACCGCGACCACATCGAGTTGGTCGGCAAGCCCGAACGCTCCGACACCTCGTACGAGCAGTACGCCACCCCCCTCTGGAACTCCTGGGCGCAGCTGTACGGCGAGCAGACCCAGGAGAACGTCCTCGCCTGGGCCCGCGCGTTGGCCGGCGCCGGGCTCGGTGGGCACGCGGTGCAGATCGAGGAGAGCGTGATCGCTTCCGACTTCGGCGAACGCTTCCCCGATCTGCCCGCCCTGTCCAGGCAACTCGGCCGCCTCGGCTTCGACCTCGGCATGTGGACGGGCCTGTACATGCCCGAGACGGCCGCGAACTTCTCGGAAGCCGTCGACAACGGCTATCTGCTGAAGGACCCGTCCGACCCGTCCAAGCCGTGCCTGTTCACCTGGTGGAACGGCCGCCGGACCGGGCTGATCGACCTCGCGAACCCGGCCGCCCGGCAGTGGTACACCGACGATCTGAAGGCACAGACGACGGAGTCGGGGGTCGCCGGGTTCAAGTTCGACACCGCCTTCTTCGACGACCGGTGCGCACCCTACCCGGGGGCCACCCGCGCCGACTACGTCAAGTACGGGGCCGAGCTGGCCGACGAGTTCGACCAGCAGGGGGCGGGGTTGCGGGTCGCGTGGAACGCCGCGCAGTCCAAGGGCTTCGCCACCCGCACGGCCGACAAGCCGACCACCTTCGGGGGCCTGCGCGCCGCCATCTCGGCCAACTTGGCGGTCTCCACGATCGGTTACCCGTTCGTCGAGACCGACATGATCGGCGGCTCGCTCAGCTACCCGCCACCCACCAAGCAGGTCCTGGCCCGCTGGGCGCAGGCGGCGTCCCTGATGCCGCTGATGTACGCCTCCACCTCACCCACCGGTGTCCGGGACGCGACGACCGGCGAGTGGGTCGGGTACGACCGCGAAACAGTCGACCTCTACCGGCAGGCGATCAAGACGCACGAGAAGCTCGCTCCGTACATCTGGGACCAGGTGCAGAGCACCCTGAAGACCGGTGACCCGATCATGCGGCCGCTGTTCTTCGACTTCCCGAACGACGCGGCGAGTTACACCGTCGCCGACGAGTGGATGCTCGGCCCGGCCGTGCTCGCCGCGCCGAAGCTCGACGAAGGCACTGCCCGGGACGTCTTCCTGCCCACCGGAACGTGGCGGGACGTCACCAACGGCAAGGTCGTCCGCGGCCCCGTGACGCTCAGGGGATACGCGGCGCCGCTCAGGGTGACGCCGGCGTTCGTGAACCTCGAGGCCCGGGGCTCCGGCAAGGCGTACGCGGCGCTCGCGCGCACCGGCGCCGAACAGTGAAGGGGCGTCAGATGCATGGGATACGCGGCAGACTCGCGGCGTTGCTCCTGGCGGTCTCGGCCGTCGTGGCCGGGACCGTGGCTCCCGCCGAGGCCGGTCAGCAAGGCGACGGACGCGGCTGGACCGGGACCTGGGCGACGTCGGCCAGTGAGCACTACGAGGTCTCCGGGATGTCCGAGGTGACGGTACGGATGCCGGTGCACACCAGCGTCGGCGGTTCGTCCGTACGCATCCGGCTGACCAACGCCTACGCCACCGACCCGGTGACGATCGGACACGCGACGGTGGGCCTGCGGGACGGCGGTTCCGCCGTGGCGCACCCGTACGACGTGCGGTTCGGCGGGAAGCGTGGGGTGACGATTCCGGCGGGCGGTGCGGCGGTCAGCGATCCGGTCCGTCTGGCCGTGCCCGCCCTGACCGACCTGGTGGTCAGTCTCCATCTGCCCGGTCAGGTCACGCACATCACCGATCACTGGTGGGCACAGCAGACCGTGTACTGGACGGACTACGGGGCGGGCGACCACGCCGCCGACACGACCGGTAACGCCTACACCTGGACCACCACGAGCTGGCCGTTCCTCAGCGGAGTCGACGTGACCGCGCCGAGGACCGGGTCGGTGGTGGCGCTCGGCGACTCGATCACCGACGGTTCCTACTCGACGGCAGACACCAACCAGCGCTGGCCCGATCTGCTCTCCGCCCGCCTCAACGCCTGCCGACCCGGTGCCGGAGTGCTCAACGCGGGCATCACCAGCAACCGGATCACCGCCGGGACCGCGACGAATCCGTCGGCCCTGGACCGGCTCGAACGGGACGTGCTCTCCCAGCCGGGCGCCAGGACCCTGATCCTCTTCGAGGGGATCAACGATCTCGGCGGGGCGAGTGCCGAGCAGATCATCGCCGGGATGACGGAGATCGCCGCCCGGGCCCACCGGCGCGGGATGCGAGTCGTCGGCGCCACGATCACCCCGTACAAGGACTTCACCTGGGGCGGCTGGAGCGAGGAGACGGAGGCCCGGCGGCAGCAGGTCAACGCGTTCGTCCGGGACTCCGGCTCCGTCTTCGACGACTACGCCGACTTCGACCGGGCGGTCCGGGATCCGGCGGATCCGCGGCTGCTGGGCGCGGCGTACGACTCCGGTGACCATCTGCATCCCAATGATGCCGGGATGAAGGCTTTCGCCGACTCCATCGACCTGACGTCGCTCGGCCTCGGCCGCGGCTGTTCCTGAGGAGGAACCGTGTCTGGACGGCTTGAACATCTGCGCGCACACCGAAGATTCGGGGTTCTGGTCACGTCCCTGGCAGCCGTACTGGCAGCCCTGCTTCCGGCGATCCCGGCCTCGGCCGGGACCGGGCAGCCTGGGTGGACAGGGACCTGGGCAACCGCCCAGCATGCCTCGTACGACCCGGGCACCTCCGAGGTGACGGTACGGATCCCGGTACGGGTGAGCGCGGGCGGGTCGAGCGTACGCATCCGCCTGACCAACGACTTCACCACCGAGCCCGTGACGATCGGGCGCGCGACCGTGGGACGCGGTGACGGCGGCTCCGCCGTCACGAAGCCGCAGCAGGTGCGGTTCGGCGGGAAGAGCGAGGTGACGATCCCCGCCGGTGGGCAGGTGGCCGGCGATCAGGTCCGGCTCACCGTGCCCGCCCGCAGCGACCTCGTCGTCAGCCTGTACTTCCCCGGTCGACTCACCCACATCAGCCAGCACTGGATGGGTCTGCAGAGCGTCTACTGGACGCCCGACGGCGGCGGCGACCACGCCTCGGACGCCGACGGTGACGCCTTCACCAGGACCGATTCCACCTTCCCGTTCCTGACCGGCGTCGACGTACAGGGCGGCAACGCGGCGGGCTCCGTCGTGGCGCTCGGCGACTCCATCACCGACGGCGCGGCCTCCACGTCGAACGCCAACCGGCGCTGGCCCGACTACCTGGCGGGGCGGCTGTCGGCCTGCTCGACCACGGCCGGGGTGCTGAACGAGGGCATCAGCGGCAACCGGATCACAGCCGGTGTCGACGGCAACCCCTCCGCGCTGGACCGGCTGGAGCGCGACGTGTTGTCGCAGCCGGGCGCCCGGACGGTGATCCTGTTCGAGGGCGTCAACGACCTCAGCTGGGGCGGTGCCACCGGTGCTCAGGTGATCGACGGCATGAAGGAGATCGTGCGCCGCTCCCACGAACGCGGGCTGCGCGTGATCGGCGCGACGGTCGTGCCGTATCACGGCTGGGGCGACTGGTGGACCGAGGCCAAGGAGGCCGACCGGCAGAAGGTCAACACGTTCGTGCGCGACGGCGGCGTCTTCGACGGGTTCGCCGACTTCGACAAGGCCGTACGGGACCCGGACGACCCCACCCGCTACGCCACCGCGTTCGACTCCGGTGACCATCTGCACCCCAACGACACCGGGATGAAGGCGTTCGCCGACGCGGTCGACCTGGCCGGGCTGCGGGTGGCCCGTGACTGCCCCTCGGCCCGTGTCCGGCTCACGCCCTACCGGCCGACCCTGCAAGCCGGTGGTGACGGCTCGGAGATCACGTCGACCGTCACCAACACCGGTCCCAGGGCGGTCACTCAGGTCAGCACGCGCCTCGACCTCCCCGACGGCTGGTCCGCCGACCCGGCCGGCACCACGCGGACCCGCTCCCTCGCCCCGGGCGACAGCGCCACCCTCACCTGGACGGTGACCCCCGCGGCCGACGCCACCTGGGGCACCCACGAGATCGGCGTACGCACCTCCTTCCTCCAGGACGGCCGGACGCGCCACGACTCCGACAGCGTGGACGCGACCGTGACCCCCACTCCGTCCGAGGTCCGGGCGCCGTATCTGACGACCTCCACCACCACGGAGAAGGCCCAATACGCCCAGAACGGCGACCAGTTCGCCATCTGGGCGGGCGGTCAGGACCTGTCCGGCTGGAAGGACGAGAAGGCGGCGGTCTATCTCGCCGATGCGGCGCCGCCGTCCGGCACCGTGACCGCCCGGGTCGTCGGCCAGACCGGCAGCGGCCCGTCCGCCAAGGCGGGGATCGCCGTCGCCAACGACCTCACCGCGCCCGAGGCCGGTGGCTACGCGGTGCTCACCATGTCCGCGCAGTACGGCCTGGAGTTCCTGACCGACAGCGACGGCGACGGGAAGCTCGACACCTGGGCCGGGGGCGGCAGTTCGTACCACCCCGCCTGGCTGAAGCTCGTCCGCGACGGCACCGCCTACACCGCGTACGCCAGTTCCGACGGCACCGCCTGGCAGCAGGTGGCCACCGCCACCGTGCCGTCCGCGAGCGGCGCCGGCGACGCCGGTCTGGTCGCCAGCGCCGTCAACCTCAACTACCCCGGCCAGATCACGACAGCACTCTTCGACTCCTTCTCCACGCACGACTGAGAGGCACACCTTCATGGCAGTCGACCGCAGACACTTCATGACCACCGCGGCCGCCCTCGGTGGCGCGGTGCTGCTCGCCCCGCCCGGCACCGCCCAGGCCCTCACCCAAGGCGCGACGCCCCTCGCCTCGGGCCTCCCCGACTACCAGCCCACCAGGGCCTCCCTCGACACCCACCCGGTGCCGCGCTGGTACAAGGACGCCAAGTTCGGCATCTTCGTGCACTGGGGCATCTACTCGGTGATCGGCGGCGCGACACCGAGAAGCGCCTCCGAGTGGTACCTGTGGTACCAGAGCACCAAGGACACCGCCGAGTGGAAGTACCACCGCGACACCTACGGCGAGAACGTCACCTACGACGACCTCATCCCGCAGTTCAAGGCCGAGAAGTACGACCCCGACGCCTGGGTGAAGCTGTTCGAGCAGGCGGGCGCCGAGTATTTCGCGCTGACCAGCAAGCACCACGACGGATTCGCCCTCTACCCCAGCAAGGTGACGGACCGTCACTCCATGGCGTACGGCCCGAAGCGTGACCTGGTCGGCGAGCTGATGACCGCGGCCCGCAGGCGCGGCACCGTGCGGCCGGGCCTGTACTACTCGCTCGGCGAGTTCTTCAACCCGGCGCTCGGCCGGCCGATGCGCAACTTCTACACGGACCAGGAGATCCCGATGACCGGCTACAAGCCGGTCCAGGACTACGTCGGTGACTACGAGCTCAAGCAGCTGTACGAGATCATCGACCGCTACGACCCGGAGCTGCTGTGGGCGGACGGACAGTGGTTCCGGCCCACCGGCAACCCGCCGTGGCGCAGCGAAGAACCCATGGCCCACTACTACAACCAGGCCAAGAACCGCAAGTACCCCAAGGGTGTCGTGATCAACGACCGGTTCGACACCCATTTCGACTTCGCGACGTACGAGCAGCGCACCAACCCCACGATGGATCCGCAGAAGTGGGAGTGCTGCATGACCATCGGCTACTCCTGGGGCTACAACAAGCACGAGCCGGCCGAGGACTACAAGACCTCCGAGTTCCTGATCCAGCTGCTCGCCGACGTGGTCAGCAAGAACGGCAACCTGCTGCTCAACATCGGCCCCAGGCCGGACGGCACGATCCCCGAGATCATGCAGGAGCGGCTGAAGGACATCGGCGCCTGGCTGAAGGTCAACGGACCCGCGATCTACGGATCGACGCCCTGGGTGCGGGCGGAGGAGGAGGGCAGCCCGCTCGGTATCCGCTACACGGTCTCCCCGGGCAAGTTCAACATCATCGTGCTGGGCAGGCCCAGCGGCACCCTCTCGCTGCCCGGCGACATCCCCATCAGCGCCACGTCCCGGATCCGGCTGCTCGGCACGAGCGGCAGTCTCAGGTGGACCCGCCGGGACGGAAAGATCAACATCACCGTCCCGACCACTGTGCCCAGCGACATCGCCAACGTCTTCACCGTCGACTGGGCCCGGTGAACGGCATGGGAATCAGCGACGGCACCCGGTTCGACACCCTGGGCCCCACCCTCACCGTCACCACTCAGCCGGCCGAGCCGGCCGGTGGTGATGCGGTCACCGCCACCGCGGTCCTCACCAACGACTGTTCCTTCCCGCTGCTCAACGCCGTGCTCCATCTGATCGACCCCCGGGCCACCACGGCGGCGAAGACCGTCCCGCTCGGCGACCTGCGGCCCGGCGCGAAGACGACCCGGAGCTGGCAGACGGCGATCCCGGCCGACATGGCCGGGGACGTGTCGTTCACCGCGCACGTCGTCTTCGATGTCAACGACCACAGCAGCGACTGCGCACGGTCCGCGAAGACGTTCACGGTGCCCTACGAACCCAACGGGGTGCGCGACCCGTACCGGACGTTCGCCACCACCGACGACGCGAAGTTCGGCCAGTACGGCAGCCAGTTGGTGATCTGGGCGGGCGGCCGCGACTTCTCCGGCGGCACCGACGAGAAGGGGGGCATCCTCCTTCCCGGCTCCGCCGCCGAGTCGAGCGTGGTCCAGGTCGAGACGGTCAGCCTCACCGGCAGCGACAACCCCACCGCCAAGTACGGGATCGCCGTCGCCAACGACCTGACCGCCCCGGAGAAGGGCGGCTACGCCGTCCTCACCATGTCGAAGTCGTACGGCGTGGAGTTCATGACCGACAGCGACGGCAACGGACACCTCGACACCTGGGCAGGCGGCGGCGTTTCCACCCACCCCGCCTGGCTGCGCCTGGTCCGCTCCGGCACCACCTACACCGCGTACACCAGTATCAACAACGGCCTGTCCTGGAACGAGATCGCGAGCGCGACGGTGCCCTCCGCGAGCGGCGCCCTGGACGCCGGCGTGGTGGCGAGCGCCGTGAACCTCAACTACCCCGGTACGACGGTGCAGGCAGTGTTCGACCACTTCACCGTGGAGGCGTCGTGACCGCCTACCGTCCCGAGGAGGACTTCCTCACCGCCCGTCTCGCTCACCGTGACCCCGGCCGCGCCCGAGGCCGGCAAGGCCGTGACCCTGACGGCCACGCTCACCAACTCCACCAGGATCGCGCTGCGCGGCACCGTGCTCTATCTCGCCGTGGACGACTCCGCCGAACAGGACGGCCTGGGCGACCTCGCACCCGGACGGTCGGTCACCCGCACCTGGCGGACCCGGCTCCCCGACGACGCCGAGGGCCGGATCGTGTTCACCGCGCACGCCCTCTTCGACGTGCACCGCCACGGCTCCGACTGCACCCGTGCCACCACCCCCGTCCTGCTGCCGTACCGCTCGCTGGCCAAGGCGTTCGACAACGCGGGGATCTCCTCCGCCGACGCCCTCACCGTCGCGAACATCGACGGTTCGAACTCCAGTCTGTCCGCCGAGGCGCTGGCGTCGGTGGGGCTGACTCCGGGGGCCACGGTCACCTACGACGGAGTGCCCTTCACCTGGCCGGACACCCGGGCCGGGAGTGCAGACAACGTCATCTCCTTCGGCCAGACCGTGCTGCTGTCCGGCTCCGGCTCGCGGCTCACCTTCCTCGGCACCAGCACCTGGGGCGTCGGCAAGGGTGACGGCAAGGTCGTCTACGCCGACGGCACCGAGCAGTCGTTCTCGGTCGCCGTTCCCGACTGGTACGGCGCGAACCCGTCCGCCGCGGTGGTGCTGCCCTACCGCCACATCAGCACCGGCCGGGACGACAGCCCCGTCAGCCTGTTCGCCTTCGGTGTCGATCTGACCGCCGGGAAGGAACTGCGGTCCGTGGTCCTGCCCAAGGTCAGCGACGGCATCCAGGCGGGCGCCCCCGCCCTGCACCTCTTCGCCATGACGATCACGACGATCAACTGAGCTCTGCCGGAAGGACGTTCATGCACGACAACCGAGGCGACCTCGACCTCCCAGGCGTCACCCGCAGACGGATCCTCACGGGCGCGGTGGTGCTGGGCGGCGCCGCGTTGCTGCCTCTCCCGCAGGGCGCGTACGCGGCCGACGGCGCCCTCTTCGACACCACGCCCGCCGCGGCCGCGCTGAAGCGTCTGCTTCCCGACCACTACCGACAGTTCACCCTGCGGGCCGTCGCCGACGACACCGACCGCTTCCGGGTCACCGGCCGGGCCGGGCAGATCACGGTGGAGGGCACCAGCCCCGCCGTGCTGCTCACAGGCCTCCACACCTACCTGCGGCGGACCGCGCACGCCTCCGTCTCCTGGACCGGCGAGCAGCTGAACCTGCCCCGCACCCTCCCCGCACCCGCCGCGGAGATCACGGGAACGGCCAACGTGCCGCACCGCTTCGCCTTCAACGACACCAACGAGGGTTACACCGGCGCCTACCGCGACTGGGACGCCTGGCAGTACGAGCTGGACGTCCTGGCCGTGCATGGAGTCAACCGCGTCCTCGTCTACATGGGCGGCGACGCCGTCTACTACGACACGTTCCGCCGGTTCGGCTACACCGACGCCGAGATGCGCGCGTGGATCCCGGCCCCGGCCCGTCAGCCCTGGTGGCTGCTGCAGAACATGTCAGGCTTCGGCGGGCCCATCTCCCGGCAGCTCCTCGAGAAGCGTGCCGCGCTCGCCGAGAAGATCATCGACCGGGTGCGCGACCTGGGCATGACGCCGGTGCTGCCGGGCTACTACGGCAGCGTCCCGGACGACTTCCCCGCCAGGCACGGCGGGGACGCGGCGGTGGTGGCGCAGGGCACCTGGGGGGCCTTCAAGCGCCCCGACTGGCTCGACCCGCGCACCACGGCCTTCGAGGACGTGGCCGCCACGTTCTACCGTGCCCAGAAGGAGCGGTTCGGCGCGAGCACGATGTACAAGATGGACCTGCTGCACGAGGGCGGCAACGCCGGTGACGTGCCGGTGGGCGAGGCCGCGGGGGCCGTCGAGGCAGCCCTGCAGAAGGCCCACCCGGGGGCCGTCTGGGCGATCCTCGGCTGGCAGAACAACCCGGCCAAGGCACTGCTCGACGGCGTCGACAAGAGCCGGATGCTGATCGTGGACGGCCTGTCCGACCGCTACACCACCGTCACGGACCGGGAGAGCGACTGGGGCGGCACCCCGTACGCCTTCGGCAGCATCTGGAACTTCGGCGGCCACACCCCGATCGGCGCCAACGCCCCGGACTGGGTGGAGCAGTACCCCAAGTGGCGTGACAAGAAGGGCAGTTCGCTCGCCGGTATCGCGGCGATGCCCGAGGGGGCCGACAACAACGCGCCCGCCCTCGCCCTCCTCACCGACCTGGCCTGGACGCCCGGCACCGTGGACCTGGACGACTGGTTCGCCGCGTACGCCCTCTCCCGCTACGGCGGCCCCGACCGGCATGCGGCGGCGGCCTGGCAGACGATCCGCGACACCGCGTACAACATGTCCCGCGCGGACTCCTGGAGCGAGGCCCCGGACGGACTGTTCGGCGCCCGGCCGAGCCTGACCGCGAACAAGGCCGCCGCCTGGGGGCCGGAGAAGGACCGTTACGACACCACGGCCTTCGATGTCGCACTCACCGAACTGCTCGCCGTACGGGCGGAGTTGAGGGACAGCTCGGCCTACCGGTACGACGTCGTCGACGTGGCCCGGCAGGTCCTGTCCAACCGCAGCCGGGTCCTGCTGCCGCAGATCAAGGCCGCACACGACGCCGGGGACAAGGCCCTGTTCGGGAAGCTGACCAGGACCTGGCTGGGCTGGATGGACCTCCTCGACGACCTGCTGGCGACCTCCGGCCCACATCTGCTCGGACGGTGGCTCGCCGACGCGCGCGCCTGGGGCGCCGACCGGGCCGAGAAGGACCGCCTCGAGTACGACGTCCGCTCCCTCGTCACCACCTGGGGCGGACGCCAAAGCAGCGAGGAGGGCCTGCACGACTACGCGAACCGGGAGTGGTCCGGACTGGTCGGCGGCCTGTACCGCACCCGCTGGTCGACGTACTTCAACGCTCTCGCCACGGGGAAGGACCCGGCGACGATCGACTGGTTCGCCCTGGAGGACCGCTGGGCGCACGCGCACGAGACGCACCCGACCGATCCCCACGGCTCTTCGTACGCCCTGGCCCGCCGCGTGCGCGACCTGCTCGCCGCCACTCCCTACCAGGCGGCCCTCACGGCGGGTGTCGACCGGGGAGCGGTCGCGGAGGGCACGCCCGCGACGGTGACGGTCACCTTCACCAACAGGAACGGGTTCACGGCGACTCGCGGCGTGACCCTCTCGGTCACCGCCCCCGAGGGCATGACGGTGAAGCCGCTCGATCCGGTGAGCAAGGCGTCGGTGGCGTCCGGCGAGACGTTCGCCGCTCGCTTCGAGGTCTTGCTGGCGGGTGCGCCTACGGAGCTGGTCGGCCAGGTCGTCGCGGCGGCGGCGTACGCCGGGGGCGGGAAGGCGGTGGCGCCGGTACGGCTGATGGCCGCGGCCGGGGTCGGCGACCCGTACCGCACGGCCTCCTACAACGACGCGGTGTTCGGCCAGGCCGGCGACGCGATCGCCATCGAGGGCGCGGGGGCCGACCTGTGGGGCGGCACCAACGAGTTCGGGGCGGTGTACCGGGCGGGCGGTTACCAGGACGGAACGGTGGCCCAGGTCACGGTCACCTCCCAGGACGCGTCCGGGGGTTGGGCACGGGCGGGCCTCATCGTCCGCAACGACCTGGGCACTCAGGGGAGCGCGGGCTATGTGAACCTGGCGATCACCCCGTCCAACGGCTGCGCGCTGAGCTGGGACGCGGACGGTGACGGGCGTTTCGACTCGATCGAACTGTCGGGCTCCTTCACCGCGCCGGTGCGGCTGCGGCTGACCCGGTCCGGCGCCTCGTACACCGGTGAGGCGAGCACGGACGGCGTCACCTGGACGACGGTGGGCACGGCCACGCCGGGAGGCGCGGCGGCCGTACAGGACGTCGGGGTCTTCATGACCGCGGCGAACGGCTGGACCGACGGACGGGGCATCGCCACGTTCGACGGATTCACGGTGACCTGATCCCGGTGGCCGGGCCCTCTCCGCCGCGCGGTGGAGGGGGCCTGCCGGGTGCCTACGGCAGTCGCCAGTCCACCGGCTGGGCACCCTGCCGCAGCAGCAGATCGTTGGCCCGGCTGAACGGACGCGAGCCGAAGAAACCACGGTCCGCCGACATCGGCGAGGGATGAGCGGACTCGATCGCCGGAAGATCCCCCAGGAGCGGCCGCAGATTACGCGCGTCCCGCCCCCACAGGATGGAGACCAGCGGCTTTCCTCGCGCGGCCAGCGCCCGGATCGCCTGCTCGGTGACCTCCTCCCAGCCCTTGCCCCGGTGCGCCGCGGGCTTGCGCGGGGCCGTCGTCAACGCCCTGTTGAGCAGCAGCACACCCTGCTCGGCCCACGGCGTCAGATCCCCGTTCGACGGCCGGGGCAGCCCCAGATCCGAGTGCATCTCCCGGAAGATGTTCTCCAGGCTGCCCGGCAGGGAACGCACCTCGGGCGAGACCGCGAAACTCAACCCGATCGCCATCCCCGGCGTCGGGTAGGGATCCTGACCGACGATCAGGACGCGGACCTCGTCGAAGGGCTGCTGGAAGGCGCGCAGGACATTCGCCCCGGCCGGCAGATAGGTCCGGCCCGCCGCTATCTCGGCCCGGAGGAAGTCCCCCATGGCGGCGATGCGTTCGGCCGCGGGCTCGAGGGCCTTCGCCCAGCCTGCTTCGACAAGTTCGTACAAGGGTCGTGGTGCCACGGCGTGTCACTCTACTGGCAGGCGCCAGGGCCAAGCACACACTCGTACATGGATGCCGCATCACCGGGGAGGCGGGGAGCTTGTCACTTCACGGGACCCGTACGGGGGAAGGGTTCCTCGCCGTCGACTCCGGCGGCTCCGGCCTGCGGGTCGTCGTCGGCGTCCCCGGCCGGGGGAACACGGCCCCGTTGGAGTCCCGGGTGCCCGTGCGGACGGGTGCGCGCGGGATCGACCCGGGGCACCTGATGGAGCAACTGACACCCATGGTCCGGGCGTTGCTGCCCGAGGCGGGAGTCAGCGGACTGGACACCGCCGTCGTCGGGGCGGCCGGTCTCGCGACCCTGGGCGATGCGCTGCGGGCCGAACTTCCCGGCGCGCTGGCACAGGAGTTCGGGGTCCGGACCGTCGCGCTCGTCGCGGACGCGGTGACGGCCTACACCGGCGCGCTCGGTCCGCGCCCGGGTGCGGTGGTCGCGGCCGGAACCGGTCTCATCGCGATCGGCACCGACCTCGAGTCCTGGCGTCGGGCGGACGGTTGGGGTCATCTGCTGGGCGACTGCGGGGGCGGCGCGTGGATCGGGCGGGCCGGCCTGGAGGCCGCGCTGCGGGCCCACGACGGGCGGTCCGGCGGTTCGCCGGCGCTGCTGGCCCGGGCCGAGGAGGCGTTCGGACCGGTGCGGGAGCTGCCCGGCAAGCTGTACCCACGTACGGACCGGCCCGCCGTGCTCGCCTCCTTCGCGCCCCAAGTGGCGGCCTGCGCCGGGAGCGACCCGGTCGCCGAGAGGATCCTGCGCGAGGCGGCCCGGCACATGGCGGACTCGGCGGCCGCGGTCTGTCCGGCTCAGGGCGAGGCGCATGTCAGCCTCACCGGTGGCTTGTTCAGGATGGGTGCCGCCCTCGTCGTACCGCTGGAGGAGGAGCTGAAGCGGCGACTGCCGCACGCCCGGCAGGTCACGGCGGCGGGCGGCCCGTTGGAGGGATCCGTACAGATCGCCACAGAACTGGCGCGTGGTTCGCTCACCCTTCCGAGTGACGAGTCGATGTTGTACGTCGTGACCCCAAAGAGGGGCTGAAGCGGACGTAACTCATCAGACAAAACCGGACGGATACCGCTCACCTGCACCCTCCCCGAACAGGGGAGCCCCGGAAACCAGTAACATGCGTCGCCATGAGCTCCCCCACTGGGCCCGCGTCCGGCCTGCCAGTACGAATGCCGCGACCTCGCCAGCCCGGGCGGCACCGCCGACCCGAGCCCTTGGCGGCTCCCGAGGGCGCGCCCGCGCTCGTCCTCGCGGTTCCGGGCACGCCCGCGGCCGCCACGCGCAGCCTCGCCGAGGAGGTCGTGAGCATCGCCCGCTCCGAGCTCCCCGGCCTCGACGCGCGGATCGGGTACCTCGACGGGGACGACTCGCAGTTCCCCACGCTTCAGGCCGTCCTGACCCATGCCGCCGAGGAGCGCAGCGCCCGTTACGAGCAGGCCAAGGCCGCCGGGATGGACGTCAAGGAGCCCGACGGTCCCGTCGCCGTCGTGGTGCCCCTGCTCGCCGGTCCTGACGGCGCGCTGCTGCGCCGGATCCGCCAGGCGGTGATGGACAGCCGGATCGCGGCCGACCTCACCGATGTGCTGGGCCCGCACCCGCTGCTCGCCGAGGCGCTGCACGTGCGTCTGTCGGAGGCCGGGCTGGCCCGCGCCGACCGCGCCCGTCTGTTCGCCGTGACGACCGCCGCGGACGGCATCATCCTGGGCGCGGTGGGCGGCGAGGAGGCCGTGCAGGCGGCCGGGATCACCGGCATGCTGCTCGCCGCGCGTCTCGCCGTGCCGGTGATGGCGGCGGCGCTCGACCAGGACGGTTCGATCGCGTCCATCGCCGATCAGCTGCGGTCCTCCGGTTCGCAGCAGCTGGCGCTCGCGCCGTATCTGATAGGGCCGGAGATCGACCCCGCCGTGATCGAGGAGGCGGCCAAGGAGGCCGGCTGCTCCGCCGCCGAGCCGCTCGGCCCCTACCCGGCGATCGGCAAGCTCGTCCTCGCCAAGTACACGACCGCGCTGGGCATCGCCCCGCAGCAGGCGCAGGGCGCACCGGTGCGCTGAGCGCGCCCCCCTGCGACCGCGTCACCGAAAGGGCCCGCTCCAGCCGTCGGAGCGGGCCCTTCGGTGTGGCAGGCGGCGGATCAGCCGAAGACCACGCAGGACGCGGCCGGGACCTCGATCGAGCCCTCGTACCTGGGCAGGCCGGTCGCCGGGTCCACGGCGAACCAGGTCACCTCGCCGGAGCGCTCGTTCGCCACGTACAGGTATCCCCCGGACTCCGTGAGGGCCCTGGGCCAGCGGCCGCCGCAGCTGACCGTGCCGACCAGCCGCAGGTCGTCGCCCTCGACGGCGAACGTGGACAGGACGTCCTCGCCCCGAGTGGCGGTCCACACGAAACGGCCGTCGGAGGACGTGACGACGCCCGACGGGTAGGCGTCACCCTGTGGGGCCCCGGCCAGCACCGGGATCTCGCTGAGAGGCTTCAGGGAGCCCTCCTCGGCGTCCCAGCGGCAACTGACGAGGGTCGGGGTGAGCTCGTTGAGGACATAGGCACGGGTCCCGTCGGGATGGAAGGCCAGGTGACGCGGGCCCGAGCCGGGGCGCAGGGCGACCTCGCGGTGCACGTCGAGCGCGCCGTCCGTCAGGGTGCACACCCGCACGGAGTCCGTGCCGAGGTCGACGCTGACGATCCACCGCCCGCTCGGGTCGGGCTGCACCTGATGGGCGTGCGGGCCCTGCTGGCGGGGTGTGTGCGGGCCAGAGCCGGTGTGGCGCAGCACGCCGGAGGGGGCGCCCGCGAGGGAGCCGTCGGCGCGCAGGGGCACGGTGGTGACGCTGCCTGAGCCGTAGTTGGCGGTCAGGACGTGCCCGGCGTGCACGGCGAGGTGCGTGGGTCCGTTCCCGTCGATCGGTACCGGCGGGCCGGCCGGCCGGGGCCGGTCGCCGCTCACCCGGTACGCGGCCACCGCGCCCTCGGCCGTCTCGCTGACCGTGTACAGCACGTCCCCGCGGGCCGACAGGGCCAGATACGACGGATCGGGTACGCCGTTCAGGCCGCTCAGCACCTTCAGGGCACCCGTGTCCGGGGCCACCGCCGCCGTCACGATGCCGGGGCCTCCGGCCGCCGTGAACGACCCGATGTAGGCCCGTCGCCGCCCGCCGCTGTCTGCCACAGTCGTCCCCTCTCGGTCTGTGCCGTTCGGGGCGACGGTAGCAGTCGATCAGCACCGGTCTAGACCAGCTCCGGTCATCTTCACGAGGACGTCACGGACATGGCGGCGTGGGGTCAGGCTCCCACCAGCGGCGAGCCGGTCGGCGTGCGCAGGGGCGCGGCCAGTTCCGCGAGCGCCCTTTCCAGGCCGTGCAGGTGGGCCAGTGCGGGTTCCTCGGCGAGGGGGCGGTCCGTCACCGGGAAGTCCCTGCCGTCCGTGAGGGCCTCCACAGCGGCCTCCACCCGTCGGCACGCGGCGGTCAGGCGGGCGTCGTGCGAGGCCTCGGGGTCGGCCGCGACGGTGACCAGGCCCCGGATCTCCCGGGCGCAGTCGTCGAGGAGGGCGAGGACGCGACGGGCGCGGTGCTTGCGGGCCGGCACGGGGTTGAGGGGGTGGACCAGCGGGGCCACCGAGAGCCGGACCCTGCCGAGCAGCTGCTCCAGCTCGGTCACCCGGACGGCCGGGTCCGCGCCCGGCACTCCCGCGAGGCGGGCCGCGGCCTCGGCGGTGCAGGCGTGGACGCAGCGCAGGGCGCGCTGGATCCAGGCGTCGGTGACGGCGTGCGTGGTGATCGGCAGGACGAACAGCACCGCGAGGACGGCCCCGACCGCGCCCACGCCGGTCTCCGCGAACCGCAGGGCCAGCAGTGCGGGGTTCAGGACGCCGAGTAGGCCGTAGAGGAGCTCGGCCAGCAGCGTGACCCAGAGCATCATCCACGTGTACGAGACGGCGGCCGTGTAGAAGATGCCGAAGACGCAGACGGCGAGCAGGACGGCCGTGGGCGCCGGTGCCCCGTGCAGCGGTACGGCGACGAGCAGGCCGAGACCGATGCCGATCACCGTGCCGAGGACCCGGCGGAAGCCGCGGACCAGGGTCTCGCCGCGCGAGGTGGTGTTCACGAAGATCCACCAGGTGGCGCCGACGGCCCAGTACCAGCGCTGGCCGGAGACCAACTGGCCGACGAGGAGCGCGAAGCCCGCACCGGCCATGGCCTGGACCGCCTGGCGGGTGGTCGCACGGGCGAGGCCGGTCCCGGCGGGCGGGGCGGGCACGGGGGCCGGGGGGAGCCGGCGCTCGTAGCACCACAGGCCGAAGCGGACCGCGGCGGCGGTGAGCACGGACAGCAGGACGGCGGCGTAGAGCTCGGGCAGTCGGTCGGTGGTCGCGTGCAGGAACTGCGCCACGAAGAAGGTCATGAACGCGAAGACGCCGAGGCTGTGCCCGCGTGGGCCCCAGCGCCGGGCGTACACGCCCGCGCCGACCACGGCGAGGAGGACGAGGTCGCGGGCGACGGGGTGGTCGTGGAGCGCGGCCGCGGCGGCGAGGACGGGCAGGCCGACGGCGGGCAGCAGGGCGGTGGTGAGCGCCTGTCCGCGGACCGTGGCGTCCGTGACGGTGAACAGGGCGAGCAGCGCGGCGAGGCCGCCGGTGACGGCACCGGCGAGCGAGTGTCCCGCGAGGCCGCACACCACGACCGCGAGGCCGATGCCGAGCACCGCCCGCGCGGCGAAGCGCAGCCGGACCCGGCCCGGGTCCGCCGCCATGAACACCCTCTTCAGCACGTACCGCCCCCTGAAGCTCCTGGACGCCGGCTGGACACCGGCATGGAAAAGGCGCCGCGGGGTTCCGCAGCGCCATCGACGGGCTCATTGCAGCATCCTCGCCACTGTCGGCTCAAGTGAGGTCGAATATGCTGGGCCATCGGCACAGTGAAAGCGGTCCTGGAGCGTCCACCGGCGGGCCAACGGACCATGGACGAGGAGGCCGTACGCCATGGCCGTGGACGAGCTCGACACCCGCATCCTGCGGCTGCTGCTGGAGCAGCCGCGGACGAGCGTGCGGGAGTACGCGCGGATTCTCGGGGTCGCGCGGGGCACCTTGCAGGCGCGGCTCGACCGACTGGAGCGCGACGGCGTGATCACCGGTACGGGGCCCTCGCTGTCGCCCGCCGCGCTCGGTCATCCGGTGCTGGCGTTCGTGCACATCGAGGTGACCCAGGGGCGGCTGGACGCCGTGGGGGACGCGCTGGCGGCCGTGCCGGAGATCGTCGAGGCGTTCTCGATCGCGGGCGGCGGGGATCTGCTGACGCGGGTCGTGGCGCGGGACAACGCGCATCTGGAGGACGTCATCCAGAAGGTGATCAGCCTGCCGGGAGTGGTGCGGACGCGTACCGAGGTGGCGCTGCGGGAGCGGGTCGCGTACCGGCTGCTGCCGCTGGTGGAGTCGGTCGGGCGCGCTGCCCGGAGTTGATCTTTGACATCCTGGGGGCCATGAGCAGGCTCAGCGGCATATCGGTCGTCTTCGATCTCGACGGAACGCTCGTGGACAGCGAACCGAACTACTACGAAGCGGGTCGGCAGACCCTGGCCGAGCACGGCGTCCCGGACTTCACCTGGATCGACCACGAGCGGTACGTCGGGATCAGTACGCGGGAGACGGTCACGCGGTGGAAGTCGCGGTACGGGCTGCGGGCGTCCGTGCCGGAACTCCTCGCGGACAAGAACCGGCGCTATCTGGAGCTGGCCCGCACCGCCACGCGCGTGTACCCCGAGATGCGGAAGTTCGTGGAGCTGCTGGCCGGTGAGGGCGTGCCGATGGCGGTCGCCTCGGGCTCCTCTCCGGAGGCCATCGACGCCATCCTGGCCGGGACGGGCCTCGACGCGTATCTCCGTACGACCGTCTCGGCCGACGAGGTCGCCCACGGCAAGCCCGCGCCGGACGTCTTCCTGGAGGCTGCCCGTCGGCTGGGCACCGACCCGGCCGGCTGTGTGGTCCTGGAGGACGCCGCCCCGGGCGCCGCCGCCGCGCACGCCGCCGGGATGCGCTGCATCGCGATCCCGTACGTCGCGGCGCAGGCCGACGCGCCGGAGTTCACCCGCGCCGCTCTCCTCCTGCGGGGAGGCCAGGAGCAGTTCACGGCACGGGCGGCTCATGACTGGCTGGTGCGGAACCGGGGCTGACGGCACAGCGCCCGTCCCCGGCTCCGCCCAGCGACCCGTCCTACGGCCGCGCCCCGTGCGACGGCTTCGGTGCCGGCTGGATGTTCTGGTTCAGCCGGAAGACGTTGTCGGGGTCCCGGTCGGCCTTGATGCGGGCCAGGCGGCCGTAGTTGCCGCGGTAGCTGGCGCGGACGCGTTCCTGGCCCTCGTCCATCATCATGTTGACGTAGGCGCCGCCCGCCGAGTGCGGGTGCAGGGCGTCGAAGTAGTCGACGGTCCACCGCTTGACCAGCTCGGCGTTGGCAGGATCGGGGTCGACGCCGGCGAAGACGGAGGCCCAGTTGGCGTGGCGGTAGGCCCAGGGAGTCTCGTCCTGGCCCACGTCGTGGGCGGCGCCGTCGATCGGGTAGAGGTGCATGGTCGACTGGACGGTCGGCACCTCGGCGCCGAACTTGGCGTGCAGCTGGACCGCCTCGTCCGGGATGGTCTCGACGAAGTCGGCCCGCCAGTACCACTGGTGGCCGGGCGGGTAGAGCCCGTCGAACATGGTCTGCAGGTCGGGGTGCTGCATGACCATGGGGGCGTGCAGCAGCGGCGCGGGCAGGGCGTCGAGCAGCGGGGCCATCTCACGTGCCGCGGCCTCGGTGTCGTCGCCGGTGTAGCACCAGACCACGCCGGCCGTCTTGTGGAGCTGGATCTCCTCGGGGAACGGCGGGGCGGGCGGGACGGTGCCGTGCAGGAAGAAGCCGCTCAGCTCGCGGGGCGCGTTCAGGATGAACTCCCGGTACGCGGAGAGGACTTCGGCGCTGTCGTCGACGGACCAGAACGTCGGCCCGGCGATCACCGTACTGATCTCGTGCAGCCGGAAGACGAACGAGGTGACGACGCCGAAGTTGCCGCCGCCGCCCCGGATCGCCCAGAACAGGTCGCTGTTCTCGTCGGCGCTCGCCCGTACCCGGCGGCCGTCGGCGAGGACGACGTCGGCCTCCAGCAGGTTGTCGATGGTCAGCCCGCAGCTGCGGGTGAGGTGACCGAGCCCGCCGCCGGTGGCGAGGCCGCCGACACCGGTCGTGGAGATGATGCCGCTGGGCGTGGCCAGGCCGTGCGCGTTGGTGGCGCGGTCCACCTCGCCCCAGACGCAGCCGCCGCCGACCCGCACGGTGCGCGCCTCGGGGTCGACCTGGATGTCCTTCATGGGTGACAGGTCCGCGACCACTCCCCCGTCGACGGTGCCGAGTCCGGCACCGTGGTGTCCGCCGCCGCGCACGGCGAGGGGAAGGCCGTGGGCGCGGGCGAAGCCGATCGTGCGGGCCACCGCGTCCGCGTCGGCGCAGCGGGCGACGAGGGCGGGGCGTTTGTCGATCATCGCGTTGTAGACGGTACGGGCCTCCTGGTAGCCGGCGTCCTCGGGGCCGATCAGCTCCCCGGTGAATCCGGTCAGTTCACGACGTGCGGCCTGGACGGCTGTGCTGGACATGAGTCCCCCGTTTCCGAATCGGGTTGATTCGTCCGTTCTACTCGCGTCACACGGCAGCGGGTATCCGTGACCGTCACCCAGCTCGGCGCTCCGGGGTACCTAGGTCGGGGGCAGCAGTCCGAGCTCCGCGGCGCGCACGGCGGCCTGGCGGCGGCCCGATGCGTCGAGTTTGTCGAGCACCGCCCGCACGTGGTTGTCGATCGTGCGGACCGACACGACGAGCCGGGCGGCGATCTCCGCGTTGGTGAGCCCTTCCGCGAGCAGCCGTATGACCTGGAGCTGGCGGTCGGTGAGGCCCGCGGGGTTCTCACGGGTCGCGGCGAGGGGGCCGCGCGGGACGTGGCGCACGCCGAGCTCTCGCAGCTCGACGCGCAGCAGGTGGGCAGCCGGTTCGGCGCCCAGTGCGTCGAAGGCGGCCAGCGCCTCCAGCTTGGCGGCGGGGTCCGGGCTCTCGGCGAGCGCGGCGGCATGTTCGTAGGGGCAGCCCGCGGCCTCCCAGAGCGCGGCGGCCCGGCGCCACTGCCCGCGCGCCTGCAAGGCGTACGGATGGCCGGAGTCGTCCGGTGGGACGCGATGGCCCGCCTTGGTGAGCCAGTAGCCGAGTTCGGACCGGTGCGGGGCGCCGGGCAGGCGGCCGGCCTGGGCATGGACGGGCGCGGCCGCCTCGATCACCCCTTTCGCGTCCCCGCGCAGCCAGGCCGACTCCGCCCGCGCCACCGCCACTGGTCCGGTGCGCTGCAGTTCCTTCGTCCCTACGGCGATCTCCCAGGCCTCGCTGAGGAGTTCGTCGGCGCCGGGACGGCCGCGCCGGATGCGGACCCGGGCCAGGACGGTCAGGGCGGGACAACGGGCCGGGATGAAGTCGTGCATGCCGTACTCGGCCTGCTTCTCGGCGTCGTCCCAGTCGGCGGCGGCGAGCCTGCGCATGGCGAGTTCGACGTGAAGGTAGTTGAGGAACCCCAAGTGCTCTGCCCGGTCGGCGAGTTCCATCGCCGGGGGCAGGAATGTGTCGGCCTCGTCGTACTGGAGGTTGTCGAGCAGGGTCCAGATGATGTTGGCGTAGGAACGGCAGGCGTGCTCGACCTCGCCGGCGGCGAGCGCGACGTCGAGGCTCTCCTCCAACTCGTCCCGCCCGGCGGGGTCTCCGGAGCGCCAGCGGGCGGTGCCCACGTTGTTGAGGGCGTGCGCGAGGATCGCCGGGTCGTCCGCCTTGCGGGCCAGGGCGATGGCGCGCTCGCCGTGTTCGACGGCCTCGGCGTAACGCTCGGACAGCATGCGCAGTTGGGCGGTGTTGCTGACGGCGAGTGCCAGCAGGCGGTCGTCGCCCGCGTGTTCCAGCACCGTCACCGCCTCTCGGGCGGCCTCCTGGGCCCGGTCGGCGTTGCCGGCCCACCAGTGGATGCGGGAGAGCCAGCGCAGGTCGGCGCCGAGGGCGAGGGTGTCGCCGAGGGCGCGGCGCAGGGCGACGGCCTCGCGCTGGGCGGTCACGGCGGCGGCCGAGTCGGCGATGGTGTAGCACTCGACGGCGTAGCGTTCGAGCAGGTCGGCGAGTTCGGCGGGGGCGTAGCGGTGCCGGTCGCGCAGTACGAGCCGGAGCTGGGCGGCGGCCTCGCGGTGGGCACCCGTGGAGGAGGCGTCCTTCGCCGCGTCGGGTCCGTAGCGGGCGATGGCGTCCTGGTCGCCGGCCTGGGCCGCGTGGTGGACGATCCGGGCGGCGTCGGATCCGGGTCGGGCGACGAGAGCCGCGAGGACGGCCCGGTTGAGGCCGATGCGGCGGGCGGCGGGCAGGGAGTCGGCCACGGCCCGGCGGATCAGCTCGTGCCGGAATGCCACCCGCTCCGGGGTGACGGTGAGCAGACCGCGCTGCTCGGCGGCGGCCAGGACGGGGACCCCGTCGGTGAGCAGGCCGCGCTGGTCCGCCGCCGGGGCGGACACACCGGTCGCGAGCGGGCCGGGTTCCCGCGGCACCGCCAGGACGGACGTCCCGTCCGTGAGCAGCGCGTCGACCAGCGGGCGTTCCACGGCCGAGGGAACGACGGCCAACTGCTCCAGCGCGTCCACGGTGGCGCCGGGCAGACCTCGCAGCCGGGCGAGCACGGCGTCGACGACGGTCGGGGGCACCCTCCCGGTGCCACCGGCGGCGAGGATCTCGGCGACGAAGAAGGGGTTGCCGTTCGTGACGGCGTACACCTGGGCGGGGTCGACGCGGCCGGCGCTGAGGGTGCGTACGGCGTCCAGGGACAGGCGGGCCAGGGGCAGCCGGTGCACGCGGGGCGCCCGGGACACCTGGCCGAGCAGATGCCGTAGGGGGTGCTCACGGCTCAGTTCGTCGTCGCGGTAGGTCAGCACGAGCAGGGCGGGCAGGCGTTCCATCCGCCGGACCAGGAAGCGCAGGGCGTCCAGGGAGGCCTCGTCGGCCCAGTGGACGTCCTCGACGACGAGTACCGCTCCGCGTAGTTCTTCGAGCAGGGCCTCGTGGACGCGATGGCGGTCGCCGCCCTCCGTCACGGCGTCGGCGAGTTCGCCGCCGACGCTGCCGATCAGGTCGCGGAAGGGGCCGAGGGGCCTGCGGGTGGCGAGGTCGTCGCACTCGCCGACGAGGATCCGGGTGCCGTCCGGCAGATGGCCGGGGAGGGCCTTCACCAGGCTCGACTTGCCGATTCCGGCCTCTCCGAAGACGAGCGCCACGGATCCGGCCCCGTCCGCCGCCTCCCGGGCGGCCGAGGCCAGTCGCGCCAGCTCGGGCTCCCGCTCGAGGATCCCCCAGTCCACGCGCCCGATTCTGCCACCGGGAACGCCGGAACGCCCCTGCTCCACTGGCGGCCCGATCCCGGGGAGGGAAGGGGCGGGGGCGTATCGGCGTGCGGCTTCGTCTCGGGGCGTCCCATGTGGCTGCGGGGGGACGCGCTCATGGTGACCGGGATGTGGACGAGGAGGTCCGTTAGTGGGACGGGCCGGCCTGGCTCTTCACGGTCCGTGTCGTCTGTGACCGCTGCCCGGAGTTCGCCGCTCCTGACCCGTTGCCCCTCGCGGGCCTCGGTGATCCGGACTCCGATCGGCGGGTCGTACTTCACGGTGTCGCGGACCTGGAAGGCGGGGAACGTCGTCCGCATTACCGTGCCGTTCCGGCTGCGCGTCGAGAAGGCCCTGGACGATCCGACCCTGCAGACCCTGTTCCACGACCCGGTCAACCTCGTCGCCCGCAACTCGGCCACCAGCTACATGCCGTTCGGGCTGTACGCCAACGCGGCCCTGTCCGGCGATCTCCTGCCGACGCTGAGCCCGGTGAGCGGAAAACCCCTCGCTCGGAGCCCAAGGTCGTCTTCGGCGGGCTCGACTCAGGCGTGGCCAACCCCGTGCGGTCCGACGGCACTTCACTTTCGACGAGATCTGGGCCGGGCGCCCTTCGCCACGAAGAACGCGCTCGTCGCCCGGGTGCGGTCGACGGTGGACGCCTGGGTGGCGGCCGGGTCGCTCACCCGGGCGGACGGCCGGTCGGTGGTGAACACGGCACAGCAGGCGCCGAACTCCCCCAGGGCGCGGGCGCCTTACGCGGTGCCCGTCACCTTGGCGACGAAGGCGGCGAGGTTCGTCACCGTCCGCCGGATCTTCTCGTCCAGGGTGAGCGTCTCGTGCAGCCGCGCACCGGCGCCGGCGTCCTTCTTGCCCCGCACGTAAAGCGAGCAGGCGAGGTCGTCGCACATGTAGGCGCCGACCGAGTTGCCCTGCTGACCCGCCTTGCCCGCCCTCCGCGCGACCATCAGGGAGACCCCGCCGGAGTGGGTGGTCAGGCACAACGAGCACATGCTGCGCCGCGCCTGCCAGGAGCCGGCGGAGGAGCCGCGCAGCGCGAGGGCCGTCGGGCGGCCGTCCAGCACGGCGACCAGGTAGGCGCGGTCGGGGGCCTGCGGATCGCGCCAGCCGAGGTAGTCCAGGTCCTCCCACGGCCGCTCGGCCAGGTCACGCGGCACGGACAGCCGCTTCGCCTCGCCCTTGGAGCAGTTCACGAAGGCGGCACGGATCTCTTGTTCGGTCAGCGGTTCCATAGCTTCACGCTAGTTTGCCTAAAAGCTTTAGGCAAACGCATTATTGTTTCTGGCAAACGAGAGGACTGCTATGGCACGAGTAGGGCTGACCACCGAGCGACTGGTCCGGGCGGGCGCCGAGCTGGCCGACGAGGTGGGCTTCGAGCAGGTGACCGTCTCGGAGCTCGCCCGGCGGTTCGGCGTCAAGGTCGCGAGCCTGTACTCGCACGTGAAGAACTCCCAGGACCTCAAGACCCGGATCGCCCTGTTCGCCCTGGAGGAGCTCGCCGACCTCTCCGCGGACGCGGTGGCCGGACGGGCCGGCAAGGACGCCCTCACCGCTTACGCGAACGTCTACCGCGATTACGCCCACGCACACCCCGGCCGTGCCGCCGCCGCCCGGCTGAGGCTCGACCCCGAGACCGCGGCCGCCAGTGCGGGCGTACGGCACTCGCAGATGATGCGGGCCATCCTGCGCGGCTACGACCTGCCCGAACCCGACCGGACCCATGCCGTACGGCTGCTGGGCAGCACCTTCCACGGCTACGCGAGCCTGGAGGGGGCAGGAGGGTTCAGCCACAGCTCCCCCGACTCCGAGGAGTCCTGGACGCGGATCCTGGACGCCCTCGACGCGCTGCTGCGCAACTGGCCCACCACTCCTTCGACAGGCTGAGGACATGCACGACTGGATCACCACACCCGTCACCGCCGACCTGCTGCGCGGCGCCCTCGACGTGGAGCGCACCGAGCACGGGGTGCTGCCGCACCGGCTGCCCGCGCGGGCCCGCGCCCAGAACACCGACGAGCAGCTGGCGATGGCCGAGTCCCAGCCCGCCGGGGTACGGCTGGTCTTCCGCACCCGGGCCACCGCGCTGGAGCTGGACGCGCTGCCGACCAAGCGGACCTACGTGGGTGCGCCGCCCCGGCCCGACGGGGTGTACGACCTGGTCGTCGACGGGCGGCCGGCCGGGCAGGGCAGTGTGCTCGGCGGCAACGTCATCACCGTCGACATGGCCGAGGGGACGTCCGAGGTGCGGCCCGGGCCGCACGGCACCGTCCGTTTCGACGGGCTGTCCGGCGAGGTCAAGGACGTCGAGATCTGGCTGCCGCACAACGAGACCACCGAGCTGATCGCCCTGCGCACCGACGCCCCCGTCGAAAGCGCGCCGCCCGCTGATCGCCGGGTGTGGCTGCACCACGGCAGTTCCATCAGCCACGGCTCCGACGCGGCGAGCCCAAGGAACACCTGGCCCGCGGTCGCCGCGACGCTGGGCGGGGTGGAGCTGATCAATCTGGGCCTGGCCGGGAGCGCGCTGCTCGACCCGTTCACCGCGCGGGCCGTACGGGACACGCCCGCCGACCTGATCAGCATCAAGATCGGTATCAACATCGTCAACCACGACGTGATGCGACTGCGCGCCTTCGGTCCCGCGGTGCACGGCTTCCTCGACACGATCCGCGAGGGCCACCCGGACACGCCCCTGCTGGTGGTGTCGCCCATCCTGTGCCCGATCCACGAGGACACCCCGGGGCCCAGCTTCCCGGACGTCGGCGAGCTCGGCGAGGGCCGGCTGCGCTTCAGGACGCTGGGCGACCCGGCGGAACGCGCGAGCGGGAAGCTGACCCTCCAGGTGATCCGCGAGGAGCTGGCCCGGATCGTGAAGCAGAGGACCCCCGAGGACCCGAACCTGCACTACCTCGACGGGCGCGAACTGTACGGGGAGAGCGACTCGGCGGAACTGCCGCTGCCGGACGACCTGCATCCGGACGCGGCGACGCACCGGCGGATGGGGGAACGGTTCGCGGGGGTGACGTTCGGTGCCGACGGGGTCTTCGGCAGCGACTGAAGCAAGGGGCCGCTTGCCCCGGGGCGGGCCGCCCGGAAATCACCGCCGTCGGCGCCTCCTGCGGGGACCGGCCCAGAGCCGTGGGGCCGCGGGGCCGTGACGCCGCCACCGGCCCTGAGCTCCAGGCCCCGACGCCGGACCCTCGACGCCGCGCACCAGCCCCCAGGGACAGCTAGCCCCTGCGTTTGGGCTTCCCGCGTCGGGCGCCGGCACCCTTCGCGCCGCCCGAGCCGCCGCGGAAACCCTTGGCGGCGCCGGAGGATCCCCGCGCCGCGCCCTTCCCGGTGCCCGTCGCGGGCTTGCGGCCGCCGCCCTTGCCGCCGCCCTTCTCGGGCCGTTGCTTGCGCTCCGGCTCCGGCTGGGTGCGCCCCCGTGAGCTGTTGACCGTCCGCCCCCGGACGATGCCGATGAAGTCCTCCACCATGTCCGTCGTGGCGTCCTCCCGCCAGGACAGGGCGATGTCGGACTGCGGGGCGTCGGTGACCGGGCGGTAGGTGAGGTCACGGCGGTGGTGGAGACGGGCCAGGGACTGGGGGACGACGAGGACGCCGATGTTCGCCGCCACGAGCTCGATCGCGTCCGTCGTGGTGGCGGGGCGTTCGAAGGCCGGCTCCCCCGGCGGCCGGTCCCAGCCGATGACGTCGTCGAGGGGATGGATGACGACCTCGTCGGCCAGGTCCTCCAGGGTCACTTCCTCCGCCGCGGTCACCACGTGGTCCTTGGGGACCACGACGACCGACGTCTCGGTGTAGAGGGGGATCGCGCTGAACACCGTACGGTCGACCGGCAGCCGTACGAGACCGGCGTCCGCACCGCCGTCGCGCAACACGTCGGAGGCCTCCGCGGCGCTCACCTGGAGGAGCTCCAGGGGGACGTCCGGCAGCCGCTCGTGCCAGATCCGCACCCACTTGGCGGGCGTCACCCCGGGGACGTACGCGAGCCGGAAGGAGGGGGGTTCTGGCGAGTCTGTCACGCGGCAAGGTTACCCACTGTGGTCGGAGGTCTCGCGCGCGGCCGATAGTCTGGACTCCATGAAGTCGCACCAGAGCACCCAGACGATGAAGCCCGCGACCGCGGCGAAGAAGCTGGGTGTGTACCTCCCCGCCACGCCCTCGGAGTTCCAGGAGGGCGTGGTCTCGCGCGCCGAGCTGAACGAACTTCAGGCCAATCCTCCGCAGTGGCTCCAGGACCTGCGCCAGAACGGCCCGCACCCCCGCCCGGTCGTCGCGGCCAGGCTGGGCGTCTCCATCGCGGGCCTCGCACGCGGCGGGGTCACCGAGCCCCTCACCACGGAGCAGATCGAGGCGCTGCGGGAGGACGGTCCCGAGTGGCTCGAGAAGGAGCGCGCCGTCCAGGCGGAGGTCCGCAAGGAGGCGGCGCGCATCAAGGAGAAGAAGCAGGGCCAGGAGTCCTGACACCAGGGCCCGCGGAAGACCGTGGGCCCCGAAAACTCCGGTGCGCCGGATCGAACACCTCTGCGACCATTCCGGAATGGTCCACCGTCTGGAACGCCTGGTCATCCGGCACACCCTCCGTCTCCCCTCCTCCGCGGGTCCCGTCGGGGAGGGCGCCGTCGCGGCGCGGCAGTTCGACGCCGCGCTGATGTCCGTCGGCTTCAAGCTGTCGGCGGATGCGCTGAGGCGACTGTCGGGGCTGTCGGAGGCCACGGTCGTCGACACCGCCGTGATTACGCTCGCCACCGTCCGTGAGATGGCCGGCGACCATGTGCGCCACAACGTCTACTTCAAGGACTTCCCGGCCAACGTGCCGGACACCTTCGACTTCTGGATGCGCTGCGTGCGCGAGGCGCTGGAGGACGGCAAGGCCCGCTCCGGTGTCCTCGCCCAGCTGCGCAACGGCGTGGTCAACCTGCTCACGCTCCCGTCGTACGGCACCTACCGGCACACGTACGACGAGATGCTCGCCGCGCACGACGAGCTGACGGCCGCGGTGGGCGACCGGCTGACGGTCCTGCACCTGGGCGGCGCCCTGGACGACGAGGTCACCGCCCTGTACCTGGCGCTGGCCGGGAGCACCACGCCGCTCGGCGACGAGCACCTGGCCGACCTCAAGGTGCTCGCCGAGCACTGCGCCGACGGGCCCCAGCCGGACGGGATCCCGGTGCGGGAGAACCGTGCCGTCGTCAACGAGGCCCGGCTGAAGGCGGGTTCGGGGCTGCTGCTGGACACCGTCACCGATGTGCTGCGGCTGGCCTGCGCGTTGTCGGGCGGGGATGTGTCCCTCCAGGAGCCGACCCGGTTCCGCGCGCTGTCGCGGCCGGTCCGCCGGGCCCTGCTCGCGGGGCTCGACTCGGTCGTCGCGGCGGCCCCGGCCAAGCTGGCCGACGTCCTCGCGCACCGTGAGGCCTTCAAGCGGCTCGGTGAGCGGCTGCACCCGCACGAGTACCCGCAGTGGCCGCGTGCCGCCGAGGTGTTCGCGGTGGCCCGGGGCGAGAAGAAGGCGTACACCTTCGACGCGCGCGTCGAGGCACTGCTCGGTGCGGACGACGTCACCGGGGCGGTGGAGCTGCTCAGGTCCGCGCCCGGCAGGCTCTTCCGCGCGCTGGACCGGCTGCTGCGCACCGCGCGCACGCAGGAGGAGCGGGACGCCGTGGTGGCAGCCGTCGAGGAGAGTGCCCCGGAGGTCTCCGGGCGGGTCGTGCTGTCGGTGCGTGAGTACCTGCAGAACCGGGCCGCGGAGACGGGCCGGGAGCGGGTGTTCATCAACCGTCTCGGCCGCGCGCACGTCGCCGACGACGCGCGTGCGGCCGTACCGGAGGCGGACCGGGAGCGGCTGATCGCCGCGCTGGACGCGGAGATCGGCCGTCGACTCCCCTCCCCGGAGCGGCTGTTGGTCGGCCCCGACGTCCTCGACGTGGCGCTTCCGCTCAGCGGGCGGGCGACCTCGGCCGGCCTCGGCGTGCTGCCCCGCGGCTCCGTCTCGCCGGTCGACGGGGAGCTGTTGCGGTTCTTCGTGTACTGGAAGCAGACGAAGCAGGTCACCGACTACGACCTGTCGGCGCTGCTCCTGGACGCGCAGTACGACACGGTGTCGTGGCTGTCGTACACCAACCTCCGCGAGGTGGAGGGCGAGCACTCGGGTGACATCACCAACGCACCCGACGGCGCCTCGGAGTTCATCAACCTGCGGCTCGGGGCGGTGCGGGGCACGTACATCGTCCCGCAGGTCAACATCTACTCCGGGGAGGGGTTCGAGGAGGCCGAGGAGTCGTTCTTCGGGTTCATGCTGCGCGAGGGCGAGCAGAAGGGGCGGCCCTTCGAGGCGCGTACCGTGCGCATGAAGTCGGAGTTGCGCGGGCCGGGCCGGGTGGCGTTGCCGCTGGCGTTCCGGCGTGCGGAGAACGGGAGTTGGCACGCCAAGTGGCTGCACCTGTACCTGAAGGGGCATCCGGCGTACAACCGGGTCGAGGGCAACCGAGTGTCGGTGGCGACGCTGCTGCGCGCCGTCGTCGAGCGCGAGCAGCTCACGGTCGGGTATCTGACCGAGCTGATGGCGAACGGCGGTACGGACGTGGCGGCTTGGGACGCCGAGTCGGTGCCGGACGTGCCCGTGACGTACATCGGCCTGGAGCGGCCCGAGGGGCTGCACCCGGACTCGGTGGTCATCACCCCGGAAAACCTGCGCGACCTGATCCCCGAGTGACTGTTACGGTTCTCGTGGCGAGGCCATGGAAGGGCTTCCTTCTCAATTCGAAGAGCCCCCATGGGGCTTGGATTCCCAGCCCTTCCGCTTTCCTCGCCCTCGACGTCACGCACGAGGCCATGAAGGGGCTTCCTTCTCACCGGTCTCACAACCGGCTTTCTCCGAGCTCAGTCCCTTCGCTCTCCTCGTCGTCGTTGTCGCGAGCCCAGGCGGCCCCGGACCGGTGCACTCACCGTTCCAGGGCCGCCTTCGCCGTGCTGAGCGCCTGTTCCGCGTATCCCCGCCCGAACAGCACCGTGTGCACCAGCAGCGGGAACAGCTGGTGCAGGCCGACGCGATCGGGCCAGCCGTCGGCGAGCGGTGCCACCTGCTCGTAGCCGCGCAGCACGTCGTCCAGATGCGGGCAGCCGAAGAGATGGAGCATCGCGAGGTCGGTCTCGCGGTGGCCGCCGTGCGCGGCCGGGTCGATCAGCCAGGCATGTCCATCGGCTCCCCACAGCACGTTGCCGTTCCACAGGTCGCCGTGCAGCCGGGCGGGCGGCTCGGCGGGGCCCGCGAGGTCGGTCAGCCGCGTGCAGAGCCGCTCGATCACCGGCGCCTCCCCCGCGGCGATCGTGCCGTCGTCCACCGCGCTTCGCAGATACGGCAGCACCCGGTGCTCGGCGTACCACTCGGGCCACTCGGCGCCTTCGACGTTCCGCATCGGGGCCCGCCCGATGAACGCGTCCCGCGGGCCACCGGGCGGTGCCGAGCCGAAGGCGGGCGCCCCGGCGAGGTGCAGGCCGGCCAGCGCCCGGCCCAGGTCGAGCGCCGCCTCCCGGTTCGGCCGGCCCCGCGCGATCAGGTCGGTGACCAGCCAGTGGCCGTCCCGGCCGTACACGATCGGCACCCGGACCGTGCCGGACCCGGCCAGCCAGCCCAGCCCCGCCGCCTCCGCGCGGACCTCCTCAACGCTGTCGGCGCGTTTGACCATCACCGTCCGGCCGTCGTCGAGGTCCACCTCCGTCAGCGCGCCGGACAGCGGGCGCTTCTCCGTCGCCGTACGGCCGGTGAGCCGCTCCGCCGCCGCGGCCGGGCTGTCGCTGTCGTCGTCCACCTGCGTCTCCCCGATCACTCCTACCACTGCTTCCGCATGCTTTCCCATCAGCGTTCCCCAAGGGCTCATGCACAGCCTCTGTGAAGACTCCCAGCCATGTCTTGACATACGGATGAAACGATCCGTAGCTTGGCCGATCATTTAGATTCGTGAAGCGGGTTCACGGATATGAACGGAGAGTGTCCATGGGCGATCGCCGACGACGACGCCGCCTGGCCGCGGCGGCCACCGTCGCGGGATTGATGTTCGCGACGGCCGCCTGTGGCTCCGGCTCCGACAGCGCGGGCAGCAGCGATCCGAACACGCTGGAGGTGTGGACCCGGAGCAATCCGGACTCGGCCGCCACCTACGACCGGGTCTTCGCCGCCTTCACCAGGAAGACCGGCATCAAGATCGACTACCAGCCGGTCATCAACTTCGACCAGCAGCTCCAGAGCCGGGCGTCCACCAAGGACCTGCCGGACGTCATGATCAACGACACGGCGCTGATGGGCAGTTACCAGAGCCAGGGCCTGCTCAAGCCGATCGACCCCGCCTCGATCGCGGGCGGCGACGAGATCACCGACAAGTCCTGGTCCTCCACGGTCGGCATCGACGGGAAGCACTACGGCATCCCCTACTCCCGCCAAGCCCAGGCCCTGATGATCAGGGCGGACTGGCTGAAGAAGCTCGGGCTGAAGGCGCCGAAGACCTGGCAGGAGATGCTCTCCGTCGCCAAGGCCTTCGCCACCGAGGACCCGGACGGCGACGGCAAGGCCGACACCTACGGCCTCGTCGCACCGGCCAGCGCCCAGAACGGCTACGCCGCCTGGTGGGGCGCGAGCTTCCTGTGGCAGGGCGGCGCCCGGATCATCGCGCCGGACGGCAAGGGCACGTACACCCCGGCCATGGACTCGGCCGCCGCGATCAACGCCGTGACCTGGATGAAGGACAACCTCTTCTGCGGGAAGAAGGGTGTCGTCCAGCCCGGCGCGATCACCGCCGTCACAGCCACGGCCACCAACTTCCAGGACGGCAACGCCGGGATGTACATGACCGGCCCGTACAACATCACCACCTTCGACGCCACGCCCGGCAAGAACAAGTACGAGGTCGTCCCCGCCCCCGCGGGCCCGGCCGGCGGCGATGTGCTGGCCGACGGCGAGAACGTCTACCTCGGCGCCAAGACCGGCAAGGACAGGCAGGAGCTGGCGCTGGCCTCGTTCCTGGTCTCGTCCGAGGGCCAGAAGATCGCCATGACCAGCGTCGACGGCCACCAGCCCGTCGTCCGTATCCCCGTGAACTCCACGCTGGACGCGGCGAAGGTCAGGAACGACGCCCGCTGGAGTGTCGTACAGAAGGCCTACGAGGACTCCTCCGAGCAGTTCCCGAACGCGCCGGACTTCGCCCCGATCAAGCAGGACACCGCCGACGCGCTGAACGCGATCTTCACGTACTGCGGCGGTGACGTCCGCTCGCAGCTCAAGGAGCTCAACGACACGCTCGCCGGTGACCTCAAGGACCAGGACCTGCTGAAATGACCGCTACCGTTCCGGCCGCGCGAAGCGGCCTCACCAAAAAAGCCGTCACCAAGAAGGCCCTCGTCCCCTGGCTCTTCCTGGCCCCGGGGCTGCTGCTCGCCCTCGTCTTCAAGTTCTGGCCGATGGCCAAGGGCATCTGGCTCAGCTTCTTCGACGTCAGGCCCTTCCTCGGCGACAAGTGGATCGGTCTCGAGAACTACAGCCGGGTCCTGACCGACCACCGCTTCCAGGACGCCATCGGGCACACCCTGATCCTGGGCATGGGCCAGGCGGTCGGCGCGATCCTGCTCGGGTTCGCCCTCGCACTGCTCCTGGAGGGCCAGGCGCGCTCGCTGAAATTCCTCCGTACCGCGGTCTTCCTGCCCGCCGTCACGGCCACCGCGGTCGTCGGCGAGCTGTGGCGGCTGATGTACTACCCGACCTCCGACGGCCTGCTCAACAGCGGTCTGCACCTCTTCGGACTCGGACCGGTCCAGTACCTCGACAACCCGGACATCGCGCTGTACTCGACGATGGTGATGGGCATCTGGATCTGGGCGCCGTACAACATGGTGATCTTCCTCGCCGGCCTCGCGGGCGTGGACCGCTCGCTGTACGAGGCGGCGGCGATGGACGGCGTCTCGCTGTGGCAACGGCTGCGCTTCGTCACGCTTCCCGCGATCCGTCCGGCGCTCATGATCGTGCTCACGCTCGCCACGATCCGTGGACTGCGGGTCTTCACCGAGGTCTACGTCCTCACCGGCGGCGGCCCCGCCGGGTCCACCGATGTCTGGATGACCCGCGCCTACACCCTGGGCTTCACCCGCAACGACATCGGCGGCGCCTCGGCCGCCTCGGTCGTGCTGCTGTGCGTGACGCTGCTGCTCACCGTCCTGGTCAACAACCTCCGCAAGAGGGGAGAAGCGCGATGAGCGCCCCCGTCATCGACCCCGTCCGGCCGGCGGCACCTGACACCCCGGCCGGACGGACCACCAAGGCGCAGCGGACCACCCCGGCCCGCTTCGACACCGCCCTCGGCTGGAACGACCGGCCCGGTCTCGCCTGGGCCCTGCGCATCCTGCTCTGTCTGATCGCCCTCGCCGTCTTCGCCGCGCCGTTCCTGACGATCTTCTCGGGCGCCTTCACCACCAACCCCAGCGGATCCTCGCTGTCGTTCCTGCCGCACGACAGCACGCTGTCGAACTTCACGGTGGCGGGCGAGCGCGGCATCTGGGACTACCTCGGCAACTCGCTGGTCATCGCGGGCGGCGGGCTGCTGCTCCAGCTCGTGGTGTGCACGCTGGCCGCGTACGCGCTGGCCCGGCACCGGTTCCGTGGCCAGGCGCTGATCATGATGCTGTTCATGATGACGCTGATGCTGCCCGAGGAGGTCATCGCGATCCCGCTGTCCCTGGTCCTCGGTGACGTGCCGGTGGTCCACCTCGACCTGAAGGGCACGGTCTGGGGTGTCATCCTGCCGCTGGGCGCCTGGGGCTTCTCGGTGATGATGCTGACCGAGTTCATGCGGGACATCCCCGCCGAGATAGAGGAGGCGGCCCGCCTCGACGGCGTCGGCGAACTGCGGATGCTGTGGCAGATCATCCTGCCGCTGTGCAAGCCCGCGCTGGGCGTGGCCGGGGTGCTCGGCTTCATCATGATCTGGGACCAGTACCTGCTGCCCCTGATCGCCTCCAAGGACCCCACCGACTACACGGTCACCGTCGCCCTGTCCATCCTGCGCACCGACCCCGAGGTCGGCTCCGGGGTGGTCCTGGCGGGCGCGGTCATCGCCCTGATCCCCAGCCTCATCGTCTATCTGCTCCTCCAGCGCTCCCTGGTCACCGGCATCGCCGCCGGCGCCACGAAGGGCTGACCCCGACCCCCCACGTTTGAGGGAGACATGAAGTTCCAAGGAGTGCTGTTCTTCCCGGTGACGCCGTTCGCCGCGGACGGCTCGCTGGACGAGGAACGGCTCGCCCAGCACATCGCCGACGGTGTCGCGGCCGGTGCGGGCGGCGTGTTCGTCGCCTGCGGCACCGGTGAGTTCCACGCGCTGACGCCGGACGAGATCGAGCGGGCCACCCGGGTGGCGGTCGAGACGACCGCGGGCCGGGTACCGGTCCTCGCGGCCGCGGGCGGCCCGACCCCGGTGGCCCGCGACCAGGCGGCCCGCGTGGCGCGGGCCGGCGCCGACGGCATCCTGCTGCTCCCGCCGTACCTCGTGACGGCCCCGCAGCAGGGCCTGGTGCGCTACGTCGAGGAGGTCACCGCCGCGAGCGAGCTCCCGGTGATCTTCTACCAGCGCGGCACCGCCCGCCTCACCGAAAAGGCGGCCGCCGAGATCGCCGCACTGCCCAGGGTCGTCGGCCTCAAGGACGGCCTCGGCGACATCGAGCGGATGCACCGCATCGTGCGCGCGGTGCGTGCCGTTCCGGGCACGGAGGACTTCCAGTTCTTCAACGGCCTCCCGACGGCGGAGATGACCGCGCCCGCCTATCAGGGCATCGGCGTCCCGTTGTACTCCTCCGCCGTGTTCGCCTTCGCGCCCGAGATCGCCCTCGCCTTCCATCGGGCGCTCGCCGCGGGCGACCAACCGCTTCTGGACACCCTCCTCGACGAGTTCTACGGCCCCCTCGTCCAGCTCCGCGACGAGGTGCCGGGGTATGCCGTGGCGCTCGTCAAGGCGGGAGTGGCCCTGCGTGGACTGGACGTGGGTGGCGTACGGGCGCCCCTGGTCGATCCGGCCCCGGAGCACATCGCGCGCCTGTCCCAGCTCATCGACCACGGCCTGGAGGTGGTCGGCGCATGAGCGACCCGACTCGGATCAAAGAGCTGGTCGTCACCCCGATCGCCTTCCGCGACCCGCCGTTGCTCAACTCCAACGGCGTCCACGAGCCCCTCGCCCTGCGCATCATCCTCCAACTCGTCCTGGAGGACGGCACGGTGGGGCTCGGCGAGTCCCCCGGCGGCGTCGCCCGCCTGGAACGACTCCAGGCCGCCGCGAAGGTCGTCGCAGGCATGGACGTCTTCGACACGACCGCCGTCGGCGCCGCGATCGACGCCGCCCTGCTGCCCACGGTGCCTTCGAGTCACGAGCGCGGCTGGACCACCTCCGCCGTGGAAGTGGCCTGCCTGGACGCGCAGGGCAAGCTGCTCGGCCGCCCGGTCAGCGACCTGCTCGGCGGGACGGTCCGGGACTCGGTGCCGTTCGCCGCGTATCTCTTCTACAAGTGGGCCGAACACCCGGCCCTCGACGGCCGTGCCGCCGTCGGTGACGACTGGGGCGAGGCCCTGGACCCGGCCGGCATCGTGGAGCAGGCCCGACTGATGCAGGAGCGGTACGGGTTCAGGTCGTTCAAGCTGAAGGGCGGTGTCTTCCCGCCCGACGAGGAGATCGCCGCGATCAAGGCGCTCGCGGCGGCCTTCCCTGAGCAGCCGCTGCGCCTGGACCCCAACACGGCCTGGACGGTGGAGACGTCGAAGTACGTCGCACGCGAACTCGCCGGTGTCCTGGAGTACTTGGAGGACCCCACCAAGGGCATCGAGGGCATGGCGGCGGTGGCGAAGGACGCGCCGATGCCGCTGGGCACCAACATGTGCGTGATCGCCTGGGAGCACCTGAAGCCGGCCATCGAGCAGAACGCGATCCAGGTCCTCCTCACCGACCACCACTACTGGGGCGGCCTGCGCCGCACGCGTGAACTGGCCGCGGTCTGCGAGGCCTTCGGGCTCGCCCTGTCCATGCACTCCAACTCGCACCTGGGCATCAGCCTGGCCGCCATGACCCATGTGGCGGCGGCGATCCCGAACCTCGACCACTCCTGCGACACGCACTACCCGTGGAACTCGGCGGACGACGTCGTCCTGCCCGGCGTCCTGGAGTTCCGCGACGGCGAGGTCAAGGTACCGACCGGACCAGGCCTCGGCGTGGAACTCGACCACGAGGCCCTGGCCCGGCTGCACCGCCTCTACCTCGACTCCGGGGTACGCAGCCGCGACGACACCGGATACATGCAACGGTTCCAGCCCGACTACGAGCTCAGGCTTCCCCGTTGGTGAGGACCCCCATGAGACAAGGCGCCCGGCGAACCCGGGCGCCTTGTCTTTTCCGACCCCTTGGAGCGGGACTCACGTTCCTTTCGTGGCCACGAGTGAGGCTGACGGCGCCCGCGCCGTTGCACACGTCGAGCGGTGACTTCGGACTGTGGACATCCCCCCGCCTCAGCCGCGGACTGCGTCCCGCGACGGCGCCGCTCTCCCGCATCGGTCCCCACGACGGCCTCGACACCCATACCTGGGCGCGCTTGCGAGAGGAGTGGTAGCCGGGCTGCTTCCCGAGTCGGATCACCTCCCGCTGGAGATCCGCCGGTGCTTCAATGTCACCCCCTGGGTGGAGGAGCGACGCATGGGTGCGGAGTCGGGCAGCGTCCTGGTGACCGGCGGCAGCGGTTTCGTCGGCAGCCATCTGGTGCGGCGGCTGCTGGAGCGGGGTTACGAGGTGCACGCCACCGTGCGCACTCTCGCGAACGCGGCGAAGGTGCGGCCGCTGCGGCAGATGGAGGCGGAGTTCCCCGGCAGGCTCACGCTGTTCGAGGCCGACCTCCTCGACGAGGGCTCCTTCGACGAGGCGATGGCGGGCTGCCGTGTCGTCTTCCATGTCGCCTCGCCGTTCTTCATGCCGGAGAAGATCAAGGACGGCCAGAAGGACATGGTCGACCCGGCCCTGACCGGCACCCGCAACGTCCTGGCCGGCATCGAGCGGACGCCGACGGTCGAGCGGCTGGTCTTCACCTCCACGGTCGGCGCGGTCTTCGGCGACTACTCCGACGTGCGGGACATGGACGGTCAGGTCCTGTCGGAGAAGTACTTCAACACCAGCAGCACGGTGGAGAACAACCCGTACCACTACGCCAAGACGGTCGCCGAGCGCGCCGCCTGGGACGCGGAGGCCGCGCAGGACCGCTGGCGCATGGTGTCCGTCAACCCCGGCCTGATCCTGGGCCCTTCGCTCGCGCCCGCCTCCGAGTCCGGCAGCCTCTTCCTCCTGGAGGAACTCTTCAAGGGCTACTTCTTCTACGGCGCCCCGGACTTCAGCTTCACCACGGTCGACGTCCGTGACGTGGCCGACGCCCACATAGCGGCGGCGGAGAAACCCGACGCGAAGGGTCGTTACATCCTGGCCGCGCCGACGATGACGTCGTTCCACGAGATGTCGCGCATCATCCGCTCCCGCCACCCCCGCGGCCTGCGCATCCCACGCACCGCGCTCCCGCACTGGCCCGTGCGCGTACTCGGCCCCGCCTTCGGACTGACCCAGGACTACATCCGCAAACACCTCGGCATCCGCTTCAAGGTGGACAACAGCCGCAGCGTGAACGAACTGGGCCTCGTCTACCGCCCGGTCGAGGAGACGGTCCTCGACCACTACGAGGCGTGGCTCGCTCAACAGGGAAAACGCTGACCCGCACCGGGGGAACCAGCTCGCACGCGACGAAGGTCACAGGTACATCTCACGCTTTTCACACTTCAACCTTCACGAGAGCCTCACAAGTTGGCTAAGTTGACGACGAGCAGCACGACGGAAGGGGCACGTCTTTCATGGCGCCGGATCGAACTTCGCGCAATGGAGGGTCCAGCCTCCCGGCCAAGCGCAACTCCGCACTCGCGACGGCCGCCATCGCCTCCGCGGCCCTCCTCTCGCAGGCCGGGAGCGCCGCCGCGGACGAGGGGCCGAGCCACGACGAGGTGAGCCGACGGGTCACCAATCTCTACGACCGGGCCGAGACCGACTCCGGTACGTACAACGCCACGCGCGCGGCCGGAACCGCGTCGAGCACCCGCGGCCGTACCAGTGCGGCGACCGGCGCCGGGCGCGATACCGGCAGCGGACGCAGGACCGGCGGCGAACCCAGCCTCGACGACATCGCCAAGCAGTGGTACGGCATGGCCCGCGCGAAGACAGGCCCGATGATCGAGGCGACCCTGCCCTCCGACCGCGTTGCCGCGCGCCCCGCCGAGACACGTCGTCAGCGCCCGTCGGACGCTCCCCCGGCACGCGAAGCGAAGCCCGCCGAACGCCCCATGCCGGAACTGACCGCCGCGCCCATGCTCGCCCTGCCGAGCGCACCGGAGACGGCACCGGCCGCGCTCACCGCCGCACCGGCCCAGTCACCTTCGTGGGCAGCGGAACCGGCCTCGCAGAACCTCACCGGCACCGGTGAAATACCCGCCTTGGGCAGCCCCCAACTCGTCACCGGGGTCCCTGAGTACACGCCGCAATCCGTCACCGGGATGCCCGAGTACACCGCCCAGCGTGTCGCCGGGGTTCCCGAGTACACCACGCAAGCCGTCACCGGCTTCCCGGAGTACACCACGCAGCCCGCCCCCGCGATCCCCGACTACACCCCGCGACCCACCGCGGAGGTCTCCCCGTACACCGCCCAACCCACCACCGGCTTCCCCGCGTACACCCCGCAGGTCAGCGCGGGGTACCCCGAGTACAGCGCGCAGATGAGCACGGGGTTCGCCGACTACACCGGGCAACTCGGCACGGGGCAGCCCGAGTACACCGCACAAACCACCACGGGGTTCACGGACTACAGCGGCCAACTCGGCACCGGGCTACCTGAATACGCCACACAGGCCACCCAGGCGTTCCCCGAGTACACCGCACAGGCCACCACGGCGTTCCCCGAGTACACCGCACAGGCCACCACGGCCTTCGCCGAGTACTCCGCCCAACCGACCACGGCATACCCCGAGTACTCCGCACCCCTCACCGCCCCCCTCGCGGCGATCGCGCCCCCGCCGGCCGACACCTTCCGGACCGTTCCGGCCGCCGTGCCGAACATCCCCGCCATCCCGGCTCCCCGCGCCCCCGAGCCGGACTGGCGGGCATCTCAGCCGGCCGCGGCCCCGAGCGCCGACCTTCCCACCGTCGACCCCGGTTACGACTCGAAGGTCATCCAGGTGCTCGCCTTCGCCCGCTCCCAGATCGGCAAGCCCTGTGTCTGGGGCGCCGCGGGCCCGGGTTCGTACGACAACTCCGGTCTCACCCAGGCCGCCTGGAAGGTCGCCGGCGTCTCGCTCCCCCGCACCTCCGTCGGCCAGGCGAGCACCGGCACGGCGGTGGCGCTGTACGCCATGCAACCCGGCGACCTCGTCTTCTTCCACGACGACTTCAGCCACGTGGGCCTGTGCACGGGCAACGGCATGATGATCCACGCACCGGGCCCGGGTGCGTCCATCCGCGAGGAGTCGATCTACCCGACCGGCGAGGCGATCATCCGCGGCGCGATACGGCCCGTCTGACACGCCGCGCGAGCACATCACGGCACTCCCTTCACGCACACCTCTGGACGCCCCGCGAACACCTCGCCTAGGGTTCCGGAGAAAGCGCTTTCTGGCCTGCCCATGCCAACCAGGGGGAGCGTCTCGTGCCGCACCAGCAATGGACCCGCAAGTCCTTCCTCCGGGGAATGGCCGCCGTCGGCGCGGCCCCCTTCCTCCCCGGCCTGACCCCGGCAAGCGCCCACGCGTCCACCTCGGACCGTCCCGCCTTCCCGCTGGCGGCGGGAGGCACGGCCGTCGGGATCTTCGTGGACGCGGCGGACGACCCCGCCGTCGTCCGCGCCGCGGGCGACCTCCAGGCGGACGTCGAACGGGTCTCCGGGGCGAGACCCGACCTGCTCCGCACGCTGCCACAAGGCGCCCCCCTGCTCGTCCTGGTGGGCACCCTCGGCGCGAGCCCGGCCATCGACCGCCTCGTCGCGCAGGGCCGCCTGGACGTCTCCCGGGTGAGGGGCCGCTGGGAGGCGTCCGTGACCCAGGTGATCGAGCGTCCGCTGCCCGGCGTGGACCGCGCCCTGGTGATCGCGGGCAGCGACCGCCGCGGCACGGTCTACGGGATCTACGACACCTCCGAACGCATCGGCGTCTCCCCCTGGTACTGGTGGGCCGACGTCCCCGTCGAGCGCCGGGACACCGTGACGGTCCCCGCGGGCCGCTTCGAGCGCCGGGAGCCGTCGGTCCGTTACCGCGGCGTTTTCATCAACGACGAGCAGAACCTGACCACTTGGTCCCACCGCACCCAGGAGACCGACAAGAACATCGGCCCCGAGACGTACCAGCGCGTCTTCGAGCTGTTGCTGCGCCTGAAGGCCAACTACCTGTGGCCGGCGATGCATCCGTACTCCGACTTCTTCAACAAGTACCGGGAGAACCCCGAACTCGCCGACCACTACGGCATCGTCGTCGGCTCCAGCCACCCCGAGGCCCTGCTGCGCAACGGTGTCCACGAGTGGGAGCCGTGGATCGCCGAGCACCCGAACGCCGACGGAAGTGCGCCGGTCTACGACTACACGGTCAACCCCGCTGTCATCTCCGACTACTGGAGAGCGCGGGCGAGACAGAACGCCGCGTACGAGAGCAGCTGGACGCTCGGCATGCGCGGCCTGCACGACACCGCGCTGGAGACGAAGAACGCCACGACGATCCCGGAGAAGGTCGTGGTGATGAACGACATCATCGCCGACCAGCGCCGGATCCTCGCCGAAGAGGTCGGCTCCGCCGCCGAGCCGCAGATCTTCATCCCGTACAAGGAGGTCCTGGACCTGTACAACGCGGGTGTCCGGGTCCCCGACGACGTCACGCTGATCTGGCCGGACGACAACCACGGCAACATGCGCCAGTTGCCGAACGAGGCGGAGCGGGCGCGGTCGGGCGGCAACGGGATCTACTACCACCTCTCCTACTGGGGCCGCCCCAAGAGCTATCTGTGGCTGGACACCACCCAAGTCGCCAAGGTCTGGCAGGAGTTGCGGCGGGTCTACGAGCACGGCACCGACCGCATGTGGATCTTCAACGTCGGTGACCTCAAGTCGATCGAGACCGGTCTGTCCTTCGCGATGGACATGGCCTGGGACGTGGACCGCTGGGAGGCCGACGAGGTCGAGGGCTTCCTGGCGGAGTGGGCCGGGAGGCAGTTCGGGCGACGCCACGCCAGGGAGATCGCCGCGATCCGCACGGAGTACTACCGGCTCGCCGGGGAGCTGCGCCCCGAGTTCATCGCCGCGGGCCTTGTCTCCGTCGTCCACCACGGCGACGAGGCCGGGCGCCGGATGGCGGCGTACGACCGACTCCTCGCGCGGGCCCGGACGGTGGGCGCCGAGCTGCCCGACGCCTATCGGGACGCCTTCTACGAGCTCGTCGAATATCCGGTGCACGGCGCGTACTTGATGAACCTCAAGTACTACTGGGCGGACCGCAACGCGCTCGCCGCCCGGCAGGGCCGTGGGGCCGGCACGAACCGCTTCGCGGACCTCGCGCTCGCCGCGCACACGGCGGAGGCCGCTCTCACCAGCCGGTACAACACCGAGGTGGCGGACGGGAAATGGGACGGGATCGTCAATCCGTACCCGTCCCAGATCCCCAAGGCGCCGGGGCGCCCGACCGTCACCAGGGTGACCCGGCAGGAGACCAGCGGGCTCGGGGTGGCGGCCGAGGGCAACGAGACCGGGGCCGGCCGACCGCTGTCGTTCTCCTCGTACACCCGCGACCGGCGCTTCGTCGACGTCTTCAACACCGGGTTCCTGCCCCTGGACTGGGCGGCCGAGGCCAGTCACCCGTGGGTGAGGCTGAGCGCGGCCGGTGGCTCGCTCACCGAGCAGCGGCGGGTGTGGGTGGAGATCGACTGGGAGCGCGCGCCCGAGGGGGCGCAGGAGGCCACGGTTGTCCTCACCGGCGCGGGGCAGCGCTTCGACGTGCCGCTGCGGGTGGTCAACGGCCGCCGACGGGCCCGTGGCTTCGCCGAGGCCCACGGCTATGTGTCGATCGACGTGGCGCACGCCGACCAGAGGGTGGACCGAGGCGGCTGCCGCTGGCGGACCGTGCGGGGCCTCGGACGTCGTACGGGCGCCGTCGAGGCGGTTCCTGCCACGGCGGCTCCGATCACCGGTGACTTCGCCTCCCGGGCACCGGAGTTGCGGTACCGGGTGTGGTTCGGCAGCACGGGCACCTTCCCGGTCACCGTGTTCCGGCTGCCCTCGCTGGACGAGCGCGGGCAGCGACGGGTGGCCGTCGGACTGGACGACCAGCCGGTGACCGTGCTGTCCGGGCAAGCCGTCGCGACCGGCAACCGGGGGGACGCCTGGGCCCGCCAGGTGGAGGACGGCGTCGAGCGGCTGACCGCCACCGTGACGGTCGCCGAGGCCGGAGAGCATGTGCTGAGGATCTTCATGGTCGATCCGGCGATCGCGGTGGACCAGATCGTGATCGACACGGGCGGGCTGCCCGCCACCTATCTCGCGCCGCCGGAGAGCTACCACCCGGTGTTCAACCCGCAGCCCGCGCCGGGCCCGGGTCTGGAGGCTCCGGACCAGTAGACCGAGGGCTTCGTGCGGGCCGCCGGTCCCCCGTGCCGGCGGCCCGCACGTGTCGCGGCCGGCGCTGCCGTCCCCGTGGGGGGACAGACGTATCCGACGGGCCGCCTCCCCCCGCTGCGGCCCGCCGGAGCTTCCATGTGCTGGAGTACGTCCGAGAACGTCGATGTTGCCCGGATGAAGTGTGGGTCAGCGAGGTACTACGCCGGTATGGGTACAACTGCGTATGAGCGGGTGCTGTCGGTCGCCGTGGCCGCGCTCCACGAACGCGACCCCGATCGGCTGTGGCCCCTGCTGGCGGCCGACCTGCCGGTCCTGTGCGGTGGCGACGCCCTGATCTACAAGCTGGACAACTGGAACGAGAGCGAGGGCACGCTCGGTCTGTCGCCCGGCGCCGCCGCGGAGTTCGCCGCGCTCGGGGACGAGGACACCGCGCTGCTGCGCGCGGGATACCCGTTCGCCCGGCACTACGCGGACAGACCCGACCGGGCGCCGGTCACGGCCCGTCGGGTCGCCGGCCGTTCCTGGTCGCGAAGCCCGACCGCGCAGCTGCTCGACGAGCTCCTGGACGTCGACCATGTGCTGGGCGTTCCGCTGCCGCAGTCGACCACCCCGGTCACCGGGTGCATGGTGTACCGCTCCGGGCGGGACTTCACCGACGAGGAACTGCGTCTGGCCGAGCAGTTGCAGCCCTTGCTGGCCGCCGTCGAGCAGCAGCGCCAGCTTCTGCGGCGGCTCGACTCCCCTTCCGAGGAGGCGGCCGACGTGGCGCTCACGCCCCGGGAGACGACGGTGCTGCTCCTGCTCGGCGACGCCCTGACCGCCTCGTCGATAGGCCGCAGACTCGGGATATCCGAACGTACGGTCCACAAGCACATCGCGAACATCTACCGAAAGTTCGGCACGCACGACCGCATCAGCACGGTGCTGCGCGCCCAGCGGCTCGGTCTTGTCCCTACGGCGGCGGCGGACCGCCCTTGAGGCGTTCCAGGTCGGAGGGGCGGACCTGGATGACCACAACGGCGATGAGCGCGGCCAGCACCGTGAAGATCGCGGCCACGACGAAGGCGGCCGAGACGCCGGCGGTGAGGACCTCGTCGCCCCAGGAGCCCGGGAGTTCACCGGTGCGTCGGAAGAGGAGGCGTTCGGCCGGGGTGGCCTGGGCGAGGAAGCGCGGGACCTGCTTCTCCGCCTCGTTGGTGCTGGCCGTGCCGAACATCGTGACCAGGATGGACAGCCCGAGCGAACCGCCCACCTGCTGGGTGGCGTTGAGGAGCCCGGAGGCCGCGCCGGTCTCCTCGTTGGGCACGTTGGAGAGCGCCATCAGGGTCAGGGACACGAACTCCATGCCCATGCCGAGGCTGAAGACGAGCATCGGCCCGAGGACACTGCCCGCGTAGGTGGAGTGGACGTCGGTCTGGGTCAGCCAGCCCAGCCCGGCCGCCGCGAGGATCGCGCCCCCCACCATGAAGGGCTTGGGTCCGTACACGGGCAGGAACCGCGAGGCGAGACCGGCGCCGATCGCGATGACCGCGCTGACCGGCAGGAACGCGAACCCGGTCGCCAGCGGGCTGAAGTTCAGCACGTTCTGGGTGAAGAGGGTCAGGAAGAAGAACATGCCGAAGATCGCGGCCGCGAGGCACAGCATGATGCCGTAGGTGCCCGCGCGGTTGCGGTCGGCGAACATGTGCAGCGGGGTGATCGGCTGCCGGGATCGCTTCTCGATGAGCACGAACACCACGAGGAGGACGACCGCAGCGGCGAACGAGGCCAGGGTGAACGGGTCCCGCCAGCCTTCCTGGGCAGCGCGGATGAAGCCGTACACCAGCAGCACCATGCCCGCGGTGGCGGTCAGCGCGCCGGCGATGTCGAAGTTGCCGGGATGTCGCTCCGACTCACGGATCCAGCGGGGCGTGGCGAGTGCGATGAGCAGTCCGATGGGGACGTTGACGAACAGCACCCACCGCCAGTTGAGATATTCGACGAGGACTCCGCCGGCCAGTAGTCCGATCGCGCCGCCGCCGGCCGAGACCGCGGCGAAGACGCCGAACGCCCTGTTGCGCTCGGGGCCTTCGCGGAAGGTCGTACTGACCAGGGAGAGGGCCGTGGGGGACGCGATGGCGCCGCCGACGCCCTGGAAGGCGCGTGCGGCGAGGAGTTGGGCCTCGTTCTGGGCGAGCCCGCCGAGCAGCGAGGCGAGCACGAACAGCAGCACTCCGAAGACGAACATGCGGCGTCTGCCGAGGATGTCGCCGGTCCTGCCGCCGAGCAGCAGCAGCCCGCCGAAGGTGAGGGTGTACGCGTTGACCACCCAGGCCAGGCTGGTGGTGGAGAAGTCGAGGGAGCGCTGGATGTCCGGGAGCGCGATGTTCACGATGGTGATGTCGAGCACCACCATGAGCTGGCAGGACGCGATGACCAGCAGAGCCATGACGTTTCCGCCGCCGCCGGAGTCCGGTGGGGCAGTCCGTGGTGCAGAACTCGCCTGCGGGTCGCTGCTCATAATCTCCGTTCGACCGTACGCCCGTGCCGTGGCCGTCACCACTCGAGGACGTGGCACCCCCAGCCCTCCAGCGACACGAACAGACCGCAGTCGGCCAGTTCGTTTCCGTCACGGTCGTACACCGCCCCGGTGAGCAGGTCGGTCGGGCGCCACACCCGGCCCCGCAGGTCGTCCCACGGCAGTGGCAGCCTCGCCTGGGCCGGGCGGTCGGAGTCGTTCACGACGACGAGGTGGCGGGCGTCGGCGTGCGTCCAGGTCCAGGCGAGCAGGTCGCGGTGCGTGTCGTTGTCAGGCCATCCCGTCGGCGTCAGCGGCCGCCATTCTCCCCTGCGTACGGCGGCAGCGGCGGGCAGCAGTCGACCGTAGAAGTCGCGCAGGGGCTCGTCGACGGGCTCCTGCGGCCTGCGCCTCAGGAACACGGGTGGCCGCACCCGGCGGCCCTCGAACTGGCCCTCGTGCCACAGGGTCGCGCCCGGCAGGGTCGCCACCGTCACGGCCGCCGCCCGGCCCCGGTCGCCGGGCAGGGTGGCGGCGGCCCGGGGCTCGTCGTGGTTCTCCAGGAAGCGGACGAGACCGCGCTGGTGGGCGGGGTCGGCGTCCAGGTGGGCGCGGACGGAGTCGGCGCTTTCGTGCAGCAGACGGTCGTAGAGGCGTTTGTCGTAGCAGTGGTCGAAGCCCTGCTGCTGGAGGGCCCCTTCGAGGTCCCAGTAGCCCTCGGCGACGAAGAGGAGGTTCGGGTGGCGGGCCCGTACGCGCGGGATGACGTACGGCCAGAAGTCCTCGGCGGGGGGCGCGCCCGCGCGGTCTCCCCAGGTCTTTCCGAAGATGTCGTTCATCAGCAGCATGGCCATGTCGCAGCGCACGCCGTCGGCCTGGTCGCCGATGGACACGAGGGTGTCCACGGTCGCCTCGCGCAGCGCGTCGCTGAAGGCGTTCAGCTGGACCACGTCCGGCCAGGGCGGGAAGTAGGGGTCACGGCCGCGGGCGTAGACCTGTCCCCCGGCCTCGATGAAGTCGGCCGGTGCGCGGGCCAGGTCGTCGGCGGTGCCCCGGACGAGACGGTCGGGGCTCGACGTGAGCCAGGGGTGGTCGGGGGCCACATGATTGGGGACGTGGTCAAGGAGCAACCGCAGTCCTCGTGCGGCGAGTTGGGCGCGGGCGGCGGCCAGGCCTTCGGGTCCTCCGAGGGAGGCGTCGACGACGTAGTCGCGTACGCAGTACGGCGATCCGGCGATGTCCGCGTCGGTGACGTCGGGCAGGGCCTCGCGGAAGGAGGCCCTGAGCCCCTCGTCGCGCAGGGCGATCTCCAGTCCGGCCGGACTGCGCTCCCATACGCCCATCAGCCAGACGGTGTCGACGCCGGGCGGCGCGACGGAGTCCCAGGCCTCGCCGGGCACGTCGCCGAGGGTGACGGGACGGCCGTGGCGAGCGCTCAACTCGTTCAGCCAGACGAGGGTGTTGATCTCGTGGATCACCGTCATGACAGGGGCTCCTCCCGGTCGCCCGGCGGCCGGAGCGACTCCCGCCCGCCCCGGTGCCAGTCCTCCTCACGTCGAGGTAGTAGTACTGCTTGCTCCAGAGCATTCCGGCGAGGGCCTGGCGGACGAGGCGCATTTCTTCCTCTCCCGTGGCGGGCGTGATGCCCGCGTAGAAGGTGTCGGCCTCGGTTCGGCGCACCTCCATGCTGGACTCGAACTCGCCCCAGGGGTCGGTGAGTTCGGTGTCGGTCAGGCGCAGGCGGATCCGGGCGCTGTCTCCGGCAGGGATCGTCGGCACATGGTGGACGGCGGCCTTGGTGCCGGTGCGCGCGGGGTTGACGGCTTCCCGCACGCCGTGGACGACGAAACGGTCGATGCCGTCCTTCACGTACGGCGTGCTGTTCGGGCTGCCCAAGATGCGCTCGTTGTCGGTCTCGTTGTCGGTGAAGAGGGCCTCGGCGCCGTCGAAGTAGAGCCGGCGGGTGCCGAGTTCCTCGTGATCGGCCCGAATCGCGCTCGGCGTGAGGGACAGGTTCGGGACCGCCGCACCGCCTGCCCAGGACCAGGTGTGCCGGAACCACAGCGTCGGGAGCACATGCAGTACCGCACCGGGCCCCCGGTTGTGGGCGGTGATCTCGATCAGGACGTCTTCTTGGCCTGCCTTGGTGCCCGCGAGCCTGGTTCGTGGTGACGAGGTCACCGTAGGGGAACTCGGCCTGCGGGTACTTGTAGAGGCCCCAGCGGTAGGCGCGGGAGCGGGCCTGGTCGTGGGTGAAGTACGACCAGGCGTCGCCGTCGTCGCTGTAGTCCTCGCGGACGGTGCCCCACTGGCGTTCGCTCAGGTACGGGCCCCAGCGTCGCCAGGGCACCGCACCCGCGTCGGCTTCCGCCAGGCGCCGCCGCTCGGCGTCCGGTGCGCTGCTGTCGGTCTCCATCGCCCGTCCTCCCGGCCGCCCGGAACCTGCGTCCAGACTCGAACGGGTCCGACGTGACCGCAATGGCGATGACCCGTCCGGAAACGGGCGTCACCGTTCCGGCTCAGGCGATCTCGACCAGCAGGTCGCCGCCCTCCACCTGCTGGATCTTGTTGATGGCGAGCCGGGACACGCGACCGGCCTTCGACGCGGTGATCGCGGCCTCCATCTTCATGGCCTCGATGGTGGCCACGGTCGCCCCGGCGTCGACCTCGTCGCCCTCGGCGACCGCCAGCGTGACCACACCGGCGAACGGGGCGGCGACATGGCCGGGGTCGGAGCGGTCGGCCTTCTCGGTGGTCGGGATGTCGGAGGAGGCCGCGCGGTCGCGGATCTGGATGGGCCGCAGCTGGCCGTTGAGCGTGGACATCACCGTGCGCATCCCCCGCTCGTCGGCCTCACCGATCGCCTCCAGCGCGATGAGGAGCCGGACACCGGGTTCCAGGTCGACGGCGTACTCCTTGCCCGGCCTGAGGCCGTAGAAGAAGTCCTTGCTGTCCAGGAGGCTGGTGTCGCCGTAGGACTGCCGGTGGGTCTCGTACTCGCGGGTCGGGGCGGGGAACAGGAGCCGGTTGAGGGTCGAGCGGCGGTCCTTCTCCAGTCCTGTGCGGTCCTCGGCGTTCAGCTCCTGGACGGGCTTGGCGTCGGCGCGGCCCTGCAACGCCTTGGTGCGGAACGGCTCGGGCCAGCCGCCGGGAGGGGTGCCGAGCTCGCCGCGCAGGAAGCCGATCACCGAGTCGGGGATGTCGAAGCGGTCCGGGGTCTCCTCGAACTCCTTCGGGGTGACCCCGGCGCCGACCAGGTGCAGGGCGAGGTCGCCGACCACCTTGGAGGACGGGGTGACCTTCACCAGATGGCCGAGGATCCTGTCGGCGGCCGCGTACATCGCCTCGATGTCCTCGAAGCGGTCGCCGAGGCCGAGCGCGACGGCCTGGGTGCGCAGGTTGGAGAGCTGGCCGCCGGGGATCTCGTGGTCGTAGACCCGCCCGGTGGGCGAGGCGAGGCCCGCTTCGAAGGGCGCGTAGATCTTGCGGACGCTCTCCCAGTACGGCTCCAGGTCGCCGACGGCCCTGAGGTCGAGGCCGGTGGGCCGGTCGGAGTGGTCGGTCGCGGCGACGATCGCCGACAGGGAGGGCTGCGAGGTCGTACCGGCCATGGAGGCCACGGCACCGTCCACGGCGTCCGCGCCCGCCTGGATCGCGGCCAGGTAGGTGGCGAGCTGGCCGCCCGCGGTGTCGTGGGTGTGGATGTGCACCGGGAGGTCGAACTCGCGGCGCAGGGCCGACACCAGCTTCGCCGCGGCGGGGGCGCGCAGCAGGCCCGCCATGTCCTTGACGGCCAGGACGTGGGCGCCCGCGTCGACGATCTGCTCGGCCAGGCGCAGGTAGTAGTCGAGGGTGTAGAGCCGTTCGTTCGGGTCGGACAGGTCCGAGGTGTAGCAGAGGGCGACCTCGGCGATCGAGGTGCCCGTGGCCCGTACCGCCTCGATGGCGGGGCGCATCTGGCTGACGTCGTTGAGCGCGTCGAAGATGCGGAAGATGTCGATGCCGGTGGCTGCCGCCTCCTGCACGAAGGCGTCGGTCACCTCGGTGGGGTACGGGGTGTAGCCCACGGTGTTGCGGCCGCGCAGCAGCATCTGGAGGCAGATGTTGGGGACGGCCTCGCGCAGGGCGGCCAGCCGCTCCCAGGGGTCCTCGGCGAGGAAGCGCAGGGCCACGTCGTAGGTGGCACCGCCCCAGCACTCCAGGGAGAGCAGTTCGGGCAGGGTGCGGGCGACGGTCGGGGCGACGGCGAGCATGTCCTTGGTGCGTACGCGGGTCGCGAGCAGCGACTGGTGGGCGTCGCGGAAGGTGGTGTCGGTGACGCCGATGGTCGGCGACTCGCGCAGCCAGCCGGCGAAGCCCTCGGGGCCCAGCTCGGTGAGCCGCTGCTTGGAGCCCGCCGGCGCCTCCGCTCCTGCCTCCACCCGGGGCAGCTTGGTGACCGGGTCGATCACGTCGGGCCGCTCGCCGTGCGGCTTGTTCACCGTCCGGTCGGCCAGGTAGGTGAGCAGCTTGGTGCCGCGGTCGGCCGAGTGCCGGGAGGTCAGCAGGTGCGGGCGCTGCTCGATGAACGACGTGGTGACGTTGCCCGCCTGGAAGTCCGGGTCGTCGAGCACGGCCTGGAGGAAGGGGATGTTGGTGGCCACGCCCCGGATGCGGAACTCGGCCACGGCACGCCGGGCCCGGTTGACCGCGGTGGTGAAGTCCCGGCCCCGGCAGGAGAGCTTGACCAGCATCGAGTCGAAGTGGGCGCTGATCTCCGTACCGGCGTGGGTGGTGCCGCCGTCGAGGCGGATGCCGGAGCCGCCGGGCGAGCGGTAGGCGCTGATGCGGCCGGTGTCGGGGCGGAAGCCGTTGGCGGGGTCCTCGGTGGTGATACGGCACTGGAGGGCCGCGCCGTGCAGCTGCACCGTCTCCTGGGACAGGCCGAGGTCGGCGAGGGTGGCGCCCGCCGCGATCCGGAGCTGGGCCTGGACGAGGTCGACGTCGGTGACCTCCTCGGTGACCGTGTGCTCGACCTGGATGCGCGGGTTCATCTCGATGAAGACGTGGTTGCCCTCGCGGTCAAGGAGGAACTCCACGGTGCCCGCGTTGCGGTAGCCGATCTCGCGGGCGAAACGGACGGCGTCGGCGCAGATCCGGTCGCGCAGGCCGGGGTCGAGGTTGGGCGCCGGGGCGAGCTCGATGACCTTCTGGTGGCGGCGCTGCACCGAGCAGTCGCGCTCGTAGAGGTGGATGACGTTGCCGTGCCCGTCGGCGAGGATCTGCACCTCGATGTGGCGGGGCTCGACGACGGCCTTCTCCAGGAAGACGGTCGAGTCGCCGAAGGCCGAGGCCGCCTCGCGCGCGGCCGCCTCGATGGACTCACGCAGCTGGGCGGGGTCCTCGACCCGGCGCATACCGCGCCCGCCACCGCCGGCGACGGCCTTCACGAACACCGGGAAGCCGACCTCTTCGGCGGCAGCGACCAGCTCGTCCACGTCGGTGGAGGGTGCCGAGGAGCCGAGGACCGGTACGCCGGCGGCGCGGGCGGCGGCGACCGCGCGCGCCTTGTTGCCGGTCAGCTCGAGGATGTCGGCGCTGGGCCCGACGAAGGTGATACCCGCTTCCTCGCACGCGCGCGCGAGCTCGGGGTTCTCGGAGAGGAAGCCGTAGCCGGGGTAGACGGCGTCGGCACCGGCCAGGCGGGCGGCGCGGATGATCTCGTCGACGGAGAGATAGGCCCGCACGGGATGGCCCGGTTCGCCGATCTCGTAGGCCTCGTCGGCCTTGAGTCGGTGCAGTGAGTTGCGGTCCTCGTGCGGGAAGACGGCGACCGTCCTCGCGCCGACCTCGTAGCCCGCGCGAAACGCGCGAATCGCGATCTCACCACGGTTGGCGACCAGTACCTTGCGGAGCATTCCCGTTCCCTTCGGCCTGCCGGTGACGCCCCCCATGGTCTCGGCAAAGCCCGTCGGTGGCCATGAGAAACAGGTCACGTGTCGCGGACGGTTTGGGGGTGATCTGCGCAGGTACGGCGGTTGTACGACCTCCTGCACTCAGCTGTGTTCACTCCACCGTCCCGGTGAAGGGGGTCACCGGCCGCCCCAGGCGCTCCCCGTCCACGGTGATGTCGACGGCTTCGTTGAAGAACGCGAGCAGCCCCTTGACGGCGGCCACGGCGGGGAGCGGATCCGGGTAGCTCCAGAGGATGTTCGCGTGGCCACCCGTCGACCAGTACTCGGCGGTGCCCTTGTAGGGGCAGTCGGTGTGGTGGTCGGTGGCTTCGAAGAGGTCGAGGCGGACGTCCTCGCGCGGGATGTAGTACCGCGTGGGCAGTCCCGTCTCGAAGAGCAGGACGGGACGGTGGGTGTCGGCGACGACCGTCCCGTCGATCTCGACCCGGACATGGCGGCTGCTGGGCATGGCGTCGACCCGTTTGTGCGGGTCACGGGGGTGGACGAAGATCTCTTCCTCCTCCTCGTACCAGTGGTCGAGGCCGGTGCCCCAGCGCCGGAACCACGCGAAGGCGATATGGCCGGCCAGGTCGGCGGCCGGGAAGGTCCAGGCGGCGTTCTCGACGAGCTCGCCGTCGACCTCGAGGTCGTAGAAGATCCGCGATCCGGTGTGGGTGCCGGTGGCCGGGTTCTTCGCGGGCCGCAGCAGGTCCTCGCGGACGTCGGCGCGCGGGAAGGCGTACAGCGGGACGGGGACGTCCGGTTCCCAGACGAGGACGGGGTGCCGGCTGTCGACGACGGTGACGTCTCCCTTGCGGCCGCGCACCCAGCGTTCGCTGGGCTCCCACAGCAGGCCTTCCGGGGTGGTCCGCACCTCTCGTGCGGTGGGGAAGGTGGTCATGAGCGTCTCTCCTTCACCTCTTCAGGAAGTCGGTCAGCCCCGTCAGGAGCCGGTCGACGTCCTGTGAGTCGTTGTAGGGGGCGAGGCCGACGCGCAGGCCGCCGGTGTCGCCGAGGCCGAGGTGGCGGGAGGCCTCGATGGCGTAGAAGGAGCCCGCCGGGGCCTGGACGCCACGCTCGGCGAGGAAGCCGTACGCGTCGGCCGTGCTGTGGTTCTCGAAGGTCAGCAGGACGGTCGGGGTGCGGTCGGCGGCCCTGGAGTGCACGGTGACGCCGTCGAGCGCGGCGAGTCCCTCGTCGATCTGTGCGCGCAGGACCCGTTCGTGGGCTTCGAGCGCGGCGTACCCGGCGGCGAGCCGCTCCCGCCGGGTGCCGGTGGCCTCGGTGTCCAGCCGCTCGGCGAGGAAGTCGACCGCCGCGGTCGTACCGGCGAGGAACTCGTAGGGCAGTGTGCCCAGTTCGAAGCGCTCCGGGACGGCGTCGGTGGAGGGCAGGAGCTTGTCCGGGTGCAGGGTCTCCAGCAACTCCGGGCGGGCGGCGAGGACTCCGTGGTGGGGGCCGAGGAACTTGTAGGGGGAGCAGGTGAAGAAGTCCGCGCCGAGCGCGTCGAGATCGACCAGGGCGTGGGCGGTGTGGTGGACGCCGTCGACGTGGACGAGCGCGCCGACCTCGTGGGCCGCCCGGGTGATCGCGGGGATGTCGGGGCGGGTGCCGATCAGGTTGGAGGCCGCGGTGACGGCGACGAGCCGGGTCCGCTCGGAGAGTACGGCCCGGATGGCGTCGACCGTCAACTCGCCTGTCCCCGGGTCGAATTCGGCCCAGCGTACGGTCGCGCCGGACTGGACCCAGGGGCGGATGTTGGCGTCGTGGTCGAGGCGGGTGACGACCACCTCGTCGCCCGGTGACCAGGTTTTGGCGAGGCTGCGCGAGACATCGTAGGTGAGTTGGGTCGCGCTGCGGCCGAAGACGATCCCCGAGGGACTCGCCCCGAGCAGGTCGGCCATCGCCCGGCGGGCCCCGGTGACGAGGGCCTCGGCGTTGCGCTCCCCCACTGTCACCTGCCCCCGGTTCGACAGCGGCTGCCCCATGGCGTCGGCGATGGCCCGGATGACGGGCTCGGGGGTCTGGGTGCCGCCGGGGCCGTCGAAGTGGGCGATACCGGCGGCCAGGGCCGGGAAGTGGGAGCGGATGGCGGCGATGTCGTACGTCACGTGCGGCTCCTCGGTCCGACCGGTTCCAGGTGATCTCAGCCTGTCACGCCGTCCGCAGGGTCTCGCGGTGAGCCCGGTTCGTGGCCATCAGCCCGTCGAGGGCGTCCCGGGTCCGGATCAGCTCCTCGATGTGGTCGGAGAGCCGGTCGCGTTCCTCGGCCATCCGTTCCAGTGCGGCGTCGGACGTGTCCGCGCTGGGCGAGTCGACGCACGGCAGGAGTTCGGCGATCGTACGGCTGGACAGACCGGCCGCGTACATCCGCTGGAGGAACGTCACGCGCTCGACCGCGTGGTGTGTGTAGTGCCGCTGCCCGCTCGCGCTGCGCGTGCTGGTCAGCAGGCCCTGCTCCTCGTAGTAGCGCAGGGCCCGGACGCTGACCCCGGCTCGTGCCGCCACTTCCCCGATGCGCACGCGTTCCTCCTTCACGGACTTGACCCTCACGTCAACGTCAGGTTTTAGCGTACCCGTGTGCCCGGGACACGGGTACGACGGATCACGAAGGAGACATGACGTGACGACCCTTTTCACCGGCTTCCGGCTCGGCGGACTGCGGCTGCCCAACCGGGTGGTCATGGCCCCGATGACACGGGTGCGGGCCGCCGAGGGCGGTCTGGCGACGCCGTCGATGGCCCGCTACTACGCCCAGCGCGCCACGGCGGGCCTGATCGTCACCGAAGGGGTGCAGCCGAGCCTGATCGGGCAGTCCAATCCGGGGACGCCGGGGCTGTACACCGACGAGCAGGTGGCCTCCTGGCGCCCGGTGACCGAGGCCGTGCACACCAACGGGGGCCGGATCTTCGCACAGATCATGCACGGCGGCCGGGTCTCGCACCCGGACACCAACGGCCTGCGGCCCGTCGGCCCCTCGGCCGTCGCCGCCACCGGCGAGGTGTTCACGCCCACGGGACCGCAGCCCGCGCCGGTTCCGCGCGCTCTCCGCACGGAGGAGGTGCCCGAGCACGCCGAGTCGTACGCCGAGGCCGCGCGCCGCGCCGTCGACGCCGGGTTCGACGGGGTGGAACTGCACGGCGCCAACGGGTACTTGATCTCGCAGTTCCTGTCCACCAACGCCAATCTGCGCACGGACCGTTACGGCGGCTCGGTGACCAATCGGATCCGGTTCGCCGTCGAGGCGGCGGCCGCGACCGTCGACGCCGTGGGCGCGGAGCGGACCGGGATCCGTCTCTCACCGGGCGGCACGTTCTGGGGAGTTGAGGAGACCGAGGTCGCAGAGCTGTACACCGCGCTGTTGACCGAGCTGTCCCGGCTCGGACTGGCCTACGTTCATCTGGAGGCCACCGCCCCCGAGGAGACACTCCTGGAACTGCGGCGGGTCTGGCCCGGTGCCCTCGTCATGAACCCGGTGCTGCCGTTGGGCGCCAAGCAGGCCGGCCGCGCCGAGGCCGACCACTGGCTCGGTCTCGGCGCCGAACTCATCAGTTTCGGCCGCGCGTTCATCGCCAACCCGGACCTGGTGGAGCGGCTGCGCACCGATCTGCCGATCGCCCCCGCCGACGAGGCCACGTACTTCCAGGGCGGCGACAGCGGCTATCTCACTTATCCCGCATACCAGTACACGGCGTGACGTCCAGGCGGCGAGGACACCACGAAAGGGTAACGAGGGTCAACCGGAGGCAATGCCGGGTGGTCTAGCCCGACATGAAGATCTCTTTCCTGCTCCACAACGCCTACGCGATCGGAGGCACGATCACCACCACGTTCAACCTGGCCCAGGCACTGGCCGAACGGCACGAGGTGGAGATCGTCTCCGTGCTGCGGCACCGGGAGCTGCCCAACTTCGTGCTGGATCCCAGGGTTTCGCTGCGGCCGCTGGTCGATCTCAGAGAGGAGAAGGAGCACCCGTTACATCTGAGACCGGCGCGGGTGTTCCCGCGCTCCGAGTACCGGTACGGGCAGTACAGCGAGCTGACCGACCAGCGCATATCCGAGGCCCTCGCCGCCATCGACGCGGACGCGGTGATCGGCACCCGGCCGGGGCTCAACGTGCATCTCGCGGGTCAGGCGCCACCCCATGTCGCCCGGATCGGGCAGGAGCACCTCACCCTGGACAACCACTCGCCCCGGCTGCGCACCGCGCTGCGGCGGGCCTACCGGGGGCTCGACGTGCTCACCACGGTGACCGAGGCGGACGCGGGCGCCTACCGCCGCCGGATGCGGCTGCCCGGCGTCCGGGTCGAGGCCCTTCCGAACAGCGTGCCGGATCCCGTACTGCCCGCGGCTGACGGTTCGGCAAAGGTGGTGGTCGCGGCCGGTCGGCTGGTCCCGGTGAAGCGGTACGACCTTCTGGTCGAGGCCTTCGCCGCGGTCGCCGCCCGGCATCCGGACTGGCAGCTGCGCATCTACGGCAAAGGGGAGGAACACGACCGGCTACGGCGGCTCGTCAACGACCTCGGTCTGTGGAACAACGTCTTCCTGATGGGCGCCGCGGCCCCCATGGAGGCGGAGTGGGTCAAGGGCTCGATCGGGGCGGCCGCCTCCGACTTCGAACCCTTCGGCATGACCATTGTCGAGGCGATGCGCTGCGGGCTGCCCGTGGTGAGCACCGACTGCCCCCACGGCCCCGCCGAGATCATCGCGGACGGGGTCGACGGGCGGTTGGTGCCGGTCGGGGACCGGGATGCCGTGGCCGCGGCCCTGCTGGAACTGGTCGGGGACGACGAGCTGCGCCGCCGTATGGGCCGGGCGGCCCTGGAGAACGCGCGGCGGTTCGCTCCCGGACCTGTGGTCGAGCAGGCCGAGCGGCTCATCACGGAGGCCGTGGCGGCGCGGAGGGCGGGCCGACCGGTGGTGCGGCAGCGCCAGGGCGGAACGCTGACCGCCCGGGGCTCCGCCGCCAGGGACACCGCGCTGGTCGCGGCGAGCGGCGCGCTGCGCCTGGTACGGAAGGGGCGATCATGACCACACCACGCGCCGGATGCGCGGTCGACGCGCAGGGCCGGATCACCTTCGAGCTGCCGTCGGTCCACGGACACAGGTTGCTGCTGCGGCTGCGTCCGAAGAAGGGGCTGCCCGAGGAGACCCTGCACGTCCTCGATCTGAAGCCGGCCGACGAGGGGCGCGGGCGTGCCGTGCTCGGTGCCGATCCCGTGCTCGCGGAGGGCCGGTGGGACGTGTATCTGCTGGACGGGTCCGAGCGCACACGGCTGCGTCCCGGCCCGCGCGACCTGCGGGTCCTGGTCGACGGACACCTGCGGGACCGGCACGCGCCGCTGGCCGTCCGGGTCCCCTACGTCACCAAGGACGGCTTCCTCGCGGTGCGGACCTGGCTACGGCCCGCGCACGCGGAGGTCGACCGCGTGGACGTCACGGGCGGGGCACTGACGGTCTCGGCCCGGCTGCACGGTGCCTCGCTGCCGGCCGGTGCCGAGGTGCGGCTGCGGCTGCGCCGGGGCGAAGGGACCGTACGCACGCTCGAGCCGCTGGTCGCGGAGGACGGCCGGAGCTTCTCGTTCACGGTCGCCGACGAGACCCTGGACATCGGCATCTGGGACATGTTCGTACGGCCCGCTCCCGGGGCCCCGATGATCCGGCTCGCCCGGCTGCTGGACGACGTGGCGGACCGCAAGAACGTCTTCGTCTACCCGGGCGCCCCGGCCGGGGGGATCGTCGTGCGGCCGTACTACACGGTCGACAACGACCTGTCCCTGGAGGTGAAGCAGGCCGGCTGAGCGGTCACCGCGCCGAAGGTCATCCCCAGAGCACGTGCAGGGTGGCCGGCTTGCGGAAGACCAGGCCGGAAGGGGCGGTGGGGTGAGCTGGGTCGAGGCGGAGGGCGGGGAGACGGTCGAGCAGGTACCGCAGGGCGATGCGGGTCTCCAGGCGGGCCAGGTGGGCGGCGAGGCAGTAGTGGGGGCCGTGGGCGAAGGCCAGCTGGAGGCGGGCGTTCGCGCGGCGGACGTCGAAGCGGTCGGGGTCGGCGAAGACGGCGGGGTCCCGGTTGGCACCCGTCAGGGAGACGGTGACGAGGTCGCCCTTGTGGATCGAGGCCGGGCCGAGGGTGAGGTCCCGGGTGGCGTAGCGGTCGACGACGGCCGCGCCGGGTTCGAGACGCAGGGACTCCTCGATCGCGCCGTCCAGCAGGGCGGAGTCGGCCCGCACCAAGGCGAGTTGATCCGAGTGCCGGAGGAGATGCAGCAGTGCGTTGGTGATCATCGCCTCGGTGGTCTCTATGCCTCCGAACATCAGCACCGCGGCGTTGGAGGCCACTTCCGGCAGCGCCAGCCGGTCCGCGGCGGAGGTCAGGAGCGAGGTGGTGCCCCTGTCCGCGACCGTGGCCTCGACCGCCGTCCGGAGCTGCGCGTACGCCTCCGGGCCCGCGGGTCCGGCCGTACGGCCCGCTGTGATGTCCGAGACCGTCCGCACGATGGCGTCGTACCAGGAGAGCACCGTGTCCGTGCCGGCGCCCACCAGCCCGAGTGCCTCGGTGACGACGGCGACGGCCAGGGGGCCCGCGAAGGTGCGGCGCAGTTCGGCGGCGCCCGCCGGTTCGAGTGCGGTGACGAGGCGGTCCGTCTCCCGCTCGATGAACTCGCTGAAGCCGTCCCGCACTTCACGCGGGCGGAACGGCGCGGAGAACGGCTCGCGGTGGCGGGTGTGTTCGTCGCCGTCCAGGGAGAGCATGCTCGGGCCGACGACCTGGGCGGTCGAGAAGCGGGGGTCGTCCACGGTGAAGGCCTCGGCGTCCCGCATCACGTCGAGCGCGAGATCGCGCCGGGTCACCAGCCAGCCGTTCAGTTCGGGCAGCCAGGACACGGGTTCGTCGGCACGCAGTCGGGCCAGCCGCGGATGTGGATCACTGGAGAGTTCGGCCAGTGTGGTGGTGGCGCCGAGCGGGAATCCGATCACGCTCCAGGCTAACCCGGCGGAAAATACGTGGCAGATGGGCGTGGGGCGGCCTACGCTGCTGCGCGATGACGACTCACACTCCTGAACGATTGGGGGTCCCGTCCGCGCAAGGTGAGTGCTGATGCTCACCTCGACCGCGAACGAGGACATCCGTACGTCCTTCTGGCCGCGCGTGCGCGAGTTCGCCGTGCCGGCCTCCATGATCGAGACCGCGACCGCCCGTCGACTCGCCGGGGACTGGGCGGGGGCGTGTGCCGCCGCGGGTTTCGACGTCGATCTCAACCTCCGTGCCGTGGCGCGCGATCACGGCCGGGAGCGGGCGGCCCGGGTCCGGTCCGATCTCCGCGCCCTCGCTCCCGACCTGCTGCGCTGGCACATGCCGAGGATCGCTCCGGACGGGCTGCTGCGGCCCGGGGTGACCCTGACACTGGCCCAGTACGACGCACCCGAAGGCCCTGTGCATCTCGTGGCCCGGACCGCACCCGCCTGGGCCGACGCCGGGCAGCGCATCAGCCTCGCGCTGTGGTCCCGGTCCACGGCCGACGCCGCAGGCCACCCCCACCCACGCCCGAACCGACGCTTCCGCCTGGACCTGCACCGGCACCTGTGGGATGCGGGCAGGGCCGGGGAGTTGGGGGCGCGGTCGGGGGGCGGTGAGGTGAGGGGGTGGTCTGCGGCCGGTCAGGAGCGGGGCTGTTGCGGTGAAGTCCGCGACCGGGACGGGGCCGGTGAGGCGCGGGAACGGCCGGGGACCGGTGACGTGCGGGAGCGGGGCCGGGGCGGTGAAGTCCGCGACCGCGACGCTGAGGTGCACGACTGGACCGTAGCGGGTGGAGGCTACGACCGAACCGGGACCAGCCAGACCCGCGACCGGAACGGGGCCGGTGATACCCGCGACCGGACCGGAGCCGCTGAGGCAGGCGACCAGACCGCGACCAGCCAGACCCATCACCAGACCGGAACCGGTGAAGTCGACGACCGGACCGGAACCAGCCAGACCCGCGACCGGGCCCGAACCGGTCAGATCCCCGACCCGTCGGAAGCCGCTGAAGGTCACAACCAGACCGGAACCAGTCAGACCTCCGACCGGAACGGAACCGACGAGCTGCGCCAAGGGTCGGACGTCGGTGAGCCCTCGATCCGGTCGCAGTCCAGTCAACTTCTCTGCGATGGAACGGAGTTGACGGTGCCAGCCGGTTGTGCCGTCGAGCGGTGGGCGGCTGAGGCGCGGATACTGCTCGCGGCTGAAGGACGGACCGGCGGACTCCTGCTGGTGCGGCTCGGTGGGCGGCGGCGGCTGGTGCTGGAGCTCGCCGCGGACGACGGCCTGCTGCGTCCGGTGCCGACTCCCCCGGCCGGTGCCGTCTCCGCGCTTCCCGTCCTGCCCGACGCGGCGACCTGGGAGCTGCCCGACCTCCGACTGCTGCGCGCCGGCGCGATCGAGGCGGAACGGCTGCACCCCCTGGTCGCCGCCGCGTTGACACCGGACCACACGGCCACCGGACCACCCCGCACCCCGGACCGGCCGGGACGACCGCGTCTCGTGGAGTGCCGGGGAGCCCGACACCGGATCGGCCTGGTCGACGGGGTGCTGGCCCCGCTGGACCACGACCCGGACGAGATCCGCCGGGAAGAGCTGCTGGTCGCACTGACCGGCACCCCGCTCCCCTGCCTCCAGGCCATCGACGAGGCACACCGCCGTCCGCACTGCCTGGCCGGCGTCCGCGAACGGCTCGTGCACGGCGACACCGCCGGCGCCCTGGCCGTCGTGGAAGGACTGCTCGGCCCCGAGGCGCTGCTGCGCACCGGCCCCCTCCGGGACGCACTGGAGGCGGCCGCGCTACGGCGCATCACATACGGCCTGTTCAGGGCCGGCCTGACGGGCCCCGGGCCCACTTGGTTCCGACCGCGTCCGAGCGGTCGCGATCCCCGGATCCGGCGTACCCATCCGCGTCACGCGATCTGAATCCTCCACCGGGGACACCGTCCCCTCCTCCTGGCCCACTCCTAGCCCATAGGTGATCACTCATGCCCATGACCGCCCCTGCTTCCGCCTCCCAACTCGACGTCGCCGCAGACCTGTTGACCCTTCTGCGCGACTCCACCACCGAACCGCGCCCCGACTCCCAGCTGGAGGCCCTCACTCTGGCCGTGGCCGCCGACCTGCCCGTACTGCTGTGGGGTGAGCCGGGCATCGGCAAGACCGCGGCCCTGACCCAGCTCGCCACCGCCCTGGACCTGCCGCTGACCACGGTGATCGCGAGCGTGCACGAGCCGTCCGACTTCTCGGGGCTGCCCGTGATCGGGGACGATCCGGCCACCCAGGGCGTGCCGATGGCCCCGCCGGACTGGGCGGTACGGCTGGTGCGGGCCGGCCGGGGGCTGCTGTTCCTGGACGAGTTGTCCACCGCGCCGCCCGCCGTCCAGGCAGCGCTGCTCCGGCTCGTCCTGGAGCGGCGGATCGGCGCGCTCCGGCTGCCGCCCGGTGTGCGGATCGTGGCCGCCGCCAACCCCCGGTCCTCGGCGGCCGACGGCTGGGAGCTGAGCCCGCCGCTGGCCAACCGGTTCGTCCATCTCCAGTGGACCCACGACCACGAGGTCGTCGTCCGCGGGCTCGGCGGGACCTGGCCGCGGGCCACCCTGCCGCGGCTCGACCCGCGCAAGCTTCCGGGGGCCGTGGACTTCGCCCGCCGCGCGGTGTGCGGGCTGCTCGCCGCGCGGCCCACGCTCGTGCACCGGCTGCCCACCAACGACACCGGGCGGGGTGGTCCCTGGCCGTCGCCGCGGAGCTGGGACATGACCCTGTCCCTGATCGCCTTCGCGACCGCGGCCGGCTCCGCACGGGACGTGCTCTCCTCGCTGGTCCGGGGCACGGTGGGCGACGGCCCGGGGCTGGAGCTGCTGGCGAGCCTGGACCGGCTGGACCTCCCGGACCCGGAGGACGTGCTCGCCGATCCCGCGGGGACCGTCCTGCCCGAACGGGGAGACCTGCGGCAGGCCGTGCTCGACGGTGTGGTGGCGGCCGTACGCGCACGTCCGGACCGGGCCCGCTGGGATTCCGCGTGGGCGGTGCTGGTGCGGGCGCTGGAGACCGGGGCCCCGGACCTGGTGGTCGTGCCCGCGACCACGCTCGCCTCGCTGCGGCAGCAGGACTGGGACGTGCCGGCGGCGATCGAGAGGCTCGCCGGGGCGGTGGCGCTGTCCCGGCGGGCGGACCGGGCGGCCGTCGCGTCCAGGGCCCGCCGATGAGCACGAACGCGCCCGAACAGGCGGGACGCCTGGACCGGGACAAGCTCTTCGCCGCCCGCCTCCACGCCGCCCGGGCCCGTCCCTATCTGGCCACCGCGCTGTTCGCCCTGCACACCGTCGAGTCGAAGCAGGTGCCGACGATGGCCGTCGACCGGCACTGGCGGTGCTATGTCTCACCGGCGTTCGTGGACCGCATGCCGGTGGAGGAGCTGGCGGGCGTGTGGGTGCACGAGGTGTCCCACCTGCTGCGCGACCACCACGGGCGCGGTGACCGGGTGGCCCGTGAGCGCGGGCTGACCGGTGTCGGGGACCGGCTGCGGATGAACATCGCCGCGGACTGCGAGATCAACGACGACGTGTACGGCGACGGACTGGTCCAGCCCGAGGGAGCCGTGCGGCCCTGGCGGTTGAAGCTGTCCGAGGGGCAGCTGATGGAGGAGTACCTGAGGGAAATCAGCCTCGGTGCACTCACCCTTGACCTGTCCTGGCTGGACTGCGGCAGCGGTGCCGACGGACTGGAACGCGAGTGGGACCTGGGCTCCGACGGAGCGGACGGCCTGAGCGAGCAGGAGCGGGACGCGGTCCGCTTCCGGGTGGCGCAGGGCATCAAGGCGCATCCGGGGGACACCCCGCAGAGCTGGCGGCGGTGGGCGGAGGAGGCGTTCCATCCGCCGCAGCCGTGGCGGGACCTGCTGGGCGCGGCGCTTCGTTCGGCGGTGTCCGGTTCCGGCGCGGGCGACGACTACAGCTACGGCCGTCCGTCGCGGCGCTCGGCGGGGGTGCCCGGCGCGGTGCTGCCGAGCCTGCGGCGTCGGCCACCCAGGGTCTGCGTGATCATCGACACCTCCGGGTCGGTCAGCGACGGCGAGCTGGGCAGCGCGCTTCTGGAGGTCGCCGCGATCTCCCACGCCGTGGGCGGCCGGCGTGATCTGGTCAATGTGCTGTCGTGCGACGCGGCGGCCGGGGTGGTGCGTCCGCTGTGCCGGGCCGAGGGCATCCCGCTGGTCGGCGGCGGGGGTACGGATCTGCGCACGGGCTTCGAGAAGGCGCTGCGCTCGCGGCCCCGTCCGGATGTCCTCGTGGCCCTGACCGACGGGCAGACGCCCTGGCCGGGCGCGCGGCCCTCGTGCCGTACCGTCATCGGTCTGTTCCCCCGGCCGGGGAGAAGCCGGGCACGACGTGAGAACGACCCCGAGTACATGCCGGACTCACCGCCCGCCTGGGCCCGCGTGGTGGAGATCGGCTCGGCATCCGGAGCCGGGTGAGCCACGAGGCTCCGAGCGGGCCGGCTGACCTCACAGTCGCCGCGGGGTGGACGCGGGGGTGGTCGGCCACGAGATCATGGGAGCCGGGGAGTCCGGAGTACATCGCGGGCCTGGGCGGGAGGAACGACATGACCAATGTCGACGTACACCAGCATCTGTGGAGCCCGTCGCTGGTAGCGGCCTTGAGGGCGCGCCGCGAGCCGCCGTATCTGGACGGCTGGACGCTGTATCTGGACGGCGAGCCGCCCTACGCCCTTCCGCCCGCCGACCACGACGCGGCAGGCCGCGCGGAACTCGCCGCCACCGACGGCCTCGGCCTGGCGCTGGTCTCCCTTTCGGCGCCGATCGGCGTGGAGTGGCTGCCCGCGGCCGAGGCACGGCCGCTGCTGGACGCCTATCACGAGGGCGCGGCCGCGCTCCCCGCGCCGTTCGGGGCGTGGGCCGCCGCCTGTGTGCGGGACATCGACGCCAAGGTGACGGCGGACCACCTCGACCAGGGTTTCGTCGGCCTCCAACTGCCCGCCGACGCCCTTGCGGACGCCGCCGGTTACGCCCGGTGCGCTCCCCTGCTCGACCTGCTCGAAGAGCGTGACCTCCCGCTGTTCGTGCACCCGGGGCCCGCGGCCGGCGGCTCCGAGGGGCCCGGGTGGTGGCCCGCGATGGTCCCCTACGTCCAGCAGATGCACGCCGCCTGGTTCGCCTTCCGCGCCTACGGCCGCCCCCGTCATCCGCGACTGCGGGTCTGCTTCGCACTGCTGGCCGGGCTCGCCCCGCTGCACGGGGAGCGGTTCGCCGCGCGCGGGGGCGGCGGAGCATCATCGCCCGACCCGTTGGTCTTCGTCGAGACGTCCTCGTACGGGCCGCGTGCCGTCGAGTCCGTCGTGCGTGCGCTGGGCGTGGACGCCGTGGTCCAGGGTTCGGACCGGCCGTACGCCGAGCCGCCGCAGCACCCGGGCCACGGCCTCGGCGGAGCGGCGGCGTATGCCTTCCGTATCGCCAACCCGCGGAGGCTGCTCACCGGGAAGGAGTGACAGCGCGTCCTCGGCCCGGGCCGCGTTCTGGTCCGTACCCCTCCCGTACGGCCCGCGGCGACGCGCCCAGCTCCTTGCGGCAGGCCTTGTTGAAGGCCTGCAGGTCGGGGATGCCGACGGTCGCCGCGATCGCCGGGATGGCCAGCGTGGACGCGATGAGCAGGTGCCGGGCGCGTTCCGTGCGGCGGCGCCGGATGTAGGCGACGACCGTGTGTCCGGTGTCCTCGCGGAACAGCCGGGTCAGATGGGTGGGCGAGACACCGGCGGCGCGGGCGATGGCGGGGACGCTCAGCGGCCCGGCCAGATGCTCCTCGATGTGGGCGACGGCTGTCCGCAGGGCCGGGTGCCGGGAGCCGGGACGGTTCTCGTCGGCGGCGGTCAGGCCGGTGGTGCGCCACAGCACCGTCCACAGTTCGGCGGAGGCCCGGGCCGAGGACTGCGCGCTCGCGGCGACCGTCTGCCGCAGCAGCCCGGTCAGCATCGCCGCGTCCGCACCGGTGTCCTGCATCACCGGGACCCGGCGCCGCTCCCCGTCGCCCGGCAGGCGGAAGTGGGCGTACAGGTGCTCGCAGCGCGTGGCGTCGTAGTGGAAGTGCACCTCGGTGTCGGGCGGGACGAGGCTCACGTGCCCCGGGCGGATCGGGTGCCGGGAGCCGCCCAGCTCGAGGGTGCCCGAGTAGCCGTAGAGATGGAGCTGCCACAGCCGGGGGAGCCGGAACACGTCGTGCGGGCCCGCGGAGCCGTGCACGCCGACGCCCGCGTTCTCCACGTGGGGCGGCCGGTCGAGGGTGAGGTCGACGTGCTGGGTCATGGTGGAAAATTACCAGTGGTCGTCGATTACAGCCCATTACTTCGCCGGTGGCTGTTCCTACGGTTGCCGTATGCCAACCACACGACAGCTGCTGAGCTCCGCCCAGGTGGCGCGGTTCGTGGCCCACGGTTTTCTGCGCCTGGACGGCATCGTGCCCCGGGAGATGAACGAGGAGGCGCTCGGTGTCTTCGCCGCCGGGCTGCCCTCCGTGCCGTACGGCACTCCGGTGCCGAAGGCGTTCCCCGACGGCTCCTTCGCCCGCCGGCTCGTCGAACTGCCCGCCGTCGCGGGGGCGTTGGAGAGCCTGGTGGGTCCGGATCCGACCGTCGACCACCACTTCGTGCACATCCGTGAGCCGCGCGAGGGCAGCGCCCAGCCGCTGCACGCCGACGCCGTCATCGATCTGCGCCCCGACGCCTTCGACGTCCAGCTCATGTACTACCCGCAGGAGGTCACCTCGGAGATGGGCGGCACGCTCATCGTCCCCGGCAGCCATCTGCGCCGCACCAACGAGACCGACACCGGCCGCTACCAGAACCTGCGCGGCCAGACCCGGCTGACCTGCCCGGCCGGCACTGTCGTGCTGCTGCACCACGGGATCTGGCACGGCGGACGGCGAAACGACAGCGACATCGTCCGCCACATGTACAAGATCCGCTTCAACCCGACCGTGCCCCAGGTGCGGCTGTGGGACACGGCGGACCTGGAGGCGCCCGCCGTCCGGGAGGAGCTGGGGCGCGGTTTCCCCTGGTACGAGCAGGCCACCGGCCGACTGGAGATCCTCAACCGGGTCAGGTTGTGGCGTGTCCTGTCCGGCGATCCCGCATTCGACATCGAGTACTGGGCCACCCGCATCACCAACCGGCCCGCCGCACAGAGGAGCAAGGCGTGACCCTCTCGAACACCCTGCGCCAGCAGGTTCTCGTGCTGTACCTGGACACCTCCGCGCTCGACTCGCGGGTCGTCGGCTGGGCCCGCTACGACGGCACGGGCACCACCCGCCCCACGACCGGGGACAGCGACGAGCCGCCGTACGAGACGGGCGTCGCCGCTCTGCAGGACGGCTGGCGGCTCTTCCAGGCCGCGCAGCTCGTCCCGCCGTATCCGGGGACCGAGCACGAGACGTCGTTCCTCAAGCACGAGTTCTTCTTCGAGAAGCTCGTGAACGGCGGATGAGACCCAGCTCACAGCCGTCAAAAGTTAATTATGGTCGAATGCACCGTAAGTATGACGAATCTGACTTCTGCCTCTCGAGGAATCGGACCAGATGACCCACCCCCGTCTGTCCCCGCGCTCCGCCCCCTTCCTCCCCCCGGAGACGTGGCGGGAGCTGTCGGAGGCGGCCCGGGCGACGGGGACGGGGCAGGTGCTGGACGAACGGTGGACGGCCCGCCGGTTCCTGGACGGGACACCGGGCGGCCGTCGCGGTCCTGGACGCGGACCTGCGTGCGGCCTCCTCGGTACCGGCCTCGCCTCCGTCCCCACCGTCCCGCCGTCTGCGCGGGGCGATCGGGGGCGGCTCGTCACTGGTGCGCGGCACTCGGCTGTGCATTTCAGCCCAGTCGGTCCAGGCAGCGCGGAGTCCGCCGCAGGCGTCATCTTCGGCCACCGGAAGGCCAGTTGCAGCCCCGCTTGCGGTCCTGTCGGTATGGCGTTCGGTCAACGGGAGGCAGTCCCGAAGATCCAGGCGCCCGGCCCCCGCTCCGCGCATACGGTCCCGGCATCCGGCGGACGGGCCCGAGCACGGGCCCGCCGCGATCCACAGGCACAAGGGGAGGCATTGTGGCGAGTGTGGAAGTGTCGCTGAAGGAGATGATGGCCGGGACCGAAGGGGCGGTGGCGGCCGCGGTCGTCGACTACACCAGCGGAATGGCGCTGGGCACCCTGGGCGGCGGCAAGGACCTGGACCCGACGGTCGCGGCGGCCGGCAACACCGACGTCATCCGGGCCAAGGTCCGGACCATGGAGCAGCTGGGGCTCAAGAGCAACATCGAGGACATCCTGATCACGCTCGAGAACCAGTACCACCTCATCCGCCTGGTCACCGGCCGCAACGGCAACGGACTGTTCCTCTATCTGGTCCTCGACAAGGCCCGCTCGAACCTGGCGATGGCCCGGCACCAACTCAAGCGCGTGGAGGAGCAGTTGGAGATCTAGAGCGGTTTTCGGCCGGGACGCCGTGCGCCCACGATGTGAAGACTTCTTCAAGTCACCACATCCACATGAGTCCAACCCGTGGCCGCCCGGCGTCCCCGCCCAGCAGTATCGGCACCGACGACCCCGTACCGTCCGGCAGGGAGCGAGCGCCGCCCATGCACGTCCCCCTCTATCAGGCCAAGGCGGACTTCTTCCGCATGCTCGGCCACCCCGTGCGCATCCGCGTCCTGGAGCTGCTGCAGCACGGGCCCGTGCCGGTCCGCGACCTGCTCGCCGACATCGACATAGAGCCCTCCAGCCTCTCCCAGCAGCTGGCCGTGCTGCGGCGCTCGGGCATCGTCGTCTCCATCCGCGAAGGTTCCACGGTGAGTTACGCCCTGGCCGGAGGCGACGTCGCCGAATTGCTGCGCGCCGCCCGCCGCATCCTCACCGAGCTCCTGGCGGGCCAGAACCAGCTCCTGAGCCAACTTCAGCAGGCCGACACCACCGCGGCCGAAGTTCCCGCCGCGGGAAGCCTCCTCACCGATCGGGGCAGCCCTCGTCCGACACCCTGACCTGCCATCCGCCGCCGCTCACTTCGGCGGTGACCGTGGCGTCGGACGGACGCGTGAGGCGGTACGCGGCGGCGGCCGTGCAGACGACCTGCCGTACCCCCGTGCCGCTCAACCTGACCATGCCTGCGGGGAGTCGGATCGTCATCGTGTCCCCCTTCACCGTCACCTTCGGGGCGTCCGGCGAGGGGGGGTCCCCGGGCTCGTCGGTGGCGGGCGGGACCGCCATGGCGGTGGGCGTGCCCGGTATCTCGGTGGAGACCTTCCCCGATCGCCTCTCCCCGGACAGCGGACCGGCCATCAGCAGCCGTAGCGCCGCCTCGGGGTCACCGGGCTGCTCGGTCGTGCGGGGCATCGCGACGAGTGCGCCGTTCTCGACGAAGTAGACCGGCGTCACCGGCAGCGTCCCGCTCGCGGGACCGCCGGCCTCCACCACTCCCGTCGCGGGGATCCCGCAGGAGGTGACCGCGAGGAGCGTCAGCAGCGGAACGCTTCGCAGGGCCTTCATGACACGTTCTCCTCGGGCGACTCGTCCCGCCACAGCGGAAGTTCTACGGTGAAGACGGCGCCGCCCGCCGGGTGGTTGGCCGCGCGGACGGTGCCGCCGTGGATGCGGACGTTCTCGGCGGCGATGGACAGACCGAGGCCGCTGCCCTCGGAGCGGATCCGGGCGGTGTCCGACTTGTAGAACCGCTCGAAGACATGGGGCAGGACGTCGTGGGGGATGCCGGGGCCGCTGTCCCGCACCTCGATGACGGCCCCGGCGTCGCCGGCGCTCAGACGCACCTGTACCGGGCGGGCGCCGTGCTTGAGCGCGTTGCCGACCAGGTTGGCGACGACCACGTCGAGGCGGCGCGGGTCGACGCGTCCGCGTACCGCGTGCGGCGGCGGCAGATCGGTGGCCACCGTGTCCGTCCAGCCGCGGGCGGCGAGGGTGCGCCGGATCGACTCGGCGAGGTCGATCTCGTCCAGGTGCAGCACCGCCGCGCCCGCGTCGAACCGGGAGATCTCCATCAAGTCGTCGACGAGACGGGCGAGTTTCACGGTCTCCTCGCTGATGAGCCGGACCGCGGTGGCCGTGTCCGGGTCCAGCCGGGCGGCGTCCTCGTCGAGGACGTCGGTGACGGCGGACATGGCGGCGAGCGGGGTGCGCAGTTCGTGCGAGACGTCGGCCGCGAAGCGGCGGGCCCGCGCCTCCATCTCACGCAGTTCGGCCACCGAGGTCTCCAGTGCGGCCGCCGTCTCGTTGAACGTGTGGGACAGATCGGCGAGTTCGTCGGAGCCGTTGACCGCGAGCCGGGTGTCCAGGCGCCCTTCGGCGATCCTGCGGGTGGCGAGCCGCAGCTTGCGCACCGGCACCAGCACCCCGCGGGCGGCGAGGAGCGCGAGCACGACAGCGAGCGCGAGGGCCACCACCATGGCTCGTTCGACAGCGGTGACCAGGGCGTCGACGTAGGCCTGTTCCGTGGTCTGCGGAACGACGAGGAACACCCGGACCCCGGTGGCCGTGTCGGCGGTGTCCCGGCCGCCGAAGAGAATCGACATGCCGACGACCAGGGAGGTGCGTCCGTCGCCACGCACCCGTTGGAAGACGGTGGCCCGGCTGGCGCCGACGGCCTCCCGCAGCGCGGGGGTCACCTCGGTGAAGGGGTCTCCCGGGGCGGAGGAGCCGCTGAGGTCTCCGTAGGTCACCAGCACCCGCCAGCTCCCCTGCGACTCGGTGGCCGCCACCTCCTGCGCGAACTTCCCCAGCGCCGACTCCCCGGGTGGCACGTCGAGTTCACTGGCGTGCTGGTTGAGCTGGGCCCTCAGCTGTCTGATGGTGGCGTCCTGGCTCTGCTGGAGTACCCCGGTGCGCGCCTCGCGGAAGGTCAGCGCCCCTGTCGAGATGGCCGCGACGGCGGCGACGAGCCCGAACGCCACCACCAGGCGGGCCCGCAGGCCCCGCAGCCGGCGCTTCCTCACGGCGCCGCGAAGCGGTAGCCGAAACCGCGCACGGTGTGGATGTAGCGGGGTGCGCGGGGCGGCTCGGACATCTTGGTGCGCAGTCGTTTGACGCAGGCGTCCACCAGGCGGGCGTCGCCGTGGTAGTCGTGCTCCCAGACCGCCTCCAGGAGTTGCTGGCGGCTGAACACCTGGCCCGGCGAGGCGGAGAGGGTGAGCAGGAGCCGCAGTTCGGAGGGGGCGAGGGCGATCGGCTCGCCGTTCAGCGCGACGGTCAGGCCGGCCCGGTCGACGGCCAGGTCGCCGTAGGTGTCGATCTTCGGCAGGCCCTCGGCACCGGGTGCGCTTCCGGCCGCCCGGCGCAGGACGGCGCGTATGCGCGCGTCGAGTACCCGGGCCAGGACGGGCTTGACGACGTAGTCGTCGGCGCCCGCCTCCAGGCCGACGACGATGTCCACTTCTTCACCCCGCGCGGTCGCCATGATGATCGGCAGGGTCTGGTCGACGGCCCGTATGCCCCGGCACACGTCCAGGCCGGTCATGCCGGGCAGCATCAGATCGAGGACGACGATGTCCGGCCGGAAGGCCCGCAGCCGGTCCATCCCCTCCTCGCCGGTCGCGGTGGCGGTGACGTCATGGTTCTGGCGGCGCAGGGCCAGGGCCACGCCCTCCCGCACGGCGGGGTCGTCTTCGATCAGCAGTACACGTGACATGCGCACAGTATCCACACGACCATGACCACGAGGAGGGTTATCGGTTCGTTATCTTCCGGGCCAGGTCCGATCACATGGCGATCACATCGTGAACCATCGTGACAGCGCACAAACGAAACCTCGCCGGCGGTCGTCGCCGGAAGCGCTCCGAGCGGAGTGTGAAGAGCCAACTGGTGGGCGGACTGGCCGCGTTGGCGGCCTTCGCGGCCGTCGGTGGCGCGGTGGTGGCGTGGCTGCCGTCCGACGCGGGCCGAACGTCCGCGGCGCTCGCACCCGTTGAGAGTCCGGCGCCTCAAAGGACGACCAAGTCACCGGGACCGGGACCGGGACCGGATTCAGGCTCGGGCTCGGCATCGGAAGAGTCCAGCGCGCCTCCCAGCCCCTCCACGACTCCCCTCCCCCGGAGCGGTCCGGGGACCTTCGTCACCGCGCCCGGCGGGAGCGGGCGGGTCGGCAAGGGCACGCCCCTGCGCTACCGGGTCGAGGTGGAGAGGGGCATCACGATCTCCCCCGAGGACGTCGCCGCACAGGTGGAGCGGACCCTGGCCGACCCGCGCGGCTGGACGGCCGACGGCCACTCGGCGTTCCAGCGGGTGTCCAGCGGCCCCACCGACTTCCGGGTCCGCCTCGCCACCCCGGCGACCGTCGACAAGATCTGCGCCGAGGGCGGTCTCGACACCGGTGGCAAGGTCAACTGCAGCGTGAACCACAACGTGATGGTCAACCTCAGACGCTGGGTGCTGGCCACCGAGTTCTACCCGAAGGACGTCGTCGGGTACCGCTCGCTGATCATCAACCACGAGGTGGGCCACTTCCTCGGCCACGGCCATGTCACCTGCCCCGGCGAGGGGCAGCCGGCCCCCGCGATGATGCAGCAGATCAAGGGCCTGCTGGGCTGCGTCCCCAATGTCTGGCCGTACGACAACGACGGCCGTCTCCTCACGGGCCCCTCCGCCCCGTGACGCATCGATCCCCCAACTGTCAGGAGTTCAGATGGAGTTACGCGTACGCCACAGACATGCGGCCATGGCCGCGGGAGTGGCTTCGGTGACGCTGGTCCTCGCCGGGCTGCCGGCCGGCGCGGGCGCCGTCGACGCCGGGAGCGGTCGTACGGCCGCCGCGGTACGGACGGTCACGCTGGTCACCGGCGACCGGGTCCTGGTCGACGGCAAGGGCCAGGTCTCCGGAGTGGAGCGGGCACCGGGCCGGAAGAACGTGCCGTTCTCGGTCCGGGAGGTCGCCGGACACACCCGGGTCGTGCCCGGAGATGCCGAACTGCTCCTCGCGCAAGGGAAGTTGGACGCGAGGCTGTTCGACGTGACCCAGCTGCTCAAGGACGGCTACGACGACGCGGGCCGGTCCGACGTACCGCTGATCGTCACGTTCAAGGGCAAGAAGACGCCCTCGATGAGCCCGTTCACCGAGGCCGGGGCCCGAATGGGCCGCACGCTGCCCGTGGTCAACGGCAAGTTGATGCGCTCCGCCAAGAAGCGGACCACCGACTTCTGGGACACCGTCACCACGGAGGAGTCCGGGGCCGTCGAGAAGGTCTGGCTGGACGGCCGGCGCAAGGCCTCGCTCGACAGAAGCGTCCCGCAGATCGGCGCACCTGCCGCGTGGGCCGCCGGATACGACGGCACCGGGGTGAAGGTCGCCGTCCTGGACACCGGCGTCGACACCTCCCACCCCGATCTGGCGGACCAGGTGGTCGAGGAGAAGGACTTCTCGGGCTCCGACGGCACCGGCGACAAGTTCGGACACGGTACGCACGTCGCGTCCACCGTGGCCGGCACCGGCGCCAAGTCCGGGGGCAAGTACAAGGGGGTCGCGCCGGGCGCGAAGATCCTCAACGGCAAGGTCCTGGACGACACCGGCTTCGGCTCGGACTCCGGGATCATCGCCGGCATGGAGTGGGCGGTGGCCCAGAAGGCGGACGTCGTCAACCTCAGCCTCGGCGGCACCGACCTGCCGGGCACCGACCCGATGGAGGAGGCCGTGAACCGGCTCTCCGCCGAATCCGACACGCTCTTCGTCGTGGCGGCCGGGAACGAGGGCGAGTTCGGCGAGGGCACGGTCGGCTCGCCCGGCAGCGCGGACGCCGCGCTCACCGTGGGCGCGGTCGACAAGTCCGACGCACTCGCCGACTTCTCCAGTCGCGGCCCGCGGGTCGGGGACAGCGGCGTCAAGCCGGACCTGACCGCGCCCGGCGTCGAGATCACGGCAGCGGCGGCGGCCGGCAGCATCGTCGAGAAGGAGTACCCCTCCGGCGTCCCCGGCTACGCCACCCTCGACGGTACGTCCATGGCGACCCCGCATGTCGCGGGCGCCGCCGCCCTCCTCGCCCAGCAGCATCCCGACTGGAGCGGCGAGCGTCTCAAGGCGGTCCTCACCGGCTCCGCGAAGCCGGGCGCCTACAGCTCCTTCCAGCAAGGCACCGGCCGTACCGACCTGGTCCGGGCGCTGGGCCAGAACGTCGTCACCGAGCAGGGGCCGCTCGACTTCGGCGAGCAGCAGTGGCCGCACGACGACGACAAGCCGTCCACCAAGCAGCTCACCTACCGCAACCTCGGCACCGAGCCGGTCACCCTCGACCTGTCCGTCGACGCCTTCGCGGTGGACGGAAAGCCCGCCGCCGAGGGCATGTTCAGCGTGTCCCCGCAGCGGATCACCGTCCCGGCGGGCGGCACCGCGAGCGCCGAGGTCACGGCGGACACCCGCGCGGGAAGCTCCGACGGCAGCTTCGGCGGTTCGGTGCAGGCCACTTCGGCCGACGGCAAGGCCCAGGTGCGGTCGGCCGTCGGTGTGGCGCGTGAGGTGGAGTCGTACAGCCTGACGCTGAAGCACCTCGACGAGAACGGCGCGCCGACCGGGGACGCCGCCACCTCGGTCGCCGACTTCGACGGCGACTTCTACGCCGAATACGCCGACGAGCAGGACGGCGAGGTGACGGTACGGCTGCCCAAGGGCGACTACATCCTCAGCGGGGTCGTCCACCCGGAGATCTCGTCGCCCACCCACGCCGTGCTGGTGGAGCCGAGGTTCCGGCTCGACGGCGACAAGACCGTCACCGTGGACGCCCGGCAGGCGAAGCCGGTGGACATCACCGTGCCGGACCCGGCGGCCGAGAACACCGACGCCACCGTCCTGATCGGCTTCGGGCGCGGCGAGGGCAAGCGGGACGGTTCACTCGAGTACCTGATGCCGAGCTTCAAGGGTTCGCGGTTCGGGCGGCTCGGCGGCGGGGAGCCCGTGGACGGGCTCAACTCCCTGTACTCCGGCGGCTGGTCCGCACAGGGCGCGGACGGCAGTCGCGTCAACTACCACGCGGCCTGGCACCGGAAGGGCAACCTGGACGGCTTCACCGCCAAGGTCGAGCGGAAGCGGCTGGCGAAGGTCGACCTCCAGGTGGGCGAGGCCGTCGACGGACGGCGCGTCCAGGCCGAGGTGAGCCCGCACCTGCCCGACGGCGACCTGGTGTTCGGCTTCACCGACATGCGGGGCGACCTGCCGTTCAAGAGCACCGAGTACATCCTCGACAACGGTGTGAAGTGGTCCATGCGCACCTGGCAGCTCTCGGGCGAGGGCCGGGACTCGGTCTTCGAGAACTTCCTCATGCAGATGCCGCAGACCTGGAAGGCAGGTCACAGCTACCAGCAGCGCTTCAACGTCGGCGTCTTCGGCCCGGCACTGGCCGGCACCGGACAGCTCGGACCCGCCGGGGGCTTCCCCGGTGTCGCCCGCATGGGGAACACCGTCAGGGCGTACCTCCCGCTGTTCGGCGACGGCGCCGGACACTGGGGCATCAGCAACACGACCGCGGTGACGACCAGGCTGGAGGCGGACGGCAAGGAGATAGCCGACGACTACGGCATCCCGCCGACCGACGGGCTCACCGAGTACACGGTTCCGGCAGAGGACACCGCGTACAGGCTGACCGTCGACAACTCCCGTGACCCTGCCGTGTACCCGGTCAGCACCCACGTCCGCGCGGAGTGGACCTTCCGCTCGGCGAAGACCCCGGACAGCGAGTTCACCGCACTGCCGCTGTCCACGGTCCGCTTCAGCCCCGACCTGACCCTGGCCAGCACGGCGAAGGCCGGCAAGCGCTTCGAGGTGCCCTTCACCGTCGAGGGCGCGGCGGCGGGACAGCGCCCGGCGAAGCTGGCGTTCCAGGTGTCCTACGACGACGGAAAGACCTGGCAGTCCGCCAAGTCGGTCGGCGGCACGCACCTTTCGCTGAAGCACCCGGCGACGGCAGGCTCCGTCTCCCTGCGCGCGGAGCTGACGGACCGGGCCGGCAACACCCTGACCCAGACGATCGAAAGGGCCTATCTGACCACGCCGTAACTCCTGTACCCAGCTGCCCGGGACGGCCTCGACGCTGTCCCGGGCAGGTGGGTAAACCTCTGCGTCCGGGTTCCAACAGGCGGCATATACAGGCCTGTTGGGGCCGATGATTCACATGAGGCGAGCCTCGGGGATTAACGTGGACGTCCACGACCGGTGTTCGACCGTTCGGCGGGTTTCCCCGTCGCAGCACACGCAGGAGCGTCCATGGCTGATCAGGCAGAGAACTCCGAGCAGTCCGAACAGGAGGCCTTGCCCAAGATCGACACCTCTGTGCCGCAGTCGGCTCGGATCTGGAACTACTGGCTGGGAGGGAAGGACAACTACGAGGTCGACCGGGTGGCCGGTGACGCGTTCCGTGAGATCTTCCCCGGCATCGAGACCGGCGCCCGCGCGGCGCGGTACTTCCTCGCCCGCGCCGTCCGTCATCTGGCCGGTGAGGAGGGTGTCCGGCAGTTCCTGGACATAGGCACCGGGCTGCCGAACGTCGACAACACCCACCAGATCGCCCAGCGGGTGGCCCCGGAGTCCCGGATCGTCTACGTCGACAACGACCCGCTGGTGCTGGCCCACGCCCGCGCACTGCTCACCAGCACCCCGGACGGGGTCACCAACTACGTCGACGCCGATCTGCGCGACCCCGCCACGATCCTGCGGGAGGCCGCGAAGACGCTGGACTTCGACAAGCCCGTCGCCCTCATGCTGATGGGCATCCTCGGCCACATCGAGGACCACGACGAGGCGTGCTCGATCGTGCGGGAACTGGTGGCCGGGCTGCCCTCCGGCAGCTTCCTCGTGCAGTACGACAGCACCGCCACCAGCGAGGCCTACGTCCAGGCCATCCAGCAGTACAACGAGGGCGGTTCGATCCCCTACATCCTCCGCAGCCCCGAGCAGCTCGCGCGCTACTTCGACGGACTGGAGCTGCTCGAACCGGGCGTGGCGTCGTGCTCGCGCTGGCGCCCCGACACCGAGGCGCTGGGCCTTCCCGCGGAGGTCCACCAGTACGGCGGTGTCGCTCGCAAGAGCTGAGTCCGCTCCCGCCGTGTGGTCAGGTCTCCTGGAGGATGCGGTGCAGGATCGTGGGCGTTTCGTCCGGTGACTCGGCCTCGACGGCCAGGCGGTTCATGGCGTCCCAGTAGCACTCGATCTCGGCGGGACGGTCGGGATAGAGGCCGGTGGCGAGTTGTTCGAGGTAGACGACGTCGGGCAACTCGCTGCCGGGCAGCCGCACGATGGTGAACGGGCCGCCCTCCGCCGAGTGGCCGCCGGAGAGGAACGGCAGGATCTGGAGGGAGACCTGCGGGAGCCGGCAGATCTCGATGAGATGCCTGAGCTGGCCGCGCATCGTGGAGCCGCCGCCCACGGGCCGCCGCAGCGCCGCCTCGTCGAGCACGGCCCAGAGCCTGGTCGCCGGCTGCCTGTGCAGGATCCGCTGCCGTGAGATCCGTAACGCGACACGTCGTTCGATCTCCTGCGGGGACGCGTCCGGGTGGGCGAGCCGGAGGGAGGCACGGGCGTAGTCGGGGGTCTGCAGCAGGACCGGAACACGCTGGACCTCGAAGCAGCGGACGAGACTCGCCGTCTGTTCAGCCGCGAGGTAGGTCTGCGTCCAGGCGGGCACCACGTCGTTGAAGTACTGCCACCAGGCAGGGGTGTTGGACTCCTCGACCAGGGTCAGCAGGGTGGCGCGTTCGGCCTCGCCCGTGACGCCGTAGAGAGTGAGCAGATCCTCCACGTCCCGCAGCTTGAAGCCGTGACGGCCGGCCTCCATACGACTGATCTTCGACCGTGAGCCGCGGATGGCATGCCCCGCGTCCTCACGCGAGACCCCCCGCTCCTCCCGCAGCCTGCGCAGCCGCGCGCCCAACAGCAGCCGCGGCACCATGGGCCCGGCCGACCGCCCGCCCAGGATCCCGCTGTCGATCGGTGTTCCTGCGGACTTATGGGCACCCATGGGCATTTCTCCCTGCGGTGAAACTCGACTGTGCACACGTACAGGCACTGCGAGTTGCCATCGTAGGGGCTGACGGCCCGGCTCGGATCGGTACCCGGAAGGTCCGGGCGGCGGCGACGCGAACCACGCATGCCGAGCAATGCGAGAGCAGCAACTGTCCCGAGTCGACGGCCTGTTCGTCGGCCGAAGGCCGTCTACCCGCGCCGGGCGCGACCGGGCACACTGAAGCGTCGGCCGCGGCCTTGCGCCCTCACGTGTCCCCCTCACCGGTCCTACCGCACTCGGGAGGCTTCAGTGATCAGAGCACGCCGTACCGGCGCCAGACGTCCACGGCTGATCGCCTCGGTGGTGAGCCTGCTCGTGGTGACCGCTCTCGCGATGTCCGGCACCGGCGCGGCCGCGGCGCCCGAGGCCGACGCCACACCAGCCGCCGCCTCGGTGTCCGGCGCGGTCTCGGCCGTCGAGTCCCTGGGAATCGCCGGAACGACCTGGGCCGTCGACGAGCGCACCGGGAAGCTGCGGGTACGCGCCGACTCCACGGTCGCCGACACGGACCTGACCAGAATCCGCCGGGCCACCGGGCGTTTCGCGGGTGCCGCGACCCTCGAAAGGCTCGACGGTCGGCTCCGCACCCTCCTGTCCGGCGGCGACGGCATCCACACGTCCGGCCGGCGCTGCTCGGCGGGGGTCAACGTGCACAGCGGCTCCACGTACTACCTCGTCACGGCCGGTCACTGCACCGACGGCATGCCCACCTGGTACACCAGCTCCGCCATGACCACGACAATCGGCCCCACCGCCGGCACCAGTTTCCCCGGCGACGACTTCGGTGTCGTCCGGTACTCCAACCCGGCAGTACCGCACCCCGGCACCATCGGAACCGTCGACGTCACCGGGACCGCGACCGCCTACGTCGGCCAGAGCGTCTGCCGCCGGGGAGCGAGCACCGGCGTCCACTGCGGCAGGGTCACCGCGCTGAACGCCACCGTCAACTACGGGGACGGAACCGTCGTCACGGGGTTGATCCAGACCAACATCTGCGCCGAGCCCGGCGACAGCGGCGGCCCGCTCTACGCAGGCGACAAGGTCGTCGGCATCCTCTCCGGCGGCTCCGGGAACTGTGCCACGGGAGGGACCACCTATTACCAGCCGATCCAGGAGGTGCTGAACGCGTACGGGCTGTCCGTGTACTGACGAGGTGTTGGACACCGGAGAATCGGCAGGTGAGAGACGGCCGCCATACCCTCAAGCCCCCAGGGGGCAGTTGTTCACCAGGGTCGCGGATTCCGCACCGGTGGGCCGGCCCACGGTCCGGGAGACGGGCGGCCGCCTGCCGGTGCCGAGCCAGCGTTCGAGGGCCGTGAACGCCGTGCGGTAGCAGGGCGCGAGGGGACGCAGCCGGTCCGGGAACACGTCGGCCAGGGAATCGGTGTGGGTGCCGCCCTCGATGCGGTAGTAGCGGTACAGACCGTCTCGTCCGGCGTGGCGCACCATACGGGCGTAGACATCCGAGTCCTGACTGATGGGCAGCAGGACGTCCAGGGTGCCGTGCAGGGTGATCAGCGGCTTGCCGATCCGACCGGTCAGGGCGATCCTCGCCACGGCCCGCCGCACCTCGTCGGGACGCGTCGTGTAGTCGTAGTCGGTGTCGCAGGCGGGTGTCTCCGCCGCGCAGTACGGCGTACCCGCCTCTGTCTCCCCGTCGAAACCGGGGTCGAGTTCCTCACGGTAGATCCGCTGGGTCAGGTCCCAGTAGACCTGGTGGTGATACGGCCAGAGAAACTCCGACCCGGCCGGGAACCCCGCGGCGTGCAGGGCCTCCTGCGCCTCCCGGGCGCGTCCGCCCCCGGCTGCGTACACCGGGTAGTGGCGCAGCGCCGCGGGCAGGAAGTCCAGCAGGGTGGGCCCGTCGGGGCGCCACAAGGTGCCTTCCCAGTCGACTCCGCCGTCGTAGAGCTCGGGACGGTTCTCCAACTGCCAGCGCACCAGGTATCCGCCGTTGGACATGCCCGTCACCAGAGTGCGCGCGGGCGGACGGTGGTAGCGCCGGGCGACCGTGACCCGGGCGGCTCGGGTGAGCTGGGTGAGCCGGGCGTTCCACTCGGCGATGGCGTCACCCGGCGCCTTCCCGTCCCGGTAGAAGGCGAGACCGGTGTTGCCCTTGTCAGTGGCGGCGTAGGCATAGCCGCGGGACAGCACCGAGTCGGCGATGGCCCGGTCGTTGGCGTACTGCTCACGGTTGCCGGGGGTGCCGGCAACCACCAGGCCGCCGTTCCACCGGTCGGGCAGCCGGATGACGAACTGGGAGTCGTGTCTCCAGCCATGGTTGGTGTTCGTGGTGGAGGTGTCGGGGAAGTAGCCGTCGATCTGGATGCCGGGGACTCCGCTGGGGACGGTCAGGTCCTTCGGTGTCAGCCCGGCCCAGTCGGCCGGGTCGGTGTGCCCCGATGCGACTGTGCCCGCCGTGGTCAACTCGGCCAGACACGCCGCCTGTTGACGCTCGGCACCCGGTACGCGCAACTGCGTACGGTGCGCGCAGTGCCCGCCCGGATCTCCCGATGCGGCGGTGGCGGACGTGGGAGTGAGCACGAGAGCAGCCACGGCGAGGGCCGTGGGAACGCGGTGTTGCCAGGAGCCTGACGGAGAGCTGAGGGACAGACGCATCAGTGTGCCTCCGAGGACGCTGCAGGGATGCGCGGGAGACTAGGGCGCCCCACCCGCCTCAGACATAGGTCGGCCAACCACCGTCAGCCTTCCGGCAATGGTGCGGGACACCACTCCGGACCGGGAGGCGGGGTCCTGCCCGGCCGAGCGCGAGAGCGACTATGGGCGGCCCTCACACAGCACCTGCCTCGGTTCTGGCTGCTCAGCCCATGCCAGGGCCGGAGGGCGCGCCCCGATGATGCACGGCACACCGACCATCGGGCCCCGCCCGACATCAGGAGGCATTTCGTCATGGGACCGTCGCATCCTCCGTTCCGCTTCACGAAGAGCCGCAGCCTCGTCAGAGGCATCCGCCGCCGGGTCGCCGCAGCCGCGGGCACTCTGGCCCTCACAGCAGGCCTGGTCGCCATGAGCCCGCAGGCGTCCGCCGCGGGCCTGACGCAGATCACCGGCTTCGGCACCAACCCCGGCAACCTGTCCATGTACGCCTACGCACCGGACACCCTGCCGTCCGGCGCCCCGCTCGTGATCGCCCTGCACGGATGCACACAGAGCGCGAGCGACTACTACGCCCACTCCGGCTGGCCGGAGTTCGCCGACCGCTACGGCTTCGCGCTGGTCCTCCCCCAGACGAGCAGCGCCAACAACGCCAACTCCTGCTTCAACTGGTTCGAGCCGGAGGACAGTTCACGCGGGCGGGGCGAGGCACTGTCGATCAGGCAGATGGTCGACAAGGCCGTCTCGCAGTACGGCAGCGACAGCCGGCAGGTCTACGTCACCGGCCTGTCCGCCGGCGGCGGCATGACCGCGAACCTGCTGGCGGCGTACCCCGACGTCTTCGCGGGCGGAGCCATCGACTCCGGTCTGCCCGCGTACTGCGCGACCACCGTGTCCGCGGCGTACACCTGCATGTACAGCCCTCCGGACAGGACCCCCGCCCAATGGGGCGACCTGGTACGCTCCGCCGCTCCCGCCGGCACCACGTCCTGGCCACGCGTCGCGATCTGGCAGGGCTCCGCCGACACCACCGTCCGGCCCGCCAACGCCACCGAGTTGCGCGACCAGTGGACCGACGTGTGGGGCATCGGCCAGACGCCTTCGCGCACGGAAAGCCTGAGCGGGGGCACCACGATGACCGCCTACGACGACGCCACCGGCCGGCCCGCGGTCGAGGTCTACTCGGTCGCCGGCATGGCGCACGGGCTCGCGGTCGACCCCGGCAACGGCACCGAGCAGTGCGGCGCCACCGGCACGTACTACCTCGACGCCATCTGCTCCAGCTACCACACCGTCCGCTTCTGGGGCCTCGACGGCCACGACCAGGGCACCGGTGCCCTGCCCGCGCCCACGGGACTGACGGTCACCGGGACCACCGACACCACCACGGCCCTGAGCTGGAACGCGGTGCCCGATGCGGTCTCGTACACCGTCCGCCGAGACGGCACGAAGGTGGGCACCACCGGGTCGACCGCCTACACCGACACCGGCCTGACCGCAGGCACGACATACGGCTACACCGTGGCGGCCGTGGACGCGGCAGGCGCGGCGGGCGCGGCCTCCGCCACGGTGACCGCATCCACCACCGGGTTCACACCCACGTGTCATACCGCGAGCAACTACGACCACACGGTCGCCGGCCGGGCCCATCAGAGTGGCGGTCAGACCTACGCCAACGGCTCCGACGAGCCCATGGGGCTGTGGAACACGTTCACCGCGCACACCCTCGAGCAGACCGCGCCCGGCTACTACCTCGTCGCGGACTCCGGTTGCCCGGCCTGATCCCGGATCCTCGATACATCGGGTGTATCAGGAGCTATTCACCCTCTAAATCACTCCAGAATCCCTTCCACGGCTATCGAGTACGGTCGAAGTCATTGACTCCTCCGATGTATTGGTGTTGCCTCCCGACCGGATGGACCCCCACTCCCACAACGGAAGGACACCCGATGAACAGGAGATCCGCCTTACGGACAGCGGCCGGACTGCTGGTCGGCGGCCCCGTACTCGCCCTCTCCCGGCCCGCGGGCGCGGCGGTGGCCGCCGACCCGACCGACGGCTGGCAGCAGACGTCGTTCGCCTACAGCTGGCAGAAGCCCTGGAACCTCGATCTGAGCGAGCGTCACAGCTACAGCGGCGGAGTGCACCGGATGTGGGTGTACGCCACCGACGAGCCCTTCCAGGAGGGCAGCTCCACCGATCCGCGTACCGAGATGCGCTGGAAGGTCGACTACACCACGGGCGATCACATGTGGGACGCCGACGTCTATCTCCCCTCCGGCTCGGACGGCGCCTCCTTCGTCCAGATCCTGCGGAGCGTCCACCCCTCCGGGACTCCGGCCACCGACATCATGCTCAACGTCTACGACACGGACGGGGGCACCGTCCGCCGCTACGACGGCACGGCTCTCAGGACCGGGGCCTACGACACCTGGTTCAACGTGAAGATCGCCCACCAGGCGAGCACAGGGACGGGCACGGTCAAGGTCTACTTCGACGACTCCCTCGTCCTGACGGTCGCCGACCGGGGCCCGGCCACCCGCTACTTCAAGAACGGCGTCTACGACCACGGCTCGGGGCGCGCCGAGGCCCGGTTCCGCAACATCCGGTACTGGACGCGGTGATCGCGACGAGTCGGCAGAGCTGATCAGGAACCGGCGAGGAAAGTGACACGTACCTTCCGCTGAGGATTGTCCCGGTTGGTGTCCACCAGGCACACCGACTGCCAAGTCCCCAGCTCCAGCTGCCCGTTCACCACCGGCAGCGTCGCGTGGGGCGGGACGATCGCCGGGAGGACATGGTCGCGGCCGTGGCCGGGGCTGCCGTGGCGGTGCTGCCAGCGATCGTCGGCGGGGAGGAGGGCATGCAGCGCGGCGAGAAGGTCGTCGTCGCTGCCGGCACCGGTCTCGATGAGCGCGACGCCGGCTGTCGCGTGCGGGACGAAGACGTTGAGGAGGCCGTCACGGCCTGCGGCGACCTCCCTCAGGAAGGCCTCGCAGTCGCCGGTGAGATCGACGATCCGCTCCGACGAACCGGAGGCGACGTTCAGGACTCGGGTGGTGGAAGCGTCTGCCATGTCCCCATCCTCACCCCTGAGAGCGGATTCACTCATCATTCCTGGACCACCCTGCGATACGGCGGGTCCAGTCCGCGAGACACCATTGACCGTGGACACGCCGAATGGCTAGCTTCGGCCCCATGTTGCGTTCAGTCCTGCTCACCACGCGCGGTCACATCGACCTGCTGCGGGTGGCCTCCGCCGCGTGTCGCCGCGGCTGCTGACGCCTTCCTCCCCGCTTTTCCCGCACCCTCGTTCCGCCGACAGGCGCGCACGCTGATCCGTGTCGTGCCCAGGCGGCGTCGAGGCGTGCCCCTCGCCGGCCGCTCTCCCCCTCCGTGGAGCATCATGAGCATCAGCCACGCCCCGCCAGATTCCTCCGAAACCGACATTTCGGAAACCTCCCACCTGAACGCCGCCGAGCCCACTGCCCTCGGTCCCACCCCTGTTTCCGCCCCCGCCCCCGACCTCGAACCCATCGTCCCCACCTCCTCCCGCCGCACCCGCGTCCCCCGCTGGCTGCGCCGCACCACCGGTCCCGTCCTGCTGCTGGCGCTATGGCAACTCCTCAGCAGCACCGGTGTGTTGACCGCCGACGTCCTCGCCTCCCCCGGCCGTATCGCCCAGGTCGCGGGTGATCTGATCTCCGACGGTTCGCTGACCTCGGCGATGACGACCTCGTTGCAACGGGTGGCGGGCGGGCTGCTCCTCGGCGCCCTCATCGGCACCGGACTCGCCCTCGTCTCAGGGCTGTTCCGGATCGGCGAGGACATCGTGGACGCTCCGGTGCAGATGCTGCGGACCGTGCCGTTCGTCGGTCTGATCCCGCTGTTCATCATCTGGTTCGGCATCGGCGAGGCCCCGAAGATCGCCATCATCACACTCGGGGTGACCTTTCCGCTCTACCTCAACGTCTACGCGGGCATCCGTGGCGTCGACGCCCAGCTGATCGAGGCCGGGGAGTCCCTCGGTCTCTCGAGGTGGGGGCTCGTACGGCATGTCATCCTGCCGGGCGCGCTGCCCGGCGCCATGACCGGACTGCGCTACTCGCTCGGCATCTCCTGGCTCGCGCTCGTCTTCGCCGAGCAGGTCAACGCGGACTCCGGCATCGGCTTCCTGATGGTGCAGGCGCGGGACTTCCTGCGCACCGACGTCATCGTGGTCTGCCTGATCGTCTACGCCTTCCTCGGCCTGCTGGCCGACTTCATCGTCCGCTCCCTCGAAAGGCTGCTGCTGCAATGGCGACCGACGTTCACCGGCCGGTGAAGCCCCAGGTGTCCGAGGAATCCGAAGCCGAGGGATCCGGGGCGGAGGGATCCGGGCCGGAGGCATCCACGGCCGAAGCAACCCAGGCCGAAGGACCGCAGGGCGAGGCGGCCCAGGCCGAGGCCCCCCACCTTGAGACGGCCAAGGCCGAAGCACCCCCGGCCCAGGCTCAGGCTGCCGATCCCGCGGCGTCGAAGGCCAAGTCGCCCAAGGCCAAGGCGGCCAAGGCCGAGACATTCAAAGCCGAGGCAACCAGGTTCGACGCCTCCCCGGCCCGCGCACCCCGCCCCGCTCAGGCCGTGCGCGTCGAGGGCCTGACCCGCTCCTTCGACGGCCGTGCCGTCATCGATGACCTCCAACTCGACGTCAGGCCAGGCGAGTTCGTGGCTCTGCTGGGCCGCAGTGGCTGCGGCAAGTCCACCCTGCTGCGCATCCTCGCCGGACTCGACCGGGACATCGAGGGCACCGTCCTGGTCCCGCGCCGCAAGGCGGTCGCCTTCCAGGCACCCCGGCTGATGCCGTGGAAGAAGGTGTGGCGCAACGTCCTGCTCGGCCTACCGGGCAAGCCCGCACGCGCCGTCGCCGACCAGGCCCTGGGGGAGGTCGGACTGAGCCACCGCACGGACGCCTGGCCCAAGACCCTCTCCGGCGGCGAGGCCCAACGCGCTTCGCTGGCCAGGGCGTTGGTGCGCGAGCCCGATCTCCTACTGCTGGACGAGCCGTTCGGCGCGCTCGACGCCCTCACCCGGATCAAGGCGCAGCGTCTGGTCGGGGAGTTGTGGCAGCGGCGCGGCTGCGCGGTACTGCTCGTGACGCACGACGTCGAGGAGGCCGTGCTGCTCGCCGACCGTGTCCTCGTGATGGACGAGGGTGTCATCGCGCACGAGCAGGCGATCGACCTCGACCGGCCGCGCGACATCGCCGATCCCCGGTTCGCGGAGATCCGCGGTCGGCTGCTGGAGCGCCTGGGCGTCGACACCGCAGCCGAAGCCGCCTGAACTGCCTTACCCATTAGCCGAGTTACACAGAACGGATCCCCCATGCGACGTCGCCTCGCCCCCGCCGCACTGCTCCTTCCCTTCGCTCTTCTGCTCACCGCCTGCGGCGGAAACGCGTCCGCCGGCACAGGCACCGACACCGACGGCAAGGGCTCCCTCACGCTCAACGTCGGTGACCAGAAGGGCGGTTCGGAGGCGATCCTGCGCGCCGCCGGGGAGCTCGACAATCTCGACTACAAGATCAAGTGGTCGACGTTCACCTCCGGCCCGCCCCTCCTGGAGGCCGTCAACGCCAAGGCCGTCGACATCGGCGGCGTCGGCAACACCCCGCCGGTGTTCGCGGCCGGCGCCGACTCGAAGATCACGGTGGTGGCGGCCTGGCACGGTACGTCCAAGGGTGACGCCATCCTCGTACCGAACGACTCCAAGCTGACCGGTCCCGCGCAACTGAAGGGCAAGTCCGTCGCCGTGGCGCAGGGTTCGTCCGCCAACTACCAACTCGTCGCCTCCCTCAGGAAGGCCGGGCTCGGCCTGGGCGACGTGAAGGTCAAGTACCTCCAACCTGCTGATGCGCTGGCCGCGTTCACCTCCGGCAAGGTCGACGCTTGGGCGGTGTGGGACCCGTACACCTCGCAGATCCTCCAGGCGAAGCAGGGACGCGTGCTGACCACCGGGGACGGCATCACCAACGGTCTGACCTTCCAGGTGGCGGCGCCGGGCGCGCTGAAGGACAAGAAGAAGGTCGCCGCGATCAATGACTATCTGGAGCGGCTGCGACGCGCCTACAAGTGGGTCTACTCCCACGAGCCGGAGTGGGCGAAGGTCTGGGCGAAGGAGACGGGCCTGCCCGAGGACGTGGCGCTGGCCGCGGTGAAGCGGACCTACACCACCCGGGTCGCGGTGGCGGTGGACCAGCCGCTCATCGCCTCCGAACAGGAGATCGCGGACACCTTCACCGGCCTGAAGCTCATCCCCCGCAAGGTCGACTTCGGCGACTTCACGGACGCGCGGTTCAACGGCGACCTCCCGCCGTCCACCACCACGCCCCGCCCCGCGGAGACGGACTGACCCGGCCGCGGGAAGATCCGGAGCCTCCGTACCGTTGGTAGAAAGGTGAACAACTTCCACGAGGTCGAGGTAGTCGTCATAGGCGCCGGCCAGGCAGGTCTGTCCAGCGCCTATCACCTGCGCCGCACCGGTTTCGAGCCGGAACGCGACTTCGTGGTGCTGGACCACTCCCCCGCCCCCGGCGGCGCCTGGCAGTTCCGGTGGCCCTCGCTGACGTACGGCAAGGTCCACGGAATGCACGCGTTGCCGGGGATGGAGCTCACGGACGCCGATCCGGAGCGGCCGTCGTCGGAGGTGATCGCCGAGTACTTCACGGCGTACGAGCGCGCTTTCGACCTTCGGGTACGGCGCCCCGTCGACGTCAGTGCCGTACGCGAGGGCGACGACGGGCGGCTGCTCGTCGAGACCTCGGACGGGACCTGGTCGACACGGGCGCTGATCAACGCCACCGGCACCTGGGACCGGCCGTTCTGGCCGCGCTATCCCGGCCAGGAGACGTTCCGGGGGCGGCAGTTGCACACCGCGCAGTACCCGGGGCCCGAGGCGTTCGCCGGGCTGCGGGTGGTCGTGGTGGGCGGGGGCGCGTCCGGCACCCAGCACCTCATGGAGCTCGCCCCGTACGCGGCCGCCACCACGTGGGTGACCAGGCGCGAGCCCGTCTTCCGCGAGGGCCCCTTCAGCGAGGACGTCGGCCGGGAGGCCGTGGCCCTCGTCGAGGAGCGGGTACGGCAGGGGCTGCCGCCGAAGAGCGTGGTGTCGGTGACCGGGCTTCCGCTCAACGACGCGGTCCGGCAGGCCATCACGGACGGAGTGCTGGACCGGCAGCCCATGTTCGACCGGATCACGCCCGACGGCGTGGAGTGGAACGACGGGCGGCGTCTGGAAGCCGACGTGATCCTGTGGGCGACCGGGTTCCGGGCCGCCATCGATCACCTGGCTCCGCTGAAACTGCGCGAGCCGGGTGGCGGGATCCGGGTCGAGGGAACGCGCGCGGTCGCCGACCCGCGGATCCATCTCGTCGGCTACGGCCCGTCGGCGAGCACCATCGGCGCCAACCGCGCGGGCCGTGCGGCCGTGCGTGACATCAAGCGGCTGTTGACGACGGAACCCGTCGCCGCCTGACGCTCCGTCACCGTCAGCCTGCCTTGGGCGACTTCTGCTGGTTCTTGTTGAACTCGGCCACATTGCGCCGGTGTTCCTCGAAGCTGTTCGTGAAGCGGGTGTCCCCCGGCTTCACCGTCACGAAGTACAGCCAGTCCCCCGGGGGCGGGCTGATCGCCGCCCGCATCGCGTCCTCACCCGGGTTGTCGATCGGGGTCGGCGGCAGCCCCATGCGCTGGTACGAGTTGTAGGGGCTGTCGATCCGGAGGTCGGCGCTGGTCGTCCGCAGCGTGGAGCGGTTCAGCGCGTAGTTGATGGTGGAGTCCATCTGCAACGGCATCCCGCGCTCCAGGCGGTTGAAGATGACCCTGGCCACCTTCCCCATGTCGGCCTGGGTCGCGGCCTCGGCCTGGATGATGCTCGCGATCGTCACGGCCTGGTAGACGTTCATCGCGTTGCGCTGGGCGCCGGCCGCGACGGGGGCGCCCTTGAACTTCTGGTTCGCGGTGTCGACCATGGACGAGAGCAGCGCCTCGGGCGTCGCCTTCTTCCCGTTGCGCTCCAGCGGATACGTCGCCGGGAAGAGGTAGCCCTCGGGGTTGCCCTCCGCCTCGTTGGGCAGCTTGAGCTTCAGCTTGGCCAGGGACTTCTTGGCGGTGCCGGGGGGCTGGGCGAGGGCCTTGTCCACGGCGTCGTAGACCTGCCCGGCCCGCCAGCCCTCCGGGATCACCAGCGTGGTGGGCTTCCTCTCCCCCTCGCTCTCCAGGGTCAGCAGCGGTACCGCCACGGCGGTGCCCGCCACGACGGCCCCGGTCGCGATGAGGACGAGTCGGCCCCGGCGCGTCAGTCGAATCGTGCTCCGTGGCGGAGTGTTCATCTGCATGCGGGCACGGTAACCCGCATATCGTCACAAACCAGGCATATCTTCGGCTTGTCGGCTTCGGTTCAGCTGGTCGGTTCCAGCTGCGCGCCCCCCTGTGCGGGGTCCCGTCGGGCGTCCCGGCGTACGAGCTCCGCGTACCGCCCGTCCTGTTCCAGCAGTTCCTCGTGCGTGCCGCGTTCGGCCACCTGGCCGGAGTCGAGGACCACGATCTGGTCGGCGTCGCGGATGGTGGACAGACGGTGCGCGATGGTGAGTGTGGTGCGGTTGGCCGAGAGCGCGTCGATGGCCTCCTGCACGGCGTGCTCGGTCCGGGTGTCCAGCGCGCTGGTCGCCTCGTCCAGGATGAGGACGGGCGGGTCTCGCAGAATGGTCCGGGCGATCGCCAGACGCTGCTTCTCACCGCCGGAGAACCGGTGGCCGCGCTCGCCGACGACCGTGTCGTACCCGTCCGGCAGCGAGGCGATGTGCTCGTGGATCTGGGCCGCCCGCGCCGCCTGCTCGATCTCCTCGTCGGTCGCGTCCGGCTTGGCGAACCGGAGGTTGTCGGCGACCGAGGCGTGGAAGAGGTACGTCTCCTGCGAGACGACCCCGATGGCGCGCGCCAGGGTGTCGAAGTCGAGGTCGCGGACGTCGACCCCGTCGAGGGTGACCCGGCCGCCCGTCACGTCGTAGAGCCGCGGGACCAGATAGCCGAGCGTGGACTTGCCGGCACCGGTCGGGCCGACGACCGCGAGGCTGCTGCCCGCGGGGACGTCGATGTCGATGCCGTCGAGGATGGGGCCGCCCTTGCCGTCGTACCGGAACTCGACGTTCTCCAGTCGGACCTCGCCCTTGACCCGGTCGAGGTGGACCGGGTTCTCCCGCTCGGTGATGTCGATCGGCAGGTCGAGGTACTCGAAGATGCGCTGGAAGAGCGCGAGCGAGGTCTGGATCTGGACGCCGGTCGACAGCAGGCTCACGGCCGGACGGAACAGGCCCTGCTGGAGCGAGACGAAGGCGACGATGGTGCCGATGGAGATGTCCGGGCCGCCGGTCTGGAGGGCGAAGCCCGCGGTCCAGTAGATGATGGCGGGCATCGCGGACATGACGATCCCGATGACGGCCATGCGCCAGCGGCCGGCCATGTTCGACCGCACTTCGAGGTCGACCAGACCCTCGGACTCGTCGGCGAAGGACCGGGTGAGCGAGTCGGAGCGGCCCATGGTGCGGCCGAGCAGGATGCCACTGACGGAGAGCGACTCGGTGACGGTCGCGGCCATGGCGGCCATCTGCTTCTGGCGCTGGGTGACGATCTTCTTGCGTTCGTTGCCGACGCGGCGGCTGATCCACACGAACACCGGGAGCAGCAGCAGCGAGACGACGGTCAGCCGCCAGTCCAGGGCGATCATCGCGACGATCGTGGCGATGACGCTGGTCAGGTTGGAGACCAGGGAGGTGGCCGTCGAGGTGACGGTGGCCTGCATGCCGCCGATGTCGTTGGCGATGCGGGACTGCACCTCGCCGGTGCGGGTGCGGGTGAAGAAGGCGAGCGACATGCGCTGCAGGCGGCCGTAGACCGCGGTGCGCAGGTCGTGCATGACGCGCTGGCCGACCGTCGTGGAGATGAGGGTCTGCAGCACGCCGAAGATGCCGGTGAGGACGGCACTGACGATCATGCCCAGCGCGAGCAGGCTGAGCAGTCCGGTGCGGCCCTCGGGGATGGCCACGTCCAGCGTTTCCTTCAGCAGGAACGGGGTGGCCACGGTGACGAGGGAGGAGGCGCCGACCAGCAGGCCGACGACGGCGAGCTTGGCGCGGTAGGGCTTGAAGAGCCGGAGGATGCGGCGCACCTGCCGGGGTTGGTCGGTCGAGGTGCCCGGGGTGGGGGTCCAGTCGATGTGATCGCGGGGCATGGTCTCCTACGGAGGGTGAGGTGGTGAGGATCAGCGGAGCCTAGCTCATTGTTACCTATGCTCACAATGAACTAGGTCCTGATATTGTTCCCGTATGACCACGCCAGATTCCGACAGCCTGCTCGCCGAGCAGTTGCTCAGGCTCACGCGCCGGGTGCACGGCATCCAGAAGCGCCAGCTCCATGAGCGCGGTCTCGGCGTGACTCCGGCCCAGTCCCGGCTGCTGCGCATCCTCGCGCACTGGGAGACGCCACCGCGCATGGCCGATCTCGCGGAGCGGCTCGAGGTGGTGCCGCGTGCGGTGACCACGCTCGTCGACGGGCTGGAGGCGAGCGGCAAGGTGCGCCGGGTGCCCGATCCGGCCAATCGCCGGGTGATCCGCATAGAGCTGACCGAGGACGGTCTCAAAACCCTTCAGGGCTTGCGGGATGTGCGCCGAGCCGCCGCGGAGGAGATCCTCGCACCACTGTCGGACGATCAGCGGGACGTACTCGGCGGACTGCTGGACACGCTGATCGACGAGCAGCACTGACGAACAGGCCGCGGTCACCGCTCCGTACGACTGGAGCGGTGACCGCGGCTTGTTCCGGTGGGCCTGTCAGCCGACCTCGGAGGCAGGTTCCTTGACGGGCTGCACCGGTACCAGCTCTTCTACGACAGTGGGCACCGTTTCGCCGCCCAGCACCTTCTTCGCCCGCTCGATGTCCAGCGCCCCCTCCCAGCGGGAGACCGCGAAGACGGCGACGCAGTTGCCGAGCAGGTTCGTCACGACGCGCATCGAGTCCATGATGCGGTCCACGCCGAGGAGCAGGGCGACGGCCCCGGCGGGGATGGCACCCAGCGAGGACGCCGTGGCGGACAGGGCGAGGAACGCCGAGCCCGGGATGCCCGCCATGCCCTTGCTGGTCAGCATGAGCACCAGGACCACGGTGATCTGCTGGCTCAGGCTGAGGTCGACGCCCACCGCCTGGGCGATGAACAACGTGCCGATGGAGAGGTAGAGCGAGGCGCCGTCGAGATTGAAGGAGTAGCCGGTGGGCAGCACCAGGCCCACGGCGTCGTCGCGGGCGCCGGCCTTGCGCAGTTTCTGCATCACGCGCGGCATGACGGACTCGGTGGACGCGGTGCCGAGCGCGAGGAGCATCTCCTCGCGGATGTAGCGCAGGAACTTCCAGAGGCTGAGCCCGGTGACCGCCTTGAGCGCGACGGCGAGCAGCGCGATGAAGAGCGCGGCGGCCGCGTAGCACAGGACGATCAGCTTGGCGTAGGTCTCGATGACGCCGAGGCCGTACTGGCCGATCAGGACGGCCATGGCGCCGAACACCGCGATCGGCGCGAGGCGCATCACGAAGCCCACGACCGCGAAGATGATCTCCTGGGCCTGCTCGATGGCGGGCAGCACCTGCGGGACCTTGGTGTGGCCGAGGTGCAGCAGCGCGGCGCCGACCAGACAGGCCAGGATGAGCACCTGGAGCAGGGAGTTCTCGGCGAAGGCGCCGATGAAGCTGGTCGGCAGCGCGTTGACGATGAACTCGGTCGTCGAGGGAAGGTGTCCGCCGCCCGTCTTGGCGTCGACGGCGGCGGAGTCGAGGGTGGCCGGGTCGACGTGCATACCCGAGCCGGGCTGGACCACATTGGCGGCGACCAGACCGATGATCAGCGCGAGCGTGCTCGCGACCTCGAACCAGATCAGCGCCTTGAGCCCGATCCGGCCGAAGGCCTTCAGATCACCGGCCTTGGCGATGCCGACGACGACCACACAGAACACGAGCGGCGAGATGATCGTCTTGATGAGCCGGGTGAAACCGTCGCCGAGCGGCTGGAGGTCCGAGGCGAAGCCGGGCCACAGCTTTCCGACGAGGATGCCGAGCACGAGCGCGCAGGCGACCTGCGCGAAGAGAGAGGTACGCAGTATGTGTGCGACGCGTCGCGGCAGGGACGGGACGGACGACGGCACGAGCACTCCTTGAGCGACGGGGACGCGCAGAAGCCATGGGGGATACTTCTGCGATACGGAAAGCGGTTTCCGTGGCCAACACTCTGGAGGGACCGTTGATCACGCGCAAGACCGTCGCGTTGCAGCCGTGTAAATCACGACGCCTGTGACCCATCGCACACAACTCGCGCTCAGCAGCCGCCGCGTTCCTCGGTCAGCACCCCCTGGACGGTGGCGAGGGAACGGTCGTAGCAGCCGGCCGAACCGCGGATCCGGTAGTGCTCGCTCGTCGTACCGACCGCGTGCCGCTGGTCGCGCGGGACGTTGATCGTGTACGTGGCGTCGCCCGCGTAGGTGTCGTCGAGCCGGGACCACGCCGTGCGGTGGCCCGCTCGGGTCGTCGAGACCTCGGCACGGTCACCGAGGGTCAGCACGGTGCGCAGCCGGTCGCCCGCGCCGATGGTGGTCGTGCCGTCCATCGTGTACGTGCGGTGGGCGCGGGTGGTACTGGCCGGTCCGCGACCGTCCACGGTGACCGACTCGTCGTCCGTCCATGTCCCATTGAGCGCGTCGGGGTTCTCGCCGTCGCCCCAGCGGTGGGTGGACGTGGTCGCCAGCGCGCGGCGGACGGTGGTCGTGACGCGGCCGTGCGAGGTGTCGACATATCCGGCGACGGTGAGCCGGTGGTCACCCTCGGTGTCCACGCGGTGTTCCGAACCGGGTGCGTACGTCGAGGAGTTGGCGAGGTCACCGTTCGTGTGCGTGGTGAGCTTCCCGGTGACGTGCGCGCTCTTGGCGTCCTGCCACACGAGGACGTTCACGGGGGTGCTCCAGCCCGGCTGCCCCTCGGGAACGCCGACGACCGCTACCTCCACGCGGTGCGGGCGCCCGTCGTTGAGGATCCCGGCGAAGGGGGTCAGGTCGTATTCGATCGGCTTGATGTCGAAGGCGCGGGGGCCCGGGACGACATACCAGAGGAAGGGATTGGACCAGCCACCCGTCCACACGGTCGGGAACGGAGCGGCGATCCCCGCGAGTCGGCCGTCGACCTTGATCTGCACCTCACGGTAGGGGCCGTGGTCGGCCCGGCAGGAGTACGGCGCTTCGGACGGCACCGTCAGGTACCAGTACTCCTCGCAGCCGCCGCCCGAACCGGTGGCGTACACCTCGGCGAGGATGCGCTCGCTGTTGCGCGGGGTGGTGAGGGTGTTGTCGTCGAGCGACAGCACCCGGTCCGGGGCCGTGACCTGTCGCCCCTCGTAGAACGTGAGCGTGACCTTCACGTCGATGATCCCGGTGTACGTGTCGTCGACGACGTTTCCGATGAGCATCTCGACGTCGTGGCCGGTGCGAAGCGTGTCGCTGTAGCGCGTGACGTCCTTCTCGACGGACCACTGGATACCGTCGGGCGAGGGCTGCGGTGTGGACGTACGGAAGACCTCGACCCCGCCGATGTGCAGATACCCGAGCCGGTCGTACTGCCGTCCCTTGACCTTGCCGTCCATGCGCAGCACGACCTTGCTCCAGCGGTCGCCGCAGCCCTCGGGAGGTGCGTAAGTACCGGTGTACGGGGTGAAATCGCGGAACTGCGCTTCGGCGACCGTGACATGGCAGGACTTGCCAGAAGGTTTGGTGACGGGTGGTGCCGCGGTGATGGGGTCGTGCCAGTCGGTGCCGAACTCGGCGGGTGCGACCGCGTGTTGAGCCTCCGCGGGCTGGGCGGGGGTCGCCCCGAGCAGCGTGCCCGCCAGGAGGGTCGCCCCTGCGAGCATGGACATGACGATCCGTCTCTTCATGGCCGTGTTCTACGGCGAGTCGGGCATCTCCCGCAATGCCGCCTCCTGCGGCGGCCTCAGGCCTTCAGGTCCGCCCTGTCTCCCATCACCACCACGGGATGCCGGTCCGGATCGAGCGTGCGCAGCAGATACCGCATCGCCGCCCTGGACACGCTGACACAGGCGGACGTGCCGCTGCCGTGGCCCATGTGCAGCCAGATACCGCCGCCCTTGGCGTAACCCTGCGGCCGGTCCTGGTTGTCGGGCGGGGTGCCCTCGATCCGGTTGTAGTCGATGGCGATGACGTAGTCGAAGTCGTGCCAGTAGGACCTGGGCCACCAGCGCGGGGCGGCGATGGCGGCGGATCGCGTGTACGGCAGCCGGGCCCCGGGATCCGGGAGCACGCCCCCGGCGTCACTGAGCCCGAACACGCCGACGGGGCTGCGTTTGTCGCCCTCGTGGTGGTCGGTGGTCCAGCCCCTCCTGCCGTTGTGCGCGGGCCAGCTGCGGACGCGGTCCCAGGCGGAACCGTGCCTGGTGTAGAGCACGACGGTGGCGTCCGCGGAGTCCTCACCGTCACCGTAGACCGCGACGACCTGGTGGGAAGCGACGGGGATGCGGCGCTGGAGGCGGTCGCCGACGCCGGGGATGCGGGTCGGTTCGTCCGCGGGCTTGTCGGCGCCCTTGGTGTCGGCGTTGCCGGTGCCTGCCGGGCCCGGGCCGCCGCACCCTCCCAGGGGGATCAGCAGCGCTCCCAGGAGCGTCGTCGTCACCACGGCACGTCGTGCGTCTCCGCCTCGCATCGCTCCATGGTCGCACCGCGGGCCGGGGGGACCGGCTCCGCGAGCGCAGCCGGTTCTCTGCGGCGCGGCGGAAAACCTGTTGCCTTCGAGCACGCTCTGCCGCGACCCTTTCACGGTTTGCAGTCGCCGTGTGCGGCTCCCTCCCACCCCCTGACACGAGCCACTGGACGTCACCGTCATGCAGATCCAAGACCTTCCGTATCCCGACCCGGGTGTGCCCGACGCACGCTCGGGCTCCCGGTTCCTGTGGTGGCTCTTCAGGAACCAACTGGGCGGACAGTTCAAGTCACTTGCCTGGGGACTGCTGCACTTCCTCTCCATCTCCGCGCTGCCCTTCTGCGTCGGCGTGGCCGTCCAGGCGGTCGTCGACCACTCGGGCCGCCGACTCGCCCTCGCGGGCGGCCTGCTGGCGCTGTGCTGCATCGGCAGCGCGCTCGGCGACACCTTCCTGCACCGCACCGCCGTCACCAACTGGATCACGGCCGCCGCGCGCGTCCAGCAGCTGCTGGCCCACAAGGCCGCCAACCTCGGCTCGGCGCTGACCCGGCGGGTCGCGGCCGGTGAGGTCGTGGCCGTCTCCACCGGCGACGTCGAGAAGATCGGCTGGTTCGTGGAGGCCGGGTCGCGGTTCACCGCGGCGGCGGTCACCATCGTCGTGGTCTGTGCCGGAATGGTCGTCTACCAGCCGCAACTCGGCGCGGTGGTCGCCGTGGGCCTGCCGGTCCTGGCCCTCGCGGCGCTGCCGCTGCTGCCCCGGGCGACCCGACGCGCCGACGTCCAGCGCGAGAAGGCCGGCCGCGCCACCGAGCTGGCCTCCGACACCGTCGCCGGTCTGCGCGTGTTGCGCGGCATCGGCGGCGAGGAACTCTTCCTCGACCGCTACCGCAGGGCTTCCCAGGAGGTACGCCACGCGGCCGTGCGCAGCGCTCGGATGTGGTCCCTGATCGCCGCCATCCAGGTACTGCTGCCGGGACTGCTGCTGATCGCGGTCGTCTGGTACGGCGTCCACCTGGCCCGCCAGGGCCGCGTCGAGATCGGCGAACTGGTCGCCGTCTACAGCTCGGTCATGATCCTGTCCTATCCGCTGCGGCACTTCGAGGAGATCGCCATGGCGTACTCCTTCTCCCGGCCCTCGGCCACGCGGGCCGCCCGGGTGCTCTCACTGGAGCGGGCCACGTCCGCCGAAGGCTCGCGGGACAGGGACGGCAATGGCCTGCCGGCCGGAGATCTGTACGACCCGGCCACCGGTCTGCTCGCCCCCTCCGGCCGGCTCACCGCGGTGGTGTGCGGCGACCCGGACGCGGCGGGGCTGCTGGCCGAGCGCCTCGGCGGGCACCCCTCTGAAGTGGGCACGTCGGTGCTGCTGGGCGGGGTGCCGCTGGACGAGTTGCCGCTCGGTTCGGCGCGCACGGCGGTCCTGGTCCAGGACAAGGACCCGGTCCTGCTCTCGGGGACCCTGCGCGAACTGCTCGACGTGCCCGCCTCGGGTGCCGTCGCCGCAGAGGAGGCGCTCGCGGCCGCGCAGTGCGCGGACGTGCTGGCCGCCCTGGTCCAGGGGTCACTGGGCGCAGAGGACCCGATGGACGCGCGCATCACCGAGCGCGGGCGGTCCCTGTCGGGTGGCCAGCGCCAGCGGCTCGCCCTGGCCAGGTCCCTGTTCACCGACCCGGACGTGCTAGTCCTGGACGAGCCGACCTCCGCCGTCGACTCGCACACCGAGGCACGGATCGCGCAGGGGGTACGGGCCCTGCGGACCGGGCGCACGACCGTGGTGTTCACCTCCTCGCCGCTGCTCCTGGAGCACGCCGACCGCGTGGTGCTCGTGCACGAGGGCGAGGTCGCGGCGGTCGGCGTGCACCGCGAACTGGTGCGCGAGGAACCGCGGTACCGGGCGGTCGTCACCCGCGAGACGGACGAAGAGGCCGCTCTCAAGGACGTACTGAACGAACTGGAAGAGATCGAGGAGACAGCATGATCGGCGTGGCGCCACCGGCCTACGACCCGGCGGCACCGACGACGGCGAACACCCTGCCCGTCGGAGCCACCGCGACCGTACGCGCCTACGTGGCCGAACTGTTCCACCGGCATCGCCGCGCCTTCGCGCTCCTCGTCGGCGTCAACACGGTCTCGGTCGTGGCCTCCATGGTCGGGCCCTGGCTGCTCGGTGACCTCGTCGAGCGGGTGTCGGACGGGGCGAGGGAACTTCATCTGGAACTGACGGCCGGACTGTTCGTGATCGCGCTGATCGTCCAGGCCGTGTTCGTACGGGAGGTGCGGCTGCGCGGTTCGATGCTCGGCGAGCGCATGCTGGCCGACCTGCGCGAGGACTTCCTCGTACGGTCGGTCGGCCTGCCGCCGGGTGTCCTGGAGCGGGCCGGCACCGGTGACCTGCTGTCCCGGATCACGACGGACATCGACCGGCTCGGCAACGCGATGCGCGAGGCCGTGCCACAGCTGGCGATCGGCGTGGTGTGGGCGGCCCTGCTCCTCGGCGGGCTCGTGATCACTGCGCCGCCGCTGGCCGCCGCCGTGCTGCTCGCCCTGCCGGTGCTGGTGGTCGGCTGCCGCTGGTACTTCAAGCGGGCGCCGTCCGCCTACCGCTCGGAGGCCGCCGGGTACGCCGCCGTGGCCGCCGCACTCGCGGACACCGTGGACGCCGGACGCACCGTCGAGGCGCACCGGCTGAGCGCCCGCCGCATCGAGCTGTCGGAACAGCGGATCAAGGAGTGGACCGCCTGGGAGCGCTACACCCTGTGGCTGCGGTCGGTTCTCTTCCCGTGCATCAACGTCAGCCACGTGATGATCCTTTCGTCGGTGCTGATGGTCGGCGGGGTGTTCGTGCTCCAGGGCTGGATCGGGGTCGGCCAGCTCACGACGGGCGCGCTGATCGCGCAGATGCTCGTCGACCCGGTCGGGCTGATCCTGCGCTGGTACGACGAGCTGCAGGTGGCCCAGGTGTCGCTGGCCCGGCTGGTCGGGGTCCGGGACATCGAGCCGTCCAGCGGAGACGCCGGGCTCGCTCCGGACGGGCGGGACGTGCACGCGGACCGGGTGCACTTCGGCTATGTGGAGGGCGTGGACGTCCTGCGCAAGGTGTCCCTGGAGGTCGCCCCCGGCACGAGGCTGGCACTGGTCGGTCCCTCGGGTGCCGGCAAGTCCACGCTGGGCCGTCTCCTGGCCGGGATCTACGCGCCCCGGGACGGCCGGATCACCCTCGGCGGCGCCGAACTGTCCCGGATGCCCGCCGAACGCGTCCGTGAGCATGTGGCCCTCGTCAACCAGGAGCACCACGTCTTCGTGGGCTCCCTGCGCGACAACCTCCTGCTCGCCCGGACGGACGCCACGGACGCCGAGCTCTGGGCGGCCCTCGGCGCGGTCGACGCGGACGGATGGGCGGCAGCGCTCGACGACGGTCTGGACACCGAGGTCGGCTCGGGCGGCCTGACCGTCACCCCGGCCCAGGCGCAGCAGGTCGCGCTGGCCCGGCTGGTGCTGGCCGACCCGCACACCCTGGTCCTGGACGAGGCGACGTCGTTGCTGGACCCCCGGGCCGCACGCCACCTCGAACGTTCCCTGGCCCGCGTCCTCGAGGGCCGCACCGTGGTCGCCATCGCCCACCGACTGCACACCGCCCACGACGCGGACGTCATCGCCGTCGTCGAGAACGGCCGCATCAGCGAGCTGGGCAGCCACGACGAACTGGTCACGGCGGACGGGGCGTACGCGGCGCTTTGGAGGTCGTGGCACGGGTGAGGGGTGGGGGTGGCGGTGGGACAGGAGTGTGGGGCATCGGGGCGGGGGTGCCCCTCCGACGACTGGTCCAGCCCACACCCAGACCCACGCCACCGGCCGACCGGCCCACACCCTCGGCACCTCGAACCGGCCGCTCCAGCACACGCCCCGGCCCCCTGCAACGACCGACCCAACCCACACCCCGGCCCGCTCCGGCCGGCAGCTCAAGCACACACACCAGCCCCTCCAACGATGGACCGACCCGACCCACACCCTGCGGCCTCTCCGACGAACGGCCCCAGCGACGACCGGCCCAACCCACGCCCAGGCCCCCTCCAACGACCGGCCCAACCAGACCCCACCCCCCTCCGACCACCGCTCCAGCCAGTGCAATGCCCCCGTGGCGTTGCGCTGTCCCGACGGGGGGTGGAAGGCTGGACAGCAGCACCGGCTCAGGGAGCGCCCGCGGACGGCATGGTTCGACGGCGGGCGCGGCAAGTGCCCCGTGAGTCCGTGGTCCGACCCGGGCCGCGGAAGGACCGGGCCCGTCCCCCTTCACCTGGAGGTACTCGTGGACAGCTCCGACGGATGGGGAGACGACGTCTACCAGCCCGACGGATCCGAGATCCAGGACGACGCGGGTCTGCTCGACGCGGAGGACACCCTGGAGGACGACGGAGTCGGCGACCCTCTCGACCGCGGCTGGTCCCCGCCGGAGAGACCGTGGGCGGTGGAGCACAACGGTGTGACGGCCGCGGAGCGCCGACGGGGCGAGACGCTGGACGAACGGCTCGCGGAGGAGATGCCCGACCTCGCGCCGCCCGACGGTGACGGCATCGGTGACGACGACGGCTCCGACGGCGAGCTCCTGGACAACGAGGTCGGAGCGATGCGCTCCGGCCGTCTCGTGGCCCCCGACGAAGGGGTCCACGAGGACGAGGAGAGCGCGCTGATCGCCACGGACGTGGGCATCGACGGTGCCGCGGCGTCCGCGGAGGAGGCCGCGATGCACATCGTCGACGAGGAGCCCCTGCCCGGCTGACCACCGCGGCCGACCGACCGGTCCCGCGCCGCCCACCGCACCGCCCACGCCCCCTCCCACACCGCCGAAGGAGCAGCCATGCAGCAGGACAAGCAGCCCGACTACCACCCGGTCGTCTTCCGTGACCGCTCCGCCGGCTACGCCTTCCTGACCCGGTCCACCGCCACCAGCGACCGGACCATCGAGTGGGACGACGGCGAGACCTACCCGGTGGTGGACGTGGAGATCTCCTCCGAGAGCCACCCCTTCTACACCGGCAAGGCACGGACGGTGGACTCCGAAGGACGTGTGGCCGCCTTCGAGCGGCGGTACGGAGGCGGCACCGGTCAGGGCGGCTGACGGAGGAATCCGGCGCCCCGGCCTCAGATGAAGTTGAGCGCCGCCGCGCAACCCACTCCGCCGAGGAGCATGAACACCGGCATCAGCACCTTCAGCTCGACCCAGCTGCCCGCCCGGAACCGCATGACCTTCGGCGGGCCGATCGGGTACCAGCGCTTGCGGCCCACCGGGATCGGCCACAGGATCGGGCAGCCGGAGACCGTCAGCGCGTCCCCGATGTCGTGCACGAGCGCGCCCAGCACGACCGGCAGCCCCAGCCACAGGTACTCCTGGCCCGGCTGCGTGAACAGCCATTCCGAGCCGTTGCCCGGCTTGTCCAGAACGCCCGCGATGATCCACGCGCTGGTCGCGGCCAGCAGCCAGACCAGGACGTCGGCGCTGGAACCCCGGGTCGCCCGCCACAGCAGGCCCTCGATGGCCAGCACCATGTGCACGAACAGGATCGCCAGCACCGCCCAGCGGCCGCCGGTGATCGCCGCCACCGAGCAGCCCGCGCCGATCAGCACGGCCCACAGCCAGGTGTGCGTGAGCGTGCGGTGTCCGCCGGAGCGACGGGGGTCGCCCTGCTTCCGTGTGCCCTTGTAGACGGCGTACGAGAGTTTGTCGACGATCTCGCACAGGCCCCGCGAGACCGGCCCGAAGGCCCGCGAGATCGTGGCCGCCTTGTGGTCGAGGTCGGGAGCGAGCGCGGCGCCCGCGCAGATCAGGGCTCCGGCCAGCAGTACGGGCCACGGCATGGTGTGCCCCGTGGCGGCGGCCGCCGCTCCTACGCCCAGCCAGGCCGCGGCGCCCGACAGAGAGTGTGCTGGTCCCATCATCGGCGTTGCCCGCCCCATTCCTCGTGTGCCACTGTCCAGTTGACCGGCTGCGCTGACGCCCCGTCGGCGACACAGCGTACTGGTCGTGATCTTCCCACTCGCATCCGATTCCCCCATCGGGCATCCGGGCAGGCAAGATGGGTGGGTGACCCTCATCGATCAGCTGCCGCCGACCGCCGACCCCGATGCCCTTTACGACGCCTTCGAGTCGTGGGCCGAGGAGCGGGGGCTGACGCTCTACCCCCACCAGGAGGAGGCGCTGATCGAGGTGGTCTCCGGCGCGAACGTGATCGTGTCGACGCCCACCGGGTCCGGCAAGAGCATGATCGCGGCGGGTGCGCACTTCGCCGCCCTCGCCCGTGACGAGGTCACCTTCTACACCGCGCCCATCAAGGCACTCGTGTCGGAGAAGTTCTTCGAGCTGTGCAAGATGTTCGGCACGGAGAACGTCGGCATGCTGACCGGCGACGCATCCGTCAACGCCGACGCTCCCGTCATCTGCTGCACCGCCGAGGTGCTCGCCTCGATCGCGCTGCGCGACGGCAAGGGCGCGGACGTCGGCCAGGTCGTCATGGACGAGTTCCACTTCTACGCCGAGGCGGACCGCGGATGGGCCTGGCAGATCCCGATCCTGGAGCTGCCCCAGGCGCAGTTCGTGCTGATGTCGGCCACGCTCGGCGACGTCTCGATGTTCGAGAAGGACCTGACCCGGCGCACCGGCCGGCCCACGTCGGTGGTCCGCTCGGCGACCCGCCCCGTGCCGCTCTCCTACGAGTACAAGCTCAGCCCGCTCACCGAGACCCTCACGGAGCTCCTGGAGACCAAGCAGGCGCCCGTCTACATCGTGCACTTCACGCAGGCGCAGGCGGTGGAGCGGGCGCAGGCGCTGATGAGCATCAACATGTGCTCGCGTGAGGAGAAGGACAAGATCGCCGATCTGATCGGCAACTTCCGCTTCACCACCAAGTTCGGCCGCAATCTCTCCCGTTACGTACGGCACGGCATCGGGGTCCATCACGCCGGCATGCTGCCCAAGTACCGACGGCTGGTGGAGAAACTCGCCCAGGCCGGTCTGCTGAAGGTCATCTGCGGCACGGACACGCTGGGCGTCGGCGTCAACGTGCCCATCCGCACCGTGCTGTTCACGGCGCTGACCAAGTACGACGGCACCCGCGTCCGCACCCTGCGCGCTCGCGAGTTCCACCAGATCGCGGGCCGCGCGGGCCGGGCGGGCTTCGACACGGCGGGCTTCGTCGTCGCCCAGGCACCCGAGCACGTCGTCGAGAACGAGAAGGCACTCGCCAAGGCCGGCGACGACCCGAAGAAGCGCCGCAAGGTCGTCCGCAAGAAGGCGCCCGAGGGCTTCGTCGGCTGGACGGACAACACCTTCGAGAAGCTGATCGCCTCCGAACCGGAGCCGCTGACGTCCCGCTTCCGCGTCACTCACACCATGCTGCTGTCGGTGATCGCCCGTCCGGGCAACGCCTTCGAGGCGATGCGGCATCTCCTGGAGGACAACCACGAGCCGCGCAAGCAGCAGCTCAAGCACATCCGGCGGGCGATCGCCATCTACCGCTCGCTGCTGGACGGCGGCATCGTCGAGAAACTCGACGAGCCCGACGCCAGTGGCCGCATCGTCCGCCTCACCGTGGACCTCCAGCAGGACTTCGCGCTCAACCAGCCGCTGTCCACGTTCGCGCTCGCCGCGTTCGAGCTGCTCGACCCGGAATCGCCGTCCTACGCCCTGGACATGGTTTCGGTCGTGGAGTCCACGCTGGACGACCCTCGCCAGATCCTCGTCGCGCAGCTGAACAAGGCGAAGGGCGAGGCCGTGGCCGCGATGAAGGCGGACGGCGTCGAGTACGAGGAGCGCATGGAACGCCTCCAGGACATCACGTACCCGAAGCCCCTGGAGGAGCTCCTCTTCCACGCGTACAACACGTACCGCAAGAGCCACCCCTGGGTCGGCGACCATCCCCTCTCCCCGAAGTCCGTCATCCGTGACATGTACGAACGGGCCATGTCCTTCACGGAGTTGGTGTCCTTCTACGAGCTGGCGCGCACCGAGGGCATTGTCCTGCGCTACCTCGCCAGTGCCTACAAGACGCTCGACCACAACATCCCGGACGACCTCAAGTCCGAGGATCTGCAGGATCTGATCGAGTGGCTCGGCGAGACGGTCCGCCAGGTCGACTCCAGCCTCCTGGACGAGTGGGAGCAGCTCGCCAACCCCGAGGAGATGACCGCCGAGGAGGCCCAGGAGAGGGCCGACGAGGTCAAGCCGGTCACCACCAACGCGCGTGCCTTCCGCGTCCTGGTCCGCAACGCCCTGTTCCGCCGCGTCGAACTCGCCGCCCTCGACCAGGTCGAGGAGCTCGGCGAGATGGACGCCGAGGCCGGCTGGGACGCCGACGCGTGGGGCGAGGCCATGGACAAGTACTGGGACGAGTACGACGACCTCGGCACCGGACCCGACGCCCGCGGGCCCAAGCTGCTGCAGATCGAGGAGGAGCCGCAGAACCGGCTGTGGCGCGTACGGCAGACTTTCGCCGACCCGAACGGCGACCATGACTGGGGCATCAGCGCGGAGATCGATCTCGCCGCCTCCGACGCGGAGGGCCGCGCGGTCGTCCGGGTCACCGATGTCGGCCAGCTGTGAGCACAGGAGAATCGCACCCATGACGAACCCGGCCGAGAGCCTCGTCGACCTGCTCGACCTGGAGCAGATCGAGGTCAACATCTTCCGAGGTCGAAGCCCGAACGAGTCCCTCCAGCGGGTCTTCGGCGGCCAGGTGGCGGGCCAGGCACTGGTGGCCGCCGCCCGCACCACGGACGGCGACCGCCCGGTGCACTCACTGCACGCGTACTTCCTGCGCCCGGGCCGGCCCGGCGTGCCGATCGTGTACCAGGTCGAGCGGGTGCGGGACGGACGGTCGTTCACGACGCGCCGGGTCACCGCCGTGCAGCAGGGTCGCACGATCTTCAATCTCACCGCCTCCTTTCACAAGCCTGAGGAAGGTCCCTTCGAGCACCAGCTGCCGCCGGCTCGCAAGGTCCCGGCCCCGGAGTCCCTGCCGAAGGTCGGCGACGAGATCCGGGAGCATCTGGGCGAACTGCCCGAGCAGTTGGAGCGGATGGCGCGTCGCCAGCCCTTCGACATCCGGTATGTGGACCGGCTGCGCTGGAGCGCCGAGGAGGTCAAGGACGCCGAGCCGCGCAGCGCGGTGTGGATGCGCGCGGTCGGGCCGCTCGGGGACGACCCGGTCGTGCACACCTGCGCGCTGACCTACGCCAGCGACATGACCCTCCTGGACGCCGTCCGCCTCCCGGTCCAGCCCCTGTGGGGCCCGCGGAGCTTCGACATCGCGTCGCTGGATCACGCCATGTGGTTCCACCGGCCGTTCCGCGCGGACGAGTGGTTCCTGTACGACCAGGAGTCGCCGATCGCGACGGGCGGACGCGGTCTGGCTCGTGGCCGGATCTACGACCTGGAGGGGCGCCTGCTGGTGTCCGTCGTCCAGGAAGGGTTGTTCCGGGCGCTGTAGATCAGGAACTTCTGCGCCGCAGCCAGCCCAGCAGGCCGCGAGCCGGCTCCTCCTGGGGCGTCGACAGGTCCTGCGGCTGGGCGGAGGCAGTCCGCCGGGCCGTGGGGCGCGGCGCGGGCCGGAACCTCCGGGCGTCCTCCAGGGCGCGGGTCAGGTCGGTCCTCAGCCATTCGATCTCGTCCGGGTGGTCCGCCGTCATGATCTTCTCGACGAGATGCGCGGTGGGCGAGCCCTGTGCGCCCCGGGCCGGTGGCCCCGGCCGGAAGCGGCCCAGATGGGATCGCTCGTACGGGTCGGGGACGAGTTCGGCGATCTGGACGGGGTCGAGGAAGGCGGCGAGGGCTCCGGCGCTCTCCCAGGGGTCCTCGGCGAGCCGCAGGAGGAATCCGCGGTGGCGCCCCCGCCAGTTGCGGGCCCGCAGGTCCACGCCCGCGTCCAGCATGTCGCGCAGTCCTTCGGGCATACGGCGCGCGGTCAGCAGTGTCGCGTTCTCCTCGACTGCCGTGAACTCCTCGAGTTCTTCGGCGAGATACAGCCACACCACGGCTCGGTACCGGTTGAGATAGAAGCGGACCGGCGAGAACAGTCCAAGGCGGGCCAGGCGGGTGAACCTGCCCGCGGGGACGTCCAGGACCTTCGCGCCCTCGGTGGTGCCCACGACCCGCACGCGCTGAAGCAGCGAGTCCGGAAAGCCGTCCGTCGCCCGCAGCCGGTCGATCTCGGAGCCGGTGACGCGCCGTCCCCCGCCTCCTTCGTCGGGCACGGTCCGGATCTGCCCGAGGTGCACCGCGAGGTCGAACTCGCTTCGCTTGAGGCCCAGTTCCCGGGCGGCTCGGCTGGGTGTGTGCGGCTGGTGATGGCGTTGGGTGATCAGGCTGCCCGACATGGTCGCTCTCCCCGTGGAGTCGTCGCTCACGCTGTGTGCGCTCGCTGTGACAGAAACCGTAGCCCGTGGGGCGAGATGGGTGGCGAGCCTGTGGATAACTCCTCGTGGACCATGGAACGCGCAGGTCAGAGGTCTGGCGCCGGGCTCCGTTCGGGTCGGCGGGCGTCCACGTCGAGGTGCTCGCCGACCCGGTTGACGAGCAGCGTCATCTCGTAGGCGATCTGGCCGATGTCGGCGTCCGAGCCGCTGAGCACGCACAGACAGCTGCCGGTGCCCGCCGCGGTGACGAAGAGCACCGCGTCGTCGAACTCGATCATCGTCTGCCGTACTTTGCCCGCGCCGAAGTGGCGTCCCGAGCCCTTGGCCAGGCTGTGCAGTCCGGACGAGACGGCGGCGAGATGTTCCGCGTCCTCACGGCGCAGCCCCGTGCTGGCGCCCGTGACCAGCCCGTCGTTGGACAGCACCAGCGCGTGCCGCACATGGTCGACGCGCTCGGTCAGATCGTCCAGCAGCCAGCCGAGCCCCTGCTTCTCCGGCATGTGTCCCGTCTCCCCGTGTGACGTCTCCTCCTGCCCGGAGGATCTCCACACAAGCCTTCCCCACGGCTGTCGACGGGGCAAGGAGAATGGGGACATGGCACAGAAGATGACCGATGAGGAATGGCGGGAGTTCGTCTCGCACGGCACCCGCACCGGCAAGCTGTCGACCGTCCGCGCCGACGGGAGCCCGCATGTGGCACCGATCTGGTTCGTGCTCGACGGAGACGACGTGGTGTTCAACACCGGAAAGGCCACCGTGAAGGGGCGCAACCTGGCGCGGGACGGGCGCGTCGCCCTGTGCGTGGACGACGACCGGCCGCCCTTCGACTACGTGGTGCTCCGCGGCCAGGCCCGGCTGTCGGAGGATCTCGACGAGGTCAGGCACTGGGCCGGACGGATCGCGGCGCGGTACATGGGCGAGGAACGGGCCGAGGAGTTCGGTGCCCGTAACGGCGTGCCGGGAGAACTCCTCGTCCGCGTGAAGATCGACAGGGTGCTGGCGGAGAAGGCCGTCGCGGAGTGATGTGCCGGTGAGCGGGCCCTTCCCCTGGGTCAGCTCACCGAGTCGAGCAGCCGGGCGGTGTGCATCCGCCCGGCGTACTCGACCAGTCGGATCAGCACCTCCTTGCCCGAGTCACGGTCCCGTGCGTCGCACAGCACCACGGGTGTGCCCTGGTCGAGGTCGAGAGCGCGCGAGACGTCGTGGGCGCCGTAGGTCCGGGCACCGGCGAAGCAGTTGACGGCCACCACGAAGGGGATGTGCCGGTGCTCGAAGTAGTCCACGGCCGGGAAGCAGTCCTCAAGGCGCCGGGTGTCCGCGAGGACGACGGCGCCCAGAGCCCCTTGTGACAACTCGTCCCACAGGAACCAGAAGCGGTCCTGCCCCGGGGTGCCGAAGAGGTAGAGGGACAGGCCGGAGCGGATGGTGATGCGTCCGAAGTCCATGGCGACCGTGGTGGTGACCTTCTGGTCCACACCGTCGGTGTCGTCCACCAACTGGCCCGCTTCGCTGAGCAGTTCCTCCGTGCGCAGCGGCCTGATCTCACTGACGGCGCCCACCAGGGTGGTCTTGCCCACGCCGAACCCGCCGGCGACCAGTATCTTCAGCGCGAGGGCGGTCGTCTCGCCGCCCTGGGCATCGGAGTTCTCGGAGACCATCGATCACTTCTCTCGGGAGGGCCGGCAACGGGCGGCGACGTCGGTATGGGGTCGCGAAGGCAGCATCATGGCAACTGGAGCTCCCCTTCGAGTGGTTGGACCGCTTATTGCCCGTTGTGACCGACTGGCGCCCGATCGGTGTCGGAAAGGGTGCACGAGTCGGTGCAGTAAGTGGACCGCGGTGGTTCTGAACGTTCATCTACAGCGCCCGGAGTCCATCGATCACCTCGCGCAGAATCCGTTCGTCGGGCAGCTGCGCGGGCGGCACCGGGCGGCTGACGGTGACACAGCCGAGTTCCAGGAGGTCTCCCAGGAGCACCCTGACCACGCCCACGGGCAGGTCGGCGCCCGCGGAGAGTTCCGCCACCGACTGCGTCTCCGTACGGCACAGGTCGATCAGAGCGCGGTGTTCGGGCCCGAGCGCCGTGTCGTCGCCGGCTCCGGGCGCGCCCCCGTCCAGGGTGACAAGGGCGATCAGGTCGAAACGCACCCCGGTGGGGCCGGGTTGGGTCCGGCCGCCCGTCATCGCGTAGGGGCGGACGAGGGGGCCGGCCTCGCCGTCGTACCACTGGCTGCCCGGTTCGTACGGGACGCCCTCCGTGTCCTCGGTCATGTGAGCCGACCGCCCTTCCCTCTCATCCTGCCGCGGGTGGCCGCGCGCCCATGCGCGGTGGCGTGTAGAGGTGCTCGCCGACCCGCTTGACCAGCCGTGCCATCTCGTAGGCGACCAGGCCTATGTCCGCGCTCACGGCGGTGAGGACGGCGAGGCAGGAGCCGTCTCCCGCGGCGGCCACGAACAGGAACCCGTCGTCCATCTCGACCATGGTCTGGCGCACTCCCCCGGCGCCGAAGTGCCGGCCCGCCCCCTTGGCCAGGCTGTGGAAGCCGGAGGAGACCGCGGCGAGGTGTTCCGCGTCCTCGCGGCGCAGGTCCGTCGAGGCCCCCACCGCGAGGCCGTCGTTGGAGAGCACCACGGCATGCCGTACCTCGCTCACCCGCAGCACCATGTCGTCCAGCAGCCAGTCGAGTTCGCCGGACCTTCCCCACTCCCGGCTTCGCTCGCGCGGGGGGACTCCCGTGTCGGCCCTCGTGCTCGGGTCCTGGATCATCCTCGGTCTCCTTCGCTGCTGTCTCTGCCCGCTGGGGAATCAGGAGTGGCACCACGGCCGGGCTGCCTGCCTCCGCCGCGCGTCCAGCCGTCCCGGTACGCCGCCATCCGATCCCGGACCATCTCGGGTGTACGGCCGTCGTCGTCCCGGCCGGCGGCTGCCGGGGCCGGTTCCTCGGAGCGTTGTTCGCGCAGCTGGGGAGCCAGGTGCGCCTGCCGAACCCGGCGGGGGAGGTTGTCGGACTCCTCCGGCTCGTCGGGCGGGCGGTGCAGACGCAGCGTGGTGACTCCGGGGGGCGGCGTGCCGGTCGTGCCCCGGTCCGCCGAGGCCGTCAGGGGAGCCACCAGGGCGGGCCGCTCGGCCGGGGCGGGGACGGACTCCTGGTCCCGTTCGGCGGCGGCCACGCGTGCGTACTCGCGTTCCGTGAGCCGTTCCCGGTCCGTGGTCTTGGCGGGGGAACGTTCCGCCGCCTTGATGTGCAGCAGCGCCGTGGGCAGCAGGACGACCGCGGTGGTGCCGCCGTAGGGCGAGGTGCGCAGGTGCACCTTGATGCCGTGCCGGGCGGCGAGCCTGCTGACCACGAACAGACCGAGCCGGTCGCTGTCGAACAGGTCGAGCGCCTCGGACTGCTCGATGCGCCGGTTGGCCTCCGTGAGGGTCTCCTTGCCCATGCCCAGGCCGCGGTCCTCCACCTCGACGGCGTAGCCGTTGCCGACGGGTTCGCCGGTGACCCGCACGCGCGTGTGGGGCGGTGAGAACTGGGCGGCGTTCTCGATGATCTCGGCCAGCAGATGGGTGAGGTCGGCGACCGCCGCGCCGACTACGGAGGCGTCGGGCAGCTGACGCACCTCCACGCGCGCGTAGTCCTCGACCTCGGACACCGCCGCGCGGACCACGTTGGTCAGCGACACCGGCATGCGCCAGGCACGGCCGGGTGCCGCTCCGGAGAGGATGATCAGACTCTCCGCGTGGCGACGCATGCGGGTCGTGAGGTGGTCGAGCCGGAAGAGGTCGCTCAGTTCGTTCGGGTCGTCGGAGCGGCGCTCCATGCTGTCGAGCAGGTTCAGCTGGCGGTGCACGAGGACCTGGCTGCGGCGGGCGAGGTTGACGAAGACCCCCGAGATGCCGCTGGCGAGTTCCGCGCGCTCCACGGCGGCCCGCAGTGCCGCGCGGTGCACGGTCGTCAGGGCCTCGGCGACCTGACCGGCCTCGTCCTCCGCGGGCGGCCCCGGCGGGGCCTCGGACTGGATGTCGATCTCGTCGCCGGCCCGCAGCCTGCCCATGGCCTCGGGCAGCTTGCGGCGGGCGATCTCGAGGGCGCTGTTGCGCAGGCTCACCAGCTCGACGACGAGTCCGCGCCCGATGCGCACGGAGATGACGAGCGACGCGGCGACGGCCACAAGACCGAGCAGCACCGCGGCGCCGGCCGGGGTGAGCAGCCCCCGGGTGAACGGGTCGGCGCGGTGCGCGACACCGCTGCCCGCCGCCTGTTCGACGGTCCGCATACCGCTCTGCACACGCGTGTGTGCCGCCTGCCAGGTGGCCTGCGGCGTCGACTCGACGGCGCGGACGCCGGGGGCGGCTGCGAGTGTCCGGTCCTCGGCGGCGGTCACGGTGGCGTACGCGCCGCTGTCGGCGACCTTCTGCCAGGCGGCACGGTCGGAGCCGCGCAGGTCGGCCACGGCACCCTCGGTGAGGGCCCGGCGGGTGTCGACGGCTCCGGTGAACAGCCGCAGCCGCTCACCGGAGAGAACGCCCGCAAGGCGCGCGCTGGCCAGCACGACGTCCTCCTGGGCCAGCGACTCGCCGGCCCGGGAGAACTCGAGCAGCACGCGCGCGTCGGAGCCGAGGTCGGCGTCCTGGATGCCGGTGAGGGCGCCGCCCACCGCGAAGGCACCGGCGATGGTCCTGGTGTAGCGACCGTACGTCTCGTCCCATCCGGCGCTGCGGTCCAGGACGGCGGTGCGCACGGAGCGCAGTTGTTCGGCGCCGGTCACGAAGACTTCGAGTCGCTGGGCGACACCGGCGGGCAGTTCCTCGCTGTCGGCGACGGTGTTGCCGTCACCGAGCCGCAGCCGTGCCACGGCCCGGTCGGTGCGCTGGGCGAGCTTGCGGAGGTCGTCGCTCTGCGCGGCGGACGGGTCGGTCGCGTAGCGGACCGCGGCGGCACGCTCCGCCTGGAGCGCGGTCACGACGTCGGTGACGGGCGAGCGCACGGCGTCGTCCACGCGCTGCAACTGCCGCAGCCGGGCCACGTCCTGGGCGGTGGTGACCGTGGCGTACGCCCAGAGCGCGAGCAGTGAGACGACGGGCACCATGAGCAGGCAGACGATCTTGGCGCGGACCGTCCGGGGACGTATCCGCCAGGACCCCGCGCGCACGGGTATGTCTTCCGGCAGGGCGCCCGCCGGATCGTCCGGACTTTCGTCGGCCGGTCGTCCGGCATGTGCGCGTCGCCCGCGCGCGGGTGTCTGGAGCGGCGTCTCGGCGCCGTCTGTGGGGGTCCTACGCGGTGTACGCATGGCCTCCTCGCTCGGGAGAGTGGTTCGGGGGCGTGTCGTCGGGCGTTCGGCCCGGATCCGCCGCTAGGAGGGAATGCTCTCGACCGCGCGCTGGGCCGAGGCAGATGCCTCGCGCTCGCCTGTCGTGGGCGACAGGGCGACGAAGGCGGAGGTCAGGAACAGGTAGGAGCCGAGGCCGACGGCGAGCGGGAAGATGAACTGCATCGCCGTGGCCCCTGGCAGGACCGCACCGGAGGGCGAGACCCGCACACTCACGGCGAACATCCCGGTGTAGTGCATGCTGCTGACCGCGGCGCCCATGATGAGGGAGGCGATGGTGACGGCGACGGGCGACCTGATGTTGAGCGCCGCCCACAGGGCCGCCGTCGCCGCGACGACGGCGATGAGGACGGAGAGTCCGACCAGTACCGGGTCGTAGTCGACGTCGCCGTGCAGCCGTACGGCCGCCATGCCGAGGTAGTGCATGCTCGCCACGCCCAGGCCGGTGGTGAGCCCGCCCAGCAAGAGTGCGCGGACCCGGTCACGGCTGTAGCCGACCGCGAAGACCCCTGCGGAGACGACCGCCATCGCGACCAGGAGGCTCGCGATGGTCAGTGGTACGTCGTAGCGGATGTCGGTACCGCTGACGCTGAAGCCGAGCATGGCCACGAAGTGCATGGTCCAGATGCCGGTGCCGATGGCCGAGGCCGCGGTGATGAGCCAGTTCCGGCGCGAACGCCCGGTGGCGCCGAGCGCGCGGACGGTGCAGCGCAGGCCGAGCGCGGCGCCGATACAGGCCATGACGTAGGAGAGCGTGGGCGTCAGCCAGCCCAGGGCAGCGTGGTCCAGGTGTCCCATGGCCAAGGGACGCTAGTGGGGGCAGGGGCGCACAAAGAGGGCGCATTTCGAAAGGTGTTGCAATATGGCGCAGAGATGCATCTGAACGATCGCGTCACGCTCGAACGTGTGCGCATGGGCTCCCATCCGTGTCGGTGCGGGATCATGCGGAACATGAGTGACGACCACACACATGTCCAGGAGTTCTTCTCGGCCCGTGCCGCCGGCTGGGACAGCCGGTTCCCGGACGACGGTCCGGCCTACGCCGCAGCGGTCGCGGAGCTCGGGCTGCGCGTGGGCGACCGCGTGCTCGACGCGGGCTGCGGCACCGGACGGGCCCTGACGCCCCTGCGTGCGGCCGTGGGGCCCTCGGGAGTCGTCGTGGGGGCCGATCTGACCCCGGCCATGCTGGAGGCCGCCGTCCGGGCCGGACGGGACCGGGACGGGCGGCTGCTGCTCGCCGACGTGGCCGCGCTGCCGCTTCGCTCCCGGTCGCTCGACGCCGTCTTCGGAGCGGGTCTGATCTCCCATCTGTCCCGACCGGCCGAGAATCTGAGCGAGTTGGCCCGGGTGGTGCGGCCCGGCGGCGTCCTGGCCCTGTTCCACCCGATCGGCAGGGCGGCGCTCGCCGCACGCCAGGGGCGCCAGATCACTCCGGAGGACCTGCGCGCGGAGCCCAACCTCCGCCCGCTGCTCGCCGGTTCGGGCTGGCGCATGACGTCGTACGCCGACGAGGACGCCCGCTTCCTGGCCCTGGCCGTCCGCGAGGACTGACGGGACTCACTCCGTCCCGGCGACCGCCGCCACGAAGGCGTCGGGGTTGTCGAGCATGACGTTGTGCCCCGCACCGGGGACGGTTACCACCCGCACGCCTGACGCCTCCAGCATCTTTCGCCCCTCCAGTTCACCGCTGAGCTCGCCCTTGAGATACACACGGTCGATGGACAACTCTTCGAGGATCGCGCGCATCATGGGCGTCGGTGAGGGAGGCGTACGACGTGGCGGGCAGTGCTTTCTGCAGGGCCAGCAGGTGCATGCGATCCGCGCCTGAGCCCGGTCGCGCTGCGGTGCTGGGCGCGCGGGTCGGCCAACCGGATGGTCGCCGCCCACAGGGCCGAACTTCTTGAGCACACGCGCGTGGGCGCCGGCGACGAAATCGTCCTCCTCGTAGGCGTCGATCCAGGTGCTGCCGGCCGTGGCCGGAGGCGAGACGTCGAGGTTGACTTCGGTGAGGACCAGCCGGGAGACCAGCTCGGGCCTGCGGTGGGCAAGCACGAGCGCGACCGACCCGTCCATGCGGTGCGCGACGACCTCGCCGCCGGTCAGACTCCGCGGCGTCCAGAGCAGTGGCCAGAGCGTCCGCGTGGCCCTCCAGCGTGTATCCGAAGCCCTCGGGGCGATCGCCAACCCCGTGTCCGGGCAGATCAACGAACAAGCCGCGTCGGCCCGCGAGTTCGGGCCGGGCCGCGATGTGCGCGTGATAGACGGTCGAGTCCGGAGCCTCTTTGTAGGCATTGACCCTGCGCCGGAGGACCGACACCGAATCGCACAGCCCGAGTCAGCTGATCACTACGCCCGGGCCCCGGACTCCTCCGGTGCCGCGGGCGGCTCGGTGGGGGTCGGTGCGGGTGCCCGGAAGAGGACCGCGCGGGCCACGGGCGGAGCGAACAGGGCGGTGACGGGCGCGGAGAGGGTCAGCACGGCACGGAAGGCCCGCCCCACGACGGGGTCGCCCGGGGCCCGTTCCTGGACGCGGCTCAGGTACCAGCCGGCGACCTGGTCCGCGGGCCCGCCGTCGATCGCCGTGCCGACCGCGCCCGGCATCTTGCGGTCCGCCCCGGCGGAGATGTCCCACGCCAGCCGGGACGCCGCAAGGAGCGCCTGCTGCACGCGCCGTGTCGTGGGCGTCCGGCGCCGGTCGGCCAGCGCGTCCCGCAGGGCGACCGCGCTCATCGCGGCAACGGCCATGCCCTGCCCGTAGATCGGGTTGAAGGTGCACAGGGCGTCGCCGGTGGCGAGGAACCCCGCAGGATGCCCGGGACCGTCGTAACGGCGGCGGATGTTCGCGGTCCGTCGGAAGCCGAAGGCCGGGGAAAGCGGTTCGGCCTCGTCCAGCCACCGGTGCAGGAGCGGATGCGGCAACCTCTTGGCGTACGTCACGAACTCGTCGTCGTCCGTGGGCGGTTCGTCCCCGCGCAGGCCCGAGACGATCACCAGATGGCTGCCGTCCTCCAGCGGCAGTGCGCCACCGGCATGCACCTGCTCGGGGTCGGGATAGGCGTAGTAGCCGCGGGTCTCGCCGTCGAGGGCGCCGTTCGTGCCGCGGTAGACGCGGGAGGCGTAGGCGAGTCCCGTGTCGATGGTCTCCTCCTGCGGACCCTCGGCGCCGATCGCCGCAAGCCACTGCGGAGCCTTCGTGCCGCTACCGGAGGCGTCGACGACCAGATCGGCCTCCAGGGGCCGGGACTCCGCACGGGCGTCGCCGGAGCGGTCCCGCACCAGCACGCCCCGCACGCGCGAGGCGTCACCGAGGAACCCGACGACGTCGGTCCCCTCCAACACGCTGATCACGGGGTTGGCGAGAACCCGCCGCCGCACCAGGTCCTCCAGCTGCGCACGGGAACCGGTGTAGATGTGTGTCGTCGCGGGCAGCCGGCGGAACCAGCGGCCGGTCTGCCACATCACCATGTCCGACGGCATGCCCACCCGAGGCGCGCCCGCCTCCCGCAGCTCCGCCAGGAACCCCGGCAGCAGCGACTCCATGGCCACCTGCCCGCCCTGCAGCAGGACGTGCGGATGCCGGCCCTGTGGTACGCCGGGCCGCGGCTGTGGGCCGTCCGGCAGCCGGTCACGCTCGACAACAATGACCCGGTCGGCGTGCCCGGCCAGGACGTGGGCCGCGAGAAGCCCCGCGAGGCTCCCGCCCACGACGACGGCGTGCCGACCGCCCCGGCCGCCGCCTGCGCCCCAACGGCCCTTCTCTCCGGCAGAGTTCACCGAACCACTCCCCTGGTAGCCACGTCGTGAGAAGACCCAAGTATCCCGTCCCGCAAAGGCGGGATGACCGTTTTCCGGCCCTTCCGAGCGCCACGTGTACGACCGCCCCGGGTCGCCGGCTCCATCGATCATCCGGGGGTGGCGCAACAGGCGGCGACCGACGAGCGGGCTGAGGCGCCACCGCCCCGTTTCCCCTCGCCACCGCCTCGTCCCCCTTCTGCGGCCGGGGCTCCGACTCTACGTTGAGAGCAGAAGACGAACGTCCGGCAGAACCACGTCGCTCACGGGGAAGGTAGTCGGCATGTGGGAAAGGATCCGCAAGTCCAGCGCCAGATTCGTCAGTGCGCTGCGCACCGAGGCGCCGGCCGGCCGGGAGGCCCGCACGCACAATCTGTTCGAGGCCGCCGCCGCGTACGTCTCGGCCTGCGCGGAGGACGATCAGGACCGGATCGACGAGGCCTCGGCCTGGGTATCACCCGAGGCACTGTCGTTCGGGGTCAATGAGCTGGCGTGCCGGGCCGTCATCGCCCTCGCGCGGGAGCGCGACGAGTCGCCGCGTACGGTGGCACGTGCGCTCCTCGGGCTGCCGGCGGCCTGACCGGCCGGCAAAGGATGGTCGATTCGCCCCGTCCAGTCGGAAAACTGCAGCTCCGGGTGTGCTTGTGAGTCGTGACAAGCGCCTTCCGCGCGCACTAGGGTGCGCGCCGTTGGACGAACCGATGGGGAGGCTGGGATGGCCGTGACGGACGAGGACGCCGTCGCCGCTGCGGACGACGCGCTCTATGTGCTGACGGCGGTGCTGCTGACGCCGGCGAAGTTCCCGAGCGTGCTGGGCGACGACTATCCGGAGGCCTGCGCGGCGCTCGGTCTGGCACCGCTGGCCGACGGGTACGGCCTGGTGCTCGGCCAGGACGGCGACGGCGCCCGATGGACGGTCGCCATCGACGACGTCTCGCTGGTCGCTGTCGCCATCGCGTCCTGGGACTGCGGCATGGAGTACGACCTGTCGCCCGACGAGCGCTCGGTCGTGGCCGCGCTCCCCGGCTGGCCGCTCGCGCTCGCCGTCGCCGCGCCCGGTGTGCCGGCGCCGCACGACCCCGATCCCGAGGTCGCCGAGGGCCCGCGGCTGACGCCGCCGGACACGTCCACCTGGGGATCCGCCCAGCGGCGGCTGGGCGCCGACGAGATCGCGCTCCAGTGGGCGATGTGGCGGGAGCAGATCGACGAATCGGCCTTCGCGAGCCCGAACGGCGAGTCCACCGGTGGTGCCAAACCCGTGGCCGGCAACGTCTCCGACGGCGAGGCCGCGGACCGCGATGCCCCGGAGGAGAAGGCCACGGGCGACGAGGGCTCGGCCCAGCAGGGCCCGGGAGAGAAAGCTGCGGGAGACCAGGCTGCGGCAGCCAAGGCCTCGGGCGGGGCCGAGAAAGTGGCTCGCAAGGGCCACAAAGGCATCCGGCGGGTCCTCGCGGAGGCCCGCGCCTACGTGGATTCGCCGCCTCCCCTCGGACGGGTCCGGTCATCCTTCGCGCCGGGCGGCGCGCGGACGCTGCGTGCCGACGGTCCCGGCTGGTCGCTGGTGGCCAGGACCGACGACATCGCGTTCGTGCTGCTCGACGACGAGCCCGGGGAGGTCCTGCCGGTGGGCCGGGGCCCGGAGCTGCCGGGGCTGCTGGAAGCGCTCGACAAGATGGCCGTACGTCCCAGTTGAGCCGCCGTGCCGCACCGTCCGGGACTGTCGTGCTCCCGGCCGGTGCGGGTGCGTCAGCGGCCGAGCTCCTTGCGGCTGACGCGGCGCAGTCGGCGCCGCTGCGAGGGGTCCAGTGTCAGGTATGCGGCGGCCGGGACTCCCAGAATGATCAGGACCGAGGCCCACCACGGCAGCCAGATCAGCAGGAGCAGCCCGACCGCCACTCCCCCTGCGGCGATCTTCGCGTTCTTCGACATGTACGTCGCCTCCTTCGCGGCGGTTGCCGCTCTCTGTCCAGAAAAACGGGTCCGCGCCTCCTGCAGTTCCGAATCGCGACCCTGAGACATCCCTGAGACCTCGCCCTGAGACGCCCCGGATGCACACGCTTCCTAGCGGTCCGCCCGAAGCGGCTCGCCCACCTCGTGCATGTGGCTCAGGGCCTGTCGGTAGGAGTCGACGAGTCCGGTCTCCGTGTAGGGGATACCCAGATCCCGGCAGTGGGCGCGCACCAGCGGCTGGGCGAGGCGCAGGTGAGGCCGGGGCATGCTCGGGAAGAGGTGGTGCTCGATCTGGTAGTTGAGGCCGCCGAGGAACCAGTCGGTGAGGATGCCGCCGCGGATGTTGCGGGAGGTGAGCACCTGGCGGCGCAGGTGGCCCCAGGGCTCGCCGTCCGGGTCCGGCATTTCCATGCCCTTGTGATTGGGGGCGAAGGCCATCCCGAGGTGCAGCCCGAACAGCGCCTGGTGGATCGCCGCGAAGGCCAGCGCCCTGCCGGGGGACATGGTGGTCAGCAGCAGGGTGGCGTAGGCGGCGAGGTGGCCCACCAGGAGGGCGCCCTCCGCGGCACGCTCCCCCGGCGCCTGTCGGCGCAGGTCACGGAAGCCCTGGACCTTCAGGGCGACGCCTTCGAGGAGGGTGAGCGGGAAGAACAGCCATGCCTGATGGCGGGTGAGCCGGCGCCTGAAGCCGGTACGTCCCTTCGCCTGTTCGCCCGTGAAGACGAGGACGTCCGCGGCGACGTCGGGGTCCTTGTCGATGTGGTTGGGGTTGGCGTGGTGGCGATTGTGTTTGTGGTTCCACCAGGAGTAGCTCATCCCGAGCAGCAGGTTGCCGTGGACGAGACCGATGGCGCGGCCGGCCGCCTTGTCGCCGGTGATCTGCGCGTGTCCCGCGTCGTGGCCCATGAAGGCGGTGCGGGCGGAGAACACGGCGAGGAGCGGGGCCAGGAGCAGGGTCCGCCAGGAGTCGCCGGACAGGGCGACGGCGGTGACGAGACCGGCGAGGGCGAGTGCGTTGACGGCGATGGCCCGGGCGTACCAGTCATGGCGGCGGTCCAGGAGGCCCTGGCCCTTCACCGCGCGCAGGAGGGGCGCGAATTCGCTTCCGCCGGGCGGGGAGCCGGACGTACCGCGCGGGCGGGGTGCGACGGTTGCGGTGCTCTGCGGCATGTCCGGGCTCCGGCTCTCTCAGGAAACGTGCTGACCTGAGGAAACGTACGGACCCGTGACCTGTTGCGACCATGTGGCAACCCCCCGTCTCCATGCGGGGGGCAGCACCGGCCGCGCAGGGGGGTTGACGACACCCTGGCGCGAAGGTGATACAAGCCATCCGCGGCGGGCCCGAGGGGTGATGTACCCTCGACCACTCCGTGACGTAGTCAAGTTTGAGGAGTCCCGCGATCTCTGTCCAGAGGGTTCCCGCGGCATCACCGTCCGAGATCTCCGAACTGGCTTCGTGCTGTGCCGTGTTCGTGCCCGGCGATCCCGCCCGCACGGGCAGTGTGGCCTTTTGGCGGCCCGACGGCGCTCCTCCTCCCGCTGTCGCGGCAGGGACGGTCGAGGATCTGACGCTCGTGGTGCCCGGCGACGGCGGTGTGGGTCTGGTGAGCCGGCCTGCGGTGCTGCTGCCGGTCCGCGCCGCGCTGCCGGTCCTCACGCGTGCGCGTGCCTCCGCGCACGGGCACCGGGCGACCCTCTTCTGGGGTGCCGCCGCCGTGCTGGCCCTGCAGTGCGCGGCCCGAGGGCTGCTGCTGCCGGGGCTGTCCCCCGCCGACCACGACGCCTGGCGCATGGGCCCCCTGGGAGCGGCCGACGTCGAGCGTGTCCGCCTGTTTGCCGCGGTGATGCCGCCCGAGGCGCACGCCGTGCCCCTGAGCGCCGTCGAGCCGCTCCGGCTGCCCGACCCCGAACGGCTGGTGCGCGCCTTCCTGGACGCGGTCGCCGACACCCTGCCCCGCTCCCCCGCTGCGCCCCTCGTCACGGGCGGACCCGCCTACGCCGCCCAGGAACCGCAGCACCTGCCCGAGCAGCGCGCGTGGGCGGCGGATGTCGCCGCGGGTCACGACGCGGGCGTACGCGTCTCGTTGCGCGTCGAGGTGCTCGGCCTGGTCATTGGTGAGGAGCCCTCCTTCCGGGCCGTTCTCCAAGTGCACAGCGTGAGCGATCCGACGACCGTCGCGGACGCCGCCGACGTGTGGGCCGGTTCCACGGCCTTCGGCCCGCACGCGCAGCTGGACTGCCTGCTCGCGCTCCGCAGGGCCGCACGCGCGTGGCCCCCGCTCAACCCGCTGCTCTCGGCCACCGTCCCGGACGCGGTCGAGCTCGCCGACGAGGAGATCACCGATCTGCTCGGAGCGGGCGCGCGAAGCCTCTCCGACCTGGGTGTCGAGGTGCACTGGCCGAAGGAGCTGTCCAGAAACCTCACCACGCGCGCGACGGTCGGTCCGCCGGACGACAACGACCGGATCGGGTCGGGCACTCCGTCGTTCCTGTCCGCCGACGCGCTGCTCGCCTTCGACTGGTGGTTCGCGCTGGGCGACCGGCAGCTCACGCGCGAGGAGCTGGACCGGCTCGCCGAGGCCAACCGCCCCGTGGTGCGACTGCGTGACCAGTGGGTGCTGGTCGACCCGCACGAGGTGCGCCGAGCCCGTGCCCGGCAGGACCGCAAGGTGACGCCCGTCGACGCGCTGAGCGCCGCTCTGACGGGCTCGGCCGAGGTCGACGGCCGCAGGGTCGAGGTGCAGCCCACCGGGTGGCTGGCGGCGCTGCGGGACCGGCTGGCGGACCCGGAGGCGCAGGAGCCGGTCCCGCAACCCGCCGCGCTCGCCGCACCGCTGCGGGACTACCAGCGCCGGGGCCTGAACTGGCTGGCCCGTATGACGTCCTCGGGACTCGGCTGCTGTCTCGCCGACGACATGGGACTCGGCAAGACGATCACCCTGATCGCGTTGCATCTGCACCGGCAGACCGACACGGCCACCGCCGGACCCACCCTCGTGGTGTGCCCGACGTCCCTGATGGGCAACTGGCAGCGCGAGATCGAGAAGTTCGCACCGGGAACGCGCGTGCGCCGCTTCCACGGTCCGCGGCGCGAGCTCGACGACCTCGCCGGCGGGGAGTTCGTGCTCACCACGTACGGCACGATGCGCCTGGACGCCCCCCGGCTCGCCGAAGCCGCGTGGGGGATGGTCGTGGCGGACGAGGCGCAGCACGTGAAGAACCCGTACTCGGCGACCGCCCGGGAACTGCGCTCGATCGGGGCACGCGCACGCGTGGCGCTCACCGGAACCCCGGTGGAGAACAACCTGTCGGAGCTGTGGGCGATCCTCGACTGGACGACTCCCGGTCTGCTGGGCCGCCTCGGCACCTTTCGCGCCCGGTACGCGCAGACCATCGAGAGCGGTCAGGACCCGGCCGCCGCGGAACGTCTCGCCCGGCTGGTGCGCCCCTTCCTGCTGCGCCGCCGCAAGTCGGATCCCGGCATCGCCCCGGAGCTGCCGCCGAAGACCGAGACCGATCATGCCGTGTCGCTCACCCAGGAACAGGCCGGCCTGTACGAGGCAGTGGTGCGCGAGACCCTGGCCGAGATCTCCGGGGCGGACAGCATGGCGCGGCGCGGGCTGATCGTGAAGCTGCTGACCGGGCTGAAGCAGATCTGCAACCACCCGGCGCAGTTTCTCAAGGAGGACCGGCCGAGGATCGCCGGCCGTTCCGGCAAGCTCGAACTGCTGGACGAGCTCCTGGACACCATCGTCGCCGAAGGAGCGAGCGTCCTGGTGTTCACGCAGTACGTGCGCATGGCCCGGCTCATCGAGCAGCACCTCGCGGCGCGTGGCCTGCCGTCGCAGTTCCTGCACGGCGGGACACCGGTCGCCCGGCGTGAAGCGATGGTGCGGCGGTTCCAGGAGGGTGAAGTGCCCGTGTTCCTGCTGTCGTTGAAGGCAGCCGGCACCGGCCTGAACCTCACCCGCGCCGAGCACGTCGTGCACTACGACCGCTGGTGGAACCCGGCCGTCGAGGCGCAGGCCACCGACCGCGCGTACCGCATCGGCCAGACCCGGCCCGTGCAGGTGCACCGGCTGATCGCCGAGGGGACCGTCGAGGACCGCATCGCCGACATGCTGCACCACAAACGGGAGTTGGCCGAGGCGGTACTCGGTTCCGGCGAGTCTGCACTGACCGAGCTGACGGACGCGGAGCTGGCCGATCTGGTCGGGCTTCGAGGGGGTGCACGATGACCGGACACGACGGTGACACGGAGCGCACGTTCGCGGCGCTGCCGCCCGCGCACGGGCGGGGTTTCGCCCAGACCTGGTGGGGCCGGGCCTGGCTGCGGGCACTGGAGGACGCCGCGCTGGACTCGGGGCAGGTGAAGACGGGCCGCAGGATCGCACGCGCGGGCGCCGTGGGGGCGGTGTCGGTACGTCCCGGGCGCATCACGGCCGTGGTCCAGGACCGTGATCGCACCGCGCACCGCGCCGACGTTCTGCTGGCCGAACTGTCGGTCGAGCAGTGGGACCGCCTCCTCGACATGGCCGTCGAGCGGGCCGCTCACGTCGCGGCCCTGCTGGACCGTGAGATGCCGCCGCATCTGGTCGAGGACGCGGCGTCCGCGGGCATCGAACTCCTGCCGGGGCTGGGCGATCTGGAACCGGAGTGCGACTGCGGTGCCTGGGACCACTGCGGGCACACGGCAGCTCTCTGCTATCAGGTGGCCCGGCTGCTGGACCAGGATCCCTTCGTACTGCTGCTGATGCGCGGCCGCGGCGAACACGCCCTCCTCGGGGAGCTCCAGGACCGCAGCGCCACGTCCGTGGAAGAGGCTCCCGAACCGGAGGGGGTGGATGCCGCCGAGGCGTATGCGGCCGGCGACATCCTGCCGCCCCTGCCCTTGGCCGCGGAGCTGCCCGCGAAGCCCGGCTCGCCGCCCTCGCTGGACACCGAGGCCCCGCCCGCACCGGGAGTCGACCCGGTCGCCGTCCGTCATCTGGCCGCTCGGACCGCCGAGGAGGCTCATCGGCTGCTCGTGGAGGCTCTCCGGCCACCGTCCGAACGGCCTGCCGCGGCACGCGGACTGACGGCCGCTCAGGACGCCGTACGTCTCGCCGTCGATGCACCCGACCCGGCACTGACGGAACGGCTCGCCAACGGATCGGGCCGTGATCCGCAGTCGCTGGCGGACGCCACGCACGCGTGGCGTCTCGGTGGTGCGGAAGCGCTGTCGGTGCTGGAGGAGGAGTGGGCGCCCTCGGGCGACACCCTCGCACGCGCGCGTGCCGCTCTGGACTCGGCCTGGGACGAGGACGAACGGCCGTCGCTCAGGGCAGAGGGCAACCGTTGGACGGCCGTCGACGCGCCGGCCCAGGTGCGCCTGGGCCGGGACGGGCGGTGGTGGCCGTACCGCCAGGAGCGGGAACGCTGGGTGCTCGCGGGCCCGGCGGCCCTGGATCCGGCGACGGCTCTGTCCTCGGCGGAGCTCTCCTCAGCCGAACCGCAGCGGTAGTTCAGCGAGCCCCCTCAGGAGCGTGCCGCTGCGCCAGGTCAACGTGCCCGGGTCGGTCGCGAAGGCGAGAGCGGGCCGGTGGCGCAGCAGCAGGCGCAGAGCGACGGCCACCTCCGCGCGGGCCAGCGGGGCGCCCAGGCAGTGGTGCGGGCCGTGGCCGAATGCCAGGTGCGCGCGCGTGGGACGCCGTAGGTCGAAGCGGTCGGGGTCGGGAAACCGCAGCGGATCGCGGGAGGCTGCGGCGAGCGAGACCTGCACGGAGTCGCCCGCCTGGATCCGCCTGCCGTCGATGTCGAGCGGCTCGGCCGCGAAGCGGAACGCGGTGGCGTGGACGGGTGAGTTGTGGCGCAGGGACTCCTCGACGGCCGCTTCGGTGAGGTCCGGTTCCGCGCGGAGCAGGGCGAGTTGGTCCGGGTTGGCCAGCAGCGCGTGGACGGTGCCGGAGATCAGGTCGACGGTCGTCTCGTGGCCGGCGACGAGGATCAGGAACGCCATGCCGAGGAGTTCCTCGGCGGTGAGGTCCGAGGCTGCCACGAGGTCGCCGAGCAGGCCTGTCGCGCGCCGTTCGCGTCCTCGGTCGAGCAGACCGGCGAGGTAGTCGGTCAGTGCGGCCGCTGCGGCGGTCGCCGTCTCGGCGGAGGCGGGCATGACGAGTTCGTCGGCCCAGGCGTGGAACACCGCGCGGTCCGCCGCGGGCACCTCCAGAAGGTCGCAGATCACCGTGACGGGCAGCGGCAGCGCGTACCTGGCGACCAGGTCGGCCGTTCCCCGCTCCGGCAGCGTGTCCAGGAGTTCGAGGGCTGTGGCTTCGATGCTCGGTCGCAGCGCGGCGATCCTCCCTGCCGTGAAGTGAGCCGCCACCAGTCGACGCAGCCGGGTGTGCTGCGGAGGGTCGCTCTGGAGCATGTTGCGGCCGACGGCGTGTCCGCCGTCGCTGCGCCAGGACGAGGAATGCCGGATGTCGTTGCGCAGGCGCGGGTCGGTCAACGCGGCTCGCGCCGCGTCATGGGCGACGACGAGCCAGCTCTCACCGCTTCCGGGCACGAGGACGCGGTGCACGGGGCCCTTGGCCCGCAGCGCGGCGTAGACCGGGTACGGGTTCGAGGCGAAGTCATGGCCGTCCGGGGTCAGCTCCTCCAGAGTGGGCGCGGGCATGGGGTTCCTCTCGGCAGCGATGGTCAGGCTTACGGCGTCCCGAACCGGCCTTCACCGCTCGGCGCGCCAGCGCGGGTGCACCGAGGCCGCGAGGGCCGTCGCCTGGGCGTGGCCGGCCAGAGCTGCCGCGGGGCGGCGCGCGTCGGACGTCATGTCGCGGCCCATGGCCCGGCGTGCGGCGCGGTCCGGGGTCACGAGGGTGACGTGGGCGCCTTCGGCGGCGAGGGCGGCCGCCTGCTGATCGGCACTGGGGTGCGGGCCCACGGCGGCGGGGATCGGGGCGATGGCCAGGACGTGGTAATGGCCACCCGCGAGGTGGATGTTGGCGGTGGAGCGGCTGCCCCCGTCCATCCAGCGGCGCCCGGCCAAGGTGATCGGGGGCCAGACGACGGGTACCGCGCAGCTGGCGACGACGGCTTCGAGGAGCGTGACGTCGGAGTCGGCGTCGAAGGCCGTCAGCTGCCCGGAGAGGGCGTCGACGGCCGTGATCCGCAGTGCGCGGTCGGGCCAGTCCCCCACGCTCCACAGCAGCGGACGCAGGGCGTCGTACACATCGGCCTCGGGACCCGTGCGTGCCCTCAACGCGGCTCGCCCGAGGCGCAGCACGGAACGCTCCGGATCGCGGGAGCCCAGCGCGGCCCACAGGAAGCGAAGCGTCTGAGCAGGCGTCACTCCGAGGCCCACCCGGTCGGCGCCGACCAGTTGGCGTTCGTACAGCTCGCGCGCGGGCTCGCCCGCGAGGAGACGCGCACCGAAGATCGCACCAGCCGAGGTCCCGATGACGGCATCCGCGCGGGACGGGTCGACACCGGCGTCGCACAGGCCGGCGAGAACTCCCGTCATCCAGGCTCCGCCGACGAGGCCGCCCCCGCCGAGGACGAGCGCCGTACTGCCCATGTCCCACCCCTCACAGTTAAACGGGGAGTGCTCCCCATTTACCTGGACGACGATAGCATCGTTACCGGGGAACACTCCCCGGTAGTGCGAAGGGGCGATCATGGCGGACGACTCGACGGCGCCGGTACGGCGTCGCGATGCGCGACGCAACCGGGAGTTGCTGGTCGAGGCCGCTCACGAGGTGTTCACGGAGCAGGGGCTGGAGGCACCCCTGGACGTCATCGCGCGGCGGGCGGGGGTGGGAAACGCCACGCTCTACCGGCACTTTCCGAGCCGTGCCGTCCTGGTCGACGCGGTCTTCCGCGATCCGCTGGCGGGCACCATGGCCGCCGGCGAGCGGGCCCGGGCCGCCGCTGACGCCTGGGAGGGACTCGTCGGCTACGTGGAAGCGGTGTTCGCCGTCCTGGCGACCGATCGCGGTACGAACGACCTGATGACCACGCACCTCGAGGGTGTCGAGTCGTTGCAGGCCGTGCACACCCACAACCGGGCGACCATGGAGCTGCTCCTGCGCCGTGGGCGCGACGAGGGAAGCGTCCGGGCGGACGTCACGACGGAGGACGTTCTCTTCGCGCTGGCCGCACTCGGCCGGGCCGTTCCCTCCCTCGCCACGGCCGTCGGCCCCGAAGCCTGGCGTCGCCCTCTCGTCCTGCTCCTCGACAGCCTGCGCGTCTCGCCGGCCGTCGCGCCCCTCCCGTCCCCCGCGCTCACGGCGGACGAACTGGGCGATGTACTCCAAGGACTGGGACCGCACCGGCCGCCTCGCAGCTCGACCAACTGAGCGCACGACACGCGCGCGTGCCGCGGTGTCGGGCCGACGCACGGCCGACGCCACACGTTCACCCTTCGGTCGTACGGCGTTCCGAGCGGGGCCCAAATCTGGCCCCTGTCACCGCACTTGGTTCCCAGGAGGCCCCATGTCCCCGCACGCCGACGGCCGACGCCCCGCCAGACGCACCGCAGCGGCGGGTGTACCCCTCGCCCTGATCGCCGCGCTGATCGCGGCGGGGCCGGCCATGGGCGCCCCGTCGGGCGAGGCACGTGTCGTCCGGACGGCGACGCTCGGTGACATCCCGCTGGGCGCGTTCAGCAACACGCTCCTGCCGGGCACGGTGACCGACGACCGAGGGGTGGACCTCGGCGGCATCGGCAGTGACATCTACCCGGCGGGCCGCAAGGGCGAGTTCTGGACCGTCACCGACCGCGGGCCCAACGGCCAGATCAAGGTGGCCGGGGCCAAGCGCCGCACGTTCCCGGTCCCCGGCTTCGACCCGGCGATCGTGAAGATCCGCGTCTCCGGCGACACCGTGAAGGTGCTGGACGCGATCCCGGTCACCACCTCCTCCGGCAAGCCCGTCACGGGGCTGCCCGACCAGCAGGTGCGCGACGAGGCGCCGTACGACTACAACGCGCTCACGGCGCTGTCGTACAACCCGAACGGCCTGGACACCGAGGGCATCGTGCGGGCCTCGGACGGGACCTTCTGGCTTGTCGACGAGTACGGGCCGAGCCTGGTGCACGTCTCCGCGCGCGGGAAGGTCCTCACGCGCTACGTGCCCAAGGGGCTCAACCTCACCGGCGCCGGCTACCCCGTGGTGGAGGCGCTGCCCTCCGTCCTGCTGCACCGGAAGATCAACCGGGGCTTCGAGGGGCTCGCCCAACTGCCCGGTGGCGATCTGGTACTGGCGGTGCAGAGCCCGTTGTCCCTGCCGGACACGGACGCAGGAGAGGCCTCCAGGACCATCCGGCTGCTGCGTTTCGCGCCGAAGAAGAAGACGGTCACCGCCGAGTACGTGTACCGCTTCGACCCGGTGAACGTCGTGGACCCGAGCGAGGACGACACCTCCGAGCTCAAGATCTCGTCGGTGGTCGCGGTGGGCGGTGACCGGCTACTGGTCGAGGAGCGCACCGACAAGGCCGCACGGCTTCAACTGGTGCGCCTTGACCGGTCCTCCAACATCCTCGGCAGCACCTGGGACGACGACACCACGTCTCCGTCGCTGGAGCAGTTCGACGATCCGGCGGCCTCGGGCGTGCCCGTACTCGCCAAGAAGCTGGTCGTCGACCTGGGCACGGTCGCCGGGGTGCCCGGGAAGATCGAGGGCGTCGCACGGGTGGACCACGACACCCTCGCCCTGATCAACGACAACGACTTCGGCATGACGGACGGAGCGGGCGCGTTCGACGCCGACGGCCGACTGGTCGACAGCGGGGTGGAGACGACGGTGTCGTACGTCCGGCTGCCGCACCGCCTCTGACTCACCCGATCAGAGAAGGGAGCAACGACTCCAGGTCACTCGGGAACTCGCTGGGCAGGTCGGTAGGGAGCTGCGACGGCAGCTCGCTGGGCAACTCGCTGGGAAGTCGGGTGGGCAGGCTGAACGACGGCTTGGGAGATCCGCTCGTACTGGTCGCCGGGGCCGGGTTCTTGTCCGGCGAGTCGTCGTTCCCCGAGGCCATGAAGACCACCACGAGGGCGACGGCCACGGCCGCCGCGATGACGGCGAGCAGGGCGAACAGCGGGCTCCGGCGCCTTCTGGGTCCGCTCGGCCCGGGGTCGCCGACCGGACCCATCCGCTGGGTCGGCGGCAGACCCCCGTACGGGTCGGGGCCCTTGCGGCCGAAATCGTCAGGAGGTGGTCCGAAGCCACCGCCCGGAGGCGGTGTGTCACCCGGCGGTCCGGGCGGCTGGGGCGGTACCGGCGGCATGGCCATACCGTCCAGACTCGCCTCGAACCGGTCATGCGGCGACCCCCGCGCGGAAGTTGATACGCCCCCATGCCGTGGATCGCATGGTTCCGGCACATTCCACGCGGGGGTCGCCGCAAGTCCGCACGCGCGCGTGCCGTCGGCGGAGGTCACTCACGGCCGCCGGCACACGCGCGTGGAGCTCATTCAGCCGCGCGCACCCAGCAGGTGGTCCATGGCGAGCTGGTCGAGCTGCTCGAAGGCCATGCCGCGCGCGGCGGCCGCCTCGACATCGAAGTCCTCGAAGGCACTGCGGTCCGCGAGCAGCGACTTCAGGCCGTCCGCCGCCGTCTGCTGCGCCAGCTCGTCCAGACGCGAGGCACGCAGCGCCTCCTGGACCTGCGGGTCGGCACGGAAGGCGGCCGCACGCTCCTTGAGGATCAGGTAGTTGCGCATGCAGCCCGCGGCCGACGCCCACACACCGTCGAGGTCCTCGGTGCGCGGCGGCTTGAAGTCGAAGTGCTTGGGACCGGCGTAGCCGGCGCTCTCCAGGAGGTCGACGAGCCAGAAGGCGGCCCGCAGGTCGCCCGCGCCGAAGCGGAGGTCCTGGTCGTACTTGATGCCGGACTGGCCGTTGAGGTCGATGTGGAAGAGCTTGCCCGCCCACAGGGCCTGCGCGATGCCGTGCGGGAAGTTAAGCCCTGCCATCTGCTCGTGGCCGACCTCGGGGTTCACGCCGTACAGCTCGGGGCGCTCCAGGCGCTCGATGAACGCCAGGGCGTGGCCGACGGTGGGCAGCAGGATGTCGCCGCGCGGCTCGTTCGGCTTGGGCTCGATGGCGAACTTCAGGTCGTAGCCCTGCTCGGTGACGTACTCGCCCAGGAGGTCGAAGGCCTCCTTCATGCGGTCCAGCGCGACGCGCACGTCCTTGGCGCCACCGGACTCGGCGCCCTCGCGGCCGCCCCAGGCGACGTAGGTCTCGGCGCCGAGCTCGACCGCCAGGTCGATGTTGCGGATCGTCTTGCGCAGCGCGTAACGGCGCACGTCACGGTCGTTCGCGGTGAACGCGCCGTCCTTGAAGACGGGGTGCGTGAAGAGGTTGGTGGTCGCCATCGGCACCTTCATGCCGGTGGCGTCCAGGGCCTCGCGGAAGCGCTTGATGTGACCCTCGCGCGCGCTGTCGGACGATCCGAAGGGGATCAGGTCGTCGTCGTGGAAGGTCACGCCGTGGGCGCCGAGCTCGGCCAGGCGCTGCACCGTCTCGACCGGGTCGAGGGCACGGCGGGTGGCGTCGCCGAACGGGTCCCTTCCCTGCCAGCCGACGGTCCACAGGCCGAAGGTGAACCTGTCCTCGGGGGTGGGCTGGTAGTTCATGACGCGGCTCCTTGCTGCTGCGGACTATTTCGTCATGGCGGTTTACAAATTAGTATGCACACACGTCTCTGGGAAGAGACAAGGTGTCTCCGGGTGGAGACATGAACCGCATCAAGGTCATGAGCCGCATTACGGCCAAGAGCCGCAAAAAGGGAGAGCCCGATGTCAGCAGCCGAGGGTCCGCTCGTCGTCGGCGTGGACACGTCCACCCAGTCCACCAAGGCGCTGGTGGTCGACGCGGCCACCGGCCGGGTCGTCGCGCGCGGCCAGGCACCGCACACCGTGTCCTCCGGGGCCGGCCGGGAGAGCGACCCCCGTCAGTGGTGGGACGCGCTGTCCGAGGCGCTGCGCCAGTGCGGGGACGCGGCCCGCGAGGCCGCCGCGGTGTCGATCGGGGGTCAGCAGCACGGCCTCGTCACGCTCGACGCCCAGGGCGAGCCGGTGCGCCCGGCCCTCCTGTGGAACGACGTGCGCTCGGCGCCCCAGGCCCGGCGTCTGATCGAGGAACTGGGCGGCCCGAAGGCCTGGGCGGAGCGCACCGGCAGCGTGCCGGGCGCCTCCTTCACGGTCACGAAGTGGGCCTGGCTCGCCGAACACGAACCGGAGGCCCTGCGCGCCACGAAGGCCGTGCGTCTTCCCCACGACTACCTCACCGAGCGCCTCACCGGCGAGGGCACGACCGACCGGGGCGACGCCTCGGGCACCGGCTGGTGGGCGTCGGCGACGGAGTCGTACGACGACGAGATCCTCGCGCGCGTGGGACTCGACTCCGCTCTGCTCCCCCGCGTGGTCCGGCCCGGCGAGGTGGCCGGTACCGTGCGCGACGGGCATGACCTGCCATTCTCCAGGGGCACCCTGGTCGCCCCCGGCACCGGCGACAACGCCGCGGCCGCGCTCGGCCTCGGGCTGCGCCCCGGCACGCCGGTGCTGAGCCTGGGCACCTCGGGCACGGTGTACGCCGTCTCCAAGCACCGCCCCACCGACCCGACCGGCACCGTGGCGGGCTTCGCCGACGCCCACGGGGACTGGCTGCCGCTGGCCTGCACCCTGAACTGCACGCTCGCCGTGGACCGCATCGCGGCGCTGCTCGGCCTGGACCGCGAGGCCGTCGAGCCGGTCCCGGGGGTCACCCTGCTGCCCTACCTGGACGGCGAGCGGACCCCGAACCTGCCGAACGCCTCCGGCCTACTGCACGGCCTTCGCCACGACACCACCGGCGGCCAGCTCCTCCAGGCGGCCTACGACGGCGCCGTACAGGCACTGCTCGGAGCCCTGGACCTGGTGCTCGACCAGGACGCGGATCGTTCGACGCCCCTGCTGCTCATCGGCGGCGGCGCGCAGGGCACCGCCTGGCAGCAGACCGTACGGCGGCTCTCGGGGCGTCCCGTCCAGGTGCCCGAGGCCAAGGAGCTGGTCGCGCTCGGCGCCGCGGCGCAGGCCGCCGGACTGCTCACCGGCGAGGACCCGGGCGCGGTCGCCCGGCGCTGGAACACCGCCGCCGGACCGGTACTGGAGGCCGTGGAGCGGGACGACGAGACGCTGGCCAGGATCGCCGGGGTACTCTCCGACGCGGCGCCGCTGCTGGAGCGGGGGACCTCTGAGGGGTGAGGGAGGCATGACGGCACCGCTGCACGACGCCCACCCGGCGGGTCCGGGGCGTCGCCTGCCCGACACCCAGCAGGGCATGCGCCGCCGCAACCTGGCCAGAGTCATGCACACCGTGAGCGCCGAGGGACCGCTGTCGCGTGCCGCGGTGTCCTCGCGCATCGGGCTGACCCGGGCCGCGGTGTCGACCCTCGTCGACGAGCTCATACGCTCGGGGCTGCTCGAGGAGCTGGGCCCCGAGCGTCCCGGCCGGGTCGGCAGGCCGGGCTCCGCGCTCGCCGTCAGCGGACGGGGGCCGGCCGGGATAGGCGCCGAGATCGGCGTGGACCACCTCGCGGTCTGCGCGGTCGATCTGCGCGGGCAGGTGCGCTCGAGGGTGGTGCGGTACGCCGCGAACCGGGGCCGCTCCCCCGAGCCGGTGATCGCGGAACTCACCTCCCTGGTACACCAGGTGGTGGCCGAGGCGGACGCCGAGGGCCTGTGGCCCGCGGGCCTCGCGGTGGCGGTGCCCGGTCTGGTGGCGCGTGACGCCCGGACCGTCGTCCGAGCCCCGAACCTCGACTGGCACGACACGGACCTGGGCGCCCTGCTGCCCGAGGACTTCCCGCTGACCGTGGGCAACGAGGCCAATTTCGGCGCGCTGGCAGAACTCTGGCTCGGCGACGGCACCCCCCGCGACTTCCTGCACGTCTCGGCGGAGATCGGCATCGGCGCGGCACTCGTCGTGGACGGGCAACTCCTGCGCGGCACCCGCGGTTTCGCGGGCGAGCTCGGCCATGTGCCGGTCCGTCCCGACGGACCCCCATGCGCGTGCGGCGGGCGCGGCTGCCTGGAGCAGTACGCCGGTGAGGAGGCGGTGTTGCGGGCGGCCGGTCTGGAGCCGGGCGAGGACCGGGTCGGACTGCTCGCCCAGCGCGCGGCGGACGGCGACGAGGACGTACGTGACGCCCTGCGCGAGGCCGGGGAAGCGCTCGGCATAGCGCTGACCGGGGCGGTCAATCTGCTGGACCCCGAAGCCGTGGTGCTCGGCGGCGCGCTGGCGGGGCTCGCACCCTGGCTGCTGCCCTCGCTGCGGGACGAGCTGGCCCGGCGCACGGCGGGTCCGGCCTGTCCGGTGTCCGTGTCCCGCCTGGGTTCGCAGGGTCCGCTGCTGGGGGCCGCGCACTCGGTGGTGCGGGCCGTGCTGGACGACCCGGCGGTTGTGGGCGAACGGGTCTGAGCCGCGGCGGCCTCACCCCATCGGGTGAGGGAGTTGTCCACAACCCCAAGGTTGTCCACCGAAACACCAAGCGCTCTACTGCCCAACCGGCAGGCACCGTACCGTGATTCACGCGAGGCCCTCAGCGGCCTCGAACGGCGGGAATCGGGGGGTGACGTGGGAATCGTGGTGCTGATCGCGCTGATACGGCGGCCTCCGGAACACATGGCCGACACCGCCCGTGGCCACCTCGCCGAACCCGCACAGAACGGAGTGCACAGCGATGAACGACCCCCGGATCCTGACCGTACGGCCCGAACCCGGCGAGTACGCCTGGACGTTCGGCGGCGCACCGCCCGTGGCCCGCATCGCGCCCGGCACGGTCCTCGACCTGTACACGGAGGACTGCTTCGCGGGACGGGTGCGGTCCGAGAAGGACCTGGTGTCCGAGGTGTGCGAGTTCCCCTTCCTGAATCCGCAGACCGGCCCTTTCCACATCGAGGGCGCGGAGCCGGGTGACACGGTCGCCGTGCATTTCGTGTCGATCGAACCGGCCCGGGACTGGGCCGCATCGACCACGGTCCCCCTGTTCGGCGCGCTCACCTCGACGCACACCACCGCCACGCTGCAGCCTCCGCTGCCGGAAACCGTGTGGATCTGGCAGTTGGACCGGACCCGGCGCACGGCGCTGTTCCGGGCACGCGACAGTGACATCGAGATCGAACTGCCCATGGACCCGATGCACGGCACCGTGGGAGTGGCCCCCGCCAATCTGGAAGTGCGGTCGGCACTGGTGCCCGACGCGCACGGCGGGAACATGGACACACCCGAGATGCGGGCGGGTGTCACCTGTTACCTCGGGGTCAATGTGGAGGGCGCCCTGCTCAGCCTCGGCGACGGGCACGCCCGCCAGGGCGAGGGAGAGACCTGCGGGGTCGCCGTCGAGTGCGCGATGAACACCGTGGTGATCGTCGAGCTGCTCAAGGGACTCGCCACACCCTGGCCGCGCATCGAGTCGGACACCCACATCATCTCGACCGGTTCGGCCCGCCCACTGGAGGACGCGTTCCGGATATCCCAGCTCGACCTCGTGCAGTGGCTGGTGCGCGACTACGGGTTCAGCGAACTGGACGCGTACCAGTTCGCGACCCAGGCGGTGGAGTCGCCGTTGGCCAACGTGTGCGACACCAACTACACCTGCGTGGCGAAGATCCGCAAGGAATGGCTGCCGGCGCGCGAGACTCACCGCGGAGTACATGACCGGCTCCGCCAGACCGCGGTGGCCCTGCTTGGCTGAACACCGCTGAGACGAAAGGGACTTGATTCATGGAACGCGCCAGACCGCTGCTCGGCAGACGGCGGTTGCTGAAGGGGGCCGTCCTGGCCGCCACACCGTACGCGCTGCTTCCCGAAGCCCAGGCCGGGGCGGCCCCGCAACCCGTCGACCACCCGCTCGCCGAGTGGCAGCCGGCCACCCCCTCCAACTTCACAGCGGCGGACCGCCCCTGGTCCCACCCCGTGGACAAGGTGATCGTCCACGTCACGCAGACGGCCTACACCGGCACCCTGGCCATCTTCCAGAACCCGGCGAAGAAGGTGTCCGCGCACTATGTCGTGCGATCGGCCGACGGGCACATCGCGCAGTGCGTGCGGGAGGCCGACATCGCCTGGCATGCCGGGAACTGGGACTACAACACCAGCAGCATCGGCATCGAGCACGAGGGATGGGTGGACAAGCCCGCCTACTTCACCGAGGCCCTGTACCAGGAGTCCGCGAAGCTCACGGCGGGGATCTGCGGGAGATACGGCATCCCCAGGGACCGCGCGCACATCATCGGGCACTACGAGGTGCCGGGCACCGACCACAGCGACCCGGGGGTGTACTGGGACTGGCAGCGCTACTTGCGCATGGTCGAAGCCGTGTGAGCCGCGCATCGTTCGGGTGAGGCCGGTCGAGGAGGTTGTTTGCGCGCGCACCCGGAGTGACGATGGTCGCAGCCGCATCGCGCTCCGGGAGGCCGAGTTGACCGATCCATGGGTGGCCCTGGAACCGGGGGCCGACGCTGCCGAGCATGTCCGGCTGCTGCGCCGCGCGTACGAGACGTTCACCGAGGCGGGCACGGTGCAGCGGCCGGTACGCCCGGTGGTGGCCGACTCGTGGCGGCGTTCCGCGCGGGCCGGTGTCGGGCCTGACGGGACCGCGAGCGTCGAACTGAGCGACGGGGACCTCGGCTCGTATCGGGCCGAGCACCCGCTGGCGCGGGTCATGCCGCTGTTCCGTGAGCTGATGGGCACCTTCGCCTCCGACGGGGAGCATCTGCTCGCGGTGTGCGACGAGCACGGAAGGCTGCTCTGGGTCGAGGGCCATGCGAGGACCCGGCGGCAGGCGGAGTGGATGAACTTCGTGCCGGGCGCGCGGTGGGCGGAGACCGCTGTCGGGACGAACGCGCCGGGTACCGCGGTCGCGGTGGACCGGCCGGTGCAGGTGTTCGCGGCGGAGCACTTCATCCGCCGGGTCCAGCCGTGGACCTGCGCGGCGGCGCCGGTGCACGATCCGCGGACGGGGCGGGTACTGGGGGCCGTGGACATCACCGGCGGGAACGGCCTCGCGCATCCGCACAGCCTGGGCTTCGTCCAGGCGGTCGCGCGGGCCGCCGAGTCGCAGCTGGCGCTGCTCCTCCCGCAGCAGCCCGCCACCGACACGTCTGAGCTGAGCGCACTGGGCCGTGACGAGGCGCTGCTGGTCGGTGCCGGCCGCAGGGTCAGGCTCAGCCGCCGGCACAGCGAGATCCTGGTGCTGCTGTCCCGGCACCCGGAGGGTCTGACCGGGGACGAGCTGCTGTGCGCGCTGTACGAGGACGAGTCGGTGACGCCGGTGACGCTGCGGGCCGAACTGGCGCGGCTGCGCAGGGTGCTGGGTCCGGGCCTGCTGTCGTCGCGGCCGTACCGCCTGACCGCGCGGGTCGAGTCGGACGTGGCCGTCGTGGAGCGGCGCCTGGAGAGCGGGGCGGTCACCGCGGCGGCGCGGGGATACACCGGTCCGCTGCTGCCGGCCTCGCAGGCACCGGCGGTGGTCAGGCTCAGGCGCCGGATCGCCGACGGGCTGCGGACGGCGCTGGTCGCCGCCCGCGACCCGGACCTGCTGGCGGACTGGGCACACACACCATGGGGCGAGGACGACATCGACGTGTGGCGAGCTCTCGCCGCCGTGCGGCCCACGGCGAGCGTCCGGGCCCGGCTGACCGCGCTGGAGTCCGAACTGGCCGCGCCGACGGCAACGTGGTTGCAACGTCCGCGCTCCTAGCCTCACGCCAGAGCTGCCCAATGGCGGGCAGCGCTGCTGAAGGAGGCTGGCCAGCATGACCCGTTACGCGGCACCCGGCACCGAGGGCGCGATCGTCTCCTACCAGGCGCGCTACGACCACTTCATCGGTGGCGAGTACGTGCCGCCGGCGCGCGGGCAGTACTTCGAGAACCCGTCCCCGGTGAACGGGCAGCCGTTCACCGAGGTCGCGCGGGGCACCGCGGAGGACGTGGAGCGGGCGCTGGACGCCGCGCACGCCGCCGCCCCGGGCTGGGGCCGGACCTCGGTGACCGAGCGGTCCGACATCCTGCTGAAGATCGCCGACCGCATGGAGGCCAACCTCGAGAAGCTGGCGGTCGCCGAGAGCTGGGAGAACGGCAAGCCGGTGCGGGAGACGCTGGCGGCCGACATCCCCCTCTCCATCGACCACTTCCGGTACTTCGCGGGGGCGATCCGCGCGCAGGAGGGTTCGCTCGGCGAGCTCGACGACGACACCGTGGCGTACCACTTCCATGAGCCGCTCGGTGTCGTCGCGCAGATCATCCCGTGGAACTTCCCGATCCTGATGGCGGTGTGGAAGCTGGCCCCGGCCCTCGCGGCGGGCAATGCGGTCGTCATCAAGCCCGCCGAGCAGACCCCGGCTTCCCTCCACTACTGGATGAGCCTGATCGCGGACCTGCTGCCGCCGGGCGTGGTGAACATCGTCAACGGCTTCGGTGTCGAGGCGGGCAAGCCGCTCGCGTCCAGCCCACGGGTGGCCAAGGTGGCGTTCACCGGCGAGACCACCACGGGGCGGCTGATCATGCAGTACGCCTCGGAGAACATCAAGCCGGTGACCCTCGAACTCGGTGGCAAGTCACCGAACATCTTCTTCGACGACGTCTGGGCGCGGGACGACGACTTCCGGGACAAGGCGCTCGAAGGGTTCACGATGTTCGCCCTCAACCAGGGCGAGGTCTGCACCTGCCCCTCCCGGGCACTGATCCAGCGCGGCAACTACGCCGAGTTCCTCGAGGCCGCCGTCGCCCGCACCGAGCTCATCAAGCCGGGCCATCCCCTCGACACCGACACGATGATCGGCGCCCAGGCCTCCAACGACCAGCTGGAGAAGATCCTCTCCTACCTGGACGTCGGCCGGCAGGAGGGCGCGAAAGTCCTCACCGGCGGCGAACGCATCGAGTACGACGGTGAGTTGAAGGGCGGCTACTACGTCCAGCCGACGATCTTCGAGGGGGACAACCGTATGCGGATCTTCCAGGAGGAGATCTTCGGCCCTGTCGTCTCGGTGACCTCGTTCGACGACTTCGACGACGCGCTGAAGATCGCCAACGACACGCTGTACGGACTAGGGGCGGGCGTGTGGACCCGGGACATGAACACGGCGTACCGGGCAGGACGGGCGATCCAGGCGGGCCGCGTCTGGACCAACTGCTACCACGCGTACCCGGCGCATGCCGCCTTCGGCGGGTACAAGCAGTCGGGGATCGGACGGGAGACGCACAAGATGATGCTGGAGCACTACCAGCAGACGAAGAACCTTCTTGTTTCATACAGCCCGAAGAAGCTTGGGTTCTTCTAGAGCCTGAAGTCGATTGCCTGGAGGGAGCCTTCGCCCTCCAGGCACCCGGGAACCGCAGACTCGAAGGAGTCGACTCAGCGGAGCGCCGAGGTGAAGGTGCGCGGCGATGAACAGTTCAGACGCACAGCCCTCCACCAAACTGTCGGCGAGTTCGCCGGCACCTCCTCGGTCTTCGCGCCGTCACCCGTCGGAGCCTTCCCATGCCTCGCCGAGCACTGCTTTGTACATCGCCGGGGAAACACGGGCCCTCGCGCTACGTGCCGTGGCGGACATGGACAGTGCTGGGTTGAGACAGCCGCGTGGATCAACCGACGGTCGTCACAGTCATGTGCACGGCCTGCACGAAGCCCAACGCGCCGCATCCTGGCATCACACCAAGCGGGAAGGCGAAGACGAGCAAGGCGCGAGACCGACCCCGCGGCAGCGGGGAATTCGGCTCCGCACCGGCCTGTGGCCGGCCCCGCGTCAGCACGTCTGAGCACGGGTCACCGACGCCTGCGAGAAGACACCCCGAGCAGTAGTTCGGTCATGGCGCGGGCATCCCGCCGCCGATCTGGCTTCGCAGACCAGACGCCGGGGACAACGACGCAGGCCAGTATGGCCAGCGCACTGAAGAGGGGGATGAGAGCAACCCACGGGTAGGCCACTGCGACGGGTATCAGAGCGCTCCCTGAAACCAGGCCGAGCAGCGGCCGCGCCCTCACGGGTCGATAGTGCTCGCCATGCGCACAAGGTCCTCTCGGTCCAGGGAGCTTCGGGCTCCGACCGCCTTCCACAACGCGTTACGCCGGCACATCTCCGACGTCGTTCATGGAAGCGCCTCGCATCCGACTCTCTCGGCTGGCGAACCCGAGTTCGTGCGGGAAGGTGCGTCCAAATCCCCCGAGCGGAATTGAAGTCATTGTGGCGTACGAAGCTCACCAGGTGAAGACCTGTCAGTGGCACGGAAGTAGCCCCGACAGGCGACAGGTTGGGGAACATACGGTGGTCGTTTCGCTGCTCGGGGCCATGCCGACAAGCGGCGGCCACACCCTCGCCCACCTCAACGGGTACCAGGAGGGCCGCGTTCGGCTTTCGGCTTGCGTCCATCACGCCGACTCGGAGGGAGATCCCGAACCTGCCCGCAGCGGTCTCCCCTCCAGCACACAAAGGCTCCGCCCTGGTGATCGGGGCGGAGCCTCCACGGCTGTTGTCGCGGGTGTCGGTTCGTTCCTGCCTTTGATGTGCGGGCCGGAATCCCGGGCCGCCCCCGCGGTACCGCTGTCCGGCCGGCCCGGTACAGAGAGCCCCGGCGTACCGGTCGTCGCCGGCCTCTCGGCCCGTCCCGGGCACCTCCCCGTCGGGTCAGACCGTGAACTCCCGGATCACCACGTTCCGGAACACCGCCTGCCCGTCGATCGTGAACAGCGCCAGTGCGGTGTCGGACGGGTCGGGGAAGGCCTCGGTCGAGTGCACGTACCGGCCGTCGCCGACGAACATCTCGACGGACGTGCGGTCGACGAGGATCCGCAGGCGGACCGTGCCGGCGGACAGGTCGAACGGCGTGCGGCTCTCCTGCCAGCGGCCAGAGGTGTCGGGGCTCACGGTGTAAGCACGGTTGACGAAGGCGTAGTCGCCGTAGACCCCCGCGTCGATGTGCCGCCCACCGTCGGACGACCGCCGCAGCTGGAGGCCGGCGCCGGTCAGTTGGTCCCAGGTGATCTCACAGGCCAGCTCGTACGCGGTACCCGTGTAGTCGAGCGGCCGGGTGCCGTCGACCGCGATGTCGCCGAGGTTCACCGTGCGCGACACATGGTCGTCCAGGGCCGCCACCGGCTGGGACGCCAGGTAGTACGTTCCCGACGCGTGCTTCAGTCGTACCTCGCGGACGATCGAGTCGGTGCCGTTGAAGCCGTCGCACTCGGTGGTGGGCGTGGTGTTCGCGTAGTCCCAGTGGTTCATCCAACCGATCGCGTACCGCGCGTCAGAATCCAGGACCCCGTTCGCGTCACGTTTGTCGAAGGTGACCGCCGCGTACCAGTCCCAGCCGTGGTCCAGCCACTGGGGATCGGACGCGTCGGCGGTGAAGCTCGTACCGTCGAAGGAACCCGTCCAGTACGCAAACGTGCTCGGCAGCCCTGAGCCCTTGCCGTTGGCGCTGGCGCCCAGCACCCACTTCCAGGTCCCGTCGTCCGCTCTGATCCGGAACAGGTCGGGGCACTCCAGGACGCCGATGCCGCCCTTGACGAAGCCGCCGACGTACGTCCACGCCTTGAGGTCGGCGGAATGGTAGAAGCCGACTTTGTCGTTCTCGGCGAGCAGCATCACCCACCGCCCGCGCTCCTCGTCGCGGATCACCTTGGGGTCGCGGAAGTCCCGTACGCCGGGGTTGGGGAGGACCGGGGCGGTGCCGTGGTTCGTGAAGGTGCGGCCGCCGTCCGTCGAGTAGTACAGGTACTGGGCCTGGGTGACCTCGTCGGGCGCCATGGTGGCGATGACGATCACCGCGCCCGCGCCGAAGCCCGCCGTGTCGTCCGTGTCGACCACCGCCGAGCCGGACCAGACATCGCCGTTCGCAGTCATGTCCTTCGGCACGGCGATGCCCCGGTCGGTGAAGGAGACGAGGTCGGTGCTGGTGGCAAGGCGCCAGGCGGTACCGGCCGTCGTGCCGCCCGTCGAGTAGTCGGGGTTGTAGAGGTAGTAGTAGTGGTACTCGCCATCGATCCAGACCGGGCGTTGCGGGTCGTTCATCCACTGGTCGGGGACCGTGAAGTGGTACTCGGCGCGGTAGCTGCCCGTGCACGCGGCCGTCGGCTCGCGGGGCACCGCCACCGCCGGTCTCACGAGGTCCGGCAGCAGGACACCGGCGGCGCCGACCGCCGAGGCCGTCAGCAGCGACCGCCTGGACACGGTCTCCTCCGGTCGGAGCGAACTCCTCTTCATGCCACGCATCGTGCGGCTCCCTTCCCCGACATCGTCGTCGGGACGCGGCTCATGTGGTCCGGAACCGTATACCTAACTCGTTAAAGGTCAAGCCCTCGCGGACCGGCCGTCCGCAACTTCCCATCCCCGCAGATCCCTTGACAGGCCCGCAGCGGGGTTCTCATCATCAGGGAATCCAACTTCGGCTAACACGAGTTAGGCTCGCCGATGACCGACTCGCTCCTCCCCCGACGGGCCCTGATGCGCTACGGCGCGTACGGCGCCGGAGCCGCCGCTCTCGCCGGTGTCGCGGCCGGCTGGGACCGCCTCACCGGCGCCGACATACCCGGCCGCGACGACGGCTCGCTCGTCATCGCCACCCTGGGCTCCGCCTTCAACCCCGAGGCGCAGCGTGCCCTGCGCGACGGATTCCGCGAGGCCCACCCCGACATCAGGATCCGCATCAACCCCGTACAGGCCTACGACTGGTCGGACTTCTTCTCCAAGATCCTCACCCAGATCGCCGCGGGCACCGCACCCGACCTCGTGTACGTCGCCACCGAGGGCGTGCAGCTCTTCGCGCAACGGCTCGGCGTACCGCTGGACAGGTGGGCGAGGCGCGACGCGGCCGAGCTGCGCACGTACTTCGCCGACGTCCATCCCTCGCTGGTCGAGTCGATGATGTACGAGGGGAGCCTCTACCAGCTGCCGGTCGAGTTCAACGCGGCCGACATGTACCTCAACACCCGGGTCCTCGCACGCACGGGTGCCGACCTCCCCGACGACGACTGGACCCACGACGACTTCACCACGCTGCTGCGAGCGATGAAACGCAGCAACGGCGACCGGTTCACCCCGTACTTCTGGACCAACCGGCTGTGGGGCGGAGTGGTCCCCTGGCTCTTCGCCAACGGCACCAACCTCCTCACCGAGTCCAAGGCCCCCGGCGGCGACTGGCTCTGGAACGCCTTCTATCCCGAGGCACAGCGGCGCGGCCGGGGCGGCGGCTACCGGTGGACGACACCCCTGGCCGACTCCGACCGCGTCGCGGAGGTCTACGACTACCTCTCCTCCCTCGTCCAGGAGGACCTGTGCACCCGGCCGGAGGGCGGCGACGGCCGCAACCTCGTCGGCGTCTTCTCCACCGGCCGCGTCGGTGTCACGCCCGCGGGCGGCTTCTGGGCGGGCGGCCTGCATCAGGCGGGCATGAAACCGGCGGACTACGACGTGCGGTACTTCCCGCGCCGCCGTACCCGGCGTCACCAGTTCGGCGCCGCCGGGTACGCGATGCTGCGCACGTCGAAGCTGCGGGACGAGGCCTGGGAGTTCATCAAGTACACCGCCCGCAAGGACGTGATGACCCAGCTCTTCGCGGCAAACCAGACCACTCCGGCCCGCCGCTCGATGGTCGACGAGGCCCGCTATCGGGAGACCGGCCCGGCCCACTGGCAGGTCTTCTACGACACCCTCGACAAGATCCCCACCACCGGTCCGATCCCGGCCCCGCCGCAGGTCAACGAGGTCGAGCAGCTGCTGATCAAGCACACCGGAACCGCCCTTTCGAGCCCCGGCGCGGTGCGTCCCGCGCTGCGCCGACTGCAGGGGGACCTGGAGCAGGCCATGGAGCGTGAAGTGTGACGAACACCGAGATCAGGCCTGTAGGACCGGAGCCCGCCCGCACCCGCAAGAGCCGCAGGACCGGTCAGATCGGTAAGTCATCCGGGTCCACGGCCGCCACCACCATCCGCACCCGGGGCACCCGCCTCCTCGCCGTACTGTTCCTCGCGCCGACCGTCGTCGGCATCGTCGTCTTCACGGTCGCACCGATCGTCGGCTCGGTCGTCCTCAGCTTCTTCCAGTGGGACGTGATCGACGACCCGCGGTGGGCCGGGGCGGCCAACTACCGAAAGATCCTGACCGATTCGACGGTCCTCATCTCCTTCCGCAACACGCTCGTCTTCATGGTGCTCGCGGTCGCACTCCAGTTGCTCGTCGCGCTCGTGCTGGCGATCGCGGTGAACGGCCGGATGCCCAAGTGGCTGCGGTCCGTGTTCCGTTCGGCGTTCTTCTTCCCGCTGGTGCTGTCCGCCGCGTCCATCTCGGTGGTGATGAAGTACCTGTTCAACCAGGACTTCGGCCCCGTCAACTGGCTCCTCGGCACGGTCGGTGTCCCCTCGGTCCCCTGGCTGACCTCGGAGAACGGGGCGATGGCGGCCGTGGTCCTTGCGTACGTCTGGCAGCAGTTCGGCTTCTCGTTCCTGCTGTTCGTCGGCGGCCTGAACAACATCCCGAAGGAGGTGCACGAGGCGGCTTCGCTGGACGGCGCGAGCGGGGTGCGCAAACACCTCGCCATCACCCTGCCGCTGCTGTCGCCCACGCTGCTGGTGGCGTCCGTGGTCGGCATCATCAACGCCCTCCAGGTCTTCGAGCAGCCGTACGTCCTCACGGCGGGCGGTCCCGGCGACTCGACGCGCACGGTCGTGATGGTCATCTACGAGACGGCCTTCGAACAGCTCCGCTTCGGCGAGGCGTCCGCCGTGGGCGTCCTGCTCTTCGCCCTGATCATGGCGGTCACCGCACTCCAGTTCCGGCTCAGCCGGCGTTACGTCCACTACCAGTGAGCCGGGTGAGTCAGATGAGTACGAGTTCCCTCTCGGGTTCGGCATCGGCTTCGATGCCGGGTCCCCGCACAAGCCCCACCGCGTCACGCGTACGGCACGGCCTGGCGCCCTGGGGCCGGATCGCGGGCCTGGCGCTGTGCGCCCTGTTGACGCTCGGCCCGGTCATCTGGACGGTGTCGACGTCACTGCGCAAGCCGGCGGAGTCCTTCGACCTGCCGCCGAAGATCATCCCCACGGACCCCACCGTCGACGCCTACCGCGGGGTCTTCGAACAGATCGACGTCTGGCTGTACGCACTGAACTCCACCCTGGTGACCGCGCTGATCGCGACCGGCCAGATGATCACCGCGGGCCTGGCGGGCTATGCCTTCGCCCGCCTCGAATTCCGCTTCAAGAAGCCGCTGTTCGCGCTGGTCCTGGCCACGATGATGGTGCCGTTGCAGGTCACGATGGTCCCGGTCTTCCTGGAACTGAAGACGATGGGTCTGACCGACACCCTGCTCGGCCTCATCGTCCCGGCTTTCCCGACGGCCTTCGGCACCTTCCTGATGCGCCAGTACTTCCTGGGCATGCCGAAGGACCTGGGCGAGGCGGCGATGATCGACGGCGCGGGTCCGTGGCGCGTCTTCCGGTCGGTGTACGCCCCATTGGCGGCCCCGGGTCTCGCCATCGTCGGCGTGCTGGCCTTCAACTACCACTGGAACGAGTTCTTCCGGCCGCTGATCCTCGAAACCTCCACCGAGAACCTCACGCTGCCCCTCGGCCTGGTCTCCCTCCAGGGCAATCTCGGCACCGGCTCGATCTCCGTCGTCCTCGCCGGAGTCGTCCTCTCCATGATCCCCGCCGTCGTCGTGTTCTTCGTCGGCCAGCGCCCTCTGCGCGAGGGCATCACATCCGCAGGAGTCAATCGTTGAGTTCCGTGAGCCGGTCGACCGACGCCAACAGCCCGCGCTTCAGGGTCCGCCCGCCGGCCAACTGGATGAACGACCCGAACGGCCCGTTCCGCTGGGGCGATCGGTACCACCTCTTCTACCAGCACAACCCGGATGCCCCCGTGCACATGAACGTTCACTGGGGCCATGCCTCCAGCCCCGACCTCGCCCACTGGGACGACCACGGGATCGCCCTGCGCCCCACCCCCGACGGCCCGGACGAGGCGGGCTGCTGGTCCGGCTGCGTGGTGGACGACGGTGGTGTACCGACAGCGGTGTACTCCGGCATCGACCACGACCACCGGGGTCTGAGCGCGATCTGTCTCGCCGTGACCGAGGACGACGGCCTCCAGAGGTGGAAGCAACTGCCGGTGCCGGTGGTAGCCGGCCCACCGCCCGGCCTGGACGTGACGATGTTCCGGGACCCTTTCGTCTTCCACTTCGCCGGACGCCGCTGGGCGCTGATGGGCGCCGGCCACGCCGACGGCACCCCGTCCGTCCTGGTGTACGACTGTGAGAACCTGTACGACTGGCGGTTCGCCGGGGTCCTGCTGGACGGCCGGGACCCGGCAGCGGTCCGCGCCTTCGGCGAGCGGGCGACCGGCTGGGAGTGCCCGCAGTTGTGGGTGACCCCCGGGGGCGACTGGGCCCTGGCGGTGGCCCTGTGGGACGGCGACCCGCTGAGCACCGCGTACGTCACGGGCCGTCTGGTGGAGCAGGCGGACGGTGGACCGAGGTTCGCGGCCGTGACGAGCGGCGGCCCGCTGGACCTCGGCCGTGACTTCTACGCCCCCTCCGTCCTCCAGGACACGCAGTCGGGCCGCGCCCTGCTCTGGGGCTGGTCCTGGGAGTCACGGCCGCCCGAGGAGGTCAACCGCGCGGGCTGGTCCGGCGTCCTCACGGCACCCCGGGTGATGGACACCCACGAGGACGGCACGCTACGGGTCGTACCGGCTCCGGAGCTCGAACTCCTGCGAGCGGACGTCCCGTTCACGGTCGCACCAGGAGCGCACCGGCCACTCCCTCTCGCGTACGACCTGCTGGTGACTGCACGTTCGGCGGCGACCGTGAGTCTGCTGCGGGCCACGTCCGGGGCCGCACTGACCGTGCGCCTCGACCCGGCGTCCGGCACGGTGACCCTGGACCGCACGGCCTGGCCACGCTCCCGCCCGGACGGCACGGCCCCCCTGGTCCTGCCGACCCCGCCGGGCGAGACCCTCACGGTACGGATCCTCGTGGACGGCTCGCTGGTGGAACTGTTCGCGGGTGACCGGGCGACGGCCACGGAACGGGTGTACCGACGGGACGACGACATCGCGGAGCTGACCGTGCAGGGGACGAACGTCCAGGTCACGGGCTGGGAGCTGGTCCCACCGAACCCCGCGTGACGACGGGGCACTCCAGCCGCCGAGTGGTGACCGGCGGCGCGGTCCCGCTGTCGATGGCGTCCAGGAGCAGGCGGACGGCCGTCTCTCCCATCGCACGATGGGGCAGCGCGACCGTGGTGAGGGGCGGGCTGAGGAAAGCCGCCATGTGTTCCTGGTCGTCATAGCCGACGACGGACAGGTCCGCGGGCACGTCGAGGCCCAGGCGCGCGGCGGCGTGAAGGACCCCAGCGGCGACCCGGTCGTTGTAACAGACGATCCCCGTGGGCCGCCGGTGGGCGGGAACACCGTCCAGCAGCCGCAGCGCGCCCTGGTACCCGGCGGAGATCTCCCCTCCCGTCCGCACGATCCAGTCCTTCTCGGCGGTCAGGCCCACCGTCCGCAGCGCGTCCCGGAAGCCGCGCAGCCGTTCCGCGGTCGCGATGTCGTCCAGTCCGCCCACCAGGGCGACACGGCGGTGGCCCGCGTCGAGAAGGACACGCGCGGCGCTGCGGCCGCCGGCCCGCTCGGCGGGGATGACGGCCGGGAGGGAGCCGTCCTCGGGGAGACAGTTGGCGAGCACGGCGAACGTGCGGTGCAGCCCTTTCGGGACTCGGGCGCGGCGCAGCGACAGCGCGGCGTAGATGATCCCGTCGACCCTCCGGTCGAGCAGTTCGGCGACAGCCGCGTCCTCGGCGACCGGGTCCTGCCCGGAGTCGACGGTGAGCACCAGGTGCTCACTGCTCCACGCCATGTCCATGGCCCCGCGCAGCAGCCGCCCGGCGAACGGCGAGGTGGCGATCTCGTCCGTTACCAGACCGATCACGGCGGTACGACGCCGGCGCAGACCACGGGCGACCGCGTTCGGCCGGTAGCCGAGCTGTTCGGCCGCCTTGCGGATCTTCTCCTGCGTCTCGGCGGAGAGGTTGCCTTGGGCACGCCCGTTGAAGACGAAGGACACGGCCGTGTGCGACACCCCGGCAAGCCGGGCGACATCGCGCGAGGTCGCCCGCTCGGCCCCGCCGCCCCGCGTCTTCTCGACCCCGCCCATGCCTCGTCCCCGCCGACTTTGCCTGATCAGCCGAAGCCTACCTGCGGGAGAAGTCGGGGAGCCCGACGCAGACCGAATGGGGACACCGCGGTGGAACAGCCGCTGTCCTCGGCACGCCGTCAGCAGTACGGATCCACGCCGGAACACCGGAACGGTCGCAGACGCCCGCGTTCCACAAAGTCGCGCGCAACTGCCAACGTGGGCGACCACTGCACACGGCGGTGCTTGGTCCAGGCGATCTCGCTCATCACCACCAGTTGTCGGGACAGTCACGCGAGTGATGGCCACCGGTCGGCGGCCCACTCCAGCCATCCTGGCCACCCAGGAGGCGGAGCTCCCACCTCGTGTCCATCGAGTTCCGTGGCGTCGGGCTCCTCGAACAGCGTTCTCCAGTGCGCGAGGTCCGTCTCGCTCATCGCGAAGGTCTGCTCAGGGGTGGTCGACTGGCGATGGGCGATGCGAGCGCGTTGGGTCTCATGGTCCACCGGCACGTACACAAGGCGACAGGACGCGCCCACAGACATCGCCAACCAGCGGATCGCGGACCTCTCGTCACGAGACCAGCATCCGAAATCCAGGACCACGTTCGTCCCCAGCTTCAGCGCCTCCAGACCGAGCCGGAGCAGCCGTCCTTCCAGCACATCGCGCTTCCCTTCCGGCTGCGGATCACCGAACAGCGGGATCATCCACTCATCCGGGGTCAGCCGCAGGGCACTGTGCTCCTCAGCCAGCTGCCGCGCTCTGGTGGTCTTTCCGGCCCCTGGCAGGCCGACCGTCAGGAACAACGCCGTCACGCCCAGATCTTGTCACGCAGGCCAAGTGATCACGGAGTGCTTCGGCGCGTCGACCGTTCGCTCGACTTGGCCTCTCCAGGAGGCCCCCACCCAAGGACACGTATGAAGTGACCAAAATTACGCAAGATGGGATAATTCACGTAACTCGGGACGCGTTGCCAGCGCCCCCCACCAACCGTGAAAAGGCGGATCCGACCATGTCGAAGAAACCACGTTCGTCCGAGCCACCACACGGAAAGGGCCCCAGCCGACACGAGGGCACCGGACAGCACGGCTGGTCGCCCGATGTGGACGAGACGCGTCAGCAGGACAATCCGAGCGCCGAACGCTCCTTCCGTGCCGAGCATGCAGGCAAGCCCGGTCCGGGTCGGACGAAGTCCGCCGAGGAGACGAAGTCCGTCCCCGGTGACACGGTCAAGAGCCCGAACACGAGCGGCGAGGAGTACGGCGACGCGGACGAGAAGGGCAGGCGCGACACCGGACGCAAGGGCCGCTCCCAGCGCCCCAGCGGTACCAAGGACGCCGCCGCCAAGACCGGCGTGGACCCACAGGATCCGCCGCCCGGACGCTGACCGGATCAGCGCTCCGATCCCGCTTCGATCCGATCCGCAGCGATCCGCTCCGATCGGCCCCGGACGGCAGCTCCTCCGCGAACGACGCCCCTGTCAGCAGATCCTCGGCAGTTGCTCCCCGATCGGCAGATCGACCACCCGCGTCCCTCCCAGGCCGGTCCGTGCCACGACCATGCCGGGATGCGCCTCCACCGCCTCACCGATGATCACGGAGTCCGCGCCCAGAGGGTGGGCGCGCATCGCCGCGAGGACGGCGTCGGCGTGCTCGCGCGGGACGAAGGCCACCAGCTTGCCCTCGTTGGCGATGTACATGGGGTCCAGTCCGAGAATGGCGCAGGCGTTGGCCACGGCCGGCGGGACAGGCACGTCGCGTTCCTGGATGACCACTCCGGTGCCGGAGGCCTGCGCGATCTCGTTGAGCGAGGCGGCCAGGCCGCCTCGGGTGGGGTCGCGCAGGACGTGCAGATCCGGCGTGACGGCGAGCATGGCGTCGACCAGGCCGCCGAGCGCCGCGCAGTCGCTCTTGATCTCCACCCCGAATTCCAGTCCCTCGCGAACGCTCATGACCGCCACCCCGTGGACGCCGATGGCGCCGCTGACGATCACGACGTCGCCGGGGACGACCCGCTCAGGGCGCAGATCCACGCCGGCCGGGACCAGACCGATGCCCGCGGTGTTGATGTAGATCCCGTCGCCGTGGCCGGCCTCCACCACCTTGGTGTCACCGGTGGCCACCTCCACGCAGGCCGTGCGCGCGGCCGCGCCCAGCGCCTCGGACACGCGCGTGACCACGTCCAGCTCGACACCCTCCTCCAGAATGAATCCGCAGGAGAGGTAGGCGGCACGGGCGCCGCTCATGGCGAGGTCGTTGACGGTGCCGTTGACCGCCAGGTCGCCGATGCTGCCGCCGGGGAAGAACAGCGGCCGCACCACGTAGGAGTCGGTCGAGAACGCCAGCCGGGCACCGCCCAGGGAGAGGACGGCGGCGTCACCCATCTGGGCGAGCACCTCGCCTCCGAAAGCGGGCGCGAAGATCTGCTGGACCAGTTCGGCGGAGAGCACTCCGCCGCCGCCGTGGCCCATGACGACACGCGGCCGGTCCCGCAGCGGCGCCGGACACGTCCACGCCTCGACGTCCAGGGCGGGGACGGGGAGATCGGTGGTGTCAGACAACGGGGGTCGCCTCCTGGGCCTTGGTGGCGGGCATGTCCAGCCGCCGGTAGAGGTAGTACGCGGCGCAGGCTCCCTCGCTGGAGACCATGGTGGCCCCCAGCGGTGTACGAGGCGTGCACAGAGTGCCGAAGGCCTCGCACTCGTGCGGCTTGAGCAGCCCCTGCAGGACCTCACCGCTGCGGCACTCGGCCGGCTCCTGCGTGCGGATGCCCTCGACGGAGAACCGGTGCTCGGCGTCGTAGGCGCGGTACTTCGGCGCCAGCCGCCAGCCGCTCTGCGGGATCACTCCGATGCCGCGCCAGGCGCGGTCGGTGACCTCGAAGACGTCCTCCAGCATGGCCCGGGCGGCCGGGTTGCCCTCCGCGCGAACGGCACGGGCGTAGGCGTTGTCGACGGTGTGCTCACCGCGTTCCAGCTGCCGCACGGTACGGCGCACGCCTTCAAGGATGTCCAGTGGCTCGAAGCCCGTCACCACGATCGGCACCCGGAAGCGCATCGCCAGTTCCGGGTACTCCCCCATGCCCATCACGCTGCAGACATGGCCGGCCGCGAGGAAGCCCTGCACCCGGCAGCTCGGCGACGACATGATGGCCTCGATGGCGGGAGGCACCCGGACGTGGGACACCAGCATGCTGAAGTTCGGGATGCCCAGCTTCCGGGCCTGATGGACCGTCATGGCGTTGGGGGGTGCGGTCGTCTCGAAGCCGATGCCGAAGAACACCACCTCGCGGTCCGGGTTCTGCTGGGCGATCCCGAGCGCGTCGAGCGGTGAGTAGACGACGCGCACGTCACCGCCCTCTCCGCGGACCTGGAACAGGTCCCGTCCGGTGCCCGGCACCCGCAGCATGTCACCGAAGGAGCAGAAGATCACCTCCGGTCGGGAGGCGATCTCCAGTGCCTTGTCGATGACCTCCAGCGGAGTCACGCACACCGGACAGCCAGGTCCGTGGATCAACTCGACCTTGTCCGGCAGGAGTTGGTCGATGCCGTGCCGGATGATGCTGTGCGTCTGCCCTCCGCACACCTCCATCAGGGCCCACGGCCTGGTCACGGTGGCGTGGATGTCGTCGAGGAGCCGGCGTGCCAGCTCCGGGTCCTGGAACTCGTCGATGTACTTCACTGGTTGTGCACCTCTTCCACCGGTTCCGAGCCGGCGGCGTCCGCCGCCGCCGCTTCCCAGGGATCGCCGAACTCCTCCTGCAACAGGCCGAGTTCGGCGAAGAGTTCGAGCGTCTGGCGCGCCGACTCCTCGTCCAGCCGCTGCAGGGCGAACCCGACGTGGACGATGGCGTACTCGCCGACCTGGAGGTCGGGCAGGTACTCCAGGCACACCTCCTTGACCACGCCGCCGAAGTCGACGGTGGCCATCCGGGTGCCGTCCCGTTCCTCGATGTCCAGCACTCTGCCGGGTACCGCCAGGCACATGAGCCTCTCCTCGCTGTGGGTCGCGCGTTTGCTCAGTCGGTGGGAAGGGGGGTGGCGCGGGCGGCCACCATCAGTTGGCCCAGCGCCAGGCCACCGTCGTTGGGCGGCACCAGGTGGTGTCGCAGGACCGTGAAGCCGTCCTCGCGCAGGGTGGCGGCACAGGCCGAGGAGAGCAGCGTGTTGGCGAACACGCCTCCCGTCAGGGCCACCGTGTCCAGCCCGTGCCGCTCTCGGGCCCGCGCGCACATCCGGTGCACCAGGCCGGTCACGCAGCGGTGGAAGCGCGCGGCGACCAGGGCCGGCTCGACGCCCGCGCGCAGGTCGCGGACGATCGCCGCGAGTACGGGTGCCGGATCGGCCCGTACGGCGCCGTCCCGCGTCTCCTGCGACGCGTGCAGGGCGAAGTCGTACGCGGTGGTGTCGTCGGCCGGTGCGTGCAGAGCCGCCCCCTCGAGTTCGACGGCGGCCTGTGCCTCGTATCCGGCTCGGTGGCACACCCCGGCGAGAGAGGACACGGCGTCGAAGAGCCGGCCCATGCTGGACGTGGGGACACAGTTCAGGCCCCGCTCCAACTGCCGTTCCAGGACGTGGAGTTCGTCGGGCGGGCAGGCGGTCGTACAGGCGAGGTCGCCGGCCCAGTCGATCCCGGCCGCCCTCAGATGGGCCAGCGCCATGCGGTACGGCCGGCGCACCGCGGCGTCACCACCGGGCAGTGGAACGTACGCGAGATGTCCGAACCGGGTGAAGCGGTCGTAGTCCGCGAGCAGGAACTCCCCGCCCCATACGGCACCGTCGTCGCCGTGCCCCGTGCCGTCGAAGGCGACGCCGATCACCTGCCGGGTGCCGTCCAGTCCGTGCTCGGCCATGGCGGCGGCGATGTGCGCGTGATGGTGCTGGACGCGTACGACGGGCCGGTGCGCCGCGTTCCGGTCGGCCCATCCGACGGAGCCGTAGCCGGGATGCCGGTCGGAGACCAGGGACTCGGGGCGCACCCCAGTAATGGACTCCAACTGCTCGACCGCGCGCTCGAAGACCCGCTGTGTGCCGACGTCGTCCATGTCGCCGATGTGCGCCGACAGCCAGGCCTGCCGGCCCGCCCCGAGACAGAAGGCGTTCTTCAGGTCTCCGCCGACGGCGAGGGCCGGCCGCACGGGCAGCGGGAGGGAGACCGGCAACGGGGCGTAGCCACGCGAGCGGCGGAGCACCAGTGGCTCCCCGTCGCAGACGCGGACCACGGAGTCGTCGCACGGGACGTGGATCGGCCGGTCGTGCGTGAGCCAGGCGTCGGCCAGGTGAGCGAGTCGCTCCAGCGCCTCGTCGTCGTCGGTGACGATCGGCTCGCCGGACAGGTTGCCGCTGGTCATGACGAGCAGACCGGGGCCGTCCGGGTCGCCTGGCAGACCGAGCAGCAGATGGTGCACGGGCGTGTAAGGCAGCATCACGCCGAGGTCGGGGCTGCCGGGTGCCACGGCCTCGGCGGGCCGGAGGTCCCCTGGGGCGTACGACGGGTGCGGACGCCGCCTCATCAGTACGACCGGCCTGGCACGGCCTTCGAGCAGGGTCCGCTCCGCCGGGCTCAGCCGGACGAGGTGACGGACGTCGTCCGCTGTCCTGGCCATGACGGCGAACGGCTTGTCCCCGCGCGCCTTCCGCCGGCGCAGGAGGGCGACCGCCTCCTGGTTCGAGGCATCGCAGGCCAGGTGGTAGCCGCCCAGGCCCTTCACCGCGAGGATCGCGCCCTGCTCCAGCAGCGCGCGGGACTCGGTGACCGGGTCCGCCCGCTCGACATCGCCGAGCCGTGCCTCCTGGGCGAGGACCAGCCGCAGCCGGGGCCCGCAGGCCGGGCAGGCGACCGGCTGCGCGTGGAACCGGCGGTCGGCCGGATCCGCGTACTCCCGGGCGCAGTCGGGACACATCGCGAAGCCGGCCATGGTCGTGTTCGCCCGGTCGTAGGGCACGCCGGTGACGATCGTGAAGCGCGGGCCGCAGTGGGTGCAGTTGACGAACGGGTGCCGGTGGCGCCGGTCCGCCGGGGCGGTCAGCTCGGCGAGGCAGTCGGCGCAGGTGGCGGAGTCGGGGGAGACCAGGGTGCGGGCCGGTCCGCCGGTGCGCGAGGTGCGGATGGTGAACGCGGTGCCGCCGACGGCAGGCATCTCCCGGTGGTGGACGGACTCCACACGGGCCAGCGGCGGTGCCTGGGCGGCGATCAGGTCGCAGAACCGGGCCACGGCCGAGGCGCTGCCCTCGACCTCGGCGACGACACCCTCCGGGGTGTTGGTCACGTGTCCGGCCAGGGCGAGTTCGGTGGCGAGGCCGTAGAGGTAGGGCCTGAATCCCACGCCCTGCACCACTCCCCGGACGGTGACCCGGCGGCGTCGTGGGGTGTTCTCGGCGACGGCGGTCGGAGCCTGGGGACCGCTCACGAGTGGATGTGGGCCGTGGTGCCGGTGGCCTCCGGGTGCGCGTGCGTATGACCGTGACCGTGGTGATGAGGCTCCCGGGCCATGACCGGTGCGTGGACGGGCGTGCCGTCCAGGGCACCCAGCGCCCGGTCGAGCAGCGCGCCGACTCCCTGCCCCCGACGTGCCGACGTCAGGACGACCTCGACTCCGGGATTGACCTGCTCCACGTTCGCGCGGAACGCCGTCTCGTCGAAGTCGACGGCCTCCGCGATGTCGGTCTTGGTGACCACCACGAGGTGGGCGAGGCCGAAGGCGGTGGGGTACTTGAGCGGCTTGTCCTCGCCCTCCGTCACGGAGGCGAGGGTGACCCTCAGAGTCTCCCCCAGGTCGTAGGAGGCCGGGCAGACCAGGTTGCCGACGTTCTCCACGAACAGCAGCCGGGTGTCGTCGGGCAGCCACCCGTCCAGGTGCCCGGCGAGCATCCCCGCCTCCAGATGGCACAGTCCGTCGGTGAGCACCTGCTTGACGGGGACTCCCGAACGCGCCAGCCGGACCGCGTCGTTCTCGGTGGCCAGATCGGCGCTCAGCGCCGCGACGGGGACGGCCCGCTCCCGTGCCCGCAGCAGCTCGCGCTCCAGCAGCGCGGTCTTGCCGCTGCCCGGGCTGGACAGCAGGTTGACGACCGCAATGCCGCGAGCCGCGAGGTGCGCGCGCAGTTCGTGGGCGCTCGCGTCGTTCTTCGCGAGAACGGCTTGCCGCAGGTCGACGACACGACACATGTTCAGCGCTCCTCGGAGATCGGTTCGCGGGTGGGCGTGTGCGCGGGGCCGCTGTCCTCCCAGTGCACGTCGAGGATCTGCAGTTCCCGGCCCGCGAGCAGGTCGGTCCGCGTACCGCCGCACGCGGGGCAGGTCAGCCGGGGCGGCATGCCGACGGCCCATTCGTGTGCGCAGGGGGTGCAGCGGGCCCGCCCCGGCACCGCTTCTGTGATCAGTTCGGCGCCTTCCAGCAGGGTTCCGGCGCAGGCCAGTTCGAAGGAGAAGGCGAGCGCGTCGGGTACGACGCCGGCCAGTGCGCCCACCTGGAGCCGTACCGATCGCACCGCCGTGACGTCCTGGGCGCGTGTGGCGGCCTCTTGCACCTGGTCGACGACGGCCAGCGCGATGGACATCTCGTGCATGGGTCTCCGTCCTTCCGCAGCCTGCCTCCCGCCGGGCTTCATTAGAGGCGGGCGCCCCCGGTCGCACGGCCCGGCACGCCGTCACCGGCCGGCAGATACACCGTTCGACGCAACCTCACGGCGTACCGGTGGCTCCCACGTTTCACATGCGTCGGATCCGCAGGTAGCGCCTCAGGTCGGGAAGCACCTCGGCGACGACGGCGACCATGGCGGCGAGGGCCGCTCCGCCGATGACGATCTTCTTCATCCGGTCTCTCCTCTTGTCGGAGCCCCAGCGGTTGAGGCCTGCGCCACGGACGGCTCGCCGTCCCGCAGCAGCTTTTCGATCAGCCGGACGGCCTTCGGTACGGCGTCGGACACCGGCGGACTGAGACCGATGCCCTCGTCCACCGAGGTCGGTTCGCATCCCACGACCAGGACGCGGCGTGGTGGCTCGCTGCCGGTCCCGGCGCACAGGGTGCCCAGCAATGCCAGGACGGTGTCGGGGGTCATCCGGTGGCCGTCCAGCGCGGGGACGGCGGGTGAAGGGCTCGCTCCGCCGACGTCGTGCTCGATCACGTACAGCGTGCCGGGTGCTTCGCCGCGTGCCGTGGCGTCCACGAGGACGAGGGTGTCGTAGCCGTCCAGCAGCTGATAGGCGAGGTGCACCCCGCGCACTCCGATGTCCACGACCTCGATGTGTCCGGGCAGGTCACGCTTGGCGAGCCGGCGTGCGGTCTCCACCCCGAAGCCGTCGTCGCCGAGGAAGACGTTGCCGATGCCCGCCACGAGAGTCCTCGGACCCGGCGGTGGGAGAAGGGTCATACGTCGTCCTCCAGCGGTGTGACCTCGTCGGGCTGGAAGTACAGGAACCGTCCCTGCTCGCGGCGGACGTCGGCGCCGGGGTCGCCCTCCACGGTGACCGCCAGGTGCACCCCGCCGTCCACGTCGTGCAGCACCGCCTCGACCGTCGCGGTGCGGCCCCGCAGGAAGATGTCCTGCGCGTCGGTGCGCCGCAGGCCCGGGTGCAGTTCGACGCGGCTGCCCTGGCCCACCGACCGGCCGTCCACGACCACCCGGTCCCGCGCCGGGTCGAAGCCCTCCTCGCTCGCGGGGTCCCACCAGGGGGTGTCCGGCCGCATCACCCCGTGTTCGTCGGGGAAGCCGCCGTCCGGGGCGGCCGGGCCGGGACCGGTCACCTCGCGCAGGCTGCGCACCGCCCCGTGCAGACGCTCCAGAACCTCGGGCGGCATCGAGTCCGCCAGGTCGATCACGGCGGCCGCCCGCTCGTCCGTACCCCGGGCCTCGCGTTTCTCCTCGTCGGTGAGGGCCGCGGTGCGCAGCGCGAGGATCTCGTCGATCTCGGTGGCGTCGTAGAGCGCGCCGGGACTCTCCGGCGCGATGGCCGGGTGGTCCTGAAGGATGATCGGCGAGGACAGCACGAGGTCGGCGCGGCCGGGTTCGCCGGCGAGTACGGGCCAGGTGTGCAGGTTGCGGCAGGCGGCGACCGCGCCCTTCGCCCACTCGGGGGGATCGGTCATCGACAGGAACGATCCAGCGCTGAGGGCCATGAGGAGGTGGGTGGCCACCAGGGAGCGCGGCAGGGCCGCCTCCCGGTCCGCGCCGTGGCCCTCGGGCGGAGTCCAGTCGCTGGTGTTCTCGACGACGGCGGTCAGCCGCACGGTCCGGTAGGGACCGTCGAGTTCGCGGGCGGAGAGCCGTACCGCCCCGCTGATCTCCTCGCAGCGCCGGACCAGTCGGCCGACGGCACGGCCGTCCTCGTCCACGACCGGCTCGGTGTCCTCGCGGGCGGGGAGCCGGAAGGGATGTGTGACGCCGTCGCCGAGGAGCTCGTCCACCGAGGCGACCACCTCGACGCGCTCCTCGCCTCCCTCGTCCCAGGGCATCAACACCCGGTCTTCGAGGCGGAGTTCGGGCACCGTGTCGAAGCCGCCGTCCGGACGGGCCCGCTGCACCGTGCGCCTTCGGGCGTGCAGGAAGCGCACCTCGACCGAGAGGGTCGCCCCCGCCTTCGGTTCCATCAGGCATTCGGTGTGCTGGAAGTCGTGCTCCTCGCACTCGGCGCCCCAGCCGGGCGGCACGAGCACACCGAACTGCCAGCGCAGCCGGTTCTTGGCCGCCGAGGCGCGGTACGGGTAGAGCACATAGCCCTCGAAGAGGACGGCGTCGGCCACCTGCCGGGCGAGAGCGAAGCGCTCCTCGGTCTCGGGGGCGAACGCGGTCACGGTCACGGATCGGTCCTTCCGGTGGTGGCGGTGAGGGCGCGCAGCGGGTCGTGCGCGGGTGGGTCGGCACCGTCCAGCAGGGCCGCGAGGGTCGCCTCCCAGGAGGGCAGGGCGTGCCGGGAGCGGTAGGCGAGGAGGGCGTCCATGGTGTCGCGGGGCAGCCGGATCCAGCCGCAGCCGGGGAAGTGCTGCTCGACCATCTCCCGCCAGGCGGTGACGGGCATCCGGAAGGCCGCCTCGCGGTCCCACGGGACGGGCTCCACCTGGAAGCCGCCGGTTCCGGTGAACGCCGTACCGGAGAAGAGCATCAGCAGGGGCACCTCGCCGTCGGTGAGGGCGGTGAGGTAGCGGGTGGCGGCGATCTCCATGTCGTAGGTGCAGGGCACGACGAGGTCGGTCTCGATCTCTCCGGTGAAGCTCGGGACCATGACCGCGACCTGGGCGAACTGCACCGGCTGGAGCGTGCTGCCCCAGCGTGAGCGCTCGCCGAAGAGATCCGCGAGGCCGTCGGCCTCGGCGGGTGCATAACCGCGGCGGGCGGGTTCGATGCGGATCTGGCAGCGCAACGCGAGGGCGTGCACGCGTGCGTTGTCGGCGGCGGTGACGCGGAGCCGGAAGACGAGGGTCGGTCCGGCGGCGTACCGGTCGGCGCGGACGCCGGTGCAGGCGAAGGAGAACTCGGTCACGGCTGACCCACCTCGCTTAGGGGCCGGACGCGTCGCGCGACGTCCGCGAAGAACGCGTCCAGCGCGGCGCGGGCCTCGGCCCCACCGTCGAAGCCCTGCCACAACAGGCGCATACGGCCGACGAGTTCGTAGCAGATGTCGATCGGTACGAGGTGGCACTCGAAGCGGCCGTCGGTGCGGCGCAACAGCAGCGCCTCCACGTCGGGTTCGAGCAGTCCGGCGAGGCGGCTGCCACCGAGGACGTCCGTCCACGTGGCCGGTTCGAGTTCGCTCTCGGTGGCTCCGGCCGGGCTCGGGTAGAGGGCGACCAGCCGGTCGAGCGCCGCGTTGCGGAAGAGGAAGGCGACGCCGACCGGGATCTGCAGCGCCTCCCACGCGCTTTCGTCGAGGCGGTGTCCGGGGTCGGTGAGGTAGCGGGCCGGGACCGTACGGAAGCGGCCCGCGGCGGCGCCCGGCTGCTCCATCAGCAGCGCGCAAGGGGCACAGGCGCAGACGAGGGCGCGTTTCTCGGTGTCGACGAGATGACGGTGGCCCGCCTCCACCGCTACGGCGCACAGCTCACATCGTTCGGGCTGCGGAAGCCTCTCGGTGAGGAACCGCCGCAGGCCGGGCGTGCGTGTCGCCGGGGACGCCGTCATCGGGCCCCCGTCGGTGCCGTGCCGATCTGGAGGAGCGTCGGCCCCGCCGGGGCGGTCTGTACGTCGACCGCCCTGACCTCCGGTGCGAAGCAGGCGAGCGCTGCCTCCGCGGCCTCCCGGGCACCTGTGCCGGAGCCGCAACCGCAGCCGTCGGCCTCCCGGGCCCGCAGCCGCAGGGTGCCGCTCTCGTCGTCGAAGCCCACCACCTCCAGGCCGTGTTCCCGGACCCCGTCGAGGGCGCGGGCGATGCGGGTGTCGCGGTCCTCGGGGTGTAGGTCGTGCAGGACGAGCAGGCTCGCGACCAGGTCGTCGCCCAGGAGGCGGGCCGCTGCTTCGCCGGGAGCGCCGGACAGCAGGTGGAGGATGCGGGCGAGGCCGGCACCGTAGAAGTCCATGAGGGAGCGGACGAGTTCCTCCGCCGCCGCGGCGGCGGCCGGGTCGCCGCTCTCGGCCAGCCTGTCGAGGATTTCCTCGACCCGGCGCCCGGTCTGCTCCGTGGAGCCGACCGCGCTCATCCGCCCAGTCCGCTCAGGCCGGTGGGCACGTGCATGGACTTCACCGTCTTGCCGCCCCCGACGTACATGTGGACGCCGCACGGCAGACAGGGGTCGAAGCTGCGGACGGCGCGCATGATGTCGATGCCCTTGAAGTTCTCCGGGGTGTTCTCCTCGAAGATGGGCGTGTTCTGCACGGCGTCCTCGTACGGGCCGGGCGTGCCGTAGGTGTCCCGGACGCTGGCGTTCCAGGGGGTCGGCGGGTACGGGTGGTAGTTGGCGATCTTGCCGTCCCGGATCACCATGTGGTGCGAGAGGACACCGCGGACCGCCTCGGTGAAGCCGACGCCGATGCTCTCGTCCGGAACCTCGAACTTCTCCCAGGTCTGGGTGCGTCCGGCGCGGACCTCCGCCAGTCCCTTTTCCGCGCAGTGCAGGGCGACGGCGGCGGCGTACGCCTGGAAGTACGTGCGGGCGCGGTTGCGCTCCAGCGCGTTGGACCACTTCGGGATCTTCCACTCGAAGGTGGTCTCCGGCTTGGTCATGGTGCGGGGCAGGTTGATGACCACGCTCTGGCCGGTGGCCTTGACGTACCCGATGTCGACGAGACCGGACAGGGCGGTCGACCACAGGCGGGCGATGGGGCCGCCGCCGGTGTCCAGGGCGAGGTGGTCCTTGCCGTCGAACCAGCGTGGGGACATGACCCAGCTGTACTTGTCGTCGAAGTTCCGCTTCTGCGGGGTGGGGATGGTGTGCTGGTTCCACGGGTGGCGGGGGTCCACCGGGTTGCCGAGCGGGTCATGGGTGACGAACTGCTCCTGGCCCTGCCAGTCCTCGTAGTAGGAGCTGCCCAGCAGGATGCGGATGCCGAGGTTGATCTCGGTGAGGTCGTTGGTGACGAGCTTGCCGTCCACGATGATGCCGGGCGTGACGAACATGCGCCGACCCCAGTCGGTCATGTTGGCGTAGGTGAAGTCGCAGTACTCGGGGTCGTTGAGCGCGCCCCAGCAGCCGAGCAGGACACGTCGGCGGCCCACTTCCTCGTACCCGGGCAGCGCCTCGTAGAAGAAGTCGAACAGGTCGTCGTGCAGGGGCACGACGCGCTTCATGAACTCCACGTAGCGCATCAGCCGGCTGAGGTAGTCCGTGAAGAGCTGCACGGAGGCGATGGTTCCGACGCCGCCCGGGTAGAGCGTGGAGGGGTGCACATGGCGGCCCTCCATCAGGCAGAACATCTCGCGCGTGTAGCGGCTGACCTGGAGGGCCTCGCGGTAGAAGTCGCCCTCGAGGGGGTTGAGCGAGCGCATGATGTCGGCGATCGTGCGGTAGCCGTGCTCCGCGGCGTGCGGCGCCTCGGTGCGCTCGGCGAGTTCGAGGACGCCGGGGTTGGTCTCCTTGACCATCTTCTCGCAGTAGTCGACCCCGACCAGGTTCTCCTGGAAGATGTTGTGGTCGAACATGTACTCTGCGGACTCACCGAGGTTGATGATCCACTCGCCGAGGTGCGGGGGCTTCACGCCGTACGCCATGTTCTGCGTGTACACCGAGCAGGTGGCGTGGTTGTCGCCGCAGATGCCGCAGATGCGGCTCGTGATGAAGTGCGCGTCGCGGGGGTCCTTGCCGCGCATGAAGACGCTGTAGCCGCGGAAGACCGACGAGGTGCTGTAGCACTCGGCGACTCGCTTCTGCTTGAAGTCGATCTTCGTGTGGATGCCCAGGCTGCCCACGATCCGGGTGATCGGGTCCCAGGCCATCTCCACCAGGCCGCTGCCGTCGCCGGCCGCCTTCGTCGTCGGTGCCATCTGTGTGCCGTGCCCTTCGTTGCGCGGGAGGTTCGTGTGGGGGGTGCATGCACGAGAACGTGGAGCGGATCAGCTGCGGCGAACGCTCACCACGGGGGTCGGTATCCGGTGGTGATCCTGTCCCCGGTACGGCGCCACTTGGGCTCCTTGTCCACCGTCTTCGCGGTGATGGACCGCAGCCTGCGGACGACGGCGCCGTACGCTCCGCTGGCATTGCTCGACACCTTGGCGCCGGGGGGTTCGTCCATGAACGGCATGAACTTGTCGGGGAAGCCGGGCATGGTGCAGGCGATGCAGATGCCGCCGACGTTGGGGCAGCCGCCGATCCCGTTCATCCAGCCCCGCTTGGGCACGTTGCACTTGACGACCGGGCCCCAGCAGCCGAGCTTGACCAGGCACGTCGGCGAGTCGTACGACAGGGCGAACTGGCCCTGCTCGTAGTAGCCCGCACGGTCGCAACCCTCGTGGACGGTGGCCCCGAACAGCCAGGTCGGGCGCAGCTTGTCGTCCAGCGGGATCATCGGGGCGGCGCCGGCCGCCTGGTAGAGCAGGTAGGTGAGCGTCTCGGAGAAGTTGTCGGGCTGGATGGGACAGCCGGGGACGCACACGATGGGGATGCCCGCGTGGGACTTCCAGTCCCAGCCGAGGTAGTCCGGAACGCCCATCGCGCCGGTCGGGTTGCCGGCCATGGCGTGGATGCCGCCGTAGGTGGCGCAGGTGCCGATGGCCACGACCGCCAGGGCCTTCGGGGCGAGCCGGTCGATCCACTCGCTGGTGGTGATCGGCTGGCCCGTCTCCGGGTTGTCGCCGAAGCCGCACCAGTAGCCCTCTGGCTTGATCGCCTCGTTGGGGATGGAGCCCTCGACGACCAGGACGAACGGGTCGATCTCGCCCCGCTCCCCCTTGAAGAACCACTCGATGAACGTGTCCGAGCCGCCGACCGGACCGCACTCGAAGTCGATGAGCGGCCAGTGGACGGCGATCTTCGGAAGGCCCGGCAGCACACCGAGCACGATCTCCTCGATGCTGGGCTGCATGGCCGCCGTCAGTGCGACCGAGTCACCGTCGCAGCTCAGGCCCGCGTTGATCCAGAGAATGTGGATCGTGGGTGTCTCGTCGGCGGACGCGCCGCTCGCGTCCGCAGCGTCGACCGTGTCCGGCGTCGCCTCAGTCATGGGACCGCCTCCTGGGGAGGTTAGGGATGAAAGCCCAGATTTCGACCATCGCTTTTCTTCGTATCAGCCGTTCGACCGTGATGAGACGCCGGAGAGGGCCATTCCGGTGACATCCGCGGTGGAGGGGGTCGGACCGGTTTGCGCGACCCGGGCGGGATCGAGGTGCGGCGGGGTGCACGCCGGCCGCTCCTTGTGGACGAAGGAACGACGCAGCGAGTGGTAAGGGGCGTCCGGGTCGTCGAAGGTCCGGCGCATCCGGGCCAGCTCCTGCTCACGGAAGCCGGCCAGCGGGGTCACGCTCTCCAGCCGGTCCAGCTCCGTCTTCTTCGCGGTGATCCGTGCCGCCGTCGCCGGCAGTGACGCCAGTCGCGCAGCCAGGCCGCCGACCTCCCGCGCGAACTCGTCGGGACCACGGTCGACCACCCGGTCGACGAGCCCGAGGCGCAGGGCGCTCGCCGAACTCACCGGCAGCGCCTCACGCATGAGCCGTTCGGCCGTCGCGGGACCCACCCTGCGGGGCAGGGTGTGCGTCCAGTACTCCGAGCCGTACAGGCCCATCAGCCGGTAGTGAGGGTTCAGCACGGCGCCCGAGCGGCACCACACCTCGTCGGCCGCCAGGGCGAGCATCACCCCGCCCGCCGCGGCGTTGCCCGCGACCGCCGCGACCACCAGCCGGTCCGACGTGGTCAGGACCGCCTCGACCAGATCATCGATGGCGTTGATGTTCGCCCAGGACTCGGCAGCGGGGTCGTCCGCGGCCTCGATGACGCCCAGGTGGATCCCGTTGGAGAAGAAGTCCCGTTCGCCGCCCAGTACCAGGACGGACGTGGGCCGCTCGCACGCTTTCCGGTAGGCGTCGAGCAGGCGTCGGCACTGCTCCGTGCTCATGGCGCCGCCGGGGAAGGAGAACGAGAGGAACCCGACGTTCCCGTCCTCCCGGTAGCGGATGTCCGTCCAGGTGTCGTGCCGCACCTCGGGCAGCGGGGGCAGGGCGTGATCGGGCAGGGGCGGCAGCGTGTCGCCCAGTGCCCGTACGGCAGGCAGTTTGTACGTGGGCGGTTGCCCGGGCACGCGCCGGGGCCGCAGCTCGGGGATCCACACGGCGCCGTCCTTGGTGGCCCGGCACACCGCTCCGGCCCTGGTGGCCAGCAGCTCGCCGGGGCGGCCGCGCAACTCGCTCTCGGGATGACCGCCGTGCAGGTACCACTCACGGCCGAGCAGGACGTCCAGCACACCGGGCTGCGAGTCCGCCGCTCTCAGCTTGCGCAGGACGTCCTGCGTGGAGTCCTCGGCCCAGTCGATCCGCCGGACACTCTGGTCGAGGTAGGGGCGCGGGCGCGCCTCCGCCGTGCCTGCCGCGTCCTGCTCGCGCGGTACGTAGATGCCGCCGGCGAAGCGTTCCACCGCCAGCAGGACTGCCTCGAGCGCGGCGTCGGCGATCTCGCCCCGGTACAGCTCGCTCTTGGGAACCGGAGGGACCCGGCAGGGCACGGAGGCCCACACGTCACCTGCGTCCATCTCCCCGTCGGCCTGCAGGACGGTGACGCCCCACTGGTCGACGCCCTCGTGAATCGCCCAGTCCAGGGAGGAGGGTCCGCGGTCACCCACCGGTCCCGGATGGACGACGAGGCAGGTGTGCGCTGTCCATACCTCTTCGGGAATCGCCGTCTTCAGCATCGGCGCCACGACGAGCTGAGGTGCGTGCCGCCGCACGGTCTCGGGCAGGTCGCCGCCGGGCAGGGCGAGTTCCACCGCCACGGTGTGGCCACGGTCGCGCAGCTCGGCGTGGACACGCTGGGTGAGGCTGTTGAACGCGCTGGCTAGGAGCAGGATGTGCACGGCTGCCTCCGGGACGGACGAACGGCAGGCAGGGATGGCCGCCGGACGCGATCCTGAGGCAAGGCGACCTGCCGTCCCGGACGACAGGCGGTGGGATCATCCGAAAGCGGGCGCCGATCCGCCGTCCGGCCTCACACCGAAGTGGGTCTCGTGTGCCCAGATGTGGGTGCACGACCGGCACTGCAGGTGGAGCAGGCTGCCGACGTGGGACAGCAGGTAGCGCCAGTGCTCGGAACAGGTGCGCCCCTGCTCGCAGGTCGCGCACCCGCGGCGGTCGTCGCAGTTCGGGCAGGCCACCCAGGCGCGGCGCCCGATGTCCGCCTGCGGGTCAAGCGGCAGCATCGCCGCCGCCTCTCCGCGGCAGTACACCGGCCGCGACCAGCTCGTCGTACATGCGCTGCTGCTCCGCGTCGAGGCCGGAATACAGCAGGTCGTACGCCGCTTCCTCGCCGCGCAGCGCGGCGACGGGGTCCCAGTCGGGGCCGAGAGCGTCCAGGACATGAGCGCGCCGGAGCAGTTCATGTGAGCTCAGGTCGAGGTCCAGGTCGACCGTCGGGAGCGGGTCGGGTCGGTCCGGTTCGCCTGAGGGGGCGCGGCCATGGGAGGACATGGGACCGAACGTAGGCAAGCGCCTCTCACCCCGGCAAGAGCAGGTGGGACAAGTCACAGCAGGTCGGCCCGTGAGTCCACACGGAGGGGTTCCGTTCGATGCCGCGTGGCTCGGAGTGGTGCTGTGGGGGTGATCGCTGCTGTTGGCGCTCGCCGTCGGTGCTCTGCGCACTCGGTGCGGCCGTCTGTGCGGTGCTCTACGCCGGCATCACCGGCCGTTCGCCGTCCGAGGTGTCCCTGTCCGGCCAGGCCACCCTGGCGCAACTCGCCGCCGATCCCCACGCGCGGTCCGTCGGCGGGCGTCGCGTACACGATCTGCCTGGGCAGCCTGCGCGGCGGTCCGGCCATTCCCGCACTGCTCTCGCCTCCGCCGGGCTCGGCGTCGTACCGGGCATGGCGGCCGCGTCGGCCGCCACGCTCCGACTGGTCGTGCTCGTCGTCGGCAACTCGGAGACCGTCCCGGTGGAGATCCCGGCGTTCAGCGCGGGGCCCGGTCGAGCGCCTCGTCCAGCGTCGTCGCGGCCATGATGAGGGAGAGGTGGGTGAAGGCCTGGGGGAAGTTGCCGAGTTGCTCGCCGCTCGGGCCGATCTCCTCGGCGAACAGGCCGACGTGGTTCGCGTACGTCTGCATCTTCTCGAAGGTGTAGCGGGCCTGCGGGAGCCGGCCCGCGCGGGCCAGGGCGTCGACGTACAGGAACGTGCACAGGCTGAAGGTGCCTTCGGAGCCGCGCAGTCCGTCGGGTGAGGCCTGGGGGTCGTAGCGGTAGACGAGGCTGTCGGAGACGAGGACCCGCTCCATGGCGTCGAGGGTGTTGAGCCAGCCGGGGCTGCGGGGGGACACGAAGCCCACCCGGGGGGCCAGCAGCAGGGAGGCGTCCAGGACGTCGCCGCCGTAGTGCTGGATCATGGCCTGCTCTTTCTCGTTCCAGCCGCGTTCCATGACCTGTTCGAGGATCTCGTCGCGGGCCCGTGTCCAGCGGACGGTGTCGGCCGGCCTGCTGAACTCCGCTGCCATCTTCAGGCCGCGGTCGAAGGCCGCCCAGCACATCACCCGGCTGTAGGTGAAGTCCTTGCGCCCGCCCCGGGTCTCCCAGATGCCCTCGTCGGGGCGGTCCCAGGAGTCGGCGAGCCAGTCGAGGGTGCGGGTCAGGCCCTTCCACCCGTGGTAGCCCGCCTGTTCGCCGATCTCGCGGCCCTCGGCCAGGGCGTAGAGGGCCTCGCCGTAGATGTCGAGCTGGAGTTGGTCGGAGGCGGCGTTGCCCGCCCGGACCGGGTAGGAGCCGCGGTAGCCCTCGAAGTGGTCCAGGATCTCCTCGGTCAGATGCGGGTCGCCGTCGACCCGGTACATGATCTGGAGGGGCTCGTCGTCCGGTCCTTCGGCTGCCCGCAGACGGTCGCCGAGCCAGTGGGTGAAGCGGGTCGCCTCCTCCACGAAGCCGAGGTCGAGCAGCGCCCGCACCGAAAGGGAGCCGTCCCGCACCCAGGTGTAGCGGTAGTCCCAGTTGCGCTCGCCGCCGACCTGCTCGGGCAGTCCCATGGTGGCGGCGGCGACCGGGGCGCCGCTGGGGGCGTAGGTGAGGAGCTTGAGGGTGATCGCCGAGCGGTGCACCATCTCCATCCAGCGGCCGTGGTAGCTCGAGGTGCGCACCCACTGCTGCCAGAATTCGACGTTCTTCCAGAGCCCTTCGGTGATCTGTTCGGTGGTGGGGGGCGGTGGCGCCTCCCTGTCCTGCGCGCACACCGTGAACACCACGGCTGCCGAGTCTCCGTCGCTGAGGGTGATGCCGCCCCTCACGTCCTGGCCGTCCCGTTCGAGCGGGATGCTGCCCTGGAGGTAGGCGGTCGTGCCCGGGGCCCGGAACGTGGCCGTGCCGTCCGTCAGGTCGAGTTCGTGGGTGGCCCGCGCGTAGTCGAACCGCGGCCTGCATTCGAGAGCGAAGCGTACGGTGCCGCGCACCGCGCGGACGACGCGCACCAGTTGGTGCTTGTCGGTCGCCGTCGGTCCCGGCAGGACGGGCATGTGGTCGACGATCTCGCCGACTCCGTCGGGTGACATGAACCGGGTCACCACGACGGCGCTGTCCGGGTAGTAGAGCTGTTTCCAGGTGCCCTCGGGATGATCGGGCGCGAGGCGGAAGTAGCCGCCACCGTCGTGGTGAAGCAGTGCGGCGAAGACACTCGGCGAGTCGAAGCGCGGTGCCGCGAACCAGTCGATCACGCCCTGGGACGAGACGAGGGCCGCGGTCTGCAGGTCCCCGACAAGTCCGTGATCGGCGATGGGCGGGTAGCGTTCCATGGTGTTCTCCCTGCTGATCGCCTCGTCAGGCCGCTTGAGCCGTTACCCGTCCGATACGGACGGCGTCGACGAGTGCCTGGTGGTCCTTCTCGTTCTGGTCGGCGTAACGCTCGGCGAAGGTCACGAGCGCCCGGTCGAAGGAGTCGCCCCCGCCCAGGTACGCGGCGATGGCGATACGGTCGCCCGACCGCGCGTGGGCGCGGGCCAGCGTGGCGCCGCACAGTTCGCCGAAGGTCCGCATGCCGGCCGGCACCATCGCCTCGGGTTCGGCGATCCCCTTCCAGTCGCGCAACTGCCGTACATAGAAGTCCCGTCGGCGACCGTCGATCCCCTCGACCCGCTCCCAGCCGAGGAAGATGTCACTGGTGGCCTGCATGAGCCGCTGGCCGGAGACGACGCGCTCGCCCTGCGTTCCGTAGGCGCTGGCGCCGGCGAAGGGCGCCAGCACCGACTGGTCGGCCTCCTTCGCCTGCATGAGCAGCGGATCCTGGTCGTCCCGGCCGAGCAGGAGCACGATCCAGCAGCGGGTGCCCACGCTGCCGACCCCGACCACCTTGCGGGCCATGTCGGCGACCCGGTACTGCTGCAGAAGGGATCGCCGGTCCGACTGCAGGGTGCGGCCGTACCGTTCGATCAACCGGTGGATCTCCTTCTCCAGCGCGTCGCGTTCGACGCCCTGAAGCAGGTCGTGGAGCGGGGTGATCAGCGGCGGAACCGCGGCGATGCGGACCTGCCCGTCGACGATGTGGGTGAGCTTGCCGAAGGCCTGGAGACTGTCCCGGCTGCGTGCCTTGGTCACCGCCTGGGACCAGCGGTCGCGGGCCCGTGCGCTCAGTTCCGCGCCGAAGTGGTCCCGTACCCACGCCTCGTCGAACTGGGCGTACCACACGGCGAGGTTGCCCATCTTGGCGAAGCGTCGCATCCACTCCCGGTAGGAGCGCACCGTCGCCCGGACGATGCCGGCCCGCTCCTTGTCGCTGAAGTCGTTCGCCCGCCCCGCGATGACGAAGCTCGCGGACAGGCGTTTGACGTCCCACTCCCATGGGCCGGGCAGTGTCTCGTCGAAGTCGTTGATGTCGAACATCATGCGGCGCTCGGGTGAGGCCAGCAGCCGGAAGTTCAGCAGGTGCGCGTCCCCGCACAACTGCGCTCTGATCCCGGACACGGGGGTGTCGGCGAGGTCTCCGGCCATGATGGCCGCGGCACCGCGGTAGAAGCGGAACGGCGACTCGGTCATCCGCCCGTAGCGGATCGGTACGAGTTCGGGAACCCGCGTCGCCGACTGCGCGTCGATGATGTCCACCGGGTCGGGCCGTTTCACCGTGGGCGAGAACTCTGCGTGACTGGAGCGGGGTACGGACGACCGGGCGGCCTTGCCGCGTTCGGCTCGTTCCTGAGGTGTGCGGTGCCGGATGTCGCTGATGTCCGGGTGGTTCGACGTCATTGAAGTCGCTCCGCGATGTGGTCGCCGACGCGCAGGGCGTTGGCGATGGCGGTCAACGACGGGTTGACCGCTCCGATGCTCGGGAAGAAGCTCGTGTCGACGACGTAGAGGTTGTCGAGGTCGTGGGCCTTGCAGTTGACGTCGAGCGCGGAGCTTTCGGGGTCGCGGCCGAAGCGGACGGTGCCCGCCTGATGCGCGGTGGCGCCGATCGGCATGCCCTTGTGCAGGTAGATGCTGTGTGACAGCAGATGGTGTTCGTGCATGCCCAAGTGACTGAGCATGCCTTGCAGTTTGTGCCGCAGGCGCTTCAGTCCGGCGATGTTGTTCGTCTCGTCCAGGGCCAGGTGGATGTCGCCGTCCCGGTCCAGGGTGACGCGGTTCTCGGGGAGGGGCAGATCCTCTCCGCACAGCCAGAAGTCGACCGCGTGGTGGGCGAGCACCTCGAAGGGCATGTCGGGGGCGGCGGCCCCGGCCCAGCGGGGCGCTTCTCCGTGGATCTGCTCGGAGTCGGACTTGCCCAGCATCTGGATGCCGCCGAGGGGGTAGTCCCAGTCGTCGGATCCCAAGTACCAGTCGTGCAGCGCAAGGGTCTTCTGGAACTTGGTGTCGTTGGGTTCCTTGGACACGGCCATCAGCGCGAGGTTGTTGTGCCGCATGTAGTGCCGGCCCACCACGTCCGAGCTGTTGCCCAGGCCCCGCGGATGCCGGTCATCGGCCGAACGCAGCAGCAGGGCGGCCGAGTTGACCGCACCACAGGCGACGACCACGATGTCGGCACTGAACTCCACGGTGGTGGCGTCCCCGTCCCCCACGGTCGCGACGACCGAGGTGACGCTGCGACCGGTCCCGTCCGTGTCGAGGCGCCGCACGTCCGCATGAGTGATCATCTCGACGTTGGCGTGTTCGAGGGCGGGATCGACGCAGATGACCTGTGCGTCGGACTTGGCGCCGACCAGACACGGGAAGCCGTCGACCCGGTCGCAGCGGATGCAGGCGCTGGTGTGGGTGGCCCGGCCCCGGTCGTCCTGGGTGAGGTTCACCCCGATCGGGAGGTGGAAGGGGTGCAGCCCCTGCTTCTCCAGATCATGGCTGAGCTGCTGGATGCGCGGCTCGTGCTGGACCGGCGGGTAGGCGTACTGGGCGCTGGTGGGGCCCTCGGACGGGTCCTCGCCGTGCCGGCCGTGGACGAGGTAGAGGTGCTCGGCCTGCGTGTAGTACGGCTCGAGCTCCTCGTAGCTCAGTGGCCAGGCCGGGGAGATGCCGTCGTGGTGCCGGAGTTCGCCGAAGTCCTCGGGGCGCATACGGAAAAGTGCGGCGCCGTAGAACTTGGTGTTGCCGCCCACGTAGTAATTGACCTCGGGCGGGAACTGGTTTCCGTTCTTGTCGTACCAGAACTCCGGAGCGCGGTATTTGCCTTTGACGAAGACCGCGGTGGATTCCCAGTTGTCGCGTTCTCGGGGCAGATAGTCGCCGCGTTCGAGGAGGAGGATCCGTTTTCCGGTGGGGGCCAGGCGGTGGGCGATGGTGCCGCCGCCCGCACCGGTTCCGATGATGATGACGTCGTAGTGCAGTTCGTCGGTCATGCCGGCCACCGTTCTCGGAGCGTGCTCCGGTCCCGCCGGGTCAAGGGGGCTTCTGATCCACCACCAACGTATCCCTGGGTCACTTTTCCGGCGAGTTGGGCCAAGCGGGTGATCCAAGACGTCGGGCCACGGCGGGTTCCCGGGCGAAGACCGCACCAACGGTGATGCACAGGGCCACCACGACGCAGAGTCCGATCAGCCATGACAGCACGGTGAAGACCGCGCCGAGCGACCCGTACCGGTCCAGGCTGCGGTTGAGCGCGGCCGGCACGTAGAACTTCGCGATCACCGACAGCACGGTCATGGCGACCCCGGTGAGGAGCGCCCCGGGCAGCAGAGGCATCCAGGGAAGGCGCCCGGCCAGCAGCAGGTGCTGGGTCCACCACCACACGGCCACCTCCACGGTCAGTAGGAGCGGCACGCCCAGCCACAGTCCGGCGCCGAATCCCTCCCGCAACGGCCCCTGAAGAACGACGACGACAAGCCAGACCGCGAGCCACACAGGCCATCTCCAGGCGGCGACCCGGGCGCCCGCACTCGGCATGTGCCAGGCCCGTTGGCACAACCGCTGCATCGCGCGGCTGCAGGCGGTCGCGGAGAGCAGCACCATCAAGGCGCTGACCACTCCGGTGCTCTGCTGCAGATTGGCGGGGTTGGCCTGGTAGACCTTCTTCAGCTCGTGGTCGGCGGCGCCATGGATGCCGAAGAGGTCGTGCACAGAGGTGATGATCTGGTTGCGCACGCCCTGCGGGGCGATGGAGGCGACCAGGAAGAGCAGGGGTACGGCGGTCAGGAAGGCCTGGGCGGCCAGCCTCGTCGCGGAGTCCAGCAGGTTCACCGCGATCAGGTGGGCGGTGAGGCGGGTGATCACCGGGAACCGCTCCTCGGCGGTGCTGCGCAGCCTCAGCAGCCGGGCCTTGCGATCCGCCGCCCGTTCGCGCCAACGGCTCCCCCCGCCGCCTGCGGACGAGCCGGATTCTCTGTCTGCGCGCATGCTGCTCCCGCTGTCCGGTCCGGGCGTCACGCCCGGGGTGTGACCGCCTCACCAGAGTGCCGCTCCGGGCAGCCGACGACGCCCGCGGCGCGTGCACGACTGTGCCGTACGGGTGAGGGCATCGGGGAGGGTCTGCCCTCTGCCCTCTGCCCTCTGCCCTCACAGGATCGCGAGTGGGTTGACCGGGGAGCCGGTGGCCGCCGGCAGGCGGAGGGGGGCGATCACACAGAGGAACGTCCAGCGGCCCTCCCGTGCGCAGATCGGCGCGAGGTCCTCGAACCGCAGGTAGTCGAGCAGATGCAGTCCCATCGCGTGGACGGCGAGCACATGCACCGGGAACGCGACCCCCTCCACCGGGCTGGGGGCCGTGTCGCTGTTGCCGTCACTGCCGAGTACGGCCGCCTCTCGTTCGGCCAGGAACTCCATGGCGGTCGGGTGGAGTCCGGCACGGGCGCCGGTCACGTCCCAGGGGCCGAGTTCCTCTCGGCGTCGGCGGTGTCCGACCCGTACGAGGACGATGTCGCCGCGGCCGACCCGAACCTCCTGCCCCGCCTCGGTCGCGACGAGGTCCTCGGCCGTCACGCTCGTTCCGGGTTCGAGCCAGGGGACCCCGTGCAGCCGGGGCAAGTCGAGCAGGACGCCGCGTCCGACGATGCCGTCGCGGACCAGGTCGACGGAGAGCGCGCTCGCTCCGGCCGGGGACAGGGCGCCGGCCGCCGGCGCACCGCCGTGCAGGGTGCCGTCGTAGATGACGTGGCACAGCGCATCCAGGTGGCTGTCCACGTCACCGTGGATGTTCATGGCGAAGCGGTCCCGCGCGAACTCCAGTCCCCTGCCCGCCGGTTCGGCGTCGGCCGGAGCCGTGAGCCGGTGCTCGGCAGGGTCGGCGTCGTCAGGTCCGGGTCGGGTGTTCACCGGGGCCGCGAGCGACACCGTATGTCCCGACCGCACCTCGCGGACGGCCGCCAGCACCTGTTCGCCGGTGATCGTGTCAAGGGCACCCCTGGGAGTGCCACCGCCGGGTGCCGTGGCGCGCAGGCGGCGATACAGGGACCGGAAATCGGCCTCGCTCAGTTCGTCGGGCGTTCGCATACCCCCACCCTCCGACAGGCGCCGGACACCGGCACGCCGAGTTGCCGGGACCGAGGGCCGCCGCGTTAATGGATGGGCGCCCCGTCCGGGGCCGTAGACCGCCGCACCGAACCGATCCGCGGAGGTCCGGATGGACATGATCCATGTCCGAGCGGTGTGTCCGCCGGACCTCACGGAACGCACCATGGCCCTGCTGAGCGCCGAGACGTGCGTGCTGAACCTGCAACTGCAGCCGGGCCGGGTACGCAACCCCGACGGCGACGCCATCGAGTGCGACGTGCTGACCGGCGCCGCGAACGAGGTGCTGCGCGGCCTGCGGGACCTCGGGCTGGAACACCGTGGCACTCTCGTCCTCGATCCGGTGGACACGGTGTTCTCGGACCTCGCGGCCAGGACAGGCGCCGAGGAACTCGGGGCCCGGTTGCGTGCGCCGGTGTGGGAGCAGGTGGAGGCCCGGATCCGGGCCGAGGGCAGATACCCCCCGAGCTTCTACCTGTTCCTGGTCATCGCCGGGCTCATCGGTGCGGTGGGCATCATCACCAACTCCCAGATCCTCATCGTCGCGGCCATGGTGGTCGGACCCGAGTACGGGGCCATCACCAGCATCGCGCTCGGCATCGACCACCGCGCCCGACCGCGCATCGAGCAGGGCCTGATGGCGCTGCTCGTGGGCTTCCTGCTGGCCATCGCCGCGACCTTCCTCTTCGCCCTGCTGGTCCGGGGTTTCGGACTGCAGCCGAGGGCCTTCGAGCTGGGACTCAGGCCCGTCTCGAGTCTGATCGACACCCCCAACTTCTTCTCCGCCGCGGTGGCGGTGCTGGCCGGGATCGTCGGCATCGTCTCCCTGGCCGAGGCCCGCACGAGCGCGCTGCTCGGTGTCTTCATCTCGGTGACCACGATTCCGGCGGCGGCGGACATCGGCGTCTCGTCGGCGTTCGCCAGCTGGGACGAGGCCCGGGGCTCGCTGCTGCAGCTGCTGCTCAACATCGTCGTACTGATCGTGGTCGGGACCGGCACCCTCAAGTGTCAGCGGGCGATCTGGCGCCGGGTGAGCGCACGGCAACGCGAGCGGGCGGTCAGGCCGACGGCGTAGGAGTGGCGCTCGCGTCGCCACGCGAGTTCGCCGGTATGCGACGCCGTCAGCTGCCTGCGCGCCCGTCCCCGCGTGTGACAGCGGCCCGCACCCGCCTGAGAAGTGCCGGTAGATCGGTGGTGGCGTCCAGGGTCAGGCCCGGCTCGTCCGGTTGCAGCGGCTCCAAGGTCGCGAACTGCGACTCGACCAGCACGGCGGGCATGAAGTGACCGGTGCGCCGCGACACCCTGTCCCATGCGGTGGCCCGGTCCAGGGCGAGATACAGACACCACAGCCCGGCGCCGGCGCCCGACCGGAGTTCGTCACGGTAGGCGCGCTTGAGGGCCGAACAGGCGATGACCAGCCCCTCGTCGGCCTCGGCGGACTGACGAATGCGCTCGGCGAGGGCCCGCAACCAGGGCTCGCGGTCGGCGTCGTCCAAGGGATGGCCGGCGCGCATCTTCGCGATGTTCGCCGCCGGGTGGAAGTCGTCGCCCTCGAGAAACGGCACTCCGAGCTGCTCTGCGACCGCCTTGCCGACGGTGGTCTTACCGGAACCCGAGACGCCCAGGACCACCACGATCGGCGGCCCGTAGGCGCTGACACTCACGGCTGTCGTAATTCACCGTCCTATCCGGTGCGGGCCTCCCGGCTCCTTCCGACACACAGCGCCCAGATGACGAAGGCGTCCACGGCGATCAGCACGACGGCCCAGACGGGGTAGTACGGCAGCCACATGAAGTTGGCGATCATCGACAGGCCCGCGAGCGCGATGCCGACCACACGCGCCCAGACCGCTCCACCGAAGAGGGCGATGCCGGCGACCAGGACGAGGACGCCGAGGGCGAGGTGGATCCAGCCCCAACTCGTCAGAGAGAAGTTGTAGGTGTAGTTCCGAGTGGTGACGAAGACGTCGTCCTCGGCGATGGCGGCGATGCCCTCGAATATCGCCATCGCTCCGCCGAAGATCATCATGACCCCGGCGAAAGCGGTCCAACCGGACGCCCACACTCCCCCGGTTCGGCGTTGGTGCATTCCCGCTGTAGTCATTTCCTGGATCCTCCAGCGTAGGCCTCGCCACTGACCTGCAGCCGATCGGTGGCTCGTATTTCAGCTTGCCACGAGAATCACAGACCGGCAGAACGTGAGTGGGTGCATGCGGTGTTCCGGAATAGAAGAGACCGGCGCGCCGAGAATTGTTTATTCGGCGGCTTACTTTCGCTCACCGGGTAGGGAATGACGGGGTTCGGGCAGCCGACGGCCGTTTCCCTACCCTCACGGGCTCTCGTCCACCCGTCCGCCCGGAGTCAGCAGGACGACCGTGTCCCCTGGCCGGGGCAGCGGCGTGCTGCCCGCCGTGACCGGATCGAGGCGGCCGTCGCGCCGTACGAGGAACAGCGGATCGCTCCCCGGCCGCACGGCGTCGTCGGCGGGCTGCCCGAGCACGGCCGCCCCTTCCTCGTATCTGCGGGAGAAGGTCGGCCAGGTCAGATCCGGGCCGAACAGCACCTCGCCGCCGATGAACGGCGCCACCACGCCATGGCTGTCGGAAGGTGCGTTCAGGCGGTGGACCGTACCCTCCACGCTGCCTCGCAGCAGCACCGCCGCCAGGGCGTTGAAGTCGTCCTCGGCGGTGAGGAAGTACACCGCCGTGATGCCCTCCAGCTCGGCGGCCCCACCCGTGGCGGCACCCAGCAGCTCACCCGGCGCGAGTTCGATCCCCGCCCGACGGATACGGTCGCGTTGTTCCTCTTCCCCTGCCCACATCAGGACTTCCAGCCCCGCCGATTTCAGGGCCGCGCCCAGGTCGACCACCCAGGGGTCGCCGCCGACGAGCAAGGGCCGGGAACGGGACGGGCGCACGACGCCCAGACGCCGGGCGACGGGCGAGGCGGTCAGGCCGTAGAGCGTCACGGTCGCGACGATGACCACGAAGGTGGCCGGAAGGATCTTCGCCGCGCCGCCGATCCCCTTGGCGACCAGACCGGCCGAGAACGTCGAGGCCGTGGCGGCCGCGACGATGCCGCGCGGCGCCATCCAGCCGATGAAGCCCCGCTCGCCGCGCGTCAGGTCGGTGCCGAGGGTGGACACGACCGCGACCAGCGGTCTGACGACCAGCACCAGAAATGCGGCGAGCCCGAGCGCGGGCAGCCACACATGGCGCAGCGAGTGCGGGGTGACGGTGGCCGAGATGGAGATGAAGAGCAGGCCCAGGATCAGGCTGACCAGCGTCTCGAAGAACGGCCGGCGTGCGGGTGCGCCCATGCCGGGGAGGTTGGCGACGGCCAGGCCCATCACCACGGCGGCGATGAGTCCCGTGTCGTCCCGCAGCACATCGCACAGCGCCGCCACACCGATCACCGCGGCGAGCTGCGCCGTGGTGCCGAGGACCTCGCCGAGCCGCAGTACCCGGAACAACAGCCACAGCACGGTCGCCCCTACGGCCCCTCCGGCCGCCCCGATGCCCACGCTGGCCAGGAAGTGTGCCGTCCCGCTGCCGAAGTGGTGGCCCGAGCTCGCCACGACCGCGTGGAAGACCAGTGCTCCCAGGACGCCACCGACCGGGTCGATGAGGGAGCCCTCCCAGATCAGGATGTGCTGGAGACGGTCCTTCGGTCGCACGAAGCTGAGCAGCGGTCCCACGACCGTCGGCCCCGAGACCACGAGGATCGCGCCGATCATGACGGCCGCGCGTCGGGACATCCCCAGCAGCGGCGCGGCGAGGAGCGTGGCGAGCAGCCAGGTGATCAGGACACCGATCCAGATCAGCCGGACGACGACGCGGCGGGTGTGGCCCTTCAGCCTCGCCAGGTCCAGCCCGAGGCCCGCGTCGTAGAGGATCACGGCGACGGCGAGCGACACGAGCGGTGAGAACGCCGCCCCCAGCAGCTGCTCGGGATCGACGTCGTCGATCAACGCGCCCGCGGCGAAGCCGACCGGCAGCAGCAGAATGAGGGCCGGGATGCGCAGGCGGCCGGCCAGGACCTGCGATCCGACGGCCAGGACGAGGATCAGACCCATGCCGATGAGAACCTGGTCCGTCGTCACAAGTGGGCCTTTCGATGCGTGGTGGGACGCGTCGGTGCTCTTGTCAGCAACAGATTGAGGTCGCTACGGGTTGTCCCCAGCTGCTCTGACGGCCCCGGTGTCGCTGTCGGTGAGCTCCTCCAGTTCGCCCATCGTGTCGAGCCGGTAGAGCAGTACCAGCGCCGGACCGACCAGGACGATCGCGATGGCGGTGACGATCACCAGCCAACGCAGGGTGTGAGCGGCACCGGCCGCTTCGGCCACCGTCAGCGAGGTGGGCAGCGCGTAGGGCCGCTGCGCGCAGCCCCAGGCGCCGACGACCAGGGCGACACTCGCCACCGAGGTGTAGCGGGTCCAGCCGTGGGACCGGCGCAGCAGAAGCAGCACCGTCGCCAGTCCGCAGACCGCGGCCAGGATGATCAGCAGCAGGCCCAGTCCCCCGGTGAGGCCGTCCCAGACGTACCGGGCGTCGTCGTGGGTGACGGGCAGGGCGATCAGCGCGAGGACCACCACGGCGCCGAAGGCGATCAGCGCCCGTACGCGGAAGTAGTCGACGAGATCGTGCGCGCCGAACCGCAGGGCGTCGGAGCAGAGGAAGACCGCCCCCAGGAACGCGGTGGCCGCGATGGCCAGCAGACCCACGAGGACGGAGGTTCCATTGGCCCAGGCGTCCGCGGAGGCGGTCGTGCCGACCTTGACCCGGCCCGAGGCGATGCCGCCGAGCACCGCCCCCAGGAAGAACGGCGTCACCAGTGACGAGATGGCGAACATCGCCCCGTAGATCCGTCGTTGGGCCAGGCGCCGGGTCGGCTTGCGCAGGGCGAACCCGGCGCCGCGGAGCACCAGGCCAACGGCGGCGAGGGCGAGCGGCAGCCACAGAGCGGAGAACACGGCCTGGAACACCGTGGGGAAGCCGGTCCACATGATGACCAGGACGAAGATCAGCCAGACGTTGTTGGCCTCCCAGACCGGTGCCATGGCGTGGTCGATGAGCCAGCGGGGCCGCTTGCCGCGCTCCGCGCCGCCGGCCAGGAGGTCCCAGAAGCCCGCGCCGTAGTCGGTGCCTCCGGCGCAGGCGTAGGCGGCGATCGCAAGCACCAGGACCCAGGCGATGAACTCGGCCATTACGACGCACCGCCAGAGGTGTGGCCGGGCCCGCCGTCGGGCGCGGCGCCGGTGGCCGCGGGCTCGGGCTCGCTTCGGGGCCCGTACGGGGTGTCGGCCTCCGGGGGATGATCGGCGTGCGCGGCGGCCGAACCCTCGTCGGCGATGCGCCATCGGGTGCGCATCTTCAGGACGACCGTGAGGAACGCGCCGAACACCAGCAGGTACACGGCCATGACGATGCCGAGCATGGTCCAGATCCCCGAGGCGTGGGTGCTGGTCACCGCCTCCGAGACCCGCATGTGCTGGTAGACGATCCAGGGCTGACGGCCGACCTCCGTGGTGATCCACCCGCACTCCACGGTGACCAGGCAGGCGACGCCCGCGATCGCGGCGCAGCGGTAGAACCAGCGGCCACGGGGGTTGTCCCGGTGTCGCCACCAGGACCAGGCGTACCAGAGCGCGAGGAGGATGAGCAGGCTGCCGATGGTGACCATGATGTCGAAGGCCCAGTGGGCGATGGTGGCCTGGACGACGGTGGGACGGTCGGCGGCCGGCACCGATGTCAGACCCGTCACCTGTGTGCTGGGTTTGAAGCCGGCGAGGATCGAGTCCAGCTGGGGGATCTTGAGTCCCCCGGAGATCGTCCCGTCACTGTTCAGCCGTCCGAACATGTACTCGGGCACATGGGTGTCGGTCTTCCAGACGATCTCGGTGGCGGCGAACTTGACCGGCTGCTTGTGGAAGACGGAGCGGGCGGCGGAGTCGCCGAGCATGAACTGGACCGGCGTGAGGATCGCGGCCACCGTGAACGGCAGGGTGAATCCGAGCCGGTGGTACCGGTCTCGGCGCCCGCGCAGCCAGCCGACCGCGTACACGCCGGCGACCACGTAGGCGGCGGTCAGGAGCATCGCGACGACGAAGTGCCAGTACTCCGGGCCGAAGATCGGTGTGAAGATCGCCTGCCGCACGTCGACGTGGATCGGCTTGCCCTGGGAGTCGAGGCTGAAGCCCTGCGGGGTGTTCATCCACGAGTTGGCCGCGATGATGCCGAACGCCCCCATCAGGGCGGCCAGCGGCAGCGGTACGGCCAGCCAGAAGTGCGTCCAGGGTTTGAGCCGGCGCCAGCCGTAGAGGTAGATCGCGATGAGCACGGCCTCCAGGAAGAACGCCCATGCCTCGACGCCGAACCCGAGGCCGAAGACGTCGCCCCAGCGGCCCATCATGCCGGGCCACAGCAGGCCGAACTCGAAGGACAGCACCGTGCCGGTGATGATGCCGATGGCGAACTGGACGGCCATCACCGCGGACCAGCGCCGGGCGAGCAGGAGGGCGACGGGATCGTTGCGACGCAGCCCCCGGTGGTGCATCAGCAGGGTGATGAACGGCAGTGCCACACCGAACGGGACCAGCAGGATGTGTGAGGCCAGGGTGAAGGCCATCAGCTCACGAGCCGGCAGGAGTTGGTCCGGCGTGTTCGCGAGAAGGACCGCTGTGCTGAACATGTGCGCCTCGGAGGTCTGCCCCGGATGAGCGGGTGGGGCTGAGGAAGGACAGGTTTATTGAGGGGGCGGCCCGGCGGCCGCGGCGTCGGTGTCGGGCATGGTGAAGGCGCGTTCGCGGCGCGATCCGGTGGCGAAGGCGACGGACCAGCTGAGCACCGCTCCCAGCCTGCTGCGGAAGCCGGTGAGGAAGGCCAGGTGGATGAAGAGCCAGACGAGCCAGCCGGGGAACCCCGAGAGGTGCAGCGGGCCGGCCTTGACCACGGCCCGGCCGCGGGCGATGTAGGCGGCGCTGCCGAGATCCAGGTACTTGAAGGGCTTCGGCTCCTTCGTCCTGCCTTCGACCTGGTGTCGCACCGTCCGGCCCGCGTAGGCGCCCGACTGCATGGCGACCTCGGCCAGGCCCGGCAGCCGGTCCAGGCTCATCACGTCACCCGTGACACGGATCTCCGGGTGACCGGGCACGGTGAGGTCGGGTTCGACCAGGATGCGTCCGGCCCGGTCCTGCTTGGCACCGGTGGCACGGGCCAGGGCGGCCGCGATCGGCGGCGCCTCGACGCCCGCCGTCCAGAGCACGGTGCGCGCGCCGAACCAGGTCGCCTTGCCGTCGTGGTCTCGTACCGTCAGGCCGCGGGCGTCGATGTCGGTGACCCTCGCGCCCAGGTGGAGTTCCACACCGAGCCCCTCCAGGGTTCGGGCCGCGCGATGGGCCAGTGCCGGGCCGAACGCGCCCAGCACGGCGTCGGACCCCTCGAAGAGCAGCACCCGGGCGTTGGCGGAGTCGATCTTCTGGAACTCACGGTCGAGGGTGTGGCCGGCGATCTCCCGGATCTGTCCGGCGAGTTCCACGCCGGTCGGCCCACCACCGACGAGCGCGAAGGTGAGCCACTGCTGCCGTTCGCGGTCGTTCGCCGCCGTTTCGGCCATCTCGAACGCCCGGTAGATCCGTCGGCGGATGTCGAGCGCGTCGTCCAGGGTCTTCATGCCGGGGGCGTGCGCGGCGAACTCGTCGTGCCCGAAGTAGGACTGGCGCATCCCCACCGCGAGGATCAGTTCGTCGTACGGCAGCACGAGGGCTGCGCCGTCGGACCGCCGGGCGTGGACCAGTCGGGCGTCGGCGTTCACGTCGGTGGCCTCGGCGAGCACGCACCTCACGTTGTGGTGGCGCCGCAGGACCCCGCGCAGCGGCTGGGCGATCTGCCCCTCGGAGAGGATTCCGGAGGCGCACTGGTACAGCAGCGGCTGGAAGAGGTGGTGGGCGCGGCGGTCTACGACGGTCACCGCGACCGGTGACTTCCGCAGTGCACGGGCGGCGAAGAGTCCGGCGAACCCCCCGCCGAGGATCACCACCCGGCGGGGTGTGACGTGATCCTGCATCGGGGGTCAGCCTCCGGTGGCGAAGCCGGGGAAGAGCGTCATTCCGCCGTCGACGTAGAGGGTGCTGCCGACGACGTAGTCGAGCAGGTCGGACGCCATGGCGACGACGGCGTTGGCGATGTCGTCCGGATCGCCCACACGGCGGTACGGGATCAGGCGCAGCAGCTCGGCCTCGGCCTCGGGGGTGTCCCAGGCGTCGCGGTTGATCGGTGTGCGGATGGCGCCGGGTGCGACGGCGTTGACCCTGATCCGCTTGGGCGCCAGCTCCTGGGCGAGGGTCTGCATCAGCATGCCCACTCCGCCCTTGGAGGAGGCGTAGTTGACGTGGCCCGCCCACGGGACGATCTGGTGGACCGAGCTCATGCAGATGATCTTTCCCGCCGAACGGGAGACCTCCTCCACCACACCGCGCCGGACGAACTCCTTGGCCGCCTCTCGGGCGCACAGGAACTGGCCGGTCAGGTTGACGTCGATGACCTTCTGCCACTGGGCGAGCGTCATCTCCGTGACGGCCGCGTCCCGCTGGAGGCCGGCGTTGGCCACCATGATGTCGATGGTGCCGAACTCCTCGACCATCCGAGCGACCATGGCGGTCACCTGGTCCTCGTCGGACACGTCGGCCTCGTGGGCGTAGGCACGGACGCCGAAGCTCTCGATCTCCTTCACGACGTTCTCCGCCTCGTGCGCACCGACGACGTAGTTCACCACGACGTCCGCTCCGGCCCGGCCCAGGGCGACGGCGGTCGCCAGGCCGATGCCCGAGTTGGCCCCGGTCACCAGTGCCTTCTGGCCCTTGAGCAGTTGCGCGGACGTCGTTCCGCGGTTCTCGGCTTTCGTTGTCATCGCGATGTCTCCTTGGACGTTTCGGACGGCATGCCCTCAGGAACCGGGTGAGGGCGACGAAAGCACCCTGCCCCGTGGGCGGCACCGACCGGCACACGGTGCCGCCGAATTCACCGGGACATGTCACACCGTCGGGCTACAGCCGCCGGGCCGCTGGGAATCAGCAGTAAAATGAATGACGAATACATCAGGGGAATCTGATGGAACGGACAGCAACATGACTGCATCAATAGGCGCCGTACAGCAGTCCCGGTCCCGACCCGTTCAGCCGGGCGCCCCCGACGTGGACGAGGAAGACAAGAACGCCCGCGCGGCAGCCGACGCGGCCGTCGCACACAACGCCGTGGTGGTCGACGTATTCGGCAAGCACCTGGAACTGCCGCCGCCCGACCACCTCGCCTTTATGGCAGGGCTGGGCGTGCTCGCGGCACTCGAAATCATCGAATGGCCGGTGGCCCTTGCCATAACAATTGGGCACAAGCTCGCTCACAGCCACCATGGCCGCGCACTGCGAGAATTCGGTGACGCACTGGAAGAGGCCTGAGGCATCGGTCAGTGTTCCCGAACCTAGCGGGCGATCGACCCGTTCTGGGCGTCGGAGGCGGAGTGCCACGCCCGTGCGCCCGCCAGGGACGCCTCCTTGGCCTGTCGCCACTTCATGGCCGCCTGCTGGGAGGGGGGCACGTCCATCTCGCGGACCATGCGGCGGCCCGCCGAGAACACGGCGAAGGCCGCGACGCCCATGCCGGCGCACGCCAGCACGGCACCGGCCGCGGTGAGCACGGCGCCGGTCCTGATGAGCCGGGTGTCGATCTCGATCATCCGCTGAGAGTGGCGGTATTCCTGGTTCATGGCTCCACCATCCAACGAAGGGAGCCGCCTCGCATCCTGACCGACGGCCCGGGGGTTGCCTGGAGGCTGCGCTCCAGGCAACCCTGCATCCGTCAGGTGCGGGTCCAGCGCTGGTTGCTGCCGTTCGAGCAGGTGTAGAGCTGGATCAGGGTGCCGTTGGCGGTGCCGCCCGCGACGGCGTCGAGGCAGAGGCCCGACTGGACGCCGACGATGGATCCGTCGGAGTTGAGGCGCCATTTCTGGTTGTCGGCGCCCCAGCAGCTGTAGATCTGGACCCTGGTGCCGTTGCCGGTGCCGCCGGCGTCCAGGCACTTGTTGCCGTAGACCCTGAGCTCACCGGCGGCGGTGTACGTCCACTGCTGGTTGGTGCCGTTGTTGCAGTCCCACAGCTGGAGCTGGGTGCCGTCGGTGGTACTGCTGCTGGGCACGTCCAGGCAGCGGCCCGACCCGACGCCCTTGACCGTTCCGGATCCCGCGGGGGGCGTGGAGGTGCCGCCGTTGAGTGCGTTGAGGACGGCGGTGTAAGCGGGCTTCTTGCTGCCGTCGCCGTTGAACAGCAACGGCGTGTCCTGCGATCGCCAGGAGTCGGTGTCGCGCACACCCCAGACGGTGATGCCGAGGCAGCGCGAGACGGCCAGGCAGTCGTTGGTCACGTTGGCGTAGGTCGTGGCCGAGGCGCCCTGGATGTCGAGTTCGGTGATGGCCACGTCGACGCCGAGGGCGGCGAAACTCTGCAGGGTGGTGCGGAAGTTGCTGTTGTAGGGGCTGCCGCTGTTGAAGTGCGACTGGAAGCCGACGCAGTCGATCGGCACGCCGCGCTGCTTGAAGTCCCGCACCATGGCGTACACGGCCTGGGTCTTGGCCCAGGTCCAGTCCTCGATGTTGTAGTCGTTGTAACAGAGCTTGGCGGCCGGGTCGGCGGCGCGCGCGGTGCGGAAGGCGACCTCGATCCAGTCGTTTCCGGTGCGCTGCAGGTTGGAGTCCCGCCGGGCACCCGAACCGCCGTCGGCGTAGGCCTCGTTCACGACGTCCCACTGGGCGATCTTGCCCTTGTAGTGGGCCATCACGCCGTTGATGTGGTCGATCATGGCCTGGCGCAGCGTGCTGCCGCTGAGGCTCTGCATCCAGCCGGGCTGCTGGGAGTGCCAGGCCAGGGTGTGGCCGCGCACCTTCTTGCCGTTCTGTACCGCCCAGTTGTAGACGCGGTCACCGGCGGTGAAGTTGAACTGGCCGCGCTGCGGTTCGGTGGCGTCGATCTTCATCTCGTTCTCGGGCGTCACCATGTTGAACTCACGGCCGGCGATCGTCGTGTACGCCGAGTCGCCCAGCCTGCCCGAGGCGATGGCGGTGCCGAAGTAGCGGCCGCTCTGCGCCGCCGCGGCGCCGAGCGTGTTCTCGGCGGCGTGTGCGGCCGGCGGCGGGACCAGTGCGGTGACCGCAGCGAGGACGACGACGACAAGCGCCGGCAGCAGGCCGCGGATCTTCCGGCGGACAGCGGGTCTGGAAAGGGCGTAGGAGCCCATGACTGTGCCTCCAAGGTGGTCTTCACGGAAGGACTGAAGCGCAGGGGCGGGCCGGAACCCGGGCAGTCTGAGTCACCGGGCGCCTCGGTCATGGGACCGGGACGATGATGGATCGTCAATACTCCCCGCAGAAAAAGTTTCCGTTTCTCGACCGAAACATTCGTAATTCCGGCGAGCCGGTGAGGTGCTGTTTACAGACAGATCCGCGACAGACCTTGACCCAGGAGTCGCACATTCCTAGCTTGTGGCGTCGAAGTATCCGGGATTTCTTCGAAACTTTCGAAATCACCCCCCGGCCCCCAAAGGAGGCCCTCTGATGTGGTGTCGCCACGTGTCCCCGGTCCGGCTCAGACGCTTACTCGCGGTCCTTGCGCCCTTGCTGCTCGTGGCCGCCTTCCTCGGTGCCCAGCCCGCGGGCGCGGCGACCGTGGACCCCGGCGCCTCGTATGTGCTGGTCAACCGCAACAGCGGCAAGGCCCTGGACGTCTACAACCTGGCGACCGACGACGGCGCCCGCATCACCCAGTGGTCCAGGAACGATCAGGCCCAGCAGCAGTGGCAGTTCGTCGATGCCGGGGGCGGCTACTACCGCATCAAGTCCCGCCACTCGGGCAAGGTGCTGGACGTCTCCAACTGGTCCACCGCGAACGGCGGCGCGATCGTCCAGTGGACCGACCAGAACGCCACCAACCAGCAGTGGCGCCTGGCCGACAGTTCGGACGGCTACGTGAGGCTCATCTCGCGCCACAGCAACAAGGCTCTCGAAGTGCAGGGCGCCTCCACCGCCGACAGCGCGAACATCGTCCAGTACGACGACTGGGGCGGCACCAACCAGCAGTGGCAGCTCGTCAAGGTCGGCGGCGACACCTCCGGCCCGTGCGATCTTCCGTCGACGTATCGCTGGACGTCCACGGGCGCGCTGGCGCAGCCCAAGCCGGGATGGGTCTCGCTGAAGGACTTCACCGTCGTCCCCTACAACGGCAGGCAACTCGTCTATGCGACGACGCACGACACGGGGACGAGCTGGGGTTCGATGAACTTCGGCCTGTTCACCAACTGGTCGGAGATGGCCTCGGCAAGCCAGAACACGATGTCGTCCTCCACCGTCGCACCCACGCTCTTCTACTTCGCGCCGAAGAACATCTGGGTGCTCGCCTACCAGTGGGGCGGGACTGCCTTCTCCTACCGGACGTCGAGCGACCCCACCAACCCGAACGGCTGGTCGGCCCCGCAGGTGCTGTTCTCCGGAAGCATCTCCGGTTCCGGAACCGGACCGATCGACCAGACGCTCATCGGTGACGGGACGAACATGTACCTGTTCTTCGCCGGTGACAACGGCAAGATCTACCGGGCCGGTATGCCGATGGGGAACTTCCCGGGCAGCTTCGGCACGACGTCGACCGTGGTCATGAGCGATACGACGAACAACCTGTTCGAAGCCCCGCAGGTCTACAAGCTGCAGGGCCAGAACCGCTACCTCATGATCGTCGAGGCGATCGGCTCGCAGGGCCGCTACTTCCGCTCGTTCACGGCCACCAGCCTGAACGGCTCGTGGACACCCCAGGCCGCGACCGAGAGCAATCCCTTCGCCGGCAAGGCCAACAGCGGCGCCACCTGGACCAATGACATCAGCCACGGCGAGCTGATCCGCACGAGCGCCGATCAGACCATGACCGTCGATCCCTGCAATCTGCAGTTGCTCTACCAGGGGCGCAGCCCCAGCTCAGGCGGTGACTACGGCCTCCTGCCCTACCGTCCGGGTCTGCTGACACTGCAGCGCTGACGGCGTGGCGGGCTCGGCGAGAGGCCGGGCCCGCCCACGTCACGCGACAACGCCGGCGCGCCCGAGGGTCCGCGCCCGTGCACACCGGCCCGGCCGGCCCGAGGGCGACCGGATACAGTGCGCGGGACGGCAGCCCCGTCAGGGAGGCGAAGCGTGACCGACACCAGCGACACCCGACCCGCCGACAGCGAAGCGCAGGCACCGCGGCAGAGCAGACTGCACCGCCTGATGCGCTACCTCCCCCTGATCGCCCCCGTCCTGCTGTGGGCCGTGCCCTGCTGGGTGCTCCTGTACGCCGGCCAGCACTGGCCGCTGCCCGTCACGTCGGCCGGCACCGCCCTGTTCGTCCTCGGCCTCGTCGGTATGCCGCTCGCGATGATGCGCGGCCACGGCCGGCGCCAGCAGGACCGGGCGGCGATCGTCGGTGACACCCTGCTGGGCAGCAGCTGGGTCCTGTTCACCTGGTCCGTTCTGCTCGGTGTCCTCCTGCGGCTCGCCCTGACCGTGGCCGGTGTCGGCGAGGGCCAGGACCGGGCCCGCATCGTCACCTGGGCCGTCCTCGGCACAACCGCCGTACTGCTCGCCTGGGGGTACGCCGAGGCCCGCCGCGTGCCACGCGTGCGCCGACTCGACGTGCGACTGCCACGGCTGGGTGCCGGTCTGGACGGCCTCCGGGTCGTCCTCATCACCGACACCCACTACGGCCCGCTCGATCGCGCTCGCTGGTCGGCGCGGGTGTGCGAGACGGTGAACACTCTGGAAGCGGACGTGGTCTGCCACACCGGCGACATCGCGGACGGCACCGCCGAACGCCGCCGCGCCCAGGCCGTCCCCCTCGGTACCGTGCAGGCCACCCGGGCCCGTGTGTACGTCACCGGCAACCACGAGTACTACAGCGAGGCCCAGGGCTGGGTCGACCTGATGGGCGAGCTCGGCTGGGAGCCGCTGCGCAACCGCCATCTGCTGCTCGAACGCGGAGGCGACACCCTCGTGGTCGCCGGCGTGGACGACGTCACCGCCGAGTCCTCCGGCCTGGCGGGCCACCGGGCCCACCTCGCCGGAGCCCTGAACGGCGCCGACCCCGACCTACCCGTCCTGCTCCTGGCGCACCAGCCCACGTTCGTCGACCGGGCGGCGGCCGCCGGCATCGACCTCCAGCTCTCCGGCCACACCCACGGCGGCCAGATCTGGCCCTTCCACCACCTGGTCCGCCTCGATCAGCCCGCCCTGGCCGGCCTCAGCCGACACGGCGCCCGCACCCTCCTCTACACCAGCCGTGGCACCGGCTTCTGGGGGCCGCCGTTCCGGGTCTTCGCGCCCAGCGAGATCACCCTGCTGGTGCTCCGCTCCTCGCACTGAGTTCGCGGGTCAGCGGCGCGGGGCCAGCTCCACGTCGGCGTACACCAGGTGGTGGTCCGAGACCGCGTTCGGATGCACGCGTTGCCTGAGCGGGACGTAGCCCCGCAGGAACACGTAGTCGAACTTGCTCTGCCAGTCGGTGGTCGGCTCGCAGCTGCCGGTCGACGAAGGATGGCACTGTGGGTCCGCGTCCCCGGCCAGTTTCCACATCGGAGTGAGTTCGTAGGCGTCCGGCACCGCGTTGAAGTCGCCGATGACGATCGTGCGGTCGTACCGGGCGACCTCCTTGGCGAGTACGCCGACCTGGTCCGCCCGGACCGCCTCCTGACGTCGTTCGGCGAGGTGGGTGTTGAAGACCCTGACCGGGCGGCCGCCCACCGTGGTGGTGACCTCCATGTAGCCACGGTCCTCGGAGCCGCCGTCGGGATACTCCTCGGTGACGACGTCGGTCATCGGGGCCGCCGAGAGGATGGCCTCGCCGTAGCCGCCCGGGTTCCAGGGCGCTCCCCCGCAACGGCCCCAGCTCTGGAGAACCGCCCCGTACTCGACGTGGTAGACGAGGCCGTGGAGGTTCTCCAGATACTCCCGGATCTTCTCGACGTCACCCACACATGCTTCCTGCAGGCCGACGACCTGGGGCGCGAAGGTGGCGATCTCCGCGGCCCGGTCGTCGTTGCCCGTCTCGCAGGGGTTGCACAGATTCCACGTCATGACCCGGTTCGGTACGACGTCCCTGACGGCTTTGTCGGGCAGCGACCTGGCGTCGAGGGCACCGCTGGGTGCACTGGGTCCCGAGAGCACCATCCAGGCCACGACCAGGGCGCCCACGAGCAACCACGTGCCCTTTCCGAACACCATCGCCTCCTCGACGCGGAACCATGGGGCAACTGACGTCCGCACGAACGATGTTATGGGAAGGGGCTCACTCCTCGTCGCGAAGCCGGCTCGCCAGGGAGGTCAGCGGCTCCGTCTCCTCGGTGTGACCCAGGGCGGTCAGGTGGGAGACGGCGGCGTCGAGGCGGGTGAGGGCGGGGGCGGGGCGTTTCAGGTAGAGGCCCTCCACGGCACCCGCGAGGCGGACGCACTCGGCCCACTCGCCGACCCGGTCGTCCTCCGGCCCAAGCTCGCCGAGGAGGGCGAGGGCCTTCTCCAGGGCGGTCAGCGCGTCCTCGTACGCGCCGGCGTAGGCGTTGACCCGCCCGTGTTCGTAGGCCAGGGCGCTGTCCAGGGAGCGGCCACGGGCCTCGTACCCGGCGGCGCGGGCCTCGTCGGCGATCCGGCCGGCGTCGGCGAGGAAGGCGAGGGCGTCGGCCAGGCCCTCGGTGCCCTGCTGCTGGGCCTGGAGGCGGGCGAGTTCGCGCAGGGAGTTGCTGAGCAGTTCGTAGCGCGGGTCCCGGGCATGGGCGGCGATCGCCTGGTCCGCGGCCTCACGGGCCGGACCGAACTCGCCGGACTCGCCGAGGAGTACGGCCGTCTCCGCGGCGATCATGGCGTGGCTGCCCGGGTCGTCGTCCCAGCCGGCCGACTCGGCCGCGAGCGCGGCGAACTCCGCCGTGGCGGCCTTGAGGTCCTCCCCCGCGCGCAGTGCGCGGGCCCGGGTCAGGCGCAGTTGCGCGGCGAGGCGGTCGTCCAACTCGCCTGCGGCGACGTCCGGTTCGGCCAGCAGGGAGTCGAGCAGGGCGATGCAGTCCTCGACGCGCCCCAGGTCGAGGCTGAGCTGCGCCGCGTTGCTGTAGGTGCAGAACGCCTCGATCCGGCTGCCGTTGCGAAGGTCCGCCTCCGCCGAACGCGTCAGGTGCCGCAACGCCTCCTCGGGACGGCCCAGGTGCATGCAGGCCTCGGCCAGATCGCCGTGGAGGCGGTTGGCGTCGACCGTGTCGGCCGGCCAGTCGGCGGCCAGTCGAAGAGCTTCGGTGAGGTTGGCGTGCGCGGCCTCGGGGTCCCGGAGGGCGAGCTGGAGCCGGCCGCGCAGTCCGAGGGTGCGGGGCAGGTGCCAGGCGGGGCCCTGCGCCTTCAGCCGGTCGAGGAGGGCGTCGATCTCGGAGACCGCGGCGGGCAGGTCGCCGGCGATGGCGTGTGTGCTGGCCCGCAGCATCAGGGCGCCGGAAATCTGCCCCGTGATGTCGTGCCGGGTGGCGAACGCGTGCAGCAGGTCCGCCTCGGCGAACACCGGCGCGACGTACTCCTTGCTTCCCGTCGTCTGCAGGCGCAGGCCGAGCGCGGTCGCCCGCAGCCGGAGCAGTCGGGCCTCCTGGTACGGCGCGAGGCCGGTGGTCTCCTCGTGCAGGCGGACGAGGGACGCGTGGGCGGCGGTCAGCGCGGCCGTCGTCGCCTCGGCTCCGTCCGTGTCCTCGGCGGGGATCCGGGCGGTGGCGAGCAGGGCGCAGCCGCGGGCGACGGCCGCGTGACCGGGCTCCGAGGCGTCGTCGTAGAGGGCCGCGGCCTCCTCGTTGAGGGCGGCGGCTTCGGCGAAGTCGTCCTTGTTGGTCGCCGAGGTCGCCTCGTCCGCCAACAGGTCGGCGCGCAGCCGGATCAGCGGGCCCGCGGCAGGGTCGTCGGGGTGGGTGTAGTCGCGGGCCGCGGTGAGCGTGCGCAGCCGCGCGAAGCAGGCCTGGGCGTCCGGATGCCCCTGTTCGTCCAACTTCCGCGCCTGGACGATGAGTTCGGGCAGGGCATCGGGAACGGCGGCGGCCGTGCGGGAGGCGGGCGCCGCGACCGGGGCGGCCGGGGCGACGTCGTCGAGGCTGCGGGTGCGCAGGGTCAGTTCCAGCGCGTCGAGGAGGGGTGCCCGGTCGAGGCGGGCCCGGCGGCGGTCGGTGTGGGTCGTCGTCCCGTTGCGGGCGTCGAAGCGGGCGGCGAGGTCGTCCGCGCGACCCCGCACCTCGGCGTTCAGCCCGGCCACCGTCCAGGTACGGCCGGCGTACCCGGCGGCGGGCAGTTCCCCGTGGCCGAGGTGCGCGACGCGCTGGAGGAGGACCTCGACGCCGGTAAGGAAGTCGAGCTGGTCCAGGGGCGAGTCGACCTCGTCGAACAGGTTCCGGTTCTCGGCGAGCAGCTCCAGGCCGCGGGCCTCGTTTCCGGTCAGCGCGCAGAACTCCAGGTGCCGGCCGACCTCCCCGGACATCGCGGGGTTGCGGCGGCAGCCGCGGTGGCCGACGAGGTGCAGTTCGCGCGCCCGGTCGGCCTGACCGGTGCGCAGCAGGGGCAGCAGCGCGTACGACAGCGAGCGGGCCGGCTCCTCCTGGCACGACTCCTTCCCCGCCAGGACGGGCTCCCAGGTGCGCAGCGCCCGTGCGTCGTCGCCGGCGGCGAGGTGGAACAGGGCGCGCTCGCAGATCTCGCAGGCCTCGCAGTCGCTGAGCCGGGTGCGGGCGCGGCCCGCCCACAGTTCGTAGGCGAGCGCGGTGTCCTCGCCGACATGGGCGGCGAGCTGGTACGCCTGTCCGTAGTAGGGCTGGAGGCCGAGACCGGCCTTCTCGTAGCGGTCGCGCATCTCCGTCAGCCACTGGCGCAGGCTGGCCAGCGGTATCTCGGGCAGCTGGCGCAGGGCGTGGCCCACCCACTTGAACCGCCAGAACAGCAGGTGGCGCAGGCGCTCGTCGAAGACGTCGGGCTGCTCGTCGAAGAGGGTGAGCAGACGGGCGAAGACGACGGGAGACTTCCGGGGTTCGGAGCCGTAGGTGTACGCCTCCTGGAGTTCGAGGAGGGCGTGGATCAGCGGTACGGGCTCCTCGAACTGCTCGGCGGCGTCGACGAGTTCCTCGGCGGTGACGGTGCGGGTACGGCCGTAGGGACGCTCGTCGTTGTCCTGGAGCGCCTGGTACAGCTCGTCGGTGGTCTGGATCGTGGTGGGCATCGTCAGCTGTCCTTGCGGAGGGCGTGGGCGAGGAGGTCGAGGAAGGAGCGGTTGATGAGGCTCGACTCGGCGGGCCTGAGCGGGCGGCGGGACAGCATCGCGGCCTGCCCGTAGAGGGCTTCGGCGCTGGTGCGGGCCAGCTCGGGCTCGTCGATGGTGACGGCGGTGCGCACCAGCGGGTTGAGCTGGTTGAGGATCAGCTGGGCCCGCGGGGCCTCCTGGCGCAGGGCGCCGAGGATGTCGCCCCACACGCCGCCCTGCTGCTCGCGGGCCAGCTGCGAGCGGGTGCGTTCGTGCCTGGCCTCACGGCTGTCGAGGAGGAGGGCGGGGGCGGAGGCGGGCTGGAAGGTGCGCAGCGCGACATCGCAGTCGAAGACGGCGAGGGCGTCGCGGGCCTGGGCGAGATAGGCCGCGGCGGCCAGTTCCGTCTCCCGGTCGACGGGGTCGAGGTGGGCGGTGAGGGTCGACGGGTCGAGGTCGGCGACGCTGACCTCGGGCCTGATCTCGGGCAGCCGGTGGACCAGTTCACGGTCGTAGGTGTAGCCGCCGTTGACGACGCCGAGCCCGGCGGCCGAGGCGATCGCGGCGACCTGGCGGAACTCCTCCACGCTCGAGGTCACGAGGACGGTGCGGTGGGTGCGCGCGAACTCGTCGAGGGTGGCGTGTCCGTCGGTGGTCTCGAACGGCAGCCAGGGCAGCAGCATCCGCATGATCTCGTCGTCGTGCACCGCGAGCGACTTCACGGCCAGGTGGTGGACCTGGAGGAAGCGGCCGAGCAGCTCGGGGTCGCTGGCGGCGGCCCGGGCGATCCATGCGCGCAGGCGCTCGGCGAGGGCGTCGCGTACGGCGGCGAGGGTGTCGTCCTCGTACAGGGACTCGCGGGACGCCGTCGGGCGCAGGCTCTCGGCGTCGACGACACAGCGGACGAAGAACGCCCAGTCGGGCAGGATTTCCTCGGCCTGCTCGGACAGCAGCATGCCTTTGACGTGCACACGGTGGCCGTGGCGGCGCCCGGCGGGGACCGTCTCCGGCAGCACGCACGCGATGCCCTTCAGGCCCACGGCCGGCAGGTCCAGCTCGATGGTGTCCAGCGGCGTGAATCCGAAGACCTGCTCGCCGTAGGCGGCCAGGGCGCGGGAGCGGGCTCCGGGAGTGGCGTGGCTGCGCGCCCAGGGTGCGGGCTCGGGGTTGACGGGTGCCCCCACGGACGCGCCAGGGCCGCCGGTGCCGTCGTCGAAGGTCACCGGGTGGCGCAGCAGCGAGCCGAAGTGCCGGGCCAGCGCGTGCACCTGGGCGGGGCCGGTCCATTCGCCCGCGTCGGCGCGGGGCGTCAGCGTGACGGTGGTGCCGGGCCGGGGGCGCGCGGAGGCGGGCAGGGTGCGGACGGTGTAGCTGCCGTCGCCGCGTCCGCGCCATTCCACGGCGGGGGCTTCGGGGGTGCGGGCGGAACGGCTCAGCACATGGATCTCGTCCGCGACCAGGAAGCAGGAGAGCAGGCCGATGCCGAACTGGCCGATGAAGTCGGCGCGTTGTTCGGCGATCTGGTCCGTTCGCTTGCTGCTGCGGCCGATCGTGGCGAGGAAGGTGTGCACGTCCGCCTCGGTGAGGCCGATGCCGTCGTCCTCGACGCGGACCACCGCACCGTCGGCGTACAGGCGGATGCCGAACGCGTCGGCGGGGGCGCCCTGTTCGAGGCGGTGCCGGGCGGTGAGCGCGTCCACCGCGTTCTGCAGGAGTTCGCGCAGGTAGACGCGGGGGCTGGAGTAGAGGTGGTGGGAGAGGAGATCGACGAGGCCGCGCAGGTCCACTTGGAAGGTGCGGTCAGTGGAGGCGTGGTCGGCGGAGTCATGGCGCAGAGGCATGGGGCAGTCCGGGAGATGGGAACGGCGGGTGGGCGATGGTCCGGCCGGGACGGGCGGGGACGTGCGGCCTTCGGCTCAGAAGGCCTTGCGGAAGCGCGCGTACGCTTTCTGGGGGTCCGCCATGAAGGTCCACGGCCACTCGGTGAAGACACCGTCCAGTTCGCGGAAGACATTGGAGGCCTTGCTGCTGCCCGCCAGCGACAGGGCCATGGCGAAGATGTTGTAGTCGCCCTGCCAGCCCAGGCGGCGTTCGTACGAGTGGTGCAGGATGCTGCGCTCCGCGGCCTCCCTCAGCTCGGTCCGGATCCGCGGGTCTTGCAGGCAGTCACGGTTGTCCGACTCCACCCACTCCTCGATGTGCGCCATGGCGATCACACAGCCGAGACGGTGCCCGTCGGGCGCGCCGGCGAAGGCTTCGCGGGCGAACGCCAGGGCCTGGCCCGGCTCGCCGCCCCATCGGGGCTGCAACTGGGACACCCACTCGATGTGGGTGTCCAGGTCCAGCGGGTCGCGGCGCAGGGCGGCGTCGCGCCGGGTCTCGTTGACGGCGGGGCTCAGGGACATGCCACGACCCGAGGTGAGGAGGCGACGCCACGGGGTGACCCAGTCGGGCCGCAGCTCGGCGGCTTCGAGCAGCTGTTCCTCGGCGATCTCGAGCCGCTCGTGGAAGACGCGCCACTGCTCCTGCGTGACGTTCACGGCACGCGCGGAGGTGCGCGCTTCCCAGCCCCAGCTGATGTGGCGCGCCCCGGATACCAGCAGGGCGGTCGCCCGGTGCTCCTTGTCCTCCTGTACGGCCCGGCCGATCCAGTCCTGCACTCCGTCCAGGTCGGCGAGCTGACCCAGAACCGCGTGGTCGCGGCCGAGATCGAAGGGGGCAAGGGCTTCCTTGACCGCCTCCCAGTCACCGGCGTCGGCCGCCTCCACCAGCGCGAGCACCCGCGTGTCCCCGAGGGCGCGCAGCGGATACGTCCCGTTCTTCTGTCTGCGCGGGACGGGCAGGGCGTGCGGATCCGCCACCGGTCTCTCCGCATCCCTGCCGAACAGCTTGCCGAACATGCCGCGCCCTCCCCTGGTCCCGCGTGATCGTCCGGTGCAGCATAAGCGGCCCCACTGACAGCGCTTCCACCGGGTTTTCACCGGCACTTCACCGATCCGGCGCCCGCGGACGGCTCTACGACACCGGCTCGGAGGGAGGTCCTGCCTCCGGGGGGCGATGCCCTCAGGGCGTCGAACAGGCACTGCTGGGCGGGCACTTCGGATGCCACTGGACGGCGGTGAACCATCCGGGCAGGACCGGGAGTTCGAGCCCCTCCACCGTGCCGTCAGCGGCCCGTGCGGTGACCCTGAGCCCGGCTCCGAGGCGCTCCACCCGCTGATGGTGGCAGCAGGACGCGTCCACTGCCGCCGAGGGCGACGGTCACCCGGTCGACGACGGACGAGTGGGCCGACTTCAGCCAGACGCGCTTGAGGTTGCCGGCCGACGGAGGTGGAGCCGGTGACGGCGTGTACGGAGTGCTCGACGTCGTCTCCGGCAAGTATCCCGTGGCCGGAAAACCCCTCGGCCTCCGACCCGGCATCGACGCGTGTCACCGAGTGGACGGTCGTGTACCCGAGTACACCCGCGGGGAAGGCCGCTGAACTGCTTGGTCACCGTCGGGTTCCCCAGGCACGGAAAAGTGCGTTCTTCCATGTCAGCGAGCACTCTCCTACGGTTCCCCAGTAACTACTGGAGACCACGGGCTCATGGGGCCCGACCATGGAGGCGTCGAGGATGGCCATCACCTTGCTGAATCCCGGCGGGCTGCCGGAGATCGATGTCTACCGGCAGGTGGCGATCGCGTCCGGTACGAAGCTGGTCTTCGTCGCCGGGCAGGTCGCCTGGGACGCCGAGGGCCGCACGATCGGTGAGGGCGACCTCGCCGCGCAGGTCGAGCAGTGCTACGTCAACATCGGCACGGCCCTGGCCGAAGCCGGCGGCTCCTTCGACGACGTGGCGAAACTGACCTTCCACGTCGTCGACTGGACGCCCGACAAGATGCCCCTCCTCCTGGAGGGAATGTCCCGGGCGGCCGCGCGACTGGGCGTCACCCCGGCCCCGCCGGCCACGCTGCTGGGCGTCGCGGCACTGGACGTCCCCGATCACTTGGTCGAGATCGAGGCCGTCGCTGTCCTCGACTGAGCACGGGTCCCGCCGGGACGTGCACAACTTCGTCTCACCGGCCCTCTCGCTGTGCGTGGGCTTCGGCGAGGAGGAGGTAGGCGGCGGCCGTCCACGTGTAGGCGCGGTCGCGCAGGCCCGTCCCGGTCAGGGCGTCGAAGTTCTCCGCGAAGCCGTGCTCCTCGCACAGCGCGCGGAAGCGGGCGCTGATCTCGTCCGCCAGCCGGAGGTGGCCGCCGCGCCGCAGACCGTCCTCGACGAGGATCGTTGCGGGGGCCCAGATCGGGCCGCGCCAGTAGCCGTCGGCGAGGTAGTGCGGCGAGGCCGGCAGCTCGGTGGCCAGGCCGTACGGGGTCAGGTGGGCCTCGATACGGCCGGCCAGGACATCGCCGATCTCGGGCGGCAGGTGCTCGCCCAGCACGATGGGCATCAGGTCGAGCAGGCCGGCGGTGCCCCAGGTGTCGCCGCTGTCGACGCCCTGGGCGACGAACCGGTCGCCCGTCCAGAGCTGGTCGAGCATCGCCTGCTGTGTCTCCTCGGCGGCCCGCGTCCACCGCCTGGCGTCGTCCGGTCTCTCCAGGTGCGTTGCCAGGTCGGCCAGTTCACGCAGTTGGAGGGTGAGGAAGGCGGCGAGGTCCGCGGTGACGACCACGCGTTCGGGATCGAAGGTGGTGGCGTTGTCCCAGCCGCTGTCGTTGCCGTGCTGGTAGTGCGGCAGGGTCGCGCCGGGGGCACGGCGGGCGGTGAGCCAGAACTCCGTCCAGCGTTCCAGCCTCTCGTACGTCCCGGTCAGTTCCGCCCGCCCCAACGGCGTGGGCAGCCGGCGCCGCAGATGGCCGAACGCCCAGCCGTGGATGGGCGGTTTGACGAAGTTGTGGAGCACCTCGGAGTGGGTGACCGAGTCGGGCAGCGCCCCGGTCTCGTCCTGGTGGTCGAAGGGCAGCTGGAACTGGTCCCGGGCCAGTTCGGGGCAACCGGTGGCCAGGGCAAGGGCGTTGAAGCAGTGGTCCCAGCTCCACACCTTGTCCATCCAGTGCTTGGACATCAGAACACCGGGGCGGGTGACCAGGCCGGCCGGGCGTACGGTCGCCGACCACAGGACGTAGGCGGCGAGTTCGGCGGCCGAGGTGGCGGCCGAGCGCCAGGGGGCCACGGTGTCGACGAAGTCCGCGAAGGAGTTCCGCGCGGCCTCGACGACCTTGCCGAAGGCCGCCGTCGGCACGTAGGGAGGGCGGGCGGTGTCGAGTTCCTCGACCGCGATCTCCCAGCCGCCGTCCGCGTCGGCGACGGTGACACCACGGTCGGCACTGCCCAGTGCCTGGCTGCCGAACACGTCGGCCACCGTGCCGGAGAGTACCGAGACACGGTAGCGCCGTCCGGTCTCGTACGACGTGAACACATAGGCGTCCACGGCCGGTTCGCGGTAGAAGTACGTTCCGCTGAACGGGGTCAGCGTCCGGGCCGCCGCCGAGATCCGCAGCGGCACGCCCGCACCGCGCAGCCGTACGGTGTCGGGTGACTCGTAGGCGAGGTCGATGCGCCCGTCCGTACCGGTCCAGCTGAGCAGTCCCGGTGTCGCCTCGACGCGGGTCCCGGCCCGCTCGCCGGTCACGGGGTCGAGCGGCACGAGGCTCAGGACGGCGTGCATGCCGTTCTGGTGGGAGACGAGGTGGAGGTCATCGGCGTACGTCTTCTCCGCCACCACCGGGGAGATGCCGAACCAGGATCCGTAGGTGCTGAACGGGATGTCGTGGACGGAGAAGGCCGGGCCGGAGCGGTCGGCGGTCATGAAGGGGCACTCGTTTCTCGAGCAGGGATCGTCAGGGGGGAAGGCTGCGCCGCGGAGGTCAGTCCTTGACGGCACCGGCGGTCACACCGGCGGCGACATAGCGCTGGGCGAGGACGAGGATGACCGCGGCGGGCAGGGAGGCCACGACGGCGGTGGCCATGATGGCGTTCCACTGCTGGTTGTTGTTGCCGATGTAGTGGTAGATGCCCAGGGTGATCGGCTCGTGGGCGCCGCCGTTGACCAGGGTGCTGGCGAAGACGAAGTCGGACCAGGACCACAGGAACGCGAACAGGGACACCGTGACGACGGCGTTGCGGCTCATCGGCAGGACGATGGACCAGAAGGTGCGCAGGGGTCCCGCGCCGTCCGTCCTCGCGGCCTGGAGGAGTTCGCCGGGGATGCCGGACATGAACGCCGTGAAGATGAGGACGGCGAAGGGGACGGCCAGCGTGGAGTCGGCGACGATCAGGCCGGGAACGGTCTGGAGCAGGCCGAGTTGGAGGTAGATGGCGTAGAAGCCCATCGCCATGATGATGCCGGGGATCATCTGGGCGGCCAGCAGGACGAAGCTCATGATTCCGCCGCCGCGTGGGCGCAGTTTGGCCAGCGCGTAGCCGGCGGGGGCGGCGAGCGCCACGGTCAGGGCGACGGTGCCCAGTCCGATGACGAGGCTGGTGCCGAGGTAGGGCAACTGCTGGTCGACGACGGCCCGGTAGCCCTCCAGGGTGACGTGGGCGGGGAACAGGTCCGGCGGGCTCTTGCGCATGTCCTGGTCGCGGGTGAGGGACACGTTGAGCATCCAGTACACCGGGAAGAGCGTGATCGCGGTCAGCAGCAGGCCCACGGCGGTCTTCAGACGGGTTCTCATGACAGCGCCTGCTTTCGCTGGACCCGCACGTAGACCAGGCCGAAGACCAGGGCGGCGACCACCAGCAGGTTGCCGACGGCGGCGCCGGGGCCGAAGGCGGGCAGCAGGTTGCCGAAGCCGAGTTGGTAGGACCAGGTGGCGAAGGTGGTGGACGAGTCGGCCGGGCCGCCCTTGGTCATGATCCAGATGATGTCGAAGACCTTGAGTGTGTAGACCAGGCCCAGCAGCAGGGTGATGGCGGAGACCGGGCGCAGCAGCGGGAAGGTGATGCTCCAGAAGCGCCGCCAGGGGCCCGCGCCGTCGATGGCGGCCGCCTCGTACAGGCTGCCGGGGATGGACTGCAGTCCGCTGTAGAGGACGACCAGGTTGAAGGGGACGCCGATCCAGATGTTCGCGATGATCACCGAGGTCAGCGACCAGGACGGCGAGGTCAGCCAGTTCACCGGGCCGATCCCGACGGCGTGCAGCACGGCGTTGACGATGCCGGACTCGCTGTTGAGCATCCACGACCAGGTGGAGGCCGACACGATCAGCGGCAGCAGCCACGGCACCAGGAACAGGGCCCGCAGGGTGGCGGAGAGCCGGAAGTGCTGGTTGAAGAAGACGGCCAGCGCCAGGCCGATGCTGTACTGGAAGACCAGGCACACGCCGGTGAACACCACGGTGTGGAGCAGGGCCGGGGCGAAGGTCGGGTCGTCGAAGACCGTGCGGTAGTTCGCCAGGCCGGTGAAGGGCGCGTCGCCCCGCACGAACGAGCGCACGGTGTAGTGGCGCAGGCTCAGGTCGAGGTTGCGGTACAGCGGGTAGGCGTAGAACAGGACGAGGTAGAGGGTCACCGGGGCGAGGAAGGCCCAGGCGGCCCACTGCGGGGAGGCGGGTCGGCGTCGCGCCTCGGGGGCCGCGCCCTTGGAGTCGGTCCGCGGGCGCGGCACTTGTGTCGTCTGGCTCATCAACTGGCCCCGGGGTGTGCTCACTTGACGGCGGACTGCGCGGCGTTCAGCGCGTCCTTCGGTGACTTCGAGCCGCTGAGCGCCGACTGGACGGCCTTCCACATCTGCTCCGAGATCTTGGGGTACTTGGTCCCCAGGTCGTCACTGGTGCGTCCCTTGGCCGCCTTGACCGCGTCGACCCAGGGCTTCAGCTCCGCGTTCGCCGCCACCTGCTTGTCCTGGACCTCGCTGGTGGGGGCCACGTAGGACAGGGTGGTGTCGGTGTCGTACAGGTTCTGGGTGCTGGTCAGGCAGGTCGCCAGCTTCTGGGTGGTGGCGTAGCGGCCGGTGTCGTCCTGGACCGGGAGGGTGACGAACTCGCCGCCGGTCGGGGCGGCGGCGCCGCCGCCGGAGGCGCCGGGTATCGGGAGCACGCCGTAGTCGAGGCCGGCCTTCTTGGCGTTGCCGAGCTGCCAGGTGCCGTTCTCGGCGAAGGCGTAGTCGCCGGTCGCGAACTCCTGCCAACTGGTCGTCTGGGTGTTGTTGAGGACCGAGTTGGGGGCGTAGCCGCCCTTGACCCAGTCCTTCCACAGGGAGAGCGCCGACTCACCCTGGGCGGAGTCGAGTTGGGTCAGCTTCGCGCCCGCGCCCCAGAACCACGGCAGGAACTGGAAGCTGCCCTCCTCGGTGCCGATGGCGGAGAAGGTGATGCCCTTCTTGCCGGCCTTCTTCACCTTCTCCAGGGCCGCTGTCAGCGACGCCCAGTCCTTCACCGAGGCGATGTCCACGCCGGCTTGCTCGAGGACCTTCTTGTTGTAGTAGAGGGCGAGGGTGTTGGCGCCGATCGGGGTGCCGTAGGTCTTGCCGCCCGACTGGCCGGCCGCGAGGAGGTTGGGGTCGACCTTGGAGGTGTCCAGCTTGTTTTCGTCGGTCGTGGTGAGGACGCCCGCCTCGGCCAGGGTCGAGACGACCGGGTTGTCGACGATGAGGACGTCCGGGGAGTTGCCCTGCTGGGCCGCCAGCAGGGCCTTGTTCGTCAGGTCACTCGTGTCGAAGCCGGTCCGCTTGACCTTCACGCCCGCCTCGGTGCCGCACTTGTCGAGCAGTTTCGTCCAGGCCGAGCCCTTGGCGAACTGCGGGTAGGGGTCCCAGACGGTGTACGTGCCGCTGTCGGCGCCCTTGGTGCCGCTGCTGCCGGAGCCGGAGCCGCAGGCGGTGACGCCGGTGGCGACGGCCAGGGAGAGCAGGACCACGGCGGTCGGACGGCGCCGTCCGGAGAAGCTGTTCATGGTGGGTTCCTTCGGTGTGTGGCATGCGGGTGCCGCGGCGGTGGGTCGCGCGGAGAAGCGGGCACGGTGAACAGCGCCGTCAGGCGGCGGTCCGGACGTGAGCGGTGTGACGATGACGCGTAACTCAGGAGTGAGATCAGGTCCCTGCGGGCCCGGTGCTGCTCCGCAGCGAGATCGGTGGGATGAGCAGATGCTGCCGGGGCGGCGCGTCGGGGTGGTCCAGCCGCTCCACCAGCAGGTCGACGGCGAGCCGGCCCATCTCGGCCGCCGGTACGTCCGCCGCGGTGAGCTGCGGGGTCACCGTCTCCGCCCAGCGGTTGGCGACGATCCCGGTGATGGAGAAGTCGCGCGGCACATGGCGGCCCGCGTGGGCGAGCCCCCGGTAGAGGCCGCCGAGCGCGGCCTCGTTCAGGGTGACCAGGGCCGTGGTGGCCGGGTCGTCGTGCAGGATCCGTTCCACGCAGGCCTGGCCCGCGGCGGCGTCGTCCCCGCAGCAGTACGTCCGCACCGTCAGCCCACGTTCGGCCGCGGCCTTGGTGAAGCCGTCCAGTCCGCGGTGGGCGGACTCGTACCCGGTCCTCAGGAGCTGTTCGGGCCGGTTGACGAAGGCGACCCGGCGGTGGCCGAGGTCCGCGAGGTGATGGACGCAGGCCGCGGCCAGCGCGGTGTGGTCCAGGCCGACGTACCAGCCGTCCTCCGGGTGAGCGGTGCGGCCGATGGCGACGGAGGGGAAGCCGAGCGCGGCCAGGTGATCGGCCCGGTCGTCCTCCAGCCTGATCTCCATCAGGATCGCGCCGTCGACCCTCCGCTCCCCCAGCAGCCGCTGGAAGGAACGGTCGCTGTCCATGCCGCTGGGTGACAGCAGCACGTCGTAGTCGTAGGCAGCGGCGGCCTCCACCACGCTGCCGATGAAGTCCAGCTGCATCCCGGTGTAGTGGTTCCCGGCCGGCGGGAAGACCAGGCCGATGGTGCTGGTCCGCCCGTTGGCCAGGGCGCGGGCGCTGGCGCTGGGCTGGTAGCCCAGTTCGTCGACGACCTGCTGGATCTTCCGTCGCGTGTCCTCGGACACCGGGCGCTTGCCGCTCAGTGCGTAGGACACGGTGCTGCGCGAGACACCGGCCCGCCGGGCGATCTCACCGATGTTCACGGCGACTCCTTGGGACGGGCGACCGGCTTGTCGAACCGGTTCGCGTGGAAGTGAACGTAGGAACTGCCCCGACGCCTGTCAATACCCTGAACATATTCGCTGACGGGGTGGGAGAAACGGCGAGATCCCCTGTGTCGAAGGGATTGCTGGCCCGATGTCCCGGTGCTAGCTTCGCCGAACCGGTTCGACACAGTCGCCCAGGGCGACTCCCTCGCACCCACCGTCACAGAGCCGCCGCACCCGCATCCCCCTACACGCGCCCTCCCCACACCTTGCCTGGATCGAACCGATTCGACGGCGACTGAGACGGGCCGACGGAACCCGTTACTCGACGATTGAGGACGTATCCATGTCATCCGCTGACAGATCCACGCGCCGCCGTGCGCCGGCCGCCATGGCGCTGGCCCTCGGCGCGGGCCTGCTGGCCGCGCCGGCCGTCTCCGCGCAAGCGGCCGAGGCGCCCGGGCCCGCCGCCCGCTACACCTTCGACCAGGACGATCTCGCCTCCGGAAAGATCACCGACACTTCGGGCAACGGCCTCACGGCGAGCCTGGTGAACGGCTCGACGGCCCAGTCCGTGGCGGGCACGGACGGCGGCAAGGCACTGGCCCTGCCCGGCGGGGCCCCGACCTCCGACGGCGCCTACGTCCGGCTGCCCCGCGAGGTGGTCGGCGACGCAAGCGACCTGACGGTCTCCGCCCGGGTGAAGTGGAGCGGCGACACATCGTCCTGGCAGCGGATCTTCGACCTGGGGACCGACACCACCAAGTACCTCTTCAGCACGCCGTACAACGGCAACGGGCTGTTCCAGACCTCCGTGACCACCGGAGGAGGCGGCGCGGAGACCCAGGTCCGCGGCTACGCGGCACTGCCCGCGGACGCGTGGCGGACGGTCACCGTCACCCTCGACACCACCGCCGGCCGGCTCACCACCTATCTGGACGGAGTGGCGGTGTCCTCCGCCGCGACCGCCATCAAGGCCAAGGACCTGCTGAGCGGTTCGGCGACCGCCGCCGGCTACATAGGCAAGTCCCTCTACCCGGACCCGCTGCTCAAGGGCGCCGTCGACGACTTCGCCGTATGGCACTCGGCGCTCAGTGCCGAGCAGGTGGCCGGCCTGGTCGGTGCCGTGCCGACCCTCCAGGAACTCTCGAAGACGTCCTTCGACGTCCGTACGACCGACGGGACCGCCCCGACCCTCCCGGCGGCCGTCCGCGCCGGCTTCTCCGACGGCTACGACCGCGACACGCCTGTCACCTGGGACGCCGTACCGCCCGAGAAGTACGCCAAGCCCGGGACCTTCGCGGTGGCCGGCACGGCGGCGGGACGCGCGGTGCGGGCGAACGTCACCGTGGTCCGCGAGGGGCAGCTCACCGTCGACCTCGGCTCGGACACCGGCGCGTTCCACGGCGGCGCCTCCGGCACCCTCTACGGCGTGTACGGACCGGACGTCCCCACCAACAACCTCATCGAGGGCATGGGCCTGCGCACGGTCTCCACCAAGGCGCAGGACGGTCCGCAGCATCCCGGCGCCGACGCGCTGGACGTGGTCAGGCCGCTCGCCGACTCCACCGACGGCGACGTGTACATCTACATGACCGACATCCACCGCGGCTTCCCGTACGAGTGGCCGGGCGACACCCCCGCGGAGAAACTCAAGCTCTATGAGGAGAAGATCGCCAAGCAGGTCGACCAGGTCCTGCAACTGCCGAAGCAGTACCAGGACAACATCGTCTTCGTGCCGTTCAACGAGCCCGAGGGCAACATGTTCGGCACCGGCCAGTGGAGCTACAACAAGGTCAGCTGGCTGAGCGACCCCGACGACTACTTCGCCGCCTGGGACTCCGCGTACAAGCTCATCAAGGGCAAGATGCCGGACGCCCGTATCGCCGGTCCCAACACCAGCGTCCTGTACGACCAGGTGAAGGGCTTCCTCACCCATGCCCTGGCCGCGGGCACCCTCCCGGACGTCATCACCTGGCACGAGCTGAGCCACCCGGAGGCGGTGCGCGAGAGCGTCGCCAAGTACCGGGTGTGGGAGAAGGAACTGTTCAAGGGCACCGACCGCGAGGGCACCCAACTCCCCGTCAACATCAACGAGTACGCCTTCAACTACCACACCTCCGTCCCCGGCCAGATGATCCAGTGGGTCTCCGCGATCGAGGAGTCCAAGGTGGACGCCGACATCGCGTACTGGAACATCGACGGCAACCTCTCCGACTCCGCGGTGCAGTCCAACCGCGGCAACGGCCAGTGGTGGCTGCTGAATTCGTACGCCTCGATGAGCGGGCACACGGTGGCGGTGACGCCCCCGTTCCCCGGCGAGAACTACACGATGCAGGGCGTGGCCACGCTGGACCAGAAGAAGAAGCAGGCCCGGCTGCTCTTCGGCGGCTCCACGGGCAAGGGGCACATCACCTTCTCGGGCGTCCCGAAGAAGCTCTTCGGTGACCGTGTGCACGCCTGGGTGCGGGAGATCGAGTGGAGCGGGCAGGTCGGTGACTCCTCCGGCCCGAAGCTGCTCACGGAGACGAACCTGAAGGTCGCGGACGACGGCACGGTCACCGTCGACTTCGGTGACGGCGCGCTGCCGAAGCTGAAGGAGTCCTCGGCGTACGAGATCGTCCTCAGCCCGGCCGGGAAGGCGGCGAAGACCCAGTCCCCGCCGGTGCGTTGGCAGGGTTCGTACGAGGCGGAGGACGCGGCCCACACCGGGTCCGGCTACTCGAAGAACGGCCCGGAGGGTTCCACCTCCGACGTGTCGAAGTTCTACACCTCCGGCGGCTACGACGTGGGCGGACTGCGCACCGGCTCGGACGTCACGCTCGACTTCACGGTGGACGTGCCCGAGGACGGCACGTACGACCTGAGCGTCTTCGCCAACTCCCTCAACACCTTCGACAAGGTGAAGGAGCAGGGGCCCACCAATGTCTTCCTGCGCGTCGACGGCCGGGCCGGCAGCGAACAGCAGCTGTATCTGCCGCTCGGCTACAAGTGGGTGGTGTGGGACCACACCGACACCAAGGTGAAGCTCACCAAGGGCAAGCACACCCTGACGCTCGCGGCGAAGAGCCTCGACGGCAAGCGTGCGACGAAGGGTGACGCCATCGTCGACCGCCTCACCCTCGCCCTTCCCAAGGCCTCCGCCGGCACCCAGGTCCACGAGGGCGAACTGGCCTGGCTGAGCGGCGGGGCACAGCCCGTCTACACCCTGCCCGAGCGGGCGGCCACCGGCTCGGGCGCGGCCCGGCTCGCCAAGGGCCAGACCGCCACGTTCTGGGTGTACTCCCCCGCCGACCGCGAGGCCACCCTCGACGTCGACACCCTCGGCGGCTCAGGCGCGCGGCTCTCCGTGAACGGACACGACGTCCTGCGCCTGGCCAAGAACAGGAGCAGCGTCGCGGTCTCCCTGTCCGGGGGCGTCAACAAGGTGACGCTGACGGGCGGTTCGTCGGCCACCCTCGTCGACCGCCTGACGGTCACACCGACCGAGGGCACGCTGAAAGCCCGTACCTACGAGGCCCAGGACGCGGTGCTCGCGGGCTCGGCCGCACTCACCCCGCTGTCCCTGGCCACCGACGGCACGGCGATCACCGGCATCGGCGGCGACCCGGGCAACGGCAACACCGCGACGTTCACCGTCACCGCGGACCGGGCCGGTCTGTACGCGCTGCGCGTCCGCTACTCCAACCCGGAGCAGTCCGAGGCCACCCACTACAACCCGGACCCGCTGGCCCGCCACGCCGACATCACCGTCAACGGCGGCGGGATGCGGCGCGTCGGCTTCCCGCACAGCTTCCACGAGAACAACTTCTGGGAGCTCACCGTCCCCGTCACCCTGAAGAAGGGACAGAACACGATCGCCTTCCGTTCCGAGGAGCTGCCGAACTTCGACGGCACGACCTACGCCTCGGAGACCTTCCCCGGAGTGCTGCTCCGGTCCCGGTACGCGCCGCTGATCGACCGGATCACCGTGGCGCCGTACGCGCGGGAGAAGTGATCACCACCGGCGGCGCCGTCAGGCGCCGCCGGTGCCTCCCCACTGGTCCGGCGGGGGCGCCGTGGAGGCGCGTACGACGAGCTCTACCGGTGGGTCGGTCGCCGGGGCCGGCTCGGCGTCCGGTTTCTCGATGGCCTGCACCAGGAGCCGCAGTCCCTCCCGGGCCACGGCGTCGAACGGCTGGCGCACGGTGGTCAGCGGTGGGGTGACATAGGCGGAGACGGGGATGTCGTCGAAGCCGACGACACTCACGTCCTCCGGCACCCGCAGGCCCGCTTCCAGCAGTGCGCGGATCAGGCCGACGGCCATGTCGTCGTTGGCGGCGAACACCGCGGTGACGTCACGGGCGGCGGCGAGTTCGCGGCCCGCCGTGTAGCCGGACGCGGCCGACCAGTCGCCCTCGATGACGGGCGGCTGTGCCCTGTCGCGTGCCGCGAGCGCCGCCCGCCAGCCCCGGAGACGGTCCCGGGCGGCGAACCACCTTTGCGGACCGGCCAGATGATGGACCGTCAGATGCCCGAGGTCCAGCAGGTGCTCGGTGGCCGCCCGCGCCAGTGACTCGGCACCGACGCCCGCTGCCACCGCACGCGGGCCTCCGAACGTCGCGGGCGCGCCGAGGACCAGGACCGGGACGTCGGCTCTCAGCGGCACCGAACCCTCGTCGATCGGTTCGGACAGGACGATGCCGTCCACGCCCTGCTCGAGGAGCGACTCCACGGCCCCCGCGACGCCCGCCGGATCGCCCTCCTGCGTGTTGACGACCCGGAGCGCGTAACCGGCGTCCCGGGCGGCCCGCTCGATGCCGATGAGCAGGGACGCGGGGCCGTACAGGGCGGTTCCGAGCGCGACCACGCCGATGGATCGGGTACGTCCCGAGGCCAGGGCCCGGGCCGCGCTGTTCAGCCGGTAACCGAGTTCCTCCGCGGCCTGGAGCACCCGTCCCCGTACATCGGCGGACACGTACCGCTCACCGTTGAAGACCCGGGAGACCGTCTTCTGCGAGACACCGGCCAGCCTGGCCACGTCCACGGCACGCGGCGCGCCAGGGCTCTGGCCCTGTCCTCCCACTGGCGTCATTGAGTCTCCCGATGTCCGGCAGCTCGAATCCTAGCCAGAGCGACCGGTCGAGGCCTGAACCCCCTGGGAGACGCCGTTAACCGGCGTGGTCCGAGCGGCGGCGGTGCAGGGTGAACGTCTCGAAGACCGACAGGTCGCCGCCGGGCTTGTTCACGTTGTAGTAGGTCACGTGCATGCGGGTGGTGTCACCGGCGTGCCGGCCGGGGTCGACCGTGAAGGCGGCGAAGCCGTAGGGGTGCTCGATGTCCCGGACCCCCGTCCAGACCGCCTGCTCCTTGGTGTAGGTGGACGTGCGCTTCCCGTTGGCACCGGGGGTCGCCGACACGGAGGTGATCACCTTGGCGGTGCCGTCCTTGAAGAAGTTCTGGTTGGTGGTGCCGGAGACGCCTCCGCCACCGAGGATCATGTGCACGGTGCCCAGGCCGGTGTCGATGGAGTCGGTGGCGCCGGAGACCGGGTTCGGGGTCAGCGTCTCGCTGCCGGTGACGACTCCGCGGACGGCCAGGGAGCGCTCGTAGTTGTGCTCGTGGCCGCACAGGACCAGGTCCACGCCGTACGTGTCGAACAGCGGGCCGTACTTCTGCCGCAGGCCGAGGTCGGCGCCGTTGGCGTCCGAGGAGCTGATCATGACCTGGTGCATGGCGACGACCACCCAGTCGATGTCCCGGGAGGACCGCGCCGCCTTCAGCTCCCTTTCCAGGAAGGCCAGTTGGCGCCCGCCGGAGTAGCCGCTGACGTAGATGTCACCGCCGTCCTGGAGGCAGTTGTCGTCGTTCTGGAGCACGATCACGCGAACCGAGCCGACCGTGAACGCGTACCAGAGACCGGCGAGTTCGGCGTCCGTCTCGGTGGACGGGAGGGCGAAGTAGGTCTGGTAGGCGCCGAGTCCGAGCGGGCCGTTGGCCTTCTCGATCTCGTGGTTGCCGGCCGCGGGCATCCAGGGGCGGAAGCGCGCGGAACGGGTGTTGTTGGTGAAGAAGTTGTTCCAGGTGCGCACCCGGTCGACGTCGAGGTTGGCGTAGCACAGGTCGCCGTTGAGGAGGTGGAACAACGGGGCGACCTGCTCGATGCCGGTGACGATGTCCTTGGTCGCGGGGGTGGAGTTCGCGTCCAGCGCGGGGGTGCCGTTGGCCGCCCAGGTCACCTGGGGCGCGGACTGGTCGCCGAAGCTGGTGAAGGTGAACGGCCGCCGCCCGCGCGGAGCCGTCCGGAACGTTCCGCTGTCGGGGGTGGCCCCCTCGTGGGTGGCGAGGTAGATGTACTCGGTGCCGGGGCGGAGCCGTTCCAGCGCGGCGTGGTGGACATAGACGGTGCGGCTGGACGTGCCGTCGACGTAGGTGACGGTCCGGGCCTCCGCGCTGGAGCCGAAGCCGTGCTCCAGGGTGCCGTAGCGCACCATCGGTCTGGTCACCGGCCGGTCGGTGAGCCACGAGACCGTCATCTGGGTGCGCGGGTCCGCCCCGAAGGTCAGGTGCAGCCCCTGGACCGGGGGTGCGCCGGACGAGTCGGCGGTGAGATGAAGAGCGGGGGCGGCCTGCGCCGTTCCCGCTCCGAGCAACGGGGTGACGGCGGCGCCCGCCCCGGCCGTACCGAACAGGCCCAGCGCGTGCCGCCGGCTGACCCCCTCGGAAGCCTTCGCCGACCCGTCCGATGAACCTGGACCTGACTGTGCGGTCATGGTGCCCTCCCTGGCTGACGACGACCGCACCCTGGCGCGCCTCGGCGGCACTTGAGTGAACGCCGAGTTGCCAGACGGTCGTCGAGCCGGGAGTGACGGCCCACGAGGACAAATCTTGCCTCCGGCTTTGCCGGGGGACGCCCGGCCGTTGACGCTCGGAAGAGGCTTTCCGGGGACACCGGGCCGGAAGAGGAACGTCACCTCGTGACCGGTTCCGGGAGGGGCGGACAGAGCGGGCCCGCCCCTCCCGCGCTCAGGCGGTCAGGGCCGGCCTGAGCGCGAGACGGCGCGGTGCCGGCCGGCGAGAGTGGTGGCGGATCGGGCTCACGGCTGTCGGAGCGGCGCTCAGCCGCGCTCAGGCGGTCACGGCCGGCCTGAGCGCGGGACARCGCGGTGCCGGCCGGCGRGAGTGGAGGCGSAACGGGCTCACGGCYGKCGGRGCGGCGCTCAGCCGCGCTCAGCCGGTCGCGGCCAGCCTGAGGAGTACGGCCGTGTCGGTGCGCGGCAGGCCGACGGTGAGCTTTCCCTCGGCCGGGTCCCACTCCACCGTGGCGTCGGCCGTCGTGGGCTGGAGCACCTCCGGCCGCGCCTCGACGCCGCGCAGGTGCGCGAGCGTGAGCGTACGGCTCTCCGGGACGTCGGCCCGCTCCCGCCGCCACACCGCGACGAACGTCGCGTCGCGCCCCCGCAGCCCGTGGGCGATCCAGGCGTCCTCCCAGTCCGGCAGGCCCAGCGGCCAGAAGGGACGGGCGTCGGCGATCTGTGGCCGGATGTCCTTGTACACGCGGATCGCGGAGCGGACGAGCTCGAACTGCTCGTGGTCCATGCGGTCGAGGAAGCCGGAGAGATGGATCCGGCCCAGCAGTGCGCCGGTGAGGGTGAACGCGATCCGGTCGGGGGTGTGGTCGGGCTGCGGGTAGGCCCACACCGCGGCCTGTTCGGGGGCCACGGCGGTGGCGGCGGCCGCGGCGATGGGCGGGTAGCGCAGCAGGTCCTGCTGGTCGCTGGTGGACTGGAGCTGGGTGACGGCGAGTTGGGCGTAGTCCATGCGCAGACCGCCGGAGCCGCAGTTCTCCAGGACCAGGCCGGGATGCCGGTCCAGCAGGGCGGACATCCAGTCGAGGTGGGCGCGGTGGTGGCCCAGCAGACCGGCACCGGGACTCTCCGGGCCGTTCTCCGTGCCGGGTCCGATGTTGATGTTGTAGTCGAGCTTGAGATACCCGACGCCCCACTCCCCGACCAGCCGGTCCACGACGGCGTCGAGATGGGCCCGGGCGGTGGGATGGCGCAGGTCCAGGTGGTGCCGTCCGTGTTCGGTGACACGCAGGCCGCCGCGCCGGAAGAACGCCTCGGGGGGCAGGGTGTCGGCCAACGGGCTGCGCACGCCCACGACTTCGGGCTCCAGCCACAGCCCCGGGACCATGCCGTGCCCCCGGATCGCGTCCAGCACCTCCTGGATGCCGCCGGGGAAACGGCCCCGGGCGGGCTGCCATGCGCCGACCGCGTCCCACCAGCCCTGGGCGTCGTCGTCGTACCACCCGGCGTCGATGACGAAGACCTCGGCGCCGGCCGTCCCCGCCGCCTCGACGAGTGGGAGGAGCTTGTCGGTGGTGGGGTCGCCCATGAGGGTGTTCATGTAGTCGTTGTAGATCACCGGCAGGGCGCGTTGGTCGGGGTGGTCGCGGCGGATCAGCCTGCGGTAGTCGGTGAGTTCACCGAAGGCGGCGTCCAGGCCGCCCGTCTCGCCGTGCACGAGGACGGCGGGAACGGTGTGGAAGTCCTCGCCGGGTGCGAGGGTGTGCTGCCACTGGTGGTGGGCATCGTCGGGGCCGAACAGGGCGACGTAGGCGGCGCCCTCGCGTTCGCCGGTCTCGAAGCGCCACCCCGCGCTGGACTCGATCTGCCACAGCCAGGTACGGCCGGACAGGTCGGTGAGCGCCCCCATCGGCAGGTTCCTGCCCGTGGACCAGCTCCCCTGCGACAAGCGCTCGAAGCAGCCGCGCCCCTCGTGACCGTGCATGGGCCGGCTCAGCGGGACGACCTGGTCACGGAAGGAGGCCTCGCGCCAACGGCACTCGGCGAGCCAGTCGTTGTCCGCCCAGTGCAGGGTCAGTCCGTCGAGACCGCCGCCCGCGTCGGTGATGCCGCCGACGGTCAGGGTGCTCACGCTCTCCAGCCGGAGGGGCGTGCTGCCCTCGTTGACCAGACGGACCCGCGAGCGCAGGAAGGAGGCACCCGGAGCCGTCTCCAGGACCACCTCGGCGACCAGGCCGGTTGCGGGGTCCGCGAGCCGGATCGTCGTACGCTCCCTGCCCTCTTCCCGGACCGTCTCGTGGTCGCGGTAGGTCAGGCGGTCGCCGATCGCGGTCTCGATGAAGCGCTCCCCCGACCACAGGCGTCCGTGCCCGGTGGCGGTGACCTCGACGAGGGGGACCAGACCGGCCCAGTCCTGGTCGGGTGCTCCCAGCCGAACCGAGCCCGTGGCGTCCAGGACGGCGTGCAGCCTGAGCTCCGGGTGCGACCAGAGGCGGGATCTCTCGAGTGTTCCGACGGCTGCGCTCAACGCGGTTTCCCCTTCCGGCACTCAGGCAATGTGACCGCTCACAAGCCTCGCATGCATGTGACCGGTCACACAAGCTCGCGCGGCGAGCGCCGGGCAGTGCCGCAGAGCTGGGTCGACAGGTCTACGCCCCCGACGTCGACCGGATCACGATCGCACTGTTGACCTGCTCGCATAGAGTTCCGCCATGAACAGCAACGGTACCGAGTCCGGGGGCACGTCCAGTGGCGGTGTGCAGTCCGTCGACCGGGCTGTCACCGTGCTGGAGATCCTCGCCCAGCGTGGCGAGGCAGGCGTCAGTGAAGTGGCCGAGGCGATCGACGTCCACAAGTCCACCGCGTTCCGTCTGCTCGGCGCGCTGGAGGCGCACGGGATGGTGGAGCAGGAGGGCGAGCGCGGGAAGTACCGCCTCGGCTTCGGCATCGTGCGCCTGGCCGGCGCGGTCACCGGGCGCATCGACGTCACCAAGCACGGCCGCGGAATTTGCGAACGCCTCGCCGACAGACTGGGCGAGACGATGAACATCGCGGTCCTGGAGTCCCATCACGTGATCAACCTCGACCAGGTGCGCGGCCGGTCCGCCATCACCGCGCAGAACTGGGTCGGCCGGCTGACGCCGATGCACTGCACGTCGAGCGGCAAAGTCCTGCTCGCCCATCTCACTGAGCAGCGCCGGGCCGAACTCGTCGCCACGGCGGGGCTGGAGCGGATGACCGCACGCACGCTGACCACCCGCAAGACGCTGGAGGCGGAGCTGGTCCGGGTCCGCGAGCAGGGCTACGCCCTGACGGTGGAGGAGTACGAGGAGGGCCTCAACGCCATGGCGGCGCCGGTGCGTTCCGGCGACGGCAAGGTCGTCGCCGCCCTCACCGCCTCGGGTCCCGCCTTCCGTCTCACCGAGGAGCGGATGCACGAGCTGGCACCGGTGCTGATCGAGGCCGCCGACGAACTCAGCCGCCGACTCGGCCACTTGGGCTGACACCGGGCGCTGGGGCGCCCGGCCTCGGCTACGACCCGCTCAGCCCCGAAGCCGGGACATCGCCGGGTCGAACAGCGGCTCCTCGGCCACCATCGCCTCCACGCGCCGGTCGAAGTAACCGATGTGCAGCGCACGGCCGGCCACGGCGAGCTCCGCGGGCAGCCAGGCGTACGCGATGCCCTTGCCGATCGTGTGGCCGAAGGCCGCGCTGGTGACGTAGCCGACCGCGCGCTGTCCGTCGTACACCGGCTCCTTGCCCATGACGACGGCCCGGGGGTCCTCGATCGTCAGGCAGGTCAGCTTCCGCCGCACGTCGGCCTTGCGTCGCTCCAGGGCCGCCTTCCCGACGAAGTCCTCCTTGTCGGCCTTGACGGCGAAGCCGACCCCGGCCTCGTACGGGTCGTGCTCGTAGGTCATGTCGGTGCCGAAGGAGCGGTAGCCCTTCTCCAGGCGGAGGCTGTTGAAGGCGCCCCGGCCGGCCGCGATGCCACCCAGCGGGCGGGCCGCCCGCCACAGGGTGTCCCACAGTTTCAGGCCCTGGTCGGCGGTGGTGTACAGCTCCCAGCCGAGCTCACCGACGTACGAAAGGCGCATCGCCGTCACGGGGACGGACCCGATGTAGGCGCGCTTGGCGCGGAAGTACTTCAGGCCCGCGGCCGAGAAGTCCTCGTCCGTGAGCGGCTGGAGGACGTCCCGGGCGAGCGGTCCCCACAGGCCGATGCAGCAGGTGCCGGGGGTGATGTCACGGACCTGGACCGTGCCGTCGGCGGGGAGGTGGCGGGTGAACCAGTCGAGGTCGAGGTTGCCGTTGGCGCCGACCTGGAAGAGGTCGGGGGCCAGCCGTGCGACGGTGATGTCGCTGCGGATGCCTCCGTCGTGGTCAAGGAGCAGGGTGTACGTCACCGAGCCGACGGACTTGGCGACCTTGCCGGTGCACAGCCGCTCCAGGAAGTCGGCCGCTCCCCGTCCGCTCACCTCCAGGCGCTTGAGGGCCGTCATGTCGTACATCGCGACGGTCTCGCGGGTGGCCTGGGCCTCGGCACCGACGATCGGCGACCAGTACCGCGCGGCCCAGCCGTTCGGGGTGACGATCGAACGGCCTTCCACCAGGCCCGCGTTGGCCTCGTACCAGTGCGGCCGCTCCCAGCCGTTCGCCTCCAGGAAGAAGGCGCCCAGCTCCTGCTGGCGGGCGTAGAAGGGGCTGGTGCGCAGCGGACGCGGGTCACCGGACGGCTGCAGCGGGTGCAGGATGTCGTAGACCTCGACGAAGTTCTGGCAGTCGCGGGCCAGTACGTACTCCGGGGCGAGCTGGTGCGGTTCGAAGCGGTTGACGTCGCACTCGTGGAGGTCGAAGGAGGAGCAGTGGCCGTCGACCAGCCACTCGGCGACGGCTCGTCCGACGCCGGCGGAGTGGGTGACCCAGACGGCCTCGGCGACCCAGAAGCCCTTGACGTCCGGGGACTCGCCGAGGAGGGGCAGGCCGTCGGTGGTGAAGGAGAACAGGCCGTTGATGGCCTCCTCGATCTTGGCCTCGCGGGTGGCGGGGAGCAGTGACTGCGTCTCGGTCCAGGCGTCCGCGAAGTCGTCCTCGGTGAACTTCAGGACGGACGGCATCCCGTCGGCCTCGTCGACGGAGAGGATCTCGTCGGCGGTGATGGGCATGGGGCGGTGGCCGTAGTAGCCGATGCCGAGGGTGTCGTGGCGGTCGCGGTAGTAGAGGTCGGCGTCCTGGTGGCGCAGGATCGGGCGCACCGCCTCCTCGGTCTGGCCCGCGAGCGCCGGGACCGGGCCGGTCCAGGCGAGCTGGTGGCCGAGCGGGGTGAGCGGGAGGTTCATGCCGACCATGCGGGCGATCCTCGGGCCCCAGATGCCGGCGCAGCACACGACGATGTCGGCCCGCAGGTCGCCGTGGTCGGTGCGGACGCCCGTCACTTCTCCGTCGGCCTGGAGGACGTCGAGGACCTCGTGGCGGGCCAGGAAGGTCACTCCGCGCTCGGTGGCCCGGCGGATCTGCGCCTCGACGGCGAGGACGGCCTTGGCGAGGCCGTCGGTCGGGATGTGGAGGCCCGCGAGGATCCGGTCGGGGTCGACCAGGGGGTGCATGTCGACGCACTCGTCGGCGGTCACGATCCGCGACTCGACTCCCCAGGAGGTGAGCCAGCCCTGCCGGCGGTGGAGTTCGGTGACGCGCTCGGGCGTGGTCGCCACTTCGAGGCCGCCGACCTGGAGGAAGCAGGGCTGTCCGTCGACGTCGAGCGAGCAGAACTTCTCGACGGTGTAGCGGGCCAGCTCGGTCATGGTCTTGGAGGAGTTGGCCTGGAAGACGAGGCCCGGGGCGTGCGAGGACGATCCCCCGGTGGCCGGGAGCGGACCCTGGTCGACCACGGTCACCTCGGTCCAGCCGCGTGCCGAGATCTCGTCGGCCAGTGCCGCGCCGACGACGCCCGCTCCGATGATGACCACTCGGGGTCCCGCCATCGCCGCACCTCCGGTTAAGTTGCTTTGTACGCAACACGATTCAGGCTGCGCAACTCAATGTGCCCGCCGCGCGGATGGGTGTCAAGAGGCCGGTGACGGCACGGAACAGGGCGGAAAACGGCAACGCCCGGCGGACGGCGCGCAGGAGTGCGCACCGCCCACCGGGCGTCCACGAGCGGACTACTTGATCCAGGCGTCGACCTTGGCCCGGTTGGCGTCGACCCACTTCTTGGCCGCCGCGTCCGGCGTCATCTTGTCCACCGCGATGTACTTGGCAACGGTGTTCTGGTCGTCGTTCGTCCAGTTGAACTTCTTCACCAGGTCGTAGGCAGGGCTGCCGGACTTCGCGAACTTGGCACTGACGATCTTGTCGAGGTCGTAGACGGGATAGTCACAGGCGACCTTGGCCGCATCGGCGTCGCAGCCCGTCTTGTACGCGGGCAGGTCGACCTTGACCAGCGGCACCTCGGACAGGAACCACTGCGGCTCGTAGAAGTAGCCGATCACCCATTCCTTGTTCTTCTCGGCGTTGCGGTACGCCTGGATCAGCGCGGTCTCGCTGCCCGCGTACACCACCTTGAAGTCCAGCTTCAGGTTCTTCACCAGCGCCTCGTCGTTGGTGACGTACGACGGGTCGCCGTCCAGGAGCTGGCCCTTGCCGCCGGACTCCGAGGTCTTGAACTCGGCGGCGTACTTGTCGAGGTTCTTCCAGTCGGTGATGTCCGGGTGGGCCTTGGCCAGCCACGGCGGCACGTACCAGCCGATGATGCCCTTGTTGCCGGTCGAGCCGGCCTCCACGGCGGTCTTCTGCTGGGTGATGTACTTCTTCTTCAGGTCGTCGTGACCCCAGTTCTCCAGGACGGCGTCGACCTCGCCGGTCCCGAAGCCCTGCCAGGCGATCTCCTCCTTGAGGTCCTTCTTGGTGACCTTGCACTTCAGGTCGTGCTCGGCGACGTACGCGACGACCGCCGCGTCGGCCTCGTAGCCCACCCACGGGTTGACCGCGAGGTTGAAGGTGCCGCACTTGCCGGAGCTGCCCGAGCCGCCGGCCTCCGAGGAGTCACCGACCTTCGCGCCGCCGCAGGCCGTGAGGGTGAGGCCGAGGACGGCCAGGCCGGCCGCGCCGGATCGCCAGTGTCTTGCCATCGTGTCGTGCTCCTCAGTTACTGGTGCGGCGAGCCGCTGCTTGAGTGATCCGGTCGAACATGACGCCGAGCAGCACGATGGCGAGCCCGGCCGCCAGGCCCTTGCCGTACAGCTGTCCCTGCGAGAAGCCGGCGACCACGTCGTAGCCGAGGGCCCCGGCGCCGACCAGTCCGCCGACGACGACCATCGACAGCACGTAGATCAGGCCCTGGTTGGTCGCGAGCGTCAGGGCGCCGCGGGCCATCGGCAGCTGGACCTTGGTGATGATCTGCCAGGTGTTGCACCCGGTGGAGGTGGCCGCCTCCACCGTGGTCGCGGGCACGGTCCGCACCCCGTCGGCGATGATCTTGATGGCCACCGGGGCCGCGTAGACGATCGCGGCGACGATGGCCGTGAACCGGGTCGCGCCGAACAGGGCGAGGAACGGCACGAGATAGACGAACGGCGGCATGACCTGGGCCGCGTCGAGGGTGGGCCGCACCAGCCGGTCCACCAGCGCGCTGCGTCCCATCCACACCCCGATGACGACGCCGAGCAGCATGACCAGCACGGTCGCCACGAGGGTCGAGGCCAGGGTCGTCATACCGTCCGACCACACGCCGGTGGCGACCAGGAGTCCCACGCACACGGCGGTCGTGACACCTGCGCGCCAACCGCCCAGCACCACCGCGATCCCGATCAGGGCGGCACCGACGAGCCACCACGGGGAGTCGGTCAGCAGCGTCTGGAAGGGGTTGAGCAGGCCGTTGGTGATGGCGTCGCGGAAGCCGTTGGTCAGCCCCGACAGGTTGTCCTGCGCCCAGGTCGTCACGTTGTCGGCCGCTTTGGCGATGTTGCTGCCGGTGCCGCCGTCGCCGGGGAACTCGGCCGCCCACAGATAGGTGTGCGACAGATACACGAGTACGGCCGCCACCACTCCCCCGGCGGCGAGCAGGTGCCGCCGCCACTTGAGCAGGGGGCTGCCGGAGCGCCGCGCCGCCTCCGCGCGTCCGCTCGCCGCGGTGGTGACCCGGTCCAGGACGATCGCCATGACGACGATGGCGAGGCCCGCGTTGAAGGCCGTACCGACGTCGAGGGACTGCAGGGCCTGGACGACGGTCTTGCCGAGCCCGGGGGCGTCGATCAGGGCCGCGATGGTCACCATGGCCAGGGCGGCCATGATGGTCTGGTTGATGCCCATCACCACGGTCCGCTTGGACATCGGCAGCAGGACCTTCAGCAGCGACTGTCTGCGGGTGGCGCCCATGGAGGCGGCCGCCTCGACCGTCGTCGCGGGCACGGAGCGGATGGCGTGCGCCGTGATGCGGATGGCCGGCGGTGCCGCGTAGATGACGGTGGCGATGGTGGCGGAGGCCCCGCCGATCAGGAAGATCAGAGTCAGCGGCGCCAGATAGACGAACGTCGGCATCGTCTGCATGAAGTCGAGGAACGGCGTGACGATCCGGTTGGCCCGTTCCGACAGGCCCGCCCACACGCCCAGCGGGATGGCGAACAGCAGCGCCACCAGGACCGCGGAGAGCGTCAGGGCCAGGGTGTCCATGCTCTCCTGCCACAGGCCCTGGAGCCCGAGGAAGGTGAAGCCGGCCACGGCCAGCAGCGCCACCCGCCAGTTGGCCACCGCCCAGGAGACGTAGCCGGCGAGGCCGACGACTCCGAGCCAGCCGATCTGCGGGAGCGGGCGGTCACCGGACGGCTGGGAGATCAGGTCCTGCACGAAGGTCACCAGGTTGTCGATGACCAGCCGGATCTCGTTGAAGCCGTACAGGAAGAGCGGGTTGGAGTTGCGGTTGGCGCCGATGGAGTCGTTGACGTCGTTGAGCCAGCGGTGCAGATCGGTGAGGTCGGCCGCGGCCAGCGACAGGGTCTGCTTTCCGCGCAGTACGGCGAAGAGGACGAGCCAGACGGCCAGGATCGCGGCGACCACCATGGACCGGCTGATCCTGCGTACCGGAGCGGCGGGCGGCGGCGGTTCGGCCTGCTTCGTCTGCCCCGGATTCCCGGGTTTCTCGATGGCGACGGTCATCACGCGTCGCCTTCCTGCCCGGCGACCACCGCGAGGATCTCCTCGTCGCCGACGATGCCGATCAGCTTGCCGTTCTCCACGACCTTGACGGGCTTGTCGGCCGCGAGCACCGCCCGGGTGGCCTCCTTCACCACGACGTCGGGACCCAGCTCGGGTCCGTCCAGAGGGTCCTCCGGTGTCGCCGGACGCATGATCCAGCGCAGGGTCAGCACATCGCCACGCGCCACGTCCTTCACGAAGTCGCGTACGTAGTCGTCGGCGGGGGCTCCCACGAGTTCGTCGCCGGTGCCGCACTGGACCATCTTGCCGTCGCGCATGATGAGGATCCGGTCGCCGAGCTTCAGCGCCTCGGAGAGGTCGTGGGTGATGAACACCATCGTCTTGCCGACCTCGTGGTGCAGCCGGATGACCTCGCTCTGCATGTCACGGCGGATCAGCGGGTCGAGCGCCGAGAACGGCTCGTCGAAGAGGAGGACGTCCGGATCCCCGGCCAACGCCCTTGCCAGGCCGACGCGTTGCTGCATGCCGCCGGAGAGCTGGTCGGGATAGGATTTCTCGTACCCCGACAGGCCCACGAGTTCGACCACCTCCAGCGCCCTCCTGGTGCGCTCGGCCCGGCCCATGCCGCGGATCTCGAGCCCGAACGCCACGTTGTCGACGACGCGGCGGTGGGGCAGCAGACCGAAGTGCTGGAAGACCATGGAGAACTTGCTGCGCCGCAGTTCACGCAGCCGCCGCTCGTCGGCGTCCCGGATGTCCTCGCCCTCGAAGACGATCTCGCCCGCGGTGGGCTCGATCAGCCGGGTCAGACAGCGCACCAGGGTGGACTTGCCGGAGCCGGACAGTCCCATGACGACGAAGACCTCGCCGGGCGCGACCTCGAAGTTCACGTCCCGCACGGCGGCGGTGCAGCCGGTGCGGTCCATGAGTTCGCGGCGGGTGAGCCCGCGCAGCTCCTCGGAGTCCGGTACCTGGTGTGCCTTCGGCCCGAACACCTTCCACAGCCCGCGTACGGATATGACGGGCGTGGGCGCCGCGTCCTCGGGGGTGCCGCGGCGCGGCGGCACCTCGGTCTGGGTTGGGGTCATGGTCGACCTCTTCTCGGCGTTCAGCCGCGGAACCAGTGCTGCGGCCGGGGTTGGATGTTCTGCCAGATGTGCTTGGGCTCGCGGTACTCGGCAAGGCCGGTCGGTCCCAGTTCCCGGCCCACACCGGAGTGCCCGAAGCCACCCCACTCGGCCTGTGGCACATAGGGGTGGTAGTCGTTGATCCACACGGTGCCGTGCCGCAGCCGGCGGGCGACCCGCTGGGCCTTCCCGGCGTCCTGTGTCCAGACGGCACCGGCGAGTCCGTACTCCGTGTCGTTGGCGATGCGGACGGCGTCGTCCTCATCGGAGAAGCGCTCCACGGTCAGCACCGGCCCGAAGGACTCCTCGTGCACCACCCGCATGTCCTGCCGGCACTCGTCGAGCACGGTGGGCGGGTAGTAGTGCCCGTTCCCGAGGGCCGGGTCGTCGGGGCGCTCGCCGCCGCAGCGCAGGACGGCACCTTCGGCGAGCCCGGCGGCGACGTACGCCCCGACCTTCTCCAGGTGCTGCGCCGAGATCAGCGCCCCGGTCTCGGCCTCGGGGTCGAAGGGCCCCCCGAGACGGATCTGCCGGGCCCGGCGGACCACCTCGTCGACGAAGCGGTCGTGCAGGGAGTCCTCGACGATCAGCCGGGCACCGGCCGAGCAGACCTGCCCCGAATGCAGGAAGACGGCCGTGAGCGCGAAGTCCACGGCCGTCTCGAAGTCGGCGTCGGCGAAGACGACATTGGGGTTCTTGCCGCCGAGTTCCAGCGCGACCTTCTTCACGGTCGCCGCGGCCGTCGCCATGATCCGTTTGCCGGTCTCCACGCCCCCGGTGAAGGAGACCATGTCGACACGGGGATCCTCGGAGAGCGGCGCGCCGACCTCGGGCCCGGTACCGAGGACGAGGTTGGCCGCACCCGCGGGCAACCCGGCCTCCTCCAGCGCCCTCATCAGCAGGATCGCGGTGGAAGGGGTGAGCTCACTGGGCTTGAGGACAATGGTGTTTCCGGCCAGCAGGGCCGGAGCGACTTTCCAACTCGCTTGCAGAAGTGGGTAGTTCCACGGTGTGATCAGACCGCACACACCGATCGGCTCGTAGACCACGCGGCTGACGGCGTCGTCCCGTCCGGTGTCGATCACGCGGCCGGCGTCGGTGCCGCCGAGCCCGCCGTAGTAGCGAAGACAGGAGACGACGTCGGCGATGTCGTACTCGCTCTCCACCAGCCGCTTGCCGGTGTCCAGCGATTCCGCGCGGGCGAAGTCCTTGGCATCCCGCTCGAGCAGGTCGGCGGTGCGCAGCAGCAGGGCGCCCCGCTCACGCTCGGGGGTGCGTGGCCAGGGCCCCTCGTCGAAGGCCCGGCGGGCGGCGGCGATCGCCGCCTCGGTGTCGGGGCGGGTCCCTTCCGACACGGTCGCGGAAAGCGAGCCGTCGGCGGGACATCGGATCTCCCGATGGCCTCCGGCCACCGGCTCCCGCCACTTCCCGTCCACATACAGGTCTGCCACCTGGGGAGCCCTTCGAGCGATTCTCGTTGCGCATCGCGCACCGAATTGCTTGTGGTGGAACACTCTGGAGAATGCATGAACCCACGTCAAGGGGTTGGAGGATGACGGTTTCGACAATCGGGCAGCCGCGCCGGGCACGTGATCCCGGGCCGGCGGGGTGGGTTTCCGATGCAAGCGGCCCCGTGAAAAAACTGCGTTACCCCGCCTGGGTCCGAGCGTCCCGGTGCCGGTAGTACGCGGCCTTGGAGGGCGGGAGCGGCTCCTTGCCGAGGATGAGGTCGGCCGCCTTCTCCGCGATCATCATCACCGGCGCGTAGATGTTTCCGTTGGTGACATAGGGCATCACCGACGCGTCGACGACACGCAGCCCCTCGACCCCGTGCACGCGCATGCTGGCGGGGTCCACGACGGCCATCTCGTCGGTGCCCATCTTGCAGGTGCAGGAGGGGTGCAGGGCCGTCTCGCCGTCCTTGGCGACCCAGGCGAGGATCTCCTCGTCGCTCTCGACGGACGGTCCGGGCGAGATCTCCCCGCCGTTGTAGGGGGCGAGGGCGGGCTGGTTGAGCAGCCTGCGCGCGACGCGGATCGCCTCGACCCACTCACGGCGGTCCTGCTCGGTGGACAGGTAGTTGAAGCGCAGCGCCGGATGCTCCTGCGGGTCCCTGCTCTTGATCTTCACCGAACCGAGGGCGTCGGAGTACATGGGCCCCACGTGCACCTGGTAACCGTGTCCGCCGGCGGGCACGGAGCCGTCGTAGCGGACCGCGATGGGCAGGAAGTGGAACATCAGGTTGGGATAGTCCACGTCCTCGTTGCTGCGGGCGAAGCCGCCGGCCTCGAAGTGGTTGGTCGCGGCGGGGCCCTTGCGGAAGAGCCACTGCAGGCCGATGAAGGGGGCACGCCATTTCGCGAGGTACGGCTGCATGGAGACGGGCTGCTTGCAGGCGTACTGGATGTACACCTCCAGGTGGTCCTGCATGTTCTCGCCGACGCCCGGCAGGTCGTGGACGACGTCGATGCCGAGCGCGCTCAGTTCCCCGGCGTTGCCCACGCCGGACAGCTGGAGCAGCTGCGGGGAGTTGATCGCGCCACCGCAGAGGATGACCTCCTTGGCGCGCACCTGCTGCGGCGCGCCCTTGCCGCGCCGGTACTCGACGCCGACCGCCCGCTTGCCCTCGAACAGGACACGGGTGACGAGGGCGCGGGTCGTGACCGTGAGGTTGGGGCGTTTGCGGACGGGCTTCAGATAGGCCTTCGAGGCCGACAGGCGACGCCCGCGGTGGACGTTGCGGTCGAACTTGGCGAAGCCCTCCTGCCGGTAGCCGTTGACGTCGTCGGTGGGCGCGTACCCGGCCTCCTCGGTGGCCTTCTGGAAGGCGGTGAACAGCGGGTTGGTGGCCGGGCCGCGTTCCAGGACGAGCGGGCCGTCGTGGCCGCGGAACTCGTCGTCGGGGTCGGCCGCGAGACAGTTCTCCATGCGCTTGAAGTACGGCAGACAGTGCGCGTAGTCCCAGCTCTCCATGCCGGAATCGGCGGCCCAGCGCTCGTAGTCCAGGGGGTTTCCGCGCTGGAAGATCATGCCGTTGATGCTGCTGGAGCCGCCCAGTACCTTGCCGCGGGCGTGGTAGACGCGCCGGCCGCCCATGTGCGGCTCGGGTTCGGACTCGTACTTCCAGTCGTAGAAGCGGCTGCCGATCGGATAGGTCAGCGCCGCGGGCATGTGGATGAAGACGTCCCACGGGTAGTCGGGCCGGCCGGCCTCCAGGACCAGCACCCGGTTGCCCGAGTCGGCGGAGAGCCGGTTGGCCAGTGCGCTGCCGGCCGATCCACCGCCGACGATGACGAAGTCGTACTGCTGAGGAGCCATGATGCCTCGTCTCGCTCGCGCCGTAGATATGCGCGGCATGGTAGTACGAGTAGCGTCATACGCACCAGGTTGCGCGCCACGCAACTTCCACGACATATATGCCGCTGCTCGACGGCTCCGGCCGTGGCGAAGTCCCGGACCCGACCGGGCTCGCGGGAGGTCGGGAGCGGGTCCTGACCATCGCGGCGTTCGACGCCACGGGCCCCGGCGTCCGGACGCACACCGGCAGCCCGCCGGGCGCCCATGTCCTCCGCGATCACCTGGCCCTCAGCGCGCTGGGACGCCTCCGCGTCCGGGCACGCCCGCCTGCAGCCTCACGCAGACGGGCGCACCGTCCTCCACGAACACCTGGCCCTCAGCGCACTGGGACGCCTCCACGTCCCGGGCACCCCCGCCTGCAGCCTCACACAGACGGGCGCACCGTCCTCCACGAACACCTGGCCCTCAGCGCACTGGGACGCCTCCACGTCCCGGGCACGCCCGCCTGCAGCCTCACGCAGAGGGGCGCACCGCTCACTCGTCGTCCGGGAACTCGCCCGCGAAGGCGCCCGCCATCCGCAGCCAGGGCTCCGCCTCGTCCTGGCGACCCTGACGTTGCAGGGTGCGGCCCAGCATCAGGTGGGCGTAGTGCTCCACCGGATCGCGCTCGACGATCACGCGCAACTGGTCCTCGGCACGCTTCAGTTGTGCGGAGTGGTAGTAGGCGCGGGCCAGCAGCAGCCGGGGGCCGGTCTGTTCCGGCGCCTCCTCGACGACGGCGGCGAGGAGCTTGGCGGCACCGCTGTAGTCCCGCGCCTCGAACAGCAGCCCGGCCCGCTCCCAGCGCTCGACGGTGGTCTCCTCGTGCGGCACTCCGGCGCCGTTGTCGAAGAGGTGCAGCGCACTGGCCCAGCGGTCGGGCGCCACCCCGCCGGTGGCCGGGTACGCGTTGACGTTGTCGGTCATGATTCCTCCCTCTTCCGGACGCGTCCTCACGCGGACCGGAGTGCGGCCGGCTTCCGTTCGAACGGCACGATGGTCTCGACGGGATCGGTGAGCTCGGCCAAGGCTCGGCACCCGCTCCTCAGCCCGGCCGCCTCGCCGCCGGCCCGGGTGATGCGGGCGACGAGACCGTCGGTCCCCTCGTCACCCGCCGTGGCCCCAGCCATCGGACGCGCCGTACCCGCGGCGGGTACGGCGCCCGCCCACGGAGGGCCGCCTCAGGCCCGCCGAGACGGCCGGCGGCTTCAGGGCCTTCATCGCCGGATCCTTTCGTACGGTCTCAGACCACCTGCTCGGCGGTCTGCGCGCTCCCGCTCTCGCGGGCGGCGAGCAGGGAGGCGTGGGTGGGGGCGTCGGGCACCCCGGCCGGCCGCACCGCCGCGAACTCCTTGCGCAGCACCGGTACCACCTCCGAGCCGAGCATGTCGATCTGCTCCAGTGCCGTCTTCAGCGGGATGCCGCCGCCGTCCACCATGAACAGCTGGCGCTGGTAGTCGCCGGCGTACTCGCGGAAGGAGAGCGTCTTCTCGATGACCTGCTCGGGCGTGCCGACGGTCAGCGGGGTCTGCTCCATGTACTCCTCCATCGAGACGCCGCCGCCCATCACCGGTGAGTGGTCGAAGACCGGGCGGAACTCCCGGACGGCGTCCTGGGAGTTGCGGCGCATGTAGACGTGTCCGCCGAGTCCGACGATCGCCTGCTCGGGCGCGCCGTGGCCGTAGTGGGCGTACCGCTGCCGGTAGAGGTCGATCAGTTTCCCGGTGTGCTCCTTCGGCCAGAAGATGTTGTTGTGGAAGAAGCCGTCGCCGTAGTACGCGGCCTGCTCGGCTATCTCCGGGGAGCGGATGGAGCCGTGCCAGACGAACGGCGGTACACCGTCCAGCGGCCGCGGCGTGGAGGTGAAGCCCTGGAGCGGAGTACGGAACTTCCCCTCCCAGTCGACGACGTCCTCGCGCCACAGCCTGCGCAGCAAGGCGTAGTTCTCGACGGCGAGGCCGATGCCGTCGCGGATGTCCTTGCCGAACCACGGGTAGACCGGGCCGGTGTTGCCGCGGCCCATCATCAGGTCGACGCGCCCGTCGGCCAGGTGCTGGAGCATCGCGTAGTCCTCGGCGATCTTCACCGGGTCGTTGGTGGTGATCAGCGTGGTGGACGTGGACAGGATGATCCGCTCGGTGCGCGCGGCGATCCAGCCCAGCAGGGTCGTCGGCGACGAGGGCACGAACGGCCGGTTGTGGTGCTCACCGGTCGCGAACACGTCGAGTCCGACCTCCTCGGCCTTCTGCGCGATCGCGGTCATCGCCTTGATCCGCTCGCGCTCGGTCGGCGTACGACCGGTGTGCGGATCGGTGGCCACGTCACCGACGGTGAAGATGCCGAACTGCATCGCGCTCACCCTTCCTGGTGGTTGATGCTTCAACTACACCCCTGCAACACAGCCCCCCACCCGGCTATTCCGGACCCATCACGGAACGCCCGGATCAACCACACAACACGTGCACACTCACTACCAGGCAAAAGGACCAGGTCAGCGTCCCGAAGGTGAACACGCCGTTCGGGACCCCCCGTATAGTTGCGTTGTGAGCAACTACAACTCGGATAACGAAACGACAGGGTCGTCGAACGGCGGGGTGCAGTCGGTCGACCGGGCCATCCACGTGATGGAGATCCTCGCTCAGCGCGGCGAGGCCGGCGTCAGCGAGGTGGCCGCCGAGATCGACGTTCACAAGTCCACTGCGTTCCGGCTCCTGGGCGCCCTGGAAGCGCGCGGCCTGGTGGAACAGGCGGGCGAGCGCGGCAAGTACCGTCTCGGTTTCGGCATCGTGCGCCTGGCCGGCGCGGTCACCGGACGCATCGACATCACCCAGCAGAGCCGCCCGGTCTGCGAGGACCTGGCCGAGGAGATCGGCGAGACCGTGAACCTCGCCGTCATGCAGGAGCGTTACGCGGTCAACCTCTACCAGGTACGCGGCCCGGGTGCCGTCACCGCGCAGAACTGGGTCGGCCAGCTGACCCCGCTGCACGCCACGTCGAGCGGCAAGATCCTGCTGGCCCACCTGCCCGCCAAGGAGCGCGCCGCGCTGCTGACCGAGACCGGCCTGAAGAAGGTCACTCCGCGCACCATCACCGCGAAGACGAAGCTCGAGAAGAACCTCGCCGAGGCCCGGGAGCGCGGTTACGCCTGGGCCCTGGAGGAGTTGGAGCTCGGCCTGCACGCCATGGCCGCGCCGGTCCGCGACCGGGACGGCGAGGTCATCGCGGCGCTCAGCGCCTCGGGGCCCGCGTACCGGTTCTCCGAGGAGCGTCTCCACGAGCTGGCTCCGGTGCTGGTCAAGGGTGCCGAGGAGATCAGCCACCGCATGGGTTACCTGGGCTGAGCCCCCAGCCGGGCCTGGACCCAGTCGTGGAACTCGCCGATGTGGTGCTCGCTGGGCACCAGGACGCCACCCTTGGCGTACAGCCGTGAGCTCATCCCAGGCTGAGTGCGCTCGCACGCGTCGAAGTCCTGGCGGTTGACCCGGTCGAAGAGCTCCACCGACCTGCTGACGTCCTTGCCGCTCTCCACGACATGCGGCAGATACAGCCAGTCGCACTCGACGATCGTGCGGTCGGCGGCCACCGGGTACATCCGGTGGAAGATCACATGGTCGGGCACGAGGTTGATGAACACCTGCGGCCGCACGGTGATCGCGTAGTAGCGGCGGTCCTGATCCTCGGAGACTCCGGGAATCCGGTCCAGCCCCTCCGAGCCGTCGACGGTGAAGCCCCTGACGTCCTCGCCGAACTCCGCGCCGTGGCCCACGTAGTACTGGGCCGCGTATCCGTCGGCGAACTCCGGTAGCACCTCGGTCAGTTCGGGGTGGATCGTCGCGCAGTGGTAGCACTCCATGAAGTTCTCGACGATGAGTTTCCAGTTCGCCTTCACGTCATAGACGATCCGCCTGCCGACCTCCAGCCCCCCGATGTCGTAGTGCTCGATCGACTCGGTGTCGCCCAGGCGCGCGATCACGTCCTGGACGACCTCGTCGAAGGGCGGCGGGTCCTCCGCGAGGCACACCCACACATAGCCCAGCCACTCGCGCACCGCCACGCTCGCCAGGCCGTACTCGGTACGGCCCACGTCCGGCATCTTCGTCAGGTTCGGCGCCGCGACGAGCTTGCCCGTCAGGTCGTACGTCCAGGCGTGGTACGGGCATTGGAAGGCTCGCTTGACCTCACCGGACTCCTCGGTGCACAGCTTGGCGCCCCGATGCCGGCAGACGTTGAAGTAGGCCCGGATCGAGTTGTCCCGTGCCCGCGTGACGAGGATGCTCTCGCGGCCCACCTCGACCGTCTTGAAGGCACCGGGTCTGGGCAGGTCGAGGGCGCGGACGGCGCAGAACCACATCGATTCGAAGATGCGCTCCTGCTCCTGGGCGAAGATCCCGGGATCCGTGTAGGAGGCGCCGGGGAGGGTGGCGATCAGACTGTCCGGCAGGCTGGTCGAGGTCACAGTGCACTCCTCGGGGAACGTCGTGGACCGGTGATGCACGCCGGGACGAGCGGACGGCGTTCTGAACGGGGCGACAGCGGCGGTGCTGTCAGGCCGCGGCGGCGAGCTGCTTGCGCCAGCGCATGAACAGCCGCGGCTGATTCATCCCGAGCACGGCGACCGGATGCCCGGAACGCCGGTAGACGGCCAGGACATTGCGGTCGTCCCGGGCGCCTTCCTCGATCGTCACGCTGTCGGCACCGGCGGCGTGACCGGCGAACTGGATCTTCACGCCGTACTGGTCCGACCAGAAGTACGGCGGCCTCGGCGTGCTCGGTTCCACCGCGCCGCCCGCCAGCAGTGCGGCCACGGCGGCGTCGGGCCGCTCCCGGGCGCCGGTCCAGTGCTCGACCCGGCGGTGCAGGCCCGCGCGCGGGTCGTACCAGGAGGCACAGTCACCGACCGCGACGACACCGGCCAGGCCGGTGCGGCCGTCGGCACCGCACTTGACGCCGTCGTCGAGCTCGATGCCCGAGCCCGCGAGCCATTCGACGCACGGGCGGGCACCGACTCCCACCACCACGATGTCGGCGGGGACGCTGCGGCCGTCCTCCAGCAGGACGGAGTCGACGCGGCGCTCGCCGCTCAGACCCTTGACACCCACCCCGCACAACAGCCGTACGCCGTGGTCCGCGTGGAGGGCGGAGACGATGGTGCCCATGGTCTCGCCGAGCGGTCCGGCCAGCGGGGTCGGGGCAGCTTCCACCACGGTCACGTCGAGCCCAAGGGCGTACGCGGTGGAGGCGACCTCGGCGCCGATGAAGCCGCCGCCGATCACCACCAGCCGTCCCCCGAGGGTGAGTTCGTCGCGCAGGGCGCGGGCGTCGTCCAGGGTGCGCAGGGTGTGCACCCCGGCCAGACCGTCCGTGCCGGGCAGGGTCCGGGCGGCGGCGCCGGTCGCGATGACGACGCCGTCCGCCCGTACCTCGCTGCCGTCGGCGAGCCGTACGGCGCGCTGCGGGCCGTCGAGAGCGACGGCGCGGACGCCGAGCAGCCACTGGGCCCGCAGGTCCTCGGTGTCCGGCTCCAGCGCGAGATCGGCCTCGGCGAGGGAACCGGCCAGGAACTCCTTGGACAAGGGGGGCCTGTCGTACGGGCGGTGGAGTTCGTCGCCGATGACGACGAGCCGCCCGTCGTAGCCCTGTTTCCGCAGCGAGCGCGCCGCCGACAGACCGGCGAGCGAGGCGCCGACCACGGCGACCGTCCTCACGCGGGTCCGCCGGCGAGCCGGGCCGCGACGCAGGGCGGCAGGTTGGGCGCGTCCAGGGAGAGCTGGACGTAGATCATGCCGTCCTCGACGTGGACCTCGTGGGTGCGGACCGGGCGCTTGGCCGGCGGGGCGTCGACGGCGCCGGTCCGCAGGTCGAACTTCGAGGCGTGCAGCGGGCATTCGACCTCGCAGCCCTCCAGCCAGCCGTCGGCGAGCGAGGCGTCCTGATGGGTGCAGGTGTCGTCGATGGCGAAGACCTCGCCGTCGTCGGTGTGGAACACCGAGACCGGCGGATCGATGTCGAGCCGGTAGGCCTCGCCTCGAGGAAGATCCACGAGACGGCACGCGGGAATCATCATGACACCTCGGTGCGTATAGCGAAACGGATTGCGTTGAACGCAACGTCAGTTTGAGGGCGCCCACAAACCCTTGTCAAGGCATCCAGAGGTCGGACACACCCTTTGTTCCACGTTGCTGCATGCGCAACGCCGTGCGCCATAGGGAACGAATGGCGTCTGTCTCTCACAGCAGCACCACGGACCGCAGCACCTCACCGCGGTGCATCTTCTCGAACGCCTTCTCCACGTCCCCGAGGCCGATGGTCTCGGAGACGAAGGCGTCCAGGTCGAAGCGTCCCCCCAGGTAGAGGTCGATGAGAGCGGGGAAGTCACGGGAGGGCAGACAGTCGCCGTACCAGCTGGACTTCAGTGCGCCGCCGCGCCCGAAGACGTCGAGCAGCGGCAGCTCCAGCTTCATCTCCGGGGTCGGCACACCGACCAAGACGACGGTGCCGGCGAGGTCGCGGGCGTAGAAGGCCTGTTCGTACGTCTCGGGGCGGCCGACCGCCTCCACGACCACGTCGGCGCCGAAGCCGCCGGTCAGTTCGCGCACCGCCGCCACGACGTCCGCCGTGGAGCCGTCGACGGTATGGGTGGCGCCCATCCGCATGGCCCGCTCCAGCTTGCCCGGGTCGACGTCGACGGCGATGACCTTGGTCGCGCCGGCGAGCCGCGCCCCCACGACCGCGGCCATGCCGACACCTCCACAGCCGATGACGGCGACGGAGTCCCCACGGCCGACGGCGCCGGTGTTCACGGCCGCGCCGAAGCCCGCCATGACACCGCAGCCGAGGAGTCCCGCGGCGGCCGCCGGGGCCGCCGGGTTCACCTTGGTGCACTGCCCCGCGGCGACCAGGGTCTTCTCTGCGAACGCGCCGATGCCCAGGGCGGCCGCGAGGGGAGTGCCGTCGAGCAGCGTCATCCGCTGCGTCGCGTTGTGGGTGGCGAAGCAGTACCAGGGCCTGCCCTTGGCGCAGGCCCGGCACGTACCGCACACCGCACGCCAGTTGAGGATGACGAAGTCGCCCGGTTCGACGCCGGTGACGCCCTCACCGACAGCTTCGACGCGGCCGGCCGCCTCGTGCCCGAGAAGGAAGGGGAAGTCGTCGCCGATCCCGCCCTCCCGGTAGTGGAGGTCGGTGTGGCAGACGCCGCACGCCTCGACCTTCACCAGCGCCTCGCCGGGCCCCGGATCGGGAACCACGATCGTCTCGACAGTGACCGGGGCGCCTTTCGCCCGGGCGACGACAGCACGAACCTCATGAGCCATGGGTCACTCCTCCGACAGATGTGTGGGTTGCTTCATCCGATACGCGCATCACCATGCGCAACTGAGCATCGGGGAGGGGTGAGCCATGGGTCAAGGGGTCGACTGCGGCCGGATCGCCGTGAGGGGCAGCGGTCACCATGGACGTCGTCCGGCCACGGCGCAGGCCGGTTGCACCGAATCGCGCGAGTCGAGAAGGCCTGCGGTCCGATGCGCCGGGCGCGTCCGTGCGGACCCACGCCTTCCGCGCCCGGCACCGGGTCTATTCGGCCCAGGCCCGCTCCAGGAGGGCCCCGAAGGGGACGGGCTCGCGTCCGAGCAGCTCGGCGAGCGTCGAGTCGACGGTGGTGAACTCGCCATGGCGCGCCGCCGCGAAGATGCTCAGCATCAGGTCGGCGATCGGGGCCGGGGCGCCGTGCGCCAGGGCCTGCTCACGGAAGACGCCGTCGGGGACGACGGTGCGAGTGAAGGGCCGTCCGGTGACCCGGGACGCGATCTCGGCGACGGCGCCGAAGTCGAGAGCCGCCGCGCCGGTGAGCGGCGGGGTGGGCCCTTCGAAGCGGCCCTGCTCGGCGAGGATCGCGGCGGTGGCGTCGGCGAGGTCGTCGTGTCCGGTCCAGGCGACGGGGCCGTCGGCGGGGAGGGCGATGTCGCCGGTGTGGCGGGCGGCCTCCAGGAACTGCAGGGCGCTGGCCGCGTAGAAGCCGTTGCGCAGCGCGGTCCAGGGCAGGCCGGTGGCGCGCAGCAGATCCTCCGTCCGGGCGTGGTCGCGGCAGGCCTGGAAGCGGGAGTCGTGGGCGGCACCCATCTGACTGGTGTAGAGGATGCGGCCGACACCGGCCTTCACGGCGGCGTCGATGGCGGTGCGGTGGCCGGTGACGCACTCCTCGCCCACGCGGTCGAGGGAGACCAGCAGCAGCTGCTCGGCCCCCTCGAAGGCATGCACGAGCGAGGCGGGATCGTCGAAACTGCCCGGCCGGACCCGGACGCCGCGGTCGGCGAAGTCCCGGGCCTTGCGGGGATCGCGGACACTGACGCCGACGCGGTCGGCGGGAACCCGCTCCAGGAGGCGTTCGACGGTGCGACGGCCGAGCTTTCCAGTGGCTCCGGTCACGATGATCATGAGGTCTCCCGACGCTGTTTCCAGTGGAATCACTTTGACGCTAACACTGGAATATCGATGGAAACAAATCCTCGATATCATCGGTCACATGGTTACCCGCGACACCACCGACAGCCCCCGTCGCCGCATCGTCGAGGCGGCCGTCGAGCTACTGGAGAGCGGCGGTGCGGACGCGGTGAGCACCCGCGCGGTCGCCGCCGCGGCCGGAATGCAGCCGCCGGCGATCTACCGCCTCTTCGGCGACAAGGAAGGGCTTCTCGAGGCCGTCGCGGAGCACGGCTACGCGCAGTTCCTACAGAGCAAGCGCGCGCTGCTCGATCCCGAGCCGCAGGACGCGGTGGAGGACCTGCGCCGCGGCTGGGACATGGTGGTGGAGTTCGGGATCTCCCGCCCCGAGCTGTTCGCGGTGATGGTCGGGGCCACCGGCCGGGGGGCGGACATGGCACACCGCGCGGGCCTGGAGATCCTCTACGGCCGGGTGCGCCGGCTGGCGGCCGGGGGGTGGCTGCGGGTCGACGAGGAGCTGGCCGCCCAGATCATCCAGGCCACCGGCCGAGGCGCCGTCACCACCTGGCACTCCACCCCGGCGGAACACCGCACTCGGGCGCTGTTGACCGTCCTCCGCGAGGCCATGATCGCCGCCGTCACCCGCGCCGAACCGACGATGCCCGCGGCGGAGACCGGCCCCGCCGCGGCGGCCCGCGCACTGCGCGCCGCTCTCCCCGACGACGCCGATGTCCTGAGCGACGCCGAGCAGCACCTGCTGCGCGAGTGGCTCACCCGACTGGCCGCGGACGGTGGCGCTCCACACGCCTGATCGCAGGTCAGGGGCCCTCATGCAGGTCAGGCCTCGTTGACCACCCCGGGTTCGCCGTGGCCCCCGTCACTTACCCACGTAGGCCGCCAGATGCTCCGCCGTGATCGTCGACCCCGCGGCGATCAGCTCCCCCGGCGTCCCCTCGAACACGATCCGCCCGCCGTCGTGCCCCGCGCCCGGGCCCAGGTCGATGATCCAGTCGGCGTGGGCCATGACCGCCTGGTGGTGCTCGACGACGATGACGGACTTGCCGGAGTCGACGAGCCGGTCGAGCAGGCCGAGCAACTGCTCGACGTCGGCGAGGTGAAGGCCGGTGGTCGGCTCGTCGAGGATGTACACCCCGCCCTTCTCCCCCATGTGGGTCGCCAGCTTCAGCCGCTGCCGCTCACCGCCGGACAACGTGGTGAGCGGCTGACCGAGGGTGAGATAGCCGAGCCCGACGTCGGAGAGGCGCTCCAGGATCCTGTGCGCGGCCGGCGTGCGCGCCTCACCTGCCCCGAAGAACTCCTCGGCCTCCGTGACCGGCATCGCGAGCACCTCGCTGATGTCCCGCCCGCCGAGGTGGTACTCGAGGACCGACGCCTGGAACCGCTTCCCCTCGCACTCCTCGCAGGTGGTGGCGACCCCGGCCATCATCGCGAGGTCGGTGTAGACGACCCCGGCCCCGTTGCAGGTCGGGCACGCCCCCTCGGAGTTGGCGCTGAACAGCGCCGGCTTCACGCCGTTGGCCTTCGCGAACGCCTTGCGGATCGGTTCGAGGAGTCCGGTGTACGTCGCCGGGTTGCTGCGCCGCGAGCCACGGATCGCACCCTGGTCCACGGACACGACCTCCTCCGTGACCGGAATCGACCCGTGCACCAGCGAGCTCTTGCCGGACCCCGCGACCCCGGTGATCACGGTCAGCACCCCGAGCGGGATGTCGACGTCGACGCCCTGGAGGTTGTGCGTGCTCGCACCGCGGATCTCCAGCGCGCCGGTCGCCTTGCGGACCGTGTCCTTGAGACCGGCCCGGTCGTCGAAGTGGCGCCCGGTGACGGTGTCGCTGGTCCGCAGCCCCTCGACGCTGCCCTCGAAGCAGACCGAGCCGCCCGCCGTACCGGCGCCGGGGCCGAGGTCGACGACGTGGTCGGCGATCGCGATGGTCTCCGGCTTGTGCTCCACGACCAGCACTGTGTTGCCCTTGTCGCGAAGGCGCAGCAGCAGGTTGTTCATGCGCTGGATGTCATGCGGGTGCAGCCCGATGGTCGGCTCGTCGAAGACGTAGGTGACATCGGTGAGCGAGGACCCGAGATGCCGGATCATCTTGGTGCGCTGCGCCTCGCCGCCGGACAGCGTGCCCGAGGACCGGTCGAGGGAGAGATAGCCGAGCCCGATCTCCACGAACGAGTCGAGGGTCTCCCCCAGCGCCGTCAGCAGTGGCCCGACCGACGGCTCGTCCAGGGCCCGCACCCACTCGGCGAGGTCGCTGATCTGCATCGCGCAGGCGTCGGCGATGCTGATCCCCTTGATCTTCGAGGACCGGGCGCCCTCGCTGAGCCGGGTGCCCTCGCACTCGGGACAGACCGTGAAGGTGATCGCACGGTCCACGAACTCGCGGATGTGCGGCTGCATCGACTCGCGGTCCTTGGCGAGCATCGACTTCTGGATCCGCGGGACGAGACCCTCGTAGGTCATGTTGATGCCCGCGATCTTCATCCGGACCGGCTCGCGGTACAGGAAGTCCTGGAGCTCGCGCTTGGTGAACCTCCGGATCGGCTTGTCCGCGTCGAAGAAGCCGGACTCGCTGTAGAGGCGGTAGTTCCAGCCGCCGGCCTTGTAGCCGGGAACGGTCATCGCGCCCTCGCTCAGCGACTTGGAGTCGTCGTAGAGCTGGGTCAGGTCGATGTCGTTGACCGTGCCCCGGCCCTCGCAGCGCGGGCACATGCCGCCGACGATGCTGAAACTGCGGCGCTCCTTCACGGTCTGACCGCCGCGCTCCATGGTCACCGCGCCCGCCCCGCTGATCGAGGCGACGTTGAAGGAGAACGCCTTGGGCGAGCCGATGTGCGGGGTCCCGAGTCTGCTGAACAGGATCCGCAGCATCGCGTTGGTGTCGGTGACGGTGCCCACGGTGGAGCGCGGGTCGCCGCCGAGGCGCTGCTGGTCGACGGTGATGGCGGTGGTCAGGCCGTCGAGGACGTCGACCTCGGGCCGCGCCAGCGTCGGCATGAAGCCCTGCACGAAGGCGCTGTAGGTCTCGTTGATCATCCGCTGCGACTCGGCGGCGATGGTGTCGAACACCAGGGAGCTCTTGCCGGAGCCGGAGACTCCGGTGAAGACCGTGAGCCGGCGCTTCGGGATCTCGATGCTGACGTCCTTGAGGTTGTTCTCGCGCGCCCCGTGCACGCGGATCAGGTCATGGCTGTCAGCGGCGTGCCGGTCGCCCTCGGTGGCCTTGCTCATGGTGTTGTTCCTCCCGTTTTTCGACAGCTTCGAACACTACGACGACGCGCACGCCTCAGGGCAGCTCCTGGACGCGGATCATGTTGCCCGCGGGGTCGAGGAAGGCACAGTCCCGAATGCCGTACGGCTGCTCGATCGGCTCCTGGATCACCTCGGCGCGAGCCTGGAGCCGTTCGAAGACGGAGTCGAGGTCGGGGGTGGCGAGCAGGAGCTCGGGGTCGTCGTGCGCCGGGTGCAGCACGACCGAGGTCCCGGGCTGCCCGACGGGGCCGACCATGATCCGGCGCGTCCTGTCGCGGCCGACGTCGGCGCGGACCTCGAAGCCCAGCGCGTCCCGGTAGAAGGCCAGGGAGGCCTCCGGGTCGTCGTGCGGGAGGAAGCTCGCCCGAATCGTGATGTCCATGGCCGTCACGCTAGCCACGGCCCGCGGCCCGCGCTTCTCGGATCCTGACCGGTCTCAGCGCACCAGACCCGCGATGTGCGCCGTGACCGTGTCGAGGATGTCCGCCCAGGCGGCCGCGTCACCGAGGACGAGGTAGTTCAGGGTGAGCCCGTCGGTCATGGCGGCGAGATAGCGGGCCAGCACGGAGACGGGCACCCCCAGCTCCAGGTCCATGCCGGTGCGCAGCTGCTCGATGAGCTCGGCGTAGGCCTCGCCGTACAGCTCGTACTGGCGCCTGGCCAGGTGCTCGAATCCCGGCTCGCGCAGGGCGTACTGGGTGAGCTCATAGGTGAGCATGTGCGCCTCGGGGTGGGCGCGGACATGGTCCCAGTACGCCCGGAACCCGGCGGCGACGGTCTCCTCCAGGGAGTCCCGGGGGCGCAGCGCCTCCTTGACCACGGTGACGGAGTGGTCGGTGAGGGTCGTGATGACCGCCTCGATCAGGGCCTGCTTGGAGTCGAAGCAGTAGTGGAAGACGCTGAGGGACACCCCGGCCTCGGCGGCGATGGACCGGGTCGTCGTCTTCGCGACGCCGTCCCGGGCCATCGCCCTGATGGCCGCTTCCGTCAGCTGTCTGCGCCGCTCCGCCGACGGCATGCGTGCCATTCGTATCCCCCGCTGTCGAAGAGTCAGCCGCTGTGGACGCCGACCTCGTTGAGCGAGTATCCCCAGTCGGTGCCGCGGCCGAGGCCATGGACGCGCACGTAACGGGCCGGAGTTCCGGTGAACTTGGCGGTGTCCAGGCCACCATCCCCCGAGGTGGTCGACCAGACGGTCTGCCAGTTCGCCCCGTCGGTCGACAGCTCGATCCGGTACGACTTCCCGTACGCCCGCTCCCAGTCGAGCGTGACCTTGGAGACCCGGTTCGTGGAGCCCAGGTCGACCTGCCACCACTGGTCGTCGCTCCAGTCGCTCGCCCAGCGGCTGGAGTCGTCACCATCCACGGCCCGCCCCGGCTGATAGCTGGTGAACGGGTTGGACTCGGACGAACTGGCCGTGGCCGTCTTCCCGTTGGCGAGGTCGACGGACGCCTGGTGCTGCTCGGCGGCGCCCCAGGTGTCGAGGTAGGACTCGGCGCCCCGGAAGAGGTCGTCCACCACACCCTGGCCGCCGACGAGCCGGATGTCCTCGATCCAGTCCGGGATCATTCCGACATGGGCGGCCCCGTCGGTGTTGAGGTCGAAGGTGCGCTGCCCGGAGGTCTGCTTGTCGATGACCGAGCCGCCGTCGACGCTCTTGAAGGGGTACGTCACCTTGTTCGCGGCGTCCGCTCCGCGCGGTGCGGGGTGGTCGCCGATGCCGTTGAAGTCGGTGCCGTAGCCGTAGCCCACGTCGTACTTCTCGCGCAGCGCGTCGGTGCGCTTCGCCTCCGCGGCGAACCCCTCGGAGCCGTGCATGTACTGGGCGACGAAGCCGCCGAGCGAGTAAACCCGCTCGGTCCAGTTGAGGTCCATCCAGCTGTGCGAGGACAGCACGCCGGGGTAGTTCGCGGCCTCGAAGATGTCGAGGACCTGACCGGTGGCCTTGACGCTCATGTGGTCGACCTCGAGCATCATCTTGCGTTTCATCATGCCGCGCACGGCGTACTCACCGAGATCGGTGAGGCCGCGGACGTTGCACTGCGCGGCCTTGTCGTACTCCGGGACCTCGGTGCCGGCCGGCAGGTCGTCCTCCGCCGCGGAGGTGGCCGTGCCGATGGGGTTGTCGTGCTGCGGTCCCTTGCAGGTCTCGGTCTTCCAGAAGGTGCCGGTGGACAGGAACTGCCCGACGTTGATGGCGGTTCCGAGTCCACCCTCGTCGAAGCGGACCCCGCACAGGGCGTTGTCGAACTTGTGGCACAGGAACATGGAGCGCACGCCGAGCCCGTACAGCTCGTCGAGCCCCTTGTCGATGTCGGCCTTGCTGCACTGCCCGATGTCGAGGATCTGCTTGCAGCCGAACGGCTCGGAGGTCTCCACACCGAGGACGACCGCCAGCTTGCCCTGCTCGATGACCTGTCGGGCCTGCGCGCTGTCGGTGACGATCCGGAACCAGCCCTTGCCGGTGCCGCCGTACATCTTGTCGATGAAGGCCTGGAGGTCGTACGTCATCCTGGCCTGCAGCCGGATCGAGGTCATCTCGTCACAACTGCGGTCCTTGAACGGGTAGACGGAGCAGATCATGCCGTTGGTGACGAGGTCGTTCACGAGCACCCGCTGACCGCCGCGCCAGGCACGCTCCACCCAGGCGTAGTAGTCGGCCTGGTGGGTCATGGAGTCGTACGCCGGCCAGTCCTTGAAGGTCGGCCAGCCGGTCGGGTCGTGCTTGCCGTCGCCGCCATGGGTGATGTAGTCGAAGAGCGCGAGGCTGCCGTCGGGGTAGTGCTCGGGACAGTCCTTGAGCGCGTCGGCGACCCCGGCCTCGGAGAACACCTTGCCGCAGATCAGCCGGCCGCCGAAGGCCTCGTTGGAGAAGAGGTGGTTGTGGGCGTCGATGAACCCCTTGACCTCACCGGCGGAGTTGGTGCCGGTGAAGGGCGCTCCCGTCACGTTGATCTGGGCGTCGGGGGTGGGTCTGGCCGTCGGTGTCCACCAGTCGGTGGCCGCCGAACTCGGGGTGGGCCCCAGGATCGTGGCCAGCACCAGGAGGAGCAGAGAGGTGATGGTGATGTTCTTGCGTCGGCGGTAGGTGCGTCCGGCCATGGCCCACGTCCCTCGGTCGGCGGGAGGCGCCGTCGACCGAGGGCGTTTTGACTGCCCTTGGGATTGTCATGACCGGCGCAAGATATGCGTCGAGGATCGCGACTGAGCACGTTCCGAGTCAAGAGTCCGGGACAGTTGACCTGATGCCTGGAGGACATCAACCGTTCACGCAGGCCGCCCCGTTGAGTGTGAAAGCGGTGGGGGCAGTGTTCGTGGCGCCCTTGCTGCCGATGAAGCCGACGGTGACCGAGCCTCCGGCCGGGATCGTGTTGGTGTAGGAGGCCGGCGTGACGGTCACGGAGCCACCGCTCTGCGCGGCGATCCCGCCCCACATGTTGGACACCGTCTGCCCGTTGGCGAAGGCGAAGGCGAGCTTCCAGCCGCTGACGGCGGACGTGCCGGTGTTACGGATGGCGATCTCGCCCTGGAAACCGCCCTGCCAGTCGCCGACCACGCGGTAACCGACGGAGCAGCTCCCGGCGGGCGTGTCGGCGGTGGTGACGCTCACCGTCGCCGAGCGGGCCGACCTGTTCCCGGCCGCGTCGCGGGCGTAAACGGCGAAGGAATAGGCGGTGTTGGCGGTCAGACCCGTCACGGTCACCGAGTTCGCCGTCGAGGCCGCGACCTTCGTCTCGGCGCCACCGCCGACCCGGACGACGTCGTACCCGGCCACGCCAACGTTGTCAGTGGACGCCGTCCAGGACAGGTTCGCGAAGGTCGCCGTCACCGCCGAGGCGGTCGGGGTGCCGGGAGCGGTGGGGGCCTGGGTGTCACTGGAACCGCCGCCGAAGACGGTGGCTTCCTTGGCGGTCTGCGCGATGCCGTTGGCACCGTTGAAGATGCGTTTGCCCCACGAAGTCATCTGCGTCGGGTCGAAGTTGAGCACGAGGTCGAGGATCGGGTCGGTGTTGCCGCTCCAGGACCAGGCCAGGTAACCGATGTCGAGCTGCTCGGCGGTGGCCATCATGGTGTCCTCGTCCGGATCGCCCCACTGGTCGGCGGGACCGCCGAACTCCCCGATCACGATGGGCAGTTTGGCGCTGACGAAGGCGTTGAGATAGTCCGTGATCTCCGCCGCGGTGTCGAAGACGCTGTACATGTGGATCGAGAAGATCAGATTGCCGGTGGTGTCGGCGGCGTACACGGACTGGGCGTTGGCGCGCATGACGCCCTGCCAGTCCTGGCCCCAGTTGGGGGCGTCCACCATGATCGTGTGCTCGAAGCCGGCGTTCCGGAGCTTCTGGATCGCGGCGATCGTCGGGGCGGTCCAGCCGGCGGGGTCGGTGTTGCCCCAGGGCTCGTTGCCGATGTTGAGGACGATGTAGTCCTCCTGGCCGGCCAGGACGCTCTTCAGGCCGATCCAGTAGTCGGCGGCCTGGTCGAGGGTGCCGGCTGCGCTGTCCTCGCCGTATCCGGTGGTGTCGTGCACCTCCAGGACACAGATGAGCCGGTTGGCCTTGCACTGGGCGATCACATTGGCCACGTCCGAGGCGGTGTTGGCGGTCCAGCGGTGGCCGTCGGCCAGGACCACCCGGACGGTGTTGGCGCCCTGCGCCTTGATGTCGGCCAGCGACCCCAGATCGTTCGGGTACCAGGTGTGGGCGTGGTTGACGCCCCGCATGACGAAGTCGTTGCCGTTGCCTTCGACCAGGCGGCCGTTGCTGATGTGCAGACCGGTGGCCTGGGTGCCGGGCTCCTCGGCGGCCTGGGCCGCGCTCGGCCCCAGGGCGCCGAGCACCACCAGTCCGAGGAGGGCGGCCAGTCCGGCCAGTAACGCGCTCAGGGGGCTCTTTCTTGTTCTTCTCACTGCGGCTCCAGGGATGGGTGAGACGGTCGGAAAGAAGCATGGGAGCGCTCCCATAGAAGCCACTCTGCCAAGTACACGTCAAGACAAGGGACGGAAATGGGCGGTGCCCCTCGGCAACTCGGTGGCCCCGAGCTCGCATAGGGTTCCCCACCTCGACCACCGCATCCGGGAGGCACGTTGACCACGCGACCCGTCGGCCCCGACGCCGTCAACGCCGAGGCCTGGCACACCTACGGCGACCACCATCTGCGGCGCGGCACGGTCCTCCCGGAGCTGGAGCGGTTCGACTGGGGCCTGCGGGGCATCGGGCCGGGCGCGGAGATCCTCGGTGAGCTCGCGGGGCGGCGCGTGCTCGACCTCGGGTGCGGCCCGGCCCGGCACGCGGCGCATCTCGTCCGGGCGTACGGCGCCTCGGTGGACGCCGTCGACTCCTCCCCCACGCAGCACGAACGGGCCCTCGCACGCTACGGCTCCCTGCCCGGACTGCGCCTGATCAGGGCGGACGCCGTCGAGCACCTCGGCACGGCACAGCCGTACGACGTCGTCTACTCCGTCAACGCGGTGCCCTACGTCGACCCCCGTCGGCTGCTGCCCGCCCTCGCCACGGCGCTCCGGCCCGGCGGGACGCTGTGCTTCACCGTGCTGCACACCAACTCCGCGGGAGAGGGTCCCTCGTCGGCCGTCGAGCCCCGGCCCGAGATCCTGCGGTTCGCCGGGGGTGGGGAGGTCGCCGTGGGGATGTGGGTGCTGACTCCGGAACTCTGGACGGACCTGCTCGGCGAGCACGGCCTGCGAGTCGAGGGGATCGACGTCCTCGACGCGCCGGAGGAGGGCAACCACGCCTCCTACCGGATCTTCCGGGCGACCCGGCCGGTCCGGGTCTCCTCCCGTCCGCGCACCAACCGGGGGCCGATCCCACACGCGGCGATCGGCGCCGGGGCCATCCTGTACGGCCCTCGCGGACTGCTTCTCGGCCGGCACCGGCGCGGGACCTGGGAGTTGCCGGGAGGCACGGTGGAGCCCGGGGAGTCGCTGGCGGAGACGGTCGTGCGCGAACTCCGCGAGGAGACCGGCGTCGAGGCCGGCCCCGCCGACGTCCGGCTGCTGGGCACGCTCCTCGACGACGTGGAGGGCGTGGTGCGGATGACCGTGGCCGCCCAGGTCACCGCCTGGCGGGGCGAGCCCTCGGACCAGCCCGACGAACGCGTCGGCGACTGGCGCTGGTTCGCCCTGGACCGGCTCCCGGAGAACCTGTTCGTGTGCAGCGCCCAGGGCCTGACGGCATGGCGCCCGGACCTGCCGATCGACCACGCTCCGGCCCACTTCACGCCGTACGCCGGATAGGGCCTGGCCGGCGGATCTGGCCCTGGCCCTGGAGCCGTGCAACCCCCTCGCAACGTTCACCCTGCTGCACTCGACGACCATGGACGACGATTCCGTACGTGCCGTGTCCGACGAGGTGCCGCGCGTCGAGCTCACGCCCGCGGCCGCCGAGCTGCTGCGCCGGTTGCGCGAGGCGCACGGGCCGCTGATGTTCCATCAGTCCGGCGGCTGCTGTGACGGCAGCGCGCCGATGTGCTATCCGGCGGGCGAGTTCCGCACCGGCGGCTCGGACGTGCTGCTCGCCGAGCTGGACGTGCCGGGGGTCGGGGAGCCGGTCACGTTCTGGATGTCGAGGAGCCAGTACGCGGTGTGGAGCCACACCCGGCTGATCGTGGACGTCGTCGAGGGCCGGGGCAGTGGGTTCTCGCTGGAGGCACCCGAGGGGGTACGTTTCCTCATCCGTTCGCGTGTGGTCGGCGCCTAGCCGTCCCCTGTGTCATCGCTGTCTGATGCACTCTTCCTGAGTCCTGGGAACAGTTGACGAGACATCAGGGAGAGCTGTGACGCATCGTCGAAGACGTTTCGAAGCAGGCAGATCGGTACTGACGTTTCTCGCGGCACTCGGCACGCTGGCCGGTGCGGCCCTGGTGGGGGCGGCACCGGCCGGCGCCGCGCCGGGGTGGACACGGCTCGCGACCGGCGTGCAGTACGAGGAGTTCGACATCGACGCGGCCGCGGGCGTGGCGCATGCCCATGTGATCGGCGTGGACCTCAGCGATCCGCGGGTGCGACTGGAGCTGCTGTATCCGGGGGCGGTGGCGGCGCGGGCCACGGTGTCCCGGCTGGCCAGCGCACAGGGCGCGCTCGCGGGGGTGAACGGCGACTTCTTCAACATCACGGAGGGCCAGCACCCGGGCGTCGAGGCCACCGGCGCGAGTGTGGGCCCGGCGATCGCGCAGGGCCGCGCCCTCAAGGCGGCGGTGCCGAAAGGCCAGCGCTTCGGGCCCGCGCTGCCGTCCGGCGCGAGCACCAAGGACGTGTTCGGCGTGGGCACCGACGGTCAGGCCCGCCTCGACGACCTGGCGCTCGACGGGTCGGTGACCACGCCCGGGGGAAAGCTGCCGCTCGGCGGGCTGAACCAGTACGCGCTGCCCGTGGGCTCGGTCGGGGCGTTCACCTCGGACTGGGGCAGCGTCTCCCGGGTGCGGTCGACGTGCGGGACGGACACCGACCGGGCCGCCCCGTGCAGCACGGACACCTACGAGGTGACGGTCCGCGCCGGGAAGGTCGTGGCCACGGCCGACATCCCGGGCAGCGGACCGATCGCCGCCGGCACCACCGTGCTCGTGGGCCGGGAGGCGGGCGCACAGCACCTGCGGAAGCTGTCCGTCGGCGCGGCGGTGACGGTGCGGCACCGACTGGTCGCGGCCTCGGCGAAGCTCCCGTACCGCTTCGCGCTCGGCGGCTACCCGGTGCTCGACGACGGCCTCCCGCTGCCCGGCCTCGACGACACGACGTCGGCCGTGCGCACGGCCGTGGGCGTCGCGGACGGCGGACGGCGGCTGTATCTCCTCGCGCTGGACGGGTCGCCCGACTATCGCGGTGGGCTGACGATCGCCGAAGTGGCGGACACCATGCGGACGCTGGGCTCCGTCGACGCCTTCAGCCTGGACGGCGGGGGTTCCACGACCATGGCCGCCCGGATGCCGGGCACGAGCTCCGTCACCGCCCTCAACCACCCCTCCGGCGGCGCCGAGCGGCCCGTACCGAACGGCATCGGAGTCTTCTCCACGGGCTGAGGTCAGGGGCGCAGACTGCTGACGATGTCGGCCGTCGCCGTGAGGCCGCTGTGGACGGTGGGCGCGATGCTCGTGCCGGCGAGCAGGAAGCCGAACAGCGCGCACACCAGCGCGTGGGAGACCTTGAGTCCACCGCTGCGCAGGAAGATCACCGCCAGGATCAGCAGCAGCACCACTAGGGAAATGGAAATCGCCATGGACAGCCTCCTCCGCCACGCCGCCAGGTCCGATTCACGGCGTTCGGCCGCAAGTGTGGCGTAGCGGAGGGTTCGTCCGGGCGGCTGAAGCGTCCTCCGAACGGGTGGTGTCCGTGCCTGTTCCGAGGCGCCTATCGGTGGCCGTCCAGGAAGGCCTCCAGGCCCGCCAGGTCGTCGGTGTTGAGATAGTCGACGCCGGCGGCGTGCAGCTCGGCCCACAGCGCGTCGCGGGCGGGGGTCGCGAGGTCCGGGGTGGCCCAGAACCGCACCTTCTGCCCGCGCGCGTGGGCCTGCTGGACGATGCTCCGCAGCTTCTGCCGCTCGGCGTCGGGGAAGACGCCCTCGCCGAGCCAGGTGAAGTTGAGCGTCCAGTTGTCGCTGATCAGCGGGATGAGGGAGGCGGGCGCCGAGGTGCCGAGGTCGGCGAGCCGGCCGTCGTAGAACGCCCGGCGCACGCTCTGGGCCTCCATCGGCACACGTGCGGCGCGGTCGCCGGAGATCACCGCGGTCACCGGGCCGGGGACGACCTTGCCGTGCGCGTAGGTCGTGAACAGGTGCTTGTAGCGCCGCAGATGGCGGTCGAGTTCGAGGTAGGTCGAGGACCCTTCGGTCTTGATGTCGACGAGCAGTTGCAGGGGACGGCGGTAACCCCGGTACACCGCATCGTGGTTGGCCTTGACGATCCTGGCCAGCGGGTCGAGGTAGAGGGACTCGAGGGTGCGCGTCGGGTCGAGGTCGTCCACGGTGTGGCCGACGAGGAGCTGGTCGCCGACGAGGAAGATGTCGGCCTCGACGCTGCCGAAGCGGTGGTCGAGGGCGTCGAGGAGGGGCCGCGGATGCTCGTAGTCGTTGTGGGCGTGGGCCCGCCACAACGGACGGGGGCGGTGTCCCTGGCTGTCGGCCCAGGCGCTGCCGACGGGCGGGGCGAGCGTCGCCGCGACCGCGGCGCCGAGGGTGGTGAGGGCTCTGCGACGAGTGATGAGGGCCATGTTCTGCCTCCCTGTGGGGCGGGTCGAAACCACAGGGAGTATCGGGCACTTCGGCCCTCGATGAACCTGTACATGCCAGGAGTTGGCCGGACTGCCGCCGCTCGTTCACTCCTTCCGCTCGGGCGCACGGAAAAGCCCGCCCCAGGTGGGGCGGGCTTCACCGAGTTCACCAAGTGACGCTCAAGGTGCCTGGAGTTCGACGAGTTCGGCCAACCGGGCACAATGCGCGCCCGCCGTGCCGTAGGCGATCGAGTCGGCCTTGGCCCGCTTGAGATAGAGGTGCACCGGGTGCTCCCACGTCATGCCGATCCCCGCGTGCAGCTGGAGCGCCTCCTCGGCGGCGTGCACGGCGACGGATGCCGCGTAGGCCTGCGCGACGGCGACGGCCACGTCGGCGTCCTCACCCGTCGCGAGCGCGTCGGCCGCGTTCCGGGCGGCGGCACGGAGGTTGACGACCTCCAGCCACAGCTGGGCGAGCCGGTGCTTGAGCGCCTGGAACCCGCCGACAGGCCGGTTGAACTGCTTGCGCTCCTTGAGGTAGCGCACGGTCTCGGTCAACGTCCATTCGGCGAGCCCGAATTGTTCGGAGGCGAGCAGTCCGGCGCCGGCCCGGAGCGCGCGGTGCACGGCGACTTCGGCGTCACCCAGCAGGCGGCCCCGCGCCCCGTCGAGGGTGACGGTCGCGAGCGGTCGGGTCAGGTCGAAGGAGACCTGGGGAGTGACCGTCGCGGAGGTGGCTTCCACCGCGTACAGCCCGCCGTCGTCCGCGGGCACGAGCAGCACGTCGGCCGCCTGGGCGTCCGCGATCGCCGACAACTCCCCGTGCAGGGTGCCCTCTTCGTGACGTACGACCTGGTAGGCGCCGCCCGGGGCGACGCTCAGGGAAACGGCGAGGGCGCCGGTCTTCCGCCCGGAGGCGAGCTCGGCGAGGAGGTCGTCGGCGTCGCAGGCGAGCAGGGCCTCGGTGGCGACGACCGCACTGGTGAGATAGGGCACGGGAGCGACCGCGCGCCCCAACTCCTCCAGCACCACGGCGACTTCGCGGTGCGTGGCGCCCTGACCGCCCTTGTCCTCGGGCACCAGGAGCCCGGCGAGGCCCATGCCGTCGGCGAGGGCCTTCCAGGCGGCGAGGTCGTGCGGGGTGTCCGACTCGGTGCGGGCGATCACACCCGGCGCGTCGCAGTGGTCGGCGAGGAGGTCCCGTACGGCGGCCCGCAGCGCCTCTTCCTCCTCCGAGTACAGCAGATCGGGCTGTGCGCTCATCGGGACAGGTCCTTCCAGGCGACGTCCTTGTCGGTGCGCGGCTCGGCCGGCAGGCCCAGGACGCGCTCGGCGACGATGTTCAGCAGGACCTCGCTGGTCCCGCCCTCGATGCTGTTGCCCTTGGAGCGCAGGTAGCGGTAGCCGGCGTCGCGGCCGGTGAAGTCCACCAGCTCCGGGCGCCGCAGGGTCCAGTCGTCGTACAACAGGCCCTCCTCGCCGCGCAGTTCGACCTCCAGGCCGCTGATCTCCTGGTTGAGGCGGGCGAAGGCGAGCTTCATCCCGGCGCCCTCGGGTCCGGGCTGTCCGGCGACGAGTTGCTGGCGCAGGCGCTCCGCGGTGAGACGGGCGACCTCGGAGTCGACCCAGAGCTTCAGCAGGCGCTGGTGCAGGTCCTGGGTGCGCAGTTCGGGGCGCTCGCGCCAGGTCTTCGAGACCGGGCCGATCATGCCGCCCTCGCGGGGCAGCCGCATGCCGCCGATGGCGACCCGCTCGTTGTTCAGCGTGGTCTGTGCGACCTTCCAGCCGTCGCCGACCTCGCCGAGCCGGTGGCTGTCGGGGATGCGGACGTCGGTGAGGAAGACCTCGTTGAACTCGGCCTCGCCGGTGATCTGGCGCAGCGGCCGCACCTCGACACCGGGGTCGGTCATGTCGCAGAGGAAGTAGGTGATGCCCGCGTGCTTGGGCACGTCGGGGTCGGTGCGGGCGATAAGAATGGCCCAGCGGGAGTTGTGGGCGCCGGACGTCCACACCTTCTGCCCGTTGACCACCCAGCTGTCGCCCTCACGCACGGCCCGGGTGCCGAGCGCGGCAAGGTCGGATCCGGCGCCGGGCTCACTGAACAGCTGGCACCAGATCTCCTCCCCCACCCACAGGGGCCGCAGGAAGCGCTGCTTCTGCTCGTCGGTGCCGTACCTGAGGATCGTCGGCGCGGCCATGCCGAGGCCGATGCCGTTGCGCCGCGGGTCGTTGTCGGGAGCGCCCGCGGCCTCCAACTCGGCGTCCACGACGGCCTGGAGGGAGCGGGGCGCGTTCAGGCCGCCGAGGCCCTCGGGGTAGTGCACCCAGGCGAGCCCGGCGTCGAAGCGGGCCTTGAGGAAGTCGAGCCGGTCCGTGGTCGCGGGCGGGTGCGCGGCCAGCAACTCGGCGGTGCGGCGCCCCAGTTCGGCTGCGTCGGTCATGCCTGTGCTCCCGTGGGTACGACGGCGATCCGACCGGTGGTCACCCCGTCGCCGAGGCGCTGCACGGCGCCCGCGGCTCCGGCGAGCGGCACCCGCTCGCTGACCAGCGGCTTGATCGCACCCCGGGCGGCCAGTTCGGTGAGCTGCTCGTGGCAGTGCTGGACCAGCTTGGGGTTCTTGGTGTTGTACAGGCCCCAGTGCAGGCCCAGGATCGCGTAGTTCTTCACCAGGGCGTGGTTGAGACCGGGACTCGGGATGGTCCCGCCGGCGAAGCCGACGACGACGATCCGCCCTTCGAAGGCGACGACCTTGGTCGACTGCGTGTAGGCCTCTCCGCCCACGGGGTCGTAGATCACATCGGCGCCCCGGCCCCCGGTGGCCTCCTTCACGGCGGAGACGACGTCCTGGCTCCGCCGGTCGACCACCACGTCACAGCCCAGCTCCCGGGCGACGGCCGCCTTCTCGGCACCGCCGACGACACCGATGACGGTGGCCCCGGCCGCCTTGCCGAGCTGCACGGCCGCGCTGCCGACCCCTCCCGCGGCGGCGTGGACGAGCAGCGTCTCGCCGGCCTCCAGGTGAGCCCGCCGGTGCAGACCGAACCAGCCCGTCTGGTAGCCGATGTGCAGGGCGGCGGCCTCGGCGTCGTCCAGGGAGTCCGGCGCGGACAGCAGAGCGGCGGCGTCGGCGACGGCGTACTCGGCGAATCCGCCGTACGGCAGCGCGGGGTTGGCGATCACCCGCCGTCCGTCCTCGGTCTCGCCGCAGATCTCCACGCCCGGCGTGAAGGGCAGCGGCGGCCGGACCTGGTAGTGGCCGCGGCACATCAGCACGTCCGGGAAGTTGATGTTCGCGGCGCGCACCTTCAGCAGGACCTGGCCCTCACCGGGAACGGGCTGCGCCACGTCCGCGAGGCGCATCACCTCGCTCGGCTCGCCGTTCTCGTGCACTTGCCAAGCCTGCATGGGGGGCCTCCACGGGACTGCGTCGTCATGCCGGGGTCTGACCGGGGTCCTCCGCATACTAAGCGGTCGCTTGCCGATCGGGAACAGCCCGTGGGGAGAAAGTGTCGGCACCCACATTGCGCGTGGCCCGTGCCCCCCGTCGCGTCCTGCCTCGCGACGCCGTTCAGCGATCCAGCCGGTGCGGGTGGGACGGGTAGACACCCAGGATGCGTACCTCGGTGGAGAAGAAGCCCAGTTCGTGCAGGGCGAGGGCGACGTGCTGCTCGTCGGGGTGGCCCTCGATCTCGGCGTAGAAGCGACTGGCGTTCAGACCCGCGCCGATCTGGTAGCTCTCGATCTTCGTGAGGTTCACCCCGCTGGTGGCGAACCCGCCGAGCGCCTTGAAGAGCGCGCTGGGGATGTTGCGCACGGAGAAGAACAGACTCGTCATCGTCGGCTCCCCGGTGGGCGGGGCCACGGCGGCCTCCCGGGACAGGACGACGAACCGGGTGGTGTTGTCCGGGTCGTCCTCGACCCCGGAGCGCAGCACGTCGAGACCGTACAGCCCGGCCGCGGCGGGCGGGGCGAGCGCCGCGTGCCGCGGGTCGCCCAGCTCGGCCACCTCGCGCGCCGCTCCGGCCGTGTCGTCGGTGACGAGGGTGCGCCAGCCACCCTCCCGCAGCACCTTGCGGCACTGCCCGAGTGCATGCACATGGCTGCGCACGCACTCCACCTGATCCGGTGTCGCCCCCGGCACCCCCATCAGGTCGAAGCGGATGGCGAGGAAGTGCTCGGCGATGATGAACAGCCCCGACTCGGGCAGCAGATGGTGGACGTCGGCCACCCGGCCGGCCGCGGAGTTGTCCACCGGGATCACGGCGAGGTCGGCGGTGCCGAGCGTCACCGCGTCCAGGGCCTGCTCGAAGCTCGTGCAGGGCTGCTCGGCGCACCCGGGGTACAGGGTGTGCGCGGCGGTCGCCGAGTTGGATCCGGGTTCACCTTGGTAAGCGACGGTCGTCACGGGGTTCGTTCTCTTGTCGTCGGGCGGCAGAAGCTCCGTAACGTATCAGGGCGGCTGCGTCTCAGATCCAGGTGTCCAGCCACATCCTTGAGTGCCAGTCGGCGTACGGGATCGTCTCCCCGGTGTAGAGCGGGAAGAAGTAGACGAAGTTCCAGACGATGAGCAGGACGAGGGTGCCTGCGGCCACCGCGCCCTGTGCGCGCCGCCTGCGGTCCGCCCCCGGTGGCCCGACGATCGCGCCCACCGTCATCGCCACGGCCAGGCACAGGTACGGCACGAAGACGACCGCGTAGAAGGAGAAGATCGTACGGTCCTGGTACAGGAACCAGGGCAGATACCCCGCGCCCACCCCGCACAGGACGGCGCCGGCCCGCCAGTCGCGGCGCAGCGCCCAGCGGAAGAGCAGGTAGAGCAGGGCGCCGCACGCCGCCCACCACAGGAGCGGTGTGCCGAGGGCGAGGACGGTCCGGGAGCAGTCGACCGACGTGGCGCAGCCGTCCTGGCCGGGTTTCGGCGACTGGTAGTCGAACAGCACGGGGCGGCCCTGGACCAGCCAGCTCCAGGGGCTGGACTGGTATTTGTGCGGGGTGTGCAGCCCCACGTTGAAGTCGTACACCAGGTACTCGTAGTGCCACAGGCTGCGGAGCGGGGCGGGGATCCAAGACCAGGTGCCGCCGCGGCCGTCGGCCCAGTGACGTCCGTAACCGTCGTCGGACAGGAACCAGCCGGTCCAGGTCGCCAGATAGGTGGTCAACGCGACCGGGACCAGCGAGAGGACCGACGGGCCGAGGTCCTTGCGCAGCACCGCCCGGCAGGGGTCACTCGCCCCGGCGACGCGGCGGGAGCCGACATCCCACAGCACCGTCAGGAGGGCGAAGAAGACCAGCACGTACAGGCCGTTCCACTTGGTGGAGGCCGCCAGCCCCAGGAGGACGCCGGCGGCGAGCCGCCAGGGGCGCAGTCCGGTTCCGGTGTGGTCGGCGGCGTGCTCGTCCGGGCGCGCGCGGCCGTCCTCGCCGACCGGCAGGGCGGCCGCGAGCCGGGCCCGTGCGTGGTCCCGGTCGACCAGCAGGCAGCCGAACGCCGCCAGGACGAAGAACATGACGAGGAGGTCCAGCAGGGCGGTACGGCTCATCACCACATGCAGACCGTCCACCGCGAGGAGCGCGCCGGCCAGACAGCCCAGCGGTGTCGAACGGAACAGACGGCGTCCGATGCGGCACAGCATGAGCACCGACAGGGTGCCCAGGGCCGCCGTCATGAAGCGCCAGCCGAACGGGGTGAGCCCGAACATCCACTCGCCGAAGGCGATCACCCACTTGCCCGTCGGCGGATGCGCGACGAACGCCCCCGTGTCGGTGAGCGAGACGACCTGGGGGTGGGCGAGGATCTGCGGGTCGGCGATCTTCCGGTCCGGCCAGTTGCCCTCGTAGCCGAGGTGCAGCAGGGACCAGGCGTCCTTGGCGTAGTAGGTCTCGTCGAAGACAACGGCCCGCGGCCGGCCGAGGTGCCAAAAGCGGATCGTGCCGGCAAGGACGGCGACGAGCACCGGTCCCAGCCAGTCCCACACCGACGACTTCGGAAAGCGGGGGACGAGACGCTCGCGGAGGTCGGTTCCGGGACGGGCCGCGTACCCGAATCGGCGAAGTCGCGCCTGCCAGTCGCGGGGCGCTGTCGTCGGACGGATGCCGACGACGGGGGAACGGGTCACATCGGTCACCGGACAGCCAGTCCTGCCGCGGAGTGTGCCCGGGGCGATATCTCGTGCATCCGGTGAACTTACCTGGGCCGTCGTCCAGTTGTCTTAGTTCCTCATGCCTTCCGGGGGCGTGCCCGGACGTGGATCCGCTCCCCCTGCGGCCCGAACAGGCTGAGGAACTCGGCCGGTCCCTCCCCCGTCGACCCGAACCAGTGCGGCACCCGGGTGTCGAACTCCGCCGCCTCGCCCGCCGTCATCACCACGTCGTGCTCGCCCAGCACCACCCTCAGCCGCCCCGCCAGGACGTACAGCCACTCGTAGCCCTCGTGGGTGCGCAGCTCCGGCTCCTCCTCGCGGCGCGGCACCAGCACCTTGAAGGCCTGGAGGCCGCCGGGCTGCCGGGTGAGCGGCCAGAAGGTGCGTCCGTGTCGTTCGACCGGCGCGGACCGCACCCGGGGATCGCCGACCGGCGGGGCGCCGACGAGTTCGTCGAGCGGCACCTGATGGGCCTGGGCGATCGGCAGCAGCAGCTCCAGGCTGGGCTTGCGCAGGCCGGACTCCAGCCGGGAGAGCGTGCTCACGGAGATGCCGGTCGTCTCCGAGAGCGCCGCGAGGGTCACCTCCCGATCCTTCCGCAGCCGCCTGAGCCGGGGACCCACTTCGGCGAGAACGTCGTCGGTAGTCATACCCGTATTGCAGAATCGGCAAAGTTGTTTGTCAATCCCGCGCCCGCGGAGCGACCGTGGCGGCATGAGCGAGACATACGACGAGACATACGAAGTGATCGTGATCGGTGGCGGCGCGGCGGGCCTGTCCGCCGCCCTCGTCCTGGGCCGGGCCCGGCGTCACACCCTGGTCGTCGACGCGGGCGAACCACGCAACGCGCCCGCCGCGCACATGCAGGGCTTTCTCACCCGGGACGGCATGCCGCCCGCCGAGTTCCTGGCGCTCGGGCGCGAGGAGATCAAGGGGTACGGCGTCGAGCTTGTCCGGGACCGCGTGGTCGAGGTCGCCCCGGGCTTCGCCGTGACCCTGGCGAGCGGGCGGGTGCTCAGGGCCCGTCGCCTCGTCGTCGCGACCGGCCTCAAGGACGAGCTCCCGGAGGTGCCCGGTGTCGCGGCGCGCTTCGGCAAGGACGTCCTGCACTGCCCGTACTGCCACGGCTGGGAGGTCCGCGACCAGGCCTTCGGCGTCCTCGCCACGACCCCGCTCAGCGTGCACCAGGCGCTGATGGTCTCCCAGTGGTCGAAGGACGTGATCCTCTTCCTGCACAAGGTCGCCGAGTCCGAGCTCTCGGACGACGATCTGCGCAGGCTGGCCGCGGCCGGCGTCGGCGTGGTGCCCGGGGAGGTCGCGGAGCTGGTCGTGACGGATGACCGGCTCACCGCCGTACGACTGGCGGACGGCACGACGCACGCACGCGAGGTCGTCTTCACCGCGCCCCGGGCCGTCCCGAGGAACGGCCTGCTGCAGCGGCTCGGAGCCGAGCTCCAGGAGACGCCGTTCGGCAGCTACCCCGTGGTCGACGGGAACTGGCAGACGACCGTGCCCGGTGTGTACGCCGTGGGCAACGCGGCCGGCTTCGCGGAGCAGGTGATCAACGCGGCGAGCGCGGGATACCGGGCGGCGGCCACGATCAACGGGGAGCTGCTGATGAGCGACCTCGACGCGGCCGTAGGCGCATAGTCGGGGTGTGGACCCGCCGCCTCCGGTGCAGGATGGCTGCATGCTGCTTGCCCGGCTGGCCCACGTGTCCCAGGAGGTCGCCGCCGCCTCGGCGCGGTCCCGGAAGATCGCACTCCTCGCCGAACTGTTCCGGGACGCCGAGGCGGACGACGTCCCGATCGTCATCCCGTACCTGGCCGGACGGCTCCCGCAGGGCCGGCTCGGCGTCGGCTGGAAGGTGCTGAGCCGCCCGGTGGCCCCGGCCGCCGAGCCGACCCTGACCGTGCGCGAGGTGGACGCCCTGCTCAGCGATCTCGGCAAGGTCGCGGGCGCGGGCTCGCAGGCCGAACGCACCCGGCTGGTGGGTGAGTTGATGGGCGCGGCCACCGAGGACGAACAACGGTTCCTGTTCGGGCTGATCAGCGGAGAGGTACGGCAGGGGGCGCTGGACGCGGTCGCCACGGAGGGGCTCGCCCTGGCGACGGAGGCGCCTCCCGCCGACGTACGCCGTGCCGTGATGCTCGCGGGCTCCCTCCAGACGGTGGCCGAGGCCCTGCTCACCGACGGTCCGTCCGCCCTGGACCGCTTCCGCCTCACCGTCGGCCGCCCGGTCCTGCCGATGCTGGCGCACAGCGCCTCCTCGGTGGCGGAGGCGGTCGAGAAGCTCGGTACCTGCGCGGTCGAGGAGAAGCTGGACGGCATCCGCGTCCAGATCCACCGGGACGGCGATGCCGTACGGCTGTACACGCGCACCCTCGACGACATCACCGACCGGCTGCCCGAGCTGACGGCCGCCGCACTGGAGTTGAGGGGCGAGCGGTTCATCCTGGACGGCGAGGTGATCGCCTTCGACGAGCACGGGCGCCCCCGTTCCTTCCAGGAGACCGCGGGCCGGGTCGGCTCCCGCGTGGACGTGACGACGGCCGCCGAGACGGTCCCCGTCTCCCCCGTCTTCTTCGACGCCCTGTCGGTCGACGACCGCGACCTCCTCGACCTGCCCTTCGCCGAACGGCACGCGGAGCTCGCCCGGCTGGTGCCCGAGCCGATGCGGGTCCGGCGCACGCTGGTGTCCGGACCGGAGGAGATCCCGGCGGCCGAGGAGTTCCTCGCCGAGACCCTGAAGCGCGGCCACGAGGGCGTCGTGGTGAAGTCCCTCGACGCCCCCTACAGCGCGGGCCGGCGCGGCGCCTCCTGGCTGAAGGTCAAACCCGTGCACACCCTCGACCTGGTGGTGCTGGCCGCCGAGTGGGGCCACGGCCGCCGCACCGGCAAGCTCTCCAACCTGCACCTCGGCGCCCGTACGGCGGACGGCGGCTTCGCCATGCTCGGCAAGACCTTCAAGGGCATGACCGACGCGATGCTCACCTGGCAGACCGAGCGGCTCCAGGAGCTGGCCGTCGACAGCAGCGGTTACGTGGTGACCGTGCGGCCCGAACTCGTCGTCGAGATCGCCTACGACGGCCTTCAGCGGTCGACCCGCTACCCGGCCGGAGTCACCCTCCGCTTCGCGCGCGTGGTCCGCTACCGCGAGGACAAGAGGCCCGAGGAGGCCGACACCGTGGAGACGCTGCTGGCCGCGCATCCCGAGGTGAGGCCGTGAGGACCAGTGCCGGCCTGCTGTTGTTCCGGCATACCGATGACGGCCTGGAGGTGTTGCTGGGCCATATGGGTGGCCCGTTCTTCGCCCGACGGGACGCCGGAGCGTGGACGATCCCGAAGGGCGAGTACGAGATGGACTCGGAGACGGCCTGGTCCGCGGCCCGCCGCGAGTTCCAGGAGGAGCTCGGGCTGCCGCCGCCCGACGGTCAGGCCGTACCGCTGGGTGAGGTCCGGCAGACCAACGGCAAGGTCGTCACGGCGTGGGCGATCGAGGCGGACCTCGATCCGGCGACCGTGGTCCCGGGCCTGTTCAGCATGGAGTGGCCACCGAAGTCCGGGAAGACACGGGAGTTCCCCGAGCTGGACCGGGTGGAGTGGTTCGGCCTCGACCGGGCCCGGGCCGTGATCGTCAAGGCGCAGGCCGCGTTTCTCGACCGGCTGGCTGAGCACTCGGCCTGACGTCCACGCGTTGCGGTCGCCCCCGCCGCGCGGGAAGGTCGAAGCACAGTCAGCTCTTCAGGAGGTCGGTCATGCCCATCGCGACGGTGAACCCGGCGAACGGCGAGACGCTCAAGACGTACGAGGCCATGGGCGAGGAGGAGATCGAACGCAGGCTCCAGCTCGCCGAGGCGACGTTCCGCACCTACCGCACGACGTCCTTCGCCGAGCGCGCCCCTCTCCTTGACCGGGCCGCCGAGCTCCTCGACGAGGCCCAGCAGGACATCGCCCGCGTCATGACCACCGAGATGGGCAAGCCGGTCAAGCAGGCCCGCGCGGAGGCCGCCAAGTGCGCCAAGGCCATGCGCTGGTACGCCGAGCACGCGGAGTCGCTGCTGGCCGACGAGGAGCCCGCAGAGTACGACGTCAAGGACTCCGGCGCCTCCCGCGCCCTGGTCCGCTACCGGCCGCTGGGGCCCGTGCTCGCGGTGATGCCGTGGAACTTCCCGCTGTGGCAGGTGATCCGCTTCGCCGCCCCGGCACTGATGGCGGGCAACGTCGGCCTGCTCAAGCACGCCTCGAACGTGCCGCAGACCGCGCTGTTCCTGGAGGACCTCTTCCATCAGGCGGGCTTCCCGGAGGGCTGTTTCCAGACCCTGCTCGTCGGGTCCGGCGCGATCGACGAGATCCTGCGCGACGAACGTGTCAAGGCGGCCACGCTCACGGGGAGCGAGCCCGCCGGGCGGGCCGTGGCGTCCACCGCCGGGGACATGGTGAAGAAGACGGTGCTGGAACTCGGCGGCAGCGACCCGTACATCGTCATGCCGTCCGCGGACATCGACCGGGCCGCCGAGATCGCGGTGACCGCGCGGGTGCAGAACAACGGGCAGTCCTGCATCGCCGCCAAGCGGTTCATCGTGCACACCGACGTCTACGACCGTTTCGCCGAGCGGTTCGTGGAGGGCATGAAGGCCCTCAAGGTCGGCGACCCGCTGGAGGAGGACACCGAGGTCGGTCCGCTGTCCAGCGAGCAGGGCCGGGCCGACCTGGAGGAACTGGTCGACGACGCCACGCGCAGCGGGGCGAGCGTGCTGTGCGGCGGGCAGCGGCCGGACGGGCCCGGCTGGTACTACCCGCCGACCGTCATCGCCGACGTGACCCGCGAGATGCGCATCCACCGCGAGGAGACGTTCGGGCCGGTGGCCACGCTGTACCGCGCGGACGGCCTCGACGAGGCAGTGCTGATCGCCAACGACTCGCTGTTCGGACTGAGTTCCAACGTGTGGACGCGGGACGAGGCCGAGGTCGACCGGTTCGTACGGGATCTGGAGGCCGGCGGGGTGTACGTCAACGGGATGACCGCCTCGCATCCGGCGTTCCCGTTCGGCGGGGTCAAGCGGTCGGGATACGGGCGTGAGCTGTCCGGGCACGGAATCAGGGAGTTCTGCAACATCACCACGGTTTGGCACGGAGCGTGACGCTTGCGCGGCTAACATCCCGGGTGTGAACCGCGAAGTGACTCTCCCTCTGATCGTCGATGACCGCGGGACCCTGCAGGTGGCTGCCGCCGATGTGAGCAAGTTGCTCCGCAGCCTCGGCGGGCGGTGGCTGCACCTGGTCGAGGCCGGGGCCGACGGGCTGGACGAGGACACGGTTGCCGCGCTGACGATCGAGCTCGCGAAGCTGGCCGACCGGATCGATGTGGCGTGTATCGCGCACAGCAGCGGCAGTGCGCCGTAAGGGCTGCTCGTTCGCTGCCGTGCGCGGCTTCGCCGACCCGGCGGGCGAGTCGGCGAAGGCCTGCTGTCCGGACTCCGTCAGCGGATGGTCATGCCGGACAGGGTCCGGGCGATGACCAGTCGCTGGATCTCGCTCGTGCCTTCGAAGATGGTGTAGATCGCGGCGTCCCGGTGCATGCGCTCCACGGGGTACTCCCGGGTGTAGCCGTTGCCGCCCAGGATCTGGACCGCCTGCGCGGTGACCTTCTTCGCCGTCTCACTCGCGAAGAGCTTCGACATCGAGCCCTCGGCGGCGGTGAACTGCTTTCCGTTGATCGCCATCCAGGAAGCGCGCCACACGAGGAGACGGGCCGCGTCGATGGAGGTGCGCATGTCGGCGAGCTGGAAGGCCACGCCCTGGTTGTCGATGATCGGCCGCCCGAACTGCTCACGCGTCTTGGCGTAGTCGAGGGCGACTTCGTAGGCGGCCCGGGCGGTGCCCACGGCCATGGCGCCCACGGCGGGCCGCGACGCCTCGAACGTGGCCATCGCCGCGTTCTTCACCCGCTCCCCGCCGCTCTTCGCCCGCTCCCGGGCCCGCGCGAGGCGCTGGTCCAGCTTCTCCTTGCCACCGAGGAGGCAGGAGCCGGGCACCCGGACGTTGTCCAGCACGACCTCGGCGGTGTGCGAGGCCCGGATGCCGTGCTTCTTGAACTTCTGGCCCTGGGACAGCCCGGGGGTGTTCGGCGGCACGATGAAGGAGGCGTGGCCCTTGGAGCCGAGCTCCGGGTCGACGACCGCGACGACGACATGGACGTTGGCGATACCGCCGTTGGTCGCCCAGGTCTTGGTGCCGTTGAGCACCCACTCGTCCTTGGCCTCGTCGTACACGGCACGCGTGCGCATGGAGGCCACGTCGGAACCGGCGTCCGGCTCCGACGAGCAGAACGCGGCGACCTTGACATCGTTGGCGTCGCCGTACATCTGGGGGATCCAGGTGCCGATCTGTTCCTCGGTACCGTTGGCGAGAACGCCGACAGCGGCGAGCCCGGTGCCTACGATCGACAGGGCGATGCCCGCGTCGCCCCAGAACAGCTCCTCCATCGCCATCGGGATACCGAGCCCGGTGGGGTCGAAGTACTGCTGGGCGTAGAAGTCGAGGGAGTAGATGCCTACCTTCGCGGCCTCCTGGATGACCGGCCAGGGAGTCTCCTCACGCTCGTCCCATTCGGCGGCCGCGGGGCGGATGACGTCGGCGGCGAAGCCGTGCAGCCAGTCCCGGACCTCCTTCTGTTCGTCGTTGAGCTCCATGGTGAACTCGGCCATGTCCCCTCCAGCGGCGACGCACGTGCGTGTTACTTGCGGTAACCCGAGTCTGTTACCCACGGGTAGGAAAAGTCAACTCCCGATGACCAGTCAGCAGCCTGTTCGATGTCAACCGCCTGGCGAGTGTTAGTTTGCGCAGGCGTTACCGATTCAGTACGGGTGGGGAGAGCTCATGGACACCACACAGCGGACCGATCAGCAGCGGTCCGCCGACCGCCGCCGGCGCGAACTGCTGGAGGCCGCGGACAGAGTGGTGCTGCGCGACGGGCCGCAGGCCTCTATGAACGCGATCGCCGCAGAAGCCGGCATCACCAAGCCGATTCTGTATCGGCACTTCGGTGACAAGGGGGGACTCTACGCCGCCCTCGCCAAGCGGCACACGGACGCGCTGCTGGACTCGCTCCGGGCCGCGCTGGACGCTCCGGCGGAACGGCGTCAGCGGGTCGAGGCGACGTTGGACACGTACCTGGCCGCGATCGAGGCCCGGCCTCAGGTGTACCGGTTCCTGATGCACCCCTCCGACGGGGGCCAGGTCGGGGACCAAGGGTTCGATGTCGGCAAGCATTCCGCGCCCTTGTTGCGCAGGATGGGTGAAGAGTTGGGGCAGGTCATCGGGGAACGGCTGGATCTCGGGAGCGGCAGTGAGTTGCTGGCGCGGGTGTGGGGGCACGGGATCGTCGGGATGATGTACGCGGCCGGTGACTGGTGGCTGGGGGAACGGCCCTGTCCGCGGGCGGAGTTGGTGCGGAGTCTGGCCGACCTGCTGTGGGGGCGGCTCGCGGCGGTGGGGGACAAAGTGGGGGGCCCTGGGTTCTGACGGTCACATGTCGGGCGCGGCCCGGTGGGGGCTGGTCGCGCAGTTCCCCGCGCCCCTGAGCAGGTTCAGCTACCCCTGCGCCAAGAAGTCCGGGCCACTTGTCTCAGCAATCTGCGGTGGCGCCAACCCGTCACGCGGTCCGCGTAGGTCCTGCCCTCCAAGTGATCGCACTCGTGTTGCAGGCACCGAGCGAAAAACCCGGTCCCGTACACCGTGATCGGCTCTCCGGTCACGGTGAAGCCCTCCACCACCGCGTGGTCGTGACGTTCCGTTGCCGCCTCCAGGCCCGGCAAAGACAGACAGCCCTCAGGGCCCCTCAGCACCACACCGTCCGCCTCCACCAGGCGTGGGTTCACCACATGTCCGAGGTGGCGGACCTCCTCGTCGTCCGGGCAGTCGTAGACGAAGACCCGCAACGGCACGCCGATCTGGTTGGCGGCGAGGCCCACGCCCTCGGCCGCGTACATCGTCGCGAACAAGTCCTCCACCAGGCTCGCCAGTTCGGGACCGAAGTCCTTGACGTCCTCGCAGGGTGTGTGCAACACCGGGGTGTCGAGCAGGGTGATCGCGCGGACGCGCCCCCGCGTGCCCGGAATGGAGCCGTTTCGCATGGCCGCAAGAGTACGGCGATTCGGGAGTGCTTACGGATCTCGATAGGCTGAGGTCCACACCACGTGGCCGGAGGCTGAGGCGCGGCGCGTACGCAAGGAGGATCGAGATCTGATGACAGGCAACTCGGACCCGCTCTCGCCGCGGGCCAAGCTGGCCGTGACGGCGGGCAAGGCCGTCGCGGCGGCATCCCGGGCCGCGGGTCGCGGCAGCGGTTCGGTCATCGGCGGCAAGGTGGCCCTCAAACTCGATCCCGACCTCCTTGCCCGGCTCGCCCAGCACCTGGACGTCGTCCTCGTCTCGGCGACCAACGGAAAGACCACCACCACCCGGCTGATCGCGGAGGCACTGGGCGCCGCCGGGCCCGTCGTCTCCAACGCCCTCGGCGCCAACATGCCCGCAGGTATCACCTCGGCCCTCGCGGGCGGTTCGGACGCCCGGTACGGCGTCATCGAGGTCGACGAGAAGTACCTCGCGGGCGTGGCCCGCGACACCGACCCCAAGTGCATCGCCCTGCTGAACCTCTCCCGCGACCAGCTCGACCGCGCCGCCGAGACCCGCATGCTCGCGGAGAACTGGCGCGAGGGGCTCGCGGGTTCGAAGGCCGTCGTCGTCGCCAACGCCGACGACCCGCTCGTCGTGTGGGCCGCCTCCTCCTCCCCCAACGTCATCTGGGTCGCCGCCGGACAGATGTGGAAGGACGACGCCTGGTCCTGCCCGTCCTGCGGTGGTGTGATGCAGCGGCCGGGCGACGACTGGTTCTGCGGCGAGTGCGGGTTCCGGCGTCCCACGCCGAGCTGGGCCCTGTCCGGCGACCATGTGCTCGACCCGCACGGCTCCGCCTGGCCGATCCACCTCCAGCTGCCCGGCCGCGCCAACAAGGCCAACGCGGCCTCCTCCGCCGCCGTGGCCGCCGTCTTCGGAGTGCCGCCGCAGGTCGCCCTGGAACGCATGTACCAGGTGCAGGCCGTGGCGGGGCGCTACGACGTCGTCCAGTTCCAGCAGCGCGACCTGCGGCTGCTGCTCGCGAAGAACCCGGCCGGCTGGCTCGAGACGTTCAGCCTGATCGACCCGCCGCCCACCCCGGTGATCCTTTCCGTCAACGCCCGCGGCGCCGACGGCACCGACACCTCCTGGCTGTGGGACGTCGACTACACCAGGCTCACCGGCCACCCGATCTGCGTGATCGGCGACCGGAAGCTGGACCTCGCGGTGCGACTCGAGGTCGCGAACCAGAACTTCCAGGTCTGCGACAACCTCGACCAGGCCGTGCAGATGAGCCCGCACGGCCGTATCGAGGTCATCGCGAACTACACCGCCTTCCAGGACCTGCGCCGCCGCGTCGGCAACTGAGACACAGGGGACTTTTGTGAGCGACAACAGCCTGCGGATCGTCTGGATCTACCCCGACCTGCTCAGCACCTACGGCGACCAGGGCAACGCCCTCGTCATCGAACGCCGGGCCCGTCAGCGGGGCCTCGACGTGGCCCGCCTGGACGTGCGCAGCGACCAGCCGATCCCGACCTCCGGCGACATCTACCTGATCGGCGGCGGCGAGGACCGGCCCCAGCGGCTCGCGGCCGAGCGGCTGCGCCGGGACGGCGGTCTGCACCGCGCCGTCGGCAACGGCGCGATCGTCTTCTCGGTGTGCGCCGGCTACCAGATCCTCGGCCACGAGTTCATCAACGACCTCGGACAGCGCGAGCCCGGCCTCGGCCTGCTCGACGTGGTCTCCGTGCGCGGCGAGGGCGAGCGCTGCGTCGGTGACGTGCTCGCCGACATCGACCCGCGCCTCGGCCTGCCCCCGCTGACCGGCTTCGAGAACCACCAGGGCGTCACCCACCTCGGCCCCACCGCCCGGCCGTTCGCCAACGTCAAGCTGGGCAAGGGCAACGGCACCGGGGACGGTACGGAGGGGGCGTACAACGACACCGTCTTCGGTACGTACATGCACGGACCCGTGCTCGCGCGCAACCCGCTCATCGCCGACCTGCTGCTGAAGCTCGCGCTCGACGTGAACGCGCTGCCGCCGACCGACGACCGCTGGTACGAGGCCCTGCGCAACGAGCGCATCACGGCTGCTCAGCAGCCCGCCTGAGCAGGAAGTTCACCCAGGTGCCAGACGTCTGTCACCGGCCCGTCTGACGCGTGGACCGCACAGGTGAGCGGACTAGTCCAGCAGGCGGACGCGTGCTACGGCCCCGCCCCCCTGTGCCGCTAGGGTGGCGGGGTTCGAGCCGGACGACGTGGTCCGGACCCGGCCCACGTTGATTCGGTGAGAGGGTTTTTCCGGCTATGCGCATTGGTGTCCTCACGTCCGGCGGCGACTGCCCCGGCCTGAACGCCGTCATCCGGTCCGTCGTGCACCGTGCCGTCGCCGACCACGGCGACGAGGTCATCGGTTTCCGGGACGGCTGGAAGGGCCTCCTGGAGTGCGACTACCTCAAGCTCGATCTCGACGCGGTGGGCGGCATCCTGGCCCGCGGCGGCACGATCCTCGGCTCCTCCCGGGTCCAGCCCTCGCATCTGCGGGACGGCGTGGAGCGGGCCAGGGGGCATGTCGAGGAGCTCGGGCTCGACGCGATCATCCCCATCGGCGGTGAGGGCACGCTCAAGGCCGCCCGGCTGATGTCGGACGCCGGCCTGCCCATCGTGGGTGTGCCCAAGACCATCGACAACGACATCGCGGTCACGGACGTCACCTTCGGGTTCGACACCGCGGTAGGGGTCGCGACGGAGGCACTCGACCGGCTCAAGACCACCGCCGAGTCCCACCAGCGGGTGCTCGTCGTCGAGGTCATGGGGCGGCACACCGGCTGGATAGCGCTGCACTCCGGGATGGCGGCCGGTGCGCACGCCATCGTCGTGCCGGAGCGGCCCTTCGACATCGAGGAGCTGGCCCGCCGGGTCGGGGAGCGGTTCGAGGCCGGGAAGCGGTTCGCGATCGTCGTCGTCGCGGAGGGGGCCAAGCCGGCGCCCGGTTCCATGGCCTTCGACGAGGGCGCCAAGGACATCTACGGGCACGAGCGCTTCGCCGGGATCGCCCGTCAGCTGTCGATCGAGCTGGAGGAGCGGCTGGGGAAGGAAGCCCGGCCGGTCATTCTGGGGCATGTGCAGCGGGGTGGTACGCCGACCGCGTACGACCGCGTCCTCGCCACGCGCTTCGGATGGCATGCGGTGGAGGCCGTGCACCGGGAGGAATTCGGTCATATGACGGCTCTGCGGGGGACCGACATCGTGATGGTGCCGCTCGCGGAGGCGGTCGAGACGCTGAAGACGGTGCCGGAGGACCGGTACGCCGAGGCGGAGTGCGTGCTCTAGGTCGTACGGCGGTTGTGTGCCCCCGGTCCGGGATGGGACCGGGGGCAGTCTTAGTCTGGGGCGGACAGACTCGCACAACCCCCACGAATCAGGAGCCGCCGCGATGGACCACAGCGGGCACGGCATGACCCACGACCTGGCGCCGTTCACGCTGGGACGAGGGCTTCAGTGGTCGGCCGACCCCTTCTTCCTCGTCGCCTGTCTCCTCGCGCTCGGTCTGTATGCGTGGGGGGTCGTGCGGCTGCGGCGGCGGGGCGACTCGTGGTCCCCGGCGCGGACCGTTTCCTACGTGGTCGGTGTGCTCACCATCGCACTGATGATGTGCACCAGGCTGAACGACTACGGAATGGTCATGTTCAGCGTGCACATGGTGCAGCACATGGTGATCAGCATGCTGTCGCCGATCCTCATCCTGCTCGGTGCCCCGGTGACCCTGGCCCTGCGGGCGCTGCCGGTCGCGGGCAAGGGGCGCAAGGGCCCCCGTGAGCTGCTGCTGGCTCTGCTGCACAGCCGGTACATGCGGATCATCACGCATCCGGCGTTCACCATTCCGCTGTTCATCGCGAGCCTGTACGCGCTGTACTTCACGCCGCTCTTCGACTTCCTGATGGGGTCGAAGACCGGACACGTCGCGATGATGGTGCACTTCCTCGCCGTCGGTGTCGTCTTCTTCTGGCCGATCATCGGCGTCGACCCGGGACCGCAGCGGCCCGGGTATCTGATGCGGATGCTGGAGCTGTTCGCCGGGATGCCGTTCCACGCGTTCTTCGGCATCGCGCTGATGATGGCGTCCGAACCCATGGTGGAGACGTTCAAGAACCCGCCCGCCTCGCTCGGCATCGACGCGCTCTCCGACCAGAACTACGCCGGCGGTATCGCCTGGGCGTTCAGCGAGGTTCCCTCCGTACTGGTGCTGATCGCACTGCTGTTCCAGTGGTACGGCTCCGAACAGCGGCAGGCCAAGCGTACGGACCGGGCCGCCGACCGCGACGGCGACAAGGATCTCGAAGCGTACAACGCGTATTTGGCCTCATTGAACGCACGCGGGCGTTGAAAGGCTTCGTCTTTCCGAAGCATTCAGTAGCATGAAGCGCGTTGGGGGAACCGCCGGGGGGAGCGGTAATGACACTTCGCGCATTTATGCACAGGATCGCCGTCCTGGCGATTTTCTCACTGCTGCTGAGCGGCTGTGAGAGGGGAAATCCACTGACGGTGGTCAAGGCGGTCGCCGCCGGTGTGCCCTCGCTCGCTCCGTTCTTCGAGGAGAACAGCGGGCTGGGCAGGGACACCACCACCGTGCGGTCGCAGCCTGTCCAGGCAAGTCTCCAGCAGGGGGACACGCCCGGTCTGTACGGCGGCAGCGAGCAGCCGACCGTCTGTGACGTCGCCAAACTCAAACGATTTCTCACGGATCCCAGGAACCACAAAAAGGCACAGGCGTGGGCCGGTGTGCTGAACATCGGTACGGACGAGATACCGGAATATCTGAATCGACTCACACCGGTTCTGCTGCGTCACGACACTCTCGTCAAGAACCACGACTACAAGAAGGAAAAGGCCGTCCCGTACAACTCCTTGCTCCAGGCGGGAATCTCGATTCTCGTCGATGAACAAGGGCTTCCGGCTGTGAAGTGCTCGTGTGGAAATCCACTGCGGCCCTTCGAGGGTGACACCGGCCGGATTTCCGTCCAGTTCGAGGACGGCAACAAGAAGTGGGCGGGGTACGAGCGGAAGTCGGTGCTGGCCGTGAAGCCCGCTCCACGGAAACTGGCACGGATCGCTCTCGTCGACGTCCAGGAACCCGCCCGCGGCATCGACCGTCCGGTCGGCAGCACCGGCGAGAAGGACACCACCTTCGACACGAAGAAGCGGCGCACGGTGCCGGACCTGGCCGGGACGACCTTCGCCCGGGCCAGTCGGGAGCTGATCGACGCCGGGCTCGCGCCCGGGTACGCCGGGCAGGGGGTGCCGTCCGACGGCGCGAGGGTCACGGCGACCGACCCGCCCGCGGGCGCGGAGCTGCCGTTCGGGCAGTACGTGATGGTGACCGTGGCCGGGGGCGGCTCGAGCACGTCCGGCGAGGAGAGCGGGCCCACGACCACTCCCCCGCCGCCCTCCTCGGGGCTGAGGACACCGCCCACCAGCACCCCGCCGAAGTCGGGATCCCCGGGATCGTCCGGCGGCCGGCCCGGCAAGTCCTCCTCGCCGCCTCCGTCCTCGTCGAGCGGCAGGCCCGGAGGGTCGTCGTCCCCGCCGTCGTCGAGTACGGCTCCCGGCTCGCCGTCGCCCGGGAAGTCGAGCGGTCCGCCGAGCCCGCCGCCCTCGACGGGTGCACCGGCGAGCGGCGCCCCGGTCACCAGCAGCGCGCCGCCACCGCCACCGGCGACGACCAGCGCGCCGGCCACCAGGGAGCCGCCCAGCAGCGCTCCGGTGACCACCAGGCCGGCCACCTCGCCAGCCGCCACGAGCGAACCCGCGACCACCGAGCCCGTCACCACCGAACCCGCCACCGGAGAGCCCGTCACCGAGGGGCCGAGCACCACGGTCGCCGCGTAGCACCCCCGAGGAACCCGAGGAACCCGCAGAACCGGAGAGTCACCGGATGTCTTCAGGATCACCGATGTCGGGAGTGGGCCGGGTCATCGCCGGCCGCTATCTGTTGCTCAACCCGCTCGGCAGCGGCGGCATGGGCCATGTGTGGCTCGCCCACGACCAGAGACTCGACTGTGAGGTCGCGCTCAAGGAGATCGTGTTCCGTGACCCGGTGGAGGCGGACCACGAGCGGGAGGCCCGGGTGGCACGGGCCCGCGCGGAGGCCCGGCACGCGGCGGGGCTGCGCGGCCATCCGCACGTGGTGACCGTGCACGACGTGCTGGAGCACGAGGGGCTGCCGTGGATCGTCATGGAGTACGTGGCGAACGCGGTGGACCTGCGTGACCTGGTCGACTCCCGCGGACCGCTCGCCCCGGCGGAGTGCGCCCGGATCGGCCTCGCCGTGCTGGACGCCCTGACCGCCGGACATCAACGGGGCGTGATGCACCGGGACGTGAAGCCGGCGAACATCCTGCTGGCGCCGGACCGCTCGGGATCGCCGTACGGACGCGTCCTGCTCACCGACTACGGCATCTCCGTGCAGCCGGACGCCGGGGAGACCCGGTACACGCTGGCGTCGGTGCTGGTGGGCACCTCGGGCTATCTGGCGCCCGAGCGGGCCACGGGCGGAGCGCCCACCCCGGCCGCCGACCTGTTCTCGCTGGGCTGCACGCTGTACCACGCCGTGGAGGGTGTGGGTGCCTTCGAGCGGGAGTCGCATCTCGCCGAGGTGACCGCGGTGGTCATGGAGGAGCCGCGGCCCGCCGAGCGCGCCGGTGCGCTGGGTCCCGTGCTGCGGGCGCTGCTCGCCAAGGACCCCGGCCAGCGGTGGTCGGCCGCGGAAGCGGAGGCCGCGCTGTCGCGGATCGTCACGCCGCAGGCCGAGCCGTACGTCCGCACGCAGACCGATCTCGGTTCCCAGCCGCCCTGGGCCGCGGTACAGGCGCCGCCGCCCGGGCCACCGCCGAACGGCCAGCGGCCGCACACCGAAGCGTTCCCGCCGCAGGGCGGCCGCCGACGGCGGGAGCGCTCGCACGCCCTGCGGGCCGTCCTCGCCTGCGGTCTCGGACTGCTGCTGGCCCTGGGCGGTGTGTGGTACGCCATGGCCGACCGGTCGTCGGACGGCGGGGGCGGACAACAGGGCTCCCGGCAGCCGTACGGCGAGACGGTCGGGCTCACGAGACCACTGCGGGACGGCGACTGCGTCATCGCCGACTGGCCGGGCTCGGAGCGCTTCCGCGGCACACCCCGGCTGCGGCTGGACCCCAGCTGCGGGACGGCTCTGGACGGTCAGGTGATGGCGTTCGTGACGACCTCCTCGGCCGACGAGGCGCGGCGGGCCGGGGCGGCGAGGTGCGAGGAGCGGACGCGGGAGACCCGGGACCGGCTCGCGGACGTCCGCAGTCAGGCCGTCGTACCGACTGACGGAGGCTTCAAGGCGGCGGGTCGGCGCACCGCGTGTCTGGTGCTGGGCGGGAACGGGCCGGTGTACGGGCCGATCGGTACCCATCGCCGGCTGGGCTCGGGGTTCGCGGACACGGCGACCATGCAGCGGCGGGACTGTCTGGACGTGCGCACCAACCGGGACGCTCGGCTGGTCTCCTGCGAGGGCCCCCACGACGAGCAGGTGCTCGGATTCACCCGTCTGGACCCCGACGTCACGCTGGTCGAGGCGCGCACCGAGTCGGACACGGCGTGCGCGCGGGAGGTGCCGCCGGGCGACTACGGCTTCGATCCGTCCGTCTACACGGCGGGCTCCTGGACCAGTGCGGGCCCCTGGAAGAACGGCACACATTTTGTCGTGTGCACCGTCCGCAGGCAGAACGGGGGCACCATGGAGGGGGACGAATCCTGAGGAGGGTGTTGCGATGCCCGGTACCGGTTCCACGGATGGCTCGACCCGGACGATGGGGGTGCTCACCGTCGGCGGTCTCGTCGCGGTGACCGCCTACACGGTGGCGCTCGGCAGCAACGGCTGGCTGTGGTTCGGCTGGGTCGTGCTGGGTCTGATCACCCTGGGGATGGTGGCCACCCGCAGCACCTGACGTCAGCCGTCCGTGAGGCGGCCCGCCGAGTGCACGCCCGGCTGGTACTTGGGCAGCCGGGCGGTGATCTTCATGCCCGCGCCGACGGCGGTCTCGATGACGAGGCCGTAGGAGTCGCCGTACACCTGGCGGAGCCGGTCGTCGACGTTGGACAGCCCGATGCCGCCGGAGGGGCTGACCTCGCCCGCGAGGATACGGCGGAGCAGGACCGGGTCCATTCCGGCGCCGTCGTCCTCGATCACCACCAGGGCCTCGGCGCCGGCGTCCTGGGCGGTGATCTGGAGCCGGCACTTCTCGGTCTTGCCCTCCAGGCCGTGCTTGATGGCGTTCTCGACCAGCGGCTGCAGGCACAGGAACGGCAGGGCGACCGGCAGCACCTCCGGGGCGATCTGCAGGGTGACGGAGAGGCGGTCGCCGAAGCGTGCCCGCACCAGTGCCAAGTAGTGGTCGATGGCGTGCAGTTCCTCGGCCAGGGTGGTGAAGTCGCCGTGCCTGCGGAACGAGTAGCGGGTGAAGTCGGCGAATTCCAGGAGCAGTTCGCGGGCGCGCTCCGGGTCGGTGCGGACGAAGCTGGCGATCACCGCGAGCGAGTTGAAGATGAAGTGCGGGGAGATCTGGGCCCGAAGTGCCTTGATCTCGGCCTCGATCAGCCGGGTCCGGGACTGGTCCAGGTCCGCCAACTCCAGTTGGACGCTCACCCAGCGGGCGACCTCCCCGGCCGCGCGGACCAGGACGGCCGACTCGCGGGGCGCGCAGGCGACCAGGGCGCCGTGGACGCGGTCGTCGACGGTGAGCGGGGCGACGACCGCCCAGCGGACCGGGCAGTCGGGGGCGTCGCAGGTGAGCGGGAAGGCCTCGCCGCGGCCGGTCTCCAGCGGCCCCGCGAGGCGTTCCATGATCTCGGTGCGGTGGTGGCTGCCCACGCCGTCCCAGACCAGGACCTGTTTCTGGTCGGTGAGGCACAGCGCGTCCGTGCCGAGCAGTGAGCGCAGTCTGCGGGCGGACTTGCGGGCGGTCTCCTCCGTGAGTCCCGCCCGCAGCGGGGGCGCCGCCAGGGAGGCGGTGTGCAGGGTCTCGAAGGTGGCGTGTTCGACGGGGGTGCCGAGGCCGCCCAGGGTCTGCGGTCGGGCCGTACGCCGGCCGAGCCAGAACCCGGCCGCCAGCAGCGGGAGGATCGCCACGCACAGTCCGGCCAGGAATCCGCTCATGCCCACACCCGCGTCATGCCTTTACCTCCGCCCGCAGTTCCTCCGGCAGGTGGAAGCGGGCCAGGATCGCCGCCGTGCCCGCCGGTACCCGGCCCGCGGTGGCCAGGGACACCAGCACCATGGTGAGGAAGCCGAGCGGTACCGACCAGAGGGCGGGCCAGGCGAGCAGGGCGTGCTGCGGGCCGCCGGCCGGGAAGCCGGCCATGGTCGCGGCCACGGCGAGGAACGCGGAGCCGCCGCCGACCAGCATGCCCGCGGCGGCGCCGGGCGGGGTCAGCCGCCGCCACCAGATGCCGAGCACGAGCAGCGGGCAGAAGGAGGACGCGGAGACGGCGAAGGCGAGCCCGACCGCGTCGGCGACCGGCAGTCCTCCGACCAGGACGCTCGCGGCCAGCGGGGCGCACATCGCGAGAACCGTGCCGAGTCGGAAGTGCCGTACGCCGCGCGAGGGCAGGACGTCCTGGGTGAGCACGCCCGCCACGGCCATGGTGAGTCCGGAGGCCGTCGACAGGAACGCGGCGAAGGCCCCGCCCGCCACCAGGGCGCCCAGCAGGTCGCCGCCGAGGCCGCCGATCATCCGCTCCGGGAGCAGCAGGACGGCGGCGTCGGCGTCTCCGCTGAGGGTGAGTTCGGGGGCGTACAGGCGGCCGAGGGCGCCGTAGACCGGGGGCAGGAGGTAGAAGCAGCCGATCAGGCCGAGGACGGCGACCGTGGTGCGGCGGGCGGCGACGCCGTGCGGGCTGGTGTAGAAGCGGACGACGACGTGTGGCAGGCCCATGGTGCCGAGGAAGGTGGCAAGGATCAGCCCGTACGTGGCGTACAGAGGCCGTTCCTCGCGGCCCGCGGCGAGGGAGGTCGACATGCCGTCGCTGGTGCCGCGGTCGGCGGCGGGGACGGTGGTGCCCTTGGCGAAGGTCAGCTCGGTGCCCCGATCGATGTGGTGGGTGCCCGCGGGAAGTCGGAGCCGTTGGTCCTCGTGGCGGCGGCCGTCGACCGTGCCGGTGACCGTGACGGTCAGGGGGCTCTCCAGCTTGAGGTCGAGGGTGGAGTCGACGCGGACCAGGCGCTGTTCACGGAAGGTCGCCGGTTCCTCGAAGGCGTGACTGGGGGCGCCGTCGCCCTGCCAGGCGAGGATCAGGAAGAGGGCGGGGACGAGCAGGGCGGTGAGCTTGAGCCAGTACTGGAAGGCCTGTACGAAGGTGATGCTGCGCATGCCGCCCGCGGCGACGGTGGCGACCACGACGGCCGCGACGATCACTCCGCCGAGCCACTGGGGCGCCCCGGTCAGGACGGTCAGCGTCAGTCCGGCGCCCTGGAGTTGGGGCAGCAGATAGAGCCAGCCGACACCGACGACGAAGGCGCCCGCGAGCCGTCGCACGGCCTGGGAGGCGAGCCGGGCCTCGGCGAAGTCGGGCAGGGTGTAGGCGCCGGAGCGGCGCAGGGGGGCGGCGACGAACAGGAGCAGGACGAGATAGCCGGCCGTGTAGCCGACGGGGTACCAGAGCATGTCGGGGCCCTGGACGAGGACCAGGCCCGCGATGCCAAGGAAGGACGCGGCGGAGAGGTACTCGCCGCTGATGGCGGCCGCGTTCAGGCGGGGGCCGACGGTGCGGGAGGCGACGTAGAAGTCGGACGTGGTGCGGGAGATGCGCAGGCCGAACGCGCCGACGAGCACGGTGGCGACCACCACGAGCGCGACGGCGATGACCGAGTAGCTGGAGTTCACCGGTCCTCGACCAGCCGTACGAAGTCCCGTTCGTTGCGTTCGGCGCGACGTACGTACCAGCGGGCCAGCAGGACCATCGGGACGTAGAGACCGAAGCCGAGGACGCCCCATTCGAGGCGGTGGGCGTCCGGCATGGCCGCGAAGAGCAGCGGGAGCGGCCCGATGAGCAGTCCGAGGAAGGCGAACACCGCGAGGGCGGCGCGCAGTTGGGTGCGCATCAGGGAGCGGACGTAGGTGTGGCCGAGGGTGGTCTGTTCGTCGATCTCGGTGCGCGGCCGGTAGTAGCCGGAGGCGGGGCGGCTGCGGCGGGGCGGGCCGGTGACGACGACGCGCCGCTCGACGGGGTCCTGCGGCATGTTCTACGGCCTCCTCATCAGCAGGTCCCGCAGCTCACGCGCGTGGCGACGGCTGACCTGGAGTTCCTCGCCGCCGACGACGACGCTCACCGTGCCCGCGTCCAGGCGGAGTTCGCCGACGTGGCGCAGGGCGACCAGGTGGCGGCGGTGGATGCGGACGAAACCTCGGGAGCGCCAGCGTTCCTCCAGGGTGGACAGCGGGATCCGGACGAGGTGGCTGCCCTTGTCGGTGTGGAGGCGGGCGTAGTCGCCCTGGGCCTCGACGTGGGTGATGTCGTCGACGGCGACGAACCGGGTCACCCCGCCGAGTTCGACGGGTATGTGGTCGGGGTCGGGTTCGTGCACGGGAATCCGGGGCGCGCTGCCCAGGCGCTCGGCGGCGCGCCGGACGGCCTCCGCGAGGCGTTCCTTGCGCACCGGTTTGAGCACGTAGTCGACGGCCTTGAGGTCGAAGGCCTGGACGGCGAAGTCCTCGTGGGCGGTGACGAACACGACGAGCGGCGGGGTGGCGAACCCGGTCAGCAGCCGGGCGAGGTCGAGGCCGTCGAGGCCGGGCATGTTGATGTCGAGGAAGACGACGTCGATCGCCTCGGGCCCGCCGGGTCCCGACTCCAGAGCGCGGTTGATGCGGCGCAGCGCCTCGGTGGCGTCACCGGCGCCCTCCACACTGCCGATCCGGGGGTCGGTGCTCAGGAGATAGAGAAGTTCCTCCAGCGAGGGGCGTTCGTCGTCGACAGCCAGGGCGCGCAGCATGAACCCGGAGTGTAGGAGTAATTCGTACGACTGGACACGTGCGGAGGTGTGGACGCCCCCGCTGGATACAGTGCCGACATGAGCAGCAGGACCGTCGCCTTCGACGAGCTGGACCGGAAGATCATCACCGCGCTGATGGCGAACGCGCGGACGTCCTTCGCGGAGATCGGTTCGGCGATCGGGCTGTCCTCGACGGCGGTGAAGCGGCGCGTGGACCGGCTGCGCGAGACCGGGGTCATCACCGGGTTCACCGCCACGGTGCAGCCGTCGGCGCTGGGCTGGCGTACCGAGGCGTACGTCGAGGTGTACTGCGAGGGCGCGGCCCCGCCGCGGCGGCTGGCGGAGGTGGTCCGCAACCATCCGGAGATCACCGCGGCGATGACGGTGACCGGCGGCGCGGACGCCCTGCTGCACGTGCGGGCGCGGGACGTGGAGCACTTCGAGGAGGTGCTGGAACGCATCCGCGTGGAGCCGTTCATCCGGAAGACGATCAGCGTGATGGTGCTGTCCCATCTGCTCCCGGAAAGCCCCGAGGCCGGGGCGAGCCAGCCCGCACCGGAGGCGTAGCCGTTAAACGCACCAACCCTGCGTTTCACCGGAGGAACACGCAGCATTCCTGCACAGACGCGCAATTCTTGTTGCTTGTCGGGCCTGCCGCCCGTTTTCTACCTTGGTGTCAACCCTCAGTAGACACCGCAGGAAGCGGAGGAACCCCTCTGTGCCCGACTCCCGTGTGCCGCGCCGACGGCGTTTCCTCGTCTGCGAACCCAGACACTTCGCCGTGCAGTACGCGATCAATCCCTGGATGCATCCCGACACCCATGTCGACGTGGACCTGGCGCAGGAGCAGTGGCGGACGCTGATCCGCGCCTATGAGACCCACGGTCACGACGTCGCGGCCGTGGAGCCGGTCCCCGGTCTCCCGGACATGGTCTTCGCCGCGAACTCGGCGGTCGTCGTCGGCGGCCGCGTCTTCGGCTCCCTCTTCCACGCGCCCCAGCGACGCGCCGAGTCCACGCACTACGACCTGTGGTTCCAGACGGCGGGCTACGACGTCCACCGTCCCGCCGCCGTCTGCGAGGGCGAGGGCGATCTCGTCTGGACGGGTCGGTACGTGCTGGCCGGAACCGGGTTCCGCACGACCCGGGAGGCGCACCGCGAGGTGCAGGAGTTCTTCGGCCACCCGGTGATCAGCCTGACGCTGGTGGACCCGCACTTCTACCATCTGGACACCGCGCTGTTCGTTCTCGACGACGCCAACATCGTGTACTACCCGGAGGCCTTTTCGCCGGGCAGCCGCGAGGTACTCGCACGGCTGTACCCGGACGCGGTGCTGGCGACCCGGGACGACGCGATGGCGTTCGGCCTGAACTCCGTGTCCGACGGCCGGCACGTCTTCATCGCCCCGCAGGCCGAGGCCCTCGCCGTGCGCCTCGACGACCACGGCTATGTCCCCGTCCCCGTCGACCTCTCCGAGTTCCACAAGGCCGGCGGCGGCATCAAGTGCTGCACCCAGGAGATCCGCTCATGACCGCACCCGTAAGCACGCGTTCCTCCGCCGATCTCATCCGTGCCGAGGAGCCGGTCCTCGCGCACAACTACCACCCGCTGCCCGTGGTCGTCGCCAGTGCCGAGGGCACCTGGGTGCAGGACGTGGAGGGCCGCCACTACCTCGACATGCTGGCCGGCTACTCCGCCCTCAACTTCGGCCACCGCCACCCGGCGCTGATCGAGGCGGCGCACCGGCAGCTGGACCGGCTGACGCTGACGTCCAGGGCCTTCCACAACGACCGGCTCGCCGAGTTCGCGGAGCGCCTGGCCGAGCTGACGGGCCTGGACATGGTGCTGCCGATGAACACCGGCGCGGAGGCGGTGGAGAGCGGCATCAAGGTGGCCCGCAAATGGGCGTACGAGGTCAAGGGCGTCCCGGCCGACCGGGCCACGATCGTGGTGGCGGCGGAGAACTTCCACGGGCGTACGACGACGATCGTGTCGTTCTCCACGGACGAGACGGCCAGGGCGGGTTTCGGTCCCTTCACGCCGGGCTTCCGGATCGTGCCGTACAACGACCTGGCGGCGCTGGAGGCGGCGGTCGACGAGACCACGGCCGCGGTGCTCCTCGAACCCATCCAGGGCGAGGCGGGCGTGGTCATCCCGGACGACGGCTACCTGACCGGCGTCCGGGAGCTGACCCGCCGCAAGGGCTGTCTCTTCATCGCGGACGAGATCCAGTCGGGCCTCGGCCGCACGGGCCGCACCCTCGCCGTGGAGCACGAGGGAGTCGTCCCGGACGTCCTGCTCCTGGGCAAGGCGCTGGGCGGCGGCATCGTCCCGGTCTCCGCGGTGGTCGCCCACCGTGACGTCCTCGGCGTACTGCGCCCGGGCGAACACGGCTCGACGTTCGGCGGCAACCCGCTGGCGGCGGCGGTGGGCACGGCGGTGATCGAGCTCCTGGAAACGGGCGAGTTCCAGCGCCGGGCGGCCGAACTGGGGACGGTTCTCCGGGACGGCCTGGCGGACCTGGTCGGCAAGGGCGTCGTCGGCTTCCGTGCACGGGGTCTGTGGGCCGGCGTCGACATCGACCCGTCCCTCGGCACGGGCCGCGAGGTCAGCAAGCTGCTGATGGACGAGGGCGTCCTGGTCAAGGACACCCACGGCTCGACGATCAGGCTGGCACCGCCACTGACGATCACGGCGGAGGAACTGGAATCGGCACTGGGCGTACTGGCAAAGGTACTCAGGCCCTGACCAACCGATCCGCCCCTCCCCGTGGGCACACTCCCGACGTACCGGGTGAAGATGATGCGAAGAGGTGATAGACCACTCTCAGCGACAGAGAGGTCGGCCGTGGGCGCTCAGGAGGAGCACGACACCGCGCGGCACCGGTTCGACGTGGCCGATGCCGCGCCCCTGCTGCTCGACGCCCACGGCACGGTGACCGGCTGGACCAAGGACGCCGAGCGCCTGCTGGACTACCCCGCCACCGAAGCCGTGGGACGGAGCGTCGCAGCCCTTCTCACCCCCGAGGACGCCCGCCGACTGCCCGAGATCACCGCGCGCTGCCGGACCGACGGCAGCTGGGCGGGGCTGCTGACCGCCCTGCACAGACACGGCCAACCGGTCCCCGTGATGGTCCGGATCACGGTGGCCGACGACTCCGACAACTCGGAACGCTGGCTGGTGCTGCTGTCCGACATGGCGGAGGCCCCCGGCTGGGACATGAGCCGCCAGGTACTGGAACAGATGGTCACCCGCTCGCCCATCGGCATCGCGATCGTGGACACGGACCTGCGCTGTGTGTGGTCCAACCCGGCGCTGGAACAGTTCGGCAGTGCCCCGGCCCAGCAGCGGCTGGGACTGCGGTTCGCGGAGATCCAGCCGGGCCTGGACTCCGAGGCGATAGAGGCGCAGATGCGGCGCGTACTGGAGACCGGTGAACCGGTCGTGGAGTACGAGCACGTCGGCCGGGTCCGCTCCGCCCCGCACCGCGAGACCGCGCACACGATGTCGTTCACCCGGATCGACGACGACCGGGGACACCCGATCGGCGTCTACTACACGGTCGTCGACATCACCGATCGGCACCGGGCCCGGCAGCGCCTGGCCCTGCTCGACCGGGCCGGCGAGTACATCGGCCGCAGTCTGGACATCCGGCGCACCGCGCAGGAGCTGGCCGACGTGGCCGTACCCGCGCTGGCCGACTACGTCACCGTGGACCTGCTGGAGTCGGTGCTGCGGGGAGCGGAACCCACCACGCACGTCCCGCTGCTGCGGTCCGGGCAGCAGTCGGTGAACGAGGGTGTTCCGGAGGCCGTCGTCGAGGTCGGTGGCGTGGCCGCCTACCGGCCCGGGTCGCCCCCGCTGCGCTGTCTGGCCTCGGGCGAGTCCTGGCGCGAGGAGCGCCTGGACCCACTGGCCGCGGAGTGGGCCACCGACATCCCCGGCGGGCGGCGGGCCACCTTTCTGGAGCTGGGCCTGCACAGCGTGCTGGTGGTGCCGATCCGCGCCCGGGGCGTCACCCTGGGCGTCACCACCTTCTTCCGCCGACGCCGCCAGGAACCCTTCGCCGCGGAGGATCTGAACCTCGCCGAGGATCTCGTCTCGCGGGCGGCCGTCTGCGTGGACAACGCCCGGCGCTACACCCGCGAGCGCGAGGCCGCGCTGGTCCTGCAGCGCAGTCTGCTCCCCCACCGGCTGCCCGAGCAGGACGCCGTGGAGGTGACCGCCTGCTACCGGCCCGCCGACGAGCTGACGGGCCTGGGCGGTGACTGGTACGACCTCATCCAGCTCTCCGGCGCGCGGGTCGCCCTGGTGGTCGGCGAGGTGCCCGGCCACGGCATCGGCGCCGCCGCCTCGATGGGGCGGCTGCGGACCGCCGTACGAACCCTGGCGGCGCTGGACCTGCCGCCCGAGGAGGTGCTGGGTCACCTCGACGACCTGGTCGCCCGGACGGCGCGCGAGGAGGGGGTGGGCCCGGGGACGGAGGACACCGACAGCGCCCAGGGCTCCGGATGTGTGTACGTCGTCTACGACCCGGTCGACGGGCAGTGCACGATGGCCGCCGCCGGACATCCGGCGCCGGCCGTGATCCTTCCCGACGGCACGGTCGCGTTCGTGGACCTTCCGCAGGGGCCGTCGCTCGGCGTCGGCGGTCCCCCCTTCGAGTCGGTCGAGATGGCCCTGGCGGCGGGCAGCACGCTCGCACTGCACACCGACGGGCTGCTCGCCCATGGCGAGGAGTGGGCCGTGGACGCGGGCCGGGACCGGCTGCGTCAGGCCCTGGAAAGGCCCGCGCCCACGCTCGACCTGCGCTGCCGGGCCGTGGTCGACGCGCTGGCCCCCGACCGGCCGCACGACGATGTGGCCCTGCTCATGGCGCGCACCCGGCTGCTGGGGCCCGACCAGGTCGCGGACTGGGACGTGCCCGTCGACCCGGCCCGGGTCGCCGAGGCCCGCAAGACGGCGTCCCGGCAGCTGACGGACTGGGGCCTGGAGGAGTTCGCCTTCACCACGGAACTCGTCGTCAGCGAACTGGTCACCAACGCCATCCGGCACGCGGTCGGCCCGATCCGGCTCCGGCTGATCCGGGAGCGGTCCCTGGTCTGCGAGGTGTTCGACAGCGGCGACACCGCGCCCCATCTGCGCCACCCGCGCACCACGGACGAGGGCGGCCGGGGGCTGTTGCTGGTCTCCCAGTTCGCCCAGCGCTGGGGCACCCGGTTCGCGCCCGAAGGAAAGATCATCTGGGCAGAGCAGTCCCTCGAGGAACCACCGGACTGACCCCCGACTCGTGCATACCGTGGGAAAATGGTGCGATCCAGGCGATGAGGCGGCAGCCATGAGCGACATCCCCGACGACCCCGACGCCATCGACTACTCGGCCGTGTTCCAGGCGCTGCCCGGCATGGTCGCGCTCCTCACGCCCGATCTGGTGTACGCGGACGTCAACGCGGAGTTCCTGCGCATGGCCGGGCGCCGGCGCGAGGAGATCGTGGGCCGCTATCTCTTCGACGTCTTCCCTGACAACCCGAACGACCCCGCGGCGACCGGCATGCGCAATCTGGCCGCCTCCCTGCGCCGGGTGCTGGAGACCGGAGAGCGCGACTCCATGGCCCTTCAGCGGTACGACGTGGAGGCACCCGGCCGGCCGGGAGAGTGGGAGGAGCGCTACTGGAGCCCCTGCAACGCCCCCATCCTCGGCACGGACGGCAAGGTCGAGCTGCTCGTGCACCGGGTCGAGGAGGTCACCGAGCTGATCCGGGCCCGCGGCCGCGGGCGCGCCGACCGGGACCGGGTCCTGGAGGCCGAGCTGTACACCCGCGCCCGTGAACTCCAGGAGGTCAACGAACGGTTGCGGCAGGCCCACGCCCGGGACCGCGAGGTCGCGTTGACACTCCAGGAGGCCATGCTGCCCACCGGCCGGCAGAGGCTGCACCACAGGGCCGCCGTGCGCTACCGGCCCGCGGTCGGCACGCTCAACGTGTGCGGGGACTGGTACGACCTCGTCGACCTGGTGGGCGGCCGTCGCGTCGGTGTCTCGGTCGGTGACGTGGTGGGGCACGGGCTCCCGGCCGCCGGGGTGATGGGACAGCTGCGCAGCGCCCTGAGCGCCGCCTCCCGGGTGGCCGGGGGTCCGGCCGAGGCCCTGGACGTGCTGGGCCGGTACGCCCACGTGGTGGACGGCGCCGAGTCGGCGACCGCGGTCACCACGTTCATCGACCTCGACCACGGCACCCTCACCTACAGCAGCGCCGGGCATCCACCGCCGATGCTGGTGCACCCCGACGGCCGGGTGGAGTGCCTGGACAAGGCGACCGACCCACCGCTCGACGCCCGTCCCGACCCGATGCCCCGGGTGCAGGCCGCGACCACCTTCACCAGCGGCGCCACCCTCGCCCTGTACACCGACGGCCTGGTGGAGCGGCGCCGCGAGGACATCGACACCGGGCTCAACCGGCTCGCCGACTCCCTCGCCCGGCACCGTGAGGACGACCCCGAGACGCTCGCGGACGCGGTCCTGCTGGAGCTGCTCCCGCCCGGCGGCGCCACGGACGACACGGCGCTGGTCATCGTACGGCTGTGAACGCGACAGGACCCCGCCCGGGAATCAAGAGCGGCCCTTTGGCCGACCACCCCCGCGGTTCACGCCACAGCGCCTGGTCGGGTTGCCGCGCTCCGCCCGCCGGCACCAAGCTGGTCCGGCGTTCGGCACTGTTCCAGCCGTCGTGCCCTGCGCCTACACTGACAGCCCCGCCTCACGCCGGTTGACCAGCCAGAACGCGGAGTTGAGCCGTCCGCCCGACCGAGGAGCGCCCCCTCTTGTTCTATTACCTGCTCAAATACGTGCTGTTGGGGCCGTTGCTGAGACTGGTCTTCCGGCCCCGAATAGAGGGTCTTGAGCACATTCCGGAGTCGGGTGCGGCCATCGTCGCCGGCAACCACCTGTCCTTCTCCGACCACTTCCTGATGCCCGCGGTGCTCAAGCGGCGCATCACCTTTCTGGCGAAGGCCGAGTACTTCACCGGCCCCGGCATCAAGGGCCGGCTGACCGCCTTCTTCTTCCGCAGCGCCGGGCAGATCCCGGTCGACCGCTCCGGCAAGGAAGCGGGCCAGGCCGCCATCCGCGAGGGTCTCGGCGTGCTGCGCAAGGACGAACTGCTCGGCATCTACCCGGAGGGCACCCGCTCCCACGACGGCCGCCTCTACAAGGGCAAGGTCGGCGTCGCGGTGATGGCGCTCAGGGCTCAGGTGCCGGTGATCCCCTGCGCGATGATCGGCACCTTCGAGGCCCAGCCGCCCGGCAAGGTCATCCCCAACATCCACCCGGTGGTGATCCGCTTCGGCAAGCCGCTGGACTTCTCCCGCTACGCCGGGATGGAGAACGAGAAGGCGATCCTGCGGGCGATCACCGACGAGATCATGTACGCCATCCTGAAGCTGTCCGACCAGGAGTACGTCGACCAGTACGCGGCCGTGGTGAAGGCGGAGGAGACCGCCGCGCGCCGGGAGAAGGAGCGCAAGTTCCCCCGGATTCCGCTGAGCTGAGGTCTGCCGTCGGCAGAACCCCCTGGAGGAACCGGAGTTGACCGCCGTACGGTCGCCGCATGACACGACGTGCTGTGGTGATCGGAGCGACGGGACAGATCGGGCGAGCGGCCGTGGGCGCGCTGGCCCTGGACGGCTGGGAGGTGACGGCCGTCTCCCGGGGCGGCGGACGGGACGAGAGCTGGCCCGCGCAGGTGCGTACCGCGCGGGCCGACCGGGCGGACGACTCGGCCCTGGCCGCCGCGGTGGGCGACGGCTGCGAGGTCCTGGTGGACATGGTCGCCTACGGACCCGCGCACGCAGGGCAGTTGGTGTCGCTGGCCGACCGGGTGGGCTCGGCCGTGGTGATCTCCAGCGTGTCGGTGTACGAGGACGACAAGGGCCGCAGCTTCGACACCCAGGGCGAGCCGGGGGGCTTTCCCGAGTTCCCCGTGGGGGTGACGGAGGACCAGCGGACGATCGCGCCCGGCGAGGACTCGTACAGCACCCGCAAGGCCGGCCTGGAGCGTGAACTCCTCGCCGTGGGCGACCGGTTGCCCACGACACTGCTGCGTGCGGGAGCAATCCACGGACCGCACTGCCAGACCCCGCGCGAGCTGTACTTCGTCAAGCGCAACCTGGACGGCCGGCCTCGGCGTCTCCTGCCGTACGGCGGCATGAGCCGGTTCCACCCGGCGAACGTCCACAACATCGCCGAACTCGTCCGGCTGGCCGCCGCGAAGCCCGGCAGCAGGGCCCTGAACGCCGTGGACCCGGACGCCCCGACGGTGGCGGAGATCGCCGCCGCGATCGATTCCGTGATGGGCGTCGAGACGCAGAGCGTGCTGATCGACGGCCCACCGCCCTCGCCGACCGTGGGAGACACGCCGTGGTCGGTGCCGGTGCCGGTCGTCTTCGACATGTCCACCGCCGAACGGGAGCTGGGGTACCGACCGGTGGTGGCGCGGTACGCGGACCGGCTGCCGGAGACCGTCGCCTGGATCGAGCAGCAACTGGCCGGACGGGACTGGCGGGAGGCGTACCCGAGGATGTTCCAGACCTACGGCGACCTCTTCGACTACGCGGCGGAGGACGCGTATCTCGACTCGCTCGGCGCATGAGCACGGGCGCATGAGAAAAGGCGGCCGGTGGCTCCGGCCGCCTTGTCCCTTGCTACGTGCTACGTGCTACGGCTTGGGCGTGGCGTGCGGGGTGCACGTCACGTCGGCCTTGTCCAGCTTGCCGGTGAGCAGGTAGGCGTCCACCCGCGGGTTGATGCACGGGTTGACCAGACCGGTCACGCCGTGGGAGCCCGCGTCCTTCTCGGTGATCAGGCGGGAGCCCTTGAAACGCTTGTGCAGTTCGACGCCGCCGTCGTAGGGGGTGGCCGCGTCACGCTCGGACTGCACGATGAGCACGCCAGGCAGGCCCTTGCCGGTGCGGACCTCGACCGGGGTCTGCTGCTTGACCGGCCAGGTGGCGCACGGCAGGTTCAGCCAGGCGTTGGCCCAGGTCATGAACGGGTAGTTCTTGTTGAGCGCGGTGTTGTCCTTGTCCCACTTCTTCCAGCTCGTGGGCCACTTGGCGTCGGTGCACTCGACGGCCGTGTAGACGGCGTTGCCGTTCTCCGAGGAGATGTTGCCCGCGGTGTCCGACAGGTCCGGGGCGGCCGCGTCGACGAGCGCCTGGGTGTCACCGGCGACGTACTTGCTGAACACCGTCGCGACCGGCACCCACGAGGAGTCGTAGTACGGGGCGCTCTGGAAGAAGCCGATCAGTTCGGCCGGGCCGACGACCCCGCCGATGGGGTTCTTCTTGGCGGTGGCGCGCAGTTCGAGCCACTTCGCCTGGACCGCGGCACGGGTGGTGCCGAGATGGAAGGCGGCGTCGTTGGCGGCGACCCAGTCCTCCCAGTCCTTCCAGCGGCCCTCGAAGGCGATGTCCTGGTCGAGGTTGGCCTCGTACCAGATCTTCTCCCGGGACGGGTTGACGACGCTGTCGACGACCATGCGACGGACATGTCCGGGGAACATCGTGCCGTAGACGGCGCCGATGTAGGTGCCGTAGGAGACGCCCAGGTAGTTGAGCTTCTTCTCACCGAGTGCGGCCCGGATGACGTCCAGGTCGCGCACGGTGTTGGGCGTGGTCATCTGCGCGAGCATCGCCTTGCCGGTGCGCTCGGCGCAGCCCTCGGCGTACTCACGGGCCAGCTTGCGCTGGGCGCGCTTGTCGGCCTCGGAGTCCGGCACCGGGTCCATCTTGGGTGCCTTCACGAACTCCTGCGGGTCCATGCAGGAGATCGGCGCGGAGTGGCCGACACCGCGCGGGTCGAAGCCCACGAAGTCGTACGCCTTGGCCACGTTGGCCCAGATCGGGTTCTTGGTCGTGACGCGGAGCGGGAAGCGCATACCGGAGCCACCGGGCCCGCCCGGGTTGTAGACCAGGGCGCCCTGACGCTCCGACGGGGTGCCGGTGTTGCCGATGTGGTCGACGGCGAGCTTGATCTGCTTGCCGTTCGGCTTGGTGTAGTCCAGCGGCACGCTGACCCAGCCGCACTGGACCGGCTTCGCGATCCCCCAGTCGGCCGGGCAGTCGGCCCAGTCGATACCGGCCTTCGCGGCACGGGCGGCGGCGATCGCGGTACCGACGGACGCGCGGTCCTGTCCGTGTCGGCCGGCACCGGCCAGTGTGTTGGCGCCGGACGCGGGTGCCGCGACGGCACCGGATATGAGTGTGGCCGTGATGAGCACTCCGGCCGAACCGAGCGCGGTCGTCCGCCACTTCGGTCTCGTCTCCCTCAAGAGGGATCCCTCCCCGTACGTCGTTTCGATTCGTACGGGGATCCTCCTGGCTATGGAGACTCTGTGAACAGGGGGGCGGGGCCTTCTTTGCCAATCCGATAAACGGAAGGGGTCGTTCGCTGGGCGGACTAGGCGCTAAGGGCCGCCAGCGCCTCGTCCAGTACCCGGCGCAACAGCAGGGCGTCCGGGGCCACGGCGGTGACGAGCGCGGCGGGCCCTGCCAACGGTACGACGGCGGCGCCCTCGCCGAGCACCTGTGCCGTCACCGGCTCGTCGACGAACTCCGGCCGTACGACCAGAAGTTGACCGACGGCTCGATGTCCCGCGAGCACGGCCGGCCCGTCCCAGCCACCCGGCGCCCCGGGCCCGCAGGCCAGCTCCTGATCGAGCACGGTGCGTCCCGCGACGCGCAGCACGAGCCGGCTGCTGAGCCTCCCGGGCTCCTCCCCGGCCCGCCCCAGGACCTGCTCCTCGCGCAGCACGAGCCGACTCGTCGCCCCGAGGTCGATCCGCGTGGTGACACACAGGTCGCTGCCACCGGCGGAGATCAACTGCTCGGGCAGCCAGTGGAGTTCGCCGCCGTCGGCGACGGTGAGCCGGACGTCGTAGCGGGCCTCGCCCTTGGTCTGCCCCGGCAGGGCGATGGTGGCCGCGGCCGATCCGAGGCGCAGTCGAGCGCCGTCCAGGACGTCGGCCTCCACGGTGAAGTGGTCGCCGCCGAGGGGTCCGCTCATCGCGCCGACGAGCATGACCCGCGTCTCGGTACCGCTCCCCCGGGTCCGCCGCAGCGCCAGCGGCCCGTCACTCTCCAGCACGGGCAGGGCCGTACCGCCGCGCCCGTCGTCCCGGGCGACGATCCGCGCGGTGGCGCGTACTCCCGTCCCGGGCGCGGTCATGCCGTCCACGCGGCGTGCTGCGCCCGGACCCAGTCGGCGACGTCCGTGACCCCGGCCTCGCCGCGCAGTGACTGGAGGACGACCGGCAGTTCGGCCCGCTGGGCCTTGGCGTCGGCGGCCATCCGCGCGAGGTCGGAGCCGACGTACGGGGCCAGGTCGGTCTTGTTGACGATGAGCAGGTCGGCGGTGGTGACGCCGGGGCCGCCCTTCCTCGGGATGTCGTCTCCGCCCGCCACGTCGATGACGAAGATCTGCGCGTCGACGAGCCCCTTGGAGAAGGTGGCGGTGAGGTTGTCGCCGCCGCTCTCCACGAGGATGAGGTCCAGGGGGCCGACCTCGTCCTCCAGGTCCTCGACGGCTTCGAGGTTGGCGGAGATGTCGTCCCGGATCGCGGTGTGCGGACAGGCGCCGGTCTCCACCGCGGTGATCCGCTCCGGGGGCAGCACGGCTTCCCTGAGCAGGAACTCGGCGTCCTCACGGGTGTAGATGTCATTGGTGACGACGGCGAGGGACAGTTCGTCGCGCAGGGCCCGGCAGAGGGCGGCGACGGTGGCGGTCTTGCCGGAGCCGACGGGGCCGCCGAGGCCGATGCGGAGGGCTCGGTGGGAGCCGTCCGGGCGGTGGGCGTCGGCGCTTACTGCGGCGGGGCCGTCGTGGTGGTGGTCCAGGTGCATGTACGGCTCCTATGGTTCGTGGTCGGGTGCGGGTGCGTGGGGGCTGGTCGCGCCCCGCGGCGGAGCCGCAAATCGATGCAGCCCCGCGCCCACAAATAAAGTGGGTGACCTGGGCCCTCTACGATGCGAACAGGCGTACTGGCCATGCCGCGTGCAGCTCGGCGGCGATCTCCAGCAAAGGCGCTGAAGCCGCGGGCAATGCGTCGGGCCCCTCGTCGACAGCCCTCCGCGCCGCCTCCACCGCCTGGTCCGCGACGCGGTCCAGCTCCGGGGCCAGCCGCGCCAGTGCACCCGTGGCGTCGAAGGGGTCCAGACTCAGCAGCCTCACCGTCGCCGACGCCGGCCCGCTCACGCTCTCGTACGCCGCGCAGTACGCCGCGTCCACGGCCTCAAGCCCCGCCGCCCGGGCCGCCAGTCCCAGGACCACCGGCTGGTGTGCTCCCTTGGGGAACTCACGTGCCAGTGCGTCGAGTTCGAGGGACGGCCAGGTCGCCCGGGCCGCCCGCATCAGCTGGCGGCCCAGCTTGCGTGCGGCCGTCCGCAGTGCGGGGGACGGGGTGCGGGCGTCCGCGGCCTCGTCCAACAGCCGCGGGTCGACGCCGAGCACGGCCGCCGCGGCGAGCGCGGCCGACACCAGCCCGGCCGTGTGCAGCCGGCCCCGGCAGAAGGACTCCAGGCTCGCCGCGTCCGTGATCCGGCCCGCCCTGACCGCCGCCTCGGCCCCGCCGGAGTGTGCGTGCCCTCCGGCGGGGAACCGGCCGTCGGCCAGGACCAGAAGTGCAGCCCTGGACATCAGAAGAGGAAGTAACGCTGGGCCATGGGCAGTTCGGCTGCCGGCGTGGCCTCCACCAGCTCACCGTCGATGTGTACGGCGAAGCTGTCGGGGTCGACCCGTACGTCGGGCCGCGCGTCGTTCTCCCGCATGTCGGCCTTGGTGACCCCGCGCGTCGACTCGATCGCCACGAACATCTTCCCGAGCTGGAGCCGCTCCGGCAGCCCGTCCTCTATGGCGAGGGGCGCCACGAAGTTGAAGGAGTTGGACGCGGGCGCCCGCCCGATCGCCCCGAACATCGGCCGGGGAAGGATCGGCTGCGGGGTCGGAATCGAGGCGTTCGCGTCGCCCATCTGCGCGTAGGCGATCTGCCCGCCCTTGATCACCAGATGCGGCTTGACGCCGAAGAACGCGGGCTCCCACAGCACCAGGTCGGCCAGCTTGCCCGTCTCCACCGAGCCCACCTCGTGAGCGAGCCCCTGAGCGACGGCGGGGTTGATCGTGTACTTGGCGACATAGCGCCGTACGCGATGGTTGTCGGCGCGTCCGTCCCCCGGCAGCGCACCCCGGCGCCGCTTCATGACATGGGCGGTCTGCCAGGTCCGCATGATGACCTCGCCCACGCGTCCCATGGCCTGGGCGTCGGAGGAGATGATCGAGATGGCGCCCAGGTCGTGCAGGATGTCCTCGGCGCCGATGGTCGTGGGCCGGATGCGGGACTCGGCGAAGGCCAGGTCCTCGGGCACCGCCGCGTTGAGGTGGTGGCACACCATCAGCATGTCGAGGTGTTCCTCGGCGGTGTTGACGGTGAAGGGACGGGTCGGGTTCGTCGAGCTGGGCAGCACGTGCGGCTGGGAGACCACGGTCATGATGTCCGGCGCGTGCCCGCCGCCCGCACCCTCGGTGTGGTAGGCGTGGATGCCCCGTCCGGCGATCGCGGCGAGTGTGTCGCCCACGAAACCGGCCTCGTTGAGGGTGTCCGTGTGGATGGCGACCTGGATGCCGGTCCGCTCGGCGACGGTCAGCGAGGCGTCGATGACGGCAGGGGTCGAGCCCCAGTCCTCGTGCAGCTTCAGGCCGAGGGCGCCCCCGCGGATCTGCGACAGCATCGCCTCGTGCGAGACGGTGTTGCCCTTGCCGAGGAAGCCGATGTTGAGCGGGTACTGCTCCATCGCCTCCAGCATCCGGGCGAGGTGCCAGGGGCCGGGGGTGACGGTGGTGGCCTTGGAGCCCTCGGCGGGGCCGGTGCCGCCGCCGACCAGGGTGGTCACCCCGGACGCCAGCGCCTCGTCGGCGATCTGCGGGCAGATGAAGTGGACGTGCGCGTCGATGGCACCGGCGGTCAGGATCCGGCCGTTGCCCGCGATGATCTCGGTCTCCGGGCCGATCACCAGGTCCGGGTGGACCCCGTCCATGGTGTCGGGGTTGCCCGCCTTGCCGATGCCGGTGATCCGGCCGTCGCGGATGCCGACGTCGGCCTTCACCACGCCCCAGTGGTCGACGACGACCACGCCCGTGATGACGGTGTCCGGGGTGCCCTCCGCGCGCGTGGCGCGCGACTGGCCCATCGACTCGCGGATGACCTTGCCGCCGCCGAACACGGCCTCGTCGCCGGCGAGCCCAGGACCGCCGGAACGATCCTCCTCGACCTCGATCAGCAGATCGGTGTCGGCGAGCCGGATGCGGTCGCCGGTGGTCGGGCCGAACAGGTCGGCGTAGGCGGCACGAGAGATCTCAGGCATCGAGGGCACCTCCGGTCTCCCCGCGCAGCCCCGGCACCACGCGGGCGCCGGTGAGCGGGACGAGTTCCACCTCGGCCGGGATGCCGGGCTCGAAGCGCACGGCGGTGCCGGCGGCGACGTTCAGCCGCTTGCCGCGCGCGGCGCCGCGGTCGAACTCCAGGCCCGGGTTGGCCTCGGCGAAGTGGTAGTGGGAGCCGACCTGGACCGGGCGGTCGGCGGCGTTGAGGACGGTCAGCCGGGTGACCTCGCGGCCCTCGTTGTAGGCGATCGGCCCGTCGGCGAAGAGGATCTCTCCGGGAATCATCGGGGCCCCTCAGACGATCGGGTCGTGGACGGTGACGAGCTTGGTGCCGTCCGGGAAGGTCGCCTCGACCTGGACGTCGTGGATCATCTCGGGGATGCCCTCCATGACGTCGTCCCGGGTGAGCAGCTTGCGCCCGGAGGCCATGAGCTCGGCCACGGTACGGCCGTCACGCGCGCCTTCGAGGATGTGTGACGTGATGAGGGCGACCGTCTCGGGGTGGTTGAGCCTGAGCCCGCGGGCCCTGCGCTTCTCGGCCACGTCGGCCGCCACATGGATGAGCAGCCTCTCTTGCTCGTGCGGGGTCAGTTGCACGTCCCACCTCACAGTCCTCGCTCCGGACCGTGCGGGGTCCGGCTGCCGCTGCCCCGGGGCAAAGTCCCTGGTGGCGTGGATCGGCAGGCTAGTGGGATCCGGTTTCAGGCACGTTAACCGAGCTGTGATCCCGCATGCTCATCAACGCCCGTAGACCGTCCCGCAGGGACTCGGCGGGGGTCGGTCCGAACAGGGCCTGCTGGGCGAGGAAGCCCATCGCGGCCGCCATCATCGTGCGGGCCACGTCCTCCGGGGGCACGTCCGGCCGCATGATTCCGGCCTCCTGGTACGCCCCGACGATCCGCGTCCAGGTCTCGCGCACGGCGCCGTAGCCCTCGCGCAGGAGGGCCGCGAGCTCGTCGTTGCGGAGGGTCTCGGTCCACACCTGGACCACCAGCCGCGGGAACGCCGGCCGCCCGTCCACGGTCAGGGACTCCTTGGTGGCGAGGACGCGGCTGAGCACGGACGCCACCAGGAGGTCCGGGGGCGGGGGCGGGCTGCTGTGGGCCGCCTCCTCGAAACCCTCGTGGACCTGGCCGAGCACCTCTCCGACGATCGCGCCGATGAGCTCCTCCTTGCCGCTGAAGTAGCGGTACACGGCCCCGGCCGAGAGGTCGGCCTCCTTGAGGACGTCCTGCATGGACGTGGCGTGGAAGCCGTTGCGGGCGAAGCAGACGGCGGCGCCGTCGAGGATCTGCCGACGCCGGGCGTCGAGGTGTGCCTGGGATACGCGAGCCATACCCACAAAGTAAAACGAACATTCCTTCTTGACAAGCGGCGGCAACAGCGGGACCGTGGGGACCGAGACTAAAACGAACGATCCTTCTTTTTAACGGGGCCCCGGCCCCGGAGAGGACCCGCATGTCCACCCGTCGCACGATCGCGGTCATCGTCCTCGTGCCGCTGCTCGCCGCCCTGGCGCTGTGGGCCTTCGCCTGGCCCGCCGCCCGCACCGCCCCCCGCGACCTGCCGCTCGGCGTGGCCGGGCCGGCCGCCGCGACCGCACAGATGGAGAAACAACTACGGCAGCACGAGGGCGCCTTCGAGATCCATCACTACGCCGACGAGGCGGCCGCACGTACGGCGATCGAGGACCGGACCGTATACGGCGCGGTCGTCGCGACCGCGCAGGGACCGGAGTTGCTCACGGCATCGGCCGCGAGCCCGGTCGTGGCCCAGCTCCTCCAGCAGGCCGTGGGCCGGCCGGCCGCCGCGAGCGGCACCGAGGTGAGGACGGTGGACGTCGTCCCCGCCCCGGCGTCCGACCCGAGGGGGGCGGCCTTGAGCAGCTCCGTGCTGCCGCTGGCCCTCGCCGGGATCATCGCGGGCGCCATGGTGACGCTGCACGGGCTGCGCGGATTCCGCGCGGTGACCGCGCTGGTCCTCAGCGCCGCCATGGTGGGCGCCGTCGGGGCCGCACTGGCCCACAGCTGGCTCGGCGTCCTGACCGGGAACTGGTGGGCGGAGGCCGGGACGTTCGCGCTGTCGAGCCTGGCGGTGAGCGCGGCCGTGGCGGGACTGGCCGCCCTCGTCGGATACGCGGGGATCGGCGCCGTGGCACTCGTGGTGATGTTCCTCGGCAACCCGTTCTCGGGTGCCGCCTCGGCCCCGCAGCTGCTGCCCGACCCCGTCGGCACGATCGGCCAGTGGCTGCCGCCGGGCGCCAGCGCGACCCTGCTGCGCTCGGTGTCGTTCTTCGACGGGGCGACGGCGACCGGGCCCGTCCTGACCCTCACCTGGTGGGCGGCGCTGGGCCTGGGAGCCGTGATCCTCGGTAACGCGCTGAAGGCGCGGACCAAGGGCACCACGCCCGCCACCGAGCGTGAACTCACCTCCGTCGGCTGACCGAACCCGCTTTTCCGCGCCCCCGGCCCCTCTGGTCGGGGGCGCCCGCGTCGCTACGAGGCGCCGGTCCCCCGGTGATGCGCCGCGATACCGAACCGCTGCTGTTCGCGGGGAGCGGACGCCACCTCCCGCACGGTCGAGACCGCGCTGACCACCTGCTCGTCGACGGGTTTCCGGAGGTCCTCCAGCTGTTCGAGGTCGGCCGCGGAGACCAGGGCGACCAGCGGCTTTCCATGCCGTGTGACGACGACGCGCTCACCGCCGTACACCACCCGGTTGATCAGGTCGGCGAGCTCAGCCCTGGCTTGCGTCACCGGAATCTCGTAGGCCATACCCCCATCATAACGTCACGTACGTCCTGTACATTTTTTACAGACAGCCTGTCGCCAGGAGGGGTACGCCATGACTCGACCCACCGCCCGTTACGTCCTGCCCGAGTTCCACGAGCGCACGAGCTCCGGGCACAAGACGATGGATCCGTACTCGAAACTGCTGGAGGAGCGGATCGTCTTCCTCGGGACCCGGATCGACGACACCTCGGCGAACGACCTGATGGCGCAGTTCATGTACCTCGAGTACCAGGACCCGGACCGGGACATCTCGCTGTACATCAACTCCCCCGGCGGCTCGTTCAGCGCGATGTCGGCGATCTACGACACGATGCAGTACGTCAGTTGTGACGTGGAGACGACATGCCTCGGGCAGGCCGGCTCCTCCGCGGCCGTGCTGCTGGCCGCCGGCACCCCGGGCAAGCGTTCCGTGCTGCCGGGCGCGCGGGTGGTGATCCACCAGCCCGCGCTGATCGAGCCGGTCCAGGGGCAGGCGAGCGATCTGGCCATCCAGGCCGACGAACTGATCCGGGTGCGGGGCCGCCTGGAGGAGATGCTCGTCCGGCACACCGGGCGCAGCCCCGAGCAGGTGAGCGAGGACATCGAGCGGGACAAGATCCTGGACGCGCGGGGCGCCCTGGACTACGGCCTCGCGGACGCGATCGTCCCGAGCCGCAAGTCCTCGCGCACCACGCCGGACGCGAGGTGAGCCGTAGATGGTGCCGGACCTTCCACCGCTGCCCGCCCTCACGCGCGCCGAGGGCGAGCTGATCGACCGTTATCTCGACGTGGTCGACCTGCTGGGCCGGATCAACCCGGCCCGGCGCGAGGACACCTACGGCGGACTGCGCGCGGCGCAGGCGCTGGTGAGCAGGGCGACCGAGCTGCGCGACGCGCTCGTGCTGATGCACGGCCGGGGTGAGCGCGAACTGCACGCCGCGACGCTGGCACGAGCGCTTCGGGTTCTGGACGGCGAGCGGCGCACGTCCCGGGTCACCGTGCCGCCCGAGCCCGACAGTTGACGCGGCGTCCGGAGCTGAGTCGAAACGGACCAAACGACGTACCCCCTATTGGAGGAGGCGCGGCTCCTTTTTCGCGAGCGTCAAGGTTGCACAACGCACGTGGTCCGGTATCGATATGAGGAGTTCCTGTGCTGGTCCGGGGCTCCTCGGACCCTCGACACGCCTTCGTTCGAAGGGGTGTTCACCCAAACGGGTGGGTGGTGAGTAACACCACAAATGCTCGGTTCCGTTGGGCTTTTCGCACTTCCGTGCGCCAAGATCCGTGACTGACGACAAGCCCCCGCCACAGCGGCGGGGCGGTCCGGGCGGACGCCGAGTCCTGCCGCCGCCCGGATGACCGGTCGACAGAAGTGGATCGGCAGGAGTGGAGGACCCACGCACGACGGGTCGCCGGGACGGTCACGCCATGACCGGGCCGAGCAGCCCTTGGGGTGAAGCCGCGTCAGCGGCCGGGCAACTTCGCCAGCCCGAATCCGACAGGTCATCCTTCACAGGCGGCTGACGAAGGGTTGCGCATGACTGCGCTCAATCGCGTCCCGTCGCTGATGGTCCGGGCCGGTACGGCCTCGGCCTTCGCCATCGCCGCTGTGGGCGGCTCCGTCGTGGTTCCGGGTGTCGCAGCCGACGCCGCCGCCGCGACGCCGGCGACGAAGGCACTCAAGGTCGCGGCCTCCAAGAAGGGCTCGCCGTACAAGTACGGCGCCACGGGGCCCCGCCGCTTCGACTGCTCAGGGCTCACGCTGTACTCGTTCAAGAAGGCGGGCAAGAAGCTCCCTCGTACGGCGGCCCAGCAGTACAACAAGACCCGCCATATCTCCTCGGGCAGCCGCAAGGCCGGTGACCTGGTGTTCTTCCACTCGGGTTCGAACGTCTACCACGTCGGCATCTACGCCGGGAAGGGAAAGATCTGGCACGCCCCCAAGACCGGGGACGTGGTGAGGCTGCAGAAGATCTGGACGAAGGCCGTCTGGTACGGCCGGGTCAAGTGACGCCCCCGAGGGGGTGGCGGCGACCTGACCTCCCGCCGCCCCCTCGGGTCTTCCCGGACGCGTGACACGGGCTGAGGTGGTTACCCGTGACGGCATGGCCGACCACCGCCCGTGCACCGCCCGCAACGAGACTCCGCTGGAGCGCGCCGACCGCAATTTCGGCGAGCTGCTCCAGGAGCTGCGCGTCACGCAGACCGGGGTGCAGATCCTCTTCGCCTTCCTGCTGACGTTGGCCTTCACCCAGCGCTTCCCGACCCTCGACTCCTTCCAGCGCGCCACGTACGTCACCACGCTGCTTCTCGCGGTACTCGCGGCGGCCCTGTTCACCGCGCCCGCCGCCCTGCATCGCTCGCTCTTCCAGCGCGGCGCCAAGGCCCGCATCGTGCAGGTCTCCTCCCGGCTGGCCACGGTCGGCATGGGGGTTCTGGTGCTGGCGTTCACCGGGTCGGTGCTGCTCGTGGTGGACGTGACGACGGGCCGGGCCGGCGGTGTGGCCGCGGGCGCGGCGACCCTGCTGGTGTGCCTGGGCCTGTGGTGGCTGCTCCCCCGGCTGGTCAGGAGGGCGGGCCTCGCCGAGGAGCGCCGGACGGCACAGCCGCAATCGGCGCCCGCGCCCGCGCCCGCGAAGCGCGAGGTGGTCAGGCCGCGAGCAGCGGCTCGGCCAGGAGCATCACACCGAGACCTGTCGACGCGACCGCGGTGACCCCGGCGACGGCCCGGGCCGCCCGCGGCCGGCGCAGCCACCGCCCCAGCCGGTCCACGAGCACGGCCACCGCCTGGAACCACACCGTCGGATCACCGCTGTGGCGACCGGCGAGATCGGCCTGACGCAGGCCTATGAGCCGGGTGCTCCCGCCCTCACGGCCAGATCCTCGTGACCGCCCCCCACTGGCATGCCCGCGCGCGGCTCTACGCGGCTGCCGCTGGCGGAGCTCGCCGGTGAGCCGCTGATCAGCATGGCGCCGGACCATCCGGCCCGGCGGGAGGTGGAGGCGGTGCCGTCGGTGCTGGTCGCGACCCCTGGACACGCCCTGGTGTGCGCGCCGGCCAGCGCCGGACTGGGGGCCGGGGTGGTGCCGGAGATGGTGGCCCGGACGGCGGCCACGCGGCTGCTGGAGGTCGGCACGTTGCGCCGTACGATCTCGGTCGTCCACCGGACCGGCGAGGCGGCACCGCGGCGGACGCCTTCCGGGCGCTGCTGCGGTGCGGGGGACCTTCGGACGCGCACGGCCCGTATGACCCCTGTTACGGCTCCTGCTGCCCCGCCGCCGTGACCGGCTGCACCGGTACCGTCCACGGGAGTTCGATGGAGACGGTCTTGCCGCCTTCCCGGGTGGGCCTGATTCTCAGCTTGCCGCCGCACTCGGCGGCGAGCCAGCGGATGATCACCATCCCCCGTCCGTTGTCCTGCTGAACCGCGGCCGGCAGCCGCTTGGGGAAGCGGGGGTGGCTGTCGGTCACCCCGATGCGCAGGTGTTCGTCACGGTCCAGCTCGATGTCCACCGTGAAGGTGGGTGACTGCCCGAAGGTGTGTTGTACGGCGTTGGTGGTGAGTTCGGAGACAATGAGCCGGACGGTCTCGGCGGCGTCCGTGGTGGACGGCAGCCCCCACTCCGCCAGTGTGCTCAGGACATAGGTGCGGGCCGCGGAGACCGAAGCGGGTTCGCTCGGCAGGGTGACGGATGCTTCCAGGTGGTCTGCCATGGCGACGTCGTCCCTTTCCCACGGGACCGAAGCCCGACACGGTGCGGATGGTTCGAGTACGGTCCCGGACTGGTGGTTCTTCGTCAGAGTGCCATTACCGAGGCCGTGACGAGTGCCGATCCACCAAGATGTGCATATATCTGTCGCTCAAAGCGGTGAACTCTGCGACGCGAGACCGTATTTGGGCGGCTCGTAAGGAGTAAGGAGTAGCCCATGCAGCACGGTCCCGCGGTGCGCCGCCGGAAACTGGGCGCCGAACTGCGCGCGCTGCGCACGAGCGCGGGGCTCACCAGCGGTGAGGCGGCCCGGCTGGTGGGCTGGCACCAGTCGAAGGTGAGCCGCATCGAGACCGGTGCCAGCGGGGTCAAGCCGGCCGATGTGCGGTTACTTCTCGACGCCTACCGCGTGGGGGACACGAATCTGAGGGAGCTGCTGCTGGTATTGGCGGGCTCCGACGAGAGCGCCGGCCGGCACCACTGGTGGCACGCGTACCGCGGTGTCCTGCCGCCGACCTACCGGGACTTCATCAGTCTGGAGTCCCAGGCGAGCGCGATGCGCACACTGGAGACCTCGGTCGTGCCGGGGCTGCTGCAGACGCCCGAGTACGCCCGCGCGGTGACCCGGGCGGCGGTGGACGGCCTCGACGACGAACGTCTCGACGCGCTGGTCGAGGTCCGGCTGGCCCGGCAGGACATCCTCCGTGCACAGCCGCCACTGGAGTTGAGTGCCGTGCTCGACGAGGCGGTGCTGCGGCGGGAGGTCGGCGGGCCCGAGGTGATGTCCCGGCAGCTGAAGAGGCTCCTGGAGGCGGCGCGACTGCCTCAAGTGCGGCTGCAGGTACTGCCGTTCACGGCCGGGGCGCATGTGGGCATCACCGGGCCTTTCGTAATCTTCTCATTTCCGCGCACTTCTGATCTGGATGTGGTTGTTCTCGACCACTTGACGAGTAGCCTCTATCTCGAGCGGAAAGAAGACCTCCAGGCCTACACCGAGGCCTTCAACACCCTTCGGATCCACGCCCTTTCGCCCGAGGACTCGTTGGATTACCTCGCCGGGATGGGTGACGGCGCGTAAGGAGGCACCATGTCTGCATTGCCTCGGAACGTAATCTCAAGTACCGAACTGCCCGAGGTGCGCTGGCTGCGCAGCAGCTACAGCACCGGAGCGAACAACTGCGTCGAGACGGCGAGGCCGTCGGCCGGGCCATGTGCCGGGCTGCTCGCCGTCCGCGACTCCAAGAATCCGGACGGACCCGCGCTGCTCTTCTCCCCCGAGAGCTGGGCGGGCTTCACAGCCGCGTTCTGACCGTCAGTCCACCAGGAGCACGGCCGTGTCACGCCGACTCATGGTCGTGTTTCCCCGATCACACGCACAGCACGTTCGATCTGCTCCTCGGAGAGGTCCGCGCGGGCGGTCAGCCTGAGCCGTGAGATGCCGTCGGGCACGGAAGGGGGCCGGAAACAGCCCACGAAGAGCCCGGCGGCACGGCAGTCGGCCGCCCACTGCACGGCCTCCTCCGGGGAGGGCGCGCGCACCGAGACCACCGCGGCGTCCGGACGTACCGCTTCCAGACCCGCGGCGGTCAGGCGTGCGTGCAGTCCGGTCGCCACCTCGCGCGCACGTGCGGCCCGCTCGGGCTCACGGCCGAGCAGCCGCAGGGCCGCGAGGGCGGCTCCCGCCGACGCGGGGGCCAGGCCGGTGTCGAAGATGAACGTCCGCGCCGCGTTGACCAGGTGCTCGACGACCCGTGCGGGGCCGAGGACGGCACCGCCCTGGCTGCCGAGCGACTTGGACAGCGTGACCGTGACGACCACGTCGTCGGCGCCCGCGAGCCCCGCGGCGTACGGGGCTCCGCGGCCGCCGGCGCCGAGCACACCCAGGCCGTGGGCGTCGTCGACGACCAGGCCCGCGCCGTGCTCCCGGCACGCCCCGGCGAGGCCGTCCAGGGGCGCCGCGTCGCCGTCGACCGAGAAGACCGTGTCGGACACGGCGACGGCGGGACCGTCGTGCGTACCGAGCGCCTTGCGCACCGCGTCCGGGTCGGCGTGCGCGACGACCTGGGTGGTACCGCGGGCCAGCCGGCAGCCGTCGATGAGGGAGGCGTGGTTGCCCGCGTCGGAGACGATCAGCGAGCCGTGCGGAGCGAGCGCGGTGACGGCGGCCAGGTTCGCCGCGTATCCGGAGGAGAAGACCAGCGCCGCCTCGAAGCCGCAGAACTCGGCCAGCTCGCGTTCGAGTTCGCCGTGCAGTTCGGTGGTGCCGGTGACGAGCCGGGACCCGGTGGCACCGCCGCCCCAGGTCCGCGCGGCCGCCGCGGCGCCTTCGACGACCTCTGGATGGCGGGCCAGACCCAGGTAGTCGTTGCTCGCGAGATCGAGCAGCGGCGAGTCGGCCGGACGCGGCCGCAGGGTCCGTACGAGTCCGGCCCGCCGGCGCGCGGCCGCCTGCTCGTCGATCCAGCCGAACGCCATGGGTCCTCCGGGGCTTTTGTAGACAACGGACAGACCCTAGCGGCAGCAAACGCTACCCACGGTGTGGCAATACCCACACGTCGAAGCGGGTGTGTTGTGCGATCCCTACCTTGGCCCCGGGCAGGTCCGTACGACAGGATCGGCTCTCATGGACCTGCTGAACACGCTGGTGGACAAGGGGCTTCGGCGCGAGCTGCCGACCCGCGAGGAGGCGCTGGCCGTGCTGGCCACGTCCGACGACGAGCTGCTCGATGTGGTGGCCGCGGCCGGGAAGGTGCGCCGGCACTGGTTCGGACGGCGGGTGAAACTCAACTATCTCGTCAACCTGAAGTCCGGGCTGTGCCCCGAGGACTGCTCCTACTGCTCCCAGCGGCTCGGCTCCTCGACCGGCATCCTGAAGTACACCTGGCTCAAGCCGGACGAGGCCTCCAAGGCCGCGGCGGCCGGCCTCGCGGGCGGCGCCAAGCGGGTGTGCCTGGTGGCCTCCGGGCGCGGTCCGACCGACCGTGACGTGGACCGGGTCGCGGGCACCATCAAGGCGATCAAGGACCAGAACGAGGGCGTCGAGGTGTGCGCCTGTCTCGGTCTGCTCTCCGACGGCCAGGCCGAGCGGCTGCGCGAGGCCGGCGCGGACGCCTACAACCACAACCTCAACACCTCCGAGTCGACCTACGGCGACATCACGACCACGCACACCTACGCCGACCGCGTCGACACCGTGACCAAGGCGCACGCGGCCGGTCTGTCCGCCTGCTCGGGCCTGATCGCCGGCATGGGCGAGAGCGACGAGGACCTGGTCGACGTCGTCTACTCGCTGCGCGAGCTGGACCCCGACTCCGTTCCGGTGAACTTCCTGATCCCGGTCGAGGGCACCCCGCTGGCCAAGGAGTGGAACCTCACCCCGCAGCGCTGCCTGCGCATCCTGGCGATGGTCCGCTTCGTCTGCCCGGACGTCGAGGTTCGCATCGCGGGCGGCCGCGAGGTCCATCTGCGCACCATGCAGCCCCTCGCCCTCAACCTCGCCAACTCGATCTTCCTCGGCGACTACCTCACCACCGAGGGCCAGGCCGGCCAGGCCGACCTGGAGATGATCGCGGACGCCGGGTTCGAGGTGGAGGGCGCGGGCGAGGTGACGCTGCCGGAGCACCGGGTGACGGGCGGTTGCCATGAGAGCGCGGACTGCGGGTCGCAGGGCGGCGGGGTCTGCGGTACGGCCGCCCCGGCCGCGCCGACGGTGAGCGAGCCCCGTACAGACCTGGTCGCCGTCCGCCGTCGAGGTGCAGGAACGGATCTCGCGCCCAATGCCTGATCTGTCCGGCCTGTCTGTGACGGAGCTGCTGGCGCTCGACCGGCGGCACGTGTGGCATCCGTACGGTCCGATGCCCGGCCGGGTCGACCCGCTCGTCGTGGAGTCGGCGAGCGGGGTGCGGTTGAAGCTCGCCGACGGCCCGGAACTGGTCGACGGGATGTCCTCCTGGTGGTCGGCCATCCACGGCTACAACCACCCGGTGCTGAACGAGGCGGCGCGGGAGCAGCTCGGGCGGATGAGCCATGTGATGTTCGGCGGGCTCACCCACGAGCCCGCCGTCCGGCTCGCGAAGCTCCTTGTCGACATGTCTCCCGACGGCCTCGAGCATGTCTTCCTCGCCGACTCGGGGTCGGTGTCGGTCGAGGTCGCGGTGAAGATGTGTCTGCAGTACTGGCGCTCGCTGGGCCGTACGCGCAAGCAGCGCCTGCTGACCTGGCGCGGCGGCTACCACGGTGACACCTGGCAGCCCATGTCGGTGTGCGACCCCGAGGGCGGGATGCACGAGCTGTGGTCCGGGATCCTGCCCCGCCAGGTGTTCGTGGACGCTCCGCCGGCCGAGTACGAGGAGTCGTACGCCGACGAGCTGCGCGCGGCGATCGAGCGGCACGCCGACGAGCTGGCCGCGGTGATCGTGGAGCCGGTGGTGCAGGGTGCGGGCGGGATGCGGTTCCACTCCCCCGCGTATCTGCGGGTGCTGCGCGAGGCGTGCGACGCGCACGACGTGCTCCTGGTGTTCGACGAGATCGCGACCGGTTTCGGGCGCACGGGCGCCCTGTTCGCCGCGGGGCACGCCGCGGTCACACCGGACGTGATGTGCGTGGGCAAGGCGCTGACCGGCGGTTACATGACGATGGCGGCGACCCTGTGCACCCCTCGCGTGGCCGACGGCATCTCGCGGGGCGAGGTGCCGGTACTGGCCCACGGCCCCACCTTCATGGGCAACCCGCTCGCCGCGTCGGTGGCCTGCGCCTCGATCGAGCTGCTGCTCGGGCAGGACTGGCTCACGGAGGTCAAGCGGATCGAGGCGGGGCTGCGGGAGGGGCTGGAGCCGGCCCGCGCGCTGCCGGGCGTGCGGGACGTGCGGGTCCTGGGCGCCATCGGGGTCGTACAGCTGGACCACGAGGTCGACATGTTGGCCGCGACGGAGGCCGCCGTGCGCGAGGGCGTGTGGCTGCGGCCGTTCCGCGACCTCGTCTACACGATGCCGCCGTACGTCACGGGAGACGATGACGTGGCACGGATCGCGCGTGCGGTGTGCGCCGCCGCTCGGGAGGGATGACATGCCGGTACTGGTGATCACGGGGACGGGCACGGAGGTCGGCAAGACCGTCGCCACGGCCGCCGTCGCCGCCGCGGCGCTCGCCGCCGGACGGACGGTCGCTGTCCTGAAGGCCGCGCAGACCGGCGTACGGCCGGACGAGCCCGGGGACGCCGACGAGGTGGCGCGGCTCGCGGGTGCCGTGACGCAGGCCGAAGTCGCCCGCTTTCCCGAGCCGTTGGCCCCGGCCACGGCCGCGCGGCGGGCCGGTATGAAGCCGGTGCACCCTCATGAGGTCGCCGAGGCCGCCGCCAAGCTGGCCACCGAGCACGACCTGGTGCTCGTGGAGGGAGCCGGCGGACTGCTCGTCCGCTTCGACCACGAGGGCGGGACACTGGCCCACGCGGCGGAGCTGCTGCGGGCGCCGGTCCTGGTCGTGGCGTCGGCGGGCCTGGGCACGCTGAACACCACAGAACTGACGGCCCGTGAACTTCGTCGTCGCCGACTGGAGTTGGCGGGCGTGGTGATCGGCAGCTGGCCCGACTCCCCCGACCTGGCCGCACGTTGCAACCTCGCGGACCTGCCGGACGTGTCCGGGACCCCGCTGCTCGGCGCCCTGCCGGCCGGCGCGGGCCGCCTGACCCCGGCCGACTTCCGTGCCGCGGCGCCGGGTTGGCTGGCACCACGACTGGACGGGACGTGGGACGCGGAGGCGTTCGGGATGCGTGAGGCTCCCTGAACCACCCCCCACCGAGCCACGGGCAGCGAGCGACTTCACGCGGTGAGCGTCCGCAGGGGTGCGACGGGGTCCCGCGGGGGACAATTGCGGTGAGGTAGGTCCTGTCCGGTGAGGGAGGCTGCCATGGCGCTGCGGTCCGCCGGTTCCGGCAAGGTGTCCCGGGACCCCGTCCACCATCCGCTGTTCGCCCGGTACTACGCCCGGGTCAGTGTCACCGCCGAGAGCAGGTGGGGCATGGCCCGGGTGCGGGAACGGCTGCTCACCGGGCTGTCCGGGCGGGTGATCGAGATCGGCGCGGGCAACGGCCTGAACTTCTCGCACTATCCCGGCACGGTCTCCGAGGTCGTGGCGATCGAACCGGAGCGCCGGCTCAGGCAGCTGGCGGCGGAGGCCGCCCTGCGCTGCGAGGTGCCGGTCGACGTGGTGCCCGGCGCCGCGGAGGCGCTGCCCGTCAAGAGCGAGGCCTTCGACGCCGTGGTGATCTCTCTGGTGCTGTGCAGTGTGCGCGATCTGCCGCGCGCGCTCAGCGAGGTGCGCCGGGTGCTGCGGCCCGGCGGGACCGTGCGCTTCTTCGAGCACGGCAGCGGCGGCGGCCCGGCGATGCGCTTCACCCAGCGCGCCCTGGACCGCACGGTGTGGCCCGCGCTGAACGGCGGCTGTCATCTGGCCCGCGACCCGGTCGCCGCGCTGCGGGACGCCGGGTTCGAACTCGGCCCCTACCGGCGGGTCTCGATGCCGGAGAAGGGGCCCACGCTGCCTACGTCCTTCTGCGTGCTGGGCACCGCCTGGCGGCCACCGTCGGCGGAGCACTGATCACAGGGTCCACCTCTGCAGCTCGCGCGCGATGTCGTGCAACGAGGCATCGCCCTTCTTGGCCACCTTGGCGAGGTCACGGACGAGCTCGGGCGACGTGACCACCCTGAGTCCGCTCGCGACGAGATAGGCGTACCCGACCGCGCACGCGAAGAGCGCGTTGGTGCGCTCCAACGCCGGGACGTGGATGAGGAGTTGCAGCAGCGCGGCGGCGCGCAGATGCGGGCTGTCGTAGACGGGGATGTCGAATATCTCGGCCTGGTGGCGTGCCACGGCGGCGACCAGGGCGCCCCAGTCGATGACCTGGGGATCACCCGGGGTCTTCTGCTCGGCGAGCATCAGAAGCCAGGCGAGATCGATGTGCAGATCGCTCAACGAGTCTCGTGGTCCTTGCCGAACTCCTCCGCGAAGACGGATTCGTACTGCTTCATGAAGTCGGCCGCGGCCTCCACGAAGGCCTGGCCCGCTTCACCGGTGTCCTTCATGACCAGCTCCTCGATGTAGCGGTTGACGCTCACGCCACGGGCGAGGGCACGTTCACGGGCGGCGCGGGCGGTGCCCTCGTCCACCCGCACGTTCAACTGAGTCTTCGCCATGCTTCGAAGCTAGCGCCGAAACGCTAGCGCCCGCAAGAGGGTCCACCCCCGGGTGGAATGTGCCCCTTACATCGGTATCGGGGGCACGACCTGGGGCGGAGACCGTCTCGACCGCACGGGGGATACCCGATGTGGGGTGGATCACATTACGCTCGGCCGGATGAGGACCACCCGGTCCGAGAGCACCGTCCACGAGCGTCCGTCCACGAGCGAGGAGAGAGCCTTGTCCACAGCTGCTGCCGAGCACGTTCCCGGTGCCGTTCCGGCCGACGGGATCGCGGCCCGCGCCCGCGGTCTGACCAAGGCGTACGGCTCGGGCGAGACGGCCGTGCTCGCCCTCGACTCGGTCGACGTGGACATCGCGCGCGGCCGCTTCACCGCGGTCATGGGGCCCTCGGGCTCGGGGAAGTCCACGCTGATGCACTGCCTGGCGGGGCTCGACACGGTGTCGGCCGGTCAGGTGTGGCTCGGCGACACCGAGATCACGGGGCTGAAGGAGCGCGAGCTGACCAGGCTGCGCCGGGACCGGATCGGGTTCATGTTCCAGTCGTTCAACCTGATCCCGACGCTGAACGCGGCGGAGAACATCACCCTGCCCATGGACATCGCGGGCAAGAAGCCCGACGAGAAGTGGCTGGACCAGGTCATCGACACGCTGGGGCTGCGGGACCGGCTCAAGCACCGGCCGTCGCAGCTCTCGGGCGGTCAGCAGCAGCGCGTCGCCTGTGCCCGCGCGCTCGCCTCCCGGCCCGAGCTGATCTTCGCGGACGAGCCGACCGGCAACCTCGACTCCCGGGCCGGACTGGAGGTCCTCGGGTTCCTGCGCGAGGCCGTCGACCAGCTCGGGCAGACGGTCGTCATGGTCACCCACGACCCGGGCGCCGCGGCCCACTCGGACGTGGTGCTGTTCCTCGGGGACGGGCGGCTCGTGGACCGCATGGAGCGGCCCACCGCGGAGGCCGTACTGGAACGCATGAAGCGGTTCGACGTGATCCGGAGTCAGTCCCAGGAGGCATCCGGGGCCGGGGAGGCCTGACGCCGTGCTGAAGGCGACGCTCCGCAGTTTCCTCGCGCACAAGGGTCGGCTGGTGCTCTCCGCGCTGGCCGTGGTGCTGTCCGTGGCGTTCGTCTCGGGCAGCCTGATCTTCTCCGACACGCTGAGCCACACCTTCGACCGGCTCTTCGCCTCGACCGCGCCGGACCTCACCGTCAGCCCCAAGGAGGACCTGAGCGAGGCCATCCCGTCCGGGACGACGGCCACCCTGCCGGCCGCGCTCGCCGACCGCGTGTCCCGGGTCGACGGCGTCGGCGCCGCGCGCTTCGACGCCGAGGACGACGGGATCACCGTCGCCGACTCCGAGAACGAGTCGGTGGGTTCGACCACCGGCGCCCCCACCATCGGCACCGACTGGAACCCGACCTCGCGCAGCCCCGTGAAGCTCACCTCGGGCCACGCCCCGCACGGCCCGTCCGAGGCGCTGCTCGACTCGGAGACCGCCGACCGCAAGGATCTGCGCATCGGCGACCCGCTCACCGTGATCGCGGCACCGGGCTCCTTCAAGGTCCGGATCGTCGGCATCGTCACGTTCACCACCACCAACCCGGGCGCCACGCTGCTGTACCTGGATCCACCGACCGCGCAGGCCAGGCTGCTCGGTTCCTCGAAGGCCGCCACCAGCATCTCGATCGACGCGGCACAGGGCGTCAGCAACGACCAGCTCAAGCAGCGCGTGGCCGCCGCGCTCGGAACGCGCACCTACGAGTACCGCACCGCCGACGAGCAGGCGAAGTCCGACGTCGACCAACTCGGCGGATTCCTCGACGTCATCAAGTACGTCATGTTGGGATTCGCCGGCATCGCCGTCCTGGTCGGCATCTTCCTGATCGTCAACACCTTCTCGATGCTGATCGCCCAGCGCACCCGTGAACTGGGCCTGTTGCGCGCCCTGGGCGCCGACCGCCGCCAGGTCCGCCGCTCGGTGCTCACCGAGGCGACCCTGCTCGGACTGGTCGGCTCCACGGTAGGGCTCGGCACGGGCATCGCGCTGGCCGTCGGGCTCATTTCGCTGATGAACGCCTTCGGCATGAACATCCGGACGAGCGAGATGGTCATCGGCTGGGGAACACCCGTGGCGGCCTACGTCGTCGGGGTGGGCGTCACCTTCGTCGCGGCCTATCTCCCAGCCAGGCGTGCGGCCGGCGTCTCCCCCATGGCGGCCCTCGCGGACGCCGAGATCGCCGGGATCGGGAAGCCGCTGCGCACGCGGGCGATCGTGGGCGGGATCGTCGGCGCGGCGGGCGCGGCCGCGCTGGTGGGCTGTGTCACCTCGTCGAAGACGGCGTCCGCGGCCTCCCTGCTGGGTCTCGGTGTCGTCCTGACGCTCCTCGCCACCGTCATCGCGGGCCCGCTGCTGGTGCGGCCGGTGATCCGGGTGCTGGGCGGCGCCTTCCCCGCCCTCTTCGGCCCGGTCGGGCGGATGAGCCAGCGCAACGCCCTGCGCAATCCCCGGCGTACCGGCGCCACCGCGGCGGCCCTGATGGTGGGCCTCGCCCTGGTCGGCGGGATGTCCGTGGCCAGCGCCTCGATGTCCAAGTCCTTCGACGATCAGATCGACAAGACGCTGGGCGCCGACTTCGTCGTGCAGAACGGCAACTTCCTGCCGTTCCCGCAGGAGGTCACGGAGGCGGTGCGCAGGACCGAGGGCGCCGGGCTCGTCGTACGGTCGAGGTTCGCACCCGTCGCCGTACGGCTGCCGGACGGCAAGCGCGTCGAGACCACCGCCGCGGGGTACGACCCGCAGCTCGACGAGGTCGCCCACATCACCTACGCGCAGGGCGACACCGCGGCCGCGCTCGCGTCCGGTCACCTGGCCATGGACCTGGACTTCGCGCGCGACCACGACGTGAAGGTCGGCAGCAGGATCCCGGTCGAGTTCCAGGGCGGGCGCCGGACCGAACTGACCGTGGGCGCCCTCACCGACCAGGACTCCGCGGACGGGTTCGGGACGCAGGGCGGCATCTACTTCGGCCTGCCCACCCTGGAGCGGTTCGCGCCGGGCGGCCAGGACTCCGCGCTGTACGTGAACGCCGCCTCCGGTGCCGACGCCGACCAACTGCGCGCGGCCCTGGAGAAGACGCTCGACCCGTATCCGCAGGTCCAGGTGCGCGACCTCGCCGACTACAAGGACCTCGTCCACGACCAGATCGCCGTCCTGCTCTACCTCGTGTACGCGCTGCTCGGGCTCGCGATCGTCATCGCCGTGCTCGGTGTGGTCAACACCCTCGCCCTGTCGGTCGTGGAGCGCACCCGGGAGATCGGGCTGCTGCGCGCCATCGGGCTCGCCCGGCGTCAGCTGCGCCGGATGATCCGGCTGGAGTCGGTGGTGATCGCCGTGTTCGGCGCGGTCCTCGGGCTCGCGCTCGGGCTGGTGTGGGGGGTGTGCACCCAGCAGGTGCTGGCGCTTCAGGGCCTGAACGCGCTGGCCATCCCCTGGGGCACGATCGTCGCGGTCGTCGTCGGCTCGGCGGTGGTGGGCATCGTGGCGGCGCTGCTGCCGGCATTGCGTGCATCACGCATGAACGTACTGGCGGCGATCGCGCACGAGTGATGCAATCGCGGGGCAGACGGCTCAAGTCGCTTATCGCTGAGGAGAGTTCATGCCCCGCCCATTTCGCTTCGCCGTCAACCTGACCGCCGCCGCCACCGACGAGGACTGGCGCGCCAAGTGCCGACAGGCCGAGGAACTCGGTTACGACGTGATCCTGGTCCCCGACCATCTCGGCAAGGTCGCGCCCTTCCCCGCGCTGGTCGCGGCGGCACAGGTCACCGAGCGACCGCGCCTCGGCACGTTCGTCCTCAACGCGGGCTTCTGGAACCCGACGCTGCTGGCCCGCGAGGTCGCCACGGTGGACGCCCTCACCGGCGGGCGCCTCGAACTCGGCCTGGGCACCGGCTATGTGCAGGCCGAGCACGACAAGGCGGGATTGCCGTTCGGCTCGGCGGGCGAGCGGGTGGACCATCTTCGGCGCACGGTCGAGGCGTTGGAGCGGCTGTTGTCCTCGGCGGACCATGTGCCGCAGCCGGTGCAGCGGCCCCGGGTGCCCCTGCTGATCGGCGGCATAGGCAACCGGATGTTGCAACTGTCCGCCGAGCACGCCGACATCGCGGCCTTCACCGGGGCGACCCTGGTGCCGGGGAACACGACCGGGAAGCTGACCCCGACCAGCGCCGAGCAGCTCGACGAGCGCGTCGGGCGCTATCTGCAACTGGCCGAGGGCCGCAAGGAACCGGCCGAACTGAACCTGCTCATCCAGATGGTGGTGGTCACCGACGACCGCGAGGCGGTGGCCACGCCGTTCCTGCACCGGGTGCCGGACCTGACCCTGCAGCAGGCGCTGGATCTGCCCATCATGCTGATCGGCACGGTCGAGGAGATCGTCGCGCAGGTGCTGGCCCAGCGCGAGCGGTACGGCTTCACCTATCTGACGGTGCTTGAAGCCTCCATGGAGGCGTTCGCACCGGTGATGGCGCGGCTGCGCGGCCGGTAACCGTCCGGATCCTGGAATTGCCCGTGCCGGGCGGAACCGGCGTGGTGGGATCGCCGTATGACCGACCTGCGGATACGGGCCGCGACGCCCGACGACCTCGACACCGTGCTGGCCTTCTGGAAGCAGGCCGCCGAGGGGACGAGCATCAGCGACGACCGGGACGGCGTGGAGCGGCTGGTCACCCGGGACCCCGAGGCGCTGATCCTCGCCGAGCTCGACGGTGAACTGGCCGGCACGGTCATCGCCGGCTTCGACGGCTGGCGGTGTCACCTCTACCGGCTCGCGGTGCACCCGGAGCGTCGGCGGCGAGGCATCGGGGCGGCGCTGCTCACGGCCGCCGAGGAGCGGTTCGTGCGGCTCGGCGGGCGGCGCGGGGACGCGATGGTGCTGGTGCGCAACGAAACGGCACAGCACGCGTGGCGCGCGGCGGGGTACGCGCCCGAGGAACAGTGGCGGCGGTGGGTGAAACCCTTCGCCGGGTAGGACGGGCGATCCTGGGGACCCTGTCCGACCATGGGACGGAGGTGACCCGATGACCGAAGTGCTGCTCCTGCTGCTGGCGATCCTGCTCTCGCTGGCCTGCGGTGCCTTCGTGGCGGCGGAGTTCTCGCTGACCACGGTCGACCGAGGGCAGCTGGAGCAGGCGGCGGAGCGCGGCGAGCGGGGCGCGTCCGGCGCCCTCAAGGCCGTACGGCATCTGACGTTCCAGCTGTCCGGGGCGCAGCTCGGGATCACCGTCACCAACCTGGTTGTCGGCATGCTCGCCGAACCGTCGATCGCGGCACTGATCGCGGGGCCGCTGGAGTCGCTCGGGATCCCGACGTCCACCTCCCGGTCGCTGGCGCTGGTGCTGGGCACCGCGCTGTCGACGGTGTTCCTGATGGTGGTCGGGGAGCTGGTGCCCAAGAACTGGGCGATCTCCTCGCCGTTGGCCATGGCCAAGCGGGTGGGCACCGCGCAGAGCTGGTTCAGCGCGGCCTTCCGCCCCTTCATCACGCACCTCAACAACATGGCCAACCGGGTGGTGCGCCGCTTCGGTCTCGAGCCCGCCGAGGAGCTGGCCTCGGCGCGCGGGCCGCAGGAGCTGGCCGCGCTGGCCCGGCACTCAGCCCGGGCGGGCGCGCTGGAGGCGGACACCGCCGAGCTGTTCGTGCGGACGCTCAACCTCGCCGACCTGACCGCGGAAAACGTGATGACCCCGCGGGTGCAGGTGATCGCCCTGGACGTCCAGGCGACCTGCGAGGACGTGGCGAACGCGACGCGTGCGACCGGGCTGTCCCGGTTCCCCGTCTACCGCGGCAGCCTCGACTCGGTCGTCGGCATCGCGCATATCAAGGACGTCCTGGCGGTACCGGCCGAACGCCGGCCCCGCGCCTCGGTCGCCGAGCTGCTGCGCGAGCCGCTGCTGGTGCCCGAGTCGCTCACCGTGGACCGGCTCCTGGACCGGCTGTCCGGCAAGCGCACGATGGCGGTCGTCATCGACGAGTACGGCGGCACGGCGGGCGTGGCCACGCTGGAGGACATCGTCGAGGAGGTCGTCGGCGAGGTACGGGACGAGCACGACCCCCACGAGACGTCCGACCTGGCCCCCGCGGGCACCGACGAGGAGGGCAGGGAGCTCTTCGTGGCCGACGGTTCGGCACGCACGGACCAGCTCGCACGCGTCGGCCTGCGGGCGCCCGAGGGGCCCTACGAGACGCTGGCCGGACTGCTGGCGACGGAACTCGGCCGGATTCCGGCCGTCGGCGACTCGGTGGAGGTCGCAGGCTGGCGCCTAGACGTGCTGGACGCCCAGGGCCGCCGGGCCGCACGGGTACTGCTGCACGCACCCCTGCCCGGGGAGGCGACCGGGTCATGACCGCCGTCCAGCGAACGGAGGAGGGGGCCCGCGGGGTGGCCGTCTCACGGCCGTACGAGGGACTCCACGGGGTGACCGTCTCACGGCCGCCGCATGAGGGGGCCCGAGCGGTGGCCACCGCCGAGTCGCCCCAGGGGGCCCGCGTCATGACCGTCGTCCAGTCACCGGAAAAGGGGACCCGAGCGATGACCGCGGCCTGGTCGCCGGAAGCAGCCCGCGCCGCGGTCACCCACCACCCACCGCCGGAGGGGACCCGCGCGACGGCCGCTCCCCGGCCGCCCGAGGCGCGGGTGCTGCACGCGCCCCTGACCGGGGATGGCAACCGGATCATGACCGCCGTCCACCCGCCGAAGGAGAAGGCCCGCGCGATGGCCACCGCCGAGTCGGCGGAGGGGACCCGACCCATGACCGCCGTCCAGCCGCCCAAGCATGGAACCCGCGCTATGACGCCCGCCCAGGCACCGATGGAGGGGGCCCGCGCCACGACGGCCTCCCGACCGCCGAAGCGGGTGGCCCGCGCAATGGCCACTGCCCAGTCGCCGGAGGGGACCCGAATCGTGACCGCCGTCCAGCCGCCCAAGCAGGGAACCCTCCGCGCAACGACCCCGGTCCAGTCACCGGCCGAGGGGGCCCGCGCCAGGACCGCCACCCACCCACCGCCGGAGGGAACCCCCACAACGCCCCCCGCCCTGCCACCGCCGCCCCGCGCCACAGCCGTCCCCCAGCCGTCCGAGCGGAGGGTCGAGGGATGACCGTCGTCCAGTTGTTGATCGGGCTGGCGACTCTTGTCGTCAACGCCTTCTTCGTGGGGGCCGAGTTCGCGCTGATCTCGGTGCGGCGCAGTCAGATCGAGCCCCACGCCGACCAGGGAGACCGGCGGGCGAAGAGCGTGCTGTGGGGGCTGGAGCACGTGTCCGCGCTGATGGCGGCGGCGCAGCTCGGGATCACGTTGTGCACGCTCGTCCTGGGTGTGGTCGCGGAGCCCGCGATCGCGCATCTGCTGGAGCCGGTGTTCCACGCGGTGGGTGTACCCGAGGGCGCGGGGCACGCGGTGTCCTTCGTGATCGCGCTGACCCTGGCGACCTACCTGCACATGCTGCTCGGCGAGATGGTCCCGAAGAACATCGCCCTCGCGGAGCCGGTCCGCAGCGCCCTGCTGCTCGGGCCGCCGCTGGTCACGCTGGCACGCGGGCTGCGTCCGGTGATCTTCGCGATCAACGCCTTCGCCAACGCCCTGCTCAAGCTGCTGCGCGTGGAGACCAAGGACGAGGTCACGGCGACCTTCTCGGACGCCGAGCTCGCCCGGATCGTGCGGGACTCCGGCGAGGCGGGCCTGATCGACGAGCGGGCGCGGGAGCGGCTGCACGACGCCCTGGAACTGGGGCGCCGGCCCGTGCGGGACGTGGTGCTCCCCCTGGAAAGGGTCGTCTACGCGCGCGTGGGCGTCACGCCGGAACAGCTGGAGGCGCTGTCGGCCGAGTCCGGGTTCTCACGGTTCCCGGTGGTGGACGAGGGGCGGCGGATCGTCGGCTACCTCCACGTCAAGGACGCGCTGGACGCCTCGCCGCGGGATCTGCCGTTCCCGGTGCGGGACATGCGGCCGATCGCGCGGATCCGGGAGAGCACGCCGCTGGACGACGTACTGACGGCGATGCGGCGCAGCCGTACCCATCTGGCGGCGGTGCTCGGCGCGGACGGGCGGCTGGCGGGGTTGGTGACGATGGAGGACGTGCTGCGGGAACTGTTCGCACGGCGGGTGTGAGAGGCGATTCGGGGCCGAGGGCGACCGACCGTCGGGTATGTGCAGCGGTTACCATTTCTTCCGCCATGCAGACTAATCCCACTTACTCCAGCCTGGTCGCGGTCGGCGACTCCTTCACCGAGGGCATGTCGGACCTGCTGCCGGACGGCTCCTACCGGGGCTGGGCCGACCTTCTCGCCGGCCGGATGGCGGCCGTGACGCCCGGCTTCCGGTACGCCAACCTCGCGGTGCGCGGCAAGCTGATCCAGCAGATCGTCGACGAGCAGGTCGACGTGGCGGCGGCGATGCAGGCGGACGTGATCACACTGGTGGGCGGGCTCAACGACACCCTGCGGCCCAAGTGCGACATGGTCCGGGTCCGCGACCTGCTGACGGAGGCCGTGGAGCGGCTGGCCCCGTCCTGCAAGCAATTGGTGCTGATGCGCAGCCCCGGCCGCCAGGGCCCGGTCCTGGAGCGGTTCCGGCCGCGCATGGAGGAGCTGTTCACGGTCGTCGACGAGCTCGGCGCACGGCACGGCGCGGTGGTCGTCGACCTGTACGGCGCTCCCTCGCTCTCGGACCCGCGCCTGTGGGACGTGGACCGGCTGCATCTGACGGCCGAGGGCCATCGCCGTGTCGCCGAGGCCGTGTGGCAGACCCTCGGTTACGACCCCGAGGACACGGAGTGGCGTACGCCGGTCCCGGCGACGGTCCCGCCGAGGTGGGTCGCGCGGCGCGTCGCGGACGCCCGCTTCGCCAGGCAGCACCTGCTGCCGTGGATCGGCCGGCGGCTGACGGGGCGGTCCTCGGGCGACGGCCTGCCGCCGAAGCGGCCCGACCTGCGGTCCTACGAGCCTTAAGGACGCCGTGCACACGCGCGTGGTCAACGTCAGGGGCCGTATCCACGAGTACGGCCCCCGCCTCGAACACGCGCCCGCCGACCTGGTCTACGTCGGCCGACGCTGGACCATGGGCGGCTGGGACCTGCCGAAGCACCCGCTGTACAACCCCTTCGCCTACGACACCCCCGCGCGCCGCCGGGACGGCACGCGGGCCGAGGTCATGGTGAAGTACCGGGGGTATCTGCTGCAGCGGCCGGATCTGCTCGCCTTGGTGCCCGGCCTTCGTGGCAGGGCCCTGGCCTGCTGGTGCGCGCCCGAACCGTGTCACGCCGATGTGCTGGCGGAGCTCGCGGAAGACCTCTCGTAGGTTCCGACGAACGGGGCCCGGGCGCTGGCCTGCACGAATCGCCAGTAGAATCCGTCTACGTGACTTCCGCTCCCGCCAAGCCCCGCATCCCGAACGTCCTCGCCGGACGCTACGCCTCCGCCGAGCTCGCCACGCTCTGGTCGCCCGAGCAGAAGGTGAAGCTCGAGCGTCAGCTCTGGCTCGCCGTGCTGCGGGCCCAGAAGGACCTCGGGATCGAGGTGCCCGAAGAGGCGCTCGCCGACTACGAGCGGGTCCTGGACACCGTCGACCTGGCCTCCATCGCCGAGCGCGAGAAGGTCACGCGGCACGACGTGAAGGCGCGGATCGAGGAGTTCAACGACCTCGCCGGGCACGAGCAGGTCCACAAGGGCATGACCTCCCGGGACCTCACGGAGAACGTCGAGCAGCTCCAGATCCGGCTCTCCCTGGAACTGATCCGCGACCGCAGCGTGGCCGTCCTGGCGCGCCTCGGCAAGCTGGCCGGCGAGTACGGCGAGCTGGTCATGGCCGGCCGCTCCCACAACGTGGCCGCGCAGGCCACCACGCTCGGCAAGCGTTTCGCGACCGCGGCGGACGAGCTGCTCGTGGCCTACGGCCGGGTCGAGGAGCTGCTGGCCCGCTACCCGCTGCGCGGGATCAAGGGCCCGGTCGGTACCGCGCAGGACATGCTGGACCTGCTGGGCGGGGACGCCTCGAAGCTGGCGGAGCTGGAGCAGCGGATCGCCGGTCACCTGGGCTTCTCGCAGGCGTTCACCTCGGTCGGCCAGGTGTATCCGCGCTCCCTGGACTACGAGGTCGTCACCGCGCTGGTGCAGGTGGCGGCGGCCCCGTCGTCGCTGGCGAAGACGATCCGGCTGATGGCCGGGCACGAGCTGGTGACCGAGGGGTTCAAGCCGGGCCAGGTCGGCTCCTCCGCGATGCCGCACAAGATGAACACGCGGTCCTGCGAGCGCGTCAACGGCCTGATGGTCATCCTGCGTGGCTACGCCTCGATGACCGGCGAGCTGGCGGGCGACCAGTGGAACGAGGGTGACGTGTCCTGCTCGGTGGTGCGCCGGGTCGCGCTGCCGGACGCGTTCTTCGCTCTCGACGGTCTCCTGGAGACCTTCCTGACGGTCCTCGACGAGTTCGGCGCCTTCCCGGCCGTCGTCGCGCGCGAGCTGGACCGCTACCTGCCCTTCCTCGCCACCACCAAGGTGCTGATGGGCGCGGTGCGCGCGGGTGTCGGCCGTGAGGTCGCGCACGAGGCGATCAAGGAGAACGCCGTCGCCTCCGCCCTCGCGATGCGCGAGCAGGGCGCCGAGCGCAACGAACTCCTCGACAAGCTGGCCGCGGACGAGCATATTCCGCTCGACCGGGCCGCGCTGGACGCGCTCATGGCCGACAAGCTGTCCTTCACGGGAGCCGCCGCCGACCAGGTCGCCGCCGTCGTCGGCCGGATCGAGGAGATCGTCAAGCAGCATCCGGCCGCCGCGGGTTACGCGCCCGGTGCGATCCTCTGACACTCCGCACGCGATGACGCGCTTCACCCCCGAGGAGTTGGAGGCCGCCCGCGACCGGCTCGTACCGGACGTGGTCGCGGACGGTCTCCATGTGCTGTTCTGCGGCATCAACCCCGGTCTGCTGACGGCCGCGACGGGCCATCACTTCGCCCGGCCCGGGAACCGGTTCTGGCCGGTGCTCCATCGGTCCGGCTTCACACCGAGGCTCATGAAACCGGCCGAGCAGCAGGAGTTGCTGTCGTACGGGCTCGGGATCACCAATGTCGTGGCCCGGGCGTCCGCGCGGGCGGACGAGCTGAGCGCCGAGGAGTACCGGGAGGGCGGGCGGCTGCTGGCGGAGAAGGTGGCGCGGCTTCGGCCCCGCTGGCTGGCCGTGGTGGGGGTCACCGCCTATCGGGCGGCCTTCGACGACAGAAAAGCGAAGGTCGGGCCGCAGGAGCGGACGATCGGTGAGTCACGCGTGTGGGTCCTGCCGAATCCGAGTGGCCTCAACGCGCACTGGACGGCGGCGACGATGGCGGAGGAGTTCGCCCGGCTCCGGGTGGCGGCGGAGGGCGGCTAGCGGGTCAGACCGGGTCGATGTCCGAGGCCACGGCCAGGACGTGGACCTCGTCGGCGCTGTCCCGGTAGCCCACGCCGAGGGCGATCCAGCGGTCCGAGCCAGGGGGCTGCCAGAGGTCGAGGTCGTCCGTCATGACGCTCGTCGTGAACCAGGGCTCCGGTATCTCCTCGCCTCGGTCGAAGCGCAGCCTGAGCGTGCCCATGCCCCACGGCAGCTGCTGTCTGCCCCAGCGGTCGTCCAACTCCTGGGCTATACGGCTCTTGAGGGCGTAGAAGTCCCCCACGATCGCCATCCGCGGCGCCGCGGCGCCGTCCCGCATCCCATGGCTCACCTCTAACGACTCGATGCGGTAGCCGAGCCCCGACCGGTAGGCGTCCGACCCGCCGTCCGCCGCGGCCAGGTCGCGGGCGCACAGCGCGTCGATCGCGGCGAGGTACTTCGCACTGTCCATGTGATCCAGTAAACCGGCCGCCACTGACATTTGGCGGGGCGTCAGGCGACTTGTGGGGTCAGGCGTCCCGGCGACACAGGCTCCAGGCCCCCGCGGCCAGGGCGGCGGCGGCCCAAGCAGCCGTCACGGCGAGTCCCGTCCACGGTCCCAGAGGTCCGTCATGCGTCTCGTACAGGACGATCTGTCCCGCCCGGTCCGGCATGAAGTCGGTGGCCCCACCGGCCACATCGCCGATCACGAACGAGACGACCAGAATGAACGGGATCAGGAGCGAGAGCGCTGCCACCCCACTGCGCAGCGCCGCCGCGAGACCGGCCGCCAGCAGCGCCATCAGGGTGAGGTAGATCCCGCAGCCGACGACACCGCGTACTTGTTCACCGGTGCTGAGGCCGCTCGCCGCCTCACCCAGCCCGGCACGTGCCACCACGAGGGCGGCAAGGGCGGTCACCAGGCCGACCACGAGGGTGGCTACGGCGATGGCCGTCGCCTTCGCCGCGAACCACCGCCCCCGCCGCGGCACCGCGGCCAGCGACAGCCGGAGCCCACCCCCGTGGAACTCCGACGACACCGCCATGGCCCCGAAGGAGATGGCCGCGATCTGGCCCGGCGCGACCCCGGACAGCGCCATGAACAGCGGATCGAACTCGGGGTCCGAGGTCTCGGAGACCCCGGCGATCGCGGAGAACGCGGTGGTCGCCGCGAACAGGGCGAGCAGCGCGCCGAGGAGCGAGCGCAACGTACGGATCTTCAGCCACTCGGAGCGGAGGACGGGTGCGAAGGAGCGGGGGACGGGTGGGGACGACATGTCAGGCCTCCTGCGGCTGTGCGGTGAACTCTGTCTCGGTCGCGGTCAGATCCAGGTAGGCCTGCTCCAGAGTGGCTTCCTGTGTGGCCAGTTCGAGGAGTGGCACGCGCGCGGCGGAGACGATGGCGCCGATGTCGTCCACACGCGCGTGCTGCACGGTCCAGTGCCCGTCCTCGTGCTCCACGGCGTCGTGGCCGTGCCGGGCGAGGGCGCTTCTGAGGGCGGTGGGGTCCGTCGTGCGGATGCGGACGCCGGGCCGCACGCGTGCGTGGATGAACTCCCGCATCGGTGTGTCGGCGAGCAGGCGCCCCCGGCCCAGGACGACGAGATGGTCGGCGAAGGAGGCGGTCTCGTGCATGAGGTGGCTGGAGACCAGCACCGTGCGGCCCTCTCCGGCCAGTCGGCGCAGCAACTCGCGGATCCAGATGATGCCTTCGGGGTCGAGGCCGTTCGAGGGCTCGTCGAGCATGACCACACCGGGGTCGCCGAGCAGGGCGGCCGCGATGCCGAGCCGCTGCCGCATGCCCAGGGAGTACGTCTTCACCCGGCGCCTTGCGACCGAGGCCAGTCCCGTCCGCTCGAGCACCTCCTCGACCCGGCGGTCGGGGATGCGGTTGCTCGCCGCCAGCGTGCGCAGGTGGTCGCGGCCGGAGCGGGAGCCGTGCGCGGCCTGGGCGTCGAGCAGGGCGCCCACATGCCGCAGGGGTTCGTCGAGTGTGACGTAGGCGCGGCCGCCGATCGTGGCCGTCCCGGAGGTCGGGCGGTCGAGGCCGAGGACGAGTCGCATGGTGGTGGACTTTCCGGCGCCGTTGGGCCCGAGGAAGCCGGTGACACGGCCGGGCAGGACACGGAAGGTGACGTCGTCCACGGCTCGCCGGGTGCCGAACTCCTTGGTGAGGGCCTGGACTTCGATGCTGGTCATGGCAGCAGCCTGGCCGGTGCCGCGGCTGCGGGGCCTCCCCCGCGTGGGGAGATCGTCTCCCCCGTGCGGGGGAGGCTCGTTGTCGGTGGCGGCTGGCACGATGACCAAATGGTCCGCCTGCTGCGCCCGTTCGGTCGGGCGGTGACGTACACACGATGGCTGCATCTGTTCATCGCCGTCGTGTGGCCGGCCATGTGGCTGTTCGTCGAGGAAGCGTGGTGGATCTGGCCGGCGGCGGCCGCGACGCTCGCGCCCGCGGGGCTGGTGCCCGCGATGCGCACCGTGGAGGGGCTGCAGGCGAGGCTGCTGCTGACGGGGCACCGGCACAACAGCGAGAGCATGGACATCGTCGTCGCGCCGTCGGTGTCCTGGAGCGACCGGGGGCGGCTGGTCGTGTGGCTGGAGGCGCGTCTGCTGCTCGGCTACGCGACGGCGATGCTCAGCATGCAACTGCTCATCAGCACAGTGGACCTCGTGGCGTCGGCCTTCGGCCATGACGTCGACGAGGGCGTGCTGATCCTCCTCGACGGCCACCGGTGGTGGCACGTCCTGCTCGCGCCCCTGTCGCTGGCCGCGCTGGCGGCGACCGTGGTCGGTTCGGGCCGTCTGATCACCGCACTCGCGCTCCGGCTGCTGGGCCCCTCCCCCACCGAGCGGCTGGCCGCCATGGAGGAACGCACCGAGCAGCTCCTGGAGCGCACCCGTATCGCGCGGGAGCTGCACGACTCCATCGGGCACGCCCTGACCGTCGCCGTCGTCCAGGCGGGCGCCGCGCGGGCGGCCGGCGATCCCGCCTTCACGGACCGTGCCCTGGACGCCATCGAGGAGACAGGCCGGGCCGCGCTGGAGGACCTGGAGCGCGTCCTCGGCATCCTGCGCGAGTCCGGCAGGCCAGTGAGCGGCCGCCCGACGCTGACGGACGCCCACCGGCTCCTGGAGTCCGCGCGCGCGTCCGGAGCCAAGGTGGACGCCGAACTGACCGGGCCGGTGGACACCGTGCCCGGGCCGGTCTCCCGGGAGGGCTACCGGATCCTCCAGGAGTCGCTGACCAATGTGCTGCGGCACGCGGGGGCCGTCCCGGTCCGGATCCGTATCGAGGTCACGGACGAGGCCCTCGCCCTGGAGGTCCGCAATCCGCTGACGTCCGACATACCCGGCCCCGGGCGGGGCAGTGGGCTGCGCGGGATACGCGAACGGGCGGCTTTGCTCGGCGGCCGCGCGCACACCGGGCCCGACCGGGGCGACTGGCAGGTGCATGCCGAGCTGCCGCTCCGCTGATCTACGCTGACGGGATGCCGGTCACCGTTCTCCTCGTCGACGACGAACCCCTCGTACGCGCCGGTCTGCGGGCGGTGCTCGAGGCGCAGCCCGACATCGAGGTCGTCGGCGAGGCGGCCGACGGGGCGGCGGTGATCCCCCTCGTGCGGCAGCTGCGGCCCGACGTGGTCGCCATGGACGTACGGATGCCTCTGCTGGACGGCATCGAGGCCACGCGCGCGGTGCTGCGGACGGTCGAGGAGCCGCCGAAGATCCTGGTGGTGACGACGTTCGAGAACGACGAGTACGTGTACGAGGCACTGCGGGCCGGTGCCGACGGGTTTCTGCTGAAGCGGGCCCGGCCGGCCGAGATCGTGCACGCGGTGCGGCTGGTCGCCGAGGGTGAGTCGCTGCTCTTCCCCGCCTCGGTACGACAGCTGGCCGCCCAGTACGGCGAGGAGGGCGGCAACCGTGCCGCCCGCGCGGCGATGGAGCGGGCCCAGCTGACCGAGCGGGAGGCCGACGTGCTGCGCCTGATGGCGCGCGGTCTGTCCAACGCAGAGATCGCCGCGCGGTTGATCGTCGGCACCGAGACCGTGAAGTCGCACGTCAGCGCCGTCCTGGCGAAGCTGGGGGCGCGGGACCGTACGCAGGCGGTGATCGCGGCGTACGAATCGGGGTTCGTGGCGCCGGGGTGAAAGGCGAATCGGCCGGCAGGGCGCCAGGGCGGCGGAGCGACCTGTACCATCCGCCCCACACGCGCACGAGCTGGGAGGACGGACGTTGGGGCGACTGACCGGCGGGGATCCCTCTCTCCTGCGAAGAATCAATTCCGCGGTGGTGCTGCACGCGCTGCGCGCCACGGACTGCGCGACCCTGACCGAGATCACCCGGGTGACCGGTTTGTCCCGGCCGACGGTCGAGGGGGTCGTCGAGGGGCTCATCGAGAGCGGCCTGGTGGTCGAGAAGGCCGCGGACGAGAGCGTCGCCCGGCGGCAGGGACGGCCCGCGCGGCGGTTCCGGTTCCGGGCCGAGGCCGGGCACCTGCTGGGCCTGGACATCGGGCCGCACCGGGTCGCAGCACTCCTGTCCGACCTGGACGGCCGGGTGCTCGGCGCGGTGGCCAAGGACGTCGACGAGACGGCGTCCGCCGACGAACGTCTGGAGCGGCTGCGCATCGCGGTCGCCGAACTGCTGCGCCGGGCCGGGGTCGCGCGCGACTCGCTGTGGGCCGTGGGGGTCGCCTCGCCGGGCATCGTGGAGGCGGACGGGACCATACGGCTGTGCGCGGCGCTGCCCGAGTGGACGGGGCTGCGTCTCGGCGAGCGGCTGAGCCGTTCCTTCAAGTGCCCGGTGCTGGTGGAGAACGACGCCAACGCGGCCGCGGTCGCCGAGCACTGGAAGGGCTCCGCCACCGAGTCCGACGACGTGGTGTTCGTGCTGGCCGGGCTGAGCCCGGGGGCCGGTTCGCTGATCGGCGGGCGGTTGCACCGGGGGTACGGCGGGGCGGCCGGGGAGATCGGCGCGCTGCATCTGCTGGGCCGCGAGGTCACGCCCGAGACGCTGCTGTCCACCACGGACGAGCCTTTGCACCCGCTCGACGAGCAGGCGGTCGCCGCGGTCTTCGCACAGGCCCGGGAGGGCGACCAGCGGGCCCGGGCGGCCGTGGAGCGGTTCATCCAGCGGCTCGTCCACGACGTGGCGGCGCTCGTCCTGGCCCTGGACCCGGAACTCGTCGTGGTCGGCGGCTGGGCGGCCGGCCTGGACGGCGTACTGGAGCCGCTGCGGCGCGAGTTGGACCGCTACTGTCTGCGGCCGCCGAAGGTCACCCTGTCGCTCCTGGGCGAGGCGGCCGTGGCGACGGGTGCCCTGCGCCTGGCTCTCGACCATGTGGAGGAGCAGCTGTTCGCGGTGGAGGGCACGGTCACGGCGCGGCGCTAGGCCCTCTCGTTTGGATCAGCTCGGCGTCGCGGGCCCTGGCACGCACTCCCCCAGAGGGGGTGCCCCCGGCGGCGTTGTCGTCGGTCGCCGACGCTCCGCGTCGACTCCCTCCTCCGCCTTGCAGCTGCACGCACCAGACCCCGCTCGGGTCGGCCCGAAACGCACCGCTCCTCGTAGCCGACCTGATCCAAACGGGGGCAGGTGAAAGCGGGGGGCCCCCCGGACGGGGCCGGGGCCACCGCCGCTGTGCTCAGGAGGCCCGGCGCTCGGGGCCCTCGTGGATCTCCACCGCGCCGGAGTCCCCGAAGGTCAGCCGGCAGGTGTCCGCACGGTAGGTGGCCACCGAAATGGCCGCGGTGCGGCCCCCCGCCAGGTAGCGGGTGGTGACGACGAGGACCGGGGCCCCGGGCAGCCGGTCCAGCTCCTTCGCGTCGTCCGCGCGGGCCGAGCCGAGTTCGACGGCGTTCTCCCGGCTCTCCAGCTCCAGACGCTGCAGTTCGCGCAGCACGGCACGCGCGCGTGCCGCCCCGGACGGCGGGTCTATGGCGGAGAGCTCCGGCACCGACGCCTCGGGGATGTACAGCAGCTCGGCGGCGACGGGCTGGCCGTGGGTCATACGGGAGCGGCGCACGGTGTGCACCGGCTGTTCGCGGTCGGTCCCGAGGGCGTCCGCGACGGCCGCGGGCGGCACCGCGGCGGCACAGTCGACGGTCTGCCAGTCGTCTCCGGCCGCACCGGGCCAGGCGTGCTGCTCGGTGCCGACGGCCACGCCCACGCGCGGCGGCGCAACGGTCGTACCGACACCGCGGCGGCGCTGCAGCCTGCCTTCCAGCTCCAGCTGCTCCAGAGCCTGGCGGAGCGTGGCGCGGGCGACGCCGAAACGGGCGGCGAGATCGCGCTCGTTCGGCAGGATCTCGCCCACGGTGAATTCGGAGTCCAATGCCTCACTGAGCACCGTCTTGAGATGCCAGTACTTCGGTTCCGGCACCGTTTCCAGCTGCGTGGTCCCCACCCTGTCCTCCGCAATCGCCGTGGTCCGGCGGCGTTTTAGCGCCCTTGTTTATTAAAGGTTGTTGCACTTCTCTGCGACCATAGGGCGGCCCCCACCCTTGGTCAAGACCAATCCTCGATCCCCCGGGGGGCGCGCGGGCGTGATGCCACACAGCGTTAATGAGGCATTCAGGCAGCAGGCAGGGCACGCAGCTTGTCGGGGTTGCGGATGACGTAGACGGACTGGATACGGCCGTCCAGGATGTCCAGTTGGAAGACGGAGTCGGGCTTTCCGCCCGACAGGACGAGCACCGCCGGTCCACCGTTGAGCTCCAGGAAGCGCCACGTGATGTCCGGGACGCCCCTCTGGGCGACGCCTACGAGGAAGCGGCCCACGTGGTCCGCCGACTCCAGGACGCGCAGCGGCGCCTTGGACTTTCCGCCGCTGTCCCCGACGAGCCGGACGTCCGGGGCGAGCAGCGACATCAGCCCCTCCAGGTCGCCTCCCCCCGCGGCGGCGAGGAAACGCTCCGTCAGATCGCGGCGCCGGACCGGGTCGACCTCGTACCGCGGCCGTCGTTCCTCGACGTGTCTGCGGGCCCGCCCCGCGAGCTGCCGCACGGCGGGTTCGCCGCGGTCGAGCATGGCGGCGATGTCGGCGTAGGGGTAGCCGAAGGCCTCTCTGAGGACGAACACCGCCCGCTCCAGCGGTGACAGCGACTCCATGACGACCAGGACCGCGAGGGAGACCGAGTCGGCGAGGACGGCCTGTTCGGCGGTGTCGGGCACGGTGTCCCCGAAGTCGGTCGCATACGGCTCAGGGAGCCAGGGGCCGACGTACGTCTCACCGCGCGCCTTGACCTGGCGCAGCCGGTCGATCGCCAGACGCGTGGTGACGCGGACCAGGTAGGCGCGCGGTTCGCGCACCTCGCTCCGGTCGGCCGCCGACCAGCGCAGCCAGGCTTCCTGCACCACGTCCTCGGCGTCGGCGACGCGCCCGAGCATGCGGTAGGCGACTCCCATGAGGACGGGACGGTGTTCTTCGAAGATGTCGGTCTCGGTATCGGTGGCCACGGGTTCATCCCAACCCGGACGCCGGTTCGTGTCCAGGCGATTTGGGCGGGCGGCGGGTTCCCGGGGAAACGAGGGTCTACCCGCCAGTAGTAATTGCTGACAAGCTGTCTACAGCGCGTCCGCCGTGCGTCTGCCTCAGCCCGTGAGCCGCCGTCAAGGAGCCCTCATGTCCACCACCGTCTCCTTCAAAGTCCCCTCCGCCGAGGGGCCGCAGCCCGTGACCGTGTCCTACGAGCGCGTGGGCCGCGGTGAGCCGCTGCTCCTGCTGCACGGCATAGGTCACCACCGGCAGGCCTGGGACCCGGTGGTGGACATCCTGGCGACCGAGCGCGACGTGGTCGCCGTGGACCTGCCCGGGTTCGGGGCGTCGCCGGGGCTGCCCGAGGGGCTGTCGTACGACCTGGCCACCACGACGTCGGTGTTCGGTGCGTTCTGCGAGGCCCTGGAGCTGGACCGCCCGCACGTGGCGGGCAACTCGCTCGGCGGTCTGCTGGCCCTGGAACTCGGCCGCGAGCAGCTCGTACGATCCGTCACCGCGCTGTCTCCCGCCGGGTTCTGGTCGGCGGCCGAGCGGCGCTACGCGTTCGGGGTACTGCTTACGATGCGGCACATCTCCCGGCGGCTGCCGCTGCCGCTGGTCGAGCGGCTGTCGCGCAGCGCGGCCGGCCGCACGGTGCTCACGAGCACCATCTATGCGCGCCCGGGCCTGCGTTCACCCGAGGCCGTGGTCGCCGAGACGCTTGCCCTGGCGCAGGCCACGGGGTTCGACGCGACCCTCCGGGCCGGTACCGCCGTCCAGTTCGGCGACGACGTCCCGGGGCTGCCGGTCACGGTGGCCTGGGGCACCAGGGACATGCTGCTCGTGCGCCGGCAGGGGGTGCGGGCCAAGCACATCATTCCCCGGGCCCGGCTGGTGCGGCTGCCCGGCTGCGGCCACTGCCCGATGAACGACGACCCCGCTCTGGTCGCGCGCGTCATCCTCGACGGCAGCCGCTGAGTCCGTCCGCCGCCGGCTCAACGCCCCTGACCCGAGGGCGACTCCGGTGCCGACCAGGGCACTGCCCACGGCCTGGGCGACGCCGTAGGAACCCGTTCCGACAAGGGGCGCGGTACCGGCGGCCGCGACCGGGATGAGCCCGGAGAACAGCGTGGCGCGCTCCGCGCCGATCCGTTGCATGCCCATGTACCAGCACACGAACCCGACGACGGTGACGACCGCCGCCTGCCACAGCAGCGCGGCGGCCTCGGCGGTGTCGGGGCGGCGCAGCCACCCGGTGCCGTCCAGGAACAGTCCGACCACGGCCGCCTCGACGGCGGCGACCGCGCAGACCGTGGCGGACAACAGCCGTGGTCCCAGGGGCCGCAGCACGGGTACCGCGAGCACCGCGAAACCGACCTCACCGGCCAGCGCGCACACGGAGAAGGCGAGGCCCGTGCCGTCCGTACGGCCCCAGCCCTGCACGGCGAAGGCGCCCAGGGCGACGAGCGACGCGCCGCGAAGGACACGGGGCCGGGGTTGGCGTCCGTCGAGCAGCGGCACGAGTACGGCCACCAGCACGGGAGCACAGCCCACGAAGACGCCCGGGACGGCCGGTTCCGCGGTGCGTTCGGCGGCGATGACGGCGAGGTTGAAGCCGACCATGCCCACGGCGGCGAGAAGCGCGAGACGGGTCCACTGACGGGGCCCGAGTGCCCGCAGCCGTACCGCGGCGCCGCTCGCGGCCGGCGGAACGAGCAACAGCGCGGCGAGGCCGTAGCGCAGGAACTGGCCGCCCGCGTACGGGTAGTCGCCGAGCAGGCTGTTGGCGGTGAAGGACGCTCCGACGAGGACGCAGGCGAACGTGGCGAGGAGGGAACCGCGCGTGGTGGTGTTCATGGCAGTGACGCTAGGAAGGGTGGCGGTCCGGTTTAAGGTCCATTCCCATGACGTCATCGCGGACCAATCCGGAGGGAGGGCCGGGCGTATCGGAATCCGCCGGGTCGCCCGCCTGGGAGCTGCTCCTGCCCGCCGTCTCCGCGCCGGCCCGCACGCGTGGCCGTTCCCTGCAGGCGGCGCTGCGGGAGGCGGTGCGGTCCGGACGGCTCGTGCCGGGGACGCGGCTGCCGTCGAGCCGGGATCTGGCGGCCGACCTCGGTGTGTCGCGCGGGCTGGTCACCGAGGCGTACGAGCAGCTGACGGCGGAGGGTTATCTGCGCAGCGGCCGGGGTGCGGGCACCTGGGTCGGCGGTGCCGTGCGGGCCGCGCACCCACGCGCGCGTGACCTGGCCCCGCGCACTGCGGGCACCCGCGCCGACTTCGTGGCCGGGACGCCCGACCTGTCGTTGTTCCCCCGCACCGCCTGGGCCACGGCACACCGCGGTGTGCTGGCGGAACTGCCGCACCAGGACCTCGGTTATCCCGACCCGCGCGGGCTGCCCCGGCTGCGCGCAGCCCTGGCCGAGCTGCTGGCCCGCCGTAGGGGCGTGGTCGCGGATCCGGAGCGGATCGTGGTCGTCTCCGGTGTGGCGCAGGCGACGACACTGCTCGGATTCGCGCTCCACGCGCGCGGGTTGCCGACGGTCGGCGTGGAGGATCCCGGGAGCCCGCAGCACGACGCCCTGTACGCGGCGGCGGGCGTCGCCACCGTCCCGGTACCGCTGGACGAGGACGGAATCTCCATCGGTCAGCTGCACGACTCGGGCGTGCGTGCCGTGGTCACGACGCCCTCCCACCAGTTCCCCACCGGCATCGCCTACTCCGCGCGGCGCCGCGCGGAACTGCTCGACTGGGCGCGGTCCGTCGACGGATTCGTCCTGGAGGACGACTACGACGGCGACTTCCGCTACGACCGGGCCCCCGTCGGCGCGCTCCAGGGGCTCGACCCGGACCGGGTGGCCTACGCGGGATCGGTCAGCAAGTCCCTCGCGCCCGGACTGCGGCTCGGCTGGCTGCTGGTGCCGGAGGCGCTGGCCGACGAGGTCGTCGAGCGGAAGCGGACCATCGACCTCGGTCATCCCACGATCGACCAGGCGCTGTTCGCCCGGTTCGTGGAGCGCGGCGACTACGACCGCCAACTGCGCCGCTGCCAGCGTGCCTACCGGGAGCGGCGCGACGCGCTGGTCTCCGCGCTGGACGAGCACCTCCCCGGCACGGAGGTGTCCGGGATCGCCGCCGGGCTGCATGTCATCGCCACGCTGCCGCACCGCTACGGCCCCCAGGTCAGGCTCCTCGCGCGCCTGGCGGCGGCCGGGGTGGCCGTCCGCCCGCTGACGGACTACGCACACGCGCGTGCCGAGGCCGACGAGGAGCGGGGTGTGCGGCTGGTCCTCGGTTACGCGCACCTGTCCGAGACGCGGATCCGGGACGGCGTACGCCTGATGGCCGAGGCCGCCCGCGACTGACCCGCACCCTTTCGCACACGGGTTCCCTTGTTCCCGCGGTCAGTTGTTCACTCGGGGTTTGCGTGTGCGCTGCGGTGTCCCAGTAGTTCTGGCATCGCACACCGGCCGGATCCCGTCCTTGGAGGCGCATCGATGTCACACCGTCCGTTCCCCGGCCGCCGCAGCGTGCTGCGCGGCTCCCTGGCCGCGTCGGCCGCCCTCACCCTGCCCGCGATCTCCGGAGCCGCACCGGCCTTCGCCCTCTCCGGGCGTCCCGGGGCGGGCTGGGGGGTGCAGACGGGAGACGTGACCGCCGGCTCCGGCCTGGTGTGGGTGCGTTCCGACCGTCCGGCCCGGATGATCGTGGAGACGTCGGCGACCGAGTCGTTCCGCAACGCCCGCAGATGGCACGGCCCGCTGCTCGGCGCGGACACCGACTTCACCGGTACGACCCGGCTGCGCGGTCTGCCGTCGGGCGAGCAGATCCACTACCGGGTGCTGCTGGCCGACCCTGACGACCCGCGCCGCACCGGCGAGCCGGTCGCCGGCACCTTCCGCACGGTGTCCCCCAAGCGCCGTGACGGGGTGCGCTTCCTGTGGTCCGGCGACCTCGCCGGGCAGGGCTGGGGCATCAACCCGGACTTCGGCGGTTACACCATCTACCGGGCGATGGCCGAGCTCGACCCGGACTTCTTCCTGTGCAGCGGTGACAACATCTACGCCGACGGCCCGATCCCGGCGACGGCCGCCCTGCCCGACGGCAGCACCTGGCGGAACATCACCACCGAGGAGAAGTCCAAGGTGGCCGAGACCCTGGCCGAGTTCCGCGGCAACTTCCGCTACAACCTGCTCGACCACAACCTCCGGGCCTTCAACGCCCAGGTGCCGTCCGTCATCCAGTGGGACGACCACGAGGTGCGCAACAACTGGTACCCGGGCCAGACGATCCTCGACTCCGACGCCCGCTACACCGAGAAGAGCGTCGACGTCCTCGCGGGCCGGGCCCGGCGCGCGTTCAGCGAGTACTTCCCGATCTCCACGCTGCGGCCCGGGGCGCGGGACGGCCGGGTGTACCGGGTGCTGCGCCAGGGGCCGCTGCTCGACGTGTTCGTGCTGGACATGCGGACGTACCGCAACGCCAACTCGCCCGACGACCAGACCGTGGACCCGCAGGGCATCCTCGGCCGGGAGCAGCTGGAATGGCTCAAGCGGGAGCTGTCGCGTTCGAAGGCGGTGTGGAAGGTGATCGCCTCCGACATGCCGCTCGGCCTGGTCGTGCCCGACGCCACGGAGGGCAGGGCGAACATCGAGGCGGTGGCGCAGGGCGACCCGGGCGCCCCGCTCGGACGTGAGCTGCAGATCGCCGAGCTGCTGCGGTACATCAAGCACCGGAAGATCACCGGCACGGTGTGGCTGACCGCCGATGTCCACCACACCTCGGCCCAGCACTACCAGCCGTCGCGGGCCGCGTTCACCGACTTCGAGCCGTTCTGGGAGTTCGTCTCGGGTCCGCTGAACGCGGGTGCCTTCCCGGCCAGCGCGCTCGACGCCACCTTCGGCCCCGAGCGGGTGTTCGTGAAGGCGCCGACCGCCTCGAACGTCTCCCCCGCGGGCGGCTACCAGTTCTTCGGCGAGGTCGACATCGACGGCCACAGCGGTGAGCTGACGGTGCGTCTGCGCGAGCAGGACGGCACGGTGCTGTTCACGCGGGTGCTCCAGCCCGGCCGGGTGGGTCAGTAACCGTCGGCATCGCTCATGACTGAACAGTTGAAAAACGCACAAAGAGTGCAGAATCACACTTTACCGATCAGTCACAATGCGTTCGTGATCACGCAACACCGTTCCTCCACAGTGGCTGCATGACTCGAGACATGTCTGATGTGACCCGTGCAAAACACGGTCGCCCCGTGCACCACTGGCGGCGCGACGTGATCGAACTCGCGGCCCTGTTCACGGCCGTCGCGGTGGCCGACACCGTGGCGAACCTGATCGGGCACGGCCCCGACGGCACCGCGCTGCTGGTGATCTCGGCGGTGACCCTGGCCGCCACGGCCGGATTCCACACATGGTGGGCACGCCGCCACGGTCACGCGCCTCCGACGGGTGATACCGGCACCCGGCCGCTCCCCCACGGGGAGCAGGCCGGGCCGTCCGACCAGCCGTCGCGCACCTCGGACCCCGTGGCCGCGGAGAGCACGCTGTGGCGGATGCGCACCACGGTGAAGGACGCGCCGGGCTCACTGGCCGCCCTCTGCACGGCCCTCGCCGCACACCGGGTCGACATCCTCAGCCTGCAGACCCACCCGCTGGCCGAGGGCACGGTCGACGAGTTCCTGCTGCGTGCCCCCGGTGTGCTGGAGGGCGCCGAGATCACCCGGTCCGTCGCGCTGGCCGGCGGCGCCGACACCTGGATCGAGCGGGCCGACACGCACGATCTGGTGGACGCACCGACCCGGGTGCTGGGCCTCGCCACCCGGACCGCGCTGGACGCGGCGGAACTGCCGCTGGCGCTGCGGCAGTTGCTGGGCCGGTGCACGATCCGGTCCTTGCCGGCCGTCGCGGTGGGAGGCGGTCGCGGCCCGGAGAGTGTGCCCGTGGAAGGAGCTCTGGAGGACACCGTGATGCGGTTGCGGGCGCCGGAAGGCGGAGTGATCACCGTGGAACGGCCGTATCTGCCGTTCACACCGACGGAGTTCGCCCGGGCCCGGGCCCTGGTAGAGCTGGACGCCCGGCTGGGTCCGCTGGTGCCGCGCAGCCAGGACGTGCTGACGCTGCCGGAAGGCCACGACATCACCGTGCGCCGGGCCGACACCGGGGACCTGGAAGCAGCGGTGGCGATGCACGAGCGGTGCTCGCCGCGGACGTTGACCATGCGCTACCACGGGCCCGTCGGTGACGCCGACCGCTATCTCAACCACCTGCTCAGTCCGCGGTTCGGCCGCACCCTCGCGGTGCAGACCGCGTCGGGGCGGATCGTGGGGCTCGGGCATCTGCTGTGGGACGGTGACGAGACCGAGGTGGCGCTGCTCGTCGAGGACGGGTGGCAGCGGCGCGGGATCGGCGCGGAGTTGCTGGAGCGGCTGGTGGCGCTGGCTGTCGAGGCCGGGTGCGAGAGCGTGTACGCCGTGACCCAGTCGTCCAACACGGGCATGGTCGCCGCGATGCGGGGGCTGGGCCTCCCCCTCGACTATCAGATCGAGGAGGGGACCCTGGTGATCACCGCGCGAATCGCTCCGCAGGGAGAGCCGGAGCCTGCTGTGGGTGGCGGGGAGCCGCAGGTCAATACCGCCCCGCGGCCCTGACGGGGCACTCCAGAGCGGTGTCCAGATCCGTCCACAGGTCCTCCACGTCCTCCAGGCCCACCGACAGACGGAGCAATCGGTCACTCACGCCCGCACCCCTGCGGTCCTCCGCGTCCACGATGCGGTGACTGATCGACGCCGGGTGCTGAATGAGGGTGTCCACGCTGCCCAGGCTCACCGCCGGGGTGATCAGGCGAACCCGCTCGATCACCCCGTGCGGGTCGCCGTCGACCTCGAAGGCGATCATCGCGCCGCCGATGCGCGGGTAGTGGACTCGGGTGACGCGGGGGTCGGCCGCCAGGCGGTGGGCGAGTTCGGCGGCGTTCGCGGAGGCCGCCCGCACCCGTACGGGAAGAGTCGCGAGACCGCGCAGCAGCAGGTAGCCGGCGAGGGGGTGCAGGACGCCGCCCGTCGCGAAGCGGACCTGCCGCAGGTGCCCGGCGAACTCCTCGTCGCAGGCCACCACGCCCGCCATCACGTCCCCGTGGCCGCCGAGGTACTTGGTGGCGCTGTGCAGCACCAGGCGGGCGCCGTGTTCCGCCGGGCGCTGGAGCACTGGCGTGGCGAAGGTGTTGTCCGCGAGGAGGGGCACCGAACCGCAGGAGTGGGCCAGGGCCCGCAGGTCGATTTCGGCGAGCGTGGGGTTGGCCGGGGATTCGACCAGAACCAGGCCCGTGTCCGGGCGCAGGGCGTCGGCGACCCCCGCCGGGTCGGTCCAGGTGACCTCCGTGCCGAGCAGTCCCGCGGTCAGCAGGTGGTCGCTGCAGCCGTACAAAGGGCGTACGGCGACTACGTGGCGCAGGCCCAGGGAGGCCCGTACGAGAAGGACGGCCGTGAGCGCCGCCATGCCGCTGGCGAAGGCGACCGCGGCCTCGGTCCTCTCCAGCCGGGCCAGGGCGGTCTCGAAGCGGGCGACGGTGGGGTTGCCGAGGCGTGCGTACACGGGCGGGCCGTCCGGCTCGGCGCCGGTCGCCGCGAAGGCGTCGATGCGGGCGGCCTCGCCGCGGCTGTCGTAGGACGGGTAGGTCGTCGACAGGTCGATGGGCGGGGCGTGCAGTCCCTGCCGGGCGAGGTCGTCGCGGCCTGCGTGGACGGCCTCGGTGGCCAGTGCTCTGAGCGGCGTACGAGAGACGGTGGCGGTGCGCGCTGAGTCCATGCCCGCAAGAGTGAACACCGACCGGCGTTCTCGGTCCGAACCCCGTGCTACGTTCGGCCAATGGCCGAATCTGTCGTACTGGACCCGGTGGACCTGCATCTGCTGCGGCTGTTGCAGAACGACGCCCGGACCACCTACCGCGACCTCGCCGCGCAGGTCGGTGTCGCGCCGTCGACGTGCCTTGACCGGGTGACCCGGCTGCGCCGCTCGGGCGTCATCCTCGGTCATCAGCTGCGGCTGGATCCGGGGAAGCTGGGCCGGGGCCTCGAAGCGCTGCTGTCGGTGCAGGTCAGGCCGCATCGACGGGAGCTGGTGGGGCCGTTCGTGGAGCGCATCAGGGCGCTGCCGGAGTCGCGGACCGTCTTCCATCTGACCGGCCCCGACGACTATCTCGTGCATGTGGCCGTGGCGGACATGACGGATCTGCAGCGGCTGGTGCTGGACGAGTTCACGTCGCGGCGTGAGGTGGCCCGGGTGGAGACCCGGTTGATCTTCCAGCAGTGGGAGTGCGGACCCCTGCTGCCGCCTGCCACGCCGACAGCGGAATCGGGGTGACTCCCGCGAGGTCCCCGTATGAGGATGGACCGCATGTCTGAGACTCAGAGCCCGCTGCCCCGTCAGGTCGCCGACGCCTACGTCGACGAGCTCATCGCCCTCGATCCGATCACCGGCACCTACCTGGGTGTGAAGGACAGTTCGAGCAAGCTTCCCGATACCTCGCCGGCGGGCCAGGAGGCGCTCGCGGAGCTCCAGCGGGCCACGCTCGCGAAGCTCGACGAGGCCGAGCGGCAGCCCGGCGCGGACAGCGACAGCGAGCGGCGGTGCGGTCGGCTGCTGCGGGAGCGTCTGACGGCCGAACTCGCCGTGCACGAGGCCGACGAGGGGCTGCGCGCTGTCGGCAACATGGCCACGCCGGCCCACTCCATCCGTGAGGTCTTCTCCGTGACCCCCACGGAGACGGAGGCGGACTGGGCGGCGATCGCCGAGCGGCTGCGGGCGGTGCCGACCGCGTACGCGGGCTACCGCGAGTCCCTCGCGCTCGGTCTGGAGCGCAAGCTGCACGCGGCGCCGCGTCCCACCGCCACCTTCGTCGAGCAGCTCACCGAGTGGGCGGACACCGACGGCAACGGCCGTGGCTGGTTCGAGGACTTCGTCTCGGCGGGCCCCGAGACGCTGCGCGCGGAGCTGGACGAGGCCGCCCGCGCGGCGACCGCCTCGGTGGTGGAGCTGCGCGACTGGATGCGGGACGTGTACACGCCGGCGATCGAGGGCGCGTCGAACACGGTGGGCCGGGAGCGGTACGCCCGCTGGGCGCGCTACTTCAACGGCACGGACCTCGACCTGGACGAGGCGTACGCGTACGGCTGGTCCGAGTACCACCGGCTGCTCGCCGAGATGAAGCAGGAGGCCGAGAAGATCCTGCCCGGCGCCGGGACGCCCTGGGTGGCGCTCGCCCACCTCGACGAGCACGGCAAGCACATCGAGGGGGTCGACGAGGTCCGCGACTGGCTCCAGGGCCTGATGGACCAGGCGATCGACTCGCTCGACGGCACCCACTTCGAACTCGCCGAGCGGGTACGGAAGGTGGAGTCCTGCATCGCGCCGCCCGGTGGTGCGGCGGCGCCGTACTACACGCCCCCGTCGGAGGACTTCTCGCGTCCCGGCCGCACCTGGCTGCCGACCATGGGCCAGACCCGTTTCCCGGTCTACGACCTCGTCTCCACCTGGTACCACGAAGGCGTCCCCGGCCATCACCTCCAGCTCGCCCAGTGGGCCCATGTCGCGGAGAACCTCTCCCGCTACCAGGCGGCGGTGGGCGGGGTCAGCGCCAACGCCGAGGGCTGGGCGCTGTACGCGGAACGGCTGATGGACGAACTGGGCTTCCTCACGGACCCGGAGCAGCGGCTCGGCTATCTCGACGCGCAGATGATGCGGGCCGCCCGTGTCATCGTCGACATCGGCATGCATCTGGAGCTGGAGATCCCGGCGGACTCCCCCTTCCACCCGGGCGAGCGCTGGACCCCCGAGCTGGCACAGGAGTTCTTCGGCGCGCACAGCAGCCGTCCGGCGGACTTCGTGGAGAGCGAGCTGACCCGCTATCTCACGATCCCCGGCCAGGCGATCGGCTACAAGCTGGGCGAGCGGGCCTGGCTGCTGGGCAGGGAGAAGGCCCGGCAACGGCACGGCGACGCCTTCGACCTGAAGGCCTGGCACATGGCGGCGCTGTCGCAGGGCTCTCTGGGCCTGGACGACCTGGTGGACGAGCTGGCTCGGCTCTGACGCTCGGGATCAGGTGACCGGCTCGGACCCAAGGCCCGAGTCGGTCACCGGCCGCAGCCGTTCATCCGTCGGCGTCGCGCACGTGAACGGCTCTCAGTCCGGGAGCCGGCGCAGCTGGACGAGACCCAGCCAGGTCTCCGGGCCGGGCCGTACGTTGGCGGCGCGTACCGCGTACCGGCCGGGAGCGAGCGAGACCTTCAAGTGGTCGGTGTTCACGGAGTCGTTGCCGGGCCAGGCCGCGTCGAAGAGGACGACCGGGCCGGGTACCGACCAGTTCACCTCGTCCTCCCAGGCGGCCGTGGCAAGGGCGGCGGGGACTTCGGCGAGGAGTTCGTCCTCGGAGTCGGCGGCGCACCACCGTACGAAAGTGTCGTGGTCGGGGAGGTAGGAGGTCGAGGCGGGCTCGTCCCCGAGGACCAGGGCGGCGGCGTCGCCGACCGGCAACAGGCCCACGCAGCCGTCCACTTCACAGGCCCGGTCGTAGTCGGAGGCCGTCTCGTCGCCGTCGGCGCCCGCCCAGAACGGCAGCACCGTCTCCGGCACCGCTATGAGCGGGCCGCCGCCCGACTCGACCCACTCCACCGCGCCCGGCTCCGCGTATCGCACCATGCGCCAGAACCTACACGCACCGGAACCTCAGGGTTGCACCTGCACAGGAACCGCACCGGAAATCGCCAGGCCTCAGCAGCCGCAGTCGTCCGAGCCGGCCGGGGCGGTCAACGGGTCGGCGGTGCGCCGCTCGCGGCCCTCCCAGGTCTCGAACTCGAAGCCCTCGCGCACCCAGTACTCGAAGCCGCCGAGCATCTCCTTGACCTGGTAGCCGAGTTCGGCGAGGGCGAGCGCGGCGCGGGTGGCGCCGTTGCAGCCCGGGCCCCAGCAGTACGTCACGACGGGCACGGACCTGTCGAGGAGTTGTCCGGCCCGCTCGGGGACGAGTGCGGTGGGCAGGTGGACCGCACCCGGGATGTGGCCCTGGTCCCAGGCGTCGGTGGAGCGGGAGTCGAGGACGACGAAGCCGGGGTCGCCGTCGGCGGCGAGCGCGGCGGCGACGTCGGACACGTCGGCGTGGAAGACGAGACTGGCCCGGAAGTGAGCGGCGGCCTCGGCCGGGGTGGCGGGGGCGACGCGCAGAACGGGGTTCAGGGTGAACGAGTCGGTTGTCGTCATGGCCGGAAATATACGGTTGGCGATCGACCACCTGAAGGGGAATTCCACGGCGTGCACCTTGCTCGGCCGGGGATTCCCCTGGTATTCCTCGGGCATGACCGTGTATTCCCCGGACGCCACCGACTGGCGCATCCTCGACGTCCTCCAGCGGGAGGGCCGGGCGACTTTCGCCGAGCTCGCCCGGGCCGTGTCGATGTCCGCGAGCGCGGTCACCGAGCGGGTGCGGCGGCTGGAGGAGGCGGGGGTCATCCAGGGGTACGCCGCCGTCGTCGACCCCGACCGGCTGGGTCTGCCGATCCTGGCGTTCGTCCGCCTGCGGTACCCCAACGGCAACTACAAGCCCTTCCACGACCTGGTCGCCGTGACGCCCGAGATCCTGGAGGCGCACCACGTGACCGGCGACGACTGCTTCGTCATCAAGGTGGCCGCCCGCTCGATGCGTCACCTGGAGGAGGTGTCGGGCAGGATCGGCACGCTGGGCTCGGTGACCACGAGCGTCGTCTACTCCTCCCCGCTCCCCCGGCGGCCCCTGGGGCGCTGACCTCAGCCGCCGCCCCGCTGTCTCAGCACCGACCCCGAGCGCCCCTTCACGACCTCCAGCTGGGCGTGGATCCGCCGGCGCAGGTCGGCCACATGGCTCACGATGCCAACGCTGCGGTCGCGTTCCCGCAGTGAGTCCAGGACGTCGAGGACCTCGTCCAGGGTCTGGTCGTCGAGGCTGCCGAAGCCCTCGTCGATGAAGAGGGTGTCCAGCCGGACCCCGCCGGCCTCGTCGGTGACGACGTCCGCGAGGCCGAGGGCCAGGGCGAGGGAGGCGAAGAAGGTCTCGCCGCCCGACAGGGTCGCGGTGTCCCGCTCGCGTCCGGTCCAGGCGTCGACGACGTGCAGTCCGAGTCCGCTGCGGCCGCGTCCGGTGCGGTCGTCGGAGTGGACGAGGGTGTAGCGGCCGGAGGACATGCGTTGCAGGCGCGCGGTCGCGGCGGCCGCCACCTGCTCCAGGCGGGCCGCGAGCACATAGGCCTCCAGCCGCATCTTGCGTTCGTTGTCCGCGGAGGTGCCCGCGGCGAGCGCGGACAGCCGGGCCACCCGGTCGTACTCCTCGCGCAGCGGCGCCAGCCGCCTGAGGCCGGTGGCCGAGCGGGCGGAGAGCCGGTCGAGTTCGGCGCAGCGCCGGGCGGCCGCGTCGCGCGCGGAGGCGGCCTCGCGGACCC
>NZ_MJAH01000007.1 GCF_001746295.1 Streptomyces sp. LUP47B | reverse complement strand
CAGGGCATCCCGCTCGCGGTGTCGCTGACCGGAGGAAACCGCAACGACGTCACACAGTTGCTGCCCCTGCTGGACAAGGTTCCGCCCGTGGCCGGCGCAGTCGGCCGGCCACGACGCCGACCCGACGCGCTCCTCGCGGACCGCGGCTACGACCACGACAAGTACCGGCGACTGCTTCGTGCCCGTGGGATCCGTCCGGTCATCGCCGAACGGGGCGAAGAACACGGCAGTGGCCTGGGCACCTTCCGTTATGTGGTCGAGCGCACGATCGCCTGGCTGCACGGATTCCGCCGTCTCCGGGTCCGCTGGGAGAGACGCGACGACATCCACGAAGCCTTCCTCGGCCTCGCCACCTGTCTGATCACCCACCGACACGTCCAACGCCTTTGTTAGGACCTCTTAGCCGCTCTGGGCGCCGGCGGAGCCGTGTCGCTCGCCCTGCTGACGGGATGCGGCGAAGACGCGGCAAGCGGGGCCGGCGGCGCGGACCGGTCCGCCTCACAGGGACAGCCCGAGCCCTCGCCGGCCCAGGTGGTCCAGGCGACCAACAAGAAGACCACGCAGGCGAAGACGGCCCGCATCAAACTGGCGACCACCGTCGCCGCGGGCGGCGACAGCGAGACGATCACCGGTTCCGGCGTGCTGGACCTGCAGGACGGCACGAGCCGTATGCGGCTGGGCCAGGGCGGGCAGCAGCTCGAACAGCGGATCGTGAACCAGGTTCTGTACCAGAAGCCCCCTGGGGCGAGCGGCCAACTGCCCGAGGGCAAGAGCTGGATGAAGGTGGACCTCAAGCGACTGAATCGCTCGCAGGGCACCGGTGGCCCCGCGATGAGCGACCCGGCGAATTCCTTCGCCTACACCAAGTCCCTGTCCGAGAAGGACGTGCGGAAGGTGGGCGACGAGACCGTGAACGGCGTGTCCACCACGCACTACCGGGTCGACCTCGACCTGTCGAAGCTGGCCGAGGGCGACTCGGCCCAGGAACGGAAGCTGCGCGCGCAGTTGGGTGACGACGTGCCCGTCGATCTCTGGATCGACGAGGACGGACTCACCCGCCGTCAGCAGATCCGGATGACCGTCAAGGACACCGCACAGACCGGCGGGACCGGCACATCCGCCCGCCAGGCCCAGGCGAAGGTCGTCATGGACTTCGGCGGCTTCGGCACCCAGGTCGACGTGACCGCGCCTCCGGCCGCCGACACCGTCGACATGACCGACCAGGTGTCCCGGCAGAGCGGAACGAGCTCGCAGACGAACTGACCCGCCGATCAGGCCGGCTGGTGGACGTCGATCGGGGTACACGGGGCGGCATGACACACACCGACGACACCACGGCGGCCGGGGCCGCAAGGCAACTGCGCCGCATCCGGGCCTTCTACGCGGCCGGCGTGGTCCTGTGGACGGCGTCGTCAGCCTGGACGATGGCGGATTCCCCCGGCAGCCGGCCCATGTGGACCTCCTTGCTGCTCCTGGCCGTGTTCACGGGCCTGCTGGCCATGGCCTGCCGGTGGCTGCGGCGCCTCGGGCCCACCGGCGCGGCCCGGCCCTCCCGCCACGTCGCACTCTCCGGGAGGGCCGGGCGCCACGCGATGTCCAAGCCCTGAGCACCTCGAACCGGGGGTACCCGCCCGCTCGGGCGCTCGTCACGGTGCCCGGCAGAAGTGTGAGCCGCGAGACTGAAAGGTGACTCCTATGTTCCCAGGAAGTCACTCTGGGTGACCGCTGCGGGACTCGCCGGAGCCGCCGTCGCCGTGCGGAGGGCGCGGACACCCCGGTCGGCGTCGAGCGGCGCGGACCGGTGGCTGGCGGTGACGGTCAACTGCGGACCCGAGGACTTACGGGCGGACAAGCTGCCGTCCCCGCTCCAGGAGTACGGGGAACGCATCGAGACGCGAATCAGCCCGGCACCTGCGGACCGCGGCACCGAGCTGGCCGTGCGGTTCAAGCAGCCGCCGTCGGACCTCGCGCGGTCCGTGCCCGCGCGGCTCGCCGGGCAGGACCCCCGCCAGGATCTGCGCCGTGCCCTGCGCGAGGCCAAGGCCCTGATGGAGGCGGGCGAGGTGCTCGTCCCCGACGAGCCGACCACCCACGACACCCCCGGCGGCAAGGTCGTCGGGCTGTTCAGCCGACGCGCAGGTGGGGAGGGCGTGCTGTGAAGGCGCTGTGCTGGGAAGGCGTGAACAAGCTCGCCGTGGAGACGGTGTCGGACCCGGTCCTGCGCAACGACCAGGACATGATCGTACGGCTGATCGCGGGCACCACCTGCGGTTCCGACCTCCATCTCATCGGCGGCTACATCCCGTTCATGCGGTCCGGGGACGTCATCGGACACGAGTTCCTCGGCGAGGTCGTCGAGGTCGGTGACGGGGTGCGCCGGCACGCCGTGGGCGACCGGGTCGTCGTCTCCTCCTTCGTCGGCTGCGGTCGCTGCTGGTACTGCACCCACGACCTGTGGTCGCTCTGCGACAACACCAACACCAACCCCGGGATCGGCCATGTCCTCTTCGGGGCCGACACCGCGGGCATCTTCGGCTACTCGCACGCCATGGGCGGCCTGCGCGGCAGCCACGCCGAGTACGTCCGCGTGCCCTTCGGCGACTACGGAGCCTTCAAGGTCCCGGAAGGGGTGGACGACACCAGCGCGCTGTTCGTGTCCGACTCGGTGCCGACCGGCTGGATGGGCGCCGACCTCGGCGGGGTCGGTCCGGGCGACGTCGTGGCCGTATGGGGCTGTGGCGCCGTCGGCCAGATGGCGGCACGGGCGGCGATGCTGCTCGGCGCGGAACAGGTGATCTCCATCGACCGGATCCCGGAACGTCTGGAGATGACGCGGCGCTACATCGGCAGCGAGGTCATCGACTACACGGCCACTGACGTCGGCGCGGAACTGCGCGAACGCACCGGAGGCCGCGGCCCCGACGTGTGCATCGAAGCGGTCGGCATGGAGGCGCACAGCGACAGCCCGGTTCACCTGTACGACCAGGTGAAGCAGCAGCTGCGGCTCCAGACGGACCGCCCCACCGCCGTACGGCAGGCCATCCACGCCTGTCGCAAGGGCGGCACGGTGTTCGTCCTGGGTGTCTTCGCCGGTGCCGTCGACAAGTTCCCGCTCGGCGCGGTCATCAACAAGGGACTGACCGTGCGGGGCGCCCAGCAGCACGGCCAGCGCTACATCCCGATGCTGCTGGAACGGATGGCGGCAGGGGAACTGAGCACCGCGCACCTGGCGACCCACACGCTGTCCCTGGACGAGGCGCCGCGGGCGTACGACATGTTCAAGCAGAAGTCGGACGGCTGTGTGCGCGCGGTCATCAGGCCGGGCGGCTGAGCGTCCTCGTTTGCAGCGCGTGCAGGGGGAGACCCGGCTGCCCATGAGCACGGACCGGTGATCGACGCCCCCGGTCGCAGACGCGCCTGGGGCACGCGCTGTCCATCCCACGTCGTCACCGAGGGCCGGCACCGGATCGGTACAGGAACGAATCAGGACGGGGATCCGCCCATGGCCACTCCTACGGACAACCGGCTCAGGCGACGGGCGCAGGCTTTCCTCCGGCGCACGGGCCGCGGCTACGCGGGCACGCACGACCGGCCCCTGCGCGGCTATCTCGCGGCCATGGCGGCGTTCGGCGCGTACACGGCGGGCTGGGCCGCGGCGGTACGGCTTCGCGGGCGCCCGCTGCCCGAGCGGCCGGAACCCCGGGACGTGCTGCTGACCTCGGTGGCCACGTTCCGGCTCAGCCGGCTGCTCAGCAAGGCATCGGTGACGAGCCCGCTGCGCGCCCCCTTCACGACCTACGTCGGTCCGCAGGGCCCCGCCGAACTGCACGAGGAGGCGCGGCCCGGGACCGGCAAGGACACCGTGGGCGAGCTGGTGACCTGTCCCTTCTGCGTGAGCGTCTGGGTGGCGTCGACCCTGACCGCCGGCCAGCTCCTGTGGCCTCGCGCGACGCGCACCGCGATGGGCGCGCTGGCCGCGCTGGCCGGGGCGGACGCGCTGCAGCTGGCGTACGGCGCGCTGGTCGGCAGGACCACCGACGGCTGATCCAGTACCCCGCTCATCTGTGGACGATCAGCTGCAAATGCGCATATCTACGCGTATCAGTCGATCTCCTGGGCACTTGGGGGTCACCATGAGACAGGTGGACCTTCGGCAACATCTCAAGGAGCGACTGTGATCATGCGCATCGGAGTCGAGGAGGAATTCCACATCCTGCAAGTGGAAAGCGGACTGCTGGTGCCGCGTGCCGACGCGGTCCTGTGCCGGCTTCCCCGGCGCACCTTCACCAAGGAACTGCACCAATCCACCGTGGAGTCGAACAGCGGGGTGCACGCGACCCTGGCCGGCCTGTACGCCGACCTCACCAGAACCAGACGGCGGCTCGACGCGGCCGCCTCCTCGCTGGGGCTCGCGGTCGTGGCCGCGGGCACGGCACCGCTTGCCCCGGCCGCCTCCGGACCTCCCAGCGCCGGCGCGCGCTATCGCCACATGGTCGAGGAGTACCGCCAGGTGGCCGACGAACAGCTCATCTGCGGCGCCCAGGTCCACGTGGACATACCCGACCGCGACACGGCCGTAGGGGTGATGTGCGCGGTCTCTCCCTGGCTGCCCGTGCTGCTGGCGCTGTCCGCCAGCTCGCCGTTCTGGCAGGGAGCCGACACCGGCTACGCCAGCTGGCGCACGCTGCTGTGGCAGCGCTGGCCCACGTCGGGTCCCGTCGGCTGCTTCCGCAGCGCGGCCGACTACGACGCCGCGGTGGGCGACCTCGTCCGGAGCGGGGTCATCAGCGACCCGGGGATGATCTACTACGACGTTCGCCCCTCCGCGCACCTGCGGACGCTGGAGCTGCGTATCTGCGACGCCTGCCCGCGGGCCGAGACCGTCGTGCTCGTGGCCGGCCTGTTCCGTGCCCTGGTGACCGAGGCCATCGAGCTGCCGGAGTCCGGCGCCGCGGTGTGCGACGGCCGCCATGAATGGCTGCGCGGCGCGTCCTGGCGGGCTGCCCGGTCCGGCCTGGAAGGTGCGCTGGTGGATCCGAGGACCCACCGGGAGGCGCCCGCCGCCGACGTCGTACGCGGGCTGCTGGCCCGGTTGCGTCCCGTGCTGGAGGCCAACGGCGACTGGCAGACCGTCAACGATCTGACCGAGGCGGCCCTGGCGGACGGCAGCGCCGCCGAGCGTATGCGCCGCACGGCACGGGAAGAGGACCTGCTGGCCTGCACGGACCTGCTGATCGCGGAAACCCGCGGCGAGCGCCGACAACGCAGGCCGGCCTCCGTCACCCGCAAGGTCGCGCGCTTCGCCGCGGGTGCGGCTGGCTCCGGGGCACCGGAGGTCCTGGGCAGCTGACCCGGACGCACGCGATGCGTCCCCCTGCCCTGCCCGTCCGCCCTTCACCCGATACAACCCGAGGAGAGGTTTCGTTCATGTCCAGCAATACCGCCCGGGTCGCGACCGGCAGGCGCGGCCCGGGCTTCCTGTCCGGGCTCGTGTCCGACGGCTCCTGGGAAGGGGGCGGAGCGTCATGTGCGGTCTGAGCGGCGAGATCCGCTTCGACGGCAGGCGACCCGACCTCGCGGCCGTCGAGCGCATGACCGACCGGCTCGCCTCCCGCGGGCCCGACGGCCGAGGCACCTGGACACAGGGCGCGGTGGCGCTGGGGCACCGACGACTGAAGATCATCGACCTGTCCGACCTCGGCGCCCAGCCGATGACCGACGCCGACGGCGAGGTCACCGGCGTCTTCAACGGCTGCGTCTACAACTACCGGGAGCTGCGCGAAGAGCTAGGGCGCCTCGGGCACCGCTTCGAGTCGACGTCCGACACGGAAGTCGTGCTCCACGCCTACCGGCAGTGGGGAACCGCCTGCGTGGAGCGCTTCCACGGCATGTTCGCCTTCGCGCTCGTCGAGCACCGCACCGGCCGTGTCGTGCTCGGCCGTGACCGGCTGGGGATCAAACCGCTGTATCTGGCGCCGACGCCGGACCGGCTGCGGTTCGCCTCCTCCCTGCCAGCCCTCCTGGCCGCCGGAGACGTGGACACCTCCATCGATCCGGTGGCCGTCCACCAGTACCTGAGCTGGCACGCCACGGTCGCGCCGCCGCGCACCGTCCTCAACGGCGTGCGCAAACTGCCGCCGGCCACGGTACGGGTGGTCGAACCGGACGGCAGCCACCGCGACCACCGCTACTGGCAGCCGTCCTACACGCGCCGCGCCGAGTACGCGGGCATGGCGCCCGACGAATGGCGTGACGCGGTGCTGGAGGCGCTGCGTACGGCCGTACGGCGCCGGATGGTCTCCGACGTGCCGGTCGGCGTCCTGCTCTCCGGCGGCCTGGACTCCAGCCTCATCGTCGCGCTGCTCGCCGAGGAGGGGCAGCGAAATCTGAAGACGTTCAGTGTGGGATTCGAGGCCGAAGGCGGGGAGAAGGGCGACGAGTTCTGCTACTCGGACCTGGTCGCCCGGGAGTTCGACACGGACCACCGTCGGATGACGGTGCCCTCGGAGCGGGTCTCGGCCGGCCTGGACGACGCCGTCGCCGCGATGAGCGAGCCGATGACCAGCCACGACGTGGTCGCCTTCCACCTGCTGTCGGAGCTGGTCTCCAAGGAGGTGAAGGTCGTACAGAGCGGGCAGGGCGCCGACGAGGTGTTCGCCGGTTACCACTGGTACCCGGAGCTGGCCGCGGTCGCGCGCGAGGAGGAGCCGCAGAGGTACGCCGAGACGTACTTCGACCGTGCGCACGCCGACCTGGCGCGGACCCTCGAGCCGCACATGCTGCCCCCGGACGACGTGTCGGGCCGCTTCGTCAGGGAACACATGGCACGTCCCGGCGCGCAGACCGCCCTGGACGCGGCGCTGCGACTGGACACCCACGTCATGCTCGTCGACGACCCGGTGAAGCGGGTCGACAACATGACCATGGCCTGGGGACTGGAGGCCCGCGTGCCCTTCCTCGACCACGAGCTGGTGGAGCTGGCCGCGGCCTGTCCGCCGGAGCTCAAACTCGCCGACGGCGGCAAGGGAGTACTGAAGGCGGCAGGACGCAAGCTCCTGCCGCGGGAGATCGTCGACCGGCCCAAGGGCTACTTCCCCGTCCCGGCCATCCGCCACATGGCCGGCCCCGTCCTGGACCGGGTGCGCGAGACCCTCTCGGCACCCGAGGCGAAGAAACGGGGGATCTTCCAGGAGTCGTACGTGGCCGAACTCCTGGCGGCACCCGACGAACACCGGACCAAACGCGGCGCCAACGCCCTGTGGCAGGTGGCACTGCTGGAGACATGGCTGCAGACGCACGGAATCACGTGACCGGCCCCCACGACACCCGGCCCCCGCACGAGGAGCCGCCCGCACCGGCACAAGGGCCACCTGCTCGCGGTGCGGAGCCGGGGCCGTTGCAGGGGCCTGCCGGTGTTGCGATGCCCGGGTTGGCGCAGGGGCCGCTTGCCGGTGGTGCGGAGCCGGGGTCGGTGCAGGGGCCTGCCGGTGTTGCGCTGCCCGGGTTGGCGTTGGGGTCGGCCCGTGGCGTGGCGCCCGCATCGGCGCAGGGGCCGCCTGCTCGCGGTGCGGAGCCGGGGTCGGTGCAGGAGCCTGCCGGTGTTGCGATGCCTCGATCGGCGGCGGGGCCTGCCCGTGGCGCTGCGCCTGCATCGGCGCAGGGGCCGCCTGCCCGTGGGGCGGAACCCGCGTCGGCACAGGAGATCGCCCGCGCCGCAGGCGGCCCCGCACCGGGGCACGGGCCCGCCGGCGCCACGGCGCCTCCACCGGCGCAGGAGTACCCCCGTGCTGTGGACCCCGCCCCGGCGCAGGTGCACCCCCATGCCGTGGACCCCGCCCGGGCGCAGGTGCACCCCCATGCCGTGGACCCCGCCCCGGCGCAGGAGCACCCCCATGCCGAGGGTCCCGCCCCGGCGCCAGGGCCCGCCTCCGCCGCGGCCCCCGCCTCGATGCCGTTGCCCGAGGCAGAAGGGCCGCGGGATGCCGTGACCCGGCTGTACGCGCACGGGTGTTGGTATCCATCCGCCGCTCCCGACGGCACCGAGGTGGCCTTCATCTGTGACCGGGGCGGAGTTCCCCAGCTGTGGGCCGGGCCCGTGGACGGGGAGGGGATCCGGCTGCTCGACTCCTCCCCGGATCCCGTCAAGGAGGTGGCCTGGTCACCCGACGGCCGCTGGATCGCGTACACCACCGCACCGGGCGGCGGAGAGCACTCACGGGTGCTGTGCGTGCGCCCCGACGGCACCGGCCGTCGCCTGCTGGCCGGTGCCGACCCCGACAGTTCGGCCTACCTCGGCTGCTGGGCCCACGACGGCTCGGCCGTCGCCGTCACCCTCGCCGCACCACCCACCGCCCGCGCCCAGGACGACGGGCTGTGGCGCTCGACGGACGCCGTCCCGGCCCACTGGACGGCCCGGGACGGCCGGGCGACCCTCCTCGGCACCACCGCGTACGCCGTGGGGCCGGGCGGGACACCGGCGACCCGGCCGGGCGGAGGACTGTCCGCCTACCTGATCGATCCCGACGGCCTGGCCTCGCCCGTGCTGCTCGCCACGGAACCGGACGCCCCCACTCTCCGGGTGTGCGACCTCAGCCACGACGGTCGGCTCGCGCTGCTGCGCCGGGGTCCGCGCGGGCGGCGGGAGGCGGTCGTCCGGCGCACCTCGGACGCGGCGACCACCTTCACCCTGCGGGTCGCCGACGGAGACCCGTGGATCGGCCGGTTCTCGCCCGACGGGCGGACGCTGTGGCTGCGCAGCGACGCCGACCGGGAGTACGCGGCCCTGTTCGCCGTCGCTCTCGGCGCCGACGGCACGCCGCACGGCAGGACGGTCGTGGCGGAACGCGAGGACAACGACCTCGAACTGCTGGCGATGGCGCACGACGGCCGGACGGCCGTGCTGGCCTGGAACGTGCGGGGCGCCAACGAACTCGACGTCGTCGAGACCTCCCCGGGGCACGGGGCCACGGACGCTACCGGACCGGCGCGGCCGGTACCGCTGCCCCACGAGGTCGTCACGCGGGTCGCGGCCGCCGGGACGGGGCGGCTGCTGCTTGCGCTGTCCGGTTCACAGCGCCGTCCCGGCGTGTGGTGGGCCCACGAAGGCGTGTCCCTGCTGCGCACCCCCTGGTCCTCCCGGGACAAGGACGCCGTCCCGCCGGGCCGCCCGCCGGTACGCCCTGTCCTCTCGCGCCTCACCGCCAGGGACGGCCTGCCCCTCAGCGGCTGGTACTACCGCGCTCCGGGACGTGCCCCGAACGAGCCGGCGCCCTGCGTGATCCACCTGCACGGCGGCCCCGAGGACCAGGAACGCCCGGTGTTCGACCCGCTGTACCACGAGCTGCTCGGGCGTGGTCTGGACGTGTTCGCCCCCGACGTCCGCGGCTCCGGCGGACACGGCCGGTCCTTCGTCGACGCCGACCTGGGCACCGGCCGCTTCGCCGCGCTCGACGACGTCGCGGACTGCGCGGCCCACGCGGTCACGGCGGGCCCCGCCGATCCGACCCGGCTGGCGGTGATGGGGCGCTCGTACGGCGGCTACCTGACCTTCGCCTCCCTCGTATGGCACCCGGACCTCTTCCGCACCGGCGTCGCCGTCTGCGGCATGTCCGACCTGCTGACCTTCTTCGCCGGCACCGAGCCCTGGATCGCGGAGTCGGCGGCGCACAAGTACGGCCACCCGGAGCGTGACCGCGAGCTGCTGCACGCCCTGTCACCGATGAGCCGTGTCGACGCGCTGCGGGCCCCGCTGCTCGCCGTCCACGGCGAGCACGACACCAACGTGCCGCCGGGGGAGTCGGAACAGTTCGTGCGGGCCGCCCGGGAGCGCGGTGTCCCCGCCGAGCTCCTCGTCCTGCGTGACGAGGGGCACGACTTCCTGCGCGCGGACAACCGGCGCCTGTTCCGCCGGGCCGCCGCGGACTGGATGGAGCGGCACCTGCACCCCTTCTGAGCCGCTGGAGTCCGGACGTCTGTGCCGAGCGTTTCGACCGGCGCATGCGGTCAACACGGTGTTCAGACCGAGTGGGCCCCACGGCTTCGGCGACTGAACGGGGCGGGACGGACTTGGGAGGAACCATGGATCACTCGCGGGTGCCCGTACTGGAGGCGCTGGAGGAGTTCCGGCGTCGCGGAGACATGGTCTTCGGTCCGCCCGGTCACAAGCAGGGCCGCGGCGTGGACCCGCGGGTGGCGGAGATCGTCGGGCTCGACGTGTTCCGCTCGGACGTCCTGTCCCTCAACGGGCTGGACGACCGCCGGCAGTCCCAGGGCGTGCTCAGCCAGGCACAGGAACTGATGGCGGACGCGGTCGGCGCCGACCAGGCGTTCTTCTCCACGTGCGGCAGCTCCCTGTCCGTCAAGACGGCGATGCTGGCCGTGGCGGGTCCCGGGGAGAAGTTGCTGCTGTCGCGCAACGCGCACAAGTCCGTGATCTCGGGCGTCGTCGTCAACGGCGTCGAACCGATCTGGGTCCACCCCAAGTTCGATCGTGACCGGCACATCGCCCATCCACCGGAGCCCGACGACGTACGCCGCCGGCTCGAGGAGCACCCGGACGCCAAGGGCATGCTGCTGATCACCCCGACCGACTGGGGGACCTGCGCCGACATCCAGGGTGTGGCGCGGGTGTGCCACGAGTTCGACATACCCCTTATCGTCGATGAGGCCTGGGGCGCCCACCTGCCGTTCCATCCCGATCTGCCGGCCTGGGGCATGGACGCCGAGGCGGACCTGGTGGTCACCAGCGTCCACAAGATGGGCGGGGCGATCGAACAGAGCTCCGTCTTCCACCTCCAGTACGACCGGGTCTCGCCGGAAGCGCTCAAACAGCGGGAGGACCTGCTCGGCACCACCAGTGCCTCGTCCCTGGTCTACCTGACTCTGGACGGCTGGCGCCGCCAGATGGTCGAGCACGGCCACGACCTCCTGGACGCCGCGCTGCACCGCGCGGAACGGATCCGGCTGGCGGCCGGGGACCTGCCGGGACTGCGGCCCATGGGCCAGGAGATCGTGGAGGAGGGGCTCGCCGCAGACTTCGACCCCCTGAAGCTCGTGGTCGACGTACGCGAGCTCGGGATCAGCGGTATGCAGGCCGCCGAGTGGCTCCGGTCCGAGTGTCATGTGGACGTCGGCGGCTCCGACACCTGCCGGATCAGCGCGTCGATCACGCACGCCGACGACGACGAGACGGAGAAGGCGCTGCTGGACGCCCTCAGCGCCCTCACCGAGGGCGCCGAGTCCATCGAACGCAGGCCGTCGGTCCGTCTGCCCGAGCCCTCGGCCCTGGAACTGGAGCAGGCGATGCTGCCGCGCGACGCGTTCTTCGCCGAGGTCGACCACGTCCCGGCCGACCGTGCCGCCGGCCGCATCGCCGCGGAGATGATCAGTCCGTATCCTCCGGGTGTGCCGGCGATCGCTCCCGGTGAGGTCATCACCGACGAGGTCCTCGACTATCTGCGCAGCGGCGTCGAGCACGGCGTCCTCATCCCGGACGCCGCCGACCCCTCGGTCAAGACGTTGCGGGTCGTGGCGCGGCACTGAGCGGGTCTGCGGTGAGGAGGCCCCTGCCGGCGACCGCCGGCAGGGACAGCGTGCGGTATCCCATGGACTCGAACAGTACGGTGATCCGGTCGCCCTCCTCACTCATCACCGTTCCCTCTCCCCACTCCGTGTGCCGCACCCGCGTACCCGCCGGGTAGGAGTCGGCCGACGGAGGCGAGGAGGGCTCGTCGCTCGAGTCCCCCGCTCCCTCGACGACGGTGTCCCCGGACGAGGGGGACGCGCACACGTCGCAGGCCTCACACGGGGCGTCGTACGACTCACCGAAGTAACCGAGCAGGAAGCGACGTCGGCAGCCGGTGGTCTCGGCGTACCCCAGCATCATGGCCAGCCTCGACTGCTCCAGCCTGCTGCGTGAGCGGGCCCCTTCCGCGGCACGGGCGGTCGCGTCCTCGGCCGTCGTCCCGGGAACGGCGCGCACCCGCCCGTCGTCCTCGGTGTGCACGGCGCCCGCCTGTTCCAGGAGATTGACCGCCGCCGTCACGCGTCTGCGCGAGAGGTCCGTCTCCTTCCGGATGTCGTCCGGCTCGGTGGGAGTGTCACGCTCGTGGATGCGCTCCGCGACCGCGCCCAGGGTTTCCTCGTCAGGCGCGCGCGTCGCGAACAGGCGCTGCAGGCCGCTGTCCTGCGGCCGGTAGTGGAGGACGGCCAGCGCGGGCCCGCCGTCGCGTCCCGCACGGCCGATCTCCTGGTAGTAGGCGTCGAGCGAGCCGGGTACGGACGCGTGCAGCACGAACCGTACGTCCTCCTTGTCGATGCCCATGCCGAAGGCGGAGGTGGCGACCACGACGTCGGTCTCACCGGCCAGGAAGGCATCGTGCACCCGGGAGCGCTCACGGGCTGTCAGCCCGGCATGGTAGGCGGCGGCCGACAGGCCCAGCGCGGCCAGGTCGTCCGCGTACGCCTCGGCGTCCCGGCGGGTGGCGGTGTAGACGATGCCCGGCTTGGGTTCCGCCGCGGCGCGCTCCACGACCTCCCGACGCTTGTCCGTGTCGTCCTGGAAGCGGCGCACCTCCAACGCGATGTTCGGCCGGTCGAAGCCGGCCACCACCAGCGCCGGATCCTCCATGCCGAGCCGCTCCACGATCTCCTCGCGTACCGGTGGGGCGGCCGTGGCGGTGAGGGCGAGGACCGTGGGCCTGCCCATGCGCCGGGCCGCCTGGGCCAGACGGAGGTAGTCGGGACGGAAGTCGTGGCCCCAGGCGGCGACGCACTGGGCCTCGTCGACGACGAACAGCGACGGCGCGGCCCGGGCCAGGCGCTCGACCACCTCGTCCTTGGCGAGCTGCTCGGGGGAGAGGAACAGGAACTCCGCATCACCGTGCCGGACCGCGTCCCAGGCGGCCTCCACCTCGCCGGCCGCCTGCGCGGAGTTGACGGCGACGGCGTCCGGGGCGTCGTCGTGACGGAGCAGGCCGGCGATCTGATCCCGCTGGAGGGCGATGAGCGGGGAGACCACCACCGTGGGCCCGGGCAGCAGCAGCCCGGGCACCTGGTACACGGCCGACTTCCCGGCGCCGGTGGGCATGACGGCCAGCGTGTCCCGGCCCTGCATGACCGCTTCCATCGCGGTCAGCTGTCCCGGCCGAAGTTCGCTCCAGCCGAACACCTCGTCGGCGGTCCGCGTCAACCGGTCCGAGACGCCGGAACCCCTCTTGTCGGCCATGCCGGCCCCCTTCACGGTCTGGGATTGGTGCGGTGCCACCTCGGGCGGGCGTCGCCCCCACGACGTCCCGCCACGGAGGCGCAGCGCGGGCACAGGCGCCGCACCCGGTCGGCCGCGCCCCCCGACTCCGGGATCGTGTCGGACCAGGTGATGTGCGGGAACCGGGTCAGCTGGGAGCGGCTGAGAGAAAGACCGCAGACCGTCTGGTTCGTGCCCGGCTCCCAGGCGTGGACCTCCCCGGCGGGCAGCCGGCGGCGGCCCTCCTCCTCGTCCGTCCACCGACCGGACGCGGCGACGGCGTACTCCCTGACTCGTGGCATGACCTCTCCCCGATCGTTCGGGGCAACGCGTTCCCCGTCTGCCCGGACACAAGCCCCCGGCTCACCGAGAGCCCGGGACGCCGACACGGGCGTACGGGGGCGGACCGTGCCTCAGGCCACGCGGATTCCCACGATGCAGGTGTCGTCGTCCGTGTCGGACCTGCTGTGGGTGAGCAGACGATCCAACTGCTGGTCCAGCGTGGGCGGGACCGCCCGCGCCACCGTCAGGAACTGCGCCAGGGACTCCTCCACGGACCGGTCCCGGCGTTCGATCAGACCGTCCGTGTACATCAGCAGCGTGTCGTCGACGGCGAGCTGGACCTCGTGCTCCTCATACGTGGCCTCCGGCACGGCACCCAGCAGCAGCCCCTTGACCAGCGGCAGCGGTGCCGCGTCCGAGCCGCGTACGAGGACCGGCGGCAGATGCCCGGCCCGCGCCCAGCGCAGCGTGTTGTTCTCGGGGTCGTACAGGCCGCAGACCGCGGTGGCGGTGACGGCGCCGGTGAGATGGTGGGCCACCATGTTGAGCCACGACAGCAGCTGGCCGGGCCCGGCGCCGGTCACGGCGAGCCCACGCAGCGCGTTGCGCAGCACGACCATGCTGGTGGCCGCCTCGATGCCGTGCCCGGCGACGTCGCCCACGCACAGCAGCACCAGCCGCGACGGCAGCACGACCGCGTCGTACCAGTCACCGCCGACCAGATGCTGGGTCTCCGCGGGCCGGTAACGCACCGCCACGTCCAGCCCGGGAACCTCCAGCGGCGCCCGCGTCGGAGGCATGATGGCGTGCTGCAACTGCAGGGTCAGCCGGTCGCGTTCGCTGGCCTGCTGCTCGCTGTGGGCGAGCTGGTCCCGGGTGGCGGCGAGCGCGACCTCGGTCCAGTGGTGGGCGGAGATGTCCTGGTAGGCGCCGCGCACGACATACAGCTGACCCGCGGAGTCGAGGACAGGCTCCGCCACGACCCGGATGTGGCGGGTGACCCCGTCGGGGCGCTGCAGACGGAACGCGGTGGACGCGGGACGGCGCTGGTGGAGCAGGGTGCGCAGAAACCGGCCGATGGCGACGGCGTCGTCGGGGTGGGCGTGGGCGGCCAGGTCCTCCAGCCGTACGGCGGGGTCGGAGGGGGGCCTGCCGTAGAGGTGGTAGAGCTGACCGTTCCAGGTGATCTCGCCCGTCAGCAGGTTCTCCTCGAAACCGCCGATGCGGCCCAGGCGCTGGGCGTGCTGGAGCAGGCTCGCCAGGCGGGCCGTCTCGTCCTCGATGCGCCAGATGAGCAGGACGCTGCCGCCGTGCCGGCTGATGTTGATGTCGGCGACGGCCGCGAGCGGGACGTCGTCCACCAGGGCGGTCAGCCGCATGCGGTGGGCGCGGAAGGGCTCGCCGGTGGCGTACACGCGCTCCATCCGTTCGAACAGCTCGCTGTGGCCGGCGGCCATCGGGTACGCCTCCAGCAGCAGCGCGCCGCTCACGGCGCCCCGCGGCCGGCCGGCCGGGTCGAGGAAGCGGCTGTTGACGTGATGGATGCGGAAGTCGACGAGGTGCCCGTCGGAGTCCAGGTGCGGCACCAGCACCAGCGCCGGGTCGTGGAGGCCGTCGGCCAGGTCCATCAGCTCGGAGACGTCCGGCAGGACAGTCGGGAGCGGGGCGCCGTCGGGATGGTGGAGCCCGTATGTCTCCAGGGTGTGCGCGCACAGCTCGGCCAGCGCCTCGACCTGACGGACGATCGGCGGGGGAGGGGGCTCCAGCGGCGCCGCCCAGGCGATCTCCAGTACGCCCTGGATGCGCCCGCCGGTCTCCGCCGGTACGGCGACCCGGCCGCCGTCGGAGTGGTGGTGCTGGCCGATGGAAGGCAGCCCGGTCTCGGACAGACTGCGGATCCACTGCCCCGTGCGTTCGGCGAGCCCGCGGCGCGCCACGGTCGTCACGCCCGGCGGCACATGCCGCCAGCGTCCGGCCTCGGCCGTGGAGAACCCGGCGCTGCCCGCCAGCGCGAGGGACCCGTCGGCCCCCAGGGCCCAGATGGCCACCGCCTCCGCGCCCAGCGGGGTCAGGGCGTGTTCCAGCAGGGAGTCGGCGACAGCCTGGGTGTCCTGGGCGGCGAGCGCACCACTCTCGGCGGTCCGCAGCCGTACGGCGGAGGAGTGCGCCTCGGGCGGGTCGGCGGTGGCGGCGAGGAAGGCGCTGGTCACCTCCGACACGTGATCGCGCGAGGCCTGGTTGATCACCTCGACCGCGAACTCCAACGGCGTCACGCCCGCCTGTGCCGTGAGCTCGGCGAGCTGCCGCGAGGCCTGCGCCGGACCACACCCCAGCCGCTCGACCAGAATGCCCTTGGCCAGTTCGATCAGGGCCCGCCCATCCGCCTCGGCCTGCGCCGCCCGCACCTCTCGGCGCAGCCGCTCGACGGTCGCCGCCAGCCTGCCGACGGGAGAGGGCTGCCCGTCACCGTCGTTGCCGTCGACGGCGGGCTGATCGACCACGGGGGCACTCTGGGGCTCGGGCGGCTGACGGAGATCGCTCACGGTGGGCCTGTTCCTCGGCTGGGACGTCACGCGGTCGGCTGTTGGTCTCGGCGTCGTCTCACGCGGGCAGCCACCGTCGGACCCGGGCGATGAGGTCGCCGGTGTCGACGGGTTTGGTGACGTAGTCGTTGGCACCCGACGCGAGGCTCTTCTCCTGGTCGCCGGGCATGGCCTTCGCGGTGACCGCGATGATCGGCAGCTGGGCGTACTGCGGCATCGAGCGGATCTCCGTGGTGGCGGCGTAACCGTCCATCTCCGGCATCATCACGTCCATCAGGACCAGCGAGATGTCCGGGTGGGCGAGCAGCATCTCGATGCCCTTGCGGCCGTTGTCCGCGTGCAGGACCTGGAAGCCGTGCAGTTCCAGCACTCCGCTGAGCGCGAAGAGGTTGCGCGCGTCGTCGTCGACCACGAGGACCGTCCGGCCGAGGAAGGAGTCGTCCACCGCCTGTGCGGCGGGGCGCTGCGGCTCCTCGGGACGCACCAGCGACAGCACGTCTCCGGGCTGCTCGGCGGACAGGTGCAGGGTGATGCGCTCGCGCAGTTCGTCCAGGCTGGCCAGGAAGTCCAGCGGCCGGTCGCCCGCCAGGGCCCGCAGCCCCTGCTCCTGGCCGAGGTTCACGCGGTGTCCGGTGTGGATCAGGACCGGCACGCTGGCCAGCGCCGAGTCACCGCGCAGAGCCTCCAGGAAGGCGGCACCCTCGTCGTGCCGCATGCCGAGTTCGAGGACGACGCAGTGGCAGGGGTCGGCCGCCAGCGTGCTCGCCGCCTCCTGCGCCCCCACCGCCGTGATGATGTCGATCCCCCCGTGCGGATCGTCGGAGTCGTACGCGAGGTCCGCGACGGCCCGCTCGGCGACGAGCGTGAGCAGACCGCGCGGGCGCTCCTCGATGACCAGCAGACGGCGCCTGCGCTGCTCGGGGGAAGGGGCGGCAGCGGGGAGCTGCCGGGGCTCGGCCGTCTCCTCGGAGACCAAGGTGTCGTACGGCTGTTCCGCCGGACGTCCGCCTTTCTCCATCAGTTCCTCGAAGTCGGCGCGCGCGACGGGCAGGTACAGAGTGAAGGTGCTGCCCTGGCCGGGGACGCTGTCGACGGTGACCGCGCCGCCCAGCAGGTGGGCGATCTCCCGGGTGATGGACAGACCGAGCCCTGTGCCGCCGTACTTGCGACTGGTCGTCCCGTCGGCCTGTTGGAACGCCCCGAAGATCGTCTCCAGCTGCTGCTGCGGGATGCCGATACCGGTGTCCTTGACCCGGAAGGCCACGATCGGGCCGCCCCGGTGCACGCCCGGCGGCACCTCTCGGTCGGCGGCGGGCTCGATCCGCAGCTCCACACCGCCCTGTTCGGTGAACTTCACCGCGTTCGACAGCAGGTTGCGCAGGATCTGGCGCAGCCGGGAGTCGTCGGTGAGCAGATCGGCCGGGGTGCCGGGCGCGGTGGCCACCGTGAACTCGAGGCTCTTCTGCGACGTCATCGGGCGGAACGTCGCCTCGACGTACTCCAGGAGCTGGCGCAGCGGGACCCGCTCGGGGGCGACGTCCATCTTGCCCGCCTCGACCTTGGACAGGTCGAGGATGTCGTTGATCAGCTGGAGCAGGTCGGAGCCCGCCGAGTGGATGATGCCCGCGTACTCGACCTGCTTCGGGGTGAGGTTGCGCGAGGGGTTCTGCGCCAGCAACTGGGCCAGGATCAGCAGGCTGTTGAGCGGGGTGCGCAGCTCGTGGCTCATGTTGGCCAGGAACTCCGACTTGTACTTGGAGGCCAGCGACAACTGCTGCGCGCGGGTCTCCAGTTCCTGCCGGGCCTGCTCGATCTGGAGGTTCTTGGCCTCGATGTCGCGGTTCTGCGAGGCGAGCAGGGAGGCCTTCTCCTCCAGCTCGGCGTTGGAGCGCTGGAGTTCGTCCTGCTGGACCTGCAACTCCTCGGAGCGGGCCTGGAGTTCGGCGGTCAGCCGCTGGGACTCGTCCAGCAGCTCGTCGGTGCGGACGTTGGCGACGATGGTGTTGAGGTTGACGCCGATGGTCGGCATCAGCTGCGCCAGGAAGTCCTGGTGGATCTGGGTGAAGCGGGTGACGGACGCCAGCTCGATCACGCCGAGGACCTGCTCCTCGACCACGATGGGCAGCACTACCAGAGCGGTGGGCTCGGCGTGCCCGAGGCCCGAGGAGATGGTGACGTACCCGGCGGGCAGCTCGTCCACGGTGACGGTACGGAGGTTGCGCGCGGCCTGTCCGACCAGCGAGCGCCCCACCGGGATACGGGTGGGCCGTTCGTCGTCGTCCGGATAGCCGTACGAGCCCACCAGCCGCAGCTCGGGCCCGCGCACGGTGTCCTCGGCCAGGTAGAAGGCGCCGTACTGGGCCGAGACCAACGGCGTGAGCTCGTCCATGATCAGCTCGGCGACCACCGGCAGATCGCGGTGGCCCTGCATCAGGCTGGAGATCCGGGTCAGGTTGGTCTTGAGCCAGTCCTGCTCCTGGTTGGCCCGGGTGGTCTCGCGCAGGGACTCCACCATGGAGTTGATGTTGTCCTTGAGGTCGGCGACCTCGCCGGAGGCCTCCACGGTGATCGAGCGGGTCAGGTCGCCCTCGGCGACTGCGCTGGTGACCTCGGCGATCGCGCGGACCTGCCGGGTGAGGTTGCCGGCCAGTTCGTTGACGTTCTCCGTCAGGCGCTTCCAGGTGCCCTCGACACCCTCCACCTCGGCCTGTCCGCCGAGCCGGCCCTCGCTGCCGACCTCGCGGGCGACACGGGTGACCTCGGCGGCGAACGACGACAGCTGGTCGACCATCGTGTTGATGGTGGTCTTCAGCTCCAGGATCTCGCCCCGGGCGTCGACGTCGATCTTCTTCGACAGATCGCCGTTGGCCACCGCCGTCGTCACCAGCGCGATGTTGCGCACCTGCCCGGTGAGGTTGTTGGCCATCGAGTTGACGTTGTCCGTGAGGTCCTTCCAGGTGCCGGCCACGTTCGGCACGTGCGCCTGACCGCCCAGGCGGCCCTCGGTGCCGACCTCGCGGGCCACGCGGGTGACCTCGTCGGCGAACGCGGAGAGCGTGTCGACCATGGTGTTGATGACGTCCGCCAGAGCGGCGACCTCACCCTTGGCCTCCACCGTGATCTTCTGGGAGAGATCGCCGCGTGCGACGGCGGTGGCCACCTGGGCGATCGAACGGACCTGCCCGGTCAGGTTCGAGGCCATCACGTTGACGTTGTCCGTCAGGTCCTTCCAGGTCCCCGACACGCCCCGCACGATTGCCTGTCCGCCGAGGTTGCCCTCGGTGCCGACCTCCCGGGCCACGCGGGTGACCTCGTCGGCGAAGGCGGAGAGCTGGTCGACCATCGTGTTGATGGTGTTCTTGAGTTCGAGGATCTCGCCGCGGGCGTCGACGGTGATCTTCTGGGAGAGGTCGCCCTGTGCCACCGCCGTGGCCACCTGGGCGACGTTGCGGACCTGCGCGGTGAGGTTGCCGCCCATGAAGTTCACGGAGTCGGTGAGATCGCGCCAGGTGCCCTTGACGCCCTTGACGTCGGCCTGACCGCCCAGCCGGCCCTCGGTGCCGACCTCCCGGGCGACGCGGGTGACCTCGTCGGCGAAGGCGGAGAGCTGGTCGACCATCGTGTTGATGGTGTTCTTGAGTTCGAGGATCTCGCCGCGGGCGTCGACGGTGATCTTCTGGGAGAGGTCGCCCTGTGCCACCGCCGTCGTCACCTGGGCGACGTTGCGGACCTGGGAGGTGAGGTTTCCGGCCATGAAGTTGACCGAGTCGGTCAGGTCCCGCCACACGCCGCCCACTCCGGGCACCTGGGCCTGTCCGCCGAGGCGTCCCTCGCTGCCGACCTCTCGGGCGACGCGGGTGACCTCGTCGGCGAAGGCGGAGAGCTGGTCGACCATCGTGTTGACGGTCTCCTTCAGCTGAAGGATCTCCCCGCGCGCGGGCACGTCGATCTTCTGCGAGAGGTCACCCTTGGCCACCGCCGTCGCCACCTGGGCGATGTCACGGACCTGAGTGGTCAGATTGCCCGCCATCGCGTTGACGGAGTCGGTCAGATCCGCCCAGGTGCCGGAGACCCCCGGCACCTCGGCCTGCCCGCCCAGCGTGCCCTCGGTGCCCACCTCGCGGGCCACCCGCGTGACTTCCGACGTGAACACGGACAGCTGGTCGACCATGCCGTTGAAGACCGTGGCGATGTCGCCCAGAAGGCCCTGTCCGTCGGACGGCAACCGGGTGCCGAAGTCGCCGTCGCGCACGGCGGTCAGCCCGGCCAGCAACTGCCGTAGCTCCTGCTCGCCCGGAGCCTTCTCCCGGTCCTGAGTCGACGTGCTGCTCATGCCCACCCTCGTTCCGCTCCCCAAGAGCCCCCGCACGAGGACTCGGAACCGTGCCGGGCTCGTCAAGGGCCCGCTCACCAGCGACAATTCTGCACCCCACAGAACTGCCCGGTGAGAAATCCGTCGAAGATTAACCCAGGTGCGCGGCAGCGACAAAAGCCTGGTGGGAGCGTTGTTGCAGGCCGAAAAAAGACGTCGTGAACCCGGCATGGGGGGAGTCGTCCCGGGTACTCGGTTGAATTTTCACGCGCCGGGGCGCATCGACGCGAGCGCATCCTCCAGGGTCGGGTGACAGGGGACGACGGTGTCGAGTCCCACGAGCTGCAGGGTGCGCAGCACGGCGCCCCGCACCACCACGAGCCGCAGCGATCCCTGCGCGGCCCGAGCGGACTGGAAGGCGGCGATCAGAGCGTTGACGCCGCTGGAGTCCATGAAGGTGACCCGGCTCAGGTCGATGACCACCCGGGGCCCCTCGGGGGCGCCGGCCGGCGACAGGGCCCGCGTCAGGCCGCCCACGCTCTGATGGTCGATCTCTCCGTCGAGGCCGAGCACGGTGATGCCGTCGGCGTCGGTCCGGACCACGGAGAGTCTGCCGTGGCCCACTGCTTCCCGGTTGTCTGTCACTCGCGTCCTCTGCGCACTCGATGGGGGCGGTCAGGTCCTTGATGCCACCGTTGCCCAGGAAGCCCGAGCACGATGCATGAGACGGTCCTCCGGTTCATGGGCGGCACAAGAACAGCGCGGCACAGGAGTAAGGCGGGAATCACGGGGTATCCGCGCGCCCATGAACGGGGTATTGGAGATGGTCGGCAGGCTGCGGATCCTGCCTGAGGAGAGTGCGTGGATGCCGGAAGCCGCACCTGCCGAGGTGACCGTGGCACTGGACGGAGCGGACGGCTGTATCGCCGACGCGCGGGCCCAGACGTCGAAGTTCCTGACGCGGGTGCAGGGCGAGTACGGGCTGCCGGTGTCGGCCCGCGCCATGGACCTGGGGCAGTTGGTGGTCAGCGAGCTGGTCACCAACGCGCTGAAATACGCGCCCGGGCCGGTGCTGCTGCAGCTGCGCATCACGGACGCCATGCTGGAGATCGAGGTGTGGGACACCGATCCGACGCTTCCCCTGGCCCGCGCCGCCGACGCCGGTCGGGTGGGCCAGCACGGTCTCGAGATCGTGATGGCGGTGGTGCAGGGAATAGAGGTACGCCGAGAGTCCGTCGGCAAGCGCATCACGGTCCGCCTCGCGTTGTTCGACGATCCGCTGCAGGACCTTTCTGGCTGAACGGTCCTCGCGGTCGGCGACCGTGGAAACGAGAAGATCGTGTCCCGGACGTGTTCCCGTCCTGGAGGCCCGGCGGCGCAGCGGGTGGCCGCCGGTCTCCGAGGGCGTTCTTCGGCTGCCCGTGGAAAGGTCAGCGTGAAACGATCGCCTTCTCGGCGGCCGTCTTGATCCGGGCGCCGAAGGCGGGCGCGTCCTTGCGGGCCGCGGCGAGCGCCAGGCCGACCAGCAGTTTGCCAAGACCGTGGCCGTCGAGGTGGTTGAAGATGCGGACGCGAGTCCTGCCGTCGGCCAGTGACTCCAGGTCGTAGCCGCCTTCGCGCACCGTCACGCTGTTCTTGGACACCTCGGCCCAGCGGAGCTTCACCGGCGCTTCGAGCTCCGTGATGCGGAACTCCCGGGCGGTCTTCATGCCCGCGTCCTTGACGGTGCTCCGGAAGACCGTGCCCACAGCGGTCGGGGTGTCAGGGATCCTGTCGATCTTGAGGACCCGAGGGCTGAACTGAGGATCGTTGCGCCCGTCGGCGAGGTAGGCGAACACCTCCTCCACGGGTCGATCGACCTCCACCACCGCTTCGAACTGTCCGGACATGGCACTCCTCATCTCCGCGGCTTGGCCGACGTGCGGCACCGGGACGTAGGTCCCCCTGTGCCATGGCGGCACCGTGACCCTACGGGAGGACCGGATGCCACGCGAGACGAACGGTGACCGCGGCGGCGTACTGAAAGGCGGGCGGTCGCCGCTGGGTGACGTTTCAATGAGTTTGTGCCGCCGCTGAGTCGGCGATGCCCGCCGACCGGTCCGGACCGTGCGGCTCACACGTCGTCGTGGGAGGTTCGGCCGGTCCGGGGCGTGCGTGCCGACGGGTGGTGAGGGTCCAGGCGGTGGCGGCGAGTGCGGTCACGGTGAGGGAGGCCAGCAGCAGCGTGGTGTGGGATCCGGCGCTGTCGGCCGCCCGGGCGACGGGGTTGGGCAGACCGAGGCGGTCGGCCAGCCAGCCGGCGGCCGCAGTGCCGGTGAGCACCGCGCCGGTCAGCCGCAGTGCGGGCTGCGCCCGCAGGCGTGCCAGCACCAGCAGTGAGGGCAGCGCCAGGAAGACCAGCAGCAGTTGCACCAGTTCGATGCCGAGGTTGAAACCGAGAAGGCTCGTCACGAGCTGACCCGTGGACAGGTGCATCTCCGCCAGGACGAAGGAGAACGCCATGCCGTGACCGAGGCCGAAGACCAAGGCCACCAGCGCCTCCTTGCCGGGGAAGAGAGGGCGGATCGCGTGGATCGCGCCGACGAGGATGCTCGCGGCGATGAACGCCTCCACCGGCCATCCGGGGACGTCCAGGCGCCCGAGCGCGGTGACGGCCAGCGCGACGGAGTGCCCGGCGGTGAAGGCGAGCGTGATGCGGCCGATCCGGCCGAGCGCGCGACGGGCCCCGACCAGGCCGTCCCAGCGCCGCCCGGTGGCCGCGAGCGGAGCGGGCAGGAGCAGGATCAGCAGGAACAGCAGGTGATCGGTGCCGGTGAGGATGTGGTCGCCGCCCAGCTTCACCATGGCCAGGAAACCGCGCCAGGCGCTGCCGTCGCCGAGGTCGACCTTCAGGGCGGGGACGGTCATGGTCCGGGTGTCGATCCGGATGGTGCCGACCTGGGTGGTGCCCTCGCCGTCGACCTGTCCGGCGGCCCAGTCCTGACGTACCGTCACCAGGACTGTGTGCGTGACGACTTGGTGGACGATGACGTCGTAGTCGAAGGTGAAGTGGCGTACGTCGGCGCCGGCCGGCGGGGTGAGCACGGCCTCGGCGACCACCTCACGGTAGGGGCCGGTGGAGGTCTGCTCGGTGCGGCTGAGGCTCAGGGCGCCGACGCTGACCTGCCAGGCCTTGCCCCCGGAGCTGATCGGATGGACGTGTTCGCGGAGGTAGGTGCGGATGGCGTCGGCCCGCCCGGACAGCGTGGCCCGGGTGGTGTCGCTCAGATCGATCCCGCCGGCCCGCGAGAGGTCGTCGACCGGCAGTTCCAGCCGTGCGGTGACCGACGCCTGATGCACGTCGAGCTGCACCACCGAGTGCGGCATCGGATGCGCGGCGGCCGGCGACGCCCCTGCGAGGAGCGCCGCCGGTACCACGATCGCGATCCCGGCCACCAGACGCAGTGCTGTGGTCAGCCAGTTTCGCGGTCCGGTCATGAGAAGGAGAACTCGCTGCCGTAGTCGCGGGTGTGGTCCCGGTACACGGTGTGGTAGTGGACTTGGTCCCGGTACACGACGCCGTTCTGGCAGACGAACTCGACCCAGACGCTCGGGCCGTCGATCCGCACGTAGTCGCCCTGGGTGTCCAGGCCCGTGCCGCCGGAGTAGGCGACGTAGGTCTGGTCGAGTTCCTTGGCGTACGTCTTCATGAGCTGCTTGGCGGTGGCGTCGTCCACGTCGGCGACCCAGGGGTGGATGGCCTCCAGGACCAGCTTCTTCTGCTTCGCCGACAGTGAGCCGGCCTTGATGCCTTCCTTGGTCGCCGGGAACTGGCCGTCCTCACCGGGGCCGAGCAGCACGTCGCCGAACGACTCGGACAGCTTGGCCTTGGCCAGCTGCGCCGTGCTCAGGCTGCTGGTCAGCTTCAGCAGACCGTCGCGGAACTTCGCCATCGGGGCGTGCGTGGTGCCGTCGTCGTCGGTCCAGCTGGTGGGCTCGACACCGGTGAAGAACGGACTGGCGCCGGCCACCTTGCCGTCCTTGTAGGTGACGTTCACGGCGAGGTGGTGGCCGCCGAAGTGCAGCTGCCAGGTGCCGTCCGCCGACGGGGTGCCCAGGAACGCCAGGAAGTAGACACCACTGCCGTAGCCGCCGAGACCGCCGCCGCCGCCACCGCCACCGGAGGGTGGGGCGCCGGTCGGGACGTCGGTGGGCGTGACACTCGGGTCCGCCGAAGCCGAAGCCGAAGCCGAAGCCGAAGCCGAGTCCGAGACGGAGGCGTCGGCCGAGGGGGCGCTGGACGCGCCGTCGGTCGGCGCGGCGGAGTCGGAGCCGGTGCTCTGCGCCGAGGCGAGCACGTCGTCGGCCTTGAGAGTCTCGAGAACGTGCTCGTAGCCGGTGTCCTTGCCGGATCCCAGGGCCACCTTCAACACGTTCTCGGCCGCGGCCAGTTGCTCGTCGCTCAGCGAGCTGAACTGGATCCCGGGACGGCAGGTCGACCCGCACGGCAGGTTCGACCACGCGGTCGCGTTCGCCTGGGAGAAGTCCAGGACGGTCGCCGCCTGCTGGTCGGAGTCCAGCGTGTTCAGGAACGCGTTGGCGGCGCTGACCACGGCCGCGACGCCGCTGGCCTTCCTGTCGACCGGGTAGTGGACGCCGGCCTTCTTCGCGTCGCCCGTGGTCGTCGCGGCGTTGGCCGCCACGAATCCGCCACCGACGAGGACCACGCCGGCGGCCACGCCCGCTATGCCCCGCCAAGCACGTCGGCTACGAGCCCGACGGGTTCTCTCTTTGCTCACGAACACTCCCTGAAGAAAGGGTGGGGACGGTACGCCGACTCTGCGGACGGCGGCGTCCGGGACAAGCGCGCGCTGGACGAGAGAACTATCAGCAAAATTGTTGACAGCTCAATGCGTGAGCCGTCGGGCCTGTCCCATTTGGGCGGTGGGCACCACGTATGCAGGAAATAAGCTGTGCTCGTTGACAGGTTGCTCTTACCGCAACTTCAGCTTGCGACGCGGCTCCGCGCAGGACGTGTCGCCGTCGGCCGCAGGGCTATGTGGCGACCGGATCTCCACCGTCGCGGGGGAGACCGTGCCTACTTGACGTTGTCGACGGCGGAATCGTTCACGGGTCTGTGCGCTCGCGGGCGTCGACGAGTTCATCCCAGTGCTCGACAGTCCACGCATAGACGTTCAGGAGGACACCCGCCCCTCGGCCGGTTCGTCGCGCCCGACGAGGTCGCCGGCCTGACCGCGGTCCTCCTCGGCCCGGACGGCGGAGCACTCACCGTGCAGCAACTCGTCCAGTGCGCCGGGGCCTCACTCTGACATCCGGTCTGATCCCGGCGAAGCCGATGCCGACCGGATGTCGTCTGCCGCCAAGGCGGCACTGAACTGCAAGACGTCCGAAGGACTTGCGAGAGAGAGTCCCGTCAGCTTCTCGATGCGCCGAAGCCGCTGGGAGATCGTGTTCTTGTGCACGAAGAGCTTCTGAGCGGACACATCGGCGCGGCAATCATGGGCCAAGTAGGTTCGCAGGGTGAGGATCAGGTCTGTCGAGCGCTCAAAGTCGCTCTGGCGCAGTGCACCCAGCACGCGATCACTGAAGTTGGCGACGGCCCTGTGGTCCTCCAGCTGGAGCAACAGGCCAACCACCCCCAGGTCCTCGATGGTGCGAACCAGGGGAGCCTGGGAGCCGCCCAGTTCAAGCGCGCCCCGTGCCATCCGGAAGGCCCTGGCCAGGTCTTGTGAACCACTGGCCGGGGCCACAACTGCGTGAACCTGAGGGTCGATCGCGCCCTGCGTGAGGGTGGCAGCTATGTCCCTCGCACCTTCACTGATCGGCCAGAGGGCGACCCAGTAGTCGCCGAGCCGACCGCAGACAAGGCGGGGTCGGCGACTCGAAATGGATCGCATCCGGCGCCCGAGCGGCGAGTTGTCGATTTTCGCGGCACCAACGTCGCTGTGATCCTTCATCACGACTACCTGAACCTCGTCGACGAGCAGGTTTGCTCGTAGTGCGCGCTGTCGGGCCGCGGTGCGCCGCTCAGGGTCGCCAGAAAAAAGATCTCCGATCAGATCGTCTCTGAACCGGGCTTCGGCTTCGGCCGCGGTCCGGTCGCGCAGAAGCAGGAGCGCGCAGACGGTTGCCGCGTGCTCCAGTGCGCGAGCCGCCATGTCGGGTTCGAGGGTCGCGCCGAAAGCCTCGATTCGTGCAGCTGTCTCCCCGTGCAGCAGAACCACTGCCGAGTTCGGGCTCTCCGGTGCCAGGTCTTCGGCCGAGTCGGGGCCCGCCTGTGCCAGCACGAAGCCTGAGGCATCGACGATCTTCAGGAATCTGGCGCCCAGCATCTGTGCGGACTCGTGTGCGAGGTGGGCGAGATCCGAGTTGGTGAGGGCCACGTCGGTAAGGCGACGATGCAGCTCCTGAGATCGCTCGTCCCGCGCCTGTCGGTCGCGTAGTTCCTCGTTCAGATCCTCGAGCTGATTGACTCGGCCGGTCTCCGCCTGGCGGAGCCGCGTGATTTCGAGAGCCGCGCTCGCGAAATCCGTCAGGGCCTCGACCAAGTGGCGAAGCTGGGGATCCGGGGCGATGACCTCTCTGTTGTAACAGTTGAAGGTTCCGACGATCTGGTCGCCCGCTCGCAGCGGCACAGCCAGCAGTGTCCGATAACCCTGCGCTCTCGCCGGCCCGGACCATTGCGTGAAGTCGGCGTGCCGCGTGATGTCGGACACCCAGACGGAAACGCCGGAGGTATAGGCCCTGCTGGAGGGCGACTGTCTCGCGGTACTGCCAAGCGTCAACGGGTTCCGGGAGTTGATCTGCTCGACGTAGAAGGTGTCCAGACCGGCCCAGGCACGGATGAGCAGCTGAGTTCCTGTTTCGTCGGGGAGAAGAACCGCGCAGAAGTCGAAGCCGGTGAGCTGACGCCCCACCGCGACCAGTCGCTGGTGCAAGTCTTCGGACGAACTCCCCGCCCCGGCCTGACGGGCCAGCAACTCGAGCGCCGCGATCCACACAGCGGTGGGCGTCACTTCGTGAGGCATCGGCTTGCTCAAGAGGTGCCCTCCAGCCTGACGACTCGCATGTGACGGTCGTCCGTGACCCCGGCTCAAGCGTATGACAGGAGCCGGTCGCGAGGGTGCGCTCATCCAGTTCCGATCGGCAGGGGTTCGTTCTCGCTGTCGAGATGTTCCACAGTCGTGAATACGAGATCTGCTTCACCCACGTTTTCGATGTCGTGGAGCAGGAATTCGCCGTGCGTGAACTCAAAATGCCGCGTTTCGCCAGCTGTGTACTCCACTGCGCGAGTCGTTCCGTCGTGAGTGTGCTGCATGCTGCGGCCGGACGTGACAGCCGTCCAGAAGTAATCGAGCACGTGACGATGAGCGTGCCATCGTTCGCCCGGCGCCAGCCGAATCTCCCAGACCCGGACACGGGTATGCTCGCTGAGCAGACGCGAACCCACATGTCCATCCTGCGCGTGAACGCGGAACTCTTCGATCAGCTCATCGGTCCAGCCGGAAAATTTGCTGGCGATCAGTTCGCCCGCCAGGGGCAGATCAAGGCCGCTCGCGACGGGCGTTTTTCGATTGTCCCCGGACCTATTACTCACAGTGCTCCCTCCGTCTCCGTCAGATACCGGGCCCGTAGAGACCGAACCGGAGTTCGGGATCCTCCGGGCGCCAAGAGTTTTCGAACTGGGAACGCTCGCCCATGGCCTGGACGCGCGACTCGAGCTGAGCGCCCAGGGCGAGCTGAATCGGCTCCCAGACCTGAAGGGCTTGCTCCAGGCCGTCGGTCTTTTCGATTGCCGTGGCAAGACTCCACGCGTCGGCAGCGGCCTTGGCGGTGCCCGCCGCCGCGTGCGGGCGGGCGGCGCATGCCGCGTCACCGAGTATCGCGACCCGGCCCCGGACCATCTGCGCGGCGCGAATGTCACTGACGACCTGGACGTAGGGAGCATCGCAGCGCAGAACGACCTCGGCCGTTGCGGGCGGCAGGTCGCGAGCTGCGTCCATCCGCATTCGTTCGACCTCGATGTGCGGAACGTTGTCCGGGTGCAACGACAGAACCCCGTCGGACGCGCCGCCAACGAACTGGTCGAGTTGGCTTCCCGCGGGAACGTTGCGGTACCAGACGAAGTTCATGAGCCTTTCGGTTCTGCCACCTTTGATCGAGCTGGGCACGGGATACATCACGACGTGTGAGTCCGGCAAGAGCGCGTAGGTCACGGAGTCCTCGATAACCGCACGCGTTTCGTTGCTCAACAGGCGCTCTGATACGAGGCCGCGCCAACCTATGTAGCCGGAGTACCGGACGGGTGTGTTCGGTGAGACGTACTGCCGGCCCATCGAGTTCACCCCGTCGGCGAATACCACGAGGTCGCCGGTAGCGAAGCTGCCATTGTCGAATTCGACGGTAGCGGTCGACGCGTCCTGAGCGACCGCCACGGCGCGGTGTCCGTGCCTATGACGTTCGGCACCGAAATCGCGCAGCAGCGCCGAGTGGAGGGTCGCCCACGAGCTGTAGGACCACTGCGCGTACTCGCGGTGAGCCACGTGATTGTTGATGCCCAGGTACTGGACGAAATTCGTCGAGGTGGTCAGGTTCTCCAGCGCCTGCGTACTTCGTTCAGTGAACCAGCGGATCGTGTCCGGCTGCAGCACGATGCCGCCGCCGCGGGCGTCGTCGCGGGTCGATCGCTCGAAGACGTCGACGTCCCAGTCGAGGTCGCGTAGCAGCAGCGCGGTGGTGAGACCGCCGATCGAACCTCCGACGACGACTGCCTGACGGGACTTGGGTTCGCGCATGCGTCGACCTCCCTGGTTGCGAGAGGCATCGGCTCACCTGCTCGATGCCTCGGGCATTCAGTCTCGGAGGGGTGACGCGACCGATTCCATGTACCAGGACACATTGCACGTCACTCACAGTGTGAGTGAGCACATGTCGCAGGGCCGTTCCGCTGCGGCACTCTGGGCTGACCTCGATGTGGGCGAGTTCCCAGTGGCAGGCGCAGGATCGGAGGCTGAAGTGGCTGCTCAAGAAGAAGTGGCGAAGAGGATGCTTGTCGAACGGGACGTCCCGATCGAGATGGACGATGGCATCGTTCTACGCGCTGACGTCTTCCGTCCGAATGACGGCTTTGAACATCCCGCGCTCATGACCTACGGCCCCTACGGGAAAGGTCTGGCGTTCGCCAACGGGTACCCGACTGCATGGAACAAGATGGCTGAGGAACATCCGGACACCGTGACCGGGTCGACCAATGTCCACCAGTGCTGGGAAGTGGCGGACCCAGAGAAGTGGGTTCCGCATGGCTACGTCCTCGTTCGCGTGGACTCGCGTGGTGCCGGCCGGTCGCCAGGCTTTCTGGACCCGTTCTCCGTGCGAGAGATCGAGGACTTTCGCGAAAGCATCGAATGGGCGGGCCGACAGCCGTGGAGCAATGGCAAGGTCGGCCTGAACGGTATCTCCTATTACGGGATGAACCAGTGGCGGGTGGCCGCGCTGAAGCCAGGGCCGCTCGCAGCGATCTGCGTATGGGAGGGCGCCTCCGACTTCTACAGAGAGGCTGTCCGCCATGGCGGAATTCTGAGCATGATGCTGCTGAACTGGTACGAGATGCAGGTGCTGCCGGTCCAGCACGGACGAGGGGAGGCGGGACCCAGGAGCGCTGCGACCGGTGAACTGGTCTGTGGCGATAAAACGCTGGATGAGTCCGAACTCGCTGCGAACCGGGCCGACTTGCCGAAGTTTCACCGCGACAACGAGTTCATCGACGCCTACCGTGACCGCCAGGCCGATCTGTCCCACGTTGATGTGCCGCTGCTGTCCGCCGGTAACTGGGGCGGGCAGGGACTGCATCTTCGCGGCAACATCGAAGGATTTTGCAGGGCGTCTTCGACGCAGAAATGGCTCGAGATACACGACGGTGAACATTGGGTGGAGTTCTACACCGACTATGGCGTAGACCTCCAGCGCCGGTTCTTCGATCACTTCCTCAAGGGTGAAGACAACGGCTGGGATGAACAGCCCCGCATCCGGATGAAAGTTCGGCACGTCGACGGAACGACGGAGGTGCGACACGAAGACGCATGGCCACTTCCCGGGACGACCTGGACTGATCTGCAACTGGACATCGATCGAATGCACCCTGGTGCCGCCGCCGAATCGGTCGTTTCCTTTGACGCCAACGGCGAGGGCGTCTCCTGGACGACCGAACCGATGGAGGAGACCACCGAGATCACGGGACCGATTGCCTGCCGGCTCTTCGTATCCACCACCTCCACGGACGCGGACATCTTCGCCGCACTGCGCGTCTTTGACCCGGCTGGTAATGAGCGCGTGTTTCAAGGTGCCATTGATCCCTTCAGTGCGGTGACGAAGGGGTGGTTGCGAATGTCGCACCGGGAACTGGACCAGCGTCTCAGTACGCCGTACCGGCCGTTCCATCCGCATGAACGGAAACTCGAGGTCATTCCCTACGAGATCTGTCAACTCGATGTCGAACTGTGGCCCACCAGCGTGGTCCTCCCGCCGGGCTGGCGTCTCAGCTTGACCCTGCGAGGCTCCGACTGGGTTTACGACTCGGCGCCGGAGACTCGACTCTCGAACTTCAAGAACGCCATGCAGGGGTCGGGACCGTTCCTGCACAACGATCCGTCGGATCGTCCGGAGTCCGTCTTCAGCGGACGCACTTCGATTCACCTGGGGGGCAAGCACACATCTTTTCTCCGCCTCCCGATCGTCCCGGCAACGACCTAGAAAAGGAGTGATGAAGATCAGAGCCGCAGGTTACGCAACCACAGGAGGTCGCGATGTGCTCCGCATGGTCGACCTCCCCATACGAGATCCGGGCGCAGGTGAGGTTCGGGTGAGGCTCCACTACTCAGGCGTCAACCCGACCGACTGGAAGACCCGCATCGGTGGCATCCACATGCCGATCCCCGACGGGCAGGTTCAGGTTCCGCACCTCGACGGCTCCGGGATCGTGGACGCCGTCGGCCCGGGGGTCGAGGACCTCGCGCCGGGGGACAGGGTGTGGTTGTGGCTCGTCGCCTTCAAGCGCTTGGAGGGGACCGCGCAGGAATACGCCACGATTCCGGCCCGGCTGGTCCGCCCGCTGCCCGACTCGGCCTCTCTGGAGTTGGGCGCCAGCCTCGGGGTCCCCTTCATCACCGCTCACCATGCGCTGACACTGCGTGCCGGAGGCCCGACGCAGCTCGGACCGGGGATGCTCGCGGGAGTCACCGTGCTGGTCGCGGGGGGAGCAGGCGCCGTCGGCAATGCTGCGATCCAGCTGGCGACGTGGGCCGGAGCGACCGTGATCACGACCGTCAGCAGCGAACCCAAGGCCCGCCTCGCGAAGGCCGCCGGCGCAGCGATGGTGGTGAACTACCGCACGCAGGACGCCGCCGCCGAGATACGGCGACTCGTGCCCGACGGGGTGGACATCGTCGTCGAGGTCTCTCCGTCCACCAACGTCGGCCTGGACCTTGCGGTCCTCGCGCCGCACGGGCTGATCGTCGTCTACGCCAACAACGGCGGCAACGACGTCACCATGCCGGTCCGATCCCAGATGACTCAGAGCGTCACCTGGCACTTCGTGCTGCTGTACAAGATGACCGACGCCGTTCTCGACAACGCCGTCGCATGCATCGACAGGGCCCTGGCGGCCGGGGTGATCGGCGTGGGTGAGGACAGAGGGCTGCCCCTCCACCGCTACCGGCTGGAGCGGATCGCGGATGCCCACAGGGCGGTGGAGTCCGGAGTCACCGGAAAAGTCCTCCTCGACCTGTCCGCATGACGCCCCTACCTGAACCAGCTGAACCTGCCCGCTCAACACGTCGGCGCTCGCCCGAGCGACCGTCAATCGTCACACCGGAGGGATGAGGAAATGAGTCTCAAGAACCAGGATGTGGCTTCGGCCGCGTCGGTGAAGGAAGACATCGAGTTCCGTGCCGACAACGGGGTCGTCCTGCGCGGCTGGGTGATGACCCCGAACTCCGAGGGCCCGCATCCCGCCATCGTGATGACCCCTGGATTCTCTTCGTCGATCACCCGCCTCGAATCCGTCGCCGACGCCTTCGTCGCCCGGGGCTTCGGAGTCCTGCTGTACGACCAGCGGACGTGCGGCAGCAGCGACGGGGAGCCGCGCCAGGACGTCGATCCTGTCGCACAGGACCGGGACATGCAGATGGCCCTGTCCTTCGTTGAGCAACACCCGGCGCTCGACAGCGACCGCATCGGCCTGTGGGGCTCCAGCTACAGCGGGGGAAACGTGCTCGTCGTGGCCGCCACGGACCGCAGGGTGAAAGCTGTCGTCAGCCAAGTGCCCTTCATCTCCGGTTACGACCAATTCGTACTGGGGAACGGCCAGGGCGCGCTCGCCGCGATCGACGACAACATGGATCAGGACAGGCAGGGCAGGCTCAAGGGCGAGGAGCCCGGCCGTATCCAGCTGGTGCGGATGCCGACCGATCCGGCCGACCAGGCCGTCCTCTTCGAGGACCAGGCGGACTACGAGTACCTCGTGGGTGGTCCCCAAGGCCCCGCACCTGGATGGATGAACAGCGTGACCATCCGATCGACCGGACGGGCACTGGCCTATGACGTGCGTCCGTTCATGCGCCGGATCAGCCCGACGCCTCTGCTGATGGTCGTCGCCGGCGACGACCAGACCACTCCGCCCTCGCTCGCTCTGGAAGCCTATGACGCGGCGCTTGAGCCCAAGGAACTCCTGATGATCTCCGGGGGACACTACGGGGTGTACTGGCCGCACCTTTCCCGGGATCTCGTCACCGACGCCGCCGCCCGTTGGTTCGAGACCCATCTGGGCAAGGGCACGCACTGAGTGACGGTGTGGCGGAGACCGGCCTGTGAAGTCGCCCGGGGTCCGGGGTCGGTCTCGCCGGCGCGTGACGCGGCAGCGCACGAGCTCGTCTCCGAGCGCACCGACGGCGGCACGGACGCCGACGCCGAACGCGGCGCGGGTTCGGTCTGACGGCCGTTGATCTTCGGCGCACCTGAGCGGGACGACCGTACGAACATCGCCTTCGCCCGCGCAGTACGCAAGGCCAACCGCAAAGTCGCCCTCAGCGGCTGTTGTCGTACCGATCTCGGCCGCAACGCGGAGGTTGCGAGACTCGCGGCGGACGCGGGCGCATTCTCCACACCTGTCGTGGCTCGCCGACGGAGAAGAACTCCCGGCCGCCGCGTGCGGCGCTCACAGTGCCGGAACGGGGAGAAGCAGTGACACCTGCGGGCCCGCCTCCCGAGTCGGCGCGGGTTCCATGGCCCGCGCCGTCGTACGGGTCTGGCTGGTGGCGAAGACGAACAGGCGCAGTACCAGGAAGCGCCCGATACCGGCGAGCCCAGCGGCGCTGAGGTAAGCAACCTGCTCGTAGAGCGCTCCGGCCGACGGCTGCACCAGGTGCAGGACGAGCATCGCGGCGGAGGTCACCGCGAAGGCTGCCGCGGCCGACCCCGCTGACTGCCAGTGTCCGCGCCATCCGGCGCGCCCTGTGCCGAAGGTGAAGCGTGCGTGGAGTTCCGTGCCGAGGGCCGTGGAGGCGACGGTGATCAGCGCGTTCGCCGCGGCCCAGGGCATCAGCCCCGCGAGTCCCGCCACCGCGGCACTGGAAGCGCCCCCGACACCGCCGCCGAAGAGGACGAACCGGGCGAAGGAGGCGAGAGGGCCCGGGGTGCCGGGGGCGCGCAGCACCGCAGCCGTACCGGTCTTCGTGCGCTCCACCTGCAGCGCCTCGTCCACCATCCCCGACTTCAGCTTCGGCGAGACCAGCGACTTCATGGGAAGTCCCTTTCGGGGAGAGGGTTGCGGCAGGCGCTCATAGGTTTTTGCAGTACGACCATAAGACAATAAGCAGCGAGCCGACTCACGAGCAAGGGTCTGGCGGGTTTTGAATTATGACCGTACTCACATGGGTCCGGCCGTCACCCCTCCTGTACCGCACCCCCCCGGTTCCCGGATTGCCGGACGCGAGCACTTGCCATCAGTCGACGACGACTCTATGGTCGTATGAACGTAATATATACGACCGTAATTCAAAGGAGATCGTGATGACGACAACTCAGCCGGTGGCGCTCGTGACAGGTGCCTCGTCAGGGATCGGCAAGGAGACGGCCCGCGCCTTCGTCGCGGCGGGCTTCAAGGTGATCGGAACCGGCCGCAAGACCTCCGGGCTCACCCCGCCCGCCGGGGTGACGTACCTAGACCTCGACGTCGGAAGTGACGACTCGGCCACCGCCGCGGTCGCAGAGGTGATCGACCGGTTTGGACGCATCGACGTCCTGGTCAACAACGCGGGCATCGGTGCGGCGGGCGCTGTCGAGGAGAACTCCGTCGCCCAGGCCCAGAGCGTCCTGAACATCAACGTCCTCGGTGTCATCCGTATGACGAAGGCCGTGCTGCCGCACATGCGTGCCCAGGGCGGCGGACGCGTCATCAACATCTCGTCCGTTCTGGGGGTCGCGCCCCAGCCCTTCATGGCCCTCTACGTCGCGTCGAAGCACGCCCTCGAGGGGTACTCCGAGTCGTTGGACCACGAGGTCCGCGAGCACGGCATCCGTGTCCTGCTCGTCCAGCCCGCCTACACCAAGACCAGCTTCGACACCAACGCCGCGCAGCCCGACACCCCGCTGCCGCTGTACGCGGAGCGACGCCGCGTCTTCGACGAGGTGGTCGCGGAGGCGATGAAGGCCGGCGACGACCCCGCCGTCGTCGCCAAAACGATCGTCACCGCGGCCACCGACAAGAAGCCGAAGCTGCGCTACACCGCCGGCCCGCTGGCCTCACGCGTCACCAAGGCGCGCCGCCTCGTTCCCGCTGGAGCGTTCGACAAGCAGATCCGCAAGAACAACCGCATGCCCGCCTGACATCCAAGAGCGACGGCTTCGCCGCCCGCCCGTCCCCCTGCCGGCTCCCTCCCGCACGGTCGTCGTGCCGCAGGTGCGTCGGAGCCGTGGTGGGCCCGGGCGCCCGGGCCGGCGCCGCGCACACGACAACGTCTCGCCCCAGGCCCCTGTCCCGGTCGACCGGGTGTGTCGGGTGCCTGGGGCGAGACTGCCGGATGCCTCAGCGCGTGGCGGTGCCGGCTGCGGTCCTGGTCAGGAGCGCCGTGTGCGGCGGCTTCCGTAGAGGGCGGCCGCGCCGAGGGCGATCACCATGGCCGCGCCGCCGGCTATCAGGCCGACGGGCGCGCTCGAACCGGTCTCGGCCAGCGGCGGGGTGCTGTCGCTGGGCGAGGGCGCCGGGGAGGTCGGGGGCGTCGACTCCAGCGGAGGGACGTCCGGCGTGGTGGGCGGAGTGGAGGAGCTGGGGGGCGGGGTCGTGGCCGTGGCGGGCGGAGTCGTCTCGTCCGCCGGCGGCTGGCTGGCGGGCGGCCTGCTCGGGCTGTCCGGTGTGGACGGGGAGGCCGGGGGAGTCGGGGAGTTCGGCTGCTCGGGGGTGCACGACTTGTCGCCGCCGTTCCACGCCGCGATCAGGTGGTAGGGCGTGACGACGTTGTCGGGCTGGTAGGGGGCGGGCCCGTGACCCTCGCCCGACCCGCCGTCGTAGATGACGTCGTCGCCGTACAGGTCGATCTGCCCGTAGCAGTCCGGCGTCTTCACCGAGAGCTTCTGCCAGGTCCGCTTCGCGTCGTCGGCGCCGGGGAGGTCGTCGGCGCCGAGATAGACCGTGGCGTGGTCGACGAGGGTCTGCAGACCCGAGGTGTTCCAGTTGGGTCCCTCGGTGGTGTATTCGGCAAGTGAGACCGGGTACTTGCAGCTCTCGCCGACCGTCTGTCCCGGAGCCAGCCGCACCTCGACGGTGCCGGGGGCGGAGGACCACTGGTGGAAGCCGCCCTGAGAGGTCCAGTCGGCATCGACCGGCTTTCCGGCGGCGTCGACGAAGCGGTACTGGACCGTGGCCGTCTGGCAGCCGCCCGCGGGTGTGGCACTGGCGGCAGCGGCCCCGAACAGGGGAGTGGCAGTGGCGATGAAGGCGGTTGCGGCCACAGCGGCCGACGTTCTGGAGCGTGAAAGGCGCGTCAAGATATGTCCTGGCGGGTTCGTGAGTGTGGGAGGTGGCAGGACGCGAGCAGCCGCGGCAGGCGGAGAGTGGGAATACAACCCGTGTCTGAGCCACTCGCGTCACTTCGCTCGCTTCAGTGACAGCGAGCGAGCCGCATTCTTGTCGCTCTTCACAAGTCCCGTCAATCTTTCACCAGTTCGGCACAGGCGGGCGTCCTGGCTTGCGAGTTCTGCCCTGGTATCCGCAGGCGGCGACGACAGAATGCGGAGTGAGTGGCGGGGAACAACCGATGTCGCCATCGATCATGCGGCGAGCGAATTTCTGTCCTCGGCGATGAACTCTGCGTGCCCCACGGCACGTTCGCCGCGGAAGTCGTTCCCGGCGCGTTCGTCGTCCGATCCGTCGGCGTCGTAGTCGATCACAGTCGTAACGTAGTACAGCGTGACGCGACCACCCGTCGAGGGCCCTCGGAACCGGCGGTTGCCGGGGCCGAGCGGGGTACGACAACGATGGGACGAGCCGCCTTCGGAGGAGATGAACGGGTGAGAATCGTCGTGACGGGTGCGTCCGGGTTTCTCGGACGGCTGCTGGTCGGCGCGTTGATGCAGACGGGAGCCTTCGGCGGTGCGCCGATCGGGCGTCTGGTGCTGGTCGACCGTGTGGCCTGGCCCGACGTCTCGCAAGGTGCCGGGGCGCCGGTCCAGGTGGTGCACGGGGAACTGCTCGAGCACCTGGACACGGTCTTCGCCGAGCCGGTGGACGTGCTGTTCCATCTCGCCGCCGCGGTGTCGGCCGAGTGCGAGGCCGACTTCGATCTCGGGATGCGCGCCAACGTGGACGCCACGCGCGCGCTGCTGGAGGCGGCGCGGGCGCAGTCCCGGTCGGGCGGGCCGGTGGTGCGGATGCTGTTCGCCAGCAGTGTCGCCGTCTACGGCTCCCACCCCGGCCTCCCGCTGCCACCGGCGGCCAGCGAGACGACGGTGCCGGTACCGCGGTCGAGTTACGGCACCCAGAAGCTGATGTGCGAACAGCTGATCGCGGACTGCACCCGCCGCGGCTTCATCGACGGGCGGGTCGTGCGGCTCATGACGGTGGCGGTACGGCCTGGCAGGCCCAACGCGGCCGCTTCCGGCTTCCTGTCCGGCATCGTGCGCGAGCCGCTCGCGGGCCTGGCCGCCGTCTGTCCGGTGGATCCCGGCCTGAAGGTGGCCCTGTCCTCACCTCGGCGCACGGTGGCGGGAATCCTCCGCGTCGCCGAGGCGGAACGCGGCACCGGACCGGGGCGCCTGGACGGCCCGCTGCCGGTCAACCTGCCCGCACTGACCGTCTCGGTCGCCGACATGCTCGCGACCCTGCGGCAGGTGGCCGGTGACGCCGTGGCCGACCGGGTCACCGTCGCCCCCGATCCGGCGGTCGAAGCGATCGTCGGCTCATGGCCGGCCGTCTTCGACCACCGACGCGCCGCCGCGCTGGGCCTCGGCCCCGACCAGAGCTTCCTGTCGGTGCTCCAGGACTACCTCACGGATCACCCCGACGCGGTCGCCACCCCGTTCGAGTGAAGTCATCACCAGCACCGCGGACGACCGGCACCGGGAAGCACCACCTAATGGTGACTCAGGGGGCCGGTGAAACCTGAAGCACCACTGTGTCGGGGCTTCCCGGTGGATCCGTCAAGGCAGGATCTCGACGTACCCGTCGGTTCCGTGCACGCGGATCCGCTGTCCGTCCCGGATCCGTCGGGTGGCCTGCTCCACGCCCACGACGGCCGGCAAGCCGTACTCCCGGGCGATCACCGCGCCATGGGTCATCAGACCGCCCACCTCCGTCACCAGGCCCGCGATGCCCACGAACAGCGGCGACCAGCTGGGGTCCGTGAAGGTCGTGACCAGGATGTCGCCCTCTTCGAGATCGGCCTCCGCGATGTCGAGGATGACGCGGGCCCTCCCCTCGACGGTCCCGGTGGAGACCGGTAGGCCGACCAGGGCGCCGGCCGGCACGTCGTCGCGCCGGTACGCCCCGCTGAGAGCCTCGCCGTCGGAGGTGAGGACCCGGGGAGGTGTGAGCGCTTGGTACGAGCGGAACGCGTCCTTGCGCCGCTGGACGAGCTGGTCGTCCACCTGCTTCGAGCGCACGACGTCGTGGAACTCCTGGAAGGTGAGGTAGAAGACGTCCTCCCGGTCGGCCAGCACGCCCGCCTGCACGAGTCGCTCGGCCTCCGCCAACAGGGCCTGCTTGTAGACGAAGTAGCGGCTGATGATGCCGTACTTCGGGTACTCCCGGTATCCGATGAAGGTGCGGACCCGCTCGATCATGCCCTTGGTCTCGTCGGCCTTCCGTTCCCCGTCCGGCAGGGTCCGCAGGCGTGACAGCACCTCCTGCTCCTTCTGCTGCGCCTTCCGGCGCCCTTGCTCGAAACGCCGCTGGGCGGCGCCCTGTTCGAAGTTCCTGACGTTGTCGAGGATCAAGGGGACGAGGGTGCTGGGGCGCTCGCGCCAACGGGGCCTCGTGATGTCGATCTCGCCGACGCAGCGCATGCCGTACCGGTCGAGGTAGACCTCGATGGCATCGCGCGCCTCGGCGCCGCCCGGGAGCTTCGCCAGCTCGTCGACGAAGCCGTCGTCCTCGACGCCCTCGAGGAACCCGACCACCTCCGGATGCGGGCGGATCGCGTCCGCGACGTCGAGCAGCGCGAGACCCATCTCGGACGTGATGTTGCCGGGGGCGGACAGCGTCAGCGTGTCAGCCGCGTTCTTCTCGCCGAGCCACTCCTCCAGCTTCTCGTTGAGCCACCATGTGGCCTCCATTCCCGCCATGATCACCTGAAGGTTCAGCGGGTCACCGAGGACTCGTTTGTGCTCCTGGAAGGCCTCCAGCAGGAAGTCGAACAGCGCCGGGCCGGTCTTGGTCCGGGCGTCGCGCCGGAGGGCGGCGACGGATGCCTGGCTGCGCTCGATCAGCCCGGTGACGACGGTCGGATCGGTCTCGATCGGGGCAGGCGGGGAGGCGGCCGACGGCCTGCCGGGAGGCGCGTCCGGAAGCGACGGGACGAAATCCTCGCGGTCGAGGACGGTCTCCAGCGCGTCCCGGACCAACGGATCACCCTTCCCCATGAGGTCCAGCAGGCCGGCGCGGCTCGCGGGCGAGGCCAGGCGCCGGGTGACGTCGACGAACAGCCTCCCGCCGGCCTCGTGCATCGGCACCATGGCCGTCAGCCGCCACATGGACAGCCCCAGGGGCTTCATGGCGTCGGTCATCATCTGCTGATGACCGACGGAGACATAGACGTGGTTCTCCTGGTCGTCGCTCTCCGGGACGGGGAACAGCGTCGTGATCGGCCGGCTCTGCACGATGTGGAAACAGTCGTCGGACAGGCACCATTCGATGTCCTGCGGGCGACCGAAGTGCGCTTCGATGCGCCGCCCGAGCTGCACGAGTCGGATCGCCTGCGCATCCGTCAGCGCCGGCTGCTCCTGCCGCTGCGCGTCGATCCCCACTTCCTGTGTGCCGCCGGACGGCAGGGCGTGAACGGCACGCAGTTTCGCGGAGATCGTCCTGGCTACGACTTCGTCGTGCCGCACCTTGAAGACGTCCGGGTTCACCAGACCGGAGACCAGCGCCTCGCCGAGGCCGAAACCGGCGTCCACGGTGGCGACCGTCCGGTCACCGGTGACGGGGTCGGCGGTGAACAGGATGCCGGACGCCTGCGGGAAGACCATCTGCTGCACGACGACGGCCATGTGGACCGTACGGTGGTCGATGCCGTTGCGGCGGCGGTAGATCACGGCCCGTTCGGTGAACAGCGAGGCCCAGCACCGGCTGATGTGGCGAAGGATCGCCGTCGGTCCGACGACGTTCAGGTACGTGTCCTGCTGGCCCGCGAAAGAGGCCGTCGGCAGGTCCTCCGCCGTGGCGCTGGATCGCACGGCGTAGGCGGCCTGCTCGCCGGACCGGGCGAGCGCTTGGGTGATCGCCTCGGCGACATCGGCCGGGATGGCGGTCTCTTCGATGATCCGGCGGATGTCCGCGCTGAGTGTGCGGATCGCCTCCTGGTCGTCCGGATTCACGCGCGCCAGCTGGTCCAGCCGATCGTCGATCGACGGCGATTGCGCCACGGCCCGCCGGTAGGCGTCCGTCGTCACGCAGAAGCCCGCCGGTACGCGGATGCCTTCGATCCGGGACAGAGCGCCCAGGTGCGCGCCCTTGCCGCCCACGACGGCGACCTGACTCTCGTCAATCTCTCGAAGATCCAGCACGTCCCGCTCGGTCACCTCGTCACCGTCCCCGGTTGCGTTCCCCGTCGACGAGTTGGTCGACAACAAGTCGTTCCCCATTTCCGCAGGTTGTGGCCTCGGCCGACGATTGTGCGCGGTGACCCGGGTCTTGCCGCAAGCCCCCCTGCGCGCTATAACTTAAGAGTGGCAAGGAGAGTTCTCTCCTTGCCTTTGCCTTTTGTGGCCATGTGCTTGCTCGACGACTCACCGGGTACCGCGTTTGAATGAGGGCGGTATCTGCATGGCCAGGCGATTACTGAAAGCGATGCGTGTGTGACTCGTCTCAGTGGCTCGGGGGACGACCGGTCGAGCGGACCGGGTGACGACCCACTCTCCGTCGCGCTGGAGATCGCCGACGCCGTGGACGGTCTCGCGAACGTGTGGTCGGTGGCCGCCCAGGGGGCGAGCCTGCGGCTGTCACCGCACCAACTGAGAGCGCTTCGGGTTCTGGAGTCGGAACCGGGGCTCAATCTCACCACTCTGGCGGAGACCATGGACATAGGGCCGCCGACAGCCAGTCGGTTGTGCGATCGGCTGGAGGCGGCCGGCCTGCTGGAGCGGCTGCTGCATCCGCACAGGCGACGTGAGGTGCAGCTCGTGCTCACGGGACGTGGCCGGCAGATCCTGAACGAAGTGGCCGCGCGCAGATCTCAGGCGCTTGCCGTGGTCCTCGCGGCCATGGAACCCGGCGAGCGGGCGGCGCTGGGCGGCGGCCTGCGGGCCTTCCTGACCGCTCAGGGCGATACCGGCAAGCCGATCGACGACCCCGAACGCTGACCGGACGGTCGGCCCCGGCGCCGCGGATCTCGACCGGTCGAAGGTGCCACCGCCGATGGCACGGACCGGATTCGACGTGGGCCCGAGCGACGGGTGCGGGGGCCTGCAGGCAGTGGTCCGTGTCGCGGTCCGAGCCGGTGAACCAGCGCGTGGGGTGTGGCCGCACGTACGCGGGCCTTCGTGGACGGCTATAGGCCTTTACGGCGTCACAGTGTGGCACAGCAGCAGGCAGACGTCGTCGTCCCGTTCGGAGTCGTACAGGAGGGGCTTGAGCAGGGCGTCGGCGGCGGCGTCCAGGTCCTGTTCCAGCTCCGGCGCGGTCAGCGCCGCGAGAGCGCGGCCCAGACGCCCGATACCGGGGTCGATGCCCTGCCCCCGGCGTTCGACCAGGCCGTCGGTGTACAGGACCAGGGAGGATCCGGCGGGCAGGTGGGTCCGGTGATCCGTGTACACGTAGGGCAGCGGGATGCCGAGCATCACGCCGGGTTTGGCGTCGAGGATCCGTACGGTGCCGTCGGCGGTGCGCACGACGGCGGGCGGGTGACCGGCCGACGCCCAGACCACTTCCGGGTCGCCCGGCCGGAAGCGGGCGATCAGCGCGGTGGCGTACAGGTCGGGTTGCAGGTGGCCGAGCATGCGGTGCAGGCGCGTGAGGATCTCTCCGGGGGTGGCGTTCTCGACGGCGTAGGCGCGCAGGGCGGTGCGCAACTGGCCCATGACGACTGCGGCGTGTAGTCCGTGCCCTGTGACGTCCCCTATGACGGCCAGCAGGCTGCCGTCGGGCTGGAGGAAGGCGTCGTACCAGTCGCCGCCGATGTTCATGCCCCAGGTGGCGGGCAGGTAGCGCGCGGCCAGCAACAGGCCGGGCTGGGCGGGTAGTTCGGTGAGCTGGGCGCGCTGCAGGGCTTCGGCGGTGTTGCGGGACTGCTGGTAGCGGTGGGCGTGGTCCAGGGCGACGCCGACGCGGCGCGCGAGTTCGACCAGCATGACGGAGGTGTCCTCGTCGAAGCGGGGGCCGGGAGCGGTGAGGGTGAGGACACCCAACAGCCGCTGTGCGACCAGGGGGATGGCCAGCAGTGGTCGCTGGGGGGACAGGGCAGAGGGCGGGAGGTCGTCGACGCCGGGCAGGGCGCCGGGGTGGGCCGCGGCGTGCTGGGGACGGCCCGTCCGGGCGGCGGCGACGGCGGCGGCCGAATGCTCCCGGACGCGGTGTGCGCGCTCGTCGTCGTGGTCCGCGTACTCCTCCTCGTCGAAGAGCCAGACGTCGAGATGCTCCGCGTAGTCCGGCACCAGCATGTCGGAGAGGCGGCGCAGGATGGCCGTATGGCTGAGGGACGAGGTGATGGCGGCGCTGGCGTCACCGAGAAAGGTCAGCAGGCGCCGGGCCCGTTCCGCCTCGGCGCGTGCGGTCCGCTCGGCTTCCAGGAGGTCGCGCTGGGCGAGTGCCGCGGCCTCCAGGTCGGCATGGAGCGCCAGAACGCCCTGGTTGGTCTGATGCAGTTCCTCCCGGTGCAGCCGGACCAGGCTTTCCTGCTCGTCGAGGAGGCTCAGCACCGCCGCGGTGTTCTCGTCGGCGCGCAGCAGGGCCTCCGGCAGCGAGGTGGAGGCGCTCAGAGCGTTGGGGGCGGGCTGGTGAGGCAGCGGGCACGTGAGTAAGGGCGCTTCGGCCGGTGAGCCCGGTCCGCAATGGCCGACCGGGCTCAACGAAGCCTCGAGTCGGCCCGTCTGCCCGGCGTCGGACCGCCGTACGTGGAGCAGGAGTTCCCACTCTCCGCCCCGGCCGAGGCAGTGGCGCAGCCGTGCCGTCAGCGCGGTCAGGAAGCGGGCTCGGTCCAGTGTGGTTGCCCCGGCGTCCGTGGCGATGCGGTCGACGGCGGCGCGGGCCCGGGCGGCGTCGGCGACGGACGCGATTTTCCGGACGTCAGGGGATACGGTCATGCGGGTCCGTCCGGGGAGCGGGAGTCAGTACGGCCACACTGGCGTCGTCGCGCAAGGGGCGGGCAGCGCTGCCGGCGTCCCTCAGGGCGACCGCGGCCACCACGGCCGGGTCGTGCAGGGCGAGTTGGGGGTCGTCGGGCGGCACCCAGCGGCTGGGCAGCCCGTCGCTGTGCAGGACGAGCAGACTGTCCGGCGCCCAGGCGGTCGCGGTCAGGGGCACGCTCGCGGGGAAGTGGGCGCCGACGATGCCCGGGTGGGAGATGAGGGGCCGCCAAGCGCTCTCGGTGCGCAGCCTGGCGCCGATGTTGCCGACACCGGCGAACGACAGCCGGTCGCTGTCCTCGTCCAGCTGGGCGACGCCGACGGCCGCGCCTCGGGTGGCCCGCAGGGCCGTGTGCAGTTGCCGCAGGATCTCGGCCGGCGACAGATCAGCACACCGGCGCAGTTCTTCCATGGCGGCGGTGGACGCCTGGGCCGCCTTCTCCCCGTGGCCCAGTCCGTCCACGAGCATCAGCGTGACCCGTTGACCGGAGCGCACCCGGCCGAAGGCGTCTCCGGAGTGCTCCGCATGGGCGAGGGAGGTGGTGATTCCCCCGGCCCTGGTGCCCGTACCCGAGCGGACCTGACGGGGTTGAGGGTCGCCGGGCGCCCGGGCCGGGGCGATGCGTGCCACCGCGATGGTGCCCCGGCCCGGCCGGCTGTGCAGGTCGAACTCGCTGGAGACACGCCGGCAGGTACCCAGGCCCGCGCCCAGGGAGGAAGGAGCGGTCGTGTGACCGTCCCGCATCGCTGCCGGGACGTTGTCGATGCCCGGTCCGTGATCGAGTGAGGCGATCTGCACGCAGGGCACGTCCTCGGCGCACGTGTTGGAGGGGGCGGTCAGGTTGATGAGGACGCGGCCGCCGCCGGCGTGCTTGACGAGGTTGGTGCCCAACTCGGTGGCCACCAGCGCCGCGATCGCCGTGGCATGCGCGTCCAGCCCCGCGTCGGCACAGGCGGCTTCGGCCGCGACGCGTACGTCCCGGACCCGGGTGCTGTCCTGCACCGGGATGTCCCACACCCTGGTCAAGGCGCACCTGTGCGGGGCGCGGGCAGGCCGGAGACCCAGTCGGTGATGGTGACGGTGGTGCCCTGGCCGGGTCGGCTGTCGAGATCGAACTCCTTGACGAGCCGCTTGGCCCCGCTCAGCCCCATGCCCAGGCCGCCGCCGGTGGTGTAGCCGTCGGTCATGGCGAGCTCGACGTCCCGGATGCCGGGGCCCGCGTCGACGAAGGCCAGCCGCAGTCCGCGGTGGGTGGTCTCTGTCAGCACCGTCATCTCCATGTGCCCGCCGCCACCGTGCACCAGGGCGTTGCGGGCCAGTTCGCTGGCGGCGGTCACCAGTTTGGTCTGCTGGACCAGGTTGAAGCCGAGGTCGGCAGCGGTCTGGCGCACTTGCTGTCGTACCCAGGCCAGGTCGGCGTCCGAGCCGATCGGCAGACGCGTGGTCGAGGTGATGGGGGCATGCATCATGCACCCTCTTCCAGGTGAGCGGTCGGAGCCGCCGAGGAGACACGGCCCAGCAGGGACAGGGCCTTCTCGACGTTCAGGGCGGTGCTCAGGCCGGGCAGGGTGAGACCCAGTTCGACCAGGGTGATGGCCACCGCCGGACGCATGCCGGCCAGTATGGTGCGCGCGGCCAGCAGGCCTGCGCTCGCGGCGATCTCGGACAGGACACGGCCGAGGAAGGAGTCGATGATCTCCACGCCGGAGAGGTCGATGACCACACCGGCGACGGGCATCGGACTGGACGCGATGCGCCGGGAGATGTCGTGCTGGAGCTGTTCGGCCGCCCCGTCGTGCAGCTCTCCCTGCAGGGTGACCAGCAGGACGTCGCCCAGGGCCAGTACCGGTACGGGGCCCGGGCCGGGATGCATGGCGGGGAGGCCGGTCACCGCGGGCCCGCCTCCGTGACCGGGCGCGCGGAGACGACGATGCCCTGCTGGGTGAGCGCGTAGGCCAGGGCGTCGGCGAGGCCGGCCCGCGTGATGATCGACCCGAGGTCGATGCCGAGCTGGACGATGGTCTGCGCGATGGCCGGGCGGATCCCGGAGACGATGCACTCCGCGCCCATGAGCCGGGCCGCGGCGACCGTCTTCATCAGGTGCTGGGCCACGAGCGAGTCGACGGTCGGGACGCCGGTGATGTCGAGGATGGCGTACGCGGCACGCTGGTCCACGATGGCTTCCAGCAGGCTCTCCATCACGACCTGGCTGCGAGCGCTGTCCAGGGTGCCGATCAGCGGTACGGCGACCACGCCGTCCCACAGCTTGATGACGGGGGTGGCCACCTCGAGCAGCTGCTGGCGCTGCCGGGCTATGAGCTCCTCGCCCGCGCTCACCGTCGTCTCCATGATCACCAGGCGCAGTGTGGAGGTCAGGACCGCCAGAGCCTGCGTGCACGCCATGACCCGCGCGTCGTCGGCGTCGTCCTGGAACTCGGCAGCCAGCAGTGCGGTCACCGGCTCGCGCAGGTCCGCGACCTCGCCGGCGATCTGCACCGGCGTGTACCCGGCTCGGGCCCGGGCCGCGGCCATCCGGCCGAGCTGGTCTCTCACGGTGCCGAATCCCGGCGCCTCGACATCCTCCAGCCGTCCGGAGCGGGCCACGTCGGCCAGGGCGTCCACGACCGCTTTGCCCGCCTCGACCGCCTCGTCCCGGGAGACGGTGAAGACCGTACGGAACAGGGCGGCGTCCGCCCAGCGTTGGGCGATCTGTTCACGACGCCGTTCCAGAAAGGCACCCAGCTCCTTCGCCGTTCCGGGGGCCGTGTCGTGGTCCGCCACCTGAATCGTCTCCTTGCCTGCGAGGCCGTAGGGCCCGCCGGGCGGTCAGGCCATGTGGCAATTATTGCCGCATGGCAAACGTTAACGCGAGCGTGTGGGGCGAACAACATGCGGTCGCCGCCATGGGGTCGGTTCGCTGTCACGCGAACTGTGGTCTGCCGCGCCAGTCCAGACACACGATCAGCGCGTCGTCGTCCGGCATGGCTTCACCGCGGTGGCCGGTCAGCTCCCGCAGGATGGCGCGCGGCACCTCGGCCGCGGGCAGCAGGCGCGTGGAGTGGATGGCCCGGGCGAGCGCCGCCTCCCCGTACGCCTCTCCCTTGGGGGAGGCCACGGCATGGACGCCGTCGCTGACGAAGACGAGCCGGTCGCCGGGCTCGACGTGGAAGTCCTGCGCCACGTAGTCGGTCTCCTCGAACATGCCCAGCGGGAGCTGCGCTTCGAAGGCGACGCGTTCCACCGTCCCGCCGCGCAGCCGCAGCAACTGCGGGGAACCGGCGTCCACGACGCTCGCCCGGCCGGTAGCCAGATCGAAGTCGAACATCAGGACCGACAAGTAGCAGTGCCCCCGGTAGTGGGCGTACACGGCCTGGTCCGCCAGGGCCGCCTGGTCCGCGATGGAGAGCCCGGCGCGCCGTGCGTTGCGCAGCGCGTTGATGGCCAGGTTCGTCAGCAGGGACGCCTCTATGCCCTCGCCCATGCCGTTGGTGACGTACAGCATCAGACGGTCGGCGGTGCCGGACCAGTCGAAGTTGTCGCCGAAGATGGCGTAGGCGGGCTCCAGTTGGGCCCCCAGGTCGTACTCGGGGCGGGAGCAGACGCGGCCGGGGAGCAGCTGCCACTGCATCTCGGCGGCCAGCGTCAGCCGGTCCTTGCGCCGCGCCTGGAGATACACGTCGGTGTCGCGCTCGGCCACCACCACCTCGTGCCCCAGTACGTCGGCGATGTCGGCCAGTTCCGACTCCCACCGGTGCGCGGCGTCGTCGTCGGACAGCGTGAGCGACAGCACGCCGAGCCGGTCGCCGCGCACACTGACCGGCAGATGCAGACGGGTCCGCCCGTTCCGCCCTTCCTCCCGGTGCGGCTGCTGGGAACCGAAGGCCCGGCCGGGCGGGCTGTTGTGCACCGACACCGGCACCAGCGTGTGCGGCAGCACTGACACCGGCTGCAGCACGCTCAGGCTGTAGTCGGCCATGAACAGCTCGACGTCCTCCGCGCCGTACTGCTCGATCAGTACGGCGCGGATGGCGTCGAGCAACTCGTGGGGGGCCGCTGTACGCAGAGCGCGCTCAACGGCCAGAAATCTCTTCATGATGTGAAATACACCTGTCCTTCGCCGGACGACGTACGTCAGCGCCCGTGCCTAGTACGCTGACAGCACCCCAGTGCCTGCGAGAGTGTGATAGTGACTGCCTTCCGCCGCCGCTCAGAGCGCGATGAGGTCGCACGCGTGACCACCACGGCCGTCGAACTGCTGGAGGTCGTGTGGGGCCGGGCCTCGACCGCGCCCACCTCCGCGTCGCAGCTTCGGGTGCTGCACATCCTCGAACACCACGACGGCATCAACCTGCGCACCCTCGCCGAATCCCTCGCCTCGACCCCACCGTCCACCAGTCGGCTGTGCGACCGGCTGGTGGCGGCCGGGTTCGTCGAGCGGGTCGTGAGCGAGGAGAACAGGCGTGAGGTGCGGCTGCATCTCAGTGGCCCGGGCCGCGCCTTCCTCGTCGACCTGCGTGCCCGCAGGGAGAGGGAATTGCAGACCGTGCTGGCGGACATGCCTGCCGCCAAGCGGGTCGCGCTGCTGGAGGGGCTGGAGGCGTTCTGCGTCGCCGCTGCCACGCAGATACACGACGACACCGCGGATTCCGGCAGCCGGACCGCCTGAGCCGGCGATCGCGCCGACAGCGTCTTTGTCACCTCTCGACATGGGTGACCAGCACACGGAGTGGTCTCCGTCCACCGGAGCATTCCAGGTCCTTCCCCGTACGTCCGACACGGTTACTGTGTTGCTTCCCGGCTTTTGTTGTCAAACGGCAACAGTGCGCCTGACCGCCCTTACCCGAACTCGGTTACCCCGTCACACCGAGTTCTTCGGTGGGTGTGCCGTATGTCTCTCGAACGAGGGAAGCCGCGCATGCGCGGAGCCATCCGGGGAAGGGGATGGATTTCTGCTCACCGAAGCGCAACGTACGCGGCGCGAAGGTGCCTTCGGGGCCGTCGGCGCGGCCGACCGACCACACCGTGTCGGTGCCCGGTACCGGTGCCAGCCACAGTGTCCGGGAGTCTCCCTCCCCGGCCACCGCCGGTTCGCCGTACTCGGTGAACGACTGGCCGTTCCAGGCGAGGAAGTCCGGCCCGGTGACGAGCGGCGGAGAGCTGTCGGCCGGGCCCCACTTCTGCGAGCGGGCCACCGACACCCAGGCCAGTCCGCCGGACGTGGAGGCCGCCAGCGAGCTGACGGAGCCGAAGTCGGTCGGGACGCTCACCCGGCTCCACGTCTGTCCGTCGAAGCGGAGCAGCAGCGGCGGAATCGGCCGGCCCGGCGGGCCGCCGACGAACCCGGCCGTGCCACCCGCCCACACCTCGGTCGGCGAGACCGCCAGCACACTGCCCACGGCCGACCGCGGGAAGCCGTCCACGACCGTCTGCTGCCACGCCTGCCCGTCCCAATGGGAGACGGCCGCGCCCGAGTCGGTGGCGCCCGCGGCCCAGACGTCGTCGGCCGCCCTAATGTGCAGCCCGTACACCGATCCCGGCGGCACCGGCACGTCCCGCCAGCCGCTCCCGTCCCGGCGCAGCAGTACCTGGGCACCGTCCCGCGAACCGATCAGCCAGGCCTCACCGCCGCCGGCGACGATGCTGGTGAGCACCACACCGGGCGGCGGCGGGCTCTCGGACCAGGCGATGCCGTCGAAGCGGAGCAGACGGGCGCCGCCCGCCGCGTCGCGGCCGACCGCCCAGACCATGGTCGGTGAGGTGGCGGCGACGGACAGCAGCTCTCCCTGCCAGCCGATCCCGGGCAGGCTCTGGCGGTGCCAGGCGGTTCCGTCCCAGCGCAGCACCAGCGGGAAGCCCGGCGCCTCGCGCCCCACGGCGTCGGCGCCCACCGCCCACGCCCGGTCCGGACCGAGGGCCACGGCCTCGTTCAGGGCGGCCTGCGGGCGTACCTGCGCCGGAACCGGAACATGCTGCCAGGACAGGGGTTGCGCCGCGGCCGAGCCCATGACGGTGATGATGGTCATGGCGACGGCGAGGGCCGCGACGAGAAGTCTTCTTGTCATGCTCAGCCTCCCAGCCGCTCGCTCATCAGGTTCGGTTTCGAGCCGTAGATCTCGACGGTGCCGAAGGACAGCAGTGCGGAACCGGCCCTCGTCAGCGCACGGGGTTTGACGTCGATCGCGTTCGTGCGCTCCGGGCCGTAGGAGAAGGTGGTGCGGGGGCCGTCCACCCGCGCGTACCTCGACTGGAAGGCGCGGTCGCTGCGCATCGGCAGCCACAGCGCGCCGTCCGGGCCGCGCACCATGCCCTCGGTGTAGGTGTCGCCCAGCGGCGGGTGGGCGGTGCGCCAGACGTGTCCGTCGAAGGTCATCAGGTAGGTGCGGGCCACGCCGTCGGTGTACTGGCTGCCGCCGATCGTGATCCGGCCGGACGGTTCGAGCAGGAGCGTGTGCACGTTGCTGTTCGGCGGCAGCGGCACCTTCGCGTCCTGCCACGCCGTGCCGTCCCAGTGCAGGACGGCGGTCCCGGTGCTGGTGTCCGCCCAGGCCCAGGCGTCGTCGGCGGCACGCGCGGTGACACCCATCAGGTACAGCACGTCGGCCGGGGTGGCCTGTGCGGTCCAGCGGGAACCGTCGTAGTGCAGCACCTTCAGCCCGGTGTCGTCCTCACCGACCACCCACGCGGCACCCGGTGTCGCGGTGAAGTCCTGGTAGGTCCACAGGGTTTGCGGCAGTGGGAGGGCACTCCACCCTCCCGCCGACCGGCGCAGGATCTCGCCCTCTCCCGCACGGTCGTGGAAGATCCATACTTCCGTGCCGACGAACTGCACCTTGCCGAGCCGGCCCGGCTCACCGGCGCCGGGGAAGGTGGTGTCCCGACTCCACGCCGTGCCGTTCCACCGGTACAACATCGGCCGCGGTCCGTCGGCGGCCTGCTCGTACCCGGTCGCCCACGCCTCGGCCGGCCCGCGGGCGGCCAGAACGGACACGGTCACGGGCGGGGCGGCCGCCGGCACCGGCAGGTCCGACCAGCTCCGTTGCACGGCAGGGTTCGGTGTCACGGCCGCAGCCGGCGACACGACCGCGGCACACGCGATCACCAGGCAGACGACGACCGCACGGAGACCGTTCACGAGACCTCCCAGAACGCGAAGGCCGCACACGCTATGGGCCTTCACCGATCCGTGGACAGACGGCATTCGGCCGGTTGTGAGTTCGAGTCGGGGTGCGAGATCGTTTGAGGCGATACTGCTGGTGTCGTCGTTGGAGGACTCGCGTGACCGATCCCGTGCCCGCGTCGCTGCCCGCCCCGCCCTACTACGCCGTGGTGTTCACGGCAGTACGGACCGCCGGCGACAACGGCTACGGGGAGATGGACGAGCGGTTGTTCGACCTGGCCGCCGACCAGCCGGGATTCCTCGGTGTCGACGCCGCTCGCGGTGCCAACGGCCTGGGGATCACGGTGTCGTACTGGAGGGACGAGGAATCGATCGCCGCATGGCGGGATCACGCGGAGCACGCCCTGGCCCGTGTGTACGGACGCGAGCACTGGTATGCCTCGTTCTCGGTCCACGTGGCCAGGGTCGAGCGCTCCAACGCCTTTACCCGACCGGCGAATACGTAGGTGCCGTCGGGCGCGTCCGCGGCTCGAGGCGGACGACGATGCCCTTCGACGTGGGCTGGTTGCTGATGTCGGCGACGCTGTCCAGCGGCACCAGGACGTTGGTCTCGGGGTAGTAGGCGGCGGCGGAGCCCTGTGCGGCCGGGTACGGGACGACCTCGAAGTTCTCGGCGCGGCGCTCGGTGCCGTCCGCCCAGACACTCACCAGGTCGACGCGGTCGCCCTGGCCGAGGCCGAGTTGGGAGAGGTCGGCCGGGTTGACGAGCACGACGTGGCGGCTGCCGTGGATGCCGCGGTAGCGGTCGTTGAGCGTGTACGGAATGGTGTTCCACTGGTCGTGCGAGCGCAGGGTCTGCAACAGCAGATGGCCCTCGGGTGCCTTGGGGATCACACGCTCGTTGCGGGTGAACAGCGCTTTGCCGGCCGAGGTGTTGAACACGCCCTCGTTGACGGGATTGGGCAGTTGGAAGCCACCCGGGCGCGTCACCCGCGCGTTGAAGTCGTGGAATCCCGGCACGACGCGGGAGATGCGGTCGCGGATCGTGCCGTAGTCCCCCTCGAACCGGTCCCACGGGATGTCCGGCTTGCCGCCGAGGGTGCGGCGGGCCAGCCGGCACAGGATCGCGACCTCGCTCAGCAGCAAGGGGGACGCCGGTTCGAGGCGCCCCTTCGAGGTGTGCACCTCGCTCATGGAGTTCTCGACCGTGACGAACTGCTCGCCGTCGGCCTGGACATCGCGTTCGGTGCGGCCGAGGGTCGGCAGGATCAGTGCCGTGTCACCGCAGACCGTGTGCGAGCGGTTCAGCTTGGTGGAGATGTGGGCGGTCAGCCGGCACGAACGCATGGCCTCCTCGGTGACCTCGCTGTCGGGAGCGGCGCGTACGAAGTTCCCGGCCAGGGCGAGGAACACCTTGACGCGGCCCTCGCGCATCGCCTTGATCGAGTTCACCGAGTCGAGTCCGTGCGGGCGTGGCGGATCGAAGCCGAACTCCTTCTGCAGCGCGTCGAGGAACGCGTCCGGCATCTGCTCCCAGATGCCCATCGTGCGGTCGCCCTGGACGTTGCTGTGCCCGCGCACCGGGCAGGCGCCGGTACCGGCGCGACCGAGATTGCCGCGCAGCAACAGGAAGTTGACGATCTCCCGGATGGTGGGCACACCGTGCTTGTGCTGCGTGATGCCCATCGCCCAGCAGACGACGACGCGTTCGCTGCGCAGGACCTCGTCGCGGACCTTCTCGATCTCCTCGCGGGTCAGTCCGGTCGCCGTGCGCACGTCGTCCCAGTCGACGGTGCGGGCATGCTGCGCGAACTCCTCGAAGCCGGCGGTGTGGGCGTCGATGAAGTCGTGGTCCAGGACGGTGCCGGGCCGGGCGTCCTCGGCTTCCAGCAGCAGGAGGTTCAGGGCTTGGAAGAGGGCGAGGTCGCCGCCGGGCTTGATGTGCAGGAAGCGGTCGGCGATCTGGGTGCCGCGTCCGATGACGCCCCGTGGCTTCTGCGGGTTCTTGAACCGTCGCAGGCCGGCCTCGGGCAGCGGGTTGACCGCCACGATGCGGGCGCCGTTGCGTTTGGCCTCCTCCAGGGCCGTCAGCTGGCGCGGGTGGTTGGTGCCGGGGTTCTGCCCCACCAGGAAGATGAGGTCGGCGTGGTGGAGGTCGTCGAGGCTGACGGTGCCCTTGCCGGTGCCCAGCGTCTCGCTCAGGGCGAAGCCACTGGACTCGTGGCACATGTTGCTGCAGTCGGGCAGGTTGTTGGTGCCGAAGGCGCGGGCGAAGAGCTGCAGGACGAACGCGGCCTCGTTGCTTGCCCGGCCCGACGTATAGAAGACGGCCTCGTCCGGGGAGGCGAGCGAGGTGAGCTCCCCGGCGAGCACCCCCAGGGCGTCGTTCCAGCCGATCGGCTCGTAGTGGTCCGAGCCCGGCCGCTTGATCACGGGTTCGGTGAGCCGGCCCTGCTGGTTGAGCCACATGTCGGAGCGCCCGGCGAGGTCCGAGACGCTGTACTCACGGAAGAAGTCGGCGGTGATCCGGCGATCGGTGGCCTCGTCGTTGATGTGCTTGGCGCCGTTCTCGCAGTACTCGTTGCGATGGCGCTGCCCCGGGGCCGGATCCGCCCACGCACAGCCGGGACAGTCGATCCCGCCCACCTGGTTGATGGTGAGCAGGTCCACCCCGGTTTTGCGCGGGGAGGTCTGCTCCAGTGAGTACTCCAGCGCGTGCACGACCGCGGGGACCCCGGCCGCCCACTTCTTCGGTGGTGTCACCGAGAGAGTGGTCTCCGGCTCCTCGCCGGGCGGGTTCTGCATCGCTTCGCCTTTCTCTCGCCGCGTCTGTCCTACGGCGTCCGTCCTGCCGTCTGCTGTGCGCGGGTCAGCCGACGGGCCACTGCGCCACACGGCTCCTCGGCGGTTCCGGGTGATCGTGCTGTACCCGGCCGTTGCGGATGGTGCCGCGCCAGGCCCCGCCCTCCTGTCCCAGCCCCTCGATGAACTGCTTGAAGTGCAGGAGCTCGCGGCGGACCAGCCTGGCGGTCACCTGTGTGACCTTGGAGGAGCGGGTGAGCCGTCCCGTGGCTCCGCGCGGCTCGAGCAGCATCCGGACGGTGATGGCCGTGCCGCCCGACTCCGTGGGCCTGAACTCCACCTCTCCCTGGTGCGAGGGGCGCTGCTCCAGGCCGCGCCAGGCCAGGTAGGAGTCGGGGTCCTGCTCCACGATCTCCACCGCGAAACGGCGGCGCAGTGGCCCGTACCCGATGGTCCAGGCGGTCACGGTGGGCCGGACCTGTTCGACGTCGTGCACCACGGTCGAGAACCGGGGGAAGGTCTTGAACTGCGTCCACTGGTTGTACGCCGTCCGCACCGGCACCGCGACCTCGACCGTCTCCTCGACGTGCTGTCTGCGCAGCGGCCGACGGCGGGTGACACCGTCGGTGACGGCCTGCCGGGAGTCCTGTTCGCGCGCCATCGTGGCCTCTCCTCCGGTGCAGGGATCCGGGCTGGTACACCCGCCTCCCTCTCGTGTGTCAGGGCTTCTCTCCCGGTTCCCCCATTACGGTCTTCGAGTCGCGCGAATGCGCCACCGTCCCGCTCGGTCCCCGGCTCGGGATCAGGGGCGTGGCCGGTGGTCGCAGAGCCGTCGGCGCGCACGGCCGTGACTGGCTCACACGGAACATGTCGGAGTCGCTTGACGCTCAGCGCGTCGCGGTGTGTGTCCTGCGGCGGCGCAGGGCGAACACCGTGGTCGTGGCGACGGCGGTGGCGAGCCCGGCGGCGAGGGCGACCGGCACGGCGGGGGAGGTGCTGCCGGTGTCGGCGGCGTTCTGTGCCTTGAGGTCCGCGACGTAGGGCGCGCACGGGTTCTTGTCCGACGTGGCCGGGGACACCTGGGAGTGGCGCGTCGCCGCGAGCTGTGGATGAACTGACGACCAATTCTGGCTTTTCCTCTGGTGAGGAGCGGGTCAGGAGCGCGCTTCAGGGACCGGCGGCCTGCTTACGATCGTCAGCGGCCCGATGTATCCCGTACGACCGGCAGCCGCTGCTGGTCATCTCCCCCTACGGCAAGGTCAACAAGGTCGACCACACCGCGACCGAGCAGGAGTCGATCGCCCGGTTCATCGAGAACAACTGGCGCACCGGCCGTGTCGGCGACGCCTCCTTCGACGAGCGGGCGGGCAGCCTCACCGGCATGTTCGACTGAATCCTCTGCACCGACTTGACCGAGCCGTCGGTGTTCAGCGGGACGTGCTTGTTTTTGGGGTGCCGGAATGCCGCGCCGAACAGCGCGGCCCGGGAGGTTCACCTGAACGGGCTGCCGGGCGGCGGTGCGGCGACAGACGTTTGTCCGGCGCGGGGCCGTCCCGCGTGTTCCTGCGGCTGTCGTACGGATGCGGGCCCGCCGTCGGTCCGGCTCTCCAGCGCGTGCAGCACGGCCACCATGTCCTCGTCGCCGTGGCCCTGCTGGACGGCCTCGCCGTACAGGGCGTGGCAGACGTCGAGGAGCGGGGAGGCCAGACCGGCCTTGCGGGCGGCCTCGGCGATCAGACGGTTGTTCTCCAGGACGTTGGTGGCGGCGGCCTGCACGGTGAAGTCGCGGGCCAGCAACTTGGGCCCCTTCACCCGTGACACGGCGCTCGCCATCGGGCCCGCGTCCAGGACGTCCCGCAGCAGGCGCTGGTCGAGTCCGTACCGGTCGGCGAAATGGAACGCCTCGGCCAGTCCGGTGACGAGGGTGATCAGGAACAGGTTCACCGAGAACTTCATCAGCAGCGCGCCGGGGACCGCGCCGCAGTCGAACGTCTCCCGGCACATCGTGGCCAGCAGAGGACGTACGGCCGCGACGGCGTCGTCGTCTCCCGCCGTCATTCCCACCAGCTCTCCCTGCTCGGCGGGGATGCGGGAGCCGGAGACGGGAGCCTCGACATACCTTCCGCCCGCCGCCCGGACGGCATCCTGGAGACGGCCTGAGTACTCGGCCGAGGTCGTGCCCATGTGCACGACGGTCCGTCCGGCGACGAGACCGGCGAAGTCCGGGGTGTGGCGCCCCAGTACGGCGTCCACGGCAGCTTCGTCGGCCAGCATGAGGAACACCGTCCGCGCCCGGTCGAAGACCTCGGTGGGGCTCGCGGCGACCTCGGCTCCGGAGGCGTGCAGGGCCTCGCACCGGCCGGGGGTGCGGTTCCACACGACGAGAGGCGTCCCGGCCCGGACGAGGTTGAGGGCCATGGGCTGCCCCATGGTTCCGAGGCCGATGAATCCGACGTACACAAGGCACCGCCTTCTCCGGCTCATGCCGAAAGCCGAGCCGTCGCCGCACACTATGACAGCGGTCATAGTAAGCGCGTCTATGACGGCGGTCATAGAGTGGACCCCATTACCCACCACACAGGGAGGTCGGCGATGGCGGTGCCCGAGAGGGGAGCACGGGAGCGGATGGTCTTCAGCGCTGCTCAGCTCATCCGGCGCGACGGGGTCGCCACCACCGGCATGCGCGAGGTCGCCGCCCACGCCGGCGCGCCGCGCGGTTCGCTCCAGCACTACTTCCCCGGCGGCAAGGAGCAACTGGTCAACGAGGCGGTGGAGTGGGCAGCCCGATACGCGGGCCAGCGAGTCGCCCGCTTTCTCGCCGCCCTGCCCGAACCGACGCCGAGCGGGCTGTTCACGGAAATGGTGCGCCAGTGGACCGACGAGTACGAAAGCGTCGGCTTCGCGGGCGGCTGCCCCGTGGCCGCCGCCACGGTGGACTGGGCGGAGTCGACCGCGTCCACGCGGGGGGCCGTGGCGGAGGCCTTCGCCACCTGGACCGCTCCGGTGGCTCGGGCGCTGACCGACATGGGCGTGCCCGAGGAACGAGCGGCCGCGCTGGCCACCCTCATGGTCAGCTCCTTGGAAGGAGCGATCCTCATGGCCCGGGCGGAGCGGGACACCCGTCCGCTGATGATCGTGGCCCGCGAACTCGGCCCGCTCCTCGACGCGGCGGTGAGCCAGGACGGCTGACCGGCCGTCCACGGCCGACCGCACCTACCCGCATGGCACTGGGCCGACGATGGGTCCCCGGCGTCACCGGCCTCCGCGCGCGGAATGCGGTCATGATCAGGGTGCCGGGGGAACAGTAGGGCGGGCCGAACAGCTCGGTGAAGCGCTTCGTGACTCCCGGCCGCCGTGTCGACCTCAAGCGGGCGGTGTGACCGGGGACCACTCGCCCATCCACTGTTCGGCGTCCCACTTCTCGAAGCGTTTCACTTCGGTGAACCCCAGCTTGGCCGCGAGGCGCATTGAGCGGGCATTGGCGGTCTGCGTGTAGAGCACCACCGGCACGCCGGGATGCGCGTCGGCGAACCAGTCGAGTGCAGCCGCGCATGCCTCGGTGGCGTAACCGCGTCCCCACGCCTCCGGAAGGAACAGGTAGCTGAGCTCGGCCTCCCCGGCGTCCGGACGGACGTTGCCGCGACGCTCCGCTTCGCGCCGGCTGACCTCGACCGTGCCGATCATCGCTCCGTCGAGCTCGATCACGAAGAGACCGGGGCGCCGCCCGGGCGTCTCAGGCACCGAGCGCTCGAGCTCATCACGCGGTTGAGGGCCACCGAGGTAGGTGTGCACATCCGATGAGGCGAGCAGTTCGATGAACGCCGCGCGGTCCCGGGCCGCGGACTCGCGGAGCACGAGCCGCTCGGTTTTGATCGGGTCAAGTGGCCAGGCGACAACGCCGAGTTGAGTCATGACGGGCAACTTATCGCACGCCCGGGAGGATGATCCGAAGGAGATGGCTTGGTCGGCGCGACGGGCTTCGGGGCGTGGATGGATCTCCAGCTGGGCGGCCAGGTCGGCCGGGGTGTGCCGAGGCTTTCGCCGGGGTGTGCCGAGGCCTTCCTCAAAGCGAGCGGGACGCGGCAGCGGATCGGATCGGATCGGGTCGGTGAGGGCGCGGCCGAGTCGGGCCGGGGCGTCGACGTCGGAGACGATGGCCGGCACGCCTTCTACGGTGCACGGAGATCTGAATCCACGAAGTTTCGTCCCGTCGGCGGGTGCCCGCGCGAAGGTCAGTGCTTGTGCGGTCCGCCCCGGTGGACGGGGCCGTGCGGGTCCTCGCAGTGCGCGGTGTCGCCCGCTCGTTCACCGGCCAGGGCGACCTGCAGGACCTGTTCCGGGACGTGATCGACCTGGAGCGTGGTGTGGGTGATGCCGTAGTCGTGCTGGAGGAGCTCCTCCAGGTCGCGGCGGACGGCGTGACAGTCGCGGCCGGGCTCGACCAGCACGTGCGCGGAGAGGGCGGACTGGCCGGAGGTGATCTGCCAGACATGCAGGTCGTGCACCTCGACGACCGCCGCCTGGGCGACGAGCTTGTCGCCCAGTGCGTCCGGGTCGACATCTGCGGGGGCGGCCTCCAGGAAGATCCGGCCGGACTCACGCAGCAGCCCGTACCCGGCCTTGGCCATGAGGGCGACCACCACGAGCGTGGCGATGGCGTCGGCGCGGGCGAACCCGGTGAGCAGCACGATCAGACCGGCCACCGCGGTGCCGATGAACGCGAAGAGGTCGTTGAGGATGTGCTGGTAGGCACCCTCGACGTTGAGCGAGGAGCGGTTGGCCTTGGAGATGCACCAGGCGGCCGCGATGTTCACCACGATCCCGACGAGGGCTGTGCCGAACACCAGCCCGCCCTCCACCTCGGGCGGATCGATCAGCCGGTGCACGGCCTCGTATGCGAGCCATGCGCCGAGCAGCAGCAAGGTCAGGCCGTTCGCCTGAGCAGAGAGGATCTCGGCGCGCTTGAGGCCGTAGGTGAAAACGCCGCGGGCCGGGCGGGCAGCCAGCCGCATGGCGATCAGCGCGAACACGATCGACACGGCGTCGGTCAGCATGTGCGCCGCGTCCGAGATCAGGGCGAGGGACTGGGCCACGACACCGGCGACGACCTCGCCCGCCATGAACACGGCGATCAGGCCGAGCGCGATGCCCAGCCAGCGGCGGTCGGCGTCCGCCGAGACGCCATGGGAGTGGCCTGCGTGCCCTCCTCCGTGCTCGTGTCCTGGATCGTGCCCGCGAGTGTGATCGCCCATGGTGTACGCCTTCCCCCTCGCAGCGGATGCCTTGCCCGCAGTGAAACGTACTCCTGGGCGAATCACCAAAGGCTGCACCGGTGACCGTTGTCATCTCGGTTAAGAAGCCGCTGACCTGCGGAAACGTCTAACCTGGTGGAAGTGTCCGGACACCCAGGGATGCTGCCAGGGGGATGGGACGACGGCGTATGGCGTACGGCGTTCTGTCTGATGCACTGCGCCGGGACATCACATGGCGCCGGGCGGCGAGGCGGATACCGGGCCTGAGAAGGAACACCGGCGCCACGTACCGCGCCCGGCATGACAAGCTGTGATTCCCACTGCCCGAACCCAGGAGGTCACGATGACCGCAGAAGCTGCATCCCCAGAAGGTTCGGAGCCGGCTGAGCCCGAGACGTCCGAACTCGCGCCCGACAGCGACGGCAATTACGACCTCAAGCGCAAGTTCCGCGAGGCCTTGGCGCGCAAGCGCGGTGCGCAGGCGGACGCCGCCGATCTCGCTGCCAACCCTCAGGCCTCGAAGATTCGTGGAGCGCACGGCCCGGCCGCGAGCCAGCGGTCGTTCCGGCGGAAGAGCGGGGGCTGAGCCGGGGCGGGTTCCGGAACCGGACCACCCCGCTCCACCCCACGCCGCTCCTTCGATCCGGCAGCGGCCCCCGGGGAGTGCGTCGGCGACTGCGCTGCTGCCCACGAGCTGGTCCGGGGGTGGGGCGGCGGGCGCGGGTTGCCGAGAGCGCCTCAGGTTCGCTCGCCCGGGTGGGGAAGCAGCCGCTGCTGATGCGCGATCACGTCGTCGTGGCCGTGGTGCGGTGATGGCTACGACCAGAACCCGAGCCACCATGCCAACGGACCGGCAGCAGCCGCCCGCTCGGATTGTCTGATGTAGAGCCGACCGCCCGTGGGGGAGTTCACGAATTCCCCCACGGCGATCTGTGCTCGCGTCTTCAGTAGCCGACGGTGAAGCGGCGCTGAACGAAGCGGGGCGGCTCCGCCTCGTCGATGAGGGCAACTGTCATGTTCTCCACCGAGACACGGCTGCGGCCGTCGGCGTCGAGGACGGGCTGGTCCCCGCCGATCCGGAAGCGACCGGTGCGCTTACCGGGGGCGATCTCCTCCGCGGGGCTCACATTGGGCCACAGCCAGTTCGAGGTCCGCAGGACGTTCAGGGCGTCGCGGTGACCAGCCCCGGCCGGCTCTCCGGCTGCCGAAGCGGGCATGTCCAAACCGCCGTCCAGACCGGGGGGACCTGGCGCGTAGACCGGCCGGGCACGGAGGCCCGGTCATGCACCGACGGGATGGAGAGCCGGTCAGGGTTGCCACGCCCGACGACCGCCTGCGTGTGGAACGGTCTGTGCTCCGAGGCCGGTTGACGTGGCCGTCCCCCCGCATGCCCCGTTGAACGAGCTGTCACCAGCCCATAGGTTCCGCCTATGACGAACGTACGGATCGGCGTGATGTACGACCGCGACTGGGCCCCGGAGGGGCTGCCCGGCTTCGCGCGGCAGGCAGAGGCGCTCGGCGTGGACGACGTGTGGGTGGTGGAGGACCTCGGGTGGAACGGCGGGGTGTCGGCAGCGGCCGTGGCCCTGGGAGCCACGGAACGCATCAAGGTGGGTATCGGCATCGCCCCCGCCCCGTTGCGCAGCCCGGCGCTTCTGGCGATGGAACTGGCCACGCTGGCACGGGTGTTCCCCGGACGGCTGGTGGCCGGGATCGGGCACGGGGTGCAGGAGTGGATGGCCCAGGTGGGCGCCGCGGCCCGTTCGCCGCTGGCCCTGCTGGAGGAGACGATCACCTCGGTACGTGCGCTGCTGCGCGGGGAGCGGGTAGAGCTGAAGGGTCGTGAAGTGCGCCTGGAGGGAGTCCAGTTGACACATCCGCCGACGGAAGTGCCGCCGGTGGTCGCGGGCGTTGTCCGCTCTCGCTCCCTGGAACTGTCCGGCCGCGTTGCGGACGGCACCGTGATCACTGAGGGCCACGGCCCGCGCGATCTGGAGAACGCCCGCGCTCTGACCGCCAAGGGCGGTGCCGCGTCCGACCACGCCCTGACCGTCTTCGCCTTCGCCTGCGTCGGTGACGACGCCGACGAGGTGGCCAAGGTCCTGCACCCGCACATCGAGGGCCACGGTGCCTGGCTCGGCCGCCCGCCGCACGAGGTGTTCACCGTCTCGGGCCCCGCCTCGCAGGCCGCCGAGCGTCTCCGGGCTCTGGCGACGGCCGGCGCGGACACGGTCGTCCTGCGGATCGCCGGCCCGGATCCGCTGCGGCAGCTGGAGGCCGTACTGGATGCGATGGGAACGCGGAACTCACGTCCGGAAGCCGGTCAGTGACCCATTGGATCGTCGTCTAGGACGCGACCGCCGAGCCGGCCCTGGTTCGCCTCCGACGAAGTCCCACCTCTGTGTCACGGCGGCGCCTGGAGCGGTTGGCCGCTGTTCGACATCCCTCGGTTGGGGGCCAGTGGTTGGGCGGCAGGCCCGCGGTGAAGCCCGCCGTTACTTGGGCGGCAGGCTCGCCGCGAAGGCGCGTCCCTCGTCGATCCACGCTCCCAGGGCCTCGTCTTCCGTCACGGCGGACCCGGCGACCACGACCCAGCCGCGCATCGGACGGCCGGTCATGTCGAAGACCCGCGCCCCGGGCCGGGCGAGGGCCGCGTCGGCGGCGTCGGGACCGACGCGGACCATGAGCTCGTCGCCGGTCACGCCGACGGCCATATTGCCTTCGTGCAGGAAGGCGATGCCGCCGAACATGCGCTTCTCGGTGACGCCGGGGTCCGCAGCGAGGTATTGGCGGATGCGCTCGGCGAGCCCTTCGTCGTACGCCATCAGGTGTCTCCTTGCCGCTCGGACAGCCTGCGCTCGAGGTCGCGCAGATCCTTGGTGAGGGAGGAACGGACCTGGCGAGCGAGCAGGGGTGATGCCAGGCGCAGAAGGCCACCGGGGCCGCCCCGGACCCGGATGGCCGCGAGCGTGCCGCGCGGGTGTGCCTCGAAGGAGTAGGTCACGTGCATCGGCATGGGAGCGGCCACGGAAACCATGTCCAGCAGCCTCGGAGGCTCGTACGCGGCCACACGCAGGACGTAGTCGATGCGCCGGCCGAGGAAGTGCGCCGTGCGGGTGACCTCGGCGCCCGTCCCGAAGCCGCCGCCGTCCGCCTGCCGGGTCAGCTCGGCCGTACGGATGCCCTGCGTCCACTCGGCGTCGTGGCGCCAGTCCATGGCGTACGCGGCCACCCGCTCGGGCGGCAGCGTGATCTCGCGCCGCACTGTCACGTCGATCGTCATCGTCTCACCGCCTCGTACCCCGGTCCCGGCTGCCGTCGGCGCTCCGTCCACTCCAGCATGGCCGTGATCGGCGGTGGGTGCGCGCCGCAGGGATCGCGCCGGCCCGCGGCCCGGTCGTCCTGACGTCAGCGCTCAGCGACGCCCTGCACTGAACTGATCCACGGGACTGTCCGGGCCAGGGTCACCCGTTCCTCCGCGTGGGACAACCTTTGTCAGAGTCTGAACGTCCAATGAACAACAGGAGACACATGGTCTCCGCTGGGGGGAGCGTTCATGCTGAAGGTCAGCATCGTGGTGCCTGTGTACAACGCGGGCCGATATGTCGATATATGTGCGCCGTCACTCTTACATCAGACCCTGGGGAAGGACGCGTACGAAATCATCTATGTCGACGACGGCTCGACCGACGACTCCCCGCAGCGGCTCGACGAGTTGGCAGGCAAGCATGCGCATGTGCGTGTGATCCACCAGGAGAACTCCGGCTGGCCCGGCAAACCCCGCAACGTCGGCATCCGGGAGGCCCGCGGGGAGTACGTCCAATTCGTCGACCAGGACGACGAGTTGACCCCGGCGGCGCTCGAACACCTGCACCGACTGGCCACCCGCAACGGCTCCGACATCGTCCTGGGCAAGGTCATCGGCACCATGGCGGGCCCCAGCAACGTCTTCAAACGCACGGTGGAGCGCTGCACGGTCGAGGACGCACCTCTCATGGAGAGCCTCACCCCGCACAAGATGTTCCGCCGCGACTTCCTGCTCGCCCATGACCTCAGGTTCCCCGAGGGCCCGGTGCGGCTGGAGGACCAACTCTTCATGGCCCGCGCCTACTTGCGCGCCAAGACGGTCTCGATCCTCGCCGACCACCCTTGCTATGTATGGAAGCGCCGCGACGACGGCGGCAACAACAGCAGCCGCGGCACCACCCCGGACAACTACTACGGTCATCTCCGCACGGTCGTCGAGGCAATCAAGCAGGACACCCGACCCGGCCCCCTGCAGAACCACTTGCTCCGCCGCTCCTACCGCGTCGAACTGCTTCGCCCGGTGAATGAACCCCGCGTCCTCCAGCGCACCGGCAAGGACCTCCAGCGCCAATTCGACGTCGTACGCCGTATGGCCCTCGAGGCCTACCCGCCCGGTGTCCGCGACGGCCTACCTGCCCTCACCCGACTCAGGGCGCACCTGCTGGAGGAGGGCCATCTGGACTCCCTCGTCGAACTCTCCCGCCGCACCCAGCGCATCAGGCCCGAGGTCACCGTCGACGACATCCGCTGGCGCGACGGAAAACTCCACGTCACCACCACGATCGGCATGCGCCGGGCCGGCGGTGAACCCCTCGCTCTCGTCGAGCGCTACGGCCGTATGCTCCTCGACCCCGACCTGTTGGACGGCATCAAGGGCGCCGAGGGCTGGGAGGCCCCGCATCCCCTCGGCCACGCCCACGGCGAACTTCTCGTCCACGACACGGCCCAGGACCTGTGGTGGTACCCGGACGCCGACCTGACGCCACGTACGCAACCACTCGGCGGTGGCCGCCACCGCGTCGTACTCACCGGTGAAACGGCCATCGACCCGCTCACCCTGGTCGGCGGCCGGCCGATGGAACCGGGCACGCACGTGGTGTGGGTGAGCGCCCAACTCCTCGGTGTGGGCCGCAGGGCGCGGGTGACTCGGAGCGACGCCGCGACGCGCGGTGCCGGCCCAGGCCTCGGGACCGCCCCCGGCCCCGGTCTCGGCTTCGGCTCGGTCAGGGTCGGTACTCCACCCCACCTGGTTGTCTCGGGCTGGGGCGGCCAGGCCGGCCAACTCCGCCTCGCCGTACGCCCACCGGGCCAGGCAACGCTCCCGCACCGCATCTACCTGCGCACCACATCGGTCCCGCCCATCCGCCGCGCGGCCCGTACCGTCCTCCACCGCCTCCCCCCGGACGCACGCCGCCGGGCGAAGAAGCTGGCGCGCAGGGCGGATCCCTGGAGCGGCAGCTGAGAAGAGGCGGACGGGCGGCGGAGCCCCGCGCAGGCTTTCCGGGCTGACCCGCCGCCCGCAAGTGGCCGTTAGTTCACGCTGCGTGTTCGCGGGCGCGTGGTGGGTGTTCCGGGAGACCGGTATCCGTTCGGAGGCGCGTGGGCCTGCGGGACGGTCACGGTGCCTGCGGTGCGTGCCTCGGCCCGGCGGGTAGCCACTGTGCTTGCTGTGGGCCTGTAGGTCGTCGCTTGTCACGGCCACCCTCGGCGCTGCGATGTGGTCAACCGTCTACGGGCGAATGCAGGGGCATCACCGCAGCGTGATCTCCTCACCGACTGACTGCTCGCGGGCGGCGGCGACGACCAGGGCCGTGGCCGCGGCGTCCTGCGCTGCCACGCCGACAGATTTGTAGAGGGTGATCTGGTCCGGCGTGGTGCGCCCCTGCCTGCTGCCGGCGATGAGTTCGCCCAGTTCGGCGTGCACGTGATCGGCGGTGATCAGGCCATCGCGGATGGGCATGAGCAGGTCATTGCTGCCCGCAGGAAGCGGGGCAAGCGCGGCTTGGCGCGATTCGACGCACACGAGCGCCTCGATGACCGTGGCGTCGTCGATCTCGCGGCCTGCCGGGTTGTAGCCCACGGACGTGATGTGCACCCCGGGTGTCAGCCAGGAACGGCGGATCACCGGTTCTACGGCGTGCGTCGTCGCGGCGGCGATGTCCGCACCGTCGAGCGCCTCGGCGTAGCTGGACACGGCCTGGACTTCGCCCTCCAGTACGGCTGAGAGTTCCGCGGCCAGGGCAGCTGCTTTCGCCGGGTTCCGGCCGGCGATGCGGATCTGCCGGATCGGGCGGACCCGACAGATCGCGTGGGCGTGGGACCTGGCCTGCACGCCGGTGCCGAGCACTGCCAGCACTGTCGCGTCCTCGCGGGCCAGCAGTCGCGCGGACAACGCGGAGCAGGCGCCGGTCCGCGCTGCGGTGATGGCCGTACCGTCCAGCAGCGCAGTGGGCTCGCCGGTGTCCGGATCGAACGCCACGATCAGCGCCTGATGTGTGGGCAACCGTGTTCCGTCGTTGTGCGGGAAGAGTGACACCAGTTTGGTCATGAGCACCCCTGCCGACGGCAGGAAGCCCGGCATGGCCGCCAGGAATCCGTCGTGTTCCGGTACCAGGGCAGCGACGCGATCGGGTACCGACGCGCGGCCGGCACTGAGGTCTGCCATCGCCAGGGCCAGGGCATCGATCAGCGAGTCTACGTCGAGCAGGGCCTCGACCTGCGAGCGGCCCAGAACAAGCATGCGTCTCAACCTCCTGATGCCGGTCATCCGGCGAGCGACGGTACAGCCAAAGCGTCGACCGCAGCCCGCTCTGCCCAGGCAAGGACACGCCGTTGTGGCTCCGGCAAGATTTGGCAGGCGGAGATCATCTGCGTGCGGCGGTCGCCGGAGCCGCGTCACGGGCGGCCTCGGAGTTGCTCTGCGAAGTGCCGTCTGAGGTAAGGCAGTTGGCGGGCCTAGCGGACGGGTCGGTGGTGAAGGGGCGCCGACCGGTTGTGGTCGTTGACGAAAGGTAGGCCCGGACGCGGTGTTCGGTCGATGTGTCGGCCGTTGGCCGGCGGACCGAGAGAGTTCCTGAAGTCGGCGTGTCCCTGTGCCTCACCCCGGATACTGGGCGCATGGGATTCGCCGTCTTCATGACCCTGCCCGGACTGGTTATTTTGTTGACGGCCGTGGCCTTCACCGATCAGGTGATTCTGCGCGCCGGTCGAGCCGGGCTGCTGCCCTGGCGGAACAGCGCCCGACAGGGACAGATCTCCTCAACCGGCTTCGAGCAGCTTCATGCGAGCTTCTCGCCGGGCAAGCAGAGCCAACTGAAGGAGCGCCAGTCGGCGCTCATACTCAGGGACGACGAGGAGGACGGGGCACCGCCGAACCGGACCATGGTGGACCTGGAGGGTGGAACAGTGGTCGTCCGTATGCCTCCAGCCGGTCGGTAGGGCAAGTGATGGTCTCTGCGGAACGCGTTCAGCCTGCGGTGGCGGGGGGTTCAATGGCAATCATGATGCGTAGAGGAACGTCATCCACTGCCGCAGTTGCCGTTGTTGTCGCTTGCGTGTTCGCCCTTCTTACGTCATGTTCCTCGGATTCTTCGGGCGGGTCCTCCGCCGGGGGCCGGTCCAGCAGGTCCGGATCCGGGCCGGCGTCCGATCCCACAGAGACGGCCACGCCCTCGCCCTCGCCGACCGGACCGTGTGCCGGCGGGACGTGCGAAATCAAGGTCGCCGTGGGAGACGTCGTGACAGTTCCGGAAGCGTACGGTCTCGGGCCGATCAAGGTGACGGCGATCGGCGGCGGAAGGGTGGACATGGTCGCCGCGCTGACAGGGTCGGGTTACAGCGTCTCGGGCTGTTCCGGTGGCGGCAGCGTGTCGTCGGGCGGCGGAGGCGGTGTCGCGCTCAGCTGCGGCGAGGGCCCCGCTGCCACGATCAACGACGCGATGAGCCTGAAGGTCGTCGACATCCTGGATGCGGCGGCAGTCCTCCGCATCAAACCCGCCGGTTGACGCACGGCCCGGAGCTTGCGGCCGGGCCGGCTCTTCGTCAACGCCGAGGCATGAGCTCTCGGTTGGCCGGCAGACACAGCATGGCCTGGCTGTTCCCCGGTCGGCTGCCCGGGTATCGGATGGACCAGGTCAGCTGCTCGACCAACTCCGAGCCGCCGGGGTTCTCGCTCAGTGCGGCTGGGCCTCAGCAATCCACCGACTGGTCCCGCGCAGCTGGACACCCTGCCCCGGTAACGGTGCCTCCGGGCGCGGCACAGGCGCGAGACGCGAGGACCGGCAGAGGCCGAGTGCGTGGAGCACCGCACATCCGAGGTGGCTCGGGCGGAATCAATGCCTGAGCAGCCACAAAGCCCGGTCCCATGACAGCAGGTGGTACACGACCAGTACGCCCGCGAGCGTGACGGCGAGAGCGTGTGATCCCGCCGCGTACAGCGCCGCCGCACTGCCGAAGAACACCGCCAGCTCCAGCAGGAGCCGCAGCGGGCCAGGTGTCGCGATCACTGTCCTCCCGGACCGGGACGCATCGTCTGGAGTCGCGAACACGCCCCAAAGCACGGCCACGGCCAGGGGAACGGCAACCACGCAGACGTACCGAAGCGGAGCAGGCGCGGTGGCCCATGCCCAGACGCCGAAGCAGACCAGAGCCACCAGTTCCCACACGAATCTCATGCCGAGAGCCCACGGCCGAAAGCCGAACCCGGACGACATGCGCGCAGTTCCTTCCGTCGCAGCTCTTCCGTGATCACAGACCGCCGCACGGGAGTTCAAGTATCAGACCAGACATCGGACTTGGCCGTCCAGGTGACGGGACGCAACGCCACCCGACTCGGGACGGTGGCTCAGGAAGTGTCTCGCGCTGTGGTGAGCCGCTGAAGCAGATCGAGAAGGGTCGCGCGCTCTGCGTCCGGCAGGGCCGAGAAGCAGTCGGCGAGCACTTCGTCGGCGACCTTGTGGCCTGCTGCCAGGATCTGCCGGCCAGTTGGTGTGAGGTGGTGTTCGATGCGCCGGCCGTGTCCGGGACGGCGTTCTACGAGGTCCTGGGCGGTCAGGCGGCCGGCGAGGGTTCCGAAGGCTTGTTCGGTCTGGAACGTGGCTGCGGCCAGTTCGCGGGCGGACGCTCCGGGGGAGCGACTGATCGCGCGCAGGGCGTCCCACTGGGCCAGTGTCGTGCCGACGGCCTGGAGGGCACTGTCCAGGGCGCGGTGCTGTCGGTACTGGGTCTGTTTGACCGCTCTGCCGAGTTCTTGCAGCTCAACGTGCATGCACCAAGTCTACGCCATGACCAAGCTAGCTTATATAAAGATGTTTAGTTACTATGACCGGCATGCCTACCAACGCATCAGCCATGTACGCCGACCTGTCCCTGACTCTGTCCGAGGCCGGAGCAGGCAGGCCGGTCCTCGTCCTGCACGGCGGCGGAGGCCCCGCCACCGTCGCGGGTCTCGCCCAGCATCTCTCCCGCACCGCGCACACGATCACACCCGTGCACCCCGGATGGGACGGCGCCCACCGCCCTGCCTGGCTCACGGGCATCGACGACCTTGCCCTCGCCTATCTGCACATGCTGCGCGACCGCGGACTGCGCGATGTCCTCGTCGTCGGCTCCTCCCTCGGGGGCTGGATCGCCGCCGAGATGGCCGTACGCGACAGCGCGGGAAGCATCGCCGGCCTTGTCCTGATCGACGCGGTGGGCGTGCAAGTGGAGACGGAACCCATCACCGACTTCTTCGCCCTTGACGCCCGAGGCGTCGCGGAACACTCCTGGCACGACCCGGACCGCTACTACCTCGACCCGGCCGGCCTCCCGACCGAAGAACTCGCGCGCAGACAAGCCAACATGGCCACCATGCGCATCCTCGCCGGCGATCCCTACATGCACGACCCCACGTTGCTGGGCCGGCTCGGGAAGATCCAGGTGCCTTCCCTTCTGCTCTGGGGTGAGAGCGACCGCATCGTCACCCCCGCCTACGGTGCCGCGTACGCCGACGCATTCGGCGACGGTCGACTCGAAGTCATCCCCAAGGCCGGCCATCTTCCGCAGATCGAACAGCCGGACGCCACCTTCGCTCTCATCGACGCGCACCTGCGCCGGTCGGGCGATCCGTCGGATCAGCGGTAGTAGGTGTTGCCGTGCACGAAGCGCCTTAACGTGCATCGATGCCGACTGGACCGCGGCCGTGTGGTGCCTCCGGGGGCCCTGGCTGCAGCCGGGGAGGGAGACGCGTGTTGGTCGGATTCTGGTACGCGCCTACGGCTTGGCCCGTCTCGTCTGCCGTCCCGGTGAGGGTTGTGCGGCCTCGGCTTCTTCGACTTCTCTGGCGAGTTTCGCGATTCTTGTCTTCGCTGCGGTGATGCCGCGGAGGATGAGGCGTAGGTGGGTCGTGGACTGGGGTACAGCCGCCTCGAGTTCTACCAGCCGCCGCTGCTGCGCGGCGAGTTCGGACCTCAGTCGTGCGGCCCTGTCGGGTGGTGGGGGAGGGGCTGTCCCGTTGAAGACGATGTTGTGCAGGGGCCGTTCGGCTTGGACGGCTTCACGTTCGGCTGCGTGTGCGTCCTTGGGGTAGTCGATCTGGATGGCGATGACGCGGCGGCCCCAGGGCTGTTGTTGCAGGTGGGTGCGGATGCGCGTGAGCGGGCACGTGGAGATGCCGACGTAGAGCAGGCCTTCGGGGCCGTGGAGCCGGTACAGGGCGGTGCGGCCGGCGGTGTGCAGGCTGCCTTCCTCGTCGAACAGGCTGCGCAGGAACTGTGTGTCGATGTCGGTCATGACGCGGCCTTCCTCGGCTCAGGGCGGCGCGCAGCCGTGCGGGCACCTCTGCCTGCGCGGCAGCATGGGGATGCCCCCTGGAGCGGGCGTCGACCGCGCGCCGCTTGTCCATCTCCTCACGGTCCCACGGGGGTATGACAGCGCCTCACCGACCGGTGCGTCAGGCGGCGGAACGGATCACCTGCAGGTCGGATCGCGTGCAGGTGTTCCGCGGCCTGGGCGTGGCCGTAACCCCTCCACGGCAGCGGCGAGATGCGGATGCCCGCGTCGTCACATCCTCTGCACGCCGGGCGAACGCGAGCCCCGTGCCGACGAACCTCCCGCCCCCGATGCGACCTGGCTCAGAGGTCCTTGGCCGGCCAGTCCAGCAGCCGTGCGCCGATCACCGCCGTCTGGAGCATGTAACGGTGGGCGGGATCGGCCGGGTTGGCGCCGGTGAGTTTGTGGATGCGTTCCAGGCGGTAGGTCAGGGCTCGCACGCTGAGGGTGAGGCGGCGTGCGGCCTCGGCGGCGACGCAGCCGGAGTCGAAGTAGGCGGTGAGGGTGTCGAGGAGGGGCTGGGCGCCGCCGCGGCTCGTGGTGAGGGGGTGGAGGGTGTCGAGGACGAGGTCGGCCATTGCTTGGCGGTCGCGGGTGAGGACCGGGTAGACCAGCAGGTCGGCGGCGCGCAGCACGGGGTCGTCGAGGTCGAGGCGTTCGGCGAGTTCGAGGGCGTTGAGGGCTTCTTCGTAGGACTGGACGACGCCGCCGGGGCCGGGCTGGGGGCGGCCGATGGCGACGCGGCCGCCGTCGGTGGCGGCATGTGCCTGTTTGGCGAAGTAGGTGAGGACCTCGTCCTGGGGGCCGGGGGCGATGCACAGCAGGCGGCCGTCCTTGGTGGTGAGCAGGACGCTGCGGTCGCCGAAGCGGGAGATGAGCGCGCGTTCCACCTGCCGGGGCACCGGGTCGCCCTCGTCGTAAGCGGCAGGCCCCTGCGCTACGGCAACCGCGTGCGCGTGGGACAGGCGCAGGCCGAAACGTTCGGCGCGCTCGGCGAGGCGGCCGAGGTCGCTGCGGCCGTAGAGGAGGTCGTCGATGAACTCGCGGCGGGCCGCCTCTTCCTGGCGTACGGCCAGGAGTTGGGCGCGTTCGTAGCCCTCGGCGAAGGCGTCGATCACTTGCTGGACGGTGGCCAGCGCGCAGTCGGTTGAGCCCGGCGTATGCGGCCAGACTGCGCGGGCGGCGGTCAGGTGCGCGCTGATCAGGGCGCGCAGTCCGTGGCCGGCTTCGGCGGCCTGTTCCCCAAGGGCACGCCGCGAGGCGATCTCTTCCCGGGTAAGGCGCCGGCCGGTGGCCGAGACGTCCGTCAGGATGCGGTCATAGCCGCCGAGATACTGCTCGGGAATCTCCCGGTCGGTCACGTCGTCCCCGATTCTTGACGCGCCGATGACGGCTTCTTAACGGCCACCGGCATGCAGACCCTAGTGAACACTGCCGGGAACCGGCAATGCGCCGCCGGGATCCGGTCGTGCAGCATGGTCGTGGGGAGCACGGCGGATGGATCCGGTGCCGGATACCGGCAGGTGTCCGGCACCGGAGTCCGAAAGGTCCGTGCACCGTCGGACTCGACTGCTGTGCGCCGCTGCTGGGTGGGGAGGGGGACTGGGGGATGCGGACGTTTCTGGTGGCCGCGACGGGGGCGCCCACGATCCTGCTGACCGCGGCCCTCGTCGTGCTCGCGTGCTGTTGGCTGCTGGTCGCAGGGGGCGTCGCCGACGTCGAGAGCTTCGACGCGGACGTGGACCTGCGGAGTTGGCGCCTGGACGGGGTTCCCGCGATGGTCGCCTTGTCGCTGCTGACCGTGCTCGCCTGGTCCTTGAGCGTCGGGGCGACGGTTGTGCTGGTCGTGTTCGCGACTCCGGGACCTGGCACCGGGCTGTTGCGCCTTTTCCTCCCGGTCAGCGCACTGCTCGTCGCCTGGGGCATGACCTGCCTGATCGTGCGGCCGTTGCACCACCGCCTCCCGGACGACGCCGCGCCGTCCGGGCTGAGCGAAGCGCGCACGGCCGGACCGCGGGATGCCGGCGGCCCGGATCCCGGCGGGGGCGCGTCGCCCACCGCGCTCTAGCCGGGCGAGCGCGCCGCCTGAGCCGCGACGGCGCCGGATCTCACCCGGCACTGTCTTTCCCGCGCTCAACTCCCTTACGCGTCAGGCACGCTCAACTCCTCGGTGCCTTAAGCACGCCGACTCCCTCACACCCCAAGCACGCTCAACTCCCTTACGCCTCAAGGACGTATGCCATGACTCCCATGATCGCGGGTATCGGCGTGCTCGTCGCCGTCTGCCTGCTCGCCGTACTCGTCGTCTCCCGGCTGTTCCGCAAGGTGGAGCAGGGCAAGGCGCTGATCGTCTCCAAGCTGCGCAAGGTCGACGTGACCTTCACCGGGCAGGTCGTGCTGCCGGTGCTGCACAAGGCCGAGGTGATGGACATCTCGGTGAAGACCATCGAGATCACCCGGGCAGGCAAGGACGGACTGATCTGCCGGGACAACATCCGCGCGGACATCCGCATCTCGTTCTTCGTGAAGGTCAGCAAGACCGTCGAGGACGTCATCAAGGTCGCCCAGGCGGTCGGGACGGCACGGGCCAGCGACCGGGACACGCTGCAGGAGCTGTTCCACGCGAAGTTCTCCGAGGCGCTGAAGACCGTCGGCAAGCAGCTGGACTTCACCGACCTGTACACCAAGCGCGAGGAACTGCGGTACCGGATCATCGAGGTCATCGGCGTCGACCTCAACGGCTACCACCTGGAGGACGCGGCGATCGACTACCTGGAGCAGACGCCGCTCACCCAGCTGGACCCGGCCAACGTCCTGGACGCCCAGGGCATCCGGAAAATCACCGAGTTGACGGCCATCGAGCACGTGCGCACCAACGAGTTCCAGCGCACCGAGGAGAAGGAGATCACCCGGCAGAACGTCGACGCCCGCGAGGCCATCCTGGAGCTGGAGCGCCGTCAGGCGGACGCCGAGATCAAGCAGCGCCGGGAGATCGAGACCGTCCGGGCCCGGGAGGAGGCCGAGACGGCTCGGGTGGTGGAGGAGGAGCGGCTGCGCGCCCAGGGGGCGTTCCTCAAGACCGAGGAGCAGCTCGGTATCCAGCGCGAGAACCAGGCCCGCGAGGTCGCCGTCGCGCAGAAGAACCGCGAGCGGGTCATCGCCATCGAGAACGAGCGCATCGAGAAGGACCGGCTCCTCGAAGTCATCGCACGGGAGCGGGAGACCGAGCTGACTCGGATCTCCGCCTCGAAGGAGGTCGAGGCGGAGAAGCGGGAGATCGCCGAGGTCGTCCGCGAGCGCATCGCGGTGGACCGTACGGTCGCCGAGCAGGAGGAGTCCATCAAGAAGCTGCGCGCCGTCGAGGAGGCGGAGCGCCAGCGGCAGGCCGTGATCATCGCCGCCGAGGCCGAGGCGCAGGAACAGCTGGTCAAGGACATCAAGGCCGCCGAAGCCGCCGAGCAGGCCGCCGTGCACCGCGCCGCCGAGGAAGTGACCCTGGCCGAGGCCCGGTTGAAGAGCGCCGACCTCGACGCGCAGGCCAAACTGCGGCTCGCCGAGGGCCTCCAGGCCGAATCCGCGGCCGAGGGGCTCGCGGCCGTCCAGGTCCGTGACAAAGAAGCCGCGGTCATCGAGAAGGCCGGCCGCGCGGAGGCCGGAGCGGCCGAGGCCCTGATGCGCGCTGAGGCGGAGGGCACCCGGGCGAAGGCGCTCGCCGAGGCGGAGGGCATCGGCGAGAAGCTGAAGGCGGAAGCGGCCGGTCTGACCGAGAAGGCCGCCGCGATGGCCGCGCTCGACGACGCCTCCCGCGGTCACGAGGAGTACCGGCTGCGCCTGCAGGCGGAGAAGGACATCCGGCTCGCCGGTCTCGACGTGCAGCGGCAGGTCGCCGAGGCGCAGGCCACGGTGCTCGCCACCGGGCTGGAGAACGCCGACATCAGCATCGTCGGCGGGGAGTCGGTCTTCTTCGACCGACTGATGTCCTCCATCGCGCTCGGCAAGGGCGTCGACGGCTTCATACAGCACTCCGAGACCGCACAGGCACTCGCCAAGCCCTGGCTGGACGGCACCGCAAGCTTCACCGACGACCTGAGCCGCGTTCTCAGCACCGTCTCGACGGCCGACGTGCAGAACCTGACCGTGTCCGCACTGCTGATGAAGCTCATGAACAGCGCGGACACGAACGCCGGACAGGTGAAGCAACTGCTGGACAGGGCCGGTGAGCTGGGCCTGGCCGACACCTCGCTCGCCGCGCTCAACGGCAGCGCGAGGGCCTGACCGCCGCCGGGTCCTGAGCGGCACGGCCGTGACCCGAACTGCGCCGACACGGCCTCACCTTGCCCGTGGTCCGGAGCCGCCGCACAGGGGACGGCAGCTCCGGACCACGTTTTTCTCCGACTTCCGAGAGGGACCCCATGACCACCGGTCCGGACACCGGCACGTACGAGGTGCTGCGCGACCGCCTCACCGCGCAGGCCGGCGAACTCGCCCGCCGCGCCGAGGCGCTCAACTCCCGCCGCACCGAGGAATTCGGCTCCACCCGGCTGGAGTTGACGCGCACCGAGCGGCTGCGCACCGAACACACCTGCGTCCCCCGCGACATCGTTTCCCTGGGCGACGCCGTCCTCCTCGGCCACAACATCTTCCCCGGCCTGGGGCCCGAGACGACCGTCGGTGACGTCTTCACGCTGCACGACCGCGACCTGAACCGGCTCCCCGACAACGCCGTGCCCGGACTGCTCGACGACCCCGCCTTCGTCCGCGAGTTCGCCGCCCTCTACCGCTACTACCGTCAGGCCCACATCCTCCAACTGCGCCGCACCGGCGGCAAACTGCTGGCCGTCTTCCAGACCGGGGAGAAGCCGGGCGACATCCGCGTGCTGCGCTGGGCGCTCACCGACGAGGGCCGGGCGACCTTCCTGGACGCGCGCGGCGAGCGCGACCACGTCTTCCCGCCCTCGCACGACTTCCCGTGGACGCGGACCACCCGCGAGGACCACGTACTCGGCCGTCACCCGCACGTCTCCATCGAGGACGAGGTCTTCGTCGAGACGGTGTCAGGGACGCTGACTGTCAAGGTCGAGGACGACACCGAGACCGGCGAGGGCGTCTACTCCGAGCCGGTCGCCGAACCACTGCAGTCCCTCGCCGACGCGGACATCGCGTACGCGCGCGTGGGCGCCCTGATCCTGCTGGACGTCCTCCCCTACAAGGAGGACGTCCACCGCTACCTGGTCTTCAACACCCTCACCAAGAACGTCGTCCGCCTCGACGGCATCGGCCGGGCCTGCCGCCGCCTGCCCGAGGACCAGGGCATCGTCTTCCCCGGCGGCTACTGCCTGGCCGCCGGTGCGCACAAGACGTACGAACTCGACACCGAGGGCCTGGAGTTCGAGCGCGAGATTCGCTCACCGAACGGCGAGGACGTCCTCTTCGTCTTCCACGCGCGCGCGGAAGGCCGCAGCCTCCTCCTGCCGTACAACATGATCCGCAAGGAGATCGCCACCCCGCTGTCCTGCCACGGCTGGGCCGTCTTCGACGACGGCACGCTCATGATCCTGCGGGCCGACAGCGACGAGCCGGCCCGCGTGCACCCCCTCCAGCTGTGGCGCTCCCCGTACGTCTCCGACACCCACGCCGCCGCCCAGCCGGTTGGCACGGGCCCGCTGGCCCGCGTCGGCAACGCCGACCTCGTGCGCGGCATCTCCGACTGTCTGTCCATCGCGCGCGCGGTCACCGAGGTCACCCCGACGAGCGAGGTCTACGAGGCACTGGCCGGCGCATGCGTCCGGGCCGCCGACTCCTACCACTGGCTGGCCGAGACCGAACTCGGCGACCTGCACGAGCCGCTCACGCAGGTGAGGTCCACCGCCGAGCAGGTGCTGGCCGAGTTCGAGACCGTCCAGGCCCTCACCCGCCAGGCCGGCGACGCGCTCGCCGACGCAGCCACGCGCGTCGCCACGGTCGTACGGCGGCTGCGAGGCGAGTCTCCGCGCGGCGCCGCCGCCTGGGTGACCGGGCTGACCGAACTCCGGCACGCCCAAGGGCACTTGCTCACCCTCAAGGACATGCGGTACGCCGACACCGTCCGCATCGACGAGCTCGCCGCCGACGCGGAGTCGGACCTGGTCGCCTTCGGGCAGCGGGCCGTCTCCCACCTCGCCCGCGAGGACGCCTTCGCCGGCCACCGGGCCGACATCGAGCAACTTGTGGCCGACGCCGAAACGATCGCCACCGTCGCCGAGGCCGCGCCCCTCGCCGCCCGCCTCGACGAACTCGCCGACGGACTGCGGACGGTGACCGAGGTCGTCGCCGGCCTCGACTTCGGTGACGCCACCGTCCGTACGTCCATCCTGGAGCGCATCGCCGAAGTACTGGGTGGCGTCAACCGCGCCCGCGCCACCCTCGACGGCCGCCGTCGCGCACTGTTCGACCGCGAGGGACGCGCCGAATTCGCCGCCGAGTTCGCCCTGCTCGGCCAGGCCGTCACCGGCGCGCTCTCTGCCGCCGACAGCCCCGAGACCTGCGACCAGCAACTCGCCGGTCTGCTCGTACAGGTGGAGAGCCTGGAGTCCCGGTTCGCCGAGTTCGACGACTTCCTGGGCGACCTCGCGGACAAGCGGGACGAGGTCCTCGAGGCGTTCGCCGCCCGCAAGCAGACCCTTGCCGACGCCCGCGCCCGCCGTGCCGAACGCCTCACCGACTCGGCCGCCCGCGTCATGCAGACGCTCACCCGGCGCGCCGCCGCCCTCCCCGACGCGGACGCCGTCGCCACGTACTTCGCCTCCGACCCGATGCCCGCGAAGATCCGCCGCCTCGCCGACGAGCTGCGCCGACTCGGCGACCAAGTGCGCGCGGAGGAACTCGACGGCCGCCTCAAGTCCGCCCGCCAGGAGGCGTCGCGCGCACTGCGGGACCGCACCGACCTGTACACCGACGACGGCCGCACCCTCCGCCTGGGCACCCACCACTTCGCCGTCAACACCCAGCCCCTCGACCTGACCCTGGTCCCGCACGGCGACACCCTCGCCTTCGCGCTCACCGGCACCGACTACCGCTCCCCGGTCACCGACGCCGACTTCACCGCCACCCGCCCGTACTGGAACCGCCCGCTGCCCTCGGAGTCGCCCGAGGTCTACCGTGCCGAACACCTCGCCGCCCGGCTGCTGGACGAACACGGCCCCGCGGCCCTCGCGGAGGCCGACGACCTGCCCGCCCTGGTCCGGCAGGCGGCGCAGACAGCGTACGACGAGGGCTACGAGCGCGGCGTCCACGACCACGACGCGGTGCTGATCCTCACCGCGCTGCTGCGCCTGCACGAAGGCGCCGGCCTGCTCCGCCACCAGCCGGCCGCCCGCGCCATCGCCCAGCTGTTCTGGGCGCACCGCACGACGCCCGAGGCGCGTGCGAGTTGGACCCGGCGTGCGGTGTCGCTGGCGCGCGCCAGGGACACCTTCGGCCTGACGCCCGCGATCGCCGATCTGCGGGGGGAGCTGGCGCAGGCGATCACCGGGGAGGCCGCGGATGCCGCCGCCGCATACCTCTTCGAGGAGCTGACGAGCGGCCCCGAGGGGTTCGTCGTCAGCAGCGGCTGCCGCACGCTGCTCGACAAGTTCCGTCGTACGGTGGGCACATCGGCCTACGACGACGACCTCGCCGCTCTAGCCGACCTGGCCGCCCGCCGGCAACTGGTCGAGGCGTGGCTGTCGTCGTACGCGGCCTCCACCGGGGCGGATCCCGCCCCCGGTGATCTGGCCGAGGCGGTGGCCGCCGAGTTGTGCCCGGACCTGGCCCGCTACGAGTCCGACGCCCCGCTGACGGAGACCGTCGAGGGGCTGCTGGGCATCCACCCACGCGTCATCGGCCGTACGCTCACCATCCGGGTCGATGAACTCCTCGCCCGGACAAGGGAGTTCCGTGCCCACGAGGTCCCCGCCCACCGCGCCTACCAGCGCCGCCGGACGGCCTTGGTGGCAGCCGAGCGCACCCGGGTCCGACTTGACGAGTACCGGCCCCGGGTGATGTCCGCTTTCGTGCGCAGCAGGCTCATCGACGAGGTGTACCTGCCCCTGATCGGCGACAGCCTCGCCAAACAGCTCGGCACCACCGGCGCCACCAAGCGCACCGACACCGGCGGTCTGCTCCTGCTCGTCTCACCACCGGGCTACGGCAAGACGACGCTCATGGAGTACGTCGCCGACCGCCTCGGCCTGATCCTGGTCAAGGTCGACGGCCCGGCGCTGGGACACGCCGTCACCTCCCTCGACCCGGCCGAAGCCCCCAATGCCACGGCCCGCCAAGAGGTCGAGAAGATCAACTTCGCGTTGGAGGCGGGCAACAACACCCTGCTGTACCTCGACGACATCCAGCACACCTCGCCCCAACTGCTGCAGAAGTTCATCTCGCTGTGCGACGCCACCCGCCGCATGGAGGGCGTACGAGGCGGCGAGCCGCGGTCGTACGACCTGCGGGGCAAGCGCTTCGCGGTCTGCATGGCAGGCAACCCCTACACCGAGTCCGGCAGCCGCTTCCATGTCCCCGACATGCTCGCCAACCGTGCCGACGTGTGGAACCTGGGCGAGGTCCTGACCGGCAAGGAGGACGCCTTCGCCCTCAGCTTCATCGAGAACGCGCTGACATCGAACCCGGCCCTCGCACCGCTGGCCGGCCGCGAGCGCACCGACCTCGACCTGCTGATCCGCCTGGCCGACGGCGACACCACGGCCCGCGCCGACCGGCTGACCCACCCCTGCGCGCCCGCCGAGCTGGAGCGGATCCTGGCCGTGCTGCGCCATCTGCTGACGGCACGCGAGACGGTCCTGGCCGTGAACGCCGCCTACATCGCCTCGGCCGCCCAGACCGACGAGACCCGGACCGAGCCGCCCTTCCGACTGCAGGGCTCCTACCGCAACATGAACAAGATCGCCCAGCGCATCCAGCCGGTCATGAACGACACCGAGCTGGCGGCGTTGATCGACGACCACTACACGGCCGAGGCCCAGACTCTCTCCACGGGAGCCGAGGCCAATCTGCTGAAGCTGGCCGAACTGCGGGACACGCTGACCACGGAGCAGAGCGCGCGCTGGTCCGAGGTGAAGGCGGCGTACGTCCGCACACAGGCCCTGGCTGGCCCGGAGAGCGACTCTTCCCCGGCCTTCGGCCGGGGGGACTCCCACCTCGCTGCGATCGCCCGAGCTGTTGCCGCCCTCGGGCTGCTCGCAGATCGGGTTGCGGCGGTCGAGTCGGCCATCAACCGCGCAGCCGGCCCGCGTCACCTCATTGCCGACACCGCGGGGCGGCACGCGGCCTGCTCGGTGCCGGGCCACGAGGAGTACTGACGTGCCAGGGACCGGTCGGGGGTCGGTGCCGACCGAGAACAGCATGGTGAGCGAGTGACGTTCGACGGGACCGTACAACCAGTGGGATGGATTAGCCGTCTTCCCTACGGGCACCAGGTGTCCCAGGAGCAGAGGGCAGCAACCGCAAGTCACGCCCCCCGCTCCGAGACGCGGTCGGCGGGGGACACCCGCGGGTCCGTTCTGCGAGGAGGCACAGGGAATGGTTGCACGTCGTGACGATTCAGGCGGCTTCCCGGCGCACTCCCGCAGAAACGGCGCGGTCCCCTTCGGGCGCCTTGAGTCCGCTGTGGAACGAGTACACGTCAGGCAGGAAGTGGTCGAACCGCTGCTGCGCCGCGCCGACCTGCTGTCGCAGCTCCTGCGGATCGGATACGTACGCGGCCCGCAGGAGCAGGAGACGTAGATTCCCCGGGCATCTGCGGTGGCAGGCCCGCGGAAGACGGCTGTTCCGGCGAGTGCTCCGCTCCTGTGCCTTTGGTCCTCGGGGCGGCAGGCACGCGCATGACGGCGTCGCATGTCAGGGGAACGCACCGTGCGCCGGTGCGTCGCAGCGGGACAACGCGCCCGTTCCGCGAGACGCTTCCGCCGGGACGGCGCACAGACGCCGCCCCGCCCCTGTCCGCTCTCCCGGAGGCCGCCATGGCAGCATCGCCCGCACCGACTGAGGACAATTACCGCTTCGACGACCTGCGTGCGCTCTTCATCAACTGCACACTCAAGCCGTCCCCTCAGCTCAGCCACACCCAGGGGCTCATCGACAAGAGCCGGGCGATCATGGACGCGCGCGGAGTGACCACGGACGAGATCCGTGCCGTCGACCACGACATCGCCCCTGGCGTCTATCCGGACATGACCGAACACGGCTTCGCCACGGACGCCTGGCCCGCGCTGCAGGAGCAGGTGATGGCCGCGGACATCCTCGTGCTGGCCGGACCGATCTGGCTGGGCGACAACAGCTCGGTCACCAAGCAGGTCATCGAGCGGCTCTACAGCTGCTCCAGTCTCCTCAACCCGGAAGGCCAGTACGCGTATTACGGACGGGCCGGCGGGTGCCTGATCACCGGCAACGAAGACGGCGTGAAGCACTGTGCCATGAACATCCTCTACAGCCTGCAGCACCTCGGCTACACCATCCCGCCGCAGGCCGACGCGGGCTGGATCGGTGCGGCGGGTCCCGGGCCCTCGTACCTGGACCCCGGCTCGGGAGGACCGGAGAACGACTTCACCAACCGCAACACCAGTTTCATGACCTGGAACCTGATGCACGTGGCGGCCATGCTCAAGCGCGCCGGAGGGATCCCCGCTTACGGCAACCAGCGCACGGAGTGGGACGCCGGCTGCCGGCCGGGGGCGGACAACCCCGAGCACCGCTGAAGCAGACCAGGAAGCACCGGGACACCTGCCGGTTCGACTCCAGCGCGGCGCCCGACAACACCGTCGGCACCCCGGCTGCTCCTGTCAGTGCACGCCTGTGCGTCGTAAGGATTCCGTCATCACCCGCGGGCTACGGAACGGCCGCCCGCCTCCGTTGAATGGGGAGGCAAGCAAACTCCCAGGAGACGAGGCAGGGATGGGGCGCGGGCGCAAGGTACTTGCCAGGCCGTTGGTCATCGCGGTGCTGGTGGTGGCGGTCGGCGGGGTCGGCTTCGGGCTGTACTGGTTCCAGCCGTGGAAGCTGTGGCAGGACGAGACCGTCGAGGAGGCGCTGCCCGGGGCGGTGGAGAATTCCGCTCCTCCTGCCGCGGCGCCCTCGCCCAAGTCCTCCGAGCAGCCCTCGGCCACCGGTCCGCAGACGTTGGCAAGTGGTGAGCTGATCAGCCACGAGCATGCGACATCGGGCACCGTGAAGCTCGTACGGCTGGCCGACGGCTCCCACATCATGCGGCTGGAGAACCTCGACACCAGCAACGGACTGGACCTGCGTGTGTGGCTGACGGACGCACCTGTGAAGGAGGGGAAGGCCGGCTGGCGCGTCTTCGACGACGGGAAGTACGTCAGCCTGGGCAAGCTCAAAGGCAACAAGGGAAGCCAGAACTACGCCATGCCCAGGGAGGTGGATCCGTCGAGTTACAACAGCGTCAGCATCTGGTGCGACCGTTTCGACGTCTCATTCGGCGCAGCGGAACTCGCTCGCGTCTGACAGCGGTGCGGCCAGTCCCGGCGGATGACGCCCTCGCGGTCGACGACGCAGGTGGCGGCGGGCACTGAACGGCCAGGTGGTGCTACTTCGTGTGGCGGCCGCCGCGTTCCAGGTGGGAAGCCAGGACCGCGGCCTGGACGAGGCGCTGGACACCCAGTTCGGCCAGGAGCCGGGAGATGTGGCCAGGCCGCCACCGATCAGAGCGAGGATGTCCCGCTCGCGTGGCGACAAGCCGGCCAGTTCAGGTGCCAGGGCAGGTGTCTCGGCGGGGGCGGCCGGCAGCGAGCTGATCAGGCGGGCCGTGGTCGCGGGATGGCGGCGACCTGGTGGGTCATGACGTCGCTGACGATGTGCGGGGTGCCGTGCATCGTGGCTGCCTCTCGTTGTCGCTTCGGGCGTCGGCGCACTCAGACGTGGCTGCCGGCGCCGTACGGCGCGTAAAGGTCCAGCAGCCGGGTCCGGGCGGAGCGCAGGCGGTGGGCGAGCACGTCGCCGACCCACTGGGCGATGGCGTTGCCCAGGGCCGGGTCGTCCTGGCACATCAGACGGACGGCCGTGGCATCGAACTCGTACGCCCGCACCGGGGTCGTCGCCTCGGCGCCCAGATGCCAGACGTGCGGGGTGAACAGCCAGGACCAGCCGACGAGTTCGTTGTGGCAGAGCGTCTCGATGACGGCCGCCCGGCGGCCGGGGACGCGCATGTCGAGCTCGACCGTGCCCGTACGGATGATCCAGAACCGGTCGGCCCGGCTGCCCTCCTCGAACAGACGCACCCCCTGCGGGAAGGAGACCTCGCGGCCGAGGCGCATGAGCCGGTGCCGGTGGTCGGCGGGCAGGGCTCGCAGCATGCTGGGCGTGGGGGTGGTGATCATGGCGTGCCTCCCGACGGGATGTGGAAACTGCCATGGCCAGCGTGCGGCCCACCCCCGGTGGCGGGCCATGGGCCACTCGGGCCATCGGAGGGGCCACTCGGCCACGATCGGGAGACGACGAGCAGCCTGCGCCTACGCCGACTCGTCCACGAACGGGGCCGGCTCATCGCCCAGGGGCACGAGAGGCCGGCGACGGGTCGAGGGACTGGCCGCTGCTCCATCGCGGCCGGCGGGGAGTCGCGGGGCGGCTGGGAGAACGCCCGCACACTTCGTGACCGGGCTCGGCTCCGTCGACCGCGTGGACGTCCTGCCGTTCGACAAGCTGGGCGCCGCGAAGCACCACGCCCCGGGGCAGTTCCGCGCGCATGGCTTGACGGCGTGCTGAACGAGGGGCGCTCCCCAACGGTCCCTGGAAACAGGGCCGTTCAGCCCTGCGGTCGCGGACCTTCGGCATCCGGCGGCAGCTGCCGTACGCGACGAGAGTGAGGGGCGTCAGACACCGAACGGACCTTCTCACTCCTCCCGAAGGGATCGCCACCATGGCCGTGCACGAGCACCCGCACCGGAACTCCGGCTTCCACCTGCCGAACTTCCGCAGGGACCGGACCGCGTCCGGCTCCGAGTCGGCGGTGTCGGCACGCACCGGCACGCGGACGGCGCAGGCCTATGTCTTCGCGTCCCTGCGCCTGCTCACCGGGTTCGTCTTCCTGTGGGCCTTCCTCGACAAGGCCTTCGGCCTCGGCTACGCCACTCAGTCCGGCAAGGGCTGGATCGACGGCGGTTCGCCCACCAAGGGCTTCCTCGGCGGGGTGGCCGCAGGGCCGATGGAGTCCACCTTCCACTCCTGGGCCGGGGACACCTGGGCCGACTGGCTGTTCATGCTCGGTCTGCTCGGGATCGGCGTCGCCCTGATCGCGGGCGTGGCACTGCGGTTCGCGGCCGTCGCGGGCACCGTGATGATGACGCTGATGTGGGTCGCGGAATGGCCGCCCGCCCAGCACCTCTCCGACGGTTCGCCGAGCATGTCGACGAACCCCTTCGCGGACTACCACCTCATCTACGCCGTCGTCCTGATCGCCCTGGCCGCAGCCTCCGCCGGAGAAACCCTCGGCCTCGGCAGCATCTGGGCCAAGCTCCCGCTGGTGCGTCGCAGCCGCTGGCTGCGTTGAGCGCGGGAGGCGCGGCGGGCCCGTCGCTGGGTCCGCCGCACCACACCGACACCGGCCAGGGCCGGTCGGCCCTCGGCAAGGACCTGTGGCCCCTGCCGAGGGCCCACATCCGAGGACAAAGCTCGAATCGGGACCCCCGATCCAGAAGGTGGAGATCATGACCCGTACCCTCACCGTCGGCCTCGACGGCTCTCCCGAGAGCCGCGCGGCGGCCGAGTGGGCCGCCCGCGAAGCACAACTGCTGGGCCTGACGCTGAAGTTGGTCCAGGTCTGGGAGCCGGTTCCGGCCCCCATGGCCCAGGCCCCACTGCTCGGTCCCGAGACCCACCAGCACTGGACCGAGCGGGTGACCCGGGAGACAGCCGAAGGCATCCGACTGCGCCACCCCGGCCTCGACGTGATCACCGAGCAGTCGTCCGGCCGGCCCGCCGAAGCGCTGGCGGACGCGGCGAAGGACGCCGAGCTGCTGGTCCTGGGCTCCCGAGGGCTGAGCGGGATCGGTGGGTTCATGGTCGGCTCCGTCGGACTGTCCGTCGTGGCGCATGCCGAGCGGCCGGTCGTCCTGGTGCGGGCCGGCGAACAGGCCGCCGACGAGCACGAGATGGACCCGGTCGGCATCCCGTCCGCCGCCGCCCCGTTCCGGCCCGTCGTCCTCGGCCTCGACATCGAGAGCCCCGACGAGGAGCTGATCGCCTTCGCCTTCGCGGCCGCCGTCCGCCGGAGCACGTCCCTGCGGGTGGTCCACGGCTGGAACCCGCCGCCGTACTACGCCTACGGACTCTCCGTCGACCTGGAACTCCATGGAGAACTGGCCCGGTCCGAGACCACCGCCCTGGCCGAGGTCCTGCTCCCGTGGCGCGAGAAGTTCCCGGACGTCGAGGTCACCGAGGAGTCCTCCTACGGCAGCCCCGGCAACCACCTCGTCGACGCCTCCCGCGAGGCCTCACTGGTCGTCGTGGGACGCCGCATCCGCCGCAACCCGCTCGGCGCCCACATCGGGTCGGTCACCCACACCGTCCTGCACCACTCCACCGCCCCCGTCGCCGTCGTCCCGCACAACTGACCTCGACCCACCTGGAGCAGACATCATGAAGGCAGCGGTCGTACGAGCCTTCGGCGAACCTCTCGTCATCGAGGACCGACCCGACCCCGAGCCCGGCCCCGGCCAGGTCCGGGTCCGGGTCGAGGCCTCCGGACTGTGCCACACCGACATCCACGCCGCCCGCGGCGACTGGCCCGTCAAGCCGAACCCGCCGTTCGTCCCCGGTCACGAGGGCGTCGGCCTGGTCGAGAAGCTCGGCGAGGGCGTCACCCACCTCAGCGTCGGGCAGCGGGTCGCCGTGCCCTGGCTGGGGAAAGCGTGCGGGCGGTGCGAACACTGCCTGTCCGGCTGGGAGACGCTGTGCGAGCAGCAGATCAACACCGGCTACGGATGCGACGGAGGGTACGCCGAGAAGATGCTGGCCTGGGCCGACTTCGCACAGCCGGTGCCGCACGGCGTCACGGCCTTCGACGCCGCCCCGCTGACCTGCGCCGGCGTGACGACGTACAAGGCGCTCAAGGTCGCCGATGTGCGGCCCGCGCAGCTCGTCGCGATCTCCGGCGTCGGCGGCCTCGGTCACCTGGCCGTGCAGTACGCGAAGATCGCCGGGGCGCAGGTCGCGGCGATCGACGTCACCGACGAGAAGCTGGAACTCGCCGCCGAGCTCGGCGCGGACCTGGTGATCGACGCCCGCAAGGACGACGTGGGCGAGGTGCTCAAGCGGTACGGCGGAGCCCACGCGGCGATCGCTCTCGCGGTGAACGAGGCCGCGTTCGCCGCCGTCAACTCCGGGCTGCGGCGCGGCGGCAAGCTCGTCATGGTCGCCCTGCCCGCGCACGGCACGATCCAGGTCCCGATCTTCGACACCGTCCTGAACGGTACGAGCGTGATCGGCTCGATCGTCGGCACCCGGCAGGACCTCGCCGAGGTGTTCCAGCTGCACGCGGCCGGCCGTACCCGGGTCATCCACGAGACCCGCCCGCTGGAGAGCGTGAACGAGTCCATCGACGAGGTCCTGCGCGGCGAGGTCAAGGCCCGGATCGTCTTCGACCTCGGAGTGGGACGGTGAGGACGATGGACCTGCCGATCGTCGTCGGCGTCGACGGCTCGGAGTCCGCGCTGCGGGCCGTCGACTGGGCGGCCGACGAGGCCGCCCTGCGCGGGCTGCCGTTGCGCCTGGTGTACGCCTCGCTCTGGGAGCGCTACGAGGGCTCCCGGCCCGCCGAGGACCTGGACAGGCCGTCCGAAGAGGAGCGGGTGGAGGACATCGTGGCGGCCGCCGCCCGGCGGGCCGCCCGGCGCCGGGCCGACGTGAAGATCTCCACCGAGGTGCTGCCCGAGGAACCCGAGTACACGCTGGTGCGCGAGAGCCGCGAGGCCGCCCTGCTGGTGACGGGCACCCGGGGCCGAGGCGGTCTCGCGGGGGCCCTCCTTGGCTCCGTGAGCCTGACCGTGGCCGGGCACGCGCACTGCCCGATGATCGTGGTGCGCGGCGACCCGGACGACGCGGTCCCGCCCGGACAGCACGGCCGCGTCGTCGTCGGCGTCGGAGACACGCCGGCTGCCCCGGAGACCATGCGCTTCGCCTTCGAGGAGGCGCGGCGACGGGGCGCCGTACTGGATGCCGTACGGGCCTGGCGGTGCCCGGCGCACGAGACCACGGACCACCCTCAGCTCGCCGGTGAACCCGCCCGGCTGCACGAGCAGCACGCGGTGGACGCCCTGGAAGCGGCACTCAAGGAGGCCCCCGACGACGTCGTGGTGCGTCGGCGCACCCTGGAAGGCCACGCCCGGACCGTCCTGGTGGGGGCCTCGCGCGACGCCGACCTCCTGATCGTCGGGGCCAGGCGCCGCCCCCGGCACTTCGGGCTCCAGCTGGGCCGTGTGGCCCATGGGGTACTGCACCACTCCGACTGCCCGGTCGCCGTCGTGCCCGAACCGGTGTGACGATGAGGAAGGCGACCCCGGCGACCGGCTGCTCAGAGACTCGCCGCGTGGTCGGGGACGAAGGTCTGCAGATCGCGCGGCGGACGCTCGTAGCCGGTCGACTCCGGGCGCACCGGCAGCTCCAGCACCGGCGGCGGCACATCGTGGTAGGGCAGCGAACCCAGGAGGTGGGCGATCATGTTCAGCCGCGCCCGCCGCTTGTCGTCGCTCTCCACGACGTACCACGGCGCCTCGGAGATGTCGGTGTGCACCATCATCTCGTCCTTGGCCCGGGAGTACGCCTCCCAGTGGGTGATCGACTCCAGATCCATCGGCGAGAGCTTCCAGCGCCGCAGCGGATCCTCCAGCCGCTTACGGAACCGCTCCTGCTGCTCGGTGTCGCTCACCGAGAACCAGTACTTCCGCAGTTCGACCCCCGCTTCGACCAGCATCCGTTCGAATATCGGGCATTGCCGCAAGAAGAGCTGGTACTCCTCCCTGGTGCAGAAGCCCATCACATGCTCGACCCCGGCCCGGTTGTACCAGGACCGGTCGAACAGCACGATCTCTCCGGCGGCCGGCAGATGCTCGACGTACCGCTGGAAGTACCACTGGGTGCGCTCCCGCTCGGTCGGCTTGGGGAGCGCCGCGATCCGGGCGACGCGGGGGTTGAGATGCTCGGCGACCCGCTTGATGGTGCCGCCCTTGCCCGCCGCGTCCCGCCCCTCGAAGACGACGACCACCCGGGCGCCCTCGGCCCGCACCCACTCCTGGAGTCTCACCAACTCCGTCTGCAGACGCAGCAGTTCCTTCTCGTACGACTTGCGCGGCACCCTCGCCGCAGCCTTGCCGGCCATGCCGCCTCCACCGCCCGATGACCTACTCACGGAGCCATCCCATGTCCGAGGCACAACGTGTCGAACACCAGGACGCCACCGTACTTTCCGACGACGAACTGCGCACCCTGGACGCCCATTGGCGGGCCGCCAACTACCTGGCCGCCGGGCAGATCTACCTGCTGGCCAACCCGCTGCTGACCGAGCCCCTGAAACCGGAGCACATCAAGCCCCGGCTGCTCGGTCACTGGGGCACCTCGCCCGGACTGAACCTCGTCCACACCCACCTCAACCGCGTGATCAAGGCGCGGGGGCTCGACGCGCTGTGCGTGTGGGGGCCGGGGCACGGCGGACCGTCGGTTCTCGCCAACTCCTGGCTGGAGGGCAGCTACAGCGAGACCTACCCGAACGTACCGCGCGACGGCCAGGGGATGGAGCGGCTGTTCCGACAGTTCTCCTTCCCGGGCGGGGTGCCCAGCCATGTCGCCCCGGAGACACCCGGGTCGATCCATGAGGGCGGTGAGCTCGGCTACTCCCTCTCGCACGCGTACGGGGCGGCCTTCGACAATCCGGACCTGCTGGTCGCCTGTGTGATCGGCGACGGCGAGGCGGAGACCGGACCGCTCGCCGCCGCCTGGCACTCCAACAAGTTCCTCGACCCGGTGCACGACGGCGCGGTCCTGCCGATCCTCCACCTCAACGGCTACAAGATCGCGAACCCGGCGGTGCTCGCCCGCCTCCCGGAGGCTGAACTCGACGCGCTGCTGCGCGGCTACGGCCACGACCCGATCCATGTCACCGGCGACGACCCGATGACCGTCCACCGTGCCATGGCCCACGCCTTCGACCAGGCCCTGGACCGGATCGAGGTGATGCAGCGGACGGCCCGCGAGGACGGCGTGAGCGAGCGGGTGCACTGGCCCGTCATCGTGCTGCGCACACCCAAGGGCTGGACCGGCCCTGCCGAGGTGGACGGGCTGCCCGTCGAGGGCACCTGGCGAGCCCACCAGGTCCCGCTGGCCAACGTGCGCGAAAACCCCGAGCACCTGCGGCAGTTGGAGGCCTGGCTGCGGTCGTACCACCCGCAGGAGCTGTTCGACGCCGCCGGTCGCCCCGTGGCGGACGTCCTCGCCTGCGTGCCCGAGGGCACCAAGCGCCTGGGCTCCAGTCCGCACGCCAACGGAGGCCTGCTCGTACGCGACCTGCCCGTCCCTGATCTCGACCGGTTCGCCGTACCCGTCGACAAGCCGGGCACCACCCTGCACGAGCCGACCCGGGTCCTCGGCGATCTCCTCGAACAGGTCATGCACGACACCTCGGCCCGCCGGGACTTCCGGGTCGTCGGCCCCGACGAGACCGCCTCCAACCGCCTCCAGGCCGTCTTCGATGCCAGCGGCAAGGCCTGGCAGGCCGAGCTGCTCCCGGTCGACGAACACCTCGAACGGCACGGCCGGGTGATGGAGATCCTCTCCGAACACACCTGCCAGGGCTGGCTGGAGGGCTACCTCCTCACCGGCAGGCACGGACTGTTCTCCTGCTACGAAGCGTTCGTCCACATCGTCGACTCCATGGTCAACCAGCACATCAAGTGGCTGAAGACCTCACGGGAGCTGGCCTGGCGCGCTCCGATCGCCTCCCTCAACTACCTGCTGACCTCGCACGTCTGGCGCCAGGACCACAACGGCTTCTCCCACCAGGACCCCGGCTTCGTCGACCACGTCCTCAACAAGAGTCCCGAGGTCGTCCGCGTCTATCTGCCGCCGGACGCCAACACCCTGCTCTCCGTGGCGGATCACGTGCTGCGCAGCCGCGACTACGTCAATGTCGTCGTCGCCGGCAAGCAGCCCTGCTTCGACTGGCTGTCCATGGACCAGGCCCGCGCCCACTGCGCCCGCGGGGCCGGGATCTGGGAATGGGCGGGCACCGAGGACGGTTCCCGCGAACCGGACGCCGTCCTGGCCTGCGCCGGTGACGTACCTACCCAGGAGGTGCTGGCCGCCGCCCAGTTGCTGCGCCGCCACCTGCCCGACCTCGCCGTCCGGGTGGTCAACGTCGTCGACATGACCCGGCTGCTGCCCCGCGAGGAACACCCGCACGGAATGAGCGACTTCGAGTACGACGGCCTGTTCACCACCGACAAGCCGGTCATCTTCGCCTACCACGGCTACCCGTGGCTGATCCACCGGCTCAGCTACCGCCGCACCGGCCACAAGAACCTCCATGTGCGCGGCTACAAGGAGTCCGGCACCACGACGACCCCCTTCGACATGGTCGTCCGCAACGACCTCGACCGCTACCGCCTGGTCATGGACGTCATCGACCGCGTCCCCGGCCTCGCTGTCCGCGCCGCCGCCCTGCGTCAGCAGATGGCCGACGCCCGCACCCGCCACCAGGCATGGATCCGCGAACACGGCACCGACCTGCCCGAGGTCGCCGACTGGACGTGGGACGCCTGAACACCCCTGCCTCGTCTTCGGCCAGGCCAACGAGTGGGGCTGCACCAACCGGCTCCGCGCCCTCACGGCCCGTCGCCGACGACTGACCCACCCGGACGGAGACCGGTGCCGCCGATCACCGGTCTCCTCCTGCGCACCAGGTACGACCAGCGCACAGACAGATGGAGATCGCCGTCGCGATGACCCGCCGGATCGACGGCGTGGTCGCAGTTGTCGACCGGCTCACCCGGCGCCTGGCCGAAGGCCGGCTACACCCCGACGAGCAAGCCCTTCACGGCATGGCGGACGACTGGCTGCGCAAGCTGCGGGGCCCTGCACAAGGCAGGCCGACCGTGGAGGTGCTGCTCGCCCGGTCGGTGGCGAGCGGGTCCTCGTACCACGCCGTCGTGGTCGGTCGGGCACCGTACGCCGGACGCCGGCACAAGGACACCCGCCGAGCGGTCCGGTGACACCGTCGCGCCCTCGCCGAACGCCGCTCTGGCTCTTCAGCAGCGGGCCGCTCGCTCTGGCCTCCGAGCGGGACATGAAGGCGCGGAGGAAGCCGTGGTCCGGATGACCATGGGCAGGGCGGTGACTTGCGGGACTCCGCGGTGCTCCAGGAGTGGGCGGCGCAGGTGGCCGCCGAGCCGGCGGGTGGAGAGCAGACGGCGGCCACGGTGCCCGCCTGCCGAGCCCTGCCTACGTGGGCACCACGGCGACGGGGCACAAGGCCTCGGTCAGGAGTGCCCGCGGGGTCGGCCCTGGCTCGCTCTGTGCACCCCGGCCCACGACCACCAGCGCGGCGCTCGCGGTACACCGGCTCAGCGCTCGGGCCGGAGGCAACAGCCGGACGTCCTCCAGTACGTGCACGTCGGAGTGCTTTTCCCGCCACGGTCGGAGTGCGTCGGAGAGCAGCTGCACCTCGTGGTCCTCCCAGACGGCCCGGTCCTCCTCCGGCACACCGAAGGGCAACTCGGCGGCGCAGTAAGGGAACTTCCAGGCATGCACCGCACGCAGCCGCACGCCCCGCATCCTGGCGGTGTCGAAGGCGAAGCCGACGGCCGCTTGAGCAGGTTCTCGGGCGTCCACGCCGAGCACGATCTCAGCGCCGGGGCGCGCGAAGGGCTGAGCGGTGGGCACCTCGGGAACCAGCACGACAGGGCAGGCCGGGAACAGGACGCCGTCCAAGTCGTGTGCGTCAGTGACGATCAGCTGCGCGTCCTTCAGATCGTCGGGTTGCCCGTCGTGGACCACCCGGAGGGCGAGTCCGCGTCGTGTCGCTTCCTGACGGGCCCAGCGGACGACCGACTCGTGGTGCGTCGAGCCTTGAACACGCGCAACGACGACTCGTTCCATGACGCTCTGCTCCCCTCAAGACGATGTGGATCAGGCCCGGTCGTCGGTGGTGCCGACCGGGCCGTCGGGCTGTTGCCGCAGCATGGGGTGGGCTTCAGCCGGTCCTGTGTCCCCACCGCGGACCCACCAGGTCCCACTCCTGTCCCCAGCTGTCGATGCGCTGCCGGTCGAGCCGCCACCGCACGACGGCTCCCATGCCGAGTACCGCGCCGGTGAGGGCGAGTCCGGCGGCCATGCCCAGCGCGCCGGCCTCGACGGCGGCTTCGCCGGCACTCGGCGGTGCGGCGACCAGCGTGCCGTGGCCGTCCTGCCAGACCACGACTCGAGTCCCGGCCTTCAACCCGGTGTCGACCAGGGTGCGCCCGGTACGGGCGGAGCCGTCGGGGGTCCTCCAGCGGACGGTGGCGGAAGCCTTGTCCTCCGACGACTGGGCCACCGACATGTGCTTCGGCGTGTCGGTGAGGAGCACCGCGTGGGTGGAGCGGCGATCGGCACGCTGTTGTGCGAGTGTCTCGTCCGTGGCGTGCGCTGTCACCAGACCGACAGCGGTGCCTCCCACGGCGACGACGGCCCACAGTGCCAGGATGATCCACGCCTCGGCGACGTCGTCGCGCCGCCTCAACGGGTTGTTCCGCCAGCGCCAGAACCACTTCTTCGTCCGTTTGGCGTAGGCCATGGCTTCGCACTCCTTCCCGTCGTCACACCGTCGACGGTGACAGGCCCCGGTGGGCGACGGCATGGGCCGAGGGGGCCGCGCTCACGGGCCGCTCGGGACAGGTTTCCGGCCGCGGAGAGGGCCGTTCGGCCCATGAGCACCGGAACCGTGAGGCGAGTACATCGCCGTACTGGTCATCCCACGGCGGCAGGAAGAAGCCCGACCGCCGACGGGGGAGTGGCCTGCGCCGCCGACAGGTGCGGGTGTATCTCGAAGACGCCGCCCGGACCGGAAGGACACGGAACGGGGTGGCTGACAGAGGGCAGGATGTCAAGGTGAGCGGCCGGCGAGATCGCCGTCACGAGGTCTGTCTCGCCGTACGGCGCCACGACGGCGGTCCCCTCGATGGCGCGAACCGTGTGAGGCGCGGCGGCCCTCGTTTTCGGACATGGTGAGACCAAAGCCGCGCCGACGGACGGTGCGGAAGGGCCGAACGGTCCCTGCTACCGGGCCCGGCCGGCACACGAACGGCTCGTGACATCCGTGGGCGGCATGCCCTGTCGGTCGGGAAAGGGGCCCGACCGGCCCAAGCGGTCTCCGCACCCGCGGGCCACGCTGGAGGTGCGGGGCAAATCCGGCGCGCGGACGACGTCAGGCCTCCACCGGCAGCCGAAATCCACCGCCGGGCCCGAGCTCCGCAGCCGAGCGAGTGGATGAGGAGCGTCATGAAGGGCTATGTGTTCCACGGCGCCGGACAGGCCGCTTGGGAAGAGGTACCCGACCCGGCGATCAAGGATCCCACCGATGCGATCGTGCGCGTCGTGGCCGTCACCATCTGCGGCACCGACCTGCACATCCTCAAGGGCGACGTCCCGGAGGTGCGCCCCGGCACTGTGCTGGGGCACGAGGCGGTCGGCGAGATCGTCGAGGTCGGCAGCGATGTACGGACGGTGCGCCCGGGGGACCGTGTCCTGGTCTCCTGCATCAGCGCGTGCGGGCGCTGTTCCTACTGCCGGCAGGCAATGTACGGCCAGTGCCGCGGTGGAGGAGGCTGGATCCTCGGACACCTGATCGACGGCACCCAGGCCGAGTACGTCCGCGTCCCCTACGCCGACCTGTCCGTGCACCCGCTGCCCGCCGCGATGAACAGCGCGGACGCCGTCCTGCTGGCGGACATCTTCCCGACGTCCTACGAGGTGGGCGTGCTCAACGGTCACGTACGCCCAGGAGACACCGTCGTCGTGGTCGGAGCCGGCCCCATCGGACTCGCGGCCATCGCCACGGCCCAGCTGTTCTCTCCCGAGCGGATCGTCGCCGTGGACCTGGCCCCGGCCCGGCTGGACGCCGCCCGACGGCTCGGCGCCGATGCAGTGGCCGACGCCAGGGAAGCCCCCGAACAGCTGATCGCCGACCTCACCGACGGGCTCGGTGCGGACGTCGTCATCGAGGCCGTGGGTGTACCGGACAGCTTCGAGCTGTGCACGCGCATGGTCCGTCCCGGCGGTCACGTCGCCAACGTCGGCGTGCACGGCGCCCCCGCGACCCTTCATCTCGAAGACCTGTGGATCAAGAACATCACCATCACGACCGGACTCGTCGACACCCATTCCACCCCGACCCTGCTGCGGATGGCGGCCGCAGGCCGGCTGCCCACCTCGGAGCTGGTCACCCACACCTTCCCGCTGGAGCACATGGAGGAGGCGTACGACGTCTTCTCCCGGGCCGCCGTCACCGGCGCCCTCAAGATCGTGCTCGGCGCGGAACAGCACCAGGCCGTCGCCGTGCGCGAGGCCTGACGAAAGGACGTGACGACCATGGCCGAACACAAGCAGGCCGAGAGGCCGTTGGGCGACCTGGGCCGCCGTCTCGCCACGCGCCGCGCACAACTCGGCCTGAGCCGAGAGGAAACGGCGACCAAGGCGGGCATGGCGCCCGGCTACCTGAGGCACCTGGAGGAGAACCCCGGTGCCACGCCGAACCGGGGAACACTTCTCAGCCTGGCTGCGGCTCTGGAGACCACGGTGCCGGAGCTCACCGGCGCGGCCACGGACCTGCCTCCCGGCCTGGAACAGGCGGCCCGTGCCCCCGAGTTCACCGAGCTGAGCGCGGACGAGTGCAGAGCTCTGCTCGGAACGCACGGCGTGGGGAGAATCGCGGTGACCACCGAGTCCGGGCCCGGCATCGTTCCGGTCAACTACAGCGTCACCGACGGCGCCATCGTCTTTCGGACCGCCGCGGGTACGACACCGTCGCTGGCGGCCGGCCACCGGGTCGCTTTCGAGGTCGACCACATCGACGACGCGTTCAGCCGTGGCTGGAGCGTGTTGGTGCGCGGACGCGCTCGGACCGTGACGGATGCCGACGAGGCCCACCGGCTCGTGGAGCAGGCGTACAGCACGCCCTGGGCGGGAGGCCGGCGTGACCTGTGGGTGCGTGTGGAGCCGGACACCATCACGGGACGCCGGATCAACGTGTGACACGGACAGAGACGGATGGCTGATCCACGGGCGCCGGGCTGTCCGCCACGGTCCTGCGCGGCATCGCCACCCTCAGGTGGTGACGAGGCGGGCCCGGTCCTCGCCTCCAGCGCCGCTGGCGTGCGCCTCACCGGGAAGAGACGCGGGAGGCGGCGCAGGGCGGTGTGCGACCGCGTGTCCCGCACCCCCGGACGCACCGGCACACCGACCCCGAACTGCCGTCGCCGACAGCTGCGTTGAGCCCGGCGGTCACGCGATCGCGGTGCAGAGGGGAATGGGAAATGGACAAGCCGTCCGTCCCGACGGGCGGGCAGGGCTCAGCCCTCGCTCGCCCGGCCGCCGGGGGTGAGCAGGATGCCCGTGACCAGCTCGGGCCGGATGCGGATCGCGTAGTCCATGGGCTGCTCCACCCACGGCTCCAGCATCGCCTGGTAACGGTCCAGTTCACCGGGGTCGGTCACCGGCCGGGCGTACCCCGTCACCACCACGCTCCAGCCGAGATGCGTCGCCGCGTCGATGTCGTCCGCCTCGTAGGCGACGACGACACCGGGGCCGTTGGCCTGCTGTGTGTACGAGGTCAGGGCGGTGCCCTCGTGTGTGCGGATGACGACATCCCCGCCGTCCAGGACGTGGTTGACGGTGCGGACGGTCGGGAGCGCGTGCAGGGTGAAGACGATCCTTCCCAGGGACACGCTGCCCAGCAGTCGCAGTGCCTCGGCGCTGTCGAGCTCGATGCGGCGGCGCGGTCCTGCGAAGGCCGGCCGCCCGGCGTTGTGGACCATGACGGACTTTCCGTTGGGGGTTTCGTGGTGTACTGCCCGGTCGGAATGCATACGGAGCGACACCGCGGGGGATCGGTGCCGCTCCTATTTCAAGCTTCTCCCTGGCCGAGGGCCGCGCCAAGGGCCGATGGTCCCCGACCGGGGACCGGACGGCACTCACTCGTCGGGAGCGGAACTCCCGCGGCCTCCGTCGCCGCGCGTCGCGCCGCCGCGCCACGGGGGTGGCCCGGCCGACCGGCGAGCCGTGTCCGTGAGGTGCACGGCCCTGTCCACCCGGGCACGCAGCCGGTCCTCCAACCGGTCCGCGAGCGTGTGCGCGTCGGCCTCCCGAAGGCGTACGACGACGAGGTGGCTGCCCACTCGGACGTCGGCCCCGGCGGACCACGGCAGGACCTGGTGTGCGGCGGACCTGCTGATCGTCACTCTGCCCCTGACGGCCGGAAGTCCCGGCCGGGTCAGGGCCGCGTGGACCTTGGCCCGGAAGTACGCGAGTGCTTCGTCGTCCACGTCGCCGTCCGTCCGTACCTGGACGGCGACGGGTGTGTCCTGGGTGCTGACATCCCTGTCGGTCATGTGATCCGCTCCCTGTGATCGTTCCGTGACTGCTGCCGGTCCTGTACGGCGTGCCCTCACCGGCTGTCGCTGCCCTCGGTGTCGGACAGTGCCGCCCGGCCCGCCTCCAGCCGCGCCACCGGGACCCGGAACGGCGAGCAGGACACGTAGTCCAGTCCCGCCGCGTGGAAGAAGTGGACGGAGTCGGGATCGCCGCCGTGTTCGCCGCAGACGCCGAGCGTCAGGCCGGGGCGGGCGGCGCGGCCCTCCTCGACCGCGATCCGGATCAGCCGCCCCACGCCGTCGCGGTCGATGGTCTCGAACGGCGAGGTGGGGAAGACGCCTTTGTCGAGGTAGGCGGAGAAGAACGCCGCCTCGACGTCGTCCCGGGAGAAGCCCCAGGTGGTCTGGGTGAGGTCGTTCGTGCCGAAGGAGAAGAACTCCGCCTCCTCGGCGATCCGGCCGGCGGTGAGGGCGGCGCGGGGCAGCTCGATCATCGTGCCGACCGGGCACCGCACCGGAACACCGGACTCGTACGACACCTCGTCCAGTACCCGCTCGACCTCGGCGCGTTCGATCCGCAGTTCCTCGACCGCGCCGACCAGCGGCACCATGATCTCGGCCCGCGGAGAGCCTCCGGCCTTCGTCCGGGCCACGACGGCCTCGGCGACGGCCCGTACCTGCATGGCGACCAGCCCCGGAACCACCAGCCCCAGGCGCACGCCGCGCAGCCCGAGCATCGGGTTCTCCTCGTGCATGCGGTTCACCGCGGCGAGCAACTCGGCCTCGTGCGGTTCAGGTTGGTCACCGCGGGCTTCTGCTGCCGCGATGCGGACGGCGAGTTCGGTGCGGTCGGGCAGGAACTCGTGCAACGGCGGATCCAGCAGGCGGATGGTCACGGGCAGTCCGTCCATCGCCTCCAGGATGTCGGTGAAGTCCTGTCGCTGGAGCGGCAGGAGAGCCGCCAGTGCCCGGTCGCGATCGGAGTCCGTTACGGCGAGGATCATCGCCTCGACCAGCTTGCGGCGCTCGCCGAGGAACATGTGCTCGGTACGGCACAGCCCCACGCCCTGCGCGCCGAACCGGCGGGCACGCCGTGCGTCCTCGGGGGTGTCGGCGTTGGCGCGGACCTCCAACCGCCGCAGGGAGTCGGCCTGTTCGAGAGAGCGGGCCACTGCGGCCACGACTCCGTCGGACTGCTCGCCGGTCTCCAGGTACCGCATCGCCGCGGAGGCGACCAGTGGCACCGCACCCGCGTACACGGCTCCGGCGGTGCCGTCCACCGAGATGACCGTGCCCTCCTCGACGAGGGTTCCGTCGGGGGTGGTGAAGTGCCGGGCCGCGGTGTCCACGGTGAGTTCCTCCGCGCCGCAGACGCACACCTTGCCCATGCCGCGGGCGACCACGGCCGCGTGGCTCGTCTTGCCGCCCCGGCTGGTCAGCACGGCCTCGGCGGCGACCATGCCGGGCAGGTCGTCGGGGGTGGTCTCCTGGCGGACGAGCACCGTCCTCTCGCCCGCCGCGGCACGCCGTACGGCCTCGGCGGAGTCGAAGACCGCCGCGCCGACCGCCGCGCCGGGGGAGGCCGGGAGGCCGGGGGCGAGCGCGGTACCGGTGGCGTCGGTGTCGAAGCGCGGGAACATCAGCCGGGCCAGGCCGTCCCCGCTGACCCGGGCCAGTGCCTCCTCCGCGGTGATCTGTCCTTCCTCGACCAGTTCGGCGGCGATGGCGAACGCGGCCTCGGCGGTGCGCTTGCCGACCCTGGTCTGGAGCATCCACAGCGTGCCGCGCTCGATGGTGAATTCGATGTCGCACAGGTCCCGGTAGTGCCGCTCCAGGGTGCCCATGTGGTCGCGCAGGCGCCGGTAGGAGTCAGGGTCCAGCTGCTCCAGTTCGGTCAGGGGCACGGTGTTGCGGATGCCGGCGACGACGTCCTCGCCCTGGGCGTTGGCCAGGTAGTCGCCGTACAGGCCGGGCCGGCCGGTGGCCGGGTCGCGGGTGAAGGCGACGCCGCTGCCGGAGTCGGGGCCGAGATTGCCGTAGACCATGCGCTGCACGGTGACCGCCGTGCCGAGGTCGTCGGGGATGTGCTCGCGGCGGCGGTACAGGCGGGCGCGTTCGCCGTTCCAGGACCGGAAGACGGCGAGGATCGCCAGGCGCAGCTGCTCGGCGGGCGACTGGGGGAACGTCCGGCCCGTCTCGTCGAGGATCAGCCGCTTGTAGGTCTCGACCAGGCCGGCGAGGTCGCTCGCGTCCAGGTACAGGTCGTCGGGGGCTTCACGGGCCTCCTTGAGCAGGGTCATGGCATCGTCGAACCGGGCGGTGTCGACACCCATGACCGTGCTGCCGAACATCTGGACGAGCCGGCGGTAGGAATCCCAGGCGAAGCGGTCACTGCCGGACGTCTTGGCGAGGCCCAGGACGGAGTCGTCGTTCAGGCCGATGTCCAGGACGGTCTCCATCATGCCGGGCATGGAGAAGCGCGCCCCGGACCGGACGGACACCAGCAGCGGGTCGTCCCGCTGCCCCAGTCGGCGCCCGGCGGACTCCTCCAGGACGGACAGGTGCCGGGATACCTCGGCCGACATGCCGTCCGGCTCGGCGCCGGTCGCGAGGAAGGCCCGGCAGGCGTCGGTGGTCACGGTGAAGCCCGGCGGGACCGGCAGGCCCAGCCGGGTCATCTCGGCCAGGTTCGCGCCCTTGCCGCCCAACAGGTCAGCCATGTTCCGGCGGCCTTCGCGGAAGTCGTGCACGTAACGGACCATGACGCTGTGCTCCTCGGCTCGGCGGACCCGGTTCGGCTCCTCGGTCACGACGTGGCCTCAGCGTCGAACACCGCTGGGTCCGCCCGGCAGGTGCTGTCCGTCCCCGGCACAGGGCCGAACGGCCCCAGTGCGGCCCTGCGAGGTGCGGGCGGATGCCCGTTACGCGTCCGTTCACGGCAAACGCGGCCACCGGACCTTCTCCGCCGGATCAGATTCGTACCGTCACCCGCCGTCGGCCGGTAGCGTGGTCCACGACCGGAGCGGCAGGTGTCAGCCCGTCCGAGGGACCCGAGGAGACGCAGGTGGCAAGCCCCCAGGAGCCGCAGGAGGCCCGTGTACGGCTGCCGCAGCTGAGGCTGGACGAGCTGTTGGAGGAGCTTCAGGCGCGGCTGGACGCGGCCCGTGGCACCCGGGACCGGGTGCACAGCCTGCTGGAGGCGGTGCTCTCGGTCGGCCGCGAGCTGGATCTGGAGCAGGCGCTGCACAGCATCGTCGAAGCCGCCGGAGTGCTCGTCGACGCGGAGTACGCGGCCCTCGGTGTGATCGGCCCGGACGGCAGGCGTCTGTCCGCCTTCCACACCGTCGGGGTCACCGAGGAGCAGATCGCCCGGATCGGCCCCTTCCCGGAGGGCCACGGCATCCTCGGTGAGCTGATCCGCCATCCCGAGCCGCTGCGCCTGACGAAGATCTCCGAGCATCCTTCGTCATACGGCTTCCCGGACCACCATCCGCCGATGAACAGCTTCCTCGGCGTGCCCATCCGGGTGCGCGACCAGATCTTCGGCAACCTGTACCTCACCGAGAAGCGGGGCGGCGCGCAGTTCGACGAGGACGACGAGTCCGTTCTCTCGACCCTGGCGGTGGCGGCGGGCGTCGCCATCGACAACGCCCGCCTCTATGAGGACTCCCGGCTGCGTGAGCGCTGGCTGCGGGCGAACGCGGAGGTCACCCATAGCCTCATGTCCGGCGGCGGACGCACCGACGTGCTCGCACTCATCGCCGAGCGGGCCGGCGAGATCACCGGATCGGCGCTGTCCGCGGTCGCGCTGCCCATGGAGGACACCGGGTCGCTCGCCGTGGAGATCGCCGTCGGGCTGGATTCCGAAGCGCACAAGGGGCTCGTGCTCCCGATGGAGGCGACCTTGATGGGGCTGGCCTTCTCCACCGGCGCCCCTGCCGTCAGTACGAACGTCTCCCATGACGAACGCGTTACCCCGGAACCACCCCGTTTCCAGGGGCTCGGCCCCGCCGTGGCCGTACCCATCGGCACGGGCGGGGAGGGGGTCCGAGGCGTGCTTCTGCTGGCGCGGAAGGCCGGGCGGCCGGAGTTCACCACGACCGAGACCGAGACCCTGCAGGGCTTTGCCGCGCAGGCCGCCGTCGCCATGGAACTGGCGGAGCGACGTCAGGACGCCGAGCAGATCGCGGTGCTCAAGGACCGCGACCGGATCGCCCGTGACCTGCACGACCTGGCGATCCAGCGGTTGTTCGCCACGGGAATGACCCTGCAGAGCGCGGGCCGGTTCATCGAGCACCCCGAGGCCTCCGAGCGTGTGGTCCGGGCGGTCGACGACCTGGACGAGACCATCAAGATCATCAGGTCGGCGATCTTCGGGCTGCGGGCGCGTGACGGTGGGGCCGGCACGGGACTGCGCGCCCGGGTCGTACGGGCCGCCGGTGAGGCGGCCCCGGTGCTGGGTTTCGCGCCCAGCGTGCGCATGGAGGGACTGCTCGACACCGACGTGCCGCGCGAGATCGCCGACCACGCACTGGCCGTGCTCTCCGAGGCCCTCACCAACATCGCCCGGCACGCCCACGCCGACCGGGCGGACCTGGCACTGGAGTGCGACGGCCGCCAGCTGCGGGTGACGGTCACCGACAACGGTGTGGGCATTCCGGCCGGCGGCCGCCGCAGCGGACTGCGCAACATGGCCGAGCGGGCCGAACAGCTGGGCGGAGAAATGTCGTTGAGCAGTCCGCCCGACGGCGGCACCACGCTGGTGTGGCGCGTGCCGGTGGGGGAGCGGTAGCGGGCACGTGTCCCCGAGCCATCCCTGACATCTCTCGAGCGGTGCCCTGCTGAAGGGTCGCGCACGGCACTCCGAGGACGAACGCGTCAGGAAAGCTGCCGTCGACCACCCTGTACTCCTCCTGCCCGACCGGTCGCCCCGCCGCCCGAAGGCGCTCCCCGGTGCGACATACTCTCCCGATGAGTTCACGCACTTCCCCGATCGGCCGGCCGATCACCATACGGAGGGCCGTCGCGCGGGATGCCAAACGGCTCACGCGCCTCGTGCGTGGCTCCAGCGCCTACGAGGGCAAGTACGCGGCCGCAGTCGCGGGCTACCGGGTCGGCCCTGACTACATCGAGGCCCACCGCACCTTTGTGGCCGTCGGCGCGGACGAGCAGGGAGGCCGGGTCCTCGGGTTCTACGCGCTCGTCCTCGCTCCACCGGAACTCGACCTGCTGTTCGTCGCCGACGAAGCGCAAGGACGGGGTATCGGACGGCTCCTCGTCGCGCACATGCAGTCCGAGGCCCGTGCCGCCGGAATCGACCGCCTCAAGGTCGTGTCGCATCAGCCCGCAGAGGACTTCTACCATCGCGTTGGCGCGGTACGGACCGGGACCGCGTTCGCGAATCCGCCCGCCGTGCCGTGGGACCGTCCCGAATTCGAGTTTCGCATTCCCCCGGAATGACCTGGTGTGCCGGTTCCCGCGGCACCGGCTTCACCTGCAATGCGCACCGGAGGACGGCGCGAGTCACCAATCGCGGAAACGCCATCGGGCTGCTGTGACTCCTTCCCGGCCCCCGACAAGGGCGTCCTGAAAGGCGGTCGGGCGAGCCGCCCCGCGCTGGTCCACGCAGTTCACTCCGTGGTCGAGCCCCGAGCCCTCTGAGGCACTCAGTGGCGGCACCTTCGACGACGTCCTTGATCGCGGCACTCTGCACACCTCAGTGACCTCCCACGGGCCACGGCATCAATGCCGCTCCGGCCACCTTCGCCCTTGGGAGCCCCCTGCGCGGCGTCAACCGTGCAGCAGCCGGCCTCGGCGAGCAGGCCCACCCCATCGACCACAAGCGCGGCCACGCCAACCGGCCTGCACCCGGCCGCCGTCGGCGGAGTTGTCCGCGAACTCCCCCGGAATTGTCCTTGATCGGTAACGGACGCATCCTGAGGCCGCCGTCGCTCGTCCTGCCAGGTGGTCGCAACGTGACCAAGGAAGCGACGAGCAACTGCGTGAAGGCGGGACGGACATGGCACGGCACGGCGGGCGGGGCTGGAACAGCAAGGTGCTCGGGGCGGCGCTCGGGGTGACGTTGCTCGCTGCCGGTGCCTCGGTGTGGACCGCGCAGGCCGGAGCGTTGGGCAGCGCGTCGCCCAGGGAGACCACCTCGGCCAGGCAGGGAAGTGCCGTCAAGCCGGTCGCGGTGGACATCGCGCACGCCTCGGACCGGGGGGCCCGGGGAGTCAACATCACCATCGACGACGGCCCCGACCCCGTGTGGACCCCCCAAGTACTCGACGTGCTGCGCCAGTACGGGGTCAAGGCCACGTTCTGCATGGTGGGCACCCAGGCGCAGGCCCACCCGGACCTGGTCAAGCAGGTGGTCGCGGCCGGGCACCGGCTGTGCGACCACTCGGTGTCCCACGACACCACCATGGACAAGAAGCCCCAGGCCTACCAGGCGCAGCAGATCCTGGACGCCGAACGCATGATCACTCAGGCGTCCGGAGGCGTAAGGCCGATGTACTACCGGGCCCCTGGCGGCGCCTTCACCCCCTACAGCCGCCATCTCGCCGCCTCCCGGGGCATGCGCCCGCTCGGCTGGAACGTGGACTCCAAGGACTTCGAACGGCCGGGCACGGCCGCCATCGTCGCCACCGTGGAGCAGGAACTGCCGGGCGGCCCGACGATCCTCTTCCACGACGCGGGCGGCGACCGCTCCCAGACCGTCGAAGCCCTGCGCCAGATTCTGCCGCGGCTCAAGGAACAGGGTTATTCGTACGGCTTTCCCGTGCGCTGAGCGCAGCGGCTCCGGCGGCTCCGGCGGCTGGGCAGCCGGCCTGTCCGTGCGACCGATGCCCCGGCTGCGGTGCCCGCATACCAGCAGCCCGCACCTTGGCAGCCGGAAAGATGACCCGGTGCGCCCCTTACTCGACGAAGTCCGGCTGCCAGGGCAACACCCGAAAGTCACCGGTGCCGCTCTTCACGCGCTCGAACGGCGCCGAACTCACGCACTTGGGCAGGTCCTTGGTCTCCACCGGGTTGCCCACGGAGGCCCAGCTGTAGCCCAACCGGTCGTGTCGGCCCATGTCGTGCACGGTGAAGCCCACCCGCTTGCCCTTCGCTCCCGGCAGGTCGCTGCCGGTGATGACACCGGTGGCCACCGCGACCTTCCCGCCGGTCACCAGACAGTCGATCCGTCCCTTGGCCCAGGCACCCTCCCCGTCGAGATAGTGACTGAAGCGGAAGGTCCCGGTGGCCTTCGCCGGATCCATCCGGTGTTCGGCGGCGAGGTGCGCGTCGAAGGCGAAGGTGATGTCGTCCCCGAGCGTCCGGGAGAGCTTGGCGGACCCGGTGAGGGCCGCGGCTTCCCGGGACCCGCCGGGGGCGTCGGACCCGGACGGGCCGCCGGCGGCCGCGGCGGAGGCGGTACAGGCGACGGCGATCAGGGCGGCGGCACCTAAGGCGACGCGGATACGGGCGGAGGCTGACGATGTGCGACTCATTACCGGTCCTTCCTCGTGGATGACGCCCGTGTCCTGCGGGCGCCTTTCCAGCGTCCCGTGGCTGACGGAGCATCACATCGCTCGCCCAGCTGACGTATTGCTCCCTCATCCGGCGCACACCGGTGATCGCCATGCGCCCGCAGGGGTATACCTGCATGCTCCCTGGGTCTCACCGCTGCAGCGGTACCAGGGACGCTCTCGGCGATCGCCGGCTGATCACCGAGACCACTGCCGCCCAAGGGAGTTGGCAGGTCAGGGTCTGCAAGATGGGACGTGCCGTCGACAGGACACTCGTCCCGTCCGAGCCCGTACAGAGAGCAACGGCGGCGACATATGCGGGGAGGCCGTGGGCGCGGCCTGGGCGGAAGCAGCCTTCATGCCGATCACCGTAGGCCAGAGCACCAGCAGCATGGATCGGCCGAACGGCCGAGGGTCCGCCCGCCATCCCGACCGTTCGGCCGAGGCGCGCGCCCGGTCCTGCGGGCGAGGGTGGATGCGCATCCTCACCACGGACATCAGGAGTACGCGATGCAGCGCAGCAAGTTCCTCGTCGGCGTCGTCGGAGGCGTGACCGCGCTGGTCGCGCTGGGCGGCCTCGGTACGCATCTGCTGGCCGGCACCGAGTCGACCAGTCGCCTGGACGAGTACAGCACGGCATCGGTGGACGGCCACAAGGCGCTCGCGGCGAATGTCGTCGCCGGGCGCACCGAGAGCAAGTTCCACCCGCTGCCCTGGGTCGGCGACAAGGTCTCCGCTGTCACCTGCCCGACCGGGCTCAAGGCCGTGGCCGGAGCCACCCTTACCTGCACCGGCGAAAAGAGCGGCGGCGGGAGCGTCGAGATACCGGTCCGGGTGACGAAGGCCGACGCCAAGAGCGTCACCTGGAAGTTCGAGCGCTGAGAAGGAGCGACGAGACACCGTGAGCACCGTTCTGGCCGGGTACGGCCTGGTCAAGAAGTACGGTTTCACCACCGCCCTGGCCGGGGTGGACGTGGAGGTCCACGAGCGCGACTCGCTGGCGATCATGGGCCCGTCCGGGTCCGGCAAGTCCACAATGCTGCACACCCTTGCCGGAATCATTCGACCCGACGACGGCCAGGTGCTGCTGCGCGGTGAGCGCATCGACAATCTGGGCGAGAACAAGCTCAGCGCACTGCGCCGCAAGCGGTTCGGGTTCGTGTTCCAGTTCGGCCAGCTGCTGCCGGAGCTGCCCGCCGAGGAGAACGTCGCGCTGCCGCTGATGCTGGAGGGCATGCCACGCGGAGAGGCCGTCGCCCGTGCCCGCCGCTGGTTCACGCCGCTGGGCCTGGACGGGTTGGAGCTCCGTCGTCCCGGTCAGCTCTCCGGCGGCCAGGCACAGCGTGTCGCCATCGCCCGCGCCCTGGCCGCCGAGCCGGACGTGGTCTTCGCCGACGAGCCCACCGGCGCCCTGGACCAGCGCACCAGCACGGAGGTGGTCCAGCTGCTCACCTCCGCCACCCGGGAGACGGGCGCCGCCCTGGTGATGGTCACCCATGATGCCGACATGGCCGCGCACTGCGACCGGATCCTTCAGGTCCGCGACGGCCGCATCGGTGGTCACTCCCAGTACACCGTTGTCTGATCTCCCCAGGAGGTAGCTGCCATGCGTTCCCCCGTCGTGCCCCTGGCCTGGCACCTCGCCAGATCTTCCGGCCGCCGCGGCCTCCAGTCCCAGCTGCTCGCGGCCGGTGCCGCCGCCGTCGGCTCGTTTCTCCTGCTGCTGATGATTGCCGCCGCCCTCGGCGCGGGCGCTCGCGCCGACCACACCAAGTGGCGCACCCCAGACGCCGTGTCGGCCGGGGAAGCGACGGCGGTCCAGGCCACGACCACGACATACGTACGCCAGGAACCCGTGACCGTCGTGAACCTGGCCCGATTGCCCGGCCGTGGACAGACCCCCGCGCCACCCGGCCTGAGCCACTTCCCGAAACAGGGTCAGGTGTACGTCTCTCCCACCCTGGCCGAACTGCTGCACAAGCTCCCCGCCGCCCAACTCGCCGACCGCTTCCCGAAGGTGAGCTCATACGGCATGATCGGCGCCGCCGGTCTCGCCTCGCCCGACGAGTTGGTCGCGGTGATCGGACGGGCGCCCGGCGACGTGGCCGTCTCCGAGGCGGCAGGGGAGCAGAACTACTACGACGACGGGCTGACGAAGCGCGCGGGGGTCTCCGGGTTCTCCGGCACCAAGGCCAGCGTGTTCACCGGCATCGACCAGGGGACGGTGCTGCTGGGCGCGGTGCTGCTCGTCATGCCGGTCGTCGTGCTGGCCTCGGCGGCGGGGCGGCTCGGCGCGGCCCGGCGTGAACAGCGGCTGGCCGCACTGCGGTTGGCCGGGGCGACGCCGCGGCAGATCCTCGCCATGACCGCCGTCGAGGCGGCGGGAGTCGGCGCGGCCGGGGCGATGGCCGGCGCGCTCGCCTACACGGCACTGCTGCCCGCGCTCGCCGAAGTTCCGTACGGCGTCGGCGCCTGGTACACCGGTCAACTGTGGGTGGGGCTGCCCTGGCTGGCGGCCGTGGTGCTGGCCATCACCGCCCTGATCACCGTCAGCGCGGTGACTACGCTGCGCCAGGTGGCCACCTCGCCCCTGGGCGTCGCCCAGCAGGCCGACCCGCGCCGCACCCGCGTGATCCGTCTGCTGCTGTTCGTCGCGGTCCTGGGCTACATCTGGGCGACCACGGGCGATGGGGGGCAGCTCAAGCCCCGGCAATTGGTGGCCCTGCTGGCGCTCTTCTACGGCGCGTTCTGGCTGTTCGGCCCCTGGGTCGTGGACCGGTTGGGCCGAATCGTGGGCCGCTGCGCCAAGCGCCCGGCCACGTTGTTGGCCGCGCGCCGGCTCAGCGACGACCCGCGCGCGGTCTGGCGCACCGTCAGCGGCTTGGTCCTCGCCGGATTCGTGGCAGGGTTCTTTTCCGTCAGTACGCTGGACTTCGACGGTCCCAGCCACGCCGACCAGGTCGGTGTGGTCACCGCGAACGCCGCCGACGCCCGGCACACCGCCGCCCAGGCCCGTACGCTCCTGCGGCAGGCCGGCGTCACCGCGACCGTCACCGTCACGGACGAGGACGACTACGACAGCCTGCTCGGCGGTGCCGACGGCGTCATAGCCCACGTCTCCGGCGGGCAGGCCCGTATCGACACCGGCGTCACCGCGCTCACCCGCCTCGGATCGGGCCGCTACCCGTTCACACAGGAGTACGTGTCCGCGTCGGACGACATAGTCGTTGCCCGCGTCGCCACCGTCAGCACTGCCACCCTGGTGCTGAGCTTCCTCGTCGCAGCCGCCTCGGCCGGTCTGACGGCCGCCGCGAACGTCCTCGACCGACGCCGGATGTACGGCCTGCTGCGGCTGGCCGGCACCCCGCTTCACGTGCTGGACGGGGCCCGGATCCGCGAGACCGTCATCCCGCTTGTCGTCCTGGCAGGCGGTACCACCGCCATGGGTGCCTTCGGCGCCATGCAGCTCAACAAGGCGGCCGGCACCACGATCAACACCTCCGGTGCCGTGCAACTGGTGATCTGCCTGGCCGTCGGCACGCTGGCCATGCTTGCCGCGATCACTGGCAGCAGACCACTGCTGCGGAAGGTCACGGAGGGTCCGGCACAGACGGCGGACTGACGCCGTACCGACGGCCGGACTGCCGCGAAGCGAACTGCTCAGTTCTGGCAGGCTGAGATCAGTAGCGACCCGATCGGTTCCGGTCGTTGCACGGCACCCTGGTCTCGACAAACGGGTTGCGTCGTCATCGGTCCGAACGGCTGGCAGCACTTGATGTGCGGCCCGCGAGCCATACGGCGATCCGCTTCTGCAGCTCCCGGCCGGAGTAGGGACTGTCCCGGAGCGCGAACCATTCCAGGAACTGCAGGATGTTCTCCGAGCCCTCCGGGTGGCCCACCGCGATCACATCGACGCCGATCTCGCCCGTTGAGGCGCTGACGTACACACTGCCGTCGAGAGCCATCATGGCGAAGCCCGGGTGGCCCGCGTGTATGCCGAGGAACGCCGATGCTGCGCCCCGGCCCATGATGTCCCAGCGGTTCAGGAGCCGGACCCGGGTCCAGGACGCGGTACGGCGGCCACTGTGCATGTTCTGCAGGGACGCCCGATGCGTGCGCGTGCCCTGCGGAAGCTGGACGAGGAACTCGCGCCGGTGGTCGAGAAGACCCGACGAGACCGCGAGGTCGTACCACTCCTCGTTGAGACGCTCGACGAGCCGTGGGGTGTCGTACGGGTGAGAGAAGCCGCCGACGATGTCCTCGTCGCGGTATCCCAAGACGAACGGCATCGTGCCGTCCGGCACGCCGTTCGGGATCACCTCGAGGCCGGCCCGCCGCAGCGGCCGGTACACCTTGCGTTCGCGCTCCTGGGCACCCACCGGTCACTGTTCTACCAGGGCGGCGCGCCGAGGATGCCCGTGTCGGTACCCGACCGCACCTGAACTGCCTTGCGGGCCCCGCCTGTCGGGCGCGTACGGTCGTATGTGCTCGCTGCGTCGTCACGAGGGGGGCGTCGAGGGAGCGGGTGTGTCGGCGTCGAGGGCCGACGCGCGGAGGGCGGCGGCCACGCGGATGCTCGGGTCGGTCGGCGGGTGGGGGAGACGGGCCAGCAGCAGGCGTCGCTGTTCCTGGGGGCCGCCGCGGACGAGCAGGACGCGGACGCTGGGTGGCGCGGCGGAGGCGAGTACGGCGGGCACGGTGGTCAGTCCGCAGCCTGCGGCGACCAGTTGGAGCTTGGCGAGCCAGTCGCGGGCGGTATGGGCGATGTCCGGTCGCTCGTCCAGGCCCGGCCACACTCCCATCAGCCGGTCCTCGCCCGAGGAGGAGCCCGCGATCCACCGTTGCCCGCGCAGGTCAGCCACGTCGACGAAGTCGCCGCGGGCCAGCGGGTGGGTGGCGGGCACCGCCAGGCAGAGGGCGCGTTCGGAGAGAGTCTGCAGTACGAGTGGTGGTGACTCGGCGTCCGGCGGCCGGAACGGGGGCGCCGAGGCGAGCAGGGCGAGATCGAGGCTGCCGGCCCGCAGTGCCCGTACCAGCGCCGGGGTGCTGCCCTCCCGGCCGACGACCTGAAGGCCGGGATCCGTGCGGCGCAGCCCGGCCAGGGCGTGGGGCACCAGCACGGCGCCGGCGCTGGGGAACCAGCCCAGGCGGACCGTGCCGGACTGCTCCGGCAGGCCGGACAGCTCACGCGCCGTCGCGTCGATCTCGTCGATCACGACCGTCGCGCGGCGCATGACGACGCGGCCGGCCGCGGTGAGCCGTACCCCTTCGCGTCGCCGCTCCAGCAGCTCCGCGCCTGCGGCCCGTTCGATCGCGGCGATCTGCCGGGAGACCGCGGACTGGGTGTATCCCAGCGACGCGGCGGCCGCGGTGAAGGTTCCCTGCTCGGCGACGGCGCGGAAGACGCGCAGGGCGGTGAGTGACACATCCGAGAAGTCCATGACGTTTGCGCATACTAGCCGTGCCGAACTCTCGTTGGACTCATGGGCATGGGCTTCCTAGCGTGGCATGCATGAACGCCTCACACATTGCCCTTGTCACGGGCGCCAACCAAGGACTCGGCCGTGCCCTGGTCGAAGGGCTGGCGGCACGCCTGCACCAGGACGACCTGGTCCTCCTCACCGGCCGCAACCATCAACGCGTGGCCGACGCCGCCCGCGAGGTCGCCCTGTTGCCCGGCACACATGCCCGCGTGGAGGGCCGTGTCCTGGACGTCACGGACACCGACGCCATCGCCCGCCTCGCCGAGAGCCTCCGCGCCCGGCACGGAGGAGTCGACGTCGTCATCTCCAACGCCGTAGCCCGCCTGTTGCCCGAGGAGTCACAGGCCGAGCGGGCGGACGAGTTCATCGACGTCTCCAACACCGCCACGCACGCGATCCTGAGGTCCTTCGGCCCTGTCCTTCGCCCCGGCGGTCGGCTCCTCGTCGTGGCCAGCAGTCTGGGCACCCTGGGCCATCTCGACCCGCGGCTGCACCACTTGTTCGACGGGGCGAGCCTGGAGCAGGTCGAGGACGCCGTCGAGTCGTGGCGCAGCGCCATCCATCACAAGACCGCGCAGGAGGCAGGCTGGCCTGTCTGGTTGAACGTGCCCTCCAAGGTCGCTCAGGTCGCCGCCGTCCGCGCCCTGGCCGCCGAGCGACGCGACCGTGACCTGGCCACCGGCACGCTGATCGCGTCTGTGTGTCCCGGCATGGTCGACACCGCAACGTCACGCCCCTGGTTCAGCGACTACAGCGGTGCGCAGTCACCGGCCCAGGCTGCCGCGGCCGTACTCGACCTGGTCTTCGCCGATCACGTTGAGCCCGGCCTGTACGGCGAGTTGGTCCGCTTCGGAAAGGCTCTGCCCTGGTACGACGGAACACCTCCACTGGAGCAGGACCGGATGCTCACGCCCTGAACGCGTTCCCGGCTGACGGCGGCCGACTCCAGTCCCCCTCAATGCCCACTGCGTGAGTATCGGCCGAAATTCACGGACTCTCTGACTGATTTTCGTGCGGAGGGTTACTGAAATTTGGCGTGGATTGAGTCATACGAAAAAGTGCATCGAATTCTCGGGAGATTTGGGCGCACGACCCTGGCACGCTGGCGGCGGCGCGGAAAGCCCGATCCGGGCGGTCGCGTCAACGCCTTCGTTGTCGAATCGAAAAGAGGAAACAATGCGATCTTCTCTGGCCAGGGCACTCGTCGCCACGAGCGCCGTCGTCGGCATCGCCGCCGGCGGCCTTGCGGGTGCGAGTGCGAGCGTGGCGGCCTCCCAGCCGGTCACCAAGCCCGCGGTCAGCAGCGAGCGTGTCTCCCCCCTGGCAGTGAACAACCTCGGCCTGGACACGGCCCGGGCCAAGAACTGGCAGAGCTGCCTGAACGCTTGGGGCTTCAACGCCGGTACCGAGGACGGACAGCTGGGCACCAACAGCTGGAAGGCGGCCCAGAGGATGCTCAACGCCTGGGGCTACAACGCCGGTACCGTCGACGGGATCGTCGGAACCAATACGATCAGGGCGCTGCAGAATTTCCTGAACGCCGTTGGCGAGAACGCCGGAACGGCTGACGGGATCGCCGGACCGCAGACCAGGTCCGCGTTCTGGAATTACAACGCCACGGGCTGCTGAGTCAACGCCTCGTGTCGCGTCGGGCTGGTCGAGCGGGAATTGGCTGCTCGACCAGCCCGGAACACCTTCGTGGTCGAGTTCCGTTCGTGAGCCTTGTGCTCCAGCCGGGGCAGGGGCCCGTGCTCCGCGAATTCGGGGACGGCCCTGGCAGGTAAGCGGCCGGTCCACGACCGGACGGCTGTGTTCGTCCCGGCAGTGGACCGCTGCGAGGGCCCGCCTTGGGCGATCGACGGCTCCGGCACGTCCGGGTACGACGTGGTCGCCCGGAGCCCCGTCCGCCAGGTGTAGGCGGCGGCACCGACATGTGGCTGTCGCCGGCGACGACCGCGATGCTCAGCGGCTCGCCCTTGGCCGCGGTGAGCTTCCAGCCGGCGGAGGTATCAAGGAGACCGCTGTGCCTGGCGCAACCAGCCTTCACGATGCATGGTGCGGGCTGTCCCCACCGGTAATGGACCGGGCTTCGGCCCATACCTGTAGTGCATGCCCTTGCCTGCTGCGCGGTGTGTACCTTCAGCTCGCGCTGTCTTCGGGCTGCGCCTCGGCCGGTGGCGTGGTCTCCGCTTCCGGTGCGGTGTAGTAGACGGACGAACCCTGCTTGGTGCGCTGGGCCTGGCTCCTGGCCACAAGCCCCTCAAGGGTGACACGAACGACCTTGGTCTTGATGTCGCGCTGCGGATGGGCCTGGCCGAGCGCGGTGGAGATTTCCGCTGCGGAGCGCGGTTCGTCCTGCTCGGTCAGGTGCTGACGGATGAGCTCCACCAAAGTGGGCTGGGACGTCTTCGTCTCGGACTTGGCGGTGGACTTCCTGGCCGTCGTGCGTTCCTGTGCAACGGTGGTCTTCCGTGCGGTCTGCTTGCTGCGCGGTGCGCTCTTGGTCTTCTGCCGGGCAGCCGGCACCGTGGCGGTCTCGGCCGAGGGCGTGGACTCCTTGGTCGACTGTGTGACGCCGAGTGCCTGCTGGATGTTCACCAGCACACTGTGGTCATGCTGCAGGGCGGCCAACTGCTGCTGCAGGGCAGCGATGTCCCCATTGATGCGTTCCTGCTCCTTGAGGTTGGTCTCGAGATCGGCGGCTACTTGGGTGCTGTACTGGTGTGTCAGTCCCATGGTGTCGGTCATGCTCTCGGACATGATGCTGGCCTTTCCTCGGTGTGCGGCCGTCACGCAGAGGCGGAGCGCGACGCTGAACCGGGCAGCATGAGCTGCACTGGCAGCGCGGATGCCGTAACTGCCGCAGAATGCCTTGGCGTAGAGATGATACGGACAAGCGGAGCCAACTGTTCCCTGCGTGCAGCTTCTGCTGTCAGTTGGGCCGAGGTCATGGCTGCCATGTCCGGTGCGTCCGGGGCCGGATTGCCACCGGGGAATCACAGCACCACATCGATGCCGACCGAAGCCGGTGAACGCCGCTGCCTCGCAGCCCTGTGGATCTGCCCGTCCCGCGGCCGTACGGTGGCAGTGAAAGCGCGCACAGCTCCGGTTAGGATCCCGGCATGGCCCTGACCTTCAGTGACGTGGATCGGTTCGAGGCGGCCAGGCCGCGTCTCGAGGCCATCGCCTACCGCATGCTCGGGTCGGCGAGCGAGGCCGAGGACGCCGTACAGGAGACATATCTGCGTTGGCAGGCCGCCGATGTCGAGCGCATCGAGGTGCCCGAGGCATGGCTGACCAAGGTGCTCACCAACCTCTGCCTCAACCAACTCACGTCGGCCCGTGCGCGTCGCGAGACCTACGTCGGCCAGTGGCTGCCCGAACCATTGCTCGAAGGGGACCCGATGCTGGGCCCGGCGGAGACGGTCGAACAGCGCGAGTCGGTGTCGTACGCCGTGATGGTCCTTTTGGAGCGGCTCTCGCCCAACGAGCGGGCGGTGTATGTGCTTCGCGAGGCATTCGCGTACTCCCACCGGGAGATCGCCGAGATCCTGGACCTGAGCGAGGCGGCCAGTCAGCAGATCTTCCATCGCGCGAAGAAGCATGTGGCGCAGGGCGGGGCGCGGGTCGAGATCGACGAGGCGGCCGTGCGCCGGATCGTCGAGGAGTTCCTCGCTGCGGCGACCAGCGGTGAGACACAGCCGTTGATCGAGCTGCTCACCTCGGACGCCGTCGCGGTGGGCGACGGCGGCGGAAAGGTGCCGGCCCGGGCCAGTGCCTTCGAGGGCGCACGTGCGGTGGCGAAGTTCCTGCGCGGGCTGTTCAAGCCGGCCCCGGCCAAGCGGGACCTGGCCGGCGGTTCCCCCGACCTCTACGCCGCCACGGTCAACGGCGGCCCTGCGGTCGTCGCGGTGGTCGGGGGGCGGGTCTTCGGCATCATGTGCCTGGAGCGGACGCAGGAGGGCATCGTCGCTGTCCGCAGCCAGGTCAATCCGGACAAGCTCGAGCGGGCGACGCAGCGTTGGGCGGCGGGCGATTTCGGTCCTCCGGTCGTGACCGAAGCCCTCTGACTCCTTGTGTGACGTGGGTCACTCATTCCTCCTGTCAGGAATCGGCGTGCTGCCCGGTTCAAGGGGCGTGACCGGGCCAGAAGGCACCGGACCCGCGCAGACAGGAGCAGGGAAATGCAGCACCGGATCATCGTTCTCGGCGCCGGCTACTCCGGAGCGATCGCGGCAGGCCGACTCGCCAAGCGGCTGCGTCGTCAGGACGTCGCCATCACCCTCGTCAACGCAGAGCCCGACTTCGTCGAGCGGGTCCGGATGCACCAGCTGGCCGTGGGCCAGGAGCTGAAGCCGCGCCCGCTGCGCGAGGTGTTCGCGGGCACGGGAGTCGAGCTGAAGCTCGCGAAGGTGACGTCGGTCGACGTGGACCGCAAGACGGTCGTAGTGGAGAGCGCCGAGGGGACGGCGGAACTGCCGTACGACACCCTCGTCTACGCCCTCGGCAGCGGCGGCAACGACAACGGCGTCCCCGGCGTCGCCGACCACGCCCACCAGATCGCGAGCCGCCCCGGCGCGCTCAGGCTGCGCGAGCGCCTGAGCCGGCTCGCTGACGGTGAGACGGTCCTCGTCGTGGGTGGCGGCCTGACCGGCCTGGAGTTCGCGACAGAAGTGGCCGAGGCCCGCCCAGACCTCGACATCGCGCTCGTCACGCGCGCAGGACTGGGCGACTGGCTCTCCCCGAAGGGTCGCACGCACCTGCGCAACGTCATCGACAGGCTCGGCATCACGGTGCATGAGAACGCCGCGGTGACCGCGGTCGAGGCGGACCAGGTCACAACCGCGGACGGCCGGAATCTCCCGGCTGCCGTCACCGTCTGGACCACGGGCTTCACCGTGCACCCGCTGGCCGCGGCCACCAGCCTCGAACTCGCGGACACCGGCCGCATCGTGGTCGACGCGACGATGCGCTCGGTCTCGCACCCGGACGTGTACGCGATCGGCGACGCCGGCCATGCACTGGGCGCCGGAGACAAGCCGCTGCGCATGTCCTGCGCCTCTGGTACCCCCATGGCCTGGCAGGCCGCCGACTCCATCGCCGCCCGCCTGACCGGCGGCAAGCTGCCGCACGCCCCGCTGCGCTACTTCAACCAGTGCATCTCTCTCGGCCGCAAGGAGGGGCTGATCCAGTTCGTCACCGCCGACGACCGCTCCGTCGACCACGCCCTGACCGGTCGCTTCGCGGCCCGCTACAAGGAGCTGGTCTGCAAGGGTGCGGCCTGGAGCGTCGCCAACCCGACGATGGGCATTCCGGTACGGCGGCGCCGGGTGGTGGCCGACAGGGTCGCGTCGGAGGGGGCGGCGCGGGTGTCGGCATCGCGCACCCGGTAGGCGCGGCTCGGGGGAGCGGCCTCGTCGGCGAGGCCCCGCTCAGTGCCGAGCCGGCCGGATGTCCGGTGTCCTACCTGACATGGCCGGTCTACGGAGCGTTGACGCATGCCGATATAGGCATATGATGACGTCATGGCACGAGCGGCGACGACCTCGGACGCGTTCAACGCGATCGCCGAACCGCAGCGGCGGGAGATCCTGGTACTGCTGCGGGGCGGCGAACGGCCGGTGACCGACCTGGCGCGGGACCTGGGGATGACCCAGCCGCAGGCGTCCAAGCACCTGCGGGTCCTCCGGGAGGTAGGGCTGGTGCGGGTCCGCGGGGTGGGCAAGCAGCGGCTGTACGGCCTGGATGCCACCGGACTGCGGCCGGTCCACGAGTGGGTGGGCGGCTTCGAGCGGTTCTGGAGCGAGAGCTTCGACCGGCTGGACGAGTACGTGCGAGATCTGAAACAGGCAAGGCAGGAGGAACCAGCGGATGACGACGACCAGTAGCGGCGCTGACCCCGACCGCGCGACCGCGGACCGCGAGATCGTGATCTCCCGGGCCATCGGCGCCCCACGGGAGCTGGTGTTCGAGGCGTTCACGCAGGTCCGGCACCTGTCGCGCTGGTGGGGACCGGAAGGGTTCACCACCACGACGCGGTCCTTCGAGTTCCGCGTCGGCGGAGCCTGGGACTTCGTGATGCACGGGCCCGACGGGACCGACTACCAGGAGTGGATCACCTGGCGGGAGATCGTCCCACCGCAGCGGATCGCGCTGCTGCACGGCGAGTCCCGCGACGACCCCAACGCCTTCGAGTCGGTCCTGGCCTTCGAGCCGGACGGCGAGGAGACCCGGATCGTGATGCGCACGGTGTTCCGCACCAAGGAACTCCGCGACGAGGCGGTGGAGAAGTACCACGCGGTCGAGGGCGGCGAGCAGACCCTGAGCAACCTGGCGGCCTACGTCGCCGAGCTCACCCGGAACGACACCGCCCACCACGAGACCACTCCGAAGGGAGCGGAGAGCTGATGGCCGGGAAGGTGTTCTTCAGCGTGACGATGTCGCTCGACGGCTTCATGGCACCCGAACCCGTGGCCGTCGAGGACGTCTTCTCGCCCGAGAAGCAGGACGACCCCAGCGTCCGGCGCTGGATGTCGAAGTGGGCGGAACTGCAGGCGTGGGCGTTCCCGCAGCGGTGGTTCCGGGAGAACCTCAAGCTCGGCGAGGGCGGCGAGGAAGGACTCGACAACGACATCGCACGGGCGACACATGAACGCACCGGCGCGAGCGTCATGGGCAAGCACATGTTCGACGCCGGTGAGCAGGCATGGCCGGAGGAGGCGCCGTTCCACACCCCGGTGTTCGTCGTCACCCGCACCGGACGTGACCCGTGGGAGCGGCCGGGCGGCACCACCTTCCACTTCGTCAACGACGGCATCGAGAGCGCCCTCGACCAGGCCCGCGAGGCAGCCGGCGACCGCGACGTCCGCATCGCGGGCGGCGCCGAGACGATCCAGGCGTACCTGGACAACGGCCTGATCCACGAGTTCTCGATCACGCTGGCGCCGGTGCTGTTCGGCACCGGCATCCGCCTGTTCGACCGCGTGGACCCCGACCGCATCGCCCTCGAACAGACCCGGGCAGACGCATCGTCCCGGGTGACCCACCTGACGTACACCGTTGGCAAGCGCTAGCCCGAGGTCGCGCGGTGTGCATGGCAGGCTTGTCCCCGCAGCACGAGGTGTGGGGTGGGGTCAGGTCAGCTCGTCAGTCAGGGCCGGCAATACCGCACACGTCGCAGGAGGCGCTTGAGGTAGAAAGTCCGCGCTCGTCGAGCTTTGACGTCCACCGAATGCCGTTCGCCCGACGCGCTGCCGACAACGACCGGCGAGCCAACGCGGCCCGGACCGCGCACACCTTCGTTGCCAGCCTCCCGCTCGGACGCACCTGACCCAAAGAACCCGGATTTGCCACTTCGCCGACACAGCGCCCATGAGCTGGGCAACCGTGGCACCGTTGAGTCAGTCCTGTCCCGCTGTCTCCCCCGAACTGGTCAGCCCTGCCAGTCGGTTGAGGACTTCCATCGGAGTGAAGCACCAGCCGACGAGGCGCGGCCCGCTCCAGTTGATGCCGACCATGAGTCCCTCCCGGGCGACATCAGGCAGTTCGCGTGCGCGCCAGTCGTCGAGGGGCATGGATTCGACCCATAGTCCATTCCCCCAGATCTTCGCCGCCCTCTGGGCGCGGGCCGAGGTCGACCAGAAGGGAAGACTCCGCGTGCCGTCCGCGGAGAGGGAAGTCGGGCATCCGTCGTCGTCCCGGACAAGCCAGACCACTCTGCTCTGGTGCACGTCTCGGAAGAATGCTGCCGCTTGCGAACCACTCTGACTCATGACCACCGTGCCTTCACCGACATCCGCCTCCATGACACCGCGAGGGCCCGCCCCACCTCAAGCTGAGGCACTGCTTTCGATTCCCGGAGGGGCGGCGTACTGAGGGAAGTTGCTCGGGATCTGTAACTGGCGGAGGCCCCTGCGGAGCCGGTAGGCGTTGTCGTCCACGGGCACGTGTGGCGCGCCCGCTGGAGCACCTCCGCGGCGAACACCGGGCCCAGAACGCGCCGTACCGGACGGCGACTCCCCCTCCCGTCAGTCGCTGCCCGTGGCTGGCCACCAGCACGAAGGGCGCACGGCGCCTACCGGGATGTGCGGAGTCCGTCCAGGATGAGCGCGAGCATGCGGGGAGCCCGGTCTACGGGGCTGGAAGCGGCGCGCCAGAGAGCGCCGGTGAGTTGGAGGAAGTCGCCGGGATCGGCGTCCACGCGGATGCTTCCGTCCTTCTTCCCGGCGTCGAGGATCTCGGTGATCGCGGCGACGACCGGACCGTAGCTCTGTTCGCTGATCGCCTGGTGCGCGCCCGGGCTGAGGGCGTCGCCGAGGCCGTGCTTTCTGCGCATGGCATCGACCAGATCGGTCGTCCAGTGGCGGAGCGCTTCCAGTGGCGGCATCCCCTCCAGCAGGTCGGGCACGGTACCGATGATGCGGGCGACCTCGTCCTGGTAGACGGCCAGGACCAGCGCCTCGCGTGTCGGGAAGTTGCGGTAAAGGGTGCCGGCGCCGACTCCGGCCCGCTGGGCGATCTGGTTCATCGACGTGTTGCCGTCGGCTGTGAGCGCTTCGCGGGCGGCAGCGAGGATGCGCGCCCTGTTCTCAAGAGCGTCTGAACGGACCACGGGACCTCACCTTGCTAAGTGGAGACCTCTCCACTACGTTATGCGGAGAGCTCTCCACATACTTTAAGGAGCGTCATGCAATACATCAAGCTCGGCATGACCGGCCTCGACGTGTCCCCGATCGCGATCGGCGCGATGACTTACGGCGAGCCCGACCGCGGCCACCCCGTCTGGTCGAAGGGCGAGGAGGACGCACGCCCGCTCATCAAGCACGCGCTGGAGACGGGCATCAACTTCTTCGACACCGCCAACATGTACTCCAACGGTTCCAGCGAGGAAATCCTTGGCCGCGCACTCAAGGACTACGCCGACCGCGACGCCGTGGTGATCGCCACCAAGCTGCGCCATCCGATGCGGCTGGGACCCAACGGCCGCGGCCTGTCGCGCAAGGCGATCATGACCGAGGTCGACCATTCGCTGCGCCGCTTGGGTACGGACTACATCGACCTCTACCAGATCCACCGCAACGACCACGCGACCCCGTGGGAAGAGACACTCGAGGCGCTCAGCGACCTCGTGAAGGCCGGCAAAGTCCGCTATCTCGGCGCCTCCTCCATGCACGCATGGGAGTTCGCCAAGGCGCTGAACCTCCAGAAGCAGCACGGCTGGGCGCGGTTCGTGTCCATGCAGAACCACTACAACCTGCTCGCCCGCGAGGAGGAGCGGGAGATGATCCCGCTGTGCCTGGACGAGGGCGTCGGCACGATCATCTGGTCGCCGCTGGCCCGCGGCCGCCTCGCCCGGGGCTGGGACGACGCCCGCTCGACGGCGCGTTCCGAGACGGACGGGGCCTACGCCGACCTGCTCTACTCGCCCGCACAGGAGGCGTCCAACCACGCGATCATCGACGCGGTCGGCCAGGTCGCCGACGCCCACGACGTCAGCCGTGCGCAGATCGCGCTCGCCTGGCTGCGCCGCCAGCCGGTCGTGACCGCACCCCTGGTCGGCGCGGGCTCGATCCAGCAGATCGACGAGGCCGTGGCCTCCCTCGACATCGAGCTCACCGACGACGACGTACGCGCCCTGGAAACCCCGTACACCCCCCGCTACGACTGGCAGGGCATCTCCGACGAGGCCGAGCTGGAGGCCATCCGCAAGCGTGTCCCCGGCATGGCCCTGGCGTGAGCCCCATCGTCCGCTCCGGCGCGGCCGCCCGCGCCGGAGCGCTCCTCATCCTCCTCGGCCCGCTCGTGTCCTGGCTCGCCGAATTCATCACCGCCGCCGCCTGGCAGGACCCGCCCTACTCACCCCTCTACAACTGGGTCAGTCACCTGGGCCTGACCGGTCCGCCACAGACCGCGTTCGGGCAGGCAGCGAACTCACCCCTCGGTGCCGTCATGGACATCGGCTGGGTGCTCTACGGCACCCTCCTGATCGTCGGCGCGTTCCTCCTGTTCGACCCGCGCAAGGGCGTCCGCCCGGTCGTCATCCTGATCCTCGCCGTGCTCGCCGGCGCCGGGGTCTCGCTCGTCGGCATCTTCCAGGGCTCCAATGCCAACGTCGGCAACGGCCTGATCGCGTTCCACACCTTCGGTGCGCAGGGCGTCATGCTCGCCGGCAACGTCATGGCGATAGTCGTCGGAACCGGCGGAGCAGGTATCGGTCTCGGCAGGGGCCGGTCGATCGCGAGCATCGCACTCGGCACCGCGGGCCTCATCGCGTTCCCCCTCTTCATGGCCGACGTGTTCACCGCCTGGATGTGGAACGTCGGCATGTTCGAGCGAGCCGTCATCTACCCGATCATGATCGGCCACGCCCTCCTCGGAAGCAGCGTGGCCGCCGCCCAGCGGCGGCATACGACGGGCCGACTGCCCCCTCTTGACGCACGACTCGCGAGCTGAGGAGACACGAAATGGCACAGGTACTGGTCACCGGAGGGACAGGATTCATCGGGAGCTGGTGCGTCCTGACTCTGCTCGATGCCGGGCACACTGTCCGCACCACCGTCCGCGACCCGCGGCGCGAGCCGGCACTGCGCTCCTGGCTTCAGGCGGCCGCACCGTTCGACGACGACCGTCTCACGGTCGTACGCGCCGACCTCGAACACCCCGACGGCTGGGACGACGCCGTCGCCCGCTGCGACTTCGTCCTTCACGTCGCCTCGCCGACCCTGCGCCATACGCCGGCGAACGACGACGAGCTGGTGGTCCCCGCACGGGAAGGCGTCTTGCGGGTGCTGCGTGCCTCCCGCGACGCCGGCGTGCGCCGGGTCGTTCTGACGAGCGCCTTCGGTGCCATCGGGATCGGACACCCCCGGCGCTCGACGCCGTTCACCGAGGAGGACTGGACCGACGTCGACAGCGACATCCCGCCCTACCAACGGTCCAAGACGCTCGCCGAACGCGCCGCCTGGCGGTTCGTCGAAGAAGAAGGTGACGGACTGGAACTGACGGCGGTCCATCCCGTGGGGGTCCTCGGACCGCTGCTCGGCCCCGACGACCCGCCATCCCTGCGTCTGGTCCGCAGAATGCTCGAGGGACGGGTTCCTGCATGTCCTCCCTTCGGTATGGGCTTCGTCGACGTGCGCGACGTCGCGGATCTGCACCTGCGCGCGATGACCGATCCGGCAGCCGCCGGCGAGCGCTTCCTCGCGGTCGCCGGGCACAGCCTGCGCGTCGTCGAGATCGCGCGCATTCTGCGCGACCGCCTCGGTGAGCGCGCCGCCAAGGCCCCGGCCCGCGAACTGCCCGTATGGCTCGCACGTGCCCTGGGCGCAGTGAACCCGGAACTACGACTGCTCAGGCATCAGCTCGGCCGGGATCTCGACGCCACAAGCGCCAAGGCCGAGCGTCTCCTCGGGTGGCGGGCACGTCCCATCGAGGACACCATCGCGGATACCGCCGAGAGTCTCCTCGCGCACGGCGTCGGGGAATGACCTCCTCGTAACCGGCCGATGCAGCAACGACCCGTCCGGTCCCGGGTCGCGATCCGTCCCGACTCCTGGGCGACTGGCCGATGCCGACCGGTCATGTCGCTGGCGAGGTCACCGTTCACGGTGCAGGGCCGAGTACTGACACCCTCCCGCACGGTCGAAGTGGTGCTGTTGGCGGCGTACTTGGTGTTCGCGGTCACCCCGTTCAGCGGGATCGCGGTCTGGGATGATCATCGTGCGCCGCTGCTCCGGCGACATGGCGGGGCGCGGCGGCGGGTGGTCTGTTTCTCGTTGGGTGCTGTCATGACCAGGAGACGACGGAGTGAGTCCTCACTCCGTCAATGAGTGAGGACTCACCCCGCGCACCTTCCCCCTGATCGACTGGCGCCCTGCCCCCCGACCGTTCGCCCTTGACAATAGGCAGGTGAATACCTGCATAATGATGAATGTGAGCCTAGAAGCAGCAGCGATGGACTCGGTGTTCAAGGCGCTGGCCGATCCCACCCGGCGGCTCCTGCTCGACCGGCTGCGCGAGCAGAACGGGCAGACTCTGCGCGAACTGTGCGAGCGCCTCGGCATGGCACGCCAGTCGGCGACACAGCACCTGGACATCCTCGTGCGGGCCAACCTCGTCACCGTGGTACGGCGTGGCCGGGAGCGGGTGCACTATCTCAACCCGGCCCCGATCCACGAGCTCGAGGAGCGCTGGATCTCCGGCTTCGACAAGCCCCGCCTGCAAGCGATCAGCGCCATCAAGCACCAGGCAGAGGAGTACGCCATGACCAACGCAACCACACCGGTGCCGGACTACGTATACGTCACCTACATCCGCGCCAGTGCGGAGCAGGTGTGGCAAGCCCTGACGGACGCCGACCTGACGGCGCGCTACTGGGGCCACGCCAACGTCTCCGACTGGCAGCCGGGCTCGGCCTGGGAACACCGGCGAGTCGACGGGTCAGGCAAGATTGACGTGGTGGGCCGTGTCCTGAAGGCAGAGCCCCCGACCCGGCTGGTCATCACCTTTGACGACGCCCCCGATGCCGAATCGCCGGGAAAGCCGTCCGTCGTCACGTTTCTCGTCGAACCGCATCAGGACATCGTCCGCCTCACCGTGACCCACGAGAACCTCCCCAATCAGGAGATGCTGGGCGGCATCTCGGCCGGCTGGCCGGCCGTGCTCGCCAACCTCAAGTCGATGCTGGAGACCGGCGAGGTCCTGCCGCAGGCGCCCTGGGAGATGACCCGCGCCCACACCTGAGCCGCGACTTTCCGCCTCCGGTTCATTCGGCATACGCTCGCACAGAGAGGTGCAAGACATGCTGGACACCGCCCCACTCCAGGACGCCTACCGCACACTGCTGGACGCAGCCGCCACGGTGGCCAACGCCGACGACCCCAACCCCGCCCCGCCGGAAGGCGAGTGGAACGCCGACCAGATCCTCGCGCACGTCTCTCTCATCAGCGCCGCCACCATCGCCTCCGTCGCAGGGGTCGCAGCGGGGGGCAACACGACGTACGACAACCGGATCGCCCTCGACGCCTGGACCATCGAGCGAACCATCGCGCACGCCGGCGGCAACGCCGGGCTGCGGGACCGCATCAACGACCAGGCGACCGCCCTGTGTGCACTCGCCGGAGGTGCGGCGCTCAGCGACGCCGAGCTCAGTACCGTAGCGCCGGCACTGCTCCTGTCCAACGACACCCTCCTGGTCGATCAGCCCATGTCGCTGCGCGACATCGTCACCGGACTGGCGGAGGCAGAACTGCCCGGCCACACGAATCAGCTCCTCGCCCTGCTTCCCGACCGGGCCGGTGCGGAGGCCCCGCGGTGACCAGGTCACAGCGACCCTGACCTCGGCTCGTCAGTGAGGTGTTCGGGGAACCGGCCGATAGTGATGGGCTTATGCCCGCGCAGGTCCTCTCCCGCACCTTCGCAGGCCGGTCGGGCACCACGGCCTGAGTGCGGCGGCGTTCTCCACTGCACTCCAGGCCCAGGCTCTCGGGCTCTTGGAGGTCTGGCCCGCATCGACGCATTCACCCGGTCCTTGGGCACGATCACGAGCCTGGCCGCCGTGTGCGAGGTGGTCGTCACCCACTGCTTCGCCGGCCAGCGCGCCGCTTCGTCACCGACCAGATGCCCGCATCCTTGCCGAGTCCGTGTCTCGCGACCTTCGACACCGACACGCGCTTCTGGTGGCGGAACGCCGCCGGCGCCGAGGGCACCGCCCTTCCATGCCCGCTTCCTGGCGGAGTCCGAGCTACGACGCACAGGGCGACGCCGGCCTGACCCAGGTCTGGGTGACGATGGCCGTCGGCCTCGCACTGGCCGCCCTCTTCGGCTTCGGTATGACCGGCTGGTACGACCGCAAGGGGCTGCACCGCATCCCGGCCGAGACTGAGCCCGAGAAGACCGCGGCCCGGCCTGGCGAAATCCATACGGCTCACCCGGGACGGCGCCGCGTCTGCCCTCCTGGAAACCGATCGGTTTTATTTTCGTCCGATTCGAGTTAACCTCACAGCATGACCACCAAAGTGAAGCCGAGTCCCAGAGAGCGGCTGCTGGAGGCGGCGGCCACGCTCACCTACCGAAACGGTGTCGGCATCGGTGTCGAGGCGCTGTGCAAGGCGGCGGGGGTGTCCAAGCGCTCCATGTACCAGCTGTTCGAGAGCAAGGACGAACTGCTGGCCGCGAGCCTGGAGGAACGCGCCGCTGACTTCGTGGCCGCGCTCCTGCCGCCCGCGGACGACGGCCGCTCGCCCCGCGAGCGGATCCTGCACGTCTTCGAGCGGGTGGAGTCGCAAGCGGGTCTCCCAGAGTTCCGGGGCTGCCGATACCTGGCTGTGCAGATCGAACTCAAGAATCAGGGTCACCCCGCGAGCAAGGTGGCCCACCGGATCAAGGCGGACCTGACAGGCTTTTTCCGTTCCGAGGCCGAACAGGGTGGCGCGAGCGATCCCGTCCTGCTGTCCCGCCAGCTCATCCTGGTCTTCGACGGCGCCAGTGCCCGCGCGGGAATCCAGGCCGACAACCTGACCGGGCTCATCGCACCCACGGTGACCACGCTGCTCGACACGGCAGGCGTGCGCTGACGCGCCCCGTCCTCTGGCAGCCCCGGTCACCGAAGCGCTCTTGCGGGTCGTGCCCGTCTCCGGCGGTCGGCGCAGCACCCGCGGAGTTACGTCCCTGCTTGCCGGGCCGCTGGGAAGAGCCCGATGGCGCTCTCATCCAACGGGCCCGGATCGTCTCGCCCGTCCGGTCATCGCCCTCTGCAGGAGCGTTTTGGGCGCGCCGAGTTCAGCCCCGCGATCGCCTCGACCGAAGCTCCGGACTGACACCGTAGGTGCGCCTCGAAATTCGGCCGTTTTGCCGGTCCGGCAACTTCGTGTGCGAATCGGCGCGGCGCCGAGCACCATCGACAGCGCGCCCGCACGCCAGTCAGGGATGGCTGATCAGCGGGGCGGCGAGGCAAAGCATCACGAGCAATGGGAGGCATCCGGTGTCAGGTCACCATGAGCACGGCCGAAGCGGCGAGCACGACGAGAAGGCAGCGGCCGAAATGTTCGAGCCGGCGGCTTGGGACGAGCGGTACGCGGGGCAGGAGCGGTTCTGGAGCGGCGATCCCAATCCGCAACTCGTCGCTACCGCCGGTGACCTCACCCCTGGCACGGCACTGGACGTCGGATGCGGAGAGGGCGGTGACGTCGTCTGGCTGGCCGGTCAGGGCTGGCGTGTGACCGGCGCCGACTTCTCGGCAGAGGGCCTGGCCCGCGCCGCCGGCCACGCCGAGCAGGCCGGTGTGGCCGACCGCGTCGACTGGTGGCGGGTGGACGCAAGGACCTTCGATGCCGGTGACCGCTCGTACGACCTGGTCACCACCCACTACCTGCACGCCCCCGACGGCGGCATGGTCGACGTGACCCGCCGGCTCGCCGCAGCCGTCGCCCCGGGCGGGTCGCTCCTGGTGGTCGGGCATGCGCCGTCCCACGAGTTCACGCAGCTCTCCGAGAGCCACCGCAAGGCGATGTTCCTGGCCGCGGAACTCCTCCCCGGTCTGCCGGACGACTTCGAGCCCGTCGTCGTGGAGCAACGCACCCGTACGCTCAAGCGGGACGGTGGACCGGTCGAGGCCGAGGACTCGGTCCTGTTGGCCCGCCGCGCGGACGCCTGAACGTCCGCTGAGGTCTTGCGGCGCGGTCAGTGACCTGGTGACGCCGGTGGTGTGCGCCACGCGCGAGGCTCCCGCGCTGCCAGGAGAGGTGTTCTGAGCCGGCACCTCAACGTCGACCGGGACGTTCAGGGTTTGCGGGCCAGGGCGGCGGCGATGAGGTGTTCCCAGACCGTGAGTTGCCGTTCCCCGCTGTTGTTCCAGGGGGTGTCGGTCTGGTCGGGGCGCCACAGGGGTGCGGGGACGATACCGGGGTCGAGGATCTCCAGGCCGTCGAGGAGGGAGGCGATCTCCGCGTCGGTACGCCACCGGCCGCGACCGAACGTCTGCTGGAGGACCTTCTCGGCCTCCCGCGTCTCCGGGTTGTTGCCGGAGCGGAAGTGGCTGATGAAGAAGTAGCTCCCGGAGGGCACTTGGTCGCGCCAGTAGCGGACGATGGCGGCCGGGTCCTCGTCGTCGTTCACGTGGTGGAGGATCGCACTGAAGATGACGCCGACGGGACGAGTGAAGTCGATCATGTCGACGGTGTCGGGGTGGGAGCGGATGCCTTCGGGGTCGCGCACGTCGACCGCGACGACCCGGGTGCGCTCGTCCTTCTCCAGCAGCGCCCGGCCGTGGACGAGGACCTGGGGGTCGATGTCGACGTAGACGACGCGGGCGTCGGGTGCGTGGCGCTGCGCGACCTGATGGACGTTGTCGGCGGTCGGCAGGCCGCTGCCGAGATCGATGAACTGCCGGATGCCGGTGGTTTTCACGATCTCCCCGACCGCGCGGGTCAGGGCCGAGCGGTTGGCGAAGGCAATGGCCACCGAGCCGGGCAGGTCGCGTTTGAACACATCGCCGATCTCCCGGTCCACGGCGTAGTTGTCCTTGCCGCCCAGCAGGTAGTCGTACACGCGGGCGATGCTGGGCTTGGACGGGTCGATGGAGGAGCCTTCGTACGTCATGCCGGCCATTTTCCCCGCAACGCCGCCCGGTGACCATCGTTTTGGGATGGCTGGCCCTTGTGCGGGCTGCCAGGTATGCCGATCCCGGCCGCAGACTGTCGTACGACTTCTCTGCGCACCCGCTGAAGCAGTCGCCGGTGCCGGAGTCCTGGGAAGGCCACCGAGGACTCCGGCAGTTCGGCTCAGCGGACCCGGATGAAGACCACGTCGTAACCGCTGTTCGTGGAACGGGACTTGACGTAGACGCCGTCGCTGCCGCCGTTGGGATTGCTCGTGTTGCCCTCGACGGTGGTGAAGGACGACCCTGAGAGCGCTGTGCGCACGATGCCTATGTGCTCGTGACCACCGGTGAAGTCGCTTCCGCCGTCCCAGTCGAAGGCCACGATGTCGCCCGGCTGCGGGTTGGTGGTCACCGACAGGTGGTAGTTGCCGGCCCGGGCCTGCTTGACCCAGCCCGAGACGTAGGTGTTGCGGTAGGAGCTGGCTCCGGTCTGCTTGGCCACCCAGCTCACGAAGGTCGCGCACCAGGCGTAGTTGCTCGTGGACAGCGAAAGCCCCACGGACGAGCCGTAGCTGTTCGCGCGGGCGCTGCCCTCGACCGTGCCCACCTCTGCCGCCGCCACGTCGAGGATCTTGGCGTACCCGCCGCCGGGCGGGGGCGACGACGGCGGGGTGACCGCACCGTACAGGGCGGCCTTCGTGTTCGGGCCCACATCGCCGTCGACCGAGAGGCCCTTCTCGGCCTGGAAGTCCCTGACGGCACTGTCGGTGAGCGGACCGAAGTCGCCGTCGACGGCGAGATCGGCCCCGTGGTGGTTGAGCAGGCTCTGCAACTCGGTGACACAGCCGCTGCGTTGGCCCTGCACAACCTCGTTCGGGCAGGAGGCGGAGTTCAGGTTGATCGGCGCGGGCGCGCCGTTGCCGCCTCCACCGCCGATGTTCGAGTACAGGGCGGCCTTGGTGTTCGGGCCGACCTGGCCGTCCGTGGTGAGGCCGCTCGCGGACTGGAACGCCTTCACGGCCGCCAGGGTTTGCGGGCCGAAGCTGCCGTCGACGGCGAGGCTCTGCCCCTTGCCGTTCAGCAGGGACTGGAGCGTGGCGACGCAACCGCCGCTCTGTCCCTCCACGATGTTCGCCGGGCAGGACGCCGACCTCAGGTCCACGCCCGTCGAGGGTGACTCGTCGGTGTCGTACAGCTCTCGCTTGGTGTTCGTGCCGACCTGGCCGTCGACCGTGAGTCCGTGGGCGGACTGGAAGCTGCGGACGGCACTCGCGGTCCCAGCGCCGAAGTCGCCGTCCACGTCGACGGTGTAGCCGTGGTGGATGAGCAGCCGCTGGAGTTCGGTGACGCATCCGCCCTTGGCGCCCTGCACGATGTTCGCGGGGCACGAGGAGGAGTTGAGGTTGACGGGGGCGGGCGCCGAGCCGCCGGTCGCGTACAGCTTGCTCTTGGTCGCGGGGCCCACCCGGCCGTCCACGGCGATGGCGGTGGCGGCCTGGTACTCACGGACCGCGTAGAGCGTGGCCGACCCGAACTGACCGTCCACCACCAGACCGGCGCCGTGCGCGTTGAGCAGGGTCTGCAACTCGGTGACACAGCCGCTGGCCTGGCCCTGCACGATCTCGTTGGGGCAGGACGCGGAGGTCAGCCTGATGGGGGCGGGCGCCGCCGACGCCGGGCCGGCACCGAGCACGATGCCGGCCGAGACCATCGCCGCGGTGGCGGCGAACGTCCCGACGCGGATCCGCCAGCCCGACCGGGTGCGGTGCGCGACCCGGTGGGGTGGGTTTTTGTCTTCTGCGCGAACGACGACTGCGGGTCTTCCCATGGCGGCGAGGTTCTCCTTCTCTGGACGAGCGTGGGTGGGGACGGGGGAGCGGGGAACACACATCCGCGGCCCGTCCTTGCGGGGCAAGGACGGGCCGCGGCCGGTCACTCGACGGTCGGCCCGGTCGGGCGGGTCGTACCGGTCAGGCGGCGAATCGCTTGAACGCCGCCCGAGTGCCCGAACCGGCGATGCCGTCGATGGCGCCCGTGTAGCCGTAGGAGTCCTTCAGTAGACGCTGCAGCGCCTTGATGGTGTTGGGGCCCGGGTCCCCGTCGATGTCGCCCGTGTAGCCCCAGTACGTGGCCAGGCAGCGCTGGAAGGCCTTCCAGCTGTTGGTGCCCAGCTGACCGTCGATGCCGCCCGTGTAACCCCAGTTGGCCGCGAGGAAGTTCTGGACGTTCTTGGCCTCGGCCGAGGTCAGGCCGAAGTTCTGCGTCGCGGCCACGGCGGCGGGCTGGGCGACGGCCGTCGTCTGCGCGGTGCTCGTGGTCGCCGCGAAGCTGGTGCCCGCGGTCGCCACACTGCCGGCGGCGAGGCCGACAACGGCGATGACGCCTGCGATGGTCCTGCCCAGAGCGTTCGGTCGCATGGGTTCCTCTTTCGTTTGTGGGGTTCGCACCTGTCACGCCGATCAGGCCGAGCGGGCCAGGTGGCGGGACCAAGGTGCCTGGCATCCGGGCGCGACGGCCATGGCGGCGGCCCAGGTGGCGGTCTTACGGGACGACCACCTTGCTGACCTGGGACGACGGCATCCGCTGGGACGGCGATGTGGGACACCTGTGACAGATGTGGCGTGCTCATGCAGAATGCGCAGAAGCGGAGGGGGCCGCTGCTCACGCACACGACCACGCTGACGACCGCTTTGGGGAAACATGCCGCGCTCCAGAACGCTGCCCGGGGAACTCGACCCCAGCGCACGGCAGTTGGTGACCCGCTTACGTCGGCTGAAGGACCACAGCGAGCTGACGATGCGACAGCTCGCGGTCAAGACCGGCTACAGCGCCAAGTCGTGGGAGCGTTACCTGGGCGGCACGTCGCTGCCACCGCGCGAGGCCGTGGAGGCACTGGCCCGGATCACCGGCACCGACCCCGTCCCCCTGCTCGCGCTGCACGAGATCGCCGCCGACTCCCGGAACAGCCGCCGCGCCAAGCCCGCCGCACAGCAGCAGAGCGAGCAGCGCGAGCGGGAACAGGAGCAACCGGCCGACCCGGCGACCCCGCATCCCCGGCCACCCGCCGCAGCGACCGCACACACGCCACCCCGTGCCACCGGACCGGCCCCCGGTCGCTTCCCGCACATCGCTCTCACAGCGGGCATCGCCGCCCTCGCCGTAGCCCTTACGGCGGCGCTGCTGCTCATGCTCCGCCTCGACGACGAAGCCGGTCGGGCAGCCGTCACCACTTCGCCCCGCACCACCGCGGCCTCCCCGCCGCCCTCCTACACCTGCCGCATCACACGGGTCGACGGCCGCTGGTCGGCGGGCATCAACAAGGGCCGCAACACCGAGATCGTCTACGGCGCCACCGGTGCCGACGTCGCCGAGGCACAGTGTCTGCTGCGCCGGGCAGGCATCTCACCCGGAGGAATCGACGGCATGTTCGGCCCGCTGACGCTGCGGGCGGTCAAGGCGTTCCAGGACCGCGCGGGCCTCACCGTCGACGGCATGCTGGGGCCGCGCTCGTGGAAGGCGTTGCGCGGATGACAGCCGGCGCACCCTCCCCGCCGTGCGCGCGACTGGCCGCCGTACTCCAGAAGTTGCGGCAGCGCACCGGACTGAGCCTCGCGCAGCTCGCGAACGAGACCACGTACAGCAAGTCGTCCTGGGAGCGTTACCTCAACGGCAAGAGCCTGCCACCGCGCAGCGCGGTCAAGGAGCTGTGCCGTCTCGCCGACGAACCCGCCGACCATTCGCTCGCGCTCCTGGACATCGCCCGCACGCATCGGACGACGGAGGACACCGGGACGAGACGGGGGACACCGGTTCGACAGAACACGGCCGCCACCGAGATGGACACACCGACCCCGGGCTTCGCCACTGTCCCACCCGACACCGCCGCCGACACCACCACCGACACCGGCGAGCCGGCTCCGAGCGGCGCCGACGACACGCGCACCAGCTCAACCGGCCGCTGGCGCGTGAACATCGTCACCGCGCTCGTGTCGACTTGTGCCGTCGTCCTCGGGGCGCTCGTACTCACCCACCTTCCCCCCACGCACCAAGAGGAGGCGCCGGCGTCCCCCACGCCCTCCGCGGCCACCGGGGCGCTCTGCCGGCACACGGCCTGTCAGAACAAGGACCCGATCGCGACGCGCTGCGCTGCCGAGCCGCTGACCCTGGCCGAACACGAGACCGCCACCGGTGCCTTCATCCAGATCCGCTACAGCCAGGAATGCGGGACGAGTTGGGCCCGGATGTGGGGCGCCGTCGTGAAGGACCGCGTCGAGATGCGGGTGGGAGGCCGGCACGGCTCCCTCCGCAGCGCCCAGGTCACCACCCGCAAGGAGGCGGACACCTACGTCCACACCCTCATGAGCGTGGTCGGCCCCGGAACGCCGGTGCAGGCCTGCTTCAGTCCTGCGGCCGGCGGCGCAAAAGAATGCTTCGGAGGCGTCCGGAAGACGTTGAGCGGACCGCGAGCGGTCACGTCCTCCTACGGCTTGGTGGCAGTGCGGCAAGCCCCCACCAGACCGGCGTGGAACACCACGTGACCTGAGTGAGGGCTGCCGCTTCGGCGTCGTCGGTCAGGCGTTCCACGTCACCTTGAAGACCCAGACATGCTGTCCCGCCTTGCGGGCCGCCGCGGGGACGTCGATCACCAGCGCCCCCTTGCTGAGGGTCCACTTCAGTGGCCGGTCGTGGCCCAGCATCGTCACCGTGTCACCGCTGCGGATCGGGACCGGTGCCTCGACGGTGAGGCGTGAGCCGGGCTGGGCCAGGGAGTGGATGTAGAAGGCTCGGTTCGGGCGGACGGTGAAGCGGATGTCGTCGCCGAGTTCCGCCATCTTCGACCAGTACGTGGTGTCGTAGACGGCCTCGCCGTTCGTCTTCAGCCACTGACCCGTCTCACGCAGTCGCGTCTGCATGATCTCCGGGATGGTGCCGTCGGCGCGTGGGCCGATGTCGAGCAGGAAGTTGCCGTTCTTGGAGACGATGTCGACCAGGCTGTGCACGACCTGTTCCGTCGTCATGTAGGAGCCGTCGGGGGTGGCCTGGTTGTAGCCGTAGCTGAACGGGTCCAGGCCGCGGCTGGACTCCCATTTGGCGATCACGGTGTTGTCGTACGTCGTGTACTCGGGCGTCGTGAAGTCGTGGAAGGAGATGCCCGAACGGTTGTTGACGGTGACGTCGATGGGACGGGACCGGTTCTTGGCGTGGTTGAAGTACTCGGCGAGCACGTGCACGCTGTCGTTGGCACCGCCGATGTCGCACCAGATGAGCTCCGGGTCGTAACCGTGGATCAGCTCCAGCATCTGCGGAGCCTGGTAGTCCTTCACGAAGTCCTTGCCCGCGGTGTACCCGGTGTAGGGCACGGGGTCGAGGGTGTACGGGTTGCGCGGGGCGTGGCCCATCCAGGGGTTGTCCGGGTTGAACCACTCGGGCATCGAGAAGTAGAGGCCGCGGTGGAGCTCGGGCGTGTAGCGCCGGGACGCCTCGAACAGCTCCTTGATCAGGTCCCGCTTCGGGCCCATCTTCACGGCGTTGCGGTCGGAGACCTTGGTGTCCCAGAGGGCGAATCCCTCGTGGTGCTTGGAGGTCAGCACGTGGTACTGGGCGCCGGCGTCCCGGAACAACTCGACCCAGGACCGCGGGTCGAACTTCTCCGCCGTGAAGCGCGGGATGAAGTCGTCGTAGGCGAAGTTCTCGCCGTAGGTGTCCCGGTGGTGGGCGTACGTGGGGTTGTTCGGGTCCTGCATCTGGTCCCAGTACCACTCGGCGTACTGCGTGCCGACCGGCGCCCAGGCGGGCACCGAGTAGACGCCCCAGTGGATGAAGATGCCGAACTTGGCGCGGTGGAACCAGTACGGCGCCTGGTGACCGGAGAGGGAGGTCTCGGTCGGCTGGTAGTCGGCGACGCCGAGGGACAGCCGGCTGCGCTGGGTGGCGGCCGTGGCGCCGCGGCCGGTGACCGTCACCACGCCGTCCTGGGAGGTGCCGGGTGCCGTCCCCGTGCGGTTGCGGATGCCGATGCGGACGCGAGCCTGCTCGCCGGGGTCGAGGCGGCGGATGGCGGCGGGCTCCACGGTCCGGGCGCCCGGCACCGTGACCTGCACCGCCACGTCGTCGCCGGCCAGGACGGCGGCGGTACCCGCGTTGACGACCGTGGCCTCGACGCTCTGGGCGCCGGTGGACGTCAGGAGCGAGTTCGTGGAGTGGGCGTCGCGCAGGATCAGTGCGCGTCCCTGGGCTACCGGCTGGAGGGAGAGCGCGAACACGTGCAGCGAGGTCTGGTTGGCCTCGGGTGCGTGGGTGGTCGGCAAGGTGACGGCGATCGCCTCGCGCTGCGGATCGACCCATACCTCCGATGTGCCGATGCCGACGCTGTGTTCGTCCTTCGCGCCGTCCGGACCGTAGCGGTACGGCGCCGACAGGGAACCGCCCGCCGCGTACCAGTCCGCTCCGGTGAGACCGGCCGTCGTGGTCGAACCGTCCGCGTAGTGCACCGTCGCCTTGCCCGAGGCGTTGCCGTAACTCCCCGAGGTGAGGAAGTAGGCCGCCATGTAGCGGCCCTTGGGCAGGTCGATGCGCTGACCGAGCGCGACGACGTTGTTCTTGGCGCCTGGCGCCGAGGACGGGAAGACGAACGGAACGCCGTCCACCTCCACCTGGCCGGCCGGGAGTTCCTCGCCGGGGAACGTGTAGCCGGAGCCGTCGAAGTCGCCGCCTCGCGCGGAGGCCGTGTCGATGGCGTCGTTGTCGTAGAGGCTGTCGAGGGGGACGGGAACCGGCGCGGGCACGGGTGCCCATGTCGGGCTCTGCTGTGCGACCGCCTGAGCAGCCTGGGCGTCGGTCGTGGAGGCGAAGGAAAGAGCGGCTGAGGCAGCGACACCCGCCGTGACGCCGAGGACATGACGTCTTGGATACGTACTCATGGCGGCTCCCAGTCATCGGATGTCTTGATGATTGAGGAGGCATGGGGGAGTGTCAATGGTGAGTGCGAGGGAGAAAGTTGAAGTAGAGGTCGGATGGATAGGTGCTTCTGGAAGAGTCAGACGGTGGGAGACCCGAGGCGGCGGAGTTCATTGATCGACGCTGCCTGGTTCAGCGCGGTGTCGGGCCGCCAGCCCAGCTCTGGTGCGATCAGGTGCCGTACGTCGTGAAGGATCTGCTCGTAGTCGCCCCGGTGGAACTCGTACGGCAGCTCAAGGCGCAGCTCCGACACGGCGGCGACCACGGGATCCGCGGCCAGTTGCTCCAGTATCTGTTCCGCGGTCCCGACCACGTCCGGGGCGAACAGGGTCCGCCTCGGGCCCTGTGGGGCCAGGGTGCGCGCGTGCCGACTGGCCGCGTAGTCCCGGTAGCGGGCGCGGGTGGTTGCGTCCGCGCTGTCGAACGGCACGATCACCCGGCCGAGCGCCACCCGTGTCGGGCGGTCCTCGGCGAGAGTGCGTCGGTACTGGGAGAGCAGGGTGAGTTGGGCCGTGGTGAAGTCGTCGGTGCTCTCACCGGTGACGATGTTGCCGCTGAGCAGGTTCAGCCCGTGCTCTGCTGCCCACCGGATCGAGCGCCGGCTGCCGCCGCCGTACCAGACCCGGTCCACCAGGCCGGGGTTGTGCGGTTGCAGGCGTGGTCGCTGGGTGTTGCCCGGTGACTGGATCACCGTGTCCGGGCCGCCGAGGTAGCCGCCGCGCAGGTTCTCGACGACCCGGGCGATCCTGCCGTAGGACAGGTCGAAGCCGCGCCAGTCCCCGTCGTACACCAGGTCGCCGAGGAGTTCGGCGTGCGGCATTCCGGTGCTGAATCCGACCTGCAACCGGCCACGGGACAGCACGTCGGCCAGCGCCAGGTCCTCGGCGAGCCGGAACGGGCTCTCGTACCCGATCGGGATGACCGCGGTCCCCAGCTCGATCCGCTCGGTGCGCTGGCCGGCCGCGGCGAGGAAGACCGCGGCCGAGCCGACACCGTGTTCAAGATGGCGTTGCCGGATCCAGGCTCCGTCGAAGCCCAGGCGTTCGCCGTACTCGAACAGCTGGAGTGTCTCCTCCAGACCGGGGTACGGGTCGTCGTCGGCGAAGTTGCCCGGGGTGAGAAAGGCCAGCGAGCTGATCGTGGGGGTACTCATGCGGGGTGCGTCCCTCTTGGTAGTGATGGTCCCGGTGACGCCGGCTGGTCAGGACCCGCCGCGCTCGCGGGGGATCTTCTCCCCGGCCTCGATCGCCACGGGCAGCCTGTTCTCGGCCGGCGGCAGCGGGCAGGTGGCCAGATCGGTGTAGGCGCACGGCAGGTTCGCCGCCCGGTTGAAGTCCAGGAGGACGGTGCCGTCGGTGGCGGGCGGGTCGAGGGCGAGGGCCCGGTTGGCCGCGTAGGTGGTGACGCCGGAGGTCGCGTCGGTGAACAGCACCAGCAGACTGCCCGGAGCGTGTCCGGGGAACGCGGTCAGGGCCAACTCCCGGCCGTCCAGCTCGAAGTCGATCCGGCCCGGCGCGTCGTACACGTGCTCAAGGCCCTCGACCGCGGCGCCCACCGTCGTGGGCCGCGGCTCGTCGAAGGCCGTGTACCGGCCGGCCACGGACCAGCGTGGGTGCGGGGCGTAGGCGGGCGTGCCGGTGAAGGCGGTGCGCAGGGACGCGTCCGGGTGCCGGGGACGGAGGATGTCGTGTCCGCCGCGCTTGGCCACCTCGATCACCGCGTCGCCCCAGACCGCGTTGACTCCGCCGCGTTCCGGCAGCACCCCGAAGCGGTGCTCGCCGCGCACGGGGGTGCCGTCGACGACCAGTTCCTCGCTGTCGTCGAGGACCACGACGACCCCGCCGGCGCCGGTCGACCAGGCGCCCGGAGCGTCGGGGAAACGCTGCGGTTCGTCGACGAGCCAGTGCAGGCCGGTGATCGCGAGGAACCCGTGCGGGTCGGCGAGGCGTGCCTCCTGCCTGGTGTGCCACTCCTGCCAGTCGCGGGTGAAGGCGGAAAGGTCTGCGGTGGTGTCCTGAACGGTCATGCGTGCTCCTTCGTTTCCAGGGGTTCGGTGGCGGTCCTGGGGTAACGGTCGCCGGGGATCGCCGCGAGCGGTTCGCGGATGTGGGAGTGGCGGGGGCGGGTGAACAGGTCGTCGGCGGTGCCCGTCTCGACGATGCGGCCGGCCCCCATGAGGGCGACCTGGTGGGCGATCCGGCGCACGACGGCCAGGTCGTGCGAGATGAACAGGTACGCCACCCCGGTGTCGGCCTGCAGTTCGGCGGGCAGGTCGAGGACCTTCGCCTGCACGGAGACGTCGAGTGCGGACACCGGCTCGCCGCAGACCACCAGGTCGGGGGGAGAGCGCCAGGGCGCGGCCGATCGCGGCGCGCTGTCGCCGGCCGCCGGACAGCTCCGCCGGGCGGCGCTCCGGCGTCGATACCGGCAGCGCCACCCGATCGAGCAGTTCCCGGGCCCGGGCGAGCCGGGAGGCGCGGTCGCCGACCCTGAAGGCACGCCGAGGACGGAGGTGCCGAAGTCGAGGGTGGCCAGGACGATCACCCGGGCCGACACGAGGAACAGCCCATTGTGCCCGCGCGCGTCACCGAGGATGCCGCCCGGCACCAGCATCAGGCCGAAGGGCAGCGAGTATCCGGCGACGATCCACTGCACATCGGTGGAACCCGCGTCCAGCGACTGACGCAGCGTCGGCACAGCGAGGTTGAGGACCGACTGGTCGAGCAGAGTCGTGCCCCCTGCCGCCATGCACACCACCAGCACCCTAAGGGCGGCGCGATCTTCTCCCGGGAGCATGCGGACATGGTCACACCGGTGGCCGGCCCTCGTCCCCTGTCCCGGCGCCCTGTTCGCAGAACGGAAACACCCCGTTCGTACGTGACGAGGACGGGGTGGTGCGTCTCAGGTGCGGGTGTCGTACGCGTCCCGGGCCTTGTCGATGTCGTCGATGTGGGTCAGAGCCCGGTCGAGGAGCGTCCGGCCGAGTGGGGTGAGTTCGTAGTCGACGCGGGGCGGCACGACGGGATGCACGGTGCGTGCAGTACGGCAACCGGCTCGCCCGGCGTGCTCGCCGCCGGTGGGTGCGCGTTCCAGTCCAAGACCCTCGCTTGCGACGTCAACACCGGGGATTCTGTCGGTATGTGCGCAGTGCCAGACGGGCGCGCAGCCGGGTCAGGCGGTCGATCTCGGCGTCGAGGGCCGCGAGTCTGCGGTCGACCACCCCGGAGCCGGGGATGTCGGAGTCGGGGCGTCCGCACCGCTGTTGTGGATTCTCGACCAGGAGGCCGATCCGGTCGGCGACGCCGCGGAGATCCTCGACGGTGAGTCCGAGCGCCAGCAGTTCACGGATGAGGCGGACTCTGGCCACCTCGCCCGGTCCGTACTCACGCTGCCCGGTGGCGGTGCGCCGCGGTGGTGGCAGCAGGCCTCGTTCCTCGTAGAACCGCAGTGCCCGCGGGGTGGTCCCCGCCGCTGCCGCCGCATCTCCGATCCGCATGTCCGACCTCACGCCTCAGCCGCAGCCTCCGTCGCCGCGAGCCGAGCGTGACGACGCTTCATCCTGTCGGCAACTCCACGACCACGGTCCCGAAGTGCCGCCCCTCGAACAGTTCCTCCAACGCCCGAGGCGCGCGATCCATGCCCGGGATCCGTACATGCGGGAAGGTGATCTCGCCGGACCGCAGCCATTCTCCGAAGCGCTTGGTCCATTCCACCGTCACCTCCGGATGGTCCGCGCCGCTGTAGCCGTGCAGCGAGATGCTTTGGTTGACGAGCCGGAAGGTGTCGATCTCCGCGGGTGCGCTGCCACCGTCCCGGTGGGGCGACAACTGTCCTGCCAGCGCGCCGACCAGCGCGAAACGGGCACCCCGGCGCGCGGCGCGAACCGCCGCCGCCAGCTGCTCACCGCCGACCGTGTCCAGCAGTACGTCGATGCCGTCCGGCGCCGCTGCGGCCAGTTGCCGGTCGATCGGCGTGGATCCCGGCACCACGACCGCGTCGTAGCCCAGTTCGGCCCCCAGCCGCTCGGCCTTGCCCGGCGAACGAGTGCTCCCGATGACCCTCGTGGCCCCCAGCAGACGCGCGACGGGACCCGCCAGCGTTCCCACGGCTCCCGCAGCGCCCGTGACGAACACGGTGTCGCCGGGGCGGACTTCAGCGAGCCGGGTCAGTGCTCCGTAAGCCGCCGACCCGGACGACAGGTGGGCCACCGGGTCGGGCAGGGCATCGGCCAGTGGAGTGCAGTCGGCCGCCGGCAGCAGCGCATGCTCGCGCCAACCGAGCATGTGCATGACGGTGTCCCCGAGGCGCAGCGGACCGCCGGGCCCGGCCGCGACGACCTCACCGACAGCGGGACCGAACAGCGCGTCACCGGCGTGGATGCGGGGCAGCGGTACGCCGTCGGCCTGGCCGCCGATCAGAGTTCGCAGCCCGGGGAACACAAGGAAGTACCGGTTGCGGACCACGACTTGTCCCGGACCGGGGACCGGGACCGGCTTCCGCGCGACCGTGAGGTGCTCGGGCCCGGGCAGCCCGTCGGGGATGTCGGCCAGCAGAATCTCGCGGGTCGTGGAGGGCAGGACAGCGGCCATGTCGGGGCTCCTGGACGGGTCGGAGGGTGAGCGCGGGCACCGCAGCCGAACCGGTCCGGCTGCGGTGCGCAGACGCTAGCCCCTGACGTGCGCGTCAAAGGCAAGGCAGTTGCGGCCACCCGTCGCGGGCCACAGGAGCAGGCGGACCGGCGAGGTGTGTCTCCTGCTGCCCGGCTCACCTCCACCGCCCCGAGGGCAGGTCTCCGCAGTTGGTCGTCCGGCGCAGTGCGGCGGTCAGAAGGACTACGGCTGGATCGATGCCAGCCCGAACATCGGCCACTGCGTCCGTCTCACCTGTCGGTGTCGGTTGAACTCGGCCGTCGTCGAGGCTCACCCGCGGCAACTGCCTCGTCCTCTGTCAGCGGTCCACGGTCACCGCTGCGCGGGCAGTCGGTGACCGTCGTGCTGTCGCGAACCTCAGCAGCAGCCTTCCGCGGGGGCGCTCGTGGCCGCCATCGTCGTCGCAGTCGTGGTGGCCTCCTGATCCTGGGCGATGCGGCCGCGCAGCATGGTCTCCACGATCTTCATGAAGCGCTGTGCTGTCGAGGTGCCCACGATGAACGGGTTCTCGCGACCGTTCGGCGCGCTGCGCAGCTCCTCCATGCGCTCGAGGCCGTAGTCGGCGAAGCCGTGGTTGCTCAGTTCGACGTCGACGCCGACCCGCCTCGTCCGGGAAGCGAAGGTGAGGGCGGAGGAGAGGTACGTCTCCTTGCCCGCGGTGGCGGCGGGCGGGTTGGTCCCGCCCCACAGCATCGCCGCGTGGGTGCGGCCCCGCCAACGGGCCGGGAAGACCGGCGAGACGGTGCCGGGTGTGTGTCCCGGCGTGTGGTGGAGCGTCACGGTGGTACCGCCCAGCGTCAGCTTCTGGCCGTCGGCGATGTCCAGGTCGCGGGTGGGTGCGTTGGCCGGGGACGTGGAGGCGAGGAGGTCCCAGTCGGCCGGGGCCATCATGACCCGGGCTCCGTACCGGTCGGCCAGGTACTGGGCGCCGCCGAAGTGGTCGCCGTGGCCGTGGGTGACCACGACGTACTTGATCGTCGAAGGGTCGGCCCCCAGGCTGCGCAGTCCGGAGACGATGTACCGCTCCGCCTCGTCCGGGTTGTCGAGGGCGTCGATGAGGATGATGCCGCGTGGGGTGAGGATCGCCGTGGCCGACACGAAACCAACGCTGAGGACGGCGACGTTGTCGAAGATCCGCAGCGGCGCGGGAGCTGCGGGCCTCGGCGGGGTGTAGCCGGCGGTGAGCGCGCTGACGATGCTCTTGAGGACCGGGTTGTCGCCGGCCAGTTCGGTTGCGCGGTCGAAGTAGTCCTGCGCGGTGGGGGCCGCGGACGCCGAGGTCTGGGCGGAGGCACGCCCGGGAAGCAGCGACGCTGCGCCGGCGCCGAGTGCCGCGGTGGCGCCGAGCTGCCACAGGCGGCGGCGCGTCAGGGCTCCGTGGGGGTGGGCTTCGGGGGATGCCTGGCGGATGGGGGCGGTGTGCGGCTCGGTCATGCGTGAGCTCCTCGATGTGTGGGGGGCGGGGCGTTGGGCTGCATCGGCCGGTCTGTCGTCGCTCAGGCGGTCACGACCGTCTGCTCGTCCTTCTCGCCGGCCTCGGCCTCGCTGAGCGGTACGTCCTGGCGCTCCTTGAGGACGAAGGTGACGGCGAGCCCGATCACCGTCACGCCCGCGAGGTAGACGGCGACGGAGTACACGGTGCCGGTGCCGGACTGCAGGGCTTCGGCGATCATGGGGGCGAAGGCGCCGCCGAGGACGGCTCCGATGGCGTACGACAGGGCCGCACCGCTGTACCGGACGGCGGTCGGGTACAGCTCGGCGAACAGTGCGGCCTGCGGACCGTAGGTGAGCCCCAAGCCGATGCTGTACAGGAGCAGCGCCAGCACGACGAGGCCGGTATTCGCCGTGTTGAGCAGGGCGAAGAACGGGAACATCCAGGCGAGTTGGATGACGAAGCCGATGCGGTAGACACGGAGGCGGCCGAACCGGTCGGACAACCGGCCGCCCGCGAGGGTGCTGGCCAGCCAGCCGACCGCGGCGACCATGACGCAGATGAGGATCAGCGTCGGGTCCATGCCCAGGTGGTTCACGGAGTAGCTCTGGACGTAGCCGCCGGTGGTCATGTAGCCGACGGCGTTGTTCGCGGCGAAGAGCAGGGCACCGGCCACGACGAGCGGCCAGTGTTGCTTGAACAGCAGGGCGAGCGGGGCACGCGACCGGTTCCCGGACTCCTTCAGCTCCCGGTAGACGGGGCTTTCCTCGACCTTGCGGCGGATGACGAACCCGGCGGCGACGAGGACGACGCTGAGCAGGAAGGGGATGCGCCAGCCCCAGGCGAGGAACTGGTCATCCGTGGTGAGCGCGGTGACGGCCGCCAGGGCGCCGTTGGCCAGCAGCAGGCCGAGCGGTGCGCCGAGCTGGGGGTAGGAGCCGAACCTTCCACGCTGTCCCGGCGGTGCGTGCTCCACGGAGATCAGCGCGGCGCCGCCCCACTCGCCGCCGGCGGACAGGCCCTGAAGGATGCGCAGGAGGACCAGGATGACCGGGGCGCTCATGCCGATGGAGGCGGACGACGGCACCAGGCCGATCAGGGTGGTGGAGACGCCCATGAGCAACAGGGTGGCGATCAGCATCGCGCGGCGGCCGAGCCGGTCACCGAGGTGGCCGGCGAGTGCTGCTCCGACCGGCCGGAAGAAGAAGCTGATGCCGATGGTCGCGAAGGAGATGACCAGCGAGTCCTCGCCGAGCCCGTCGAAGAACTCGCTGCCGAACACCAGTCCGGTGCACAGGGCGTAGATGAAGAAGTCGTACCACTCGATGGTGGTGCCCGCCATGGCGGCGAGCGCGACCGTGCGGTGCTGACTCCGGTTGCCGGATGTCTGAGCGGATGGGGACATGGGAAGTCCGATCGTCGTCGGGTCGTCGTTGGCCCGGGGAGCGGGAGGTGTCAGACGGCGTGGTGCGGTAGGCGTGTCACCGGCAGGGGCGTCAGACGGCGTAGTCGGGGGCGACGCGGTCGATCCTGCGGCGCAGTGCGTCGAACAGGGTCCTGCCCGCCTCCGTACGGTCGCCCATCTGGAAGGACTCCTTGGTCGAGCGCTCTGCCGCCTCCCGGCTCACCGGGGTCAGCGGCTGCCCGGACTGCTGGGCGGCGAGCTGGATCTCACAGGCCCGTTGCAGAGTCCACAGGGCGGCGAAGGCGGCGGGGACGGTCGGTCCCACCGACAGCAGGCCGTGGTTGCGCAGGATCATCAGGCCGCGGTCGCCGAGGTCGGCCACCAGCCGTGGCTTCTCCTCCGGGTCGACGGTGATGCCCTCGAAGTCGTGGTAGGCGACCATGTCGTGCAGTTGGGCGGCGTAGAAGTTGTCCGGGTCCAGCCCACCGCGCAGACAGGCGACTCCGGTGCCGGCGGTGGTGTGGGTGTGCATGATGCAGTGCGCGTCGGGCCGGTTGGCGTGGATCACCGAGTGGATCAGCAGCCCCGCCTCGTTGACGGGCCAGTCCGAGTCCGACAGGACGTTGCCGTCGAGGTCGATCTTCACCAGGTTCGAGGCGGTCACCTCGTCGTACATCAGGCCGAACGGGTTGATCAGGAGGTGTCCCTCCTCGCCGGGCACCCGGACGGTGATGTGGTTGAAGACCATCTCCACCCAACCGAGGTGGTGGAAGACGCGGTAACAGGCGGCGAGTTCGAGCCGCGCCCGCCACTCCGCATCACTCATGTACGCCGGTTTCGCCGTGCTCGTCGGGGTGTCCAGAACGGTCACTGCCGTGCTCCTTGATTGCTGCGTGGGCATCGCCGGTATCGGGCGACGGCCTCGGTGTGCAGGAGCATGGGTGCGCGACCGCTCGCGAGCCAATGTCGGGTTCGACAGTGAATCCGGTGGAGCGGTGGCGGATATGACATCAGCCCCTCGTCGGTGGCTCCGACAGGCCGGTCAGGGCCGTCAGTTCCAGCGTCAGCAGAAGGCGCCTTGTCGGATCGGCGAGCGCTACGTCGAAGAGTTCCTCGGCCCGGCGCAACCGCAGCCGCAACGTGTTCTGGTGAATGTGCAACTCGCCACTGGCCGCGGCGACATCGCCGAAATGCCGCAGATAGGTGAGCAGCGTGGCGCAGTAGTCGGTGCCGTGTTCGGCGTCGTGTGCCCGCAGGCGTTCCGCGATGCCGGTGCGCAGTTCGGCGTCCTCGCGTACGGCGCCGACGAGCCGCCGCAGCACCAGCTCCGGGCGCAGGTCCTCGGCGTGGTACGCGCCAGGTCCGGCCCGTCGCTCCCGGAGGTGGTCGAGCGCGGCGTCGATGTCGCGGCGGGCCGCGAGCAGGGCGGAAGCCGTTGCGACCGTGGGGGAGTCGACCGCCGTGAACGACCGGTGCAAGCTGTGCCGGGCCCGGTCCAGGAGGTGGTCCAGCAGGACACCGGTGGACACGGAGCCGGAACCTGCGGCCGGCAGCAGCACGTAGACGCGGTCCCCGAGCAGGGCTGCCGCCGGTTCGTACCCGAGGGAGCGCCCGTCGAGGACGGCCAGGTCCAGCGCCCGAAGCAGAGCTGCGCGGCGGCGGGCCGCGGTGCCGGCTTCCCATGACTCCTCGCCGTCGCGCTCCTGTACCGCCTCGGCCAGCCCGACCAGCACGGCGGGAAGGCGGACACCACCGGGCGGGTCGCCCTGCCCCGACCGGCCCTCCAGCGCGTGGCGCAGGCCGAGGTCGCGGCTCTCCTGCTCGGCGTCGACCTGACGGCGCAGCGCCAGCATGTGCAGTGCCGCGACCCGGGCCGCCTCCTGCAAGGTGGGCCCGCAGTCGGCGGCCGCGGCCTCGTCGGGGAACGCGACCCAGAGGGAGCCGAGTACGTCCTCGCCCGCCCTGATGACCACGGCCGTGCGCGGCAGATCGCCGGGCCGGTGCTGGCGTACGACCGTGTCGCTCACCCACACCTCCCGGTTCAGGTGATCGGCGAGCGCGTCCTCGGGCACCCGCCTGCCCAGGATCCCGCGCCGCCGGGTCTCGTCGATGGGCTGGTCGGGCAGGTTCGAGTAGGCGACCACCACCTGCTGGGTGTCCATGATCGCGACTGCGCCGCCGACGATTCCGGCGACCGCGTTGGCCAGGGAGAACAGGTCGCCGCCCGTGGTCCCGCCGCCGCCCGGTTCCGCGACCGCCCGGCGCGCGGCCAGGATCGTCGTGACCAGGCGCTGCACCCGCGTCCACGGCACCCGCGGAGCGACGGCCAGGACGGGGACGCGGGTCGTGGCGACCTGCGCCGACACCTCCGGTGGCGGGGGAGTGGGGCACTTGACGGCGAGTGCGCAGGACCGGTCCGCCGCCGTCCGAAACGCGGCACCCAACGCCTCGCGATCGGCGACGTCCAGGCCGACCCCGAGCAACAGGTGTCCGGGCGCGGTGGTCGCAAGCGCCTCCGGGTGGTCCAGCAACTCGGCGCCGGTGACGCGCCACTCAGCCGCGGCGCCGTCGGACAGCAGGGTGATGACACCGCCTCGCAGGGCCTCGACGAGCTGCTCGAGGGGCATCGCGGTCATGCCGGCCTCCGTTTCAAAGGGATGTCGGAATCTACATCACGCAACGTCTGTGAGTGGAGGCACCGACATTGTTGCGGGCGGTGAGGCGGCGCATGCTCGCTGCGAACGGTCACACCAGCCCACGACCACACCCGAAAAGGAGGTGCGACGGCGTTGTCGCATCCACCCGCATCTCCGCCGAGCGGCCGGCCACCGAGGATCACCGTCGTGGGCCCGGGCGCCGTCGGCGCCACCCTCGCCGGGGCGTTCACCGCCTCGGGCGTCGAGGTCTCTCTGCTCGGACGGCCGGGCCCGCACCTCGACGCGATCGCCGTGCAAGGACTCCTGCTGCGCGGCGGGGAGACGGCAGACGGCCCGTCAACGGGAGCCGAGGTCCGTCACCACTTCCCCACCGCGCACGACGCCGCTCGGCTCCCCGTTCCGGACCTGGCCGTCGTCTGCGTCAAGAGCCAGTACCTGCTTCCGGCCGCCCGCAGTATCCGTACCTGGGTCGAGCACGGCTCGGACGTGCTGGTCGTGGCCAACGGAGTGCCCTGGTGGTTGCCGTCCACCGCCGAGCACACCGGACAGGATCCCGTGCTGAGATCGGTCGACCCCGACGGGCAACTGCTGCGGTTCCTGCCCGCCGAGCGGGTCATGCACGGAGTGGCGCACTTCAGCAGCGCGGTCGACGGACCGGGCCGGGTCACACTTGTCAGCGGTTCCCGTCTGATCATCGGTGATCCGCTGGGCGGCATCTCCCAGCGCGTCACGCAATGCGCCGAAGCCCTCTCCAGGGGCCCCGTCCGCCCCGAACCCAGCACCGACATCCGCCGGGACGTCTGGGAGAAGCTCCTGGGCAACGTCAACCTCAACCCCGTCAGCGCGCTCACCGGCGCCACCGTCCTGGACATCCTCGACGACCCGGACGTACGGCAGGTGTGTGCCGCCATGTTCGACGAGACGGCGGCCGTCGGTGCCGCTCTCGGCATCGAGAGCGCCATGACGGCCGACGACCGGCTCGACATCGCCCGCAAGCTCGGCGCGTTCCGCACCTCGATGCTGCAGGACGCGAACCGCGGCCGGCCCCTCGAACTCGACGCCCTCGTCGGTGCCGTACGCGAACTCGCGCGCCGCACCGGTGTCCCGTCCCCCTCCCTCGACGCGGTGCACGGACTGCTCGCCCTGCGCGAGCGGGTCCGCGGTCACGGCGAGTCGTCCGGCAGCTGAAGGAGCCCGGTGTCGCACCCCTTGGGGAACCCCCCATCGAAGATCATCGCTGTCCACCTCAACTTCCGCAGCCGCGCCGAGGAGCGCGGCCGGACCCCCGCCCACCCCTCCTATTTCCTTAAGCCGCCGTCGTCCCTGGCCGGCACGCAGGAGGCGATCATCAGGCCGCGGGGTTGCCGACTCCTGGGCTTCGAAGGCGAGATCGCCCTGGTCATCGGTACGCGCGCCCGCCGGGTGCGCCCGGAGGACGGCTGGCGCCACGTGCGCTGGGTGACCGCCGCCAACGACGCGGGCGTCTACGACCTGCGGTACGCCGACCGCGGCTCCAACCTGCGCTCCAAAGGCGCGGACGGCTTCACCCCGATCGGGCCACGGCTGCTGGACGCCGCCGGACTCGACCCCGACGCGCTGCGTTTGCGGACCTGGGTCAACGGTGAGCTGGTCCAGGACGACACGACCGACACGCTGCTGTTCCCGTTCGGGGAGCTGGTCGCGGACCTGTCCAGGCTGCTCACCCTGGAACCCGGGGATGTGATCCTCACCGGTACCCCGGCCGGGGCCTCGGTGGTCGGACCGGGCGACGTGGTCGAAGTCGAGGTCGGCGACGGCCGGTTGAGCACAGGAGTGCTGCGCAACCCGATTGCCGACGCCGATCACGACCTGGAGCCGTGGGGCGCGCAGCCCAGGACCGACCGGGCCGAGGAGGAATCGGCCTACGGGTCGGGGTACGTGGCCAAGCCGCTGCTGGCCGACGACCTTGCCGACGGACTTCGCTCGGTCGCCGTGGCGACGCTGAGCGCGCAGATGCGCTCGCGCGGTCTGCCGCACATGTCGATCGACGGTGTACGGCCGGTCAGCGCCACGGCGATGGTGGGCGTGGCCCACACCCTGCGCTATCTGCCGCTCCGTGAGGACCTGTTCAAGCGGTACGGCACCGGCATGAACGCCCAGAAGCGGGCGATCGAGGAGCTGCGTCCCGGGCATGTCCTGGTGATGGATGCCCGGCGGGACCCGACCGCGGGCACGCTCGGCGACATTCTCGCGCTGAGAGCCGCCCGGCGGGGCGCGGCCGGTGTCGTCACCGACGGCGCCGTCCGCGACGCCGCCGCCATCACCGGCCTGGGCCTGCCCGTCTACGCGGCCGGTGCCCACCCCTCCGTCCTCGGCCGCAGGCACGTTCCCTGGGACACCGGGGTGCCCATCGCCTGCGGCGGGGCTCTGGTTCAGCCCGGCGACCTGATCGTCGGCGACGCCGACGGCGTGGTCGTCGTACCGCCCGACCTCGCCGAGGAACTGATCGCCGACTGCCGCGAACAGGAACGGCAGGAGCGCTTCATCACCGAGCAGGTCGCCGCGGGCGAAAGCGTCGACGGCCTGTATCCGCTGGGTCCGGCCTGGCGGGACGCCTACGAGAACTGGTGCAAGGGAGAAACACAGTGAAGTTCCGCAGCGACCCGTCGGCCATCCGCGGGTCCATAGCCCCCGTCGTCACACCGTTCACCGCGGACGGTGCCCTCGACCACGACAGCCTGCGTGACCTGATCCGCTTCCAGCTGGAGTCCGGCTCGCACGGCATCTCGCTCGGCGGATCGACGGGCGAGCCGAGCGCGCAGAGCGTCACCGAGCGGATCGCCGCGATGCGCACGGCGGTCGAGGAGATCGGCGACCGGGTGCCCTTCCTGCCCGGCACCGGCTCCCACAAGCTCGACGAGGCCCTGGAACTCACCGCAGCGGCTCAGGAGTTGGGCGCCGACGCGGCCCTGGTCATCACGCCGTACTACGCGCGGCCCACCCAGGAGGCCCTCTACCAGTGGTACGCGAGGGTGGCCCGGGAGTTCCCGGACCTGCCGATCGTCGCCTACAACGTGCCCTCCCGCACTGCCGTCGACATCGCCCCGGACACGGTCAAGCGGCTGTTCACCGACTTCGACAACTTCGTCGGCGTGAAGGAGACCACGAAGGACTTCGAGCACTTCTCCCGCGTACTGCATGCCTGCGGCCGCTCGCTGCTGGTGTGGTCGGGCATCGAGCTGCTCTGCCTGCCGCTGATGGCACTCGGCGGGGCGGGCTTCGTGTCGGCCGTGGCCAACCTGGCCCCCACCGCGGTGGCTCGGATGTACGAACTGTGGGAGGCCGGCGACTTCGACGCGGCCCGTGACCTGCACTACCGCCTGCACCCGCTGGTCGACCTGCTGTTCGTCGAGACCAATCCGGCGCCCGCCAAGTGGGTCCTCGCCCAGCAGGGCCGCATCGCCTCCGCCCACGTCCGCCCGCCGCTGACCGGGCCAACGGACGCGGGCTTGACGAAGATCCGCGCGCTGCTGGCCGAGGGCGGCGACCTCACCGCACAGATCGGAGCCTGACCATGAGCACCGAGAACCTGCCTCCCGTCATCCAGCACTGGATCGGCGGCGAGTCGGTCTACAGCGCCGACGGACGGACGTTCCCCGTGTCCGATCCGGTGACCAACACGCCCTACGCGAAGGCCGCGGCCGGCGGCCCGGCCGACGTCGAACGGGCGGTGGCGGCCGCCAGGTCAGCCTTCCCCGCCTGGTCGTCCCTCGGCAATCGGGAGCGTGCCAACGTTCTGGTCAGGATCGCGGACGCCGTCGAGGCCCGCCACGAGCGGCTGGCGTCCTTCGAGTCGTACGACACGGGGCTGCCCATCACCCAGGCCCGCGGCCAGGCTCGGCGTGCCGCGGAGAACTTCCGCTACTTCGCCGACGTGATCGTCGCCCTCGGCGAGGAGGCCTTCCGCCAGGGGGACGAGCAGTTCAGTTACGTAGTGCGCAGGCCGGTCGGCGTGGCCGGACTGATCACGCCGTGGAACACCCCCTTCATGCTGGAGAGCTGGAAGCTGGCCCCGGCCCTGGCCTCCGGGTGCACGCTGGTGCTCAAGCCCGCCGAGTGGACCCCGCTGTCGGCCTCGCTGTGGCCGGAGATCTTCTCCGAGGCCGGGGTTCCGGCGGGCGTGGTGAACATCGTGCACGGCATCGGCGAGGAGGCGGGCCAGGCACTGGTCGACCACCCGGACGTACCGCTGATCTCCTTCACCGGCTCCACCGACACGGGCCGCCACATCATCCGCGCCGGCGCTCAGCACCTGAAGACCACCTCGATGGAGCTGGGCGGCAAGTCCCCGGCCGTCATCTTCGCGGACGCCGACCTCGAAGCCGCCCTCGACTCGGTCGTCTTCGGCGTGTTCTCCCTCAACGGCGAGCGTTGCACGGCCGGTTCACGTGTCCTGGTGGAGCGCCCGGTGTACGAGGAGTTCACCCGTCGCCTGGCGGAGCGGGCCGCGAACGTCCGCGTCGGGCCGCCCTCCGACCCGGCCACGGAGGTGGGGGCGCTGGTCCACCCGGAGCACTACGAACGCGTTCTGAACTACGTCGAGATCGGCAAGAAGGAGGCCCGCCTGGTCGCCGGCGGCACCCGGCCCGACCACCTCGCCGACGGCAACTACCTCCAGCCGACGGTCTTCGCGGACGTCGAGCGCGACGCCCGGATCTTCCAGGAGGAGATCTTCGGCCCCGTCGTGGCCGTCGCCCCGTTCGACGACGAGTCCGAGGCGATCGAACTGGCCAACGCCACCCAGTTCGGCCTGGCCGCCTATATCTGGACGTCGAACCTCAAGCGCGGCCACCGCATCGCGCACGCCGTCGAGTCCGGCATGGTCTGGCTCAACTCGCACAACGTCCGTGACCTGCGTACTCCCTTCGGCGGAGTCAAGGCGTCCGGCGTGGGCCGCGAGGGCGGCGCCCACTCCATCGACTTCTACACCGAATCCAAGATCGTCCACGTCGCCCTGGGTGACGTTCACACCCCTCGCTTCGGAGCCGCCTCGTGACCGCGCCGGATGTGATCCGCTCCGCCTACGCCCAGCTCGCCGTCACCGACCTCGCGGCGGCCCGCTGGTTCTGGGTCGACATGCTCGGCTTCCACGTCCAGTACGAGGACGCCGACACCCTCTGCCTGCGCGGCACCGACGAGTTGACACACCACTCCCTCGTCCTGCGCAGGGGCGAGCTCGCCGCCCTCGACCACCTCGCCTACCGGGTCCGCACTCCCGAGGACGTCGACAAGGCGGAGAAGTTCTTCCGCCGACTCGGCCGACCGGTACGGCGCCTCCGAAAAGGCGAAGGCACGCCCGGTGTCGGCGACGCCGTCCGCGTCATCGACCCGCTCGGCTTCCCCGTCGAGTTCTTCCACGACATCGAGCGTGCCGAACGCCTCATTCAGCGCTACGACCTGCGCCACGGCGCCGAGGTGGCCCGCCTGGACCACTTCAACATCTGCACCCCCGACGTCCCGGCCGCCTACGCCCACTATCAGTCCCTCGGCTTCGGCTGTTCGGAGACCATCGAGGGTGACGAGCACGAGCTGTACGCGGCCTGGATGTACCGCAAGCAGACCGTCCACGACGTTGCCTTCACCGGCGGCGCCGGACCCCGCCTGCACCACCTCGGCGTCGCCACCCACGAATCCCACCAAGTCCTGCGCGCAGCGGACCTCTTCGGCTCGATCCGCAAGGAACACCACATCGAACGCGGCCCGGGACGGCACGGCGTCTCCAACGCCTTCTACCTTTACCTGCGCGATCCCGACGGCCACCGGGTGGAGATCTACACCTCCGACTACTACACCGGAGACCCCGACCACGAGACGTACCGCTGGAACGTCAACGACGACCGCCGCCGCGACTTCTGGGGCAACGCCGTGATCGAGTCCTGGTACAAGGAGGCCACCCCGGTCCTCGACCTCGACGGGAAGCCAGTGCCCGTCTCCGACGCCCTGCTCGACGAGTCCGCCGTGACCGTGGGGGCAGATGGCCTCGGCTGACCCGCCGACGCGCGGTAGCTGGATCAGCGGGGCTCGCGGACCACGGCGACGCCTCCCGGTGGGACGGTGACGGTTCCGGTGACCGGGGTGCCGGTGAGGAGTTCGCCCCCTTCGGCAGGTGCTTCGGCGCCCTTGCCGGTGTGGTCGATGAGGAACAGGTTGTCGGCCTTTGCGCCGCGGCGCCGGACGACCTCGATCCCGGCTGGTGCGTCCTGCTCTTGACGCCGGCCTCCTGGCGGATGCGGTCGATCAGGGCGGCGAGCGTGTCCTGGTCGGGGTGGGTGCCCGGATACCAGGCGGTGCCGTTCCCGTGCCGGTGGCGGGTGCCGACGGGGTGGCCGGCCAGTGGGCCGTCGGCGTGGGAGGCGACGGCCTGAGCGCCGGTCAGCCGTATGCGTTCGGACCACAGGTCGGCCGTGGCGCCCGGTGCCACGTCGCCCGTCAGGCCGGTCCTCTCGCGTCGGTGACCACACCGAGGACGTCGCGGAACGCGCCCGGGTAACCGCCCAGGTACACATGGGCGTTCTCGTCGACCATGCCGCTGTGGAAGCCGACGGCCAGCGTGCCCCCGCCCTCGGTGAACCGGGCGAGGTTCGCCGCGGCTGCCTCCGCGACCAGGTAGAGCGAGGGTGCCAGGAGGAGCCTGTAGCAGTCGAGTTCGGGGTCGTCGGGGCGTACGAAGTCAACGCCGCCGTCGCCCAGTCCTCCATCAGCAACGGCGCGGCAGTCGTGCAGTGGAACGGCCTGAACATCGACGACCAGTTCTGGAAGATCGTCCGTATCAACTGAACGGTTCGACGAGGGGTCTCCTGCCGGCTCGGGATCGCGACGCGAACCGTGTGGCAGGAGACCTGGGGGCACCGTCCCCTCCGTACGTGATCGGTACGGTGGTACTGAGACGACGAGAGGGGCAGCGCGGCCGTGGATGAGGAAGCGGAGATCGGGACGGCGAAGGAGGCGGCCGACCATGAGCTCATCCTGGCGTTCGGGCGACTGCAGGGGGCGGCGAACCGGCTGGAGTACATCCTCGGCCGGGCGCTCGAGGTGGAGTGCGGCGTCAGCCATCTGGTCTTCGAGGCGCTGCTGATCCTCGGGCGGGCCGGTGAGCCGGGGCTTTCCATGCGGGCCATCGCGCAGGAGCAGGTCCTGACCACCGGCGGCGCCACCCGCCTGGTGGACCGCATGGAGACGGCCGGATTCGTGACGCGCGCGGAGTCCCCCGACGACCGGCGCGGGAAGCTGGTGCGGCTGACCCCGCTGGGCGAGGAGACGGTCGTACGCGCTGCCAGGGTGCACCTGGAGAACATCAAGCGGTACTTCGTGGAGCCCCTCCCGGCGGCGGACCGCGAGCGGTTCGCGGAGGACCTCCGGATCCTCAGCCACACGGCCAGGGATGTGCTGCCTCGGCTTCCCTGACCTGCGGACCGGCGACAGCGCAGGTCTAATGGCATGGGCGGCGCTTGTGTGTCCCAGTTCACACAGGCCGAGAAATATCTGACGCATCAGTTACTGTTTGGTCAGATGAATCGCTCGCAACCGGCGGGTGTCCCTCTCTGCCGAGGTCTTCGATGAAGCTCGTCTACGTCTTCGACGCCTATTGCGGCTGGTCGCACGGATTCACCGCGACTCTGCGCGAGATCACCACGCGCCACCCCGACCTGCCGGTCGAGGTCGTCTCCGGCGGTCTTTTCACCGGAAGCCGCCGGGTCCCGATCCGCGACTTCGGCTACGTCCAGGGGGCCAACGCCCAGATCGCCGAGCAGACCGGCGCCGAGTTCGGCGAGGCCTACGAGCGGCTGATCGCCGACGGTTCGTTCGTGATGGACTCCGAGGCCGCCGCCCGCGGCGTCGCAGCCCTGCGTCACGTGGCCCCCGACCGCGCGGCGGAGCTGGCCATGGCCTTGCAGCACGCCTTCTACGTCGACGGCCTGAGCCTGTCGGAGGCGGCCACGTACCGGACGGTCGCCCAGGCGGCCGGGCTCGACGCGGACGCCGTCGTCGCCGCCTTCGAAGCGCCAGAAGCGCAGACCGCGGCCCACACCGACTTCCGCCGCGCGGGCCGGCTCGGAGTCTCCAGCTTCCCCACCCTCCTCGCCATCGACGGCGAGCACATCGTCCCCCTGGCACTCGGACACGCCACCGCCGACGAGGTGGACCGGCGTCTCGCACACCTCAACTGACCCCGCAACCCTCCACCCCTCCAAGGAGCCCCGAGCATGAGCGCCCTCGACTTCAAGATCCTCGACCTCGACTTCCCCGCCGGATCCAAGAACAAGACCGCCACCCTCGTCACCGGCGAGACCGACGCCCTGCTGGTGGACGCCGCGTTCACCCGCGCCGACGGCCACCGCCTGGCCGCCGAGATCCTCGACTCCGGCAAGAACCTCACCACCGTCTTCGTCTCCCACGCCGACCCCGACTTCTACTTCGGCGCCGAGGTGATCGCCGACGCCTTCCCCGACGCGGTCTTCGTCGCCACCCCGATCGTCATCGAGCACATCAAGCACTCCTACGAGGGCAAGCTCAAGGCGTGGGCGGCCCTCGGCCCGAACCTGCCCACCCGCCTCGTCGACCTCACCCCGCTGACCGGCGACCTCACCCTCGAAGGCCACCGCTTCGAGCTCAAGGGCGGCTCCGACGAACTGCCCGACCGCCACTACCTGTGGCAGGCGGAGTCCCGCGCCCTGCTCGGCGGCGTCCTGCTGTTCCAGCAGGAGCACGTCTGGGTCGCCGACACCGCCACCCCCGAGTCCCGTGCCGCCTGGATCGACCTGCTCGACGAGATGGCCGCCCTGAACCCGCAGCTGGTCGTCCCCGGCCACCGCCTGCCCGACACCGCCGCCGACGCCACGGCCATCACCGCCACCCGCGACTACCTGCTCGCCTTCGAGGAGGAGCTCGGCAAGGCGGCCGACGGCGCCGCGCTCACCGAGGCGCTCATCGCGCGCTACCCGGACAACGGCATGCTGATCGCCGCCCAGATCGGTGCGAAGGTCGCCAAGGGCGAGATGAAGTGGGGCTGATCATGAGCGAGTTCACCACCTCCACCGCACCCGCCGACGTCGTACGGCGCCAATACCTGGCCTCCGCCGCCGGGGACCTCGAAGCCCTGCGTGCCACCCTCGCGCCCGACGTCGAGTGGACCGAGATGGCCGGCTTCCCGCTGGCCGGCACCTACCGCACCCCCGACGGCGTCACCGCCAACGTCATGGAACAGCTCGGCAAGGACTGGGACGGCTGGACCGCCCACGACGACACCTACGTCGTCGACGGCGAGAACGTCGTCGTCCTGGCCCGCTACACCGCGACCAACAAGGCCACCGGCAAGCGGATCAACGTGCGGGTCGCCCACCACTTCGTCGTACGCGGCGGACTCATCGTGCGCTTCGAGCAGTTCGTCGACACCGCTCTCGTCCGCGACGCCATGACCGACTGATGCCTCTCCGCACCACCGCGAGTCGGGAGATTCTCCTGTCCGCTGACGACAACAAGGCGCTCGTGATCGCCTTCTACGAGCAGGCGTTCAACGACTACCAGCCGGAACGGGCCGCCGAAACCCACCTCGGCAACAGCTACACCCAGCACAACTCTGGGGCGCAGGACGGGGCGCAGGCGTTCGTCGGCTATGTCCACTGGCTGCGCGGGCAGTTCCCCGAGCTGCGTCTGGAGATCAAGCGCGTGATCGCCGAAGGGGACTTGGTGGTCACCCACGGCAACCTGCACCTCAAGCCCGGCGACCGCGGCATGGCCGTCGCGGACTTCTGGCGCCTCTCCGACGGGAAGATCGTCGAGCACTGGGACGTGGTCCAGGAGGTGCCGGAGAAGAGCGCCAACGACAACACCATGTTCTGAGGTCTGTGGTGGCATCCGCGCCGGATCGGGTGCGGATGCCCCTTGGATCGTCGGCCCGCCGCGCGAACGGCCCACTGCGCGGCGTGACTTCCCGCGCCGTGCAACGATCGCGCCGGGTTCCTCGCGGCGGGCGTGGGTGATCGTGGTCGGCACCATCACCACGGCCAGGCCGGTCGCGGCCGACGGGTTAGCACGGGGCGATGCCGGCCGCCGGCGGGACGGATCCGGCCGAGTGCGGCGGCGAACTCCATGATGCCGATGGAGCGGTCAGGGAGGGAACGGACGCCCATCCCCGGAGTGGGGTGGACCAGTGAGTCAGGCGTTGAAGACGGCCTCGGAGCGGTCGCGGTTTTCGTGCAGGTCCCAGTACAGGGGGGCGATCTGCTCGGGTGTGGCCGTCGGGAAGCCCTCGGGTCCGCCCCCGCCGATCCACACGCTGATCGCCACGTGGGCGGCGTGCACACCGCTGCCGGCCAGTTCCTTGTCCAGGTTGATGACCCAGTTGCGCAGGGCAGCAGCGGCGGCGTTGACGTTGCCGAGCATGGGGACGGGATCCACCGACCCGCCGCCAGTGGTGAACAGCAGGGTCCCGGCGCCCGCCTCCCGCATCGCGGGCAGCACCGCCTGGGCCGCGGTGAGGGCGCCGTAGAAGACGTATTCGATCTGCGGCTGCAGATTGTCCACCGTGACCTCGGAGGGGGCGGCCAGGGTGTGACCGGGCACCGGGGAGTGCGGGGCGGGTGAGTACTCCAGTACGTCGATGGCGCCGAAGCGGGTCTTCACGGCGTCCAGGGCGGCGGTCAGGGAGGGCCGGTCCAGGACGTCGGCGGGGAACGCCTCGGCCGTGATGCCTTCCTCACCGAGCTGTCCGACCAGCGTCTGGAGCTTTTCCTTGGTGCGGGCGATCAGGGCGACGTCGAAGCCGCGGCTTCCGAAGGTGCGGGCGATGGCCAGGCCCATACCGGGGCCGGCGCCGACGATGGCAGCAGTGGGCACAGTTAGCACTCTTTCTTGTCGTGGTCGCCGGGACATGCGGGGACCGGATGTCCCGGCGGGCGTGTGGATCAGAGATGGGCGGCGGCAGCGACCGGAACCGCGCAGCCGTCCGGGCCGCAGACCGCCGCGTTGTCGCCGGCGACGACAACGGTGGGGTGGGTGTCGTCCCATGCCTGGCGCAGGATGTCGAGCAGCGTGTCGCTGTCCTGCGCTCCGGCGACGGCGTACCGGCCGTCGGTGAGCACGCGCCGGGTCTCCTCGCGCTCCAGGCCGATCTCGTCGGCAAGGTCGAGCAGTTCGTCGAGGCCGAAGACGGGCCGCGCCTGACCGAAGTAGGCCCGGAAGATCGTGTCCCACGCGAGGCGGTTCTTGCCCTCCACTGAGGCGTGGGCAAGGAACTCGTGGGCGAGCCGGGTGTTGCCGACCTCGTTCTCCAGCACCCGGTAGGGGCTCAGGCCCTCCTGCTCGGCCAATGCCTCGACCCGACCGGTCGCAGCCTCCAGACGGGCGCCGGCCAGGCCGTAGTTGCGCAGTGTGGCCTCGCGCACGCTGATGACGCTGCCGACCGGGTAACGGTCGCTGAGCGGAAACGAGCGGTGGACCACTTCGACCTCGTCGCCGTGCCCGAACGGCTGCACGGCGCGGTCCAGGCGGTGGCTGCCCAGGCCGCACCAGGGACAGGTGATCTCGGACCAGACTTCGACGCGCATGACTCACCTCCAATTCCTACTGTTTGTGCGCAGCGCCATGATGGACCAGTATGGAAGGCCGTACAAAAGGCACATCGATGTGCGTGCCGGAAGGGAATGTGCGCCATGGACACCGCAGGCCGAGCCAAAGCCGCCGCAGCCGGGGGGCCGTGCGCCAGAATCCCCGCCGAGCAGATGGACTTCGTCCGGCAGATCCTGGACCGGGTCGGCGACAAGTGGAGCATGCTGGTGATCTCCGTACTGGAAACCGGCCCCCTGCGCTACACCGAGCTGCAGCGCGCAGTCCCTGGCATTTCCCAGCGGATGCTCAGCCTCACCATGAGCCGGCTCCAGCAGGACGGTCTGGTGACCCGGACCGCCTACGCGGAGGTACCCCCGCGTGTCGAGTACGCCCTCACTCCGCTGGGCAGCAGCCTCCACCACGTGGTCACGTCCCTGATCACCTGGGTCGCAGAGCACCATGCCCAGATCCGCGAACACCGGTCCCCGACCACCACCACACCCTGACGCCCCAGTCCGAGGCGGGCAGTTGGCTTATCGGGCCGGGGCTTGGTGTCGAGGGGGCCGGTGAGGCTCTCGCCATAGCGGCGGACAGGCTGGGCGGTGGGTTCGGTTCGAGACAGGGCGCCGGGATGTCGGCGATGACACGTCCCGCGGCGGGAGGTGCTGCGTCGCGCCGACCGCCACATGCGGGCCCGTGGGGCCGGTGTGCGGGTGGTCAAGGTGCTGCGACGGTCGCGGATCCGCCAAGGGATCCAGTCGCGGGAACAGTTACCGCGTGGTTGAATTTCATTCGGAAGGCAAACCGCAGCGGGAGGTGCGGGAACATGGGAGACCCTGTTCGTGATCAGGGCGTACGTGGCTCGAAAACGCGGCGGTTCGCCCTTTGTGCCCGCGACGGTAGCCGCCCAGGCTGCCGGGCAGGTGACGAAATGCCAAGCCTTGGAAGGTTTTGAGAACCGTGATGCGGGATTCGAAAAGAGGAAGCGCCCTGTGACCCAGGCCAAGGCCCGCGGCCCGTACACCAAGACCCCCGCCAGGCGGGCCGAGATCGTCCGGGCGGCGCGTGAGAGCTTCGCGGAACACGGATTCACGAAGGCTTCGTTGCGTGACATCGCCGAGCGGGCCGGCATCACCCACGCCGGGCTGCTGCACCACTTCCGCAACAAGGACGACCTGTTGGCCGCCGTGCTCGCCGAACGCGACGCCGAGGAGCGGCAATACGCCGAGTCACAGGTGCCGGACATGGACCATCTGGCGCCCTACCTCGGCGATCTGCTGCGCCACCACCAGAAGTCCCCCGAACTGATGCGCCTGTGGATCGAGCTCGCGGCGGCCGCCTCCCGTCCGGAGCACCCCGCGCACGACTACTTCGCGCAGCGCTACGCCTGGGGGCGCGAACAGTTCGCCCGAGGCATGAGCGGGAAGGCCGAGCGCGGAGAACTGAACGAAGCGCTCGCCCCCGACCACGCGGCCACGCTGCTCCAAGCCGTGCTCAACGGCCTGCAGTTGCAGTGGCTGCTGGACCAGGATCTCGACATCGTCGGGCCGGTCCGGGCCTTCATGCGGATGACCTTCCCGCAGGCCGCAGAAGCAGAGGCAGACGACGAAGATTGAGCAGCGGGCCATCACGGCGCCCTGACCGTTCTACGGGCCGAGCCGGCGCGTCGTGAAGCCCAACCGGCATGGCCGCCCGGTGTGGAGGCGATGAGAGACGCTGCCCGCCCCGCGGACCGTTCTGCACACCCCCTCACCCCGGTGGCGAACCGCCCGCGGCGTCGTCCTCGGCGTTCCGCTCCCAGCCACCGTGGCGACGGAACCCTCACGGTCGACGTCGTCTCAATTCGCCTTCCCCACGCGCCGGGTGGCGCTGAACCTGCCGGGAGCCAGAGGCTCCTCGACCGTGCCGTCGGGGAAGACGATGCGGGCGGTGGTGGCCGGTGGGACGTCGACCGTGATGGTGAGGGTGTCGCCGGTGGTGCGCCACTCGACGGCGATCGTGCCCTGCGGGGACTCGTGGGTGCCCCGGGCCCACGGCACGGACGGGTGCGGGACTGGCGCGACGTCGAAGGACTCCCAGGCGATCGACCCCGGCGTCTGCCGCAGCCCCAGGGTGTGGGTGTGCAGGAAGCGGATCACCGCGCCCTTGCTGTAGTGGTTGAGCGAGTCGTGGGCGGTGCCGGTGTCGTCGATGCCCTCCCAGTCCTCCCAGATGGTGGTCGCGCCGCGGTCGAGCATGTACAGCCAGGAGGGTGCGGTGCGCTGCAGGAGCACCTCGTAGGCGACGTCGGCGTGACCGGAGTCGGCCAGGACGGGGAGAAGTTCGCCGGTCGCCAGGAAGCCGGTGGTGAGGTGGGTGCCGGCGGCGCGGATCAGCTCGACCAGCCGCGCGGCGGCGGCCCCGCGCAGTTCGTCGGGGACGAGCCCGAGGGACAGCGCGCGAACGTAACCGGCCTGGGTGTCACCGGCGGTGTGGCCGTCGGGGGAGAGGAACTCCGTACGCCAGGCGTCGCGGATCCGTTCGGCGATCGCCGTGTAGCGGTCCGACTCCCGGGTGCGCTCCAGAACCCGGGCGACGCGGGCCAGGGTCGCCGTCGAGCGGTACAGGAACGATGTGCCCACCTCGCCCTTGTCGGCCATGAACCAGGCGACGGGATCGTCCTTGACCGGGTCGACACGGGTGCCGTCGGCCGCCTTGGCCTTGGGCTCGGTCCACTCTCCCCAGTGGAAGGAGCCGTCCCAGAGGTACTGCTCGTGCGGCAGCGGTTCGGCCGAACGCTCGACCCGGGACGGGTGGCGGGCGGTGCGGGCGGTCGTGAGTGCCCACTCCACCCAGCGGACCATCGCCTCCCAGTTCTCGGCGAGGATCTCCCGGTCGCCGTACGACTCGTACAGCTCCCACGGGACGGCGACGACGGCGTCTCCCCAGCCCGCCGAGCCGGTCATCATGGCGAACTGGTCGTCCAAGTGGTGTTTGATACGGCGCCCGTCCGGCGAGAAGTTGGCGATCCGGCCGTCGGGCAACTGGTCGTCGCGCACCGAGCGCAGCCACTTGCGGCTGAACCCCAGGACGTCGTAGAGGCGTGTCGCGGTGGGGGCGAAGACCTGGTAGTCGCCGGTCCAGGCGAGGCGTTCGCGGGTCGGGCAGTCCGTGGGCACGTCGACGGCGTTGCCGCGGAAACTCCACTCGGCGATCTCGTGGAGGCGGTCGAGGTCCCGGTGGCCGCAGGCGAAGGTGCCGGTGCGGCGCAGGTCGGAGTGGACGACCCGCATGACGAGTGTCGCCGGGTCGAGCGGGGCGGCGTCGCGCCGGATGCGGGCGTACCGGAAACCGTGGACGGTGTGGCGCGGCTCGAACGTCTCGCCTCCTCCCGCGGAGACGGCCACGTCGCGCTGGACGAAGGGGATCGGTGCCTGGCCGGGGCGCGTGGAGTCCAGGTGGGCGGTCGTCAGATCGCCGTCGGGGCCGAGGTGTTCGCCGTGGTCGACGATCGTGCGGGTGCCGGCCGGACCGAGGTCGCGCAGCGCGATCCACCCGGAGGCGTTCTGGCCGAAGTCGGCGATCCACACGCCGTCGTCGAGCTGTTCGACCGATCGTGCCGGGCGCGACTCGACCACCCGCACCGGGGGTGCCGGCGACCAGTCGACCGTAGGCGCCTCCACCTGGTCGACGAGGACGGGCCGGCCGGTCCCGGGGCGGACGCGGAAGTCGGTGGTCTGTCCGTCCATGAGGTCGGCACGGGTGATGGCCGACTCCGCGCTCGTCCACGTCCCGTCGGTGCGGACGACCTGCCGTGCGCCGTCCTCGTAGAAAAGATGCAGTTCGGCCCGCGCTCCGGGCACGGTGCCCCAGCCGGCGGGGAGGCGGAAGGCGCCCACTTGACCCCGGTACCAGCCGTCGGACAGCAGGATCTCCAAGCGGTTGTCGCCCGTCTCGACGGCGGCCGTGACGTCGGACGCCTGGGCGTAGAGCGTGCGGTCGTACGAGGTGGACCCCGGCGACAGTTCGGCCGTACCGGCCCGCTCGCCGTTGACGTACGCCTCGTACACCCCGAGTGCCGTCGCGTACAGCCGCGCTGAGCGCACTCCGGAGCCTGCCGTGAACCGGGTCGACAGGACGTAGGCGGGCCGCTCGCCGTAGCCGCGGTCAGCGGACTCGGCGGGACTGATCCAGCGTGCCCGCCAGTCGGCGGCGAGCAGACCGCTCTCGAACGTGTGCCACCGCGACCACGGCGAGCCGCCGTCGGTGCCGAGTGCCCGGACCCGCCACACCACCCGGCGCCCGCTGTCCAGCGCCGCCCACGGCCAGGGGAAGAAGCGGTGCCCGCCCACGGCGGTGGTCACGGCGGGCCGCGCCTCGCCGTCGACGGTGCACTCCACCTCGTACGCCACCGGGCCCGCCGCGTCCGACGGCGGCTTCCACGACAGCCGGGGTGTGGGCCCGGACACGGGGAAGGCGTCCCCGCCGCTGTCGATGGCCAGGTCGTACGGTGCGTCGGGCATGGTGTGCCTTCTCGGAACTCGGTGGAACGAACGCTTCTCGGGAGGCCGGGACGGGAGCGGCGGCTAACGCACCGACTTGATCTTGAACTTGACGATGAGGCCGCCGACCAGCGCCAGGACCGCGCCGATCAGATAGAGCTGGGTGTAGTTCTTCTCGCCCCCGGCACCGACGCCGAGGGTGATGACGAGCGGGGCGATCAGCGGGGCGACGGCGCTGGGAATCTTCTGCGCGAAACCGACGACGGCGAGGTAGCGGCCCGCCTCGGCCCGGTCCGGCAGGACGGCGAACACGATCGCCTGGTCGACGGCGCCGAACACCGCGATGGCGAACTGCATCAGCACGGCGCCGACGACCAGTTGGGGCAGCGAGTGGGCGAACGCCTCGGTGACGGCCCCGGCGACGAACACCGCGGAGCCGATCAGGGTGAACAGCTTGCGCCGTCCCAGCTTGTCGGAGAGGAAGCCGCCCCCGATGGCACCGCCCGCCGCGGCCACCACACCGATGGTCCCGATGACCGCCACGATCCCGGCGACCTCCTTGACCGGCAGGTCGAGCCGCTGCGCGTAGAAGAAGGTGCCGAAGGTCGTGTTGAAGTACAGCCCCATGAAGAACACGAAGCGGCCGAGCCAGTTCCAGCCGAAGTCCGGGTACTTGCGCGCGTTGAAGCCATAGCTGGTGATCATGTTCCGCAGCGTCACGCCTGCGGTGTGCACCAGCGCGCGGGAGTCGCCCTCGGGCTTGAACACCGGGAACAGCACCACGAGGGCGGCGCCCAGGACACCCGGGAGCAGGAACACCAGGAAGGTGCTGGAGGCCACCACGTAGGCGAGGCCGATGCCGACCACCGGGGCGATCTGGGTCATGACGCTGGTCAGCGCGGAGATTCGGCCCCGTTGCTCCTCGGGCACCCGGTCGGCCTGGATGTTCTGGATGGCCTGCCCGGTCGTGGACCAGCCGATCATGCCGACGACCCAGGCGAGGCCCAGCAGGAGAACGGACGGCGCGAGGGCGACCCCGACGAGCGCGACGGTGCCGAGCAGGGTGCCGCCGATCATGAAGGGGGTCCGGCGGCCGAGCCGGGACCGCGTCCGGTCGCTCCAGAGGCCGATCAGGGGGCTGAGGACCAGGTAGACGACCTGGGCGGAGCCGGTGACGTACCCGAGCTGCTCCTCGTGCCCGGGGGCGAGGTCGTCGATCCGCACGGCGAGCGAGTAGGACAGGGGGACCATGAGGGCCAGGGAGCCACCGAAGCTGGCGGTCATGAGCCACAGGAGGTAGCCCCTGCCGACCCTCCGCAGCGGGGGTGCCTCGATCTCGGGCGTGTCGGGCGGCTCGTTGGGAGCTGCGACGGCGTCCTGCGGTGTCGCCTTCGCAAGGGGAACCACCACGCTGACGTCCCGGTCGTCGTGAGGCATGCGGACTCCTTTGTCACATGATCGCTGGCGGGCGGTGGCAACCCGTGGGGGAGAGGGCGGGACTGGGCGGGGCCGGAACACCGGCCGTCTCGTGCGCCGGGGACGGGGCCGCCGTAGGGCCGCGGAGCCCTGCGGCCGGCATCGGGCCACGGCGCCGGGATCCCGTGATGACGCCCCTGCGCGTCCTCCGGCCCCTCACCGCAGTCTCCTGAACCGGTGTCCCGAGGTGCCCTCGCGCAGTCGCGGGTGTCAGTCGGCCGTGATCTGCCCGGGCTTGCGGCCGCCCAGTGGGAGCCAGCGCCCGCGCAGGGCGAACGCGGCCGACTTCGGCTTCCGGTCGCGGGTGAACACGCCCTTCTTGTTGCCGTCGACCCGGTGGATGCCGGGCGAGGTCTGGAAGTCGGCGAAGTTCCACACGTGCTCGCCGACGAACTCGGGGATGCGGTCGAAGACCCGGTGGTACATGGCGAGGAAGTCGCTCTGGTACTCCTCGCTCCACGGGGTGTCCCAGACGGAGTGCAGGCCCGGCTGGGTGTCGGCGCCGTACTCGGACATCATGACCGGCTTGCCGAAGCGCTGGACCCAGCCGCGCAGATCCTGCTCGAGATACCCCTCGGCGGTCGCGAGGTCGCCCGTGAACAGGTACCAGCCGTAGTAGCGGTTGATGCTCAGGACGTCGAACAGGTCGCCGATCAGGTCGTTCTGCGGGGTCGCGAACATGACGGCGGCGTAGGTGAGGGGCCGGGTCGGGTCGAGCTTGCGGGCCAGTTCGACGAGCGGCTCGAAGTACTCGCGGGCTCCGTCCTCGTTGGAGGCGGGCTCGTTGGCGAGGCACCACATGACCACGCTCGGGTGGTTCCTGTCCCGCTCGATCAGCTCCCGCAGGTGCTGGGCGTGGACGTCCCGGGTGGTCCCACCGAAGTTCTCCGGGGCGAAGGTCGGGGTCGGCGGAACGCCGGTGAGTCCGCCCTGGACGCCCAGGTTGAGGCCGACTGCGGCGGTCTCGTCGATGACGACGATGCCGTGCCGGTCGGCGAAGTCCAGCACCTCCTCGGCGTAGGGATAGTGGGAGGTGCGGAAGGAGTTGGCGCCGGTCCACTGCATGAGCTGGAAGTCGTGGACGAGGTAGGCGTCGTCGTGGCCCTTGCCGCGGACGGGGGTGTCCTCGTGCTTGCCGAAGCCGGTGAAGTAGAAGGGTTCGCCGTTGATGAGGAACTCGGTGCCGCGCACCTCGACGGTACGGACACCGAAGGGCTGGGTGTAGCTGTCCAGGGTCTCGCCGTCCACGGCCAACTCCACGACGAGGTCGTACAGGTAGGCCGCGCCCGGTTGCCAGAGCGTGACGTCCTCGATGCGCAGGACGCCCTCGGGGCCTTCTCCCTCCGCGACGGTCCGGCCGGCCTCGTCCACCGCGCGCACCCGCACGGTGACCGTGTCGGTGTGTTCGCCGGCGGTCTCCACGCGGTAGCCGACGGTACCGGCCGCCCCGTCGCGTCCGGTGACCACGGTGACGTCCTCGACGAAGGTCGTCGGCGTGCTGTACAGGCGGACCGGGCGGGCGATGCCCGCGTAGTTGTAGAAGTCGTGCAGATACGACTGCCGTTCGCGGCCGTCGGGGCCGGTCGTGACGGTGCCGGGCGGGATCGTCCCGTTCGTCAGCCGGTTGTCGACGCCGACCGTCAGCCGGAACGCGGTCCCGGGCTCGACGACACCGGTCAGGTCCGCCTCGAACGGCGTGTAGCCGCCGGTGTGTTCGGCCACGAGCCGCTCGTCCACGTAGACCTGCGCGGCGTGGGTGACCGAGCCGAAGCGGAGGACCACGCGCTCGCCGGTCCAGCCGCGGGGCACGCGTACCTCGCGCTGGTACCAGACGACCCCGACGTGGTCACGGATCTCCGGGTCCACGAACAGGTCGTTGTAGCTGGCGGGGACGGGGACTTCGAGCGGCGGGGCGAGCCGTGACGCCCACGGGGTGGCGCCGGCCCGGGTGCCGGGAGCGAACCGCCACAGGCCGTCGAGGCCGACGAGGTCGCGGGTGGGGGTGGTACGGGGCGAGAGCATGGAGTTCCTACCGGGGGCTCGGTGCGGTGGGGGTGTTGGGGGTGATGTGCGGTTACGCGGTCTCACCGGCATCGGCGAGGAGCGTGCTGCCCGTCATGAAGGCCGAGAGGTCGCTCGCGCAGAACAGCACCACCCGGGCGATGTCGTCCGGCACACCGAGCCGGCCGAGCGGGCCTGGCCGCATCACGGACAGGAGCGCCTCGGAGTCCAGCGGGACCCCGGCCGCCGCGGCCGCCGCCATGTTGCCCTCGGTCGGCACGAAGGTCGGTGCGACGCCCAGCACACGGATGCCGAACGGGGCGAATTCCAGGGCGAGTTGCCGGGTGAGGCCGCGGGCCGCGTGTTTCGAGCCGACGTAGGCCGCGAGCCCGGGGGCCGTCCCGCGGAACCCGGCCGTCGACACGACGTTGACGATGACGCCCCCGCTCATCCGGCGCGCGGCCTCCCGGGAGCCGAGGAAGACCCCACGGGTGTTGACGGCGAACACCTCGTCGAAGGCCTGGTCGGACATCTCCAGGGCGGGGACGCTGGGGAAGACCCCGGCGTTGTTCACCCAGATGTCGATCCCGCCGAGCTCGCGGACCGCGAGGTCGGCGGCGGCAACGACGCTGTCGGTGTCGGTGACGTCCAGACGGGCGGCCAGGGCGCGGCCCCGACCCCGGGCGCCGAGGTCTTCGGCGACGGCGGTGGCGAGATCGTCGTGGATGTCCGCGACGAGCACGTCCGCTCCCGCCTCGGCCAGCCGCTCGGCGACGGCCCGGCCCAGTCCCCGGCCCGCGCCGGTCACGACGGCGCGCCGTCCGGACAGCGAGACCAGTTCGGCCAGGGACTTCGACGAGACGTCGGGTACGGATATCTGCACGATGTGTCCTCCGAGTGCCGGTGCGGTCAGATCCGGCCGTGGCGGGCGGTCTCGCCCAGCCAGGCCAGCGAGGGCTTGGGCCGGCGCTCGAACGTCTCGCGGTCGACCGCGACCAGGCCGAACGTCGGCGCCCAGTGGCCCCACTCGTAGTTGTCGAGCAGGCTCCAGTGCAGATAGCCGCGTACGTCCACCCCGTCGGCGATCGCCTTGCCGAGATGCTCCAGGGCCTCGCCCGTGTAGGCGATACGGCGGCTGTCGTCACCGGTGGCGATGCCGTTCTCGGTGACCAGGATCGGCAGGCCGTCGGTGACCTCGGCGGTGTGCCGTACCGCGATGCTCAGCGCGTCGGGCCGGTAGGCGGTCCCCACGAGCGTGTTGTCCGGGTGCGGAGGGTAGGGCTCGACGCCCTCCGGGCCGACCCACTGACTGGAGTACGACTGCACGCCCACGAAGTCGTCGCCGCGCGCCCCTTCCAGGTAGAGGTCCTCCCAGATGTACTCGAGCTCCCGCTTCTTCTCCTCCGCCCCGGGACGGGCCACGAAGGCGCGGTTGGCGACCGTCCAGCCGACCTTGGCGCCGGTGCGCTCGCGCAGCACCTCCCGCGCGGCGTGGTGCGCCTCGACGAACCGTGCGCCGATGGCCGGGTCGGGGGCAGGCAGCGGCGGACGCGGGCCCTCGTTGTCGAGGGTGGGGCTCTGCCACTCCCCGTCGGCCTGCGGGTTCTGCAGGGCCCGCGCCATGCCGGCCATGATGGCCAGCATGTTCGGCTCGTTCATGGTGACGATCCACTCGACGCCTTCGAGGATCGGCGCGACCGTCTCGACGTACGTCCGGAACCGGTCGACCGCGCGCTCGCCGAGCCAGCCGCCTTCCTCGGCGAACCAGAGCGGGCTGGTGAAGTGGTGCAGGGTCACGACCGGCGTCAGACCGAGTTCGAACGCCGTGTCGATCATGCGCCGGTAGTGGGCGAGTTCGGCCCGCGAGACCATGCCGGGGACGGGCTCGATACGGGCCCACTCGATGCCGAACCGGTAGGCGTTGAGCCCGGCGTCCGCGAGCAGCCGCATGTCCTCGCGGTAGCGGTGGTAGCTGTCGCAGGCGTCGCCGCTGCGCTCCATGCCCGGGATGCGTCCCTCGTTCGCCCAGAAGTCGCTGTTGAGGTTGTTGCCTTCGATCTGGTGCGGTGCGGTGGATGCGCCCCAGAGGAATCCGGGAGCGAGATCGGTCATCGTCGAGTGCCTTCCTGACGCCAACAGTTACCATGTGGTTGGTTTTCGCTGGAACGTAGACCGGGATCGGCAGGCGGGGAAGGGTGCAGCGGGGTTTCGTAACCTGAGCGTTACACGAGGGGGGTGAAAAACGGCCGGTGCCGAGGGGCCGGTGGTGGTCTGTCACCACGGGCCCCTCGACACCGGGTTCGTGCTTCCTCGTCGCCGGTCCGGACGGGCGTGTCCGGACCGGCGAGTGTCACTCGCCCGGGTGGGCGAGCTCGATGTCGTGGCTTTCCACGCCCGAGCCGTGCACGGTCACCTGGGTGGCCTTCGGCGGGTAGCCGGCTGCGGTGACCGTGTACTCGCCGCCGTCGAGGTCGGTGAAGGCATAGGCGCCGTCCTCGCCGGTGGTCGCGGTGGCCACCACGTTGCCCGCCGTGTCGATGAGCGTGACCCGCGCGTCGTTCAGCGGCCGGCCCGCGGCTTGGACACTGCCCCGCGCGTGCAGCCCGGGGGAGAGTTCGAGCTCGGTCCTGGTGACGCCCTGCGCGGCGATCTCGACGGGCAGCGCGATCGGCCGGTAGCCGGCCGCGGTCACCGCGAGGGTCAGCGGGCCGGGCGCCAGCTCGCCGAAGGCGAAGGTGCCGTCCGCGTCGGAGAGCCCGGCGGCGCGCACCTCGCCGCGCACGTCGGCCGCGACCACCATGGCGCCGGCGACCGGCTTCCCGAGGTCGGCCGACCTGACCGTGCCGACCAGGCCGCTGGTGCCGGAGAGCAGGATGTCGTACGAGACCGGCTCGCCGCCGACGACGACAGTGGACGCCTGCGGCTGGTAGCCCTCGGCGGAGGCGATGAGCACGTAGCTTCCCGCGCCCGGCGCGTCCATCGTGTACGCGCCGTCCGAGTGGGCCACCATGCGGCCCAGCTGCCGCCCGCCCAGCGAGATCAGGGTGATGACCGCCCGCGGCACGGGTGCCGACTCGGCGCCGATGACGTGCCCGCCGACCGGGACGCCGGCGGAGGACCGGACTGCGGCGGGGTTCGGCGCCTTCGCGTCGTGCTCGGTGCTCTCGGTGCTCTCGGTGTGCTCGTGGGGCCCGTCCTCCCGGCCGCGGAGGCCCAACGCCGCGAGGGCGGCGCCCACCAGGGCGAGGACGCCGGTGACCAGGACGGCGGTGTGGACGCCGTTCATGAACGCGGTGTGGCTGCCCTCCACCACCGCCGCCCTGAGCTGGGCGGGCATCGCGTCGGAGACCGGGGTGACGCCCATCGCGACCGCGTCCTTCGCCTCCTCGAAGCGAGCGGCCGCCGAGTGGGGCACGCCGGCGTCGGTCAGTGAGTCCGTGAGCGTGGAGCCGACGCGGCTGCTGATGAGGGAGACGAGCACCGAGGTGCCGAGCGCGCCGCCGACCTGGAGCGACGTGGCCTGGAGGCCACCGGCGATACCGCCGTCCTTGACGGGGGCGTTGCCGACGATCGCGTCGGAGGACGCGGCCATCACGATGCCGACGCCGAGACCGAGCGCGACGAACGGCGGCCACATGGCGGCGTACGAGGAGTCGGCGCTCCACGCGAGCATCGTGAACGCGGCGCCGGCCTGCAGCACCATCCCGAGCGGCATGGTCAGACGCGGGCCGAACTTCTCGGTGAGCTTCGCGCCGAGCGGCGAGGCCACCATGGAGGCGAGGCTGAGCGGCAGGGTGCGCACACCGGACTCCACGGGCGTGAAGCCGTGCACGTTCTGCAGGTACAGCATCACGAAGAAGATCACACCGAGCAGGACGAAGAAGTTCAGCGCGGTGACGACCGTACCGATGGTCAGGGCCGGGTTGCGGAACAGCCGCATGGGCAGGAGAGGGTGCGCGACGCGGGTCTCGTACCAGCCGAAGAGGACAAGGACGATCAGACCCCCGGCGATCACGCCGAGCGTGTCGGCCGAAGTCCAGCCCCACGTCTCGCCCTTGACGACGCCGAAGACGACGGCGAGCAGGCCGAGCGCGAGCAGAACGACGCCGGCCACGTCGAACTTCTCGCTCGCCGCCGCCTCGTTCCTGGACTGTGGCAGTACCACGAGACCGAAGACCAGGGCGATCACGCCGATGGGGGCGTTGATGTAGAAGACGGACTCCCAGTTGACATGCTGGACGAGCAGTCCGCCGACGATCGGGCCGAGCGCGGTGGCGACGGACGAGATCATCGCCCAGATACCGACCGCCATGCCGAACTTCTTCGGCGGGAAGACCGCACGCAGCAACGCCAGGGTGTTGGGCATGAGCATCGCGCCGAAGAGGCCCTGCAGGGCCCGGAAGGCGATGACACCCTCGATCGAACCGGCGAGGCCGATCGCGACGGACGCGAGGGTGAATCCGACGACGCCGACGAGGTAGACCGTGCGTCGCCCGAAGCGGTCGCCGAGCTTGCCGCCGAGGATGAGGGCGGCGGCGAGGGCGAGGAGGTATGAGTTGGTGACCCACTGCAGTTCGGCGGTGGTGGCGTTCAGGTCGCGGGCGATCTCGGCGTTGGCGATCGAGACGACGGAACCGTCGAGGCCGACCATGAACAGGCCGAGCGCGACGGCGATCAGCGTCAGCCAGGGGTTGGCGCGAAGACCGCGGGGATGGGGGTCGGACACGGGTGTGGGCGCTGTGGAAACAGCGGTGACAGACATGTGTGAGCTGTCCTCGGGATGTGCGGCGCGCGGCTGGGGCGCGTGGACAAGTGGGGGCGAGCCGTGTGCGGCGGCTGCGCAGGGGGCAGCACACCCGGCCCTGCCGCAGCAGCGGCGAGGGCAGGAGGCGTACGGCGTCCGGACCGGACGGTCAGGTGGCGGAGTGGTCGCGCAGGCGCCGGGTGAGAGCCTCGAGGGCGCCGAGCGCCGAGCCGAGGGCGTCGCGGTCGCCGTCCGTGAGGGTCCGCAGCGCGGCCGCGAGCTGTCGCGCCGCGACGTCCTCGGCCTGGCGGATGCGTTGACGCGCCTTGGCGGTGACACGCAGGTGCGCGACACGCTTGTCGGCCTCGTCCTGGTGCCGTTCCAGCAGACCCGCGTCGGTGAGGCGGGTGACCAGGGCGCTGACGTTGTTCGGCATCATCCGCAGCGCGTCGGCAGCCTGGTGGACGGTCGCGCCGTCGTGCTCGGCGACGTACTGGAGCAGGGCCAACTGCCGCTCGGGGAGCTTGGGATACGGCCATCGCCGGTCGATGCTCTGTTTGACGTACCGGTTCAGCGTGGGCAGGCACGCCACGAGGCCTGCGGCCACCTGGTCGACACCCTGGCTCGCGGGAGCCTCACTGATTCCGGTCACGACACAAAGTTACCTATGAAAAGAAACCTATGTCAAAATACTAAAATCGCGGGGGGTCGTCAGACGGTGGGAGTCGGTGGGGTCCACCGGCGGGTGCGGGGTACGCCGGTGATGCCGTAGTCCTTCTTGAGCGTCTCGGGGATCGCGTAGTGCATGACGCGTCCACGGGTGAGCGAGGACAGTTCGAGGACCGTGGTGAGGTGGCCGAGGCGGTCCAGGGCCCAGGCGCCGAGCGGGGAGCGGTCCTCGATGGTCTCCAGGACCCCGAGGAGGTGGGGCACGGCCTTGACGACGGTGTCCCACGAGGTGCGCGGCACGTGGAGCCAGTCGGCGCAGGTGTCGCCGATGAGGTGGCGGATGAGGGCGGAGACGATGGGGTCGAAGAAGGTGCCGGGCACCACCTCCTCGTAGAGGTCGATCAGCTGTGTGGTCAGATGGGCGCCCTCCTCGGAAGGTCCCATGTGCCGGACCATGTACAGGTCGAGGAACCGGCGGGCCTCGTCGAGGGTTCGGGGGACGGCGTCCTGGTCGACGCCGAGCATGGCGCCGACCACGCGCCACGCGTAGTAGTACGCTTCCGCGCCCTCGGTCGACATGTGGATGCCGAGGCGGTGCAGGCTGTCCAGGACGAGCAGGGAGAAGAACATCTGCCCGCCGATCATGTCCTCCTGGCAGATCGGCGTCCCGAGTGCTGAGGTGTCCCAGCTGTTCTCGCGGGTGAGGTGGTGGCGGATGGAGGCGTGCAGGAGGCGGACCTTCTGGGCGGCGGGGATGAAGCGGCTGCCGGCCTCGAAGGCGTCGGGCTGCATCAGATGAACGGTGAACTGCCCGGTCTCCGCCATCCGTTTGGACGGGTACTGCAGGCCGTGACTGGCCGACAGCAGCTTCGCCACGTGCGGCACGACGTAGCAGGCGGGCATCGAGGCGAAGGACAGCGCGGTGGAGATGTGCACGTTGTTGTCGATGAAGAACAGCCGGGCCTTCTCCATCTCCGCCCAGTCCACCCAGGACGGCGGAGTGCGGGTGGCTTCGAGGTACTCACGCGCGACGTCCGGCAGATCCTCCGGCAGGGGAGCCCCTGCCGTGGAGACATACCGCATCAGGGTGTTGAACGTGCCCACCTCCCCGCGTGCGAAGAGCTCGGCGACGGTGGCGTCGGCGAGTTCGTCCCCGGTTCGCCGCAGGGCGTCCAGCGATGCGTCGGTGTAGGCCACGGCAGGGTTCCTCGTCTTCCTCTGGAACGTTCACGACAGGCGGGGTCAGGGCAGGGGGCAGGGCTCGGGCCGGATGCGAGCGGTCAGGACAGGCGTACCGCCGCGGAATGCGCGAGCGCGGTCAGTCCGCCCTCGGCGTGCGCCGGGAGATCCAGTTCGTGCAGGACGTCGAGAGCCTCCTCGACCCGTGCCCCGATCATGCTCTCGATGCGGTCGGGCGCCTTCAGCCGGCGCATCACCTCGCGCACCGCGTCCAGCGCGTTGCCGTCCGGGTCGTCCCGGCCCAGCAGCGTGTCCAGCGACTCCCGCTCCGCGTCGTCGGCGAGCCGCCATGTCTCCGCCAGCAGCGCGGTGGGCCGTCGGCCGCGCACGTCGTCGGCATTGGCCTTGCCGGTGAGCTCGGGGTCCCCGAAGAGTCCGAGCAGGTCGTCCCGCAGCTGGAACGCCTCGCCCAGCGGCAGTCCGTACGCCGAGTAGCCCTCGCGAAGCCGCATGCTCGCGCCGGCCAGCGCACCACCGATCAACAGGGGCTGTTCGACCGTGTACTTGGCGGTCTTGTAGCGGATCACCTTCAGCGACGCCTCGGTGTCCGGACCGGCACCGGTACGCAGGATCTCCAGACACTCGCCCGCGATCAGCTCACGGGCCATCACCGCCCACAACGGGCGGGCCCGGACGAGATACGCGGCGGGCAGACCGCTGGCCGCGAACAACTGCCCGGCCAGCGCCATGAGCAGGTCTCCCACCAGCATCGCCAAGGACCGCCCGGCGGCATCGGCGTCGGGACGGTCCCCTACGGCCGCGCGCAGGGCGACGTGGGTCGTGGGCCGGCCGTGCCTCAGCGGGCTGTCGTCGATGAGGTCGTCGTGCACGACCGCGGCGGCATGCACCAGTTCCATCGAGGCGGCCGCCCGCACCAGTGCGTCGCTGTCCGGCTGCCCCACCGCCCGCCACCCCCAGTAGCAGAACGCCGCCCGCAGCCGCTTGCCGTGCGTGACCGCCGCCTCCAGTCTCTCGGCCACGGCGCCGAGCATCGGATCGACGGCCGCGAACTCGTCGGCCTCCCGGGCGACGAACCCCCGCAGCACCTCGTCCACGCGGGCCTTGAACAGGGTCGGCTCCCACCGCTCATACGCCACCGGCGGCCTTCCGGGCCAGGGCGCGCTGGGCGAGGATCTCCAAGTGGGCCGGAGGCACGGCCGCATACCGGTCCAGCACCAGACGCCCCCGCGCCACGAGTTCGCGCTCCGCCTCCCCGGCCAGCTCGGTGGCGTCCGACCGGCGCAACAGCCCTCGCACCGTCCCCAGGGCCGAACCCACAGTGCTCACCGCGAGATCGGCCAGTCCGGCAGCCAGCAGAAGTGCCTGGCTGTCGCTGTTCCCGCCTCCGCGCGGTTCCGCATCTCGCGTCACGCCGTCTCCCTCGTCCGTCGTACGGCCAGGCGGCCCTGGGCGCGCACCGCCCTTGCGAGCATCGCGGCACCCAGGGGGCGGCCGTGGAGGAACTCACGATCGAGTGATCTCGTCGCTCTACCGTGCGGATCCAGCGGTTGGTTCCGACGAGACGCCTCAGCGGCGCGTGCTTCCGCCGTCCGCGACGACGATCTGCCCCGTGATGAACGCGGCGTCGTCGGAGGCGAGAAACGCGACGACACCCGAGACGTCGGCCGGCATCTGCACCCGCTTGATGTTCTGCATCCGCACGGTCTGCTCGAAGAATTCCTCGCTCGTCTTCTCCGCGGCCGTGGCCGTGCGGACCAAGCTCGCCGCGACGCCGTTGACGGTGATGCGGTGCGCGGCGAGGTTGGCGGCCAGGACAGAGGTGAGCCCGTTCAGCGCGCCCTTGGAGGAGATGTAGGAGACGAAGGGGGGCGGTGGAGTCCAGTAGCTCGACGACGTGATGTTGATGATCCGTCCCGCCCCGGACTCCTTCAGGTCCGGCAGGAACGCCTTGGAGGCCAGGAAGGGGCCGTCCACGTTGACGGCGAAGGTGCGACGCCACTCGTCGAAGGTCACGTGGTCGATGTCGGCGAGCAGTACGACGGCCGCGTTGTTCACCAGGATGTCGGCGGCGCCGAGCTCACGTCGGACCCGGGCGGCGAACTCCTGGATCGCGTCCTCGTCCGAGACGTCGACCTTGTCGCTGAAGAACCGCCGACCGGTCTGTGTGACGAGTTCGCGCGTCTCCTCGGCCGGATCGATGTCCGCCACGGCGATGTCCGCGCCCTCCGCCGCGAGCCTGCGGGCGATCTCCTGCCCGATGCCCGTACTGCCCCCGGTCACGACGGCGGTCCTGCCCGCCAGTCTCCCAGTCATGAGTCACCACTCCCTCCGGGCGGCCACGGCGAGGCCGTCCTGCACGGATGGTGCGCTTCGGGACCGCGGATGAGCGGCGGCTTGTCCGTCCAATGAACATGACCGTTGAGCGTGACGGGGGTCACTCCCTAGCTTGACGCTGCTCGGCCGGTCGCCATCGCGCCGAGCAGCCCTCTGAATCAGGTCCGGTGGATGGGCGACGCGGAGACACTCCGCGAGCTCAGAGGCGGTACGGCAGCGGTGTTGCCGGGATGACCGCGACAACAAGCACCCACAGCAGGGTCCGGCAGCGGACGCCGGTTCCCGCAGCAGCGCTTCGCACCAAGGAGTCGTCCATGGTTCAGATCGATTCACCCAAGGTGGCAGAGGGAGAGGGCGGCAGATACACCCTGACCTCGGGCACCCTGGCCGCGGTGGTCCTCGCCGTGTGCCTCGCGCAGATGGCCCTTGCCGTCCCCTCGCTCATCAACGGGCTCATCCAGCAGGACCTCGCGCCGTCCTCGGCCCAACTGACGTGGATCACCGACGCGTTCATGCTTCCCGTGGCCGCACTGGAGCTGGGCTTCGGTGTGTTCGGTGACCTGTTCGGCCGTAAGCGTCTGCTCGTGGGGGGCGCCGCACTCATCGCGGTCGGCTCGACGCTCGCGGTCCTGGTGCCGGGTTCGGGATACTCGACCGACACCCGGGTGTCGTTGCTGATCCTCGCCCAGCTTCTCAGCGGCATCGGGGCCGCGGCCATCTTCCCGACGAGCCTCGCCATGGTGGCGGCCGGCACGCACACCACCGCCACCCGCGCGCGGGGCGTGGCGGTCTGGGCCGCCGCACTGTCGATCGGCGGCTTCCTCGGACCGCTCCTTGCGGGCCTTTCGACCAAGATCCACAGCGGCTGGGCCGGAAACGCCAACTGGCGCTGGGCCTACGTCGGTGTCCTGGTCATCGCCGCGGTGAGCGCGCTCCTGTCGCTGGCCATCGCCCGCAACTCCTCCTCACCCGAGGGCCGTTCCCTCGACTGGCCGGGACAGATCACCTCCGCACTCGGCCTGTTCGCTCTGCTCTACGCCGTGATCCAGGGTTCCGAGAGCGGCTGGGGGAGCCCGCAGATCGTCATCGCGTTCCTCGCCGCGGCCCTGCTCCTCGCGCTGTTCGTCTTCGTGGAGAACCGCGCGGACGCGCCGCTCCTTCTCCTGAGCGTCTTCAAGAACCGGGCGTTCGCCGTGAACTCGGTGGTCACCGTGATCGGGATGTTCGGCTTCCTCGCGATCATGTACTCCACCAGCATCCGCCTCACCGTCGTCCAGGGAATCAGCCCGCTGAAGGCATCCGTCGCCTACCTCTTCTTCGGCGGCATCGGCCTCGTACAGCTGCCGCTCACCTCCAAGCTGCTCGAGCGCTACAACCCCCGGTGGGTGCTCTTCACCGGCCTGGCTCTCATCGGCTCAAGCGGGCTGTGGTTCGCGGGCGTTCCGACGAGCGATCGGACCATCACCGCCATCGTCGGCCCGTTGATCCTCGCCGGCGTCGGCTCGGCACTCGCCTTCGCCGCCATCAGCGCGGTCGCGGTCAACACGCTGCCCAACCACCTCGCCGGCATGGCCAGCGGAGCCACGAGCACGTTCCGGGACCTCGGGTTCGCCCTCGGCCCCGCGATCATGGGCGCTGTCGCACTGAGCAAGGCCGCCAAGGAGATCGCCCGCAACCTGGCCGACAACCCGAGCCTGAGCAAGGCCTACGCGGCGTTCCAGGCCGCTCCGGCCCACGCTCCCGCGGATCAGAAACCGCAGCTGGAGGCGGCGGTGCACGCCGTGGGCTCGGGCCCGCTCGGTGCCAACTCGGTGCCGGGCAGCATCACTTCGCCGGACGGCCACGTCATCCCCTTCAACCCGCTCAAGGACGTCGCTTTCCACGCCCTCAGCAGCAGTTACTCCCTGGCGTTCGTCCTCGGTGGAGTGGCTGCTCTGGTGGCGGCGGCGCTCACCCTGGTGGGCGGGCCCGGTGGCGTGGACCAGGCTCATCTCGACGACGACCCGCACACCCTCGACGGCTGACCATCCGACGAGCACGCCGGCGCCGGGACAACCGGAGTGTCCGCCGCGGCTCCGCGAAAGCGGTAGTCGCGGCGGGCCATGGCGTACCAGTACGAGGTCGACGAGCGTGGTCACGTCACCGCGGTGCTCAACGCGGCCGGCGATCTCACCCGGATACGCAACGACGCGGCACCTCCTCACCGCACTCCTCAGCGGCGAACTCCACATCCCCCTCGAGACACGATCAGCAGGCACCCTCGGACAGGAGTCGCACAATGACCACGACACACCCGGAGGCGAGCAGGAACGACGTCCGCACACCGGCCACGGTCGCCGAGGCGGAGGACGCGTGGCTCGTCGCGATCACCAAAGGCGACGAGGAACAGCGTCAACTCATGCTCCCCGACTGCGTGATCGTCCACGGCCCGGCCGGGAACATCCAGGAACGCGAGAGTTTCCTCAGCTACGGCGCGTCCATGGGAGCCACCGTCGAGGCGGAGACCACCGAGGTGACCTGTCGGGAGCGGGGCGGACGGGCCATCGTGACGTGCTTCCAGAAGATGCTAATCCGGCGCCTGCCCGACCTGCCGCCGTTCCTTGTCCAGGCCGTCGCCACCCGGGTCTGGTTCTCGACCGACGAGGGATGGCGCCTCGGCCACATGCAGCTCTCCCGGCGGCAACCGTCGGCATGACGCGCCGGTTCCCTCGCCCCCCGAGAGATCACGAGGTGCGGATCGGGATGCCCGGCCGCCAGCCCAGACTCCTGGACAGCCCCAGTCCGCTCGCGACCAGCGAGGGAACGGCGGCCTGCAGTTTGATCGAGCCCGCGGCCACCACGACGGAGAGGGCCGCGACGACTTTGCCGTGGCCGTCGACGATGCGCGTCGCGACCGACTCGGCCCCTTCGCTCAGCTCTTCCTTGACGACCACCGTCCCGGTCGAGCGACAGGACGCGAGCTGGCCACGGAGTTCGGCCGGGTCCACGATCGTTCTGGGAGTGAAGCGTCGCAGTCTTCCGGCCAGCACCTCATCGATGAACGCCGGACTGCTGTGGCTCAGCAGTACCTTGCCGACGCCCGAGCAGTGCAGGGGCAACTGGCCGCCGATCTGTGACGTCAGACCGACGGCGTTCACGGCCGACAAGCGCTCGATGATCACGGCCTGGTCTCCCTGGAGCACAGCCAGCTGCACATGCTGGCGAAGAGCCGTGTACAGGTCCTCCACGAAGGGCTGCGCGGCACTGCGCAGCGTCTCGGCGCGTGGTGCGAGGGTCCCGAGTCGCCACAACGGCAGGCCGATCGCGAAGCGGTTGTCGCTGGTGCGTTCCAGTGCGCCTGCCTCCACGAGTTCGAGCGTCAGACGCCTGGCGGTGGCGTGCGGCATGCCGGTACGCCGGACCAGATCGGCGAGGGTCAGCTCGGTGTTGTTGGGGTCGAAGGCGAACAGCAGATCCCAGAGTCGGGAGCTGACAGTGCGTCCTGGCTCGTTCGCACGAGGCATGGGCCTCTCCTTCATCCTGCGTGGCGCCGGTGACTCTACCTCCAATGTTCGTTGGATGGACGATGCTGTTCTTTCAGCGCGTACTTTGCCGAACTCTTGCAGGCAGCCAGTCACCACCTCGCCAGAGGTCAACGGGAGTGAAAGAGCATGATGACTACGGAAGCAGGCCCCAGGATCGCCATCCTCGGCGGCGGCATCGGAGGCCTCGCCGCCGCGGCCTTCCTCCGCGACAAGGGCTTTCACAGTGACGTCTACGAGCAGGCCGCAGCCCTCACCGAGGTCGGCGCCGGCCTGGTGATCGCCCCCAACGCCGCCCGCCTGCTCCGGCGTCTCGGCGTGCTGGACCGGTTCATCGAGCGCGCTGTGCAGATGGAGATCGGCTGGGAGTTCCGGCGCTGGGAGAACGGCACCGTCCTCTCCGCGGAGAACCTCCAGGACGGCTGCAAACGCCTGTACGGCGAGCACACCTACACCGCCCATCGCGCCGACCTGCTGAATGCCCTGAGGTCGGCCGTCCCCGCGGACTCGCTCCATCTCGGCAGGCGCTGCGTCGCGGTCGAGTTCGAAGGCGACCAGGCGGTGCTGCGGTTCGAGGACGGCGAAACAGTGCGCCCGGACATCCTCATCGGAGCCGACGGAGTCCACTCGCGGGTGCGCGGCGCGATCGTCGGCCCCACGCAGACCAGGGAGTCGGGCATCTGCGCCTACCGCGCCCTCGTACCGGCGCACAAGGCACCCGCATTCGCCAGGCGGCACGCCCAGACCCTCTGGATCGGCCCCGACCACCACCTCGTGCACTACCCGGTCTCCGGCGGCGACTACGTCAACCTCGTCGCCTTCGCACCGGCAGGCGCGAGCAGTGTCGAGTCATGGACGGCCACCGCGACGCTCGAGGAACTGCTCGACGAGTTCGACGGCTGGGATCCGCGTCTGGTGGAGCTGATCAGGTCGGCCGACACACCGGGACGCTGGGCGTTGCTCGACCGCGAGCCCCTCGACCACTGGCACCGCGGCAACGCGACCCTGCTGGGTGACGCGGCCCACCCGATGTTCCCGTTCTTCGCCCAGGGCGCCGCCCAGGCGATCGAGGACGCCGCCGTCCTTGCCCTCTGTCTCGCGGAGGACCCGGAGAGCCCATCGGCGGCGCTGGGACGCTACGAAGAACTCCGCCGACGCCGCACGGCACGCCTGCAGGAGATCTCCCACGGACGCTCCCACATCAACCACCTTCCGGACGGCCCCGAGCAGCAGGCCCGCGACCTGGCGTACTCGCAGGCCGACCCCCTCAGGGCCAACGGCTGGATCTACGAGTACGACCCCGAGGTCGCCGTCTCGGCCTCGGTGTGAATCAGCCCCGACGCCCAGTCCCGGCGAAGTCCGACGAGTCTCGACCTCCCCCCGTCGAACAAGGCGTTGACCATCCAACGAACACGGCCATTGCCGTCCCCCGGGCCGCGCCCGAGACTCCGGTACGCACGGACCGTGACATGGCCCCGTTTCCCCTTACTTCTGTCGAACCCCTGAGTACGTCCCGAAGGGCGGATCACCCAATGGCACCCGCAACCGGTAGTGGGCTCGTCGTGCGCACCCTGCAGCGAGCCGGAGTCAACGTCGCCTTCGGCCTGCCCGGAGCACATATCGACGGCATCCTCCAGGACGCCCTGGATGCCAAGCTCCGGATCGTCGACGTGCGCCACGAAATGAACGCCGGCCATGCGGCCGAGGGCTATGCGCGCGTCACCGGAAACCTGGGGGTCGCCGTCGTCACGGCCGGCGGCGGCTTCACCAACGTCCTGACCTCCGTCGCCAACGCCCATCTGGACCGAACCCCGGTCCTCTACGTCGTGGGCTCCGGACCTCTCGAGACGGACCAGGTCAACGACCAGCAGGCCGGCTTCGACCAGGTCGCCATGGCGGCCCCGGTGACCAAGTTCGCGCACCGCGTCACCCGCACCGAGCTGATCCCCCGCCTGGTCGCCCAGGCGATCCGTATCGCGCAGTCGGAGCCCAAGGGCCCGGTGCTCCTCGACATTCCCTGGGACGTCCTGCGCCAGCAGGTCGACGTCGACGAGGCCGAGGACTACCGCGTCGAGATCGACGGCACCGGTATCGCCCCCGCCGCCGGCGTCGACCGGATCTTCGAGGCGCTCGGCTCCGCCCAGCGGCCGATCGCGCTGGTCGGCAAGTCCTTCGTCACCGCCGAGGCACGGGCACAACTGCATGAGTTCGCCGCCCGCGCGGGAGTACCCCTCTTCTCCGACTGGGAGGGCCTCGGGGCCATCGTCGGCTCCGAGCAGCAGGTCGGCTTCGTCCAAACCTTGGCCACCGTCCCCGAGGACGAGCGGCCCGACCTGGTCCTGCTGCTGGGGCTGCGCTTCGGACTCGCCACCCAGTTCGGCACGGGCCGACTGCTCCCCAAGAGCGCGCGGATCTTCCAGATCGACCCCGACGGCCGTGAACTGGGCCGCCTGCAGGACGTCGAACTCGGCATCCAGGCCGACCCGATCGGCACGATCGGCCTGCTGAACGAGCGCCTGGGCGACAGGCCCGTGCCCTCGGGACGCGACGCCTGGCTGAGGACCCTGCGGGACATCTCGGCCACCCGGCGATCCGCGCTCGCCGCCGAAACCGAGGAGCACGAGGACGACGCGATCCACCCGTACCTCGCGGTCCGCACGATCGCCGAGAGCATCCCCGACGGCGCCAACGTGGTCGTCGACGGCGCCCTGACCGAGCTGTGGCTCTCCGAGACGATCGCCCTCGCCCCGCTGGCCCACTACCTCGGACACGGCTACCTCAGCGCGATGGGGAGCAACTTCGGCGTGGCCGTCGGAGCGCAGTACGCGACCCCCGACAAGGCGACCATCCTCGTCACCGGCGACGGCGCCGTCGGCTACAGCCTCGGCGAGTTCGACACCCTCGTTCGCGCTGGACTCCCCGTCATCGTGATCGTCCTCAACAACCAGGCCTGGGGCGCCACCCTGCACACCCAGCAGTTCTTCTTCGGACAGGACCGCGTCACCAACAACCGCCTGCAGAACGGCTCCTACAGCGGCGTCGCACGGGCTCTCGGTGCGGACGGCGTCGACGTCACGGAAATCGACCAGCTCCGCCCGGCGATCGACGCCGCTCTGGCGTCCCGCCGACCGACGTGCATCGACGTACGGGTGAGCCTCGCGCCCATTCCGCCCGAGGAGCGCGTCCTGAACGGCGGAGCTCCGTTCGGCGGCGTCGAGATCGACGCGTGAACCGCCACTCCTGATCCCCCACGAAGGAGAGTCCATGAACGACACGACTGACGCCGGAAGCAGCGACGGGGCCGTCGACGACCGGCGTCATCGATTCCACGGAAAGACCTGTCTCGTCACCGGCGGCAGCAGAGGCCTGGGTCTGGCGGCCGCACAGGCCTTCGCGCGCGAGGGCGCACGCGTGATCATCATCGCGCGGGACCCGGACCAGCTGAAGCTCGCGAGCGATCTGATCGGCGAGGGCACGATCGCCGTGGCGGCCGACCTCTCCTCAGTGGCCGGCATCAAGGCCGCCGTCACAGAGGTCGCCGCACAGGTCGACCACCTCGATGCCGCCTTCCTCAATGCCGGGCAGGCGGGCATCAAACGCCTCGACGACATGGACGAAGCCACCTGGGACATGGTGTTCGACACCAACGTCAAGGGCTCGTTCTTCCTCATGCAGGGGCTCAGGCCCTTGCTCGCACCCGGCGGGGCCGTCGTCTTCTGCGGCTCGGCGGCCGGCCGGCGGGCCAGCGCGGGGACCGCCGCCTACGGGACCAGCAAGGCCGCCCTCGAGCACCTGACACGCATCCTCGCCGCCGAAGTCATCGGCGACGGAATCCGGGTCAACATCGTCATTCCGGGCGGCATGAACACCGACATCGCCGCACGTACGACGGGCCTTCCGCCCGGCGGAGCCGAGGCCTTCCGGGAGCGGGTAAGGGTCAGCACTCCCATGCTCCGAGAAGGAGAACCGGACGAGCTCGCCGACGCCGTCCTCTTCCTGGCGTCCTCCGAAGCCAGTTACATCACGGGCGCGGCCCTCCCGGTGGACGGCGGTGCCACCGGCTTCACCCGCCCGTCGGCATAGAGACGAGCGAGGACAACCACCATGGAGTTTCCCTTCGGCCAGCCGACCGACGCCATCATCCAGTTCGCGTACACGGTCCCCGACCTCACCGCCGGAATGCGCTGGTGGACCGCCGAACTCGGCGTCGGCCCCTGGTTCGTGAACGAGAGGATCGGCGGCGCGGGCTCCACCTACCTCGGTGAGCCGGGAAGGGCCGAGTTCACCCTCGCCCTCGCCTTCTCGGGACACACGATGGTCGAGCTGATCCAAACCCTCGACGACGAGCCGTCCATCTACCGGGATGCCTACGAACGCCGTGGCTACGGCTTCCATCACATCGCCAAGGCCGTGCCGAACGTCAGCGACGAGGTCGCACGTCGTGAGGCGAGCGGAGCGTCGGTGCTTTTCCACGACCGTGTCCCGGGGGGTGAGGTCTTCTTCGTGGAGGCGGGTGAAGACGCCCCGGGCATGATCGAGCTTGTCGAGGACAACGGGACAACTCGGGGAATCTTCACATCCGTCTGGCGGGCATCGGTCGACTGGGACGGTTCGCGACCTGTGCGCGATCTCGCGGAGTTGCTGCCCGTCCGGTGACCTCGATGCCCGCATCCACAACGGGTGTCGCGTCGCCGGTGCGGATTGGACTTTCGGCAGTGGTCGGACGGTGCCCGATGTCCGTACCGTCACCTCCGTGGACATCGCAACGATCAACGGTGACACGGTTGCCGGAACTGCCCTACCTCGGCGGGCACTTGACCCCGGGACTGCTCTCACGGCGGCCACCGGGGTAGCTGCCGGTCTGAGCTTGATGAGCTTGTGGTGGGCTTTCCCGGCTGCCGTCGCCGCGTTCCTGGCAGGACGACGGCCTGGACGGACGGCGCCGACTGCGCTCGTGCTGGTCGCGATTCTCGCGGCCAGTGTGGTGGCCTTGTCCGTCGTTCCTGCCTGGCTGCCCCTGGCCGGCCGGTTTGTGGCAGTGGTGGTTGCCGCCACGATGCTGCCATGGTTCGCGGGCCGCTTCTGGTGCCAGTATCAGCAGCTTGTCCGGGCCGGCTGGGAACGTGCCGATCAGCTGCAACGCGAGCAGCAACTGATCGCCGATCAAGCCCGGTTGCGTGAACGGGCGCGGATCGCCCAGGACATGCACGACGTACTCGGCCACGACCTCAGCCTGATAGCCCTGTCGGCCGGCGCACTCAAACTCGCGCCGGACCTTGAGGAACACCACCAAAGAGCCGCCGGGGACATCCGGGCCAGAGCCGCGGCCGCGGTGGAGCGTCTCGGTGAGGTGATCGGTGTCCTGCGGGAGGAGACCGACACAACGGCGATGGCCCCCGGCAACTCCAGCATCACCAGTCTCACCTCCGAGGCTTCCGCGGCCGGCCTCACGGTGGAGTTGCGCATCGACGGCGAGGCGGACGATCTCCCGTCCGTGGTCGAACGGGCGGCTCACCGGGTCGTGCAGGAGGCTCTCACCAACGTTGCCAAGCACGCGTCCGGCGCGACCGCGACTGTCCATGTGACCCACACGGCAACAGAAACAGAGGTCGTCGTGGAGAACGGCCCGCCCTCGTCTGCGGCCGACCAGCGTCCGCGGCCTCGTAGTGGAGGGCGTGGTCTGATCGGTCTCGAAGAACGTGTGCGGTTCACCGGCGGTTCGTTCGACCACGGTCCGCGCGACGGTGGTTATGCAGTCGTCGCGCGGATCCCGCACACACCCTCGCCACCGCTGCCGCTCGTGCCGGCAGCCCCTCGCGGTGACGAGTTGCCGCAGGAACATCGCCGCGCTCGGCGCCGGGCCGGCCGGGCCCTGGTCGCCGCGGTCATGGTGCCGCTCGTGACGGGAGCGTTGTTGAGCGGGGCTCTCATGGGCTGGGAGACGCTGTCGGCGGCACAGTCGGTCCTGGACCCCCGCGACTACGCCCGCCTTCATGTGGGGCAAGATCGTGCCGAGGTGGAGCGTCTCCTGCCGGATCGGCAGACGAACCATCGACCGCTGACTGCCGAGCCGACGGGAGACGGCACAACGTGCGAGTACTACGCGATGACGGCCAACCGGTTCGACGACCGGTCCGGCGACGCCTACCAACTGTGCTTCCGGCAGGACACCTTGGTGTACCTGGACACGATCACCCCGTGAGCGTTCGATGATCCGGGTGCTGGTCGCCGACGACGAGCCGATGATCCGCGCGGGGGTGCGCGCAGTCCTTGCCACGGATCCGGACATCGAAGTCGCCGCCGAGGCCGTCGACGGGCACGACGCCGTGGAACTGGCCCGGCGCCATCGTCCCGCGGTGGCCGTGCTCGATATCCGTATGCCGGGGCTCAACGGCATCGACGCCGCCGCGGAGATCCACACCACGGTGCCGACCACGAGCGTCATCATGTTGACGACCTTCGGTGAGGACGACTACATCCTCAAGGCGCTCGGTGGTGGTGCGGCGGGCTTCCTGATCAAGTCGGGCGAGCCGGAGGAACTGATCACCGGAGTCCGCGCGGTGGCCGAAGGCGCCGCCTATCTGTCACCGAAGGTCGCGGCCCGGGTCATCGCGCACCTGGCGGCGACGGGAGTGGGCACCCTGGCCGGCCGGCGCTCCGCCGCCCGGCATCGGGTCGCCGCCCTCACCACCCGGGAAAGGGAGGTACTGGCCTTTGTCGGAAGCGGGCTGTCGAACGGCCAGATCGCCCGGCGGCTCCACGTGGTGGAGGGAACGGTCAAAGCCCATGTCAGTTCCATCCTGGCCAGGCTGGGCGTCGACAACCGGGCCGCTGCCGCGGTGGTGGCCCACGAGGCCGGGATCATTCCGCCTCAGCCTTCCCAGCCGTGATGCCGCCACCTGGGCAACGGGCAGGAACGCAAGCAGCACCGCCGCCACGACAGCGCCGCCGAGCGTCGCGCCGGCGAGCACATCGTGCGGGTAGTGAACCCCCACCAGCACGCGCAGCAGCGCGGCGGCCCCGGCCACGGGGAGCGTGATCCAGGCGAGGCGGGGCCGCAGCACGGCAAGACCGACGGCCAGGCCGACGGCGAGGGTGGCGTGGTTGCTCGGGAATGACCAGTCTCCTGACCCGGGACATTCCGCGAGGGCTTCGGCGCCCGCGCGTACCGCACGGCAAGGACGCTCCTCGTCCACCACGAGCTTCACCGCTTCGCTCACCGCATAGGCAGCGAAGGTGCCGAGGCCGGTCAGCACGGACCCGGCGATCTCCCGTGTGTCGTTGCGGCGGATTGCCGTCCCCCACATCCAGACCAGCAATATTCCGAGGATCACGAGGGTGCCCTCGGTGGCCACTTCCAGGAAGAGGCCCAGCCACGACGGCGCATCCTCCGCCGCCCTGGTCACCGAGCGGTACACGGATGCCGAAGCGCCACCCGTGACATCGACCGGACCGGCCTCGCCCAGCCCGCCGGGGGACAGCCAAGTGACGACTCCTGCGCCCACGCCCAGGACGGCCAAGGCGCCGAACTGCCGAACGGCCGGGACTTTCCTTCGCGGTTCTTGTTCCATGAGGCCCGAAGGTAGAAGCGGGGGCCCGCGTGGAACCCGGGCCGAACGGCAACTCCGGCCCTTGACGATAGTCAGGGTTGACCGCGACGGTCATGGCGGCAGGCGGGTCACACGCCCTTGGGGGCAAGGACGATGTCGAATCGCACCCGGCTCCACGTGCCGTCGATGACGCGACCGTCGGGTGTCGGCGTGCCGGCGGGCTGCCGCTCGAATCGCTTGATCAGTGAGTCCTTCACGCCGAAGACGGTGTCCTTGCGGCCGATGGGGTCGCCCTCGGGAAAGATGTGGGTCACGAGCGTGCGCGCGCCTTCGTGGGACACCATGAAGTGCAGGTGGCCGGCGCGCAGCGGTGAGCGGCCGACCGCGTCGAGCATCTTGCCGACGGGGCCGTCGTCGGGGATGGGGTACGGCGTCGGGGTGAGGCCCCAGAAGCGGTAGCCGCCGTCTGCCGCGGAGGAGAGGTGGGCCCGGCCTGCGCGCTTGCCGGCCTCGTACTGCACGTCGTACAGCCCGTCCTCGTCGGCCTCCCAGACCTCGATGAGTGCGCCGGCGAGCGGGGTGCCGTCGGTGTCGGTGACGGTGCCCTCGACCCAGCAGGGCTCGCCGGGGGCACCGAAGGCCAGGTCGTCGCCGAGTTCGATGGCGGGGGAGTCCTCGACGAAGAACGGCCCGAAGACGGTGGCCTCGGTGGCGCCCTTGTAGGCCTGGTTGTTGACGTTGATGGTCTGCATGCTCGCGCCGAGGGTGTCGGAGAGCAGGATGAACTCCTGCCGGACCTCGTCGGTGATGTGACCGGCCTTGGTGAGGAAGTCGATCGCCGTCCCCCACTCCTCCTCGGTCAGCCGGACCTCGCGGATGAAGGAGTGCAGGTGTTTGACCAGGGAGGTCATGAGTTCCTGCAGCCGCGGGTCCTGGCAGGCGTCGAAGGAGGCCACGACGTTGTCGACGAGTTGCTGCTCCACCGCCTGCTGCTCGGGCGACACCTCGCGGTAGATGGTGCCGTGGGCACCGGCCTGGGCCGAACCGGGGTTGACGTAGGTAGCCATGACGGCCTCCTTCAGTTGATCGGGTCGCCGGCCCATGCCGCCCTCAGCAGCGCGGTCAGGTTCTCGTCGGTGACAGCGACCGGGTTGTTGTCGGGGATCGCCTTCGTGATCGGCCCCAGTGCCTTGGCGATGCCGTCCTCGGGCATGCCGTGGTCGCGCAGTGCCCTCGGCGCGTCCAGTGCCTCGCGCAGGGCGGCCAGGCCGGCGCCGGCCGTCCGGGAGCCGAATGCCTGGGCGATGCGGGATTCCGCCTCGGGGGCGTGGGGGGCGTTGAAGGCCAGCACGTAGGGCAGTACGACCGCGTGGGTCTGTGCGTGCGGGAGGTTGAACATGCCGCCGAGGACATGGCAGATCTTGTGATGCATCCCGGAGCCCGCCGAGGCGAACGCGACGGCGGCGAGGTAGGCGCCGTACAGCGTCTGCTCGATGCCCTCGACGCCGGTCGAGTCGGCGGCCACCGACGGGAGACCGGTCGCGAGTGCGCGGATGCCCTCCTGCGCCAGCGCCCGGTCGATCGGGTCGGTGCGGGGTCCCCACATCGAGTCCACGCAGTGCGCCATCGCGTTCAGGCCGCTGGCCACGGTCATCTCGCCGGGCAGGGAGGTGAGCAGAGCGGCGTCGTAGACCACCGAGGCGGGCAGCACCTTGTCGTCCACGCCGGTGGTCTTGGTCTCGCCTTCGGTCAGGCCCCACACGTTGGTCGCCTCGGAGCCCGCGTAGGTGGTGGGCACCGCGACGATCGGCAGCCCGGTGGTCAGCGCCACCGCCTTGGCCAGCCCCGTGGTCGAGCCGCCGCCGACGCTGACCAGGATGTCCGCGCCCGCGTCGACCGCCGTCCGCAGGGCTCGCCCCGCGACCTCGACGGGTACGTGCATCACGACCTCTTCGTGACGCAGGACGACGGGGATCTCCTTGGCGATCGGGTCGGCCAGCTCCTTCTCGCGGTCCGACGCGATCAACATGACCTTGGAGCCGCCGAGTGCCTCGACCTCCGCCGCCACGGCGGCGGGTGACTCACCGGCGGCGAACACCACCCGCTGGGGAAGGGTCGCGTGGGTGAACTTCATCGGGCCTCCGCCAGCCATTGCTTGCCTTCGCCGTAGAGCTGCTCGACTGCTGTGCCGGTGAGGCCGGGAAGCCCGTCCTTCACCGTGAAGCCCGTCTTGGTCTGCAGGTAACCCAGGTGCCGGTAGCCGGTTGGGAACTGGCTCAGCAGGTCGGGGTCCAGTGTCAGTGAGGCAGCGGGGTCCACGACGTCGAGCCGGTCCTTCTCGTAGATCGGCTGCCGGCGTACGAGGGTCCAGCGACCCTCGTGGCGGGCGAGGAAGTCGTAGAAGCGGCCGGTGCACACGACATCGACCTCGACGCCGTCGACGCTCGCGCGCTGATTGATCGTCATCTTCGTCTGGACGATGGCCCGATCGCCGACGATGTCCGCGGTGTGGCCGCCCAGGAAGTGCAGGATGCTGACGCCGTTCTCGAAGCCCTCGCGGCTGGCCTTGATGAAGTCGGTGGCGCTGCCCTGGAACCAGGTGGCGCTCATCCGGCCGTCGAGCGGATGCCAGACCGTGGCGAAGCGGTCCCAGTCCCCGGCGTCGCGCCACAGCGCCCAGTTCTCGATGAGTTGCCGTATCTCGTGGCGGTCGTTGTCGGCCTGCGACATTGTTGACTCCTCGGAGGGGTGGAGATCCCTGGTACCAGGGGCCTCGTCAGACGGACCGGAAGAACTCCTCCAGCTCTCGGTCGAGCCGCTGGGAGGCCTCTGTCTCTCGGGCGTCCGCCAGCCATGCCGCTCCCAACGCCGGGCTGAAGGCCGCAGCAAGGCCCCACAGCCACGGAAGCAGGGGCCGGGAGCGCGGCGCACGCCGTGTCACGTGCGCCGTACGAGCTCGCCGCATCCTCAGATGGGGTAGTGGCGGGAGCCGGACTGGATGGTGATCCAGCGCAGTTCGGTGAACTCCTCCAGCGCGGCGCGGGATCCGAACCGGCCCCAGCCGCTGGCACCGACGCCGCCGAAGGGCATCTGGGGTTCGTCGTGCACGGTGGCGCCGTTGATGTGGCAGATGCCCGACTTGATGCGGCGGGCCACGTCGAGAGCGGCGGCCGCGTCCTTGCCGAAGATCGCGGCGGAGAGCCCGTACTCGGTGTCGTTGGCCACCGTGACGGCTTCGTCGGTGGAATCCACCTCGATGATCGAGACCACCGGTCCGAAGGTCTCCTCGGTGTAGATGCGCATGTCCGGAGTGACCCCGCGCAGCACGGTGGGGTGTACGAACAGGCCGTCGGCCGTGCCGCCCGCCAGGACCTGTGCACCCTTGGCGCGGGCGTCCTCGATCAGCGCGACCACGTGGTCGCGGGCGGCGCCGTGGACCAGTGGACCGACCTGCGAGGCGGGGTCGCTCGGGGGTCCGACGACGAGCTTGGTGGCGCGCTCGGCCAGGCGGGAGGAGAGCTCGTCGGCGACCGTCCTGTCCACGATGACGCGCTCGGTCGACATGCAGATCTCGCCCTGGTTCATGAAGGCACCGAAGCTGGCCGCCGCGGCGGCCTCCTCCAGATCGGCGTCGGGAAGGACCAGGAAAGGCGCCTTGCCACCGAGTTCGAGCACCACGCGGGTGAGGTGGCGGCCGCCGAGTTCGCCGATGATACGGCCGACCCGGCTGGACCCGGTGAAGTTCACGCGCGTCACGGCGCGATGGGCGATCAGTGCCTCGACGACGCTCGGGCCGTCCTCGGGCGCGTTGCTGATGAGGTTGACCGCTCCGGCGGGTACGCCGGCGTCGTGCAGCACCTGGACGATGGCGGCCTGGGTGAGCGGTGTCTGCTCGGAGGACTTCAGCACCACGGTGTTGCCCCACACCAGCGGCCACACGATGGACCGTACGCCGAGGATCAGCGGCGCGTTCCAGGGTGCGATGCCGACGACGACGCCGACCGGCTGACGTACGCCGAGGGCGGTGAGGCCGGGCACGTCCGACGGGATGACCTCGCCGACGGCCGCGTACGCCTGGGCCGCCGCCTCGACGAGCATGCCCTTCGCGACGTGCACGTTGAAGCCGCACCAGGGGAGGGTGGCACCCATCTCGCGGCTCATCGTGGCGACGATGTCGTCGGTGCGCTCGCCGAGCAGGACGGCTGCCCGCTCCAGAACCGACCGGCGCGCGGCCGGCGGGAGGCTCGACCACTCCTCAAGGGCGGCCGCCGCCGCGTCCACCGCGAGGTTGACGTCCTCGACGGAGGCTGCCGCGACCCGCGCGATCGGTTCACCGGTGAGGGCCTCGGTCGTATGGAAGTAGCGGCCGTCCCTGGCCGCGACGTGCTCGCCCGCGATGAGGAGGTCGCTGGTCCGGACCGCGCCGGACGTGGGTGCCTCTGTCTCAGTGGCTGACATGTGGTGCCTCACCTCTGTAACGGCGGCGATCGCCGCACGAACCATGTACCTCGGACTCTCCATGACCGACGGCATGCCCTGAACCCTCTTGTCCGTTCATCGAACAGCGGTGTGAGGGTCATGCCGTCGGCCGTTCCGGGACGTCAGACCGGCGGGAAACGCCTGCCCATGACCATGTGCGCCAGGCGCCAGCCCTCCGGGGTCTCCTCCCAGACCTTCGTCACCACCTCCTGCATCGGGAACGGCGCGATGCTCTCGTCGAGGACGGTGTACATCTCGTGGAAGCTCGTGGTGATCGCGGTGTTGCCACGCACAGTGATCTCGAGTTCCGTGGCCTTCGCGGCGACGGAGCGACGGCGGGTCACATGGAAGTGGGCCCAGGTCTCCCGGTCGTCGACCTTCCCGACCGGGCCATGGACGACGCGGCTGTCCTCGAGCATGAGGGGGATCAACGCTTTCTCGCCCTCGACGAGAGCCACGAGCCATGCGGCCTCTGCCTGCTCGATCGCCTGGACGGCCTCGGTGTTTGCGGGGGACGTGGTGGTCATAGGTCCAGCTCCAGAATCGGTGAGAGTGCTCGGGACGAGCACGTGGTGAACATGCCGTCGGCGCGTTCACGGTCGGTCAGGACGTCGTCGCGGTGGTCGGGCTCTCCGGCGAGTACGCGCACGATGCAGTCGCCGCAGATTCCCTGCTGGCAGGAGTAGGGGGCGTCGACGCCGGCCGCGAGCAGGACATCGAGGACGCTCTCGCCGTCCTTGATCTCGAACTCACCGCCGGTCTTGGCGAGCCGCACCGTGAAAGCCCCGCCGGCCGTGTGGGCGGCGACGTCCTCCACGGGTGCGAAGCGCTCCTTGTGGATCGCTTCGGCAGGCCATCCCGCGCCAAGGGCGGAGGAGATCACGAAGTCCATGAAGCCGCCGGGGCCACAGACGTAGAGCGCGGTGTCGGGGTCGGGCGGGCCCAAGTCGGTGGCGATGCCGAGGCGTTGCTCGTCCGGTCCGTCGTCGAAGTGGAGCCGCACGCGGGGGTTCCTCTCCAACTCGTCGAGGAACGCCGACTCCGCCCGGCTACGGGCGCAGTAGTGCAACTCGTACTCCGCGCCGCCGGCTTCGAGCGCGTGCGCCATGGCCAACAGGGGAGTCACGCCGATACCGCCGGCCACCAGCAGATGGCGACGGGCCCGGTCCGAGACGCCGAACCTGTTGCGCGGCCGCGAGATCCGCAGTCTGTCGCCCGCGCGGAGGCGGTGCATCCCCAGCGAGCCGCCGCGCGACGCCGCCTCGGCCAGCACCGCCAGCCGGTAGCGGGCGCGGTCGTGCGGCGGCCCGCACAGGGAGTACTGGCGGACCAGCCCGGCGGCACCGTCCACCAGTACGTCGACATGTGCCCCGGCGGCGAACTCCGGGAGCTCGACGCCGTCGGGACTGACCAGATCGAGCACCACGATCCGGGAGGTCGCGTCGTGCCGGGCGACCACGATGGTGTCGAGCCACTCGTTGTTCATGGTTCCCGCTCAGATGCCGGCGGCGGCCGGAGCGTCGGCGTCGTCGCCCGCCTTGCGCTTGCCGAGGCTGAACAGGCCGGACTCGGTGCGGTGGACCACCGACGGATCGCGGACGATGTTGATCGGGTCGCGCCCGGCCTCGACGTCGTCGGCCATCGCGAGCAGCATGCGGCGCAGCATGACGACGCCGCGGTCCGAGGTGGCCAGGGTCTCCTCGGAGTCCAGGGTGATCGCTCCTTGCGAACCCTGCGCCTCCGCGTCACCGGGGAACCTCTGGCGCTCCTCGTCGGTCAGCTCGTGGTTCTGCTTGCCGTTCTGAGTGATGCCGATCACGAAGCCGACCATGCGCTGGGGATCGTTCGTGCGGATCGAGAAGAAGAGCCGGTGGCTGGTGTCGTCGGAGGGCACGACCCACAGCAACTGGTCCGCCCGCTTGTCGGGGGTGACCTTCACGAAGTCGGGCAGCCCGAAGACGTTGGGAAGGTGCTGCTCCACCGCGAAGCCGTATTCGCTGACCTCGCCGTCCTCGCCCTCGACCTCGAATCGCTGGGTGTACTTCAGCCCGTGGTCGGTGCGCTCGTACGTCACACGGTCGGCGATGAGGGACGCGTCGAAGAAGTTCTCGGGGTAGCCGCCGGCCTTGCCGGTGCCCAGCATCTGGTACCCGCTGTGCGTGGAGTGCAGCCAGGTGACGTGCGTCGGGTCGGCGGAGTTCTCGTAGATGTTGAGCCAGCTGAAGTCGGTCGGCATACCGAGGACCGCGGCGTGGGGGACCGGCCAGCTGGCGAAGTACTTCTCGTCCTCCGCGGGGTTCTCCAGCACGTCGTAGCGCGGGAGTTCGGGCTTGAGCTCGGGCGGCCCCATGTAGACGAAGACCAGGCCGTAGCGCTCCTCGACGGGGTACCACGGCTGACGGGCGGCGTCGCGCCTGCGCCCCAGGGCCGGCTCGCAGGCCTGCTCGATGCAGCGGCCCTGGACGTCGAACTTCCAGCCGTGATAGCAGCAGCGGATGCCGTCGTCCTCGACGCGGCCGTAGAAGAGGCTGGCGCCGCGGTGGGTACAGCGCTCGATCACGACACCGGGGTTGCCCTGTCCGTCCCGGAAGACGACCAGGTCCTCACCGAGTACGCGGGTCTTCTGCGGCAGGGCGCCGGCGATGAGCGTCTCGGAGCTTGCGACCGGGTGCCAGTACCGGCGCAGGGCCTCGCCCATGGGGGTACCGGGGCCCACCTCGCGGAGGCGGGCGTTGTACGAGGGCTTCGGGCGGCCGTAGGCCGTGCCGGTGTCGACCTCTGAAGTGGTGGTCATCGTTCTGTCTCCCGTGCGGCTCGGGTGCACAGCAGATGGAGCATGCAGGGCTGTGGGGGAACACCTGCGAGGGCACCGTCGTGTGCGACCTCAAATAGGATTGTTGATTCACATTCGCATTTAACCAACGAGTGCGTCAAGAGTCACGTTCAGATGCTCGCCAGGCGGGGGAGCGGCCGGTCGGCGGAATACGGTGGGGCTGGAACGACGGCCGGTCGCACCGCGTACAGGGGCTGCCGGAGGCGATGTTGGCGGCGTATACGCTGGTGCGGTGAGTACCGAACCGTCCCTCGATCTGCCGCCGGCGCAGCAGGCGCGCAGCCGACTGACCCAGCAGCGGATCCTGGAAGCAGGCACGGCCCTGCTCGAAGAGGGCGGCACCGAGGCGCTCACCGTCGCGGCCGTCGCCGCCCGGGCGGGTGTCTCGGTGGGCAGCGTCTATCGGCGGTTCGGCGACAAGGACCGCCTGATCGCGGCCCTGCAGCACGACATGATCGACCAGTTCCGCGCCGACATCATCCGCCGCTTCACCCCGCTGCGCACGGATCCGGCCGCGCTGGTCGCCTCGGCGGTCACCGGACTCACCGAGACGTACCAGGCGCACGAGCGCCTGATGCGCGTCTTCCTCGCCGCGGGCGCCACCGATCCCGCGGTGGCCCGGGTCGGTTCCGAGGCAGCCATTGACGCCGTCCGGGTCTTCCGGCAGTTCCTGGAGCCGATCGTTCTGATGATCGACGCTCCGGAACCGGAGGCGCGTGTGGATGTCGTCTATCGCTTGATCTACGGGACCTGCCAGAACCGCGTGCTGTACGGCGAACTCTTCGAGTCCGACCGGCCGCTGACGTGGCGTCAGCTCACCGATGAGCTGGTGAACGTCGCCTGCCTGTACCTGCTCGGGGCCTCCGCGCAGTGAGCTCTCCATGCCGGATGCGAATGTGATCCGCACTTCACATTCGCGTCCGGCGGCTACATACTGAGCGAACTCCACGGAAGACGGCCCCTCGACCTTTCGGTCGACGAGAGGCCGGCAAGGGAAGGAACCGCTCCATGCGAGAGCCGCTCAGTTTCGAGATCGCGCACGGCGCCGCACTCGCCGCCCTGGAAGCAGGACGGGCCGAGGGCCACAAGGTGTGCGCCGTCGTGGTCAACCGAAGTGGTGTCGCGAAGGTTCTCCTCAGTGACGACGGCGTCGGCCTGCTCGGTATGGAGACCGCCCGACGCAAGGCCTACACCTCGGCCGTGAGCGGTGTCCCGACAGCCAAGTTCGCGGCCTTCGCGGCATCCCCGCAGATGCAGGTGGCACCTCCCCACCTGGTCGACGCCAACCTTCTGCCGGTCGCCGGCGGCGTGCCGATCGTGACGGCCGACGGGGAGGTCATCGGCGCCATCGGCGTGGGCGGGGCGGACGACACCACGGACGACCGCATCGCGCAGCAGGCTTGCGATTCGGTCGCGAAAGCCGTCGCGTAGGTCGTTGTCGTGCAGGGCTGCCGCCTGATGGGTGCGGCGGCTGTGCTGAGGGTCGCTGTCGCTGTCGCCGTCGCGATCCGCGGGTCCGGCTGACTTCTGAGCGCCGCCCGCTGTGCGTCACCGCGCCTCGCACGGCTGCCCCTTCGGGATGTGGCCTCGGGTGATGCGGTGAGGGCCTGCCCGCGTGGACAGGTGCGCCGCCGTACACACCTGACCATGCGAGCCCACCGGTCTCACCGCCGGCTCACTCCCGCTCGGCCTTGAGGAACGGACTCACTCCCCGGTCACCGTCGTATTGGTCCGGGGCGATGGTGTGCAGGATGCGCCGGCCGATGTGGGCGAGCTGTTTGACCTGTGCCTTGGTCAACGGGTCGAACACCAGGCGGCGTACTTCCGCGACGTGGCCGGGACCGGCGTCGACGATCTTCCGGTACCCCTCGTCGGTCAGAGCGGCCAGCGTGTAGCGGCCGTCGGCCGGATCGGGGCGGCGCTGGGCCTATCCCTTGCGTTCGAGCCGGGCCACGACCTGGGAGAGGCGGGAGAGCGAGCCCCCTCATGGTCATGCACGTCGCTGTCACCGCCGTCGCCGTCCCCGCCTACCTGCGATTCCTCCCCCTCCGCGGCGACCAGGACTGACCATGTATCCAGCAGGGGCGGCCCTCGCCACCGCCGTACGGCACCGAGAAGGAGCCGTACGACCGCGCGGGCCGACCTCGGCATCGAGGACATGCGCTTCTCCGGGGCCGGGGCCGGGGTCGGCGGCGGGGCCAGGGCCGGGATCCCTCAAGGACCGTACGCGCGGCCGGTCTTCGTCACGCACCGCCGCCCGTCCCGCATGCTGCCGACCGAGTCACCGCCCTCGGTGGCCACGGCGGCGCACGCCTTACCGGCAATCAGCAGCAAGTGTTCAGCCATGTCGTGCCGTCGGCCCCGAGTGCGTCTCAGAACATCGCCTGGATGATCCCCACGGTGCGTGCCAGGTGCGGCTCGGAGCGGTCCGCACGGTGGGCGACGGCGAGTTCCACGCGTGCGCCGGCACCGGTCAGCGGTCGGTAGGCGACGCCGTCGAGTGCCAGCGCGGTCACGGGCTCGGGCACGACGGCGACGCCGAGGCCGCCGGCCACGAGCGTGACCAGCGTCGAGGTCTCGCCGACCTCGTGGCGGATGTGCGGCTCGATGCCCGCCTCGCGCAGCAGGCCCAGGACGACGTCGTACATCACCGACCGGCGGTCTGCGGAGTGCACGATCAGGTCGGCACCGGCCAGGTCCGCCGCCCGCAGCCGTTTCCGGCGGGCGAGGGGGTGGTCGGCCGGTACGGCGACGACGAGCCGGTCCCGACGGAGCGTGTGCACGGTGAGGGAGAGGTCGGCGGCCGCGGGACGCAGCAGTGCGACGTCGATCGCGCCGGTGCGCAGCGCCTCGACCTGGTCGGGCGCGAGCATCTCCCCGCGGAAGGAGAAGTCGACGCCGGGAAGCTCCTCCGTGAGCCGCCGCGAGAGCGCGGGCAGGAGGCTGTACGTCGCCGAGCCCACGCACCCGATCGCGAGGTGACCAACCGAGCCTGCGGCGACGAGCCGTGCGTGCTGGCCGGCCTCGTCGACGTCGGCGAGGATCCCACGCGCCCGCTCGAGGTAGGCCCGGCCGGCCTCGGTGAGGTCGACGCGGCGTGTGGTGCGGTGGAGCAGTTGGACGCCGAGCTCGGTCTCCAGCTGGCGGATCTGCTGGGACAGCGGCGGCTGGGCCATGTGGAGCCGCTCGGCGGCGCGACCGAAGTGGCGCTCCTCGGCCACCGCCACGAAGTACCGCAGGTGCCGAAGATCCATACGTCGTCCATATCAATCGGCTCGGATATGAGTACTTCAGAATATCGCGGCCCGGGATTAGCGTGTGCGCCATGAGTGCTTTCCTCTACTCCGCCACACGCACGCCGTTCGGCCGCTTCAACGGCGCGCTGGCCGGCGTCCGCCCCGACGACCTCGCCGCCGCCGCGATCACCTCGACGCTCGCCCGGGTGCCGGGTCTCGACCCCGCCGCGATCGACGACGTGGTGTGGGGCAACGCCAACGGCGCCGGTGAGGAGAACCGCAACGTCGGCCGCATGGCGGCGCTGCTCGCCGGGCTCCCGGTGAGTGTGCCCGGCACCACGATCAACCGGCTGTGCGGTTCCAGCCTCGACGCTGCGATGACGGCGAGCCGCACGATCGAGTCCGGCGACGCCGAGGTGGTGCTGACCGGCGGTGTGGAGTCCATGACACGTGCGCCGTGGGTGCTGCCGAAGTCGGCGAAGCCCTTCCCGGCGGGCGACGTCACCGCGGTCTCGACCACGCTCGGCTGGCGGCTGGTCAACCCGCGGATGCCCAAGGAATGGACGGTCAGCCTCGGCGAGTCCAACGAGCAGCTCCGGGAGCGTTTCGACATCTCCCGCGAACGGCAGGACGAGTTCGCCGCCCGCTCCCACCAACTCGCCCACGCAGCATGGGAGTCGGGCTTCTACGACGACCTGGTGGTGCCGGTCGAGGGCGTCGACCTGACCCGCGACGAGGGCATCCGGGCCGGATCCACACCGGAGGTCCTGGCGGGGCTCAAGCCGGTCTTCCGTACGGCGGAGCAGGGCGGCACCATCACCGCGGGCAACGCCAGCCCGCTCAACGACGGTGCCTCCGCGGTGCTGCTGGGCAGCGAGAGTGCCGCGGCCACGATCGGGACCGACCCGATCGCCCGCATCGCGGGCCGCGGTGTGATGGCGCTGGAGCCGCAGGCCTTCGGCTACGCCCCGGTCGAGGCCGCGAACCGTGCGCTGGCCCGGGCCGGTATCGGCTGGGACCAGGTGGGCGCGGTGGAGCTGAACGAGGCCTTCGCCGTGCAGTCGCTCGCCTGCGTCGACGCGTGGAAGGTCGACCCCGCCATCGTCAACCAGAAGGGCGGCGCCATCGCGATCGGGCACCCGCTGGGCGCCTCGGGCGGTCGCGTCCTCGCCACGCTGGCCAAGGTGCTGCGCGAGACGAGGCAGCGCTACGGCGTCGCCGCGATCTGCATCGGCGTCGGCCAGGGCCTGGCCGTCGTACTCGAGAACTGCGATGTCACGGGGGCGGACCGATGAGCCGGGCGGAGATCCTCGAAAGCACCGACGCCGCGGTCGCCGGGATCGAGGACGGCTCCACGATCCTCGTCGGCGGCTTTGGTCTGGCGGGCATGCCGTTCGACCTGATCGAGGCCCTCATCCGGCAGGGTGCGAAGGACCTCACGATCGTGTCCAACAACGCCGGCAACGGTGACGTCGGACTGGCCGCGCTGCTGGCCGCAGGGCGAGTGCGCAAGGTGCTCTGCTCCTTCCCGCGCCAGGCCGACTCCTGGGTCTTCGACGGCCTCTACCGCGAAGGGAAGATCGAGCTCGAGGTGGTGCCGCAGGGCAACCTCGCCGAGCGGATGCGCGCGGCCGGCGCCGGCATCGGCGCCTTCTACTGCCCGACCGCGGTCGGCACCCCGCTCGCCGAGGGCAAGGAGGAACGGGAGATCGACGGCCGCAGGTACCTGCTCGAGTACCCCATCAAGGGCGACTACGCGCTGATCGGCGCGCACGTCGCGGACGCGATGGGCAACCTCGTCTACCGGAAGACGGCCCGCAACTTCGGACCGGTCATGGCCACGGCCGCGACGAGGACCATCGTCCAGGTCGACCAGATCGTCGAGCCCGGCAAGCTCGACCCCGAGGCCGTCGTCACCCCGTCCATCTACGTCGACCGGGTCGTCCAGGTGGCGGCCCGCCACTACACGGTGCAGGGGGCACGATGACCACCACGCCAAGCGATCAGATGCGTGCCGACCACCGGCTCTCGATGGACGAACTGGCCGCCGTCATCGCCCGCGACATTCCGTCCGGCGCCTTCGTCAACCTCGGCATCGGACAGCCCACCAAGATCGCCGACCATCTGCCGGCCGACTCCGGGGTGGTGCTGCACACCGAGAACGGCATGCTCAACATGGGCCCCAAGGCCGAGGGCGACGCGGTCGACCCCGACCTGACCAACGCCGGCAAGGTCCCGGTGACCGAACTGCCGGGAGCGGCGTACTTCCACCACGCCGACTCCTTCGCCATGATGCGCGGCGGGCACCTCGACGTCTGCGTCCTCGGCGCCTACCAGGTCGCCTTCGACGGCGACCTCGCCAACTGGACCACCGGCAAACCCGACGACATCCCCGCCGTCGGCGGCGCCATGGACCTCGCCATCGGCGCCAAGGACGTCTACGTGATGATGACGCTCTTCACCCGCTCCGGCGAACCGAAGCTCGTCCCGCACTGCACCTACCCGCTCACCGGCGTCGGCTGCGTCAGCCGCGTCTACACCGACCACGGCGTCTTCGACGTCGGCCCCGACGGCGTACGGATCCGGGAGACGTACGGCATCAGCGCCCACGAGCTCGCGGAACGCCTCGGAATCCCGCCGGCGTAGCTGCCGTTCCGGCAATGACGGCCGCAGTCCGGTCGCCGAGCTGGTGGGGCCGTGGGCCGATTACTTCGGTCGTGTTCGTGGATCCGGTCGAGGCGGCGATGCTGTGTGTGGGGGAGATGGCGGAACGCCTGGAGGAGGGGTTCGCCTCGTGGGCCGGGTGGCGGTTGGTGCCGGACGCGGTGACGGGCGTGGCGGCACCACGGGCAGGGTTACGACATGCACCTCGACTCGACGACGATCTCTGCGGGCGCCTGCTCGGGCAACGGGACGTCGGCGACGTTCAGCATGTCGAGACACGGGCGGCGCAGCGCCACCGCCCGTCGAACCGCCCGGCGACGAACGCCGGCTTGAAGTGCCGGGAAGGGACCCGATGATGGCCGGGTGAGGACACAGAACGGTGACTCGGTGCTGTCGAGGGCCGTACGCATCTTCGAGGCGTTCACGCCGGAGGAGCCGGCCCTGACCGTCTCCGAGATCTCCCGGCGAACGGGGCTGCACGTGGCGACCGCGTCGCGACTCGTGGCCGAGCTGGCGTCGTACGGCTTCCTGACCCGGGACGACGACCGCCGGGTGCGGATCGGTATGCGTCTGTGGGAGTTGGCCACCAGGGCCTCGCCCTCCCTGTCGCTGCGGAATGCGGCGATGCCGTTCATGGAGGGCGTCCATGACGTCGTAGGCCACCACGTGCAGCTAGGTGTGCTGGACGGCGACGAGGTGCTGTTCCTGGAACGGCTGACCGCGCCGGCGGCCGTCATCAACTACACCCGCATCGCGGGCCGCCTGCCCCTGCACGCCTCCTCGAGCGGCCTCGTCCTGCTCGCCCACGGACCCGCCGACCTGAGGGAACGGGTGCTCGACGGGCCTCTGGAGTGCTACACCCCGGACACTCCAGCCACCGCCGCGCGCCTGCGGGCCGTTCTGGCCGAGGTCCGCCGGCAGGGGTACGCGTACTGCCCGGGTTACGTCCACCCGGACGCGCTGGGTATCGCGGCTCCGGTGCGGAACGCGCGCGGTGACTTGGTGGCCGCGCTGGCGGTGATCGTGCCCAACGAGGCGGGGGGTTCGTCCGTCGTACCCGTGGTGCGGACGGCGGCACGTGGTGTCTCCCGCGCGCTGGGAGCCGACGGAAGTTCGTCTCTCAAGGATTCGTCTCTTACGGATTGAGAATGCCGTCACGGCCGTCTCCCGTCGCCGCGCGTCCTGCGGGCAACCTCAACGACCGGAGGCGACAACGTGGTCGGAACCTGTGCGGATGCGGACGCCGGGCCCGGCGCCGGTCCGGGACTGACAGTCTCCGCGAAGGAGCAAGTCGCCGAGGGAATCGTGTCACTCACCCTCACCCACCCGGACGGCGCCCGGCTGCCGGACTGGACGCCGGGATCGCACATCGACCTGGTGCTGCCGGACGGGACGACCCGGTAGTAGTCGCTGCGCGGCGACCGGTGGGAGGCGCACGCCTACCGGATCGCCGTGCTGAGGGAGCCCGCGGGCCGGGAGGACCCGCCCACGTGCACGACCGGCTGCGTCCGGGAGACTGCGTCGGTGTCGGCGCCCCGCGCAATCACTTCCCCCTCGTGCCGTCGGAGAAGTACCTCTTCATCGCGGGCGGGATCGGCATCACCCCGCTGCTGCCCATGGTGTGTCAGGCCGAACTGCCCTGCGTGGACTGGCAGTTGCTGTACAGCGGGCGTACATGGTCGTCGATGGCCCTTTGCGCGAAGCTCACGGCGGTTTACGGCGAGCGGGTCCATGCCGTCCCGCAGAACGAACTCGGGCTGCTGGACCCGATGGCCTGGCTGGGCGCGCCGAGGCCGGACACCAAGGTGTACTGCTGCGGCCCTGCCCCGCTGCTCGCCGCCGTCGATGCGGCCTGCGCCGGCCGGCCGCCGTAGGCCCTGCGCCCCGAGGCCTACGCCGGCCGGCCGCCGTAGGCCCTGCGCCCCGAGGCCTTCACCGCAGCCGCGCAGTCCGCGCCGGTGCGGGACACCGCCTTCGCCGCGATGGCGATGACGGCGTCGAACTCCTTCTCGGTCAGCCGTACTTCGCGGGCGAAACCGTGCAGATGGCGCACCAGCGTCTGGGTGATCTCTTTGACGCGCGGGTCCCCGGCCCGCTCGGTCTCGGCGAGCACCGCCGCGGTGAGCTGGGTCTCGTCCTCGATGATCACGTAGGCACCCCCCTCGTCACGGTCGGCTGCCGACCCGCGGCGTATCCGAAGGCCGTTCGGTCCGCGCAACGCCACCGTCCGTCCAGTGAACATCGGGGCGCCGCAGGGGGTATCACCCTGCACCGAACCATTGTGCTTGGCCCACGCCATTCGTAAGCTTTCCACTTGGAAGGTATTGAATCGTTTCAATTCCTTCTGCTCACGAAAGGAACGATCCGTGGACGAGGACAACAGAGGTGCCCTGAGCCGCCGGCACTTGATCGGCATCATGACCGCGGCGGCGGCCGGAGCCTCCCTCCCGCTCGCCGCCGCGCCGCAGGCCAGGGCGGCCGGCGGAAAGGCTGCCGCACCGGCCGGGTTGCAGGTCAACTCCCGCACCGAGCCGCTGGGAACCGAGACCGAGCCGACCTTCAGCTGGGTGCCCCCGGTGGCCAGGCAGAGCGCGTACGAGATCCGGGTCGGCACGAGGCCCGGCACCGCGGACGTCTGGCGCAGCGGCAAGGTGGCGAGCTCCGACAGCACCGCAGTCGCCTACGGCGGCGGGGTACTGACCGTGGAGCGGGCGTACTTCTGGCGGGTGCGGACCTGGGACGAGAAGGGCGCCCCCGGCCCGTGGAGCGAGCCCGCGAGGTGGGAGACGGGTCTGGCGAAGGGCGACAAGGGCTGGTCGGGTGCGCAGTGGATCGGCGGGCGTCAGCCCCAGGACCACGATTGGCGGGACCTCACCGCGACCGTCGTCTTCCGCGGCGGCACGGACCCCACCGCCGGCCTGTCCCTGCTGTTGCGCGCCGAACCCATCGGCAAGACGTGGGGCGAAGGCCTGAACTGGACCATCAGGCAGAGCGGCGACGACATGCAGCTCGTCATGACGACCCGCCATTACGCCGGCAACACCTGGATCGACGACGGCACCTCCGAGCCGGACTGGGGCGTGAACCGCTACGACCCCCAGAGCGAGACCAACCCCACCACCTCGGGCACCCGCACCGTCCCCGTCGCGACGGTCACCCTCCCCGCCTCGACCGGCCTGAGCAACAACACCTGGGCCACCCGCGACCACACCGTCCAGGTCAAGGCCGTGGGCCTCACCGTCACCACCACGGTCAACGGCATCGAGGTCGACAGCCGCACCCTCACCGGCGACCAGGTCCGCCGCCACGGCAGCTTCGGCTTCGCCGGCGGCACCAGCGCCACCATCCGCGACGTCAAGGTGACCGGCACCGGCGCCCCCGACTTCGCCGTCGACCTCACCACCGGCGCCAACCCGTTCGAGGCCGGCATCGGCACCCTCTCGGGCCTGACCTTCCCGCCGAAGAACCCCTACATCCCCGCCAAGAACGCCATTCTCCCCATCGCCAACCCGGCACCCCTGCTGCGCCGCGCCTTCACCCTGCCCCGCGGCCGCCGCGTCTCCACGGCCCGCCTGCACCTGAGCGCCGCCGGCAACGTCACCTTCACCGTGAACGGCGACCCCCTCACCGTCGACGGCAAGCGGGCGACCCGCGACCACACCAACGTGCCCCGCCTCCTGACCGACCAGAGCACCTACGACCGCACAATCCTCTACGACACCTTCGACGTCACCGCGCTGCTCCAGGACGGCCGCGAGAACGTCGTCGCCGCCGAACTCGGCCGTGGCTGGTACGGGCTGACGACCCCTCAGGAGTGGTACTGGCAGCTCGCCCCCTACAGCGGCGCGCCCCGCCTGCGCGCGAAGCTCGTCGTGACGTACACCGACGGCTCCACCACCACCCTCGTCACCGACAAGGACTGGCTCACCGCGGACGGGCCCACGACCTTCGACTCGGTCTACTCGGGCGAGAAGTACGACGCCCGCCGCGCCGAGGCGTTGGGGGAGTGGCGGGCGGTCGGCCACCGTACCGGCCGCGAGTGGCGCCCGGCCACTGTGCTGATCCCGCCGGGCAGTTGCTCCGGACCGTCCCCCGCGTACCACGGCGCGCTCCCGGCCACGACGATCCCCGACGGCTTCCGAGCTGCGGCCGTACGCGCCCACGAGGCGGAACCGGTGCTGGTCAACCAGATTCTGCGCCCGGTAGCGCTCACCGAGACGGCACCCGGCTCGGGCGTGTGGGTCCTGGACTACGGCCAGATCATGACCGGCCTCGTCCGGCTGTCCCTCACCGGCGTCCGCTCCGACAAGGAGGGCCTCACCCTCCGTATCCGGGGTGGCAACCGCATCAGCGGCGGCGACGGCACGGCCGCCTCCCCGTTCTCCGTGGAGGAGGAGAACTTCCAGCACGACGCCGATCTCCAGACGCACTACTACACGCTGGGCCGCCGTCCCACGCAGACCTGGGAACAGCAGTTCAGCCACTTCGGCTTCCGCTACCTGGAGGTCATGAACCTCGAGACCGTCCTAGGCCGGACCCCCGACCTCACCCGGGACGCGGACGTCCTGACCGTCGGCGTCGCCCGCTCCGGATTCGCCCGCACCGGCACCTTCACCACCGACAACGCCCTGCTCAACCGCCTCCAGCGCAACCTGGAGTGGGCCGAGCAGAACAACCTCGTACAGAAGCCCACCGACACCCCGTCCCGCGAGAAGAACGGCTGGACCGGCGACGCCATGGCCAGCTCCGAGTCCGAATCCCTCACCTGGGACGTCAACGCCGTCCTTACCAACTACCTGCGCCACTTCCCGGACACACAGATCTCCACCGGCCAGCTGCCCATGTTCGTCCCGATCGCCAAGGGCGGATACGGCTACAACCGCACCCCAGGCTGGAACGCCGCATGGAAGGCGGTCCCGGCCTGGGACTCGGCGTACTTCGTCATCCCCAGGGAGCTCTACACGTACTACGGCAACAGCAGCCTCTTCGCCGAGCTCTATGACCACCAGGACACACTCCTGACGTACTACGAGACGCTGTTCACCGCCGAGAACGACTACAAGTTCGAGGCCTCGCTCGGCGCCTACTCCGGCGCGGAGCCCCCCGGCAGCAACGCCGTCATCAGCCTCGCCTTCTACATCCACTTCTGCGACTACATGGACGAGGTGGGCCGCAGGCTGGGCCGTATCGAACGGGCCGTCCACTACGCCCAGTTGGCGCGCACCCTGCGCAAGGCGTTCATCGGCAACTACTGGGACACGTCACAGGGGTACTTCGCCCAGGGCAGCATCTCCAGCGAGAACGCCATGGCCATCGCCTTCGACCTGGTCCCCGGCTCCGACCTCGACTCCGGCGACCCCCGCTACCTGGCCGCCACCAAGCCGCTCGCCGAGAACAAGAAGGCCCTCGCCAAGCTGCTCGCCGACCGCATCACGGCCGCCGGACAGCACATCCAGAACGACATGTACGGCTCGCGCTACGAGTTCAACATCCTCAGCGAGTACGGCTACACGGACATCGCGCTGAAGGCCGTCACCCAGACCGGCGTGCCCGGCTACGTGTACCAGATCGCCAAGGGCGCGACCTCGCTGTGGGAGCAGTGGACCGACCGGCTCTCGGTCGACCACCACTACCGCTCCAACGTGGCCACCTGGTTCTACCAGAGCCTGGCCGGCATCAGGCCGACCTCGACCGCCTACGAGACGCTGCGCATCCGCCCGTACGTCCCCGCGGTGGCCGTCAACAGCCGGGTCCCGGAGAACACCGAGGACACCGACCTGGCGCCCGCGCTCCTCGATCATGTAAGCGCCTCGATCGACACCGTGCGCGGCACGGTGTCGTCGGAGTGGCGGCGCCGCCAGGACGGCCGGATCGACCTCGCGGTGACCATCCCGTACAACACGGAGGCCGAGATCTGGGTCCCCACCCAGGACAAGCCCGTCACCGCGCCCCGCGGTGTCACCCATGTACGTGACGACACCTCGGGCGGTGCGCCGTACAAGGTCTACCGGGCCCGGGCGGGGGCCTACCGCTTCAACGCCGGCTGACCCGGCCGCACCGACAGCCGCACCGTGCCGAGACGGCGCTCTCCGCACGGTGCGGCCTCGTTCGAGCGGGCGGTGTATCGCTTCGGCGCCTGATGGTGACTCGTCATCGAGGCAGGTCGGCCAACCGAGGCCGGGGCTCCGGGTCGCTGTGCTGCCCGCGGCGACCGGTCAGGTACGCGGTGAGGGCGAGGACCGCGGCAAGGGCGATGAGGGCGCAGACGGCACCCCAGCCCAGCTGGACGTAGGCGCGGGTGCCGAGCCAGGACCCGGCGCTGCCGCCGAGGAACGCGCAGGTCATGTAACCGGTGTTCAGACGGCTGCGGGCCTCGGGGCGCAGCGCGAAGATACGGGCCTGGTTGGCGACCTGACCGCACTGCACCGCCACGTCCAGCAGGAGCAGCCCGACCGCGAGTGCCACCAGCCCCACCACTCCGCCCAGCGAGCCGGCGGTGAGCACCGCCGCTGAGGCGAGGGCGGCCAGGATGCACCACAGGTTCACCCGGTCGGCACCGAGCCGGTCCACCCAGCGTCCGGCCGTGGGGGCGCAGAACATGCTGCCTGCCCCGATCAGGGCCAGCAGCCCCACGGCCTGGGTACCCATGCCGTAGCGGGATCCGGTGATGAGCAGAGCCAGCGCGGTCCAGGCCGCGCTGAACCCGCCGAACAGGGTGACCTGGAAGAGCACGGAGCGCCGTAGCTCCCGCTCGTCGCGCAGCATCCGCAGGGTGTCTGCGAGCAGGGTCGGGTAACGGTCGTGTACGGCCGGGGCGTTGCCCGGCAGGGCGAGGCCGAGGACCACGGCCAGCAGCCCGGTCAGCACGGCGGCGACGAGATACGGGGCGCGCCAGCCCAGGTGCTCTCCCAGCACGCCGCCGAAGGTGCGGGCCAGCAGGATGCCGCCGATCAGGCCCGCCTGAAGGGTGCCGATCACGCTGCCGCGCCGATCGGACTCGACCAGACCCGCGGCCATGGGCAGCAGGAGTTGCGGAACCACGGTGGCCACCCCCACCACGGCACCCGCCGTCAGGAGGAGGCCGGTGGCCGGGGCGAGACCGGCGACGAGGAGAGCGACACCGGTCGTCGCGAGCAGGCCGGTGATCAGCGGGCGACGGGGGAGGCGGTCGCCGAGGGGCACCAGCAGAAAGATCCCGACCGCGTATCCGAGCTGGGTCACTGTCGCCACGATCGCCGCCGTGGCCGGGGTGACGCCGAGACCGTCGGCGATGAGGGGGGTCAGGGCCTGCGGGAAGTAGACGTTCGCCACACCGACGCCGCAGGCCAGCGCCATCAGAAGAGGCAGCTTGCGGGACATCACTCATCTCCAACCGAACGAACTGGATGGTTCGGTTATCGAGCGTGGCACGCGTGCCTTGAATTCGTCAAACGAACCAGTTCGTTACCATCGGATGCATGGCATACGACTCCACGGCGACCAAAGAACGCATCCTCGCGGCGGCCACCACGGAGTTCGCCGCGCACGGAGTCGCCGGCGCCCGGGTGGACCGTATCGCCACCGCGGCCAAGGCCAACAAGCGTGCGATCTATGACTACTTCGGCGACAAGAGCAAGCTCTTCGCCGTCGTCGTCGAACGCACCCTGGCCGACCTCGCCGAAGCCGTCCCGCCCAGCGACGACCTGCCCGGCTACGCCGAGCGCCTCTTCGACTACCACCGCGCCCACCCCGAAGCCCTGCGCCTGGTGATGTGGGAGGCCTTGGAGATCGGCGACCAGCCCGTCCCGGCCGAAGAGGCCCGCACCCGCCACTACCAGGACAAGATCGACGCCGCCGAATCCGGCGGCCCGGGCGGCGACGCGCGGGCCCGCGTGTTCTTCACCCTCGCCCTGGCCGGATGGAGCATCGGCATGCCCCAGCTGCGGCGCATGGTCCTCGGCCCCGACCACAGCCTCGACGACCTCCGCGACGAGGTCGCCCGGTCGGTACGAGCCCTGTCAACGGGGGGATAGGCGCCCGCGCGGAACCGGCAACGGTGACGCAGCCACAGCGGGGGACAGGGCGCCATCAAGGGCGCTCCGGCAGGTGGCTCCTCCAAGAGCCGCCGTCGACCCCATCCCAGGACACAGCTACGTGCCGGACGACGAAGCCGGACCCCGCGCGGCGGCAGGACATCGGCATGGAGGAGCATCTGCTCAGCCACCGTGCCACCGTCTGCCTGTGAGGAACCGTCATGCGTTCTGCCCGCCATACCGCGCCGCCCATCCTGCTCATCAGCCTGCTGCTGGCAGGCTGTTCACCCGTCTCGCTCGGCACGTCGACGTCGTCCGGGACGCAGAGCCCGGTGACGGGAGCATCCGCCGGCTCTGGGCGGGCGATAGCGGTGGGGGCGGGCCCGCAGAAGCACTACACCGTGCAGAAGCAGCCGACCGCGGGCTCCTGCCATTACCGGTACCTCAAGGGAGAACCGCTGGAGGATCCGACGTGCACGCCGGGCGCGATATCCCCGGCGGTCACGCAGACGAACCTGGCCTCGACGATCTGCCGCAAGGGCGGCTACACCTCCGGGATACGCCCCTCCACGTACGTGACGGGCAAAGAGAAGAAGCTCAACGCCGCCTCCTACGGCTTCACCGGACGCATGGGAGATGCCGAGTACGACCACCTGATCAGCCTGCAGTTGGGCGGAGACCCCAACGACTACCGCAACCTGTGGGTGGAGCCGGCCGACCCCGGCCACAAGAAGGGCTCCGGCGTCAACAACGCCAAGGACCCGGTGGAGACGAAGCTGCACACCGCGGTCTGCAAGGGCACCGTCACCCTCGCCGCCGCACAGCAGGCGATCGTCACCGACTGGACCACGGCCCTGAGCACGCTGCGCATCGCCTGAAAGCGACTGGGACTTTGGATTCGGGGCCGCGCGGACAGTGGGCGCACGAAAGCCCCGGCTGGACGGGGGAGACCAGCCGGGGCCGTGTGCGGTGACGGGCGGAGGGCGGTCGCCTCTCGGCGAAAGGCTCCATGGGGCTTCAGCCGAACGATCGTCCCCATGGGCTATAGGTAGGGCCCGGGGACACTGTCCCCTCCACCAGCCACATATGAATGAACGGCCAACCAGCGCCGGTTGTTCCCCACCCCCGTCCCGCAGCCGCTGTGAGCTGCGGCACGCCCAGCAGTTCGCGGCCCTCGTCACGCAGCCCGGCGTTGGGAACCATGACTACAACGGTCCATGCCTTGGCGTCTCAGCACCGGGGCGCCGCGAAGTCGTGGGCGGCCGGCACAGGCCGTCGGTGTTCGGTGTCGGGTGCTCGCCGTGCCGGGGATACGACAGCCACGTCAATCGTCGGCCGTGACGCAGCTCATGGGGTTCCTCGAGTGGACTGAGTCAGACCGGAGCGGAACTGCCGCACGACCGTTCTCGGGTCCCGTACGGCCTGCCAAAGGCCCATCGACAGCAGCGCCAGGCTGATCGCGAAGCAGACCCAGAACACGAACTGGGCGCCGGTCGCGAGGTCGTGGGTGCTGCCGTCCTCGTAGCGGCAGTACGCCTGTGGAGGAAAGGCCCTCGAGACGCCGACGCCCCCGTAGTACATGGAGCACGGGTCCTCGCCGGGGTCCTTGATCGTGTCGTCCGCCGTGACGACCAGCAGCCAGGCCAGCGCCGTCACCGGAACCGTGACGAACACGGTCACCTTCGACCAGGTCGGCAGGCGAGGGTGGCCAAGCAGGCCGATCAGCGCGATCAATACGACCAAGTACCCCGCTGCGACGGCGACGGCGGTGAACCACCTCTCGAACACTTCCTCCAGAAGCCACACGACTCCGGCCACCGGTGGCGCGGTGAGCAGGACGACTTTGACCCCGGATGCCGTACGTGGGCGCGCGAACAGGTACACGGCAAGTGCGCACCCGATCAGGGTGAGGAGCGCGATCACGGACGCGCGGCGGCGGTGCTGGTGGCGGGGCCGGGTTCCCGGTGTGTCTCGTCCTTCCGCCACGGACCGACGCCGAGCTTTCCGGTTGTCCCGAGGTCGAGTTCCGGCATCACCATCACGGGATCGGCGGTGGGCGTGGCCCATACACGGACGTACGGCGCGTTCACCGCTGCACCGGCCTGGGCGGTGTTCCGCCAGGCCAGTTCGGCCAGCGCAGCCTCGCCCGGACGCAGGACGACCGGTTGCGGGCTGCCGTCCCCACCGAGACCGGTACTGATCTGATCGGTCCCCTGGAGGATCCGTACACCGTCCACGGTGTCGTGGTCCTCGTCCTCGAGCGTGAGCTTCGGGTATCCGTTGAGCCGAAGGGGCCCGGTGCCGCAGTTGACCAGGTGCAGGCCGACGGCGCGCAGCCCCATGGCCGCGTCGCCCTGGTCGGCGTAGAGGCGCATGCCCGACTTCGGGCACGTTCCCGAGGCGGACGATGCCTCGGATTGTGGAACGCTACGTACCTTCCTCACCTCTACGCCCGTCACCTCGGATGCGTTCCCGACCGGCTCCCCCACGGCGACGGTGCCCTTGACGGTCCGCCCGGGCGCGACCGCCTCGACGCTCTGTTCCGCGTTGTCGACCGGCCCTCCGGAGGCTGAGAGGAATCCGAAGGTCAGCGTGTATGTGGCGGTCTCCGCCTGGTGGTTGGTCAGCTCGAAGTCCGCGCTGTAGGCGACTCCCGCGCAGCCGCTGCCCGGGCCCCAGGCGTACAGCGCGGTGATCTTGACGCCGTCCTCGGCCGTACCTCCGGCGGAGGGCAGGGGCAGCGCGGTCGGTGTGCCGGAGGGACGAACGGACGGTTCTGAAGACGGCGGGCTGCCGTACCGGGAGACGTCCGACGGACACAGTGCCTCGGCCCGGACCGGGCCGCCGCCGGTACCCCCACCCGGCGAGGCGCTCTGGGAACCGCAGGCGGCGAGCAGCAGAGCAGCGGCGAGGACGGCGGGGGCTGTGCGGGAGACGGTGGACATCCGCCCACCACACCAGGGGGACACCGTCGTGGCTGTGGCGGAGGCCACACCTCCGGTCACAGCGGTGTCACAGATCACTCTGGAGCAGACCGCCTGCGCGGGGCTTCTTCCGCCGGGCCAGTGCACTCGCGAACCCGGAGTTCCACATACGGCTTCGCCGGTGTGGGCATGAATCAGCCAGGGCTGGTACCGGCACACGGGGGCGGCACATGCTCGACAGCGTCAGAAGCAACCAGAGACTGAGGCGGACCACCCAGGCATGGTTCTGGGAGGACATGTTCGACGCGGTGTCCGATTTCGTACGATCCCGCTCGGTGTGGGTGGTAGTGGGCAACGCGGGCACATTCCTCAGCGTCCTCGCCGGGTTGGTGTACTACTGGTCGCGCCCGCTCTCGTTCGCAGGCTGTGCCGTCATCCAACTCGCCTGCCTGGCCTGCCAGGCGGTCGCCATGATCCCGGTCGCGTGGCCGGGACGGGCGGCGACGCCGCGGGACGTCACCGGTTTCTCCGATCTCCACCAGGGCCTGACGGTGGCTACCGTCTGCGGTTCGTGGATCTTCGGTGTGTTTCCGGGCGCGGGACTGCTCATCGTCTTCGACGTGGACGTGAACAGCCCGCCGTGGGCTGCTGAGCTCTTCGCGGGGACAGCTCTCATGATGGCCTGTATAGCGAGCCTGATCACCGCGACGGCCGTCTCCGGCAGGGTGTGGACACAGCGCCGCGAAGCGGCCCGACCGCCGGGCGCGTCCGACTGGGAAGACGGCGGGGACAGCGCCGACGTGGACTGGGGCGGCTTCGACGGCGACTGAGCGGCGATGTCATTGGCGTCATGAGCCGGCGGGCTGACCAGGTCGCGGCCCGGCGCCGGGACAGGCGGAAGTCGGTGCTCCCGCCTTGGGTTGATCGCGCGGGTGGGCTCAGTTCAGTGCGGCGAGGGCGTCCAGGATGTCGGCCGGTTCGGCGCGGGTGGTGTAGTCGGCGTTGACGAAGGCCCAGCGGATCGCGCCGGTGCGGTCGATGACGTAGGTCGCGGGCAGCGGGAGGGTGCGCGGGTGGCCGCCGTTGACGCGCTGGAGGTCGAAGCCGAGCTTGTCGTAGACGGCGGCGAGGTCGTCGGGGAGGTCGAAGGCGAGGCCGTACTGCTTGGCGGTGTCGGAGCCGATGTCGCTGAGGACGTCGAAGGCGAGGTCGTGCTTCTCCGTGAGAGTGAGGGACTCGTCGGGGATCTGCGGGGAGACGGCCACCAGGCGGGCGCCGCGAGCGGTGATGGCGTCGTGGTGCTGTTGGAGGGAGCGCAGGGCGAGGTTGCAGTACGGGCACCAGGCGCCGCGGTAGAAGCTCAGGACGACAGGGCCGTCGGTGAGCAGGTCGTCCAGGGCCAGGGTCAGCCCGGTCGCGGAGGGGAGGGTGAAGCGTGGGGCCTGCGCGCCGACGGTCAGGGCGCGGTGGGCCTGGCCGGAGCCGGCGAGTTCGTGGCCGGCCCGTTGCATGATCTCCCGGACTTCGGCGGGGATCTGCTGTTGGCGGGCTTCGTAGAAGGTGCGCAGTTCGGCGTTGAGGGTGGTCATGGTGCTGGTTCCTCCTGTTGGCAGCCGCGGCGGGGCCGCGTGGGCGATTGGGGCGGTGTCAATCTTGAAATGGTCGTTCCAAGATACGGGTATGTGTGGTCCAGCACCAGTCATATGTTGATGTGCCAGAGGCTGGTCGATGGGTGATGGTCCGTCAGGGCGGGAGGCTTCGTGGACGCGGCCTGCCCCGCTCTGCGCCTGTCGGCACTGTGGCGGGGTGCTGAACGGGGAGTATCTTGGAATCCTCATTTCAGGATGGTGGGGTGACACATGCCGGACATCAAGCACTTCGATCCCGACACCACGTTGGAGACCGTGGTGCGGCTGTTCTGGCAGCGTGGAGTGGCCTCGACCGGGATCCAGGACGTGGTGACCGCGACCGGGCTCAACCGTTCCAGCCTGTACGCCACGTTCGGCGGCAAGCAGGAGCTCTACCTCGCCGCGCTGCGCCGCTACCTGGAGCAGCGGTCCCAGCCGACGTTTCAGCGCCTGGCTGAGGACGAGCGGGGACTGCCCGCCGTCTCCGAGTTCTTCGCCGGCCTCATCGAGGCACGCTGCTCGGGCGAGTACGCCCGCTGGGGCTGCATGGTCTCCAACGCGCACGCCGGAGCCGAGAACAGCGACCCGGAGGTGCGCGCCGTCCTGGACCAGCACCACCAGGAACTGCGTGATGCGATGTACGCGGCGCTCGTCACCGCCGGGCGCCAGGCGCAGCTGTCCTCCGGCGCGGATCCCGGCGCCTCCGCGGACCTGCTGGCACTGCTTGCCTACGGCGTCAACCTGCGCTCACGCGCCGGCGCTGACGCCGTGACACTGCGCAAGACGGTGTCCGCCGCCCTGGACTCGATCGGAGTCCGGGCGGCGGCATCGACGTAGGTGGAACTGGCTCTCGGCCGGGGTTGGTTGCAGGTCAGTTGCCGGACCTTGGGCGGGGGCACCGCGAGCGTTGGCTGGACGGCGGGCTGCCGAACGGGAAGGACGTCAGGGCCTTGGTCCTCTGGACCCAGCAACGAGGTCTCGTCTCGTCCTTCTCATGGGATTGCAGATCACGCGAAGGACCGGCTACATCGGCAGAAGTCGGTGTCTCTCGTTCGTGAACCCCCGCATCATGGTCGTCGGTGGGTTCACTAGCGAGAGGACGAGTGCGGCGGGTGTCTGAAGACGAACGGGCGGCTTTGACCGAGCTGTGGCAGCAGCGTTGGCCCAGTTGCCCTCCGGTTGGGTACAAGCTCCGTGACCCGTGTCGGGATGTCTGGGTACGTTTTCACAGCCTGCCGGAGTCGAAGCGGTACGCGGAGGACGAGAGCGAGTACACCGTCGTCCTGGAGCGTTACAACACCGTCCTCGACGAGTTGTTCGCTGGTGCGGACGTGTATGTGATCACACCGCTCTGGACGACCGAAGCCGAGGTCCCGTCATCGCAAGCCGTCACCGGGTATTGGCAGAGCCTGTTGGTGGAGGACGACCCTGACCCTGAATTCCGCACGTACTGCCACCTCTTCGCCACCCGCCGGCCCTGGTGGCGTGGCTGCATCGACGAGCTGCTCCGAGACATCGCCGACGAAAAGGTGGCAGGAGCCCTTATCACCGACACCCGCATGCAGCGCATCCACTACCCCTACGACGGTGGCGCCGACGTCTTCCTCACCACGTCCGAGGAACGGGACCGGATGCGCGATCGGCATGCCGACTGGCTTTCCCGTCACCCCTCGGGTCTCTGACCCGCTCGGATCACCGCCCCGTTCCGAACAGTCTTCACCCCAAGTACCGGGTTGAGGGGCTCGACGAGTTCCTTGGCGGCAACGGCCACCAGGCGCGCGGGCGCATTGCCGTCCAGCAACGCGGTCACGTATTCGATGGCCTCCGAGGGCGAGAACATCGGCAGCCTCTGGCGCAGTGTCCGCACGGCGTGCATGCGTCCGCGCGCAGCGGCGACTCCACGCAGCGCATCGTGCAGGTCGTCTACCGCGGTGCGCACCGGCAGCCCACGCATCCGGGCCCGGTAGTCGGTCTCCCACTCTCCGGTTACCGCAGAGACGACGCCGATCTCGTGCAGTCCCCCGTCGACGCGGTCGACCAGGTACGGCCCGTTGCCGACCAGCATGTGCCCAGGGTTCCGAGTGCGTACGAACTCCTCGGACTGCCAGGAGACGATCCACACCAGCTCATGCTCCTCGACGTCGACCACAGCCATCCGCACCGCGTGCACACTCACAGCCCGCCACTGCTGATAGTCACGCTCCAGCTGTTCTTCGACAGCCCGAACGGCGGCTTCTCGCTCGATCACGCGAGCAGCATTCCGTACCGGACCCTCTGCCGACCAGTGAATTCGCACGGCCCAGCCCCACGTGCGAGGGGCTGACAGACCTCCCTGCTCAGGAATACGACAGCCGCGGGACAAGTGCGCTCGCTCCGCCCCCGCTACCGAAGGCCACCCCGCGACACCCGCCGCCCAGCCTCATCGCGGCGATGACTCAGACGGCCGCCTCCTTACGCGGTGCGCGGCGGCGGGTCAGGCGGGTGCGGAGGCCGAGTCGTCCGCCGGTGACGACCAGGGCGACGATCAGGACGAGACCGGTGAACAGGCTGGGGGCCCACTGGGCGGAGGTCGCGAGGCCGAGGCCCACCGTGCCGGTGCCCAGCAGGAGGACGGCGATGACCGTGCCCCAGGAGTTGAAGCGGCCCGCGCGCAGCTGGGTGGCGCCGACGAACGCGGCGGCGTACGACGACAGCAGATAGGGCGTACCGGCCTCGGGAGAGCCCGAGCCGATCTGCGAGGCGAAGACGACGCCCGCGCATCCGGCGATCGCCGAGGACGCGACGAGGGTGAGGAAGCGGAGGCGGTCGGTGGGTACGCCCTGCAGGCGTGCGGCGTCCGAGTTGAAGCCCGTCGCATACAGGCGGCGCCCGGTGGCCGTGTGCTCCAGGACGAACCACAGTGCGATAGCCACTATCAGCAGGTAAAGCACCGGGATCGTGAAGCCGCCCGCGCTCTTCTGCCCGATGCTCGCGAAGGGTTCGCGCAGGAGTTTGACGCCGGTGATCGACGTGCCGTCGGTGAACATCGTGATGAATGCCTGGATGAGCGAACCGGTCGCCAGTGTCGCGATGAACGAGTCGACCCGCAGCGTCACCACGACGATTCCGTTGATCACGCCGATCACCAGGGCGGTGCCCAGGGCGAGGGCGATCGCGCCCCCGGCGCCGATGTCCGTCGACACGATCACCTTGGCGGTGATGACTCCGGTCAGCGACATCGTGTAGGCGATCGACAGGTCGAAGACGCGCGCGGCCAGCGGCGGCACCACGCTCAACGCGACCAGGCCGGTCACCGCGTTGCTGTTCAGTACCTGTTGGAACGTCTGCCAGGTGGGGAACGTGTCCGGTGCCCAGAACGAGAACACCACGATGATCACGATCCACACGTAGACCGCGCCGATGTTCGTGAAGGACAGACCCGTGAGCGCACGGCGTCCCAGTGGGGGCCGTGTCAGGGGCGCGGAGGGTGGCGCCTCGGTCGGCTCACCGACGGACGGGCCGGTGCCGGTGGAGTCGGCGGCGGTGGTGCTCATTCTTCGGTTCCTTCCATGGCATGGACGAGCGTCGGCTCGGTGATGGCATCGCCGGCGATCTCCCGTACGACCCGGCCGTCGCGCAGGACAAGGACCCGGGTGCACAGGGCGAGCAGGTCGCCCACGTCGGACGAGGAGACGATGACGCCGAGCCCTTGGGCCGCCTGCTGCTTGATCAGGTCGTAGAGCTGGAGCCGGGTGGCGATGTCGACACCGGCCGTCGGTTCGCACAGCACCAGCACCTCGGGTTCGAGAGCCAGGCAGCGGGCCATGACGACCTTCTGCTGGTTGCCGCCGCTGAGTGTGGTGATGGGGGCGTCGCGGCCGGCGGTGCGGATCCCGACCCGGCCCACCCAGTCGTCGACGACCGAGGACTCCTGCCGGCCGTCGAGGATGCGCCGGCCAGTACGCAGCCGGGACAGCAGCGGCAGCGTGAGGTTCTCGGCGACGCTGAACTCGGCGATCACGCCGTGGGCGGCCCGGTCGCCGGGCACCAGGGGGATGCCGAGGCGGGCGGCGCGGGAGGCGTCGGACCACTCCGGTGACCGGGCGGGACAGCGCAACTGCCCTTGTACGTCACCGGGCCAGGCGCCGGTCACGAAGTACGGCAGTACGTCGTGACCGGAACCGGCGAGCCCGGTGATGCCGAGGAGTTCACCGCGGGCGAGGGAGAACCCGAGTCCCCGGAGCGGGCCGCCGGTCAACTCGCGGGCCTGCAGGGCATGTTCGCCGGACCGCGCGGCCGCCGGGACCTTGAGGCGCTCGGTGGAACGCTCCGTCGCCTCGCCGGCCATGAGGGAGGCGAGGCTCTGCGGCGTCAGCCCCCGCACAGGGCGGGTGGCGATGCGCCGGCCGCCCCGGATGACAGTCACCCGGTCCGCCACCTGGAAGATCTCGTCGAGGCGGTGCGACACGTACAGCACGCTCGCGCCGCCCCGGCGTACCTCCCGCACGATGTCCAGGAGCTTGCCGACCTCACCCGGCGGGAGCACGGCGGTCGGTTCGTCCAGGACCAGCAGGCCCTGGTCGGCCTCCCAGCCCTGGAGCGCGGCGGCGATGGCCACGACCGTGCGTTGCACGGGCGTGGCGTCCACCAGAGGGCGGTGCACGTCGATGTCCAGGCCGAACCGGTGGACGAGTTCCACGGTGCGGCGCTCCTGCTCGCGCCAGCGGATGTTGCCGAGGCGGCTGCGGGCGAAGCCCCGGCTGAGCGCCAGGTTGTCCATCGCGCTCAACTCGCCCACCAGGCCCAGTTCCTGATGGACGAAGCGCAGCCGGTCGTGGTCCGAGCCGAGGTCGAAGGGCTCGCCGTCCAGGCGGGCGTCGGCTCCCGCGTCGGCCTGGTGATAGCCGGCGAGGATCTTGATGAGGGTGGACTTGCCGGAGCCGTTGGGGCCGACCAGGGCGTGGATCTCGCCGTGCGCAATGTCCAGATCGACGTCCCGCAGCGCCTGGGTCCCGCCGAAACGTTTGGACAGTCCGGTGATGCTCAGCACCGGGCCGGCCGTCGTAACCGGTGTCACCGTGTCCGTCATCCCGATCACGACCCGCCCTGGACGGCCAGGCTCTCGACGCCGGTCGTCGGGTTCGTGCGACCTGTCATGAGGGCGGCGAGCCGTTCCGCGGCGGCGATGGTCGGCAGGTTGGTGTTGGCCCGCGGCACCTCGGGGAAGACCGAGGCGTCGGCGACCCACAGCCCGTCGACGCCGAGCACGCGGCCGGTCGGGTCGACCACCGCGCGCGGGTCGTCGGGCGCGCCCATGCGGCAGGTGCCGCAGATGTGGCCGGTGTCGCCGATCGTCTCCAGCAGCCACCGGTCGATGGCGCTGTCGTCCGCGAGCGCGTCGGTGCCCGTGCCGGCGAGGTCGACGGCGATGTGCTCGAAGGCGGCGTCGAACGAACCGGACCGGATCAGCTCCAGGCAGCGGTGGACGCCGTCCCGCATCCGTGTCAGGTCTCCTGGGTCGTTGAGCAGGTTCTGTTCGATGACGGGGTGGACGTCGGGGTCGGGTGAGGCCAGGCGCAGGGTGCCGCGGGAGAACTCCTGGTTGGCCCACAGGCACAGCAGTCCCGGACCGCCCGAGGCGTGGCCGCCGCCCGCACCGCCCCAGGTGCCGCGGGCCCCGTCGGCCACCAGGTGTGAGTCGTTCATGTCGGGCATGGCGAGGGTCTGGTTGATCGACACGATCATCATGTCGTTCTCACCCGCGCCCGCGAGATCGGACGAGTAGCGCAGACAGCAGTTGGTCTGCCGTTCGTCCAGGCCGGGCCGTGCCTCGGGGCGCTGGTGGAGCCAGAACAACGCCAGCGGGTGTTCCTGCATGCCCTCACCGACCGGCAGCGACGCCACCGGCCCGCCCGGCCCGATGCCGGAACGCAGGAGGATCGAGGGGGAGTGCACGGCCCCGGCGCAGAGCACGACCCGCGCGGCGCGGACCTGCGTCCAGGTGCCGTCCACGCGCACCCGCACACCCACCGCGCGACCGCCCTCGACGATCACCTGATCGACCGTCGCGTCACCCACGATCCGCAGGTTCGGCCGCTGCCGGGCGGGCTCCAGGTAGCCGTCGTTGGCGGTGACCCGAGCACCGTCGCGGGAGTTGATGCCGTAGGGCGAAACGCCGGTGCCCGTGGGCCCGTTGTGGTCGTCGCACCACGGGTGGCCGATGCCCAGGGCGGCTTCGGCGAGCGCGTGGTCGGCGGGGCCCCAGGCCTCGCGCCCGAGCCGCTGCACCGGGATCGGCCCGTCGGCGCCGTGGTGGGGGCGGTCGCCGAAGTCCGCGTCGCTCTCCATGCGCCGCAGGTAGGGCAGCATCTCCTCGTACGACCAGCCGGGACAGCCGTAGGACGCCCAGCGGTCGTAGTCGTCGGGCAGCGCACGGATGGCGATCATCCCGTTCACCGACGACGAGCCGCCGAGCCCCCGGCCGCGCACATGCGGACGGCGCTCTTGCGCGCTGCTGCGCCGCGACTGAAGACCGGGCCACTGAAACGGTGCGCACGCCGTCTCGTCCAGCGCCCGCCAGCCGTTCATGCTGCGCATCTGGGGCGGGGCATCGGCGGACCGCCAGTCCGGTCCGGCCTCCAGGAGTACGACCTGCTGGGCGGGGTCCTCGCTCAGCCGGGCGGCCAGCACGCATCCCGCGCTGCCACCGCCGACGACCACCCAGTCGGCCTCGAGCACGTTGCCCATCACGCGCCCACCTCCGTTCGCGGGCTCTGGGGGACGGTCACGGGATGAAGGGAACGGAAACGGGTGAGATCGAGTAGCTGTGCGGACATGCGGTGACTCCCATATGCGCCTCGTCGCGCGATCGGGTCGTGAACCAAGCTGAAGTAGCTTCAGTAATGCGAAGCGTCAGTGGTGCGGTGGCGGGCCGTGGCGGGGACGCCGGGAACGGACGTGGACGTCAGCTCTTGCCCCACAGCTTCTTGAACTGGGCCTGGTAGTCCTCGACGAGCGGGAACTGCGTCTTCGTCGAGATCAGGTTGTCCTTGTCGATGAGCATGAACGGCAGCTGGGCGTCCTGTGTCACCTGCATCGACTGGCCGGTGAAGTGCCGTGCCAGCCCGTCGGCCTGCGCCCACGCGTTCTCGATGTTGTTGAACGCGACGGCGGCCTGTGTCTGACCCGATTCGATGTACTGGTAGTTCGTGGACTCGCCGACGTTGACGATCGTGTGGACCTTGTTCTGCAGTCCGGCGGCCCGCAGCGCGGCCGGCACGCCCACGTTGAGCAGGGCGAGCGAGAAGACGATGTGGGTGACCTTGGGGTGGGCGCGGACGTAGGAGACCACGCGGTCCGGCATGTCCTTGCCGATGGCGGTGATCGGCACGTCGACCTTGTCGTAGCCGCAGCCGGCGCACCACTTCTCGTAGTCGCTGCGGAAGGTGTCGGCGACCGGCTTGAGGATGCCGTAGGTCGGCAGGTCGAAGTAGACGGTGTCGGCGTCGCCCTGGCTGTCGGAGGTCACCCAGGAGGCCATGATCTTGCCCTCGATGTCCACGACGTCGGGGCCGTCGATGAGCATGCTGATGCCGTCACCCGCGGTGTCGTCGGTGGAGGACTCGACGACGGGGACGTTCATGTCCTTGAGCTGCTTCAACTGCTTGGTGAACACGCTGCGCGGGAAGCCGGAGGCGATGACGGCGTCGGGCTTGTCGCGCACAGCCTGCGTCCAGGCGGCCTGGACCGACTGCGGGGTGCCCTGGGTGGGGATCTTGTTGACGCTCCAGCCGAGCACCTTGGCGGCCTCGGTGAAGTAGTTCGCCAGGTCCTGGCAGGACTGCACGCCGCAGAGGATGAAGTCGATCTTCTTGCCGGCCGGGACCGGCTTGCCCACCGGCTGCGTGATGCCGATGCTCGTGGGGCGCTTCGAGTACTGGGCGAGGACTTGCCCTGCCGCCTTGACGCCGGCGGGGTTGCCGCCGGCCGCCTTGGCCGAGGTGCCGGCGTCGGCGTTGCCGCCGCACGCCGCCAGGGCGAGGAGCGCGGCGGTGGTGAACAGGGCCGTTGTGGCGCGGGTGCGGCCCTTGGAGCTGGTTCTGCGACGACTCATGGCACTTCTCCTGTCGACCGGGCTACGGCTGACGCCGTGCCTCCATGTCGTGCAACCTGAGTTCAGTTCAGGTGAATGTAAGCGCGCGGGGTCTGGCAGGCAACAGTCGTGCACGCGATTGATCGCGTCTCTTCAACCGGAGTCGATCGGAGGGGCGGCAGGAGGCACGTGTCAGTCGGGCAGCAGAACCGCCCGGCCTCGCACCCGCCCCCGGCGCAGCCGGCCGAACGCCTCGGGCGCCGCGGACAGGGGGAACTGCTCCGTCTCGACGTGGAGTGAGCCCGCCCGGGCCAGGGCGATGACCTCGGCGAGTTCGGGGCGGGTGCCCCAGAACGGCAGGGAGAGCCGGAAGCCCGCGGGAAGGAAACCCGGCTTGCGGACCGTCAGCCGGCCGCCGCCGCTGCCGACCACCGCGAGTTCCCCGCCGGGGCGCAGCAGTTGGACCGCGAGGGCGAACGTCGCCTCGTTGCCGACGAAGTCGAGTACGGCGTCGACTCCCACGCCGCCGGTCTCCGCCCTGAGCACCCTGGCCGTGTCGGCCCCCATCGGGACGCCGAGATGCGCGCCGGACCGCAGGGCGAGGTCCACCGCCTCCTCGCGGATGTCGACCGCCAGCACCCGGCTCGGGGTGGTCGCACGCACCATCTGGACGGCCAGGTGCCCGAGCCCGCCGACGCCGATGACCAGGGCGGTGCTGCGCTCGCCGAGTGCGTGCCGTACTCCGGCGAGGGCGTGATACGACGTGAGGCCCGCGTCGGAGAGCGGTGCCGCCTGCGTGGCGGGCAGGTCGCCGATCGGCACCAGATGGCGGGCGGAGGGGACGAGGAGGTACTCGGCCATCCCGCCGTCCCGGCCGAGCCCGGCCCCGTGCCAGCCGAGATCGCCGCGGTGGTCGCAGTAGTTGTCCCGGCCGGCCGCGCAGCGGGTGCAGTTGCCGCAGCCCCACGGGCCGTAGACGACCGCGCGTTCACCCGGCGCCGTTCGTCCGGTGCCGGTGCCGGTGCCGGTGCCGGTGTCCGTGTCGGTATCGGCGTCGGGGCCGAGGGCCGCCACACGGCCGGCGACCTCGTGGCCGAGGGTGAACGGCGGCCGGTAGGGGAGTGCCCCCTCGGCCGCGTCGACGACATGGACGTCGGACTGGCACAGCCCCGCGGCTTCGACCCGCACCAGCACCTCGGTCCCGCGCGGTACGGGGCGCTCCACCTCGGCGAGCGCCGGTTCCCGTCCCCATTCAGTAAGCCGCACCGCTTGCATGCACACCGTCCCGGGTCTTGTCAGTTGGCCGACGGTGACGGTAACAGAGGTGAAGTCAGTTCAGTAACGATTGGGTCGGCGCCGCAGTGCGGCCGAGAGGGAGTGCGCGGGATGGGTGAGAACGAGCGAGGAGCCCGGTTCGAGGACAGCGTCGTACTGGTGACGGGTGCCGCCTCCGGAATGGGAGCGGCGGTCGCCAGGCAGGTGGCCGCGGAAGGGGCGCGGGCCGTGGTCGTCGCGGACGTGAACGGTGTGGCGGCCGAGGCCGTGGCCAAGGAGCTCACGACCGGCCGTGCGGTGCGGCTGGACGTGGCCGACGCCGCCGCGGTCGACACGGCCGTCGAGGACGTACTGCGCGAACACGGGCGTCTGGACGTCGTCGTGCACGCTGCGGGCGTCGACGACCCGCAGGCCAAGCAGCTCATCGCGGACGCCCTGGTCGAGGGGCGGCCCATCGAGGTGACCGACCGGCTCGACGACCCGGCGTGGCGGCGCGTCATGCGCGTCAACCTGGACGGCACCTTCCATGTGCTGCGGGCCGCGGTGCGGGCGATGCGGCCGGTGGGGGCGGGTGCGATCGTCGTCATCGGCTCCTCCTCGGCCTTCGACACCCCGGTCGGCTATCCCCATTACGCGGCCTCCAAGGCGGGCGTGCACGCATTGAGTCAGGCGGTGGCCAAGGAGGTCATCGCGTCCGGGATCCGGGTGAACGTGGTGGCGCCCGGTCCGACGGAGACGGGGATGGCGGCGCGCACGCCCGAGGTCCTGCGCAGCGGTTTCGCCGACCCCCGGGTGCGCCCTTACGCGACGCCCGAGGAGATCGCCGACATCGCCCTGTTCCTCGCGAGCGAGGCCTCGGTGAACCTGGTCGGCGCGGTGCTGCTGGCCAACGGGGGCCGCTTCACGGCATGACCGGGCAACCGGTGGGCCGACGCGCCTCGCAGGAATCCGTTCCGTCGGGGTCGCGTCGGCCGCGGCTCTTCATGGTCGTCAGCGGTCGAATCAACTCGTGCACGGGTATTGCCCCTCCCCGGCCCGTTGCTTACGGTTCATGAATTGAGTTCAGTTTGTAATGCGCGCGGGTGCCACCGAGTGTGCCGGGCGCGCGGGTCTGGGTGCGAGGAGACGGTCGACGTGGATCAGTTCCTGCTCATCCTGGTGAGCGGTCTCGCCAGTGGTGCGGTGTACGGCCTGATGGGCCTCGGGCTGGTGATCATTTACCGGGCGACGGACGTGGTCAACTTCGCCCTCGCCAGCCTGGCGACCGTCGGCTTGTACGCGGCATTGGCGGTGAACGAGCACGGTCTGCCCCTGCTGCTGGCAGCCGTGGCCGCGATCGTCACGACCGCCGCGGTCGGCCTGGTGGCCAGGGAAGCGGTCATCAGGCCGCTCGCCCAGGGTGAACTCCTCTCCGCGCTCGTCATGACCATGGGCGTCTCGCTCATCGCGGAGAGCGCCATCAGCACGATCTGGGACGACCAGCCGCGGCTTTTCCCGAGCCTGGTGGAGGGCTCCGTATCCCTCGGGAGCGCCGCCGTACCGGCACAGAGCCTGCTGACCATCGCGGTGGCCGCCGTCGCGATGGCTCTGGTGGCGTATCTCTTCGGCCGCACCAGCATCGGCACCGCGATGCGCGCCGTCGCCGAGTCCGCCGACACGGCCCGCATCCTCGGCCTCGGTTCCCAGCGCATCGCCCGGATCGCCTGGGCGCTCGGACTCGGCCTCGCGGCGCTCGCCGCCTTCCTGTACGCGCCCCGGGCCGGACTGGTGCCGACCGTACTCAGCGCCCCGCTGTTCCGCGCCTTCGCCGGGATCTTCCTCGGCGGTCTGACCAGCATGTACGGGGCCGTCATCGGCGGACTGACCGTCGGCGTCCTGGACAACGTGGCCGCAGGTTACGTCTCGGCCGGCTACCGCGACACGTTCGTCTTCTCGTTCACCATCCTCGTGCTGCTGATCCGCCCGCAGGGGCTGTTCGGCGTACGCACCTTCCAGCGGGTCTGAGGGAGCGGTACATGTCCTTCGTCAGTCGTTCCGGCAACTCCCTCCTCAACCGTTCCACCCTCTCGCTCGTCAGTCGTTCCACCGCTGCCAGAGCGGCGCTCGGTCCGCTCGCCGCGGCCGTGCTCCTCATCGTGCTGAACACTGGGGCCATCCCGCCCTACCAGGCGTATTCCGTGGGCCTCGCGGCCGTCTATACGATCCTCGTCCTCTCCGTGAACCTGCTCGCCGGCTGGGCCGGTATCTGGTCCATCGCCCACCCCGCGTTCTTCGCCCTGGGCGCCTACTTCGCGGCATACGGCAGCACCCACGGCTGGTCACTGGAGCTCGTGCTGCTCGGCGCGACCGCGAGCGCCGCGGCCCTAGGTGCCTTCCTGGGGGCGGCGGGAGCCCGCTTCTCCATGCTGTACGTCGCGCTGCTCACGCTCGCGTTCACCATGGTGTCCCTTGAGGTCATGGGCCAGTGGACCGGCGTGACCGGCGGCGACCAGGGCATTCCGATGGAGAAACTGCACAGCGCCCTGGGTCTCGGCACGCTGGCCAGCGCCGGCACCCAGGCGCAGTACCTCGCGGTGGGCGCGGCCGGGATCGCGCTCGCCTTGGCCGCGGTGGCCCGGCCCAGCGCCCTGCGGATGCGGCTGGTGGCCGCCAAGTCCCATCCCATGGCCGCCCGTTCGATCGGGATCGCACCCGAGGCCCAGTCGGCGCTGGCCTTCGCGGTCAGTGCCGTGTTCGCCGCACTGGCGGGGGTGCTGCTCGCCCTGGTCGTCGGGTTCGTCAGCCCCGACCCCTTCTCCCTGACCCTGGCCATCGCGTTGATCTCCGCGTGCGTGCTCGGCGGCGCGGGCACGCTGCTGGGCGCGGTCGTCGGCGGCGCGTACCTGACCTGGGCCCCCACGGTGGCCGAGAGCGCGGGAGTGGCACAGCCGATCCTTCAGGGTGTCGTCCTCATCGCCGTGTTGCTGTTCCTGCCGGGCGGAGTGGTGCCCTTCCTCGGACGGACCGCGCGGCGACTGCTGCGACGTCCGTCCGCGCGCCCGGCGACACCGGTGGAGCCGACCGAGGCGCCCCCGCAGCGCGTACCGGCACCTGCGGCGAGCGCGGACGAACTGCTGCGACTCGAAGAGATCGCGGTCACCTTCGGCGGGCTCAAGGCACTCGAAGGTGCCTCCCTGTCCGTGCGGGCCGGCGAGACCCTCGCCGTCATCGGGCCCAACGGCGCCGGAAAGACAACCCTGTTGAACGTCCTGTCCGGACTCGTCGGAGGCGGACGGGTGGCGGGCAGCGCCCACTACGCGGGCAAGCCCCTGCTCAAGAGCCGTCCCACCGCGCGCCGCCGGTTCGGCATCGGACGTACCTTCCAGCACGCCGAGACGTTCCCCGAACTGACCGTCCTGGAGAACGTGCTCTGCACCCGTCGCCGTATCACCGCCCGCGACCGGGACAGGGCCGCCGAGCTCCTGGACCGCTTCGGTCTCGCGCACGTCGCCGACCGCTACCCGGCCGAACTGCCCTTCGGCCTGCACAAGCGTCTCGACCTCGCCCGGGCGCTCGCCGAGGAGCCCGGCCTGCTCATCCTGGACGAACCGTTCGGCGGCCTCGACGCCACCGAACGCACCCTGCTGACCCGGCAGATCGTGCGGCAACAGGAACACGGCACAGCCGTCGTGATCATCGATCATGTCCTCGACGACCTGTTCGCCGTCGCCCATCGGGTGGTCGCCTTCGACTTCGGCCGGCCGATCGGCGAGGGCGGCCCCGGCGAGATCCTGGACGACCCCCGCGTGCGCTCCTCCTACCTCGGGGAGGGCGGCTCACGGGACGAACTCCCCGCCCGCGACGGCGCCGAGAGCCCGGCCGTGCACCTCGACGCAGTGGAGCACGCCTACGGCGGGGTCACCGCGCTGCGCGAGGTGGGCCTCACCGTGCCCCGGGGCAGCGTGCTCGGAGTCGTCGGCGCCAACGGCGCGGGCAAGAGCACCCTGGGCCGGATCCTGCACGGCAGCCTGCCGCCCACCCGGGGCCGCCGCAGTGCCGCAGGCGACCTGCGCACCGCACTGGTGCCCGAAGGCCGTGCCCTGTTCAAGACACTGTCCCTGCGCGAGAACCTGGAGGTCGCCGCCTACGCCGCCGGCATCAGGGGAGCCGAACTGCGAGCACGGCTCGCGGAGACCACCCAGTGGCTGCCACCGCGACTGCGCGAGCGCATGGGGATACCGGCCGCCGGCCTCTCCGGAGGCGAGCAGCAGGTCCTGGCGATCGCCCGGGCCCTGATGGCACGGCCGGACCTGCTGATCGTCGACGAACCGGCACTCGGGCTGTCGCCCGCGATGGTCGACGAGGTGTACGCCCGAATCGGCCGACTCGCCCGCGAGGGTATGACGATCGTCCTGCTGGAGCAGTCCCTCGGCCGCGCCGCGTCGGCCTGCCACGAGGTGGTCGTGCTGCACGAGGGCGGCATCGCGGTCCGTGGCGAACCCGGGGACCCGACCTTCCTCGCCCGCGCCGAACAGGCCTACTTCGACGGGGAGGACGATGTCGCCGTACCCGTCCCACAGGGTTGAGCCGGCCCAAATCCCGTAGCGAGTGTTTCCCTTTGCCCTTGAGGAGAGTGGCGTGCGCACAGAAGGCGTGGATCTGCTGATCATCGGTGCCGGGATGGCGGGGCTGACCGCCGGCGCCCGCGCCGTCCGCAGCGGCCTGTCCGTCGCCATCGTCGAGATCGCCGCGGACGTCGGCGGCTCGGCACGCTTCGCCGGCTACGCGTGGACCGCGCCGAGCCACGAGGTCATGGACCAGCACAACCCGAGCGGCGACCGTGACTTGAAGCGCGCGCTGGTGGACCGCTTCGCCGAGGGCATCTCGTGGATCCGCTCCGTCGGCGTGGAGGCCAAGGACGCACAACGCGTTCTCAGCTTCGGCCGCGGGCACCAGTTCGACACCAACCACTACGTCGACACCTGCCGACGGCTGATCGTCGAAGGCGGTGGCGAACTGCTGCTGGAGACCGACACCGAGCGGCTCGTGGTCGAGCGGGGAGCCGTCGTCGGAGCGGACCTGAGAGCGGTCGACGGCACACGCAGCCAGGTGCGCGCCCACACGACACTCGTCGCGACCGGCGGCTTCCAGGGCGACCCCGCCCTCCGCACCGCGCATGTGCACCCTCACGCCGACCGGATGCAGCCGCGTTCCAACCCGCACAGCCGCGGCGGCGGTTACCGTCTGGCCACCCAGGCCGGCGCGGCCACGGGTCACGACGACGCCGGCTTCTACGGCCACCTCATTCCCGGCGGCATCCCCTTCGCCGACCCGGCCGACTTCGTCGACATGTCGCTCTACTACAGCGAGCACGCCCTGCTCCTCAACCTGCGGGGCGAGCGGTTCGTCGACGAGACGCTGGGCGACCACCTCACGGCCATGGCACTGCTGGACCAGCCCGAAAGCCGCGGCCTCCTCATCGCCGACGCCCGCGTCTTCCGCGACTGGATCATCGGCTCGTACGTCGACGGTGCCGTCGCCGTCGACAAGTTCGCCCTCGCGAGCAGGCGAGGGGGCCGTGTCGGACTCGCCGAAGACCTCGACGAACTGGCCTACCTGCCCGAGGAATGGGGCTACCACGGCGAGACCGTCCGCAACGCCGTCAAGCTGTTCAACGAGCACGCCTCGACAGGACCGGCGCCCTCGCCCGGCCGGGAGCTGGACGGCCTGCCGCTGGACGAACCGCCGTACTACGTCATCGAGACGGTGCCCGCCATCACCTTGCCCTTCCACGGCGTACGCATCGACGACCGGGCCCGCGTGCTCGGCGCAGACGGCCGTCCCATCCGCGGACTCCTCGCCGCCGGATCGGACACCGGCGGCCTGTGGCACCGCGCGTACGCCGGCGGCCTCGCCTCGGCCCTCGTCTTCGGCCTCACGGCCGCGGACACCGCCACCCAACCGACTCACCGTCCTTGACCACGCCGGTCGACGACCTCACCACCCTCTCGCAGGAGCCAGACATGACAACGATCGACCACAAGGCCTTCTTCATCGACGGGGCGTGGAGAGCAGCCTCGGGCACTGACCGCTTCGACGTGATCTCCCCGAGGTCGGAGCAGCGCATCGGAAGCGTCCCGGCCGCCTCCAGGGAGGACATCGACGCCGCGGTCGCCGCGGCCCGGCGCGCGTTCGACGAAGGGGAGTGGCCCCGGCTCACCCCAGCGGAGCGAGCCGTCCACCTCTCCCGGCTGGCCGACGGCATCGAGAGGCGGCAGACCGAGCTCGCCGAGCTGATCACCGAAGAACTCGGCTGCACGCTGTTCCTGTCGCAGGTCTACCAGGCGGTGTCGCCCGTCATGAGCTTCAACTACTCCGCGGAGATCGGCCGCAGCCTGCAGACCGCCGAGGTGCGCATCAGCGACCTGTCCCCGCTCGCGGGCAAGTCGGCGGGGGGTGGCATCATCCCGATGGCGGGTGCCAGCCTGGTCGTCAAGGAACCCGTGGGCGTGGTCGCCAGCTTCCCGGCGTACAACTTCGCGCTCCCGGCGATCGGCCAGAAGGCCGGTCCGGCGCTGATCGCGGGCTGCACCGTCATCGTCAAGGTCACCGAACCCAACCCGCTGGCGATCTTCGTGATCGGAGAGATCTGTGAGGAGATCGGCCTGCCGCCCGGTGTCCTGAACATCGTCGCGGCGCGCGCCCCGGAGTCCGAGTACCTGGTGCGCCACCCCGGTGTGGACATGGTCAGCTTCACCGGCTCGGCCGAGGTCGGCGCCAAGATCGCGGCGGCCTGCGGAGAACTCGTCCGACCGTGCGTGCTGGAGCTCGGCGGCAAGTCCGCGGCCATCGTGCTGGACGACGCGAAGCTGGAGGACGTGCTGCCCACCCTCGTCGGGGCCACCGCAGGCACCAACGCGGGCCAGAGCTGCGTCGCCCTGTCCCGACTCCTGGTCCCCGAGGCCCAGTACCGCGCCTATGCGGAGGCCCTGGCCGACGGCTTCGCGTCGCTCAAGGTCGGCGACCCCATGGAAGCCGACACCGTGGTCGGACCCCTGGTCACCTCACGCCAGCGCGAACGCGTCGAGTACTACGTGGACGTGGCACGCAAGGAGGGCGCGACGATCGCCTACGGCGGCCGCCGCCCGGCGCACCTGGACCGCGGCTGGTACTACGAGCCGACACTCGTCACCGACGCCCACAACCAGATGAGGGTCTCCAGGGAGGAGATCTTCGGACCCGTCGCCTCGCTCATTCCCCACCGCGGTGAGGACGACGCCATCCGTATCGCCAACGACAGTGACCTGGGGCTGGCGGGCTCCGTGTTCACGGCGGACGCGGCCCACGGCTTCGAGGTCGCCCGACGCGTGCGCACCGGCACCTTCTCGGTCAACACCTTCGCGGCCGACCTGGGTTCGCCGTTCGGCGGGTTCAAGAGGTCGGGAATCGGCCGCGAGCACGGCCCCTACGCGGTGGAGGAGTACCTGCAGACGAAGACGATCTCGATCGACCCCAGCCAGGAGCTTCCCGAGTCGGTCACCAGGAACGTCCCGCACGGAACGGGACCCGGCACGCGAGGCTCCGCCGGCTGACCCCAGCCCTCGTCCGGTTGCCCACTCCCTCTCCGCCACCCGAGCACGATGGAGACGTCATGTACCACCGTCACCCCGACATCGACCCCCAGCTGCTGTCCGAGACCGAGGAACAGCGTGAACTGCGCACGGTTCTACGGGACTTCTTCACCGAGGACAGCGGGCCCGAGAACGTCCGCAAGCACCTGGCCACCCCCCGCGGACACGACGAGACGCTGTGGGCGCGGCTCGCGGGCGAGATCGGAGTGCACGGGCTGGCGATTCCCGAGGAGTACGGCGGTTCGGGCTACACCTTCGCCGAACTCGCCGTCGCCCTGGAGGAGGCCGGGCGAGCGCTGTACTGCGGACCGCTGCTGCCCACCGTGGTCCTCGCCGCGCACGCCCTGCTGAACAGCGGGGACCAGCAGGCGTGCGAGCGCTATCTGCCGCGGATCGCGAACGGCACGCTCACCGCGACGGTGGCCGGGTTCGACGAGGACGGGCCTGGCGTCGGCGCAGAGCGGAGCGGCCCGGGGTGGGTGCTGCGCGGCACGGCCGACTTCGTCCTGGACGGTGCCGGCGCGGGCCTGATCGTGGTCCGCGCCCAAACCCCCGAGGGCACCCGGCTGTTCGCCTGCGAGCCGGCCGAGGACACCTGCCCGCGCACACCTCGCCGTGTCCTGGACGAGACACGCCGCCAGGCGCTGGTGGAGTTCCGTGGCGCACCGGCCACACCCGTGGGCGAGTCGGGCAAGGTGACGGCGGCCCTCGACGCCGGGCGGGCCGCGCTCGCCGCCGAGCAGGTCGGTGGCAGCGGCCACGCGCTGGACGCCACGGTCGAATTCGTCGCCCGGCGCGAGCAGTTCGGGCGCCCCATCGGCTCCTTCCAGGCGGTCAAGCACCGGCTGGCCGACGTGCTGGTCGCACTGGAGGCGGCACGCTCGGCATCCGCGTACGCGACCGCCTGCGTGGCCCTCGCGTCACCGCAACTGCCGGTGGCCGCCAGCGCCGCCGCCGCGGTCTGCTCCGAGACCTACCGCCTGGCCACGGCCGAATACGTCCAGCTGCACGGCGGGATCGGCTTCACCTGGGAGCACCCGGCACACCTGTACGTGCGCAGGGCACGCAGCAGCGAAGTGCTGTTCGGCACCACGGACCAGCACCGCACCCGGCTCGCCGAACTCGTCGGCCTCACCACGCGATCCGCGGCCTGAGCGGCACGGAGAACCCCATGACGCCGAGCACCGACCTCACCCTCGCCACGCCGTTCACCCTCGGTGATCTCACCCTGCGCAACCGCCTGGTCGCCACCGCCCACGCCACCGCCGCCGTCGCCGACGGCGCCCCCACCGACGCCGACGCGGCCTACTGGCGCCGCCTCGCGAGGGGCGGCGCCGGGATGGTGATCACCGGAGGCACCGCCGTGGCCCCCGAGTCCACCCTGCCCCAGCGCTACCTGACCGAGGCATGGCACCCCGAGATCAAGGACGCCGTACGCCGCCGGGCCGAGGCCATCACCGAAGGCGGCGCCGTCGCCATCGCGCAGCTCGTCCACTTGGGCCGCGAGACCCTCGGCGCGGGCACCTACTATCCCCCCGTCTCCGCCGCCGCCGTCCGCTCCCCGCGCGAGGCGACCGCGCCCCACCCGCTGAGCACGGAGGAAGTGCGCCGAGTCGTCGACGCCTTCCGCGTCTCGGCGGCGAACAGCGTGCAGGCCGGCTTCCACGGCGTCGAACTGCACGCCGGCCACGGCTACTTGCTCGCCCAGTTCCTCTCCCGCGTCAACAACACCCGCGACGACGAGTACGGCGACCGTATCGCCCTGCTCGCGCAGGTGATCGACGCCATCCGCACGGAGATCGGCCGACTCCCCATCGGCGTACGGGTATCGGTGGAACCCGGTGCCAACTCCGGGCTCGGCCTGGACGACCTGACCGAGCTGCTTCCGCACCTGTACGAGGCATCACCCTTCGACTACGCCAACGTCACCACCGGCGTCCGCAACACCTACGTCCCCGGCATGGCCACCACCCGCCCGCCCCTGCTGAAGTCGGTGGCCCGGCTGCGTGCGGCGGTGCCAGTGCCGTTGCTGGTCAGCCAGGGGTTCCGGTCGGTGGCCGACATCGAGCGGGCCCTGGGCTCGGGGGCCGACCTGGTGGGCATGGCCCGGCCCTTCATGGCGGACCCGGACTTCCCCCGCAAAGTGATCGCGGGCGACGAGCGCTCCGTACGCCCCTGCACGGGCTGCAACGAAGGCTGCCGGACCTTCGAGCCCACCGGATCCTGCTCGGTGAACCCGGAACTCGGCCCACCGGGAGCCACCTCCCGCCCGGCCGTACCGCTGCTGCTCACCCGGCGCGCCTCCCGCCCCGGACCCGTCGCCGTCCTCGGCGCGGGCCCCGCGGGCATGGAGTGCGCCATGGCCCTCTCCCGTACCGGTGCCGAGGTCGTCGTCTTCGACAGCGCCCGGGAGACCGGCGGCCAGGCGCGTCTCGCCGCCCGCGCCGCGCACCGCTCCGGCTGGCAGAAGCTCGTCGCCTACCAGCGCGACCAGCTCACCGACCTCGGCGTGCGCGTGCTGCTCGGTACGTCCGTGACCTCGGCCCAACTGGCCGAGTACGCCCAGGTCGTGCTCGCCACCGGCGCCGAGGAGACGGTCGTCCCAGTGCCGGGGGAGCTGCGTACGCTCACCAGCACGGCCTTCCTCACCCAGTACGCCGACCTCGTGCCGCGCGCGCCCAGGGTGGCCGTCCTGGACGACGGCTTCGGCTGGTGGCAGGGCATCAGCGCCGTCGAGAGCGCGCTGGCGGCGGGCGCCAGTGAGGTCACGGTCGTCACCCCCGGCACGGGGTTCGCGACGGGCCTCTCACCGGAGAACCGCACCCAGCTGATGAACCGCCTGGCCGGGTCGCCGCTCCGCATCGCCGCGATGAACACGGTGACGGCCACGACGGCCGGCGAACTGCGCCTGCGCAACGTCATGGACGGCCACGAGACGTTCCTCGCCACCGACCTCCTGGTGACCGTCGGCGAACGCCGCCCACGACGCCCTGACTTCACCGAGGCCGACGGCCAGACCGTCCGCGCGATCGGCGACTGCGTCGTACCGCGCCGCATCGCGCACGCCCTCGCGGAGGGGCGTGCGGCTGCGGAGGCGGTCACGTCGAAGGCGCCATGAGCAGCCGCTCGTAGGCCGACTCCGACGAGCTCTGGTCCGGGTCCTCATGGCAACGGTTCGCCTTGCGCGATGGTCGCGCTGTGGTGGGCGCGGATGATCGCGATCACGGTGTCGGCGGTGCGGTCGAGGTGGCTGCGGCCATCGGGCAGCAGAGCCGTTGGGCTGATGTAGCTCCGCGAACCGAAGTGCGTGGCCGGGTCGAGCCGATGCACGGTGATCTTCCCGGCCCGAACGGCCCGGTTCCATCCGCTACGACGGAAGAGCCGTCGGCGTTGGGGGAAGATCCAGGCACCGAGCTGCTCGATCCGGTCGTTCGCGCTGGTGAGCTGATGCAGGTGCTCGGCATGGGTGAGGTCGCCGGCTCCGTTGTGGAACCCGCCGAGCGTGATCAGCAGGAGTGGGCAGCGAAGCCGCGTGTACAGCTCGTCGACCGCGCCGGTGGCGACCTGGGCGCCGCCGCTGTAACTGAGCAGTACCACGGGCATGCCGCTGTCGGGCTGGTAGCCGGCGAGCCGGAGCTGAGTGGCGATCTGGGAGCCGACGGCCCGGTTGTACAGGGGCCGGTAGCGGCGATCGGCGGCGACGAAGGTCTGCATGACGTTGTGGAGGAACAGCAGCAGCCCGATGCGGCGTCGCAGCCACGCCCACACCGGCCGGTCGGCAAGCGGGTCGGCCAGTGGTGAATAGGGTTGTACCTGTCCCAGCACTCGCAGCTCCGGCGCTCCGGTGATCAGGGCCTCGACCAGCTGGCCGCCGTCCCGGCTGTCACGGACGCGGCGTTTGCCGATGCCGTCGAGGTAGACCAGGTAGGCACCCGGGGGACTGTCGGGGGCCGCACCCCGGGCGTAGGGGACGCCTTCCGGGAGCTCGGTGACAGGGGCCCGCCAGCCGGCACCGTAGGCCAGAACCTCGTAGCGGGCCAGCAGGGCTTCGGCCAGCAGGGCAGGACCGACCACACAGGCCCAGAGCAAGAAGTCGTTCATGCGATCGACTCTTCTGCGCTGGTGGCGCTGATCCTCACGACAAGACGCCGGACGGTCTCCACCGCGAGAGCGAGACCTGTCCCGGCGACGGCGACGCAACCGGCGGCGCTCCACCAGTCCAGCCCGCTTGCCGCGGCGAGCGGACCGACCAGACCGGTCCCGACCCCCACAAAGAGCACCAGATGGAGCAGAGGGCCGAGCAACGGAAAGGCGAGGACGGCGGCGAGCACCAGCGGGGCGACCACGCCTGGTGTCCATGCCAGGCCGGTTCCTGGCGACGGAGAGGACACCACCAACTCGGCCATGGTCCACGCGCTCAGCGGCCACAGGGCGAACACCAAACCCTCGACCAGGCCGGCGGGCAGCAGCAACGCGGCCACGAGAGTCCGCGGCATACCAGGCCGGCGCGCTACGAGAGGCAGGATGCGCCCGGCGGCCTCCGACAGCCCGGCGAACACCAGCAGGACAACGACGGCGGGGGACATCACTCGACCTCGCTGTGCCGGACCGGCGGAGACGACTGACCGGCCGAGCCGGTGGTATGCAGGTACCGCTCGAGTTCGTCGGCGGCGCGCCGATATCCCCCCGCTTCGCGCTGGGCGACCCGCAGGGTACGCGCGGCTGCCCGGAACCGGGGATCGTGGAGCAACAACTCGGCGAGGATGTTCACCGAGCCCCTGGCGACGTCCTGGGTACGGATCGACAGGCCGGCGCCGAGCTCGACGACACGCCGGGCCACCATCGGCTGATCGGCACCCTGAGGGACCACCAGCAGCGGAACCCCGGCGTACATGGCCTCGTTGACGCTGTTCATCCCGCCATGGGTGACGAACAGCGCCGCACGGGCCAGCACCTCCGGTTGCGGCACGAATCGGCGAGCGAGCACGTTGGCCGGCAACGGCCCCAGTGCCTCGGGGTCGGTCTGCCCGGTGGAGACGATCACGGTGCCGCCCAGCGGGGCGAGCTCGGTGGCCAGGCTGCGCAGCAACTGGGGGTCGGCGTTGAACACCGTGCCCAGTGAGGCGAACAGCACCGGGTCCCGCAGTTGGTCGGCCGGGAACGACGGGTCGGCCGGCCGGGCGCCGATGCATGGGCCGACGAACCGGTAGGACTGGTCGAAGCTCTCGACGGCAGGCTGGAACGTCCGTGAGGTGTAGACCAGGTTGAGCGGCTGGCGGACGTTCGCCACGTCGAGCAGGGGCAGCCCACGCGCGTCGAAGCGGCGGTGCAGTGCCCAGCGGGATCGCAGGTAGCCCCGGACACTGCGGGGTTGAGCCGTCGCCGCGGTCAGCAGGTCGAGGGAGCCGCGGGTGGGGCTGGGGACATGCCGGTTGAGGGCGAAGGTGGTGAACGAGGAGGCTGCCGGTACCCCGAGCTCACGGGCGGCCACAGCTCCCCACAGACAGGCGCTGTCGTGGACGATCAGATCGGGTCGCTCGCGGCGCAGGTCGGTGAGCACGGCGGGCAGCAAGTCGACGGCCGTGCTCGCGAGTGACTCCATCCACGAGACCGGTGTCGGCGGATCGGGGAGCGGCTGGTCGCCCCCGGGGTACAGGTACACGCTCGCGCCGGTCGCCTCGATCTCCTCACGGAACGCGGGCGAGGTGTGATACGTGACGGTGTGGCCGCGCCGGACCAGCTCGGCCACGATCGGCAGCGTCGGGTTGACGTGGCCGTGCATGCCGATACCGAGGAACGCGATGGTGCTCACAGGCCGACCTCCGCTGTCGAAGAAATTGTTGTTTCGTCCGGGCCGCGCGGTGCCGCCGAGGAGTCGTCGGCCCGATACAGCCCCGGCCCGCTGATGCGCAGCCCGTCCAAAAATTGCTCGGCTGTGCGGCACGCGGTGCTGATCAGCCGTTGGGACTGGCCGAAGTCCCACGGTGCGGGCCAGGCTTCGATGCCGGTCGGCAGCACGACGGTCGGGATGTACCGGGACACCTCGCGCAGGTCTCGCTCGATCTGATGGTGCAACAGCAGCAGCCCGGCCCTGGCGGCGATCGCACTGGCACGTCGGCGCGGAATGGTGGGGCGCAACGGCGAGCTCTCCGGCCCGGTCGCCACCACGACCACGCTGGCCGCCCCGGCCTGTAGGGCCGCCAGTACCGGGACATAGGCGATCAGCCCGCCGTCGACGAGGGTTCGCCCGGCACGATCCACCGGAGGCAGCATCCCGGGAATGGCTGCGCTGGCCAGCAGCGCGGACTCCAGGTCCCCCCGGTCGAGCAGCACCGGATCACCGCTGATCAGATCCGTGGCCACCGCGGCGAAGGGGACCTCCAGTTCCTCGATCCGCGAGGGCAGCCCGGCCCGGGCGATCAGCCGGCGCAGGCCGCGATCGGTGAAGACGCTGCTCCGTGAGGACAGGTAGCCGAGTGGATACACGTCGCGGCGTCGCAATTGGGTCCACACATGGTCCAGCCACGGTGCGGCCCGTTGGGGGTGGGCGGCCGCGATGGCCCCGTTGAGGGCACCCACCGAGGTCCCGATGATCATGTCCGGGGCGAATCCGTGGCGCTCCAGCGCGTAGCCGACACCGATGTGCGCCGCTCCGAGCACGCCACCGGCGCCCACCACCACGGCCACGGGACGGGGAAGGGTGTGCAGACCCACTGCGGTGGGGTTTCCCCTCATGGTTCACCTTTCTCGCCACGGACACCGAATCGGACTTCTCCCATCAGGACCGGGCTGCCACAAGATGTATGACACCGTTGGTCACCGACATCGCGCACATCCCGGAGCCCGGTGTCAGTGGTGGCTGAGCAGCATGACGGCCGTGCCCAGGGCCGTCGATCCCTGCCAGAAGCGGTCGCAGGGACCACCGAGGTCGGTGGACATGCCCGCGCTGCCCGGAGTTCCGAGCAGCGCCGGCATGTCCCGGGTCAGCGACCGCAGAGCGTAGGCCAGCAGACAGAGCGTCAGTACGCCGGTGACCATCTCGCCGGTGTGAGCGTCCGTGACGCCGCCGTGCCGCACCGGCATCCATGCCATGGCGAGCATGCCGACCGCGTGGGGCGACCTGTGTACGAGGCCGGACAATCTGGGGCCACGGAGGCCGAGGACCGCGGTCAACGGGAACCACAATGCCGCGGCGGCGAAGAAGAAGGCCGTCCGTCCCGGTGGCGGCCCATCGTCGATCAGGTGCCACGGCATCACAGCCATGGCCGACGCCATGACGGTGTGCAGGAGACTGTCGCCTCGGCCGCGCCATCCGGAGCCCCGTGTCAGCACGGCCTGCCGCAACGTGTAAACGGCCGCGGCCGCGAACAGCGCTGTCAGCATGCCGCGCACGGCATCAGCGGCGCCCATGCCTCACCAGGCCCTCCCACGGAGCGGACGGGTCCCTGCGTAACCGCCTTGTACGGGGCGGGCAGAGCACGGTCAGTCGGTGGGCCGTGGGGCGCGGAGGTGGGCCCGCTGGGCCAGTTCCTCCTTCTCGACCAGTTGCACCATGGGCTTGCCCGGCGCGCACAGCATGGTCACGACGAACCGGGTGCGCGCGTCGGACAGCGCGTTGCCGTCCTGGTAGTGGATCGCGTCGCCACCCGGTTCCCAGAACGTCCCGCCCGCCTCGATCACACGCTCCGGCTCACCCTCGAGTTCGAAGCGGACGGCGCCCTCGAGGACGTAGCCGAACGCCGGTCCCGGGTGGCGGTGCGGCGGGGTTCCCGGGTCCCCGGGCTCCCACTCGACGAAGATGGTCATCCCTGACGCGCCTTCCGCGACCGTGAGCGGATCGGTGTCCTGCAGCATCGTCGCCGCCGTCTTCCATCCTTCCGACTCGGTCCGCGCTCCGGTCTCCTGCGCTGAGTCCTTGTCCGACATGTGTCAGCCTCCCTTGGATCCGCCTGGGTTCACCGGGCCATGGCTGCCATGGCCTTCTCCAGTGATGACCGGGCTCCGGACGGATCTGTGACACTCACGGCCACACCGGTGTCACAACATTGGTTTGAGTCCTGTCCTAGATGTTGTGAGGGACCGACATCACCGCCGCCTCACGAAGGCATCAGCGGGGTCACCGACCCCTCGACGGAAAGGGGCCCGGGAATGCGAGTCGTTGTAGCAGGAGCCACCGGTCTGATCGGTTCCAGGACGGTCGCCAGGCTTCGGGACCACGGCGTGGAGGTCGTGCGCCTGTCTCGCGGTGAGGGCGTCGACGTCACGACCGGCAAGGGCCTCGACGAGGCCATGCGCGGCGCCGATGTGGTGGTGGACGTCACCGACACGCCCTCCCGCGGGGAGCTGGAGAGCCTGGAGTTCTTCGGCACGGCGACCCACAACCTGCTGGAGGCCGCGGCGAAGGCGGGCGCCGGACATCACGTGATCCTTTCCATCGTGGGGGCCGAACAGCTGCGGGCGGGTTACTTCCGAGCCAAGGCGCTGCAGGAGGAGCAGGTGCGGCGCTCGCCGATGCCCTACTCCATCGTGCGAGCCACGCCGTTCTTCGAGTCGGTGGAGTACATGTCGCGCGCGGCGACGTACGGAGACGTCGTCCATGTCGCGCCCGTCCTGATCCGTCCCGTGTCGACGGACGACGTCGCCGCCGCGGTCGCTGATGTCGCGGTGGGCGCACCGCTGTTCGGCGTCCTGGAGGTCGCCGGTCCGGAGGAGCACCGCCTCGACGACCTCACCGCGAAGCTGCTGGCCGCGCGCGGCTACCTGCGGAACGTGGTCTCCGACGCCCACACCCCGTTCTTCGGGGCGGTGCTCGGACAGCGGGCGCTGCTGCCCGGGACCGACGCCCACTTGGGGCACGAAACCTTCTCCGAGTGGATCGCGCGGCGATGACGTCGTCGGCACCCACCGTCTCCCCACACCACGCGCTGACAGGAAACTGCAATGAGTGAGCTCGACCAACTACCCGACCAGGACACCGAGGAGACCGCCGAATGGCAGGCCTCTCTCGACGCGGTCGTGCGGAACGCGGGGCCGGAGCGGGCCGAGTATCTGCTGCGACGGGTGCACGAGTTCGCGGACCGGTCCGGTGTGTCCCTGCCCGCCCTCCTGACCTCCGACTACATCAACACGATCCCGGCGTCGGCGCAGCCGGCCTTTCCCGGTGACCTCGCCATGGAGTCCAGGATCACCGCCCTGAACCGGTGGAACGCGGCGGCGATGGTGACCCGCGGCTCCCGCTTCGGGCTCGGCGGCCACATCTCCACCTACGCTTCGGCGGCCTGGCTGTACGAGGTCGGGTTCCACCACTTCTTCCAGGGCAAGGACGGGGCCGGGTCGGGCGATCAGCTGTACTTCCAGGGGCATGCCTCGCCCGGCATCTACGCCCGCGTGTTTCTCGAAGGGCGCCTGAGCGAGGCGCAGTTGGACGGTTTCCGGCGGGAGGTCGACGGCCATGGACTGCCGTCCTATCCGCACCCACGACGGCTGCCGTGGCTGTGGGAGTTCCCGACCGTGTCCATGGGCCTCGGTCCGCTCGCCGCCGTGTACCAGGCCCGGTTCAACCGCTACCTGCACGCCCGGGGCATCAAGGACACCTCCGCGTCGCGCGTGTGGGCCTTCATCGGGGACGGCGAGACGGACGAGCCGGAATCGACGGCTGCGCTGGCGCTCGCCGCCCGTGAACGTCTCGACAACCTCACCTTCGTCGTGAACTGCAACCTGCAGCGTCTGGACGGGCCCGTGCGGCCGAATTCCAAGATCGTGCAGGAGCTCGAGGCCAGGTTCCGCGGTGCGGGCTGGAACGTGGTCAAGTCCCTCTGGGGTGAGGCCTGGGACCCCGTCCTGAGACAGGACACCACAGGCGCTCTGGTCCACCGCCTCGGCGAGGTGCCCGACGCCCAGCTGCAGACGTACGCCGCCCGGGATGCCACGTACATCCGCGAACACTTCTTCACGGGCGAGGCGCTCTCCGGTCTCGCCGCCGGGCTGAGCGACAGCCGGCTGACCGAGCTGTTCGAGAACTCCCGTGGCGGGCACGAACCGCTCAAGGTCTACGCCGCCTACCGGGCCGCCGTCGAGCACCGGGGCGCGCCGACGGTCGTTCTGGCCCAGACGGTGAAGGGGCACACGCTCGGCTCGGCCTTCGAGTCGCGCAACGCCAACCACCAGATGAAGAAGCTGACCATGGCGCAGTTCCGCGAGATGCGTGACCTGCTCGAACTCCCCATTCCCGACAGCGCGTTGAGCGGCGATCTGGTGCCGTACTGGCACCCGGGGGAGAACTCGGAAGAGGTGCGGTACCTGCGTGAGCGGCGGGCGGCGCTGGGCGGCCCGGCCCCGGTGCGCAGGGTGGTGGCCAAGCCGCTGAAGCAGCCGCCGGCCCGCCCCTTCGAAGCCCTGGAGAAGGGTTTCGGCCATCAGGAGGTGGCCACCACCATGGCCCTGGTCCGTCTGGTCAAGGACCTGATGCGCGACCAGGAGACGGGACCGCGCTGGGTGCCGATCATCCCGGACGAGGCCCGCACGTTCGGCATGGAGTCCCTGTTCCCGACGGCCGGGATCTACTCGGCGGACGGCCAGACCTATGAACCGGTGGACGCGGACCAGCTGCTCTACTACCGGGAGGCCAGGAACGGCCAGTTGATCGACGAAGGCATCACCGAAGCCGGTTCCATGGCCGAGTTCACCGCCGCGGCGACCTCGTACGCCACCCACGGCGAGCCCATGATCCCGTTCTACATCTTCTACGCCATGTTCGGTTTCCAGCGCACCGGCGACCAGTTCTGGGCGCTCGCCGACCAGATGGGGCGCGGGTTCGTCATCGGCGCGACGGCGGGCCGTACGACCATGACGGGGGAGGGGCTCCAACACGCCGACGGGCACTCTCACTTGCTGGCCTCCACGAACCCCGCCGCCGTGTCCTACGACCCGGCGTTCGCGTACGAGATCGCGGTGATCGTGCGGGAGGGGCTGCGCCGTATGTACGGTGACCGGCCCGAGGACGTCTTCTACTACCTGACGGTCTACAACGAACCCAAGGAACAGCCGGCGATGCCCGCCGGGCCCGGCGTCGAAGAGGGCATCGTGCGGGGCATCTACCTGTTCCGGCAGGCCGAGCCCGCCGGAACAGCGCCACGGATCCAGTTGCTGGCCTCCGGTACGGCCATCCACTGGGCGCTGAACGCCCAGGAGTTGCTGCTGTCCCAGTGGGGCGTCCACGCCGACGTCTGGTCGGTGACCTCCTGGACGGAACTGCGCCGCGACGCGCTGGACGCCGACCGCGCGCTGCTGCGGGGCGAGGAGCGCGTCCCCTATGTGACGTCGGCGCTGGCGGACGCGCCCGGACCGGTGCTGGCGGTCAGCGACTGGATGCGGCAGGTGCCCGACCAGATCAGCCAGTGGGTCGGTCACGACTACTCGTCGCTGGGCACGGACGGGTTCGGGCTGTCGGACACCCGGGACGCCGTGCGGCGCTACTTCCGCGTGGACGCCGAGTCGATCGTCGTCGCCGCCCTGGACCGGCTGGCGCGCGCGGGCGCGGTCGGCTCGGAGGCGGTCGGGCAGGCACGCGAGCGGTACGGATGGCGCGGGTGACCGTCGTGAAGCCGTCGTCGGCCGGTGCTCCCGGACGGGAGCGGTGGGACGCCTATGCGGTCAGTGCGGAGTTCTACGACGTTCTGCAGGCGGAGCGGGACGAGGTCCGGGTGCGCTCGCTCTACCGGGACGACATCCGCAGGGCCCGGGTGGGTGTGCTGGACGTCGGCGCGGGCACCGGGCGTGTCACGCTGATGAGCCTCCTGGAGTCGCAGGTCCCCGTGCACGCGGTGGAGCCCGCCCGGTCCATGCGCACCCCGCTGATGACGCGTCTTGCGTCCCTGGGCGCGGAGCTCACGGCGCGGGTGACCGTGCACCCGCACGCGCTCGACGAGGCGGGGCTGCACGGGGTCGCGGACGTGGCCGTGTGCCACAACACCGTGGCCTGTCTGCACCCGGCGTCGCGCCGGGCACTGTGGCCGGCCGTCGCCGAGGCGCTCGTGCCCACCGGGGTGCTGCTCGTCCAGCTCCCACCGGCTCGCCTGCCCTCTCACCGGACCACCCATCTGCTGCCGGCCCGGACGGTCGGCCGGCATGAGTACGGGGGCCGCATGGTGACCTCGGCCGACGAGGACCGGATCCGGGCACGCTTCGACTACTGGGTGCGCGGGGACGGACGGGTGCTGCGCCGGCACGACGAGACGTTCTGGATGTGGCCGGCCTCCCGTGCGGAGATGATCGCGGAACTGAAGGAGGAAGGTTTCACCGCGCTACCCGAACGACCGGACCCGTCCGTACTGGCCGTACGACTGGCACGACCATGACCTGCTCCCGCCCGTCCTGACCCACCCGCCCCGCCGTACCATGGGCAAGCGCTTGCGCGAACGGGTCGGAACTGAAGGCGGGACGCATGGGTACGAGGGACGGCGCGGACTCCCTGGACGGCACATACCCCCTCGGCGGTATGGACTCCCTCGACGAGGCGACGAGGGTGTTCATGGCGGTGCGGCCCCAGCTCTTCGGCATCGCCTACCGGGTGCTCGGCAGCAGCGCGGAGGCCGAGGACATACTTCAGGAGGCGTGGCTGCGCTGGCAGCACACCGACCGTGGCGCGGTCCGCGAGCCGAAGGCGTTCCTCACCACCGTCACCGCCCGGCTGGCGATCAACCTCGCCCAGTCCGCCAGGGTGCGGCGTGAGTCGTACACCGGTCCCTGGCTGCCCGAGCCGATCGACACGCGCGCCGATCCGCAGTTGGGTGCCGAGCGGGCCGAGGCGCTCGACCTGGCGGTCCTCTTCCTCCTGGAGAAACTGAACCCCGTGGAACGGGCCGCCTATGTGCTGCGGGAAGCCTTCGACTACCCCTACCAGCAGATCGCGGACATGCTGGAGACCAGCGAGACCAACACGCGCCAACTGGTGAGCCGCGCGCGCAAGCGCATCTCCTCGGAGCGTCGCAAGCCGGTCGACGCCACCGAGCACCGACGGCTGATGGAGGTGTTCCTCACCGCGGCACAGACCGGCGACCTGGCCGTGCTGGAGGACATCCTCACCGAGGACGTGGTCAGCTACACCGACGGGAACGGGCTGCGCGGGGCAACCCGGATTCCGGTCGTCGGCGTGGAACACGTCTCCAGGTACCTCGCCGCCTTCGCCCCGCGCTTCTGGCCGGACAAGGAGATCGACTGGGTCGAGGCCAACGGCGGGCCGGCCGCCCTCGTCTCGACCGGCGGGACGCCCGTGGCACTGCTGACCCTCGACATCTCCGAGCGCGGCATCGAGCAGGCCATGTGGGTCATGAATCCGGAGAAACTGGCACGTTACGTGGCCTCTCAGGACGGCGACACCACGTTCTCCTCCTGAACGAGGCCGCGCGCGTCACAAGGGCGGGTGCTCGCCGGTCTTCCAGTCATCCGGCCGTCCGGTATCCGGGGACGCCACGACGCAAAGGTGCGTTGACGATGACTTGCAGCCCAGTTGGTTCGGCACGTCGCAGTACCGCGGGAGTGACGCGGTGACCGAGCCGATCCAGCCACCCGACCTGTCCACCGAGAAGGACTTCGACGGGGACTCCTTCGCTCCCCTCTACACCACGACGGTGACCGTGACCGGCGGGACGGCGGCCCACGGGAGAGCCTCGGGCAAGGCACGCTCGGACGACGGAATCCTCGACCTCGACCTGCGCCTGCCCGCCGAATTGGGCGGAGACGGCCGGGGAACCAATCCCGAGCAGTTGTTCGCCGCCGGTTTCGCGGCCTGCTTCCACGGCGCGCTGAGCCTGGTCGCACGACAGGCCGCGCTCGACCCCGCCCCGATATCCGTCGAGGCGACCGTGGCGTTCGGCCGCAGTCCGCAGGACGGCGGATACGTCCTGCACATCGACCTGGTCGTCAGCTGGCCGGGCGTCACCCCCGAGGTCGCCACCCCGCTCCTGCAGCGGGCCGACGCATTGTGCCCCTACGCGAGGATGGCCTGGCACGGCACGCCGACCACCATCACGCTGGCCTCCTGAAGCCGCAGCCGTGGTGTCACAGATCGCGGGACTGCCCGGTCGTACTGGGTGAAGACCCCAGCGAACGGAGTGGACCGTGGCTGTCACCGAACAACGTCTTGCCACCATGGTGCTGGTGATCGGCACCGGAGGTGCCGGCCTGCGCGCGGCGATCGAACTGGCCGAGGCCGGCATCGACGTCGTCGCCGTCGGCAAGCGCCCCAAGGACGACGCCCATACGGCACTCGCGGCCGGCGGCATCAACGCCGCGCTGGCCACCATGGACCCCGAGGACAGCTGGCAGCAGCACGCCGCCGACACCCTCAAGGAGAGCTACCTCCTCGCCGATCCCCGCACCGTGGAGATCGTCACCCAGGGCGCCGCCCGGGGCATCGAGGACCTGGAGCGCTACGGCATGGCCTTCGCCCGGGAGGAGGACGGCCGGATCTCGCAGCGCTTCTTCGGTGCGCACAAGTTCCGCAGGACCGCCTTCGCCGGCGACTACACCGGCCTGGAGATCCAGCGCACGCTGATCAGGCGCGCAGAGCAGCTCGACATCCCGGTGCTGGAAGGGGTGTACATCACCCGGTTGCTGGTGCACGAGGGGGCCGTGTTCGGGGCGTACGGCTTCGACCTCACCAGCGGCAGGCGCTACCTGATCCACGCCGACGCCGTGATCCTCGCGGCGGGCGGCCATACCCGTATCTGGCGGCGCACCTCCTCCCGGCGCGACGAGAACACGGGGGACTCGTTCCGCCTGGCCGTGGAGGCCGGGGCCAGGCTGCGCGACGCCGAGCTGGTGCAGTTCCACCCCTCTGGCATCATCGAACCGGAGAACGCCGCAGGCACCCTGGTCAGCGAGGCCGCACGCGGCGAGGGCGGCATCCTGCGCAATGCGCTCGGGGAACGCTTCATGGCCCGCTACGACCCCGAGCGCATGGAGCTGTCCACCCGCGACCGCGTGGCCCTGGCCGCGTACACGGAGATCAAGGAAGGCCGGGGCACGCCCAAGGGGGGTGTGTGGCTCGACGTCTCGCACCTGCCCCGGCAGACGATCATGACGCGGCTGCCCCGCGTGTACCAGACCCTGCTGGACCTGCAGATGCTCGACATCACCCGCGACCCCATCGAGATCGCGCCCACCGCGCACTACTCGATGGGCGGGGTGTGGGTACGCCCGGAGGACCACAGCACGGACGTACGAGGCCTGTACGCCATCGGCGAGGCGTCGAGCGGGCTGCACGGCGCCAACCGCCTGGGCGGCAACAGCCTCATCGAGCTGCTGGTGTTCGGCCGCCTCACCGGTCAGGCGGCCGCGGCGTACTCGAAGTCCCTGGCGGCGCAGCCGCGGTCGGCGTCGGCCGAGGCCGAGGCCCGCGCGGAGATCGACGAACTGCTCGCGGCGGACGGACCTGAGAACGTCCGCGCCCTGCAACGCGCCATCCGCGACACCATGACCGAGCACGCCGGAGTCGTACGCGACGAGGACGGCCTGCGCGCCGGGCTGGTGGACCTCGCGGTGATCGAGAAGAGGATGCAGGACGTCGGCATCCACCCGGACATCGCCGGCTACCAGGACCTCGCGCACGCCTTCGACCTCAAGTCCGCCGCACTGGCGGCCCGGGCCACCCTCGAATCGGCGCTGGAGCGCCGGGAGACGCGTGGCTGTCACAACCGCAGCGACTACCCCGGCCTGGATTCCGCCCTGCAGGTGAATCTCGTGTGGTCCCCGACGACGGGCGTCACCCGCGAGAGCATTCCTGCCCTCCCCGACGAGATTTCCGCCCTGATGGAGGACGTCTCGACCACGGGCAAACTCGTCGAATAGAAGGTGTCACAAACAGATCCGGTGCCCGGTCTCTACTGATAGAGGCATCAAAAAACTCGAAAGGAATTCCGTTATGAAGGTCGTAGTGATCGGTGGAACCGGGCTCATCGGCTCGAAGGTGGTCGCCGGGCTCAGCGAGCACGGGCACGAGGCGGTAGCGGCGTCGCCCAACACCGGCGTCAACACGCTGACAGGTGAGGGCCTTGCCGAGGTCCTGCAGGGTGCGTCGGTGGTGGTCGACGTGTCGAACTCACCCTCGTTCGAGGACGAGGCCGTCATGGAGTTCTTCCGCACGTCGACGACCAATCTGCTCAAGGCGGAGACCCAGGCCGGCGTGGCGCATCACGTGGCGCTGTCCGTGGTCGGCACCGACCGCCTCCAGGGCAGCGGGTACTTCCGGGCCAAGCTGGTCCAGGAAGACCTGATCAAGACGTCCGGCAACCCGTACTCCATCGTCCACGCCACCCAGTTCTTCGAGTTCGCCAAGGGACTCGCCGACGGGGTCACCGAGGGTGACACCGTGCACCTGCCCGACGCCAGGATCCAGCCCATCGTCTCCGACGACGTGGCCGCGGCCGTCGCCCGCACCGCGGTCGGCGCGCCGGTGGGCGGCGTGGTGGAGGTCGCCGGTCCCGAGGCGTTCCAGCTGGAGGAGTTCATCCGCATGGGACTGACCGCCCTGAACGACCCCCGCAAGATCGTCACGGATCCGCAGGCGACGTACTGGGGCGCCCCGCTGCTGGAGAACACGCTCCTGCCCGGCCCGGACGCGCACATCGCGGAGACCCGGTTCGCCGACTGGCTCGCACGGCAGAAGTGAATTCTCGCGGTGGCCCTCACCGAAAGGAGAGGGCCACCGTCTTCATTCCGCCAGGAAATGGCTCGCGCTGCGCAAACGCAAAGTCATGGAGACACGATGTCCCTGATCGATGAGGACCGCGTCGACCTCACTACCGCATTCGAGTCGCTGACCGCCGAAGCCGCCGCGCTTAGTAGCCGGGTCACGGAACTGCGCCAGGAACTCGCGGACCTCGGCGAGCGCATGAACGTCATTTCAACCGCACTGAACCGGCATGCACCCTGCAGCTGAGCCCCTCGGCCGGGCCGTGGCCGCCTTCTGAGTGCCGTTGCGGCAGGACGCTCCGACGCGCGGGGTACCGAGGACGACTCCGATGACCTCGGCGTGCGCCCGCCTGGCCAGACCCGCTGACAGCGGCCGCAGCGGTCACCGCCGACCGTCCGCATCGGTCGACAGCACCCTTTCCAGGTGCCCGAGGTCCCCGGTCTGGGCCGCCGCGAAGAACGCCTGAACAAGACGCCGGTGCGCCACGGAGTCGACCTGCTCCCTGCGGCGGTCCCCGTTGAGGCGCCGCTGGGCGCGTGCAACCTGCTGCCTCGTGTTGACGACGCTGAGATGCAGGATCTCGGCGATCCGGTCGTACGGGCAGCCGAAACCCTCCCGCAGCACGTATGCGGCGCGTTGCCTCGGAGTCAGGGTCTCCATCAGCAGGAGAACCGCTCGCTCGACGGCGTCCTGTCGCTCGGCCACCTCTTCGGGGCCCGCGTGGTGGTCCACCCGTTCCGGGAGCGAGGGGCTGTCACAGGACTCCCGGCGCTTCCAGGCGGACTGGACGACGTTGATGGCCAGCCGGACAGTGGTCGTCCTGAGCAGTGCCGGCGGATTGGAGACGGCTGTGCGGTCGGCGTCCTGCCACCGCAGCCAGGTCTCCTGGACGACGTCCTCGGCTTCGTGAGTGTTGCCGATGATGCGCCGGGCGAGGGTGAGCAGCCCCGGCCTGGCCTGCACGAACACCCAGGTCGCGTCGTCCAGTGCGATGACGGACGTACCCGTCGTCTTCCAGCTCTGTCCGGTCTCGGTCGGATGTGTGTCCATGTCCGGCTCCTGTGCTCCGTGGGTCAGCGGCTCGAAGAGCAACCGGCACCAATGTCGCGCCCGAGGGCAGCCCGGGGCGCCCATGGAAGGCCGTAGGGGAGTGCGTGGTCGTGCCGTGGGAGGTGCGTGGCCGGCCCCCCGGAACGTCGTTCCGTACGGCACTCGATGAACCACGTTCGCCCAAGCTCGGAAGTCTCCGCTTTCGCAGCCGTTTACGATGGATTCGGCTCGCCTCGGTCGCACCACGGCCGCAGTGATCCGGCTACCACCGGCCGATGCGCCGCGTGGGGGATCTGACGTGGGAGGCTGCCATGACGAGTCGCGGTTTCGGAGCCGGACTCCTCGGCAGGAGCAGCGAGCGTCAGGCCCTCGACGACCTGCTGGCGGGCGCCAGGGACGGACGCAGCGGCGTCCTGGTCCTTCGGGGTGAAGCGGGGATCGGGAAAACCGAGCTGCTGAAGTACCTACTGGGTCGCGCCACCGGATGTCGTACCGTCGGCGCTGCCGGCGTCCAGTCCGAGATGGAGCTCTCCTACGCCGGGCTGCACCAGCTCTGTGCACCGCTGCTCCCGGGCCTCGACAACCTCCCAGAGCCGCAGCGCGACGCACTGCGCACGGCGTTCGGGCTGCACGGCGGAGCCGCGCCCGACCGGTTCCTGGTGGGGCTGGCCACCCTGAGCCTCCTCTCCGACGCTGCCGGGGGCGAGCCGCTGATCTGCGTCATCGACGACGCGCAGTGGCTGGACCGCGTGTCGGCACAGACCCTGGAGTTCGTCTCCCGCAGGCTGCTCGCGGAATCGGTGGTACTCGCCGTCGCCGTGCGCGAGCCGACCACCGGTGAGATGTTCACCGGCCTCCCCGAGCTGCCCGTGACCGGGCTGTTCGAGGAGGACTCCCGAAAGCTTCTCGCCTCGGTTGTCACCGGCCCGCTGGATCGTAGGGTGCGTGATCGCATTGTCGCCGAGACCCGCGGCAACCCACTCGCCCTGCTCGAACTGCCGCACACGCTCACGGTGTTGGACCTGACCGAACCCTTCCGGCGCACCGGCACGGGGCCTGTGTCGAACCGGCTGGAGCAGGACTTCCTCCGCCGCGTCCAGGCGCTGCCGGCCGGGACGCAACGCCTGCTGTGCCTCGCCGCTGCCGAGCCGGTCGGCGACGTGACACTACTAAGGCGTGCGGCCGAGCGGCTGGGTATCGCCGTGGACGCGGCCGCGGCGGACGCCGAGGCGTCGGGACTGATCACCCTCGGTGCCTGGGCGCGCTTCCGTCACCCGCTGGTGCGTTCGGCGGCCTATCGCGCGGCAGGCCCGGACGACCTGCGGGAAGTGCACAGAGCCCTGGCGGACGTGACCGACGCCCAGGTGGATCCGGACCGTAGGGCGTGGCATCTGGCGCGTGCGACGGCGGGACCCGACGAGGCGGTGGCCGCCGAGCTGGAGCGATCGGCGGGCCGGGCGCAGGCGCGTGGCGGAGTCGCCGCGGCGGCCGCCTTCCTCGACCGGGCCGCCCAGCTGACGCCCGACCCCACGCGTCGTGGAGCCAGGGCGCTGGCGGCGGCACAGGCCAAGTACCAGGCCGGCGCCTTCGACGCCGCCCGGGAACTGGCGGGGGCGGCCGAGCTGGGTCCCCTCGACGACCTCGGAGCCGCACGGTCGACCCTGCTGCGCGGTCGGATCATGACCGCTTCCAACAGCGCCGGCGCCGGCCTGCCGCTGCTGCTGGAAGCGGCCCGGCGACTGGAGCCGCTCGACGCCGGGCTCGCCCGTGAGACGTACCGGGACGCGATCTACGCCGCCCTCACCGCCGGCCGGCTGCCGCGGGGCAAGGGGATCCTCGAAGTCGCCCAGGCCATTCTCGCGACGCCCACGCCGGCCGAACCGTCACGCGACGATCTCCTTCTGGACGGCCAGGCGCGGCTGACCACAGAGGGGTACGCCGCGGGCGCGCCGATGCTGCTCCAGGCGCTGGCCGCGTTCCGCGCCGATGGGATCTCACCGAGGGAAGGGCTGGGCTGGCTCCCCCTTGCATGCCGCCTGGCCCACAGCACATGGGACTTCGAGAGCTGGTCCGTGCTCTCGGCACGGCTGGTCGACCTCGCCCGCGAGACGGGAGCCCTGGCGGTGCTGCCGTCGGCACTGCTGCTCCGTCTGTCGAACCGGGTCTTCGCCGGCGATCTCACCGGTGCCGGCTCCCTGGTCGCGGAGGCGACGGCGATCGGTGAGGCGACCGGCAGCGGTATCTTCGCGCACTACAGCGCGCTGGTCGTCGAGCCCTGGAGGGGCAGGGAGGCCACGACCCAAAAGGCGATCGATGCGGTCACCCACGAACTCCTCCTGCGCGGGGAGGGCAAGGTGGAGACCGCCACGCAGTGGGCCGCGGCGGTGCTCTACAACGGCCTCGGCAGGTACGCGGAGGCGTATGCGGCCGCCCTGCGGGGCTGCGAGAATCCGCAGGAACTCGGTCTCTCCGTCCAGTCCACGGTGGAGCTGATCGAGGCTTCCGTACGGCTGGGCAGACCTGCGGACGCGGCCGCGGCGGTGCGCAGGATCAGCGACATGGCGCAGGCCGCCGGCACCGAGTGGGCTCTCGGCACCGCGTCCGGCGTCCGTGCTCTGGTGAGTGAAGGGCAACTCGCCGATGCCCTGTACCGTGAGGCGATCGAACGGCTCGGCGGCGCAGGGGTGCGGATGGACCTCGCCCGGACTCATCTGCTGTACGGGGAATGGCTGCGCCGCGAGAACCGCCGCGCCGACGCCCGTGCCCAACTGGGCATGGCGCACGACATGCTCAGCGACATCGGAGCCGGAGCTTTCGCCGAACGCGCGCGCCGCGAACTTCAGGCGACGGGAGCGAGGGTCCGCCCGCATTCCGCCGCGACGCAGGTGGTCCTTACCCCCCAGGAGGAGCAGATCGCCCGCCTGGTCCGGGACGGTCTCACGAATCCAGAGATCGGCGCCCAGTTGTTCATCAGTCCGCACACGGTGGAATGGCACCTGCGGAAGGTGTTCTCGAAGCTGGGCATCACCTCCCGCAAGGAGATCCGCACCATACGTCTCGCCGGCGAGGCGGCGTCGGCCTAGGCATGGTCCTCGGTGTGCTCCTTGTGCAGCGCCTGGTATTCCTGCGCGGTCGGCTTGGCGATCTGCGCACCTTCTCCGTAAAGGCTCTCGCTGAACCAGGAACGCAGTTGTCGGGCAAGGCGGAACGCGAACTTGACGTCATCGGTTCCACGCCCGACGCCTGGACCGATCGGCTTGTACTGCTCGTGCTGGGTGAGGATGTGGAGTTGTTCCTGGCCGAGCGGCTCGTGCACCTCGACGAATTCGCCGTTGAGCATGCGTTTGATGACGCCCGTCTCGCGTCCGTGCAGGACTTTGTCGCGGTCGCTGCGCTGCAGGCCGAGCGCCAGTCGTTTGGTCAGCGCATAGGTTGCGAAAGGAACGACGAAGACTCCGATGCGGACCGCCCAGGTCACCGACTCGACCGAGACGTGGAAACGGACGGCGATGATGTCGTTCGCGGCGCCGATCAAGGACACCAGGTAGAAACTGAGCCATGCGACGCCAAGTGCCGTTCGTACGGGACGGTTACGTGGTCGGTCCAGAAGGTTCTGTTCGCGTCTGTCACCGGTCGCCCAGGACTCGATGAACGGATACGCGCCCAGGGCGAGGAAGAGACCGACACCGACGGTCAGCGGAATCAGGTTGTCGAGCGCCAGGGTATGACCCCAGAAGTCGACTTCCCAGCCTGGCATCACCCGAAGCAGTCCGTCCGCCACACCCATGTACCAGTCGGGCTGCGACCCGGCCGAGACCTGGTCGGCGCGGTAAGGCCCGTACTGCCAGACGGGGTTGATCTGTGCCACCCCAGCCATGCCGAAGATGACACCGCTCACCAGCAGGAAATACCCGGAGGACTTGACGACGCGTACCTTGGCCGGCACTCCCACGACATTGCTGTTGGTACGTCCACGGCCCGGGTACTGGGCGTGCCTGTGGTAGAGCATCAGGGCCAGATGGGCGGTCAGCAGTCCCACCATGAGGCCGGGGAGGATCAGCACATGGATGGTGTTGAAGCGGGCTACCAGCTCGTCGCCGGGGAACTCGCCGCCGAAGAGGAACATCGACAGGTACGTTCCGACGATGGGAATGGACAGGATCGTTCCGTTCACCACGGCGAGGCCGGTCCCGGACAGCAAGTCGTCCGGGAGGTCGTATCCCGTCAGTCCGGCGAACATGGCCAGGATCAACAGCAGGAATCCGATCAGCCAGTTGATTTCGCGCGGCTTGCGGAAGGCGCCCGTGAAGAACACCCGCATCATGTGGGTGAGCAGGGCGGCGACGAAGACCAACGCCGCCCAGTGATGGGCCTGCCGGATCAGCAGACCGCCGCGGACGTCGAAGGATATGTGCAGGGTCGAGTCGAATGCCTCCGACACCGTCTGGCCGCGCAGCGGCGCGTAACTCCCGTTGTACTGCACCTCCTTCATCGACGGATGGAAGTAGAAGGTCAGATACACGCCGGTGACGACGAGAACGACGAAGCTGTAGAGGCAGATCTCTCCCAGCATGAAGGACCAGTGGTCCGGAAAGGCCCGTCGTGCCCTTTCCCTGAACTGTCGGCGAACGCCCAAGCGCCCGTCGGCCCAGTCGGCGACCCTTTCGCCCGTGTTCATCGCACTGCCACCTGGTTCCCGGCTCCACGCATCGCTCGGCGTTCGCTTTCCGTCGTTCCGCCCCAGATGCCGTCCACGTGTCCCGCCCGTACGGCCCAGTCGAGGCACTGCTCCGCGACGGGACAACGGCCGCAGACAGCCTTCGCCTCGTCGATCTGCCGAAGCGTGGGACCGATGGCGGATATGGGGAAGAAAAGCTCGGGATCTACGTGCAGGCAAGCTGCCCGTTCACGCCAATGCATGGCATGGTCACCTCGTTCAGTGTCAAGGGAAAGGAAGTGTGTCGCTGTCCTGTAGGACCGGACAGACCGCACATGTGTGACACACGCCCGCGACGAGCCCGTGTCACACGACCCGGGCGTTCCCGGTCTTACGGGTTGAGCCGACGCCCCTGCCGCGTGCGGGGCAGCGCGAGCGAGAGCGAGGATGGCCTATGGACCCGAGCGATGCGGTGCCGATCGACGAGCTGTGGGAGGAGCGTCGGTTCCTGCTCGATGTCGCCCACTGGATGCTGGGCGACCCGGGCGCGGCGGAAAGCGTCGTCGACGAGGCCTATCAGCGGTGGTACGGGCTGTCCGACGCGGCACGTCGGCAGGTCACCGCCCCCCGGTCCTGGCTGGCGAAGACCGTCGGCGGGATCTGCCTGGACCGCCTCGCACGGCCCGGCCGGGGTGTGGTCGGCCCGGAGGAGGGGCACGGGGCACGGCCGTCGGAGGTGGAGGAGGAGGCCGGGCGGGTCGTGCTGAACGCGCTGGAGTCGCTGTCGACTGCCGAGCGCGCCGCGTTCGTGTTCCGCGCCTTCGGGATGTCTCCGGGCACGGTCGCCGACATCGTGGGCCGCACCGAGCCGGAGCTCGCCGCACTCGCCGAACGGGCCAGGCAGTCGCTGCGGCTGCGGCGCACCCGGTCCACGACGCCGCGGCAGCAAGACGCCGTCGCCCGCGCCGTATGCAGGGCGTGCGTCACCGAGAACCGGGAGCTGCTCACATCGTTGCTGTGCTCGGACGCGACGGCGTTCTTCGATGGTGGCGGCAAGGTACGGGCGTTGACCGGACCGGTCCACGGCTGTCGGCCGGTCGCCGACAGCCTCTTGACGCTCCTGGCCCGAAGCGCGCACACCACCCTGACCACCCATTCCGTCAACGGCCGGACCGGCCTGGTCGCCAGCTATGGCCGCCGAGTCACCGCTGTCATCAGCCTCGACGTCTCGGACGACCGTGTCGCCCAGGTCTGGGTCATGCTCAACCCCGACAAACTGCGGTCCTGGAACCAGCCCCCTGCCGAGGGTGGCGCCGGCTCGGTCGAGAGCCCGTGACAGCGAAGAGCAGGTCACACCGTCGGCGTCACACACTGTCCGGCACGGCACCGGGGGACATCGTGAAACGGGAACGCGATGCGAGGAAGGCGGCGATCTTGCTCGGCGCGAACACCCACAGCACCTGGTGAATGCCGTGCTTCGAGGCGGCCGCGGTCATGAAGGCGACGGCCCGGCCGTCCCGGTGGAGCAGTACACCCGTAGCGCCGTTGGCATCGACCAGTTCGGGCACCGCCTCCCGCCACAACTGCCGATAGACCGCGAGCCTGGCCACCCGGGCACGGCCCCGCACAGGTACCCGGGCACAGCCCCGCATGCCGTTGCCGTCGGAGAGGCTGACGACATCGGGCGTGAGCAGGGCTTCCAGCGATGCCACGTCTCCCGTTCTGGCCGCTGAGACGAAGGCGCTGAGAAGGCGTCGGTGTTCGGCCGCGTCCACGGTCTCCCGCCGTTCCTCCAGCAGGTGCCGGCGAGCACGGCTGACTATCTTCCGCACATTGACGAGGCTGACTTCGAGCATGTCGGCGATCTCGGCGTAGGCGTAGTCGAACGCTTCGCGCAGTACGTAGGCGGCGCGCTCGACGGGAGTCAGTTTCTCCAGCATCAGCAGCAGCGCCATCTCCACTGCCTCCGCGCGCTCGGCACCGACCTCCGGGTCCGCGCCGGTGTCGACGGGTTCCGGCAGCCACGGTCCGATGTACGTCTCCCGACGCACGCGCGCCGACTGCGCGACGTTGATGGCCAGGCGGGTCGTGGCGCTCGACAGGAAGGCCGCAGGACTCAGGACCACCGAGCGGTCGGTCTTCTGCCAGCGCAGCCATACCTCCTGGACCACGTCCTCGGCCTCGACCGTACTGCCGAGTATGCGGTAGGCGATCCCGAAGAGCCGCTTGCGGTGGTGCACGAAGACGGCGACGGCGTCCTCAAGGTCGTCAGGTGTGGTCAGGGACGGTTCGACATACATCCACGGGCCTCCGTTGCGACGGTTCATCCGCTGTATGGACCGCGACCGACGGGCGCTTGTGACAGAAATGGACGATGCTTTTTCTCGGGCTCGCAAAATCCCACTGTTCGAGACACTGAGATGCCCTGTCTGACACTCGAGACCCTGCATATGATGTCGACAAGGGTTGAGGAGGGGAGAATCCATGGTCTCCGCGAGCCGTACGGCACACAGCATCGAGGTCACCGCCGAGGGGCTTCAGGAGGAACTGGACCGGCTGCAGTTCCAGAAGCAGGCTCTGGAAAGGGAGTTGGCGGCGGTCGTGGCACATCTCGGCTCCGTACAGCGGGCCCTCGGCGCTCTCGAGAGCGCGCTGGTCACTCCGCGCGCCGCTGCCCAGGTGGACGAGCACACCGTGCCCCGCGCCTCACAGACGGATGCCGACCCGGACGCGGACAAGCAGKACGGAAAACTCACCGAGCAGGTCATGGCCTACTTCGCCGAGGTCGGTGACACGGAGGTGCGAGCCCGCGAGGTCGCGGCGGCGCTCGGCCGTGACGCCGACAGCGGAAGCATCAACGCGGTCCGCAGCACACTCGATCGCCTCGTCGCCTCCTCCCGCATCCAGCGCGCCGGCAGAGGGCTGTATCGCACCGGGCGTTCCTAGCGCTCGGCGGTCACTGCGACGATCCGAGGATCACCACGACGCACGCGATCATCGCCAGGGTGATCAGCATCATCCCGGTGAGGGTTCCCCGCAGCCAGTGCCGGATCCTCACGTGGTGCTGCGCTTCCATGGCGTCCACCCGCTCGGCGATGTGGTCGGTCACCATGCCGGCCACGTACTTCTGCTCGTCGACGTACCACTCCTCGATGTCTCGCTTCTGCTCCGGCGTGAGCCCATCCAGCCGCGCGGTGAAGTCCGCCACGCGGCTGTGTGCCGCTCCCAGCTGGGCCTGCCGGTACAGATAGCCCTCGATGTCGGTCAGGCCGCGGGCGGCCTCTTCGCGTGCCACCACGGCGTACCCCCTATGGAAAGGAGAACTCCACATGGTCATGATGTGCTGCCTTCCTTCGCACGGACGGTGCTCGTGTTCCGCGCCTCGCCACTCGTGGTGAAGGCGTCCCGCGGGCGCTGGACGGAGGCGAGTGAGACGAGGTCCCGGCCGGTCAGGGCGGCGGTGAGCCAGACGGCCAGCACGCGGATCTTGCGCTCCCAGCTGGGCACAGCCAGGACGTGATAACCCCGGTGCATCAACCATGCCGGAAATCCCTTGATGACGATCCCCTTGTACTGGAAGATGCCCCGTCCCAGGCCCAGTGTCGCCACCACTCCCAGACTGCTGTGGCGGTAGTTCCGGACTCGTCGCCCGCGCAGGTCCGCCACCAGGTTCTTGGCCAGGCGCCTGCCCTGCCGCACGGCGTGCTGGGCGTTCGGTACCGTGCGCGCGCCCGGCACCGGCGAGGCCAGGTCCGGGATGGACGCGTCGTCGCCGGCGGCCCACACGTCGGGCACGGGTTCGTCGCCGGTGCCCACGCGCAGATCGGCGCGGGCCAGCAGCAGGCCGCGCTCGTCCAGGGGCAGGTCCGTGTGGTTGTGCACGACCGGGTTCGCGGCGTTGCCGGCAGCCCAGACGATCAGCTCGGAGTCGTACTCAACGCCGTCGGAGAGGACGACGTGGCCGTCCTCGGCGGACAGCAGCTGCGTGTCGAGATGGACATGTGCGCCGCGGCGTTCCAGATGGCGTACCACCCAGGCACCCGGCCTGTCGCTCACCTCGGGCAGGATGCGGCCCCGGGCCTCGACCAGGTGGAAGGACAGATCGTCGATGCTCAGCTCCGGATAGGACCTGAGCATCGCGGTCGCCAGGGACAGCAGTTCACCGAAGCCCTCGACGCCGGAGAACCCGCCTCCCACGAACGTGACGGTGAGCAGCTTTTGCCGCTCGGGGCCGGCCGGCAGGGATGCGGCCTGGTCGAACGCGGTCATCAGCCGGTCCCGGATCGCCACGGCCTCCTCCACGTGCTTGAGGCCGATGGCCTGCTGTGCGAGTCCGGGAATGGGGAAGGTGCGGGTCACCGCGCCGGCGGTGACCACGAGGATGTCGTAGCGCAGTTCGTAGGCTTCGCCGCGCACCGGGCGCACGGTCACCGTGCGGTCCGCGTGGCTGATCCCGGTCACGGTGCCGGAGACCAGCCGGGTGCCGCGCAGATGCCGCCTCAGGGACACGACGGCGTGACGGGCCTCCACCGAACCGGCCGCCACCTCGGGCAGGAAGGGCTGATAGGTCATGTACGGGCGCGGGTCGACGACCGTGACCCGTGCCTCGCCCGGACGCAGCTTCTTCTGGAGGCCCCAGGCGGTGTAGAAGCCCGCGTAGCCGCCGCCGACGATCAGAATCTCTCGCATGATTCCCTCTGCTTGTTGTCCGTCACCATGTAGACCGCACAGGCCGGGCCGGTGTGACACGCAACGGCGACTCAGGCCGTGGCGGTGGATACCTGCTCGGCGTTCTCGCCGGAGTCCGTTTCACCCGTGGCCGCGGCGTTCACCGCTTTGTGGATCTCGACGGTGAGCGTGTGGACGAGTTCCGTGAGGTGCGTGTTGTGACGCAGCTCGAGTTCCTGTGCCAGTCAAGTCCGCGACCTGGCACGGTGCCGGTCCGTCCGGTTCGAACGGCCCTCTGTCGAAGCGACTCACCGGGGGCCGCCCAGGAGTTGGCGGACGGCTCCGTCCGTGTCCAGGTGGCGCTCCTCGGTACCGGTGGGCACCACCGCGAGGGTTCGCCGCAGAAAGGCCCCGAGGGCTCGCGCCTGGGTGGTCACCACGACGGCCTCCTGCTTCGGACACGGGCACAGTGCGATGTGCACCCTGTCCGCCCCCGGGTCCCGGCAGGGCCAGACCTGGACGTCGCCGACGCCGGTGAGCTTCCCCAGCCCGTCCAGGAGGAGATCACGACCGATCACCCAGTGCACGGTCGTGTCCGTGCTCATGTGGAACGTCAGGGACACCGCGTAGGGATCGGCTCTGTCGTAGGACAGATCAAGCATCACCGGCCGGTCCACCCCTTCGGCGACGACAAGACGGACAAGCATCCGGCACACCACCGGTGTACAACTGTCGAGTTCTCTCATCTGCATCACCGCTCGGTAGATCTGTGGGATCAGGGAAAGTTCCGAGGGCACACGGTGTGATGCGTACTGCGACACTCGTGTGATTCAGGGACATCACGATTCTGTGCGGCCCCCGTGGGCTCGCACCATCAGTCAAATGACCCGCACATCGCCACACAGTCACGTGACTGATGTTTGTCCTCGCCGGCCGGTGCACCGTGAGGACAAGCCTTCCGGCCACGGAGCGGGGAGGACGGCGCAGACGGACGGAGTAGCCATGTCACTCGGCTCGCGCGTCGAACGGTTGCCCAAGCCCCCTGCCGGTCAGCACCCGGAGTTGGTGGGGCGTGCGCGGCAACTCCGGGAGATCACAGCGCTGCTCGGACAGGACCCGGCCGCGGGCCGTGCCCTGTTGCTGTCCGGGGAGCCGGGCGTGGGCAAGAGCGCACTCCTCGGAGAGGTCGCCAGGGTCATGTCCGGGGCTGGTGCCCGGGTGCTGTCGGCTGTCGGTGTCCGGTTCGAGTCCGAGCTCGCCTACGCCGGACTTCACCAGTTGCTGTTGCCGCTGAACGACCGGATCGAGCGCTTGGAGGACACCCATCGGAGGGTGCTGCGCAGTGCGCTGGGCTACGGGGGCGATACGGTGCCCGACGGTCGTCACGTCTCCGACTCGGTGCTCTTCCTGCTGCGCCAGGCGGCGACGGAGCGCCCTGTGTTCGTCGTCGTGGACGACCTCGGCTGCTTCGACCGGGCCAGTTCGGCGGTACTGGGCTTCGTCGCCCGTCGGTCGGCGGGGAGCCGTATCGGATTCCTCGCCGCCTGCAGATCGGGAGCCGAGACCTTCTTCGACCGAACCGGGCTCACCGAGTACGAGCTGCCGCCGCTGGATCGCGACGCGGCCGTGGAACTGCTCGGAGTCCGCTTTCCGGGGCTGGCCGGACCGGCGCGGGACCGCGTCCTGACGCAGGCGCAGGGCAACCCGCTGGCGCTCGTGGAGCTGCCCGCAGCGCTGAGTGGCCCGCAACGCGACGCGCCGGCCGATCTGCACGACGTGATGCCCCTCTCCCCACGTCTTCGCAACCGCCACGCTTCACGCGTGGCCCGTCTTCCGGCCGAATCGCGCCGGCTCCTGCTGCTGCTCGCCCTCGACGACACCGGAGATCAGGGAGTCCTCCGTGCCGGACTCCGTGCCGTATCGGACGACCCGAAGGCTCTTACGGCGTTGTCAGCGGTGGAATCGGACCGTCTGATCACCTTCGACGACACGAACCGACGGTTCGTCTTCCGGCATCCGCTGATGAGGGCCGCGGTCGTCGAGACCAGCACCCTGACCGAGCGCTGCCAGGCCCATCACACGCTGGCCGAGATCCGCGCTCAGGCGCCCGAGCGGCGGGCCTGGCACCTGGGCCTGGCAACGCTCGTTCCCGACGAGCGTGTCGCCGCCCTGCTGGAGGAGGCCGGGCATCGCGCGGCCCGGAGAGATGAGGCCACAACAGGGGTTGCCGCATTCACCAGGGCCGCCGAGCTGAGCCCTCGTCCCGGGGACCGAGGACGCCGACTGACCCGGGCCGCCCACCTCGCTGCCGACGCGACCGGTGAGCTGCGCGCGGCGTCGCAACTCCTCGACCGCGCCCGGCGCGCGGACCCGGACCTCACCGGTTCGCTGACCGCCGCCACGAGGGTTCTCCTCCTGCTCAACGGCGGTGACGGCGACATCGACATGGCCCACCGTCTCCTGGTGGAGGCCATCGAGACAGGCAGCCACGGATATGACGCCGGGGACGACGGTCTCGTCGAGACGCTGCACATGCTGCAGTTGGTGTGCTGGTCCGCCGGCCGCGACGCCCTGTGGAAACCCTTCCATGCGGCCCTCGACCGTCTCACGCCGGCTGCCCCGCCGCTGCTCTCCGGCTGCGGCAGGACATTGAGGGACCCGGCCGGCACCGGCTCCGTCGGCCGTCACGACATGGCCCCCGTCCGCCTCGACCGGCTCACGGAACCGCGGGACGTCTCTTGGGACGCGGTCCGTCGGGGACGTCGCGGCGGCCATGTGCGCCGACACATCGACGCGCTCATGCACCTGTGTCTGGAGGATTTCGCGGCCGGCCGGTGGGAGGAGGACGAAACGCTGGCCGCCGAGGGGCTGAGGATCTGCCGGGAGCGCCAATACCCGTTCTTCGCCTGGTATTTCGAGTACCACCAGGCTCTGCTCGCCGCCGTCCGCGGGCGCTTCGCAGAGAGCCGGAGTACGGCCGACCGCATCACGCAGTGGGCCGTGCCTCGTGGAGTTCTGACGGCGGCGGCCTTCGCCGACCATGCGCGGGTCCTCGCCGAACTCGGTGCCGGCGACGACGAATGCGCGTACCGCCACGCCGTGGCGATCAGCCCCGCGGGCCGACTCGAGCCCCACGCTCCGTACGCGCTGTCGGTCTGCATGGATCTGGTGGAAGCGGCGGTGCACACCCGGCGCATCGCTGAGGCGGAGGCACATGTGCGGGCGATGCGGGAGGCCGGTGTCGCGGCACTCTCCCCGCGGCTGGCACTGCTGGTGGCGGGCTCGGTCGCGCTGGTGGCACCCGATGAGAGCGCGGTCGGGAGCTTCGAGCAGGCGCTGGCCGTCCCAGGGGCGCGGGACTGGCCCTTCGATCTGGCGCGGATCCGGCTGGCCTACGGGGAGCGTCTGAGGCGCATGCGCTTCGTCACGGAGGCCCGAGTCCAACTGGCCGCGGCGGCCGAGGCGTTCGAGCACCTGGGGGCCCGGCCGTGGGCGGACCGGGCCACGGGCGAACTGCGCGCCACCCACCGGTCCCGCACCGGGGCGAAGCACGGTTCCGTGACCCTCACCGCACAGGAGCAGGAGATCGCCGCACTAGCCGCTTCCGGGTTGACCAACAAGCAGATCGGCGAACGCCTCCACCTCTCGCCCCGAACCGTTGGTTCGCACCTCTACCAGTTGTTCCCGAAACTCGGAATCGCCTCACGTGCGGCCCTGAGAGGCGCGCTCGCGTCCCGTACCGGAAGCAACGTCTTCTAGGTCTGCGAAGCGCTGGGAGACCGTTCTGCCCGGGACTGCTGAGGCGGCAGTGCGGCGAGGGCCTCGCCGAGGGTGACACGCGAGGTGACGCCCAGCTTCCGGAAGATCCGGTGCAGGTGGGCCCCCACGGTACGGTGGGAGAAGAACAGACGTTCGCCGATCTGCTTGTTGCTCAGCCCGGTCGCGGCGAGTGCGGCGATCTGGTGTTCCTGCTCCGTGAGCGGGCCGGCCCCCGGGGCCTGGTAGGCCCCCCAGGTGGCGTTACGGACGGTGGCCCGCAGCTCTTCCGCTGCCCGCGCGGCCCAGGGGACGGCCCCGAGACGGCGGAAGGTCTTGAGGGCGGCGGCGAGGTGCGTCCGGGCGTCGTCGGCGGCCCGTGCGCGACGCAGATGCTGTCCGTATGCGAGGCGGATCCGGGCGAGGTCGAAGGGCCAGCGCTCGGCACCGGGAACGGCGAGCGCTTCCTCGAAGGCCTCGGGGGCCCGGTCCTCGGGCGCGGCGATCGCGGCCGAACCGGCGGTGACCAGTGCCAGACGGCCGGAGACGCCGGGCAGGCCCGTCTGCCGCATCGCGGCGACATGGGCGAGTGCGTCGGCTCGGCGTCCGCTGCGCACTGCGGCTTCCACCAGGTCCATGGGAACCCACAGAGCCAGCGGGGCATGGGGGGCCAGCATGCCTGACGGGCTGATCGCCGAGGCGGCGAGGTAGGCGTCATCGTGGTCACCGCGTCCCAGGGCGGCCAGTGCCGTCATGTGCCGTGCGAAGTGCTCGACGGTACGAGCGCCGCGGGGCACCGCCCACTCCGTGATCCTCTGCGCGAGCTCCCGCACCGTGCCGTCGTCGCCCCGCGCCGCGGCCAGCAGGCCCTGGGCCCGGTGGAACTGCTGGGCCAGCATCTGATAGCCGTGAGCCTCGCACAGGGCCAGCCCCTCCTTCGCCAGGGAGCCGCACTCGTCCCATCGACCCGTCACGAAGTCGTCCAGACACAGCACCACCAGCGCCATGAGCGCCGACGTGACCGCGCCGCCTTCACGCCCGTCCTCGACGACGGGCCAGAGCGCCGCACGGCACCCGGCCGCCCGGTCCACGAACAGCGCCGCCATCGCGACCCGTTCGATCCGGCTCGGGTCGGTCTCCCGGTGCAGGTCGTGGATGACCGTGTCGAGCAGGCCGAGGGCTGCCGGGGAGGAACGTGCCGGGTCGGAGTAGACGTCACCCAGCAGTTCCTGGAGGGGAGGCATCGGCACGGTCAACTGCGACATGGCGGCCCGGTACGCGTCCCAGAACTCGGGTCGGCCCGCGCACAGACACACCCTTCGCAGGGTGCACAGCGCCTCGAAGAGCGCCTCGTCGTCGCCGTCGGACCTGCCGTCGCGGGTCGTGATCGCACCGACCAGCAACCTGTGCGCTGTATTGACATCACCGTCGCGGTTGAGCAGCACCTGGGAGGCCGCGGCCGCCGCCCGCAGTGATCCCCGCAGTTCCGGGTCGGCACGCCGGGCCTCCACGAGCAGTTCGGCCGCGGTGCGCAGCTCTCCGGCGACGTCCGCGCCCACGAAGGCGGCTTCGGCGAGCCGTCTGCCGCGGTCCGCGGGGCCCGGAGTGAGGTCGGCGGACCGTACCAGCGCGTTGAAGGCGCCGACGGCGTCGCCGCGTCGGCGGGCCCGGTGTGCGGTGTCCTCCAGGAGCGCAGCGACCTGCTCGTCAGGATCGGGTGTGGCCTCAGCCAGGTGCCAGGCCAGGCGATCGGGATCACTGGTCAGCGCTTTGGCCAGGGCCTGGTGGGCGTCCAGGCGCTGACCGCTGGTCGAGCCCGACACGACGGTCGCGCGGATCAGAGGATGGTGGAAGGACAGCCGCCCCAGTCCCCGGTGTTCGATCCGCAGCAGCTGCGCCCGCTCCGCGGGAGCGAGAAGGGCCAGTACGTCCTCGTCGGGGGCGGCGGCCCGCAGGACCGACAGGTCGCCGCCGCCCTCCAGCGCGGCCAGGAGCAGCAGCCGACGGGTGGGTGCAGGCATCGCCGCGACCCGGGAGCCGTACAGGTCTCGCAGTCGACGGCTGAGCGGGAGCACCTCGGACAGCAGCACTCCCGCGCTGCCTCGCGAGTCGTCGAGCGCGGCCGGGAGTTCCAGCAGTGCCAGCGGATTGCCCCGCGCCTGCGCGAGGACCCGACGCAGCTCCTGACCGGCGAGCAGCGGGAAGTGGGTGCCGACCAGGGCGGCTGCCGCCCTGTCGTCCAGCGGAGACACGGTGAGCTCGGGAAGCCCCGCGCGTTCGAAGAAGCTCTCGAACCCCGGCCGTGAGGCGGCGAGGAGGCCCACTCGGGTCCCGGCCAGCCGCCGGGCGACGAACGCGAGCGCCGCGGCGCTCGCCCGGTCGACCCATTGCAGATCGTCGATGACCAGCAGAACGGGACGGCTGCTCGACGCCCGGCGGAGCAGGGCCAGTACGGCTCCGTAGAGGACCAGCCGATCCACCGGCGCACCGTCACCCGCGCCCAGCGCCACGGTCAGGGCGTCGCGGTGCACCGGGTCGAGTCCGTCGGACTCGTGCAGCAGGGGTTCGAGTACGTGGTTCAGTCCGGCGAAGCTCAGATCCGCGAGGAACTCGACCCCGTCGGAGCGCAGGACCAGCGCGCCGGCCGCCGTCGCCGCGGTCGCCGCGGCCTCCAGAAGCGCGGACTTGCCGACGCCCGGCTCCCCGGACAGCACCAGCACTCCACCGTGCCCGAGCACCTGGTCGACGTACGACCGAAGCAGCTCCAGTTCGCTGTCGCGTCCTACCAGCCCCTCGATCGTGCTGGGCGGTGCCGACCCATGACCGGCCACAGCGGCCCCCTTCGAGATCTGACGTGGCGGACACTCGTTCCCGGGCCGTGGTTCAGCCGGCGGAAGGCCGCGGGGCTCGCAGGTGGGCCCGTTTCGACAGCTCTTCCTCTTCGACCAGCGTGAGCATCGGCCCGCCGGGCGCGCACAGCATGATGACGACGTACTTGGCCGGCGTATCCGACAGGGCGTTGCCGTTCTGGTAGTGGATCACGTCACCGCCCGGCTCCCAGAACGTCTCACCGGCCTTGATGACCCGCTCGGGCTCGCCCTCGAGTTCCCACCGGACGGCGCCTTCGGTGACGTAGCCGAAACAGGGGCCCGAGTGTCGGTGCGGGGGCGTCCCGGGGTGTCCCGGAGGCCACTCGACCACCACGGTCATCGCCGAAGCACCCTCCGGCACGAAGGGCGGCTTGACGTCCGCCAGCATCCTGGGCCCGGTCCCGTCCTGGCTCCCGTGCTCGTCCACGCCGCTCATTGATTCGTTGTCCAACACCGTGTCACACCTCCGGTCGATCCGACTTGGTTCGCTTAGAAGACAACGCACGGCCCGGATGTGTGACACAACGAGCGACTTACGCCGGACACAGTCGAATGACTCATGCAACTCGCCACCGGATTACGGAAGCTGAGCCGGTAGGCGGACCGGCGACGAACGCCGCCTCCGGGGTGCCGAAGCCGCCATGCCGGTTGTTCCGGCTCATGACGAGCAGGCTTCCCCCCCTTCTTCGCACGAAATGACAACGTCTGGAGCCACACCATGTCTCACTGTCCCGTCAGCCTGCACCGACCAGGCGGACACAGACGTCGGCACGCGCACCGTCGATTCAACGGCGTGGGCGGTGCCGCATGAACGAGCAGAACGGTGGTCTGACCGTCGGCGTCGATCTCGGCGGCACGAAGATCGCAGCCGGGACGGTCGACCCCGGAGGGGAGGTCGTCTCCCGGGTGCGCGTCCCCACCCCGCACGACCCGGACCGGATCGCCGGGGCGATCGCCGAGGCGGTCCAGCGGGTCCGCGAGGGCTGGGACGACGTCCGGGCGGTCGGCGTCGGAGCAGCCGGATACGTGGACGCGGACCGCTCGACGGTGCGCTTCGCACCCAACCTGGGCTGGCACGACAAGGAGATCCGGGAGATCGTCCAGGAGGCCACCGGGCTTCCGGTCGTCGTCGAGAACGACGCGAACGCCGCCGCCTGGGGCGAGTTCATCCATGGAGCCGGTGCCGGGCACGACGACATGGTGATGATCATGGCGGGCACCGGCCTGGGCGGCGGCATCATCAGCAGGGGCCGGCTCTTCCGCGGCCGCTTCGGCATGGCAGGCGAGATCGGCCACTACCGGGCGGTCCCCGACGGGCTGCCCTGCCCGTGCGGCCAGGACGGCTGCATGGAGCAGTACGCCAGCGGAGCGGCCCACACCCGCCGCGCCCGCGAGATGGCGGCGGCCGATCCGGCACGGGCCGCGATGGTGCTCGCGCTGGGCGACGGCACCCCCGACGGCCTTGACGGGCAGCATGTGACCAAGGCCGCCCTCAGCGGCGACCCCTTCTCCCTCGAGGTGTTCGCGCAGTCGGGCCGCTGGCTGGGCCAGGCTCTCGCCGACCTCGCCTCCATCCTCGACCCGTCCGTCCTCGTCATCGGCGGTGGCCTCGGCGACACCGGCGAGCTGATCAGGCGCCCGGCCGAGATCTCCTACCGTCGGGCCCTCGGCGGCGGCGAGCACCGTGTCCATGCCGAGGTCCGCACCGCCACCGTGGGCTCGGACGCCGGCCTCATCGGCGCGGCGAACCTCGCCCGCTTGCATGAACTGCTCTCCGCCCCGGCGGCCGTCTGAGCGGCGGCACGCTCGCCGACGGGCACGAAAACCGGTGCCCGGTCATCAGCGCAGTCCCTCTGTGAAGGAGTCCTTGTCCATGACCGCGAACGCCTCTTCCGCAGGGCGGGCCCACTCGAGGGCCGCGCTCCGCCCGACCAATCTACGGCGCGTCACCTACATCTCGGCGGCCGCGTCGACCGGCGGCTTCCTGTTCGGCTACGACAGTGCCGTCATCAACGGCGCCGTCACCGGAATCCAGCACCGATTCGACGTCACCTCCAGCGAGACGGGCACCATCGTCGCCTCCGCTCTGCTCGGTTCAGCGTTCGGAGCCGCCGTCGCCGGACGTCTGGCCGACCGCATCGGCCGTCGGCGCGTGATGCACCTCGCCGCGGTTCTCTTCGCGATCAGCGCGCTCGGCTCGTCCATGCCCTTCTCCGTCTGGGACCTGGGCGCCTGGCGCATCGTCGGAGGTATGGCGATCGGCCTCGCCTCGCTGATCGGGCCCACCTATATCGCCGAGGTCGCGCCGCCCGACCACCGCGGGCGGCTGGCCTCGTTCCAGCAGGCGGCCATCGTGCTCGGCATCACCGCGTCCCAACTCGTCAACTGGGGCATCGCCCGAGGCGCCGACGGCAGGAGCGAGAACATGCTGGGTGCCCTGCATGCCTGGCAGTGGATGCTCATGGCCGCGGTCGTACCCGCGCTCGCCTACCTGCTCCTCACCCTGCGCATCCCGGAGTCGCCGCACTTCCTCGTCGCGAGGGGCCGTGAGGTCCAGGCCCTCGCGGTGCTGCGCGACCTGCAGGGCACGTACGCGGGCTCGGAGGAGCGGATCGCCGAGATCCAGCATGCGCTCAAGACCGATCACAAGCCGCGGGTACGCGATCTGCTCGACGGCCGCTTCGGGCTGCTGCCGATCGTGTGGGTCGGCATCGGGCTGGCCGTCTTCCAGCAACTCGTCGGCATCAACGTCATCTTCTACTACTCGTCGCTGCTGTGGCAGTCGGTGGGTATCGACCAGGCCAACTCCCTTCTGATCAGCCTGTCCACATCGATCGTCAACATCGTCGGAACCGTCGTGGCGATGCTGCTGATCGACAGGGTCGGCCGCAAACCGCTCGCGCTGACCGGATCGGCCGGCATGGCCGTGTCGCTGGCCTTCGCGTCCTGGGCCTTTTCCTACAAGACGGGCAGCGGCGGCCATCTGTCCATCCCGGACGCCCAGGGCACCGTGGCGCTGGTCGCCGCCCACGCCTTCGTGTTCTTCTTCGCGGTCTCCTGGGGTGTGGTGCTCTGGGTGATGGTCGGCGAGATGTTCCCGCTGCGGATCCGCGCCGCCGCGATGTCGGTGGCGACCGCCGCGAACTGGATCGCCAACTGGGCCGTCACCGAGAGCTTCCCCCGCATGTCGGACTGGAACCTGTCGTCCACCTACGCCGTCTACGCGGGCTTCGCCGTGCTCTCCTTCCTCTTCGTCGCCGTCAGGGTGCGCGAGACCAATGGCAAGAAGCTGGAGGAGATGGGATGACCGCGCCTGGTACCCACCTGATGAACGACCGTGTCCTGCCCGTCCGCCCAGCAGCCGGAGGGTGGCAGTCCGCAGCGTGCCGAGGTGTCGACATGACGACCTTCTTCCCCGCTCCGGGCGACCTGGCGACCGTCCGACGGGCACTGATGATCTGCGATGAGTGCCCGGTGCGGATTCCGTGCCGCCGGTACGCGCTCGACAACCGGGAGCGGTACGGGATCTGGGGAGGCCTGACCGAGGAGACACGGGAGACGCTCATTCGCATCGGGCCGCCGCCGGGCGTGAGTTCGGGTTCCGTCGGGTGACCGCCTTCGGATCCGGGCCTCGGGGCCGTGGTGCAGTCGAGACATGAGTCGTCCTACCGATGGTGCGATCGCGCCGAGGGTGTAAGGGGCCACGGCTAGGATGTGGTGCGACGTGACTCCCCGCACGGAGGAAGCCGCACATGCACAGCACAGCAGCCGGGGCCCTCCTGAGGCCGGACCGAACCCCCGCGCGATGATCGGCCGGGACGCGGAGCTGCGCATCCTGCGGGGGCTTCTGGCGGACGCGGCGGACGGCCGCGGCGGTGCGCTGTTGATCCACGGCACCGCCGGCCTCGGCAAGTCGGCACTACTGCGCACAGTCGGCGCCGAGGGCACCGAGAGCGGTTTCAGGGTGCTGAGCGCAGCCGGTGTGGAGACCGAGCTGTGGCTGCCGTTCGCGGCTCTGCAACTGCTGCTGCAACCGACCGCCGACGGCATCGCAAAGCTGCCGTTTCCGCACCGCACCGCGCTTGTCGACGCCTTCAGCGCCACCCAGACCGAGCCAAATATTTTTCAGGTCGCGCTCGCTGTTCTCGAACTGCTCGCCGACGAGGCCGACCGGCAACCGCTCCTGCTGCTCGTCGACGATCTGCAGTGGATCGATTCGTCGAGCCGAGACGTCCTCAGATTCGTCGCTCGGCGCACCCGCGATCTTCCCGTACTGATCGTGGCGGCGTCCCGGGCTCTCGACTCCCACGTTCCGAGCGGCCAGCCGGACCTGCACCTGCAACCGCTCGGCCAGTCCGCCGCCGCCGAACTGCTCGACGCGGGCGCCCCCGACCTGTCGGCGCCGCTCCGGGCTCTCATCCTGGAGCGCGCCGCGGGCAACCCGCTGGCCCTGGTCGAGCTGCCCAAGACGGTGCAGGTCAGCGCGCCGCAGCTGGACGATCTGCCGCTGACCCAGCGACTGGAGGACGCGTTCGCCGCGCGTACGGACTCGGCGAGCCCGGAGTGCCGAACGCTCCTGCTGGCCCTTGCCACCGAGCCCAGCGCGCCACTGAACCGGCTGCTGGAGGTGTCGAGCCGTCTGGCAGGCTCGACGGTTTCCGTGGACGCGGTGCAGGAGGCGGTCGACGCGGGCCTCGTCGGTTTGGTCGGCCGTACCCTCGAGTTCCGGCATCCGCTGATGCGCTCGGCGATCTACACCCGCGCCACGGTCGCCGACCGGCTGGCCACCCACCGCGCCATCGCCGCGGCCATGGCCGACACCCCCGAGCGCCGGCTCCTCCATCTGGCGGCCGCGACGCTCGGCCCCGACGAGGAACTCGCCACCCGGCTGGAACGTTTCGCCGACACCGCGCTCGCCCGGGGCAAGGTGGCCTCCGCCGTGCCGGCCCTGCGCCAGGCGGCCGAGCTCGTCCAGGACCCGCGCCGCAGGACCGAAATCCTGGTCCGGGCGGTCGAGTGGGCCAGCGAGATCAACGACCGGGTTCACACCCAGCTATTGCTGGACCGGGCCGACATGAGCGAACTCGGCCCGCTGGAGCGGTCCCGCCTCATGGTCGTATCCGACAAGGAGGCGTTCGAACCCGACGAACCGCACCGCCGGATCGAGGACATGGTGACCACAGCGGCCGGCGCGTTCGACGCAGGGGGCGTGCAGGTCGCCGAGAACCTGCTGTGGCGGGCGGCCGCCCGGTGCTTCTTCCAGGACGGCGACGCACGGGTGCGCACGCTGGCCGCTGCCGAGCTGGACCGGTGGAACCCCGATCCGGACGCTCCCGTCGTGCTGACCGTACGGGCGTACACCGAACCGTTTCGGTACGGTGCCGAGGTGATCGCGCGGCTCGGCGACCTTCGGCCGGACCGCCTGGACGGCCGGATCATGCATTTCCTCGGCAGCGGCGCGATGGTCCTGGGCGACGCCACCCTCGCCGCCCGGTACCTGTCACTGGCGGCCACGGCGTGGCGGTCGCAGGGCAGGCTCGGGCTGCTCGCCCGGTCACTTGCGGGCAGTTGGCCGCGGGTGTACCTCGGTCAGCTCGATCGGGCCCGCGAGGAGTCCGGCGAGGGACTCGCGCTCGCCGAGGAGACGGGGGAGTGGATCGTCTGGCTGGGAGTGAAGGCGACAGGCAGCCTGGTGGCGGCGCTGCGCGGGGAGACCGAGGACGCGGCACGGATGCTCGGCGAACTGCGCGCCCACCGGCTGTTCCCCGGCATGCCTTTCGCCGCCGTCATGGCGCAGCAGATTGAGGGCCTGCTCGCGCTCTTCGACGGCCGCCCGGCCGAGGCGTACGCCGCACTCGCGCGCGCGTTCGATCCGACGGACCCGCATTACCACTCGGTCAGCCGCTGGCTGCTCGCACCGGACCTGGCGGACGCCGCAGTAGCCGCGGGCACCGTGCAGCAGGCCCGGGAACTACTGGACGGACTGCCCGAGTTGGCTGCCCGACTGCCCTCGGAAATGATGGTGGTGGCCCACGTCTACACCGAGGCGGTGCTGGCGCCGGACGACACGGCGGAGGAGCACTACACCGCGGCACTGACCGCGTTGCCCGCCGACTGGGCGCTGGCGCGGGCCCGGCTGCATCTGCACCACGGCCGCCGACTGCGTCGGCAACGGCACAACGTCGACGCCCGGAATCCGCTGCGCAGCGCCCGCGACGAGTTCGACCGGGTCGGCGCGCGGCCCTGGGCCGAGATGGCCCGCGAGCAGTTGCGTGCCGCCGGCGAGGCGAGCGGGCGACGGCACGCGAACACCAGCGACCGGCTGTCGGCCCAGGAAATGCAGATCGCGGTGCTCGCGTCGCGGGGACTGAGCAACCGGGAGATCGGCCAGCGCCTGTTCATCTCCCACCGCACCGTCGGAGCTCACCTGTACCGCATCTATCCCCGCCTCGGGATCACCAGCCGGGGCAAGCTCGCTGCCGCGCTCGCCGCACTCCAGGACGGACATCCGGCGAGCGACGCGTCGGGCGCCGACTCCGGTTGACCACCCGTAGTCACCCGCCTGCTCGACTCCCGCCGGACCAGCACCGACACAGGGCAGCAGGCCTGCTCACTCGTTTGCGGGCCCGCAGGCGAGCCGATTCGTTTCCGGTCGACCGTGGGTGCGGCGATCAGCAGACGGATAACATACCCAGCGAACGTCCTGACAAGGGAGCTGCCATGGCGAGGCGCGTTTCACGGGCCCGGCTCCTCGGCAGGGAGAACGAACGCAAGGCTCTCGACGATCTCGTGGCAGGCGCCAGAGCCGGGCGCAGCGGCGTCCTGGTCCTGCGCGGTGAGCCCGGGATCGGCAAGACCGAGCTGCTGAGACATCTCCTCGGTCGTGCCACCGGATGTCGCGTCATCGAAGCGGCCGGCGTCCAGTCCGAGATGGAACTCTCCTACGCCGGCCTCCACCAGCTCTGCGCTCCTCTGCTCACCGGGCTCGACCAGCTGCCCGAGCCCCAGCGCGATGCGCTCGGCACGGCCTTCGGTCTGCGCGCCGGCGCCGCGCCCGACCGGTTCCTCGTGGGTCTGGCCACACTCAGTCTCATCGCGGACGCCGGAGGTGACCAGCCGCTGGTCTGCGTCGTCGACGACGCGCAGTGGCTGGACGAGGCATCCGCGCTGACCTTGGCGTTCGTGGCCCGCCGACTGCTCGCAGAATCGATTGTGCTCGTCTTCGCCGTCCGTGAACCCAGCGCCGGCCACACTCTCGGCAGCCTTCCCGAGCTGTCCCTCACGGGATTGACCGAGCGCGACTCCCGGACATTGCTCGACGCAGTTGTCACGGGTCCGCTGGATGAACGGGTGCGCGAACGCATTGTCGCCGAGTCACGCGGCAACCCGCTGGCCCTGCTCGAGCTGCCGCGCGGGCTGACCGCGGCAGAGACGTCCGGAGGGTTCGAGCGCCCGGACGCATGGCCGTTGTCGAGCAAGATCGAGCAGGGTTTCCTCCGCCGCGTTCAGGCGCTTCCGTCCGAGACCCGCCGCCTGCTGTACATTGCCGCCGCGGAACCGCTGGGCGATGTGACGTTGCTGAGGCGTGCGGCCGGGCGCCTCGGGATCGACGCCGACACGGCCGTCTCGCGCGAAGGCGCGGCGGACCTGATATCCCTCGGCACCCGGGTGCGGTTCCGGCACCCGCTGGTGCGCTCGGCGGCCTACCGAGCGGCGGACCCGGGCGAACGTCGAGAAGTGCACCAGGCGCTGGCCGACGCCACCGACGCCCGGCTCGACCCCGACCGCCGGGCCTGGCACCTCGCAGAGGCCGCCTCGGGCCCCGACGAGACGGTGGCAGCCGAACTGGAGCGCTCCGCGGGCCGGGCCCACGCCCGCGGCGGTATCGCTGAGGCCGCCGCGTTCCTCCAGCGCGCGACCGCACTGACACAGAATCCCGCGCGACGCGCACAGCGCGCGGTGGACGCGGCACAGGCCAAACTCCACGCAGGGGCGTTCGAGCCGGCCGCCACCCTCCTCGCCACGGCGGCGGCCGGACCCCTCGACGAACTGGGCCGCGCGCGGATCGAGGTGCTGCGCGCCGGGATCGCGTTCGCCCAGAACCGCGGCGGCGAGGCCCCGCAGCTGCTGCTCGCCGCCGCTGACCGGTTCGGCCGGCTCGGCGATGTCGCACTCGCTCGTGGGACCTACCTGGACGCCATCGCGGCGGCGATATTCGCCGGCCGCCTGGCGCGCGGCCCAGGGCTGCTGGAGGTGGGCGAAGCCGCCCGTGAGGTACCGCCGGCACGGCAGCCACAGGTGTCCGACATGGTGCTGGACGCCCTCGCCGTGCGACTCGTCGACGGTTACCCGGCCTCGGCACGGATGATGGAGCAAGCACTCGAAGCACTCTGCGACGAGCGTCTCCCCGCGCAGGAGCAGCTGCGCCGGCTCTGGCTCGCATCCGTCATCGCCTCGGACCTGTGGGACGACGAGCACTGGCAGGCGGCCGCGACGCGTCATGTGACGATCACCCGCGAGGCCGGAGCGCTCAGCGCTCTCCCCGACGCACTCGACTCCCGCGCGTTCGTGCACCTCATCGCCGGGGAACTGGCGGCGGCCGAGTCGCTGATCGAGGAGACCGCGGCGGTGTGCGCGGCAACCGGCAACAGCACCCCAGGGCGTGTGGGCCCCCTCGGCCTGGCCGTCTGGCGCGGCCGCGAAGGCGAAGCGCGTACGTTGATCGACGCGGCCCTGGTCGCGGCGGTGCCGCGGGGCCAGGGGGCCACAGTCACCGTCACACGCTGGTACGAGGCGGTGCTCTGCAACGGGCTCGGTCAGTACACGCAGGCGCTGGCCGCGGCCCGGGAGGCAGCAGCCGAGCAGCGGGAGTTCTCCTCGCCGCGGTGGGCCCTGGCCGAGCTGATCGAGGCGGCCGTACGGAGCGGCTCACCCGCGGCGGCCACCGATGCGCTGGAGCAGCTCTCGGAGGCGACGCGAGCCAGCGGCACCGAATGGGCGCTGGGCGTGGAAGCGCGCTCGCGGGCGCTGCTCAGCGAGGGCGACTCCGCGGAGCGGCTCTACCGTGAGGCGATCGAGCGGCTCGCCCGGACACGGGTCCGCATGGAACTGGCCCGTGTGCATCTGCTCTACGGGGAGTGGTTGCGCCGCGAGAACCGCCGCGCCGACGCTCGTGCCCAACTGGACGTCGCACACGAGATGTTCAGCCGGTTCGGGGCGGAAGCGTTCGCCGAACGCGCGCGAGGCGAGTTGCAGGCCACGGGGGCGAAGGTTCGCAACCACACGGTCGCGACGCCCACGTCTCTCACCGCACAGGAGGCGCAGATCGCCCGACTCGCCGGGAAAGGGCTCACGAACCCCGAGATCGGCGCCCAACTGTTCCTCAGCCGCCACACGGTCGAGTGGCACCTGCGCAAGGTGTTCTCGAAGCTCAACATCTCTTCCCGTCGGGAGATCCGTGCCATCCAGTTCGAGGACGAGGCGACATCGGCCTGACCAGTCCTGTCACAGAAGCTCGGGGTGCGTGGTCATCCCTTCAAACGGTTGTGTGAGCCGCGCTCCCCACGAACTGGCATGGAGGCAACAATGTTCGAGCACCGGACAGAGGCTGAGATGAGGCTGTACTCCGAGAGGATGGCGAGGGAACTCGCCCTGAAGAGGAGGCAGAAGGAGAGCGACGTCGAGAAGGACACCACCGAGGACGATGACGTCGTCGATACGCCCTCCTGGGCCGGCGAGACGCCCGAGACCACGGGAACGACGGTCACCACGGACCCGGAGTGAGCGGACTGACCTCCGGTGCGGGCAGTGCGGGCGACCGCCTTGTCGCGTAAGAGCGGTGGGCCGAACGCGTCGGGCCAATGGTCCGGGTGGCTGCTGGGTGACGGCGCTCGTTCGCTGGTCAGGGTGAGCGTGCGCCGTAGGAGCGGGCGCGGGTCACGGTGTCGGTGGCGGTGGTGAGCGCGGGGACCACCTCGACCAGCTTCTGCACCGGTACCGGGTTGAAGAAGTGCAGGCCCACGACCTGGGCGGGGCGGCTGGTGGCGACGGCGAGGTCGACGACGGGGAGCCAGGAGGGGTTGGTGGGCAGGACGGCCTCCGGGTCGGTGACCAACAGGTGCGAGGAGACCGTCGAACCGGTCACGAAGGGCCACTGACCTGCGGTTCTGCGCGCGGGCACGATGTGCGGTGGGGGCTTGGGGGCGGCATCTTGACGCTGACGGCTTTGCCGTGATGCCGAATCGGACACTGGCCCGCATGATCGGTCTTGAGGGTGAGCGCGTGGGCGGTAGCCGAGTCCGCGCCGTGTGCCCTGATGCTTCCCTGTACCAGTCACCATCACAGGGCGATCACGATCAACGTTACGTCCGGGAGGGCCGTGAGATCGCAGGAGACAGCCGCTGCTCCAAACCGGCCTCGGCACGCCGCTCTGAAGGCTCGGGCGACATGGTGGCAGGGGTACTCAGGGCTGTGTTTTTCGGCCCCACCATGCACCAAACGAACCGTAGGAGGAGCGGCCCGCCCACCGGCTGATGGGACTCGCGCCGATCCCTTTCGGCCCAGTGAGACACCATTTCGTTCCTGCCAGGACACCACGGCGGTCACGGCCGGCTGCCCCAGCTGCGGAGTCTCGATGCGATCCCGCTGTGGCGCGTGCATGTCGGGAGCCTCGCCGTGACCTCTGAAAGCCGTCCCGTCGCGCCCGACGGCAAGCCCCCTGCGGCCGCCACGGATCCCCTCTCGCTCGTCAGGAGCCGTGGTTACCTGGTGCTCCTCCTGATCGCGGCGGTTCTCGGCGTCCCGATCTCGGCGGCGGCCTTCGGTTTTCTCGCGCTTGTCAACAAGCTCCAGTCGCTCACCTACACGGACCTGCCCCAGGCTCTGGGTTTTCATGGCACGCCCAGCTGGTGGCCGGTGCCGCTGCTGGCCGTGGCCGGGCTCCTTGTCGGCCCGATCGTCCGGTACCTCCCGGGCAACGGTGGTCACGAGCCGGCGCGCGGGTTCGTGGCCTCGGGCCCGACCCCGACAGTCAATTTGCCCGGCGTGGCGCTCGCCGCGCTGGCGTCACTCGGCCTCGGGGCGGTCATCGGGCCGGAGGCCCCACTCATCGCCCTGGGCAGCGGTCTCGCCGTGGCGGCGCTGCGCCTGACGCGGAAGTCGTTCCCGAAGCAGGCGACCGCCGTCGTGGGAGCCTCCGGGAGTTTCGCCGCGATCAGCACCCTGCTCGGTTCGCCGCTGCTCGGAGCGTTCCTGCTCATGGAAATGTCCGGCTTTGGTGGAGCCATGCTCGGCGTCGTCCTGGTGCCCGGGTTGCTCGCCTCCGGCATTGGCGCGCTCATCTTCACCGGCCTGGGCTCGTGGACCGGCCTGGGCACCTACTCGCTGACGCTGCCGAACGTCCCCCATGCCGCCACACCGGATGCCGCCGGGTTCGGCTGGGCGCTCCTGATCGGAGTAGCGGCGGCTCTGCTCGGCGTCGGGATCCGGTGGCTCGCCCTCCATTTGCTGAAACTGGTCGAACCGCGACGGCTGACCGCCACCGTGCTTGCGGGTGTCATCGTCGGTGTGATCGCCCTGGTCTACGCGGAGTGGACCGGCCACCCGGCTTCGGGAATCCTGTACTCCGGACAGAGCGGCCTCGGTCCCCTTCTCACCGCCAACGCGCAGTATTCGGCAGGCGCGCTCACGGTGCTCGTCGCCTGCAAGGCAGTGGCCTACTGCGTGTCCATGGCAGCTTTCCGTGGTGGCCCGGTGTTCCCCGCCATGTTCGTCGGCGCAGCCGGAGGCATCGCACTTTCCCACCTGCCCGGACTGGGGGTGACCGCTGGACTCGCGATGGGCGTGGGCGCGATGTCGGCGGCGATGCTCAAGTTGCCCATGACCTCCCTGTTGCTTGCCACCCTTCTTCTGGGCCGAGAGGGGCTTACCGTCATGCCGTTGGTGATTGTGGCGGTCGTGGTCTCCTACGTCCTCACCCTCAGGTCGACCCCACCGCCGACCGCCGCACCCGCCACCGAGCAGGACACAGCCGGGCCGCCGAGCAGCTGAGCCAGGTGGTACGGCGCTCCGCAGCTCGACCTTCGGGCCCACCACAGCGCGGCCCACTCGCTCATGCGCCCGATGCGGAGGTGACCGTCGCTTGCACCCCCCCACGGGCCCCTACCGTTTGCGGCTCGCGATGTTGGTGCGTCTCATGGATCCCATGCAGCAACAGACTTCCTCACCAGATGGTGCCGTGCCACCGATGGAGCGATCGCACTGGGTGGCCTTCGCCGGAATCCTGCTCCTGGTCAGTGCCCTCTTCAACCTGCTCAACGGATTTGTGGCGATCTTCAATCACGGCTACTACTCGACCGTCTACTCCCAGGGCAATCGGTTGCTCATCCTCAACTACACGGCCTGGGGCTGGATCTGGGTCGCCATCGGCATCGTGATGGCCCTGGCCGGTCTCGGCGTTCTCGTGGGTTCCAGAGCGGCGCGACTGACGGGCGTCTGTCTGGCAGTGTTCTGTCTAGTCGGTCAGATGATCTTCCTTCCGGTCTACCCGTTCTGGTCTCTGAGCACGATGGTCGTGTCCGTTCTGGTCATCTTCGGTCTGCTGGCCGAGCCGCGGCACGTGCACGGCGTGCGCGTGTAGGGCAGAGCAGGACCGGAGGACTGCCGCCACAGGGGGGCATGGGTCGAGGCGGTTCCGCTTGTGGTGGCACCCGTACCGGCGCGATGCCCGCTCGTATCGGCGGCGCGCCCCGAGATCGCGTACGTCGACGCCCTGGCACGGGCCGGTCGGATCGATCAAGCCAGGCTGGTACTGGAGAAGATGCTCACGTACGCCAACCATCTGGGCCTGTACTCCGAAGAGATCGACCTGACAGGCCGGCAGCTGGGGAATTTCCCGCAGGCTTTCACACACCTTGCGCTGATCGATGCGGCCATCACACTGGACACGGCTCTTCAACAGGCACGTGAGGGCGGGAGATAGCCCGAGGGCGGCCGGCTCACTGCGAAGGTGGGGTGGAGCCGAGCAGTACGAGGCTGCCGCCTTCCTGCGGAGTGACCGGCTCGTCGCCGGTGACCGGTTCGAGTCGCCGGTCGGCCCGCACGACGAAGAGCGTGTCGTGGTCGGCGGGCACAGGGGCGGAGGCGGATTGGACGAGGAAGCGGGCTCCCGCCTCGTAACGCGCTGCCAGGGCGCGCCGGACAAGCGAACTGCCGAAGAGGATGGCGCCGCCAGTGTAGGGAGCGACCACGCCGTGGCTTTGATGGGGCGGGCCGACCCGGTAGACGGGGCCCTCGACATTGTCCTGCATCACGACCGAGGCGAGTGCGTTGAAGTCATCGTCGTCCGTGGCCAGGAACACGGCCGTCACCCCTTCCAGCCGTGCCCCGGGGTTGGTGGCCGTGGCCAGCAGATCGCCCCTGGCCAGTTACGCACCTGGCGTTCGACGGGCGACCGCTCATCAACGGGTCGACACACAGGTGAGCCGTACGTATCGGTCCGGCCGGCGGACTCCCCACATGCCGCCCTCGAACCGTCGCGGCCGGACGGGCCCGGGACGGCCAGGCTCCATGCCGCACCCTCGCGGGCTGTCGCTCGACACGACGGCGTTTCGCCCGTCTTCCGGTCCCGCCGATTCCTAAGCTCGGCCCGTGGGACAACCTGAGCAGCGCGCCGAGGGCGCAGGACCGTTCACCACCCGGTTCACCTGGCATCCTCCCGGCGGCGGCACTGCTGTGTGGGAGTCCCGGCTCGCGCGCCGACGTGGAGTACTCGCCGTCCGTCCCCGCGGTGCGGCGGCAACTCGGCACATCCGTGCGGACGACGTTGCCATCGCCCGCCTGCACAGACTCAACGCCATTGCGGCGATCGCCTTCGTCATCGGTGGGGGGCTCTTCGCCGCCGGCGCGGCCGTCGCCCAGTTCGGCTCCGGCGACGCCACCGAGTGCGCCTCGGTCTACTTCGCAGGCGGCCTGTTCTTCAGCACCGGCGGATACGTCTCACTGCTCCAGGTGATCAACGCGCCCCGCCGCGAAGGCGCCGGCGAAGGCCGGCTGGTAACCGGCCGCTGGCGGTGGTGGAGTTACGAGCCGATGCGGGTGGACTGGCTGAGCACGTTCGTCCTGTTCGCGGGCACACTCGTCTTCGCCGTCGACTTGCTTGATTCCTTCTTGCAGGGCTTGAACGTCCAACAGGTCAACAGGCTGATCTGGGTGCCCGATGTGATCGGCTGCGCCCTCTTCCTGATCTCCGGCCACCTGGGCTTCGTCGAGATCTGCCACGGCCGGCCCTGTCTCCGCCCGCACGACCTCGGGTGGCGGATCGTGGCCGTGAACCAGCTCGGCTCCGTCCTCTTCATGGTCTCCGCGCTGGCTGCCTATACCCGACCCGCCACCGACAGTCTCGTCAATACCGACATCGCCAACTGGGGCACCCTCACCGGCGCCTTGTGCTTCTCCCTCGCCGGCCTCCTCCAACTCGGCGAACACCCATAAGAGTCGCAGGCAAGGTGACGGAGTCGGGGCCGCTCGGTACCGGTGGCCCTCAGCTCGTCCCGGGCGACCTTCCGGCGACGCGGATCCGGTGTGCCGGGCCACCGTCCAGTCCGTGCCCCAGCTCTTCCAGGCAGGCATGCACGGTGGTCCGGACGAGGGCACGTGCCGTGCTGATGACACCGGCAGGCAGCAGCCGGTCCGCGCCCTGGTCCGCGTCGGGGGTACCGTCCCTGGTCCCTTCCGCCACCAGCGCATAGTGACGGTGCTCGTCCGGGCGGTGGTGTCGTCCAGGGCGCGGTCGCGCAGGACGCTCAGCAGGGCACTCAGCACGGTTCCGTGCGCTTCACCGAATACGGCGAGGTGATCGACGGGCTGCTCCGCCGCTCGCGACGCGCCCACGATGCCGGGCGTCGGCTCGCTTCGCATGTTCTCGGCGACGGTCTCAATGACGATCTGTCGGTCGGCCAAGACGCCCAGATCATGGGGTGAACGACGGCCGGGCGAGGGCCTGGTCGCGGTCTGCCTCGCCGAACTTACCGTTTCCGCAGACCGCGGTCCGGAAACGCCGCGACGCGTTCGCGGTCGGCCGCGGCCAGCTCGGGTGTCGGCTGGGCGAGGGTGCCGTCGAGGCCGCGCAGGGCGGCCGAATGAGCCTTTTCATGCTGAACCGAAGTAGGTGAGGGCTGGAAGCATTCTATTGAAGTCAGTTCAGTTCAGTGGCAACCTCAACGGTGTCGTACGGGACCGACACCGAGGAGGAAGCATGCTCGCCGCCAGGCTGTACGGAGCCAAGGATCTGCGGATCGAGGAGATGCCCGAGCCCGAGCCCGGACCGGGCGAGGTGAAGATCCGCGTGGCGTACGCGGGGATCTGCGGCACCGATGTGCACGAGTACTTCGAGGCGCCGCGGGCCACGCACGTCCCCAACCCGCTCACCGGCGCCACCCTCCCGCAGACCCTGGGGCACGAGTTCGCCGGGACCGTGGTGACCTGCGGGGGAGGGGTGGACCGGGTCACGCCGGGCGCCCGCGTCTGCGTACGGCCGATCCGCACCTGCGGAGTGTGTCCGCGCTGCACGTCGGGGCTGTCCCACCTGTGCACGGACCTGGCGGCGATCGGTGTGACCGCCCCGGGCGGCGGCCTCGCCCAGTACGTGGTCGTGCCGGCCGACTCTGTGCATCAACTCCCGGACGGGGTCCCGCTGGAGCAGGGCGCCCTGGTCGAGCCGATGGCGGTGGCCCTGAACGCGGTGGAGCGGGCCCGCGTGCCTCGTGGCGGCAGCGCACTGGTGACGGGCGCCGGCGCGGTCGGGATGGGCGCGTTGTTTGCGTTCAAGGCGCACGGCGTCGAGGACGTGCTGATGGTGGAGCCCTCGCCGTCACGCCGTGCGGCAGCCGAACGGCACGGGGCCCGGGTGCTCGACCCCGGCGCGGTCGACGTGGCCGCGGAGGCGATGGCCTTCACCGGGGGCCGTGGCGTGGACGCCGCCGTCGAATGCTCGGGCCGGGCCGACGCGCTGAACGCCGCGATCCGCTCGCTTGCCGCCCAGGCGCCGGTGGTGATGGTCGCCCTGTACTCCGGCCCCGTGACCATCGACGCGTCCGTCGTGCGCCTGGCCGAACTCGCCCTGCTCGGCTGTGAGGCCTACCCGGAGGGCGTCTTCGAGAGGGTCGTCGCACACATGGCGAGCGGTCACTACCCGACGGACGGCTGGCTCGACCACATCCCCCTGCACGACACCCTCGCCGGGCTGCACGACGTCCGGGACGCGCGACGGCTCAAGGTCCTCGTGGACATTCCGGACGGCAGCGGGAGCTGAGCCGGGCGGACGGCGGATGTCCGCCGGGGCAATCTCGACCAGGGGGTTGACAGTCGATCAACCCCTCCGCAGACTCGTAGTGAATTCAGTTCAGTTTGGAGGATCTGAGATGGCAGTGGAAGACGAAATCCAGTTCGAGCGTGACGGCCATGTCGCCCGCGTCTGGCTGAACCGACCGTGGAAGAAGAACTGCGTCACGGTGCCGATCCTGGACCGGCTCGACGAGATCATCACCGAGGTCGACGAGGACCCCGAGCTGCGGGTCCTGGTGTTCCGCGGCCGTGGGGGCACGTTCTGCTCGGGGTTCGACCTCGACAGCCTCAAGGCCGACTTCGTCGGCAAGTCGAACGCCATCGACGTCGCGGTGAAGTCCGCGAAGGTCTGCGACCGGCTCTACTCGATGAAGACCCCCTCGGTCGCGGTCCTGGAGGGCTACGTCACCGCGGGCGGCTTCGAGATCATGATCTCCTGCGACTTCGCCATCTCCGCGGACGACGCCAAGATCGGCGACTTCCACATCCGCCGCTCGCTGTTCGGCGGAGCCGGTCCGATCTACCGCGTGCCGCGCATGATCGGCATCCGCAAGACGAAGGAGCTGATGCTCACCGGCAAGCTCCTGTCCGGCATCGAGGCCGCCGACTTCGGCCTCATCAACAAGTCCGCGCCGGCCGACAAGCTGGACGAGACGGTCGAGGACTTCATCGGTGACCTCATCGACAAGAGCCCGTTCACGATGTGGCTCACCAAGATGACCATCGACCGCAGCCTGGACGCCGACACCCAGTCGCTGATGGTCATGGAGCACCTCGCCGTGGGCGTGGCGCTCAACTCCGAGGACGCCGCCGAGGGTGTCTCGGCGTTCCTGGAGAAGCGCGAGCCCAAGTGGCAGGGGCGCTGATCCGCATGACCACCCATCCGCGCAGTCCGGCGACCGCACTCCAGGGCTCACGCTGCTCCGGCTGCTCGGTGTCGGTCTACCCCGCGGACGACGCGTGTCCGCGCTGCGGAGGGCCGGCCGAAGCGGCGGCCCTGTCCGGCGCGGGCACCCTGTGGACCTGGACGGTGCAGCGCTACGCACCCAAGTCACCCCCCTACCAGGCCCCACCCGGCGGCTTCGTGCCCTTCGCGCTCGGCTACGTCGAACTGCCGGACGGCGTACGTGTGGCCGCCGTCCTCGACGTCGACGACTTCGAGGAGGTCCGCATCGGCATGCCCCTCACGGTGACCGCGGGTGACGGGGTACCGCGGGCCCGCCCCACCACCGGCCACAAGGGGAGCTCATGAGCGCCGACGTCCTGATCTGCGGTGCCGGTCGCACTCCGTTCGGCCGCACGGAGGCCAGCGGTCGCCAACTGGCCGTCGGCGCGGTGAACGCCGCTCTCGCGGATGCCGGAATCGAGTGGTCGCGGGTGGGCGCGGCGTTCGGCGGCAGCGACAGCGCCGGGCTCGCCGACACCCTGGTGGCCCAACTCGGCCTCACCGGGCTGCCGTTCGTCAACGTCAAGAACGGCTGCGCGACCGGCGGCAGCGCCCTGGTCTCCGCCGTGAACGCGATCCGCTCCGGCATGGCGGACGTCGTCCTCGCCGTCGGTTTCGACAAACACCCGCGCGGCGCCTTCGACCCCCGCCCCGAGGACTGGGGACTGGGCGAGGAGTACGGCAGCGACGGACTGATGGTCACCACCCAGTTCTTCGGCATGAAGATCCAGCGCTACATGCACGACCACGGAATCACGCCGCAGACGCTCGCGCTGGTCGCCGAGAAGGCTTACCGCAACGGAGGACTGACCCCCGAGGCATGGCGGCGCAAACCGGTGTCCGCCGAGGAGATCCTCGACTCCGGCATGGTCAGCGATCCCCTGACCCGCTTCATGTTCTGCTCGCCGGGTGCGGGCGCCGCCGCGCTCGTCCTGTGCTCGCCCGAGGTCGCCCGCACCCTGGACGGGCCCTCGGTCACCCTGCGCTCGGCGGCCGTACGCACCCGCCGCTTCGGCTCGTTCGAGGTGTTCAGCCCCTGGATCCCCGGGGGCGAGCTCACCAGCGTCAGCCGCGACGCCTCCTCCGCCGCCTTCGAGAAGGCGGGTCTCGGTCCCGGGGACGTGGACGTGTGCCAGCTCCAGGACACCGAGAGCGGCGCCGAGGTCATGCACATGGCCGAGTGCGGGTTCTGCGAGGACGGCGAACAGGAGCGGCTGATCGCCTCGGGCGCCACCGAGATCGGCGGCACCCTGCCCGTCAACACCGACGGCGGCTGCATCGCCAACGGCGAGCCCATCGGCGCGTCGGGACTCCGCCAGGTCTACGAGGTCGTCCAGCAACTGCGCGGCCGGGCCGGCGAACGCCAGGTCCAGGGCGAGCCGAGGATCGGCTTCACCCATGTGTACGGCGCCCCGGGCGTGAGCGCCTGCACGGTGCTGTCCCGCTGATCCGGCTGATCCGGCTGATCCGGCTGGTCCGCGACGGAGGAAGGAGAGGAAGGTCATGAGCGGTATCCCGGACCCCGACGAGTTCCGTGCACAGGCCCGGCAGTGGCTCGCCACGGTCGCCCGCCCGCGCACCGCCGACGGGGCGTGGGGCAGCGGCTCCGACTCCGTCGCCGTGTTCGAGAACTGGACGGAACAGCAGGAACGCGAGCACACCGCCCGCACTCAGGCATGGGAACGCACCCGGTACGACCAGGGGTGGGGCGCCCTCAACTGGCAGGCGGCGTACGGAGGTCGTGAGCTGCCCGCGTACTACGAGCAGCTCTACCGCACCGAGGAAGCGGCCTTCGACGTGCCGCACCGCACCGAGATCTTCCCCGTCACTCAGCAGCTCGTCGCCCCCGCGATCGGCATCTGGGGCACCGACGAGCAGAAGGGGCGCTGGCTGCGGCCCATGCTGCGCACGGACGAGCTGGCCTGCCAGCTGTTCTCCGAGACCGAGGCGGGATCCGACCTCGCCGCGGTACGCACGAAGGCGGTGCGTGAAGGCGACCACTGGGTGCTGCGGGGCCACAAGGTGTGGACCTCCGGGGCCGGGGTCGCGACCTGGGGGGTCGCGGTGTGCCGCACCGACCCGGACGTTCGCAAGCACGCCGGCATCACCGTCTTCCTGGTGCGCATGGACGCGCCGGGCGTGACCGTACGGCCCATCCAGCAGATGACCGGCGGTGCCAGCTTCAACGAGGTCTACCTTGACGACGTCATCGTGCCCGACACCGACCGGTTGGGACCGGTCGGCGAGGGCTGGCGGGTCACGCTGAGTGTGCTGGCCGCCGAACGGCTCGACTCCGGAAACCTGGGCCTCGACAACGCCGACCGAGCCCTGGAGCTGGCCAGGAACCTGCCCCGCCCGCTCACCGGCGGCGAACAGCGTCAAGCCGCCGACCTCTACCTGCGCGCCCTCGTGCAGCGGCTCATCGGGCTGCGGGTGACCGGCGCCCTCGTCGCCGGACGCGAACCCGGAGCCGAGGCCTCGGTCGGCAAGCTGTACGCCACCGAGACCATGCGGCGCACCAGCGACCTGGTGTCCGAGCTGCTCGGGCCGCGTCTTGTCGCCGACACGGGGGAGTGGGGCACGTACGCCTGGACGGAGCATCTGCTCGGTGCGCCCGGTTACAGCATCGCGGGCGGTACCGACGAGATCCAGCACAACATCCTCGCCGAGCGCGTGCTCGGCCTGCCCAAGGAGCCGGTCCGATGAGCACGGCCACGCAGGTGTCGGAGCTGGCCGCGCGGGTCCGTGACGCTCTCGCACGCCGACATCCGGGGGTGCCCGTGGGCGAGTTGAGGACCCTGCCCGGTGGCCACTCCGGGCTGACGTACTCGGTGACCGCGGGCGAGGCGGCGTACGTCATCAAGGCCGTGCCTCCCGGACAACGTCCCGTCGGGCGAAACGACGTGCTACGCCAGGCGCGGGTGCTGGGCGCCCTCGCCGCAACCGCGGTGCCGGTGCCCGGCGTCGCCGCCGTCGACGAGAGCCAACCGGCTTGGTTCGCCATGGACTTCGCCGCCGGTGAGGCCGTCGAACCCGTCCTCGACGAGCCCGAGGTACCCGCCGCCACGGCCCGGGCACGCATGCTGCAGATCGCCTCAGTACTGCGGCGGCTGCACGAGACAGACATCGACACACCCGGTCTCGACGCGCCCGAACCACTCGACGCCGCTGGCGAACTGGAACGCTGGAGCCGCACCCTGCACGCCGTCCCGCCCGAACTGCGGCCGGGAGGCGAGGAGTTGCTCCAGCGCCTCGCCGACGACGTGCCCGACGGCCTGCCGCCGGTACTGCTGCACGGCGACTTCCGGCTCGGGAACGTGCTCTGCGTCGGCGAGCGCGCGACGGCGGTCGTCGACTGGGAGATCTGGAGCGTCGGCGACCCACGCATCGACCTGGGCTGGTTCCTGCTCTTCGCCGACCATCGCAACTTCCCGCAGCTGGGCAGCGCCGTACCCGGCCTGCCCACCGAGGCCGAACTCCTCGACGCCTACGGCGGTGGCGGCCCCGCGCTGCCCTCGATGGACTGGTTCCGTGCCCTGGGCCGCATGAAGATGGCCGCGATCATGGGCCACAACCTGCGCCGGCACCGCGAGGGCAAGCACCACGACCCCGACCAGGAGCGACTGCCGCCCACCATCGCCGCGATGATCCGCACCGCGCGCGACATCCTCGGCTGACCCGCACCCGCCAGGCAGACCCCAGGCATACCCCAGCATGAGGAGCACCTCGTGGATTTCGGATTCTCGCCCCGGGCGAGTGAACTCCAGGACCGTATGCGGTCGTTCATGGAACAGCACGTCTTCCCCGCGGAGGCCGTCTACGACCGGCAGCTGGCCGACGCGGACGACCCGCACGCGCTGCCGCCGGTGATGACCGAGCTGAAGGAGAAGGCACGCGCCGAGGGCCTGTGGAACCTCTTCATGGCGCACGGCGACTGGGGCGCGGGGCTCACCAACCTCGAATACGCGCCCCTCATGGAACTGGCGGGCCGCTCCATCATCGGCCCCGAGGTGTTCAACTGCTCGGCGCCCGACACCGGCAACATGGAACTGCTCGCGCTGTACGGCACCCCCGCGCAGCAGGAACGCTGGCTGCGCCCCCTGCTGGAGGCCGAGATCCGGTCCTGCTTCGCGATGACCGAGCCCGAGGTCGCCAGCTCCGACGCCCGCAACATCCGCACCCGCATCACCCGCGACGGCGACAGCTACATCGTCAACGGCCGCAAGTGGTACACCTCCGGGATCCTCGACCCCGACTGCAAGCTGATCATCCTGATGGGCAAGACCGACCCGGACGCGCCCACCTACCGCCAGCAGAGCATGCTGCTCATTCCCCGCGACACACCGGGCGTCACCATCCTGCGCGACCTGCCGATGTTCGGCTACACCGACCGGTGCGGCCACGGCGAGGTGCTCTTCGAGAACGTCCGCGTACCCGTGGACAACATCCTCGGCGGTGAGGGGGAGGGCTTCGCGCTCGCCCAGGGGCGGCTCGGCCCCGGACGCATGCACTACGCGATGCGCGCCGTGGGTTTCGCGGAGCGCGCCCTGCAGCTGATGTGCGAACGCGCCACCGAGCGCGTCGCCTTCGGCGGGCCCCTGGCCGATCGCGGTGTGGTGCGCGAGTGGATCGCCCGCAGCCGTATCGAGATCGAGCAACTACGGCTGCTGGTACTGAAGTCGGCCTGGCTGATGGACACCGTCGGCAACGCCGCCGCCCGGATGGAGGTCGCCGCGATCAAGGTGGCTGCACTGGAGGTCGCCCACAAGGTGGTCGACCGCGCGGTCCAGGCACACGGCGCGGCGGGCGTCAGCGACGACACCGTACTGGCCCGGCTGTTCTCCATCACCCGGGCACTGAAGATCGCCGACGGACCCGACGAGGTGCACCTGCGCACCGTGGCCCGCCAGGAACTCGCCCGGTACAAGAAAACCGATCCCACGGCCGGACGGCAGACGGCCGACACGAAGGCAGGGGCAGCGTGAGCGCCAACACCCTCGACGGCAAGGTGGCCGTCATCACCGGCGGATCCCGCGGCATCGGCCTCGGCATCGCCACGGCCTTCCGGGCGGCCGGCGCGCACGTGGTCATAGCGGCGCGCAAGGCGGCCGGACTGGCCGAGGCGCGCGAGGAGTTGCTGCGCGTCAAGGGCGACGGCGACATCCACACCGTGGTCGCCAACGCCGGCGAACCCGACCATGCCGAGGCCTGCGTCGACGAGACCATGGCCCGCTTCGGCCGCGTCGACATCCTCGTCAACAATGCGGCGACCAACCCGTACCACGGCGATCTGCTCGACCTGGACCTGCCGCGAGCGGAGAAGACCGTACGGGTCAACCAGTACGGGATGATCGCCTGGACCCGCTGTGCATGGCGCGCCTGGATGGCCGAGCACGGGGGAGCGGTCGTCAACATCGCCTCAGTCGGCGGACTGATCGTCGACCCGCACATCGGCTACTACAACGCCACCAAGGCGGCCATGCTCCACATGACCCGGCAGCTCGCCTACGAACTCGGGCCGCGGGCACGGGTGAACGCCATCGCCCCAGGCCTGATCAAGACCGAACTGGCGCGTGCGGTGTGGGAGGTCCGTGAGCCCATCCTCACGGCCAAGCTGCCGATGCGGCGCCTGGGCACGGTGGAGGACGTGGCGAGCGCGGCACTGTTCCTGGCCTCCGACGCGTCTTCCTGGATGACCGGCCAGACCCTGGTGCTCGACGGGGGCGCGACCGCCCTGCCGATCGGGGTGGACGAGTGAGCGCGCCTCGATCCGCCGGTGATCTCTTCTCACTGGAGGGCAGGACGGCAATCGTCACCGGCGCGTCCTCCGGCCTCGGTGCCCGGTTCGCGACTGTCCTCGCGCAGGCCGGCGCCACCGTGTTCGCCGCCGCCCGTCGCATCGACCGGCTGAAGGAACTTGCCGACTCCGACGCGCGCATCCACCCGGTCGCCTGCGATGTCGCGCTGGAGGCCGACCGTACGAGGCTCACCGAGACGGCACTGAGCACCACCGGCCGCATCGACATCCTCGTCAACAACGCCGCGAGCTCGGGCGAGACCCGTGCCGAGGACGAGTCCCCGGACGCCTTCACCGACGTCCTCGGCGTCAACCTCACCGCGCCTTTCCACTTGGCCCGGCTGGCAGCGGAGGCTCCGTCGTCGGTCTCGCCGGGCGGCAGGAGCATCATCAACGTCTCCTCCATCCTCGGACTGGTCTCGGCCGCACCACTCGGCGGCGCGAGCTACTCCGCGTCCAAGGCCGGCCTCATCGGCCTGACCCGTGAGCTGGCCGGACAGTGGGGCCGTAGCGGGACACGCGTCAACGCGCTCGCCCCGGGCTGGTTCCGCACCGAGATGACCGCGGACCTCTTCGGCGACGAGCGCTCGAGCCGCTGGGTCGAACGCAACACCCTGCTGCACCGCGGCGGCGACTCCCACGAACTCGACGGCGCGCTGCTATTCCTGGCCTCGGACGCGTCCTCGTACTGCACCGGACAGGTCCTGACCGTCGACGGCGGATGGACCGCGCGGTGAGGGGCGTCGGACCGGGTGCCGCGGATCGTGCGGCGGCGGATGTCGGCTCGGGTGCCGCGGATCGCGGTACGACGGGCGGCAGTCGACGTGCCGCGGATCGTGCGGCGGCGGATGTCGGTTCGGGTGCCGCGGATCGTGCGGGGGCGGATGTCGGTTCGGGTGCGGCGGATCGCGGTACGACGGGCGGCAGTCGGCGTGCTGCGGATCGTGCGGGGGCGGATGTCGGTTCGGGTGCCGCGAATCGCCCTGCGACCGGCCTCAGCTCGCGTGCAGCCGATCCCGCGGCGAGTGTCGGCGTAGAGATCCAGGCCGACGGCCTCGCCCGCGTCACCCTGCGCCGGGCCCAGGCGGGCAACGCCATCGACCTGGCCACGGCGCGTGGCCTCCTCGACGCGGCACGGGCCTGCGAACATTCGGCCGTACGGGCCGTGCTGCTCACCGGTGAGGGGAAGTCCTTCTGCGTCGGCGGCGACCTCAGGGAGTTCTCCCGGCTCACCGGTGAGGCCCTGGAGAAACACCTCGTCGCGGTGACCGACGCGCTCCACGACGCCCTGCGCACGTTCGCCTCGATCGACGCGCCCATGGTGGCCGCCGTCCAGGGAGCCGTCGCCGGCGCGGGCATCGGCCTTGCCGCGGCCGCCGACGTGACACTCGCGGCCGACGACGTCACCTTCACCGCCGCGTACACCGGTATCGGCTACTCGCCGGACGCCGGTGTGAGCTGGCAGCTGCCCCGCCTCGTCGGGCCCAAGCGGGCCATGGAGCTGCTGCTGACGAACCGCCGTGTGCCGGCGGCGGAAGCGGCCGTGATCGGTCTGGTGAACCGTGTCGTCCCGTCCGGCGAACTGGCCGTCGAGGCCGAGCGGACCGTCGAGGCGCTGCGCCGAGGCCCCACCGCCGCTTTCGGCGTCACCCGCCGCCTCGTCGCGTCCGGTCAGACCGCGGGTCTCACCCGGCATCTCGACGACGAGGCCGGCGCGCTCGCCGCCGCGGCCGCCTCGGACGAGGGCCGTGAGGGCGTCGCCGCGTTCCTCGACAAGAGGGCGCCCGATTTCACGCGCATCCCGTCCAGGCCCTGATCACTCAAACGATCACTCAACTCGTCCCCCGCAACCAAGGGAGCCCCACCGTGTCGGAAGCATTCATCGTCGGGGCCGTCCGTACCCCGGTCGGCCGCCGCAAGGGCACGCTCAGCGGCGTGCACCCGGCCGATCTCGGCGCCCATGTGCTGCGGGCCCTGCTGGAACGTACGGGAGCCGACCCGGACGCGGTCGACGACGTGTATTTCGGCTGTGTCAGTCAGATCGGGGCCCAGACCGGCAACATCGCCCGTACGGCCTGGCTGTCGGCGGGGCTGCCGCAGCACGTGCCCGGCACGACCATCGACCGTCAGTGCGGCTCCTCCCAGCAGGCCGTGCACTTCGCCGCGCAGGCCGTCGGCTCAGGCGCCGCCGACCTGGTGGTCGCGGGCGGGGTGGAGGTGATGAGCCTGGTGCCGATAGCCAGCCCCATGTTCGTCGGCGAACAGGCGGGGATGGGCAGTCCCTTCGCGGGGGACGGCTGGCGCGAACACTTCGGGGACCAGGAGGTGTCGCAGTTCCGGGGCGCCGAGCTGATCGCCGAGAAGTGGGGCGTCTCCCGCGAGGACATGGAACGGTTCGCGCTCACCAGCCACCGGCGAGCGCTCGCCGCGCAGGCCGGCGGAGCCTTCGACGAGGAGATCATCCCGGCCTTCGGACTGGCCGCCGACGAGGGCCCGCGCGCCGACACCACGCTCGAGAAGATGGCGGGACTGAAGACCCTCACCGAGGACGGGCGGCTGACGGCCGCCGTCGCCAGCCAGATCTCCGACGGTGCCGCCGCCCTGCTCATCGCCTCCGAGGACGCAGTCCGCCGCCACGGTCTGACCCCGCTGGCCAGCGTGCACACCATGGCGGTGGTCGGCTCCGATCCGATCCACATGCTGACCGGCCCGATCCCGGCCACGGAGAAGGTCCTGGACAGGGCGGGTCTGTCCATCGACGACATCGACCTGGTCGAGATCAACGAGGCCTTCGCCTCAGTCGTCCTCGCCTGGCAGAAGGAGATCGGCGCCGACCCGGAGCGGGTCAACGCCTTCGGCGGGGCGATCGCGCTCGGCCATCCGCTCGGCGCCACGGGCGCCCGTCTGATGACCACGCTCGTCCACCAGCTGCGCAGGACCGGCGGGCGCTACGGTCTGCAGACGATGTGCGAGGGCGGCGGGATGGCCAACGCGACCGTGCTCGAACGTCTCTGACCGGCCATGCTCGAACGTCTCTGACCGGATCCGATTGGCAACTGAGTTCAACTTGGGTCTACTCTCGGGTACGGACACGGTGGGTGACGGCCATGGAGAGGGAGCATGACGAGGATCGTTGAACCGGAGGCGGGACCGCGGTCCAAGCGCGCGGCCATTCTCACGGCCGCGGTGGACTGCTTCGGTGAGACCGGCTTCGAGGCCACCAAGTGGTCGACCGTGGCGGAGCGCGTCGGCATCGGGCAGACGGCTCTCTACCACTACTTCGAGTCGAAGACCCACTGCCTGCTGACCATCATGCGGGTTGAACTGCAGCGCTCCCACGACCGGTTCGTGGAGGCCACGAAGGACGCCGCGGACCCCGTCGAGGCGCTGCGGGCCGCGGTCCGTGCGGCCTACGACGTGTCCCCGCAGGAGGTCCTGCAGATGCGTATTCTGCAGAACCACATGGATCTGTTGTCCGGTTCGCGCAGGTCCAAGCGCGAGGAGGACGAACGGGTCGCGGCCCGTCAGCTGGTCCAGGTCGTCGAACGGGACTGGACGAACCTGCTCGTCAAAGGCATGTCCCAAGGCTCCTTCCCGCTGCGCGACGCGCAGCTGCTCGGTGCGAGTGTGCTCGGGCTGATCGTCAGTGTGTGGCGGTGGTACCGGCCGTCAGGACCGACCCCGCTCTCCGAGGTCAGCGAGCTGATCGAGGGCGCCTGCGTCCGGATGGTCGCCTCCTGACGCGCTGAGCGGTCACCGCACCTCGCGGCCCGGCCCTCCGACGGACACCCCGTCGGAGGGCCGGGCTGTTTCACGTAACGAGCCATTGCCAGGGCTGTTTCCCCGGGATTAAAATCAAACTGAACTGAACTGAACTCAGGTTGATCTGAGGAGGGGTCTTGCGACGACGCACGACACGCTCGCTCATCGCCGCAGCCACCGCCCTGCTCGCCCTGGCGGCGAGTGCCTGCGGCACCCAGGGCCCCGCGGCACGGGACGACGTCATCAGGATCGGCGCGTGGTACCCGCTCACGGGAGCCGTCGCCTCGTTCGGCATCCCCGAGAGAGCCGGCGCCGACGCGTACTTCAAGTCGGTCAACGCCCGTGGCGGGATCAACGGACGCAAGATCGACTGGGTCGTCAAGGACAACGCCTTCGATCCGCAGCAGACCGTGCAGATCGCCCGCCGGCTCGTCGACCAGGACGGAGTGGTGGCGATCGTCGCCACCAACGGCACCGCCCAGTCCCAGGCCACCTTCCCCTTCGTACTCGAGCAGTCGAAGGTCCCCGTCCTCAACACCCTGGGCGGAGACGCGTCCTGGTACCGGCCGGCCCGCGACGGCCTGTTCGGCATGCAGACCCTCTACGAGGACCAGGCATCGGCGCTCGGGCAGTGGGCGGCGCAGGACGGGGCGAAGAAGGTGCTCGTCGTGCACAGCGACCCCGCGGCGTTCGTGAACGTCGCCAAGGAGATCGGCCCGGCCGCCCGCAAGACCGATCCGTCGGTCCGGGTCAAACGCCTGTCGGTCAAGTTCCAGACCACCGACTACAGCCCGGTGATCAGCAAGGTCAAGCGTGAGAAACCCGACGCCGTCGTGGTGATCCTCGCCGCCGCCGAGGCCGCGTCCTACCTGAAGGAAGCCAAGCTGCAGGGGGTCGCGACACCCGTGTACGGCTACGCTCCGGTCGCGGCTCAGTCCACCCTCACCCTCGCGGGCAAGGCGGCCGAAGGTGTCAAGGCGGTGCAACTGGTGAAGTCACCCAACGACGACGACCCGGCCATCAAGGAGTTCCGCTCGGCGATGGCGAAGTACGAGCGCGGGCAGCCGGCCGACTTCATCACCCTGTGGGGCTGGGCGGCGGCCAAGGCGTTCGTCGAGATCGCCCGGAGCATCGACGGTCCGATCACGTCCGAGGCGCTGACCGCCGCGTACAAGAAGGCCCGCTCTGTCGACACCGGCGTCGCGCCGGTCCTGAACTTCTCCACTGAGCACCACCTCGGCACCCGCGACGTACAGAAGGTCGTCGTCAGGGACGGCCGCTGGGAGTCACAGGGTGACTTTTTCACCCCGCCCGCCCGTGACTGACATTCCCGATCACGACCGATCCCGCCGCGACTCAAACCAGCCATTCCCCGCATGGAGAGGACTCCCATGGCCGCCGTAATCCCCGACTACATGGCCCGTATGGACAGTGACGATCCCCGTCAGGCCCTCGAACTGCTCGTACCGGACTTCCGATTCCTGATCGCCCTGCCCGGCCGCGAGGCCACGGGAACCTCCAGGGACGACTTCGCCGCCTACATCGCCGGCCGCAACGCCGTCGACAGGGGACACAAAATCCTCCGGCACAGTTCCGACGGCGATCTGGAGACCGTGTACGGAGTGGTCACCGAGTCCGGGAAGACCGTCGGCTCCTTCCTCTCGGCCGCCGTCGTCACACCCGACGGGCGCATGGCCCGCTACCAGTCGTACTTCAGCACCACCTACGACCTCATCGACCGGCCGGACTAGCCGCGCCGCACCCCGTCAGCCACCCACCCCTTCCCGGGAGCCGACATGACCGATACCTCCACCGCCGCCGCCCCCTTCCTCACGGCCTGGTTCGACATCCTCGACAGTGACGAACCGACCCGGATCCTCGACCTGATCAGCGACGACTTCACCCTCTCCATCCTGTTCTCCACCGGTGACGGCAACGCGACCGACTTCGCCGGGGACCGTGCCGCCCTCGTCGGCTACCTCGAACAGCGCGAGAAGGGCACCCGCACCCACCACCTCCTGTCCGCGACCACCCTCGGCCAGGACGAGCTCTTCCTCGGCGAGGTGCGGCGCGCGGGAGTGCCCGAGGCGAGCTTCGTCGCCGCCGGCCGGGTGGACGACCACGGACGTCTGCAGCGCCTGCTGATCGGCCGGTCGTCCGAGATCCGCTTCACCTGAACCCACCAGACCGGATGCGGCAGGGCCTGCAAGCTCCGCTTCGACCGGACACCCACGGAGGACCGTCATGTACAACCTCGTCCTGCTGGCCGCCAGGCCCCCGGAGTGGACGCACGAGCAGTTCATCGACTGGTGGCGCGGCGACCACGCGGAACTGACCTACCGCCTGCCCGGTCTTCGTACCTGGCGGCACACCGAGATCGACCAGGCGCTGGAGACCCGCTCCGAGGGCTGGGACGGGATCTCCGTGCTCAGTTTCGACTCCCCGCAGGACCTGAAGAAGGCCCTCGCGAGCCAGGAGTGGGCGGACGCGATCGCACAGGTCGGGGACATGAAGGGCCGCCGCATCGCGGTGATGGGGCACGAGGCGCAGTTGTTCGGCGGATGAGACCGGACCGGGCGTCCTCCGGTCCCATCGGCGCGGTGCGCGTCAAGCATGCACCACAGCGCTCATCACAGAGTTCACGACCGCGTTCATCACACAGTTCTTCACGGAGTTCGGCCGGCGTAGCGAGGAAGCGGGATGCGACAGGTAGTTCGGGAGTTCCAACGAAGGGCCGAGCAGGCGGACTTCGTCGCCGTCGTCGACGACGAGGGCAGTCATACGGCGCGCGAGCTGCTCGCCGAGGCCGGCCGGCTCGCCGAAGCGATGTTCCCCGGCGGCCCGGGCGGCACCGTCATGCTCCAGGCCGACAACTCATGGCGTACCGTCGCCGGCTCGCTGGCCGTGGGACTGCGCGGCGGGGTCCTCGCGGTCGTCAACCGGCACACCACCCATGCAGAGTTCGCCGCCGCCTACGAGGACATCCGCCCCGACGCGGTCGTCGCCGAGACTTCGGCGAGCGACGAATGGGGCCTGCCCGAGCTGCTGCCGGGACCGGTGGACACGGTGCTCGACGGCTGGACCTGCCGTGCCACGCCCGGTCCGCGTGAGGTGTCACGGTGGTCGGGAGGCGTCCTCATCGGACTGACCTCCGGCTCCACCGGACGGCCCAAGGGCGTGGTGCAGTCCGAGGAGGCCCTGCGCTACGCCTGCGCCAGCACGATCGACATCAACGGCCTGGCCCCCGGTGACGCGGTGGCCGCGATCGTGCCGCTGTCGTCGACGGCCGCCTACTGCTTCGGCGTGTACCTCTCCCTTCTGCTGGGCGGCCCGCTCGTCCTGACGTCGAAGTGGGACCGGGCCCTCGCGCTGCGGCGGATGGCCGAGACCGAGGTCCGCTGGACCATGTGCGTACCGACGATGGCGCTGCAGATGGGGGCCGAGGCGGCCGGCTCCGGTGTGCTCTCGGGAGTCCGCGGCATCACCGTGGGCGGCGGCCCCATGGACCGTGGCGCCCTGGCGCGTGCCGAACGGTCACTGGGCACGAAGATCCTGCGCGTGTTCGGCATGTCGGAGTGCCTGGGCCACACCTCGCCCCGCCCCGACGACCCCGAGGAGATCAGGCTGGGCAGGGACGGCCGCCCCTTCGCGGGTACGGACCTGCGCGCGCTGACCCCCGACGGTGTCGTGGCCGGACCGGGTGTCACCGGCCGGGCGCAGGTCCGCGGCCCTTCACTGTTCGTCGGCTACGCCCGTGACGGCCGGGTCGAGCGGCCGGCGCTGACCCAGGACGGCTTCTTCCCGACCGGCGACCTGCTGCTCACGCACGAGGACGGCACCGTCAGCATCATGGGCCGCGAGAAGGACATCATCATCCGCGGCGGCCGGAACATCGACATCACCGAGATCGAACGGGCGGTCGCCGGGTACCCGCGGGTGGCCAGGGCCTGTGTCGCCGCGGTCCCGGACGAGGTGCTCGGCGAGCGCGTCGCGCTGCTGGTCGTCACCGAGGACGGACACGGCATCGACCTGGCCGAGGTGACCGGACACCTGGAGAGCGTCGGACTGTCCAAGGCCAAGTGGCCCGAGTTCGTTTACGGCGTCGAGGAGTTGCCCCAGACCAAGGTCGGCAAACTCGACCGGAGCGGAGCCCGCGAACTCGCCCACCGGCTACGGACGGGCACACCCGACTTGGCCTGATCAAAGGCGATCCGGCCTGATCAGAGGACAGACCCGGCGGAGTCGCACCCCCCACACCCCCCGCCGGGTCCGATCCCCGGCGAAACAGAAGCAGCATTGGAGAATCATGACAGCGCGGTTCGACCAGGGCCCATGGGCCGCAGCCGGAGTCCAGACCGTCCAGCCCGGAGTGCACCGCGTTCCCCTGCCGCTGCCCAACGACGGCCTGCACGCCGTAAACGTCTATCTGCTGGAGAACCTCGCGGAGGACAACGGCATCGTCATGATCGACGGAGGCTGGGCGATCCCCGAGGCGCGCAAGGCACTCGAGGAGGCCCTGGCCGCCATCGGGCGCGACCTCGGCGACATCAGCCACATCCTGGTCACCCACATCCACCGTGACCACTACACCAACGCCGTGGAGCTGCGCCGGCTGCTGGGCTCGCGCGTCTACCTGGGCGCGGGGGAGCGGCCGGGCCTGGAGATGCTCGACCGGCTGCGCAGCGACGAACCGGCCGGCTCGCTGGAGACGCTGCGCAGGGGAGGAGCGGCCGAACTCGCCGAGCAGATCCGGGCAATGGACCACGGCGGCTACGACCCCAGCGTGTGGGAGGCCCCCGACCAGTGGCTCGGCGCGGAAACGCTCCGCTTCGGCGACCACGAGCTGCGCGTCGTACCGACTCCCGGGCACACCAAGGGACATGTGGTCTTCCTGGACGAACAGCGCGGACTGCTGTTCGCCGGCGACCACGTCCTTCCGCACATCACCCCGTCCATCGGCTTCGAGCTGACCGAGGCCGACGGGCGCCCCCTCGCCGACTACCTGGACTCGCTACGACTGATGACGCGGTACGCCGACACCCGTCTGCTGCCCGCGCACGGGCCCGTCACCGACAGCGCCCACACCCGCGTCGCCGAACTGCTCACCCACCACGACGACCGGCTGGCCAAGAGCCTGACAGCGCTGGGCGAGGACACTCTCGACGCGCACGCCGTGGCGCGCAAACTGGGCTGGACGCGCCGCGAGGTGCCGTTCGGAGACCTCAACGCCTTCAACCAGATGCTCGCCGTGAACGAGACGGCCGCGCACCTGGACGTCCTGGTGCTGCGCGGCCGCGCCACGGTGGCGTTCACGGGCGGGGTGAACCAGTACACACGTGTGAGCTGACACGACACGTGTGGGGGAGGGGCTCGGTCGTCGCCGGGCCCCTCCTTCCTTGTCGGCGAAGTTCGTCAACGGGCCGTCCAACCACCGTCCACGTACAGCTCGGACCCCGTGATGAAGGTGGCGTCCTGGGAGGCCAGGAACGCCACCGCGCCCGCGACCTCGTCGGGTCGGCCCAGCCGCCCCATCGGGGTGCCCTCGACCATGGCGGTGTGCCGGGGCGTACCCCGCCACAGTTCCCGGGAGAGGGGCGTCTCGATGAAACCGGGGTGGATCGAGTTGACGCGGACGCCGCGCGTGGCCCAGTGCAGTGCCGCGTTCTTCGTCATCAGGCGGACCGCGCCTTTCGCCGCGTGGTACGAGAACTGGCTGCCGAAGCCGCCGACCGTACCGAAGATGGACGCGATGTTGACGATGGAGCCGCCGCCGGAGCGTTCGATCGCGGGACCGCCGTACTTCATACCGAGCCACACACCGCCCTGGGTGACCGCGATGACCTTGTCCCAGGACTCCTGGGTCTCCGTCTCGACCGTCCGCATCTCGGCGATGCCCGCGTTGTTGACCAGAACCGACAGCCCACCCAGCTCGTCGACCACCCGGTCAACCGCCCCGCGCCACGCCTCCTCGTCGCTGACGTCCAGCGCGAGGCCGAGTGCCCGCGCCCCGTCACCGGTCAGCTCCTTCGCCAGGTCCTCGCAGCGACCGGCGTCCACGTCCGTCACCACCACCGTCGCGCCCTCCGCGGCGAGCCGGTGCGAGACGGCGTGGCCGATGCCGCCGGTCGCGCCGGTGACCAGGGCGATCTGTCCGGACAGTCGGTCTCCCACGGGCTCTCCTCGGTTCGGTGTGTGCAGGGTCGCTGTCACGACAGCAGGTCCAGCCCCGAGCGCAGCAGCGCGGGGACCGCGGACCCGACCCGCTCGAATCCGGTGCCCACGGTCCGTCCCGCGAGGTATCGGGCGTGGATGCCCTCCGCGATGACGGCGAGCTTGAAACAGCCCAGGGCCTCGTAGTAGGGCAGGGCGTCGGTATCGCGGCCGGACTTCTCGGCGTACCGCGCGGCCAGTTCGGGGCCGGTGGGAAAGCCGGGGTTGGCCGTCGGGACATGGCGTGCGCCGAGGACCGGTTCGCAGGTCGGGTCCCAGTACATGAGGAGCATCCCGAGATCGGCGAGGGGATCACCGAGCGTGGCCATCTCCCAGTCGATGATCGCGGCGATCCGGCCGAAGCCGTCGGGCGCCAGGATGGTGTTGTCCAGGCGGTAGTCGCCGTGCACGATCGCGGGAGCGCCACTCACGGGTACGGCGCGGGCGAGCCTGCCGTGCAGTTCGTCGACGTCGGGCAGCGAACGCGTGGCGACCTTCTCCCACTGCCCGCGCCAGCGCCGCACCTGACGCTCCAGATAGCCGTCCGGCCGGCCGAAATCGTCGAGCCCGACGTCGGAGGCGTCGACGGAGTGGAGTGCCACGAGCGCGTCCACGAGCGCGTCGGCCGCCTGTCGTGCCTCGTCAGGCGGGAGTACGGCAGCGTCGTCGCCGTCACGCAGCACCGTCCCCTCCACGAAGTCGACGACGCAGAACGGCGCCCCGATCACTTCCGGGTCCCGGCACGACAGCACGGCGCGCGCGACGGGCACCCCGGTACCGCCGAGGGCGGCGACGACGCGGTATTCACGGTCCATGTCGTGTGCCGTGGGGGTCAGCACCCCCAGCGGGGGCCGGCGCAGCACCCACCGGTGCGTCCCGTCGGTCACCTCGTACGTCAGATTGGAGCGCCCGCCCTGGAGCAGCCCGATCCTCAACGGGCCGGCGCAGTCGGGGACATGGTGGTCGAAGTACCGCTGCAGCGCGGGCACGTCGACGCCGACCACGGTTGCCTCGGACGCGGTCACTGTGCGGCCACCCGCTCCCGTGCCGCCCGTACCGCACGCTTGGCGATGGCCCACCGGTGGGTCTCGGAAGGACCGTCGTAGATCCGGAACGGGCGCACCTCGCGGTACAGCCGGGACAGCGGGGCGTCCCCCGAGATGCCGAGCGCGCCGCACACCTGCACGGACCGGTCGACCACCCGGTTGACCGCCTCGGAGACGTACGTCTTGGCGATCGAGGTGTGCTGGGCGGCCGAGCGTCCTTGGTCCAGTTCCCAGCAGGCCCGCCACAGCACCGCGCGGCTGGTCTCGATGTCGATCTCGGAGTCGGCCAACAGCTGCTGCACCATGCCGAGTTCGGCCAGCGGCTTACCGAAGGCCGAACGGTCCGACGCGCGCTCAAGGGCGATGTCCTGCGCCCGCCGCGCCACGCCGAGCCAGCGCATGCAGTGCGTCATCCGGGCCGGTCCGAGACGCACCTGCGCGTACGCGAACCCCTGGTCCACCTCTCCCAGGACGGCGCTGTCGGCGACTTCGCAGCCCTCGAAGACGATCTCGCTGTGCCCGCCGAACAGCCCCTGGTCCAGCGTGTCGATATTGCGGACGATCTTCATTCCCGGGTTGTCGGCATCGACGAGGAACATCGTGGCGCCGCCCGCGTCGCCTGGTCCGCCACTGGTGCGGGCCATGCAGATGGCGAAGGCGGCCCCGTCGGCGCCGCTGATGAACCACTTGCGTCCGTCGATCCGCCAGCCGCCGTCGACCCTGGTCGCGGTGGTGGCGAGGGCGCGCGGATCGGAACCGGCGCCGGGCGCGGGCTCGGTCATCGCAAAACAGGACCGGACCGCACCCGCGGCCAGCGGCCGCAGGTAGCGCTCCTTCTGTTCCTCGGTGGCGACCACTTCGAGCAGATGCGTGTTGCCCTCGTCGGGTGCCGCGCAGTTCAGCGCCAGCGGCCCGAGCAACGAGTACCCGGCCGCCTCGAACACCACGGCCTGGCCGCACAGGTCGAGCCCGAGCCCGCCCCACTCCGTGCCGACGTGGGGGGCGAACACCCCCGCGTCGCGGGCTCCCTGCTGAAGCCGGCGGCGCAGTGGCTCCGGACCGGCGTGGACGTTCCCGTCGCATGCCCGCTCCTCGGGTATCACCACGTCCTGTACGAACGCGGTGGTGCGCCGAGCGACGGCGGCCACCCTCTCGTCGATCTCGAACCCGATCGGCATGTTCACTCCCGAGCTTGGCTACTGACCATTAGCCATCTCAGGCGTGACCAGGGCGGCCTGTCAAGGGTTCGGTCTATACTGGCTGCTCCAGTAGACGAAGTCGGCTAACAGTCGGTAGCTTCAGGAGTTCGCGTGAGCTCAGCCCAGAGTGAGGGGCACGGCAAGTCGCTCCACGGAGTGCACGGCGGATCGCGCAACGGGTCCTACGAGCGGCCGCACCGGCCGGCCCGTGCGGAGGGCACGCCCGTCACCGACCGCCGGTCGGCGATCCGGCAGGCCGCGCTGCGGCTCTTCGCCGCACAGGGCTACCGGTCCACCACCATGGCCGACATCGGAGCCGCCGTGGGCATCCGAGGCCCGAGCCTCTACAAGCACGTGGCCTCCAAGCACGAACTGCTGGCCGAGATCATGATCGGCACGATGGAACAGCTCATCGCCGACAACATCGTGGCCGTCTCCGGCACCGACGACGTCCGCGAACAGCTGCGCCGCTCCGTGGAGGCGCACATCCGATACCACGCCCGCCACCGCCTGGAGGCCTTCGTCGGCAACCGCGAGATCGGCAGCCTCGACCAGCCCGACCAGGACCGCGTGCTCGGCCGCCGCAGCGACTACGAGCGCCGCTTCCGCGAACTCATCGAACAGGGCGCCGCCGAGGGTGCCTTCCACGTGCAGTCGGCCCGCATCGCCTCGTACTCGATCCTCGACATGGGCATCGGCGTCGCCAGCTGGTTCCACGAGGGCGGCGAGTTCTCCGTCGACGAACTCGCCTACCAGTACGGCGACATCGCCCTGCGCGTCGCGGGGGCGCGCCGACAGCCATGACGGCCTCAAGCACGGTAGCGAGGCTGAGGAGGGATCCAGCTTTTCGGAGTTCTGCGGTGTGAGGATGTCGAGAACGTGCCACCGGTTCCGTCCCAGGGACATCAGTGGCCACCACCGGCTGCACGAGGACAAAGGAGAAACCAGCATGGCGATTCAGCGGATGGACAACGTCGGCATTGTCGTCGAGGACATGGATGCCGCCATCGCGTTCTTCGTGGAACTGGGGCTGGAGCTGGAGGGCAGGGGGGAGGTCGAGGGTGCCTTTGCCGACCAGTGCACCGGACTCGACGGCGTCCGCTGTGACATCGCCATGGTCCGGACCCCGGACGGTCACAGTCGGCTCGAGCTGGCGAAGTACCGCAGTCCCGCGGTGATCAGCGCCGGGCCGCGCAACCGGCCGCACAACATTCTGGGCACGCACCGCGTCATGTTCGCCGTCGACGACATCGAGGACACCGTTGCCCGCCTGCGCCCGCACGGCGCCGAACTACTCGGCGAGATCGCCCGGTTCGAGGACATCTATCTGCTCTGCTACCTCCGCGGCCCCGAGGACATCATCGTCGGACTGGCCGAGCAACTGCGCTGAGAAGAAGAAACAATCCTCGCGGTTGGCCGCCCGGATCGACGACGAACCTCACCCATCAGCCGTCCGGTGCTCACCCCGATCCGCCCGCTTTCACCGCGCTTCCACGCTGCGTTGCGCCGTGAACCGGCCCGGGCCCGCTGTCAGCTCCTCACCCCCGGGGAAGACGACGGTGGCGGTGGAGGCGGGAGGTACGTCGACGGTGATGTGCAGTTCGTCGCCCTCGGTAGCCCATTCGACCGCGATGGTCCCCCGCGGGCCCTCGAAGGTCCCGCGCGCCCAGCCGACCGACGCGTGGGGCACGGGCGCGACGACGAACGACGCCCAGGCGACGGAGCCCTCAGCCTGCCGTAGTCCGAGGGTGTGGGTGTGCAGGAAGTTGACGACGGCGCCCTTGCTGTAGTGGTTGAGCGAGTCGTGAGCGTCGCCGTTCTCGTCGATGCCCTCCCAGTCCTCCCACATGGTGGTGGCACCGCGGTCGAGCATGGCGAGCCAGGACGGCGCGGTGCGCTGGAGCAGTACCTCGTAGGCGAGGTCGGCGTGGCCGGTGTCGGCGAGGACGGGCAGCAGGTCGGCGGTGGAGAGGAATCCGGTGCCCAGGTGCGTTCCGGCCGCGCGGATGAGGGCCACCAGACGTTCGACGGCCGCGTCACGCAGTTTCTCAGGCACCAGTCCGAAGGTGAGGGCGCGGACATAGCCGGCCTGGCTGTCGGTCATGGTCCGGCCGGTGTCTTCGAGGAACTCGGTCCGCCAGGCGTCCTTGATCTGCTGCGCCAACTCCGTGTAGCGGGCGGCCTCGGCGTCGCGACCCAGGAGGGCGGCTACCTCGGCGAGGAGCGAGGTGGAGCGGTACAGGAAGGCGGTGCCCACCTCGCCCTTGTCGGTGCTCATCCAGCCGTCCGGGCCGTCCTCCACCGGCTCGATCAGCGAGCCGTCCTCGGCACGGGCTTTCGGCTCGGCCCACTCGCCCCAGTGGAAGGAGCCGTCCCAGACGAACTCCTCATGCGGCAGGGGCTGGGCCGAGCGGGCCACTCGGGAGGGGTGGCGGGCGGTGCGGGCGGTGGTCAGTGCCCATTCGACCCAGCGGACCATCGCGTCCCAGTTCTCGGCGAGCACCCGGCTGTCGCCGTATGTCTCGTACAGCACCCAGGGCACCAGCACGATCGCGTCGCCCCAGCCGGCGGAGCCCGTCATCATGTCGAGCCGCTGGTCGGTGCGGAGCTTGGCGCGCCGTCCGTCGGGGGAGAAGTTGGCGATGCGGCCGTCGTCGAGTTGGTCGTCGCGGACCGAGCGGAGCCACTTGCGGCTGAAGCCGGACACGTCGTAGAGGCGCGCCGCGCTGGGCGCGAAGACCTGGTAGTCGCCGGTCCAGCCGATGCACTCGCGGGTCGGGCAGTCGGTGGGCACGTCGACGGCGTTGCCGCGGAAGCTCCAGCGGACGACCTCGTGCAGACGGTTGAGGTCCTCGTTGCCGCAGGCGAAGGTGCCTGCGGGGCGCAGGTCGGTGTGGACCACCCGCATGGTGAGGCCGGCGGCGTCCAGCGGGACGTCGCCGCGCTCCAGCCGGGCGTACCGGAATCCGTGCACCGTGTGGCGGGGCTCGAAGACCTCGCCGGTGGCCCCGGAGGAGACGACCTCGTCGCGCTGGACGAAGACGGTCACCGGATCACCGGGGCGCTGGATGTCGAGGTGGGCGGTGGTCAGGTCCCCGGTGGCGGGGTCGAGATGCTCGCCGTGGTCGATCACGGTTCGGGTGCCGGCCGGGCCGAGGTCGGTGAGGAGGAGCCGGCCGGAGGCGTTCTGGCCGAAGTCCGCGATCCAGGCGCCGTCCGGCAGCCGGATGAGCGAGACGACGGGGCGGTCCTCGACGCGGCGCACGGGCGGGGCCGGGGACCAGTCGATCGCGGGCGCGGCGACGGCGTCGACGAGGACGGGACGCTCAGGGCCGCGGGGGGCGAGGAAGTCGGTGATCTGGCCGTCCCTGAGGTCGGCGCGGGTCACCGGGCCCCGGGCGGAGGTCCAGTGCTCGTCGGTGCGTATGACCCGGCGCGTCCCGTCGGCGTACTCCAGATGCAACTCCAGCCGGGCCGCGAGGAGTTCCCCCCAGCCTGCCGGTTTGCGGAAGGCGCCCACCTGGCCGCGGTACCAGCCGTCGGACAGCACGATCTCGACGGCGTTGACGCCGGGGCGAACGGACGGGGTGACGTCGGCGGCCTGGGCGTACAGCGTGCGGTCGTACGAGGTCGAGCCGGGCGCGAGCTCGACGGTGCCCGCGCGCTCGCCGTTGACGAACGCCTCGTACACGCCCAGGGCTGTGGAGTACAGGCGGGCGCGGACCACGTCGGTGGTGGTGAAGGCGGAGCGTAGGACGTGCGTGGGGCGGGTACCGGGCTCGCGGCGCGCGTCCTGCGGATCGTCCGCGGGCGTGATCCAGTGTGCTGTCCAGTCCTCGTCGAGGAGCCCGGCCTCGAAGCCGTGCCAGGCGCTCCACTGGGAGGTCTCCGCGTCCGCGTGCGTTCGGACGCGCCACCGCACGCGCTCACCACTGCTCAGCGGAGCGGCCGGCCATTCGACGAACAGGTGGTCGCCGATGTGCTCCGTCTGCGGCGAGCGCCCGTCGACGTGGATCTCCAGCTCGTGGCCGGCACGCGCGGGTATGCCCCCTGGAGGCTTCCACGACAGTCGAGGGCGGCTTCCGGAGACCGGGAACTGGTCGCCACCGAAGTCGATCGTGAGGTCGTACGGAGCGGGCATGGCCATCGACGCCATCGCCTCCCCTTCCATGTGGGTCAGTCGGTTGTTCACTGCCGGTGCAGGGCGAGCGTGCTCGGGGCTCGCGAGGGCGTGCGGGAGCCGGGAGGGACTGCCGCCGCGTCCCGGACGTTCAGGCGTGTGTGACGAGTGGGTTCAGGAGACGACACCGGTTCCGGTCTGCCCGGCGGAGTCGGGGGCGGTGTCGGCGAGGACCGGTCCGGTCGAGTCCCGGACCACCAGCCTCGTGGCCAACTCGACGTGGTGGGAATCGATCTCCGCGGCGGAGGCCAGACGAAGAGCGGTCCGCAGGGCAACGGCACCCATCTCGTTGATGGGTTGGTGGACGGTGCTCAGGGGCGGCGAGGTGACCCGGGCCAGCGGCGTGTCGTCGAAGCCGACGACGCTGAGGTCCTCCGGGACGCGCAGGCCCCGCCGCCGGGCGGCCTCGATGACACCGGCGGCCAGTTCGTCGCAGGCGGCGAACACCGCGGTGGGCGCGGGGTCCGCAGCCAGCAGCCGCTTGCCGTGCTCGATGCCCTCCGCGGTGTGGAAACTGCCGGCGTGCCGGACCAGTTCGCCCAGTACGGGTACGCCGGCGGCCTCCATGCCGCTGCGGAATCCGTGCAGTCGGGCCTGGTTGGAGCTGGCGTCCTCCTTGCCGCCGAGGTAGGCGATGCGGCGGTGGCCGAGGGAGAGCAGATGCGTGGTGGCGGCACGGCCACCGGAGAAGTAGGTCGAACCGACGCTGACGATCGAAGGGTCGGGCACCTCCGGGTCGAGCAGCACGAGAGGGAGGCGAACCCGGTTCAGGGCTTCGACCATCGGAGGGGACAAGGTGTTGGCGGTGACGGCGATGACCGCGCGCCGGCCGGCGGCGGCCAGGTTGTGTGCCCAACCGGCGGGGTCGGCGGCCGGATCACGATCGCTCCGTCTGCTGACCACCACGCCGACGCCCTCCCGGGCCCCCGCGTCCACCACGGCCTGGACCATGGCGGTGCAGTAGATGCTCAACTCCTCGAAGCCGAAGAACAGCTCGACGGTGGGGTGTGAGCGCAGGTCGTCCCGGTTCCCGCCGTAGTTGTGCTGGCGCATCAGCTCCAGCACCACGTCCCGCGTCTGTTGGGCGACATCAGGGCGCCCGTTGACGACCTTGGAGACGGTGGCGACCGAGACGCCGGCGTACTCGGCGATCTGCGCCAATGTCACGCGGTTGGAAACGGATGCCATGAGTCCCCTTTGGCGACAGTACCGGTCTGAGTGATCCTCGTCCTGAACACACTAGCACCGAAATATTTTTCGTAGATCTTTCGATGTCTTCAGGCAGGAAAATCCAGTCAGAACAAGGTCGACACAAGGGGTTGACGAAGGTCATCGACATGCTTAGCGTTCACGGTCAGCAGGATTTAGGGAAAGCAATTTCGAAGTACTGGGTCACAAACTTTCGTAGCACTACCGACTGGCGCGACCCATTCGAACCTGGGCGGCACGGTGAGCACCTGGCACCCGCCCCGGTCTTCCTCTGCAGCAGCAGCCCGCCTTCCGGCCAGGTCGCCCTGCTCAAGAACCCGCATCCCGCCGGCCTCGATCGTCCGGCGCCCCGACATCTTCGTCACCGACCCATGGAGGAGGACTCGCGATGAGGCGAGACCACACCGCGGAGGCTGTTTCGCCGACCGCCGCCACATTCCTGTCCCGGCGCGGTTTCCTCGGCGCCGTTGGCGGCGGACTGGCCGTCACCACGCTGGCCGCCTGCGGGTCGGGCGGGGGCAGTACGGGAAGCAGCTCCGAGATCGTGTTCATGAACCAGTCCCGCGGACAGGCGGCAGCGCTCGGACAGCTGGCGCAGAAGTACACGCAGCAGACCGGCGTGAAGATCAAGGTCGACAACGTCGGACCGGCCGACTTCCTGACCAAGCTCCAGTCCAGCTCCCAGTCCCGCGACATGCCGGACATCTACTCGGCGATGGACTCGTTCTCCATGGCGCCGTACTACAAGGCCGGTTGGGCCATGGACCTGAGCGACCGGATGAAGGGCAGCTGGGGGGAGACCTTCCGGCCCGCCACGATCAAGGCGTCGACGTTCGCGCCGGACAATTCGCAGGGCGTGAAGCCGGGCATCTACAGCGCCCACTGGGAGGCCCCGGCCCTGGGGATCTTCATCAACGCCGCGATGTTCAAGGCCGCCGGTCTCGACCCGGACAAGCCGGCCGCCACCATGAGCGAGTTCATCGACCAACTGGTGAAGGTCAAGAGGTCCGGGAAGGACCCCTTCTGGTTCGCGGCCAGCAATTCCAACCAGCTGGTCCAGTCCTACGCCTCCAACTACTTCACCGACGAGGAGCTGAACGCCACGTTCCTCGGCAAGTCCAGCTGGAAGAGCGAGGGCTGGCGCAAGAGCCTGCAGATCCTGGTCGACCTGCGGGACGCCGGGGTGATCTCCACGGGCTCGATCCCCTCGGGCAACAGCGACAACCCGAACGTGGAGAAGGCCTTCTTCAACACCCAGGGCGTCGCGGCCATCTTCGACGGCACCTCCGCCGTCGGTGTGGCCCGCGCGACCGCGCCGGACTTCACGGACTTCCGCTCCCTCGCGGTCCCCAAGGCCGACGACGGCACGCAGACGCCGCGCCTGGTGGGCGGTACGGCCAAGGGAGCCGCGATCAACCCCAGGAGCAAGAACGCGGCCAAGGCCCTCAAGTTCGTCCAGTGGCTGACCGAGCCGGGCCAGCAGCAGGTCTTCGCCGAGAAGGTTCCGCTCATCCCCTCCGCGCGCACGGTGGCCGAGAAGAACATTCCGCAGCAGCTGGTGGGCATCGCCGCGAAGATCTCCGACGTCCAACTCGTCCAGAACCAGATGAAGGTGCAGGTCATCACCGCCCTGCAGAAGGGCGCCCAGGCCATCGTGCTCAAGGAGCGCACGGTCGACCAGGTCCTCGGCGACCTCGACGCGGCACAGCGGAACGCGTAGTGAGGCAGCGCACCCGGATGCTGGCCGCCGGTGTCTTCCTGGCGCCGGCGCTGGCCATGATCGCCATGTTCACGGTCGTCCCTTTCGTTCAGGGCATCCTGTTGAGCTTCCAGTCCTGGGACGGGGTGAGTCTGGACGCGCCCTACGTGGGGCTCGCCAACTACCGCTTCGTCCTGCACGACACCGAGTTCTGGGGCTCGATGAAGAACGCCGTCGTCTTCGGCGTCGTCGGTCTGTTCGTCGCCAACGCGGTGTCGATGGTCATGGCCCTGGCCGTGCACCGCGCCCGCCGCGGGGCGGCGTTCTTCCGCACCGTCTACTACCTGCCCGGGGTGTTCTCCACGGTGGTGGTGGGCGTGATGTTCGCCTGGTTCCTCGACCCGAAGATCGGGGTCGTCAATCAGGCACTGAAGGCGGCCGGACTCGACGGTCTCCAGCACAACTGGCTGGGTGACCCCAAGACGGCCCTGATCGCGGTCGCCGTCGTGTTCGTCTGGTACCACTGGGGCTTCGGCTTCATCCTCTTCCTCGCCGGCCGGCAGGACGTGCCCCAGGAGCTGTACGAGGCCGCGTCGCTCGACGGTGCCGGCGGCTGGGCCCAGTTCCGCCATGTCACCTGGCCCGGGATGTCCCATGTCACCGGCATCGTCAGCGTGCTGACCCTGCTGAGCGGCCTGCAGATCTTCGGCACCGTCCAGGTGCTGACCAACGGGGGCCCCGCCGGCCATACCGAGGTCCCCACTCTCGACATCTACCAACAGGCCTTCCAGTACAGCGAGTACGGTCGCGCGGCCGCGATGTCGGTCATCTTCGGGGTGTGCCTGATCGTCCTCGCCTGCGTCCAGCTGTGGGTCTCCCGCAGGCTCGGTGGAAGCACGGGCTCGCGGGCGGAGAAGGGAAGTTGACGGTGAACACGCTTGTCGACACGGCACGGGGAGCGAAGACGCCGCCGGTGCCGACGCCCAGCACACGACGCCGTGGCGCCCGCCTGCGCGGACCACGCGTGGCCCTGTACGCCTTGTTGATCGCCGGAGCCCTGGAAGCCCTGGTGCCGGTGCTGTGGATACTGAGCGGATCCCTGCAGAGCGCCGAGCAGCTTTACAAGGGAACCGATCCCATCCCTCACCCCTTCGAATGGGGCAACTTCGCCACCGCGTGGAACGAGGGCGGCTTCAGCCAGTACCTGCCCAACAGCCTCCTCTACACCGCGGCCTCGGTCCTCGGGATCCTGGTCATCGCGAGCATGGCCGGGTACGCCCTGGCCCGCATCGAGTTCCCCGGACGAGGTGTCGTGGTGGGCGCCATCCTCGTCATCATGATCATTCCGCTGCCGGCGTCGTTCATCGCCCAGTACAAGCTGCTGATCACGCTCGGGCTCGCCAACACCCGCATCGGCTACATCCTCGTACTCATCGCCGGCGGGCTGCCGATCTCCATCCTGATCATGCGCGGGTTCTTCGCCAGCCAGCCCAAGGAACTGGAGGAAGCCGCCGCCATCGACGGTGCCTCCCTGCTCGGCACCTTCTGGCGGATCATCCTCCCGCTGGCGCGGCCCGGCCTGGTCGCGGTGGCCGTCATCCAGGCCATGGGGGTCTGGAACGAGTACCTCATGGGACTGGTGCTGTTCAACGACAGCTCGTTGATGCCCGTACAACGCGGGCTCACCAACTTCGTCTCGGCGGAGTCCCCGCAGCAACAGATCCTGCTCGCCGCCTCGCTCATCGCGGTGCTGCCGATCGTCGTCTTCTACGCGATCGCACAGCGCCACATCATCAGCGGTCTTTCGGCGGGAGCGCTCAAGTGACCAGGCAGCGACCACCGGTCGCCGCCCGGACGCCCACGGTCGCCGACACCCCGCAGGCGAACCGAGCGCGGGTCGATATCAAGGAACTGCCCGCGCCCCAGACCGCCCCACAGGACGGGGTCCGCACCCGTCCCGCCGACTGCGTCTCGGCCAACTGGGGCGGCCTGGGATCACCCGGCCCCACCAAAGGCGCGAAGTACATGTTCCCCGGCATCACCTACGCCCGGGCACCGGCCTCCCCCTCATGTTGGGGAACGACTCCCAGGCCGCCGACACGCTGACAAACTCCCGCCGCCCCGCACACCCAACTCTTTCTTCAGGAGGCCCACTTCATGGCGGACCTGCCCGCCCGCGTTCTCTTCGGCGCCGCGTACTACCACGAGTACCGGCCGCCCTACGGCACCGAACAGGCCGAGGAGCAGCTCAAGACCGATCTCGACCTGATGGCCGAGGCGCACTTCACCGTCATCCGGGTCGGCGAGTCGGTCTGGTCGACCTGGGAGCCGGAGAACGGAACGTTCGACCTCGACTGGCTTCAGCCCGTCCTCGACGGCGCCCGGGAACGCGGGATCTCCGTCATCCTGGGCACACCGACCTACGCGGTCCCGCCGTGGCTGGCCCGGCAGTACCCGGAGATCTGCGGCGAACGGGCCACCGGTCAGCGCATCGGCTGGGGAGCCCGTCAGGAGGTCGACTACACCCACCCCGCCTTCCTCTTCCATGCCGAACGCGTCATTCGCCGCATCCTCGACCGTTACGCCCGCCACCCCGCGGTCATCGGCTTCCAGGTGGACAACGAGCCCGGCCTGGAGCTCTTCCACAACCATGGTGTCTTCCAGCGCTTCACCGACCACCTGCGCCACAAGTACGGCGACGTCGAGACCCTCAACCGGGAGTGGGGTCTGGTCTACTGGTCGCACCGCCTGACCACCTGGGCCGACCTGTGGGCGCCGGACGGCAACACCCAGCCGCAGTACGACGTCGCCTGGCGGGAGTTCCAGGCCAGGCAGACCACCGAGTTCATCGCCTGGCAGGCGGGCATCACCCGCGAGTACGCCCTCCCCGAGCAGTTCGTCACCACCTGCGTCTCCTATCCCCGCCCGGGGGTGGAGGACCACGAACTCAACGCGGTCCTGGACATCGCCGCGGGCAACCCGTACTACGCCATGCAGGACGCCCTGCTGCTGCCCGACGAGCGCGAGACCGAGCACAACAAGACCACCGGCCCCTGGTCGATCTCCCAGATCGCGGACCGGATGTACTCCTCCCGCCAGGCCCCGTTCCTGGTCACCGAGACCAACGCGGCCACCATCAGCGGCCCCTGGGACAACCGCCCCGCCTACGACGGCCAGTGGCGGCAGGCCGCATGGATGCTGGTGGCACGCGGGGCCCGGATGATCGAGTACTGGCACTGGCACACCCTGCACTTCGGGACCGAGACCTACGTGGGCGGCATCCTCCCGCACAGCGGCAGGCCGGGCCGCGTCTACGACGAACTGGCCCGACTGGGAGGCGAGTTCGAAACCGCGGGCCCACTGGTCGCCGGCATCGAGCCGGATGCCGACATCACCATGGTGTACTCGACGCCGAGCAAGTGGCTCATGCAGAAGTACCCACCCCTGGCGAACCGGAACGGCGAACCGGATCCGGCCGCCTACCACGGCATCTTCGATCCCTTCTACCGCGGCGCCTTCGAGGCGGGCCGCCAGATCCGCGTCGCGCACGCCCGCCAGCTGCACGACCCGCGCGGCGAAGTCCCCGGTCCGAGCCCCGAGGAGGCCGTGCGCCACCATCCCGTCCTCGTCGTCCCGGCGCTGTACGTGACCGACGACGACACACTGGACTGGCTCGCGGCCTACGCCCACGCGGGCGGCCACCTGGTCCTCGGACCGCGGACCGGCTACGCCGACCACGAGGCACGGGCCCGCCAGGAGCCGGCACCGGGACGGCTCACCACGGCCGCCGGGGTCCAGTACGAGGAGTTCAGCAACCTGATGCGGGACGTCCCGCTGCGCGCGGTGCCCGGCAGCCCACTGGAGCTGCCGGAGCAGGCGACAGCCACGCGCTGGGTCGACGGACTCACCGTCCTGGACGCCGACGTGCTCGCAGCGTACGACCACCCGCACTTCGGCCGTTGGCCGGCCGTCACCACCCGCCGCCACGGCACGGGCCGGGTCACCTGCGTCGGCACGGTTCCCGGCCGCGACCTCGCCAGGGCGCTCGCCGCCTGGCTGGCGCCCGCCCCGAGCAGCGACTGGCAGAACCTGCCGCCGTCGGTCACGGCCACCACCGGGAACTCCCCCGACGGCCGCCGCGTGCACGTCGTCCACAACTGGAGCTGGGACCCCACACAGGTCACGGCACCGACAGCACTCTCCGACGTGCTCGACGGCACCTCAGTACGCGCCGGAACAGCACTGCGCCTGGGCGCCTGGGACGTAAGAATCTTCGTCACCGCCGACGACGGGACGCCCTCGCCCTGAGGTAGCTGCCTCTCGGGCGGGGCTCAGCCCTTCGGCGGGGCCGTGCTCTCGCGGACCACGAGATGGGTGGCGTGGAACGTCGGCAGCGCAAGGCCTTCGCAGCGATCGTCGTCTGATGGCTGAGTTGGTTGATTACATATGTCTCTGCCAACCGCGCCCGCCGAAGCGGTACGGACACCTCCAGCAGTGCCGACGCGAGCCCCGACGCCACCTGGACGCCCCGGTAGGACATGGCCATCGACTTCGTACAGACCCGTCAAGGACGGAAACGCGCAGACCACCGGGGTTCCACCAGACCCCATTCGGCGTCCCATTGCGCGTACCTTCTCCGGTCGAGGAGTAGGCGCACGCCCGCCCCGACCGCGTAGGATCCGGCGCCCACACCGAACGCCGCCATGCCGCCCACCAGCCAGCCACTGGTCTTCGCGTTGAACGTGGTCGCCGGCGGACGGGCGACCTTACCGTCGCGGGTCACCCACACACGTACGGTGGAGCCCTTGGGCGTTCCCGGCTTCACCAAGGCTGTTCCCGTCCGCACGACACCGTCGATGTCGGTCCAGCGAACCGGCGCCGGTCGCTTTGCCCAGTCGCCACCCCCGGCGGTCGACGTCAACCGGGCGGTGACCTGGTGCCGTTCCGCTGTCTGGGTCCGCACCGTGTGCATCGACGCTTCGTACGCTGTCAGTCCCGCGCTGACGGCGGCTGCCGGCAGCCCGAGGACGAGAATGACCATCAGGACACGGCGCATCCAGCACTCGAACGTGTCGGACGTACGCCTCAGGGAGTTCCCGCGCTTGGCCGCGTGATCGCCGCGCCTCGGCGGCGGACCGGGTGTGTACGGCGAACCTTGTGTGCTCATGACCCGCCTTCCGACAATTCGCCGGCCGTCGCCCGCCACCTGTTCCACCTCGAACGGCAGCGGGATCGGGGCACAGGGCCGAAGATCCCTGTCGGGCCGGCTTTCGGTCCCCGTCCACCGGTAGCCAAGGGGATCCAGCCCCGCAGGCTGCGGCCCCGCCGGTCCGGGTGCCCCTGTCTCCTGCGTGCGCCGACGACCAGCAGGTCAGCCGACGCCGCGTCCAGCAACGCTCGGCGCGCCGGGCACCTGGGGACTCGCCCGGGCATCGCGATACCTTCGCTTCTCGTGCCGGGCCGGCTCGACGGCGGCCAAGTCCACCGCCTCCAAGCTCGATTCGGATCCGTCGATGCCGACCACCAAGGGAATCGCCACCGCACCCGTCTCCTCTCGTGGCGGGTGCAACGTGCCTGCCCTCCCTCCCCTCTACGGCCCCACATGCGCCGGGGAGGATATTGGGGTACTCCTCGTAGTAGAGAAGCATCGCGCTCGGCATGTCGGCGACGTCCGGAGCATGTACGCCATCGGACTCGTTCACCGTCACCCACCGTCGTATCCAGTTTCGTACGAGACGGAGGCCGCCGCCATGCAGCCAGTCATCACCGTGGGCCTTGACGGCTCACCCGAGAGCCTCGCCGCCGCCCGCTGGGCCGCCGACGAGGCCGACAAACGCAAACTCGCGCTGCGCCTCCTGCACGCGTGGCCACTGCTGGCGCCGGAACCGGCCCGCGTCCCCGCGGAAGTCGATCAGAACTACTGGGCGAAGCGCTTCGTCCACACCGCGCGCGCGGAACTGGAATCCAGTCACCCGGGTCTGACCATCATCGGGAGCCTGGTGGCCGACGACGCACGGAAGGCTCTGCTCCAGGCGGGGTCGGAATCCGAGCTGATCGTGCTCGGCTCACGGGGGCTGGACTCCGTGGGAAGCTACTTCCTGGGTGACGTCAGCATGCCGGTCGTGGCCCGGACGGAGCGGCCGGTGGTTCTCGTCCGCACCGGATACGGGACCCTGGAGCCGACGCCGGCGAGCCGTGTGGTCGTGGCATTGAAACTCCACGGATCCAGCGACGAACTGCTCGACTTCGCCTTCCACACCGCCGCGGTCAGAGAGGTTCCGCTGCTGGCCGTGCACGGCCGGAGCGTGCCGCTGCACGCGCGCGTGCCCTGGGGCGTGGACCACGCCGTCACCGAAGAGATGACACGGGACGCACAGCAGGAGCTGAGCAAGGCCATCCACCGCTGGCGCGAGAAGTACCCGCAGGTGGACGCGGCCCACGCCATCCGGCTCGAGACTCCCGCGAAGGCCGTCGTACACGCTGCCGAGGGCGCCGCGCTGCTCGTCGTCGGCCGGCGCACACACCGGCATGACATGACACCCCATCTGGGCCACGTGACCCACGCTGCCATCCATCACGGGCGCTGCCCGGTCGCCGTCGTCCCTCATGGCTGAGCCCGGCCACAACAGGCCGCCGCACCGGCCCTGTTCAGGATCGCCCTGATGGTCCCTGTCTGCCGCCGCAGACGCTGGGCACCAACAGTGTGGGCACCAATTCAGCGCCGCCCACTCAGGATGATCTTCCAGACCCGCGTAGCCACTTGCAGATTGAGCCGGGTGTCCACATCCGCCAGGTCGCGGTCGCTGATCTCACGGATGCGCTGCAGCCGGTAGCGCAGGGTGCTGCGGTGCACCATCAGCGCGGCGGCCGCATCGTCGTAGTTGCCTCCGCAGTCGAAGTAGCGCGAGAGCGTCTCCACCAGCTCCGTGTCGTGCCGTGCGTCGTAGTCGATCAGGGGGCCGAGCCACTCTCGCACGAAGCCCTCAAGTTCCCGGAGATCGTTGCCGGGCCCCAGGATCCGGTACAGCCCGAGGTCTTCGAAGAAGGTGGTTCCGCTGCGCTGGCGGGAGTTCTGCCGCACCTTCAGGGCTCTCAGTGCCTCCTGGTAGCAGCGCGGAACGCTGTCCGGGGAGTCGCAGCGGGTGCTCACCCCGATCGCTCCCTCGGGCGTCCCCAGCTCATGGGCCAGCGCCGCGTGCACGGCGTCGTCGTCGGGCCTCGCTTCGGTCAGCAGGACCACCCGGTCGCCGCGACGGGTGATCAGCGGACGGGTCGCCGTGGTGGCTGTCGCCTGTTCGACGGCACGGGTGAAGGAGTCGTCGGCGCCGTTGCCCGGCCAGTGCACCACCACCACGTAATGGGTACGTTGCAGGTCGTGGCCGACGGCTTCGGCCCGGGCGTAGGCGCTTGTCTCGTCGGTGCCCTCCAGCAGGTCGTCGATCAACTGGCGGCGCAGCCGCAGCTCGACCTCGGTGAGCTCGCGCATGTGCATGAGCTCCTGGGCGAGCGAGCGCTGGGCGTGATCCAAGGCGAACATGGTGTGCTCGTCGGCCGTCGCCCCGGGGTCCTGGAGGGCTAGTACGCCAAGGAGGTCACCGCGCGGCCGGGCCAGGGCGATCAGCCGGTCCTTGAACCTGACCGGGCCCGCCTCGCGCGTGACCTGCCGCAGCATCTCCTCCTGATGGGTCGAGGACCGCACCGGATAGGGCTCGGGCCGGTTGGGACCGGCCCAGCACCTCAGATTGCCGAACCGGTCCTCGACGAGCGCCGACAACCCCGTGAGCTCGTACAGCGCTTGGGTGATGGCGTGCTCGCCCCCACCTCGGGAGGCGACACGGGCGAGAGTCTCGTGCACGGTCCTCTGCAAGCGCAGCTTGGAGCGCATGGTGTCCAGGCGCCGCAGTGCGGTGTCCCGTTCGGTGCGGAGCCGGCTCAGTTCGCCGGCGCTCTCGTGTTGCGAGGCGCCCGTGGCCGCCAGTGACAGGGCCGCCGATGTGAGTCCCACGAGGCTCGAGAGGAGGAAGTGTCCCTGCTCATCGGGCCCGCAGTGGGAGGAGACGACGATGTAGCCCAGCAGACCGCCGGCCCCGCGCAGGCCGAACGCCCAGGTCCAGGGCCGCTCCGGAAGGGATACGGAGCCGTCGGCCTCGCCCAGCTCCGTCATCTGTGCGTCGTCGATCGTTGACGCTTCCGCGTCGTGGCCTGCAACGCGGGACAAGCCGTCATCCGTTGCGAGGTATCCGACCTCGGCGCGGTAGGGGCCAAGGACACTGACCTGCCGCATGGCCAACCGCACGATCTCCCTCTGTTCCGCGCAGGTGAACAGGGCGTGGGACAGCACCAGCAGCCCGTGGGGGTCCAGCGCCGCGAGCGGACGGGCGTCGTGCCGTTCGGTGCCCGCGGTGTCGCCCGGGTGGCGGGTCACGTCCTGGTCGGGGACATGAGGAGACAGCCTCTGTGACGGACGGCAGGCCATAGATCACTCCGTTCTCTGGTCATCGGAGGCGATCAAGCGAATCGTGGGATCCATGCCTGGGCGAACCCTGAGTACCCGGCCTCGGCGATGCCATCCGGCTTGTCTGGATATTTGCCTTGTTCTCATGGACCGACCGAGTACGCCGATTTCTGACCTGCCGGGTGCAGGCGGAGCGCGCTGCTGTGTTGCCACGCTGGGCTCGTCAGGGATCGCCGACGCATCGGCGACCGTGGCGGAAAGGACTGGCTGATGAACGAGCAGGCTCGTAGGACCATCGCCTCGTACCCGACCTACCAGGAAGCGGAACGCGGCGTCGATCACCTGTCCGATCGGGGTTTTCCCGTCGAGAGGGTGGCCATCGTCGGGCAGGACGTGCGCCTGGTCGAGCAGGTGACCGGCCGCATGGGACTTGGCGGGGCCGCCCTGCACGGCGCGGCGAGCGGCGCCCTGCCCGGCGCACTGATCGGATGGATCTTCGGGCTGCTGAACTGGCTGGACCCGGTCGTGTCGGGGCTGCTCCTCGCCTTGTACGGGCTGGTTTTCGGAGCACTCGTCGGCGCGCTGCTCGGCCTGCTGGTGCACGCGGCCCAGCGTGGCCGCCGGGACTTCGCCTCGGTGAGCTTCATGCAGCCCGGCCGGTACGACGTCGTCGCCGACGACGCGGTCGCCGACGAGGCGGTGCGGCTGCTGGCCGAGCTGCCCAGCGGGACATCCGGTACCGGTACCAGCAGCGGGGCATGGAAGGCCAGCCGCCCGCGGAGCGGCCCCGCCGTCACTTGAGCGATTGCGGACGACGGGCGCGGCTCCGAGCGGAAACGGGGGCGCCCGTCGCGGAAGGAGTTCCTCATGGCCAAAGCAGTAGGCATCGACCTGGGCACCACGAACTCGGTGATCGCCGTCTGGGAGGGCGGCGAGCCGACGGTCATACCCAACAGCGAGGGCAACCGCACGACGCCGTCCGTGGTGGCCTTCACCGACACCGGCGAGCGCCTGGTGGGCCAGCTGGCCCGACGGCAGGCGATCCTCAACCCCAAGGGCACCATCTACTCGGCCAAGCGCTTCATCGGCCGGCACTTCGACGAGATCTCCGAAGAGGCCAGGGCCGTCGCGTACGACGTGGTCGAAGGAGACGGCGGGGCAGCCCGCTTCAAGGTGCGCGACAAGCTCTACGCGCCGGAGGAGATCAGCGCGCAGGTGCTGCGCAAGCTCGCCGACGACGCCTCCAAGCAGCTGGGAGAGCGGGTCACGGAGGCGGTCATCACCGTACCCGCCTACTTCAACGACGCCCAGCGCACCGCCACCAAGGACGCCGGACGCATCGCCGGCCTGGAGGTGCTGCGGATCATCAACGAGCCGACCGCGGCCGCCCTCGCCTACGGCATGGACAAGAAGGAGCACGAGACGGTGCTCGTGTTCGACCTGGGCGGCGGAACCTTCGACGTCAGCATCCTCGACGTCGGCGACGGCGTGGTGGAGGTACGGTCCACGGCGGGTGACAGCCATCTGGGCGGTGACGACTTCGACCGCCGGCTGGTCGACCAGCTGGCCGACGGCTTCCAGAAGGAGAACGGTATCGACCTGCGCCAGGACCCGCAGGCGCTGCAACGTCTGTTCGAGGCGGCCGAGAAGGCCAAGACTGAGCTCAGTTCGGTGACCCAGACGCAGGTCAGCCTGCCGTTCATCACCGCCGACGCCTCCGGGCCCAAGCATCTGACCACGACGATCATGCGATCCACGTTCGAGCAGATCACCAGCGACCTGGTGGAGCGCTGTCTGGGCCCGGTGCGGCAGGCCATGGGCGATGCCAAGGTCAGTGACAACGACATCGACGAGGTCATCCTCGTCGGCGGCTCCACCCGCATCCCCGCCGTCCAGGCCCTGGTGCGGAGGCTGACCGGCGGCAAGGAACCCAACATGAGCGTCAACCCCGACGAGGTCGTGGCGATGGGCGCCGCGATCCAGGCCGGGGTCCTCAAGGGCGAGGTCAAGGACGTCCTGCTCCTCGATGTCACCCCGCTGTCGCTGGGCGTGGAGACACGCGGCGGTGTGATGACGAAGATCATCGAGCGGAACACCACGATCCCGGTGCGCCGCTCCGAGACCTTCTCCACCGCCGAGGACAACCAGCCCGCCGTCGACGTCGTCGTCCTGCAGGGCGAGCGGGAGAGGGCCGCCGACAACCGGGTCCTGGGTCGCTTCCAGCTCACCGACATCCGCCCCGCGCCGCGCGGTGAGCCGCAGATCGAGGTCATCTTCGACATCGACGCCAACGGCATCCTGAATGTCACCGCGCGGGACAAGGACACCGGCAAGGAGCAGGGCATCACCATCAGCGAGAGCTCCAACCTCGACCGCACCGAGGTCGAGCGGATGGTCCAGGAGGCCGAGCGCAACCGCGGCGAGGACCAGGCCCTGCGCGAGGCGGTCGACGCCCGCAACGAACTGGACGCCATCGCCTACCAGGTCGAAAAGCGCCTCGGTGAGCTCGGCGACGCCGCGCCCGCGCACGAGAAGGCCCGCGCCGAGATGCTGGTGGCGGAGGCCCGGGACGCGGTCAAGAACGAGGTCGGGGCGGACAAGGCCCGACCGCTGACGTCCGAACTCCAGCAGGTCTTCGCGGCGCTCGCGGCCCACCAGGCGGGAGCTGCCGCGGGCGGTCCGGCGGGCGCCGGCTCACCGGACGGATCCGGTCCCGGCGGAGGAGCCGCGCCGGGCGGCGCCGGGGGCGACGACGATGTGATCGACGCCGAGTTCGACAAGGGCTGAGGTGCCCGCAATGTCCATTCCACCCCGGGGCCCAGAGCCCGACCCGCCGCCGGAAGGCGCCGTACAGCCGCCGCGCGGGGACCTTGCCCAGCCCGGACAGCCGACCGAACAGGCCGAGCCGGGGCCCGACGCCGCAACCGGCACCGCCGCAGCCGACGACGAGTCCTCGGCGGCGTTGCGCGAGGCCGAGGACCGCTGGCGCCGCGCCCTGGCCGACCTCGACAACCTGCGCAAACGCCATGCCAGGGAGCTGAACGGACAGGCCGCGGCCGAACGTGCCCGTACGGCCGCGGCCTTCCTGCCCGTCATCGACAACCTGGAACTCGCCCTGAACCACGCGGCCGCCGACCCCGGTGCGATCGTCGAAGGTGTCCGGGCCGTGCGTGACCAGGCCGTGAACGTCCTGGAGCGGCTCGGCTACCCGCGTCAGGCGGAGAGCGGCGTGCCGTTCGACCCGGCCCGGCACGAGGTCGTCGGCGTGGTCCAGGAACCCGGCGCCGATCCGAACACCGTGGTCCAGGTGCTGCGACCCGGTTACGGGGAGGCCGAGCGGCAGCTGCGGCCTGCCGCCGTGACCGTCGCCAAGCGGGAGTGAGCGGCCATGGCACGCGACTTCTACGAGGTGCTCGGCGTTCCGCGCACCGCCGACCGGGACGAGATCCAGAGGGCTTATCGCTCCCTGGCCCGCAAGTACCACCCCGACGTCAACAAGGACCCGCAGGCGGAGGAGCGGTTCAAGGAGATCAACGAGGCCTTCAGCGTCCTGTCGGATCCCGAGCAGCGGACCCGCTACGACCGCTTCGGCGAGGACTTCCGGAAAGTCCCGGAGGACTGGGAGGAACGGGTCGGCGCCGGCGCCGGCGCGGGAGCCGGCAGCGGCTTCCGGTGGTCCACCGGGGGCGGACCCCGGGCCCGGTACGCCACCAGCGGCTTCGGCGCCGAGGGCGTCGACGTCGAGGACCTGTTCGGCTCGTTCTTCGGGGGCGCCGGACGGATGCGCGTCCCCGGAGCCGACCAGGAGGCCGAACTGCCGCTCACCGTCGAGGAGGCCTACCGCGGAGGCCGCCGCACCGTCACCCTCGCCGGGCCCGACGGTCAGCGGCGCTACGAGGTGGACGTACCGCCCGGCGTCACCGACGGCCGACGCATCCGGCTGGCGGGCGAGGGCGGCCGCGGCAGCGGCGACGGTCCCGCGGGGGATCTGTATCTCCGGGTGCGGATCCAGCCGCACCCCCAGTTCCGCCTCGAGGGCCGGGACGTGTACGTGCAGCTTCCGGTCACCCCCTGGGAGGCCGCGCTGGGCGCGACCGTGCCGGTGCCCACGCCGAGCGGTGCCACGGCGAAGGTGACCGTGCCCGCCGGGTCCTCCAGCGGACGGCGTCTGCGGCTGCGCGGCGAGGGCATGCCGGGCCCGCGCGACGCGAACGGAGACCTGTACGCGGAGCTGCGGATCATGGTGCCGCCCCGGCTGAGCGACCGGGAGCGCGAGCTGATGGAGGAACTTGCCGCTGTCTCCTCGTTCGACCCCAGGAGGACGTGATGAGCGACCGACCGGCCGAGGCCCGCCCTTCCCACGCACGCACGCACGAGGTGGGCGCGCGGTACGCGATCGTGCCCGTGCCCTTGCTCTCGCTGGAGACCGTGGCCCGCCGCTCGGGCCTCCATCCCGATCTGATCCGTCGGTTCGTCGCCCTCGGACTGGTGGACGCCGGCCCTGACGCCTCCGGGCGGCTGGTGTTCGACCCCACGGCCCCGGCCGCCCTGGCCCGCGTCCAGCGGTTGCGCACCGGGCTGTGCCTGAACTACGCATCCCTCGGTCTGGTGCTCGACCTGCTCGACCGCATCAGTCTGCTCGAAGCCGCGCTGCGGCGTGCAGGCATGAGGAGTGATCTACCACCATGGACATGAACCGCCTGACCCAGAAGTCACAGGAAGCCCTGCAGGAGGCGCAGAGCGCCGCCGGCAGCCTGGGCCACACCGAGGTCGACGGCGAGCATCTGCTGCTCGCCCTCCTCGACCAGGACGAGGGCCTGATCCCTCGGCTGCTGCAGCAGGCGGGCACCGAGCCCGAGGAGTTGCGTACGGCCGTACGCGAGGAACTCTCCCGTCGGCCCAAGGTGACCGGCCCGGGCGCGGCGCCGGGCCAGGTCTTCGTCACCCAGCGCCTGGCCCGGCTGCTGGACGCGGCCGAGCGGGAGGCCAAACGCCTCAAGGACGAGTACGTGTCCGTGGAGCACCTGCTGCTGGCCCTGGCGGAGGAGGGCTCGGCGACCGCCGCCGGGCGCCTGCTGAAGGAGCACGGCGTGACCCGGGATTCGTTCCTGAGCGCGCTCACCAGGATCCGCGGCAATCAGAGGGTGACCTCCGCCAACCCCGAGGTGGCCTACGAGGCCCTGGAGAAGTACGGCCGCGACCTGGTCCTCGAGGCCCGGTCCGGGCGGCTGGACCCGGTCATCGGCCGGGACGCCGAGATCCGCCGTGTCACCCAGATCCTCAGCCGCAAGTCCAAGAACAACCCCGTCCTGATCGGCGATCCCGGCGTCGGCAAGACCGCCATCGTCGAGGGACTCGCCCAGCGCATCGTCCGCGGCGACGTGCCCGAGGGCCTGCGCGACAAGGTGGTGTTCGCCCTCGACATGGGCTCCCTGGTCGCCGGCGCCAAGTACCGCGGCGAGTTCGAAGAGCGCCTCAAGGCCGTGCTGTCCGAGGTCAAGGCCGCCCAGGGGGGCATCCTGCTCTTCGTCGACGAACTGCACACCGTCGTCGGTGCGGGCGCCGCCGAAGGGGCCATGGACGCGGGCAACATGCTCAAGCCGATGCTCGCCCGCGGCGAACTGCACATGATCGGCGCGACCACCCTCGACGAGTACCGCAAGCACATCGAGAAGGACGCCGCCCTCGAACGCCGCTTCCAGCAGGTCGTGGTCGACGAACCCAGCGTGGAGGACACCATCTCCATCCTGCGTGGCCTGCGCGAACGCCTCGAGGTCTTCCACGGCGTCAAGATCCAGGACACCTCGCTGGTCGCGGCGGCGACGCTCTCCCACCGCTACATCACCGACCGGTTCCTGCCCGACAAGGCCATCGACCTCGTCGACGAGGCCTGCGCCCGGCTGCGTACCGAGATCGACTCCATGCCCGCCGAACTCGACGAGATCACCCGCCGCGTCACCCGCCTGGAGATCGAGGAAGCGGCCCTGTCCAAGGAGAACGACCCGGCCAGCAAGTCCCGTCTGGAAGAGCTGCGCAAGGAACTTGCCGACCTGCGCGGCGAGGCCGACGCCAAACACGCCCAGTGGGAGGCCGAACGGCAGGCCATCCGCCGCGTGCAGGAACTGCGCCAGGAACTGGAGCAGGTCCGCCACGAGGCGGAGGAGGCCGAACGTGCCTACGACCTCAACCGCGCCGCCGAACTCCGCTACGGCCGCCTGCAGGACCTGGAGCGCCGGCTGAAGGCCGAGGAGGAGCAACTGGCCGCCAAACAAGGGCAGAACCGGCTGCTGCGCGAGGTCGTCACCGAGGAGGAGATCGCCGAGATCGTCGCCGCCTGGACCGGCATCCCCGTCGCCCGCCTCCAGGAGGGCGAACGCGAGAAGCTGCTGCGCCTCGACGAGATCCTGCGCGAGCGCGTCATCGGCCAGGACGAGGCCGTCAAGCTCGTCGCCGACGCCATCATCCGCGCCCGCTCCGGCATCCGCGACCCGCGCCGCCCCATCGGCTCGTTCATCTTCCTCGGCCCCACCGGCGTCGGGAAGACCGAGCTGGCCAAGACCCTCGCCCGGGCCCTGTTCGACTCCGAGGAGAACATGGTCCGCCTCGACATGAGTGAGTACCAGGAGCGGCACACCGTCAGCCGGCTCATGGGCGCACCGCCCGGATACGTCGGCTACGAGGAAGGTGGCCAACTCACCGAGGCCGTACGCCGCAAGCCGTACTCGGTCGTCCTGTTCGACGAGATCGAGAAGGCACACACCGATGTCTTCAACACCCTGCTGCAGGTCCTCGACGACGGCCGCATCACCGACTCCCAGGGCCGCACCGTCGACTTCCGCAACACCGTGATCATCATGACGTCCAACATCGGCTCCCAGTACCTGCTCGACGGCGCCACCGCCGACGGCGAGATCAAGCCGGACGCCCGCGCCCTGGTGATGGGCGAGCTGCGCGGGCACTTCCGCCCGGAGTTCCTCAACCGCGTCGACGACATCGTGCTGTTCAAGCCGCTCGGTGAGCGGCAGATCGAGCGGATCGTGGAGCTGCAGTTCGACGAACTGCGCCGCCGCCTCGCCGAACGCCGCATCGGCGTCGAACTCACCGACGCGGCCCGTGAGTTGATCGCCCACCAGGGCTACGACCCGGTGTACGGGGCCCGGCCGCTGCGGCGTTACATCTCCCACGAGGTCGAGACACTCGTCGGGCGTGCCCTGCTGCGCGGCGACGTCCAGGACGGCGCGAAGGTCCGCGTCGACGCCGAGCACGGAGAACTGGTGGTCACCTACGACCAGCCCGAGGACGCGAAGGGAGCAATGGCGGCATGAATACCGTGCAAGGCACCAACGTCACCTGCCCGCACTGCGGGCGCACCAACCGCGTCCCGGTGGCCGCCGAGGGCCGCCCCACGTGCGGCAACTGCAAGCAGCCGCTGCCGTGGATGGCCGACGCGGGCGACGACGACTTCACCGAGGTCGTCGAGCAGGCCACCGTGCCAGTCGTCGTCGACCTGTGGGCCACCTGGTGCGGCCCCTGCCGCATGGTCAGCCCCGCGCTGGAGCAGGTCGCCACCGATCTGGCAGGGACGATCAAGCTGGTCAAGGTGGACATCGACAAGAACCCGCGCCTGGCGCAGCGGTTCGAGGTCCAGGCGGTACCGACGCTGCTGGTCCTCGACAAAGGACAGACCATCGCCCGGCAGGCGGGTGCCGCACCCGCCCCTGCCTTGCGGCGGTGGGTGGAACAGTCGATCGCGGCCCGGGAAGGGTGATCCACATGACCCTGCACGCAGACCCCCACCTCGCGCTTGTCCGGCCGGTCCAGCCGCTGACCCCAGAAGGGTGTCAGGAGTGTCTGCGGCTCGGCTCCCCATGGGTCCACCTCAGGCTCTGCCTGACCTGCGGCCACGTCGGCTGCTGCGACTCCTCACCGAACAAGCACGCGCGTAAGCACGCAGCTGCCGACGCCCATCCGATCGTGCAGTCGTTCCAGCCCGGCGAGGACTGGCGGTGGTGCTACGTCCACGAGGCGTTCGTGTGATGCCCGGCGACGAGACGCAGCCCGGCGCGGCGCCGGAGCAGGACGAGACGCAGGAGAGCGTCCCCTTCGAGACTCCTGACCTCCACGGCGCCTATCCCCGCCTGACGGACGATCAGGTCGACCGCCTGGAGCAGCACGGTCGGCGGCGCGCGGTCGACGCCGGTGACGTGCTGATCCGGGAGGGTGAGCGGTGCGAGGTGTTCTACGTCGTCCTCAGCGGTTCGATCGCCATCGTCGAGGACTACGGCACGCCCGACGAACGCCTGCTGCGTGTGCACGGCCCTGGCCGCTTCATCGGCGAACTCGGCCTCCTGAACGGACAGGTGGCCTTCTACACCGCCGTGGTCAGGGACCCCGGCGAGATCCTCGCCCTGTCCATGGACCAGTTGCGTGACCTGGTGACCCGGGACTCCACCCTCGGTGATGTGGTGCTGCGCGCCTGCCTGGGCCGCCGTGCCCTGCTCGTCGGGCAGGGCGCAGGGTTCCGCATCATCGGCTCGCGCTACTCGCCCGACACCCGGCGGCTGCGCGAGTTCGCAGCCCGCAACCGGCTGCCGCACCGCTGGATCGATCTGGAGACGGACCAGGAGGCGGAGGCACTGCTGCGTCGCTTCGGTGTCGGTCCGGAGCAGACGCCGCTGGTGATCTGGCGGGACACGACCCTGCTGCGCAATCCGAGCAACGCCGAACTGGCCCGGCTCATCGGCCTGCCGGCCCTGGAGTCGGGCAACGGCCGCGGCGATCTCCTGATCGTCGGCTCCGGTCCGGCCGGTCTCGCCGCTGCGGTGAACGCTGCCTCGGAGGGCCTCGGTACGACCGTGGTCGAGTCGCTGGCCACCGGCGGCCAGGCCGGGACGTCCTCCCGCATTGACAACTGCTTCGGCTTCCCTTCCGGTATCTCCGGCGCCGAACTCACCGAGCGCGCCGTGCTCCAGGCGGAAAAGTTCGGCGCCCGGATCAGCGTCCCTGTGGAGGCGGCCCGGCTCGAACGGCGGGACGACCACTACGCGGTCGGGTTCGCCGACGGCAGTGAGGTCACCGCCCGTGCTGTCGTCCTGGCCACCGGCGCCCGCTACCGCCGCCTCCGTGTGCCCGGCATCGAGCCGTTGGAGGGCTCGAGCGTCCACTACTCGGCGACCGTCTACGAGGCCCAGCAGTGCCGTACCGACCCGGTGGCGGTGGTCGGCGGCGGCAACTCCGCGGGCCAGGCGGTGCTCTTCCTGGCCGGGTACGCACCGCAGGTGAATCTGCTCGTCCGCGGGCCGAGCCTCGAGGCGCACATGTCCCGCTACCTGATCGACCAGATCGAGCGCCACCCCCGAGTGCGCGTGCAGCTGCGCACCGAGGTGACCGAGGCACTCGGCGACAAAACGCTCGAGGCGGTCACCGTGGTCGACCACCGTACGGGGGAGCACCGCCACCTCGAGGTGCGGGCCCTGTTCGTCTTCACCGGCGCCGACCCGCACACCGACTGGCTGTCCGGCGTGCTCGCCCTCGACGCGCGTGGCTTCGTGCTCACCGGCGCGGAGGCACAGGCCTGTTCCGTTCCCGAACTGTGGCAGAGCCAGGGCCGCGACTGCCTCACGTTGGAGACCAGCCTGCCCGGCGTCTTCGCCGCAGGCGACCTCCGCAGCGGCTCGGTGAAGCGCGTGGCCTCCGCGGTCGGCGAAGGCGCGATGAGCGTCCACTTCGTGCACCGCTACCTGGGCCACACGGCCGTGCCCGGCAACACCGACACCTCCCCGCACGCACGTCCGAAACAGTCCGCTTGGCTCGCATGACGCCCAGCGGGCGACGAGATCACGAGAAGGAGAAGGAGGCGATGGCCATGGCCACGCCCGTACGGCGCCACCGAGGTGGCCCAATGCAGGACAGGCCCGTTGGCTGGGCCCGCAATCCGCTGACGGAGTTCGACCAACTGCTCGCCGAGATGAGCGGGCTGATGGAATCCACGGTGGGAGGCGCGGCGCCCGCAGTCGCGTGGACACCCCTGGCGGATGTCACGGAGTCCGACGACGCCTTCCACGTCGAGATCGAACTCCCCGGCGTCAAGAAAAAGGACATCAACGTCGAAGCGAACGGCCAGGAGCTGGTGGTCACCGGAGATATCAAGGAGAAGGAACGCAAGGGCGTCCTGCGCCGGAGCACCCGCCGCACCGGATCCTTCGAGTACCGGCTGCGACTGCCCGGAGAGGTCGACACCGAAAGGGTCAATGCGCGGATCTCGGACGGGGTGCTGAACATCACCGTCCCCAAGGCCGAGGTCGCAAAGCCCCGGCACATCGAGATCAGCGAGAAGAGCGAAAGCACCGACAGCGAGGGCTGAGCCCGGAACGCCGTGGTCCCGGACACACGTCCGGAACCGCGGCCGGGCCGGCTCCGTACCGGCTTCGACCGAACAACAGTCCCTGGAGGCACACCGCCCGGCCGGCTCACTGCTGAGGAGGCGGGCACCGCGGGCACGGCAAGCCGTACGTCCGCCATGGCCCGACAACGCCTCGAACAGGCTGCGGGCGGGCGATTCCTGGGGCCCCGGGCCCTTCCGCGGCCCTGCGTGAGTCCGTGCGGGGGTCCGGTCCAAGGGTCTGGTGAGCGGCAGCTACGCGGCGGCGAACAGAGCCGGCCGACCCGATGGCGCACTGGGCGAGCCTCATGACCAGCAGTGACCGGAGCAGAAGGAAGGCAGCGATGAAATACGACGGATTCCTCGCCCGTGTACGCGAGCTGGGTGAATACAACGACCAGGACGAGGCCGCGCACGTCACCAACGCCGTGCTGGAAGTGCTGGCCCAACGGATCAGCCCGGGAGAGGTCAAAGACCTCGCTTCCCAGATGCCCGGCCCGCTGGGACAAGTTCTGGAGCAGGCCACGCCGCAGCGGGCGCAGAGCTTCGGGATCGAAGAGTTCTACCGCCGGGTCGCCGAGCGCACCGACGCCCGGCCGCGTACGGCGCAGTGGGACGCCAGCGCGGTCCTGACCACCGTCGCCGACGCTGTCACCGGCGGAGAACTGAACCAGATCATCAGCCAACTCCCCTCCAGTTACGCGGTCCTGTTCGGCAAGGCCGACCTCGCGGACTGAGCCACGGATGGTGCGGTAACGGATCCGGGGGCTGCCACTCGAACATCAAAATCGTGGCGTCGTTGCTGAGTGTGTCGTGCCGATGCTCGCGGATGGCATGGATGAGCAGGCGCAGCACTTCCGGGGCGCTCTGCCCCGCTGCGGTCGACCGGATGATGTAGTCGGTGAAGCGCTCCAGTCCGAACTCTTCACCTGCCTCGTCGCGTGACTCCACGACACCGTCCGAGTAGAGCAGTATGCGGTCACCGGGTTCGAGGCTGACGTCGTGCACCTGACGGGCGGTCCCGGCGAGACTGGCGGGCAGCCCCAAAGGAGGCTCAGGTGGCCGCTCCAAGGCCTTGTGGAGCAGGCGGTGGCGACGGATGAGCAACGGAGGCGGGTGGCCGCAGTTGCACCAGCGCGGCACACCGGTGGGCATGCGCAACTGAGTGAGGACACCTGTGCAGAACTGCTCCGGAAGCCACTTGGCCAGCGCCTCGTCCACGGTGCCCGCGAGTTCGTTCAGGTCAGCCCCGCTGCGCCGGGCGTTGCGGCAGCCTGCCATGGCGACGGAGGTGGCAAGTCCGGACGCCAGATCGTGCCCCATGCCGTCAAGGATGGTGGCGTGCAGCACGTCCTCGGTGAGCACATGGTCGAAAGCATCGCCGCCCAGTTCGTACGCGGGCTGCAGAACCGCCGTCGAAACGACCCGCCCGGTGCCGATCGAGCGGGGAGGGAGGAAGGCCCTCACCATCTCCGTGGGCAGGTGCATCGGCCTGGTACGCATGCGCTGCGCGATGGTGTCGCTGTAGCTGCGCTTGGACGTGATGATCAGCGCGAGGAGCAGTGCGGTTGTTCGACAGCGCCGCAGCTTGAGCCCGTCCAGAGTGCTCATGTTCAGCTCCACGACGCCCAGCCGCTCCGCTCCGTCGGCCAGGGGCAGCCATACGTTCACTCCGCCGGAGCGGCCTCCTTCCACCCGGAGAGAGCCGGTGCGGTAAGCCCATCCGGCCGGCGAAGCGTCGAGCTCCAGTTCCGGCTCACCGTCGACAAACTGCACCAGCACTCTTTGCTGTATGTCGACCAGATAGATGGCGGCCCTACCCAGACCCATGGCCTCGGTGTACCGGTTCAGGACCACGGGCAGTTCCGCAGGCGACGCCAACTGGGCTGCTCCGACCAGTTCCTCCAGCGCCCGCTCCCCGGACTCGACGGACATGTTCCTGTCCATGTCTTCGATGATCCCCGCCAGGTCGACAGTCCGAGCCACCTGACACCGAGATGTGGGCTGATCAGCGTGGGTGCTATGGCCGCGTCCTGGTCCGGTCGCCACTCACAGCAGGAGGTCGAAGACGGCTCGGGCCTCATCCCAGTGCTGGGTCTGGGGGTTCTTCAGGTCGGGGTGGAGGATCTTGAAACTCTGGGCAAGGGCCAGGCTGAGCCCGCCGATGATGTCCGGATAGGTCGCCTCGGTCTCCTCGTCGGGTGTGCGGTCCAGAGCGGGGTGGGTGGCGAGCTGTTCCAGGATCGGCTTGAGTTCTACTTCCTGGTCGATCTTCCGGAAGCGGTGGATGCTCTCCTGCAGGCCCTTGGTGATCGGTAGATCAGAGGTTTGGATGACGTCGCGCCCATTGGCTTTGGCGGTGGCCTGGGCGACGGTCAGCAGATCGTAGAGCTTGGCGTCGACGAAGTCGTTGTAGCGCTTGAGATCGTTCTTGTGGACGTCCAGGCCCGCGGCCGCGCGGAAGAACCTTTCGAACCTGGCGATGGACATCACGGGCATGGCGGTAACCTCCGGCTGCGGGCGCCGGGTGGTCCCGGCCCCCTGGGCTTCCTCACCAGCCTGGGCGACGGGGGCGCGCGAACGCATGCGCATGCCGGGCCCAATTGGCTTCCCCGTATTGCTCTGCCAGGCCCAGTCGTCCGACTGCCCGGGGAGTCTGACGGGCGTGCGGAGGGACAGCGGGGTGAACACCGACTCCCGCTCCCGGGCCTCACACCGGAGCGGCGTGGCCGGTGGCGGCGTGCGGTGCGTGCCGAGGCGGAGCGGGTGTTCGCGGTGACTCACGCGATCGTGGCCCGGTGGTGGGAGCGGGCCTGTGCTGGGAAGCCGAGGAGACCTGCCGTACCGCCTGCACCTGCCGGCGGAGGCCAGCGTGTCACGCGGCGCCGACGTTACCTCGGGGGCATCCTGGGCACTTGCGATCGCGTGGGCAGGCGGCGAGGAGGGTCCAGTCATGCGGGAGTCGTCTCAGGGGGTTACGGTCGTGGCTCTCCTGGCGGATCCGGACACGCCGACGGAAATCGCGCAGCACATGGCCCGGACACTTCCTGATCGGCTCGCCGAAAAGGCCGGAGAGGGGCGACGGTTCGACGTCGAGGTGATCAGTGAGCCCTTCACCTCAGGGACGGAGGACCTGCCCACCTTGATGCGCCGGATGAGGGACCGCGCAAGTGCGGAGAACTGGGACATCATCGTGGCCCTCACCGACCTTCCGCTGCACTCACACGGGCGCAAGCTCGTGGTGGATCTCAGTCACGAACACGGCTTGGCGCTGCTGTCCCTTCCGTCGCTGGGAGGCTTGCGCCTGCGGACGAGGGCCCGGCGGGCCGTGGAAGAAACCGTGCTCAGCTTGGCAGGCCCGCGGGCCAGTGGGGCTGAGGGAGTTCCGGGAAGCCAGCCGCTGAGGCCCTTCGTCGGTCGTCTCGCGCCTATCCATCGGGGCCGGGTCGATGAGGAGGAGACCACCGATCTTCGGTACGTCGCCACCGGGCCGCGCGGTTACCTGAGGGTGCTCGTCGGGATGGTTCGCGCCAACCGGCCGTGGCGGTTGGTACCGGGCCTGTCGAAAGCCCTGGCGGCCGCGCTCGCCACGGGAGCAGTCGCCACTGTGAACTCCACGGTCTGGAGCCTGGCCGCGTCCCTGAGTACGCCACGTCTTGTGATCGCCATGGTCGGGTCTGTCGCGATCATGATCGGCTGGCTGATCGTGGACGCGGAGCTGTGGCATCGGTCAGCGGAGCGCTCGCCGGAGGCGAGGAAGAGGACGGCTCTCTACAACGCCTCGACGGTCATGACCGTGGGTATCGGGGTGCTCGTCTGCTACGTGGGCTTGTTGGTCATCAACTTGGTGTGGGCGCTGTTCATCCTCAACGACCGAGTGTTCGCTTCCATGACACGAACCCCGCTGCACGCCGACGAGTACTGGACGTTGGCCTGGTTCGTCGCTTCGGTCGCCACCGTCGGCGGCGCGCTGGGATCAGGTTTGGAAAGCGATGAGGCGATCCGGGCAGCCGCCTACTCCAAGCGCGAACAGGAACGTCGTCGCACGCTCCAGGACGACCACGGTGACCAGCTCTCGAAGTGAGCCCTATCAGCGCACATGGCCCCGGACGCGCGTGCGGCATCGCCGCTCACCACGGGCGGGCGATGTGCTCCGGCGGCCATCCCGGATCGGCCCCGAGGCCGACGTAGAGCCCCAGCAGCTGAGCTGACCGGGCGGCGCTGAGGTGCGGTCATCGATCGCCCTGCGCGACGGTGCCGGCTCGCGGGTGAAGGTCCGCCCGGGGCGCGTCCGCCGAGCGCGGCGCCGTCAGGAGGCGGCGTCGCGCTCGACGCGACCTGGCAGGGCGTTCCGGCTAGGCTCACATCCGTGAGGTGGCTGCGGGCCTTCGGGGAGGTCGTGCGATCAGGGCTCACGATCGAGGAGACGCGGCTGGAGCCCCTGCTCGCGCTGCGCACGGCTGCTGGGGTGGCGATCGTCGTCGGCTCGGCGCTGTGGCTGGCCTCCCCCGCGTACGCCGCTTCCGCCGCCCTCGGTGCCTACTCCGCGGGTGGGGCCACCTTCCAGCGCACCTGGCGTCCGCGCAAGGTGATCGCGCTCGCCGCGGGCGCGGGCCTCGCACTCAGCACCTTCGTGGGCTACCTGGCGGCGGGGCGACTCGTGACGTTCCTCCCACTGCTGGCCGTATGGGCCTTTGCCGCAGGGATGGCGTGGGCCCTCGGATCGACCGCAGGGATCGTCGCGACGACGACGGTCGGCAGCATGCTGGTGACCATCACCCTGCCCACCAGCGTCGGGCGAGCCCTGGAACACGCCGGGGTCATCGCGCTCGGAGGCGTGGCGCAGGCCGTGCTGATCCTGCTGTTCCCGGTCCGCCGGTGGGGGGCGCATCGTGACGCGCTCGCCGACGCCCTGGCCGCCGTCGCGGACTACGCCCGCCGGCTACGGCACGACCCCACCGCCCCGTTCGAACCGGAGCCGTTGATGACAGCCCGGGACGCGGCTGCCGTGACGCCCTCACAGGCCCGCACCCGTCCCCCCGTCCTTCACGGTCCCCGGGGCCTCGCCGAGCGCATCGCGCCGGTCGTCGCCGCGCTCGCCGACCCCGACGTCGGCGCCCCGGCGGAGGGACCCGGGAGGGACCGCGCACGGGAGTTGCTCGCCGCGCCCGCCGACGTCCTGGACGCGGCCGCCCGTACGGTCCGACGCGGTACCCCCACCGAGGTGTCGGCCAGGACCGCGGAAGTCCTGCACGTCGACGAGGAGCACGAGGTGCTGGAGGGGCCCGCGCGGCAGGCCGCCGAGCGGCTCGTGGAACTGCTCTGCGAGGCGTTGGAGATCGCCGGGTGCGGCGGGGCGCGCGACAAGGCGCCTACGCCGCCCGGACCCCCAAGCGCCCAGTTCCTGGTGCGCCCGACCATGTTCCGTCTGCTCCCGGTCGTCGTCCGGGCGGTCCGCCCTGAACTCCGCCAGGACTCGCCCGTGTTCCGGCATGCCGTCCGCCTGGCGGCGGTGGCCACGCTCGGCTATCTGATCGCTTCCCGGCTACCGGTGGACCACGGCTACTGGGCGCCCATCGCCTCGGTGATGGTGATGAGGCCGGACTTCCACCGCACCTACGCGCGTGCGGTGGCCCGTCTCGCCGGGACCCTGGCGGGGGTCGCCGTCGCCACCGGCATGGTGCGAGCCCTGGGCCCGGACGCCCATGTGTTCGGCGCGCTGGCCGTGGTCTCGGCGGGCCTGTCGTACACACTGATCCGTACCGGCTACGCCTACTCCCAGTGCTTCACCGCCGCGTACGTCGTCTTCCTGCTCGGCATGGGCGGCCAGGCATGGGACCAGACGGTCCCGGAGCGGGTGGTGCTCACCCTGCTCGGCGGGGCTCTGGCGATGCTGGCGTACGTGGTGTTCCCGGCATGGGAGACCCCCCGGCTGCCGAGCCGGCTGGCGGACTGGCTCGCCGCCAACGGCCGCTACGGGGCCGCAGTGCTCCGCAGCTACGCCGAACCGACCCGGGAACGTCGCGCCGACATGCGCAGGGCCCTGCTGGCGAGCAGGGAGGCACGTGCCGCCTGGCAGGAGGCCTATGACCAGGCAAGGCAGGAACCGGTCCGCCCCAGGGGCCTGACGTCGCGTGAGGCGGAGGAGGCGGAGGAGGCGCTCAAGGGGTTCGACCGGGCGGCGATGGTCATGGAGAGCCACGTCCCGCACGGCGACAGCCGTTTCGCCCCCGATGCGGAGCGGCTCGCGGAGGCCCTCGAGGCAGACACCGCGCAGGCGGCAGTCGACGTACGCGAGCACAGGAATCCGGATTGGGGGCGCGTGGAGGAGGCGCTCCACGCGTGGGAGGGCGCCGCCGAGGACCGGAGCCCGGTGCTACGGCGCGGGGCGGAACTGCAGAAGCGGGCCCTGGAGGACCTCGCGACGGCCGTGAGCCGCACACCCCTGGAACGGGATGTCGGATCCACTCGCGAGGAGCAACGGATGCGGGCGGCGGTTGCGGAAGGTGATGGATCAGGACCCGCGCACCGGGGCGCCTGACGGCTCCGGCGACGGGAAGCACCGTGCCTCCCGGGGGCGGGAAGCAGTCTGTGTGGCCGCGTCATGCGCCGCCAGACAAAGACAGCTGTCGCCATCACGGGGATCAGCCGCGATGGCGGGGAACCCGTACGGGGCCCGTTGCTGCGTGGCGGGCGCACCGTGCCGGAGGACCGAGTGCAATGGAGGTGTGTGATGAGCGCTGGCCGCTCCCACCAGAGCCGTGATGGTCACGTACTGGTCCTCGATGCCGGCTCTTCGAGCCTTCACATCGCTCTGTTCGCGGCGGACGGTGAACGGGTGGCGGAACGAGACGCCTCGGAGCCCCCGGGGCCCGCGGCGGCGGCGGAACTGCGGAACTTCCTCAGCGAGGTGCCCGCTCCTGCGGCGGTTGGCCACCGCATCGTCCACAGCGGTCCGCACCTGACCGGACATACCCTGATCGACGCACGCGTACGCGCTCTGCTGACGGACGTCGCCGACCTCGCGCCGCTGCACGTGGCCCCCGCCCTGCCTGTTGTCGACGCGGCACGAGAACTCCTGCCCGACGTTCCCCATGTCGCCTGCTTCGACACCGTCTTTCACAAGGATCTGCCGGCACCGGCGCGCACGTACGCCGTGCCCGAGCGATGGCGAACCGAGTACGGGCTGCGCCGGTACGGATTCCACGGGCTTTCCTACTCGTGGGCACTGCAGAGGACGGCGCTGGCCCTGGGCCGACCCGTCGACGACCTCCAGGTCGTGCTCGTGCACCTGGGCGGCGGCTGCTCGGCCTGCGCCGTGCGGAACGGACGCAGCGTGGACACCACCATGGGCCTCACTCCGCTGGAAGGCCTGGTGATGAGCCGGCGCAGCGGCAGCCTCGACCCCGGCGCACTGCTGTGGTTGCAGCGGCGGCACGCTCTGAGTACGGACGAGTTGGACGACGCACTCCACCGGCAGTCCGGTCTGCTCGGCCTCTCCGGTACCTCGGGAGACACCCGGGACCTGGTGCGCGCCCGCGCGGAGGGTGACGCCGCGGCCGAGCTGGCGCTGGCGACGTTCACCCTCAGCTGCCGCAGGGGCATCGCCTCGATGGCCGCCTCGCTGGACCGGCTGGACGCGCTGGTCTTCACCGGGGAGATCGGCGAGGACCAACCCGAGGTACGCGAGGAGATCTGCTCGGCCCTGACTGTTCTGGGTGTACGAGGCGGACTGCTCGTCCCCGAACTGGAGGATCTGATGCGGGAAGGCCTCCGACGCATCGATCAGGCGGAGAGTGGTGTCCCGGTCCTCGTGGTCGCAACCGGCGAGACACAGCAGATCGCCGTCGAGACCCGACGGGTGCTCGGCATGTGACTGGCCAGGGCAACGCCGGTGCGTCCACACCCGGCCGGCCCGCGCGAAGAACCGGCCTCCTGTACCAGGACAGCACGGGGGAGTGGCGACGACTGGTCCTGAACGCCTGTTGTCCCCGGTCCTGGCGGTACCGGATGGCCGCGTAGGGAAGCCTGTCGGCCGACAGGCAGGGCCGCGCAATGCGGCTGCCGAACTCCGGTGCCCGGTGGGCCAGGTGGTAACTCGAGGCGGGAAGGCCCGGTGAGTTGTACGGGGTGGTGATCCGCTGGGTGACCGCCTGCTGGTCTTCGCGCAGAGCTGCGGCGATGCCGATGATTGGCGCCGTCCTGGATGCGAGCTGGTCGAGCCAGTGGGGGTCGTCTGCCTGGATCTGCTTGATCCGGAAGCAAGAACACCGTCCATGCGATGAGGGACACGTCGAGCCGGGTGAGGGCCCGTGGGCGGCCGTCCGCGAATGCCGTAAGGAACTGGATGAGGCCGTGGCGTCGCCGATAACCGCCCCGGAAGCCGACGTGCAGCAGGCCCACCTCCACTGCAGCGGCCTGGCACACAACTTGGCGTCCTGCCTTGGCGGCAGGTGTCACGAAACCTCGGGTGCACTCTCCTGGGCCAGATCCTTGTATGCCGGATGATCGGGACCGCCTGCCGGGGCAGCGGCCCACAGCGCCGCTTCGACCCGACGATTGCTGGTCATGGATGCCGTGATGGCCGTCATCGTCAGGAGGAGGACGGCGGCGGCGTAGAGCGGGGTGCGGATGTCGTACGTGGTTGCCAGCCAGCCACCGAGGAAGGCCCCGATGGGGGCGGCGCACATGGCCAGCATGCGGGATGTGGACGCGACCCGACCCATGAGGTGGGCCGGGACGATCGCCTGCCGGAGGGAGGGCCCGAGCACCATCGTGGCGCCCATGCCGGCCCCGCAGACGGCGAGCGCCAGCCCGGCCACGTACGGGTTCGGGGCAGCGGCCAGGCCCAGGATGGCAAGTCCCTCTACGGCGGCCGTGCAGGTCAGTGCGGTGCCGGTGCCGAGCCGTCGGCCAAGGTAGGAGGCGATGCCCGCACCGAGCAGTCCGCCGGTGGCCTCCGCCGTCAGGAGCAGGCCGAAGCCGTAGGTGTCGATGCCGAGGCGGTCGTGCGCGAAGAGGGCGAGGACGGTCTCCACAGCGAGGAAGGCGACGTTCCCGACCGCCGGGCGGAGCGCGAGCCCGAGCAGCAGCCGGTTCCGGAAGACGTACGAGGCCCCGGCCCGCGCCTGCAGAAGCAGCGACTCGCGCACCTCGGGCACGGGCCGGGGCGTGGCGGGCAGCGTACGTACGAGAAGTGCGGAGAGCATGAACGACACCGCGTCGGCGAGCAACGGAACCGCCCGCCCGAGCGCGAGCAGCGCACTGCCCGCAGGTGGCCCCGCGAAGCCGGACATGGCGGTCTGGGCGCCGCGCAAGCGGGAGTTGGCTCGCTCCAGGAGTGCGGGGTCGCGGCCGAGCAGATCCGGCAGATAGGCCGTGGCGGCCGTATCGAAGAAGAGTCCGCCGAGGCCGAGCAGGAAGGCGACGGCGGCGAGCAGCGGAATGCTCAGCAGGTCGAGCGCAGCCGCTGCCGCCGGTATCGCGAGGAGCACCGCACGCGCCGCGTCCGTGACCCACATCGTGCGCCGGCGGTCCCAGCGGTCCACCAGCGCACCGCCGAGCACCCCGAAGAGCAGCCATGGCAGCGTACCGGCAGCCGTGACGACGGCGAGCGCCATCGGATCCCGCGTCAACGTCAACGCGATCAGCGGCAGCGCGGCATGCGACACCCCGTCACCGAACGAGGACACCGTCTGCGCGGTCCACAGGCGCCCGAACCCGGTCGGCAACTTCCGTACCTCTGAGGTCACTTGGCGTTCCCCCCGGCCTGCGCGCGCGGTGCCGGGTGGAACAGAGCGAAGACGAGTGACGCGTCCGGCAGGGACGGATCGGACAGCTCCCGGTACTCGTCCGCCAGAGCCTGCAACCGTGCCCCCAAATCCGCGAACTGCTCCTCCGTGAGCCGCAGATGCGCCATCCGGACGTGCCGCTCGCCGTCCACCGGCGACGCCTCCAGGTCCGCCACCGCATGCCGCATCAGCACATCCGGGCCTCCCTCGCCCGGGTCCGGCAGCTCGATCGACCGTGCGGCCATCGCGTAGTACCGCTCGGTGACACCCCGCACCTTCCGCGTCCGCACCACCTTCACCAGGCCGGCCCGCTCCAACAGCCGCACGTGATAGCTGGAACTCCCCTTCGCAAGGCCGACCCGCTCGGCGATCTGCGTAATCGTCGCCGGCTCGAAGCGGAGCACGGCCATGATCCGGTGGCGCGTGAGATTGGAGACGGCGCGCAGTTGCTCGTCCGTGGTGACGTGAAACGTCTCGGGGAGATCGTCGGTAGGCATGCGAGCAATGGTCAATGACTCTTGACCATTGGGCAAGGGGATATCGCGCGGAACTTCAGAAACTGCCGCCCGGCGCGCGAGACCTTCCGTCAAAGACCGTCGTGGGGAGGGCTGTTGGGCGGGGCGCAGGCGCTTCGCATCCGCAGAAGCCGGTCCGGCCGCTGTCCGCCCAACGGCGAACGGAACATCAGCAGCAGTCGGCCCAGGTCGTGCAGAGTGGCGCGAGCCAGTCTCGGCATCGACGAGACCGCTCATGCGTACCACGGGTTCTGGGAGACGTTCTACGACGACGTGGCGTCAGGGACCATGCGGACGGGGATGCGTGATTCCTGGGACCGGTCCCCGACTTCGGCGAGGCTTCCGGGCAGCGATGCAGCCAGTTCAAGGCCCCCTTTGTCAGTGGGGCGTGCGAGGCTCTGGTCGTGATCAAGGAACAGAACGAAGACCTGCTGGCCGGGCTGGATGACCTCGACTGGGCCGGCCTTCACCACGCCTACGGGAGTGCCGAAGACGTACCCGGCCAGCTGCGCCAGGTGTGCGGGGCCGACGAGGAAGCCCGAAAGGATGCCTGGCGCCGACTCTTTTCGAACATCTTCCACCAGGGCACCCGCGACACCGCTTCTCCCCATGCCGTGCCCTTCCTCGCCCGCATCGCGATAGCCGGGCCCCTGCCTGCACGCTCCACCGCACTGCTCATGCTGACCCGGCTGGCGATCGACTGGCACGACGAGTACGACCTGCCCGACGGTATCGACACCGTCGCCTGGCGCGCGGTGGCTGCGGACTTCACACCGGAGAAGATGGTGGCCTGGTACGACGGCGAGCTCGCCGCCGCCGAAGACCCCGAAAGACGCCGATCCCTCCAGGAGGCACGAGCCTACTGCGCGGCGGGAGGGGCCCCCGACAGCCGGGCAAGCGCTCTGGTCTCATACGACGCCGTCCGGGCCGAACTGCCCGCGCTGCGCTGCCTCCTGGAGGATCCGGACCCCGAGGTCCGTACCCGGACCGCCTACCTACTGGCCTGGTTCCCCGAGGAAGGAGCTCGCACCGTCCTCGCGCTCCTGGCGTGTCTGGAGCGCGAGGCCGACTCCCGTGCCGCGGCCACTGTCCTGGTCGCGGCCGGGCTCGTGGGCGACCAGGCCTTGGTGGGCCGCCTCCGGCCGTGGCTCACCGCCCCGGATCCGCTCGTGTGCTGGGGTGCCGCCACCGCGCTGGCCCGCCTGGTCACCACCGGCCCGGACACCGGCCCCGTCGACGAAGACCTCGTTTCCCAGATCCTCCGGCAACTGACGCGGACCGCCGCGGCTCCGATGTCCGTCCCGGGGGTCGACTTCAACGGCGGCAACCTCCAGGGGTACGCCGCTCGCTCACTCGCCCCGCTCGCCGTTCACGCGCCGGGTGACGTCCTGCCTGCGATCGTCAACGCCCTCGGCCCCACCGGCGCCCTCGTCGCAGAGGCCCTCACAGCCGCGCTCACGGGCGCGTTCCCCAGTCCAGAAGGGCATACGGGCGTCCCCTTCATCAGCCTCAGTAAATGCCGCCAGGACATCCTGCGGTTCGTCGTGGAGCACGGGCCGTGGGGCCAGTACGGCGCACCGATCGAACAGTGCCTCCGCGAGCTGAACCTGCCGGACAGCCGGCCGGCGCTGTCCGCGTACACCCAGTCCACGACCGACGATCCTTCGTCGTGCAGCCCGCGAACCGACCGCCGGTCGTGATGTTCACTGGCACAGAGCCGGGGGCACCTGGAGCCGATACTCCGCCGGACCCGCGGAGAACTGACGACACGAGATCGGCGGCACGGGTGTCCGTGCCGCCGCCCTCCCGCGGTATGTCCGGCGTCAGTTGGTGAAGTAGAAGTACTGTCAGGCGCCGTAGATCGTGGTGTTCACGCGCGCCCGAGGCGGGATTCACGTATGCGCGTCACCTTCGGACCGAGATTGCGATATGTCGGTCGGATTCGACGTCACCCGCAGGCGGTCCAACACCTCGGCCAAGGTGAGCAGGAGGGGCGGTTCCGCGGGCAAGCGCGGCAGCCCCGGCCCCTGCTCATGAAGTGAAGTCGGCGAGGTACGCCAGCCCTGCCAGTAGTCCCGCGTAGGCCAGGACCAGCAGCAGACTGAAGACGATCAGGACCCAACCGGTCACGATGCCGAGCAGCGCGACGCCGCGGTCGCGTCCGCCCAGGCGCTTTGCCCGCCGGCGGCCGAGGTGTCCGGCGGGGATCGCGACAACGCCGAACACGAACACCAGGAACGTGTACCACCCGCCGTACAGCAGCCACAACATCGGCGTCACGAAGACGCCCACGATCAGACCGGCACCCAGAAAGGCGGCCCAGATGCTGACCCGAGCAGGTGTGTTGCGCGTCGCGCCCGCCGCATCCGTGTCCTTGACGGCTTCGGTCACGTCGATTCCCCCTGGCTGGTACTTGCGAGCCACCCTACGAGAGCGGCCTGCCTGAGCGGCATGGGGCATATGCATGCGCGCCGCTCCACTCGGTGGTCCTGTGTTGCCAAGGGCCCGCACCTGCCGGCCGACCGTCGCTGACGTCAGTGAACCAAGCCTGGCCTCAGGGTCGTTCCTTCCGTTGACGCCGACTAGATACTGAGTGTAGATACTGAGGTATGACTGTCCCTCTGGCACTCCTCGGACTCCTTGAACGGGAGTCGAGCCACGGCTACGACCTCAAGCGCGACTACGACACCTATTTCGGCCGGGGCAAACCGCTGCCCGCCGGGCAGGTCTACTCGACCCTGGGACGCCTCGCCCGCGACGGGAAGGTCGAGATCGGCGAGACCGGGCCGGGTTCGGGGCCTGACCGCAAGCGTTACGTGATCACCGAACTGGGGGTCACGCAGGTCGAGAGCTGGCTGACCGAGCCGGTCGCGGGTGAACCACACCTGCAGACGGTGCTGTTCACCAAGGTCGTACTGGCGGTGCTGCTTGAGCGCGACCCCCGCGTGTACCTCGACATCCAGCGCGCCGCCCACATGGAGCGAATGAGGGAGCTGACCGAACTGCGCCGGACCGGCAGCACGATCGACTCGCTGCTGGCCGATCACGGCGTATTCCACCTGGAGGCCGATCTGCGGTGGATGGACCAGACCGTGGCACGGCTCGCCGCTCTGACAGCGGAGGTGCGCTCATGAGTTCGGACGACGGTTTCCTCGTGGAAGCGCGGGATGCTGTCCTGTCGTTCGGGAAGACGCCCGCGCTGCAGGGTGCGAACCTTTGCGCCCGTGCCGGGGAGATCCTCGCCGTCACCGGCCCGAGCGGCTCCGGCAAGTCCACGCTGCTGCACTGCCTGGCCGGGATCCTCGTACCCGACTCCGGCGAGATCTGGTTCGACGGCCGCCGCATCGACACCCTGGACGAGCCCGAACGCAGCACACTGCGCCGGGACCGGTTCGGCTTCGTCTTCCAGTTCGGTCAGCTCGTCCCCGAGCTGACCGCCGAGGAGAACGTCGCCCTGCCGCTGCTGCTCGCCAAGTCCCGCAGGGCGAGCGCGCTGGCCGAGGCTCGATCGTGGTTCGGGCGGCTCGGCCTGGACGGCCTCGAGGGGCGCCGGTCCGGCGAACTCTCCGGCGGACAGGCGCAGCGTGTCGCGCTGGCCCGCGCCCTGGTCTCCCGGCCCGAGGTGCTGTTCGCCGACGAGCCGACCGGATCGCTCGACTCGCTCACCGGCGAGCACGTGATGGACCTGCTGGTCGCCTCTGTAAAGGAGGAGGGCACCACCGTCGTCCTTGTCACCCACGAGCCGCGGGTGGCCGCCTACGCGAAGCGCGAAGTCATCGTCCGCGACGGCAAGGTGACGCCGCTGTTCGTCGAACGGCTCACCTCGTGATCCGCCTCGGCCTGCGCCTCACCGTGAGCGGCGGCAGGGAGGCCGCCGCCCGACTGGCCGTCATCGTGGCCGCCGTCGCCCTCGGCGTCGGATTGCTGCTGAGCATCCTCGCGGCCATCAACGCCACGGCCACCCAAAACAGCCGCAACGCCTGGCTCAACACCGGCTCCGGCACGAGCACCTCGAGCCGGTCGGCGGCGAAGGCGAACGCCGACCCGCTGTGGTGGTTGCTCAGGGCGGACCACTTCGACGGTAAAACCATCGGCCGCGTCGATGTCGCCGCCACCGGCCCGAACTCCCCGGTCCCACCGGGCCTTTCACGCCTCCCCGGACCGGGCGAGTTCTACGCCTCACCGGCCCTCAGCAGGCTCCTGCACTCCACCCCGGCCGCCGAACTCGCCGACCGCTATCTCGGCCGCCAGATCGGCACGGTCGGCAACGCGGCGCTCCCCGGCCCCGACTCCCTGCTCGTCGTCGTCGGCCACCGCCCCGAACAGCTCGCGAAGCAGCACGACGCCACCCGGGTCACGTCGATCACCACCGTCGCCCCCAGCAGCTGCAACGGCACGAACTGCACGGTCAGAGCGGGCATCGACGACAGAGGCATCAAGCTCATCCTCTCCGTCGCGGGCACCGCCCTGATCTTCCCCGTCCTCATCCTCATCGGCACGGCCACCCGGCTGGCAGCCGCCCGCCGCGAGCAGCGCTTCGCCGCCATGCGCCTGGTGGGCGCCACTCCGCGGCAGATCTCCATGATTTCGGCCGTCGAATCCACGGTCGCCGCGGTCATCGGCACGGCCGTCGGCTACGGCCTCTTCTACTTATTGCGTACGCAGTTGGCGGCGGTCGACCTCACGAGTACGCCGTACTTCGCCGACGACCTCACGCTGCGGACCGGCGACATCCTGCTCGTCGCCGTCGCCGTCCCGGTGGGAGCCGCCATCGCCGCCCGGATCGCCCTGCGCCGCGTGCAGGTCTCCCCGCTCGGCGTAACCCGGCGCATCACGCCACGCCCGCCGCGGGCCTATCGGCTGATTCCCCTGGCCGCCGGCATCGCCGAACTCTCGTACACCATCGGCCGGGTGCCCAGGAACACCAACGGCCAGATCTTGGTTTTCGTCCCGGGAATCCTGCTGGTCCTGACCGGACTCGTCATCGCCGGCCCCTGGCTGACCATGGCCGGCGCCCGCTTCCTGGCCCGGCAGACCAGCCGCCCCGCGCTGCTCGTCGCGGGCCGACGGCTCGCGGACGACCCGAAGGCCGGCTTCCGCGCGGTCAGCGGACTGGTCCTCGCCCTGTGCGTCACCAGCGCCGCCGTCGGCATCATCGGCTCGTTGAACGCCGAGCGCAGCATCCCGCAGGCCGACCGGACGGTCGCCGGCGCCTTGGACGCCAACTACGCCCAAGGCTTCGACTCCGCCACCGGGCGTCGGATCGGCAGCGTGGCCCCGCTCTCGAAGGCCGCGCTCGGCGACCTGAACTCCGTACCGGGCGTCACAGGTGTACTGATGATCCACACGAACCCGCTCGGCACCACGGACCCGGCCTATCAAGGCCCCGTGACCCCGCCGGTGGCCGGCCTGGCCTCGTGCACCGAGCTCGCGAAGATGCCCGCCCACGCCGCATGCGCCGCCGGGGCCCGGGCGGCGTCGGTCACCCAGAACTACGGCAGCTTCGGCACGTACTCCTGGCAGCACTGGCCCGCGGCATGGCCCGCCGCAAACATCTCCGGGGAGCGCCTCGCGCGCCTCCCGGTCCAGGAGATCGTCGTGGCCACCAACGGCTCGACCTCGGCGATCGAACGCGCGCGCACCATCCTCACGAACACCTATCCCGACCGCGACATCCCTTTGACCGTCCGCGAGGACCATGCCCAAAGCGGCGCACAGCTCGCCGGATACCAGCAACTGGCCAACGTCGTCATCCTGGTCAGCTTCCCCATCGCCGGCTGCAGCCTGGCGGTGAGCGTGGCCGGTGGGCTGCGCGACCGCAAGCGCCCTTTCAGCCTGCTGCGGCTGACGGGCACACAGCTAGGCGTGCTGCGCCGGGTGGTGCTTCTGGAAAGCGCGGTCCCGCTCCTTGTGGTCGCCGTGGTGGCCATCGGAATGGGCTTCCTGGCTGCTCAACTGTTCGTACAGGCACAGTTCAGCTACTCGATCCGAGCACCGGGAATCCAGTACTACGCCACCGTGCTCACCGGGCTCGTCGCCTCACTCGGCGTCATCGCATCCACGATGCCGCTGCTCAGGCGGATCACGGGACCGGAAACGGCACGCAACGAATAGCAGGGACGACGACGGCTCGGACCGGCCGACCGCAGCCGGCTCGAGCCGTTCGTCGTTCAGGGCTGGCTGGATCGTGGTGCGGGCGGCCCGTCTCGGACGCCGTCCGCCTGTCGACGTGGCCGACCACGGCTTCTCGAGCCCGCCCGGGCTCCTGCGGTGCGGGCAGGAACACTACTGCGCTCCGTGGGAGTTGACCGCTCCACTCCGGTGCGGCGTCGGTCTCCATTGACCTTGAAGTGCTCTCCCAGCGTCCGATGGCTGCGTACGCGAGAACGGGGCTCTGGTGGCGCAGTGGGATGTGATGCAGAACACCGTATGTGTGCGCAAGCGTGTTCGGTGCGTACTTCGGGTGGGTTACGCCTGGTCAGATGGCTGCGGAGGGTGACTAGCGGCGCTTGTTGAGCGTTGCACAGTGCCTGTACGTGGGCACGCCGGGCGTCTTTTTCAAACGGGCGTGAGTGTTCCGCCGGGCAAATCACTTAGCTAGGTCACAGGCCAACGGCCTTTCGGCGCGTGTGAGTTGGCGCCGGGTCCCTGATTGCCTCCATGGAGAGGAACTTTGCTCATGTCCCCTGCCGACAGGAGCCGGTCGTGAGGTACGACGACGCCCAGGAGGGCGCCTCGCCGGCGGAGCACGGCGCCGCGCTCTCGCAGTCCATGTTCGTCCCTCTGGACCTGGAAGTGGACTTCGAGGCCTTCTACCTCGGCCACCACGAGGTCTTCCACGCGTACGCGGAAGTCCACTTCGGTAACCGGGAGACCGCGGAAGAGGTCATCCACGAGGTCTTCCTGGAGATCCACGCCGGCTGGTCGCAGCTGCTGAGCGCGGGCAACCTCGAACAGGGCGCGTGGGCGATCGTGCGGCGGATCGTCCACAACCGCCTCGACGCCGAGGGGCGGGGGCCGGCGTTCGTCATCAACGGCCCCATCGCCCAGGCCCTCGACACGGCGCTCGTCACGGCCCGCGAGAAGCTCCGGAAGATGGAGTCCTCCAGCGGCCTGTACGAGGCGATCGCCGAACTCCCGGACCGCCAGTTCGAGGTGATCGTGCTGCGCTACGTGCTCGGCTACCCGACGGCCAAGGTCGCCTGGTACATCGGCATCGACGACCGCACCGTGGGCCACCACCTGCGCCGCGCCAAGGAACGCCTGCGCCTCAAGCTCGGTCTGCCCGAGACCCCGAAGAAGCACAAGGGAGTGGGAGCGTGAGCACCACCATCAACGACCTCCTGGAAGGCGCCCGCCTTCCCGTCGCCCCGCGAAGCGGCGCCGACGTCGCCGCGGGGCTGCGCCGGCTGGCCGCCGAGGCCTCCCGCCGCACCCCCACCACCGAGGTCACCCGCGCCGCCCAGGCCGGACAGCGCCTGGCCGTGGTGTGCCGGTGGGTCCTCAATGAACCCGACGCGGCCGCCCACGTCGCGAAGATCGCCGAAGGCCCCGACCGCGGCCCGCTGACCGAAGACGAACTCGACGTCGACGGCGCCCTCGTCTACGCCTGCCTGCTGTCCCTGACCGGGCACCCCGAGTCCGCCCAGTTCTGGTGGCAACTCGCCGCCGGCGCCGGCAGCCGCGCCGCCGCGTACTGTCTGCACCTGCACCACCTGTGCCTGGGCGAATCGCGGCGGGCCCGGCACTGGTTCCACCAACTCACCCACTCCATGGCCGACACCGCCCCGCCGGACGCGGCCTTCCTCGACGGCCTGGAGATCTTCGCCCGGTACGTGCGCGCCAACGGATCCGGCGCCCACGCGCCCACCGGCCGCCTGGAGAGCGAGGTCGACCGGCTCGCCGCCCGCACCCCGCACTCCTCCGTGATCGTGGCCCGGCCCGACCGCCAGCTCGTGGCCCGGCTCCAGGAGTTCGCCGAAGGCCGCTGATCCGCAAGCGGGCTACGACACAGCGAAGGGGAGTCCTGGCCCCGGCCACCGGTTCCGAGGCCACCGGCCGGGCGGACTCCCCATCAGGACGCCATCCAGAAGGGACGCCTGCCATGACCCATTGTCCCCGCACGCCCTGCAAGCCCCGGACGGGCCGGGAGCGGCTGATCGCCGCCGGAAAGTGGATCGCGCGACGGCGGCGTACCGCCCTCTCGCACCTGCTGCGCGGCGCCTGCTACGGCGCCGGAACCGGAGCCGTCGGCCTGATCTTCGTGTGGGTGGAACACCAGATGTGAGCGGTGTGGATCAGACCGCGCATTTGGGGCCGCAGCCAGGTCTGCGTTGTATGTAGTGTGCGGAAATGACAAGAAGTGAGCGGCTCGCGGACCAGCTGGACTGGTACTGGCACAAGAACCTGCGGCCGCGGCTGGACGGTCTTGCCGATGAGGAGTACTTCTGGGAGCCGGTGCGAGGCTGCTGGAGCATCCGCCCACATGGCATGTCGGCCGCACCGATGTCGGTTGGTTCGGGGGAGTGGACGATGGATTCCGCGTCCCCTGACCCGGTGCCGGCGCCGGTGACCACGATTGCCTGGCGGCTGGCTCACGTCATCGTCTCCTGCCTGGGGTATCGGGTCGGATGGTATTTCGGCGGCCAGGACGTGGACTCCCAGACATTCGCCTACGCGGGGACCGCTGACGAGGCGCTGAAACAGCTCGATGAGATGTACGGGAAATGGAACGCGGGGGTCCGCGAGCTCTCGGACGCCGACCTGGAGAATCCGCCCACGGTGGGTCCCGAGCGCTTCCCCCTGGAGAACAGGGTCCTGCACGTCAACAGGGAGCTGATCCATCACGGCGCCGAGATCTCCCTGCTGCGCGACCTCTACCGCCGACAGGACGGAGCCGTACCGCGCCGAACATGACTTTCCGGCAACCGGCAACCGGCAATCGAGCTTCGAAAACCTGAGGCGGTGCTGCCGGACGTGGTGTGCTCAGTGCGGGAAAGCCCGCGGTGGGCGCTGGCGGGGGAGTGTGGTGCGGAACTCCTCGATCACTGAACTCACCTGCCGCATCAGCGAAGTCCGTTCCAGCAGACCGAGGTAGAGGTTGCGGCGAGCCAGTCCGGGCAGGTCCACACAGAAGTACAGGGCCATCAGCGGGTTGACGAACAACTCGCCGCCTTTGGTTCTTTCCGTGAACCGGACATCGCCGAAGTCACCGCGCACGGCGGCGGCGACGGATCCGTTCACGATGCTCGGGTGGCTCGCGGTGTGGCGCTGGGCGTGGGCCACCGCGTCGAGATAGAGCGCGCCCTCCCGCGCAGCCCCGAGCAGCGAGAACGCTCCGAGGTAGGCGCCGTCCCGGTCCAGGGCGGCCAGATTCTCCAGTACCAGGGAGTGGTTGACGCCGTGATACGCGTCCACTCCGAAGCCGAGGCACGCCACCAGCCGGTGCGGGATCTCGTCGAGCCTGCTCACGGCGGCCAGGCTTGCCATGTCCTCCTCGGGGGTGCCGAGGCCGTGTTCGTCGCCGCGCATCAGGATGTCGGTCCCGCCGTCCACCAGCACGACCGCGTCGACACCGCCTAGATGCGCGATCAGCGTCCGGTAGGCCGCTCGCAGCGGACCGACTCCGATGCTCGGGAACGCGTACACGGTCGACGGCAGATCCTGCGTCGCGAGCCACTGGGCGAGCGTCCGTTCGGGGAAGTAGTCGCCGCGTAGAGGGGTTTCGGGTCCGACGGCCGCGACGTCCTGATCCACCCACACATCGAGGTCCAGGCCGTAGAGATCGGCGAAGGACAGGTTGGCTAGGTGCACCTCCTTGCCCGCGGACCGCAGCGCGAGTGCGAGCGGCAGCCCGGCATACACGTCGAAGCCGCCGCCCGCGCCGGCGATGAGTACCCGTCGGGCGTCGCGCAGGCGGGTGAAGAACGCAGGTTCCCCCAGAGAGATCACCGCAGGAAGCTACTGCACTTGATCGTGTGATGCCGGGTGATCGCCTGAAAGGCGGGGGTTGGTTCCGGTAGATCTGCGCGCGTGCATGACTCCACGCCCGAGGATGACGCGCCCACCTCCTTCGTCGAGAACTCGAAGAAAGCGGCTGGCGGCCTGGCTGGAACAGCCGGTCCTCGTCATGCCGGGACTGCGCACGATGATCAGAACGGCCGCTCGCGCCTACCGCATACGCCGCCCGGCCCCGCTTCCCCTGTCCGAGGAGGAGCTGTCCACCATCCGGACTCCGCTCTACCTGGTGCTCGGGAAGCGAAGCGTCCTCGTGCACCCGCAGCGACAGGTGGAGCGGGTGCCGCGCCTGGTCCCCGGTGCCCGAGCCGAGATCATCGCTGACACGGGCCACGGGCCGCAGATCGACCACGCGGAGGAGATCAACCGCCGGATGCTGAACTTCGTGGCCTCCGTCGACTGACAACCGCCCGCGCCGACGGGCCGGGACGGCGCTCTGGGACGGCTCGGACGGGTGGCCAGTTCCGCAGCGCCGCGTCGGCCACCTGCTGGAGTTCCGCCCGCGAGCTGTCCGGCGTTGCGCCGGACCGGGTGGTGGCCGGACCTCTCATCAGCGTCTCCGACGGCACCTACCGGGTCCGGTGACACCACACCACCGCCCAGGTCATCCGTTCGACAGGGGGCAACAGTCATGCCGGGCCTGGAGGCCAGCGGCCCTCTTGCAGGGCTGCGAAGAACATAACGGGGCAGATCACCCTCGTCGACGGCGCGCTGGAACCGGTGCCGGAGGCGAGCGCGGCCGTCGTCTCGCCAGGCGATCAGGGCGTCCTGGGCCGGCCGTCCGGAGTGGCCTGAAGCCAGCGAGCCCTGCACACCCAGCATCCAGCGGGGTGGCCGGGGTGGGTGGTCGTGCTGACCGAGCCGGCGAGGAACGCCGTGGCCACCTCCCGGGCGCTCGGCTTGTCCAGCGCGCGGGCCGTATAGGAGGCGGGGCCGTCGGTGTAGCGCTCCAGGACCTTGCGGAACAGCTCTCAAGGCCGAACTCGCGGCGGGCGTGCCGATCGGCCGCGGGGGCGCCCGGAGGAGGTCGCCGCCGCCGTGGCCCTCCTCGCCTCCGCGGACAGCAGCTTCATGCTCGGTACCACCCTGCACGTCAACGGCGGCGAGAATCAGCTCTGACCCACCGCGCGGGGTCCCGACCGCCCAGTACTGCGCCACCCGCGCGGATACCTGACCGCGCGTGTACGCCTTCTTCGCCCACTGGCGACATACGGGCCGGACGGTCGACCTGCGCCCAGGTGCCGAGGGCGCCCACGAACGGTAGAACGTAAGTGTGAAGGACGAGACCAGCCCTGCTGAGGGTGCCCGGCCACAACGTGTGGCGAGGCCGGGGATCGACTACCAGGCGCTGTTCTCGGTCACCCCCAGCCCCTGCATGGTGCTGGGCCCGGACCTGGTGCTCGTCGACGTCAATGAGGCGGCCTGCCGGGGGACCGGCCGCACTCGGGAGGATCTGATCGGGCGGTACCTCTTCGACGCCTTCCCTGACAATCCGGCGGACCCGGATGCCGACGGGGTGCGGAATCTGCACGCTTCCCTGCACTGGGTCCTGCGCTCGAAGAAGCGGGACACGATGGCGCCGATGAAGTACGACATTCCCGTGGCCGACCAGCCCGGCGTGTTCGAGGAGCGGTGGTGGTCCGCCATCAACACACCGGTGCTCGGGCCGGACGGGCAGGTGCAGTGGATCCTGCACCGGGGGGAGGACGTGACCTCGTTCATCCTCTCCCACCCTCGTCGGCGAGGAGGCGGGGCGCTGAGCGACGTGGAGGCGATGGAGGTCGAGCTGTACGCCCGGGCGCGCGAGCTCCATCGAGTGAACGAGGAACTGCGCCAAGCCCACGCCCGGGAACGCCAGGTCGCCGTCACCTTGCAGGAAGCCATGCTCCACTCGCCCCATCTGGCCAGGCACCGGGACACCGCGGTGCGCTACTTGCCCGCCGCCGGGTCGCTGAACGTGTGCGGCGACTGGTACGAGGTGGTCGACCTGCCCGAGAACCGATTCGCCGTCGCGGTCGGCGACGTCGTCGGCCATGGCCTGGAGGCCGCCGCCGTCATGGGCATGCTGCGCAGCGCGCTGTCCGCCGTCGTCCGGGCCGTCGAAGGACCCGCGAGAGCTCTGGACATCCTGGGCCGGTACGCACGCTACGTGGAGGGCGCGCTGGCCACCACCGTCATCCAAGCCGTCATCGACACCCGCGCTCACCGCATTCTGTACAGCAGCGCCGGCCACCCACCCCCCGTCCTGCTCCACCCGGACGGCACCTGCGATCTCCTGGACCAGGCCACCGACCCTCCGCTGGGAGCCCGCCCCGAACCCGTCCCCCGCCCCCAGGCCGACCTGGCCTACACCCCCGGCGACACCTTCGTGCTCTACACCGACGGTCTGATCGAACGCCGCGGCGAGGACATCGATGCCGGGCTGGAACGCCTCACCGACGCGCTCGCCCGCCATGCCCGCCACAGCCCCGAACGTCTCGCCGACGCTCTGCTCGCGCACCTCGGCGTCAGCAGCGGCGCCAGCGACGACATCGCCCTGATCGTCCTGCGCCTTTGATCCGCGCCGCTACCTGTACGCCGACGATGTCGACGCGGCCAGCCCGCGCCAAGGCTCACGCGTACCAGCGAAGTGCCTTGTGGGCGCCGTAAGTCTCGATGAAGCCCTGGGTCGCCTCCAGGTTGTTCGCCAAGCCGGCGGACCGCCACTTCTTCTTGCTGTCGGATGGGTAGCGCAGGTCGACCCACGTGGAGACGGCCACCGACGAATCGGAACTGGCCACTCGCAGCTTCATGCCCGCCAGATCATGGAAGACAACGAGATGGATGCAGCCGTCACCACCCCTTCCGTTCGGTTGGCAGTCCGCTCGGTTGGTCGTCGACAGGCGACGTCCTCGTCCAGATGGAGCTCATCGAGCAGAGCAGCGAGCTCTTCCGAAGTGGTCCGCGCTCGGCGTCCACCCGGGTGGTGAACGTATCGGGCTGACCGCCGGTGCGGCGGACGTCGCCCCTCCTTGGCGAAAACCAGACGTGCTTGATGAAGAACCGACCGCTACTTCGGTGTGCGTTCACGCCTGCGCCGTCCCCGGTACGCAAGGCGCGACTCTGATTGGCCCGGCACTCGCAGCTCGCCCCAAACGCCCGGGAGAAACCCAGATGTCGAGAAGTTACGTCAGGCCCGCAACCGTCCTCGCCGCCGCGGGAGTACTTACCGGCTTGACTGCCACCCAGCCCTCCGCCTTTGCCGCCTCCCACCACGGAGCCCCCACCAGGCACGTTCTGCTGATCTCGGTCGACGGCCTGCACCAGTCGGACCTGGCCTGGTACGTCTCCCGGCACCCGAACTCCGCGCTGGCCCGGCTGGTCGGCGGCGGTGTGGAGTACACCCACGCCAAGACCACCACGCCGTCCGACTCCTTCCCGGGCATGGTCGCCCAGGCGACCGGTGGCGGTCCAGGCACCACCGGTGTCTACTACGACGACACCTACAACGCGTCGCTCCTGCCCGCCGGGACCACCAGCTGCAAGGACGTCAAGCCCGGTGTCGAGGTGGACCTCACGGAGGACCTGGACAAGAACCAGGCATCCATCGACGCCGGTCAGGGACTCGCCGGCCTGCCGGACAGCATCCTGTCGATGACGGGCAACCCGGCGAGCCTGATCAACGCCTCCAAGCTGCCGGTCGACCCCAAGACCTGCAAGCCGGTCTACCCGCACTCCTACCTCAAGGTGAACACCGTCTTCGAGGTGGCCCGCAGCGCGGGTCTGCGCACCGCGTGGTCGGACAAGCACGCAGCCTACGAAATCCTCAACGGGCCCTCGGGCACCGGCATCCAGGACCTGTTCACGCCGGAGATCAACAGCGACGCCCTCGGCTACCCGGCCGGCAACGACTGGACCAAGGACAACCAGGCCACGGAACAGTACGACGGCTACAAGGTAAAGGCCGTCCTCAACGAGATCGACGGCTACGACCACAGCCGTACCCACAAGGTCGGCACCCCGGCGATCTTCGGCCTCAACTTCCAGTCGGTCTCCACCGCGCAGAAGCTGCCCGCCTCCGACGGCCTCAAGGGCGGCTACACCGCCAAGAACGTGCCCGGACCGCTGCTGACGAAGAACCTGGACTTCGTCAACGCCCAGATCGACGCCCTGACTTCTGAGATCACCAGGCGACACCTGGCCGACAGCACCACGATCATCCTGTCCGCCAAGCACGGCCAGTCGCCCACCGACCCCACCGCGCTCACCCGGATCGACGACGGCCCGCTCCTGGACGGCCTCAACGCCGCCTGGAAGAAGCTCCATCCCGCCGCCGGCGACCTGGTCGCGCACTCCGTGGACGACGACGCGATGCTGCTCTGGCTGACCGACCGCTCGCAGGCCGCCACCGACTTCGCCAAGACGTACCTGCTCGCGCAGAGCGGCAGCGGCACCGACATCAACGCCGCACCCAAGGCCTTCACGCGCAGCGGGCTCAGCAAGGTCTACGCCGGGAACGCCGCGGCCCGCTACTTCCACGTCGAAGCCGGCGACGCGCGTGTCCCGGACATCTTCGGCCTCGCACAGTACGGCGTCGTCTACACCGGCGGCACCAAGAAGATCGCCGAGCACGGCGGCGCCCACTCCGACGACCTCGACGTCCCGTTGGTCGTCTCGGGCGCCTCAGTTCCGGACGGCGTACGCGACTCCGCGAGCGTGCAGACCAAGCAGATCGCACCGACGATCCTGAGCCTGCTCGGCCTGAACCCCCGCTCCCTGCAAGCCGTGCGCGAGGAACACACCACCGCGCTGCCGGTCCGCTGACCAGTGCCCGGTGCGCCAGAAGCGCTTCCCCCCGGGCGTGAACGCCCGGGGCTCCGCGCCAAATCATGCTGATAGGAACCGACGGACATGGCGATGCTCGGCCGCGATGCGGGAAGACGCGGCGTCATCCGTGGTCGCACAACCGGCCGACCTCGTAGCCGTGTTGCTCGCAGGTGCCGAGGATGAAGGGCGCCCAGAGCTGACCGCCACGCACCCGGGGCCGACGTGCAGTCGGAGTCGTGGAGCAGGATGGTGCCGCCTCCGTCCAGGTCGGTCGTCACCGTGCGGTGGACGGACGCCGGTGTGGCACGGGATGTCCAGTCCTCGCCCAGCAGGCCCACGGCACCGGGGTGAGAGAGACCGAGCCGGTGGGCGCTGGATGAGCGGCGGCCGACATCACGCCGTACGGGGGCCGGAGGAGTGTGGGCCGGGCTCCTGTGATGTCGGCACGGTGTCGCGGGCGCGAGCGAGGTCGTCGTAGGTCGCGCGCGGGCCGCGCAGGAGCGGTGGGCGATGCAGCCGGCCGTGGATGCCGATCCCGTGTCCGGCTGCGGCGATCTCGCCGACCAGGCCGGGTGAGACACGCCGTAACGCCCCCGATACCACTGCTCCCGCAGCGCTGACCAGCTCATAGGCATCGGCGTTCAGGTTGTGGTCAGGTCCGGACGGGCCTTGGGAAACTCACGCACCAGAAGCGCAAAAGCTCTGGCAAAGGGGTCTGGGGCAAAGGCCGGGCGCCATGTCATCGTGCCTGCCATGTCGACTGATCACCTCACTCACAACCGGCCCGCGGGCCACATGCGTCACGCGGCCAACAAGGTGCCGGAGGTGACCGTCTACTTCTGGATCATCAAAGTGCAGACCACCGGGATGGGCGAGACGGCCTCCGACTTCCTGGCCCACCTGCTAGGCCCGATCCCCGCCGTCGGCCTCGGCGGCATCGCCCTGGTGGCCGCCCTGGCGGTGCAGTTCACGGTCCGCAGGTACGTGGCCTGGATCTACTGGACGGCGATCGTCGTGGTCAGCGTCTTCGGCACCATGGCCGCCGACGTGCTGCATGTCGGCCTCGGCGTGCCGTACATGATCTCGACCCCGTTCTTCATGGCCGCGCTGGCCGCCGTCTTCGTCCTCTGGTACCGCAGCGAACGCACCCTGTCCATCCACAGCATCCACACCCGCCGCCGCGAGACCTTCTACTGGGCCGCCGTACTGGCCACGTTTGCGCTGGGCACCGCCGCCGGGGATCTCACGGCCACGATCGGACTCGGCTACCTGGGCTCCGCCGTCCTGTACGCCGCCGCGATCGCCGTCCCGGCCGTCGCCCACCGTTGGGGCAGCCTGAACGCGGTGACGGCCTTCTGGGCCGCGTACGTCATCACCCGTCCCCTCGGTGCCTCGATCGCCGACTGGATGGCCGTCGGCCACAGCCGGGGCGGACTGAACCTCGGCCTCGGACCGGTCACCCTGTCCTGGACCGTGGCCATCCTCGGGCTCGTCGGCTACCTGGCCGTCTCCCAAAGGGATGTCCAGGGCACTTCGGTGTCCTAGCTGTACTGCCCAGGGACGTTGGTCAACCTGGTGACGGGCGGTTTGCCGCCGGTTGCGGTGTGGGGGCGGCGCAGGCGGCCATGGTGATGTCGAGGGTCTTGGTGGAGCCGAACCCAGTTCTCGTCCCAGACCTCGCCCAGCCATCAGGGACTCCTGGGACTCGAGGACGACGTCGGCCCGGACGGGTTCCGTGGGCGGTGTGTCGACGATCCGGCGCCTCACGTGGGCGCGGAGACGGGCGAGCAGGTCACTAGGTGGCCCGGCCGACCGCGACGATCGACAGGGAGCCGCCGAGCGCCTCCTGCGCCTCCAACGTGAGCTCCTGGGAGCCGAATTCGAGGATGCAGACCCGGGAGGGGGCCGGCTTCCAGGCCCTCGCGCAGACCGATCAGGTAGTTGGAGAACAGCGCGCTGCCCCACGAGTCGTGACTCGGTGGGCTGAGGGCAACACGGCGGTGTCCCGCAGGAGTCAGGGGCGGGGGAGCTCGCCCTGGGCGATCTCCACACCTCGGTGCACCGAGGCGGCCCCGGCCAGGGCGGAGCCACCGGCCAGGCCGATCAGGACCACAAATGCCAGCAGCACAGGGGCCAGGCGCTGAGCCGGTGCGTGGGCGAGGAGGGCCTTCACGCGTGCCGGGACTGGTCCTGTGACGGCACTGGGAGCGATGGAGGGCAGAACAGTGCGCGTGCGGGTGGTGGCCAGCGCCGCGTGGCCGACGGCGGTCGCTGTCAGCGTCCGGTCGCCGGCAGCGAGCGCTGCGGCCTCGTCCGCGGCGCGCTCGGCGGCGAACGACACCTGCGGTGCGACGGCTGCGAGCGCCGGGTGGCACCAGCCGGCCAGTTGGGCGGCGGCCAGGAACAAGTGGTGTCGCGCGGCGAGGTGGGCGCGCTCGTGAGCGAGGAGGACCTCGCGCTCGTCGGCGGTCAGGGCGCGCAGCATGCCGGTCGTCACCACGACCCGGCTCGGGCTGTGGCGACCGCCGGGCAGCGCATAGGCGTCGGGACGGGCGTCGTCGACGACACAGAGCCCGCCGGCGTCCGGGAGGCCGGCGACGTCGACGTGGGCCGCGCGCAGCCGCCGCACTTCCGACTGCGTTCGGCGTACGGCAGTGATGCACGTGACTGCCAGGGCCCCACCGGCGAAGACGGAGACAGCCATGACCAGGGTTGTGGGTCCGGCCTCCAGGGGTTGGATGAGGTGGGCGAGGCCGGCGATCACCGGAACGGAGAGCGCGACGGGGAGCAGAAGGACGCCCAGGCACGCTACGACACCCACCGCCAGGGCCACCGAGGCCGAGGTGAGCACCCACAGCGCTGCGTCGGGCCGCCCCCGGTCGACCACTCGCCGGGCCAGCGGGGGCAGTGCGAAGGGCAGCACCAGCGGAACGAGCAGCAGTGCGATCACTGTCGGCCCCCCTCCAGCAGACGCCGAAGCTCCGCTTCGTCGTCCGGGCCGAGACCCTCGACGAACCGGGCCAGCACCGTGCTGCGGTCGTGGTCCTGGTCGAGCTCTTGGTGCATCCGCCGTGCGGTCAGGCCGTGAGAGTCCGCCACGGGAAAGTAGAGGAAACCGCGTGCGGCAGGGCTGCGATCCACCACGCCCTTCTCATGAAGGCGGATCAGCAGCGTCGCCACCGTTGTCCGGGCCAGCGGCTGCGGAATCGCCGCTCTCACCTGCGCCGCGGACATCGGTTTCCCCGCAGCCCACAGAGCCGCCAGCACACTGGCCTCCAGTTCGCCCGCCGGCCTGCGCTCGCCGTCGGAGTCCGTCATGGAACCTGCCTTTCCCCGAGATCGCCCACAGCGGCATGAGGCGACCGCTGGGATCGTAGACGCTCACCCCAGCACCCATTATCGAACAGAAGCGAGCCCCGCAGGTCTTCGACGACCTCCCCGAAAGGGCTCGCCGGTCAGGACACCCGGCACGGTGGTCGCCGAGGGCGAGTCATCCGTACCACCCTGTTGCCGCCGTCTTCTGCAACAGCCCGCACGCGAGAACCGGCAGCAGCAGGTGCGGCTTGTCGGGCAGAAGCGGCCGGGGCGTCCAGACGCAGGACGCGCGCCGCGAGCCGGCCCACGGCGAAGGACAGGGCGCAGACGGCCGCTGCCACCACCGGAGCCGCGATCAGCAGCAGAGCAGCAGCGCCGCAAGACAGGCGAGCGCCACGGCTCGTCCGAGGCGTCGCCGCAGCCGCTCGGTCACTCTGTCGGCACGGACTGAGGAATGGGGGCCGGGCGGGATGATCATGGCCGCGCGCTTCCGTTGTTGGGTCTGGGCCGGGACGGAGCGCCGGTATCACCGACTGGGCCATGGCGCATGGCAGTCATGTTCCACGCGCGGCCCGGCAGCGGCGGGTGGTGCCGCGCAGCAGTCAGGATGCGTTCAGGTTTCCGGTGGCACGGTCGGGCCTCATGACATCTGAGACTTCTGAGACGGCGGCGGCCGGCAATCCCGCCGCGACCGCCCGCGGTCATCGCCTTCGCTGGAACAAGGTGCCCGAAGTCACCGTGTACTTCTGGGTGATCAAGGTGCTGTGCACGACGGTCGGTGAGACCGCGGCCGACCTGCTGAACGAGAAGGCCGGACTGGGCCTGACCGGTGTGTCATTGCTGATGAGCGCGCTGCTCGCGGTGGTGCTCGTCGTCCAGTTCCGCACGACCGCCTACCGCGCCGGCGTGTACTGGCTCGCCGTCGCCCTGATCAGCGTGGTCGGCACCCTGATCAGCGACAACCTCACCGACAACATGGGCGTACCGCTCACGACGAGCACCACGGTGTTCGCCGTCGTCCTCGCGATCGTGTTCGCCGCCTGGTACCGCAGCGAGCGGACGCTCTCCGTCCACAGCATCGACACCCTGCGCCGCGAGTCGTTCTACTGGCTGGCGGTGCTGTTCACCTTCGCGCTGGGCACCGCGGCCGGTGACCTGGTCGCCGAGCGGATGGCGCTGGGCTACTGGGTCTCCGCGGTTCTGTTCGCCCTCGCCATCGCCGCGGTGGCGGTGGCGCGCTTCGCGCTCGGGGCGAACGCGGTGTGGAGCTTCTGGATCGCCTACGTCCTCACCCGCCCGCTCGGCGCATCGATGGGCGACTATCTCTCCCAGCCGACCGGTGACGGCGGCATGGGCCTGGGCACCGTGGTGACCAGCGTGCTGTTCCTCGCGGTCATCCTCGGTCTGGTGGTGTTCCTCGTGGTGACGCGCAAGGACGTCACCGAGCCTGAGCAGACCGCGCGTACGGCGTAGGTGGCCGGGCGGCCCCGAATTCGGTACGGCGGGTGCGTCGGCGGTACGGCCGACGCCCGTGGTGGGTCTGATGGCGGATGCCCAGGCGCAGGAGCGCCGGACCGCTGCCTCCCGGCAGGGGGCGATCGGGCGGAGGGTGGTCAGCCGGTGGGCAGTCTGACCGTGAACCGGGCCCCGGGCGTGTGCCCGGGGTCGTACGTCACCTCGCCCTCGGCGGAGCGGGCCAGGCGTCGCGCGAGCGGCAGCCCGAGGCCCGCTCCGCCGTGTCCGTCGCCGGGGTCGGCCCGCCGGCCGGGCTGGAAGAGCTGCGCCGCGAACGACTCGGGTACGCCGGGGCCGTCGTCGACGATGTCGATGCGGACGCCGTCCGACTCCCGGCGCACGGTGACGGTGACGCGTGAGGTGGCGTACCGGACGGCGTTGGTGAGCAGCGGGCTGACGATGCGTTCGAGGAGGGTGGCCTGGACTCCGGCCTCCGGCGGGGAGCCCTCGTCGTGTACGTCGAGCGTCACGTGGACCGGTGCGTCCAGGTGTGCGGCGAGTCGGTGCAGTACGGGCAGGATCTCGGCCGTGCCGGGAGTGGTGGGTGTGCCCTCGCGGGCGTTGTTCAGCAGGGTGTCGCAGATGGCACGCATGGACCGGGCGGCGTCGGCTATCACCTCGTGCGTGGCTTCGGTTTCGGCGGCCGAGCGTGGGCGGGCCTGCCACCAGTCGAGTTCGGCGACGATCCGGCTGAGCGGGGTGCGCAGCTCGTGCGACAACTCGCCGGTCAGCTGCTGCTCATGACGCAGGACGGCTCGGATGCGGTCCAGCAGCGCGTCCAACGACGCGCCCAGACGGGCGAGTTCGGCCGGACGCCGGGCCGCGCTGAAGCGTTCCTCGGAGACGACGGCGCTCCACTGGGTGGCCTGGTCGGTCATGGTCCCCACGGGACGCAACGCGCGTCCGACCGCGAGGCGCGTCAGGAGGTAGGTGCAGGCGAGCATCACCGCGTCGAGCACCAGCGACGCCAGGAGCAGGGTGTCGGCCGAACTCCGGTAGGGAGTGAGGTCCAGCGCGGTGACGACGGTCGCCGTGCTCCGGCCGCCGGACACGGACTGGCTGCACAGCCGGGCGGGGTCCGGTCCGCCGGCGGTGAGGCAGTGACTCCCGCCCTCTCGCACGAGCCTGTCGGCGGCGCGGGCGAGGGCGCTGTGGGTTGTGGTGGTCGGTGGCTGTTCGAGCAGCCGTGTGCCCGTGTAGATCCACACGTTCGTGTCGAGGAGCCGGTCGTTGGAGGTCTCCAGGACACGCACCGTACGGCCGTTCGTGTCGATGGTGGTGGCGACGGCGGCGGCCCGGGTGTGCAACTCGTCGTCGGCCTGGTGCTGCAGGCGGTGGCGGATGACGGTGTTGAAGGCGACGGTGAGGATCACCATCAGAAGTGTGGCGGTGGTCAGGGCCACCAGGGAGAGGCGGCCGCGCAGGGTGCGCGGCATCAGCCGGAAGAACGCAGAGCTCATGACAGGCGGTGGCCGATCCCGCGGGCCGTGGTGATGGTCAGATCGCTGTCCGCCTCCCGCAGCTTGCGGCGCAGCCGGGTCAGGTACTGGTCGAGGGTGTTGTCGCTGACCTGGGCACCTTCGGGCCACCCTGCTCTGAGCAGCTCTCGCCGGCGTACGACACCCCCGGCGCCGGTCATGAGCGCCGCCAGCAGGCGGAACTCCGTCGGCGTGAGGTCGACCTGGGTGCCGCGCACGTTGACGCTGTGCCGGACGGCGTCCAGGAGCAGATCGCCGGCCGTGGCCGCGGGGAGCGTTGCGGCGCGTTTGACCGCCGCCCGTAGTCTGGCGGCGAGTTCGGCCAGGTGGAACGGCTTGGGCAGATAGTCGTCGCCCCCGGCGGAGAACCCGGACAGCCGGTCGGTGAGCCGGTGGTGGGCGGTCAGGAAGATGACGGGGGAGCGGAATCCGTTCGCCCGCAGCGCCTGGCACACGTCTCGGCCGTCCGCGTCGGGCAGTCCGACGTCCAGCACGGCCGCGGCGATGTCGTCACCGGCCAGCCGCAGGGCGGATGCTCCGTCCGGGGCGGGCACGGTGTCGAAGTCCTCGTCGCGCAGGCCGCGCAGCAGGACGTCACGCAGGGCGTGATCGTCCTCGACGACCAGGATCTTGTGGCGCATGGCCCTCCGTAGGCTTTTGGTCGGTGTCCGGCGTACCTGTGATGAACCTCTCGGGCAGCCGCCAGACGGCGGCGCACAGGCACAGTCCCAGCCAGCCGATGGCGAACAGCCAGCCGCCGAGGACGTCGGTGAACCAGTGCACCCCGAGGTAGACGCGGCTCAGGCCGACCAGGGCGCCCCAGCAGCCGATGACCAGGGCGAGCAGGGTCCTGCCGCGTGGGGCGCGTACGCACACGGCGATGACGAGCAGTCCGGCGGTGAGGGCTGCGGTCGTGGTGTGGCCGGACGGGAAGGCCCAACCCGAGGCGTGTGTCGCCCAGTCCGTCCGGTCGGGGCGGGGCCGGGCGACGAGGGTCATCACGCCGTACCGTGCCGCCTGTCCCGCTCCGAGGCAGATGAGGCAGAGCGCGGCGGCGACGGCGCGTCGGCGCAGGGTGCGCCCCGCGATGATTCCCGCCAGTGCGGCGAGGGCGTACGGTATGACGCCGGTTCCGGTGGCGGTCAGACCGCGGGCCAGCGCCTCGGCCACGGCCGGGCGGTGAGCGACGGACCAGGACGACAGGTCCTCGTCGCCGTACAGCGGCTTCCCGTCGCCGATCACCATCATGGTCAGTACGCCGAATGCCGTCCACGCGCCGAGGCCGACGCTGCCTGCGGTGTCGCAGACGTCAGCGCGCTTCATGACGCCGCCAGCAGCGGGCGCAGTCGCGTGCCGGTGATCCACCCGGCCGGCGAGTCGGGGTGACGGCGCAGCACCGCCATCGGGCCCACAGCGACGAGGGCTCCCACGACCACTCCTGCCGCGACATCGTGCGGATAGTGCGCACCGACCCAGACCCGGGAGACCGCCATCGCGCAGGCGGCCACGACCGCGACGGCACCGAGCCGACGGGAGACGAACCAGAGGGCGACCGCGGCCGCTGCGGCGATGGCCGCGTGGTTGCTGGGGAAGGACCAGTCGCCCGGCGCCGGACATGCCTCCAGGGTGGCCACCTGCAGGCTCTGACAGGGCCGGGCCTCGCGCACGACCAGTTTCAGGGCGGCATCCACCCCGTACCCCGCGACCACGACCAGCGGAACGGCCACTGCGATCACCGCCGCTGTGGCGCTCACTCGTCGCGCCTGCCACCAGGCGACGGCCATCAGCACGGCGAACACCGCCAGTCCGTACGTCGACCAGGCCGACACCATGTCGTCCAGCCAGCCGGGCGAGCGGTCAGCAAGATCCACCACGTCCGTGTAGGCGGATCCGTCGACCGACGAGCCGTTGAACGCGAGGATCATCCGCGCACCTCCTTCGCCTTCGCGGCCCGGCGGGAGCGGTACCACTCAGCAGCGAGCGGAAGCAGCGACACGGCCACGATCACGCCGACCATGGGCAGCAGGTAGCGGTCCACATTGGGGATGGAGGAGCCCAGGGCGTATCCGCCCAGGGTCAGTCCCAGGCTCCACACGAGCCCGCCGGCCATCTGCCAGACGGTGAACGTCCGCGCCGGAACACCGAGCGCGCCCGCCATCGGATTCAGGACCGTCCGCACCACTGGCACGAACCGGGCCAGCACGATTGCCTTCGCGTACCCGTACCGCTCCAACAACTCCTCGGCCCGGTGCGCCCCTTCCCGCAGGCGGACCGAGCCGCTGCGCGCCAGGACGGCGCCGCCCGCCTTGCGGCCGAGCAGATAGCCGCACTGCGCCCCGGCGAGCGCGCCTATGGCCGCGGCGAGCAGCAGCGGGGCGAGGGACAGCTTCACACCGTGCTGGCCGCTCCCCGTGCACAGCAGGCCTGCGGTGAACAGCAGGGAGTCGCCCGGCAGGAAGAAGCCGATCAGCAGACCCGTCTCGGCGAACATCACCACGCCGACACCCAGCACGCCGAAAGCGGCCAGCAGGGACTGGGCGCTCAGGACATTCACAGCGAGCTGTGAGGCCGTGAACAAAGGTGGGGTCATGGATGCGGGCCCTCTCGTCAGGCAACGGGCGGGCACGCGAAGGCGACAACCCGATGGACTACAATTCTGTAGACGGTCTACTCGACTGTAGTCGACGACGGGGTGAGGTTCGTTCCATGAGCAACGCGAAGGACGAAAGACGGCCTGCGGGTGAGCTCGAAGCGGCCGTCATGGCTGCTCTCTGGGCCGCTGACGTCCCGCTCACACCGGGCCGGGTCCAGACGGAAATCGCCTCCGGACTGGCCCGTACGACCGTGTCGACGATCCTGTCCCGTCTGTACGACAAGGGCATCGTCAGCCGTCGTCCGCAGGGACGCGGATACGCCTATTACCCCGTTCAGGACGCAGCAGGGCTCACCGCCCGACGCATGCACACCGAACTCGACCGCGACCGCAACAGTGACCGCGAGACCGTCCTCTCCCGCTTCGTCGCCCAGCTCAAGCGGGACGACGAACAGCTTCTGCGCCACCTGCTGGAGGCCGACGGGCGATGACCACCGTGCTGCTGATTCCGCTCCTGCTGCCCTTCGTGGTGCCGCTGCTCGCCCCCCGGGCCCTCGCCCGGCTGACCCCCGTCACCGCACTGTGGGCGCTCACCGTTGCTGCCCTGGTGCTGGCCGGTGCCGTCGTGGCGGCCCTCGGTTGCCTCGTGCTGACCGGGCTGCTCAGGGTTCCCGCCTTCGCGGCCCTCGGCGAACTCGTCCATCCCCTGCGCACGCCGTCGGACTATGCGGTCCTCCCGGCGGCCGTGATCGCCACCGGCCTGCTCACCATCGGCGCCTGGACCCTCGGCCGCTCGGCCCTGCGCCAGACGCGGGCCTTCCGCACGGCCCGAGCCGAGGCCGACCTGCGACCCACCGCGGGCGACCTGTGCGTCATCGACGCGCCGCACCCGGACGCGTATGCCCTGCCCGGGCGCCCCAACCGCATCGTCGTCACCACCGCCATGCTGCGCAGCCTCGGCCCGGACGAGCGCGACGCCCTGTTCGCCCACGAACGCGCCCACAACAGGGGCGGCCACCACTACTTCCTGGCCGCCGCCGAACTCGCCGCCCACTGCCACCCCGCACTGCGCTCCGCCCGCGCCGTGATCCGACTGGCCGCCGAACGAGCCGCCGACGAATCCGCGGCCGCAGTGGTGGGAGATCGCCGCCTGCTGGCCCGTGCCATCGCCCGCGCCGCGCTCGCCGGGCACGCCACGTCCTCCACCCGTCCGGACCTCGCTCCTGCAGCGACCGCCGGTCCCGTCCCCCAGCGCGTCGCGGCCCTCCTCGCCACTCCCGCGCCGCGCACTCGCCGGTCGATGTGCTGGGCAGCCCTCCTCCTTGCCGCCTCGCCGGCCCTGTCCGCCACCGCCGTGGCCACCGGCGCCATCACCTTCCACCATCAGGTCGAGATCGCACAGGGCGAGGTGCCCCGCTGACGGCTTGCAGTCCCGTACGCCCCGAGGTGTGCTGAAGCACCGCCCAGGAGCCCTGGCACGGTGCACTGCGCCACGGCCGTCGCCTGTCGGCTCAGCGAGCGGGTATTTGGGGTAATCCACCCAGGAAGCCACGGGCGGGCTACTTGTCACTCGGTTCACCGCTCGTCGGAAGCATGGTCCCGGGGGCGCCGGTTGGACCGGTCAGGCTCGGGCACTCGGGGCACGGCCGACGGGCAACCCGGTCCAGGCAGCCCCTTGGAGGTATCGTGGCCGTTCGCCACCGTCTGATCAATGCCAGCCCCAGCGCCGTGTGGGACGTCCTCGCCGACGGCCACCGGTACGCGGAGTGGGTGGTGGGAACCTCCCATTCCGAGCCGGTTCGCGGGCAGTGGCCGCACAAGGACGCGGCGATCCGCTTCCAGGTCCCGCTCGGCCCGTTCAAACTGGCCAACGAGACGGTCGTACGCCGCTGCGACGAAGGCGTGGACCTGGAGCTGGAAGCCCATGCCGGACCGCTGGGCACCGCACGCATCGCGATCGAACTGCGGCCGTGGGGCGAGCACTGCCTGGTGATCGTGGACGAGCACCCCCTCCAGGGCGCGGGCGGCCGACTGCACAACGTCGGCTTCGAAGCGGTGATCCAGATGCGCCACCGCACCATGCTGTCCCGCCTGGCCCGGCTGTGCGAGAACGGGGTGCGAGAGGCCGGCGAGGCTCCGCGGCAGGCGTCGGTGCAGGGGGTGGCGGGAGCCGGGCATGCCTGACGCCGTGGTGATCGGAGCGGGCCCCAACGGGCTGGTCGCCGCCAACCTGCTCGCGGACGCCGGGTGGAGCGTCGAGGTGCTGGAGGAGCAGCCGGAGCCGGGCGGCGCCGTCCGCCACGACCACGGCGTCGACCCCGCCTACGTCAGCGACGTCTTCAGCGCCTTCTACCCGCTCGCGGCCGCCTCCCCGGTCCTGACCGCGCTGGGCCTGGACCGCTACGGGCTGCGCTGGAGCCACGCGCCCAGCGTGCTCGCCCACCCGCTCACCGACGGCAGCTGCGCCCTCCTGGACCGTGACATCGACACCACCGCCGCGTCCCTCGACGTCTTCGCACCGGGCGACGGGGCCGCCTGGCGGCGACTGCACGACGTATGGGAGTCCCTGCACCCCGACATCCTGGACGCACTGTTCACCCCCTTCCCGCCCGTGCGTGCGACGGCACGGCTGGCACGCCGGCTGCGGGCCGCGGGCGGACTGCGCGTGGCACGCACCCTGGTCCTGCCGGTACGCCGCATGGGCGAGGAGGAGTTCCGCGGCCAGGGCGGCCGGCTGCTGCTGGCCGGCAACGCCCTGCACGCCGATCTCGCCCCCGAGTCGGCGGGCAGCGGCGGCTTCGGCTGGCTGATGGCCATGCTGGGACAGACGTACGGCTTCCCCGTCCCCGTCGGCGGCTCCGGCGCCCTGACCGAGGCCCTGGCCCGACGCCTGGAGGCTCAGGGCGGGCGGATCCGCTGCGGGCAGCGCGTCGAGCGGATCGTCGTGCGCGGCGGGCGGGCCGTCGGTGTGCGGACGGCGGCCGGTGACGCGGTGGTGGCGCGCCGCGCGGTGCTGGCGGACGTGTCGGTGCCCGCCCTGTACGGCGATCTCCTCGACCCCGAGCACCTGCCCGCGCAGCTTCAGGAGGACCTGCGCCGGTTCCAGTGGGACTTCGCCACCTTCAAGGTGGACTGGGCGCTGGACGGCCCGGTGCCCTGGCAGGCCGAGCAGGCGTCCCGGGCGGGCACCGTGCACCTCGCCGACGGCCTGGACGAGCTCACTCGGTTCGCCGCGCAGATCGCCATGCGGGAGGTACCGGACCGGCCCTTCCTGCTGTTCGGCCAGATGACCACCGCCGACGCCACCCGCTCCCCGCAGGGCACCGAATCGGCCTGGGCCTACACCCACATCCCCCACGAGATCGGTGCCGACGCCGGCGACGAGGGCATCACCGGCCGCTGGGACACCAAGGACCAGGAACTCATGGCCGACCGGGTCGAACGCCAGGTGGAACGCTTCGCGCCCGGCTTCCGCTCCCTGATCCGCGCCCGCCGAATCCTGGCGCCCCCGACTCTCCAGTCCCTCGACGCCAATCTGCACGGCGGCGCCATCAACGGAGGCACGACCGCGATCCACCAGCAGCTCGTCTTCCGCCCGGCCCCCGGCACCGGGCGCCCCGAGACCGCCGTCCCCGGCCTCTTCCTGGCCTCCTCCGGGGCCCACCCGGGCGGCGGCGTCCACGGCGCACCGGGCGCCAACGCCGCCCGGGCCGCGCTGCACCGCCACCGGCCACCCGGTCTGGCCCGCGCCCAACGGCTGCTGACCCGCCGCGACCGCACCGGAACAAGGCGCTGACGCCAAGGAGAACCCGTGAACCACGTCCAGCAAGCCCCAGCCCCGGAAGGCCCCGGCTACGCCGCGCGCCCACCGGGCCCGGGGACCTGAGGCGCATCCGGGCACCCCGTCGGCACGGAAGTCTCCGACAGGGACGCACAGTCCGACGGAAAGGAAGGTCAGCCCGTGCGCAGCAGCCCGCTCGCCGGCCGGACGGTCGTCGTCACCGGAGCAGCCCGCGGCCTGGGCGCCGCCATGGCCCGCGAGATCGCCCGCCGCGGCGCGCGGGTCGCGCTGCTCGGCCACGAGAAGGCCGCCCTTGACACCGTGGCCGCGTCCCTGCCGGGCCCGGCGCTGGCCATCGAGGTCGACGTCACGGACCCGGCCGCGCTCGCGGCGGCGGCCGCCGCCGTGCGGGCCGCTCTCGGCCCGCCCTCGGCCGTCGTGGCGAACGCGGGCATCGCGGAAGGAGGCCCGTTCCTCGCCTCGGATCCGGCTGACTGGAGTCGCGTCATCGACGTCAACCTCACCGACAGCGCCCACACCGCCCGGGCGTTCCTGCCGGACCTCCTCGACACGGCAGGCTACTTCCTCCAGATCGCCTCGACGGCAGCGCTCGGCGCCGCTCCGCTGATGAGCGCCTACTGCGCATCCAAGGCCGGCGTAGAAGCCTTCGCGCATGCCCTACGGGCGGAGGTGGCGCACCGGGGCGTCGCCGTGGGCATCGGCTATCCCAACTGGACCGACACCGACATGACCCGTGACGCCGACCGGTATGCCGTGCTGCGCGAACTGCGCGCCCACATGCCCCCGCCGGCCGGCCGCGTACACCCGGTGGAAACCGTCGCCGCACGCCTGGTGACGGGTCTGGAGCGGCGCCGTACGACCGTGTACGCGCCGGCCTGGCTGCGGCTGGTCCAACCGGTGCGCGCGGCCCTGCCGCCCGTGGTGCTGCGGGTGTCACGCCGCGCGCTGCCCCGTCTGGAAGCCGAGGAGCCCGTCGCAGACACCGGTCCCCTCGGCGCAGGAGGCCTCGCCGACCGCGCGGCCCGCGCGCCGCACAAAATGTGAGCAGGTGAGCCATGCAGACCTTCCTGCCCCACCCCGACTTCCGGGAGACGGCCCTGCTGCTGGACCGGCGACGGCTGGGCAAACAGCGGGTCGAGGCCCTGCAGGTGCTCCGCGGCCTGACCGTCCCCGGATACGGCTGGCGCAGACACCCGGCCGTACGGATGTGGACGGGGTACGAGGAGGCACTCGTACGGTACGGCCTGGAGATCTGCCGGGTCTGGCGCGCTCAGGGACACCAGGACAGCTGTGCCGCCTCGCTCGTCGCCGGCCTGGCCGCGCGCCGGCCCGGCACCGCGGTGCGCGAGCAGTCGCAACTGGCCGCCGCCGGCGAACTGCCGCCCTGGCTCGGCGACGAGGCGTTCCACGAGAGCCACCGCTCGGCACTCGTCCGCAAGGACCCAGAGGTGTACGCCGCTCTCTTCCCCGACGCACCAGCTGATCTGCCCTATGCGTGGCCGGCGTCGGACCGTGAGCCGCAGCAGGCGCCCGCCGGCCGGTGACCCCGTTCACGGGCAGGTGGACACTGGAAAGCAGCAGGAGAGGGGAGGCCGATCATGCTGACGGCAGTCCGTGAACAACTGGGCCAAGCCCTGTTCCGCCGCGTCGCGGGCCCCGACGGCCCGGCGAACCGCGCCCGCATCCACGACACCCCGGGCCCACGCTGGTTCGCACCCGACAGCCCGATCCGCACGGTCCACGGCGATGCCTCGATGTTCATCGGCGGGCTCGGCGCACTTCTCCTGCAGTCCCTGCACCCGCTCGCCATGGCTGCGGTGGCCGGGCACTCCGGTTACCGCGGCGACCCATGGGGCCGCCTCCAGCGCACCAGCACCTTCCTGGCCGTGACGACCTACGGCACCGCACAGGACGCCCAGCGGGCCGTCGACCACGTCCGCGCCATCCACGACCGCATCCGCGGGACGACCACCGACGGAACGCCGTACCACGCGGCCGACCCGCACCTGCTCGCCTGGGTCCACGCCGCCGAGACGTTCAGCTTCCTGCACGCCCACGAACGCTACGGAGCCCGCCCGCTGGACCCTTCCGACTACGACGCCTACGTCGCCGACACCGCACGCGTCGCCGAAGCGCTGGGCGTCATCGCACCACCCCGCGACCGCCGCGAACTGTCGGAGCGCCTGACCGCCTACCGCCCCGAACTGCACGCCACCCCGGAAGCCCGATCCGCCGCCCGCTTCCTCCTCCTCCGGCCCCCACTGCCCCTCGCGGTGCGCCCCTTCTACGGCGGCCTCGCCGCGAACGCCGTAGCTCTCCTCCCTGACTGGGCCCGCGACATGCTGTGGCTGCCGCGCCTGCCACTGGTGGACGACCTCGCCGTACGGCCCACCGGCCAGGCCCTGACCCGCACCATCCGCTGGGCCATGACCCAGCCACGGATCCGCGGCTAGACGGGGTGCTTGGCTGCCGTGGCCGTCAGGGGCCGGGGGGACACCAAAGCGGTTCGGTGAGCCGGCGGCTTTTCGCTCTGGCTGTCATCACCTTCGGTCGTCGGGCTGGATCGACTGTGCGGCGTTCCGTGCCTACATGACACCGGCTGTCAGCACGCGATCCAGCGCTGCCCGGCCGATGGGCCCCCACGTCGGCTTACCGCCAGGAAGGCCCTGATCTCCGTTCTGGCCCATGAGCATCAGGAACAGGCATTTCATAGCAGCCAGCCCGCGGGCACGCCGGATCGTCGCCTCGTTCGCATCCGCGTACACCTCGAAGAACCGTGAGACGGCGTCCGAGGGAAGGAGCACCCATGCAGCCGCGAGGTCCCACGCCGGATCGCCAGCGAACATGGCGTCGAAATCGATCACACCCGAAAGGTTTCCGTCCGAGACGACGACATTCGCGGGATGGAGGTCGCCGTGCAGCCATACCGGTGGGCCCTCCCACTCGGAGGCCGCTACGGCATCGTCCCAGACGGCCCGGACGTCGGCGGCGATGTCACCGAGATCGACGGCTCGCAAGAACCTCTCGAAGCCGTCCGTGCACTCCTTGGGGTGACCGCCGCGGTCCGAACTGGCTGGTGCCTCGGCGGGCGCCTCCACATGAAGCGCCCTGAGGAAGCCCGCCAGAGTGTCGGCCGCGTGCTCACCGCGGCTGATCGAGGCGCAGTCCAGCGGCTCGCCGGGAACCCACGTCATCACGGTCCAGTGCTTGGGGAATCGCGCGGACGGTTCACCGATCCGCACCGGGGTCGGCACGGGAAGCGGCAGGCGCGGGGCCAGGACGGGCAGCCATCGGCGCTCGTTGAACTGGAGCTCCGGCGTGGGGGCCATACGCTGCATACGCACGGCCAACTCGTCCCCGAGCCGCCACATTTGATTGCCCCAACCACCCGCCACCTCACGGATGGCCAGCCCAGCAAGGTCCGGATGCTGCTCCTGCAACAACTCGCGGACCAGGTCTGCGGTGATCTCGATCGCGGAGTCGGTCATGAGGAGCCACAGTACTGGGGCAGGCGAAGCGGCTCTCCCTCTCCGGAAGATCCAGCCATGACTGGCCCGGGGGCACCGGATGGTGCCGTACTGGACGCCACGTCCCTGTCGTTGCGCCATGACGGACGAACGGCTGCCCCCTCAGGTCTTCCCCAACCACTTTCCCGAGGCGGTGGACGGCCGGCCGGGCATGCCGTGCCGCACGACTGCTGCCACTGCTCCACCCAGGTGCGGGCACGTCCGCCGGGCGTGGCGACGTCCTCGAACATCGGCGACCGCCAGGCAGACGTCCGGCACCGCCACGAACTCCACCCCAACGGTCGGCTCCCGACCACACACCGGACACCGGAGATCGAGGAGAAGAGGAGGCGACCCTTCAGCGAGTAGGAGCGGCCGCGCCGGCCGGGCCACTGTCCTCGGGGAAGCTCCCTTCGGGGCCGAGCGGGTGTTCCTCCCACAGGAGCGCCTGCCAGCCCCGGTCGGGCGAGCCGGAGAGGACGACGACGCCGGTGTTGCCCAGCGGGTGGCTGGACGCGTACGCCACATCGACGTTCGCCGCTCGGGCGGCCACCCACGTCCGGATCATCGCGCCGTGACTGACCATGCCCACCGTCTCCGCACCTGTTCCCGCCGCCTCGGCGACGACAGCGTCGAAACGGCCCAGGGCCTCCACGCCGTTCTCGCCGCCGGACATCCTGCGGCCGGTGTCCCCTTCGGCCCAGGCGAAGGCGGTGGTGAGGTAGATGGCGGCAGCCTCGTGGTCGCCACGCATCTCCAGGTCTCCTGCGGCCAGTTCCTTAATCCCGTCCCGGACCTGGACCTCCAGCCCCTTCGCGGCAGCCAGTGGAGCTGCCGTCAGCTGGGCGCGCACCAGTGTCGAGGCGTACAGGGCATCGATCTGTTCAGCCGCCAGGGCCTGCGGCAGCGCGGCAGCCTGCTCCTGCCCGAGCGGCGTCAGCGTCGGCCCCGGCGCCGCGGTGTCCAACAGGTGCTTGAGGTTGGACGGAGTCTGGCCGTGACGTATGAGCAGCAGACGCATACGGGATTACCTCCACACGGTGGAACAGGTTGCTCCACTGTGCCACCAAAGTCTTTTGCCCCAGCGCGCGGGGACCAGCACCGCTCATCTCATGCCGCCTTGGACGACCTGCAAGGGCTACACGGTGCCGGCACTGCTGTCGGAGTCGCGTGGTCCCGCTCCGGTCGGCCGGCCGCGGCTCGCCGACTCCGATGATTCGATCAGCAGGGGGCGCGCCTGGCGCTCGATGAATACGGATATGAATTCGCGCACCGGCCAGTCTGCAAAGGATGGATGAGCCTTGGCTACGGCAGCTGCGCCCCGGCCGGGCTGCGTGCCGCACTGAACGCGTCCGTCAGGCGCTCTACGATCCCGCGGACGGCCTCGTCTTCACGTGCCTTGTCAGCCACGGCTCACTCTCCCCGAAGGGTGTCTTTCAGCCTCCGCTGAGATGCTCGCCCGAAGGCGCCGCCGCGTCATGATCATTGCACTCCGCACCCGGCGCGTCGTCCGGAACCGGCCATGTCTGATGCGCCCGGAGGGCGAGGCTGACGAGCGTCATGAGCAAGTGGACGTCTCCAGAGACGTCGAGACGCAGCGTCACCCACTGCGAGCCGGGCACCAGCCGGACGGCAGTCGATGCCATGAGGTGCTCCTGGAACTTCCTGATGGCTCTGGCCGTGAGGTACACGTCGACGTCGTTGCCGGAGTGGAAGTGGACGATCTCGCCGTGGGGCGAACGAAGGGCCCGGCCCATGCCGCAGCTCGGCTCTGCCTCGGTGAGATCGGGCCAGGTCGCCAATTGTGTGAGGGCATCTGCGGCCAAGGTCATGCTCCCATCATGCCCAGCTCACCCCCACGCCACCGGAAGATGAGAGATCCGTAACCAAGCCGCAGCGGGCGAATGGCTCGTTTTACACCCGGGGCTCACGACAGGCCGATGTCGAGTGCTGTCCAACGACAGCGAAGCTCCGGCTTCCCCCTGTGGCCCACTGCGCCCAACGCCTCCGCAGTCTTGCGAGACCGGAGGCCTGCGCAACGAACTCGACGCCCTCGCCCGGGCCCCGGCGGAGACGGGCACCTCACCCCAGGTGACGTTGCCGTCCTGCTCGCGACGGACACCGCGAACGGACTGACCGCCGTCGACGAACAGGGCAGACGGTGGCGCGCTCAGCGATAAAACGCTCGTCGGCGACGACTCCCGGGCTGGTGGCACCCCCGGTAACGACCACCGTGCGACGACCTGAACCCTTCGAACCGCTGCATCCCGGCAACAAAAGCTGTCCACAGGATGCCGTTGACGTGGGTCAGGACGTTGCTGGCGGCGCATAGTGGTGGGCAAGACTGGTGGCGAGGTCGCGGAGGTGAGCTCTGGCTTCGGTGGGGCCGTGCACAGTGATGGCGCTCCCGAACGGCAGTAGTGCTCGCACGTCCTCCAGATGCAGGAAGCGGATTGTTACCTTGTGGCCGGTGGCGGATTCTTCATGGTCGTCCCGGACGAGTCGTAGGCCAAAGATCCGTTGCGCTCGCTCGATCTGGGTCTGGTCGATGGTGGCGCTGACCTCTATCGCGTGGTTGTGTTCCCACTGAATAATGAGCGCTGCAGCGACGGTGGCCAGGGTCTGGCTCTCGCGGATCCGTCGTAGCTGGTCGACTTCTGCCCACGTCGTGATGCGTTCGAGTCGGTACATGCGTGGCACTCGGGCACAGTTGGCGACGAGGTACCAGATGCCGGCCTTGGCGAACAGCCCGTAGGGATCCACGACCAGGTCGCGTGGGCATGACTCGCGTGGGCTGTCGTACTGGATCCGTAGCCGGCGGCCTCGCCGCACTGCGTCGATCAGCGAAGCCGGAGTCGTGCCGAAAGCTCGTGCCTGACGCCAGGGACGGCTGTCCACGTGTACTACGTCGGTGAGCGGCAGGAGCTCACGAACTCGACGCGGCTGTGCAGCGGCGATCTTGGAGAGCGCGCGCCGACCTTCGACCGATGCGTTGAGCTCCGCACGTTGCTTCTCATCCAGCCCGGTGAGCGACAGATGATCACGCTCGCCCGGTGTGAGTCGCGTGAGGTCGAGTCCGGATCCGGGCAGCATGGTCACGCCTCCGAGGCGGCCCCGGTGTGCGGTCACCGGCAGACCGGCGTCGCGGAGCCAGTTCAGATCTCGGGTGATGGTTCGAAGGGACACCCCGAGCGCTGAGGCGAGTTCCTGTGTGGTGACGGCTTCCCTCGATTCGAGGAGCAGCATCAGGGCGAAGAAGCGGTCTGGGGTCACACTCCAATGTTTTCAGGAATTTGCGACACGATGCGGCGCATATCCCGGTCAGGCTGGTGGAGGCGTACCGACCACCTGTGAGAAGGAACAACCATGACCACCTCCGTCGTGTCCATCGTCTACGTGAACGACGCTCCCACCGCAGCGCGTTTCTACGGCGACCTCCTCGGCATGAGCCCCTCGTTCGAGACTCCGGGATACATCACCTTCGACCTCGGGCCAGGCGCTGACCTCGGTCTGTGGTCTGGCCAGTTCGAGGATCTGTCACCGGACGTCCCGCGCACCAGTGAGGTGTGCCTGGCCATTGAAGGTGGACGACCCGACGAGCTCAACGCGATCTTTGAGCAGTGGAAGTCCCAGGGGGTCACGATCCTGCGCGAGCCTCATGATGCGGGGTTCGGGCTGACCTTCCTCGCAGCCGATCCTGACGGGAACCGTATCCGCGTCGCACCGAAGGGCTGAAAGGCCGCAGTGCGGCAGGCGCGCACGATAGGTGTCGCGCCTGCCGTCGTCTGACTTCGAGAGGACGACGAGCGCCCACGCGGTGCGCGCTGAGCGTCGAGGGTGGTAGGCGGCTGGTGAAGCGGTGCCAGCCACGTCCTATCGCCCACGTCGTCGCTGAGATGCGTATCTCTCGCGCATGCGCCGGCACGTGGGTGCAACGCTGGCGGCTACCCGGTGATGCAGGACTGCAAGACCGGCCGTCGAGTCCGCGCCGGAGTCCGAACGCGACTCCAGCATGGGTCATCGAGCAGATCGAGTCGTGGCGCCGCGAGCACAAGTGGTCCGCGCAACGGAATCACCGACGAACTTGTCAGTATCGGGTTTGTGATCGACCGGCAACCGTCAGCCGGCACCTGACCCGGCTCGGCGATCAGGCCAAGGTCGCTAGCCGGGCGAAGTAGGCCGGGGCAAAAATCGTGGCTACGTCTACCTGCACTCCGTCATCGATGGATTCTCAGGGCTCGCCTATGCGAAACCGCTGATCGACCACATCTCCTCGACGACCGCCGCGCGGCTGACCTGCGGCGGATGCGGGACGCGAGCTTCGGATCGGTGGTGGGGGGACTATCGGGCCGATCGCCCTGGCGTGGTGGTCGATCGCCTGGAGTGATCGGGAATGACGAGCCGGACGGCTTTGTTGCAACGACTGCATGACATGACCGAGTCAAAGCACTCGGTGGTGGTGGAAGGAGTACCTCATGGCACGCAGCACCACGCGGCCCGTCGTCACCCTCAGGTCGACGGCCGGCACCGGAGTCACCTACGTGACGCGCAAGAACCGTCTGACCCACCCCGACCGGCTGGTCGTGCGCAAGTACGACCCGGTGGCCGACAAGCACGTTCCGTTCCGCGAAGAACGATGACACCCGCCTCGGTCGTCTACCGAGGTTTCTCAAGGAGGCACAACCCATGAGGTCCGGCATTCACCCCGTCTCCCGCCCCGTTGTCTTCCGCGACCGCGCGGCAGGCTTCCAGCTGCTCACCCGGTCCATCGTCGACACACAGCGCACGGTGGAGTGGGAGGACGGCACAACGTACCCGGTCGTCGACGTGGACATCTCGTCCGCGAGTCACCCGTTCTACACCGGCACCTCGCGGGTCGTGGACACTGCGGGCCGAGTGGAGCGCTTCGAGCGACGCTACGGCCGTACCGCTCCCGTCCGTCCCTGACGGCCTGGGCCGTCTCACCCCTGCAAGGCCCTGCAAGGAGGCCGCTATGAAGGTTCGAAAGTCCCTGCGCTCGCTGAAGGCCAAACCCGGCGCTCAGGTGGTGCGCCGGCGGGGCGTGACCTTTGTGATCAACAAGAAGGACCCCCGCTTCAAGGCCCGCCAAGGCTGACGCCACTGCGCAGCAACGCAGCACTCAGCGGCCCGGCATCGCACCCGCGGTGCCGGGCCGCCGCCCGTGACGGCGGCGGATCGGAGTACGCGCTGACCATGGGCTGATCGAGGTGGCCTACTTGGAAGCGATCGCCGCCTTCGCGCAGGAATCGGGCATTAACCGGCTGGAGATCCGTGAACCCGAGGTCACGGGCTTCGTTGACTTCGGTCTGGAGGCGCCGGTTGACGCACACAGTCTCGCTGGGCTGATCCCGCCCGACCTCACCGGCCACTACGGCGGTGCCGAGGTCTCAGTGCCGGTCGCGCTGCAGCTGGTCCGAGCCATGCTCCGCAACCAGGGCGCCTGGAGCCGGTTGGAGCAGCAGGGCACGTTCACCGTGCACGTCGGGTGGCATCCGCGATGTCGCCGACAGGACCGGGCTTGCGGGCCTGGGTGGTTCCCGTCGCCCAGCGGCGCCCTGCGGTGATCCCTATAAATGGGGTGAACGCGGCGGGCTGATCGCACATGCTGGCTCGGTGCAGCATGATGAGGAACAGCCGTTGTCCGGCGGGAACGTCAGCACTGGTGTCGTCCGGGTCGGAGATACCGTCCGCCGCCCGAGCGGACCGTGGACCCCCACTGTGCACGCTTTGCTGACCCACCTGTACGAAGTGGGGTACCGGGCGGCGCCCCGCCCGCTGGGCATCGACGATCAGGGGCGCGAAGTCCTGACCTTCGTGCCGGGAAACGTGGTCTGGCCCGACCGGTTCTCCCTGCTGGACGACGAGCGGCACCTGGCCGACGTGGCGCGACTGATCCGGGACTTCCACGAGGCCGTGCAGGGCTTCACGCCACCGCCCGACGCGCACTGGCAGGTGCTGATCCCCGCCGAGGGCAGCGACATCATCGCCCATCAGGACCTGGCACCGTGGAACCTCGTGGCCGGCGACGAGGGGCAGTGGGCTTTCATCGACTGGGACACCGCCGGCCCCGGCTCCCGCCTGTGGGACGTCGCCTACGCCATGCACGGGTTCATTCCGCTGTCCGCGCATCCCGACTGGCAACGCCCCGACGCCGCAGCCCGGCTGCGGGTCTTCGCCGACGCCTACGGCCTCGACGAGGCCGAACGCCGCCACACGGTCCCTCTGCTGGGGCGCCGAACGCGATCCATGCACGACTTCCTGCGCGACCAGGCCGCCCGGGGCGTCCAGCCCTGGGCGACACTGTGGGCCGAAGGCCACGGAAACGCCTGGCGCAGCGACGCCGAGTACATCGAGCAGCGCGAGGACCAGTGGATGCATGCCCTGCTCGCCGACTGATTACGGTCTCGGCTTACGGCCCGTCTAGTGATCTCTCGCCTGGTGCCGCTGGGCGACCGGATCTGACCCAGCTCGCAGGCGGTTCTCGGTTGACGACATCACGCGCGGAAGCGCAGTAACTGCGCGCCGCCAACCTGCCCCCGGCATGGTTCTCTCGTGCGATCGCCCCCAGACAACGATGCTCTGTCACAGCTGTTGTGACGGAGCACGACAGATCGCGAGTGGGGTACGCCCCAACCTGCGAGTAGTACGGCCATCACATTCTGTGGTGCCGGGCCGCGGGATGGCCGCCGGAAAACCCGTCATGGGAGGTCCACGCGGACGTTAGGCTCCGCCCATGTCCGAGTCCCTCCCCGATCCTCGTATGCAGTCTCTGATCAACAAGCTCCGGCCGGGTCCCGTGAGGAGCGTGACGGTTGCAGGGTTCGACGGAGCGGACGTCCTTGTTCTCCTCGGGGAGTCGGGCAAGGAGGACAGCGAGGTCGGCCTCATTCCCCGACACGAGGCGTCGGCCCGCCGCACCGACCACCCGTCCGAGGTCTTCAATGTGGGTCAGCAGATCGAAGCCGAGGAGATCGGACGCTGGCGAGGGCAGCTGAACCTCTCGGCCCGTGCCTGCGAGAACCCGGAACTGCGCGCCTTTCTCGTGGCCATTCAGCCTGGGCAGATCGTCTCCGGGACCGTGTCTGCCGTTCACAACTTCGGGGTCTTCGTCCATCTTGACGGCGAGCCTCGAGGGCTCTGCACGGGGTTCATTCGCGTGCCCGACCTGACGTGGTCCTGGATCGATCACCCCTCGGACGCAGTCGATGCAGGCCAGCGGGTCACCGGTGAGGTGATCATGTCTGAGACGCGTAGTGGCCAGGTCACGATCTCCTTGAAGGCTCTCCTGGAAGATCCTCTCGTGCGGTTCGCTGATCAGACGGGTCATGTCATCGACGGGGCTGTCACGAAGATCGTCCCCTTCGGCGTGTTCGTGCGCCTCGCTCCCGGCATCGAGGGACTTCTGCATGTTTCCGAGATGACCGACTCGTCCGTCGTAAGCCCAGGCCGACTCGTGAGTGAGGGCGACCAGATCACGGTGCGGGTTGCCGAAGTCGACCTTCAGCGACACCGCGTCACGCTCTCCGCCCACGACTCCTGAGTCCGGGGCGCCGAGTGGCTCTGGTCGGTATCCGGGGCTAGGTTCGGGCCAGAATCGGTCGGAGTAGGCGTAATCGACCGGTCGGGTTCGCATTGATTGGCCCAGCCAGACACGCTTCAAATGGCCCACATGTCCGGGCCACAAGCGGCATAGCCTCGACACCAATGCGGCCGAACCCACGAGCGACCTGTGCAGGGATCCCAAGGTCGAGACTGCTGCTTGCTTGGGGTTCGGTCCGTGCCTCCCGGTGGGCCGGACTGAGTGAGAGGACACAGATCTGCTGTGAAGGCGTGCGGAGTATCCGGGGCCGAGAAGGAAGTCGCCCTGCTGGAGTTGCCCGAACCGTCATCTCCCGGACCCGGTCAGATCCTGGTCGCGGTCGAGGCGGCCGGGGTCGGCCCGTGGGACGAACTGCTCAACGGCGGTAGCTGGGACGTGGGGCTGCGCCCGCCGGCGGCGCTGGGAGTGGAGGGCGCGGGCAAGGTGCTGGCCATCGGCGCGGGTGTCACCCGGTTTGTCGTGGGCGACCGGATGCTCGCGCATGAGGCCCCGCTGCCCGGGGGAAGCGGCTTCTGGGCCGAACGCGTCCTGCTCAACGCGGATCACGCGGCAGCCTGCCCACCCGGCCTGGACGCCGTGCACGCGGCGGCGCTGCCGGTAAACGGACTCACCGCGTGGCAGGCCCTGGAGAAGCTGGACCTCAGCCGAGGCCAGCGGCTCCTGATCACCAATGGGGGCGGGGCCACCGGAGCCCTGGCCATCCAGCTCGCCGCGGCCAAGGGCATCGAGGTGACCGCGACCGCGTCTGCTGCCGCCGAAGAGCGCCTGCTCGGTCTGGGAGCGATGGAAGTCGTCGACTACCACGACCCGAACTGGTCCGCCACGGTACGCGGCGGGTTCGACGCCGCCCTGATCATCGCCACCGGCACGGCGGCCGCCGCCCTGCCTTTGGTGCGGGACGGTGGCCGGCTGTGCTCCCTGACTTCGGACGCGCCTGCGGAGGAACGGGGCATCACGAGTCGGGACCTCTACGTCGAGCCCAACGCCACGCAACTCGGCCAGATGGCGGGACAGGTCGCCGACGGAACTTTGAAACTTGCGCCGGAACCCCTGTCGCTGAGCGAGGGACCGGCGGCGTTCGCCCAGGTGGTCAGCGGACGGGCCGGCGGGAAGAAAATCGTGCTCACCCCAGCATGACCCGACCGGCCATGGTCTTCATCCAGGGTGGCCTGACAGGGGCCGGTTGCTCGCCACTCTGTCGCGAGCCGAGCACGCGACACTGCGCCTCGCGGCCGCCGGGTGGGTGTCAGCTGCGGTCCCGCGGCGAAGGCGCACCGAACTCGGCGAACACCTCGTCACGGAACAGGCGGCACGTGTGCTCCAGATCGAAGTGGCGGAGGAACGACCGCCACGAGCCGTTCACTCCATTCGCTGTGGCGGCGGTCCCGACCAGCACAGCCAGACCGGCTTGCTCACCCGCCACTGGGCAGCTTCTCCGCGGTCAGGCGGATGACGGTGCCCTCGATGATGGGCAGCTGTCCTCGTCGTCGACCCCGGCCACCCGCCTCGTCAGCCTCGGGTGCAGCCGGGGCCCACGCCTGCGCGTTCGCCGTGCTCTCGACAAGGCAGGCGTGAACCTAAGGCACAGCGAGGTTCTCGACGTCTCACCGCTTACTGGGCACGAGCTTCGCTAGGGGAGTGCGTGGAACTGGGGGCCGTATGTGCTGCGCGTGCCGGGGATCTCGGTCTCCATCAGCTGTACGGCGGGCTCCTCCAGGGCGCGCATGGCGTGAATGGCCGCATTCAGGGAGCGGGGACCGCCGTCGCCCCAGGCGGCGTCGAGGGAGTCGAGCAAGGTGGTGTAGATCGTGTCGAACCTGTCCAGGACCTGTTGTACGGGCGTCGGCGGGCTGGGCCAGCCGCCTGCCGGGACCTGGGCCATGGGGCGTGCATCGGGGAAGGGGACGGGTGCCCCGGTGAACGTCCAGCCCGTGTCGGTCTGTTGCAGTTGCCGGCCGTGGTAGATCTCGCCGAAGGCGTAGTAGTGGGCAGGGTGGTCGTCGGCGAAGGAGTCGGCCGGGGAGCTGCTCGTGCCCTCGCCCTGTTCCCTGATGATGTCGATGGAGCGCTCTGCGTCCAGGAGGGTCTCGACCGGCCGCAGTTCGTCGGATCCGATGTGGGCGCTCAGCTGTCCGCGAGCCGACAACTGGGGGGCCTCGGTCCTGAAGCTCTGCAGCATGGCACCGTAGAAGGCGCCGATGGTGGGCGCGGCGCTGTCGTTGAGGGCGAGTGGTTCCTCGGGGGCTTCGATGGCCATCATCACGTCGTGCACGAACGTCCTGGTCAAACCCGACAGGTACACGGTCACGCCGGGTCGTACGCCGCCGGGCAGCGGGCCGGGGTAGGTGGGGGCGGCCGCCCTGATCCGGGGCCTGTCACCCACGGCTACGAGAAGGTTGCACACCACGCCCAGGTGGTACATCTCGTCGTCGATGATGCGCCGGATCAGTCGCGCGGCTTCCGCGCCGCGGTCCCTGATGGACCACCAGCCGCACAGGTACGGCGGGATGGTGGACAGTTCCAGCTCCACGGCGACCTGTAGGGCCGACCTGAGCCAGTCGATACCGCGGCCGGCCTCGGGCATGGCCAGCAGGCGCACCACGGAGTCGAGAGGTGGGTCGACTGGTCCGTGGTGGGGACCCGCGGCCGACGCCGATGCGGCTGTCGCGGTGGCTGACGCGCCGGCCGTCACGGCGGCCGTGGCCAGGAAGGTCCTGCGCTTGAGTGGAGCCAGCGCCGGACTCTTAGCGTCTTCCCTCATACCGGTCTTCCTCGCCTCGCAGTCGTGGCCCTGCCTCCGCTTCAGGCGTACGGGACCATAGATCAGCTGGCGAAGCTAGCAGGCATCACCGCAGATGAGAGGCTTGACGTGTAGATGTGGTGCTACGGCCACTCTGTCAGGCCAATCCGGTGGAATGCTGGGGAGGCAGCCCCCTCCCGAGCCGGTCGCCCGGTCTGCCGGGCTGCCCGAGGGCTCGCGCAGGAAGCGAAGGGCGCCCAGCTATGCCTGCCGCCCGTTCATGGTCTCCCTCACCGTCGTCGGACACCGGAGCAGCGGAGGGACCGCAGCAGCGCGGTGTCGCTATTTGTGGAGCACGGGGCCCGACCGGTACAGGTGGGCGCCCCGTGCCGTGACTACCGGCGTCAGCTCAGCCGCGAATGCCCGCACCTGCCATGCGTTGGTCCAGGCGCCGACGTTCCGCCCAGGGAGGACCTCCGGCGCGCGGAGGGCGACGCCCGGCTGCGGGAGGAGGCGAAGGTGATGCTGCGCGGGTACCTCGTGCCTGTCGCCGCCCACTGTCGGCCCCAGAGGTTTGTGCGGCCCTCTCCGCGCTACCCGGGGTAACAAAAAACGCCACGCAAAGTGAGGATGGGGTGGAAGATCAGCAAGGGGGGAGGACCGGTGGAGCCGGTGGAGTTCTCGGTTCTGGGGCCGGTCCGGGTGCAGCGGCCCGGGGAGGAGGTTGCTCTCGGCAGTCCGCAGGAACGGGCCCTGCTGGCACTGCTGTTGGTGCGTGCCGGGCAACCGGTGGCCGTGAGCGAGATCGTGACCGTGATGTGGGGTGCACGTCCGCCGCACAGTGCTGTGAACGTGGTCCGGCGTCATGTCGGCTCCCTGCGCCGCCTGATGGAGCCAGGCCTGCCCGTCCGGGCCGTAGGACGATGGCTGGCCCGGGACGCGGGCGGTTACCCGTGGACGGCCGACGCCGACTCGCTGGATCTGCTGCGGTTCCGCCGACTGCGGGACGAGGCCCGGCGGGCGGAGCCCGGACAGGCGGTCGGCCTTCTCGTCGACGCCCTTTCGTCTTGGCGGGGACCGGTCGCCGGGGACATCGCCGCCGAGGTGCGTGAGCGCGCCGGTTTCGGTGCCGTCGACCGAGAACGTCAGGCGGCGGTGCGGGAGGCCGCCGACGCCGCGCTGCGCGCCGGTGTGCCGGTCGTGGTGCTGCCCCTGCTGCGGCAGGCCGCAGCCGACGACCCGCTGGACGAACCGGTGCTGGCCCGGCTGATCCTCGTGCTGGCGGCGATGGGGCACCATTGCGAGGCCGTCGACACCTACCGCACGGCCGCCACCCGCCTCGCCCACGAGCTGGGCATCGACCCCGGGGCCGAACTGCGCGAAGCACACCGCGCGTCGCTGCCGGACGCCACGCCGCCGGCCTCCTTGCCGAGGCCCGCCCAACTCCCGCACGACCTGCCGACTTTCACCGGCCGCGAGAGCGAACTGGACGACGTACTGGCCGGGTCGGACCCGACCGGGGGAGTGGTCATTACGGCGATCGGCGGGATGGCCGGCATCGGGAAGACCACTCTGGCCGTGCACCTGGCGCATCGGGTCGCCGAGCGGTTCCCCGACGGGCAGCTCTACGTCAATCTGCGCGGCTTCGACCCGTCCGGTGCCGTGATGAGCGCGGGCGAGGCGGTCCGGCTCTTCCTGGACGCGCTCGGGGTGCCGCCCGAGCGGGTGCCGCACGAGGTGGAGGCCCAGGCGGCCCTCTATCGCGGCCTGTTGGCCGGGCGGCGGTTCCTGGTCCCGCTGGACAACGCGCGCGACACCGATCAGGTACGCCCGCTGCTGCCGGGCACCCCCGGCTGTCTGACGATTTTCACGAGCCGCAGCAGGCTGTCCGGGCTGGTCGCCGCGCACGGAGCGCACGCGCTGACCCTGCGCCCGCTCCACGCCGGGCAGGCCAGGGCGTTCCTGGAGCGCCGGCTCGGCGCGGCTCGGCTGGCCGGCGAGTCCCGGGCGGTCAGTGAGATCACCGCCCTCGCGCTGGCCTGTGTGGCGGCGCGCGCGGCGACCCATCCGCACTTCCCGCTGTCGCCGGTGGCAGCCGAACTGCGGGCGGCGCACGGCAGCCTCGACGCCTTCAACAGGACCGACCCGGCTGTGAACGTCGGCGCGGTGTTCTCCTGGTCGCTGGGCGCCGTCTCACCCGGCGCGGCCCGCCTCTTCCGGCTGCTCGCCTGGTATCTGAGCCGTTCTTCGACCGCCGGGGCCACTGGCACGAGGGGGCGGCCGCCCAGCGCACGGAGCTCGCATGCGCGCTCAGGCTGTCGGATCCCGCCTGGGAGGCGCGCGGGCTGCGCGGGCTGGCCCGGGCGGAGGGGCGGCTGGGCCAGCACGACAGCTCCCTCGTGCGGTTGCGGCGCGCCCTGGAACTCTTCACCGAACTGGGCGACACGACCGGGCAGGCCCACACCCACCGCAGCCTCGGGTGGGTGTGCGAACAGCAAGGCGACCTCCCCGGCGCCCTCCGGCACAACGAGCGGGCCCTGGAACTGTTCCGGCAGAGCGGACCGCGGGTCGCGCAGGCCAGCGTGCTCAACTCGGTCGGCTGGTATCAGGCGTTGATGGGCCGGTACCGGCAGGCCCTGAGTCACTGCTTCGAGGCCCTCGCCATGCTCCAGGACCTGGGCGACCGCTACGGCCAGGCGGGTCACCTGGGACAGCATCGCCTACGCCCAGCACGGACTGGGCCGCCACCCACAGGCCCTGCTCGGTTACCACAACGCGCTGACGCTGTAACGGGAGTTGGGCGTCCCGTACATGGAGGCCTGCACCCTTGCCCACATCGGCGACACCCACCTCGCCATGGGTGCCCCTGAGGAGGCGGAGACCTCCTGGCGCCAGGCTCTCGCCCTCTTCGCCTCACTGGGCCACCCGGACGCGGAACAGGTCCGTGAGCAGCTGCTCGCCGCCCGGGGCGGCAGACGCGATCTCGCCTGAGGGGGCGACCGAGCTTGGAACACGAGGAGTCGCTGCGTTTCGAGATACTGGGCCCGTTGCGGGCGACGCTCGGCCCGAGCGAACTCGACCTCGGCTTTCCCCAGCAACGCGCCCTGCTGGCATTGCTGTTGGTGCGGGCGGGGCGGCCCGTACCCGCGGGCGAGATCGTCGCCGTTCTGTCGTCGGAGGGTGCCGCCCCCAGCGCCATGAACGTGGTCCGCCGCTACGTCGGTTCCCTGCGTCGCCTGCTGGAGCCGGGCCTGCCGCCGCGCGCTCCTGGCCGCCGACTGTCGCGGGGCGCCGACGGATACCGGCTGGAGGCGGCCGAGGACGAGGTCGATTCTGCTCAGATTCAGGGGTCTGACCAGGCGGGCCAAGCGTGAGGCGGCCACCGGACGGCCCGAACCGGCGCTGCGGCATTTCGTCGAGGCGCTGCACGAGTGGCGGGCCACAGTGGCGGCCGGCATCCCCTCGCCCGTGCGGGATCACGTCGTGTTCGCCGAGATCGAACGCGAACTCGTCCGTACGACGGTGATGGCCGCCGACGCGGCTCTGCTGTGCGGCATGCCCGAACCCGTCCTGCCCCACCTCGGGCGCGCGGCCCGGCTCGACCGCCTCAACCAGTCCCTGCACGCGAGGAACGTCCTGGCACTCGCCGCCTGCGGTCGGCAGGCCGAGGCGCTGGCAGCCTACGAGTCCGTACGGCGGCTGCTGGCCCGGGAGCCGGGTGTCGCGCCGGGCGCGGAGCTGACCGCGGCCCATACGCGTGTACTCCGCCAGGATGTGCGATCCGCACCGCGGAAGCGGGACCTCGCGCGACCTGTCCAACTGCCGCCCGAACCACAGCAGTTCACCGGCCGACATGCCGAACTCGACAGCCTGCGAACGGCAGTCGACTGCTCGACCGTCCTGTTCACCGGCATGCCGGGCATCGGGAAGACCACTCTGGCGGTGCGCTGGGCGCACGAGGTCGCCGATCGGTACCCGGACGGTCAACTCCACGTGAACCTCAGGGGTTTCGACCCGCTCGACGACCCGCTGACGCCCGCGGCGGCGCTGCGCTTCCTGCTTCCCGTTCTCGGCGTGCCCGGGCACCGCCTGCCGAGCGGTCCGGACGCGCTCACCGGTCTGTACCGGACCGTGCTGTCCGGCCGCCGGATGCTCCTCCTGCTCGACGACGCCTTCGACACCGAGCAGGTACGTGCCCTGCTGCCCGCGTCGCCCGACTGCCTGACCCTGATCACCAGCCGGCGCGGCCTGTCCGGCCTGGTCGCCGCCGGAGGCCGCCATCAACCAGGCCGTCGCCACCCTGCGCGCGACCCTGCACACCAACTGACCCGGGAGACACAGAAGATGACCACCACACCCACATGGGCCCTGGTGGCCGAAGCGGACCAGGCGATCAACCCGGAGGTGGAGCGCTTCGGCGCGAAGCGGGCCGGCGCGACGATCGTCGAACTGGCGGGCGCCTCCCACGCGGTCGCCGTCTCCCAGCCCAAGGAGGTCGCCGCCCTGATCCGCGACGCGGTACGGGCGACGAGCTGACCGCTCAGTCGACTACCAGCAGGCGGTGCCCGTGCTCGTCACGGAGCTGGAGCGCATCACCGCCGAGCCGGCCGGGGCCACTGGAAGGGTGTGGCGCAGGCTGGGGCGCCTTTGAGTGGCCGACGCTGACCGAGGCGCTGGACAACCCCGACGGCGACGTGCGCTCAGGATGCTCTGAACCGGGACGTGCCTGTGGCTCCGGATACATCCGGAGCCACAGGCACGTTGCTGCTTGGCGGGTTACCAGCGATACCAGCGGCCCTTGCGGCCGCCCGTTCCGGCGGAGCGCATGACGAAGCCGAGCAGCCACACGACCAGCACGATGACCGCGAGCCACCACAGTGCCTTCAGCGCGAAACCCGCGCCGAAGAGGATCAGAGCCAGCAGAAGAACGACAAGCAGGGGAACCATAGTTATCAACCTCCGTCGCTCCTGGTGCCCGGCGAATGCCAGAACACACGGTCGATTTACCTGGTTTCTCCACCGCTCATGCGGGCACTGGACTCAGTTTCTCCACGGCGTCCACCTCGCCGCCGGACCGAGTTGAACGCAGAGTGGTCGCCGGCACCGGCGGTACGCGACACGTTCGACGCCTTCCGCCGGGGCACGATCGACGAGCCCGCGGGTCTGCTGCGGTCCACCCGATTGGCGCGGCCGGAGGACGGGGCACTGGAACGGTATGCCCCGGGGCGTGTTCTTCCTGCCGCGCCGCCGGGCTGGACGGGACAGTGCCGCAGCTTCCGGTCACAGATCAGGAGCGCGGCGAAGGCGAGGTGTCGGTCACCAGTCTGCATTCCCCGAACGGAGAATCCGGTTGCCCGGACCGCCAGTCCGTCCGCAGACTCGCGATCATGATGTCTCACGCTCGTGGCCTGGCCCTCGAACGCTTCCGGTGGGTTGGCGGCCATGCCGACGTCTGGCAGATCTTCCGCGACCCCGGGGCGCTCACCGCGGTGGTCGGCGGCCTGGCCGGGCCGTTCCGGGACGACGGCGTGACGGCCGTCTGCGGTATCGAGTCGCGGGGGTTCCTGCTCGGCGCGGCGGTGGCTGTCGAGCTCGGTGTCGGCTTCGTCGCAGTACGCAAGGGCGAGGGAATCTTTCCGGGGGAGAAGCTCACCCGGCGCAGCGCCCCCGACTACCGGGGCATCCGCCAGGAGCTGCGTCTGCAGCGGGCGGCGGTGGGCCCCGGGGACCGGGTGCTGCTGGTCGACGACTGGATCGAGACGGGCAGTCAAGCGTCGGCTGTGCGGTCGATGGTCGAGCAGTGTGGCGGCCACTGGGCCGGCTGCACTGTCATAGTCGACCAGACCACCCCGGCCTGCCGCGCCGACCTGGGCGTTCGCAGCGTTGTTACCGCCGCCGAACTCCCGGCATGCGAGGCGTAGTTCTCACAAGGCTCCGCCTGGCAGGCCGATCAGCTGAACTCCCGCCCCTTGGAGAGCAGTGGACCTGACCGCCACCGGCGAACCCGTCATCGTGCATCGCGGCGTGCCACGCCTTGGTGCAGTTCGCAGCTGTCCACGCGAAGCCGTGGGTAGCGCAGGAGGTCAAGTTCTCGGCCAAGGGCCGGACGGCAAGCCGGTGGGACTGACCGTGGGTCTCTTCAACGACACCTGCCATGACGCCCGATTGGGGATCCCGCCGCGATCTGGAAGGTCGTGGCCCTCGCCGCGACCTCCGCCGCAAACGTCGGCATCTCCGACGTGCCGCCTGGCCGCCCCTGATGTTGGGATGTCGTCAGCATGCTCGCTGAACGCCCTCCCCACACGAGGAGATCCCCGAGAACATGCCTGGCGCGATGCCGCCCATCCCCACTCGCAGCCACCCTCTACCGAATCCAGCGAGACAGCGCACCGGCACGTCGGAGAAGCAGCAAACGCCTCGACTCGCGACGAACCGCTTGCCGCCCTCGCAGCCGCCGAAGACATCACCGGAGCGGCACGCGGAAGGTGGGTCAACGCTGGCCTGGTGCAGGACGAGTATCACGATTGCGTGGTGGCTGGACGACCGGCAAACAGCTCACCAGATGGAAACCCCCGGCCGTGCCTCCGCCCGGACTTTGACGATCAAGCGGCGGGATCACGGAACTGCGGACAGTGGCGTTTTCAAAGAACCCCATCAGCAGGGCAGGCACCGCGTGACGCGTACCGTCCGGGCGCGCTTCCTCGGCAACCGTGCTGACCAGATGCTCAGCGACGCCGAGCGGACGGCCCGCAAGGAGTGATGCTCTGGGCCGCTGATCGTGCCGAGATGCACTCGCCTCGTTCTCAAAGTTCGCTCGGCGACAACGGGCCGGCAGCGGGACTTCCATCGCCCGCCGACCCAGCGTGGGAAGGCAGTTCGCGCATCCGGCGCAGCGGCGACAGGAAAACGGACAGGAAAGTGAGTGACTGGCCGACCGCCCCGGCCAGTAGCGTGGCGCGGACGCCAATTGTGGAGCCGAGCAGGCCGCCCGTCAGCGCACCGAAGGGCATCGTGCCCCAGACCAGGAACCGCATCGTCGCGTTCATCCGGCCGAGCAGCCCGGGCGGGCACAGCGCCTGCCGGAAGCTGACCTGGTTGATGTTGTAGATCACGATGCCCATCCACATGGCGATCTGCGCGACCGCGAGCAGCCCCAGCGTCCAGTCGCGCTGTACGAACGGTGTGACCAGCGCGCACGGTCCGGCGATGGCGATCGCAATCCAGATGGCCGGGCCCTGGCCGACCTTCGCCGCGAACCGTCCGGCCACCAGCGCACCGATCAGGCCACCCACCGCCGCGGTCGAGGTGAGCAGGCCGATGATGCCCGGAGAGAGCCGCAACTCGCGGGCGAGCAGTACGTAGAAGACCGCGGAGATCACCGAACCGAACAGGTTGGTCGTGCTGGTGCACATGGCGATGGCGCGGAGTATCCGGTTACCGAGTACGAACCGCAGACCGTCGCGGATCTCCCGCAGCAGGTTGGGGTCGGGGCTGCGCTCGGGGCGCGGCGGCCGAACCTCGATGCGCGTCACGCACGCGGCCGACCACAGGAAGCTCACCGCGTCGACGAGTACCGCGTAGGGCGCGGTGAGTGCCTGGATCAGCACGCCGCCGAGGCCAGGGCCCGCGATCTGGCTGAGCGACTCGCTGGCCTGGAGCTTCGCGTTGCCCTCTACCAGCAGCTCCCGGTCGATCAGCTGGGGGAGGTAGGACTGGTAGGCGACGTCGAAGAAGACGGTGCTGACTCCGGTGGCGAGCGCGATCACGTACAACTGCTCGATCGTCAGCACCCCTAGGAGCTGTGCCACCGGTACCCAGGCCAGCAGAGCAGCCCGAACCAGGTCGTTGATGATCAGCACCCGGCGAAAGCGCATCCGCTCCACCCACGCGCCGGTCGGCAGGCCCACCGCCACGAACGCCGCGGTCTCGCATGCCGCCAGTACCCCGACCTGCCAGGTACTGGCGTGCAGCGCCAGGATGGCGACGAGAGGTAGCGCCAACTGGCTGACTGTTGTGCCGAACTGACTGACCGTCTCACCGAGCCACAGTCGACGGAAGTCGGCATGCCGCCACAGTCCGCCACGATGGTCAGGGCGGCCGGGCGAGGACTCGGTGGCAGTCATGGGCAACTACCGTGGAAGAGTGATTGGGTTTTGTCAATCACTTGTCCTGCCCGGCCCGTCAGTAGGCTACTGACCATGAACGAACGTCGGCCGGCGACCGACGCGGAGGCGAAGGCACTCGCCTCCGCGCTCCGCCTGCGTATCCTGCGCATTTGCCTCGGCGAGGCGCACACCAACAAGGAGATCGCGACGATCCTCGGCTGTGCTCCCGCCAGCGTGCTGCACCACATCAGGACACTCGTACGCACCGGTTTTCTGGAGGCCCAGGAGGAGCGACGCGGTGCGCGCGGCGCACGGGAGATTCCCTATCTGGCGACGCGGAAGTCCTGGCAACTCGATGCGCCCGCGCAGGACCGGTCAATGCTCGACGCGTTCCTGGAGGAGCTGGCGCTGGCCCCCGCGGCCGAGGTAGACAGCACCCGGCTCGGGCTACGCCTGCCGTCGGCGGAGATGGAGGAGTTCCAGACTCGGCTCCGCGCCCTGATCGAGGAGTTCGCCGCCCGCCCGGACGATCCGACCGCGCCCGCCTGGTCGCTCTTCATGGTGGTGCACCCCGACCCGAACCGGCCCTGACGATCGGACCCTACGGCCAGCGCGTCGCCAAGATCACCAGCCTCGCCCCCAGCCAGGTTCTCACCACCGAAGAAGGCGTCCGACTCGCCCTCGGCCCTCGTCCCATCGACGTCCTCCCACCACTGGACCAGCTCCTGATCTCCCTCGCTGGCGACCGCGACCGCGCCTTCGCGCTCGGGCAGGGCACCGACCAGCCCTGGCGTCTGCCCGGCACCCACACGGGCCGCCCCGCAACCCCTCCAACTGCCCACGCGCCCTGTCTCCTACGGGCTGCCATCCCGGCGCGGACGCGACAGCGCGCTGATGGACCTCGCAGCACAGATGCCCCCGCCGTCCTCAGCGAGGTCGCCCCGATGGAGGAACCGAGGTACGCCCGCCGAACTCAGCCGCCGCGCCAAGAGCGGAGATCAGCGTCGGATGCCGGCAGTGCCGCTCTCAAAAGACGGAGACAACGGCGTGAGTGAATAGGGGACATGCTCTTCGACTTCACGTACGACCACGACGGTGAACGGCTCAGCGGTGTGTACGGCGGTGATCCGTCCGGGGCCAGCGTTGTGGTGCTGCATGGCGCGGGCGCCGGCAGCATGGAGCGACTGCGTCCGCTGGTGCGGGAGTTCGTGGCCCACGGCTGTCGCGGAGTCGCCTTCGACTTCTCCGGGCACGGCGAAAGCACCGGAAAACTCAGTGAGTTGAGTCTGCGGCGACGGTTCGAGCAGGCCGTCTCGGTGATCGACGCGTACGCGGACGCGGACGGGCCGTTGGTCCTGGTGGGGTTCAGTATGAGCGGGCAGACGGTGGCCGATCTCGTTCGGCACTACGGGAGTCGAGTCGCGGCGCTTGGGCTGTGCGCGCCCGCCGTGTATGCCGCCGAGGCGTGGGACGTGCCCTTCGAGCAAGGGGACGGCCGGTTCAGCGGGATCATCCGGCGGCCGGACAGCTGGTGGGAGGCGCCCGCGCTTCAGGTGCTGCGGGCCTACGAGGGCCGGGCGGTGCTCGCCGTGCCGGGCACGGACACGGTGATCCCGCCCGCGGTGACCGAGGCCGTACAGGACGCGCTGGCCGCGCGCGCCCAGTACACGCGGTTCGACCTCCCGGACGCGCAGCACCAGCTCGGACTGTGGTTCCGTGATCACGGTGAGGACCGGCGGGAGTTCGTGGAGGCGGTGCTGACCGGCCTCGACGATCGTGGCTGGACGGCCACGCGGGCGTGGGTGGCCAAGCAGCTCGGCCACGGCCGCTCGGTCGCGGACTCCCGTCAGCTGGCCGGTGGTTGGAGCTCCCAGATGCGCCGGCTCACGCTCGACGACGGCACGGCTCTGGTGCAACGGACCTTCGTGAAGCCGTTCTTCCGCCACCACGGGCCCGGGCTGCTGGCCCGCGAGGCGTCCGTCCTGGCGCTGCTCGCCGGGCATGAAGGCATCCCGGCTCCCAGGTTCGTCGCCGTGGACGCCACGGCCGAACACTGCGACCACCCGACCCTGCTGATGTCCGCGCTGCCCGGCCGCGTCTGCGTGGACGAGGACGACCTCGACCGGCGCCTGGACCTGCTCGCGGCCCAGCTCGTCCGCGTCCACGGCGTCGTACCAACCGAAAGACCGCGCACGTACCAGGCGTGGACGTCCCCGGAGCGCGCCCGCACCCCGGACGGTCCCCTGTGGGAGCGGGCCGTCGAGGTGATCCGCCGCGACCCGCCACCGTACGAAGGCTGCTTCCTGCACCGCGACTTCCACCCCGGGAACGTGCTCTTCACCGGAGCCGGGCCCGGGCTGCGGATCACCGGTGTCGTGGACTGGGTCGAAACCTCGTGGGGACCTGCCGACCTCGACGTGGCGCACTGCTCGACCGCGCTCGCGCTGTTGCACGGGCCGGCGTACGGGCTGGAGTTCCGCGAACGGTACGAGGCACATGGCGGCCGCGACCTCGCCGACAACTCCGACCACTTGTACTGGCGGCTGATCGACGCCCTGCACTACTGCCCCGACGCGGCGAAGCTCGCCGGACCGTGGCGTGAACTGGGGCGAGACGATCTGACGTCCGAGGTGCTGGGAGAGCGACTGGAGGCGTACGTGGACGGACTGCTGCAGCGATACGGCTGACCGGCACTCGTCCGACACCGACCCGAGGAGGCGTGCGCATTGGCCGACGTGGTGCTCGTCCGGGTCCCTTTCGGTGTTCCCCGCCGCTCCTCGCCGGTCGCTGCTCGATCGGGCATGCAGCGGGCACGAGGTCGGGCCTCCGGCTTGCTGCCGTGTGATCTACGGCTCGCCGCACTCGGGGATACACATCATGCGGTGAGCCGGCACGACGGGTTCGCTTGGTAGCGGGTCGATTCCACGGACCCGTACGGCCACGATATCCGTAGGGATGGGGGATTGCCCCGGAAGCCTCGTCAAACGCCACCTGAAGGCCTCTGGGACGTCTTTGGCGGGCAACTCCACCAAGGCGAGACTCACCCACCGGTCGTAGTTGGTGGGATACACGCGTACCAATGAGCCACATTCAGGGCAAAGTGGCGGCTCGATCCACATCACGTCGTCGGGGCCGGGATCCGGTCTGGGGGCGGCTGTGGCCCCATCGGCTTCGGCCATCTCGTTGGCCAGGGTGTTCCAGCACGCCTCGCAGTAGCTCGCCATGAGGCCGAACCGTCCGCGCTCACGTACCGCGTGGCTGGTATCCCCGCAGCGATGGCATGCCAACTGGTCACGATCCCGAGTCGCCCCCATGCGTTCGAGTGTGAGCGAATCTGACCGGATCCCAGTAGGTCGCGATTTGGCCGTATTCGACGATCCGGGGTGCAGATGGCCATTTATGCCCGGTGATGAGCTCGACCTGAGCTGGTGCCCTGAGGCATCACCCTTCGAAAAGAGATGGGCTCGCCAGTCCCTGAGTCAGTACGATCCGGCTGGCCATGAGTCGTTTAGCGGCCCAAGACGTCGCACTCGGGTTCGCCCCGACGCGGAAACCCTGGTTCGAATCCGGGCCGTGGCTACTTTCGACATGCCCCGCTTGTCCCGTGCGGGCTGTCATCTCGATGCGAACTACGGGCGGGGGCGGTCGCTGAGGCCTCCCGGGCTGGTCATCGGGGTGTCAGCGGACTATGACGGTCACCTGTGGTCGTCCTGGTTGCAGTACTCCTCTGCTGTACAGCACGCAGCGGAGCCGCTTAAGGGCTGTCTCGAAGTCGGGTGTGAGCTTGTGCCAAGATCGCAGGATGCTGCGACTCACCGATTTCATTATCGACTGCCCGGACACGATGAAGCTGGCGGCTTTCTACGCCGAGGTGACGGGCCGTCCGATCAAGGAAGGCAGCTCCGAGGACTGGGCCGGCATCCAGTTCGGCGAGATCGAGCTGGCATTCATCCGGGTGGACGACTACCGCGCTCCGCAGTGGCCCGACAGGGAGCACCCCAAGCAGTTCCACCTCGACTTCGAAGTGGATGAGATCGAGCCCGAGCAGCGCCGCGTCCTCGACCTCGGCGCGACGCTGAGGCAGGACTTCATCGGCCCCAACGGCTACGGCTGGCAGGTCTACACCGATCCGATCGGCCACCCCTTCTGCCTGTGCCGCAACAAAGGCGTCATCTGGACCGACGAGGGCCCGATCTGGCCCAAGCGCGACTAATTGGCCGCCCATGCTCACCCACCACTCTCCCCAGCTCCCATCCGGTCCGTCGTCGACCCACAGCTCAACCGTCGGCACGGACTGGCTGCAATGGCGCGAGTGAGCGTAGGCCCCGCCTCATCGTCGAGGCAGCACCCTGGGTCACGTCCGCTGGAGCCGGGGCAATCTTTGGCGATTCCGTCGCTTGAATCGCCTTGGCAGCTTTCGTCCTCTTCCAAGTGGGCAAACAGCCGGGTGGTACGAGATTTTCGCCGGCTTTTCTGGGCGGAAGGCCGGGGCTGTCCGCTGCCGTTCAGTCCTCGTGGAGGCCGCGGACGAACCGGGCGACGATCTCCGCTGCCCGCTCGGGCCGCTCCTCGAACCAGATGCCGAGGTACTCCCGGACGGCCTCCCCGACACAGGCCCGCACAGCGGTGTTGCCCAGCAACCCCACTGTGGCGCCGAGGAATTCGGGACGGTCGAGCTTCACCGACACGACGGCCGTGAGTCCCTCGCCGATCCGGGTCACGGCGGTATCGGGCTCGGCCGTCGTCAGAAACCCCCGCCTCCGCGCGTACGCTGTGACCGCGGCCGTCACTCCGTCACGGAAGCCGTCGACGTGCGTGCCGCCCTGGCGGGTGGCCAGGCTGTTGGCGAAGCTGTGGATCCGCTCCTCGCGGGACCCGTTCCACAGGAAGGCCACCTCCATCGCCCCCGCCATCCGCGGATCCTCCCGCTCGAATCCGATGACGTCCTGGTGGATGAGCGCCCCCGCCTCCGCGTCGAGAGCGGCGACGAAGTCCCGCACTCCGCCCGGGTACCGGAACATGACCGCCCGAGCCTCGCCCGCCGGGCGTTCGTCGGTGAGGGTGATGCTGAGGCCCGCGTTGAGGAAGGCCACTTGCCGGAAGCGTTCGGCCAGCACGGCGAACGAGCAGCTCGTCGTCTCGAAGATCTCGGTGTCGGGCCAGAAGGTGATGGTCGTCCCGCTTCCGGCCGCCGGCCCCACGGTCGCGGGCGGCGCGACCGCGACACCGCGCGCGTATTCCCGGGCCCGGAGGATCCCCTCGCGCCGCACCTCGGCCCTCAGTCGGCTCGACAGGGCGTTGACGATGCAGAGCCCTACGCGGGGGTGACCCACGGCCGCGGTATGCCGGCCACCGGGATCGGGGCCGGCGTGGAGGCTGGTCAGCAGCATTTCGAGGCCCGGGCCGCCGGTGTTCCCGGTGGCTTCGAACACGTCCCCCGGGCCGTTGTCGGCGACCCGCACACCGCCGTCACACGTCAGCGTGACGTCGACGCTGCCACCGCGGCCGGACAGCGACTGGTTCACCGCCCGGCCGACGGCCTCCCACACCATCTGCAGCACCCCGCGTTCACCGACCGAGCCGATCCACATCCCGGGCCGCTTCCGAACGGCTTCCCGCCCCTCCAGCACCTCGATCGCGGCAACGTCGTACTCCACGCCTTCTCCACTCAAGATGACCCCTCCCACGGCTTCCGGCGGACCTGCCCAGCCTAGGCGGGATTCAAGAAAGCACCAGGTCAGAGCCATTTCGCTGAAGCTGTGGGCGGGCGGGTGACAGCATGCCGGGGAGCGGTCGGTCCGGGGGCCGCGTACCGCCCCCAAAGGGTGTCCGGGGCCCCACCGGTGCCGTGCACGACCCTATTTTGGGAGCCGCTGAGGGCCCTGATTCGGAAGGTCGCGCAGCTCAGGTGAAAGACAGCAGCATGTTCGTCTCGCCGATGGCAAGTGTGGTGCCGATGACGCAGAACAGGCCTTGAACGACGGTGGTGGTCGGCATGCGGAGCCGCGCGTGGACGTAGCACGACACGGCGAGCGCACACGGGATGAACCAGACCACGGCCAGCTGAAGAAGCGACACGTCCTCGCTCTTGGCGGGCGTACGCCCCGGCGGCCCCGAGTGCGACATCCCGACGATGAACATCAACAGAGCGACTCCCGCCAGGGCCGCGGCATCGGCCACGGCCAGCAACAGTGCGACCGCGGCATCGGTCAGCCGAGAGGGCCGCTGCCTCTCCGCCCCGATGCCCTCGTCCTCATCCGTGACGGACCGCCCGCCGAAGCGTCGGCGCAGTCCGCCGATACCGTTCCGGATTCTCTCCCACCAGGCCACTGCTCGACTGCACCACGGAGGCGCCGATTCCGCCCGGCCCGGTCCATAACGACTCGGCTTCCGCCGACGGAGGCCGACGGAGGCCGACGGGGACCGACGCGGGGCCTTCGGGGTGTCGTACGGGTGTCATGGGCGGAACGTGATGCCTGCGGGCCTGCGCGCAGGGACCGAACGGTATGACGAAACGCTTACGTCCAGGCTCACCGGAGGCTCATACGGCCTTCCCCGATCTAACGTGCCGGTGTGAACCGTGATCTTCTCCGCGACCTGTCCGCCACCCTGGCCGCAGCGCTGCTCGTCACGACCGCGGCTGTGATCGGCACGGTCCTGGAACACCGTTACGGAAACCTTCACGTGAGCTGGCCCCCGCTGTACGGCCATTGGGAGCCGCACGTCGGGCCCGGCACCCCCGCCACCATCTTGGTGGCCCTCGCAGTCGTCGCGTACGGGCCGCTCCTCGCCGCTCGGCTCCCCTGGCGTGCGTTGCTGTGCACGGCCTGGGGCACCGCCATGGCATGGACGTTCTCGCTCGCCCTGGTCGACGGATGGCAGCGCGGAATCGCCCGGCGCCTGACGACCAAGTACGAATACCTCCAGGTCATCGACCCCGTAAACCGCTTCCACGACATCCCCGCCACGCTGCGGGACTTCACCCATCACATCCTGATCGACTCACCCGACGCCTGGCCCGCGCACGTCGCCGGACATCCTCCCGCGGCAACGCTCACCTTCGTCCTCCTCGACCGGATGGGGCTGGGCGGCGGCGCCTGGGCGGGGGTGTGGTGCATCACCGTCGGGGCGACAGCGGCGGTGGCGGTCCTCGTCACCCTACGAGCGCTGTCCGGGGAGACGCTCGCCCGCCGCGCCGCGCCCTTCCTGGTCCTGGCCCCGGCGGCCGTGTGGATGGGAACCTCCGCGGACGGGTACTTCGCGGCGGTCGCCGCCTGGGCGATCGCGTTCCTGGCCCTCGCGGTCACGGGACACCGTCCACGGTCGGCAGGTCTTGCCTCCGGGCTGCTCTTCGGCCTCACCGTGTATCTCTCGTACGGGCTGACACTGTTGGCGGTCATCGCCGGTGGCGTCCTGCTGCTCGGCTCCCGACGGCTGCGCCCCCTCCCGTACGTCCTCGCCGGACTCGTCGTCGTCCCGGCCGTGTTCACGTTCGTGGGCTTCAACTGGTGGGAGGCGTATCACCTGCTGACCACTCGCTACTACCAAGGGGCCGGCGGCATCCGCCCCTACGGCTACTGGGTGTGGGCGAACCTCGCATGCACTGCACTCGTTGTGGGACCGGCGACCGTGGCCGGGCTGAGACGAGCTGGTGCGGCTCCCATCCGCCAGGGTCTTCGCACGTGCCTGCGCCGCGCCGACGGCGAACCCCGCCTTGCCCTCCTCGCCTCCGCCGCCCTGCTTGCTCTCCTCGCTGCCGACCTCTCCGGCATGAGCAAAGCGGAAACTGAGCGCATCTGGCTGCCGTTCGCGATGTGGCTGCTCCCGGCATGCGCGTTCCTGCGCCGGCCCCGCGCCTGGCTCACCGCACAGGCGGCGCTCGCCCTGCTCCTCAACCACCTGCTGCTGACGGGATGGTGACGCGGCAACCTGCCGCCATCGGCCATCGGCCATCGGCCGTCGGCCATCGGCCGTCAGGCGGAAGCGTGTCGGCGGTAGGTGTCCGGCCCGAGTCCTCTGCGGAAATTGGCTCTGCGGTGACTCCTGCTCGCTGAGCCGCATTGCGAAGCCTCTGGTGGAGATGGTTCTCTTGGCCGAAAACTCATCTACCAGGGGCTCCAGCTGGCACGTGCGGGGTGAGCGAATACCGACTGGAACGTAGGGGAGAGAGATCATCGTGGGTATCTTCGTCCGGATCAGAGGCTGGCTGGAGTGCGATGACCAGCAGCTCGCCCAGGTCAGAGAGATCGTCGAAGCCGACGATGCAGACCGAACGTACAGCGGTGGCTGGGCCTTTCCACCGAGGCAGTACAACTTCACCAACTGGGTCTTCTTCGGGGCAGAGCTGCGCGCTCAGTCCGTCGACTGGCTCCTTGAACGACTGAGGCGCGTGGCCCGAATTCCTGCCTCCGACGACGACAATGACCTGATCACCGGCCTGTTCTTTGTCAGCCACGAAGTCGACGGCATGAGCGAGTGGCAGGTCCGCGACGGCACGGTGATGATCCAGGCCGCGGGCCAGGAATATCAATTCCTCGACAAATAGGGCACGAATGCCCGTGTGGAACCGTTGAGCGGTCAGGCGGCCAGCATTTGTTGTGCCTTCACAACGCAGCGGGCGGCGTCTGCGCGGATATGGCCCTTTGAAGAATGAGCTGGCTCGCTGACGGTCGGGTCCGCCTCATCCGTCCCCGCTCAGATAGCCAGGGCGGGATCGGGAATCACCGCCATAGTCGGCATGCCTACCCGACACCCGTTCAAGCGGATTGCCTCAAGAGCCTGACTGGCCAGCTGAAGCGCACATCACGTTGCGACTGAACGCTTCAGTTGGCCAGTCCGACGTTCTGCCCCCAGCCCGTGCCTCACCCCACGTCCCGCCGGACCAGCGCGTGCGCGATCGGCTCGCCACTGCGCTGCGCGTACGTCATCCGTTCGCGTACCTCACGCAGGGTCCGGGGGCGATATCCAGACCCGCCGCAGCAGCTCTTGTGGAACCCGACGCCGGCGTTCAGCAGCACTGTGAGTGTCCGCCACGCCGCGGCATCCCGCCGTCGGGGCGCGGCGAACGCCGAACCTGCGTGGATCAGCGGTTGCGCACAACGGGGACAGGTCCTCTGTCGCGTTCTGTCGTAGGGCTGCTTGTAGGAGGCTCGGCAAGAGAGGCAGACGTATGAAGTCTTGGCATGAGCCATGGGCTCAACCTTAGAGATCCTCCTGGGGACCGACCAACGAATTTAACAGACCGAGAGGCCAGGCAGGAGGGTCGGCGCACCTTCCGGACTCAACTGGCCAACTCAACGGCTCAGTCACAGCAATGAGCCGAAGCTCGGTGCTTGTCACCGGCAGAGCCGGTTGAGCTGGTGAATGAGACCGGTCGAAGCAGCCTGGTTGTCACAAGTGAGGCGCGCGGCTTGGCACGAACGCTCATTCGGCCTGCCTTCTCCCACCGTGAGTCGAGTCTCGCCGCCGGGCTGGAAGAACTTGGCATCGCTACGTTCGCGGCGACCACCGGCGGCGGCTACCGCTCGCCAGGCGCTGCTTGACCTTGCCGCTGGCGGCAGGGTTGAACGATGACCGGCGTGAACAGCACCGCACCGCAGACCAGCAGGATCGTCGCCGTCACGGGAGCCGGCACCGGGATCGGCCGGGCGACCGCCCGCGCCTTCGCCGCCGAGGGCGCCCACGTGATCGCGATCGGGCGGCGAGCCGAGCGGCTCATGGAGACCGCTGCCGAGAACGACCGGATCACGGGCCTGACCGCCGACATCACCGCCGAGGGCGAGCCCTCGCGGATTGTTCAGGCCGTGCTGGAGAGGCACGGTCGGCTGGACGTGCTGGTCAACAACGTCGGCATCGTGCGCGGTGGCGCCCTCGGCACGCTGACGCCGGAGATGATCGAGACTCAGCTTGCCACCAACCTCGTCGCCCCCATTCTGCTGGCTCAGGCCGCGCTGCCGTTCCTGGAGGCGTCGGGCCGATCGGTGAGCTGGCCACGGCAACCGGAACCACGGCTCGTGCGCTGCGGCACTATGAGCAGGCCGGACTCATCTCTTCCGACCGGGCCTCCAACGGCTACCGCCACTACGACGAGCGGACCGTGATGCGAGTCCGCAACATCCGCCACCTGCTGGCCGCCGGGCTCACACTGGACGATGTGCGGGTGTTCCTGCCCTGTCTTGATGGCGATGTGGCTGCTGCACCGCCATCGGACCAGGGCCTGCGGATCTGCCGCAGCGGCGCCTGTGTGATTGGTCCTGGGGCTTTGATCTCGGGGCTTCTTCGGGCGGGCGAGGCGTGGATCGTAGATTGTGCACATGATCGAGGAGACGTCGCCAGAGCGGTTAGAACAGTCCACAAGACGGAGGCATGCGGCCCCGAGGAAGCCGAAAGGCGGTGGCGGACTGCTGCGTTCGTCTGCGCTGATGGCGGCGGGAACACTGGTCTCGCGTGCCACCGGACTGATACGGCAGGTGCTGCAGGCCGCCGCGCTGGGCACGGGTCTGCTGGCCACCACCTACAACCAGGCCAACACGGTGCCGACCAGCCTGTACTTCCTGCTCATCGGCGGCGCGCTCAACTCAGTCCTGGTTCCCCAACTGGTTCGGGCCCGCGTGGAAGATCCCGACGGGGGCGCCGCCTTTGAGCAGCGCCTGGTCACCCTGGTGTTGTGCGTCCTCGGCGCGGGGACCGCGCTGGCCACGTGGGCTGCTCCTGAGATCATCAGCGTCTATCAGCGCGACACACCCGCCACGCACGACGCGTTCGAACTGACCGTGGTCTTCGCCCGCTTCCTGCTCCCGCAGATCTTCTTCTACGGCGTGTTCAGCATCTTCGGCCAAGTCCTCAATGCCCGGAACCGGTTCGGCGCGATGATGTGGACCCCGGTCATCAACAACCTCGTCCTGATCTCCATGTTCGTCCTCTACCTCGGCCTGATGGCCGCTCCGGAGCAGGTATCGGACGTAACTGACTCCCAGGTCAGACTGCTCGGGATCGGGACCACACTCGCTCTGGCCCTGCAGGCACTCGCCCTGATCCCCTACGCCCGCGCGGCCGGTTTCCGGTTCCGGCCCCGCTTCGACTGGCGAGGAACTGGATTGCGCAAGAGCGTGAACGCCGCCCGCTGGACTCTGCTGTTCGTGCTGACCAACCTCGTGGCCAGCACGGTGGTCACGAGGTTGGCCTCCGCTGCCGACACCGCTCTGCCGCAGGCCGGCGTCGGCTACACCGCCTACAGCTACGCCCAGCAGATCTGGATGCTGCCCCAGTCGATCGTCACCGTTTCTCTCGTGACCGCCCTGCTCCCTCGCATGAGCCGGGCAGTGAGCGAGCACCGTCTCGACGACCTGCGCGCCGATCTGTCCCGCGCGCTGCGGATCAGCGGAGTCATCATCGTCCCGGCTGCTTTCTTCTTCCTCGCCTTCGGTCCTGAGATCGCTCGGCTGCTGTTCGCCCACGGCGCCGCCGACGCCACCGGCACCGTCCCCCTGGGCCACATGCTGCAAGCCTTCGGCCTGGGACTGATCCCGTTCTCCGCCCAGTACCTCTTGCTGCGCGGCTTCTACGCCTTCGAGGACACCCGCACGCCGTTCCGGATGGCCCTGTGGGTCAGCAGCATCAACATCGCTCTCGCTATCGGCTGCCACCTCCTGTTTCCTCCGCGCTGGGCGGTCACGGGGATGGCCGCCGCCTACGCCCTGTCCTACGCGATCGGCCTCCTGCTGACCGCCTTGCGTCTACGGCGTCGCACGGAGGGGCTGCTGGACGGTCGGCGGATCTGTCGCACGTACGCAAAGCTGACCGCGGCCGCAACAGCGGCCGCGGGTGCCGGCTGGTTCATTGCCCGCTCCTGCAGCCAGGGCCTGGTGTCAGCCTCTTTGACGCCGGCGCTTTCGCTGACTGCGGGGGGCATTGCCTTGGTCCTCGTGTTCCTGCTCTTTGCTCGGATCCTGCGGATCGGGGAACTGCGCAGCTTGCCGGGGCTGAGCTGAGACCCGTCACCGGTGGCAAAGCCGCTGCAGCCCAGGCAACGCAGCGGTAAGGGTGCGCAGATGACCACGCAACAGCTGCCGTTCCCGGTCCCGGACGAACGCACCTCTTCGTCGACATGCGCGACCTTGTTGACGACCTGGTCGTGCCCCCCGGCGCACCCGCGGCCGCCGGCACAGCCGCCCTGCACACGGTCCGCGAACTGCTGCGCCAGTTGTACGACTGCTGTGAGTTCTCCACCGTGGTAGTCATGCACTCCCTGATCGCGGCGGAGATCGTGCTGCGTGACCGCATCCCGGGCGCGGGCAAGAAGTCGCTGCAGAAGCTCATCGAGCAGGGCGCCGATGCGGGGATCCTGACGGTAGCCCGGCAGGAGGAGTACCTCGACTACGGCCGAAAGATCCGCAATGGCATGGCACCCATGTCACCGCCTCGTTCGACACACCCGCAGAAATCTTTAGCGGCGCCGGTTACGTCGGGACAGTGACGGCTGTCGTGGGCGGCGCTATGCCGGGGGAGTGAAGTACCCCGTTGGCGGTGGGCTGACGGCCCAGAAACGGGCTCGGCGTGAGCAGGTCCGGCTGGCAGCCGCTGATCTGATCGAAGCCGGGGCCAGTGGCAGGGAGGTGGCCTGCCGGTTCCGGGTGACCCGGATCTCGTGCGAACCGCTGTCGGCGGGCGCTGGTTTCGGGCGTTGGCAGGACCTGGCCCCCAGGGACCCCGGCAGCGGCCCCTGCAAGCTCGACCCAAATCGACTGCGCGTTTCGGAGACGGTGTTGGATTCCGGTTCCGGCCGCCTCAGGCTGGACCAGTGCTGGACGCTGGCGAGGCTCTGGTCGAGTTTGCCGACGGGCCCGCCACATAGGTAGCGGCGGGCCCATCCTGGAGCAGGTCGACAGGAGTACGGCGAGGACGAGGACGATGTGCCGGAAGCCGGACGGCGCCAGATCCGGGCGGCCGTATGCAGGGCCCTGATGCGGGCGTCGACCCCGGCCGTGCTGGAGCCGTCCAGGACGATCAGTACCCGGGGGAAGACCGGGTGCCGTCGCCATTCCTCGTGCGGCGCGCGTTGCTGCTGCCGCTGGAATCGGGTTAAGAGGGCATGACCGCGGATACGGCGGTGACGGTCACGGTGTCGTCGCACTCGGCGAACTGCCCGTCGTCCAGGGCCACCTGGTGCGCCCCGGACCCCGGCAGCCGGACGACCATCGTGGGATACAGCACGGGCGCCGAACCGGACACGCAGTACCCGTCGGCCTCTCCCTGTACCTGTACGAACGTCAGCTTCACCCACGCCTTGCCGCCGGGGGCCACCTTCACCGGCGCCGCGGCTCCGGTCGGCTTGACGGTGAGCGGCACGTTCATCTCGGGAGAGCCGTTCCCGGCGCCGGCCACCGTGGGGTGCCCGTCGAGGACGCACGTGCGTCCGGACACATTGGTGAACTCGACGACGGCTGCGCCGGTCCCCGTACCGGCCGGCCGCACGGCGGCCTGACGGGCGGTCGCCTTCAAACTGCCCGCAGAACAGGTCGCCGCCGAACCGCCCGAAGCGGGTGCGGACGACGGGGGTGCGGAGGCGGCTGGCGAGGACGAGCCGGGCGCGGAGGGCGTGGTGGAACCGGAGGCGGAGCTGCCGGGCTTCGGGGTGCCGGGCGCGGAGGAGGAGGCCGTTGAGCTGACGGCCCCGGACGGGGTGACGCCGCCGGCTCCGGTACCCGCACCGCCCGCACCGGGCTGACATCCCGCCACTGCCAGCGCCGCCGAAGCCACGACGACCGCCATCGCCGAACCGCGCATTCCGTTGACGTACCGCATGCTGTCCCCCGAGTTTCATTTGTCCGGAGCACGGCTCCTCGCCGCCCTCGTCGAACCAGACAGAACCGTGGAGGCGGCAGTTCTCCCGCGCTCCGACCTGTGACCCTCCGGTGACGAAATCCGGCCACAACCACCGTGGAACGCCCCTGACGGGCAGTTCGCCGGGCGGACCGAGCTCCTGACCCGCGGCCTCCAGGCCGAGGGCGTCGTTCTTGTGCACCGGATGCATCGATTCGATCTCCAGCGCCCTGTCGCCCAGGACGAACTGCGCGCGGACGACCCGCGCGATCAGCTCTTTCGCCTGAGTGACGAGCTGTTCGTAACGCTGCCCGTTGGCGTTCCCGACCCGGTCGGGCACGTGGGTCATGAAGGCCACCGCCCTCGCCGGGTCCAGCCCGGCCCGGCCGCCATCACGTGACCGGTCAAAGGAGCGCCGACCCCCGTCACCGTCCACCGCGACGCGGCCGCGACACGCCGAGCCAGATCCTGAGCCAGGACCGCTCAAGCACACCCTCGGGGTCCACGCCTTTCCCGGGCAGGTCACGCCCGTCAACGACGGTCAAATCTCGAGTGACGCAAGGGGATTGACGTAGAAAGCGCTTGCCCCCTACGGTCCCCCGAATGGGTATGCAGCGAAGATTCGGCTGGGCGTCGCTCGCCGCGGCGACCACCATGGCACTGGCGGCAGGAGTGACCGCGGCGCCCGCCGCCCACTCCGCGGACGATCCCGTGCAGATCGTGGTCGACGGGAACGACGTACGCGCGGACAACGTGAACGGCCTGACCTACAAGGGCCTCGGCCTGCTCAGCTGCAACAGCACGAGCAACCTGCTGATGGACTACAAGGCGGAGCACCCCGAACGGTACTGGCAGCTCATCAGGGTCCTGTTCGGCGGGAAGAGCCCCCTGATCAACCACGTCAAGATCGAGATGGGTTCGGACACCAACACCTCCACCGGCGCCGATCCCGCGACGATGCGCACCCGCGACGAACTCGCCGACGCGTCGCGCTCTCCCGGCTTCCAGCTCGCCGCCGACGCCAAGACGGTCAACCCGAAGCTCAAGGTGTCGATCCTGCGCTGGGTCATGCCCCAGTGGGTGCAGACCGAGTGGAACAAGGGCACCGGCACCGACGAGATGTACCGCTGGTACAAGGAGACGATCCTCGACGCGTACCAGAAGTACGGGTACATGGTCGACTACGTGAATCCGGACACCAACGAGACCACGAAACCGGACATCTCCTTCATCAAGTGGTACAAGAACACGCTGGCGAACGACACCGAATTCAGCGACGCGCGCTACGGACTGACGGCCCGTCAGCAGAAGTCGGCCGCGAAGGCCTACCACGACATCAAGATCGTGGCATCGGACGAGAACACCACGAAGAACATCGGCCCGGCGATGCTCACGGACACCGAGCTCTTCGGCATGGTCGACGCGGTGGGCTACCACTACACCACCGACGACCGGCTCGACGGTACGTCCGACAGTGCCACGTACCGGCCGTACACGAAGCTGGCGACCGGCGACAACACCTACGGTCAGGACAAGGAGGTCTGGTACAGCGAGGGCGTCGGCTCCTTCGGCTGGACGGACTACCGGGTCTCCAACACCGAGGGGCCGGGCGGCGCGAGCACGGGCATCGGCGGTGTGCAGAGCGCCCTGGACATCGCCAACCGTTCCGTGAAGAGCTACGCCAACTCCAAGCGGACGCACTACATCTTCCAGCCGGCGATCGGGGCCTTCTACGAGGGCGCGCAGTACAGCCACAAGGAGCTGGTCAGCGCCCGTGACCCGTGGTCGGGGAGCATCCACTACGACGCCGCCGTGTATGTGATGCAGCACTTCACTCAGTTCGCGAAGACCGGCTGGGAGAACGACACCAACACGGCCGGCATCTGGCGCACCGTGCCCGAGGCGAGCTACAGCGGCGTCAGCGGCACCGAGAACGTCGACGGCTCGAACGGCGCCCCCAGTTACATGACGCTCGCCGACCCGGCGAAGAGGGACTTCTCGACGATCGCCGTCAACGACAGTGACCGGACCAAGAGTTACCGCATCAAGGCCGAGAACATGGCACTGGGCGACGATCCCACCATGGAGGTCTGGGAGACCCGCGCGGCGGACCCCGGCCAGGCCTACGACGCCAACTTCAAGCATCTCGCTGCCCAGATCCGGCCCGACAGCGACGGCTACTACACCTACACGGTCAAGCCGCGCGCGATCGTCACGTTCACGACCCTGGACCGCAGCTCCGACAAGGCGACGAGGCAGCGCCTCCCCGAGACCGGCGCCCGCACGGTCCTCGACACCGACGCGACCGGCAAGAGGCACGACACCCACGACACCGTCCTGTACGCCGACGACTTCGGGTACAGGGAGGAGGGCCGGGTCCGGGTCGGCACGGACAACGGCGCCCGCACGGTCTCGCAGCCGTACCTCACCTCCCGTGGCAACCAGCCGCGTTACCTGGTCGACCAGACCGGCGCCTGGGAGGTCGGCAAGGGTCCGGGCGGCGACAACGTGCTGTACCAGTACCTGGACCAGTCCATGAAGGACACCGGCGCCTGGAACCGGAACACCCCCAACACCACGGTCGGCGACTTCCGTTGGGAGAACTACCGGGCCTCGGTCGACGTCTCCTTCCCGGACCCGGCCGGCGGCCTCGCCACCCTGGGCGTACGCCAGCAGAAGGGCATGGCCGCGACCGATGCCGCATACAGCGTGGGGATCGGCCCGAGCGGGAGCTGGACCTTCTCCCGGTACGGCACGGCGCTGAGGACCGGGACGGTCGCCGCGGCCGACGGCTACCGCCTCGCCGTCGAGGCCAAGGGCGCGACCGTCACCGCGTACGTCGACGGCCAGGCCGTCGCCACTTACCAGGACCCGACGCCGGTGACCGAGGGCCGCGTCAAGCTCGGCACCGACTTCCACACGACCGCCTTCGACAACCTGAAGGTCGAGAAGGTCGCCGGGTACACCCCGTACGCCGCCACGCTGACCGACAACATGGACAGCTCGGTCGCCTACGAGGGCACCTGGAGCCGGAACGCCTCCCTCGGCGACGCGATGAACTGGTACCGCTCGACGTCGACCAGTGCCACCGCGGGAGCGACCGTCACCGTCCCGTTCCGCGGCACGGGCATCGACGTCATCGGCGGCAATGACGGGAGTGCCGTACTCGACGTCGTCGTGGACGGCCGGCCCGTCGCCCGGAACGCGAAGACCACTGCCACCGACAGGCGTCAGGCGACGTACTCACTCCGCGGCCTGCCCGACGGCAGACATAGGGCGACGTTCACCCTCAAGTCCGGGAAGATCGTGCTCGACGCCTTCACCGCTCTGTCCGGCGACGTGGACGGGCCGGTCGACACGACACCGCTCGCGACTGCCCTGGACGCGGTGGGCTCCCCGGCCCCGACCGACTACACGGCGGACTCGTGGGCCGACTTCGCCGCCGCGCGCACGGCCGCCAGGGCAGCGGTGCGCGGGCAGAAGGGCCTCGACGTCCTCGGCGTCGGCCAGCTCGCGAGCCGGCTCGTGGACGCCTACGACAGGCTGGTCCGCATGGAGCCCTGACCAACACCGCCGGCGGGGCCGCCCCTTCAGGCGGGCCCGCCGGCCAAGGGCAGTCGGGCTATCCGCGAAGGCGTCGTCCTGGCATCGATTCGGTACCGGTTCCTCACCTGCCGTCCACAGCCTCCCGCGTCGCTCCCGAAGATAACCTGGTCTGCGGTAACTCCGGGGGAGGGGGACGAGTTGGGGTGGATGGGGGACCGGGGCTCGGCACGGTCGGGCTCGTTGGAGGACGCCGACGAACGCCGTCGGCTGTCCACGCTGGATCTGGTGGGGCTCGCCGCCGGCGGTGTCGTGGGTTCCGGGTGGCTGCTGGCGGCCGGTAAAGCCCACTGGGCGGCCGGTGACAACGCCGTGTGGGCCTGGGCAGCCGGCGGAGCGCTGATGCTGCTGATAGCCGCCGTGATGGTCGAACTGGGCATCGCCGTCCCCAAGACGGGCGGCCTGATCTTCCTCCCGCTGCAGGCGGCGGGCCCGCTGGTGGCCACGGTCGTGGCCGCCGGGCTGTGGATCGTGTACGCGGTGAACCCGGCGAGCGAGGCGGTCGCCATGGTCCACGGACTGGCGTACTGGTTCCCGTCGTTGCTGCGGAACGGCGAGGTGCTGAAGAACGTCGCCGCGCCCACCCCGCAGAGCATGGAACACGCCTACGACTTCTCCATGACCGGCGTCCTGTGGGCCGTGGTGTTCATGGCGCTGATCGTCGGGCTCAACCTGCTGCCGCCACGCCGGCTGATCAGGCTGAACCTCTTCATCACCATGGTGAAGGTCCTGGTCCCGGTGCTGATCATCGTCTGTCTGGGGTTCGCCGCGTTCGACGCCGCCAAGAGCTGCGAGCCGGATCAGGTCTGGTACCTCAGCGGGCGCTCGGGATCCGCCGAGCACCTGCAGAGCCAGGCCGGGCACCTGTCGCCGCTGTACGTGGTGCTGGGCGGCGCCGTCATCTACGCGTACATCGGCTTTCAGGCGCCGCTCGACTTCGCCGGCAACGTCAAACGGCGGGGCATGGGCGAGGCGGCGCGGCTGCGCTGGGCGGTGTACGGCACCCTCGTCGGCGCGTTCGCGCTGTACACGGCGCTGCAGTACGTGTTCGGCAGACACTGCCAGGGGCTCACCGGGAACATGCTCGAATCGCCGTACTCCCAGTTCGCCGCAGCGGCGTCGATGACCTGGCTGGCCTGGCTGATCAGAGTGAACGCGGTGCTGTCCCCGATGGGATCCGGCATCGTCTTCACCCACGCCCTGACCCGCGAGGTCGCCGCCCTCAGCCGCGCCCACCTCACCCACCGCGGGCTCCAGACGGCGCGCCGGGCGTCGTTCCGGTTCCGAGGCGGCGAGATCGACGCGTACTGGATGATCCTGCTGGTCAACTTCGCGATAGGGCTGGCGATGCTCGTCGTGGTGCGGGGCAACTGGGAGGAACTCGTCACCCTCAACAGCGTGCCGACGCTGGTCGTGTACGCCACGCCGGGTGTCGTCCTGGTGGCGTTGAAACTGCCGGGGTTCGGGCGGACGCGCCGGACGGTGCACCTGGTGCTCTCCGCCACCGCGTTCGTCGCGATCGCCGTCGTGATGCTCGAGGCGGGGTGGCCCAACGTGTGGCGGGGCATGGCCGGCGTGGGAATCGGCTCGGCGCTGCTGCTCGGGCTGCCCTGGCTGGCCAGACGCGATCTGCCCTTCATAGGGGGCCTGTTCAGGCGCTACGACGCACGGGACCACGTCTCTCGCTTCGCCACCCGCGGGGATCCGGCGGTACGACCGGTGCTGCTGTTTCTCGCGCACTGGGCGGTGATCGTGTCGTGCACGCTGCTGCGGGACGTCCTGAGCGACGAACTGGCCCTGATGCCGCAGCTGATCGTGGCCCTGTCGGCGGCCGTCGTCTTCCCGCTGCTGGTCCGGGCCTGCCGCCGCTACATGGACCGTGTGCCGCCCACCCTGCCCGTGCCCCGCCGTGAACCTCAGGAAGTGCCCGTCAGCGTAGGGACTTGATGACCCACTCCGCCGCCTCGTGCTGCTCGGCCGCCCGCAGTTCGGCCACCGCGTCGTCGCGGTGGCCCACGTCCGACCAGCGGCCCACCGTGGCCCGCAGCAGCAGCTCGGCGTCCGGCAGCGGCAGCGCCAGCACCCCGCTCACGACCTCGACGACGGCGGCCGGAGTCACCAACTGCTCGTTCTCCAGGAACCGTTCGAGCAAGGTCCAGGCCTCGTCGCGAAGGTCGGCGCGGTGCAGACGGGCCGCGACATCGGCGACCAGGGCGGCGTCGACCGTCAAACGGGCGGAGGGGTCCGAGAGTTCGCGGCAGGCCGCGTCCACGGCGACCGAGTGCCGGGTGCGCAGTGCGCTCAGGCACTCCACGAACCAGTCCCGGTCCGCGTGCGGCTCCATGACGGCCAGGGCCAGCCGGCGTCCCGCCTCGTCCGCGGCCCGGGTCCGGTCCCGGCTGCGCTCGACGTTGTCCAGCAGGGCCACCAGCTCGGTGCCGGAGCGCCCCTCGACACTCACCGCGGCGACATAGCGCAGCAGCCGGGAGCACTCGGGAGCCGCGTCCTTCTCCGGCAGCCATTCGTCCAGGTGTTTCAGCTCGTCGAGGGGGCGGGGTGCGGAGCCCGGGGTGGCGGAGCCCGCCACGATGTCGGCCAGCAGCTCCCGGGTGGTACGGGTCAGGGCCGGCTCCTTGTGCCAGTACGACACGAGCGCGGCGAGTTCCTGGACGTTCGTGTGCCCGGCCGCGTAGTGCCGTACCAGGGCGCACTTGGCGGGCGAGTCCTCCTCCCTCGCCAGCAGCGCGCAGAGCTTCACCACGTGCCGGGGCCGCGTGGTGCGGCCGATGTGCTCGGCGAGGGCGTCGTGACCGGCCCCGCGCCGGGCGATCAGCTTCGCCACCAGCCGCCGCGTCATCTCCACCTGGGTCGCGTCCGAGGCTTTCAGTCTCTCCTCGATCCAGCGCTCCAGGACCCGCCCGACCGGGCTGAGGTGCTGGAACGCGCCCGACAGGTCGGCGATCTCCTCGCCCTCATCGCCCGGCCCGGCGTCCGGCTTGCTGTCGGCGATCGCCCGCAGGGTCAGTTCCAGCAGCCGGTCGGCCTCGCGGTCGCAGCCCTCGTCGCGGAGCGCGGTGTACAGCAGCGCCTTGTCGAGGTTGGTACGGCCGGAACCGGGGCCCGCGAACACCTGCACGGTGCGCTCCGCGAGGTCGGACCCCCGCTCCTGGACGACCCGCACGAACACCGCCACGTCGAAGGCGGTGCGCTGGCAGGCCACGTCGTGCACGATGCTCGCGGTGATCGGGGCGCGCTCGCTGCCGGACTCCGCCTCCTGCTGCATCACGGCCAGCTCGGCGGCCTCCCCGACGGGCCGTGACAGGGCGGCCGTCGCCATCAGCATGACGCCGTCCCGCGGGTCGAAGCGGTGGGCGAGCTTGACCAGTTCGTCCACCGGGCGGCGCAGCGCGAAGGCGTACAGGGCGCGCATGGCCATCGCCTCGCGATGCTCCTTGCGCATCCTGTCCAGGATGCCCATGAAGTGCCGGACCTCGGCCCGGGCGACCCAGGCGTACGCCTCGTTGAGCGACTCGGCCAGGTCCGGCTGGAAGAGGTGATCCGTGCGGCGGTCGCCCGCGGCGCTGTCGGCGCCGGTCATCCGCCGCCCAGCATCGCGGGTTCGACCTCACCCCAGTAGCTGACGAAGTCGGCGGGTTCGGCCAGCAGTTCGCCGGCCTTCCGGTCGACGCGGAGGGCCAGGTCGCGGCTCTGCTCGTCCCCGTCCCTCAGTCGTACGACCACGCGGCCCGCGAGGGCGGGTCGGCGCATCAGATCGGGCAGGTTGCGCTCGCCGTTGAGGAGCAGCTCGCGCACCCATTCGTCCACCGTGCCCAGCGCGCGGGTCCGGGGCCGGCGGCCCTTGGCGTGGTTGGTGAACAGCGGGGCCGCCTCCGAGGCGTCGTTCAGCAGCATCCGCGGCGCGTGATGGACGCCGCACTCCTGCATCCCCTCGTCGATACCGGCGCGGAGTGCGCCGAGGGTTAGGTCCTCGGGGTGTTCGGGCATGCCCTGCCCGAGCACGTTCAGCAGATGGCCGCTGAACGGCGTGCAGGTGTCGAGGGGGTGAGGCAGGTTCTGGCAGGCGCCGGCCCACGCGTTGTGTACGCTGCCGCCGACCGCCGTGAGGACGCAGGTGCCGCTGAAGCGGGTGCCGAGAGCGCCCGGCAGGGCGGACTCGGGTCCCAGGTGGGGCAGCATGCTGGAGTAACAGCAGTCCGCTATCAGCACCTTGAGGCCGGCCTTGCTCTTCCTGATCGCCCGGTACACGTACCAGGCGGACAGCCATGTCCAGGGTTCGCTGACGCGCGAGGAGCCGACCGCGAAGTGGACCTGGCCGCCGGGCACGTCCTGCCAGTAGGCGCCGTGCCCGACGTACACCACGAGCAGGGTGTCCTCGGGGCCCTCGCCGGCCGCGGCCGCCTCCTGGAGTGCGCACATCACGTCGTCGGCCGTCTGCACTTCGTCCGGCCCCAGCACAGGGGAGCGTTCGGCAGCGCCCCACCGGGGGTCCCGGGCCAGCGCGGCCCCGTAGGCACGGGCGCTCGCCTCGATCGTCGGATAGCCCTGTATACCGGATTCCTCACCGTATGTACCGACGCCGATCACCAACGCCCGGGATGCCATGCCGGTCAGCTCCCCTCGGGAGTGGTGAGGCCGTCCGTGCGCGGCGCGGGCTGCGGGTCCTGAGCCGGCGATGGGGCCTGCGGGGGCTGGACGACGATGATGGTGACGGGCGGTGGATCGAGCCTGCGACCCCGCCAGTTCTCGATCGCCCGCTGCACGGCGACCTGCACCGCGGCGCCGACAGTGCCGCCGAGCACCGCCTCCACCATGATGGCGGCGAGGCTGCCGTCGAGGGCGCCGTCCTGCCCGGCCGTCTCCAGCCGCCAGGTCAGCCCCGTCTCCCGTCCCAGCTCCTCCAGGAGCTGCTCCGGCTCGTCCAGCCCGACCGGTCCCTCGACCTTCACGGAGATCGTCGCCGTCATGTCTCCCGTGCCTCCCCAGCCGCCGCTCGGCGTACCCACCCCACTCTGCCAGGCCGAACACCTGCTGTGCGAGGGCGCGTTGACGCTCGTTACAGGGTCAGTACGTGCTCGCCCGCGACGGCGCGGGGGACGCGGGCCGTTGTGCGCCGGTTTCTCCCAGCAGCCGTAAGCGGAAGGGGCCCCCGCGGGTTGTCACCCTCGAAGGCCTTCCGTGCCGTCGGGACGAGAGGCTTTGCACCTGGGCCCAATTGCCCCAGAGTTGAGTGCGCTACCGGGCTGCGGCACGCCCCGGGCGCGCCTCCCACGGAGCTCGTCGAGCATGAATCGCTGGCCGGACGAGCGGAGCCCGACATCGGTTGTGAGAACCGTTCGTGAGGCCTGCGGGGGGCCGGCGCAGCTCCGGGCGTCGCGCCCCACGTGCCGCAGCGGCCGCTCAGAGCTGGCCGTCCAGGAACTTCCGTACCTCGGCGATGGTCATAGGCCCCGTACCGTGCGCCACCGCCTCTCCCTCCTTCAACAGGACGCAGGACGGGGCTCCGGTGATCCCGTATCGCTCAGTTGCGGCCGGACAACGCGTGATGTCCGTGCGCACGGCCGTCAGGCGGCCCGCGTACTCGTCGGCGATACCACCCACGACGAGGTCCATCACCCGGCAGGGCTCGATTGCCTTGGGCCATGTCCCGGTGAAGTATGCGAGGACCGGAACTTTGCTCATCCCGAGGATGAAATCGAACTCCGCGTCCTCACGGGGCCGGTGAACCCGGTTCGCCATGGAAGCTCCTGACCTCACGTTCCGTCATTCCTTCCTCATCATCCCTCGCACGGTGTGCCAGGCCGGCCCGGTCGGTGGCTCGGCTGACCTGTCGGAAGGGAGACACGGGGCTGTCGCAGACCCACGGTGGTCCCCGGCGCGAACGGTCCGGCCCCCTGCGCCTGGTGACCCGGCCTGGCCGCCCGGCCGGTCACCCAGCTGCAGCCGCCGCGCGCCCGTGGATCAGCTCGTGCCAGGGCACAGCGGCCCAGATCGCCAACCAGATGCTCGGTGAGCGCGTCGACGAGCGGGCCGGTGCGCATGGTCCGCCGGGCCCGGTCGAGCCGTATGCGCCACCGCGCTTCTCAGAGCCGGCGCCCCCGACGGGCTTCCCGAGGCCTTGTCCGGTCTTCACCCCCGGTCTCAGCTGGTTCATACGGCTCTTCCCGGGGCGCATGGGCCAGCTGCGGGCACCGAGAGCGAGGCACGGTTCCTGGACCGCTCGCGGACCAGGTCGTGGACGGTCGAAGTGCGCGTCAGCTGTCCCGCAGACCGACAGCCATCGTCAGTTCCAGGACCCGTTGTGGCGATGCGAGGTCCGGAAACAGCTCCCGCAGCTGCGACATCCGGTATCGGACTGTCTGGGGGTGGACGAACAGCGCCGCGGCCACCTCGTCCCGCCTGCCCTGGTGCAGTAGCCACGCCCGCAGCGTCTCCTCCAGCCGCCGTGCGGTCGCGACGGGCAAGGTCCGCAATGGCGCGAGGGCTCGGGCGCGCAGGTCTGCGTACGCGTCTGCGTCGGCGCTCAGCACCAGCTCGGGCAGGTGGTCCTCGGTGTCGCGAATATCGGAGGAGAGCAAGCGCGCGCGTACGGCTCGTGCGTACGAGGCGGACGCACGAGTCCACGGCCGGGCGGGGCCGACCACGGCGGTGCGGTCGGTCAGCTGCCGCAGGAGATGTGATCGGTCGGCGTCGGGGACGAGCAGTACACCGGTGGCGTCCGGCAGATCGTCGAGGACGAGGGTGCTCGGGTCGAGTGCGCGGTAGGCAGGCCGGGCCTGGGCGGCGGGCAGCAGGACCGCGGTCAGCGAAACCGGAGGCTGCCACCCGGCTCGTTGAACAGAGGCCAGCAGCATGTCCGGGCTCGCACCGGCGAGGAGGTCGCGGGCCAGGTGCTCCAGGTGGCGTTCCTGGTCCCTGCCCCGGGCGGCCAGTTCGTCGGCGTGGCCGGCGGCGCTCGCGGCGGAGAGTTCGTCGATGTAGGCGAAGGTCAGCTCGGCGAACTTGGCGACCTCGGCGGCGGGCAGACCTGCGGGTACGGCGCCCGCGGCCAGGCAGCGCCAGGCCACGCGGGCGCCGACGCGGTAGGCGCTGAGCAGGGCGTCCATCGAGCGGCCGTCGCGCACCTCGCCGCGGCCCAGCTCGTAGGCTGCGTCACCGGCGTCGCCGCCTGTGGCGTTCCCGCTCGCGAGGTCCAGGTAGTGCCCCAGGGCGGTGCGGACGGCTCGGCGGATGGTGGCGCCCATGTGGCCCGAAAGGGCGTTGGCGTAGGGAGGGACCTCGTCGATGATCGCTTGGACGACCTCGTCGGCGGTGGTCTTCAGCTCGGCCCGAAGTGCGGTGACCGTCGTCTCGTCCAGGGCCAGTTCGCTGGCCCTCTGGATTGCATGGCTCACGTTTCTATTCCCTGCGAACAATTCTGCCAGCCAGATTTACGTCCTGCGGTCAGGACTTTACGCCTTGAGGCACAGCAAGCTGGGGTCATGACGAGTACAGCCCTTCGCAGCAGGGCGTGGAAACTGCTGGAGATGGTCACGACGCCGCTGCTGCCGTCGGACTACCTCGACCTGGTCAGCCCGCTGCGTGCGGGCGCCGACCTGCGTGGGCGCATCGAGGCCGTGCACCCCGAGACGGGTGACGCCGCGACCATCGTGATCAGGCCGGGACGGGGCTGGCGCGGCCACACAGCCGGTCAGTACGTGCGGATCGGGGTCGACGTCGACGGGGTGCGCCTGTGGCGTGCCTACTCCCTCACCTCGCCGACGAACCGCCGGGACGGGCGCGTCACGATCACCGTGAAGGCGATCCCGGACGGCAAGGTCAGCAACCACCTGGTCCGCAGGGCGAAACCGGGCACGCTGATCCAGCTCGACCAGCCGACCGGTGACTTCGTGCTGCCGCAGGCCAAGCCCGCCAAGGTGCTCTACCTGACGGCCGGCAGCGGCATCACGCCCGTGATGGGCATGCTGCGCGACACCGAGTTCGACGACGTCGTCATGGTCCACTGCGCGCCACAGCCGCAGGACGTGATCTTCCGCAGCGAACTGCACGACCTGGTCGCGGACAAGAAACTGCGGCTCACCGAGGTGCACACCGACACCGACGGCATGCTCGACATCGCCCGTCTCGACGACCTCGTGCCCGACTGGGCCGAGCGCGAGACCTGGGCCTGCGGGCCCGCAGGCCTGCTCGACGCCGCCGAAAAGCACTGGAGCGAGCACGGCGTCCCAGAGCGCCTGCACACCGAACGCTTCCGCCCCAGCATCGTCGTCGCCGGCGATGGCGGCGAGGTCACGTTCAGCGCCACCGGCAAGACCGCCGATGCGGACGGCGCGACGCCGTTGCTGGACATCGGCGAGGAAGCCGGCGTGCTCATGCCCTCCGGGTGCCGCATGGGCATCTGCTTCGGCTGCGTCTCGCCGCTCAAGGCGGGCGCCGTCCGCGACCTGCGCACCGGCGAGATCACCGAGGCCGAGCCGGGCGTCCTCATCCAGACCTGCGTGTCCGCCGCGGCGGGCCCCTGCGACATCGAACGGTAGGAGCACCTTGACCGCCATCGACCCCACCGCCCACCTGACCGCGGAGCAGATCGAGGAGCTCGGCCGCGAGCTGGACGCGATCCGCGACGAGGTGATCGCCGACCGCGGCGAGAAAGACGCCGCCTACATCCGTAAGGTCATCTCGGCGCAGCGCAAGCTCGAGCTGGTCAGCAGGGGCGTGCTGCTGTTCTCGCTCTTCCCGCCGGCGTGGCTGCTCGGCACCGCCGGGCTGTCCGTGGCGAAGATCATGGACAACATGGAGATCGGCCACAACGTCCTGCACGGCCAGTGGGACTGGATGCGGGACCCGAAGATTCACTCCACCACCTGGGAGTGGGACCACGTCTCGCCGTCCGAGCAGTGGAAGCACTCGCACAACGAGCTGCACCACACCTACACCAACGTGATCGGCAAGGACAACGACCTCGGCTACGGCATCATGCGCGTCGACGAGGACCAGAGGTGGCATCCGATCCACCTCGGCCAGCCGCTGTGGAACTTCATCAACGCCTGCTTCTTCGAGTACGGCATCGCCGCCTACGACCTGGAGCTCGGCAAGAACCTCCAAAAGCGCCGCCGCAAGAACCCGGAGTTCCGCGCGCGGGCCAAGGCCGTGGGCCGCAAGATCCGCAAGCAGGTGCTCAAGGACTACGTGATCCACCCGCTGCTCTCGGGCCCGTCGTTCCTTCCCACGCTCGCCGCCACGTTCACCGCGAACCTGGTCCGCAACATCTGGTCGCACTCCGTGATCATGTGCGGGCACTTCCCCGAGGGCGTACAGGTCTTCGAGCGCCGGTCGATCAAGGGCGAGACGCGCGGCCAGTGGTACCTGCGCCAGATGATGGGCTCGGCGAACATCAGCGGCAGCAAGGCCATGCACTTCATGACCGGCAACCTGTCGCACCAGATCGAGCACCACCTGTTCCCGGACCTGCCGAGCAACCGGTACGCCGAGGTCGCGGTGAAGGTGCGCGCGCTGTTCGAGAAGTACGAGCTGGAGTACGTCACCGGCCCGCTGCCCAAGCAGGTGTTCTCCGCGTGGCACAAGGTCTTCCGACTCTCGCTGCCGAACAAGAAGCCCGACGTCGAAACGCCGGTCCGCGAGCAGGAGCTCGTCGCCGCCTGATTCCCGGTATGGGCTCAGATCGCTCGGCCGGCCCCGGCGGCACCGCCGGGTCCGGTGAGATCCGTTGCGGACGGTGGGCGACCGCGGTACGGGATCGGGGGCAGCCAGCATCCGGTTGCGCTGCTGCTCGGACGTCCGCCAGGAGCTCGGCACGCAGCCTGGGCGAGGTGTTGTAGTGCGCTGACCTGCTCGGTAAGGCCTGAAGGTCGGGCACCTTCGACCGTCTCGCGACCTGCTTCGGTGTCGGCTCGGGCAGCAACGGCTCACTGAGCGACCATTATCTGCACAAGCGTGCGGAGAGCGTTCGGCAGACGCGGCATGAGGCGCGCTTCGCTTCGTCGGGGTTCCCGCGCCGCGGCTGAACTGGTGGGACTGACCCGTTGGGCCCGCATCGTCAGCGGGGCCCGAGGACGCGCCGCTGATCGACGGCGCCCACCAGCTCGTCAAGGCATCGTGCTGGTCTGGGACCGTCTGAACACCCATGTCTCCCATGCCATGCGCGAGCTGACCGCCGAACGAGAATGGCTGACGGTGTTCCTGCTGCCCGCCTATCCGCCCGACCTCAACCCCGTCGAGTGGGTATGGGCACACGTCAAGCACAGTCTGGCCAACCCCGCCGTGGTCGCGCTCGACCGGCTAGAGACGCTCGTGCGCAACCGGCTCAAACGCCTGCAGTACCGGCCCGACACCCTCGACGGCTTCATAGCCGGCACCGGCCTGACTCTCGACGAACCAGCAACACCTTGCCGAGCCGAAGTACTGAACGTTCGTTGTTCGCCATGTCATGGCCGATCTACCGGCCGACCCGTCTGAGTCGCAGGTCTCGGTGGAGGAACCACGCCGTACCTGCGACGACTACCCCGCAGACCGTGGGCACGAGCAACCACGGGATGCCCGTCCACACGGCGGACAGACCCACGACGGCGCAGGTTGCCCCCATGACGATGAGCAGCCATTTGCCGTACGGGCGCCAGGTGAAGAGTCCGGGGTCGCGCGGTCTGGCCAGATGCATCGCACCGAACATCAGCGCCCACCCTGCCAGCAGCCCCGCGAACGTGCCGACGGCGACTATCATCTGCGGCTCGTCGCGAGGCGCGTCGCTGGAATTCTGCCGGACGTCCCTCTCGGCAACCGCAACGACGACGCCGCGCCACACGGTGCCAGTGACCCGGTCCCCCCGCTGAAGTCCGCTCAGCATCGGCTCCGTGGCGCCGAACGGCACGACCATCCTCGGGAAGGGCTCAGGGCCGAGCAAGGTCGCCGTTGTCCTCTTGGCGCCAAGCGAGGTGTCTTCAACGGTGAAGGTGATCTTCCGCAGGCAGTCCTCCGCCCTCGGTGTCACGCTGCGGGCGGGGCACGCCTGGGCCCCCTTGTACTCCCGGTACTGGGTGCGATCGCTGGGCAGCCAGCTGGTGAAGACGGAATGGCAGGTCAGTACGGCGGCCACGGACACAACGATCAGTGCCGCACCGACCAGTAGGTTCCGGCCGACCCTCGGCTGAGGCGGCGGCTGTCCGTCCGCCTCCCATGCGGTGCCACTTCTCATCGTGGTCATCGCTCGTCTCCCGCCGTTGCCCACCGAAAGGCCATCAGTTTTCTCCAGCCGCGATCAAGCAGGCAAGGAGATCGACCGGCAGTCGGAGGTCACTGGTCCTTGCCGTATCCGGGCAACGTGATCCTTGGACTCTCTTGGGCTGGGCACACGTCAGACGCAGCCTGGCCAACCTCGTCGTCGTCGCCCGGGACCGGCTCGAGGCCCTCGTGCGCAACCGACTCAAGCGGCTTCAGTACCGGCTCGACACCCTTGACGGCTTCATAGCCGACACCGGCCTGACCCTCGATAGCCCGCCTCACCCTGACAATCCGAAGCCAGGAGCGTCGACTCGGAGCGGATGTGCTGGACTGGCCGGGGTGACATGCTTCGCGACATGGAGTCGCACACGAGTCACGCGAAGAGCTTGCCGCGTCTGGGGGATGTCTTTCCCGATCTCGTGAAGGACGTCGTTACTCTGCTGCGGGAGGTGTCTCCGGGAGATCCGATCGCAGACTCGATCGCGGACTTGCCCTTCCACGGTGTACGCCGTGGCTATGTGCTGACTGCTCCCGAGGGAGTGCCTACTCCGTCAGTCATGGAGCTGGAGCGGGGAGATGAGGCGGTCTTCCTGGTGGGCATTGATCCTTCCCACTCAGTCGTCACCTGGGTGGACGTCCTCGGCGGACGCGAATTGCCACTCACCTGGCTTGGGTAGTGGTGCTGCGTCTGGGTTTAGTGCCCACGTCGTGGTGGATGGCCATACGATTTTCCGTAGAGGCGGGTGTTGTTGTTGACCGCGACGGCCTGTGCGGCGCCCCAAGCGGTGGGGTCACCGAAGACGAACTCGCCGCCGGGCCTGGGCGGTCGGCTGCCCCTGGGGTCGTAGGCCCGCGGCGGTGTCGGGTGACGCATCACCCCGTCGGAGCGGAGCCGGCCAAGGATCTCGACGGGCAGGTCGCCCAGCAAGTGGGCGATGCGCGGGCCGTCGTATCCCGCGTCGAGGACGACCAGGACCTCCGGGTCGCCCGGCTTCCACTGGCCCGCGGCAACGAGTTGTTCGACGACCTCCCGGAGCTGGACCGTGGGCACTGCGGCAACGTCCGCTCCAGTCTGAAGACGGACTGCGTCCAGCACCGCCGTCAACAACGTTCGCAGAATGGCCCTGGCCTCGTCCTTCATCGCTGCCGGTGTGGGTGATCATGAGGTCATCGCGAGCGCGGGTCACGCCGACGCAGAGCAAACGACTTCATGGTCGGCGGCTTCCCCCGGGAGGCCGAGCAGATCAGCGACCGGCGGCTTTGCGCAGTGCACGCGTGCAGGGACACACGGCATCAGGTGTGGATCGCGTACAGGAAGTTGTCCTCGCTGCCGACGTACACGGTCCTGTTTGCCACCACGGGCGTCGAGTGCCCCTTCCCCCGGGTGCCCAGACGCCAGCGCAGGGCGCCCGTCTGCGCGTCCACCGCCCAGAGCGACCTGTCCTCGCTGCCGATGTACACGGTCCCTCCCGCCACCGTCGGCGAGGACTGGCCGGAGGCTCCGGTTTCGACCATCCAGCGTTCCTCGCCTGTGGCTGCGTCCACGGCCCACAGACACCGGTCGTTGCTGCCCATGTAGACGGTCCCGTCGGCGATCGCGGGGGTGGAGCCGGTCAGCCTGCCGAAGCGCCGCCGCCACCTTGCCCGGCCGCTCGCGGCGTCCAACGCGATCAACTGGCGGTCGCCGCCGATGTACACGGTGCCGTTGGCCACTACGGGTGATGCGCGGTAGTTCGAGTAGGTTTCCCTCTTCCAGAGACTGTTTCCCGTCGAGGCCTCAACAGCCCACAAGGAGTCGCCGGGGGCACTGACGAAGACGACGCCGTCGGCCACGGTCGGCGAGGTGAACCGCAGGATCGAGCGTGGGCGGCGCGGCTTCAGCCTCTGCTTCCACAGCGTGCGGCCGGTGGCCGCGTCCACGGCCCAGAGGAGTCCGTTGAGGCCGGTTGTGTACACCGTGCCGTCGGCGACCGCCGTTCGCGTACCTCCCACGTAGTCGGTCGTGCGCTTCCATCGGAGATGGCCCGTGGCGGTGTCCACCGACAGCAGGTGTTTGCCGTCGCCGATGTACAGGGCCCCGTCGGCGACCACGGGCGACGAGTCGAAGATCACGCGTGACGATCTGAACGACTGAACGGACATAAGGCGCCACCGTTCCTGGCCCGTGTCGGCGTCCAGAGCCAACAGGCTGCGGTTGGTGCTCTGGTAGACCATGCCGTCGGCAACGGCCGGTGTGCGGACCGCCGCACCTGGGGCCCGTACCCGCCAGTGGACGGTGCCGCCGAGCGGGGTACGGCCTGTCGGTGCGGACGCTGGGCGGGTGCTCGTCTGTGTCGGACGGGAAGAGACGGCGCGGTGGTCGGCGGTGGGTGAGTCGCCCGGACGGTGGGCCCGCACGGCGTAGAGGTGTTCGTCGAGACTGTCGAAGTACACCCTTCCAGCGCTCACCAAGGGTGTGCAGTGCACCTGCCCCGTGGCCTTGACCTTCCACCGTGTCTCGCCCGTGGCGGCCTCCACCGCCCAGAGGTGCCCGTCGTGGCTGCCCGCATATACCGTGCCGTCGGCCGCTGTTGGCGTCGAGTGGATCTCACCGCCGGTCTTCAGCCGCCACCTCTCCCGGCCTGTTCCGGCGTCCACCGCGATCAGGTTCCAGCCGCGGATGCCGGCGATCACGAGGCCCTCGGACACCGCGGGCCTCGCCCACACCGTCGCCTGGGTGGCCAGCCGCCAGCGTTCCTCGGCCGTGGCCGCATCCATCGCGACCAGGCCCCCGCGGCTGCCCAGGTACAGGCTTCCGTCGGCCGCCGTCGGTGCCTGCTCAACACCCCAGTGAGGAAGGACGTCCCATCGCCTGTCTCCGGTGGCGGTGTCCAGTGCCAGCAGACGCCCGCCCTCCGCCGCATACAGGACACCATGCGCCGCCGTCGGTGGTGGATTCAGCAGTGTGCCGTGGTCGGCCACCTCGACCTTCCACACCGGCCGGCCGGTGGCCGCCTCAAGTGCCCACATCCTGCCGTCGTGCGCGACGTACACGATGTGGTCCGCCACCGCCGGCATCGACATCTGCGACTTGCGCGATCTCCACTTCCACCGCACCTCGCCGGTTTCGGCGTCCACCGCTGTCAGGAAGCCGACCATGTCGGCGAAGTACACCATGCCGGCGTCGGCCACCGGTGATGACTCGATCGGGGCGTCGTTGCGGAGGGTCCAGCGTCGCTGTCCGGTGTCCGCGTCGATCGCCACCAGGTCAAAGAGGCCCCCGAGGACGTACACGACGCCGTGGGCCATCGCGGGCGTCCGGTAGAGACGGCCCCCGCCGGACACCCGCCACAGCGTCCTGTCGCTGACGTCGACACCCTCCACAGCATCCCCCTCGTCACACGGCACTCACGCAGGCCGACGACACACTGAACCCTGGCAGGTCGCGGTCGCGGAAAGCATCCGTGAAACCACGTAGTCCCACGTCCTCGCTCAGGCGTTTCTGTGGGGGGCGGTGCGGGAGCCGGGGGAGTGGTGTCGCAGCAGGAGGTGGGCCAGGGGCTCGGCTCCGGTGGCATGCGGGCCGACTGGTAAGGGGTCGGTTGTCGAGCACCGGCACGCCCGGGGACGCGGATCCGGGACGATTGGAAGGCGGGCAGCCGCAGTTTGCGTGGTTTCACGGATGGTTCGTCGCGGTGCAGCTGGGACGCTGAGGGGAGGGGCATGTCGGGCGAAGCAGATCGGGGGGAGCCATGCGGGAACGCGACCATGCGAGGGAAAGCGCGGCCGCACGAGGCTTCGGCGGGTATGAGGGATTCGCGTGCCCGCAAAAGTCACCCAACGGAGCCTCCTGGGTGTTCTTCTTCCCTTTGGCCGTCATGTTCGGGTGGATCGCCTTCCATTTGCTGGGCGGTCTGGACGAGGGGTACCGGTGGCTCCGGCTCACGGTTGCGGTCCTTGCCCTGGCCATGGCCGCAGGGGGCGTTGTGGTCGTGGTCCTGCCTCTGTACTTGCGGCGGGCGGGCGGCCCCGCGCCTCGTCTGTACTGCTTCGAGGACGGTGTGGTAGTGGCCACGGGCCGCTTGCTGCGGCCCTACGACTGGCAGGAGATCTCGATCGAGAGTGTGGATTGGCGGAGCCCGGATGACTACGGGACGCGGCGCACGGTGAAGGGACCTGACGGCGGTGTGATCGTCTGGTTCACCGGGAGCGAAGGGGAGAGCTGCGGGGCCTGGCTGATGGAAAGGCTGTATGAGGCGGCTGTCGAGCGTGGTGCCGGCGGCGTTGTGGAGTGCCACGAGTAGAGCGCGGAGTAAGGGCTGATTGAACGTGCCGGCACGTCGCGCAGCAGGTCAGCGTCTGCTTCCATTCCAGCGCAAGACCCGCTACTACGAAGCGGGTACGGCCGTCGAGATCGGTGGACGTCGTCTTGCGGCCGTCCAACCTGCCCGCGGATCGTCATCACCCGTGCAACCCACAGAGCGTCGATCTGGTTGATTAGGCCAAGAACGGTCGGTAGAGCTCCGGCTCTCGACCGTGCGGCGGCTGACATACAGCTTTACGGCGATGGTCTGGTTGCTGAGTCCTTCGGCGACGAGGTCGGGGATCTCCCCTTCGCGTGCGGTCAGTTGAGCCATGGGGGCCCGGACGGAGCCCTCGCTCTGGGACCGGATCAGCTCAGCCAGGTCGGTAGGCGTGCGCCGCCGTCGACTGCGTGGCTATCCAGGGGGCTGCGGGAGCCGTTTTCGATGTGACTTCGGGAGTCACCTTCGACCGAGTGAAGCATCCATCCGGCTGGCCGAAGCGATGAAGGATGCGTACCCGAGCGTCCGCCCCGGTCTCTGTGTGGCTTGTCTACGGGAGGTCAATGACCAGCTGCCGCAACGCACCGCGACCAACTTCGCGAGAAATACCTTCGCCATGCCAGCCCGGCCCCGGCATGATGCCCACCGTGCATGAAGACGAGGGGCATCGCGGGCGAGCGCGGTACACGCTGGCTGGGGAGGAGCACGGCCATGCCTGGGGCGTCTGCGCCGAGGTGGAGGGGCTGTTCGGGGAGCCCCAGCGGGGGACCTACGAGCTGTTCGGCTGGGTTCCCCAGGCAGAAGTGCTCGGTTGGGTCGGCGACCGAGTGTGGCTGGTGCCAGACGAGGAGGCGCTCGATCCCTGGCTGCTGGAGGACGCGGAGAGCGTAGGCCGGCCCCTGGGGACAGACAGTCTCGTACTCACCGGCCTGGACGACTATGAAGGCCCACCCGAGGGACACAGGGGCCGAGTTCGCGTGCACGACGGGCACCGCCGGCTGGGATCCTGCCGAGAATTCGCCCGCGTCCTGCCGCCGGAACAGTCGGCACCCCCGCTCGTCCTGCGGGGGCTCGCCCAGGGTGATCAGCTACGGGCGGCACTGATGAAGGGCACCCGGCGAGCGCTGGACCTGGAACAGGCCGCCCTCGAGATACAGGACGACCAGGGCGAGCCCCTCACCGATCGCCTGCTCTGGGCCAGGGTCAGTGCCTGGCGCTCAACCTCCCACGGGACGGATCGGATCGACCTGGAGCTCGACGGAGAGCTCTTCACGCCCGTGCCCGAATACGCACGGCCCATCTGGGAGCGATGGTTCGCCGGACCGCCGGACACCCAGGGTGCCTGGGCCGGCCTGGACACCCGGCGCCGCGGAGCCTGGCTCGACCTCGTCCGGGAGCGGGCCTGCCGGCGCACCCACCATGACCGGCCGGCCGGTCACGTTTACGAACTCAACGGCCGACACGTGACCGACGAACCGGGCCTCTACCTGGCGCTCGGCGAGGCGGTGAACGGGCCGGGCGGCTACTTCGGCGGCTGTCTGGCCGCCCTCGACGACTGCCTGCGCGGCACCTTCGGCTACACCGCCCCCGCAACCCTGCTCTGGCGTGAAGCCGCGACAGCACGCGAGCACCTGTCCCAGGCCCTGACACCGGACGGCCGGCCCTACGACCTGTTCGGTGAGGTCCTCGACGTCCTGGCCCAAGGTCGCATGCACGTCACCCTGGTGTGAGCTGCGGTCCGCCCGCCAGGCATCGGTATGTCGTCATGTTGGATTGCAGCCTGAAGATCTTTCAGTGGGGCTATGACCCGCAGTGCTGCAATAAGTGAGAATGCGCCAGACGTCGTCTGCCTGCCCTCGCCGTGACAACCGCGCTGAGGACACTCGATGTCGAATGCCCCAAGAAGGTTCATCGGCTCCTCCGCCGCCGACCTGGGCCACCTTGCGATCCAACTCCGGTAGATGTTCGGGCAGTCAAGAACCAGCGCGCCGGCGAAGTAGGTCATTTACATAGACTGTGAATATAAAAATGTTATGCTTCGACCATGAATCGTCAAGACACCGCTCCTGGCGCGTCCGCCGCCATCGGGGCAGCCCTCTACGGCCTGGCCACCAGGGCCGCGAGACGACTGCCCCGGGACATGAGCCTGACGTCCGCCGCCACCCTGGCCACCCTGGACCGGACCGGCCCGCGGCGCATCACAGATCTGGCCGCCGTCGAGGGCGTCACCCAGCCCGCGATGACCACCCTGGTCCGGGTCATGGAGGAGTCCGGCCTGGTCGAGCGGCGGGGCGACGCGTCCGACAAGCGGGTCACGCTGGTGTGCCTGACCGAGGCCGGCGCCTCCTACGTCCGGACGCGGCGCCAGGCCGGCGTCCACGCGTTCGAGCGGTTGATCGGCGAGCTCACCGGCGACGAGGTCGAGGCGCTGGTGGCGGCCCTTCCGGCGCTGAAGCATCTGGCAGAGCTGGAAAGCCAGGACCGAGAAGGGCCGAAGCCGTGACCGGGCAGCCGGTCGGCGGGGAGGCGGTGAAGGCGTTCCCGGTGGCGCGATCCGAGGCGCGGCTGCTGGTCCCCGCCCTGATGTTCATCGCTCTGGTCGTGGCGGCGGTCGCCAGCCTCGGGACGCCGCTCATCACCAGCGTGGCAACCTCGTTCCACGTCTCGCTCGGCAGCGCGCAGTGGACGCTGACCATCGCGCTGCTCAGCGGCGCCGTCGCCACGCCGGTCCTGGGCCGGCTCGGAGCCGGCCCGCACCGGCGGGCCACGATCCTCGCCACGCTGGCGGTCGTCGTCGCCGGCAGCGCGCTCACTGTACTGCCGCTGCCGTTCGCGTGGCTGCTGGCCGGCAGGGCGGCCCAGGGCGTCGGGCTGGGGCTGACGGCGCTAATGATGGGCGTGGCCCGGGACCACCTCCCCGAGGAGCGCAGCGCGGCCGTGATCGCCCTGATCTCGGTGGTCTCGATCATCGGGGCCGGCGTCGGCTACCCGCTGGCAGCACTGCTCGCCGAGTTCGGCGGGGTACGGGCCGCCTACGGTCTCGGCCTGGTCGTCACCGCCGCCGCCCTCCTGACCGCCTGGCGCTCCATGCCCGAAGCCCCCGAAGGCCGCTCCGCCCACGTCGACGTGGCAGGCGCGGTCGTCCTGGCCGCTGCGCTGCTCCTGGTGCTGTTCCTCGCCGGCGAACGGAATCTGTGGAGCCGGCACCTCGCCGTGGCGGCGGCCCTCGTCGTCGTCGCGGTGGTGCTGCTCTGCGTCTGGGCCGTCATCGAGCTGCGCAGCACGACGCCCCTGGTCGATGTGCGGGCGGTGCGGCACCCGGCGGTCGCCGGCGCGAACCTCGCCATGTTCGTCGGCGGGATCGGCATGTACCTCCTGCTCACGCTCGTCACCCGGTACGCGCAGACACCGCACGGCGCCGGCTACGGCTTCGGGCTGACGACCTTCGTGGCCGGACTGGTCCTCATCCCGTTCTCGGTGCTGGGGTTCGTCGCCGGCAAGCTGACGCCGCGGGTCCGGACGCGGATCGCCGACCCCCTGCTCCTGGCCGGTAGCGCTGTCGTGGTCGGAGGCGGGTTCGCCCTGTTCGCGGCGGCCCGGTCGGACCTGGCCGAACTGTTCGCGGCGATGGGCGTGCTCGGCTTCGGCGTCGGCGGCTTCTCGGCCGCGATGCCCGGCGTCATCCTCGCCGTCACCCCCAAGAGCGAGACGTCGAGCGCCATGAGCTTCAACTACGTCGTCCGCAGCGTCGGGTACTCCCTGGGCAGCGCCATCGGCGGCCTGATACTCGCCGCGGGCACCGGCCCCGGCCACCTCTTCCCCGACGACAGCGCCTACACCACCGCAGCGCTGGTCGGCATCGGCGCCATGGCGATCACAACGCTGACAAGCCTCGCTGTCGCCCGCCGACGCTCGTCCGAGACCAACCCGTAAGCCAGATGCACTCATCCCAACACTGGAGGTTCCATGCCCAAGGGCTACTGGGTCAGCGTCTACCGCACCATTTCAGACCCTGAGAAACTGGCTGCCTACAACAAGCTGGCCGCTGCGGCCGTCCAGGCCGGGGGCGGTCGGACCTTCGTGCGTGGCGGTCGGGTTGTGGCGTATGACGCCGGAATCGCCGAGCGCACCGTCCTGGTCGAGTTCGACAGCTTCGAGCAGGCCGTCGCGGCACGCGAGAGCGTGGCCTACCAGGAGGCGCTCGTCGCGCTCTCCGACGGCGTCGAGCGCGACTTCCGCATCGTCGAAGGCATCGACTGACCGAGGTCCAGACGCATCTTCACTGAAGGACTCTGCCGAGAGTCTTGAAGCACGACGCAGACCGGGCGTCCAGGAATGAGACGGGCACGAGCCGACTCCGACCCCGCACGTCACACCGAGCTTTTGCGTTGTCGGGCTGCTGACATCCCCGTTGCGGCCGCTTTTGCCCATGTCCCTGGCTGGAGTTGAGGATGCGGGAGGGGCGGGATGGACGGCGCGGACGCCCCTGGGATCGGGGCGCGCTCAGCCGGGTTACGCGCCGGCCGGGCCTCCGCGTCGGGCCGCCGTCAGGGCGGTGGTGACGCCAGGCGGGGGACATCGGCGGGGGAGAGGCCGGGGCGCGCCCGGTGCCGGCGTGCGGGATGCCGCCATCGGCCGGGGGCGTCGCGGGCGACGTCTCACGCATCGCCGGATACCCGGCGACGCGTCCCTTCGCGCGCGCACCCGGCCGCAAACCCAGCGTCGTCGACCGGACGGCAAGACGTCAGCGGGAGCCTCCAGGGAATCCTCCCCGCAGGCTCCCGCTCCGCGACACTGCCCGGCGTGTGTCCCGGCGCCCGTGATGCCTTCGGGTTGCTCTTGCGGTGATACCGGTTCGTATCCGCCGATCCGGGTACCACCGGGTGTCATGAGGCACACTTTGCTCACCGGCCCGTGGGTGCTCGCCGGATATGCGGCCGACCGCGTGTCGGAGGGCGATCTCGCTGCGGCGCGTGCGCAGATGGGTTTCTCCCTGGCCTGGCACATCATCGTGGCGTGTCTGGGAGTCGGGCTCCCGGCGCTGACGTTGCTGGCCGAGTGGTACGGCATCCGCACCGGCAACCCGGCGATCCGTCTGCTGGCCCGCCGGTGGGCGCGCGCCATGGGGGTGCTGTTCGCCGTGGGTGCCGTGTCCGGCACGATCCTCAGCTTCGAGATGGGGCTGCTGTGGCCCGGCCTGATGGGAAGGTTCGGTCAGGTGATCGGCCTGCCGTTCGCGCTGGAGGGCATCGCCTTCTTCCTCGAGGCGATCTTCCTCGGCATCTATCTGTACGCGTGGGACCGGATGCCACCCCGCCGCCATCTGCTGACCGGCCTGCCCATCGTGATCGCAGGCACCGCGTCGGCGTTCTTCGTCGTCTGCGCGAACGCCTGGATGAACCAGCCGCGCGGCTTCACCCTGCGCGACGGCAAGGTCGTCGACGTCGATCCATGGGCGGCGATGCTGAATCCGGCCAGCCCGCCGCAGACGCTGCACATGATCCTCGCCGCCTTCATGGTCGCGTCGTTCCTGACGGCCGCGGTGTATGCCGTGGCCATGCTGCGCGGGCGCCGCGACACCTACCACCGGGCGGGGTTCTTCATCCCGTTCACGCTGGGCGCGATCGTGACGCCGTTCCAGATCGTCGCGGGCGACTGGGCAGCGCGTTTCCTGGCCGACTACCAGCCGACGAAGCTCGCGGCCATCGAGGGCGTCTACCGCACCGGCTCGCACGTTCCACTGACCCTCGGCGGCGTCTCGGACGGCAATGGGCTCAAGTACGGCCTGGAAATCCCCAACGGGCTCTCACTGCTGGTCGGTTACCGCCCGGGCACGGTCGTCGAGGGCCTGGACCGGGTACCGCTCGCCCAGCGGCCGCCGGTCACCGGAGTGCACTGGGCCTTCGACCTCATGGTCGCCGTCGGCTTCTTCCTGCTCGCCCTGGGCGTGTGGCTGCTGTGGGCGTGGTGGCGCAGCCGCCGCACCGGGGGCGAGCTGTCCACTCCCCGCCTCTTCCTGGCGTTCAGCGCGGTCGCCGGCCCGGCCGCGGTGGTGGCCCTCGAGTGCGGCTGGACCGTCACGGAGCTCGGCCGGCAGCCCTGGATCGTCTGGGGCGTGATGAGCGTGCGCGAGGCGGTCAATCCCGCTCCCGGTCTCATGACCGGACTGTGGCTGGTCCTGGTCGTGTACGCCGCGATGACGGTCGCCACCGTCTACGTCCTGCGACGCCTCGCCCGCGGCACCCCGGTGCCGCAGGCACCACAGGAGGAGGACGTCACCGCCTATCCCGTCGTATGACGATCCCCGTGACCCGTTGAACGCCCGTTGTACGACCCTTGCCCGTTGTACGACCCTTGGAGGTGACCGTGCTCGCTGACGCGGCGCTCGCCGTGATGTGGCTGGGTCTGACCTGCTACGCCTTGTTCGGAGGAGCCGACTTCGGTGCCGGGGTCTGGGACCTGCTGGCCGGCGGCACCGCCCGCGGCAGGGCCCGGCGCACCCTTATCGAGCACAGCATCGGACCGGTCTGGGAGGCCAACCACGTGTGGCTGATCTTCGTGATCGTGATGCTGTGGTCGGCCTTCTCACCCGTCTTCGCGGCCGTGATGTCCACCCTGTACATCCCGCTGACCCTGGCCGCGTTGGGCATCATCGCTCGGGGCGCCGCCTTCGCCTTCCGCAAAGCGAGTACCGAACTGTGGCAGCAGCGGCTGTTCGGCGCCTGTTTCGCGCTGTCCTCGCTGCTCACACCGTTCTTTCTGGGAACGGTGGCGGGTGGTGTCGCCTCCGGCCGCGTGCCGCCCGGGCTCGCCGAAGGAGACGTGCTCACCAGCTGGCTCAACCCGACCTCGCTGCTGGGCGGCGTACTGGCCGTGGTGACCTGCGCACATCTGGCAGCGGTGTACCTGTGCGCCGACGCGAACCGCGAAGGGCGGCCCGAACTGGCCGCCGCGTTCACACGCGACGCGGTGGCCAGCGGCCTGGTGGCGGGCGTCGTTGCCCTTGCTGGCATTGCGGTACTGCACGCGGACGCCCCCGAACTGTTCCACGGACTGACCCACCGCGCACTGCCACTGGTGATCACCAGCGCGGTGGCCGGTCTCGCCGGCCTGGGCCTGCTGGCCCGACGGCGCTTTGTCTCCGCCCGCGCCGCCGCAGCACTGGCGATCGCCGCGATCCTGTGGGCGTGGGGCACGGCCCAGTACCCGGCCCTCTTGGTCGGCAGCACCACGGTCACCGCGTCCGCGGCGAACTCCTCCGTGCTGTCGGCGATCCTCATCGTGCTCGGGGCGGGAGCGCTGGTGCTCGTGCCCTCGCTGTGGATGCTGTACGCCACCTTCCAACGAGAAACGGCCGACCAGCAGTCCTCCCAGTAAACTCATGGGCCCGTGTCAAAGGGACTGCGGAGCAGAGAAAACGCACCCGCGGCGTCTGGAGCCGAGCTCCCCGCCCAGGGTCTTTGCGTGTAGTCGATTCGTCCGGTTGGCCAGGGGATTCCGAAGGCTGTCGGGGGGGGGTTGATGGGGCGCGGGCGGCGCAGCGGCCGGCTGCGAGCCGGACTCTCTGCTCGGCTCACAGACTCGTTCAAGGCTGAGCGCGATCGCGATCGTGGCGGCTGCGGCGGCGGCGAGCGTGCCGGCCGGCGCGAGATCCCTGACCGCGGTCACCGAGTGGATCGCGGACGCACCCTGCTCGGTCCTCCTGGCCCTCGGCATCAGCATCGACCCGTTCAGCAGGACGGTCACGGTGCCGCATCCCACCACGGTCGCGCTGCTGCTCGGCCGTCTCGACGGCGACGCCTTGGACGCGCCCCATGTCGGAGAGGGACTCCCTCGCTCAACCAGCCATGTGCAGACATCTTGGCACGCCGCTCGCCACGAACGTCGGCCGTGCCGGAGGGCCCACTGATGCTCAGCGGGCGGTCCTGCTCGGTGGGTTCGCCGGCACCTGGCTCCCGGCGGGAGACGTGCGCATACCCCTCACCCGGCATGACCTGGCTCTCTCGGCGGCTACACCGGTCCGGGCATGCTCGTCGCACTCCCGTGCTCGTCCTGTGGGCTCAGCTAGATGGCCCGGATACTCGCCCATCTGGCGGCCTACGGTGCCCACCAGCGCGGTCGCCGACACTTCGGGTTGCGCGCCGTGGCCGAGGACTTCACCGCGCCGGCCGCCGGACGCGCCGACCGGAACCTGCTGTCCCGGCTGCACCGCTCTGCTGCCGGACCGCTGGGCGGCGGCGCAGGCGCCGCGGGTGAGGCGCTGGTCGATGTCGTCCGCGAAGTCACGCAGTGCAGAGGCAGTCGGGCGGGCAGCGCCGTCGGGATGACGGCCACCGGCAGCGCCGGACCCCTGTGCCGTCCCCCGAACCCCCGGAGAACCGGCGATGACCCCCGCCAAGCCCCTGCCCATCGACTGCATCGCCTGCACGGCCCGGGGGCTGTCCAGCGCACTGCTCCCAGGTCGGTCGGCCCCGACGAATGGGGTTGCCCCATCCTCAGGGACCGAACCGTCCCTGCCCATCTCCACCACCCACACCCGCCGGGCACCGCCGCCTGCCCCGCCTGGCCCTCCACGCCGACGACGGTCCTGTGTGACAGGCACTCGTGTTCGGTGATGCAGGTCAGTGCTCGTCCCCGTCGGCGCCTGAGGCCGCCTTGGAGTAGCCGTCGTGCCACGCGGCCTTCGCCCCCGAATCACCGATGCGGTAGACGTCCACGGCGGCTCCCACGGATACGACGAGCGACAGAACGGCAACCGCGATACGCACCGGCGCCGCGGACCGGCGTATGCCGCGAGCCGTCTCGGAGCCGGACGCGGTGCGGCGGGCCGCCCACCAGACGAAGACCGCCAGAACGAACAGACCCCCTGCCCAGGGCAGCAGGCCGTCGCCGAGGTCGGCGTGCCGACGCACCAGCGCGCTGCTGTCGACGTGTTCCTCCAGCCACTCCCCGGCCTGCGTGGCCAGCGGAACGCTCACGAGGGTGACCAGGGCCAGCAGCGGCAGCACCATGCCCATGCGCTGCGCCGCGCTCGACCAGACCGCGCAGACCACGAGTGCCAGCGCTGTCAGCGGTACGAGTACGACGACGAAATGCACGAGCAGGACGTGCGCGGGCAGGCCGTTGATCAGGCCCATGGGAGTTCCTCCAGCAGGTTGGTCACACACGATGTGTCGAAGGCGCGCCAGCCTCGCACAGGAAGTTCTCAACTTCCTCTGAGCTTCCAGGCCGACCAGCCCTTCCCACTGATGAGGGAGTTGCCAGCCATGGCAGTTGGGCTTGTGTACGCCCCGCGGGGCCGGCTGTCCGCGCAGTCGGGACCAGCTGCAGCCCGGTGCTCATGTGGATGTCGTTCGTGATCGCGGGCGTGGCGCTGGGGCGCCTCGACCTGTCTTCGGAAACCGTCCAACAGCGCCTGGGCGCGCTTGGCCCCCCCTCACCATGACCGCGTACGGCATGTCCTTGCTGCTGGCCGACAAGGACCCGCTGGTGCGCCTCGCGGAAGGCGAGCCGTCGTCCGGCGGGTCCGGGTCGATGCCCTCCGACGCCGGTCGTTCCCCGATACGCCGGCGTCGTTGCTCTTGACGAGGCCCACCGATTTTCACGCCGCCAGGCGTGACGGGAGCGGCTGGAGGACTCTTCAGGGGCCCGCGCTCAAGCCTCGCTGTCGAGAAGGTCCACACACTGCGGGACCGTCGCCCGCAATTCCCTCACCAACGCGCGCACGACCGCGGATCCGGCCAGTTCGGAGGTGGTGACATAGCCGACCTGGCGTGTCGGGCGCTCGAGGCCGAGATCAGTGAGCGCGACCGAGTTCGCTGCCCCGACCAAGGAGAGCGCCGGCATGATCGCCATTCCATGACCTCTGCTTACCAAGGAAAGTACGGCCCCGTCGTCCTCGGCCTCGATGGTCGCCTTCGGGATCCAATCCTGTGCTTTCCACCAGTCGCGGGTGTACGAGCCACAGTTTTCGGCCCAGTCGATCAGCGGCAGCGAGCGCGGGGCGGTGCGACCCGTCGGGTGCACCAGGACATACGGCTCTTCAAGGAACCCGCTCGCGACCAGCCCCGGTGGAAGAGGCACGGAGCCGCCGAGTGTCGCGATGGCGATGTCGGCTTTCCCGTCGGCCACTTCGCCCGCGGTGCCGCGTCCCACCTCGCGAACGATCCTCACCCGAGGCTCGATCCCGGGATGCCGGACGCGTAGCCGCTGAAGGACCGGCGGCAGCAGGTGGAGAGCCGCGCTGCGGAAGGCCGCGATCCGCAGCGGCCCCTCCGCCACGTCGGACCGGGCCGCACCGCGCGCCTCGGCGTTCAGGACGTCCAGCAGGCGCAGGATGCGGCGGGCGTGCGCCACGGCTTTTTCCCCGGCGCGGGTCGGACGGGCGCCGGTGCGGCCGCGATCGAAGAGCACGGCACCGATCTTGCGCTCGCTGCCGCGCACCGAGTGAGAGACCGCGGACTGAGTCAGACCACGTGTCTCGGCCGCGGCCGAGAACCCGCCGGCGTCCGCGACCGCAACCAATACGCGCAGTTCGTGCGGGGCGAGATCGGAGTTGGTCGTGCGGGCCACGAGGCGCCACCTCAAGACATGAGAACTGCTCATGGAACGGTCTGTCGCATGAGCCCAACCGGCTGCCCAGGTGGCGCATTCCCGCCTTACCGTCCGGTCATGAACAAGACCGCCCTCACCGTGCACCAGATCGCCCGTCCCCACGGCTTTCCCACCGCCGACCACTTCGCCTTCATCGAGTCCACGCTTCCCGAGCCCGCGGCCGGCAGCGCACTCGTGGAAAACCTCTACTGGTCCGTCGACCCATATCACCGCGAGATGATGGACGACGTGCCCGGCGGCTTCGCGCTCGACGCACCGCTGGAGGGCCGCACCATCGGCCGAGTCATCGCCTCGCGCACGCCTCGGCTGGCCGAGGGCGAGCTCGTGTTCCACAGACAGGGTTGGCGCACGCATGCAGCGGTCACGCCCGAGGAGATCCGACGGCTGCCCCGCTTCGAAGGGGTGCCCCTGACCGCGTACTTGAGCACCCTCGGCGGCACCGGCCTGACCGCCTATGTGGGCCTCACTCGCATCGCCCGGCTCCAGGAGGGCGAGGATCTGTTCGTGTCGGCAGCGGCGGGCGGGGTCGGCACGGCGACAGGCCGGTTCGCCAGACTGCTCGGCGCCGGACGGCTCGTGGGCAGCGCGGGCTCGGCAGCGAAGGTCGGCCACCTTACGCGGGAGGTGGGCTACGACGCCGTGTTCAACTACCACGACGGGCCCGCCGCCGACCTGCTCGCCAAGGCAGCGCCGGATGGCATTGACGTGTTCGTCGACAACGTCGGCGGCGAGCAGCTGGCCGCGGCGGTGGGAGTGCTCCGCGAGTTCGGGCGCATCGTGCGCGTCGGCACGATCAGCCAGTACAACACTCCCGGCACGGCGTCGGCGATCTTCAACTACGCCGACATTGTGGAGAAGAGTATCCGCATGGAGGGGTTCTTGGTCAGCAACTACCGTGACATGCAGGAGGAGTTGTACGAGTTCGCGGTGCCGCATCTGCAGAGCGGCCGGCTCCCGTTGGACGAGACGGTGCTTGACGGGTTCGAGCACATCGTGGACGCGTTCCTGGGAATGCTGCGCGGCGAGAACACCGGCAAGATCATCGTGCGAGACCGTACGGAAGCCTCGTCCGTACGTTGACACCCAACTCGGCACCGCGGAGCGGCCGCCGTCCGGGTCTGACGGGGCGAGCGCGAAGGCCTCGCCACCATGTCCCTTGTCGAGGGCGCCTGGATGCGTCGTGGCACCGCCGAGCACGGTCGGTTCTGCGATTCCTCTGGAGCAGGAGGCCGACCCTTGCACGTGGGAAGCGGGCGCATGCGGCCGTCGTTTCCCGAGCTCCGGCGCAGGATCCGTGATGGAGGTCCGTGCTGGCCGTAGCAGGCGAGCGGTCGGCGGGCCGTGTCCGGGACCTGGACCGTGTTCCGCTCGCACTGCAGGCACTGGCCGCGGTCAAAGGGTGGCGGTCGTCCCCTCGCCGGAGGCGCTGCCGGCGAGCCATTGGTCCCATCCCAGGTTGAAGTCGGCGTAGCCGTTGTCGGCCGGGGCCTTGCCTCGGGGTGAGCCGGTGATGGTGATGGGGTCGCCTTGCTTGACCTGACCGTAGAACCACTTGGCGTCCGACAGGGAAAGGTGGACGCAGCCGTGCGAGCCGCGGGCGCTGCCGCTGCCCGGGTTCGGGTCGCCGGTCGAGTAGTGGACATAGGTGCCGGACTGGGTGAGATGAATGTCCCAGGGCAGTGTCAGGTCGTAGTAATTCGCACTGCCCTTGTCGCAGCTGATTCCGACGCTGCAGGAGGTCATGTGGACCTTCTCCTGCTTGTCGATGACAGCCATCGTGCCGTCCCACGTCGGATACTCCGCGCTGCCCGCGTTGATCGACAGCGTGCGCACCGGCGCGCCGTTGCGGGTCACCTTCATGGTGTGGCCGGTCACCGAGACGTCCGCGCGCACGTCGTCACCGATCTTGAAGGTGTGCGAGTAGTTGTGCACGCCGTAGCGTCCGTTGCCGTTGCTGACGCCCGTCATGTCGGCGTCGATCTTCACCGTCGTACCGGAGGGCCAATATGTCTTCGGGCGCCAGTCGGCGCGCTTGTCGCCCATCCAGTGCCAGGCCCCGGTCACCGTCTGTGAAGCACTCACCTTCATGTGCTTTTCCACCGTGGCCCGCGCCTTGGCCGCCACAGGGTTCGTGAAGATCACCGAAATCGGCATGGCCACGCCGACCGTGGTTCCCGTCTGCGGAGTGATCGTCTCCAGCAGCATCGGCGGCCCTGCGGGTGCCGTCGGTGACGCAGAGACGCTCGCATTCGGCTTTGCCGACGCCTTGGCGTCGTCCCCACTCACCTTGTCGCTGCTGCCCCCACCGCAGGCGCTCGCGCCCACCAGCGTCACACCCGTAACGAATGCGATCCATATGCCGCTCTTGCGCCGTCCCACGAACTGCCCCGGTCTGCTCGCTCTTCGGCCCTGACGGGCCCATCTCCCTGTCAGACAGAGAGAGCGTGGGCCGCAGTTGCGTGCGTTGTGTAAAACGTGTCCCAAGGCTCACTGCCACTGGTCCGGACAGTCCTGCCGTGGTGGGGGCTAACAGCTGTTGCGTAATTCATCAGTGAGTCTCAGCTTCTCTATATCTTGGTCATGTGAAGCTTTCCGAGTGGGCGGCACGCAACGAAGGAGGGCCGTATGCCGGTCCCGGTGCGCCAGACACCTTCCGGCACGTGGCTCGTTGACGAGCCCGCCTTGGAGACGTCCGGCCGCGTCGTGGTGTACTGCCGGGTTTCGTCGACGGACCGGAAGCCGGACCTTGACCGGCAGGTGGCCCGTGTGGTCCAGGGGGCCACTGGTCTGGGCCTGCCGGTTGCGCAGGTCGTGACCGAAATCGGCTCGGGGCTGAATGGCCGGCGCAGCAAGCTGTACCGCCTGCTGTCCGATCCGAAGGCCACGGTGATCGTGGTCGAGCACCGCGACCGGCTGGCCCGGTACGGCGTCGAGCACCTGGAGGCCGTCCTGTCGGCGTCCGGGCGGCGTCTGGTCGTCCTCGACCCCGCCGAGACCGCCGATGACCTGGTGGGTGACATCACCGAGGTGCTCTCGTCGATGTGTGCGCGGCTGTACGGGCGTCGTGCGGCGAAGATCCGGGCGGCCCGCGCGGTGGCCGTGGCGACCGGCGAGGCCGCCGAGTGAAGAAGTTCCAGCCGCAGCCCGGGTTCGTGGTGCAGGCGTACCGCTTCGCACTGGACCCCAACGCCATCCAGGAGCATGCCCTGCGCTCGCACTGCGGCGCGGCGCGTGCCGCGTACAACTGGGCTGTGGGCTGGGTGAGCGCCTCCTGGTGGCAGCGCCGCGCGGAGGAGTCCTACGGCGTCCCGCAGGCCGGGCTGACCAAGTGGCGGCCGTGGTCGCTGCCCGCGTTGCGGAAGGCGTTCAACGCCGCCAAGCACACCGATCCGAGGTTCGCCGCCTGGTGGCAGGAGAACTCCAGAGAGGCGTACTCCACCGGGCTGGCAAACGCGTCGGCCGCGTTCGACAACTACGCGAAGTCGAAGAACGGCAAGCGTAAGGGTGCCCGGATGGGTGTGCCGCGGTTCAAGGTCAAGCGGAAGGCGCGCCTTGCCTGCCGGTTCACCACCGGCACGATCCGTGTGGACACCGACGGCCGGCATGTGACGCTGCCGAGACTGGGCACGATCCGCACGCACGAGCCCACCGTCAAGCTCCTTGCCTGCGTCCAGGCCGGGACGGCCCGGATCCTGTCCGCGACCGTGCGGCACGCGCGCGGACGCTGGTTCGCCTCCTTCCAGGCCGAGGTGAGGCAGGACCTTCTCCCGGTCGCCCGGCCGGACGCGGCGGTCGGGATCGACCTCGGCGTGAAGATGCTCGCGGTCATGGCCGACAGCACGGGCCAGATCCGCGCCGTCGCCAACCCCGGGCACTACGAACGGGCGCGCAGGCAACTGCGTCGCGCCTGCCGGATCGTGTCCCGCCGCCAAGGCCCTGACCGGCGAACCGGGCAGAAGCCGTCGAGGCGGTGGGAGAAGGCCAACGCCCAGCGGAACAAGGTCCATCATCGCGTCGCGAACCTCCGCGAAGATGCCCTGCACAAGTTCACCACGAGCGTTGCGGCCGAGTACGGCACCGTCGTGGTCGAGGATCTCAACGTCGCCGGGATGCTCCGCAACCGGCGCCTGGCCCGCCAGATCGCCGATGCCGGGTTCGGGGAGATCCGACGCCAGCTCACCTACAAGACCCGCCGGCGCCACGGCACCCGCATCGTGGTCGCGGACCGCTGGTACCCCTCCTCGAAGACCTGTTCCGGGTGCGGCGCGGTGAAAGCCAAACTGCCGCTGCACGTGAGGACCTACCAGTGCGACGCCTGCGGTCTGGTTATCGACCGGGACGACAACGCCGCACTCAACCTCGCCGCGCTCGCGGCAGCCGCAACAACTGGTACCGGAGTGGCCGGAGACCAGGACGCCCAATCGGTGTCGAAGCCTCGTGGAGCCGACCAGAAGACCCGCGCCACCCGCCCCCGCCGGACGGCGGAGGCGGGGCGGGCAGGTGGCGCAACCCTGCCGCACCAGCAGCAGACGGAAGCGAGAGACCGTCCTCAAGCCGAAGCCCTCACGCTTTGGTGATGTGACGGACCTTCCGGGCAGAAATGCCCGAAAGGCTGAGAGCCATTGAGGCTCTGAGCATCGGCATTGGCTGTCTTGCCGCCACGGGCCCACAGTGGACGCATGACCAAAACATTCATCACTGCGAGGGCACCACGGATGGAGGCTCTCCGATGAGCGATGGCATGATCGCCAGCGGTTGGGGCGTTCTGGACGCCTCCCACGAAGCACTACGCACGGCGGTTGGCGCGGTCCCCGCCGGCGGCTGGCACCTGCCGACGCCCTGCGAGCGCTGGACCGTCGCCCAGGTCTTCCAGCACGCCGTCGGCGACCAGATCGGCTACGCCGCCGCCCTGACCGGCGAAACCGGCCCCGACTTCAACCCTTTCGACCCGTCCGGCGAGATGGAGGGCGTGGACCCGGCGGCGTTCCTGGAGGATGCCCTGACACGCGCGGCGAAGGCGTGGGCGGGGGTCGACCGGGACGCTGCCGAGGTGCCCACCCCGGTGCCGCCGCACAGGATGTCCCCGTGGTCCGGCTCGGCGGCGTGCGGGCTGGACGCAGCGGTCCACGCCTGGGACATCGCCCTGGCGACGGGCCGGCCGTCGCCGCTCACGCCCGAGTTGGCCCGCCCCCTCCTGAAGGTTGCCAGGGAGATCGTCGAGCCGCTGCGCCCATACGGCGCGTACGCCGCCGCCCTGACCCCCGAGCGGGGCGACGACGACGTCGCGGTCCTTCTGCGTTACCTCGGCCGCGACCCTCGCTGGAGCTCCTCGTAGAGGTCCTCGCAGAAGTTGGCGATCTTGTGACTGTCGGTCGCGTTGCTTGTCGGTCTGGTCGCGGGGAAGGGAGAGCGGCGGTCGTGGATCGTCGCAGACGAACTGCGGGCGTTGATCGGGCCGTTACGTGCGACCGTCGCGCCGTAGGGCATCTGAGCACGGACGGGCTGAGTTTCGAGCTGCCACCCCGTAAAGCTGGCCGTGCGAGCGGCGGCCTGGGAGCACGGCGTGCGTGCGCGGCTGGCTGTCGGCCGGTGATTCACCCTCACGGAATGGACGTTGACCGATCCGCAGGCGCTGCGCGCGACTGGTTGCGGTGCGCCGGGCGCGGCTGGGACGCCGTCGACCAGGAACTGGAGCTCGGACGGCGGTCCTCGGCAGCCCCCGTCTTCGACAGCGAAGGCCGTGCCGTCGCCGCCCTGTCCCTGTCCTGCGGCACCCGCCCCTGCTCTATGGAACACCTTCCCCACCTGCGGACCACGGCACGTGCCGTCAGCGAACCGCGTGGAGCCGGCGCAGCGGCACGGCTGAACACCCGAGAGAACCCGCGACGAACGGACCGCCGATGATTCCTCGTGCCCTCGCCGAACGGCTCCCCTCCGAGCTGCCGGACTACGCGCCGCTGCGCGCGAGGACCCACGCGCCGCCCGGATCCAGCTGGGGACTCTTCGGTAGCGACCACCAGGTGGGCACTCTCAACTTCCGGGCCTGGCACGACCTGCGGAGCACGACGGATGCGCGTGCTGAGCGGTCTCGATGACGACCGAGGTCGAGATGAGACCGCTCAGCACGGCCGTTCTTCAGGCCGCTGGGATCTCAGCGCTGACCGTGAGGACCGCGCGGCCGTGGATATGGCTGGCGATGTTGAAGCCGAGGTAGGCCGGGGTGGCCTCTGCGGTGACGCCGATGGACTCGACGTCGAGGGCGTGGACCACTGTGAAGAAGCGGTGCACGCCATGTCCGGCGGGTGGGTCGGCTCCGATGAAGCGGGCGGCGCGGGCGTCGTTGGGCAGTTGGAAGGCGCCCCCGGGCAGACCCGAGCCGGTGTCGTCACCCGCACCCTCGGGCAGCTCGGTGACGCCGGCCGGGATCTCGGCCACGGCCCCGTGCCAGAAGCCGGAGCCGGTGGGGGCGTCGGGGTCGTACACCGTCACGGCGTAGCTCTGGGTGCCCTCGGGGCGCCGCTCCAGGACAGCTGCGGGGAGACGTCCTTGCCGCCTGTCACGCCGAAGGCGCCGGAGAACTGCTCGGTGGCCCGGGCGGCGCCATCGGCGACGGTGGTACTGGTGACGGTGAAGGTCGCTGCCTCCGGTAGGCGGGCGAAGGGGTCGTTGGCGCTCATCGCGGGTGAATGAGTGCCGGGGGGGGAGCCACCCTGGCCACGAAGGAACTGAGGGCCGGAGTGCCGGCGTTCTTGCAGCCGGGCACCCCGGGGGGATTCGTCGTGGTCGTGGGTCAGCCCTGGAGCCGGTTGACCGCCTGCTTGGCCTCCAGCAGACCCGCCCGCACGTTCCCGTGCGGCTACGGCTCGACGGGTCTGCCTCGAGGGACCAATACCGAGGCAGTCCCGAGCCGTTCCGCTGCAGCGGCGCCTACCTCGGCGCACCGGCTTGTACAAGATGCGCCCCCGCTACTACGACCCCCAGATCGGCCGCTTCATCCGGCGCGCCAGGGCGGCCCAGCTGCTCCCTTGGATGGGCTCTATCGGGGACTGCGTGGACAACGCGGTGATGGAGTACTTCTGGGCCCGGGGCCGGGTCGAACTGTTCAACCGCAGACTGAGTACGAAGTCCACACTCCGCCGCCAGTAGCCTGAAACCGAGCAACTCGGTTCCACCCAACCCCGGGATCCGGAGCGATTCCAGCCCCGCACCCGGAGACTCCAGGTGCGGGCACGTGGGGGAGGGCGGTCGTCAGTCGAGTTGAGCGACCTTGGGCAGATCACCGCCGACCGAGGCGTCGGCCGGGGGCAGGGCGGTGGGATAGACACGAACGTTGCTGATCGCGCCGTTGGTGAATTCGCCGTAGGTGCCCGAGGACAGCTTCCGGCCGAACTGCACGGGGCCGGTCGCGTTCCAGGGGCTGTAGGTCCAGTCCCTGGTGCCCACGAGCTTTCCATCGACGTACAGGCGGATCTCCTTGGCCGAGGCGTCGTAGATGCCGACGAGGTGAGTCCAGCGGCCGACCACCGGCTTGCCGCCGTAGGTCGCCCGCCAGACGGCTCCGTCGGCGTCGGTGCTGTGCCGGCCGAACGCCCAGGCCTGGCCGCCGGAGGAGTAGTACAGCTGGAAGCCGTTGTTGGCGGTGCCGTTCTGGGAGAGGAAGGTGCTGTTGGCGGCCAGGGAGTTGAGCTTGACCCAGGCGGAGACGGTGAAGCTCTTGGAGGTGTCCACCGCCGGGCCCGTCGTACTGCCGTAGCCGGTGGTGCCGTTGAAGGTCACCGCGTTGCCGCGACCGGTGTCGCTGGTCCAGGAGTAGCCGCCGGACAGGGTGGCGTTGAGTGTGCCGGTGCCGTCGGCGGTGGTGGTACCGCTGCCTTCGGCGAGCTTCCACCAGTGGGTGGCGGTATCCGTGACCGAACCCAGTGAGACCGGTGAGGCGAAGCCGTAGGTGGGTGGCGAGGTCAGGACCGGGTTCTGGCGGTAGTTGTACTCGACGAGCTGGCCGAAGGGGCCTACGGCGTAGAGGTCGGGGTTGCCGTCCGGGGCGCCGGGGTTGGTGTCGCCGGTCTGGACGGGGCTGTTGACGTCGCCGGGGGAGGCGACCACGGGGTAGAGGGACGGCGACAGGGTGAGCCCGAGGCTGGTGTGCACGCCTGGGTGCAGCAGAGCTGGAACCAGGGTGGTCGGGTCGACGGTGACCGGGTAGCTGTACAGCTGGCCGGTGGCGTTGTCACGGGACCACAGGACAGGCTTGTCCTTGAACGTGCCCGCCGCGATGAGGGTCTGGGTGGTCCAGTCGCCGTCGCCGAGCAGGATCGGGTTCTTCAGGTGGTATCCGCCGTCGGACTGGTAGATCCAGAGTTCCTTGTTCTCGACGGTGACGACGGCAGGGTAGTCGTCGGTGTTGCCGAAGACATTGCCCGGGGTGATGAGTTGGCTGATGTTCCAGCTCGAGCTGTTGTAGTCGGTGGTGCGGCAGCGGGTGTCGTCCGTGACGACGTCGGACAGTGCGCAGGCGTCCTTGACGACGCGGTCGAACCGTTTGCCGACGAAGCCGCCGAGGGCGGACCAGGACGTTCTGGGGAACGTCCCGTCGTCGACGGGGTCCAAGTCGTTCTTGACGATGTAGAGGTTCTTGCTGGTCCTGTTGTAGGCCCAGAGGTCGTCGCCGTTCGCGCCGTGCAGGTTGCCGCGGTGGGCGATCAGGTAGTTGTTCCAGCCGGTGCCGTCGGGGGAATCGGCCGGGGCGGAGACGGTGACAGGGCCGGTGACGTCCGGCGCGGTGCCGGTCACCGGGTCGCTGGTGACCGGGGCCACGGCCTGGGCGGGATCCCGGTCGCCGGGGACGAGGTCGAGGTCGCCGGTCTTGGTGGTGGCGAGCAGGTCGGGTACCCCGTCGCCACTGATGTCACCCGGCTTGATCGTGGTCGCGGGGTCCCACGGCACGGTGAAGGTGTAGCCGGCGGGGCTGGTGGAGATGTTGCCGGCCCTGTCCACGCCGGCTACGTACAGGGTGTGCACGCCCCAGTCGCGGATCGGGACGGGGATGGTGGCGGTGGAGCGGCCCTGGCTGTCGGTGCCGGTGACCGCGGTGGTCTGGCCGTCAGCATCGGTGGGCGGAGAGTCGAGCTGCCACAGGAATGACTTCATGCCGCTTGACCTGCACGCGCCGGGGTCGCAAGTGGTGTCGCCGGCGGGGGCGTCGGCGCCGACCACGGTGAAGTCGGTGGTCCTGCCGGGGCCTGCGTAGACGGCGGCGCCCTGACGTGCGGCTCCCACCGGCGGGAATGCGGCGTTGTCCGTGATGTCCGGGGTGAGCGGCGCGGTGAAGTCGGTGGAGAACCAGCAGTGGTCGGACTTGCCCGAGGTTAGGTTCTGGTCCGGCGAGTCGTCCTCGGCGTAGACGTCCCAGCCGTACTGATGCCCGTCCTTCAGCGTGGCGCCGATCTTCATGGCCGCGTCGGTGCCGGAGGCCAGCCAGCCGCTGTCCGGGGTCGAGACGGAGGCGCCGTTGCCGTCGCCGTCGGGGTCGACCGTGCGGTCCCAGACGTAGTAGTGCGCCCTGACCTTCTCGCCGGATATCTGGCTCGTGACGGTGGAGTGCAGGGTGATGTCGCTGCCGGCGTCCGAGTAGGTGGTGGCGCCGATCCAGCCCACGCCGCTGGTGGTGCAGGCAGCCGAAGCGCCCGTGGCGGCCGGCGTGGTGTGCAGACTGGTCGGCACTCCCGGCGGGATGTCGAACTTGGTGGTGAGGGTCAGCGTGGTCGACATGCGCAGGTAGTCGTCGTTGGAGGAGGACTCCGACTCGTTGCCGTACAGGCCAATGGTCCAGGTGTTGGCGCCGTCGCCGAAGGTGCCGTCCGCGTCGTAGCCGTCGCCGTCCTGATCGGCGATCTTCTGAGCCTGGGCCTTCACGTGGAAGGTGGCGGTGCTGTTGCTGCAGGAGCTGCCCGAGTTGGCGCCGCTGGGCACGGTGTCGGTCACCGGCGGAAAGGCGGAGTCGTGGACGCCGGGCCGGGACAGCCAGTCGGTGCTTGAGCTGATCGCGTTCGTGGTGTGCAGCGTGAGCGGCTGGTTGTGACTGCAGTCGTAGCTTGCCGCGAACGTGGTGGAGATCTTCACGTAGGCGTCGTAGACCACGAACGACGGGTGCAGACCGCCGGTGTTGATCCCCCAGTAGGAGCGCTCCACACCGACTCCGCAGGCGCCGCCCCAGCGCTGGTAACCCGCCCCCTGGCCGTTGGTCTGCGCCTTGTCGTACTGCGGCGAGTTGTCGCAGGCGGAGCTGGAGTAGACCTCGGTGTAGTGGCCGGCCGTGGAGGAGACCGGGTTGGTGTAGGGGTCGATGTACACCGGATAGGTGGTGTCCGGGTCGGCGAGCATGCCCGCGTCAGGGGTCAGTGTCATGGCGTTGCTGGTGGCGGTCATGGCGACCGGCTCCGTGTCGGCCTCAGGACCGGGACCGTCCACCGAGGATGTCACGCCGGCCGCCGGTCCGCCGAGTTTGACGGGGGTGGAGGAGGAGTCCCACATCAGCGGCTGCGGGCTGGTGTAGGCGAGGTCGCCCTCGGTGGACGTCGCCTTCATGCTGTCGGAGTCGGTGGTGGCCAGCGTGAGATCGTGGGTGTCGACGGCCAGCTTGAGCTGCTGCAGCTGGGGGTTGGCGGCGGCGTCCGCGTCATGGACGACCAGGACATCGCTGAAACCGCCCTGGTCGGTGACGGACACCGACAGGTCGACGCCGGGCAGTACCGAGGGGTACAGGGCGGTGTCGTCGCTGACCCTCGGCGTGGGCAGGCGGAAAGGCAGGGTCAAGGCCATGCTGGGCCCGTCGGCGTGGGTCAGCGTGACGAGCGGACCGGTGCCACCGCCCGAGAGGGTGACGAGGTTCGGTGTGGCCCTGGGTGTGTATCCGCCGTGGCCGTCGGCGACCAGGGTGGCGTCCACCGGGGTCCAGATGCCGTCCTTGAATACCCGGGTGGGCAGTGCGCTGGTGGTGTTGGTGAAGGTGCCGTCCGGCAGGGCTTCGATGGTGGAGACCTCAGTGGTCACCGCGTCGACCGGGACGGTCTTTCCGGTGGAAAGGGCCTCGGCCCGGGCCGCCAGCAGCGGGTCGGACGGAGCGGTCGCAGAGTCGTCGGCGACGGCCGGGAGGGCCGCCATCAAACTGAGAACGGCGGCGAACAGGGCCAGTCTGCCGGCTGGAACGGCGCGTCTGTGGCCGGTGCGTATCGGTGGTCTCAACACCTGGCGGGCGTCCTTCGGTTCGCGGGCAGCAGGGTGGGAGGCCTGGTTGCCACAGAGAGCAGGGAAGTGATCAATTCCGGCACAGAAACTACACAGCATCCGCCATGTACATGCATGGTCTTGGCCTGGAAAGGGCAAAGCGCCTTGAGTCGTGATCATGGCGGTACCTAACCTCCGGGTCGGTCACTCACCTGTGATCCGACTGTGTGGCGGCCCTCAAAAGGGCGTGTCTGGGGGGTTTACAAGTGAGTGGCAGACGGCGCTGGTTCATGGGCACATGGCACCGGAGATTCTTTGGTGGACCGGGGCTGTGGACCATTCCGGTCGCACTGTTCGCGCTGCTGGTGCCGGTGGCGATCGCCGGCGGTTTCGGCATGCCGGGCTTCCTGGCCGGCCATTCGGACGCTGACTTCGGCCACCACGGTGGCTTCTCGTTCGACGGCACGGTGTGGCGTCCCAAGAAACTGCCGGCTACCAAGGCCGTAGGGGCGCACCTCCTGCAGCCGAAGACTTCCCAGCACCCCAAGGGCTACGAGGCACAGCGCACGTACCGGGCACGGGTGGCCCACTGGCCCGAGGCCGGCACCGCCTTCGTCGACCTCACCCCGCAGACGAAGTCCTCGCAGACGAAGTCCCCGCAGTCCAAGTCCGCACAGTCCAAGTCGAAGTCCAAGCCTGTGAAGGCGGGTTCACTCCCCGTCTGGGTGGCGCCCGTCGACACCGAGCACGGCGTCAACTCCGTGCGCGTGCAGACCGCGTCCCACAGTCAGACTCTGCGCACGGGTGCCAACGGCATGCTCGTGGGAATCACCCCCTCCGGCACGACGTCCGCACATGGCAGGGTTGAGGTGGTCATCGACTACTCGTCGATCGCCCGCGCGTACGGCGGCGGTTACGGCTCCCGGCTCCGGCTGGTGCAACTGCCCGGCTGCGCGCTGACCACCCCGCAGAAGGCGGAGTGTCAAAAGGCCACCCCACTGAAGTTCACCAACCGTGCCTCCGCCGAGCAGCTGACGGCGACCGTCATCCTGGGCTCCGGCTCCACCTCCGGCGACGACGGCTCGGACGATCCCGAGCCGACCGACGGCACGGCAGGTGCGACGCCGACGGCCGGCGCGGCCCCCTCACAGTCACCGGACACCACCAGCACCGCGCAGCCGACCACCGGCACCGAACCCCCGAAGCCCGACGACCAAGGCGCCACATCCTCCGGACCGTCCGAGATCGCGAACGGCCCGGAGACGATGTCGGAGCACACCGCACTGCTGAGCTCGACCGAGGCCACTGGCACCACCGCACTCGCCGTGACCTCCGGCACCTCTGGCTCCCAGGGCGACTACGGCGCCACGCAGTTGTCGGCCGCGGGCACCTGGCAGGCGTCCGCCACCGGCTCCTTCACGTACTCCTACCCGATCTCCGTGCCGGCCGCGATCGGAGGCAACGCGCCCTCGGTAGGCCTGAGTTACGACTCCCAGTCCGTCGACGGGGAGAACACCGCCCGCAACTCCCAGGCCTCCTGGGTCGGAGACGGCTGGAGCTACCAGGTCGGCTACGTCGAACGGCGCTACCGCGGCTGCAGTTCGCTGCTGGACTCCGACGGCAAGAAGCTCGTCAAGGGCTCGGCGGACGAGTGCTGGGGCGGGGACAACGCCACGCTCTCCTTCGGCTCCCACTCCGGCGTGCTGGTACCCGACGGCCTCGACTCCGCAGTGGCCGGCGAAATCCGCCAGTGGCGCATCCAGGGCGACGACGGCACGGTCGTGCAGGAGCTGTCCGGTGCGGCCAACGGGCTGCACGACGGCGTCTACTACCGGGTGCTGACGACGGACGGCACGGCCGCGTACTTCGGCGCCGATCACTCGCCGAAGGACCCCGGCAACGGCGCCACCATGCCCGCCGATCCCGCCGACGCCTCCACCCACGCCGCGTGGGGCGTTCCGGTCCTGCACCCGCGCTCCACGGACCCCTGCCACGACGACACCAAGGGCAAGGCGTCGCAGTGCGACAAGCCCGAAGGCTGGCGCTGGAACCTCGACTTCGTCGTGGCGCCGGACGGGTTTGTGCAGCGCTACGACTACACCACCGAGTCCAACTACTACGACCTCGGCGGTGGCCAGGTGGCCGCGACCGACGACCCGGACGACACCGGCACCCTCACCTCCTACACCCGCGGCGGCGCGCTGACGCTGATCTCGTACGGCTACACGCTGGACGACGAGCAGGCCGGCCGCACCCCCGCGGCCGAGGTCGACTTCGGGCTGGCCCAGCGCTGCCAGACCACCAGCACGTTCACCGACTGCTCGGCCGGCAACCTCAAGGACTCCACCGCCACCCACTGGCCGGACGTGCCGTGGGACCTGCACTGCGACTCCACCGACAAGACCAAGCTCCCCGACGGTGCCACCACCGTCCCCGCCGACGTGTGCGTCACGTCCGGACCCAGCTTTTGGACCACGTCCCGCTTGGACTCCATCACCACCAAGGTCCATGTGAAGGCCACCGACCAGCTGACGGCGGTCGACACCTACAAACTGGCCCAGGTCTACTCGGACGCGGGCGGTACCGTCGACCCCGTCACCGGCACCACGGTGGATCCCAAGGACGCCGGAATGCTGCAGGCCGTGATGTGGCTGCAGTCCCTGCGTCACACCGGCAAGGGCACCTACGACAACGGCAACAGCGACATCGCGCTGAACCAGGTGTCGTTCACCGGTACCGAGATCGACAACCGGGTCGACGACGATTCCCCGTCCGCGCCCCCGCTGTACCGGCCGCGCATTTCCAGCATCCAGACGGAGACCGGCGAGTCGATAGCCGTCGAGTACAACTCCGCGCCCTGCGCGGGCAAGACGCTGTCGATCGCTCACGCCGACAGCAACACCGAGTTCTGTTACCCCGTCTACTGGACGGTCCCTGGCGCCTCCAAACCGATCGCGGACTGGTTCAACAAGGTCACGGTCGACAGCGTCGTCACGTCCGACCTGACGATCGCCGGCCAGTACAAACCGGACGCCCAGAACAACCCGGCCGGCTCCGAAGCGCAGATCTCCCACTACAGCTACTCGGACCCGGCCTGGCACCGCGACGACGACGCACTGACCGACGACCAGTACCGCACATGGGACCAGTTCCGCGGTTTCCGCACCGTCACCGTGCAGACCGGGCAGGCCCCCGAACCCGTCACCCAGCAGACCACCACCTACCTGCAGGGCATGGACGGCGACTACAAGGCCGACGGCACCCGTCGCTCCGTCACCGTCGACGCCAAGGTCGACGGCAAGACGGTTCTGAGTGTCATCGACGCCGATCAACTGGCTGGCACCGACTTCCAGGACACCGGCTACACCCAGGCCGGCGGCAAGGCCGACGCGGTCAGCATCAACGGCCCGTTCACGTTCGCCAGCACGGCCTCCGCCGCCCAGACACCCTGGACGGCCTGGACCCAGGACGACAACCCCGGCGAAACGAAGCCCGACGCGTCCACCCTGCCCGACCTCACGGCGCACCGCATCAAGGCCAGCAGTTCCCTGCAGTACGAGCTCCTCGCCGACAACACGTGGCGGCACACCAAGACCGACACCACGTACGACAGCCAGGGGCGGCTGGCCACCGTCAACGCGCACGGGGACGGCGTCGACCCGAAGCAGGAGAAGTGCGCCACCACGGCGTACGCCGACCCGCCGCCGTCGAACACGATGATGCTGTCCTACCCCGACCGGGTCACCTCGGTCGCCGGTGACTGCGCCACCGCGGCGAGCGCGAGCAATCTGCTGACAGACAAGAAGATCTACTACATCGGCGACGGCACCCCCGCCCAGTTGGGCACCTTCGGGAAGGTCTCCGCCTCCGGCGAGTCCACCGCGACGCAGACCGCCACCGGCTACACCGGCACGACCGAGAACTGGCTGACCACCTCGGCCATGACCTACGACGGCGCCGGCCGCGTCACCGACTCCTACGACGCCACCGGACAAAGGACGCACACCGACTTCAGCCCTTCATGGAGCGCCGCGGGCGGTAACACCAACGCCACCGGTGAGACTTCCACCAACAGCAAGGGATGGAAGGTCGCCACCACGCTCGATGCCCTGCGCGGGGCCACGCTGGAGAGCGTCGACGCCAACGGCCGCAAGACCGACATGACCTACGACGCGCTCGGCCGGCGCACCGCGGTGTGGCTGCCCGGCCGGGACAAGGCCGCCGGCCAGAGCGCGGACCACACCTTTGCGTACTCCATCAACCCCGGCGCCGTCCCCGCACCGGGCGACACGGTCAGCCAGCCCGGCGCACCGACATCCGTCACGTCGAAGACGCTGCGCGACGACGGCACGTACGCGACCTCCGTCGCGATTTACGACGGCATGCTCCAGCCGCGCCAGACCCAGGCCACCGCCATGGGCGACTCCAACTCCGGCCGGGTCGTCACCGACACCTTCTACGACTCCCACGGCTGGCAGGTCGCCTCCTACGCGCCCTACTCGGAGCCGAACAACTTCCCCTCCACCACGCTGTACGCGGCGAACGAGAACCAGATCCCTTCGGAGACCACCACCACCTACGACGGTGAGGGCCGGCCCCTGAAGGAGACCCTCTGGCACCAGGCCGTCGAGCAGTGGCACACGTCCACCAGCTACCCGGGCGCCGACGAGGTCGACAGCACGGCACCGGCCGGCGGCCGTTCCACCGCCTCGTTCACCAACGCCGTCGGCCAGACCACCAGCACGGTCGTAAAGAACACCGGCTCCACCGTCACCCTGACGGGCGGCTCGGTCATCCCCTCGGGCACGTCGCTGACCTCCGACAGCGTGCGCCTGACGATGCAGTCCGACGGCAACCTCGTGCTGTCCGCCCTGGCGACCGGCGGGACCATCTGGTCTTCGGGCACCTCCGGCCACGCCGGCGCCTGGGCCAGGTTCGGCACCGACGGCAACCTGGTGATCTACAGCACGGCCGCGGCCCAGCTGTGGACCACCGGCCTGACCGCGAGCACCGGCGCCACCTTCCAGGTCCGCAACGACTCCACGGCCGTCGTCGCCGCCGCCAACGGCACCACCATGCTGTGGAAGCAGGGAACCGCAGGAGCCGTCGCCGCCGCGAACACGACCACCAGGTACACCTACACCCCGGCCGGCCAGGTCGACACGATCAAGGACAACGCGGGCAACACCTGGTCCTACACGTACAATCTGCTTGGTCAGAAACTGACCCAGACCGACCCCAACACCGGCAGGACCAGCTTCGACAAGTACGACGTCGCCGGAAACCTGCTCCAGGTCACCGACTCCCGCGGCCAGGCGCTGTCCTACACCTACGACTGGGACAACCGCCCCACCGCCGAGTATGACGCCCCCTGGTCCTCGACCCCCGACCAGTCCAAGCTGCTGGCCTCCCATGTGTACGACACGCTGGAGAAGGGCTACCCCACCTCCTCCACCCGCTACGTCGGCGGCGCCTCGGGAGCCGCGTACACCCAGACTGTCACCGACTACAACACGGCCTACCAGCCGCTGGGCACCACGCTGACCATCCCGGCGTCCGACGGCTTCGCCGCAGCGGGCCAGTCCAGCGCGCCCGCCTCCGGCAGCGTCACCTACACCACCACCAACCGCTACACCGACACCGTCGGCCTGCTGTCCACCACGCATTTCCAGGCCGACGGCAACCTGCCGGCCGAGGACATCGACTACGGCTACACCCAGCAGGGCAATCTCGACGGCATCGGCGGCTTCATCAACTCCGCCAACACCCCCGCCTACCTCGACACCACCGTCCACGACGCTTTCGGACGCGTGCTGCAGGCGAACTACGGCCGCACCGGCAAGGAACTGGCGACCTTCGCCCAGTACGACGCCACCACCGGGCGCGTCACCCAGAACAGCAGCATGCTGCAGACCGCGACGTCCGCCCTGGACGTCACCAACTTGCGCTACAACCAGGCCGGCGAACTCACAGCGATCGACGACCTGCAGGACAACACCACCCACGACACCCAGTGCTTCACCTACGACTCCTTCCAGCGGCTGACCGCCGCATGGACGGACACCGCGGGCGTCACCGACCCGAGCGCGGCCACGCCCGGCGCGGTCGGCGGCTGCAACACCGCACGGGTGCAGACCACCACCACGTCCCCCATAAAGGCCACCACCGTCGGCGGGCCGGCCCCGTACTGGCAGACGTACACCTACGACCAGCTCGGTGACCGCACCGGCACCGTCAACCACGACACCGGCGGGAACGCCCTAAACGACACCACGCAGGCCATTACCTACCCCGGGGCGAACGGCACGGCGTCGGCCACCCTGCCTGACCAGGCGGGCATGGCCACCCTCACCAACCCCTCCGGTACGGCGACCATCGCCTCCACCTACGCCGACCCCGCCTACGGCAATGTGAACGCCGGCGACACCATCAGCCGGAAGGTGACCACCACCGGCCCCCTGACCAGTGCCTTCACCATCTCCGGCGGCGGCAAGCGGTGCATCGAAGACGCAGGCGGCTCCACAACCGCCGGTACCAAGGTGCAGATCAACACCTGCGGCGGCGCCACCAGCCAGAAGTGGACCATCGGCACCGACGGCACGGTGAAGGTCCTCGGCATGTGCCTGGACACCACGGGCAACGCCACCACCAGCGGCACCCTCGTGGTGATCGACACCTGCAAGACCGACACCACGCAAAAGTGGAAGGCCACCACCTCCGGCACCCTGGTCAGCAACGCCAACCCCGCGTTGTGCCTGACCGACCCGGCCGCCTCCGCCACCACCGGCACCCAGCTCACCCTCGCCGCCTGCGGCGGCAGCGGCCAGACCTGGACCAACGCCGCCACGGGAGCCGTTCCGGCCGGCCAGAACCAGGCCTTCACCTACGACGCCGAAGGCCGCACCGCCACTGTCGCGACGACCTCCGGCACCCACACCAACACCAGCAAGTACCTCTACGACGCCCAGGGCGGTCTGCTCGAGCAGACCGCCGCCGTCGACGGCACCGCCAAGACACGCGTCCTCTACCTCTTCGGCGGCGCCGAGCAGATCACACTCAACGTCTCCGCCAAGACCTGGACCGGTCTGCGCAACATCACCGGCCCCGACGGCACCACCGTCACCCGCTCCAGCACCGGCACTGTCACCTACCAGGTCGCCAACGGCCAGGGCACCGCCGTCACTGCCGTCGACGCCTCCACCCTGGCCGTGACCCGCCGCTCCTTCGACCCCTACGGCAACCCCCGCGGCACCAAGCCCGGTGCCTGGGTGGCGGCGGACGAGAACCACGGCTTCCTGGGTCAACCCGCCGACCCTGTAACTGGCCTTGACCTGCTCGGCGCCCGCAACTACGACCCTGTCCTGGGCCGCTTCCTCAGCCCCGACCCCGTCTTCGAGACCGGCGACCCCAATCAGATGGGCGGCTACACCTACGCCGGGGACAACCCGGCCAGCGGATCGGACCCGAGCGGTCTCATGCTGGCGATGATGGACGGCGGCGGCGGTGGCTGCGACGCCAAGTGCGCCGCGGCCAACGACAAGGCGTACTACGCCTCCACCACCTCCTCCAGCGGAACGAAGAAGCACAGCAGCGGTGGCTGCTCGGGCTTCTGGGGCTGCGCCGGGCACTACTTCAAGAAGGCCCTCCCGGTCGCCGAGAAGGTCGCGACGGTGGTCGCGGTCGTCGCCGTGGTCGTGGTGGTGGTCGTGGCGGTCGCCGCCTGCACCGAGACCGTGGTCGCGGCCCCCGCATGCGTCATGGCTGCCGGAGAGGCGATCGGAGCGGTCGGCGGCCTGGCCGGCGGCGCCGACTGCATGGCAATGGGCTGCGGCGGCGGCGAACCGATGAGTGGCGAGGAAGCGGATTCACCACCCGCAGCAGGTGGTGCCGGTGAGGGCGGCGGGGCCCCGAAGGCCTCCGCCGACGCCGCACCGCACGAGGCCGGCAGCGGCTCGGGCGACGCGGCCGCCGCCTCGGGCGCGGGCAAGGAGTCCACCACCGACTCCGCCGGCACCAACGCGGCGGCGCCCAAGAAGGCCGACTCCCAGGGCGAGGCGGCCGCCTCGAGCAAGGCGGCGGCCGCACCGGACAGGCCCAGTACGGGCAACTCGGGTACCACGGCCCGCTCGCAGTGCAGCTTCTCGCCCGAGACCCCGGTCCTCATGGCAGGCGGCAAGACCAAGGTCATCGGCAAGATCAAGACCGGCGACAAGGTCGAGGCAGCCGACCCCGAGACGGGCAAGCACCATGGCGCTCGCACCGTCCAGCACATTTGGATCAACCACGACCAGGACCTGCTCGACGTCACCGTCCGCGGCAAGGACGACCACACAGCCACCCTCCACACGACGGCCAACCACCCCTTCTGGGATGACACCACCCACTCCTGGAAGCCGGCCGGTGAACTCCACCCCGGAGACGCCCTCAACACGGCCGATGACGGCCACGCCTCCGTGGTCAGGACCCGGATCACGCCCGGGACGGCGAATCGCTGGAACCTCACGGTCCACGAACTGCACACGTACTACGTGCTTGCCGGCGACGTCCCGGTCCTGGTTCACAACACGGGTTGCCCGACAGCTGCCGCCCTGCGCGCGGCGCCTCATCCCAGCAACGTGTCATTCGCTGCATCGGTGAACTTGGGGAGCAAGACGGCAGCGGAAGCCGGGGACATCCAGGCAGCCAGCGGTTTCGCCACGGATATCCCCGCCGGTTACGGGAGGGCGATGCCTGATCAGGTGCACGCAGCGATGCCGACCGATCGCACACCATTCTTCTTCGATAATTCCGGAGGAGCTGGGGCCTACTACCTGTCCCATGCAGAAAAGCAGGCTTCGACTCTGCGTCCGGGTATCGCGATTTCCGTCAGTCGAGATATGTGCGACAACTGTATCGGCTGGTTCCAGGACAGGGCCGCTCAGCTGGGCGCCCACCTCTACGTGTCCGACCCGACATCTATAAATGTATTTGCACCGGATGGGTCATGGATGGCGTACGACTATCCGCCTTGGATGGGTGAGCCTTAGTGGCGGTAGGTCTGTGGAGGTGGTCCATGCGGTAGGATCACCTCCACAGACCGGCGGCCACCGTGCTGCTGATCACGAGGAGATATTCGTGGGTGAAGCGGTGTCGAGTTGGCGTGTATTCCCTGAAGGAGTTTCCATCCAGGAACTCCTGGAACGCGGTGACCAGGCTGCGGATGCCGGAGATTTCGTCTCTGCCGGTAACTGGTATTTTCATGCCAAACGCAGGGGGTCGGCGGAGGGGCGGGACAGGGCTCGGGGACTTCAGCCTCGACTGGAGATCCTGGCCGATCAGGGAGACCTTGACGCGAAGGTCCTGGTGGCCGGCCTGCTGATGGAGCGTGGCGAACAGCTTCCGCGCGCGGTCTCGTTGCTGGAGGTGGCTGCCAGTGAGGCTGTCGTCGAAGGAATGCGGGAGCTGGGGTTTGTCCTTGCGGGGGGCATAGGCACAGCTCCGGATCCGGGCAGGGCCAACGATCTATACCGTGCTGCCGCTGAGGCGGGCGACGGCTATGCGGCCTTTAATCTCGCGGTTAATTATTACCGCGGGCATGGAGTCGGAAAGAACTTCCGAGAATTCGCAAAGTGGTTGCAGGCGGCCGGTGAGCTAGGAATTCCGGAGGCGTGTGCCGTACTGGGAGACCAGTGTGCGAAAAAGGGTCTCTACGGCGAGTCGTTGCAGTGGTACATCAGGGCAGCCAGATCATCGCATGTCCCCGCGATGCTCGTAGCGGCGCGGTGCTATCGGGACGGTATCGGAACTTCCGTCGACCTGGTTCAGGCAGTTCGCTGGCTATTGGCTCCGCTTGACCGCGGAAACGGGGATGGGGTTCACGACGCGATCGAACTGGCTGGTTCGATGACGGTCGAGCAGATCCGTGAGGCCGGCCGACTTTCTGGCCATGCGGATGAGGCTGAGCTGCTCATCCCCTAACAGATCATGCGGTGGCTCATCTGGCTCTGTCCTTCGTTGATACTCCGGCCTCTTGGCCGGGGAGGAAACGAAACTGCTGCGGAGCAGGGCAGGGGAAACCGGTTCGCCGCCAGGGCGGAACCGGCGTGAAACTGGACTCTGGTCAGGCTCTGTTGGGGCGGGTCCGTCGTCCTGGTGGAGCCGGAAGAAGGCTGTGGACCTCGACCCGGGGCTCCGGGCCGGCGCTGCTGGCGTTGGTCGAAAGCCCCGCCCGGACCTCGCCGTGCGCCTGGAGCACGAGGTGAAGATGCGCTGGCAGCCGCAGATCCGCGCCAAGGCCCGCCAGTGGGCGGCGACCACCGGCGGCATCGTCGTCGATACCCGCGTTCGCCTCGGCTACACCGCACCGATCGGGTCGACCGACCAGGACCGCATCCGCCACCCGACCGTCGCCCTGCCCCCGCAGCACGCCGCCCGCCTCTTCGATACCCAGGAGGCCGGCGCCACCGACCAGCAGCTGAAGGAGATCACCGCTGAAGCGCTCAAGGAGGTGTACTTCCAGGACGGCGGCCGCCGCGCCGGAACCCTGGAAGGGGTCCGCTTCACCGACATCGAGCACCTCGAGTTCGACCTGTAGATCTCGAACAACCCAGGCGACTTTGTCCTTGTGCCACTTCTGCCGGAGAGCCGCGGTTCACCAGGCCGGCCGCGTAGGCCATGCGTCTCAGTTCCGTCTTGGTGGGGGTGCGATGAGCCGGATCCTGCTGATGCCAGCCCGCCTCGCTGCCGACCCGGGAAGCGCATCCAGCTGGATTCGCGGTGTCCCGAGCAGCGCGCTGGATAGATTGCTGCGATGAAGCTGCCTGCGTACTGGATGACGCGTCCTGCCCCACCCCCGGACCGCACAACGTCGGCATCCTTCGACCGACTGCTGGACCAAGCGCTCGCGAACGGTCCCGATGAGCCCATCGAATACCGGATCCAGGCGCCGAAATGGCAGTTCCTCTGCCATGCCGCAGACCGCGGCAGACTGCTGTTGCACGGCTCGGGCGACCCGGCGATCAGCCGCTTCGAGCCCCGGCAGCCGCACGACAGCAGCGAGTTCGGCAACCGGCACGCGGTCTTCGCCGCCAGTGACGGGCTCTGGCCGATGTACTACGCGATCCTGGACCGGGACCACCACCCGATGTCGTTGATCAATGGCTGCGCCCGCCTCGACAACGGCAGCGAGCGCCTCGGCGAGCCGCACTACTACTTCTCCATCAGCGCGCAGGCGCTCAAGCAGCAGCCCTGGCGTCCCGGCACGGTCTACCTGTTGCCCGCCGGCACCTTCGAGCTGCAGCCGCGGATGCGGGTCGGCGATGTCCTGGTGCAGCCGGCCCAATGGGCAAGTCCCTTACCAGTGACCCCCGTCGCCAAACTGGCCGTGCAGCCGGAAGACTTCCCGTTCCTGGACCAGATCCGCGGCCATGACGATGAGCGGGTCTGGACCCGTGCCGCCGCGGACCCGGATGGCTTCCCCTGGCACGACGAGGCATGACGCATGCGCCGCGACGCCTGAAGAAAGGCGCGGCCCCGATATCGTGTCCCGGGGGGCCTGCGTGATCCGGCGCAACGGCCGGACGGTGTCGGCGCCACGCCCATTCCACGCCGTTTCTCGTAGTGCGTCGAGCTGTTCCTGGGTGAGCCTGTCCCGCCTCACGCGGGTGTTGGAGACCCAGAATCTGTTCGCAGTGTTCGTGGTATCGGCTGGTGGGGCGCCTTCCCGTTGTGTCACCGGTCATTGAGATGCCCAGGTGGGTGGCCGTTGGAGGCCCAGGCTGGTGGCCATCAGAAAGCCAGTCATGTGGCCAGTGGTGTTCCCGGGGTGGGGGTCAGTTCAAGGGGACCACCCCCTTCCCGGCGAGGGCCTCGGCGAGGCGATGCGAGTCACCGGTGGTGGTCACGAGATGAGCGTGATGCATGAGGCGGTCGGTGCTCGCGCCCGCGAGAGTCTTCGGCATGATCGTGTCGAAGCCCGAAGGGTGAATGTTGCTGGTCACAGCGATGGACCGGCGTTCGTAGGCTGCGTCGATGATCCGGTAGAACGCCTCGGCGGCGTCTTCCCCGACGGGCAGCAGGCCGATGTCGTCGATGACGATGAGGTCCGCGCGGCAGATCCGGGCGACGGTCCGTGCGGTGGACCCGTCGACCTTCGATTTGCCGATCGCGGCGCTCAGCGTCTCCAGGGTGAACCAGGACGCCCGCAGGTCCTTCTCGATCGCGGCCTGGGCCAGGCCCTCGGTGAAGTGGCTCTTGCCCGTCCCCGACGGGCCGGCGATCACCAGATTCTCGGCGCGGCCGATCCACTCCAGGGTGATCAGGGAGTTTTGGGCGGGTTCGGGGATAGTGGAGTCCTCGGCCCGCCAGGAGCCCAGGGTCTTGCCGGTCGGGAAGTTCGCCGAGTGGCGGCGAAGACGCCTCGTCGCAGCATCGCGGCCAGTGACCTCCTCGGATATCAGCAGCCGCAACACCTCGGCGGGGTCCCAGCGTTGAGCTCGGGCGGGCCAGCACGTCCGGGGCGGCTTTGCGCATATAGGGCACGCGCATGCGGCGCATGAGCTTGTCGAGCTCCTCGGGCAGGGCCGGGGCCTGGGGAAACGTCATGGTCGTTAATTCCTTCGTCGGTCAGGATTGGCGCCGATAGGCTCGACGGGTGATCGATATGCAGGTGCGCGGTGACAGCGGCGACGTCATAGCCCGGGCCGAGGGCGGGGTGGAGTGGACTTCCGCTTTCGGTGATCTGAATCCGGGGCTGTTCCCGATGCTCTGGGGCTTGATTCCCTATGGGGATGCGGTCTTCAACCATCGGCAGGTGTCGCTGCTGCTGGCGGAACTCGACCGGCTCCCGGCCGCTTGCGGCGGTGACTGGGTCGGGCAGGCTCGCGAGTTGTGCCAGGTAGTCGAGCAGGGGTCACACCGTTATCTGTGGTTTGTCGGCGACTGACCGCAGAGTCGTGCGTCAACTTCCTTGAATTCGTTGCCCACTGGCCCAGGGCTTGCCAGCCGATGGTTCCGTTCTGGACGGAGTGGGCCTCGTCCGCGCGGACGACCTCGCCGACGGGCTTGCTGTCCGCAATGTGTCCCAGGATCGAGAGCAGGTCGTCGTCGGCGAAGCGCCCGGCCGTGGCCGCAAGTCCCAGGGCTTGGTCGACTATGTCGTTGCCCAGGACGGTGGCCAGCTCGACCGCACGGGCCATCTTGGCGCGGATGCGGACCGCGCCAGCGGGGCCGGCCTCCTTGAGCCAGCGTCCCGCGCCGGGGCCGATGCCGACGAACGCGAGCTCGGCTTCCGAGCGGGGCCGCAACCTCGGCTGGTGGATGCTGCGGCCGTCGGGGTGGTCGGGGTAGTGCTCGTCGATGATCTGCGGAACACCCGGAGTGGAAAGTTGTTGGCGCCAAATCTCCGAGAAATCACGGGAGTTGGTGCGGGCGGTGATGGACAGTTCTTCGCCGACCACCCGGCACCACACCTTGGCACCGGTATAGCCCGGCGGGGTCGAGTAGCGCACCGCGTTGAAGCTGATGGTGCGGTCCGAGCCGACCAGTCTCTCCTCGCCCAGCGCAAGCGCGAGCGGCTCGATGGGCAGGACATGCAGCGTGGTGCGTTCGATGTCCAGACGGTCGGCGGGTATCTGCCCGGTCGCCCGGTGACGGCGCGAGTTCACCGCATCGCACCAGGTCAGGCAGGCGTCGGCGAGCTCGGCGAAGGTTTCGTAGGCGGCCAGCAGGTTCGCATACCACTGGTCAGATGGCCACCCACCTGGAATTCCGGTGGCCGTCAGCCTGGACTCAGCTGGCCGCACATCTGGCCTTTGCCACGGCCGCCGTCACCGTTGCACCCACTGCGTGAAGGCCGCCAGGCCGCGCTGGAAGGCCTTTGGTTCCTTGCTCGCCCTTCGTCGCAGGCTTGGCCACCGGAGCGGGGGACGGTGCCTCAAGTGGCTTGATGCCAGCTTGGTCAGCCGTTCCTGCTGCTCGCTGGACAGCAGCTTGCAGGTGCCCGGATTCTCCTGCCGTTGCAGCCGCTTGCCCGGGCCGTCGTCCTCGAACGGGACCCCGTGTGCAATGTCGGGCAGGATACCGCCGGGTTCGTCGACGTCGGCGAGGACGCGGTAGTGGCGCTGCCAGTCCAGCGGGCATGGGCTGTTCCACTCCGGGTCGACTGCAGCCAGCCTATGGTGCGCTGTGGCGCCCGCTCCAGGGCCTTGCCCGATCCGCCCTGCCTGCGCAGGTTGGCGATGTGCTGCCCGATCGGCACCATCGCCTCGTCCGCACCCCACATCTCTGGTCCTGGTGGGGTGCGAGGTGGCCCGCGGCGCGCCGGTAGGACCAGAGCGCGGCGCCCTTTGCCTCCAGGCCTGTTCGCCGGGTTCCCAGACCGTCCCGGGGTTTTGAGGCGTCCAGCAGGTTCTTGCGCCGCTCCCGAACTCCCGGCCCGTAGCGCCTTCCGCTGTTGGTCGACCCAGTGCCCGAGCGGGAAAGTCGAGAAGACCATACGGGAAGGCCGGTACGAGGCCATTGCCAACGGGTGCGTCTGCTGGCCGCTGCTTCCCTTCCCGCTGACCTGTGGCTGGGGGGCGCTACCTCCCGTACCGGCGTGGGGAAACTTTGTCGTACGCGGCTGTGCGCCGGGGGACCTGCTGACGGGCTCCGGCCGCGGCGCGACCGGCTCGGGCTCTTTGCCAGGCGCACCGCGTCCGCTGCGCACACGGCTGATGCCGCGGGCGATACCCCCTGGACACGCCCACCTGGCCTGCCGGACGGCCCGCCCCTGCCGGGTGTCGAAAGCAGAACGGCATGCGCTCTGGCAACGCTCGTCGGCGGGGCATTCAGACACGCCAATGCGTGCCTGCCGTCGTCCAGTGCAGGTGGTACCTCGAGTGCTGTCGACGATCAAGATTTTGGTTCTGGCCGCGATTCCGTGAATCCCCAGGTCGGCGTTCGACTGCGGGAACGTTTCTCGTGGGGATTGCCCTGGTATGGGGGCTGCCGCGGTCGAGGATGTGCTGTTTCCCGGGATCGATGTGCGTGTCACGGCGGTGCACGCCACAGCGGAGAGAGTCGCGGTGGAGGCGTCGTCGTGTGGGCAGCCGCCGGCCTGCCCGGACTGCGGCTGGCCGGGACGTCGCGTGCACTCCCGGTACGTGCGCCGCGTGGCCGAACGCCCCCTGGTGGGGCGGGCGTTGGTGATCCGGCTCAGTGTGCGCCGCTTCTTTTGTGAGCGGGCGTCTTGCTGTCGGCGGACGTTCGTCGAGCAGGTCCCGGATCTGAGCGAGCGGTATCGCCGTCACAGCGTTGGGCTGCGGCGATGGATGCAGGCCGTCGCTACGTTCCTGGGCGGTCGTCCCGGTGAACGCCTATGCCGGGTCCTGCAGTTACCCACCGGCCGTACTCATCTACTGGGCCTGCTCACGGCCCCGGCGGTGCCCGAGCGCGCTCCGCGGGTGCTGGGTGTCGACGAGTTCGCCTTCCGCAAGGGCTGGCGCTACGGAACCGTCCTGGTCGACATCGAAGCGGCCCGCGTGGTCGATGTCCTGCCCGACCGGGACGCGGCCTCCTTCGCTACCTGGCTGCGCGAACATCCCGGCGCGGAGATCATCTGTCGGGACTGGGCCAGTGCCTATTCCAGTGCCGTCCGTGAAGCGGTTCCAGAAGCCCAGGAGGTCGCCGATCGCTGGCATTTGCTCCACAACCTCTCCTCCGCGGTCGAGAAGACGTGCCATCAACACCGCTCCTGCCTGCGTAAACAGGCTGAAGCCGATCGCGATGCGGAGCCCCGGCGGATCATCAATCCCCTGCCACCGCCGACGTTGCCGCCCACGAAGATCGCTGTCCGCACGGTCGACCGGTACTCCGACGTCCATCGCCTGCTTGGGCACGGGCACTCCGTCTCCGAGATCGCACGGCGACTGCACCTGGACCGCAAGACCGTCCGGCGCTTCCGCGACACCGACCTCGACGAGCTGCTTGCGTCCGCACGGCTCGGGCGCCCCAAAGGGGTGCTGGAGCCGTTCACCGCCTATCTGACCGAGCGGTTCACCGACGGTGTGACCAGCCCGACCGACCTCTTCCACGAGATACGCGAGCGTGGCTACCAGGGCAGCGACCTGCCCGTGCGCCGCTACGTGGCCGGGCTCAGGACCGGCACTGTCGAACCTGCCCGCGGCGCCATCCCAAGCCCACGCAAGATCACCACCTGGATCATGCTGCCCCGTGGCACTCTGAAGCTCCGCGAGGAGGAACAGCTCCTCAATGTGCGGCTGACATGCCCCGACATCGCCCGGGCGTGCGATCTCGCCTGGACCTTCCACGACCTGCTCCAACAACGGCGCGGCCACCAGCTGTTGACGTGGATACGCGAAGCCGAGCGCGACGCGCCGGCGGCCATCCTGTCCTTCGCCCAGGGCCTGTGCCTCGACCTCGACGCCGTCACCGCCGGCCTCACCCTTCCATGGAGTTCGGACATCGTCGAAGGCCATGTCAATCGCATCAAGACGATCAAGCGGGCCATGTACGGCCGAGCCTCGTTCCGCCTCCTCCGCACCCGCATCCTGCTCCGATCATGAGCAGGGATTCACGGAATCGCGGCCAGAACCAATTTCGCGGTCGTCCACAAGTACGTCCGCCGAGGCCCGGCCACCGACGTAGTCCTGCTTCGCTTGCTCGTACACATCGAGGGCACGCGCCGGCTCTGCGCGCATCGTATCGGTGGCACCTGGCTGGCCGGGGGCTGAAGGAATGGGCTCACACGGCCTCACCGAACGCGGTGATCTCAGCGAGCGCCGACTCGTCACGCCACGCTCAGCCCGGATCTACGCCCTGCCGACCGAAAGCGGAAGCACACCCGAGCGTGTCCCGACCAAGGGGCACCAGGCCAACTGAAGGACGCACCACAGGCGCACCTCGGACAACTCTGCGTGACGGGCATGGGAAAGGTGAGCCGAAGCTCGATGGTTGTCACGAAGGCAGCGTTGTTATCACCACGATCGCAGGTCCGGGTGGGTGGTCCACCTCGCCCGATACCGCTACGACCGTCCCGTCGGCCACGGTGGTACTGCACACACGCAACGGTTCGCCGGGCTGCTTTCCAAGGTCACTGTCCACGCATCCGGTGGTCAGGCCGCGCGGCTTGAAGCCACCGGGCACGGGCATGAAGAGACCTGGCATCTGTCCACGTCGACCGCCTCACCTGAGGGTGGATCCCGGTCCCGATCCAGCTCGGCCACGGCACCACGCATACCCGGATGAACCGCACCCCGGATGGCGGCATCCGCAGGTGTGGGCGGCTGGTGGTCGGGCATACGCGGTAGGGAAAGCCGCCCTTGGGGCGAACGCAACGAAAGAGCCCGCATGGTCACTCCGCTCAGGAATCAGGCGGCAGATGAGCAGGGCACGGACGAGCAGGCCGCGCTGCGTTACAGCGCCGCCTGGACCGACGGCGCGGCCCGCGCCGCGGACGCGCGCTGTGCCCTACGCGCGTTTCTCGCCCACGCCCCGCGAAACGGCCGCACTCGCGTGCCAGCCCCTCTGGCGCTGGACGCCGAACTCACTGTCAGCGAGCTGGTCACCAACGCCATCCGGCACGCTCCCGGTCCCTGCGGGCTGCTCCTGCAGCTGTCCGGGGAAGAACTGACGATCACCGTGTGGGACACCTCTCCGGAGAAGCCGACGGTGCACAAGGGCGACCGGTACCGCATCGGCGGTCACGGACTGCACCTGGTGCACACGGTCAGCCACAGAGTCGTCGTCGCCTCCCAGGCCGCAGGCAAACGGATCACAGCTCACCTGCGCCTCCGTGCCGGCAACAGGGGTTCCCTTCCGGCCTCCCGGTGAAGCGGAGTAGGCATCGCAACCGTCGTAGAGGCGGAGGTTCCGACGAAATGCGGCTCGTCAGGTGGCGGAATGCCCATCGCGCCGGTTGGCGGGCGTTCGGCCAAACGGCTCACGCACCTGGGCGCTCTGCTGCATCGTCGCGTTGCGGGTCGTTCAATCGGCTGCGGAGACTGAGGTGAACGGCGGTATCCCAGAGAGGCTCGCGGCGATGGGCGAATATGTGGAGCTACCCGGCGTGAAGACGTGGTACGAGGCAGAGGGCGCCGGCGACCCGCTGCTCCTGCTGCACGGCGGTTTGTGCACGAACGAGACGTGGGGAGCCCAGCGGGCCGATCTCGCGGCGAGGTACCACTCGTTCCTGCCCGAGCGCCGCGGCCACGGGCACACACCGGACGTCGAGGGACCGCTGTCGTACCAGGACATGGCCGACGACACCATCGCCTTCATCGAGTCGGTCGTCGCAGGCCCGGCCCATCTCGTCGGATGGAGCGATGGCGGGATTGTCGCCCTGCTCGTCGCCATCGCCCGCCCTGACCTCGTCCGGAAGGTCGTGGCCATGGGGGCCAACTTCCTCCCCGGCCCGGAAAGCGTTGCGGCGCCGGCGTTGCTGGATCACATGTCGGCGGATGCCCCCGATATGGCGGCGTTCCGTGGGATGTACGAAGCCGTGTCCCCAGACGGCGCCGAACACTGGCCGGTCCTCGTGAACAAGGTGCTCGACATGATCCGCACGCAGCCAACGATCTCCACCGACGACCTGGCCTGTATCAGCGCGCCCACACTCGTCCTCGTCGGTGACGACGACCTCATCGCACTCGAACACACGATTGCCCTGTACCGCGCGATCCCCGACTCCCAACTGGCCGTCGTCCCGGGAACCTCTCACGCGCTGCCGATGGAGAAGCCCGAGCAGGTCAACCGGCTCATTCTCGGCTTCCTCACGAACGACCCGGTCCCCACGATGCTCCCTATCCGACGCGCCAGGGGGACGTCATCAGACGGCAGTCCGGCATAACGCCAGGGAGTCAACGTTTCCTGCACTGGGTGAGGGACTGGCATGTCGGACAGGGCTGGTGGCGGGCCGAGTAACATCACCACCCCCCCCACGTCGAGGCCACGACCGACGGTGATCCGCGGACCAGCGGCCCGGGGTTCGGGGTCACGGCGCACGAGGGCGCCTTGTTCGAGTCGCTGCGGTGTATCGCCCGCGCCAGGTGTTCGTGAAATCCCTCAGCGACATCGGCCATGCCCGTGTCCCCACGGAATTCGTGGCCGGGACCTTCGCGATGATGGCGTTGGCGCCGCGGCACCAGTTTCAGGTCCTCACCAGGCGGCCCCGGCGTTTGCGTCCGCGGAGGAGTGCTCCTCAGTCGGTGATGAGGTGAGTGGCGTAGAAGTCGGTGAGCTTGTCGATGGCGAGGTCGATGTACTCCTTCTTGTCGTAGAGGTCGACGTGACTGGCGTCCTTGATCCAGTGGATTTCCTTGGGGCCGGTGGCGCGCTGGTGGGCCTCGACGGCCATCCAGGCGGTGACGGCGCGTTCGCCGATGATCTGGAGGATGGGGCGGGGACCGATCAGCGGGACGGCGAAGAAGGCGTCGTGCGAGGCCATCCTGTCGATGCTCTCCCAGGCGAGGGTCTTCGCGGAGCGTTCGTGCCGCCCGCGCGGGGTGCAGTAATACTCGAAGCCTTCGACGCCGTGCTGGCCGCCGAGTGCGCGGGCCTGCTCGGCAGTCTCCGGGAACATGGTCATCGTGCCGGGGTCCTCGCCGCGTGCCGGCGGCGCTGCGTGCCGCTGCGGCGGCGTCCAGCAGGGCCTGGAAGACGGCCGGGTCCTGGGTGCCGTCGGCGCCGAGACGGAACTGGCGGGCGGGCTCGGCGGTGGACACGGTGGCCACGGACTTGACGCGGTGGTCACCGCCGGTGGCGGCCAGCGCGTAGCTGCCGGAGGCACAGATGCCCAGCAGACCGATGCGGTCGGCGTCGACATCGTCGCGGGTGGTGAGGTAGGAGACGGCAGCCTTGAAGTCCTCCACCCGCTGGGCGGGGTCCTCCAGGCCACGGGGCAGGCCGCCGGACTCGCCCTGGTAGGCGGCGTCGAAGGCGAGGGTGACGAACCCGCGCTCGGCCATCCGCTGCGCGTAGGTGCCGGAGGCCTGTTCCTTCACGCCGGTGCCGGGGTGACCGACCACGAGCGCCGGAAAGGGACCCGACGCCGGCGTGTCAGGGGTGTAGAGGTGGCCGGCGAGCGGGATGCCGGCGCTGTCGAAGCTGACGGTGGTGCGGGCCATGAGGACTCTCCCTGAGACGTGATGACGTGTTGTTACGGCCGGCCGTAGCGGACTCGGGGCCCGCACCCTGCCGGGCACACATCCACGTTCTGTCAGTCTCCCTACGAGCGGGAGAGCCAGGTTTCTGCCTGGGAAAGAACTTGCCCCCTCACAAATGTGCCGTGGCCGTCGGGGTGCGACGACACTTGTGAGCATGAGTGCAGACTCCGACTCCCGGGCGCTGGGCGCCTTCCTCAAGGCCCGCCGGGCTCAGCTGACACCGCAGGAGTGCGGCCTTCCCGATCCGGACTCCGCACGTAGAGTCGCGGGACTGCGCCGTGAGGAGGTCGCCCAGCTCGTCGCCATCAGCGTGGACTACTACATACGACTGGAACAGGGCCGCGTCCGGGCGTCGGTACCCGTGCTGACCACGCTGGCCCGCGCCCTGCGCCTCGACGGCGACCAGGAAACGTACCTCTACGAACTCGCCGGCCGGAGCGACGCCCGCCCGCGCCGCCGACGCCCCGCCCAGCGCCTGCGTCCCGCCATGCGACGTTTGCTCGACCAGCTCACCGAAACCCCCGCGCTCGTCCTCGGCACACGCCTTGACGTCCTGGCCTGGAACCCCGTCGCCGCAGCCCTCTACACCGACTTCGCCGCCCTCCCGGCGAACCGGCGCAACTACATGCGGCTGCTGTTCACGAACCCGGTGGTCCGACAACTGCACCAGGACTGGGCCCACGACGCCCGCGAAGCAGTCGCCGCGCTGCGCATGGAGGCAGCGGCCGACCCCGACGATCCCGACCTCGCCCAGCTCGTCGGCGAACTGTCCCTACAGGACCCCGACTTCCGCACCTGGTGGGCCGAACACCGCGTCAACAGTGCCAGCTACGGCACCAAGCACTACCGCCACCAGCTGGTGGGCGATCTCACCCTCGACTGCGACACCTGGACCAGCCCCGACGGCTCCGGACAGCGCCTGATGATCCTGACCGCCGAACCCGGCAGCCCCTCCCACGACGCCCTGCGCATCCTCACCTCATGGACCATCCGGCAACCGAGCACCGACCGGCCGGGGGACGTGTCGCGCTGACCACCTGGACACCCGAGGATCTCGCCCCTTTTCACCGGGTCCGAATCCCTCGTCCTATCCGCCGGGGACCACGGACACGGCGCCCATGGCGCCGACAGACGGCGGGCGGCGGACACGGACTCCAGCGCGGCCCGGCGCCGCCGGTACGGCCACCCGGTCGTGTCCGTCCCGGACAGCCGCAGCAGATCGAACGCGACGAAGTGGGGCCGGCCGCTCCTCCGCCGCCCGGGCCGCCCCGGAACCACGCCCGCCAAGCTGGTTCGCCGGCCGCTCGAAAGCCGAGGCGGCCCGTGGCATCCCATACGACCAGCGCGCCGTTCAGCGCGGTGGCCGTCCGGCAGCTGCGCGGCACGGCCGCGTCTCGGGGAACGCCGGGAGCAACTGGGTGCCGAGCCTGGAGCGCAGCACCACCCGGCCCGAGACCAAGGCCCGGAACCCGTCCTTCTCCAGACTTTGACGTGTTTCATGAGACGGTCCAGCGGTGGTCTTGCCGGTAGGGGTTGCGGCGGAGCCGCACTGTTCCGTGAAGCCATGGCGAGTTGTTGATACTGGTGCTCTCGCGCTGGGCAGTCAGGATGGCTGGACTTGGTCGAAGAGGGCGAGGGCTTCGGCGGGGTCCGGGCTTACGAGGCGTTCCAGACCGGCCGTGGTGATCTTCGCCCACCTGCTGGCCCGTGCCCACATCTGTTCCTCGAAGGCGCGGACGGTCTTGTCCAGGTCTTCAGGGCCGGTGGCGATGGACTCGGCGAGTTCGGCGCCTTCCAGCATCGCGAGGTTCGCGCCCGCCCCCAGTGGGGGCATCAGGTGGGAGGCGTCGCCCAGCAGCGTCACCCCGGGGACGTGGGTCCAGGTGTGGGACACGGGCAGGACGTAGAGGGGGCGGTGGGCGAAAGCGGTGCCGTGGTGGAGGAGGTTGAGGACGGGAGTGGCCCAGCCGTCGAACAGGGCCAGCAGACTCGATCGCACGGCTTCGACGTCGGCCAGGTCCAGGTTCGTGTGCCAGTCCAGCGGCGCGCGGAACTTGGCGTATACCTTGACGTGGCCGCCGCTGTTGCGCTGGGCGGTGAGCGAGCGGTTCACGCCGTACACAGCGACGGAACCGTCGCCGATCAGCCGGGCGAGGTCGGGGTGGCGGGTGTCGATGTCGTCGAGGAAGGTCTCGACATAGGTGACACCGGTGTAGTGCGGTGTCACCGACGAGACCGCCGGGCGGACCCGGGACCAGGCGCCGTCCGCGCCGACCACGAGGTCGAACGTCTCCTGACGCCCGTCCGCGAAGTGGACCAGTACGCCGTCCCGGGTCCCGGGCACCACCTGCGTCACGCCCCGTCCCCACTGGACGTCGAGAGGGCCGAGCAGCAGGTCACGGAGTTGCCCGCGGTCGATCTCGGGATTGGCCCGATCATCTGGACGGGGTCGCCAGTCGCGCAGGACGGTCCCGGCCGTGTCCAGGATGCGCATGGCCTGTCCCTCGGGACGGGACAGCGCCTGGAACTCCGCCAGCAGTCCCGCCTTGTCCAGTGCGAGTTGGCCCAGCCCTTCGTGCAGGTCCAGCGTGCCGCCCGGGGGGCGGGCGTCGGGGGCGGGATCGCGTTCGAGGACGGTGACGGCGTGACCATGACGGTGCAGGACGCGGGCGAAGGTGAGACCGGCGGGGCCGCCCCCGACTACGGCGATACGATGTCTCATACCGATACACTGTATTTCTGGAGTGCAGGCATCGCAACAGAACGGTGTGACCATGACTGTGTGGGACCGGCCGGAGCCGCCGGCTCGCCCCGTACCCCTCGACCGGGAGCGGATCGTCGCCGCCGCCATCGCACTGGCCGACGAGGGCGGCCTTGCGGCGGTGTCGTTGCGCAAGGTCGCCGCCCGACTGGAGGCCGGCCCGATGCGGCTGTACGGATACATCTCCACCAAGGAAGAGCTGTACGACCTCATGGTGGACGAGGTTCAGGGCGAGATCCTCCCCGAGGAGCAGCCCGGCGACTGGCGGGAGGCGCTGCGCGTCCTGGCCCACCGCACCAGGCAGGCCGCGCTCCGTCATGAATGGCTGGCCGACCTGCTCGGCGGCCGCCCGGCCCTGGGCCCGAACGGCCTCGCCGTGGCCGAGTCCACCCTGTCCGCCCTCGACGGCCTGGCCGACATCGACACCGTCATGCGCGCCGTGGAGACGGTCAGCGCCTACTTCACGGGTGCGATCAGGCGCGAGATCACGAATCTGCGTGCCGAGCGCGCCACGGGCCTGTCCAAGCACGACTGGCAGCGCGCCCACGGCCCGTACCTGACCAGAGCGCTGGCCACGGGCCGCTTCCCGGCGCTGAAAAGGGCCGTGTACGACGGCACCGACGTGGACGCCGAGGCCTCCTTCGCGACCGGCCTGGATTGGGTCCTCGACGCCGTGGCCGCCAAACTCACTTAGAACTGTCTTGATTGGCGTTGAGTCGTTGCTCCGGCATGGCGACAGCGGAACGACCCGTGCCTGATGGGTTGTGGGAGACCTTCCTGAACGTGGCGCCGAAGCCACCAACTCGTGTGCACGGTGGGGGCCGTCGTCGATGTGATGACCGCGCCGTGCTGGCCGCGATCATCTTGGTAGCCAGGTATGCACCTGGTGACAACTCCCGCTGGTTCTTCGGCGCTTTCTGGCGGACGGTCCATCGTGGCGGTCCACGCCGTCGGCGGCCCGCCAAACCGCACGCAGACAAGGGCTTCGACTTCGACCACTTGCGCAACTGGCTACGGCAACGGCGGATAGTGTTTCGGCGTGCCCGCCGCGGCGTTGAGCCGTCGGCTCGTTCGGGGCGGCATCGCTGGGGGGTGAGCGCATGTCATGGCTGAACGGCTGCCGCCGACTGCATCGTCGCTATGAACGGAAGGGCTGAACACTTCCTCGCTCCGTTGGATTGGCCAGTGCCCTCATCTGCTACCGCTGGTGTGCACGGGGCGGATATCCGTGAAAGCGGCAGGGGAGAGCGCCAGGTAGCGTGACGAGGACGGGAGGAGTAGGAGTGAACGTGGTGTGGGCGGCGACGGCACTGGAGACCGGCTGGTTCTCAGGGCTCGAACGGCACTCGAATGTCCAAGAACTTGAGGCTCACATCAAGGCCCTCGGAACCGGCCTCGGCCAGGGCTACCTTGAGATCCGGCGGCCGGACGGCGATCTCCCCTACTTGGCTCTGGGCTTCAAAGGAGACCACGCTGTCCTCCACCTCTTCGACACCTCTGGCGGAGTGTCTCTTCGTGTAGGCGATGATTCCGCGGCACCGAGTGCCGAGGTCGAAGTGGTGATCATGGAAGAACTACACGCGTTCACCGGAGACGTCGCACTGTCCATGGATCATGCCTGGGACGTCGTTCACGACTTCATCCAGACAGGGACGCCTGGTGAACTGAGTGATTGGTACGAGTTGTAGGCAGGGCTGCATCGCCAACTGAGAGATCTCCTTAGCTGCCGACGCGACGCCTTGCTCCTGCCCGAGCGTCAGTCGTGGGTATGGCGAAGGTCTGTCTTCGTGACTGACCGCAGATCGCGATGGCAACGAACAGCCGCTGTAGCCGGTGGGGGAGGGCGCAGCCGCGCCACGAAGTCCACGACCGCGGTGTCGAGCTGTGTTGGCAGCGCTTTCCGATGCGCCATGTCCTACACCCGTTCCTCCCCGCAGCACGTCCCCCGCGTGCCTCAGCCCGATCGCAACGGCTCACCCGTCCACGCTCCCCAGGGGACACCGCGTCGCGGCGACCCGTGCCGGAGTCTGCCCGGCGGGGGCAGCCGGGGGCCGGTACCCGAGGCAGCATCAGGAGACGATCAACGTTTCTTGTGTGGTTGAGGTGATGCCTGGTAGGAATGTGACGCACCGTCACCGTCACATGTTCGATTCTGCGGGGGTTCATGTGGTCGCCACGGCCTTACCGTCTTCGCCGCGGCGACGCCCGGGTGCTGCGCGCCCGGCCCGGCGGCGGCTTCCCGCCGTTGTCAGGCGGGCCACGCGGCACGGGCTGGTGCTGGGCGCTGTCGCGGTGACCGTGCTGCTGTGTGCGACGGCGCTGGCCGCGCTCGCGGCGCTGGCCGGGAGTTCGGTGCAGGCCGGGGCCGTACGGCGGCTGGCTGCCGACCTCGACGCGCAGGTGGACGTCAGCGCGTCCTTCCGGGCCGAGGGGATGGCCGCCGCCGATCGAGAGGTGCGGGCCGCCGCCGACCGAGTGTTCGCAGGGGTGCCACAGCGGACCTATGTGGGGCTGCTGGGCGTGTCGCCGGTCTCGGTGACAGGGATTGACGGGGTGGCCGGCCCGCCGCGCGGTCCCGGAGGCAGTGGGCTGCATCCGGTCGCGGTGCAGGAGGGGGGCAGGTTCGGGCAGTTGGTCGCTGGGCGGTGGCCCGCCGGCACGGCCGACGTCCCGGCCGACGCGTTCACCTCGCTCCCCGATGTCCGGGTCGCCACCGGATCCACCGCCCCGGTCGACGCGGCGGTGCCCGAGGTGTTGGCCAAGCGTCTGGGCATCAGAGCCGGTACCGCTCTTCAGGTGCAGGACGCCTTCGGGCGCGCCATGACCCTGCGGATCACCGGTGTCTTCCGGGCGAGTGGTGCCGTCGGGTTCTGGCCCGCCATGGCCGGTGACCTGACCCGGGGCCAAACCGCCGACCAGCACCTGCTGGTGGTGTCCGCGTCGGCCCTCAACGGCAGCGCCGCCCTGAACGGACATCTGACAGCCCACTGGAGTGTGCAGCCGGACTTCTCCCGTATCGACGCGGACAGCCTCCCCGGGCTGCACGACCGGCTGCGTGCCTTCTCCGGCAGCCAGAGCCGCGTGTCGGTGTTCCACGGGCGACAGCCGTCACTGGACGACCTGAGGGTGACCTCCGGTCTGCCGGACGCGATCGACGACCTGACGGTTCCGATGGTGGCGGCCCGCTCCTCGCTGTACCTGCCGAGTGTGATGCTGGCGGCGCTCGCCCTGGCCACCCTGGTGCTGGCCGCTCGTCAGTTGACGGTGCGTCGGCGCGATGAGCTGGCCCTCCAGCGGGCCAGAGGCGCCGGGACCCTGCGGTTGCTGCGCGGCGCGGCGGCCGAGTGGGCGCTCACCGGCGTCCCGGCCGCCGTCGCCGCGCCCTTCCTGGCCGGACTGCTGCACCCCGGCAGCCGCGGCACCGGCGTATGGGCGGCGGTGGGTCTGACCCTGCTGGTGCACGCCGCGGCGGTGCTGCTGCCCGTACTGCCGTCGCCGCGGACGGGTCCGG
>NZ_MJAH01000006.1:530000-1000403 GCF_001746295.1 Streptomyces sp. LUP47B | reverse complement strand
GGGCTGCGGGCTGCGGGCTGCGGGCTGCGGGCTGCGGGCTGCGGGCTGCGCAGGCATAGCAGCCGGCAGCGACTGCAATCCACCCAGGGCGCGGGGCTGCTGCAACCCGCCCCGGGGCGCGCGGCCGCATCCACATGCGGCTCCGCCGCGCGGCGCGACCGGCCCCCACCGGCCCGCAGCCGACACACGACCTCCACGGACCCGGCAGTAATATGTCAATCCCGCACCTGAATCCCACTAGCGTGCGGTGCCGCAACAGGAGGCACCATGCGACCGCGACCGCCCGTCAAGGGGCGAGGCATCGTTTCCGGCACCGGGGTCATCATCGCCGGGCTGACGGCGACCCTCGTGGCCCTGCTCATCCCGATGTGGTCCTATGCCGACCGCTCCGGCACGGGACTGAGCGTGCTCAACGCCGGGACCGTGACGACGCCGTACGGGCCGCTCTCCGCACTGGACCGGGAGTTCGTCACGAAGGTGCGGCTGGCGGGGCTGTGGGAGCTGCCCGCGGGTCAGCAGGCGGAGCAGAAGGGCACGACGCAGGCCGTACGGACGGCGGGGCAGCACCTGGTCGAGGGGCACACGTTCCTCGACGCACGCGTGCGTGACGTGGCGTCCAAGCTCGGACTCGCCCTGCCCAACGAGCCCAGCGATCAGCAGAAGCAGTGGCTCGACACCCTGAACCAGGCCCAGGGCGTCGACTACGACCGCCAGTTCGCCAACATCCTGCGTCTCGCGCACGGCAGGGTGTTCTCGGTTGTCGCAGAGGTCCGCGCGAGTACCCAGAACTCCCTGGTCCGCGCCCTGGCCGACGACGCCAACACCACCGTGCTGGACCACATCAAGATCCTGGAGGCCACCGGGTACGTCGACTTCGGCGCCCTGGCCCGGGACATGGCCACCGGCAGCACACCGCCGATCACCAACACCCCGGCTCCGCCCGGCCCGACGACCGACCCGGGCGCGATCGTGCCGGTCACCCCGTCGCCGTACGTGACGACCTTCACTCTGCCACCGGCCGCCTCCAGCCCGCCCCCGGTCCCCGTCCCTTCGTAGTCCACTTCCGGACAAACGGAACGTCACACACCGACAACACTCCGTCCGGATTGTGAACAGCCCATGGCGCCGCCGGGAGCCTTTGGCATAGAAACGCGGCATGTTCTGGGTTCTGCTTCTGCTGCTGGCCTGGGCCGCCGCCGGCACCGCGTGTACGCGGCTGTGCCTGGCCGCCGTACACGCGGCGGCCGCCGACGCGGATGCCCGGAGACACGATCTGACGCTGTACGAGGCCGCGTTCCTGTCGGGCGGCCCGCGGCGGGTCGCCGATCTGACGCTCGTCTCCATGGCCCGGCAGCGACGGCTGCTGCTGGCCCACACCGGCTGGGCGACCGTCGTCGATCCGCGGGGGCGGGACGAGATGGAGCGCACGGTGATCGGGGCCATCGGCCCCGAGGGGCAGTCCCGGATCGCGCCGGTGCGCGCGGACGCGGCCTCGGCGGACGCGGTGCGCAGCATCGCCGACCGGCTCGTGGACGCGGGTCTCGCCGTGCCCGACGGCACCCGGTCCGGGATCGCGGCGGCGGTCCGCCAGGTGCGGCTGGCCTCGGTGGCCGTCGTCGCGCTGGGCGCGATCGCGCTGCTCGCGCCCGCCCCGTCGGAGATGCCGCGGCACCTGGTCGCCCTCTGGTTCGCGCTGCCGCTCGCGCTCTCCCTCAGCTGTCTGGCCATCGCACGGATGGAGGTCCACCCGTACTCACGCTGGGCTTCCCCGGCCGGCCAGCGGCTGCTCGGCGCTCTGACCCGGCGCACCGGCGGCACGGACGAGCGGACGTATCTCACCTCCGTCGCCGTACGCGGCATCAGTGCGGTCGGAGAACCTGATCTGCGCGCGGCCTTCGCCCACCGCGAGCAGCACCGCGGCCGTCCTCGTGAGGAGTGGCGAGGAGAGCGGCCCGGCGGACACGGCGAGGAGCACCGCCGGCCGCACGGACACGACTGAGCCCACCCGGGGGCGCACGGAGGCATTGGGGCCGACACAAGCGGGGCGGTGCTTGCCTTCCCCCGCAGTCGAACGAAACATCCCCTTTGTCGCTGCCGCGCACCGAAGGGATACCGATGAGAGCCCCCGCCCTCTACACGGCCGCCGGGTCATTGCTTCTGACCACGCTCGCCGCCGCACCGGCCGGGGGCGCTCCGGCCGCCCCGGGCGCGGCGGAAGTCCGCGGCACCGCGATCGCCGCGGCGCGCGCCGGGACGGCCGGAGTCCGCTTCGGCTCCTGCCCCGCGGTGGAGGACCTGCCCGACAGTGTCCAGTGCGGCACGGTGTCCGTCCCGCTCGACTACGCGCGCCCCGACGGCCGCCAGATCGAACTGACCGTCAGCCGGGTGCGGGCCACCCACAAGGACGCGCACAACAGCAAGCACAGGGTGCCCCGGCAGGGCGCCCTGGTCTACAACCCCGGCGGTCCCGGCGCCTCCGGCATGTACTTCCCGCTGGTCGGCGCGCTCCCCGAGTGGAAGGGGCTCGCTGCGGCGTACGACCTGGTGGGCTACGCACCGCGCGGGGTGGGCCGTTCGGCGCCGCTGTCCTGCACGGACCCGAAGCAGTACCTCAAGGCGCCCACGCAGACACAGACGCACCCCTCACTGTCGTACAAGAAGGAACGCATCGCGCAGGCGAAGGCGTATGCGCGCGGGTGTGCGAAGCGCGCGGGGGCGGCTCTGCGGTACTACACCTCCCTGAACAACGCCCGGGACCTGGACGTGCTGCGGGCCGCGCTGGGCGAGCGGAAGCTGACGTTCGTGGGGGCGTCGTACGGGACCTACTTCGGCGCGCTGTACGCGACGCTGTTCCCCTCGCATGTACGGCGGATGGTCTTCGACGCGGCCGTGAATCCGGACCCGGCGCAGGTCTGGTACCGCAACAACCTGGACCAGTCGGCCGCGTTCGAGGAACGCTGGGCGGACTTCCGGGAGTGGATCGCCAGGCATGACGATGTGTACGGGCTCGGGGACACGGCCGAGGAGGTGCTGCGCAGCTACGAGAAGGCGGCGGCGCGGCTGGCCGCCGAGCCGGCCGGGGGGAAGGTCGGGCCCGGGGAGCTGCAGGGGGCGTTCCTGTCGGCCGGGTACTACGACGACTTCTGGCCGCATCGGGCGCAGGCCCTGTCGGCGTATCTCAAGGGTGATTCCAAGCCGCTGATCCAGCAGGCCGGGCCGCATCAGGAGGCGGCGAAGGAGGCGGAGAACTCCAACGCCGTCTATACGGCCGTCGAGTGCAACGACGCGTCCTGGCCCACGGACTGGAAGGTGTGGGACCGGGACAACACCCGGCTGGCGCGGGTGGCGCCGTTCGAGACGTGGGACAACGTGTGGATGAACCTGCCCTGCGCGTACTGGCTCGCGCCGCGGCAGCGGGCCCTGGACGTGCGGACCGGGCCCGGTGAGCTGCCGCCGACGCTGATTCTGGCGGCCGAGAGGGACGCGGCGGCTCCGTACGCCGGCGCCCTGGAGCTGCACCGGCGGCTGTCCGGTTCGGTGCTGGTGACCGAGCGGGACGCGGGCACGCACGGCGTCGCGGGCGGCCCGAACCCCTGCGTCAACGGATATTTGGGCGCCTACCTGCTGGAGGGCCGCCTCCCGGTGCGGCACGCCGCGTGCGCCCCGCACCCCGAGCCCACGCCGAAGCCGAAGCTGAAGACGAAGGACAGCTCCCGGAAGGCGGCCGTCGGACCCGCTGCCTGATCAGGCGAGGCCCGCCACGAGGTCGCCGATGTCCTTGCGGCGGCCGGTGTAGAACGGGACCTCCTCGCGGACGTGCATCCGCGCCTCCGAGGCGCGCAGGTGGCGCATGAGGTCGACGATGCGGTACAGCTCGTCGGCCTCGAAGGCCAGGATCCACTCGTAGTCGCCGAGGGAGAAGGAGGCGACCGTGTTGGCGCGGACGTCCGGGTAGCCGCGGGCCATCTTGCCGTGGTCGGCGAGCATGCGGCGGCGGTCCTCGTCGGGGAGGAGGTACCAGTCGTACGACCGCACGAACGGGTAGACGCTCACGTAGTCGCGGGCGTTCTCGTCCGCCAGGAACGCCGGGATGTGCGAGCGGTTGAACTCGGCGGGGCGGTGCAGCGCCATGTTCGACCAGACCGGCTCCAGCGCCCGGCCCAGCCTGGTGCGGCGGAAGAGGTTGTACGCCTCCTGCAGCTGGTCGCTGGTCTCCGCGTGCCACCAGATCATGACGTCGGCGTCGGCGCGCAGCCCGGACACGTCGTAGGTGCCGCGGATCGTGACGTCCTTGGCGGCGAGCTGGTCGAACAGCTCCTGGACCTCGTCGGCGTAACCCGTGCGGTCCTCGGGGAGCACGTCCTTCAGCTTGAAGACGGACCAGAGCGTGTAACGGATGACCTCGTTGAGGTCCTTGGCCAGCTTGCCCTTGTTCGGGACCCTGCCGGACTCGGGGGTGGGGGCGTCGTTGCTCATGGGCCCTATTCTCCCGCTCCGCCGTGCAGGCTCTGCACCGGGTTGGCCGTGAGCTCCCGTACGGCGGTCAGGTCGCCCTGGATCTGGTCCACGGCAGCGTGGGCGCTCGCGATGCAGGCCGGGATGCCGACGCCGTCGTACTGCGCGCCGCACACCGCGAGGCCCGGGAGCTTGGCGACGTGCTCGCGGATGCGGGCCACGCGCGCGTGGTGGCCGACGGGGTACTGGGGCAGGCCGTCGGTCCAGCGGGTGACGCGGGTCTCCAGGGGCGTGGCGTCCAGGCCGGTGGCCTCGCGCAGGTCGTGGCGGGAGACGTCCACCAGGGCGGTGTCGTCGCGCTCCAGGATCTTCGTCTCGCCATAGCGGCCGACGGAGGTGCGCAGGACGACGACGTCGGGGTTCTCGTCGGCGATCCAGCCCCACTTCTGGGAGGCGAAGGTGGACGCCTTGATGGTGCGGCCGTCGACCGGCGGGACGAGGAAGCCACTGCCCGCGGGCAGGGTGGTGTCGGCGCGGCGGTAGGCGAGGGTGACCAGGGCCATGGAGGCGTACTCCACGGTGTCGAGCTCGGTGGCGGCCTCGGGGGCCTCGGCGCGCAGGAGGCCGGCGGCGGCCGGGGCGGGGACGGCGACGATCACGGCGTCGGCGTGCAGGACGCGGTCCGCGGCGACGACCCTCCAGCCACCGGACGGCTCGCGGCGCAGCTCGGTCACCGGGACACCGGTGACGATCTCGCCGCCGTGCGCGCGGACCGAGTCGGCGACGGCGAGCGGGAGGGTGCCCACGCCGCCCTCGACGCCCATGAACACCGGCCCGGTCTGCTGGTTGGCCGCCATCCGCGCCTGGATCTCTCGCACGCCCTCCGTCAGCGAGGTGTGAGTCCTCGCGACCTGGAAGAGCTGCGGGACCGCCGAGCGCATCGAGATGCGGTACGCGTCACCCGCGTAGACCCCGCCGAGGAGGGGTTCGATGAGGCGGTCGACGACCTCGCGGCCCAGGCGCGCCGCCACGTACTCACCGACCGCCACGTCGTCGCCGACCTCTGTGCGGGGCAGCTCAGCGTCCTGCTGGATGCGGGCGAGGCCCTCCTCGGACAGCACTCCGGCCAGCGCCTCGGCGGTGCCGGGGACGCCCATGACGTGGCCCTTGGGCATGGGGCGCAGGGCGCCGCGGGTCCAGATCGAGGCGGTCGCGGTGGCGGGCGGCTGGAGGCGGTCGTCGAGGCCCACCTCACGCGCCAGGGCCACCGCCTCCGGCCTGCGGGCCAGCATCGACTCGGCGCCGAGGTCGACGCGCGCGCCCGCGATTTCCCCGGGCAGCAGCTTTCCGCCGACCCGGTCGGACGCCTCCAGCACGGTGACGCGCGCACCGCGCTGCGCCAGCCGGTGCGCCGCGGCCAGTCCCGCGATGCCGGCTCCGATGACGACGACCCGTGATCCGCTCATGACCCCAGCCTCTCAGACCCCACTGACAGTCCTCCGGCGACCCGGTGTCCTGCACGAGTCCTGACCGTGACCGCATCGGGACCGCCGGAGTCCAACGTTCGCGCCCCCTCCGGCGTCGAAGGACCGTCAGTTGTTCACGAACCTCGGGGGGACGCCCATGCGCACATCACGTTCACGCCGCACACGAAGCTCGGTACGTCCCGTCCAGGCGCTCGCCGGGCTCCTGCTGGCCGCGGCCCTCGCGCTGACCGGGTGCAGCGCGGGCGCCGACTCCAGCAGTGACGGCAGCGGCCTCACCAACGACGACAAGGCCGCCTCGCGGGCCGACGCGGAGGGCGCGCCCGGCGCCGAGGCCGGCGCGGGCGGCAAGCAGGCCACGACCGCACCCCAGCCCGCGGTGAATCACATCATCCGCACCGCCACGCTGACCGTGCAGGTCAAGAACGTGCCGAAGGCGCTCGCCGCGGCCCGCACCACCACCGAGAACGCGGGCGGGTTCGTCGGCAAGGAGTCCACCTCCCGCGACGAGGAGGGCCGGGAGCAGACGGAGGTGGTGCTGCGGATACCCGTTGAGAAGTACGACGAGGTCCTCGCCGACCTGGAGGGCGCGGGCAAGCTCCTGGAGCGCACCGCGAACGCGCAGGACGTCACCGACCAGGTCGTCGACGTGGAGAGCCGGATCGCGACGCAGCGCGCGAGTGTGGCGCGGATCCGGGAGCTGATGGACAAGGCGACCAGGCTGAGCGACGTGGTGACCCTGGAGGGCGAACTGAGCACCCGTCAGGCCGACCTGGAGTCGCTGCTCGCCCGCCAGGCCTCCCTGAAGGACCGCACGAGCCTGGCCACCATCACCCTGTCGCTGTCCGAGTCGCCCGTGGCCAAGGCCGCGAAGGACGACGACCCCGGCGTCGTCGACGCGCTCGCGGGCGGCTGGGACGCGTTCGTGACCATGCTGCGCTGGGTCGTGGTGGCGGTGGCGGCGGTGCTGCCGTTCGTCGCGGGGATCGCGCTGATCGTGCTGGTGTGGCTGCGGCTGATCCGGCCCCGGCTGCCGCGCCGGCCCGCGCCCGCGGCCGCCTCGACCGCTCTGGGCCCGCTGCCCATGGCACGTCCCGTCCCGGCACCGGGACGGGAGCAGGAGCGGGGCGAGCAGGACTGAAATGCCCCGCCCTCGTAGCGTGTTCGCATGAACATGAGCCGTATGCGGGACACGAGGGAACGTCTGGTCGTGATCGGCGGCGACGCCGCGGGGATGTCCGCGGCGTCGCAGGCGCGCCGGTTGAGGGGCCCCGAGGAACTGGAGATCGTGGCGTTCGAGCGGGGCCGCTTCACCTCCTACTCGGCCTGCGGCATCCCGTACTGGGTGGGCGGGGAGGTCAGCGGGCCGGACCAGTTGATCGCCCGTACGCCCGAGGAGCACCGGGCCCGTGACATCGATCTGCGCATGCGCACCGAGGTCATGGAGATCGACGTCGACCGGCAGCGGGTACGCGCGCGTGACCTCGAGTCGGGGGCCGAGTCCTGGACGTCGTACGACAAGCTCGTGATCGCGACCGGCGCCCGCCCGATCCGCCCGGACCTGCCGGGAGTCGACGCCCCCGGTGTGCACGGGGTGCAGACGCTCGACGACGGCCAGGCGCTCATCGACACGCTGGCACACACGCGTGGCCGCAAGGCGGTGGTGGTGGGCGCCGGTTACATCGGTGTGGAGATGGCCGAGGCACTGATCAACCACGGCTACGAGGTGACGGTGGTCAACCGGGGCAGCGAGCCCATGTCCACGCTCGACCCGGACATGGGCCGCATGGTGCACGAGGCCATGGAGGGTCTGGGCATCACCATGGTCGACGACGCCGCGGTGACCAAGGTGCTCACGGGCGAGGACGGCCGGGTGCGGGCGGTGGCCACGGAGCACGCCGAGTACCCGGCGGACGTGGTGGTGCTCGGCATCGGCGTACGCCCGGAGACGGCTCTCGCGAAGGCGGCCGGTCTGCCGCTGGGCGCCCACGGCGGTCTCCTGACGGACCTCGCGATGCGGGTGCGCGGCCACGAGAACATCTGGGCGGGCGGCGACTGCGTGGAGGTCCTCGACCTGGTCTCGGGGCAGGAGCGGCACATCGCGCTGGGCACCCACGCCAACAAGCACGGCCAGGTCATCGGCACGGGCGTCGGCGGCGGCTACGCCACCTTCCCCGGGGTCGTCGGCACGGCCGTCAGCAAGGTCTGCGACCTGGAGATCGCGCGCACCGGCCTGCGCGAGAAGGACGCGCGCCGGGTGGGCCTCCAGTTCGTGTCGGTCACGATCGAGTCCACCAGCCGGGCCGGCTACTACCCGGGCGCCTCCCCCATGACGGTGAAGATGCTCGCCGAGCGCCGCACGGGGCGGCTGCTCGGCGTGCAGATCGTCGGGAGAGAGGGCGCGGGCAAGAGGGTCGACATCGCCGCGGTGGCCCTGACGGCGGGGATGACGGTGGAGCAGATGACGGCCCTTGACCTGGGGTACGCGCCGCCGTTCAGCCCGGTGTGGGACCCGGTGCTGGTGGCGGCCAGGAAGGCCGCCGCGAAGGTGCGGGCCTCCTGACGGCTACGCCGTTCCGTTGATCCGTTCGATGGCCTGGCGGGCCTGGTCGGCCGGCGGCCGGGGCGGCAGCGCCGAGACGGAGGCGCTGGTGTTGGGCATCGCGGCCGGCTGCTCGCCCGCCGGCTTGGCGTGCGAGGCGGGCCGCGTGGTCCTGAGCCGGTTGCTCACGGCCTCGTCGAGGGTCACCGGACGCTGCATCTGGGACGCGAGCCGCCCGGCCTCCTGACCGAGCCTGGCCACGTCCTCCCAGGGCAGCCGAAGCACGAGGGAGATCTCGGCCTCACCGTCGGGAAGAGCGTGCATCGGAGGAGTAATACGGTCGTTCATCGCTGTTCCTCACGTAGTCCCCGCGGCCCGCCTTCCCCGTGCCGCGGGCGGTTGAGGAGACATACGCACGCGTGCGTGCGGGTGTTCACCGATGCGCCTCCGATTCGCGGGGCCCATCGGGGGCACTACTTCCTTGTGGTCATCCCCGTCCATGACGTGAACCCCGTGCGGCGTACCCCCGTGGTGACGTACGCGCTCATCGCCGCGAACGTCCTCGTGTTCCTGTTCACGCCCGGCCTGGCCGGCTCCGTGGCGGGCGACAGCAGCCTGTCCCAGCTGTGCCATCTCCAGGCGTTCCTGGACCATTACGCGGCGGTCCCACAGGAGTTGATCCACCATCAGATGCCGCGACTGGTGCCCACGGGCGACGTCGGCACGAGCGCGCAGGGCTCGGCGGGCTGTGTGGTGGCCCCGCCGGACTACGACAAGTCCCCGCCGCTGTCGGTCCTCACGGCGATGTTCCTGCACGGCGGCTGGCTGCACCTGCTGGGCAACATGCTGTTCCTGCTGATCTTCGGCAACAACGTCGAGGACCGCATGGGGCATGTGCGCTTCGCGCTGTTCTACGTCGTCTGCGGCTACGCGGCGTCGTACGGCTTCGCGCTCCTCAACTCCGACTCGGGCGACCCGCTGATCGGCGCCTCGGGGGCCATCGCCGGGGTCCTCGGCGCCTATCTGGTGCTCTACCCGAAGGCCAGGGTGTGGGTCCTGGTGCCCTTCCTGGTCTTCCTGCCGCTCAGACTGCCGGCCTGGCTGGTGCTGGGCTTCTGGTTCGTGCTGCAGGCGGTGTACTCCTCCGGCGAGGGCGTCTCCGCCGCCGGCACGGTGGCGTACGCGGCGCACGTCGTTGGCTTCCTCGTCGGGATGCTGCTGGCCTGGCCGCTCAAGGCGGGCACTCCCCCGCCGCCGGAACCGCGCGGCCTGCTGTTCGGCAGGAAGGCACGGCCCCGGCACACCTGGTGAGTCAGCGGGCGGTGCGCGTGTGGACGTACTCCACGAGGCGGGTCAGGGCGTCCGGGTCGGTGGACGGCATGACGCCGTGGCCGAGGTTGAAGACGTGACCCTCCAGGCCCTCGGCCGAGTCCAGGACCTCGCGGGTCTTGGCCTCGACCGCCTCCGTGGAGGCGAACAGGACCGTCGGGTCGAGGTTGCCCTGGAGCGCCTTGCCGGGGCCGACGCGGCGGGCGGCCTCGTCGAGCGGGACGCGCCAGTCGACGCCGACGACGTCCGCGCCGGCCTCGCCCATGAGCTTCAGCAGCTCGCCGCAGCCGACGCCGAAGTGGATGCGGGGCACGCCGTACCCCTCGACCGCCTCGAAGACCTTCGCGGAGGCGGGCAGGACCGAGCGGCGGTAGTCGGCGGGGGCGAGGGCGCCGGCCCACGAGTCGAAGAGCTGGACCGCGGAGGCGCCGGCCTCGATCTGGACCTTCAGGAAGACGGCGGTGATCTCCGCGAGGCGGTCGAGCAGGTCGGCCCACAGTTCGGGGTCGCCGTACATCATCGCCTTGGCGTTCTCGTACGTGCGGGACGGGCCGCCCTCGACGAGGTAACTCGCGAGGGTGAACGGTGCGCCCGCGAAACCGATGAGGGGGGTCGGGCCGAGCTCGCGGGTCAGCAGGCCGATGGCCTCGGTGACGTAGGAGACGTCCTCGGGGGTGAGGTCACGCAGTTGAGCCAGGTCGGCGCGGGTGCGGATCGGGTTCTCGACGACCGGGCCGACGCCGGGCCTGATGTCGAGGTCGACGCCGATGGCCTTCAGCGGGACGACGATGTCGCTGTAGTAGATCGCCGCGTCCACGTTGTGCCGGCGGACCGGCTGGAGGGTGATCTCGGTGACCAGCTCGGGCCGCATGCAGGACTCGAGCATCGGGATGCCCTCGCGGACCTTGCGGTACTCCGGCAGCGAGCGCCCGGCCTGCCGCATGAACCACACGGGGGTATGCGGGACGGGCTCACGGCGACACGCCTTGAGGAAGGCGGAGTCGTAGGTGGCTGACGGCGGCGTCTCAGGTGCACTCACGTCGGAAAGTCTCGCACGGTGCGATGAGTGCCGAGTGCGCGGTGTCTGTGTGGGCATGGAGCCAAGTCCGGGTGTCTAGGGCGGCACCACGGCGCCCTTCCCTTTAACCTTCCCGCATGGCTGCGGCTCAAGGACGACTGTCGGACGGCGCTGGTGGGATGGACGACGCGAAGGAAGGGGATCGGGATGGCGGCGGTGCGGCTCCGCCGGCTTTCCAGGCCGCGGTTCAGGCCCTGCGCGGGAGTCGGCTGCGGCCGCAGATCGAGATCGAGCCCACCCGGGCGCCACAGCGGCTGGCCCCGCACGCGTACGCGCTGGAGGCCACCGTCGTCGACGGCGACCAGGACCTCGCCGACGGGCGGCTCGTGCTGCTGCACGACCCGGACGGCCACGACGCCTGGCGGGGCACCTTCCGGCTGGTGACACTCGTGCGCGCGGAGCTGGAGGCGGAGATGGCCGCCGACCCGCTGCTGCCCGAGGTGTGCTGGTCGTGGCTGACCGGCGCGCTCTCGGCGCGCGGGCTGTCGTACGGCGAACCGAGCGGCACCGTCACGCGCGCGAGCTCGCACTACTTCGGCGGTCTGTCGGAGCGCCCCGCGACCTCGCAGATCGAGATCCGGGCCTCCTGGACGCCCCGCGAGGGCCTCGGCGGCGTGCCGGACACGGCGGGGCACCTCGCCTCCTGGTGCGATCTGCTGGCCCAGGTCGCGGGTCTGCCGCCGGCCGGTCCGGGTGACGCGTCGATCGTGACGTTGCCACAGCGACGGGACCCGCAGGCGCGCTGACCACCCACACGGAGCATCAATTTGTCGATACGGCCACTTTCAGTCAGGAGTGAGCCATCGAACGAACCGATATGTTCACCGAACGATCGACCGTACGTCCGAATTGCACTAATTGTTACTCACTAGATCGTGATCATTCTCTAAAGGACGCCGGGTTCGGTGCCGAAGACGTCTGTGACCTTCCAAGCCGTCCCGCACCCCAGGAGGCCCGGTGTCCGTTCTCCTCGAGCAGCCCGCAAGCCTGGTCGCCTACCGCCCGAACAAGCCCACCGCCATGGTGGTCGTGGCCGACCCGCGCGTACGATCCACCGTCACCCGTCACCTCTGGGCGCTCGGTGTGCGCGATGTCATCGAAGCCTCGTCCGTGGCGGAGGCCCGTCCCCGAATCGGCAACCCCAGAGACATCTGCGTCGCCGACGTCCACCTTCCCGACGGCTCCGGCCTGACGCTGCTGTCCGAGACCCGCGCCGCGGGCTGGCCCAACGGCCTCGCCCTCTCCGCGGCCGACGACATCGGCGCCGTGCGCAACGCCCTCGCGGGTGGCGTCAAGGGCTACGTCGTCACCGGCACCCGCACCAACGTCGGGCTCCCCACCCGGCCTGGTGCCGCCCCCATCGGCTCCGCCGCCGCCCGTATGCACCGCCGCCCCCCGGGTGCCCCGAGTCACCCGGGTGGCTACCGCGAGCTCTCCGGCCGTGAGGTCGAAGTACTGCGGCTGGTCGCCGAAGGGCAGTCCAACAAGGCGATCGGCGTCTCGATGGGCCTGTCCGCACTGACCGTCAAGAGCCACCTCGCCCGGATCGCCCGCAAGCTCGGCACGGGAGACCGCGCCGGAATGGTGGCGGTGGCCCTCCGTACCGGCATCATCCACTGAGGCTCGTTCGAGCCTCACGATTCACGGACGTGAACCAGAGCTTTCACCGGGCTGACTGGTTTACGACCCCCAGGCGCCTGCCGACGGAACGTTCCGTCGGCAGGCGCTGTCCATACACAGATACCCTTGACATGTGACCGACGCCCAAGAGACCGCAGCAGACGTTTCACTGCGAACCACCGGAGGCGGCCCTCCGGACGATGGCGGATCTGCTGCGGCGGAGGCGCCGATCCCCCTGCTGGAGCCGCGCGAGGGCATTCCGCCCGTGATCGCCGACGAGGATTCGCTCGCCGAGGTGATCGCCGCGTTCGCCGCGGGCTCCGGCCCCGTCGCCGTCGACGCCGAGCGGGCGTCCGGCTACCGCTACGGACAGCGCGCGTATCTCGTGCAGCTGCGCCGCGCGGGTGCGGGGACCGCACTGATCGACCCCGTGGCCTGCCCCGATCTCTCGGGTCTCGGCGAGGCCCTGTCCGGTGTGGAGTGGGTGCTGCACGCCGCCACGCAGGATCTTCCGTGTCTCCGCGAGATAGGCATGGTGCCCTCGCGCCTGTTCGACACCGAGCTGGCCGGGCGGATCGCCGGGTTCCCCCGGGTCGGACTCGGCGCGATGGTCGAAGGAGTGCTGGGCTTCGTACTCGAGAAGGGGCACTCCGCCGTCGACTGGTCGACCCGTCCGCTGCCCGAGCCGTGGCTGCGGTACGCAGCCCTCGACGTGGAGCTTCTCGTCGACCTGCGGGACGCGCTGGAGAAGGAGCTCGACCGGCAGGGGAAGCTGGAGTGGGCGCTTCAGGAGTTCGACGCGATCGCTTCGGCTCCGCCGGCCGAGCCGCGCAAGGACCCCTGGCGGCGGACCTCCGGCATGCACAAGGTACGGCGGCGCCGGCAGCTGGCCGTCGTGCGGGAACTGTGGGAGGCGCGGGACCGGATCGCCCAGCGGCGGGACGTGTCGCCGGGCAAGGTGCTGTCCGACGCGGCGATCGTCGAGGCGGCGCTCGCCCTGCCGGTCAACGTGCACGCGCTGGCCGCGTTGAACGGGTTCGGGCATCGGATGGGACGACGGCAGCTGGAGCAGTGGCAGGCCGCGGTGGACCGGGCCAGGGCCCTTGCCGAGGTACAGCTGCCGCAGCCCGGGCAGCCGCTCACCGGCCCGCCGCCGCCGCGGGCCTGGGCCGACAAGGATCCCGCGGCGGCCGCGAGGTTGTCCGCCGCACGGGCCGCCGTTTCCGCGTTGGCCGAGTCGCTGAACATGCCCCAGGAGAACCTGATCACTCCGGACACCGTGCGGCGGGTCTGCTGGGAGCCGCCGGCCGTGGTCAGTGCGGAGTCGGTCGCGGCGGCGTTGGCCGGTCACGGGGCGCGGGCGTGGCAGGTCGAGCAGGTCACCCCGGTTCTTGTTGCCGCTTTGTCCGCCTAGCCGCCGTAGGGGTCTTTGACGTACGGCGGCTGCGGGTTGTCTGTGGTTGCTCGCGCAGTTCCCCGCACCCCTGAAGGGGCGCTTACCTGGTCGCGCCTCGCATGAAACCGTTGTAGATGAACCTTTGCAGGCTCAGGAAAACGATCAGGGTCGGCAGGATCACCAGCACCGCTCCTGCCGAAATGACCTCCCAGTGGGCCGCGTAGGGGCCGCGGAAGCGGAACAGCGACGTCGAGATCACGCCAAGATCTTCCGAGGGCATGTAGAGGAAGGGGATGTAGAAGTCGTTGTAAACGGTGATCCCCTTCACGATCACCACGGTCGCGGTCGCCGGCTTCAGCAGCGGGAAGATGATCTTCCGGTAGATCGTGAAGGCGTTGGCGCCGTCCAGGCGGGCCGATTCGTCCAGGGAGACCGGGATCGAGCGGACGAACTGCAGAAAGATGTAGATCGAGACGATGTCCGTGCCCATGTAGAGGGCGATCGGCGCCCAGAGGCTGTCGAACATGCCGAAGCTGTTGACGATCTGGAACGTGGCCACCTGGGTGGTGACGCCGGGCACCAAGGCGGCCGTCAGGAAGAGCACGACCACCAGTTTCTTGAAGCGGAAGGTGAACCGGTCGATGGCGTAAGCCGTCATCGAGCCGATGAGGACCGTGCCGCCGATCGAGATCAGCAGGATGATCGACGTGTTGGTGAAGGCGGAGAGCATCTCGCCGTCCTGGAACGCCGTCACGTAGTTGTGGAAGTTCAGCAGGTCGTGCGGGAGCTCCAGGGCCCCGCTCGTGTCGGCCATCTCCCTCTCCGACTTGAGGGAGGTGAGGAGGACGACCACGAGCGGCAGCAGGACGACCAGCGTCGCGGCGATCAGCGACAAGTAGACAAGTGCGCGGGCGATCGTACGGCGTGTCATACGAGGTCCACCTTGTCGTCGGGGACCAGGCGCCGCTGCACCCAGGTCACCAGCAGGATGATCAGCAGGAGGACGACGGCGGCCGCCGAGGCCAGGCCCGTCTTGTTGAAGCGGAAGGCCAGGTTGACCGTCTGGATCACGAAGGTCTCGGTGCCGGTCGCGCCGCCGGTCATGATGTACGGGATCTCGAAGACCGACAGCGAGCCGGAGATCGAGAGGATCACCGTCAGGGTCAGGACCGGTTTGATGCCCGGCGCGATGATGTGGCGGAACTGGTGCCAGCGGTTCGCGCCGTCCAGCTCCGAGGCCTCGTACAACTCCCCCGGGATGGACTGGATCGCGCCCAGGAAGAGCACGAAGTTCAGTCCGAGATAGCGCCAGACCGAGACGCCGGCCAGCGAGGTGTTCGCGGAGACCGGGGTGCCGAGCCAGGCGTGGTCGGTCCGCACTCCGAACAGGCTCAGCACCGAGTCGAGGGTGCCGCCGTCCTGGAAGAAGTAGAGGAACACGAAGCCGATCGCGACGCCGTTGATCAGGTACGGGAAGAAGAGCACGCCCTTGAAGAAGTTCCGGAAGCGGACGTTGAAGCTCAGGATCGTCGCGAAGTAGAGCGCGAGGGCGATCTGGACCACGGAGGCGGCGAGGTAGTAGCCGCTGACCCAGAAGACCTCGAAGAGATCCGGGCGGGTGAACACCTCCCGGTAGTTCTCGACGCCCGTGTAGCGCAGTTCGGGGCTGACACCGTCCCAGTCGGTGAAGCTGTACGCGATCATGTTGGCGATCGGCGCGTAGGTGAAGGTGATCAGCAGGGCGAGCGGCGCGATCAGGAACAGCCAGGGGGTCACGCCCCGCCGGACGCGGGTCCGGCGCGTGGGCGGTGCCGGGACGGGGGCGGCCGGGATCACCTCCACGGCCGCCTTCTGTGTGGTGTCCGTCATCAGGACCCCAGGTTCTTCTGGGTGTCCGTCCAGCGCTTGCTGAGGTCCGCGAGGAAGTCGTCGAGGCTGCCCTTGCGGGCGCCGCGGGCGAGGTCGACGAGCTTCTGGCGGTACTCGGGGGCGTAGAGGCCGACCTCTGACTCGTTGTCGATCTGCTTGACCTTCGCGCCCTGGGCGTCGTCCAGTTCGATGAACTTCACGCCCTGGTCCTCGTACGGCTTGAGGACCGACGGCAGTGGCGCGTCCTTGAGCGGGGACAGGGCGAGGTTGTCCTCGACATAGCCCGACTTGTCGGTGAACCAGTCGATCCAGGCCCGGGCCGCCTCCTTGTGCGCGGAGTGGACGTTGACCGCCTGGTTGTAGTCGGGGGCGATGGTCGCGCAGAACTTTCCGCCCGTCCGGGCCGGGAAGGGCATGAAGCCGATGTCGTCGGGGTTCACGCCGGCCTTCTTCGCCGCGTCCTGGAACTGCACGATCGCCCAGGTGCCGAGCCACTGTGTGGCGATCTCACCCTTGGCGGTGCGGGGCTTGGACTCCTCCCAGTTGCTGGTGGTCGGGTCCTTCTCGATCAGCCCCTCGTGGACGATGTCGTACAGGAGCTGGTCGCCGACGCGCAGGTCCGCGCCCTTCGCCCAGGGGTCGCCCTCGGCGAGCTTGTCGGTCGCCTTCGGGTCACAGGTCACCGCGCCGTCGACGGACGTCCACGAGGACAGCGGCCAGCCCGCCGAGAAGTTGGTGTAGTACGGGATCGCGTCGGTCTTCGCCTTGATGGCCTTGAGGTCGGCGACGAACTCGGCCGGTGTGGTGGGCCATTCGGTGATCCCGGCCTCCTTCCAGATCCGTTTGTTGTAGACGAACCCGGGGCTCACGGCGACGGGGCTCTGCCCGTACACCTTGCCGTCGACGGCGGTGAAGTCGGTGAAGCGGTACTTCCGGGCGCGCTCCTGCTGGGTGCCCAGCGAGGCGAAGAACTTCGGGTAGTCGCTCTTCTTGATGACGGCCGGGATCAGCAGGACATCGCCGTAGTTCTCGGTGTTCATCCGGATCTTGACCTCGGCCTCGTAGTCCGTGATGCCCTCGAACTCGACCTTCACCTTCGGATAGGTCTTGCTGAACTCGGCGGCGTACTTCTTCAGCGTGCCGTCCTGCACGAGGTCGGTGCGGACGGTGAGGACCTTGATGGTGCCGGAGACCTTCGACGGATCGTCAGGCGCCTTGGCGTCGGCGCCCTTCGACGACCCACCGGTGCCGGTGCACCCTGGGATCAGCAGGGCGGCTCCCACGACCATGGCCAGGGCTGTACGGCGGTTCATGTGCATCAGCTCCGTTCAGGGGACGGACGAGCACGAGCGGGTTGGCTGGTTCGGTACTCTGACAACGTTTTCTTAACCGGTAAAGTCCCTATCTCGCCAACGATGCCAGCCAACTCAAAAAGTGCCCGCAGCACAGGACTTGATCGGTTTAGGGAGTGTGTACATGCTTCAGGCCACACCGCTCACCGAGGGATGGATCCTGCGACACTCCGACGGCACGGTGGACGAACTCCCCGCTGTCGTGCCGGGATGCGTGCACACCGATCTGCTGGCGGCGGGAGTGATCCCGGATCCCTTTCTCGGGCGCAACGAGACCGAGGTCGCGTGGGTGGGGCGGCGGGACTGGACCTACGAGACCGACCTCGTGCCCATGGACGGGCATGAGCAGACCGACCTCGTCTTCGACGGTCTGGACACCGTGGCCGAGATTCTTCTGGACGGCCGGCTCCTGGGCCGGACGAGGAACATGCACCGCTCGTACCGCTTCGACGTGACCGGTATGTCGGGGCGGCTCGCGGTGCGGTTCGTCTCCGCCTACGCCGAGGCCGAGGCGGTGCGCGGGAAGCTGGGTGAGCGGCCCGCCGCGTATGCCGAGCCGTATCAGTACCTCCGCAAGATGGCCTGCTCGTTCGGCTGGGACTGGGGGCCCACGCTGGTGACGGCCGGGATCTGGCGGCCGGTGCGGCTCGAGCGGTGGTCGACGGCCCGGATCGCCCGGGTGCGGCCGCTCGTGACCGTCGAACAGGGCGTGGGCGTCGTGGAGTTGGCGGTCGAGGTCGAGCGGGCCCGGGTCGAGGCGCCGCTGAGGGTCGAGGCTTCCGTGGGTGGGGTGCGGGCGAGCGCTTCCATTGACGGCACCGAGGGGGTCGTACGCCTCGAAGTGCCCGACGCGGGGCTTTGGTGGCCGCGTGGGTACGGTGAACAGCCTCTGTACGAAGTGGAGTTGACGCTTATGCACGAGGGGCGTCCGCTGGACGTGTGGCGGCGCCGGGTGGGCTTCCGAAGCGTCGAGCTGGACCGCTCGGCCGACGCGCACGGCACCGGGTTCACCCTCGTCGTCAACGGCGAGCGGCTCTTCGCGCGCGGCGTGAACTGGATCCCGGACGACGTGTTCCCCTCCCGGATCACCCGGGAGCGGTACCGGGAGCGGCTGGAGCAGGCGGCCGACGCCGGGGTGGACCTGGTGCGGGTCTGGGGCGGCGGGATCTACGAGAGCGAGGACTTCTACGACGCCTGCGACGAACTCGGGCTGCTGGTCTGGCAGGACTTCCCGTTCGCGTGCGCCGCCTACCCGGAGGAGCAGCCGCTGCGGGGCGAGGTGGAGGCGGAGGCCCGGGAGAACGTCGTACGGCTGATGCCGCATCCCTCGCTCGTGCTGTGGAACGGCAACAACGAGAACCTGTGGGGGTTCCGGGACTGGGGATGGGAGGCGGGGCTCGCCGGGGACTCCTGGGGCGAGGGGTACTACCTGGGCGTACTGCCGCGGGTGGTGGCCGAGTTGGATCCCACGCGGCCCTATACGGCGGGGAGCCCCTGGTCCGGGTCGTGGGAGCATCACCCGAACGATCCGGCGCACGGGACGCACCACTCCTGGGAGGTGTGGAACCGGGAGGACTACGCCGAGTACCGCGCCGAAGTGCCGCGTTTCGTGGCCGAGTTCGGCTGGCAGGCGCCGCCCGCGTACGCCACGCTGGCGGGTGCGCTGCCCGGGGAGGTGCTCGCGGCGGACTCCCCCGGTGTGCTGCACCACCAGAAGGCCGACGACGGGAACGGCAAGCTTCGGCGTGGGCTGGAGCGGCATTTCGCCTTCCCCGAGGGGGACTTCGACCGCTGGCACTACCTCATGCAGGTCAACCAGGCGCGGGCCGTGGCCGCCGGGATCGAGCACTGGCGGTCGCACTGGCCGGTGTGCGCGGGGACGGTGGTGTGGCAGCTCAACGACTGCTGGCCGGTGACGAGTTGGGCCGCGATCGACGGGGACGGGCGGGAGAAACCGCTGTACCACGAGCTGCGGCGCCTGTACGCGGACCGGTTGCTGACGGTCCAGAAGCGCGGGCAGCAGCTGGTGTTGGCTGCCGTCAACCAAGCGGGCGAGCCGTGGGCGGGGGTGCTGCGGCTGCGGCGGATGTCGGTGGACGGCACGGTGATCGACGAGGCGGAACTGGACTTCCACGCGGCCCGACGCACGGTCACCGATGTGACGGTACCGCCGGAGCTGGTACCGGTGGGGACGAAGGAGTTCCTGGTGGCGGATGCGGGCGGGGACGGTGGTGCGGACCGGGGAGGGGCTCTGGGCACGGGTCCGGGCTCAGCTGGGGGCGCGAGCGCGGGCTGGGGAGGGGCCGCGGGCACGGGTCAGGGCTCAGCTGGSGGCGCGAGCGCGGGCTGGGRAGGGGCCGCGGGCACGGACGTCGGTGCGGCCGCCGTAGCGGGCGCGGGCCRCGGCTCGGAGGCAGGAACCGGCGCGGGGGCGGGCCACGGCGCCGGCACCGAAGTCAGTGCGGCTGGGGGCGCGGGCGCAAGTCACGGCTCGGGCACGGAATCGAGCGCAAGTCAGGACGCGGGCGTGGGCGACGGCCAAGACGCCGGCACCGAAGTCAGTGCGGCTGCGGGCGCGAGCGCAGTTCACGGTGCGGGCGCGGAATCGGGCGCGAGGCTCGGTGCGGATGCCGGGGTGAGGGCAGGCGGTTTGCGGGCTCTGTACTTCCCCTCGTCTGACCGGGAGATCCCCTACCCGCGGCCGGAGTTCGACGTGGTCGTGGCGGCGGGGGGCGTGACCGTGACGGCACGGACCCTCGTACGGGATCTGCTGCTGCAGGCGGACCGGCTGGATCCGGCGGCGCGGGCCGACCGGGGGCTGGTCACGTTGTTGCCCGGGGAGCGGGTGACCATCGGGGTCAGCGGCTGGAAGACTCCTGATCCCGATGCCGCCCGGTCCGCCCTGTACTGCCTGGAGCCCAGCCGATGACAGCTCAGCCGACCTCGCGCGTCACCATCAAGGACGTCGCCGCGCGGGCCGGTGTGTCCAAGGGGGCCGTGTCGCTCGCCTTCAACCACAAGCCCGGGCTGTCCGAGGCGACCCGGGACCGGATCTTCGAGGCGGCCCGGGAACTGGGGTGGGCGCCGAACCTCACCGCACGGACGCTGGCCGGGTCGCGGGTGGACGTGGTGGGACTCGCGATCTGCCGCCCTGCGCGGTTGCTCGGGCTGGAACCCTTCTACATGGAGTTCGTGTCGGGCGTGGAGAGCGTGCTGATCGAGCGGAACTGCTCGCTGCTGCTGCGGCTCGTGCGGAACGTGGAGGAGGAGGTCGGGCTGCAGGAGTCGTGGTGGCGGGGACGGCAGGTCGGGGGGTCGATCCTGGTCGACTTCCGGGCGGACGACCCGCGCGTCGCGGCGACCGAGCGGCTGGGCCTGCCGGTGGTGGCGGTGGGGCATCCCGCGTTCACCGGCGGCCTCACGTCCGTGTGGACCGACGACGCCACCGCCGTGACGGAGGCCGTGCGGTATCTCGCGGCGCTGGGGCACCGGCGGATCGCCCGGGTGGGGGGCGCGGCGGCGCTCGGGCACACGGCGATGAGGACGGCCGCGTTCGACGAGGCGGCGCGGAGCCTGGAACTGGCGGGGGCCTGGCAGGTGACCACCGACTACTCGGGAGAGGCCGGCGGACGGGCCACCCGGTCCCTGCTGACCGCCCCGTCGGCGGACCGGCCCACGGCGATCGTCTACGACAACGACATCATGGCGGTGGCCGGACTGTCGGTCGCGGCGGAGATGGGGCTGAACGTTCCGCGCGACGTCTCCCTGCTCGCCTGGGACGACTCCCAGCTGTGTCGGCTCACCCATCCCACGCTCTCCGCGATGAGCCATGACGTGCACGGATTCGGTGCGGAGGCGGCTCGGACGCTGTTCGGGGTGATCACCGGGGAGGGGCCGGGATCGCACGCCGTGCCCACTCCGGTACTGACCCCGAGGGGCTCCACAGCGCCTCCCGCGGTGTGACCTTCACCGCTCCGGCCTCCAGGGGTGGGCAGTCACGTTACTCATAAGTAGCATGGGTTCTGAGCGCGCGCTCAGCGCATCGCAGCAGTGCAGATCCCGCATCTGGAGGAGAGCCATCGTGCCTCGTACCGTCAGGGACGTCGTCTTCGTCGACGGCGTCCGCACCCCGTTCGGCAAGGCGGGCCCGAAGGGCATCTACCACGAGACCCGCGCCGACGACCTCGTCGTGAAGGCGATCCGGGAGCTGCTGCGCCGCAACCCGGGTCTCGACCCCAAGAAGATCGACGAGGTCGCCATCGCCGCGACCACGCAGATCGGTGACCAGGGGCTCACCATCGGCCGTACCGCCGGGATCCTCGCCGGTCTGCCGCAGTCCGTCCCGGGCTACTCCATCGACCGCATGTGCGCCGGCGCCCTGACCGCCGTCACCACGGTCGCCGGATCGGTCGCCTTCGGTGCCTACGACATCGCCATCGCCGGCGGTGTCGAGCACATGGGCCGCCACCCCATGGGTGAGGGCGTGGACCCGAACCCGCGGTTCGTCAGCGAGAAGCTGGTCGACGAGTCGGCTCTGTTCATGGGCATGACCGCCGAGAACCTGCACGACCGCTACCCGCACATCACCAAGCAGCGCGCCGACGAGTACGCCGTGCGCTCCCAGGAGAAGGCCGCCAAGGCGTACGCCAACGGCAAGATCCAGGCCGACCTGGTCCCGATCTCCGTGCGCCGCACCAACCCGGAGGCCGGCGAGACCGGCTGGGGTCTGGTGACGGCCGATGAGCCGATGCGTCCCGGCACCACCCTGGAGAACCTCTCCGGGCTGAAGACGCCGTTCCGCGTGCACGGCCGGGTCACCGCGGGTAACGCGGCCGGTCTGAACGACGGTGCCACCGCCTCCCTGATCGCGTCCGAGGACTTCGCCCGCGAGAACGACCTGCCGGTGAAGATGCGCCTCGTCTCGTACTCCTTCGTGGGTGTCGAGCCGGAGGTCATGGGCTACGGCCCGATCCCGGCCACCGAGAAGGCGCTCGCCCAGGCGGGCCTGTCCATCTCCGACATCGGCCTGTTCGAGATCAACGAGGCCTTCGCCGTCCAGGTCCTCGCCTTCCTCGACCACTACGGCATCGCGGACGACGACGAGCGCGTCAACCAGTACGGCGGCGCGATCGCCTTCGGTCACCCGCTGGCCTCCTCGGGTGTGCGTCTGATGACGCAGCTGGCCCGCCAGTTCGAGGAGCAGCCCGAGGTCCGCTACGGCCTGACCACCATGTGTGTCGGCTTCGGCATGGGCGCGACGGTCATCTGGGAGAACCCGAACCACAAGGACGCCGGAGGCAGCAAGTGAGCACCACTGAGCTCTTGAAGGGTGCGGCCGAGCTGTTCCCGGACGAGGTAGTCACCCAGGCGCACGTACGCCACCTGGACCTGCCGTTCAACGCGGGCCGCTTCGCGCTCATCACGCTGGACAACGGCCTCGACCACACCAAGCCGACCACCTTCGGCCCGGCCTCGCTGGCGAACCTGAACACCGCCATCGACCAGGTCGAGAAGGAGGCCTCGGCGGGCGAGATCGTCGGTGTCGGCATCACCGGCAAGCCGTTCATCTTCGCCGTCGGCGCCGACCTCAAGGGCGTCGAGCTGCTCAAGGAGCACAAGGACGCGCTGGCCATCGGCAAGGGCGGCCACGAGGTCTTCAAGCGCCTCGCGGGTATCGCGGTGCCGACCTTCGCGTACTACAACGGCGCGGCCATGGGCGGTGGCGTCGAGGTCGGTCTGCACTGCACCTACCGCACGGTGTCCGCGGCCCTGCCCGCCTTCTCGCTCCCCGAGGTCTTCCTCGGTCTGGTCCCCGGCTGGGGCGGCTGCACCCTGCTGCCGAACCTGATCGGCGCCGACAAGGCCGTCTCGGTGATCATCGAGAACTCCCTCAACCAGAACAAGCAGCTCAAGGGCGCGCAGGTCTACGAACTGGGCATCGCCGACGCGCTGTTCGAGGGCGCGGACTTCCTGGAGCAGTCCCTGCTCTGGACGGCGTCCGTCCTCAAGGGCGAGATCGTCATCGACCGCCCGGTGATCGACCGCGGTGAGGCCTGGGACCAGGCCGCCGCCAAGGGCCGTTTCATCGCGGACTCCAAGGTGCACGGGGCCGCTCCGGCCGCCTACCGCGCCCTCGACATCATCGCCGCCGCCAAGAACGGCGACCTCCAGCAGGGCTACGACGCCGAGGACCAGGCCCTCGCCGACCTGATCATGGGTGGCGAACTGCGCTCGGGCATCTACGCGTTCAACCTGGTGCAGAAGCGCGGCAAGCGTCCCGCGGGCGCCCCGGACAAGAACCTGGCCCGCCCGGTCACCAAGGTCGGTGTCGTCGGCGCCGGTCTGATGGCCTCCCAGCTCGCGCTGCTCTTCCTGCGCCGCCTCGAGGTGCCGGTCGTGCTGACCGACATCGACCAGGAGCGCGTCGACAAGGGTGTGGGCTACGTCCACGCCGAGATCGAGAAGCTGCTCGGCAAGGGCCGTATCAACCAGGACAAGGCCAACCGTCTCAAGGCCCTGGTCACCGGTGTGCTGGACAAGGCGGAGGGCTTCTCCGACGCGGACTTCATCATCGAGGCCGTGTTCGAGGAGATCGGCGTCAAGCAGCAGGTGTTCGCGGAGGTCGAGGCGGTCGCCCCGGCGCACGCGATCCTCGCCACCAACACCTCCTCGCTGTCGGTCACCGAGATGGCGTCGAAGCTGAAGAACCCCGAGCGGGTCGTCGGCTTCCACTTCTTCAACCCGGTCGCAATCCTCCCCCTCCTGGAGATCGTCCGCGGCGAGCAGACCGACGACGCGTCGCTGGCCACCGCCTTCGCCGTGGCCAAGAAGCTGAAGAAGACCGCGGTGCTGGTCAAGGACGCCCCGGCGTTCGTCGTGAACCGCATCCTCACCCGCTTCATGGGCGAGATCCAGAACGTCATCGACGAGGGCACCCCGGTCGCGGTGGCGGAGAAGGCGGTGGAGCCCCTGGGCCTGCCGATGTCTCCCCTCGTCCTCCTCGAGCTGGTCGGTCCCGCGATCGGTCTGCACGTCTCGGAGACCCTCAACCGGGCCTTCCCGGACCGCTTCACGGTCTCCCCGAACCTCGCGGCCGTCGTCAAGGCGGGCAAGCGCGGCTTCTACGTCTACGACTCCGGCAAGCCGGAGCTGGACCCGGAGGTCGCCGCACTGCTGCAGCAGGGCGACTCCGTGCTGACCGAGGAGCAGGTCCGCGACCGCGTCCTCGACGCCGTCGCCCAGGAGATCGGGCTCATGCTCGACGAGGGTGTCGTCGCCGAGGCCCAGGACATCGACCTCTGCCTGATCACGGGCGCCGGCTGGCCCTTCCACCTGGGCGGCATCACGCCGTACCTGGACCGCGAGGGTGTCTCCGAGCGCGTGAACGGCAAGAAGTTCCTGGCTCCGGGCCTGGCGTCGGTTCCGGCGTAACGACCGGTCTACGACGGTGAAGAGGGCCTCCGCGGCGGCGGGGGCCCTCTTTTCGGCGTTCCCTGTCTCCAGGTGCGCGAGCGCTCAGACTTCCCGCCAGGCCGCCAGTGCCAGACCCGGCTCGTCCTTCTGCCGGGCGATCCGGAGCTCTCCCTCGGGGGTCACCGTCGCGGCGACGATACGGCCGTCCGCGTCCTCGGCGAGAGCCACGGCCGTGCCCACCGGCAACTGCGGCCCGGACTCCGTCCACCACAGGCCCGCCGACTCCTGCTCGGTCGGACACGCGGCGAAGGCGACCCGGCCGGAGGCCGAACGCTGGGCGAGCAGCGTGCAGTCATGGCCGTCCAGGGTGCAGCGGAGCAGGGCCGCCGGGCCGGGGCCGGCCGCCGCGAGCAGGGGCGTCGGCTCGGTGTCCGGGCGCCAGGCGTAGAGCATGCCCTCGGGGTCCGCGAAGAACAGCGTGGTGTGTTCCTTGGAGGTGGGCAGCGCGCTGAGGGTGCCCGGCTCGACCCGGACGGGCAGCGGGCCGGCCGGTACGGGAGGCGCGCCCGCTTCCTCCTGGAGCCAGCGCAGGATGCCGTCCGGGCCGGTGCCGTACAGCTCGACCCGGCCCGACTCCCCTGCCACGGCGGTCAGTTGCTCGTGCACGTCGGAGCCCTTGAGGTCGGACCAGGCGTTCCAGCCGCCGCGTTCCTTCTGGATGCGGGCGTGCACGCCGTTGCCGCGGTTGCCGACGAAGACATGCGCCCGGCCCTCCGCGTCGACGGCCACGGCGGGGACGCCGGTGCGGGCGCCCGCCCTGTCGGGGTGGCCGACCGGGCTCCAGTCGAGGGCGGCGAGGTGGACGCGGAAGTGGGTGGAGTGCACGAGGCCCGCTTCCGCGGCCTTGGTGGGACGCCAGGAGACGAGGTGTGCGTAGCCGTCGGCGCCGTGTCCCACGGCGAGTCCGGGGTGCAGGCGCTGGTCGCCGCCGACCTTGTGCCAGGGCAGCCAGGTGTCGCCGCCCGGGCGGCGCTCCGCCCGGCACCACACGCCCTCGTCGCGGGTGGCGTAGACGCCGAGTCGGCCGTCACGGGCGCGGATGAGCCAGTCGCCGTTCACTGTACGGACCATTGACACGGGTCCACTCTAATCGGGCGGTCGGTGCCGTCTTCGGGTGGGCCGGTCGTGGGACGCTGGGCGTATGAGTGACGTGCTGCTGGTCGTCGTGGATGGCGCGAATGTCGTCGGGTCGGTGCCGGACGGGTGGTGGCGGGACCGACGGGGCGCGGCGGAGCGGTTGCGGGACCGGCTCGCGGTGGACGGGCTGCCGGGGCGGGACGGTCCGGTGGAGATCGTGCTGGTGGTGGAGGGGGCGGCCCGGGGAGTGGAGTCCGTACCGGGGGTTCGGGTGGAGTCGGCGCCGGGGAGCGGCGACGACCGGATGGTGGAACTGGTCGCGGAGGCGGGTGCGCGTCCCGTGCTGGTGGTCACCGCTGATCGTGAACTTCGGCGCAGGGTCGGGGAGTTGGGGGCGGAAGTGGCGGGGCCGCGGACGGTTCGTCCCTGAGCGCCGTCCGATGTGCCGCGCTGTGTGGTCCGGCGGCTGCGGGTTCGCCGTGGCTGGTCGCGCAGTTCCCCGCGCCCCTCAAGGTGGGTCCAGTCCACGTACCTCAGGGGCGCGGGGCCGAAGGGCAGCACACTGCGCGACCAGCCCCCACCGGCCCGCAGCCGACAACGCACCCCTACCGCCGTTTCACATACAGCACCGCCCCATCCACCGTCCCCACCTCCTCGTACCCCGCCGCCAACAACCGCCGGAGGCCCCGCACCCGTTCCGGCGCGTACGGCTTGCCGCGGGAGTCGTCCACCACCAGGGCCGCCGAGACCGCCTCCCGCCGGAACACCGTCCACGTACCCCGCACGGCATACCGCTCCCCCACCCGCCCGCCGTCCCGGCCCCCGCTGTAGTTCGTGAGGAGACCCGCCGTCAGATAGCGGGTGGCCGGGGCCCGGTCCGCCAGCCAGTACGTCTCCGGGTGCATTCCCCAGATCAGGACCGGATCGTCCGGCGGCGTTCGGGACGACACCGCTTGCGCGACACGGCGTGCGTGGTCGAGGTCGGTGCGAGGGGCCAGCACACCCCACGTCAGGAACAGCGCGCACGCGCAGGCCGAAGTGAGCAGCGCCGTGATCGTGCGGTCGTACGGCAGCGCGCGCAGCGCCCCCGCGGCCAGGAGCGCGGCCGGCGGGAGGAGTTGGAGGTAGTAGTGGCCGAAGAAGTGGAGGCCGAGCAGCACCGCTCCCGCCGACGCGAGCAGCCACAGCCACAGATCGGCGGTCGGTGCGCGCCGGGCCCGTACGACAGGAGCGATCAGGCCCGCGCAGGCCACCGCCACGATCCCGGTGTTGGCCAAACCCCTCGCCAGTACGTGGAGTTCGGAGCCGGTCAGCGTCGCGTACGCTCCCGAACCCGTCACCGTCCAGAACAGGAGACCCGCCGGGTCCGTCGCCAGCGCCGCGGACAGCACCGGCGCCAACGCCCCCGCCATGAGCCACCGCACACCCCGACGCCCCGCGCCCGAGGCGATGTACAGCCAGAGGACCGGCAGGAGCACCGCCCCGCCCGTCTGCTTCGTGAGGAACGCGCACGCGACCGCCGTTCCCGCCGCGCCCCAGCGCCGCCGGTCCGCGCACCACATCGCGGCGGCCGTGCAGGGCAGGAGGAACACCTCGAAGGTCGCGGCCTGCGCGTCCTCAGGGTTCAGGCCGACGGAGATCAGCAGATACAGCGCTCCGGCGGTACGGCCGGACGTGTCGCCCCAGCGGCGGCGGGCCAGGGAAGCCAGCAGGGCGGCGGTGAGGAGTTGGGCCAGGACCGCCAGGACCCGCACCCCGGCCAGCGTGCCGGAGCCCGTCACCGCGAACGCGGCCTCGTAGAGCCACGGCACGAAGGGCGGCTTGCGGTCGACGACCGTCTCGTAGAGCTGCCCGCCCTGCGCCAACAGCCGTGCCTGTACGGCGAGATAGCCCTCGTCCGGGTTCCAGAGGGGGCGCGTGAAGGACGGGACTCGCGTCACACAGGCCAGGGCCGCGAGCGGGGGCAGCAGTCGGCTCCAGTACGCCGCCCGGGAGCCGGGTACGGAACGTGACGGGAGCAGGAGCTCTGCGGGCATGGGCAGCACGCTATCCGGCCCCGCACATCCCGACCGAACGGGACATACGGGGCCGTCGAGGTGGAACGTATGTGTTACTCCGTGTTGTCGGCCGTCGCCGCCGTGCTCCGGCCGAGACGGCTGTGGCTGCGGCCGTAGAGGAAGTAGACGAGGAAGCCGATGACCATCCAGATCGCGAACCGCAGCCAGGTCTCTGTCGGCAGGTTGAGCATCAGCCAGAGGGAGGCGAGGACCGACAGGATCGGGACGACCGGCACCCAGGGGGTGCGGAAGGCGCGGGGCAGGTCGGGGCGGGACTTGCGGAGGATGACCACGCCCATGGCGACCACCACGAACGCGAACAGGGTGCCGATGTTGACCAGTTCGGCGAGTTCGCTCAGGGGTGTGAAGCCGGCGACGATCGCGATGATGACGCCGAGCAGGATGGTCGGACGGTGCGGGGTCCTGAACTTCGGGTGGACGTGGGAGAAGAACGTCGGCAGCAGTCCGTCGCGGCTCATCGCGAAGAACACCCGGGTCTGGCCGAGGAGCAGGATCATGCAGACCGTGGTCAGGCCGACGGCGGCGCCGAAGCTGATGAAGCCCGCGAACCAGGGGTGGCCGGTGGCCTTGAACGCGTCGGCGAGCGGGGCCGTGACCGACAGGTCGGTGTACTTCTGCATGCCCGTCACGACGATCGAGACGGCGACGTAGAGGGTCGTGCAGATGAGGAGGGAGCCGAGGATGCCGCGGGGCATGTCGCGCTGCGGATTCCTGGTCTCCTCGGCGGCCGTGGCCACGACGTCGAAGCCGATGAAGGCGAAGAAGACGACGGAGGCGGCGGTGAAGATGCCCATGACGCCGAAGTTGGAGGGCGCCCAGCCGAACATCAACTGGATCAGCGGTGACTGGAGACTGTCACCGGCCGGCACCTTCTGCGCCTTGGGGATGAACGGGTCGTAGTGGTCGCTCTTGACGAAGAAGGCGCCCGCGATGATCACGGTCAGCACGACCGTCACCTTGATGGCGACGACGATCGAGGTCACGCGCGCGGAGAGCTTGGTGCCGAGCACGAGGATGCCGGTCAGCACCAGGACGAGCGCGGCGGCGAGGATGTCGAAGCCGAAGCCGTCGGCCCCGTCGCGGCTGCCGAGCGCCGCCGGCAGATGCCAGCCCGCGTTGTCCAGCAGCGAGGCGATGTAGCCGGACCAGCCGACGGACACCACCGCCGTGCCCAGCGCGAACTCCAGGACCAGGTCCCAGCCGATGATCCAGGCGGGCAGTTCGCCGAGGGAGGCGTAGGAGAACGTGTACGCCGATCCCGCCACCGGGACGGTGGAGGCGAACTCGGCGTAGCAGAGCGCGGCGAGCGCGCAGACGACACCGGCCACGACGAAGGCCAGGGCCACCGCCGGTCCGGCGTTGTTCTTGGCGACGGTGCCGGTCAGGACGAAGATGCCGGTGCCGATGATGACGCCGACACCGAAGACGGTCAGATCCAGCGCGGACAAGGACTTCTTGAGCGCGTGCTCTGGCTCCTCGGTGTCGAGGATGGACTGCTCGACCTTCTTCGTCCGGAAGAGGGTGCTGCTCACGGGTACCTCCCACGCTGTGTCGTCCTCGACATGATCGAGAGGGGGCGTAGGTCGTATGCCCCGGCGCGGGGGGATTCACGCGAACGGGCCGGCCGTACCACTGTCACGAGTGGTACGGCCGGCCCGTTCGGCCGTGTCAGTCGCGGGCGGTTGCTTGCTCCGCCTCGGCCGCGCTGTCGCTGTACCGCCCGTCCAGCTTGGAGACCAGGCCGGTGACCTGGCGGGCGATGTCGGGGGCGGTGAGGCCGATCTCCGCCATGATCTCGGCACGGGAGGCGTGGTCGAGGAAGCGCGGCGGGATGCCGAAGTCGCGCAGCGGGACGTCGACGCCCGCGTCACGCAGGGCCTGCGCGATCGCCGAGCCGACACCGCCGACGCGGGAGTTGTCCTCGACGGTGACGATCACGCGGTGCCGCTCGGCGAGCGGGGCCATGGCCTCGTCGACGGGCTTGACCCAGCGCGGGTCGACGACGGTGGTGGAGATGCCCTGCTTGTCGAGGAGCGTGGCGATCTCCAGGCACATGGGGGCGAGGGCGCCGACGGAGACGAGGAGCACGTCGGGCGTGTCGGTCCCCGGCTCGCGCAGGACGTCCATGCCGCCGACGGTGCCCACGGCGGGTACGGCGGGACCCACGACGCCCTTGGAGTAGCGCAGCACGGTCGGCGCGTCGTCGACCTGGACGGCCTCCCGCAGCTGGGCGCGCAGCTGTTCGGCGTCGCGCGGGGCGGCGAGCCGGAGCGTGGGGATGACCTGGAGCATCGACATGTCCCACATGCCGTTGTGCGAGGCGCCGTCGTCGCCGGTGACGCCGGCCCGGTCGAGCACGAAGGTCACACCGCACTTGTGCAGGGCGACGTCCATGAGGACCTGGTCGAAGGCACGGTTGAGGAAGGTGGCGTACACGGCGAAGACGGGGTGCAGGCCGCCGGTCGCGAGGCCGGCCGCCGACACGGCCGCGTGCTGCTCGGCGATGCCGACGTCGTAGATGCGCCCCGGGAAGGTGTCCGCGAACTTCTTCAGGCCGACCGGCTGGAGCATGGCCGCGGTGATGGCGACGATGTCCTCGCGCTCCCGGCCCAGCTTGACCATCTCGTCGCCGAAGACGGAGGTCCAGCTGGCGGCGGAGGCCTTGATCGGCAGGCCGGTGTCCGGGTGGATGGGGCCGATGCCGTGGAAGCGGTCGGCCTCGTCCTGCTCGGCGGGCTCGTAGCCGCGGCCCTTCTGGGTGAGGCAGTGCACGATGACCGGGCCGCCGAAGCGCTTGGCGCGGGCCAGCGCCGACTCCAGTGCCTCGAGGTCGTGGCCGTCGATGGGACCGACGTACTTCAGGCCGAGGTCCTCGAACATGCCCTGGGGCGCGATGAAGTCCTTGAGGCCCTTCTTGGCCCCGTGCAGGGTCTCGTAGAGGGGCCTGCCGACGACGGGGGTGCGCTCCAGCAGGTCCTTGCCGCGGGCGAGGAAGCGCTCGTAGCCGTCGGTGGTGCGCAGGGTGGCGAGGTGGTTGGCGAGGCCGCCGATGGTCGGTGCGTAGGACCGCTCGTTGTCGTTGACGACGATGACCAGCGGCCGGTCCCTGGCGTCGGCGATGTTGTTCAGCGCCTCCCAGGCCATGCCGCCGGTCAGGGCACCGTCACCGATCACGGCGACGACGTGGTCGTCCCGTTGGAGCACCTGGTTGGCTTTGGCGAGCCCGTCGGCCCATCCGAGGACGGTCGAGGCGTGGCTGTTCTCGATGACGTCGTGCTCGGACTCGGCGCGCGAGGGGTAGCCGGACAGCCCGCCCTTGGAGCGCAGCTTGGAGAAGTCCTGCCGCCCGGTGAGCAGCTTGTGGACATAGGCCTGGTGGCCGGTGTCGAAGAGCACCCGGTCCCTGGGCGAGTCGAACACCCGGTGCAGGGCGATGGTCAGCTCGACCACACCGAGGTTGGGGCCGAGGTGGCCGCCGGTCTTGGAGACCGCGCCGACGAGGAAGTTCCTGATCTCGTCGGCCAGCTGGTCCAGCTCCTCAAGGCTGAGCCGGTCCAGATCACGCGGTCCCCTGATGCGGGTCAGCAGCGGCACCCGTGCCTCCTTGCAGTAGAGCTGATCGAGCTTTGCCGGGCGTGTCGAGTCTAATGTTCCACGAGAACAACCCTGCCCGGCACCTTGTGGGTGCCGGGCAAGGGATCGACCTGAAGGGGTGCGGCCAGGCGCTATCCGCGACCCGCCGCCTTCTGGGACCTACGGGACACCGAGTCGATGACGACCGCGCCCAGCAGAACACCACCGGTGATCATGTACTGGATCGAGGCGTTCATGTTCAGCAGGTCCAGACCGGTCGTGATGGACTGGATGACCAGCATGCCCAGGAGGGCGGACCAGACCGAACCGCGGCCGCCGAAGAGGCTCGTACCGCCGATGACGGCCGCCGCGATGGCGAGCATCAGGGTGTTGCCGCCGCCGGCGCTGAGCGTCGCGCTCGCGGTCTGACCGGCGAAGAACATACCGCCGATCGCCGCGAACCCGCCGGAGATGGCGAAGACGGTGATGCGGACCATCGGCACGTTGATACCGGCACGACGGGCCGCCTCGATGCCGCCGCCGACCGCGAAGACCTTGCGGCCGTACGTGGTACGGCGCAGCACGAAGTCCACGACCACCAGCGCCGCCAGGAAGATCACCAGCGAGTTGGAGACACCGTTCGCGTTGTTGAGCACGGCGGCGGCCACGAAGGACGCGACGGCGAGGGCACCGACGCGCACCAGGATCTCGCCGGTCGGCCGGAAGGGAACGCCCGCGGCCTTGCGGCGCCGCTGCTCGCCGAAGTTGCCGACGAGGGTCAGCACGACGGCGAGGCCGGCCAGCAGGTACCCGCCGATGACGGCCTGGTCCATGAAGAAGGAGTTCTGGCCGAGCAGGTGGACCGGACCCGAGTCGGACGGGATGTTGATGGTGCCGCTGGAGCCCAGCAGCCACAGCATCAGGCCGTTCCAGCCGAGGAGGCCTGCCAGGGTGACGACGAACGCCGGCACCCCGATCTTGGCGAAGAACCAGCCCTGCAGTGCGCCGATGGCGATGCCGACGAGGATCGCCAGGATCAGCGAGAGCCAGGCGTTCATACCGTGCTGCACCACCCACACGGCGAACAGGGTGGAGGCCAGGCCGCTGACCGAGCCGACCGACAGGTCGATCTCGCCGAGCAGCAGTACGAACACCAGGCCGATGGCGATCATGCCGGTGGCCGACATGTAGTAGCTGATGTTCGAGAGGTTGTCGGCGCTCAGGAAGCGGTCGTTCTTGAACTGGAAGATCGCCCAGATGACGATCAGGCCGATGACGACCGGCAGGGAGCCCAGCTCACCGCCCTTGACCTTGCGGGTGAACTCGGTCCAGTAGCCCTTGAGGCCCTCTTCGCGGACCAGCAAACGGGGGTCGACCGTCGCGACCGGCGCGGCGGTGGGATCGTCGGTGGGGGCACCCGTCGACTGCGACGCCTGCCCCTTCGTCCCGGCGTCCGCCTTGGAAACCTTGGATGTGTCGCTCACTTCGCGGCCTCCGTGCTGCGACGCCCCGCACGACGGGTCACGGCGTTGTCCGTGGCACCCGTGATCGCGGAGATGATCTCTTCCTGACTGGTGTCCTTCACCGAGAAGGAACCGTTGTTCCTGCCCAGTCGCAGCACGGCGACGGTGTCGGCGACGGCCTTCACGTCGGCCATGTTGTGGCTGATGAGGATGACGGCGAGGTTGCGCTCGCGCAGCCGCTCGACGAGGTCGAGGACCTGTGCGGTCTGCTCGACACCGAGGGCGGCGGTGGGCTCGTCCAGGATCACGACCTTGGGGTCACCGATCAGGGCGCGCGCGATGGCGACGACCTGGCGCTGACCGCCGGAGAGGCTCGCGATCGGGATGCGCACACTCGGGATGCGGATGGAGAGCGTGCTCAGCAGCTCGCGGGCCTTCTGCTCCATCGTGACCTCGTCGATGATGCCGCGGCGCAGCAGCTCGCGTCCGAGGTAGAGGTTGCCCACCACGTCGAGGTTGTCGCACAGGGCGAGGTCCTGGTAGACCGTCGCGACGCCGAGTCCCTGGGCGTCGTGCGGCTTGTTGATGCTGACCGGGCTGCCGTCCCACTCGATGAGGCCCTCATCGATGGGATGCACACCGGCGATCGTCTTGACCAGCGTGGACTTTCCAGCGCCGTTGTCGCCGACGAGGGCGACCACTTCACCGGCGTGGACCTCCAGTTCGACATCGGTGAGGGCCTGCACCGCACCGAATCGCTTGGAGACTCCGCGCAACGCCAGCACGGGCGTAGCGGACACGTTAACCATCTCCTTCGCCGCCTGACCGGCGGGGATGCCGCGCTTGGGGTAGGCGCGGAGGGGTTGTGCTTTTAGCACTTACTTACGAGTGGTGCTGTCAGCACGGATTTACAAGTCGAACATGCGCGCGGCCGGTGCCCGTTGGCAACGGCTCGGTCCGCAATGCTTCCGTCCGGCGCCCGCCCGCAGCGGGGTATGAAGGCGGTGCGGGCGCCGGACAGGCTCTGTGCCTGCCTGTCGGGGCGGGTCCGTCGAAGGACTCGCCCCGGGGCTCAGCGGCTCTTACTGAAGGCCGGCCTTCTTGCACGCGGCGGCGTAGTCCGCGGTGCAGATGTCGGCGACGGTGTACAGACCGTCCTTGACGACCGTGTCCTTGATGTTCTTGACGGTCACCGAGACCGGGGTCAGCAGCTTGGCCTGGACCTTGTCACCGGAGCCGCTGGTGACCTGGGTGTCGGCCAGGGACTTGATGTCCTTGCCCTGCAGCAGGTTGACCGCGAGCTCGGCGGCGTTGTCGGCCTCGCCCTTGTAGGGCTTGTAGATGGTGGCCGACTGGGTGCCGGCGACGATCCGCTGGATGGCCGCGAGCTCGGCGTCCTGACCGGTCAGCGGGATGGTGCTGATGCCCGCGCCCTTGAGGGTGTTGGCGATACCACCGGCCATGCCGTCGTTGGCGGCGTAGACGCCCGCGATGTTCTTGGCGCCCAGCTGGGTGATGGCCGCGGACACCTTCTGCGCGGCGACGGTGTCCTTCCACAGGCCGGACTGCTCGTAGGCGATCTTGACCTTGCCGTCGAGGACCTTGTGCGCGCCCTCCTTGAACTGCGCGGCGTTCGGGTCGGCGTCGTCACCGTTGATCATGACGACGTTCGCCTTGGGCGTCGCCTTGGAGCCGAGGGCGTCGAGCAGGGCCTGACCCTGGAGCTCGCCGACCTTGACGTTGTCGAAGGAGACGTACGCGGAGACCGGGCCCTGGGCCAGACGGTCGTACGCGACGACCTTGACGCCCTTGCTCACCGCGGAGGCGATGGAGGACTTGATGGCGGCCGAGTCCTGCGCCGAGATCACGATGACCTTGACGCCCTTGGTCACCATGCTGCTCATCTGCTGGGCCTGCTTGGCCGGGTCGGCCGCGGCGTTGGCGTAGGAGACGGTGCAGTCGCTGCACAGCTCCTTGACCTTGTCCTCGAAGTACGGCTTGTCGAACTTCTCGTACCGCGCCGTGACGTTGTCGGGCAGGAGCAGACCGATCGACTTGCTGCCCGAGCCCGAGCTGCTGCTGTCACTGCCGTTGTCGTCACCGGCCTTGCCACAAGCGGCGGCCGAGACAGCGAGCGCCGAGATCGCGACGGATACGGCCACACGACGCATGAGCGTGTTCACTTTTGAAACCTCCCTGACGAGGCCGCGTCGTTGCGGCCGAGGTGGCTGGAAGTCAACTCGGCCGCACGTGCGACGTCAAGAAGTAAATACTTAACGAGATGGCAACGGCGTCCTGCGTTCTCTAAGTGAAGGCAGGTGTCGCTGCGTGCAGCGTGCTGTCCAAAAGGGTCGAATCACCCATCTCGCTGAGCGCGAGGGCGAGTGCTCCGAGCACCTCCGCACGACCTCCAAGTGCCCCGGGAAGCACGCTCAGTTGGCGTGCCGCACTGGGGATCGCATAGCGGCCGACGGACTCCCTGATCGGCCCGAGCACCAGCTCACCGGCCTCGGCGAGATCACCGCCCAGGACGACTCGGCTCGGGTTCAGCAAGTTGCAGAGATTGGCGACTCCACTGCCGATGTGTCGGCCGACGTCGGCGATCACCCGACGACAGCCAGGATCTCCGTCCCGTGCGAGTCGAACAACGCCCTCCATGGTGAGATCGGTGCCGTGGCTGGACTGGAGCAGCGGGAGCACATAGCGCGCGGCCGCGAAGGTCTCCAGACAACCGCGGTTGCCGCAACGGCAGACGGGACCGGACTCATCAAGAGTAATATGCCCGATTTCTCCCGCTGTGCCACCCGGGCCCCGGTAGATCTTGCCGCTGATGACCAGCCCGGCACCCACACCGCTCGCGACCTTGATGTATGCCAGGTCCCGCACCCCCCGGCCACTGCCCCATACCAGCTCTCCGAGGGCGCCCAGGTTGGCGTCGTTGTCCACGTGCACGGGCACGCCGAGGCGCCCCTGGAGCTCCTCGGCGGGCTTGGTGCCGATCCAGCCCGGCAGGATGGCGGAGGAACCCAGGGAGCCGGACTCCAGGTCGATGGGGCCGGGCACGCCGAGGCCCACCCCGGCGATCTTCGAGCGGTCCACGCCGGTCGCCTCGATCAGCCGGGTGACCAGCTGTTCCGCCCGGTCGAAGCCCTGGGTGGAGGAGGCGTCCACGTCCAGCGGCTCGGACTCCTCGGCCAGCACCTGGTGGGCGAGGTTCCCGACCGCGACGCGCAGATGGGTGTGCCCGAAATCCACCCCTATGACGATGCCGGCGTCCCCGCTCAGGGAGACCGCGCGCGCCCGCCTGCCGCCCGCCGACGTGGGCGTGACCTCGACGGTTCCGCCGTCCTTGAGCTCGCGGACGATGTTGGAGACGGTCGCGGCGGACAGTCCCGTGGTGCGTGCGATCTCCGCCTGCGTGAGCGACCCGGCCAGCCGGACGGCACGTACGACCCGCTCCAGGTTGGCTCGGTGCAGCGACGACTGCGACCCCGGAGTCTCCACGACGACCTCCTGCGCGCGGGACCGCAGCGATGAGGCCCCGTCTATGTCCAACTAGTGAACTCTAAGATGAGCCGTTAGGGTCGCCTCCCGTCAAGAGGTTGAACAGTATCCGCGTTCTTGTCCATGGCGAAGGGGCGCCGCCCGTTCAAGATCCGGACCTTGAAGGGGTGACGCCCGTGCGGACGGCCGAGGCTACTTCAGGGCACCCGCCGTCAGTCCTGCCACCACCTGTCGCTGGAAGATGATGTAGGCCACGAGGACCGGGATCATCGCCATCACCAGACCGGCGAACAGGCCCGACCAGTCGCCCTTGTAGCCCTGGCTGGCCGCGAGTTGGACCAGCCCCTGGGTCAGCACCCGTTTGTCCGGGTCGGTGTTGAGCACCGTCGGCAGCATGTACTGGTTCCACTGGCCCAGGAAGTTGAAGATCCCCACGCTGATCAGGCCCGGCTTGGCCATCGGCAGCATGATCTGGAAGAACGTCCTGGAGTGCGAGGCGCCGTCCACGAAGGCCGCCTCCGCCACCGAGGTCGGCAGGGTGCGGAAGAACGCGGTCAGGAAGAAGACCGTGAACGGCAGCGAGTAGGCGATGTAGACCAGGATCAGCCCGTGGATCGTGTTCAGCAGGCCCATGTTGTTCACGACGTAGAACAGCGGGACCAGCGCCAGCATGATCGGAAAACTCATGCCGCCGATGAACAGGAAGTAGATGAAACGGTTGCCCGGGAAATCGAACCGGGCCAGCACATACGCCGCCATCGAGCCGAGCACCAGCGTGCCGATGAGCGAACCCGCCACCACCAGAATGGTGTTGAGGAAGTAGTCGCTCATGTTGGCGTCGGTCCAGGCCCGCGACCAGTTGTCGAAGTGCAGCTTGTCCGGCAGCGCCCAGGGCGAGTTGAAGATGGAGCTGTCGTCCTTGAAGGACGTCATCACCGCCCACAGCAGCGGCAGCACGACCATGAACGCCCACAGGATGAGCATGCCGTGCGAGAAGACGTTGAGGACGCCGCCCTCCTTCTTCTCCTTCCGGGCAGGGTCGCCTCGGGTCTCGGTCTTGGCGACGGGAACACCGGACTCGGCCGGTACGGGGGCAGGGGTTTCGGTCGTCTTCATCGGATCAGTACTCCAGCCGCTCGCGCCGGCCCAGCCGCATCACCAGGGCGGCGAACGCCAGCGTGACGACGAGCAGGGCGACGCCGATGGTGGTGGCATAGGCGGCCTGTCCGTCACGGAACGCCTTCTGGTACACGTACAGGACCATGACGGTGGTCGAGTAGTCGGGGCCGCCGGGTCCGGTCGTCATGATCTGTACGACCGCGAACGACTCGGCACCGAGAGCCAGGATGCCCATGTAGACCCAGCCGGACTGCACCGTGTCCCACAGCAGCGGCAGGGTGATCCGGAAGAACGTGCTGGCCCGCCCCGCCCCGTCGAGCAGTGCCGCCTCGTACAGGTCCGCCGGGATGGAGGCCATACCGGCGCTGAACAGGACCACGAAGAAGCCGACCGTGGACCACACGAGGACCGCCATCACGGCCCACAGGGCGAGGCTCGGGTCGCCCAGCCACAACGGCTGGATGCTGCCGAGCCCGATGCCGCGCAGGATCGAGTTGATGGCACCGCTGTCCGGGTTGTACGCGAAGGCGAACAACAGGGCGACGATCGCGATCGAGAGGACCTGCGGGAAGAAATACACGATCTTGTAGAAGGAGGAGCCCCGGACACCGGTGACGACCGGGCCCCCCCTTCTCTTCCGTCCGCCGACATTGATCATGAAGGAGAAGAACAGCGCGAGGCTGATCGTCACCAGCGGCAGCACGAGCGCGAAGATCAAGCTGTGCTGCAAGGACTTCCAGAAGATCGGGTCGTCCAGCATCCTCCGGTAGTTGTCCAGGCCGACCATCTTGAATTCGGGGCTCAGGCCGGTCCAGTCCGTGAACGAGTAGTAGATGGACTGGATGAACGGCCAGACCACGAATAGCGCGTACAGTCCCAGGGGCAGCGCCAGAAACCCCACGATGAACCGGTACTTGCCGTGCTGCATCGCCGCTCCGTTGCCGTTACTGGTGCTTGTAGTGCTTGATCGACGAGTCCTTCGCGGCCGCGTCGGCGAAGCCCTGGATCTTCTTGATGGCCTCCGCGGGAGTGAGCCGCCCGGCCATCATCTCGCCGAGGCCCGCCACACCGATCTGCTCCTTCTGGAGCTGGACGTACCAGTCCTGCAGACGCGGGTTCACCACGTTGTCGCCGGCCTTCTCCAGCGCGGCCACACCGGACTTGAGGCCCGGGGTGAGGGTGATGCCGTCGGTGCCGCCGTTGAAGGCGGTCAGGGACTTGACCTTGGCCGTGAAGTTCTTCGAGGACGCCTCGCTGAGCATGATGCGCAGCTGCTCCATGCCGCCCGCGGTGTTCTTCGCCTTGGCCGGGACGATGAAGGGCTCACCGCCGGAGGCCCAGATGGTGCCGAAGGGCATCTTGTCGGAGGAGTCGATGCCGGTGGGCGCCGAGACCGCGAGGTCGAAGTCCTTGGGGATGACGTTGGCCGACTCGTTCTCCACCCAGGAGCCGTTCGGGATGAACAGCGCCTTGCCCTGGGCCCAGGCGGTCTGCGACTGGATGTGGTCGAGACCGGGGGTGCCCTTGAGGACGTAGCCCTTCTTGTAGAGCTCGTAGTAGGCCTCGAAACACGCCTTGACCGCCGGGTTCTTCCAGGCGTTCGGCTCCAGGTTGTCGATGGCGTCGAGGACCTCGACACCGCCGACCTTGCCGATCATCGGGTAGAGCGAGAAGGGGAGGTAGTACGGGTACTTGCCCGCGTACGTCCAGCCCGCCATGCCCTTCTTCTTGGCCTTCTCGCACACCGCGAGCATCTGGTCCCAGGTCTCCGGGTACTGCTCGTCGAGCGAGTCGAGGGCCTTCTGGGAGTACCAGACGCCGTAGACCGTGTAGGCGTAGTACATGATCCACACCGGGTCGCCGTCGAACTGGCCCATCTCGACGATGCCGGGGCGCAGGGTGTCGCGGACCTTCTTGCTCGGGTCGTCGTAGGACGGGGCGTCCAGGAGCGGGGTGAGGTCGGCGAGCTGGCTCTTGCCGACCAGGACGCCCATGTCCATCTGCTCGGCGCCGGAGTTGTCGATGAGGTCCGGCGGGGTGCCCTGGTTGAAGCGGGGCTGGAGCGTGGACTGGATCTTCTGGGTGGCGGAGAACTTCACCTTGGCCTTCGGGAAGTTCTTCTCGTAGATCTTCACGGCGTCCTCGGCGTACTCCTTGCCGAAGCCGCCGTCGAACAGGACGAACTCCATCTGCGCGGTGTCGTTGACGGCCAGGGGGTTCTTGGCGGTCTTCTTGCCCGCCTTGGCCTTGTCGCCGCTGTCGTCGCCGCCGCTGCTGGCGCACGCCGACAGAAAACTCATCGTCGGGACGGAGATCAGACCGAGTGCGGCCGACCGCTTGATCAGATCGCGGCGGCCTACACCCGCGCTGCCGTTGTTGCTGTTCTCGGCGGAAGTGGATCCCATGCTCAAGTCCTCGCCTTCTCCAGGACTCAGGCGGTGAACCGGATCCTCCCCGGCACCGCGGTCAGGTCAAGCAGGTTCGTGCAAGAGGGGTGAATCGCCGACAGGTATAGTCCACTTCCGGTCGGCGGAGCAAGATCGAACGCAATGTTGGCCTTGGGTGTTCTCTAGTTGAGACCTCGCGGAAATATGAGCGCCCTGTGCGAAGCTTGCCGGAAAAATCCGCGACATACGCCCCGAATGCCGCACCCAACCCTCTTGACATCACTGTTCACTTGGGCCACTACTGATCCTTGCACGGATTGTGTGACAACGTTGTCCGTCCTTGTGCAGGGAGGGTACTCGCCGATGGATCGGTACAGAACTCGACTCAGACGAAGTACGGCGGTCGTGATCACGGCCGCCTTTTGCGTGACCGTGGGCTCGCAGGGCGCGGCGGTCGCCCTGCCCGAGGCCCCGGCACCGGCGGACCGGGGGTTCACCTCCTCTTTCGAGGCCGGCGAACCGGCGCCCGACTGGACCAGCAGCGTCGACGGCGGCAGGGCTTCCGGCGTCGACGGCGGCTACAGCACCGGCATCCCGGGCAATGTCACCGACCAGGTCACGGACGTCCGGGCGAGCGCCGAGAACACCGGCGGCGGCGAGGTGAAGGAGAACCTCGTCGACGGCGAGCCCGGCACCAAGTGGCTGGCCTTCGAGTCCACCGGCTGGGCCGAGTTCGACCTGGCCAAGCCGCTCAAGGTGGTCACGTACGCGCTGACCTCGGCCAATGACGCCGCCGAGCGTGATCCCCGGGACTGGACGCTGAAGGGCTCGACGGACGGCAAGGACTGGAAGACCCTCGACACCCGCTCCGGCGAATCGTTCGACGAACGGTTCCGGACAAAGTCGTACGACATCGCGGATCCGGCCGAATACCAGCACTTCCGGCTCGAAATCACGAAGAACAACGGCGCCTCCGGCATCCTCCAGCTGGCCGATGTGCAGTTGTCCACGGGCGGCGGCGAGGGGCCGGTCCCGCCGGACATGCTCTCGCTGGTCGACCGCGGTCCGAGCGGATCGCCCACCGCGAAGGCGGGCGCCGGATTCACCGGAAAGAGAGCTCTGCGTTACGCCGGACGGCACACCGCGGACGGGCGGGCGTACTCGACCAACAAGGTCTTCGACGTGAACGTGGCGGTGGATCCGCTGACCCGGCTGTCGTACCGGATCTTCCCGTCGATGGCGGACGGCGACCGGGACTACGACGCGACGAACGTCTCCGTGGACCTGGCCTTCACCGACGGCACCTTCCTGAGCGACCTCGGGGCGCGTGACCAGCACGGATTTACGGTCTCACCCCAGGGGCAGGGCGCCGCCAAGGTGCTCTACGTCAACCAGTGGAACAACGTGGTCTCGCGGATCGGGTCGGTCGCGGCCGGGAAGACCGTCGACCGGATCCTCGTCGCGTACGACTCCCCGAGCGGGCCGGCGAAGTTCCGGGGCTGGCTGGACGACGTGACGCTGGAGCGGGCCGCGCCGGAGAAGCCGAAGGCGCATCTGTCGGACTACGCGCTCACCACCCGTGGCACCAACTCCAGCGGCGGCTTCTCGCGCGGCAACGACTTCCCGGCGACGGCCGTGCCGCACGGCTTCAACTTCTGGACGCCGGTGACCAACGCGTCCTCGCTGAGCTGGCTCTATGACTACGCCCGTGCGAACAATCCGGACAATCTGCCAACGGTCCAGGCGTTCAGCGCGAGCCACGAGCCGAGTCCGTGGATGGGCGACCGGCAGACCTTCCAGGTGATGCCGTCGGCCGTGTCGGGCACCCCGGACACCGGCCGTGAGGCACGCGAGCTGGCGTTCCGGCACGAGAACGAGACGGCGCGGCCGTACTACTACGGGGTGCGGTTCGAGAACGGGCTGAAGGCGGAGATGACGCCGACCGACCACGCGGCGGCCCTGCGCTTCACCTACCCGGGTGACGACGCGAGCGTGCTCTTCGACAACGTGACGGACCAGGCGGGGCTGACGCTCGACAAGGACGCCGGGGTGATCACGGGGTACTCGGACGTGAAGTCCGGCCTGTCCACCGGGGCGACCCGGCTCTTCGTGTACGGCGTCTTCGACAAGCCGGTGAAGGACGGTTCCGCCGCCGGGGTCAAGGGCTATCTGCGCTTCGACGCCGGTGCGGACCGGACCGTCACCCTGCGGCTCGCGACCTCGCTCATCAGCCTCGACCAGGCGAAGGACAACCTGCGCCAGGAGATCCCGGACGGCACCTCCTTCGAGAAGGTCCGGGACCGGGCCCGGGGGCAGTGGGACCGGCTGCTCGGCAAGGTCGAGGTGGAGGGCGCCACGCAGGACCAGCTGACCACGCTGTACTCCAGCCTGTACCGGCTGTACCTGTACCCCAACTCGGGCTTCGAGAAGGTCGGTTCGACGTACCAGTACGCCTCGCCCTTCTCCCCGATGCCGGGCCCCGACACCCCGACGCACACCGGGGCGAAGATCGTGGACGGCAAGGTGTACGTCAACAACGGTTTCTGGGACACCTATCGGACGACCTGGCCGGCGTACTCGCTTCTGACGCCCTCTCAGGCCGGTGAGATGGTCGACGGGTTCGTCCAGCAGTACAAGGACGGCGGCTGGACCTCGCGCTGGTCCTCCCCCGGGTACGCGGACCTGATGACCGGCACCTCCTCGGACGTGGCCTTCGCGGACGCATACGTCAAGGGAGTCGACTTCGACGCGAAGTCGGCCTACGACGCGGCCCTGAAGAACGCGACCGTCGCGCCCCCGTCGTCCGGCGTGGGACGCAAGGGCATGGACACCTCGCCCTTCCTCGGCTACACCAGCACCGACACCCACGAGGGCCTGTCCTGGGCGCTGGAGGGCTACCTCAACGACTACGGCATCGCGCGGATGGGACAGGCGCTCTACGCGAAGACCGGCGAGAAGCGCTACAAGGAGGAGTCGGAGTACTTCCTCAACCGGGCCCGCGACTACGTGAACCTCTTCGACACGAAGGCGGGCTTCTTCCAGGGCCGGGACGCCGACGGCAAATGGCGTGTGGATTCGTCGAGTTACGACCCGCGAGTGTGGGGCTACGACTACACCGAGACCAACGGCTGGGGCTACGCCTTCACCGCCCCGCAGGACAGCCGGGGTCTCGCCAACCTGTACGGCGGCCGCTCCGGGCTCGCGGAGAAGCTGGACGAGTACTTCGCGACGCCCGAGACGGCCTCGCCGGACTTCGTCGGCTCCTACGGCGGGGTCATCCACGAGATGACGGAGGCACGGGACGTCCGGATGGGCATGTACGGGCACTCCAACCAGGTCGCCCACCACGTCAACTACATGTACGACGCGGCCGGTCAGCCGTGGAAGACGCAGCGCAACGTCCGTGAGGTGCTGTCCCGGTTGTACGTCGGCAGCGACATCGGTCAGGGCTATCACGGTGACGAGGACAACGGCGAGCAGTCGGCCTGGTATCTGTTCTCGGCGCTGGGCTTCTACCCGTTGGTGATGGGCAGCGGCGAATACGCGGTCGGCTCACCGCTGTTCACCAAGGCGACGGTCCATCTGGAGAACGGGCGGGACCTGGTGGTCAGGGCGCCCAAGAACAGCGCGCGGAACGTGTATGTGCAAGATCTGAAGGTCAACGGCCGTGCCTGGACGTCGACCTCACTGCCGCACTCCCTGCTGGCTCGCGGCGGTGTCCTGGACTTCGACATGGGTTCCCGTCCGTCGAAGTGGGGCACGGGGAAGAACGCGGCTCCGGTGTCGATCACCCAGGACGACGAGGTGCCCACGCCGCGTGCGGACGTGCTCGTCGGCGACGGGGCGTTGTTCGACAACACCTCGGCGACGGACGCGGCCGTGACCTCGGTGGATCTGCCGGTGTCCCAGCAGGTCAAGGGCGTTCAGTACACGGTCACGTCGTCCTCGGACCACACTAAGGCGCCGAGCGGCTGGACCCTCCAGGGCTCGGACGACGGGACCACGTGGAAGACCCTGGACCGGCGGTCCGGGGAGTCCTTCGCCTGGGACCGGCAGACACGGGCGTTCACCGTGAGATCTCCGGGTACGTACGGGAAGTACCGTCTGGTGCTCGACGGCGAGGCGGTGGTGTCGGAAGTCGAACTGCTCGCCTGAGCAGCAGCGTTGGGGGTCTCATGCAGGGTGTCGATCCGGCCTGGCTGCCGGACCGGGCGTTCCGGCCGATCGGCACCCGGCGGACACTGATCCGTGGCTCGGGTCCGCTGGTGGACACGGTGCACGGGGAGGTGGCCAGGGCCTGCGAGCGGTTCGGAGGGAGCGTCTCGCGCGAATCCGGGCCGTACGACCTGGTGTTGGAGCTGGACGGCGACGACGGCACCGAGGGGTTCGTGTACGGGCGCGGTGACGGGTGTACGACCGTCACCGCGTCCGGCGCGCGCGGGCTGCTGTACGGGTTCTTCCATGTCGTACGGCTCGGTGAGACGGCGTTCCTCGAGGACGCTCGACGCGCCACGTATCGGCCCACGTCGGCGCTGCGGATGCTCGACCACTGGGACAACGTGGCCGTGCATCCGGTCATGGGGCAGGTGGAGCGCGGGTACGCCGGCGGGTCGCTGTTCTGGGAGGACGGGCGGGCGCGTGGGGACCTGGAGCGGGTGCGGGCCTACGGCAGGCTGCTGGCGGCCTGCGGGATCAACGCCGTGGCCGTCAACAACGTCAACGTGCACGCGACCGAGGCACGGCTGCTGACCGACCGGATCGGTGAAGTCGCGGACCTCGCGGGCGCGTTGCGGCCGTACGGCATCCGGACGCATCTGTCGGTCACCTTCGCCGCGCCGGTCGTGCTGGGCGGGTCGGCGAGCGCGGATCCGCTGGACGAGTCGGTGCGGGGCTGGTGGGCCGAGGCGACCGCCCGGGTGTACGCGGCGATCCCCGACTTCGGCGGGTTCGTGGTGAAGGCCGACTCCGAGGGACAGCCGGGCCCGTTCGCGTACGGACGCAGTCACGCGGACGGCGCGAACATGCTCGCCGCCGCGCTCGCACCGCACGGCGGTACGGTCCACTGGCGGGCCTTCGTCTACAACCACCACCAGGACTGGCGGGACCGCTCGACGGACCGGGCGCGGGCCGCGTACGACCATTTCGTGCCGCTGGACGGGGAGTTCGCCGACAACGCCGTCCTCCAGGTCAAGCACGGGCCGATGGACTTCCAGGTGCGCGAGCCGGTCTCCCCGCTGATCGGGGCGATGCCGGGCACCCGGCTGGCCGTGGAGCTGCAGGCGACGCAGGAGTACACCGGGCAGCAGCGGCACGTGTGCTGGCTGGGGCCGATGTGGAGCGAGGTGCTGCGGTTCGGGATCGACGGGGAGTCCTCGGTGGGCTCGCTGGCGCGCGGCGGGCTCGTCGCGGTCGCGAACGTCGGGGACGATCCGTTCTGGACGGGTCATCCGCTGGCTCAGGCGAACCTGTACACCTTCGGCCGGCTGGCCTGGGATCCGGACGCCGACCCGCATCACGTCCTCGACGAGTGGATCCGGCTCACCTTCGGGCCGGAGCCCGGGCTCGCGGCGGGGCTGCGCTCGATCCTGGACGGCTCGTGGCGGACGTACGAGAAGTACACCGCTCCCCTCGGCGTGGGGTTCATGGTCCAGCCGGGGCACCACTACGGGCCGAGCGTCGACGGCTACGAATACAGCCCCTGGGGCACCTATCACTTCGCCGATCGCGACGGCGTCGGTGTCGACCGGAGCGTGGCGAGCGGGACCGGGTACGCGGGGCAGTACGCGAAACCCTGGGCCGACGTGTACGAATCGCCTCTCTCGTGCCCCGACGAGCTGCTGCTGTTCTTCCACCACGTGTCGTACGGGCACATGCTGCGCAGCGGCAAGACGGTGATCCAGCACATCTACGACACGCACTTCGAGGGCGTGGCGGAGGTCGAGGCGGCCCGGGAGCGGTGGACCTCGCTGGTGGACCTCGTGGACCCGGCGCGCCACGCACGGGTGGCGGAGCGGTTCGAGGAGCAGCTGCGCAGCGCCCGCGAGTGGCGCGATCAGATCAACAGCTACTTCTTCCGGAAGTCGGGGGTGGCGGACGAGCGGGGGCGGACGATCTACTGAGCGCGGAGTACGGCGACGCCCAGCGGGGCGAGGGTGAGAGGGTCGCCCGCCTCCACCTTCTTGCCCGTGAGCAGGTCGGTCGCGGCCGTGTGGGCCGTCAGCCCGGCCGGCTGTGGCGAGTGGTTGAGGAGGAAGAGCAGACGGGTGCCGTCGGGGGTGACCCGGGCGGCCGTCTCCAGGCCCTCGTGGCCGGCGTACGGGCCGATGAGGTCGTGGCGGGTCAGGACGCGGCGGACCACCTGGTCGACGCCCGGCTGGTCGAGGGCGGTGGCGACGTACCAGCCCTCGCCCCGCCCGTAGGCGTTGCGGGTGACGGCGGGGGTCCCCGCGTAGAAGTCGGAGCCGTAGGTGGCGACCGTCTCGGCACCCCGGGGCTGCACGATCTCGAAGACGAGCCGTCCTTCTGACGCGAGCTCCGGGATCGGCTGGGCGAACTCCGCCCGGCGGGAGTCCCATTCGTCGATCCGGATGCCCATGAGCGGGGCGAGGGGGCCGGGGACGTCGGTGAGGAAGGCCCGGTCGTGTTCGTCGACGCGGCCGGAGAGGAAGGTGGCCAGGACCGTGCCGCCGCGTTCCGCCACCGCTTCGAGGCGGGCGGCGAGGTCTCCCTTGACCATGTGCAGGGCGGGGGCGAGGACCACGTCGTACGGGGTGAGGTCGGCGGTGTGCGGGACGACGTCCACGTCGGCGCCGGCCTCGCGGGCGGCGCGGTAGTAGGCGTGGACCACCTCCTGGTACTTCACCAGCCGCGAGGGGCCGTCGGAGATCTCCAGGGCCCACCAGCTGTCCCAGTCGAAGAGCAGGGCGGTGCGGGCGGGCGTGCGGGCGCCGAGGGTCGCGTCGCCGAGCGTCTCCAACTCTGCGCCCAGTGCGGCCACTTCCCGGAACACCCGGGTGTCGTCGCGGCCCGCGTGGCCGATGACCGCCCCGTGGTACTTCTCGCAGGCTCCCCGGGAGGCACGCATCTGGAAGTAGAGGGCCGCGTCGGCGCCGTGGGCGATCGCCTGGAAGGTGGCCAGGCGCAACTCCCCCGGCCTGCGCAGGGCGTTGACGTCACGGCAGGCTGTCGTGGACGGGGTCTGCTCCATGAGCCAGAAGGGGGCTCCGTCCTTGAGGCCGCGCATCAGGTCGTGGGCCAGGGCGGGCCAGGTCGGCGGGGCGTCCAGGGGCGGGTAGCTGTCCCAGGACGCGAAGTCGAGGTGGGGTGCCCAGCGGTGGTAGTCGAGGGGGCGAAACATGCCCATGAAGTTGGTCGTGACGGGGGTGACCGGATCATGGGCGCGGATCACCTCCTTCTCGGCCAGGAAGCAACCGAGCAGCGCGTCGGTGGTGAAGCGGAAGTAGTCGAGCGTGACGCCCTGGAAGGCGGTGTGGTCCGGGCCCCGCCAGTGCTCGGTGAGGGCGTTGGGCGGCTCGATCTCCTCGAAGGACGTGTAGCGGTGCGACCAGAAGGTCGTCCACCAGGCGTCGTTGAGGGCGTCGAGGGTGACGTACCTGTCCCGCAGCCAGTCGCGGAACGCGTCGGCACACAGGTCGCAGTAACAGACGCCGCCGTACTCGTTGTTGAGGTGCCACGCGAGCAACGCCGGGTGCCGCGCGTACCGCTGGGCGAGCCGTGCCGCCATCGCGGTGGCGAGTTCGCGGTACGCCGGTGAGCTGGGGCAGAAGTTGTGGCGCTGGCCGTAGCGGTGCCGGCGGCCCTCGAAGTCGGTGCGGTTCACCTCGGGGTACGCCTTGGCCAGCCAGGGCGGCAGGGCTGCGGTGCCGGTGGCCAGACAGACCTGTCGGCCCTCGGCCGCCGCCCGGTCGAGGACGCGATCCAGGACCGTGAAGTCGTAGGTGTCCTCGGCGGGTTGGGTGAGCGACCAGGAGAAGACGCCCACGGTGAGGGTGTCGATGCCGGCCCGGGTGAACAGCCGGTGGTCCGCGTCCCAGATCTCCTGTGGCCACTGCTCGGGGTTGTAGTCCCCGCCGTAGGGGATCTTGGAGCTCGACGGGCTCATGCGGTGAAGTCCTCCTGGGTCTCGGCGATCACCGGACGGCTGCTGTGCAGCAGGGACAGCAGCAGCGGGGCGGCCAGCAGCGCGGGCAGGGCCTCGGTCAGCACGGCGGTCCCGGCGGCGGTCAGGACGAGCAGCGAGGCGGCGCCGAGGGTGGCGCTGCCGTGCCGGAACAGGAAGTGACCGGCCAGGCGTGCGGTGTCCCTCGCCCGGAAGGCGAACAGGGCGGTGAGGACCAGCGCGTGCGCGCCCCAGAGCAGGGAGCCGGCGCCGATCGCCGCGAGCAGCACCGCCCACCAGCCGGGCAGGCCCGTGGCGGTGAAGTGGGTCAGGGTGAAGGCGATGACCGTGAGCCAGGCCAGCAGGGGTGCCCACAGCTTCAGGGAGGGGACGGCGTTGAGGCGCCAGCCGCGCCAGTAGGCACGGGCCGGGTGGAGCTCGGTGAGGTCGCGGTCGCGGTGCTGGAGGGCGTACAGGGCGGCGGCCGTCGCCGGGCCGAGGGGCAGCAGGCACACGGCGGCCAGGGGGAGGTTGGCGGGAGCGGGGCCCAGCAGGAGCAGCCCCGCGAGGCCCGGGGAGGCGGCGACGAGGAGCAGGGCCTCGACGGTGACGAGGGTGTGGACGAGGGCGGCGGCGCGGGAGAGGGAGCCGGTGCCGAAGGAGGGAGCGGCGGAGTGGGCGGGGTGGGAGGCGGGGGGTTCACGGTTCACCGGCGGCCGCTGCCTGGCGGGTGAGAGGCGTGGGGCGGTGCCGGGTCGGTCGTCGACCACCGTGGAGGTGGCGCCGGGCCCCGGCGCGGCGGCAGACGGCCCCTGCCCGGCGGGAGCGCGACGTGCGGCGGTGCCGGGCCGGTCGTCGACCACCGTGGATGTGACGCCGGGCCCCGGGGCGGTGGCAGGGACACCGGGCGGCCGCAGTCCTGACCCTCCCGCGCGGCTCACCGGCGCGGGACCGGGTCGGTCGGCGGCCGGGGCGGCTTGGGACCCCGTACTGGGGCGAGCGGCCGCCGCCCGCGCTCGGCTCATTCCGCTCACCGGGGCCCCGCCCCGAGCAGTCGGCGTTCGTCCCACCACTCCGGTGCCTCCTCCACGACCGGGGTCACCTCCACGAGCGTGATCTCGTGGCGGGCCAGGGTCAGGTCCAGTACGGTCCGGTCGTCCTCCACCGGCAGCCGCAGGTGCTGCCGGCCGGGCTCGGCGGCCTCGTGGAGTACGTCGAGCTGGTACGGGCCGGGTGAGCGCGGGCTGCCCATCCGCTGCCAGGCCGTGCGGGCGTTGCCGTGCTCCTCGTCGACCACGGACCGCCGTACGAACGCCTCCCGCGCGCCCCGCACCGGCACGGACAGGCGCAGCCGGTGCCGGGACGGTCCGGGAGTCTGCCCGCTCGCGTCGACCGGCGCCCAGGCGAGGACGGTCACCCGGCCGTCGGGGTGCCGGGTGACCAGGTGGTCGGCACCCCGGGTGAGGAGGTCGGGGCCCATGCGGGCCATGAAGGCGTACAGGTGGTACGTCGGCTTCTTCACCTGTCGGTGGGTGAGCAGACCGAAGCCGCCGTGGAAGAGAGCCGTGGGGGGCCCTTCCTCCTCGAACATGTCGCTGAAGGTCCAGTACGAGAAGGAGTCCGCGTGGTCGCCGCCGCGGGCGAGGACCGGTGCCAGGTACGCCGCGTGGAAGGCCGTGTCGTGGACCGGGTTGTCGGAGCGGTAGGAGGAGTTGAACTCCGTGATGTGGACCGGGAGTGCGGCCAGCCCGGTGCCCTTGAGTCGCTCCCGGGGCGTGGCGAACTGGTCCAGGAGGTCCTGGGCCGGTGCCAGGGTCTGGTGGGTGCCGAAGGGGACGTGCTGGGCGGGGCCCGAGGTGTAGGCGTGCTTCGACACGAAGTCGACCGGGACGTCGCGTTGTGCGGCGAACTCGGCAAAGCGGTCCAGCCACTCGTCCGCGGCCGGTGAGATCGCGGGGCCGCCGACCTGGAGTTCCGGGTCCACGTCCTTCACCACACCGGCTGTCACCTCGTAGAGGCGGTGGTACGCCTTCTCGTCCGCGCCCTGCCAGAAGTCGGGCAGGTTGGGCTCGTTCCACACCTCGATGGGCCAGGTGCGCACCTCGTCGAGGCCGTAGCGGTCGATGAGATGGGTGAGGGTCGCCCGGACCAGGTCGGCCCACTCCTTCTCGGACCGGGGCGGGGTGACGTTCCCGTGCCACCAGAACACGGTCTGCTCTCCCGACGCCAACTCCCTAGGCATGAAGCCGAGTTCGAGGAAGGGCCGGATGCCGAGTTCCAGGTAGGCGTCGACGACCTGGTCGACGTACGTGAAGGAGTGCCGGACGCGGCGGGTGCCCTGCCAGTCGTACGGCCGGTACACACCCATGCCGTCGCTCAGCAGTCCGTGTCCCCGGATGTACCGGAAGCCGATCTCGCTCTGGAGCAGCTTCAGGGAGTCCTGGTAGTCGCGGCGCAGGCCGAGTTCGATCCGGCCGGTACCGACGCAGTGCCGCCAGGCGTCGGACAGGGGGCCGGACGGCTCGGCGGGGACGCGGAAGATCACCCGTTCTCCTTCTTGAACCGGTCGTGCGCCTTGTTGTGCAGGTCGACGAGTTGCTGCATGTTCTTCGCCTTCAGCTCGGCGACGAACGCGTCCCATTCGGACATCGGGCGCTTGCCGAGCACGAACTGGAGGGTGTTCTGGATGGCGTGGTCCTTGAGCGGGGTGTCCCAGAGGGTCGCCTGTTCCTGCTCGAAGGACTGCAGGGGGTGGGCCGGGTCGACGGGCAGTTCCTTGCGCTGGGACATGACGTCCTGGAACTTCTTCTCGTCCGGACTGAAGTTGGAGGACACCAGCTCCCAGCTGCCGCCGTACGTGAACACACCGTTGAAGAAGCCGTAGTCCTTCTGGAGGTCCTTCGGGGCGTCCGGGTCGGAGCCCATGAGTGAGATCCCGGGCTTCAGCGTGTACGTGCCGCCGGACTCGGTGTAGGTGACGCCCTCCACGCCCCACTTGCAGAACTTCTGGCCCTCGTCGGAGTACCAGAGCCAGTCCACGAACTGCATCATCGCGACGAAGTCGGCACTCTTGAGGGCCTTGCTGGAGATCATGACGCCGTTCTCCAGCCGGATGCCGCTCAGCAGAATCGGACCGGCCGGACCGAGGGGCACCGGGACCATCTCGATCTTCGAGCCCTTGACCTGCTTGCCCAGGTTGTAGCGGTAGTTCTGCACCAGCTCCTGCGGATTGGCGCTGATCACATAGGACTTCTCGGCCAGCAGCTTCTGGATGGCCTGGTCGTCCTGCTGGGTGAAGCTCTCGGGGTCCAGCAGCTTCTCGGCGACGATCTTTCTCAGGTACTCGATCATCTGCCGGTAGGCGTCCTGGGCCGCGGTGAAGACGAACTTCTGCGCCTTGGTGTCGAAGCTGATGTTGTCGTACGACCACCCGGCTTTGACGCCGTACGCCTGGCCGAGGTAACTGAACAACGCGCCACACGGGAACGGGGTGTTGGTGCTCCAGCGATCGGTCCAGGGGTATTTGTCGGGGTACTCCGCCCTGAGCGCCTTGAGGACGTCGTACACCTCGTCCCACGTCGTGGGCAGGGCCAGTCCGTGCTTGTCGAGGATGTCCGTGCGGAAGGACAGCGAGTAGCCGGCCTTGGGCCGCTCGTGCAGGCCGGGCAGCAGGTAGTACTTGCCGTCGGACTGGCGGATGGAGTCGAGCTCGGGCTCGAGCCGCCACTTCCTCACCTTGTCGCGGAAGTTGGGCATCAGGTCGACGTACTCGCTGACCGGGAGGATCGCGCCGGAGGACACGAACGCCACCTCAGCGGGGTGGTACGTCTTCGGGATCAGAAAGGGTGCGTCACCCGCGCCGATGAGGACGCTGCGCTTCTTCTCGTAGTCGGCCAGCGGGACGTCGAGGGGTTTGACGGTGATGCCGGTGCGCTTGGTGACCTCCTTCCAGAACAGCCAGTCGTTCTTGAGGGGGTAGACCGGGTTGTCGTTGTGCAGCATGGAGAAGGACAGCGCCTTGGTGGCCTTGAACTGCTGGCCGGCCCGGTACTCCTTCATCGCGCCGTTCTGCTTCTTGGAAAGGTCCTTGGAGTCGCCTCCGTCCTCGCCGCTGCCGCACCCGGTGAGGGTGGCGAGTCCGACAAAGCCTGCGGCGGCCAGGATCTGACGCCGTGACAGCTGTCCGGTGTTCTCCACGGATACTCCCTTGTTCCGTAAGTGAGATGACGGGCTGTCAGCCCTTGACCGCGCCGAGCATCACGCCCGAGACGAAGAAGCGCTGGACGAACGGGTACACGCAGATGATCGGCAGCGCGGTGAGCACGATCGTGACGGCCTGGATGCTCGCGCCGACCTGGCTGAGCTCCGCGGTGCCGGCGCCCGCGTTGCCGCCGCCGATGGCGCCCGCGATGAGATTGCGCAGATAGACGGTGACCGGCATCAGGTCGGAGTGGTCCATGTAGAGGAACGCGCTGAACCAGGAGTTCCAGAAGGACACCGTGTAGAAGAGCACCATGGTCGCCACCACCGCCTTGGACAGCGGCAGCACGATCCTGAGCAGGGTGCCGTAGGTGCTGAGGCCGTCGATCTGCGCGGCCTCCTCCAGCTCGGTCGGCAGGCTCTCGAAGAAGGCCTTCATCACCAGCAGGTTGAAGACGCTGATCGCGTTGGGCAGCGCGATCGCCCAGACGCTGTTCTTCAGTCCGAGCTCGGTGACCAGGATGTAGTTGGGGATCAGGCCGCCGGTGAAGAACATCGTGAACACGGCGACGCCGACGAGCAGTCCGCGCCCCCTGAGGTGCTTCTTCGACAGGACGTAGGCGTAACAGGTCGTCAGAACCATGGCCACGACGGTGGACACGACGGTGTAGAACACGGTGTTGCCGTAGTTCCGCCAGAACATCGAGTCCTGGAACACGATCCTGTATGTGGTGAGGTTGAACCCTTTGGGCCACAGGGTCACTTCACCGGCCCGGATCTGCCGCTCGCCGCTGAACGACCTCGCGACGATGTTCACGAAGGGGTACAGGGTCACGAGCACGACGAGGGTGAGGATCACCCCGTTGACGCCCTGGAAGACCCGGTAGGAACGGCTCGGCTTCACCACAGGCTGGTCCCCACTGTGCGGCGCGAGAGCGTGTTGGCGGTGGTGATCAGGACCAGGCCGATGACCGCCTCGAACAGCCCGATGGCGGCGGCGTAGCTGAAGCTGTTGGACTCCACGCCCGCCCGGTACACATACGTCGAGATCACGTCGGCGGTCGGGTAGGTCAGCGGGTTGTACAGGAGCAGGACCTTCTCGAAGCCGACCGCCATGAACGTGCCGACGTTGAGGATCAGCAGCGTGATCATGGTGGGGCGGATACCGGGCAGGGTGACGTGCCAGATCTGCCGCCAGCGATTGGCTCCGTCGATGCGCGCGGCCTCGTACAGGTCCTCGTCGATGGTGGTGAGTGCGGCCAGGTAGAGGATCGTGCCCCAGCCCGCGGTCTGCCAGATCTCCGAGCCGACGTAGATCGTGCGGAACCAGCCGGGTTCCTGGATGAAGCGGATCTCGTCGTGGCCGAGCCATCCGAGGGCGTGGTTGACCGGGCCGTCCGTGGCGAGCATCTGCAGGGTGAGGCCCGCGACGATCACGATCGACAGGAAGTGCGGGAGGTACGACACCGACTGCACGAACCGCTTCAGGGAGCGCCGGCGCACCTCGTTCAGCAGCAGGGCGAGGACGATCGGGATCGGGAAGCAGAACACGAGCGTGAGCCCGCCGAGCCACAGGGTGTTGCGGAACACCTGCCAGAAGGTCGGGTCGCTGAGGAACATGCGCACATAGCGCAGCCCCACCCAGTCCTCGCCGAACATCGAGCCGCCGGGCTCGAAGCGCCGGAACGCGATCACGTTGCCGATCATCGGCAGATAGCGGAAGACCAGGAAGAACAGCAGCGGCAGGACCGCCAGCGAGTACAGCTGCCAGTCGCGGCGCAGGGCGCGGCGCCATCCACTGCGCGGCGCCGGGCGGGCGACTGCCGCGGGCGGGTCCTCGACGCCGGGTGGTGGAGAGGCCGACTTGACGGAGGTGCTCATGCTCGGTCCTCTCAGACGGAGGCACGGAACCGAAACTTTCGAGCTCTTACCGGTAACTGCGCGGCAACTTAGAGGCACGAAGAAAGCGCTGTCAATGGGTCAGACATGAGATACCTGGGACGGGAGTGGGGTAGGACGGAGAGACCAAGACCCAGCGACATCCGCAAGTTTCATTGTCTGTACCGACTCATGCGAGGTGCCCTGTGCCTGCGTTCGACCTGTCGACGAGGGAGCTGGAGCGGTACCGTCCCGAGGTCCAGGAGCCCCCGGATTTCGACGGGTTCTGGCGTGACACGCTCAAAGAGGCCGCACAAGCCGACGTGTTGGTGTCGGTGCGCCCGGCGGAGAGCGGGCTGCGGCTGACACGGACCTGGGACGTGACGTTCCGGGGCTTCGCCGGCGATCCCGTGCGCGCCTGGTACAGCAGACCGGCCGGAGTGGGCGAGCCGCTGCCCGCGGTCGTCGAGTACGCCGGTTACGGCCGCGGGCGCGGCCTGCCGCACGAGCGGCTGACCTGGGTGAACGCCGGGTACGCCCATCTGCTGATGGACAACCGCGGGCAGGGCGACCAGTACGGCAACGGCGGAGCCACCCCCGACCCGCACGCCTCGGCACCGGGCGGCCCGGGACCGGCGGCACGCGGCCTGCCCGACCCCCGCGACTACCACTACCGGCGGCTGATCACGGACGCGGTGCGCGCGGTGGCCGCTGTGCGCGCCCTTCCGGGTGTGGACGCGTCCCGCGTCGCGGCCGTCGGCAACAGCCAGGGCGGCGGGCTGGCGCTGGCCGTCGCGGGACTGGTGCCGGACCTGGCGGCGGTCCTGGTCACCGCGCCTTTCCTGTGCGGTATCCGACGGGCTCTGGAGCTGACCGACGCGAGTCCTTACGGCGAGATCAGCGCGTACCTCTCCGTGCACCGGGGCCTGGAGGAGGCCGCGTACCGCACCCTCGCGTACATGGAGGGCGTCTCCTTCGCACGGCGCGCCGCCGCCCCGGCCCACTTCGGGGTCGGCCTGCGCGACACGGTGTGCCCGCCGAGCGGGGCGTACGCGGCCTTCAACCGCTACGGCGAGCTGACCGGCGTGGACCCCCGCAAGGAGATCCACGCCTATCCCTACAACGGCCACGAGGGAGGCGACGCGGTGCAGGTGCGACGCCAACTCGACTGGCTGGCCGAGGCTTTGGGCCCCGGCCCGGTCAGCTCACAGCCAGGGTGAACACGTGCAGGTCCGTGTCGTCCGGCAGCTTCACTCCGGCGATGCTCTTGCCTTCCGGTGCCTTGAACGGCTTCGTGGCGAAGACGTACGTCGCCACCGGGTCCCGGTCCGCTCCCGCGACGTTGCGATAGGCGGCGCGGGCGACCACCTCGTTGCCGTACTGGACGGTGCCGCCCCCGCCGCCGACCGTCCAGTCGGTGAAGGCGAGCTCGATCGTGTCGGTGCTGCCGTCGGTGTAGGTGACCGTGGCCCGGCTCTGCTGGTTGCCGTTGACGGCACTGCCGACGAAGGACAACTGGTCGGTCGGTGAGCTGAGTTGCACGGTCTGGCCGGATGCAGTGGCGTTGTCGGGCCGGCCGCCCGGCGAGTTCGGCCAGGTGAACGTCAGGCCGTTCACCGTGCCCCGCGCGCCCGGGGTGAGCCCCGCGGCCGCCAGTGCCTGACGGGAGTAGCTCCAGCCGCCACCGTCGTAGTCGGCCTCGGCGTGGTCGCCGGAGTCGTCCGAGATTCCGGTGCTGTCGTAGGCGGCGAGTAGGGTCCCGGGTGCGGCAACCGTGAGGGACACGGGTTGCTCGTACGCGGTGTCGTCCGAGGTGACGGCGATCGTGACGTCGTAGAAGCCCTGCTCGGTGCCCTCGGCGGAGCTCAGGGTGATCTCCTGGGAGCCGTCGGCCACCGTGCCCTCGCTCGGGGTTGCCGTGATGCCCCCGGGTGCCTCGACATGGAAGCGGACCTGCGGGCCGGTGCCGTCGCCGCTCAGCGCCAGCGCGCGGACGCCGACCTTCGTGCTGCCGCCCGGCGCGATCGTCGCCGTGGTCGGGCCGACGCCGATCTGGTACGGCTGCTCTCCCTCGCGGAACGACGGCGGGGCCGCGTCCGCTCCCCAGGCGGGATCGGGCTCGGTGGACAGCGTGTAGTCCAGTCGGCCGCCGTCCCGCACGAAGGAGGCGGGCAGCCAAGGGGCTTGGCTCGTGCGGCCGTTGACCTTCAGGCCGTGGACGTACGGCGCGTCGGCGGCTGCGCCCTCCGCGTGTACGGAGATGTTGTTTCCGGAGGGCCGGGTGATCTCGATGCGCGGGAACATCGGTGAGGCGAGGACCAGTTCGGACCGGGACGGCACCTGGGGATACATGCCGAGCGCGGAGAAGACGTACCAGGCGGACATCGCGCCGAGGTCGTCGTTGCCGGGGATGCCGCCCGGCCGGGTCGACCAGAGCTGCCGCATGGCGGCGCGGACGGTCTGCTGTGTCTTGTACGGGGCGCCCGCGTAGGCGTACAGGTAGGGGACGTTGGTCGACGGCTCGTTGTCCAGCTCGGACTTCTCGCCGCCGTTGCCCGTGAAGGCCCAGTCGCCCTTGTCGTCGTGGAAGAAGGTGTCCAGGCGGGCGAGAGCCTTGTCGCGGCCGCCCATCGCGGCGAACAGGCCCGCCGGGTCGTGCTGGACCATCCAGGTGTACTGGGCCGCGGTCCCCTCGACGAAGCCGTTGCCGGTGGCCGGGGTGAAACCGGTGACCCAGCTGCCGTCCGCCTTGCGGTTGGCGAGGTAACCGCCGCTCGGGTCGGCGGCGATGTTGAAGTTGTTCTGCCACCACTGGGATCTCTTGGCGAAGGCCGCGGCAGTGCCCTTCTCCCCTGCTGAGCGGGCCAGTTGAGAGAGCGCGAAGTCGGCGCCGGACATCTCCAGGGTCTCGGCGGCGCCGCCCCAGGCGTTGGAGACGGACGGCATGTAGTGCAGTTTCAGGTACTTGTCGAGGGAGGGGCGTTGACCGACGGACAGCACCGGCTTCCCCGCCGACGAAAGGTCCTGTGCCGTCGGAACCGTGGCCGCCTCGACGAGTGAGTCCAGTGCGCCGCGCAGGTCGAAGTCGGTGCCGCCGAAGGCGTGGATGCCGGCCAGGGCGATGGGTGAGGGGTCGCCGTTCATGACGTGGGTGCCGCTCGCGCCATGCAGCCAGCGGTCCCACACGCCGCCGTTCTGCCGGGCCAGTTCGTACAGGGACTGCGCCACGTCAGAGCCGGTGCGCGGGTCGAGCAGGGTCAGCAGTTGCACCTGGCTGCGGTAGACGTCCCAACCGGAGAAGGTGCCGTACTGGGCGCGGTGCCCGCGGGCGACGCGGTGCACCTCGTCGTCGCTCCCCCGGTATCTGCCGTCGGCGTCGCTGATGACGTTGGGGTGGAGGAGGGCGTGGTAGAGCGCGGTGTAGAAGGTGGTGCGGTCCTCGTCGGTGCCGCCGCCTACCCGGATCGCCCGGAGCCGGTCGCGCCAGGCGCGGCGGGCCGCGTCGCGCACCGAGTCGAAGGAGCGCCGGGGCGGGTTCTCGGCGGCGAGGTTGGCCTCGGCGCCCGCCCGGCTGACGTACGAGATGCCGATCTTGACGCCTACCTGCTCGGTGCCGGGCGCGAACCGGACGTATCCGCCCGCCCCCTTGCCCGCCACGGGACGCCCGCCCTGCGAGAAGCCGCCCGTGCCGCCGGACGCCTCCAGCGAGCCGGGGCTGAGCCTGTCGTCCTGCCAGGTACCCGTGGCCGTGAAGGGGCGGTCGAAGTGGGCGGTGAAGTGAACGGTGTAGTAGGCGCGTTGGCCTTCGGGGTCGAGGTAGCCGCAGAAGTTGCCGGAGGTGACCGAGCCGGAGACCGTCCGGGTCGTCGGGTCGATCTCGACCGTCGACGCGGTGGAGCCCACCTCGGAGTTGGCGGTTCGGAACAGCAGCGAGGCCGGCTTGTCGGCGGGGTAGGTGAAGCGGGCCGATCCGGTGCGGGCGGTGGCGGTGAGGTCGGCGGTGACGCCGGAGGCGAGGCCCACCTTGTAGTGGCCGGGCTCAGCGGTCTCGTCGGCGTGGCTGAAGTCGGCCGCGTACACCGCGTCCTTGGTGTCACTCGCCGGGGACGAGGTGACCTCGCCGGCGAACGGGAGGAGCGGGATGTCGCCGCTGCCACCCGCGCAGCCCGTGCCGGACATGTGGGTGAGGCTGAAGCCGCGGACGCGGGTGGCGCCGTACAGATAACCGCCGGGAGCCGCGGTCCGGGTGGCGTCGCCGCGGGTGTTCTCGGGGCTGAGGGAGAACATGCCGAAGGGGGTGACGGCGCCGGGGAAGACGTTGCCGCCGTTCTCCGTGCCGATGAGCGGGTTCACGTAGGCGGTCGGGTCGCCGATGAGACCGGGGGGTGCGGCTGTGGCCGCGAGGGCGGGGGTGGCACCGGTGACCGCGAGTACAGCAGCCAGCAGCAGGGACGTGGGACGGAAACGCATGACGCGGCCCCTCCTCCTTCGGACGGGTCGCGCACCACAGGTCGCACAAGCCGCTGGGACAGTAACGTGCGCCACGCGTATCACGGAAGACCGCGCACGGCCGAAGGAACGCGCGGGGGGTTCACCCGGCCGGGTCCAGCCGATTGCCCCAACTTATTTGACATCGTTGTCCGTTGAGGCGGTAGAGTCATGTACAGACCACTCGACAACGTTGTCGCGCGTCGCGTCGTCACAAGCCATGCATCATCCGTGCCGGCCACCACCCCCCTGCGCCGGCCCGGCTCGCGGACCCGGTGGCGCACAGCCACCGGGTCCGCCCTGAGCGGAGGATCCGAGCGCGTTCCGACGGTGACTCAGCCGACCCGACAGGGAAGCGTCGTGGCCGTGTCGCCTCCGGAACCGGTGACGACGTAGCCGAACGTCGTACTCTGCCCCGGACTGAGCGAGCCGTTCCAGTTGGCGTTGTGGACCATCACGTCCTGGCCGGTGTAGGTGGCGTTGCCGTTCCAGAGACTGTCGACCTTCTGGCCGGCAGGCAGGGCCCAGTCGACCATCCAGCCCAGCATCGGGACGTCGCCGGAGTTGGTGACGGTCACCTCGGACTGGTAGCCGCCGCTCCAGGTGCCCGTGGTCCTACGGGTGGCGGTGCAGGTGCCGGGCACCGGTTCGGTCGGGTTGCCCGGCTCGTGGATGCCGGTGACCTCGCCGTTGCCGCCGTCGAAGACGACGTCGGAGCAGGAGTAGAAGGTCTCCGCGCTGTCCGAACGCTGCCAGACCATGTAGATGATGTGGCGGCCGGACTTGTTCGCCGGAAGCTGCCCCGTCCAGGAGTAGTTGGCCTCGACCGTGCCCGGGCTGCCGTTGAGCGGCGGGTGGTCGACGCTCAGGAACGGCTGGGCCTCCATGTCGTCCCAGGTGAGCGTCTTCTTCGGGTCGAAGCCGTCCTTGGTGACGTAGACGTAGAACCAACCCGGGTGGGCGGCCCAGGCGTTGTAGGAGAAGTCGACCGTCTTGCCCGACGTGAGGTGGGTGAGCGGCCAGTCGTCGCGGGCGGCGTTGAAGCCGGTGAAGTTGGTGTTGCCGCCGCTGCACAGCTCGCCGTCCGGCACGAAGCCGCGGGTGCGGCCGGCGCCGTCAGAGCGGAGCACGGAGAACCAGTTGTAGAACGGTGTGGTGCCGCTGACCGCCTGCGCGTTCTTGCAGGCCGGGTTGACCGGCTTGATCTCACCGGTGTCGGTCAGCCCGTCCTGCCAGCACAGGAAGGTGCGGCTGGCGGGCTTCATCGGGGTGCCGTGGGCCTCGGCCCTGCCGCCGGCGGTGAGGACGAGACTGAGGGCGGGGATGGTGGCGAGCAGGGAGACGAGGACCAGGAAGAGGGCTCTGGCGCGGGTCACCCTCGATAACTTTGTCAGGATCATGACGGAGCAGTCCGTTCCTTGAGGTACGGGCCGTTGCGGGTGTGTGAGATAGCCGTGGGGTGGGGGCGGCATACGGGCGGGTTCCGGTCCGTCAGTATGGGAGCGCTCCCACCCCACGTGTTGCGGAAGGTAGCGCGAACCGGGGCGACTGTAAACAGTTGACGGTCCTTGGTCGTTACAGCGGCGCCAACTCCACCCTCCCGGTGAACCGGCCGCCCACTTGAGCGGCGAGCCAGTGGACGCGGGCGATCTGCTCGCCGGTCCGGTCCCGGGCCTGCACGTGAACCGTGTGGTCCCGCGACGGTCCGTCCTGGTAGAGGTCCCGGGAATTGACCGTCGGCGTGAGACAGGCGTACTTCTGCGAGATCGCTTCCAGCCACACTTCGGGAACCGCAGGCCATGCGCGCAGGGGCGGTTGCCGTAAGCCCTGTCGGCGGCGAGGCGGTCAGGCTTCGTGCGCGGTCTGCCCGGTCCGATCCGCGGGCGCGGGCCTTCTGACTGGGTGCAGTACGCACTCCGGTGGAGCTGGGCGGTGAGTCCGCCAGGCGAGCGGCCCGCCCAGGCCCTCACCTCGGCGCCGCGTGGGCCGAACACCGCGGCAGAGTGCGGCTCCGCGCCCCCGGGTGGGTCACACCGACGCAGGTTTTCCTGGCACCGTCCACTCCTCCAGCCCGGCTGCCACAGCCGTCGGAAGTTCGATCGTGAACTCCGTGCGGCCCGGGGTACTGTCCACCCGGATGCGGCCGCCGTGGGCGCCCGTGATCGCTGCCGCGATGGCCAGACCGAGGCCGGAGCCACCGGACTTGGCGTCGGCGCGGGAACGGGACGTGTCCGCTCGGGTGAAGCGTTCGAAGACCGTGGGGAGGAGGGCGGGCGGTATGCCCGGGCCGTCGTCCCGGACTCGGATCACGCAGCGCTCGTCCGTCGACTCCACCGACGCCACCACCCTCGTGCCACGCGGCGTGTGCATCCTCGCGTTGGACAGCAGGTTGGCCACCACCTGGTGCAGGCGGGCCTCGTCGCCGGTGACCAACACCGGTGTATCCAGGCTCAGTTCGAGCTGCCAGTCGTGACCGCCGGCTGCCGCCCGCGCGTCCCACACCGCCTCCGCGACCAGCGCCGCCAGGTCGACCTCGCGGGACTGAAGAGGGCGGCCCTCGTCGAGGCGGGCGAGCAGGAGCAGGTCCTCCACCAGACCCGTCATCCGTGCCGACTCCGCCGAGACCCGGCGCCAGGCCAGCACCGGCTCGATCCGGTCGGTGCCCCGGTTCATCAGCTCGGCGTATCCGGCGATCGAGGCGAGGGGCGTACGGAGTTCGTGGCTGGCGTCGGCCAGGAACCGCCGCATCCGCTCCTCGCTGCGCTGCCGTTCGGCCAGGGAGGACTCCACGTGGTCGAGCAGATGGTTGAGCGCGGCGCCGACCTGGCCGGCCTCGCTGTCGGGGTCGGTGTCCCGTTCCGGCACCCGGGTCAGGCCGGTGACCTCGCCGTGTCCGAGCGGGGCGCGGGAGACCTCGGCGGCGGTGGCGGCGACCCGGCCGAGGGGGCGCAGTTGGCGTCGTATGACCACCGCGCAGACGCAGCCGGCGGCGGCGAGCCCGGCCACCGCGACGCCCGTCTCGATCATCACGAGTCCGCTGATCATGTCCTGGACGTCGTCCATGGGCAGGCCGGCGAGGACCCGGACGCCTCCGTCCTCGAGGACGGTGACCCGATAGGTGCCGAGGCCGGGCACGGTCCGGGTGTGCATCGCGCCGTCGGCCCCGATCCCGGCCAGGGCGGCACGCTGGCCGGTGCCGAGGCTCTGGGTGGGGGCGTCCTGGACGACGACGGCAGCGGAGACGATGGCGCCGTCCTCGTCGAGCCGGGCGGCGAGCATTCCGGCGGGCTGCCCGGTCTCTCTCAGGAACGTCAGATCGTCCTCGATCTCTCGGTGCAACGAGGCTCCTCCCAGGGCGCGTTCGGCGGTGTCGAGGACGCGGTCGTCCATGGTGCCCATCAGATAGGCGTGCTGGAAGAGCGTGGTGATCAGGCCCATGGCGACACAGACGACGACCAGGGTGGCGGTGACGAAGACGAGCAGGCGGGTACGGATGGACCGGGTGCGCGACCTCGCGTTCGGCCGGCGGCTCATCTCCCGTCCTCCGCGGCCCTGATGGCGTAGCCGAGGCCGCGCACGGTGTGGATCATCGGTGCCCGTCCCTTGTCGATCTTCCTGCGCAGACTGGAGATGTAGACCTCGACGAGATTGCCGCCGCCGTCGAAGGAGCTGCTCCAGACGTGGTCGAGGATCTGCGCCTTGCTGAGCACCTGGCGTGGATGGCCGAGCAGCAGGCCGAGCAGGTCGAACTCCTTCGCGGTGAGCTGGACGGGCACACCGGCCCGGCGCACCTCGCGGGTGTCCCCGGTCATGACGAGGTCGCCGAGCACATGGACGGAGTCGTCGGTGGTGCCGTCCCGGGACGCGGCCCGGCGCAGCAGTCCGCGCAGCCGCAGCACGACCTCTTCCAGGGAGAAGGGCTTGGTGACGTAGTCGTCGGCGCCTGCCTCCAGGCCGTCGAGGCGGTGTTCGAGGGCGTCGCGGGCGGTGAGCATGAGGACGGGCAGCTTCGGGTTCTCGTGGCGCAGCCGGCGCAGCACCTGGAGGCCGTCCAGGTCGGGCAGCATCCCGTCGAGCACGACGGCGTGCGGTGCGCAGCCGCGCGCCGTGTTCAGTGCGCTGCGCCCGTCGAGCGCCGGATAGGGGCGCCAGCCCGCCTCGGTGACGGCGACGGACAGCACTTCGTTGAGTGCGGGCTCGTCGTCGACGATGAGCACTCTTACGTGGCCGGTTCGGGACCCGGAGCTGCCAGTCATGTACCGATCGTGTCCCCGAGGGCTGAGGGAATCCTGTGCTCCACCTGAGGGTGGGTGATGACCTGCGGTGACGGGGTACGGCGAAGGGCCGCACCCCCGTCACCGGGAGTGCGGCCCTCAGGCGCCCGTAAGGACTTACTTGCGGATCAGGCTGCGCAGCACGTACTGAGACGTGCTGCCGCTTGCCCGGTAGTTCGGCGGGGTTTCGAGGATGATGGCGTTTTGTCAGTGATCCTCGCATCAGATCGCCGCAATGACCATGGATTCCGGGCGTGCAGAGCGCATCTGACTGAGTTTTCCTACCGCTAACGCAGCAACTCGACACGCGCTGCACGGCAAGTCAACGTGCTTCGTTGGCGGTTGCCCCGTGTTCCGTGTCGATGCGCCACTGACGATCACCGATTACGCCTGGGTCGTGGTCTTCTGCTTGAGGCGTTCGTAAGGGGTCTGGCCGCCGAAGCCGCCGTGAGGGCGATGGCAGTTGTAGTAGTCCTCCCACCCGCGCAGTTTGTCGTCGAAGACCTCGGCGTCGTCGATGATGACGCCGTCGAGGAGCCGGTAGAACTCTTCGGCGTCGATGCGGTGGGAGCGTTCGACTTTGCCGTTCAGCCGCGGGGTGCGGGGCTTGATGTACGTGTGGGCGATGCCCTTGTCCAGGGCATGCCAGTGGAAGGCGGACTGGAACCCGGCGCCGTTGTCGGTGATGGTGCCAGCCCGCTGCCGGAAGATCACGACGGCCACCGGTGACGGGTCGGAACCCTACTCAGGCCGGCACCGTGAGTTTCAGGTCCAGTACGGGGATGTCGACGCGGCCGTCACTGTCGGTGTACCAGCGCCAGTGCGCGTCCTGGGCTTCCCCGTAGACGAGTCCGGTCCAACCCGCACCGCCCGGGCCGCACAAGGTTGCCAGTTCGGCGGCCTCTCGCGAGCCCGGCGTACCCGCCACCACGACCAGTCCCCTGAGTGGCCGGCGCGCGGCGGCGCCGCGGATCGTCGACTGCGCCGGGACCGGAACGGCCACGGCCTGAGGGGTGACCTGCGGCAGCTGCTGGAGGCTCGGCGGTACGGCGAGCGACGGAGCGTCGGCTGTTCCCCGCAGCACGGTCACGGGAGTGCCGGGACGGGTACGGGCGATCTCCGCCAGCAGGTTCTGCACGACGTCACGGGCCACCACCTTCTCACCGGTCACGCTGAGGACGCCGTCCAGGCGGCTGAGGTCGACGAACACGGGCCGGCCGTCGGCGTCCGTGCCTGGCCGGACCAGACAGGCCGCGGAGAGAACAGCGGGTTCGCTCACGCCGCTGTCGCCCGGGACCGGCCGGCCCGGCACGGCAGCGGGACGGCGCCAGCGCGTGCTGTCGATGCTCGTCCATGGTGCGCCGGCCGCATCGGACGCCGACAGCCACACCGTCACGCCGGCGTCGTCGACGCTCAGCGCGTGCACCGGCCTCTCGGGCTCCCGGTCCGTGGCGGCGAACTCGCCGAGGGTGCCGTAGGCACGCCGTACCGCGTCGACGTCCGCGTCGAACCAGCGGCTGGTCGCCTGTCGTTGCGCCAGCCTGCGGCGCCGGCGTGCGGGCTCGCCCAGTTTGTTCAGACCCCGGCGGACGGCGGCGAATCCGGCACGCACCTTCCGCCGGCCCACGATGCCCGCGGTGACCAGGGCGAGCAGGATGGCGCCGAGTGTCGCGATCGCGGCGGCCAGGGGGATGGTGAGCGTGGTGGACCGCTCGTCGCCCGTGCCCGGCGGAGCCGTGGACCCGGAGGCCGGGGAAGTGGAGGCGTTGCCTTGGCCTCCGGTGTCTCTGGCCAGTTGCACGCCGGGTCCTGAGGCGTCCTTCGGCAGTCGCAGTACCCAGCCCGGGTGCAGCTGGTCGCCGGGACTGCTCAGGGCACCTCCGTCCTTCTGCGTCAGGCCGCGGTTGAGGTCGAAGATCTCGTCGGCCCGCGCCGCGTCTCCCAGTGTGGTCGCGGCGATCGACTGCAAAGTGGCGAGCTGCCCGCCGGTCTGCGCCGGATCCTGGACCACGAACACCTTGATCAGATCGTCGCCGGGGGCTGCCGCCCCGGCGGAACCGGCTGCGCCGATCGCCACCAGGAACGCCGCCAACAGAGTTGTCAGGGCGAACAGCAGTGCCTGCGGGATGCGGTGTGCCGTGACGGTTCTCGGTCGAGGGTCGGGCACCTGGCCCGCGCAGTTGCTCATCGTGTCCACCCATGTCGTCCGGTGTTGCGTTGCACCGACTACACGGGACCGCCCGGCCAAAAAGTTCGAACCTGACGCGGAATTTGTTGAACCTTCCGCGAGCCCGGCCCCGTGTACCTCGCGATCGCACGTCAACGCACCGGACCGGGGGAATCGCAATGGCACGGCGGCACGCCAGCCCCGAGGACTTCCAGCTTCTCGGGATGGACTCGGACCCGGCACCGGGCGACCCCGACATCATCTTGAAGATCGTGCAGCGCTACCGGAGCATCGGCGATGACGCGGAGCGGGCGCTCAACATCGTGAAGCGGGACGGGGCGATCTCCGAGGGCACCGGTGACGCGATGGACGCGCTCAGGGCGAAGGTCGGCGACGACCTGCCGGACAAGCTGACCAAGACCAAGACGTCGTACCACGACGCGGCTCAGGCCTACAGCGAGTACGTTCCCCGGCTGGAGGAGGCGCAGGGCGTCTTCGACCAGGCCGTGGACCGGGCGCGAGCCGCCGCGCCGCAAGCCAACCAGACTGCGCGGCAGTTGGGCGCCGACGCGACCGACGAGGAGAGGGCGCAGGCGCGTTCGTCCCAGGATTCCATCGACGCGGGCCAGGCCGAGATGGGTGCGGCCCGGAGTCTGGCGGAGCAGGCGAGGACGCTGCGGGAGAGTGCGCAGCGCCGGCTCGCCCAGGTGCTGGACCGGGCAGCGGAGGAGGCGATCCCGGAGCGGAACATCTTCCAGAAGATCGCCGACTTCTTCAAGGAATTTCCGTTCGTGCAGGTCCTGGTGGCCGCCTTCGTGGCGATTCTCGCGGTCTTCTTCCCCGTGGTCGGAGCCCTGCTCGGTGGTCTGTTGTTCGTCTTCAACCAAGTAGTCGCAAGTCAGACAGGCGGAATCAAGGCCGGTGACTTCGTCACCGGCCTGCTGGGCATCATCCCCGGCGGCGCGCTCCTCAAGTTCGGCGGCCGCGTCGCGGAGGCCATCAGTCCCGCCCTTGCCGCCACAGTGAAGAACCTTCCCTTGATCAAAAAGGCCACGGGCAGCATCGGCGACATCGGCAAGTCGCTCACCGACAACAGGGTTGTCGGGGGCTTCCTCGGCAATCCCGTCGGCAAGTTCATCGGCGATGCCCTCGTCGACGCCGGCAAGAAATTCGCCGTCAACGCCGGCATCGAGGCGGCCGCCAAGAGAGCCAACAACGACGAGCTCACGTTTGCCGGCGTGCTCGGCGGAGCCGCAGCCGGTGCTGTTGCCGGAGCCCTCTTCAAGGGCGGGGTGGGCACCATCGGCAAAAACCGGGGCGTCCCGTCGGTGGAAGAAGGCCAGAGTGGCCGGTTCGGCAACACGACGACGCCCGCGGTGGGCGACTCCCTCGGCAAGAAGGTGTCCGACCAACTGGGCAGCTTCCTCGAGGAGGGCGCCAGCGTCGGAACGAAGATCGGGGTCGGCGTTGCTCAGGGCGGCGATGCCAAGGATGTCGCGGCCGGGGAGATCGCCAATGGCGCCTCGAAACTCGCTGTGGGCGCGCTCGGCAAAGCCGGCCTGGGCCGTGGCGTCGACAGCATCGCCGACAAGATCCCCTTCAAGGGACGTCCCCGACCGGATGCCGCGCCCGCGGCGACTCCGCCGGACGTCACCCCGCCGGCGTCCCCGACAGGCCCGCGGCCTGCGAGTCCGGTGACTCCGACTCCTGTGCCGTCTCCGGTGGATACGCGGCCCGCGAGTCCGGTGACTCCTCCGCCGTCTCCAGTGGATACACGGCCCGCGAGCCCGGTGACTCCTCCGCCGTCTCCAGTGGATACACGGCCCGCGAGCCCGGTGACTCCTCCGCCGTCTCCAGTGGATACACGGCCCACAAGCCCGGTGACACCTCCGCCGTCTCCAGTGGATACACGGCCCACAAGCCCAGTGACACCTCCGCCGTCTCCAGTGGATACACGGCCCACAAGCCCAGTGACACCTCCGCCGTCTCCAGTGGATACACGGCCCACAAGCCCAGTGACACCTCCGCCGTCTCCAGTGGATACACGGCCCACAAGCCCAGTGACACCTCCGCCGTCTCCAACCGACACACAGCCCACAAGCCCAGCCCCTCCCGCACCGCCCCCGACCGACACGCGGCCCACAAGCCCGCTGCCGGTGAACCCTGTCGACGTCCCGCTGCCGCCGTCGCCCACCGTCCCGGACGGTGCGTCCGCGGCGCGACCCGTCACCCCGCCGGCCGACGGCCAAGGCGGCTAGGCCCCACGCCTGCCAGTTCTCCATCCCTGAACGGATGGACGGCACCAACCACCAGCAAGGAGTACTTCCGTGCCCAACTACAGCGTCAACTCCGACACCACCTCGTCGACGTCGCAGGCTCTGCTCAACGACTTCTCCCAGCTCCAGGACAAGCTGAACGAGGTCAGGGGAAAGATCACCAACCTGCTCGCCGACGGCTACAGCACCCCGGCCGCCCAGCAGAAGTTCTCGCCGTTCTTTGACGAGTTCGCCAAGGGCTTCGAGCAGGTCAACCAGGGCCTGCAGGGCATCGGCCAGTACGTGAAGACCGTCGGTGAGGCCTTCGACCAAACCGACAACCAGCTCGGTTCCGCCCTGTCCTGACCCATCCGGCCCGGCTCGCCGCCTCGGCGTGCGGGGCCGACCCACCGCTACTCGAGAAGGACGATGAGCAGTGCGACTGACCGTCAGCGTTCGTGACCCGCGGGCCGAGGAGGCGTCCTCCACCGTCTCCGTGCAGACCGAACCCACCGCCACCGCAGGCAGGTTCGCGTCCGATCTGGCACGCGCCGTCGGGTACGCGGGGGCCGACGGCACCACGCCGCCGGAGCCGGCCCTGTACATCGGCTCGACGCTCGTCGACCCGCGCAGCACTCTGCAGGTGGCGGGGGTACGGGACGGCATGGACCTGGGGCTCGGCGCTCCCGTTTCCGGGGAGGCCGAGCCCGAGGGCCGCACCGAGGTCCGCATCGTCTCCGGGCCCGGCGCGGGCACTACCTACCGCCTGGTCCCCGGCGACTACGACATCGGCACCGCCCCGGGCTGCCGTATCCGCCTGGCCGAGGGCGCCCCGGCGCTCGCGGCACGGGTACGCGTCCACCTCGACGGCCGCGCCGAACTTCTCGAGACCGAGAACGCTTTGCTCGACGGCAAGCCCTCGGGCACCCGGTCCCCCTGGCGCGAGGGCAGCCAGCTCGCCGTAGGCAACATCCTGCTCGAGCTCACCTCCAGGCGAACGGCGCGCGCACCGCTGGTCGCGGCGGAGGACGGGATCGGCCTGGAGTTCAACCGGCCGCCGAGGTTCCTGCCGCCCGCGGCGGGGGCGAAGTTCCGGCTGCCCACGCCTCCCATCAAGCCCGACAAGCGGCCCATCCCGCTGCTGCCGATCCTGCTGCTGCCGGCCGGCAGCGCCGCGATCGCCATCTTCGTCACCCACCGGTGGTCGTTCGTCTTCATCGCCCTGCTCTCGCCGCTCGCCGCCCTGGTCACCCAGTTCGGCGGGCGCAAGCAGGCGATGCTGAAGTACCTGGAGAAGAAGGAGGAGTACGACCGGGCGGTGGCCGGCGTCCGCGCGGACATCGACGCCGCCGTTCTGGACGAACAGCACAACCTCCGTCTCTCCCTGCCCGATCCGGCCACGCTGCTGCAGATGGCGGTCCAGCCGTCGGAACGGCTGTGGGAACGCCGCTGGCAGGACCCCGACTTCCTGTCCGTGCGCGCGGGCACCGCCGATCTGCCGTCGTCGGTCGGCGTCGACGACCCGGAACAGGACGAGCACCGCCGCAACACCGTGCCGTGGCTGTACCAGGTGCCGGTGGCCCTTCCCCTGCGCCGGGTCGGTGTCGCGGGTGTCGCCGGATCGGGCGCGACCCGGCTGGCGGGATGGCTGACCGCGCAGGCCGCCGCCCTGCACAGCCCCACCGACCTGCGTATCGTCGTCCTCGCCGGGCCGTCCGGCGAACGCGACTGGTCCTGGACCCGCTGGCTGCCGCACACCCGGGCGCAGGGCGAGGACGCCTACGCCCTGATCGGCAGCACCGCGGATTCGCTGGCCCGTCGCGTCGGCGAACTCGGCCAGATCGTCGCCGCCCGTGGCGCGGCCGGACCGGACATCACGCGGGGCGGTGCCAACGGCTACCCCGACATCCTCGTCGTCCTGGAGGAGGCGCGCCGGGCCCGTTCACTGCCCGGCGTGATCGCCCTGCTGCGCGACGGGCCGGCGGTGGGAGTTCACACCATCTGCATCGACCGGGAGGAGCGGCTGCTGCCCGAGGAGTGCGGCGCCGTCGTCGTCACCGAGGCCGGTACGGGCACCGCCAAGGTACGCACCGGTTCCGCCGCCGCGCTGGAGAACGTGCGCGGTGACTCCCCGGAGCCCGCCTGGTACGAGGACTTCGCTCGGGCACTCGCCCCCTTGCGAGGTGTGGGCGACAGCGACGAGGGCGCGCTGCCCGGATCCGTACGGCTGCTGGATCTGCTGCAGATCGAGCCGCCCACCGCACAGGCACTGGCGGCGGGCTGGTCCCTGGGTGGCCGGTCCACGAAGGCGGTCCTCGGCGTCGGTTATGACGGGGAGTTCGCCGTCGACCTGGTGCGCGACGGCCCGCACGCCCTCATCGCCGGCACCACCGGCTCCGGCAAGTCCGAGCTGCTGCAGACCCTCGTCGCCACCCTCGCCGTGGTCAACCGGCCCGACGAGATGACGTTCGTCCTCGTCGACTACAAGGGCGGCAGTGCCTTCGCCGAATGCGCCGACCTGCCGCACACCGTCGGTCTGGTGACCGACCTGGACACCCGGCTGGTGGAACGCGCCCTGGTCTCCCTCGGTGCCGAACTGCGCCGCCGTGAGACGCAGCTGGCCCACATCGGCGCCAAGGACCTCGAGGACTACCTCGACAAGCGCTCGCGGGGCGGTGACGTCCTGCCGCCGCTGCCGCGGCTACTGCTCGTCATCGACGAGTTCGCCTCCATGGCGCGTGAACTGCCCGACTTCATCTCGGGCTTGGTGAACATCGCGCAGCGCGGCCGGTCCCTCGGCATCCATCTGGTGCTGGCCACCCAGCGGCCCGGTGGCGCGGTCACCCCCGACATCCGCGCCAACACCAACCTGCGGATCGCCCTGCGCACCACCGACACCGGCGAGAGCCGGGACATCATCGACGCTCCCGACTCCGGTGACATCTCCCCGGCCAACCCCGGCCGTGCCTATGCCCGTCTGGGCCCGTCGGCGCTGCTGCCGTTCCAGTCCGGACGTGTCGGCGGCCGCCGTCCCGGAGGCTTGTCCGACGCAGGCACGGAGGTGGCCGTCACCGCGATGCCGGTGTCCTGGAACGATCTGGGAGGCCCGCTGCCGAGTCTGCGCGCGCGGAGTGGTTCCGCGGCGGCGCAGACCGAGGCGGTCACCGACCTCGCAGTGCTCGTCGGCGCCGTCGCCGAGGCCGCCACGCTGGCCGGGGTGCCGCGCCAGCCCAGCCCGTGGTTGCCGCCCCTGCCCGCCCTGCTGCCGTGGACTGCGGCACCCGCGCCGAAGCCGGCCGCCGAACGCGAGGCAGCGCTGCCTCCGGTCGCGTACGGCATTGTCGACCTGCCCGCCCAGCAGAGCCGGGCGCCGCTGACGTTCGACCTGGACCGGACGGGCCATCTGCACATCATCGGCTCGCCCCGCAGCGGGCGCTCCCAGGCGCTGCGCACCCTGGCCGCGGCGCTCGGCCAGGCCCACGGGGCCGACGACGTGCACCTGTACGGCATCGACTGCGGCAACGGCGCTCTCAACGTGCTCACCGAACTGCCGCACTGCGGTGCCGTCGTCGACCGTACCCAGATCGAGCGGCTGGGCCGGCTGCTGGACCGCCTCGGCGCCGAACTCACCGGGCGCCAGAGCATTCTGGGCGCGCGCGGCACGGCGGACCTGACCGAACTGCGCAGCAGCCAGCCACTGCACGAGAGGCTCGCGCACATCGTGCTGCTGGTCGACCGGTTCGAGGTCTTCGAGCGCGAGTTCACCTCGTACGACAACGGCAGCTACATGGAGCGCATGCTGCGTCTGCTGCGCGACGGTGCGGGCGTGGGCATCCACGTCGTGCCGGCCGGTGACCGGGTGCTCGGCGGCAGCCGCTTCTCCGGCACCACCGAGGACAAGATCGTCCTCAGGCTCAACGACCGGCAGGACTACTCCGGCGTCGGAATCCCCACCAAGTCCGCGCCGTCCGACCCCGGGCCCGGCCGGGGCATCCGCCCCCAGGACCTCAGCGAGGTCCAGATCGCCGTGCTCGGCGAGGACCTCGCGGGCACCGCGCAGGCCGATGTCCTGGCCGCGCTGGGCCGGCAGCTGATCGAGCGTGAGGCCGCGGTCCCCGACGCCCGCCGCGCGCTCCGGCTGGACGTCCTGCCCGACCGGATCACGTACGCCGACGCCCTCGCCCTGCACACCGCGGGGGGACCGATGCGCCCACTGGTGGCCGTCGGCGGGGATACCCTCACCTCGCTCGGTCCCGACCTCACGGACGTGCCGACCTTCGTGATCGCCGGGCCGCCGCGCACCGGACGCAGCACCACCCTGCTCACGACGGCGGAGTCGCTGCTGGCGGCCGGCACCGGCCTGATCGTGCTGGCCCCGCGGCGCTCACCCCTGCGCGATCTGCAGGGGCGGCCGGGCGTGGTCACCGTCATCACCGACGCGGAGGTGCCGGTGGGTGACTTCCGGCAGGCACTCAACAACGTCTCGCAGGAGTACGGCGTGATCGTCGTCGACGACGCCGAACTCTTCATGGGCGCCGAGATCGACTCCGACCTCGCTCTGCTCGCCCGCGGCGGCGCCGGAACCGGCTGGGGCGTGCTCGCGGCCGGCAACGCCGAGTCGCTGTCACTGAGCCTGGCCGGATGGATGGGTCAGGTGAAGCGCAACCGCACCGGCATGCTCCTCTCCCCGCAGGGACTGAGCGACGGCGAGGTCATCGGCGTGAAGCTGAGCCGCGGTGTCGTCGGCCAGGCCCCGCAGCCGGGCCGGGGCCTGCTGCACCTGGGCGACGGAGTGCTGAGGACCGTGCAGGTGCCATACCTGGACACGGACCGGTAATAGCCGGAGGCGCACCCCCAGGTCCCCCTGGATGTGCGCCTCCTTCCCCCCGGTGACGAGGCGTGGGGCTGCTGCGGCCCCGCTGCAGGGCGGCTGTCGTACCAAGGGCCGCCCTGAACCGACAGCAGGGGCCTCAGCCGGAGGGGCTCTCGCCGGTGCTGCTCGCTCCCGCGGGAACCTGGACGCCGTCGTCGGTGATGAACCGGAACGTGCTCGTGATGGCGTCGAAGAGGTCGTACACCTCGTCCTTCAACGGCAGGTTCGGGCTGGCGAGGGAAACCGCGAGGAAGTCCTGGGGGGTGCCGGGCACCGGCATCATCGTGTGCATCGTCAGCAGCTTGACGGAGATGTCCGCGGTCACCCGTGTCACCTCCGTGCCGGTCACGCGCGCCGCCGGGCCGACATGGGGCACCTCCACCGAGGTGATCACGCGGTCCTTCGGTGCCGCACCGGTGCCGGAGGAGACACCCAGTTGCGCGGACAGCACGGGCAGCGTCAGCTCCTGGCCTTCGGGTGTGGTGACGGCGAAGACCATGCCGTACGCCATGAAGAGTCCGTCCGGGTACATGGTCGCCGTGCCCGAGGCCAGCAGCGCTCCGTAGCGGCGTGCGGCGCGGGTCACCTCACGGCCCTGACGGAACATGTCGTTGATCTCGGCCTTCTGCCGCGGGTCGTCGGTCGAGGCGAGAGCTTGTGCGCGAACCCGCGCCATCTCCTCGCCGCTCAGATCGACCTGGTCCCACCCGTCGGGGATCTCCAGCAGGAATCGCTGTGCCGTGCTCATCGGTCACCCTTCACCGTGTCCGTCGGGGAGGTCAATTGCCCTGGCTGTCGTCGAGACTCGCCGCCGAGCGCCGGTCCGCCTCGTCGAAGGCGTCGGAGATCTGGGTGATGGCGTCGATGATGCCCCCCACCTGCTTCTGCAGCTGGTGCTTGCCGTCGTTCCACCGGTCCTCGAAGTTCTGTGCAGCGCCGCTGGACAGCTCGCGTCCGAAGGCGGCATCGAAGTCGAACGTGGTGTTTCCGATGTCGATGTTGTCCTGCACGAGGCGCATTCTCTTCGCGCCGTCCTTGAGTGCGTCATCGGGGACGTGGATGTCTGTCACTGCCGGCTCCCGTTCCTGTGCGCTGGCCATCCGTCTCTGCAAGGGACACGAGGTCACAGGGCCGGATCGTTCAACCGGGCCGAGTGTGAGGCGGTCCGGGCACGGCATTGAACCTTCGGCGGCCTCCGTGTCGTGTTCTTCGCATGACCTCGTTTCTCAGCGGCCTGCTGTCCCCCGGCGCCGCCAAGCACCGTGCCACTGTCGCCACCGTCCTCGCGGTGTGCGGTGTGGTGAGCCTGACCGCCTGCGGCAAGACGATCCAGATCGGTGACAGCAAGGATCCGTCCACCCCGGCCCCCGCCCCGGCCACGTCCTCGGCGTTGCCCACGACGGCCGCGCCCAGCCAGGGAGCCGGCAATTCGGCGCTGCAGGTGGTGGACTCCACGGCGCGGGACGCGGGCCTCAACGGCACCGGCGGCACGGTGGTCGGCGCGGCGGTGCAGGAGACTCCGCCCCAGTGGGTGCAGCTGTCGGCGGTGACCTCGCCGCAATTGCCGGTGGCCCACCTGATCAACGTCAACCAAGCGGCGCTCTACCGTTTCGACGGCGACACCGCCGACCCGTCCCAGTCGAACTGCGATGACGCCTGTGCCTCGAAGTGGCCACCGGTGACCATCAAGGAGGGTGGCAACGTCTACCTGGCGGGTGTGAACCCGAAGGAGGTCGGGGCCATCCGCCGACAGGACGGACAGGTCCAGGTCACGGTGGGTGGCTGGCCCGTCTACCGCTTCTCCGGCGATGCCGGGGCCGGTGACCTGAACGGACAGGGCGTCGACGGCAGGTGGTTCGCTGTCGGACCGACGGGGCAGAAAGCGGTGCGCTGACGTTGCCGTCTCCGTGAGAGAAGGTGCGCTTTCAGCCGCCCGCCCCTGCGAGGTACGGTTCTGCGGCCCGCTCTCTTCCCGCCCGGCGGCAAGGGGAGTTCCCTGCGGTGGGAGTCGGTCGACCGTCGTCCACGACCGCATCGAGGTGACGCGGTGACCGTCGTCGGCGCAGCGCTACGGCCGCACTGCTGAACTGTCATTCTTTCGCGGACGCGAAGAAGTCGAGGTAGCAGCGCGCGAGTTCGACGGGCGCCTCCAACGGGATGTTGTGCCCCGCCTGCTCGATCACCACAGGTGTGACGTCCACCGCGACCTGAGCCATCTGCTCCCCGGGCTCCGCGGCGAGGTAGGCGCGACCTCCGACGGCCAACACCGGGCATTCCAGCGGGATGGCGAACTGCGGCCGGTTCTGTTCGGCGTCGGTCTCGGTGGCCCGGTACAGCTCGAACACGGCGTGGTGGCCGCCCGGTTCTTCGAGCCCTCGGGTGTATTCGTCCTCGTCGGCGTCCGTGTACGCGCTCGGGTCCCACATGATCCGCCGCATGAAGTACGTCCAGAAGGCGCGTTCCGTGCCGGCGAGCAGCAACTCGGGATAGTGCGGCAGGCTGAACAACGAACGATGCCAGCCAGTGCGGGGATCCTCGGCGACGAGCGGCCCGAGGTCGGGGACCGGCAGGCCGGGCAGTCTCGTCTCCTGGAAGACGAGTTGGACGACCTTCGGGCGGTGGAAGGCCGCCACGGCGTAGGCGACGGCCGCACCCCAGTCCTCGCCCACCACGCGGTACCGGTCGTGTCCCAGCACTGTCATGAGCGCGGCGATGTCGGCGGCCAGGGTCCGCGTGTCGTACCCGGTCGCCGGACGTCCGGAGCCGCCGAATCCGCGCAGGTCCACCGCGACGACCGTGTAGTGCGGTGTGAGCAGCGGGATGACGTGCCGCCAGAAGAACATGTTCTTCGGCACGCCGTGGAGCAGGACGACCGGGTCGCCACTGCCGCCCGTCGCATAGTGCAGATCGACCCCGTTGACCCGTGGCCGGCCGTGGGTGAGCGGCTCGCCGACGTGATCTGTCATCCTCGGCGCTCCGGATCTGGTCATCGCCGCCCCCTCGTCTCAGGTCCCTGTCGGCACCAAGGGTGCCGATCGATCACATTCCACACCGGTCGACGTTTCGCTCGCACCGGGGAGCCACCCCGGTGCGAGGGCGCGCCGAACGGTGTGTCATCACAGGGTTCTTGCTCGTTCCCCGCGGTGTGCCACGGCGTCGGCCGCGTCTGCCGGATCGTCGGCGGAACGGCTTTGGCCGCAGCTCAACCGCTCCGAATTCCTGGCTGTCTCGTGGTCGCCCCGGCGACTCTCGCCCTCCCCGGGCCCGAAGCATGATGGCGGACCGGGTGCTCGGTCATTCGACGTGGCCGATGACGGTCGCGGTGGGTGCGATCACCGTCGGGGCGGCGGCCGGGCCGGGGAGTCGGGGTACTGCTCGGCTGCCACCGTGGGCGGCGCCCGTCACTGAGCAGGTCGGCCGAGCCGGGCGACCCGACTGGGTCGGGCGGAGCATGTCCGCCGACGGCCCCCTGTCAATCGTCGGAATCGGCCTCACTCAGCTTGCGCCCGATCTGCTTGCGCGACGTGATACCGAGCTTGCGGAAAACCCTGCTCAAATGGAACTCGATGGTCGAGGTGGTGACGAACAACTGGGTGGCGATCTCCGCGTTGGTCAAACCCGACGCGGCCAGCATCGCCACATGACGTTCCTGCGAGGTGAGGTCCAACTGGGTGTCGACCGTGCGTTTGCGTGCGGTCTCCCCGGTGGCCAGCAGCTCCACTCTCGCCCGCTCGGCGAAGGACGCGGCTCCCCAGGATTCGAAGGACTCGTACGCGGCCCGCAGCTGGACCCTGGCGTCGGCACGACGCCTGCGACGGCGGAGCCATTCGCCGAAGAGCAGGCGCGACCATGCCAGCTCCACGGCCACCGGGACTTTCTCCAGCTGCGAGATCGATTCCTGATACAGCTGCTCGGCCCGGTCATCGTCGGTCATGAGAGCCCGGCAGCGCGCGAGAAGCCCCCACGCCCATGGGGTTCCGGCCAGCGGAGCGCGCTCCTCCATTCGCTCCATGGCCATGGCGGCGGCCTTCCGGTCATCGGCCCGCAGCCCGGCCTCGACCATTCCGGCAAGATTGATGTCGCCGAGGACCAACGGGTCATGGTCGAACACCGCGAGCAGGGCGTCGAGCGCCTCCCGATACCGTCCGCGACCGATCTCGAAGATACTCAGGGCCTGGCCGATCGACCGCCGATACAGTACGAGGCCCAGGTTCTCGGCCATGGCGTTCATCGTCGCGGCCGCGGCCCGCAACTCGACTTCCTGGCCGGTCCAGGCATACAGCAGGGCCTTGTGGAAGTCTCCCGACGGGCTGTATCCGGTCGCGGTCATGTAGTCGTCCGCCTCGTCGTAGCAGCTCTCGGCGGCGGCGAACCGGCCGTCCCAGATCTCCACGCCGGCGAGGGAGACCAACGCGATACTGAGCCCGTAGAGGGCTCCGCGGTCACGGTCCGCCGTCACCAGCTTCCCGAGGATCTCCCGCTTGGCCTCGATGTCCCACAACTCGTCGCCCGCGAGACTGACCATGGCGCTGAACGTATTCTGGTCCTGGAGTTCGTCGGCGGTGCGCAACCGGGCCAGTGCCGCGGCCAGGGCCGGGGCTCCCGCGGCGTAGCCGTAGGCGATCAAGCGCGCCAGTGCCGCCATCAGCGGATCGGGGCTCGAGGCCGGCAACGCCGGTTCGCACCAGGCGTCGGCGGTGGCCTTGGCGACCTCGCGGGGTGTCGTCCCCGTGATCGTCCGGCCGCCCATGATCGCGGCGCGCGTCGCCTCGCCCAACAGGTCCCAGCTCGCCATGTGGTCGGTGGTGCCGAGGTCGGCCACCGCTTCCAGCAGCATCGCGGGTACCTCACGAGGGCGGGCGTGAACCATCTCGACGGACGCCCGCAGCCGTATCGCGTGGGTCCGGCCGGTCGGCCCGGTCAGGTCCGGGGTCGCGAGTTCGAGCAGTGTTTGCACCGCCGGCAGATTGCCGGAAGCGAGATGTGCCGCCGCCGCGTCGAGATATCGCTCGGCCCGCTTGCCCGGATGTTTGGTCATCTCCGCCGACCGGGTGAGGAACAGGGCCTGTTCGGAGTATCCGCCACGTGTCTGGGCCAGTTCGGAGGCGGCTGCCAGCTGTGCGGCCACGCTGTCGTCCGGCCCGTCGGTCGCCTCGGCCAGATGCCAGGCCCGGCGCTCGGGGGCGCTCGTGGCGGCCAGTGCCGCCTGGACATTGCGTCGCTCCTCGGCGGACGCGGCTGAGTGGACCGCCGACCGGATCAGCGGGTGGCGGAACTCGGCGACGATCCCGCGGTTGAGTATCCCCGCGGCGATCGCGGGCGTGGCCGACCGGATGGACAGCCCCAGGGCTCCGGCGGCGCGCCACAGCGTCGCCTGGTCGTCCGTCGGCGTCGTGGCCATGAGCAGCAGCAGGGTCTGGGTGTCGGCGGGCAGCAGCTCCGCCGCCTGCCGGAAATGTGCTTCCAGCTGTCGGCTCACCGGCAGCGGCTCGGGCAGTGGTGTGATCCCGGCCAGCTGCTCCGAGCCCAGGTTCACCGCCAGTTCCAGAAGCGCGAGCGGGTTGCCTCCGGTGCCCGCCACGAGCCGCTCGGCGACCGCCTGGTCCAGGTGTCCGGTCACACCGTCGGCCAGCAGGGCCCGGGCCTCCACGTCCGTGAGTCCCTCCAGCCGGAGCACGGGCAGGGCGCCGAAGACGTCGTGGACGCCGGTCCCGTCATGCCCGGCGAACAGCAGCCCGAGGCAGTCCGCGTACAGGCGTCGGCCTACGAAGGCCAGGGTCTCCGCCGACTCGCGGTCCAGCCACTGCACGTCGTCGACCAGACAGAGCATCGGCGCCGCCGTGGCCGCGTCCGAGAGCAGTGTCAGCGCGGCCAATCCGACCAGATGGCGGTCGGACGGCGGAGCATCGGTCAGCCCGAACGCGGCGTTCAGGGCGTCACGCTGACGCTCCGGCAGAGTTGACAGCCGGCCGAGGTACGGCCGCAGGAGTCGGTGCAGCGCGCCGTAGCCCAGTCGTGTCTCGGCCTCCACGCCGACCAGCCTGACCACTGTCAGGTCCTGGGCGGACTCGGCGGCGTACTCCAGTAGCCGGGATTTACCGACTCCCGCGTCGCCGGTGAGCACCAGGACTCCGCTGAAGCCGTCACGGACCGATACGAGCAGCCTCCCGATCGCCTCACGCTCCGCGTGCCGACCGACCATCTGCGTCACCGCCACAGGGTGAACCCCGGACCACACCATGAGATCTCCTTTCGCGATGCTTCGCCCAGTTCAGACGGTGGGCGCGCCTCAACGGGCCAAGGGCGGCGGAAAGAGCAGTGCCGCAGCCTCCCGGCTGGTCAGCGCCTTGGCGACGCGTTCGGCGACTCGGTGCTCCGACGCCGTGAGTCACCCAACGGCGACGACTGGATCCTTGATTTCGCGTCGTGTCCCAGCAGCTGCTCGGAGATGCTTCATTCGCCTGGCCGGCTTCGCGTCACCAGGCCAAACAAGCACGGTCCCCCCGGAATCTCACTGATCAGTCATTGGACGCTGTCGATTGACGGTAAGCGGGTCGGAGTGTGCAAAGCGTGCCGAGAAGGTGAACACCCCGTCGGGTGGGCGTTCACCCCTGCGGCAGCGTGCACTGTCGGCAGTGATGACCGTCTCGAACCCCACACGCCGGTACGCCGAGGTGCCCCCGCCGGCCCGCAGGGTCACCGCGTACAGGCCACGGTCCCGACCTCCTCGATCGTCAGACGCGAGCGGCTCTCGACTCCACCGGCTCCCCGACTTCCTTGACCAGTGCGCCACGGCGGGTAGTTCGCCCACCGTGGTGGCGCCGAAGGAGAGCAGTCGTCCAGCGAGCCCTGCGGGGCTGTCGTCGATGTACCGGACTTTCAGCAGCCCGTCCGTCCGCGCGCGGGCCGCCGCCGCGGCACCGGGGGCGCGCCGTAGCGCCTCACAGGCTGTGCGAGCGCGGGGTCCACACCCTGTCCGAGGCGGTGACCCAAGGCGACACCGGGGCATTTCTCCGCGGTCGAGAGCACACGGTACGCGGGGACGCAGCGGCCGCACTCCGCCGGTACTCAGGGGCGCGAGTCATGTGTCGTCGGGGCGCCGGAGCTTGTCGCGTACGTGCTCGGCATCGGGGTGCGCGATGGTCTCAAGGATCCCCAGTGCCTGCTTCCAGGCGACCGCCGCCCGCTCCTGGGAACCGTCGGCCTCCCACGCGTCACCGATGTGGACGAGGGTGTCCGCTTCCAGGTAGTCGTCGTGGATCTCGCGATAGGCGGTCAAGGCGCGTTCGTAGCAGGTGAGGGCCTGCTGGTACTGGCCGAGGTGGTGGTGGGCGTAGCCGAGGCTGTCCCAGGCGGCGGCCTCCCCGTTGCGGTCGCCGAGTTGCTGGTTCATGGTGATCGCCCGTTGGCAGTCGGTCAGGGCTGCCTCGTACGCGCCGAGCAGAATGTGGGTCCAGCCGACCTCGTTGGAGATGCCTGCCTGTCCGCTGCGATGACCGGCCGCCTCGTACAGCGAGTGCGCCTCGCGGTAGTGGTCGAGTGCCTCGTGGTGATGGCCTTGGCGGTTGGCCTGGAAGGCCATGTAGCGGTGGACGCGCCCCTGGCCGGGCAAGTCGCCGATGGCGGCGAACAGTTCCAGCGCGGTGGACAAGTGCTCGTGCGCCTGGGCGGGGCGCTCCAGGCGCCCGTTCACGAAGCCCAGGGCCCGGTGCGCGTGAGCGCGTCCCGAGAGGTCGCCCAGGTCCTCGGCCGCTTGCAACGCCGCGGCCTGAGAGACTAGTTGGTCCTGCCACCGGCCATGCCGGTCGAGGAAGAGTTCCAGTGTCGCGGCAAGTTGCCAGCAGTGGGCGCCCAAGCCGGATCGGGCCGCCTCCTGCACTGCTGCGAGGAGGACGGGACGCTCGGCGTTCAACCAGCTCGCCGCCTTCTCCCGGCTGTTGAACGCCACCGGACTGGCCCCCGCGGCGACCCGCGCGGACAGGGTGAGACGTTCCCGGTGGGGTGCGAGCAGGCTGTCGGCCCGGTGAGCGGTGTGCAGGAGGTGGTCGAGCAGCTGGTGCCGTGCGGCGTCCCGCTCCTCGAGGGTGTCGTGTGATTCCGTCAGTTCCGCAGCGTAGATCCGCAGGAGTTCATGCGAACCGAAGCGGCCCGGGGATCGCTGGGTGAGCAGATGCGCGCCGACCAGTTCGGCGAGCAGAGGGCGTATGTCTTTGACCAATAGGCCCAGCAGAACCGCCGCGGTCGCGGTGGACGCGTCGGGGCCGGGATGGAGTGCCAGAAGGCGGAACAGTCGCGCCGCACCCGGTGTGAGAGCGTCGTAGGACCACGAGAACGCCGTACGGGGGTCGGTGGTGGGATCATCGTCGGTGAAGCCGGCGAGGCTGCCGCGGGTCTTGCGCAGGTCCTCGGCGATGAACGAGAGGCTCCAGCCCGGATGGGCCGCGGCACGGGCACTGACGATGGCCAGTGTCAACGGCAGGGAGCCGCACAGCGCGACGATCTCGTCAGCGGCGGTCGGTTCCTCGGCCACCCGCTTCGGGCCGAGTCGCCTGATGAGGAACTCCCTGGACTCCGCGGCCGTCAGGAGGCCGAGCGAGAGGGGATGGGCTCCGTCCCCGACGACCAGTCCGTGCAGGTGGTTGCGGCTCGTGACGACGATCAGGCATCCGGCGGAGCCCGGCAGGAGCGGGCGGACCTGTTCCGTGTCGCGCGCATTGTCCAGCAGCACCAGGACTCGGTGGCCGGCCAGCAGACTCCGGTAGAGGGCGGTCTGGGCGTCGAGGCCGGCCGGTATGCGGTGCGCGGGGACGCCCAGGGCATCGAGAAAGCCGCGGATCACCTCCGCGGGATCCGCGATCGAACCCGAAGGGTCGAAGCCGCGCAGGTCGGCGTACAGCTGGCCGTCGGGAAAGCGGTGGGCGATCTGGTGGGCCCAGTGCACCGCCAGGCTGGTCTTGCCGACGCCCGCCATGCCGCCGATCGCACTGATCACCACGGCGTTCGGCCGATCGTCCGACGGGGACAAGAGGGCGTGCACCCGGTCCAGTTCGGTGTGGCGGCCGGTGAACATGACCAGGTCGGCCGGGAGTTGTGCGGGGCGGACCCACCTCGCGCCGTCTGCCGTCGTGCCGGTGGAGGTTTCCGGCACGCGGGTGCCGGCGTGCGACGGCTGGGGGGCGATGTTCTCGGCACTGCTCTGAGCACTGCCCCGGGGCCCCGACCAGCCCGGCGGTGCGGAGGCGGTGCTGCGCGGCAACTGCTCTTCGGCAGCCAGAAGTTCCGGGCCCGGGTCCAGACCGAGCTCGTCGACGAGTCGCGTACGGACGTCCCGGTAGGCGTTCCATGCCTCGGCCCGGTGTCCGGTCGCCGCGAGCGCTGTGACGAGACTCGCGTGGAGCACCTCGTCCAAGGGGTGATCCGCGGCCGTCTGTCTGAGGATCGGCAGCAACTGCCCGGCGAGTGCCGGTCCGGCTTCGAGGGCCACCGCAGCGGCTTCCTTCACCGCAGCCGGATACTCCCGGTCCACCGAGGCGAAGGCGGGGTGCGCGCGCACTTCCGGTGCGATCCCTGACGCTGTGGGGCCGCGCCACAGGGCGAGTGCCTCGAGCAGTGACGCGGCGGCTCGGGCAGGGTCGCCCAGATCCCGGGCCGCACTCGCCTCGTCACGCAGGGCACGGAACCGCTGGAGGTCGAGCTCCCCTGAACCGAGTATCAGGCGGTAGCCTCCGGAGCCACGTACGAGTCGGCTCGACGTGGTCTGTCCGGACGTATCCGTGTCCAACATCCCGCGCAGAGATCCCACATGACGGCTCAGCACATTGACGGAGCTGACGGGCGCGTTCTCGCCCCACAGCACGTCGACGATCTCGTGGACGGGAACGGGCTCCCCCGCCCGCGTCAGGAGCAGGGCCAGCAGGGCTCGCCGCTTGGGCGGCCCCGGGGGCAGCTCCATTTCGCCTCGCCAGGCTCTGACGGGCCCCAACACGGTGAAACGCACAGTTCGGAGTCTAGGACGTCGGCAATCCGCCCTGACCGATGCCGATCTTTTCCGGTCCTGGTCATTCCCCGCCCCCGTGGTCCTGTCGCCGCGGTCGCCCCCGCGACCGCGCTGTACTGGCCCAGCGAGGGAGAGAACGTCATGGTGAGGGACGACGTGCACCCCGTGGTCGTCCTGCGCGCTCGCGGCCGTCCGGCCTCGACCCCGCACGACCGGCCTTCGCCCCGCGGACCGGGGTACTGTGAGCTGGGGGGAAGGTCCCTGACGGCACAGCTGGAACGCGCATCGGTCGCGGGCGGTGAGGGCGGGTCGGGGCCTCGGGAGGGGGAGGATCATGACCATGGTGCTCGACGCGTTCAGCAGGGCAACGGCATGTACGGGCACCGGCTCCCGCTCCGCCGGTCATCGCGCTCGGCCGACCGCCGGATGAAGCGCCCGGCCGACACACGGAGACCGTCAGCCGGGCCCACGACCGGTCCTTCCGGCGGGCGGGAGCTCCAACCCCCGGGGCAGACGGTGCACTTCGCCGTGCTCGGTCCGGTACGCGCCTGGCGCGCCGATGCCGAACTGCACTTGGGGCCCCCGCAGCAGCAGGCGTTCGCGGCGTTGCTGATGGCGAACGCCGGCCGACCCGTCGCTGTCGCGGAAGTCGTCGACTTGCTGTGGGGGCGGGATTCGCCGCCGAGCGCGGTCAATGTCGTACGCCGTTATGTGGGGGCGCTACGCCGTGTGCTGGAGCCGGGGCTGCCTCGGATGGCGACCGGGAGATGGCTGCTCCGAGAGGGCGGCGGATACCGGCTGAACGTCGGCGTCACCGCACTTGACCTGCTGCGCTTCCGTGACCTGCGCACGCAGGCGCGTGCGGCCGACCGAGCGGACGATCCCGCGTCCGCCCTTGAGTTGTATGCGCAGGCCCTGGCGCTGTGGCGCGGTCACGCGGCGGCCGGGATACCGGCTGGGGCGCGCAGCCACCCGGTGTTCGCGGGACTCGACGGCGAGCGTCTGGCCACGGTCAAGGAGGCCGTCGACACCGCCCTGCGCTACGGCCGCGTGGAACCGGTGCTGGCTGAACTGCAGGGCCTGGCGGACCACCATCCCCTTGACGAACCGCTGCACAGCCGGCTGATCCGGGCGCTGACGCTGACGGGCCGGCAGTCCCAGGCCTTGGAGACCTATCAGAAGATCCGGGTGCTGCTGGCGGAGGAACTGGGCGTCGAGCCCTCCTCCGAGTTGCTGGCCGCTCACCGCGAAGTGCTGAGTGCGCGGACCGCACCCACGCACCCGATGCCCTTCGCGGCCTCGGACCGTGAGGGCTCAACAGGCCGGGACGCTGCTTCCGAGACGGCCTCCCCGGCTCGGGGCGACCTACTCGTTCCGCTGCCCCGGCCGGCCCAACTCCCGGCTTTTTACGAACACTTCGCAGGCCGCGAGGCCGAGATCGACCACCTGCTGCGCCGCCTTCCGGCCATCCCGAGCCACGGTGGACCCGGGACCACCATGGTGATCAACGCGATCGGCGGCATGGCCGGAGTGGGCAAGACCACCTTGGCCGTCCAGGTGGCCCATCGAGTGACGGACCGGTTCCCGGACGGCCAGCTCTACGTCAATCTGAGGGGATTCGATCTCCACGGCGCGGCCATGGACCCGGCGGAAGCCGTACGCGGCTTCCTCGAGGCCCTGGGAGTCAGCCGCAAGCAGATGCCCGACAGCCCGGAAGCCCAGGCGGCTCTGTATCGAAGCCTTCTCGCGGACCGACGCGTCCTGGTCCTGCTGGACAACGCGCGCGACGCCGACCAGGTACGTCCGCTGCTGCCCGGCGCCGCCGGCTGCCTGGTCCTGATCACCAGTCGCAATCAACTGACGAGCCTGGTGGTCGCCGGCGGCGCGCACCCCCTCACGCTGGACCTACTGGCTCCGAAAGACGCCAGGCAGTCACTCGTACGACGGCTCGGGGCCAACCGGGTGGCCGCCGAGCCCGCTGCTGTCGACACGATCATCTCGCTCTGCGGGGGGCTGCCACTGGCGCTGTCCATCATCACGGCCCGCGCCCTGATGAACCCGTCGTTCCCCTTGTCCGGCATCGCGGCGGAACTCATGGAGGCGAACGGAAGCCTCGACGCCTTCGACGGCCTCGATGCGACGACAGACGTGCGGACAGTGTTCGGCTGGTCGTACCGCACCCTGACCGGTGAAGCGGCCCGGCTGTTCCGGTTCTTGTCCCTGCATCCCGGGCCGGACATCGGGACACACGCGGCCGCAGCACTCGCGGACCGTCCAACCGTCCGGGTCCGCTCCCTGCTGGGCGAACTGACGCGCACGCACCTCCTCACCGAGGAGGCCCCGGGCCGATACCGCTTCCATGACCTTCTGCGCGCGTATGCGAACGAACTCGCTCGTGCCGAGGACGGCGAGGGGGACAGTGAGGAGGAACGGCGCGACGCACTGTGCCGCATGTTCGATCACTATCTGCTCACCGCGTATGCCAGCGCCCCCCTTCTCGATCCGGCGGGTGTCTTCCCTTCGCCGGCCCCGTCACCGGAGACAACGGGGACCCCGGTGGTCCTGGGGGACGCCGAGTCCGCCCTCAGCTGGTTCAGTACGGAGCGGCTCGTCCTGCTGGGGCTGGTGCGGCAGTCGGTGGACGAAGGGCTCGGCGCCCACGCGTGGCAACTGGCGCGGCTGCTGGACCCGGTGCACGAACGGTTCGGACACTGGCACGACTGGGCGGACCTCCAGGGCATCGCCCTCGCCGCGGCCCAGCAGCTTGCCGACCCCGTCGGCATGGCGCATGCCCACGGTGGTCTCGGGCGCGCCTGTTCACTGCTCCGCCGCTATGCCGAGGCCGAAGACCACCTGCGACAGGCCCTGTCCCTGTTCGAGGCGCTGGGCGACGATCTCAGCCAGGCACACACACGACGCGCCCTCGGATGGGTGATGACCCGCACCGAGAGGCACGGTGAGGCGATACGGCACACCCGGCACGCCCTGGACCTGTACCGCATCGCCGGACATCTGAGCGGGCAGGCGGACGCGATGAACGCGATCGCCTGGTACCAAGCGGTACTCGGCGACTACGACAAGGCCATGGCCACCGCCGTGGGGTCGCTTTCCCTGTACCGACGGATGCGCGATCGAGGCGGCCCGAACGAGGCCAACGCCTGGGACACCCTTGCCTACGCCCATCACCATCTGGGCAACTTCAGGCGGGCGCGCACCTGTTACCTGCGAGCCATCGGCATGCTGCGCAGGAACGGCGACCGTTACAACGAGGCCGGCAGCCTCACCCGGCTCGGCGACACCCACGCGGCGACCGGCGACGACGCGCTCGCCCGTGCGGTGTGGACGCAGGCGGCGGAAATCCTCACGGAGATCGATCCCCCGTGGGCGGTCGAGGTGAGGACGAAGCTGCAGACCTCGTCCTTCTCCGCCGACGGCGTACCGGATGCGACGTCGAACTCCGGTGACGTGCTGAGGGCCGACGGCACCTCGGCTGCCATGGCCGAGTGAAAAGGCCCTCCCCAGCTGGGGTGGCGCGCCGGCTTCGACGAGTGACTGCCCAACTACGATCACTGCCGCGAACCCACCGGGCTGAAGTGCCGATCACCCATCAGCCGCGTCCCCGACCTCCCGGGGCGGAACACCTAGGCCTGTCCGTGTGCGACCGCGTGAACGACCTGCGGCGGTTCGGTCAGCAGGTTTCGGGCTCTTGCCTCCATGGCGCTGTCCAGGCCGGTCTGCCGCTCGTGGTGCTGCGCCAGGTGTTCTGACCACGACCGGACGAGGAACGTTTCGATGAGGCGGTCGGGGGATGCGATGTCCGCGTAGAGGCCCCAGCTGAACGCGCCGGTGCGCTGCCGTGATCGTCCGATGTGGTCCATCTCGGCCAGGAAGGCGGCGGTGTTCCCCGGTCGGACCCGGTACTCGACGATCACCAGTGTCGTCCTGTCGGCCGGTGGGCCCTCGGTCAGGACTGCGGGTTCGGGCCAGGCGTGCGTGCGCGTGGGGTCGGCGGTCGCGGCGTCGTGCAGCGGCCATCGGACGTGAGCGAGCGCGGCCAGGACAAGAGAGGCTGCCGCCGCGGCGAGCGCGGGCCGTACCCCCGCCCGCTGCGCGACGCCTCCCCACAGCAGCGATCCGACGGCCTGACCGCCCTGGAAGACGAGCAGGTAGAACGCCAGGCCGCGCGCCCGCACCCAGTCCGGCAACGTCAGCTGCAGCGACGCGTTGAGCGTGGTCAGGGCCCCGATCCAGGCGACGCCGCCGCCGACGAGTGCGACTGCCGCGATCCACGCCGAGTGGGTGAGGGCCAGGACGGCGATGACCGCGGCGTAGCCGAGCATCGACGCTGTGAGCGTCCGTTCGCCGCCGAGCCGACTGGTCAGTGGCCGCAGAAGAAACGACCCCGCTACGGCTCCGACCCCCACTGCGCCGAGAAGCGCGCCGTAGCCGGGTGCGCCGAGCCCCAGTTCCGTTTGGGCGACCACGGGCAACAGGGCCCACAGTGCGACTGCACCCGGGATGAACAGCGCTGTGCGCAGGATCAGACGCCGTACGCGAGGCGCGTTGCGGACGTAACGACTGCCTGCTGCCAGCGCGCCTCGGATGCGCTCCCGCTCCTGGGCCGGCTTTCGGACCGCCGGCTGATGCCAAGCGGCGAGCGCGATCGCCGTACCCAGGAACGACACGCCGTTGCCCGCGAACGTCCAGCCGACTCCGGCCCAGGAGACCAGGAACCCGCCGAGGGCAGGTCCAAGGGCCCGTGCCGTGTTCATGTTCACGGCGCCGAGAGCCGACGCCCTCGCGATCTGGTCCCGCGGGACGAGGCTGGGCTGCAGTGCCTGCCAGGCCGGGGTCGACAGTGCGAGTCCGCAGCCCATGGCGAACGTCAGGGACAACAACGCGGATGGCGGGAGGCGGCCGGCCCACGCGAGTGCCGCGAGCAGGAACGCCGTCGCGGCCATCACGATCTGGACCGTGATGAGCAGCACGCGCCGGTTCACGAGGTCGGCGAGCGTGCCTGCGGGCAGCGCGAGCAGCAGCACCGGGAGGCTGTAGGCGACCTGCACCCCGGCCACGTACGCGGCTCCGCGGTCCACGAGGAGCCACTGCGCGCCGACGGTCTGCATCCAACTGCCGATGTTCGAGCCGAACTGTGCCAGCCACAGGATGCGGAAGACGCGATCAGCCAGCGGTGCCCACGACCCCGACGCCCACCCCGCGGAGGGACGTGGTGCTGCGGTCCCATCCATTTCCGTGCTCTCCTTCCGAAGCCTGTTTTCCAGGTAACAGGTGTTCCGACGCGGCTCGCACCGGGGTCCACCCCAGTCCGTGCGGCCGTCGGTGGGCGCGTCCCGCTGGGGTGGGGCCCCGGTGCGAACGCTGCTCACGCGGTGATGTCCTGACGCGGTCGGCGATCACGGTTTGCGCGGCGAGGAGCGCTGAGGCCGTCGGCAGCATCCCGAGGGAGGGACCATGACATCCATGCCGGGGGCCGGCATCCAGGCAGGTGCTCCCGCGCAACCCGCGGACCTTGTCCTGCGCGATGCGAAGATCTTCACTGGTGACCCGAAGCGGCCCGCCGCGAACGCTCGCGCCGTGCGGGACGGTTCGGTGACCGTCGTCGGCGGGGATCGGGAGGTCGCCCCGCTGGTCCTTGGGGCGCCGCGTCGTGCCGGGCCTGAACGACTCGCACAACCACGTCGTCCGCGGCGGTCTGCATTTCGTCCTCGAACTCCGGTGGGACGGCGTGCTGACTTTGCGGCAGGGTCCGGCGATGGTGCGGGAGCAGGCCGCGCGGACTGGACGCCACCCGGGTCTCGACGTACAACCCCTGGGTCGCCCTGTACTGGCTGGTGTACGGACGCAACGTCGCCGATGTGCCTGTGGTCGGGCAGAACCGCATGGACCGGGCCGAAGCCCTCGCCTCGTACACCACCGGCGGTGCCCGGCTCACGGGCGAGCAGGACGTCAAGGACACCCTCAGTCCCGGCTGCTACGCGGACTTCGCAGTGCTGAGCGGCGACTTCTTCGAGATCCCCGAAGAGCGGATCCCCGAGATCGAGGCGCTACTGACAGTCGTGGGCGGTCGGGTCGTTCACGACTGTCGGCTTCTTCGAAGGCCTGGCGCCGCCCATGCCACTCGTCCAGCCGGACTGGAGTCCGGTCGCGCACTTCGGCGGCTGGCAGGCGGGCCACGGGCGCGTTCGTTCCGGGCTGCGCCAGGCCGACCGAGGGAGTCCGGGACGCAGCCGCCGAATCCGCCGAACACCTCCGTTGGCGACAGCGGACGGGCCGGGCCACCGACGGTCACCGGCCACTCGACACCTTCGATCCCTGCTTCAGCTGAACACCTCCACCCCTGAATCCGACCCCGAGTTTCCTCTGAACCGAAAGGCGACCACACTCCCATGTCTCCCGAACTCCTGCCTCCGACCGGCCGCCGCAGATTCCTCAAGGGCGCCGCCGGTGCCCTCGCCGTCCCGGCCGCCGCGACCCTCGTCGGCGCGCTGGCCGAGCCCGCCCGCGCCGACGAGGGCGGACTGCCCGACTTCGCGCCGATCCCGGCCGCCTCGGTCGGGCCCACGCCGAACAAGGACGGCTACTACGTCGGCCAGATCGCCGGAAACCTGTACTGGGTCACCGACTCCTACTACCAGTCCATGTTCCTGACGACCACGCGGGGCGTCGTCCTCGTCGACGCACCACCGACCATCGGGCACAACCTGCTCCGCGCGATCGACGACATCACCCGGGCCAACGGTCGGCCGAGCAAGGTGACACACCTGGTCTACTCGCACTCGCACGCTGACCACATCGGCGCCGCCGGTCTGTTCGGAACCGACGTCGTCCGGATCTCGCACGCCGCGACGGCCGGCCTGCTGGCCCGCGCGGCGGATCCCAACCGTCCGCTGCCGACGGTCACGTTCCACGACAAGTACCAGCTCAAGGTCGGTGGTGAAACTCTGCGCCTGGCGTACCACGGGCCCAACCACTCCCCGGACAACATCTTCATCCACGCGCCCGAATACGCCACCCTGATGCTGGTCGACGTCCTGTACCCGGGCTGGGTTCCGTTCAAGGGCCTCGCGGTCTCCCAGGACATCCCCGACTGGATCAAGGCCCAGAGCATCGCCATGGACTACCCGTGGCAGACGTTCGTCGGCGGTCATCTCGGGCGGCTCGGAGTCCGCTCGGACGGCGCCCTGCAGATCCAGTACATGGACGATCTGGAGGCCAGCACCCGGTCCGCGATCGCCTCCGTCGACCCGTCCCCGTTCTTCGACAAGTACGGCGCGCAGGGAAACTCGTGGGCGGTCTTCAAGACCTTCCTCGACGCGGTGGCGGACGCCGCGGCCGCTCCCGTGGCCGCGAAGTACACCGGAGTCCTCGCAGCCGCCGACGTCTTCACGCAGGACAACGCGTGGGCGCTGCTGGAGTCCCTGCGGATAGACGCGGGGGTCCTCGGGCCGTTCGGCGTCCGGCCCTGAACCACTGGGGTCTCTCCCCGGTGCGAGAGCACCGGGGTTCCCGGTTTCGTGTGCACACGCCGGGCCGGCGCGCCCGTACAAGGAAGGCCCAGTCATGACCGTTCCGCTTCCCGTGGTCTTCATCCACGGACTCTGGCTGCACAGCACCTCCTGGCAGCCGTGGACCGAACTGTTCCGCGACGAGGGCTACGACCCGTCCGCGCCCGGGTGGCCCGGCACCCCGGACACCGTCGAGGAGGCGCGCCAGAACCCGGAGAGCATCGCCGGCCACGGGATCGACGATGTCGTCGAGCACTACGCGGCCCTGATCGCGGACCTGCCGACGCGGCCCGTCGTGATCGGTCACTCGTTCGGTGGGATGATCGCGCAGAAGCTGCTCGGCCAGGACCGCGCCGCCGCGGCGGTCGCGATAGATGCCGCGCAGATCAAGGGTGTTCTGCCCCTGCCGCTGTCCGCGCTGAGGGCGACGTTCCCGGTCTTCAAGAACCCGGCCAACAAGAACCGGTCGGTGTCCCTGACCGCAGAGCAGTTCCGGTTCGCGTTCGGCAACGCCGTTTCGGAGGAGGAGTCGACGGCCCTGTACGAGCGCTGGACCATCCCCGCGCCGGGCAAGCCGCTGTACGAGGCCGCCTCCGCCAACTTCAATCCGCACTCGCCGGCGAAGGTCGACACGGAGAACAGTGGTCGTGGTCCGCTGCTTCTCATCTCCGGCGGCAAGGACCACACGGTGCCCGAGACCGTCACCCGGGCCACCCTCAAGCAGTACCGGCACTCCGAGGCCGTCACCGACATCACCGATTTCCCCGACCGCGGGCACTCCCTGACGATCGACGACGGCTGGCGCGAGGTCGCGGACACCGTCCTCACCTGGCTGCGGCAGCAGGGTCTGGAGACCGGGCGATGAGTTCCCGCCCATCCAGGACCACCGGAACGTCCGGTGCCGACCCGGGCCACGCTGCCACCCTGCCGCATGTCGACGACGGTCGGCTCGCCCGCAAGGAGTCCGACTGATGGATCTTCGACTCAACGATGCAGTCGTGGTGGTGACCGGCGCGTCCGCCGGGATCGGCGAGGCCACGGTAGGCGTGCTGGCGGCCGAGGGCGCCACCGTCGTCGCCGTGGCCCGCCACCCCGGGGGCGTCGAAGCCCTCGGCCCGCAGGTGAACGGCCTGGCGGCCGACCTCACCGAGCCCGGCGCGGCCCAGCGTGTGGTGGAGGAGGTGCTCGCCCGGCACGGGCGTCTGGACGGGCTCGTCAACAACGTCGGCGGACTGGACTCCCGCACCGGCTTCCTGGACGTGAGTGACGAGCAGTGGCAGGCAACGTTCGAGCTCAACTTCCACTGCGCAGTGCGGATGACCCGCGCCGCGCTGCCCGCCCTGCTCATGCGTGGCGGCTCCCTGGTCCATCTCACCAGCGAGGCGGCGAGGATGCCGGACGTGTCAATGGTGGACTACGCGGCTGCCAAGACCGCGCTGCTGTCACTGTCCAAGACACTGGCGGCCGAATTCGGTCCGCGCGGGGTGCGTTCCAACGTCGTCGCACCGGGACCGACCCGGACCCGGCTGTGGGACAGCCCCGGCGGCTTCGCGGAGCAGCTCGCCGCTCAGTACGGCCTGGAGCCGGAGGCGGCGATCGACCACTTCGTCCGCGAGGTGCGCCGCCTGCCCACCGCCCGGCTCGGCAGCCCCGACGACGTCGCACGGGTCATCGCCTACCTGCTCTCCCCTCTCGCCCGCCAGATCACCGGCGCCGAGTGGGCCGTCGACGGCGGCGCGCTGCGCCAGATCTGACTTTCCCTTGCAAAGACTCCCTCTCATGGCCCTGCACAAGTTGATCGGTATCAGCGCCGTCACCGGCGTCGACTTCGTCATCGACGGCGGCCTCGTCGAATCCCGCTGACCGGCCGTCACGGCGCGGCGGGCACCGAGCCCTCACGCGTCGCTTCCCCTCGCATCTTTTGGAGAGAACAGTGAGATTCCGCCTGCCCAGATCCCGCCGCCTGGTGGCCGCGGCCTTCGCCCTGGCCGTCGCCCTCGGCTCGTTCACCCTCACGGCCTCGGCCTTCGACAAGCCGGCGCCGTCGTCCGACGAGCAGATGCCCGTCGGCTTCAGCGAACACAAGACCCAGGTCGCCGGGACCGGCATCAACTACGTGATCGGCGGCCACGGTCCGACCCTGGTCCTGATCCACGGCTATCCCCAGACCTGGTACGAGTGGCACGGCATCATGCCCGCGCTCGCCAAGCACTACACCGTCATCGCACCTGACCTGCCCGGCGCCGGCAAGAGCGACGCCCCGGCGTCCGGCTACGACAAGAAGACCATGGCCGCCAAGCTGCACACGCTCCTGGTCTCGCTCGGCAAGGCCGACGACGTGAACGTCGTCGGCCACGACATCGGCACGATGGTCGCCTACTCCTACGCCGCGCAGTATCCGCACAGCGTCAGGAAGCTCGTGCTCAGCGAGGCACCGATCCCGGACCCCGGCATCTACAAGTTCCCGGCGCTGACGGCCAAGGGTCCCGGGGTGTGGAACTTCGGTTTCTTCTCCTTGCGGACCGGCCTCCCCGAGAGCCTGATCCAGGGCCGCGAACTGACCTGGACCTCCGGCTTCATGCGGGGCATCGCGGTGCACAAGGACGCCCTGACCCCGGAGGACCTCGATGTCTTCTCCTCTTACCTGCGCGACTACGCGCACCTGGAAGCGAGTTTCGCCTGGTTCCGGACGTTCCCGCAGGACATCGCCGACAATGCGCGGCTCCAGAAGAGGCCCTTGACCATGCCGGTCCTCGCGATCGGCGCCGACGGCAGCCTCGGTTCGTCGGTCGCGAAGCAGGTACGCCACTACGCCACCCACGTCACCCCGGCGGTCATCCCCGACTCCGGCCACTGGATCTACGAAGAGCACCCAAAGGAAACGACCGACATGCTGCTGCACTTCCTGGGCGGCCGACGATGACGTCAGGAGCGGAAATGACCCGGTTCTTCCCCACCTTCGGCCCGACGGCCGACCGCGAACCCTTCTGGTTCCTCGGCGGCCAGGCCAGGATCCTGCTTCCCGGCGCCGCGACCGACAACCGGCTCAGCCTGATGGAGTTCACCGACCCGGCCGGCCACGCACCCCCGCACCACGTCCACGAGGACGAGGAGGAGGTCTGGTTCGTCCTCGACGGCGAGGTGACGTTCTTCGTCGGCGACCAGCGTCACGACCTGGTGCCCGGACAGGTCGCGTACGGACCACGCGGGGTGCCGCACAGCTATCTGGTGCGCTCGCCCGAGGGGGCGCGGATCGCGGTGCTGTTCAGCCCGGCCTACATCGAAGAGTACTTCCGGGCCAACGGCACCCCGGTGGCAGAGGCCGGGGACCTGCCACCGGAGTTCGATCTCGCGGCGGTCGTTGCATCCGCCGAGGCTTTCCACTTGCGCGTCACCGGACCGCCGCCGTCCTTGTGAGTCAGACCACCCAGAACGAGCAGGAAAGACGAGGAGAACAGTCATGACAGGCATCGAACCTGTCCGATCCCGCGAGGTCGGGCAACGCCGCAGGAAGCTGATGTTCTCGGCGCTGGTGGTCGGGACACTGCTCGCGGTCCCGGCACTGTCCGCCGCCACGCCCGGCGGCTCGGCCTCCGCCGCGAACGCCGCGCCGGCGTCGGCCACTCCGAGCACCCCACGGCCGACCGTGGTCCTGGTCCACGGGGCGTTCGCGGACTCGTCGAGCTGGGACGCGGTGATATCGCGGCTCGAGCGCCGGGGGTATCCCGTGATCGGCGTCGCGAACCCGCTCCGTGGCCTGGCCGGCGACTCGGCCTATGTGTCCAGTGTCCTGGACACCATTCCCGGGCCGGTGATCCTGGTCGGCCATTCCTACGGCGGGGCCGTCATCACCGACGCCGCAGTGGACCACCCCAACGTGAAGGCCCTGGTGTACGTCGCTGCGTTCGCTCCCGACGAGGGCGAGTCCGGCCTGGCGATCCTCGGAAAGTACCCGGGCAGCATGCTCCCGCCGGCGCTGGCGGTCCGGCCGTTCCCGGGCGGCCAGGACGCCTACGTCAGCCCCGCGGACTTCCGGCAGGTCTTCGCCGCCGATGTGCCCGCCGGGGAGGCCCGGCTGATGGCGGCCGGTCAACGGCCCGTGGCGCTGGCCGCGTTCGGGGAACCCAGCAGCGCGCCTGCTTGGAAGACCATTCCCTCCTGGTTCCTGGTCGCCGGCGCGGACCGCGCCATCCCGCCTGCCGCCGAGCAGGCCATGGCGCGTCGTGCGGGTTCTCGTACCGCGGTGATCCGCGGGGCCTCGCACGCGGTCCTCGTCTCGCATCCCGACGCCACCGCGCACCTCATCGAGGCCGCCGCCCGCGCCACCTCCTGACCCGGTCTCCTTCTCGTCGCACTGCCGGCTGTCGCGATGGGCGCGCAGAACGCCGTGGTCCGCCGACTGGCAGTCCCCGACCTGACCACGACGGTTCTCCCCCTGACGACCGCAGGACTCCTCGAACCAGGTGCGGCTGCGGCGCGTCGCGTCGATCCTGTCGATGATGACGGGGGCGTGGTCGGCGGTCTGCTGCTGCGTCAGGGTCGGTCACGGCTCCGCTGCGGGCCGAGAGTTGGAGCTGATCGGACGCCCACCATCACCTCTACGGCCGTGGCCACCGAACGCCTGGGGCGCACGTTCACCGACCGGCTTGCCGCGCTGCCGGCGAGTTTCCCCGGCACATACCTCACCGACGATCCCGGCACGCCGATCCCCGAAGGCTGCTCAGCGTTTCCTGGCGGAGCGGGCCGTTCCCCCACGATTCGGGGCCGATGCCCCGTACGCCATCCATCTCACCCACATCGGCGCCGTCACCGCGCTGACCCACCAACGAGCGAAGGGAATCCGACATGCCGTACATCACCGCCGGCCAGGAGAACTCCACCGACATCGAGCTGTACTACGAGGACCACGGGAGCGGGCAGCCCGTCGTGCTGATCCACGGCTACCCGCTGGACGGCCACTCCTGGGAGAAGCAGCTCCCGGCCCTGCTCGACGCGGGCCACCGGGTCATCACCTACGACCGGCGCGGCTTCGGCCGGTCGTCGCAGCCGACCACCGGCTACGATTACGACACCTTCGCCGCCGATCTCGACACCCTGCTGTCCGAGTTGGATCTCACCGAGGCGGTACTCGTCGGGTTCTCCATGGGCACGGGGGAAGTCGGCCGTTACCTGGGCACGTACGGCTCGCAGCGCGTCGCCAAAGCCGCCTTCCTGGCCTCCCTCGAACCCTTTCTACTCAGAACCGACGACAATCCGGACGGCGTCGACCGGTCCGTCTTCGACGGCATCCTGGAGGCGGTCACCAAGGACCGCTACGCCTACTTCACCGGCTTCTACGAGGCGTTCTACAACCTCGACGAGACGCTCGGCGGCCGGATCAGCGAAGAGGTGGTACGGGCCAGTTGGAGCGTGGCAGCGGGTGCGTCGGCGTACGCGTCGGTGGCCTGCGTGCCCACCTGGATCACCGACTTCCGCGCCGACGTCGCCAAGATCGACGTACCGACTCTGATCCTGCACGGCACGGCCGACCGGATCCTGCCGATCGACTCCACCGGACGGCCCTTCCACGCGCTGCTGCCCTCGGCCGACTACGTCGAGATCGAGGGCGCCCCGCACGGTCTGCTGTGGACGCACGCCGAGGAGGTCAACGCCGCGCTGCTGGCTTTCCTGAGCAAGTAATCGCCCAGCTCGGCCACGCACCGAGGGCCTGGTCCGTGACTGGGTGTGAATCCTCGCGGCTCGCCCCGCCGGTGACCTGCACGAGATGCCCTGCCCCGAAGGCCATCAGGCAGCGGGCGGGGCCTCCGCGTCGGCCTTCGGACTCAGGTCGCCCTTGGCCTGCGCACGCTCGAACCGCGCACAGGCCACCGACACTGCGCTCCCGGCGCTCGGCCGGGTCGCGTCGAGCCCGCTCGCCCTCGCGTCCGCGGACCAGCGCGGACTGCACCAGCAGACAGCCGAGGGTGGCGCAGGTGTCGTTACGGCCGTGCGGCGGCGCCTCGGCCGCCTCGCGGGCGGTGGGCTGCTCCACACATCAACGCCGACCCCGTCCCAGGCCCGACACCGCTCGGCTCCATCCCTTTAAGCAGAGGACCACGCCATGCCCAGCGGAATCAAAGGAGCCGGAGCCATCGGAACCGCCCTGGCCCAGCGCCCGGTCGCCGCCGGCGAACAGGTAATCGTCATCAACAACAACAGCCGCGGCCCTGGAATGCCGTTACGTCCGCTCGCAGCCGCCGGCCCCGTCCTGACCGCGGCCACGGTCAAGGAGGCCGCCGCCCAGGACGTCGTGACCAACGCAACAGCTCCGGGCGAGCCTGTGGCCGCACGTTGCGGGCACCTCCCGCAGGCGCTGGCAGCCGACCACACCAAGCCACTCCTGGCTTACGTCGAACGCATGCTGGGCGATCGTCACATGGCAGAGGACATCGTGCAGGAGACCTTGATACGCGCCTGGCACCGCTCCGACCGGCTGTGCGCCAACGAAGGATCGATGCGCGGCTGGCTGCTCACCGTGGCTCGCAACCTCGCCATCGACCGGATACGCAGCGCCTACTTCCGCCATGAGTCCCCGGGCGCGGAACAACAAGGCACGCTGCAGAGCGACCACGCCGACACGGTCGCGTCCTCGGTCGACGTCGTGGCCCTTCTGCGGCATCTGTCACGGGAGCATCAAGAGGTCCTTGTGCACATCTACCTACACGACAGGACCGTGCAGGAGACCGCCCACCTCCTGGGCGTCCCCGCGGGTACCGTCAAATCCCGGCAGCACTACGCGTTGCGCCAGCTCCGCAACCGGGTCCGCGCACCTATGGCGACCGGGACGGCCGCTGAGACAGCAGCCGCCTGAGTCGGCTGTCGCGCTTACGGAGCCCTTTTCAAGCTGGCGGCGCTGACCGCGAGTTGGACCGTTCTGCACAACGACGAAGCTCCTGGTGGACGGGTTCTCGACCGAGATCACCCGTGTCCGCCAGGAGCTTCGCGTGCTTGTCCACCCGTCATCGCCCAGCGACGCTCGTTCGCCTCACGCTCGCAAGGGCAGAAGCGCAGCTCCGGGAACAGATCGCCTGCGATCATGCTCGCAGGCGCGACTTCCGCCCCGTCGAGCGCGAGCGCCCCGCCCCCCTCGCGCGCGAGATGCAGGGGCAGGGCGCTCGTTCACGTCAGGTCAAGAACTGGCGAGTTGGCGCAGCACGTAGTGCATGATGCCGCCGTTGCGGTAGTAGTCGGCCTCACCGGGGGTGTCGATGCGGACGACCGCGTCGAACTCCACGCCCGTGTCGGTGGTGACCTTGACCGTGCGCGGCGTGCTGCCGTTGTTGAGCTCCTCGACACCGGTGAAGGAGAAGGTCTCCTCGCCGGTCAGGCCGAGGGACTCGGCGCTCGCGCCCTCCGGGTACTGCAGCGGCAGGACGCCCATGCCGATGAGGTTCGAGCGGTGGATGCGCTCGTACGACTCGGCGATGACGGCCTTGACGCCGAGGAGCGCGGTGCCCTTGGCGGCCCAGTCGCGGGACGAGCCGGAGCCGTACTCCTTGCCGGCCAGGACGACCAGGGGGGTGCCCTGCTCGATGTAGTTGCGCGAGGCGTCGTAGATGAAGGAGACGGGGGCGTCGTCCTTCGTGAAGTCGCGGGTGTAACCGCCTTCCGTCCCCGGCGCGATCTGGTTGCGCAGGCGGATGTTGGCGAACGTGCCGCGGATCATGACCTCGTGGTTGCCGCGGCGCGAGCCGTAGCTGTTGAAGTCACGACGCTCCACACCGTGCTCGGTGAGGTACTTGCCGGCCGGGGTGTCGGCCTTGATGGCACCGGCGGGCGAGATGTGGTCCGTCGTCACCGAGTCGCCCAGCTTGGCGAGCACGCGGGCGCCTGTGATGTCGGAGACCGGGGTGGTCTCCATCGTCATGCCCTCGAAGTACGGGGGCTTGCGGACGTACGTCGACTCCGCGTCCCACTCGAAGGTGTTGCCGGTCGGGATCGGCAGCGCCTGCCACTGGGCGTCGCCCGCGAAGACGTCGGAGTAGGACTTGTTGAACATGTCCTCGCCGATGGCGTTCGCCACGACGTCGTTGACCTCGGCCTCGGACGGCCAGATGTCCTTGAGGAAGACCGGGTTGCCATCCTGGTCGGTGCCCAGGGCGTCCTTGGTGATGTCCACCTTCATGGAGCCGGCGAGGGCGTACGCGACGACCAGCGGCGGGGACGCCAGGTAGTTCATCTTGACGTCGGGGTTGATACGGCCCTCGAAGTTCCGGTTGCCGGAGAGGACCGAGGTGACCGCGAGGTCGTGGTCGTTGACGGCCTTGGAGACCTCCTCCGGCAGCGGGCCGGAGTTGCCGATGCAGGTGGTGCAGCCGTAGCCGACGAGGTTGAAGCCGACCTTGTCGAGGTAGGGGGTGAGCCCCGCCTTGTCGAAGTAGTCGGTGACGACCTTGGAACCCGGGGCGAGGGTGGTCTTGACCCACGGCTTGCGGGTCAGGCCCTTCTCCACGGCCTTCTTCGCGACGAGCGCGGCGGCGACCATGACGTACGGGTTGGAGGTGTTGGTGCAGGAGGTGATGGCCGCGACCGTCACCGCGCCGTGGTCGATCTCGTACGTCGAACCGTCGGGGGCGGTCACGGTGACCGGGTTGGACGGGGCGCCGTTCGGGGCGACGGCCGGGGCGTCGGAGGCCGGGAAGGACTCCTGGCCGGCCTCGTCCACGTCGTCGACGTAGTTGCGGACGTCCTGCTTGAACTGCTCGGCGGCGTTCGCGAGGACGATGCGGTCCTGCGGGCGCTTCGGGCCGGCGATGGAGGGGACGACCGTGGAGAGGTCGAGCTCCAGCTTCTCGGAGAAGTCCGGCTCGGCCTTCGGGTCCAGCCAGAGACCCTGCTCCTTGGCGTACGCCTCGACGAGCGCGAGCTGCTGCTCGGAGCGGCCGGTGAGCTTGAGGTACTTGATGGTCTCGTCGTCGATCGGGAAGATCGCGGCGGTCGAGCCGAACTCCGGCGACATGTTGCCGATGGTGGCGCGGTTCGCGAGGGAGGTGGCGGCGACGCCCTCTCCGTAGAACTCGACGAACTTGCCGACCACGCCGTGCTTGCGGAGCATCTCGGTGATGGTCAGCACGAGGTCGGTGGCGGTGGTGCCGGGGCTGAGCTCGCCGGTCAGCTTGAAGCCGACGACGCGCGGGATGAGCATGGAGACCGGCTGGCCGAGCATCGCGGCCTCGGCCTCGATGCCGCCGACGCCCCAGCCCAGCACACCGAGGCCGTTGACCATCGTGGTGTGCGAGTCGGTGCCGACCAGCGTGTCGGGGTAGGCCTGGCCGTTACGGACCATGACCGTACGCGCGAGGTGCTCGATGTTCACCTGGTGCACGATGCCGGTGCCGGGCGGGACGACCTTGAAGTCGTCGAAGGCGGTCTGGCCCCAGCGCAGGAACTGGTAGCGCTCGCGGTTGCGGCCGTACTCCAGCTCGACGTTCTGTGCGAAGGCCTCGTTGGTGCCGAACTTGTCGGCGATGACGGAGTGGTCGATGACCAGCTCGGCCGGGGAGAGCGGGTTGACCTTCGCCGGGTCGCCGCCGAGCTCCTTGACGGCCTCACGCATGGTGGCGAGGTCGACGACACAGGGCACGCCGGTGAAGTCCTGCATGATCACGCGGGCCGGCGTGAACTGGATCTCCTGCGACGGCTGGGCCTGGGAGTCCCAGCCGCCGAGGGCGCGGATGTGGTCGGCGGTGATGTTCGCGCCGTCCTCGGTACGGAGCAGGTTCTCCAGGAGAACCTTGAGGCTGTACGGCAGGCGGGCCGAGCCCTCCACCTTGTCCAGCCGGAAGATCTCGTACGACTCGTCGCCCACGCTCAGCGTGGCGCGGGCGTCGAAGCTGTTCGCCGACACGACAGTCTCCTTCATTTTTGTGCGCTTACCACCGCATCCTGCCGCCACGCCGCTCTGACCGATCCGCTAAGGTAAGGCTAAGTTAGGCATGCCTTACTGCCAGACCCGGCGGAAGCGTGCGACTGCGGTACGCCTCGGCAGATATCTCGATGTCGAGATAACTCTAGTACATGAGGCCCGGATGGTCATGCCCGGCTTCCTTGTGATGTCCGCCGCCAGGATCCCCGGGTCGGCGCGGCCCCGGTCATCAGTTCGCCAAGTCGGGGTATGCGGAGGGAGTTGGGAGCACCAGACCGACCCGAGGGGAGACCCACATGGGCCTCACGTTCCGCAAGAGCTTCCGGATCCTGCCCGGCGTGCGGCTGAACATCAACCGGCACTCCTGGTCCATCACCACCGGCGGCGGCAAGCACGGCCCGCGGCACACGCACAGCAGCACGGGACGCCGTACGACATCGATGGATCTGCCCGGACCTTTCGGCTGGCGTCGCACCCGTACCGCCAAGCGCCACTGAGGCTCCCTCAGGTCCGCGGAGGTCCCTCACCCGAATGGACCACCCGGAATGCGCCATCTCATATCTGAGATAGCCTCGAGCTCATGGCAGACGACTACCTCGTACGCATCGGCAAGCTCATCCGTGACGCCCGGCAGCACCGGGGCTGGACACAGTCGCAGCTGGCCGAGGCGCTCGGCACCAGCCAGAGCGCCGTCAATCGCATCGAGCGCGGCAACCAGAACATCAGCCTTGAGATGATCGCCCGCATCGGTGAAGCACTGGACAGCGAAATCGTCTCTCTGGGCTACGCGGGCCCCATGCATCTGCGCGTGGTCGGCGGTCGTCGGCTGTCCGGCGCGATCGACGTCAAGACGAGCAAGAACGCGTGTGTGGCCCTGCTGTGCGCCACGCTCCTCAACAAGGGGCGCACGGTGCTGCGCAGGGTCGCCCGCATCGAGGAGGTCTACCGCCTTCTGGAGGTGCTGAGCTCCATCGGGGTCCGCACCCGCTGGATCAACGGCGGCGTCGACCTCGAACTCGTGCCGCCGGCCGAGCTGGACATGGACGCCATCGACGCCGAGGCCGCCGTCCGCACCCGCTCCATCATCATGTTCCTCGGCCCGCTGCTGCACCGCATGGACGGCTTCAAGCTGCCCTACGCCGGCGGCTGCGACCTCGGCACGCGGACCATCGAGCCGCACATGATCGCGCTGCGCCGGTTCGGCCTGGACGTCGCGGCGACCGAGGGCCAGTACCACGCGCGTGTGGACCGGTCGGTCCGCCCCGGCCGTCCGATCGTACTGACCGAGCGCGGCGACACCGTGACGGAGAACGCGCTGCTCGCGGCCGCCCGCCACGACGGCGTCACCGTCATCCGCAACGCCTCCTCCAACTACATGGTCCAGGACCTGTGCTTCTTCCTGGAGGCCCTGGGAGTGAAGGTCGAGGGCATCGGCACCACCACCCTCACCGTGCACGGCGTGCCGCACATCGACGTGGACGTCGACTACTTCCCCTCCGAGGACCCGGTCGAGGCGATGAGCCTGCTGGCCGCGGCCGTGGTGACGGAGTCGGAGCTGACCGTGCGCCGGGTGCCCATCGAGTTCCTCGAGATCGAGCTCGCGGTCCTGGAGGAGATGGGGCTCGACCACGACCGTACGCCGGAGTACTTCGCGGACAACGGCCGTACCCGGCTGGTCGACCTCACGGTCCGGCCCTCCAAGCTGGAGGCGCCGATCGACAAGATCCACCCGATGCCGTTCCCCGGTCTGAACATCGACAACGTCCCGTTCTTCGCGGCCATCGCGGCGGTCGCGCAGGGTCAGACCCTCATCCACGACTGGGTCTACGACAACCGGGCGATCTACCTGACGGACCTGAACCGGCTGGGCGGGCGCCTCCAACTCCTCGACCCGCACCGGGTGCTGGTGGAGGGCCCGACCCGCTGGCGCGCCGCCGAGATGATGTGCCCCCCGGCCCTGCGCCCTGCCGTGGTCGTCCTGCTGGCGATGATGGCGGCCGACGGCACGTCCGTGCTGCGCAACGTCTATGTCATCAACCGCGGTTACGAGGACCTGGCCGAGCGGCTCAACTCGGTGGGGGCGCAGATCGAGATCTTCCGGGACATCTGAACCGTCTGCCGGACGCTTCGCACACCGCCATGAGCAGGCCCGCGGCCGGCTTCACCGTGGTGGCGCACCTGTGGATGCCGAGGACGACGAGCCGTCCGCCTGCCTGTCCGGCCTGGCCGATGTCCGCGTCGCCCAGGCCGAGTCGGAGCTTGAAGCCGAGGTTCCCGACCGTGCCGTGCCGTGGAGCCACTCCGGCACGGTGTCAGGGGCGAGGTGCAGGCGGAGCACGGGAGGCGCGGGAAGGCGTTGCTACGCCGACCAGGGTGCCGGTCGGCTTTCGACGTACCGGGCGCCGCCTCGCCGCCTGAACGTGGAGCCCGGCGCTCCGTCGATGTGCTGGATCTGCGGGCCGACGGACAGCGGCATTTTCAGACCACGGATCTCGACAGCAGCTGCGCAGAACACCGCCCGGGAACACCGGCATCCCGCTCGTCGCGTCACGCCCCTGGCGGCAGCGCGGCGCCGGCCTCGAAGACGCGTCGTGGCTCCGGAAGGCCGACCTCGCGCACGCAACCCGGGTGCGGGGTGTTCACACCGCTGTGTTCAACAGGTCGGCCAGTACGTCGGGCCGTTCCAGGGCGATGAAGTGGCCCGCTCCCGGCACCTGGGTGAAGTCGGCGGCGGGCAGCAGGTTCTCGTTGGCCTGCCGGTCAGTGGGCCGGGACCAGTCCTTCTCGCCGTAGACGAAGTGGATGGGCGCCTTGACCTCGGGGTAGCGCGAGCGGGCCGCGATGAGGCTGGGCAGGCTCTGGTACACGGCCCGGGCGACGGTCGGATAGCCGGGGCGGCCGCCCACCCGGAGGAGCTCGTCCACGTAGTCCGGCCGCAGAGCACTCCTGTCGCCGAGGCCGCCCTGCAGAATCCTGCGGAGGGCCGGCTTGGGCTCCACCCCGGCGACCACCGGCCCCACCCCCGGCGTGAGAACGGCACCGACCACCACGCGGGCGAGGAGACCGGACCGGGCGATCCCGTCACGGAAGTCGTACGCGTTCACCGCGACGACGCGGCGTACCCGCTCCGGCAGATCGGCCGCGGTGGTCAGCGCGAGCACCGCCCCCATGGACTCCCCGACCAACGTCACGTCGTGGAGGTCGAGTTCGGTCAGGAGCCGTTCGACGCCCGCGCGCATCGCCGGCTCGTCGTACGACGCCCCGGGCACGATCTCGGAGTAGCCCATCCCCGGCAGATCGAGGGCATAGACGGTGTACTGCTCGGAGATCAACGGGATGAGGGAGCGGAAGTGCTCGGCCTGCGTGCGCACGGTGTGCAGCAGGACCAGAGGGGCACCAGTGCCCGCTTTGAGATAGCGCAGCGCCCCCTCGCGGCCGCGGCCTTCGTCGCGCGGGGCGAGGGTGTGGCTCGTGGCCCCCGGAATGCGGATCGTGGGACGTGGCTCCTGGTGGGGCATCTCTCTGACTCCTTGTGTGCGACCTGCGCAGAGGTGACCCGCTTCGCGCGGTCGCGACTGCCCCCACGATGGGGAACCGTTCGGTTTCCGCCACAGTAAACCGATCGGTTTTCGAGCGCAAGCCAAGCGGTCCTGGCGCGCGGCACCGCTCACACCCTGGAGGCCGCCTCTCCGCTTGCGTCATGGAAACCGATCTGTTTTCCTGTGTGGAAACAGATCGGTTTTCGACCGGTGCCCGGGCCATGACCAGCGACAAAGGGAAACGATGACTACCACCTACGACCGTGGGGCGCCCGCCTCCGGGAAATCAGACCAGGGCCGCCGCGGCTCACATGCCGTGCGCTGGTGGGTGCTCGTCGTGCTGGGCGTGGCACAGCTGATGGTCACGCTCGACGCGACCGTCGTGAACATCGCGCTGCCCGCCGCACAACACGACCTCGGTTTCAGCGACGGCAGCCGGCAGTGGGTCATCACGGGGTACGCCCTGGCATTCGGCAGCCTGCTGCTGCTCGGCGGCCGACTCGGTGACCTGTTCGGCCGGCGTACCACTTTCGTCATCGGCCTGATCGGTTTCGCGGCCGCGTCCGTCGCCGGCGGAGCGGCCGGCAGCTTCGAAATCCTCGTCGCGGCACGTGTGGCCCAGGGCCTCTTCGCCGCGCTGCTCGCACCCGCGGCCCTCTCACTGCTGAGCGTGACCTTCACCCACCCGTCCGAGCGGGCGAAGGCCTTCGGCATCTTCAGCGCGCTGTCCGGGGCGGGCGGCGCGGTCGGACTGCTGCTCGGCGGCATGCTCACCGAGTGGGCGTCGTGGCGCTGGGTGATGTACGTGAACGTCGCCTTCGCGGCGGTCGCGCTGGTCGGCGCGTTGCTGTGGCTGGCCAAGCCGGCGGTCACCGAGCGGCCCAAGCTCGACATTCCGGGCACGATCGTGGTGAGCGCCGCGCTGTTCGCCATCGTCTACGGGTTCGCACACGTGGAATCCACGAGTTGGACCAACCCGGTCACCCTCGGCTCCATGATCGTCGGCCTGGTGCTGCTCGCCGTGTTCGTGTGGCTGGAGTCCAGGGTCGCGCATCCGCTGCTGCCGCTGCGACTCGTGCTGGACCGGACCCGCGGCGGTTCGTTCCTGGCCGTGTTCGTCGTGGGCATGGGGATGTTTTCGATCTTCCTTTTCCTGACCTATTACCTTGAAGCCGGCATCGGTTACTCACCGATCAAAACTGGTCTGGCCTTCCTGCCGATGGTCGGGGGAATCGTCGCCGCGGCGACCACGGCGCCTTCGCTGCTGCTGCCCAGGGTCGGCCCGAAGATCGTGGTCTCCGCCAGCTTCCTGGTCTCCGCGACCGGTATGGCCCTGCTGACCCGGCTCGCGCTGGACAGCGGCTACGTCGCCGACATCATGCCCGGGATGATCCTGCTGGGTCTCGGCCTCGGCGGGGTGATGACCACCGCGTTCCAAGGGGCGACCGCAGGCGTGCACCACGAGGACACGGGCGTCGCCTCGGCGCTGATCAACACCAGCCAGCAGGTGGGTGGTTCGATCAGTACGGCCCTGCTGACCACCGTCGCGTCGTCGGCCGCGGCCGACTATCTGTCCTCGCACAAGGCCGGCGCGCTGACCGCGGCACAGGCCGGGGTCGAGGGCTACACCGCCACCCTGGCGTGGGGCGCCGGGTTCTTCGTGGTCGGTGCGGTGCTCGCGGCGTTCCTGATACCGAACACGCCTCTGGCACCGTCGGAAGGCGAGCCCGTCATCGCCCACTGAGTCTGAATCCAGCCAGGCATCGAACGTGTCGGCTCCGCCACCCCGATGAAGACTGGCGTGATCACCAGTCCCCGGCTGCGGCAGGTGGGCGGCGCCCACCCTCATACCGGTGATCGCCGCCCTGGCCGACGTGTCCGTCAGCACATCGTAAACCGATCAGTTTTCTTTTGCTCGGAATCGAGTTAACCTCGCGGTATGACCACCGAGGCGAAGTCAAATTCGAGGGAGCGGCTGCTGGAGGCGGCGGCCAGGCTCACCTACCGGGACGGTGTCGGCATCGGTGTCGATGCGCTGTGCAAGGCGGCGAAGGTGTCGAAGCGTTCCATGTACCAGCTGTTCGAGAGCAAGGACGAACTGCTGGCCGCGAGCCTGGAGGAACGCGCCGCCGCCTTCGTGGCCGGGCTCGTGCCCCCGGCGGACGACGGTCGTCCCCACCGCGAGCGGATCCTGCACGTCTTCGAGCAGCTGGAGTCGCAGGCCGGCGCTCCCGAGTTTCTGGGCTGCCGATATCTGACCGTTCAGGTCGAGCTCAAGGACCAGAGCCACCCTGCGAGCCAGGTGGCCCACCGGATCAAGGCCAACCTGACGGGCTTCTTCCGTTCCGAGGCCGAGCAGGGCGGCGCGAGCGATCCCGAACTGCTGTCCCGCCAGCTCATCCTGGTCTTCGACGGCGCCAGCGCCCGCGCGGGAGTCCAGGCCGACAACCTGACCGGGCTGATCACGCCCACGGTGACGACCCTGCTCGACACGGCGGGCGTGCGCTGACGCGACCGACCCTCACGGGCTCGCGCCCCATTTTTCGGGGTGCCGTGAGCGACGGCGTGCGTGCGTTCGACTTGGCACCACGGAATGCCGACCGCCATGAGTCGGAGCGCCAGGTCGCCGCGCGTCACGACAGCGCTCCGCCCCACCTTCGCCCAGACCCCCAGGCGCACCGAAGCCCCACGCGGCACGGGACGGCGATGCCCCTGCCATCGTCGCCCAGGTGATCGCCGCGGCGGCGACCGACGCGAATCCTGAGCCGCGCCGCAGGGCCGGTTCCGTGGCCGGGCGGGAGCACGCTGCACCGCGTCGGTCCCATCGCCGGTGGGCGATCAGGATGCCCAGCAGCGCGTAGGCGATGCAGGGCAGGTCAGGGGTCGAGCGCGCCGGTGCAGTCGAGGTGGGCGGTCGACACCGCCGTTCGATCAGGCCCCGCGCTGTCTCTTTCGGCGCCTTCCAGAGTCAGCACGGAGCAAGCCCGGACCAACACGGAGCAAACCCGGAGCCTCGAAGGCAGCAGACCGGCAGGCCGCCACCCTTTCGCCCGATCGACAATCCAGTACACGAAGTGACAGGCCCCGGTCAAACACTTCCCAAGTGCCGGACACTTCCTCCCACCCATGGTCAGGTCCCAACGAAGGCCGTACGCATGCCTGTTTGGGAGGACCCCCGTGTCAGTACCGACCCGTAAGAGACGATGGCTCACGACCTGGGCCATCACCGCGTCCGCCGCACTAGTCGCGATACCCGCCAGCGCCGCGTCCGGCCAGAGCAGCAACCCCTTCGGCGCCCGCGCCCTCGATCGACTCGCCGCCCAACGCGCCGACTCGGTGGGCGCGATGACCCCCAAGGCGAAGGCCGAGGACGGTGACGGCGACGACGGCAACGAGGCCGACGAGATAGCCGAGGGCGCGGACCAGTACGCCGAGGCGCGCACCTCGCCCGGCATCGTCGCGCCGGGCGCCTATGGCGCCGCCTGGTCCGATCTGACCAAGCTGCCGAGCAGCGGCGGCAGTTGGCGCAACGTCACCGATCTGCCGTACAACTCCGACGACTCGCGCTACCGCGACATCGACTCCAACTCCAGCGGCGGCTCGGGCAACGTCACCGGCCGGATGGCGGCGATGGCCGCCGACGACGGCGGGTACGTGTACGCGGGCAGTGCGGGCGGCGGCGTATGGCGGTCCCGGTCCGGCGGCGGACACTGGCAGCCGATCAGTGACCGGCTGCCGGCGCAGTCCACCGGCGCGCTCTCGCTCGACGGGGCCGGCCGGCTGTGGCTGGGCACCGGCGAGGCGACCACCAACGCGGACGCCTACCTCGGCAGCGGCGTCTACGTCCTGTCCCACCCGCACCACGGCACCTTCTCCACCCGCAGCCGGGTCGGCGGCGATGAGCTGGAGTCCACCAGCATCCACGAGCTGCGCTTCGGCGGCGGCAAGGTGTGGGCGGCCACCAGCGAGGGCGTGTGGAGCCACTCCACGAAGACGCTGAAGGGCGCCTGGAAGCTGGAGTTCGCGCCCAACCCGGACTATCTGCCGGGCGGTTCGGAGGCGAAGGACCCGAGCGCCCCGTACAAGAACATCGCCAACGACATCGCAATCGACCCGAAGAACCCGAGCAAGGTCGTTCTCGCGGTGGGCTGGCGCAGCGGTGACGACTACAACGGCTTCTACACCAAGGGCGCGGGCGGCGCCTGGACGCGGATCACCAGCGGCCTGGGCGACCTGCCCGCCGACGCGGACAACGTCGGCAACGTCACCTTCGCCCGCTCGGCCGACGGCTCCCGCTACTACGCCATCGACCAGTCACCGGAGCAGCTGAACACCAACCCGGACAGCGGCCTGGAGGGCATCTACGTCTCCAAGTCCGGCTCCCCCACCGGTCCTTGGACGAAGATCGCCGACTACCAGGGACTGGCCGCCGACGGCTCCGCGCTGACCACCAGCGGCTACATGCCGGGAGTGCAGGCCTGGTACAACCAGTTCCTGACGGTCGACCCGGCGAACGCGGAGCACGTGTACGCGGGTCTGGAGGAGGTCTACGAGACCAAGGACGGCGGCGGCACCTGGTCGACCGTGGGCCCGTACTGGAACTTCTCCTTCCCCTGCTGGAACATCGACCCGGCCAAGCAGACCGGTGACTGCAACCCGACCACCCACTCCGACCAGCACGGCGTGGCGATCGGCAGCTACCACGGCAAGAGCTTCGTGTACGTGGGCAACGACGGCGGTGTCTACAAGCGGCCGGTCAACGGCTCCCAGGACGCCTCCGGACACGCCACCGACTGGACCTCGCTGAACGACGGCACCATCGACACCCTGCAGTACTACTCGGTGGGCATCGGCAAGGACCTGGACCACGGCGGCGTCTCCGTCACCGGCGGCCTCCAGGACAACGGCCAGTCACTCCTGCGCAGCAACGACAAGGTGATGGGCTCCAACTTCGGCGGGGACGGCGGCGACACGCTCACCGACCCGGCCAACGGGTGCAACATGGCCGAGGAGTACGTCTACCTCTCCATCCAGGTGACCCAGAACTGCGCCGTCAACGACGGCAATTGGATCGACGATCCCGCCAAGGCCACGTCGTACAACGTGGCCCCGGCCGACAACGCGACCAGCGAGGCCCGCTTCATCGCCCCGCTCGCGGCCGACGCCAAGAAGCCCTCGACCTGGGTCGCGGGCGGCCGCCATGTGTGGGTGCAGACCCACGGCTACGCCATCCGCAGCGGCAGCGAGTGGACCAGCCTGTACGACCTCGGCGAAGGCCGCACCGCTACCGCCGTCGCCACCTCCGGCGGCAAGGTCTACGCGGCCTGGTGCGGGCCCTGCAACAACCAGGGCTTCACGCGCGGGATCTCCGTCGGCAACACGGACGGCACCGGCTGGCACGACATCGCCCTGCCGGCCACCGGGGCGGCCGGGACCGTGCCCAACCGCTACCTCAGCGGCTTCGCCGTCGACCCGAAGAACGCCGACCACGTCTACCTCACGGTCAACGGCTTCTCCCGGCAGTGGACCGAGGGACCGGGCGCGGGCGTGGGTCACGCCTTCGAGTCCAAGGACGGCGGTACCACCTGGAAGGACATCTCGAAGAACCTGCCCGACGTGCCGGCCGACTCCGCGGTCGTCACGCCGAACGGTGGTCTCGCCGTGGGCACCGACCTCGGCGTCGTCTACCGGGCGCCGGGACGTACGACCTGGCAGCGCGTCGGCAACCTCCCGGCGGTCGCCGTGCTCCAGGTGAAGCTGAGCCCCGACGGCAGCACGCTGTACGCGGCCACCCATGGCCGCGGCATCTACACGATCAAGGTGCGTGACTGCGGCTGACAGCCGTGCGAAAGGGGTGGCCCCGGCTTCCGGGGTCACCCCTTCGTCGGGTACGGCAGCACGTCCACATGCAGCGTGAAGGCGACCCGCGCCGCGCCCGCCACGTCCGGCGCCTTCGCCCGCGCGGTGACCTCGGCGGTACCGCCCCTGGTGCCGGCGCACCGCAGCGAGGCGCGGGCCGTGCCGTCCGCGTCCACCCGCCAGCCGGACGCGAGGACGAAGACCGGCGCGGAACTCCGTACGGCCGTCCAACGCCTGTCGTCCGCCCGGGGCCGCAGGACGAGGGACACGACGGCTCCCGGCCGCAGGCACAGCCGCTGGACCACCGGGTCATCGGGGCTGAAGAGGACCTCCGTGCGCCCGGAGACACAGCTCGCCGCCGACGGAGACGGCACGCCGGCCGAGCCGGACGGGTGCTCGGACGGGCTCCCTCCGGTCGGACTCACGGACGAGGACGGGGTCGGAGACGGGGACGGAACGGCGGAGGCGCGAGTCGACGCACCCCCCGACGGCTCTGTCGCACCACCGCTCCCTCCCGAAGGCCCGGACGGCCCTCCCGCCGACGTACCGCACGCCACCAGGACGGCCACCCCGGCTGCCGCCCACACTCCGGCCCAGCATCGCATTCCGGCACCTCCAGGCCCGCGTACGGACACCAGCATGCCTCTTCGACGCGGATCCGGGCCCGCTCGTTCCAGGACCTCGGTCGCCTCGCGGACGCGGATGCCTGCCTGCTCGACGGCATCGTCGAACGGCAGCCGATCGGGGCAGCCCCGCCGGTGTTGATCGCCTATCTTGGCGCGTATGCAGTCCTACACGATCGGCCAGGCGGCGCGTCTGCTCGGAGTGAGCCCGGACACCGCGCGGCGGTGGGCCGACGCCGGCCGGGTGGCCACCCACCGGGACGAGACCGGGCGACGCCTCATCGACGGGAAGGACCTGGCCGCGTTCTCGGTGGAGTTGGCCAAGAGCGAGGGCGACGAGGAGACCTCGTACACCTCGGTCCGCAATGCCTTTCCCGGCATCGTCACGGCCGTGAAGCTGGGCGATGTCGCGGCCCAGGTGGAGATCCAGGCAGGCCCGCACCGCCTGGTGTCACTGCTGACGCGGGAGGCCGTGGAGGAACTCGGGCTGGAGGTCGGGGTGGAGGCCACGGCCCGCGTGAAGTCGACGAACGTGCACATCGACCGCACCTGAGCGGGAGTCGTGCGGGGTCAGAGGGTGAGCAGTTCCTCGTGGAAGCCGCCGAACCGCCGTTCCGTGTCGACCAGATGGATCTCCAGGATCCAGTGGCCGCGCCGTCCGGCCTTGTCCGTACGGCGCAGTGGGGTGCCGTTGGCGGGCGTGATGTACGACTCCGCGTCGGCGCCGTCGATCCACTCGTGCGGGAACTCGCCGACCAGGTGGCCCGCGTGCCAACCGCCCAGTGCCCAGCCGGACTCGGCGGCCAGCCGCTCGATCTCGGCGTACAGCCGTGCGCCGGTGATGTCCGGTTCGGCCTCGAAGCGGCTCCGGCCCGCGGCGAAGATCTTCGGCAGATCGTCGCGGAGGCGGTGCTTGACCGGGTCGTCGCCGAGGACGAAGGTCCGGCCGAAGTCGGCCTCGTACTCCTCGAAGATCGGGCCGAAGTCGGCGAAGACGATGTCGTCCGTGCCGATCACCCGGTCCGGCGGGTTCTCCCGGTACGGCTCGAGCGTGTTCGCTCCGGAGCGCACGATCCGCTTGTGCCAGTGCCGGGTGGTGCCGAACAACTCGTTCGCCAGGTCCCGGATCCGGTCGCTGACCGCCCGCTCCCCCTCCCCCGGCGCCACCAGCCCGCGCTCCTCGATCTCCGCGAAGAGCCGAACGGCCTTCGCCTGAGCGTCCAGCAGCCTTGCCGCGCGCGTGGATTCGTCATCCGCCATGGAGGCGAACGTAATCACCGGGATCATCCCCGGCAAACGGAATTACCGCACCCCGTACGAACGCACATGCCACCCTGATCAATCATGGTCCAAGCTCATGCGAAGCGACAGGGGACTTTCACCTCGCATCTGCGCCAGTATTGTGGATCCTGGACGGTCCGCCGGGACCGCAGGTGAAGGTGTCCGTCAGGACCCAGAGGGAGTGGACCCGTGATGACCCGTACCGCACGTCGGAACCGCCGGAGCCTGCAGGTGACCGGGGCAGGGGCCGCCGCGCTGCTGGCCCTCAGCGCCTGCTCGTCGTCCGACTCGGACTCCTCGTCCACGACGTCGGGCTCCTCCGCGTCCGCCTCGGACAAGCTCTCCGGCACGGTGACCGTCTTCGCCGCGGCCTCGCTCAAGGAGAGCTTCACGACGCTGGGCGAGCAGTTCGAGCGGGCCCACCCCGGCACGAAGGTGACCTTCAGCTTCGGCGGCAGCGACTCCCTGGCCGCGAGCATCACCGGCGGCGCCCCGGCGGACGTGTTCGCCTCGGCCAGCCCCAAGACGATGAAGATCGTCACGGACGCCGGGGACGCCTCCGGCACGCCCGCCACCTTCGTGCGCAACCAGCTGGAGATCGCCACCCTGCCCGGCAATCCGGACAAGGTCGCCTCGCTGAAGGACCTCACGAACCCGGACCTGAAGGTCGTGCTGTGCGACAAGGAGGTGCCCTGCGGCGCCGCCGCGCAGAAGGCCCTCGACGCGAGCAGCCTGAAGCTCACGCCGGTCTCCTACGAGCAGGACGTCAAGGCCGCGCTGACGAAGGTCGAGCTGAAGGAGGCCGACGCGGCCGTCGTCTACAAGACCGATGTGCACGCCGCGGGTGACAAGGTGGGGGGCGTGGAGTTCCCCGAGTCCGCCGACGCCGTCAACGACTACCCGATCACCCTGCTCAAGGACGCGCAGAACACCGACGCCGCCAAGGCGTTCATCGCACTGGTGCGGTCCGCCGAGGGCCAGAAGGTCCTGACCGGAGCCGGGTTCCTGAAGCCGTGACCCGCGCAGACCCGTCCGAGGCCGCGACCGAGACCCTCCGGGGCGGGCCGCGGCGCAGGCGTGTCCGGACGGGTGCGGTCGGCCGCGGGGTGCCGCTGCCGCTGCTCGTACCGGCGCTGATCGGTCTGGCGTTCCTGATCGTGCCGCTGGTCGCGCTTCTGGTACGGGCGCCCTGGCGCAGCATGCCCGAGCAGCTGACCAGCACCGATGTGTGGCAGGCGCTTCAGCTGTCCCTGGTCTGCGCCACGGCCGCCACCGCGGTGAGCCTGGTCCTCGGGGTTCCGCTGGCCTGGCTGCTCGCCCGCGTGGAGTTCCCCGGCCGCGGCCTGGTCCGGGCCCTGGTGACCCTGCCGCTCGTCCTGCCGCCGGTCGTCGGCGGTGTCGCGCTGCTCATGGCACTGGGCCGCAACGGGGTCGTGGGCAAGTGGCTCGACGCCTGGTTCGGGATCACGCTCCCCTTCACCACGGCCGGGGTCGTGGTCGCCGAGGCGTTCGTCGCGATGCCGTTCCTCGTCATCAGCGTGGAGGGCACCCTGCGGGCCGCCGACCCGCGGTACGAGGAGGCGGCGACGACCCTGGGCGCCTCCCGCTTCACCGCGTTCCGCCGGGTCACACTGCCGCTGATCGCACCGGGCATCGCTGCGGGGGCGGTACTGGCCTGGGCGCGGGCGCTGGGCGAGTTCGGCGCGACGATCACTTTCGCGGGCAACTTCCCGGGCCGTACCCAGACCATGCCGCTCGCCGTCTACCTCGCCCTCCAGAGCGACCCGGAGGCGGCCGTAGCCCTCAGCCTGGTCCTCCTGGCCGTGTCCGTGGCGGTGCTTGCGGGGCTGCGCGATCGATGGATGACGGCGGGATGAGCGGTATGGGTGGGGGCGAGGCGGGCGGGGTCGGTGGCGGCGAGGCCTACCCGGTCGGTGGTGGCTCGACTGCGGGGATCAGTGACGGCGGGACGGCCGGGATCGGTGACGGCTGGACGGCCGGGATCGGTGGTGGCGGGCCTGCGGGGGTCGGTGAGGTCGGGACGGCCGGGGCCGGTGGTGSCTGGACTGCGGGGGTCAGTGACGGCGAGGCGGGCGGGGTCAGTGGTGGCGAGGCGGGCCGGGTCGGTGGCGGCGAGGCCTACCCGGTCGGTGGTGGCTCGCCTGCGGGGATCAGTGAAGGCGGGACGGCCGGGGTCGGTGACGACTGGACGGCCGGGATCGGTGGTGGCGGGCCTGCGGGGGTCGGTGAGGTCGGGACGGCCGGGGCCGGTGGTGGCTGGACTGCGGGGGTCAGTGACGGCGAGGCGGGCCGGGTCGGTGGCGGCGAGGCCTACCCGGTCGGTGGTGGCTCGACTGCGGGGATCAGTGACGGCGAGGCGGGCGGGGCCGGTGGTGGCTGGACTGCGGGGATCAGTGACGGCGAGGCCGGCGGGGTCAGTGGTGGCGAGGCGGGCCGGGTCGGTGGCGGCGAGGCCTACCCGGTCGGTGGTGGCTCGCCTGCGGGGATCAGTGACGGCGGGACGGCCGAGGCCGGTGGTGGCGGGCCTGCCAGGGCCGGTGACGGCGGGACGGCCAAGGCCGGTGGTGGCGGGCCTGCCGGGATCGGTGACGGCGGGACGGCCAAGGCCGGTGGTGGCGGGCCTGCCAGGGCCGGTGACGGCGGGACGGCCAAGGCCGGTGGTGGCGGGCCTGCCCGGATCGGTGACGGCGGGACGGCCAAGGCCGGTGGTGGCGGGCCTGCCCGGATCGGTGACGGCGGGACGGCCAAGGCCGGTGACAGCCGGACTGCCGAGGCCGGTGACGGGAGGGTCTTCGGCGGAGCGGGCCGGCGGTCGAGGCCGGTGACAGCGGGGACCAGTGACAGCCGAGCGGCGGGAGCCGAGGCGCCCGGTCGACGGGGAGCGGAGCGCGCCCGATGATCGAGAAGACGCAAGCCGCCGCCCCCGGCAGCCGCCCCGACACCGCCCCCGACGGTCTAGACGCCCGTCTCGTCGTGGACCGCGGCGCCTTCCGCCTGGACGTCTCGCTCACCGTCGCTCCCGGCGAAGTGGTCGCCCTCCTCGGTCCGAACGGTGCCGGCAAGACCACCGCCCTGCGCGCACTAGCCGGTCTGACCCCGCTCACCGACGGTCATCTACGCCTGGACGGCGTCGCGTTGGAGCGCACGCCGCCGGAATCCCGTCCCGTCGGCGTCGTCTTCCAGGACTATCTGCTCTTCCCGCATCTCACCGCCCTCGACAACGTCGCGTTCGGCCCGCGCTGTCAGGGCGCGACCAAGGCGGAGGCCCGTGCGCGGGCCGCCGCGTGGCTGGAGCGCATGGGTCTCGCCGCCCACGCGGGCGCCAAGCCGCGCAAGTTGTCCGGCGGCCAGGCCCAACGCGTGGCCCTCGCACGCGCGTTGGCGACCCACCCCCGGCTGCTGCTCCTCGACGAGCCCCTGGCCGCCCTCGACGCCCGCACCCGACTCGAGGTCCGTGCCCAACTGCGGCGCCATCTCGCGGAGTTCGAGGCCGTCGCCGTACTCGTCACGCACGACCCGCTGGACGCCATGGTCCTCGCCGACCGTCTCGTGGTCGTCGAGCACGGCGAGGTCGTCCAGGAAGGCGCCCCGTCCCACATCGCCCGCCACCCGCGCACCGACTACATCGCCCAGCTGGTCGGCCTGAACCTCTACCGGGGGGAGGCCGACGGTCACACGGTCCGCCTCGATGCCGGGCCCGCGCTCACCACCACGGACGACCTCTTCGGGCCCGTGTTCGTCGCCTTCCCGCCGAGCGCCGTGACCCTCTACCGTGAACCGCCCGCCGGCTCCAGCGCCCGCAACCACTGGCGCTGCGAGGTGGCCGGCCTGGAGACCCACGGCGACCAGATCCGCGCCGACCTCACCGGCGAGCTCCCGCTCGCAGCGGACCTCACCACGGTTGCCGCGGCGGAACTCGACCTCCACCCGGGCGCGGAGGTGTGGGCGGCGGTGAAGGCGGCGCAGACACACGCGTATCCCGTCTGAGACGGCTCTCCGCGATCCGAGCCCCCGACTCGCGGGTGATCCCACGCTGCGGGCGCTCCCGGTGAGAAGAACCGGCCCGCTTGGACGCATCACGTCCCTGTGAACACCCGGAACACGCGATCGGCCCCTTCACCCGAACGGCCCCCCTGACAGGCTGCCCGGCCCGCCCGTTCCTAGCGTGAGGGCATGCGGCCCGCGCCCGGCCGCGGCACCGCAGGAGGAGCAGACCATGGCCCCGGCCCCCCTCGAAGACACCTCGGTCGTGCGATGACGGCCGCGGACCCCACCCCCGCGCTGCGCTGCGCGAGCCGGTACTCCGGCCCGCGGGACGGCGAGGAGTGCGGGGCCCGCGCCCGATTCGAGATCTCCCGTCATGCGCGGCCACCGCTGCTCGTGTGTCCTCAACACCTGGGCCCCGCACTGCTGTTGGCCGACGGTGTGCTGTGGCCTCCGGAGATCAGACTGGTGCGGTGAGCTGCCGACGGGTGAGCGGGTCCCGCCGGCGCACCCGGGCCGCGCTCAGCTCTTCGTCAACGTGATGTCCTGCTGCGCGGCCGCGTGGAAACGGGGCAGCGGCAGGCCGCCTACGGGGCTGAGTTCCATGAGGGTGGCCTCGACGTGGGCCTGGCCCGGCTCCAGGTCCTCGGAGCCGGGCCGGCCGGTGTTCACCCAGCTGTGCTCCACACCGTCGCACACCGCGCGGGTGCCGCCGATGCTCTGCCGGACCAACGGGGAGCTCTGGCTCACGGAGGAGCTCACGAACACGGGACCCGTACTGTCAGTGCAGCGGTAGGTGCCTGACAGGGTCACGGTGCCGTCCTCGGCGATACGGCCGACGGGGCCGACGGTGACGGCGTCGGAGGTCCCGGCACTCGCGGGCAGCGCCGGGGCGGCCAGCAGGAACAGCGCGGCACCGACAGCGGTGGCGAGGGCGGAGCGCAGGAGCGGGGGGCGGACGAGCTGGGGACGGACGGACATGGTGTGTCTCCCGGTCGAGTGGAATGGGGGCCTCCACTGCTACCGGGAACACACGCCGACAGCCGTGATCGTCACTCCTTTGGTGGCGAGTCCGCACCGAGCGTCGTGGAACCGTCCGAGAGTTGTCCGCGTGTTGTCACGCTTCACGCTGGGCCGTTCCGATGAGTTCGCGACGGGAGCATGGTCTACCCATACGGATACGGACCCCATGGGGACGGTCCCACCAATGTGGAGGTGCGCCATGTGTTCTCACCAGTCTTCGTGCGCTTCGTCCGACAGCACCACCCCGCACATCGTCGCGGCCCACCCGGAGCAGGGCTGGAATCTGCTGTGCAACGGCGCGATCGTCTTCGACGACAGCGGCGAGCTGCTGCCCGACGGCCGGATCGTCGCGCCGCACCGGGTACCGGCCGGACAGCTGGCCGTCGCCGCCTGATCACCACCCCGCGGTGAACTCCCGCGACGCGGAGGCATCGCGCTGCGGCTGGTCCTCGGCGATGAGCTCCCGCGAGCCCTCGGCCCGCAGGAGCCGCCCCTCCGTCTCCCGGATGCACGCCCCCGCGACGCCGTAAACCCCGCCGGGTCGCGACGTCCGCCCGCAGCGGCCGCGGCCCGCCCAAGCCCAGCGCAGCCCACCGTCGACGATCTCGTCCGGCACCGGCCGCCCAGTGCCCCGGCGGATCCCGGCCGGCGGTCCGAGCAGCGGCTTCGGCCCCGGCATCGGCATCGGCATCGGCACCACGAACGCCACCCCGAGCAACGTCCCGGCCGGCCCCCGTGCGGGGCGCGCTAGGGCAGCACCGCGAACCCGTCGAGCTCCACCGCCGCCTGGTCGTCCCACAGCCGTACGACCTCCACGACCGCCATCGCGGGGTAGTCCCGGCCCGCCGACTCCCGCCAGATGCGGCCCAGTTCGGGGGCGTGGGCGCGGTAGGCGGCGATGTCGGTGGCGTAGACGGTGACGCGGGCGAGGTCGGACGGAGTGCCACCGGCGGCCGTCAGGGCGGTGAGGAGGTTGTCGAGCGCCTTCTCGAACTGCTCCGGCAGGGATTCCCCCACCACCTTGCCGTCGGCGTCGAGAGCGGTCTGCCCCGCGAGGAAGACCAACCGGGACCCGGTGGCGACGACCGCGTGCGAGAAGCCGGTGGGCGGGGACAGTTCGGGTGGGTTGATGCGCTCGGCGGTCATGAAGCCTCCATCGTCTCTACGGCTTCCAAGGCCTTCACGGTCGCCGGTTCCGCGTACAACTCCTTGGCGATGATGCCCCGTTGCACCTCGCTCGCCCCTTCGTAGACGCGCGGGGCGCGCACCTCCCGGTACAGGTGCTCCAGCAGATGACCGCGTCGCAGTGCGCGTGCGCCGTGCAACTGGACCGCGCTGTCGACGACGTACTGCGCGGTCTCGGTCGCGAGCAGCTTCGCCATCGCCGCGCGCTTGGGCACGTCCGGGGCGCCTTCGTCGTACGCCGTCGCCGCCGCGTACACCATGAGGCGGGCCGCGTCCGTGCGCAGGGCCATCTCGGCGACCGTGTGCCCGACGCTCTGCAGGTCCCTCAGCTTGCCGCCGAAGGCGTCCCGTCGGGAGGTGTGCGCGAGTGTCGCGTCCAGCGCCGCCTGCGCCATGCCGACGGCGAAGGCGCCGACACTGGGCCGGAAGAGGTTGAGGGTGCCCATGGCGACCCGGAAGCCGCGGTCCACCTCCCCGAGGACGTCGTCGGCGTTCACCGGCACGGCGTCGAAGGCGAGGGCGCCGATGGGGTGCGGGGAGAGCATGTCGAGGCCGGTACCGCTGAGCCCCGGCCGGTCCGCGGGCACGAGAAAGGCGGTCACTCCCCGGGCGCCGGCGTCGTGGGTGGTCCGCGCGAAGACGGTGTAGAAGTCGGCCTCGGGGGCGTTGGAGATCCAGCACTTCTCCCCGGTGAGCCGCCAGCGGGAGGGGCCGTCGGGGACGGCGGACAAGGAGAGCGCCGCCGCGTCCGACCCCGCCCCCGGCTCGCTCAGCGCGAACGCGGCCACCGCGCTGCCGTCGCTCACCGCCGGCAGCCAACGCTCCCGCTGGGCCGGAGTGCCGTACGCGTGGACGGGGTGGGCGCCGAGGCCCTGGAGGGCGAGGGCCGTCTCCGCCTCCGTGCAGGCGTACGCGAGGGACTCCCGCATCAGGCACAGATCCAGTGCGCCTGAGGTGAACAGACGCTCCAGGAGGCCCAGTCGGCCTAGCTCGGCGACCAGTGGACGGTTCACGCGGCCCGGCTCGCCCTTCTCCGCGAGCGGGTGCAGCCGTTCCGCGGCGAGGGTGCGCAGCTCCGCACACCGGGCGGTCTGGGACGGTTCGAGCGAGAATGCGGGCATTGCCGGTCCCCTCTCTCGACAGGGCCCTACGACAGTATCGCGCGGCGTTGACTGTCGTCACCAACACGATACGCTCCTTGTGCGAGCCCACCATCGACGCCCACAAGGCGGCCCACGGCAAGGGGGCGACCCGCCATGAACGTCTCGGCCCACGTCGACACCTTCGCGCGCGACCACCTCCCGCCCCCCGACCAGTGGCCGGAGCTCCGTTTCGACCTTCCGGGGCTGCGCTACCCCGATCGGCTGAACTGCGCCGCCGAGCTGCTGGCGGGCCCACCCGACGACCGCCCGGTGTTCCACACCCCGGCCGGGGACACATGGACGTACGGCACACTCCGTGCCCGCGTCGACCGGCTCGCGCATCTCCTCACCGGCGACCTCGGGGTCGTCCCCGGCAACCGGGTCCTGCTGCGCGGCCCGACCACACCCTGGCTCGCGGCCTGCTGGCTGGCGGTGCTGAAGGCGGGCGCGGTCGCCGTGACGGTGCTGGCCCAGCAGCGGCCTCACGAGCTGGCCACGATGTGCGGGATCGCGCGCATAGAGCACGCCCTGTGCGACATCCGCGCCGTCGACGATCTCGCCAAGGCCGAGATACCGGGGCTCAGCATCACGACGTACGGGGGCGACGCCCCCGACGACCTCCTGAACCGCGAGGCGCCCGGGATGCCGTACCCCGCAGTGGCGACCGCGGCCGACGACGTGGCGCTGATCGCTTTCACCTCCGGGACCACGGGGCGGCCCAAGGGCTGTATGCACTTCCACCGGGATGTGCTCGCGATAGCCGACACCTTTTCCAAGCATGTGCTCAAGCCACATGTGGACGATGTGTTCGCGGGCAGTCCCCCGCTCGGTTTCACCTTTGGACTCGGCGGCCTGGTGATCTTCCCGATGCGCGCGGGCGCCAGCTCGCTCCTGCTGGAACAGGCCGGTCCCCAGCAGCTGTTGCCGGCCATCGCCGAGCACCGGGTCTCGGTCCTGTTCACCGCCCCCACCGCCTACCGCGCGATGCTCGGCGAACTCGACGCGTACGACTTCTCGTCGCTGCGCCGCTGTGTCTCCGCGGGTGAGAACCTGCCCGCCGCCACCTGGCGGGCCTGGCAGGAGCGGACCGGGCTGGGCATCGTCAACGGCATCGGCGCCACCGAGCTGCTGCACATCTTCATCTCCGCCGCCGACGAGCACATCCGGCCCGGGACGACCGGGGTGCCCGTACCCGGATGGCACGCGCGCGTGGTCGACGAGGAGGGTCGGGAGAGGCCCGACGGCGCGCCCGGCCTGCTCGCCGTGCGCGGTCCCGTCGGCTGCCGCTACCTCGCCGATCCCCGGCAGTCGGAATACGTACGGGACGGCTGGAACATCACCGGCGACACATACATCCGCGAGAAGGACGGGTACTTCCGCTATGTGGCCCGCGCGGACGACATGATCATCTCCGCCGGGTACAACATCGCCGGACCGGAGGTCGAGGACGCCCTGCTGCGGCATCCGGACGTGGTCGAGGCGGCCGTCGTGGGGCGGGCCGACGAGGCACGCGGTCAGGTGGTCGTGGCCTTCGCCGTCGTCAAGGAGGGCGCCGAGCGGGACGCCGAGGCGCTGCGCGCATACGTCAAGTCCGAACTGGCACCCTACAAATGCCCGCGCGAGATCGTCTTCCTGGACGCGCTCCCGCGCACGGCAACCGGCAAACTCCAGCGGTTCAGGCTACGCACCGATGGTGACCAGCAGTGATCCACACGAACTAAGATGATCAACGTGTCCGACCAGCATGCACCACGGTCTCTCATCGTCACGCTCTACGGAGCCTACGGCCGCTTCATGCCGGGCCCCGTGCCCGTCGCCGAGCTGATCCGGCTGCTGGCCGCGGTCGGTGTGGACGCCCCCTCCGTGCGCTCGTCGGTGTCCCGCCTCAAGCGGCGCGGCCTGCTGCTGCCGGCCCGCACGGCACAGGGCTCGGCCGGGTACGAACTGTCGCCCGAGGCCCGTCAGCTGCTCGACGACGGCGACCGGCGCATCTACGCGGTGACCCCGCCCGAGGACGAGGGCTGGGTGCTCGCGGTGTTCTCGGTGCCGGAGTCGGAGCGGCAGAAGCGGCACGTGCTGCGTTCCCGGCTGGCCGCACTGGGCTTCGGCACGGCGGCCCCCGGGGTGTGGATCGCCCCGGCGCGCCTGTACGAGGAGGCCCGGCACACCCTCCAGCGGCTGCGGCTCGACCCGTACGTCGACTTCTTCCGCGGCGAGCACCTCGGCTTCGCCGCGACCGTCGAGGCGGTGTCCCGCTGGTGGGACCTGGCCGCGATCGCCAAGGAACACGAAGCCTTCCTCGACCGCCACGCGCGCGTGCTGCGCGACTGGGAGGACCGGGCCGACACCCCGCCCGAGGAGGCCTACCGCGACTACCTGCTCGCCCTCGACTCCTGGCGCCATCTCCCCTACGCCGACCCCGGCCTGCCCGCCCCGCTGCTCCCGGAGGACTGGCCGGGCCGGCGGGCGGCGGCGGTGTTCCAAGGCCTGCACGAACGGCTGCGGGACGCGGGCGCCGGCTTCGCCGGTCTGTGACCCCAGGCACCGGACGTCAGCCCCAAACAGCCCTCAAGTGCCCAGTGTGAGCCGGGGCTTGGGGGCATCGGTGCGTCCGGTCTGCGGTCGGCGGCTGCCCGCGCGGTACGGGTCCGGCCAGACGACGCCGGGACCGTCGTACCCCTGCTCGACGGCCGCGTGCAGGGTCCAGTGCGGGTCGTAGAGATGCGGGCGGGCCAGCGCGCACAGGTCCGTACGCCCGGCCAGGATCAGTGAGTTGACGTCGTCCCAGGAGGAGATGGCGCCGACCGCGATCACCGGGACACCGATCTCGTGGCGGATCCGGTCGGCGTACGGCGTCTGGTAGGACCGCCCGTGGTCCGGGTGCTCCTCGGCCACGACCTGCCCGGTCGACACGTCGATCGCGTCGGCGCCGTGCGCGGCGAAGGCGCGGGCGATCTCGACGGCGTCCTCGGCCGTGTTGCCGCCCTCGGCCCAGTCGGTGGCGGAGACACGGACGGTCATGGGCCGTTCCTGCGGCCACACTCCCCTGATGGCGTCGAAGACTTCGAGCGGGAAGCGCAGGCGCTTCGCGAGCGAGCCGCCGTAGGCGTCCGTGCGCCGGTTGGTCAGCGGGGAGAGGAAACCGGAGAGCAGATAGCCGTGCGCGCAGTGCAGTTCGAGGAGGTCGAAGCCGGCCCGGGCGGCACGCCAGGCCGCCGCCGTGAACTGCTCACGGATGTCGGTCAGTTGGGCACGGCCAAGCTCGCGCGGGGTCTGGTTGAAGGGCTTGTACGGGATCGGGGACGGCGCCACGACCGGCCAGTTGCCCTCCGGCAGCGGCTCGTCGATGCCCTCCCACATCAGCTTGGTCGAGCCCTTGCGACCGCTGTGTCCGAGCTGCACGCCGATCGCGGTGCCCGGCGACCGCGTGTGCACGAACTCGGTGATCCGTTTCCAGGCCGCGGCCTGCCTGCCGTTGTAGAGGCCGGTGCAACCGGGCGTGATGCGTCCCTCGGGCGAGACGCACACCATCTCCGTCATCACCAGCCCGGCGCCGCCGAGGGCCCGGGCGCCCAGGTGGACCAGGTGGAAGTCGCCGGGAATGCCGTCGGTGGCGGAGTACATGTCCATCGGCGACACCACGACCCGGTTGCGCAGGGTCAGACCGCGCAGCCGGAACGGGGTGAACATCGGGGGCGTACCGGGCGCGCAGCCGAACTCGCGTTCCACGGCGCCGGTGAAGCGTGCGTCGCGCAGGCGCAGGTTGTCGTGGGTGACGCGGCGGCTGCGGGTGAGCAGGTTGAAGGCGAACTGGCGGGGCGGCTGGTCGAGGTACAGGCCGAGGTTCTCGAACCACTCCAGGCTGGCGCGGGCGGCGCGCTGCGTGGAGGCGACGACGGGCTTGCGCTCCGCCTCGTAGGCCGCCAACGCCCCTTCCAGTGAAGGCTGTTCCTCCAGGCAGGCGGCCAGGGCGAGGGCGTCCTCGACGGCGAGCTTGGTGCCGGAGCCGATGGAGAAGTGGGCGGTGTGGGCCGCGTCGCCGAGCAGCACGGTGTTGCCGTGCGACCAGTGGTCGTTGACCACCGTGCGGAAGGTGGTCCACGTGGAGTTGTTGGAGCGCAGGGGGCGGCCGCGGAGGGCTTCGGCGAAGATCTTGGCGCAGCTCTCCGTCGACTCCTGCGGGCTGACCTCGTCGAAACCGGCCGCCTTCCAGACCTCCTCGCGCATCTCGACGATCACGGTGGAGGCGTCGGATGCGTAGGGATAGCCGTGGAGTTGCATCACGCCGTGTTCGGTCTCGGCGATCTCGAACCGGAACGCGTCGAAGGGGAAGTCGGCGGCGAGCCAGATGTAGCGGCAGTGGTGCGGGGTCACATGGGGGCCGAACACATGGCTGTGGCGTTCACGTGTCGTGCTGTTGACGCCGTCGGCGGCGATGACGAGGTCGTGCGTCTCCTCAAGGCCGGCCGGGGCCACCGTACGGAAGCGGAGGTCCACGCCGAGAGCGCGGCAGCGGTCGTGCAGTATCCCGAGGAGTCGTCTGCGGCCGAGGGCGGCGAAGCCGTGGCCTGAGGAGGTGTGCCGTACGCCCCGGCGCACGATGTCGATGTCGTCCCAGCGGACGAAGTCGGACTGCATCGCCTCGTAGACCACCGGGTCCGCGTGCTCGATGCCGCCGAGGGTCTCGTCGGAGAGGACCACGCCGAAGCCGAAGGTGTCGTCGGGGGCGTTGCGCTCCCAGACGGTGACCTCGCGCCCGGGGTCGAGGCGCTTCAGCAGGGCTGCCGCGTACAGCCCACCGGGGCCGCCGCCGATGATCGCGATGCGGGGGACGGAGAGGGACATGATCACCGTCCCTGCCACTTCGGCTGCCGCTTCTCCGTGAACGCCGCGTGGAACTCCCGGTAGTCCTCGCCGTTCATCAGGAGGGCCTGCGTCGAGGCGTCCAGTTCCACGGAAGCGGCCAACGGCATGTCCAGCTCCGCCGTCAGCAGCGCCTTGGTCTGGGCGTACGCCAGTGCCGGGCCCTCCGCCAGACGCCGGGCCAGGCGCGCGGCGGCCTCGTCCGCGCCGCCGTCCTCGGTCAGTTCGCTGATCAGGCCGATGCGCTCGGCCTCGGGAGCGCGGACCGGTTCGCCGAGCATGAGGAGCCGGGTGGCATGGCCGAGGCCGACCACGCGAGGCAGCAGATAGGCCGCGCCCATGTCTCCGCCGGACAGGCCGACCCGGGTGAAGAGGAAGGCGAAGCGGGTGGAGGGGTCCGCCACCCGGAAGTCGGCCGCCAGGGCGAGGACCGCGCCCGCGCCCGCCGCCACCCCGTGCACCGCCGCGATCACCGGGAACGGACACTCCCGTACGGCCCGCACCACCTGGCCCGTCATCCGGTTGAAGTCGAGGAGCTGGGCGGTGTCCATGGCGAGGGTCGCGCCGATGATCTCGTCGACGTCACCGCCGGAGCAGAAGCCGCGGCCCTCGCCGGCCAGGACCAGGGCGCGGACGGACCGCTCGTGCGACAGTTCGGCGAGCAGGTCGCGCAGGTCGGCGTAGGCGCCGAAGGTGAGCGCGTTGAGTTTCTCGGGGCGGGCGAGGGTGACGGTGGCGACCCCGTCGGCGAGGTCGACGCGCAGGTGCCGCCAGTCGGAGGTGCGGGCGGCGGAGCCGGTGAAGGGACTCATGGCGTGCGGCCTCCTCGTGCTCGGACGAAGTGCGAGTGGCGAGGTTCCGGGCGCATCCAGGTGCGCTCTCCCTCGAAGCTATCACCCCTCTTTGACTGTCGTCACGAGTGCGCGATAAAGGCATCCGGAAGTGACCTGGCGGGGTCACATCCGTCACGGTTCGCCGACAGACCGGCAACGGCGGGATCAGCGGCGGGAGGCAAGCCGTTGCTACGGGTAAGCCGCCTGCCAACGGGGCCGAAGGTCCCCCACGGCGCCCGCCGGACGACTCTGCCGACGGCGCCGTACCATTCATACGGTTGAAAGCAGGACAGCCTGCTCATGAACGGAACCGCCTTGCAAGATCGCCCCCCGGCCTCCGCCTCCTGGCGCATCGCGCTGCCGCATTCCGCCGCGGCCGTGCCCGTGGCGCGCGCTCTGGTCCGCACCGCACTGGCCGAGCTGGAGCACGGGGCGGACTGCGACACCGCGGAGCTGCTGACGGCCGAGCTGGTGGCGAACGCCGTGGAACACACCTCCGGCGACACCCCGATAGAGCTGGTCGTCGAGTTGCTGCCGACCGGCTGCCAGGTGGAGGTGCACGACCCGGACCCGGCGCCCCCGGGCCATCTGACCCAGCCGGACATCAGGGACCCCGATCCCTGGCAGGAGCACGGCCGGGGCCTGCTCCTGATCAGGGCGCTCAGTTCGTCGTGCGGGCACCGCCCGACCGAGACCGGCAAGGCAGTGTGGTTCCGGCTACCGGTGGTGCCGCATCAGTGGCATCCGGCGTGACGCTCAGGCCAGCGTCGCCACCAGGACCGCCTTGATCGTGTGCAGACGGTTCTCCGCCTCGTCGAAGACCACCGAGTGCACCGACTCGAACACCTCGTCCGTGACCTCCAGGGACTCCAGCCCATGAGTCTCGAAGATCTCCTGCCCCACCTTCGTACCGAGGTCGTGGAAGGCGGGCAGACAGTGCAGAAACTTGACGTCCGCGTTCCCCGTGGCCCGCAGCACGTCCGTGGTCACCGCGTACGGCGACAGCGCGGCGATCCGCTCGTCCCACACGTCCTTCGGCTCCCCCATGGAGACCCAGACATCCGTCGCGACGAAGTCCGCGCCCCGCACACCCTCCTCCAGCGACTCGGTGAGGGTGATCCGCGCCCCGCTGTCCACGGCGAGCGCACGCGCCCGCTCGACGACGTCCTGCGCGGGCCAGTAGGCCTTCGGCGCGACGATCCGTACGTCCATCCCCAGCAGCGCGCCGGTGACCAGATACGAGTTGCCCATGTTGAACCGCGCGTCACCGAGGTAGGCGAAGACGATCTCCCGGACCGGCTTCGCGGTGTGCTCGGTCATCGTCAGCACGTCGGCCAGCATCTGCGTGGGGTGCCAGTCGTCGGTGAGCCCGTTGTACACCGGCACCCCGGCGTACGCGGCCAGCTCCTCGACCTTCTGCTGGCTGTCCCCGCGGTACTCGATCCCGTCGTACATACGACCGAGCACGCGCGCGGTGTCCCGTACGGACTCCTTGTGGCCGATCTGCGAGCCGGACGGGTCCAGGTACGTCGTCGAGGCGCCCTGGTCCGCCGCCGCGACCTCGAACGCGCAGCGCGTGCGCGTCGAGGTCTTCTCGAAGATCAGGGCGATGTTCTTCCCGTTCAGGTACCGCGTCTCGGTCCCCGCCTTCTTGGCGGCCTTCAGCTCGGCCGCCAACTCGACCAGCCCGAGGAACTCCTGCTCGGTGAAGTCGAGCTCCTTGAGGAAGTGGCGGCCGGCGAGGGCGGTCGGGACTGTCGCCATGGGGGGCGCTCCAGAGGTGCGTGAACAGACGGACCTTGGAAGTCTATACGACGTTCGGCATTTATATACAGACTGTAGTACGACTATGCGATCGCGCGTTCCATAAAAGATCCCTCCTATACGGCTTCCCGCTCCACCGGACAGCTCATGCAGCGCGGCCCGCCCCTCCCCCGCCCCAGCTCGCTGCCCGGGATCTCTATCACCTCGATGCCCTGCTTGCGCAGATGGGTGTTGGTGGTGGCGTTGCGCTCGTAGGCGACGACGACACCCGGCTCGACGGCGAGGACGTTGCAGCCGTCGTCCCACTGCTCGCGCTCGGCCGCGTGCACGTCCTGGGTGGCGGTCAGCACACGGATCTCGCTCAGCCCGAGCGAGGCGGCGATCGCGCGGTGCATGTGCTCCGACGGGTGGTCGGTGACCTTGAGCTCCTTGTCACCGACGCCCGGTTCGATGGTGTACGACCTGAGCATGCCGAGTCCGGCGTACTGGGTGAAGGTGTCGCCGTCGACCATCGTCATCACGGTGTCGAGATGCATGAAGGCCCGCCGCTTCGGCATGTCGAGGGCCACGATCGACTGCGCGGAGCCCTCGGCGAACAGCTTGTGCGCGAGCATCTCGACGGCCTGGGGGGTGGTGCGCTCGCTCATGCCGATGAGGACGGCGCCGTTGCCGATGACGAGGACGTCCCCGCCCTCGATGGTGGACGGGTAGTCGGCCTGCCCCTGCGACCAGATGTGGAACGTTTCGTCACGGAAGAGCGGATGGTGGCGGTAGATCGCCTCGAAGTGGACCGTCTCACGCTGCCGGGCCGGCCAGCGCATGGCGTTGACGGCGACACCGTCGTATATCCAGGCCGAGGTGTCGCGGGTGAACAGGTGGTTGGGCAGCGGGGCGAGCAGGAAGTCGTCGAGATCCATGACATGGAAGCGCACGGAGGTCGGTTCCGGGTGCGCGGCCAGGAACTCCCGCTTGGTCATTCCGCCGACGAGGGCCTCGGCCAGCTCCGCGGCGGGCAGCGTCTCGAAGGCGGCCCGGAGGTGGTCGGTGGCGAGTGGGCCGTACTCCTTCTCGTCGAAGACGCGGTCCAGGACGAGGGACCGGGCCGCCGGGATCTCCAGGGCCTCGGTGAGCAGGTCGCCGAAGAGATGGACGGCGACCCCGCGGTCGCGCAGCACGTCGGCGAACCCGTCGTGCTCGGCGCGCGCCCGGCGCACCCACAGCACGTCGTCGAAGAGCAGCGCGTCCTTGTTGCTGGGGGTGAGCCTTTTGAGCTCGAGATCCGGCCGGTGCAGGATGACGCGGCGCAGCCGCCCGGTCTCGGAGTCGACATGGAATCCCATGACTCCATCCTGACCAACGAGGGACGTCTTGACCCCTCTGTCCGCGCTGCTTCTTGTTCTCGTCCCCTTGACGACAAGCATCCCGGACCGTTATCGTCCAACAGACGAAAAGAGGGGGTTCCATGGCCGACATCACCCGGCGCCTCGGCTGGCGCCATCTGCGCGGCGCGCCCACGGCGCACATCCGGCACCACCGCGGCGGCACCCTGCTGCACGACGGTCCGGGGCTCAGTTTCTGGTTCCGCGCACTGACGGCCGCGCTCTCCGAGGTTCCGGTGGACGACCGCGAGTTGGCCATGACGTTCCATGCCCGCACGTCGGACTTCCAGGACGTGGCGGTACAGGCGACCGTGACCTACCGGATCGGCGACCCGGCGCTCGCCGCCGCCCGCCTGGACTTCTCGATCGACCCGGACACCGGGGTGTGGCGGGGCGCTCCCCTGGAGCAACTGGGCACACTGCTCACGGAGACGGCCCAGCAGCACGCGCTCGACGTGCTGACCCGGACCTCCCTGTCCTCCGCCCTGGTCGACGGCGTCTCTGCGGTGCGCGAGAGGATCGCGGCGGGCCTGGACACGGAGCCGCGGCTGCCGGCCACCGGCATCGAGGTGGTGGCCGTCCGCGTGATGGCGCTGCGCCCCGAGCCGGAGGTGGAGCGGGCGCTGCGCACCCCGGCCCGCGAGCAGATCCAGCAGGAGGCCGACCGGGCGACCTACGAACGGCGGGCCGTCGCCGTGGAGCGGGAGCGGGCCATCGCCGAGAACGAACTGGCCAGCCAGATCGAACTCGCCCGCCGCGAGGAGCAGTTGGTGGAGCAGCGCGGCACGAACGCCCGCCGGGAGGCGGAGGAGCACGCGGCGGCGGACGCGGTACGGGCCGAGGCGGAGGCGACACGGTCGGTACGGCTGGCTCGCGCGGAGGCCGAGGGGGCGCGCACGGTGGGCGACGCGAAGGCGCAGGCGCAGGCCGCCTGGTTGCGGGTGCACGCGGACGTCGACGTCGCCACGCTGCACGCCCTCACCGGGACCCGGCTCGCTGAGAACCTGCCGAACATCGACAGCCTGACCATCTCCCCGGACGTGCTGACTGGGCTGCTCGCGAAGCTGGGCGCACGGGAGCCGGAGTGAGCCTCGCACCGCGAGCGGTCCTGGTGCACCGCACCACGGAGTACGAGGAGTTGGTGGCCCACCACGGCACCCACGGCCAGGCCGCCTTCTTCCTCTCCTCCCGCGGCCGGGACATCGCGGAGGTCGCCGAACGCCATGAGCGCTCCCGGCGGGCGCTCGCCGAGGTGACCTCAGCGATTCCCCTGACCTGGCGTCAGGCGCGGGTGGAGCGCGCCGACCTGGACCGCTTCCTGTTCGCACCCGAGGACGTCGTGATCGTGGTCGGGCAGGACGGACTGGTGGCCAACGTGGCCAAATACCTCGCCGGACAACGGGTGGTGGGCATCGACACCGACCCCGGCCGCAACCCCGGCGTCCTGGTACGTCACCGTCCCGCACAGGCCGCGGCCCTCCTCCCGGCGGCCCTCGACACCACCGTGGACGAACTCACCATGGTCGAGGCCGTCGCCGACGACACCCAACGGTTGGTCGCCCTGAACGAGATCTACCTGGGCGCCGCCGGACACCAGACAGCCAGATACCGCCTGGGCCTGGAGGGCGACGGGGGTGTCGTCGAGGCCCAGGCCTCCTCCGGGGTGCTGGTGGGGACGGGCACCGGCGCCACCGGCTGGCTCCGCTCCCTCTGGCAGGAGCGGGGCGGCCGGCTGCGGCTGCCGGACCCGACGGAGGACCGCCTGCTGTGGTTCGTGCGGGAGGCATGGCCGTCCCCCGCCACCGGCACGTCCCTGGTCGCCGGCGAACTCCCCGCCCGCGCCCGCCTCCGTCTGACCGTCGAGTCCGAACGCCTGATCGCCTTCGGAGACGGGATGGAGGGGGACGCGGTGGAGCTGACGTGGGGGCAGACCGTGGAAGTGGGGGTGTGCGGGGAGCGGTTGCGGTTGGTGGGGTGAGGGGTGACCGGCAGATCACCCCTCACGCCCGGACCGTTGGCTCACAGCCGTGGGTCGACCGGCTCCGACTCCAGCGCCAGCACCCCGAACACCGCCTCGTGGACCCGCCACAGCGGCTCGCCCTCCGCCAGCCGGTCCAGGGCCTCCAGGCCGAGGGCGTACTCGCGGATCGCGAGGGAGCGCTTGTGGTTCAGGAACCTCTTGCGCAGCCGGTCGAGGTTCTCCGGGCGGATGTACTCGGGACCGTAGATGATCCGCAGGTACTCCCGGCCGCGGCACTTGATGCCGGGCTGGACCATGCGGCCCTCCGGGCTGCGGACCACGGCGCCGAGCGGCTTGACGACCATGCCTTCGCCGCCGCGGCCGGTCATCTCCAGCCACCAGTCGACGCCCGCCCGCACCGACTCCGGGTCGCCGGTGTCGACGTACAGCCGCCGGGTGGTCTGGAGCAGGCCGGTGCCCTCGTGCTCCACCAGGCGGTCCAGCAGGGCCAGCTGCTCGTCGTGCGGGAGCGCGGCGAGGCTGCGGCCCTGGACCGCGAGGATCTGGAACGGCGCCAGGCGGACGCCGTCCAGGCCGTCGGTGGTCCAGCAGTAGCGCCGGTACGCGTCGGTGAACGCGCCTGCCGCGTCGGCCCGTTCGCGCTGCCGGGCCAGCAGGTCCGTCACGTCCACGCCCCGGTCGGCCGCACCCCGGAGCGCGGCCAGCGCGCCCGGGAAGACCGCGCCGGACGCGGCGCCGACGGCCGCGTACTGCGACCGCAGCAGGCCCGAGGCCTTCAGCGACCACGGCATCAGCTCGGCGTCCAACAGGAGCCAGTCGGTGTCCAGTTCGGACCACAGGTCCGCCTCGCCGATCGCCTCGCGAAGGCGGTCCAGGATCGTCTCCGTCACCGACTCGTCGTCGAAGAAGGGGCGGCCGGTCCGCGTGTACAGCGAGCCCGTCGGGCCGTCCACGCCGAAGCGCTTACGGGCCGTCTCCGCGTCCCGGCAGACCAGGACCACGGCCCGCGAGCCCATGTGCTTCTCCTCGCACACGACCCGCTCGACACCGTCCGCGGCGTACTGCGCGAACGCCTCCTCCGGGTGCTCCAGGAAGCCTTCGGCCCGCGAGGTCGCCGTCGGTGCCATGGTCGGCGGGAGGTACGGCAGCAGCCGCGGGTCCACCGCGAAGCGGCTCATCACCTCCAGGGCCGCGGCCGCGTTCTCCTCCCGGACGGCGACCCGGCCCGCGTGCCGGGTCTCGACCGCCCGGCGGCCCTGCACGTCGGCGAGGTCCAGCGGCCGGCCGTCCTGCCCGCCGGGCGCCTCCGACTTCAGCGGCTTCGTCGGCTCGTACCAGACCCGCTCCGCCGGTACGTCGACGAGCTCCCGCTCCGGCCAGCGCAGTGCCGTGAGCTTGCCGCCGAAGACCGCTCCGGTGTCCAGGCAGATCGTGTTGTTGAGCCAGGTCGCCTCCGGGACCGGGGTGTGGCCGTAGACCACGGCCGCCCGGCCGCGGTAGTCCTCCGCCCACGGGTAGCGCACCGGCAGCCCGAACTCGTCGGTCTCTCCGGTGGTGTCGCCGTACAGGGCGTGCGAGCGGACCCGGCCGGAGGTGCGGCCGTGGTACTTCTCCGGCAGACCGGCGTGGCAGACGACCAGGCGGCCGCCGTCGAGGACGTAGTGGCTGACGAGTCCGTCGATGAACTCCCTCACCTCGGACCGGAATTCGTCCGAGACGCTCTCCATCTGTTCGATGGTCTCCGCGAGGCCGTGGGTGTGCTGGACCTTGCGGCCCTTGAGGTAACGGCCGTACTTGTTCTCGTGGTTGCCCGGCACGCACAGCGCGTTCCCCGACTTGACCATCGACATCACGCGGCGCAGCACTCCGGGGCTGTCCGGACCGCGGTCGACGAGGTCGCCGACGAAGACCGCGGTACGGCCGTTGGGGTGGACGCCGTCGATGTAGCCCAACTTGCCGAGCAGCGACTCCAGTTCCAGGGCGCAGCCGTGGATGTCGCCGACGATGTCGAAGGGGCCGGTGAGGTGGGTCAGGTCGTTGAAGCGCTTCTCCGTGACGACGGTGGCGTTCTCGATGTCCGCCACCCCGCGCAGGACGTGCACCTTGCGGAAGCCCTCGCGCTCCAGGTGGCGGACCGATCGCCGCAGTTCACGGATGTGGCGCTTGATGACCCGGATCGGCATGTCGGCCCGGTCGGTGCGGGCCGCGTTGCGCTCGGCGCACACCTCCTCGGGCACGTCCAGGACGATGGCGATGGGCAGCACGTCGTACTGCTTGGCCAGGTCGATCAGCTGCCGTCGGCTGTCCTGCTGCACGCTGGTCGCGTCGACGACCGTGCGGCGGCCGGCGGCCAGGCGCTTGCCCGCGATGTAGTGCAGGACGTCGAAGGCGTCCTTCGTCGCGCCCTGGTCGTTCTCGTCGTCGGAGACCAGGCCCCGGCAGAAGTCCGAGGAGATCACCTCTGTCGGCTTGAAGTGCCGGCGGGCGAAGGTGGACTTGCCGGAACCCGAGGCGCCGACGAGGACGACGAGGGAGAGGTCGGTGACGGGAAGAGTCCGTCCCGTGCGCTGGATCTCGGTCATGCCGCCTTCGCCTCCTTCTCGGTCCTGATCACAGCTGTGCTCAATGCAAAAACGGCCATCTGCGTGGGCGGCCCAACCTCCGGGTCGTCCAGCCCCACCGGCCTGAACTCCACGTCGTAGCCGTGCCGTTCGGCCACCGACGAGGCCCAGGCCCGGAACTCCTGCCGCGTCCACTCGAAGCGGTGATCGCCGTGCCGGACGTGCCCGGCCGGGAGCGACTCCCAGCGGACGTTGTACTCGACGTTCGGGGTCGTCACGAGGACGGTCCGCGGGCGGGCCGCGCCGAACACCGCGTACTCCAGGGCGGGCAGCCGGGGCAGGTCGAGGTGCTCGATCACCTCGCTGAGCACGGCGGCGTCGTACCCCTTGAGCCGCTTGTCGGTGTATGCGAGCGAGCCCTGGAAGAGCTGGACGCGGGAGGCCATCCGCTCCCCCATGCGGTCCAGCTTCAGCCGCCGGGAGGCGATGGTGAGCGCCCGCACCGACACGTCGACGCCGACGATCTCGGTGAACTTCGGGTCCTTGAGCAGCGCCTGCACCAACTGGCCCTGGCCGCAGCCGAGGTCGAGGACCCGGGCGGCGCCGGCCGCGTGCAGCGCCTCCAGGACGGCCTCACGGCGCTGGACGGCGAGCGGGGTCGGCTTCTCCTCGGTCTCGGTCTCCGCCTCGACGGCGTTGTCGATGTCCTCGACCTCGCTGTCGTCGGCCTCGGCGAGCCGCACCAGTTCCAGGCGTTCCATCGCCTCACGCGTCAGCGACCAGCGGCGGGACAGGTAACGGCTGGTGATCAGCTTCTGCTCCGGGTGCGCGGGCAGCCAGCCCTCACCGGCCCTGAGCAGCTTGTCGACCTCGTCGGAGGCCACCCAGTAGTGCTTGGCGTCGTCGAGGACGGGGAGCAGGACGTACAGATGACGCAGGGCCTCGGCGACGGTGAGCTGCGTGGACTCCAGTTCGAGGCGGACATAGCGCGAGTCGCCCCACTCGGGGAACTCGGTGTCCAGCGCGACCGGTTCGGCCGTCACGGTCCAGCCCAGCGGCTCGAACAGGTGGCGTACGAGTTCCGGGCCGCCGCGGGCCGCCACAGCGGGCACCTCGATGCGCAACGGCCGTGTCTGCGACGGGAGTTCTGGCTTGGCGCCGCACACCCCGCGCATCGCGCTGGAGAAGACCGCGCTCAGCGCCACCGCGAGCAGCGAGGACGCCGCGTAGGGGCGGTCGTTGACGTACTGCGCGAGCGCCGCGTCCGGGGCGCCGCCGCGCCCCTTGCCCTTGCCGCGCCTGACCAGCGCCACCGCGTCGACCTCCAGCAACAGCGCCGCCGTGCAGCGCTGATCGTCCGCCTCGGGATACAGGACGTGCGCCCTGCCGTAGGAGGTGGAGAACGCCTGCGCCTTCTCGGGATGCTTGTGCAGCAGGAAGCCGAGGTCGGTGGCGGGGCGCTCGGGAGTGCCGGTGGTACTGATCGTCAGAAACATGCGAGTGGCCTCTCCGGCCGGTGGACGGGACAGGAACGCCGTACGTGCGAAGGCCCCCGAGGACGGTGATCCCGGGGGGCCGGCAGGACGACGTCCTCAGCTTCGCACGATCCGTCCGACCTGCGCCTTCGATTAATCGAAAGGCGCGGAACCGGGTTACGAGAGCTGCGACTGGACCTGCGTGGAGATCAGCTCCAGGTGGTCCAGGTCGTCGAGGTCGAGGATCTGGAGGTAGATCCGGCGCGAGCCCACGGCGGCATAGCGGCCGATCTTGTCGACGACCTCGGCGGGGGTGCCGGCCAGGCCGTCGGTCTTGAGCGCCTCGACGTCGCGGCCGATCGCGGCGGCACGGCGGGCGACCTCCTGATCGTCCTTGCCGACGCAGACGACGAGCGCGTTGGAGAAGGTGATGGCGTCGGCCGCGCGGCCCGCCTCCTGGGCGGCGGCACGGACCCGGCCGAACTGCGTCTCGCTGTCCTCGGGCGAGGCGAACGGCATGTTGAACTCGTCGGCGTAGCGGGCGGCGAGGCGCGGGGTGCGGGTCGCGCCGTGGCCGCCGATCAGCACGGGGATCTTGTCCTGGGCGGGCTTGGGCAGCGCGGGCGACTTCGTGAGGTCGTAGTGCTCGCCGTGGAAGTCGAAGGTCTGGCCGGGCCGGGTGGCCCACAGGCCGGTGACGATCTCCAGCTGTTCCTCCAGGCGGGGGAACTTCTCCTTCGGGAACGGGATGCCGTACGCCGCGTGCTCCTCCTCGAACCAGCCGGCGCCCAGGCCCAGTTCGACGCGGCCGCCGGACATCTGGTCGACCTGGGCGACCTGGATGGCGAGGACGCCGGGGAGCCGGAAGGTGGCCGCGGTCATCAGGGTGCCGAGTCGGATGCGCTTGGTCTCGCGGGCGAGGCCGGCGAGGGTGATCCAGGCGTCGGTGGGGCCGGGGAGGCCGTCGACGTCGCCCATCTTCAGGTAGTGGTCGGAACGGAAGAACGCGTCGAAGCCGAGGTCCTCGGTGGCCTTGGCGACGGTGAGGAGGGTGTCGTAGCTTGCGCCCTGCTGGGGCTCGGTGAAGATGCGGAGATCCATGACTCCATCCTGCACGCAGGAGTGCGACCTGGTCCCATCGGTCCCCGTGGGCCGCGCCGGTGACCGAGCTCTTTGGTGATCATTGGCTCAGGCGGAGCGGCTTGTCGCCGCCGGTGCGTGATCAGTTACCGGCGTGGGTTCTTGGGGTGCCGCTGACTGCGGGGGCTGGGCAGCCGAAGGGGGTGGTGAGGAGCGGGCGCGTCGTGGCTGGTCGCGCAGTTCCCCGCGCCCCTGAGTGGGTGCAGTCGAAGCAGGCCCAGCTGTACCCACCTAGGGGCGCGGGGAACTGCGCGACCAGCCCCCACCGGCCCGCGGCCGAGCCACGACCCCCTCACCCCGCCTCCGGCAACTCCTCCCCCCGGTCCGCCAGTCTTCGCAGCATCTGCAGCACCCGGTCCCGCGACTCGTCCGCCGCGTCGATCGCCTCCATGCACTGCCAGTACGTCGTCTCGTCGTCCGCCGCGGACGCCAGGCCGACCAGGGCTATGCCCACCTCGCCGAGGAGACCGCCGAGGCAGAGGAGGGCCTGGCGGGCGTCGCCGAGCTCGGTGAGCTGCGCGGCCCGCAACTCCGCCATGGTGATGTCGGGGCGGTCGAGGACACCGCAACCGCGGCCCGCCAGCTCGGTCAACCCCAAGGCCTCACCCCGGAGTTCGGGAGGCCCGGCGACCGCGAGGCGGCTCCCTATCGCCTGGGCCAGGGCCTGCGCCTGCCACACCTCCGCCATGACCCGAGGCGCCTCGCCGCCCCCGGCCAGGGCACGCCTGCTCGTCACGATGAGCCGCACCGCGTCCATCGGCTGCCCCCGTCTGTCCCGGCACACCCCCGGGCACGTCCGCCCGAACCTGCTTGTCCACTACCCAGAGTGAGCTCGCTCGGAACGAAAAACCAGAGGTAGACGGAAATCTGTGGACAACAAATCGGTTTCGGACCGACTTTTCATCACGGAGAGTGAAAGAGGACTGAACCCTTCCTTACGGTGCCGGAAACCTCCGCTCGTTCCGGTCGATCTTCGCGTCCAGCGCGGTCAGCGGATCGACGCCGAGCACCTCGCACAACTGGAGCAGATACGCGAGCACGTCGGCGATCTCGTCCGTGACGCGGTGCGCGGTGTCGGGGTCGTCCATGACCCGCGCCGACTCCTCGGGAGTCAACCACTGGAAGATCTCGACCAGTTCGGAGGCCTCCACACTGAGCGCGGCGACGAGGTTCTTGGGGGTGTGGTACGGCTGCCAGTCGCGGGCGGCCGCGAACTCGGCCAGCCGGCGCTGCAGTTTCGCCACGTCGAGAGGTTCTGTCACGGCTCCAGGTGTACCACCGTGACCCCGTCCACCCCGGCGGCCCAGGAGGCGTCGCTCACCGCGCCGACGAGCCGGATGTGTCCGCGCTCGCACATCCGCACGGCCAGCCGCAGCAGTTCGGCCCGCTGGCGTGGGTCCAGGCTCCGGTCGAGGTTGTCGGCGAGCACGGTGAGCGTCTGCATCGCCGCGGGCACCTCACCGACCGGGTCGACCTCCAGCACCCCGGGTCCGGTGAGCAGCACCAGCGCGAGCGCGAGGTACCTCAACTCGCCGTCGCCCAGCCGCCCGAGGGCCGTTCGGCTGCCGTCCCCGCGGTCGAGCAGCGCCCGGACCGTCCCGGTGGGAAGGGGTTCGGCGAGGACGTCGGTGACGGGGCCCGCGCAGCCGGCGCGCACCGCGGCGACGAGCTGCGCGTGACGCCGGCCGCATTCCGTGCGGGTGCGCCACAGGACGTCGGCGAGGTTGTCGCAGCCGCCGAGGAGCCGTCCGGTACCGGTCGGGACGGGCAGACGCATGCGGCCGGGCCGTGGGTCGCAGCCGAAGACGGAGCGCAGGGCGACGACCATCTGCTCGGCGGCGGCGAGGACGCGGCGCTGTCCGTCCGTCTTGCCGGCCACGCGCAGCGGCAGCAGGGCGGTGCCGAGCCGGTCGTCCGGGAGCGGGGCGCGGGTGACCGGCGCGGTCCCGGCCGTGTGCCAGGCGGCCTGCACGGCCCGGCGGGAGGGGTCGCGCAGGGCGGTCTGCAGCAGGACGAGCCCGCCGGACGTCAACCGCTCCCCCACGATGCGCAGTTCGGGCTCGGCCTGGACCGCGACATCGAGCCGGACCGGTCCCTCGGGTCCGTCGGCCGTGCAGCCGATCCGGAAGCCGCGGCGGCGCTGTGCGTCGGGGCGGGCCCGGTCGGGGACGTACGCGAGGGGGTTGGGGAACACCTCGTCGAGGCTCGCGCCGCCGCCGAGCCGGGCGAGTGCCTCGTACGCCCTGAGGGCGCTCGTCTTGCCGCTCCCGCTGGGCCCGGCGATCAGCGTCAGCGGCGCGAGCGGTAATCCGGCCCGCCGGTGGACGGCGTACGCGGACAGCCGCAGTTCGGTGAGACACGGCCGGTCGGGGCGGCGCTCACTGCCCCCCGAGCCCTCGGGGCGCGGAGGAGCCGACTGAGCGGGCACGACAGGGGAGGTGGGGGAGACACGCATATCCGGACCGTAGGACTCCGCCACCGGGCGTACCGTTCCTCCGCAGTGCCCTTCCTACGAAAGAGCGAACCGCCCCGAGGCTCACGATCCCGGCATGCCCGCGCCCTCCATCAAGCCGGTGACCTCGGTCCCGGCCGGTGTCAGCAGGAACACGTTGCGGTCCACGCGGTGCATTCCGCTCGCCAGGCCGAAGACGACTCCGGTGCTGAAGTCGAGGACCCGCTTGGCGACCTCCGTCTCCGCGCTGGTGAGGTCGAGCAGGACGGGTATGCCCGCCATCAGGGTCTCGGCGACCTCGCGGGCGTCCGCGAAGACGTTGATCCGCAGGACGACGAAGCGGCGCCGGGCCTCGGTCTCCGCCTCCGGCATGGACCGGTGGTCGATCGCGGACGGCCATGCGTCCCGCCCGCGCAACGGAACGACCTGGGCGAGCCCCTCCCACTGTTCATCGGTGACGTCGTACCTGTTCACCGGTTGCCCCCGCTCCGACTTGCCTTCGATGCCTGCACCAGCCAATTCTTACGCCAAGTCACCCGTTCGGCCCAACAGCGACACGGTGCGCGACCGCGTCGGCTCACACATCCCGGCGCGTCGGCCGTGCCGAAATGGGGTCTTACTCCCCTCACACCGGACTCTTGGCCTCCGTCGACACCTCGCTCACCAGGTCCGATTAGCGTCCGATGTCGTGCTCCTGGCAGATACTCAGCTGTCGGCACCCGGCCGGCCCACCGAGCCGGCGGTGTCCACCGCCCCGCAGCCCCCCGTGCAGTGGCATCGCGTCCTGACGCTGCTCGCGGACGTCAGCCTCTTCATCGGCACCCGTGAGGTGTGGACGCAGGCGGCCACCCACCGTCCGGCCGTGGCCGCGGTCATCTCGGTCTGCTACGCCTCGATCCTCGGCTGCGGTGTTCTCGCGCTGGTGGTGCGCGGCCGGCGGGCCCTGGCGCGGGTGGACCTGTGCGTGCTGGTGACCGGGCTGACGCTCGCCCTGTGCACGTTCGTCCTGTTCCACCGCGGCTCCGACGAGTCCGTACTCACCGCCCAGGCGGCGCGCGAACTGGTCGCCGGGCACGGGGTCTACGGCCACCCCTGGCCCTGGCTCTTCGGCGGCAACGGCATCGCGCTCACCCCGACCGTCACGGGCGGCTACGACTACACGTACGGCTATCCCCCGCTCGCCCCGTTGCTGACCGCCCCCCTGTTGTGGCTCGGCCACGGCGGTCTGCCGGCCATAGCGATGAGCACGGGCGCGCTGCTCGTCGGCACGGTCGTGCTGTGGTGGCTGCTGCCCGCGCCGTGGCGGTCGGCGGCGACCATGGCGTGCCTGGGGTTCTCGATGATCTCCATGTACGGCCGTCTCGGCTACCCGGCGATCCTGGCGCTGGCCCTGCTGGTGCCGGTGGTGGTGCGCTGGCCCCGGATCGGGCGGGGCGGGCGGCTGGGTCCGGCCGGGGTGGCGCAGGCCGCCTGTCTGGGCGCGGCGTGCGCGGCGCAGCAGTTGCCGTGGTTCCTCGCGCCGTTCCTGCTCGCCGGGATCTACGCCGTGCGGCGTGGGGAGCTGGGCGCGCGGGCGGCGGGTCCGGTGGTGCTGCGGCTGGCCGGGGTCGCCGCCACCGCGTGGCTGCTGATCAACACGTACTTCGTCGTGAGCCAGCCGGTCGCATGGCTGAAGGGGATCGCGCTGCCGCTGGTCCAGGGCGCGGTGCTGCACGGCCAGGGCCTGGTGGGGGTGTCGCTGTATCTCACGAACGGGAGCGACCGGCTCGACTGGTACGGGTACGCGAGTCTGCTGCTGTTCGCCGGTCTGCTGGCGTTGTTCGTGGTGTTCGTGCGCCGTCTGGGCCCGGCGGCGACCGTGCTGCCGTGGCTGGCCTTCTGGCTGGCGACGCGTTCGCAGGACGGCTACTACCTGATGATGACCCCGCTGTGGCTGGCGGCGGCGGTCACCGCGCCCGCGACGGAGTTCGCGGGGGCCTGGCAGCCGTTCACGAGCCGGCTCGCCGGCCCGTACCGGCGTCCGGCGCGGATCGCCGCGGCCGTCCTGCTGCTGGGCCCGGCCGTGGCGAGCGCGGCGCTGGCGGCCACCGGCTCACCGCCCCTGCGCATGGAGGTCACCTCCGTGCGCCACGACGTCCGCACGCTCTCCCGGCTGACGCTGCGGGTCACCAACACGGACGACGACGCGCTCACGCCGCACTTCACGCTGACCCGGGGTCAGGGCATGTACCCGTACTTCTCGGTCGTGCGGGGGCCGGCCACGCTGCCCGCCCACGCGACGGCGACGTACGAGCTGCGGCCGCCCGGGGGGACGTACGCCCTGCCGAAGCCGGGTCAGCGGATCCGGCTCCGGGTGTTCACGTCCTCGCCGCAGACGCTGTCGAGCGCTGACGTCAGGCTGCCGACCGTGTGAAGCGGAGCGTGGCGGTGACCGTGGTCAGGCCGCGGATCATGCCCATCTGGTTCCAGCCCAGGCCGAAGTGGTCGCGGTCCACCGAGAACTCGGTGGTCAGCGTGACCGCGTCGGCGCTCGCGTCGCCGAGCTGGGCGGTGAAGGACTGGGGGCGGCTGATGCCGCGCGCGGTCAGCTGGCCGATCACATGCACCTGGTCGCCGTCGCGCAGCTCGGCGCTGCGCACCGCGAAAGTGATCTCGGGGTGGTTCGCGACGTCGAAGAAGTCGGCCCCGCGCAGGTGCTCGTCGCGCTTGGCGTTCTTGGTGTCGAGGGAGGCGGCGTCGAGGGTCACGGTGCCGACGGCGGACCCGTCGGCCCGCACCTCGCCCTGACCGTCCACGGTGGCGAAGGCGCCCTTCACGGTGACCAGGCCCCACATCGTCTTGTGCTTGAGGGCGACGGTGGTGGCGGTCCGGTCGAGCTGCCAGGTTCCGGTTTCGACGGCGACGGTCATGATTCCTCACTCAGGTGGTCCAAATTTGGATGACATCACGCTAGCCGATACTTCAAATTTGGACAATGGCTACACTTGAATCCATGGCCGACCCGTCCGAATGTCCGTCCGTGTCCGAAGGGCTCCTGCCGCCCGAGCTGCATGCCTGGATGCTGCTGCTGGCCGCGACGGGAGCCGTGGAACAGGAGCTGCGCTCCGCCGTCAAGGACGGTCTGGACGTCTCGCACGACGAGTTCCTGGTGCTGTGTCTGCTGGGTGCGCGCCCCGCCGAAGGGGTGCGCATGACGAAGATCGCGGAGCTCCTCGGCCGCCCCAAGACCCGGCTCACCTACCAGATCGCCTGTCTCCAGCACGCCGGTCTGGTCACCCGCAAGTCGGTGTGCGGCGACAAGCGGGGCGTCGAGGTGGCCCTCACCGAGAAGGGCCGGCGCCTGCTGGCGGAGTCCTCCGGCGCCCTCGCCACGACGGTCAAGGAGGCCCTGACCCGGTTCGTGGGCGCCGACCAGCGCGAGGCGCTGCGCGCGTTGCTGCCCGATCTCGCTCTGGAGGCAAGGCCGGAGTAGTCGTCGGTGCGGTTGCGGGTACCCGGCCGGTGCCCGCGCAGACACCGAAGGAGGAGTTCATGTCGACCTCCGACCTGCCCGCTCCTGTCGTACGACGGCCCGACGCACCCCCGCCCAACACGGCGGCCCTGGAGCGCGCACTGCGCGAGCGGGTCGACGGCGAGGTCCGCTTCGACGCGGGGAGCCGGGCCGCCTACTCGACGGACGCCTCGAACTTCCGTCAGACCCCGATCGGCGTGGTCGTGCCCCGCACACCCGAGGCGGCCGCGGAGGCGGTGGCCGTGGCCCGCGAGCACGACGCCCCGGTGCTCTCCCGGGGCGGCGGGACCAGCCTCGCCGGGCAGTGCACCAACACCGCCGTGGTGATCGACTGGTCGAAGTACTGTGACCGTCTGGAGTCCGTGGACCCCGACGCCCGCACCTGTGTCGTCCAGCCCGGCATCGTCCTCGACGAGCTCAACCGCCGGCTCGCCCCGACCGGGCTGCGGTTCGGCCCCGAGCCCGCCACCCACGCCAACTGCACCATCGGCGGAATGATCGGCAACAACTCCTGCGGGGCCACCGCGCAGGCCTACGGCAAGGTCGTCGACAACATCGCCCGCATGGAAGTGCAGCTGTACGACGGCACCCGGTTCTGGTGCGGGGAGACCAGCGACGAGGAGTACGCCGAGATCGAGCGGCACGGAGATCTACGGGCCTCCCTGTACCGGCAGTTGCGCGCCCTGCGTGACACCTACGCCGACGAGATCCGCGCCCGCTTCCCGGACATCCCGCGCCGGGTCTCCGGCTACAACCTCGACTCGCTGCTCCCGGAGCACGGCTTCGACGTCGCCGGACTGCTGGTCGGCAGCGAGTCGACCCTGGTCACGGTGTTGCGCGCGGAGCTGGAACTGGTGCCGGTGGTCAAGGAACGCACCCTGGTCGTCCTCGGGTTCCCCGACATCGAGACGGCCGCCGACGCCGTACCGGCGATCCTGCCGTACGAGCCGATCGCGCTGGAGGGCATCGACTCGCGACTGCTCCGGGACGAGCGGATCAAGCACCTCAACCCGAAGGCCCGCGCCGAACTCCCCGACGGGAACGCCTTCTTGATGGTGCAGTTCGGCGGGGAGACCCTCCAGGACGCCGACGAACACGCCCACCGCATGCTGGACGGCCTGCACGAGTCCGAGCACGATCCCGCGGTCGCCTTCCTCGACGACCCGTCCCACGAGCAGGAGTTGTGGCAGGTCCGCGAGGCCGGACTCGGCGCCACCGCCCATGTCCCGGGCCGCCCCGACACCTTCGAGGGCTGGGAGGACTCGGCGGTTCCGCCCGAGCGGCTGGGCGACTATCTGCGCCGACTGCGGGGCCTGTACGACGAGTTCGGCTACCTCAGTGAGACCGGGCCCAGTCTCTACGGCCACTTCGGGCACGGTTGTGTGCACACCCGGATCCCCTTCGACCTGTACTCCGCCGACGGGGTGGCCGCCTACCGGCGGTTCATGGAGCGGGCGGCCGACCTGGTCGTCGAGTTCGGCGGCTCCTTCTCGGGCGAGCACGGCGACGGGCAGAGCCGGGGCGAACTGCTGCCGCGGATGTTCGGGGACCGGCTCGTCACCGCGTTCGAGCAGTTGAAGGCCGTCTTCGACCCGCTCGACCGGATGAACCCCGGGAAGGTCGTGGCGCCGTACCGGCTGGACGAGAACCTGCGCCTCGGCGGCGACTGGGCGCCGTACGACCCCCGCGACCTGCACTTCCGCTTCCCGCACGACGGCGGATCCTTCGCCGAGGCCGCCAACCGCTGTGTGGGCGTGGGGAAATGCCGACAGCACACCACCGAGGGCGGTGCGGTGATGTGCCCGTCCTACCAGGTCACACACGAGGAGGAGCACTCCACGCGCGGGCGGGCGAGGCTGCTGTTCGAGATGCTCGACGGACACGGCGACAGCACACTGCGGGACGGCTGGCGGTCCGAGGCGGTGCGGGACGCCCTCGACCTGTGTCTGGCCTGCAAGGGCTGCAAGAAGGACTGTCCGGCGGACGTCGACATGGCCACGTACAAGGCGGAGTTCCTGTCCCACCACTACGAGGGCCGCTGGTGGCGCAGGCCCCGCGCCCATCTCTCCATGGGCTGGCTGCCCGCCGTGGCGCAGGTGGTCGGACGCACCCGGCTCGGGCCCGTCGTCAACGCGGTGACCCACACCCCGCCCCTGTCCAGGGCCGCCGTGGCGATCGCGGGCGTGGAGAACCGCGAAGTCCCGCTGTTCGCCGGCGAGACGCTGCAGCAGTGGTTCGCCCGGCACGAGTCGTACGGCGACGGGGCGCGCGGCAGCGTCCTGCTCTGGCCGGACACCTTCACCAACCACTTCCACCCGCACATCGGCCAGGCGGCCGTGACTCTCATGGAGCACGCGGGCTGGCGGGTCGTGCTGCCCGAGGAGCCGCTGTGCTGCGGGCTGACCTGGATCTCGACGGGACAACTCGCCACCGCGGAGCGCGTGTTGGGCCGGACCGTGCGCAGTCTCGCCGAGCACGTCCGGGCGGGCGGTCTGGTGGTCGGACTGGAGCCCAGCTGCACGGCCGTCTTCCGGTCGGACGCGCCCGAGCTGTTCCCCGGCGACCGTGACGTACGGCGGCTGCGCGACCAGACGGTCACGCTCGCCGAACTGCTCACCGAGCACTCCCCCGGCTACGAGCCCCCGCACGTCCCGGAACGCTCCGCCAAGGCCCTCGCCCAGGTGCACTGCCACCAGCACGCGGTCGTGGACTGGCAGGCCGACCGGAAACTGCTGCACCGCGCCGGCGTCGACGCCGAACAACTGGACTCCGGCTGCTGCGGCCTCGCCGGCAACTTCGGCTTCGAACCGGGCCACTTGGAGGTCAGCGAGGCATGCGCTGAGCGGGTACTGCTGCCGCGCCTGCGCGACGAGCCCCCCGAGACGGTGGTCCTGGCCGACGGTTTCAGCTGCCGCACCCAGATCCACGAACTCGACAGCGGCGGCCACGAGGCGGTGCACCTGGCGGAACTGCTGGCGTCCGCCCTGCCGGGGGCGCCGGGCAGCGCGTACGGCGTGGCGCCGGGCGCCCGACCGACCACCCCGACCCGCAGGGCCAGGGCACTGGCCTTGGCCGGGGCAGGGCTCGCAGGTCTGGCCGCAGCGGCCACGGCAGCCCGGTACCTCCAGAACAGGCGGTGACTGGATCTTCCCCAGGGGCGCGGGGAACTGCGCGACCAGCCACAACGCTGCCGCAGCCGCCAGACAACGACCGAGCCACCCCCCTTGGGCGCCCTCAGCCCACCAACTCCACCAGCACCGCCCTGGCCCGCGCCACGCGAGACCGCACAGTCCCCACCGGACACCCGCTCATCAGAGCCGCCTCCTCGTACGACAGCCCCAGCATCTGCGTCAGAACGAACGCCTCACGCCGCTCGCCGGGCAACGTGGCCAACAGGTCGAGCAGCACTATCCCGTCGTCGAAGCCGGGCACGCTCCGCGGCTGAGCGCGCTCGGCCGCGGCCTGCCAGTCCGGACCGTCATACCGGCGGGGCCGCGCCGCGGCATGCCGGAAACCGTCGATCACCGCACGGCGGGCGATGGACAGCAGCCAGGCCCGTGCCGAGGACCGCCCCTCGAACCGGTGCAGACTGCCGAGCGCTCGCAGGAACGTGTCCTGGGCGAGGTCGTCCACGGCCTGGGGGTCGGCGCACAGGTAGGAGACATAGCGCAGCACGTCGTGGTGCAGGGCGCGGACGAAGTGGTCGACGGCGTCGGCGTCACCGGCACGGGCGGCGAGCGCCCAGGCGGTGGCGGAGGCATCGGCGGACTCCCGCTGGGAGCGGGGGTCGGCCGGGGTGGGCGCGGCGGAAGTGATCACCAGGTGTCCTTCTCGGGTCAGCCGTGATCCGGGCCACCGCTGTGATGGCGTGTTGCGCAGGGGTGGTGCGCGGCGGTCCGGTGAGGGGATGCGGCCGTACGGCGACCACATGTGCCGGGAGCACATACGTGGGTGCACGACCGGGCCCGAGGCGCACAGGGGCTTCCTCGGGGTGCCGTCTGTCGTCAGGCGACAGCGGTCCCCAGGGGCGGGCCCCGGTGGGTGATCGCGTGGACGAGAAGGAGAAGCCGGGGCTCCCGCTCCGAGCGGGGCCGGCGCACCCGCAGACGCGGGCGGTGCGGGGTGGCGGGCAGGGCGAGCAGCAGCCGCAGCGGGGCCGCGAGCCGTCCCGCGACGGCCCGCAGGATGCGGAACGCGGCCCTCTCGCCGTGCGCCAGCCAGAGACCGGTCAGGAGAGCGGCGAGCAGGTGGGCGGCGTACATCCCGAACGGCATCCAGAACGAGAGAGCACCGACGCCCGCCGACGTCCCCATGGGGGACATATCCATGGAGTCCATGCCACTCGTGTGCATGGACTCCATGTGCATCGCGCCGACGTCCGGCGCCGCCGGTGCGGGCTGCGCGAGGGAGAACGCCGCGTGGAGGGCCGTCTGGGCACCGACCACGACGGCCACGATCAGCGGCAGCCCGCGTTCACGGCCGGTCAGACACCAGCCCGCGCACCCGGTCACGACCAGGCCCGCGGCCAGTGTCCACCCGGGCACATGGGTGCCGGACATGAGGACGTGGCCCAGGGCGGCGAGCAGCACACAGACGGCCGCGAACACCGCGGCTCGTACCGTGCGCGAACACCACCCTGCCGTCATGGCGCCTCATCCTTCCATCCGGGCACCGAACACCACCTGTGGGTACGGAAATCCACAGGTTCCCGCTCACTGCGTACGGCGGCTCCGTACGACGGCGAAGGCCCCGGCCGCGAGCCCCAGCACACCCACGACCAGCCCGGCGACGCCGAGACCGCGGGCGGTGGAGTCGCTCGCGGAGGCCTTCGACGCCTCAGGCGCTGCCGCGGAGGTCTTCGACGCGGTGTCCGACGTGGTCCCGGCCGCCGTCAGCTTGAGGACCGGCGCCGGGTTCTCCGGCTCCTCGTCGCCCTGGGCGGCCTCCTCGATCCAGCGGACGACCTTGCCGTCGGAGTAGGTCTGGAGGGTCTTGAAGCTCAGCTGCGCGGTGTCGTCGGGGAGTTGACCGAAGGCGACGTCGAAGTCCTCGTACTGGCCTGGGCCGATCTTCCCGCCGGTCCAGGTGATCTCGGAGACCGCGTCGGTGATCGTGCCGTCGTCCGTCTTCACCGGTGTCTTGAGCTTGGTGTCCGTGACCTTCGCGGTCCACCCGTCGTGCGGGGAGACGAGCACGCCGAGCAACGGGTGGTCGGTGGGCAGGAACAGCTGGACCTTGGTGGTGCTCGCGGTGTCGCTCTCGTCGGGGACCCGGAAGGTCAGGGCACCGTCGGTGGCGCCCTTGGCGTAGCTGTCGGGGTGGACGGTGACGTGCGCGGAGGCGGCGCCCGCGGCGGTCAGTACCGCGGCGGCGGCGAGTGCGCCACCGAGGCCGATGCGGCGCAGGCAGGTGCGTGCTGAGGACATGAGTGAGGGATCTCCGTACTGACAGAAAAGGGATGAAGGGTCAGATCGCGTACGGGATCGTGGTGGGCGGTCCGCGCCGGTGGACCGTGTGGCGGAGCAGGAGGGGACGAGGTGCGCGCTGCCCGTCGGCGGGCGGGCGGACGGGGTGCGGGGCGACCGGTTCGCCGTACCCCCGCCACCAGGCCGCGAGGCCCGGTACGAGTGTGACCGCCCGGCGCAGCAGGGACCACAAGGCGGCCTCACCGCGTCGGAGCCACCAGGTGAGCAGGAGAGCGGCCGAGACGTGGGCGGCGGTGGCGTGCGGGGTCAGGGCGTGAGAGTGCGGTGCCGCCATATGCGCCATGCGCATGCCGTGCATGGTCATCGTGTGTGTCGCCGACATGTGGTGCATCGCTGTGCCGTACGGCGTTCCCATGGAGCGGGGGCGTGCCGCGCCGAAGGCGAGATGCAGTCCGCCCTGGGAAGTGAGGGTCGCCCCGCCGATGGCCCCGAGCGACCGCTCCCGGCCGCCGAGCAGCCAGCCGGTCACGAACATCGGCACGAACCCGGCCGCCTGCGCCCACACCGGCGGCGCCATCCCGGTCGCCAGTGCGTGGCCCCCGGTGGCCAGCAGCACGCACAGCTCGGCGAACACCGCCGCGCGCAGGCTCCGGACCGCTGGGGACGCTTTCATGGCGACCGATACTCCCATGTGTGGCCGGGGCCTTGCCCACGGGTCCGGTCAGTAGATGTCACGCACATAGCGCTTGTCCGTCGCGAGTTGCTTCACATAGGCCGCCGCGCCCGCTTGGTCCAAGCCGCCGTGGAGGACTGCGATGTCCCTGAGCGCCCGGTCGACGTCCTTCGCCATGCGGGAGGCGTCGCCGCACACATAGAAGTGGGCGCCGTCCTGGAGCCAGGACCACAGCAGCGGGCCGTGTTCGCGCATCCGGTCCTGGACGTAGACCTTCGCGCGCTGGTCACGGGAGAAGGCGGTGTCCAGGCGGGCAAGGGTGCCGTCCGCGAGGAAGCCGGTCAGCTCGTCCTCGTAGTAGAAGTCGGTCGCCTGGTGCTGTTCGCCGAAGAAGAGCCAGTTGGGGCCCCGGTGGCCGAGGGCGCGGCGCTGCTCCAGGAAGCCGACGAAGGGGGCGATGCCGGTGCCGGGGCCGACCATGACCATGGGCGTGCCGGAGTCGGCCGGCGGGCGGAAGTGCGGGGAACGCTGGACGTGCACGGGCACCGGAGTGTCCGCGGCGGCATCGGCGAGGAAGGGCGAGCAGACCCCTTGGCGGAGCCTGCCGTGCAGGTTCTCGTAGCGCACGACGGAGACGGTCAGCGAGACGAGGTGCGGGTCGGTCAGCGGGCTGGACGATATGGAGTACAGACGCGGCTGGAGGCGTCCGAGGGTCCGCGTCCACTCCTGCGGACCGGCCGTCACGCCGTACTCCGTGATCACGTCCACGGCTTGGCGGCCCCAGCCCCACTTGGCGAGCTCGTCCTTGTTGTCCGGACGCAGGAGCTTCTTCAACTCCCGTGGGTCCCGGGTGCGTTCGGCGACGAACCGGAGCAGGCCGGGGGTGATCCTGGTGATGTCGAGGTGCCGCAGGAACGCCTCGCCGAGCGGGACCTCTCCCACACCGTTCACGTCCACCGCGGCCCCGGCGTCCAGGCCGGTGACCGCCAGCCACTCCTCGACCAGGTCCGCCGAGTTGAGCGGCCGGATACCGAGGGCGTCCCCGGCGTCGTAGAGGAGCGGGCTCTCGCTGTCCCGGGTGTCGAAGGTGAACCTGCGGACCTCCTTGCCGGCGCCGGGCAGGCTCAGGAGGCGGTTGCCGGTGAGGCGGGCGAGGACGGGGGCGGGTTTCCTGGGACGGGACGGGGCGGTGGGGAAGGGCGGGGCTGCCGAGGGAGTCATGGCGGGAGCCGGCTGGATCGCGGTGGGCGCCAACTGGACGACTCCGAGGGCCTGATCCCCCGTGCCCGTGCCCGCGCCCGCGCGCGTGCCCGGTCCGGACCCCGGCGTGTCGGACAGCGCCGTCAGGACCTGGTCCACCCAGCCGTGCGCCGCGTCCTCGAAGTCCGGTTCGCAGTCCGTGCGCGGGGCCAGCCGCAGCGCGCCCAGTTCGTCGAGGCGCTGGTCGAGACGGCGGCCGTGACCGCAGAAGTCGTCGTACGACGAGTCGCCGAAGGCCAGCACCGCGTACCGCCGCCCCTCCAGGCGGGGGGTGCCGGGGTCGGCCAGGGTCTCCCAGAAGCCGCTGCCGTTGTCGGGGGCGTCGCCGTCGCCGAAGGTGCTGGTGATCAGCAACAGGTCGGCGCCGGGCGGCAGTTCGCCGAGGTCCGCCTGGTCCATGCCGACCATGGAGGTGCTGTGGCCGGAGGTGGTGAGCCGCTCGGCGGTGGCCGCCGCGAACTCCTCGGCGTTGCCGGTCTGCGAGGCCCACAGGATGACGACCTCCCGGCGCAGCAGTGTGGCCGAGGGCTGTGTGGCCGCCGCCCGTGAGTACATTCCGGCGAGCGTGCCGTTCACCCACAGGGCGTGCTCGGGGCTGAAGGGCGCGTCGGGCGGCAGGACCGGCACCCCGGGCACCCCGGCGGGGACCCCGGCAAGGAAGCCGACCAGGTACTGACGTTCCTGCGCGGTGAGGACGGGCGGCGGTGCGGGTTCGAGGCCGAAGACGGACGCGGCCGTGGAGGCGGGAGGAACAGCCTCAGCGACCTCCAGCGCGGCTTCCGGAGCCGGAGCCACCGCGGCCGCCGGAGCCCGCAAGGTCACCGGCACGGCCACCTTCGTCAGCGACACCGCGCACACCTTGAACTCCGGCTGGAACGACAGCGGGTCCACCGCGTCACTCGTCACCGCGTTGACGCTCAGGTACTCCCCGAACAGGTCGTTCCAGTGGAAGGGCGCGAAGCAGCACCCCGGCCGCACCCGGTCCGTCACGACGGCCGGCAGCACGGCCCGTCCGCGCCGGGAGGCCACCTCGACGGAGTCACCGTCGAGCACACCCAGGGCCGACGCGTCCTGAGGATGCAGTTCCACGAAGGGCCCGGGGTTCAGCTTGTTCAGCTTCGCCACCTTCGCCGTCTTGGTGAGCGTGTGCCACTGGTGCTGTAGCCGGCCCGTGTTGAGGACGAACGGATAGTCGTCGTCCGGCATCTCGGCCGGCGGGATGTGCGGCCGGGCGTGGAAGACGCCCCGCCCGCTCGCGGTGGGGAACCTCAGCGAACCGTCCTCCCCCACGTACCGGATCGGGTTGCGGTCCGGCCCGTCAGCACTCGCCGCGGGCCACTGCACCGGCGTCTTTCGCAGCCGCTCGTACGAGACCCCGCGCAGGTCCCAGCCCGTCTTCGGGTTCCAGGCCTGCTTGATCTCCTCGAAGACGTCCTCCGCGCTGTCGTAGGAGAACCCCTTCTCGTAGCCCATCTCGCACGCGACGGCCACGATGATCCGCCAGTCCGGCATCGCCTCGCCGGGCGGGTCGGCCACCGCCGGGGTCAGCGTGAGGTTGCGCTCGCTGTTGACGAAGACGCCCTCGCCCTCCGTCCACAGCGCGCCGGGCAGCACGACGTCGGCGTACGCGTTGGTCTCGGTGTCGGCGAAGACGTCCTGCGTGACGACGAACTCGGCGGCCTCCAGACCCTCGATGACCGTGCGGCGGCCCGCGACGGAGGCGACCGGATTGGTGCAGATGATCCAGCAGGCCTTGATCTCGCCGTCGGCCATCTTCTGGAACATCTCGACCGTGCCCTTGCCGACACCGTCGGCGCGCAGGGTGTCCGGGGGCAGCTTCCAGAGGTTCTCCATGAAGGCCCGCTCGTCGTCGACGAGGACCGACCGCTGGCCGGGCAGACCCGGGCCCATGTAGCCCATCTCGCGGCCGCCCATGGCGTTGGGCTGGCCGGTGAGGGAGAAGGGGCCGCTGCCGGGGCGGCAGATGGCGCCCGTGGCGAGATGGAGGTTGACCAGGGCGTTGGTGTTCCAGGTGCCGTGGGTGGACTGGTTGAGTCCCATGGTCCACAGGCTCATCCACTCACCCGCCGAGCCGATCAGTCGCGCGGCCTCCCGGATGTCCTCCTCGGCCAGGCCCGTCATCTCGGCCACCGCGGCCGGCGAGTAGTCCGCGAGGAACTCCGGCATCGCCTCCCAGCCCTCGGTGTGGGCGGCGATGAACTCGGGGTCGACGTGGCCCTCGGCGTGCAGCAGGTGCAGCAGGCCGTTCAGCAGTGCGAGGTCGGCACCCGGCTCGATCTGCAGGAACAGGTCCGCCTTCGCGGCCGTGGCGGTGCGCCGCGGATCGACGACGATCACCTTGGCGCCCGCCGACCTCACCCGCTCCATCATCCTGAGGAACAGGATGGGATGGCAGTCGGCCATGTTGGAGCCGATGACGAAGAACAGATCGGCCTTCTCGAAGTCCTGGTACGAGCCGGGCGGCCCGTCCGCCCCGAGCGACAGCTTGTAGCCGGTGCCCGCGCTGGCCATGCACAGCCGGGAGTTCGACTCGATCTGGTTGGTGCGTATGAACCCCTTGGCGAGCTTGTTGGCCAGGTACTGGGCCTCCAGACTCAGCTGGCCGGAGACGTAGAGCGAGACCGCGTCGGGGCCGTGCTCGTCGATGATCTCCCGCAGCCGCCGGGCCGTCCCGGTGATCGCCGCACCGGCGGCTTGGGGCACCGGCTCCGCACCCCGCTCGGGCCGTACCAGGGCCGTGGTCAGCCGCCCGGGCGCGGCGAGCAGGTCGGCGGTGGTGGCGCCCTTGGTGCAGAGCTTGCCGAAGTTGGCGGGGTGCTCCTTGTCCCCGGACGCCTTCAGGACCGTACGCCGTCCGTCCGGGCCCATGCCGATGTCGAGGACCAGGCCGCAGCCCACACCGCAGTACGAGCAGACCGTCCGCACCACGGGCACGCCTCCCTGAGCTCAGCCGATTCGATCTCCACCGACCGTACGAAACGCCCATTACACAGATGTCTCCCGAGCCGTTCATCAGGGGTTACACCGCCCGCACACCTGACCGGGGACTCTTGTGAGCGCCTGGTGATGCTTCCGGAGACCCGATCCGACGCGCACAATTTTGGAACGGTTCCATTTCTTGAACCATTCGTGTTTGTGGGGGTAGGTTGGTCGCATGACCGCCCCCCAGCTTCCGAACACCGCCGATGAGCTGCGCGGTGCCGGCCTGCGGGTGACGGCCGCGCGCGTCGCACTGCTCGAGACCGTCCGGGCCGGTGACCACCTCCCGGCCGACGCGATCGCCACGGGTGTGCGCGACCGTCTCGGCCACATATCCCTCCAGGCCGTGTACGAGGCCCTGCACTCGCTCACCGCGGCGGGTCTCGTGCGCCGCCTCGAGCCGCCCGGCAGCGCGGCACGGTTCGAGGGACGGGTCGGGGACAACCACCATCACCTGGTCTGCCGGTCGTGCGGGACCGTCGTCGACGTCGACTGTGCCGTCGGTCACGCGCCCTGTCTGACGGCTTCCGACGACCGCGGCTTCTCGATCGACGAGGCCGAGGTCATCTACTGGGGCCTGTGCCCCGACTGTTCCGCCCAAAGGCTTATTTCAGCACCGTGATCCACCCAGTTCGGAAGGACTTCCATGTCTGAGAACCACGACGCAATCGTCACCGATCCCAAGCCCGAGGGCGCCGGCGGCTGCCCGGTCGCGCACGGGCGCGCCCCGCACCCCACCCAGGGCGGCGGCAACCGTCAGTGGTGGCCGGAGCGGCTGAACCTGAAGATCCTCGCCAAGGACCCGGTCGTGGCGAACCCGCTCGGCGCGGAGTTCGACTACGCGGAGGCCTTCCAGGCCCTGGACCTGGACGCCGTGAAGCGGGACATCGCCGAGGTGCTCACCACCTCGCAGGACTGGTGGCCGGCGGACTTCGGCAACTACGGCCCGCTGATGATCCGGATGGCCTGGCACAGCGCCGGCACCTACCGCATCAGCGACGGCCGCGGCGGTGGCGGCCGCGGTCAGCAGCGCTTCGCGCCGCTGAACAGCTGGCCGGACAACGGCAACCTGGACAAGGCCCGCCGTCTGCTGTGGCCGGTGAAGAAGAAGTACGGCCAGTCCATCTCCTGGGCCGACCTCATGATCCTCACCGGCAACGTCGCGCTGGAGACCATGGGCTTCGAGACCTTCGGCTTCGCCGGCGGCCGCGCCGACGTCTGGGAGGCCGACGAGGACGTCTACTGGGGTCCCGAGACCACCTGGCTCGACGACCAGCGCTACACCGGCGACCGTGAGCTGGAGAACCCGCTCGGCGCGGTCCAGATGGGCCTCATCTACGTCAACCCGGAGGGCCCCAACGGCAACCCGGACCCGCTGGCCGCGGCCCGCGACATCCGTGAGACGTTCCGCCGTATGGCGATGAACGACGAGGAGACCGTCGCCCTCATCGCCGGTGGCCACACCTTCGGCAAGACCCACGGCGCGGGCCCGGCCGACGCGGTCGGCAACGACCCCGAGGCCGCCTCCATGGAGGAGCAGGGCCTGGGCTGGAAGTCCACCCACGGCACCGGCAAGGGCGGCGACGCCATCACCTCCGGTCTCGAGGTCACCTGGACCACCAAGCCCACCCAGTGGAGCAACGACTTCTTCGACATCCTCTTCGGCTACGAGTGGGAGCTGACCCAGTCCCCCGCCGGTGCCAACCAGTGGGTGGCCAAGGACGCCGAGGCGATCGTCCCCGACGCCCACGACCCGTCCAAGAAGCGTCTGCCCACGATGCTCACCACCGACCTCTCGCTGCGCTTCGACCCGATCTACGGGGAGATCTCCAAGCGCTTCCACGAGAACCCGGACCAGTTCGCGGACGCCTTCGCCCGCGCCTGGTACAAGCTGACCCACCGTGACCTGGGCCCGAAGTCCCTGTACCTCGGCCCTGAGGTCCCGGCGGAGACGCTGCTGTGGCAGGACCCGCTGCCGCAGGCCGAGGGCGACACCATCGACGCCGGCGACATCGCGTCACTGAAGGCCAAGGTCCTGGAGACGGGCCTGACCGTCTCGCAGCTGGTGTCGACGGCGTGGGCCTCGGCCTCCACCTTCCGCGGCAGCGACAAGCGCGGCGGCGCCAACGGTGCCCGCATCCGCCTGGAGCCGCAGCGCGAGTGGGAGGTCAACGACCCCGAGCAGCTCGCCCAGGTCCTGCGCGTCCTGGAGGGCGTCCAGGCCGAGTTCAACACCGGTGCGAAGAAGGTCTCCCTGGCCGACCTGATCGTCCTCGCGGGTGCCGCGGCGGTCGAGCAGGCCGCCAAGGACGCCGGCTACTACGTGGAGGTCCCCTTCACGCCGGGCCGCGTGGACGCCACCGAGGAGCACACCGACGTGGAGTCCTTCGCGGCGCTGGAGCCGGTCGCGGACGGCTTCCGCAACTACCTCGGCAAGGGCAACCGCCTGCCGGCCGAGTACCTGCTGCTCGACCGGGCGAACCTGCTCACCCTGAGCGCCCCCGAGATGACCGTTCTCGTCGGTGGTCTGCGTGTCCTCGGCGCCAACCAGGGCGGCACGGCGCACGGCGTCTTCACCGACCGTCCGGGCGTCCTGACCAACGACTTCTTCGTCAACCTGCTCGACCTGGGCACGACGTGGAAGTCCACCGCGGAGGACCAGACGGCCTTCGAGGGCCGCGACGCGGAGACGGGCAAGCTGAAGTGGACCGGCACCCGTGCCGACCTGGTCTTCGGCTCCAACTCCGAGCTGCGCGCCCTCGCCGAGGTCTACGCGAGCGACGACGCCAAGGAGAAGTTCGTGAAGGACTTCGTCGACGCGTGGGTCAAGGTCTCGAACCTGGACCGCTTCGACCTGGTCTGAGCATGTGAACGAAGCGGGGGCCGGTCCACACGGACCGGCCCCCGTGCCATGCCTAGCCGAGCGTGGCCACGAACTTCCCGAGCCGCGCGATCCCCTCGCGCAGTTCGTCGGCCGAGGCCGCGTAGGACAGCCGTACATGCGTCTCGGCGGTCCCCACCCCGAAGTCCCGCCCCGGTGTGAGGGCCACGTGCGCCTCCCGGAGCGCCCGTCCGCAGAACTCCCACGAGCTGAGCCCGGTGCCGCTGACGTCGAAGTAGACGTAGAACGCCCCGTCGGGCGGCACGGGCACCGGCAGCCCGATCTGCTCCAGTCCATCGAGGACCAGCGCCCGCCGCCGCCCGAACTCGGCCCGCCGCTCCTCGCACACGGCGAGCGACCCGGGCGTGAAGCACGCGAGCGCGGCGTGCTGGGCGGGGGTGGAGGCACAGATCATGTAGTTCTGGGCCAGCCGCTCCAGCGCGGGCACCAGCGCCTCGGGCACGACACACCAGCCCAGCCGCCAGCCGGTCATCCCGAAGTACTTCGAGAAGCTGTTGATGACGACGGCTTCCTGGTCGTACGACAGCACACTGCGCGGCGGCCGCCCCTGTGCGTCGTGATCGCCGAGGTCGAGGTAGATCTCGTCGACGATCCGCCAGGCGCCCCGCTCCCGGGCCAGCTCGCAGATGGCCGCCAGCTCGTCGGCCGGGACGGAGGTGCCGGTCGGGTTGGAGGGACTCGCGACCATGATCCCGCGGGTGCGGTCCGTCCAGTGCGACCGCACCGAGGCCGTGTCCAACTGGTACCGCGACTCGGCGCTGGTGGGCACGAGCGTGACCCGCGCGCCGAAGCTCTCGGCGATCTGCCGGTTGCAGGGGTACGAGGGGTCGGCGATGAGCACCTCGTCCCCGGGGTCGACGAGGGCGGCGGCGCCCAGCACCAGTGCGGCCGACGCGACCCGGCCCGGATCGACGTCGACGCCGTGCTGCTCACCGTAGAACCGCGCTATGGCCAGCCGCAGTTCGGGCAGCCCGAGCGCCCCCGTGTACGTCATGGGCCTGCTGCCCACGGCCTCCCGCAGCGCGTCCAGCACGGCCGGCGGCGCCCCGAAGTCCGGCTCCCCGAGACTGAGCTTGACGACCCGGTGCCCCTCGGCCTCCAGCGCCGCGGCATGCTTGCCGAACTCCATGGCGTAGAACGGCGCGACGGACTGGGCGCGCTGCGAGATCCTCATGGGGGGAATCATGCCAAAGTCGACGAAGGCCAGAGAAACCGCAGGTCAGAACTGCTTGGAGAGCTGCGGCCCGGGCGGCGCGACGTTGGCGTATCCCCGCGTAGACCACCACTGCCTGGGCGACCAGAGTGAGCGGAGGCCGTCGTCGGAACAACGACGATGCCCTGGTGATCCTGGCGGGCGGTGCCGGCGAGCGCCCATTGTCGGATGCGCTCCAGCAGTTGCGTCGTTGCGGCGACGGCCTCCGCTGTGTCCGCTGACTGGCCTCGCCAATAGGCGAAGCTGCCTGAGGGGTTGCGCGTGTGCTTCGGCGTCTCCGGCGTGCGGTGTGGAGCGGCTCCAGCCGATCGGGCGGAACGCGCAGGCCCGCCAGTGCCGTTCGGTGTTCACCTGCTCAGGGTCCGCTCAGGCTGCCTTCTGTTGCCATGTCGCCCGCGAGGCCGGTGGCGCGCTTGGGCAGCAGCACTACGGCGAAGGCTCCAAGTGCGGCGACGATGGCCAGCGCGGCCAGCGTGGTGTGCACTCCTGCGGCGGTGAGCAGAATTCCGGCGAGTGAGGATCCCAGCGCGGATCCGAGGTTGTATCCGGATCCGAGGAGAGCGTTGGCTTCGGTGTGGCGGTCGCGCTGGAAGTACTCGTCAACCAGGAGGTAGCCGATCACGAACAGCGGTGTGACGGCCAGCCCGGCGAGGAACACCGCCACGACGGTGATCGTGGTACCGCCGGGGACGAACAGGGTCAGCAGCGCAGCGGTGAGGAAGACGGTAGCGGCGAGGTACTTGCTGCGCAGACTGGCTTGTGACCTGTTGCGTCCGTAGAGGAGCCCGCCGAGGACGCCGCCGAGGGAGAAGGCGGCGAAACCGTATCCGGCGGAGGAGATACGGCCTCCGTGTTCTGCGAGCGCGGGCAGCACGATGGCGAGTCCGCCGCCGGCGGTGCCCAGGGCCGCGATGGGCAGCACGGTGCCTTGGCCTTCGCGTCCCCACAACAGAGATCGTTTGCGCCCGGAGCTGGAGGGCGTTGTCGGCGTCGGGCCTGCGTTGGTTTCCGGCTTTCTGAAGGAGACTGCGTCGGAGCCGAGGCTGATGTTTGCGAACGTGATGAGTAGCGGACTGGCGATGGCCGGCAGCACGGCGCCCAGGGCCAGAGCCCATGCCGGCGAGGCGAAGGTGAGGGTGGCGGTCGTCAGGAGCGGCGCGACGACAAAGGTCGTCTCCTCGATGATGGAGTCCAGGCTGTGAATGCGCTGCAGTTGCTTCTTGTCGGGAAGCAGTTGGCTCCAGCCCGTCCGAAGGATGGGGCTGAGCGGCGGTGCCAGACCGCCGGCGATGCCGACCACGACGAGTGCAGCCGGCCAGGGGATGTGACGCAGGAAGACGGCGAGCAGGACGAAGGCAGCAGTCCAGATCGCTGCGCACGCCAGCACTACTTTCGGGCCATGGCGGTCTACCTGTCGGCCGCGCCATGGTCCCAGGAGTGCGATGGCGGCCATGAGCACCGTGGAAGCGACACCTGCGACACCGAATCCATGCCGTTCAGCGAAGGCGACCACAACGGCAAAAGGAATGATGCCGTAGGCGAGGCGGCCGATGACTCCCGCCATGAGGAGCGACTTGACCCGTGGAGTGCTGAGAACCTGGCGGTAGCTGTCGGTGGGGACGGTCACGATGCGGCTCCTGCAGCAAGTGGCTGGGGTGCCCATGGGTGAGGGCTGGCGGGAGGTGCGACGCCGGCCCAGGCGGCCGCGAGGGCGGCGGCCTGGGTGAGATGCGCGCGGTCGGCTCCGTCGTGGAGTTGGTAGCCCTCGACGGTGGCCTGCTTGCCGGCGACACGCAGAGCTAGGCGCCCGATGATGTTGGTGCCGGCGAGAACTGGCATTCCGAAGTAGCCGCACTGGCGTTGGGCAGGCTTCTTGTAGGCCTCGAGGAGGTATTCCACGCCGAAGAGGCGCCGCATCCGCGGGCGGTGCCAGATCAGTGAGTCGAAGGGGGAAAGCGGAGTCACCGCGTCAGGGCGTACCACCACCGGGCGGTCGAGCCGGTCGCGGTGCATCCACGCGCGTTCCTTCCAGCCCTCGACCTGTACGGCCGTAGCCGTGCCGTCCTCCGCGAGATATCCGGCGATGGCACTCTTGGGCAGCCGGAAATAGTCCGCGATGTCGTCGGCAGTCGCTACGCCCAGGGCTTTCAATGCAATCTCTGTGAGAGAGCGCAGGCATTCCTGGTCGGAGGGTCCTCGGGTGAGGAGAGCCGCAGGGAGTGCGGATGCCGCGGTCTGATAGACACGGCTGAATCCGCGTCGGCGTACGCACACGAACTCGCCTGTGGCCAGGAGCCATTCAGCGGCCCATTTGGCGGGTGATCCGCGTTCCCAGCCGCTGCCCTGTGCGCCGCCGAGGTCGGTGACCGTCACCGGCCCGGCATCGATGACATGCTGGCGGACTCGTTCCACGGCGGCCGGGTCGACAACCGGGCCGCGCCACCCGTTGGCCGCGAAGTGCCGGCGCCGAAAGGCAAACAGCGGCCAGGTCTCGAGCGGGAGCACAGAGGCGGCGTGAGCCCAGTACTCGAAGAACCAAGGCGGGCCGGAGTGTTCCAGAAAGGAGGTTTCGTACGGGGCTGCCGCGTGGCGGGACAAGAGCACCATCTCGTGCGAGCGACGCACGACGTGAATGGTGTCGAGTTGCACACACCCCGGAAGAGTCAGCATGTCACGCGGGGTGCTGTCGACGCTGTCGACGGTGTGCAGGTGCTGCGCCGTGACGGCCAGAGCACGGGCTTCGGCAAGGCTGAGATCAAGCATTCTCGGTCAGCTCCGCGGTGGGGTAACTGGTCGCAGCCTGCAGGCTGTCGGCATGCAGCAGCACCAGCCGGGCGATTTCCTGTCCTCGGCGAAGGGAGACCGGCGCGCCGGGGCGGACAGCGATGCCGCCGCCGCTCGCTTTGCCCATGCGGGTGGCAACCGTGCTGGAGAGGATCCCGGTGGAATCTCCAGTCCTTCCGGACCTTGCTCTGACGGCAGGACCAGCAGGAAGTAACCGCGTGGGATCTCCGCGCTCCAGCCCAGGCGCCATTCCACGCTGCCCTGCCCATTGGGCAGGAACATGTTCTCCCAGCCTTGCTCGGTGCGGAACTGGAAAAGGTGCAGCCAGTTGGTGCGGCCCACCGCGAGCTGGGACTTCTCCCTGCCCCATACCTCGCTCTGGCCGGTGATCCGAGCGACCTCCTGGGGTTCGGCGTCGGCTGCGACTTCCGTCTGAGGGAGCGGAGTGAGCGTGACATCGACGGGGCTGTGTATCCGCCAGCCCGGTTCCTGGCCCATCACCCAGGGCGGACAGTGCTCAGCCCGGCGCTCGGAGCGCACGTAGCGGAAGGACTCCTGGTACACACCTGCATCGGTGCGCCCCTGGGACCGGTCGACCGTGTGCTTTCGCGGTGGCAGGGCCCAGGGGTGGATGCGGTGGAAGGCAACCGAGACAGACACGTGGCAGTGTTGGCTTTCGGGACGGGGGCGGGTTTCCCCAGGCCTTGGCCCGGAGAAACCCGCCCGGTAACGAGGGCAGGACGGTCAGGCGGTGGCCTTGGTGCCTTCGGTCAGCTTCGCCGCTGCGGCATCCAGCTTGGACCCGTCGTAGGCGATGCGATCCGGATCGAAGATCGCGACGCTGCAGGGGCCGAACCCGACCGGGATCTCGTCGTACTGCGGGTTTCCGTCCTGGTTGGACAGATCGACCCCGTCCAGGTGGACGACGGTGACTGTGTGCGGGGCGAACTTCGGGGAGTTCGGCATGACCGTCTGGCCCCGCGCGAAGGACGAGCAGTACACCGTGTTGTCGTTCTCGTCGACCGCGATGCCGCGCGGGCCGGGGCCGACCGGGATGTAGCGGGTGACCTCCAGTTCACGCATGTCGATCACTGCGATGGCCGAGTCGCGCTCCAGCGTCAGCAGCGCGTACTCGTTGTCCGGGGTGAACGCGACCGCGCGGCCGCCGTCGCTCTGGACCGGGACCTCTGTGATGACCGAGTCCGTGGCGAGGTCGATGACGGGCGTCGCGGCGATGGAGTTGCACGCGACGAAGGCGCGCCGGCCCGACCGGTCGATGTTGATGCTGTACGGGTGGGCGTTCTGCGTGATCCGGATCCGCCCGACCTCGCGGACACTGTCGACGCGTCCTTCCGCCAGGCCTGCGATGTCCAACTTGGCTATGTAGCTGGAGCCCCAGATGCACACGTACGCGGTCCTGCCGTCAGCGGTGACGGCCATGTGCCGTGGGTCACGGCCCACCGCGACCTGGGCAACTTCGCTGCGCGACTCCAGGTCGACCACGGAGACTGTGTTGGACCCGGAGTTCGACACCAGCAGGTAGTGCTCGCCGGGCACGATCCCCAGACCGCGCGGGCCGGAGCCCACGGTGATGCGTGCTACCTCTCGCCGGGTGAGGGCATCGAGTTCCGAGACGGTGTTCGTGCTCGTGTTGGGCACGAAACCTCGGCCGTCGGCGGTGAACTTCACGCCTCCGCGCGGGGCGTTACCGACCGCGACCTGCTGGAGCGTGCGGTACTCGGAGGGCCCGTCCTTGCGCACCACCGTAATCTGTCCGGAGTCGGTGTCCGTGGAGTAGATCTCTATCGCCGTGGTCGCTGTGCATCCTCTCGTTTACCGGGCCAAGACCCGGTGACGCGGTAGCAGACCGGCACCACTGCCATACCTGGCCGGCACGACGACGGCACCACCTGCGTGGAGCAGGGCGGAGCATCGATCGACGGACAGACCCTAGGCGTGGCTCGAGGGGCTAGTGTTTCGGTTGTGTAATGCGCCTGGAGGATGTCCGAGACTCGTTGAAGACTGCCCGAGAACACGCTCTGGCCCGCAGCTCACCGATCATGTACAGACATCTCTGCGATGACCTCCCTGCCGCCGCTGGTTGTGCTTGTGCAGTGTTCCCAGCTCGGCTCAGTGCTCGTCAGCCCCTTGGCCAAAAGGGCCAGACATGCGTCGCGCTGCCGCGGCCATCCGCAGAGATCCAAGCCCATCCAAAGAGCCAGTTGCCATGAATCCACCACAGCCGCAGTCATCCGCTCACTCGATGGGGAGCCCGCTCGTCGCCGGCCTCCTCCACCATGTCGAGGTGTGGGTTCCAGATCTTCAGCGAGCCATTTCCGAATGGGGATGGCTCCTGGAACAGATCGGCTACACGCCGTTCCAGGAATGGCCAGACGGTTGCAGCTGGCGGCTCGGTACCACGTACATCGTCTTCGAGCAGTCCCCCGCCCTCAGCGCGAGCACCCACGACCGGATGCGGCCCGGTCTGAATCATCTGGCCTTCCACGTAACAGACACCGCCACATTGGACAGCCTCGTCGGAGAGGCTCCACACCATGGCTGGACACTGCTGTTCCCGGACGAACACCCACACGCCGGCGGCAGACATCAGCATGCGGCGTACCTGGAGAACAGCGACAAATTCGAGGTCGAACTCGTTGCCATCCCGTCGACGCGCGGCACTGAGCCACACGGGACACCAGAAAGCTGACCAGCCGGAGCTGCGGCCTACTCGGTGAACGCAGGGCATCGCCCAACGACGGACCGGGTCAACGAGCTCATTGAGGCTGACCAGGTACGACAAGCTCGCCGTTCGCTACGAAGCGACCGTGCTGATCGCAGCTCTCGATGGGTGTCTGTGACCTGCACTGTCACAGGGCAGTCCCAGGGGCTGCAGGTCGGCCACGGCCCGGTGACGCTTGAGGCGATTGATCCAGCGCTCAACCGCGTGCCGCCGCTGCTGGTCGTCCCAGCCGGAGCGTCAAACGGGCGTTACGAGCGACAGCGCGTCCCGCTGACAGGGGCCGGCCATGCCCTCCTCGAGCAGTTCCCCGAGCTGCCCGGGCCGGGGCCCTCAGCTCGTCGCCGTCGGTGCCCGGTGGATCGGGCCGGTGGTTCGGGTCAGGGGTCGGCCCGTGCCCTGGTGGGCCTCAGCGATGATCTCCGCCGTGATGGAGACGGCCGTCTCCTCGGGCGTTCGGGCTCCGAGGTCGAGGCCGATCGGGGAGCGCAGCCGGGCCAAGTCGTCGTCCGTGACGCCCTGTTCGCGCAGGAGGCGCAGGCGCTCGTCGTGGGTGCGGCGGGAGCCCATGGCCCCCACATAGGCGACGGGCAGGTCGAGTGCCAGGCGCAGCAGGGGGATGTCGAACTTGGCGTCGTGGGTGAGGACGCAGACGGCGGTTCTCTCGTCCACCTCGGTGCGTTCCAGGTAGCGGTGGGGCCAGTCGACGACCACTTCGTCCGCGTGCGGGAAGCGGGCGGGGGTGGCGAAGACGGGGCGGGCGTCGCAGACGGTGACCCGGTAAGCGAGGAAGCGGCCGGCCCGGCTGAGGGCGGCGGCGAAGTCGACCGCGCCGAAGATCAGCATGCGGGGGCGGGCGGCCGCCACGTGGACCAGGACGGACAGGTGCTCGGGGCACCCCTCCCCCGTCCCCCCGATGTCGGTGCGGGCGGTGCGGCCGGCCCGCAAGAGAGCCCTGGCCCGGTCGGCCACCGCCCGGTCCGCCGGTCCGCCGTCCACGCGCCCGTGGGCGGACTGGTCGTCTCCGAAGACACCGAGGGTTGAGCCGAGGAAGTCGTCAGGGCCGTCGACTACCTGCGCCACGGCAGCCGGTCTGCCGTGTACGACCTCGGCCAGGGCGTCGCCGAGGTGCGGCCGGGTCGTGGGGTCGATGCGCTGGACGAGGACGTCGAGTTCACCGCCGCAGGTCAGTCCGACGGCGAAGGCGTCGTCGTCGGAGTAGCTGAACGAGACGCGCTGAGGGGCACCTCGGTCATGCAGGACCTGTCGGCACAGTTCGTGGACCGCGCCCTCCACGCAGCCGCCGGAGATGCTGCCGACCGTGTCGCCTTCGTCGCCCACGGCGACCGACGTGCCGACCGGCAGAGGAGCGCTGCCGCGCACGGTGACGACGGTGGCCAGGGCGAAGGGGCGTGCCTCGCGGCACCAGCGGTGCAGTGTGTCCGCGATGTTCAGCATGGTTCTCCAGGGCGGGACCGGACGGGAAGGTGAGCGGGCCGCCGCCACGACGCGGGGAAACGTCATGCGGCGGCGGCCCTGGGAAGTCCGGCAGCCTCCGGGCAGGACGGGGCAGGCTGCCGGACGAGCTGTGTGCACTCCGCCGGACCGAAGTCCGCGGTTCAGAGCAACGCCTCGGCGGTGATGGGCAGTTCACGGATGCGGCGGCCGGTGGCGTTGAAGACCGCGTTGGCGATGGCGGGCGCCACCCCGATCATCACCAGCTCACCGAGGCCCTTGACGCCGAGCGGGTCGGCCTCGCGGTCCTCGCCGTCCAGGTAGATCGCCTTGAGGTCGGGGACGTCGGCGTTGACGGGGACGAGGTAGTCGGCGAGGTTGGCGTTGACGACGCGTCCGTCGCGGTGGTCGGTGACCGTGTGTTCAAGCAGGGCCGTGCCGATGCCGCCGACCATGCCGCCGAGGGCCTGGCTGTCGGCGAGCTTGGGGCTGATGATGCGGCCCGCGTCGTACACGCCGAGTACCCGCCGCACCCGCACCAGGCCGAGTGTCGCGTCGACGGCCACTTCGGCGAAGGTGGCGTTGTAGCCGTAGAAGGAGTGCCGCTCGGGACCCGACGGCGGGGCGAAGGAGCCGTCCGCCTCCAGGTGGGTGCGGTCGTTGCGGGCCAGCAATCGGCGGTACGTCTCCCCGCGCGTGGGGTCGTTCTTCACGTGCAGTCGGCCGCCCCGCACCACGACCTCGTCTGCCGCCACTCCGTACAGCGGTGACTCGCGGTCCTCGACGGCCAGTCGGATCGCCTGGCGGCGGACCTGGTTGCAGGCGTCGAGGGTGGCGGAGCCGACGCTGGCCATGGTCATCGAGCCGCCGTGGGGTGGGGTCGGCGGGTAGAGGGAGTCCCCCAGCCGGAAGGTGACCGCGCGCACGGTCAGCCCGAGGGCGTCGGCGGCGACCTGGGTCTGAGAGGTGTACGTACCCGGGCCCATGTCGGTGGCGGCGGCCTCGACCAGCGCGGTGCCGTCGGCGTCCAGCCGGGCCCGGGCCTGGGCGGGCATGCGGGCGGTGTCGTAGACGCCGGCGGCCATGCCCCTGCCGATCAGCCAGTCCCCCTCACGCGTCGAGCGGGGCTCGGGATCCCGGCGGTGCCAGCCGAACTCGCGGGCCCCGACGGCGTAGCACTCCCGCAGTCGACGGGTGGAGAACGGCAGCCCCGACGACTCGTCCTCGTTCGGTTCGTTGCGTCGGCGCAGCTCGATCGGGTCGACGCCGAGCTGGTGGGCGAGTTCGTCCATGGCCGACTCGATGACGAAGGAGGCCGTCTGGAAGCCGGGCCCGCGCATGTACAGCGGCGTGGGCACATCCAGCGGCACCGTCCGGTACCGCTGGGTCACGTTGGGCATGCTGTAGAGCATCTGCCCGGCCGCCAGGACGGACTCGGTGAACGTCTCGTACGACGACGTCTCGGCGTCCAGCTCGTGGATCGCTGCGGACAGCCGGCCGCGCCGGTCGCTGCCGAGGCGCAGGTGGTACTCGTACGAGGGCCGGAAACCGGTACCGAGGTACATCTGCTTGCGGCTGAGGACCAGCTTGACCGGGCGCTTCGTCTCGCGGGCGGCCAGCGCGGCGACGACCACGTGCGGCCAGCAGCGCAGCGCCGTGCCGAAACCGCCGCCGACGAACGGCGAGATGACGCGCACCGCGGCCGTGTCCAGGCCGAACACCGCGGCGAGTTCGGTCTGTGTGCCCACCACCCACTGGGTCTTGTCCCACACGGTGAGCTGGTCGCCGTTCCAGCGGGCGATGGTGGCGTGCGGCTCCATCGGATTGTGGTGGTTGCGGGCCGTGCGGTACGTCAGGTCCAGCCGTACGGCCGCCGAGCGCAGGGCCGCTTCGGCGTCGCCGCGCGCGTAGTTGATCGGCTCGTCCGGCTCGGCCTCGGTCAGGTCGGTCGAGGGCTGTTCGGCGTCGTAGCCGATCTCGACCAGGCTCGCGCCGTGCTGTGCGGCCTCCAGGGTGGTGGCGACCACGACGGCGACCGGCTGGCCGTGGAAGCGGACGAGATCGTCCTGGAAGACGCGGAGTCGCCGGCCGGGCGGATTGTTCGACCCGGAGTTGTCGCGGTACGGCAGCTTCGGCGCGTTGCGGTGGTGGAGCACCTTCAGCACGCCCGGAAGGGCTTCGGCGGCGGCGCTGTCGACCGATGTGATGCGACCGCGGCCGATCGCCGCGTCGACGATGACGGCGTGCACGGATCCGTCGACGTCGTGCTCGGCGGCGTACAGCGCCTGTCCGGTGACCTTGAGCCGGCCGTCCACCCGGGACAGCGGCGCACCCACGGCTGCCTGCGGCTGAGGGCTCACTTGGTACCTCCTACGACGCGCAGCTGGCGTTCGACGGTGCGCTGGAGCAGCTCGACCTTGAAGCGGTTGTGCTGCAGGGGACGGGCGCCGTCCGCCGCCTTGGCGGCAGCGGCCGACCACAGGGCCCCCGAGGGGCGTTCCCCGACGAGGTGCCGCTCGACGGCGGGCAGTGTCCAGGGCACGGTGCCCACGCCCCCGGCGGCAACCTTGGCCTGGCGGATCACCCCGCCGCGTATGTGCAGCGCGACGGCCGCCGACGTCAGGGCGAACTCGTACGACTGACGGTCACGCACCTTCAGATAGCCGGACCTGAGCGGGCGCGGAAGAGCGGGGATCTCGACCGCCGTTATCAACTCGCCTCTGCGCAGCGCCTGTTCATGTTGTGGGGTGCTGCCGGGTCGCAACAGGAAGTCGGCGAAGGGGATTTGACGTGCCCCTTCCGGGCTCAGCAGGTGCACCCGTGCCTCCAGGGCGGCGAAGGCCACGGCGGCGTCGGACGGGTGGGTGGCCACGCAGGCGTCGGAGGTGCCGAGGATGGCGTGGGTGCGGTTGACGCCGTGCAGCGCGGCGCAACCGGAGCCGGGCTCGCGCTTGTTGCAGTCGGCGCTCACGTCCCGGAAGTACGTGCAGCGGGTGCGCTGCATGATGTTGCCGCCGATGGTGGCCATGTTCCGCAGCTGGGCCGACGCACTCAGCTCCAGCGCCTCGGAGACGACGGGATACAGGGTGCGCACCTTGGCGTGGGCGGCGGCCTCGGACATGGTCACCAGGGCGCCGATCCGCAGACCCCCGCGCTCGGTCACCGTGACGTCGCGCATGGGCAGACCGCTGATGTCGACCAGGGTCTCGGGGCGTTCGACGGTCTCCCGCATGAGGTCGACCAGGGTGGTGCCACCGGCGATGTAACGCCCGCCGCCGCGACCGGTGTTGAGGGCTTCACGGGTGTCGGAGACGCGGGTGTAGGAGAAGGGATGCATCAAGCCCTCACTTCCGGCCCGCGGTCTGCTCCACCGCGCGCACGATCTTGACGTAGCAGCCGCAGCGGCAGATGTTGCCGCTCATCCACTCGCGGATCTCCTCCGGCGAGCCGGTGTGTCCCTCCTGGATGCAGCCGACACCGGAGACGATCTGGCCGGGGGTGCAATAGCCGCACTGGAAGGCGTCCTGGTCGACGAACGCCTGCTGCAGCGGGTGGAGTTGATCGCCCTCGGCCAGGCCCTCGATCGTGGTGACGGCGGCGCCCTCCAGACGTACGGCGAGCGTCAGGCAGGCGTTGTGCCGCTGACCGTCGACCAGGACCGTGCAGGCCCCGCAGGCGCCGGCGTTGCAGCCCTTCTTGGAGCCTGTGAGCCCGAGGTGCTCGCGGAGCAGGTCCAGCAGCGAGGTGCGGTTGTCGACCGTCACCGTGTGGCGGCTGCCGTTGACCGTCAGAGAGACGCGGCTGGACGGCGGCCTCTCGGCGGCCGTCGCTTCCTCCGGATCGGCGAGGAACGTGCCTCCGATCACGCCGCCCGCGACGACGGCGGTGCTGGTGGCGATGAAGGTGCGCCGGGTGGGCGCCGGGGCGGATTCGCCGGCTCCGGTGGGGGGTGGAGCGGCAGGCTCGGGGAGTTCAGTTGACATACGTACGCCTTCGTATCGCGGACGGATCGGCCGTACACAACAGCGGGACGGGAGAGTGGGATCGTCGTCACCGCGGGGAATGGGGCAACCGCGCGCTTCGGCAGCGGCGACCGCTCACGTCGTGAGTCTCGCACCACCGGCACCGCCCGTGGCAGGGAGACTTTTCTCCCCCTTTACGCTCCGTCAGGAGCGGGTGGCCGACGTCCTGGAGGCGTTTTCGCGTGGCCGGGACTACTGCTTGCGGGTGCGCGGGCCGTTGTACTGCTGGTCGGTGACCGGCTCGGCCCAGGCGGTCTCGGGGGAGCCGTCTTCTGTGCCCTCCCACAGGGCGATGTGCTCCATGAACCGGTCGGGGGCGGCGCCGTGCCAGTGCTCCTCGTTCGGCGGACACGCGACGGTCTCGCCGGGGTGGGCCTCGAAGACGGTGCCGTCCCGGGTGCCGATCAGGGCGATCCCGGAAACGACGTGCAGGGTCTGCCCCAGGACATGGGAGTGCCAGTTGGTGCGGGCGCCCGGCGAGAAGCGGACCAGGTTGGCGCGCATCCTGGACGGGGCCTGGCCGGCCACGATGACGTCCCACCAGACGTCGCCGGTGAACCAGTCCGCCGGGGCCTTGCTGCTGGGCTGCTGCTTGATGAATTCCATGATGTCTCTCCGGTGCTGTCGATGCGTGGGTTGCCGCCGGTTCCCCGGTTCCGCGGCTCTAGCGGGCGACGTATCCGCCGTCCACGGGGAGGGCGACGCCGATGACGAAGCCCGCTCCGGGGCTGCACAGCCACAGGACGGCCTGGGCGATCTCCTCGGCGGTGCCGAGCCGGTTGATGGGCTGGCTGGCCTCGGCCTCGGCACGGTCGAGCTCGCCCTTGGCGATCATGTCGCTGACCATCGGGGTGTCGATGGTGCCCGGACAGACGGCGTTGACGCGGATGCCCCGCGGGGCGTATTCGAGGGCGGCGCTGCTGGTCAGGCCGATGACGCCGTGCTTGGAGGCGTGGTAGGAGGCCCGTCCCGGGAGGCCGACCAGGCCGCCGAGGGAGGAGCAGTTGACGATGGCGCCGCTGCCCTGGGCGCGCATGTGGCGCAGTTCGTGTTTCATGCAGGCCCAGACCCCGCGCAGGTTGATGGCGTTGACGCGGTCGAAGCGTTCGGCGGGTTCATCGGCGGCGTCGCTGGGCGGGATCTGGATGCCGGCGTTGTTGTAGGCCATGTCGAGGCGGCCGAAGGTCTCCACGGTGCGGTCGACGGCGGCGGCGACCTGGTCCTCGTCGCTGACGTCACAGGCGAGGGCAAGGGCCTGGTGGCCGGCGTCGGTGAGTTCCTTCGCGCCGGCGTTCAGGGCCGCTTCGTCGATGTCGGTGAGGGCGACGGCGGCACCGGCCTCGGCGAACGCGCGGGCGGTAGCCAGGCCCATACCGGCGCCGGCGCCGGTGACGAAGGCGACCTGGCCGGTGAAGTCGTACGTGGGATTCACTGCTGTTCTCCCTTGAGGTGGGGGGAATGTGGGGCAAAACTGCATGTCAGGGATGCCTGGATGATCTGCGTGGGACTGCACACCGTCATCGCCGGTGCCGTCGAGACGAGGGATCGGCGCCTGTCCGCCCGCTTCCTCGCTGGGCCGTGCGGTCTCTCGGAGGCCGTCCGGGGAGGCCGCCTTCCCGCTGAAGCGCGCGCTGCTCACCGTCATGCGCGCAGCCCTCTTGTTCGCTGGTGCGTCGGGCGGTTCGGATCGGCAGGACGCGGATCCGGGCTCGAGTCAGTTCTGCGACGGCGCCTGCGCGGGTTCGTCGCGTGGCGCGTGCGTGGGCGCATTGCTCCGGGCCAGGATCCGGCCCCTGCCGGTCGAGCCTTGGACGGCAAGGGCGATGAGGGGCAGCAGCGTGAGGGCGGCGATGACAGTGCCGACCAGGGGCGGTCCGGTCAGGCCGAGGGAGGAGTCCAGGGCCGCACCCGCGATCACCGATCCGGCTGCGATACCGGTGTTGAAGGCGGAAGTGGTCAGCGACGAGGTGAGGGTGGGCGCATCGCCCGCGAAGCGCATGGCCAGCGCGGTGACCACCGGGTTGACCGTGAAACCGGTCAGGCCCATGAGGAAGACCAGGAGCGTGGCCGTGACCGGGTTGCCGGACAGCGGGATCATCAGGAGGAGGACCACGGCGGTGGCCGCGGCGGCCGTGATGGTGGTGGCCATCGGACGCCGGTCACCCAGGTGGCCGCCCGTGGTGGTCCCGCCCAGCGCGCCCACGCCGAACGCGATGAGGACGAGCGGCACGGCCCCTTCGGGGATGCCCGCGCGGTCGGTCAGCAGTGGCGTGACATAGGTGTACGTCGCCAGGACACCGCCCATGATCAGCATCGCGGCGCCGAGCGCCAGCCACAGCCGGCCCTGCCGCAGCGCCCGGACCTCGGCCCGCAGGGACACCTCGACGCGCTGCTCCCGGGCCGGGATGAAGCGGCCGATGAACACGGCGGCGAGCCCGGAGAGGACGGCCAGCGCCCAGAAGGGGCCACGCCAGCCGGTGAACTGGCCTGCGAAGGAGCCGACCGGCACGCCGACGACGTTGGCGAGGGTCAGGCCGCCGATCATGACGCCCGTGGCGCGGGTGGCGTTGTGCCGTCCCGCGGCGGTCGTGGCGACGACGAAGCCCACCGACCAGAACGCCCCGGTGGCCAGGGCCGTGACGACGCGGGCGGCGAGGACGATCGTGAAGGACGTGCTGAGGGCGGCGACCAGATGTCCGAGGCAGAACACGGACAGGGCCAGGATCAGCGTCCTGCGCTGGGGAAGGCGCAGGGTCGCCATGGCCATGGTCGGCGCGCCGACGATCATGCCCAGGGCGAAGGCGGTGATCAGCAGGCCGGCGTGGGAGACGCTGACGCCGAGGTCACCGGCCAGATCCGGCAGCAGGCCGGCGACGACGAACTCGGTGGTCCCCATCAGGAACGTGCCGGCGGCGAGCACCCAGACGACGAAGGGGAGCTTGCCGGGGGTGGTCCCGGACGCGGAAGGCATACGTGCGTCTCTCCTTGCGTGGAAATCGGTGGATCATGGTGGCGGCTGAGGCCGTCGCGGACGGTGGAGGGCGCGGCCACCTCTTCGACGGTCCCATGCGACGAACCGGACGAAAAGAGGAGGATCTCCTCCCCCCTTCGTGCAGGGGCAAACGGTGGGGCGGGTCAGGGCGCGGCCTCGATGGTGATCCGGTCTGCCCCGGCAAGCCGGTCGGCGTCGGCGTCGATGTGGCCGAGGATGAGCAGGTCGGGGTTGGCGGAGTCGCCGTCGCGGTAGAAGAGGGCCAGGTTGCCCCAGGGCGCGTAGTAGGTCAGGTCGCCGGCCTTCGGCGCGCGCGGCTCGGGAGCGCCCGAGATGGTCAGCTTGCGCGGCAGGTCGGCGATCCGCTCCGTCTGGTGAAAGTCCTCCAGATCCAGGGTGAGCGGGAGTAGCTCGGCGAAGTCACCGGCGGCCGGACTGTCGTTCAAGGCGGCGTCGACGGGGCGGCCGTCGAGGGTGACCCGGATGTCCATGGCGGTGTTCCTGTCGGACGGTGTGGTGCGTGCCTCGGCCGTCGGTTTCTGCTGGCGGGCGGAGGACGCGGAGGATGTCTTGTGCGGGGAGACCGACGAGGTGTCGCCGCAGGCCGCCGCGGCCAGCAGGACAGTGGTGGCCATGGCGGCACGGGCGACGGCGCGGAGGGTGGCCGAGGTCATGGTGTCGTCCGTACGTCAGTCGGGCAGGGGCTCGGCATAGTGGCGGAAGCCGTCCCGCTTCGCGTGGATGTCGTACAGGCGCTCGGCCAGCACCTCGGGGCTGCTGTGCTCGGCGTCGGGCCGGATCGCTCCGGGGATGATCAGCTGGGCGGCGTGGATGTTCTCCGGGGCGAGCGTGTCGTGCAGCATGCGGGCGTAGGCGCTCTCGGCGGCGAAGGCGATCGAGGTGCCGGCGACCCTCGGGTTGGGGCGTACGGCGCTGGCGCCGTTGACGAACAGCAAGGTGCCGCGGCCGAGTTCGCGCATGCCGGGCAGGACTGCGTGCACCGCGGTGACGGGGCCCTTGACGGAGAAGGCGAGCGGTGCGTCGAGGTCGTCGGCGCTGGTGTCGAGGACCTGCTTCATGAAGTCGGCGCGGGGCACGGGGCTGTACTGGAGGATCTCGACGGCGCCCAGGTCGGCCGCGGCCGTGTGCAGCGCCGCGGTCAGGGACTCGATGTCGAGGACGTCGGCGGTGTAACCGCGGGCCTGGATGCCGTCGCGGGCCAGCTCGGCGGTCATCTCCTGCAGGCGCTCGGCGTCGCGGGCGACGAGGGCGACGGTGTGGCCGGCGGTTCCGAAGCGGCGGGCGGTGGCCAGCCCGAGACCGGGGCCGGCGCCGACGAGGGCGAAGGTCGTCATGGTCAGTCCTTGAGTGGGCGGGGTGGTTTCCGCTCCTGTGGCCGCACCGCCTCGGTGCGGCCACAGGTGGGGACGCGTCTGTCCTCAGGGCTTGAGGAGGGCCTTGATGGCGCGGCGCTCGTCCATCGCCTGGTAGCCCTCGGCGACCTGGTCGAGGGGCAGGGTGAGGTCGAAGACCTTGCCCGGGTTGATCCGGCCCGAGAGGACGCGGTCGATCAGGTCGGGCAGGTAGCGGCGCACCGGGGCGGGGCCGCCGCGCAGGCCGACGTGGGAGAAGAAGAGTTCCTGGCCGTCGACGGCCACCTCGTGCGGGACGCCGACGAAGCCGACGTTGCCGCCAGGGCGCGTGGAGTGCAGGGCCTGCCGCATGGACTCGGCGGTGCCGACGCACTCCAGCACCGAGTCGGCGCCGATCCCTTCGGTGAGGTCCTTGACGCGGGCGATGCCTTCGTCGCCGCGTTCGCTGATGATGTCGGTGGCACCGAACTCCAGGGCGAGCTTCTGCCGCGACTCGTGCCGGGACATGGCGATGATCCGCTCGGCGCCGAGCTCCTTGGCCGCGATGACACCGCACAGGCCGACCGCCCCGTCACCGACGACCACGGCGGTGGAGCCGGGTTTCACCTCGGCGGCGCGGGCGGCGTACCAGCCGGTGCCCATCACGTCGGAGACGGCGAGCAGGCTCGGCACGAGTTCGCCGGCCGGGTGCTCGTCGGTGGCGACCAGCGTGCCGTGGGCGTTGGGGATGCGCACGTAGTCGGCCTGACAGGTGCTCATGAACTCGCGGTGCAGACAGGAGGACTGCCAGCCGTTCCGGCAGTTCGCGCAGGTGTTGTCCGAGGTGGCGAAGGAACCGACGACGAACTGGCCCGGCCTGACGTGGGTGACCTCGCTGCCGGTCTCCTCGACGATGCCGACGTACTCGTGGCCCATCGGATGAGGCTCGTCCACCGGTTCGGCTCCGCGGTAGGGCCACAGGTCGGAGCCGCACACACAGGTGGCGACCGTACGGATCACAGCGTCGGTCGGCTGGAGGATCTTCGGGTCGTCCAGGGTCTCGAAGCGCACGTCGCCGGGGGCGTAGATGACTGCTCCGCGCATGATGGGGTGCTTCCTTCGGTGCGAGGGTCGGTGAGCCGCAGCCGGTGATGGCAACCGGCTGCCCGATATCGAGCCTCACACGCGGGGGCAGGCGCGAAAAGCGGAGGGATTCATCCCGGGAGAAGAACATCCGGGGAGGAAATTCTCCCCCCTTACGCGAGTGCGATCGATGCCATCCTGGGAACCATGACCGCCAACGTTCCCCTCAATGAGCTGGGAGAATTCCTCAAGAAGCGTCGCTCCGAGCTGAGCCCGCGCACGGTCGGTCTGCCCGAGACCGACCGGCCCCGCCGGGTGGAGGGGCTGCGCCGCGAGGAGGTCGCCCAGCTCGCCAGCATCAGCACCGACTACTACACGCGTCTGGAACAGGGCCGTATGCAGGCGTCGGCGCCCGTGCTGGATGTCCTCGCCCGGGTGCTCCACCTGGACGACGACGAGCGCGGCTACCTCTTCCAGCTCGCCGGCAAGACCACCACCCGCACCCGGCGCCGTGGCCGGCAGAAGGTCCAGCCGCAGCTGCAACGGGTCCTGGACGACCTCACCGCCACCCCGGCCATCGTGCAGGGCCGGCGGGGGGACATCCTCGCCTGGAACGCGCTGGCCGCCGCCCTGGTCACCGACTTCTCCGGCATCCCGGAAAAGCACCGCAACTACCCGCGGATCATCTTCACCGACCCCGCCATGCGCACCCTGTACGCGGACTGGAAGAGCTCGGCGCACATCGCCGTCGCCCAGCTGCGCATGGAGGCCGCGAAGTACCCCGAGGACCCCCGCCTGATCGAACTGGTCGGTGAACTGTCCCTGCGTGACCAGCAGTTCGCACAGTGGTGGGGCGATCACCACGTCGCCGCCCGCACCGTGGGCACGAAGACCCTCAACCATCCCGTCGTCGGCGAACTCGTCCTGGACTGGGACACCCTCACCGCCAACACGGACCCCGACCAGAATCTGACCGTCTGGACCGCCGAACCCGGCTCCCCCACCCACGAACGACTGCGCATCCTCGCCTCGTGGGCCGCCGACCAGGACCTGCCGGCCTCCTCCCCTGTCAACTGACCGCTCAGCTCGTACGACGCCTACTCGCGGCCCACGTGGTGACCGAACCGGCCGCGGGTGCCTTCTGGTGCGTCGGAGCGGCGTGGCGACGACCACGGCAGGGCTGGCGACAACCTCGCGGGGCCCGGGCCTGCTGGTCGGCGGAGTGGACCTGGCCAATGTGCGGCGGTCATCGGCGGGTTCACACGGAGACCCTTTACCTCGGGATGACCCATTACCGGTATGGTCGCTCCCTCCGCCGGTGGATAGACGCAGCACTCGCCAGCCTTCACCCGACCGGGACGCATTTGGTGAAAGAGTCCAGCTGCGGGTCGAGCACATGGCCGAGAGACGAGCCCCTGCCATAGCCCATGCGGTCAACCGCCGTCCGGTACATCGGATCGATCGGCCGGCGCCCAAGGAAGTCGACCTCGACAGAGCTGGCGGCTCACCCGACCTGATCACCCGCCGCGACCACTGACCCATCAGGGGCACCGCTGATGTCGAAGCGCCCACCGGTCTCCCACGCCGTTGGATCATCGCAAAGGGAGAACGCAATGGTGCACCCTGCCTACCTCCCCGAAGGCTTCTGGACCTTCTACTGCCCCCTCGGCGCATCCCCCTGGTCCACCGCACCAAGGCAACACCTCACCGGGCTGACCCTCGCGCCCGCAGGTGTGAGCCACCATGGCTGCTGCAGGCGAACCAGATCCCGGCCAGGAGGGGCGACCGTGATGGCCCGCCGCACGCTGTTGGGCGGTGTCGACGTTTCGGCCATTTCCTGTCCGCATCCGTTCCAAGCCAGGCCAGGGGTCCCACGCCCGCGGGGTTCTCTGACGCAGGAAACAGCGGGCTCCCCAGCACGACCGAATGACGTGTGTTTGATAGGGACCGCGCCGGATGACGATCCGCAGGAAGCCGGTGTTCGAGAGGAGGATGCCTCTACCGCGGCGAGTGGAGGCTCCCTGCTGACCTCCCGCGCCATGGGGCGGCGTGTGCCCTCGCTTGTGCCGCACTCGGCACAGAGGGTCTGGCGCGTGGACCGCGGCGGCGATCATCGGCCTGCTGGTGTGCCGGATCGGGACCGGCGTCCTCGCGGCCCTCGGCCTCCTGGTCGTCACGGGCACGATCACCGCGCTGATCTCCGAGGGGGCTATCACCGAGCGGCTGTGGGACGCCGCCCCGCAGCTGGCCGTGATCGCCGCCACCGGCCTGCGCGCGCTGCTGGGCATCACCGTCGTCTGGCTGACCGGCCGTCTGCGCCCGGTACTCGGCCGGGCAGCGGAGCTGAGGATGATCGAGGCCGCGCTCGGCGCGGAACTGGCCGCCAACCACAAGCCCGGCTACAACGACGCCTACGACATCGCCGACCGCGGCGCCCAGGTCACCCCTGCCCTCGTCGAGAAGCGCAGGACGTCCTCGCAGCGACAGCCACGCTCGCGGCCAGCGCCACCGTCCTGAACCCACTGCTCCTTCCCCTTCTCTTCCTCGCCTGCTCTTCCTCGCCTGCCAGTGCAGTGGTCACCTCCCCGCGGTGTCCAGATTCCGCTGCTTGGTTGAACAGGCGTACCAGAGTTGCCCGGCATCCCCGGAGCTGCCCGGATTCCGTTCCTCCGAGCCTGTCGCGCTGGCTCCGTCGGTGCGATTGACGACCGGTGGTGGTCAGCCCGGTGGCGGTTGCCCGAAGAGCAGGTCGTAGGCGGGAGCTGGAGCAGGACGCAGTTCATCAGGCTCTCGCCCAATGGGTGCCCATCAGTTCGGTGTGACCGGTGACGCGGGACGGTCGGAATGCGCGCTGCAACAGCCTGCGCTGTCCACGGTGGTCCGCGTGCAGGCAGGTCACGACGCTGTCGCCCATCAGCAGCCGGAGCCGGTCGTACTGCGTGCCGCCCTTGTCGAAGGTGCGGGCGTCCCGCGTGCGCGGCCGGTTGCGCCCGGGCGTCAGCCGGTGTCGCTCTCGTCCTCCGAAGGCGTACGGCGCCACGTCACCTGCACCTGGAGGTGGCCCTGCGCGCCGGTACGCGCGATGACCGCTCCCACCTCCGCGTCCAACTGGATCCCGAACTGGACCGTGACCTCGTCCGGGCGCTGGGGCAACTCGCTCATGCGGCGCAGCGTGACGGCCGCCGCGCGGCGCACGCCTTCCAACGCCCCCTCGAACGAACTGGTCGCCCGAGCCACCAAGTCGGACGCGCCGGTCGCGTCCACGACCCCGCCGCCGATGTGGTCCATCTGGGCAACGACGGACCCGCCGTCCTCCAACTCGAAACGCAGCAACTCACCCACGGTAGTGTCCCCCCGTCCCGCTCCGTCGTTCCGACGGGTTCTCTGTGCCCGCCGCCATGTCCGACCAACCCTGCCCCACCTCCCCTCGCGGCGGCGCAGCGGTGGCCTGAACTAACCCTTCCAACGTCCCGCTTCCGGCTCATGTGGCTTCAGGGTGCCCTTTCGGTGACGCAATCGAAGGGTCAGTATGAAAGGAAGCCTGTGGATGTGCTGCAAGCGATCGCGACGCGCCGACTAGGGGGCACCGGGACGTGACGACTACTGCGACCGAGTTCGAAACTGATCTGGTCGATCTCAGCCGATGTGGGCTCCACGGGGTGATGACCCTGCACGACCCCCTGCTCGCGGACGCGTTGCGGACGTTGGTACGTCACCTGGACGAGAGGTCGGCGTTCCAGAGCGCCAGCGGTGGTGCGGGCAGCCCCTATCTGGCCGCCGAGTGTGACGGCGATGAGTCCTAGCACCACATGATCCAGCCGTCCTCAGGTTCGCGTGCCGTGCTGGGCAAGCATCGCACCCCGAGATCCGACCTCGACGACCTGGCCGTCGGGCGCGTGGGACCCTGCACCGCCCGTCGGCTGTGGGCCGTCGAGCGGAGCAGACGCATGCTCATGCTGCGTGCCGTCGTGGAATCCGCGCGGCAGCCACTGGCCGGCACGCCCCTGCCTCCCGCAGCCGCCCTGGAGGTACTGCTGCGCGTGGAGGAGGCCCGCCCGGACGTGGTCGCCGACCTGCTGGAGCACCCCGGCACCGGGATCTGGGCCGTTCGTACGCTCAAGCGACTGCTCTCGGGTGAACATCCCCATGCCACGACGCCCCTGTGGGCAGAGGCCGGGTACCTGCACTGCCTGGCGGCCGCCGGAGCCCTGCGCGCCGGCGTCGAAGGAACGATTCGCTTACCGGTCCGTGGGGCCCTGTTGACGCTGCCCACTCTGGGCCGCTTCCGGCTTCCGGCGACCGCCGCCGACGGCCCCGGAGCGCAGTCGCCGGATGTCGTGACCCTGACCGCTCCGCACCCGGGGAAGGGCCCGGCGGGGCTTGTCGTCGGCGGGCGGCGGATGAGTCTGCCCGTCGATCTGCGCGAGCCGTCCGGCGCGTGGGAGCCGTCGCACCGCATTTCGTGGAGCCCCCGGCCCCAGGATCCGCCGCTGGTACTCGAGGACGGCGACCCCTACCGGGATTTCCGGGGGGACCTGGCACAGGCCTCCACGGCGGGCCTGGCGGGCGCCGAGACACGCCGTTGGCGGCGGTTGCTGGGTGAGGCCGGTGAGGTCCTGCACGGCCGCCACCCGCGGGCGGCGAGCCTGCTGACCGAGTCCCTGCGGGTGGTGGTGCCGTTACCGACCGACTCCCGGTTCCGCACCGCGAGCGCCTCCTACAACGAGGCGGTCGGCAGCGCCCTGTTGTCGCTGCCGACCGACGCCACGGAACTCGCCGTCACGCTGGTGCACGAGGCACGGCACTCCGTCCTCAACGCACTCCTCCACCAGCTTCCGCTCTGTGAGGACGACGGTCCGCTCCACTACGCCCCCTGGCGAGGCGACCCGAGGCCGCTGTCGGGCCTGCTGCACGGCACCTACGCGTTCGCCGGAGTGGCGGATTTCTGGCGGGTGGAGCGCGGGGCGCTCGGCGGTCCCCCGGCCGACCTGGCGCACTTCGAGTTCGCCGTGTGGCGGGACGCGGTCGCTGGCGCCCTCGAAGCCCTGCTGGAGTCGAGCGGACTGACCGACGCCGGACGGCTGTTCGTCACCCGCATGGCCGAGGAGACCTCGGCCTGGCACGCCGAGCCGGTGCCGGGACGCCCACTTGCGCTGGCCCGGTCCGAGACCGCCGACCTGCGCGCGGTGTGGCGAGCCCGGCACCTACGGCTGCCCCCCGACCAGGTCGCGGTCGTGGCCGACGCATGGCGGTGCGGCGCGGAGCCCGAGACCGCCCGCGTGGTGCGGCCCTCGCTGCGCCCCGACCCGCACTCCGGTACCCCCGACCTCCGCAGCGAACTGCGACGGGTACTGCTGGCCGACTCCGGCGCGTTGGAACAGAGGGCGGTCCTCGGATCGACCCAGGACGGCCGGCCCGAGACCCTGGCCGCGGCCGACGTCGACCTGCTGCGCGGCTCCGCCGACCAGGCCGTACGAGGCTACCGGGACGTCCTCGCCAAGCACCCCGGCTCCGCGTCGGCCTGGGCCGGCCTCGGGCTCGCACTGGCCGAAACCGGTCAACCCATCGCCGCCCACGCCCTCCTCGCCCATCCGGAACTGGTCCGCGCCGTCTACGAACAAACGACCGCGCCCCACAGAGCCACCCCCGACCCCGTGCCCCTGGCCGACTGGATCGGCCGGACTCCGGCGGTACGGGACGCGGGTTGACCGGGGCGCACGCGGACGCGCACCACTCCGCGGCCGCCGGGGTCAACCACGCCTCTGAGGTGGGAGGAGGTCGTTGACCCGGTGTGCGGTAGTGCGCCCGGCCCCGTGGCCGATGGGAGCTGTCCGGAGCCCTGTGGTGCTGGGCGGGGGCTGACTGGGCGTGCGGTGGTGTTTCCTGCCATGGCCGTGGTCGGTTGGGGCAGCCGCGACCCCGGCCGTCCGGGACGAGGACAGCCGGGGTGCGCGATGGTGCCGGGCACGGTGCGGCCTTACAGCGGCATCGGGTCGATGTCGCAGTTCGCCGGCTTGTGGGCGGCGGCGGCGGCCGTTGCCGGGTGGTCGGCGCCGAGCGCTCGCTCATAGCGCGTCATCGTGTCCGCGTGGAGGTCGTCGGCTTCCTCCGTGCGGCCCAGCAACCGCAGGCCCACCGAGAGGTTGACGGCCGTGGCCAGCGCGGCCGGGTGGTCCTCGCCGAGGCGGCGGCGGCTCTGGTCGAGTGTGCGGGTGCTCAGCTCCACGGAGGCCTGTACCTGGCCCAACTCGTACAGGTCTGCGGCGAGGTTGGTAGCGCACGCCAGGGTGTTCGGGTGGTCCTCGCCCAGCGACTCGGCCAGCGCCGACAGCAGCCGTTCGTTCATCGCACGCGCCTCCTCGCAACGGCCCAGGAGGCGCAGGCAGATGGCGTGGTTGACCTGGGCGCCGAGCGTGTGCGGGTGGTGGGCGCCGAAGAGCCGCTCGTACCCCTTGCAGCCCTGGCCGCTCAGCTCCAGCGCGCGCGGGAGGTCGCCGCTGTGCCGCACGTCGACGGAGTGGGCGAGCAACGCAGCCAACGTGTCGGGGTAGTTGTCGCCGTACCGGTTGCGGAACAGGGTCAGCGCCTTGGCGGACAGCTCGATGGCTTCCTCGTGGCGCCCCGCCCGCCGCTCGGCGACGGCCAGTCCGCGGTAGCCGGAGACTGTGGTGGGGTTGGTGGGGCCGTAGTTGTACTCGTAGCGCCCCACCACGTCCTGCTGCTGGTCGCGGGCCTCGATGTACTCCCCGGCCTCCTGACGGTCGACGACCACGCCCGCCAGGGTGCCCAGGGTGGAGAGGGCGTTCTCGCCGAGTTCCTCCACCTTGCGGCGGTGGGTGTCCTGGTCTAGATCCAGCGCCTCACGGAAGTCACCGGTCAGGCGCAGGTTCAGTGCCACGCGGTGCGCCACGATCAGCGTGGACAGGTCGTTGGGACCGAACAGACGCCGACTGGTCTCGAAGGACTGCCGGTCGAGCTCGGAGGCCGCGCCGAAGTCGCCGCGCATGCGCAGGTCCCAGGCGAGCATGCCGGTGATCTCCAGGGTCATCTCGTGCTCGGGACCGAGGGTTTCGCTCATCAGCTCGTGCGTGCGCTGGTCCAGCTCGTATGCGACGCGGTAGTGCCCGAGGATCCGCAGCGCGTCGCTGTAGAGCTTGGCGGCCATCAGCACCGGCTCCGCCCGCTCCCCGTCGATGCCGCGCCACGTCTCGTACGCCTGCTTCGCCAGATCGCGCGAGCCCTCATGGTCGCCCCACGTGAACATGTACTGGATCTCGTTCAGGACGAGCTGCCGCACCCACGGGTCGGTTGATTCCACCGCACGGCTGTTGATGACGTGCGGCAGCAGTTCGCCGTACTGGCTCCACTGGCGGGAGTCGGCCGGTGCGCCCGGGTCGCCCTTGGCCAGCAGGCGGTGGGCCCCGTTGCGCATCTGCTCCTTGAGGGGGTCGGGCATCTGGTTGATCAGCACCCGCTGAACCAGTCGGTGCAGCTGGATGGTGTTGGTGGCGTGATTGATCCTGGCCAACGCGTACCGGTTGATCTCCCGGATGGCGCGACTCAACCGGATCGGATCGCTCAGGGCCGCGGCCAGTTCGGGCGGCACCGGAGCGTCACGGACACCGGTGAGAAGGCGCCTGGAGATCGGCTCCGGAGCGAAGAAGGCACATACCTGCAGAAGTTGCAGAGCGGCCGGATGGTTCTTCTGCAGGCGCTCCAGGGAGACGTTCCAAGCGGCGGCCACGGACAGCGGGTAGTCCGGCGGAGGATCGCTGACCATGAGGTCGGCGGCCTGCTGCTCGAACAGCCGCAGGTACTCGTCGGCCGGCATACCGGTCTCGGACAGCCATACGGCGGCCTGCTCGATGCCGAGCGGGAGGTCGCCCAGCGTCTCGGCGAGCCGGTCGGCCGTGTCGTCGTCGAGGTTCGGGGCACGCAGCTGCAGCAGCTGGCGGCTTTCTTCGCGGGCGAAGACGTCCACCTCAAGAGGTCGTGCCGCCGTCGCCCACTGGGCGTTGCGAGAAGTCACTAGAATGCGTCCTGGGCCATTGGTGGGGAAGAATTCGCGAACGGCTTCGGGAACTTCCGCATTGTCGAATACGAGGAGCCAATTCTTGTACGGCTCGCCGACGCGCAGGGCTTCTATGACCGCGGGTACGGCGGTGTTGGCCTCACCGGTTCCGACATCCAGTCCGAGTCGCCTGGCGAGTTCCACCAGTACCTGACGGATCTGTTGCGACTGCTCGGACGGAATCCACCAGATGACCTGGTATTCGTTCAAATGGCGGTACACATATTCCACCGCGAGTTGGGATTTGCCCACGCCGCCCATGCCCTGCAGGGCCTCGGGAAGGACGGCCGTGGTTCCCTCCTGCAGCCGCCGGTGCAGGTCTTCGAGCAACTGTTCGCGTCCGGTGAAAGCGCGGTTCCGTGGAGGCACGTTGCCCCAGACGGGTGGCGGTTTCCGAGCCCCATCACCCCTGGTCGTCGCGGCATCGGACTGCACGCCACTCACGGACACGTTCCCTCCATCATCTTGGTCTGCGCCGACCGCGCCTTCTCCCGTGAGAAGATCCGGGGTCTCGCCATGGACCAGGTCGGACTTCGAACTACTGCGATCATTACCCTGTGTATCACTGTAGTGACAATCGGTGCTTATGCTGGAATGGGCGTCGGTCGGCGCGGGCGCGCGAGCCCGGTCCTCGAAGCGGCGCAATCGCTCATGGAGCAGCGCGGCGGCGGCCGTGTGCTGCCCGTCCAGGGCGGTCAGGGCCGGTAGCGCGGGAACGAGCCATGGCCGCACCCCGTCCAGGGGAACATGCACGGCTCCGCCCGGATGCGCGACGAGGTCCAGGACCTGGCGCAGTACGTCCCCGGTGGCGTCCCGAACAGCGTTCGAGAGGTGGTCAAACGCCACCTTCATCGCGAGAGCCGTGTCCCTGCGGGTGCCTTCCGCCAGCAGCTCCTGCCGCAGGCCCTCGGTGGCGAACTCCAGGTCGACCCGGGCCGACGCGGGCGCCTTCTCGGCATTCGGGCCAGCCGGGGTAGGCACCAGAAGTCCGCTCACCAGCAATTCGGCGACATGCCACGGACGGGCCTCGGGAAGCAGTTCGCGCCGCAGCAGCTGGAGGATCGTCAGGTTGAGCGGAACAGCGGCGCCGAGCTGGGCCAGATGAAGGGCGACCGGGCTCAGCTGGGCCCGCAGCCGACGCGCGTGGTCGGCTGCCGACAGGGGCTGGGGTGTGGCGGGTGGCCTCAGTGGCGCCACCGGCGAGGTGGCTGACACCGGCAGCACCCGCATCGTGTACTCCGCCGCGTGCTCGCGACGTACGAACCGGGCCCACTGCGACACGGCGTCCGGCGTCAGTTCCAGCACGGGGACGGGAAGCCAGGCCGGCTTCCGCTCCTCGGGGAACCCGGGAAGCGCGAAGTCGTCCGGCCGGTGCCACCACAGCGCGTTGGCGGCGGCGGGCTCAGGGCTGCGCAGGAGACTGCGCAGGGGCACCGTCGACAGGTACGACCAGAGGTGCTCGGGAAGCGTGCTGACGACGGCCGTCGGCACCATTGAGGCCCAGCGGGCGAGCTGGCGGTGAGCACTGCCGTCCCGCCAGTGATGCGCGTACATGTCGGTCAGCACGAACACCGTGTGGCGGTCGGTCTCCTCCGGTACGACGGCATGCCGTCGGCCGCCCCGCGGAGACGACCAGCGGCACACCCGCACGTCGCGGAAAGCGCCAGAGCCGACCAGCGCCGCCTCGAACTCCCGGGCCGACCGAGCCCACAGGCCCATCGAGGCACCGCTGTCGACCACCAGTGTCAGCGTCAGCCAGCGCTCCGGCGCCGGCTGGAAGAACGGCAGCCAGTTTCCCTGCTCGGCCCGCGACTCGGCAGTCGCCTCCTCGTCCAGGACACGTGTACTGCGCGAGGGCAGCCGCAGCCGCAGCGGCCGCAGTCCCTTCTCGATGAGGCGGGACCGCTTGAGGGCCGGGCCGACGAACGCGTCGGCCGGCCTGTACCGCTCGGAAGGCACGACGACGTCCGGGCGTGCGGGCACGGGAGCCGACGGGATGTGCGGCTCCGGCCACGGTTCCGGTGAGCTCGGCACCTCCTCGGCGGTCGGCCCCGGCTCCGGCCGGTCGTCCGGGTACTCGTCCGGCGCGATGTCCGGAACGGGCGGGGCGGCGGGCCCCGTATCCTCCCGGTCCTCGTCCACGTCCGCCGTCCGTGGCGCGCGCGCTGCGCGAAGCCGCTGGTCGATCTGCGCGGCCAGCCAGACGACCTCGCCCGCGGCGTGCACGGTCCATTCCGCGCATGCCTCCCCGAGCGAGGCGACGGGCGGCACGGAGCCGTTGCTCACCCTGCCTTGGCGGGAGGGCGGCAGGATCATGCAGAACCAACTTCATCGAGCCTATGCCACAGCGAGTGCAGCAGGCGGTTCAGGGAGTCCGCGTCGGGGCCGTTGGGAGACAGGCGGAGGTACTCGGCGTTCATAAGCTGATCGGCGGCCAGGGTGCCGCCCGCCAGGGCGCGCGAGAGGAAGTCACGGATCATCGTGGAGCGTTCGGCTCCGCCGCCGTCGGCGAACTGCGCCGCCAGCATCGCCGCGAGCCGGTCGGCGTCCGGCGGCGGCATCTCCAGCGTCAGACAGCGTCGCAGGAATGCCGGGGGAAGCGAGCGTTCGCCGTTGCTGGTGATCACCACGAACGGGAAGGCCCGGCAACGCATCCGCCCGTGCAGCACCTCATGGGTGTCGTCCGGGTCGTCGGTGTGCACTGTCACGCTCGGCATGCGCGAACGGACACGGGCCAGCTCGGGGATGCGGAACTCACCGTCCTCGAACACTTCCAGCATGTCGTTGGCGAGGTCGGTGTCGGCCTTGTCGAACTCGTCGATGAGCAGCACCCGGGGAATTTCATGGGGCACCAACGCCGTGCCCAGTGGGCCGAGTTGGATGAAGTCACCGAGTCCGTGCAGAGCGGGGTCGTCGGATAACGAACCGTCGTGCGCGTCCCGGCCGTCCCCTGCGCCGCGCGCGGAAGCCTCCTGCACCCGGCCGATCGCGTCGTACGCGTACAGACCGTCCTTCAGGACCGACTTGCTGGTGATCGTCCACCGCAGCACGCGGCCCAGTCCGAGTTCGCGGCTCACACGGTGGGCCAGGCTGGACTTGCCCACGCCGGGAGGGCCGGTGACGATGAGCGGCCGCCGCAGGAAAAGGGCCGCGTTGACCATGTCGACCTCCTCCGACGAGGAGGCGTGGACACCGAAGCCGGGAGCGCCGAGACGGCGGCGGATCTCCGCGTCGTCGCGGGGGGTGGGGCCGGTCACGACGGGGCCACCGTCGAAGTCTCGCCAGGGCGGTGGGGGCGGCAACTGGTCGAGGGGCCGGTCAGCGGCACGTGGCTCGTCGCCCGTGCCACGGTAGATCCACCAGTCGCGGGCGCGGCCAGTGAAATCGGACGCTCCCTCGGGTACCCGCGGCTCCCGCGGTTCGCCGCCGCTCATAGCCACCCCCTCTTCCCGGAACCCTCGCGGGCTCACTGGGCGACCTGTCCCGGCCGGTCAGGGCCCGGGCGTCGGTCGAATGTCGTGCCGGCAAGTCACATCGCAACGGTGCTGTGACCGGTGCTCAAGTCGGTCACACCTTAGTGGGTAACGCTGCGCCTCGGTCGCTCTCAAGCAATGGGCTCCGGGACTTCCGGAAGCCGGTTCGGATCGTCCCACAGCACGGCAAGACGAGGGCCGGAACCCCCAGCGTCATGGTCCCCCGGATGGGGAGCGGAGCGCAAGCACGTCAGCCGGTCCAGAACCTCGTGCAGGTCCCCTTCCAGTAAGCCTTCGGCCAAGGTGACCGGATGCCCGGCGGACGCGCCCCGGCGCCTCCACAGGAGCAGCGGAAGCCCCGCCTGCAACCCGGCGAGCAACTCCTTCCTGCCGTTGTCGTCGTCGGGCGGAGAGCCCAGGATCATCAGGACGATGTCCGGCGTGCGTCTGAGGTATTCGTAGAGCGACTCGGCTCTCGCGCCGTCACCCGCGGCGCAATGGTGCGTGCCGGCCTGCTGCTCATCCGTCGACAGCACGTCCCAGCGCTCGTTCCACACTCGGTGCAACTGCAGTGCGTCGATGCGCTCCTTGCTGCGTACGACCACCTTGTAGTCCGTGCCGATGGGTGGACCGCCGAGTTCGCTGTCCCAGACCGAGTGCTGACCGAAGGCGGCGTGGCGGGACCATTCCTCGACGGGTTCGTTCATCATCGAGAGCGGCAGTATGAACTCCAGCACGAGACTGCCCCGGTGAGTGCGCAGCCGGCTCTCCTCGCGGTCGATCAGCGTGGCGACATGACGGCGCACCGTGGACGCGGGCACGGAGCACTGCTCGCGGCGGCGGGGCTCCCAGGTCGCGCCGCTGCTCGCCCAGCAGCTGATGTCGACCCGATCGGGTGACGTCGTGGACGGTGCCAGCCTGATCAGCAGGTAGGCGGGGCGCACCGACTTCTCGGCCGAACCGCCCGCGGACTCACGAGAGTCGTCCAGAATGCGCTGCGCCTCCAGGTGGCCCCGCGCGCCGGCCCGGACCTGGTGGCTGACCCAGGAGCGGACCGCGTCGCCCCGCTCTGGCGTGAGGACCATCGCGAGGCCCTGCAAGAAGCGCACGGTGCGGGGCGCGCCGTCGGTGGGCCGGTTGGTGTGGGCGAGCAGTTGATGGGCGTCCCAGGCGGTGTGCACGAAATCCGGCAGTGGCCCGAAGTGCGCACCGGCCGCCGCGTGGTAGACGGCGGGGAGTTCGGGCACGTTCGTGCGGTCGAGCCCTTCGAGCAACGCCTTGAGCTGCTCCTGGGTGCGGTCGTCCAGGACGGGGGGCACCACGGGGTGTGCCAGGGAAGCCGCGTGACGGGAAGGCAGGTCGTAGTCGGCGAGGTGCTGCACCGCCTCGGTCAGCCGCTGCCAGCCGGCGGCGACGCTGCCGAAGGCGCGCACCATGGTCACGATGTGCATCTTCTTGTCGTCGAACTCGGCTACCGACAGGCGCAGTCGGAGTCGTTCCATCGCGTCGAGCACACAGAGCCTGCGGGCGTCGACGGTGTCCAGGACCGACACCTTCATCAGGGCGTCCGCCAGCCGGGCAGCGGCATTCGGGTCGCGCGCCGCGGCGGGCTCAGTCATCGTCGTCCAGCCGGCCCGGCCAGGTCTTCTTGGCCTGTGCCACGAAGTCCGTCACAGCGAGGGTGTCCCCTTCCATCCATCGCACCGCACGCGCCAGAGCGGTCGGCCCCATGGTGAACTCCCCGCAGCGGCTGACCACGTGGTAGAGCTGCAGTCTGGGGCTGGTCGACCGGGTGATGCCGGCGGTGATCTCGGGAGGCAGCTGGGCGAGAAGTTGTGTTCCGGCGTCCACCCGGAACGACTCCATGGCCAGCAGCCGGTCCACCAGTGGCCACAGTGAACTGGGCGGCGCCGCCCAGTCGGTGACCGGACCCACGACAAGGGTCGCCGGGATGTGGCCGGGGCCCAGCGCGTCGAGGGGGATCATCCAGGCGACCCGTGGCGTTGCCGCGGCCGGTTCCGTCCTGCGGGGGGTCAGCACGGAGGCGAGGACACCGACCACCAGGCCGCGTCCGAGGTCCCACACCCCAGCTCCGCTGAAGCCGCGCTCCACCGCGGCGCCGACCGCGTCCAGCCCGTCGATCTGCCGCCATCCGGGCAGCGGCCCGCCCTGCCCCACCACCCGCCCGCGGGCCCACAGACCGTTCGGTACGGCCACCGGGTGCCCGAACACCGACACGAGAGCGCCGGACTCCGTGCCGCACCGTCCGACAGGCGCCGGTCTCACGGAACGCGGCGGCGGGGCGTCCAGCTCCAGTACCGCCAGATCACCGGCCGGTGGGTGGCGCAGCCAGCCGCCCTCGGACACGCGGGCCGGAATCGGCTCCGCCCCCTCTGGTGCGGCCGGAAAGTCCACCAGTACCGTTCCACGGGGAGGGTCGCCGGTGTCGGAACGAGGGAGACGCAGGGCCGCTTCGACGACGTGCGCGCAGGTCAGCACGGTGTTGTCGGTGAGGAGCAGGCCGGCCCCGGCGATGCCCGCGCCCTGACGGTCCCGCAGCCGGGCCCGCCATGTACTCGCGCCCGGCGATACGGAGGCACCAGCGTCCCGTAACCCCACGTCGTCCCCCTCGTCACCCGTGCGGAAAATCAGGGTAAGCCGAAGCGAAGCCCTTGTGTACAAGTGAGTCGGACGGTCGTCCCGTGATGCGCCCCCGCTAAGCATTGGCGCCTGTGCCGCCGCCCTGGCGGCGCTCAGCGACCTGGTACGGCCCCAGGAGGCCGGGGGCGGCGGTGTGATGAACGGCAAGCCGACGCGCGTACGACCCGACGCGCGTGGTGAGGCAGGGGCTTCGGGGCATGCGGGGGCCGAGCTCCGCGCGGTGGACGGGGTCCCGTGTTCTCGTGGCGGCCACGCGGGTGCGGCATGCTCTCGGCGACGCATGCGGGCTCGACCTGGGTGACGGGCAGCTGAGCGTCATGCGCTGGTGACGGCTCGAGGATGCCCGCGGGCAGATCCTGGGAGTTGCCGCTTCCGTCATCGACGTCACGGATGACGCTCTGATACGCGACCCTTCTTGTCACACACCGCTTGAGCAGCCTCACCCACCTGCCGCTCCGTGGGAAACAGCGCCAACTGAGCGTCAGGACGGTCTCATACGCCCCCATGGACCGAGGAGAACACGTCCCTCATCACGTTGCGAGACGCCCCACGAAGTCGTAGGTCAGCCCACTCCCCGGCACCAGTACACGTTCCACGTCGTGCAGTTCGGGGAACACGTCGAGCGCACCTGGAATCGCCTGAGCAACCTAGGAAAGCTGCAGTTCAGAGCCCTTTCGCCGCAGGCTCCAGCACCGCCACGCACTCCACGTGATGCGTCATCGGAAACAGGTCGAACACCCGGAGCATCCGCACCCGGTACCCCCCGTCCCGGAAGTACCCCAGGTCCCGCGCAAGGGCGGCCGGATCGCAGGCGACGTACGCGATGCGGCGCGCGCCCAGGGACGACAGGTGCTCCACCGTCTTGCGGCCGGCCCCCGCCCGCGGCGGGTCCAGCACGATCAGGTCGACCTCCGTGATCCCGGTGCGCGGCAGCACGGCCTCCACCTTGCCCTGCTCGATCCGCACCCGGTCGAAGTCGGCGAGGTTGTGCCGGGCGTCCTCGACCGCGCGCTTGCCCGACTCGATGCCGAGGACCGCGCCCTTGTCGCCGAGGCGGTCGGCCAACGCCCCCGCGAACAGCCCGACACCGCAGTACAGGTCGAGCGCCATCTCGCCCTTGCGCGGCAGCAGGCCCTGCATGACCGCCTTGACCAGTGTGTCGGCCGCCTGCGGGTGGACCTGCCAGAAGCCGCCGCTGCCCACCCGGTGGGTGCGGCCGTCGGCCCGCTCGCGTACGAAGGCGCGGCCGTGGACGCGGTGGATGCCGCCGTCGTGCTCCTCGACGCGCATGACGGAGACGGGCTTGTCGAGTTCCACGAGGGGCAGGCGGGCGCCCGGCCGGGGCTCCAGGATGACCATGCGGTCCTGGGAGCCGGTCGCCGCGATCGCCTCCACGGACGCCATCCCGGACCAGTCGCGGTCCTCGATGCCCAGCTCGCTCACGCCCGGCGCGGCGATCATGCAGTGCTCGATCGGCTCCACCTCGTGCGAACGGTGGCGGCGCAGACCGGCGTTGCCGTCGGCGTCCACCGCGTACTGCACGCGGGTGCGCCAGGCCGGCACCTCGCCCGCCGGCAGCTTGTCGCCCTCGGCCGGCATCACCGTGCCGTCCCAGCCGGCCTCCTCGGGGGTCAGGCCCGCGAGCCGCTTCAGCTGCTCGGCGACGACCTCGCCCTTGAGACGCCGCTGGGCGCCGGGCTTGGCGTGCTGCCAGTCGCAGCCGCCGCAGCGGCCGGGACCGGCGTAGGGGCAGGGCGCCTCGATGCGGTCCTTGGACGGCTCCAGGACCGACACCGCGTCGGCGCGCAGGAAACGCGCCCCCTCCTCGCCCTCCGTCACCCGGGCCACGACCCGCTCACCGGGCAGCGTGTGCCGGACGAACAGCACCTGGCCGTCGTCCGTGCGGGCGATGCAGTGCCCGCCGTGCGCGACGGGGCCGATCTCGACTTCGAACTCCAGCCCCACCAGCGATTTCTTCGGTTCTGCCTGCATGGCGGGGTGACTCCACAACGTCAAGGGGAAAGGGGAACACGGCCGGCCACGAAAACGACCGGACACGCATCGGCCGGACACAAAAGCGAGCGGCCGACACGACAGCCAACCAGTCTACTTCGGCGCCGGCGTCTCCTTCGCCCGCTGCTCGGCCGGACCGCGTCGCACCGCGCCGGGCGCGTTCCACTCCTGGCGCCTGCGGGCGCGCTTCTTCGCCACCTCCGAGGACTGGAGCTGGTAGGGCACCGAGGTCACCATGACCCCCGGCGTGAACAAAAGCCGGCCCTTGAGCCGCAGCGCGCTCTGGTTGTGCAGCAGATGCTCGTACCAGTGACCGACCACGTACTCGGGGATGATCACGGACACCGCGTCACGCGGCGACTCCTTTCGCAGCCCCTTCACGTAGTCGATGATCGGCCGGGTGATCTCGCGGTACGGCGAGTCCAGGACCTTCAGCGGTACGTCGATCCCGCGTCGTTCCCACTCGGCGCGCAGTGCCTTGGTCTCGGCCGGGTCCACGTTGACGCTCAGCGCCTCCAGCGAGTCCGAGCGCATCAGCTTGGCGTACGCCAGCGCCCGCAGTGCCGGGCGGTGGATCTTGGAGATCAGGACGACGGAGTGGACGCGGGACGGCCGCAGGCTGTCGTCGCTCGGGCCCTCGGGCGCCGCGAGTTCCTCGGAGACCCGGTCGTAGTGCTTCCGGATCGCCGTCATCGTCGCGTAGAAGATACACATCCCGAGCAGCGCCACCCAGGCGCCGTGGGTGAACTTGGTGACCAGGACGACGACCAGGACGAGCCCGGTGAAGAAGGCGCCGAAGGCGTTGATCGCGCGGGAGCGGACCATGTGGCTGCGTTTCGCGGCGTCCTTCTCGGTGGCCAGGTGGCGGTTCCAGTGCCGGACCATGCCGGTCTGGCTGAGCGTGAAGGACACGAACACGCCGACGATGTAGAGCTGGATCAGCCGGGTCGAGTCGGCGCCGTAGATCCACACCAGGAGTCCGGCCGCACCGGCCAGCAGCACGATGCCGTTGGAGAAGGCGAGGCGGTCGCCGCGGGTGTGCAGCTGGCGCGGGAGGTAGCGGTCCTGGGCGAGGATCGAACCGAGCAGCGGGAAGCCGTTGTAGGCGGTGTTCGCGGCGAGGAAGAGGACCAGCGCGGTGGCCGCGGCCAGTACGACGAACAGGAAGCTGCCCTTGCCGAAGACGGCCTCGGCGACCTGGGAGATCACCGGGTTCTGCACGTAGTCGGAGCCGAGCGCGACGCCGTTGTGGATCAGGTCGACGGCCGGGTTCTCGGCCATGCGGACCTTGGTGACCATGGCCAGCGCGATGATCCCGCAGAACATGGTGACGGCGAGCAGGCCCATCATCGCGAGCGTGGTCGCCGCGTTCTTCGACTTGGGCTTGCGGAAGGCCGGTACGCCGTTGGAGATCGCCTCGACGCCGGTGAGCGCGGCGCAGCCGGAGGAGAAGGCGCGCAGCAACAGGAAGACGAGGGCGAATCCGGCCAGGCCCTGGTGCTCGGCCTTGATGTGGTAGTCCGCCGTCGGTGCCCGCATGGTGTCGCCCAGGACCAGACCGCGGAACGCACCCCACGCGATCATGATGAAGACGCCCGTGACGAAGACGTACGTCGGAATCGCGAACAGCGAGCCGGACTCCTTCATGCCGCGCAGGTTCATCAGCGTGAGCAGGACGATCACGGCGATCGCGCACAGCACCTTGTTCTGGACGACGAAGGGCACCGCCGAGCCGAGGTTCTCGATGCCGGAGGCGATGGAGACGGCGACCGTGAGGACGTAGTCGACGAGCAGGGCGCTGGCGACCGTGAGGCCGGCCTTGGGGCCGAGGTTGGTGTTGGCCACCTCGTAGTCGCCGCCGCCGCTCGGGTACGCGTGCACGTTCTGCCGGTACGAGGCGACCACGGTGAACATCAGCACGACGACCGCGAGCGCGATCCAGGGACTGAAGTGGTAGGCCGACACGCCCGCGATGGACAGGACCAGCAGCACCTCGCCGGGCGCGTACGCCACGGAGGACAGTGGGTCGGAGGCGAAGACGGGGAGGGCGATGCGCTTCGGCAGGAGCGTTTCGCCGAGCCGATCACTGCGCAGTGCGCGCCCGATCAGGATCCGCTTGGGCACGTCGGTCAGTTTGGACACAACAGTGAAGCGTAAGCGTTCGAACGGGCGCCCAACCACCCGGCACCCCGCATCTGCTCTCCGGGTGAAATCCGGACCCGCTCCGGCTACGGATTCCGCAGGTGAGCGAAGCGGCATGCCTATATGACAAGACTTCGCCCCCCTACGGTCCCAGGAGGTTCCATGCACACGACCGCAGAGCTGATCGGCGCCGCGGCCACCCTCGTCGGCCTCGGAGTCCTGACTCTGGCAAGCGTCCGCAGCATCAGCCGCCGTTGACCGACATCAAGTCAGGGCAACCGTGCACGGGGGTGCCGTCGTCCTACCGCGCGTGTGTAGCTTGGGCGTCGGTCTGAGACCCTGATGTGGCTGAGCAGTACTTATGACACCGGAAGGACGGTCGTGCACATCGTCATCATGGGCTGCGGGAGAGTGGGTTCCGCTCTCGCCCAGACCCTGGAGCAACAGGGGCACACGGTCGCCGTGATCGACCAGGACCCCACCGCCTTCCGACGACTGGGCTCCGGTTTCGGCGGTCGCCGTGTCACCGGGGTCGGCTTCGATCAGGACACGCTGCGCGAGGCGGGCATCGAGGAGGCCGGCGCCTTCGCCGCGGTCTCCAGCGGCGACAACTCCAACATCATCGCCGCGCGCGTGGCCCGCGAGATGTTCGGCATCGAGAACGTCGCGGCCCGGATCTACGACCCCCGGCGCGCCGAGGTCTACCAGCGCCTGGGCATCCCGACGGTGGCCACGGTCCGCTGGACCGCGGACCAGATGCTGCGCCGGCTGCTGCCGTCCGGCGCGGAGCCGCTGTGGCGTGATCCCACCGGTGGGGTCCAGCTGGCCGAGGTGCACGCCTCGACCGCCTGGGTCGGCCACAAGATCAGCAAGATGCAGGAGGAGACGGGCGTCCGCGTGGCGTTCCTGACCCGCCTCGGCGAGGCGATGCTGCCCACCTCGCAGACGGTGCTGCAGGAGGGCGACCTGGTCCACGTGATGATGCGCACGGACGACATCGAGAAGGTCGAGGCGTCCTTCGCCGAGGGCCCCGAAGAGGAGAGCGGTCACTGATGAGGGTCGCCATTGCCGGTGCCGGTGCGGTCGGCCGCTCGATCGCGGGCGAACTGCTGGAGAACGGCCACGAGGTCCTTCTCATCGACAAGGCGCCGACCGCCATCTCGGTCGAGCGCGTCCCGCAGGCGGAGTGGCTGCTCGCCGACGCCTGCGAGATCACCTCCCTGGACGAGGCCGCGCTCCAGCGCTGCAACGTGGTGATCGCCGCGACGGGCGACGACAAGGTCAACCTGGTCGTCTCCCTGCTGGCGAAGACCGAGTACGGCGTCCCGCGCGTCGTCGCCCGGGTGAACAACCCGAAGAACGAATGGCTGTTCAACGAGTCCTGGGGCGTGGACGTCGCCGTCTCCACCCCGCGCCTGATGTCCGCCCTGGTCGAGGAGGCGGTGAGCGTCGGTGACCTGGTCCGCCTGCTCCGCTTCAGCCACGGCGACGCGAACCTGGTCGAGCTGACCCTGCCGGAGGAGTCGGCCCTGGCCGGCACGACGGTCGGCGACGTGGAGTGGCCCGAGGACACCTCCCTGGTCACCATCATCCGCGGCACCCGCGTCCTCACCCCGTCGCGGGAGGACTCCCTGGAGGCGGGCGACGAACTCCTGTTCGTGGCCGCCCAGGCCCGCGAGGAGCAACTGGAGGATCTGCTGTCGGTGCGCCGCGAGGAAGCGACGGGCTGAGGTCTTCGAGGCATACGACGACGGAGGGCGCCCTGCGTGTGCGGGGCGCCCTACGTCGTCAGTGGAAGTACCGGGACTACGCCTCGCGCCGGTGCCGCCCGGCCGCGGCCTCCGTGTCGCCACGCTCCGCGGCCTGCGCCGCCTTGCGCTCCTCCTCGGCCTTCTCCTGCGCCTCCATCTCCGCGAACACGTCGATCGGAGCCGGCGCCTTCGCGAGGAAGACCCAGGTCAGCCATACGGCCAGCAGGAAGGGCGGGATCTTGAGGGCGACCAGGACCCAGCCGAGCTGCGCGGTGTCGGCCCACCAGTACAGCGGGAAGAGGATCGCGCACTTGGCGAGCAGGATCGCGCCCCAGGCGTAACTGGCCTTGGAGTACGCCTTCTTGCGGCCCGGGTTGCGGGTCCGCCAGGAGAGGTTCTCCTTGAAGACCGGGCCGAGGATGAGCCCCATCAGCGGCACACCCGCGAACGCCGTGATCACGTACGCCAGGCCGAGGCCCAGCGTGTACAGCATGCCCGGCAGATAGAAGTTCTTGGCGTTGCCCGTCATCATCGCGAAGACGACACCGAAGGCGACGCCGAAGACGCCGCTGAAGGCGTGCTTGACGGTGTCCCGCATCACCAGGCGGACCACGACCAGCAGCAGGGACACCGCGAGCGCGGCGATCGCCGACAGGTGCAGATCCTTGTTGATCGTGAAGATCGTGACGAAGAGCAGGCCCGGCAGAACCGTCTCGACCATGCCCCGGACGCCGCCGAACGCCTCGAACAGGGCCGCCTCGGTCACCGCCCGCGCGTCATCGGCCTCAGTGTCTTCGGTCGGCTTGTCGAGAGACGTCACCGGCTACTCCCGTCCCACGGGTCGGAGTTCGTATTTCGGATTGAACAGCACCCGGCGGCCCCGGCTCATCGAGATCCGCCCGGATGCGATCAGCTTGCGCCCCGGCTCTATCCCGACGATGGAGCGCCTGCCGAGCCACACCACGTCCAAGGCGGCCGACCCGTCGAACAGCTCGGCCTCCAGGGCCGGGACGCCCGCGCGCGGCCGCAGGGTGACCGTGCGCAAGGTACCAGTAACGGTCACGATCTGGCGGTCGTGACAGTCGCCTATACGGGTGCAGCCGGTGGTCTCGGTGTCCTCCCGCAGCTCCTCGGACTCCAGGTCCTCCTGCGACGAGGAGAGCCGGTCGAGCATGCGCCGGAACCGGCCCGCCGGCTTCTCGGAACGCGGAACAGCACTCATATCCGAAAGCCTACCGGGGTGCGCCGACAGCGTTGTACCCGCAGCACTAGCGTTCGAACCGGTAACCCATGCCCGGCTCGGTGACGAAGTGCTTGGGATGCGAGGGGTCCGCCTCCAGCTTCCTTCTCAGCTGGGCCATGTAGACCCGCAGGTAGTTCGTCTCCGTCCCGTAGGACGGCCCCCAGACCTCCTGGAGGAGCTGCTTCTGCCCGACCAGCCGGCCTGTGTTGCGGACCAGCACCTCGAGCAGATGCCACTCGGTCGGGGTGAGGCGTACGTCTCTGCCGTGCTTCTGGACCTTCTTCGCGGCCAGGTCGACGGTGAACTCGTCGGTCTCCACCAGGACGTCCTCCTCGCCGCCCCCGGTGGGCTCCGCGCGGCGCACGGCGGCCCGGAGGCGGGCCAGCAGCTCGTCCATGCCGAAGGGCTTGGTGACGTAGTCGTCGGCGCCCGCGTCCAGCGCCTCGACCTTCTCGTCGGAGGAGTGCCGGGCGGACAGCACGAGGATCGGCACCCGGGTCCAGCCGCGCAGCCCCCTGATCACCTCCACGCCGTCCATGTCGGGCAGGCCCAGGTCGAGGACGATCACGTCGGGGTGGCGGGCGGCGGCGAGCCGGAGCGCGGTGGCGCCGTCGTGCGCCGCGTCGACCTCGTACTTGCGCGCCTTGAGGTTGATCACGAGGGCGCGCACGATCTGCGGCTCGTCGTCGATGACCAACACTCTGGTCATGTGGCCTGCCTTTCGGGTTCTGCTGCCTCTGCTTCCGCGACGGCTGCGTCGAGGAGCTCCGCGTGCGCGTCCGCCGCGCGCAGCGTCAGCACCATGGTGAGGCCTCCGCCGGGCGTGTCCTCGGCGTTGAGGGTGCCGTTCATGGCCTCCGCGAAACCCCGGGCCACCGCGAGCCCGAGTCCCACCCCGGCACCGCGCGGGGCGTCGCCGTAGCGCTGGAAGGGCGCGAAGATGCGCTCCTTGGCCTCGTCAGGGACACCGGGGCCCCGGTCGACGACCCGTACCTCCACGCGGTCGGCGATGGCACTGGCGGACACCCGGACGGGAGTGCCGGGCGGACTGTACTTGACGGCGTTCTCGACCAGGTTGGCCACCGACCGCTCCAGCAGCCCCGGATCGACGGCGACCATCGGCAGGGTCTCCGGGACGTCCAGCTCCACGCTTGTGTCGGGCACCCCGCCGAGGGCCATCGGCACCACCTCGTCGACGTCGATCTCCCGGATGATCGCGGTGACCGTGCCGGTCTGGAGGCGGGACATGTCGAGCAGGTTGCCCACGAGATGGTCGAGCCGGTCGGCGCCCTCCTCGATGCCCTCCAGGAGCTCGGCCTGGTCCTCCTCGGACCACGCCACGTCGTCGGACCTGAGCGACGAGACGGCCGCCTTGATGCCGGCCAGCGGCGTCCGCAGATCATGCGATACGGCGGCCAGGAGCGCCGTACGGATGCGATTGCCCTCGGCGAGCGTGCGGGCCCGGTCGGCCTCCTCCTGGAGCCTGCGACGGTCCAGGGCGACGGCGGCCTGGGCGGCGAAGGCGGCCAGCACCCGGCGGTCCTCGGCGGGCAGCACCCGGCCGGTGAGCGCGAGCGCCATGTGGTCCCCCACCGGCATGTCCACGTCGGCGTCCTCGGGCCGCTCCACGGGCGGTCCGAGTCCCGCACGGCCCGCGCAGGTCCACGGCTCGACGTCGCTCGCCCGTTCCAGCAGGGCCGCCGACTCCATGCCGAAGGTCTCTCGGACGCGCTCCAGGAGCTCCTCCAGACGGGTCTCGCCGCGCAGCACGTTCCCGGCGAGGAAGGACAGGATCTCCGACTCGGCGCGCAGCCGGGCGGCCTGGTGGGTGCGGCGGGCGGCGAGGTCGACCACGGAGGCCACCGAGATGCCGACGCCCACGAAGATCACGATGGCGACGATGTTCTTCGGGTCGGCGATGGTCCAGCGGTGCAGGGGCGGTGTGTAGAAGTAGTTCAGCAGCAGCGAGCCGACCGCGGCCGAGGCGAGCGCCGGGAAGAGTCCGCCCAGCAGGGCCGCGGCCACCACGACCGCCAGGAACAGCAGCATGTCGTTGGCGAGGCCGAGTTCGACGGTGGTGAGGAGGATCGTCAGGAGCGCCGGGCCCGCCAGGCCGACCAGCCAGCCCCACAGGATCCGGGCCCGCCCGAGCCGCGCGCCCCGGGCGACGGGCAGTCCACGTCCCTTGGCGACCTCGTCGTGGGTGACGATGTGCACGTCCAGGTCGGGCCCGGACTCCCTGGCCACGGTCGCGCCGACGCCGGGTCCGAAGACGTACTGCCAGGTCTTGCGGCGGGAGGAGCCGAGGACGATCTGGGTGGCGTTGACGCCTCGGGCGAAGTCGAGCAGCGCGGCCGGTATGTTGTCGCCGACGACATGGTGAAAGGTTCCTCCAAGGTCTTCGACGAGGGTCCTCTGGACGGCGAGTTCCTTGGGCGAGGCGGAGGTCAGCCCGTCGCTGCGGGCTATGTAGACGGCGAGCACCTCGCCGCCTGCGCCCTTCTCGGCCAGCCGCGCGGCCCGCCGGATCAGCGTCCGGCCCTCCGGTCCGCCGGTCAGCCCGACCACGATCCGCTCCCTGGAACCCCAGATCTTCGAGACCCGGTGCTCGCTGCGGTACTGCTTGAGGTACTCGTCGACCCGGTCGGCCACCCACAGCAGGGCGAGCTCCCGCAGGGCGGTGAGGTTGCCGGGCCGGAAGTAGTTCGACAGGGCCGCGTCGACCTTGTCCGGCTGGTAGATGTTGCCGTGCGCCATCCGCCGCCGCAGTGCCTGCGGCGACATGTCGACAAGCTCGATCTGGTCGGCCCGCCGTACGAACTCGTCGGGCACCGTCTCCTGCTGCCGTACGCCGGTGATCGACTCGACGACGTCGCCGAGCGACTCCAGATGCTGGATGTTCACGGTCGAGACCACGTCGATCCCGGCCGCCAGCAGTTCCTCGACATCCTGCCAGCGCTTGGCGTTGCGCGAGCCAGGGATGTTGGTGTGGGCGAGTTCGTCCACCAGGGCGACGGCGGGGGCCCGGCGCAGGACGGCGTCGACGTCCATCTCGGTGAAGACGGCGTCGCGGTACTCCAGCTCCCTGCGCGGGACCTCTTCAAGACCGTGCAGCATCACCTCGGTGCGCGGCCGCCCGTGGTGCTCCACGAAGCCCACGGCACAGTCGGTCCCCCGCTCGATCCTGCGATGCGCCTCGGACAGCATCGCGTACGTCTTGCCGACGCCCGGTGCCGCACCGAGATAGATCCGAAGCCTGCCGCGTCCCATGAGCCCATTGTCTTCCGGTCACTACTGCCTACGCAGCGTCGACCCTACGGCCAACAATCCCGGCAAAGGGGGCCGGGACCGACGCGGGGCCCGCCTTTGACGCAACTCTGACGCGTCCCTCGGACAGAAGCCCGCCCAGAACACCCGCACGACAGCAAAGTCTGCGTCACCGGCCCCGCCCCGTCCGCAACAGCGCCCGCAGGCCGGGGTCGGCAGCGACAAGCCACGCGAGCGCCTGCCGTAGCCGCAGCTTCTCCGGTGCGGGCCTGTCCGGGGCTCCGATCAGTTCGGCCGGCCACATCACGGCGTCCTCGGTCGCGCCCGGCGCCGTTGCGGGTCACCGCCGCGCGGAGGGTGCGGGAAGACCAGGACGTGGCGCCGGAGCGGCATGGCGCTCGTCCAGGGCCACGAGCTCCCGGGCCGTTCCCGTACAACCGGCGGCGGTGCGTCACGGCCCTCTCCAGCGCCTACGGCACCGCGGTGTGGCCCCTCACGACTCAGGAGCAGTGGGAGCCCGAACGGCACGTCGGAGACCGCCGCCCCGGTCGAGACGCCGCACGATCTGCTCGGCACCGCCGGAGCCGACCGTGGCCGACCAGAGCGCCGAGCTCCGCCCCGCCCTCAGTGCCCCACGATCTCCCCGTCCCCCAGCTCCAGCACCCGGTCGGCCAGGTCCAGCAGGGTCGCGTCGTGGGTGGCGACCAGCGCGGTGACGTTCTCGCTGCGTACGACGGCTCGCAGCAGCTCCATGACGGCGTGGCCGGTCTCCGCGTCCAGCTGGCCGGTCGGCTCGTCGGCGACGAGGAGCGAGGGGTTGTTGGCGAGGGCGCGGGCAATGGCGACGCGCTGCTGCTGGCCGCCGGAGAGCTCACCGGGGCGCTGCTTCGCGTGCTCCGCGAGGCCGACCAGGGCCAGCAGCAGCTCGACGCGCTCCTCACGCGCGCGTGCGTCCACCCGGCGCAGTCGCATCGGGACGCCGATGTTCTCCGCGGCGGTGAGGATCGGGATGAGCCCGAAGGACTGGAAGACGAAGCCGATACGGTCCCGGCGCAGCCCCAGCAGCCCGTCCTCGTCCAGCCCGGCGATGTCGACCCCGTCGAGCTCGACCCGTCCCCGGTCGGGCCGGTCGAGCCCGCCGACGATGTTGAGGAGTGTGGTCTTCCCGGATCCCGAACGCCCCTTGAGGGCAACGAGTTCACCGCGCGGCACCTCGAACGAGACCCCGCGCAGCGCGTGCACCGCGGCGGCCCCCTCGCCGAACGACCTGTGGATGTCCTCGACCCGCACCATGGTCTCCGTGACCACCTGAGTCATTGCGTCCTCCCCCGTGAAAACCGTGAAACCCGTGAACCCGCGAACCCCGTGAACTCGTGGAACCGGGCGCCAGTATCACTGCCCGACGCCCGGCCTTCAACGATTTCAGTTCGGGTTGTCCCCGTGGGTGAGGGTCTCCCAGGCCACGAAGAGGTTGTTGCTGCCGGCCGGACGGTTCCGCTCGGTCAGCGTCTGCGTGTTGGTCATGCCCATGCCAAGCCTGTTGTGCAGCGCGTTGTACCCGACCTCGGTGACCGGCCCGAGCCCGAGTTTCAGCGACCCGCCGCACAGCCAACTCGGCACCGCGGTCCCCAGCTCGTACTTGGCCTGGAACCCCAGCGCCTGCCGCAGCCGCTCGCCCACATCCGTGCCGTACAGGTCCTGACCCTGGATACGGCTCGTCTCGGCGACGTGCGAGATCGCGGAGATGCCGTATCCGGTGTGCGTGAGGTCCCGGCAGGTCTCCTGGGTGAGCCCGGTGACGAAGGTGGACTGCCCCTGCCAGTAGTCGACGATCTTGTCGCGGGTGTCGAGGTTCTGGCTCGGCACGGTCTTCGGCAGCTCGCCGTCGGAGTCCAGGTAGACGTATGCCGCGGTACGGGTGCGGAACTTCGCCACGGCCTTGTCGTACGACGACTTGTCCTCGAGGAAGACGGAGATGCCGACGGCCGCCTCCATCATCGACAGCTCCCAGTTCCCGTTGGACTTCGAGCCGTTGATGATCTCCGGGAGATAGACGCCGCGCAGCATGGTCGCGAAGCGTCCGGAGTTCGCCCAACTCCCGGTGTACGTGTACTTGATGATCTCGGCCGCCCTGGGCCACGAGGAGCCGGCCCAGCCGGTCTGCAGGGGCGCGTTGCTGTTGGTGTGGTCCGTGATCACCGCCGACCAGGCGTCCATGAGCTGGATGGCCTTCTTGGCGTACCGGTCGTCCCGGGTGATGTACCAGGCGAGGGCGTCGGTGTAGGCGGCGATCGCGTCCTCGCGCTCGTCCGTGCAGCCATTGTTGGGGTTCGAGTACGACCCGCACTCGACGACGGCCCGCGGCTTGGGCGTGCGGTTCAGATCGGCGTACTTGCTCGCCAGCATCGCGTCGAAGGCACCCTTCCAGGGCTGGGCACCGGCGTTGACCTTGCTGCGGGCGAAGTCCAACTGCCCTTGGGAGACCGTGACTCCGGGATGGACGAATGCGGCGGGGGCGGCGTCGGCGGGTCTTGCGAGGACACCCAGCGCGAACGCGGTGACGACCACCAGCCGGACGGAATGACGCATAGCGGCTCCGTTCTCGTATGTGAACGTGAAGCGCCCCTATGAACATAGGCGTTGGCGGATGACCGTAGGTACAGACCAATACGGCGTCAAGGTCCCGCGCATGAAAAAGGGCCGCACCCCTTCACGGGGTACGGCCCTCGATGTCGTTCTACTAGCGGACCTCGGTGATCTCCGGTCCGCGCTGGAGCTGGCCCATGCCGCCGGAGAAGCGGGAGCCCTCGTCCTGCTGCTGGACGCCCTCGGGGACCATCTGGGCGTCGTTCGGCAGCTTGAGGACGATCGGGTCGCGCGGCGCCATCGGGCCCTCGCCGCGAACCACGACCGTGTCCCGGAAGATCTGCTCGAGCAGTCCGGCCGCCTGCGGCTGCACGGCGCCCTGGCCCGAGATCACCCCGCGCAGGAACCAGCGCGGACCGTCCACACCCACGAACCGCACGACCTGGAAGCCGCCCGTGCCGTCCGGCAGCTGCACCGGCACCTGGGCCCGCAGCTCCCAACCCAGCGGACCCTCGACCTCGTCGACGATGCCGCCCTGCTGGGTGATGCCGGAGCCGATCTCCTCGCGCACCTCGCCCCAGATGCCCTCGCGCTTGGGAGCCGCGAAGGCCTGCAACTGGATGGCGCTGTCGCGCAGCACGACGGTGGCCGCGACGATGGCGTCACCCGCGACCTCGACCCGCAGCTCCATGCCGTCGACGCCCGGCACGAACATTCCGCCCAGGTCCACGCGGCCCTCAGCGGGGTCACGTACCTCGGTGTCGTCCCAGGGCCCGTCGGGGCGCGGCTCCGGCTCCAGCCGTACGCGCTCGCGCTCTACTTCGTCCGCCTCAGTGTCGACGCTGTCGACGACCTGCTCGGCCTCGCCGGCCGCGTCCTCGGCGGCACCCTTCTTGTTGCGACGTCCGAACACGTCACTGTCCTTCCCGGTCGGATACGACCGAAGCGTATCGATTCCCACCCGTTGTGCCGCCCACGGCGGCCTCAGCGCTTGTATCGCCCCCGTCGCCCACGGCGGCGTGACCGCCGGTGGACCCGAAGCCCCCCTCGGCCCGCGCCGAGTCGGGAAGCTCCGCGACCTCCTGGAAGCGGACCCTCTCGACCTGCTGGACGACGAGTTGGGCAATCCGGTCGAAGCGCTCGAACCGCACCGACTCGTGCGGGTCGAGGTTCACCACGATCACCTTGATCTCCCCACGGTACCCGGCATCAACCGTCCCCGGGGCATTCACGAGAGCGACACCGCAGCGGGCGGCGAGACCGGATCGAGGGTGCACGAAGGCCGCGTACCCCTCCGGCAGCGCCACAGACACTCCGGTGGGCAGTACGGCCCGCTCTCCGGGCTTCAGTTCACGGCTCTCGGTGGTCCGCAGATCGGCCCCCGCGTCACCGGGGTGCGCGTACGCCGGAAGCGGTACGTCGGGGTCGACGCGCCGGATCAGCACGTTCAGGGGGTCGCGGCTCACGGGTTCACCTCGAAGGCACGGGCACGCCGGACCTGGTCCGGGTCGTCCATGGCGGCCCGGATCTCCTCCGGACGGCCGTTGTCGATGAAGTGGTCGACCTTGACCTCGACGAACAGGGCGTCGGCACGGACCGCCACGGGCCCCTCGGGTCCGCCGATCCGGCCGGTCGCGCTCGAGTAGATCTTCCGCCCGGCCACCGCCGTCACCTCGGCCTCCAGATACAGCACCGTGCCCACGGGCACCGGCCGTACGAAGTCGGTTTCCAGCCGCCCGGTCACGGCGACGGTGCGCAGCAGCCAGTTGAGCGAGCCCAGGGTCTCGTCGAGGGCGGTCGCGAGCACCCCGCCGTGCGCGAGCCCGGGAGCGCCCTGATGGGCGGGGCGCACCGTGAACTCGGCGGTGACCGAGACCCCCTCGCCGGCCCGCGCCTCCAGGTGCAGCCCGTGGGGCTGCTCGCCGCCACAGCCGAAACACTGGCCGTAATGCGCACCGAGCAGCTCACCGGGCGCGGGAGCGTCCGGGTGTCGCACAGGTTGCGCCGCGTCGGCGGGAGGCTTGAGAGCCGGGGAAGTACCACTCACAGGCGCAGACCTTACCCGCCCGCCCGTCTCCCACCGCCACCGTGCCTGACGGCGCTTGGCGCCGACTCCCCCTGACATCGGCCGCGCGAGGACACCGTGCCAAGCTTGGTTCCATGCAGCCCTCCGCCGCCCCGTACGACGAACGTCTCACCGCCCCCCGCTCCTGGTGGCTGATCTCCTTCCTGGTCGGGGTCGCCTTCGCGCTGATCCTGCTTCCCTTCGGAACGCTTCCGCTGCTCGGCGGCCTGGTCGGCGGCACCGCCGTGGCGGCGATCATGGCGAGCGCCTACGGCTCGCTGCGCATCCGCGTCGTCGGTGACTCCCTCATCGCGGGCGAGGCGAAGATCCCGGTGGCGGCGCTGGGCGAGGCGGAGATCCTGGACCCGGAGGAGGCCCGGGCCTGGCGGACCCACAAGGCGGACACCCGCGCCTTCCTGCTGCTGCGCTCCTACATTCCCAGGGCGCTGAAGGTGGAGGTCACCGACCCGGACGACCCGACGCCGTATCTGTATCTGTCGACGCGGGAGCCGGAGCGGCTGGCCGAGGCGCTGAAGGCAGCCCGAACCGCCGCTGCCTAGAACATTGGTGCAGGACTTCACCCGTCCGTCCGGACAGTGGAGGCCGAAGTCTCACGGAAGTCTTACGTCTCCAGCCGAAGCGGATCGGCGGGCGTCTCCAGGGCCGGGAGCCGGGTCAGTTCGTCCCACGGCACCTGGCTCCTGCGCAGGTCCTTGCGGATCCGCTCGGCGAGCTTTCTGGTCTCCCGGCGGTTCATGACCGCTCCGACGGCCGCGCCGACCAGGAACGGCATCAGGTTCGGCAGGTTGCGGACCGTGCGCTTCATGATCTGCTGCCGCAGCTGCTGTTTCATCTGGCTGTTGAGCGCGACGCTCACGGTCGACGGCTTCTTCGCGTCGATCCCGCGCTCTCCTGACCAGGAGGTCAGATACGCGGTGCTGCGCTCCTTGAGGTTGCCGGGCGGCCGTGCGCCGTAGACCTCGTGGAGTTCGGCGATCAGCTTCAGCTCGATCGCGGCCACACCGGTGATCTCGGCGGCCAGTTCGGTCGGCATCGCCGGCGGCACGGGAAGCATCGCCGCCGCTCCGACCCCCGCCCCGACCGTCGCCGTGGCGCTCGCGGCGCCCGCGACAAGCTTGTCCGCGAGCTCCTCGGGACCGAGGCCGGGGAACTGGCGGCGGAGGGTCGCGAGGTCCCGTACGGGGATACGCGGGGCGTTCTCGATGATCCGGTCGGTCACGTACGCCAGGGCCGCCCTGGCCCTGCTGCCGCTCTTGCGGACCCCTTCCCGGGCCCTGTCCCGGACCGCCGCCCCCCGTCGTCCGGCGACGGGTGCGGGCGTCCTGGTCGTATCGGTGGGCGCCGGAAGGTCGGCCCGGTCGGCCACCGGTTCGAGCGAGGCTCCCGTTTCGGAAGAGCCCCGCTCGTCGTCACGCGCGCGGTGAGGGCCGTCGGACGGCCCCTGGTCCGCTCCCTGCCGGAGAGAGCGGCGCTTCCAAGGAGGGGTCGAGCCAGTCATGCCCGACCCGCCCTCAGTCGCAGTCGCGGCAGATCGGCTGGCCGTTCTTCTCCCGGGCCAGCTGGCTGCGGTGGTGCACCAGGAAGCAGCTCATGCAGGTGAACTCGTCCTGCTGCTTGGGCAGTACCCGGACGGCCAGTTCTTCGTTCGAAAGGTCCGCTCCGGGCAGTTCCAGGCCTTCGGCGGCCTCGAACTCGTCGACGTCCACTGCGGAGGTCGACTTGTCGTTCCTACGTGCCTTGAGCTCTTCAAGGCTGTCCGAGTCGACGTCGTCGTCGGTCTTGCGTGGGGTGTCGTAATCCGTAGCCATGTCGCTCTCCCCCTCTGGGTGTCTGCGGTGTCTCAGCGCACGTAACGCGTGAGAGGCCGGACTTGTGCCCGACCTGAGGCGGAGATTTTGCCTCACATCAAGGTCTGTTACTCAATCGACACCCAACCGGACTCCTCTTGAGTGATCGGGTTGGATGGCGATCGGGACCGTACACGGTCCGAATCCCGCACTTCAAAGGCGTCTCACCGTGTACTTCCCGTGATCAGGACCCCTGAAAACCCGGATTTTCCCGGCTTTCCGACAGGGTGCATGATCACGGAGAGTAGATGGCGGGAAAACCTTCCTTGTGATCGATCACACATGGGGTAGCCCCTCGGGTGCCCAGAAAATTCCGCGCAAAGCGAACATCCCTGTGTATCGGTCTCAGTGCGGGGGCCATGGTCTCAGACCGGAAGGGTGACTCGCATCACGAGCCCACCCCCTTCGCGCGGCTGAGCGGTGATGTGCCCGCCATGCGCCCGCGCCACGGACCGCACGATGGACAGACCGAGCCCGACGCCCTTGTCGCTGCCGGTGCGGTCGGCGCCCCGCAGCCGCTTGAAGGGCTCGAAGAGGTTGTCGACCTCGTACGCCGGCACGACGGGGCCCGTGTTGGACACCGTGAGCACCGCTTGGCCGTGCTGGATCTCCGTGGTCACCTCGACCCAGCCGTCCTCGGGCACGTTGTAGCGCACGGCGTTCTGCACCAGGTTCAGGGCGATCCGCTCAAGGAGGACGCCGTTGCCCTGCACCACTGCCGTCATCCGGTCGCCGCGGATCGCCACGCCCTTGGCCTCCGCCTCGCCGTGGACCTGGTCGACCGCCTGCTCGGCGACCTCGGCGAGGTCCACGGGCTTGCGCTCGACGATCTGGTTGTCGCTGCGGGCGAGCAGCAGCAGACCCTCCACGAGCTGTTCACTGCGCTCATTGGTGGCCAGCAGCGTCTTGCCCAACTGTTGCAGCTCCACTGGCGCCCCCGGATCCGACAGATGCACTTCCAGGAGCGTGCGGTTGATCGCCAGCGGTGTCCGCAGTTCGTGCGAGGCGTTGCCGACGAAGCGCTGCTGGGCCGTGAAGGCCCGCTCCAGGCGCTCCAGCATGTCGTCGAAGGTGTCGGCCAGTTCCTTGATCTCGTCGTCCGGGCCGTCCAGCTCGATACGGCGGGAGAGGTCGGAGCCGGCCACCGAGCGCGCGGTGCGCAGGATCCGGCCGAGGGGCGACAGGACGCGTCCCGCCATGGCGTAACCGAAGGCGAAGGCGATGATCGCGAGGCCGAGCAGGGCCAGCAGCGAGCGGCTGAGGAGGTTGTCCAGGGCGTGCTGGCGCTGCACATTGACGCAGTCGGCCATCGCCTTGTTCATGACGTCGGACTGGGCGGTGGAGGGCAGATCGCACGTCGTGCTGGCGAGTCTGCCCTCGGTGATCTTGAAGGGCAGCTCGCTGCCCACATTCAGCGCCTGGGCGGCCAGCAGGTAGATGATCGACAGCAGCAGGATGCCGGCGATCAGGAACATGCCGCCGTACAGCAGCGTGAGCCTTATGCGGATGGTCGGGCGCAGCCACGGCAGCGGCGGTGCCGGCCGCCTGGGGTCCCAGGTGGGCTTCGGAGGGGCCTGGGGAGGAGCGGGAGTCGAGGCCACGGGCTATCAGATCCGGTAGCCGGAGCCGGGGACGGTGACGATCACTGCGGGTTCACCCAGCTTGCGGCGCAGCGTCATGACGGTCACCCGCACCACGTTGGTGAAGGGGTCGGTGTTCTCGTCCCAGGCCTTCTCCAGGAGCTGCTCCGCGGAGACGACGGCGCCCTCGGAGCGCATCAGCACCTCCAGGACGGCGAACTCCTTGGGGGCGAGCTGGACCTCCTTGCCGTCGCGGAAGACCTCGCGGCGGTTGGGGTCGAGCTTGATCCCGGCGCGCTCCAGGACCGGCGGGAGCGGCACGCTGGTGCGCCGGCCGAGGGCACGCACGCGTGCCGTCAGCTCGCTGAACGCGAACGGCTTGGGCAGATAGTCGTCGGCGCCGATCTCCAGGCCCTCGACGCGGTCGCTGACGTCGCCGGACGCCGTGAGCATCAGCACGCGCGTGGGCATGCCGAGTTCGACGATCTTGCGGCAGACGTCGTCGCCGTGGACGAGAGGGAGGTCGCGGTCGAGGACCACCACGTCGTAGTCGTTGACTCCGATGCGTTCCAGGGCGGCCGCACCGTCGTACACGACGTCGACGGCCATGGCCTCCCGGCGCAGTCCGGTGGCCACCGCATCGGCGAGCAGTTGCTCGTCCTCGACGACGAGTACGCGCACGTCGCTTGTCCTTCCTGTGTCCACCCGCGTAGCGCGCTTCGGGCACGCGCGGGCAGGGGGCCGGGTGAGTGTTGGCCTCCATCCTGCCCTTTTCGGCCATAAGTCGGCTGTAAGGCGGGTGAGCGGCAGCTGAAAGACGGGTGTGAGAGCGGGAATGCGGGATTTTCTCGCGCGGTTGAGGTTTCCGTCGGAAGGAGCGGGGGGAGGACGGCTTTACACCCCGCGATCACGCTCTGCATGTGCCGTACCACCATGCGGCACGACGCGATCCGCTTCCGCAGAGCGGGCGTGGGTGTCCGGCACCGTCGCCGCCCGGCAGGGCAGCGCTGGGCACCCACAGGAGACGTGATCGCCCCTTCCGAACGGCACACCCCCGTGCCACCGACCCACGACCCAGGACGAGGGGGCGCAGCATGGACGCATTCACCGCAGGACTTCTGCAGCGCATAAGGGCGACCGAGACCGATCTGACACGGGCTCGCAACGAGGGCGACGACTTCCTCGTCGAGGTGGAGCAGGGCGAGCTCGACGACCTGCGCCGCCTGGCCGCCGAACACGGTGTGGAGGTCAGCGCCTAGCGTCTGATCGGCTTCGCGGCACGACAGCGGACCCCCGGCGAATCCAGCGCCGGGGGTCCGCTGCGTCTCGGTCCGGACGCGTTCACCTCGTGTTCGTCCGGAGTCGGTCCGTCAGTCGTGCCAGGCGCCGAAGGCCTCCAGGAGCTCCTGGAGGGGCTCGAAGACCCCGGGGGCGCCGGCGACGGTGAGGCTGGGGTTCGGGCGTTCTCCGGGGCGCCCGCCGGTCAGGGCGCCCGCTTCCCGGGCGACGAGGTCACCGGCCCCGTAGTCCCAGGCGTTCAGGCCTCGCTCGTAGTAGCCGTCCAGGCGGCCTGCGGCGAGATCGCACAGGTCGACCGCCGCCGAGCCGCCGCGGCGGATGTCACGGAGCAGGGGGATCAGCTTCCGGGCCACCTCGGCCTGATGGGTACGGACCTCGGTGACGTAGTTGAAGCCCGTCGACACCAGGGCCTGTTCCAGGGGCGGCGCCGGGCGGCACGTCAGCCTGCGCTCGCCCTCCCACGCACCCGTTGCCCAGGCGCCCTCGCCCCGGACCGCGTGGTACGTCTCGCCGCGCATCGGAGCGTCGACGACTCCCACGACGGTCTCGCCGTCCTGCTCGGCCGCGATGGAGACGGACCAAGTCGGCAGCCCGTAGAGGTAGTTGACCGTCCCGTCGAGCGGGTCGATCACCCAGCGGATCCCGCTCGTGCCCTCGGTGGAGGCGCCCTCCTCACCGAGGAAGCCGTCGTCCGGACGGTGCTCGGAGATCAGGTCCGTGATCAGCTTCTCCGCCGCGATGTCCATCTCGGTCACCACGTCGATGGGACTGGACTTGGTCCTGGCGACCGCGAGGTCGGCCGGGCGGCCGTCCCGCAGCAGGGCGCCGGCGCGACGGGCCGCCTCCTGGGCCAGCCGAAGCAGTTCCGCGTGCAGGGGGTCGGTCACGGCGCTCCTCACGCGTACGGGCTGTCGACGCCCGCAGCTGCGGGCTTGGCGGCACGGGCCGGGCAGCAGCCGACCGGACAGACGTTGTGGCTCGCCCCGAGCGCGCCGAGGGCGCAGGGCGTGACCTCCTGCCCGCGCTCCACCCCGGCCCGCTCCAGGACCAGGTCACGGATCGCGGCGGCGAACCGCGGGTCGTCGCCGACGGTCGCCGAGCGGCGCATCGGCAGGCCCAGCTCCTCGGCCTTGGCCTTCGCCTCCGTGTCGAGGTCGTAGAGGACCTCCATGTGGTCGGAGACGAAGCCGATGGGGGCGATCACCACGGCCGGGACGCCGGATGCGTGGCGCTCCTCCAGGTGGTCGCAGATGTCGGGCTCCAGCCACGGGATGTGCGGGGCACCGGAGCGCGACTGGTAGACGAGCTGCCAGGGGTGGTCGACGCCGGTGCGCTCACGGACGGCGTCCGCGATCAGCCGGGCGACCTCCAAGTGCTGAGCGACGTACGCGCCGCCCTCGCCATGGCCCTCGACCGGGCCGGAGGTGTCCGCGGACGCGTTCGGGATCGAGTGGGTCGAGAAGGCGATGTGGGCGCCGTCGCGGACGTCCTCGGGGAGCTCGGCGAGCGACTCGATCACCCCGTCGACCATGGGCGCCACGAAACCGGGGTGGTTGAAGTAGTGCCGCAGCTTGTCGACCTTCGGCAGCTCCAGGCCTTCGGCCTCAAGGGCCGCCAGCGACTCGGCGAGGTTCTCGCGGTACTGGCGGCAGCCCGAGTAGGAGGCGTAGGCACTGGTGGCGAGGACCAGGATGCGGCGGTGGCCGTCGGCGATCATCTCGCGCAGGGTGTCGGTGAGGTAGGGCGCCCAGTTGCGGTTGCCCCAGTAGATCGGCAGGCCCAGCCCGTGCTCCGCGAAGTCCTTGCGCAGGGCGTCCAGCAGGGCGCGGTTCTGGTCGTTGATGGGGCTGACCCCGCCGAACAGGAAGTAGTGCCGGCCGACTTCCTTCAGGCGTTCCTTGGGGATGCCACGCCCGCGCGTCACGTTCTCCAGGAACGGGACCACGTCGTCGGGGCCCTCGGGGCCTCCGAACGAGAGCAGGAGCAGGGCGTCGTAGGGGGTGGCGTCGAGCACGTCTCGCATGGGTCGATCCTGTCATCCGGTACTGACAGCCGGGAAACGGCGGGGTGGCCCACCGGGTTCCCGGCCGTCCGGCCGGGTGCGTCGGGGTCCCCCACCCGTAAGCTGTATGAGGCGTATTCGCGCCTTACCGCCACACGAGCCGCCGCTCGCCGGCCGACCGGAGACCTTGTGCCCAGCCCTTACCGCGCCCTGTTCGCCGCCCCCGGCTCCAAGGGTTTCTCCGCCGCGGGCTTCGTCGGCCGGATGCCGCTGTCGATGATGGGCATCGGCGTGGTCACGATGATCTCCCAGCTCACCGGCAGGTACGGCCTCGCGGGCTCGCTGTCGGCGACCATCGCGCTGGCCGCCGCGGCGATCGGCCCTCAGGTATCCCGGCTGGTGGACCTGCACGGCCAGCGGCGGGTGCTGCGCCCGGCGACGCTTGTCGCGCTGGTGGCGTCCGCCGGGATGCTGCTCGCAGCGCATTTCCGCTGGCCGGACTGGGTGCTGTTCGTGTGCGCCGTCGGCATCGGCTCGGTGCCGAGTCTCGGCGCGATGATCCGCGCGCGGTGGGCGGCCGTGTACCGCGGCACCCCGCAGCTGCACACCGCGTACTCCTTCGAGTCCGTCGTCGACGAGGTCTGCTTCATCTTCGGGCCGATCATCTCCATCGGGCTGTCCACGGCCTGGTTCCCGGAGGCGGGTCCGCTGCTGGCCGCCTGCTTCCTGGCGGTCGGTGTGTTCTGGCTGACCACGCAGCGGGCCACCGAACCGGCCCCGCACCCGCGCGAGCACGACGGCGGCCGTACGGCACTGCGCGCGCCGGGTCTGCAGGTCCTGGTGGCCACCTTCGTGGCGACCGGGGCGATCTTCGGGGCGGTGGACGTGGTCACCGTGGCCTTCGCCGACGAGCAGGGCCACAAGGGCGCCGCGAGCCTCGTGCTCGCCCTCTACGCGGCGGGGTCCTGCCTCGCGGGCCTCGTGTTCGGGCTGCTGCACTTCGGGGGACGGCCCGAACCTCGCTGGCTGCTGGGCATATGCGCCATGGCCGTGAGTATGATCCCCCTCCTACTGGTCGGAAACTTGCCGTTTCTGGCCGTGGCGTTGTTCGTTTCGGGCCTGTCCATCGCTCCCACGATGATCACGACGATGTCCCTGATCGAGCAGCACGTACCACGCGCGCAGCTGACCGAGGGGATGACCTGGATCAGTACCGGGCTCGCGGTCGGGGTCGCGCTCGGCTCCTCCGTGGCCGGCTGGGTGATCGACGCGGCCGGTGCGCGCGCCGGGTACGGGGTTCCGGCGGTGTCCGGGGCCGTCGCGGTCGCGGTCGGTTTCCTCGGGTACCGCCGGCTCAGCAGGCCGGCTCCACGTCGGGGAGGCAGCGTTGAGCACGGCAGCGAGCGCGAAGAACGGCACGTGGCGTAACTGGGGCGGCAATGTGACCGCGCGCCCCGCCCGGGAGGTCACGCCCGCCTCGGTCGACGAGCTGGCGGCTGCCGTGCGGAAGGCCGCCGAGGACGGTCTCAAGGTGAAGGCCGTAGGCACCGGGCACTCCTTCACATCGATCGCCGCGACCGACGGTGTGTTGATCCGCCCTCAACTCTTGACCGGCATCCGCAACATTGACCGGGACGCCATGACCGTCACGGTGGAGGCCGGTACGCCGCTCAAGAGGCTCAACATGGCTCTCGCGCGCGAGGGCCTGTCGCTCACCAACATGGGCGACATCATGGAGCAGACGGTCTCCGGCGCCACCAGTACCGGCACCCACGGCACCGGCCGCGACTCCGGTTCGATCGCCGCCCAGATCAGGGGACTTGAGCTGGTCACGGCCGACGGCTCGGTCCTCAGCTGCTCCGAGAAGGAGAATCCCGAGGTCTTCGCGGCCGCCCGGATAGGCCTGGGCGCGCTCGGTGTCGTCACCGCGATCACGTTCGCCGTCGAGCCGGTCTTCCTGCTCACGGCCCGCGAGGAGCCCATGAGCTTCGACAAGGTCACCAGCGCCTTCGACGAACTCTGGACCGAGAACGAGCACTTCGAGTTCTACTGGTTCCCGCACACCGGCAGCACCAGCACCAAGCGCAACAACCGCAGCACGGGCCCCGAGAAGCCGGTGCCTCAGCTGCAGGGCTGGATCGAGGACGAGTTCCTCTCCAACGGCGTGTTCCAGGTGGCCCAGTGGGTCGGCCGCGCGGTGCCGGGCACGATCCCCTCGATCGCACGGATCTCCAGCAAGGCGCTGTCCGCACGGACCTACACCGACATCCCGTACAAGGTCTTCACCTCGCCACGCCGGGTGCGGTTCGTGGAAATGGAGTACGCCGTCCCGCGCGAGGCTGTCGTTGCGACACTGCGCGAGCTGAAGACGATGATCGAGCGCTCCGGACTGAGGGTCAGCTTCCCCGTGGAGGTGCGCACCGCGCCCGCCGACGACATCACTCTGTCCACCGCCTCGGGCCGCGACAGCGCGTACATAGCGGTCCACATGGTCAAGGGGACGCCGTACCAGGCGTACTTCACGGCCGCCGAGCGGATCTTCACGGCGCACGAGGGGCGCCCGCACTGGGGCAAGGTGCACACGCGCGACGCGGAGTACTTCGCCGGTGTCTACCCGCGCTTCGGCGAGTTCACCGCGCTCCGGGACCGGCTCGACCCCGACCGGCGCTTCCAGAACGACTACTTGCGGCGGGTGTTGGGGGCGTAGCGCAATGATCGGCGGACGTATGCGGGAAGCCGGCAGTTCCGTTTCGGGTGATTCCGTGAAGTACGCCACGCCCAAGATCCGGACAACCGCTCGACGGACGGCCGGACGCCGTTTCTTGAACGAAGTTGAGTGGCGCGCCAATCCACGCACGTGGCCCAAATGGAGTACTGTTGCGAGCCCTGGGTACGGTCTCCCGCCAGGGCGTCCGTGACCTTCAAAGGACGCCGGGAGGGGGCTAGTTGCACAGGGTGACGGAGTTGGTCACTCAGCGTTGCGAATAAGTAACCGTGCCATAACGGCGATCCAGGGCCTGTGCCCGACACGCCGGGCAACTCGGCAAGGTTGTGGCAGGCTGCACCCGGGCAGGTCACACTCGACTAGCGGAAGCAGCGACGCACGTGACGTCGGCAGGCACCACCCGGGAGGTCCCCATGCCCGAACTGCGTGTCGTGGCCGTCTCGAATGACGGCACACGGCTGGTGCTGAAGGCTGCCGACTCAACGGAGTACACGCTTCCGATCGACGAGCGGCTGCGCGCAGCGGTGCGCGGCGACCGTCCGCGCCTCGGCCAGATCGAGATCGAGGTCGAAAGCCATCTCCGTCCCCGCGACATCCAGGCGCGTATACGCGCAGGTGCCACCGCGGAAGAGGTAGCCCAGCTCGCAGGTATCCCCGTAGACCGTGTACGGCGCTTCGAGGGCCCTGTGCTCGCCGAGCGCGCCTTCATGGCCGAACGAGCCCGCAAGACTCCGGTCCGCCGGCCCGGCGAGAACGCCGGTCCGCAGCTCGGCGAGGCCGTCCAGGAGCGGCTGTTGCTGCGCGGTGCCGAGAAGGACACCGTCCAGTGGGACTCGTGGCGTCGTGACGACGGCACCTGGGAGGTGCTGCTGGTCTACTGCGTCGCGGGCGAACCCCACTCGGCGAGCTGGACCTACGACCCGCCCCGGCGGCTCGTCCAGGCCGTCGACGAGGAGGCGCGCTCGCTGATCGGCGAGTCCGAGGACCTCGGCGCGCCGGAGCCCAGCTTTCCGTTCGTGCCGCGTATCGCACGGCTGCCGCGCGACCGTCCGCTGGACCGTGCCCTCGACCGGCCGAGCCTGCCCCCGGCCGAGCCCGTCGAGGAGACGGTCGCCGAACGGGACTCACTGACCAGCCTGTTGGAGGCCGTACCGAGTTTCCGGGGCGACATGGTCGTACCGGAGCGGCCGTCCGAGCCGGCGACCGCCGAGGAGACTCCCGATCCGGAGCCCGAGGTGGAGGAGCCGCCCGCTCCCGCGGCCTCGGCCGGTTCCGCCTACGCGGACGTCCTCATGCCGCGTTCGGTGGCCAGCCACCGCGACCGCCTCGTCGGCGCGACCGACCGTCAGGCCGAGGCGGACGGCGTCCGTCCGGGCCGCAGAGCGGCGGTCCCGAGCTGGGACGAGATCGTGTTCGGGACGCGGAGGAAGAAGCAGGAGTAGTCGCTCGTACGAGGAAGAGGGCCGCGCTCACCGAGTGCGGCCCTTTCTCGTGCTCCGGACAGGGGCGGGCTACTGGGGATCCGGTCCCACGGCGACCGGGCGCTCCGGGTCCGAGGACCACTCCGACCAGGAGCCGACGTACAGCGCCGCGGGGATGCCCGCGACCGCCAGGGCCAGGACCTCGTGGGCGCCGGACACGCCCGAACCGCAGTAGACACCGACCTCGGTGTCGTCGCCGGCACCGAGGGCCTTGAAGCGGGCGTTGAGCTCCTCCGCGGGCAGGAAGCGGCCGCCCGGACCGACGTTGTCCGTGGTGGGCGCGGACCGGGCGCCCGGGATGTGGCCGCCGACGCGGTCGATCGGCTCCACCTCACCGCGGTACCGCTCCCCCGCGCGTGCGTCCAGCAGCACCCCCGCGCGGGCCAGCGCCGCGGCCGCGTCGGCGTCGAGGAGACCGGCCGCCGCGGGCACCGGCTGGAAGTCGCCCTCGGCAAGCGCCGGACCCGGCACGGAGGACTGCAGCGGCCCCTGCCAGGACGTCAACCCGCCGTCGAGGACTCGCACATCCGGGTGACCTGTCCAGCGCAGCAGCCACCACGCGCGGGCGGCCGCCCAGCCCTGTCCGCCGTCGTACACGACCACCGGCCTGCCCGAGCAGACACCGGCCCGGCGCATCGCAGCGCCGAACTCGGCGAGGTCGGGCAGCGGGTGCCGCCCGCCGGAGCCGGCCGGACCGGCCAACTCCCGGTCCAGGTCCACGTAGACCGCGCCCGGGAGGTGCCCGGCCGCGTACTCGGCCCGGCCGTCGAAGGGCGGCTCACCGGCCGCCTTGGCCACGCTCAACTGCCAGCGGACGTCGAGCAGGACGGGCGGGTTCGGGCCCGCCAGGTCGCTCGCGAGTTCGGATGCGGAGATGATGGCGTTCATGGCCACCATCCTTGCGCACGGGGTGGCCGCGTCGTCCAGCTCCGGCTACTGTGCTCCGCCGGACAGGCCCGATCACGAGGCGTACGGGACCGGGCACATGCTGTACCGCCGATCGACACCCGTCGGCCATCGCGTGGCAACGGTCAGGAAGCCGCGCGGCAGGCACCCTCCTGGCACGGGTGGCCTCGCGGCGGCGTGCCCGGAGCGCGCGGCACCGCGGGTGGTGCGAGCATCGGCACGGAGGTCCGGACCACGGACACGACACGGCCACCGCGAGGGGCCGAGGAGAGAGTGACGATGACCGAGGCAAGGGGGTCGGCCGCCCCGCCCGCTCGGCACACGCCCGGTACGCCCTGCTGGGTGAGTCTGATGGTGCACGGGATGGCCGCGACCCAGGAGTTCTACGGATCGCTGTTCGGCTGGGAGTTCGTGCCGGGCCCGCAGCAGCTCGGGCCCTATGTGCGGGCCCTCTTGGACGGCCAGGAGGTCGCCGGGATCGGCCAGCTGCCGCCCGACCGCCATCTTCCGGTGGCATGGACGCCCTACCTCGCCTCGGACGACATCGACCTGACCGCCGAAACGGTACGGCTGTGCGGCGGCACGGTGGGAGTGGGACCGCTGGACGCAGGCGACGCCGGGCGGCTGGTGATCGGCTCCGACCCTTCCGGGGCCGTCTTCGGGGTGTGGCAGGCGGCGGCGCATCTCGGCACGTCCGTCGCGGGCGTACCGGGCACTCCCGCCTGGCACGAGCTGCTCACCTTCGAGACGGTGAGCGTCGCCAAGTTCTACGAGACGGTGTTCGGCTACGAGGAGGAGCCGGTGGTCTCCGCCGACTTCGACTACGTCACCCTGCACGCCGGCGGCCGTCCGGTCGCCGGACTTCACGGCGTCGGCCACACTCTTCCCCGGGACCGGGGGCCGCACTGGATGACCTACTTCGAGGTGGCCGACGCGACCGCCTCCACCCGCCTCCTCACCGACCTCGGCGGCCACGTCCTGCACCCACCGCACGACAGCCCGCACGGCCGTGTGGCCACGGTGGCGGATCCGGAGGGGGCACGGTTCGCGCTGATCGAGGACCCGCGCTGAGGCCCGGTGCGGTCGAGAGTTGCGCGGACCGGCCCTGACCACGTCAGGTCAGAAGTGGGCCCCCGCCGACGGGACCGGCAGCACGTCCGGGGACAGCGCGGCCGCGCGGGCCGTCCCCGCGGTCATACGGCGGCGGTGGTGCCGGCGGCACAGGACCTCGTAGCCGATGTCGTCGGCCTGGTTGACGTCCCCGACGACGACCTGGGCACCCTCGACGACCATCTCGCCGTTGACCGTACGGGCGTTGTGCGTGGCCCGGGCGCCGCACCAGCACAGTGCCTCCACCTGGAGGACCTCGACCCGGTCGGCCAGCTCCACCAGGCGCTGGGAGCCCGGGAACAGCTTGGAGCGGAAGTCGGTCGTGATGCCGAAGGCGTAGACGTCGAGGTCCAGGTCGTCGACCACACGGGCCAGTTGGTCGATCTGCTCCGGCGTGAGGAACTGCGCCTCGTCCGCGATCACGTAGTCCGCCCGGCCGCCCTGGGAGAGGTGGTCGACGAGGTAGACGTAGAGGTCCTGGCCGTCCTCGACCTCGACCGCGTCCGTGACCAGACCGAGCCGCGAGGACAGCTTGCCCTCGCCCGCCCGGTCGTCCCGGGTGAAGATGATGCCCGTCAGGCCACGCGCCGAACGGTTGTGCTCGATCTGGAGAGCCAGTGTGGACTTCCCGCAGTCCATGGTTCCGGAGAAGAACACCAGCTCGGGCATGGGAGGTCGAGCACCTTTCGGTTTCTGCGGTGGATGGGGCCGGGTCGGTTTCAGGAGCGTACTTCGAGCAGCGGGACAAGCTGCTCGGCGGGGGTCATCGAACCGTGGTTCCCGACCATGGACGACTCCTTCGGCTCCCGCTCGGAGGCGATGAGGAGCACGTCGTCGCGGGCGGCGGCGACCACGTCGCCGATGCGGTCGTACACCCGCTCGTCGCACTGGTCCGGCGGCCCGAACCAGCCCGCGGCGATCGCCTCGTCGCGTGAGGCGACCCAGAACTGCTCGCCGAGGACCTCGCGCCAGCAGGTCAGGACGTCACCCGCGGCGCCCGGCACCGCGTAGACATGGCGGGCGCGGCCCTCGCCGCCCAACAGGGCGACCCCCGCGCGCAGTTCCCAGTCCTCGTCGAAGTCGAAGCGGTGCTGCTCGTCGAAGGGAATGTCGATCATGCCGTGGTCGGCGGTGACGTACAGCGCGCTGTTCGGGGGCAGTTGCTCGGCGAGACGCTGGACCAGGCGGTCGACGTACATCAGCTGGCCGCGCCAGGTGTCGGAGTCGACGCCGAAGCGGTGGCCCGCGCCGTCGACCTCGGAGTAGTACGTATACACCAACGAGCGATCGCCACCAGCGAGTTGCTCGGCCGCGAGGTCCATGCGGTCCTCGCCGGACAACCGGCCGTGGAACGTGCCGCCGCTGAGCGCGACCTTGGTCAGCGGAGTGTTCTGGAAGGTCGGCGAGGAGACCTGGGCCGCGTGCACGCCGGCCTGGTCGGCGAGTTGGAAGACTGTGGGGTACGGCTGCCAGACCTGCGGCTTGGTCCACGGCTGCCAGCGCAGCTGGTTCATCAGCTCGCCGGTGGCCGGGTTGCGCACGGTGTAGCCGGGCAGGCCGTGGGCTCCGGGCGGGCGGCCGGTGCCGACGGAGGCGAGGGAGGTCGCGGTGGTCGCCGGGTAGCCGGTGGTCAGGGGGCGGCCGGTGCCGCCGCGCGAGCTGGCCAGCAGGGAGGTCATGAAGGGCGCCTCGTCCGGGTGCGCCTTCAGCTGCTCCCAGCCCAGGCCGTCGATCAGGAACACGCAGTTCCGGTCGGCGGGGGTGAGCTCGGAGATCGCGGCGGTCGTGCCCGGTACGCCCATGCCGGCGGCGAGGGTGGGCAGCAGGTCGGCGAGGGAGCCGGTGCCGTACTCGGGGACGGGCGCGGTGTCGAGGGCGAGGGGTTCCGGGTGGTCCCAGGCGGCGGGCTGCGCCATCAGCGGGTGACGTCCGCGGTCGCCTCGGAGATGGCCTGGGCGAAGGCGAGCGCCTGACGCACGGTGTCCGGGCCGTCCCCCGCCTCGCTGACGCGCAGGCTGAGGTCGTCCGCCGTGGAGCTGCCGGTGTAGCCGTGGTCCGCCTCGCAGTTGGGGTCGCCGCACGCGGCGGGCTCCAGGTCGATGCGGGAGACGGCGCCCCAGCCGATGGTCAGCACGACCTCGCGGGGCAGGCTGCCCGGCTGGTACTGCTCCGGGTTGGCGACGACCCGGCTGACCACGACCGACGAGATCCGGCCGAGCTTCACGGACTCCGTGGAGGTGGTGGCGTACGGCGTCGGGGACGTGCTGTCGGCGGCCTGCTCGTCGGTGTGGCTGACAATGAAGCGGTTGCCGGTGAGGACGAGCACGGTCACGTGCCGCCGCACCTCGTTCTGGTCGAACGTCGTCTCCTGGTGGACCAGGTACGACCGGATGGGCTCGCCGCCCAGCGCGGACTCCACCGCCTCGGCCACGAGGGCCGGGTAGTAGCCGCTGCGCTCGATCGCCGTTCGCAGCCCCTGGGTCGTCGTACTGGTCTTGGCCATGACGTCCATCCTACGGGGGCGCACTGACTGCGAGGCACCGCTCGCCGCTGCTCAGTACGCGGGAAGTGTCCGCGGGCCGAGGTCGTCGCGGGCGGGCGGCGGCGCGAGCCGCACGGAGGCGCCGAGCACGCTCAGACCGCGCGGGGCGACGACGACCGGCTCCAGGGTGACCGCGACGACCTCGGGATGGTCGTCGACCAGCCGGGACACCCGCAGCAGGAGTTCCTCCAGCGCCGGTGTGTCCACCGGGGTGGAACCCCGCCAGCCGAAGAGGAGCGGTGCGGTCCGGATCGAGCGGACGAGGGTCGCCGCCTCCCGGTCGGTGACCGGAACCAGCCGGTGCGCGGTGTCGCCGAGCAGCTGCGAGGCGGCCCCGGCGAGCCCGAAGGACAGCACGGCGCCGGCGGCGGGGTCGATGACGGCCCGGATCACGGTGTCCACCCCGCGCGGGGCCATCCCCTGCACCACGGGCCGCAGTTCGTCGGGGGTGCCGAACAACTCGGTCAGCTCGGCGTACGCCCGCCGCAGCTGCTCCTCGTCGGCGAGATCGAGGCGTACGCCGCCGAGGTCGGCGCGGTGACGCAGGTGCGGGGCGGTGGCCTTGAGGGCGACCGGGTAGCCGAGGGCGGCGGCGGCCCGGACGGCCGCGTCGGCGGTGGTGGCGGGCAGGGCGCGGTGGACCTGGATGCCGTACATGGCGAGCAGCTCGCAGGTCTCCTCGCTGCCGAGGGTGAGGCCCTGCCCGCGCGTGAGCAGGCCGTCGATCAGGGCGGCGGCGCCCTTCTCGTCGATGGCCGCGTCGATGGACTCGGGCACCTTGCCGGGTTCGGCGGCCTCCCGGCGCCACTGGGCGTACTGCACGGCGTCGGCCAGGGCCCGCACCGCGCGCTCGGCGGCGGGGTAGGCGGGGATGAGGCGGTCGCTGTTCCCGGGGGCGGGCTGTTCCGCGGGGGCCGGAGTGGCGCGCAGCCGGTCCAGGGCGCGGAACGGGTGGTCGGGGCGGATCGCCGGCGGACCCGCGGCGGCCTGCGGCGCGGTGCTGGTCGCCGCGGACAGGGCCTCCGCGAGGCCGCCGAGCTCGACGTGGACCACGAGGACCGGCTTGCCGGGGACCTGCTCCGCCGCGGACCTGAGCGCCTCGGCGAGCGCGGCGTCGCCTGCCGATCCCTCGCCGACCGTCGGGATGGCGGTCACGATCACCGCGTCGCACGAGTCGTCGGCCAACGCGCGCGCGAGGGCCGCGTGGAAGTCCTCCGGCGCGGCTGCCGTGGTGAGGTCCAGCGGGGTCGACGGCCGGAGACCTTCGGCCACGCACGCGTCGTAGGTGAGCAGGCCGAGCGACTCGGAGTTGCCGAGGATCGCGACGTCGGGGCCGGTGGGCAGCGGCTGGCGGGCGAGCAGCAGGCCGGTGTCCACCAGTTCGGTGATGGTGTCGACCCGGATCACGCCGGCCTGCCGCAGCAGCGCCGAGACCGTGGCGTGCGGCAGTCGCGTCGCGCGAACGGCGTGGCCCTGCGGGGCGGTGCCCGCGCCCTGCACCACGACCAGGGGCTTGGCGGCCGCCGTACGCCTGGCGAGGCGGGTGAACTTGCGGGGGTTGCCGATGGACTCCAGGTACATGAGGACGACGTCGGTGTCCGGGTCGTCGTACCAGTACTGCAGGACGTCGTTGCCGGAGACGTCCGCGCGGTTGCCGGCGGAGACGAAGGTGGAGACGCCGGTCACGCCGGTGACGCCGGCGCCGCGGCGGTGCAGCCGGGAGAGCAGGGCGATGCCGATGGCGCCGGACTGGGCGAACAGGCCGATCCGGCCGGGGCGGGGTGTCTCGGGGGCCAGCGAGGCGTTCAGCCGGACCTGGGGGGAGGTGTTGATGATCCCGAAGGCGTTCGGGCCGATGATCCGCATGCCGTACGCGCGCGCGTGCCGCACGAGTTCCCGCTGGCGCTCGCGTCCGTCGGGGCCGCTTTCGGCGTACCCGGCGGAGAGCACGACGAGTCCCTGCACGCCGTGTGCCCCGCACTCGGCGACGACCTCGTGGACGTGCTCGGCCGGCACGGCGACGACCGCGAGGTCGACGGGGCCGTCGATGTCGCGCACCGAGCGGTGCGCGGGGATGCCGTCGAGTTCCTTCTGCTCGTCGGGGAACGCCTTGTTCACGGCGTACAGGCGGCCGTTGAACCCGTAGTCCCGGATGTTGCCGAGCACGCTGCGGCCCACCCCGCCGGGGGTGCGGCCGACACCGACGACGGCGACCGAACCGGGGGTGAGCAGCCGCTGCACGGACCGCGACTCCGCGCGCTGCTCGCGCGCGTACTGCACGGCGAGCGAGCGGTCGGTGGGCTCCAGGTCGAACTCCAGGCGTACGACGCCGTCCTCGAAGCTGCGCTTCTGGGTGTACCCGGCGTCGGTGAACACTTTGATCATCTTGACGTTGGCGGGCAGCACCTCGGCGGCGAAGCGCCGGATGCCGCGCTCGCGCGCGACCGCCCCGATGTGTTCGAGGAGGGCGGAGGCCACGCCGCGTCCCTGGTGGGCGTCCTGGACCAGGAAGGCTACCTCGGCCTCGTCGGCAGGGGCGGCGGCGGGCATGCCGTCGGTGCCGATGCGGTCGTAGCGTACGGTGGCGATGAACTCGCCGCCGACCGTGGCGGCGAGCCCCACCCGGTCCACAAAGTCGTGGTGCGTGAAGCGGTGGACGTCCTTGGCGGACAGGCGAGGGTAGGGCGCGAAGAAGCGGTAGTACTTCGACTCGTCCGAGACCTGCTCGTAGAAGCTGACCAGGCGATCGGCGTCGTCGACGGTGATGGGCCTGATGCGCGCGGTGCCGCCGTCGCGCAGCACCACGTCGGCCTCCCAGTGGGCGGGATACTCGTGCCGGTCCGACGCGCTCTGCATGGGCCCCAGAGTACGGCTCGCGTACGACAACGGCGCGAGGCAGTCTGTGGAGAACGCGCGAGAACGCACAAGGACGCACGTCGGGCCGAGGCCGCGGTCCGACCACTGCCCCCGGAGGGACTTCGGGTCCTGTCCGGAGGCGCTTCACGTGTGGGAAACTGGTCTAGACAACCCTGAACACCGAAGGGCAGCATCACATGGCTGAGCGCCGCGTCAACGTCGGCTGGGCCGAGGGCCTTCACGCCCGCCCCGCTTCCATCTTCGTCCGGGCCACCACGGCCGCAGGTATCCCGGTGACGATCGCCAAGGCCGACGGCAACCCCGTCAACGCGGCCTCCATGCTGGCCGTTCTCGGCCTGGGGGCGCAGGGCGGCGAGGAGGTCGTCCTCGCCTCCGACGCCGAGGGCGCGGACGCGGCCCTCGACCGCCTCGCGAAGCTGGTCGCCGAGGGGCTCGAGGAGCTTCCCGAGACCGTCTGAGGGAAGGTGCCTTAAAAAGCATCGAGGGGCTCGTCCGAATTACCGGGCGGGCCCTTCGCATTTCCCTTTTACGGGCAGCAGAAATACTCCCCCTCGAATTAGCCTCTCTTTGTATACGGCGCCCGTGTTAATGCCGCAGACCTGTCACGTTTACAGGATGTTGCGAGGTCCTCACACGGTCCGTGCGGTCCTGCCCGGAGGCGAACCGCAGCCGGTGCACGGCGCCCGAGCGCTCGGTGTGCAGTGCCGTGATCGCCCGCGCGCGCTCGCCGTCCCCGCGCGCCACCGCGTCCACGATCGCGCCGTGTTCGGCCCAGGACTCCGCGGGGTTGGCCGGCGCGTCCACGACGTACATCCAGGCGATCTTGTGCCGCAGCTGGGTCAGCATCGAGGTCAGCGCGGGGCTGCCGGAGGCCTGGGCGAGCGTCTCGTGGAACCAGCCCCCCAGAGAGCGCAGATCCTCGCTGTTGCCCCGCCTGGCCCGCTCCTGGCCCAGCCTGACCAGGCCGCGCAGCACCTTCAGATGGGCCTCGGTGCGGCGCTGGGCGGCCCGCGAGGCGCCGAGCGGCTCGAGGAGCATCCGCATCTCCAGGACGTCGGCGCCCTCCTGCTCGGTCGGTTCGGCCACGCACGCGCCCGCGTGCCGGCGCGTCACCACGAAGCCCTCGGCCTCCAGCGTGCGCAGGGCCTCCCGGACCGGGACACGGGAGACGCCGTAGCGGCGGGCGAGCAGTTCCTCGGTGAGCCGGCTGCCGCGCTCGTAGACACCGGCGACGATGTCGTCCCGGATCGCCGTGCATACCGAGTGCGCCGGAATACGCATGTCCGACCTCCATCTTAATCCCCGTGAAACGTCGCCGATTGACGTGTGTTCAGTGACTCTATTGCAATGAACGGGAATTTCCGACGGCGGACCGGAATCCGAGGATATTTTTTGGACAACGGGGCCGCGGAAACGACGAAACCCCGGCTCGGGAGAGCCGGGGCCTCGCGGAGATCGCGCGGTGGGTCGTCAGACGTTCACGCCGTGCGAGCGCAGGTAGGCGACGGGGTCGATGTCCGAGCCGTACTCGGCGGTGGTGCGCGCCTCGAAGTGCAGGTGCGGCCCGGTGACGTTGCCGGTCGCGCCGGACAGTCCGATCTGCTGGCCCGGGGTGACCGACTGGCCGACCGAGACGCCGATGGACGACAGGTGGCCGTACTGGGTGTACGTGCCGTCGGCCATCCTGATCACGATCTCGTTGCCGTACGACCCGCCCCAGCCGGTCTCCACGACGGTGCCGCGGCCGACCGCGTGCACGGAGGTGCCGCTCGCGGCGTGGAAGTCGATACCGGTGTGGCTGCCGGACGACCACAGGGAGCCGCCGGTCTTGTAGCCGGTGGACACGTAGGAGCCGGAGATCGGGGCGACGAAGCGGTTGAGGCGCTTGCGCTCGGCCTCGCGGGCGGCGCGCTCCTTGGCCTCGCGTATCTCCTTGGCGCGCGCCTCGGCCTTGCGCTTGGCCTCAGCCGCCGCCTTCTTCTGCGCGGCGGCCTGCGCCTGGGCCTCGGCCTGGGCGTCGAGCTGGTCGGCGAGGGAGTCGCCGACGCTGACGACGGGCATGAGACCGGTCTGCTCGACGGAGTTGTCGGCGGCGAGGGCCGGGGCGGCGAGGGTGCCGATGACGCCGGTGGTGGCGAGGGCCGCGACGCCCGCCGCGCGGGCGGTGGTGCGCTTCATGCGGCTGGGACGACGGTGCTTCCCGGTGGCGCAGGTGAACGCCATGTGGTGGCTGGTCCTTTCCTTCCTTCTCGCCTACCGGGTTAGCTGACGGGTTCGGAGCAGGAAGGTCTCCTACGGACCCCCTCGCGGTGCGCGCGGGCGTCCGATTCACCCCAGGGACTTGTGGTTGGGTCCCCGGCTCCCCTGGCTCGCGCCATGCGGGGACTCGGCGATGGCTGCCCGGTGCCGCGGACGCGGCGCAGTGCCTGACGGACAGCCCAGAGGACGCTAAGCGGGGCCACTTTCAATCCCCAAACCGATGACGGCTTTTGTAGCGCATCCCACAGGGCAGACAGGCAACCTCCTGCCCAATTCGGACATCCAGGGGCCCTGGTGACGCTTGCGTCACCAGGGCCCCTGAGGTCGGATTCCTCTACTCGGCCGTCACGACCTTGACTTCGCCGATGCCGAGGGCCTCCACGGGCTCCTTGATGGCGGCGGCGTCGCCGACCAGGACCGTCACCAGCCGGTCCACCGGGAAGGCGTTCACCACGGCCGCGGTGGCCTCGACGGTGCCGGTCGCGGCGAGCTGCTGGTACAGGGTCGCCTGGTAGTCGTCCGGCAGGTGCTGCTCGACCTGGTCGGCCAGCGTGCTCGCCACGGCCGCCGCGGTCTCGTACTTGAGCGGCGCCACACCGACGAGGTTCTGGACGGCGACATCGCGCTCGGCGTCGGTGAGGCCGCCTTCGGCGAGCGTGCGCAGCACCTTCCACAGGTCGTCCAGGGCGGGACCGGTGTTCGGGGTGTCGACGGAGCCGCTGATGGCGAGCATCGAGGCGCCCGAACCGTCCGGAGCGGACCGGAGGACCTGCCCGAACGAGCGCACACCGTAGGTGTAGCCCTTCTCCTCGCGCAGGACGCGGTCCAGGCGGGAGGTGAGGGTGCCGCCGAGGCAGTACGTGCCGAGCACCTGCGCGGGCCACACGCGTGCGTGCCGGTCGGCGCCGATACGGCCGATCAGCAGCTGTGTCTGGACGGCGCCGGGGCGGTCCACGATGACGACCCGGCCGGTGTCGTCGGCGGTCACCGGCGGTACCGGCCGCGGTCGGCCCGTGGAGCCGGTCCAGGAACCGAGGGTGTCGCCGAGCAGGGCGTCCAGGTCGATGCCAGTGAGGTCACCGACCACCACGGCGGTCGCGGTGGCGGGGCGCACGTGCTTCTCGTAGAAGCCGCGCACGGCCGCGGAGTCGATGTTCTCGACCGTCTCCTCGGTGCCCTGGCGCGGGCGCGACATGCGCGAGTCGGCCGGGAACAGCTCCCTGGAGAGCTCCTTGGCGGCGCGGCGGGACGGGTTGGCCAGCTCGTGCGGGATCTCGTCCAGGCGGTTGCGGACGAGCCGCTCGATCTCGCTGTCCGCGAACGCTGGCGCCCTGAGCGCGTCGGCCAGCAGACCGAGCGCCTTGGCGAGGCGGGAGGCGGGCACTTCGAGGCTGAGGCGGACGCCCGGGTGGTCGGCGTGCGCGTCGAGCGTGGCGCCGCAGCGCTCCAGCTCTGCGGCGAACTCCTCGGCGGAGTGCTTGTCGGTGCCCTCGGAGAAGGCGCGCGCCATGATCGTGGCGACGCCGTCCAGGCCCGCCGGCTCGGCGTCCAGGGGTGCGTCCAGGAGCACCTCGACGGCGACGACCTGCTGGCCGGGGCGGTGGCAGCGCAGGAGGGTGAGGCCGTTGTCGAGCGTCCCGCGCTCGGGGGCGGGGAAGGCCCAGACCTTGGGCTCGCCCGCCTGCGGCTGCGGGTGGAACTCCATCGCGGCGAGCTCGGTCACTTGGCCGCCTCCTCGTTCTCGTCGGTGGCTTCCACGGTGGCCGCGGACTCCGGGTCTTCGGCACCCTCGGCGTCCTCGGCGCTCTGGGCGATCTCGGCCGGGGCGGTGGGCTCGTAGACGAGCACCGCGCGGTTGTCGGGGCGCAGCTTGGCCTTGGCGACCTCCTGCACCTCCTCGGCGCTCACCTCCAGGACGCGCTGTACGGCGGTCAGGGCGAGCTGCGGGTCGCCGAACAGAACGGCGAAGCGGCACAGTTCGTCGGCGCGGCCCGCGACCGTGCCGAGCCGGTCCAGCCACTCGCGTTCCAACTGGGCCTGGGCGCGTTCCATTTCCTCGGCAGTGGGGCCCTCCTCGGCGAACCGGGCGAGCTCCTCGTCGATGGCGGCCTCGATGACCGGCACCTCGACGTCGCCGGAGGTCTTCACGTCGAGCCAGCCGAGGGAGGGCGCACCGGCCAGGCGCAGCAGGCCGAAGCCGGCCGCGACGGCCGTACGGTCGCGCCGTACGAGCCGGTTGTACAGGCGGGACGACTCGCCGCCGCCCAGGACGGTGAGGGCGAGGTCGGCCGCGTCGCACGCGCGCGTGCCGTCGTGCGGAAGCCGGTAGGCCGCCATCAGGGCGCGTGCCGGGACCTCTTCCTCGACGACCTCGCGCAGCTGCTCGCCGATCGTCTCGGGCAGGGAACCGTCGCGGGGCGCGGGCTTGCCGTCGTGCGACTTGATGGAGCCGAAGTACTTCTCGATCCAGGCGAGCGTCTGCTCCGGGTCGATGTCGCCGACGACCGACAGAACGGCGTTGCCCGGCGCGTAGTACGTGCGGAAGAACGCGCGCGCGTCCTCCAGCGTGGCCGCGTCCAGGTCGGCCATCGAGCCGATCGGGGTGTGGTGGTAGGGGTGGCCCTCCGGGTAGGCGAGGGCGGTGAGCTTCTCGAAGGCCGTGCCGTACGGGACGTTGTCGTAGCGCTGGCGTCGCTCGTTCTTGACGACGTCCCGCTGGTTCTCCATGGACTCGTCGTCGAGGGCGGCGAGCAGGGAGCCCATGCGGTCGGCCTCCAGCCAGAGGGCGAGCTCCAGCTGGTGGGTGGGCATGGTCTCGAAGTAGTTGGTCCGCTCGAAGCTGGTGGTGCCGTTGAGCGAGCCGCCCGCGCCCTGGACGAGCTCGAAGTGCCCGTTGCCCTGCACCTGCTTCGAGCCCTGGAACATCAAGTGCTCGAAAAGGTGAGCCAGACCGGTACGTCCCTTGACCTCATGGCGTGAGCCGACGTCGTACCAGAGGCACACCGCCGCGACCGGGGTCAGGTGGTCCTCGGAGAGCACCACGCGCAGGCCGTTGGCCAGGCGGTGCTCCGTCGCTGTCAGGCCCCCGGTGCCTGCCTGGTCTGTGGCCGTGTGACCCATGGGCATGTACGTCCCTTCGATCGCGGTCGCGGTCGTGGAAAACCGCGGTTGTCCTGCCGGTCCTGCCACTGTATGCAAGCGTGCGGACCCTCGGCGAAGTTCCCGGAGCGCGTACGCCCACAGCGGATCGCGTAGCCTGCGGGCAATCGTGAGGGAGGCGCTGTGCCGGCACCGGGCCGGGCGCCCCAGCCGGGTCCCGGCCCGGACTGTCAGTGCCGCGGTCCACAATGGTCCGCGTCAGATCCCGTTCACGCTTCAGCAAGAGTGAGCCAAAGGGCCGTGAGCGACCCGTAGGCGAGCGACCAGAAAAGAGGAGCCGGCAGCGATGGCCCGCCGCAGCACGAAGACCCCGCCGCCCGACGACTCGTACGAGGAGCGGATCCTCGACATCGACGTCGTGGACGAGATGAAGGGCTCGTACCTCGAGTACGCGTACTCGGTCATCTACTCCCGCGCGCTCCCGGACGCCCGCGACGGCCTCAAGCCGGTGCACCGGCGCATCGTCTACCAGATGAACGAGATGGGCCTGCGCCCCGACCGCGGCTATGTGAAGTGTGCCCGCGTGGTCGGCGAGGTCATGGGTAAGTTGCACCCGCACGGCGACGCGTCGATCTACGACGCCCTGGTGCGCATGGCCCAGCCCTTCTCGATGAGCGTCCCGCTGGTCGACGGCCACGGCAACTTCGGTTCGCTGGGCAATGACGACCCGCCGGCCGCCATGCGGTACACCGAGTGCCGCGCCGCCGAGGCCGCGAGCCTGATGACGGAGTCCATCGACGAGGACACGGTCGACTTCGCGCCCAACTACGACGGCCAGGAGCAGGAGCCGGGCGCGCTGCCCGCCGCCTTCCCGAACCTGCTGGTGAACGGCTCCTCTGGCATCGCGGTCGGCATGGCCACCAACATGGCGCCGCACAACCTCGCCGAGGTCATCGCGGCCGCCCGCCACCTGATCCGCTACCCGAACGCGGACCTGGACGCCCTGATGCGGCACGTCCCGGGCCCCGATCTGCCCACCGGCGGCCGGATCGTCGGGCTCTCGGGCATCCGGGACGCCTACGAGACGGGCCGCGGCACCTTCAAGATCCGCGCGACGGTCGCCGTCGAGACGGTGACGGCCCGCCGCAAGGGCCTCGTCGTCACCGAGCTGCCCTTCACGGTCGGCCCGGAGAAGGTGATCGCCAAGATCAAGGACCTGGTCGGCTCGAAGAAGCTCCAGGGCATCGCCGACGTCAAGGACCTCACCGACCGCGCGCACGGCCTGCGTCTGGTCATCGAGATCAAGAACGGCTTCGTGCCGGAGGCGGTTCTGGAGCAGCTCTACAAGCTGACGCCGATGGAGGAGTCCTTCGGCGTCAACAATGTCGCGCTGGTGGACGGTCAGCCCCTCACCCTGGGCCTCAAGGAGCTCCTCGAGGTCTATCTCGACCACCGCTTCGAAGTGGTGCGCCGCCGCAGCGAGTTCCGGCGCACCAAGCGGCGCGACCGGCTGCACCTGGTCGAGGGCCTGCTCACCGCCCTGGTCGACATCGACGAGGTCATCCGCATCATCCGCTCCAGCGACAACTCCGCGCAGGCCAAGGAGCGCCTGATCGAGCGCTTCTCGCTGAGCGAGATCCAGACGCAGTACATCCTGGACACGCCCCTGCGACGCCTGACCCGGTTCGACCGCATCGAGCTGGAGTCGGAGCAGGAACGGCTCAACGCCGAGATCGCGGAGCTGACCCGGATCCTGGATTCGGACGCCGAACTGCGCAAGCTGGTCTCCGCCGAACTGGCCGCGGTCGCCAAGAAGTACGGCACCGAGCGGCGTACGGTCCTGCTGGAGGCCGGAGCGACGGCCCCCGTGACCGCCGTGCCGCTTCAGGTGGCTGACGACCCGTGCCGGGTACTGCTGTCCTCGACGGGTCTGCTGGCCCGTACGTCGAACGGCGAGCCGTTCCCGCAGGACGCCGACGCCAGGCGCAGCAAGCACGACGTGATCGTCTCGGCGGTACCGGCCACCGCGCGCGGCGAGATCGGCGCGGTCACCTCCTCCGGCCGCCTGCTGCGGCTGAACGTCATCGACCTTCCGCAGCTGCCGGACACCGCCGCGGCCCCCAACCTCGCGGGCGGGGCCCCGCTGTCGGAGTTCCTCTCCCTGGAGGGCGACGAGACGCTGGTCTGCCTGACCACGCTCGACGAGTCCTCCCCCGGTCTGGCGCTCGGCACCGAACAGGGCGTCGTCAAGCGCGTGGTCCCCGACTACCCGTCCAACAAGGGCGAGTTGGAGGTCATCACGCTCAAGGAGGGCGACCGGATCGTCGGCGGCATCGAACTGCGCACCGGCGAGGAGGACCTCGTGTTCATCACCGACGACGCCCAGCTCCTGCGCTATCAGGCCTCGCAGGTCCGTCCGCAGGGCCGCCCGGCGGGCGGTATGGCGGGCATCAAGCTCACCGAGGGCGCGAAGGTCATCTCCTTCACCGCGGTGGATCCGGCGGTGGACGCGGTCGTCTTCACGGTCGCGGGCTCGCGCGGCACGCTCGACGACTCGGTCCAGACGACGGCCAAGCTGACTCCGTTCGACCAGTACCCGCGCAAGGGCCGCGCCACGGGCGGTGTGCGCTGCCAGCGGTTCCTGAAGGGCGAGGACTGCCTGTCCCTGGCCTGGGCGGGCGCCGTCCCGGCCCGCGCCGCGCAGAAGAACGGCACACCGGCGGACCTCCCGGAGATGGACCCGCGCCGGGACGGCTCGGGCGTGTCGCTGGCGAAGACGGTGTCGGTGGTGGCGGGACCGGTCTAGAAGCCGGGGTCCTGCTCGTCGGGATCCTGTACGTAGCGAAGGACGCCCCACATGCCGGCCTCGTCGGCGTGCGGGGCGTTCCCGTCTGCGTGTGGAGTGCCCTTGTCCGCCTTGCACGCCTCCAGCTCCTTGCCGAGGGCGGGAGCGTCGATGCCGGAGCCGATGAGGACGAGCTGGGAGAGGCGGGCGTCACCCGGCGCCCAGGCCTCCGGGTAGAAGCGCAGGAAGCGCCCCACGGCATGGACGGCGTAACGGTTGCGGACGTCGTACGGCCCGAAGTCGACGTACCCCTTGATCCGGTAGAGGCCCTCGGGGCGGCTGTCGAGGAACGTCATCAGCCGGCGGGGGTCAAGGGGTTCCTCGGAGGCGAAGGAGAGGCTGTCGTAGCCGGAGTGCAGATGTCCGGCGTGATCGTCACCGTGGCCATGGTCGTCATGCAGGTCGTCGAAGGAGAGCTGTCCGATGCGCTCCTCGGCGGGCCGGCAGTCGAAGAGGAACTCTGGGTCGATGCGACCGTAGGTGGCGGTAACGACAGCCGCGCGGTCGATGAGCCGCTGCACCAGAGCGAGGACGTGTTCGGCGTCGGCCACCCGGTCGAGCTTGTTGACGACGACGAGGTCGGCGAGGGCGAGATGCCGGTCGATCTCGGGATGCCGGGCGCGGGTGTCGTCGAACTCGGCGGCGTCGACGACCTCGACGAGACCGCCGTAGACGATTCCGGGTTGTTCGCTGGCGAGCACCATGCGGACGAGTTCCTGCGGCTCGGCGAGCCCGCTGGCCTCGATGACGATGACGTCGATGCCGGTGTCGGGATGGGCGAGCCGCGCGAGATAGCTGTCGAGCTCGCTGACGTCGACGGCGCAGCACAGGCAGCCGTTCCCGAGGGAGACGGTGGAGTCGCCGAGCGCGCCGGCTACGGCCATGGCGTCGATCTCGATGGCACCGAAGTCGTTGACGATGGCTCCGATACGGCTGCCGCCGCTGCGGTGGAGGAGATGATTGAGGAGGGTGGTCTTGCCGGAACCCAGGAATCCGGCAAGGACGACGACCGGGACCTGCCGGTGGCTCCCGCTCGGCTGACTCAACGTGCGACCTCTTTCGCGCTGCCGCGTGCGCCGGATCGCGGGCCCGGCGCACGTACGGGGTTTGAATGCCGGACCAGGATACGAGCCGGAAGAATCACCGCGAAGTGAACGATTGTTAGCAGCACTTGCGGGGCAGACGTTGGGGAAGGCGCCGGTTCGTGCGACCCTCACTTCCCTCCGTGCGCCTCCTCTCCGCCTCCCCCGCCGATCAGAGCCGCTCGGCACCCTGGGAGACGGCAAGCGCCGCCCACCGCTCGCCGGTCCCCATCAGTCGACCCGCACCCCGACGACCGGCGGACGGCCGTTTGAATCGGGGGTTGACATGGTCACACAGAGCTTTTGGACGCGAGGCCTGCGCACGGCTGCCGCGGTCGGCGTCGGCGCTGTGGCGGGTGCCGTCGCCTCCCTCGCAGCGCAGCAACACAGGATGCGGTCGCTCCATGCGCGTCTGGACCAACTGGAAGAGGTCGCCCGTTCCCATCAGCACGCCGACCTTGCAAGTCAACAGCACCAGCACTGGGAACTGCTCAGCAAGGCCATAGACGATCCCGAGTTGGCCGAGGTCCTGGATCTCTACGAGGCGCCGGTGTCCGCCAAGCAGCGCCGCCAGTACCTGTTCGCCAACGCCTTGTACACGAACCTGCTCTTCTACTACCGCATCGGCAACCTGTCCAAGGAGGAGTTCTTCAAGCACGTCCGCGGAATCTTCCAGAACCCGATCGTCAGGGAGTACTGGTACGCCACCCAGCAGCAGCGGGCGAGCCTTGCGGACACCGACGAGGCAGAACTGGGCAAATTGGTGGACGATCTGCTCCAGCAGCTGGAGGATTCGGACACAGACGAGTGGTGGGTGGTCGGCGAGCCGCCTGGCGCATAGCAAAACTCTCGAGCCACCGTCTGTGGAAATCACACCCATGGCCCATAACGAACAGGTCAAGTATCCCGTTGTCCCAGGCGCCGCTGAGGTTGACTCAGCCGCCGGGGTTGACTCACACGTGATCGCGTACGGCAGCCCCACACCACCGCCGCCCACGTCGCCAGATGACGCGTGCACCCCACAGGGCCGCCTCGCCTCGTACCGCCGTGCGCTTGCTCGTCATTCGTGAGACCAGAGGGAAAACAACAGTGAGTCAGATCATTCGCCGCCTCGGCGCATCGCCGCGCGAACGAGGCAGCACCTCCGGCGCGACGTGCCCGGACATCTTCGAGTTGGCCGACGGGAACTTCGCCGTCATCGGCACGGACGCGACCGGCTCTCTGGACTCCCAGCTTCCCGCGGACGCGGCACGGGCCGACTACGAACGCATCGTAGTCATCACGCGCGAGACACTCGTGCGGGCCAAGGCCGACATTCCCGACACCTAGGCGATGTCATGGCCCAAATCGAGCAGATGACCGCACTTGTCGGTCCCCCCTCAGGGAAGCTCCGGCACCAACGCGGCGCCGCCACCGCAAAGATCGGCTCCGGAAGGACGACCTGCGCCTCACCGTCGTGCTTCGCCGTCCCGGATCCCGCGACGGCATCGGTAGAACCGGCAGCCCACACTGACCGGTAGCCCACCAGGTCCGGCACCATTCCCGGTGCCGGACCTTCGCGTTCCTCAGGCCGCTTGCGGCACCGCCACCGGCGCCCCCGGCCCCACATACCGCGCCACCGGTCGAATGATCTTCGAGTCCGCCGCCTGCTCCAGGATGTTGGCGCTCCACCCCACCACCCGCGCCGCCGCGAACGTCGGCGTGAACATCTCGCGGGGCAGGCCGCACAGTTCCATGACCACGCCCGCGTAGAACTCGACGTTGGTGTGCAGCTCCCGTCCCGGCTTGAGCTCCGCCAGGATCGCCTCGACCTGGCGTTCCACCTCGACAGCGAAGTCCACGCGGGGACCGCCGAACCGCTGGGCGACCTCCCGGAGCATCCGGGAACGCGGATCCTCCGTGCGGTAGATCGCGTGACCGAAGCCCATGATCCGCTCACCGGAGAGTACCCGCTCACGGATCCAGGAGTCGATGCGCTCGGGCGTGCCGATCGCGTCGAGGGTGTCCAGCGCCCGACTGGGCGCACCCCCGTGCAGCGGCCCGGACAACGCCCCTACAGCCCCAACGAGGCACGCGGCCGCATCCGCTCCCGTCGACGCGATGACTCGCGCCGTGAAGGTTGATGCATTGAATCCGTGATCAATGGTTGAGATCAAGTACTGCTCGACCGCCCGCGCCCGCTGAGGCTCCGGCTCAGAACCCGTCAACATGTAAAGGTAGTTCGCCGCGTACGAGAGATCCTCACGCGGCTCCACCGGCTCCAGCCCGTTGCTCAGCCGGTGCAACGCGGTGAGCAGCGTCGGCACGGCCGCAGCGGCCACGAGGGTGTCCCGTCGCCGCTCCTCCGGGTCGATGTCGTACACCGGCCGGAACCCTTTCGCCGCTCCGAGGAGCGACAACGCGGTGCGCATGCCGGCCAACGGTCCGGACCGCCCACTCGCCGCCGCGATCGCGGGCAGCGCCGCCCGCACCTCGTCGGGCAGCCGCCGCAGTGCCGCGGTCTCGGCACGGAAGACCACGGCCTGTCCGGCGTGCGGCAGTTCGCCGTGGACCAGGAGATGCCAGACGTCCTCGAAGCCGCGGGTCTGCGCGAGTTCGACAGCCGAGTACTGGCGGTTGTAGGACTTGACTCTCGTCCAGTAATATTTCTCCAGGTCAGGGCCACGATGTAGATCCAGCTGGGGCGCCGGGGTCGATTCGGGGTCGAATTTGATTTCGGATTACTTTAGTAATCGACGTTTCGCTCGGCAGGCCACTCAGTTCTCAACCGGACCGCACTGGTGTCTTCAGTGAGCTCTTTCAGCGTTGCCGCTCCAGAGTGAGAACGGCTGCCGCGATTGACGTCATTCGATTCGGGCTGCAACGCGCCTTGCGGAAGATCCGCCATCGTTTGAGTCGTGCCGGGCCGCGCTCGACCGCTGCGCGGGCCTGGGACAGCGCTCGATTGACGGTCCGCTGCGTGGGGGACAGTTCGCCTCTGGGCGGGCGTCGCCGTGGCGTGGTCACCCACGGTCCTGCGCCGATGTAGGCACAGTCGGCCAGGACCGGGACTCCTTGGCGTTCGCAGATCCGGATGATCCGGTGGGTGCGGGCGGCGGTCAGGTCGTGCGTGCGGCCCGGCAGTGCGGGCGAGATCCACAGCAGTGCGCCGGCCGGGTCGGTGACCAGCTGCAGGTTCACTCCGTGCAGGCGGTGCTTGGCGGAGTAGTCGGCCCGGCTGTCGCCGACCCGGTCGCACTCCGCCAGGGTTCCGTCGAGCAGGACGTACTCCGGGTCGGTCTCACGCAAGACCTTCAGCAGTCCCGGGGCGCGCTCGGCGAGCAGGCCGATGACCGCGGTGGTGTAGGCGTGTGCGGTACCGACAGAGATCCCGAAAGCGGCGGCGATTTGGGGCAGGGGGTCGTTCTTGCGCAGGTACACCAGGGCGACCAGCGCACGCTGGTGCGGAGGGAGCTTGCAGCGGCGGTCACCCTCGCGGGTGACGATGAGCATGGTGACCCACTCGACCAGCGCATGCGGGAGGTCGAGTACGGCAGGATGGCGAATCAACGAGGCACCTGAGCTGACGAGTTGAGACTTCGAACACCTCCCTCAACGGCGCGGGTGCCTCGTGCGTTGCGACCTCGACGCCGTCACCCCATCGGTGGCCACTCTGAAACAGCTCAGTAGCCGGTGCTCACATCAACGGAGTAGTGCGGCACCGGGTAGCACTGTGGCCGCGAGGGAACTCCTCGCGGCCACAGTTGGTCGCGCACCGCATCCTCTCGGGTTCGCGGTGCCACCAGACAGGCGATGCTCTACCGGCAGCACTGGCGGCTGATCAGTCGCCAGTGCTGCCGGCCTTCACGCGTTGAAACGCACACGGCTGGCTGATCGGGGAACGGCTCGGCGCCGAGCACACCCAGATCGCCCAGGGCGGCGCCTGTCTGGTCGCCGCGGGGGACGGATGCGTCGGTCTGGAGCGGCAGTTCACCAAGCTCAACCCGAACGCGGCCACCCCCGACTGGGACTTCTCCCGCTATCAGGCGAACGCGGTCGGCATCAACCTCGGCACTAACGACGTGGGGCACAGAGTCAGCTCCGCGCAGTTCCAGACGGCGTACACCAGCCTGCTGCGCAAGGTCCGCGCTGCGTACCCACAGGCGTGGATCTTCGCATTGGAGACTTTCCGCGGCCGGTACGTCCCGCAGACCCAGGCGGCGGTCGAGGCGGCCGTCGACGGTGGCGACTCCCGGGTCTCCTTCGTCGACACCACCGGCTGGCTGGGTTCGGGCGACCTGACGGACTCGGTCCACCCCAACGACCAGGGGCACCGCGTCATCGCGGCGCGGATCGGTATGTGAGGGAGGGCCGGGGCCGCCGGACTGCGACGCGCAGGCGGGCGTCTCCGCTGCCTGCGTGGGCGCCCGGCCCCGGCCCCGGCCCCGGCGGCGAGATCGCCGCACTGTCCTCCCTTCCTCTTGACCGCGTCGACCACAAGGCTCGATTCGTCGTCCAACCACATCGCGGGTAGATGACGATCGTCCTGCTCGACCGGTCACCTCGCTTGCCGGGAAAGCTCGGGATCGCCTCGAACGTGAGGCACCAACCAGCCTCCTGCCAGGTGTGCTCGGGCAGTGGCACCTTGCGCCCGTGCTCTGTGCCGACGCGGTTGGGGGCAGGCTCGCGAGCCGCTGTGGATCTCCTACTCATGCTGGTAGCGAGCAGTTGTCCGACCCCAAGACCATCCGCCGACGGGCCACTTCGGTGTTCGGTGAGCAGCCCAGTCGCTCACCGCGCCGACGGCCGCAGCCCTTTGAAGATTCGAGCTTTCAGGCGGGAACCCCCGCCCGGCGAGAAATGCTCAGGCAACCGTGACCTTGATCGTGTGCCGGCCGGTCGCCCCGTCGGGCAACGGCTCGTGCACCTGTCCTGTCTGCACCTGGCCGGTGTTGTCGGTGGCGCGTACTTGCAGCCGATGCTCGCCGGGCGTCGCCTGCCACGGCCAGCTCCACTGCCGCCAGGTGTCCACCGACGGCACCGCCGCGAGCTGTGCCTGCTGCCACGGGCCGTCATCCACGCGGACCTCCACCGCGGACACCCCACGATGTTGCGCCCACGCCACCCCGGCCACCATCACTTGCCCCTGTTTCAGACGCTTGCCCGCGGCCGGTGTGTCGATCCGCGACTGGGTCTTCACCGGAGCCAGCGCCGCGTAATCCCGCCGTACCCAATAGGCGCTGAAGTCCGAGAAACGACTCAGTTCCAGCTCCGTCAGCCACTTCGTCGCCGATACGTATCCGTACAGCCCGGGCACCACCATCCGGACCGGGAACCCGTGCTCGACCGGCAGTGGCTCCCCGTTCATCCCGACCGCCAGCAACGCGTCGCGCCCGTCGCGCAACGCCGCCGTCGGCGTACCGGCGGTGTAGCCATCCACGGAACGGCTCACCACCTGATCCGCCCTGTCATCCGGCTCGACTTCATCCAGCAGATCCTTGATCGGTACCCCCAACCACCGCGCGTTGCCGACCAACTCGCCACCGACCTCATTGGACACACACGCCAGCGTGATGTACCGCTCCACCATCGGCCGTGCCAGCAATTGCTCGTACGTCAGCGTCAGCGGCCGTTTCACCCGGCCATGAATCCTCAGCCGCCAGTCCTTCGGTTCCATCTGCGGCACCGTCAAAGCAGTGTCGATCCGGTAGAAGTCCGCGGCCCTGGTCACGAACGGCTCCACTCCGGAAACGCCGACGGAGACCTTGGCGGGCAGCGGCGGTGCCGGGCTCGACGGCGGCGGAAGAACTACTGCAGCCCGCGCCGCGGCCACACGCTGTGCCCAGAGCCGGCGTCCGCCCGGTACGGCCACCGCGGCCGCACCGATCGCCCCGACCGCCAGCGCGAGAAACCGACGTCGGCCCGGCGGCCGTCCCGCGCCGTCCAGCACCGAGATGCCGGCCTTCGACGACGGTGAACTGGCTCCCTGCACGGGGGCGTGGGTTCCCTGTGCCGCCACGTCCGTGTCCGGGCCGATGTCGTCCCCCAGGTCCTGCGCCGATACCGCAGCACGGCGCGGCAGGGTGCGGCGCAGCAGCACCAGAAGGCCCGCAGCGGCCAGTGCACCGGCCACTGTCGGCAGCGGGTACGCCCACGTGGCGCTGGGCCGGGTGGCTGACGCGAGTACGCCGATCATCCCGAACACAGCGACGCCGGCCAGCCCGTACCAGAGCCGGCGCATCGCCAGTACACCGATGAACGCGGCGAAGACCGCCAGCACCAGCACGATTCCCGCCTGCAGCGCCAGCTTGTCGTACGTGTAAAACACCGCGACGGCGAACTCCTTGACCGGAGTCGGCGCGGCGTCCACGGCGACGCCACCCACCGCTACGAGGGGCGCTGAGGGCCCGCCCGTCGCGGCTGCCACCAGCTCACCGAGGCCCAGGGCGAGTGCGGTGGCCGCAACGCCGGCAAGCTCGCCGTACCACTGCTTGGGCGGTCTTCCCGGTGTCGGCCGATCTGTCTTCTGAGTCTCCATGTCGATACCGGACATCTGATCGGCGCTTATCGGCCCACCCGGCGTAGCCGGGCGAATCCGACACCCAGCACGACGAGACCGGCGATCGCCACGATCGGCCCGACGACCGCCCACAGCGTCACGCCGCTCATCGCCGAGCCCTTCATGACGTCGAGTCCCTGCAAGGTCCAGCCCACGCCGATAAAGGCCAGCAGTGCGCCGAGGCCGAGGACGAACCAGTTCTTCTTCAAGGGGTACCTCCAGGTGCGGAGCCGATGTTCTCGACAACGAGCGTGACGGTTCTGAGGGGCGGCGGCGACAACGCTTGGTTGGACTCCGTTGTCCACCGATCGACGTACGCACGGCTCCACCGGTGCGTGGACGTTCCTCGGCGTCGAGCCCGGCACCCTGGATGTGGGCGCCCGTAAACTGGCGGCTGGATCTCGGCGGGCGAAGGTGGGCAGGCGTGGCAGTACGCAGCACCGTCGACTTCGGATACCGCTACCGCGCCGGATGGCATGTCCTCGTCGGCGCCGTCGCGATACCCCTTGCCGTCGCCATAGCGGCCGACGTCACCGTGGCGCTCGGACAACGCCTGCTTGCCCTCTTTACGCTCGTCGTCATCGTCGCCTGGTACGCCTTTGTCGCACCGCAGGCCATGGAAAACCGCGACGAGCGTTGGGGGGTGGCCTACTTCGCCGCCCTGGCGGTCGCGTTCCCGCTTCTGCTCGCCATCGCCCCGATGGGTGGCGCACTGCTGTTCGCGCTCTGCCCACAGCTGTTCGTCATGGTCGCGAGGTGGCGGGTACGTATACCGCTGCTGTTGATCCTCTACGCCGAACTCGCCTGGGCCATGGTGGCGCGGGTCGGAGTCAGCCGCTACACGCTGGCGATGGTCGGCGTGAGCGTGCTGGTACCCATGACCGTCACGGTCCTCGTGGGCGCCTATCTGACCGGCATCCGCGAGCAGAACCGCAAGCGGGCCGCGCTGATCGAGGAACTGACCCGGACACGGGCCGCACTGGAACGCGCGGGCCACGAGGCAGGCGTCCACGCCGAACGGGAACGCCTGGCCGCCGAGATCCACGACACCCTGGCACAGGGCTTCACCAGCATCCTCATGCTCGCCCAGGCAGCACGCACGACCCTGCCCCGTGATCCGACGGCCGCCGACGGCCAGCTCGACATCCTGGAAAAGACCGCCCGCGAGAACCTCGCGGAGGCACGCTCGCTGATCGCCGCACTGGCGCCGGTCGACCTGACCGGCCGCAGCCTCGCGGATGCGCTGGACCGGCTCGCCGCCCGGCATACCCGCGACACGGGTACGCGCGTCGAGGTGTCCATCGTCGGCGAGCGGTCCGGCGCACCTACCGGCACCGACATCGCCCTGCTGCGCACCGCGCAGGAGGCCCTGGCCAACGTCGGCAAGCACGCCGGCGCCACAACAGTGCGGATCGAACTGGGCCACGAAGACGGCCTCATGACACTGAACGTGACCGATGACGGCCAGGGCTTCGACCCGGCCACCATCCGAGGTGGATACGGCCTGCTCGGCATTCGCAGCCGCGCCACCACCCTGGGAGGAACCTGCACGGTGCGATCGACTCCCGGCCAGGGCAGCACGGTGCGGGTAGAACTGCCGATGCCCCAGAGCGAGCAGGCGGCGCGTAGCCTACGGCCTGTGCGTGATCTCAGCTCCACACCCGACCACTGAGCAGGCGGAACCGGCTCGATGACCGTCAACATCCTGATCGTCGATGACCACCCCGTCGTACGCTTCGGCCTCCGCGGCATGCTCGAGGCCTACGACGACCTGCGGGTCGTGGGCGAGGCCGGCTCCGGCGACGAGGCGATCGTCCTCGCCTCCGCCACGCACCCGGACGTCGTCCTGATGGACCTGCGGATGCCGGGCACCGATGGCGCCACCGCGACGGCGCGCATCCGCCAGGAGCACCCCGGCATCCGCGTGCTCGTGCTGACCACCTATGAAGGTGACGCCGACATCCTGCCGGCGATCGAGGCCGGCGCCACCGGTTACCTCCTCAAGGACACCCCGATCGGAACCCTGACCGACGCGATCCGGGCGGCGGCCCGCGGCGAAACCGTCCTCGCCCCGCCGGTGGCCGCCCGGCTGCTGACTCACCTTCAGGCGCCGGCCGGGGAGCAGCTGACCCCCCGTGAGGTTCAGGTACTCGGCCTCGTCGCGCAAGGTCTGTCCAACGGCGAGATCGGTCGGCAGCTGTACATCGGCGAAGCGACAGTGAAGACGCACCTGCTGCGAACGTTCGTCAAGCTGGGTGTCAACGACCGCACCGCAGCCGTCACCGTCGCTCTCTCGCGGGGCGTCCTCACCTCACCACAACGGTGATCTTCGCGTGCGGGACTGTAAGACGAACCGCTCTGGCCCGTAGTCGGTGGTGACACCGGGTAGCCGCCCTTGGCCACAAGCTTGTGATAGATGCCAACTCCCTTGTCAGCAGGGTGCTTTCCGGGCCGTACCGATCAGGCCGCGCCGGTTTCCCGTTCGATGGCCTGGAGGCGGTTGTTGAGCCGTTGGCTGCTGGCATCGATGGAGGCGAGTCGGCAGCGGTGCAGGGGGCGGTCGAGAATCGCTGTGGGGGTGGGACACCCTCACCGAGGACCCCGGCTCGCCGGAGGTCCGGCTCGAGGGCCGGTGGGGCTCACCGTTCGAGACCGCGAGGACGCTGACACGCCCGGCACACGGCGCCCGTGACCGCCGCTCTGCCTCGCACGGATGGGGCACTCGGATGGGCTCACTGATGAGTGGTCCGTCGGGGCCCGGGAAAGAACCGGTTAGTGACGCGCTGATAGCGGATGTAGTCGGGGCGTCGTTGCCGGCTGTAATACTCGGCGGGAACGGCGCCGGTGTAGTGCACGAGCATGTGGTACGTGGTCCAGGAGATCCAGGCCAGGGCGAGGGCCGTGAGCAGGCTGAAGACGATGTGATGGTGTGGCCAGCGGTCGATCAGCGCGGGCAGCGACAACAGGATGAGACTGTTCCACTGCATCCACTGGCCGAAGTAGTTGGGGTGACGGCTGTAGCGCCACAGCCCGATGTCGCAGGTGCGGCGCACACCGTCTCGTCGGGTGCGGTAGGCGAAACGGGCCTTCTGCAGGTCCGCCACCGATTCGAAGACCCAGAACACCGCCCACAGCGCGATCGCAGCGACACTCACGACATCGAGGCCGGCCGGGCGCACGGTGGCGAGCGCCGCCGGAACCGCGAGCACAGCGATGTTGGCGCCGCACTGGACCATGATCTCGACCTGGAGCGACACCTTCTCGTTGCGGAAGCCGTCGCGCTCCCATCGGCGCCGCTGGTACTGGTACCGCGGCAACTCGCCGGGCAACCGCTTGAACACCATGAACCGCAGCGCCCACGCGCCCATACGCATGCCCATCAGCAGGTAGATCGCCGCAGTAGCGACAGCCACAGGCGAATCCAGGCCGCCGAACGCCAGGACCTGCACCCCGATCAGGGCCAGGCCCCACGGCCAGGCCACATCCACGTAGGACATGAACCCGGTGCGGTGGGCCGGCAGGCACGCGCCCACGACGAAGACGGCCAGTTGCACAAGCAGGTTGCAGACCATGAACCCCGTCAGGTCGCTCTGAAGTGCAAGGGCCGCGAACATCACGACATAGATCGCGAACGGCATTGTCCGCCTCACTGTGGCCACGGCAACTCCCCCCGAAAGTGAGACACTGATGCGCATGTGTCTCGTCAGATTAGGTGAGACACTAGGGCGGTGATGTCTCAAATGCAAGAGGTTCCGCCTCCGCTGCCCCCGGACGAGCCGGTGCTGCGTGCTGCGGTCGCGATGTTCCTGCGGGACGGCTGGATCGACGCACGGGCGCTGGCTGCCGAGGCCGGCATCGGCCGCGCCACCCTGTATCGGCGTTACGGCGACCGCGACCGCCTGATCGGCGAGGCGATCTGGGCGATCGCAACAACCGAGTTCGCCCAGATCTATCCCCGGAGCCGCGGGCAAGGCGCCGACAAGGTCGCCGACCTCGTTCACTCCATGCTGACCACCAGCGCACAACTGCCGGCCATGCGTCGGTTCGTCGCCGACCACCCCGACTCCGCACTACGGGTGATGACCTCGCGTGAGGGCGTCATCCAGGACCGCCTAGTCGAGACCGTCAGCCGGCTCATCCAGTCCGAGATCGGCGAACCCGACGACATCGACGCCCCGACCCTCGCCTACGCCGTCGTCCGGGTCGCCGAGTCCTTCTATTACCGCGAGCTCCTCACCGGGCAGCCCACCGACATCAGCGCCGCCACCACCATCATCCGCAGACTCCTGCGCTGACTGGCCGACCTGACGCACGACCGCGTGTGCGTTGTCGAGGCGGCCAGGCCGGATACAGACGGACCGGAAGTGCCCTCCATCTGTGGGCTCGGTGCAGGTCCACGAAGCCATGGACCGTCCGCTCCTCCCGTTGTCCGTGACCACAGGGGCTGTAAGCGGGGCAGCAGCGGCCCTCCTCCCTGCCTGCGGAGTCGGAACGAGCGGATCTTCCGCGATTACCTGCACGCCCATCCCGGGGGCACGACCCGGTGCACGCAGCTCAAGCAGCGATCGTCACCGCTGGTACGGGACCGGAACTACTCAAACTGGCTCCACGCGGCGGCCGCCATTCGGCGTCGGCCGTGGCTCGGCGGTGTCTTTTGCCGATGCTGCACAAAGCCCCACCCTCATTTGGGCGGACAGGAGGTCGTAGTCGTAGGCCGACCGGCCGCCTCCATCATCTCGGCGACCCGGGCCATCGTGTCCCGCAGCCACATGTGCGCCGCGTCGTGCATGTGGACCGGATGCCACCACAAGGCCTGCTGGATCGGCACAGCGTCATAGGGCGGTTCCATGATGCGGACGTGTGCGAGTCCGTCCAGCTCGTCGGCGAGACGCCTCTGAAGGAGAGCTACCCGGCGGGTGCCCGCGACCAGGAGGGGCATCAGCTGGAAACTGTCGACGGAGACCGCCACGCGCGGCTCGATGCCGAGCATGGCGATCTGGCGGGCGGCGGGGGCGTCGTAGGCTCGTTGGTACGTCACCCATGGCAGTCGGGCCAGGTCGTCGAGGGTGAGCTGCTCGCCGACCTCGGGGTTGTCGTCGGCGACGAGGAAGACCCAGCTGTCCTGGTAGAGCTCGACCGTGGGGAAGCCCCGGATGATGCCGTGGGGCAGCAGTAGCCCGTCGACGGTGCTGAGCAGCGACCCGGTGCTGTCGATGAATTCGTTCGGTACCTGTTTGAACCTGAGCCGGATGCCTGACGCCTCGGCTTGGATGGTGCGGGCGAGTTCGGTGCCGAAGACGGCAACCGCGTAGTCCGAGGCGATCAGCGTGAACTCATGTTCCTCGCGGGAAGGGTCGAATTCGGCCTGACTGGCGAAGACGCGCTCCAGCAAGTCGCACGCGGTGGTGGTCCGGTCGAGGAGGGCCCGCCCGAGGGCGGTCAGTTCGTACCCTCCGCCCACCCGGGCGAGCAGGTCGTCGTCGAAGTGGCGGCGCAGCCGGGCCAGGGCCGCGCTCATCGCGGGTTGACTGAGCCCGATGCGCTGCCCGGCCCTGGTGACGTTGCGCTCCTGCAGGAGGGCGCGCAGGGCAACGACGAGGTTGAGGTCCAGGCTGGCCAAGTTCACGAAGCATCCCAATTCCGGAGCCGGCACCATCGGTATTCACCGGCTGGATTCTTATATACAGGAAATCAATTTCCCTGATTGCAATCTACGGGCCAGATTAGTGGCACCGCAATCGGGAGGAAATCTCCGTGACATCCGCAGCCACGTCGGCACCCTTTACCCCCTTCTCCGGACCGTTCGCCATCGGCACCCTTTCGGCACCGGGCGAGACCAGGTTCCCGAGCCTCGTGACGCCGGAGGGCCGAGCGCTCGACCTGCGCACGGCACTGAACGAACCCGCGTTGACCACGCTCACGCTCCTGGAGCGCTGGGACGAGGAGCTGCCGCGGCTGCACACCCTCGCCGGGGACCCGACGCGCGACTGGCGGCCGCTGGCGGAGATGACGGTGCACGCGCCCGTCGAGCCCCGGCAGATCTTCCAGTCCGGCGCCAACTACCGGCAGCACGTGATCGACCTGGCGGTCGCACACCGCGCCCCGGACGCCCCGGGCACCGTCGAGGAGGCCCGCGCCCAGGTCGCGGCGGTCATGGACAAGCGGGCCGCCGACGACCTCCCGTACGTCTTCATCGGCCTGCCGACCACGATCAGCGGCCCCTACGACGACGTGGTGCTACCCGCCTGGGCGGAGAAGCCCGACTGGGAGCTGGAGGTGGCCGCGGTGATCTCCCGCCCCGCCTACCGGGTCACCGTGGAGGAGGCGCTGGAGTACGTCGCGGGCTACACCATCGCCAACGACCTGACCGACCGCGCGACCGTCTTCCGCCGGGACATGCCCCCGATCGGCACCGACTGGCTGCGCAGCAAGAACGCCCCCGGCTTCACCCCGCTCGGCCCGTGGATCGTCCCGGCCGGCTCCATCGCCGACCCCTCCGACCTGCAGGTCACCCTGAAACTCAACGGCGAGACCATGCAGGACGAGTCCACCAAGGACATGATCTTCGGCGTCGCACGGCTGGTCTCGTACATCTCCCAGACCGCCCGACTGCTTCCCGGCGACCTCGTCCTCACCGGCAGCCCGGCCGGCAACGGCATCCACTGGGGCCGGCTGCTGCGCGACGGCGACGTGATGGACGGGTCGGTCACCGGGCTCGGCGCCCAGCGCACCCGCTGTGTCGCGGAGGAGGCCGGATGAGCGCCGGCCGTATCGACCGTTCAGATCCCGAGGCGGCGATCGCCGAGGCCGCGGAGGCGTACTCGAACTGGGGCCGCTGGGGTGAGGACGACGTGCTCGGCACGCTCAACTTCCTCGACGAGGCCAAGCGCCGCGAGGGCGCGGCCCAGATCCGCGACGGCGTCAGCTTCTCCTTGTCACAGGCCTTCGACATGGACGGCCCGCAGCAAGGCTGGCTGCGGCGTACGAATCCGGTGCACACGATGCTCGCCACAGGCACCGAGGCCGCTCTGGGCGGCCAGGGCTTTCCGCACGGCTTCGGTGGCGCCGACGACGTGATCGCCATGCCCCTGCAGTGCTCCACCCAATGGGACGGGCTCGGGCACATCTTCGATCACGGCATGGCGTGGAACGGCCGCCCGGCGGAGAAGGTCGTCACCTGTGAAGGCGACCTGGTCACCGGCATCGAGCACATGGCTCCGCACGTCGCCGGGCGGGGGGTCCTCCTCGACGTGGGCCTGGTCATCGGTGAGGGCTGCGAACTGCCCGACGGCTTCGCCATCACCGAGGAGCACCTGACCGCAACCGCCGAGGCGCACGGCGTGTCCGTCGGCCGGGGCGACCTGGTCCTCGTGCGCACCGGGCGGCTGGCCCGCGCCCGTCACGAAGGCTGGGGCGCCTACGCGGGCGGACCGGCCCCGGGGCTGAGCTTCAGTACGGCCGGCTGGCTGCACCGGAGCGAGATCGCCGGGATCGCCACCGACACCTGGGGCTTCGAAGTGCGGCCCAACGAGTTCGACGACGCCTTCCAGCCGCTGCACCAGGTCGCCATCCCCCACATCGGTCTGCTCATCGGTGAGATGTGGGACCTCGACGCCCTCGCCGCACATTGCGCCGCCGACGGCCGGTACGAGTTCTGGCTCACCGCCGCGCCCCTGCCCATCACCGGGTCCGTCGGCTCACCGGTCAACCCCATCGCCGTCAAGTAGCGCCCTGGCTTGCCGGGCGGGCTGCGCCCGGACGGCTCCCCCCTTCGCCCGCCCGGCATGCAAGACCCCCTCCGCCGCTCGCAGTCGCGCGGCACCATCTCAGGGAGAACCCATGAACGACCCCATTCCCCGCACCGTCCTCGTCATAGGCGGCGGCGCGTCCGGCAACGCCGTGACCGTGCTGCTGCAGCGGGCGGGCATCGCTGTGGAACTGATCGAGGCCAAGCCCGACTGGAACGTGCTCGGCTCCGGCATCACCCTCCAGGGCAACGCGCTGCGTGTGCTGCGCGAAGTGGGCGTCTGGGACAAGGTCCGGGAGAGCGGTTACGCCGTGGACGCCGTCGGCATGGCCGCGCCCGACGGGACCGTTTTCCACGTCCAGCAGGACGACCGCACCGGTGGGGACGACCTGCCCTCGATCTTCGGCATGCAGCGGCCCCGGCTCCAGGAGATTCTGTGTGAGGCCGTCGTCGAGAGCGGCGCGACGGTGCGCCTCGGCACCACCGCCGAGCAACTGATCCAGGACGCGTCGGGCGTCACCGCCCGGTTCAGCGACGGCACCGAGGGCCGCTACGACCTTGTCATCGCCGCCGACGGCGTCGGCTCCCGCACGCGCGCGATGATCGGCATCAGCGACAAGCCCGAACCGACCGGCATGGCGATCTGGCGCGTCCCCGTGCCCCGCCCCGAGGGCGTGGAGCGCATGCAGCTGTCCTACGGCGGACCGTGCTACATCGCCGGTTACTGCCCCACCAGCAAGAACACCATCTACGCCTACCTCGTCGAGGCCAACCGCGACCGCGCCTCCATCGACCCGGCCACGTACGCGGACGAGATGCGGCGGCTGGCCGCGCCCTACGGGGGTGCGTGGCCGGAGATCGCCGCGAGCATCACCGACCCCGCCCAGGTCAACTACACCTGGTTCGAGCGACTGCTCGTCGAGGGCTCCTGGCACCGCGACCGGGTCGTCCTGATCGGTGACGCGGCCCACGTCTGTCCCCCGACGCTCGCCCAGGGCGCGGCCATGTCGCTGGAAGACGCCTCCGTACTGGCCGAGATGCTGAGCGAGGAGCAGGACTGGAGTTCCCTCGACGCTCTGCTGACCGGCTTCTACGAACGCCGGATCGGCCGTGTCCGCATGGTGGTCGAGGCATCCGTGCAACTCGGTCAGTGGCAGCTGGACGGCGTCCGTGACGCCGACGCACCCGGTCTGATGGGCCGCACGATGTCCGTCCTGAAGGAGACCCCGTGAACGCCGTGAGTCCCCAGAGCTCCACACCCACGATCGACGTCCACGCGCACGTCCTGCTCCCTCAGGTCGAGGAAGCCGTCGCCGGACACCCCGGTCTGGCCGCGGCCCGCGATCTCGACGCCCGCCGCAACGGCCCCGAGGCCATCGCCGTCAGCGGCCCGATGTTCCGGGACCGCTTCCCGAGGCTGACCGACGTCAAGGCCCGGCTTGCCGGGATGGACGCCTCCGGGGTCGACGTCCAGCTGGTCTCGCCGTCTCCGTCGCACTACCACTACTGGGCCGACGAGGACCTGGCCCGCACAGTGTGGGAACTGGCCAATGAGGGCACCGCCGCGCACATCGCCCAGGCCCCGCAGCGGCTGCACGGCCTCGGCCTCGTCCCGCTCCAGCACCCGGACCTCGCCGTCGAAGCCCTCGACCACGCCCTCGGCCTGGGCCTGCGCGGTGTCGAGATCTCGAGCCACGCGCCGGGACGCGAACTGTCGGACCCCGCGTACGAGCCGTTCTGGACACGGGCCGAGGAAACCGGCGCGATCCTCTTCCTGCACCCCTTCGGCTGCACGCTCGACGAGCGCCTCAACCGGTGGTACCTGTCCAACACCGTCGGCCAGCCGACCGAGAACGCCGTCGCCCTGTCCCATCTGATCTTCTCCGGAGTCCTGGACCGGCACCCGGGGTTGCGCATCGTCGCCGCCCACGGAGGCGGCTATCTGCCCACCCACATCGGCCGCTCCGACCACGCCTGGCTCGCCCGCACCGACGCCCGCGGCTGCGCGCACCCGCCCAGCAGCTATCTCAAGCAGTTGTACTTCGACTCCCTTGTCCACGACCCGGAGGTCCTGCGCGAGCTGATCCGGGTGGCCGGCCCCGACCGGGTGCTGCTCGGCTCCGACTTCCCCTTCGACATGGGCACCGACGACCCGCTCGGCGCTCTGCGCGACGTCACAGACCTGCCCGCCCCCCACTTCCACGCCGTACGCGGCGGCAACGCGGCAGCGCTGCTGCGTCTCAACTGAGGAGCCCGACATGACCAACCGTCTGCTCACCCACCTGCGACACGTCGACCTGGCCGTGCCGGACTACGACAAGCAGCTCGACTTCTACGCCGGCGTCTGGGGCCTGACCAAGGTCGCCGAGGACTCCGGTATCTCCTTCCTGGCCGCCGAGGGCTCCCCCGAGCAGTACATCGTCCGGCTGCGCAAGGCCGAGGAGAAGCGCCTCGACCTCATCTCCTACGGCGCGGCGAACCCCGCCGACGTGGACACGCTCGCCGAGCAACTCCTCGCGGGTGGAGTGCAGCTGATCTCCCAGCCGGGCCAGGTCGACACCCCCGGCGGCGGCTACGGCTTCCGCTTCTTCGACACCGACGGCCGCACCATCGAGGTCTCGGCCGACGTCGAGGCGCGTCAGCACCGTCGTATCGAGGAGAAGGAGTCCATCCCGGTCCGTCTCTCGCACGTCGTCCTGAACTCTCCCGACATCAACGCCACCCGCGCCTGGTACGAGCAGCACCTCGACTTCCGGCTGTCCGACACGATGACCTTGCCGCACATGGGCGACGTCATGCACTTCATGCGGATCAGCAACCAGCACCACTCCATGGCCATCGCCAGCGGTCCGCACGCCTCCCTGCAGCACCTCTCCTTCGAGATGCGCGGCATCGACGAGTACATGCGCGGTTCCGGCCGCGTGATGCGCTCCGGCGCCCGCAAGATCTGGGGCCCCGGGCGGCATATGGCGGGCGACAACACCTTCACGTACTTCCTCGACCCGCACGGCAACACCGTCGAGTACACCACCGAGCTCGAAAAGCTGGACGAGGACACCTGGCACCCGCACATCTACGACCTGACGAAGCCCGAGAACGCCGACCAGTGGGGCACGTCCAACCCGATGAACGAGATGGTCGCCAAGGAAATGCTCAACGACGTCGACCGCGGCGTCTTCGTCGCTCCGCCGGTCTGACCCCTTGACCCCGGGGGCCCGGCGTACTCCCCCGCCTGCCATGTCGCCGGGCCCCCGGCCTGTGTCAACTCATCCAGTTCCCTAGGAATGCCATGCGTTTCGCCACTTATGAGCAGCACGGCCGCAGCCGTCTCGCCACCGTCGAGGACGACGGCACCCTCTACCCCTGCCCCGGCACGGGGACGCTTCTCGACCTGGTCCAGGCCGGTCCCGAGGCGCTGCGCGAGGCGGGCAACGCAAGCCTGGACGTGCCGCGCGGGCCGCACGTCTCCCAGGTGCGACTGCTGCCGCCGCTCCAACCGCCGTCCGTACGCGACTTCGTCACGTTCGAGGAACACGTCGAAGCTGTACGACGCAGCATCGACGGAGTCTCGGGTGCCCCGGACGCCTGGTACGACGCGCCCACCTTCTACTTCACCAACCCCTACGCCGTCATCGGCGCTCACGACGACGTCCCCGTACCGCCCGGCAGCCAGGCAATGGACTTCGAACTCGAAGTCGCCGCGGTCATCGGCCGCGAGGGCCGCGACCTCACCCCCGAGCAGGCCCGCGACCACATCATCGGCTACACCCTCTACAACGACTGGTCCGCCCGCGACCTCCAGTCCCGCGAGATGCAGGTCAGTCTCGGCCCCTGCAAGGGCAAGGACACCGCCACCACCCTCGGCCCCTACCTCGTCACCGCGGACGAGCTGGAGCCCTACCGAGACAGCGACGGCTTCCTGCGCCTGGCGCTGACCGCCGAGATCAACGGCGAGGTCGTCGGCAAGGACCTGCTGTCCAACATGAGCTGGACCTTCGAGGAGATGACCGCCTACGCCTCCCGCGGCACCTGGGTCCGCCCCGGCGACGTACTCGGCTCCGGCACCTGCGGCAACGGCGGCTGCCTCGCCGAACTCTGGGGCGTACGCGGCCGCCAGGACCCGCCGCCGCTCAAGCCCGGCGACACCGTCACCCTCAGCGTCGAGGGCATAGGCAGCGTCTCCAACACCGTGGTTGTCGGTGCCGAACCGGAACTCGTCCCTCGCGCCCGTAGACGCCCGCGAACGCGCCCATGAACCACGCGGCGGAGAGCAGGCTGGACGACAAGGTCACCGAGGCCGCGCGGGCAGGACACGATCGAGGCACCGGCCCGGGCGAGAGCGACCGTGACCGCCACCGATATGACACAAACGCCCGGCCAACTGGGTCATCCCGGAATGATCGACGCCAAGAGCCACGCGCGGCCACCTGTTCGCCGACGAGCACCCGCTCCACGCCGTCGGCTGCCACATCCCACTCCGTCGGGCCCGCCTCCCTGACGAGGTGCTCAACGCCGTCGTCCTCCTCGCCTCTGGCGAGGCCTCGTACATCACCGGCGCCGGTCTCGTCGCCGTCGGCGACAAGTCGGCGGTACTGCCCGGCTCCTCCGTTCGCCCCCGGCCGACCTCCGACTGAAAGGACCCGCACGTGAACAAGGTCAGCGCGAGCGCCGCCGAGGCGGTCGCCGACATCTCCGACCGGGTCTCACTCGCCGTTGGCGGCTTCGGCCTGTCCGGCATACCGGCCGCCCTCATCGACGCCCTGCACGCCCAGGGCACCACCGGTCTGAAGGTCGTCTCCAACAACTGCGGCGTAGACGGCCAAGGACTCGGCCTACTGCTCGCCGACGGCCGCATCAGCCGCGTGACCGGCAGTTACGTCGGCGAGAACAAAGAGTTCGCCCGCCAGTACCTCAGCGGCGAGCTGGAGGTCGAACTCGTACCGCAAGGCACCCTGGCCGAGCGGCTACGGGCCGGCGGGGCCGGCATCCCGGCCTTCTACACGCCGGCAGGCGTGGGCACGCAGGTAGCAGACGGCGGCCTGCCCTGGCGTTACGCGGCGGACGGCAGCATCGCCCTCGCTTCCCCCGCAAAGGAGAAGCGCTCCTTCGGGGGTCGCCCGCATGTCCTCGAACACGGCATCACCACCGACTACGCGCTCGTCCGCGCCTGGCGCGGCGACACTCACGGCAACCTGGTCTTCAACAAGGCCGCCGCCAACTTCAACCCATTGGCCGCCATGGCCGGCCGCATCACGATCGCCGAGGTCGAGGAACTCGTGGAGCCGGGCGAGCTGTCTCCTGACGCGATCCATCTGGCCGGCGTCTTCGTCCAGCGGGTCGTCGCCCTCACGCCCGCGCAAGCCGCCGACAAACCGATCGAACGGCGTACGACTTCCGCGCCCCAGGCACGAGAGACGGTGCACAGCTGATGCCCTGGACCCGCGACCAGATGGCCGCCCGTGCCGCCGCCGAACTCACCGACGGCTCCTACGTCAACCTCGGCATCGGCCTGCCCACCCTCGTCCCGGGCCACCTCCCACCAGGAGTCCACGTCGTCCTCCACTCCGAGAACGGCATCCTCGGCACCGGGCCCTACCCCAGTGAACGCGACGTCGACCCCGACCTCATCAACGCCGGCAAGGAAACCGTCACCGTGCTCCCGGGAGCAGCCTTCTTCGACTCCGCCCTGTCCTTCGGCATGATCCGCGGCGGCCACATCGACACCGCCGTGCTCGGGGCCATGCAGGTGTCCGCGACCGGCGACCTCGCCAACTGGATGATCCCCGGAAAGATGATCAAGGGCATGGGCGGTGCCATGGACCTCGTCCACGGCGCTCGCCGCGTCATCGTCCTCATGGATCACACCGCCAAGGACGGCAGCCCCAAGATCCTCGACGAGTGCACCCTGCCCCTCACGGGACGGGCCTGCGTCCACCGCGTCATCACCGACCTGGGCGTCATCGACGTCACCGACAACGGCCTGGTCCTTGTCGAAATCGCCCCCGGCGTCACCCACCACGACATCACCGCCGCCACCGCCGCGAAACTCCACACCGTCGCTTGAGGCAGGTCAACGACGACCAAGGCTGAGGAACCCACCATGAAGAAGCCTCCCGCCAAGCGCGGCCGCGTCGCCGTCATCGGTGCCGGACCCGGTGGCATGGCCGCCGCACTCTCCGTCCACCAGGCCGGCCACGACGTCGTGCTGTTCGAGCGCTACCCGCACGCCAGACCCGCCGGCAACATCCTCAACCTGTGGCCGCCCCCCATCAAGGCACTCGGGCTGCTAGGGGTGAACACCGAGGACCTGGGTGCGCCCTGTACGTCCGAGTTCCGCAACGCCCGCGGTCGCCGCCGGGTCCGCGCGGCCCTTCCTGAGCAGGTTGTCCGCGACTACGGCGGCGGCTTCATCGGCCTGCTGCGCCCCGAGCTGTACGAGCGGCTGCTCGACGCGCTGCCCAAGGGCGTCCTGCAGGTCAACCACACGGTGGAGCGCGTCGAGCAGGACGAGAACGGTGTTCGACTGCACCTCGCGGACGGACGAGTCCACGAGACGGACCTCGTGATCGGCGCGGACGGCATCGATTCCCTGGTCCGCCGCACTCTGTGGGGCGACAGCCCCAAGCGCGAGCACAACCTGCACATCTTCGGCGGCTATACCTTCGACGAGAGCGTCGAGACCGAGCCCGGGATGTGCGTCCTCTCCCACACCCGCACTGTGCAGGGGAGCTGGACCGCCATCCGTAACAAGGGACGTGGCGGCCACCAGTGGTGGGTGCTCGAAGCGTTCGACGCAAGCCGGGAGTTCTCGGGCGACCTGCACTCGATCGCGACCAGCCTCGGTCAGGCCTTCGCCCGTCCGCTCCCCCAGCTGATCGCCGCGACCGACCCCGCGCACGTTCAGCGCTGGGTGATCCGCGACCGCAAGCCTCTGAAGCAGTGGTCCAAGGGCCGCGCCACTCTCGTCGGCGACGCCGCTCACCCCACGTCCCCGTACGCCGGGTACGGCGCCGGTATGGCCACTGAGGACGGCTATTTCATCGGCCGCCGCCTGGCAGGGGTGGACCTGAGCGACTACGCCGCTGTCCGCCAGGCACTCGACGCCTTCGAGGCCCCCCGCAAGCCGCACACCGCCCGACAGTCCCAGCACGCCTACGCCCTCGGGCAGGTCTTCCATCACGCGCCGCGCGCACTGCAACCGATCCGGGACGCGATCCTGGACCGCACCCCGCTGATGCAGAAGGTGGTGGGTGACTCCACCCCCGGTTCGATCCTCACTCAGCTCGGGGAGATCGACCGGGCCGAAGCCCGCTTCACCGCGCTCCTCGGCCTCGGCGAGACACACGACACCGCTTCCTGAAGCACGTGGCTGGGGCCGTGCCCGCGCCCGGCACGACCGCGCCGTCCCAGAACAGCGGGCCGCCCTACGCACGCCCCGGCACAGAACGCCAAGCGTTCATCGGGCAGTCGAGAACAACCTCGCCTACGCTGCGCGACCGTCGGTCAACGCATCACTGGGATCCGCTCGGAGGTGGCCAAGCGCGGACTGGGGTTCGCGGCCACCGACTCGGCCACCAGCCGGGTCACGGGTACGCCGAGCACCACGGCGATCGAGAACAGCGTGTCCACCATGGGATTGCCCGCGTCCTGCTCCAGATTCGAGAGCGTCTGCTTCGCCGGCCTCGCCTGCCCGGCCAACTCCGCCAGGGACAAACCCCATTGCCTACCCCCGTGGCTCCAGGAGGCAGGGGACCTTGGTGAAACTATTCTGTCAGCGTGCCCATCGCACGGTCGAGCAGTACGGCCAGGGGAACGGCGCCCCCGCAGGCCACCCAGCCCGTCGCGGCCGCATCCAGACAAGCGAGCGCGCCCCCGGAAAGCGCGTTCGGCCCGACCTCGTCCGGCTGGTCGGCGCTGACGCCCAGCCGCCGGGCGATCTCCGGCTCCAGCATCGCCTGCCAGCTCAGCTGCTTCTCGAAGTGCCGGGCGCGCAGCGACGGAGTCTCCTGGAGCATGCGCAGATAGCTGAGCGCCTGCTCGGGCGCCTGCTCGTTCGACTGCGTGAGGACGTCGAACGCCCTGCGCAGCGACTCCCAGGGACGCTCGGTGTCGGGGCGGGCGGCGAACGCCTCCGCGATCTGACGGCCGGTCTCCTCCAAGCCCTGCAAGACCATGTCTTCTTTGGTGCCGAAGTACCGGAACAGGCTGGCACGCGACAGCCCGACCTCACCGGCGATCTGGTCGACGGTCGTCCCGTCGAATCCCTGCTCGATGAAGAGCCGGAGCGCGACCTCGACGACTTCCTTCCGGACCGTCGCGCGCATACGCTCCCGCAGGCCGGGCGGTTTGGTTGCGGACTGGGCGGAGGTGCGGGCGGAGTCGGTCATGAGTAAAGAGTACAACAGCGACTCAATCTGATACTGAGCATCAGAAACATGGGATCCCGGCGGCCACACTGTCCACGCCCGCCGTTCAAGTCACTCCCACGGAGCGCGCCAGCGGATGCAACGTGAGGCGCTTCCACTTGACCCGGAAGACCTGCTCGGCCGCACCCAGTCCTTCCTCGGGGACGGCAGCGCTTACGACGAAACGCTCGCCGCGCGCAGGGAACGTGACGGTGAGTGCAGGCCCGCTCAGCGCTCCCGGCCGGGCGTACCGGCCGCGCCGAGGTCGGCGGTGACTCCGGCACCTGCCCCGAAAAGTTGACCCTCCTCGTACGCACGCACCCCCGTCATGCTTTTTGCGGTCCCGCAAGGGGGCCGCTGCCCTCCGGGCCCGGCATGACTCTGTCCCCTGTCGAACGGATGACTCTGGACGCGGATGGGGGCGGGCCCGACTGGGGTTCCGGTCGGTGGTCAGGCGACTGGACGGCCACCGGTGACAGAAGGGGAGGATGACCGCCCCGTACCCACCCGACCCTTCCCGTCACCTCGCCGGGAAGGGCCTACAGTGCGCCGGGGCCGCCCGGGACACTTCGGGAGCCGCGAGTGGCTCCTGGCCACCGAGCCCGCCTTCATGTCTGCGGGCTGCCGCCCGAACCATCCATCTCGTCACGGATCGGCCTGCGGCGTCTCGCTGCCGCGCGGCGGCTTCAGGCCGCGGCGCCCTCGGCCTCGGCGGAGACCGCCGCCCACTCCTCCCAGGTCTTCAGCCGCTCGGCATAGACCTGGGGGACGAGGTGGAGGGGGGCCGTACCGAAGAAGACACGCAGCGGAGGGTTGTCCGTGTCGACGATCCCCAGCAGGGCCGGGCCGGTTGCAGCGGGGTCGCCGGACTTGACGTCGCCCCAGGCGGCGGCGACGGCGGCGCGCAGGTCGTCGTAGGCGGGCAGTTGCGCGGCAAACGTGGCGGAGGAGCCGGCCCAGTCGGTCTCGAAGCCGCCGGGCTCGACGAGGGTGACCTTGATGCCGAAGCCGGCAACCTCCTGGGCGAGGGCCTCGGTCAGGCCCTCCAGGGCCCACTTGGAGGCGTTGTAACCGCCCAGGTTGGGGAAGGAGATGACGCCGCCGACCGTGGAGATCTGCACGATGTGACCGCTGCGCTGGGCCCGCAGGAGGGGCAGGGCGGCCTGAGTGACCCACAGGGCGCCGTAGAAGTTGGTCTCCATCTGACCGCGGACCTGCTGCTCGGTCAACTCCTCGACCGCGCCGAACAGGCCGTGTCCGGCGTTGTTGACGATCACGTCCAGGCGGCCGAAGTGCTCGTGCGCCCGCTGGACGGCCTCGAATGCGGCGGCCTTGTCGGTGACGTCCAGCTTCAGCGGCAGCACCGCCTCACCGTGGGCGGCCACCAGGTCCGCCAGGGAGTCGGTGTTGCGGGCGGTGGCCGCGACCTTGTCACCACGCTCCAGGGCCGCCTGGACGAACTGACGACCGAAGCCACGCGAGGAACCGGTGACGAACCAGATCTTGCTCATGAGGACACTCCCGTTCGAAACGAACTTGCAATACGAGACTCTAGACCCTTCTGATACTCAGTATCAAGTCGTTCCTCTGTGGATTCTTGAGCATGAGTAACTCCACCTTCGTTCACAGCTCCCGGCCAAGCCGTCGAGCCTGCGTGGCACTCGCGAGCGACGGTTCACGGCAGAGGTGACCGAAGTAGCGATCCGGCTCTCGACCACCCGCTGCTGCCCGGCATCGGCGCCCAGCACAACCTGCGACGCACTCACTCGCCGGGCATCCGCTCCGTGCGCGTGGCCACCCACTGCACCGAGACCGGCATCTCCGCCCAGCACATCGCCGCGGCCGCAGCCTGGGCATGGATGTGGCGGGCTTCCTGGTGGTGGTGTCTCACTGCCCGAACCCGCCGAGCTGACCCGCCAGGCCAGCCGATGGAGTCCTGCGGCGCCCACTGCGTCCGCACCACTGGCCCCGTTGGCGGCTCGCTCCCGGCTATCGCCGTGAGCCCGCTCCGGGCCTGCTCATGGTCCGCCGCCCGGCTCGGCTCGACGTCTTGCCCTGATCTGAGCGGAGCTTCTCCCGAGGACGGCGCCGTACTCATCGGCTACAGCTCGCTCGACAGGCCGGAAGACCGTCACCCGCAAGGAGGGCGTCGGCCGGCGGAGCAGCTCAGGGCCGGACAGCCGACGCTCACCACGCGATCAGCCGGCACAATCATCGAGGCGGTGTGCTTGCCCGCAGCACGACGTTCGTGTCGACCGGTACGATCCGCGGGGCGTCATCGTCGGAGAGCGCGAGCTCCATCGCACGGAGTCCGACCTGCTGCAGAGGCACGTTCACGGACGTCAGCTCCGGGACGACGTCCACCGCCGGGCCGATGTCGTCGAAGCCGGCGACGGCGACGTCCCGGCCAGGGACGAGCCCGGTGTCGCGGAATGCGGTCATCACACCGATCGCCATGACGTCGCTGACCGCGAAGACGAGTTCCGTTCCGTCCAGTCCCCGCCGGACGAGCTCCCTGGCCGCCGCACACCCCCCTCGGCGACTGAACTCGGCTTCGACCACCAGCCGTTCGTCGACGTCGATGCCGAACTCGCGCAGACCCTCCACGAAACCGCTGCACCGGTCACGGGACGTCCTGAGGCCGGTCCCCGCCCGGACCACCGCGAACCGCCGGTAGCCGAGCCCTACCAGCGCGCGGGCAAGCTGCCGCGCTCCCCCGTAGTTGTCGATGCTGACGGTGTGGAACGGCAGGTCGTGCTGGCTGATCAGGACTACGCTGCCGCCCGCTTCCCGGTAGGCGTGGAGCTCCTCGACGAGTGCGTCGCGGGCATCGGCGCCGTCGACGCGGCTGCCGGTCATGATGATGACGCGGGGGCGCATGCCGCGCAGCGTCCCGACGATCTGGAGTTCCCGCTCCGGGGAGCGGTCCGCGACCGCCATGGTCACGATGAGTCCGGCGGCCTCGGCTGCCTGCGTCACACCTGCCGCGATGGAGGAGAAGTACGGGTCGTCGACACCGCTGACGACCAGCGCGGCGATGTTCGTCGAACCCCGCGCGATCGCCTGGGCGGACAGGTGCGGTGCGTAGTCCAGTTCCGCGGCCGCGGTGAGCACGCGGTCGATGTTCTCCTGCCGGACGTTGCGGACGCTGCCGTTGAGCACCCGCGACGCCGTCGCCTGTGAGACGCCCGCTGTCCGCGCCACATCATGCAGGGTCACCTGGCGCCCCTCGGATACGGCCTCCCCGCGACGCCGTACAGGCGCTGCCGCTCCATCTTCCATGCCGCACATTGTGCACCGAGCCGCCCAGCGCCCGGAAGTCACGGCATCACTACCGACGGTCACTCCGCAGGCCGGTGCCCTCACCGCTGTCGCACATGCCTTGCGGAATCCGACCAAGCCGACGCGACCTCCTTCCAGCCGGGCGACCGTATCCCGAGTCGGCCACCGGCACTTTCGTCCGCACCTCCGCGGCCTGGCCGGGGATATCCTCGGGTAGCGTCGGCGGCGGCTCGTTTTCGTGGTGCGGGAGGGATGGCGCGATGCCCCATTCAGCCAGGCCGACCGTCACCCTGCGTGACGTGGCGGCGGCCGCCGGTGTGTCGGTTTCGACCGCGTCGCGAGTGCTGGGCGGCAGTTCCCGGACGGTCGCGGAGGAATACCGGCAGCGGGTCGTCTCCGCCGCCGCAGCGTTGCGCTACACCGCGGACGCCGCGGCCCGGGCGATGCGGCGCGCGAACGACTCGATCGCGGTCGTCGGCGACGATCTCACGACCCCGTCGATGGGAATGGTCGCCGCGGCGATGGAACGGCGGGCGCGTGACGCTGGGGCGTTCGTGACCGTCTCGTCGACCCACGGCACCGCCGAGCGGCAGCTCGAAACCGTCCGCCTGCAGCGTGCTCTGCGGCCGCGTGCGCTCATTCTGACGTCAAGCCGCCTGGACACGAACGCCCTCGGCGGGCGCCTGCTCGACGAGTTGCTCGGCTACGAACGCGAGGGCGGCCGGGTAGTGATCGTCGGTGACACCGACATGCCGTTCGACTCCATCAGCTTCGACAATCACGGCCCTGCGAGGGAATTGGCCAGCTACGTCGCCGCGGCGGGGCACCGGCACGTGACGATCCTCGCCGGCGTACGCGGGAAGGGGAACGTCTCGGCCCGTACCGCAGGCTTCATAGCCGGTCTCCGCGGCGGCGGCGTCGAGGAGCGGCACATCCGGATCTCGCACTGCCCGGTGAGCCGCCAAGGAGGGTTCGACGCGGCGCGGCGGCTGGTCACCGAGGGGCTGGAGCCGCCCCACGCGGTCCTCGCCGCCAACGACACCATCGCCATCGGCGCGATGTCCGCCTTCCGTACTGCCGGGGTGGCGGTGCCGGACGAGGTCTCGGTGACCGGTTTCGACGACATCGAGCTCGCGATCGACGTGACACCGCGGCTGACGACCGTGTCGTTGCCGCTGGCGCAGGCAGGTGCCGAGGCCGTCCGCCTCGCGCTCGCCGACCGTACGGAAGCAGAGCATCTGATGATGCGCGGGCAGGTCGTGGTGCGCGACAGCACCGCGATCCGCGTCGTCTGAACCGACCCTCACAGCCGATCACTCCCGCTGGCATGCACAGCGCCTGCGGACCACCAGAACTGCCGCATCAAAGCCGCATTTTTTACCCGCTGACCGATGCTTGACGCCTTCGATCACGGACGGGCACACTGCGCGGAATACGATTTCCCACTGAGGAAAGACTCCTCCCCCGGGCGGACCCCGCCTCTGCGGTCCACGCGACGGAGTCTCAGTGCAAGCCGCACCCACACCCGCACTCCCTCCTAGGAGGATCTCCCGTGCACGACGTCATAGGGCTGCCTGACAGGCACATCAGACGGTTGGCGGCCCTGGCCGCCCTGCTCATGGGACTGGCCCTGCTGGCCGGCCGAGCAGTTTCGCCCGCGTATGCCGCCACCGACACGGCGATCACCGTGGACGGCACCAGCGGCGGACGCACCTTCGACGGCGTGGGCGCGATTAGCGGCGGCGGCGGCAACACCCGCCTCCTGGTCGACTACCCGTCCACCCAGCGCAACCAGATCCTGGACTACCTGTTCAAGCCCGGCTACGGCGCGGCCCTGCAGATCCTCAAGGTCGAGATCGGCGGCGACACCAACTCGACCGACGGCTCCGAGGCCAGCTTCGAGCACTCGAAGGGCGACATCGACTGCAACGCCGGCTACGAGTGGTGGGTGATGGAGCAGGCCAAGGCCCGTAACCCCGACATCAAGCTCTTCGCCCTGGCCTGGGGCGCCCCCGGCTGGATAGGGAACGGCAACTTCTACTCGACGGACGGGATCAACTACCTGATCGACTGGATGGGCTGCGCCAAGCAGCACGGCCTGAGCATCGACTACCTCGGTGGCCAGAACGAGAAGACGTACAGCGCCTCCTTCTACGAGAACCTGAAGTCGGCCCTGGCCGCGAACGGCTACACCTCGACCAAGCTGGTCGGAAGCGATGAGACCAACTGGAACATCGCCACCGCCATGAAGACCGACAGCGCCCTGAACAGCGCCGTGGACATCGTCGGCGCGCACTATCCCTGCACGTACGCGTCCGCGATGACCACCTGTTCCTCCTCCGCCGACGCCCAGTCGCTGGGCAAGCAGCTCTGGGCCAGCGAGAACGGCTCGGAGAACGCCGAGACGGGGGCGGCCCCGGTCGCCCGTGCCATCAACCGCGGCTACCTCGACGCCAAGATGAGCGCGTACATCAACTGGCCCATGCTGGCCGCCGACTACCAGAACCTCTACTTCCACGACCAGGGCCTGGTCACCGCGAACCAGCCGTGGTCCGGCGCCTACAGTGTCTCCCGCACCGCCTGGTCAATCGCCCAGACCACGCAGTTCACCTCACCCGGCTGGAAGTACCTCGACAGCGCCTCCGGCTACCTCGGCGGCGACCGCGCCAACGGCAGCTACGTCAGCTACACCGCGCCCGACAAGAGCGCCTGGAGCACCGTCTTCGAGACCATGGACGCCACCGCGTCCCAGACGGTCACCCTCGACATCGCCGGCGGCCTGCCGGGCGGGGCCCTGCACGTGTGGTCCACCGACCTGTCACAGCCCGGCGGCGCCACCCCGCGCATGGTGCAGAACAGTGACCTGACCGCCAGCAACGGCACGTACACCCTCACCCTGGACCCCGGTCACGTCTACACCGTGACCACCACCACCGGTCAGGGTGCCGGAACGGCCACCTCGCCCGCGCGCAACCGGCTCGTCATGCCCTACTCGGACTCCTTCGCCGGCTACAGCACCGGGCAGGAGGCGAAGTACTTCGCCTCCATGAACGGCGCGTTCCAGGCCGCCCCCTGCACCGGGGGCCGCACCGGCCAGTGCCTGCGCCAGACCGCACCCCAGAAGCCGATCGTCTGGTGGTACCCGGCCACGAACGCCCTCCAGCCCTACACCCTCGTGGGCGACGTCGGCTGGAGCAACTACACGGTCAGCTCCGACGTACTGCTGGAGCAGAGCGGCAGCTCCGCAGAGCTCCTCGGCCGTGTCGGCACCCAGACGAAGTTCAGCGCCGGGGGGATGAACGCCTACCACCTGCGCCTGTCCGACACCGGATCCTGGTCGCTGTTGAAGACCGACACCGCCGGCAGCAAAGCGTGGAACTGGACCACCCTTGCCAGCGGTACCGTCACCGCTCCCGGCACGGGCACCTGGCACAACCTGTCGCTGACCTTCCAGAACAGCACCATCATCGCCAAGATCGACGGAAACACCGTCGGCACGGTCACCGACACGAGCTACGGTGCGGGCCTGGCCGGCCTGGGCACCGCCGGCTACTACCCCGTCGAGTACTCCAACTTCTCCGTCACCCACGAGCCGGTCAGCGACCTGTCCGGCACCTACAAGATCATCAGCGCCGGCACCGGCAAGGTGCTCACCGCCTACAACGGTGGAACCAGCGACGGCACGCCCGTCGTTCAGAAGACCGACGCTAACAGCGGCAGCCAGCAGTGGAAACTGGCCTACACCAGCGGCGGCTACCTCACCGTCACGGGTGTCACCAGCGGCAAGTCCCTCGACATCAACGCGGCTTCCACCTGGCCCGGCACCCAGTTGCAGCTGAAGACCCCCAGCGGGAGCGTCAGCCAGCAGTGGCTGATCGCCCTGGGCGACAGCGGCGGCTACACGATCGAGTCCCGGTCGAACGGGTACAAGGTGGACGTGTACAAGGGTGGGACCACCGACAACACCCCCATCGACCAGTGGTACACCAACGGCGGCAGCAACCAGCGCTGGAAGCTGGTCAAGGTGGCATGACCGACTGAGCAACCGAGCCCTTGGGTGGGGCAGGCCCGACCCCCGGCCTGCCCCACCCGTGCGCCGGGGGCCATGAGATGCGCCTGCGCTGCTGGGCCCCGCCGGGCGACGGGTTGAGCAGCCAGTGACAAGCGCCTTACGAAGCAGCCGGGCTGCCGCACGGCTCGCTGTCGCATGGCGCCGTCGGCTTTCCGGCAGGGGCCTCCGCAACGCTGACGTTCATCTGCTCGAAACCTTGACGCACTCGATCACCGCTGGGCACACTGCGCGGAATACGTTTTCCCGACGCGGCTCCGAGGGGCAGGCATGACGTTCTCGAAGGCCCGCTGCACATCCGGGAGGGCACTGTGACACCGGAAGCACGACTCTTGGAACCGCCACCGAGCTCAGCACCCGATGGGGCGTGTCCGGCCGGACCAGTGCCCATGTCGTCGCGCACCCGTTGGTGCGTCCACCGTCCGGTCCCGAGCCGCCGGCGCCCCGAGTCGTTACGCGACGTCTCGGCTGGAGGCGTCACGACAGGAGCCGGTACCTCACCACCACGGACGACAAGAAGAGGACAATGACCGTAAACCGAAGACTTGTGTCACGAGCGACAGCCGCCGCACTGTGCGCGCTGGCCGTCGTGCTCGCGTCGATCGTGCTCATCCCCGCGCAGCGGGCCTTCGCCGCGGGCACCACGTACTTCGTGAGCACAAGCGGCAGCGACAGCAACGCCGGAACCAGCAGCAGCGCGCCCTGGCGCTCGCTGAGCAAGGTGAACGCAACGACGTTCCAGCCCGGCGACACCATCCGCTTCGAGGCCGGTGACAGCTGGACCGGGCAGCTCTGGCCGAAAGGGTCCGGCGCCGACGGCGCCCCGATCGCCATCGACAGCTACGGAACGGGCGCCAAGCCGAAGATCGCCGGCCAGGGCGCAGTGGGCGACGCGGTGCGGCTGAACAACCAGCAGTACTGGGAGATCCGCAACCTCGACGTGTCGAACGCGGTGCCCACGGGGACGACCGACGGTTCGAAACTCGGCGACTTCCGCGGCATCGGCGTGCACGGTGACAACGGCCAGACCCTGCACCACTTCGTGATCGACTCGGTGGACGTGCACGACGTCACCGGCGAGGTCAAGTGGGTCGGCGGCAGCACCGCCGACAACAAGCCCGGCATCACCTTCCAGCAGGGCTGGGACCGCTCGAAGGACACCGGCGGCATCGCCTTCCTCACCGGCGTCCAGGACATCACCGCGCCCGGTGCCCCCACAGTCCTCGACGGCATCACCGTGGAGAACTCCACCATCAAGAACACCTCGTTCAGCGGGATCGTCACGAAGCAGTACGCCGGTGACGCGCCCGGTGCCGTCTTCACCGGCTGGGGCAAGCGAGCCACTGCCACCGACTCGAGGTTCACCCCGTACACCAACGTCACGTTCCGCGGGAACTACATCACGCAGGCGAACACCCCCTTCGGCTGCAATGGCATCTACCTCACCGGCACCCGGGGCGGACTCGTCGAAGGCAACGTGATCGACCGGGTCGGCGTCTCCGGCGTCGAGACCAACATGGCCGACAACGTCACCGTCCAGCACAACGAGATCATGGGCACCCACCTCTCGTCGGGCGGCGCCGACCAGAATGCCCTGGACCCCGACATCGGCACCACCAACCAGGTGTTCCAGTACAACTACCTCCACGACAACGGCGACGGCATCCTGCTCTGCGCGTGCAACTCCAACGTCCAGTTCGGCAGCGTGGTGCTCCGCTACAACGTCATCACCGGCAGCACGCGGTGGAACCTCCACTTGTCGCAGACGGGCGGCACGGTGGCGAACATCTACAACAACACCTTCGCCAACACCAGTTCGACGAACATGGTGACCGGCGGCGTCTCCGGCAAGGCGACGCTGACCAACAACCTGTTCGTCTCCGGGCAGTCCGCGCCCACGTTCGTGCAAAAGTCGACCATCGTCTACAACAAGAACGGCTACTCGGACAACTTGACGACCGTGCCCACGTCCGACGCGAACGCCGTGGTCGGCGCTCCGCAGTTCGTGAATGCCTCCGTCACGGGGCCCTACGGCGACGAGAACGGCCCGAGGCTCGGCACGGCGGCGAACTTCGCGCTCCAGTCGGGATCGGTGTTCGTCGACGCCGGAGCCACGGTCAGCAGCAACGGAGGCCTCGACAACGCCGGGTCTCCTGTGCCGATCGGGAACGGTCCGGAGATCGGTGCCTTCGAACGCGGCGCGCCCAACATCGCGTTCACGGACACCTTCGACGGCCGGGCGACCGGCACGCTCGCCGACGGGACCAACGGATGGCGAGTCATCTCGACCAACAACGACGTCTCCGTGGTGGAGACGCCGTCCGCCACCGACAAGAGCGTCCGGCTGACCCGCACCGTCGAAGGCGGCGGCACCGACGGTACCAACCTCGCCCGGCTCTTCAGCACCCCGCTGCAGGGCGTGGTGACCATCGACACGCAGGTGATGCGCAACGACACGCAGGCCGGCTGGTTCGGGCTGCCCTACGTGTACAACGCCAGCGGCGTCCAGGCCGTCAGCGTCGCGTTCGCCCGCGGCGAGATCCACGCGTATCAGGGAACCACGGACTCCGTGATCGGTACGTACACGAATGGCAAGTGGTACCGGGTCACGCTCACCGTGGACACCGTGAACCAGCGCTTCGACCTGGACATCGACGGCCATCGCGTGCTGAACGACGCGGCGTTCCGCACCTCGATGCCGGGGATCGCGAAGGTCGCGTGGTACTCGAACGGGGGTGAGCGCGGGGCGGTCCACGTGGACGACGTCCGGATCTCGCGCGGTACCGGGTTCGGCCAGTGACAGCCAGGCCAGCTGGTGGCGTGAGTATTTCGGTAAGGGCACCGATTCAGTAAGCGCTTCCTCGCCCGCCCACGATGTTCGGCTCAGGCTGACGTCATGAAAATGAGGAATCGGATCTGCCTGGTCGATATCGACCAGGCAGATCCGATTGCCAACTGGTCAATGTGAAATATGCTGCAGCTTGGCGCTCACCACCGGTACGTAGAACGTGGCGATACCCGCCTCATTGGGATGTGTTCCCGATCCCTCTGTGCCAGGGAAACCGTTGACCAGGTCGTCGAATGTGTATTTCGCACGCTGGGTGTCATCGCGCGTGTCGAGCGCGGTCTCTCCGAAGACGTCGGCAACGGCGATGTTCCACTTGCGGCAGGCTTGCAGGGTCACCTCGCGCAGCGCCACCTGAGTGTCCCAGTCCCGCGAACCGAGCTTGTGGGCGGCGACGTACACGATGCGGGCGGTGGGCCACTTCCGCCCCATGACGTGCAGCGTCTCCTCCAACTCTTCCACGTAGGTGCTGAGCGTGTACGCGCGGTCCCGGAAAATGGACTGCGCGTCATTGGTGCCTCCGTCGAAGATGACGAAGTCCGGCGCGATGTCGGTCGCTTGCTCGACCTGCGTGAGTATCTGCCCTCCGGAAGCATGCGCGTCGGCGCCTATGGTCGCGCCGTTCCGGGCGAACTTGGTGAGGGACATGCCCTCGCGCTCTGCAACTACGTCCACGAAACTGTGGGGATACACATGTCCGTACACAATACTGTCGCCGAAGGCGTAGACGCTCTTGCCTACCAACCCATTGTTCACATCGTCCTCCTTGCGGCTTCGCTATTCGGGTCTGATTTTAAACGGAACATTGACGGGTTGGGCGGCCGGGACGTAAATTAAGAGAGATAGAAAGCGCTTACTGTAGTGAACTGGAGTGTTGACACACACATGAACGCAACCAACACCGGACTACCCGGGGGCGTCGCCATCTCGCATCTGTCGGTGTACGACTGGCCTGCTGCCGACGGAGTGTGCGGCGGTACCCCTCATATGCACCTGGCGTGTTCAGAGGCTTACGTCGTCACCGGCGGTCGCGGGGCCGTGCAGACGCTGACCGCTTCCGGGTACGAGGTCACTCCGCTCCAGGCCGGCACGGTCGCCTGGTTCACGCCGGGCACCATCCACCGGCTGGTCAACGAGGGTGATCTGCGGATCACCGTTCTGATGCAGAACAGCGGGCTGCCGGAGGCGGGGGATGCGGTCCTCACTCTGCCCCCGGAGTACTTGACCGATCCGGAGACGTACGCCCGTGTCACCGCAATTCCGGTCGACGCGCCCGAGGAGGAGCAGGAGCGCGTCGCCCGGGCCCGGCGGGACCTCGCTCTGGAGGGCTACCGGGCACTCCGGGAGGCCAAGGGGCCGCAGGCCCTGGCCGCGTTCCACCGTGTGGCCGCCGCGCTCGTACGGCCCCGCATCGCCGAGTGGCGCGAGCGGTGGCGACAAGGTGCCGAGGCCTCCGCCGCGGCCACCGGGGCGCAGCTCGACTGGCTGGAGCGAGGAGAGTCCCCCCACCTCGCAGATGCCGCTGTGAGGTCTGAACAGCCCGCTGCCCGGGGGAAGTTCGGGATGTGCGGCCGGCTTGACGTCTACGCGAACTGAGGACGATGCGCACCTGAGAACGTGCGGCGTGCGCGGCCGGTTCGGCCCGCCCCCAAGGCCGGGCCGGATGGGCGGTGCAGGCGCAGGGGACGGACACGGTCCGCCTGCTCCGCGCCCACCCGGCCGTGGCGCTGGTCACCGCCTGCGGCTGAGACGCCCTGCCGCGGGCGGCTCGGCCGTCGACTCCCGCCAGATGATGCGGAACAGGGAGCCCTCAGCCGTCTCGGGCGCGCTGTCCCTCAGACCCGCGATCAGCTTGGCCATGGCCGTACTGCCTAGTTGTTCGAGCTCCACGTCGACGGTGGTCAGTGACGGGGTCATGAACTGTCCGACCCCGGCGTTGTCCCAACCGGTCACGCTGAGGTCGCCGGGCACGTCCCAGCCGCGCTCCCGGGCGCCCCGGACGACGCCGGCGGCGACGAGGTCGTTGGCCGCGATCACGGCGGTCGGCCGCGCATGGCTCGGGAGCGACCGTATCGCCTCGATGCCAGACTCTCCCGACCAGTCTCCGTCGAAGACCCCGACGGACTCGACCCCGAGGCGTTCGACAGTCTCTAGATAGCTCTGCTTGCGCGCCCTCGCGGAGGCGAACTGCGCGTCGCCCGCCACATGGAGGAACCGGGAGTGACCGAGCGCCGCCAAGTGCTCGATCATCCGCACCAGGGGCGTGGCGTCGGCCAGTTGCCCGATGCCGCGCATCTCGTCGTCGAAGTCGGCCGAGATCACCACGGCCGTCCTCTGGTGCAGTTTGCTCTCCACGGCGGGAAGCACGGGGGCGAGGGAGAGGATGCCCTCGTACTGTCCCGAATCGGCGAGCTCCAGCAGGCGGTCGCTCCTCGCGCGTACGCCGCCCCCGGCACTCACGACATCCACGAAGAACCCTGCGTCCTGCGCCGTCGCGCCAGCACCCGCCAGCATGCGCGAGGGGTTGAAGGCCATGGCGGGCATGAGGATCGCCAGTCGGCCGGTCTTCCGCGTACGCATCGACCGCGCCACCAGGTTGGGACGGTAGTCCAGTTCCCGTATGGCCTTCTCCACGCGTTCCAGGGTCGCCGGCTTCAGCCCGCCGTTGTACCGCAGATACCGCGACACCGTCTGGGGTGACACACCGGCGAGCCGCGCCACGTCGGTGATCGTAGGCCGTCGTCGCGCCGTGTCAGCGCCATCCATCCGCTTCCCCCACCCTTCCGCCAACGTTCGGTGAAGTCAGAGACTACACACTCTTGACGCAAAAAGTGATCGTTCACTATGGTCCTCGCAACCCACAAAGTGAACGATCACTTTTCGGGTGACGCGAGGCCCGGGACGGGCCCGCACCACTGTGTGCCGATGCCGCCGCTCAAGGGAGCAGTGCCGTGAGCTCCATCAACGAACTACGCCGGCTGCGCGGGTCCCAACGGGGCGCGCGACAGCAGAACAAGGCGGCGTTCTTCTTCCTACTGCCATGGTTCGTCGGGCTCTTCGGGATCACTCTCGGCCCGATGCTGGCCTCGCTCTACCTCAGCTTCACCAAGTACAACCTGTTGCAGCCGCCGCAGTTCAACGGAGTCGAGAACTGGACGCGCATGCTCGACGACGAGCGTCTGCACAAGTCGCTCGAAGTGACGTTCAGCTACGTCCTCGTCTCCGTCCCCTTGCAGCTGGCAATGGCCCTCGGGCTCGCCCTGGTGCTGGACAAGGGAGTACGGGGCCTCGCCTTCTACCGCTCCGTCTTCTACCTGCCGTCACTGATCGGCGGCAGCGTGGCGATCGCCGTGCTGTGGCGTGCGATGTTCGGAACCAACGGCCTTGTCAACGAGGCCCTGTCCCTCGTCGGTGTCCAGGGGCAGGGCTGGATCTCGGAGCCGGGAACCGCGCTGTCGACCCTCGTCGTCCTGAACGTCTGGACCTTCGGCTCACCCATGGTGATCTTCCTCGCCGGGCTGCGGCAGATTCCGACCTCCCTCTACGAAGCGGCCTCCGTCGACGGCGCAAAGCGCTGGCGCCAGTTCCGCAGCATCACCATCCCGCTGCTGACACCCATCATCTTCTTCAACCTGGTGCTGCAGATCATCCACGCCTTCCAGACCTTCACCCAGGCCTTCGTGGTCTCCGGCGGAACCGGAGGGCCGGCCGACTCCACCCTCTTCTTCTCGCTGTACCTGTACCAGCGCGGCTTCGGCCACTTCGACATGGGATACGCGTCCGCGCTCGCGTGGGTCCTGCTCCTCATCGTCGCGGCCTTCACCGCCGTCAACTTCTGGGCCTCAAAGTACTGGGTGTTCTACGATGACTGACACCGCAGCCGTACCCCCCTCGCTGCCCGCCCCCCGCCCGCACGCGATACGCCGGGTCAGGCGCGCCGTGCGCGCCCCTCTCAAGCACTGCCTGTTGGCCCTCTGCGCCCTCACGATGCTGTACCCCGTCCTGTGGATGGTGGTCAGCTCGCTGCGTCCCAACAGCCAGATCTTCCGCAGCGCGGGACTCGCCATGACGCACCCGCGCTTCGAGAACTACAGCAACGGCTGGAACGCCTTCTCCCAACCGTTCAGCCACTACATGATCAACTCGGCGATCGTCGTCACCGGCGCGATCCTCGGGAACCTCCTCGCCTGCTCCCTGGCGGCCTACGCGTTCGCCCGACTCGAGTTCAAGGCGAAGCGCGTGTGGTTCGCCATCATGCTCGTCACGATCATGCTGCCGGTCCACGTGATCATCGTGCCCCAGTACGTCCTCTACTCGGAACTCGGCTGGGTCAACACCTTCCTGCCCCTGATTGTGCCGAAGTTCCTGGCGACCGACGCCTTCTTCATCTTCCTCATGGTGCAGTTCATCCGTGGCATCCCGCGCGAGATCGACGAGGCGGCGCGGATCGACGGCGCCGGGCACGCGCGGATCTTCTTCCACGTCATCCTGCCGCTGATGGTCCCGGCCCTGGCGACCACCGCGATCTTCACCTTCATCTGGACCTGGAACGACTTCTACACCCAGCTCATTTACCTGACCGACCCGGACATGTACACCACACCTCTCGCGCTGCGCACCTTCGTCGACCAGCAGAGCGCGACGGACTGGGGCTCGGTGTTCGCCATGAGCGTCGTGTCGCTCGTTCCCGTCTTCCTCGTCTTCCTCGCAGGGCAGCGCTTCCTGCTGCGAGGCATCGCGACCACCGGCGGCAAGTAACCGCGGGGGCTACTGCCGGACACGCGGAGGCGACCGAGTCATGGCCGTTCGGGAGCACCGCAGCCATCAACCCGACCCACTCTTCAGGAACAGGACAAGCACATGAACCCCAGCCCCTTCAGACGCGTCGCGATCGGAGCGGTGGTCTCACTCTCGCTCGCACTGACCGCCTGCTCCGGCAGTAGCACCGGGTCCGCTCCCAAGCTCGGCGACAAGCCGGTCACCATCCGCGCCACCTGGTGGGGTGCGGACGCCCGCGCCCAGCTCACCGACGAGGTCATCAAGGCGTTCGAGAAGAAGTACCCCAACATCACGGTCAAGGGCCAGTACAAGGACTGGAACGGCTACTGGGACGCGCTCGCCACGACGACCGCGGCCAAGGACTCCCCCGACGTCGTCCAGATGGACGAGCTGTACCTCGCCTCGTACGCCGACCGCGGAGCGCTGTACGACCTCGACAAGGCCAAGAAACTCCTCAGCACCTCGCAGTTCGACGACCAGGCCCTGGCCACCGGACAGATCGACGGAACGCAGTACGCGCTTCCCGTCGGCGTCGGCGTCATGTCCATCCTCGTGAACACCGACCTGTTCAAGAAGTACGGCGTGAAGGTTCCCGACGACAAAACGTGGACGTGGGACGACTACGCCAAGATCGGGAAGGAGCTGACGGACAAGAGCGGCGGCAAGATCCACGGTGCGGCCGGCGCGCCCGGCTTCTCCGCCGGCGATGTCAAGTACTGGGCCCGTCAGCACGGTGAAAACCTCTTCGACAAGGACGGCAACGTCTCGCTGAAGCCCGAGACGCTCGCCGGCATGTGGAAGTACGGTCTGGACCTGCTTTCCTCCGGGGCCAGCGTCAATACGTCGACGATGGTCGAGGACCTGACCGCGGGTGTCACCGCCGGCAGCTTCGCCACCGGCAAGGCGGCCATGATGGGGGCGTACAACACCCAGATCACCGCAATCCAGCAGGCCGCGGGCGCCCATGTGCAACTGCTGCAGATGCCCCGCCTCGGCGACACCAAGGCGAACTTCTTCAAGCCCTCCATGTACTGGGCGGTCTCGAGCCAGAGCGCGCACCCGGCCGAGGCGGCCGCGTTCATCAACTTCATGCTCAACGACCCGTCGGCCGCCGACATCCTCAAGACGGAGCGCGGCATCCCCGCCAACAAGGAGATGCTCAAGCACCTCCAGCCGACTCTGGCCGGGACCGACAAGGCGGCAGCCGACTACATGAACGCCGTGACCCCGGGTGAGTCGCCGGTCGTGACCCCCAACGGCGGCAGCGGCATCGAGCCGGAGCTGCAGCGCTACAGCCAGGAGGTCTACTTCAAGAAGACCTCGCCCGATGCCGCCGCGAAGGCCTTCATCAAGGAACTCCAGGGCGAGATCGACGCGGCCAAGTGACCTCCTCCCCGGGGGCCGCCGCCGCTGCCCACGGCCCCCGGGAGCCCCACGAGAAGTGGGTCAGGAACCAAGAGAGAGAAAACACCCATGCCCAGCCCCCGGCCGCCGTACCGCGTGGCCATCATCGGCACCGGCGGTATCGCCCACGCTCATGCCGAAGCTCTCACCGAACTCTCCGAACGTGCCCGGCTGGTCGCCGTCGCCGACCTCGACCCCACCCGTGCCGCCGAGTTCGCCGACCGGTTCTCCGTGCCGCACGTGTTCAACGACCCGCAGGCTCTGCTGGAGAGCGAAGACCTCGATCTCGTACACATCTGTACGCCCCCGCAGACCCACGTACCGCTGGCATCCATGGCGATGCAGGCCGGCGTCACCGCATTGGTGGAGAAGCCGACGGCACTGAGCCTGCGCGAGATGGACCAACTGGCCACGGTGCAGGAGCAGACCGGCTCCAAGGTTCTGACCGTCTTCCAGCACCGCTACGGCGCGGCGGCGGTACGCCTGCGCCGGCTGGCCGGCTCCGGCGCACTGGGCCGGCCACTGGTCGCCACCTGCGAGACCCTCTGGTACCGGCCCGACGCGTACTTCGAGGTGCCGTGGCGGGGGCGCTGGGACGTCGAGGGCGGCGGCCCCACGATGGGACACGGCATCCATCAGTTCGACCTCATGCTGTCGGTCCTCGGCCCCTGGTCCCAGATCGCTGCACTCGCCGAGCGCCAGGCCCGGCCCACGGACACCGAGGACGTCTCGATCGCCGCCGTCCGGTTCGACAACGGAGCCCTCGCCACGGTGGTCAACTCCCTGCTGTCCCCCCGGGAGACCTCGCGCCTGCGCTTCGACTTCGAATACGCCACGGTCGAACTCGAACACCTCTACGGCTACCGCGAGGAACACTGGCGGTTCACCCCGGCCCCCGGCCACGAGGGTCTCTCGGACCTCTGGATCGAGGGTGCCGAGCCGGACATCACGAGCGGCCACAGGCTCCAGATCGAGGCCGTGTTCGACGCCTGGGAGACCGGACAGGAACCCGGCGTCTGTCTGCAAGACGCGCGCCGCACGCTGGAGTTCGCGGCGGCGACGTACGCCTCCGCCTTCCGCGGTGTCCGCGTCGCCGCGGGCGAACTGACCGACGACGACCCCTTCGCGCTCAGCATGGACGGCGGAGCCGTGCCGTGGCAACCGGTCAAGGAGGCCCTCGTATGAACGCTCTTGAGATCCGCCACGACCTGGGCACCTCGGTCACGGTCCGCGACGGCGGCACCGAGTTGTTCCGCTACGTGTACCAGCCGGACACCGTCCAGCTGGAATCGCCCAAGCCCTACATCCACCCCCTGCGCACCCGGGCCGGTAAGGTGGTCAGCCTGTTCCGTCCCCACGACCACGTCTGGCACAAGGGCATCGCGTGGTCCCTGCCCCACGTGGGCGAGGAGAACTTCTGGGGCGGTCCCACGTACATCCACGGACGCTTCTACGTCCAGCTGCAGAACAACGGAACCCAGGCACACCGCCGGGTCGTCGACCTGGACAGGACCGACGGAACGGCCACGTTCGCCCACGACCTGGACTGGACCACCCAGTCCGGCGCGCTGTTCTTCACCGAGCGCAGGACGCTGCGAGCGAGCCTGCTCTCCCCGCACGCCTGGGCGTTGACGTTCGAGACGCAGATGACGAACGTCTCCGGAACGGACGTCGCCATGGGGTCCCCGACCACCAAGGGACGGGAGAACGCCGGCTACGGCGGCCTGTTCTGGCGGGGCCCTCGGTCGTTCACCGGCGGACAGTTCGTGACCGAGGAAGGCCTGGGCGGCGACGAGGTCCGCGGGCGGCGCATGGAGTGGATGGGCTTCGCGGGCCACCACGACGAGACGGACACGCAGTCGCTCGTGCTCATGGTCGACGACGCGGCCAACCCGAGCCACCCGCCGCAGTGGTTCGCCCGGACCGAGGAGTTCGCCTGCCTCAACCCGGCACCGTTCTTCAGCGAGGAACTGACCGTCGAGGACGGCGCGACCGTGCGGTTCCGCTACGGCGTCGGGATCGCCGATGCCGACGCGAACGCGGCTCCCGCACTCGCCGACGCGGTACGCCGGGTGCTCACACCGCCGGACACGTCGTCCGCAGCTGCCGCAGAATCCTCCCCAGGGCGCTTCGCAACGGAGTGATCCGACCCTGCTCGCTGTGCAACCCCCGGCGTGCACTCCCCGCTCACCAGGGAGTGCACGCCTTCCTCGCCACCCCGGCTGCTGCGATCGCCGTAGCCGCAAGCAGTTGGTCGACCAACGGCGCCCGGCGGCCCAGCGCACCGCAATCGGCAACAAGCCGCGCGCTGGTTCCTGCACGAACTCGACCCGAAGCTGGCCGTCGCCTCTCGCGGCCTGCGCCGCCTGTACGTCCTGGCCCAAGTCTTGATCCAGCATCACAGGACGCTCGCGGCCATCGCTGCCGAATTGGTCGCGGACTGCCGCCGACTCTCACCTTTGGATGCTGCAGCCGTCGTGGAGTGCATCCTCGTGTACGCGCGTGGCCCCAAGTAGTTCCAGAACCTCGGTGGCGTTGCACCGGGTCGGTTCTGTCCAGGCCGCCTCAATTCGTCGTAGTGACGAGTCGTCACGAAGCCGCGACGGTCAGCGCCTCGTTCTTGCGCGACCCGGCAGCACCTCGACGACCACCACATTGACGATGACGAACGCCCACATCGCCCAACGCGCCGTCCCCCGCAAGTAGGGAGCCAAGGACGACTGTTCGCTGCCGCCGCCCTCCAAGTGCACCGGTGTTACACACCTGGGCGCTGCCGTCGCGCCTTCGGCTGCGCGCGGAGATCACGCCTGGTGGAGCAATCGCGGCGGAGCTGCACCCGGCGATCCCACAACCGTTACAGTGATGCCGACCCTGTCCACCGCGCCGGAGCCGACCTTGCCGAACCTGTCCCACCTCGAGGAGATCTTCTCCGACGAGGGTGACGGCGCCGCCGGCCCCGTGCAGTCGCCCGGCTGGCAAAGCGACGTATCGCCGCAGGGGCTCACGGTGACATTGATCGCCGACTACACGTTCCCCGTCCGGGCGTGGTTGCCGTCGGCGGCGATCGTGGCACTGCTCGGAGAGTTCAACGTGACCGCGGGCGCCGCCCGTACGACGATCAGCAGGCTGATGCGCCGAGGGGTGCTGGAGAGCAGCCGACAAGGACGGTACAGCTCCTACCGGCTGACGTCGCAGGCCGCCGTCGATCTGTGGAGCGGCGCCAGCTCGATCGCCACCTTCACCACCCAACCCGACTCATGGGACGGTCGGTGGACACTGATCGCCTTCTCCGTCCCGGAACAGGAGAGCACGCGGCGGCGCGCACTGCGCACCGCGCTGCGGTGGCGCGGATTCGCGCCGCTGTACGACGCGCTCTGGGTGTCGCCGCATCCTTTGACCCCGAAGGGGCGGATCGAGGTGGCCGATCTGGCGCGGAGAGCGGTGACCGTGTTCCGCGCGCGGCAGGAGGAACTGGACACGGAGGCCGACCGCAACCCGGTCGAGGCGTGGGACCTGCCCGGCATCGCCGAGCACTACCGGGCTTTCATCGACCGTTGGAGCGGCCTGCTTCCGCACATCAGCACCGACCGTGTCACCGGTGCCGACGCGGTGCGCGCACGGACCGAGGTCATGCACGCCTACCGGCACTTCCCCATTCTGGACCCGCTGCTCCCCATCGGTCTGCTGCCGCCCGACTGGCCCCGGCCGCGGGCGCGGGAAGTCTGCGTCGCGGTGTACGACGGACTGCTCCAGCCGGCCCAGGACCATGTCCGCTCCGTAGTGACCCGATTCGCGCAGGGGCCGCACCCCGACATCAGGGCCCATACGATCGCCGGCATGAGTGCGGGCGTCGGCCACAGCTGACAACAGGCCGCCGCGAGTGTGATCGGGCGGGCTTCGAAGACGTCACACGGTGCCTCCAGCGCCTGCGATCTGTCGAATCCGCGTCGAAGACAACAGAGTTGGGCGCCAATGATTGACAGATCGGCGCCCGATCGGGAATGTACCTGTTGCAGGACAGGTGGGAACGCTCCCAGTGGTGCGGCACACGACGAGTGGAAGGAGAGGCACCCCTGCGCCGCTTCCGCAGAATCAACGCCTCCCCATCAGACAGGCGGGCAGGTGGGCGCGGAAGGCCGCTCCCACAATGAGTCACGGTTCGGCCGGTGTTCAGCGGCTCGCCGCGTCTCTGCAGGCAAGGCCACACCACGCCGATGACCACCACGGGCAGGACCGGAACGTCCTCCACCGTGCGCGATTCGCGACTTGACCACCCCCACGACCACTCCCCCCACCACCTGGGTCAGCCCCACCGCCGCGGCATCACCGACGCCTCTTCCCGGCGCCTGACCGAGTAGCGCTCCGCACACCCCCCACACCAGGAGTCTTCATGACCATGCAACGGCGTAGCTTCCTGACCTTGAGCGCGGTCGGAGCCGCTGGCGTAGGCATGTCCCTGCTCGGCATGGGCCAGGCGGGTGCCACCGCGCGGGCGGGAGCCCCGACCCAGCGGTTCGCGGTCGGCGTGCGCCAGTACGCCTGGAGCCGCGGTAGCCGCCGGTGGACCACCTACGTCTACTACCCCGCCACCGGCGCCCCCGGTGGCTCCCCGGTCACCAACGCCCCCGTCGCCCAAGGCGTCTTCCCGGTCTGCGAGTTCATGCACGGTTTGAGCAGCAGCCCGCAGAATTCCCTGGCGATCATCCGCCCCCTGGCCGAGGCCGGCTTCATCGTCCCCGCCCCCCACTTCGCCAACCTCAGTGGCCAGGACGTCTACAACGGCAACCAGTCCAAGGACGTCTCCGAGGTCATCACCCGGACCCTCGCCCTCAACACGGCGAGCGACCCGCTGGCCGGCCACATCAACACAGCGGTCGGAGTCGGTGTCTCCGGCCACTCGATGGGCGGCATGACCACTCACGGCCTTCTCACGGCCTGGCCGGACGCACGGATCACCGCCGCGATCCCCATGTCCTGTGTGGACATGGGCAACCCGAGCACGTCGGTCCGCGCCAAGGTCCTGTTCACGCACGGCGACCGGGACGGAACGTGCCCGATCTCCTCCGCCCGCCAGGCGTACCGGGAACTGCCCGCCGGAAAGGCGTTCCTGACCTTCCGCGGCGCCGGTCACAGCAACTACTTCGGCGACTCCCGCACCGTCAACACCTCCGTGGACTGGATGCGGTGGAGCCTCTACCGCGACGCAGGGGCCCGCGACCGCCTTCGCGCCGACGCCACCTCCTCCACCACCACCTGGGAATCCGTCCTGAGCTGAGGAGCAACCACACGGCTCGGGTGCGCGCGTCCGCCGCGATCGCCGCGCATCCGGGCCGTAGAGGGCGCGTGGCCGCCCAAGGACGCCCGCGAGGTCAGCCGCCGCGCAATCGGCTGTGCACGTTTCCAGGCCGGACACCACCACCCGAACAGCGGGCAGCCGCTCCCACTCCTACAGATAGATCCACTTGAGGGCCCAACACCCTCAAGGACGCAAGAGAGGAAAGCACATGGTTTCACTAGCAGGGAAGATCAGAGTCACTTTCCTTGCCGTCCTGTTGACAGTTGCCGCATCTGTGTACGGCGCGGCGCATCAGGCATCGGCCGATACCGTGGCACAGTCAAGCGCTTCTCAGATCGTGGCCGACATGGGCGCCGGATGGAATCTGGGGAACCAACTCGAAGCCACAACCAACGGATACCCCAGCGAAACAGCGTGGGGCCAGCCGACGGTGACGCAGGCCCTCATCGACAAAGTGAGGGCGGCGGGGTTCAAGACGATCCGGATTCCGGTCTCCTACCTGGGAGCCATAGGGCCCGGCCCGACTTACACGATCAACGCAGCCTGGCTGAACAGAGTCCAAGAAGTCGTCAACTACGCCTACAACAGAGGCCTGCATGTGCTGATCAACATGCACGGCGACGGGTACAAGAGCGTCAACGGCTCCTGGCTGATCTGCGATTCCCCCTCCCAGACGACGATCAAGGCCAAGTACGAGAAGGCTTGGCAGCAGATCGCGAACAGGTTCAAGAACTACGACCAGCGTCTGATCCTGGAGTCCATGAACGAGGAGTTCGACGGGCAGTACGGCCGCCCGACCCAACCGTGCTACTCGAACATCAACAGCTACAACCAGATCTTCGTGGACACCGTGCGGAAGACGGGCGGCAACAACAGTTCGAGGTGGCTGCTCGTGGCCGGCTGGAACACGAACATCGATTACACCGCGGGGAATTACGGCTTCGCCCTTCCGTCCGACCAGTACCGCTCCTCCTCCATTCCCGCAAGTGAGCGGCGGATCATGATCTCCGTTCATCACTACAGCCCGTGGGACTTCGCCGGAGAGGAAAGCGGCACCATCACGCAGTGGGGCCGGGCAGCGACCAACCCGTCGAGGACCTCGACCTGGGGCCAGGAGGACTATCTGGACGCGCAGTTCAAGATGATGCGCGACGTGTTCGTCACGAAGGGGTATCCGGTGGTGGTGGGCGAATACGGCGCCATCGACAAGTCATCCTTCGATTCGTCGAACAACAGGTATCGCGCGGACTTCGCACGGGCCGTCGCGGCCACCGCCAAGAAGTACGGCGCCGCCTCCATCTACTGGGACAACGGTGCAACCGATCGGTACGGGTTCGGGCTGTTCAACCGGCGCTCCCTCACAGTCACCCAGCAGGGCATCATCAACGCCATCATGACCGGCGTCAGCGGCAGTGTTGCCGGCGCCGGCCTTCCGTCCGGCACGTAGCAGGGCCCGAGTCTCGGCGACGGGTACATACCTCTACATACCTCGTGGGCGCGCAGTTGGGCCGAGTGGTGATGCCACACGGTGTGCGATCTCGTCAACTGCGCGCCGACCAGCCGGAGAAGCTACGCTCCTCTGCATCTGGGAGCACGTTTGGCAGACGGAGGACAGCGATGTCTTCACATGTACGACCCACGACGAGTTGTCTGCCGGACTGACCGGCGTGCCGAGCTCAAGCAGTTTCCACGGTCTCCCAGAGCCCGGCTCAATCCCAAGGACATCGGCCTGCCCTCATGCGAGCGACGGCGGGTACCCGGCCTGCGACGCGAGGAGCCGGCGCAGCTGGCGGGAGTGTCATACGCGTACCACCCACGCCTGGAACAGGGCTACGGCGAAACCATGTCGGCCGAGGTGATGGACGCGGTGGCCCACACACTGCGCCCGACCGAGGAGGAACGGGACCGTCTGATCCGGCTGGCCCAGCCCGACCGGAACCTCACACCGTTGTCCAGCTCAGAGGCTGTTGGGACTGTAAGACATTCGATGTAACTCCCGATCATGGAAGACACATCGATGACCAGTGAGAACGTGACCGATCCCAAGTCTGTCGAGTCGGCAGAGATGGTGTCGGCGAAGGCCGTGGACGACCACTTGATCGACGAACTGGTGCACCGGGCCCAGGCCAAGGGTCTGCAACTGACCGGCGAGGGCGGGCTGCCGGCAGCTGCCCATGCGGCTGCTGAAGCAGCCCTGGAGGGCGAGATCACCGACCGCCTCGGCTATGACAAGCACGATGCGGCCGGCAAGAACCGCGGTAACTCCTGCAATGGCAAACGCTCCAAGACCGTGCTGACCGACGTGGGCCCGGTGGAGATAACCGTGCGCCGCGACCGCGACGGCCACTTCGAACCGAAGATCGTCAAGAAGCGACAGAAGCACCTGCCCCGCGTCGACGAGATGGTCATCTCGGCTTGCTCTCCATGGGTGCCACCGTCGAGGTCCTCGACCCGCACGAGGCCCGCGCCGAACTCACCGCCGACCGGCGAACGAGCGGTTGGTGAAGCGTTCGGCCGGTTTCGGAGTGAAGACCTCCACCAGGGTCTCGGCAGCGAGAGCGGCGGACGATGCACATCGGCCTGTTACCGGCAGTTCGTTAAGCCGGGGGGGCAGTCGAGGTTGACATGCGGTCGTGTCGGTCGTTGAGCGGTGAAGAGGTATTTCGCCGAGTGTTGGAGGCCGACGACGACTGAGCGGCGTCGGCTGCTACGACCCACACCAACCCGGCCCGTGAAAAGCTCGGCCGCCGACGAGACAGCGTCACCTCGGTCGCGTGATCGTAGCCGAGGAGCACTGCCACCGCCGTCACGCGGTCGGTTCTTGTGGTGCTGACCAGCGCGCCAGTACTCTCGCGCCATGAGTCGTCAGCCCGTTCCCCGTGGTCCGTACGTCAAGGGGATCGCTCGGCGACGGGAGATCATCGAGGTCGCGCTTGAGGTGCTGGCCAAAGAAGGGCTGCGCAACTCCACCTTGCAGGAAATCGCGTCGCGCGTCGGCATCACCCGCCCGGGCCTGCTGCACTACTTCGGCTCCAGGGAGGAGTTGCTCCTGGCGGTGCTGGAGGAACGGGACAAGCGGGACCTGGCGGCCGCGGCAATCGAGCACGACGCCGATGGCTCGCTGGTGGGCGAGGCAGAACGGGCGTTGGCCAGGACCAAGCGCTCACCCGGGCTTGCCCGCCTGTACACCGCGCTGGCCGGAGAGGCCACCGACCCCGACCACCCGGCACACGAGTGGTTCCAGCGCCGCTACGAACACATGCGCGCCATGAGCCGGCGTGACATCGAGGCTCGGATCGCCGAAGGCACTGTGGACGCCTCGGTGGACGTCGACGCCCTCACCCAACTTGTCCCCGCCCTCATGGACGGCCTGCAGCTCCAGTGGCTGCTCGACCCCGACCTGGACACCACCGCCGCTCTTCGCATGGTCGTCTCCTGCCTCCTCGACCACACCTCGCACCAAGACTGACTCGCGCCGTCGGCCGGTGTCCACGTCGGGCCTTTTGACCGCAGCCGACGTGGCGCTGATGCAGGCACTTCGAAAATTTACTTCGAGTAGGTATTGACTTGGCGGCGGGTCTCTCCGGATCCTCGACCAGGCCGGTATGCGAGCGCCGAGATCACACTGCCTCGCGCCTGGCGTTGATGTGCGACGCAGCCGAGCCGAGCTCGGGAGACCTGAGGAGTGTGAGGGATGACCACCCGTCCAACCAGGGTCCCGTCCAGGAACGGCCCCCGCCGCTGGCTCCGCGCCATCGCGGCGGCTACAGCGCTTGTCAGCGCCGGCCTGTTCTCCCCCGCCACGGTCGCGTCCACGGCGAGTGGTGCCCCGGGCGCCGGGGGTGCCCCGCCGGAGACATCGGCGCCCACGTTCGCGCACTCCTACCTGGGCGGGGTGTCCGGGCCTCGGCCCGCCGAGAACGTCGACCTGGCCGGGACCTGGCAGTTCGATCCCGTGACGACCACTACCTGCACCCCCGGTCCGCGTCCCACGATGGGGCCGATGACCTGTGAGGACACCCCCGCCACCGAGGAGTCGACCACCATCGAGGTGCCCGGCGGCGGCTGGCTCAAGCAGGGCTGGGACGACCTCTCGGTCGCCGATTATCAGCGGCGCATCCGCGTGCCCGACATCGCGGGACCACAGGCCACCAAGCTCGCGTTCGGGGCGATCAACCACCGGGCCACCGTCTGGGTCGACGGCCGGAAGGTCGGCAGCCAGATGACGGCGTTCACGCCGTCGGTGTTCGACATCAGCGACTATGTCGAGCCCGGAAGCTCTCACCTCGTCCGAGTGCGGGTCGAGGGGCGCAAGGCCTTGATCGGGGACGACGGCCGCTACACCGTGCCCGAGGGCGCCTCCTGGTCCGACGACGTGGCTCAGGGCATCTTCCGCTCCGCCGACCTCCAGGTTTTCCCCGCGGTGCACATCTCCGACACCTTCGTGCAGACCTCGGTCGCGGACCGCACCCTGACCTACGACGTCGAGCTCACCAACACCACCGGCACGGCGCGCAAGGTGCGCCTGACCGGGACGGTGGACTCCTGGAACGACGAGAACTGGGCGTACCCCGCCGTCCCCCGCAGGATGGTCACGGTCCCGGCCCATGCCACCAAGACCATCACCGTGGGTCCGCTGTCGTGGCGAGCAGGCTCGGAGTCGTACTGGTGGCCCAACATCCCGCACCGGTCGGGCTACCGCGCGCAGCTGCACGACCTGCGACTGCAAGCCACCACCGCCGGTATCACCACCTCCCGATCCCGAGTTCGGTTCGGCTTCCGCGAACTCGCCCAGGACGGAGACCATTACGAGCTCAACGGGCGCCACATCAACTTCCGCGGCGACAGCCTGCAGGGGGCGAACTACGACAACATCGACCACCACGGCCGCAGCGACGCCTACGACACCCTGCCCGGGTTCCTTGAGCCCTCGCAGGGCAACGGCGGCTGGCCGCAGGTCGTGGACAACTATCTACGGCTGAATTTCAGCGGCGTCCGCATCCACCAGATCCCGGCCACGCCCTACATGCTCGACGTCGCCGACGCGCGCGGTCTGATGATTCAGGACGAGACCGCCATCCGTGGCTCCAACAACCGGCAGAACTTCATCACCGGCCGCGAAAACATGCTTCAGCACACAGCCGATCTGGTGAGGCGAGACCGCAACCACGCCTCAGTGCTGCGTTGGAGCCAGTCCAACGAACCGGTCGTGGGCTACACCGAAAACCCGGGCGCCGGTGCCGAGTTCGACGAGGCGCTGTACCAGACGATCATGGCGATGGACACCACCCGGCCCATCAGCACCGACTCCGCAGTCGACGCCACCGCCGGCAATCTTGCGCACGCCAACTACACCGTCTTCTGCCACTACGCCGACGGGGTATACCCAGCCGCCTACACCGAGAGCGTCTGCAACGGACCGGCCGGCAAGCCGCAGGGCCAAACGGAGTTCGTCTGGCCCGGCGACAACACTCCGCAGGGTGCCGTGTGGTTCGCCTCCGGGTCCCTGCGGATGCGTGGCCAGGGTGCCTCGGACGTGCGGCCCTACACGCTGCTGGACCTCTGGTCCTCCGTCGTCCCCGGTGTCAAGCGCACCGACATCAACGTCGAATGGGGTTACCCGACAGCGGGACTGCATCCGCTGTACGGCGAGGACAACCTGTCCGCCCCATGGGCCAACCCCCACATCCAACTGATCCAGAACGCGTTCAACCCTGTCGCCGCCGTCGACACCGGCTTCTGGAACGCCAACAAGATCTCCAACGAAGCTGGAGAATGGCCCACCACCACAGGCAGTGTCAGCCCCGGCCGGGCAACCCGCGCCTTGACGGTCTTCAACGACACCCTGCACGGCACCCGGGTCAACGTCACCTGGAGCCTCCACGTCGGCACCTCCGACGGGAAGGTCACCGACCACGGCACGATCAAGACCCGCATCGCGCTCGGCGGCAACAGGCAACTGCCACTCGCCTTCGAGGCCCCGGACACCGACCAGCCGCTCTACCTCGAGCTCCAGGTCAGCAAGCCTGGAGAGGGCGTCCTGTTCCACGACGACAGCACCGTGTACACCGTCGCGGACGCCACCCCGTAGGAGGGACCCGGCTGGGCATCGAGCGCCCCTCGATCCCAGCCGGAATCCAGGTCCGCCGCCCTGCCATCGGACGCAGGGACCAGGACACGTTCACCTCAAGACCCCCAGTTCGGCCGCGAGTCGGCCAGGACCACCGGGCTGGTCCGCGGGCGTCTCGCACCGGCCCTGCCGTCCGCGCCGCGAGCCCGGAACAGACAGAGAAGCGAAACATGACGACAAGGAGACGGACAATCTTGAACGGCAGGCGCGTGAGGATCCCCGCGGCACTCGCTCTGGGCGCGGTGATGGTCTTCGGATGCAGTCACCCTCCCGCCAAGACAGCCGAGGCAGTCGCGGCAGCCCACACCGAAACCGGCATCGCGCTGGTGAACAAAAAGCGACTCTCGCCGCGGCTCAGCGAGCTGACCTTCACCTCGTCCGCTCTCGACGGCACGACCAAGGTGCGCGTACTGCTCCCCCATGGCTACGACGCAGAGAAGGGACGTAGTTACCCCGTGCTGTACCTGTACCACGGTGGAGGGCAGAGCGCTTCGAGCTGGACACAGGACGGTGCCGCGGAGAAGATCACTGCTGGCCTGCCCGCGATCGTAGTGATGCCGGACGCCGGCTCCACGCAGTGGTATGCCGACTGGTGGAACAACGGCCACCGCAGCCGGCCGATGTGGGAGACCTTCCATATCACCAGGCTCCTCCCGTGGGTGGACGAGCACTACCGCACGATCCCCGAGCGCGGGGCGCGGGCTGCCGCCGGACTGTCGATGGGCGGGTTCGGGGCCGTCTCATACGCCGCCCGGCACCCCGACCTCTTCGGTGCCGTCGGCTCGTTCTCCGGAGACGTCGACCACCAGAACGTCCAGATGCGCACCATCATCGAGCAGCTCCACCCCTCCCTCTGGGGCCCGTGGGCGACGCAGGAAGTCCGCTGGCGCGGGGACAACCCCTGGGACCTGGCGGCCAATCTGGCCCACACGGACATGTCCCTGTACACGGGCAACGGCCAGCCCCGGCACGACGGCGAGGCCGTGGACGCCACGGAACAACGGATCCGGCAGGAGAACGTGTCCTTCCACGAGCGCCTGCGGGATCTCGGCATCCGGCACCGGTGGCACGACTACGGACCCGGCAGCCACACATGGCCCTACTGGCAGGCCGACCTCCGGGACTGGATACCGCACCTGAAGGCCTACTTCGCCCGCCACGCGCAGCACCGCGCCACTCCCCGGTCGTTCACCTTCTCGTCGATCAGGCCGCAGTACAGCGCCTACGGCTGGACCGTACGGATGCGGCGGGATGTTACCGAGTTCAGCGCACTGGAGGTGGCCCGTAAGCGCCGCTTCACGGTGGTCGGGAACGGCTCGGCCACGGTACTGACGCCCTCACTGGCTCGACCGGGCACGCGGTATCACGTCACCGTCCGCGACCACGCGGGAGCTTCAGTGCGGTCGGCCACCGCTGACGCCCAGGGGCGCTTGACGATCCCGCTCGCACTGGGCCCCGGCAACCCGCACCAGCAGTACTCGCCGCAGGCCGACACGTCGAGTACGGGCCCCAGCCCCGACAACGCGCCGTTCCACACCAGGGGCAACAGCTCCCGCTTCAACCGGGCCGAGGTGACGATCACCCCACGCTGAGATCCGTCCCTTCGCCCGCCGGTCTGAGGCCGGGGGGACACCGAGGAAGACGGCGGAAGATCACCTTCAGGCAGTCGCCCCCTACGACGGACCACCCGCCATGCCGAGTGCTGGGCCGTTACGAGCACAGGACTCGGCCGGCGCTCACAGGTGCTGTCACCGAACCCGGAGAATGTCGAGGGCATCGCCGCCGGTGCCCCGCCGGTGGTCAGGCTCGCACCAGCCTCTCCGAGGCAATGACAGTCCATATGGTGCAGCCTCGGTACCAGCTCGGCAGAGCAATTCATACACATCCCGGCACAAGCCAAGGGCCGGCCGCTTGAGCGACTCGGACGGACATCACTATCGTCTTGTCCAGAGGTGAGACACCTCTCCGACGAAGCATCCCGGGAGGCTCCCCCTGACGGTCAGGAACGAGGAACAGGGTGCTGGGCGCGGTATGCGCCGCGACGCGGTCCGCAACCGGCGCAAGCTCCTGGAGGCCGTGGGGGAAGCGCTCAGGACCGAGCCCGGCGCGATGACCATGGCGGTCATCGCGGAGCGAGCCAACCTGTCGCTGGCCACGGCCTATCGGTACTTCCCGTCGGTCGAGGAGCTCCTCAAGGCCTACCTGCTCGGCGTCATCGTCCAGCTGCGCAATTACAGCCATGACTGCACCAAGACCGGCCCGGCCCTGTTCGAGGAGGTCGTCCGGGAGTGGGCTCGCCTGGTCCGCAGCTACGGCCCCGCCATGGTCCAAATCCGGTCGCGCACGGGGTTCCTCACCCGCCTGCGCGACAACGACGAGGTGATCACCCCGGTCCGGGACGCCTGGGAGCGCCCCATTCGCAGTGTGATGCGGCACCTGGACGTGCCGGACGAGCATTTCGATCACGCGTTGTTCCTGTACAACGCCATGTTCGATCCACGCGAGATCCTGGACCTGATCAGTACCGGCCTCCCGGAGGAGGAAGCGATCAGCCGTTTGACGGCGGCCTACTACGGGGCTCTCCAGGGCTGGGCCGGATCCTGAGGCACACGACCGGCAGCCGGTGAGGGGCGGCTCCCCGCGGGGGCCGTAGCTCAGCACCAGGAACCAACCACCCACGGCGTCTGCGGTGGGCTTCAGGCATGCCCACCGGACCACAGCGCGCCCACCGGGCACCCGCTCGGACCTCTGCAACCACCTGCCTCCGGCCGACCCATCCGCGCCCCCACCCTTGTACCGCTCATCACGATGTGAGAATGTGCTCGCACTTTACCTCCGTCGTGACCCCCTGGAGATCGGATGAGCGCCCTCCCCTCCCTAACGGCCGGTTCTCTCCCGGAACGCATCAGAGCAGCGTCGAGGCGGCCCAAAACGCTGGGCGTTGCGGTGCCGGGCGCCGTCTCCCTGGCCATGGGTGAACCAGACAGCAACACGCCGCAGCCAGTGGTGGAGGCTGCCGTCCGGGCGTTGCGCGCCGGTCGCACTCGTTACTCGCAGATCACAGGGTCGCCGGATCTCCGGCAGGAGATCGCCTCCCACCTGGCGCGTTCCCAGGGCCCCGAGGTCGACCCGGCGAATGTCGTCGTCACTCACGGAGGCAGCGCCGGCCTCGCAGCCACCGTCCTCGCTCTGGTGAACCCGGGCGATCGAGTACTGCTCCCCGAACCGACCTACTCCCTGTACGCGGACCACGCGGCCATGGCAGGGGCCAAGGCCGAGTGGATCTCCACGCGGCCTGACGGCTCGATCGACCTGCACAAACTCGCGGCGGCCGCAGCGGGAGCCCGCATGCTCATCCTGTGCAATCCCGTGAATCCCACCGGAATGGTGTTCTCCAAAGCCGATATCGAAGGAGTCGGCGCCATTCTCCGCGACCACCCCGACCTCTACCTCCTATCGGACGAGGCATACAGCGACATCGTCTTCGACGAGATCACGTTCACCTCGGCATCTGAACTGATCTCTGTGCGGGACCGGGTGGTGCTCTCCGGCACGTTCTCCAAGTCGTACTCAATGACCGGCTGGCGCATCGGTTTCATCTGCGCCGCCGCCGCTGTCGCCGAAAAGATCAACCTCGTTCACCGGACGATCAATGGGCCTCTGAACACCTTCGTCCAGGACGCGGCCGTCGAGGCGCTACGCATTCCCGACAAAGATCTGCACGCACTCTCGAGGCGCTTCCAGCGCCGGCGAGATCTGGTCATGCGCCACCTCGACGGTCTCGACGCGGTGAGCGTCGTCCGGCCTCTCGGAGCGTTCTACGCATTCCCCCGCATCGACAGCGCCCTGCCCTCCGTCGAACTCGTGCAACGGTTCGCCGACGGAGGCGTGCTCGTACGCGCCGGGTCCGAATTCGGCCCGTCGGGCGAGGGACACGTACGCCTGTCCTTCGCCACGGACGAAGCGGCACTCGAAGAGGGCCTGCGCCGCTTTACGCACGTCATCAACGCGCTTTAGCACTGCCCCCTCGATTTCGATCACATATCGGCCTGGCCGACAGCGCGCATACACATGGCCCCCGGAGATCTCGAGTGCGTCACAGAGGTCCCGAAGTCCGTGCTGCCCAGCGGCCCTTTCGGTGAGCCAGGCTCTTTACCAAAAGTCGACGAGAAAGCGTTGACAGGCGGCGCACCCGGCCCCATAGTCGACGCAACTGAGATTCGCTTCGCACTTCAGAGTGAGCCGCTCAGTTCGAACGCAAGCACTCCGAGCCTCGGACCCTGCTCCGCGGGGCCAGCGCATCACGTAGGCCAGACGGGCCAACAAGGGCTGGCGCACACCTCAAGTGAAACCCCAATCGCAAGCCGTTCGGCAGTGTTCGTAGGGATGAGTCCCCGATGACGGGAAGCTCTCAACGACTCCATGCGCGACACGCCGCTCGCAGATCAACCGGCAGGCTCCGCAAGGCGGACGGCCGACGGAAGGAGTTCCCATGGCTTCAAGGTGGGTGAAGGGGGCTGGGGCCATGTTGGCCGTTGCCTCGCTCGTCACGCTCAGCGCCTGTAGCGGGTCCGGCGACTCGGGCGGTTCGAGTTCCGGCGGCAAGCCGGTGACGGTGGAGTTCTGGGGGGCGGCGGTCGGCCTCGACAAGTCCGTGGCGCTGTGGAACAAGTCGCACCCCGACATCAAGGTCAAGTACAGCCAGATCCCGGCGGGCAGCATCGGCGGCTACGCCAAGATGCAGAACGCGGTGAAGGCCGGCAACGCACCCTGTCTCGGACAGGTGGGATACGACACCCTCTCGAACTTCATCGCCACCGGCGCGCTGGAGGACATCTCCCAGTACGCCGACGCCGGCAAGGACAAGTTCGTGCCGTGGACCTGGCAGATGTCCAGCGTCGGCGACAGGGTGTTCGGCATCCCGGTCGACACCGGGCCCATGGCGATGTACTACCGCAGCGACCTGTTCAAGAAGTACAAGATCTCGCCACCGAAGACCTGGGACGATTTCGCCGCGGCCGCGCAGAAGGTGCACAGCGCGAACCCCTCGGCCTACCTGACGACCACGCCGCAGGACGCCTATGACCTGGGGGCGCTGACTTGGCAGGCCGGAGGCAAGTGGTTCGGTACCGCGAACGACCGGTGGCAGGTGACCATTGATAACCCGCAGACGAGCAAGGTCGCGCAGTACTGGCAGGGCCTGCTGGACAAGAAGCTGGTCACCAGTGACCCGATGCTGGACACGGCCTGGTTCAAGAAGGTGCAGGACGGGCAGCTGCTGTCGCTCGTCAGCGCCGTGTGGGCTGCTCCGCTGATCTCCAAGAACCTGCCCGAGCTGTCCGGCAAGTGGGCCGTGGCGCCCATGCCCCAGTGGTCCGCCGGGCAGAAGGCGGCCGGTAACCGCGGAGGCTCGGCGACCGTGGTGCTCAAGGGCTGCGAACACCCGAAGGAAGCCACGGAGTTCGCGACCTGGATGAGCACCGACAGCAACAGTGTCACCAATCTGATCAAGAACACGGGCATCTACCCGGCCGCGACGAGCGGACAGCAGCTGCCTGCCGTGGACCAGCCGTCGAAGTACTTCGGCGGACAGAACATCTACGACGTGTTCAAGACAGCGGCCGCGAACACGAGCACGGGCTGGGTGTGGGGCCCGACGATGAGCCAGGTTCAGTCCGACATGAAGGACGGGCTCAAGAAGGCCGGAGCCGGGCAGGGCACCATCCCGAAGACCGTGACCTCCGTCCAGGACAGCACCGTCGCGGCCATGAAGAGCCAGGGGCTGAGCGTCGGGAAGTGACGCGCGCGGTGAACGACGGCGGGCACCCGGCGGCCTTCCTGACCTGCCGGGCGCCGGCGCCGCGGGTTCACCCACTTGGCCTCGACATGCGGGGGTCCGGCCTCCCCCGTGCCACCACCGCCCGCGCCCCCGCAGGGCGACGACCAGCCCGACCAGCACCAATGACCAGTCGGTTCCTCACTTCACGGGACCACTTCACGAGCAAGGAGCAGGCATGGCGACAAGAACGCCTGGCGACGCTCTCGCCCACCCCATCGCCGGCTCGGCAGCGAAGCGTGTCCCCGGCCGTGGCCACACTCGTTCCGCGGTGCTCTTCCTGGCACCGTTCGGGCTGTTGTTCACGGCGATGTTGCTCGCACCGATCGGCTACGCGGTGTACCAGAGCTTCTTCAGGACGCGCCGCAGCGGCCTCGGACTGGGACCGTCGACGACTGTCTTCGCCGGGTTCGACAACTACGTGACGGCTCTGCACGACAGCCGGTTCATGTCGTCGTTCCTGCGGGTGTTCACGCTCGGCATCGTGCAGGTGCCGGTGATGCTGTGCCTGGCGCTCCTGCTGGCGCTGCTGCTGGACTCGCGTGGCGCCGTGTTCAAGAAGGTCTTCCGGCAGATCTACTTCCTGCCCTACGCGCTGCCGGGCGTGATCGCCGCGATCATGTGGTCGTTCCTGTACGCGCCGAGCGTCAGCCCGTTCACCGCCGCGCTGCGGCACTTTGGGCTCGAAGTGAACTTCCTGTCCGACGACCTCGTGCTCGCCTCGATCGGCAACATGATGACGTGGGCCTGGACCGGCTTCAACATGCTGATCATCTACTCGGCCTTGCAGGCGATCCCCGGCGAACTGACCGAAGCCGCTGTGATGGACGGCTGTTCCGGGTGGCGGGTCGCCTGGCACGTGAAGATTCCCGCGGTACGGCCGGCGCTGATCCTCACCACGGTGTTCTCCATCATCGGCACCGCCCAGCTGTTCAACGAGCCCGCGGTGCTGAGTCAGGTCGCCCCGACCGTCTCCCCGACCTACACGCCGATCCTGGCCACACAGCAGTCGGCGGACATCAACAACTACAACTACGCGGCCACCCAGTCGGTCATCCTCGCCCTGCTGACCTTCGTGCTGTCGTTCGGCTTCCTCAAGTTCACCCAGCGGAAGGGCACCTTCGCATGACGACCGTCACTCCCTCAGCAGCACGTGCCGCCGCCGGGCCTCCCGGGCGATTGCGTACGTCATCGCTGGCCGGCCGGGCGGGCGTGTTCGCGGTCATGGCGCTCTTCGCCCTGTACACGCTCATCCCGGTTTGGTGGCTGCTGGTCACCGCGACGAAGAACAGCGGCTACCTGTTCACCACGAACGGGTTGTGGTTCTCCCACTTCGATCTGTGGACCAACATCCGTGACGTCTTCCAGGAACAGGACGGCATCTTCGCCCGGTGGCTGCTGAACAGCGCCCTCTACAGCATCGGCGGCGCGGCGGTGAGCACGACGCTGTCCGCCATGGCCGGGTACGCGCTGGCCAAGTACCCCTTCCGTGGTCGCGACCTGACCTTCAACGTCATCCTCGGCGCCGTCCTGATCCCGGACGTCATGTTCGCGCTGCCCCTGTACCTGATGTTCAGTCAGGTCCATCTCGTCAACACCTACTGGGCCGTCTTCCTGCCCAGCGTCGTCAGCCCGTTCGGGGTCTACCTGTCGCGCATCTACGCCGGAGCGTCGGTACCGGACGAACTGATCGAAGCCGCGCGACTCGACGGTGCCGGCGAGGCCCGGATCTTCTGGCGGGTCGCCATGCCGATCATGTCCCCCGCGCTGGTCACCATCTTCCTGTTCCAGTTCGTCAGCATCTGGAACAACTACCTGCTGCCCCTGCTCATGCTCAACAGCGACGAACTCCAGCCGGTCACCGTCGGGCTGGCCAACTGGCGGGAAGGGGTGAACCAAGGCATCCCTTACAACATCACCATCACCGGCGCGTTCCTCTCGGTGATCCCCTTGATCGTCGCGTTTCTCGTCCTGCAGCGCTTCTGGCGCTCCGGCCTGACCGCCGGGAGCGTGAAGTAGGCCTGCCGCCCGGCACTCCGGCAGGCCACGCGGCTGAGCGGAATTCCCCCGCCCCCTCCCGCCGACGCACGCTGCAACCCGCTTCCCCCCGTGCCCTTGGAGACCTGACCCTGATGACCCTGCATCCCAGCATCTCCGCCCGGCTCAGCCTGATCGAGGACCTCCCGTCCTGGCGCCAGGCACTCGCCGATCCGGCTGTGCAACCGCGCCTGCAGGAATACCGGACCTGGAAGGCGGCACCGGCACTGCCCTCCGTCGAAACCAGCGACGAAAGCATTCCCGGCCCGCACGGCCCGATAGCCGTCCGCGTCTACCGGCCGCCGTCAGCACCGCAGCGGCCTCGCTCTGGCCTGGTCTGGGTGCACGGCGGCGGATGGGCCTTCGGCGATCTCGACATGCACGAGGCCGACTGGACCGCCCGCGAGGTGTGCGCCAGGGCCGACGCCGTGGTCGTGAGCGTGGATTACCGGCTCGCGGCCGACGGCGTGACGTATCCGGTGCCGCACGACGACGTCGTGACGGGCGTCCGATGGGTGCGTAAGAACGCCGCGGTGCTCGGCATCGAGCCGGCGCGGATCACCGTCGGTGGCGCGAGCGCGGGGGCGAACCTCGCCGCAGGAGCCGTACTTCGCCTGCGGGGCGACGACAACTGGCTGCCCGCCACCGTGGTACTGGCCTATGCGACCATGCACTCCGTCTCGCCGCCCCTCGCGCCGCCGCTGGCCGAGGCGTTCGCGCCGTTGCCGCGCATGGTCCGGATCCTGCCGGAGGACGTGGCCGAGATGACGGCCAACTACCTGGGCGGCACGCCGGATCCGCACAGCTACGCCTTCCCCGCGGGCGCCGTCCTGGACGGACTCTGTCCCACCCTGGTACTCGACGCCGAGTACGACGATCTGCGCGCCAGCAGCGAGGCATTCGCGGCCTCACTCGTGAAGTCGGGCGTACCCGTGCGGCATGTCACGGTGCCCGGCGTACTGCACGGCTTCCTGAACCTGCCCTCTTCAGTTGAACCGGTGGACCACGCGCTCGCCGTCCTGGCCGAGACGGTGACAACGGCTCATGCGGGAGAACTCGCGCCGGACCAGGGAGAACGCGAATGACGGAGCGCCTGTACTCAGTGCAGCTCTATACGCTGCGCAACGCCATCGAGACCGATCTCCCGGGGACGCTCGCGCGTGTTGCCGGTATGGGATTCGAGAACGTGGAGCTGTGGAGGTTCGAGCAGTACCGCGACGCGTACCAGCGTGCGCTGGCCGAGACACCTCTGTGCCCTCTCAGCGCACACGCGAGCCTTGTCGATGGAAATGCTTCCGCGGCTGTCCGCGTGGCAGCAGAGCTCGGAATCGGCACGCTCATCGAACCGCACATCATCGCTCAGCGCTGGACCACGCGGGCAGACATCGAAGCGGCGGCTGCGAGTCTGAACGGCGTCGCGAGGCTTGCCCGGGCCGCAGGCGTCACCATCGGGTACCACAACCACGACCACGAGGTCCGTCAGGACTTCGGCGGCAGAACCGGCCTCGAAGTCTTCGCGGAGGCGCTGGAGGAGGACGTCGTCCTGGAACTCGACACCTTCTGGGCCGAGGTCGGTGGCACGTCCGCCGTGGAGTTGATCTCCCGGCTCGGGGCGCGCGTCAGGTTCTTGCACGTCAAGGACGGCCCGTACACCACAACCCTCCTGGACCAGCAGCCGGTTGGCCAGGGTGCGATGCCGGTGGCGGACATCCTGAAGGCCGCACCGGACGCGGTCCGCGTCGTGGAACTGGACGACTACGCGGGCGACCCGTTCGAAGCCGTGCAGCAGAGCCTGCGCCACCTGGTGGAGGTCGACCGGTGAACTCCAAGCGAGTGGGTGTCGGCGTCATCGGCGCCGGCGTCATCAGCAACCACTACCTCGAGAACCTGACGCGGTTCCCTGATCTGAACGTGGTCGCGATAGCGGACCTCGACCAGGAGCGCGCCCGCGCTCGTGCGCGGCAGTTCGGGTTGCGGCACCTGCTCGTCCACGAGCTCCTGGCCCACGACGACATCGAGATCGTGCTGAACCTCACCGTCCCCGCCGCCCACTTCGACGTGTCGGCCCGCATCCTCGCGAGCGGCAAGCACGTCTGGAGTGAGAAGCCCCTCGCCATCAGCCGCCGCGAAGCACGACTGCTGCTGGACAAGGCCGGCCGGAGAGGACTTCGCGTGGCCTGCGCACCCGACACGTTCCTCGGTGGTGCCCTGCAGACGGCACAACGAGCGGTCCTCGCGGGCCGCATCGGCGAACCGAAGAGCGCGCTGGCGATCATGCAGTCCCCGGGACCGGAAGGCACCCACCCGAATCCCGCCTTCTATTACGACCAGGGAGCCGGCCCGCTGCTGGACATGGGGCCGTACCACGTCACCGCGCTCGTGCAGACCTTGGGTGCCGTCCGGCGCGTGAGCTCGGTTTCCTCCACCGCACGAGCCGTCAGGCGTGTCCTAGTCGGTGCGGGCGCCGGGACCGAGTTCGACGTGCGCGTACCGAGTCAGCACATGGCTCTGCTCGAGTTCGCCTCCGGCGCTCGGGCGACCCTCGTCACGAGCTTCGATTCGGGGATCCGCCGCGACCTCCTCGAACTGCACGGCACGGAAGCCTCACTCGAGGTCCCCGACCCCAACCGCTTCGCTGGAACAGGCAGGTTCGTCCCTCTCCATGCGGAACCGGAAGACGTACCCGCTGTCGGGTCCACGTGGGGCCGGGGAGTGGGGGTGCTGGAGCTCGCTCGCTCGATACGCGACGACGTACCGGAACGCGCCTCCGGCGCTCTCGCCTGCCACGTTCTCGACGTGCTCCTCGCCATAGAGGAGGCGGCACGAGCCGGGGCACCGCGGACCCTCGAATCCACCGTGGCATCGCCGGCCCCCCTGGACGAGAACTGGGACCCCACGGCCGCGACCCTCTAGAACGATCGAGCAAGGAAGTTTCAATGATCCGCATCCCGTTCAACGACGCGTGGCGCGTCGGCCCTCTCGTGTCCGTTCACGAGGCGATCGTGGTCGCCGGTGCCGGTGAGGAACAAGTCACACTGCCGCACGACGCCATGCTGGGGGGAGGGCGGTCCGCGCAGAACTCCGGTGGACCGCAGACGGGCTACTTCCGCGACGGAAAGTGGACCTACGAGAAGCAGTTCGACGTTCCGGAGGAATGGGCGACGAAGCGAGTCACCTTCGAGTTCGAAGGTGTTTACCGCGACGCGATGGTCTACATCAACGGTGCTCTCGCCGGTCAGTGGGCAGGCGGATACTCCCGCTTCCACGTCAGCGCGGACCCCTTCCTGCAGTACGGCCGGGTCAACACCGTCCGGGTGGACGCACAGGCACACCAGGACTCCCGCTGGTACTCGGGGGGCGGCCTCCACCGCCCCGTCGGCATCCTCGTCGGCGACCTCGTCCACGTCACACCGACCGGCCTGCGACTCACCACGCCGGACATCGACGCCGATCTCGCCACCGTGGTGGCGGAGACCGAGATCGTCAACGAGGACGTCTGCACTCGCGTCGTCGAAGTGCTCCTCCAGATCCTGGACGCCGGGGGCGAGGTCGTGGCGTCCGACCGGGCGCGGGTCACGCTCCTGGCGGGCGAAGGGATCACCACCCATCAGCGGGCGTACGTCCAGCGGCCGTCGCTGTGGAGCGTCGACTCGCCCCACCTCTACCACGCGTCCGTGCGCCTCGTTGACGACAGCGACCCGCTCGACGAGGCTTCCACGCACTTCGGTATCCGCACCGTCACCGCCGACCCGATCCGCGGCCTGCGGATCAACGGCGAGACCGTCAAGCTCCGCGGCGGTGCGATCCACCACGACAACGGCATTCTCGGCGCCGCCGACTTCGCCGATGCCGCCGAGCGGCGGGTGCGGATGCTGAAGGCCGCGGGCTTCAACGCCGTACGCTCCGCGCACAACCCGATGAGCATTGCCCTGCTCGACGCGTGCGACCGTCTCGGCATGCTCGTCATGGACGAGCTGTTCGACGTGTGGACGGTCGCGAAGTCCGGTGACGACTACTCGCGCAGATTCCCGCAGTGGTGGGAACGCGACGTCGACTCGCTCGTGGCGAAGGACTTCAACCACCCCAGCGTCATCATGTACTCGATCGGCAACGAGATCATCGAAGCCGGAACCCCGCACGGCACGCGCCTGGGCCGCCGCATCGCCGACCGGGTACGCGCGCAGGACCCAACCCGCCTGGTCACCCACGCGCTCCAGGGCATGTACATCGCCCGCGACAAGATCCCCGCGCTGAAGGCGGAACTGGAGCAGGACGCGGCGCCTGTCCGGGGGCTGAACGACTACCTGGGCCAGGTGACGCATCTGATCGACGCCCTCATGGCCTCGCCGGTCGTCGGTGAGCGACTCGCCGAACCCGCCTCCTTGCTCGACGTCGTGGGGCTCAACTACGGCGAGAGCCGGTACGTGCTGGACAAGGAGGCCCATCCCAACCGCGTGGTCGTGGGCTCGGAGACCTTCCCGACGAAGATCGACCGGCTGTGGCAGCTCGTCACCGAGAACTCTCACGTCATCGGCGACTTCACCTGGACCGCATGGGACTTCCTCGGGGAGGTCGGAACGGGCCGGCACGTCTATCCCGAGGACCAGCAGGTGCACCGCGCCCCCTACCCGTGGCTCACCGCCGAGTGCGGGGACATCGACATCATCGGGCAGCGTCACCCGATCTCGTACTATCGCGAGATCGTCTACGGGCTCACACAGACGCCCTACCTCGCTGTGCGACGCCCCCGCGAGGACGGTTACGTGATCAAGCCCAGGGCATGGACCTGGACCGATGTCTCCCCCAGCTGGACCTTCGACGTTCCTGTCGGCTCGCTGCTCCATGTCGAGGCGTACGCGGCGGGCGAGGAGGTCGAGTTCCGGCTCAACGGCACTACCGTCGCGACCGTGCCCGTCGGCAGCGAGCGGAACTTCGTCGCCGAAGCCGACGTGCCATACGAGCCCGGCGTCCTGGAGGTCGTGGCGTACCGCGGAGGAGCGGAGGTGGGACGCTCGGCGCTGCGCACCGCCGGTGAACCCACGCGCCTGAGCCTGGAGACGGACCGCACCGAACTCGGCGCCGATCCACAGCGGTTGGTCTACATCGACATCACCCTGATCGACGACGGCGGTGTGCTCAACCCGAACCGGGACACAAAGATCACGATCCAGGTCGACGGTCCTGGTGTCCTCCAAGGATTTGGTACGGGAGCTCCGGCCACCGATGAGGGCTTCCTCGACGATTCCGCCACGTCGTTCAAGGGGCGTGCCCTGGCGATCGTCCGGGCCACCGGGGAAACGGGACGGATCACCGTCACAGCCCGGGCGCACGGGCTCCCGGACGCCTCCGTCGAGATCGACGTCGTCCAGGCACCCATTCATCACGTGACAGGGGAAGGACAGAAATGACCTACGCGCCGACATCGGCCGGCTCGCCCAACATCGAGGTCGGCCCGAAGTGGCAGCGTCCTGACGGGGAGTTGCTAGCGCAGTTCCAGCGGCACTCGGTCGCGAACATCGGTGACGCACTCGGGCGCCTCGGCATGCCCGACGGTGGCATCACACCCCTCTGGGACGGCTGCCGTGCCGTGGGCAGCGCCCTGACGGTTCTGACGGTCGCCGGAGACGATCTGGCCGTGATCGACGCCGTCGCGCACATCGAACCCGGCGACTTCCTCGTCATCAACGGATTCGGTTACCCGGGCCGGGCCGTGATGGGCGACATCCTCAGCCAGTACTTCTCCTCACGGGGAGCCGTGGGAGCGATCGTCGACGGAGCGGTCAGGGACCGCGACGAGATCCGGCAGCAGCAGTTCCCCGTGTGGTCGCGTTCGGTCACGCCGGCAGGGCCGTGGAAGAACGGCCCGGGAGCCGTCGGGACGCCCGTCGCTATCGGCGGTGTCGTCATCAACCCCGGTGACGTGGTCGTGGCCGACGCGGACGGCATCGTCGCAGTGCCCCTGAAGAAGGCGTATGACATCGCCGCCGAGCTGGCGCGGATCGCGGAATCCGAGCAGGGCATGCGCACGCAGGCCAAGCAGGCGCCCACGAAATGAGCCGCGTACATGGAGAGGACGCGCATGCGCAGGGATCAGCGGTTGAACAACGCCAAGCTGATCCAGGCCGCCGCAGAGCTTTTCGAGCGTTGCGAGCAGCCGATCAGCCTCGCCGACATCGCTCGGCAGGCGGATGTGTCGGTCGCGACGGCTTACCGGCACTTCGAGTCCGCGGACGACGCCCTCAGTGCCTACCGACGGGACATCGTGAGCAAGTTCCGCGATCACAGTCTCGAGCAGCCGAGCAACGGTCTGGCCCTGCTCGAGAGTGTCTGCGGCTTCTGGGTGGACCTCGTCCTCGCCGAAGGCGCGGCGCTGGTGCACCGCCGGTCATCGGAAGGGTTCCTCGCGCGGTACAAGGCCGATGAGCCGTACTTGGAAGGCCAGGCGGAGGCCCTCGCCCGCCCCATCCGCGAGCTCGTGATGATTCTCGGGGTGGGCGAGCTCGTCGGCGTCGAGGACGAGGCCGCCTTCCTGTGGAACGTCCTCTTCGACCCCCGGGAGATCTTCGATCTCCGTGACACGCTCGCGCTGTCGCCCACGCAGATCACGCACCGACTGGTGTCGGCGTTCCGCGGCGCGCTGCTCGGCTGGGCGACCGCGCGGCTGACCGAACCAGCCTGACCGCGAGGAAGCCGTCTCTGCGCACGCGCAGACGGGCGGGACCTTCAGCAGCCCCAGATTGTTGTGAGGAAGAGGACGATGACTGCACCCATCACCGAGACCGAGCAGCCGGGCAGCCGACGCTTCCGTCTGGATGACCGCTACCGCCGCGAGGAAGGCGTCGTGCACCTCTCCGGGATCCAGGCTCTTGTCCGCGTTCTGCTGGACCGCTCCCGGCGTGACAACACGAACGGACTGCGTACCGCGACATTCGTCTCGGGATACGAGGGATCACCACTCGCCGGCTACGACATCGAGTTGGGCCGACGCGGGGCGTTGTTGCACGAGCACGACATCGTCCACAAACCGGGGCTGAACGAGGAGCTCGCCGCGACCGCCGTCATGGGCAGCCAGTTGGCCGGCCAGGTCGGCGCTTCGCGGTGCGACGGCGTCGTGGGCATCTGGTACGGCAAGTCCCCCGGCCTCGATCGCGCCTCCGATGCCCTCCGCCACGCGAACCTGGTGGGAACCGGCCCTTCCGGCGGTGCCGTCGCGTTGGTCGGCGACGACCCGGGAGCCAAGTCGTCCAGCGTGCCGTGTGCCAGCGAGGCGACGCTCGCGGACCTGGCGATCCCGACGCTGTACCCGGCCGATGCCCAGGACGTCCTCGACTTCGGGCTCCACGCGCAGTTCCTCTCCCGGTTCAGCGGCCTGTGGTCGGGCCTGAAGATCACCACCGCCGTGGCGGACTCAGCGTCCACGGCCGTCGTGGCACGCGATCGGATCACGGGCACCGAGGGCGACGGGAGCCCCAGCCCGCACAAACCGAGCTCCATGCTCCTGGGCGCCAACCTCATGGCCCTCGAACGCAGCCTGCACGACATCCGCCTCCCTCGCGCCGCGGAGTACGCCCGGCTTAACGGCCTCAACCGCGTAGTCCAGCGCGGGCCGTCGGACAAAATCGGCATCCTGACATCCGGCAAGACCTATCTCGACGTCCGCGAGGCCCTCCGCATCATCGGCCTCGCCGACAAAGACCTCGCCCGGTACGGCATCAGGATCCTCAAGCTCGGCATGATCTTCCCTCTCGAACGCGATGCCATCGTCGACTTCGCGGACGGTCTCGACCAGCTGGTCGTCGTCGAGGAGAAACGGCCGTTCCTCGAAACCGCCGTCAAGGAGATCCTCTACGGCCGCCCCAACGCCCCGGTCGTCCACGGCAAACAGGACCAGGACGGGCGATCGCTGTTCAGTCACTCAGGAGAGCTCGACGCGGACAGCATCGCCACCGGGCTGTCCAGGGTGCTCGCGCGGCTCGGCATCGATGCCGCTCGCGCATGGCGTCAGCGGCCCAAGGCCCGTGCGGCGTTGTCGCTGCCGCTCCTGGCCCGCAGCCCGTACTACTGCTCGGGGTGTCCGCACAACACCTCGACCACCGCCGGCGGGGACTCGCTGGTCGGCGCTGGGATCGGCTGCCACTCCATGGTCGTGTTCATGGATCCCGAACAGGTCGGCCCGGTCGTCGGCATGACCCAGATGGGCGGGGAAGGGGCTCAGTGGATCGGGATGGAGCCGTTCGTCGACGCCGACCACTTCGTGCAGAACATCGGTGACGGCACCTTCATGCATTCGGGCAGTCTGGGCGTCCGGGCAGCGGTCGCCGCGGGGGTGAACGTCACGTTCAGACTGCTCTACAACGGAACGGTCGCCATGACCGGCGGCCAGGACGCCGTCGGCGCCCTTCCGGTCGACCGGCTCGCCGCCATGCTGCTGCACGAAGGCGTCGCCAAAGTGATCATCACGACGGAGGACAGGGCACGCGTACCCCGGGCCCGGCTTCCGAAGTCGGTGAAGGTTCTGGACCGGGCCGAGATCGAGGGCGCGTTGGCGGAGCTCAAGACCACTGCCGGTGTCACGGTCCTCATCCATGATCAGGAATGCGCCGCCGAGAAACGGCGTGCGCGTCGGCGCGGCAAGGCCGAGGCGCCGACGACGCGAGTCTGGATCAACGAGCGCATCTGCGAGGGTTGCGGTGACTGCGGCCGCAAGTCGAACTGTCTGTCGGTGCACCCGGTCTCGACCGAGTTCGGCCGCAAGACCAGGATCGACCAGTCCTCGTGCAACCTGGACTATTCGTGTCTCGACGGCGACTGCCCGGCGTTCATGACCATCACGCCCGCAGGCAAGCCGAAGCGCGCCGAGCTTCCCGCCCTGGGGGCCACCGACATCGCCGAGCCGGCCCGCACGGCCGGCGCCGACTCCTTCGGCATGCGGATCACCGGGATCGGGGGAACCGGCATCGTCACCATCTCGCAGGTGCTGGCGACCGCGGCCGTCATCGACGGCCGCCACGCCCGCAGCCTCGACCAGACCGGACTGGCCCAGAAGGGCGGCGCGGTCGTCTCCGACATCAAGATCACTGAGGATGTCGTCGAACAGGGCGCCAAGATCGCCGCGGGGCAGTGCGACCTCTATCTCGCGTGCGATCCGCTCGTCGCGACCGACCCGCAGTACCTGTCCGTCGCCTCCGCGGATCGCACCGTCGCCGTCATGACCACGACCGAGATACCCACCGGGCAGATGGTGGTCGACACGGCCGTCAGTTTCCCGGCTCCCGATGTCGTACGTCATGCCGTCCACGACGCAATGCGCCAGCTCATCGCTCTGGACTCCGGCGCGCTGGCCGAGCGGCTGTTCGACGACGAGCAGTACGCCAACATGCTGCTGGTGGGAGCCGCGTACCAAACCGGGCTGCTGCCGATGCCGGCTTCGGCCATCGAAGAGGCCATCGCCCTGAACGGAGTCGCCGTTGAACGCAATGTGCAAGCCTTCCGGCGAGGCCGCCAGGCGGTCGCCGACCCCGAGGCGCTGAGTGCCGCGCTTGCCGGCCCGACGCTCCCAGACGTGGAACTGCGGCTGCCCGCCGGGACCACCGAGCTCGTGGCGTTGGTCACCGATGATGAGGAATCGGAGCTGCATCGCCTCCTCACCGTGCGCGTGGCAGACCTCATCGACTACCAGGACAGGCGCTACGCTCGTGCCTACGTCGACTTCGTCCACACGGTGGCGGCCACGGAGCGCGCTGCCGCCGACGGCTCGACCGAGCTGACCGAGGCTGTCGCCCGCTGTTTCCACAAGCTCATGGCATACAAGGACGAGTACGAGGTCGCACGACTCGCGATTGACCCAGCCGTGGACGACCACATCACCGCGGCATTCGGAAGCGCGAGCCGACGCTCCTACCGCCTGCATCCGCCCGTCCTGCGAGCCCTGGGCATGGAAAGGAAGATCGCTCTCGGAAGCTGGTTCCGCCCGGCCCTCAAACTGCTGCGTGCACTGCGGCGCGTTCGAGGGACCCGCCTCGATGTGTTCGGACTCCAGCACATGCGACGCATCGAGCGTGAACTCGTCGCCGAGTACCGCGAGTCGATCAGCACCGCGCTCGCGCTCCTGAACGAGGAGAACCTGGCCGAAGTCCGCCGACTCGCGGAACTGCCCGATGCGGTCCGTGGATACGAAGGCCTCAAACTCGCGGCCATTGAGCGCTACCAGGCCGAGCAGGCGCGCGTACTCGGCGAGTTGCGGGAGAGCGCGGACCCCGTCCCGACGGAAGCCGGGCAGGGCCGTTGAACTCGATGTGAGGCAGGCCGTCTCGCGGGGGCCACCGGCTCAGGGAGTACGGCCGCGTCCGGACGGGAGGCTCGCTCACAGGTCCGTTGCCCCGCCCCGGACGCGCGCATGGTGAAACTGACACCATGCCGGTTCGGTACGGGACCCGGTCGGCATGATTGGCCACTCCAACGCGACGCCCAGTTGTTCGGTTCCGTGATCGCCCGCCGTGCGGCTATTTCATTCCCGTGGTAGCGATTCCCTCGACGAGGTAGCGCTGGCCCGGTCAGACGCCGAGAGGGCGCCAGCCGGCCGAAGTACCCGGTCTGACCTGCGAGTTCCGGTCCGTTGACCGGCTACACCACCCGGCGGGACGCCATCCGATTCCGTCACTCGCTCCATAACCGACGAGGTGCTGCGGCCCGTGCGGGCCGTTGTGACCGGCGTACTCGGCCAGCCGCCGGCTGTGCTTGCGGCCGACCGAGCTCAGCAGGCCCGGATGTAGTCCCGCATCCGGCGCCGCGCCGACCCGGCCGAATCTTCCGATCACTCGCAGGAACAGGTCCTCGAGCTCGGCGCTCCAGCGTCCACGGACGAAGTCCGCCATCAGGCCGCGATCGTGCGCGTCTCGGCCCGCCGTCCACGGCGGCTTCCCGGAACCGTCCCTGAGACACCGTCAGCCCTGCACGAATGTGGCGCCCGCTACCGCGGCCAGGCCCGCCAACTCCACGCTGTGCCCTGGAAGAAGATCCCCGTGATTCACCGCGACGACGACCGGGGCCACGGCCGCCACGAACAACGACTCGTGCAGGTCGTCACCGTCGACGGCCTGCTCTTCCCGCACGCCGCCCAAGTCCTGCGCATCCAACGCCGCCGTCTCTATGGAGCGAAGAAGTGCTCCAGCGAGACCGTCCACGCCATCACCGACCTGTTCGCCGAGCAGGCAAGAGCAGCCGAGATCGCTTCCTGAGCTCGCGAACCCGGACCGTGGGAAACACCGCCCACTGGGTGCGAGGTGTCGTCTCCGGAGAAGACAAACCCCAGGTCAGGACCCGTAACACGCCTGCCGCGCCCGCCGCCGTCCGCGACTTGATCCGCAGCGCGCCCAAGCTCGCCGGATACGTCAACACCGCCGCCGGACGCCGAGCCCACACCGAACGCCCACGCATCCTCACCCTCCACGGCAATCACCTGATCAAACCGGACGACCCGGGCAAACGCCAGGGTCCCAATTCCGGAGCCGGCACCATCGGTATTCACCGGCTGGATTCTTATATACAGGAAATCAATTTCCCTGATTGCAATCTACGGGCCAGATTAGTGGCACCGCAATCGGGAGGAAATCTCCGTGACATCCGCAGCCACGTCGGCACCCTTTACCCCCTTCTCCGGACCGTTCGCCATCGGCGCCCTTTCGGCCGCGGGCGAGACCAGGTCCCCGGGCCTCGTGGCCCCGGACGGCCGAGCGCTCGACCTGCGTACGGCGCTGGACGAGCCCGCGTTGACCACGCTCGCGCTCCTGGAGCGCTGGGACGAGGAGCGGAGTACACCACCGAGCTCGAAAAGCTGGACGAGGACACTCGGCACCCGCACATCTACGAGCTGACGAAGCCCGAGAACGCCGACCAGTGGGCCACGTCCAACCCGATGAACGAAATGGTCGCCAAGGAAATGCTCAACGACGTCGACCGCGGCGTCTTCGTCGCTCCGCCGGCCTGACCCCATGACCCCGGGGGCCCGGCGCACTCCCCCGCCCTGCCATGCCGCCGAGCCCCCGGCCTGCGTCAACCCACCCAACTCCCAAGGACTGCCATGCACTTCGCCACGTACGAACAGCACGGCCGCAGCCGCGTCGCCACCGTGATGGACGACGGACAGGCCGGGTCATGACCGACACCCCGGACACGAACTCCGCTCCTCCTCCCACAGCGGACGCGGCGGAACTCCAGGAGTTGCTTCCCGGGATCCACGCCTGGGTGCAGCCGGACGGGACCTGGTGGGTCAACAACGCCGGCGCGGTGGCCGGCGACGACGGGGTCCTGGTGATCGACACCTGTGCCACCGCGGCTCGCACCCGCCGCTTTCTCGACGCCGTGGACACGGCCACCGGCGGGGCGCCCGTCCGGCTGGCGGTGAACACCCATCAGCACGGTGACCACACCTACGGCAACAGCCTCCTCCCCTCCACGACAGTGATCGTCGGGCACAGCCGGATGCGGGAAGGGCTTCAGGCCGACCCGGTCATCGACGGCTGTCCTCCGCTGTGGAATCCGGTCCCGGACTGGGGGCCGGTGACCCGCAGGCTTCCCGACATCTCGGCCGGCTCCGCACTCACCCTGCACGTTGCAGGTCGGCGGATCGAACTGCTGCACCCCGGCCGCTCGGCGCACACCACCGGAGATCTGATCGCCTGGCTGCCCGAAGAACGCGTGCTGTTCTCCGGCGATCTGGTGTTCGCCGGACTCACCCCGCTGGTCTTCATGGGCTCGGTGGACGGGGCCCTCGCTGCGGTCGACTGGCTGGAGTCCCTGCGACCCGACGTCGTCGTCCCCGGTCACGGCCCGGTCCTCACCGACACCGGCATCACCCGGGTCCTGGAGGAGCACCGCCGCTATTACCGGCTCATCCTCGACACCGCCCAGGACGGGCTCTCCCGGGGTCTGACGCCCCTGCAGGCCGCCCGCCAGGTCGACCTGGGCGAGTTCACGGGTTGGGGCGACGCCGAACGGATCGTGCTCAACCTGCACCGCGTCTACGCCGACCACGCCGGCCGGGACCTCGACGTGATCGCCGCCTTCGGGGACGCGGTCGCCTGGCTCGGCCGCCCGATGCACACCTCCGTCTGAAGGGAAGCGCGACTGTGCGGTTCGTGACCTACGCCGACGACGACGGTGATCGGGTCGGCGTCCTCCACCACGACCAGGTCCATCCCCTGGGCCGCGGCGTCACGATGCTCGGCCTCCTGCGCGACGGCACCCTGCGGGCGGCCGGGGAGCAGGCCCTGGCGGCGCCCGCCGAGACCCGGGCGGTCGGCGACCTTCGGCTGCGCGCGCCGATCCCCGATCCTCCCGCTGTGCGGGACTTCATGACCTTCGAACGGCACGTCGAAGGTGTCTCCAGACTCGGCGGACCCGACGCGACCGTCCCCGAGCGCTGGTACGAGGCACCCGCGTTCTACTTCACCAACCCCTACGCGATCCTCGGCCCCGCCGAAGACGTCCCCGTACCGCCCGGCAGCCGGATGTTCGACCTGGAGCTGGAGGTCGCCGCCGTCATCGGCCGCACCGGCCGCGACATCCACCCCGACGACGCCGACGCCTACGTCGCCGGCTACACCATCCTCGTCGACTGGTCGGCCCGCGACGTCCAGTTCGCCGAGATGCAGGTCCGGCTCGGCCCCACCAAGGGCAAGGACACCGCCACCACCCTCGGACCGGTCCTGGTCACCCCCGACGAGCTGCAACCCTGGCGCACCGACACCGCGTTCGACCTGACGATGACCGTCGACGTCAACGGCGAACGGCTGGGGCAGGACCGCTGGTCGTCCATGGCGTTCTCCTACGCCGACATGATCGCCTACGCCTCCCGTGGCACCGAGATCCGCCCCGGCGACGTCCTCGGCTCCGGCACCTGCGGCGGCGGCTGCCTCGCCGAACTGTGGGGTCGCGAAGGCCTGAACGCCCACCGCCCCCTGCAACCCGGCGACGTCGTCACCGTCACCGTCGAACAACTCGGCACCCTGACCACCCGCGTCGTCCCAGGAGCCGAGCCGATTCCCATCCCACCCGCACGACGGGGCCGGTAGGCCCAGTCCGTCCGGAACGGCGACCCCCGTGGGGTCGCCCTCGCCCGCCCAGCCGAACAGACGGTCACCACGCCCCCGAACACCCCTCGGCGGCCATCCTGCCGGTCCGGCAGACGTCGTAGCCGTGAAGCCCGAAACCAGTACACGTCCAGCATTGCGAGGAGAGTCCTGTGAACGAGTTCGTCATCGTCGGTGCGAAGGTGTTCGACGGCGAGAAGAACCTGGGCCAGGTCGACGTGCACGTCGCCGACGGCGTCATCGTCTCGGTGGGCGGGCCGCGTGTCACCGGGGTGGAAGTCGTCGACGCCACCGGCGCAACCCTGCTGCCGGGCCTGATCGACGCACACACCCACACAGACGCCGCGATGCTGCGCCAGGCGCTGACCTTCGGCGTCACCACCGAACTCGACATGGGCTCGGTCCCCGCCACCATGATTCCGCTGCGCGCCGAGGTCGAGGCCGACCGGACTTTCGCGGACGTGCGGAGCGCCTCCTTTTCGCTCACCCACCTCGACGGCCACCCTCATCAGTTCCGGAAGGGCCTCAACGATCCGGTCTGGCCGACCGCGACCACCGTGGCGCAGGCGGCCGGGTTCGTCGAGGATCGGATCAGCGAGGGCGCCGACTACATCAAGCTGATAGCCGAGAGCGGCGAGGCGTTCGGCTTCCAGTTGCCGCACGTACCACTGGAGATTCACGCCGCCGTGATCGCCGAGGCGCACGCTCGCGGGAAGATGGTGATGGCCCACGCCATGACGCTGCACGAGACCGAACAGATGGTCGACGCCGGCGCCGACGGCCTCGCCCATCTGTTCGCCGACACGGCCCACACCCCGGAGATCGTCGACCGCATCGCAAGCGCGAACGTGGTCGTGGTGCCGACACTGACTCCCCTTGCCTCCATCGTCGGGCTGTCGCACAGCACGGACCTGGCGCAAGATCCCCGCGTTGCGGGAAAGCTTGCGCCGGAATTGCGGGCGCACCTCTCCGACACGTTCGGCGGCTTGCCCGCCTCGCACTTCGACATGGCACTGGCCACGATCGCCGCCCTGCGCCAGGCTGGGGTCGACGTGATCGCAGGCACCGACGCCGCGGCTCTGGCCGTGCGCGGCGTGACCCACGGAGCAAGTCTGCACGGCGAGCTGCAACTGCTCGTACAGGCCGGTTTCAGCCCCACCGAAGCCCTGCGCTCGGCGACTTCACTGACAGCACGACGGTTCGGCCTCCACGATCGGGGCCGCGTCGAGCAAGGCCTGCGGGCAGATCTCGTCCTGGTCGACGGTGATCCCACCACGACCATCAACGACAGCCTGTCGATTCGCGCGGTCTGGCGACAGGGCACCCGCCTCGCGGCCGCATCCACGCTCGGCTCCCTCAGCCTGTGAATCCCCGCCTGCTGAGGGCCTCCACCGTCACCGGCAGACGGTCCAGCGGACGGCCGCGCAGAATGGGCTTCACCAACCTCTGAGCACACGTGAAGGCGTTCCCCGGCAGTTCGCTCGCGTCCTGAACCCCGGTGGCCGACTCGGCATCGCCTGCGCCCGGCCATTCCAGGAATTCGTCGAAGGACCGGCTGGTCGGCCCGGTTCGGGGCTGCCGCACGGCAGTGGTCACCTGACGAAGTCCCGTACGGCACGGGCGATTTCCTCCTCGCCCGTGCTCTCCGCGCCGCCCAGGGCGAGCAGCCTGTGCGGCACGTGCACCAGCGTCTGAGCCACGTATAAGGCCGAGGCGCCCGGCAGGCAGGGTTCGACCAGCACGACGTCGGCATGGTGGGCGGCCAGTACGGCAGTGCGCAGCCCGACCTCGTCGAAGGGGCGGATGGTCGCCGCATAGAGGACGGCAAGGTCCATGCCGACCGTGGCGCGCAGCACCGGGTCGAGCGTGGGGCCGACGGCGATCACCACGCCGTCGAGTCCTTCCCGCACCAGTTCGAACCCGCCGGTCAGTGCGTGGGCTGCGGAGTTGGCCCGCGCGGACACGTGGACGTAGGCGCGGTCCTCGCGTGCCATGGCGTCCGCGACCACCTGACGCACTTCGTCGGGGTGGCCGGGGACATGCACGGCCCAATCCGGGGCCATGGCGTACCGGATCAGTTCCTCCTCGGTCCCGTAGCCGACGAGGACCGTGCCGGAGGAGGTTTGGGGAAGGGGCGTGGCAAGGGCTTCCGCCGCGGCGATCAGCATGTCGGTGGGCACGGGACGTTCCTCCTGGGGGGCAGGCACCGTCGGCAGACCAAGATCTGTCGGGGCATGCGGGAATCCATGAGTTCCATGAAATTCCCACAAGACGCGGGAAGGAACTCGCGTTAATTTTTCCACAGCTTTCCCGACCGGAGCTCAATGGTGTAGAAATCTGCAACCAGAGTGACCGCCGGAAGCGAATCAATACCGCTCACCAAAATATCCCGCCACTCCCGCGGCCGCAAGGACGGACATCAATGTGACCAGGGAACAAGAAGGTAACCACCACGAGCCGAAAACCCGGCGAGTCGAGCGACAGCAGCGCGCAATACTTCATGCACTGTTCCGCAAAATGGGAGATAAGTGGTCACTGCCCGTCCTGTCGTTCATCGACCCGGACGGAGCACGTTTCGCCGAGCTGCGGCGGAACGTGGACGGCATCAGCGGCCGCATGCTGACCGCCACCCTCCGCAGCCTCGAACAGGACGGTCTGGTCATCCGTATCGTCCGCCCGACCGCGCCGCCGCAGGTGGACTACCAGCTCACACCGGACGGCCGGGCTCTACTCAACGCCATCGACTGCCTCGCCGCCCGGTACGCCGACCACTACGAGAAGCCACCCGCCGTCGAGCCCGGCATGGAATCCGAGCCGGCACACGGGAGCCCCTAGCCACCCGAAACCGCCTTGCCCGACCCCTCACCCAGAATTAACCCCCTCCCTAAGTTTCACAACTTATTTCACCAGCCAGGAAGATCCGTATGCTGGACAAGCGAGTGGAACTCTCCATACGATCTCCGAGGAGACACCCCCTTGCCGCTCCTGGTGTGCCGAGTATCGATCAGCTCAGGCACGCTTGACGGGATACCGCTCCCCCTTGCCCCGGACCGGCATGAAATACCGGCCCCGAAAGCAGGAATTCTCATGTCCGATACCAGGAAATCCACTTCTGAGACACATCCTGTCGTCCATGTGATCGCAGGGCCGACCGGCGTCGGCAAGAGTGCGGCCGCCACCGCCATGGCCCAGCTCACCGGCGCGCCGATCGTCGTCGCCGACCGGCTGCAGTGCTTCGTGGACATGGCCACCACAAGCGCCCGGGCGGGGGCCGACGTGCCGAGCGTGCGTCGGTACTGGCTCGGCGACCGCACCGTCGCGGACGGCGACCTCTGCGCGAACGAGGCGGCGGACGCGCTGATCACGCTGGTCCAGCAGCAGGCCACACAGCATCGGCACCGTTTCGTGATCGTCGAGGGCGGATCCATCTCGCTGCTGCGGGAGCTGTCCGCCCGCTCGGCCGAGCTGCCCTGGCGCCTGAGCATACGTCTGCTGCCGCTGCCCGATCACGACCACTACCTCGCCACGCTCACCCGTCGAGCACGCGTCATGCTCACCGCGTCACCCCCGGACAGGACCCTGATCGACGAACTGGCCACGCTCTGGCACGATCCCCGGCAACGGCTGTTCGTGGCCTCCGTGAACGGTTTCGAAGCAGTCCTCGAATGCTGCGCCAAGTACTCACTCGATGTGGAGTCCCTGGCCAAGCGGCAGCTTCCCGAACAACTGCTGACGCGGATGGCCGAGTTGATCGCCGTACGCCACGCGGAGCACGGTCGTCTGCAGCACCGGGTGTTCTCCGAGATCTTCGAGACCCTCATCCGCGAACCCGGGCCGGACCTCGACATGATGCAGGTCGCCGTATGAGGCTGGCCTCCAAGCGGGTGCCCCCACCGGGCACGGCTCTCGGCGATGTCACCTGCCCCACGCCCGATTTCGGCCACATCGTGGCATCCCGCCCCCTGGATGTCCGCGCGCCCCGCACCGGCGACGAGCTCCGCGACATCGTTGCCGTCGCCGGCCCGCAGGGTGTACCGGTCTCCGCGCGGGGCTGCGGGTACTCGATGTACGGCCAGGGACAGGCCGAGGGCGGACACCTCATCGACATGCGCGCGTTGAACGCGGTGCACCGCACGGCGGACGAGCGGACCCTGGTCGCCGAGGCGGGCGCGACATGGCGCGACGTCGTACGGGCCGCCCTCGCCGAGGGTCTCGCGCCGCCGGTGCTCCCCGACCATCTCGGTGCCAGTGTCGGCGGAACGCTGAGCACCGGTGGCTTCGGTGCGTCCAGCCACCGGTACGGCCTCGTCGCCGACGCGGTGAGTGAAGTGGAGGTCGTCACCGGCACCGGCGAACAGGTGACCTGCTCGCGCCGACACCGGCCCGACCTGTTCGACACGGTCCTGGCCGGCCTCGGCCAGTGCGCGCTGATCGTCCGGGCCACCCTCCGCCTGGTGCCCGCACCTGCTCTCGTACGCCGCTACCGCCTCCACTACACGCTCCCCGGGCCGTACTTCGCCGATCAGCGCCGCCTCGCTCACCACGACCACTTCACCCATGTCTCCGGCCAGGCGCGGCCCGCACTCGCCGGAGCCTGGGACTACGTGATCGAAGCCGTCACCCCGCACACCGGTCGGCTTCCCCCGGACGACGCCGCGCTGACCGACGGTCTCCGTCACGACCGTGACGTCGAGGAGATCGAGGACCTTTCCTACGCGGAGTTCCTCCACCGCATGGACCGCGACGAGCGCATCCTGCGTGTCACCGGCGAATGGGAACGCCCGCATCCGTGGCTGACGCTCCTGGTCCCGGAGGCGGCAGCCGTCTCCTTCGTCCCGACGATCCTGGCCGACAGCGGCCAGCAGGGACTGCGCACGTGCGGAACGGTCCAGCTGCGCCCCCTCGACTCCGGTCGACTGCGCGCTCCCATGCTGCGCAAACCGGCGGGGGAAGACTTGTGCCTGGTCTCCCTGATGCGCACGGCACCGCCCGCCGACGCGGACGCGGTGCGGCAGGCGCTCGCCGCCAACCGGGAGCTGTACGAGCGGGCACGGGAGCTGGGCGGGACCCTCCACGCGGTCAGCGCCGTGCAGATGACTCCGCGGGACTGGCAGGCCCACTTCGGGCCGGCCTGGGAGGGCTTCGCGCGGGCCAAGACGCAGTACGACCCGCACCGGATCCTCACTCGGGGGTACGACCTGTGGCCGTGACCGGAGTAACCGTCTTCTGCGGGTCCGCGCCCGGGTCGCGCCCCGGCTATCTGCGTACGGCCGCCCAGTTCGGGCATGCCCTGGCCGAGGCCGGTCTGCGCCTGGTCTACGGCGGTGCCCGCTCGGGGCTCATGGGCGCGGTCGCCGACGCGGCCCTGGCCGCCGGGGGCACCGTGACCGGAGTCGTGCCACGCCGCATGCTGCCGTACGAGATCGCGCACACGGGGCTGACTGAGCTGGAGGTGGTGGCGGACATCCACGTGCGCAAGGCACGGATGGCCGAGCTGGGTGACGCCTTCGTGGCGCTGCCGGGCGGCCTGGGCACGGCGGAGGAACTGCTGGAAGCGGTTTCCTGGGCCCAGTTGCACATCCACCGCAAGCCCTGCGTCCTGCTGGACCCGGACGGCTTCTACCGTCCGCTGCTGGCCTTCCTGGAACATGCCCGGGACGAGGGCTTCCTCAGGACCGGGGACCTGGAGCGGATCACGGTGTGCACTTCGGCACGGGAAGTGGTGGAACTGCTGGCGGGCACCTCCGGCGGGACATCCCCGGGCACTCGCGCCGAGCGGTCCGGTGCTCCGGCTCCGATACGGCTGCCACAGGGCCGGACGGCGTTCCTGTTCTCGGGCGCCGGATCCCAGCAGCCCGGCATGGGCCGCGAACTCCACGCGGAGTTCCCGGTGTTCGCGGCCGCCCTCGACGAAGTCTGCGCGCTCCTCGACCCGTACCTCGATCTGCCGCTGCGGGACGTGATGTTCGCCGAGGCGGGCACCCGGACCTCGGCGCTGCTCGACCGGATCGCGTTCGGGAATCCGGCCATCTTCGCGCTCCAGGTCGCGCAGTACCGGCTGCTGGAGAGCTGGGGGCTGGAACCGAACGTGGTGTTCGGATACTCGGCGGGGCGCATGGCCGCGGCGCACGTCACCGGTGTCTTCTCCCTGGCGGACGCCTGTCGCGCGGTAGGCGTCCAGTACCGGCTGATGGACGCGCTGGCGGGCCAGGGGGCGATGGCCGCGATGGAGGCCGCGCCACAGGAGCTGCCACCGACACCCGGGGTGGTGGTCGCGGCGGTCAACGGCCCCAGAGCCGTGGTCGTCTCGGGCGACCGGGACGCGGTGACGGCCCTGCACGAGGCGTGGACGGTTCGCGGCCACCGGAGTCGGCTGCTCCGCGTGAGCGTGGCCGCGCACTCTCCGCAGCTCGATCCGATCCTGGACGACGTCCTCAGGACGCTGAGGACGTTGCGCCTCGCGGTACCGCACACCACGCTGATCTCCGACATCACGGCGGAGCCGGTCGGGGCCGAGGCGATCACACCGGAGTTCTGGGTACGAGAGCTGCGCGAACCCGTCCGGTTCGCGGACGCGGTCGGCCGGCTACACAAGGACGGTGTGACGACCTGTCTCGAACTGGGCCCGGGCGACGTGCTGACCGGCATGCTCGGCGGCTGCCTCCCCGACACCGACCGGCCCCTGACGGCACTGGCGATGTACCGGGACTGGCAGGCTCTGCGCGCGGGGGCCGACATGCCCCGCTGATCCAGTCAGCCGCGATCAGTGGCGCCTGCCAGTCGGCTTCCGGGGGAACACGTTGGGATGGACCAGCATCGCGACGCGGTAGAGGTCGCGGGGCAGCTGACTCGGCAGCTGCGGCAGCAGGGAGTCGAGCCGCCCGAACGTCGAAGTCGGTCCCCAGGTGGACGTGACGACGACGAGCCGCTGCCCGTCCTCGATTCCCAGGGCACGGCGGTAGGACTCCCGCCCGGGCCAGCCGGCCGTGATCCGGTCAACGCACGGATCACCCGCCACATGAGCCACCGCGAGCGCCTCCGGACAGGACCGGCCGAGTTCCTCCAGGTCCCGGTCATGGGCGTAGACGATCGCCGCCGGGACCAGTCGCCCCTCGTGCATCAGGTGCTGCTGGCTCAGCATCCCGGGAGACCTCCGCTCTCCTGGTGCCAGTGTGCTCACATCGGTGAGCAGTTTGATCTGTCCTGCCCCGTGCGAGATACGTACGACCGGTGTCCGCGCTCGGCGACTTCACTGACAGCACGACGGTTCGGCCTCCACAATCGGGGCCGCGTCGAGCAAGGCCTGCGGGCAGATCTCGTCCTGGTCGACGGTGATCCCACCACGACCATCAACGACATCCTGTCGATTCGCGCGGTCTGGCGACAGGGCACCCGCCTCGCGGCCGCATCCACGCTCGGCTCCCGGTGAACCCGCCAGGAGCGACAAGGGCGCAGGGCCCTGGCGTTTGCCCTGGTCGTCCGGTTTGATCAGGTGATGCCGTAGAGGGTGAGGACGTGTGGGCGTTCGGTGTGGGCTCGGCGTCCGGCGGCGGTGTTGACGTATCCGGCGAGCTTGAGCACGCTGCGAATCTCAGCCCGGTCCGTGCGACCGCCTCCGCCAGGTCCTGTACCCGAAGAACACCCCTTCCCTGATGCTTGAACTCGCTCAAGCATCAGGGAAGTCGGCTGTCCAGCTCAGAGGCTGTTCGGCAGCGCGACGGTGGGGCGGGGTGGCGTGGGCATGTTGCCGCCGATGAAGAAGCTGGGGTGCGGGGGCTGGTTGTAGGCAGTGTTCTGCCAGGCCAGGGCCGTGCGGTACTGAGTGTCGTGGAGGAGGGTCGTGATCCGCGTATTGGTCTGGTACGGCGTGGAGTAGATCCGCAGGGCCGTGTTGTTGGACGTCGGCCAGATGACCTCCTCGCGCCAGTCGCCGAGGATGTCGCCGGACAAGGACGGCGTCGACTTGGTGCCGTTGTTGGAGTGGACCCCGGAGCCGGTGAGCAGGCGGGTGTCTCCGGAGGTGCCGTACTTGTCGATGTGGGTGCCGTCGAGGAGTTCGCGCGTGGTGTCGCCGTCCCACCACGCCAGGAAGTTGGTGGACCCGGGCTTGCGACTGGAGACCACCGCGCCCTTGGGGTTGCGGACGCCGCTGACGAGCGACGACCACGACTCGGCGCCCGCGCTGCCGGACCAGATGTCACCGGACACGCCCCGGCCGTTGTCGCCGCCGGCCGGGGTGGACCAGAGGACCTGGCCGGTCCTCGCGTCCGCCATCCAGGAGGACGGCTTGGAGCTGTCCTCGTCGACCTTGAACTCCTCCAGACCCGGCCGGGACGGGTCGAGGTCGCCCACGTGCATCGCGTCCCCGTGGCCGTTCCGCGTCGTCCACAGGCCGTTGCCGTTGTCGTCGACGGCCATCGCGCCGTAGACGACCTCGTCCTTGCCGTCCCCGTCCACGTCCGCGACCGACAGCTGGTGGTTGCCCTGGCCGGCGTAGCCGCTGTTGGCGTTGGAGTCGAAGGTCCACCGGCGGGTGAACTTCCCGTTCCGCCAGTCCCAGGCCGCGATCACCGCGCGGGTGTAGTAGCCACGAGCCATGATCAGCGAAGGTCGGGAACCGTCCAGGTAGGCCGTGCCCGCCAGGAACCGGTCCACGCGGTTGCCGTAGGAGTCCCCCCAGGACGACACCGTGCCCCGGGCTGGGACGTAGTCGACGGACTGCATCGCCTTGCCCGTCTGCCCGTTGAACATCGTCAGGTACTCGGGGCCGGACAGCACGTAGCCCGAGGAGTTGCGGTGGTCGGCCGAGGAACTGCCTATGACCGCGCCGGTTCCGTCCTTCGTTCCGTCGGCGGTCTTCATGGCGACCTCGGCCTTGCCGTCGCCGTCGTAGTCGTAAACCTGGAACTGCGTGTAGTGCGCGCCGGAACGGATGTTGCGGCCCAGGTCGATCCGCCACAGGCGAGTGCCGTCGAGCTTGACGCCGTCGACGATCGTGTTGCCCGTGTACCCGGACTGGGAGTTGTCCTTGGCGTTCGTCGGCTGCCACTTCAGAACGATGTCCATGGCACCGTCGCCGTCGAGGTCGCCGACAGAGGCGTCGTTGGCCTCGTAGGTGTACGGCGAGTTGCCCGGTGAAGTGCCCCCTGACGGCGGGGAAATCGGCACGTCCTTGTACCCGGTGCGGAACTGGAGCGCGTGTTCGGACGGCGCCTGCTCGACGCCGTTCACCACCGCGCGCACCGTGTAGTCGGCCGAGTCCGCGGCGCCGGCGTCCAGGTAGTTCGTCGAGGTGGTCAGGGGCGAGGAGTTGAGTCTGGTGCCGCCGCGGTAGACGTTGAAGGCCACGTCGTTCGGGTCAGTGGCCAGCCACCGCCACGACACCAGGTTCCCGCTGCCGGTGTGGACGCTGGTCAGTCCCCGGTCGAGGCGTTCCACCTGCCGCGCGGTCGCGGCGTGCGCGGCCTGCGGCAGGCCGGTGAGCGCGGAGACGGCCAGCGCGGTGGCGGCCGTCAAGCCGCCGAACAGCCGCTTGCTCGACCGGCGTTGGTATCGCCATGGAGGCGATGCGGTGCGCGGATGCCGGTGCGGGTCGGCCACGATAACCTCCGATGTGTGGGGGGTGCGAAGATCGCGGAGACAGCGCTCCGACCACAGCGTGGGAACGCTCCCATTCGCTGCGAGGGTAGAAATTCACTGATAGCCCGTCAAGCATTCTGTTGACTTTCCCTGTTCGAGCGTGTTCGAGCGCGAGCCGACGAGATGCCCGTGCGCAGCCTCGTCCCCGCCGCTGCCTTCCTTCTGAAAGAGCACTTGAACTGGTATGACTCCCGCCGTTTCAGACAGCTCACAGCCGAGGCACGGCGAGCACCCGCCCACAGGATCGCACTGCTTCTTCCATGGATCGGTGTGCAACGGTTGACAGCTTCGTGCCCGATCGAGAAGCTGCGTGATGCACCTCCGGTTCGTTGTGGTGCGATTGCGCACTTCCGTCGCAACAGCTCTGTGATCGTTCACAGGTCCGATCTGGAGGGCGGCCCTGGCATGTCAAGGCCGCCCTCTTCGACACGTGCCACTCGTCAGCACTCCTGCCTTAGATGTCGCCGCACCGAGGGAGGCAGCATCGGCCGGATCGCACGCGGCTACACCAACTCCTGGGGCTTGAGCGTCAGTTGTCACCCTCACTCGCCTTGCCCCCGAGAGTCCCTTTCTCGCTGACCCGCTCTCCGCCGGCCGCGACGTCTCACCCACGGCCGACGGAAGGAAAGGACCGACCATGTCCCCGCAACCCCCCACACCAGTTGCCGGGCGCCTCAGCCGGCGAACCCTGCTCAGGGCCACCACCGCGACCGCCGGGGCGATCGCCACCGCCGTCGCGTTCGCCGAACTCGACACGCCTGCCGAGGCCGCGGCGAGCTTTGTCAAGGGCGTCGACATCAGCTGGGCACCTCAGATGGAGGCGCGTGGCTACTCCTGGAAGAACGCCGGCGGGCAGACCCAGGACCTGCTGACGATCCTCAAGGGGTACGGCATCACCGCCGTACGCCTGCGCACCTTCGTCAACCCGTCCAACGACCCGGCCAACGGGCACTGCGGCATCAACGAGGTGGCCGCCTTCGCCAAGCGGGTCAAGGCCGCCGGGATGTCGATCATGCTCGACTACATGTTCGGCGACACCTGGAACTCCGTAGGCGTGCAGAACCCGCCCGCGGCCTGGCGGAACATGAGCTACAGCCAGATGCGCACCGCGATGGGCACGTACGTGAACCAGACCATGACGGTCATGAGGAACAACGACGTGCTGCCCACCTGGGTGCAGATCGGCAACGAGATCAACAGCGGGATCTGTCGCCCGGTCGGCAGCGTCTCCAACGGGGCGCAGATGACGGGGCTGCTCAATGCCGCATACGAACAGGTCAAGGCGGTGTCGCCGCACTCGATCGTGTGTATCCACCTGGCCCAGCCGCAGAAGTACGACGTGATGACGACGTTCTTCAGCCGCTTCGCGGCAAGCGGCGGCAAGTGGGACATGTCGGTGTTCTCGTCCTACGGCAGCGCCGACCTCGCGGCCGGGATCGTGGCGAACATGAAGAAGATCTCCGACGCCTACGGCAAACCGTTCCTGCAGAGCGAGTTCGGCGGTCGGGTGGACCGCGCCTCCTCCACCCAGGCCTCGCTGGTCGCCTACATCAAGGCCCTCAAGGCCAACGGCGGGCAGGGCGTCTTCTACTGGGAGCCGGAGTGCATGTCCCCGTTTACCGGCTACAACATGGGCGCCTGGGACTCCTCCAGCAAGCGGCCCACCGCCATCATGAACGGCTTCACCCAGGCCTGAGCGACGGGCCGTGGACCTCAACCCGGGCAACTCTCCGATCAAGGACTGGGATTGGTGATTGTAATGGGCATGACATTGAGTCTCGAAGGGCACGGGTCCAGGCTGGGAGCAGTGGGTCTGCTGACCCTTGCGACGCTGGTCGGCACCGGTGCGGCGCATGCGGATGCCGTCACGCGGGCGCTGCCGGCCGGTTGTTCCGGCACCGCGCCGATCAAGTGTCACTACGCGGTCTCACCCGGCAACTATGACGTCACGGTCTCTGTCGGTGGTACCACTGCCGCCGAGACCGACATGTGGGTGGAGGCCCGGCGCCTGATGCTTCCGGCGACGAAGACGCCGGCCGGTGCCGCCGCCACGTACTCCTTCACGGTCAACGTGCGGCAGCCGGAGGGGCAGCCGACCGGCCAGGGCGGCGCCGGAAACCCCGGTCTGGACCTCCGGTTCTCGGGGACCAACCCACAGGTGTCGGCCGTCTCGGTGAAACCGGCGCCCCAGCCGCTGGTCGCCTACCTGGCCGGCGACTCGACCGTGTGCGACCAGCCCGTGGCCCCGTACACGGGCTGGGGCCAGATGATCACGCCGGCGGTGGGTCCCGGAGCGTCCGTCGCCAACTACGGCGACTCGGGGGAGAGTTCGGGCAGCTTTCTGAGGAACTCGGCGCTCTTCCCGGCACTGTTGTCGAAGGTCAAGGCAAACGACGCGGTGTTCATCCAGTTCGGGCACAACGACAAGCAGACCAGCGCGTCGGCCTTCCGGAGCAATCTCACCTCCATGATCACGCAGGTCCGTGCGAAGGGCGGTGTCCCAGTCCTGGTGACGCCGCCGGTCCGCCGGCTGTTCGACGGCAACCGGCTCACGTCAACGGCCCTGCACGTCAACGGCGTCGGCGTGAACCTGCCCGCCGAGATGCGCTCGGTCGGGACGGCCCAGAGGGTTCCGGTGATCGATCTGACCGCCAAGAGCAAGGCGCTCGTCGAGTCCCTCGGCCCGTCTGCCTCCGCGCAGCTCTTCCTGCGCTCCTCCGTCGACGGTGTCACGGACAACACCCACTTCTCGCAGTACGGGGCGAGCCAGATGGGCGGGTTGGTGCTCCAGAGCATCCGCGAGCAGCGCCTGCCCCTGGCCGCGTACCTGCGCTGACCGAACGCCCGGCGCCAGTCCCAAGGAGGGACCCGTTGAGGAACTTACGGATTCTCATCACGACCGCGCTGATGATCGCCTTGTCGAGCGTCGGTGTCAGCGCCGCATCCGCGGCGGACCCCGTCGCCACGAACTGCACCAGCGCCTCCCGCGCCCAGGCCCCGGTCGCACAGGCGGCCGCCGCGCCGGTCACCGTGTGGCTGGCCGGCGACTCCACCATGGCCAACCCGAGCTCCGGCCGGTGCCCGGTCGGCTGGGGTAGCCAGTTCGACGCCCTGTTCAACAGCGACGTAACCGTCAAGAACCAGGCCGTCGGAGGCCGCAGCATCCAGACCTGGCTGTACGAGGGAAACGTGAGCGGCACCAAGGGCTCGGACGGCGAGTGCCGCCTCACGTCCACCACGTACTCCTCCCGGTGGCAGGCGATGCTGAACTCGACCACCGGAATGAAGGCCGGTGACTACCTGTTCATCCAGTTCGGCATCAACGACTCCTCCTCGACCTGCCCCCGGCACGTCGGCACGGCCCGGTACCGACAACTGATGACCATGATGGCGCAGGCCGCCCTGGCCCGGGGCGCACACCCGGTGCTGCTCACCCCGGTGGCCGCCATCACCTGCTCCGGCAGCACAGCGACCAAGAACCGCGGCTTCGTGGGCGAGACCTTCGCCGCCGGCACCGCCACCAGGGCGCCCGTCATCGACCTGCAGACGCTCAGTGTCTCTCTCTACAACAGTCTGCACTTCTGCCCGAACAACGGCGACTACTCAGGCAGCGGTCCCCTGGGCACCTTCTTCTGCAACGACCACACCCACTTCGACACCTACGGCGCCCAGCGCGTCGCAGGGCTCGTCGCCGGAGACGTGCGCCGCCAGAACCTCCCGCTCGCCGCGTATCTCAAGTAGCACGCGGCGGTGGGCGCGAACCGAGGCCGGTCGGTTCACGGCTGGCCTCAATGACGGCGGTGCCGCAGACCGGAGACGCAGTCGTCCCTACCCGACGGTGGTGTGCGGAAGCGGCTCGGCTCCGATCGGGCCGCGGCGTGCGACGTAGGCGGAGGCGGAGGGTACGACCGGCGAAGCGGCCCCCTCCTCGGCACGCCCACCCGCACAACCTGTGTCCACTGATCGTGATGACCGACACGGGCAAGGTGACACTGCAGGTGGCCGTGCAGCAGCTGAACGGCGTCTACACCAACGACAAGTCGATGGTGTAGACGCCGGAGCGCTCATGTCGGTGATACCGCTGATCGGGGTCTTCCTGATCGGCTCGCGCCACTTCATCGCCAACCTGGCCGCCGGCGCCATGAAGTTCTGAAGAAGCACGCGCGTGGTCCCACTCTTCGCCAAGCAGCTTTCGCACCTGCGCTGAGTTCTTCTGGCAGGCACGAGTCCTGCTGCCGCACGGGAAATCACCTGACTCGGGAGATGACGCTGTGAGAACCGCGAAGTTCGGCACCCCTGCCCTTCTGCTCTCCCTGGTCACGGCGAGTTCCGTCGCCATGACCCCCGGCTCGGCGCCCGCGAGCGCCGCGGCGGCCGGAAACACCTACTACGTCGCCCCGAACGGGAACGACGGCGCGGCAGGTACGCAGGCCGCTCCGTGGGCCTCGATCGCCCGTGCACAGGCCGTCGCCACGGCGGGCGACACGGTCTACTTCCGGGGCGGCACCTACGCCTACACCCGCGCGAACAGCGCCTGTTCGAGCCAGACCGCCAAGGTCGACGCGATCACCCTGAACAAGAGCGGCAGCTCGGGCAACCCGATCCGGTACTGGGCCCAGCCGGGCGAGAAACCGGTCTTCGACTTCTCGCGGATGACGGACAACTGCCGCATCAAGGGCTTCGACGTCACCGGCAGCTGGATCCACCTCAAAGGACTGGAGGTCAAGGGCGTTCCCCAGAACAACAACCGCAACGCCGAGTCCTGGGGGATCTGGGTTTCCGGCAGCAACGACGTCTTCGAGCAGATCAACACCCACCACCACATGGGCACCGGCCTGTTCATCAGCGGCGGGGGCGGCAACCTCGTCCTCAACTCGGACGCGCACGACAACTACGACCTGCGCAGCAACGACGGGCCCGGCGAGAACGCCGACGGGTTCGGTTCGCACTACACGCCGGCGGGCCGTTCCGCGAACGTGTTCCGGGGTTGCCGATCGTGGTGGAACGCCGATGACGGGTTCGACCTCATCTCCGCCTACTCGCCCGTCATCATCGAGAACTCGTGGGCCTGGCGCAACGGGTACGTGCCGGGGACGACGACGCCCTCCGGCAACGGAGCCGGCTTCAAGTCGGGCGGCTACGGGGGCGACTACGAGGCCAACGCGCCCAAGCACACCGTTCGCTCCTCGGTGGCGTTCCTCAACAGGGCGGCCGGTTTCTACGCCAACCACCACCCGGTGGCCAACGACTTCTTCAACAACACCGGCTACGGAAACCGCCCCAACTTCAACATGCTGGGAATCGACTCGCGCGGCGCCGCCGTCGGCCGGGGCAACCTGCGCAACAACCTCGCCTACAGCGGAACGGCGACGTCGAACATGAGCGGCACGAGCGCCGCGTACAACTCCTGGAACCTCGGCGTCCCCCTGTCGGACTCCCAGTTCCGGAGTGTGTCGACGTCCGGTTGGGACGCGCCCCGCCAGACCGACGGGAGTCTGCCCGTGCTGCCCCACCTGCGTCTCGCGGCGAACAGTGCCCTGATCGACAAGGGCACCGACGTGGGACTGCCCTTTGACGGAAGCGCGCCGGATCTCGGCGCCTTTGAGAATGACGGAAGGTGATCCTCTTGAGGCAAAGACCGCGTGTCGTCTCCCAATACTGGAAGTTAGCCGCCGCCACCCTGTTGTCCGTGGCGTTGGCGGCGCCGCTGTCGGCGAGCACCGCCGCGGCGGAGACACCCGCAACGCAGAGACAGGCGACGGACCTCCAGGGCCACGGGGCGGCGGCTGGACCGGTGGTGGATCGCGGCCTCGAGTACCTGGTGTCCGACTACCAGACGCGCACTCCGACGAAATACACGGCTGACTCCTGGAAGCCCTTCGCCAAGGCGTTGACCGCCGCGGCCGAGGTCGCCGACGACTCCTCGGCCACCACGTCGGATGTCGCCGACGCGAAGACGGCACTGATGACCGCCGCCGCCGATCTGCAGGCCTCCGACGAGGGCACGTTCCAGACCATCACGAACAACACCTTCTGGAACGACACCAGCGGCAACCCCATCTATTCGCAGGGCGGCGGGGTCTTCAAGTTCGGCGACACCTACTACTGGTACGGCGTGCACTACACCGGCGCCGAGCTCTACCGGGCCAATCCGACGAAGAAGTACGACGGCAACGTCAGCTTCGTCTCGGTCCCCGTGTACTCCTCGAAGGACCTGGTGAACTGGAAGTTCGAGAACAACGTCGCGACGCGCTCGACCAAGATCAACAATGGGGCCACCCTCGGTCAGGCGGGATGGGTCGGGCGGCTCGGGGTCTCGTACAACGAGAACACCGGAAAGTACGTGCTCGCGACCCAGGCCTACGTCGGAGGCGGGCACGGTGTCCTGCTGCTGCAGGGCGACTCACCCACCGACACCTTCGACTACGGCTACTTCCAGACCCAGATCACCAACTCGCCGACGACCGGCACCGGGGACCAGACCGTCTTCACCGACGAGGATGGCAAGGACTACCTGATCTTCTCCAACCGCGAAGGACGGTCGCGCGGCTTCGTGGCCAAGTTCCGGGAGTCCGACTCGCTGCGGATCGAGCCGGCCGTGCAGATCCGCAGCGGTGCCGGTCGCGAGGGCAACGCGATGTTCAAGCTCGACGGCAGGTACTACCACGCGGCGTCGGACCTGCATGGCTGGAACACCTCTGTCAACTACGTCAATGAGTCGACCAGCAGCAACGTCCAGGGCTCGTACAGCAGCGAGTACGTCCTTGCCGGCACTGAGATGGACTACAGCCACGTGACCCAGACCGGGTTCTTCGTGACGGTCAAGGGCACCAAGCAGAACACGGTGCTCTACGCCGGCGACCGCTGGGCGGACTTCGCCTGGAACGGCATCGGGTACAACCAATGGGTGCCGATCACCAAGACCGGCGCACGGCCGCAGTTCCACTCGGTGAGCCAGTGGCAGTTCAACGCCACGACAGGGGAGTGGCGCGTCGGGCCGGCGAACAACTACATCCTCAACCCCGACATCCAGGCCGACCGCGTCATCGTCTCCAGCGTGCGGGGATGGCGGAACCTCGGCGGTTCGGTGACCAACGTCAACGGTGGTGTGAACGGGTCTCGCTTCGCCCTCCAGATGAGCAACAGCGGCGGCGTCGAGCAGCGGATCGAGTCGGTGCCCGCAGGCACCTACACCCTGTCCCTGCACGCTCGGGGTAGTGCCGGGCAGGTCGTGATCACCGGCGCCAACGGCAGCCAACGCACCCTCGGCATCCCGTCGTCGAGCGGCTGGGCGAAGCGCGAGCTCACCGGCATCGAGCTACCCGGCGGGGCCGCCACCGTCACCGTGCGGGCATCGGGTTCGGGCGGCTTCATCGTCGACCAGCTCTCACTCGTCAAGACCTCTGCCGGCACACCAGCACCTCCGGGGCGTTACGAGGCAGAGACCGCTCCGGCTCAGTGCCGGGGCACGATCGACTCCAATCAAGCCGGCTATTCCGGCAGCGGGTTCTGCAACGGCGACCCCGCTGTGGGGGCCTTCGCGGAGTTCACCGTGAACTCCGAGACCGCCCGTACGGCGACGCTGGGGATCCGGTTCGCCAATGGCGCCACCACCGGTGCGAGGTCGGCGAACTTCGTCGTCAACGGAGCCATGGCAGGGGCGCTTTCGTTCGAGTCCACCGGTGCGTGGACGACGTGGACGACCAAGACCGTGACGGTCCCGTTGAACGCCGGCAGCAACTCCATCCGGCTGGATCCGACCACGGCCGCCGGACTGCCCAACGTCGACTGCCTCGATGTCGGCTGACTGACATCCCGTGCTCTGCCGGTCTCTGCGACCGGCAGAGCGTAGGGAACAGCCCGTGCCGCCCGTACGTGACATCGTCAGGAGAAGGACATGAGCAGCAAGCGTCTGGTCCGCGCCATCGCGGTCACGGCGACGTTGGTCACCATGGTGTCCGCAAATCTACTCATGGTGCCCGAGTCGGCCCACGCGACCTTCGGAACCGCGGACATCAAGCCGATCGAGAGCAATATCGCTGCCAAGCCCTGGGCCTCGGCGACGGCCGCCTCCGGCTCGTCCAGCGCCCGTCTGGCCTTCGACGGCGACCCTGCGACGTCCTGGCGCCCGGATCGTGCCGGCGCCCGTCAGTGGCTCACCGTCGACCTCGGTGGAACCTACGACAACCTGCGTAAGGTCAAGGTGCTCTTCCCGGACCGTGGCGTGGCCCACCGGTACGTCGTCGAGGCTTCATCCGACGGCCGCCGGTGGAAGCCCATCGCCGACAGATCCCACAACCGGGCCGTGTCGCGAGGGGAAGTGCACCTGTTCACCCGGCCGGGAACGCGCTTCGTCCGGCTGACGTTCGCAGGGGGGCCGGGCCGGGCCCGGACAGGTGTCAGCGAGCTCCAGGTCTTCAACTACCTGCGCGACGACCTCACCCTGGGCGCCGATCTGTCCTGGATGGACGACGTCCAGGACCAGCAGTACTGGGTCGCCCCCCAGGCCGAAGACCGCGGCGCCGGGCCACACCTGCTCGACGTGGCCAAGGACCGTGGCATCGAGTACAGCCGGCTGCGGATATTCAACGAGCCGCGCAGCGAGAGCACCGGTCAACCGACGCCGATACCGCGCCAGGGGCCGGAGCGCTCGCTGGCCTCAGCCAAGTTGATCAAGCAGCGGGGCATGGGCCTGGGGATCGACTTCCACTACGCGGACTCATGGGCGGACCCGAGCAAGCAACCAAAGCCACGCGCCTGGGCCGAGCTGGAGTTCGCGGACCTCTCCAAGGCCGTGTACGGCTTCACCGCCGACTATCTGAAGCGGTTGATCCGACAGGGCACCACGCCGGAGAAGGTGGCCGTCGGCAACGAGATCATCAACGGGTTCATGTACGGCAGCGAGGCGGCCCAGATCGGCACAACGAATCCGCCGTACTTCGTCGACCAGGCCGATATCTACCAGTCCAAGCCCGGCGGTGGCCTGCTGTGGAAGTACTGGCGGTCAACCGACCCGGCGGAGCAACGGCTCTACGACCAGTCGTGGGACCGGTTCACCACCCTGGCCGCGGCCGGGATCAAGGCCGTCCGCGACGCGTCACCGACATCCAAGGTCGAGATACACGTGATCGTCGACAAGGACAAGCTCGCCAAAACCATGGAGTTCTGGCACCAGTTCCTCACCCGGGTGAAGGCAAAGGGGCAGAACCCCGATGTGCTGGCCATCTCGTACTACCCGGAATGGCACGGTACGCCCGAGACACTGGATCTCAACCTCAACACCATGGCCACCACGCACCCCGGCTACGACATCGACATCGCCGAAACCGCCTACCCCGCCTCGGGCGGCGATGGCTCGCCGTTGCCCAACTCGCCGTACCCACGAACCATTCAGGGGCAGGCGGACGCGATCCGGAGGGTGTTCCAGGCCGCCAACGACGTGGTCGACAACCGAGGTTCGGGAGCGCTGGTGTGGGAACCGGCCGGCTACCAGCCCATGTTCCGGGCCGTGCCCGGACTGGCGAACACGTGGGAGCCGCACGCGTCCATCAACGTCTTCAACGCCAGCCGCGCCAAGCACATCCTCCAGCACACCGTCTACACCAGCACGATGGTGAGGGCCGTCCCGAAGCTGCCCTCCTCCATCCGCGTGCTCACCACCGCCAACAACAAGATCACCGCTGTCCCCGTCCGCTGGCAGCCGTTGCCACCTGGCGCGACCGACAGGCCGGGTGAGGTGACAGTCACCGGGACGACCCGCACAGGCCCGGTCACGGCGGTCATCGACGTCATGCCCAGCCACGGCGAATACGACATGACCACCTCATAACCTGCTTCACCGAGGCCACACCGCCGAGACCACGACGGCACCGGCGACATCATCACCGCTTCACAGCAGTGCTCCGCTCACTCGGTGGCCGACAGCAACAGCTGCCGAAGCGCCTGGGAGAACCAGGCCCTGGGCGACGGGACGGCCACACTCACCCCGACATCCGGTGCACCCGACCAACCACACGCCGGTCCTGCCGCCCCTCGCGGCTGGCCGGAGCACCCACACCCCCTGTTGCGCCGTGCGCCCCGTCGACCTGTCGGCCTCTGTGCCGACGGGACGCACCCGGCAACGGGACCAACCGAACGCCAAACCCCCCACCCATCCCCGCACCCAAGGAGTCACCATGACCCTGCGACGACGGACATTCCTCAGCATGACCGCGGCCGGAGCGACGGGCGTGGGCCTGTCCCTGCTCGGGGCAGGACAGGCACCAGCCGCCGCCGCGCCACTGGACACCGCGCCGACCACGCCGTTCGCGGTCGGCGTGCGCCGGTACAACTGGACCCGTGGCAGCCGCCCGTGCACCACGTACGTCTACTACCCGGCCACCGGCACCGCCGGCGGCAGTCCGGTGACGGACGCCCCGGTCGCCGCCGGGCTCTTCCCCGTCTACAACTTCACCCACGGCTACGGGAGCAGCCCGCAGAACTCCCTGTTCATCATCCGGGCCCTGGCCTCGGCGGGCTTCATCGTCCCCGCCCCGCACTTCAACCACAACTTCGACGACGTCAACAACGGCAACACGTCCAAGGACGTCTCGCAGATCCTCACCAACACCCTCGCGCTCAACGCGAGCGGACCCCTGGGCGGGCACATCAACACCGGCATCGGCGTCGGCGTCTCGGGCCACTCCCTGGGCGGCATGGTCACCCACGGTCTGCTGACCTCCTGGCCCGACAGCCGGATCAAGTCCGCCAACCCCCAGTCCTGCGTGGACATGGGCAACCCGTCCGGTTCGGTCTCGGCCAAGGTCCTGTTCGTCCACGGCGACCGGGACTCGACCACGTCGTACTCCTCGGCCCGGCAGGCGTACGCGGAGATCACCTGGCCCAAGGCGTTCCTCACCTTCGTCGGCGGCAGCCACACCAGCTTCTGGAGCGACCAGCGCTTCCCCAGGACCGTCGTCGACTGGGCCCGCTGGACCATGTACGGCGACACCGCCGCACGGGACCGCCTCCCGGCTGACGCGTCCGGGGCCAACACCAGGTGGGACGCCCAGCTGGGCGACTCCCCCGGTGGTCCGGGCCTCTACACCCTGCTGGCCCAGCACAGCGGCAAGGCCGCCGAGATCAACGGTGCCTCCACCGCCGCCGGCGCACAACTCGTCCAGCGGACCACCAACAGTCGCCCCAACCAGCAATTCGAGTTCGTCGACGCCGCCGACGGCCACGTCCGCGTCAAGGCACAGCACAGTGGCCTGTTCCTCCAGCCCACGGGCACCGCGACCGGCACGGATATCGTCCAGCAGGGCGACACCGGCGCCACCAGCCAGCAGTGGCGCGTGGTCGATCACGGTAGTGGTGTGATCAGCCTCGTCAACCGGGAGTCCGGCCTGGCGATGGATGTCTGGGAGTACTCCACCGCCGACGGCGCCCGCATCGCCCAGTACACCTACAGCGGCAACCCCAACCAGCGCTTCACCCGCCGCCGCGTCTGACCGGAACATTTCGGTGGCCGACGGTGGTGCTCGCTCAGCCCGGGCAACCCGGGCTGAGCACGGACATCCAGCCGCGCCGCAGGCGGTCGGTGTGGTACGGCCAGCGGCTCACCGAGGCACGGGAGCAGACGGTTCCGGGCAAAGCCCTGGTCGTCGGGCACTCACTCGGCGGAGCCATCGTGCTCGCCTCCGCCTCCCCGCGGATCGGCTGGCGGGTCGTGTTCTCCAGCGCCGGGCTGGTGCGGCTGCTCGTCCCGTCGGCCATGAGGGTCGCGACGGTGCCGTGGCTGGCCCGGCCGACCGTGCCACGGGCGGCCCGGATGCTGCGGCCCATGGTGGCTGCGGGTGGTCGCGTGCCGGATGAGCTGGCGGAGTGGATGGCCCTGGTCGCCCGCTGCTGCCCCAGCAGCCTCGCCCCTATCCCCGCTGCCTCCGGCGCTGTTGACCGAGCGCCGGGCGTGCCCAGTCTGGTGGCCACCGGCCGCTACGTCTTCCTACCACCGCAGCGGGTGGGGCCGGCCGCCCAGCGGCACCTGGGCACCCGGTTGCATGTCCTGGACGGCTCGGAGCATCTCCTGCTGGACGAGGCGCCCGACGAGATCCTCGCGCCACCGATAGCCACTTCGGCGGGTCCAGAGTCGGCTGACATCGAACACTTCCAATCCTGGTCGCGCCGGATGGCCGCATCGACCTGGTATGCGTCGAGCGGTCAGCCAGGAGACACGGCGACGCCGAGGGAGTCGGCACCCATCGACTTCGGTGCGCCCTTCTCGTAGAAGACGTCCAGGTCGGTGATGACGAAACCCGCTGTGGTCAGCATGTCGACGATCGGCCGGGTCAGGTGGCATCCGCCGAAGAGCCGCTGTTCCATGGGGTCGAGTCGCTGCTGCCAGCGGCGCACGTTCTCGTCTGCGGCCGGGGCGAGTCCGTGTTCGATGAAGTGCAGCGTCCCGCCCGGCTTGAGGACACGCCGCACTTCATGCAGAGCGGCATCGGCGTCCGGGATGGTGCACAGCGTCCAGGTAGACAGGGCGGTGTCGAAACTGTGGTCGCGGAAGGGCAGTACCTGGCCGTCCAGGGCGGTGCGCTCCACGCGGACCGGTGTCGCCGCGAGGCGCTTGCCTGCAAGTTTCCATCCGACCTCGGAGGGCTCCACCGCGTCCACCCGCGTGACGGCTTCCGGATAGAACGGAACGTTCAGCCCCGAGCCGAACCCGATCTCCAGGACATCGCCCTCCAGGCCCTCGCAGACCCGGCGCCGAAGACGCTCGGCCTCCTTCATTCCGCAGACGACGTTGATGATCCGCGGGACGACCTGCTTGGCATAGAAGCCCATGACAACCGACCTCCGTCGCTCGTGACCAGTCTCGCACCCAGTCTGGCTCGACGCCCGGCGCACGGGACGCGCCCGCCATCAGGCAGGTCTGAAGGCACCGGGGCGGGGGTGGATGGTCGTCGGCCTAGGGTGAAGTCACGCCTTCACCGCCACACGGGGTTCAGTCCGGTCCGTCCCGCGACAACCGGGAGGGCGCCATCGGCAGCTGTCTCGACAGGCCGCGAGCAGTGTCACCCGTCCCGGCCCCGGGCACGGCTCGCTGGAGGTCGCCCCATCGGCGCTCAGGTTCAGCCAGAGCAGACCGGCAAGGAGACACCTCGTACATGTACTTCCGAGTGCGTCAGTATCCGAGATGCCTCCTCCAGGATCACACTGGACCACATTTGACACCTGAAATGCCCGGATATGACGCATTGGCAGCGGACGGAAACGACGATACCTACGGCTCGGATTCGCCCCGGATTCGACCCCGAGAGTTCGTTTAGTCGGTAAACATTTCCTCTGACCTGCGGAGATAAGGAGCGGCAGACGAGTCGGGCTGTACGCCGGGTTTGTCACCCGGTCGCCTCGCGGCGGCCGGGGAGACGGCCATCCATCTAGGCCCGTCGTTGCCGCCGGCCTCGTGCGGCTCTGCAAACTCAGCAGTCGTGTCAACGCACGGTCGAGAATACGCGGCTGAAGACGTTGACCCTCAACGCCTCGGCAGCCAGTGGAGGTTGTGCATAGGCGTCCCAGGTCTCGGAAAACCTGGCATGCCGGGAGAGAACTTGGACCGTCTTGGGATCGTGCACTCCTGACATCCCCAGCGTGGACGTGTAGAAACGCTTGAGGTAATGGAATCGAGTTCCCGGGGGAAGCCCTGCTCTATCTAGGGCCTGATGCCATTTGCGATAGAAGTCGTTCGCCTGTACGGGCCGGCCATGAACATTCATCACGACGAGGCCGAGGCTATCCAACCTTCGGACGGTGAGACCAGAAGAACTCAGGCCAGACCCAAGTGGGCTAAACTTCTCCATGTGTCTTGCCAGTTGACCGGTGAGGAAAGGGTCGACCGGCAGTGTTGCTTTGCTCGACTTCGTCTTGAGCGGCGCAGCCCGCCCATGCTGCTGTTGCTCTTTGATGCACAGGAGATTCCGCGCCCAATCGACGTGATCCCATTTCAAGCCGAGAGCTTCCCCACGGCGCAGCCCGCCACAGGCCCCCAGCCACACGACGACTTCGAAACGCGGTTCTACCTGCCGCATGGCCACAGCTGCTGCGGCAACCTGCTCGGGACTGAGGGCGAACTCGATGCGCCTGTCAACCTCGGGTAGTTCGATGCGGGACACGATGTTGATGGGGAGCGGAACATCCTCGTCCAGCAGGTAGTGCATGAAGATGCGCCACGTCTTGAACACCTGGATCACCGAGCGCGGCGACCGAAGGCTCGGCGTAGCCAGCAGATGGTCCACGAATGCCGTGGAGTCAGAGCGGCGCAGAGATACGGCAGGTCGGCTGCCGACAAACGGCAGGATGTGGTTGCGGAGATGTCCCTCGTAGGCGCTTACCGTGTTCCGCCTCTTCCTCCTCGCCTTCTTCCTCTTGATCATCTGCGCCGCATAGAAGGACACCTCACGGCCGGCGTATGCCGGACTCCCTATGCGTTCTTCGTCGCCGCGCAGTCGCACCTCGTTCAAGTGGGTCTGCGCTTCATGCCATTCCCCGAACGAAACGCGACATTCCTGCCCAGCGTGATCGAGGTAGCGCGCTTGCCACCGCAGCCCTCGCCCGTGGTCGGCCGAAGGGTAGAGAGGTCGATTCCTGGTGCCGCATCTGCAGGGAGTGTCACCGCGATGCGGTTTCGGGTAGGACTTATGCCAACGATCAAACGGCAGCGCTGGTCTCATCATGTCTCTCGCTGGAAAAGGCTACTCGGCTGGGCCGATTCGCCCACGGCGATGATTTGACTCTGATGCCTGCAGGCCACGGGTTGTTGCCTGAGGGCTGTACGCCATCAGCATTTCCCGAGCGAGGATCGATTATGCACAGCTGTTCATGGTGTCTGGTGTGACATGCCGGTGATGTCGCTGTGTGCCAGATCGTGAACCATCACCCGACCCGCGACTCCTGTCCCTCGGTATGCAGATCCGCCGCCTCAGAGAGGAACGTGACTACAGCCTGGAGGAGCTCGCAGAACGCAGCGGGCTGAGCTTTCGCGGCCTCATCTACATTGAGCACGGGCAGCGCAATCCCAGTGCTTTGACTCTCGTCGACATTGCTGCAGCCCTCGGTGTCGCACCCGGTGAGCTCATCAATCACCTGGCAGACGGTCGCTCTACCGAATCCGCCCCGCAGTAGCAACATCGGGCCGCACGCAGGTAACGGCCAGCGCCTGCCGAGGCGGGCCTGGCCATCTTCGAGCGGCAGGCCAATGACTCACGCAACACGAAGAGCCTGCGGATCAGCCGGGGAAGGTCCCAACCGACTGGCGCAAGAACCTCGTTGGCACCTGCCCCACGCCGTGACCGAAGGAGCCGACTGCCGACGCTGATGGAGGCCTGCCCCCGGCTCGGGCGCTACGGCTGCGTCCCGGTGTCGAGCCAGTCCATTGCACGGGGGAGCACACCCTCGCCTCCTTGCGGGTGTCCCCGCATCCCACTTGATATTGATTCAATCAATATTGACGTGCATAGCGTCAATCATGGACAGTCGAATCAAGTCCAAGGAGGGAACATGCCTACCAACCCAGCCGCGTCCACCTCGATCGATGTCCCGCGAGGCCTCGCGGGCGTCATCGTCACCGACACCGCACTTGGCGACGTCAGAGGACTGGAAGGCTTTTATCACTATCGCCAATACTCGGCCGTCGACCTTGCGCGGACCCGCGGCTTCGAGGACGTCTGGTACCTGATGGTCCACGGCGAACTGCCGGAGGCTGCGCAACTGTCCGTGTTCGCGGCGCAGACAGCACAACTTCGCCCTCTTCCCGAGGACGTGCGCGCCGTACTGCCCGCCCTCGCCGCGGCGAGCGGCGCCTCCGGCCCGCTTGCCGGTCTACGGACCGCCCTGTCCCTCCTCGGGGCCTCGAAGGGGTTCCGGCCGGCGTACGACATCGACGCCGACCAACGACGCGCGGACACGGTCGCTGCCGCGGCGGCCGTACCCACGCTGCTGACGGCGCTGTACCGGCTCGGGCAGGGCCTCGAACCGGTGGAGCCGCGGACGGATCTGCCGTACGCCGCGAACTACCTCTACATGCTGACGGGTTCGGAACCGGACGCGGACCGGGCGAGGGCGATCGAGCAGTACTTGATCTCGACCATTGACCATGGATTCAACGCATCAACGTTCACGGCGAGAGTGATCGCATCGACCGGGGCGGACGTGGCGGCCGCCCTGGCCGGCGCGGTGGGGGCGCTCTCCGGTCCCCTCCACGGCGGCGCTCCGAGCCGTGCGCTGGACACGCTGGATGCGATCGGCAGCCGGGACCGTATCGATCCGTGGATCCGGCAACATGTCCTTGCCGGGGATCGCATCATGGGCTTCGGCCACCCCGTCTACCGCACCGAGGATCCCCGTTCCCGCATGCTGCGTGGCATCGCGGAACAGTTCGGCGGCCCACTGGTCGACTTCGCGACCGAGGTCGAACAGCGCGTCGAGGCGATCCTGGCGGAACTCAAGCCCGGCCGCGAACTCCACACCAACGTCGAGTTCTACGCGGGCGTGGTCATGGAACTGTGCGGCCTGCCCCGCGAGATGTTCACCCCGACGTTCGCGGCAGCGCGCGTGGTCGGCTGGGGAGCGAACATCCTCGAACAGGCAGCCGACTCGAAGATCATCCGTCCGGCAGCGCGGTACGTCGGACCGCAGCCGCCAGTGGCGGTACCCGTGCCCTGACTCCTGCCTGATGCGCCCAGAACTAGGTCCCAGGCTACGTGTCCACGTGGACCGCTCCGAGCTGATGGAGGCTCCGGACCATTCTCTTATGGATGGATGGTTCCTGAAACGAACCACTTGTGGAGTGTGGATTCCGCCCCGTCTGGGAGATCGTCGACGAACACGACAGCCAGGCCGCGCTGGGCTCGAGAACAGCACACGTAGAACAGGTTGCGTGACCGTTCTGTCCGGTCGGGTTTGTCGGTGCCGGCAAGCATTTTGCCGATGCTGTACCTGTTCCACACGCGGTCGTCGACCACCACCAAGACGTTCTCGAATTCGTCGCCTTTGACACCGTGCTGGGTCGAGAACGGGGTGAGTTCGTCGATGAAGTACGTGACGCTGATGACTTCCCGGTAGGACACGCCGCGGAGGTTGTTCGAGAAGTCCGCTCGCCGCTGGTCGCGCTCGTCCAGGTCCGTTGCGGTTCTGCGGCGTTCGAGGTCCTTGAGTTTTCCCGGCAGGGCTAGGAGATGGCCGTCGGCCATCCGGTCGAGCACGTCGCCGATGGTTCCGGTCGTGCGTACGGCGTCGAGTGCACGGATCGCGTCACTGATGGCGCGTTTGTGGGCGTGACGGGTGATCCGTGTCCGTCCCTCGTCCAGTAGGTCGGTCAGCCCGGCGAAGTCGCTGTTGCGGAACGCGGTACTGATGGCCTCGACGCGGGTGAGGTACTGGATGTACGGCTCGTTGCGTGCCATGAGGTCGTCGGGACCGTAGCGGCCCAGCTTTCGGTACTGCTCCAGGAGGTTGGCGTACTCCAGGGTGCCGGCTATCCCTCGGTGGGTGAGCAGCAGGTATTTGCTGTTCTCCCGTGTCCAGCCGTTCCGGGCGAGTATTGCTTCGGCGGCGGTGAGTCGCTCAGGGCCGGCCGGGATGCTGCTGTTGAGGAACAAGTGGACCTCGCCGGTTTGCTGCTTGCCGATGGCGTCCTGGGTGAGCTCGGGACGCATCCGGTTGAGCACCTCGACGACCGGAGGCGAGCACCGGTAGTTCTCGTGTTTGGTGATCTCGGTGAGAAGGCCGGGCCGGTTTACCGCTCCGACGCCCGACTCGTAGATCTTCTGCATGGAGTCGCCGAAGAGGCCGACCACGCATTTCTCGCGGCCTGCGCCCGCCAGGTGGTCCAGCAGCAGCTGGATCGTCTTGGGCGAAGTGTCCTGGTACTCGTCGACAAAGATGACCGGGTACTTGCTGGTGATGATGCGTATGAGCTTGGGGTGGGCCGTGACGAGACGGAGCGACAGCGCGATGACGTCGTCGTGGGAGATGCGCCCCTCGTGCAGCCTGCGCCCGCGGTCGGAATATTCGATGACGGGAGGATCGGTGACATCATCCAGGTCTTCCGGTTTGGACAGGTCCTTGTTGTAGTCGAGGATCTGCTGCCAGAGCTCAAGCTGGTACGGCTGGATGACACTCCACAGGAATTCGTGGATGGTGTCGACGTCGACGAGCGGGTCTGCGGCGATGCGTTCGACGATCTTTTTCTTGGCGACGTTGGTGTAGGTGATGCAGGCGATCCGCCGGCCGTGTGCCTCCAGGTCTGCGCGGTGGTGGGTCAGGAGGTGCTGCAGGGCGCGTACCAGGGTGGTCGTCTTGCCGGCGCCGGCCCCTGCTTCGACGAGGAAGCTGCGCCGGGCCTCCAGCTCGGTGGTGACGGCTTCGAGGGTGTCTAGGCGAGCCACTGCAGTCCTTCGGCGATGTAGCGGGGAACGGCCCAGTCCTCCAGGAGCATGGCGTCGAAGGCGAAGTCCGTCTTGTGGTCGCTGAGTTGCTGTGCGATGTCGTAGGCCTTGGCTTCGATGTCGTCGGCGGTGGGGTCGGCCCCGACCTCCTTGACGAAGGCCGCCTTGAGGGCGAGCTGGCGGAAGTCACGCGCAAGGGGTTCTGCGTTGGCGATGATGAAGGCGTCCTCGAAGCTCCGCGCGCAGGCTCCCGAATCTTTCTCGGGGATCTGGTAGGCGACGCGGACGTGTCCTTGCTCTTTGTCGGCCGGGTCGGTGGCGAGCAGCTCGGCGATGCTGGACTTTGCGGGCAGCCAGTTCTTGAGCGTCATGTTCGAGGTGACTGTCTTCCCCTGGCCGGGTGGGCAGGCCTTGCGGTGTTTGGGGCACACGGAGTCGATGTCGGTGATGACGAGCGTCTTGACGTTCAGGAAAGCGAGTAGTTGCCGGAAGCGGACGGCGTAGGCGTCGCCGACCTCGATGACCGATACGTACTGGTGCAGAAGCCCCTTGGCGCACCGCCGGACCATTTCCGGAAGGATCAGCCGTTCCGCGGTGCCCTCGATCAGGATCACCTTGTCGGCGAAGAACATGTCACACCGGTGCAAGACCATGTACTGGCGCAGGAAGCGCAGGGTCTCGTCCCCCTGCGGAGTGGCCTTCACGTTGGCCTCGAAGGTCGAGAGATCCTTGACCGTGAGCTGCGGCTCGGAACGGTCGAAGTAGCGCACCGTGTGGAAGCCGCTGCTTGCGACGATGTGGGAGGAGTGCGTGGTGATGACCACCTGCACCTTCCAGCCCGTCTTACGGTCGATGAAGTCCTGGATGTTCTTGATGAACGTCTCCTGCATCTGGGGGTGCAGATGGGCTTCGGGCTCCTCGATGAACAGCACCTGCAGCGCTGGCTTGGGTGTGGTGCGCTCGTAGGTCTGGTGAAAGCTGATGACCTGCAGGATCGTAAAGATCAGCTTGCTGTAGCCCAGCCCGTTGTGTCCTTCGGGAAGATGGAAGTCGGCGTCCCCGGACGGGTACTGGATGCGTGTACTGCCGCGGAGGATGCCTGAGGCCTCGATGAGGGAGACGATGCGGGGCTTCTGGACCGGTGTGATGGTGCCCACCCCGAAGGTGCGCAGGTCCTCGAAGATCGGGTCGAACAGCGTGGCGTAGTTGTCGTCGAGCTGCTGTGAGGCGGACGCCAGAGCGGTCTCGATCTGCTCGATGCTCTGGTGACGGTCCTCGTTCCCGCTGTTGACCTTGTAGTAGGCCTCGAACGTCTTCGACAACGTGCGGGCCTTGTCGCTCGGCGTGTCATCCATCTTGGTCTGCGCGTAGACGAACTTGACCGACAGGATGGACTCGGCGGCGCCGCGCTTGATCTCCTTGCGGACGTTCTCGTCCAAGGGGCTGATCGCGCGATAGGCCGGGGCGAAGTAGTCCGAGAAGTTCTTGCGCAGCCACTTGATGCGATCGAACTGCTCCCGCTGGCTGGCCGACCAGAAGTCCTTGAGGAAGTCGTTTGGGCGAGCAACTTCAAGTGCCGCCTCGATCTTGACCTCGAAGCAGGAGTCGTCGAGGTCGAGGATCACACCCGTGAGCGGCGCGAGGTCGTCGTCTTCCGTGTACTCGATGGTGAGGACCAACCGGATGGCTGGGACGAGGTCGTAGGCCTTGGCCAGTAGGTCCTCGCTCGTCTCGGAGTCTCCACGGCCGGCATGTGCCTGCGCCTCGCCGAAGATCTGCCGCGCCTGCTCGATGTCGGCGATACGGCAGGTGGAGAAGTCCTCCAGGACGAACCTCGTGTCCTCCTCGCCGAAGAACTTCTCGAAGAGATTGACGAACGACGTCTTGCCGCTGTTGTTGCGCCCGACGATGAGGGTGGCCTTCGGATCAACCCGGACGTCCACCCTCTCCAGGGCACGAAAGTTGATCACTTCGGCATGCGTCAGCTGCATCTCACTCCCGACATCGTCCCCAACCCCGCTCCCGGGACGGCATACGCGTGCGACTACCGAGAGTCAGAGCAGTATCTGATACGGAAGGGACAGAGATGCCTACTTGGCTCAAAGTGGTCAGCGATGTGATGGGTTGCGTCCGTTTCGATCATTGCTGATCAGCGTCTGTCATCGATCCCGCGCGAGAAGCGCGGGTGATGAAGTCGGCATGGACGGAACTGCCTACCCAGCCCGGGGCATGCCGTCCGCACACACAAGCCACCGCGTGGCGGGCGGCTGCAGTGGCAGTTGGTAGGGCTGCCCGGTCATGCTCGTGCGGATGCAACAAGGGTGTCGGCCCGTTGCATGCGTTCAGGCGCTGCAGTACACGGTGAACGTCCCCCGGGTGAGGGCGTGGACGTAGGTCTCGGCGCCGGCCAGCAGCCGCAGGTGTTCCTCGGTGCACGCAGATGCGGACAGCCCGGGCTGGGCGAGCACAGTATGGACGCGAGGCCGCAACTGCGGGGCAAGTTCCCGGATCCGGTAGAGCTCCTCGATGCTGCCGACTTCGAAGGGTGAGACTCCGGTGCGGGCCCGGAAGCTTCTGGCGCGTCGGTCCAGATGGTTCAGGAGCGGGCCCAGGTGGTCTTGCCGCCACTTCGCGCCACGGACAGCCTGCCCGCACAGTTCGTACAAGTCAGCCACCCGGCCGCCGGGGGTCGGTTCGGACGAGTACTTGCAGTGCACCAGGGTGACGACGAGTTCGTCACCGTTGATCTTCATTCCGACCAGGTCGGCTGCTTCGCGAGCGCGGTCGTCGTCGATGAGGACGTCGAACTCCTGCGACTGTTGCAGGTGGGCGGAGATGTAGGCCTGGATGGAGTCAGGTTCACGCGTGGGGGTCTGTGACTCCTTCTTGATGTCCACTCCGGCCCAGTTGAGGATGGTCAGTCGTCTGCGGTCGAAGGGGTCGAGGTCTTTGCGAGGGGCAAGCAGTCGATCCTCGGCGGTGATCATCTTGTCGCCTGCCAGGAACACGGTGGGCTTGTTCCGGTTGATCCATTCCTCAAGCGAATACTCGTGGATTCCCGAGCGGACATGTCCGTCCAACGCGTCGGGGCTGTAGGTCAGTCCGTTGTCGGTGAATTCTGCGCTGTAGCCGATCTGCCAGGCAGGAGTGGTCAGGCGGATCCGGAAGGGGCCGGTAGAGGAGTGGTCTGCCACCTGCAGTGGGACATCGACGGCGGGGTAGGTGGTGCCGCCGAAGGTGATCTGCGGGCCGGGCCCGTTGCCGGTGAACAGCGGCCAGGGCCATTCGGCAGCGATGAGTACGCCCTCGGGACGTTCGGTGAGGTCCTCCGGGAAGATGAACCCGTCCATGACGCTGGCCAGGTCGATGCTGGCGTCGGTGAGCTTGGCCCCCTGCTCGTCACACCAGTCGGTCCAGGCCTTGAGGTTGGGGGCGGTCTGCATTGACCAGAACCGTCCCGACAAGGCGGCGCTGATGGTGGTCTTCTCCCCGTTGCGGAATCCGGAGGCGGCGATGTGGGTCTGACTCTTGCCCTGCCGATCGGCGGTGGACAGCGCCTCGTAGACATCGCTTCCCACATGCATAGAGAACCGGTTGAAGTGGTCCCGTGAATCCAGCAGGCCCACGTTGGTGGGGATCAAGCGCTCCATGTGACCAAGCACCCGGAAGGTCGGCATACCGGTGACCAGCCGGGAGTCCAAGCCCAGGACGGCCTGTGCGAGTTCCCGGTAGTCACCGGTGTTGTTCGATCCATGGATGTAGAGCAGGCCTTGGATACGGCTGAAGTACATGACGATCAGCTCGTAGGTGACCTGCTCAAGGGCTTGCGGGGCGCCCCAGCGGACTTCGCTGCGGTTCTCCACGACGAACCAGGCGACGGTGGAGGTGGTGTTGACCGCGATGGTGCTGTCCAGGACCCGTCCTTCGCCGTAGACCTCCAAGGCCCGCTCGGGAGTCCAGGTGTGGCTGGGAGCACGGTGAGCGATGGCGCTCATCTTGGGTTCCAGCACCGTGACCGACACCTCTTCCGGGGCATCGGTGAAGGACGCCTCGAAGTCGCTGATCTCCTCCACGCTCGCCGTGGCACGTTCGGTGATGTCGTGCAGGATTGTGTCCCAGTCAGCGTCCTCGCGTAGCAGTTCACGCAGCGGCGACAGTGCTACCGACGGATCACGGGCCACAAACACGGAGGCTGTCCCGATCGTCGAGCCCACGGAAGTGGACCGGGTGAACCGCCCGATGAACTGGATCATCGGGCTCAGGCTCTTCTTCACATCGTGCAGCGCGGCGATCTTCAGAGCCGGCAAGTCGAAGCCTTCACCGAGCATGTCGACGCAGACCACGATCCGGCACGACCGATCTTCCAGAGCGGCCAACGCCGCACGCCGTGCTCTGGCCGCCACCTTCTCGTGCAGAACCACCGGATTCAGGTCCGGCGCGAGTGCCTGATATAGCTCAGCTAGCTCTTTGGCCCGCGCGATACTCCTCGCCCGCACCATCACGATGTGATCCAGCCCAGCAGCCCGGTCCGCGCGCAGCCGTCCAACCGCCAGCTTCGCTAGCTCTCGGTCAGTGTCCTCCAGACTGAGCACGGCCCGGTAGTTGATCGGAGTGAAGTACCCATCCCGTTGAGCCTCCCGCAACGGGAACCGAAAGATGGTCCGCCCGGGCACAGGACGGCCGTCCTCTCTGAATGGAGTGGCGGTGAACAGCAGGACACGCCGGTCGGCGAAGGCATCGACCACGCGCGACCAGGTGGGCGCTGGCGCGTGATGAGCCTCGTCAACCACCAGGTGACTGAACGCGGCCAGGAACGCGTCGCGAGACTCCGGCTCGCAGGCCTGAAGAGCGTGCGGGGTCGCGACCACCACGTTGCAGGCAGAGGCGAATGCCTCAGCGTCGGCGGCGTCGTGGAACCCGTGCTGGAGTTTTCCCACCACGGGTCGCATCACGCCCGGAGTGACAATCTGGTGTGTGTGCAGGATGCCGAGCGACTCAAACTTCGCCGCAATTTGATCACGCAGCGCTGCGGTCGGCACCAGCACGAGCAGCCGCTCGGGTCGGGCGGCCACGAGCAGCGCGAGCATTGTCTCCGTTTTACCCGTTCCGGTGGGCATCACGACGATTCCTGGAGCAGTCACCCCCGAGGCCCAGTAGCCGATCACCGAGTGCAGGGCACCGATCTGGGGACGCCGCAGCGCGTGCGGTTCGGCGTGGTCGCGGAACCCGATGCCGTCGATGAACGAGGCCAGCACCGTCTGCGGCGAGCGAAGTGCCGTGTCGCCGACCCAGCCCACACGCCCGCCTGTTTTGACGGTGGGGATGACAGCCGTCAGCTGCTCAGGCTCGCTGCCTCCGGCTCGTATCGCGGGCCATCGGCCCTGGACGCTGGCCACCTCCAGTCCGGTGGCTGCCTCCACCACATCCAAAGTGCCTGACGGCACCAGTAGTTGGCGCACCGCATTGTTGCCGAAGACGATCTGTTGGGCCCATACCTTGCTGGTCGCGACGTGCACACGTGCTCCTGTTCCTTCACCAGTCCGGACTGGCAGCACAGTCGCCCCAGTGCCCGCACCCAACCCCCGTGCCCCTCACAACACGCCAGCATGGATTCAACCGATATACACCCACGAGTCGGTAACCGCACCTCATATGTCGGACGACCTGCTCCAGACCTCGGTGAGACGGGCCCTCGCCGGGGAAGCTACGGTGACGTCGCCAAGACCGCTTAGAGGTCGTTTTCTCCCGTTGTTTCATCCCGGGATACGGAGTTGGTCCGGTGATGTCGGGTCGCGCCAGGAGATGGTGGCCTCGCCGGTGAGACGGCGGGCCATGAGGTTGGTCATGGCTAGGTGGATCATGGCTTCGGAGCGGCTGGGCAGGGTTTCGTAGTCGCGGGCCAGGCGGCGGTGGAACATCAACCACCCGTACGTCCGCTCCACGGTCCAGCGTTTGGGCTGCGGGGTGAATCCCCTGGTTCCAGGGGCCCGTTGGACGATTTCCATGTCGATACCGAGGGCGGCGGCGTGCTCGACGAGGTGCTGGCGGTAGCCGCCGTCGACCCAGACCTTGCGGATGGTGGGATAGGCGGCGGCCACCTCGTCGACCAAGTGGGTGCCGGCGGCGGAGTCCTGCACGCTCGCGGCCGTGACCAGCACCGCGAGCAGCAGTCCGAGCGTGTCGGTGACGATGCTTCGCTTGCGGCCCACGATCTTCTTACCCGCGTCTGTGCCCTGGCTCGTGGCCGGGACGCTGGTGGAAGTCTTCACGCTCTGCGCGTCGATCACGCAGGCGGACGGCTCCGCACGCTTGCCCTCCTGCTGCCGTAACAGCCTGCGTAATACGCCGGTGAGCTGCGCGAACACATCATCCTTCTCCCACTTCGCGAAGTAGCCGTACACGGTCTCCCAGGGCGGGAAGTCGTGAGGCAGGTAGCGCCACTGCACCCCGGTGCGGTCCACGTACAGGATCGCGTTCATGATCTCGCGCAGGTCGTGCCTGGGCGGGCGCCCGAAGTCCAGGGCCCGGCCGCGGCGCTCGAAGCGCCAGGCCGCAAGCACCGGCTCGATCAGCTCCCAGCGGGCATCGGACAGATCACTCGGATACGGGCGTCGCTCACTCATGACCTGGACGTACCGCCCAGAACCGAGTGCGCCCAGGCGCACGCCGCCAGCATGCGGAAGCACAGACGCAGAACGGGGCGTCCTGGGATGAGACAGGTGCAAGCCATACTGCGCCCCAGGCGTCACACCATGCAGCGCATGGGCCACATCCACTCCACCTGCCCCAATATGCCGACCAACCTGCATCGAGAAATGCAGGAGAAAACGCGCATCAATGGTGAAAACGACCTCTTAGACGATAGAAGGCGCTCTCACCTCTCCAAGTAGCAGGCGGAGCGGATGGCGATTCGAGCGCTCGGCGGGACGTGCTTGAGGATGTAACGACACCTTCGTGGATCGGACGGAAAAGGAGGTCTTCGAGGGCGGCTCGTACCGACCGGCGCGGTAATGAGCCCTTGCTGGCGCCTCGGGTTGCGCATCCGAATGTCAGTGATCACCCCTATCGTCGACACCAGTAATTTCAGAGGGCTCCAGGGGGAACAGTGACCGACGGGCAGTGGCGAGCGAGGCGGTCCACGGGTTCCGGCGGCTCAGCCAGGCGCAAGCGCGTCGTGTCGACGGCGGTCATGGAGGCCGAAGGGTGTCTCGCCGACTTGAAGCGCGGACGCCGCGCCGCTCTCGAACTCAAAGAAGTCACTGAGCAGATGCTCTCGCCCGAGTACAAGGGGCGCGTACTGGTCGAGCTCCTTCAGAACGCCCATGACGCACACCTCGCCCGGCATGGCGACGGCCTCGTCGAGATCGTCCTCGACGAGGACGAGGGCGAACACGGCGTCCTCTATGTAGCGAACGGTGGAAGGCCCCTCGGGTACAAGAACTTCGAGGCGCTGTGCAGCATCGGCCTGTCGAGCAAGCGACCCGATGAGGGCATCGGCCACAAGGGTGTCGGCTTCAAGAGCGTGCTTCAGCTCACCTCCGCCCCGGAGATGTACAGCGTCAGGGGTTCCGCATCCAAGGCCTTCGACGGGTTCTGCTTCCGCTTCGCTCGGGACGACGACTTCGACTGGTTGGCGGACCAGGTTGCGCCCGGCCGCCCGGAGGCCGCCGACCAACTGCGCTCGAACTTGTCGTCGTTGAAGGTCCCGGTGCCGGTGGACGACGTCCCGGCCACAGTGGCGTCCTTCCGTCGGCGGGGGCTGGTGACTGTGGTCCGGCTCCCGCTGCGGTCCGCCGAGGCGAGGCTGGAAGCGGTGCGCCAGCTGCGCGAACTGACCGATGACGGGGCGCCGTTCGAACTCTTTCTGGACCGTCTCGGCAAAGTGGCCGTGACACACCGAGTGGGCGGCCGGGGGCGCCCCAGCCTCTACACGCGCAAAGTGGACACCCTCTTCGCCTCTCGCGACCTGAAGATCCAGCAGATCACACTGCGCCGTCGCACTCGCCTGATCATGGTGACGGCCGCCGTGGACAGTGAGCGCGCGCACGAGGCCATCGCCGCCGGCCTGGGATCGGGACCGTTGAAGGACGGCTGGCAGGCACTGGGCGACTCGGCCGTGGTCAGCGTGGCGGTGCCCGCGGGCAAGCCTCTGGAGCGCGGCAGGCTCTACACGTTCTTGCCCATGGGGCCACAACGGACCTGTCCGGTAAGCGGGTTCGTCAACGCTCCTTTCCACACGGACGTGAGCCGACGCACTATGGCGGAGTCCACGCAGTGGAACGACCTGCTGCTCGACACCGCGGCCGAGGCCTGCGCACAGGCGACCGTACTGGTCGACGAGGGACGTGTCGCGCTGCCCGCGGGCTCTCTCATCGACCTGATGTGCTGGGAGCACGACCAGGTTCGGCGCCTGGAACTGGCCTTCAAGGCACAGGACCGTGAGTTCGACGACGTACCGTTCATGCCGGTACTGCACCCCGCGGGCGCCCGCGCCTCGTACCGCTACGGCTACCTGTGGCGCGGCCCCGACCAGGCTCGCGTGTTCACACCGGAAGCCGTGGCAGCCGCCGGGGTCCGGCATGTCATCGACCCACAGCTCCATCCCCGGCGCGCCGAGCGGCTGACCGCGCTGGGTGAGGCCCGTGGACTCAGTCTCCTTCCGCCTGCCACCGTGCTCGCCGGTTGGGCGGAGAGCGTCGCTTCGGCCCACGCCCAGCGGGAGTTCGACGCGGGGAAGTGGGCGGACTACTACCACGACCTCTCGCTCTGCTTCCCTCGCACCGGCGAGGTGCTGAAGGACAGGAAGATCGTCCTCACAGCCGAGGGGAAGCTGGCTCCGGCCGGAGGTCCCGGACTGTTCTTCCGCGGCTCGGACGGTTCATCGGCAGCGCTGCCCGGCCTTCCGGCCGGACTCGCGAACAGCATCTCCTTCGTCCACGCGGAGATCGCCTGGATGGGAAGAAAGACAAGTCGGCGGTCCCGCGGCCGCACCTGGCTGGAGGAACAGGGGCTGGTGCGTGACTACAGTCCGCAAGCCCTCTTGGACGTGCTGGGCGAAGCTATGCGCAAGAACCGTGACGACGACGAAGCCCTGCGCGAGCACCTCCTGTTCGCCTGCGCCCTGTGGGCGTCATCCCTGGACCGGAACGGCAAGGGACCCGTGATCAGGGGACTGCTGGTGCCAGGCCGCAAAGGCTGGGTCCCCGCAACCGAGGCTATGTTCGGAGACGGCTGGACCGGCGCGCACAGCGGGATCGACCGGACGCTGACCCGCTTCCTCGATCACACCGAGGGAGTTTCCCCGGCTCTGGTAGCCGCCGCCGACCGGGTCGTCCGTCCCCCTCAGGAGATCTGCGCCGACACCCGGACCGACACACAGACCCTGCGGCGCTTCCTCGATCAGCAGGGCGTCCACCATGGCCTGCTACTGACCTACACCGCAACGTCCCAGGTGGTGAAGGGGCAGCTCCTCAACCACCCGTACGTCTTTCCCGGACTGTGGGCACTGAGCCTGAACTCGGACGAGCTGGCCCAGTGGCGGTCGACCGCTGAGCACTGGCCCAACCGGCGCAGCGTCCTGTACCAGACCGTCGAATACCGCCCTACCGGCAAGAAGGTGGCCATGCTCCCCGGCCAACGGGAGTACGCCGCGTTCGACGAAGAGAGCCGCCGACTCTACGCAGAACTAATCGTCCACGGCCTGGACACCTGGCACGCCAACGCCCTTGAGTTCCACTTCGCGGGCGGCTCCGACCGGCAGGGCACACCGTGGCCCACCCCTCTTGCGGCTTTCCTGAGCCGGGCGCCATGGATTCCCCAGACGGGCGACGACGAGGACGCCCCTGCCTTCACCACGGCCGGCCAGGCATGGTGGTGGGCTGCCGCAGAGGCGCCACCCGCCTTCCTCTCCGTCGCCTCCGCCGCGCTGCGCCGACGGCAGTCGGATCGCGTCCTCAAGCGCCTGCGCCTGCTCGGAGTACGCCGCTGGGACAGCGCGGAGACCGCCAGCGACCGGCTGCGCCACCTGCCCGCCCTGCTCCGCCGGATGCCGCGGCTCCGGCAGGGCCGCCTCGGGCATCTGCTCGGCAGGGCCTACGAACAGGCCTGGTCTGATCTGCTGCCCCTGCACGAGACCGGCACCGGCCGTCACCTCGGGCACCTGCCCGACCTCCTCGTGAGCCGGACCGGGACACTGGACGCCTTCCCGACCGGCCCCGAGACCGAACCGGTCTACGTGCCCGACGTGGCAGGGACCCAGAACCGCAGGCTGCTCAACCAGGTGCCCGTGCCCGTCCTCCCCATCGACGACCGGGCACTGGGCCAACGCGTCCACACCCACCTGGCGGCACAAGGACACCACTCGGTCCGCGGAACTAGCGAGGCAGAGGTCGACATCCGCGTGGACCTGCTGCCGATCGCCGACGCCCCCCGCGCACCACTGCTCACCCTGGCCGGACCCTGGCTGCCCACCCTCCTGGCCGCGCTGGTCGAATTCGACGACGATCGCTCCATCCGCCCCGAGGCCCCCACGGCACACCACGTACGACGACGGTTGGAAGCCTGCGGTGCCGTGTCCGCCCAGACCGCCATCACACACATAGCCGGACACACCCTCGACGACCCCGGCGACGACCGCTCACTCCTGCACGACGAGGAGGATCCCTGCGTCGTGATCGTGTGCGCACCTGGATCTTCCGACTGGCACGTGCTCCAGACCGCCTCCGCCGCCCTGAGCACCTTGGCCGGCGCTTCGTACCTGGCCACATCGGTACGGCTGGCACTCATCGAACTGGAGCGCCGTGGCCGCTCCGTCGCTGACGTCACCGACTCGGACATCGCCGCCGTGGTCAGCATCCCACTGCAGCGGCTGGAGGCCGTCCTGGCCGACCGTGCCTCGATCCGCTCCGGCAGCGCCCGCCTCGTCCCCCTGCTCGCCTGCATCGCGCCCGATCTCGCCGACGAACTGCGGCGCGGACAGGAAGACCTCCACGACCGCAAAGAGCTCCACGACTGGCTCGTGTCCAGGCTCGATCTCGACCGCGCTGATCACCTCCTGGGACTCGTGGACGACAATGACTGGCAGCGCAAGCTGTCCGCCCTGGGAGTGCCCCTGTCCGAGGCCAACCGGGTCTGGGAGACGCTGGACCTGCCGACCGTCGACAACTCGGAGACCCACCAACGGCAGTTCCAGGCCTGGTTGCAGCAGAACCGGGGCCGACTGGCCGACCGCGTCCGTGACGCGTACGTGACGACGTACAAGGCGGGCGCTCCCCTCACGGAGTACGTCCGACTGAGGTCGCTTCCCGGCCTGGAGCCAGACCCCCGCTGGGGGTTCGCCCACTGGAATCTCACCCCCGACCGGCTCGACTCCCACGCCGAGACATGGGCCGCCACCCGCCTGCCTGCGGCACCGGCCCGATCGCAACCGCCGCTTCCGGTGGCCGAGATCCACGAGGAGTGCGTCGACACCGTCCACACGCTCCTTCCCCGCCTGCGCGCCCGGATGGAGGCATGGCTCAACCGCCAGGGCCGCGAGGGTCTCTCGCTGCCGTCGGCCACCGAAGTCGCGTCGGCGATGGACGCCGAAGGCCTACTCGACTTCGAACCGATCGGCGTCCGTAAGCTGATCGCCTGGCTTCAGACCCACGGCCACTGGCCCGAGGGTATGCCCGCGACGGATCGGGCGGCCGACCTGGGCCTGAACGATCCCCCTCCGCTCACACCGACACCACCCAGGGGCGGCACACCTCTCCCCACCACCCCGGGCTCGTCGATCCTCCTCAACGGCCGCGCGCTCCCGGTCGGCCCGGACGACCTGCGCGATCTCGCTCGACGGATCGCCGCCGACCTCACCCCCGACCAACTCGCCGCCTCCCCACAGCCCGGCACACCGTCGGCACCCGCACTCCCGAGACAACGAACCACCTCCGGGGACGCCGGCCGCGGCGGGGGATACCGGGCCGTCCCCCGGGAAACCCAGAAGGACAGGGCCGTTGGACTCGCAGGAGAGGTGGCTGTGGCCGCCTGGTTGGAGCGGCAGTTCGGCGTCCCTCGCGAGCAATCCTGGAAGTCCGGGCTGCGCCAATACGTCTTCGCCGACGGCTCGGGCGACGACAGCCTCGGCTACGACTTCCTCATCCACGACGGGGATCGCACCCTCCTGTACGAGGTGAAGGCCTCGACCGGGGATCGGGGCGAGTTCGAACTTGGCGAGTCCGAAGTCGAACGAGCAAGTCACCTCCGCCCGGACGAGACCTACACCATCGTCTACGTCTCCCACGTCCTCGACAGCAACCACCGACGCATCACCCCTCTCCCCAACCCGTTCAGCGCCCCTGGCCTCGCCGGCTACCGGGTCGTCGGCACGTCCATGCGCTTGCGGTTCGAACTGCCGCCTGGGCGACCGGAGCCATCCCCGTAGGCGAATGCGCGGACGAACAATCGGGGCCCTCGTGCGCCTGGCACCCGAGGCCCGGTCACTGACTGCGTCGAGACGAGCGGCAGTGCTGAGTGATCACCGCGCTTTGGTGTTGGGCGAGGTGAGGTCGGGTGGATAACCCTTAGCGCGCAACCAGGTGTCAAGGGCGAGGGCAACGATGTCGCCATGGGACACGTCGTGGTCGGCGTTGTAGCGGCGAATGCGTTTTTGTAGCTGAAGTACGTCGGGGACGGCGTAGTTGAGCTGTCCGCGTTGGGTGCGGCGATTGCTGATGATCTCCAGCGTGTTCGGGTGTGGCGTAAATGGGTCTTCGGCGGGCTGGGACTGCGCTTCCAATGCGTCGGCCAGCTCACGCAGTCGTCGGGCGTGATGGGCGAGATCGGGCACGAACTACTCCGGTTGGTCCGGATAGGCGGATAGCTAGCCGCCTATTGGGTTAGTCGAATAGTCGGACGAACGGGTGGCCGCCCACCCCTACGAGGGGCGGCCACCCCGGGAGATGCGCGCCGCGTCAGAAGCCGCGGGCGGTGAGCCACTCATCCAGCGCGACCGAGACGATGTCGCCGATCGGCAGGTGATCGAGTTCGTTGTCCAGCGCGAAGCGCTTAATCCGCCGCTTCAGCTTCAGTGCGGTCGGCACGGAGGAGTCGAGGCTCTCGCGCGTGATGATGCGCTGGTTGAGAACGACGGCAGTCTCGGGAATGTCCTTGGGTCGACCGGGTCCCTGAGCCCACGGGGTTCCCTCGCTCGGTGCTGTCTCCGATCGCGTGTTCTGCTCTTGGTGAGATCCCGGAACATCCGTCCTCACCGGGAAGGCCGTACTGCCCGGGACCGGAGATACGGCTGGCCGGACGGCAACCTCGGCGGTCGGCGACGCCCCAGCGGTCGTGGGAGTAGCGTCGGTCAGTCCGGCCTGGGTAACCTGCTCGATCAGCTGCGCGGACTGAACTGCGGGTGCCGCGGGCTTGGCAGCGTGGGCCACGACCTGCTCGGGCCCCTGCATCGGATGCCCAGTGGGAACAGACTTCACCGCAGGTGCTCCTGCGGCCGGGTGAGCCAGCTGGGCAGCCGGGGCCTGGACGGGGCCGCTCGGTACGACGTCGACGGCCGGAGGGGTCTGGGGATGCGGCAACTCGGCGAGCATCCCGGTCGGGTCGCCGTGCGCCCCAGTTTCCGCGGGAGCCGTGGAAGGGTGCTGGGCCGCAGACTCATCGGCGGCGGGACGGCCTTCGCCCCGGGCAGCGGTCTGTTCAGCAGCGAACTGCTCGGGCGTGAGCTCGGCGGCCGGCGGAGGGGGCGGAGGGGTCGCCGTCTTGGCCCCGCCCAGGGTGCGCCCGCCGGTGCGGCGGGTCGGCGGTTTCGGCCTCTCGTTCTTCTCGCTCATGCCTCGGTCAGCTCCTTCATCAGGTTGGCGTACTCGCTCAGTTCGGTGGGGATCTCTCCGAAGGCCTCCATGTAGTGCACCCAGGAGTGGATGGTGGTCTCGGCGAGCGGGAACGCCTCGTCGCGGTCCGGGCCGATGCCCTCGCCCCTGGCGGGCTCCAGCAGCTTGTCCTTCGCGGTGCGGGGCAGGCTGGTGCGGTCGTCCGCCTTGACCATCACGACGTGGGCGGTGACACCCTGCTCGTTGCGGGCGGCGGCACGCTCGGCCTCGTCAAAGGTGGCCACGAGCTTCCGGCGCTCGATCTTGGTGGGAGCGACCGGGACGAGCAGCAGGTTCGCCTCGGTAACAGCCTCGTGGAAGATGCGGGCGCTGCCACCGCCGGCGTCGACCACGATCGCGCCGAACTCGGCGCGCTTGGTGCGGATGTACTCGGCGATGTCGTCGAACGGGTAGCGCTCGATGACCAGGTTGGCGGGGATCTCGAAGCCTTCGGCCTGGGCGACCTTGAACCAGTCGTAGGCGGACTGGCTGGTCGCGTCCGCGTCCAGCAGCAGCGTCGGCAGGTCGAGGACGACGGCGTAGTAGAGGGCGATGAACCAGGCAGAGGTGGTCTTGCCGGTGCCGCCCTTGAGCATGCCGACGACGATGACGAACGCGTCCCAGGCGCTCGCCGTGGCCGCGGCCAGGGTCTTGGTACGAGTGTTCTCACTCACGTGTGCTTGATCTCCAGAATCGGGAAAGGTGCGTTGACTTGAGTGCGTCGGTGAGAAGGCCGACGTCGGAGGCGGCTGAATACGGACGAAGGAGGGGCCCGTGCTGCAGTGCTGGATCCGGGGTGGCGCACCGTCGGACTCGGGATGTGCCAGGCGCCGACGGGGACACCTTCGAGGGCGCTCATGACCGCTTCCTCGGGGTGCGGGCCGGGCCGTGGCTGTGCTTGGGCCGCATCCGGGTGCCTGCCTGGTGCAGGAGCCGATAGACGGTGGCGACGGAGTAGCTGCACTCCTCGGCGAGGTCCGGCACGGTGGCGCCGGCCTCGTACCGTGCGCGCAGGGACAACGCGAGCTTCATCCGACGTGCGGCATTGGCTGCAGAGCGGATACGGAGTGTCTGCTGGGCGGTGCGGGGCGTGCCCCCGGCCTCGATCAGCAGTCGCCGGGCGGCACGTCGCGTCACGGACGCTGCCGTGGCCAACTCCGTGAGCGTGGCGCCCTGTTGCTCGTAGAGACGGCGCAGACGGGCCGCGAGATTGCGGCGGGCTTGCCCGTCGCGCATCCTGCGCGTCTGCCACGAGGTGCGCATCACGGTCCCGGCCTCGCGCAGACGATTCAGGACCGTGCCGTACGACAGCCCGCTCGTGGCGACGAGTTCGGCGACGGTGGCGCCGGACTCGTACTGCTCGCGCAGGCCTTCAGGAGTGATCGATTGGCTCTCAGCATCGGCGGGTGGGGGTTGTGGAGTCACGCGGCGGAGTTCCATTCCCTGAGGGCTTCGGCATGGGCAGCGGCCAGCTCGTCGTAACTGCGCTGGTCAGCAGGGGTGATGAGGATCAGTCGCCCGTCCGTGGCGAGGCGCCAATCGGCGGCAGGCCGACCGGTGACTGGGTCGAGGACGCTGCCGCCCGGGGTCTGCCACGCGGACGGGATCTCATCGGGCCGCGGTGCCGGGACCAGGACCTGGCGCCCGTCGCGGACGATCACCGTGGCCTTGCTGCGGTGTCCCGCGAACCGGTCCAGCGCCTTTTGGTATGCCGCCCGCTCGACCGCGTGCAGAGTCCTGCGCCGGACCGCGACGCCCGCCGTGGCGTAGCACTGGGCGATGCCGTCCCAGCCCTGTGCCGGCCGTGCGCCCGGTTCCGTGGCGGCATCCTGAGAGCCGTTGCCGAAGCCCTCCACGGCGCGGGGAGCGAGGGTCCAGGTCTCGCCGTCGTGGTGCACGAGACCGTGGTCGGCCAGGCGCCGCAAAGTCCGGTAGGCAGTGGCACGGGACACGGAAGCCGTACCGACGAGATCGCTGACCGTCTGAGCGGGCCGGACCTGCAGCGCTCCGATGATCATGAGGGCGGAGCTGCCGAGGCCGCGGTGGGCGAAGGCGTCGTGGCCCATCAGACGGGCGATGACGGTGGAGTCGATGTCGGCCGTCATGGCCGTCTCAGGGCTGGTCCACTCCTCAAGTGCCAGGTCGGGGGGGTACTGAGTGGTCCAGAAACGAGACAGTGAAGCGGAGCCACGACGGCCACCGGCGCTGCCGTAGTCGAGGTACCAGGTGGAACCCTCCCGGCCATGCCCGACCCGCAGCCGACGCAGCCAGCCCCCAGGCTTGAGAACGGTCTCGTAGACCACCCGCAGGGTTGTGCGGGAGACTCCCGCTTCCTCCGCGGTCTGCCGCTCACTGGCGTGGTGCAGAGGGCCACCGGCGGCCTCGGCGAAGTTCAGATGCGCCCGCAGCACCCGCAGCGCGGTCCGTCCCCGCTCGCCGCGCCAGGGCGTGGTCTCGATGCGATCCCGCAGCGCGGCCAAGACCTCGTATGCGTGGTGGCGTGAGCCCAGTGCTCGAGTTCCGGCGACCACGGCTGTCGCGCTGGCCCACACCCGGCGGATGTAGTCCAGGGCGCGCGCCTGCCCCGAGCGCACTGCGATGTGGCGGGCATGCCGACCACCCTCGTGGTCGGGGTGCAGCAGCAACCGGGTCAGCTCGTCGACGGTGCCGCCGGCCCGAGCGACATGGCAGGCGATCGCCGCCGTGACGCGGTGCCCGTGCTCGGCCGCGCCCTGCCGGTCCTGGCGCACGGCCACGGTGCGGCCGTCGGAGCCGAGCCTGCTGTAACTGCCCGTCGCGTACCGGCCGGTGAGATCCCCTAGGAGCACGAGTTCGGCGGCTGCCGGGCGAAGGTGGTGAAGGCCCAGTCGGCCGAACGGGTGAGGGATCTGCCGCTGTGGTTCTGCCTGATGACTGTGGTGTGGCACGGTGAGGTCGTCTCGCAAAGACAAGGGCGTCACCCAGGCCCGCTAAAACCACGGGTGATGCCCGGAACCGACCTCCGATCGGTGCCAGCGATGCCTCCAGGATTGCCGTCCTGGAGGCATTCGTATGCCTGGCCCCGCTCTGGAGGCAGGCGTCCCCATCGCAACTCGACCAAGGCAGGAGCGGAGCGCCGTCGAGGTCGCCGCTCCTGATCCGTCCGGTCAACTCGGGTCTCCCAGAAGCAGCTTGCAGAGGCACTGCCTCTGACTGCCTCCGAGCGACCCGGGTCGTACCGGGGTCGAATCAGAGCGTTTTCCTCTGACTGCCTCCGATCGCCTCTGCAACCCGTCCTAGCAGGTCACAGCCGCTTTAACCCTCATAAGCCCAGGTCAGAAAGGGTGCGGCAGATTTACTGGCGGTAGTGATAGAAGCCCTCGCGTCCCCGGACATCTCCGACCTCCGTGTCGGTGACGACGACTCCGGCGAGTCCTCGCGGTACATCGACGAGCGTGGCTGACCTGTTGACCGACATGATTCCTCCCTGGTCTTGATTCGACTGTCCATGGTTGACTCATAGCTGTCAATATTGATTGAATCAATACACGCCAATCAACCCACGTGGTTGCGGATACGGTGACTTCTTATGCGCGATCACGACCCCCTCCCCGGCCCCGCCGAGCGCCGGCTCAGCACCAAGGAAGCCGCCGAACTGCTGGGCGTGAAGCCCGAGACCGTCTACGCCTACGTGAGCCGAGGCCAGCTCAGCAGCCGACGCGTTCCCGGCGGCCGGGGCAGCACCTTCGACGCCAAGGAGGTCGAGACCCTCTCCCGGCGCAACCGCCGTGAGAGCGGCGGGAGTCCGGGTTCCGGCGGCGAACTGTCCGTGCGCACCCGCATCACGTTCATCGACCGGGACCGCTACTACTTCCGGGGCGTCGACGCCACCGAACTGGCCGCGCACCACTCCTACGAAGAGATCGCGGAATGGCTGTGGACCGGCCGCATGCGCCCCGGCGTCACCTTCACCGCGCCCGACGCCGCCGTCGAGGTGGCCCGCCGCGCGGTCGACGCGCTGCCCGAACACACGGGCCCCACCGACCGGTTGCGGGTGGCGGCGATCGCCGCCGCGGTCTCGGATCCACTGCGTTTCGACCTGTCCGAAGAAGCCGTGCTCGGCACCGCGCGGACCCTCATCCCGACCCTCGTCGCCGCTCTCCCGCCCGTGCTGCGCGACCGCCGGCGCGACGACGGCCCGCTGGCCCACAGGCTGTGGACGCGCCTCAGCGGACGCAAGCCCGACGAGGCGTCCCTGCGCGCCCTGGACACCGCACTGGGTCTGCTCGTCGACCACGACCTCGCCGCCTCGACCCTCGCGGTACGCGTCGCCGCATCGGCCCACGCGCACGCGTACGCCGCCGTCTCCGCCGGACTCGGTGTCCTGGAGGGCCCCTTGCACGGCGCTGCCAGCGGGCTCGCGCACAAACTGCTGCTCGATGTGCTCGACCGGGGCGACGCGGCCCCCGTCATCGCGGAGGAACTGCGGGCCGGCCGCCGGATCCCGGGCCTCGGTCACCGGCTCTACCCCGGCGAAGACCCACGCGCGCGAGCCCTGTTCGCCCTCCTGGAGGAGATCCCGCGCGCGGAACCCGCACTCCTCGCGGCCCGCGACATCGTGGCCACCACCGCCCGCCACGCCCCCCTGCACGCCAACGTGGACCTGGCCCTCGCGGCGCTCACCGCCTCCTCCGGGATGCCCTCCACGGCCGGCGAGACGATCTTCGCCGTCGCCCGCACGGCGGGCTGGATCGCCCACGCACTGGAGGAGTACGGGGAACGCCCCCTGCGCATGCGCCCGAGCGGCACTTATGTGGGCCCGAAGCCGCCCCAACCACTGCCGGAGGCCTGACAGCGGCACGGCCGGAAGTCGTCGCGCCGCAAGTCAGGTTAGGCTCACCTCTGTGAGTACCTGTTCAACGGTCTCGCACGACCTCGACGAGCCCGTTTCCGGAACCGCGGCCACCGCGCGGACCTGGCTGCTGCTGGAACAGTCCGGTCCCTGGGGCGCCAAGGCGCTCACTTCGAGCCACCTGGACCCCGCCCTGGGCCGCGCCCTGGAGGCCGCGGCGCACGACACGCGCGTGCGGATCGCGCTGATCCGGCGTCCCGGACGGCACGCAGACAGCGGAAGACCCACCACCCGGCAGGTGTACGCCGCCCACACCGTGCCCGGCAACGTATGGCTGCGCGGTGCGACCACCCGCGATCCGCGGGACCTGCTCGACCTGGACTTCGCCGCGCTCGGCAGGGGCGAACACGCCACCTTCGACTCCGTGCTCGGCGGGCGCCCCCACACCGGCGATCCCCTCGCGCTCGTCTGCACCAACGGCAAGCGGGACCGCTGCTGCGCGCTCCTCGGCCGCCCGCTCGCCGCGGAACTGGCCGCCTCGGGCGTCGAGGGCGCCTGGGAGGTCACCCATCTGGGTGGTCACCGGTTCTCCCCGACGCTGCTCGTTCTGCCGTACGGCTATGCCTACGGCCGCGCCGAGGCCCATGCCGTCAAGGAAGTCCTGCACAGCGTCCAGGAGGGCCGCATCGTGGTCGAGGGGTGCCGCGGCAGCTCCGCCTGGGAACGTCCCGGCCAGGCGGCCGAGCTGGCCGTGCGCACAGCGGTGCGCGAACACGCGGCGGAGGCGCTGACGGTCGTACGAACGGACGGCGCCGCCCCGCACTGGGAGGTGACCGTCGCACACGCCGACGGCCGCCACTGGAGCGTCCTCGTGGCCCAGACCGCGTCCCTGCCGCCCCGTCCGGAGAGCTGCGGTGCGTCGGCGCTCGGCTCACCCGCGCGGATGGACGTCGTGGCGGTGCACGAGCTGAGGACGTCGTAGCGTGCACGAGCTGAGGACGTCAGTAGCGCCGGCGAGCTGACCGGGCCCGCGGGCCCGTCCACGCATTGATCAAGAAATCCATGTCACACCCCCTGCGGCGGATCGGGCACCTCCACGTACCGTCTTCGGTATGAGCCGCACTCCCCCCGCCCGCCGCCTGCGCCTCGGGCTGCCCCGCCGGGTGTTCTCGCAGGTTCTCCTGATGCAGCTGGCGATCGCCGCGGGAGTCGCGGTGCTCGCGACCGGTCTGTTCCTCGCGCCTCTGAGCAACCAGCTCGACGACCAGGCGATGCGCCGGGCCCTCGCCATCGCCCAGACCACCGCCGCCGAGTCACAGATCGCCGAGCAGGTCACGGACACGCCCCCACTGCCCACCGGCCCCGTCCAGCGGGAGGCCGAGCGGATCCGCAGGGCGACCGGGGCCGAATACGTCGTGGTGATGGACTGGCGGGGCGTCCGCTGGTCGCACCCCACTCGCAGCGAGGTCGGCAGGATCGTCTCGACCGACCCGGGCCAGGCCCTGGCAGGCAAGGAGATCATGCAGATCGACAGCGGCACCCTGGGCCGCACCGCCCGCGGCAAGGTGCCCCTGTACGACAACGAACACAAGATCGTCGGAGCGGTCTCCGTCGGCATCGCCTACGACAGCGTGCGCGCCCGGCTGATCCACGCGATCCCGGGGCTGTTCGCCTACGCCGGCGGGGCCCTCGCCGTCGGCGCGCTGGCAGCCTGGCTGATCTCCCGGAGAGTCCAGCGACAGACTCGTGACCTGGCCTTCTCCGATATCTCCGCCCTCCTCGCCGAGCGCGAGGCCATGCTGCACGGCATCCGCGAAGGCGTCGTCGCCCTGGATCGCACCGGGCGCATCCGGCTGCTCAACGACGAGGCCCGCCGGCTGCTGAGCATCGGGGACGAGGCCGTCGGCCGGCCCCCCGACGAGGCCCTGGGGGACGGCCGTACCGCCGACGTCCTGGCCGGACGGGTGACGGGCACCGATCTGATCACCGTCCGCGGCCAGCGGGTGCTGGTCGCCAACCGCATGCCCACCGACGACGGAGGTGCCGTCGCCACCCTGCGCGACCGCACCGAACTGGAGCAGCTCGGCCGGGAGCTCGACTCGACCCACGGTCTGATCGACGCCCTGCGCGCGCAGGACCACGAGCACGCCAACCGGATGCACACGCTCCTAGGGCTGCTGGAGCTGGAGATGTACGACGACGCCGTGGAGTTCGTCGGAGAGGTCGTCGGCGACCACCGGGCCACCGCGGAGCAGGTCACCGAGAAGATCGAGGATCCGCTGCTCGCCGCGCTGCTGGTGGGCAAGGCGACCGTCGCGGCGGAGCGCGGTGTCGCCCTGTGGGTCTCCGACCGGACCCGGCTGCCGGACCGGCTGGTCGATCCGAGCGGGCTGGTCACGATCGTCGGCAACCTCGTGGACAACGCCCTGGACGCCGCCGCCGGCGCCCTGCACGCACGCGTGGAGGTCGAACTGCGCACAGAGGGCCGTACCGCCGTCCTCAGGGTGCGGGACACCGGGCCAGGAGTCCCGGTGGACCAGCGGGAACTCGTCTTCACCGAGGGCTGGTCGACCAAGGAGCCTCCTGCGCACCGGGGGCGCGGCCTCGGGCTCTCCCTCGTACGCAAGCTCGCCGAGCGTCAGGGCGGCAGCGCGGCCGTCGCAGATGCCGACGGCGGAGGCGCGGAGTTCACCGTCGTGCTGCCCGAGGCACTGGCCGAGCCGCAACCGGCGCTCACCGCGCCGCCCGCCCAGCGGGCCGCCACCGAGGAGGCATCGTGATGATCGAGGTGCTGGTCGTGGACGACGACACCCGCGTGGCACGCGTCAACGCCGCCTACGTCGAGAAGGTGCCCGGCTTCCATGTGGCCGGAGAGGCGCACACCGCGGCGGACGCGCTGCGGCAACTGGAGGCACTGCCCCACGTGGACCTGGTGCTGATGGACCACTACCTGCCCGACGAGACGGGTCTGGCGGTCGTCCAGGAGATGCGCCGACGTGGCCACCAGACCGACGTGATCATGGTGACGGCGGCGCGGGACGTGACGACCGTACAGGCGGCGATGCGGCACGGCGCGCTGCAGTACCTGGTCAAGCCGTTCGCCTTCGCGGGTCTCAAGGCCAGGCTGGAGGCGTACGCCGAGCTGCGGCGCACCCTGGACGGCGGGGGCGAGGCGGAACAGGCGGAGGTCGACCGCATCTTCGGCGCGCTGTCCACGCCCGGGGAGCCCGAGCTGCCCAAGGGACACTCCCCCACCACGGTGGAACTCGTCCGCAGATCCCTGATGAACGCCGAGGGGCCGCTGTCGGCCCAGGAGATCGCCGACCGGACGGGGGTGAGCCGGCAGACCGCCCAGCGCTATCTGAAGCTTCTGGAGCGCACGGGACGGGCCAGGCTCACTCTCAAGTACGGTGACGCGGGCCGCCCGGAACACCGTTACGTGTGGGCGACCCGCGCGTGAGGAGGCTCAGCCGGCGTTCTGCGCGGCCTTCTTGACGAACTCCGTGGTGTACGTCTTGTCGAGGTCGACGTCGGCGTTCTGGATGTTGGGGTTGAACGCCTTGAGGACCTTCTCGACGGTCTCGGGACCGTTCTCGGGCATCACGCCGTCCTTGGTGAACATCGGCAGCGTGTTCTTGATGGCCACCGCGTACAGCAGCTTGTTGCCCTGCGAGTAGTCGGCGGGCATCTTGTCGGCGATCTGGGTCGCGCTGTGGGTGGACATCCAGTTGAGCGTCTTGACGAATGCATTGGCCAACTTCTGGACGGTCTCCTTGTGACCGTTGACCCAGTCCGTCTGCATGTACAGGCTTGACGACGGATACGGTCCGCCGAGTGCCTCGTCCGAGCCCTGGGGCGTGCGCATGTCCAGAAGGATCTTTCCGGCCTTCTTGTCCAGGATCGTCGCGACGGTCGGGTCGGTCGTCATACCTCCGTCGATCGAGCCCTGCTGGAGCGCCGAGATGAAGGTCGGCCCCGCGCCGACGGCGACCGGCGTGAACTCACTGACCTTCACGCCGTTCTTGACGGCGAGGTACTTGGTGAGGAAGTCGGTCGAGGAGCCGAGGCCCGTGACGCCGAGCTTCTTGCCCTTGAAGTCCTTGGCCGAGGTGATGTCCCCCGCCGCCTTGTTGGAGACGATCTCCACCTCACCGGGCGCGTGCGAGAACTGCACGACCGACTCCACGTCCTTGCCCTTGACCTGCAGGTCGAGCGTGTGGTCGTAGAAGCCGACGGCCCCCTGGACCTGGCCGGAGACGAGCGCGGTCTCGGCCTGGACGCCGGCGGGCTCGCTCAGCAGCTCCACGTCGAGTCCCTCGGAGTCGAAGTAGCCGAGCCGCTGGGTGAGCATCGCGGGCAGGTAGATGACCTTGTCGAGGCCACCGACCATGATCTTGACCTTGGTCCCCTTGCCGTCACCCTTGCTGCCCGCCTCGGCCGACGCCGTGCCGGAAGCGTCGTTGGCACAGGCGGTGAGCGAGGAGAGGGCGAGCAGGCCGGCGGCGGCCAGGGAGGTGTATCTGGCGGTCTTGCGCATGGGGTTCACGTCCTTGTGAGGGGCGGTGCGGGGAAGGGCTGAGCCGGGGTTGGGCTGAGGATCGGGAGGCTGCCGTGGAAGGCCTCAGCTGTCGGAACTCGCCGGCTTCCAGCGGAAGATGCGGCGCTCGGCGAAGGTGAGCAGCCCTTCGGCGAGGAGGGCGACAACGGCGAGGATGACCATCGCGGCGTACACACCGGCCGCGTTGAAGGTGCCCTGGGACTGCGCGACGAGCAGGCCGATGCCCTTGGTCGCGCCGATGTATTCACCGACGATCGCGCCGATGAGGGCGAAGCCGAAGCTGACGTGCAGGCTGGTGAAGATCCACGAGGTCGCGGACGGGATGACGACCTGAAGCGTCACCCTGCGGTCGCTCGCGCCGAGGATGCGGGCGTTGGCGACCAGGTTGCGGTCGACCTCGCGGGCGCCCTGGAAGGCGTTGAAGAAGACCGGGAAGAAGACCAGGACAACGGCCGAGGCCACCTTGGAGGCCGGTCCGAGTCCGAACCAGATCACGAAGATGGGTGCAAGGACAATCCTCGGTATCGAGTTGAGCACCTTGATGTATGGACCAAGCACGTCGGCGAGCAAGGTGATCCGCCCCAGCGCAATGCCGAAGACCACACCGGCCACCACGCCGACGACCCAGCCCAGCAGCGCCTCGTACAGCGTGTACCAGATCTGCTCGCCCAACGAACCGAGCGCGGTCCCGTGCGTCACCCACGTCCAGATCTGGTCCCAGATCTTCGAGGGCATGGAGAAGTTGAAAGGATCGATGACCTCGGCCCGGGAGAGCAACTCCCACAGGCCGAGAACGGCCACCAGGAGCAGCACGCGGGACACGGCGACGACGATCCGGCGTCTGCGGACGGCACGCGCGCGTGAATGTGCGCGGTCCGTCTTGTTGCCGGGCTCGGTCATGGCCGGCGCGAGCTGGGCCTCGGGCATGATGTCAGGCGACATGGGCGGCGCCCCTCTCCCGGGTGATGCGGACCTCTTCACCGAGGGACTCCCAGATCTCGCGGTAGATCTCGATGAACCGCGGCTCCAGGCGCACCGACTCGACCTTGCGCGGCCGTGGCAGGTCGATGTCGAAGATCTGCTTGACGGTGGCGGGCCCGGCCGTCATCACCACGACCTTGTCGGCCAGCGCGATGGACTCCTCCAGGTCGTGGGTGACGAAGACGACGGAGGCGCCCGTGCCCTCCCACAGTTCGAGGAGTTCGTCCGACATCAGAGCCCGCGTCTGCACGTCGAGCGCGGAGAACGGCTCGTCCATGAGCAGGATCTCGGGGTCGTTGACGAAGGTCGCGGCGAGCGCCACGCGCTTGCGCTGGCCCCCGGAGAGCTGGTGGGGGTAGCGGTCCTCGAAGGCCGCGAGCCCGACCCGGGCCAGCCACTCCCGGGCATTCCGCTTGGCCTCCGCCTTGGGCACACCCCGGAAACGGGGGCCTGCCATGACATTGGCCAGGACCGTGCGCCACGGGAAGGTGGCGTCCTGCTGGAAGACGAAACCGACCTTTTCCCCGACTGCGCGGACCGGCTCCCCGACAACCAGCACCTCCCCCTCGGACGGCTCTTCCAACCCGCTGACCAGCGTCAACGTGGTCGACTTGCCGCAGCCCGTGGGCCCGACGACCGCCACGAACTCCCCACGTCCCACGGTGAGGTCAAGTCCCCTGACAGCCGTATGCAGACCCCCCGACGGGGTCCGGAATGTCTTGCTCGCGCCCCGCAGCTCGATGGCGGGGCTGGTGTCTGCGCTCATGGCCGGGGACGGTAGATGTGGCCTGCGCCACGGCATCAGTCTTCTGGGCACATGCCGTTCTTTTGCTTGCAACAGCCTGTTGTGCTCGTTTTGCGCGCGCTACAACAACGAAGCCGAAACACGGGCGTGACGCCCGCCAGGCCTTGAGGGAAAGAGGCCCGATGATTGACGTCCTGGTCGTGGACGACGACTTCCGTGTCGCCGAGATCAACGCCAAGTACGTGGGAAAGGTGCCCGGTTTCCGGGTGGCCGCTCGCGCCCACAGCGCTGCCCAGGCGCTGGCCAGCGTGCAGCGCGGGACCATCGATCTGGTCCTGCTCGACCACTACCTGCCCGACCAGACGGGTCTCGAACTCGTCCACCGCATGCGGGAACAGGGCCATGGCACCGACGTCATCATGATCACGGCAGCCGGGGACGTGACGACCGTCCAGGCCGCTATGCGCCTGGGCGCCCTCCACTACCTGGTCAAACCCTTCACCTTCGCGGCCCTGCGCACCCGGCTGGACTCCTACGCGGCCCTGCGCCGCACCGTCGACCGGGTCGGCGGCCGCGGCATCGCCGGCCAGGAGCAGGTCGACAGGATCTTCAGCGCCCTGCGCACCACCCCGGTTCCGCCGTCCCCGGGCCTGCCCAGCGGCCACTCAGAGCCGACGACAGACCTCATCTGCCGCGTCCTGCACCACGCCGACCACCCACTGTCGGCCCACGAGGTCGCCGCCGAGACGGGCCTGAGCCGCTCCACGGCCCAGCGCTACCTCCGCCATCTGGAACAGGCCGGCCGCCTCCGCCTGTCCCTCAGATACGGCGACACGGGGCGGCCGGAGCACCGCTACGCATGGGTGGCGCCATAGCCGTACGCCACGAAAGGCCTCGCCGGCAGAAGTCGTACGACGAAGACCCATGACGTACGACGACGAGGTCGCCGCCCGCTCACGGTCGCCGCTCCTACACGGCCCCCGCTCCCGTGAGCGACCGCACCTCGGTCTCCGCGTGCCTGGCCTCGTCCGCGACCTCCGCCGAGGTGACCGTGCCGAGCCAGCCCGCGACGAAGCCCAGCGGGATGGAGACCAGACCGGGGTTCTGCAGCGGGAAGTACTGGAAGTCGACGTCGGGAAAGAGCGACTCGGGGCTGCCGGACACCACGGGCGACAGCAGCACCAGGGCCATGGCCGGCAGGAGTCCGCCGTAGACGGACCAGACGGCGCCCCGGGTGGTGAACCCGCGCCAGAACAGCGAGTAGAGCAGCACCGGCAGATTCGCGGACGCAGCGACGGCGAAGGCGAGGCCCACCAGGAAAGCGACGTTGAGATCGCGGGCCAGCAGGCCGAGAGCGATCGCGACCACGCCGATCGCGACGGCGGCGGTCCTGGCCACGGCCACCTCACTGCGCGGCTTGGCCCGCCGGCGCCGCAGTGAGGCGTACAGGTCATGGGCGACGGAGGCCGAGGAGGCGAGCGTGATGCCGGCGACGACGGCGAGGATCGTGGCGAAGGCGACGGCGGCGACGATCGCGAACAGAACCGTTCCTCCCGTGGAGCCGGCACCGCCGCCCAGGTCGAGGGCCAGAAGGGGAACCGCGGTGTTCCCCGCGGCGTTCGATCCCCGTACCGCTTCGGGCCCCACGATCGCCGCGGCACCGAACCCGAGGACGATCGTCATCAGGTAGAAACCGCCGATGAGCCCGATCGACCAGACCACCGACCGCCGTGCGGCGCGTGCCGTGGGCACGGTGTAGAAGCGGGACAGGATGTGCGGCAGACCCGCCGTACCGAGCACGAGGGCGAGTCCCAGGCTGATGAAGTCGAGGCGGGCGGTCCAGTCCCCGCCGTACTTCAGACCGGGTGCCAGGAACGACTGACCGTGACCGCTGCGCTCCGCCGCCGTGAGCAGGAGTTCGTCGAAGTCGCCGTGGAACCGCACCAGCACGAGCACGGTCAACGCGATGGTCCCGCAGAGCAGCAGGACCGCCTTCACGATCTGGATCCAGGTGGTCGCCCGCATCCCTCCCAGGGACACGTAGATCACCATGAGCGCCCCCACGGCGATGACGGTCCAGGACTGGGCCGCCTCGCTGGTGCCTCCGAGCAGCAGTGCGACCAGGCTGCCCGCGCCCACCATCTGCGCCACCAGGTACAGAACGGACACGGTGACCGAGGAAGTCCCCGCCGCGATCCGCACCGGCCGCTCGCTCATCCGCGCGGCGACCACGTCGGCGAGCGTGAACCGCCCGCAGTTCCGCACCAGTTCGGCGACGAGGAAGAGCACCACCAGCCAGGCTACGAGGAAGCCCACCGAGTAGAGCATCCCGTCGTACCCGAAGAGCGCGATGAGCCCGGAGATACCGAGGAAGGACGCGGCCGACATGTAGTCACCCGCGATGGCAAAACCATTCTCCATCGGCGAGAACAACCGCCCGCCCGCGTAGAACTCCTCCGCCGAACCGTGCCGGTGGCGGCTCACCCACGTCGTGATCCCCAGCGTGACCGCGACGAACGCGCTGAACAGCAGCAGCGCCAGGGTCTGGTGATTCCCCGTCACGACGACGCACCGCCCCGTGCCGTGCGGGTCAGTTCCTGGGTGTCCCACCGCAGTTCCAGCGCGGCCCGGTCCCGGCGCAGCCTCGCATGCCGGGCGTAGGCCCAGGTCAGCAGGAAGGTCGTGAGGAACTGCCCGAGTCCCGCGAGCATCGCCACGTTCACCGCGCCGGCGACCGGCCGCGCCATCAGTCCCGGCGCGCTCGTCGCTGCCACGACATAGGCCACGTACCACGCGAAGAACCCGATGCCCGCGGGCACCACGAACCTCCGGTACCGGCTGCGCACTTCCTGAAAGGCCGCGCTGCGCTGCACTTCGAGGTAGACGTCGGCCGCCGCGGCGTCGCGGCCCTCGCGCTCCGCGCGCGCCGTCGCAGCCGGGCCCACGGATGTACCGTCACCGCCCGTCTCGCCCCAGCCTGAGGCGAGCGCGTCGTACCAGGGGTCGTCGTACCGCACACCGGCGGACGCCTCAGTGCTGGCCACATCGTGGCCGTCGTGGTTCTCGGCCGAACTCTCGGCATCACCCCCGCTTCCGCGGGGACGAGCGTTGCTTGACTGCATGCCCAAGGATGGACAGAACGGGAAGATCCCTGACTCTTCTTCCCCACCCTCTTCACCCCATTAGGTGACCCCTCCCATAGGTGGCCGTACTAGGCCCTTCGCAAAGGCGTAACGCACCGCCTGCGCACGGTCCTTGATTCCCGTCTTGGCGAAGAGGTTGTTGATGTGGGTCTTCACCGTGGCGGTGGAGACATGCAGTCTTCGGGCGATCTCCTGGTTGCTCAGTCCCTCTGCGATCAGCGCCAGCACTTCGACCTCCCGTGCGGTGAGCCCGTCGGGTGCCTCCGCGGCCACCGGCTGCGGTGGCTCGGGGTCAGACAGCCGCTCCAGCAAACGACGCTGGATGCTCGGCGACAGTCCGGCGTCCCCGGAGAGCACGCTCCGCACGGCCCGCACGATCTCGTCACCTCCCGCGTCCTTGGTGAGATAGCCGCGGGCCCCCGCCTTGAGCGCGGGAAACAGCGACTCGTCGTCCGCGAACGTCGTCAGCACCACGACCTGCGTCCCGGGGTGCTCGGCGCGGATCCTCCGAGTCGCCTCCACCCCGTCACAACGAGGCATGCGCAGGTCCATCAGCACCACGTCCGGGGCGAGTTCCGCGACGAGCTCCACCGCCTCCTCGCCGTCCCCGGCCGCGCCCACCACTTCGATTCCGGGCAGCAGGCCGAGCAGCATCACGATGCCTTCGCGCACCACGGTCTGGTCGTCCGCGACCACCACCCGCGCGGGCTTCGACTCCGTCCCCTCCGTCATACCGGCACCTTCAACGTCACCACGAACCCTTCGTCGTCCGGCCCGGCGTCCAGCGAACCGCCCAGCAGTTCGGCGCGCTCCCGCATCCCCAGCAGACCGTACCCGCCTCCGGTGGAGGTGAGTTCACCCGGCGAACCGCCCGAGTCCCGCACGACCAGCATCACCCGGTCCTCGCCGTACTCCAGCCACACCCGGATCTTGGCTCCCGGCGCGTGCTTACGGACATTGGTCAGGGCCTCCTGCGCGACCCTGCGCACGGCCTGCGACGCCTCGGCCGGCAACGGTCTGCGCTCACCCGAAACGGTGGTCTCGGCTCCGTCGGCGGTCCCGACGAGCTGGGTCAGGAATTCCTCCAGCGGGGTCAGGTCCCCCCGCAGAGCCGACAACGCCTGCCGGGTCTCCGCCAGACCGTCACGCGCCATGCCCCGGGCCGCGACCACCCTTTCGAGGATCTGATCCCGGTCCGCGCCGCCCTCGATCAGCAGCCGGGCCGCCTCCAGGTGCACGAGCTGGGCCGAGAGACTGTGGGCCAGCACGTCGTGAATCTCCCGAGCGATACGGGCCCGCTCCGCGAGTGCCGCCGACTCCGCCTCGGCCGCCCGCGCGGCCCGCTCCTGGTTGAGCAGTCGCTGCGCGTTGCCGCGGGCCTCGGCGTCCAGCCGCAGAACGTAGCCGGCCAGGGCAAGCCCCGCCGTCGTGGCAAGGGTGGTCAGCCACGCGTCGTCGTTGACGGCGGCGTAGAGGGCCAGGGCGATCACGGTCACGGGCAGGGCGGCGGCGATGGGCAGCCGTTCCAGAGCGGTGATGGCGCAGCCGCACCACAGGACGAGGGCGACGACCTTGAAGTCGGCGGCCTGGGCAGCGACCGCGATCGTCAGGAGAACACCATAGAGCGCCAGGGAGGGCCAGAGCCGGTGCTCCAGAGTGGTGCGGAAGAGCGCCCAGGCGACGACCGCGGACAGGAGGACTCCCGCCACTGCGCCGAGTACGCCCCAGCCCCGTACATGGCTGCTGTTGAAAACGCCCCATAGGAGCACGGCGAGCACCAGCGAGCGCGTGACCCAGCCGAGCAGGCGCCGAGGACGCATGGTGGCCTCACGCCCGAGCGCCTCCCGCGAGGGCCAGCGGGTCCAGGCATTGTCCGTCACACGCGTTCCTTCCCCGTGGACCGGAACATGGGCTCACCGTACGCCGGGGCGGGCGCGGCGACAGGGCGCAGCGAGTGCGCTCGCCCGACGAGGATTCCGGAGCGCACGAGCAGGGTGGCCGCCAGGGCGAGCAGCAGCGCGGAAGGGTCCTGATGGACACCGAGCACCGCGCCGAGCGCGAAGAGGCCGACGCGCAGTCCGATACCGAGGGCCCAGACGGCCCCGCTCGCCTTGGTGCTCCTGCTCCACACCGCGCCGTCCGGCTCCGTCCATATACGGGTCGTCCAGGCCCAGCCGGCCCCGATGACGAGGCCGGTGAGCAGCTCGGCGGTGAGCAGGGCTACCGATGCCATGCGGTGATGGGCATCCACCAGCCCCTGCTCGCGAAGTGCCACGACGGCGAGGACGGCGGGCAACAGCCACCAGCGCCGCCCGGCGTCGATCCGGCTCGCCCGGAACTGCCGGGCGATCACCACGACCACCGCGACCACGATCAGCAACGCGTCGACGAGCCCGGACATCACAGCCTCCGTGAGCGAGGAAGGGTCTGCCGGCAGCGGACGCCGCCGACACCTTCGAAGCTACGGAAATACGCAGGTCGGGAGATCGGAGCAGGGGTGGATCACAGGTGGATCCCCAGCCACCCCGACCGTCCACCCACGGGTGGAGAGGCCGGCCCACAGCCTTGAGTGGAACCATCCGGCCACACCGCCCGACCCGGGATGCCGGGCCGACAGGAGCCGATTTCGCAGCCGCAAATCTGAAGCGGCCAGCCTGAAGCAAGTCACGCTGCAGCCTCCGCCCGCGGGGCCTTCCGCAAAGAGGGGCTCATTCCCCACCGCGAAAGCCGCGCCGACAGCGGAGGGGGCGAGGGAGACCACCTGGGGGTGCCGGCCGAGGCCCGGTTGCAGAACCGGCCTCGGCCGGCACCCCAGCACAGCGACTACGCGTCGATACGCGACCGATCAAGGGTCGCCGCCGACCCGGAGATGAACTCCTTCCGCGGCGCCACGTCATTGCCCATCAGCAGATCGAAGACCTGCTCCGCGGCCTCCAGGTCGGCGAGGTTGATCCGACGCAGAGTCCGGTGCCGCGGATCCATCGTCGTCTCGGCCAGCTGATCGGCGTCCATCTCACCCAGACCCTTGTACCGCTGGATGGAGTCCTTGTACCGGACCCCCTTGCTCTGGAACTCCAGCAGCTTCTCGCGCAGCTCACGGTCGGAGTACGTGTAGACGTACTTGTCCTGCCCCTTCTTCGGCTGGACGAGCTCGATGCGGTGCAGCGGCGGCACCGCGGCGAACACCCGGCCCGCCTCGACCATGGGCCGCATGTAGCGCTGGAACAGCGTCAAAAGCAGGCACCGGATGTGAGAGCCGTCGACGTCGGCGTCGGTCATCATGATGATCTTGCCGTAGCGGGCGGCGTCGATGTCGAAGGTCCGGCCGGAGCCTGCTCCTATGACCTGGATGATCGCACCGCACTCGACGTTCTTGAGCATGTCCGTGACGGACGACTTCTGGACGTTGAGGATCTTGCCGCGGATGGGCAGCAGCGCCTGGAACTCGGAGTTCCGGGCGAGCTTAGCCGTGCCGAGCGCGGAGTCACCCTCGACGATGAACAGCTCGCTGCGGTCGACGTCGTCGCTTCGGCAGTCGGCGAGCTTTGCGGGCAGCGAGGACGACTCCAGGGCCGTCTTCCGGCGCTGTGCGTCCTTGTGCTGACGGGCCGCGATACGCGTGCGCGCGGCGGCGACCGCCTTCTCCATGACGACCCGGGCCTGGGCCGCGTCGTCCCGCTTCGTCGACGTGAGGAACGCCTTGAGCTCCTTCGAGATCACGGTGTTCACAATGCGGCGGGCCGCCGAAGTACCGAGGACCTCCTTGGTCTGACCCTCGAACTGCGGCTCCGCGAGGCGGACGGTGACGACCGCCGTCAGGCCCTCGAGCGCGTCGTCCTTGACGATGTCGTCCTCGGCGACGCGCAGCAGCTTCTTGGCGCGCAGCACCTCGTTCATCGTCTTGGCGACGGCCTGTTCGAAGCCGGCGACATGGGTGCCACCCTTGGGCGTGGCGATGATGTTGACGAACGACTTCAGGGTGGTGTCGTAGCCCGTCCCCCACCGCATCGCTACATCCACACCGAGCTCTCGGGTGACCTCGGTGGGCGTCATCTGACCATGGTCGTCGAGGACCGGGACGGTCTCCTTGAACGTGCCCTGGCCGGAGAAGCGGAGGACGTCGTTGACCGGCTTGTCGGCGGCCAGGTACTCGCAGAACTCGCTGATGCCGCCGTCGAAGCGGAAGGACTCCTCACCCTTGCTGCCGCCCTCGCCGAGGCCGTACTCGTCGCGGACGACGATGGTCAGGCCCGGCACCAGGAACGCGGTCTGACGAGCGCGCTGGTGGAGGTTCTCCAGGGAGAGCTTGGCGTCCTTGAGGAAGATCTGCCGGTCGGCCCAGTACCGCACGCGCGTACCGGTCCGGGTCTTGGGGATCCTCTTGGTCTTGCGCAGGCCGCTCGCTGCCTCGAACTTGGCATCGGCGCCGTTCGCCGCGAAGGCACCCGGCACGCCGCGCCGGAAGCTGATCGCATGGGTGTGGCCACCACGGTCCACCTCGACGTCCAGCCGCGCGGACAGGGCGTTCACCACGGAGGCGCCCACGCCGTGCAGACCGCCGGAGGCGGCGTACGAGCCGCCGCCGAACTTGCCGCCGGCGTGCAGCTTGGTCATGACGACCTCTACACCGGACAGGCCGGTCTTGGGCTCGACGTCGACCGGGATGCCCCGGCCGTTGTCCCGGACCTCCACGGAGGCGTCGTCGTGGAGGATCACCTCGATGTGGTCGCAGTACTCGCCCAGGGCTTCGTCGACGGAGTTGTCGATGATCTCCCACAGACAGTGCATCAGGCCACGGCTGTCGGTCGAGCCGATGTACATACCCGGGCGCTTGCGTACGGCCTCGAGCCCCTCGAGGACGAGCAGGTGCCGCGCGGTGTAGTTGGAACCGTCCCGGTCTGCTCCTGCCAGCAGAGCTGTGGACGGCACGGACGTTTCGGCGGTCACGCGGTTCGCTCCTCGCTGAATTTCAGTTGGGGCCCTTCTGGGTAAGGGCGCGGCATCGGTAGCCGCCATGAGGGTACCGAGGCCTGGTAGAGCCGTTGTAACGCAACCCTCGTGCGGAAACCCAGAGTAGTCCAGGGTCGCATACCTGTTCGATCCCTCGATGGGGTGAAGTACATATCACGTTCCCTTACAGGCATGAACCATTTAGGCTCCGGGCACGTCCTCATGAACAACCGGCAACCCAGCCGGAGGACCGACCTTGACCGACAGTGCGAAACCGTAAGACACATAGACACGCAATACGGCACATTCGCCGCCAAACCGGCAGCAGCCGGCCGCCCGGAAAATTTCTCTCTGGGTGAAGCCCCGAGCGGGAACGTTTTGGGGCTGGTTGGATGTTGACCCTGGTACGACAGCTCGTCGAGCTAGAGAAGAGGCGACGTGACTACTGTTCTGACCCCCGCGAGCCCGCTGACGGCCGCTGACCGCTGCGACCGCTGCGGCGCCCAGGCGTACGTGCGCGTCGTCCTGCTCAGCGGCGGAGAACTGCTCTTCTGCGCCCACCATGGTCGCAAGTTCGAGCCGGAACTCAAGAAGATCGCCGCTGAGATACAGGACGAGACGGAGCGACTCACGTCTGTTCCGGCATCCGTATCAGAAGAAGAGCGCTGACACTTCGCGTCCACGACGAGCCAGCTCCGGCACAGGCCGGTATGAGGGCGGCTGCCCCTGTTCCCAGGGACAGCCGCCCTTGCTCATGGTTCTGCGAGGGCGCTCAGCGCCCCCGAGGTCTTGTCACGCGGTGCCGTGGCGTCCGTCGGCCGCGGTGCGGCCGTCCCGGTCCAGCGTCCGCATGACTTCGGACACACGGGTATAGACACCGGGCTGGCCCGCTCGTCCACAGCCGCTGCCCCAGGAGACCAGCCCGACCAGCTTGCCCTGGGCGACCAGCGGTCCCCCGCTGTCCCCCTGGCAGGCGTCACGACCACCCCGCTCCTCCCCGGCGCACAGCATCGTGTCGGCGAGATAGGTGCCGTCGCCGCCACTCGGATAAGCCTCCCCACAGCTCGCGTCGGACATCAGCTGCACCTGTGCCGCCCGCAGACGGCGCGCGTAGTCACCCCCGCCCGTGACGTCGCCCCAGCCGTAGACCGTGGCAAGGGTTCCCGGCGCGTACGCCGGATCGCCGGCGGCCGCCATGGCGATGACCGCGCCCTGCGGCAGCGGCTCGGCGAGCGTGAGGACGGCGAAGTCACCCGCGTTGCTCTGCGGGTCGTAGGCCGGATTCACCCGGACCTCACGTACGGCGATCTCCACCCCCTGGTCCGAGAGCAGATCCGTACGGCCCGCGATGACACGGAAGTCACTCACCTGCTCCGGCGGCGCCCCCAGGACGTCCTCGCCCATGCAGTGGGCCGCCGTGAGCACCGTGGTCGGACCGACGGCGACACCGCCACAGAACTGCCCGGCGCGCGTACCTCCGAACCGGTCACGGCTGGACAGGGCGACCGTCCAGGGCGCCTTGGACACGTCGACGGGGAATCCCCCGACGACGATGCTGTCGGCGGCCACGGGGGCGGCCGACGCCAGCGGTATGGCCGCCGCCACGGCCGCCAGAATCAGCGGCCGGGCCAACGACCGGGCAATGAGGTGACGCATGCATGCTCCTCACTCCGGGGTGGTGATCGGAAACCCAGAGTCATGCAGGGCGCCTGCGCGCGCAGCACGAAGGCCCGGCCCCTGACGGGGGACCGGGCCTTCGGTGTCGTACGACTGCGACCTAGTCGAGGTAGTCGCGCAGCACCTGCGAACGCGACGGGTGACGCAGCTTCGACATGGTCTTCGACTCGATCTGGCGGATGCGCTCGCGCGTGACGCCGTACACCTTGCCGATCTCGTCGAGGGTCTTCGGCTGACCGTCGGTGAGACCGAAGCGCATCGAGACGACACCCGCCTCGCGCTCGGACAGGGTGTCGAGGACCGAGTGCAGCTGCTCCTGGAGGAGCGTGAAGCTGACCGCGTCGGCCGGGACGACGGCCTCGGAGTCCTCGATGAGGTCACCGAACTCGCTGTCTCCGTCCTCGCCCAGCGGGGTGTGCAGCGAGATGGGCTCGCGGCCGTACTTCTGGACCTCGATGACCTTCTCGGGGGTCATGTCGAGTTCCTTGGCCAGCTCCTCCGGGGTGGGCTCGCGGCCCAGGTCCTGGAGCATCTGGCGCTGCACGCGCGCGAGCTTGTTGATGACCTCGACCATGTGCACCGGGATACGGATGGTGCGGGCCTGGTCGGCCATCGCGCGGGTGATCGCCTGACGGATCCACCAGGTGGCGTACGTGGAGAACTTGTAGCCCTTGGTGTAGTCGAACTTCTCGACCGCGCGGATCAGACCGAGGTTGCCCTCCTGGATGAGGTCCAGGAACAGCATGCCGCGGCCGGTGTAGCGCTTGGCCAGGGAGACCACCAGTCGGAGGTTGGCCTCCAGGAGGTGGTTCTTGGCGCGGCGGCCGTCCTCGGCGATGATCTCCAGCTCGCGCTTGAGCTTCGGGGCGAGCTTGTCGGCGTTGGCCAGCTTGTCCTCGGCGAACAGACCGGCCTCGATGCGCTTGGCGAGCTCGACCTCCTGCTCGGCGTTGAGCAGCGGGACCTTGCCGATCTGCTTGAGGTAGTCCTTGACCGGGTCGGCGGTGGCACCGGCAACGGCGACCTGCTGGGCCGGCGCGTCGTCCTCGTCGTCGTCGGAGAGGACGAAGCCCTTGTTCTCGGCCCCCTCCTCTTCCTCTTCACCGGGCTTGATCTCTTCGAGGACCTCGTCCTCGGCGACCTCGGCGTCGTCCTTGCCGGAGGTCGTCTTCTTGGCCGCCGTCTTCTTGGCGACCGTCTTCTTGGCGACCGCCTTCTTCGCGGTCGTCGTCTTCTTGGCTACGGCCTTCTTCACGGGCGCCTCGTCCTCGACGGAGGCTTCGGCGGCAGGCTCCGCCGGGGTGGCGGTGGCGGTGGCCTTCTTCGTGGTCACCGCCTTCGCCGCGACCGTCTTGGTGGCGGTGCGCTTGGCCGGACTCTTCGCTGCGACGCTCTTTCGGGTGCGCTTTGGCTCCGCGGCACTGACCATCAGCGTCACACCCTCTTCCTCGAGGATCTGGTTGAGGCTGCGCAGTACGTTCTTCCACTGAGTGGCCGGAATCTGGTCAGCTTCGAAGGCCCGACGCACGTCGTCGCCGGCGATCTGCCCCTCAGCCTTTCCCCGCTCAATGAGAGCCATGACAGAGACGGACTCGGCGATCTCCGGCGGGAGCGTACGGGATGTGCTGGCCGACACGAACAACCTCTCGGAACGTTGGAAAACGGCTTCCGGCCCCGTCCACGGCGGACAGGAGCCGACCATCGGCCTGGGAGTGGCCGACGGCGCGGGCGGGGGGCCGGGAAGATGCACAGCGCCTGAAACGGCGTCCGTATTCCCTCCGCGGCTGTCACCTCTTAGGTCATCGCGCTGTTCCCGCGAGCGTTACGCCCAATCTGCGTGGCCCGAGTCACACCCCGTAAGCAGCCAAAAATGGTCAGACATGGACAGACGAGGTCACGGGCCCGTCCCGACCAGCGGCGCCCCGAGTGCCGTCACCACGCCGCGCCGATCGGACCCCGCAGGATCCCCGGAGGGACCTGCGGGGTCCGACGGAGGCGGTTCGGCGGCCGAACGACACCACTGGAGGGAAGACATCCTCGGCCCTACTGCCCGCGGTGTGCGGTCAGTGCTCGCGCGGCGCCGGCACCACGCGCTCCACCTCAGGATGGACGGCGAGCAGTTGGCGCATGGCCGCTTCGGCCGCCGCACCGTCGCTGGCGGCGAGGGCGTCGGCGATCCGACCGTGGTGGGCGAGCGACGACTCGTTCGGTCGGTCACAGCCGGTGACCGGACCGCCGGAGACCTGAAGGGCAGCGGACACGATCCCGGAAAGATGCTCCAGCATGCGGTTGCCCGCGAGCTGGATGAGCAGGGAGTGGAACTCGGCGTCGGCACGGGAGAAGGTGAGCGCGTCACCCTGGCTCAGGGCGTGCCCCATGATCTCGACCATGTCGCCGAGACGCTGCTGGACGTCCGCACGGCCGTGCCCCGCGGCCAGGCGCGCGGCGAGCGGCTCGATCGTCCAGCGCAGTTCGCTCAGCTCACGGCGCTGGTCGTCGCGCTGCGGCCCGAAGGCCCGCCACTCGATGATGTCCGGGTCAAGGAGGTTCCAGTCGCTGACGGGACGCACGCGCGTGCCGACGTTCGGGCGGGCGCTGACCAGGCCCTTGGCCTCCAGGACGCGGAGCGACTCACGGACAACGGTGCGGGACACCTCGAAACGCTGGCCGATCTCCTCGGGTACCAGCGGCCGGTCGGCTCCCAGGTCACCGGAGACGATCATCTGACCCAGCTGCTGGACGAGTTGGCCGTGCAGTCCGCGCCCGCGGCTGCCTGCGGCCCGCCGGCCCACGCGGCCCAGTTCCGGGTCCGAGCCGTCCCAGATGGAGGCTCCGACGCGGCCGGCGGCCGGGGCCTCGGCGTAGGGGTAGCGGTCGAGTTCGCCCGGGCCGGCCAGACCGGAATCGGCGGAGCGGGCGGCGGTCATCATGGTGTGCGCAAGGGTACTCACGGATCCTTTGTCGGCGTTGCCTCCAACTCCCTTGAGGTCTTTGGTGAAAAGCACACGAAAGGGTGATCGCTCACACCGTCGCAATTGACGCCTTATCGGAAAGAAATGCGCTTTCATCGGGAAATTGTGCGCAGGTCGGGACCGGAAGCGCCCGGAAGGTCGTCATCGGACCCTGCTCCGCAGGGCCGTGAGCAGATATGCGCACAGCAGGGCGGTCAGCGACAACGTCAGCGCGCCGCCCACGGGTTGGGCGACCACGCGCACCACTCCGGCCAGATAGCGCTCTCCGCCGAAGGGCCACTGCAGCAGGAGAACCTCGCGCAGCCGCGCGGGAAGTCCGGCCGCCGCCCGCACGGATCCCTCGCCCAGCGCTTTCCGCACGAGAGGTACGACGAGAATCGGCACGGCAACCACCGCGGCGAGCCCGGCCGTGGTGGACCGGAAGATGCCGGCGGCCAGAACACCTGCCCAGGCGCACCCGACCACGAGCCCGAACCAACTGGCGCTCAGCGAAAACCAGTCGGCTGGAACTTCTGTGAGTTCCCGTCCGTAGACGAGATAGAGCACTTCGGCGTCGCAGCCCACCACGAGAATGGCAAGCGCCAGCGCGGTGCCGGCGGCGACGACGAGTTTCGCGGTGAGCAGCCCCAGTCGGCGGGGGACGGTTCCGCGGTCCGCGGCCAGGGCAGGGTGGCGGAACTCGTCACCGAACGCGAGCGCGCCGAGCAGCCCCGCCCCGAGCGCCGCGGGCGGCAGCGGCAGCTCCCTCGGCCATGCGGCCAGCAGCCGCGCCTGCGGAGTGTGACCGATCCGTGCCAGCAGTACGGCGGTGAGGGCGGACGTGACGAGTACGGCGGCGCCGGTGAGGAACCCGGTGCCGATCCCAGCCGCGCGGCGCAGCTCGTAGCGCAGGGGGCGCAGGGGACTGGGCGCGGACCTGACGGAGATCGGGGGCGGGAGGGGGGCCAGGGGGCCGGGGGCCCTGGGGGCTGCGGTGGGGCTCAGAGCGGCGTGATCGCTTTCCTCAGCCGGGCCGCTGTGGGTGTCCCGACTGCTGCCGGGCGCCCGGTCGGCGTCCGCTTTCGGGTCTGCGGGCACCACCTGGGCACCGTGCATGTGTGAGCCGCTCTGTGCGAAGTCGTCGTGCGCACCTGGACCGCCTGGCATTTCCGACGCGGCCACCCCAGGAGCCCCGTCACCGAGGAACTCGCCGGTCTCCGATCCCGTGACCCCCGCCCGCGGGTCCTCGGCCGCTTCTGCGGCCTCGCCCGGAAAAAGACCCGCACCGGGCCCCATGTCCCCGATCTCATCGGCGAGTTGGTGAACCAGGACGCCGTGGCGGAAAGCCGTCTCACCGACGTCGGCACATGTACTGCCGTACACGGACAGACGGTTGCCGCCTTCTCTGACGACTTCGACGGATCGGTGCGCCGTGCGGGCCTCCTTGGCGAGCAGGGCGGCGAGGCGGGCGGCGTGGGGGGTACGGACGGCCACGCGGGGGCGCAGTCTGGTGCGGGCGAACTCCGTGGCCTCCTGGTCCGCGACGAGTCGGCCTTGATCGAGGGTGATGACGTGATCTGAGGCGCACGCGGCCTCTTTGGGCTCGGACGTGGTGAACAGGACCGAGCCTCCCCGAGCGGCGTGCGCTCGCAGCATGCCGTGCAGCCAGTGGCTCTCGCGCGTGGAGAGCCCGTCGGCGGGGTCGTCCAGGACGAGCGTGTGGGGTTCCGGCAACAGGGCGCAGGCCAGGCCCAGGCGGCGATCCATGCCGCGCGACAGGGTGCCGAGCCGCTCGTCGCGCAGGCTGACGAGGCCCACCACTTCGAGCACTTCGTCGGCGCGCCGGACCGGGACGCCGGCTGCGGCGCACAGCATGCGCAGATGGCCGCGGACCGTGCGCGCGGGATGGCCGGGCACATCGCCCATGAGGACGCCGACCTCGCGCGAGGGATGCGCGATGCGATGCAGCGGGCGGCCCCTGAAGTAGGTGAGGCCACGACCCTGTTGGAGTTCGAGCATCAGTCTGAGCGCCGTCGTCTTGCCCGCCCCCGTCGCTCCGAGAAGCGCGGTGACGCGGCCCGCACGGGCTTCGAAGGACACATCGTCGACCGCGGGCGGGAAGTCCTTGCGGGAGTTGCTGGTCAGTCCGAAGGCCTGGATCACCCGTAGCAAGATAGCGCGTTATGTCCGGTTTTTGGGGCTATCACACTTCGGGGCGCAGCATTGGAGGGTTGAGAAGAGTGGCGCCGCCTGCCCGGAAGAGCTGGGCAGGGCGGCCGCCCTGTCGCGTGGTGGTGCCCCCGGTGGGGACCAGGAACCCTGGTGTGCCCGTCACCTTGCGGTGGAAGTTGCGCGGGTCCAGAGCCACGCCCCAGACCGCCTCGTACACGCGGCGCAGCTCGCCCACGGTGAACTCGGACGGGCAGAACGCGGTGGCCAGCGACGAGTACTCGATCTTCGAGCGGGCCCGTTCCACTCCGTCCGACAGGATCTGCGCATGGTCGAAGGCGAGCGGCGCGACCGGTTCCCCGTCTCGGCCGTAACCGCCCTGCTGCAACAGCTCCTCGACGGGCGCCCACCGCGCGTTGCTGGCGTCACCGCCGGCTCGTGGGGCGGGCAGGTCGGGGGCGAGGGCGAGATGGGCGACGCTCACTACCCGCATCCGGGGATCGCGCTTGGGGTCGCCGTAGGTCGCGAGCTGTTCCAGGTGTGCTCCGTTGTCCTGGACGGGGACGGCCGGGTCATGTGCGCGCAGCCCGGTCTCCTCGGCCAGCTCACGGGCCGCGGCCTGCGACAGATCCTCGTCGGCCCGTACGAAACCGCCGGGAAGTGCCCAGCGTCCCTGGAACGGCGGCTCACCCCTGCGCACCGCGAGCGCACACAGGGCGTGGCGGCGCACGGTCAGCACGACCAGGTCCACGGTGACGGCGAAGGGCGGAAAGGCTGACGGGTCGTAGGGCATGCGGCGATCATAGTCGTCTGCCTGACGATAAACACTCCCTTCGTCGGCCGCATCAGTACCTGATCCACTCTGGCTCCGCACAGGTCCGGCCCCCTGCGCCCGGCCCTTGCTGGAGGGGCGTCGTCCGAGGTCACGACCTCAGTTGCAAGCTCCCGGCGGCATCCTCGACCATGGCGAGCCCGAGTCTGCTGACCCGTACCGAGAACGGGTCCCCCGCGACCCTCAGCCCGGTCAGACCGATCTCACCGAGAGGCGCACTGCGCACGGGGCGCAACGTGACCGTCCCCGCTGGGGCGTCGGGGCGGATTCCCGCGAGGGAGCTCAGCAGCAGGACTCCCGCGGCCGCTGCCGTGGCCGCCGGGCGGCAGGCCGCCGGGTGGGGAAGGGGAGCGCCCCCCTCGGTACGCTGCTCCCCCGCGTACATCTCGGGCAGCCGGTGGCCGAAGGTCTCAGCCGCCGCCAGTAGACCCCGCAGGAGCGAGCCGGCTTCCTTTTCGTATCCGGCGGCGGACAGACCCGCGACGGCGATCGCCGTCTCGTGGACGCGTACCGCACCGGTGCGATGGCCGAACGGGTTGTATCCCGCCTCTTTCGTGCCCAGTCCGCGCAGCCCCCAGCCGGAGTCCATGACCGGGCTTCCGAGCAGCCGCGCGAGCTGCTCGGTCTGTGCCCTGTCGAGCAGGCCGGGTGCCTGTTCGCCCCCGCCCAGCAGGCCGGTGTCCAGGAGATGGACGGCCGCGGCACCGAGCTGCGGCACGAGACGTCCGTCGGGGGCACGCGCGGCCGCCGGCCGGCCACCGCCGCGGTCGTGGACCCAGAACTCCTCGCGGAAGGCCGCGCGCAGCTCGCCGGCCCACTGCCGCAGCGCCGTCCCGCCGGGTCTGTCGAACGCGTCGAGCAGATCGGCACCGAGGACGGCCGCGCGATGCGCATGCGCCTGGGTCTCACAGCGGACGGGGCCGCCGGGCTGTGGATCGCACAGATACGTCCCCTCCCCCACGGCCGCCCGCAGCCAGCGCAGACAACGCTCGGCTGTCGGGAGCAGTTCTTCTGTCTCCTGCTGGGAGAGTCCCCACCGGGAGGCCTCCGCGAGAAGGGCCGGGAAAAGCAGGGTGGCCTCGGTGCCCGTACAACCGGCCGGAAGATATGCGCCCGCGTCCCGACGCGGCCCGGGGATCATGCCGGACTGCGCTGTCCCACCCCGGAGTTGGGTGCGCGCGAGAGTGCGCAGGGTCCCGGCGGCGAGCCGGGTGCCGAGCGGCAGTGTCATGCGGGCTGCGACGAGCGCTTCGGCCGGGGCCAGGCCACAGCGCCAGGGGGCTCCGGCAGCGAGGTGGATGTCGGTGAGGTGTGCCGGGTCGCGCAGCAATAGGGACTGCAGATCGTCAATGCTCGTGTCCAGAAGCGGCTCGATCGCGGAGTGGTCTCCGGTCGCGCGGGCGGAAGCCAGGGGGCTGGTCGCCGCGCGCCCCACGGCCCGAACGGGGCCCGCCCCGTCCAGGCGTACGCGCAACTCAAGGCCGGCCGTGCCTCCGGGGGGCAGGTCGAACTCCCAGCGCAACAGACCTGCCGACGCCAGCGCGTCGGAGGGCGGTGGGTCGGCCGTGACCGACGCCCCGCCGACGGCGCAGGACCAGCGCAGGCCGGAGTCGTGGACGCTCGCGGAGAGTTCGGGTCCCGCTCGGCCCGACGCGATCGCGCCCAGGTCCGCCAGATCCGTACCGAGTGCCACCTCGACCGGCAGTCGCAGTGGGCGGACGGCGGCGCTGTGCAGCGTGATGCGCTCCGTCCCGTCCGCGTGGCGCGTGCGTTCGACGACGACGTCCGGGTCCGGGCCTCCGCCCTGGGAGACACGAGCGGTGGCCACGAAACGGGCGCGATCCGCCGCTGTCGTCCGGGCCTGGATCGCGAGAGGCTCACGGCCGGCGATACGGATCTGGCACCGGGAGAGCACGCGTCGGCCCGCCCGGTAGAAGCCTTCCAGCCCGTGACCGTTCAACTGTCCTTGATCGTTGGAAATGGCGAGGCCCGGGAGCGCCACGCAGATGATGACCGAGTGCGCCGGGGGTAGTGCGGCTGGGCCTCGGGGACCCGAAGGACGGTTCTGCGACGGCCCGGACGGGGCGGGTGAGCGCGGGCGAGAGGGACGGCTGGGGGCCGGAGGCGGAGCCCAGTCCTGCTCCGCCGGTGTAGACGAGCGCCGCGCAGGCGTCGCCGACGCAGACCGCTCCCGATCCCATGACAGCGAGGAACCAGTGTCCTCCTGGTCCTGGTCCGGCGTTGGGTTCCAGCGGTGCTCAAGCGCCGCCGAGGTGTGCCGGCTGCCGCTCGGGAACCTCGGCTCGGACATGCCGGTGGCCGTGGCCCGCGGCGGCGGACCGGCGCTTGCTTTCCCTATCGTCGACGTGGCGAGGGCGGAACGGCCGGCGTCGGTGGAGGGCGGAGTCGGCTGATGCAAGGGGCGCTTCCTCTGCACTCTGCGCGGCTCGGGCGTGTTCGGCGCCCGGTGCGTGGCTCCTGCAGGACATGGGTGCTGTGGCGGTACGGCCCGATCGGGCGTTCCGCCACTCAGGTGAACGGGACGGACCTGTTCAGGGTCACGCCCACGAGCACGGAAGCTGACCGAATGGGGGCGGCCCGGAACCGCCACCCGGCGGCACAGGCGGGACCAACCTTGTGCGACGCTCTTCCAGCGGTCGCTCATCCCTCCTCCTCGGTGGCACCCCCGGGCCGTGTGCCCTGAGGTCGGCGCACGTCGTCCTTGCCCGCGGTCCGGCGCACGTCGTCCTTGCTCGTGGTGCGACGGACGGCACCGGGACGGGTACCGCGGGCCGGTCGAGAGCGCGGGCGGGATTCCTCCGCGCAGGGCTGTCGCCCCTCCGCTTCGGCGGCATGCGGACGGGCGTCGGGGCGAGTGCCGGGACGCACACGCTTGCGCCGGCGGGAGGCAGTGGCGGGCGGTGGCACCGGCAGAGAGCGGTCGGAACCGGACGCACCCGGCGACAGCGCGTCTTCGACACCGGACGGGCACGCCGACGGCCTGTCGTTGCGGTTGCCAGGCACAGGCTTGCCAGGCACGGGCTTGCCGGCCATGAACCCGTCGGAACCGGGCGGGGTTGCCACCTGATCAGGAACGGGCGTGTTCGGCCGCACCAGGTCGTCGGTCGTCTCCACATCGTCCACATCGGCGGATTGAGTGATCTCAGCCCGCGCACGAGATTCGCGCCCCTCGCGTTCCGCGCGCAGGCAGCGGCGGATGGATTCCGGGTCCAGTCCCTCGTTGCAGGCTTGGTGCAGGAGCCGGGCGAAGAGGTAGTCGGGATCCGCACCCAGGGCCATGGCCAGCGCTTCCCTGGCCTCGATCTCGTCGCCCGCGGCCCACGCGACCCATCCGGCGAGGGTGAGCGGCGCCGCGGCATGCTCGCCGTAGGGTCCGACGCACCGGCGGGCCAATGCGCGCCACAGGCGCAGTGCCGGTCCGGCCTCCTCGACCTCCATCCACTCGGCCGCGCGGTCCCGCGTCGTGCGGTCCTGCAGGCCGAGGATGAGGTCCGCCGCTTCTTCGTGCCCCAGCAGTTCGTCGTCCCGCAGGTCGGCCTGGAGCGCGCCCGACACGGGCACTGCCTCGGCGAAGCGTGCCATGGTGCGCCTGGCCAGGCGCACCGTCTCCTCGGCCACCTCCGCCCGACCGGTCAGGTCGAGCATCCTGGGGATCAGGGCCATGCCTGCGGTGTCCAGAGCGACTTCCTGTTCCAGCGCGGCCGCGGTCTCCCAGGGCTGCAGCCTGGACCGCAATTCGCGGAGCGTGCCGCGCACCTGCAGTCCGGCGTATGTGGCCGCCGCGGCGAGCACCGAGGTGCCTGGCAGACCCATCGGAAGTCCCTCCACGGGGCAGCACTCCCCGCTCGGACAGCAGTACGACCAGTAGCGGCCGTCGGAGATGCACAACGCCTCGATCACAGGAACGTCGAGCCGGCCGCACTCCGTGCGCAGCAGGGCGGCGAGCGGCGCGAGCCGCTCCGTGATCTGCCTTCCGGTCTCACCGGCCGCAGGTTCCTGGCAGAGGTAGGCGACCATCTGCTCGGGGCGGGCGCCCCGCCGCTCGCTTCCGGTGATCAGCCCGTGGGCCAACTGCCGGGCCACGGCCGCCCAGTCGTCCTTGTTGGGGGGAATGCCGAGCCGGGCTCGCCCACCGAACCGGCCGCGGCCGCCCCGGTCGTGCAGGGCGACCAGAACGATGCTGTCCTCGGGCCGGTACCCGAGCAGGTAGGGCAGGGCGTCGGCCAGTTCACCCGGAGTCCGCAGGGTGACCTGGTGTTCGGCGCCATGTGCGTCGAATCCGACGCGGTCGCTGATCCCCGACCCGTCGTTGTTGCTTCCGTCGCTGTCCCGTCCGCCGTTATTGCCGTTTGCAGCGGATCCGGTCGTTTCGCTGGGATTCGTCATGCCCAGACGATCTCGCGGATCAAGACGTTCCGTTTGGCCCTGTGGATAAGTCCGATCAGGGCCACGACAAAGCCGTTTCCGTCGTCCACAGCCAGTCCACCGCGAGGCGCCGCTGTCGGAGGCGTCCTGTTGTATGGAGGCATGACGCACACGAGCAAGACGGAGTTGCGCGAGGCTGCCGACGGGATCCTCGTCCGGCTCGTCGGGGACAGCACCGGATCGGCGCGCCTGCGCCAGGACCAGTGGCGGGCCATCGAGGCGCTGGTCGCCGACAAGCGCCGGGCCCTGGTCGTGCAGCGCACGGGGTGGGGCAAGTCCGCGGTGTACTTCGTTGCGACGGCCCTGCTGCGCGAGCGCGGTGCCGGGCCGACCGTGATCGTCTCTCCGCTGCTCGCGCTCATGCGCAACCAGGTCGAGGCCGCCGCCCGAGCCGGCATCCACGCCCGGACCATCAACTCCTCCAACCCCGAGGAGTGGGAGACCATCCGCACCGAGGTCGCCGCGGGCACCGTGGACGTGCTGCTCGTGAGCCCCGAGCGGCTCAACAACCCGGACTTCCGCGACAACGTCCTGCCGGAACTGTCTGCCGCCACCGGCCTTCTCGTTGTCGACGAGGCGCACTGCATCTCCGACTGGGGACATGACTTCCGCCCCGACTACCGCCGTCTGCGCACCATGCTCACCGATCTCCCTCCCGGCGTGCCCGTGCTGGCCACCACGGCCACGGCCAATGCCCGGGTCACCGCGGACGTGGCGGAGCAGTTGGGAACCGGCACCAGCTCGGACGCACTGGTATTGCGCGGCCCGTTGGACCGCGAGAGCCTCAGCCTCGGCGTGCTCCAGCTCCCCGACGCCGCCCACCGGCTGGCCTGGCTCGCCGATCATCTGAACGACCTGCCGGGCTCCGGGATCATCTACACGCTGACGGTCGCCGCCGCTGAGGAGATCACCGCCTTCCTGCAGCAGTGCGGGCACACGGTCGCCTCGTACACGGGAAAGACGGAGAACGCCGAACGCCAGCAGGCCGAGGAAGCCCTCCTCGCGAACAAGGTCAAGGCACTGGTGGCCACCTCCGCGCTCGGCATGGGGTTCGACAAACCCGACCTCGGCTTCGTCGTCCACGTCGGTTCGCCGTCCTCCCCCATCGCCTACTACCAGCAGGTCGGCCGCGCCGGACGCGGCGTCGAGCACGCCGAGGTGCTGCTCCTTCCCGGCCGCGAGGACGAGGCGATCTGGTCGTACTTCGCCTCCGTCGCGTTCCCGCCCGAAGAATCCGTACGGCGCACCCTCGACACCCTCGCCCGAGCGGACCGGCCACTGTCACTGCCCGCGCTCGAACCGCTGGTGGAGCTCAACCGCACCCGCTTGGAGATCATGCTCAAGGTGCTGGACGTGGACGGTGCGGTCCACCGGGTCAAGGGCGGCTGGATCGCCACCGGAGCGCCCTGGTCGTACGACAGCGAGCGCTATGCCTGGGTCGCCAAGCAGCGCGCCACCGAGCAGCAGGCCATGCGCGACTACGCCACCACCACGGGCTGCCGTATGGAGTTCCTGAGGCGGCAGCTGGACGACGAGCAGGCGGCCCCCTGCGGCCGCTGCGACAACTGCGCGGGGCCCCGCTTCACCATCGACATCTCCTCGGCCGCCCTGGACACGGCTGGCGGCTCGCTCGCCCGCGCCGGTGTCGTGGTGGAGCCCCGCCGAATGTGGCCCACAGGGCTCCCGGCCATCGGCGTCGACCTCAAGGGCCGTATTCCGCCCAGCGAACAGGCCTTGCCGGGCCGGGCGCTGGGGCGGATGTCGGACATCGGCTGGGGCAACCGTCTCCGCCCGCTGCTCGCGCCCCGGGCTCCGGACGCTCCCGCCCCCGACGACGTGGCGAACGCCGTCGTGACCGTGCTGGCCGACTGGGCCAAGTCGCCCGACGGTTGGGCGTCCGGCGCCCCGGACGCACCGGCCCGCCCGGTCGGGGTGGTCACCGTTCCCTCGCGCAGCCGGCCTCAGTTGGTCACCTCCCTCGGGAGCCGGATCTCCGATGTCGGCCGCATCCCGTTCCTGGGATCCCTCGCCTACACGGAGCACTCCGACGACCGCATGCTGCCCCGCTCCAACAGCGCCCAGCGCCTGCGGGCCCTGTACGGAGCGCTCATCGTGCCCCCGGCCCTGCGAGAGGCGCTGCAGGAAGCCGGGGGCCCGGTGCTGCTCGTAGACGACATGACCGAGACCGGCTGGACCCTCGCGGTCGCCGCCCGGCTGCTGCTGCGGTCAGGTGCCCAGGGGGTGTTGCCCCTCGTGCTGGCCGTACGTGGCTGAGCGGACACCGGAGGCGACAGCGCGCCACGCGCGCGTACCGACGCGGCCCTTGAACGGCCGAGCTCGGACGTCCCTGGCATCGCCGGTAAAACACTGGGTAGGGATATAAGCCACTAACCGTCAGATTCGGGTCGGTGGACCCAATTGCTCGTTGCCGCAACCAAGTTCGACAGGAAGAATTGAGGTCCGCTCCCCGCACGGCTCGTCCGTTGACCGGTAGGGCTCTCCTGCGGTGCGCGCTCCCCCGAATCCGACCCCGCCCGCCGTATGGGCGCGTAGCCGAAGGGAGGACCGTGACCTTCGGATTCGCTCCGTCCTCCGCGGCGTCCACGTCGTCAGCCGACCTGTCCGCCGCATCCGCCAACCCTCTGGCCCGTCTGCTCGAACCCGCCGAGTGGGCCGAGGCCGGCATCCCACTGCTGCGCAATCCGCGCGAGGTCGTCAGCGGGCTGCACTCCCGGCACCGCCCCAAACCGGCAACCGCGATCGTGGCGGTCCTCGACCCGGACGAACGACTGCGGGCGAGTGCCTCGTTCACGCGCCGTCCGGCACCGGCCGACGGCTGGATGTTCCGGAACACGCTGCTTGCCCAGTTGCGCCGGGTCATCCCGCACGACCTGCGGCGCCGCACCCCCGTGCGCACCGCTGTGCTGCTCTACTGCCGTGAGGGCGACGCGCGTTGGACGGAGGAGGACGGCGCGTGGATGTGGGGCCTGCGTGACGCCTGCACTTTGCACGGGCTGCGCTGCGGGGCGTACATCACGCTGACGCGCGACGGCTGGCAGGTGCTCGGTGAGGGACGCGGTGGACGTCGGCCGAACGCGGACTCCGCGCCGGAGCCGTTCGCCACGTCCGAGTCACCACCCCTGCTGCCACGCACCGGCGGCGCCGCCTCGGAGGTCCTGCGCCGCGTGGCGGCGCGCTGAGAGCTGAGCGCCGAGACTGGCCCGGTCGCCGTTCTTCGGCCGTACGCCCCCGGCCGTACGGCCCACGACATCGTGGCCCGCCGGGCACACGCGTGGCGCGGTTCGCGGGGGGACACCCGCTCGAACACGCGCATACCGAAGGGCTCACCGTGCAGGTGCCGCGCAGGCGGCACCTTTCACCACCCCCGGCGTTCCTCCGACCGGACGTACCGGAACGGGCTCAGACTCCGGCGCCCAGCACCGAGTTGATCTGCTGCGGGTCGCCGCAGACGATCAGCAGGGCGCCGGCCCGGGCGTGGGCCAGTGGCAGGGCCTCGGCGGCAGCGGTGGCGGAACCGCCGTTGACGGCGACCACGACCACCGGACGGGACGCGGCACGCGAGACCACCGTGGCGTCCGCGTAGAACACGTCGTCACCGGCGTCGTGCTGCGCCCAGTAGGCGGCTTCACCGAAGGACAGCTCATGGGCGGCCCACGGATGGTGTTCGCCAGTGGTGATCACCAGCACCTCACCGGGGGCGCGGCCCGACTCCAGCAGGAGGTCTACGGCTTCCTCCGCAGCGTCGAGCGCACCGGCGGCCGAGGCCGGGATGAGCTGGATCTGCGGGGCGGCCGAAGCTGAAGCCGGGGCTGGAGTCGCGGCGGTGGCAGGGGCAGCGGGGCCCGGCACTCCGGGCTTGGCCACGGCGACGTCGTGCGGCGTCCGCTGCACCGGCGGCGCGGGCCGCAGCGGGCCGGGGCGACCGGGGCGCGGCGGAGCCGCGGGGCGTGGACCGGGTACGGGACGAGGGGTCGGCGCGGTGCGGCCGCTGGCCGGAGTGGCGCGGGGACCCTGGGCACTCTCGTGAATCTGAGGCTCCTCGGGAATGAGAGGCATGGGCTGATGTTTATCAAACGTTGGTGCGGCTCGCGTCAGCGGGTGGCACATCAGTGCGAGCGGAATCGTCAGAAGTCGAAGCCGAGCTGGCCCTCGATCTCCGGAACGCTTCCGTCCGCCCAGCTGCGGACCTTCTTGAGGTGCCGCCACTGAGGCAGCGCATCAAGATACGCCCACGACAACCGGTGGTACGGGGTGGGGCCCCGAACCTCCAACGCGGCCTTGTGCACGGGCGACGGATACCCGGCGTTGGCCGCGAAACCGAAGTCTGCATGGTCGATACCCAGTTCGGCCATCATTTTGTCGCGCTGAACCTTGGCGATCACCGAGGCCGCCGCGACCGCCACACAGGACTGGTCGCCCTTGATGACGGTCCGGACATTCCAGGGCGCTCCGAGATAGTTGTGCTTCCCGTCGAGGATCACCGCGTCCGGCCGGACCGGGAGTGCCTCCAGGGCGCGCACGGCGGCGATCCGCAGGGCGGCCGTCATCCCCAGGTCGTCGATCTCTTCATGACTCGCGTGTCCCAGGGCGTACGACGTCACCCATGTCCGCAGAATCTCTGCGAGTTCGGTACGGCGTTTGACGCTGAGCAGCTTGGAGTCGGTGAGGCCTTGGGGCGGTCGACGCAGCCCGGTGACGGCCGCGCAGACGGTGACGGGGCCGGCCCAGGCACCTCGCCCCACCTCGTCGACACCGGCAATGATCTTCGCTCCAGTCGTGGCGCGAAGGGAGCGCTCGACGGTGTGAGTAGGTGGTTCGTACGGCATGGCGCCCTTAGCCTACGCCGCTCGGATCACCCTGCGACACCCGGATTCCCCTGACGGCGTCCGGACGTCCGCGATCAGCGCTCACCGTCCGGCCTTCCGCAGCAGCGGCAGCAGGAATTGGTCGATCATCTCTTCGACATCCCGGTCGTTCCATTCGCTGCCGCGCATCTTGGAGCGATACATCATCATGGCGGGGATGGCATCGAAGACATAGTCGTTCGCCGCGTCAGGCCGCACCTCGCCCCGCTTTATTCCGCGGTTGACGATCTCGCGAAGCAGCCTGACGCTCGGCTCCACGACCCCGTTGAAGATCACGGCATGGAAGCGTTCCGCCTGAGCCTGATCGCATTCGTGAATGACTGCGCGCAGCGCGAAGCCGGGCCGCGAGAACATCGCTTCGCGCGCTTGGCGACACAGTTCGAGCAAGTCCTCGCGCACCCCACCGAGGTCAGGCGCCTCCTCGAAACGCGGCAGCCCGGCCCGAAGGGCGTCTGCGACCAAATCCTCCTTGGACGGCCAGCGGCGATATACCGCGGCCTTTCCGGTCTGGGCTCCGGCGGCGACACCTTCCATCGTGAGGCCGTTCCAGCCGACCGTGCTGAGCTGCTCCAGCGCGGCGTCGAGGATCGCACGCTCCAGCACGGCGCCGCGCCGACGGAGGGAGGCCGCCTGAGCGGGGGCGGCCGTCCAGCGCGAGGTAACCATCTGAGTGACTCCAGCGAACAGGGAAGCGGGGATTCCGGGGAGGGACGGGACACCGCGCGGCGACACAGGGGGACACGCCGCGCGCCAACGAACTTAAGTGAACGCTTGCGTTCACTACGAGGGACTCACTACCGTTGACGCAACAGTGAACGCCATCGTTCACTAACGCGCTTGTGGGGGACCCATAGTGACAACCTCTCAGTTGATCAAGGATCAGAAACCAGGTGCGGCCCGCAGGGAAGGGCGACCCGGCATCGCGCTCGCCGTCATCGCGGCCTGCCAACTCATGGTGGTACTCGACGCGACGATTGTGAACATCGCGCTGCCACACATTCAAGACGCTCTCAAGTTCAGCACCACCGACCTCACCTGGGTCGTCAGCGCCTACACGCTCACCTTCGGTGGCCTGCTCCTTCTGGGCGGCCGCGCGGGCGACATCCTCGGGCGCCGCCGGGTCTTCATGACCGGCATCCTGCTGTTCACCTTCGCCTCGCTGCTCGGGGGACTCGCCCAGGAGCCCTGGCAACTGCTGGCCGCCCGTGTCCTGCAGGGCGTGGGTGGCGCGATCGCGTCGCCCACCTCGCTGGCGCTGATCACCACCACGTTCCCCGAAGGGCCCGAGCGCAACCGGGCCTTCGGTGTCTTCGCCGCCGTCTCCGCGGGTGGCGGTGCCATAGGCCTGCTGGCGGGAGGCATGCTCACCGAGTGGCTCGACTGGCGATGGGTGCTCTTCGTCAACGTGCCCATCGGCGTGCTGATCGCGGTACTCACCCCGCTGTACATCAGCGAGTCCGAGCGCCACAGCGGCCGCTTCGACATCGCGGGCGCCCTGACCTCCACGGGAGGCATGGCCCTGCTCGTCTACGGCTTCATCCGCGCCGCCGACGAAGGCTGGCGGGACAACCTGACCATCGGGTCCTTCGGCGTCGCCGTGGTGCTGCTGCTCGCCTTCGCGTTCATCGAGTCGCGCGCCAAGGAGCCGATCACCCCTCTGCGGATGTTCGCCGACCGCAATCGCTCGGGCACGTACGTGATCATGCTGAGTCTCGCCGCCGCGATGTTCGGCATGTTCTTCTACATCGTGCTGTTCGTCCAGAACGTGCTGGACTACAGCCCGATCCAGGCCGGTCTCGCCTTCCTGCCCGTGACGGTCGTGATCGCGCTGGGAGCAGGCCTGTCTCAGCGATTCCTGCCGGTGCTCGGCCCCAAGCCGTTCATGCTCACGGGTTCGGCGCTCGCGGTGACCGGGCTCGCCTGGCAGGCCCTCATCAGTTCCGACAGCTCCTACGTCGGTGGAGTTCTCGGACCCATGCTGATCTTCGGATTCGGCATGGGCCTGAACTTCGTGACGCTGACGATCACCGCGGTCTCCGGCGTCGCCCAGCATGAGGCCGGCGCGGCCTCTGGGCTGCTCAACACCACACAGCAGGTGGGCGGTTCGCTCGGTCTGTCCATCCTGACGACGGTGTTCGGGTCGGCCAGCAAGGACGAGGCCGAGAAGCAGCTGCCGCACTTCATGGCTGACGGTTCGGCGGAGCAGAAGGCGGAGTTCGCCAAGTCCCACCAGCTGCCCGCCCCGTGGGGGCACGAAGTGCTCGCCCAGGGCATCTCGTCGGGCTTCGTGGCGGCTGCCTCGATGGCCGTACTCGCCCTGGCCACCGCCTGGTTGGTGATCAAGGTCCGCAAGAGTGACCTGGAGGCACTCGCCGGCACGGCGGGTCCGGGCGTCGGCTGATGGAGCCGGGCTCACGCTGAGCAGCGGATGGCCGGGCCGGGCCCGGAGGATCGACGGCGAGGACGAGAGTCCGGCCATCCGCACGACAAGCACCGTCCTCAGCAGGGCGAGCACCGCCAACCACCCCATGCCACACCCCCGCGCCTCTCACGTGTCTTCTGCGTGCACCGGCCCATCCGTCGCACGGCAACTGCCACTGCAACGAGCGGGCGATTACGCAGAGTTCCCACCATGTACGGAGAGTTTTCGGGCGGCGCGGCCAGCGCCGCCTGGGGCCCCTAGCCCGGCACCCGCAGCCACTCCGGAAACGTCTCGGTCCGTTGCACCCACTCGGCGGGCGGCCTCCCGGCCTTGCCCCCGGCGATCACACCACCCACGATGGCGCAGGTCGTGTCCACGTCACCGCCCACCTGGGCGGTCGTCCAGAACGCCTCCTCGTAGTCACCCAGGGACCGGGCGGCGGACCAGAGCGCGAACGGCACGGTGTCGTGGGCCGTCGTCCGGCGCCCGCAGCCCAGCACGGCCGCGACGGTGGAGGCGTCGCCGTAGTCGAGCATGTCGCGTGCCCGGCGCAGCCCCGCACCGACGGCACTCTTCGGGACGAGCGCGATGACGCCGTCGAGGAACTCCCCGGGGGTGGGCGGACCGCCGGGGGCGGCGGCCAGCGCGGCGGCCGCGGAGACGGCCATGGCGCCGACGACGGCCTCACGGTGCTGATGGGTGGGATACGCCGAGATCTCGGCCTGGTGGGTCGCCTGCTCCGGGTCGTCCGCGTAGAAGGCTCCGAGGGGCGGGATGCGCATCGCGGCGCCGTTGCCCCAGGAGCCCTGCCCGTTGAAGAGAGCCGCGGCGAGCTCGCGCCAGTCACCACCCTCGCGGACCAGCCGCAGCAGACGGTTGACGGCGGGGCCGTAGCCCCGGTCGAAGTCGTGGTGTTCGGCGAAGGAACGGGCCAGGGCGTCCTGGTCGATGCGGTGGTGGGCGGCCAGGACGGCCACCACCGAGCAGGCCATCTCGGTGTCGTCCGTCCACTGCCAGTCGCCGGGCGGCAGCTCGCGGTTCTTCAGCAGGGGGTAGTTCACCGGTACGAAGAACTGCGAGCCCAGCGCGTCCCCCACGGCCAGGCCGCGCAGGCTGGCCAGGGCGCGGCTCAAGCGCCCCTCGGGTGAGGAGTCAGTGGTCATCGGACTGCCACTCTAGTCGGTGATTCCGTACGGTTCCGGCTCTCGCCAGCGCCCGAAGGGCCGGTCAAGGGCGTACTTGCCGTCGTCCCCGAGAACGAGCATCCGCATCTCCGCGTTCCCCGGGTTCGACAGTGACTCGAATTCCGCGACCGTCCAGTGGAACCAGCGCATACAGAACAGCCGCATGGCGAGGCCGTGCGTCACGATCAGGACGTTCGGGGGATGGTCCGGCGCCTCGAAGCTGCGGAACAGGCTCTCCAGGAAGCCACCCACCCGGTCGTACACGTCGGCCCCGGACTCCCCCTGTGCGAACCGGTAGAAGAAGTGCCCGTAGGCGTCCCGGTACGTCTTCTGGAGACGTACGTCGTCGCGGTCCTGCCAGTTCCCCCAGTCCTGCTCCCGCAGCCGGGGTTCCTCGCGCACCCGTATGAGCTCGGGGTCCAGGTGGAAGGCGCGGAGCGTCTCGTGCGTACGGCGGTATGGAGAGACGTACACACTGACGCGTTCGCGGCCCAGGACCTCTCGCAGCCGTTTACCGGTCTCCTCCGCCTGCCGCCAGCCCCGTTCCGTCAGGGCCAGGGCGTGGTCGGGCTCGCGTTCATAGACGGTGTCATCAACATTGCCCGTTGACTCCCCGTGCCGGACAAGGACGATTCGCCGTGGTCGTGCCATGCCAAGACCCTAGATCGGGTCGGGGCGTATCGAGCACTCGTACGGCCTCCATACAGCGTAGGTCACACATTTCCCGCACCCTCGGCCGCACAGAGGCGCACTTATGGTGCGTCCGGATTTCAAACCGTCCAGGCCGGTTCAAGGTCCAGGATGTCGCCCGTGAGAGCGGCGACGTCGGCGTCGGTCTGGGCGCGCAGCGCGAGCCGTTCCACGCGTTCGGTGCGGTACTTGCCGTGCTCGGCGGCCGAGCGCCACATCGAGAGGACCAGGAACTCGTGCCCCGGGGCCTCCCCGAACAGACCACGGATCATGCCCGGCGAGCCGGCCATCGCCGGGTTCCAGACCTTTTCCTGCATGAGCGTGAAGTGCTCGGCGCGCTCCTCGTGGACGCGGCAGTGGGCGAACCGCAGCAGGTCGGCGTCGGTGAAGCGCGGTTCGAAGCCCGTCTTCACGTCGAAGCGGTAGTCGAACAGCTTGACCTGGACGTCCTTGAACGTGCCTGACTGGGCCGCCGCGAGCCGGTCATGGGAACGGGCCATGAAGGAGTCGTAGAAGGAACGGCTCTCCCAGAAGGAGAAGATGTGCGCCACACCCTGCCGCCCCCGGCTCCAGCCTCCACCCTGTCCCCGAAACCCCGGCTCTCCCAGAAGCCCCGCCCACTTTCGCTGCCCCCGCTCGAAGCCGCGGCGGTCCACCACGGTGCAGCGAATCCACTTGACCAGCACCGCGCCATGGTAAGGCCACGGAGCGTGGCGCCGGTCACGCTCGGCGCCAGAGGCGACCCACGTGTGACACACGCGCGTGGCAGGATGGACAACCGTGCCTGCCTGAACGGCAGTTCGGACCGTGGACACAGGGGGAAGGGGAATCCGGTGAGCGGCATCAACAAGGGAATCCGCAAGGTCGAGGTCGCGCTCAAGTGGGATCCGAGTCCGGCGGGTCAGCCGCCCACCGACCTGGACATCGTCGCCGCGACCTACGTGGCGGGCGATCCGTACGGCGATCCCGCCTATGTGGTGCACTTCGACAGCCGTTCCCCCGACGGCACCATCTACCTCAACCGGGACAGCAAGGACGGCAAGGGCTTCGGCTGGGACGAGGTCATGACCCTCGAACTCGACCGCCTGGACGCCCGGTACACGCGCGTGGTCGTCGGCGCCGTCATCCAGCAGCGTTCCGCACACCGCACCTTCGTCGGCGTGATCAACCCGGGTCTGCGGATCCGTGAGGGTTACACGGTTCTGGCCGAGGACGACTTCGGCGGTGTCCTCGGCGCGACGGCCGCGAAGGTCGCGGAGTTCGTACGTCAGGAATCCGGCACCTGGGACTTCCACCCCGGGATCAACGGCTTCGAGGACGACCCCGCGACGTTCACCCGGAGCATGGGCCGGGCGTGACGTGTCAGCCGGCGGTCCAGTCCGGGACCGTCGGCAGCACCGTCTCGGCGACGCGGAGCAACGCGAGGTCATCGGGCACGACGTCGTCCTGGCGCCATATGGCGACCTCGTAGAAGCCGCCGCCGTCCTTGCTGTCCTTGGCGACCAGCAGGCTGCGGGCGATGCCACCGGGGCCGGTGTCGACCTTGCCGCCACCGAGGTTGAAGTTGAGGGCGATGGTCCGGTCCGAGTAGAGGACCGCCGGGTGCCCGCCTATGGTCCTGTTCTCCGCCGACTTCCCCAGGAAGCCGGCCATCTCGGCCACCGGAATGTCGTCGTCGGACGTCGAGATCTTCACGGAGTAGGTCGACAGTTGCACCTCCGCCTCGGGTGTGACGGTCTTGGTGCCGTCGGCCCAGGTGCTCACGCTCTCGTTGCCACTGGCGTTCATCGCGTACTCGGTCGGCGTACCGAGCAACGTCGGCAGGTCCGCACGGTTCAGCGCTGTGCACAACTGCACCCCGGAGACCGGCTTCGACGGCCGGGCGTCGTCCGACGTGTGACACTCGGCCGGTTCGGGGTCACCGGAATTCTGCTGAAAGGTCCCTGACAACACAAGAGCCGCGAGGCCCCCGACCACCACCAGTGCCGCGACAGCCTGCCCCCACTCACTCGGGCCCTTCTCGGACCGCTGCACCCTCTGCGCGACATCTGCGATCTGCTGGTCAGTCATGTTCCCCGTGTCCCCCACCCCGCCGTTGCGCCGGTCGTGCGCTGGGGGAGCCTAACGTGTGATCGTCTCGTGGAGAAACGGAAAAGCCGAAGGCGGCGCAGCCGATGTCCGACTGCACCGCCCTGGCTTGACTCACATCAGCTGCAGCCGCTGGTCGAACCGCAGCCCTCGCAGATGTAGCAGGAACCGGCCCGCTGCATCTTCGTACCGCAGGAGAAGCACAGCGGGGCATCGGCCTGGATACCCAGCTGCATCTCCACCAGCTCGGCGCTGGTGTGGGCCTGCTGGGGTGCGGGCTTGGCCGCCTCGACCTCGGCCTTCGGCGTGACGACCGCCTTCAGCTCCTGGGCGCGTGGCGCCGACTGGGCCAGACCCTCGACGTCGACCTCCTCCTCGGTCGGCTCGTACGAGCCCGTCTCGAGGTGGCGCTGACGCTCCTCGGCGGAGTGGATGCCGAGCGCGGAACGCGTCTCGAAGGGCAGGAAGTCGAGCGCCAGGCGACGGAAGATGTAGTCGACGATCGACTGCGCCATCCGCACGTCCGGGTCGTCCGTCATGCCGGCCGGCTCGAAGCGCATGTTGGTGAACTTCGAGACGTAGGTCTCCAGCGGCACGCCGTACTGGAGGCCGACCGAGACGGCGATGGAGAAGGCGTCCATCATGCCCGCGAGGGTGGAGCCCTGCTTGGACATCTTCAGGAAGACCTCGCCGAGACCGTCGTCCGGGTAGGAGTTGGCGGTCATGTAGCCCTCGGCGCCGCCGACGGTGAAGGACGTGGTGATGCCGGGACGGCCCTTCGGGAGGCGCTTGCGGACCGGACGGTACTCGATGACCTTCTCGACCGCCGCGCGGATGGTCTCCTCGGCCTTCTCCGTGACCTCGGCCTTCTCCTTCTCCTTGGTCTTGGCGGAGAGGGGCTGGCCGACCTTGCAGTTGTCGCGGTAGATGGCGAGCGCCTTGACGCCCATCTTCCAGGCCTCGAAGTAGACCTCTTCGACGTCCTCGACGGTCGCCGTCTCCGGCAGGTTGACCGTCTTGGAGAGCGCGCCGGAGATCCACGGCTGGATCGCGGCCATCATGCGGACGTGGCCCATCGCGGAGATGGAGCGCTCGCCCATGGCGCAGTCGAAGACCTCGTAGTGCTCGTGCTTGAGGCCGGGGGCGTCGATCACATTGCCGTTCTCGGCGATGTGGGCGACGATCGCCTCGATCTGCTCCTCCTGGTAGCCCAGGCGACGCAGGGCCTGCGGGACGGTGCCGTTGACGATCTGCATCGAGCCGCCGCCGACCAGCTTCTTGAACTTGACCAGCGCGAGGTCGGGCTCGAGACCGGTGGTGTCGCAGGACATCGCGAGACCGATGGTGCCGGTCGGAGCGATGACGGACGCCTGGGCGTTGCGGAAACCGTTCTTCTCACCGAGACGCAGCACGTCCTGCCAGGCCTCCGTCGCGGCGGCCCAGATCGGCGTGTCCAGGTCGTCCATGCGGACGGCCTTGGTGTTCTCGTCGGAGTGCTGCTTCATGACCCGCAGGTGCGGCTGCGCGTTGCGGGCATAGCCGTCGTACGGGCCGACGACCGCGGCGAGTTCGGCGGAACGCTTGTACGACGTGCCGGTCATCAGGGAGGTGATGGACCCGGCGAGAGCGCGGCCGCCGTCGGAGTCGTACGCGTGGCCGGTCGCCATCAGCAGGGCGCCGAGGTTGGCGTAGCCGATGCCGAGCTGGCGGAACGCGCGCGTGTTCTCACCGATCTTCTGCGTCGGGAAGTCCGCGAAGCAGATGGAGATGTCCATCGCGGTGATGACGAGTTCGACGACCTTGGCGAAGCGCTCGACGTCGAAGGACTGGTTGCCCTTGCTGTCGTCCTTGAGGAACTTCATGAGGTTCAGCGAGGCGAGGTTGCAGGACGTGTTGTCCAGGTGCATGTACTCGCTGCAGGGGTTCGAGCCGTTGATACGGCCGGACTCCGGGCAGGTGTGCCAGTTGTTGATGGTGTCGTCGTACTGGATGCCCGGGTCGGCGCAGGCCCAGGCGGCCTCCGCCATCTTGCGGAACAGCGTCTTGGCCTCGACCTCTTCGATGACCTCGCCGGTCATACGGGACGTCAGGCCGAACTTGCCACCCGTCTCGACGGCCTTCATGAACGTGTCGTTCACGCGGACCGAGTTGTTGGCGTTCTGGTACTGCACCGACGTGATGTCGTCGCCGCCCAGGTCCATGTCGAAGCCCGCGTCGCGCAGGGCGCGGATCTTCTCCTCCTCCTTCACCTTGGTCTCGATGAAGTCCTCGATGTCGGGGTGGTCGACGTCGAGGATGACCATCTTGGCGGCGCGGCGCGTGGCGCCACCCGACTTGATCGTTCCCGCGGAGGCGTCGGCGCCACGCATGAAGGAGACCGGACCGGAGGCGTTGCCGCCCGAGGACAGCAGTTCCTTGGAGGAGCGGATACGGGAGAGGTTCAGGCCGGCACCGGAGCCGCCCTTGAAGATCATGCCCTCTTCCTTGTACCAGTCGAGGATCGACTCCATGGAGTCGTCGACGGCCAGGATGAAGCAGGCCGAGACCTGCTGCGGCTGGGGCGTACCGACGTTGAACCACACAGGGCTGTTGAAGCTGAAGATCTGGTGCAGGAGGGCGTACGCCAGCTCGTGCTCGAAGATCTCCGCGTCGGCGGGCGAGGCGAAGTACTTGTAGTCCTCGCCGGCCTTCCGGTACGTCTTCACGATGCGGTCGATGAGCTGCTTGAGGCTCACCTCGCGCTGGGGGGTGCCGACGGCACCGCGGAAGTACTTGCTGGTGACGATGTTGACCGCGTTCACCGACCAGAAGTCGGGGAACTCGACGCCACGCTGCTCGAAGTTGACCGAGCCGTCGCGCCAGTTGGTCATGACGACGTCACGGCGCGCCCAGTCCACCTCGTCGTACGGGTGCACGCCGGGGGTGGTGTGGATGCGCTCGATACGCAGGCCCTTGTTCGCTGCCGCCTTGGTGCCCTTGGCGCGGGAACTCCGTGCCGGACCGCTCGCCGTCTCTGTCATGCCGCCTCCCTGTACGGGCGAAAACGCCCTGAAGTGCCCCGATGTTCCCGTGGCACGGTGTTCTGTCTGGTATTGCGGGCGCCCACTCACTACCGCCCGCAACAGGTCTTCGGTCGCCGCCGTCCGGCCGAGCCGGGGTCTTGGCCCGGTCCGGCCCGCCGATCAGTCGGCGGCGCGGGCGGGCTCGGGGAGTTGTGCAGTCCCTCCGGGCCCGCGATCGTCTTCCTGGCTCCCCGCGACGGCCTCTTCGCCGTCCACAGCCTCTCCGCGGTCCTCGTCGTCCGCGGCGGGGGGTCCCGTCTCCCTCAGTTCCGCGATGGCCGCATCGAAGTCCTCGAGCGAGTCGAACGCCCGGTAGACGGAGGCGAATCGCAGATACGCGACGAGATCGAGCTCTTGCAACGGGCCGAGTATGGCCAGCCCCACGTCGTGGGTGGTCAGCTCGGCGCTCCCGGTGGCCCGCACCGCCTCCTCGACCCGTTGGCCGAGCTGGGCGAGCGCGTCCTCGGTGACAGGTCGTCCCTGGCATGCCTTGCGCACACCGTTGATGACCTTGGTACGGCTGAAAGGCTCGGTGACTCCGGACCGCTTGACCACCATCAGCGAGCACGTCTCCACGGTCGTGAAACGACGGGAGCAGTCCGGACACTGGCGGCGCCTGCGGATCGACGTGCCGTCGTCGGTCGTACGACTGTCGACGACGCGGCTGTCGGGGTGCCTGCAGAAGGGGCAGTGCATGAACTCCCAACCCTCCTCACAGCAGACTCAATAGCCTCGCTGAGCCCCATGGGCCCCTCGAAGCAGCCCCAAGCATAGGGGATCGCGGCGGGCGTGGAGACCCGGGGGACCACAACTTCTGGGCTGCTGTAGCAATCCAAGCACTACATGTAGGGATTGGCACGGCATACACGCCGTACATGCAAGTCGCGCCTGTATGGGCATGTGCCATACGACTGCCCCGGCCCGCGGCGAACACGACGCACAGCCGTATCGCTGCGGCGCATGCGGAGATACCGTGGGCGCCACAAGGAGGGGACGTGGGATTCCCGCAGAAATGGGAGCCGTTACCCGGCCGACTGGGCACTGGATGGCAGACTGTGGCAACAACCCGCGAGGTCGCCATCCGGCGGTGAAGAGTACAGCAATGGACCCTTTTGTTCGGCAGGCGGCGCGTTAGCCATACACCCAGACACATGATCGCGTCAGGTGGATCGCGATTTTTCACTCGAACGTGTGTTTGGCGCAACCTTTCGAAAGCAACTACCGTTGTCCAGCAGGGAGACCATCGAGAGGGGCCGACGTGACCACGACCGCAGACAGTGCCACCATCACTGCCCAGGACCGTTCCCAGGGCCGACTCGAGCCGGTGCATGCGATGAACGAAGCCGTGAATCCCGAGGGGCACAAGCGATCCCTCCCGGGCCGACCTCCAGGCATCCGGGCGGACAGCTCGGGGCTCACCGACCGGCAGCGCCGGGTGATCGAGGTCATCAGGGACTCCGTCCAGCGGCGCGGCTACCCGCCGTCCATGCGGGAAATCGGCCAGGCAGTCGGCCTGTCCAGCACCTCATCCGTCGCACATCAGCTGATGGCGCTGGAGCGCAAGGGCTTCCTGCGCCGCGACCCGCACCGCCCGCGTGCGTACGAGGTGCGCGGCTCGGACCAGGGCGCCTCGGTGCAGCCCACGGACACCGCGGGCAAGCCCGCCGCGTCGTACGTCCCGCTCGTCGGCCGGATCGCCGCCGGTGGCCCGATCCTCGCCGAGGAATCGGTCGAGGACGTGTTCCCCCTCCCCCGCCAACTCGTCGGCGACGGTGAGCTGTTTGTGCTGAAGGTCGTCGGCGACTCGATGATCGAGGCCGCGATCTGCGACGGCGACTGGGTCACCGTCCGCCGCCAGCCCGTCGCCGAGAACGGCGACATCGTGGCCGCGATGCTGGAAGGCGAGGCCACCGTCAAGCGCTTCAAGCGCGAGGACGGCCACGTCTGGCTCCTCCCCCACAACTCCGCGTACGAGCCGATCCCCGGCGACGACGCGACCATCCTCGGCAAGGTAGTGGCAGTACTGCGGCGCGTCTGAGCACCGCGGCAGGCCTCGCCGATCCGACCGGGCCCCGGAACCCCTGCGCCGGTTCCGGGGCCCTGCCATGTCCGGACCCGGTGACGGGTCGCTCAGCATCGCGGTTGGCCTGACCCGGTGAGGGGTCAGGCCAACCGCGATCACTCGGCTTCCGCCTGCGCCTCCGCGGCCTCTGCCGCAAGCCCCGCCGCTTCCGTCGCCCTCGCCGCGGCGTCGATCGCCGTCAGGGACTTACGCACCTGGTTACGGTCCGTGGTGTACCAGAAGTCGGGCAGTGACGCCTTCAGGTAGCTGCCGTACCGCGCCGTCGCCAGTCTCTGATCGAGTACCGCGACCACACCACGGTCCCCCGAGGCCCGGACGAGGCGGCCGGCGCCCTGGGCCATGAGCAGTGCGGCATGCGTGGCGGCGACCGCCATGAAGCCGTTGCCCCCCGCGTCCTCCACCGCCTTCTGGCGGGCGCTCATCAGAGGGTCGTCCGGGCGCGGAAACGGGATCTTGTCCATGACGACCAGCTGGCAGCTGGGGCCGGGGACGTCGACGCCCTGCCAGAGCGACAGCGTGCCGAAGAGGCAGGTCCGCGGGTCTGCCGCGAAGTTCTTGATCAGTTCGCCGAGGGTCTCCTCACCCTGGAGGAGGATCGGGAACTCCGGGATGCGGGAGCGCAGCTCCTCTGCGGCCAGCTGGGCGGCCCTCATGGAGGAGAAGAGCCCCAGGGTGCGGCCACCTGCCGCCTGGATGAGGTCGGTCAGCTCGTCGAGCATGTCCACTCGGTCACCGTCGCGCGCGGGGCGAGAGAGGTGCTTGGCGACATAGAGGATTCCCTGCCTGGGGTAGTCGAAGGGCGAACCGACGTCGAGGCCCTTCCACTGCGGTAGGTCTTCGCCCTCGGTTCCTTCCGGGGCGAGCCCCAGGGACGCTCCTACGCCGTTGAAGTCGCCACCCAGCTTCAACGTCGCCGAGGTCAGGACCACGGAACGGTCCGCGAACAGCTTCTCCCGCAGCAGGCCGGAGACCGACATGGGGGCCACGCGCAAGGAGGCTCCGAAGCGGTCGTGCCGCTCGTACCAGACGACGTCCCACTCCGAGCCGTTCGTGATCCGCTCCGCCACGTCGTGCACCGCCTCCACGGAGGCCAGCGCCTGTTTACGGACCGCGTCCTCGTCCTGGACCGACTTGTCGCGGGTCGCTCCGATCCCGGAGATGACCGTACGAGCGGCGTCACGCAGGGCCATGAGCGCGTACCCGAGGTCCTCCGGGATCTCCTCCAGCCTGCCGGGCAGGGCTAGCTCCATCAGCCGCTCGAAGCCCTCCGCCGCGGTCTGGAGCTGATCGGCCGCCTTTTCGTTGACGAGCTTCGCGGCGCGGCGCACCGCGCGATTGACCTGGCCCGGGGTGAGCTCGCCGGTGGCGACACCGGTGACCCTGGAGACCAGCTCGTGCGCCTCGTCGACGATCAGTACTTCGTGCTGAGGAAGTACGGGGGCGCCTTCGATGGCGTCGATCGCGAGCAGCGCGTGGTTGGTGACGACGACCTCGGCGAGCTTGGCACGCTCGCGGGCCATCTCGGCGAAGCACTCGGCGCCGTAGGCGCACTTCGTCGCTCCCAGGCACTCACGGGAGGACACGGAGATCTGCGCCCAGGCGCGGTCGGAGACGCCCGGCGTGAGATCGTCGCGGTCACCGGTCTCGGTGTCCTGCGACCAGTCCCGCAGCCGCAGCAGATCCTGGCCCAGCCTGCTGGTGGGCGCGGCGGCCTCGAACTGGTCGAAGAGCCCCTCCTCCTCGTCCTGCGGGACGCCCTCGTGGAGGCGGTGCAGACACAGATAGTTCGACCGGCCCTTGAGCATCGCGAACTCCGGGCGGCGGCGCAGCAGCGGGTGCAGCGCCTCGACCGTGCGCGGTAGGTCGCGCTCGACGAGCTGTCTCTGCAGCGCGAGGGTGGCCGTCGCGACGACGACCCGCTCCCCGTGCGCGAGTGCGGGCACGAGATAGCCGAGCGACTTTCCGGTACCGGTGCCGGCCTGCACCAGCAGGTGGGAGCCGTCGTCGATCGCGTCCGCGACGGATTCGGCCATGGTCACCTGGCCGGGGCGCTCCGTACCGCCGACGGCAGTGACGGCAGCATGCAGGAGTTCGGGGAGTGAGGGCTTCGTCATAGCGCGACCACCCTACGGCCCAGCACTGACAAAGGGGTGATCACGGCGGGGACGAGGGGCGGGATCAAGGCCGGGAACTCCTCGGAGGGGTGGCGAGCGGGGTCGGATCTGGTCGACTCGGTTCGACTTCAGCCGGGTCTGATCCGAGTGGAGGCGACTTCGGTCATGCGGTGGCCGAGATTGACCGAGGCTTTTGTGGGCGGAACCGGTATGGCGGAACCCGGGTGTCCGAGGTCGTGCGTCCGAGGTCGTCCCGGGTCGCGTGTCCGGCGTCGTGTGTCCCGGGTCGTGTGTCCGAGGTCGTGTGTCCCGGGTCGTGTGTCCGAGGTCGTGTGTCCCGGGTCGTGTGTCCGGGGTCGTCGAAAAAGTCTCGCGGCGGGTGGGAACCGGATGGGCGCGAGCGGTGTACCAAAAGTGATTGCGTGATGACGCGTTGCTACAGCAGATCGCGCAGGGACCGATCTCGGACCATGAGGGCCGCCCGCTTGGTGGGCAGGTCGACCTCAGCGGAGAAGCGGAAGCCTGCGCTCAGAAAGGCGGTGACGGACGGGATGTTGCGAAGGTCGGGTTCCGCAATGACACGAGCACAGGCGGGTCGCCTGTCGAGTACGAGATCGGCGACGGCTCTGAGAAGAGTGCTGCCGAGACCGCGACCTCGATCGGTGACGGCGCCGATGAGGAGATGGATACCGGTGTCGTGCGGTCTGACCGGATAGTGGCGGGCCAGCGGATCCAGGTCTGCCCGGTAGATCTCCCAGTAGCTCATCGGAGTGCCTTCCAGAACCCCGAGGCAGGGAGAGCTGCGCCCGTCACCGGCCAGTTGGGGGCGCAGATGGTCCTCCGTCATGTTCTGGGGCCCGGCCAGCTCCCAGAACGCGGTGACGGCAGGGTCGTTCATCCAGCGGCAGACGAGTGCAAGGTCCCGCTCGACGCGTACGGGCACGAGCTGGAACGCGCCTGCCGGGGTCGCGACCGGCCCCCAGTCGGCGACTCCGTCGAGGAGGTCGTCGCCGCCCGGGGTGCGTGCGGCGGGCGGGGCAGTGCCATCGCTCCAGCTCTGTTGCCCGTGCCCGTGTACGTCTCCGTGTCTGGCTGCAGCATCGACCGTGGCTGTATCTGCGCCTGACCGTCCCTCCTCGAAGAGCGCGACTAGTTCGTCAGGCAGGCGCAGCTCCAGCGTGTCCTCATTGTCGGTGCCCCGGCGAATGCCCAGGGCGACGCTGTCCTCGCCCGCGTCGGGACAGGCGCCGGTGCCGTCGGTCGAGGTGGCGGAAACGGCATCGGCACTCGCGTTTGTGGCAGACACAGGACTCTCCTCTCAGGAGGTGGGGTGGGTCATGTTCCTCAGGAGTGAAGGGGGTTGGCGATGGTGACGTAGACGGACTGGGTGTCGACCGGGCCGACGAGTTCGTCCAAGCCGTGCACGCGGGTCAGCAGATTGGCCTTGCAGCGCAGAACGGGTGAGTCGAGCAGGCGGCCGGGGAGGGTGGTGCGCAGTCGCGCGGGTCCGCAGGCCACATCGTCGAGGAAGCCGCGGAAGGCGGCGAGGAGCAGCCGTTCGTCGGCCAGACGCTGGGAGCCGAACGCACCGATGAGGCCGAGGACGTTGTTGATCGCGAGGTAGTAGGCGAAACGCTCGTCGGTGACCTCATCGGAGACGAAAGTGTCGCTGTATGCGCCGATGCCGGGCAGGCGGGCATCGAGCTCCGCCCGTCGGGACTCGCGGAAGTAGTAGCCCTGGTTGTCGCGGTACCGGCCGCCGGCGGGCCAACCGTCGGCGTCCAACAGGACCAAGGTGTTCTGCTGATGCGCCTCCAGAGCGATGCCCGCTTCCCCGTCGAGCCACAGCACCGGGCGGACGACGTGTTCCAGGTAGCGCAGGAACCACTCGGCGGCGACGGCTCCTCGGGGGCGGCCGGTGCGGACGGCGAGACGGGTGACGACCTCGGCCAGACGGGACCGCCAGACCGGCCGGTCCGTCTCGGGGCGGTCGCGGTCCGGCCTGTCTCCGGCCGGGCGGTCGTCGGTGGCAGCGGCCTGGGCGCCGGGACCGGGACGGGGTGAGACGAGTCCGGCGATGCAGGAGACGTCGTGAGAGGGGTTGAAGGGGTTGTGCCGGATCATCACGTCGATTCCGGGGACGGGACTGCCGTCGGGCCCGTCGATGGCGAGCCAGGCAGGGTCACGGACGATGTCGAAGGACGGGTGGGCCGCCTGCCACTGCTTGGACAGGCCGCTGCGCAGGAGCCGGTGCACCTCGACACCACGGTGGAGTTCCTTGCGGAGGTTTTCGCGGCGGGAGTTGGTGATGCGCAGGGCCAGCGAGAGCTTGAGCATGGCGGGGGCGCCGGAGCGATGGACCGTGCGTACGGAGGAGGTGGGATACCAGGGGGAGCCGTGGGCGCCCAGGTCCTGGAGCAGTCCGGCGTCGAACAGCGGGGCGGTCTCGGAACGGTGCCGCACCTCGCGGAGTTGCCAGGGGTGCAGCGGCAGGGCCGTGCGGCCGTCGGGCAGCGGCAGGTCGGGGCCGGCCAGGCGTCGGGTGAGCTGGGCGGCGGTGACGGCACGGCCGCGTTCGGTCCAGGCCGAGTCGGTGGCGAGCAGAGAGGGGTCGACGGCGAGCCAGTGCAGGAGAAAGGAGCCGCGCAGCTCGGGTGAGTACGAGGCTGCTTCGGCTTCGGAGAGACCTTCGCGGCTCTTGGGGGCCGGGTGCAAAGGGTGGCCGAGGACGAGTGCCTGTTCGGCGGTGAGGAAGAGGTCGGGGCCATCGTCGGCGTATTTGCGGCGCTCGCGGACGAAGGTGGCGGTACGGCGGACGGAGTCGGCCACACGGGCCACGACTTCGGCACCGGCTGCAGACGCGGGGGCCTCTGCCGTCAGCCCCTCCCGAGTGAGCAGCGCCGCGACGGTGACCGCATCGGCCGGCGGGGCCTGCCCGGGGGCGTCGGCGAGATGGGGGAGGCCGAAACGGTGCCATCCCGTCGGCGACCAGTAGAGGACGGGGACGAGGAGGGAGGTGCCGCTGGCGGGAAGATCAATGCGGAGGGCTCCGCCGGTGGGGGCGGGCAGGTCCGTCTCGCGAACCCAGCAGCGCAGCAGATTCTCCACGGTGGCGGCTTCGGCCGCGGTGCGCGGGTCTGGATGACTCAGCGGGTCGCTGGTGGCGCCGCGCAGGCGTTCCCGCTCGGGAGGGCTGCCCTGGTGCGGGGTGTGGTCGGGGCGGGAGCGGCGCTGCGGAGAGGGGGCTGTCTCGGAGTGGTTGCGCGGGTTCGTGGGGGTGCGGTCTTGGGGGGTGGGGGTGGTGTTCAAGTGCGGTGTCCTCAGGGGTGGTTCTGCCTGGGAGGGGCTGCTGCCTCGTGGGTGGTGGGCGCAGATTGTTGTGCCGTTGTAAAGGGCGACCGGTTGACCGGGGATCTAGAGCAGATGAGCGGTCGCATCGCGTGGAGGTGAGTGGTGTTCGGGAGGGATTCGGTGAGCAATCGGCGGGATGGCGGCGACTGTTCGGAGCGTCGGTAAGCGGCTCGCGCCTCGGCCTGTGGCGCGAAGGGTGGCGGCGCCTATGGGCCCGGCCCGGACTCCGGCTGCCGGCCGAACCCCGATTCCAACTCCAGTCCCGACTCCGAATCCGGTCCCAGTCCCGACCCCAGCTCCGGTCCCGACTCCGGATCCGGATCCGACTCCGGTCCCAGCCCCGGCCCCGGCTCCAGTCCCGCCCTCAGCCCCAGCCCCGACCCCGAACGCGGCTGTCCCGCCGGTCCTGGGAGGAGTTGTCGCTCGGGTTGAGGGCGTGGCTGCGGCCCCGGTTCGGCTCCAGCCGACACGTCAGTTCCTGCCGCCCCTTCGGCTCCCGCCGCAACTCGGGCAGCTACCCCGTCCCCTCGTTCCGGCGCCGACGCTGCTGTTGTCTCCCCGCACCGCGGCCGTGACCGCGGGCCACAGCTGCCACGGCGTCGGCGAGTCGGTCGAGGACGGCGGTCGCCTGTTCGTCGGTGATCGTCAGAGGGGGGAGCAGGCGCACGACGCTCGCGTGACGACCACCGAGTTCGACGATCAGACCACGCCGGAGGCACTCCCGCTGGACGGCGACGGCAAGCTCAGGAGAGGCAGGGCGAGGGGACGGGAGGGAACCCGGCATCGCCCCGGCCCCCGCCCCATCGGCACTACTCAGCCCGACCGAGCCCAACAGCCCCGCGGACCCAGCGGACCCAGCGGACCCACGATCGTCATCGGATCCACCGGACCTACCAGTCGCACCGTGCCCGTTGGATCCCCCGGGTCCAGCGACACCCGCGACACCCCGCTCCTCCCCTTCGCCTTCCTCCTCCACCATCTCCAGCCCGATCATCAACCCCCGCCCCCGCACATCACCGATCACAGAAAACTCCCGGCTCAACCCTCGGAGTTGTTCCAGCATCCGCGCACCGAGCGTTGCCGCGCGTTCCGTGAGCCCGTTCTCGCGGACGTAGGCCATCGTGGCCGTGCCCGCGGCCATGGCGAGTTGGTTGCCGCGGAAGGTGCCGGCGTGGGCGCCGGGTTCCCAGACGTCGAGGTCGTCGCGGTAGACCACCACGGCGAGGGGCAGGCTTCCGCCGATGGCCTTGGACAGAACCATCACGTCGGGAGTGATGCCGCTGTGCTCCACGGCCCAGAAAGCTCCGGTACGGCCGACTCCCGTCTGGACCTCGTCGGCGATGAGCGGGATCGAGCGGTCGGCCGTGATCCGTCGCATGCGTCGCATCCATGCGTCGGGAGCCGGAAGCACTCCGCCCTCGCCCTGGACGGGCTCGAGGATCATCGCTGCGGGCAGCGGCACCCCGGACTTGGGGTCGTCGAGGACGGACTCCGTCCAGCGGGCGGCGAGTTCGGCGCCGTGCGGGCCACCGATCCCGAAGGGACAGCGGTAGTCCTGCGGGTAGGGCAGCCGGGCGACCCGTACGTCGAAGGCGTGGCCGGACGCTTCGAGAGCGCCGGAGGTCATGCCGTGATAGGCGCCGGCGAAGGCGAGTATGCCGTTGCGGCCGGTCGCGGCGCGCACGAGCTTGAACGCGGCCTCCACCGCATCGGTGCCGGCCGGGCCGCAGAACTGCACGCGTGCGTGGTCGGCGAGACCGGGCGGCAGGGTGCGGAACAGTTCGGTGATGAAGGCGTCCTTGACGGGCGTCGCGAGGTCGAGGACGTGGAGGGGTGCGCCCGAATCGAGGACCTTGCGGATCGCCTCCAGGACGACGGGGTGGTTGTGTCCGAGGGCAAGGGTGCCGGCGCCGGAAAGACAGTCGAGGTAGCGGCGGCCGTCGGCGCCCTCGATGGTCAGACCGCGTGCACGTACCGGCACGATCGGGAGGGCACGGGCGTAGGTGCGTGCCGCCGACTCGCGGGCGGACTGGCGCCGCAGGATTCCCTCGTGCGCGGAGCGGGCCTCCGACGGTTCCTCGACGGCGGTGTGCCCCGCCATGGCCTCCCCGGGTGCGGTCTCGGTCACGGCCATGGTTCTCCCGTCGTCGCGCTGTGCAGGGGCAAGCGGTTCCCTCGCGGACTCACCCGCCCCGACATACGGAACCCCGGGACCCTTTGCTCGACAGCTCGGCACATCGATGCCCCGACTGTCGGGAAATCTCCGGGGATTGGGGCGCCGGGGACCGAAGCGTCCGCCGGCAGCAAGCCCCCACCGCTACCAACCCCGGACCGTTCACCGGGTTACGGGTTGCCTGAAGATCTTTGGCGTGACGGAACTGTTGCGGTTCCGTCGGAAGTCCCCCATAACGGGCGCATAGTGTGTGATGTCGTTCCAAGTCGCGGTGCATGAGGGGGAACTCGCGGGATGTCGGCGCGAAGTCTCCGGTCGCGCACCCAGGTTCGTCCACACAGGGGGAGGCAGAGCATGGGATCCGAACCGCTGTCATTGACTGCTCGCGGCGATGGCGAAAAGGGCGCCCGCCGCAGAACCGCTCCTGTTCTCGCCGCAATGGCTCTCGCCTCCGTGCTGGCACTGACCGCCACCGGCTGCGGTTCGGGCGACTCGGACGCGAACGCGCAGGCCTCCGCCTCGGACACGTCCGAGGGCGACGGCAAGATCACGATCCCGGACGACATCAGGGACAGGCTCAGGGAGCACGGGATCGATGTCGACAAGTGGAAGAACGGCGCCTGGAAGAACTGGGACAGGGACGACTGGCTGCGCGAGGCCCAGGACTACATCAACCCGATCATCGAGGGCCTGTGGGACCCGGACCGGATGCGGGAGGCCGAGGATCCCGATCGCGGTGTCCAGGAGAGCGACCTCTCGGGTGATCAGGGTGTGACCGACCCGGAGCCGGCGCCGGTGGACGCGAAACCCGTATCTCCTACGTACCACGACAACGTTCCCGAGGCGGGCAAGGTGTTCTTCGACTCCCCCGAGGGCACCATGGTCTGCTCGGCGACGGTCGTGGAGGACCCGGCACACCCGGGCAAGTCCGACCTGGTGTGGACGGCGGGGCATTGTGTGCACGCTGGCAAGAGCGGTGGCTGGTACCGCAACACCGCGTTCGTGCCGTCGTACAACGACCGGGCCTTGTCGGGCGCGGAGTTGGAGGGCGCGAGCGAGAAGGACGTCGCTCCGTACGGCGTCTGGTGGGCCGACTGGGCGCAGACCTCGGACCAGTGGATAGCCCAGGGCGGCCCGACCGGCGGGGACGGTGCCCCGTACGACTTCGCCGTCATCCATGTGACGCCGGAGGAGGGGGGCACAGGCAAGTCGCTGGAGGAGACGGTCGGTTCGGCCCTGCCGGTGAACTTCACCGCGCCCGCGGTGCCGCAGGTGGAGAGCATCACGGCGGGTGGGTATCCGGCTGCGGCGCCGTTCGACGGGGGGACGCTGTACCAGTGCCAGGACAGGCCGGGACGGCTGTCGATCAACGCCTCGGCCCCGACGATGTACCGCATCGGTTGCACCATGACCGGCGGTTCGTCCGGCGGCGGCTGGGTCGCGACCGGTGCGGACGGCCGGCCGGCCCTGGTGTCCAACACCTCGATCGGGCCGGTGAGCGCGGGCTGGCTGGCCGGGCCCCGGCTGGGTGAGGTGGCCAAGGGCGCGTACGACTCGGTCAGCGAGAAGTTCGCGAGCCAGTGAGCCCCTCGGCTTTCCCGAGCCCGCTGTCGGCACCGACGACCATAACGCCCACAACGGACCACGAACCGTCGGTGACCTGAACACGCTGGAGGCCCGCCCTTCGGGAGAAGGGCGGGCCTCTCAGAGAGCTAAGGCTCACAGAGCTATGGCTCGGAGGGCTACAGCACTCAGACCACAACCGGTGCCGGCACGTACGGCGCCAGCTCCGCGGCCAGCTCCTCGTGCACCCGCACCTTGAGCAGGGTGCCCTCCGCCGTGTGCTCCTCGGAGATCACCTCGCCCTCGTCATGGGCACGGGCGACCAGCTTGCCGTGGGTGTACGGCACGAGCACCTCGATCTCGACGGACGGCCTGGGCAGTTCGTTGTCGATCAGGGCGAGCAGTTCGGCGATGCCCTGGCCGGTACGGGCCGAGACCGCGAGGGAGCGCTTCTCGTTCCGCATCAGCCGCTGGAGCGTCAGTGGGTCGGCCGCGTCGGCCTTGTTGATCACGACGATCTCCGGCACGCCGGTGGCGCCGACGTCCCTGATCACCTCGCGCACGGCGGCCAGCTGCTCCTCCGGGTCCGGGTGCGAGCCGTCCACCACGTGCAGGATCAGGTCGGACTCGCCGACCTCCTCCATGGTGGAGCGGAACGCCTCGACCAGGTGGTGCGGCAGGTGCCGTACAAAACCGACGGTGTCGGCCAGTGTGTACAGGCGGCCGCTCGGGGTCTCCGCGCGCCGGACGGTCGGGTCGAGGGTCGCGAACAGGGAGTTCTCGACCAGGACGCCCGCGCCCGTGAGGCGGTTGAGCAGGGACGACTTGCCGGCGTTGGTGTAGCCCGCGATGGCGACTGAAGGCACCTTGTGGCGCTTGCGCTCCTGCCGCTTGATCTCACGGCCGGTCTTCATGTCCGCGATCTCCCGGCGCATCTTCGCCATCTTCTCGCGGATCCGACGCCGGTCCGTCTCGATCTTGGTCTCACCGGGACCACGGGTGGCGAGGCCGCCGCCCTTGCCGCCGCCCATCTGACGGGACAGCGACTGACCCCAGCCGCGCAGCCTCGGCAGCATGTACTGCATCTGCGCGAGCGCGACCTGCGCCTTGCCCTCTCGGGACTTGGCGTGCTGGGCGAAGATGTCGAGGATCAGGGCCGTACGGTCGATGACCTTGACCTTGACGACGTCCTCGAGGTGGATGAGCTGGCCCGGGCTGAGCTCACCGTCGCAGATGACGGTGTCCGCGCCGGTCTCCAGGACGATGTCCCGCAGCTCGTCGGCCTTGCCGGAACCGATGTAGGTGGCCGCGTCGGGCTTGTCGCGGCGCTGGATCACACCGTCGAGCACGAGTGCGCCGGCGGTCTCCGCGAGGGCGGCGAGCTCCGCGAGGGAGTTGTCCGCGTCCTGCGCGGTCCCCGAGGTCCAGACGCCGACGAGCACGACCCGCTCCAGACGGAGCTGACGGTACTCGACCTCGGTGACGTCCTCGAGTTCGGTGGAGAGGCCTGCGACGCGTCGCAGCGCCGCGCGCTCGGAGCGGTCGAACTGCTCGCCGTCCCGCTCTCCGTCGATCTCGTGGCTCCAGGCGACGTCCTCTTCCATCAGGGCATCGGCCCGAAGACCTTCGGCGTATGTGTGCGCGAGGCGCTGCGTGTCCTGGGAAGGGGATGAAGAGGAGGTCATTTGATCCTTACGTCGATGGGGATTCCGATTCGGCGGTCACATCTCACAACGCACGAGCACCCCGGGAGATTCCCGCGCCCCGTGCCGCGCCGACCTGAAGATGGTCGCACGGTACGGGGCGTCTCGTCACCGCCTTTTCGCCGGTGCCACGGCCTTCCACTCCGGGTGGCCGGGCATCGACGGGGTCTTCTTGCCGTAGAGCCATCCCTGGAGGAAGCCGCTGAGGTCGCGCCCGGAGATCTCGGAGGCGAGGTGCACGAAGTCGGCGGTCGACGCCGTGCCGTCCCGGTGTTCCCGCACCCAGGCCCTTTCCAGGTTCTCGAAGGACTTGCGGCCGATTTCCTGGCGCAGGGCGTACAGGACGAGGGCGGCACCGTCGTAGACGTTCGGCCGGAAGATGCTGATCTTCTGGCCGGGCTGGGGCGGCTTGGGTGCGGCGGGCGGTCCGCCTTCGGCCCGCCAGCGGTCGGAGGCGCCGTACGCGGCCTTCATACGGGCCGCAAGGGTGCGTCCCCCCTTCTCCTCCGCGTACAGGGCCTCGTACCAGGTGGCATGCCCTTCGTTGAGCCACAGGTCCGACCAGGTACGGGGGCTGACGCTGTCGCCGAACCATTGGTGGGCGAGCTCGTGGACCATGATCGACTCGACGTACCACTTGGGGAAGGCGGGCTCGGTGAAGAGGTCCTTCTCGAAGAGGGACAGGGTTTGGGTTTCCAACTCGAAGCCGGTGTCGGCGGCGGCCATGAGAATGCCGTACGTCTCGAAGGGGTACTGCCCGACCTTGCCCTCCATCCAGGCGAGCTGTCCGGGAGTCTTCTTGAGCCAGGGTTCGAGCTTGGCGCGGTCCTTTGTGCGCACGACGTCCCGGACGGGCAGTCCGTGCGGTCCGCTGCGGCGCAGCACGGTGGAGCGGCCGATCGACACCTGCGCGAGTTCAGTGGCCATGGGGTGCTGGGTGCGGTATGTCCAGGTGGTCGCCCGGCCGGCGCGGTCCACATCCGTCGGCAGGCCGTTGGCTACGGCCGTGTAGCCGTCGGGTGCGGTGACCCGGATGGTGAACATCGCCTTGTCGGAGGGGTGGTCGTTGCAGGGGAACACCAGGTGGGCGGCGTCGGCCTGGTTGGCCATGGCGAGCCCGTCCGCGGTGCGCACCCAGCCGCCGTCCCGGTCGTCGGCGGAGACGGGGTCACTGGTGTGCCGGACGGTGATCCGCATCCAGCTGCCGGCGGGCAGTGGTCCGTCGGGTGTGACGACGAGGTCCTCGCCGGCGCTGGTGAAGTCCGCGGACAGACCGTCGACCTCCACCGACTGGACCTCACCCTGTGCGAAGTCGAGGTTGATGCGGTCGAGTTCGGTCGTCGTCCAGGCGTCGATCGTGGTGACGGCCGTGAGCGGCTTGCTGTTGTCGCCGGGATAGGTGAAGGAGAGGTCGTACGACGCCACGTCGTAGCCGGGGTTGCCGAGGTGCGGGAAGAGGCGGTCACCGATCCCGAGGGGTGCGGCCGGGGCGCTCGCGGCCAGCAGGCAGACGGAGACGGCGGAGGCGAGCAGCCCGACCGCCCTGCGCCGTCGGGCGTTTCCGGTACGGCGAGGGGGGGCGTCGGGGCCGAGCCGGTCGGCGTGGGTGGAGTGCGTGTGGGTGGGACCGGCGTGTGTGTGGGAGCTGAGCGGCATGCACCACCGCTACCAGCGCGCGCGTGCCCCACGGCGACGACGCGCGACTGTCCCACTCGAACGGGGTGCTCCGGTTCCGTTGAGGAGACGCCTGACGTCATTTGGCCAGCCACGTGCGTGAGAGGTCCTGCGGCCTGCCACGCGCGTGTGAGGTCCTGCCACGCGCATGAGGGCCTGTCGACCGATCCCGCATACGCCTGCGAAGACCTACGAGCCGGACCCTCACCCGCGTGAAGACCTGTGGACCGATCCCTCACCCGTGTCCAGACCTGTGGACCGGTACGCGCGTCCGGGCCTGTGGATCAGTCCCCTACGCGCGTGTAGACCTGTGGACCGGCCCCCACGCGCCAGCAGACCTGCGACCCCATCCCCGCCCCCGTCAGGCGCCCCCCAAGGCGTCCGTCCTTCAGGCCCCAGGCGTCTGCGCCCTGCTCACGTCGTACACCCCGGCCACGTTCCGCATCGCCCGCATCAGGGACGGCAGCCGGGCCGCATCCGGCAGCTGGACGGTGTAGGTGTGGCGTACTCGCTGCTGGCTGGGGGGTTCGACGGTCGCGGAGACGATCTCGGCGCCCTCGCCGGCCATGGCCTCGGTGAGGTCGGCGAGGAGGTGCGGGCGGCCGAACGATTCCGCGAACAGCGTGACCCGACACCCGGCGGTGTCGCCCCAGCGCACGCCGACCTCCGTGCGCCCCACGCTCTTCATCCGCTCCACCGCGGCGCACTCGACGCGATGCACGGTGACCACTCCCCCGCGCACGGCGAAGCCGGTGATCTCGTCGGGCGGTACGGGCGTACAGCAGCCGGCGAGCCGTACGGTCGCTCCGGGCTGGTCGACGAGGACGACGGCGGCGCCGGGGTGGTCGGCGGCCGGGTTGTCGGAGGTCTGCGACTCGGCGGTGACCCGGCCCACGCTGTCGGGAGTGTCGGCCACCGGTGGCTCTGCGGTGGTGGCCCTCGCCACGTCGGCCGCCCCGCCCCGCTCCACGATCTCCTCCGGCGTCTCGTGCGACGGATGGGTCGCGATCCACCGCTGGATGGCGATCCGCGCCGCGGGAGTGTGCGCGTGCTCCAGCCACTCCTTGGAGGGCTCGGCGGCGGGGTCCTGTCCCATGAGGAGCTGGACGGTGTCGCCGTCCTTCAGAACGGTGCTCAGGGTCGCCAGACGGCCGTTGACGCGGGCGCCGAGGCACGCGTGCGCGTCCTCGCCGTACTGCGCGTACGCGGCGTCCACACAGGTCGCGCCCTCGGGCAGGCCCAGGGTGCCGCCATCGGGTCGGAAGACGGTGATCTCGCGGTCCTGGGCGAGGTCCTCACGGAGGGTCGACCAGAAGGTGTCGGCGTCGGGCGCGGCCGCCTGCCAGTCGAGGAGGCGGGAGAGCCAGCCGGGCCGGGTGGGGTCCACCCGCTCCTCGTCGGCGCCTGCGCCGGTGGACGCGCCCGGCGCCTCCGAGGGGTCCGAGGGCGGGGCGTACGGATTGCCGAGGGCGACCACGCCGGCTTCGGCGACCTTGTGCATCTGGTGGGTGCGGATGAGGACCTCGACGACCTGGCCGTCGCCGCGGGCCACAGCGGTGTGCAGCGACTGGTACAGGTTGAACTTCGGTACGGCGATGAAGTCCTTGAACTCCGAGACGACCGGCGTCATACAGGTGTGCAGTTCGCCCAGGACGGCGTAGCAGTCCGCGTCCTCGCCGACCAGTACCAGCAGGCGGCCGAAGTCCGCGCCGCGCAGTCTGCCGCGCTTGCGGGCCGTGCGGTGCACGGAGACGAAGTGGCGCGGCCGGATGACGACTTCGGCCGGGATCCCGGCCTCGCGCAGCACCCCCCGTACCTCGTCCGCGATCTCGGCGAGCGGGTCGTCCGCGCGCGCGGCGTTGTCGACGATCAACTCGCGGGTGTGCTCGTACTCCTCGGGGTGGAGGATCGCGAAGACCAGGTCTTCCAGCTCGGTCTTGAGTGCCTGGACGCCGAGGCGTTCGGCGAGCGGGATGAGGACGTCGCGGGTGACCTTGGCGATGCGGGCCTGCTTCTCGGGGCGCATCACGCCGAGGGTGCGCATGTTGTGCAGCCGGTCGGCGAGCTTGATCGACATCACGCGGACGTCGTTGCCGGTGGCGACGAGCATCTTGCGGAAGGTCTCGGGCTCGGCGGCGGCGCCGTAGTCGACCTTCTCCAGCTTGGTGACGCCGTCGACGAGGAAGCGGACCTCGGCGCCGAACTCCTCACCGACCTGATCGAGCGTCACCTCGGTGTCCTCGACGGTGTCGTGGAGCAGAGAGGCCGTCAAGGTCGTGGTCTCGGCGCCGAGTTCGGCGAGGATCAGGGTCACGGCGAGCGGATGTGTGATGTACGGCTCACCGCTCTTGCGCATCTGGCCGCGGTGCGAGGACTCGGCCAGGACCCAGGCGCGGCGAAGCGGTTCGAGGTCGGCGTCGGGGTGGTGGGCGCGGTGGGCCTCGGCGACATGGCCGATGGCGTCGGGCAGCCGGTCTCGGGCGGCGGGGCCGAGCAGCGCGGCGCGGCCCAGGCGGCGCAGGTCGATCCGCGCCCGCCAACGGGCGGCCGCACCTGTTACCGGACCTGGGGTCGCGGGGTTCGTGGCCTCCGCACTCATGGGCACCTCCGGCTGTGGACCGGCGGACGGGGTGCCCCATGGCGGACACGGCTCAGGGGATGGCATCTGTCCCCCGTCCGGGCCGGTGCTTGATGCTACCGAGCCCATCACGCCCGGCTGACCGCCTCTCGGCGAGCGTGAAACGGATCACCCATACGAGGGAAGGCTTCGAGGTTTACGATTTCACGCCGCCTGACTGGCGGCCGACCGTGGTTTTGAATCGCCCAGAGGGTCGGAGACTGGGGTTCCACGCCGTAGGCCATCCGAGTGCTGCGATTCATATGGTCAACCAACCGCGTTTTCAAGCCAGTCGGCGTCGATCTCGCCCTCGGCGACGATCACCGCGGGTCCGGTCATCTCGATCTCGCCGTCGCTGTGCTCGGTGATCACCAGGGTGCCTCCGGGCACGTCGACGGTGTAGGTCGCCGGGGTGCCGGTGGCCCCCGGGTCGGCGCCGTCCCTGCGGGCCGTGGCGACGGCGACGGCGCACGCGCCCGTGCCGCAGGACCGGGTCTCGCCCGCCCCGCGCTCGTGCACGCGCATGGCGACATGGCGGGGGCCGCGGTCGACCACGAACTCGACGTTGACCCCGCTCGGGTAGGCGGCGGCCGGGCTGAACGGCGGTGGGGAGTACAGGTCACCGGCGTGCGCCAGGTCGTCCACGAAGGCGACGGCATGCGGATTGCCCATGTTCACGTTGCGTGCGGGCCAGCTGCGGTCGCCGACGCTCACCGTCACGTCCCCCTCGGGGAGCAGCGCCTTGCCCATGCCGACGGTGACGTCACCGCCCTTCGCGATGTGCACGGCCTTCACGCCCCCGCGCGTGGCCACCGCGAGGTCACCCTCGGTGACGTGACCGGCACGCTGCAGGTACCGGGCGAAGACGCGTACGCCGTTGCCGCACATCTCGGCGACGGAACCGTCGCCGTTGCGGTAGTCCATGAACCACTCGGCCTCCCCGGCCAGGTGTGCGGCCTCGGGGTGCTCGGCGGACCGTACGACGTGGAGCAGGCCGTCACCGCCGATGCCCGCCCGGCGGTCGCACAGGGCGGCGACGACGGCGGCGGGCAGGTCGATGGTGTTCTCGGGGTCCGGGACGATCACGAAGTCGTTCTCGGTGCCGTGGCCCTTGAGAAAGGCGATCCGGGTGCTCATGTCTCGATCGTACGTGCAGGCCGGTGAGGACTGGTCGCGCCCGCTCGGCGGTAGCCGCAGATCCACACAGCCCCACGCCTATGAAAACCTCCAGCGGAGCCTCGCCCACTCGGCGGTAGCCGCAGAACGACACAGCCCCACGCCCGTGAAAGCCTCTAGCGGAGCCTCGCCACGCGCCAGACCGCGAGGACGACCACGACCGCTACCAGCAGCACGTACCCGAGCGCGACCCGCCAGTCCGCGCGGCCGCCGGACCCCCGTTGCGGCAGTCCCGGCCACGTGTAACCAACCCGGCGCGCGGCCATCATGCCCCAGCCCGCCGCACAGGAGCAGATCAGCAGACCCAGCATCGCGATCACCGCTCCGCTGTCACCGAAGTCGAAGGCCAGGGGAAAGGCGAACATCAGGGAGCCGACCGCGGCCAGCGAGACGATGGGGGCGAGCTGCCAGATCCGCAGACGGCGCTGCGGGCGCAGCTCGACCTCGACCTCTTCCCCGCCCGGGAACATCTCCTCGGGCTCGGGACCGTCGGCGGTCACACCGCCCTGGGTGTCGTCGGGCCCGTCGGGGCTCAGACGCTGTACGTCCTGCTCCGGTTCACCGCTCTCGGCGGTGAGGGGCTCGGTGCCTTGTGCGGTGTCGCGAGGGCCGGCCTCCATCGCCACGCGCCCTCCCAACTCGGACTCCACTTGGTCGATCGAAGCTCGATGATGGCACGGCGCCGGAGGCGGGGATGACGGCCGGAGCGTCCCGATGCCAGGACGTGATCAGGCTGTAACCGGTCGTTCGACCAACGCCAGTGCGAGCTGCGGAAGTTCTGTGAGGTGCGCTGCGGCCCCACTCAACCAGTGCACCCGCGGATCGCGCCTGAACCATGAATCCTGACGGCGCGCGAAGCGTTTCGTGGCACGGATGGTCTCGACCCGCGCGTCCTCCATCGTGCACTCCCCCGAGAGCGCCGCGAGCACCTGCTGGTACCCGAGCGCTCGCGAGGCCGTGCGCCCCTCGCGCAACCCGCGCGCCTCCAATTCCCGCACCTCGTCCACGAGACCCGCCTCCCACATCCGGTCGACGCGGCGCGCGATGCGCTCGTCGAGCTCGGGCCGCGCGACGTCGACGCCGATCTGGACGGTGTCGTAGACCGAGTCGTGGCCGGGGAGGTTGGCGGTGAAGGGCTTGCCGGTGATCTCGATCACTTCGAGGGCCCGGACGATACGGCGACCGTTGCTGGGCAGGATCGCCTGCCCGGCCCCGGGGTCGGCGGCGGAGAGACGGGCGTGCAGCGCGCCGGAGCCGCGCAGCACGAGTTCTTCTTCCAGACGGGCCCTGACCTCGGGGTCGGTGCCGGGGAACTCCAGGTTGTCGACGGCCCCGCGGACATAGAGCCCGGAACCGCCGACGAGGATCGGCCAGCGGCCCTCGGCGAGCAGGGCGTCGATCCGGGCGCGGGCCAGCCTCTGGTACTCGGCGACGGACGCCGTGACGGTCACGTCCCAGATGTCCAGGAGGTGGTGCGGGACGCCGTCGCGTTCCTCGGGCGTCAGCTTGGCGGTGCCGATGTCCATCCCTCGGTAGAGCTGCATGGAGTCGGCGTTGACGACCTCGCCTCCCAGTCGCTGGGCGAGGAAGACGCCCAGATCGGACTTTCCGGCCGCAGTGGGTCCGACGACGGCGATGACGCGGGGGGAGGGGGGTGCGCTGCTCACCGCCCCAGTCTCGCAAACCCAGGAGCACCACCTCGAACGAGTTACGTGACGGCGCGGGTCCGGCGTCGTTGCCAGTTGCGTGGTTTCCGCCGCCCTGGCTGCGGAGGCGGCGATCCGGGTGGCGCAATCGGGCGCTTAGGACGACGCGGGTTTCCCCCCGCACGAGTAGCGTATGGAGTGGATATGGGCGTTTTCGCACGACTTCTCCGGAGGTCGAAGGCCACGGAGGAGGCGTCAACCGCCGAGACGCAGGCCGACATCCCAACAGCTGAGCCCGCCGCGGCGGAGGCGGGAGAGGCGAAGGGATCGACCGACGCCAAGGCCGAGGCCGAGGTCGGGACCGAGTCCCAGGCCGAGGGCAGGACCGAGGCCGAGGTCGCCGAGACGGCCAAGGGCGAGGACGCGGATGGAGCGACGGCTACGGAGGCCGTCGAGGACACCGCCGCCGACGGCGTCGAGATCCCCAAGCAGCAGTCCGCCGACGAGGCGGCCGACCGGGAGGCCGGTGACGGCGCCCGCACGTAATTGCCCCGCGTGGGAAGGTGAACGATGGGTCTCCTGCACAATCTGAAGGCCAAGCTCAGCCCGGCCAAGGACAAGGTCTCGGGCCTCGCGCAACAGCACGGGGACAAGGTCCAGCACGGCCTCGACAAGGCCGCGAAGGTCGTGGACGAGAAGACCAAGGGAAAGTACAGCGGCAAGATCCAGACGGGCACGGGCAAAGCCAAGGGCGCCATGGACCGACTCGCGCACAGGGACGGCACGGAGGGACCAGGTGGCGGCAGCACGCCGCCGCCGGCCTCACCGCCGCCGGCTTCCTGAAGGGCAGCACGGCACACCGACGGACGGCCGCGGGGCAGGACCGCCCCCGGCCGGCCGCCGTATCCCGTCAGGACTCCGCTACGGCTCCTGCGGCTCATCCAGCCGTCAGGACCAGGTCGCGACCACGTACCCCACGCCGTACGGCGCGTCCTCGTACAGCAGCGAGCCGCCGAGGCTCGCTCCCTCGGCCGCGCCCGCGAGGACCTGCCAGCAGGCCCGGCCCGAGGCCTTCAGTTCGTACGCCAACTCGGCGTCCAGCGCTTTCAAGGTCGCCACGTCGGCCTCGCCCAGCGCACGCGCGACCTCCGCGTCGAACGGGGCCGCGCGCTCGTCGAGGTAGCCGGGTGCCTTGAGCGTGCGGCAGGCGCTGGCGTCGCCCATCACCAGCAGCGCCACCCGCTCGGCCCGGGCGGCGATCTTCCTCCCGGTCTGAATACACCGCTCGGGCTCCAGAGGTTCCCCCACACCGAGTCCCTCGATCGGGGCGTCGGACCAGCCGGTGCGGTCCAGCAGCCAGGCGGCGACGGCGAGTGAGGTCGGCAGCGGGCGCTGCGGAGCCGGCCCCCGCTCCGGTCCGAGCCACACGTCCACATCCACGCCGAAGCCGCGGAACGAGCCGCGGGCGCCCTGCGGGTGCGGGCCGCGCCCGCTCTGCTCGGCGGGCCCCACGACGACGAGGCGGTCGGGCCGGGCCGCCGCGAGCACGCCCAGCGCGTCCGTGCAGGCGGCGCGGGCCCCGTCGAGTTCGGGCGCCGCCCCGGCGGCGACCGGCGGCACGAGTAGGGGCGGACACGGACAGACGGCGGCTGCTACAAGCATGATCGGCAGCCTACTTCCAGGCCCAGGGCCAGGACTCGGGATGGGTGCTCCATGCCAGTTCGCCGAGCCGGTACACCACGCGAAACGTGGCCATCATGCCCTCGATGTTCGCGTAGTAGGCGTCCCCGTCACCGATCCGGTAGACCTGCCGACGCTTCTGGCGCAGCCCGGCGCCCGGACGGTGGGTGCAGGCGATCTCGTACAGGCGTGCGCGGGCCTCCTCCCGGGTGCCCTCGAAGTGCGCCACTTCGTCGACGTCGTGATGGTCCCCGTAGCTACGGTCTACCAAGACCACCCAGCGCCCCATGCCCCGCCCCGCCTCTCCTGCGTGACCGGCGGCGTGGGCTCAGTGCGCCGCGCAGCCGCCCGTGGCCGCCGGCAGCGGCTCGGGAACCCCGATCTTCGGGAGGCCCAGCATGACACCCGCGGGTACGGCGGCCTCGGCCGCGTTCCGCTTCTCCCACGCGTCCCCCGCGCGCGTGCGGCGCACATCGAGGACGGCGCCCTCGGCGAGGAGGTGGTGGGGGGCGGCGTAGGTGATCTCGACCGTGACCACGTCGCCGGGGCGGACCTCCTGGTCGGGCTTGGTGAAGTGGACCAGGCGGTTGTCGGGGGCGCGGCCGGAGAGGCGGTGGGTGGCGCCGTCCTTGCGGCCCTCGCCCTCGGCGACCATCAGCTCCAGGGTGCGGCCGACCTGATTCTTGTTCTCCTCCCAGGAGATCTCCTCCTGGAGGGCGACAAGACGCTCGTAGCGCGCCTGGACGACCTCCTTGGGGATCTGGTTCTCCATGGTCGCGGCGGGGGTCCCGGGACGCTTGGAGTACTGGAAGGTGAAGGCCTGCGTGAAGCGGGCCTCGCGGACCACGTGCATGGTCTGCTCGAAGTCCTCCTCGGTCTCGCCGGGGAAGCCCACGATGATGTCGGTGGTGATCGCCGCGTGCGGGATGGCGGCGCGGACCTTCTCGATGATCCCCAGGTAGCGCTCTTGGCGGTACGAGCGGCGCATCGCCTTCAGGACCGTGTCCGAGCCGGACTGCAGGGGCATGTGCAGCTGCGGCATGACGTTCGGCGTCTCGGCCATCGCCGCGATCACGTCGTCCGTGAAGTCGCGAGGGTGCGGGGAGGTGAAGCGGACGCGCTCCAGGCCCTCGATCGCGCCGCACGCGCGCAGCAGCTTGCTGAACGCCTCGCGGTCGCCGATGTCGGAGCCGTACGCGTTGACGTTCTGGCCGAGCAGCGTGATCTCGGAGACGCCCTCGCCGACCAGTGTCTCGATCTCGGCGAGGATGTCGCCGGTGCGGCGGTCCTTCTCCTTGCCGCGCAGGGCCGGGACGATGCAGAAGGTGCAGGTGTTGTTGCAGCCGACGGAGATCGACACCCAGGCCGCGTAGGCGCTCTCGCGCCGGGTCGGCAGCGTGGACGGGAACGCCTCAAGGGACTCGGCGATCTCGACCTGCGCCTCTTCCTGCACGCGCGCGCGTTCCAGCAGGACCGGCAGTTTGCCGATGTTGTGCGTGCCGAAGACGACGTCCACCCAGGGCGCCTTCTTCACGATGGTGTCGCGGTCCTTCTGCGCGAGACAGCCGCCGACCGCGATCTGCATACCGGGCCGCGAGACCTTTCGCGGCGCGAGCCGGCCGAGGTTGCCGTAGAGCCGGTTGTCGGCGTTCTCCCGCACCGCGCAGGTGTTGAAGACGACGACATCCGCGTCCCCGTCGGAACCCTCGGGAGCGGGCACGTAACCCGCCTCCTCCAGCAGGCCGGACAATCGCTCGGAGTCGTGGACGTTCATCTGGCACCCGTAAGTGCGCACTTCATATGTTTTCGGAGATGAAACGTCCACTGCCGGGCTCCGGTCGCTGCTGATGGTCATGGGTCAAGGGTAGGCGCTTGCGAGAGCGGCACGGCCCGGGCCGGCACCGCCAGAGCGCCCACCCCGAGGACGACCCCACGCCCGCCGCGGGTCAGCGCCACGATGACGTGAATCACGTGAGGGGTGACACCAGGGGCTTTGCATGACCATGCGAGGTGATGCATAATCTTCCTATGTCCAAGGTCCTCACGTCCCTCCCCGCCGGCGAGCGCGTCGGCATCGCCTTCTCCGGCGGTCTCGACACCTCCGTCGCGGTCGCGTGGATGCGCGACAAGGGCGCCATCCCCTGCACCTACACCGCGAACATCGGCCAGTACGACGAGCCCGACATCGACTCGGTGCCCGGCCGCGCGCAGGCCTACGGCGCCGAGATCGCGCGCCTGGTCGACTGCCGTGCCGCGCTGGTCGAGGAGGGACTGGCCGCGCTCACCTGCGGGGCGTTCCACATCCGCTCGGGCGGGCGGGCGTACTTCAACACCACGCCCCTGGGCCGCGCCGTCACCGGCACGCTCCTGGTCCGGGCGATGCTGGAGGACAACGTCCAGATCTGGGGCGACGGTTCGACCTTCAAGGGCAACGACATCGAGCGGTTCTACCGCTACGGCCTGCTCGCCAACCCGAACCTGCGGATCTACAAGCCCTGGCTGGACGCGGACTTCGTGACCGAGCTCGGCGGCCGCAAGGAGATGTCCGAGTGGCTGGTCGCGCACCAGCTGCCGTACCGGGACTCGACGGAGAAGGCGTACTCCACCGACGCCAACATCTGGGGCGCCACGCACGAGGCCAAGACCCTGGAGCACCTCAACACCGGCATCGAGACCGTCGAGCCGATCATGGGCGTCAAGTTCTGGGACCCGTCGGTCGAGATCGCCCCCGAGGACGTCACGGTCGGCTTCGACCAGGGCCGCCCGGTGACCATCAACGGCAAGGAGTTCGGCTCCGCCGTCGACCTGGTCATGGAGGCCAACGCGATCGGCGGCCGGCACGGCCTCGGCATGTCCGACCAGATCGAGAACCGGATCATCGAGGCGAAGAGCCGTGGCATCTACGAGGCGCCCGGCATGGCCCTGCTGCACGCGGCGTACGAGCGTCTCGTCAACGCGATCCACAACGAGGACACCGTCGCCCAGTACCACAACGAGGGCCGGCGCCTGGGCCGTCTCATGTACGAGGGCCGCTGGCTGGACCCGCAGGCCCTGATGATCCGCGAGTCGCTCCAGCGCTGGGTGGGCGCGGCGATCACCGGCGAGGTCACCCTGCGTCTGCGGCGCGGCGAGGACTACTCGATCCTCGACACCACGGGCCCGGCGTTCTCGTACCACCCGGACAAGCTGTCGATGGAGCGGACCGAGGACTCGGCCTTCGGCCCGGTCGACCGGATCGGCCAGCTCACCATGCGCAACCTCGACATCGCCGACTCCCGCGCCAAGCTGGAGCAGTACGCCGGCCTCGGCCTGATCGGCACCGGCAGCCCCACCATCGGTGCCTCCCAGGCGGCGGCCACGGGCCTGATCGGCACCATGCCGGAACTCCCCGAAGGCGGCGCCGAGGCGATCGCCTCCCGCGGCGAGGTCTCGGAGGACGAGGCCCTGCTGGACCGGGCGGCGATGGAGTTCGGCACGGACTGAGGCACCTCCGGACAGGTCACCTCGTGAGCGAGGCCGGTGCGAGCGCGCACCGGCCTCTTCTCATGTCCGCCCGTCCCGTGATCGCATCAACGGCTGGATCCGCGTGCCGAACCTCTCGATGCCCTCGAGGAAGTCGTCGAAGACCAGCATGATCCCCTTGGTCCCGTCGACCCCGGCGATCTCGTCGAGCATGCGCGCGACGCTCTCGTACGACCCGACGAGCGTACCCATGTTGAAGTTCACGGCTCCCTCGGGCAGCACGATGGTCCGGGCCGTGGAGGAGTCGTCGGCGGTGGTGTCGGTGGCCGACTCCCCCGCCATGTAGGCGAGGGCCGCGTGGTCGGCGCCCGTGTGGTAGTCCTGCCACTTCGCGCGGGCGGCCTCGTCGGTCTCGTCGGCTATGACCATGAACAGGGACAGGGCACCGACGTCACGGCCGGTCTCCCGCGCCGCCTGCACCAGCGTGGCCGCACTGTCCGAGAAGGCCAGCGGCGTGTTCACCCCGCTGCCCAGGATGAAGTTGTAGTCGGCGTGCCCGGCGGCGAACCGCATGCCCGTGCCGCTCTGTCCGGCGGCCACGATGTCGATGTGCCCGTCCGTGGGCCGCGGCGAGAGCACGCAGTCGTCCATCTCGTAGAACTCGCCCTTGAAGTTGCTGACGCCCTCGCTCCACAGCTCCTTCATCACCGTCACGTACTCCACGGCCCGCTCGTAGCGGTTGCCGAAGTGCTCGTCGCCCGGCCACACGCCCATCTGCGCGTACTCGCCGGGCGCCCAGCCGGTGACGATGTTGACGCCGAACCGCCCGGGGGCGATGGAGTCGACCGTGACCGCCATGCGCGCGACGATCGCCGGCGGCAGGGCGAGGATCGGCGTGGAGGCGTACAGCTTGATCCGCTCGGTGACCGCGGCCAGCCCCGCCATCAGCGTGAACGACTCCAGACAGTGGTCCCAGAACTCGGTCTCGCCGCCGAAGCCCTTGAGTTTGATCATGGACAGGGCGAAGTCGAACCCGTGTTCCTCGGCCTTCTGCACGACCGCCTTGTTGAGTTCGAAGGTCGGCATGTACTGCGGGGAACTCTTCGAGATCAGCCAGCCGTTGTTGCCGATGGGGATGAAGACACCGATGTCCATGCCACTCCTCATGATCGGAGACTGCCCCCTCCGACGGCACGGTACACGGCCGGGATTTCGGCAACTTCCTGTGAAAGATGGGGAGTTGAGGTAACGGAGGGACGGGAAGCAGCTCGTCGGAAACGGTGAAGCAGGTTTCGAACGGAAACGGGAACGATAGGTTCCCTCCATGAACGCGCGGCTCGCTCTTCTCGGCACGGTCACCCCTGGTGCGACGGAGAGCGAGGTTTTCCGGCTGGCGCTCGGGCATGCGGTCGGCGAGCTGAGCGCGCTCGGCGGGACCATGCACCTGCGCGGCCCGATGTCCGCGCTGCGCCTGGTGTCGTCCGTCGGTCTGCCGCCCGCCCTCACCCGCTCCTGGGAGATCGTCGACCAGGAGGGCTCTCTGGCCCCGGCCCGCGCGCTCCAGCAGGGCGAGGGCGTCTGGGTGCCGCTGTCCCAGGACACACCGCAGGAGGTGCCCTGGCCCGGCACCGGCCTCGCCGCCCTCCCGGTGTTCAGCGGCCGGCGCAGCATCGGCGCGCTGACCGTCCTGGCCGACGAGCGGGGCGAACCCAGTCCTCGGCACTGGGACTTCCTGCGGGACGTCGTCGCCTGGACCGAGGACCGCATGGCCCAGGCACCACCGCCCTCCGGCCCCTCTCAGGAGGAACTGGGCGGCGAGCGGCTCCGGCAGGCACTGAAGGAGGTCCAGGTCGGCTCGTGGGACTGGGACATCCGCAACGGTGACCTGATCTGGGACGAGGCCGCCCTGGCGCTGTACGGCACCCGCCCGACCGACTTCACCGGCCGGATCGACAACTGGATGCGCATCGTCCACCCCGACGACCTGGCACCCACGCTGGCGGCGGCGCAGCAGGCCATCCTCGACCACAGCGTCTACGAGGCCGAGTACCGCGTACGGCGCCTGGACGGCACCTGGGGCTGGACACAGGCCCGCGGCCGGGCCACCTACGACGAGCAGGGCGAGCCCCTCCGGATGATCGGCGTGGGCTGGGAGAGCAACGAGTCGCGCACCGCGCGCGACGCCCTCAGCAGGGCCCTGAGACACATGAGCGACGGCTTCCTCGCGGTGGACGACGAGTGGCGGATCACCTTCGCCAACCTGGAGGCGGAACGCTTCCTCGGCTTCTCCGAGGAGGAACTGTTCGGGCGTCTGCTCTGGGACCTGCCGGCCACCCGACAGGTCCCGGGCCTGAAGGAGGGCTGTCTGGAGGCCGGGGCCCAGGAGAAGCCCGCCGGGTTCGACGTGTACGTCGCGGAGTGCCGGCGTCGGGTGCATGTACGGCTGGTGCCGGGGCCCGACGGCCGCACCCTCTACTTCCAGGACGTCACGGAGAAGCGCCGGCTGGCGGAGGAGCGGCAGGCGACGGAACGGGCCGCGGCCGAACGGGCGGAGCGGATCGCCGAACTGACCACGGAGCTCGCCAAGGCGACGACGTCACGGGACGTGGTGGACGCGGTCGCCCGGCGGGTGCTGCCGCCGTTCGCCGCCTCCGGGCTGATCGTCCAGGTCAGCGAGGGCGACCGGCTCCACCACGTCGGTGCGGTCGGCTACCCCCAGGACTTCATGGCCCTCCTCGACAGCCGCTCCCGGGCGGCGACCGGCGACCCCGCCTGGGACACGATCGAGTCCGGCCTGCCGCTGTTCGTGTCCTCGGCCCACGAGTACGCCGCCCGCTATCCCGAACTGGCCGGCCTCCCCGCCCATGGCGAGAAGAAGTCCTGGGCCTTCCTGCCGCTGACGGCGTCCGGGCACACCTTCGGGGTGTGCGTGGTCTCCTTCGACCGGCCGCGGCTGCTCGACGACGAGGAGCGCGCGCTGCTCACCACGATCACCGCCCTCGTCGCCCAGTCCCTGGAGCGGGCCCGGCTCTACGACGCCGAGCACACCCGGTCCCGGGAACTCCAGCGCAGTCTGCTCCCCCAGGCGCTGCCCGACCTGCCCGCCTGCACGGCGGCCGCGCGCTATCTGCCGGCCGGACCGGGCGCGGACGTGGGCGGCGACTGGTACGACCTCATCCCGCTGTCCGGCGGCCAGGTCGCGCTGGTCGTCGGCGACGTGATGGGCCACGGTCTGCCGGAGGCGGCCACCATGGGCCGGCTGCGCACCGCGGTGCACACCCTGGCCGACCTGGAGCTGCCGCCCGGCGAGATCCTCGGCCACCTCAACGACATCGTGGGCGCCATGGGCGAGGCGTCGTACGCCACCTGTCTGTACGCGCTCTACGACCCGACGACCCGGGTCTGCTCCATCGCCCGGGCCGGCCATCCACCGCCGGCTCTCGTACGGCCCGACGGAACCGTGCACTTCCCCGAGCCGGACGCCGATCCCCCGCTGGGAGCCGCCAAGCCGCCGTTCGAGACGGCCGAGTTGGAGGTGCCCGAGGGCAGTCTGCTCGTGCTGTACACCGACGGGCTGGTGGAATCGGCGAAGCGGGAGATCGACGAGGGCATGGCGGAGCTGGCGCGGCTGCTCGGCGCCGCCCACGCCGACGGGACCGTCGTAGACCTTGAACGCCTGTGTGACACGTTGACGGCGGGTCTCCTGCCGACGGACCAGCAGGCGGCCGACGACGCGGCGTTCCTGGTGGCCCGTCTGCACGCGCTGCCGGCCGACCGGATGGCCGGCTGGTCCCTGCCCGAGGACCCGAAGGCGGCGAGCCAGGCCCGCCGCCACATTCGCGAACAGCTCTCGGCCTGGGACCTGGACGACCTGTCCTCCACCACGGAGCTCCTGGTCAGCGAACTGGTCGGCAACGTCGTCCGGCATGCCCGCGGTCCCGTCCGCCTGCGCCTTCTGCACACCACCGAGCTGATCTGCGAGGTCTACGACGGCAGCCAGACCATGCCCCGTATCCGCCGCGCCACGGAGACCGACGAGGGCGGCCGGGGTCTGCAGCTCATCTCGGCCCTCTCCACCCGCTGGGGCGCCCGCTACACCCCCACGGGCAAGTGCATCTGGACGGAACAGTCGCTGCGGGGCCCGGACCAGCCGCCGGACGTGCTCTTCCTGAACCCCGCGGACTTCGACGAGGACTGGGACGAACTCCTGTGACGACGCGCGCCCGTTCGGCCCAGCACAACGGGCCGGACGCCGGGGCGCGTCCCTAGGGTCGCGGTGACGGCTGTTCAGGCCCCACCCGAAAGGCACGACCCATGGGAATACGCATCACGCTCACCGGCGCCGCGGTGGCGCTCCTGGCGACCGCAGGACCGCTGACCGGCGTCGCACACGCTGAAGGCGACCGCGACTGCGCCGACTTCGTCTACCAGGAGGACGCGCAGGCGGTGTTCGACCTCGACCCCACCGACCCGAACCGGCTCGACGAGGACCGGGGACGGGACGACGGCATCGCCTGTGAGGTGCTGCCGCACAGGGACACCTCGGCCGTGAGTGCGGCCACGCCTCGTCCGGCCACGGCTCTTCCGACGCTCGGTGTCCAGGGCGGTTCCGGAGGCAGCGTGGGCCCGGCCGGCTTCGAGCGGGCGATCGGGGTGGCACTGGCACTCGGCGGGGTCGGGCTCGCCGGTGCGTACGCGGTGCGGCGGCGCCGGGCCACCCAGCCGCAGTCCCGTATCAAGGGTCGATGAGCCCCGCCCGTATCGCATACCGCGTCAGCTCCAGCCGGTCCCGCATCCCCAGCTTGTGCAGCAGATTCGCCCGATGCCGCTCGACCGTCTTCGCGCTGATGAACAGCAGCTCGCCGATCTCCTTCGTGGTGTGCCCCTCGGCGACGAGTTTGAGGATCTCCTCCTCGCGCTCGGTGACGGCCCGCGCGGGCAGGTCGTCACCACGGTGCAGCCGGTCGAGGTAGGAGCGGACGAGGGCCCGCTCGGCGCCGGGGTAGACGAAGGACTCGTCGCGTACGGCGGCCCGGCACGCCTCGACGAGATCGCGGTCGGCGACGGACTTGAGGACGTATCCGCTCGCCCCGGCCTTGAGGGCCTCGAAGAAGTACTGCTCGTTGTCGTACATCGTCAGGATCAGGATCCGCAGGTCCGGCAGCCGCCGGGACAACTCGCGAGCCGCCTGGAGCCCGGTCATCCGTGGCATGGCGATGTCCAGTACGGCGAGATCGACCTCACGCGCGCGTGCCAGCTCCACCGCCTCCGCGCCGTCGCCCGCCTCGGCCACGACCGTGAGGTCCGGCTCCCCCTCCAGAATCAGCCGCACCCCCCGCCGTACGAGAGTGTGGTCGTCGGCGAGCAGCACACGGGTCGGCCCGGACATCAGCGCACCCCTGCCACGACCGGTATCCGCAAGCGCACATCCGTCCCGCGTCCGGGCCCCGGCGCCACCGAGAACACCGCGCCGACCAGCAGCGCCCGCTCCCGCATGCCCTGTATCCCGGCTCCCTCGACCGCCCCGCCCAGCCCACTGCCGTTGTCGCGCACGAGGAGCTCGACACCCCCGGCGACCGGCTGGAGCCGCACTTCGGCGTGGTCGGCGGCGGAGTGCCGCGCGGTGTTGGTCAGGCCCTCCTGGGCCACCCGGTAGACGACCAGTTCCGACTCCTCGGTCAGCAGGGGCAGATCGCCGCCGACGTGATGGCGCACGGTCAGCCCGTGCGTGGTGAACTCGGCCGCCAGGGACCGCAGCGCACTCGGCAGCCCCAGCTCCTCCAGCACCCCGGGCCGCAGCCGCCGAGCGATCCGACGGATCTCGTCGAGCCCGGCCCGGGTCGCCTCCTGCGCCTGCCCCACTTCCTCCCGCAGCTCTTCCGGCGCCCGGTCGGCAACCCGCTTCAGCTGGAGCAGCACGGCGGTCAACGTCTGCCCGACCTCGTCGTGAAGCTCCCGCGCGATGCGATGCCGCTCCCTCTCCTGCGCGGAGAGCGCGTGGGCCGCGCCGGTCGCCCGCTCGGCCTCCAGCCGGTCGAGCATGGTGTTGTACGTCGTGATCAGCGCGGCCGTCTCGGAAGGACCGGAGACGGGCGCACGCACCCCGGGACGCAGCAGATCGGCGGCTGCCATGGCGTGCCCGAGGCGCTGGAGCGGGATGAGCCCGACCCGCAGCACGACAGCGTTGGCGGCCAGCAGCAGAGCGAGCCCGCCGAGGACGACCACGACCTCTCCCTGCCGGACGGGCGTCGACACCGTGACCGGGCCCAGCAGCAGCGCGGTGGCGACGACGAGGCCCGCGGCGTTGAGCGAGAAGATCCGCCAGAACAGCGACACGGCCCGACCCTCACTCCTCTCGTACGACGCCCGAGGAGCCAGCGTCGCCGGGCCCCGCCGCTCGCGTATATCCGTCACGTCACCCATATCGCCACCGTACGGGGACCTGGCAGCATGCCAACCCGGCACCCGTGATCACACGAACCACAAGGGGAAGAAACGTGTCTGCACCACGCCTGAGGGCGACGCCGCTGCCGGGGATCGGGGTCCAGTACGACCTCATGACCCGCGAGGACCGCCATCTCTCCGTGGTGGCGCACCGCGACGGTGCCCGTACCGTGAGCGTGTACCGGGCCGACGACCCCGACTCCTGCGCCCAGTCGCTGCGCCTGACCGGTTCCGAGGCGGGCGCCCTGATCGACGTGCTGAAGCCCTCCCACCACAGCGCGAGCCTGCTCTACACCTCGGACCTGGGCCTGGTGGCGGAGCGCATCGAGGTGGCGGCCGGCTCCCGCTGGAACGGCCGGGTCCTGGGCGACACGAAGATGCGCACGGACACCGGCGCGTCCGTCGTGGCGGCCCTGCGCCGCGCCGAGGCGATCCCCTCCCCCGCGCCGGACTTCCGCCTGGCGGGCGGCGACATCCTCATCGTCGTGGGCACCCGCGAGGGCGTGGACGCCGCCGCGGCGATCCTCGGGCGGGAGTGAACGCGTGCACTCCGCGGTCCTGCTGATCGAGTTCGGCTCGATCATCCTCGGCCTGGGTCTCCTCGGCCGTTTCGCCGCCCGTTTCCGCCTCTCCCCGATCCCTCTCTACCTCCTGGCCGGCCTGGCCTTCGGCGAGGGCGGCCTGCTCCCCCTGGGCGCGAGCGAGGAGTTCGTCTCGATAGGCGCCGAAATAGGCGTCATCCTCCTGCTCCTGATGCTCGGCCTCGAGTACACGGCCGGCGACCTGGTCACCAACCTCAAGGCCCACTACCCCTCCGGCCTGGTCGACGGCGCCCTCAACGCCCTCCCGGGAGCGGCAGCCGCGCTCCTGCTGGGCTGGGGCCCGGTGGCCGCGGTGGTCCTGGCGGGCGTCACCTGGATCTCCTCCTCGGGCGTCATCGCGAAGGTCCTGGGCGACCTCGGCCGAGTCGGCAACAGGGAGACCCCGGTCATCCTCAGCGTCCTGGTCCTGGAGGACCTGGCGATGGCGGTCTACCTGCCCATCGTCACCGCCCTCGTCGCCGGAGCAGGCCTGCTGGCCGGAAGCCTGACCCTGGCCATCGCACTGGGAGCAGCGGGCCTGGTCCTCTTCGTCGCGGTCCGCTACGGCCGCCTGATCTCCCGCTTCGTCTCGAGCGACGACCCGGAAAAGCTCCTGCTGGTGGTCCTGGGCCTGACGATCCTCGTGGCGGGCGTGGCCCAGCAACTCCAGGTCTCGGCAGCGGTGGGCGCGTTCCTCGTGGGCATCGCCCTCTCGGGCGAGGTGGCAGAGGGCGCCCACACCCTCCTGAGCCCCCTGAGGGACCTCTTCGCCGCGGTCTTCTTCGTCTTCTTCGGCCTCCACACGGACCCGGCGAGCATCCCCCCGGTCCTGTTCCCCGCCCTGGCCCTGGCCCTGGTGACCGCGGCGACAAAGATCGCCACCGGCTACTGGGCGGCCCGCCGAGCCGGAATCTCCCCGAAGGGCCGCTGGCGCACGGGCGGCGCCCTGGTGGCCCGCGGCGAGTTCTCCATCGTCATCGCGGGCCTGGCGGTGTCGGCCGGCATAGAACCCTCCCTGGGCCCCCTGGCCACGGCCTACGTCCTCATCCTCGTCATCCTCGGCCCCCTCACGGCCCGCTACACAGAACCACTGGCAACAAGACTGACAACCCGCCGCGAGTCCCCGACGACGGAGAGCGGTTCACGGGTGGCGGAGGCGTCGGTGGGGCGGGACGGCGCCTAGGGGTTCCGATGGGGCTGGTCGCGCAGTTCCCGGCGGGCAGCTGCGCTGGGCTTGAGCGGGACGCCTAGCGGGGTGCCGGGTGAGGTTGTCGGGCGACTGCGGCCCGGTGGGGGCTGGTCGCGCAGTTCCCCGCGCCCCTGAGGAGTTGCAGTCACCTGCGCCACGACGGACCGATCCCCACCTCACGCACCACGACGGACCACTCGCCGCACCGCAAGCAACGACGAACCGTCCGCCGCACCGCCCGCCACGACGGGCGGGCAGCCGCGTACGGCGCGCAGGGGCCGGGGTGGGGGGTGTCCGCCCGCAGCGGCCGGCGTCCGTCACCGAGCCCTACTCAAGGGACCGAGCCGCCGGACCGAGGACGGACACCCCCCACCCCGGCCCCGACCCACCACACACCCGCACGCGCTACCCAAGCCCCCACCGGACAGAAACAGGCCGCCGCAGGCACCCAGGGGCGCGGGGAACTGCGCAAAACGCCCGCCCCCACCCAACCCGCACCGAACCCCCGCCCCACCGCCGGAGGCACTGGTCAGCCCTCCCTCCCCCTGGCAGGATCACCGGCATGCCCAAGCCGTTCCCCCACCTCAGCCGCCGCCAGGCGCTCCAGACCGCGGCCGCCACCGTCGTGGCCCTCGGCCTGCTCCTGTGGTGGCTGCTCCCCCTGGGCGAGGACCCCCCAGCCGGCACGATCACCTTCAGCACGGGCACAAAGGCAGGCGTCTACCAGAAGTACGGCGAGCTCCTCGACAACGAGATCCGCAAGGACATGCCGGACCTGAAGGTGAAACTGGAGACCAGCGCGGGCTCCCAGGAGAACGTCAGACTCGTGGCGAACGGAAAGGCCGACTTCGCCATCGCCGCGGCCGACGCGGTGGAGACCTACCAGCAGAACGGCGACCCCGGCGCCGACCAGCTCCGCGGCGTGGCCCGCCTCTACGACGACTACGTACAGCTCGTCGTCCCGTCCGACTCGGACATCCGCACCTTGGCCGACCTGAAAGGCAAGCGGGTCTCCATCGGCGTCCCCAACTCCGGCGTACGACTGATAGCGGACCGCGTGCTCGACGCCGCCGGCATCGACCCGGACAAGGACATCCAGCCGAGGGCCGAGGGCATCGACACCGGCCCCAAGCTCCTCGGCCACGGCCTGGACGCGTTCTTCTGGTCCGGCGGCCTGCCCACCGACGGACTGAAGCAGCTGGCCGAACGCTCCGCGTTCCGCTTCGTCCCGATCGAACCCTCCCTCGTGGCGAAGCTGCACGCCGAGGGCGAGCCCACCCGCTACTACCGCGCCACCAACATGCCGGCGTCGGCGTACCCGTCCGTCCAGAACAACAGGACCGTCCCGACGATGGCCGTCTCCAACCTGCTGATCACCCGCAAGGACATGGACCCCGAGCTCACCGAGTGGCTCACCCGGACCGTGATCAAGAGCAGGGACGGCATCGGCCGCGACGTCCACTCCGCCCAACTGGTCGACGTACGCACGGCTATCTACACCGACCCGGTCCCCCTCCACGAGGGCGCCCGCCGCTACTACCGCTCGGTCAAACCGTAGGGCGGCTGCGGGGCACGGAGACGGTGACCACGAGCCCGTGCGGCTCATGGTGGCCGTACGAGATCGCCCCACCCCCGGCAGCCAGCAGCGCCCGCGAGATGGACAGCCCGAGACCGGACCCCTTGATGTTCTGATGCCGCCCGCTGCGCCAGAACCGGTCGCCGACGCGCGCGAGTTCCTCATCCGTGAGCCCGGGTCCGCGGTCGGCGACGACGACGGTCGAGGTGTCCCCGTCCGCGGCGACCGTGACCTCGACGATCTCGTCCTCGGGCGTGAACTTGATCGCGTTGTCGATGACCGCGTCGAGGGCGCTGGAGAGGGTGACTGGGTCGGCCCAGGCGGTGGTGGGCGGACAACTCCCCACCAGCCGCACTCCCTTGGCCTCGGCGGTGGGGGTCCAGGCGGCGACCCGCTCGGCGGTGAGTTCCCCGATGTCGGTGATCCTGAGGTCCGCCTCGGTGTGCTCGGCGAGCGCGAGGTCGAGGAGGTCGTCGAGGACCTGGGCCAGCCTCTTGCCCTCCGTCTGCACGGAGGCGATCTCGGCGTTCCCCTCGGGAAGTTCGAAGGCGAGCAGCTCGATCCGCAGCAGCAGGGCGGCGAGCGGATTCCTCAACTGGTGGGACGCGTCGGCGACGAAGGCCCGCTGCTGCTCCAACACATCCTCGACGTTGTCCGCCATCTCATTGAACGAGCGGGCCAGTCGCCTGAGTTCGGGCGGTCCCCCGGCCGCCGCCACCCGGGACTTGAGGCGGCCGGTGGCGATGTCGTGGGTGGTGGCGTCGAGGACCCGCACGGGCCTGAGCACCCAGCCGGTCAGCCGCAGCGCGGCGCCGACGGCCAGCAGCATGGCGGCGAGTTCGCCCGCGAAGATGACGAGCCAGTCGTGCAGGATCCGTGAACGCATCGGTCCGGTGGGCGAGTCGGTGACGACGACCGCGATGACGTCGCCGTCCCGGATCACCGGCGAGGCGACGACCAGCCGGCCCCGCTGCCAGGGCCAGACCTGCTTGGGGTCCTGGCTTCGGCGGCTGAGCAGCGCCTCGCCGAACGCGTCGCGCACCTCGCCCTTCTGGGGGAGGAACCATCCGCGTGGCGCAGTGGCCATGGGCACGTCACCGTCGTAGAAGACACCGACACGAATGCCGTAGACCCTGTAGTAGCTGGCGAGTTCACTCTCCAGCGTCTCCAGTCGCTCGTCGGAGGCATCGGTGACGAACTGGGCGAGCGCGGCGAAGTGCGCGGTGTCGTCGATCCGGTCGACGACGACCTTCTGCTGCTGGGCAGAGGCGACACCGATCGCGAGCGGCACGCCCAGGGCCAGCAGCACGGCGGCCATGAGCACGATGAGCAGCGGAAGAAGACGTGTACGCACGGCCCCGCCTACGCCCCGCACCGAATCCGCGAGCCCGACCACACGTGCACGCCCCGACGCTGCAGCACCAGATCCCCACGGGCGGCACCCCAGTCGCGGATGCAGTCCACACCCGGCTCCTGCCGCATCAGAACCACACGGCACACGCAGACGTGGACGACGCCCTCGGTCGGGATCCCGCCCACCGCGACCCGTCGTGGCGGCGGCAACGAGGACCCGCCCAGTCCTCGCCCCACCACGGCCGGACGGCTCGCGCAGACGGGAACGGCACCCTGGCTCCGGTCCTCACTCACGTCCAGCCCCTGACGGCGCAAGCAGACTCGAACAGCACCCCGTCCCGGACAGCGCCCAGCCTCCGCCGCACCGCGCCCCGGTACCGCCTGACACCTTCGACCGAATCGCCCCGGGCACGCGCACCGAGCCGTCCAAGGGCACCACCGCGCACGCGGGCGCCCTCGCCGCCGCACTCACCCGCGCCCACAGACACCGTCCCTCTCCTGCTCCGAAATCCCTGCCCCCGAGCCTCGCACAGCTCCGCGCCCCGCACCTCCATCCACAGCCCTTCACTGCGGCCGCTCGGCCACACCTTCACGCGGAGCCTTCACCGCCACCACTCACGCCAGATCGTGCCCCCACCTCGACGCATCCTCACCCCAGACCATCAGCCGAAACCGTCACCGCACCCCCTACGCCGGCCCAGCCCCGCACCCCACCCTCACCCAAGCCCTCGCACCGCACTCCCGAAGCCCAACCCTCGCGCTCCGCAGCCCCGCGGCCTCACACCCCCGGCGCCACCAACCGGTACCCCACGCCCCGCACCGTCTCGATCAGTGCCGGCATCCGCAGCTTCGCGCGCAGGGACGCCACATGTACCTCCAGCGTGCGGCCGGTCCCCTCCCAGCTGGTGCGCCAGACCTCGCTGATGATCTGTTCGCGCCGGAAGACCACACCGGGCCGCTGGGCGAGCAGCGCCAGAAGGTCGAACTCCTTGCGGGTGAGCTGGACGACCGTGCCGTCGACGGTGACCTGACGGGTCGGCAGTTCGATCCGCACGGCACCGAGGACCAGCGCGGTGTCCCCGCCGCCCGGCGCGTCCTCGTGGACGGTGCGCCGGCTGACGGCGTGGATGCGGGCGAGCAACTCCCCGGTGTCGTACGGCTTGACCACGTAGTCGTCGGCGCCGAGGTTGAGACCGTGGATGCGGGAGCGCACGTCGGAGCGAGCGGTGACCATGATCACCGGAGTGCTGGTGCGCTTGCGGATCTTGCCGCACACCTCGTAGCCGTCCTGGTCGGGCAGTCCGAGGTCCAGGAGCACGACACCGAAGCCGTCGACCTCCGGGACGAGCGCCTGGAGGGCCTCCTCGCCGCTGCGGGCGTGCGTGACGTCGAAACCGTGCCGGGCGAGCACCGCGGACAGCGCGGCGGCCACGTGGTTGTCGTCCTCGACGAGGAGAAGTCTCACCCCGGCCCCCTTTGGTCCATCGGACGTACTATCTGAATGTGTAGTGAACAGGTAGAAATGTGCGTGCGCGCACCCGCGTGCGCACCGTGCAGTCATGCTGATGGATGAGGACGGCGTCAAGGGCGTTCCGGTTGCGGGGCGGTTCCGTTACCCGGCCGATATGGGCACTGCCGGCAAGTGCTACGACACGTGTCCGATTGCTATCGGATCGTGATGCTCAGATTCCCCTCAAGACTAATGACGCTGGTCGCATGGGGTTACTACTGTCCTCCGAAACCGAGGAGGACGGAGCCAGAGAGCGATGACCGAAGTATCGGTGGCCAAGGATGCTGTGGCCGCGACCGGCGAACTGGTCGTCCTGAAGAGCGTCAACAAGCACTTCGGCGCGTTGCACGTACTCCAGGACATCGACCTGACGATCGCCCGCGGCGAAGTCGTCGTGGTCATCGGACCCTCCGGGTCCGGGAAGTCCACCCTGTGCCGCACCATCAACCGCCTGGAGACGATCGACACGGGTTCGATCGCCATCGACGGCAAGCCGCTGCCCCAGGAGGGCAAGGAACTGGCCCGGCTGCGCGCCGACGTCGGAATGGTCTTCCAGTCCTTCAACCTCTTCGCGCACAAGACCGTGCTCGAGAACGTGATGCTGGGCCAGATCAAGGTCCGCAAGGCCGACAAGAAGCAGGCCGAGGAGAAGGCCCGCGCCCTGCTCGACCGGGTCGGCGTCGCCACGCAGGCGGACAAGTACCCCGCCCAGCTGTCCGGCGGTCAGCAGCAGCGTGTCGCCATCGCCCGCGCCCTGGCGATGGACCCCAAGGTCATGCTCTTCGACGAGCCCACGTCGGCGCTCGACCCTGAGATGATCAACGAGGTGCTGGAGGTCATGCAGCAGCTCGCCCGCGACGGCATGACAATGATCGTCGTCACGCACGAGATGGGTTTCGCACGATCGGCTGCAAACCGCGTGGTGTTCATGGCGGACGGACGGATCGTCGAGGAGGCTGCGCCCGACCAGTTCTTCAGCAACCCGCGCAGCGACCGTGCCAAGGACTTCCTGTCGAAGATCCTTCACCACTGACGTGACGCCACTGACGTGACACCGCTGACGCGCCTCACCGCTGACGTGACACACCGCTGACGTGCCACCCGGATCGACCACCGACGGCCTCGTCTCTTCACCACCCAAAGGATGTTCACCATGAAGCTCCGCAAGGTCACCGCCGCCTCGGCCGCCGTTCTCGCCCTCGCCCTGTCCGCGACCGCCTGCGGCGGCGACAGCAACGACGACAGCTCCGGCTCGGGTTCCAGTGGCGGTGGCGGCAAGATCAAGATCGGTATCAAGTACGACCAGCCCGGCCTCGGCCTGAAGGAGCCCGACGGTTCCTTCTCCGGCTTCGACGTGGACGTGGCGACGTACGTGGCCAAGCAGCTCGGCTACAAGGCCGACCAGATCGAGTTCGTCGAGACCAAGAGCGCCGACCGTGAGAACGCGCTCTCCCGTGGCGACGTGAAGATCATCGCGGCCACCTACTCGATCAACGACGAGCGCAAGAAGAAGGTCGACTTCGCCGGCCCGTACCTGCTGGCCCACCAGGACCTGCTGGTCAAGAAGGACTCCAAGATCAGCGAGGCCACGGACCTCAACGGCGAGAAGCTGTGTTCCGTGACCGGCTCCACCTCGGCGCAGAACGTCCACGACGACTTCGCCCCGAAGGCCCAGCTGAGGCAGTACAGCGGCTACTCCGAGTGCATCGCCGGCCTGCAGAGCGGCGCCGTGGACGCGGTGACCACGGACGACTCGATCCTCGCGGGCTTCGCGGCGCAGGACAAGTACAAGGGCCAGTTCAAGCTCGCCGGCCTCAAGCTGAGCAACGAGAACTACGGGATCGGTGTGAAGAAGGGCGACACCGCGACCCTGAACAAGGTCAACGCAGCCCTGGAGAAGATGGTCAGCGACGGCTCCTGGCAGAAGGCGGTCGACGACAACTTCGGCCCGGCCGGCTACAAGAACGAGCCCGCCCCGAAGATCGGCGTCATCGTCAAGTAACGCAGGCACGCACCGGCGCGCCGCCGCCCGTCGCGATCAGGGCGGCGGCGCGCCGCGCCCGTCCATGTACGCAACACACACGCCACACACCCGGAAGCGCGGGAGATCGTGTTCGACTTTCTTGAAGGTTACGACGTCCTCGGGGCGTTCTGGATGACGGTGAAACTCACCGCCCTGTCCGCCGTCGGCTCCCTGATCTGGGGCACCCTGCTGGCCGCGATGCGGGTCAGCCCGGTCCCGTTGATGCGCGGATTCGGCACCGCGTACGTCAACATCGTCCGGAACATCCCCCTCACGGTCATCATCGTCTTCTCCTCGCTCGGCCTCGCCGACATCTTCGGCATGACGCTGGGCGCGGCGGACGACTTCGACGCCCTGAGCTTCCGGCTGGCGGTGCTCGGATTCATCGCGTACACCGCGGCCTTCGTCTGCGAGGCAATCCGCTCCGGCATCAACACGGTGCCGCTCGGCCAGGCCGAGGCGGCTCGCGCGATCGGGCTGAACTTCAGCCAGACCCTGCGCCTCGTGGTGCTGCCGCAGGCCTTCCGCTCGGTCATCGGCCCGCTGGCCAACGTGCTCATCGCGCTGACCAAGAACACCACCGTGGCGGCCGCGATCGGCGTGGCCGAGGCCGCCCTCCTGATGAAGGAAATGATCGAGAACGAAGCCCAGACGCTCGCCATCGGCGCGGTCTTCGCGCTCGGCTTCGTGGTACTGACCCTGCCGACCGGCCTCCTCCTCGGCTGGCTCGCCAAGCGACTGGCGGTGAAGCGATGAGCTCGGTCCTCTACGACACCCCGGGACCCCGCGCCAAACGGCGCAACGTCCTCCTGTCGATCGTCTTCGCCGTCCTCCTCGCCCTCCTGCTGTGGTGGGTGTGGCAGAAGATGGACGACAAGAACCAGCTGGAGTGGAGCCTCTGGGAGCCCTTCACCACCGGTGAGGCCTGGACGACGTACCTCCTGCCGGGCCTGGGCGACACCCTCAAGGCCGCGGCGATCGCCATGGTGATCGCCCTGCCGCTGGGCGCGGTCTTCGGCATCGCCCGTTTGTCCGACCACGCCTGGGTGCGGGGCGTGGCAGGCACGGTGGTCGAGTTCTTCCGGTCGATCCCGGTCCTGCTGCTGATGCTGTTCGCCAACCAGTTCTACGTCCAGTACACGGACGTCAGCAGTGAGCAGCGGCCCCTGTACGCAGTTGTCGCCGGCCTCGTGCTCTACAACGCCTCGGTGCTCGCCGAGATCGTCCGGGCCGGCATCCTCTCGCTGCCCAAGGGGCAGACGGAGGCGGCCTACGCGGTCGGTCTGCGCAAGGGCCAGACGATGTCCAGCATCCTGCTCCCGCAGGCCGTCACCGCGATGCTCCCGGCCATCGTCAGCCAGCTGGTCGTCATCGTGAAGGACACCGCGCTGGGCGGCGTGATGCTGGGCTTCACCGAACTGCTCAACTCCCGCAGCACGCTGGCGGCCAACTACGCCAACGTCGTCCCCAGCTTCATCGTTGTGGGGCTGATCTTCATCGCGCTGAACTTCACCCTCACCAGCTTCGCGAGCTGGCTGGAGGGCAGGTTGCGGCGCAGCAAGAGGAGCACGGGGGCGGTGCTCGGCGCGGGGGACGTGGATGATCTCAACGCCGCCGAGGTGGGCGGCGGCTTCGGGACGGGCGCCTCGGCCTGATGGCCCGTCAATCGGCCTGAGAGGCACGGAGGGCAGTGGCATGATCGCCACTGCCCTCCGTCACTTGACGCAAGCACCGGCAATGGGTTGCATACGTTCTGTGATCGTGCACCCTGCCCCAACCTCCTGTTCACATACATCTCCCGGCATTCCGCTGCGGGCAGGGGGCGCCGCGCCGTGGACCCGGTGATCATCGTCGGAGCGGGGCCCGTCGGGCTCACGCTCGCCCTGGCGCTGGCGCGTCAGGAGGTGCCTTCCGTGGTCCTCGACGAGGGTCCTGGCAAGGACGAACCCCGACTGGCCCGGACCGCCGTACTGCACGAGAACACCGCCGCTCTCATGTCGCGGCTGACCGGAGTGCCGGTCGACGAGCTCGGTGTGCACTGGGCCGGATGGCGGTCGATGCGCCGCAAGCAGGTGATGCGCGAGGTCGACTTCGAGGAGGCCGGAGAAGCCCCGCTGCACCTCGCGCAGCACGTCCTGACCGGCGCCCTGCGCGCCGCCCTGGCCGAGCAGCGACTGATCAGGCTCAGCACCGACAGCCGTCTCGACACGATCGAGCAGGAGCCCTCGGGCGTCACCGCCCACACCCGCGGCCCCAAGGCCACCTGGTGGCGCGGCAGTTACCTGGTCGGCTGCGACGGCCCGCGTTCCACCGTGCGCAAGCTCGAGGACATCCGCTTCCCGGGCCGTACGGCGGTCGAGCGCCACGCGGTCGCCGCCCTGCGCGCGGAACTCCCCTGGGAGGACTGGGCGTTGCTCCACCGGATGCCGCCGTGGCGGACGTCGGGACCGTCGGCCGGGGAGATCACCGCCCGCCCGCTCCCCGACGGCGTGTGGCGCCTGGACTGGCTGCTGCCGCCGGGCAAGGACCTGGTCACGCCCGACCTGCTGGTGGCACGCGTCCGGGACACCCTGGCCGGCTGGACGGGCGGCTCGACACCGCCGTACGAACTCCTCGACACCGGAGTCCACACCGTGCACCACCGGCTGGCCCGCCGCTGGCGCGCCGGCCGGGTCTTTCTCGCCGGGGACTCGGCGCACTGCCTCGGGGCGCTCGGCACGCAGGGCCTCGACGAGGGCCTCCAAGACGCCGACAACCTCGCCTGGAAGCTCGCCCTGGCCTGGCACCACGGGTCGCACGAGGCGCTTCTCGACAGCTACCAGACCGAGCGACGCGCGGTCGTCGCCGGACGGCTGCGCGCCGCCGACCAGGCGCTGCCGCTGCTGCGCGGCGGCGGGGGGCTGCGCTCGGTCGTCCCCGGCTCGGCACGCGGTCACGACGCCTTGCTCGCGGACGGTCACCTGGGGCGCGGCCCGCTCGGCGCGCCGGGGGCGTACGCCGACTCGCCCCTCGCACCCCGGCACCTCGAAGGAGAGGTGCCCGTCGACACCCTGCCCGGGTCCGCGGTCGCGGATGTGCGGGTCACCGCCGAGGACGGCTCGTTCGTACGGCTGCGGGAGCGCCTGGGCCGCGGCGCGCTGCTGGTCGTACTGGTCGCGCCGGGCACCGGCGTGTGGGAGCGCAAGCACTGGGTGACCGCCGGAATCATGCCCCGTCTGGCCGCGTCGGTGACCGCGCTGCCGCACCACGCCGAACTCCTGGTCGCCGAGGAGTACCCGGGCGCGGCCCCGCACACGGTCCTTCTCGTACGGCCCGACGGCCATCTCGTCACCGCGCTGAGCGGAGTCCGACCGGCCGACCTGTACTCGGCGGCGGAGACGGCGCTCGGCGGGCCGCCCGCGAAGGCCGAGGCGAACGCGGGGGCCGGCTCGCGCTGACATGCTCACCGTCACTGTGCGTCCACATAGTGACGGTGAGTTGAAACGCCGCGGGCCCTCATGGTGTACTCCGGATCGTGACCGACACCTGTGTGCGCCTGTGGCGGAGGGTCCATATGGACCTCGTCCGCTATGCGGGCTGCGTGTGTCGCCCGTCCTGCTGAATTCGCCTCTTCACTTTCCCGCGTGCCGTGCCTGTGCCACGGCACGCCCTCGCGAACTCTTCTCAGGACGGTGTCCGTGTCTGCCTCCCCCGCGTTCCCCTCGGTGGCCTCCGTCGCGCCGCCCACCCAGGCCGACCTCCTCGACTTCGTACGGCGCACCGCCGCCGACGCCGAGCTGATCGACTCGCTCCCCCTCGACCCGGAGGGCCGCACCTGGGTGCGCCTGGAGGGGCCCGGCGGCAGTGAGGCCTGGCTGATCGGCTGGCCGCCCGGCACCGGCACCGGCTGGCACGACCACGCCGAGTCGGTCGGCGCCTTCACCATCGCCGCCGGGGAGCTCAAGGAGAACTCCCTCGCCGCCCGGCTGCCCGCCGACGGCTGGAAGACCCTCGAACTCTCCGAGGACGTGGACCGCGAGCGACGACTGCCGGCCGGCAAGGGCCGCTCGTTCGGACAGCACCACGTCCACGAGGTCCTCAACGAGTCCACCGAGGTCCACGCGATCTCCGTGCACGCCTACTACCCGCCCCTCCCCCAGATCCGCCGCTACAGCCGCACGGGCCAGATCCTCCGGCTGGAGCACGTGGAGCGGCCGGAGGACTGGCAGTGAGCGCCCCGCCTGTCGGTCGTACGGCCGAACAGCCGCCCGGCATCGACGAGTTGCTGGAGCGGGTGCGCGCGGGCTACGAGCGGGTCGGAGCCCAGGAGGGGTTTGACGCCGTCCAGGCCGGTGAGGCCCTGCTGGTGGACATCCGTTACGCGGCCCTGCGCGAGCGCGACGGGCTGATCCCGGGTGCCCTGGTCGTCGAGCGCAACGAGCTGGAGTGGCGCCTCGACCCGCGGGGCAGCCACCGTCTCCCCGAGGCCATGGGCCACGATCTGCGGGTCGTGGTGGTGTGCGACGAGGGGTACGCCTCCAGCCTGGCGGCGGAGTCCCTGCACCGGCTGGGGCTGCGCCGGGCCACCGATCTGGTCGGCGGTTTCCAGGCCTGGCGGGCGGCGGGGCTGCCGGTCACCGCCCGGGCCGTCGGGACGGCGGCTCCTGGAGTGCCGGGACGTCAGCCGACGCCGGGCGGGCAGTAAGGGCGGGACCGGGTCCGTGGTCCGCTCGGTGGCAGGGCGCACCTGGTTGTTCACGATCTTTTCGCCGTCCTCGTCGCACAGCGGGGCGACGATGCCGGTGACGGCCGGCTCTCCCCGCTGCCCACCGGGGGAGACCCGGTCCTGACCGGTGATGCTCCCCCTCGCGCGGGGCATAGCCCGTTTCCGACCCGGCGTCACGACGCTCAGGCCCTGTTCCTGAAACTCCCCGGTCTCAGAACCCCTCGTCGCCGAGGAACTCCGTCTCCTCGCCCTCCTCCTCCAGCGCCTGCCGGACCACCCGCAGGGCCATGCCCTCGGGGTAGCCCTTGCGGGCGAGCATGCCGGCGAGGCGGCGCAGTCGCTTGTCGCGGTCGAGGCCGCGCGTCGCGCGCAGCTTGCGGTCGACGAGTTCGCGGGCCGTCGCCTCCTCCTGCTCGGAGTCGAGCTGCGAGACGGCCGCGTCGATCAGCGTGGAGTCGACGCCCTTGGTCCGCAGTTCCTGGACGAGCGCCCGCCGGGCGAGCCCCCGGCCGTGGTGCCGGGACTCCACCCAGGCGTCCGCGAATGCGCTGTCGTTGATCAGTCCGACCTCCTCGAACCGCGACAGCACCTCCTCGGCGGCGTCGTCCGGGATCTCCCGCTTGCGCAGGGCGTCGGCCAGTTGCTTCCGCGTGCGCGGGGTCCCGGTGAGCAGGCGCAGGCAGATCGCCCGCGCCCGCTCCACCGGGTCCGCCGGAGGCTCCCCCTTCTCGGCCCTCGACAAGGAGAGGCCGCCTCCGTCCTCGCCGGGCGACTCCCCGAAGCCGCGGCGACGCTGCCGCCGACCCCGGGAACCGCCCGGGGCTTGACCGCCCCGGCGCGAGCCCCGGCCGAACGTCCCGGAACCACGCGCCGCCCCGTCACCGGACTCGTCGCCGCTCGGCCCACCGTCGCCGTACGTCCCGCCGCGGTGGGACCGACCGGCCCCGTACGTCAGGTCATCGCCGCCCGTCCCCTCGACGCCGTACGACGTCGCGTGGCCGTATCCCCCGTCCGCGCCGCCCAGCGGCTCGTCGCCGATCCGCCCCATGCCGTACGACACCGAGCGGCCGTGTCCCCCCTCCGCACCGTCCCTGCCGCCGCCCGGCCCGGCAGAACCCCCGTCACCCTTTCCGCCCCACCCTCGCGGGGCGTCCTCGTACTCGGCCCAGTCGGTTCGCCGTGTCACAGGATCAGCTCTTGGCGGCCGGAGCCTTGGCCTTCGTCGCCTTCGCAGCCGCCGTAGCCGGCACCTTCGCGGCGTCGTCCGCGGCAGCGGACACAGCGGCATCCGCACCCGGCTCGGCGGTCGGCTCCTGGGGCCGCACGCCGACGCCCAGCTTCTCCAAGATCTTCTTCTCGATCTCGTTGGCCAGGTCGGGGTTGTCCTTCAGGAAGTTGCGCGCGTTCTCCTTGCCCTGGCCGAGCTGGTCGCCCTCGTACGTGTACCAGGCGCCGGCCTTGCGGACGAAGCCGTGCTCCACGCCCATGTCGATCAGACCGCCCTCGCGGCTGATGCCGTGCCCGTAGAGGATGTCGAACTCGGCCTGCTTGAAGGGCGGCGCGACCTTGTTCTTGACGACCTTGACGCGGGTGCGGTTGCCGACCGCGTCCGTACCGTCCTTCAGGGTCTCGATGCGGCGGATGTCGAGCCGCACCGAGGCATAGAACTTCAGCGCTCGGCCACCGGTCGTGGTCTCCGGGGAGCCGAACATCACGCCGATCTTCTCGCGGAGCTGGTTGATGAAGATCGCGGTGGTCTTGGACTGGTTGAGCGCGCTGGTGATCTTCCGCAGGGCCTGGCTCATCAGACGGGCCTGCAGACCGACGTGGCTGTCGCCCATCTCGCCCTCGATCTCCGCGCGCGGGACGAGCGCGGCGACGGAGTCGATGACGATGAGGTCGAGGGCGCCGGAGCGGACCAGCATGTCCACGATCTCCAGAGCCTGCTCGCCGTTGTCCGGCTGGGACAGGATCAGGTTGTCGATGTCGACGCCGAGCTTCTTCGCGTACTCGGGGTCGAGGGCGTGCTCCGCGTCCACGAAGGCGACCTGGCCGCCGGCCTTCTGGGCGTTGGCCACCGCGTGCAACGTCAGGGTCGTCTTACCGGAGGACTCCGGTCCGTACACCTCCACCACCCGGCCACGCGGCAGGCCGCCGACGCCGAGGGCGACGTCGAGTGCGGTCGACCCGGTGGGGATGACCTCGATGGGCTCGTTCGGCCGCTCGCCCAGGCGCATCACGGCACCCTTGCCGAACTGCCGTTCAATCTGTGCGAGCGCGGCGTCGAGCGCCTTCTCGCGGTCGGTTCCTGCCATGGGTTCCACCCGATTTGCTTGAGTCGATCGCTTCACGTCAAAGACGCTAACGCCTGCCACTGACAATGCGTCCCGACGCCCGTCCAGCCTGTGGATAACTAGGGCGCTTCTCCATGCAAACCATGCCGAAACGCCCGCCGTTGACTTCGCCGGAACTTCCATAAGAATGGATGTTCGATTTTCGTGTCAAGCGCACCACACGGCACCCGGGTCACTTCCTGTGGCACGCTCCGGCGGCTTCCTCCGCCGCGCTCCGGCTACTTCCCGCGGCGTACTTCAGGTGCCTTCGGCGGTACGACGACCGGGCTGGCCGTTCTCGCCAGTCTGATGCCATGAAGACCGCGACGAGCGCCTCAGAGACCACCCGGAACGACACCGGCACGGCACGTCCTCCCGCCGTCGTCACGACCCTGTCCGCGTTGCTCCTGCTGGCCGCGTCCATCGCCGGCCAGATCGCCGCGGGAGCGGACTATCCCGCCGTCCCGCCCGGACTCGTCATCCCGCTCGTGGTGGCAGGGCTGGTGGCCTGGCGCACAAACCGGTGGACGACCGGTCTCGCCCTCGGTGCGGGCCTGTTCATCGGCATGGGCGCGATCCTGACCCCGAACACCGGCGACCACCTCTCCTCGGGTGACACCGCGCTCATCGCCTCGACCGCAGCCCAACTCGTCGCGCTCGCCACCCTGGTGATCGCCGGGGCCGCGGCCACCCTGGCCCGGAAGGGAACAGGGCACTGATGGACCCGGTCCCGACGGAAGCGCCCGCGGCGCCTGCACGGACGTCGGTGCCGCGGGCCCGCGACGGACGCCGCGTGGAGCGTCTCTGCCACGCCACCGGTGTCCTCCTGGTCCTCTCCGGGCTCGCGCACCTGGTGGTGTTCGCCGTGGACGGCGGCCCCTGGGACGGGCCGGTCTCCTGGCGCAAGCCGGTGACGTTCGGGGTGTCCTTCGGGGTGACCCTGATCGCGGTCGCCTGGGTCACGTCGTATCTGCGTGTCGGACCCCGGCTGCGCGCCCTGCTGCTCGCGGTCTTCGCGGCCGACTGTGTGGTGGAGGTCGGCGGCATCACCCTCCAGGCGTGGCGCGGGGTGCCCTCGCACCTCGACATGGAGACGCCCTTCGACACGGCGGTGTCCATGACGCTCGCGGTGGGCGGCGGTGTCCTGGTGGTGCTGCTGACGGTCTTCGCGGTCGACTCCTTCCGTCACCGGCCCTCGGGCCCGGCGGGGATGGACCTCGCGGTGCGGTCCGGGTTCGCGATCCTGCTCGTCGCGCTCGCCTCGGGTGCCGCGATGATCGCGCGCGGTGTCGTCCTCACCCGCACCGGCCACCAGGAGGCGGCCTACCACTCGACCGCCCCGCTCAAGCCACTGCACGGCGTGAGCCTGCACGCGGTCCTGGTCCTGCCCGCGCTGGTCTGGCTGCTGTCCCGCACGCCCTGGAGCGAACCGCTACGGCGACGGATCCTGTACGCGGCGATCGGCTGCTACGTCACAGCCGTCATCGTCGCCGGGGTGTGGGCCGCCCTCGCCTACTGAGCCCGGCGCCCTCAGGACGAGCCGTCACCGTCACCGTCGCCCGATGCCTGGGTTCCTGGCCGCCGCCGCTCCCACAGCGCACGCACGCGCGTGGCCGGTGAGGGCCCCTCGCCCCGCTTCCGGTGCCCATGGACGCGGGGGTCGTCGGTGACGTCGTACCGCTTCACGTACGCCCCCAGGAACGCCTGCAGCGTGGCGACCGCCGGGATGGCGATCAGGGCGCCGACCGCGCCGAGGAGGGCGGTGCCCGCGATGACCGAGCCGAAGGCGACCGCGGGGTGGATGTCGACGGTCTTCGAAGTCAGCTTGGGCTGCAGCACGTAGTTCTCGAACTGCTGGTAGATCACCACGAAGACCAGCACCCACAGCGCGTACCAGGGATTGACCGTGAAGGCGATCAGCATGGGCAGGGCGCCCGCGAGATAGGTGCCGATGGTCGGGATGAACTGGGAGACCAGGCCGACCCAGACGGCGAGCACGGGCGCGTACGGCACGTCCAGGGCCTGGAGCAGGATGAAGTGCGCGACTCCGGAGACGAGGGCCATCAGACCGCGCGAGTAGATGTAGCCGCCGGTCTTGTCCACGGCGATCTCCCACGCGCGCAGCACCTCGGTCTGGCGGGCGGGCGGCAGGACGGAGCAGATCGCGCGGCGCAGTCGCGGGCCGTCCGCCGCGAAGTAGAACGAGAACAGCCCGATCGTCAGCAACTGGAAGAGCCCGCCGAGGACCTGGGCGGAGACGTCCAGGACGCCGGTGGCGCTGTTCTGCACGTAGTTGCGCAGCCAGTCGGAGCGCAGCAGGCCCTCCTGGACGTCCACCCGCTTCAGATCGGTGTGGAAGTGTCCGTTGATCCAGGCGATGACGGAGTCGAGGTAGTCCGGGAAGTCCTCGACGATCTTGATGATCTGGCCCGCGAGCATGGAACCGAGCAGCGTGACGAAGCCGGCGGCCACGATCAGCACCGCGAAGAAGACGAAGAAAGCCGCGAGCCCCCTGCGCATGCCGCGCGCCGCCATCTTGCTCACCGCGGGTTCGATGGCCAGGGCCAGGAAGAACGCGATGAGAATGTTGGTGAGCAGGCCTATCAGCTGGTGGAAGGCCCAACTGCCGAGCTGGAACACGGCGATGAGGGCGAGCGCGAGCACCATGGCGCGCGGCAGCCAGCGCGGCATGCGGGCGTTCGGCCCGGCGCCGTCGGCCGGGGGCCGGGTGGGCGGCGTCGTGCCGAGCGGAGATGCGTGCTGGGCTGCCTGCCCGGACTCGTCAGTGGGTGCCACGGAGCAAGTCTCGCCCACGCGACTGACAATCGGCGCCGTCCTGCGATCTTCGTGACCGGTCAGTGCCTGTTTCGTGAGATGTTCACGCCCGATCGGCACTTCTTCTCGGAACGTCCACGCCGCCTCAGTGTCTCTCGGCCGGAACGTTCATGACGGTGCAGACCACGCGCCACACGTCCTTGGCGTCCCAGCCGGCGTCCAGCGCCTCGTGCACCGTGCGCCCGCCGAGCTCCGTCATCACGTGATCGCGCGCGAAGGTGTCGGCGTACCCCGGACCGAAGTGTTCCGCCATCCGCTGCCAGAAGACCGTCAACCGCATGACTCCAGTATCCCGCCCCTGAGGGTGGGCCTCGGCCGGGACCGCTTACCGAGAACGCTTTCCGTCCTACGGTCTGACGCATGCCCGAAACAGGAGCTTCCCCACTCCCCCAGACGCCACCGGCGCACTCCCCGCTCTTCCGCGCCGAGCACCTTGTCTGGCTCACCGCGCGCGTGCTGGAACAGCGTCTGTTCGCGTACCACTTCCTGAACGCCGGCCCCGATCCGGTGGAGACGGCCCTGGAGGCGTACCGCAACGCCGACGGTGGGTACGGTCACGCGCTGGAGCCCGATCTGCGGGGTCCGGTCAGCCAGCCCCTGCACACCGGTCACGCCCTGCGGGTCCTGGACGCCGTCGGACGCTGCGGCGGACAGCGCGTGGAGCGCGTGTGCCGGTATCTGACCTCCGTGTCCACTCCGGACGGCGCCCTGCCGGCGGTCACTCCCGTCCAGCGCGGCTATCCGACGGCCCCCTTCATGCCGGTCGTGGACGGCCCGCCGAGCGATCTGCTCACCACCGGTCCCGTGGTCGGTCTGCTGCACCGCAATGACGTGTGGCACGCCTGGCTGTTCCGGGCCACGGACTTCTGCTGGCAGGCGGTGGAGTCCCTCCAGGTGTCCCACCCGCATGAGATCCAGGCCGCCGTGACCTTCCTGGACTCCGTACCCGACCGCCCGCGCGCGGAGGCGGCCGCCGACCGTCTCGGCCGACTGGTGCGCGAGCAACGTCTGGCCGCGCTGGACCCCTCGAACCTCGAGGCGTTCCCCGTCTCCCCCGGTTACGGCCCGGCCGAGCACCACTTCCCGCACGACTACGCGAAGACGCCGGGCTCCCTCGCGCGCGCGTGGTTCACCGACACCGAGATGTCCCGATCGCTGGACCACCTCGCCGCCGAGCAGCAGGAGGACGGCGGCTGGCCGGTCCGCCGACGCCAGTGGGCACCGTCCACGGCCCTCGAAGCGCGCCCCATGGCGACGATCGAGGCCCTGCGCACACTGCGGGCGTACGGCCGCGAGGTGGGCTGAGCCGCTCCAGAGGGCAGATTCCGGCCTGGGCGACGACCGCGTCGAGGCGTCCCAGCTCCGCCACGCCGTACGACGGCCACACCAGCACGCACCTGACGGCGACGTCTCAGGTCCCTGAGCTCCGAACCTCCGCCGTCACATCCGCATGGCCGAAACTTCCCCTGCGACGGACCCGATGGCCCGGAACCCCGCCGCCATCGCCCTCCATGTCCGGACGTCCACCGCAGCGCAAGTACGGCCGACTCCCGCCGTCAGGCCGCATGGGCCGAGCTGCGCCGCCACAACCCCATGACCCAACCTCCGCCACCACGATCCTCCATGTCCGGACCCCCGCCGCAGCACCCGCATGGCCGACTCCCGCCATCAGGCCCCATGGACCGAGCTCCGCCGCCACAACCACATGACCCAACCTCCGCCACCACGACCCTCCGTGGCCGGACGTCCACCTCAGCACCCGCAGGGCCGCCCCCGGCCGTCAGGCCGCATGAGCATCCGAGCTCCACCGCCACGCCCCTCCATGGTCGGACCTCCACCGCCACGCCCCCATGGCCGGACCCCCACCGGCCACGGACCCGATGGGCCGGACCCCCGCCGCCCCCCATAACCCCATGACCCCTGACCCCTGACCCCAGCCTCCACCGCCACGCCCGCACGGCCGAGCCCCGCCGCAACGACCCTCCATGGCCCACCCTCCACCGCCGTCACCCCCCGACGGCCCGCACCCCCGCCGTCACGACCACTGCGGCCGCTACCACGAGCAGGAACGGCGCCCGCAGGAGCAGTGCGACGGCGGCCGCGGCAAGCCCCGCGGCCCGGGCGTCGAGCACCGGCACCCGCCCGTCGGCGAAGGTCTGCTGCGCGGTGAGCGCGGCCAGTAGCGCCACCGGCAGCAATGCGGCAAGGCGCCTCACCAGAGGCCGATCGAGAATTCCGGCGGGCACGAGCAGCCCGAGGAGCTTGACGGCGTAACAACCGAGAGCGGTGGCGCCGATGGCGATCCAGACGTTCACCGTCCCTCCTCCCCTCGCGCCCGCTCACGACGTCCTCGCACCCACAGGACAAGAGGCGCGGCAAGAGCGGCCGCCAGCACCGGCACCCCGGCGGGCAGCACAGGAAGCAGCCCGAGCCCCAGCAGCACGGCGAGCCCGGCCACAACCCGCTCGGTGCCGCTCTTCACCATGGGCGCCAGAAGGGCCAGAAAGACGGCGGGCCCGGCCGCGTCCAGCCCCCACGCACGGGTGTCCCCGATCGCGTCGGCCCCCAAGGCTCCCAGCAAGGTCGTCAGATTCCACAGCACGTACAGACTCAGCCCCGTGACGGCGAACCCGATGCGCGCACTGCGCCGCGTGGGCTGAGCCAGCGAGACAGCCGCCGTCTCGTCGATGACCCACTGGGCGGCAAAGGGACGCAGCACGCGCGGGAGGGCGAGCAACTGCGACAGCCGCAGCCCGTAGAAGGCGTTGCGCGCCCCCAGGAAGAAGGCCCCGGCGACCGCTGCAACATCGCCTCCGCCGGCCGCGAGCGCTCCTACGAGCGCGAACTGGGACGCACCGGTGAACACCAGGAGGCTCAGCGCACAGGTCTGCGTCAGCGTGAGCCCGCTGCCGGCCGAAGTCACCCCGAAGGCGAACCCGGACAGTCCGACGGCCACCCCGACCCCGAGGGCGTCCCGTACGACGGAGGCGTCCGGCCTGCCTCCATCGGCGTGCGTATCTGTGAGCGCTGTCTGTTCTTCTGCCACGCCTCGGACGCTAGGAGCAACCGCCCGGGCGGTCTTGTACGTTCTTGCGCTCCCGCTGATAGGCCCCCGGAGGCACACCCACGATCCGTGTGAAATGCCGGTTCAGATGAGACTGGTCCGTAAACCCCACTTCGACGGCGGCCGAGGCCGGGCCGGCCCCCGCATCCAGCAACCGCCGAGCCCGCCGCACCCGGGCATTGGTCAGCCAGGTGTGCGGCGGCATCCCGTAGACACCCCGAAAAGCACGCAGCAACGCGAAGGGACCGACCCCGAGATCAGCGGCCAGCTGCTCCAGAGTCGGCGGCGCGGCCATCCGCTCCTCCAGCACGGCACGCGCGCGTACAGCGATCCGAGCGCCCGCGCTCCGCACATCCCGTTGCGGCAACGTCCCGCCGTTCACCCGCAGCAACCGCGTCACGGCGACCCGCAACAACGTGTCGGCGGCCAGCGCGTTGCCCTCATCCGCGGCCCGCAGAACCTGATGCACCAACCCCACCGCATACGGATCGTCGAGCACCGGCCGCACGAATCCGGGCGTGCCCCGCAGCGAAGTGGTCTCAGCCGCGATGCCGGCCACCACCTCGGGCGACGGATACACGGCCCCGTACCGCCATCCCTCAGGGACCCCAGCCCGCCCCGTATGAGCCGTGTCGGGGTTGACCAGCGCAAGGGCACCGGCCCCCGCGTACTGATCGGCCCCCCGATGATGAAAGACCTCCACCCCGTCCGCGATGGCGGCGATCACAAAGTGCTCATGCGTATGCCGCACGAACGTCTTCCGCACATACCGGGCTCGCAGCAGGTCAACGTCGGGCAACTCGGCATACCGCCAGTGCCGCGCCCGCTCCCCGAAACCCGCCATGCGTCCATTGTCACGCGGTGCCCCGCGCCCTGAGTGGATCAAGGCAGCGAGGACGGGCACCCCCACCGTCGCCGCGGGCATCATCGCCGGTCAACCGCCGCAGGCGTCCCCCGCTCAACCACTGGGGGCAACCCGCAGATCAGGGGCATTGTCAGTCCCGGGGTGCAGGATGGACGCATGGTCAGCCCAGCACACCGAGCCCTGAACGGCTTCTCACCCGCCACCCGCGGATGGTTCACGGGTGCCTTCGACGCGCCCACCACCGCCCAGGCCGGCGCGTGGCAGGCCATCGCAGAGGGCTCGGACGTACTCGTCGTCGCCCCTACCGGCTCCGGCAAGACCCTGGCCGCCTTCCTCGCCGCCCTGGACCAGCTGGCCTCCACACCCCCACCCGCGGACCCCAAGAAGCGCTGCCGAGTCCTGTACGTCTCTCCCCTCAAGGCGCTCGCCGTCGACGTGGAGCGCAACCTCCGCAGCCCCCTCACCGGCATCCGCCAGGAATCCGTCCGCCTCGGCCTCCCCGAGCCCGAGGTCAAGGTGGGCATCCGCTCCGGCGACACCCCTCCAGCCGAGCGCCGAGCCCTCTCCACCCGTCCTCCGGACATCCTGATCACCACCCCGGAATCCCTGTTCCTGATGCTGACGTCGGCGACCCGCGACGCGCTGACCGGCATCGAGACGGTGATCCTCGACGAGGTCCACGCCGTGGCCGGCACCAAGCGCGGGGCACACCTGGCCCTCTCCCTGGAGCGCCTCGACGAACTCCTCCCGAAGCCGGCCCGCCGCATCGGCCTCTCCGCCACGGTCCGCCCGGTGGACGAGATCGCGCGCTACCTCTCCCCCCAGCGCAAGGTGGAGATCGTTCAGCCGAAGTCCGGCAAGGAGTTCGACCTCTCGGTCGTGGTCCCGGTGGAAGACCTCGGCGAACTGGGCGGATCCCCGGTCGCCGAGGGCAACGAAGGCGCGGAACGCCCCTCCATCTGGCCCCATGTGGAGGAGCGCATCGCCGACCTCGTCCAGTCCCACCGCTCCACGATCGTCTTCGCGAACTCCCGCCGCCTCGCGGAACGCCTCTGCAACCGCCTCAACGAGATCGCCTACGAGCGTGCCACCGGTGAGCCCCTGGACGAACACCACGCCCCGGCCGAACTCATGGGTGGTTCAGGCGCGGCCCAGGGCGCACCCCAGGTCATCGCCCGCGCCCATCACGGCTCGGTCTCCAAGGAGCAGCGCGCCCTGGTCGAGGAGGACCTCAAAGCGGGCCGCCTCCCCGCCGTGGTGGCCACCTCCAGCCTGGAACTCGGCATCGACATGGGCGCGGTGGACCTCGTCATCCAGGTCGAGTCGCCCCCGTCCGTGGCCTCCGGCCTGCAACGCGTCGGCCGCGCCGGCCACCAGGTCGGCGCAGTCTCCACCGGCGTGGTCTTCCCGAAGTACCGGGGCGACCTGGTCCAGGCAGCGGTCGTCACGGAACGCATGCGCACCGGCTCCATCGAGTCCCTCAAGGTCCCCGCCAACCCCTTGGACGTCCTCGCCCAGCAGGTCGTCGCGATGACCGCGATGGACACCTGGCAGCTCGACGACCTCCTCGCCACGGTCCGAAGGGCGGCCCCGTTCGCCGCCCTCCCCGAGTCCGCCTTCACCGCGGTCCTCGACATGCTCGCCGGCCGCTACCCCTCCGACGCCTTCGCCGAACTGCGCCCGCGCGTGGTCTGGGACCGCATCGCCGGCACCATCACCGGCCGTCCCGGCGCCCAGCGCCTCGCCGTCACCTCCGGCGGCACCATTCCCGACCGCGGCCTCTTCGGCGTCTTCCTGGCCGGCTCCGACCCCAAGAAGGGAGGCGGAAGGGTCGGCGAACTCGACGAGGAGATGGTCTACGAGTCCCGCGTCGGTGACGTCTTCACGCTCGGCACCAGCTCCTGGCGCATCGAGGACATCACCCGCGACCGCGTCCTGGTCTCCCCCGCCCCCGGCGTCCCCGGCAGGCTCCCCTTCTGGAAGGGCGACCAGCTGGGCCGTCCCCTCGAACTGGGCCGCGCGGTGGGCGCGTTCCTCCGCGAGGTCGGCTCCCTGTCCAAGGAGGACGCCCGCCTGCGACTCCTTGCCGCGGGCCTGGACGCGTGGGCGGCGGACAACGTCCTGTCCTACCTGGACGAGCAGCGCGAGGCCTGCGGCCACGTCCCCGACGACCGCACCATCGTCGTGGAGCGTTTCCGCGACGAACTCGGTGACTGGCGGGTCGTCGTCCACTCCCCCTTCGGCGCCCAGGTCCACGCCCCCTGGGCCCTCGCCCTCGGCGCCAAGCTCTCCGAGCGCTACGGCATGGACGCCCAGGTCATGCACGCCGACGACGGCATCGTCCTTCGGCTGCCCGACGCCGACATGATGAGCCTGGACCTCCTCGACCGGGAGCCGACCAGGAGCGGCACGGAGTACGACGCCGAACAGGCTCCGGTGGGCGCCGCGGACGTCGTCTTCGACAAGGGCGAGGTCAACCAGGTCGTCACCGACCAGGTCGGCGGCTCGGCCCTGTTCGCCTCCCGCTTCCGCGAGTGCGCCGCCCGCGCGCTCCTGCTGCCACGCCGCAACCCCGGCAAGCGCACCCCCCTGTGGCAGCAACGCCAGCGGGCCTCCCAACTGCTCCAGGTGGCGAGCGAGTTCGGTTCGTTCCCCATCGTCCTGGAGGCGGTACGCGAATGCCTCCAGGACGTCTTCGACGTCCCCGGCCTCGTCGAGCTGATGGGTGACCTGGAATCCCGCAGGGTCCGCCTGGTCGAGGTCACCACTCCCGAGCCCTCCCCCTTCGCCCGCTCCCTGCTTTTCGGCTACGTCGCCCAGTTCCTCTACGAAGGAGACTCGCCGCTCGCCGAGCGCCGCGCGGCGGCCCTGTCGCTGGATTCCCGTCTGCTGGCCGAGCTGCTCGGCCAGGCGGAGCTGCGCGAGCTGCTCGACGCCGAGGTGCTGACCGAGCTGGAGCGGGAGCTCCAGTGGCTCACCGAGGACCGCCGCGTGAAGGACGCCGAGGGCGTCGCGGACATCCTCCGTGTCCTCGGCCCGCTCACGGACGCCGAGCTGGCCGAGCGGGGCGCCGAGCCGCAGTGGGCGCAGGAGCTCGCAGGAGCCCGCCGCGCGATCAAGGTCCGTGTCGCCGGCGCCGACCACTGGGCGGCGATCGAGGACGCGGGCCGCCTGCGCGACGCGCTCGGCACAGCGCTGCCGGTCGGCGTCCCGGAGGCCTTCACCGAGCCGGTCAAGGATCCCCTCGGTGACCTCCTCGCGCGCTACGCCCGTACTCACGGCCCCTTCACCTCGGCGACGGTCGCCGCCCGCTTCGGGCTGGGCACGGCGGTCACGGAAGGCGCGTTGCAGCGCCTGGCGGCGAGCGGACGGGTCGTACAGGGCGAGTTCCACCCGGCGGGCATCGGCCAGGAGTGGTGCGACGCCACGGTGCTCCGCCGTCTTCGCCGCCGCTCCCTGGCGGCCCTGCGCCACGAACTCGAACCGGTGCCGCCACCGGCCCTCGCCCAGTTCCTGCCGCAGTGGCAGCACATCGGCAAGGGCCATTCCCTGCGCGGCATCGACGGACTGGTGCGTGCCGTCGAGCAGTTGCAGGGCGCGTCCGTGCCCGCCTCCGCCCTGGAGAAGCTCGTCCTGCCGTCACGCGTCACGAACTACACCCAGGCCATGCTCGACGAGCTCACCGCCGCCGGAGAGATCGTGTGGGCCGGGGCGGGCGCCCTGCCCGGAAAGGACGGCTGGGTCTCCCTGTACCTGGCGGACGCGGCCCCCCTCCTGTTGCCACCGCCCCACCCTCTGGAGCTGACGGCGCTGCACCAGTCCGTCCTGGACGCCCTCACCGGTGGCTACGGCCTGTTCTTCCGCCAGATCGCCGACCAGGTGCGCGCCACCACCCACCCCGACGCCACCGATCCCCAACTGGCCGACGCCGTATGGGACCTGGCCTGGTCCGGGCGGCTCACCAACGACACCCTCACCCCCATGCGCTCCCTCCTGGGCTCCGGTCGCACCGCCGGCTCCACCGCTCACCGCGCCAAACGCACGATCCCCCGCGGCCGCTACGGCTCCCTCACGGCCGCGGCCCGCCCCGCCTCCCGCACCGGCCCGCCGACCGTCGCCGGCCGCTGGTCGCTGCTCCCGGCACGCGAGGCCGATCCGACCGTGCGCGCCCATGCCCTGGCCCGCACTCTCCTCGACCGGCATGGCGTGGTCACCCGGGGGGCCGTCTCGGCGGAAGGCGTGGAGGGCGGCTTCTCGGCGACGTACCGCATCCTCTCCGCCTTCGAGGACAGCGGCCAGGCCCGCCGAGGCTACGTCGTGGAGGGCCTCGGCGCAGCCCAGTTCGCCATGGACGGCGCGGTCGACCGTCTCCGCGCGGTATCCAACGCCCGCGACCGCGGGGAGCCGGTGCCGGACAGCGGCACTCCCGACATCTGGGATTCCGGCTCGGTACCCGAAACCCCCAACGGCCTCGCACAAGGCGACCTCGCGAACGAGGACTGGGACTGGACCCGCGCCTTCGACAACCCCGACGGCCCCGGCCCCGGATCAGGCCCCGACTTCACCGCCGGTTCCCCGTCCCCCGCATCCCGCGACGAGTACATCTCACCGCGCGACTACCCGCCCCAGCCCACCCCCCAGCACTGGCAAGCCACCCCCGGATACGGATCCAGCTTCGGCAGTCGCAGGAACAACTCATCCGACGCCTCCCGAGCCGTGGTCCTCGCCGCCGCCGACCCCGCCAACGCCTACGGCGCCGCCCTGCCCTGGCCCGATCCACCGACCGAGGCCGGCCACAAGCCGGGCCGCAAGGCGGGCTCCCTCGTGGTCCTCGTGGACGGCGAGCTCACGCTCTACATGGAGCGGGGCGGCAAGACCCTCCTGGCCTGGCCCTCCGCCCCCGACACCACACCCACCGACGACCCCCGCCTGCACACAGCGGCGGAGTCGCTCGCCGCGGCCGCCAAGGCCGGTTCCCTCGGCACGGTCACGGTGGAACGCATCAACGGCACCTCGGCCCTGACCTCCCCCCTGGGCACCCTCCTGGAAACAGCGGGCTTCATCGCCACCCCTCGCGGACTGCGCCTGCGCGCATGACGGCCTTCTCCACCCCCGCGGCCGTCGACAGCGAGCACGCCCGAGCCACCGGACGCGACGACGACACCCCCACGGGTGGCGCAGGTGAACCGAACCGACCGAAGGCAAAGCCACCACGCACACCCGCTCCACCCCCGCTCGCCCCGCCCCCATGCCACGCGCGGCCTACGCCTACGCGCATGACGACCCTCTCTCCGCCCGCGGCCGCCAAGCCACCGCCACCCACCCCGCCCCCGCCAACCTCAGCACACCCGAGCCGCCCGGACGTGAAGACGACACCCGCACGCGGTGTCCGCGTGTAACCGACCGAAGGCGAAGCCACCACCCGCACCCTCCCCACGCCCCCTCGCCCCACCGCGCCCCTCCCCCATGCCACCCTTGACCCATGCCCGAAGGAGACACGGTCTGGCAGTCCGCGAGACGCCTGCACAGCGCCCTCGCGGACAAGGTGCTGACCCGCAGCGACCTGAGGGTGCCGAAATACGCCACAGCCGACCTCACGGGCCGCCGAGTCCTCGACGTCACCCCACGCGGCAAGCACCTCCTCACCCGTATCGAGGGCGGTCTGACCCTCCACTCCCACCTCCGCATGGACGGCTCCTGGAAGGTGTACGCGGACAACCAGCGCTGGACCGGCGGCCCCACCCACCAGATCCGCGCGATCCTGGCCAACGCCGACCGCACAGCCGTCGGGTACCGCCTCCCCGTCCTGGAGCTCCTGCGCACCTCGGACGAGCACAGAGCCGTCGGCCACCTCGGCCCCGACCTCCTGGGCCCGGACTGGAACCCCGAGGCGGCCCTGGCGAACCTGCTCCAGGACCCCGCCCGCCCCCTCGGCGAGGCCCTCCTCGACCAGCGCAATCTCGCCGGCATCGGCAACGTCTACAAGAGCGAACTCTGCTTCCTTCTCGGCGCCACCCCCTGGCTCCCCATCGGCGCCCTCCCCGCGGACCGCGCCGCTCAGCTCCCCGCGCTCGCCAAGAAGCTCCTGGAGGTCAACCGCGACCGCCCGGTCCGCAGCACGACCGGCCGCCGCGGCCAGGACCTGTTCGTCTACGGCCGCGCGCCCCGCCCGTGCCTGCGCTGCCACACCTCCATCCGCGTCGCCGACCAGGGCGACGGCTCCCGCGAACGTCCCACGTACTGGTGCCCGCACTGCCAAACCGGCCCCGCCCCGAGCCCCCACCACAGGGCACCGAGCGGAACACACTCCAGAACCTCACGCCATACGACCAATTGACGCTCCGTCAGAAACGCTCGTACCGTCGCTCCATGGCCGTCAGCGCGTACGACCTCACCGGACGCACCGCATTCGTCACCGGCGCCGCGAGTGGCATCGGCCGTGCGACCGCCGTCCTGCTCGCCGAGGCGGGCGCCACCGTGCACTGCGCCGACCTCGACGCGTCGGGACTGCACGAGACGGCGGCCCTGATCAAGGACGCGGGCGGCACCGCCCCCACCCATCCCCTCGACGTCACCGACCGCGAACAGCTCCACCAGGCCATCACCTCCTGCGAGCGCCTCGACGTACTGGCCGCGGTCGCCGGAATCATGCACAGCAGCCCGGTCCTGGAGACGAGGGACGAAGACCTCGACCGCGTCCTGAACGTCAACTTCAAGGGCGTGCTCCACGCCTGCCAGGAGGCGACCCGCCTGATGCTGGAGCGGGAGACGAGAGGCAGCATCGTCACGATGGCCTCCGGCGCCGTGGACACCGGCGGACCCGGGCTGCTCTGCTACGGCGCGGCCAAAGCAGCCGTGGTACAGCTCACGAAGACCCTGGCCACCGAGGTCGGCCGCTACGGCATCCGGGTCAACGCGGTCGCACCCGGCTGGATCCGCACTCCCATGACCGACCGCCACGACGAGCAGGCACAGGCCCACACCGAGGCACTCATGTCCCGCATGTCACCGCTCGGACGCGTCGGTGAACCGGAGGACATCGCCCACGCCGTGCTCTACCTGGCCTCCGACGCCTCGTCCTTCACGACGGGCCAGATCGTCCGCCCGAACGGCGGGGTGGCGATGCCGTGGTAGCCGCACCCGCCCCACCGGAGCGCCCGGCCCCCGAAGGCCTCCCCGCCCGCCATGCCTGACGCCATCGCCCGGCACCCACGGCTCCCGCGGCCCGCCCCTTCGGCACACAGTGCACCGGCAGCAGGCTCAGCCCCCATCCGCCCGCCGCGATCGCTCCTTCGAGCCCCCCGGCGTCCGGCGCCAGCACCAGCCGCGCCACGGCCCACCACCACAGTGCCCCGAGCCCGAGAGTCACCCCCCGGCGTACTGCCGGCCCCGCCATGCAGCCACCTCCAGCCCGGACGCTAGACCGCCGCCGCACCCACGGGGAGGGCGCACCAAGGGCACACGGACGCACCGAAGCGGCCGTCGCTCCAAGATGCACGAAAACCCCGACCGGCGCCTCTCCAGTCCAGCTGGAGAAGCCCGTCCGGGGCCTCGCAGACTTGCTCTCGGCGTGCCGTCAGCTCATGGCACACCAAGCGTGAGCGTCACGCCGCTACGACGTCGACGGCTTCGCTGGGCGCCTTGATGGTCACCCGTTCCGGTGGCACACCCTTGACCGAGACGGAACCCAGCATCGGGCGCACCCCTGCCGGTACCGGCGCGCTGGGCGTGGCCGCAGCGGACTGGGCCAGCTCGGCGAGGGCGAGCTCGTCGCTCACTTCCCGCATGAGTTCGGACATCCGTACGTCCAGCGCGTCGCAGATCGCGGACAGCAGCTCGGAGGAAGCCTCCTTCTGCCCCCGCTCCACCTCGGAGAGATAGCCGAGTGAGACTCGGGCGGACGAGGAGACTTCGCGCAGAGTACGGCCCTGGCGTTGGCGCTGCCGACGCAGCACGTCACCCAGCAGGCGACGGAGCAGAATCATCGGTGGCTCCCTCCTCGGACCGCGTAGCCGCATCCTTCACGCCCCACCGTACCGCCTTGCGCCGCGGCCGTGCGGGGAGCGATGTCGTGTTCACTCAGGGCTGCAAACATCAAAACCCCCCGTTCCGTTCCGTATCCTGTGCCCGCTCATTCCCGGTCTGTTCGCTCGCAAGCTCTTCCAGGAGCAGTGCGAGTACGCTCCGTACACTCTCCATACGAATTTCCGCGCGGTCGCCGTTCAACCGCAGCGCGGTCACTTTCCCGCCACCCGCTGCGTCGGAAGCACCCGCGGACGGCCCGTCGACAGCCACGAAAACCGTCCCGACGGGCTTGCCGTCCTGCGGTTCCGGGCCCGCGACTCCGGTGGTCGCGATGCCCCAGTCGGCGCCGAGTGCCTTGCGCACCCCGGCCGCCATCTCGGCCGCGACCTGCGGATCCACCGCGCCTCGCTGGGACAGCAGGGTGGCGTCGACACCCAACAGCTCATGCTTCAGTTCGGTGGCATAGGCGGTCACCGACCCCCTGAACGCCTGCGACGCCCCGGGAGCCGCTGTGATTTCCGCCGCAACCAGTCCGCCGGTGAGCGACTCGGCGACCGCGAGCGTCTGACCCTTCACGGTGAGTAGTTGCACCACTTGGGCGGCCGGGGAATTCACGCTTCCGTCTCCTCCAACGCCGCCTTGCGCTCGGCGATTCCCTGCCTGCGCAGCACAATGGCCTGTCTCACATAGTCGAGCCCCGTCACGACCGTCAGTACGACCGCCACAGCCATCACCCAGAACCGCGCGGTGGCCAGCCATCCCGTCAGCGCCAGGATGTACATCCCTACGGCGATGCCCTGGCTGAGGGTCTTGAGCTTGCCGCCACGGCTCGCCGGGATCACGCCGTACCGGATGACGAGGAAACGCAGCAGGGTGATCCCGAGTTCCCTGCCGAGGATGACGATCGTGACCCACCACGGCAGGTCGCCGAGACCGGAGAGACAGATCAGCGCCGCCCCCATGATCGCCTTGTCGGCGATGGGGTCGGCGATCTTCCCGAAGTCCGTGACGAGGTTGTAGGCGCGCGCCAGGTGTCCGTCGAACAGGTCGGTGATCATGGCGACCGCGAAGGCCGCCCAGGCGAACGAGCGCCACGCCGGGTCGTACCCGCCGTCGGCCAGCATCAGGGCGACGAAGCCGGGCACGAGGACCAGCCGGAGCATGGTCAGCAGATTGGCGACGTTCCAGACGCTGGCCTGGTTGACCGCCGCGGCCGCGATCTTCCCACCGCGCGCGGTCTTCGAACCGGAGTCGACGCCGGCCCCGGAAGCCGCGCCGGCAACGACACCCGCCGGGGGGACGGCACTCGCGCGTACCTCGGCAGCCGTAGCGGAGACCGCGTCCGACGGAGCGCTGGGGGCCACACCGGAGGCGGCACTCGAGACGCCGCCCGCCGGTCCGCCCTTCGCGGCGGAGGGGCCACCCGCAGCGGACGCCGGAACTCCGGTCATCTGCCCGCCTCCTCACTACACCCGAGCGAGCCGTCGAGCGGCTCGGCCACCAGGTCGACACCTTCCGTACCGACCACCTTCGCCTCGACCATACGACCGACGCTCAGACCTTCGCCGCTCGTGAGCAGCACCTGGCCGTCGGTCTCCGGCGCCTGGTGCGCGCCTCGGCCGTACACGCCCTCGCCGTCGATGGACTCGACCAGGACGTGCACGGTCTCGCCGACGCGCTCCTCGGCGCGCTGCGAGACGAGTTCTTCGGCGAGCCGGGAGACACGTGCCAGCCGCTCGGCGACGACGTCCTCGTCCAGCTTGTTCTCGTACGTCGCCGCTTCGGTGCCCTCCTCGTCGGAGTACCCGAAGACGCCGATGGCGTCCAGTCGCGCGCCGTTCAGGAACCGCTCCAGCTCGGCGAGGTCGGCCTCGGTCTCGCCGGGGAAGCCCACGATGAAGTTGGAGCGCACCCCGGCCTCTGGAGCCTTGCCGCGGATGGTGTCGAGCAGCTCCAGGAAGCGGTCGGTGTCGCCGAAGCGACGCATCGCGCGCAGCACGTCGGGGGCGGAGTGCTGGAAGGACAGGTCGAAGTAGGGCACCACCTTGGGCGTGGACGTCAGCACGTCGATCAGGCCCGGCCGCATCTCGGCCGGCTGGAGATAGCTGACACGCACGCGTTCCAGGCCGTCGACCTCGGCGAGCTCGGGCAGGAGGGACTCGAGGAGACGGATGTCGCCGAGGTCCTTGCCGTACGACGTGTTGTTCTCGGAGACCAGCATGATCTCCTTGACCCCCTGCTCGGCCAGCCAGCGCGTCTCGTTGAGGACGTCCGAGGGGCGACGCGAGATGAAGGAGCCGCGGAAGGACGGGATGGCGCAGAAGGAGCAGCGCCGATCGCAGCCGGAGGCCAGCTTCACGGAGGCGACCGGGGAACCGTCCAGGCGGCGGCGCAGGGGCGCACGGGGACCGGAAGCAGGAGCGAGCCCCTCCGGGAGGTCGGCGGGAGCCGCCTCGGGGGCTTCGGCGGCCGGCCCGTGGCCGGGCAGCGCGACGGACGCCGCCGACTCCTGCCGCTGGGAGGGGCTGATCGGCAGCAGCTTGCGCCGGTCGCGTGGGGTGTGCGCGGCGTGGATGCCGCCGCTGAGGATCGTCTGCAGCCGGTCGGAGATGTCGGCGTAGTCGTCGAAGCCGAGCACGCCGTCCGCCTCCGGCAGCGCCTCGGCGAGGTCCTTGCCGTACCGCTCGGCCATGCAGCCCACCGCCACGACGGCCTGGGTTCTGCCGTGCCCCTTGAGATCGTTGGCCTCGAGGAGGGCGTCGACGGAGTCCTTCTTGGCGGCTTCGACGAAGCCACAGGTGTTGACGACGGCGACGTCCGCGTCGGCGGCGTCGTTCACGAGATCCCAGCCGTCCGCCTCCAAACGGCCTGCGAGCTCCTCCGAGTCCACCTCGTTGCGGGCGCAGCCAAGAGTGACAAGTGCGACGGTACGGCGTTCAGGCATGGGCTCAAGACTACTTCGTCCTACTGACACCCCACGTCGACGGGGTTGGCCGATCTTGGCCAACCCCGTGACGGCAGAACGAACGGATCCCTATCCGACCTGCGGGTCGCCCTTCGTGTACGTCAGGCGCTCCACGGCCCCGGGCTGCCAGTCGTCGTCGATCTTCTTGCCGTTCACGTACAGCTGGATCGCCCCGGCGTCACCGAGGACGAGGTTGATCTTGTCGCTGTCCTGGAAGGTCTTGGTGTCGCCCTGCGTGAGCAGTCCGTCGAAGAGGGTCCGGCCGTTGTGGTCCTTGGCTAGGATCCAGCTCTTTCCGTCGGCGGCGCTGACCTGCACGGTCACCTTGTCCTGGGGGGCCGCCGCGATGGCACTGTCGGTCGGCGTGGGCGTCGGCTTCGGGTGCTTGGTGGTCTTGTCGGACTTGGGCGTCGGAGACTTGCTGGTGGCGGGCGTGGTGCCGTCGGCGACCTGGGTCGTCCCGCCGTCGTCGCCGCCCTTGAAGGCGGTGAACCCGACGAAGCCGACCACGGCGACGATCGCGGCGACCATGGCCGCGGTCCAGTTCGGCCCGCGGCGCTCGGGACGGATGCGTTCCGCCTCGAACAGCGGAGCGGCCGGGGTCGGGGCCGGACGCCCGCCGCCGTGATCGGCGGCGAACTGGTCCAGCAGGGGGGCCGGATCCAGATGGACGGCCTTGGCCAGGGTCCGGATGTGGCCCCGGGCGTACACATCGCCCCCGCAGGGGGCGAAATCGTCCGCCTCGATGGCATGCACGATGGCGATGCGGACCCTGGTGGCGTTGCTGACGTCGTCGACGGTCAACCCAGCCGCGATCCGCGCCTGTTTCAGGGCGTGGCCGACGGAGAGGCGGTCTTCCTGTCGGTCGTCTTCGAACGGACGCTCGTCTTCAGGGGAGTTGCCGATGGACACGGGGGCGCCTTTCGAGCGTTTAAGCCACCTGTGCTGGAGGTTCAGTCTAGGGGGGGTGCGAAAGGGTGGGGCAACCGGGCGGTAGGACTTTGTACGCCATCGGAATGGCCGGACACGCCGATGGTGGAGCAGCAGCTTTTCGCTTCCCTCAACTTGACGTGCGCCGAAGGGAAACGGTTGCTCAATGATCCCTTACGGGTGAGTCACGATCGAACATCGGTGGCCTCATCCGCTCCGGACTCCCTCTAAGCCTCCCCGCGGATCACCGCGAGCACTCCGTCCAGCTCGTCAGCCTTCACAAGAACGTCACGAGCCTTGGATCCCTCGCTCGGCCCGACGATGCCCCGGGACTCCATGAGGTCCATCAGACGCCCCGCTTTCGCGAACCCGACCCGCAGCTTGCGCTGGAGCATGGAGGTCGACCCGAACTGTGTGGAGACCACCAGCTCGGCCGCCTGGCACAGCAGGTCGAGGTCGTCGCCGATCTCCTCGTCGATCTCCTTCTTCTGCTTGGTGCCCACGACGACGTCGTCCCGGAAGACCGGCGCCATCTGGTCCTTGCAGTGCTGGACGATCGCCGCGACCTCGTCCTCGGTCACGAAGGCGCCCTGCATACGGGTGGGTTTGTTGGCCCCCATCGGCAGGAAGAGCCCGTCGCCCTTGCCGATCAGCTTCTCGGCGCCGGGCTGGTCGAGGATGACCCGCGAGTCGGCGAGCGAGGAGGTGGCGAAGGCGAGCCGCGACGGCACGTTCGCCTTGATCAGACCGGTGACGACGTCCACGGAAGGGCGCTGCGTGGCGAGCACCAGGTGAATGCCGGCCGCGCGCGCGAGCTGCGTGATCCGCACGATCGCGTCCTCGACGTCCCGCGGGGCGACCATCATCAGGTCGGCGAGCTCGTCGACGATCACCAGCAGATACGGGTAGGGCTGGAGCTCGCGCTCACTGCCCTCGGGCAGCTTGACCTTGCCGTTCCTTATGGCTTCGTTGAAGTCGTCGATGTGCCGGAAGCCGTACGCCGCCAGGTCGTCGTAGCGAAGGTCCATCTCCCGTACGACCCACTGGAGCGCCTCGGCGGCCCGCTTCGGGTTGGTGATGATGGGCGTGATCAGGTGCGGGATGCCCTCGTAGGCGGTCAGCTCCACACGCTTGGGGTCGACGAGGACCATGCGCACGTCCTCGGGGGTCGCACGGACCATGACGGAAGTGATCAAGCAGTTAATGCACGACGACTTACCGGAACCGGTGGCACCGGCGACGAGCACGTGCGGCATCTTCGCCAGGTTGGCCATCACGTAGCCCCCCTCGACGTCCTTGCCGAGCGCGACCAGCATGGGGTGCTCGTCCTCGGCGGCCGCCGCGAGCCGCAGCACGTCACCGAGGTTGACCATCTCGCGGTCGGTGTTCGGGATCTCGATGCCGACCGCCGACTTGCCGGGGATCGGGCTGATGATCCGCACATCCGGGCTGGCGACGGCGTACGCGATGTTCTTGGCCAGCGCGGTGATCCGCTCGACCTTCACGGCGGGGCCGAGCTCGACCTCGTAGCGGGTGACCGTCGGCCCGCGCGTGAAGCCGGTGACGGCGGCGTCGACCTTGAACTCCGTGAAGACGTTCGTCAGCGAGGCGACGATGGCGTCGTTGGCCGCGCTGCGCGCCTTGCCGGGGCCACCGCGCTCCAGGAGGTCGAGCGAGGGCAGCGCGTAGGTGATGTCGCCGGACAGCTGAAGCTGCTCCGCGCGCGGGGGCAGTTCGCCGGGGGCCTCGGGAGCGGGCTTGGTGAGGTCGGCGACCTCGACCTTGAGCTTCTCCTGCTTCGGCCGCGCGTCCTGCTTGGGCCGCGCCGCCGGGACGGGGGTGGGTACCGGGGTCGTCTCCAAACGGTCGCCCACGCTGACGCCCTGGGTGAGGTCGGCGACCAGCGCCGAGGGCGGCAGGCCGTGCATGACGACGCCGTCCAGGTCGGCGGCGGCGGCCGCGGCGATGTCCACGGCGTCCATCCGCCGGTCCATCGCGGGCTGCGGCACCGCGGAGCGCCTGGGGCGCCCACGGCGCTGTGTGAGGGCCTCCTGCTCCGCTCCGTCGGGGTCGTACGACTCGGGCGCGGGACCTCGCTTGCGACCGCGCGCGGGCAGTGCCTCGCGCCACTGCTCGTCGTAGCGCTCGTCGTCCTCGCCGAGTTCGTCCTCCGCCGGGTCGGGGAGGATCCCTAGCCGCACACCGAGCTCCCGCAGCCGCCGCGGGATGGCGTTGACCGGGGTGGCCGTGACGACGAGCAGCCCGAAGACCGTCAGCAGGACGAGGAGCGGTACGGCGAGGACCTCGCCCATGGTGTAGGTCAGCGGGGTCGCCGCTCCCCAGCCGATGAGACCGCCCGCGTCCCTTATCGCCTGCATGCCGTCGCTGCGGGCGGGCGCGCCGCAGGCGATGTGGACCTGCCCGAGCACGCCGATGACGAGCGCCGACAGGCCGATCACGATGCGGCCGTTGGCCTCGGGCTTCTCGGGGTGCCGGATGAACCGGACGGCGATGACCGCGAGCAGTATCGGCACGAGCAGGTCGAGCCGGCCGAAGGCGCCGGTCACGATGATCTCGACGAGGTCACCCACCGGGCCGCGCAGGTTCGACCAGGTACCGGCGGCGACGATCAGGCCGAGGCCGAGCAGCAGAAGCGCCACGCCGTCCTTCCGGTGCGCGGGGTCGAGGTTCTTCGCGCCCTGCCCTATCCCGCGGAACACCGCGCCCACGGCATGGGCCAGGCCGAGCCAGACGGCCCGGACGAGACGATAGACGCCCCCGGTCGGGCTGGGCGCCGGCTTCGGCGGCGCGGCTTTCTTCGCCGCGGCCTTCCTGGCGGGCGCCTTCTTCGCTGGTGCTTTCTTCACCGCGGCCTTCCCCGCCGGACCCTTCGCGGGAGCGGCAGCCTTCTTGGCGGGCTGCTTCTTGGCTGCGGAGGGACGTGAGGCCATAGGTGCGAGGTTACCGGTGGAGACGACCGCGGACACGTGTGCCTACTGCTTCACCCGTTCGTGTCGCTCCTGGAGAGGTGTGGAACTGACGCCGGCTCAAGGGGTCCGTGGACGGGCGTCAGTTCTGGGAAGACACCGACGGCGAACTCCCGGTGCCCGGCTCCAGCGCGTCCAGCGCCCGCCGCAACCCGGTGAGTTTGCGTTCGAGATGGGCTGCGGTGGCCACCGCGGCCGCGTCCGCGGACTCGTCGTCCAGTTGCTTGGAGAGCGCCTCTGCCTGCTCCTCGACCGCGGCCAGACGCGCGGACAACTCGGCGAGCAGACCCGCCGGCTCCTTCGCGTCCCCTGCCGCCGCCTTGCCTCCGCCGCCCTCCAACTGGAGCCGCAGCAGCGCCGCCTGCTCCCGCAGCTGGCAGTTCTTCATGTAGAGCTCGACGAAGACCGAGACCTTCGCACGCAGCACCCACGGGTCGAACGGCTTGGAGATGTAGTCCACCGCCCCGGCCGCGTACCCCCGGAAGGTGTGGTGCGGACCGTGGTTGATCGCGGTGAGGAAGATGATCGGGATGTCCCGGGTCCGCTCCCGCCGTTTGATGTGCGCCGCGGTCTCGAAGCCGTCCATGCCAGGCATCTGGACGTCCAGCAAAATCACCGCGAAGTCGTCCGTGAGCAGTGCCTTGAGTGCTTCCTCCCCGGACGATGCCCGCACCAGTGTCTGATCGAGCGCGGAGAGAATGGCCTCCAGCGCGAGCAGATTCTCCGGCCGGTCATCGACCAGGAGGATCTTGGCCTTCTGCACCATGGCCCGCCCTCCTCGCCCCGGATGTGCACCGGGCGCCGCCGCTGGGGACGACTCCCTTTCGCCGCCCGTCCTTGTGCCGGTCATCGTAGCCGCACCCTGTCTGTCGCCACACCCTGTCACCGTGATGTCACTGTGCACGTAGCAGAAACGTAGCGGGAGACCAGAAGGTTCCCCGAATCCCGTACTTCTACACGGCGTCGGGCACACTGAGTCAGCAACTCCGCGTGAACTTCGCTGATTCTCATCACTCCCCTCGCATCCACTGTTCCATCACCGACAGCAGATGATCGGGATCGACCGGCTTGGTCACGTAATCGGAGGCGCCCGACTCGATCGCCTTCTCCCGGTCGCCCTTCATCGCCTTGGCGGTCAGCGCGATGATCGGGAGCCCGGCGAACTGCGGCATCCTGCGGATCGCGTTGGTCGTCGCGTACCCGTCCATCTCGGGCATCATGATGTCCATCAGGACGACCGCCACGTCCTCGTGCTGCTCCAGGACCTCGATCCCCTCACGGCCGTTCTCCGCGTAGAGCACGGACAGTCCGTGCTGCTCGAGGACGCTGGTGAGCGCGAAGACGTTGCGGATGTCGTCGTCGACGATCAGCACCTTCTCCCCGCCGAACCGGATGCCCCGGCGTGGCTGCGGCGCGGCCTGGTGCTCCACCGCCGACCACTGGTCCGGCTGTCCGATCCGCTCTTCGAGGGCGGGCGCGGTCCTGCGACGGCGCCGGAAGAGCGCCGCGGCGCCGTTCTGTGTCTCCTGGTACGACCTCACCTCGGCCGGCGTCTCGACCTCGGCCCCGGCCCGTCCGTGCCCCGACGCGGACGCCACCAGATCGCCGGCCTCCAGGGCGGGCATGGACTGCTGGTAGCCCTGCGGCGGCAGTTCGCTGGGGTGCAGCGGCAAATACAGCGTGAACGTCGATCCGCGACCGGGCTCGCTCTGCGCGTAAATCTCTCCGCCGAGCAGTTGCGCGATCTCCCGCGAGATCGACAGCCCGAGACCGGTGCCGCCGTACTTGCGGCTGGTCGTGCCGTCGGCCTGCTTGAAGGCCTCGAAGATCACCCGCATCTTGCTGGCCGCGATACCGATCCCGGTGTCGGTCACGGAGAACGCGATCAGGTCGGCGCTCGGATCACGCAGCGAGCCGGCCTCGAGCAGCTGCTCCCGGATCGCCACCGGTACGTCCCGCCCGGCGGGCCGGATGACCAGCTCGACGGCTCCCGAGTCGGTGAACTTCACCGCGTTGGACAGCAGGTTGCGCAACACCTGGAGCAGGCGCTGTTCATCGGTGTGCAGCGTGGCGGGCAGCTCGGGAGAGACCCGTACGGACAGGTCCAGGCCCTTCTCCGCGGTCAACGGCCGGAAGGTGGCCTCCACGTAGTCCACGAGCTGCACGAGCGCGATGCGTGTCGGGGAGACGTCCATCTTGCCCGCCTCGACCTTCGACAGGTCGAGGATGTCGTTGATCAACTGCAGCAGGTCTGAGCCTGCCCCATGGATGGTCTCGGCGAACTCGACCTGCTTCGGGGTGAGGTTGGAGTCCGCGTTGTCGGCGAGCAGTTTGGCGAGGATCAGCAGCGAGTTGAGCGGTGTACGCAACTCGTGCGACATGTTGGCCAGGAACTCGCTCTTGTACCGCATGGACACGGCGAGCTGCTCGGCACGCTCCTCCAGGACCTGCCGCGCCTCCTCGATCTCGGTGTTCTTCACCTCGATGTCACGGTTCTGCTGGGCCAACAGCTCGGCCTTCTCCTCCAGTTCCGCGTTGGACGCCTGGAGGGCCTTCTGCCGGTTCTCCAACTCGGCCGACCGCTCCCTGAGTTGCTCGGTCAGCTCCTGCGACTGCTTCAGCAGTACCTCCGTCTTGGTGTTGACGGAGATGGTGTTGACGCTCGTCGCGATCATCTCGGCGATCTGATTGAGGAAGTCCTTCTGGATCTGCGTGAAGGGTGTGAAGGAAGCCAGCTCGATGACACCGAGCACCTTGCCCTCGAACAGCACCGGGAGGACGATCACTTGCGCGGGCGGTGCCTCTCCGAGACCGGAGGAGATCTTCAGGTAGCCGCTGGGCGCGTTCTCCACCAGGATCGTGCGCTTCTCCTCGGCGGCCGTCCCGATGAGCGCCTCACCCGGCCGGAACGACGTCGGCATCGAGCCCATCGAGTAGCCGTACGACCCGAGCATCCGCAGCTCGTACTGGTCCTCGGCCTCGGCGCTCAGGTCCTTGCCGTCCAGGAGCGGCATCGCGACGAAGAACGCGCCGTGCTGCGCGGTCACCACCGGCGTCAGCTCACTCATGATCAGCGAGGCCACGTCCTCCAGGTCCCGGCGGCCCTGCATGAGCGCCGAGATACGGGCCAGGTTGCCCTTGAGCCAGTCCTGCTCCTTGTTGGCGATCGTGGTGTCGCGCAGGTTGGCGATCATCTTGTTGATGTAGTCCTGCAGCTCCTGGATCTCGCCGGACGCGTCCACGTCGATCTTCAGGTTCAGGTCGCCTCGGGTCACCGCGGTCGCCACGCGCGCGATGGCTCGCACCTGCCGGGTGAGGTTTCCTGCCATTTCGTTCACGGACTCGGTCAGGTCGCGCCAGGTGCCGTCGACGTCACGCACGCGTGCCTGGCCGCCGAGCTGCCCCTCGGTACCCACCTCGCGGGCCACCCGGGTGACCTCCTCGGCGAAGGACGACAGCTGGTCGACCATCGTGTTGATGGTGGTCTTGAGTTCGAGGATCTCACCGCGGGCATCGATGTCGATCTTCTTCGTCAGGTCGCCCTTGGCGATGGCCGTGGTCACCATGGCGATGTTCCGCACCTGACCTGTCAGGTTGGACGCCATCTGGTTCACGGACTCGGTGAGGTCCTTCCAGGTGCCGGCCACACCGGGCACCCGCGCCTGGCCGCCCAGGATGCCGTCCGTGCCCACCTCGCGGGCCACCTTGGTGACCTGGTCGGCGAACGAACTCAGCGTCTTCACCATGGTGTTGAAGGTGTCGGCGAGCTGCGCGACCTCGCCGCGCGCCTCGATCGTCACCGTCCGCGTGAGGTCACCGTTGGCGACCGCGTTCGCGACCTGGGAGATGTTGCGCACCTGCATGGTCAGGTTGTTGGCCATCAGGTTCACGTTGTCGCTGAGGTCCTTCCAGATGCCCGTGACACCCGGAACCCGCGCCTGCCCGCCCAGCTGGCCCTCGGTGCCCACCTCACGGGCCACCCGCGTCACCTGCTCGGCGAAGGACGACAGCTGGTCGACCATCGTGTTGACGGTGGTGACGAGCTCGAGGATCTCGCCCTTGGCGTCGACGGTGATCTTCTTCGAGAGGTCGCCCTTGGCGACCGCGGTGGTGACCTCGGCGATGTTGCGCACCTGGATCGTCAGGTTGTTCGCCATGAAGTTCACGGACTGCGTGAGGTCCTTCCAGGTGCCGGAGACACCCTGCACCTCGGCCTGCCCGCCGAGGATGCCCTCGGTGCCCACCTCACGGGCCACCCGCGTCACCTGGTCGGCGAAGCTGGAGAGCTGGTCCACCATCGTGTTGAGGGTGTTCTTCAGCTCCAGGATCTCGCCGCGCGCATCGACGTCGATCTTCTGCGACAGGTCACCCCGGGCCACCGCGGTGGCCACCTGGGCGATGTTGCGCACCTGGGCAGTAAGGTTTCCTGCCATTCCGTTCACGGAGTCGGTGAGGTCGCGCCACACACCGGCGACGCCGGGCACCTGAGCCTGGCCGCCGAGGCGTCCCTCGGTGCCCACCTCACGGGCCACCCGCGTCACCTGGTCGGCGAAGGCGGAGAGCTGGTCGACCATCGTGTTGATGGTGTTCTTCAGCTCCAGGATCTCGCCGCGCGCGTCCACGTCGATCTTCTGCGACAGATCACCCCGGGCCACCGCGGTCGTCACCTGGGCGATCTGCCGCACCTGAGAGGTGAGGTTGCCGCCCATGAAGTTGACGGAGTCGGTGAGCTCCTTCCACGTACCGGACACCCCCGGCACCACGGCCTGACCGCCCAGCCGGCCCTCGGTACCCACGTCCCGGGCCATCCGCGTCACCTGGTCGGCGAAGGCCGACAGCTGGTCCACCATCGTGTTCACGGTGTTCTTCAGCTGGAGCATCTCGCCGGAGACGTCCACAGTGACCTTCTGCGACAGGTCGCCGTTGGCCACCGCCGTCGTGACCTGGGCGATGTTCCTCACCTGTCCGGTGAGATTCCTGAACGCCGTGTTGACGGAGTCGGTGAGGTCCTTCCAGGTACCGGCGGCCCCGGGCACCTGCGCCTGGCCGCCCAGCTCACCCTCGACACCGATCTCGCGCGCCACGCGTGTGACCTCGGCACCGAATGCCGACAGCTGGTCCACCATCCCGTTGACGGTGTTCTTCAGTTCCAGCATCTCGCCGGCCACGTCGACGGTGACCTTCTGCGACAGGTCACCGTTGGCCACCGCCGTCGTCACCGCGGCGATGTCCCGCACCTGTGTGGTCAGGTTCCGGAAGACCGTGTTCACCGAATCGGTGAGGTCCTTCCACGTTCCCGCCGCACCCGGCACGTTCGCCTGCCCGCCGAGCTGTCCCTCGGCACCGACCTCGTTGGCCACGCGGGTGACCTCGTCCGCGAAGATCCGCAGCGTCTCGGTCATCTGGTTGATCGTGTCGGCCAACTGCGCGACCTCACCGCGTGCGGAGACCGTCACCTTCTGCGACAGGTCACCGCTGGCCACCGCCGTCGTCACCTGCGCGATCCCGCGCACCTGGGCCGTGAGATTGCCGGCCATGAGGTTCACCGAATCGGTGAGGTCCTTCCACACCCCGGCCACACCCGGCACCTGCGCCTGGCCGCCCAGCTCGCCCTCGACGCCCACCTCGCGCGCGACGCGGGTCACCTCGGAGGAGAAGGAGGAGAGCTGGTCCACCATCGTGTTGACGGTGTTCTTCAGCTCCAGCATCTCGCCGGCCACGTGAACCGTGACCTTCCGCGACAGATCACCCTTGGCGACCGCCGTGGTCACCAGCGCGATGTCCCGCACCTGAGCCGTCAGCCGGTACGCCATCGTGTTGACGGACTCGGTCAGGTCCTTCCAGGAACCCGACATGCCACGCACGCGTGCCTGGCCGCCGAGCTTGCCCTCGGTGCCGACCTCGCTGGCCACCCGGGTGACCTCGTCGGTGAACGTCGACAACTGATCGACAAGGTTGTTTACAGTCCGCCCGACCTTCAGGAACTCCCCGCGCAGCGGATGTCCCGTACCGTCCGGCGCCTGCGTCCTGAGTTCCATACGGGGTGACAGATCACCCTCCGCCACCGCGGACAGCACCCGGCCGACCTCGGAGACGGGCCGCACGAGATCGTCCACGAGCGCGTTGGAGGCATCGATGGCGGACGCCCAGGAGCCCTCACAGGCGCCTGTTTCCAGCCTTTCCGTGAGCTTGCCCTCACGGCCCACCATGCGCCGCACCCGTGACAGCTCACCTGTCAGATGGAGATTGCGGTCGGCCACCTCATTGAAGACCGCCGCGATCTCCGACATCACGCCGTCGCCGGACACCGTCAGCCGCTTGCGGAAGTTCCCGTCCCGCATCGACACCAGTGCCGCCAGCAGCCGGTTCAGGGCGGCCGTGTCCACCGCCGTGGTCCCATTGCGCGGTTTGCGCTGGTTGCTCGGGGACTGTCCGCCTTTCGCGCGCGTTTTAGTGCCCCGCGTCGCTGCGCCAGACTCCACTGTGTCCCTCCCGCAGGGGTCGACCGTTACTGCTGTACCCAGGTGCTACCGCGCGGCGCACCGGTGGCTGCCGCGTGCTTCTGCTTACTACAGCGTTATTTCAATCGGGCATACAGAGCCGCACCACGGGCTGCTGCCCGCCGTACACGTAAGCCACTCGGCCTGCCCGAACCTTCTTCAGGAGCCTGCCCAGTGTTTCACCCTGGTTGAACCCGGCCATAACAGTTCGGCAGCTTCGCACATCGTCCGCACACCCTCCGGACGGAAACACTGCAGACCGGCATCCGCATGGCCGTCGAAGGTAAGTAACCTTGCATGCGGCTGTCCAGCCGAGCCGGTCCGTCCGGCCTGGACGGTGGCACGAGCACGAGCGGGCATCGGAGGGCGGCCGCACACATGACCACCGGACTGGTCCCCGGGGGACAGACCCCGGACCCCCGGCCGACGGACGGCCTGCCGCAGCAGCGGCACGAGCCGGTCGGCCAGGCAGCCCTGCACGTCGACAATCGGTCGAGGAGTTCTGTGATCACCGCGCGCGCGGCCGCCAGCTTCGAGCCTGTCGGTCGATCGGTAGCGACCGCCCGCTCCTTCGTCCGCGACACCCTCCAGGGATGGGGCTTCGCCGACATCGTCGACGACGCGGTGGTCCTCACCAGCGAACTCGTCACCAATGCCGTGGTGCACGCGGGCACTTCCGCCGACGTTCTGTGCCTGCGCAGCGACGACGGAGTACGCATCGAGGTGGGCGACCACTACCCCGAGCGCGAGATCCCCCTCCAGGGTCAGGCCGTCAACATGGGCAACCTCGACCGCGAGGGCGGCCGCGGCCTCCAGCTCTGCGCCGCGCTGGCCGGCCGGTGGGGCGTCGAGTACACGCCCACCCAGAAGCAGGTCTGGTTCCAGCTCGATCTGCCCGAGCGCACGGTGGGCACCCGCACGGCAGGCCCGTCCCTGCCCGCGGACCTCCTCCCGCTGGCGGACGGCCGCGTGCGCGTCGCCGTCGTCCAGATCGACCGTGCGTGCGCCATCAGCTCGTGGAACGAGGACGCCGAGGAACTCTTCGGTTATGCCGCCGAACAGGTCATCGGCAAGCCCCTGACCGACCTCGCGGCCTGGCCCCACACCCCGGGCACCAGCACCGGAATCGCCGAGGCCCTGCAGCTCTCGCGCTGGGAGGGCAGCTACGGCATCAGAGCGGCCAACGGTCGCGTCACCTCTGTCTACGCCTCCCACCTGCGCGTCCGCGACACCGGCGGCGAACCCTCCACGGTCTGCCTCCTGGTGCGCGACCACGAGCGCGCCGTCCTGCAGACCCCGTTGCGCGTGCCCGCCTCCGACACGAACACCTCCTCCGACGGCCAGAACACCGACCCCTTCGAGGTGTTCATCGGCTCCCCGGCCCCGGACGACCTCGACGGCCTCCTCCAGCGCACTGTCGAACGCGCGCGCGACATGCTCGACGGCGATTCCGCCTTCCTGCTCCTCGCGACCGACGACGAGACCGAGCTGGAGGTCCGCGCCTCCACCGGTCTGCCCTCCGCCCGCCAGCGCTTCGCGCGCGTGCCCGTCGAGGCCGGCCCCGGCCGCTACGGCTCCGCCCGCATGCCGGCCGTCCACGACGACCTCGCGGCCGTACCCGGCGCCGTACCGCTCCTGAACGGCACCGGCATGCGCTCGGTGGTCACCGTCCCGCTGAAGGTCGAGGGCCGCCTCACCGGGTCCCTCGGCGTGGCCGCCGAGGGACCCGGCAGATACTCGAACGAAGAGGCCCTGCGCCTGCAATTCGCCGCCGACCGCATTGCGTTGGCGGTCGAGTCGGCGCGGCTGGGCGAACTCGAACGCCTGCGCCGCGGCTCCCTGAGCTTCCTCGTCGAGGCCTCCGACCTCCTCGCCGGCACCCTGGACCGGGACCAGACCCTGGCCCTCATGGCCCAGATGACCGTCCCCACCCTGGCCACCTGGTGCGCCGTCTACACGATCGCCGACCAGGCCTCGGATCCCTATCTGTCGTACGTCCTCCACGAGGACGAGGAACTCATCGACGGCATCAAGTCGTTGCTGTCGAAGATCCAGCCTCCGGACCCGGTCCCCACCCCCGGTGCCCGCGTCTGGTCGGCCCCCGGCGAGGCCGCGCACCAAGCGGCTCTGCGCAGCTCCATGCGCAGCCTCGGACTCAGCGGCGGCCCCACTCACCAGCTCGCCTCGGGAATCGGTCCCACGCTCGCCACAGCCTCCGCGGTGGGCGGCGAGACCGTCGTCCTCCCGCTGGTCGCCCGCAACCGCGTCATCGGCATGCTGACCCTCGGCAAGCCCGCGGACGAACACTTCCGACAGGAAATCCTGGAACTGGCCGAGGACTTGTCCCGCCGGGCCGCCCTCGCCCTGGACAACGCCCGCCTGTACTCCGAGCGCACAGCCATCAGCCAGTCCCTCCAGCGCAGCCTCCTGCCACCCGAGCTCCCGGAGATCGACGGCGTGGAGGTCGAGGTCATCTACCGCGCGGCCGGCGAGGGCAACGAGGTCGGTGGCGACTTCTACGACGTCTTCCCCATCAGCGACGGCGCCTACGGATTCGCCATCGGCGATGTCTGCGGTACGGGCCCGAACGCGGCGGCGGTCACGGGCCTCGCCCGGCACGCCCTCAGGCTGCTCGCCCGCGAGGGCCTCAGCGGCCCGGCGGTCCTGGAGCGCCTGAACTCCGCGATCCTCGACGAGGGCGCCCGCAGTCGCTTCCTGACCCTCCTCTACGGCGAGTTGTGGCCGCAGGCGGACGGCAGCGCCCGCCTGAAGGTCGTCTGCGCCGGCCACCCCCTCCCGCTCCGCCTGCGCCAGGACGGCACCGTCGAACCGGCAGCCGAACCCCAGCCGCTCCTCGGCGTCATGGAGGACCTGGAGCTCTACGAGCAGTCGGTCACCCTTGACCCGGGCGACGTCCTCCTCTGCGTCACGGACGGCGTCACCGAGCGCCGCGAAGGCACCCGCATGCTGGGCGACGACGGCCTCGCCGACGTCCTCACCACCTGCACGGGCCTGACGGCCGGCGCGGTCGCGGCCCGCATCATGCGCGCGGTCGAGCGCTTCGCCTCCGACGCGCCGTCCGACGACATGGCGATTCTGGCCATGCGCGTCCCGGGCCTGCAGACGGACTGAGAGAGAACACGACAAAGGCCCCGCCCAATTGGGCGGGGCCTTTTGGCTGGAGCCCCCTAACGGAATCGAACCGTTGACCTTCTCCTTACCATGGAGACGCTCTGCCGACTGAGCTAAGGGGGCCTGTCGCCTTTTCGAGGTTTCCCTCGCGGCAACGGAATAGATCATACCCCGAACAGCCCGGTGCTCCCAACTCGCTCAGAAGGCAGGCTGAAGCAGTCCCCCGAGCGCATTGCACGCGGCCACGACCCGCTGCATGTCCCGCTTGGTCAAGGCTGCGTCCACCGGCAGCGCGAGCGTCTCGTCGGCGGCGCGCTCGGTCTCGGGCAGCGACACACAACGCCGGAACTCGGGCAGCCGGTGCACGGGCGTCTTCACCGGCACCCGGCAGTCAATCCCCTTGCCCCGCAGGGCCCGAGCGAAAGCGTCCCGGTCCGGCCGCCCGTTACCGGGCACCCGCACCACGTACTGCTGATAGGTGTGCCCGTCCCCACCATCGGGCGTGCGCACCCCGCGCAACTTCCCATCGAGGTAGCAGGCCCGCTCCCGACGCTGAGCGATCTCGTCGTACGGCGCCTCGGACTCGCCCTCCTGCAGCACCAGCAGCCCGTGCCGCTCACCGAGCGCGAGCAGCCGCGCCATGTCGGCCGGTCGACCGAATCGGTGTACGACAACGACGGCCGCCGTCCGCGGAGTTACCGCCGCTTCGACAGCGGAGGCGTCAAGGCAGTAGCTGACCGGATGTATGTCCGCGAACACCGGAAGCGCACCCGCGAGTGTCACCGCCTCGGCGACCTCGACGTTCCCGAAGGCCGGCACCACGACCTCGTCACCGACTCCGACGCCGGCGGCCCTGAGCATTGCAGCAGTACCCATGCCTCGGATGGTGGTTGCGCAACGTGAACTTCAAGTGACGCACAACAAAAAAGGGTTGGACCCCGAACCGAAGTTCAGGATCCAACCCTTTGAATAATTGTTCGGCGGTGTCCTACTCTCCCACAGGGTCCCCCCTGCAGTACCATCGGCGCTGTAAGGCTTAGCTTCCGGGTTCGGAATGTAACCGGGCGTTTCCCTCACGCTATGACCACCGAAACACTATGAAGTTACGACCGGAAACACGACACGGTCGTTGCCTCAGAACTAACACAGTGGACGCGAGCAAATATGGACAAGCCCTCGGCCTATTAGTACCGGTCACCTCCACCCATTACTGGGCTTCCAGAACGGTCGTTGCCTCAGAACTAACACAGTGGACGCGAGCAAATATGGACAAGCCCTCGGCCTATTAGTACCGGTCACCTCCACCCATTACTGGGCTTCCAGATCCGGCCTATCAACCCAGTCGTCTACTGGGAGCCTTAACCCCTCAAAGGGGGTGGGAATACTCATCTCGAAGCAGGCTTCCCGCTTAGATGCTTTCAGCGGTTATCCCTCCCGAACGTAGCCAACCAGCCATGCCCTTGGCAGAACAACTGGCACACCAGAGGTTCGTCCGTCCCGGTCCTCTCGTACTAGGGACAGCCCTTCTCAATATTCCTGCGCGCGCAGCGGATAGGGACCGAACTGTCTCACGACGTTCTAAACCCAGCTCGCGTACCGCTTTAATGGGCGAACAGCCCAACCCTTGGGACCGACTCCAGCCCCAGGATGCGACGAGCCGACATCGAGGTGCCAAACCATCCCGTCGATATGGACTCTTGGGGAAGATCAGCCTGTTATCCCCGGGGTACCTTTTATCCGTTGAGCGACGGCGCTTCCACAAGCCACCGCCGGATCACTAGTCCCGACTTTCGTCCCTGCTCGACCCGTCGGTCTCACAGTCAAGCTCCCTTGTGCACTTACACTCAACACCCTGATTGCCAACCAGGCTGAGGGAACCTTTGGGCGCCTCCGTTACTCTTTAGGAGGCAACCGCCCCAGTTAAACTACCCATCAGACACTGTCCCTGATCCGGATCACGGACCCAGGTTAGACATCCAGCACGACCAGACTGGTATTTCAACGACGACTCCACMWSMACTGGCGTCCAAGCTTCAAAGTCTCCCAGCTATCCTACACAAGCCGAACCGAACACCAATATCAAACTGTAGTAAAGGTCCCGGGGTCTTTCCGTCCTGCTGCGCGAAACGAGCATCTTTACTCGTAGTGCAATTTCACCGGGCCTATGGTTGAGACAGTCGAGAAGTCGTTACGCCATTCGTGCAGGTCGGAACTTACCCGACAAGGAATTTCGCTACCTTAGGATGGTTATAGTTACCACCGCCGTTTACTGGCGCTTAAGTTCTCAGCTTCGCCCGACCGAAATCGGACTAACCGGTCCCCTTAACGTTCCAGCACCGGGCAGGCGTCAGTCCGTATACATCGCCTTACGGCTTCGCACGGACCTGTGTTTTTAGTAAACAGTCGCTTCTCGCTGGTCTCTGCGGCCACCCCCAGCTCGAGGAGCAAGTCCTCTTAGTTCACCCGAACGCCTCGGTATTCTCTACCTGACCACCTGAGTCGGTTTAGGGTACGGGCCGCCATGAAACTCGCTAGAGGCTTTTCTCGACAGCATAGGATCATCCACTTCACCACAATCGGCTCGGCATCAGGTCTCAGCCTTGTGTGCGACGGATTTACCTACCGCACGGCCTACACCCTTACCCCGGGACAACCACCGCCCGGGCTGGACTACCTTCCTGCGTCACCCCATCACTCACCTACTACCACCTTGGTCCGGCGGCTCCACCACTTTCCTTTCCCCGAAGGGTCCGGAACGGCTTCACGGCCTTAGCATCAATAGGTTCGGTGTTTGACGCTTCACAGCGGGTACCGGAATATCAACCGGTTATCCATCGACTACGCCTGTCGGCCTCGCCTTAGGTCCCGACTTACCCTGGGCAGATCAGCTTGACCCAGGAACCCTTAGTCAATCGGCGCACACGTTTCCCACGTGTGTATCGCTACTCATGCCTGCATTCTCACTCGTGAACCGTCCACCACTGCCTTCCGGCGCGGCTTCACCCGGCACACGACGCTCCCCTACCCATCACAGCCGCCGTTGGGCGTATTGCTGCAATGACACGACTTCGGCGGTACGCTTGAGCCCCGCTACATTGTCGGCGCGGAATCACTAGACCAGTGAGCTATTACGCACTCTTTCAAGGGTGGCTGCTTCTAAGCCAACCTCCTGGTTGTCTCTGCGACTCCACATCCTTTCCCACTTAGCGTACGCTTAGGGGCCTTAGTCGATGCTCTGGGCTGTTTCCCTCTCGACCATGGAGCTTATCCCCCACAGTCTCACTGCCGCGCTCTCACTTACCGGCACCCGACTTACCCTGGGCAGATCAGCTTGACCCAGGAACCCTTAGTCAATCGGCGCACACGTTTCCCACGTGTGTATCGCTACTCATGCCTGCATTCTCACTCGTGAACCGTCCACCACTGCCTTCCGGCGCGGCTTCACCCGGCACACGACGCTCCCCTACCCATCCATACAGGCGTTGGCCCTATGTGTATGAATGACACGACTTCGGCGGTACGCTTGAGCCCCGCTACATTGTCGGCGCGGAATCACTAGACCAGTGAGCTATTACGCACTCTTTCAAGGGTGGCTGCTTCTAAGCCAACCTCCTGGTTGTCTCTGCGACTCCACATCCTTTCCCACTTAGCGTACGCTTAGGGGCCTTAGTCGATGCTCTGGGCTGTTTCCCTCTCGACCATGGAGCTTATCCCCCACAGTCTCACTGCCGCGCTCTCACTTACCGGCATTCGGAGTTTGGCTAAGGTCAGTAACCCGGTAGGGCCCATCGCCTATCCAGTGCTCTACCTCCGGCAAGAAACACACGACGCTGCACCTAAATGCATTTCGGGGAGAACCAGCTATCACGGAGTTTGATTGGCCTTTCACCCCTAACCACAGGTCATCCCCCAGGTTTTCAACCCTGGTGGGTTCGGTCCTCCACGAAGTCTTACCTCCGCTTCAACCTGCCCATGGCTAGATCACTCCGCTTCGGGTCTTGAGCGTGCTACTCAAACGCCCTATTAGGACTCGCTTTCGCTACGGCTACCCCACCCGGGTTAACCTCGCAACACACCGCAAACTCGCAGGCTCATTCTTCAAAAGGCACGCAGTCACGANTGATTGGCCTTTCACCCCTAACCACAGGTCATCCCCCAGGTTTTCAACCCTGGTGGGTTCGGTCCTCCACGAAGTCTTAC
>NZ_MJAH01000006.1:0-525000 GCF_001746295.1 Streptomyces sp. LUP47B | reverse complement strand
GTCTGGAAGTGACGTCAGTGCCGTCGTACGACGGCAAATAGGGACGACAACCACCACGGCGGCGGGACCCGCCGCACTATCGGAGACGGGTGAGATGGAGACAACGCTGCGAGGCGTCGGCGTGAGCCACGGTGTGGCGATCGGCGAGGTTCGGCATATGGGAACGGCGGTGCTGGAGCCGCCTGCCAAGCAGATTCCGGCTGAGGACGCGGAGCGTGAACAGGGGCGCGCCCGCAAGGCCGTGGAGGCTGTGGCGGCCGACCTGATGGCGCGCGGCAATCTGGCGGGGGGTGAGGCCCAGGCTGTGCTCGAAGCGCAGGCCATGATGGCCCAGGATCCCGAGCTGATGGCAGACGTGGACCGGCGTATCGCCGTCGGCAGCACGGCCGAGCGCGCCGTGTACGACGCGTTCGCCGCGTACCGCGAGCTGCTGGCGGGCGCGGGTGAGTACCTGGCCGGTCGCGTCGCCGATCTCGACGACGTGCGGAATCGTATCGTCGCTCGTCTGCTGGGGGTGCCGATGCCGGGCGTCCCGGACAGCGACGAGCCGTATGTCCTGGTGGCACGGGATCTCGCTCCTGCCGACACCGCTCTGCTGGATCCGACGCTCGTTCTGGGTTTCGTCACCGAGGAGGGTGGGCCGACCAGCCACAGCGCGATTCTGGCGCGGGCGCTGGGTGTGCCGGCCGTTGTGGCGCTGCCGGGTGCCGGTGAGCTGGCCGAGGGCACGGTCATCGCTGTCGACGGCAGCACCGGTGACATCTTCGTGAACCCGAGCGATGAGAAGAAGGCTCAGTTGAAGGCCGCTGCCGCCGAGCGGAAGGCCGCGCTCGCCGCATCGACGGGTCCGGGTGCCACCGCCGATGGCCACAAGGTGCCGCTGCTGGCCAACGTCGGTGGTCCGGCGGACGTGCCCGCCGCGGTCGAAGCGGGAGCCGAGGGCGTCGGTCTCTTCCGTACCGAGTTCCTCTTCCTCGACGACAGCAAGAACGCTCCGTCCGAGGAGAAGCAGGTCGAGGCGTATCGCCAGGTCCTCGAGGCGTTCCCCGAGGGGCGTGTGGTCGTCCGTGTGCTCGACGCGGGCGCGGACAAGCCGCTGGACTTTCTGACGCCGTCCGACGAGCCGAATCCGGCGCTGGGTGTGCGTGGACTGCGGACGCTGCTCGATCACCCCGACGTGCTTCGGACTCAGCTGACGGCGCTCGCGAAGGCCGCCGAGGGTCTGCCCGTCTACCTCGAGGTCATGGCCCCGATGGTGGCGGACCGCGCCGATGCCAGGGCGTTCGCCGACGCCTGCCGTGCGGCGGGGCTGCAGGCGAAGTTCGGCGCGATGGTGGAGATTCCCTCGGCCGCTCTGCGGGCGCGGTCGATTCTGCAGGAGGTCGAGTTCCTGTCGCTCGGGACCAACGATCTCGCGCAGTACACCTTCGCCGCCGACCGTCAGGTGGGTGCGGTGTCGCGGCTGCAGGATCCGTGGCAGCCCGCGCTGCTCGACCTGGTCGCGCTGTCCGCCGAGGCGGCGAAGGCCGAGGGCAAGAGCTGTGGTGTGTGTGGTGAGGCCGCTTCCGACCCGCTGCTCGCCTGTGTGCTGACCGGTCTGGGGGTGACCTCGCTTTCCATGGGTGCGGCGTCCCTTCCTTATGTCCGGGCGACGCTGGCGAAGTACACGCTGGCGCAGTGTGAGCGTGCTGCCGCCGCCGCGCGGGCCGCCGACAGCGCTGAGGACGCGCGCGCCGCGGCCCAGGCGGTGCTGTCGGGCGAGTAGTCGGACCGCAGAGGCCCGGCGAAGGTTCCTGGAGGGCGCTCCACCCGTGGGTGGAGCGCCCTCCTCTGTGTTCAGTGACTGTGGCGCGACGTCTGTCCTTCCGGTCCGAGGTCGGGCGGCACGCAGTAGTCGACGTCCGATTCCGGGGAGATCAGGTCGCCGGAGTCGATGTCAGTGCAGTAGGCGTCGAAGACTTCTCCGGCGGTGAGGGGTTCGAGGCCGTCGCCGCGCAGACGCCAGCCGTAGATGCGGTCGGTGGTCCCGGGGGCGCTGGTGCGCATGACGAGTCCGCCGGGGCTCTGGGTGGCGATGCCGAGTGCGAGGACTGTGGTGAATTCGAGGGCCTCGGACTCGTCTAGTTGGACGGCCCCATCGGTGTTCTCTTCGGAGTGAAGGACGGAGACGAGCGTTTCCGGCGAGCCGGTGACGCTGCAGACGAGGTGGTGTTCGCCCGGCAGGGCTGTGTCGAGGATCCGGACGAGGAGGTGGGAGGCGCGGGTGAAGGCGGCCCGGCCGATGTCCTCCCCGCAGGAACCGCAGGCGCCGAGGCGGGCGAGGAGGGTGGTCGCGTACTCCCAGGTGGCCTGGCGGACGGCTTCGTCCACGAGGGCGGGCACGAGGTCGGTGAGGGGCTGGCCCTCGTAGGGAAGGGTCGGTCCGGTGTTGGCGAGTTCTGCCGTGAAGCGTGTTCGGCTCGACGGGATGTCCGGGTTGAGGCCGGTCTCCTCGCAGAACTCGGCGTACTCCTGGGGGTCGAAGAGGGCGACGGTGGTGTGGCTGCCCTGTGCGGCGCGGGTCCTGAGGAGGTCTTCGACCTGATTCAGGTAGGTCGCGTGGTCGTCGAAGGTGAAGCTGCGGTAGCGCCGCATGGCGCGGAAGTCGTGTTCGTCGGTGAGCAGGCCGATGGTTCCGGCGATTTCGCGGCGCAGGACGCGTCGCATTGTCTGGTGGTCGGTGTGCGCCATGTTTCCCCCTGTGCGCAGTCGATCAATTCTCACTCACAGTAACCGGCGGCACTGACAACGAGGTCCGAGGAAAGCACCCCCTTACCAGTCGGTGCTTGATTGTGCAGGTCAGAACTACGGTCGTGCCGAAGGCGGCCCGCCCTGCCGGGAGGGTGGCATATGACCGCGGTGACTGTGAGTGGTCCTGGAGATGGTGGCGTTCGCGCCTCGGAGCCCTTGCGGCGTCCGCCGAAAAGCGGCCGCACCGCCTCAGGTGCGCTGAAGTCGGCCGATGCGGCGGCCGGCCTCGGTGACCCGCTCCCTCAGGCGCGTTTCCGGGCCAGGTCCTCGTAGAAGTGGAGCAGTTCGAGGTTGTCGATGGAGCCCGGGTTGACCGCTTTCTCCAGAGGGGTGCCCTGGAGGAGGCGCTTGACTGGGACCTCGATGCGCTTCCCGGTGAGGGTGTGCGGGATGCCGGGGACCTCGATGACCTCGTCCGGGATGTGGCGGGGCGAGAGGTTTTCGCGGATCGTCGCCTTGATGCGGTCGAGGAGTGCCTGGTCGAGGACGGCACCCGGAGCCAGTTGCACGAACAGCGGCATCCAGTAACCGCCGTCGGGCTGCTCGATACCGATGACCAGGGACTCCTTGATCTCGGGGAGTCGCTCCACGGCCTCGTAGATGTCGGCCGAACCCATGCGGACGCCCTGGCGGTTGAGCGTCGAGTCGGAGCGGCCGTGGATGACGACCGAGCCGCGCGAGGTGACGGTGATCCAGTCGCCGTGCCGCCACACTCCGGGATAGGTGTCGAAGTAGCTGTCGTGGTAGCGGCTTCCGTCGGGGTCGTTCCAGAAGTGGATCGGCATCGACGGCATGGGATTGGTGACGACGAGCTCGCCGACCTCGTCGATCAGGGGCTTGCCGCTCGGGTCCCAGGACTGCAGGTCGGTGCCCAGGCTCGGTGCCTGGAGCTCGCCGATGTACACGGGCAGGGTCGGTACGGCGCCCGCGAAGCACGAGCACACGTCCGTGCCCCCGCTGACGGAGGCGATCCACAGGTCCTCGCGGACCTCGTCGTGCAGCCAGCGGAAGCCGTCGGGCGGAAGCGGTGAACCGGTGGTGGCCACGCACCGCACCTGGGCGAGGTCGAAGTCGCGGCCGGGGTGCACGTCGGCCTTGCGGCAGGCCATGACGTACGCGGCCGAGGTGCCGTAGAGGGTGGCGCCGGTGCGTTCGGCGACCCGCCACTGGGCGCCCGTGTCGGGGTAGCCGGGGCTGCCGTCGTACAGGACTACGGTCGTGCCCGTGAGGAGGCCGGAGACGAGGAAGTTCCACATCATCCAGCCCGTGGAGGTGTACCAGAAGAAACGGTCCTCGGGGCCGAGGTCGCAGTGCAGGCCGAGCTGCTTGAGGTGCTCGACGAGGATGCCGCCCTCGGACTGGACGATCGCCTTCGGCAGGCCTGTCGTGCCCGAGGAGTAGAGCACCCACAAGGGGTGCGCGAAGGGCACCTGTTCGAAGACCGGCTCCGTGTCCGCGCTCGTGAGGGCATCCCACTCCAGGGCGCCTTCAGGAGCCTCGGTGCCGAGGAGCGGGATGTGGACGACGGCGCGCAGGGAAGGCAGTTCGCGGCGGAGTTCGGCGACCGTCTCACGGCGGTCGTGCTCCTTGCCGCCGTAGCGGTAGCCGTCGACGGTGAACAGGACGACCGGTTCGACCTGTTGGAAGCGGTCCAGGACGCTGCGGGCGCCGAAGTCGGGGGCGCAGGACGTCCAGACGGCGCCCACGGCGGCCGTGGCGAGCAGGGCGACGACGGCCTGCGGAACGTTCGGGAGGTAGCCACTGACGCGATCTCCGGGCCGGAGACCGAGGGCGCGCAGCTCCGCGGCCAGGGAGCCGACCTGGCGGCGCAGCTCGGACCAGGTCACCGGGCGCGGCTCATGGGTCTCGTCGACGTACAGGAGGGCGGGTTCGTCCGCGCGGGTCGCGGCCGCGCGCAGGGCGTGCTCGGCGTAGTTGAGGGTGCCTCCCGGGAACCACTCGGCGCCGGGCATCGAGCGGTCGCCCAGCACGCGCGCGTACGGCGTCGAGAACCGTACGTCGAACCATTGGGTGACTGCTTCCCAGAACGGCTCCAGCTTGTCCACCGACCAGCGGTGGAGGGCCTCGTAGCCTCCGTCGGCCGGGGCGCCGTGGTGCTGGGCCGCCCATGCCTGGAACCTGGTGACCTGGGACCGGGCGATGCGCTGCGGATCTGGCTGCCAGAGCGGCTGGGGATTCACGGTCGACATGGGGGCTCCCGGACTGTGCGCGTCGTGTGCGTCTCCCGCGCACGGGCCAGGGGTGTGCGCGTGACGCGGCTGACAGGGACGATGCCATGTGATCAACTTCTACGCCAGGGTGCGCCCCACATAGTCCGTGTCGTGAAGATGTGGCTCCGGCACGGGTGAACGCCAGTTGAACGACACGCGCGGGTGAGTCAGTGAGTGGCAGGGTGAGCAGCATGAACGGTCGTGACCTGGTGCGTTCGGTGAAGGCGGTTGGTTCGGCGGGGGCGCCCCAGGGGTTGCGTACCGTGCGCGCCGCGTGGCGCAGGAGGCGTACCGACGCCGTCGGGCTGCCGGCGCGGGGGGCCGAGCGGGCGCGGGTGCCCGGGCCGATGCGGGACGTCGAGCCGGGTCCCGGAGGGGGTGTCATACGGTTCAGCCGCGCCGAGCTGCGGATCGTCGTCGCGGTGAACGGGGTGGTCTTCTGGGGGTGGGACGGCGCCGAGCCCGAGCCGTCGTACGCGCTCACGGGCCGCTGTCCGGAGCCGGATCCCCGTGCGGTCCTGGAGCCGGACAAGGACGGCGGCTGGCGGGTCGTGGCCGAGCGGGCGACGGTCGTGGTGTCGCGGCACGGAGCGGTCGAGGTTCGTACGCCCGGCGGGGTGACCCTGCGCCGGGATCTGCCGCCCCGCTGGTGGGAGCCGGTGGGCGGCGGCGAGGCGCGCTGGATGCAGCGGTCGGAGGTGGCCGCCGACGCACGGTTCTTCGGGCTGGGGGGACGCGCGTCGGGGCCTCGGTTGCGGGACGGGACGTACCGGCTGTGGAACACCGACCCGGGCCGGGCGTTCGGGCCGGGAGACGATCCGCTGTACATCACGATGCCGGTGCAGCTCGTGGTCGCCGACGCCGCCACCCATCTCGTGTTCCACGACACCTCGTGGGACGGCACCGTGACCCTGCGGGAGGGCGAGGAGGGCGCCGGTTCCGGGCACGACCGGGTGGGGATGTCCGAGCTGCGGATGGCCGGCGGTCCGCTGCGCTGCTGGGTGATGGTGGGCACTCCCGCGCGCGTGCTGCTCGCCTGGGCCTCGCTGACCGGTGCGCCCGCGCTGCCGCCGTCCTGGGCGCTCGGCCATCATCACGCCCGCTGGGGCTTCGGCAGCGACCAGGAGGTGCGGCGGATCGTCGCCGGGTACCAGGAGCGGGCGCTGCCGCTCGATGCCGTCCATCTGGACATCGACCACTACGACGAGCACCAGGTGTTCACGGTCGATCAGGGGCGGTTTCCGAAGCTGCCCCAACTGGCCGAGGAACTGCTGCGGGACGGGATCCGGCTGGTGTCGATCGTCAACCCGGCGGTCAAGGCCGCGCCCGGCAACGCCGTCCATGACAGCGGGACGGCCGAGGACGCCTTCGTGCGGGACGCGTCGGGGCGGCTCGTGGGCGGGGTCGTGTGGCCCGGTGAGGCGGTCTATCCCGACTTCACGCACGCGCGCGTGCGTGCATGGTGGGGTCGCCTCTACCAGGAGAGGCTCACGGCGGGGTTCAAGGGCTTCTGGCACGACATGAACGAGCCGACGTCCTTCAACGCGTTCGGTGAGTCCACCCTGCCCCGGTCGGCCAGGCACTCCCTGGAGGGCCGCGGCGGTGACCACCGGGAGGCGCACAACGTCTACGCGCTGTGCATGGCCCGGGCCGGATACGAGGGTCTGCGCGACCTGGTGCCGGACGAGCGGCCCTTTCTGTTCTCGCGTTCCGGATGGGCCGGCATGCAGCGATACGGCGGCACCTGGTCCGGTGACGTGGCGACCGGCTGGCCGGGCCTGCGGGCTTCGCTGTCGCTGGTGATGGGGCTCGGGCTGTGCGGGGTGCCGTACTCGGGGCCCGACGTGGGCGGCTACGACGGGCTCCCCTCGCCCGAGCTGTATCTGCGCTGGTTCCAACTCGGCGCCTATCTGCCGTTGTTCCGCACCCACGCGAGTCCCCGGGCAGGGCGCAGAGAGCCGTGGGAGTTCGGAGCCGAGGTGCTGGAGCACGCGCGCGTGGCCCTCGTGGAACGCCGGCGGCTGCTGCCGTACTTCATGACACTCGCACTGTTGGCCCGGCGTACCGGTGCGCCTTACGTCCGGCCCGTGTGGTGGTCCGCGCCCGAGGACCGTGCCCTGCGGGACTGCGAGGACGTCTTTCTGCTGGGTGACTGCCTGCTCGTGGCACCGGTGCTCGATCCGGGCAGCGACCGGCGTGCGGTTCAGCTCCCGCGGGGCCGCTGGTACGACACGGTGACGGAACAGGTCTACGAGGGGCCGGGACAGGTGCTCGTGGACGCCCCGCTGTCGCGGATCCCGGTACTCGCGCGCGCGGGCGCCGTCATTCCGGTGCAGGGGGACGACGGCGGTCTCGAACTGGAGGTGTGGGCGCCCGCCCGGGGACGGAGCGGGGGCGGACTGGTCGTTGCGGACGCGGGCGACGGTTGGGACGAACCGGAGATCGAGCGCTACGTCGCCCGCTGGGAGGGCCACAAGGTGGTCGTTCAGCGGGAGGGCGAGGACGGCGTGAGCGAGCCGTCCCACCCCGTGCGGCTGCGCGGGCTGGGAGCGCGCTGAGGATCAGACGTAGCGGCCCTCGAACCAGGCCCTTACGGCCAGCGTGTGCAGCGGGAAGGCGAGCTCCTCCGGCCTGCGCAGGAGGTGCCAGCCCTCCGTCTCGTCCGTGGCGGCGGACTGCGTGAGGCCGTCGGCGGGACGCTCCGGCAGCACTCCGAACAGCAGCAGGTGCCCGTCGGGCGAGCTCAGCGCGTCGACGAGCCGTACGTCGCGGCTCGCCGCGTCGATGCCGGTCTCTTCCTTGAGTTCGCGGACCAGGGCGTGCCGCCAGTCCTCACGGTCGTCGACGTAACCGCCGGGCAGGGCGATGCCTCCGCGCGCGGGGGCGATGGTTCGGGTGATGACGACCAGGGCGGTGCCCTGCGTGTCGTACACGGGCTGGAGTGCGACGGCGACCGGCAGGGGGTTGCGGTAGGCCACCGTGTTGCAGACGGGACAGGTGCGGGGCCAGCCCGCGACGCCCTCTCCGTAGGGCGCTCCGCAGCTCGAACAGTGGGAGCCGGGCGCGGAGTTGGGGATGGAGTGCTGAGTTTCGGACACGCGGCGGACTGTATCCGATCATCAGGTGTTCCGCTTTCGCTGGGCCCCCTGCCCCTTTGCGGCCGCCCGTGCGACACTTCTGACGTTCCGTCAGATACGGCCCGGGGAGGGGTCTTGCCGCGCACACGCACACCTGTGGTCACCGGGTGGTTCGCCGGTGAGGGAGACGACTTCACGCTTCTCGGTACCCGCTGCTCCGCCTGCGCGTCGGTCTTCTTCCCGCGCGAGGACAGCCACTGTCGCAACCCCGGATGCGACTGTGGTGATCTGGCGGAGATTCCCCTTTCGCGGCGCGGTCGCGTCTGGTCGTACACGGACGGCCGCTACCGGCCTCCGTCACCCTATGTGACCGATCCGGAACTTCCGTGGGAGCCGTACACGTTGATCGCGGTGGAGCTGGCCGCCGAGCGGATCGTGGTGCTGGGGCAGGCGGTTCCCGGGGTCACCGTCGCCGACCTGGCGGTGGGCGATGAGGTGGAGGTCGTCCCCGGTGTGCTCCACGAGGACGGCGAGACGGTCTGGACGACATGGCACTGGCGGCCGACGGGGGTGACGGCATGACAGGAGAGGTGGCGGTGCTCGGCGCGGGCATGCACCCGTGGGGCAAATGGGGGCGCGGGTTCGTCGAGTACGGCGTGGCGGCCGCCCGAGCGGCGCTGGCCGACGCGGGCCTCGAGTGGCGGGACGTCGGCTCGATCGTCGGCGCGGACACCGTGCGGGGCGGTTACCCGGGCTATGTGGCAGGGGCGACCTTCGCCAAGGCGCTCGGCTGGCAGGGGGCCCGGGTCGCCAGCGTGTACGCGGCGTGCGCGTCCGGGGCGCAGGCGGTGGCCGCCGCGCGGGCACAGATCCTCGCGGGACTGGCCGACGTGGTGCTCGTGGTGGGGGCCGATGCCGCGCCGAAGGGGTTCTTCCGGCCCGCGGGCGGCGACCGGCCTGACGATCCGGACTGGCTCCGCTTCCGGATCCTCGGCGCGACCAACCCGACGTACTTCGGGCTGTACGCGCGGCGGCGCATGGCCGTGCACGGGGACACGATGGAGGACTTCGCTCAGGTCAAGGTGAAGAACGCGGCCCTGGGGGCGCTCAATCCGTACGCGCGGTACCGCAAGCGGGTGAGCGCGGAAGAGGTCGCGGCCTCCGCCGTCGTGGCCGATCCGCTGCGGCTGCTCGACATATGCGCCACCTCGGACGGCGGTGCGGCGCTCGTACTCTCCAGCATGGAGTTCGCGCGTCGGCGGGGTGTGGCCGGGCCCGTGCGGATCAGGGCGGTGTCGACGGTGACGCCGACGTATCCGAACACGGTGCTGGACCTGCCGGACATCGCGACGGACTCCGCCGCCGCGGTCGAGCCCGCCGCCGGGACATTCCGTGCGTCGATCGCGCGCGCTGCCTACGAGGAGGCCGGTGCCGGGCCGGAGGATCTCTCCCTCGCCGAGGTCTACGACCTGTCCACGGCCCTGGAGTTGCAGTGGTACGAGGACCTCGGACTGTGCGGGGAGGGCGGGGGCGCGAAGCTCCTTCGCGAGGGGGCGACGGCGCCGGGCGGACGCATACCCGTCAACACGAGCGGCGGGCTCGCCTCCTTCGGCGAGGCGGTCCCGGCCCAGGCGATCGCCCAGGTGTGCGAGCTCACCTGGCAGTTGCGGGGCGAAGCGGGCGCCCGGCAGGTCGAGCACGCGCGCGTGGGGATCACCGCAAACCAGGGGCTGTTCGGGCACGGGTCGGCGGTGATCGCCGTGAGGTGATCGGAAGGGAAAGGGGTTTCTCATACGCTCTGTGAGCGACCCGGAATCCTGCGTGAACGTCTCATGAACTGCGCTTGGGCGTGCACGAATGACGCAATCATGCTCCCGTGCGCTCCTGGACGGACACTCTCCGCTTCGCCTTCCAACCGGTGGTCAATCTGGCCACCGGCGGAGTCGCGGGGCTGGAGATACTCGCCCGTCCGGAGACCGGCGACATCCTGGCGGAGGCCCGCCGCGACCCCGAACTCGACGGTCAGCTCGTGGTGTTGGCGCTACGGGCGGCAGTGCGCAGGGAAACCCTGCTGCCGCTGCACGTCAACGTGTTCGCCGGCACGCTCGCCGACCTCGGCGGCCTCACCCCGCTGCACCACGCCGTACGTGAGGCGGGGCGGCTGCCGTGGGAGGTCACCATCGACGTGAGTCCGCCGTACACGCATGTGCCGCATCAGGGACTGCTGGACGCGCTCGCCGAACTGCGGGGCCAGGGCTTCCGGATCAGCGCGGACGGCGTGGGGGACGGGGACGTACCGCTGAGACTGCTTGTCGACATGTCGCCCGACCTCGTGAAGCTCGACGCATCGCTGCTGGTCCGGCCTTCGGCGGTACGGGCGATGCGGACCCTGTGCGACGAACTCGGGGCGCTCCTGTGCGTCGAGGGAGTGGAGACGGAACTGCAGTACGGGGCCGCGCTGTCGGCCGGCGCGCAGCTGGCACAGGGCACGCTGTTCGCGCCGCCCTCCCGGCTTCCCGCGGCGGAGGTGTACCTTCCGCCCCGCTCCCCCGCTGACGCGTCACCACCGCGGTCCGGTCCCTCGGTACGGGAGTTCGTGCGCCCCGCCGCGCTGTTGCCGGCCACCGCCTCCGCGGGTCAGGTGCGGGCGCTGCTGACCGGGTCCCCCGACGTGTCGGGGGTGCTGCTCGTGGACAGAAACGGGGTGCCGTTCCGCTCGGTGCACCGGTCTCGGTTCCTGCTGTCGATGTCGGGCCGCTACGGACACGCCCTGTACGCCGAACGCCCCGCGGCGAAGCTCGGCGATCCACCGCGGACGGTGGGGATCGACGCCACCGCGTGGGAGGTCCTGGATGTCGTCGCCGTGGGCGGCCGTGACCGTACGTCGGACGACGTGGCCGTGGTGGACCGGCACGGCCGCTGCGTGGGCGTCGTACGGCTCGCGGATCTCGTACGGGCGCTGAGCGAGACCCGGGTGGAGGAGGCCGCCGGGCTCAATCCGCTGACTCGGCTGCCGGGTTCGGACGCGATCACGGTCGAGGTGGACCGGCGTATCGCGGCCGGGCGGACGTTCGCGCTGAGCTGGCTGGACGTCGACCACTTCAAGCAGGTCAACGACGGGGCCGGTTTCGCGGCGGGCGACGAGCTCATCCGCGCGGTGGGACGGCTGCTGCAGCACGCGGCGACCGGCACCGCGCGCATGGGGCACATCGGCGGGGACGACTTCCTGGTACTGGCGGACCCGGAGGAGCTGGCTCCGCTGGCCGCCGCCGTGCTGGACGCGCCCTGGACCGCGGGCGGGTGGCCCGTGACACTGTCCCTGGCCACCGTGGAGTGCGTGCCCGGGAGTGTGGCGGACCACAGGGAGGCGGCCGCGTGTCTGGCGCCGCTGAAGAAGGCCGCGAAGGCGCTCAGCGGGGCGAGTTGGGTCGTGGGGCGGGCAGGGCTGCCTGGATACGAGATCCGGCGCGCAGCGGGCGCGGAGGCCACCTCGACGGGGTATGCGGTGGCGGAGCCGGGGGCGGGCTGAGGGGACAACCCGGAAGGCGCCGTTCGGCTCGCACGTGTCTCGGCCGGCCCCGCGCCCGTTGCTCGGGGCGGTTCGGCCGCCCGTCCCAACCGTTGCCGTCGGCGACCTTGACGCCCCCCGGGGCCCGGTGAACACTTCCGGTGTCAGTCGACATCGCCGTACATTCTCGGCGTATCCAGGCACCACGCCGCGCGGGCCCCCACGAGCTCAGGCCCAGTCCCCCACGGGCGATTCGGCTGCGACGGCACGCTCGTCGCGGACGCCGGGCGGGGCGCGGGATTCTCCCTGCCCTCGGCAGTTCGCCAAGGGAACCGCAACCCTGCACGGTGGACCGGGGCGGGAACGTCCCGGGCCAGGGCCTAGGAGCCGCCATGAGCAACGGAGACGTATTTCTCGGTGAGGTCATCGGTACGGCGATTCTGATCCTCTTCGGCGCGGGCGTGGTCGCCGCCGTCGTACTCAACTATTCCAAGGCGAAGGACTCCGGCTGGGTCGTCATCGCGTTCGGCTGGGGCTTCGGCGTGCTCGCCGGGGCGTACACCGCCGCACCGCTGTCCGGCGGGCATCTCAACCCCGCCGTGACCATCGGGATCGCCGTCGACACCGGGGACTGGGACCAGGTTCCCGTCTACATCGCCGGTCAGATGGTCGGCGCGATGCTCGGGGCGGTCCTGTGCTGGCTGGTCTACTTCGCGCAGTTCCAGGCCAACGCCGAGGAGGAGATCGCCCAGCCGACGCTCGGGATCTTCTCCACCGCACCCGCGATCCGCAATCCCGTGGCGAACCTGATCACCGAGATCATCGCGACGATCGGCCTGGTCCTGCCGGTCCTGGCCTTCGGGCTCACCAAGGGACTCGGCGAGTCCGGTACCGCCGTCCTCGTCGTCGCCTTCCTCGTCGTCGGCATCGGTCTGTCACTCGGCGGGCCCACCGGATACGCCATCAACCCGGCCCGTGACCTGGGCCCGCGCATCATCCACACCCTGCTGCCGATTCCCAACAAGGGCACCTCGGACTGGAGTTACGCGTGGATCCCGGTGGTCGGACCGCTGATCGGCGGGGCGCTGTCCGGGGTGATCTTCAACGCAGCCTTCTGAAGCACAGCCCTCGTGAAACGCAAGCCTTGTGAGACGCAGGCCTTGTGCAGGAACCGACGAAGGGGACGTCATGACGGACAAGTTCGTCGCCGCTATCGACCAGGGCACCACCTCCAGCCGCTGCATCATCTTCAACCAGGACGGCGCGATCGTGGCCGTCGACCAACGTGAGCACCGCCAGATCTTCCCCAAGCCCGGCTGGGTGGAGCACGACGCCACCGAGATCTGGTCCAAGGTGCAGGCCGTCGTCGCCGGGGCGATCGCCAAGGCCGGGCTGCGGGCCGACCAACTCAGCGCGCTCGGCATCACCAACCAGCGCGAGACCACGGTCCTGTGGGACCGCGCGACGGGCAAGCCCGTGCACAACGCGATCGTGTGGCAGGACACCCGCACCGCGGCGCTGACCAGGCAACTCGGCGGCTCCGACGGGCAGGACCGGTTCCGCGAGCAGACCGGGCTGCCGCTGGCCACCTACTTCTCGGGACCCAAGGCGGCCTGGCTGCTGGACAACGTGCCGGGGCTGCGCGCACGCGCCGAGAACGGTGAGATCGCCTTCGGCACCATCGACTCATGGCTGATCTGGAACCTCACCGGCGGCACGGACGGCGGGCGGCACGTCACCGACGTGACGAACGCCGGACGGACCATGCTGATGAACCTGGAGACCCTCCAGTGGGATCAGTCCATCCTGTCCGCGATGAACGTGCCCGACGCCGTCCTGCCCGAGATCCGGTCGTCCGCCGAGGTCTACGGCACCGCGGTCGGCCAACTGGCGGGCGTACCCGTGGCGTCCGCGCTGGGCGACCAGCAGGCCGCCGTGTTCGGGCAGGCCTGCTACGACGTGGGCACGGCGAAGAACACGTACGGCACGGGCTCCTTCCTGCTGCTCAACACGGGCAACCGGCCGGTCCCTTCGAAGAACGGGCTGCTGACGACGATGGGCTACAAGATCGGCGGTGAGGCGCCGGTGTACTGCCTGGAGGGGTCGATTGCCATCACGGGCGCGCTGGTCCAGTGGTTCCGCGATCAGCTCGGCATCATCCGTACCGCCGACGAGATCGAACCCCTGGCGGCGAGTGTCGAGGACAACGGCGGCGCGTACATCGTGCCCGCCTTCTCCGGCCTGTTCGCGCCCTACTGGCGCTCCGACGCGCGCGGGGTCGTCACGGGTCTCACGCGATACGTCACCAAGGCGCACCTCGCGCGCGCGGTGCTCGAAGCGACGAGCTGGCAGACGCGCGAGGTCGTGGACGCCATGTACCAGGACTCCGGGGTGCAGATCACCACCCTGAAGGTGGACGGCGGCATGACCAAGAACAACCTGCTCATGCAGCACCAGGCGGATGTGCTCGACGTGCCGGTGGTCCGGCCGAAGGTCTCCGAGACCACGTGCCTGGGCGCGGCGTACGCTGCCGGGCTCGCCACAGGCGTGTGGAACGACCTCGACGAGCTGAAGTCCCACTGGCAGAAGGACGTCGAGTGGACGCCGAACATGGAGGCGTCCGTCCGGGACCGTCAGTACCACAACTGGCGCAAGGCCGTGGAGAAGAGCTTCGGCTGGGAGGACGACGGCGAGAACTAGGCCCGCGCGTGGTGCCGAAAAGCCGCGGCTCGTACCCCTGTCGGCGGGGGTACGGGCCGCACCCGTGTCGCAGGTCTCAGGTGGTGACGCTCTGACGGCGCCGCGCCGAGTACGCCATGGCGTGCTGGACGACGCCTACCAGGACGTCCTTGACCGACTGCTTGTGCCGGGCGTCGCACAGCACGATCGGTACGTCCTCGTCGAGGTCGAGGGCCTGGCGTACGTCCTCCTCCGGGTAACGGATCGCTCCCTCGAAGCAGTTGACGCCGACGAGGAAGGGTATGGAGCGCCGCTCGAAGTAGTCGACGGCCGCGAAGCAGTCCTCCAGGCGGCGGGTGTCGGCCAGCACGACGGCTCCGAGGGCGCCTTCGGAGAGCTCGTCCCACATGAACCAGAACCGTTCCTGTCCGGGTGTGCCGAACAGGTACAGCACCAGGTCCTCGCGCAGGGTGATGCGTCCGAAGTCCATGGCGACGGTGGTGGTGCGCTTGCCCTCGACACCGCTCGTGTCGTCGACCGGACGTCCTGCCTCGGTCAGCAGCTCCTCGGTGCGCAGCGGCCTGATCTCGCTGACCGCGCCCACGAACGTGGTCTTGCCCACGCCGAAGCCGCCGGCCACCAGGATCTTGAGCGTGACGGGCTCGACCGGGGGCTTGCCGCGCTCAGAACGCCCGAAGATCATTGGTCTCTTCTCCTGCTTGCTGGGGGGTGTTGGGTCGACGGCGGGCCATAGCCTCCGCCGCCGGGGGTCTCGATGACGAGTACGTCGCCGGGGCCGACGTCCGCCATGCCGTACGGGGGCACCCTACGGTGCTGGGACAGGGTGGACCGCGCCACTTTCCGCCGCCGCAGCCCGGCCGCAGCGCGAACTCGTCGAGCTGTACGGGCAGTCGCCACTCCAGTAGCTCCGGGTCGAGAGGCTGGTCGCCGTTCGGGCCGAACGCCCTCATGAAGTAGGCGGGTTGGATGGGGCCGAGCGTCACGTTGGCGTTGGTGACGGCGAGCGGGCCGCCGCCTCGACAACAGGCGGGGCCCGCGTCCGGTCCGCGCCCGACGGTGAGGAGGCGGCCGTCCGGGCGTCGCACGACGATGCCGGTGAAGGTGCCGCCTCGGTCGACCCGGAACTGCCGGCCTGTCGTCACGTCGGTCTCCCCGATCGCACTGCTCGCAACCGTGTCCGCGGACTGGTGGGCGGCCGTCCGCGGATGGTCGTCGACGATCAGTCAGATCATATCGGCAGGGGTGTCACGGCGCCCGCCGCGGACCGGCGGGGACTCCCGGCGCGGGTCCGCGGCACGTCCTCGGTGTTCGCCGAGGTCAGGCCCGCGCGCCGGGCGGCACCGTGGCCGGACACCGTCCGTGCGCGCCTCCCGGCACTGCCGGAGCGGCTCCTGGGCGGGCGGGCCGGTCGGTCACAGGGCTCTGAGGCCGTTGATCACGTCGCGCAGGATGCTCTCGTCCGGGAGCTCGGCAGGCGGCACGGGCCGGTTCACGTGGACCCACTCCGAGGCCACGAGGTCGCCTATGAGCACCCGTACGACCCCGATGGGCAGGTCGAGTTCGGACGACAGCTCGGCGACCGACTGGGGGGTGTCCCGGCACAGGTCGACGATGTCCACGTGCTCGGGGGACAGCGAGTGGTCCCCTTCGGGGTCGTCCGTGACGGATTCGGCCACGACGACCGCGATGAGGTCGAGACGGTGCTGACCGGCACTCGTGGTGCGGCCGCGTGTCATGGCGTACGGACGGACCACCGGCCCGGCCTCGTCGTCGAACCAGTGGCTTCTTCCTTGCCCGTCTGTGCTCATGCCATCTCACTACCCGCCCTGAGGCAGATCGGTGCGTGGGGCGGCACCGAGATGTACACCGACCCGCTTGACCAGGAGCGTCATCTCGTACGCGACGAGGCCCACGTCCGAGTCGGCGTCCGAGAGGACGGCGAGGCAGCTGCCGTCGCCGGCGGCCGTCACGAACAGGAAGGCGTCGTCCAGTTCCACGACCGTCTGCCGGACGCTGCCGGCCTCGAAGTGCCGGCCCACGCCCTTGGCGAGGCTGTGGAACCCGGACGCCACGGCGGCGAGGTGCTCACTGTCCTCGCGGGTCAGGTCCTTGGACACGCCGGTCGGGAGGCCGTCGCTGGAGAGCACCAGGGCCTTGCGGATGCTCGCGACGCGGTCCACCAGGTCGTCGAGGAGCCAGTTCAGCTCGCCGGACTTGTCGGTCGCCTTCGGTGCGGTCATCGACCGTCCCCCTTAGTCGTTCGTTGTGGTGCTGTGCCGCCTGGCGTGTCGTCGCCCACGGCGTTCTCCTCACGGCCACGCTGCCAGCCGCGCTGGAGCGAGGCCATTCGGCTGCGGACCTCGTCGGCGTCCCGTTCGGCGGGCTCCGCCTGGTTCTGGGGCCGCTCCGGGGCCTGCTTGAGCTGGGGGGCCAGGTTGGCCTGCCGTACACGGCGGGGCAACGGGGCGGTGCCGGAGGCGGTGTCCTGGGACCCGCGCGCGGCGCCGAGGGGCGGCCTGCCCGAGCCGGATCCGGAGGCACTGCGGGCGGACTCGCCCCAGCCCGGCCGTACGACGCTGTCCGGGGCGGAGTCGGCCGGGCCGCCCCTGACGAGGTCGCCCGGAGCGGGCACGTCCGGCCTGCCGGTGGCGCCGGTGGCCGAGTCACCCGAGTCCGGGGCCGTGCCGCTGGACGCGATCTCGGCACGCCGGGTGCGCCGGGGCAGGACCGGAGCGCCGGACGGCCCGCCGGATTCACGGCTCGTGGATGCCGAGGAGGTCGGTGCTTCCGTCAGCTCGTCGAGGCGGTCGGCCACGCCGGTGCCCCGGCGCAGGGCCGCGGCGCGGCGACGGCTGGGCAGCGTCGGAGGTTCGGAGCGCGCGGGCCCCTGCCCCACCGAGGGAGTCGTCTGCGGACGGGACGCGCCCGGGCCGATCGCCGGTGGTTCGTCCGTCTCCTCGCGTCCCGCCCGCTCGTCGGTGACCGGGCGTCCATGGGAGGTGACCAGCTTGGAATTACGGCGGCGGGACAGGGACACCGGGGCGTCCGGGCCGCCGTCGCCGATGTCCGCCCCGTCGGATCCCGGGGCTTCGTCGTCGACCTGGGCCAGGGAGCGGCGCGGGCGGAACAGTCCGCCACGCTCGCTGTCCTCGGAGTCGAGCACACCCGGGAATTCGTGCAGGGCGTCCAGGTCGACAGGAGCCTCCAGTTCGACCGGGCCGTCCAGGATCGCGGGCGTCCTGCCAACAAGCTGGGCCGGTCCCCGGGTGAGCGAGACGCGCTGGGCCTCCTCCAGTTCGGCCTCCTTCGACGGCCGGGGGCGGTCGAGACGGAAGCCGATGCCGTTGGTGTCCGGGACGTCGTCGGTCAGCAGCGCGTCGGGAATGAAGACGACGGCCGTCGTGCCGCCGTACGGCGAAGGCTGCAGCGAGACCCTGACGTTCTGCCGCTGGGCGAGCCGGCTGACCACGAACAGACCGAGCCGGTCGGTGTCGGAGAGCTCGAACTCCGGTGTCTCGGCGAGCCGGAGGTTGGCGTCCAGCAGCGCGTCGGCGGCCATGCCGAGTCCGCGGTCGTGGATCTCCAGGGTGAAGCCGTTGGCGACGCGCTCACCCAGGACCTGGACGGCGGTGTGCGGCGGGGAGAACACCGTGGCGTTCTCCAGGAGTTCGGCCACAAGATGCGTGAGGTCCGCGACGGCCGGGCCGGTCACGGCCACCCTGGGCAGCCTGCGGACCTCGATGCGCTCGTAGTCCTCGACCTCGGCGACGGCGGCGCGGACGACGTCCATGAGCTGGACGGGTTTGCGCCACTGCCGGGAGGGGGCGGCACCGGAGAGGATCACCAGACCCTCGGCATGCCGGCGCATACGGGTGGTCAGGTGGTCGAGGCGGAAGAGGTCGGCGAGCTCGTCGGTGTCCTCGGTGCGGCGCTCCATGGTGTCGAGCAGCGTGAGCTGCTTGTGCAGGAGGACCTGGCTGCGGCGGGCGAGGTTGACGAAGACCTCGGAGACCCCGGCGCGCAACTCCGCCTGCTTGACTGCGGCTTCGACGGCTGCGCGCTGGAGGGTGTTGAGGGCCTGGCCGACCTCACCCATCTCGTTCTTGTCGTACTCCAGGCGCGGGACCTCGGTCTCCACGTCCACCTGTTCGCCCACGGAGAGCCGGCGCATCACGCTGGGCAGCCGTACGCCGGAGGCCTCGTGGGCCTCCAGGCGCAGTTGCCTCAGGTCGCGGATGAGACCGCGGCCGACACGCACGGACAGCACGAGCGAGAAGAGCAGGGCGACCAGGCCGAGGACGCCCACGACGGCCGCCTTGATGATCACGCCCATCGCGTCCGGCCGGACGCGGTCCTGGAGGCGGTCGCCCGCCTGGTCGTCGAGCTTGGCGAGTTCGTCGAGCACACTGCCCGCGGCGGCGTCCCAGCTCTTGGCGCTGACGTCGGCGTCGGTGCCGGGATCGGCACCGGCGACGGACTGCTCGGCGGAGCGCAGCGGGGCGGTGCCGGCGTTCTTCCAGAAGCGCTCGTACCGCTCGCGCTCCGACGTCGGCAGCACTGCCAGGTTGATGTCGTACAGCAGGGTCCGCTGGGCGACGAGGTCGGAGACGTCGCGGATCTCGTCGTGAGTGAGCTTGCCCACCACCAGGCCGGAGCCGAGGAGGGCGTCCTCACGGGAGAGGAGTTCGCGGGCCCGGGTGATGTTGATGAGAGCCCGTGCCTGCTTGTCCAGTTCGACGTTGTCGACGCCGTCCAGGGTGGCGAGCAAGGCGTAGGCGGGGTCGACGAGGCGGTTGTACTGGTCGAAGGCCTGGAGGCGGGTGACCGTGCCCTCCTCGACGCTGCGGCGCAGTGCGTCGATGCCGTCGAACGCGTCCAGGACAGCGGTGAGGCGTTCGTCGTCGTCCTGGTCGAGTCCGTCGCGGACGTCGGGATCGCGCGCGTTCTGCCGGAACTTGGCGATGGCGTCGTCGGAGGCGTTCCTCGTGCTGCGCAGTGCGGACAGGGCGTCCGACGCGCGCGGATCAGCCAGGTAGACAAGTGTCTGGCGGCGTTCCTGCTGGAGCACACGCACGGTGTCCTCGGTGGGATAACCGAGTTTCTCCGTGACGGTGGACACCTGGAAGAGCTGGGCGACCTCACGTCCCGTCAGCACCGTGGCGAAGCCCCACACCGCGATCAGGGACACCAGCGGCACGAGAAGCAGCGCCACGATCTTCCGGCGGATCGACTTCCCGCGAAAGCGCATGGCCTCCCCCAGCTCGACCCCCGCCGGCCGGGGGTACACATGTACGTCAACAAACGGCGCGAGCCTACTACCGACGCACACGTAACTCGAAGTTGCGTCCGGAACCTGAACTTCCGCTCCAGTATCGCGACATGGGGAGTTGTCCTCCCATTGCGGGAGATTGCCTCCTGTGATCAGGTGATCCGTGTCCGACCGGAACCGATCGGCCAGGGCGGGGGGTTGGCTGGATTTTTTCGTTTCTTTGACGTCGTGGGGGAATCTTGAAGGGGTCTTGTTCGTCCTTCTCTTCAGGAAATGGCGGTGGATTCGGCCACAGGAGCCGCATCTGCAACTGGGCGGCGTAAACCAGCGCAAGCCGGGCAGTCACCTTGAAGCCCGGTTCATGCACACCGGGACAAGGGGTCTGCCGGCGGTGGGGAGTGACACGGTGATGGGCACGGCGGAACGACAGGAGGCGCCGGGAAGCGGCGTGGAGACGGCGGTTTCGACGGCGCCTCGGCGCCAGGAGGCGCGGGTTCACGACATACCGGCGGGGTCGGACATGCCGAGCGGGCGAGGCGCCACCCGGGAGGAGGCGTACCAGCCATTGTGGGTCGAGGAACCCGCGCGCAGGCGCCGGCTCCCGGATCCGGTGCGGAACTCCGCGGTGCGGGCGGTGCTCATCATCGCCCTGACCCTGCTTCAGGCGATGGTGGCCTTCCTGTGCACCCTGGCCGGTTCCTGGCTGGCGTTCCCGATGGTGGTCAGCAGTGTGGCCAGCACCGTGGTGGCCACCTGGGGCGCCCTGGACGTCTGGGTGACCCGCCAGGTGTGGAACCAGCGCCACGGCGTGGTGTCGACCCCGAGCAGCACGGCGCGCGCGCTGCGGCGTGAGCGGCGCAAGGCCCGGCGGCAGGCGCGGGTTGCCGAGCGGACGCAGGAGCGGATACGGCGACAAGGCGGCACAGGGCGGCTGTCCCACTCCTGAGCGGCTGAGCCTCCTTACGGAGCCGCGGGCGCCGGACGCTTGAACATCCGGGTCGCCGTGATCTCGCTGCGTACCGCCTCGCCCGCCTGGGGCTGCTCAGGCAGGCCCGGGCGGAGGTGTTCCTCCACGCTGATGTACTTCAGGCCGGCCCTGAGGTCCGCGTCGTTGCGCAGGCGGATGACCAGCGGGAACTCGGCGAGTGCCGTGGTGTCGAACAGGCCCGTGGTGTACAGGAGCTGGACGCCCAGCGCGTCCGACACCGCCCGCTGGAGCTCCAGCAGATACGTCGCGTTGGCGCGTCCGATCGGGTTGTCCAGGAACAGCGTGCCGGCGTGCCGGTGCTTGTCCCGGCCCCGGTCGTTGGAGCGCAAGGCCGCCATCGTGCAGTACAACGCGATGGCCGCGGTGAGGAGCTGGCCGCCGGAGAACACGTCGCCCATCTGTCCGACGGGCACGCGCTCGGCGCGCAGTACGGCGTCCGGCTTGAGGATCTCCACGGCCACGCCCCTGGGCTGCAATGCTGCCGCGACTCCCCGCAGCAGCAGGGACATTCCGTCCCGCCGCAGGTCGGAGTTCTTCTTCACCGCGGCCCGGGTCGCCTCGTCGATGACCTCGCCGAGCCGCTCGGTCAGTGTCGCCTGATCGGGCTCCTCGAAGCGGATCCGCAGGAACTCCTGCCCGGACCACTCGCCGAGCCCCTCGGGCAGCCGGGACAGCCGCTGGGCCGACCTGAGCGTGGCCAGAGCGGACTCCACGAGCCCCCGCAGCCGGTCCACGATCGAGTCCCGGTTCCGCTCCAGCTGGGCCAACTCGTCGGTCAGCACCCGGAGTCGGGGCGCGAAGGCGTCCGCCCACTTCTGGGCGTGCTCGGACAGCGCGGACGCGGGCAGCTCGCGGATCTGCTGCCGCGCGGGGGTGCGGACCTGTTCGTAGCGCGTGGAGTTGGCGTGCCGGACGAGTACGTCGCTCGCCTCGCGCACGGCGGCCTCGGCGGCGGAGAGGTCGGCGGCGCAGCCACGCAGCGACCGGCGGGCCTCGGCGGCGGCCTGACGGGCCTCCTCGGGGTTGCCCGGATATGGCTCCGGCTCCTCCTGCTCGTCCTCCATGGGGTGCTCACGCAGCAGGTCGCGGAGCATCGCGGCGATCTCGTCGAAGCCGCCCGCCGCGTCCTCGGCGGCCCGGTGGGAGTCGAGCAGCTCCGCGTGTGCCTCCCGGGCCTGCGCCAACGCCTCGGTGCGGGAGGCGAGTTCGGCGGTGGCCGTGCGCAACAGCGCCTGTGCGTGCTCGGCGTCGCGCGGCTCCAGCTCGGGCGACAGATCGGTGTGCGCCTCGCCGTCCTCGGGGGCGTGCCGCTCGGCCTCGCCGCGCAACCGCCCGAGCTGCTCGCTCGCGGTCGACACACGGGTCTCCAGGAGCTGCACCAGCTCCTCCGCGCGGGCAGCGGCGGCCTGTCGGGAGGGCCCGTCGGAACCGTCGGGCGACTGGAGCAACTGCGCCGCGCGCGTGCGGACCTTGTTGCTCAGGCGGTCCAGTTCGGCCAGGGCCGCGCTCTCGTCGCTCTCCGCCCGGGCCTGTTCGGCCCGCAGGTCGGCGCCGACACCCACCTTCTCGTACAGCTGGGAGGCGGCCCGATAGGCCTCGCGGAGCGCGGGCAGGGAGGCCTTGGAGGCATCCGAGTCGCTGTCCGGTACGTCGTCCGGGGCGCCCGCGATCTCGGCGCGCTCGGCGCGCAGCGCACGGGCGGTGCGACGGGCGTCATCGGCGGCCCGCTGGGCACCGCGCCGGTCCTCGTCGGCGGCGCGGGCGCGCTCCAGACAGGTCTGGGCGCGGGCCTCCGACTCGGTGGCCTCGTCGGCGAGTTCGCGCAGCTTGACCTGCCAGCCGGCCCGTTCGCGCAGTCGGTAGGCCAGGCCCGCCAGGGCGTCGGCCGCGCGCCGGGCCTTCTGTGCGGCCTCCTGCCGCTCGTCGCGCGTCTGCGCGGCCTCGGCGGCGGCTTCGTCGGCCTCGGCCCGCACGATGCGCGCCTCGGCCAGTTCGGCCTCCGCCTCCTCGGCGAACGCGCGTGTGTCCCGGGCGGCCTGCGCCAGCTCGACGAGGCGACCGGCCGGACAGCCGGTACGCCAGGAGGCGAGCCGGGCGGACAGTTCGCGGTCCTTGGCGAGGCGGGCCGCGAGCGACCGGATCTCCTCGTCCCGCTCGCCTGCCCGCGCGCGCAGCGTCTGGCGCTCCTCGTCGGCGGCATGCTCGTCGTGCATGGCCGGGTTCGGCGGTACGAGGAAGACGTCTCCGCTGTCCGACTCGGGGGCCGGAGTCGGTGCGAGGAGGGCAGCCGCCGTGCCCACGGCGACAGCTGACCGGGGAAGCAGCGCGGCGTCGTTCAGGACCTCCCGGGCGCGCGCGTGCGTGTCGGGGTCGGTGATGATCACGCCGTCGACCAGTTCCGGCCTGGCGGCCAGCACGCGCGCGTGGTCGGCGGGGTCGACGGCCTGGGCGAGATAGCGCCAGCCGGGCAGGGCGGGGATGCCGTTCTCACCGAGGTACTCGACGGTGGCCAGCACGTCCGGTCCCGGCGGCAGCAGCCCGCCGTCACCGAGCGCGCCGAGGATCCGTGCATCGTCGGCGGCGGCCGTACGCAGCTCGAAGAGCTGGCGTTCGGCGGAGGAGACGGAGTCGTCGAGCAGTTCACGCAGTTCGTCGGCGAAACGGTCGAGGTCCTCGGGGTTCAGACCGTCGTCGCCGAAGGCACCCGTGGCGCCGGTGTGCGCGTCGGAGCCATGTCCGGCGCCGGCACCCTCGTGCCCGGCCGCGCCGTTCGCCTTCGTGCCCTCGGCCGCCGTGCGCGGGCCGGGCACTCTCCCGACGGCGCCGGTCAGGCTCAGGATCTCCGCCAGCCGCTCCTCGCCGGCCAGCCCCTCGGCGAGCCGCCGCTCGGCCTCGTAGGACCGCGCGGCCGCGGTGGCCGCGTCCTCCGCGCGGGCGGCCGTGAGCTCCGCCCGGGATTCGGCGGAGGCCGCCTCGCGCGCGTGCTCGGCGGCTCGGTGTGAGGCCTCGCGGGCGGTGTCCCAGGCGGCGACGGCCGTCTTCTCGGCGTCGCTCGCGGCGAGGGCCGCGCGCGCGGGGTCGGCGTCGGGCGCGCTGTCGTCGAGCCAGCCCGCGCGGACCGCCTCGGCGGTCTCCTGCTCGACCTCGCTCAGCCGCTGGCGCAGATGCCCGATCTCACTGCGGGCGCGCTGCGCCTCGGTCGCGGCCGAGGTGGAGTCCCGGTACGCGGACTCGCCGACCTCCTGGAGGGCGGCGGAGCGCTCCTCCTCCTCGTTGGCGAGGGCCTCGGCGCTCCCGGCGGCCGCGTGCAGGGCCCGGACGAGATCGACGGCGGCCTTGGCCCGGGCGGCGAGCGCGGGGGCCGCGTCCCGCTCGGCCTCCTGGATGGCGGAGGCCACGCGTGCGATCCGGTCGGCTGCGGCACGGTGGCGCAGGACGGCCTCGGCGGCCTGCCAGGCGGAGTGCAGGGTGCGTGCTTCGGCGAGTTCACGCTTCTGGGCGGCGGCCGACTTCTCGGCGGCGGCGAGCGCCAGGGAGGCGTGCCGGTAGGCGAGTTCGGCGGCGATCAGCGCACTGCGCTCCCGGCCCGCCTCCGCGTGTGTGACGGCGTACGCGGTGGCGGTGACCCGCTGGGCGAGGTCGGCGGCCCGCACCCGCTCCCGGACGCCCCGCGCGGACAGCCGTCGGGCCAGTGTCCGGGTACGGCGTTCGGCGCCCGTGTGGATGTCACGCGCGCGTGAGCGGGCTTCGGCGGCCTCGACGATCCGGCCCAGCAGGTCCACGGACCCTGCGGTGAAGTCCCGTTCGGCGATGAGTTCGGCGCGTCGCCCCAGCTTGTTGCCGAAGCCGCTGACCAGGTCGGCGAGCCCGTCGGTGTCGCGGGTGTCGGTCACGGCACGCAGCAGCAGGTCGGTGAAGTCGGAGTCCTTCTTCACCGCGAAGAGACCGGCGGCCTCGCCCTCGTCGGCGTTCATCTCCCGCTGGTAGCGGAAGAGTTCGGGGTCCAGGCCGAGGTCGCCCAGGTGCTCGATCCACCGGTCGTGGATCTCCTCCCAGTGCACCTCCAGGTGCGGATACGCCTTGCCCGCCTCGGTGATGGCGTCCCGGAAGCCCTTCATGGTGCGGCGACGGCCCTGTGCGGCCGACTGACCCTCGGCGGGCGGCCGTACGGCGGTGGACTCGGCGACGGGCAGGTTGTCGAGGCTGAGCCCCGGTCCGGGCCGGAACGAGTACCAGGCCTCGGCGAACTTCCGCGGGTCCGTGGAGACCTGGCGCCCGCGCCACTCGCTGACCTTGCCGACGACGACACACTCGCCGGTGAGCGTGTGCTGCCACTCCAGGGCCACATGCCCGCAGTCGTCCGCCAGCAGGAACTTGCGCAGCACGCCGGAGCTGGCACCGCCGAGCGTGTTCCGGTGGCCCGGCAGCATCACCGAGAAGATCAGCTTGAGCAGGACGGACTTGCCGCCGCCGTTCTCCAGGAAGAGCACCCCGGCGGGCGCGGGCCGGCGGGGCGGGCCGACGGGCTCCTCCTCGAAGAACTCCGCCTGGGTGGGCGCGGGGTCGGGCACTTCCGCGCCGACGCCGCGCAGGTCAAGCACGGTGTCGGCGTAGCGCGCACCGGCAGGACCGATGGAGTAGAGGCGGACCCGGGACAGCTCGTACATGGCGGACTCTCGTAAGTCTTCGGCAGGTCAGGGAAGTTCAGGAGTGGAACGGCAGCCCGGCATCGGCCGCCAGTTCCACGTCGTCGCCGTCCTCGGGCGGCAGCAGCGTCGGTGTGCCGTCGGTGACCGGGACGACACCCAGCTCCAGGAGTTCGGCCATGGCGGCACTTCCGGCCATGTCCCGCACCTGGAGCTGGTAACGAGCCGTGGTCCGGTAGGTACCGCCGTTGTCGTCCCCGGTGCGCTGGAGGAACCCGGAGTCGGTGAGGAAGGCGGCGGCCTTGCCGACGATGCCGGTCGTGGATCCGGCGAGCCGGCGCGCGTCCTTGGTCGCGCCGGCAGCGCTGCGTCTGGCCCAGATCCGCCAGGCCGCTTCCAGGCCCGGCGCGTCGGTGGCCGGGTCGGTGTTCTCGCCGACCTCCTCGGCCCGCTCCTCGAGGCGTCGGCAGGCCTGCCGTACGAAGGCGTCGACGCCGTTGACCGAGACGCGCCCGATGTATCCGTCGTCGGCGAGGTCCTCGGGCCGGGGGAACGCCATGGCGGCCACCGCGAGATGGGCGAGGCCGTGCAGGAACCGGTCGCCGCCGTCGGCGGACGTACGACGCGCGTAGTCCCCCATCCGGACGGCGAACACGGAGTCCTCGGCGGCGGTCACGGCCATGCCCGCGCGCGGGGACACTTCCAGGACGACCAGACCGAGTCCGGCGGCGACGGCGTCGGCGAGCCGCGCGAACGGCGGGTCCTCCCGGTAGCGCCGCAGCAGTTCGGCGTACTCCTGGTCCCGCGCGGGCTGCAGCTTGGGCTGCAGGCCGAAGGCGACGAGCCGAGCGGCGTCGGCGGCGTCGGCGGGGGTGACGGCGGCGGGCACCGACGGGGTCGGGGCCTCCGTGTCGCTCCACTCGACATGCTCACTCACGGCTGGGCTCCTTGTCACGCTCTTGCTCACTCATGCTGCTTCCGTCCGGTCCGCCGCCATCCCCACGGCGTCCAGCAGGGCTGTGCCGACGATGAGGTCGGCGCCACCGAAGTCCGGATCGTCCAGTTCCGTCCCGTCGTCCACCGCGAAGAGCAGCTTCTCCTCGCCCTGGCGGTAGGCGGTGCCGAAGGGGGGACTCGCCGCGTGGACCGCCAACAGGGCGACCAGATAGGCCAGATCGAAACCGCCGGTGCGGCGGGCCTCCGCGAGCAGTCCCGAAAGTCGTCGCGGGGCGTCGGCCGGCAGATCCAGCAGCTCCTTCGCGGACGCCAGTTGCTCTTCGCTGAACCGGCTGTCGTCCGGCGTGGCGATGAGGTCCGGCTCGGGCATCTCCGCGCCCAGGTGCTCGCGCTCCATCGGCGGTGTCAGCAGTATGTCGACGAGATCGCCCACCCGGACCGACGCCGGCGTGCGCAGGCCGGTCCCGCGCGCGAAGAACGCGTCGGTGACCCGGGTGGCCTGCTCCAACGGCAGCGGCAGCACCGGCGCGACGAGGTGGCCGTACAGATCGATCCCCGACGTCGTCATCGGCGTGGCGAAGGCCTGCCGGTCCTGTTCGGCGCGGAACAGCGGCCCCGCTTCGAGGAGCCGGGACTGGAGCTGGGTGTGGCGCCGGATGCAGTCCTTGACGATGTCCACGAGCTCGGCGGCGCGCCGCTTCTGTTCGGCGTCCTCGGACTCGTCCCGCGCCTTGCGGATGTTGGTCAGGATCGCGTTCTCGTGGCGGTACCGGTCGGCGACGTGGTCGAGGGCCTCGGCGATCATGTCGGGTACTGAGTTGAGCCAGTCGACGGCCCGGACATTGCGGCGGGTGGCGTCCAGTGCCCTGCGCAGGGTCTCGGAGTACTGCACGGTCCGGTAGCGGGCCTGTTCGGCGGCGAGCTGGGCGTCGGCGAGGCGGCCGCGGCTGATCAGCACCTCCAGCTTGACCTCGGCGGCGATCTGGGCGCTGGTGACATCGGTGTCGAGGGCACCGACGAGGACGTTGACCGCCTCGTCCGTGGTCCGGAGGTACACCGAGCCGCCGGGCCCCGGCACCTCCTCGATCAGCTTGAAGTCGTAGTCCCGCCGGACATAGGTCCCGTCCGGCGCGAAAGTGCCGTAGACCGCGCGGAATCCGCGGTCGACGCTGCCGACGTTGATCAGGTTCTCCAGGACCCAGCGGGCCACGCGCTCATGCTCGGCGACGGGCCGCTGCGGGGCCTGGGCGGCGATGCGCGGGATGAGGCGGGCGACTATCTGGTCGTGGTCGGCGCCGGTGTCGAAGTCCATGTTCAGGGTGACCAGGTCGATGGCGGAGAGGGCCACCTCCGCCATGCCGTACACCGAGTACTCACCCGCGAGGTTGGCCTTGCGGGTGTCGAGGTCGTGCAGCGGCGCGGTGCAGGCGAGCGCGCGCAGCCGCCGCGCCAGTCCCTCGTCGGCGGCCGGGCCCGGTGCGGGGCGCGGCCCCGCGCTGAACTGGGGCGGAACGCTGTCCGTCGTCGCAGGCGAAGTCACGGTGCACAGACTAGGTCCTCGGTCTGACAACTCCCCAAACCGTGCGGATCGCCTCCGGCGGTCGGACGGGGGACCACCGGGTTGTGTTGCGTCGGCAGGCCGGTGGGGGCTTGTCGCGCCCGCGCGGCGGAGCCGCATGTCAGACACCGCCCCGCGCCCCTACGGGGCGCTCACCCTGCGCAGGTAGACATCGACCACTCGTTCCAGCGAGTCGCGCAGATACACCGCCAACAGCTTTTCGGCCTCACCCTTGTCGCCCGCCTGAAGCGCCCCGAGGATCTGCTGGTTGCGGGCCAGGTAGGGCTCGTGGAGGGCCTTGGGGTCGTCCGCGACGTGGAAGGCGAGCCGCAGTTCGGCGAAGACACTGCGCATCAGTTCGTCGGTGCGGTCGCTGCCCGCGAGGGCGACGAGTTCCCGGTGGAAGTGGATGTTGGCGGTGCCCAGCGCTTTCCAGTCACCTTCGCGTACCGCCCGCTGTCCCTCCACGACCGCCTCGGCGAGCGCGTCCAAGGCGTACGGAGGCTTGCCCAGCCCGCGGACGACGGCGCACTCCACGAGGGCGCGGGTCCGGTAGATGTCCTCCACGTCCTCGACGGCCAGGACCCGGACGAACACGCCTCGGTTCAGCTCGTGGACGAGCAGGCGCTCATGCGTGAGCAGGCGGAACGCCTCGCGCAGTGTGTTGCGGGACACGCCCAGCGCCCCTCCGATGCTGTCCTCCGACAGCCGGGTCCCTGGCGGGAAATACCCCTCGGCGATACGACTTCTGAGGATGTCCGAGACCCGCTCGGCCGTGCTCGTGCGGCCCAGGAGGGCACGATCGTCGGCCAGTCCACTCAACTGCTCTGCCATGCCCGGAATTCAACAGCAGACACGAGAACGAAACAACACGGGTATTGAAGGATCGTTGAACGATCCTCTACGGTGCTCTACACCGCACGGCTCAACTCCGCATCCTCCGTCCCCCCTCCTGCGAGGTGCCCATGAGCACGACCCCGCCCCCACAGGCCCTGGCCGACCACCCCACACCGACCGAACGCCCCTCCGAAGACGGGCCGTTGGGCTGGTACCGCGCTCTCGGTCCGCGCGGCCGCCGCGCCTTCGCCGGCGCGTTCGGCGGCTACGCCCTCGACTCCTACGACTACTTCACGCTCCCGCTGAGCATGGTCGCGCTGGCCGCCTACTTCGGCCTGGACAGCGGCCAGACCGGTCTCTTCACCACCGTCACCCTGCTGGCCTCCGGCATCGGCGGAGCCCTGGCAGGGGTGCTGGCCGACCGGGCCGGCCGGGTCCGGGCGCTGATGATCACGGTGGTCACCTACGCGATCTTCACCGTGGCCTGCGGCTTCGCGCCCAACTTCGAGTCACTGCTGGTTTTCCGCGCCCTCCAGGGCCTCGGGTTCGGCGGCGAATGGGCGGTAGGCGCGATCCTGGTCGCCGAGTACGCGAGCGCCAAGCAGCGGGGCCGCACCCTCGGCGCGATCCAGAGCTCCTGGGCCGTGGGCTGGGCACTGGCCGCGATCGTCTACACGCTGGTCTTCTCCGTCTTCGACGCCGACACGGCCTGGCGCGTGATGTTCTGGACCGGCGCCCTGCCCGCGCTGCTGGTCGTCTGGATGCGACGCCAGGTCCAGGACGCCCCCGAGGCGATCGCGGTGCGCGAGAAGAGTGCCGGAAAGGGCTCGTTCGCGGCGATCTTCAAACCGGACCTGCTGCGCACGACCATCTTCGCGGGACTGCTGTCCACCGGCGTCCAGGGCGGCTACTACACGCTGGCCACCTGGGTGCCGACGTACCTCAAGAGCGACCGCGGACTGTCGGTCGTCGGCACCGGCGGCTATCTGACGTTCCTGATCTCCGGCGCCTTCCTCGGCTATCTGACCGGCGGCTACCTCACCGACCGTCTGGGCCGGCGGCGCAACATCTGGCTCTTCGCCCTGCTGTCGGCCGTCTGCATCGTGGCGTACGGCAACATCCCCAGCGGAGCCGACACCTGGCTCCTGGTCCTCGGGTTCCCACTCGGGTTCTGCATGTCGGCGATCTTCAGCGGCTTCGGCTCCTATCTGAGCGAGCTGTACCCGACGGCGGTGCGCGGTTCGGGACAGGGCTTCACGTACAACGCGGGCCGCGCCGTCGGTGCGGTCTTCCCCACCACCGTCGGATTCCTCGCCGACAGCTGGGGCGTGGGCGGGGCGCTGGTCTTCGGCGCCATCGGCTACGGCATCGCCGCACTGGCACTGCTCGGGCTGCCGGAGACCCGTGGGAAGGAACTCGCGTGAACCGTACGGAAGACCGTCCCCTGACCCTCGTGGACGAGCACGCGCACGCGTGGAGCCCGGCCGAGGCGCGTACCCGCTTCCGCGCGGGCCTGACGGGCCCCACTGCCGGAGTCGCGGCCGGCCACACCCAGGTCAACCTGATCTCGGTGCCCGCCGACTGGGCGTACGACATGCTGCTGTTCTGCCAGCGCAACCCCAAGCCCTGCCCGGTCCTCGACGTCACGGACGCCGGTGACTGGAAAACCGTCCTCGCGGAGGGCGCCGATCTGCGCACCGATCTCCCGCGCTACCGGGTGTGGGAGAACGGCGAGCTGGTGGACGAGCCGACGGACGTGCGCGCACACTGGAGGAGCGATCTCGTTTCGTTCCTGATCGGGTGCAGTTTCACCTTCGAGTGGGCACTTTCCGAGGCGGGCGTCCCAATCCGGCACATCGAGCAGGGCCGGAACGTTCCCATGTACGTGACCAGTCGACAGTGCCGACCCGCGGGGCGGCTGCACGGACCCATGGTGGTGTCCATGCGTCCGGTGCCGCCGCAGCACCTGGCGGCCGCGCTGAGGGAGAGCAGCCTGCTCCCGGCGGTGCACGGAAGCCCCGTGCACTGCGGCGATCCCTCGGGACTCGGCATCGAGGACCTCGACCGCCCCGACTTCGGCGATCCGGTGGTCGCCGAGCCGGACGACATTCCGGTGTTCTGGGCCTGCGGAGTGACCCCGCAGGCCGCGGTGATGGCCTCGCGCCCGCCGTTCGCCCTCACCCACGCACCGGGGCAGATGTTCCTCACCGACGCCCGCGACGAGCAGTACCGCGTGGCCTGAGCAGGAGAGACCAACGATGACCTGGATCGATCTGAACGCCGACCTCGGCGAGGGCTTCGGCCGCTGGCGGCTGACCGACGACGAGCAACTGCTGTCCGTCGTCACCAGCGCCAACGTGGCCTGCGGGTTCCACGCCGGGGACGCGGCCACCATGCGGCGGGTGTGCGAGCTGGCGGCCGCGCGCGGGGTCCGGATCGGCGCCCAGGTCTCCTACCGGGACCTGGCGGGGTTCGGGCGGCGCGCGATGGACGTGCCGTCCGCCGAACTGACGGCCGAGGTGGCCTACCAGATCGGCGCCCTGGAGGTCTTCGCCCGGGCGGCGGGCACGCGCGTGTCGTACGTCAAGCCGCACGGGGCGCTCTACAACCGGGTCGTCCACGACGAGGAGCAGGCCGCCGCGGTCGTCGACGGCGTGCTCCTCGCGGACGCCACGCTGGCCGTGCTCGGCCTGCCCGGCTCACGCTTCCTGGAGGCGGCGGGCAAGGCGGGCCTGGCGGGCGTCACTGAGGCCTTCGCGGACCGCGCGTACACCGAGGAGGGCACGCTCGTCGCACGCGCCCAGGAAGGCGCGGTGATCACCGATCCGGAGGCGGTGGTGGCCCGCTCGCTCGGCCTGGCCCGGGACCGCGTGGTCACCACCCGCTCCGGCGCCCGCATCGAGGTCGAAGCCCGTTCCCTGTGCCTGCACGGGGACACGCCGGGCGCGGTGGAACTGGCCCGCCGGGTCCGGGAGCGGCTGGAGACGTCGGGCGTCCGGGTGGAGGCCTTCGTATGAGGGCGCTGCCGGTCGGAGACGCCGCCCTGCTCGTCGAGGTGTCCTCGGGCGACGAGGCCCAGGCGCTGCACGCGGAGCTGGTGCGCCGCCGCGCGGAGGGCTCGCTGTCCGTCCGCGAGATCGTCCCCGCCGCCCGCACGGTCCTCCTCGACGGCCTCACCGACCCGGCCCGCCTGGCCGCCGAACTCACCGCCTCCGAGGTACCGCCCGCTCCCCCACGCGCGCGTGAGGTCGTCGAGCTCCCGGTGCGCTACGACGGCCCCGACCTGGCCGACGTGGCCGCGCTCTGGGGTGTCTCCCCCGAGGAGGTGGCCCGCATCCACGCCGGCACCGAATTCACCGTCGCCTTCTGCGGATTCGCCCCCGGCTTCGGCTACCTCACCGGCCTGCCCGCCCGCTACGACGTCCCGCGCCGGGCCACCCCCCGTACGGCCGTCCCGGCGGGCTCGGTGGGGCTCGCCGGCCCGTACACCGGCGTCTACCCGCGCTCGTCGCCCGGCGGCTGGCAGCTCATCGGGACCACGGACGCCGTGCTGTGGGACCACGCGCGCGTGCCGGCCGCGCTGCTGTCGCCGGGTACGCGGGTGCGCTTCGTGGGTGCGGCATGACGGACCGCGCCCTCTCCGTCGTCCGGCCCGGAGCCCTGACCACGGTCCAGGACCAGGGCCGGCCGGGCCACGCCCACCTCGGAGTGCCCCGCTCGGGCGCCCTCGACGGCCCCGCCGCGGCGCTCGCCAACCGCCTGGTCGGCAACCGCCCCGAGGCAGCCGTCCTGGAGACCACCCTCAACGGCTGTGCGGTACGCCCCCGTTCGACGGTCACCGTGGCCGTCACCGGAGCCCCCTGCCAGGTATCGGTGGACGGCCGTCCGGCAGCCTGGGGCGCACCCGTACGTGTGCCGGCCGGAGCGCTGCTGACCGTCGGAACGGCAGTCGCAGGACTGCGCAGCTATGTGGCCGTCTCCGGTGGGATCGCCGTGGAGCCGGTCCTGGGCAGCCGCTCCACGGACCTCCTGTCGGGCCTGGGCCCCACCCCCCTCACGGTCGGCGCGGTACTGCCCCTGGGCACCCCGAACCCCCTCCACACGCGCGTGGACACGGCTCCGCAGCCGGCACCCCCCGCAGAACTGGCCCTGCGCGTCACGCTGGGCCCACGGGACGACTGGTTCACACCGGAAGCGGTACGGGCCTTCACCTCCCGCACCTTCCAGGTGTCCTCGGCGAGCAACCGCATCGGCCTGCGCACGGAGGGGCCCGCCCTGGAGAGGCGGCTCAAGGGCGAACTCCCCAGCGAGGGCATGGTCCTGGGCGCTGTCCAGGTCCCACCCGACGGCAGACCGGTGGTCTTCCTGGCCGACCACCCGACCACCGGCGGCTACCCGGTGATCGGAGTGGTCCGCGAGACAGACCTCCCGGCGGCGGCCCAGGCGGTACCGGGGACTCCGGTGCGCTTCATAGAGGTACGCAGGCGCTAGTACGGCCCCTGAGGTGCGCGGAGAACTGCGCGGCCGGCCACGACGCGCCTGTACCCGCCAGATCGCTCAAGCCGCCTCCACCTGCTGCTCCCCCGACGCCACCGACAACGCGGCCAACGCCATGGACACCGCGTGCGCGGCCCGCAGGTCGAGCCGCCCGCTCGTCCCCCGCGCGCGGTGCCGCATCTCGTCCACGGCCAGCGTCATCAACTGCGGCAGCAGATCCGTGCACCGCCGCACCACCCACCCGGTCCCCGCCGTGGCCAGCCACCACAGACTCGCCGACCTGGTGGGCACGGCGGACTCCGGCTCGGCCGAGGGCGCCGCTCCGGAGGCGACCGCCCGCTCCACCAGCAACTCATGGAACCGCACGGCCAGTTGCCGGTGCCCTCGCTCGCTGGGGTGCAACCGGTCCGCACTCCACATCGCACGCTCGGTGGTCCAGGCCCCCTCAGCGGCGTGCAGATGCAGGGCTCCGTACCGCTCGGACAGGGCGTGCACGACGGCGTTCACCGCCCGCTGCCGCCGAGCCAGCGGCCGCGCCAGCGTCCCGGGCAGACCGAGCATCGTGCCCGGGTCCGGCAGACATGCCGTGAGCAGCACCGCTCCCTGGTCGCGAAATGCCGCGTAGATCGTGTCCAGCCGGGCGGCCACCGCGTGGATGTCGAAGGTGCAGCGCAGCGTGTCGTTGACGCCGACGACCACGGACACGATGTCCGGCCGCAGCGCGAGCCCCGCGGGCAGTTGCCGTTCCAGCACGTCCCGGGTCTGCGCTCCGCTCACCGCGAGGTTGGTGAAGTCCACGTCCGCCTGGGAGAGCCCGTCGGCGAGCAGGGCGGCCCAGCCGCGCCACCCGTCGCCCACCGGGTCCCCCACGCCCTCGGTGAGCGAGTCACCGAGGGCGACGAAGCGCGGGCCTCTCATGACGCGCCCCCGCTCATGCCACGCCTCCGGGCACGGAACGCCGCAGGAAGACCTCGGCGTCGTGCGCGGCGAGGAACGCCCGCACCGCCGTGTCCCAGCCGAAGCACTCCGCACGCGCTCGTGCGATCCCGCGGCGTTCGGCCTCGGGACGTTCGAGCAGCATGTCCACGGCGTCCGCGAAGGCCTCCCCGCGGTCGGCGGCGACGGCTCCGGCGGATCCGATGACCTCCGGCAGCGCGGAGGAGGCGCTCACCACCACCGGCGTACCGCACGCCATGGCCTCCAGCGCGGCGAGTCCGAAGGTCTCGGCCGGACCGGGGGCCAGGCACACGTCGGCGGAGGCCTGGAGCGCCCCGAGCAGCCCGTGGTCGGAGACGTGCCCGAGGAAGGTGACCGGCAGGCCGCGCTCCCGGGCCCGCTGCTCCAGGCGCGGCCGCAGCGGCCCGTCCCCGGCCACCACGAGCACCGCCCGCCGACCGCGCCGTACGAGCGCCTCCACGGCGTCCAGCGCGGTGCCGGGCCGCTTCTCCACGGACAGCCGGGTGCAGGTCACGAGGAGCGTCTCGGCCTCGCGCGCGTACCGGGCCCGCAGTCCCGCGTCGTGCAGCGCCGGGCGCCGCTCGACCAGATCGACGCCCAGGGGGGCCCGTACGACATTGCGCGCGCCGATCCGCACGAACTCCCGCTCGGCGAATTCCGTGGTGCACACCACGCGCGCGTACGTGTGTGCCGTACGGACGTTGAGGGCGTCGGCGGCACGCCGGGCCACCCCCTCCGACAGGCCCCAGGTGCGGAGCACGCCGTCGGCGGTCTCGTGGGAGACCATCACGGCGGGGACCCGCGCGCGCCGGGCCCATTTGCCGGTCCACCTGAGGGTCGTACGGTCGCAGACCTCCAGGCGGTCGGGGGCGAGCTCCTCCAGGAGCCGGGCCACGCGCCGCTTGTCGGCGAGGACGCGGTAACCGCCGGTGCCCGGAAGCAGCGGCCCCGGCAGGGTGATGATCCGTCCCTGCTCGGTCAGGCGGTCGCTCGCGCGCTCGCCCGGCACGATGAGCACCGACTCGTGTCCGGCCGCCTGGTAGCCCTTGCCCAGCTCGCGCAGGGCGGTGCGCAGGCCGCCCGAGGCGGGAGCGACGAAGTTGGCGAGGCGGACGATCCGCAGCGACTGTCCGCTCATGCCGCCACCGCCGTCTTCCGGCCGGTGAGCACGGCGGCGTAGTGGCCGATCAGCTGGTCGCCGACGGCCGCCCAGGTGCGTCCCTCGACCATGGCCCGCGCGGTGAGTCCGAACGAGGCGCGCATCTCGGGGTCGGCGGCCAGGGACCACACCGCGTCCCGTACGGCGGCCGGGTCGCGCGGCGGGACGAGGAACCCGGTGCGCCCGTGGGCGACCAGGTCCAGCGGACCGCCGGCGGCGGGCGCGACGACGGGCACACCGCTCGCCATGGCCTCCTGCACGGTCTGGCAGAAGGTCTCGAAGGGGCCGGTGTGCGCGAAGACGTCGAAGGAGGCGAAGATCCGGGCCAGTTCGTCGCCCATGCGGCGGCCCAGGAAGACCGCGCCGGGCAGGGCCTGCTCCAGGTTCGGCAGGCTCGGCCCGTCGCCGACCACGACGACCTTGACGCCCTCCAGGCGGCACGCGTCGGCCAGCAGCTCGATGTGCTTCTCGGGCGCCAGCCGCCCGACGTAGCCGACGATCATCTCGCCGTTCGGGGCGAGTTGCCGACGCAGCGCCTCGTCGCGCAGGTCGGGGCGGAAGCGGACGGTGTCCACGCCTCGCGGCCACAGCTTGACCCGGGGCACGCCGTGCGTTTCGAGGTCGTGCAGGGACGCGCTGGACGGGGCGAGGGTGAGGTCGGCGGCGGCGTGGACGGAGCGGATACGGCGCCAGGCGGCGGCTTCTCCCGCGTGCACGTAGGTGCGGGCGTATCCGGCGAGGTCGGTCTGGTAGACGGCCACGGCGGGGATGCCGAGCCGGGCGGCGGCGGCCATGCCGCGGACGCCGAGGACGAAGGGACTGGCCAGGTGGACGACGTCGGCACGGTGCTCGACGATCGCCGCGGCCACACGCCTGCTGGGGAGGGCGACGCGGACCTGGGGGTAGCCCGGGAGGGGGAGGGAGGGGACACGGACGACGGGGCACGGCGCGAGGGCGTCCACGCCGGAACCGGGGCCGGACGCGGTGGCCGGCGCGACGACGAGCGGAAGGTGACCGCGATCTACGAGGTGCCGGGCGGTCTGGAGCGCGCAGTGGGCCACGCCGTTCACATCGGGGGGAAAGGATTCGGTCACTATGACGACACGCATACGGGTGTTCTCGCCGCGCTGGACGTGGCCGCGTCAACGTGGATCTTTGCGAGCGATGAACGTCCCGTGAGCGTTGCGCTCCGCACCCGAGCAGGTCAGGCCGTGTCCATGCCGACCTGACCCGCGGGTCACCCCGAGTTCACCGGGCGGGTGTGACAGGGCCCGTAGGTCCACACCCGGGGGTGGTTTCACATGGCCGCGGTGTCCGGTCCGATACGGCTGCGGACGGCCGTCTGGACCTCGGCCTCCTCGGCCGGATCGGCGGCCAGCCGGCGCAGTCGCTCGACGACCCGGGCGTCTCCGGTCTCGGCGTGCCGGGCGGCGATCTCGCGAGTGGTCTCCTCGCAGTCCCAGAGGCATTCGACGGCGAAGCCGGTGGCGAAGGAGGGGTCAGTGGCGGCGAGCGCGCGGGCGGCGCGGCCTCGGAGATGGGAGGAGGCCGTCTCCCGGTAGATGTGGCGCAGCACGGGCGCGGCGCAGACGATGCCGAGGCGTCCGGTGCCGTCCACGAGGGTCCACAGGGTCGGGGCGTCGGGGCCCTCACCCCGTACGGCCTCCCTCAGGGCCGCGAGCACCAGGTCCCGGTCCTGGGCGCCGCCCAGACAGGCGAGCATGCGGCCGGCGGCGGCGCCCAGCGGATCGGGCCGTCGGGCCCAGCCACGCGCGCGGTCGACGGCGGCGATACTGCGCATGCGTTCGAACGAGTCGAGGGCGGCCTCCACGACGACCGGTGAGCCGGTGACGACGGCCAGCTCGATCAGGTCGAAGGCGTCGGGGTCGTTGCTGTCGGCGAGATAGCGCAGAGCGGTGGCCCGGGCCCCGTCGGTGCCGTCCTTGGCTGCCGCGAGGATCTCGGGCCCGTCCTCGGGGCCCGCGACGGCGGACAGACAGCGGGCGGCCGGCACATGCAGCGCGGCGCCCCGCTCGACGCCCTGCTGGGCCCACTCGAAGACGGCCTGCACGCTCCACCCGGGGCGCGGCCCGGCGGGTCGCATCTGGCGTTGCCAGCGGTCGAAACAGCCGGCCTCCTGAGCGGCACGCACACGCGTGGAGACGGATTCACGGGGATCGTCGGCCCACAGCCGCCACGGCCTCGGTTCGAAGGCGTCGCGGACGACGGCGGCCAGCTCGGCCTCGCCCTCCGGATCGGTGGCGAAGCGCGCGAGCACGGGCGCGGCGAGGGCACGCAGACCGGCGTCGTCGTCCCGCAGCGCCAGTTCGTCCAGCGCCCAGGCCCAGTTGGAGCCCGAGGCGGCGTACCTGCGCAGCAGTTCGAGCGCGTCGCGCCTGCCGTAGGAGGCGAGGTGGCCGAGGACGGCGAGGGCGAGGCCCGTGCGCGACTCCTCGGTGTCGAAGACGTCGTCCACCTCGAAGAGGTGCGCCTCGATCTCGTCCAGCTCGCCATTGAGGTCGAGGAAGAGACGGGCGTAGTACAGCGAGCGGTTCTCCACCTGCCAGTCGTGGCGGGGATCGCGCAGCACGCAGTGGTTCAGGGCCGCGAGCGCCTCGGCGCGCGGGGCGGTGAGCGCGTGCAGTGTGCCGTCGCCGCGGCCCCGCTGGAGCAGGCCGAGCAGCGTACCGCTGGGCGCTATGACCGGATCGAACATGGGAAACAGCCTCACATCAAGCGTCGACGCAACCGGGGACCTGCATTACCTGGCCGCGTGACAACACGTCGGGGCGCCCGCCGTTTCCTGCTTGCTGTAAGCCATCTTCCTCTGCCTCTCGTCGGTGGCCCATGCGGACCGCATCACGGTCCGCGCGGTGCGGCATCACCTGCCCTGCCATCACGTCCGTGAACCACGACGTCATGATGACTCGGCACTTGAGTCTGCCGCGACCGAAATTTCGGCGGCCCTGTACCGCCTCCCCCGTTATCTGTGTTTTCGCTGGTCAGAACATACGTATCAGTGTGCGGCGAACAATTCGAGCAGTTCCGCCCTGCCGAACATCCGGGCCGTGTCGAGGGCCGAGGGGGTGCCCTCGGCCGGGTCGGCGCCGCCCTCCAGCAGAGCCTTGATGACGTCCGTGGAGCCCTTGAAGACAGCCCCGGCGAGGGGCGTCTGCCCTCGGTCGTTGACGCCGCCGGCCGCCGCCCCACGGGCGACGAGCGCACGTACCGCGTTAGCGTGACCGTGGTAGGCGGCGAGCATCACGAGTGAGTCCCCGCGGTCGTTGGTGAGGCCTGCCGGAACACCCGCGTCGACGTACGCCACGAGCGCCTCGGTCTGTCCCTGCCGGGCCAGATCGAAGATCTTGGTCGCCAGCTCCACGACCTCGGGGTCGGGGGCTTCAGTCATCGGCCGGTCCGCCTCTCATACAACCGTTCAGGTGAATCGCCAGCGTACTGGCTCGCGCGGGAGATGACCCGAAGTGCCGGACGTAAGGATCACCCCGACTCTGCCAACCAAGTGAAAACCCCGGAAATTCAACCATTTGCACCTTTTGTCGTATGGATACATGCTGTGATCCTGGAAGTACTCATGGTGACTGTCCCCACGAACCAGGAGCACCAAATGATCCTCTCCATCTCCGGCGTCGTACTGCTCGGCATCGTCGTCTTCATCTTCTTCCGCAAGGACGGGCTCAAGGCCTCGCACGCCCTGATCTCGGCGTTGTTCGGCTTCTACCTGGCCAGCACCGCCATCGCCCCGAGCATCAAGGCCGGCGGCGAGAGCCTGGCGAGCCTCCTCGGCGGCATCAAGTTCTGACGCCGCCCCTCCCGTCCGTACGCACCTCCAGGAGACAGCAGTGGCCCGCCGCCCCCTCCCCCGCATCCTGAGCACAGGCAGCGCGCAGATCGCCCGGAGCCGGGAGCTGGCCCGGACGGCGGCCGACAGCGCCACCGACGTCCTCCACCCGCTGATCACGATGACACGCGGTCTGCGCCGGCTGGCCTCGGCCGGGCGGCGCAAGTGGGTCGAGGCCCCCAAGGACAGGCGCGGCCCGCTGCTTTTCCTGGTGGCCTCGGTGGTCCTGGTCGTGGCGCTCGTTCCGTACGGTCCGCTGCTCGCCGTCATCAGCCTGATGGCGGCGGCGGCCTGGCAGGGCCGGGACCGCGGGCCGTCGAAGCCGGAAGGACCCGACGAGTCGCAGACACAGCGCCTGCAGTCGCTGTACGAAGCGCTCGTCCCCTACTTCTGGGCGGCCGAGGATCCAGCCCCGCTGTACGCGCACGGCGGCGAGTGGGAGAAGGCCTTCCCCGCGTACGACTTCGACGGCACCGGTCGCATCACCCACCTGCAGATCCGCTACCCGGCGTACTTCGCCGACGGCGATGCCGAGGCCCGGGCCCGCGTCGAGCAGCTGCTGCACGCCAAATCGGGCCGCGGCCGCGAGTACCACTTCACCTGGGACGAGGAGGGCAACCAGCTGACGGTCACCGTCCTCGCCCCGCTGCCCACCGACATCGCCGCCCAGCGTTTCGTCACCGCCCCTGGCGAGACGCTCCTCGGCTTCACCGATCCCACGCAGGTCCAGCGCACCCTGCCGCTGGGCTTCGGCGACGGACAGCGCGACGTCCCGCCGGTCGTCTGGCGCACCGGCATCCGCTCCACCGAGCCGCACCTGCTGGTCATGGGCCAGCCGGGCAGCGGCACCTCGACCCTGCTGCGCTCGATCGCGCTCCAGGCCCTTCAGTACGGCGATGTCGTCATCGTCGAGGGCAGCGGCACCGACGAGTACGCGTGCCTGACCGGGCGGGACGGGGTCCTCGCGGTCGAGTGCGGGCTGGCGGGAGCACTGGCGAGCCTGGAATGGGCGGCGACCGAGACGGAGCGCCGTCTCATCGAGACCAACCGGGCCCGTCAGGCGGGCCGGTCCTCGCCGGAGGACACCAAGCGCCCGCTGTGGATCCTCCTCGACCGCCCGAGCGCCTTCACCCACCTGGCCGCCGCGGACGGCCGCAAGGATCCGCAGTCCCTGCTCCAGGTCCCCCTTCGGCACGGTCGTGCGGCGAATGTCACGGTGGTGGTGGCCGACCAGTTCGACAGCGCGGAGGCGTTGAGCGATCCGGTACGCCAGCACACGCGCGCGCGTGTCGTGCTGGGCCCGGCGACGCCGGACCAGCTGGAGACGGTCCTGGGGGCGCTCCCGCACACGACCCCGGCGGCGCAGGTCCCGCCCGGCCGCGGGTACGCCCGGCTGGGAACGGGGCCGGTCCATCGTCTCCAGGTGCCGGCGACCCCGGACCCGTACGACGAGGCGACGAGCGAGGCGGACCGGCAGGCGGTGCTGGCGCTGTTGCCGGCGCGGACGACTCCGGCCGACGGGGAGACGGTCCCCGCGGAAGCGGAGCCGGAAGCCGAGCCGGAAGCGGCCCCCTCGGAAGCAGTGCCGGTCCTCTCGAAAGCGGAGCCGGAAGTGGTGGCCGCGGAAGCACCGTGACCCCAGCAGTTGTCGGGCGGCTGCGGGTGCGTGGGGGCTGATCGCGCAGTTCCCCGCGCCCCTGAGGAGCTGCAGTTGCCGTCAGTCGCACAGTGCCGAGGCTGCGGCCACTCCGACAGCCGCCCGCTCCGCTCACGCGACGAACGTACGCGGCGCCTCCCCGCCCCCGGACCCGCCGCTCTCCACCACCCGCGCCGCCGCGGCCAGCCGCGCCGCGGCCTCGTCGGCCACCGCTCCCCCGACGGTGAACGGCAGTCGCACATAGCCCTCGAAGGCGCCGTCGACCCCGAACCGCGGTCCCGACGGCACGCGTACACCCACTCGCTCGCCCACTTCCGCCAGTCGCGAGCCGGACAGCCCCCCGGCCCGCACCCACAGCGTCAGGCCACCCTGCGGCACCTCGAACTCCCACGACGGCAGCTCCTTGCGCAGCGCCGCCACCAGCGCGTCCCGGTTCTCCCGGGCCTGTTGACGCCGCAGTTCCACGGCCTGCTCCCACCCTCCGGTGCTGAACAGCCAGTTCACGGCCAGTTGCTCCAGCACGGGCGTACCCAGGTCGGCATAGGCTCGCGCGGCGACCAGGCTGCGGATCACGTCCGGCGCCGCCCGCACCCACCCGATCCGCATCCCCGCCCAGAACGCCTTGCTGGCGGAGCCGACGGTGACCACGGTCGAGCCGGCCGGGTCGAACGCGCACACCTGCCGCGGCATCGAGACGTCCTCGTCCAGCCACAGCTCGGTCATCGTCTCGTCGGCCACCAGCACGGTCCCGGCGGACCTCGCCGCCTCCACCAGCCGCCGCCGCTGGTCCTCGTCGGCAAGCGCACCGGTCGGATTGTGGAAGTCGGCAACGACGTAGGCGATCCGCGGCGCCGCGTCCCGCAGCACCTGCCGCCAGCGGTCCACGTCCCAGCCGGTCAGCCCCTCCGCCATCGCGACGGGCACGAGCCGGGCGCCCGCCTCCCGCATCAGCTGAAGGATGTTGGCGTAGGACGGGGACTCCACCGCGATGCGCTCGCCCCGGCCCCCGAACAGATGACAGATCGCGTCGATCGCGCCCATCGCCCCGGTGGTGACCATGATCTGCTCGGGCATCGTCGGTATTCCGCGCGCGGTGTACCGCTCGGCGATCATCGTCCGCAGGGCCGGAAGACCGGCCGGGTAGTCGCCGTGCGTGTGGGCGTACGGCGGCAGTTCCTCCAGGGCCCCCTGCACCGCCCGCGTCAGCCACGGCTCCGGCGCGGGCAGGGCCGCGCAGCCCAGGTCGATCATCGAGCCGAGTGCCTCCGGCGGAAGGGGTTCGAGACCGCGTGCCGGGAGCGGATTGCCGGCCGGGACCGCCGTCCAACTACCCGCACCACGCCGGGACTCCAGGAAACCCTCGGCCCGCAGCGCCTCGTAGGCCGCCGCCACGGTCGTACGGCTGACGGACAGGGAGAGGGCCAGCTCGCGTTCCGCGGGCAGCCGGGCGGCCACCGGAACCCGGCCCTCCAGGACCAGCAGGCGGACACCGTCGGCGAGCGCGCGGTAGGCCGGCGGGCGGCGCGTGCCGGCGCCCGCCGGACGGTCCTGCTGGGAGTTGAGCAGCCGGGCGAGCTGCGCCGCACCCACCGCCGAGGTCCACTGCGCCACTGAAATCAGTCCACCTTCCCCGAATTGGCCATGGATGGCGTGTCATCCCAAGCCACAGGGTGTCATGTGTCAGGCCACTACCACCACAGGGGGACCCGCCTTGTCCACGCAGAGCCGTCTCGGAAGACGGTTGATCCAGCTGTACGTCGGACTCGCCCTCTACGGGGCAAGCTCGGCGCTGCTCGTCGAGGCGGGCCTGGGCCTGGAGCCCTGGGGCGTGCTGCACCAGGGCCTCGCCGAGCTGACGGGCCTGTCCATCGGTGTCGTGTCGATCATCGTGGGCGCGGCGGTACTGCTCCTGTGGATCCCGTTGCGTCAGCGGCCGGGCCTCGGCACGGTCTCCAACGTCTTCGTGGTCGGCATCGCCATGGACGCCACCCTCGCCGTGGTCCCCGAGATGCACGGTCTCGCCGTACGGATCCCCCTGCTGCTGGCCGGCATCGTCCTCAACGGCGTGGCCACCGGCCTCTACATCGCCGCCCACTTCGGTCCTGGCCCCAGGGACGGTCTCATGACCGGGCTGCACCGGCGGACGGGACGCTCGATCCGGCTGATGCGGACCGCGGTCGAAGTGGCCGTCGTGATCACGGGATTCGTCCTCGGCGGCACCATCGGCATCGGAACCGTCCTCTACGCGGTGTCCATCGGCCCGCTCGCCCAGCTCTTCCTGCGGGTGTTCGCCGTCCCCCCGGCATCCGACGGCAGCACGGTCGTTGCCACCGGGCAACCGCGGGGAGCGATACTGCGTCCGTGACCTCGCGGATACGCCACCCCTACCTCGACCATCCCGGCCCCATTCCCTTCGCCCACCGAGGCGGGGCGGCGGACGGCCTGGAGAACACCGCCTTCCAGTTCCGGCGGGCGGTCGAGGCGGGCTACCGGTATCTGGAGACCGACGTCCACGCCACCGCGGACGGCAAGCTGGTCGCCTTCCACGACGCGACCCTGGACCGGGTGACCGACGGGGCGGGCCGGATAGCCGACCTGCCCTGGGCGGACGTACGGCACGCGCGCGTGGCGGGCAAGGAACCGGTGCCGCTGTTCGAGGAGCTCCTGGAGACCTTCCCCGAGGCCCGCTGGAACGTCGACATCAAGGCCGGGCCCGCGCTCCAGCCGTTCCTGGACCTCGTCGAGCGCACCGGCGCCTGGGACCGCGTCTGCGCCGGCTCGTTCTCCGAGGCGCGGGTGATGCGCGCCCAGCGGCTGGCCGGACCGCGCCTGGCGACGTCGTACGGCACCCGGGGTGTGCTGAACCTGCGGCTGCGCTCGTGGGGAGTCCCGGCGGCGCTGCGCCGCTCGGCCGTCGCCGCCCAGGTGCCGGAGTCCCAGTCCGGCATCCAGGTGGTCGACCACCGCTTCGTGCGCGCAGCCCACGCGCGCGGGCTGCAGGTGCACGTGTGGACCATCAACGAACCCGATCGCATGCACCGGCTTCTGGACCTGGGCGTCGATGGCATCATGACCGATCACATCGACACACTGCGCAAGGTCATGGAGGAGCGGGGCGCCTGGGTCTGACCCGTCCCGTCCCCGGGCCGCGCACGGCACCTTCACGGGGAAGCGAGGGCACGGGTGGGCACCGACACCGTGCGGGCGGGCTCGGCGGACGAGACCGCCGAACGGCGGCGTGAGCAACGCGGCTGGTACTTCTACGACTGGGCGTGCTCCGTCTACTCGACGAGTGTGCTGACCGTGTTCCTGGGCCCTTATCTGACGTCGGTCGCCAAGCACGCGGCGGACGCGGAGGGATACGTCCACCCCCTGGGCATCCCGGTGCGGGCAGGCTCCTTCTTCGCCTACTCGGTGTCCCTGTCGGTGATCGTGGCCGTGCTGGTGATGCCCCTGGTGGGGGCTGCCGCCGACCGCGGCGGCCGTAAGAAGCCCCTCCTGGCGGCCGCCACCTACACCGGGGCCGCCGCGACGACCGGCATGTTCTTCCTGGGCGGCGACCGGTATCTCCTCGGCGGGGTCCTGCTGGTCGTCGCGAACGCCGCGGCCGCCGTCGGCGCCATGCTCTACAACTCCTACCTCCCTCAGATCGCCCCGCCGGAGGAACGCGACGCCGTCTCCTCCAAGGGCTGGGCCTTCGGCTACGCGGCGGGCGCCCTGGTCCTGGTCGCGAACCTCGTTCTCTACACGGGCCACGACTCCTTCGGCCTCTCCGAGGGCGCCGCGGTCCGCATCTGTCTGGCCTCGGCCGGGCTGTGGTGGGGCGCCTTCGCGTTGATTCCGCTACGCCGGCTGCGGGATCGCCGCTCCCTCGAAGAAGGACCGGCGGAAGCGACGGCACCCGGCTTCCGGCAGCTCGCGGCCACCGTCCGCGGCATGCGCCGCCACCCGCTCACCCTCGCCTTCCTGCTCGCGTACCTCGTCTACAACGACGGCATCCAGACGGTGATCTCCCAGGCGTCGGTCTACGGCTCGGAAGAGCTGGGGCTCGGTCAGTCGACGCTCATCGCGGCCGTGCTCCTGGTCCAGGTGCTCGCGGTGGCGGGGGCGCTGGCGCTCGGCCGGCTCGCCCGGACCTACGGGGCCAAGCGCACGATTCTCGGATCCCTGGTCGCCTGGGCGGTGATCCTGGGCGCGGGATACTTCCTGCCCGCCGGCGCACCCGTGTGGTTCTTCGTACTGGCTTCCGGCATCGGACTCGTCCTCGGCGGCAGCCAGGCCCTGTCCCGCTCCCTGTTCTCGCATCTCGTCCCGCCGGGCAAGGAGGCCGAATACTTCTCGGCGTACGAGATGAGCGACCGCGGCATGAGCTGGCTGGGCCCGCTCCTGTTCGGGATCACTTACCAGGTAACGGGAAGTTATCGGGACGCGATCATCTCGCTGGTGGCCTTCTTCGTCATCGGATTCGCCCTGCTCGCGCGGGTCCCGGTGCGGCGGGCGATCAGCGACGCGGGCAACCCGGTACCCGAAAGGATTTAGCGTTCAACACCAAAGCGCTGTAGTGTACGCGTTTGGCCTGCCAGGCGTACCGTTACTGCGCGTCAAAGATGCCGAAACGCTGGGTGACATCTGCTAGCAGATGTGACAAACCGGGCGCTGGTGGGTACAACAAGGGGCGGCTACGACGGCGATGCATTGCCCGGGACGGGACCCGGAACGGGAATCTTTACCGCCGACCGGACGTTGACCGGTATGACGACGACAGCGACACCTGTCCTGTGGGCGACAAGCCCGGGAGGCACGATTCATGAGTGAGCGAGCTCTTCGCGGCACGCGCCTCGTGGTGACCAGCTACGAGACGGACCGCGGCATCGACCTGGCCCCGCGCCAGGCCGTGGAGTACGCATGCGAGAAGGGACATCGCTTTGAGATGCCCTTCTCGGTCGAGGCGGAGATCCCGCCGGAGTGGGAGTGCAAGGTCTGCGGGGCGCAGGCACTCCTCGTGGACGGCGACGGCCCTGAGGAAAAGAAGGCCAAGCCCGCGCGTACGCATTGGGACATGCTGATGGAGCGACGCACCCGAGAGGAACTCGAAGAGGTCCTTGAGGAGCGTCTGGCGGTTCTGCGTTCCGGCGCGATGAACATCGCTGTTCATCCCCGGGACAGCCGCAAGTCGGCCTGAGCGGGAACACAGCGCATACAAGTAACCGCGGGCGCGGTACGTGATCTCACGTACCGCGCCCGCGGTTTGTGCTGTCCACGGCGGCCTGCGGCTGTAGCGCCCGCCCCGCGGCTGCCCGCGCCGCCTCAGCGGGTGAGCGGCGGCCGTGGCCCCTGCGGGGTGTCGTCGCCCGGCTCCTCCCGGACGATGACCTCGCCCTGGACCACCTTGCCGTCGGGGCGCTGCATACGGGCCTGCTGGAAGGCATCGCCCAGGGTGCCCGGAGCGGCCTCGCGGAGCTTGCGGTCGAAGGTGCGCTCGGCGTACCGGCCGATGGCCTTCTGGACCGGCGGGATCAGCAGGAGCAGGCCCACGGCGTCGGAGATCAGGCCGGGGATCATCAGGAGCAGGCCGCCCAGCATCATCAGGCCGTTGCCACTGCTGCCGGAACTCGAGGGGGCTCCGCCCCGCTGGAGCGCCTCGTTCAGGTTCTGGAAGGCGCGGCGGCCGGCCCGCTTGATGACCACCGAACCGAGCACGAAGCCCGCGACCAGCAGGAGGAACACCACGAATCCGCTCGTCGCGCCCGCGACCACGGTCAGCAGCCAGATCTCCAGCACCAGCCAGGCGGCGAGGCCCAGCGGCAGGAAGGTGCGCACACGGGAACGGCGGGGCCGGACGGGGTACGTGGGGGTCGGAGCGCCTGTCGTCATACGTCCAGTGTGCCTGGGTGCGGCTCAGCACGGGATAAGGGGACGATCAGCCGCGGCTGTGAGGCCGTAGGACTACGGCTGTGCGCGCTTTCCCCGCGCCGTGATCCTGCCGACCCGCTCCCCCACACCCCAGGTGGTGACCCGCCACAGGGCCTCCACGAGGATGTCGCGACTCATCTTGGAGTCGCCGAGTTCGCGCTCCACGAAGGTGATCGGCACCTCGACGACGTGGTAGCCGGCCTTGACGGCGCGGCGGGCTAGGTCGACCTGGAAGCAGTAGCCCTGGGAGGCGACGTCGTCGAGGCCGAGGCCTTCGAGGGTCTCGCGGCGGAAGGCGCGGTAGCCGCCGGTGATGTCACGGAGCGGAAGGTCGAGGGCCACGCGTGAGTAGAGGCTGCCGCCGCGGGAGATGAACTCGCGGGACCTGGGCCAGTTCACGACCCGGCCGCCGGGCACCCAGCGGGAGCCGAGGACCAGATCGGCGTTCTTGAGGGCGGTCAGCAGGCGGGGCAGTTCCTCGGGCTGGTGGGAGCCGTCGGCGTCCATCTCGACCAGGACGCCGTAGCCGTGCTCCAGGCCCCAGTGGAAGCCCGCCAGATAGGCCGCGCCGAGGCCTTCCTTGCCCTTGCGGTGCAGCACGTGGACGTGGTCGTCGCCGACGGCCAGTTCGTCGGCGAGCTTGCCGGTGCCGTCGGGGCTGTTGTCGTCGGCCACGAGGACGTGGGCCTCCGGGACGGCCTCGCGCACCCGGCCGACGATGGCCTTGATGTTCTCCGCCTCGTTGAAGGTCGGAATGATCACCAACGCCGTGCCGAGCGGGCCGAACCGCCTCTCCTGGCCCATACGGGTCCCGTCGCCGTCGTTCACTGCTGCCCCTTCGAGTCATTGCGCAGGCGTCCACCATAGTGCGCACGGCCTGCGATGACGTGACAAGGCGTTCGTATGCTGGTGTCGTTTTCCCAAGAGTGGGGTAAGACTTGTCTTTTCGGCCATCATGGCGGAATCCCGCCCTCGCTGCGGATGGGGGCCCGGCGCCCTTCGGGCCGACCTGGGGCCCGCTGGCTGCGGGTCGACCGAAAGCCGTTGTCTACTGAGCGCCCGGGCCCCACCCGGGTCACACCTCCCCGGCCGGACGGAACGTCTCCTCGTCGTGGCGCGAGCGCTGGGCCTGGCTCCCAGTGACGGTGTTCCGGTGCGGCACACCGTCCCTGACCCAGCGGCGCTGCGACGACTGGGCACAGATTCCCCGGTCGGGCGTCCGGTGGTGGACCCGGCCGAACCTACCGGCCACCTGCCGTCGGCTGTCAACAGTCGTTTGACCTGCAAGTCTGTCGCCAACGCCCTGGTCAGAGCGGAGGATGCGCAGGTCGCGCGACAGCGCGGCGGAGGACGATCCACACCCCGCCACCCCCGGAGATCACTCGCCCGGCCGTACGAAGACCGTCCGTCCGCCGACCACGGTCCGCAGGCAGACGGGCAGGTCACGGCCCGGTGTCAGGTCGGGCAGGCCGGGGGTGCCGGAGCGGGGGTCGGTGGACCAGCGGGCGACCCGGTCGTCGGGGGCCTGCACGACCAGTTCGTCGGTGCGCCACACGGCGTAGTCCGCGGGGGCGCCGGGCACCAGGACGCCCGCGTCGTCGCGGCCGATCGCCCGCCAGCCGCCGCGGGTGTGCGCGGTGAAGGCGGCGCGTACGGAGACGCGGTGCTCCGGGGTCCGGTGGAAGGCGGCCGCGCGGAGCGTGCCCCACGGGTCGAGCGGGGTGACGGGGCTGTCGGAGCCGAAGGCGAGCGGGACACCGGCGCGCAGGAGGGCCGCGAAGGGGTTCAGACGGCTCGCCCGCTCCCGGCCCAGGCGCTGGGCGTACATGCCGTCCTCGCCGCCCCACAGGGCGTCGAAGGCGGGCTGGACGGAGGCGGTCAGACCGAGTTCGGCGAAGGCGGCGACGGCCTCGGGGGTGAGCATCTCGACGTGCTCCACACGGTGCCGTGCGGCACGGACGCGGGCGAGGCCGAGCTTCTCCGCGGCGGCGCGGACGCCCTCGACCACGGCGTCCACCGCCGCGTCGCCGATCGCGTGGAAGCCGGCCTGCAGGCCCGCCTCGGTGCAGGCGGTGACATGGTCGGCCACGGCGGCGGCGTCCAGGTAGGCGATCCCGGTGTGGCCGGCGTCGGTGTACGGCTCGTGCAGGCACGCCGTGTGGGAACCGAGGGCGCCGTCGACGAAGAGGTCCCCGGCGGCGCCGAGCGCACCGAGCTCCCGCGCCTTGGCAACGCCTTCATCGGCCCGCTCGGCCCAGTAGCCGACCACCCTCGGGCCCGGCTCCTGGCTCGCGAGCCGCAGCAGCCCGGTGAAGTCGTCCTCGGAGGAGATCTCGGGGCCTGCGCATTCGTGAAGCGTGCCGATGCCGAGGGAGGCGGCGTGGGCGAGGGCGGCGCGCTGCGCCTCGGTGCGCTGGGCGGGCGTGACGGAGCCGAGTGCCGTGGCGCGCACGGCGTGGTGGGCGTCCGCTGTGAGAGGGCCGTCCAGGAGCCCCAGGGACGTCATGTCGAGGAGTGCCGTCGTCACGACCGCCGAGTGGACGTCGATGCGGCTCAGATACAGGGGGCGGCCACCTGTCGCCTCGTCGAGTTCCGCGCGCGTGGGCGGGCGTCCGCCGGGCCAGCGGGCGGCGTCCCAGCCGTGACCGAGCAGGACGCGGTCGTTCGGGCGGGCGGCCGCGAAGTCCCGTACGAGCGTCAGGGCCGCGTCCAGGGACGAGGCGCCGGTGAGGTCGAGGCCGGTCAGGGCGAGGCCTGTGGCGGTGGTGTGGACGTGGGCGTCGGTGAACGCGGGGGTGACCAGGGCGCCGTCCAGGTCGACGATCTCGTCGACACCGTCCGCGAAGGCGTCCGCGGCCCCTTCCGAACCGACCCAGGCGACCTGCCCTCGCTCCACGACCATCGCTGTTGCGAACGGGTCGGCGGGGCTGTGGACCTCGCCGCGGCGGAGGAGGACGGTGTTCGGTTCGCTCATGGGGACAGTTTCGCAGGGGGCCGCGCGCCGTCGGAGTGCGGGTGGACGCGTCCCCCTTCGTTCAGATGCGCGGCGGGCGCGCCTCGTACGGGGTCGACAGGACCACCGTCGTACGCGTCGAGACCCCCGCCAGGCTCCGGACCCTCGCCAGCAGCTCCTCCAGTTCGTGCGGGGTCGCCACACGCACCTTCAGGATGTAGTTCTCGTCGCCCGCCACGCTGTGGCACGCCTCGATCTCTGGGACGCCGGCCAGGCGGTCCGCGATGTCGTCGGGGGCGCTGGGGTCGAACGGTTTCACCGAGATGAAGGCGGTCATGGGCAGACCCACCGCCTCGGGGTCGACCACCGCGGCGTACCCGCGGATGACACCACGCTGCTCCAGCCGTCGCACCCGCTGGTGCACGGCCGAGGTGGACAGGCCCGTGGCCTTGCCCAGGTCCGTGTAACTCATCCGCCCGTCCTTGACGAGCAGCTGCACGATTTGTCGGTCCAGCTCCTCCATGGCGCAAGAACCTACAGTGCGCCTGATCTCCTCGGATACCTCAGCGCCCCAGGTCATGCCCGGTTCGTGATGTGACCGAGAGGTGCCTGTGAGCCGCCTGGGGACAAAGCGACCGCCACGGGCATCTGCGAGCGGCATGTGACGAAGGCCACACACACCGAACGACCTCCGTGATGTTCTCGTGATTACCGCGATGAGGGGACGGGAAGTGCTTGCTGTGGTCGAGGCCGCAGCGCCGTCACGGCCCAGTCCGAGGGGGAGAACCCAATGCAGAGTCTTCAGCGTCCTGGTCGTACCGCGCCCAAGCGCCTCCAGGCGGTTGTCGAGTCCGAGCCGGAGGGCGTCGAACCCGACGCTCTCGACGACGACTTCGACGCGTACGACACCTTCGAGATGTACCGGGTGATCTGCCCGGACTGCGTGCAGCCCATCGCCCTGCTGGCGGACGAGGAGGTGCTGCCGGAGCACGCGCTGTGCGCCTCGCCGTGGAACCCCTTCGGCCTCACGGTCTGCGCCGGTACGGGCCGCAAGGCCTCCGAGGCCCGGTCGGCGGACGAGTCGGCCGAGCCCCAGGAGCAGGACACCGCCCTGCTGTTGACGCTCCCTCAGGGGCTCGACTGGCGGACCCAGCCGTTCTCCCACGTCGGTGGCCCCGGTTCGCGCCCCATGCGCGTGCCGGTGATACGCGGTCAGGCCGCCTGAGCCGTCTCGCTCAGTCCCAGTAGCTGCCCTGCACCATGGCTCGCAGGCTGCCGTGGTGCAGGATCAGTGTGTCCGGGTCCGCCGGGAGGGCCACCTCGCCGAAGAACACCTGGCGATAAGCGATGCGCAGCATGACGATCGCGTGCCGCAGCGCGGCGTACAGCGTGTAGAAGTCCATGTCGCGCGGTGTGTGGCCGGTGAGTCGGGCATAGCGGGCCTCCACCCGGTCCCGACGCAGGAAGTCGGGCAGACCGCGCTGGCCGAAGGCCACCGTCAGGTCCTGGAAGAAGCGGTGCAGATAGACGGTCCAGCCGAGGTCGACCTCGCGCGGGGCCAGGGCCGCCATCTCCCAGTCCAGGGCGGCTACGGGGTCGAAGCCGTCGTAGATCACGTTGCCGATGCGCGCGTCGCCCCAGTTGAGGACGGGCGGGCCCGGGTCGGCCGGCCAGAGTTGCTCCAGCCGGTCGAAGGCCTGCTCGATGAGGGGTGAGCGAGTGAGTCCGTCCACCACCCAGTCGTAGTAGGCGCGTTGGGCGGTGACATGGCGGCGCAGCGCGTCGCCCTCGCCGGGCGGCTCCAGGAACGCCGCTTCCTGTACCGGGACTTGGTCGTGAAGGTGCGCCAACAGCCCGATCGTGGCGGTCTCGAGGTGTTCGCGCTCGGTGTCGCTCGCGGCGTGCAGCCAGTTGCCCTCGTAGGTGTAGGGCATGACGTCCGGCGGTACACGCCCCCGCACGCGCTCCATGACGAAGAAGGGTGCCCCGAGCGGGCCCGGGTCCTCCTCCAGCCACTGCACCTTCGGGACGGGCAGGTCCGAAAGGCGGCCCACCACTTCCATCGTGCGGTACTGGCGGACCATGTCGTAGACCGGGAAGACGGTGTACGCCGACGGATCCGCGGCGAGCCGCAACGCGCAGGAGCGCAGGGGCGGTCCGGGGTGTTCGATGTCGAAGAGCAGGGTTTCGCTGGACAGGCCGTTCGAGGCGGGGACCGTCACGCCGACGGCTTTGGCGCCGGGCAGACGGGTGCCGAGCCAGGCGGTGAGGCGGTGGGCGAGCTCCTCGGGGTCGCGGGTGGTGGTGCGGGGGCGGGGTGCCGTGGCCACGTCGTCAACTCCCTTGTGTCCGGGTCCTCCTCACGGAGCCACCGAGTCGAAGCCGGTGAAGCCGCTCGGGTCGTGCCGTCCGAATGATCCGTGCTCGAAGATGCCGTGGCCGATCCGGCCGTCCAGCCGGAAGCGGGCCGCGTGGTCGGTGACGCCGAACGCGGCCAGGGGGTGCGGCTCGGTGAGGTCGTAGGTGCGGCGGTCGGTCCAGTCGCGGCCCTGCCAGGTGCCGTGCTGCCAGTCGTCGGCAGGCGGGTAGCCGGCGCCGAGCGCGAGCGGTGAGGAGGTGAGGACCTCCACCTCCAGCTCCATGGGCTTGCGGATGTCACCGAGGTGGACGACGGCGCGTTCCGGGTGGCGGGTGCCGGGGCGGTAGGTGATCTCGGCCTGTGGCCAGCCGAGTTGGCGGTCGCGGTGGCCCGGGCGGACCAGAGTCGCGTCGTTGAGCGAGCGGTGGCCGTCGGCGTCCTCCTGGACGATCACCATGAGGAAGCGGTCCTCGAAGCGGACCGGGCACCAGATCCAGTGAAAGCCCGCGGTCGGATGTTCCTCCGCGAGCCGGCCGCCCTCCTCCCCCGGCACCGGCCGCACACCCCAGCTGCGGTCCCGGGTCCCGGTCCAGCCCCGCACGCGCAGCTCGCGCCCGCCCACCCTGATCCAGCCGTCGCAGTGACCGGCCTGCGCGAAGCGCCGTCCCTCCAGGGTGAGCCGGCCGCCGCGCCGCTGGAGGTGGTGCGGTTCCCAGAGCGCCGGGAAGTCGGCACTCCAGTTGATCTCGAACGACAGCCCGTCCGGGTCGCCGGGGGCCGCCTCGCAGCTCAACACGAAGTCACGCAGGGGGCGTTCGACGAGGATGCGCAGCGGGCCGACGGCCAGGTTCGTCCGCGAGTCGTCCCGCAGGGCGTCCGAGGCGCGCACCGCGTGCAGGGTCTCGCCGAGGCGCAGGGTCGCGTAGGCGTCGATCACCCCGAGGTTGGGGTACACACCGAGCCCGAGGATCAGCAGGGCGCGTCCGTCGTGGTCGAGGACGTGGAAGATGCAGCGGTCGTAGGCGTTGCGGTCCCCCGTCGCGACGTACTTCATCGACAGGGGCACCTGGTGCACGGGGTACTCGTCGAGCGGTACCGGGCGGTCGTCGGTCATGGCCAACCTCCCTGACGGCAGTTGGCTGACGGTATGTCAGACCGCTGTGACTGGCCAGATGTCCGGCCGGACGTCCGCGAACTCACTCTCGATTGCGCTCAGCGGTGACCCGGTCACCGGCTTCCGCGTTGCCCCGGTATGACCCGTACGTATGCACCGGTCGCAGAATCGGCTCCGTCGGCTCCGTCAGCTCCGTCGGCTCCCTCGGCTCCGTCCGCCTTCCGTCCGGCCCCGCCGCCACCCCAGGACCCGCCCATCTACCGTGACCTGATGCGCACCTGGGCGAACCGCGGACGGACCCTTCCGGGACGCCACGACCCGGAGTGGGTCCGGCTCGCGGCGCCGCAGGTCAGACCGGGTCAGTTCAGCGGGTCTCCGGACCCGCTAGGTGACGGGCGATGACCATCCGCTGGATCTGGTTGGTGCCCTCGACGATCTGCAGGACCTTGGCCTCGCGCATGTACCGCTCCGCCGGGAAGTCCGCGGTGTAGCCATAGCCGCCGAGGACCTGGACGGCGTCGATGGTGACCTTCATCGCGGTGTCGGTGCAGTGCAGCTTGGCCATGGCCGCCTGTTTTGCGAAGGGCCGTCCGGCGTCGCGCAGCCGTGCCGCCGCGAGGTACAGCGCCCGGCCCGCCTCGATCTGGGTCGCCATGTCGGCGAGCATGAAGCGCAGCCCCTGGAAGTCGGCGATCGGCCGCCCGAACTGCAGCCGCCCGGTGGCATAGCCCACGGCCTCGTCGAGGGCCGCCTGAGCCACGCCGATCGCGCAGGCCGCGATGCCGAGCCGCCCCGAGTCGAGCGCGGACAGGGCGATCGCGAAGCCCTGCCCCGCGTCGCCGATGCGCCGCCCGTCCGGGACCCGCACACCGTCGAAGTGGACCTGGGCGGTGGGCGAGCCCTTCATGCCCATCTTCTTCTCCGGCGCCGCGGCGCTCACGCCCTCCGCGTCGGCGGGCACCAGGAATGCGGTGATCCCGCGCGGCCCCTCCTCACCGGTGCGCGCCATGACGGTGTAGAAGTCGGCGACGCCGCCGTGCGTGATCCAGGCCTTGGTGCCGGTGATCACCCAGTCGTCGCCGTCCCGTACCGCTCTGGTGCGCAGTGAGGCCGCGTCCGAGCCGGACGAGGGCTCGGAGAGGCAGTAGGCGCCGAGCAGCCCGCCGCCCAGCATCGCGGGCAGGTGCTCGACCTGCTGTTCCTTGGTGCCGTAGGTGGCGAGCGCGTAGGAGGAGAGGGTGTGCACGCTGACGCCGAGGCCGACGGTGAGGCGGGCGGCGGCGAGCTCCTCGAGGACCTGGAGGTAGACCTCGTACGGCTGGTCGGCGCCGCCGTGTTCGGAGGCGTAGGGCAGACCGAGCAGGCCGGTCCGGGAGAGCAGGGTGAAGACCTCTCGCGGGAAGTGCCCGGCGCCTTCCTCCTCGGCCGCGTTCGGGGCGATCTCGTGCTGCGCGATGTCGCGGACGAGCGAGATCAGATCCCGGGCCTCGTCCGTGGGCAGTTGCCGGTCCACCGGCTGCGGGGCGCGGTCGGGCATGGCGACGCTCTCCTCCCTGTAGGGCGCTGACGGACGCACGCCGTGGGGTGGGGCGGCGCCGCCGGTCTCACTGGACTCCGGTCGCTGCTCGCGTCTCCCGGGTCACGGAAGCTGCTGACCAGCGGCTGCGTCCTGTGAGTATGCCCGATCGGAGACACCCGGTCACTGGTTAACGACCGCTCACTTCAAGATAGCCCAGGGCGCCGACAGTCGGCGAGGAATCGACTCGGGATTGGTCCGAACCATTGACGCGGTGGTCTAGTCCTCCTACTGTTCCGGCAACGCTTTCCGCGTTCATGCCAATCGGCCGCGTCCATGCCGATCGGCTGGCGTTCCCCTCTCCCCCACGAGGAGACACCGATGCACTTTCCCCACCGCGCCCGTTTCCGGGCGCTGATCTCCGCCGCGTGTTGCGCGGTCCTCGGCGCGGGCCTGCTGGCGGGCGCGAGCAGCGCCACCGCCGCCGCACCCCAGGCGAGCCCGAAGGCCGCCGGCTCCAAGGTCGTCGGCTACTTCACCGAATGGGGCACCTACGACCGGAAGTACTTCGTCAAGAACATCGAGACCTCCGGCTCGGCGGCGAAGCTGACCCACATCAACTACGCCTTCGGCAACGTCACCGGGGGCAAGTGCGCGATGGGCGATGCCTACGCGGCGACCGACCGGACGTACACCGCAGCCGAGTCCGTGGACGGCGTGGCCGACACCTGGGACCAGCCGCTGCGGGGCAACTTCAACCAGTTGCGCGAACTGAAGAAGAAGCACCCCGGCCTCAAGGTCCTCTGGTCGTTCGGCGGTTGGACCTGGTCGAGCGGCTTCGGCGAGGCCGCCCGCAACCCGGCCGCGTTCGCGCAGTCCTGCTACGACCTGGTCGAGAACTCCAAGTGGGCCGACGTCTTCGACGGCATCGACATCGACTGGGAGTACCCGAACGCCTGCGGCAACACCTGTGACACCAGCGGCAAGGAGGCGTTCAAGAACCTCATGTCGGCGCTGCGTTCGAAGTTCGGAAGCAGCTCGCTGGTCACCGCCGCGATCACCGCGGACGCCACGGCCGGCGGCAAGATCGACGCGGCGGACTACGCGGGCGCGGCACAGTACGTGAACTGGTACAACCCGATGACGTACGACTACTTCGGCGCCTGGGACGCGTCAGGACCGACGGCCCCGCACTCCCCGCTGAACTCCTACTCCGGCATCCCGAGGGCGGGTTACTACACCTCGGCCACCATCGCCAAGCTCAAGGGGCTCGGCATCCCGGCCTCGAAGCTGCTGCTCGGGATCGGCTTCTACGGCCGCGGGTGGACCGGCGTGACCCAGTCGGCGCCGGGCGGCACCGCGACGGGCCCGGCGGCGGGCACCTACGAACAGGGCATCGACGACTACAAGGTGCTGAAGTCGAAGTGCCCGGCGACGGGAACGGTGGGCGGCACGGCGTACGCCAAGTGCGGGAACAACTGGTGGAGTTACGACACCCCCGCGACCATCGCGACGAAGATGACGTACAAGAACCAGCAGGGCCTGGGCGGCACGTTCTTCTGGGAGCTGAGCGGGGACACCTCGGGCGGAGAGCTGATCAGGGCGATCAACTAGCCGGACCCTAGAGGGACTTGGGGCGGGGGACCACGAGCCTCCGCCCCAACCGGTCGGCCGTCAGCCGTCATGGCGGACGGTCGGCCTCAGCCGTCGCGGCGGGCCGGTGCCGGAGCCGGGTGGGTCGGGTCCATCTCCTCGATGGCACGCATCGAGGCGCCGAGCGTCTTCACCAGGAGGTCGCGCATGGTGTCGCGGGAGAGCTGGGGCGGGCCGTCGATCCAGTCGAGGGTGGCACCCTCGACACTGCACACCCAGGCGAGCAGGCCCATGCGGGCCAGCGGAGAGATGTCGGTACGGCCGTACGCCCCGTCGGCGATGGTCGCGACGATCGCGTCGCGCACCCCGTCCCGGATGGCGTGTACCTCGGTGTCGAAACCGACACCGCCGCTGACGATGGTGCGGTAGGCCGCCTGGTTGTGCTCGGCGTAGCGCAGATAGCTGTCCAGAGTGCGCTGGACGCGGTCCACCTGCCCCATTTCGAGGCCGCTCGCCGCGTAGGTGACCAGGTCGGCCACGGAGTCCTGGATGATCGCCAGGTAGTAGCCCCGCTTGGACTGGAAGTAGTAGTAGATCAGCCCCTTGGCGACATGCGCCTGGCGGGCGATGTCATCCATGGAGAGCGCGTCGTAGGACGTGTCCGCGAACAACTTGCGCCCGATGGTGATGAGTTCGGCGCGGCGAGCCACCGAGCGCTCGGTGCCGCGCGCCCGCGGCCGGGCTTCACGCTGATCACTGATATTCAAGTTTCGACCCTGGTCTCGGGCTGGCGGCGGGACATCCGCAGTATGTCAGTCAACTACGGATCAGGTCACAGCAGACCGAGCTGCGTGACCAGCATCGCGATCACCGCGACGAGGGCCCAGCCCGCGACATGTTCGAGGAGCTTCGGACCGTCGTCCTGGGGGCCACCGGTGCGGGCACGGGCGGCTGTGGCTGAGTGTGCGGTCATGGCGTCTCGCTGATCTCGGGTGTACTGGCCGGAATCCCCCGCCGATTCGTCCACCTTGCCACTCCCGGTCGCTTTTGCGGCCGAGACCTTGGTCACAGCGAACGGCCCCCGGCAGACACCGGGGGCCGTACCGGGTCGACTCAGCGCACACCCACCGCCGCGAGCGCCTTGCGCTGGCGCGCGGTCGGACGGGCGGGGAAGTACAGATAACAGACGCCTCCGGTGCCGGAGACGACCTTGCCACTGGCGTTGTACCGCTTGGTGCGCAGCCAGATGTTCTCCCACTCGCGCCGCTTGTAGACGCGCCGCACCGCCGTGTCGCCGGGCGAGGCCGGGTCGTTGGCGATCACATCGCCCTCGACGGTGAAGCCGATGACGGTCATCAGATGGCCGGAGGTGCCGTAACCCGCCCCCGTGAGCTCCTCCTTGAGGAACGACTGGGACGTTATGGCCGGGATACCGGCCGCGATCAGCGTCTCCAGGTCGGTGAGCGAGCCGAGCCGGGTCACCACGCCCTGCAGGTCCTTGAAGGTGGCCGCGTAGGCCGCGTTGAACGGCCAGTTGCCGCAGCCCGCGTACTGGTAGTCGTAGGTGTACCGGGCCGCGTGGCAGACCTGCGGGTCCGTGTACGACGGGTCGACCCAGGCCAGTTGCTCCCCGGTGAGCCGGCCGCCCCAGTACTCGATGATCATCTGCGAGGAGGTGGGGCTGCACCAGGCCTCGCCGCCGTTGTCGTACTCCGGGTACTGACCCGCGTGGATCTCCTGCGAGTAGCGCGGGACGATCAGCTCATGGGCGAGGCCGGGTGCGGAGGCCGGGACCGTGAAGCGGTCGGGGACGTCCGAGCCCATCGCGCCCAGCCGCCAGACGGTCGGCGTGGTCTTCGTGCCGGGCTTGCGGTACAGGGTCAGCCGCAGCCGGTACGACGCCAGGCGCAGCCCCGTCGACGGGTCGTCGATGGCGAAGGTGTCCGTCCAGATCGTGCTCTTGTCGTCGGTCTGGTCGTCGACCGAGGTGCGCTTGATGTCACCGTCGCCGGCCGCCCAGCGCCCCATCACGTACCAGGGGGTCGCCGTGTCGTCGGAGTACGTCCCCTGGAGCTCGATCTGGATCCAGGTGCCGGCCGGGGTGCGGGCGTTCCAGGAGGCGATCACCTCGGTCGAGGGCACGGCGAGCTCGTGGACCGGGGAGGTCCAGGTCGCGTACTCCCAGGTGGCGGTGGTCCCGGTGTGCGGGTCGGTGTACTCGGTGGTGCCCGCGGGGGCGCCCATCACGACGCCGGGGCGGCTGCCGGCGACGACACGGGTGCCCTTCGCGGTGCCACTGCGCCAGTCGCTGTACGTGGTCCAGGCGTGGTTGTCGACCAGGCGGGCGGCGGTCTCGTCGGGTGCCGCGTCGGCCGCGCTGCCGGCGGCGGCCGCGGGGCCCGCGCTGCCGGCCACCGCGGCGGCGACCGCGACGGCCAGAACGGTTCTGCGGGACGGCTGTTCGGCTCTGCTCATGGGTGGGAAGACCCCCAGGGTGTCCGAGTCGGGGCGGGTCCAATGCACGGTTGTGCGCCAACTATGGATGAGGCGGCATGCTCCTGCCAGCACTTCGGCCCATGCCACGCCCACGAATATTGGTCTCGTCCACTGGCATGACCTGGGAAGCTGCGCTTCCGCCGCCGGGGGCGGGCCGTCACTAGACTGGCCGCGGCCACCCGTCCGTCCCTTCGCCCGTCCCCAGGAACCGTCATCCACGACCTCGCCTCCCGGCTCCTTCGACTGCCTCCGTCCTGTGGTCCGGTCCGTCTGATCGGCGTCGACGGGCATGCCGGCTCCGGTAAGTCCACGTTCGCCGGACATCTGGCCGACGCCCTCGGCGGCGCGCCGGTGCTGCGCCTCGACGACATCGCCAGTCACGACGAACTGTTCGACTGGACCGGGCGGCTGCTGAGTGAGGTGATCACCCCGCTCGGCCGCGGCGAGACCGCGCACTACGCCGTCTACGACTGGCACGCCCGCCGCTTCGGGCCGCCCCGCGCCCTGCCGCCCGGGCCGGTCATCCTTCTGGAGGGGGTCGGCGCGGGCCGCCGCGCGCTGCGGCCGCACCTGGCGCGGCTGCTGTGGATGGAGCTGTCCCGCGAGGAGTCCTGGGCACGCGGGCGCTCCCGGGACGGGGCGGAGCTGCGGGAGTTCTGGGACGGATGGGTCGTGGCGGAACAGCGGCATTTCGCCGAAGACCCCTCCCGGCCCTTCGCCGACCTACTGGTACGGCAGTGTCAGAAGGGGTACACGATCGCCAGTGGGCCTGCGGGGACCATTGGACCGGACCGCGGGATCACACACGGTGACGACCCATCGGCGATGTGTTGAACCTGTGAAGGACCCTCCGCCAGGAACTTGCCTGAGTCGCCCAACTCCGCTTGACCGAGGGGCCGTACAGGTCTTACGTTCTGAATGTGCGGCCGTTCGAGGTCGCCCGCAGTCGCGAAGCCCCCGGTTGTTCCCCCGTGATCGGGGGCTTCGTTCTGCCCTCACACGGATTTCCGGACGCCGTGAGGCGCCGTTCGCTCACCCTCGGTAACCATCCGTGGTGCGCCTCATCTGCTCCCACCTCGTCAAACGGCCTGTGCGGCACCCTACGGCGGGCGACACCACCGCAGGTACGATGCCCTCGGTGCGACCTTCGGACGACTGCTCTGCGCACCGTCGCAACTGCGGTCCGCGGCACAGTGGTTGACGAAGGCGGCCACCGGGCGTCGGCCCGGTGGTGAAGCCACGGGGGCACGGTTTGTGGGGGACGTGATGGATTTCGGCACGCAGGGCCCCGAGGCCCCGGCCGACCTCGCCTGGCTGCGAGGTGTGGACGCCTACACGATGGGCGCCTATCCGCAGGCCGAGGAGGAGTTCCGGGCCGCGGTGCGCATCGATCCCGGGATGGCCGACGGCTGGCTCGGACTGCACGCGCTGCGCGTCGACACGACGACCGCGCTGCTGCGGATGTTCCGGCACCGCGAGCGTTTCGGCGAACAGCGCGCCCGGCACCGGCGCACCCTCAACTCCTGGTACTGGCTGGGCTGGTGGGTCCAACCGGTGCTGGAGAGCCCGCGTGACCTGCTCCTCGCGCACGCCTCGCACTGGCTGGACGGCCGCCATGTCCCCGAACTGGACCGGGCCCTCGCGGGCCTGCCCCCGGTGGACACCGACCACCAGGTCCGTTTCCTGCACGCCTGCCGTGCCTATCTCGTCAAGGACTGGGAGCAGCTGGTCCGGCACACCGACCCGCTGATCGACGACGCCATGCTCGGCATCGAGGCCGGGCTGTTCGGCGGCATGGCCCGGGTCCGTCTGGAAATGTACGGCCAGGCCGAACCGCTGCTCTCGGCGGCCCTGATGCGCTGCCGCAGCGAACAGCCCCAGCGCAAGGAACTGCGGTACTGGCTGGCCCGGGCGCACGAGGGCACCGGCCGGTCCGCCGCCGCCCTCCCCCTGTACCGGGCCGTGCACCGCGTGGACCCCGCCTTCATGGACACCTCGGCCCGGCTCGCCGCGATCGCCGAGGGCGACGGGTACGACGACTCCGCCGACCTCGCGGCGATCACGCTCACCGGGTTCGGGCAGGACATGCTGGAGGGGCCCGATGGGATGGATCCGCTGTTCGGCATCGAGGGTCGGGAGCTGAAGCTCTCCGATCCCGAGCCGCCGACCGGTCCCCTGCCCTCGATGACCGATCCGGCCGGACGCGAGAGGTCCGGCCCGCCCGTGGGGCCGCTGCCCGCCGGGCCCACCGATCCCGTCTTACTGGAGGAGGCGCTCACCGAGCTCGAGCGCATGGTGGGACTCGAACCGGTGAAGCGCCAGGTCAAAGCGCTCTCCGCCCAGTTGAACATGGCCCGGCTGCGCACCGGGCAGGGCCTGCCGGTCCAGCCGCCCAAGCGTCACTTCGTCTTCTCCGGCCCCTCCGGCACCGGCAAGACCACGGTGGCCCGCATCCTGGGCCGCGTCTTCTACGCCCTCGGACTGCTCGGCGGTGACCATCTCGTCGAGGCGCAGCGGGCGGATCTGGTCGGGGAGTACCTCGGCCAGACGGCCGTGAAGGCCAACGAACTCATCGACTCGGCCCTCGGCGGGGTGCTCTTCGTCGACGAGGCGTACTCGCTCTCCAACTCCGGTTACGGCAAGGGGGACGCGTACGGCGACGAGGCGCTCCAGGTGCTGCTGAAGAGGGCCGAGGACAACCGGGACCACCTGGTCGTGATCCTGGCGGGCTACCCGGAGGGCATGGACCGTCTGCTGGCCGCGAACCCCGGACTGTCGTCCCGCTTCACGACCCGCGTCGACTTCCCGTCGTACCGCCCGCTCGAACTCACCTCCATCGGCGAGGTGCTGGCGGCGGAGAACGGCGACATCTGGGACGAGGAGGCGCTGGACGAGCTGCGCTCCATCGCCGGGCACGTGGTGGACCAGGGGTGGATCGACGAACTGGGCAACGGGCGGTTCCTGCGCACGCTGTACGAGAAGAGCTGCGCGTATCGGGATCTCCGGTTGTCGACGTATCCGGGGATGCTGAGCCGGGACGACTTGTCGACGTTGCGGTTGCCGGACCTGATGCAGGCGTACGGGGAGGTCCTGTCGGGGCGGGGGCCGCAGGATCCGTCGGCGATGTAGTTCGTTGACCGCGGGCCGGTGGGGGCTTGTCGCGCAGTTCCCCGCGCCCCTAAAAGCAGTGGGTACAGCTAGGCATGCATGGCCTGCACCCACCCAGGGGCGCGGGGAACTGCGCGCCCAGCCCCCACCGGCCCGCAGCCGAACAACTACGACGCCAACGCCTCCTCGCTGCTACGGGGCTCGGTGACCCGGACCTCCGGCAGCTCCCGGTGCGCAGGGTCCCGTACCTCACCGACCAGCAGTTCCAGTACGTCCTCCAGGGCCACCAGACCCAGCACCTTCCCGGACCCGTCCGCCACCTGGGCCAAGTGCGTGGCCGCGCGCCGCATCACCGTGAGGGCGTCATCCAGCGGCAGGTCGGAGCGGAGCTTCGTCATCGGCCGCCAGATCTGCTGGGGCACCGCCCGCTGCGAGTCCTCCAGATCCAGTACGTCCTTCACATGCAGGTACCCCATGAACGCGCCGTTCTCCGCGGCGATGGGGAAGCGCGAGTACCCGGTACGGCCGGTGAGCTCGATGATCTGGCCCGGGGTCACCGAGGGACGCACCGTCACCAGGGACTCGTGCCGCAGCAGGACGTCCGTCACCGGGCGCGAGCCCAGTTCCAGCGCGTCCTCGAGGCGTTCCTGTTCCTCGGGGTCCAGCAGGCCCGCCTGGCCGGAGTCCTCGACCAGCCGGTTCAGCTGTTCGCTCGTGAAGACGGCCTCGACCTCGTCCTTGGGCTCGACGTGGAAGAGCCGCAGGATGGCCCGGGCGCAGGCGCCGAGGGAGATGGTGATCGGCCTGCAGAGGCGGGCGAAGTAGACCAGGCCGGGGCTGAGCCACAGCGCGACCTTCTCCGGGGCCGCCATCGCGAGGTTCTTCGGGACCATCTCGCCGATGACGAGGTGGAAGAAGACCACCGCGGCCAGGGCGATGACGTATCCCAGCGGGTGGATCATGCCGTGCGGCAGGTGTATCCACTCGAAGACCGGCTCCAGCAGGTGCGCGACCGTCGGTTCGGCGACCGCGCCGAGCGTCAGTGAGCACACCGTGATGCCGAACTGGGCCGCCGCCATCATCTGCGGGAGCCGCTCCAGGCCGTACAGCACCTGTCGGGCCCGCGCCGTGCCGAGCGGTTCGATCTGGCTGCGGCGCACGGAGACGAGGGCGAACTCGGCGCCGACGAAGAACCCGTTGGCGAGCACGAGAAGCGCCGCGAAGAGGAGTTGGAGCACGCTCATCGGGCGGCCTCCATGACGTTGACCGTGGGGACCAGACGGACCAGGCGGACCCGCTCGGCGCGGTAGTGCCCGACCTGGCGCACGGTGAGCCGCCAGCCGGGCAGCTCGGCCCGGTCGCCGACGGCGGGGATGCGGCCGAGCAGGTCGGCGACCAGCCCGGCGACGGTCTCGTACGGCCCCTCGGGCACGTCGAGACCTATGCGCTGGAGGATGTCGACCCGGCAGCTGCCGTCCGCGTCCCAGGTGAGGCGGCCGTCCTCCGGCGGGGCGGCGGCGAGTTCGGGGACGTCCTGTCCGTCGTGCTCGTCGCGGACCTCGCCGACGATCTCCTCGACGATGTCCTCCAGGGTGACCACGCCGGCCGTGCCGCCGTACTCGTCGACGACGACGGCGATGGGCTGCTCACTGCGCAACTGGGCGAGCAGGGGCTGGACCGGGAGTGTCTCGGGCACCAGCAGCGCCGGGCGGGCGATGCGGGAGACGGGGGTGCGCAGCCGGTCCTGGACGGGGACCGCCAACGCGTCCTTGAGGTGGGCCATGCCGACGATCTCGTCGATCTTCTCGCGGTAGACCGGGAAGCGGGACAGCCCGGTGGCGCGGGTGAGGTTGACGACGTCCTCGGCGGTGGCCGAGACCTGGAGCGAGCTGACCTTCACGCGCGGGGTCATGACGTGCTGGGCGGTCAGCTCGGCGAGCGACAGGGTGCGGACGAAGAGGTCCGCGGTGTCCTGTTCCAGGGTGCCGGCCTGCGCCGAGTGCCGGGCCAGGGAGACCAGCTCGCCGGGGGTGCGGGCGGAGGCCAGTTCATCGGCGGGCTCGATGCCGAGCGCGCGGACGAGGCGGTTGGCGACCGCGTTCAGGGCGGCGATCACCGGCCGGAACAGCCGGGCGAAGGCGTGCTGCGGGCCGGCGACGAAGCGGGCGACCTGCATCGGCTTGGACACCGCCCAGTTCTTGGGCACGAGTTCGCCGATCACCATCTGCACGGCGGAGGCCAGCAGCATGCCGACGACGACGGCCACGCCGGAGACCGCGCCCTCGGGGACGCCGACGGCCGTGAACGGGCCGTGCAGCAGTTCCGCGAGCGCCGGTTCGGCGAGCATGCCGACGACGAGGGAGGTGATGGTGATGCCGAGCTGGGTGCCGGAGAGCTGGAAGGACAGCTCCTTGAGCGAGTCGGCGACCCGACGGGCCCGCCGGTCGCCTTCCGCGGCGGCCCTTTCGGCATCCGTGGCCTCGACGGTGACGAGGCCGAACTCGGCCGCCACGAAGAAGCCGTTGGCGAGGATCAGCAGGAACGCCGCTCCGAGGAGCAGCAAGGGGATGGTCATGCCGCCGCCTCGATATGCCGGGAGGGGGCGGCGCAGGTACTACAGGACGATCCGTCCATCGCTGGAGGGAGTCACTCCTCGGGTAGCAGGAACAACGAGAGGCGGAGGCGCAAGGAAAAACGCCTCCGCCAACAGATTAATCAAGACATGGCCGACTGCGGCAGGGTGGAAGCCCCTGAGTCAGCCCTGATCTTCGTCGGGGCGGGCTGTGGAGCGGGCCTCGGCGAGCGCGCGCAGCGTCTTCGCGTCGGCGATGGCCTGCTGCTTCGCGATACCCGGCTGGATACCGAGGGCGGGCAGGCTGGTGCCGTCGCTGAGGTTGAGAAACACCCACGGATCGCCCGGTCGGAGGTTCACCTGGATGATCTCGGCCCATTCCAGATGCCGCCGGCCGGCGATGTTCTGGACGGTGACACCGGACTCGTCGGCGACGACCTTCACCCTGGCCAGCAGGAACAGCACACCGGCGAGCAGGGCCGCGGTGAAGATGAAGCTCAGGCGCTCGCCGGGTCCCAGTTGCTCGAGCAGCAGCGCGATCACCGTGATCGTCACGAAGATGGCGACGCCCGCGGTGAGCAGCACCGCGCGCGTGCGGCTCGGCCGGAACGTGACGGGAAGGGTGGGCGGTTCGGAGGACATCTGCGGTGCGCCCCTCAGAGACGGCAGGCGTGGATGGCCGTCGTCAGGATGGCCCGCGCGCCGATGTCGTACAGGTCGTCCATGATCCGCTGCGCCTCCTTGGCGGGGACCATCGCGCGGACGGCGACCCAGCCCTCGTTGTGCAGCGGGGAGACGGTCGGGGACTCGAGGCCCGGGGTGAGCGCGACGGCCTTCTCGAGCTGCTCGACCCGGCAGTCGTAGTCCATCATCACGTACGTCCGGGCCACGAGGACGCCCTGGAGGCGGCGCAGGAACTGCTGGACCTTCGACTCGGAGGCCTCCTCGCCGTCGGCGCCGGTGCGGCGGATGACGACGGCCTCGGACTTCATGATGGGCTCGCCGAAGACCTCCAGGCCCGCGTTGCGCAGGCTGGTGCCGGTCTCGACGACATCGGCGATGACCTCGGCGACCCCGAGCTCGATGGCGGTCTCGACGGCGCCGTCGAGGTGGACGACGGAGGCGTCGATGCCGTGGTCGGCGAGGTGCCCCGCGACGATCCCCTCGTACGAGGTGGCGACCGTCTTGCCCTTCAGGTCCTCGACGCCGTTCGCCTCACCGGGCTTGGACGCGAAGCGGAACGTGGAGCGGGCGAAGCCGAGCGGGAGGATCTCCTCGGCGTCGGCTCCGGAGTCGATCAGCAGGTCGCGGCCGGTGATGCCGATGTCGAGCTGGCCGGAGGAGACGTAGATCGCGATGTCCCGGGGGCGGAGGTAGAAGAACTCCACGTCGTTGACCGGGTCGACGATCCGCAGTTCCTTGGACTCGCGGCGCTGCTGGTAGCCGGCCTCATGCAGCATGTCCGCCGCAGGTCCTGACAGGGAACCCTTGTTGGGGACGGCGATGCGCAGCATGAGGTCGGCTTCCTTTGCTCTCAGAGTTTGGTTCGGCAGGTGGCTTACAGGTGGGCGTAGACGTCGTCGAGGGAGATCCCGCGCGCGACCATCATCACCTGGACGTGGTACAGCAGCTGCGAGATCTCCTCGGCGGCCGCCTCCTTGCCCTCGTACTCGGCGGCCATCCACACCTCGGCGGCCTCTTCGACGACCTTCTTGCCGATGGCATGGACGCCCTTGCCGACCAGCTCTGCGGTGCGGGAAGTGGCGGGATCGCCGTTGGCGGCCTTGTGCTGGAGCTCGGTGAAGAGCTCCTCGAACGTCTTATTGGACATGGTGGCGCCCACTTTACGCGTAAGCCCGCACCACCTAACGCCACGGTTCAGATACTGAGCGGAGGGTGGCCGCCGTGGCCACCGCGGCGGTCACCGCCTCGTGCCCCTTGTCCTCGTTGGAGCCCTCGATGCCCGCGCGGTCCAGGGCCTGCTCCTCGGTGTCGCAGGTGAGGACGCCCATGCCGACGGGGACTCCGGTCTCCACCGAGACCTGGGTGAGGCCCTGGGTGACGCCCTGGCACACGTACTCGAAGTGGGGGGTGCCACCGCGGATAACGACGCCGAGGGCGACGATCGCGTCGTAGCCGCGGCCCGCGAGGACCTTGGCGACGACCGGGAGCTCCCAACTGCCGGGGACCCGGAGCAGGGTCGGCTCGTCGATGCCCAAGTCGTGCAGGGCGCGCAGGGCGCCGTCGACCAGTCCGTCCATCACCTTCTCGTGCCACTGCGCCGCGATGACGGCGACCCGCAGGTCACCCACGTTGCGTACGGACAGCTCCGGTGCGCCCTTGCCGCTCACGTTCTTCAGTCTCCTCGGAGTGCTTGTGCTACTGGTTGCTGCAGGTGGACACGGGGGTGGTGTCCAGCCAGGGCAGGTCGTGGCCCATCCGGTCCCGCTTGGTGCGCAGGTAGCGGAGGTTGTGCTCGCCCGCCTGTACGGGCATCGGCTCCCGTCCCGTGACCTTGAGTCCGTGCCGCAGGAGGGCTTCGGACTTGTCGGGGTTGTTGGTCATCAGGCGCAGGGTGTGGACGCCGAGGTCCTGAAGGATCTGCGCGCCGGCGCCGTAGTCCCGGGCGTCGGCGGGCAGGCCGAGTTCCAGGTTGGCGTCGAGGGTGTCGTGGCCCTGCTCCTGGAGTTCGTAGGCCCGCAGCTTGGAGAGCAGGCCGATGCCGCGCCCCTCGTGACCGCGCAGGTAGACCACCACTCCCCTGCCCTCGGCCTGGATGCGCTCCAGGGAGGCGTCGAGCTGGGGGCCGCAGTCGCAGCGCAGGGAGCCGAAGATGTCGCCGGTGAGGCACTCGGAGTGGACGCGGACCAGGACGTCCTCGCCGTCGCCGATCTCGCCGTGCACCAGCGCGACGTGCTCGACGCCGTCGACGGTGGAGCGGTAGCCGTACGCCCGGAAGGTGCCGTGGGCGGTGGGCAACCGGGTCTCGGCCTCGCGGCGGACGGTGGGCTCGCTGGTCCGGCGGTAGGCGATCAGGTCCTCGATGGAGATGATCGTCAGGCCGTGCTTGCGGGCGAAGGGGATCAGCTCGGGCAGCCGGAGCATCCGGCCGTCCTCGCCGGCGATCTCGACGATCGCTCCGGCCGGGCGCAGTCCCGCGAGCCGGGCGAGGTCGACGGCGGCCTCGGTGTGGCCGTTGCGGGTGAGGACGCCTCCGTCCTTGGCGCGCAGCGGGAAGATGTGGCCGGGCCTGACGAAGTCGGTGGGCTCGGCGGCGCCGCTCGCGAGGAGCTGGAGCGTGGTCGCGCGGTCGGAGGCCGAGATCCCCGTGGTCACGCCGTGGGCACCGGAGGCGTCCACGGAGACGGTGAACGCGGTCTTCATCGACTCGGTGTTGTCGTCGACCATCTGCGGCAGTTTGAGCCGGTCCAGTTCGTCGCCCTCCATGGGGGCGCAGATCAGGCCGCGGCACTCGCTCATCATGAAGGCGACGATCTCGGGCGTGACCTTCTCGGCGGCGACGACCAGGTCGCCCTCGTTCTCGCGGTCCTCGTCGTCGACGACCACGATGGGGCGGCCGGCCGCGATGTCGGCGATGGCCTGCTCGACCGGGTCCAGCGCGAAGTCCTCGAAGCCGTCGGTGCTGTAGAGAATGGGTGCGGCGGTCATGCGGGCGCTCCTTCCAGGGCGGGCTGCTTGGACTCACGGGAGCGCAGCCACCAGTCGCGCATGCCCCACAGGACGAGCGCGCCGTAGATGACGTAGACGAAACCGGAGAAGGCGTAGCCGTTGGCGAAGTTCAGCGGGACGCCGACGAGGTCGACGAGGAGCCAGGCGAACCAGAACTCGACCATGCCGCGGGCCTGGGCGTACATGGCGACGACGGTGCCGACGAAGATGTAGGCGTCCGGCCAGGGGTCCCAGGACAGGCTCGGGTTGGCCTTGAAGAACAGGGCGACGGCGACGGTGCCGACTGCGGCGGCGCCGACGAGGGCGGCCCGCTCGCGCCAGGTGGCGAAGCGCGGGGCGATGAGGCCGTCCCCGGACTTGCCCTTGTTGCGGTTCCACTGCCACCAGCCGTACAGGGCGACGACCATGACGACGGCCTGCTTGCCGGCGCTGCCGGTGAGGTGCCCGTAGAAGGCGCCGAAGAGGATGAGGCCGGAGGCGAACTGCACCGGCCAGCTCCACAGGTTGCGCCGCCAGCCGAGGGCGAGGGCGATGAGGCCGAGGATGTTGCCGATCATGTCCGACCAGAGGATGTGCTGGCCGAACAGGGTGAACGCCTCGGTGTTGAGGGAGTTCACTTCCCCGCCCCCTGACCGCTCGCGAGCAGGCGCTCGACGTACTTGGCGACGACGTCGACCTCGAGGTTGACCGGGGCGCCGGGCTGCTTGAGGCCGAGCGTGGTCAGGTCGAGGGTGGTGGGGATGAGGCTGACGGTGAAGTAGTCCGGGCCGGCGTCCACGACGGTGAGGCTGATGCCGTCGACCGTGATGGAGCCCTTCTCCACGACATAGCGCGCGAGGTCCGCGGGCAGCGAGATCTTGATGATCTCCCAGTTCTCGGAGGGCTTGCGCTCCAGGACCTCGCCGGTGCCGTCCACGTGCCCCTGCACGATGTGCCCGCCGAGGCGGTCGCCCACCGCGGTGGGACGCTCGAGGTTGACGCGGGAGCCGACACCCAGGACACCGAGGCTCGAACGGTCGAGGGTCTCGGCCATGACGTCGGCGGTGAACTCGTCACCCTCGTGGTCGACGACGGTGAGGCACACGCCGTTGACGGCGATGGAGTCCCCGTGTTTCGCGCCCTCGGTGACGACGGGGCCGCGCAGTCGGAAACGACAGGCGTCGCCGAGGTTCTCGACGGCGGTGATCTCGCCCAGCTCTTCGACGATTCCGGTGAACACGACCCGGGTCCTCCCTGCCTCATGGGGGCACGGACTCCGGGGCTGTCGATGACGACAGAATGAACGAGCAGGGACACCGGGGGCGACGCCGGACGCACCCGTCCCGAAGGACGGACCGATACGGCGGCGCGCACGAATGCCCGCCCGCCGCGCACTGCCTCCCATCCGGACTTTAACCGTCGGTCCAGGAATTTCACCTGGTCAACCGGCCGCTGGAAGCGGACGGGTCGCGGACTGTAACCGCCGGTTCGGACTTTCACCGACCCCGGAGTGCGCTGCTTCTGGTACAGAGCCAGTGTGCCACGCCTGATCGACGTCCATATGGGCGAAGGGTGTGGGGTGGCTCACAGACAGTACCGATGGACATTTACGGACCGCACTCCCAAGTGCCGGGTGGCTCAGATCCATTGACTAATGGTCTAGTCCTTTTTAGGGTCGCCGTGCGTGGACACCCGTATAGACGGACCCGGCGGCGGTGACGACGGCCCTTGCCCGCCGCCGGGTCTCCTTCGGCCCTAACGGGGTGCGAACACGTCGTCCTGAGCCCTGTCCCTCGCCGTGAGCAGGGCTCCTCGCAGGACCGCCGCTCCGCCCAGCGTGCTCGCTCGCACCTCCGTGGGCAGAGGTGACATACGACGGACCCGGCTCTCCACCCGTGCCGCGAGGTCAGCCCCGCCGGCCTGACCCACCTCGCCGCCCAGGACCAGGCAGCCCGGGTCGAGAATGGCCACGACCGACGCGACTCCTATGGCCAGACGGTCCGCGAGGGCGTCGAGGAAGTCCGCCGAACCCCCGGCCACCGCCTCCCGCACCACGCGCGCGGCCGGCGGCTCGTGCCCGTCCACCTCGACCGCCGGCCCGTACTGCTCCGCCAGTCCCACGATCGCCGCCGACCCCGCGAGGGAGTGGAAGCCCCCCTCACAGTCCACCGCGGACGGCAGCCCCACCGTCCCCGGCACCGGCAGGAAACCGATCTCCCCGGTGCCGCCCGACGCTCCCCGGCGCAGGGTGCCGTCCAGGACCACCGCCGCGCCCGTGCCGTGGCCGAGCCACAGCAGGACGAAGGTGTCCCGGTCCCGGGCCGCACCGTCGCGCTGTTCCGCCAGCGCCGCGAGGTTGGTCTCGTTCTCGACGTGGATGCGCGTCTTCGGGAGCCGTTCCTGCAAGGCCAGCACCAGCCGCCGGTGCCATTCGGGCAGGCCGCCGGAGTCGCGCAGTTCGCCGGTGGCCGGGTCGATGAGGCCGGGGGCGCCGATGCCGACGGTGTGGAGCTCCGGCACCCCCGCCTCCTTCGCCGCGCGTTCGACCAGCGCGACCGCCCGCTCGACCGCGGGCCCGGTCCCCGTGTCCCCTCCGACGGTCACCGACGCCTCGGCCAGCACCCGGCCCAGCAGGTCGGAGACCACGACGGAGACACCCTCGGTACGGACGTCGAGAGCGGCGAGGTGGGCCTGGTCGGCGACGATGCCGTACAGCCTGGCGTTGGGACCGCGGCGCTGCTCCCCCGACTCCCCGACCACGTCGATCAGTCCGGCGGCGGCGAGGCGCTCGACGAGGTCGGCGACGCTCGGCCGGGACAGTCCGGTGAGCTGCTTCAACTGCCCTGCCGTCAGCGGGCCTTCCTGCTGGAGCAGTCGCAGGGCGAGCCGGTCGTTGATGGCCCGGGCGGTGCTCGGGGATGCGGGCATGCCGGGCATCCTCTCAGATCCGCGGTGCCGAAAGTGCGCTATCTATCAGGCAGGGTTCCTGATAGTTTACGGCGGCAGCAGCGGGACGACGAGGACCCGGGGAGGGGCCCGACAATGAGCGATGTGGTGCACGCGTCGGCGGAGGTACGGCGGGCCCGGTACGCCGTGGCCGCGGTGTTCGCCGTGCACGGGGCCGTGACCGGGTCGTTCGCGACGCGGGTGCCGTGGATCCAGGACCATGCCTCGGTGAGCGCGGGTCAACTGGGCTTCGCCCTGGCCTTCACGGCGTTCGGCGCGTCCTGCGCGATGCCGTTGGCCGCCCGGGTCAGCCATCGCTTCGGCAGCCGGACGGCACTGCGCGGGCTGATCGTGCTCTGGACGCTGTCCCTGGTGCTGCCCGGACTCGCGCCCAACCTCTACACGTTGTGCCTGGCGATGTTCGTGTACGGCGCGAGCGCCGGTATGGCCGACGTGGTCATGAACGCGCTGGGCGTCGAGGTGGAGAACCGGCTGGGCAAGTCGATCATGTCCGGGCTGCACGGCATGTGGAGCGCGGGCGCGCTTGTCGGCTCGGCGGGCGGCACGCTCGCCGCGCATCTGGGCGCGGACGCGCGGGTGCACTTCGCGCTGGCGGCGGCCTGCCTCACCGTCCTCGGTGTGCTGGCCTGCCGGTGGGTCCTCGACGTACAGGCCGGTGCGGACGAGGAGCCGCCGCCCCGGTTCGCGCTGCCCCCGAAGTCGGCCCTGTTGATCGGTACGGTCGGTTTCTGCGCGGTGTTCGCGGAGGGGGCGAGCCTGGACTGGTCGGCGGTCTATCTCAAGGACCGGCTGGACTCCTCGGCGGGACTCGCCGCCGCCTGCACGACCGGCTTCATGCTCACCATGGCGGTGGCCCGGATCGTGGGCGACGCCGTGGTCAACCGCTTCGGGTCGGTCCGCACGGTCCGCCTGGGCGGTGTCCTGGCCGCCGGCGGCGGGCTGCTCATCGTCGTCGCGGACCATCCGGCGGTGGCGATGGCCGGCTTCGCCCTGATGGGTCTCGGGATCGCGGTGGTCGTGCCGCTGTGCTTCGCGGCGGCGGGGCGCAGCGGGCCCAATCCGAGCCAGGCGATCGCGGGCGTCGCGACCATCACCTACACCTCGGGGCTCATCGCGCCGAGCCTGCTGGGCGGGGTGGCCCAGGCCACCAACCTGATGGTCTCCTTCATCCTGGTGACCGTCCTGGCCGGCGGTCTCATCGTCTTCGCGGGCGTGCTGCGCGCCGGCGACCGCGACCGCCCGAAGCTGAGCCCCACGGCGGCGGCAGTTCCCGAGCGGCGGTCCTGAAGATCTAGGGCGAGGCCAGGTCGTAGGCGTACGACGGGCTGAACGTGCCCGGTGTGCCCTTGCAGCCGTCCGATTCCCCCGGGAGCTTCACCCACAGGTAGGCGTCGATCCTCGGCTCACCGGTGTCCAGGGTCGGTGCCCGGCCGATCTTCCGGCCGGCCGGGTCGCACCACTCGCCGTCGGGCGGGGCGCCGTTGCCGTTGCGGCTGGTGTCGATGACGGCGCCCAGGCCGGGCGGTCCGTCCAGGCCGTCGAGGATCTGACGGTCGTAGGCGATCTCGGCAGCCGTGGTGTGGAAGTTGGAGACATTGCTGAAGATCCCGTCGGAGGAGGCGGCCGAGGCGGCCCCCGCCTGCTTCAGCAGGGCCGCCTGCTCGGCCGCCGGGCGCCAGCCGGAGTGACCGGCGTCGAAGTAGACGCGCGCCTCGGGGTTCGCGGCCTTCAGGACCCGGCCGGCGCGGGCCAGCGAGGCGAAGCGGGCAGCCCTCTGAGCGGCCGAGAGGCAGTCCGACTGGGCGATCGAGTCGGGCTCCAGGACCACCACGACCTCGCCGGAGCCGAGCCCCGCGGCGAACCTGTCGATCCAGGCGTCGTATGAACCGAGGTCCGGAGCCCCGCCCTGGGAGGCGCCGCCGCAGTCCCGGTCCGGGATCGCGTACGCCACGACCACCGGGACCCTGCCCTGCGCGGCACCGCCCGACGTGACCGCGCGGACCCTGGACGTGATGGTCGCCGGGGCGTAGTCGGCGAACCAGACCGCGGCCGGCTCGTCGGCGATGCGGGACTCTATGACAGCGGCACGCCGGTCGCTCGGGTTGTCCTGCACCCAGTCGAGCACCTGGGAGGACGGGTAGCGGTAGAGGCGGGTGGCGGTCGTGGTCCGGGCCTTCGTGGAACCGGGGCTCGCTTTCCTGGGGGACGGCGACTCGCTGACCTTCACGGAGGGCGAGGCAGAGGCGGAGGCGGAGGGCGCGGCCGGCCCGGACGCCGACGGTACGACGGGCAGCAAGTCCGGACTCGGGGAGCCGCTGACGAGCCCCGGCCGCGCCTCGTCGGAGCCGCCGCGGTCGTCGAGCGCGGAGAGCATCCCGGTCGCGGTGCCGAGGGCGACCACCACGGAGGCCGCCGCGACCATCACGCCGCGGCCCATGGCGCGGCGGCGTGCGGCCCGGCGCGCGGCCAGCCGTTGGGCACGTAGGCCTGGCACCCTGTCGCTCCCCCCTCGCACGGCGGGGACGTTCCCCCGTTCTGGGGAAGCGTCGGGCCCGCCGCTACCCCGGCCAGCCTAGGACTGGGACCCTGCCGCTATGGCGCAATTGGAACAGTTCACCACTCCCCTCGACGCGGTCGTCTCCCGTATGCGCGCCCTGGAGGAGGGCCTGCCCGACCGGGACGGCGTGGCGGTCTTCAACCGCGTCTACCTCGCCGTCACCGAGGCCGTCGACCGGTGCGTCGACGGGGGCCGGTTCGCGGACGCCCGGGCCGCGATCACGCTGGACGTGCGGTTCGCCGAGCGTTATCTCGCGGCGGTGGACGCGGTCGCCCGCGAACGCCGGCCGCCGGCCTGCTGGCGGCCCCTGTTCCAGTTCCGCCGTCATCCCGGCGTACGACCGCTGCAGTTCGCGCTCGCGGGCATCAACGCGCACATCGGCCACGATCTTGCGCTCGCCGTCGTGGACACCTGTCGTAGCCTCGACTGCGAACCCGCCGACGTGGAGGACGAGTTCGACCGCGTGGGTGATCTCCTCGTCTCGCTGGAGGAGCGCATCCGCGAAGATCTGATGCCGGGGCCCGATCTCCTGCAGATCGCCGATCCGCTGACCCACCTGCTCGGCGCCTGGAGCCTGGAGCGCGCCCGCGAGGCCACCTGGACCGCGGCGCGGGCGCTGTGGGCGCTGCGCGGGCTGCCCGACGTGGCCGAGGAGTTCACCGAGCGCCTGGACACGGCGGTGGGATTCGCGGGACGCATGCTGCTCACTCCGCTGCCGGACTGAACCAACTCGCGTTACGTGGGGCGCGTTCGTAGCCCCGGAGACTCTCGTAGCCCATCGGGAGTCCCCTGGCTCGACCGGGCACCGCGGCTTCGGCCCGGACCGCCCCCTTCCAGGGCAGCGGGGGATCTAGTCCTCGGGGAGTTCGACCGGCGCGATCTCCTCGTACACGTCCCCCGGACCCGGGTTGGTCGCGTCGGTCTCGCCGCCGAAGTGGTGCATGACGCCCCAGACCGCGTTCAGCGCGGTCTGGATCGCGCCCTCGGCCCAGCCGGCCGTCCAGGAGATGTCGTCGCCGGCGAGGAAGATGCCCCGCTTGTCCTCGGGCAGGCCGTCCTGCATGAAGTGCGTGAAAAGGCGCCGCTGGTAGCGGTAGTGGCCGGGCAGGTTGGCCTTGAACGCGCCCATGAAGTAGGGCTCGTTCTCCCAGGAGACGGTCACCGGGTTGCCGATGACGTGCTTCCTGATGTCGACCTTGGGATAGATCTCGCCGAGCGACTTCAGCATCACCTCCATCCGCTCGTTCGCGGACAGCGGCAGCCACTTCAGACTGTCGTCGCACCAGGTGTAGGAGAGGCAGATGACGGCGGGCTTGTCCGGGCCGTCGTCGAGGAGGTAGGTCCCCCGCGTCATACGGTCGGTGAGGGTCATCGACATGACGTCTCGGCCGGTGTCCTCGTCCTTGTCCAGCCAGAACGGCCGGTCGACCGGGACGAAGAGCTTGGAGGACTCCATGTAGTGGGTGCGCTCGATCGCCGTCCAGTGGTCGATCGGGAAGAGCGAGTCGTCGCAGGCGATCTTGGAGAGCAGCATCCAGGACTGTGCGGTGAAGATCGCCGCCGCATAGGTGCGGATGTCGCCCCGCGCGTCCGTCACGGTGATCCGGTTGCCGGCTGTGCGGTGCAGCCGGGTGACCGCCGGGCGGGGCTCGCCGTCCTGGTGCAGTGTCGCGAGCGAGGTGCCCTGCGCCCAGTGCACGATCTTCTCCGGCTCGCGCTCCCACAGCCTGAGCGGCAGCTGCTGCGAACCCCCCACGATCCCCCGGTGGTGGTCGTCGGCCTCGGTGTAGACGACGCGCAGGATCTCCAGGATGGAGTTGGGGAAGTCGGTGTCCCAGCCGCCGGTGCCGAAGCCGACCTGCCCGAAGATCTCGCGGTGGCGGAAGGACCTGAACGCCTCGGAGTCGCAGAGGAAGCCGTAGAAGGTCTGGTTGTCGAGCTTCTCGACGAGCCGTGCCCAGATCTCGCGGATGCGCGGCACGTCCCGCTCCCGCAGGGCCCGGTTCATGTCGGTGAAGTCGGCGCCCTCTTCGAGGCACCTGTTCCAGGCCTCGGCGACATCGCGGTAGACCTGCGGGAGATCGGCGATCGTCTCGGCGTAGTGGGACTCGCCCTTGAGGTCGACCACCGTCGAAGGGGTCGCCTCCGCTAGGGGGTTGGGGAAGGGACGGGTCTCCAGGCCGACGAGGTCGATGTAGTGCTGGAGCGCCGTCGAGGAGGGCGGGAAGCGCATCGCGCCCATCTCGGCCGTGAGTCCCTGGGTGCCCTGGCCGTCGAAGCCCACGGTCCGCAGCCGCCCGCCGATCCGGTCGGCCTCGTAGACCACCGGCCTGAGGCCCATCTTCATCAGCTCGTACGCGGCCACGATGCCGGAGAGACCACCGCCGATCACCGCGACCTCGGTGCCGTGCTCGGTCGCCGGTATCTGACCGAGCCCCGCCGGGTGGGCGAGGAAGTCGTCGTAGGCGTACGGGAAGTCCGGACCGAACATGGTGATCGACGGCTGCTGCTCGTCTGCGTGCTCGACGGCGTTGGGCACGGTGGACGTCATGGGGTACGGACTCCTTGAAGCAGTGGGGTGGATCAGACGAGGGACCTGTAGAGGCCGGGCCTGCGGTCCGCCAGATACGGGTTCGCCTCGCGGGAGGCGGCGAGGATCGCGGGGTCGGCGTCGGCGAACACCAGCTCCTCGCCGCGCCCGGCGCGGGCCCGGGCCACCCCGTCGGGGCCGGCCAGCGTGGAGAGCCCGACGAACTCGAACTCCCCTTCCTGGCCGACCCGGTTGACGTAGGCGACGTACATCTGGCTCTCCCAGGCCCGCACCGGCACGAGGGACTCGGCGACGAACTGGAACGGGTGCATCTGGGCCGTCGGCACGAGGAGGAGGTCGGTGCCGGCGAGGGCGTGGGCGCGGACGTTCTCCGGGAACTCGACGTCGTAGCAGATCATGAGGCCGACGGTGAGTCCGCCCAGCTCCGCCTGGATCACCGGCTGTTCGCCGGGCTCGAAGTGGTCGCGCTCGAAGCAGCCGAAGAGGTGGGTCTTGCGGTAGTTCGCGAGACGGACACCGTCGGCGGAGATCAGCTGAGCCGAGTTGTGGACCGCGTCGGAAACGCGCTCGGGATAGCCGTACGCGATCGCGATCCCGTGCCGCTCGGCGATCTCCGCGACCGTGTCCGCCGAGTCGCCGTCGGCCGGTTCGGCGAGGCGGGCGATGTCGTCGCCGATCGCGTACCCGGTGAGGAACATCTCCGGCGCGGTCAGCAGCGCAGCGCCCGCGGCGGCGGCCCGGCCCGCGGCCTCGTCGAGGACCTTGAGGTTCCCCTCGACGGAGCCGGGGCGGCCGGAGCTCTGGAGCAGGGCGGTGCGCATGCGTGATCCTCACCGGGGCGGAAGGTGGTTGTGGGGGCCACAGAGAGGGGCCCCCTAGACGGTACGGGCGGCTCACCAGGGCGGACAAGAAGGAGCCGTTGCGCACCGGTAAGCGTTTCATTGCGTGCGCCGGCGGTCTCCCGGCGATTCGTTGCGCGCGCCGCCGCCCCGGCCCAGCATCAGCGCCGTCACCAGATACGGCACCGAGAGGATCACGAACACCGTGCTGTGCGCCAGGGACGCCCCGAGCAGGGTGTACACACCGAACACGGCGACCGTGACCAGTTCCGTACCCAGGCTGGCCACCGAGGTCAGCGTGGCCCGGCGGGCGTCGTCGATACGGTGCTGGAGCCGGACGTCGGCGAGCACCTCGGCCAGCTGGAAACCGGCGAAGGCGAGGCCCACGAGGACGATGCCGGCGGGGGTGCGGACCCCGGCGCCCACGGCCAGGGCGAGTGCGGCACCGGCGATCAGGGCGGCGAGGCCCCGGGTGCCGAGGCGTTCGGCCGGCCCGGCGAACAGGCTGCCGACGGTGACGATCGCCCAGACCAGCAGGACCAGATAGGGCACGGTCGCGTCGGCCACACCGAGGTCGCGGATCAGCAGCGAGACGTACTCGTCGAGCGCGCCCCACACCGCGGCGACGGCCGGTACGAGCAGCAGGGCCCCCTGGACGGTCCGGTCGCCACGGGCCTCGGCGACCCCGGCCCGCAGGGTCACCGTCCAGCGCGTGCTCCCCTTCTCGGCCGGTACCCGGTGTTCCGGCAGCCGGGTCGCCGTCACCGCGGCCAGCAGACAGGCCAGGACACTGGCGGCGCCCACGGCCGCGTAGCCGCCGAGCGCGAGGACCGGTCCGGCGAGGCCCATCGCCACGACCGTGGCCAGCAGCCGGGCGGCCCGGGTCCGCCCCATCACGCGCGCGTACCGCTCGGCGGCCCCGAGCCGCTCCAGCTCGTCGTAGACCAGGGCTTCCAGTGAGCCGGAGCCGAGCGCGCCTCCGGCTCCCCACAGGACGAAGCCCAGCGCGAAGGCGCCGTAGGACGGCACGGTCACCCACAGCGTGAAGCCGACGGCCGTGAGCAGCGGGCCGATCCACAGCAGCCTGCGTCGCGAGACGGTGTCGGCCCAGGCGCCGGAGGGCACCTCGAGGACGACGGCCGTGATCGACCACAGGGCGAACAGCGAGGAGATCTGCCAGAGCGGCAGACCGGTGTCGGCGAACAGCAGCGCGTACACCGGGTAGAGCAGGACGAGGTCGTCTAGGAACGCGTAGCCGTACAGCGTGGTCGTCAGCCGGCGGACGCCGGTCGCGGGCACACGTGCGGGTGAGAGTGTCATGAGGCCTTCCCGGAAGGGCGGTTCGGACGTCGTCGGTACGGCGTCCGAGGCGGCCCTCGGGAGGCGCGGCTGGTGGATCAATGTCGCCAGGTCATGGCACCGATGTTAGACAGTCCCGGGGCCGCTGCCCAGCGAGAACGTGGTGATCACCGCGGCATGGTCGGACGGCCAGTCGTTGTCCTCGACGTCCGGCCAGGTCCGCTGGATGCCGCTGACGTACGTCCGGGAGTGGAGAACCCGCAGGCCGCGGTGGAGCACGAAGTCGATCCGGTCCTGCGGCTCCGGGTGCGCGTGCACCGGGGACCAGGTGTGCCCCGGGTCGCGTACGGCATCGGGATTGGCCTGCCGGAAGGAGTCCCCGAAGCCCGCCTCCTGTGCCGCCTTGGTCACCGGCCACTCGACGTCCGGCCGGTCCAGGTGGGAGGGACTGTTGAAGTCGCCGGCGAGGACGACGGGAGCCGCGCCCGAGATGCGGCGCAGGGTGTCCCGCAGCTGCCCCGTCCGCACCTCCTCGTGGGCGAGCGGCTCGGCCTCGTAGGGCCCGTAGTGCTCGGCGTCGAGGTGGGCCGTCCAGACCTCGACCTCCTGATCCCCTAGGGCGATCCGGGCCCCGGCGGCCCCGTAGAAACCGACGTCCGGGTCTCCCAGCACGGCCGTGATCGGGAACCGGCTGATGATGCCGAGGTTCGGTCCCGCGCTGTGGTGGTGCCAGCCGAGCGCCTCGGCGAGTTCCCCGGCGGCGGCGCCGTACGTCTCCTGGAGCGCGACCACGTCCACGTCGGTCTCCGCGATGGCCTTGAGCTGCTTGGCCCGGTGGTCGCGGACCTTGGTGCCGCCGTACCAGAGGTTCCAGGTCATCACGCGGAGCCGGTACGGCAGCAGGGAGCGGAGTCTGTCGACGGTGACGCCCTCCAGGCTGGCCCGTACGGTCCGGCCGGGCGCGGCCTCTATGGGGGCGAGCGAGGGCACCGCGAGCACCGCGCAGCCCGCCGCTTCCGCCGAGGCGACGCCGGTCTCCGTGTCCTCGACGGCCACACAGACCGCCGGATCGACGCCGAGCGCCCGGCACGCGGCGAGGTAGGGGTCGGGGGCCGGCTTGGTGTGCGGGGTGTCGTCGGCGGTGACGGAGACCGCGAAGCGCTCGGCGCCGAGCGCGTCGAGCACGGTGTCGGCCACGGCCCGGGGGGACGCGGTCACCAGAGCCGTGGGGACGCCCTCGCGGGCCAGGGCGTCGAGCAGGGCGAGGGCGCCGGGGCGGGGCACGATGCCGGTGCGGACGCGGTCCGCGAACTCCCGGTGGAGGGTCTCGGCGAGGTCCGCGGCCACCGCGCCCGTGATCGCGGCCAGCCAGGCGGCCGTGTACTCGACCGGGCGGCCCAGCACCTCGGGCCGGTCCTCCTCGGTCAGGGCCCGTCCGGCGACCTGCTCCACCGCCTCCCACCACAGCCGCTCGGTGTCGACGAGCGTGCCGTCCATGTCGAACAGGACGGCCTGGAGCGGGAGTCGGTTCACGGGTGCCTCTTTCTGGAAGATCAGGACGTACGTTCGGCCACGAGCACCGGCCGTTCCGGCAGCGACACACTCACCGCGGCACCCGCCGTGAGCTCGGCGGCCTCGTGCGCGGGCAGATCGGCCTTCACGGCGGTGCCGTCGGCGAGCCGGACGGTGACGCGGACGGCCGCGCCCAGGAAGGACGTGGCGATCACGCGGGACTTCCCGTCGGCCGCGGCCCGTACCCGCACGGCCTCCGGCCGTACCAGCACGTCGATCTCGGTCGCGGACGGCACCGGGCCGTCGACCGGCAGCCGCTGCCCGAGCACGTCGACCGTGCCGTCGGCGAGGCGTCCCGGGATCCGGCTCATCGTGCCGACGAACTCGGCGACGAAGGCGGTGGCGGGGCGGCCGTACAACTCGCCTGGCGCCGCGCACTGTTCGAGCCTACCGGCGTGCATCACGGCGACCCGGTCCGCCATGGACAGGGCCTCCTCCTGGTCGTGGGTGACGAACAGGGTGGTGATACCGAGCTCCTGCTGGAGCCGCCGGATCTCTTCGCGCAGGGTGAGCCGCACCTTTGCGTCCAGCGCCGACAACGGCTCGTCCAGCAGCAGCACGCGAGGGCGCAGGGCGAGCGCCCGGGCGAGCGCGACCCGCTGCTGCTGACCGCCGGAGAGCTGGTGCGGGAACCGCCCGCCCTTCTCGGCGAGCCCGACCAGTTCCAGCAACTCGGCTGCCCTGGAACGCCGTTCGGCCGTGCGGACCTTGCGCATCCGCAGTCCGAAGGCCACGTTGTCGAGCGCGTCGAGATGCGGGAAGAGGCTGTACGACTGGAAGACCATCCCGGCGTCCCGGCGGTGGGCCGGAACCCGGGTGACGTCCTCGCCGTCCACCAACACCTCACCGGAGTCGGGGTGTTCGAAGCCGGCGAGCATCCTGAGCGCGGTGGTCTTGCCGCAGCCGGACGGCCCGAGCAGGGCGACGAGCTCACCGGGCCGGACGGTCAGGTCGAGGCCGTCGAGGGCGACGGTCGGGCCGAACTCCCTTCTGATCCCCCGGAATTCGACGGTTGCCGCTGTTTCAGACATGGATCATCCCCGGGAAGTAGTACGGGTACGGCCGCCGAAGCCGGCCAGGACGAGGAGCAGCACCCACGTCACGAGCAGGCTGAGCACGGACACGGCGACGGACAACTGGGCCTGCGAGCCGCTGACGTTGACGATCCACACGGCGAAGGGCCGAAAGCCCAGGAGCTGGGCCACGGTGAACTCGCCGAGCACCAGGGCCAGCGTGAGGAAGGAGGCGTTGAGCAGGGCGCCGCGCAGATTGGGCAGTACGGCCCGGACGAGGGCCTGCGGCCAGCCGGCACCGCAGCTGCGGGCGGCCTCCACGAGGGTGCGGACGTCGACGGCGCGGAGCCCGGCGTCCAGTGCCCGGTAGACGAACGGCAGCGCCATCACGACGTAGGCCAGGACCAGGACGAAGGGGAAGTCGGGGTTCTGGATCGCCACGAAGGTCTCGAACAGCGGGGTGCGGGAGAGGTGGTCGGGCCCCCACTTGAGGACCGTGCCGAGGCCGGCGACGAACGCGATCGGCGGGACGACCAGTGGCAGCGAGCACACCACCTCGACGAGCGGCCTGAGCCGGGGGGCGCCGAGCCGCAGCGCGACCATCGCGGGCACCATCAGCAGCAGGACCACGGCGATGGTGGCGAGGGCCAGCTCCAGCGAGAGCAGCAGGCTGGAGACGAAACCGTCGGTGGAGAAGATCTGTGTGTACGCGTCGAAGGTGATCCCCTGGCCGGGCACGTCGACGGTGAAGACGACGGACGCGGCGAGCGGCACCAGGAAGTACAGTCCGGCGAGGCCGAGCACGCCCCACCGCCACAGGTTCAGGCGAGCCATCGCGCACTCCTCCGCTGCAGGGGCAGGTACACGGCCATGACCAGGCCCGCGACCAGGACCATGTCGAGGCTGAGGGCGAGCGCCACGTTCTCCTGGCCGACGAGCACGTTGCCGGAGATCGCGTCGGCGATCTGGAGGGTGACCAGCGGGATGGAGCTGCCCACCATCGCGGCGGCGGTGGCGTATGCGGCGAAGGCGCTGCCGAAGAGCAGGACGAACCCGCCGAGCAGCGTGGGCAGCAGGACGGGCAGGGCGACAAAGCGCCAGTACTGCACGCCCGTTGCCCCGTTGTTCTGGGCCGCCTCGCGCCACTGGGTGCGCAGTCCGTCCAGGGCGGGCGTGATCGTGAGCACCATGAGGGGGATCAGGAAGTACAGGTAGACGATGACGAGGCCCCAGAAGCTGTAGAGGTCCCAGCCCTTGTCCGTGAGGCCCAGATGCCGGGTCAGGACGCCGGCGTTGCCGAGCGTGGCGACGAAGGCGAAGGCCAGCGGGACGCCACCGAAGTTGGCGAGGACCCCGGACGCGGTGAGCACCGCCTCGCGCAGCCCGCGGAAGCGGGAGGACACCACGGCCTGGGCCAGCGGCAGACCGAAGGCAGTCGCCAGGGCGGCGGACACGGCCGACAGCTTCACGCTGCCGAGCAGCGCGGTGAGATACGCGCCCTTCAGGGAGGCCGTCAGGTTGTCGACGGTGTACGAAGTCGCCCCGGTGGCCGGGTCCTTGGCGGTGAACGCGCCGTCCAGCATGGCGATCGCGGGCAGTCCGAAGGCGACCGCGACGAACACGAGCAGCGGGACGACGGCGATCCAGCCGAGGGACCGGCGCCGCCGCTTCACCTGAGCGGCGGGCGCCGTGTCCACCCGTACGGCGGTGGCCGTCATCCGGAGACGGCCTTCGCCCAGCCCTGTCCGAGGACCGTCTTGGCCTTGTCCTGCTGGGCCTCGGTCGGGAAGGACGGGGTGCCGGAGACCTGGGGCAGCTTGGCGGCCGCCGTCTTGTCGAGGGTGCCGGCCTTCTCCATGGCGGTCATCAGGGCCGGGCGGGCGTATCCCTTGAGCCACAGGTTCTGGCCCTCGGCGCTGTAGAGGTACTCCTGCCACAGACGGGCGGCCGCGGGGTGCGGGGCGTCCTTGTTGACGGCCTGGGAGTAGTACTGCGAGAACTGGCCGTCGCTCGGCACCGACACCTTCCAGTCGACGCCCTTGGACTTGAACTCGTCGGCGTACCCGGCGTTCAGGTAGTCCCAGTCGATGCTGATCGGCGTCTCGCCCTTCTCGACGGTGGCCGGGGTCGACTCGACGGGCGTGTAGTTGCCGTTCTTCTTGATCTTGGCGAAGAAGTCGAGGCCGGGCTGGATGTCGTCGAAGGAACCGCCGCTCGCGAGCGAGGCCGCGTAGACGCCGCCGAAGGCCGAACCGGACTTGGTCGGGTTGCCGTTGAGGGCGACCTGGCCCTTGTACTGCGGCTTGAGCAGGTCGGCGAAGGTGGTGGGGCAGGTCTTGACCCGCTTCGCGTCGCAGCCGATGGAGATGTAGCCGCCGTAGTCGTTGTACCAGCGGGCCTGCGGGTCCTTCTGCCCGGTGGGGAGGTCGCCGTACGAGGCCACCTTGTACGGCGCGAGCAGGCCCTGCTGGGCGGCGCTGAGGGCGAAGGAGCTGCCGAGGTCGAGGACGTCGGGCGCCCGGGTCTGCCCCTTGCGCGAGGTCACGGCGTTGATCTCGTCCTGGCTGGAGCCGTCGGGGTTCTCGACGGCGATCTTGATGCCGTACTTCTTCGTGAAGCCGTCGATGAGGGCGCCGTAGTTGGCCCAGTCGCGGGGCAGCGCGATGGCGTTGAGCGTGCCCTCCTTCTTCGCCGCGGCGACCAGCTTGTCCATGCCGCCGAAGTCGGCGGCCGAGGTGGCGGTGGCGGCGTTCTTGCCGTCGGCGGTGGTCGACGCGTTGTCGGGGGCTGCGCCGCACGCGCTCAGGGCGAGGGCGGCGAGAACACCGAGGGCGGCTGTTCTCGGGAGGGACACGGTCACGGCTTCTCCAGGGGACGCGCGAGGGTGCAGGAGCCAAAGGGAGATAACTTGTCTGAACAAGTTGGCCTCAGTAAGGCCGCCGCTGGTGTCGCTCCGGTAAACACTGGCGAAACGCTGACCCCGAATTTCCGCACAATCTGAGCCCTCTCCCCACCCACCGGGATGTCGACTACCCTGGTCACGCTGTGCACAGAGACCGACTCAGAGGGGAAGCATGGGGGCGCGACACGAGGAGATCGCCGACGAACTGCGTCGGGCGATCGACCGCGAGGAGTACACCGTCGGCAGTCTGCTGCCCGCCGAGACGGAGCTCGCGGCGCACTACGGCGTCTCGCGCGGGACGGTCCGCCAGGCGGTCGCGGCGCTCACGGCCGAGGGACTCATCGGCTCCCGCCAGGGCGCCCGGCGGGTCGTGCTGGCCAGCCGCCGCAGCCAGAGCTTCGCCGAACTGCGGAGCTTCGCCGAGTGGGCGCGGGCGATGGGGCGTGAGGCGACGGGGCGGGTGATCGCGCAGGAGTACCGGCCGGCCTCCAAGGAGGACTCGACACGCCTCCAACTGACGGCCGGAACCCCGGTGTTGCATGTCCTGCGGGTGCGCGGACTGGACGGCGAACCGGTGCTTCTGGAGCGGACGGTGTACGCCGACTGGATCTCCCCGACCGTCGAGTCCATCGAGCCCGAGTGCCCCTCGGTCACCCAACGCCTGTACGACGACACGGGGTTGGTCTTCGCTTACGGGGAGCACGTCATCGACGCGGTGGCGGCGGGCGCGCAGGACGCCGAGCTGCTGGAAGTCCGCCGCACGAGCCCGCTGCTGAGGGTCCGCCGGGTGACCACCACCCGGGAAGGGCGACCCGTGGAGTGGTCGGACGACCGCTACCGTTCCGATGCGGTGAGCTTCAGCGTGCACAACTCGATCGACAACAACGCGCTGGCGCGGAAGACAGCGGAGTAGGGTCCCCGCCCGACAGGAGGTTCCGTTGGACATCGGTATGTTGCCCCCGGTCGACGAGCATGCGGTGATCGTCTCGGCGACGGCCGTCGAGGTCTGGGATGCGCTCGGCAAGACCCTGGAACAGTCCTTCGGCCGACCCCACTCCACCCGCTACGCCCGTCTCGTCGGCGTCGCCGACCGTACGGCGTCCGGACCCCGGCCCCTCGCCGCGGGGTCGGCCTTCCCCGGGTTCCGGGTGGCCCACGCGGCCCCGGGACGGGAACTGGTCCTCGTCGGGCGGCACCACTTCTCGACGTACGCCCTGGTCTTCCGCCTGGAGGAGGCCACCCCGGGGCGCACCCGGCTGCGGGCCGAGACTCGGGCCCGGTTCCCAGGCCCCGGCGGTGCCCTCTACCGGCTGCTCGTCATCTCCTCCGGCGCGCACGGCCTGCTCACCGGGCGGCTGCTGGCGGCGGTCCGGCGCCGTGCCGAGCAGGTCAGGTAGGCGAGCCCGAGGAGAAGCGGCGCAGCAACGGGGAGAGGACCAGGACCGACTTGGTGCGCTCCACGAACGGCTCGCCCGCGATCCGCTCCAGGACCCGTTCGAAGTGCCGCATGTCGGAGGCGAAGACCTGGACGACCGCGTCGGCCTCCCCGGTGACGGTGGAGGCCGCCACCACCTCCTGGTAGCGCTCCAGACCCCGCTGGATGGTCTCCGGGGAGGTGTTGCGCCGGCAGTAGATCTCGACGAACCCCTCGGTCTCCCAGCCGAGGGCCGCCGGGTCCACCCGTACGGTGAACCCGGTGATGGCCCCGGTGGCGCGCAGCCGGTCCACGCGGCGCTTCACGGCGGGCGCGGACAGGCCGACGATCTGCCCGATGTCCGCGTAGGAGCGGCGGGCGTCCTCGGCGAGGGCGTGCACGATGCGTTCGTCGAGATCGTTCAGCACGGTGGGTGGATCAGCTTTCGGGTGTTGCGAGTCGGGAACGGCGATGGCCGTACAGGAAGTAGAACACGAGCCCGACGGCCATCCAGACTCCGAAGACCACCCAGGTGACGGTGGAGAGGCTGCCCATCATCCAGACGCAGAAGCCGAGGCCGAGAGCCGGGAAGACCGGCGAGAGCGGGACGCGGAAGGTGCGGGGCATGTCGGGGCGGGTCCGGCGCAGCACCACGACGGCGATGTTGACCAGGGCGAAGGCGAAGAGCGTGCCGATGCTGGTGGCGTCCGCGAGCTGCCCGAGCGGGATGGCCGCCGCCAGTACCCCGCAGAACAGGGACACGATCACCGTGTTCGCCCGGGGCGCGCCGGTCTTGGGGTGGACCCGGCCGAACACCTTCGGTGCGAGTCCGTCCCGGGACATCGCGAAGAGGATGCGGGTCTGGCCGTAGAGCACGGTCAGGACGACGCTCGCGATGGCGATGACCGCGCAGAACGCCAGCAGGGTGCCCCAAAAGCTCTGCCCGGTGACCTCGCGCATGATCTGGGCGAGGGCGGCCTCGGAGTCGTTGAAGTGCCGCCAGGGCTTCGCGCCGACCGCGACGGCGGCGACCAGTACGTACAGCGCGGTCACGATGACCAGCGACAGCATGATCGCGCGAGGCAGGTCACGCTGGGCGTTCTTCGCCTCCTCACCGGCCGTGGAGGCGGCGTCGAAGCCGATGTAGGAGAAGAAGAGCGTGGCACCGGCCGCGCTGACCCCTGCCATCCCGAGCGGCATGAAGTGCTCGTAGTTGCCGGAACGGAAGCCCTGGATTCCGATCGCGCAGAACAGCACCAGCGCGGCTATCTTCACGACGACCATGACGGTGTTGGCGCGGGCGGACTCGCGGGCCCCGCCCAGCAGGAAGGCCATGGCGAGGAGGACGACGATCAGTGCCGGGAGGTTGAAGACACCGCCGTCGCCGGGCGGGGCGGACAGCGCGTCCGGGATGGTGACGCCGATGGTCCCGTCGAGGAGCTCGTTCAGGTATTGGCCCCAGCCGACGGCCACGGCGGCGACCGAGACGCCGTACTCCAGGACCAGGCACCAGCCGCAGATCCAGGCGATCAGTTCGCCCATGGTTGCGTACGCATACGAGTACGAGGAGCCGGCGACCGGAATGGTGCCCGCGAGCTCGGCGTAGGAGAGGGCCGAGAAGAGGGCGGTGAGGCCGGCGATCACGAAGGACAGGGTCACGGCGGGACCCGCCTTCGGCACGGCCTCGCCCAGCACGACGAAGATGCCGGTGCCGAGGGTGGCGCCGATGCTGATCATCGTCAGCTGCCACAGTCCGAGGGAGCGCCTGAGGGCTCCGCCCTCGCCCTGGCCGCCCTCCGCGACCAGGCGTTCCACGGGTTTGCGCCGCATGAGGCGCGCGCCGAGCCCCGGGGACGTGGGGGCTTGTTGGGTGCGGTGGTGCGTGGGTGCACCTTGGTCGAGCACGCGCTGACTCCTTCGTCGCTGCAGGTGAGTACAGCGCAGCACCCTACGAGCCCGGACGTCGCGGTCGTAATGCAGCAACCTTGCACGCACTCGCAAGATCGTTGCGTTCCGGGCCGATGGGCGGGCGTTCGTTGCGCGCGCCCCCCGCCGGTGCCCGTCGACCCTCGTCAGCGGTCCTCCGGCTCCCCCGCCACAGCCCGCGCCTCAGCCACGTCCGCCTCGTCGAACCCCATCTGGCCGGGCTTGCCGTACGCCTCCCGCTGGGCGTCGATCCAGCGGGTGTGGGCCTCCCACGCGGCCTGTTTGCTGGTGCCCAGCGCGGCCCCGATCTGCGACCAGGAGGCGCCGGCCACGCGGGCCGCGCGCACGGTCAGCTGACGGCCGTAGGACGCCTTGCGGGCCACGACCTCGCTCAGGGCGAGGAGTTCGAGCAGTTCGGCCCGGTCCGGGGTGTCCGTGGCCCCGCCCATCGCCTCCCGCATGCGCAGCTCGTCGAGCCGGGAGACGGCGGTCAGCAAGGTGTACTGCGGCTCGATGCTCTCGGGTGTCGTCATACTCCCAGATTTACGTCAGGCAGGCTTGACGTCAAGGTGGCCTGACGAGAGTTCTCGGACGAGGAACGTGCAGGCGTCGGCACACTCACGGGTCGTGCCGTCGTGGTCCCGGTACGAGTAGCGGTCCAGGTATTCGGTCACCGGCCGGTAGCCGAGCCGTGCGTACAGTCCCGCCGCACGCGGGTTGTCCTTCCCGACGCCGATACCCACGGTCGTCAGACCCCGCTCGCGGGCCAGTTCCTCGGCGGTCCGGATCAGCTCGGTGCCGATCCCCCGTGAGCGCAGTTCCTCGGGCCACACCGCGAGGCCGCCGATCTCGGGGCAGTCCAGGGTGACCTCGGGGGCGGCACACCCGGTCCAGCGCATCTCCGCGTGTCCCACGGGCCGCCCCTCCAGCCACGCGACGAGATACGTGCACTCCTCCGCCTCCTGCCGCGCGAACCGCCGGGCGTGGAAGGACGTGGCTCCGGGCGATCCCATGTACCGGTCCAGCAGCGCGACATCGCCGCTCCGGCAGACGCTGATCTCCATACGACGACCGTACGGACCGGGAAGGCGGACGGCCCCCGATTTTCGACGGGGGCCCGCACCACGGACGGGCTCAGCTCCAGCTGGCGTGCAGCGGCTTGCCCTCGGCGTAGCCGGCCGCGCTCTGGATACCGACGACCGCCTTCTCGGCGAACTCCTCCAGGGAGCCCGCACCGGCGTAGGTGCAGGAGGAGCGGACGCCCGCGATGATCGAGTCGATCAGGTCCTCGACACCCGGGCGGGCCGGGTCGAGGAACATCCGGGAGGTGGAGATGCCCTCCTCGAACAGCGCCTTGCGGGCCCGGTCGTACGCCGACTCGTCCGACGTGCGATTGCGCACCGCCCGCGCGGACGCCATGCCGAAGGACTCCTTGTAGAGCCGTCCGCTCGCGTCCTGCTGAAGGTCGCCCGGCGACTCGTAGGTGCCCGCGAACCAGGACCCGATCATCACGTTGGACGCGCCGGCGGCCAGCGCCATGGCGACATCGCGAGGGTGCCGGACACCGCCGTCGGCCCACACGTGCTTGCCGTACTTCCTCGCCTCGGCCGCGCACTCCAGAACCGCCGAGAACTGCGGCCGGCCGACGCCGGTCATCATGCGGGTGGTGCACATGGCGCCGGGCCCCACACCGACCTTGATGATGTCCGCGCCCGCCTCGACCAGGTCCCGCACTCCCTCGGCGGCCACGATGTTGCCGGCCACGATCGGGACCTGCGGGTCGAGCGCCCGGACCGTCCTGATCGCGGTGATCATCGACTCCTGGTGGCCGTGCGCGGTGTCGATGACGAGGGTGTCGACACCCGCGTCGAGCAGCTGCTTGGCCTTCTCCGCGAAGTCGCCGTTGATCCCCACGGCGGCGGCGATGCGCAGCCTGCCTTGAGCGTCCACGGCCGGGGTGTACAGCGTGGCCCGCAGGGCGCCCTTGCGGGTGAGGATGCCGGCGAGACGGCCGTCCTTGTCGACTGCGGGGGCGTAGCGGCGGTTGGCCGCGTCGAGGCGGTTGAAGGCCTCACGGGGGTCGATGTCCGCGTCGAGGAGCACCAGATCGCGCGACATGACCTCGGCGAGCTGCGTGAAACGGTCGACCCCGGTCAGATCCTGGTCGGTGACGACACCCACGGGCCGGCCCGCCTCGTCGACGACCACACCGGCGTTGTGCGCGCGCTTGGGCAGCAGAGCCAGCGCGTCGGCGACGGTCTGGTGCGGGGCCAGCACGATCGGGGTGTCCAGGACGTGGTGGCGGCTCTTGACCCAGGAGACGACCTCGGTGACGACCTCGATCGGAATGTCCTGCGGAATGACGACGAGGCCACCGCGGCGGGCCATGGTCTCCGCCATGCGGCGCCCGGCGATGGCGGTCATGTTGGCGACGACCAGCGGGATGGTGGTGCCCGTGCCGTCCGCGGAGCTGAGATCCACCCCCTGCCGCGAGCCGACGGCGCTGCGGCTCGGGACCATGAAGACGTCGTCGTACGTCAGGTCGTACGGGGGCTGGATGTCGTTGAGGAAACGCACGTGCTGCACATCCCAGTCGATCAGAGGTGGCCCCCGGACAGGTCAGCCAGGGGGAAAGAGCACGTACTTCATTCTCCCATGCCGGGCGGAAAGCCACCCACGGGCGAATCGTCCAGACCAGCCGGAGGGGCCTTAGGACGAACCTCCAAGGGCGAGCGCCACGGTGAGCGCGGACGCCTGCGCGAACACCTCGCGCGCGGTCGCCCACTCGTCCGGCCGCGCCCCGGCGTACCGGTCCCAGTTCCGTACGACGACGACGGTCTCTTCTTCGCCGGCGTCCTCGGAGCCCTCCTCGGACCACAGGCCCGGGTCGGAGAGGACGTCGGCCAGCGCGTCCCAGTTGCGGCCGAACCAGTCCGGCAGCCGCAGGTCCCGGGCGCAGCGGTCCATCAGGTCCGCCTTGTCCGCGACCCCGTCGAGGTCCAGCGTGACCACGCGTGCCGTCATCTCAGTACCGCCCTGAACGAGTCGTAGTGATCATCGGTGTAGTAGATCTCCCCGCCCTGCCCGGTGACGATGCGCCGGGCCCCGCGATCGCGCGAGCCCGGCGTGGGGACGGTGTACTCGTGGTAGTAACCGCGCTGGTGCGCGGGCAGCAGCCGCTCGAAGTTCCCGAAGACCGAGCCGTCCTTGGCGTACGGGAACGGACCGCCCCTGTCGATGAGTTCGAGGGTCTGCCGGGCCTCGGCCGGGAGTTTCGGCTCCTGGACGGTGGCCAGGCCCCCGCCCGTCGACGGATCGTTGTCGGTGGCCGAACATCCCGTCAGGACCAGCAGACACAGAAGCATTCGGGAGACGAACCGCAGCAGCATGCGCTCGATGCTGCCACGGCCGTCCCCTCTGACCTGCCTCAGGGCCCGTCCGGGTCCGCCCTGTTGAGGGCCGGCTTCGGCGTCGTCCCCGCCGTCATCAGGTAGTCCGCGGCGGAGGTGTCCGTCACCAGGCTGGTGACGAGCCCGGACCGCAGCACCGCGTCGATCGCGGCCCCCTTCCGCTGGCCACCGGCGATCGCGACGACCTCGGGGATACGGCGGAGCTGCTCGGTCTTGACGGTGATGCACCGCTCCCCCAGGTCCCGTCCGACCCGGCGGCCCTCGGCGTCGAAGAGGTGCGCGGACATCTCGGCGGCGACACCGAGGGAGGCGTAGTGCGCCCGCTCCTCGTCGCTGAGCATGTCGTGCACCGTCGAGATGCCCGGCTCCCAGGAGCCGATGGAGACACAGGCGACCGTGACCTTGTCGAAGTACTCGAAGGCCCGGGCGATCCCGGTCTGGTTGCGCAACGCGGCCGCGGTGGCCGCGTCCGGCAACAGCATCGGCGCGTAAATCGGGTGGGCGTCCCCACCGGACACCTGGGCGGCCCGCCGCACCGCCTCCACCGAACCGCGCTCGGCGGTCCCGGCGTCGTACACACCCGTCAACTGCACCACCGTGCACGGGGGCAGCCGGTCGAGGGCCGCCGCCATGTGGATGGTGGAACGACCCCAGGCCAGGCCCAGGATGTCGCCCTCGTCGACCAGTTCGCCGAGCAGGTCGGCGGCCACTTCTCCCAGGTTCTCGGGATCGGGCGAGTCCTGGGCTTCGGCCGGGGACTCGACCACCACGGCGTGCCTGAGGCCGTAGCGGGCGCGGAGCGCGTCGGAGCGCTCGGCGTCCAGCTCGGCGGGCACGCGGATCTCGATGCGTACGAGATCCCGTTCGAGGGCGGTCTCCAGGACCCGGGCCACCTTGAAGCGGCTGACGCCGAACTCCTCCGCGATCTGGATCTTGGACTTGCCCTCGAGGTAGAAGCGGCGGGCCATGGCCGCCGCCTGCACCAGCTCAGCGGGTCCCATCCGCATGGCTGACCGGCCAGCCGACATACCCGACACGGCGATCTCCTCACTGCTGTTCACACTCTGGATTCGCCGTTCATCCTTGCAGATCCGGCGCACTTGATCAGCCCTGATGGGCGCCGTTCACGTTCCTGACGCTCAGTGGTCGCACGCCCACGAAGCCTTCGCGGTCGCCCCCTCCGCCTGGTTGCGCAATACACGTACCGCCTCGGCCGGGTCGGACGCCCCGTACACCGCGGATCCGGCGACGAAGACGTCGGCGCCCGCGTCCGCGCAGCGCTCGATGGTGGAGGCCGAAACGCCACCGTCGACCTGGAGCCACAGCTCAAGCCCGTGCTTGCTGATCAACTCGCGGGTCCGGCGAATCTTGGGGAGCATGATGTCGAGGAAGGCCTGTCCCCCGAAACCGGGCTCGACCGTCATGATCAGCAGCATGTCGAGCTCGGGGAGCAGGTCCTCGTACGGCTCGATGGGCGTCGCGGGCTTCAGCGCCATGGAGGCGCGGGCACCCTTGGCCCGGATCTCCCGGGCGAGCCGGACCGGAGCGGCGGCCGCCTCCACATGGAAGGTGACGGAGGAAGCCCCCGCCTCTACGTACTGGGGCGCCCAGCGATCGGGGGCCTCGATCATCAGATGGCAGTCCAGCGGGGTGTCCGTCGCACGGGCCAGAGACTCTACGACCGGCACACCGAGCGTGAGGTTCGGGACGAAATGGTTGTCCATGACGTCTACGTGGAGCCAGTCGGCTCCCTCGACCGCCTTCGCCTCGTCCGCGAGGCGGGCGAAGTCGGCGGACAGGATGCTGGGATTGATCTGCGCGGCCATGCCCCAAGCCTCCCATGCCGGGGCACGAAGGAGCGCGCCGGTCCAGACCTAAGCCGTTCATCGGATGTTGTGAACGACCTGTGCGTGCCATGCTGGGCGGCCGATCGGCTCGAGAGGTGGCGCCGGGGGTGGCCATGACCGGGAATCGGGGCATCGCGCACGTCGTCTGCGGACGGCGCGCCAAGTGGGTAGTGCTGGCGCTGTGGCTGGTGGTGCTGTTCCTGACGGCGCCTCTCGCCTCCAAGCTCACCGACGCCCAGGACAACGACGCGGCCTCCTGGCTGCCAGGCTCCGCGGAGTCGACCCAGGTCCTCCAACTCTCCGAGGACTTCAGGCCGGAACAGATCCCCGCGGTCGTCGTCTACGCGCGCGAGAGCGGCCTCACGCCGCAGGAGCGGGCCGCGATCGCCAAGGACACGGCCGAGATCAAACAGCTCACCGCACACGGCATCCGCGGCTCGGAGACCCGGGGCCCGATCTACGACCGGCAAAGCGACCCGCGCGCGGCCCAGATCCTCATCCCGATCACCATGGACGAGAAGGGCTGGCAGGAGATCGCGCCCGCCGTCGACTCCATCCGTGACGTCGTGGGCAAGGGCAGCGACGGCCTCGCCGTGCACATCACCGGCCCCGGCGGCACGTCCGCGGACTTCTCCAAGGCCTTCGAGGGCATCGACTCGACTCTGCTGCTGTCGGCGATGGGCGTCGTCATCGTCATGCTGCTCATCACCTTCCGCAGCCCCACCCTGCTCCTGATCCCGCTGCTCTCCGTGGTCGCCGCGCTGTTCACCGCGCAGGCCTTGATCTACCTGCTCGCCCAGCACGCGGGACTGACCGTCAACGGCCAGAGCGCGGGCATCCTGACCGTGCTCGTCTTCGGCGCGGGGACCGACTATGCCCTGTTGCTGGTCGCCCGCTACCGCGAGGAACTGCACCACCACGAGGACCGCCACGAGGCGATGGCCCGCGCCCTGCACCGCGCGGGCCCGGCAGTGCTCGCCTCCGGCGCGACCGTCGTCCTGAGCATGCTGGTCCTGCTGACCGCCGAGATGAACTCGACCCGGGGCCTCGGCCCGGTCGCCGCGATCGGTGTCGCGGTCGCCCTGCTGGCGATGACGACCCTGTTCCCGGCCCTGCTGGTGATCTTCGGCCGCTGGATGTTCTGGCCGGCCATCCCGCGCTTCGGCGCCCCCGACCGCATCGAGTCCGGCCTCTGGGCCCGCGCCGGCCGCCGTATGGCCCTGCGCCCCCGGATGGTCTGGAGCGCCACGGCCGCGGCCCTCGTGATCTGCTCGCTCGGCCTGATCCAGCTGCGCGCCGAAGGCATCAGCAACGCCGACGCGTTCACCGGGAAACCGGACTCGATCACCGGCCAGGAGGTGTCCGCGAAGTACTTCCCGGCGGGCAGCGGCGATCCCCTGGTCGTCGTCAGCAACCAGGCGCAGGCACGACAGGTCGGCGAGGCGGTCGCGGGAACGCGGGGAGTCGTGCCCACGTCCCTCGGCCTGCCACCGGGCACGAAACCGTCGCACGAAGGCAAGGTCCTCTTCGAGGCGACGATGACCGCCCCGTCCGACAGTGAGGCCGCGAAACAGACGGTGGAACGGGTCCGGGGCACCGTCCACGCGATCCCGGACGCCGACGCCCAGGTCGGTGGCGGTACGGCCGCCCTGCTCGACATGGACAAGGCGACCACGCACGACAACAAACTGATCATCCCGCTGGTGCTCGCGGTCGTCCTGCTGATCCTGTGCGCCCTGCTGCGCGCCCTGATCGCCCCGCTGCTGCTGATCGGGACGGTGATCCTGTCCTTCGCGGCGGCCCTGGGCCTCAGCGCCCTGGCCTTCCGTCACGTGTTCGACTACGCGGGCGAGTCCACGGACTTCCCGCTGTTCGTCTTCGTCTTCCTGGTGGCCCTCGGCATCGACTACAACATCTTCCTGACCACCCGCATCCGCGAGGAGGCGGCCCACGCAGGCACCCGCGCGGGCGTGATCACAGGTCTGGCCGCGACCGGCGCCGTCATCACCTCCGCCGGCCTGGTCCTGGCCGGCACCTTCGCCGCACTCGGCACCCTCCCGATGGTCGCCTTCGCGGAGATCGGCTTCACGGTGGCGCTGGGCGTCCTGCTGGACACGTTCATCGTGCGGTCGGTGCTGGTGACGTCCCTGTTCCTGGACGTGGGGCCGAAGGTGTGGTGGCCGCACAGCCTGGCCAAGGAGGAGCCGGTCGACCCAGGGACGCGGGGACCCGCGCGACCAGCCACGACGGCACCGCAGACCCGCGACTAGATCACCCTGTCCTGCGGATGACCGCCAGATACATCGCATCGGTCCCGTGCACATGCGGCCACAACTGAACGTCCGGGCCCTCCCCCAGCTCCGGCACACCGGGGAACAACGGCCGCGCATCGACGAGTTCGGCGGCCGGCCATTGCTTGAGCACGTCCTCCACCACCGCCCGAGTCTCCGCGAGGTGGGGCGAACAAGTGGCGTACCCGACCACGCCGCCCACCCTGACGGAGTCCAGCGCGGTGCTCAACAGCTCCCGCTGCAACGGCCCGAAGCCCTCCAGGTCCTCGGGCCGACGCCGCCACCGAGCCTCCGGCCGACGCCGCAACGCGCCGAGTCCCGTGCACGGCACATCCATCAGCACCCGGTCGAAACTCCCCGGCTGCCACGGCGGCCGGGTCCCGTCCGCGGCGATCACCTGGTACGGCCCGGGATTCCCGGCGAGCGCCTTGGCGACGAGCCCGGCCCGGTGCGGCTGCTTCTCGGCGGCGAGCAGCACGGCCCCACGCTCGGCGGCCAGTGCGGCGAGCAGCGCGGCCTTCCCGCCGGGCCCCGCGCACCCGTCGAGCCACTTCTCGTCACGCCCCTCGACAGGCACGTTCGCGAGGGCCAGCGCGACGAGCTGGCTCCCCTCGTCCTGCACCCCGGCCCGGCCTTCCCGTACGGCGTCGACGGCACCGGGCTCACCGCCCTCGGACAGTCGTACGGCGTACGGCGACCAGCGCCCTGCCACGGCGGACTCCTCGCGGAGCAGTTCCTCGGCGGTGGACCGCCCCGGCCGGGCGACGAGGGTCACCTCGGGCCGTTCGTTGTCGGCCTCCAGCAGCCGCTCGATGCCGGCCCGCCCACCGCCGAGGGAGTCCCACAGCGCGGAGACGACCCAGCGAGGGTGGGAGTGCACGACGGCGAGATGGTCCTCGGGGTCGTCGTCGTAGGGCGGAGCCACCTTCGCGACCCACCCGTCTAGATCGTCCTGCGCGATCTTCCGCAGTACGGCGTTGACGAACTTGGCGCGTCCGTCGCCGAGCACGACCCGCGCGAGCTCGACGGAGGCGGACACGGCGGCGTGCGTCGGGATACGCGTCCCGAGCAGCTGATGCGCCCCGAGGCTCAGCACGTCGAGCACCGGCGGATCGACCTCGCGGAGCGGCCGGTCGACACATTCGGCGATGATCGCGTCGTACGTCCCCTGCCGGCGCAGTGTCCCGTACACGAGCTCGGTGGCGAGCGCCGCGTCCCGCGCCTCGAAGCCGCCCTTCTCCCGTGCCTTCCGCAGCAGCGGCGGCAGGACGAGGTTGGCGTACGCGTCCCGCTCGTCCACGGCCCGCAGCGCCTCGAAGGCGAGGAAGCGGACGGGGTCCTTCTGGGGCCGACGGTAGGGCTTGCCGGTCTTGTGGGGCCGACGGGGCTGGTCGCTCACGAAAAAGGTGCTCCGGATTCAAGGTCTGGTGACGCCCCAAGCGTACGTCCGCGGGAGGCGACGTCACCTTTCGAGGGCCGGGGTGATCCCGAGGCGGAGCGTCACCTGCCGGAGATCTGCTCGCTACCCCCGGCCCCGGCACTCCGACGACCGACACCACCCGAGCGCGACTCCAGCCGCCGACCCCCACGACCTACCAAGGACACAGGTCCGCCCAGGGCCTGCCACCGGCCGCCGTCACAACCACCCACCCGATCCAGACGGAAGCCCGGCCCCCGGCACCGACGGCCGACGCCACCCCACCGCGACTCCGGCCCCTGCCCGCACGACCGGCCAAAGACACAGACAGCCCAGGGACCCCGTCACCGGCCGCCGTCACAACCACCCACCCGATCCAGACGGAAGCCCGGCCCCCGGCACTCCGACGACCGACACCACCCCACCGCGACTCCGGCCCCAGCCCGCACGACCGGCCAAAGACACAGACAGCCCAGGGACCCCGTCACCGGCCGCCGTCACAACCACCCACCCGATCGACGACGGAAGCCCGGCCCCCGGCACTCCGACGACCGACGCCTCCCGACAGCGGCTTCCCACCCGCCTGCCCGGGATGGATATCCGCCTCGCATCACCGGCCCGAGCGGAGACCCGCGCCCGGCAGCCGACCGTCGCCGACGCGTCACTCGCCGACGGTCTCCCCGTCCGAGATCCTGACGCCCCGCGCCCAGTCCGCGGCCTTCATCGGCTTCTTCCCCTGTGCCTGCACCCACAGCAACTCGACGCCGTACGACCCGGTGCCGACGTGGACGCTGTTCTTGCCGACGGCGAGCGACCCGGGGGCGAGATCCGTACGGTCGGGAACCGGCTGGACCTGGATGAGCTTGAGCCGCTCGCCGCGGAAGGTCGTCCAGGCACCGGGCGCGGGGTGACACCCCCGCACGAGCCGGTCCACCCGCAGGGCAGGCGCGGTCCAGTCGACCCGCGCGTCCTCGACGGTGATCTTCGGTGCGACGGTGATGCCCTCCGCCGGCTGCGGCACCGCCTTCAGCGTGCCGTCGGCGATACCGTCCATGGTCGCCGCGAGCAGCCCCGCACCGGCGAAGGCGAGCCGGGTCAGCAGGTCACCGCTGGTGTCGGTGTGCCGGATCACCTCGGTGACGGTGCCGTAGACGGGCCCGGAGTCGAGCCCCTCCTCGATTAGGAAGGTCGACGCCCCCGTAACCTCGTCCCCGGCCATGATGGAGTGCTGAACCGGAGCGGCCCCACGCCAGGCGGGCAGCAGCGAGAAGTGCAGGTTGACCCAGCCGTGGGCCGGGATGTCGAGGGCGACTCGGGGCAGAAGGGCGCCGTAGGCGACGACGGGGCAGCAGTCCGGGGCGATCTCACGCAGCCGCTCGAGAAACTCCGGATCCCGCGGCTTGACGGGCTTCAGCACCTCGATCCCGGCCTCCTCGGCCCGCTCGGCGACCGGGCTCGCCACCAGCCTGCGCCCCCGCCCGGCCGGCGCGTCCGGCCGTGTGACGACGGCGGCGACCTCATGCCGCCCGGAGGCGATGAGAGCGTCCAGGGCGGGAACGGCGACCTCGGGGGTACCGGCGAAGACGAGCTTCATGGGTGGGCTGGGCCTCTCGGACGGGTGACTCGGCGGACGACTCGGACGGGTGACGACGGGCAACACACAAGTCTATGGCGAGGCGCGACCGCCGCACGGCCGGATAGGGACCCCACGGGCGAGGCTCGCGTTCCCGCTCAAGGCGCGAACCCCCCGCCCCCGGCGCACGCATATGCCTGTACGCCCCCACTGCGTGACCAGCGGAGCGTAAACGCGTTGGTCAAGAAAGAGTTGACCACAACGGGCCGCGATCGCGGCCCCATCCTTTTCAACGCCGGTTCGAGAGGCTTGTTCATGGCCGACCACGCAACCCACGACGCCCAGGCTCGGGCCAGCCTGCACTTGCTGGTGCGGGACATCGAGCGGGTCCGCCGGCAGGTGGACGCGTTGCGCACCCTGACCGCCCAGTTGGGCAACGTCTACCGCCCGCGCCGCTCCGGCCCCTCCACGGGCTTCGTCGTCTACGGACGCGCCCCCGCCCCCACGGTCCGTCTCGCGCAGGAACTGCGGGACAGCGTCGAGACCCTGGTGACGGCCGCGGTCGACTTCGACCGCTCGCTCGGCTTCTCGTGGGACGCGGTGGGTTCCGCCCTCGGCGTCACCAAGCAGGCGGTGCACCGTCGTTACGGCGCCCGCCGCGCCGCGGCCCAGGCGACAGCCGACGCCGAGCGGGCCACGGAGACGTCGGGGGCGGCCCGCACGGTCAGTGTCAACACCGGTATCCCCACGGTGCCTTCCGTTCCGACGGTCCCCGCGGCCCGCTCCATGCCGACCCAGCCCACCGCGGGCAGCCCCACCCTCCGTGAAGAGGTACGACCCACCGCCTTCCCCGGCCCGCGCAACGGCTGACCCGCTTCCCCCTCTCTGCCCTCCCACCCCCGACCGGGAGGGCAGACGCATGTCCTCACGGTCCCGACCCAGGCGTGTCCCAGGGCCACCGCAGCTCGCGGCGACCCCAGGCCTGCGACCACACGATCGAGAAGGCCCGCTGTCCCAGCGTCGAGGTCGTCAGGCCCCCCTCACACGCCCTCGATGCACGCGCGACCCCGCAGCCACGACGATCGCGTGCGCCCGCCGTCCCCGCCCCCAAGTCGTCCAGCCCACCACACCCTCGACCCACGGCGACCCCGCAACCACCGCCAGATCACCGCGGCCCTGCGCCTGCAGCCACGACGATCGCGTGGGCACGCGGTCCCCGCGCCCAGGTCGTCAGGCCCCCTCACACACCCTCAACCCACGCGCGACCCCACGGCCACCGCCAAATCACCGCCACCCAGCGGCTGCGCCCACAGCCACCACGATCACCTGCACCCGCGGCCCCCGCGCCCAAGTCGTCCAGCCCCCCACACACCGTCAACCCACGCGCGACCCCACGGCCACCGCCAGATCACCGCCACCCAGCGGCTGCGCCCACAGCCACCACGATCACCTGCACCCGCGGCCCCCGCGCCCAGGTCGTCAGGCCCCCTCACACACCCTCAACCCACGCGCGACCCCACGGCCACCGCCAAATCACGGCCACCCAGCGGCTGCGCCCACAGCCACCACGATCACCTGCACCCGCGGCCCCCGCGCCCAGGTCGTCCGGCCCCCTCACACACCCGCCACCGCCCCCCGACCGTCACCCGATATCAGGCGGATCAATCCGCACCCAAACCGCCCCCTCACCTCCGCCCCCGCCCCCGCCCCGAGCCATCCGCGTAGCCTGCGCCGACTTGAGTGAAGACGCCAACGCCGCCCCCCTTCCCGGCGGCACCCGCACCAGCACCCGCTCCCACCGCTCCCCGACCGGTGGCGCACCCACCCTCCGAGGCCCCCCCGCCACCGTCACCGGCAACGGCACAGGCCCCAACACCTCAGCCTCAGCAGGCAGTTCGACGGCCGCCAGGAACTCGGCAAGGGCCTCCCCCGTCCCCGACACCGCAGCCATCCGCGACACCGGCGGAAACCCCAGCTCAGCCCGCTCCCCCAACTCCCGGACCGCGTGCCCCACGGGGTCCCACCGCACCAACGCCTGCACAGGCCGCAGCGTGGGCTCGGCGACCACCACCACGGTGCCCCCGGCCTCCTGCGCCCGCACCAGCGCCGACGCCGCGATCCACCGCCGTAGCGCATCCTCCCCGGCCCGTAGATCCGGCCGCCCGAGCATGGCCCACCCGTCCAGCAATAGCGCCGCCGCATACCCGCCCTCGGCGACGGGCTCCGCCCCCGGCGTGCTCACCACCAGCGCCGGCGCCCCCGGCACGGTGTCCAGCACATGTTCACGCCCGGACGTCCGCACCGGAACAGCCGGAAACGCCCGCCCCAACTCCTCCGCGGTACGCCGTGCCCCCACCACCTGCGCCCGCAAACGGAAGCCCCCGCACTCCGGACAGTGCCAGGCCCCCTCATCGCGCCCACACCACCCGCACCGCAGCGCCGCCCCGGACTCCTGCCCCTCCAAGGGCCCGGCACAGTGCCGACACCGCGCGGGCTCCCGGCAGTTGGCACAGGCCATCCGCGGCACATACCCCCGCCGCGGCACCTGCACGAGCACCGGCCCGTGCCGCAACCCCTCCCTGACGGCCTGCCAGGCGAGCGTCGGCAGCCGGGCCGCCCGAGCCGCCTCGTCCCGGGCGAGATCCTGGTCCCCCACGGTCCGCACCAGCGGAGCGACGGCCCGCACCTGCTCCCGCGAGGCGATGAGCGGCCGCGCCCACCCGCTCTCCACAAGCTGCGCGGCCTCCACCGTGCAGCTCCAACTCCCCAGCAGAAAGCCGCACTTGTCCTGCGCGGCCCGCAACAGCAACACCTCACGCGCATGCGGCTGCGGGGCATGCGGCTCGCTGTGGCTGTCGTCGCCGTCGTCCCAGAGAGCGACGAGCCCCAGATCCCGCACCGGGGCGAACATCGCGGCCCGGGTCCCGACCACGGCCCGCACGGCCCCCCGCCGCACGGCCAGCCACTCCCGGTACCGCTTCTCGGGCCCGGCGTCGGCGGTCAGGACCGCATGCCGCCCCTCCCCCAGCACCGAGGTCAGCGCGGCGTCGACCCGCGCGACGGCCCGCCCGTCCGGCACGACGACGAGCGCCCCCCGCCCCGAGGCCAGGGTCGCGGCCACGGCCCGCGCCAGTTCCGCACTCCACTCCGGCCCGGGCAGGGCGTTCCACACCGCGCGCGGTGCGCCCCCCGAGGCCAGCGACTCCACAAACGCGTCCCCCCGCTCGTACCGCCCCCAGGAGCCCACCTCGGGCGCCGGGGGCGGCGGCAACGGCTCGGGCGAAGGCCGCTGCTCGGCGCGAGCGCTACGAGGTGGGACGGCGAGCTGCAGCACATCCGCCAGACTCCCCGCATACCGATCGGCGACGGCCCGGGCGAGCCCCAGAAGCTCCTCGCTGAGCACCGGCTCCGGCGAGACGACCTGAGCGAGCGCCGCCAGGGGCCCGGAGTAGTCCGACTCGGCGAGCCGCTCGACCAGAAACCCGTCGATCAGCCCCCCGCCCTCACGCCGCCCTTCCCGGACCCGTCCACGCCCGGCCCCGAACCGCACCCGCACCCGCACCCCCGGCTGCGCGTCCGCGTCGAGCTCCTCGGGCACGGCGTAGTCGAAGTACCGGTCAAGATGCAGCACGCCCTTGTCCACCAGCACCCGCGCGACCGGCAGCTCCTTGGCCAACGCGGCCCCCCGCCACGTCCGCGGCTTGGCCCGCGGCACCTTGGCCTTGCGCACGCTCTCCCGAATGAAGGCAAGCTGCTCGGGCTGCGCTCCTTCGGCGCCACCGTCCACGGACCCGTTCTCGCTGCTCACGCTTGCATTCTTACCAAACCCCACTGACAACTGACGCCGCCCGAACCCGAAGAGGCCCTTCCCGCGGGCGTACACGTCCGGCCGGTGACGCGCCGAGACCCGGCACCCCAAGGGGGGCACCGGGCCTCGCGGCAAACCGCAGGGGGCTTGCTTGTGGACTTACAGGCCGGCGGCCTTCTTCAGCGCCTCCACGCGGTCCGTCCTCTCCCACGTGAACTCGGGCAGCTCGCGGCCGAAGTGGCCGTACGCCGCCGTCAGGGAGTAGATCGGGCGCAGCAGGTCCAGGTCGCGGATGATGGCGGCCGGGCGGAGGTCGAAGACCTCGTCGATGGCCTTCTCGATCTTGTCGGTGTCGATCTTCGCGGTACCGAAGGTCTCCACGAACAGGCCCACGGGCTCGGCCTTGCCGATGGCGTAGGCGACCTGGACCTCGCAGCGGGAGGCGAGGCCCGCGGCGACGACGTTCTTGGCGACCCAGCGCATGGCGTACGCGGCCGAGCGGTCGACCTTGGACGGGTCCTTGCCGGAGAAGGCACCGCCGCCGTGGCGGGCCATGCCGCCGTACGTGTCGATGATGATCTTGCGGCCGGTCAGGCCGGCGTCACCCATCGGGCCGCCGATCTCGAAGCGACCGGTGGGGTTGACCAGGAGGCGGTAGTTCTCCGTGTCCAGCTTGATGCCGTCGTCCAGGAGCGCCTTCAGCTCCGGCTCCACGACGAACTCGCGGATGTCCGGGGCGAGCAGAGAGTCGAGGTCGATGTCGGACGCGTGCTGCGAGGAGACGACGACCGTGTCGAGACGGACGGCCTTGTCGCCGTCGTACTCGATGGTGACCTGCGTCTTGCCGTCGGGGCGCAGATACGGGATGGTGCCATTCTTGCGGACCTCGGAGAGGCGCTTCGCCAGGCGGTGCGCCAGGAAGATCGGCAGCGGCATCAGGGTGGGGGTCTCGTCCGTCGCGTAGCCGAACATCAGACCCTGGTCGCCCGCACCCTGGCGGTCGAGCTCGTCCTCGTCGCCCTCGACCCGGTTCTCGTACGCCGTGTCGACGCCCTGCGCGATGTCCGGGGACTGCGCGCCGATCGACACCGAGACACCGCAGGAGGCGCCGTCGAAGCCCTTCTTCGAGGAGTCGTAACCGATCTCCAGGATCTTGTCGCGCACCAGCTGGGCGATCGGCGCGTAGGTCTTGGTGGTGACCTCACCGGCCACGTGCACCAGGCCGGTCGTGATCAGGGTCTCGACCGCGACCCGGGACGTCGGGTCCTCCTTGAGGAGCGCGTCGAGGATGGTGTCACTGATCTGGTCAGCGATCTTGTCGGGGTGGCCCTCGGTCACGGACTCCGAGGTGAACAGACGACGGGACACAACGCTCCCTGGGGTTGCAGCGGCTGCTGGCTGATCATTGGCGGACGGGCTCGGGGGCTGCGCCCGGCATCGTCCGAGAACAGTTTATCGGTCGTGCTCGGTCACCGGCTCCCCCGTCTCGCCACTCGGGAGTGCTGTGACCTGCGGCACGGGCATTGTGCCCAATCACGAGCGGGCTTGGCCAGGGTCGCCACGCCACTGTGGCAGAGGTTTGAGAGGACCGAGAAGCGAAGGAAACATTTCACGTGAGGCGCTGTGCCACCAGGTCCCACACGGTTTCGGCCAGGAATTCCTTCGGGCCGTGCGGTACCGGGGTCTCGCTGCCGTCGGCGCCCAGCACCACCGCCTCGTTCTCCTCCGACCCGAAGGTCTTGCGCTCCCCCACCTCGTTGACGACGAGGAGGTCGCAGCCCTTGCGCCGCAGTTTCGTACGACCGTTGGCCAGGACGTCGTCGGTTTCGGCGGCGAAGCCGACTATCACCTGGCCGGGGCGGGCACGCTCGGCCGAGATCTCGGCGAGGATGTCCGGATTCCGCACCAGGACGATCGGCTCGGGGTCCTGGCCGTCCTTCTTCTTGATCTTTCCGGTCGCGTACGTCTGCGGGCGGAAGTCGGCGACCGCCGCCGCCATGACGACCGCGTCGGCGTCGGCCGCCGCCTTCAGGACCGCCTCGCGCAGCTGCACGGCCGTCCCCACGGGGACCACGTCCACGCCCGCCGGGTCCGGCATACCGGTGTTCGCCGCGACCAGGGTGACCCGGGCGCCGCGCGCGGCCGCGGTGCGGGCGAGGGCGTAGCCCTGCTTGCCGGAGGAGCGGTTGCCGAGGAACCGGACGGGGTCGAGGGGTTCGCGGGTGCCGCCGGCGCTCACTACCACATGCCGGCCCTTGAGGTCGGGCTCGGTGACGCCCCGGGCCAGCACCCGGCGGCAGACCTCGAAGATCTCGGCGGGTTCCGGCAGCCGGCCCTTGCCGGTGTCGACGCCGGTCAGCCGGCCGACGGCCGGCTCGATCACGATCGCACCGCGTCGGCGCAGTGTCTGCACGTTCTCCTGGGTGGCCGGGTGCTCCCACATCTCGGTGTGCATGGCGGGCGCGAAGACGACGGGGCAACGGGCCGTCAGGAGGGTGTTGGTGAGGAGGTCGTCCGCCAGGCCGTGCGCCGCCTTGGCGAGGGTGTCCGCGGTCGCCGGGGCCACGACCACGAGGTCGGCGTGCTGCCCGATGCGGACGTGCGGGACCTCGTGGACGTCGTCCCAGACCTCCGTCGAGACCGGCTTGCCGGAAAGGGCGGACCAGGTGGCGGCGCCCACGAAGTGCAGTGCGGAGGCGGTGGGGACGACGCGGACGTCGTGGCCGGACTCCGTAAGCCTTCTCAGCAGCTCACAGGCCTTGTACGCGGCGATGCCGCCACTGACCCCCAGCACGACCTTCGGCTTGTCCACCGTCTCGCCCCGTCTCTCCCCGTATTGGCAACGTACGACTGCGACGTACGGGTCCATCACACACCACAGGCCCGACAGTCGCGCTGCCGGGCCTGTGGATAAGTCAGCGAAAAGCTGAAAGTACGACTACTGCGCCGGGCCCTCGACGGCCTCGGACGTCAGCAGACCCGCGTTGATCTCGCGCAGGGCGATCGAGAGCGGCTTCTCGTGGACGTGGGTGTCCACCAGCGGACCGACGTACTCAAGCAGGCCCTCACCGAGCTGCGAGTAGTACGCGTTGATCTGGCGGGCCCGCTTGGCCGCGTAGATCACGAGGCTGTACTTCGAGTCCGTGGCCTCGAGGAGCTCGTCGATCGGCGGGTTGATGATGCCCTCGGGCGCGGAGATGGAAGAGGACACGCTCTACCTTCCGATGGATGGGAAAGAATCAGTGCGATTGATCAAGCCTCAACGAGCAGGCGGGATCACACCACATCCATCAAGGCTAGCAGCTCGCGCGCCACGTCCTCGACGGAGGTGTTGACCAAGGTCACATCGAACTCGGGTTCAGCCGCCAGTTCGACCTTCGCCGCCTCCAGGCGGCGTTCGATCACGGCGGGCGGCTCAGTGCCACGTCCGGTGAGCCTGCGCACGAGCTCCTCCCAGGAGGGAGGTGCCAGGAACACCAACTGGGCGTCCGTCATGGACTCGCGGACCTGCCGGGCGCCCTGGAGGTCGATCTCCAGCAGGACGGGCTCACCCGCCTCCAGCCGCTCCAGCACGGCCGCACGCGGCGTGCCGTAGCGATTGCCGGCGAACTCCGCCCACTCCAGCAGCTCACCGTTGGCGATCAGCTTGTCCAGCTCCTCGTCGGTGACGAAGAAGTACTGGACGCCGTGCTTCTCGCCGGGGCGGGGCTTGCGGGTCGTCGCCGACACCGAGAGCCAGACCTCGGGGTGTTCCTTGCGCATATGGGCGACGACCGTGCTCTTGCCGACCCCTGAGGGGCCGGAGAGCACGGTCAGCCGCGGACGTTCACTCATGCAGCGATTATTCCAGCAATCCCGGGGTGCCCGGGACTCCCTTCCCGGAGTGACCCGGGTTCAGGAACCGGTGCTGCCGAACTCACGCTCCAGCGAAGCGATCTGGTTGGAGCCGAGGCCGCGTACACGACGGCTCTCGGAGATGCCGAGTCGCTCCATGATCTGCTTGGCGCGGACCTTGCCCACGCCCGGCAGGGACTCCAGCAGGGCGGAGACCTTCATCTTGCCGATGACGTCGTTCTCCTGGCCCTGCTTGATGACCTCGTGAAGGGAGGCGCCGGAGTGCTTGAGTCGATTCTTGACCTCGGCCCGCTCCCGGCGAGCCGCGGCGGCCTTTTCGAGCGCGGCTGCGCGCTGTTCAGGGGTAAGGGGCGGAAGAGCCACGCCTACGTCACCTCGGATGTCGATCTTGTCGGATACGGACCGGTGAGGAACCTAGTCGCCCCACACCTGGGGAGCCACGAGCAACACGCTTGCCCGTTCACTCTGCGTCGGAGACTAGCGGCCAAGTCCGCCAGAGTCAGCGAGAACAGCGGAAAAGTCCTGGTCAGCCTCCGCCAGGTCGGACATTTCTGACATATTGCCCCGGATTTGAGGATGTATTCAGGCTCAAGGAGGCCTCGAAGCGCGCGTCGGAGGACTCGAACGGGGGTGTCGAACATCCGCGACGACCGTCGCGCACGCCAGATCCGGTCCTCGACGGCCGTCTCAACCCGTCGGCAGCGCGGACCTGATCTCGTCCGCGAACCGCTCGGCGGACGCGCGCAGCGCACTGACGTCGGGACCGTGCCTCAGCACGCCCCGGCTGACGTTCGGGACGACATTGCGGATCGCCGCCCCGAAGACCCCGGGAAGATCGGCCGGAGTGGCCCCCTGGGCCCCGACGCCGGGCGCGAGGAGCGGACCGTTGATGTCCAGGTCGTACGACGACAGATCGCCGAGCGTGGCCCCGACGACGGCGCCGAAGGACCCCAGGGGCTCCTCCCCCGTGTTCTCGGCGGCCAGATGGGCCAGCATGGTCGCGCCGACGGTCCGGCCGTCCGCGCGGACGGCGTGCTGGACCTCGCCGCCCTCCGGGTTGGACGTCAGCGCGAGCACGAACAGGCCGGCGCCGCTCTCGCGCGCCAGCACGACGGCCGGCGAGAGCGAGCCGTAACCGAGGTACGGCGACACGGTCAGCGCGTCCGAGAACAGCGGGGAGTCCTTGCGCAGGAAGGCCTCGGCGTACGCGGCCATGGTCGAGCCGATGTCACCGCGCTTGGCGTCCATGAGGACCAGCGCACCGGCCGCGCGGGCCTCCTGGACGGTCGTCTCCAGTACGGCGACGCCGCGCGAGCCGAAGCGCTCGAAGAACGCGCTCTGGGGCTTGAACACGGCGACCCGGTCGGACAGCGCCTCCACGACCGTGCGGCTGAACCGCTCCAGACCGGCCACGTCGTCGTTCAGGCCCCACTCGGTGAGCAGTGAGGCGTGCGGGTCGATCCCCACGCACAGCGGGCCGCGCTCGTCCATGGCTCGGCGCAGGCGTGCGCCGAAGGGCTCGGTCATACCGTCTTCCTCACGTCGGCGCCGACCGCGTCGGCGAGGGTGGCGTACGGGCTCGTGCGCAGGCGCGCGGCGAGCCCCTTGTGGATGGCCCGGCCCCAGAAGGGACCCTCGTAGACGAACGCGCTGTAGCCCTGGACCAGCGTGGCGCCCGCCAGGATGCGCTGCCAGGCGTCCTCGGCGTCCTGGACGCCACCGACGCCCACCAGGGTGATCCGGTCGCCCACGCGCGCGTACAGGCGCCTCAGGACCTCCAGGGAGCGTGCCTTGAGGGGTGCTCCGGAGAGGCCGCCCGTCTCCTTCACCAGGGCGGGTGCGGACGTCAGACCGAGTCCCTCGCGCGCGATGGTCGTGTTGGTGGCGATGATGCCGTCCAGGCCGAGCTCGACGGCCAGGTCGGCGACCGCGTCGACGTCCTCGTCGGCGAGGTCGGGCGCGATCTTCACCAGGAGCGGGACGTGACGGGAGGCCACCCTGCGGTCGGCGGCCTCGCGAACGGCGCTCAGGAGCGGACGCAGGTGGTCGACCGCCTGGAGGTTGCGCAGTCCTGGCGTGTTGGGCGACGAGACGTTCACGACCAGGTAGTCGGCGTACGGCGCCAGCCGCTCCGCCGACTTCACGTAGTCGCCGATCGCCTCGGACTCCGGGACGGCCTTGGTCTTGCCGATGTTGACGCCCACAACCGTCTTGAAAACCGGCTCACGGGAGGCCAGGCGGGCCGCCACGGCCAGCGAGCCCTCGTTGTTGAAGCCCATGCGGTTGATGAGCGCGCGGTCCGGTACCAGGCGGAACAGCCGCTTTTTGGGGTTGCCCGGCTGAGCCTCCCCGGTCACCGTGCCGATCTCGACGTGGTCGAAGCCCAGCATCGTCAGGCCGTCGATCGCGACCGCGTTCTTGTCGAAGCCGGCGGCCAGTCCGAAGGGGCCGTGCATGCGCAGGCCGAAGGCCTCGGTGCGCAGCTCCTTGTGGCGGGGTGCGAGAGCGGCCGCGACGAACGTGCGCAGCACCGGAACTCGGGCAGCGAGGCGGATCCACCGGAAGGCCAGGTGATGGGCCTTCTCGGGGTCCAGGCGCTTGAAGACGAGGTTGAAGAAGATCTTGTACATGGTGTCCTCACGAAGAGGGGGACACCGTTTCCGGTGTCCCCCTCAGGGCTGCTAGTCGCGGGCCGCGGTCAGGTGTTCCGCGTGTTCCTGGAGCGAACGGACGCCCACGTCACCGTGGTTGAGGGCGTCGATGCCCTGGACGGCGGCGGCGAGCGCCTGGACCGTCGTCAGACACGGGACCGACCGCGCCACGGCCGCCGTACGGATCTCGTAGCCGTCGAGGCGGCCGCCGGTGCCGTACGGGGTGTTGACGATCAGGTCGACCTCACCGTCGTGGATGAGCTGGACGATGGTCTTCTCGCCGTTGGGGCCGGTGCCCTCGGACTGCTTGCGCACGACCGTGGCGTTGATGCCGTTGCGCTTGAGGACCTCGGCGGTGCCGGAGGTGGCGAGCAGCTCGAAGCCGTGGGCGACCAGCTCGCGCGCCGGGAAGATCATCGAGCGCTTGTCACGGTTGGCGACCGAGATGAACGCCCGCCCCTTGGTCGGCAGCGGACCGTAGGCGCCCGCCTGCGACTTGGCGTACGCCGTGCCGAAGACGGAGTCGATGCCCATGACCTCGCCGGTGGAGCGCATCTCCGGGCCGAGGACCGTGTCGACGCCGCGGCCGTGGATGTCGCGGAAGCGCGACCACGGCATGACGGCCTCCTTCACGGAGATCGGCGCGTCCAGCGGGAGTTCGCCGCCGTCGCCGTTGGCCGGAAGCAGGCCCTCGGCGCGCAGTTCGGCGACGGTCGCGCCAAGTGAGATCCGGGCGGCGGCCTTGGCGAGCGGCACGGCGGTCGCCTTCGAGGTGAAGGGGACGGTGCGGGACGCGCGCGGGTTGGCCTCCAGGACGTAGAGGATGTCACCGGCCATGGCGAACTGGATGTTGATCAGGCCCCGGACGCCGACCCCGCGCGCGATGGCCTCCGTGGAGGCCCGCAGGCGCTTGATGTCGAAGCCGCCCAGTGTGATCGGCGGCAGGGCGCACGCCGAGTCGCCGGAGTGGATGCCGGCCTCCTCGATGTGCTCCATCACGCCGCCCAGGTAGAGCTCCTGGCCGTCGTAGAGGGCGTCGACGTCGATCTCGATGGCGTCGTCGAGGAAGCGGTCGACCAGGACCGGGCGCGAGGGGCTGATCTCGGTGGACTCGGCGATGTAGGACTCGAGGCGGGTCTCGTCGTAGACGATCTCCATGCCGCGGCCGCCGAGGACGTACGAGGGCCGTACGAGGACCGGGTAGCCGATCTCGTCAGCGATGGCCTTGGCGCCGGCGAAGGTGGTGGCGGTGCCGTGCTTGGGGGCCGGCAGGCCCGCCTCCGCGAGGACACGGCCGAAGGCGCCGCGGTCCTCGGCGGCGTGGATCGCCTCGGGCGGGGTGCCCACGACCGGGACGCCGTTGTCCTTGAGCGCCTGCGCCAGACCCAGCGGGGTCTGCCCGCCCAGCTGCACGATCACGCCCGCGACCGGACCGGCCTGCTGCTCGGCGTGGACGATCTCCAGGACGTCCTCAAGCGTGAGCGGCTCGAAGTACAGCCGGTCGGAGGTGTCGTAGTCGGTGGAGACGGTCTCGGGGTTGCAGTTGACCATCACCGTCTCGTACCCGGCGTCGGACAGCGCGAAGGAGGCGTGCACGCAGGAGTAGTCGAACTCGATGCCCTGGCCGATGCGGTTCGGACCGGAGCCCAGGATGATCACCGCGGGCTTTGTCCGGGGCGCGACCTCGTTCTCCTCGTCGTAGGAGGAGTAGAAGTACGGCGTCTTCGCCGCGAACTCGGCCGCGCAGGTGTCGACGGTCTTGTAGACCGGGCGCACGCCCAGCGCGTGCCGCACCTCCCGCACCACGTCCTCGCGCAGGCCGCGGATCTCACCGATCTGCTGGTCGGAGAAGCCGTGCCGCTTGGCCTCGGCGAGGAGATCGGCGTCCAGACGCTCGGCGGAGGCCAGCTCGTCCGCGGTCTCCTTGATCAGGAAGAGCTGATCGACGAACCAGGGGTCGATCTTCGTGTACTGGAAGACCTCCTCCGGCGTGGCACCCGCGCGGATGGCCTGCATGACGGTGTTGACCCGGCCGTCGGTGGGCCGTACCGACTCCTCCAGGAGGGCGGTCTTGTCGCCGGGCTCGCCCACGAAGGTGAACTGGCTGCCCTTCTTCTCCAGCGAGCGCAGTGCCTTCTGGAAGGCCTCGGTGAAGTTGCGGCCGATCGCCATGGCCTCGCCGACCGACTTCATGGTGGTCGTCAGCGTCGAATCCGCGGACGGGAACTTCTCGAAGGCGAACCGGGGGGCCTTGACCACCACGTAGTCGAGCGTCGGCTCGAAGGAGGCCGGGGTCTGCTCGGTGATGTCGTTCGGGATCTCGTCCAGCGTGTAGCCGACGGCGAGCTTCGCGGCGATCTTGGCGATCGGGAAGCCGGTCGCCTTCGACGCGAGCGCCGACGACCGGGACACACGCGGGTTCATCTCGATGACGATGACGCGGCCGTCCTCGGGGTCCACCGCGAACTGGATGTTGCAGCCGCCGGTGTCGACGCCGACCTCGCGGATGATCGCGATGCCGACGTCGCGCAGCACCTGGTACTCGCGGTCGGTCAGCGTCATCGCGGGGGCCACGGTGATCGAGTCGCCGGTGTGCACGCCCATGGGGTCGAAGTTCTCGATGGAGCAGACGACCACGACGTTGTCGTGCTTGTCGCGCATCAGCTCCAGTTCGTACTCCTTCCAGCCGAGGATGGACTCCTCCAGGAGCACCTCGGTGGTCGGCGAGAGGGTGAGGCCCTGTCCGGCGATGCGGCGCAGCTCCTCCTCGTTGTGCGCGAAGCCGGAGCCGGCGCCGCCCATGGTGAAGGACGGGCGGACGACGACGGGGTAGCCGCCGAGCGTCTCGACGCCCTGCAGGACGTCGTCCATGGAGTGGCAGATGACCGAGCGGGCGGACTCGCCGTGCCCGATCTTCTTGCGGACCTCCTCCACGACGCCCTTGAACAGGTCGCGGTCCTCGCCCTTGTTGATCGCCTCGACGTTGGCGCCGATCAGCTCGACGCCGTACTTGTCGAGGGTCCCGGCGTCATGCAGCGAGATCGCCGTGTTGAGGGCCGTCTGGCCGCCCAGGGTGGGCAGCAGGGCGTCCGGGCGCTCCTTGGCGATGATCTTCTCGACGAACTCCGGGGTGATCGGCTCGACGTAGGTGGCGTCGGCGATCTCCGGGTCGGTCATGATCGTCGCCGGGTTGGAGTTGACCAGGATCACCCTGAGGCCCTCGGCCTTCAGGACCCGGCACGCCTGCGTGCCGGAGTAGTCGAACTCGGCGGCCTGGCCGATGACGATCGGGCCGGAGCCGATGACCAGGACGGACTGGATATCGGAGCGCTTAGGCACGCTGGCCCTCCATCAGGGATACGAAACGGTCGAACAGGTAGGCGGCGTCGTGCGGACCCGCTGCCGCTTCGGGGTGGTACTGGACGGAGAAGGCCGGCTGGTCGAGCAGCTGGAGTCCCTCCACGACGTTGTCGTTCAGGCAGACGTGGGAGACCTCGGCACGGCCGAACTCGGTCTCGCTGACCTTGTCGAGCGGTGCGTCCACGGCGAATCCGTGGTTGTGCGCGGTGACCTCGACCTTGCCGGTGGTCCGGTCCTGCACGGGCTGGTTGATGCCCCGGTGGCCGTACTTCAGCTTGTAGGTGCCGAAGCCGAGCGCGCGGCCGAGGATCTGGTTGCCGAAGCAGATGCCGAACAGCGGCGTCCTGCGCTCCAGGACGGCGGTCATCAGCGCGACCGGGCCCTCGGCGGAGGCCGGGTCGCCGGGCCCGTTGGAGAAGAAGACTCCGTCGGGGGCGACGGCGTAGACGTCTTCCGCGGTGGCCGTGGCCGGCAGTACGTGCACCTCGATGCCGCGCTCGGCCATGCGGTGCGGGGTCATGCCCTTGATGCCGAGGTCGATCGCGGCGACGGTGAACTTCTTCTCACCGACCGCGGGAACGACGTAGGCCTCCTTGGTGGCGACCTCCTCGTAGAGCGAGGCGCCCTTCATGTGCGGCTGGGCCTGCACGCGCGCGACGAGCTCGGGCTCGGCGGCGATCGCCTCGCCGGAGAAGATCCCGGCGCGCATCGAGCCGCGCTCGCGCAGGTGGCGGGTGAGCGCGCGGGTGTCGATGCCGGAGATCCCGACGATGTCCTGCGCGACCAGCTCGTCGTCCAGGGAGCGCTTGGCGCGCCAGTTGGACGGCACGCGCGCGGGGTCGCGCACGACGTAGCCGGAGACCCAGATGCGGTTCGACTCGTCGTCCTCGTCGTTCCAGCCGGTGTTGCCGATCTGCGGGGCGGTCGCGACGACGATCTGGCGGTCGTACGACGGGTCGGTCAGGGTCTCCTGGTAGCCGGTCATGCCGGTGGAGAAGACGGCCTCGCCGAAGGTCTCCCCCACGGCCCCGTAGGAACGGCCCCGGAAGATCCGGCCGTCCTCCAGGACGAGTACCGCAGGGGACACCTTTTTCCTCTGCGAGGCGTTCCCCTTCGTGGAGGTCGTCATCGTGCGCCTTCCGTTTCCGTCTTGTTGATCATGGAGTTGATGGCGTCGACCCAGTCGGTGTGCTCGGCCGCGTGGTCGGAGCGGAACCCCGAGTCGATCAGACGCTCGCCGTGGGCCCAGGTCACCACGAGGAGCCCGCCCTCGGTCAGGACCTTGCCCGCGATGCCCTTGCCGAGCACGGCCTCCCGCAGGGCCGCGCGCGGGATGAAGAAGTCGGTCGCGCCGGGGCGCACGACGTCCAGTCCCGCGTCCGTCAGCGTGAGCTCGACCCGGCTGCGGGCGCCCAGGCCGTGCGCCACGATCCGGTCGAGCCACTGCCCCGCGGTGGTGGAGCCGTGGTAGCGGCCGCTCATGCCCAGTCTCGCCGGGCCGGGGTCGTCCGGCGCGGTAGGCAGCTCGGGCAGGTCGCCCTGCAGCGTGCCGCGCCACTTCCAGCCCTCACGCATCAGCCAGTAGACGAGCGCGACGAAGAGGGCGAGGCCGACGAGCCAGCCGACCCGGGCGGCCCAGTCGGTAACCTCGGCCGACTTCTTCTCGGCGGCAAGGCCGGTGGCGAGTCCGGCGGCGAGCAGAGTTGCAGATGTCACGTGAGCTTCCCGTCGACGAGCGTGGCCTTGCCCCGGAGCCACGTGTGCGTGACACGGCCCGGCAGCTCACGCCCCTCGTACGGAGTGTTGCGGCTGCGCGAGGCGAAGCCCGCGGGGTCCACGGACCCACGGTATTCCGTGTCGACGAGCATGAGGTTGGCGGGCTCACCAGCCGAGACGGGACGCCCGTGGCCCTTCGCCTGCCCGATCTCGGCGGGCTTGAAGGACATGCGCTCGGCGACCCCGGCCCAGTCGAGGAGCCCGGTGTCCACCATGGTCTCCTGCACCACTGACAACGCGGTCTCCAGGCCGACCATGCCCATGGCGGCCGCGGCCCACTCGCAGTCCTTGTCCTCGTGCGGGTGCGGCGCGTGGTCGGTGGCGACGATGTCGATCGTGCCGTCGGCGAGCGCCTCCCGCAGGGCGTACACGTCACGCTCGGTGCGCAGCGGGGGGTTGACCTTGTAGACGGGGTTGTAGGTGCGCACCAGCTCGTCCGTGAGGAGCAGGTGGTGCGGGGTGACCTCGGCCGTGACGTCGATGCCGCGGGACTTGGCCCAGCGGACGATCTCGACGGACCCGGCGGTCGAGAGGTGGCAGATGTGGACGCGGGAGCCGACGTGCTCGGCGAGCAGGACATCCCGGGCGATGATCGATTCTTCGGCCACCGCGGGCCAGCCCCCGAGGCCCAGCTCGGCGGAGACGACGCCCTCGTTCATCTGGGCGCCCTCGGTCAGCCGCGGCTCCTGCGCGTGCTGGGCGACGATTCCGCCGAAGGCCTTCACGTACTCCAGCGCGCGCCGCATGATCACGGCGTCGTCGACGCACTTGCCGTCGTCGGAGAAGACGGTCACCCCGGCGGCCGACTCGTGCATGGCACCGAGCTCGGCGAGCTTGCGGCCCTCCAGGCCGACGGTGACCGCACCGATGGGCTGCACGTCGCAGTAGCCGTGCTGCTGGCCGAGCCGGTAGACCTGCTCGACCACACCGGCGGTGTCGGCCACCGGGAAGGTGTTGGCCATGGCGAACACGGCCGTGTAACCGCCGGAGGCCGCCGCACGCGTGCCCGTCAGCACGGTCTCGGAGTCCTCACGGCCCGGTTCGCGCAGATGGGTGTGCAGGTCGACGAGGCCCGGCATGAGCACCTTTCCGCCCGCGTCGACGACCTCGGCGCCCTCGGCTGAGATCCCCGTACCGACCGCCTCGATGGACGAGCCGTCGATCAGCACGTCCTGCGGCTCGCCGCCGAGGACCTTCGCACCACGGATCAGGATCTTGCTCATGTGACTTACTTCTCCTCGATACGGGTGGGGGACACGGCGGGCACGTTCTTCGAATCGACCACGGCGCCGCCGAGCAGCAGATACAGGACGGCCATCCGGATGGAGACTCCGTTTGCGACCTGCTCGACGACGGTGCAGCGGTCGGAGTCGGCGACCTCGGCGGTGATCTCCATACCGCGGACCATCGGGCCGGGGTGCATCACGATGGCGTGCTCCGGCATCCGCGCCATGCGGTCGCCGTCCAGGCCGTAGCGCCGCGAGTACTCGCGCTCGGTCGGGAAGAAGGCGGCGTTCATCCGCTCGCGCTGCACGCGCAGCATCATCACCGCGTCCGATTTGGCGAGGGTGCCGTCGAGGTCGTACGCGACCTCGCAGGGCCAGGTCTCGACGCCGACCGGCACCAGGGTGGGCGGGGCGACGAGGGTGACCTCGGCGCCGAGGGTGTGCAGCAGGTCGACGTTGGAGCGGGCGACCCGGCTGTGCAGGATGTCACCGACGATCGTGATGCGCTTGCCGGCGAGGTCCTGGCCGATCCCCGCGTCCCGGCCGACGAGCCGGCGGCGCATGGTGAACGCGTCCAGCAGGGCCTGGGTGGGGTGCTGGTGGGTGCCGTCACCGGCGTTGATGACGGCCGCGTCGATCCAGCCGGAGGTGGCGAGGCGATACGGCGCCCCCGAGGCGCCGTGGCGGATGACGACGGCGTCGACACCCATGGCCTCCAGGGTCTGGGCGGTGTCCTTGAGGGACTCGCCCTTGGACACGCTGGAGCCCTTGGCGGTGAAGTTGATGACGTCCGCCGACAGACGCTTCTCGGCGGCTTCGAAGGAGATACGCGTACGCGTGGAGTCCTCGAAGAAGAGATTGACGATCGTGCGGCCGCGCAGGGTCGGCAGCTTCTTGATCGGCCGGTCGGCGACCCGGGCCATCTCCTCGGCGGTGTCGAGGATCAGGACGGCGTCGTCGCGGGTCAGGTCGGCGGCCGAGATGAGATGACGCTGCATCTTTCAGGCTCCGTAAGGCAGTTCAGGATCGGGAGATTCCGGGCAGGCGAGGGCACGCCGGATAGGGCGTACCCGGTCCGTCCGCCGCTAGGTCTGCTTCACACCGAGCAGCACGGTGTCGCGACCGTCCTCCTCGGCGAGCTGGACCTTGACCGTCTCCCGCAACGACGTGGGGAGGTTCTTGCCGACGTAGTCGGCACGGATGGGCAGTTCGCGGTGGCCTCTGTCGACGAGGACCGCGAGCTGCACCGCGCGAGGGCGGCCGATGTCGTTCAGGGCGTCCAGGGCGGCGCGGATGGTACGGCCTGAGAAGAGCACGTCGTCGACGAGGACGACCAGACGGCCGTCGATGCCGTCACCGGGAATCTCGGTGCGGGCCAGCGCACGCGGCGGGTGCATGCGCAGATCGTCGCGGTACATGGTGATGTCGAGCGAACCGACCGGAATCCCGCGGCCGGTGATCTCCTCGAGCTTGACGGCGAGCCGCTGGGCGAGGAAGACGCCCCGGGTGGGGATGCCGAGGAGCACCACGTCGTCGGCGCCCTTGGCGCGTTCGACGATCTCGTGGGCGATACGGGTCAGCACGCGTGCGATGTCGGGGCCTTCGAGAACGGGCCGGGCATCGGACGCCTGGTGGTCGGAAGTGTCCTGCGTGTCCATACGAAACGGACCTCCTTCTCCGCCTCACGGGACGGACCTTAAAGGACGTCGGATTTGCGCCATCCACGGTAGCAGGCCGGAACGGCGTCCCCGATCACCCCCTTGGCCCAATCAGCCACCACTCTCACGGAAGAGTCGGTGTGGACCATTCGGCTTGACGCAGAAGAGTCACGCTGCGTAACCTCACAGTGAGTTACCAGACGCGCGGCTCGAAACCACTGCGGCCGCGTCGATCCAGTGTCCGGGGAGCTATATGTCCAGCGAATACGCCAAACAGCTCGGGGCCAAGCTCCGGGCCATCCGCACCCAGCAGGGCCTTTCCCTCCACGGTGTCGAGGAGAAGTCCCAGGGACGCTGGAAGGCGGTCGTGGTCGGTTCGTACGAGCGCGGCGACCGCGCGGTGACGGTGCAGCGTCTTGCCGAGTTGGCGGATTTCTACGGCGTTCCGGTGCAGGAGCTGCTGCCCGGCACCACTCCGGGCGGGGCCGCCGAGCCGCCGCCGAAGCTGGTCCTGGACCTGGAGCGGCTGGCCCACGTCCCGGCCGAGAAGGCCGGCCCCCTCCAGCGGTATGCGGCGACCATCCAGTCCCAGCGTGGTGACTACAACGGCAAGGTGCTCTCGATCCGCCAGGACGACCTGCGCACACTCGCCGTCATCTACGACCAGTCCCCCTCGGTCCTCACCGAGCAGCTGATCAGCTGGGGCGTGCTGGACGCGGACGCGCGTCGCGCGGTGTCCCACGAGGACGGCTGAGCCGCTCCCAGCCTCAGCAGAAACGTGCCGCCGGGGTGGCCGGAACTTCACGGTTCCGGCCACCCCGGCGGCTTTCTGCGCGCCTTGTGGGGCCTGCGCGTACACAGACGCCTGAGGGCCCGCGGCGGTCTCGCTGCGGGCCCTCAGGCGTTTCGCGCCTCTTACGCGTCGTGCCGACGCGGTCCTACGCCTCGTCCCGGCGCAGCGACGGCTTCAGGTCCTTGAGCCGGCCCAGCAGGCCGTTCACGAACGAGGGTGACTCGTCCGTGGAGAACTCCTTCGCCAGCTGCACCATCTCGTCGAGCACCACCGCGTCCGGGGTCTCGTCGGCCCAGATCAGCTCATGGGCGCCCAGACGCAGGATGTTGCGGTCGACGACCGGCATCCGGTCCAGCGTCCAGCCGACCGAGTACTGCGCGATCAGCTCGTCGATGCGCTTCGCGTGCTCCGCGTAGCCCTCGACCAGCTGCATCGTGTACTCGCTCACCGGCGGCTGCCGGGTGTCTTCCCGGGAAAGCCGGATCCAGTCCGCCAGGACCGTCAGGACGTCGACTCCGCGCTGGTCGCCCTCGAAGAGGATCTGGAAGGCGCGCTTGCGGGCCGTGTTGCGGGCAGCCACGGTTAGCTGTTCACCCGGCCGAGGTAGTCGCTCGTGCGGGTGTCGACCTTGATCTTCTCACCGGTGGTGATGAAGAGCGGGACCTGGATCTGGTGACCGGTCTCCAGGGTGGCGGGCTTGGTGCCGCCGGTGGAGCGGTCGCCCTGCAGGCCCGGCTCGGTCTCCTGCACGACGAGCTCGACGGCGGCCGGCAGCTCGACGAAGAGCACCTCGCCCTCGTGCTGCGCCACGGTGGCGGTGAAGCCCTCGATCAGGAAGTTGGCGGCGTCGCCGACGGCCTTGCGGTCGATCATCAGCTGGTCGTAGGTCTCCATGTCCATGAAGACGAAGTACTCGCCGTCCATGTACGAGAACTGCATGTCGCGCTTGTCGACAGTGGCCGTCTCGACCTTGACGCCGGCGTTGAACGTCTTGTCGACGACCTTGCCGGACAGCACGTTCTTGAGCTTGGTGCGCACGAATGCAGGGCCCTTGCCGGGCTTGACGTGCTGGAACTCGACGACGGACCAGAGCTGGCCGCCTTCGAGCTTGAGCACCAGGCCGTTCTTGAGGTCGTTCGTGGAAGCCACGGTTGCGGAATCTCCTGGACTGACGTGGACGACCCCGGCGCACGCACTCCTACAGCGCGAGCAGCTCCTTGGTCGTGATGGTGAGTAGCTCGGGTCCGCCGTCCGCCTCGGGGCGTACGACGAGCGTGTCATCGATCCGGACGCCGCCCCGTCCCGGGAGGTGGACCCCCGGTTCGACGGTGACCGGCACGCAAGCGTCCAGTTTACCCATGGCCGCGGGGCCCAACTGCGGGTCCTCGTCGATTTCCAGTCCCACACCGTGTCCGGTGAGGGTCGGCAGGCCCTCGTGGTGGCCCGCGGACTCCAGTACCTGACGGGCCGCACGGTCCACGTCGCGGTAGGCCGCACCGGGTGTCAGCGACTCGCGTCCGGCCCGCTGAGCGGCGAAGACGAGGTCGTACAGGTCGATCTGCCAGTCCGCGGGGGACGTACCGATGACGAAGGTACGGCCGATCTCACAGCGGTAGCCGCGGTAGCTCGCGCCCAGGCAGACGGAGAGGAAATCGCCCTCCTCGACACGGCGGTCGGTGGGACGGTGGCCGGGGCGGCCGGCGTTCGGACCCGTCCCCACGGATGTGGCGAAGGCCGGGCCGTCGGCGCCGTGATCGACGAGACGGCGCTCCAGTTCGAGCGCGAGATGTCGCTCGGTGCGGCCGACGAGGATGGACTCCAGGAGTTCTCCCAGTGCCTGGTCGGCGATCTCGGCGCCGATGCGCAGGCAGGAGATCTCCTCCTCGTCCTTGATGACGCGGAGCTGTTCGACCGCGCCCGCGAGGTCTGCCAGGCGCAGCCTCGGGACGACCGAGCGGATGGCTCGGTGGCGGCCGACGGTGAGGTGGTGTTCCTCGACGGCGAGGGAGCCGGCATTTTCGCCTGCCGCGAGGTCGGCCGCGGCGACGGCCGGGTCGCCGGCGGCGCCGGGGAGTGTGTGGATCCGCAGGGCCTCGTCGGGACGGCCGTCCATGCGGTCGTCCAGCGGACCGGGGCAGAGCAGGACGTCCTCGCCGGCGCCGAGCAGGAGGACGGCGCCGCGGGGGGCGGTGCCCGCGAGGTAGCGGACGTTGGCGGGGCGGGAGATCAGCGCGGTGGCGCTGCCGCCGGCTTGGCAGCGGGCCCTGAGCTTCGTTCTCCGGGTGACGTACACCTCTGACATGACACGAGCGTAGGAGTCATACGAGTGCGGCGCCGTTCGGGAGAGGCCGAGTGGGGGTTCGTGCCGATCCCCTGCGTCACCAGCTCGGTGGGCTCGCGATCGACCGCGCCAGCACGTCGTCCAGGACTCTCGCCGTCTGGGCCACGTCCATCTGGCTGTTGTCGATGATCGGCAGGCCCGAGCCGTACCACCCGGCCATCCGGCCGTGGATCCGGGCGACCTCCTCGTCGGTCAGGCGGCGGTTGCCCGAGCGTTCGGCGTTGCGCTCCAGGACGATCTCCAGGCCGGGCAGCAGCACCACCGGCAGCAGTCCCGGACCGACGTGCCGCTTCCAGCCGCCGAGGCCGACCACCGGACGGTCGGGGAAGACGGCGTCGTCGAGGATGCAGGAGATGCCGTTCGCCAGAAAGTTGCGGGCGGCGAAGCCGCAGGTGCGGCGGGCGAGGCGGTACTGGGCCTCGGAGTGGTCGTTCCAGCCGGACTGGGGGTCGGCGAAGCCCGAGCGGACCCACTCGCGCACGTCGTCGAGGCTGATGTGGGCGGTGGGGACCCTGCGGTGGTCGGCCCAGTACTTGGCGACGCTCGTCTTGCCGGCGCCCGCCGGGCCGATGAGCAGCACGGCGAGGGTGGTGCCCGCGGGATCGGACACGGCGGCGGGCGGGGTGCTGGGGACGCCCACGGGGGCGCCGGGCGGCAGCGGCACATGGCCGGTGGTGTCCGGGACCGGCGCGGGTGAGTGCTGCGGTGCGGGCGGGACCGGTGAGTGCTGGGGCGTCGGCGGAACCGGGGCCGGGGTGAACCCGGGTGCCGGAGGCGATGGGGGCACCGGGGCGGAACCCTGGTGCGCGCCCGGGTGATGCGGTCCCGGGTGGTGTGCGGCCGGCGACCAGCCGGCGGCGGGTCCGTGCCCCGGCTGATGGGGCGGCGGCAGCGGAGAACCCACTGCGTGCTGCATCCGGTGCGACTCCGTCTCGTCTTTTCGGCTTGCTCGCCTCCGGGGCGCTCGCGTCGGTGCCGGGAGCCCGACCGTGCTCGGCCCGAAGGCCGGTGCCCGCTCGTCCTCTCGTCTCCGACGCGCCCCTCCGGCTCACTCGCGGCAGGCTGATCGGCGCTGGTTACGGGGTGGTACATACCCCGCTCGTCACCGAACGGTACCGCCCCCGGCCCTCCTTTGGTGAAACGGCCGGGGGAGCCCCGAAGTGCCCCTGACGCAAGGCGAATCAGGCGGAACGCCCGTCGCGGGACTTACTGGCCGACCTCGCCGTACGCGGCGAGCAGGACCGCAGGGTCCGGGCCCTCCAGGACCGTGGGCTTGCCCAGTCCGTCGAGGACGATGAACCGCAGCAGATTGCCGCGGGACTTCTTGTCGACCTTCATGGTCTCCAGCAGCTTGGGCCACTGGTCGTAGCGGTAGTGCAGCGGCAGGCCGACCGATTCGAGGACGGTGCGGTGGCGGTCGGCCGTCGCGTCGTCCAACCGGCCCGCCAGACGACCCAGTTCGGCGGCGAAGTGCATGCCTACGGCGACCGCGGCACCGTGCCGCCACTTGTACCGCTCGTTCTTCTCGATGGCGTGGGCGAGCGTGTGGCCGTAGTTGAGGATCTCCCTGAGGCCCGACTCCTTGAGGTCGGAGGAGACGACCTCGGCCTTGACCCGGATCGAGCGCTCGATGAGTTCGGCGGTGTGCGGGCCCGCCGGGGTGCGCGCGGCCTGCGGGTCGGACTCGATGAGCTCCAGGATCACCGGGTCGGCGATGAAGCCGGCCTTGATGATCTCGGCGAGTCCGGAGACGTAGTCGTTGACGGGCAGGGAGTCCAGCGCGGCCAGGTCGCACAGGACACCGGCGGGCGGGTGGAAGGCGCCGACGAGGTTCTTGCCCTCGGCGGTGTTGATGCCGGTCTTGCCGCCGACGGCCGCGTCGACCATGGCGAGCACGGTGGTCGGGATGGCGATCCAGCGCACCCCGCGCAGCCACGTCGCGGCCACGAAGCCGGCGAGGTCGGTGGTGGCGCCGCCGCCGACGCCGACCACGACGTCGGTGCGGGTGAAGCCGGACTGGCCGAGCGCCTTCCAGCAGTAGGCGGCGACCTCGGCGGTCTTGGCCTCCTCCGCGTTCGGGACCTGGATGGCGACGGCCTCGAAGCCCTGTCCGGCGAGGTCGTCACGCAGCGCCTCACCGGTGTCGGCGAGCGCCTCGGGGTGGATGATCGCGACCCGCTGCGCCTTCTCCCCGATCAACGCGCCGAGCTCACCCAGGAGTTGACGTCCCACCAGGACCTCGTACGGATCGCTGCCCGCGGTGCCGCCGACCTGGATGCGCGTCACTGCCTCGCTCATGCTTCCTTCAACTCCAGTGCGTCCAGCGCGATTCGGGTGACTTCTTCGGGTGTACGGCCGTCCGTGGCGACCACCGTCGTGGCGATCGACTCGTACAGGTGGCGGCGGGCCTCCATCAGCTCGCGCCACTGCTTGCGCGGATTGACCGCGAGCAGCGGACGCGCGGCGTTCAGGCCGGTGCGCTTGACCGCCTCCTCGACGTCCATCGAGAGGTACACCACCTGCTGCCCGGCCAGCAGCGCGCGCGTGTCCGCGTCCAGGATCGAGCCGCCGCCCAGCGCGAGGACACCGTCGTGCTCGGCGAGCGCCCGCCGCACGGCGGCCTTCTCGATCGCCCGGAAGGCCGGCTCGCCCTCGTCGACGAAGATCTCCGCGATCGTGCGGCCCTGCTCGGCGACGATGTCGTCGTCGGTGTCCCGGTAGCCGACGCCGAGCCGCTCGGCCAGCTGCTGCCCGACGGTGGACTTGCCCACGCCCATCGGACCGACCAGCACCACCTTCGGACCGGTCATCGGATGGCCAGGTTCTCGAGGTAGGACCGCACGTTGCGGCGAGTCTCGGGAACGCTGTCGCCGCCGAACTTCTCCGCCACCGCGTCCGCCAGGACCAGGGCGACCATGGCCTCGGCGACGATGCCGGCGGCCGGCACCGCGGACACGTCGGAGCGCTGGTGGTGGGCCTGCGCGGCCTCGCCGGTGGTCACGTCGACGGTCTGCAGGGCGCGCGGCACGGTCGCGATCGGCTTCATCGCGGCCCGCACCCGCAGCAGCTCACCCGTGCTCAGTCCGCCCTCGGTGCCGCCCGAGCGGCCGGAGACGCGCCGGATGCCCTCGGGCGAGTTCACGATCTCGTCGTGCGCCTTCGAGCCCGGCACCCGCGCCAGCTCGAAGCCGTCGCCGAGCTCGACACCCTTGATCGCCTGGATGCCCATCAGGGCACCCGCCAGGCGGGCGTCCAGCTTGCGGTCCCAGTGCACGTGCGAGCCGAGGCCCACCGGCACGCCGTACGCCAGGATCTCGACCACTCCGCCGAGGGTGTCGCCGTCCTTGTGGGCCTGGTCGATCTCCGCGACCATCGCCTTCGACGCGTCCGCGTCCAGGCAGCGCACCGGGTCCGCGTCGAGCTTCTCCACGTCGGCCGGGGTGGGGTACACGCCCTGCGGGGCCCTGGCCGAGGCCAGCTCCACGACATGACTGACGATCTCGATACCGGCCGTCTCCTTCAGGTACGACCGGGCCACCGCGCCCAGCGCCACCCGGGCCGCCGTCTCCCGCGCGGAGGCCCGCTCCAGGATCGGCCGGGCCTCGTCGAAGCCGTACTTCTGCATGCCCGCGAGATCGGCGTGACCGGGCCGCGGCCGGGTCAGCGGCGCGTTGCGCGCGAGGCCCGCCAGGATCTCCGGGTCGATGGGATCGGCCGACATGACCTGCTCCCACTTGGGCCACTCGGTGTTGCCCACCATGATCGCGACCGGGGAACCGAGACTGAGGCCGTGCCGGACTCCGCCGAGAAAGGTGACCTCGTCACGCTCGAACTTCATCCGGGCACCGCGGCCGTAGCCCAGCCGACGCCTCGCCAGGTGGTCCGCCACCATCTCCGTGGTGATCGGCACGCCGGCGGGAAGGCCCTCCAGCGTCGCCACGAGTGCGGGACCGTGGGATTCCCCCGCGGTCAGCCAGCGCAACCTGCTCAACGGTGCTCCTCAGTGCTCGCGCCCTGGTACTGCCCTGCTTACGCGCGTCCTCGCGTACGGCAACGGCGCGACCAGGTGCGCGGCCCCGGCCCGCCACCTCCGATCCTCCCACGTTCGCCGCCGGGAGCCGGTCACTGGTCCAGCAGACGGACGTGGACGGATCTCAGCGGGCAGCCAGCGCGTGCTCGCCCGCCTTGCGCATGGCCTCCACGGGCGCGGGCCGCAGGCCGGTCATCTGCTCGACCTGGAGCACCGCCTGGTGCACGAGCAGGTCGAGGCCGCTGACCACGGCTCCGCCGATCATCGACCAGCGGGCCGCGAGCTCGGTCGGCCACGGGTCGTAGAGCACGTCGAAGAGGGCCGCGGGGCGCTGCGGTACGGCGTGGGCGAGGGCGTCCGTCGCCCCGGCGGGGGTGGTCGCGATCACCAGAGGAGCGTCCAGGGCCTGGGCCGCGTCCGCCCAGTCCGCCGTGCGCACCTCGACGTCGAGACGCTCGCCCCACTGCCGCATCTCGGCGGCGCGGGCCTCGCTGCGCACATAGGCGACGACCTCACCGGTGCAGATCCGGGCGAGCGCGGCGAGCGCGGAGGAGGCGGTGGCGCCGGCGCCGAGGATCGCCGCCGAGTCGACCTGTTCGATGCCCCGCTCCCTGAGGGCGGCGACCATCCCCGGGATGTCGGTGTTGTCGCCGAGGCGGCGGCCGTCCTCGGCGAACACGACCGTGTTGACCGCCTCCACCGACGCGGCCGTCTCACTGATCTCGTCGAGCAGCGGAATGACCGCCCGCTTGAGCGGCATGGTCACCGACAGCCCGGCCCACTCCGGCCCCAGCTGCCCGACGAACCCGGGCAGTGCGGCCTCGTCGAGCTCGAACCGGTCGTACGACCAGCCCGTGAGCCCCAGCTCCTCGTAGGCGGCCCGGTGCAGGACCGGCGAGAGGGAGTGGGCGATGGGCTTTCCGAGGACGGCGGCCCGGCGGGCGTCAACTGCCCGTGCTTGCATCGAACTTGTCCTTGAGCCTCAGGAATTCAGCGTGGGTCTTGGCGAATTCGGTGGTCTTCAAGCCGTCGGTCGCGACGAAGTAGTACCAGCCGTCGTCGGTCGGGTTCAGCGCGGCCTTCAGCGCGACGTCGCCCGGATTGTCGATCGGGCCGGGCGGCAGACCCTTGTTCGTGTACGTGTTGTACGGGTCCTTGTTGCTCTTGATCTCCGACTCGGAGATGCGGATGTCGCTCTCGTTCTTCAGGTAATTGAAGGTCGAGTCGAACTGGAGCAGGCCGTAGGTCTCGGGGTTGGCGAGGTTGAGCCGGTTGTAGACCACCTCTGCCATCTTGCGGTAGTCGTCCTCGGTTTTCCCCTCGGCCTCGACGAGGCTGGCGACCGTGATGACCTGCAGCGGGCTGTCCAGCTTGAGCGCCTTGGCCTTCGCCTCCAGGTCGTACTTGCCGTAGGTCTCGGCGGCCTGGGTGACCATTTCCTTCAGCACCGTCTCGGGCTTCATGCCCTTCGCGGCGGGATAGGTACCCGGGTAGAGGAAGCCCTCCAGCGGGTCCTTGATGTCGTCGTTGTCGTTCGCCCAGCTCGGCAGCCCGAGGCTCTTGTATTTCTTTTCGGCCGTCTTCTTCGTGGTACCGGAAGCAAGATCGAGTTTCTCGTCGATCCTCTTGTAGACGGCGATGTTCCGAATTCCCGGAATGACCTGCACGTTGTTCTGGCTCTTCGGGTCGAGCATCATCACGACGGCGCTCTCGGCGGACATCTCCTTCTTCAGGAGATAGGCGCCGGCCTGGATCGCCTTGCCCTTGGGGTTCTGCTCCTGGGCGGACACGAAGGCGTCGACGCTCTTCACGACACCCGCGTCCTTCAGCAGCCGGCCGATCGCGTACCCGCCCGCGCCCTTGGGGACCTGGACGGTGACCATCTGGCTCGTCCCGTCCCCGGCATAGTCCGGGGCCGCGCCGAAACGATTTTGGTAGTACTGGTACCCGAAGTAGGCGACGCCCGCGGTGCCGCCGCCGAACACCAGCAGGACCACCAGACAGGCGCATCCGCTCCTGCGCTTCTTGCCGCCCTTGTCGCCGCGCCCGCGCCGGTCGCCGCGGCCGCCTTTCGGGTCGTCGGAGTCGTCCTCGCTGTCGTCGTCGCCCGCGAAGAAGGCGTGCTCTCCCTGGTCCGGCCCTGGATCCCAGTCGATCTGCGGCTCCGGCTCGGCCCGCCGACGGCCCGGCGGCTCCGGCGGCGGGTACGCGTCAGGGCTGCCGTAGTAGTCCTGCTGCCCGGCACCGTACACGGCCGCCTGCTGTCCGTACGGGTCCGAGGGATCGGCGGGGTACGGCACCTGCGCCTGCGTGCCGGTCGCCCAGCCGTTGCCGTTCTCGTCGTACGACTGCTGCGGCTGGCCCTGGTACGACTGCTGGTCGTACTGCTGATGCTGCTGGTCGTACTGCTGGCCGTACTGCTGCTGGCCGTACTGCTGATGCTGGTCGTACTGGCCGTCGTGCTGCTGGTACTGCTGCTGCGCCTGACCATAGGCGGCCTGCCGGCCGTCGTCCCAGCCACCGTTGTCGTACTGCTGCTGCGGCTGCTGCGGATAGTGCTGCGGCTGGCCGCCGTAGGGGGACTGCTGACCGGCGTCGGCCTGCTGTCCCTCCCATCCACCGTTCCCGTACAACGGGTCCTCGGGATGCCACGGTTCGGAGCCTTCGCCCCGGCCATACTCAGTCATCGATCCCCTAGAGCCGCGAGGCGGCGGTCTCCTTCTCTCACCATCCGGCTACCGTTTCGCCTCTTTCTGTGCGGTGACTGTTCGAATGTCGCCGCATCGCGCGGAACGTTACCGTACCGCGATCAGATGACCACTTCGACGCCCTCGCCGGGTGCTTTACCTGACACCCGTTCGGATTCCAGCGCCTGCTGAAGAATGATCACGGCCGCTGCCTGGTCGATGACCGATCTGCCCTTTTTGGATTTCACTCCGGATGCGCGCAGTCCCTGACTGGCCGTCACGGTGGTCATCCGCTCGTCGACGAGCCTGACCGGGACGGGTGCGATCCCCCGGGCGAGCTCCTGGACGAAGCCGCGGACCTTGACCGCGGCCGGGCCCTCGCCCCCCTTGAGGGAGCGAGGCAGGCCGACGACGACCTCGATCGGTTCGTACTCCTCGACCAGCTGCTTCAGCCGGCGCTGAGCTGCCGGGACGTCCCGGCCCGGGACCGTCTCCACCGGAGTGGCGAGGATCCCGTCGGGGTCGCACGAGGCGACCCCGATGCGGGCGTCCCCGACATCGATCGCGAGTCTGCGGCCTCGGCGCATTACTTGGCCGTCTCCCCGACCATGCGCTCCACGGCGTCCACGGCGTCACCGATCGCGGCCGGGTTCTGGCCACCGCCCTGGGCGACGTCCGGCTTGCCGCCACCGCCGCCGCCGAGGGTCTTGGCGGCGGTTCGGACCAGGTCACCGGCCTTGAGCCCGCGCTCACGGGCGGCCTCGTTGGTGGCGATGACCGTGAGCGGCTTGCCGTTGTTCACGGTGAAGAGGGCGACCACGGCGGCCCGGCCGCCCTGGATGCGCCCGCGCACGTCGAGGACCAGCCTGCGCAGGTCGTCGGGGGTCGTACCGTCGGGGACCTGACCGGTGACGACGGCGATCCCGCGGACGTCCTTGGCGGACTCGGCGAGGCCGGCGGCGGCCTGGAGCACCTTCTCGGCGCGGAACTTCTCGATCTCCTTCTCGGCGTCCTTCAGCTTGCCGAGCATGGCGGAGACCTTCTCCGGGAGCTCCTCCGGACGGCCCTTGATCAGCTCCTGGAGCTGGGCGACGACGGTGTGCTCACGGGCGAGGAAGTTGTACGCGTCGACACCGACGAGCGCCTCGATACGGCGGACCCCGGAGCCGATGGACGACTCGCCGAGCAGCTTCACCAGGCCCAGCTGTGCGGTGTTGTGCACGTGGGTGCCGCCGCACAGCTCCTTGGAGAAGTCGCCGATGGTCACGACACGGACCCGCTCGCCGTACTTCTCACCGAACTCGGCGATGGCGCCCTGCTTCTTGGCCTCGTCGATGCCCATGACGTCGGCGCGGACGTCGAGCTCGCGGGCCAGCACCTCGTTGATCTTCTGCTCGACGTCGGTCATGACGGCCGTCGGAACGGCGGACGGGGAGCCGAAGTCGAAGCGGAAGCGGCCGGGCTGGTTCTCGGAACCGGCCTGGGCGGCCGTCGGACCGAGCGCGTCCCGCAGCGCCTGGTGGGTGAGGTGGGTGGCCGAGTGGGCGCGGGCGATGGCCGTACGGCGGCGGCTGTCGATCGAGGCGTGGGCCTTGGCCCCCACGGTCACCTCGCCGAACTGCACGACGCCCTTGTGGACATAGACGCCCGGGACCGGCTTCTGGCAGTCGCGGACCTCGATGACGGCACCGGAGTCGACCTTGATCCTGCCGGTGTCGCCGATCTGGCCGCCGCCCTCGGCGTAGAACGGGGTGCGGTCCAGGACGATCTCGACCTCGTCGCCCTCGGTGGCGGCCGGGGAGGAGGCGCCGTCGACGAGGATGCCGACGATGGTGGACTCGCTCTCGGTGTCCGAGTAGCCGAGGAACTCGGTCTCGCCGGCCTGGTCGGCGATCGCCCGGTAGGCGCCCGCGCCGGCATGGCCGGTCTTCTTGCCCTGGGCGTCGGCCTTGGCGCGCTCCCGCTGCTCCTTCATCAGGCGGCGGAAGCCGTCCTCGTCCACGGACAGGCCCTGCTCGGCGGCCATCTCCAGGGTGAGGTCGATCGGGAAGCCCCAGGTGTCGTGGAGCAGGAACGCCTTGTCGCCGGCGAGGACCGTGCCACCGGACTGCTTGGTCTCGGTGACGGCTGTGTCGAGGATGTTGGTGCCGGCCTTCAGCGTCTTGAGGAAGGCGTTCTCCTCGGCGACGGCGACCTTCTCGATCCGCTCGCGGTCGCTGACGAGCTCCGGGTACTGCTGGCCCATCATGGCGATCACGGTGTCGATCAGGTCGAGCACGACCGGGCCGGTGGCACCGAGCAGGCGCATGTTGCGGATGGCGCGGCGCATGATGCGGCGCAGGACGTAACCGCGGCCCTCGTTGCCGGGGGTGACACCGTCGCCGATGAGCATCACGGACGTGCGCATGTGGTCGGTGACCACGCGCAGCGAGACGTCCGAGTCGTGGGCGTCGCCGTAGGCCACGCCGGTCAGCTCGGTGGCCTTCTTGATGACGGCCATGGAGGTGTCGATCTCGTACATGTTCTGCACGCCCTGCAGAATCATCGCGAGGCGCTCGAGTCCGAGGCCGGTGTCGATGTTCTTGCTGGGAAGCTCGCCGAGGATCTCGAAGTTGTCCTTGCCGATGCCCTCGCCGCGCTCGTACTGCATGAAGACGAGGTTCCAGATCTCGACGTACCGCTCGTCGTTGACGGCGGGGCCGCCCTCGACGCCGAACTCGGGGCCGCGGTCGTAGTTGATCTCGGAGCAGGGGCCGCAGGGTCCGGGGACGCCCATGGACCAGTAGTTGTCCTTCATGCCGAGGCGCTGGATGCGCTCCTTGGGCACGCCGATGGTCTCGTGCCAGATGCGCTCGGCCTCGTCGTCGTCCTTGTAGACGGTGATCCAGAGCTTCTCCGGCTCAAGGCCGTAACCACCCTTGTCCTGGGGGCTGGTGAGCAGCTCCCAGGCGTACTTGATGGCGCCTTCCTTGAAGTAGTCGCCGAAGGAGAAGTTGCCGCACATCTGGAAGAACGTGCCGTGCCGGGTGGTCTTGCCGACCTCTTCGATGTCGGGCGTGCGCACGCACTTCTGCACGCTGGTGGCGCGCGACCACGGCGGCTTGACCTCACCGAGGAAGTACGGCTTGAAGGGCACCATGCCGGCGGGGACCAGGAGCAGAGTCGGGTCGTCCGCGATGAGCGACGCCGAAGGCACGACGGTGTGCCCGCGCTCCTCGTAGAAGCTCAGCCAGCGGCGGCGGATCTCGGCCGACTCCATCAGTGGTCCTCATTCCGGTTGTACGAATGCGTGGTGTACGTCGTGTTCTCGATGGCGGCGACGCGCCTGGGGGCGGGAAGTTCGGGATCCTCCCGGATACCCAGGGCGTCCGTCAGCTCGGCCTCCCGCTGGGCCATGTTGTCGCGGACGTCGAGTGCGAAGCCGACCGCGCGGTCCTTGAGGCGGGTGCCCGTGTCGATCGCCTTGTTGGCCGCCGTCACGGCGAGGTTCTCGGGGGTCAGCTGCTTCAGCTTGCGGTTCACCTTGGTGGTGGCCCAGACACCTGCGGCCACGCCCGTGGAGAACCAGAAAGTACGGCGGAACATCTCTTGAGCCTCAGTCCTTCTTCCAGCGGCCCCGGGAAACCGCCCGGCCCACGATGACGGTACGCCGGGGCGTCTTGGCGGGCACGTCGTCCTTGCGGCCGCCGATCGCGCGGCGCACGCCGTAGCCGAAGGCCGCGACCTTGACCAGGGGGCCGCCGAAGGTGGAGGCGACGGTGGTGGACAGCGCGGAGGCGTTCGACGTGACCTCCTGGACGTCCGAGGCGATCGCGTCGACCCGCTCGATCTGGGTCTGCGCGGAACGCACCGCGGTGGAGGCATCGGCCAGCAGCGGGACGGCCTGGTCGGTCACGTCCGCCACGAGCTTGGTGGTCGCCTTGAGCGTCTGGGCCAGCCTCGCCAGCGCGACGGCGAGGAAGGAAACCAGAATCGCCCAGAAGACGGCCACCAGGATCCCGGCAACCTCTCCACCGGACACTGTGTGCACCCGCTCCCTGAAACGTGCTGTCCACGAAAAAAGTCTCCGCCGAGCCTATCGCGCCGACGACGGCGCTCCACACCGGATAACTCCTCGCCCGGGCGCGGGCCACTCCCGCCGCTTGTACGGAGTGAACACGCTTCAGTACGCTCCGTGTTCCATGCGCAGTCATCAGCCGGACGGCACCGAGGTGAACGGCAATCTCCCCCTGGAGCTCGACGGATTCGTCGGCCGGCGCGCGGAACTCCAGGGGCTGGCACGGGCGCTCGACGCCTCGCGGCTGGTGACGGGGCCGGGCGGTATCGGCAAGTCCCGGCTCGCGGCGCGGGTGGCGGCCGGGCGGTGTGCGCCGCCCGCACGCCTTCCACGACCTGCTCGGCTCGGTCCTGTCCATCGAGCTGCTCGCTCTGGTCACCGCGACCGAGGGTGATCCGGCCGAGGCCGCCGTGCTGCAGGGCGCGGCGGCGTCGCTGTGGCCGTCCGTGGGCCTGCCCCTGTTCGGTTCGGCCCACTGCAACGCCCCGCACGAGCTGTGCGAGACGACGGCCCGGGAGCGGCTGGGCGACCAACGGTACGAGGAGTGCGTACGACAGGGCCGGGCGCTCGGGCGGGACGCCGCGGTGTCCCGGGCGCTGGGCCGCGCCCGCCCGCTCGAGGGGCTGCCGGCCCCGCGGGGTGCCGTGCGGCACGCGCGTGTGACTCTCCACATGCAGCAGCCCGCCGCCTCGCCCACCCGGAAGGGCGGGGAGACGGCGGGCTGAAGTGGTGCGTGTCCTACGGCCTGCCGGTGATCAGCGGGCGTAGTACTCGACGACGAGCTGCTCGTCGCAGATCACCGGGATCTCCTTGCGGTTCGGCTCGCGGTCCAGGCGGAAGGCCAGGGCGCGGAGGTTCACCTGGAGGTAGCGCGGGGTCTCGCCGTCGGGGGCGAAGCCGCCCTCACGGGCGATCGAGAAGAGGGTCTTCTCACGGCTGCGCTCGCGGACCATCACGACGTCGTCGGGACGGACGCGGAAGGACGGCTTGTCGACCTTCTGGCCGTTGACCTCGATGTGGCCGTGGACGACCATCTGGCGGGCCTGGTAGATCGTGCGGGCGATGCCCGAACGCAGGACCAGCGCGTCGAGACGGCGCTCGAGCTCGATGACCAGGGCCTCACCGGTCTTGCCCTGGGTCTTGGCGGCACGCTCGTAGGCGCGGACGAGCTGACGCTCGGACACGTCGTACTGCGCGCGCAGACGCTGCTTCTCGAGCAGACGGACCTTGTAGTCCGAGTTCTGCTTGCGGCCACGGCCGTGCTCACCCGGGGGGTAGGGACGGGCCTCGAAGTACTTGACGGCCTTCGGGGTCAGCGCGATACCGAGGGCACGCGACTTCTTGACCTTGGGGCGGGGCTGGTTCGCCACAATCTCTCATCTCTTGGTGTTCGGCTCGTCAGAGTTATGGGAGGTCGCATCCGCAGCCGGGGAAACCCGCCGGGTCCTCGAGGAACCTGGTGGGCAGCCGCTCCCCTGGTCTGGGCACATATGTGCAGCACGCGAGTGGCCCACCAACCGCGAGCGGTGGTGGGCTGCCCGCGACACCATTCGAACGGTGCGCGACGCTCCTGGAACCCCACTGGGGGGTTCCGGCTGACCGTCCCGTTCTGACTGCACGGGACACAGCGCTTCGAGGATTCTACAGGGTGCTCAGGACCGCTTGCGACCGAGGTGCTTGCGGGTCCACTCCACCGCGTCCGCGTACCGGGCCTCGGCGCCGTGCCTGGTGGGTTCGTAGTACGCGCGGTCCTTGATGGCGTCCGGGGCGTACTGCTGCTCGGCGATCCCCTCGGGCAGGTCGTGCGGGTAGACGTACCCCTGCGCGTGCCCGAGCTTGGCGGCGCCCTTGTAGTGCCCGTCGCGCAGATGCGGCGGTACCGGCCCGGCGAGCCCCTTGCGTACGTCCTCCATGGCCGCGCCGATCGCCGTCGTCGCGGCGTTGGACTTCGGGGCCAGGGCGAGGGCGATGGTGGCGTGGCTCAGGGTCAGCGCGGCCTCGGGGAAGCCGATCATGGCGACGGCCTGGGCGGCGGCGACCGCTATGGGCAGGGCGTTCGGGTCGGCGAGGCCGATGTCCTCGCTGGCGGAGATCATCAGTCGGCGGGCGATGAAGCGGGGGTCCTCACCGGCCTCGATCATGCGGGCGAGGTAGTGCAGGGCGGCGTCGACGTCGGAGCCCCTGATGGACTTGATGAGGGCGCTGGCGACGTCGTAGTGCTGGTCGCCGTCGCGGTCGTACTTCACGGCCGCCCGGTCGACCGTCTCCTCCAGCGTGGTGAGGGTGATCTCCGGCTCCCCCTTGTCGAGGGCCGCCCCGGCGGCGGCCTCCAGTGCGGTCAGGGCACGGCGGGCGTCGCCGCCGGCGATCCGCAGGAGATGGTCCTCGGTGTCCTCGGGGAGGGCGACGGCGTCCTTCAGGCCCCGCTCGTCGCTCAGCGCCCGCTTCAGCAGTCCTCTGACGTCGTCGTCGGTGAGCGGTTCGAGGGTCAGCAGCAGGGACCGGGACAGCAGCGGGGAGATGATCGAGAAGTACGGGTTCTCGGTGGTCGCCGCGATCAGGGTCACCCAGCGGTTCTCGACCGCGGGGAGCAGGGAGTCCTGCTGGGCCTTGCTGAAGCGGTGGATCTCGTCGAGGAAGAGGACGGTCTCCTTGCCGAAGCCGCCGGTGGCGCGGCGGGCGCCGTCGATGACCGCGCGGACCTCCTTGACGCCGGCGGTGATCGCGGAAAGCTCCACGAAGCGCTTGTTGGTGGCCTTCGAGACGACGTACGCCAAGGTCGTCTTGCCGGTGCCGGGCGGGCCCCAGAGGATCACCGAGGACGGCCCGGCGGGACCGCCGCTGCCCTCGCCGACCAGCCGGCGCAGCGGCGAACCCGGCTTGAGCAGGTGCTGCTGGCCCACCACCTCGTCGAGGGTGCGCGGGCGCATCCGGACCGCCAGGGGGCTGCCGGCCGGGTCCTTCTGCTGGCGTTCTTCTGCCGCGGCGGTGAACAGATCGGGCTCCACGTTCAAAACCCTATGTCACGCCACTGACAATGCCGTCGGCCGTCGGTCAGGCCCAGAGCTTGTCGCCCCAGCGGGTCAGGATCAGCATGGCGATGATGCCGCAGTGGGTGACCGGCAGGACCCAGGTGAACTCGGAGAGGAAGCGCTTGAGCCAGCCCGGGGACGGCAGCAGGTCGTTGCGGATGTTGAACGAGGTCACGTACCAGAACATCGTGATCGTGGCGACCCAGGCCAGCGAGCACCACAGGCACAGCGCGTTGATCCGGTACAGCGACTGGAACTGGAGCCAGGTGACGAAGAGCACGCCGAAGAGCGTGCCGAAGTTGAAGGTGAGCCAGTACCAGCGCGGGAATGCGGCGCGGGTGAGCAGGGTCATGCCGACACAGATGACGATGCCGTAGCAGACGAGGCCGAGCATCGGGTTGGGGAACCCGAAGGCGGCGGCCTGCTTGCTCTCCATCACGCTGCCGCAGGAGACGATCGGGTTGAGGGAGCAGCTCGGCGTGAACGTCTTGCCGCTGACCTTGCCCTCGAGGATCTTGAACTTGTCGATCGTGATGACCCACGCGGCGAGCAGTCCGGCGGCGCCGGTGATCACCAGCAGCAACGCGAAGGCACGGCTGCCGCCGACCGTCCGGGGCGCGGCGTCGGCGCTCGCCGACGAGGGCTCGGGCTCCGTGGACACGTCTTTCACTGTGGTCTTGCTCATCACGCCGATCCGTCTGCTTGAGAGTTGGACCTTCTTCGGGCAGGGGCCATTGTGCCGCACCCGGAGGCTTGTCCACCGTTCGGTGGACATAAGGAAGTACGCACGGTCGTCCCTGAACGTTCGGTTCCGGCCGATGCTCAGGGGCATGACCACACAGGCGAACGAACTCGCGGTGGACGTTCGGGGGCTGCGCAAGCAGTACGGCGACGTGACCGCGGTCGACGGGATCGATCTCGGTATCCGCAGGGGCGAGGTGTTCGGCCTGCTCGGACCCAATGGCGCGGGCAAGAGCACCACGGTGGAGATCCTCCAGGGCAACCGGGACCGGGACGCGGGTGAGGTGTCCGTGCTCGGCGCGGACCCGGCGCACGGCACGCGCGCGTGGCGTTCAAAAGTCGGAATCGTCTGGCAGGACGAATCCGCGCCCGCCGAGTTGACGGTCGCGGAGACCGTCCGCCACTTCGCCCACTACTACCCGCGGCCGCGGGACCCTGAGGAGGTCATCGGCCTGGTGGGCCTGGAGGCCAAGGCGGGCAGCCGGATCAAGGCACTGTCGGGCGGGCAGCGGCGGCGGCTCGACGTGGCGCTCGGTGTGATCGGCGGCCCCGAACTGCTGCTCCTGGACGAGCCGACGACCGGTTTCGACCCGGCGGCCAGGCGCCAGTTCTGGGACCTGATCCGCAAACTGGCCGACGAGGGCACGACCATCCTGCTCACCACGCACTACCTGGAAGAGGCCGAGGCACTCGCCGACCGGCTGGCGGTGATCTCCCGGGGCAGGGTCGTCGCCGAGGACGAGCCCGCCGCTCTGCGGGAGCGGCACGGCACCGGCGCCACCGTCGAGTGGACCGAGCCGGACGGCGCCCCGCGCGCGGAGCACACCGACACCCCGACCAGGACGGTCGCCGCGCTGATGCGCCGCTTCGACGGCGAGATCCCCGGGCTCCAGGTCAGCCGCCCCACGCTGGAGGACGTCTACCTCCGGCTCACCGGACAGGAGGACGCGCGATGACCACGACCGCCGTACGGTCCCGGACCGATGCTCGTGCCGGAAGGCTGCCCGGGGTCTGGGGGCTCGGACTGCGGCGGGGGGCCCTGGAGATCAGGCAGTTCTTCCGCCAGCGCGACCAGGTGGTGTTCACCTTCGCCTTCCCCGTGGTCTTCCTGTTCCTGTTCGCGTCGATCTTCAGCGACGACGTGGAGGGGGCGGGCATCAAGGCCTCGCAGCTGTACGTCCCGGCGATGATGGCCGCCGGCATCATGTCCACGAGCTTCCAGTCGCTGGGCATCTCCATCGCCGTCGAGCGGGACGAGAAGGTGCTGCGCAGGCTGCGCGGGACGCCTATGCCGCCGGCGGCGTACTTCCTCGGCAAGATCTGGCTGGTTCTTGTCACCGGCGTCCTGGAGACGGCGATCCTGCTGCTCGTCGGCACCACGCTGTACGACGTCGATCTGCCGTCGGACGCCGGCAAATGGTTCGCGTTCGCCTGGATCTTCGTGCTCGGTCTCACGGGGTGCGCGCTGCTCGGCATCGCGGTCAGTTCGGTGCCCAAGTCCAGCAAGAGCGCGAGTTCCGTGGTCGTCCTGCCCTTCCTGGTCCTCCAGTTCATCTCCGGGGTGTACATCGCGATCGGCACGATTCCCGACTGGATGCTGAACATCGGCGCGCTGTTCCCCCTGAAGTGGATGTGCCAGGGGCTGCGCGGGGTGTTCCTGCCGGACTCGGCGCAGGTCCTGGAGCAGGCGGGCGGCTGGGAGTTCGGGCGCACCGCCCTGGTGCTGGGGGCGTGGTGCGTCGGAGGATTGCTGCTGTGTCTGCTGACCTTCCGGTGGAAGAACCGGCGCGACGGATGACCGGTCCGGCGGACGCCGTGGGCGCGTACTCGTGGGACCGTTCCTTCCGGCTCTGGGACACCTACTTCGCGCTGATCTGGCTGGCCACCCTGGTGTTCGTGCTGGGTGCGGGACACCCCGGGTGGCCGGTCCGCGTCACGGCCGCGGCGCTGCTGGTCCCGCTGGTCCCGCTCTTCCTCCGGGTCGGGCGCCCCCTGCTCCGCCAGGATCCGCCCGACGCGCGCAGGGCCCTCACCTACCTCGGCGCGATGATGGCGCTGTTCCTTCCCTCGGCGATCCTGGTCGGCGAGACCCGGCTGATGACCTTCGCTCTCGTCCCCCAGTGCTTCATGACGCTGCGGATGCGGTGGGCTCCGACCGCCGTGGCGGTGATCAACCTCGCGCCCGTGGCGGGCTGGGCGCTGCTGTGGCGGCCGAGCGACCAGGACGTCTTCTTCAACGGTCTGTTCGCTGTCGTCACCCTGGTCTTCTCCGTGGCCGTCGGCAGTTATGTCATCCGGATCATCGAACAGAGCCAGGAACGGGCGGCTCTGATCGCCGAGTTGGACGCGAGCCGGCACGAGGTCTCGCGGCTGTCCGCGGCGCACGGGGCACTGACCGAGCGACAGCGGATGGCCCGGGAGATCCACGACACCCTGGCGCAGGGCTTCACCAGCCTGCTGATGCTGGTCCAGGCCGTCGAGGCCGAGCTCGACCACGACCTGCCGCAGGCCCGCCGGCATCTGGCCCTGATGGACGAGACGGCCCGGCTGAACCTCGCCGAGGCGCGGGCCCTGGTCGTCGACGGCACCCCCGCCGACCTGGACGGCGCGACGCTGCCCGACGCCCTGTTCCGGCTGGCGGCCCGGCACTCGGCGAAGCTCGCGGTGACCGGCCAGGTCCGTCCGCTGCCCGCGGGCACCGAGGTCGTCGCTCTGCGCTCCTGCCAGGAGGGGCTGACGAACTGCCGTAAACACGCGGGGAGTTCGGCGACCGTGACCATCGACCTCGGCTATGCCGACGAGAGCCTCACCCTGTCCGTACGGGACGACGGTCACGGCTTCGACACCGAGGCCGCCCGGGACGGCTACGGTCTGGCGGGTCTCCGCGCCCGCACCACCGAGGTCGGCGGGACGGTGCGGGTGCACAGCGCGCCCGGCGGCGGCACCACGGTCACCGTTCGTCTGCCCGTACCGCCCCCGAGGAGCTCTTCATGATCCGGATCATCCTGGCCGACGACCATCCGGTCGTACGGGAGGGCCTGCGCGCGATGCTGAGCGCGGAACCGGATCTGGAGGTGATCGCGGACGCGTCCAGCGGACCGCAGGCCGAGGCACTGGCGGCGGAACTCCGGCCCGACATCGTGCTGATGGACCTGCGGATGCCGGGTGGCTCGGGCGTGGAGTCGATCGTACGGATGACGGAGGCGGGCCTGCCCTGCCGGGTGATCGTCCTGACGACGTACGAGACGGACCGGGACATCCTGCGGGCCGTGGAGGCCGGGGCCGCCGGCTATCTGCTCAAGGACCTGCCCCGGGGCGAACTGGCGGAGTCCGTACGGGCCGCCGCCCGCGGCGAGACGGTCCTGGCGCCGACCGTCGCCGCCCGCCTGGTCGACCAGCTGCGCACCAGGCCGGAACGGCCCCGGCTCTCGGAGCGCGAGACAGCGGTGCTGCGTCTGGTGGCGGAGGGCTGCACGAACGCGGAGATCGGGCGCAAGCTGTTCATCGGTGAGTCCACGGTGAAGACCCATCTCCTGCGCGCCTTCGGCAAGTTGGGAGTCGACGACCGCACCGCCGCCGTCACCAGCGCCATGCGGTACGGGCTCCTCGATCAGTGAGGCGCGGCCGTCGAAGGGCGCCGGCCTCCCGACCGGCGCCCTTCTCCCGAGGGCCTGCTAACCGAGCCTGGCCTCCAGCTCCGCCACGATCTCGTTGACCCCGATCGCCGACTGCTCCCCGGACTCCATGTCCTTGAGCTGTACGACGCCCTCGGCGAGGTCGCGTTCGCCGGCGACGATCGTGTAGCGGGCGCCGCTGCGGTTGGCGTTCTTCATGGCGCCCTTGAGTCCCTTGGCGCCGTAGGAGAAGTCCGCCGCGATGCCCACCTTGCGGAGCTCGGTGACCTTGGCGAACAGGATCCGGCGGGCCTCCTCGCCCAGCGGGACCGCGAACACACTGGTCGCCGAGGGGAGTTCGAGCTCGACGCCCTCCGCCTCCAGGGCGAGGACCGTGCGGTCGACGCCCAGCGCCCAGCCCACGGACGGCAGGGCCGGACCGCCGATCATCTCCGACAGACCGTCGTAGCGGCCGCCGCCGCCCACCGCGGACTGGGAGCCCAGACCGTCGTGGACGAACTCGAAGGTCGTACGGGTGTAGTAGTCGAGGCCGCGCACCAGCTTCGGGTCGTCCTCGAAGGCCACGCCCGCCGCCGTGATCAGCTCACGGACCTCCTCGTGGTACGCCTTGCAGGCGTCGCAGAGGTAGTCGCGCAGCAGCGGGGCGTCCCCGAGCTGCTTCTGGACCGACTCCCGCTTGTCGTCGAGGACGCGCAGGGGGTTGATCTCGGCGCGACGGAGAGTGTCCTCGTCGAGATCGAGGCCGCGCAGGAAGTCCTGGAGCGCGGTCCGGTACACCGGACGGCACTCCTTGTCGCCCAGGCTGTTGAGCAGGATGCGGAAGTTGCGCAGCCCCAGCGAGCGGTACGCCTGGTCGGCCAGGATGATCAGCTCGGCGTCGAGCGCCGGGTCCTCCGCGCCGATCGCCTCGGCGCCGACCTGCGAGAAGTGCCGGTAACGGCCCTTCTGCGGGCGCTCGTAGCGGTAGTACGAGCCGGAGTACCAGAGCTTGACCGGCAGGTTGCCCGTCTTGTGCAGGTTGGCCTCCAGCGCCGCGCGCAGGACGGAGGCCGTGCCCTCGGGGCGCAGGGCCAGCTTGTCGCCGCCCTTGGTCTCGAAGGCGTACATCTCCTTGGTCACGATGTCGGTGGACTCACCGACCCCGCGCGCGAACAGCTCGACGCTCTCGAAGCCGGGCGTCTCGATGTAGCCGTAGCCGGAGGTGCGCAGCGGAGCGGCGATCGCCTCCCGGACGGCCAGGAACTTGGCGCTGTCCGGCGGGATCAGGTCGTACGTGCCCTTGGGGGCCTGAAAGGTGCTCACGAAGTCTCTTGTCACATTCCTCGTCGGGGAGGGGTGTGCGCACCCTCTCCCTGGCCGGAGGCCACGTCCCGCAGATACGGGTTGGTGGCGCGCTCCTGGCCGATGGTCGTCTGGGGGCCGTGGCCGGACAGCACCACGGTCGAGTCGTCGAGCGGCAGGCACACGCGGGCCAGCGAGTCGAGCATCTCGGCCATGTCACCGCCGGGCAGGTCGGTGCGTCCGATGGAGCCGGCGAAGAGCAGATCCCCGGAGAAGAAGACCGACGGGATGTCGGACGTCTCGGGCATCCGGAAGGTCACCGACCCCTTGGTATGGCCCGGCGCGTGCGCGACGGAGAGCTCCAGGCCCGCGAGCTCCAGCTTCGCGCCGTCGGTCAGCTCCTTGACGTCGTCCGGCTCCCCCACGGTGATCTCACCCATGAGCGGCATCCCGATGGAACGCCCCAGACCCATCGACGGGTCCTTCATCATGTAGCGGTCCTCGGGGTGGATCCACGCAGGCACTCCGTGTGCGCCGCACACGGGGACGACCGAGGCCACGTGGTCGATGTGGCCGTGCGTGAGGACGACGGCGACGGGCTTGAGCCGATGCTTCCTGAGCGTCTCCTCGACTCCCTCGGCGGCCTGGTGGCCCGGGTCGATGATCACGCACTCCTCACCGGCGGCGGGGGCGACGAGATAACAGTTCGTCCCCCAGGCCCCGGCGGGGAACCCGGCAATGAGCACGATCGTCCTCGGTTTGTCTAGGTACGGGCGGTCTTCCGGGCGGCTGCCCCAGTGGTCAGAGCCTACCGGCGCTGCCGATTCCTCAGCGAACCCATATACGGTACGGGGCACACGCAGGCGGTCGGTTCATAGGACGCATGCGTACCGGTCGGCGTACGAGACGCATGAGGAGAGAACCCCGTGGTCACCCAGGAACAGCGGAAGCGGCAGCTCGCGCGGGAGAAGTTCTTGCGGCAGCAGCAGCGGCGCACGGCCGCGCGCCGCAAGGCCCGTGTACGCAACTCTGTGATCGCGTCGGTGTTCGGCGTGATACTGGTGGGCAGCCTGGCGCTCTACACGTCCGGGGTCATGAAGGACGACGACAAGGCCAGCGCGAGCGCGGAGACCACTCCCAGCGCGGCGCCGACCAGCAAGGCGCCGGACCCGTGCGACAAGCCCGCCGCCGGCAAGGTCGGGACCCAGACGTGGAAGAAGGAGCCGGCGCTGTCCATCGACAAGTCGGCGAAGTACACCCTTGACCTCGCGACGACCTGCGGGAAGATCGACATCGCGCTGAAGGCGTCGGCGGCCCCGCACACCGTGAACTCGTTCGACTTCCTGGCGAACAAGGGCTTCTTCGACCACACCAAGTGCCACCGGCTCACCACCAACGGCATCTACGTCCTGCAGTGCGGCGACCCGACGGGCTCCGGCAGCGGCGGACCGGGCTACACCATCCCGGACGAGAACCTGAAGGACAAGAGCCTCAAGAGCAACGTCTACCCGGCGGGCACCGTGGCGATGGCGAACACCGGTCAGGCGCACACTGGAGGGAGCCAGTTCTTCCTGGTCTACCAGGACAGCCAGCTGCCCCCGAGCTACACCCCGTTCGGCACGATCTCGGAATCCGGTATGAAGGTGCTGAAGAAGATCGCCGCCGCCGGTGAGAGCACCGGCGCGGGCGACGGCGCGCCCAACGCGACCGTCGTGATCAACAAGGCGACGGTCACCAAATCCTGACCGCCAAGTGCGGAATTTCGGTCGCGCGGGATGCGGACAGGCAACCCGCCGGTCGCCTATGTTGGCCGTGACGAAACTGTGGACGATGCCCGGGGGCGCTGAAGCCTCTCGCAGGCATCATGTGGAGGAGGCGCTGTGAGCAGCGACCCGTGGGGCCGCGTCGACGAGACGGGGACCGTGTACGTGCGTACGGCCGACGGCGAGCAGGTCGTCGGTTCCTGGCAGGCCGGCTCCCCCGAGGAAGCCCTGGCCTACTTCGAGCGCAAGTACGAGGGCCTGGTTGTCGAGATCGGCCTCCTCGAGAAGCGAGTGAAGACCACCGACCTGTCGGCGAAGGACGCTCAGGCTGCCATCGACCACATCCGCGAGCAGGTCGACGCGCATCACGCGGTCGGCGACCTGGCCGCGCTCAAGGTGCGGTTGGACAAGCTCGTGGAGACCGTCGACAAGCGCCGCGAGGAGCGCAAGCAGCAGCGCGCGAAGCAGTCCGACGAGGCCCGGCACGCCAAGGAGGCACTGGTCGTCGAGGCGGAGGAGCTGGCCCAGTCCGACCAGTGGCGGGCCGCCGGTGAGCGGCTGCGCGCGCTGGTGGACACCTGGAAGGGTCTGCCGCGTCTGGACCGCAAGTCCGACGACGAGCTGTGGCACCGCTTCTCGCACGCGCGCTCGGCGTTCTCCAAGCGCCGCAAGGCCCACTTCGCGTCGCTGGACGCGCAGCGCGAGGACGCCCGCAGGACCAAGGAACGCCTGGTCGGCGAGGCCGAGGCACTGTCCGGGTCTACAGACTGGGGTCCGACGGCCGCGCGCTACCGCGAGCTGATGGCCGAGTGGAAGGCGGCCGGCCGCGCCCAGCGCGAGCACGAGGACGACCTGTGGAACCGCTTCCGCGGCGCCCAGGACGTGTTCTTCGCCGCCCGCAGCTCGGTCTTCGCCGAGCGGGACGCCGAGCAGACCGAGAACCTCAAGCTGAAGGAGGAGCTGGCCGAGGAGGCCGAGAAGCTCCTGCCGATCGGCGACCTGAAGAGCGCCCGCGCCGCCTTCCGCGCGATCAACGAGCGCTGGGAGGCCATCGGTCACGTCCCGCGGGACGCCCGGCCGAAGGTCGAGGGCCGGATGCACGCCGTCGAGCGTGCCCTCCAGGAGGCCGAGGAGACCGAGTGGCGCCGGACCAACCCGGAGGCACGCGCGCGTGCCGCGGGTCTGACCGGCCAGCTCCAGGCCGCCGTGGACAAGCTCAGGGGCCAGATCGACCAGGCCCGCGCCCAGGGCAACAACGCCAGGGCCGACAAGCTGGAGCGCGAGCTGGAGGGCCGCCAGGCGCTTCTGGACCAGGCACTGAAGGGTCTCCAGGAGTTCGGCGGCTGAGAGGCCGCACGCGAAAGGGGCCCCGCACCTTGAGTGCGGGGCCCCTTTCGCGTGTCTGCTACGACCGGTTCCGCGCCGAGGTCACGCGGTACACGTCGTACACGCCCTCGACTCCCCTGACCGCCTTCAGGACGTGACCGAGGTGCTTCGGGTCGCCCATCTCGAAGGTGAAGCGGGAGGTGGCGACGCGGTCGCGGGAGGTCTGGACGGCCGCGGAGAGGATGTTGACGTGCTGGTCGGACAGGACGCGGGTGACGTCGGAGAGGAGCCGGGAGCGGTCCAGGGCCTCGACCTGGATGGCGACCAGGAAGACCGAGGACTGCGTGGGCGCCCACTCGACCTCGAGGATGCGCTCGGGTTCGCGGGACAGTGAGTCCACGTTGACGCAGTCGCTGCGGTGAACCGATACGCCACTACCGCGGGTGACGAAGCCGATGATCGGGTCGCCGGGGACGGGAGTGCAACAGCGGGCCAGCTTGACCCACACGTCGTCGACGCCCTTGACGACGACGCCCGGGTCGCTGTTCGAGCGCCGCTTGCGACGGCCGCGGCTCGGCGGGACCGCCTCGTCGATCTCCTCGGTGGCCGCCTCCTCGCCGCCGAGCGCGGAGACGAGTTTCTGCACGATGTTCTGCGCGGAGACGTGACCCTCGCCGATCGCCGCGTACAGGGCGGAGATGTCGGAGTACCGCATCTCGTGCGCGAGCGTGACGAGCGAGTCGCCGGTGAGGATGCGCTGGATCGGCAGGTTCTGTTTGCGCATCGCCCGGACGATGGCGTCCTTGCCCTGCTCGATCGCCTCGTCGCGGCGCTCCTTGGAGAACCAGGCGCGGATCTTGTTGCGCGCCCGCGGCGACTTCACGAAGTTCAGCCAGTCCCGGGACGGCCCGGCCCCGGGCGCCTTGGACGTGAAGACCTCGACGAGGTCGCCGTTGTCCAGGGTCGATTCCAGCGGTACGAGGCGGCCGTTGACGCGGGCTCCTATGGTGCGGTGGCCCACCTCGGTGTGCACCGCGTAGGAGAAGTCCACCGGTGTGGAACCGGCCGGCAGCGCTATGACGTCGCCCTTGGGGGTGAAGACGAAGACCTCGTTGCGGGAGAGGTCGAAGCGCAGGGACTCCAGGAACTCGCCGGGGTCCTCGGTCTCCTTCTGCCAGTCGAGGAGCTGGCGCAGCCACGCCATGTCGTTGAGGTGGTCGTCCTTGCCGGTGGTCCGCGGCTGGTCCGAGCGCACCTTGGAGGTGCCGGCGACGGCCTCCTGCTTGTACTTCCAGTGCGCGGCGATGCCGTACTCGGCGCGGCGGTGCATGTCGAACGTACGGATCTGGAGTTCGACCGGCTTGCCGTTCGGGCCGATGACCGTGGTGTGCAGCGACTGGTACATGTTGAACTTGGGCATCGCGATGTAGTCCTTGAACCGGCCGGGGACCGGGTTCCATCGCGCGTGCACGGTGCCGAGGGCGGCGTAGCAGTCGCGGACGGTGTCGACGAGGACTCGGATGCCGACCAGGTCGTAGATCTCCGCGAAGTCGCGGCCGCGGACGATCATCTTCTGGTAGACGCTGTAGTAGTGCTTCGGTCGCCCGGTGACGGTGGCCTTGATCCGGGCCGCGCGCAGGTCGGACTGCACCTCGTCGGTCACTATGGCGAGGTACTCGTCGCGCTTGGGCGCCCGCTCGGCCACCAGTCGTACGATCTCGTCGTACATCTTGGGGTAGAGGATCGCGAAGGCGAGGTCCTCCAGCTCCCACTTGATGGTGTTCATGCCGAGGCGGTGGGCGAGCGGAGCGTAGATCTCCAGCGTCTCGCGCGCCTTCTTCTCCTGCTTCTCGCGCTTGAGATAGCGCATGGTGCGCATGTTGTGCAGGCGGTCGGCGAGCTTGATGACCAGGACGCGGGGGTCCTTGGCCATCGCCACGACCATCTTGCGCACGGTCTCGGCCTGCGCGGCCTCGCCGAACTTGACCTTGTCCAGCTTGGTGACGCCGTCGACGAGCAGGGCCACTGAGTCGCCGAAGTCGCGGCGGAGCTGGTCGAGGCCGTACTCGGTGTCCTCGACGGTGTCGTGCAGCAGGCCCGCCATGAGGGTGGCCGGGTCCATGCCGAGCTCGGCGAGGATCGTGGTCACCGCGAGGGGGTGGGTGATGTACGGGTCGCCGCTCTTGCGCTTCTGGCCACGGTGCCAGCGCTCGGCGACCTGGTAGGCGCGCTCGATCTGACGCAGTGTCGCGGTCTCGATCTTCGGGTCGTTGCTGCGCACTATCCGCAGCAGGGGCTCCAGGACCGGGTTGTACGGGTTGGAGCGCTGGACGCCGAGACGGGCCAGACGGGCGCGGACGCGGTTGGAGGAGCCGGTACGGGGAGGCTGGCCCGCGTTCGGACGGGCCGCGGGGGTCGCCGACGTGGAGCGCTCGGGAGTGGCGGGCTTGGGCCGGGGCGGTTCGGCCGGCTTCTCGACGGGCGCCGACTGGGCGTGCTCGACCGGCCCGCGGGCGTCGTTCGTCGCGCTCTTCGCGTCCGGCGCGGGCTTGGCCGCCAGCGCCGAGTCGGGCTCGGGCTTTGCGGCGGTGAGTGGCTGGGCCTCGTCTGGCAAGAGGACTCCTCGTGCGCGATCCGGGTCCCCCGGTCAGGCTCCGGAGCCCCCATGGTAGCGATCCTGCGCCCGGGGATCGCCTTCAGCCCGATGTGAGGGACGTCTACCGGTGCAACAAGAGGTGCTCCCGCGTGATTCCTGACGGTGGCCCGGGGATGTGCGGTGCGGGGCCTGTGGGTGGCCTGGGGATGGCGGGGAGGCCGGGCCGAGGCGAATGGATCCGCGGGGGCGGGGCGGGCGCATGGGTCCTGGGCGGGTCCTGGGCGATGGGGGCGGGTGAGAATCTCTGCCGCGTGAGAGGTCCCGAAAGCTGATGTGGGGCCGGCGCGAGAGGCTGCGGTCCCGCGCGAGGGAACGAGTGCCACGGCGGACAGGGTCCACCCCGCGCCCGACTCGCATGCGAACGGCCGTCCCCGAAGAGGGACGGCCGTTCGTGCGGGGGGCTTGCTGTGGGGTCAGACCTTGAGGAGTGACTCCAGCGGGGCTCCGGCCAGGGCCGGCTCCAGGCGGGCCCGGCCGCCCAGGAAGCCCAGTTCCATCAGGACCGCGAGGCCGGCGACCTCGGCGCCCGCGCGCCGGATCAGCTGGATGGATGCCTCGGCGGTGCCGCCGGTGGCCAGGACGTCGTCGACGATCAGGATGCGGTCGTCGGCGGACAGGTCCTCCGCGTGCACCTCGATCTCCGCCGAGCCGTACTCCAGGTCGTACGCCTGGCTGAGGGTCGCCCCGGGGAGCTTGCCCGCCTTCCGCACGGGGATGAAGCCGAGACCCGCGCGGATCGCGACCGGGGCGCCGAGGATGAAGCCCCGGGCCTCCAGCCCGACGACCTTCGTGGCGCCGGTGTCCGACGCGACCGTCGCCAGAGCGTCGGTGAGCGCCGAGAACGCAGCGGGGTCCGCCAGGAGCGGGGTGATGTCCTTGAACATCACGCCGGGCTCCGGATAGTCGGCCACATCACGGATACGGCTGAGCAGCAGCGCCGTGATGTCGGTGAGCTCGGTCATCGGCGCTTCCCCGAGGGACGGCCACGGCCCCGGCCCCGGGACGCGGGCTGGGTGCGCGGACCGACGACCGCCGGGGCGGCGTCGTCGTCCGGCTCGTCGGAGACGGGACGCGCGTCGGCCATCTCCTCCTCGACGGACGCCTGGGCACGCTTGGCCAGGACCCGCTTCCTGAGGGCCTTCATCGCCGGCTCGCGCTCCTTGAGGTCGGCGACGAGCGGCGTGGCGATGAAGATCGAGGAGTACGCACCGGCGGCGAGACCGACGAACAGCGACAGCGAGATGTCGTTGAGCGTGCCCGCGCCGAGGAAACCGCCACCGATGAACAGCAGGCCCGCCACCGGCAGCAGCGCGACCACCGTGGTGTTGATCGAGCGGACCAGGGTGCCGTTGATCGAACGGTTGGCGATGTCGCTGTAGGTCCAGCGGTTCTGCTTGGTGATGTCCTTCGTCTGCTCCTTGAGGGAGTCGAAGACGACCACCGTGTCGTAGAGCGAGTAACCGAGGATGGTCAGCAGACCGATCACCGTGCCCGGCGTGACCTCGAAGCCGACGAGGGCGTAGATGCCGACGGTGATGGTGATGTCGTGGATCAGGGCGACGAGCGCCGCGATGGCCATGCGCCACTCGAAGGCGATCGCCAGATAGATCACGACGAGGACCATGAAGATCGCCAGACCCTGCCAGGCCTTGTTGGCGATCTGGTCGCCCCAGCTGGGTCCGACCAGGTCGGCGGCGATGGTCTCCGGGTCGACCTTGAAGTCCTTCGCGAGGTCCGTCTTGATCTGGTCGGACTGCTGGGTGTCCATGCCGGCGATCTGGATGCGCAGCGTGCCGTTGCCGAGCTTCTGCACGACGGCGTCGTGGCCGGAGGCTTCCTTCGCGTAGTCCTCGGCCTGGGAGACCGAGACGCTGGTCTTCTCGGTGGTGAAGACCGCGCCGCCCTGGAAGTCGATGCCCATGTTGAGGCCGCGTACCGCGAGGCCCAGGATCGCCGTGATGGTGATCAGGATCGAGATGCCGTACCAGAGCTTGCGGTGACCGATGAAGTCGTAGCTGATCTCGCCACGGTGCAGTCGGGCGCCGAGATTGCCGAGTTTCGACATGCTCACGCCTCCTTCGTCTCAACGGGGGCGGAACGGCGGGTGCGGCGCAGCGGCGGCTTGGCACCCAGGCTCTTCGGGTCGAGGCCGGACCACTTGCTGCCGCTCGCGAAGAACTTCCGACGGGCCAGCAGCGTCATCAGCGGCTTGGTGAAGAAGAAGACCACGACGACGTCGAGCACGGTGGTCAGACCGAGCGTGAACGCGAAGCCCTGGACCTTGCCGACCGTCACGATGAACAGCACCGCGGCGGCGAGGAACGACACGAAGTCGGAGACCAGGATGGTGCGCCGGGCACGCGGCCAGGCCCGCTCGACGGCGGGGCGCAGCGAGCGCCCCTCGCGGATCTCGTCCCTTATGCGTTCGAAGTACACGATGAACGAGTCCGCGGTGATGCCGATCGCGACGATGGCACCGCACACGGCCGGCAGGTTCAGCGCGAAGCCGATCGCCGGCCCGAGCAGCGCCATGAGCACGTAGGTGAGGATGCCGGAGACGAGCAGCGAGGCCATCGCGACGAGCGACAGGCCCCGGTAGTAGGCCACCAGGTAGATCACGACCAGCAGGAGGCCGATGGCACCGGCGAGGAGACCGGCGTGCAGCTGGTCACCGCCGAGCGCCGCGGTCACCGTGGTCACGCTCTGCTCCTTGAAGGAGAGCGGGAGGGCGCCGTACGACAGCATGTTGGCGAGGTTCTGGGCCTCGTCCTGCGTGAAGCTGCCGGAGATCTGGGCGCTGCCGCCCGTGATCGAGGAGCTGACGTAGGGGCTGGAGACGACCTCGCCGTCGAGGACGATGCCGAACTCGTTCTGCGGCTGGGTGTTCTTCGCGAGCTGGCCCGTGATGTCCGCGAACTTCTTCGCGCCCTTGCTGTTGAAGTTCATGGTGACCTGCCAGCCGGCGGCGGTCTGGGTGTCGAAGACCGCCTGGGCCTTCTTGACCTCGGTGCCGTCGACGGCGGCCGGGCCGAGCAGGTACTTGTACCAGACGCCGGAGCTCTCGCCGCAGCCCACCGTGGTGTCGGTCGGCTTGGCGCCGTCGCCGGCGGTGTTGCGCTGCGCCTTCTTGGAGCAGTCCAGGGCGGTGTACTGGGCCTGGAGCTTGGCCTGGGCGGAGGAGGTGTCGGTGCCGCCGCTCGCGGGGGCCGACGGGGACGCGGAGCTCGACGCGCTCGCGGACGCCGACGGCGTGGAATCGGCCTTCAGCGCGTCGGTGACGGCGCGCCCCTGCGAGGTGGCGGAGGCCGACGGGGAGGACGACGAGGTCGCCTTCTCACCGGTGGAGCCGGACTTGCTCGCGGAGGGGCTCGGCGAGGCGGTCGAGGAGCCGCTCGCGGACGGGCTCGGTGAGGTGGCCGCGGCGCCGCCGGTGGCCTCCTGGGCCAGGACCGGGCGGAAGTACAGCTTGGCGGTGGTGCCGACCTGGTCGCGGGCCTCTTGGGAGTTGGTGCCCTTGGGGATGTTCACGATGATGTTGCGATCACCCTGGGTCTGCACCTCCGCCTCGGAGACGCCCAGGCCGTTGACACGGCGGTTCATGATGTCGACCGCGGTGTCCATGTTGGCCTTGTTGATCGCGGACCCCTGGTCGGCCTTGGCCTCCAGCGTGATGCTGGTGCCTCCGGCAAGGTCGATGCCGAGGCGCGGGGTGGTGTGTCCGGAGAGGAACATTCCACCGGTGAGCGCCACGATGGCGATCAGGATCAGGGCCAGCGCGCGCCCTGGCTTGCTCTGGGCACTCGCGCTCCGGCCCCTTTTAGGTGCTGCCACCTTCTCGTACTCCCTCTCGGGCCGCTCTCGCGCCTGGTCGGCGGGCGGGCGGCCATGACTGGTGTCGGGATCCCGTGCGAGCCGCGCAGATCCGGGGCGCGCGGAGCAGGTCCACGCGCCCCGGAGTGCGACTACTTCGCGTCGGAGTCGCCGTCGGTCTTCTTCGGCTCGTCGTCCGACTTCGCCTCGACTGCCTCGGTCTCGGCGTCCGCCTTGGCGGGCGCGTCGTCGGCGGGCTCCTCGGCCGTGTCCTTCTTACCGAGGTCGACGGACTTCTCGTCGGAGGCGGCGGCAGCTTCGTCGGCGGACTCGTCGGTCTCGGTGTCGGTGAGGGAGGAGGCGTCGTCCGGGACGACGTCGGAGTCGGACTTCAGGTCGTGCTCGATGCCGTGGACGATGCGGTTGTACTCGTCGTCGGTCAGGACGGCACCGATGGAGTTCTTCGCGAAGAGAAGATCGATGCCGGGACCGGCGTCGAGGAGGACCGTGTCCTCGTTGACCTCCTTGACCGTGGCGTACATGCCCCCGATGGTGCGGACGCCGCTGCCGGGCTGCATGTCGTTCCGCATGCTCGCGGCCTGTTGCTGCTTCTTCTTGGCCGAGCGGGTCATCAGGAACATGGCCCCGATGAGCACGATGAACGGGAGGAGGGTCACGAGACTCACGGGTCGGTACTTCCTTCACGCGACCGCGAGGTGAGCGGCCTGATGGTTGGGGGTATGTCTGCCGCCGACAAAGGCGGCATCGGCGGAGTCTAAGCGAGTCCGCGCGCAGTGAACAACGCTCAGCATGGCACCAGGGTTCCTGACCCGGCCAATGCCCGCGCCGTCACGATCTCGTCACGCCCCGAACAGGTCCTGTTGTCCGTTTCCTGTGGACGCCGAGCGGGGCGGGGTGAGGCCGAGGTGTGCCCATGCTGCGGGAGTGGCGACCCGTCCGCGGGGTGTGCGGGCGAGGAGTCCCTCGCGCACGAGGAACGGTTCGGCGACCTCTTCGACGGTCTCGCGCTCCTCCCCCACCGCGACCGCGAGGGTGGACAGGCCGACCGGGCCGCCGCCGAAGAGCTTGAGCAGGGCCACCAGGACTCCGCGGTCGAGGCGGTCCAGGCCGCGGGCGTCGACCTCGTAGACCTTGAGCGCCGCCGCGGCGATGTCGCGCGTGATGACTCCGTCGGCCTTGACCTGGGCGTAGTCCCGGACCCGGCGCAGCAGACGGTTGGCGATACGGGGCGTGCCGCGGGAGCGGCCCGCGATCTCGGCGGCGCCGTCGGAACCGATCTCGACGTCGAGCAGGTTGGCCGAGCGGTGGATGACGCGCTCCAGCTCGGCGGGTTCGTAGAACTCCATGTGCGCGGTGAAGCCGAAGCGGTCGCGCAGCGGAGGCGGCAGCAGGCCCGCGCGTGTGGTGGCGCCGACCAGGGTGAACGGGGGCAGCTCCAGCGGGATGGCGGTGGCGCCTGGACCCTTGCCGACGATGACGTCGACGCGGAAGTCCTCCATCGCCATGTAGAGCATCTCCTCGGCGGGCCGCGACATGCGGTGGATCTCGTCGAGGAAGAGGACCTCGCCCTCCTGGAGGGAGGAGAGGATCGCCGCGAGGTCGCCGGCGTGCTGGATGGCGGGGCCGCTGGTGATCCGGATCGGGGCGTTCATCTCGGCGGCGATGATCATCGACAGGGTGGTCTTGCCGAGGCCGGGGGCGCCGGAGAGGAGCACGTGGTCGGCGGTGGCCCCGCGCGCGCGTGCCGCCCTGAGCACCAGGTCGAGCTGTTCGCGCACCTTCTCCTGGCCGATGAACTCGTCCAGGTCCTTGGGGCGCAGGGCGGCCTCCACCGCCTGGTCCTCGCCGTCGGCGGACGCACCGACGAGCCGCTCGGAGGCGGTCGCGTCGGTGGTGTCGTCCCAGTTCATGTGATGTGCCTCTGTGTCGGGTGGGTCAGCGGGCGCGGTTCAGGGTCTGGAGGGCCGACTTCAGCAGCTGGCCGACCTGGGGGGTGCCCTCGGCCGCCTCTGCCTGCGGGGTGACGGCGGTGACGGCCTCGTCGGCCTCGCGCGTGGCGTATCCGAGACCGATCAGGGCGGCGTGCAGCTGGTCGCGCCAGCCCTGGGTGACCGGAGCGCCGATCGCCGGCGCGCCGATGGGCTCGCCCAGCCGGTCCTTCAGCTCCAGGAGCAGCTTCTGGGCGCCCTTCTTACCGATGCCGGGCACGGCGATGAGCGCCTTCTCGTCGCCCGTGGCCACCGCTCGGCGCAGCGCGTCGGGCGAGTGGACCGCCAGCATGGACTGGGCCAGCCGCGGGCCGACTCCGCTCGCGGTCTGCAGCAGTTCGAAGACCTGGCGCTCGTCGTCGTCGACGAAGCCGTAGAGGGTGAGGGAGTCCTCCCGTACGACGAGGGAGGTGGCGAGCTTGGCGGGCTTGCCGAGGCGGAGCGTCGACAGCGTGTTAGGCGTGCACTGCACCGCCATGCCGACACCGCCGACCTCGAGCACGGCGGCGTCGGGAGCGAGGGCGGCGACCGTGCCGCTCACAAAGGCGATCATGCCGTACGGCCTTTCCGTGCTGTGGCTGTGTGCAGGGCGACGGCCTGCTGGAGTCGGTTCTGGGCGGGCGCGCGCCAGATGTGGCAGATGGCGAGCGCGAGGGCGTCGGCGGCGTCGGCGGGCTTGGGCGGGGCGTCGAGCCGCAGCAGGCGGGTGACCATGGCACCGACCTGGGCCTTGTCGGCGCGTCCGCTGCCGGTGACGGCGGCCTTGACCTCGCTCGGGGTGTGCAGGGCGACGGGGATGCCGCGGCGGGCGGCGCACAGCATCGCGACGGCGCTGGCCTGGGCGGTGCCCATCACCGTACGGACGTTGTGCTGGCTGAACACCCGCTCCACGGCGACGCATTCGGGCCGGTGCTCGTCCAGCCACTGTTCGATGCCCTGCTCGACGGCGACGAGCCGCTGCCCCAACTCGGCGTCCGCGGGCGTGCGTACGACCCCGACGCCGATCATCGTGAGCGGCCGGCCGGCGACGCCTTCGACCACACCGACACCGCACCGCGTCAGTCCGGGGTCCACCCCGAGTACGCGCACGCTCACCCCGCCCTTCGATCTCCTGTTTGTGCAGGCTATCGGGTGCCACCGACAACGGGCGTCGGCAACGCCCGGCAACGCGACGGGCCGACGGGTGTGTCCCGTCGGCCCGTTCGAAGCTGAGCTGTGGCTCAGGCGTCGACCTTCTCCATGACCTCGTCGCTCACGTCGAAGTTGGCGAAGACGTTCTGGACGTCGTCGCTGTCCTCGAGGGCGTCGATCAGCTTGAAGATCTTCTTGGCGCCTTCCTCGTCCAGCTCGACCTGCATGGTCGGGACGAAGTTGGCGTCGGCGGAGTCGTAGTCGATGCCGGCGTCCTGAAGGGCGGTGCGGACCGCGACCAGGTCGGTGGCCTCGCTGATGACCTCGAAGGACTCACCGAGGTCGTTGACCTCCTCGGCGCCCGCGTCCAGGACGGCACCGAGGACGTCGTCCTCGCCCAGCTCGCCCTTGGGGACGATGACGACGCCCTTGCGGTTGAAGAGGTACGACACCGAGCCCGGGTCGGCCATGGAGCCGCCGTTGCGGGTCATGGCGACGCGGACGTCGGAGGCGGCGCGGTTGCGGTTGTCGGTGAGGCACTCGATGAGCACCGCGACACCGTTCGGGCCGTAGCCCTCGTACATGATCGTCTCGTAGTCGGCGCCACCGGCCTCGAGACCGCCTCCGCGCTTGACCGCGGAGTCGATGTTCTTGTTCGGGACGGACGACTTCTTCGCCTTCTGGATGGCGTCGTAGAGAGTCGGGTTGCCCTCGATGTCGACGCCGCCCATGCGGGCCGCGACCTCGATGTTCTTGATCAGCTTTGCGAAGAGCTTGCCGCGCTTGGCGTCAATCACGGCCTTCTTGTGCTTCGTCGTAGCCCATTTAGAGTGGCCGGACATCTGCCTGTCTCCTTCGCGTAACCCATCCAAACAACGAACGCCAGAGATCCTACAAGGACTCGGCCGTACGGTTCGCGCGCACCATGTCGACGAACAGGGAGTGCACGCGGTGGTCGCCGGTCAGTTCCGGGTGGAACGACGTGGCGAGCGCGTTGCCCTGACGCACGGCGACGATGTGGCCCTCGTGCTCGGCGAGTACCTCGGCCTCGGCACCCACGGACTCGACCCAGGGGGCGCGGATGAAAACGCCCTCTACAGGATCGCCCTCGACGCCCTTCACGTCGACCGCCGCTTCGAAGGACTCGTTCTGACGTCCGAAGGCGTTGCGGCGCACGATCATGTCGATGCCACCGATCGTCTCCTGGCCCGAGCGCGGGTCGAGGATCTTGTCGGCCAGCATGATCAGGCCCGCGCAGGTGCCGTAGACAGGCAGTCCGGCACGCACACGCGCGCGTAGCGGCTCCATCACGCCGAACAGGACCGCCAGCTTGGAGATGGTGGTGGACTCGCCGCCGGGGATGACGAGGCCGTCCACCTCGGCGAGTTCGTCGGGGCGTCGCACCGGCCTGGCCACGGCGTCGGCCGCGGCCAGGGCCACGAGGTGCTCCCGGACGTCGCCCTGGAGGGCCAGGACGCCTATGACAGGAGTGCTCATGAGTGGTTACCAGCCGCGGTTGGCGTAGCGCTCGGTCTCGGGGAGGGTGTCGCAGTTGATGCCGACCATGGCCTCGCCGAGGTTGCGGGACGCGTCCGCGATGATCTTCGGGTCGTCGTAGAAGGTGGTGGCCTTCACGATGGCGGCGGCGCGCTTGGCGGGGTCGCCGGACTTGAAGATGCCGGAGCCGACGAAGACGCCCTCGGCGCCGAGCTGGCGCATCAGGGCGGCGTCGGCCGGGGTGGCCACGCCACCGGCGGAGAACAGCACGACCGGGAGCTTGCCGAGTTCGGCGACCTCCTTGACGAGCTCGTACGGGGCGCGCAGTTCCTTGGCGGCGGCGTACAGCTCGTGGTTGTCGTAGCCGCGCAGCCTGGCGATCTCGTTCTTGATCTGGCGCAGGTGGCGGACGGCCTCGACGACGTTGCCGGTGCCGGCCTCGCCCTTGGAGCGGATCATGGCCGCGCCCTCGGCGATGCGGCGCAGGGCCTCGCCCAGGTTGGTGGCGCCGCAGACGAAGGGCGTGGTGAAGGCGAACTTGTCGCTGTGGTTGACCTCGTCGGCCGGGGTGAGGACCTCGGACTCGTCGATGTAGTCGACGCCGAGAGCCTGCAGGACCTGGGCCTCGACGAAGTGGCCGATGCGGGACTTGGCCATGACCGGGATCGAGACGGCCTCGATGATGCCCTCGATCATGTCCGGGTCGGACATCCGGGCCACGCCGCCGTCCTTGCGGATGTCGGCGGGGACCCGCTCCAGGGCCATGACGGCGACGGCGCCCGCGTCCTCCGCGATCTTCGCCTGCTCCGGCGTGACGACGTCCATGATCACGCCGCCCTTGAGCTGCTCCGCCATGCCGCGCTTCACGCGCGCGGTGCCGGTCTCGGGAGCCTGGTTCTCGGTGCTGGACACGGGTTGACCTCGCTGAAGTGAAAGGGACTGCTGCAGCACCGAGGAAACGTCACCGGACCAGGCCACAGCAAGGGCCAATGGAGAGCCGGTGGATCGTTTTGATGCGGCCCCGGTCCTACGCCGCCCGGTCGACCAGGGCCGCGGGCGGCTCGTCGTCCATCTCGAAGGCCATCGGGAAGGGGGCGTGACCGGCCAGGCGGAACCAACGGACCTTGCGGTGCTGACGCAGGCGGCGGGCGGCGCCGACCGCGTCGTTGTGGAAGCGGCGAGCCATCGGGACCCGCCGCACGGCCTCGGTGAGTTCGTGGGCCGCCGCCTCTCCCCCGGGCGCCTCGCGGACCGCCTCCACCTGGGTCGGCTCCGCGAACACGGCCCGCAACGCCTGGCTCAGCTCGCTCTCGGCGACCTCCCGCTGCTCCTCCTCGGCCTGCCGGGCGGCGTGCGCGGCCTCGTACAGGACGATCGACGCGGCCGGGTCGAGCACGCCCGAGGTGGCCAGCTCCTGGGTCACGGAGGCACGGCGGAGCAACTGAGCGTCAAGGCCCGCGCGCGTGGCGTCGATCCTGGCGTGCAGCCGGTCGAGACGGCCCGCGGTCCAGCTCAGATAAAGGCCGATCGCGACGAGCGCGACGAGAATCCAGATGAGGGTGGGAGTCACGGGCAGCAAGGCTATCGGGGCGGGTTCGGGCGGTCCGGGTCAGGCACGGAACGGACACGATCGGCCGGCGTGCGGGCCCGCCGGCGGGTATGTCGCACGGCGCGCGGTCGGTCGGCGGTGAGGTCGCCGCCGCCTGCCTTGCCGGTCGCCCGCGGGCGACGAATCCGCGACCCCATGCCCCACCGGCCCACCGCAGGCGAGTCGCCGGTCTCGGGCAGCCGCGGCAGCGTCGGTCACACCGTCGCTCGTAATCCGCCGCCGGCCCCAGTCGCGCCCGGCGCCCGCGCAACGGCTCAGTCGCGGGCAAGTCCCAGACGGGCCCGCAGTCCCGGGCCCCGGTCGACATCCGCCGCGGCCACCGCCGCAGCGCCCGCCGTCACCGTCTCGTAGACCGACAGGATGTCCGCCCCGACGGTCGACCAGTCGAATCGCCGGACGTGCGCGCTGCCGCGCTCGCGCAGTTCGGTCAGCCTCGCCGGATCCCCGAGGAGCCGTAGCGCCGCCGCCGCCAGCGCGTCCGCGTCCTCGTTGGCGAAGAGTTCGCCCGCCGCGCCGTGGTCGAGGACCTGGGCGAAGGCGTCGAGGTCGGAGGCGAGCACCGGGGCGCCCGCCGACATGGCCTCGACCAGGATGATCCCGAAACTCTCGCCGCCGGTGTTGGGGGCGACGTACAGGTCGACGCTGCGCAGGAAGCGGGCCTTGTCCGCGTCGCTGACCATGCCGAGGAACTCCACGCGCGCGCGCAGTTCCTCGGGGAGCGACTCCACCGCCTCCTCCTCGTCACCGCGTCCGGCGACCAGCAGCCGCGTCCCCGGGCGCTCGGCGAGGATCTTCGGCAGGGCCTTCATCAGCACCGGCAGGCCCTTGCGCGGCTCGTCGATGCGCCCCATGAAGCCGATCGTGCCGCCCTGCCACTCGGGCTTCGGCTCGGCCTTGGCGAAGAAGGCGACGTCGACGCCGTTGGGGATCACCACCGCGTCGCCGCCGAGGTGCTCGACGAGGGTGCGGCGGGCGTACTCGCTCACGGCGATCCGGGCGCTGATCTTCTCCAGGGCGGCCTGGAGGATCGAGTACGCGGCGACCATGACCCGGGACCGGGCGTTGGAGGTGTGGAAGGTCGCGACGATCGGTCCCGAAGCGATCCAGCAGGTCAGCAGGCCGAGCGACGGTGAGGACGGCTCGTGGATGTGGACCACGTCGAACTCGCCGTCGTGCAGCCAGCGCCGCACCCGTGCCGCCGACAGGAAGCCGAAGCTCAGGCGGGCCACCGAGCCGTTGTAGGGCACCGGAACCGCGCGGCCGGCCGAGACGACGTACGGCGGCAGCGGGGTGTCGTCGTCGGCCGGGGCGAGGACGGACACCTCGTGGCCGAGGCGGATGAAGTACTCGGCGAGATCACGGATGTGGAACTGGACGCCACCCGGTACATCCCAGGAGTACGGGCAGACGATGCCGATTCTCACGGGCGGACCCCGTCCGACGGGCGGGGCTCGAGGTCCTTCAGCCACAAGCGCTGCAGCATGTGCCAGTCCTCCGGGTGGTCGGCGATCCCTGTGGCGAAGGCATCGGCCAGCGCCTGTGCCATGACAGACGTCTTTTCGGCCCGCGTACCTGTCTCGGGCACCTCGACCGGAGGATGCACCCTTCCCTGCATGACGGGCGAGTCGTCGTACCAGAGTGTCACCGGCAGCAGCAGCGCGCCCGTCTGCTGGGCCAGCAGGGCCGGGCCCGCGGGGATGCGGGTCGCCTCGCCGAAGAACCGCACCTCGACTCCCGACGACGACAGGTCGCGCTCGGCGACCAGACAGACCAGGCCGCCGTCACGCAGCCGCCGGGCCAGCGTGCCGAAGGCGGTGCCGCCGCTGTGCGGGAGCACCTCCATCCCGAGGCCCTCGCGGTAGGCGACGAAACGGTCGTACAGGGTCTCCGGCTTGAGCCGCTCGGCGACCGTCGTGAACGGTGTCTCCAGCTTGGTGGTGACCCAGGCGCCGGCGAGGTCCCAGTTGGCCATGTGCGGCAGCGCGAGAACGACGCCCTTGCCGGCCGCGAGCCCCTCGGTCAGGTGATGGAGGTCCTTCGGGTCGAAGCCGCCCTTTATGCGTTCCTTGCTCCAGGCGGGCAGCCGGAAGGATTCCATCCAGTAGCGCAGATACGAGCGCATGCCCGCGCGCGAGAGCTCGGCGAGGCGCTCGGGGCTCGCGTCGGGCACCACGCGCGCGTAGTTGCTCTCCAGCCGGAGCACGCCCTTGCCGCGCCGTTTCCAGGCCAGGTCGGCGATGCTCCGCCCGAGGCGCACGGCGACCGGCTCGGGGAGCTTCTTGACCACGCCCCAGCCCAGGCCGTACAGCGAGTCCGTCAGCCGCTCCTGGGCGCTCACTTCGCGGCCTCGCTCCCCTGTTCCCGCGACTTCTGCTTCTCCTCGACGACGTCCGACTCGGGCGGCGCCGACGCGTGGGGCTCCGACGCGGGAGATTCTGCGGCGTCCGGCTCCGCCGCTCCCGGCTCGACAGCGCCCGGCTCGGCGGCGGCCTCCTCGGCCTCCTCGGCCTCCGCCGACTCCCGGCGAACCGTGACGACCCGCTGGATCAGCGTGATCAGGCTGCCGACGGCCACGATCCACAGCGCGATCGGCAGCAGGTACTGGATGCCGGGCACGCCGAACTTGTGCAGGCCCGCGAGGCCCGCCAGGGTCAGGGCGATCACCAGGCGCTCGGCGCGCTCGACGAGGCCGTTCACGGCGACCGGCAGCCCGATCGACTCGCCACGGGCCTTCGTGTACGACACCACCTGGCCGCTGGCCAGGCAGAAGATGGAGACCGCGCACAGGGTGATGTCGTCGCCGCCACCCGCGTACCAGAGGGCGAAGCCGCCGAAGATCGCGCCGTCGGCGACGCGGTCGAGGGTGGAGTCGAGGAAGGCGCCCCAGCGGCTGGAGCGGCCGAGCTGGCGGGCCATGTTGCCGTCGACGAGGTCGGAGAACACGAACAGCGTGATCACGACCGTGCCCCAGAAGAACTCGCCCATGGGGTAGAAGACCAGCGCGCCCGCGACCACTCCTGCGGTACCGAGGAGCGTGACCGTGTCGGGGCTGACGCCCCTTCTGATCAGAAATGTGGCGAACGGCGTGAGAACACGCGTGAAGAATGCACGCGCGTACTTGTTCAGCATGGCCTTCCCGACGGTCGGTGTGGCCGGCTCGGCCCCTGCTGGCCACCGGCTGGCCCATCGTAGCCACGCGCGCGCGTGGCCGACGGCCGGGCACCCGGAGCTCGTGTCACCGGCCCGCGCCCTCCGGGTCACGGCGCGATCACGTCCGTCGTATGGACGCACCGTGACGGGAGTGGAAAGCTCGAAGGACCGCGGGCGTCACCGGAGCCGCACCGCACGCGGGTCCGCATGTCCGCGCCCAAAGAGACCTCACCGTGCACGGGAGGCAAGGCCATGGGCGACAAGGCGAACGCACACCCCGGAGCCGCCGGCAGGGCAACAGCGGCCGACCACCCCGCGTCCGTACGGAATGTGGTGCTGGTCGGCCACTCCGGTTCGGGCAAGACGACATTGGTGGAAGCTCTCGCGCTGACGGCGGGAGCAGTGAACCGGGCGGGCCGCGTGGAGGACGGCGGCACCGTGTCCGACTACGACGAGATCGAGCACCGGCAGCAACGCTCGGTGCAGCTCTCCCTGGTGCCCGTCGAATGGGACGGGTACAAGATCAACCTTCTGGACACCCCCGGATACGCCGACTTCGTCGGAGAACTCAGGGCCGGTCTGCGAGCGGCGGACGCGGCCCTTTTCGTCGTCTCGGCCTCGGACGGGGTGGACGGCTCCACACGCATGGTGTGGGAGGAGTGCGCGGCCGTCGGCATGCCCCGGGCGATCGTCGTCACGCATCTGGAGGCCGCCCGGGCGAATTTCGAGGAGATGACGCGGATCTGCGCGGAGGCCTTCGGGGGCGACGACCCCGACGCCGTACTCCCGCTCTATCTGCCGCTGCACGGCCCGCAGGCGCCCGACGGGCACGCGCCCGTCACCGGGCTGACCGGTCTGCTGTCGCAGAAGCTGTTCGACTACTCGTCCGGAGAGCGCAAAGAGACAGAACCGGGCGAGGACCTGCTGCCGGGCATCGAGGAGGCCCGCAACCGGCTGATCGAGGGGATCATCTCGGAGAGCGAGGACGAGACCCTCATGGACCGCTACCTCGGCGGCGAGGAGATCGATTTCAAGACGCTCGTGGAGGACCTGGAGCGGGCCGTCGCGCGCGGGGCGTTCCATCCTGTCCTGGCCGCCGCCCCCGCGGCCGAGGGCGCCCGGCAGGGGCTCGGCACGGTCGAGCTCCTCGAGCTGGTCACCGGCGGTTTCCCGACGCCGTTCGAGCACCCCACGCCGGGCGTCACGACGATCGACGGCAAGCCGCGCGAGATCAAGGCGTGCGACACCGAGGGGCCGCTGGTCGCGGAGGTCGTGAAGACCGCGTCCGATCCGTATGTCGGCCGGATCTCGCTGGTGCGGGTCTTCTCCGGCACCCTGCGCCCGGACGCGACGGTCCATGTCTCCGGGCACGGTCTCGCCGACCGCGGGCACGAGGACCACGACGTCGACGAACGCATCGGCGCGCTGTCCGCTCCCTTCGGCAAACAGCAGCGCTCCCTCACGCACTGCATCGCGGGTGACCTCGCGTGCGTGGCGAAGCTGAGCCGCGCGGAGACCGGCGACACCCTCTCGGCCAAGGACGACCCGCTGCTCATGGAGCCGTGGGAGATGCCCGACCCGCTGTTGCCGCTCGCCATCCAGGCGCACAGCAAGGCGGACGAGGACAAGCTCTCGCAGGGTCTCTCCCGGCTGGTCGCCGAGGATCCGACGATGCGTCTCGAACAGAACCAGGACACCCACCAGGTCGTCCTGTGGTGCCTGGGCGAGGCGCACGCCGATGTGGCACTGGAGCGACTGCGCAGCCGCTACGGCGTGCAGGTGGACGTCGTACCGCACCGGGTCTCCCTGCGCGAGACCTTCGCCGACAGGTCGACCGGGCGCGGGCGCCATGTGAAGCAGTCCGGCGGGCACGGGCAGTTCGCCATCTGCGAGATCGAGGTGGAGCCGCTGCCCGGCGGCTCGGGCATCGAGTTCGTGGACAAGGTCGTCGGCGGCGCTGTGCCACGGCAGTTCATCCCGTCCGTGGAGAAGGGTGTACGGGCGCAGGCGGTCAAGGGGGTCGCCACCGGCCATCAGCTCATCGACGTCCGGGTGACGCTGCTTGACGGCAAGGCTCACTCCGTGGACTCCTCGGACGCCGCGTTCCAGACGGCCGGGGCGCTGGCCCTCAGGGAGGCCGCGGCCGACGCGAGGATCCATCTGCTGGAGCCGGTCGCCGAGGTGTCCGTGCTGGTCGGCGACGACTACGTGGGTGCCGTGATGAGCGACCTGTCCGGTCGGCGCGGCCGGGTGCTCGGCACCGAGCAGACCAATGGCGGGCGCACGCTGATCAAGGCCGAGGTGCCCGAGATCGAGATCGGGCGGTACGCGGTGGACCTCAGGTCCCTGTCGCACGGCACCGCGCGCTTCAGTCGGTCCTATGCGCGGCACGAGCCCATGCCGGCGCAGATCGCAGAAAGGATCCGTGAAGAGGCGCGCGCCGCCTCCTAGTTGGCACCGGGCCACGGACAAGTGGCCGTCCACGCCACACGCGCGGTCGTCGGCRCCGCACGCGCGGTCGTCGGCGCCGCACGCGCGGTCGTCGGCGCCGCACGCGCGGTCGTCGGCGCCGCACAAGTGGCCTCCAGGACCGCACACATGGCGTTCCGCGCCCCACAAGTGACGTTTGTGGAACGCTCCCCTCCGATTCGCCGGGCGGCTTCGGCCGTCCGCCGACGAATGTCAGCACCTACGGATACGCTGATGACCTGATCAACAGGTGTGCGAAGCACGGAAGTCGGGAAGGCCGCAGTGGGTGACACCAGCGGCGATCGGGGGCGGGAATGACCGTTGACGGCGGTTACGCGGACTTCTTCGGTCCGCAGGTGCCGCGCACGGGCGACGAGGCGCAGACGGCGACGTTCGCCCTGGCCTCGGCGGCCTATCGGGACAATCCGGTGGAGGAGATCCTCAAGACCAACAACGAGTTGCACCAGTCGGTGGTCAAGGGCGGCCGCAGTTGGGCGAAGATCTTCCGTCCCAACCTGGGCGAGGCCTTCTCCACGGCGGTGATCACCCGCATGCTCGGCAAGGGCCGCAAGCCCCTCATCCAGTCCTTCGGCGCCGAGCCGCAGGTGGTGGTCGAGCACTGCCTCGCGGCGAACAACATCCGCCGGGACCGGGACAACTGGCTCACCGCCGTGATGGTGCTGTGCGGTGTGCTCTTCCTGCCGGGGCTGTTCGTGTGGCTGCTCGTCTTCACGCTGCGCACCACCATCGCCAGGCGCGAGGACAAGCAGGCCGGAGCGCTCGGCACCGCGCTGCTCGTCGCGATGGGCGCGCTCGCCGTGCTCTTCCTGATCAAGATGCCGTTCGGAGGGTTCTGGGGCTGGTACGCACGCGCGTGCGTGGTCCTCCCCGTCGTCGGCTGGTTCTGGGCCAAGCAGATCTGCGAGCGCACGGCGCAGGATCTGCGGGGCCGCTGGGACAGTCTGTTGGCCGGCAGCAGCGTCGGCGCCAAGGTGCCCGAGGCGGTGCCGAGCAACCCCGGCGAGACCGCGGCCGAGCAGCTGCGCCAGTCCCTGGCGATGCTCAGCGCCGAGCAGCAGTCCAACTCCGTCTTCTACGCCGGTCCCAAGGGGATACTCGGCATGGGCACCCGGTGGGGCAGCTGGCAGCTGGCCGAGGATCTGGTGTCCGCCGACCCGACAAGGGAGATCCATCCCTTCCGCAGCTGGGACGTCGTCCGCGCCATCCACGACAAGCTGCGCATGCTGGAACGCAACACCATCAACACCGGTGGCTTCCCGAAGCCGTCCGTACGCCACTGGATCGTCACCCCGATCGCGGAGGGCGCGAAGGAGGTGTCCCGGCCCGGGGGCACGGACGTGGACGCCTACCAGGTCAAGACCCACGCGATACAGGACATCTGCAACAAGCAGCAGTTCGGCGGCGGTGACCGGCACTACCTGGGCGTCCAGTGGACGCTCTGGGAGGGGCAGCTGGTCCTCACCATGCTGATCACGGTGACCGTGCTGCACGAGACGCTGCGCATCGAGGTCACCGGGCACGCCCTGGGGCCCGTGCACGGGCTCTTCACCTCGAAGCCGGCGGCCAAGGAGAAGGAAGTCGCCAAGCAGCTCAGGTTCTGGGAGACCAAGAAGATCAAGCTCCCGCTGGTCGACGCGGACGAGGTGGTCCGCCTCACCGCCCGGGCGCCCCTGACCCGCTACCCCCCGCTGCTGAATTGGCTCGGCGGCTCGCTCACCCTTCCCGAGCCCTTCGGTCTGCGGCACGCCTGGGCGGACCGGCCGTGGCGGCACCGCTTCATGGCCGACGACGCGCTGCGCGCCGCGACACCGGTACTGCGGGTCGTGCACGCCGCGGCGATCCGGGTCCTGTCGGACAACGGCGTGGACACGGAGCAGTTCGGCACGCGGGCGGGCTTCCTGAGCACGCAGGTCCAGGACGTCTCACCGCGAAAGGCGGACGTGTACGACGCGTAGGTGCGCGGGGGCCGCACAGTCGCCGGCCCCCGGTGCATCACTCGCTGGGCCAGGCCTCCGCCAGCATCTTGCGGGTGTCTCCCAGCAGCTGCGGCAGCACCTTCGTGTGGCCGACGACCGGCATGAAGTTCGTGTCGCCGCCCCAGCGCGGGACGATGTGCTGGTGGAGATGGGCGGCGATGCCGGCCCCGGCGACCGTCCCCTGGTTCATGCCGATGTTGAAGCCGTGCGCCCCGGAGGCCGTCCGCAGCGCCGTCATCGCCTGCTTGGTCAGCGCGGCCAGCTCAGCGGTCTCGGGCTCGGTGAGGTCGGTGTAGTCGGCCACATGACGGTAGGGCACGACCATCAGGTGACCGCCGGTGTACGGGTAGAGGTTGAGCACCGCGTACACCAGCGTTCCGCGCCGGACGATCAGACCGTCCTCGTCGGACTTGGCCGGGATCGAGCAGAAGGGGCAGCCGTCGTCGGCACCCGGGCCGGTCGGCTTGTTCTCGCCCTGGATGTAGGCCATCCGGTGGGGCGTCCACAGACGCTGGAACGCGTCCTGCGTGCCCACTCCCAACTGCTGCTCCGGCTCACTCGTCATGCAGTGCAGCATATGACTTCGCCCGTTCGCGCCGTGTCGGCGGGGTTGTGGGAAAAGCTGCCCGGGCCAAGCTGGACGGGTGGACGACGAAAGCCGCGGAGCCGACAGCGCGGACACCGGCGGAAGCAACGGAACCGGCGGCACTGGCGGCACTGGCGGCACCGAGGCTCACGACACGGACGGCGCCGACATCCGCGAGCCTCGCACCACCGACGCCCACAGGACTCCCCGCGAGCCCCACGACCCTCCCCAGGCCGGCATCGACGCCCGCAGGGCCGACAGCACTGACTCCCCCAGCCCCCACAACCCCGACAGCCGCCAGGCCCACTGGGAAGCCCGCACGGAGATCCCGCTCGCCCTCGCCTCCCTGGCCTTTCTCGCGGCGTACGCGCTCCGGGTCCTGGCCCATCTCCCGAAGGCCGCGCTCGATTTCTGCCTGGCGGTGACGCTGGCCGCCTGGGCGCTGTTCGCCGTCGACTACGCGGTCCGCATGCACCTGAGCGGACAGCGCCTGCGCTTCGTACGGACGCACCTGCTGGACACCGTGGTGCTGTTTCTGCCGCTGCTGCGCCCACTCAGGGTCGTGAAGCTGTACGAGACCGTGCAGCGCCGGCACGGACGGCCCCGGCTCGCCCTGCACGCGCGTGTGATCGCGTACGCCGGTCTGGCGGCTCTTCTGCTGGGCTTCACCGGTGCCCTCGCCGTCTACCAGCAGGAGCACGACGCGCCCGGTGCGAGCATCCGCACCTTCGGGGACTCCGTCTGGTGGACCTGCGCCACCCTCGCCACCGTCGGCTACGGCGACGTGGTCCCGGTCACCCCGCTCGGACGCCTGATCGCGGTCGGTGTGATGGCCATCGGGCTGGCCCTGCTCGGCGCGGTGACGGGCACCTTCGCCTCCTGGCTGCTCCAGGTGTTCGCGCGGGAGGACGACGAGAGGCCCCCGGGAAGCTGAGCCTCCCGGGGGCCTCGCGCGCAACAGGGGTCAGACCTGTGCCCGCTCCTCCACGACCTTGACGATCTTCGCGATGGCCTCGTCGAACGGAATGCCGTTCTCCTGCGAGCCGTCGCGGTAGCGGAAGGACACCGAGCCGCCCGACATGTCCTCGTCGCCCGCGATGACCATGAAGGGCACCTTCTGCTTCTGGGCGTTGCGGATCTTCTTCTGCATCCGGTCCGAGGAGGAGTCGACGTCGACCCGCAGCCCCTGCTTCTTGGCGGCCGCGGCGAACTTCTCCAGGTACTCGACGTGCGCGTCGCCGATCGGGATGCCGACCGCCTGGACCGGGGCCAGCCACGCCGGGAAGGCGCCCGCGTAGTGCTCCAGAAGCACGGCGAAGAACCGCTCGATGGAACCGAACAGCGCGCGGTGGATCATGACCGGACGCTGCTTGGAGCCGTCCGGCGAGGTGTACTCCAGCTCGAAGCGCTCCGGCAGGTTGAAGTCCAGCTGGATCGTCGACATCTGCCAGGTACGGCCGATGGCGTCCTTGGTCTGGACGGAGATCTTCGGGCCGTAGAAGGCGGCGCCGCCCGGGTCCGGGACCAGGGGCAGCCCCTGCTTCTCGGCGACCTGGCGCAGTGTCTCCGTGGCCTCTTCCCAGACCTCGTCCGAGCCGACGAACTTCTCCGGATCCTTGGTGGACAGCTCCAGGTAGAAGTCGGTCAGGCCGTAGTCGCGCAGCAGGCCGAGGACGAAGGTGAGCGTCTTGTCGAGCTCCTCCGACATCTGCTCACGGGTGCAGTAGATGTGCGCGTCGTCCTGCGTGAAGCCACGCGCACGCGTGAGGCCGTGCACGACGCCCGACTTCTCGTACCGGTACACGGTCCCGAACTCGAAGAGGCGCAGCGGCAGTTCACGGTACGAGCGGCCGCGCGCGTCGAAGATCAGGTTGTGCATCGGGCAGTTCATGGGCTTGAGGTAGTAGTCCACGCCCTCGTCGAGCTGCATGGGCGGGTACATGCCGTCGGCGTACCAGTCCAGGTGCCCGGACTGCTCGAAGAGCTTCCCCTTCGTCGCGTGCGGCGTGTAGACGAACTCGTAGCCCTCCTCCTCGTGGCGGCGGCGCGAGTAGTCCTCCATCACGCGGCGGATGATGCCGCCCTTGGGGTGGAACACGGCGAGGCCGGAACCGATCTGCTCCGGGATGGAGAACAGGTCGAGCTCGGAGCCCAGCTTGCGGTGGTCGCGCTTCTCGGCCTCGGCGAGGAAGTCGAGGTGCGCCTTCAGCTCGTCCTTGGTCGGCCACGCGGTGCCGTAGATGCGCTGGAGCATCGGGTTCTTCTCGCTGCCGCGCCAGTAGGCGGCCGCGTTGCGCATGAGCTTGAACGCCGGGATGTTCCGCGTGGAGGGCAGGTGGGGACCGCGGCAGAGGTCCTTCCAGCACAGGTCGCCGGTCTTGGCGTCCAGGTTGTCGTAGATCGTCAGCTCACCGGCGCCGACCTCGACGTCCGCGCCGTCGTCCGTGGAGGCGGAGCCCTTGATGCCGATCAGTTCCAGCTTGTACGGCTCGGACGCCAGCTCCTCGCGAGCCGCCTCGTCGGTCACCACGCGGCGGGAGAACTTCTGCCCCCGCTTCTGGATCTCCTGCATCTTCTTCTCGATGGCCTTGAGATCCTCGGGCGTGAACGGCCTCTCGACGTCGAAGTCGTAGTAGAAGCCGTCCTTGACCGGCGGGCCGATGCCCAGCTTGGCCTCGGGGAAGAGCTCCTGCACGGCCTGCGCCATGACGTGCGCGGTGGAGTGACGCAGGATGTTGAGGCCGTCCTCGGAGGAGATCTCGACGCCCTCGACCTCCTCACCCTCGGACAGGACGTACGCAAGGTCCTTGAGCTCGCCTCCCACGCGCGCGGCGATGATCGAGCGCTCGCCGGCGAAGAGCTCGGCGGCCGTAGTGCCCGTCGTCACCACGCGCTCTTCCCGCTCGGAATCGCGTTGGATGATCACACGGACGTCTGACACCGGTCTCTCCTGACTGAAGGTGGGTGCGGCGCCATACCGGGAGCGCGCGCAATAGGGGATCGTACCGACCCGGCACCCACCAGCGCGAAATCAGTCCCGGTCTCAGTCCCCTCCGCAGGCCTCCTCGAAGAAGTCGAGATTCTCCTGGAGGGACTTCATCAGCCGATCCCGCTCGGCCTCGTCGACCTGCACGGGTACGACCCCAGTGGCCCCGGTGAGCCTGCGGAAGCCACCGCGGCTCTCCAGCCTGCCGTGCACCCGCACCGGCAGCCCGACGAGGTGGGCGTGCCCGGCGATCCGGTACGCCTCCTCGTCCAGGGTCAGCCGCAGGTGCGGGATCTCGGCGCCGGCGATCACCCGCAGCCGTACCGACCCGTCCCCGCGCGGCCCCGACCTGCGCATCCGCACCACCGTGCCGGTGATCCGCACCGGGACGGAGGGCTCCTCGCGCAGGAAGCGGGCCCCGGCCTCGCGCAGCACGGGCAGGTCGCCGGGCGAGAACTCCACGGCCTCACAGGACGCCGCGCACCCTTCGGGGACCCCGGCCGCGGGCGCCCACTCGACGGCGATCCGCGCGCCTTCCGTGCCGCGTACCAGGGCGATCAGCGCCTCGGTGAGCTCACGGCTGACGCCCGCCTCGACGGCGCCGTCGAAGGCGTCCATGCCACCGGTGGCCCGCTGGTAGTCGATGGCCTCGCGGGTGGCGTAGAGGGCCTGGTGGAGGCGGACGGCGAGGGGGCGGGTGGTGCCGACGGGCACGAAGGCGGTGAGCCGGCGGCCACCGGCGGCCGAGCCGACCAGGACGTTCTCCAGGGACGCGGCTGCCGTACGGCGATAGCGGGCGCCGTAGTAGCCGGCACGCGCGCGTGTGGCGAGCGCGCCGGCCAGCAGGGTCTGCCGGGCGGCGGCGCGCAGTTGCTCCTCGACGGTCCAGGTCGCGGCGTCGGCGGGGCCGGTCGGGACGTCCCGCCACCAGCGGATCTCGTCGCTGGGCACGGCGAGGCCGACGAGCACCTCGCGCGCGGACGGTGTGCCGCTGCGGGAGAGGGCGACCAGGGCCTCGCCGAGGAGGTCCTCGCTGTCGGGGAAGGCGCGGCTCTCGGGCACGAGCAGGCTGGTCCCGCCGGCACCCGGCCCTGGTGGCGTCCAGCGGCCGTACCGTCCGGGGGCGCCGCCGCGCCGCTGCCAGCCGTGCCGGTGCAGCAGGGCGCTCAGGACGGCCGGGTCGACCTCTTCGGGGGTCGGCGAACGGTCCCAGTGGGCCTCCGGGTGGGGCCGTACCGCGCGCAGTGGCTCCTCCAGCGGGCGGTGGGTCATGGTCTGCCTCCCGTACCGACCCGCGTCATGATCTCGCACAGCGCCCGGTCGTCGAAGATGCGGTTGGTGGGGATCCGCACGGTGGTCCGGGTCCGGCCCGTGATCGGTTGGCCGGCCAGGTTGACCCAGTAGCAGCAGTGTCTGAGGTCCAGGCGGTCGTGGCTGGCGCGCAGCCAGTCGTCCTGGGCCCTCGGCACGAGCATCACCACGAGGATCTTGTGGACCGACACCGGGGTGCGGGCGAGTTTGCGCAGGTGGTCGTTGTCGAGCGTGAAGGAGAAGGAGCGGCCCGGTGGGTTGGGCGCGACCTGGTAGGTGCACTTGAGCTGCACCTTGATGGTGACCTCGTCGTCGACGGTGTGTCCGGGCGAGCCGTGGCTGACGTGCCAGTCGATGCCGTTGTCCGGAAAGGGTTGCGACAACGAGCAGCCGGCCGCCGCCGCGACGGCGTGCAGATAGCCCACCTGCAGTGTCTCCATGCAGGCGGTGGTGGCGAGTGTGCCGCGAAGAGGGCCCGTGCGCTCGGGCAGCAGCCCGCCCCGCTCGGGCTGCGCTATCGCCATGACCAACAGCCTTCCAAGCCAAGTGACATGCCCACACATGGGCCACATGAATCCCGCGCCGAGCCGCTGAACTGCAAAGACCCGTACTCCTGTTGTGTCCTTCCGGCGTACGGCGCAAACAGCCCGGGTATCACCAAACAGGCAGAAGACGGGGCGTCAGCCGCCCTGGGTGAACGAGGGGTTGTGTAGCTATGACGTGCTGGTACGAAGGGCCCCTGGCCGCATTCGACACCGAGACCACGGGCGTGGACGTCGAGACCGACCGGATCGTGTCGGCCGCCGTCGTCGTCCAGGACGCGGCGGGCACCCGGCCACGGGTGAGCCGGTGGCTGGTCAATCCGGGTGTGCCGGTGCCCGCCGGGGCGACGGCGGTGCACGGGCTAACGGACGAGCATCTCCAGCTCAACGGCCGCTGGCCGGCGCCGGTGATGCTCGAGATAGCCGAGGCGCTGGCCGAACAGGCGGCGGCGGGCCGGCCGCTGGTGGTGATGAACGCTCCGTTCGATCTGACGCTCCTGGACCGGGAGTTGCGCCGCCATCGCGCCTCGTCGCTGAACCGCTGGCTGGATTCCTCGCCGCTGCTGGTGCTGGATCCGCGGGTCCTCGACAAGCACCTGGACCGCTACCGCAAGGGCCGCCGCACCCTCACCGACCTGTGTGCGCACTACGGCGTCGAGTTGGACGGCGCGCACGACGCGGCGGCCGACGCGCAGGCCTCGTTGGATGTCGTACGGGCACTGGGGCGCCGTTTCGCCGCCCGGCTGGAGCGGCTGGCACCGCCGGAGCTGCACAACCTGCAGGCGGTGTGGCATGCGGCCCAGGCGCGGGGACTGCAGGCGTGGTTCGCGCGCAGCGGGTCGGAGGAGTCGGTGGATCCGGCGTGGCCGCTGCGCCCGGATCTGCCGGCGGCGGCGTGAGCGAGCATGAAGAAAGCCGGCCCGTCTGAGACGGACCGGCTTTTCCCGGTGGGCGATACTGGGTTCGAACCAGTGACCTCTTCGGTGTGAACGAAGCGCTCTCCCACTGAGCTAATCGCCCGGGAACGCACTGAACAATACAGGTCCCCGCGGGTTTCCTTCAAACCGCTTCCAAGTAGGCGACGAGCCCCCGCCGCCCGGCGCGCATCATCACCCGGTGGTTGGCCAGGAAGACCGGCCGCCCGGGCACGGCGAAGCGCCGGAGCAGCGGTTTGTTCACCTCGGTCACCTGGTCGTAGCGAGCGAGGCTGCCGTCCCCGTCCGCGGTGATCGTCCAGCGCGCCCAGCCGTCGAGATCGCCGTCCATCGCGATCTCCAGCACCCCGGCCTCCGGATCGCGCCGCACCTCGCGCGCGGTGAAGACCAGGTCGTACGGCAGCACGGCGCGGATCGTGATCACGCCGCTGGTGTCGTCGAGCCGTCGCACCTCGCGTACCTGGGGCCACCAGCGCGGATACTCCTCGGCGCGCTCCAGCGCGTCGTAGACGACGGCGGGCTTCGCGGGCAGGGACCACAGGCTGCGGAAGCGGTATCGGGTCCAGTCCATGGACAGAGTCTGGCATCGGATCCGAGTAGGTTTTGAGTACGCGTACTCATGTCGCGTCGCGTGACCCAGCCCACACTTCAGGGCATGACGCACACCCTGCCCCCGGCCGAGGAGCTCCGCCTCCTCGACGCCGAGCTGTGGCAACTGGACGCTCGCCGGGCCCAGTTGCTGGCCCGCCGGGCCTGGCTGGTCGCGGCGCTCCAGCCGAAGTGGCCGGCCCCGCAGCCGACCGGGCCGAGGCCCGCCGCATCCCCCCGCCCCGAGGCGAGCGCACCGAGCGTGCAGAACGTGCTCCTGGTTCTCGGCGGTCTCCTGCTCACGATCGCGGCGATGGTGTTCACCCTGGTCAGCTGGGGTCACCTGGGGATCGCCGGCCGGACCCTGGTGCTCGGCGCGGTCACGGTGGCCGCACTCGCGGCGCCGCTCCCGCTGCTGAAGCGCGGGCTGCGCTCGACGGCCGAGTCCGTGGCAGGACTGGGGCTTGCGCTGACGGTCCTGGACGCGGTCGCGCTGCACGGAGCCGTCTTCCCGCAGACACCCGGGGCGCCGTACACGGCGGTCGCCTCGGCCCTCCTGGCGGCGCTCTGGACGGCGTACGGCCTCCTGCCTGGCGCCACCGGCCTGCGCCTGCCCCGCCCGGCCGCCCTGGTCGCTGCCCAACTCCCGTTGTTCTTCTGGGCTATCGCGGCCGACGCGGGCTCCTACGGGCTCACGGCCGCGCTCCTGGTGACGGCGGGGTTCGACTCGCTCGTGGCGCTCCGGGCGATGCCCGGGTCCGTACGCGTGGTCGCCGCGATCGGCGCGTACGGCGTGGGTGCCTGGGGCGCACTGGCGGCCGGCTTGCTGACCTGGACAGCCTCCGGCCCGAGCGCCGCCGCCCGTGCGGCGGCGCTCCTTCTCCTGGCGAGCGCTATCGCGCTGACCGCCGCGTGGCTGGGCGGTCGTACGGCAGCGCGGGCGAACGGGCAGGCCCTCGGGCTCGCCGGCGCCTCCGGACTGCTCGCGGTGGCCGCGTTCGGCGGTACGGCACGGTCCCTGTTGCCCGAGCTGTGGACCGTTCCGGCCCATCTGGCCTTCGGGATCGCCCTGTTGGCGGCTCTGCGGCTCGACCGACTGCCGGACACGGTACGGCGGGGTCTGGCCTGGGCCTCCGGGGCCGTACAGGCGCTGTCCCTGCTGTGGGCCCTGCCCGTCGTCGGCGTCGTCGTGCTGGGCCCGCTCGCCTGGGCCTCGCGAGCGTGGACCGGCGCCCCGTCGGACGCCCGTACCGCGGTGACCGCCGACGTGACCTGGCCACCGCACGCGGAGGCGGCACCGCTCGTCCTGGCAGCCGTCGCGGGCGTGCTGGCCCTGGCGGTACGGGACACGGCCTGGCGCCCGCGAGCCCTGGCAGGGGCACTGGGCCTGGCCTGGGCCACCGTCCTCACCCTCCCGGCCGTGCTGGAACTTCCCTACGCCGCGGGCCTGTTGATCCAAGGCGCTGCGACCGCCGCGGCCCTGGCATCAGCGATCCTTCTAAGGCAGCACCGCACGGCCCTCCTCCTCGCACTCGTCACTTCCGCGAGCCTCGCCTTCCTGGCCCTTGCCTCCCAGACAGCGACCCTCGTCGTGCTCTCCGGCCTGATCGCCCTCTTCACGGCGGCCTCCTGGCGTCTCGCCCCCTTCACCGCCCCCACCGCTCTCGCCTACGGGGCCGCGCTGGCCGTCGCGATCGGATCCGCCGCGGACTGGTCGCCGGCGCACACCGCCCTACTGGTCCTGGTGGTCCCCGCGGCCGCGGCGCTGCTCGCCGGGCGACTCGGCGACTCGAAGGCCACCGTGCCGGTCGAGGCGGTCGGAGCGGCGGCCGGAGTCCTCGCCATCGCGCCGGCGGCCACCGACCTGCCCCTGCTCGCCACGGTCCTGGCCGTGTGCGGAGTGATCACGGCGGGCACGGCGATCCGTACGGACCGCCGCCCCGTCGGCTACGCGTCCGCGGCCCTGTTCCTCGCGGCCACCTGGGTCCGCCTCGCGGGCTGGGACGTGGACACCCCGGAGGCCTACACACTCCCGGTCACGATCCCCGCCCTGCTGGTCGGCGCCCTGCGCCACCGCCGCGACCCACAGACCTCGTCCTGGACGGCGTACGCCCCCGGCCTGGCCGCCACTCTCGTGCCGAGCCTCTTCGCGGCCTGGGGCGACCCTCACTGGACGCGCCCGCTGCTGCTGGGTGTGGCGGCCCTGCTGGTCACCCTGGCAGGCGCCCGCCACCACCTCCAGGCCCCGCTCCTGCTGGGCGGCTCGGTTCTGCTCCTGGACGCCCTGCACGAACTGGCCCCGTACCTCGTCCAGGTGACCGACGCCCTCCCCCGCTGGGTCCCCCCGGCCCTGGCCGGCCTCCTCCTGCTCGCACTGGGCGCGACATACGAACACCGCCTCAGGGACGCCAAAAGGATGCGCCACTTCTTGACCAACATGCACTGAACCCACTCAGGGGCGCGGGGAACTGCGCGACCAGCCACAACGGCCCCGCAGTTCCCCACCACACAAGCCCCTACCTACGGCATCTTGTCCCCAAGAAGCGCCAGGTTCTCGATCGCGGCCAGCCCGTACAACGCGGTGTCATTCGTCGACACCCAGGCCGCCTCACTGCCCGCCACCAACGAGACCGGCCCGCTCAACGCCTCCGTCTTCCAGGGCGCGGACTCCTTGTACCCGTCGGAGTTGTAGAACTTCTCCCACGCGCGCGTGGCCAGCTTCGCGTCCCCGGTCTTCACCGCCGCGTACGCGTCCAGCCGCGAGTGGCCCTGGAAGAGCAGCAGCGACCCGAAGTTGGACCCGTACCGCGCCGCCTGTTCGGCCTTGGTCGCGTTGAAGTAGCGGCAGTAGTCGAAGTACGCCTCGTTGAACTTCGGCATGTCGACGAGGTCGATGAGCTCGGCGCACAGCTCGTTGAGCCCGAACACGGCGGAGAGGTGCGAGACCCCGACGACGGGCGCCGAGGCCACCGCGAACTTGCCCGTGTCGAGGTCGTACAGCCCGCTGCCCTGCACAAATCCGTTGGGCTGGGCGGCGATGCCCTCCATCGTCGACAGCACGCGGGCCTTGGCCTTCTCCCACTTGGGGCCCTTGCGCTCCCACTCGGTCAGCCAGGCCGAGACCAGCCCGCTCCAGTCCGTGCCGAAGCCGACCGACAGGGCGTGCCGGTCGGGCGTGTAGGGGTCGGTGCGGACCTTGCGCAGCGGGTCGAGCACGAGGAACGTCTCGTCCGAGTCGACGTTGGCGTGCATGAGGTCGCCGACGCGCTCGTCCGCGGTGAGGAAGTAGTAGTAGCGCCGGTACGTCGTGTTGGCGATGCGCTGCTGCTTGGCACTGTCGGCGTAGTGCTGCACACCGTGCCGGGTGCCGAGTCCGGCCCACTGTCCCAGGTGGTACACGTCCACTTCACCGGTGTGGCGCGTCATGGCCTCGGCGAACCGGAAGATGTCCGCGCGACCCGACCTTATGTACGCCAGCCACAGCCAGAGGTCCGGAGAGAGCTCGGAGTTGTCCCAGGCGTAGCCGCCGATGTCGTACCGCCACTGGTGCCTGACGGTGTCATAGGTGTGCATGATGTCGCCGTAGTCCCAGAAGCCGTACCAACGGCGCTGCTCCACCTGGTCCTTGTAGTACGTGAAGAGGAAGTCGAGGTGGTCCTCGATCTTGGCCTTGGCGGGCGTGGACCGGTCGGGCTCGGAGTACAGGCCCGGCCCGAAGACCTTCGCCTTGATGAGCTGCTTGGGCGGTGCGGCGAGCTGGGGCAACTCCCTGACGGCCTCGACCTGTTGGGCCAGGGTCTCCGGCGACGGCGTCGACTCGTTGGCCCAGAACAGCAGTTCCGACGTACGGGCGATGCCGTAGGGCGTGCCGAACTCGGGCTCGTAGTCCTCGTAGGTGATGTTGAGGCCTTCGAGCTGCTCGGCGAAGGTGTCCTGGCCCATGCCGTCGTGGTAGAAGCGCAGGTCCATGGGCTGCGCCTCGGGCGACCAGAGCCACAGGGTGACCTCGGCCTCGTCGGTCTGGGCGTCGCGGATGTCGAGCTGGGAGGGATGCTTCTCCCAGAAGTCCCTGAGCCCGAAGGAGAATCCGCCGCTCGCACCACCGACGTAACCGAACCCGGAGGCCCGCCTGCCGCCGCCGGCGCCGACCCAGCCGTGTCCCTTCTTGGTCCGCTTGCGCAGGGTGAAGCCGTCGGCGGAGAGCTGGGAGAGGGTGTAGTCGCCCCACTCGGGGATGTACTGGAGCCGGGTGGTGACCCGCTGGTCCCAGGTGGCGGGGTCGGGCAGCTTCTGGCCCGCGTACTGGGCCTCCTGCACGGCGATGCCGGGGTCGCGGCGCAGCCCGGTGATGCCCTTGACGGCCTCGCGCAGCAGGCCGGCGCCCTCACCGCCGATGCGGATGTGCCGGTCGTAGGCCTGGTCGCGCATCGGCACGGTGAAGCGGACGCCGAGGCCGCGGATGAAGTCGCCGCTCGCCTTGCCGGGTTCCTGGGTGCCGTCGTAGGTGATGGTGTGCACCATGCGGAAGGAGTCGGCGCCCGCGTAGAAGTAGAGGCGGATCGAGAACGGCAGCCAACTGCGGTTGCCCTTGCGGTGCTTGCCGTCGATCTTGACGACCGCGCGGACGGGGCCCGACTGCTCGACGGTGACCTCGGAGATGGCCCCCTCGAAGCGCTCGGTCCTGACCGTGCCCTGGTCCTCGTCCTCGATCTCGGGCTGACGGATCAGCACGAGCCGCCCGTTCTTGGCGATCTCCGTCGACCCGCGGGTGACCGACTTGATGAGCGTGGCGCCCGACTTGCCGATCTTGGCGGTGATGACCCCGGTGGAGACGGTGATCGTGCCGCCGCTCTTGTCGACGGTGACCTTCTTGTCGGGTACGGCGGCGTCACCGGCGCTCAGCGACAGCTTCCCGTTGCCCGAACTCACCGCGTGGGCGGTCCACTTGAGCGAGCCGTCGGGCCAGTAGGCGATCGGCCAGGACTGGACCGGCACGGCCTTGCCGTCGGCGTCCGTGACCGCGAACTTCTGGTCCTGCTGGTACACGCCCTTGGGCCAGGGGACTCCGACGGTGGAGCCGGGCGCGGCGCCGAGGCCGCCGTCCTCCAGCCAGTCCAGGGTCACGGGAGAGTCGTCGGCCTCGGCGGCTCTCGGCGCGGCCTGCGCGTCCTTGGCTCCCAGCGCCCAGCTGAACTGCGCGGCGGCACCGGCGACAGCGGCGGCTTTGAGGATGGACCTGCGGGGGATGGGGGACATGGTCATTCCTTTCCATGGACAGGCTGGTCAGGGGCATGACAGAGAGAGGTACGACGCCGAGGGCGCCGACCTTGTGACGAGGGCACCGCCCGTCAGCGGCGCCGGTAGCGTTCCTCCACGGCTACGGCCGCCGCCGCGACGGCCCCGAGGACCGGGACCGCGAGCGGCGCGATGAACCCCGCGGACAGGGCCACGACGGCCAGGCCGGCGACGATCAGGAAGGACCCGGCGGGGTCGCGCAGGGTCCGGCGTACGGCGTCCGCGAGCAGCGCCCGCCAGGAGGCGCCCGGCGTCCAGACCGCCGCCGCGCGCAGCCCGGCCACCGCGAGGCCGATCAGCGCGAACAGTCCGACGGCCCCGACGAGGGGGCCGCCGGGGATCCCGGCCCGCGCGGCCTGGACGTCCACCCACACCGCGGCCGCCGCGACCCACCCCGCGACCCCGACGAGCCACCCGCGGCGCACGGCCGTACGGAAGTCCGCGACGAACTCCCGCCAACCGCCGGCCTCATGGCCGGTACGACGCCGCAGATGCCGCGCCCCGGCGGCGAAGGCCGCCGGGTAGGTGACGAGTCCGAGACAGGCCACGGCGATCCACACGCCGGTGAGCAGGGTCTCGGCGAAGAGAGCGAAGCGCTCGCCGCCGAACACGGTGGCCCTGCGACGCGCCTTCACACGCGCTTGCGCCATGCTGACCGCCTCACTTCAGTCCGGACGTCGCCATGCCGTCGATCAGATACCGCTGGAAGGCCATGAAGAAGGCGATGACCGGCACCAGAGCCACCAGTGACATGGCGATCATGCTGCCGTAGTTGGAGATGCCCTCCTGGTCGCGGAACATCATCAGGCCGAGCGAGACGGTGTACTTCTCGGGCGTGTTGAGGTAGATCAACGGCCCCATGAAGTCGTTCCACGCGTTGATGAAGGTGAAGATGGCGCTGGTGATGAGGGCGGGGCGGCACAGCGGCAGCACGATAGACCAGTAGGTCCTCAGGTGCCCGCAGCCGTCGAGCTTGGCGGCCTCGTCCAGCTCGCGCGGCAGTCCGCGCATGAACTGCACCATCAGGAAGACGAAGAACGCCTCCGTCGCCAGAAACTTGCCGGCCACGAGCGGTACCAGCGTGTCGACGAGTTCCAGCTTGCGGAACATCACGTACTGCGGGATGAGCAGCACGTGATACGGCAGCAGCAGGGTGCCGATCATCAGGGTGAACAGCAGGTTCCGCCCGGCGAACCGGATCTTGGCGAAGGCGTACGCGGTCAGCGAGCTGGAGATCACGACACCGGCCACGGCGAGGCCCGCGTACATCAGTGAGTTCGTGAAGAAGGTGCCGATGGAGATGCCGGAGATGCCGTCGGCGAGGCCGGAGAAGTTCGCCCAGACCGGCTTGGAGGGCAGCAGGTCGATGCTGGCGATGATGTCCTTGCTCGGCTTGAACGAGGCGCCGAGCACCCAGATCACGGGATACAGGACGACCGCGAGGACGGCGAGCGCGCCCACGTGCCAGGCGATCGATCCCTTCCTCCGCCGCTCGTTCGCGGTGCGCACGACGGGCGTGCTGACGGTGGTCACTTGGCGGCCTCCTCGTAGTGCACCCACTTCTTCTGCGACCAGAACAGGACCGCCGTGACCAGCGCCACCGCGACCACCAGCGACCAGGCCATCGCGGAGGCGAAGCCCATCTGGGCCTCCTTGAAGCCCTTCTGGTAGAGGTAACAGGTGTAGACGAGGGTGGCGTCGGCGGGCCCGCACCGGGTGTCGGAGACGACGTAGGCGGAGCCGAACACCTGGAACGCGTGAATGGACTCCAGCAGCACGTTGAAGAACAGCACCGGGGAGATCATCGGCAGCGTGATGTTCCAGAACCTGCGGAAGGGCCCGGCCCCGTCCACCTCGGCGGCCTCGTACAGCTCCCGGGGGACCTGCTTGAGGCCGGCCAGGAAGATGACCATCGGGGCACCGAACTGCCAGATGCTCAGAGCCACCAGCGAGTAGAGGACGTAGTCCGGGTTGCCGATCCAGCCGCCCACGTCGACGCCGAAGATCTTCTGGGTGCGGTCCACGATCGCGTCGTCGGAGAACAGCGCCCGCCACACGAAGCCGACGGAGACGCTGGCGCCGATGAGGGAGGGCATGTAGAACGCGGCCCGGTACAGGCCCTGCCCGCGCCGGCTCTGCGCGAGCAGGAGCGCGACGCCGAGCGCGAGCAGCAGCTTGAGCGGAGTGGCCACGACGACGTACTTGAGTGTGACCTCCACCGACTTCTGCCAGCGCGGGTCGTGGAACATCGTCGTGAAGTTGTCGAAGCCCACCCACTCGGGCGGAGTGAACAGGTTGTACCGGGTGAACGCGTAGTACAGCGACGCGATCATCGGCCCCGCCGTGAGAAGCAGGAATCCCGCGATCCACGGCGACATGAAGAGGTAGCCGGCGAGGTTCTCGCGGCGCCGCCCGCGCCGCCCGGCGGCGGGAGCGGCGGGCCGCTTCTGCGCCGGGCGCACGGGCGCTTCCTTGACGAGCGTCATGGTGGTACGTCCCCTCAGCCCGCGAACGCGGCCTTGGCCTCGCTGAACAGCGACTTGGCGGCGTCGGCCGGCTTGGACTTGCCCTGGGCCACCTCGCCGCCCAGACGCAGGAACGCCGCCTCGATGACGTCGGCGCCGGACGGGTGCGGGGTGATCTTCCCGAGCACACCGGCCTTGGCGACCTCGTCCTCGTACGCCGCGACGCCCTTGTTCTGGGCGTCGGCGGGCTTGAACGCGTCGTACTGCTCGGTGGTGGCGAGGATGCCGCGGTCGTAGCCCATGATCTTGCCGACCTCGGGGTCGTGGACCATGAAGGAGATGAACTGCGCCGCCTCCTTGGGGTGCTTGGTCCCGGAGAAGGCGCTGAGCATCAGCGAACCGAGGTACTGGCCGGTGTCCTTGCCGTCCGTGGTGGGGATCGGCGCGAGCCCGTAGTCCGACTCGCCCTCGCCCTCGTAACGGATGGAGAAGTTGTCCCAGGTGAACTCGGACGCGGCGAGGCCCGCCGAGAGTCCGGACTTGGGCTTGACCTGCTCGATCTTCTTCGGGTCGGCGACCAGCCCGGACTTCACGCGCTTGTAGCCGTCCGTCCACCACTGGGTCAGGTCGTCCTCGGTGAAACCGAGCTCGGAGTCGGTGAAGAAGGCCTTTCCGTTCTGGCGCAGATACAGGTCGTAGAGGTACATGATGCTGAAGTAGCCGGTGTCGCCGGCGATCTTCAGCTTGTCCTGGATCGTCTGGAGCGCGGCGAAGTAGTCGTCCCAGGTCCAGCCGAACTTCGCCTCGACGCCCGCCTTCTTGAAGGCTTTGACGTCGATGACGAGCGACATGGTGTTGGCGCCGACCGGAACAGCGATCTGCTTGCCGTCGACCTGACCGTTCGCCAGAACGCCGTTGCGGAAGTTGTCCAGGCTCAGATTCCCGGCGTCCGCCTGCGACTTGAGATCCAGCAGAACACCGCGCTTGTCGTACTTGCGCAGGAAACCGACCGCGTTCTGGAAAACGTCCGGCGGATTTCCACCGGAGGCCTGGGTCTGGAACTTCTCCCAGAACGCTTCATAGTCGGTGAATTCAGGCTTGATCTTGATCTTCGGATACTTCTTCTCGAAGAGCGCGATGGTCTTCTTGATGGCGATGGTGCGCGGCTCGCCACCCCACCACGCATAACGCAGTGTCACCGTTCCGTCTCCGGAACTACCGCTGTCACCGCCACACCCGGTCGTCGCGGCCAGCCCCAGCGTCGCCGCTGTAGCCCCGGCCGCCTTCAGGATCGTTCGCCTCTCAACATTCCTGTTGGTTCCCACAGTCGGGCCCCTCCCCGCAGCGTCGCCGCCTGCATGAATCGTTTCAAGTAAGCGCTTGCTGGCACAAGCTACGGAGGGCCCGGGAGTGCGTCAATGATTCGGACAGGAATTTATTGTGAGTGTGGTGAGACGTCGGCGCGCCTCCAACCGCCGGGCGGCGTCGGGGAGCTGACGACTGCCCAGGTGAGAGCCACGGGATCGACCCGTCGAACGGGGCACAGGCCGCCGTACGGGTCGGCGCGCGGCCGAAAAAGTACGGGCGGCGGGGAGGCGGCGCTGCGGACGGTCACGCGGGGAGGCGACGCTCGGACGGTCACGCGGGCCGGCCGGCAGTCCACGGCCTTCGCGTCTGTCCCCGGACACGCCGACGGCCCGTCTGCACTCTCACAGACGGGCCGTCGGTCCGGGTGGGCGATACTGGGTTCGAACCAGTGACCTCTTCGGTGTGAACGAAGCGCTCTCCCACTGAGCTAATCGCCCGGACGCAGGAAGAAGATTACCCCATGTCAGGGGGTGCCGGTGACCAGCGGTGACAGCCTGCGCACCCCCGCGCGGCTCACTGGTCCTTGATGTTCCAGGGCATCTCGAAGCCGAACTTCCAGAGGTAGACCCCGAGGATCGCGGCCACGATCGCGAGGCCGATCACCGTGAGGATGATGTTGCGCCGGCGCACCTTGGGATCGAGGGCGCGCTGGGCCGCCTCGGTCACCTTGCGCTTGGTCCAGCGGAGCACGAGCTGGGCCCAGACGAACTCGGTCGCCCAGATCGCCATACCGCCGAAGATCACGACCCACCCGGGTCCGGGCAGCGGCAGCATGATGATCCCCGCCACCACGACCGCCAGGCCGATGACGAAGATGAGGACCTGCCAGCTCAGGTGCAACAGGCGACGCGCTTTGACGAACTCCGGCGCCCGCGAGCCGAGCCCCTGCCCGTCCTTCGCCCCGTCCGTCTTCTTGCCGCTCTCGTCGTCCGCCGACACGGCGACCTCGCCCGGCTCGTCACTCCCCGTATTCATACAGCCAAACCCTACCCGAGAGAAACCGGTCACCGGAATGGTCGTACCTCTCGAAGAGGCACTCGGCCGGAAGAGTTACGTAAACACACGCAAAACACTCAGAGGGGTTTACAACGGCACCGTAGGTGGCATGTCGATTTCGCCGACGTGCGAATCCCCGAGCGCACACTGAGCGAAAGGCCCTGGCGCTTATGAACACCACGGTCAGCTGCGAGCTGCACCTGCGCCTCGTTGTGTCGAGCGAGTCCTCCCTGCCTGTCCCCGCAGGCCTGCGGTACGACACGGCCGACCCCTACGCCGTGCACGCCACCTTCCACACCGGAGCCGAGGAAACCGTCGAGTGGGTGTTCGCCCGCGACCTCCTCGCGGAGGGCCTCCACCGGCCCACCGGAACCGGCGACGTCCGAGTCTGGCCGTCGCGCAGTCACGGTCAGGGCGTCGTCTGCATCGCCCTGAGCTCCCCTGAGGGCGAGGCACTGCTCGAGGCCCCGGCGCGGGCCCTGGAATCGTTCCTGAAGCGGACGGACGCCGCCGTGCCCCCGGGCACGGAGCACCGGCACTTCGATCTGGATCAGGAGCTCTCGCACATCCTGGCGGAAAGCTAGGGGCGGGCGAGGTCCCACAGAGCCGCCCGGCGCCGTCCACTCGGGGAGACGGCTCGGGCCGGTACAACCGCATAGGGAACGACAGGTGCCGTGGCTGCGGAGCGCTCCGCAGCCACGGCACCTGTCGTGCTGCCCGTCACCGGGGCCCGGCGAGCCACTACCATCGGCCAGCATCGGCGGGCATTCGCCCGACCCCCAGGCCAGGGAGCGAATCGTGCTGATCACCCACGACACCCGGTGCGCCCTCGACACCGTGGTCGATCTGGTGAACACCGCACCGGAGGACGACGGGACGCCGGACGGACTGCAGGATGTCGCGGCGCTCGCGGATTTCGTACGAAACCACGAGATCAGCGATGTCGGAGTGCTCTCGGAGTTCGATCTGTCCGCGGTGCGCAAGATCCGCGGCCGGTTCGCCTCGGTCTTCGCCGCCCCGGACGCCCGGGCCGCCGCCGCGCTGATCAACGACCTGGTCGCCGCCGCGGGCACCACTCCCCAGCTCACGGACCACGACGGCTACGACTGGCATGTGCACTACTTCGCGCCGGGCGCGTCCGTCGCCGACCACCTGGCGGCCGACTGCGGGATGGCGCTGGCGTTCTTCGTGGTGGCCGGCGAGCAGGAGCGGCTGCGGCGCTGTGAGGCGCCCGACTGCCGACGGGCCTTCGTCGATCTGTCCCGCAACCGCTCGCGGCGCTACTGCGACAGCCGGACCTGCGGAAACCGTCTGCATGTGGCCGCGTACCGGGCGCGGCGCAAGGAAGCCGCGGGCTGACGTCCCGGCCGCGGGACCGGGCCCTGGCGGGATGGTCGACGTGGTCCCCGACGGGTGACGCCGGGGACCCACGGGTACGGCTCAGAGCAGCAGCAGGTCGTGCAGCGCAGCCATGAGCAGCAGACACCCGATCACCGCAAGGAAGATCATCAGCGGTGGCTGGGAAAGGGCGAAAAGGCATCCACGCGGCTCGTCCTGCGGCGGCGCGGTGTCGCTCTGTTCGGTGTCCAGCATCTCGCGGCGATGATGGCGCAGCCGACGCCCCCGGCGCGATCAACACGCCCGAAATGGGCGGGAGTTCGCCAGATTCCGTGATGTCCGTTTCAAGTCGTGATCACTTACGGACAGGGGCGGACCCCACTGCGAACGTTTCAGTTCAACAGGCGACCGTCATATGCCGTGCTTCTTCAGGATGGCCTCGATGTCGCTGAAGTCGTCCCCGGCGGACTCAGTGCCCCGGGGCTTGCCCGCGGGCCGGGTCGCCGGGGTGCGGACGGCCGGGCCGAGCGAGGGCGCCGAGGCCGCGGGGGCCATCGCCTCCTGCTCGGCGCCGCGGGCCGCCTTGCGCTCCTTGCGGGTGCCGCCGCGGCGGCGCTCCACCGCCCGCGTGGTCGAGAACAGCACCCACGACAGGCCGAGCACGCCGAAGCCCGCCCAGGCCGTCGGGCTGAGGGCGGTGTCCGCGAGCCAGTCGACGACACCGGTCATCACCAGGCCGAGCGGAACGAGGGAGTAGGCGGCGATACGGGTGGCCGCGAGGAAACGCTTGCGGTACGCGGTGACCGCCGCGATGCCCAGGCCGGCCGCGGCTACGGCGGAACAGACGGTCTCGGCAATCATCCGGTCCTCCAGGCGGTGTCGATCGGCAACGTGCCGCTTCGTCCCTATCCATCCTGCACCTCCCGACCCCCGCCGGGCCATGCCTGGGCAGGACATCAGGGACATCTCCGGGTCACCTCCTCCCGAGGTGCCGGTCGGCGTCGTACCGCCGAAGCAGGCGGACGCCGTCGTGCGGACGACGGGGCCGATTCGGGCGGGTGGTCCGTAGCTGGGAGACTGGGCCCATGAGCGACCCCTCCCCCGTCCGTTCCGCCGTGCCCGTTCTCGATGTCTGGTGCGAGCTGCAGTGCCCGGACTGCCGTGTCGCGCTGGACGATGTCCGGGCCCTTCGTGCCCGCTACGGCGACCGTCTGGAGCTGCGGCTGCGGCACTTCCCGCTGGAGAAGCACAAGTACTCCTTCGCCGCCGCGCAGGCCGCCGAGGAGGCGCTGGAGCAGGGCAGGGGCTGGGAGTTCGTCGAGGCCGTGCTGGGGCGGGTGGCGGAGCTGGACCGTGCGGGAGAACCCTTCCTGGTCGAGGTCGCCCGTGAACTGGGGTTGGACGCCGAGGAGTTCGACACCGCGCTGATCGACGGCCGGCACATCCTGATCGTGGACGCCGACCAGGCCGAGGGCAAGGCGATCGGCGTGAGCGGGACCCCGACGTACGTCATCGACGGCGAGCGTCTCGACGGCGGCAAGAGCCAGGACGGACTGCGCGAGCGGATCGAGCAGATCGTGGACCGGCTGCTCGCCGGGCAGGAGTGAGCCGGCCTCAGAGCAGGCTCTTGTACATCGAGTAACCCACCGTCTCGTAGCCCAGCGACTCGTAGAGCCGCTCCGCCGGTGTGTTGCCCGCGAAGACGTTGAGGCCCAGGACCCGTCTGCCGGAGGCGATCGTCTGGGCCTCGGCCAGCAGCATCAGCGAACGGCCGTGCCCACGGCCGCGGACGGCCTCCTCGGTCTCGACGTCGTAGACGAACGCCTTGTCGCCGATGAACTCCAACCACAGGATGCCGACCCGGACACCGTCCTGCTCCAGCACGCTGAACAGCGCGTTCTCGGTCGCGAGGCCACGCTCCGTCAACCGTGCGTTGTCCCTCTGCGACCTCGCCCTCGCCTGGGCCTCGGGCACCCCGCGGTCGGCCCAGTCCCGGGTGTACTCCGCGATGCCGCGCTCCGCCCAGGGGCCGAACTCGGCCTCCGTCATGGGTCTGCCGCGGCTGCCCGCGGGCAGTTCGGGCGCGGTGGGGCCGAGCCGCTTCTCCATACCGCGGTTGCGATGGACGTACCCGAGCATCGTGGCGAGCCGCCGCGCGGGCTCGGCGTCGGCGGGGACCCTGATCTCCAGCTGCCCACTGCCCCAGCCCCGCGCCACCTCCTCGGCGGCGAGCGCGGCGACCGTGCCCCGACCGCGCCTGCGGTCCGGTTCCTCGATCCGCAGATCGCGGATCTGGGCCACGGCCGGCCCGAAGGACGGATGGGTCGCGAGGTGTATCGCCCCGACGGGACGGCTGTTCACGCACACCGTGTAGTGGCGGGACAGCGCCCCGTCGGAGCCGCGCTGGAGCGGCTCGGTCGGCCGCAGGGTGGTGGTCATCACCGGAGTTCTACCCGCTGCCGCGCGCCAGTTCAGCCCAATTTCCCGGGCTTCACGGATCGAGGTCGTGCCCGGACCGCTCCTCGAAGACGCGCATGGCCTTCGCGGTCACCGGGCCCGGCGCGACCGGCAGTTCGCGCGCGTCGACGCGATGGACGGCCTGGACGTCCCGCAGAGTCGAGGTGAGGAAGACCTCGTCGGCCCGCTCCAGGACGTCCAGCGGCAGGTCGGTCTCCTTGGCCCCGGTCCATTGGACGGTCAACGCGCGCGTGATGCCCGCGAGGCAGCCGGAGGCGAGCGGCGGCGTGTGGATCTCGCCGTCGAGCACGACGAAGACGTTCGACCCGGTGCCCTCGCACAGCTGACCGACCGTGTTGGCGAACAGCGCCTCCGAAGCACCGTGCGCACGCGCGCGTGCGAGTGCGACGACGTTCTCGGCGTACGAGGTGGTCTTGAGCCCGGTGAGAGCGCCGCGCTCGTTACGGGTCCACGGCACGGTGATCACGGCCGTGGAGTCGGGTCGCGGCGAGGACTCGCCGAGGGCGACCACCAGGGTCGGCCCGTGCTCTCCCCGGTCGGAGCCGAGAGGGCCGTGGCCGCCGGTGTACGTGATGCGCAGCCGCCCGAGCGGCACGGGATTCGCCTCGAGTACGGCGGCACAGGCGCGGCGGACCTCGTCGTGATCGGGGTCGGGCAGCCCCAGGCCCCGCGCCGACAGCGTCAGCCGGTCGAGATGCCGGGTGAGGGCGAAGAGGCGACCGTCCACCGCCTTCAGCGTCTCGAAGATGCCGTCGCCCACGGTCAGCCCGTGATCGAAGACGGAGACGCGGGCGGTCTCGGTGTCCTGCAACCCGTCGTCGAGCCAGATCTTCACGTAAAAGTTCCTCCACTCACCTCGTACGTCCCCGACGCTATCGCGAGCAGTCGGGACGCCTTCAGCTCGGTCTCCCGCCACTCCCCCTCGGGGTCGGACCCCCAGGTGATGCCGGCGCCGGTACCGAAGCGCAGCACTGCTTCGGCACGGTCGATCCAGAAGGTACGGATGCCGACGGCCAGCTCCCCGGTACCCCGGTCGGCGTCGACCCAGCCGATGCCTCCGCAGTACGGCCCCCTCGGCGCGGTCTCCAGGGCGTCGATGATCCGCAGGGCGCTGGACTTGGGCGCGCCGGTGACCGAGCCGGGCGGGAAGGCGGCGCCGAGCAGCTCGGCCCAGCCGGCGCCCTCGCCGAGCTCACCCCGCACGGTCGACACGAGGTGGACGAGACCGGGGTGCTTCTCCACGGCGCACAGGTCGGGAACGGTGACGCTGCCCGTGGCACACACCCGCCCCAGGTCGTTGCGGACCAGGTCCACGATCATCACGTTCTCGGCGTAGTCCTTGGCCAGCAGGTCGTCCTCGGTCCGCCCGGTCCCCTTGATCGGCCCCGACTCCACCACCCGGCCCTCCCGGCGCAGGAACAGCTCGGGGGAAGCGGTGGCGATCTCGACCCCGTGCTTGGGCAGCCGGATCGTTCCTGCATAGGGCGCTGGGTTGCCGCGGGCCAGCAGCGCGGTCAGCGCGTCCACGTCGGCGCCGGGCGGGAGGGGCGCGGTCAGCACACGGCAGAGGTTGACCTGGTAGACCTCGCCGGTGGCGATGCACGCCCGGATCCGCTGCACGCCCTCCGTGTACGCGGCGCGATCCAGCGATGACGTCCAGTCACCGGCCTGGGGCCCTTGCCACGCTCCGGACCTCGGCGCGGGCACCGGTTCCAGGCGTACGTCGGCGAAGCGGGCGCAGGTCAGACCGCCCTCGAAGTCCGCGGCGATAGCCCAGAAGCCGGTGGAGTCCAGAGCCGCGGGATCGCTGGTGACATCGAGGAGACCGGTGGCGACGCGGTCGCCGAAACGGGCGAGAGGAGGGAGGTGGAGCACGTTGTCGAGTCTATGGCGGGTGTCCTGCGGGAGACCTGGCCATGTCCCTCAGGCCGCCCTGACCACGTACGTCGACATGCGCACCGCAGCACGCTGCGCAAACGCGTTTTTGTACTGGCCCCGGAATCCGCTAGAGTTCAACTCGTCGCCGGGCCGCGAGAGCGGAACGAAACGACACGCGGACGTAGCTCAGTTGGTAGAGCGCAACCTTGCCAAGGTTGAGGTCGCCAGTTCGAACCTGGTCGTCCGCTCGTAGGAAGCAGGGGGATCTTCCCGAGCCCCCTCACTCCTGGTGGAGTGGCCGAGAGGCGAGGCAACGGCCTGCAAAGCCGTCTACACGGGTTCAAATCCCGTCTCCACCTCCAAGGACGATTAGCTCAGCGGGAGAGCGCTTCCCTGACACGGAAGAGGTCACTGGTTCAATCCCAGTATCGTCCACTGGATCTTCGGCAGATCATCGAAGGTCTGACCCGCGCGATTAGCTCAGCGGGAGAGCGCTTCCCTGACACGGAAGAGGTCACTGGTTCAATCCCAGTATCGCGCACGCAGTACTCACGATCTTGATCGTGGTTCCCGCGCGATTAGCTCAGCGGGAGAGCGCTTCCCTGACACGGAAGAGGTCACTGGTTCAATCCCAGTATCGCGCACAGACCGAAGCCCCCGGCCCTGCGGCCGGGGGCTTCCTCGTTGCCCGGTCAGCTGGAGAACAGCATGTGGCCGAAGCCGCGGTTGCGGTGGTGCCCGCCGTGGCCGCCGTGGCCGCCGTAGTGACCACCTCCGTGCTGCGGCGCGCCCCAGGCCGGTGCGCCGGGCGCGGCGGGGTACTGCGGCGCGTTCGGGGGCGGCGGAACGGCGGGGCCGCCGCCCCACTGGCCCTCCAGGCGGGTCAGCGCCTCCAGCTCGCCGTAGTCGAGAAAGATCCCGCGGCAGCCGCTGCACTGCTCGATCTGGACACCGTTGCGGTTGTAGGTGTGCATCGGTGCGTGACACTTCGGACACTGCATCGTCGGCTCAACTCCTCGCCCGTTGGTACTGCTTCGCGTTACGCCAGGACAGACTCCGTCCGGCCCTGGTCGGTTGCACCCTACTTCGCGAAACCGCCCGCCAACTGCGGCGGGGCAGAACCCATTCGGTCACAGGCATCGACGACCGCCTGCTCCACGTCGCCCAGCGCACGGTCCGCCTCGGTCGCCTTGGCGATCGCCCGGGCCGCCGTCTGCACGGTGAGGGCGCGGGCGGCGACGTCCAGGGCCGGCCAGGGGTCGCCGTCGGCGGGAACCGCGGGGCCGCCGGCCGCTCGGTAGGCGCCGAGGAAGCGGGACCAGTCGTCGGGCGACAGCAGTCCGCAGGCGTACCAGGCGGCGGGTCGGGCGAGGTCCCAGGCGGGTTCCCCTACGCCCAGATCGTCGACGTCGATGAGGTGCCAGGGGCCGTCGGGGGCGGGGTGGCGGACGAGTTGACCGAGGTGGAGGTCACCGTGGCAGAGGGTCGTCCTGTCGGACATGGGGGTCTCGGCGCGGGCCCAGGCCGGGAGGGTGCGCCAGGCCCGGAGGACGGGAAGGGCGTGCCTTTGGCGGGTGGTGGCGAGGAGACGGGCAACGGCGAGGGCTGCTTTGACGGGGCCGCGCATGGGGGAAAGGCCGGGTGGGGCGGGGGTGCGGTGGAGCCGGGCGAGGAGGGTGGCGGCGGCTTCCCAGGGGGCGGCGTCGGGGTTATCGGGGTCCACGGGTTCGCCGTACGGCCAGAAGGTGACGAGCCTGCCGTGCAGGTCGACGGGGCTCTCGCCGAGTGGGGGCAGGAAGATGCCGGGGAGGTGAGCGGCCGCGGCGAGACGGGGGATCAGGTCGGCGGGGGCGGTGTCGGGGGCGTGGGCCTTCGCGACGGTGTCGGCATGCCGGACGACCGTGGCGTCGGGGCGGTCGGCGAGGGTGCTCGCTCCGCAGGGGCACGCCGACGAGGTCCGCGAGTGAGCCTCGGTCCTGGCTCTGAGGGTGAGCTCGGCGAGCAAGGGATGGGTGGTCACGGGGCTCCCTGGGCGGCGGGGTGGTCTGCTCGCGAGGGTACGCGGCCGCTGCGCTGGGCTTGAGCGGGGCGCCCAAAGGGGTGCCGGGTGGGGTTGTCGGGCGAGTGCGAGCCGGTGGGGGCTGGTCGCGCAGTTCCCCGCGCCCCTAGGGGGTTGCAGTCACCTGCGCCACGACGGACCGATCCCCACCTCGCGCGCCGCGACGGGCCGTTCGCCGTACCGTGCGCCCCGATGAGCGGTTGGCCGCGTACGGCGCGAAGGGGACGGGGTGGGGGGTGTCCGCCCGCAGCGGCCGGCGTCCGTTACCGAGCACATCTCAAGAGACCGAGCCGCCGGACCGAGGACGGACACCCCCCACCCCGGCCCCGACCCACCCACCGAACCCAAGGCGCTACACAAGCCCCCACCGAACCGAAACAGGCCGCCGCAGGCATCAGGGGCGCGGGGAACTGCGCAAAAACGCCCGCCCCCACCCAGCTGCACAGTAAACCGACCGCCCAACCCCCGGAGGGCAAAGCAATGCCGGCGCAGCTCCCCAGCTGCGCCGGCATTTTGCCGTCCGCCGCACCCCCGTCCCCACGGGGTTTCATGGGCTGATGTCCCCGCCCGGACCGCTCTTCCGGGCCTGGGGTCGCCGCTCAGCGCCCCAGCATCACTCCCACGGACGACGCCTGTGTGGTCACTGTCTCCCAGCCGTCGAAGACGACGAGGAGCAGGACCGCCAGAGGAAGGGCCATGAGCGTCGCCACCAGCGGGTGACGACGGCCCGTACGGCGGGTTTTGGATGTGCGGGACAGTGTCCGCGGTGCCGTAAGAGCCATGGTCCCTCTCCTGACCGTTCTGTTGTCGTTGGCAGCGGCGGGTGTCTGACCTCGGGGGACGAGTGCTGCACCCGCCGCTTGACCTCAAATCTAGGCGTCAGGGGCTCTCCGCACGTCATGCCCTCGTACCGATTGCCGGGCCTCCCCGAGGATGAGCCACGACGAGCGGAGTACTCCCGTGGGTGGAGACGGAGACCTAGGTCTCCGGGTCTTCCCGGAGGGGTCGTCCGGTCTGCCCGGCTTTCTCCGAGCTGTCCTCACGCGGCACCGGTTGCTCCACCAGCGCGAGCACCCGGGTCGCCATGAACCGGGCCGTCCGCACCACCGATCCGTTTCGCGTGACTTCGCTCACTTCCACGACACCTCGTCGTACCGCCGTCTCCACTCGGCGGCCCGCCCTGCTCGCCACCACCTCGTATGTGCGCGTCGTGTCCCCTGCGTCCACGACTATCTCCACGCGATCACCCTTCACGGGTTCAATCCCCCTTCTGCGACGGGTGGTTGGGACCACATCAGCACCGAAGTCCGCCCGCTCTCCGGCTCCCTGACCACCCCTCAAGTCTCCCACCCGGCACTGACAATCCATCGGGACGAGAGGGCGCGGCCTCTGCGCGCGGCGGCCCGCGGAAACGTAAGCTGTGGCTCGTCACACGGACCGGGCAGCGGGGATGAACATGGCGATGATGCGCCTGAGGCGCGAGGACCCGCGCGTCGTCGGCTCGTTCAAGCTTCACAGACGGCTCGGCGCGGGTGGAATGGGCGTCGTCTACCTGGGCTCCGACCGCAAGGGGCAGCGGGTCGCGCTGAAGGTCATCCGGCCCGATCTCGCGGAGGACCAGGAGTTCCGGTCGCGCTTCGCGCGCGAGGTCTCCGCCGCGCGACGGATCCGCGGCGGCTGCACCGCCCGGCTCGTGGCGGCGGACCTGGAGGCGGACCGTCCGTGGTTCGCCACCCAGTACGTCCCCGGCCCCTCCCTCCACGACAAGGTCGCCGACGAGGGGTCCCTGGGCGCGGCCGAGGTCGCCGCCATCGGGGCCGCCCTCTCGGAGGGGCTCGTCGCCGTGCACGAGGCAGGGGTGGTGCACCGCGACCTCAAGCCGTCGAACATCCTCCTGTCGCCCAAGGGGCCGCGGATCATCGACTTCGGTATCGCCTGGGCGACCGGGGCCTCCACCCTCACCCACGTCGGCACCGCCGTCGGCTCCCCCGGCTTCCTCGCGCCCGAGCAGGTGCGCGGCGCCGCGGTGACGCCGGCCACCGACGTGTTCTCCCTGGGCGCGACCCTGGCGTACGCCTCGATGGGCGACTCGCCCTTCGGGCACGGCAGTTCCGAGGTGATGCTGTACCGCGTCGTGCACGAGGAGGCGCAGCTGCACGGCGTGCCCGACGCGGTGGCCCCCCTCATCCGCGCCTGTCTGGCGAAGGACCCCGAGGAACGGCCGAGCACCCTCCAACTGTCGCTGCGGCTCAAGGAGATCGCGGCCCGCGAGGCACAGGGCCTGCCGGATCTGCGGCCGCCCGCCCCGCGAGCCGGCGAGGCGGACCGGCCCACCGGACGCATCGCCGACACCTACCCGGAGCGGGCCGCGCAACGACGCCCCCAGGGTCAGCCGGGCAGTCCCGGCTCCCAGGGGGCCCCTCAGGCCCGCGGTTCCGGCCAGGTCCGGGGTCAGGCCCCCGCGCGCGGCGGGACCCCGTCACGCGACGGCAGCAGCTCGCGCGGCAACGGCGTCCCCTCCTCCCGGCCCGGCCCCCGGTCCACGTCGGCCTCCTCGCGGAACACGACCCGGTCCGGCAGCGGAAGCCGCCCCGCGCCGCGCAGCGGTACCGGTCGGCCCACCCCCAGGAACACCAAGACGGGGCTGCGCCCCGCGAACCCCCGCCTGCTGCGTCAGCGACTGTTCGTGTTCGTCGTCGTGACGCTGCTCGTGGCCCTGGGGATCGCTGCGGCCCAGGGCTGCCAGGGGCCGTCGCGCGGACTCGGCGGCGACAGCGGTGTCGTACGGGAACAGCGGCAGGGACAGGTGCACGCGTCGCCGGCCCAGGAACCGCCGCAGCGGTCGGTCGGTGACGGGACGGACTGAGTGCTTCGCCGGGATCGCCGTCAGGGGAAAGCGCCCTGGGCGGACCTGGCCCACCCTGCCGCTCAGCCCTGCGGTCGCCCCGTGGCCACCGCGTAGAAGGCGACCGCTGCCGCCGCGCCCACGTTGAGGGAGTCGACGCCGTGGGCCATCGGGATGCGGACCCATTCGTCGGCGGCGACCAGGGCCTGGGTGGTCAGGCCGTCGCCCTCGGCGCCGAGCATCAGCGCGACCCGGTCCATCCTGTGCGGGGCGGCCTCGTCGAGGGTCTTGGCCTTGGCGTCCGGGGTGAGGGCAAGGAGGGTGAAGCCGGCCTCGCGGACCGACTCCAGCCCCTTGGGCCAGGAGTCGAGGCGGGCGTAGGGGACGGAGAAGACCGCGCCCATCGACACCTTGACGCTGCGGCGGTACAGGGGGTCGGCGCAGTCGGGCGACAGCAGTACCGCGTCCATGCCCAGCGCCGCCGCCGAGCGGAAGATCGCGCCGATGTTGGTGTGGTCGTTGACCGACTCCATGACCACCACGCGGCGGGCGGTCTGGAGCAACTCGGCGGCCGTGGGCAGGGGTTTGCGCTGCATGGAGGCGAGCGCGCCGCGGTGTACGTGGTAACCGGTGACCTGTTCGGCGAGCTCCGGGCTGACGGCGTAGACCGGGGCCGGGAGTTCGTCGATGACGTCACGCATGACGTCGACCCACTTCGCGGAGAGCAGCATGGAGCGCATCTCGTAGCCCGCGTCCTTCGCCCGGCGGATGACCTTCTCGCCCTCGGCGATGAACAGGCCCTCGGCCGGCTCGCGTTTGCGCCGCAGTTCGACGTCGGTCAGGCCCGTGTAGTCGTGCAGGCGCGGGTCGTCGGGGTCCTCGACGGTGATGAGATCGGCCACAGGGTGATACTGCCTTGTCCTGGGTGCGGTGCCAACGGCTGGGAACAGGTTGTGTTACCCCGGGTTACTCCGAGGGCTCCGACTTCCGCGGTCCCACGGCGACGACCTCGCCGACGACGATGACGGCCGGAGGCTTCACGTCCTCGGCGACGACCACCTCACCGACCGTCGCCAGGGTGGCGTCGACCCGGCGCTGGGCGGCCGTCGTTCCCTCCTGGACCAGGGCGACCGGGGTGTCGGGCGACTTGCCGTGGGCCACCAGGGTCTCGGCGATCCGGCCGATCTTGTCGACGCCCATGAGGATCACCAGGGTGCCGGTGAGCTTGGCGAGCGAGGGCCAGTCGACCAGGGAGCGCTCGTCGTCGGGGGCGACATGGCCGCTGACCACGGTGAACTCGTGCGCGACTCCACGGTGGGTGACCGGGATACCGGCCGCGCCCGGGACCGAGATCGAGCTGGAGATGCCGGGGACGACGGTGCAGGGGATGCCGGCCTCGGCGAGGGCCTGCAGCTCCTCCATGCCCCGGCCGAAGACATAGGGGTCCCCGCCCTTCAGCCGTACGACCGACCTGCCCTGCTTGGCGTGCTCGATCAGGGCGTTGTTGATGGCCTCCTGCGCCATGAAGCGGCCGTACGGGATCTTCGCCGCGTCGATGACCTCGACGTGCGGCGGGAGTTCGGCGAGGAGGTCGCGGGGGCCGAGGCGGTCGGCGATGACGACGTCGGCCTCGGCGAGGAGGCGGCGGCCGCGGACCGTGATGAGGTCGGGGTCGCCGGGGCCGCCGCCGACGAGGGCGACGCCGGGGGTGCGGGTGCGGTGATGGGGGGCGACGAGGGTGCCGTCGCGGAGGCCCTCGACCACCGCGTCCCGGATGGCCGCCGTGTGGCGGGGGTCCCGGCCCTTCGCGTTCGTCGTGAGCACGGCGACCGTGACGCCCTCGCTGTGGCCCGTCGCCGGGGTCCAGGCGGTGGCGGCGTCGGCGTCGTCGGAACGGACGCACCAGACACGGTGGCGCTCCGCTTCGGCCGAGGCACGGGTGTTCGCCTCCGTGTCGCCGGTGGCGATCAGGGCGTACCAGGCGTCCGCCAGGTCGCCTTCCTGGTAAGGCCGCCGGGTCCAGGTGAGCTCGCCGGCGTCCGCCATCGCCTCTACGGAGGGGGTGGCGGACGGGGATACCAGGACGATGTCCGCGCCCGCCGCGATCAGGGCCGGGAGACGGCGCTGGGCCACCTGGCCGCCGCCGAGGACGACGACCTTGCGGCCGGTGAGGCGGAGGCCTACGGGGTAGGCGGGGTTTTCGGCCATGAGGGTGCGGCTCCTCTTTACGGCAGTGCGGTGGCCCTGACGTGCGGATTTTACGGGGTGGGCGGGGAGGGCGGCTCAGGTGTCCGTCGACTGGGCGTCGTCGCCGGGCACGGACCCACGTGCGTGGGGGACCCGGGGACGCGGTCCCCGGGCCCCCCGCGCAGCGCCTACTTCTCGGTCACTCCTGCGGAATCGAAGGTCGCCACCTCATGCATCGCCCGCGCCGTGCTCTGGACCAGGGGGAGGGCCAGCAGGGCGCCCGTGCCCTCGCCGAGGCGGAGGTCGAGGTCGACCAGAGGGCGCAGGCCGAGCTTGTTCAGGGCGGCCACGTGGCCGGGTTCGGCGCTGCGGTGGCCCGCGATGCAGGCCGCGAGGACCTCCGGGGCGATCGCACGGGCCACCAGGGCGGCGGCGCCCGCACTGACGCCGTCCAGGATGACCGGCGTGCGGAGGGAGGCGCCGCCCAGCAGCAGACCCACCATCGCCGCGTGCTCGAAGCCGCCGATCGCCGCCAGGACGCCGATCGGGTCGGCGGGGTCGGGCTGGTGGAGGTCGATCGCGCGGCGGACGACCTCGGTCTTGCGAGCCAGGGTCTCGTCGTTGATGCCCGTGCCGCGACCGGTCACCTCGGCGGGGTCGGTTCCCGTGAAGACCGAGATCAGGGCAGCGGACGCGGTGGTGTTCGCGATGCCCATCTCACCCGTGAGCAGGGCCTTGTTGCCGGCGGCGACCAGGTCACGCGCGGTCTCGATGCCGACCTCGATGGCCTGCTTGGCCTCCTCTCGGGTCATCGCGGGACCGGTGGTCATGTCGGACGTACCGGCCCGGACCTTGCGGGGCAACAGGCCGGGGGTGGCCGGGAGTTCGGACGCCACGCCGACGTCCACCACGCACACCTCGGCACCCACCTGGGCGGCGAAGGCGTTGCAGACCGCGCCGCCGCCGAGGAAGTTGGCGACCATCTGGGCCGTCACCTCCTGCGGCCAGGGGGTGACGCCCTGGGCGTGCACACCGTGGTCACCGGCGAAGATCGCGACGGCCGCGGGCTCCGGAATGGGCGGCGGGCACTGCCGCGAAAGCCCGCACAGCTGGGCGGAAATGATCTCCAGCATGCCGAGCGCGCCGGCCGGCTTGGTCATCCGCTTCTGCCGCTCCCAGGCCTCGCCGAGCGCCTTGGCGTCCAGCGGGCGGATCTGGGCGACGGTCTCGCCCAGCAGGTCGTGCGGCTCCTCGCCGGGCAGGGCGCGACGGCCGTACGTCTCCTCGTGCACGACCCATGACAGCGGGCGGCGCTTGGACCAGCCGGCCTGCATCAGTTCGGGCTCGTCCGGGAACTCGTCGACGTACCCGACGCACAGGTAGGCGATGACCTCCAGGTGCTCGGGGAGCCCCAGGGCGCGGACCATCTCGCGCTCGTCGAAGAAGCTGACCCAGCCGACGCCGAGGCCCTCGGCGCGGGCCGCGAGCCAGAGGTTCTCCACGGCGAGCGCGGCGGAGTACGGGGCCATCTGCGGCTGGGTGTGCCGGCCGAGGGTGTGGCGGCCGCCACGGGTGGGGTCGGCGGTGACGACGATGTTCACCGGGGTCTCGAGGATGGCCTCGATCTTCAGTTCCTTGAACTGCTTGGCCCGGCCCTTGGGCAGCGACTTGGCGTAGGCCTCGCGCTGGCGCTGGGCCAGGTCCTGCATCGCCGCCCGGGTCTCGGCGGAGCGGATGACGACGAAGTCCCAGGGCTGCGAGTGGCCGACGGAGGGCGCGGTGTGGGCGGCCTCCAGGACACGGAGCAGCACCTCGTGCGGGATCGGGTCGCCGCGGAAGCCGTTGCGGATGTCGCGGCGCTCACGCATGACCTTGAGGACGGCCTCGCGCTCGGCGTCGTCGTAGGCGGGCGCGGCGGGGCCCGTGGACTGTCGTACTTCTTCCACGGCGGCCGTGCTCACTTCTTCCTGAACTTCCTGGACTTCTTGGACTTCGCGGTCTTCCTGATCGGCCGCCCGGGTGTCCAGGTCGTCCGCCTGCTGTGCGATGTCGGGGTCGCCGCCCGCCTCACGCGGGGCCGGGACCGCGGGTTGCCGTACGTCGTCCGTGGGGAGCGACAGAGGGTGCGGCGGGGTCGGCGCGAGGTGCGGGGTGGTCGGCACCGAGCCGTCCACCGGCACGAACTTGCCCACGGGCTCGCCCTGTCGGGGCTCCAAGGGGACTCCCGCGGGCAGGACTGCGGGGGCCTCGGCGGCGGCGGGGTACGCGAACTGGGTCTGCTCGTCGGCGAGTTCCACCGCGAGCGGCTGGGCTGCCGGAGTCTGCGGGCCCTGCGGCGCCTGGTCCGGTGCGGCCGGGAACTCCTGCGGCGCGACCGGGTCCGACGACTGGATCTCGTCTGCCGGAACGGGCGGGTGCATCACTTGTACGTCGGTGTCGGCCACGTCCGCCGCGAGGGGCTCCGGCGCTTCCTGGGCGGGCGCGTGGGCCGGCCCTGCGACGGGGCCCTGCGGAGCGGGCGGGACAAAGTGGTGAGCCTGCGGGGCCTCGGCGGGCAGAGCGGCAGGGGCGGGCTCCTGGACCCGCTCCGGCACCGGTGCCGCCTCCTCGACGGCGAGTGGCTCGGGAGCCTCGGCCGCGGGGTCTTCCTCCGCGGGTGCGGAGGGGACTTCGTCGGGTGCGGTGACGGCGTCCGCCGGCTGGGGAGCCTGCTCGGCCTCCGAGGGCGCCTGGAGCGTTACGGCTTCGGCGGCCTCCGGGGTTGCCATGGCGGCGTCTTCCCCGACGACGGGTGCGGCTTCCTCCACAGCGGCTTCGGCTTCCGGAACCACGACAGCTTCGTGAGAGGCGTCCGGTTCCTGGACCGCGCCGGTTTCGGCGTCCTCGGCGGTCACCGCTTCCGAAGCGACCGCTTCCTGGGCGGCGACGGCCTCCGGCTCGGCCACTGCTTCCTCGGCGACCGGCGTGGTGACGTCAACGTCAACCGCCACAGCGGACGTCTCCACGACAGGCACGGCCTCGGGCACGGGCACCGGCTCGGCCGCAGCGGCGTCGACCGGGTCCGGCACGGCGACCGCGTCCTCCGTGGCACCCAGGACGGGGCCACTGCCCGGCGCCTGCTCGGCGTCGGCACCGGAATCCGGGACCGCCTCGGCCACAGGGGCCTCGGCCAGGAACTGTTCCGCGGGCATCTCCGGACCAGCGGAAGCGAGCTGAACGCTGTCGGGCAGGGAGCCGTCCCCCGGCAACTGTCCCTCGCCCCCGTCGGGCTGAACTCCGTCAGCCCCGGGACCGTCGGCCAGGACCTGATCCGCCTCGGCGACCGGAATCTGCACCGGCTCCGACGCGTACCCGGCCTCCGGGCCCGGTACGACATCCGGCAGCGGGACCTCGGGAGCCTCGTACACCGCGGCCTCCGCCTCGGGAGCCTCGTACACCGCGGCCTCCGCCTCGGGAGCCTCGTACACCGCGGCCTCCGCCTCGGGAGCGAGGTCGGTCACCGCGGCCTGGGCGGCGCTCACCGGCTCCTGGGCCGGAACAACCGTTTCGGCAGCCGGGGCCACGGCGTTCACCGGCGTCTGGACGGCGGCCTGGGCCGGGGCGCCCCACGGGATCGCGCCCTGCGGCTGCGACGCGTCGAAGTACTCGGGGCCGGGCACGGCCGCGGCCGGCTGCCGTACCGGTGCGCCCGCGGGGCCGCGGTCGGCGAGGGAGCGGACCGGGCTCGCGGAGGCGTCGGGGATCGGCGGACCGAGGTGCAGCGGCCGACGGGGCGTGATGGGCGGGATCGGCATCGAGGGAGCCTGCGGCTGGGGCGTGCGGACGGCGCTCAGATCGTGCGCTCCGCTGTCGCGGCCGGACATCTCGTGCGCGCCCGGCTCGTGAACGGTCTCGACGACGGGCTCCGGGGCGGGCGGGGCGACCTCGTTGCCCCACGGGCTCTGGGCGCCCGGCAGCAGCAACAGGTCTTCGTCCTCGGCGGTGGTCTCGGAGAGGTAGGTGTACGCACCCGGGACGCCCGGCTGTTCCACCATGCCTGCGTTCTCCGGCAGTCCCTCGCCCGGGACCTGGCCGGTGTCGGTCATGCGTACCCCTCGCCCATCGGTTAGTGCTTCCACGACCAGCTCGCCGGGGACGGCGCACCGACCGCCTCCGCAGTGAAGAACGAGCGTGCGTGCCCAGCGGCACGAACGGCCTCGCCGAGAAAGACGACAAAGCCATTAACTGGCATTGTCCCGGCCGTTACCCCGTCGCGACAGGTTGATCCGCGACAGCCCGCTGTGGACTGCGCCACGTTGCGCGTCCTCCGGTCATGCCGTACCACACCTACCCCCAAAACGGGCGCGCTTTCCGGACATTGACGAACGAATGCCGGGCAGCCAGAAGCGGTACAACAGTCGGCCAGCCTACCGCGCGCGGTACGACAACAGGATCACGGGGACGGCGCAACAGCGACCGGCGACGTCAGGCCGTACGGTCCGGCAGGACCCCGCTGAGCAGGAACGCGACACTCCGTTCCGTCTCCGTCCAGGCCCGGGTGTCGAGTTCGACGGACTGGAGGAGGGCGCACTCGACGCGGTAGCCGTGTTCGGTGAGGTCCCGGCCGACGAGTTCGGCCTCGTCGCGGGTGGCCGCGTGGGCGACGATGCGCTGCGGACGCCGGTCGGCGACCGCGGAGACCACGGCCACTCCCCCGCCGCCGACGCGGACGACGTCCGGTTCGGGAAGGTTCTCCAGGACGTGCGGGGCGGTGCCGGGGACGATCTGGACCTGGAGTCCGAAGGCGCGCGCGTTGGCCTCGGTGCGCTCGCAGGCCCTGAGGTCGCGGTCGACGGCGATGACGGCCGCCCCGGCCCGGGCCGCCTCGGTGGCGAAGGCGCCGCTGCCGCAGCCGATGTCCCACACGAGGTCGCCGACGCGTGGTCCCAGCCGGGCGAGTTGGGCCGCCCGGAGCGGTTCCAGTTCGCCTTCGCCCATGAGGCCGCCGTAGACCTCGGCGGGCAGGGTCCAGCCGCGCGGCGCGGCGGCCGGGTCGCGCCCGGCGATCCATCCGCCGCCTTCCGTCACGGCGGCCGTGCCGCCGATGACGATGACGAGGTTGGGGTCGCGCCAGGTGTGGTCGGCGGCCTTGTCGGAGGTGACGACGGTGACCTGTTCGCGGTCGGTGCCGAGTTCCTCGCAGATGACGAAGGTGCGGTGGACGCCCTCCATCAGCAGGCCGAGTTCGGCGGGCCCGGCGCCGGGCGAGGTGAGGACGGCGACCTTGGTGTGGGCTCGGCACACGTTCACCGCGCGTCGCAGGGTACGCCGGTGGGCGACGACCACCTGGGCGTCGTCCCAGGGCATACCGGCCCGCGCGAAGGCGGCGGCGACCGAGGACACGCCGGGGACGACCTCGACCTCCAGGCCGAACTCAGGGGCTCGCAGGGTCCGTACGACTCCGAAGAACCCGGGGTCGCCGTCGGCGAGCACGACCGCGGTGCCGCGGTGGCCGGTGATGCGGCGGGCGGCGAGGGCGACGCTGCCGAGGCGGATGCGTTCGGCGGCGGGCGGCACCTCGGGAAGTGCCAGATGGTGGGCGGCGCCCGCGACCAGCGTGGCGGCGCCGAGGGCGGAGCGTGCCGCGGCGGTCAGCGGCGAGCCGTCCCAGCCGATCACCGTGACCCGGTCGGCCATCGTCTCTCAGTCTCCAGGGGGGTGTGCGCAGGCCGTCGTCGGTGGGCAGCCCGCGGGCGGCTCCGTGAGAGTACCCGCTGCGCCTCGGAACCGCTTTCGCCGGCCTGAGGTCGAATCCGGTCAGTTCCAGTCGGAGTACGTCGTGAAGCCGTCCGCGTCGGCCAGCTGATCGCCCGCTCCGTCGAGGTCCTCGGGCAGCAGGCTCCACACGATGAAGTCGGTGCGGACGTCGCTCCAGGTGCCGTCCGCGGCGCGGACGTGCGCTATGCAGGCGTTTCTCAGGACGCCCTCGCTGATACAGCCGATCTTCTGGGCGACCTGCTGGGAGGCGGTGTTGTCGGCCGCCGTGCGCAGCTCGATCCGCTCGAGCTTCTGGTCGGTGAACAGCCAGTGGGCGGTGGCGAGCGCGGCCTCGGAGGCGTAGCCCTCACCGCGCGCCCACGGGGCGATGATGTACGACAACTCCGTGGAGCGCACGTGCCAGTTGGTCTTGGCGAGCTGGACGATGCCGACCAGGCGCTGGGTGAGGAACTCGGTGACGGCGAAGGCGAGTCCGCGGCCGGCCTCCCGCTCGGTCGGCGCGTACCGCGTGATCCAGCCGCGCGCCTGTTCCTCGCTGTAGGGCTGGGGGACGTCGGTCCAGGCCCCGACCTGCTCGTCGTTCATCATCTCGGCCAGTGCGGGCACGTCGTCCTCGTCGAGAGGGCGCAGCACCAACCGCTCCGTGCTGATGGAGATGTTGGGGAAGGTGCCAGTCATGCGCCACTCCGTAACCGTCGGAAAACCTGCAGGGCCTGCTGAACTGCCCAGCATGCAGCATGAAAGCACCGAACCGCATCACGGGGCCCACACCTGGTGACGGAGTGGACCCCGTGCGTGGCGATACGTCGTATACGCGCCGGTGATCAGAAGGAGGCGAGGACGGAACCGGCGTACTTGTCCTCGATGAACTTCTTGACCTCGGCGGAGGTGAGCAGCTTGGCGAGCTTCTTCACGCGCGGGTCGTCCTCGTTGCCCTCCTTCACCGCGAGGAAGTTGCCGTACGGGTTGTTCTTGGCGGACTCGAGGACGAGGGCGTCGGTGGCGGGCTTGAGGTCGGCCTCGATGGCGTAGTTGCCGTTGACGACGGCCGCGTCGACGTCGTCCAGGGAGCGCGGGGTCTGGGCCGCCTCCAGCTCCTTGAACTTGAGGTTCTTCGGGTTCTTCGCGATGTCGGAGGGGGTCGCCTCGTTGCCGACACCGTCCTTGAGCGTGATGATCCCGTTGGCGTCGAGCAGCTTGAGGGCACGGGCCTCGTTCACGCTGTCGTTGGGGACGGCGATCGTCGCACCGCTCTTGAGGGCGCCGGCGCTCTTGACCTTGTGGGAGTAGAGGCCGAGCGGCTCCAGGTGGACCGTGACGACGGGCACGATGTGGGTGCCGCGCTTCTTGTTGAAGTCGTCGAGGTACGGCTGGTTCTGGAAGTAGTTGGCGCCGACCGAGCCGTCCTCCGTCGCCGTGTTCGGGGTCACGTAGTCCGTGAACTCCTTGACCTCCAGGTCGAGGCCCGCCTTCTTCGCCAGGTTCTCCTTGACGTAGTTCAGGATCTCGGCGTGCGGGGTGGGGCTCGCGGCGACGACCAGCGGTCCGCTGGTGTCGGAGGCGGCGTCCGAACCGGACGAACCGCAGGCGCTGAGCGCGAAGGTGAGGGCTCCGGCGGCGAGGACGGCGGTGGTGAGCTTTGCGGTGTTACGCACGAAAAGTGCCTTTCCTTTTGGGTGCAGCGATCCCGTGATGGGGTGCACGGGAAGATTTCCGGGTGTCTCAGACGGTCTTGGTGTCCGCCGTGGAGGCCTTCAGCAGCCGCAGCTTCGGCGCCGGGCCGGAGCGTCCGCCGCGGCTGTGCAGGGAGCGGGCCGCGTAGTCGCCGGCGAACTGGATGAGCGAGATGACGACGGCGAGGATCGCGACGGTGATCCACATGAGCTGGGTCTCGAAGCGCTGGTAGCCGTAGCGGATGGCGATGTCGCCGAGGCCGCCGGCGCCGACCGTGCCGGCCATCGCGGAGTAGCCGATGAGGGCGACAACCGTGGTCGTGGTGCTGGCGATCAGCGAGGGCAGGGACTCGGGGACGAGCACCTTGCGGACGATCGTCCAGGTGTTGCCGCCCATCGACTGCACGGCCTCCACGAGCCCGCCGTCCACTTCGCGGACAGCCGTCTCGACCAGGCGCGCGAAGAAGGGGATCGCTCCGATGGCGAGCGGCACGATGGCCGCCTCGCGGCCGATGGTCGTTCCGGTGATCGAGCGGGTGAAGCCCATCAGCGCGACCATCAGGATGATGAACGGCATCGAGCGGGCGACGTTCACGACCTGCCCGATGACCTTGTTCGCGACGACGTTCTGGAGAAGTCCGCCGCGGTCGGTGAGGACGAGGAGGACACCGAGCGGAAGACCGCCCACGACGGCGATGAGCGTGGACCAGCCGACCATGTAGAGGGTGTCCCAACACGCCTGCTCCAGCAGGGGCTGCATCTCGGACCAGGTCACTTGGCACCTTCCTTCACCAGCTGGGGCGCACCGACGACGTCGATCTGAAGACCCTGTTCGCGCAGGAAGCCGACCGGCACGACGTTGTCCTCGTAGCGGCCGGGCAGTTCGATCCGCATCCGGCCGACCTGGAGGCCGCCGACGGTGTCGATGGCGGCACCGAGGATCGATATGTCGATGTTGTACGTGCGCGAGAGCTGGGAGATGACGGGCTGGGTGGCGGCCTCGCCATGGAAGGTGACGTCGATGACGGTCCGGTCCTCGCCGGTGGCCTCGCCGCCGACGGGGAAGAGCGCGGAGGCCAGTTCGGAGCCGGGGGTCGCGAGCAACTCGCCGACCGTGCCGGACTCGACGATGCGGCCGTTCTCCATGAGGGCGGCCGAGTCGCAGACCGACTTCACGACGTCCATCTCGTGGGTGATGAGCAGGACGGTGAGGCCCAACTGCCGGTTCAGGTCGCGCAGCAGCTGCAGGATCGAGCGGGTGGTCTCCGGGTCGAGGGCGCTGGTCGCCTCGTCGGACAGGAGCACCTTGGGGTCGCCGGCCAGGGCACGGGCGATGCCGACTCGCTGCTTCTGGCCGCCGGAGAGCTGGGCCGGGTAGGCGCCCGCCCGGTCGGCGAGTCCGACGAGGTCCAGCAGCTCAAGTGCCTTGCGGGAACGCTCCTTTCCGGACTTGCCGAGGATTTCCAGCGGCAGCTCGACGTTGTCCTGGACCGTCCGGGTGGACAGCAGGTTGAAGTGCTGGAAGACCATGCCGATCCGGCTGCGCGCCTGCCGCAGCTCCTTGCCGGCCCGGGGCCCGCGGCCGGCGAGGGCGGTGAGGTCCTGTCCGGCGACGGTCACCGTCCCTGCGGTGGGGCGCTCCAGCAGGTTGACGCAGCGGATGAGCGAGGACTTGCCGGCGCCGGACTGGCCGATGACGCCGCACACCTCGCCTTCGCGGACATGGAGGTCGACGCCGTCGAGGGCGGTGATCTCTCGCCCGCGTGAGCGGTAGACCTTCGTGAGGCCTGATGTCGTGATCACTGGGGTTTCCGTCACTGTCGAGTACGCGGGCGTGGGTGTGCCCGGTACGGGAGAAGTCGAAGTCGTGCGCGGGCACATGGGTCACGTACGGCGTTCACGGCGTACGGACGTGCCGGGGCGGCTCGCTTCGGGGCGCGAGCTCAGGAGGTGGTGCGGGGGCCCTCTAACAGGCGCACATTCGACACATACAACGAGCACCGGGCGTCAGGGTCGCCTCGGTCGCAAGGGTGCGGCAGCTCGTCGTGGTCATGCGATCAGTAAAGCAGACGTATGGGAGCGACCAAGAACCCGTTGTCCGAATGACGGACAGCGCTGGACAGCTTTCAGGACCGGACGGAGATCTCCACGTTCCCGCCGGTGACCAGTGCCGACAAGGCCGACAGATTCTCGACGACCAGGTCGGCGTCGAGCTCGTGGGCCTGGTGAGTTGTGGTCAATGCCACGGTGGTCATTCCGGCGGCACGGCCGGCGCGCAGGCCCGCGGGGGCGTCCTCGAAGACGACACAACGGGCCGGGTCGACGCCGAGTTCGCGGGCGGCGAGCAGATAGGGCTCGGGGTCCGGCTTGCCGCGGGTGACGTCGTCTGCGGCGATCAGCGTCTTGGGGAGGATGCCGACCGCTTCGAGACGGGCCTCGGCGAGCCGGCGGGTGGCGGAGGTGACGACGGCCCAGCGGTCGGCGGGCAGGGCATCGAGGAAGGCCCTGGTGCCGGGGAGCAGATGAACACCGCCGTTGGGTACGTCCTCCACCTCCAGCTGCTCGATCCGCGCGAGGGCCTGCGGCACCACATCGGCGGGGAGCAGGTCGGCGGCTATCTCGACAGCCGGTCGCCCGTGCAGTTCGACCCGGGCGAACTCCTCGGCGGTGATGCCGAACTCCTCGGCCCAGCGCGTCCAGCAGCGGTGGACGGATTCGAGAGAGGAGACGAGGGTTCCGTCGTTGTCGAACAGAAGGGCTTCGGCAGGGATCTTCATGCCGTCGACCCTACGGTGCCGTGCGGGGGCGGCCGCATCAGGCCTTTTGGACCGTAATAGGCTCGCCGCATGTTTGATGCCCTGACGCTGGTGACCGGCGTCGCCGCGCTGCTGCTGGCCGCCTGGTGCGGCTGGGCCGCGTACCGTGATCAGCCGACCAAGGACTGGCACTTCATCGGGATGGCCGTGGTGTCGGTGCTGGCGCTGGTCCAGCTGGTGATCGGGATCGTGCAGCTCGCGCGGGGCGAGAAGCCGGAGCAGGGGACGACGATCTTCGTCGCCTATCTGCTGGGGGCGTTCGCGTGTGTGCCGGCGGCGGGGATCATGTCGCTCACGGAGCGGACGCGGTGGGGATCGGTGACGGTTGCCGCCGGCGGTGTGGTGCTGGCCGTTCTGGAGGTGCGGCTCTATGACATCTGGGGAGGCTGACGTGAGTCGGCGACGGCTGACCAGTGGGCCGGGGACGCTGCTCGTGTGGCTGTACGGCGTGATGGTGGTCGGGGCGGTGTCTCGGTCCGCCGTGCAGATCTCCACGGAGTTCGACCGGGCGCCGCTGGCGTATTCGCTGTCCGCGGTGGCCGGGGTGGTCTACGGATTCATCACGTACTCGTTGGTGCGGGGTGGAGAGACGGCCCGTAAGGCTGCGCTCGCGTGCTGCGTGCTGGAGCTGTTGGGTGTGTTGACCGTTGGCACCTGGACGTTGGTGGAGCCGTCCGCGTTTCCGGATGCGACCGTGTGGTCGGACTTCGGGATCGGGTATCTGTTCATCCCCGTGCTCTTGCCGCTTTCCGCCATTTACTGGTTGCGGAAGGGTGCGCCTACGGGGGATGCCGCCTGATGTTTTCGGGCGGCATCCGGGCCGTCAGTGGCTGATCGCGCAGTTCCCCGCGCCCCTAAACGCCCTCATGCCGTTGCCGCATATGTGCCCGCCGGCTTTTCCAGGACGATCATCGGGACCCCGTCCGCCCCCTCCGACGTCCCCACCGTCTGGTAGCCGACCTTGCGGTAGAGGCGGAGGTTGCCCTCGCTGCGGTGGCCTGTGAAGAGGCGGAAGCTGGTGGCGCCGCGCTCCTCCGCCAGGGCCGCTTCGGCCGCTCGGAGAAGGCGGGCACCGATGCCGTGGCCCTGGAGGCGGGGGTGGACGCAGAGTTTGCCGATGGCGGCCGAGCCGTCCTCGGTGACGCGGCCGCGGACGGAGCCGACCACCTCTTCGCCCAGGCGTGCCACGAAGACGCAGTCCCCGGCCACCTCCGCGCGGACCGAGTCCAGGCTCTGGACGAGCGGATCGATGCGGTAGTTGCCGTACAGCGCCGCCTCACTCTGGAAGCACAGGTACTGCAGCCTGAAGATCTGCTCCGCGTCCTGCTCGGCCGCCGCAGAGATGGTCACGCTCATGCCCATGTGCGCACGCCTCCCGCTCACCTGATCGCCTGTTGTTCCTCACTCCTATCCCCGCCCCCGGCGTGTCGCAACCTCCGGTGTGAGCAATCTGCGAAGACATCCCAGACATCTGGAACGTTCCGGACCAAGACTGCCCTGTGAGATACCCAACTCCCCCGCGATCTCGCGGTACGTCAGGTCCCGCGGGGACAGGAGGGCCGCCATGAGGGAGGGGCAGCGGCCGGGCAAGCGCCGCACCGCGTCGTGCAGGGCCCGGCGGCGGGCGGCCGCGAGGGTGAGCTGTTCGGGAGTGCGGTCTTCGTCGGCCGTGGGCTCGGTGTCGTAGGGCCGCTCCAGACGGGTCGTACGACGGCTGCGGCGGGACTCGGAACGGACGGCGCGGCGGAGCCAGCCGGGCGGGTCGAGGGGCGGGCCCTGGGTCTCCAGATGCTCCAGGAGGCGGAGCCACACCGCCTGCTCCAGGTCGGCGGGCTCCGTACCGGTGGCATGTGCCTCCGCGGAGGCCTCGGCGGTCAGCAGTGGGCGCAGGGTGGCGACCAAGTCGTGCGTCATATGCGGTACGACATGGCCGCCCGGGCTCAGGGTTGCCCGGGCGGCCGTAAGTCACCCCGATCGGGGCACGGTGGCTCAGCCGTTGACGAAGTCCGCGCGAGCGAGGACGCCCGTGTCCGCGTTGTCGGTGAAGACGCCGTCGATGCCGGTGGCGAAGTACCTCTTGAAGGCGCCGAAGACGTCTCCGTAGGCGTCCGCGTCCGTGCCCCTGCGGTACTCCGCCGGCAGGAAGGGGTTCTCGTTGCGCATGGTGTAGGGGTGCAGGATCAGCCCGACCTTGTGGGCGTCGGCGACGAGGGTCGTCTCCTTGTCGAGGCTGCCGTCCGCCTTCTTCGTGATGACCAGGTCGAGGGTCGGGCCGATGCCCTGCGCGTAGCCCGCGATCTCCCTGAGGCCCTTGGGGGTGATCAGGTCGGCGACGGTCCGCGGGTCGCCCTTGTCGACGAAGTCCCAGGGCCGGGTGTTCGCGGCGGACAGGAGCACGACGAGGGGGTTGTCGACCAGCTTGTTCAGGCGCTGGATGCTGGTCGGCTCGAAGGACTGCAGGATGACCGGGGAGTTGCGCTTGTCCTTGCCGTGCTGGTGCAGGAGCTTCGCGACCCGCTCCTCGAGGCCGAGGCCGAGGCGCCGGAAGTAGGTGGGGTGCTTGGTCTCGGGGTAGATCCAGACCTGCTTGCCGCGCTTGCGGGTCTGCTCGTCCTGCCACTTCAGGACTTCCTCGAAAGTGGGGATGTCCCAGCGGCCGTTGTAGAGCGTGTTGTGCGGGCGGTTGGCCGGGATGCGCTCGATCGCGCGGAGCGTCTTGAGCTCGGCGAGCGTGAAGTCCTCGGTGAACCAGCCGGTCGTGGAGACGCCGTCGAGGACCTTGGTGGTCCTGCGGCCGGCGAACTCGGGATGGTCGGCGACGTTCGTCGTGCCGCCGATCTCCGGCTCGTGGCGGCAGACCAGGTGACCGTCCCGGGTGGGGACGAGGTCGCCGGCCTCGACGATGTCGGCGCCCAGGTCGAGGGCGAGCTGGTAGGAGCCGAAGGTGTGCTCGGGGCGGTAGCCGCTGGCCCCCCGGTGACCGATGACCGTCGGCACCGGCAGGCTCTTCAGCCCGCCACCGCGCGCGGCGGACCCGGCCCCGGCGGCTCTCGCCGTACCGGACAGCCCCAGGACCGCTCCCCCGGCGCCGAACACCGCGGCCCCGAGAAGTGCCCGTCGTCCGGTGCCGTCCGTGTGCTCGTCCTGCGATCCCATGGGGACCCCTCCTGCCGTCGCCTCTTCGATGCCGGCCGATCGTAGGTGCGTGTCCATGACGGACGGGAGACCTCCGGCGGAACACGCGGGTGACGTGGGATGTCGCATGGGAACAGATGTCTGACGACTTGTCGGCTTCGGGACGGGAGGCCGGGGTACGCGTCGATCGGGGCGACCTCCGTCACATCGTTCCGCCCGGGTTTCCGGAAGGCAACGGGGTCCATACGCAGGTAAACGAGTGTCAACAGTGCGTAAGACCTCGGTGAACCGCCGGTGCTCGATGTGCACGATCCCCCGAGCCGCGAGTAATGTCCTCACCTGCACAGACTCATACAGTTTCCCTGGCCGTTCTCTTGACACCGGAGGGCCCGTTGTCCCGCTTCGCGCTCATCAAGGCAGTGCTCGGACCGATCATGCGCCTGATGTTCCGCCCACAGGTGGAGGGCGCGGAGCACATCCCGGGTGACGGTCCCGTCATCCTGGCCGGCAACCACCTCACCTTCATCGACTCGATGATCCTGCCGCTGGTGTGCGACCGGCAGGTGTTCTTCATCGGCAAGGACGAGTACGTCACCGGCAAGACCTTCAAGGGCCGGCTCATGGCCTGGTTCTTCACCGGCGTCGGCATGATCCCCGTGGACCGCGACGGCGGTCGCGGCGGAGTCGCCGCGCTGATGACCGGCCGGCGGGTGCTGGAGGAGGGCAAGGTCTTCGGGATCTACCCGGAGGGAACGCGGTCGCCCGACGGCCGGCTCTACCGGGGGCGCACCGGTATCGCGCGTCTGACGCTCATGACGGGGGCGCCGGTGGTTCCGTTCGCGATGATCGGCACGGACAAGCTGCAGCCGGGGGGTGCGGGGATGCCCCGCCCGGGGCGGGTCACGGTTCGCTTCGGTGAGGCGATGGAGTTCTCGCGGTACGAGGGCATGGACCGGGACCGGTACGTGCTGCGGGCCGTGACGGACTCCGTGATGACCGAGGTCATGCGGTTGTCGGGGCAGGAGTACGTGGACATGTACGCCACCAAGGCGAAGGCCGCGTAACGGTTTCGTCGTCGGGTGCGGGTGTGTTGTGGCTGGTCGCGCCCACGCGGCGGAGCCGCAAACTCATACAGCCCCACGCCCCTTAAGCGGCGTTGTCCAACCGTTGCGCTCGCAGCATGAACCATGCCGCAATCGCCGTTGCCAGAAGTACTGCTGCGCCTGCTCCCGCCGAGATTGCGAGGCCGTCGACGAATGCCTCTCGGGCCGTCGACAGCATTGTCTGTGCCTTGTCCGGCGACATGCCCGCCGCCGCTTCCACCGCGCCGCCCAGTGACTCGTGCGCCCCTTCCGGCGTCCCCGCCGGAGCAGCAAAGCCGCGGTAGATCCCTGTCACGATCGAGCCCAGGATCGCGATGCCCAGCGCCGCGCCCAGTTCGTACGCCGTCTCCGAGACCGCCGACGCCGCGCCCGCCTGCTCCTTCGGTACGGAGGAAAGGATCACGTCGGCCGTCACCGTGAACGAGAAGCCGGCGCCCACTCCGACGACCAGCAGCGCGGCGCCGAGAAGCGGATAGCCCGTCGACTGGTCGATCACGGTCAGGGCGGCCAGAGCGAGGCCCACCGCGGCCAGGCCGCCCGCCACCACCGCTCGCACCGAGAAGCGTCGAGCCGCGCGACCTGCCACCAGGCCCGCCGCCACCGCGCCCACCGCCGCCGGGAGTTCGGCCAGGCCCGCCTCCAACGGGCCTCTGCCCTGGACGAGTTGCAGGTACTGGGAGAGGAAGAAGACCAGCCCGGAGAGGCCGAGGATGGTCAGGAGGTCGGCCAGGACGGCGCCGCTGAAGCCGCGGTTGCGGAAGAGCCGCATGTCCAGCAGGGGCGCGGGGAGGGTGAGCTGGCGGCGGACGAAGGCGTACAGGGCCGCCGCTCCGAGAACTCCCGCGGCGGCCGGCTCCCATGTGATGCCGTGCGCGGCGGTCTCCTTGACGCCGTAGACCACTCCGATCACGCCGACCAGGGACAGCACGACGCTGGTCGTGTCCCAGGGTCCCGGGTTCGGGTTGCGGGACTCGGGCAGGTACCTGATGCCGACGACGACCAGGACCGCCATCACGGGCAGGTTGATCAGGAAGACCGAGCCCCACCAGAAGTGTTCGAGCAGGAAGCCGCCGACGATGGGGCCGATCGCCGTACCGGCGGAGGCGGTCGCGCCCCAGATGCCGACGGCGAGGCTGCGTTCGCGAGGGTCGTGGAAGATGTTGCGGATCAGGGCCAGGGTGGCGGGCATCAGGGTCGCGCCGGCGACGCCGAGCAGCGCCCGCGCCAGGATCAACAACTCCGGTGTCGTCGCGTAGGCGTTGAGGATCGATATCGCGCCGAACGCCGTCGCGCCCAGCAGCAGGATCCGCTTGCGGCCGATGCGGTCGCCGAGGCTGCCCATCGACACCAGCAGGCCCGCGATGACGAACGAGTAGACGTCACCGATCCACAGGAGCTGGGTGCCGGTCGGCTCGAGGTCCTCGCTGATGTACGGGGTCGCGAGGCCGAGGACGGTCGCGTCGACGGCCACCAGCAGCACGGCGAGCACCAGGACGGACAGCGCGAGCCAACGGCCGGGACGCTTCACCGCCTCGGTCGCTGTCGCCGGCTGCAGGGTGCTGGTCATGATTCCTCTATCGGTCGTACGGAATGACGCAGTGCGCCGCCGAGCAGCAGCTCGACGGTCATGTGGTGGAAGTCCTTGGGGGCGCCCTTGCCGCTCTGGAGCAGCCAGACGGCGGAGGCGAGCAGGCCGAACAGGGCCTCGGTGAGCCAGACGGGGGTGAGGTCGATGCGGAACTCGCCGCTCTGCTGGCCGCGCCGGAACAGTGCGGAGATGCGGGCGTCGATCCGGGCCCAGCCGTCGTTCTGCTCCTCGCCCTCGAACAGCTGGTTCTCCGTGTAGAGGAAGGCGAGCAGTCCGGCAGCGGGTTCGGCCTCGCGGACCAGGCGCCGCACGGCATCACTCGCCGGCCCCTCGTCCAGGCGGGCGGCGTCGAGCGCCTTTTCGCACTCCTCGATGCCCAGCGACTCCAGTGCCCGCACGAGCGCGTCGCGTCCGGCGAAGTGGCGGTGCAGCGTGGCCCGGCTGATCCCCGCGGACTTGGCGACCTCGTCCATGGTCGCGGTGGATCGGCGGGTCAGCAGGGCCGCGGCACTGCGCAGCACATGGTCACGGTCGACAGCCATGAGACAACCATAAACCATATGAGACATTGATGTCTCATGACGGGCACAGCTGTCTCATCCCGACGCCTGATCAGGGTCTCGTCAGTGCCAGGGCAGCCGGCGGCGGCGTTCCCAGTACGCGTCCGGCTCCTCCGCCAGCCCTGCCAGCCGGGCCAGCTGCTCGTCGTCGAGGTCGACGACGGCCGCGTGCAGGTTGGACGCGAGCTGGACGGTGGTGGCGGCCCCCGAGAGGACGACCCCGGCCCAGGGCTGACGCAGGACGAGCGCGAGGGCCACGGCGTCACAGCCCAGGGAGGTTTCCGCCGCTACGGCCTTCAGGGCGTCCGGGGCGTGCGGCTCGGCGAGCCTGCCGTTGGCCATGCCCTCCTTGACGATCACCGTGAGGCCCGCGTCGTGCGCCTCGGCGAGGGCGGGGGCGGCCGAGGTCTCCAGGGCGTTGTACGTGGACTGGACGGTACGGAAGAGCGGCTCGCCGTCGACCGTCACGGCGAGGGCGGCGCGGATGGCGTCCGCCTGGGCGGGACCGCTGGTGGAGAAGCCGATCGAGGTGCCCTGGGCGGCCGTCTCGGCGAGCCTCGCGTGGAGTTCCTTGTCGGTGAGGGCCGGGCTGTCCGGGGTCACCGAGTGGATCTGGTAGAGGTCGAGACGGTCGCCGAGCACTTCGGCGGATTCGCTGCGCTGGCGCTCGTAGGCCTGGACGCTGTGGTCCTTGACCTCGTGCTTCTCGGCGTCGGTGGTCCAGTCGGCGGTGTAGGTGTAGCCCCATTTGCTGCCGACGACCACGTCGTCGATACCGGGGTTCTTGGCGAGCCAGTCCGCGAGGAACTCCTCGGAGCGGCCGTAGGAGCGGGCCGCGTCGAAGTAGCGGACGCCCTGGAAGTAGGCCGCGTCGAGGAGATCGTGGGTGCGGGTGCGGAGGCTCTCTACGCTGCGGTCGGCTCCGAGGTCCTCGTCTCGGCCGAGGTTGATGTAGCCGGGGCGTCCGACGGCGGCGAGGCCGAGTCCGAGGTGGCAGGTGGGGGTTGTCGCTGCGGCCAGTCGGGCGAAGGGCATCGCGGGCTCCGTTCGGTCGGGTCCGGTACGGCTGTCCGACCAACGTATCCCGCGACGACCTTCGGTGAGGGAACCGCGCGCCTGACAGCTGCGTGGCGGGTGCGGGTTCGCCGTGGCTTGTCGCGCCCCGCGGCGGAGCCGCAGATCAATACAGCCCCGCGCCCCTCAACTGCGTTCTGCCCACCGGTGCTGAGCGGCCAGGTCCGCCTTCACTTCCGCCAGTTGGACCGCCACCGCGCTCGGGGCCGTGCCGCCCCTGGCGTTGCGGGAGGCGAGTGCGCCCGGGACGTTGAGGACCGTGCGGACCTCCGGGGTCAGGTGGGCGGAGATCTTGGCGAACTGGTCGTCCGTCAGGTCGCTCAGTTCCTTGCCCTCGGCCTCCGCCGCCTTGACGCACTCGCCGGCCACCTCGTGGGCCACACGGAAGGGGACGCCCTGCCTGACCAGCCACTCGGCGATGTCGGTGGCGAGCGAGAAGCCGGCCGGGGCCAGTTCCTCCATGCGCTCACGGTTGACCGTGAGGGTCGCCATCATGCCGGTGAAGGCGGGGAGCAGTACCTCCAGTTGGTCGCAGGAGTCGAAGACCGGCTCCTTGTCCTCCTGGAGGTCGCGGTTGTAGGCGAGGGGCAGGGCCTTGAGCGTGGCCATCAGACCCGTCAGGTTGCCGATCAGGCGGCCGGACTTGCCGCGTGCCAGCTCCGCGATGTCCGGGTTCTTCTTCTGCGGCATGATCGACGAACCGGTGGAGAACGCGTCGTGCAGGGTCACGAAGGAGAACTCCTTCGTGTTCCAGATGATGACCTCCTCGGCGATCCGGGAGAGGTTGACGCCGATCATCGCGGTGATGAAGGCGAACTCCGCGACGAAGTCACGGGAGGCCGTGCCGTCGATGGAGTTGCCGACGCTGCCGTGCTCGAAGCCGAGGTCCTTCGCCACCGCCTCCGGGTCCAGGCCCAGGGAGGAGCCGGCCAGGGCGCCCGAGCCGTACGGCGAGACGGCCGTGCGCTCGTCCCACTGGCGCAGCCGCTCCGCGTCCCGGGACAGGGACTGGACGTGGGCCAGGACGTGGTGGGCGAACAGCACCGGCTGGGCGTGCTGGAGGTGGGTGCGGCCGGGCATCGCCACGTCCGGGTGAGCCTCCGCCAGGCCGACCAGCGCGTCCTGGAGTTCGGCGATCAGGCCGCCGATGATGCGGGCGTGGTCCCGCAGGTACATGCGGAAGAGGGTCGCGATCTGGTCGTTGCGCGAGCGGCCCGCGCGCAGCTTGCCGCCGAGATCGGGACCGACACGCTCCAGCAGGCCCCGCTCCAGGGCCGTGTGGCAGTCCTCGTCGGCGATCGTGCCGACGAAGGAGCCGTCGGCCACGTCGGCTTCGAGCTGGTCGAGCCCCGCGTGCATGCGCTGGAGCTCGTCCTCGCTCAGCAGTCCCGCCTTGTGGAGCACGCGCGCGTGGGCACGCGAACCGGCGATGTCGTACGGCGCGAGCCGCCAGTCGAAGTGGACGGACGCGGACAGCCTGGCCAGGGCCTCGGCGGGACCGTCGGCGAAACGGCCGCCCCAGAGCCGGACGTCACCGCTGTTGCTGCTCACTTGCGTTGCTCCTCACGGCTGCACTCAACGTTATGCATGATTATGCAGAGTCCTGCATGATTCGTCAATCCGAGGTCGGGGCGGCAAGGAATTTGCGCTCCCTTTGAACACGAGAAACCGCTTGCCCGTACTTCCCGCCGAACGCAGGCGCCGCGTTTGTCAAGAAGACCACCCCCGACCCCGAGTGAGGCATCCGCATGTCCAGGGCTCTTCCTAAGTACAACAAGCGCCGCGTGGCGATCATCGGCGGCGCCGCCGCCGTGGCACTGACCGGGGCGATCGTCGCCGGTACCGCCCTCGCCGGGGAGACCTCCAAGAGCAGCACCGCCACCGCCCGGACGCTGGCCGACGTCGGCAGCATCACGTGCCCGGACGTGGCCTCGCAGCTGCCGGCGATCCCCGCCACCGCCCAGGCCGAGGTCGACCGCAACCTGACCCTGCTCCAGACCCAGATCGACGAGGCCAACAAGCGGCTCGTCGACACTGTCGGCCAGGGTGGTGCGAACTTCGTCCAGAACGCCATCCTCGGCCCGCTGGAGGACAAGCGGATCGCCACGGTCAACCGCATCGCCACCGCCATCGGCCGTACGGCCGACAAGCCGCAGGGCCTCGACGCCCTGGCTCCCTGCACCCTCAACGCCGGCGGTGCCGCCGGCACGGGTGAGGAGGCGGGCGCGGGCGCGGAGGCCGGGGCCGGCGCGGAGGCGGGGGCCACGCCGAGCGAGGCGGCCTCGGAGGCGGCGGGCGGCGCCGAGGACACCGGGAACGGACAGGGCGCGGGCGACGCGGGTGAGGCAGCCGGAACCGGCGCCATCTCCTGCCCGGACGTGGCCTCCCAGCTGCCGGCGATCCCCGCCACCGCCCAGGCCGAGGTCGACCGCAACCTGACCCTGCTCCAGACCCAGATCGACGAGGCCAACAAGCGGCTCGTCGACACCGTCGGCCAGGGTGGTGCGAACTTCGTCCAGAACGCCATCCTCGGCCCGCTGGCCGACAAGCGGAAGTCGACCATCGACCGCATCGCGATCTCCATCGGCCGTACGGCGGAGAAGCCGCAGGGCCTCGACTCCCTGGCTGCCTGCACGCTCACCAAGTGACGTGACAGGCGCTGTGGCCGCCCCGTGTGAGCGCCGGCCGGGGCGGCCACGGGCGTCCTCCCGCGACGGGACGCCCGAATTCCTTAGACAGGCGAAAGGTCTGCGCCCATAATTGCTGCACATGGGAAAGACGTATGAGCGCATAGACGGCCGGCTCCGCTCCTTCATCGAGGCGCAGCCCCTCTTCTTCACCGCGACCGCGCCCCTGTCCGGCGACGGCACGGTCAACCTCTCCCCCAAGGGACTGCGCGGCTGCTTCGCGATCCTCGACGAACTCACCGTGGCGTACCTCGACTTCGCGGGTTCCACCGCCGAGACGGTCGCGCATCTGCGGGAGAACGGCCGGATCACCCTCATGTGGTGCGCGTTCCAGGGGCCGCCGAACATCGTCCGGGTGCACGGGCGCGGTGAGCCGGTCTTCCGGGACGACCCGCGCTTCAGGGAACTGCTCTCCCACTTTCCGGACATCGACCCGGCCGCGCACGGACTGCGGGCGATCGTCGTCGTGACGGCCGAACTGGTCCGCGACTCCTGCGGTTACGCGGTGCCGTACATGGCGTACGAGGGCGACCGCGAGCTGCACGGCAGGCGGTTCGCGCGCGAGGACGACGAGTCGCTGAGCGCGTACTTCGCCAAGAAGGAGCACATCGCCACGAGCCTGGACGGCCTGCCGGGACTGCCGTTGCCGTTGCCGCCGTCCGCGGTCTGAGTCACGCGGCACCGATCCGGACGGTGAAGGTGGTCGATCCCGGCCCGCTCTCCAACGTCACGCTGCCCCCGTGCGCCTCCACCACCGCCGCCACGATCGACAGTCCCAGGCCCGCGCCCCCGGTCTCCGCCTTGGTGCTGCGGTCGGCGCGGGTGAAGCGTTCGAAGACGCCCGGCTGGATGTCCTCGGGGATGCCGGGGCCGTCATCGTGGACCTTCAGCAGCGCTGTGGCGCCGTCGGTCTCCAGGGTCACCGTCACCTTGGTGCCGGCGGGGGTGTGCAGCCGGGCGTTGGACAGCAGGTTGGCCAGGACCTGCTGGAGGCGGTGTGCGTCGCCCGTCACCGTGACCGGGTCCTCGGGGAGGTCCAGTTCCCAGCGATGACCCGAACCCGTGGCCCGCGCGTCCGTGAGGGCGTCGAGGACCAGGCGGGTGAGGTCGACGGGGGCGGTCTCCAGGGGGCGGCCCGCGTCCAGGCGGGCCAGCAGGAGCAGGTCGTCGACCATCGCGCCCATGCGGGTCGACTCGGCGGCGATGCGTTGCAGGGCCCGGGTGATCTCCGGCGGCAGCGGGCCGGGGTGCAGCAGGGCGAGTTCGGCGTGGCCGCGCACCGAGGCGACCGGGGTGCGCAGTTCATGGCTGGCGTCGGCGGCGAAGCTGCGCAGCCGTTCCTCGCTGGCGTGGCGTTTGGTGAGGGCGTCCTCGACATGGCCGAGCATGCGGTTGAAGGCGCCGGCGACCCGGCCCACCTCGCCGCGCGGATCGGACTCGGGGGCGCGGGGCGGCAGGGCCACCTCGCCGCTGGCCAGCGGGAGTTCGCTGACCCGGGTGGCGGTGGCGGCGACCCGGCTGAGCGGGCGCAGGGACCAGCGCACCCACAGGGCGCCCGCGACACCGGCGGCGGTGAGGGCGGCGCCGAAGACGATGCCGGCGACCAGCTCCAGTCGGTGCACGGCGGCCTCGACGGGCTCCAGGGGCATCCCTGTGATCAGGACGTCGCCGTCCAGTCCCCGGGTGGCGATCACCCGGTAGTCGTCCAGGGCGGAGAGGCCGACGCTGTGGCCACGGCCGTCGGCCGGGACGGCCGCGAGCCGCTCCCGGTCGGCGGCGGTCAGGTCGACGTTCAGGGTGCCGCTGGGACGGACCACCGCGGCGTTGGTGACCGTGCCGTCCATCAGCCGGGCGCCGAACGTGCCCGTGGCCTGTCGGCGGGTGTCGGCGCGCTCGTCACCGTCGTGGTCGTCCTTCGGCAGCTCCTGCTTGTGCTCCAGGCTGACCGCGAACCTGTTCCCGGCCTCGGTCAGCTGCTCGTCGAGCCGACTGGTGAGAAAGCCGTTCAGCTCCACCACGGCGGCCAGCCCTACGGCGGCACAGCTCACCGCGAGGAGCACCAGGAGGCCGAGGGTGAGCCGGGCCCGCAGCGTGTGGGGCCGCAGGCTTCTCATGGCGTCACCGGTTTGATCACGTACCCGGCCCCGCGCACGGTGTGGATCATCGGCTCGCGGCCCGCGTCCACCTTCTTGCGCAGGTAGGAGATGTACAGCTCGACGACATGGGCGCGGCCGCCGAAGTCGTAGGACCACACCCGGTCGAGGATCTGCGCCTTGCTGAGCACGCGGCGCGGGTTGCGCATGAGGAAGCGCAGCAGCTCGAACTCCGTCGGGGACAGTTCGATCAGCTCGCCGCCGCGCGTGACCTCGCGGGCCTCCTCGTCCATGACCAGGTCGCCGACGGTCAGCCGGGGGCCCTCGTCGAGCTGCCGGGCCATACCGGCGCGGCGCAGCAGTCCGCGCAGCCGGGCGACGACCTCCTCCAGGCTGAAGGGCTTGGTGACGTAGTCGTCACCGCCCGCCGTGATGCCCTTGATGCGGTCCTCGACCGCGTCCCGGGCGGTCAGGAAGAGCACGCACACGTCCGCCTTCACGGTGTGCAGGGCGCGCAGGACCGCGAAGCCGTCGGTGTCCGGGAGCATCACGTCCAGGACGACGGCGTCGGGCAGCAGCTCCCGGGCCGCGGCCACCGCCGAGGCGCCGTCGCCGGCCGTGCGGGTCTGCCAGCCCTCGTAGCGCAGGGCGCCGGAGAGGACCTCGGCGAGGTCCGGGTCGTCGTCGACGACGAGGACGCGCAGCGGGGTGCCGTCGGGGCGGGTGAGAGCGGGGCGGCCGGAGCGTGCGGTGTTCATGTCCTCTCCAGGATCACCCCTGGCCGGGGCGGCGGGTGCCCCGGGAAGCTCTGAGTTTCCTCTGAGTGCGCTCTGCGGAGTGCCCTTTCAGAGGGTCCTGAGAAGTTCCCCTTGCACAGTGTGTGTCCTGGACAGGCGAAAGGACGCACCTATGACCACCGTGTACGAGCAGCGGGCCGCACCGGCCGTGGCGCCGCCCGCGCGACGCTCCCCCGCGGGTGCCGTGCTCGCCCTCCTGTGGACCGGTGCGGCGGCCGTGATCGCCCTGTGGTGGGCGGACACCGGATCCGTGGTCGGTACGGCCGGATGGCTGACCGGCGCCGGACGGATCGCCGGCCTGCTGTGCGGGTACGCCTGCGCGGTGCTCGTGGGTCTGATGGCGCGGGTGCCGGTGCTGGAGCGGCGGGTCGGTTCGGACCGGGTGGCCCGCTGGCACGCGATGGCCGGCCGCTACACCGTCTGTCTGCTGCTCGCGCACATCGGGCTGATCCTCTCGGGGTACGCGGCCCAGGACGGCGCCTCGCTCTGGCACGAGACGCTCACGGTGGTCCTGGACTATCCCGAGATGCTCAAGGCCACCGCCGGCACGGTGATCCTCCTCGCCGTCGGCGTCACCTCGGCACGGGCGGTACGTCGTCGGACCAGCCACGAGTTCTGGTACTACGTCCATCTGCTCACGTACGGCGCCGTGTTCCTCGCCTTCGGACACCAGCTGGCCCTCGGGAACGACTTCAACGGCAACGCCGCGGCCACGGCGGCCTGGTACGCGCTCTACCTCGGTGTCGCGGCCCTGGTGCTGTGGTTCCGGATCCTCGCCCCGGTGCGGCTGAACCTGCGGCACCGGATGCGGGTGGAGTCCGTGCACAGGGAGGCGCCGGGCGTGTACTCGGTCGTCGTGGGCGGGCGGCGGCTCGACGAACTGGGCGCCCGGGCAGGGCAGTTCTTCCGCTGGCGGTTCCTCGGGCAGGGCATGGGCTGGACGTCGACGCCGTACTCGCTGTCGGCGCCGCCGCGCCGCGACCGGATGCGGATCACAGTGAAGGCGCTCGGTGACCACAGCGCGGCCGTGGCGCTGCTACGGCCGGGCACGCGCGTGTGGGCGGAGGGGCCGTACGGCTCGCTGACCGTGGACCGGCAGACCTCGCCGAAGTCGCTGCTGATCGCCGCCGGCGTCGGCATCACCCCGCTGCGTGCGCTGTTCGAGACGCTGCCGGGCGAGGTCACCCTCCTGTACCGGGCGCACACGGTCGAAGACCTCGCGCTGGGCGGGGAGTTGGAGGCCGTCGCGCGCTGGCGCGGGGCCAGGCTCCACTACCTGCTCAACGGGCCCGGGGGACAACGGCCGCGGATCACCGCCGAGTCGCTGCGGGCGGCCCTGCCCGACCTGGCCGAGCACGACGTCTACCTCTGCGGCCCGCACGGGTTCGCCCGGGACCTGTACGAGGAGCTGCGCGCCGCGGGCGTTCCCGATGGCCGTATCCACCACGAGTCCTTCGAACTGTGAGGCCGCACCCGTGCACGCGCTGAAGAAGAACCGCCCATTGCGCCGGATCGTGCTGGCGAGCGCCGCCACCGTCTCCGGGATGGTGATGCTGCTGTCGTTGAAGCCGCACGCATCACCGCAGACCGCCCTGGCGCTGCCCGTGCCCTCCAGCAGCGCGAGCGCGTCGAGCGGCACCGGATCGGCCGCCACCGGCACGAAGACCGTCACCGGCGACACCGTCCAGACCCGCTGGGGGCCGGTCCAGGTCCGCATCACCATCAAGGACGGCAAGCTCACCGAGGTCACGGCGGTCACCTACCCGACGGACAACCCGAGGGACCAGGAGATCAACAGCTACGCGCTCCCGCGGCTGCGGACCGAGGCGCTGCAGGCCCAGAGCGCGCAGATCGACACGGTCTCGGGGGCCACCTACACGAGTGACGGTTACCGCCAGTCACTCCAGTCCGCACTGGACTCCGCGGCCAGCTGAACACACGGGCGTCACGGCACGTATCTGAGGACCAAGGGACCACGCCCACCCCCCTTGCCCCCGCCCCCGGAGGAAACGTGACCACGACGCTCGCAGGCGGCCGCGCCGCCCGCCGCCAGACGATGCGCCGCATCCGCCCGCGCCGTTCCCCGGCGACCGTCCTGCTGCTCGCCGTATGGGCGGGCGCGGCCGGTGTGCTGTGGCTGTGGTGGCACAACACACCGTCCGTCGCCGACGACAACAGCAAGATCCTCAACGCGGGCCGGATCACCGGTCTGCTGGCCGGCTATCTGATGGCGCTCGTGGTGCTGCAGATGGCCCGAGTACCCGCGCTGGAACGCCGGGTGGGTTCCGACCGGGTCGCCCGCTGGCACGCGATGACCGGCCGCTACACCCTCTGCCTGGTCGTCGCCCATGTCTTCCTGATCATGTGGGGTTACGCCCTGCAGGCCGGGAAGGGGCTCGGCGACATCGTCCAGCAGACGATGGACTCCATCAACCAGCTGCCGGACATGGGCAAGGCGGCCATCGGCACCGGTCTGCTGTTCCTCATCGGCCTGATGTCGATCGGCGGGGTGCGCCGCAGGATCCCGTACGACACCTGGTACCACGTGCATCTGCTGACGTACGCGGCGGTCTTCCTGACCTTCTGGCACCAGCTGACCACCGGCAACGACTTCGCGGTCGAGCCGGTCGCCAAGACCGTCTGGTACGCGCTGTACGGCTCGGTCACCGCGCTGGTCCTCTGGTACCGGATCCTCACGCCGATCCGGCTGAACCTGCGCCACCGGATGTATGTCGAGGCGGTCGTCGAGGAGACGCCGGGCGTCGTGTCCGTGCTGATCGGCGGGCGCAAGCTGCACCGGATGGGCGCGGAGGCCGGCCAGTTCTTCCGCTGGCGCTTCCTCGCGCCGGGGATGCGGTTCAGCTCCCACCCCTACTCGCTGTCGGCGGCGCCCCGGCCGGGCATGCTGCGGATCACGGTGAAGGCGATCGGCGACCACAGCGAACGGCTGCGCGAGCTGGTGCCCGGCACCAAGGTGTGGGCCGAGGGCCCGTACGGCGCGCTCACCGCCCAGCGCCGCAGCCGGGGCAAGGTGCTGCTGGTGGCCGGCGGCGTCGGCATCACGCCGATGCGGGCCCTGTTCGAGACGCTGCCGGGCGCGGCCGGTGACATCACCCTGCTGTACCGGGCCAACACCACCCAGGACCTGGCCCTGTGGGACGAGCTCTCCGCCATCGCGGACGAGCGCGGCGCCCGGCTGATGTACGCGGTCAACAGTCCGGACGGAGAGCGCCCGGACATCTCCGCGGAGTCCCTCCAGCGCAAGCTCCCCGACATCGACAAGCACGACGTGTTCATGTGCGGGCCGAACGGTTTCGCGCAGTCCGTGTACGAAGCACTGCGCGGCGCGGGTGTGCCCGCCCGCCGCATCCATCACGAGTCGTTCGAGATGTGACGACGGGAATTCAGGAGCTGTTGAAGCGATGAGGAAGAGTCACCCCGTCCGTCGAGTCGTGCTCGCGACCGCCGCCACCGTCTCCGGTGTCGTGCTGATGCTGTCGCTGAAGCCGTCCTCGGACCCGGCGTCCGCCCAGGCGGGCGGAACGATCCCGCAGCAGACGGCGGCGGCACAGGAGTCGGCCCAGGGCGGCGCCGGGGCGACCGCCGGCGGCGCGGTCACCGGGGACGCGGTCCAGACCCAGTACGGCCCCGTCCAGGTCCGTATCACCGTCAGCGGCAACAAGATCACCAAGGCCGAGGCGGTCCAGGCGCCCAAGGGCGGCACGAGCGACCAGAAGACGGCGCTGTCCATCCCGAAGCTCACCCAGGACACGCTCGCCAAGCAGTCCTCGCAGGTCGACACGGTCTCCGGGGCGACCTACACGAGCGAGGGCTACAAGAAGGCGCTCCAGTCGGCGATCGACAAGGCGAACGCGGCCGCTCCGGCCCAGCCGTCGGCTCAGCCGTCGGCTCAGCCGTCGGCTCAGCCCTCCCAGCCGGCGGGCGGCAACACCGGTGCGGCCGCCAAGACGGTCACCGGTGCGGTCTCGCAGACCCAGTACGGCCCGGTCCAGGTCCGGGTCACGGTCAGCGGCGGCAAGATCACCAACGCCGAGGCGGTGCAGGCGCCCAAGGGCGGGACGAGCGACCAGAAGACGGCGCTGTCCATCCCGAAGCTCAACCAGGAGGCCGTGGCGGCCGGCAGCGCCGACATCGACTCGGTCTCCGGGGCCACGTACACCAGCGAGGGCTACAAGAAGTCGCTGCAGTCGGCGCTGGACCAGGCCGGTGGCTGACACGGTGGCCGAGCCGGCACAAGCTCCCGCCGCGGTGCGTCACGCGGAGGAGGTCATGGGGACGGTCTTCTCCTTCGACGTCCGCGGCGGGGAACCTCTTGCCGTGCAGACGGCACTGCGGGAGGCGGTGGCGGAACTGCACCGCGTGAACGAGGTGTTCAGCACCTACCGCGACGACAGCCAGGTCTCCCGCCTGGCCCGCGGCGAGCTGACGGTCGCCGAGTGCGACCCGGAGGTGGCCGAGGTACTCGAACTCGGCGCCCGGGCCGAGCGCTCGAGCGACGGCTGGTTCAGTCTGCGCTACGAGGGCCGCCTCGACCCCACCGGCATCGTCAAGGGCTGGGCGGTGGAACGCGCGGCCCGTCGGATGGCTCTCGCGGGGGCGACCGGGGTGAGCGTCAACGGCGGCGGAGACGTACAGCTGTTGGGCGTACCGGGCCCACAACGCCCGTGGCGGGTAGGGGTCTCGGACCCCCTGCGTCCGGGCGGCCTGGCCGCGGTGGTCTCGGCGGCGGGCGCGGCCGAGCTGGCGGTGGCCACCTCCGGCACGGCGGAACGCGGCGCCCACATAGTCGACCCCCGCACGGGCCGCTCCGCGGTGACCGACCTGGTGGCGGTCACGGTGGTCGCCCCGACCGTCACCTGGGCGGACTGCTGGGCAACAGCGGCTTTCGCGATGGGTTCGAGGGAGGGCCTGGCGTGGCTGGAGTCCCTGCCGGACGTGGAGGCGCTGCTGATCACGGCGGGGGACGAGGTCAGGTGTACAGGAGGCCTGGCAGCTCGACTCGGGTGAGTCGATCTACCCAGGGGCGCGGGGAACTGCGCGACCAGCCACGGACGACCCGCATCCGGCACACAACAGTCCCACCCCCTTCAGTGCCCGTTCTGAGCCAACCGCAACAAATGCTCGGCCAGCGCCTGACCCCCCGTAGGGTTCCGGCTGATCAGCATCAACGTGTCGTCACCGGCAATGGTCCCCAGGATGTCGTGCAGCTCAGCCTGATCAATGGCCGACGCCAGGAACTGCGCGGCCCCCGGAGGCGTCCGCAGCACCACGAGATTCGCCGAAGCCTCCGCGGAGATCAGCAGCTCCTGAGAGAGCCGCCGCATCCGCTCCTCCTTGGCCGACTCCCCCAACGGCGCCCGAGGAGTCCGGAAACCCCCCTCACTGGGCACCGCGTAGATGAGATCCCCGTCGTTGTTGCGGATCTTCACCGCGTTCAGCTCGTCGAGGTCCCGGGACAGCGTCGCCTGGGTGACACTCAGCCCGTCGTCGGACAGCAGCTTCGCCAACTGGCTCTGCGACCGCACCGGCTGCCGGTTGAGGATGTCCACGATCCGGCGGTGGCGCGCGGTACGCGTCTGCGGCACGGCAGGCCCCGCGACCCCGTTGTGCTCGTGATCCTGCGCATGACTCATCGTCGTCTCATTCTCCGGATCATCCGTCTCCCTCGGCGACACCCAGGATGCCGGGGAGAGCCTGAACAAGCGCGTCCACTTCGTCGTCGCCGAGGTTCAGCGGCGGCATCAGCCGTACGACATCGGGGGCGGGCGCGTTCACCAGGAATCCGGCCTCCTGAGCCGCCTGCTGCACCTTCGGCGCGAGCGGCTCGGTGAGCACGATACCCAGGAGGAGCCCCGCACCCCGGACGTGGGAGATCAAGGGGTGCCCGAGTGACTCGATTCCGTCCCGCAGCCTCTCGCTCTGCTGCTTGACGTTCTCCAGCAACCCGTCGTTCGCGATGGTGTCGAGGACGGCGAGACCGGCGGCACACGCGACCGGGTTCCCGCCGAACGTCGTCCCGTGCTGCCCCGGCTGCAGCAGCTCCGCGGCCCGCCCGAAGGCGACGGTCGCGCCGAGCGGCAGTCCGCCGCCGAGCTGCTTGGCGAGGGTGACGACGTCCGGGAGGACGCCCTCGTGGGCCTGGTAGGCGAACCAGTCTCCGGTACGGCCGATGCCGGTCTGCACCTCGTCGAGGACCAGCAGCGCGCCCTTGGCCGCCGTGATCGCCCGGGCCGCCTTGAGGTAGCCGGCCGGGGGCACCACGACGCCGTTCTCACCCTGGATCGGTTCGATGACGACGAGCGCGGTGTCCTCGGTGACCGCGGCGGCCAGCGCCTGCGCGTCGCCGTACGGCACATGGGTGACGTCACCCGGCAGCGGCAGGAAGGGGGTCTGCTTGGCGGGCTGGCCGGTGAGCGCGAGGGCGCCCATGGTCCGGCCGTGGAAGCCGCCCTCGGTCGCGACCATGTGGGTGCGCCCGGTCAGCCGGCCGATCTTGAAGGCCGCCTCGACCGACTCGGCGCCGGAGTTGCAGAAGAAGACCTTGCCGTCCCGGCCGAAGAGCTGGAGCAGCCGTTCGGCGAGGGTGACGGTCGGCTCGGCCATGAAGAAGTTGGAGATGTGCCCGAGGGAGGCGATCTGCCTGCTGACGGCCTCGACGATCGCCGGGTGGGCATGGCCGAGCGCGTTGGTGGCGATGCCGCCGACGAAGTCGAGGTACTGCTTGCCCTCGGCGTCCCAGACCTTGAGTCCCGCACCGCGGACCAACGGCAGCCTCGGGGTGCCGTAGTTGTTCATGAGCGAGCCCTGCCACCGCTCGGTCAGTTCCGCGTTGCTCATGAATCCCCCTGTCCGTCCGGCACGACCATCGTGCCGATCCCCTCGTCGGTGAAGATCTCCAGCAGGATCGAGTGCTGGACCCGCCCGTCGATGACCCGAGCCGTGGTCACGCCGTTGCGTACGGCGTGCAGACAGCCCTCCATCTTCGGGACCATGCCGGAGCTCAACTCCGGCAGCAGCTTCTCCAGTTGGGAGGCCGTGAGGCGGCTGATCACCTCGTCGCTGTGCGGCCAGTCCTCGTAGAGGCCCTCGACGTCCGTGAGGACCATGAGGGTTTCGGCGTCAAGAGCAGCAGCGAGTGCCGCAGCCGCCGTATCAGCATTGACGTTGTAGACATGTCCGTCGTCCTGGCTACGGGCGATCGAGGAGACGACCGGGATCCGGCCGTCGGCGAGCAGGGCCTGGATCGCGCCCGTGTCGATCGCGGTGATCTCGCCCACCCGCCCGATGTCGACCAGCTCTCCGTCGATCTCGGGCCGGTGCTTGGTGGCGCTGATGGTGTGGGCGTCCTCGCCGGTCAATCCGACGGCGAGCGGCCCGTGTTCGTTGAGCAGATTGACCAGCTCGCGCTGCACCTGCCCGGCCAGCACCATCCGTACGACGTCCATGGCGTCCTCGGTCGTGACCCGCAGGCCCGCCTTGAACTCGCTGACGATGCCGTGCTTGTCGAGGGCGGCGCTGATCTGCGGGCCGCCGCCGTGCACGACGACCGGCTTGAGCCCCGCGTGGTGCAGGAAGACGACGTCCTGGGCGAAGGCGGCCTTCAGGTCCTCGTCGATCATGGCGTTGCCGCCGAACTTGATGACGACGGTCTTGCCGTTGTGCCGGACCAGCCAGGGCAGCGCCTCGATGAGGATCTGGGCCTTGGGGAGGGCGGTGTGCTTTCGCGTGGTGCTCATGACGAGTAGGCGCTGTTCTCGTGGACGTAGTCGGCGGTGAGGTCGTTGGTCCAGATGGTGGCGGTCTCGGAGCCGGCCGCGAGGTCGGCGACGATGTGGACCTCGCGGTAGCGCATGTCGACCTTGTCGCGGTCCTCGCCGACGCCGCCGTTCTTGCAGACCCAGACGCCGTTGATGGCGACGTTCAGCTGGTCGGGCTCGAAGGCGGCCTTCGTGGTGCCGATGGCGCTCAGGACGCGGCCCCAGTTGGGGTCCTCGCCGTGGATCGCGCACTTGAGCAGGTTGTTGCGGGCGATGGAGCGGCCCACCTCGACGGCGTCGTCCTCACTCGCGGCGCCCACCACCTCGACCTTGATGTCCTTGCTGGCGCCCTCGGCGTCCCGGATCAGCTGCTGGCCGAGGTCGTCGCAGACGGCCCGTACGGCCTCGGCGAACTCCTCGTACTCGGGGGTGACTTCGGAGGCGCCGGAGGCGAGCAGCAGCACGGTGTCGTTGGTGGACATGCAGCCGTCGGAGTCGACGCGGTCGAAGGTGGTCCGGGTGGCGGCCCGCAGGGCCCTGTCCAGGGGCTCGCTCTCCAGGTCCGCGTCGGTGGTGAGGACGACCAGCATGGTGGCGAGGCCGGGGGCGAGCATGCCCGCGCCCTTGGCCATGCCGCCGACGGTCCAGCTGCCCTTGGTCACCACGGACGTCTTGTGGACGCTGTCGGTGGTCTTGATGGCGATGGCGGCCTTCTCGCCGCCGTGCTCGGAGAGTTGGGCCGCGGCGGCCTCGACTCCCGGCAGGAGCTTGTCCATCGGGAGGAGCAGGCCGATGAGCCCGGTGGAGGCGACGGCCACCTCACCCGCGCCGATGTCCAGCACCTCGGCGACCTTCTCGGCGGTGGCGTGCGTGTCCTGGAAGCCTTTGGGGCCGGTACAGGCGTTGGCGCCGCCGGAGTTGAGAACCACGGCCGACAGCTGACCGCTCTTGAGGACCTGCTCGGACCACAGCACCGGCGCGGCCTTCACGCGGTTGGAGGTGAAGACGCCGGCGGCGGCGCGGCGGGGCCCGGTGTTGACCACGAGGGCCAGGTCCGGGTTGCCGTTCTCCTTGATTCCGGCGGCGATGCCCGCCGCCTGGAATCCCTTGGCTGCCGTGACGCTCACGGTGCGACTCCGATCGTGGAAAGACCGAGCTCCTCGGGGAGACCGAGGGCGATGTTCATGCTCTGGACGGCACCGCCCGCGGTGCCCTTGGCCAGGTTGTCGATGGCGCTGATCGCGATGATGCGGCCCACGGACTCGTCGAGGGCGACCTGCACCTGAACGGCGTTGGAACCGTAGACGGACGCCGTGGCGGGCCACTGTCCCTCGGGGAGCAGATGGACGAAGGGCTCGTCGGCGAAGGCCTTCTCGTACGCGGCGCGGACGGACTCGGCGGTGACGCCGGGCTTCGCCTTGGCGCTGCACGTGGCGAGGATGCCGCGGGGCATCGGCGCGAGGGTCGGCGTGAAGGAGACGCTCACCTTCGCACCGGCCGCCGCGCTGAGGTTCTGGACGATCTCGGGCGTGTGCCGGTGGCCGCCGCCGACGCCGTACGGCGACATGGAGCCCATGACCTCGCTGCCCAGCAGGTTCGGCTTGGGCGCCTTGCCCGCGCCGGAGGTGCCGGAGGCGGCGACGATCACGGCCTCGTTCTCGGCGAGGTCGGCGACGTAGGCCGGAAAGAGGGCGAGGGTGACGGCGGTCGGGTAGCAGCCGGGCACCGCGATGCGCCTGGTCCCGGCGAGCCGGGCGCGGGCACCCGGAAGTTCGGGAAGGCCGTAGGGCCAGGTGCCGGCGTGCGCGGAGCCGTAGAACTTCTCCCAGTCGGCCGCGTCCTCGAGCCGGAAGTCGGCGCCCATGTCGACGACGAGGACGTCCGGGCCGAGCTGTTCGGCGACGGCGGCGGACTGTCCGTGGGGCAGGGCGAGAAAGACCACATCATGCCGTCGGCCCGGTCCGGCGAGGACGTCGGCCGTGGTCTCCTGGAGTACCCGGTCGGCGAGCGGCAGCAGATGCGGTTGCAGCGTGCCGAGCCGCTGTCCGGCGTTGGAGTTGCCGGTCAGGGCACCGATCTCGACCTCGGGGTGCGCCAGGAGCAGCCGCAGGACCTCACCGCCCGCGTATCCGCTCGCTCCGGCCACCGCCGCACGTACCGCCATGTCATCCTCCTCCTGGATGGCATGACTATACGTTTCGCTGCACGTTTATGCAACCGCGTGCATAGTCACTCCCGCCGTCGAGGTGCTGCGCGAACAGCCCACCGGTGAGCAGCCACAACGAGTCCAAGCGGTCAGCAACCGACGGATCCGCCTGCCCCAGAGGGCCGGTGGCGGGCGTTCTCGACACGGTCGCGGTGCAGGTCCGGGGGCGTGAAAGGCAGGCCAGGGCTGGACGGCTCCCACGCCCCCCAAGGGCACGGGCGCAGGGGTGGGGCGCCCGGGTGAATCCCTTGTGCGATTCGACGAGTGTGCGGTCTCTCGTCGTCGCGCTCCATGAATCTGTCACGCGGGATCCGGTCGCGGTATCTGTCAGTCGACTGTACGGCGCCGGCCGTCGCCGTGTCGGGAGACGCCCGGCAGGCGGCACGCGCGTCAGCGTGGATCCGCGGCGGATTCGGCTGTCAGCTCTGGACGCCGGTGTCCGACAGGGTGCCTTCGAGTACGTCGCGGAGTTGCGAGCGTGCGGTGATGCCCAGCTTGGGGAAGACCCGGTAGAGGTGGGAGCCGACCGTGCGCGGTGAGAGGAACAGCTTTTCACCGATCTCGCGGTTCGTCAGGCCGCGGGCGGCCAGGACGACGATCTGCTGCTGCTGGGGGCTGAGTTCGGTGAAGGCACTGGGCACGACGTCGGTGGCCTCGATGCCGGCGGCGCGCAGTTCTGCCTGTGCCCGCTCTACCCACGGCCGCGCGCCGAGGCGCTGGAAGGTTTCCAGGGCGGCGCTCAGCATGGGCCGGGCCTCGGCGATACGGCGCCGGCGCCGGAGCCATTCCCCGTAGTCGAGCCGGGTCTGCGCCCGTTCGAACGGCCACTGCTCACCCGCGGGCTGTGCGAGCGCGGCCTGGAAGAACGGCTCCGCGTGTTCGGGATCCGCCAGCAGGGCGCGGCCGCGGTCGATCAGCGTGGCCACCCGGGCGGACATGCCCGTACCGAGGTGCCGTGCCGAGCGTTCCAGTAGCTGTGCGGCGTCCTCCTGCCGTCCTCGGCGGACGGCCGCAGCCGCGAGTTCGGCCAGGACGGTGTAGGAGACGTGGTAGTGCACCGGATCGCCGTCGTCGGTGAACGCGGAGCGGAACTGTGTGTATGCGATGTCGTAGTCGCCCTCGGCCACGGCCGCCATGCCCAGGGCCCGGCGGGCGAAGACCGCGACGGAGCGGCTCTCCAGCGGGTCGACGAGAGACAGGGCTCGCTCGGCGTGTCGGCGTGCGGCGGCCGGGTCGCCGAGCAGGGCGACCACCGTGGCGTCGAGTGCCTGAGCACACGCCTCGGCGTGGTCGAGTCCGGCGGCCGATGCCATGGCTGCGATGTCGGCGGCCACCGAGCGGGCCTCGACCCATCTGCCCTGCTCCAGGCGGGTCCAGCCGACCGCGCATCCCAGTCCGTCCGGGAGCGGGCCGTGGGCCTGCCACTGGCCGAACGCCTCGTCGAAGGTCCTGGCGGCGAGGGCGGTCTGGTCGAGCAGCCAGGCGACGATGGCCAGCGCGGTCAGGCGCTGGGCGTCACTCTTGGCCTCGGCGATGAGCTCGGGCAGCACCGGCGCGAGGGACGCTCCCGCGCCGCCGGGGTCGGAGACGGCCATGACCCATGCGTGCAGCGCCGCTCCGGCGGCATCGTCGGGCATGCCGGAGAGCAGGCTCTGGATCTGTCGCTGCTGGGACTCCGCGCCCGAGTAGTAGCGGACCACCGCTGCTGCGGCCAGTGCGTCGAGTACGAGGGGTGACCGGGCGTTCGCCGCCTCGTCGGCGACGCGCATGAGCAGCGCGAAGGCTGCTGTGTGACGGGGGCCAAGAGACATGAGCCGGCCGGTGGCCAGCGCGGCTTTGCCCAGCAGTGCCGGGTCGTCGGTGCACTCGCGGACTGCGGCGGCCAGGTGCTCCACCCAGCCGAGCTGACCGGTGAAGACGGCGCTGGCAGCGGCTTCGGCCAGCAGCCGCGCCCGGTCCTCGCGGTGCGGGCTGAGTTCCGCGGCGCGCTCCTGGGCCGCGGCGGCGGCCGCGAAGCCGCCCCGGCGCCGGGCCCGGTCGGCCGTCTGCTGCAAGGCGGCCGATACGTCCTGGTCGGGGCGTACGGTCGCGGCGGCCAGATGCCAAGCGCGGCGGTCGGGCTCCTCGCGCAGCAGTTCCGCGAGAGCCAGGTGCGCTTGGCGGCGTTCCTCGAAAGTCGCGGCATGGTAGACGGCGGAGCGGACGAGCGGGTGGCGGAAAACGATCGCTGTTCCGTCCTGGCGTACGAGACCGGCCCGGTCCGCGGGGTCCCATGCCTTGTCGTCCGCCTCGGCCAGCCCCATGGCGGCTGCCTGCGCGTCCGCCGCGTCGGCGGCCGCGAGCAGCAGCAGGACGCGGCGGGTCGGTTCCGGCAGGTTGGCCGCGTGCCCTGCGAAGATCCGCTCCAGTCGGTCGGTGACCGGCAGCGGGCCTTCCACACTGCTGCCCTCGGGGTTGCGGACCGCGGTGGCGTGGGCGAGTTCCACCAGGGCCAGCGGGTTGCCTGCCGCTTCCTCGAGGATCCGCACCCGAGTTCGGCCGGTGGGCGGCGTGGGCTGCCGGTCGAGCAGCCGGTTCGCCGCCGCACTGTCCAGCGGGCCGAGTTCGAGGCGCTCGTACCCCTTGTCGAAACCCGGCAGCGTGGCCGCGGTGCGGACTCCGAGCAGCAGCGTGACGGGCTCGCTGTCCATGCGCCGCGCCACGAAGGAGAGAGCGTCCAGGGATCCTCGGTCGATCCAGTGCGCGTCGTCGACCACCACCAGCAGCGGGGCGGTGTCCGCCAGGTCCGACAACAAGGTAAGAACCGCCAGACCCACGACCATCGCGTCGGGAGTCTCCGCGCACTCCTCGAGCCCCAGGACCGCGCGGAGCGCGGCGCGCTGCCGCGACGGCAGACCCTCGGTCTCACCGAGTACCGGGCGCAGCAGCTGATGAAGACCCGCGAATCCAAGGTGGGCCTCGGATTCGCTGCCCACGGCTCGCAGCACCCGGCCACCCGCACTCCGTGCGCTGTCGGCCGCGATGCCGATGAGTGTGCTCTTTCCGGCGCCGGGGTCACCCGTGAGGATCAATACATCGCTGTGCGACCGATCGGCGCCGACCCGCCGGACTATTTCTGCGGTCTCGGTTTCCCGGCCGACCAGTGCCGGACCGGAATTCCGCGTCGAGCGCTGGTCGCCACGAGCCTTTCCATCGTTTTCCACGGATGCTCCAGGAATTGAGATAGCCCAGATAGTAGCGTGGCAGAACCGCGGCAGCGCCTACGGGAGCGGCCTCGTAGCCGGTCAGAAGCACGCGGTGGGGTTCTCCCCGAGGCCGCCTGGTTTCGACCGCGGAGTTGCGCGCCGCGCGGACATCGTGGCGAGGCGCCTGCAGACCTCCGCACGCCTCGAGCCGTACGTCTCCGCGCCGTCGGCCGGTCTCAGCATCGCCGCGGCGGGACAAACAGTCGGCAGGCGCAAACGCCCCACTCTCGGCCGACCAGCACCGATGCAGCCACGTGACGCATACCCCCGGCTTTTCGTCCGGCCACAGAATCGTGAAGCGAGCGTCGAATGTCGCGTGACCTTCCGGGCGCCTGGCGGCTGTCCGCCCCAAGTCCGTGCACTGCGTACCCCCTTGGACCCGTGAGCCATCGTCGACGGGTGCAGGCCTGTAAGCGCTGCACGGTCGCCGACGCCGGCAATGGACGCCCACGTGCTGCAGAACCACCGGAAGCAGTCACCTGACGCATACCGGACGGAACCCCGCATGCCGAGACTGGTCACGCGGGCGGTGGCCGGCCAGAACCCGAAGGCTTCGGCACGGCCGTGCACACGCGAAAGGACCTCCGGAGATCCCCATGGTGGCAAGGACAACGACATCGCTGTGGGACCGCTTCGCCGCCTTCGACCCCGGGCTCATGCGTCTGACCTCCGCGATGCGCGCCGTACTCGGCACCACAGCGACCCTTGCCGTGCTGACAGCGCTGCGAGCGCCGGAGACGGCGCTGGTGGTCGGCGGCTTCACCGCGATGACGACTTCACTGGCCATCAGCGACCTGCGCCCGCGCAACCAGCTCATCACTCTCGCACTCGGCGTTCCGCTCTCCCTCGCGTCGCTGTCCGCCGGAGCCGCGCTGACGCCGTACCCGACAGCAGCCGAGCTGGTGTTCCTGGTGGTGATCCACCTCGCCGTTCGAGCCCGCCGGTTCGGCCCGCGCGGGCTGGGCCTGGGGATCTTCGCTTTCATGGCCTTCCTGCTGTCTCAGTTCACCCAGGCCCGGGCAGACCGCCTTCCGCAGCTCGGGGCATCGGTACTCGTGGCGTTCGCGGCCGTCACGGCCGTCTGGTACTGCGTCGGCCCCATCACGGCGTCCGAAGCCCTGAGGCGGCTGCGGCACACATTCGACGTGCGTCTGCACGACGTCCTGCGGGACACGGCCGCGATGGTCGCCACCGGACAGGACATCGACACCCGGAGCCGATCGCTGCAGGACCGCCTCGACACACTGCACGCGTCTGTACTGCTGATCGAGGACTTTCTCGACGAACACGCCGCCGACGAGGACACCGAGGCCCTGCTGCCGCACCTCAGCCGGGTGGAGGTGGCCGCGCAGCGCCTGACCGTACTGGCGGTCCGCGCGATGCGCACGCCGGCGGCACGCAACGATCCGGCGGAACGGACGGCGCGACAGCGGCTCGCCCAGCGGATCCGGACTCTCCGGCACCAGCCCATCGTGGGAACCGCTTGCGCAGCCGAGCGGTGCGCACAGGGGTACGAAGGCGGCCCGGCGAACCGGCCGACCGGCTCCGCACTCGTGCTGGACTGCTTCCCCGCGGTCGACGAACTCGCCGAAGCCCTACGGGTTCTCGGCCCACGCGACCGCCCGGCAGGACGCCGGAGACCTCCACGCAAGCACGCCTCACCCACCTCCTGGACGCTGCCCCGCAGGGACAGGGACACGGACACCGAAAGCCTGAAGCGGGGAGCCACCCGCCAGGCGTTTCAGGTGACGGCTGCCTCGGCCCTCGCCATCGCGGGCGGCCATCTCCTGTCGCCGCACCTGTGGTACTGGGCCGTCGCGGCCGCATGGGTCGTGTTCATCAAGAACGAGAGCACCGGCGAGGTACTGCTGCAGAGCCTGAGGCGGCTGGCGGGCACGGTCCTCGGCGTGGTGTTCGGCTACGGCCTTGCCGCCCTGGTCGGCGGAGACGGCCCCGTCCTCCTGGTCCTGCTCCTGCTGTGCATGTTCGGGATGTTCTACACCCCGTCGCACGCCTACTGGGCCGTGACGTTCTTCATCACCGGCACGCTCGGCATGCTGCTCGCGCTGATGGACACCTTCTCGACGCACATGCTGCTCCTGCGTGTCCAGGAGACCGCGCTGGGAGTGTCCTGCGGGGTCCTTGCGGCCGTCCTCGTGCTTCCCACCACGGTCCGCCGGGCCAGTGACGAGGAACTGGTCGGCTTCCTGCGCGTCCTCGACCGCCTCCTTCGGACCGTCGCGGCAGGAAGCACGAACACGGAAGCCCCGACGAGCTGGGTCCGCGCGGCACACGACCTCGACCAGGCACTGGAATCCTTCCGCAAGGCCTGCCTGCCCCTCACCCATCCGCTCACTCCGCAGCGCCGCCGCCGTCACCACGTCCGCCACCTGCTGGAACTCCTTGAAGCCGGCGCGTACCACGCACGGAGCCTGGCCGCCACGGCCGAACGTCTGCCGGCGGGCCACGTCCCGGAGTGCGCCACCGGCCTCACCGCCGCGGCCGAACGCGCGCACCAGACCGTGACCCACCTGATCCGCGTTGCCGGTCATGGACCGGGCGCCGCCTCCCACATGGCACGCCCCACGGCTGTCAGGGCGCTGTCCCGGCTTTCGGAGGAGCAACGCGTGAGCCGCAACTGGCCGTCGCCGGAGCACCGCCTGCTGCTGCACATCGATCGCCTCGACACGGCCCTGACCGCGCTCGTACGAGCCTTGGACCCACTCGCCTCGGACCCCGACCGCACCACCGTGGTCCCCTCCGAGAGAGTGGACATCCCGTTGCCGCACGGCCCGGCCCAGGCTGCCGCAGTAAGCTGCGCCGTCCTCACCGACCGGTGCGAACGCGCCTAGCCGGATGGACCAAGTGGCGGTCAGGCGCCGGCGACCGTGACCGTGACGGTGAGTCCGCCGCCCTGTCTCGGGCGGGTCTTCGTGCCGTCAACCCTGACCTCGTGCCTGGCACGGTCCAGGACGATGCCGCCCAACTCAGGACGACCGGTGGCGGTTCGGGGTGCGGCGGCTCAACGCTCCGACCCGGGCGACGAGTTCGGCGAAGTCGAAGGGTTTGGCGAGGTAGTCGTCGGTGCCGAGCTGTTCCAGGCCGTAGACCCTTGTCCCTGATGTCCCCGGTGAATGTGCACATCCGCTCGGCCTCGTCGCCCAAAGCCAAGGTGAAAACGGTGAGAAGGCGGTGACCGCTGGCCGGCACCCCGGCAGAAGCCTCTTCAACGGGCACATGGCGACCGCTCTGCGGTCACGAGCTGCCCGGAAGTGGCTAGGGAAAGACCCTTCCTCAGAGCTGTGCACACAGGTGCAGTCACGTGACGGATACCGTGCCCACCGGGGCCGCTCGTACGGTTGAGTAAATCCCCCGAATTCCAAGGAAATCCCATGGAACAGATCACCCTCGGCAATGTCTCCATCACCCGCGTATGGGAATACTACGGTTCCGTCGAAATGACGCCCGACGCCTTCTTCCCGGAAAGCTCGAAGGAAGTCTGGGAGAGCGGCACCGACTGGCTGGCCCCGCATTTCCTGGATTCCGAGACCAACATCGTCAATTCCGCGATCCAGACCTGGCTGCTGCGCAGCGAGGGCAGGACGATCCTGGTCGACACCGGCGTGGGCAACCACAAGGAGCGTCCCTACGCCCCGGTCTGGAGCCACCGCGAAACGGACTTCCTGGCCAACCTCGCCCGGGCCGGTGTCCAACCGGAGGACGTGGACATCGTGATCAACACCCATCTCCACATCGATCACGTCGGCTGGAACACCTACCTGGACGGCCGGAGCTGGGTGCCCACCTTCCCCAACGCCACCTACCTGATGCCGAAGGACGACTTCGACTTCTGGAACCCCGAGAACGGCCACCAGCCGCTGCTCGGCCGCGGCAACCAGAACGTCTTCGAGGACAGCGTGGCCCCGGTCCACCAGGCCGGCCTGACGCAGCTGTGGGAGAACAGCCACCAGATCGACGCGAACCTGCGCCTGGACACGGCTCCCGGCCACACGCCCGGCTCCTCCGTGCTGACTCTCACCTCCGGCGCGGACCGCGCGGTGTTCGTCGGCGACATGCTGCACAGCCCGGTGCAGATCCTGGAGCCCGACGCCAACAGCTGCTTCTGCGAGGACCCCGCCGGCGCCCGCGCCACCCGCCGCAAGGTGCTGGGCTGGGCCGCCGACAACAACGCGCTCGTGATCCCCGCGCACCTGGGCGGGCACGGCGCCACCGAAGTCGTACGCGAGGGAAGCACCTTCGCCATCAAGGGCTGGGCGCCCTTCACCCCGTACACCGAGCAGGGCTGAAGCCCGCGGAGAGGCACCAGAGATGAACCACCACCCCGAACCCGTCGTGACCACCGCGCAGGGAGCCGTGCGCGGTCTGCGCCAGGAGGACGGCACCGCCGCCTTCCTGAACATCCCCTATGCCGCCCCGCCCCTGGGCGCCGGCCGCTTCGCGCCGCCCGAGCCGCATGAGCCGTGGGACGGCGTACGGGACGCCACGGTCCCCGGACCCAACGCCCCGCAGTCCGAGCGCAAGCTCGGCAGCATCGACATGGCCCCCTACTTCGGCACCGGCTGGAGCCGGGGCGAGGACTACCTCACCGTCAACGTGTGGACGCCCGCCGTCGCGCAGAGCGACCTGCCGGTCATGGTGTTCGTGCACGGCGGCGGATTCGTCGCCGGATCGACGCGGTCCGCGATGTACGACGGTTCCGCCTTCGCCCGCGACGGCGTCGTCCTCGTCACGCTCAACTACCGGCTCGGCATCGCCGGGTTCCTGGACCTGCCCGGGGCCCCCGCCAACCGCGGTCTGCTCGACGTCGTCGCCGCGCTGCGCTGGGTGCGGGAGAACATCGCCGGGTTCGGCGGTGACCCGGACAACGTCACGCTCTTCGGCCAGTCGGCCGGGGCGACCATCGTGGGCGGCGTCCTCGCCACCGCGGAGGCCACGGGTCTGTTCCGCAGGGCGATCGTGCAGAGCGGCAGCGGCCTGGGCGCGTTCAGCACTGAGCAGGCCGCCCGCGTCACCGCCGCGGCCGCCGCGGCCCTGAGCATCGAACCCCACGTCGACGCCTTCGCGGACATCTCCGACGAGCGCCTGGTCGAGGCCGCCTCCCAGCTCGCGGGCATCGACCTGCGGACCGAGACCCACGGCGACCCGCTGATCGGCCTCAGCCCCTTCAGCCTCGTCCTCGACACTCAGCCCGCCGCATCCGTCGCCGCCGGCCTCGCCGCCGACGTCGACCTGCTCGTCGGCACCAACACCGAGGAGGGCAACCTCTACCTGGTGCCGGTGGGCAAGTACGCCACCTCGACCGCAGCCGACGTCGACGAGGCGGCGGCGCGCTCGCACCCGGATCCGGCGCGGCTCGTCGAGACCTACCGCAAGTCCCGCCCCGAGGCCTCCTACGCGGAACTGCGGTCCGCCATCATGGCCGACGCCCTGTTCGGCGCGGGCAGTCGCGCTCTGGCCGGCGCCCATGCCGCCCATCCGGAGTCCGCCACCTACGCGTACGAGTTCGCCTGGCGCTCCCGGGCCCTGGACGGAGAGCTCGGCGCCACCCACGCGGTCGAGCTGCCCTTCGTCTTCGACCTCGCGGACCGGCCCGAGCTGATCGGCCCCGGCGCCCTGCTCGGCCCCGACAAGCCCCCCGCGGATCTCGCGGACCGCGTGCACGAGACCTGGATCCGGTTCGCCTCCACCGGCGACCCCGGCTGGGACCCCTACGACACCGAGCGCAGGGCCACGATGCACATCGACGCCGAGTGGACCCAGATCGACGACCCCCGCAGCCGGGAGCGCCAGGCCTGGAGCTAACGCCGTAGGTGTCTGCCTCCCACCCCCTTCAGTGATCACCACCGCTTCAAGGAACACCATGACCAGAACCGTCATCACCACCGAGAACGCCCCCGCTCTCCCGGCCCCGCTGTCCCAGGGCATCCGCAAGGGCCCCGTCCTGCAGGTCTCCGGACAGCTCCCCTTCGACCCCGACACCGGCGCGGTCGTCGGCACCACCGTCGCCGAGCAGACCGCACAGGTCCTGCGCAATGTCACCGCCGTGCTCAAGGCGGCCGGCGCGGGCCTGGAGGACGTCGTCATGCTCCGCGTCTACCTCACCGACCCCGCCCACCTGCCCGAGCTCAACGAGGCGTATGCCGCGGCCGTCGGCGAGCCCTTCCCCGCCCGCACCACCGTCTACATGCAGCTCCCGCCGGGACTCCTCGTGGAGATCGACGCCCTGGCCGTGCTGGACGACTGACACAGCCACAGAACGAGGCTGGTCCGGCGCGGTTCAAGGGGAACCGCGCCGGACCAGCCCGCCATCCCGGAGAGCGGAAAGGGGGAGGTCAGGATGGACGGCCGTCTGTCGAAGGCGTGCATCAACTTGAAAGTTGTGCCGACGGACCTGCTGGACGCCCTGTGCTCGCTGTCAGGAAGCCCCTCGCCGCCCCCAGGCGCTCATGCGGCACGGCGCGTCCACGAGCGCGTGCTCCGCACAGCGGCCGCGCTGCCGCCGGGCGCGCTGCAACCGGGCGACGTGACAGCGGCCACCGAGGTACGCGCCGGCCTCCTGAACGCCGACGTACCGCCCGCGGCCGACGCGGGCGCCCGATGCATCCAGCACACGGTCGACGACCTGGGGCCGGCGGACCTCTGGACGCTGGCCCGCGACACCGGCATGACCCGCGACGACCTCGCATGGGGCGCCACCGCGACCCTGGCGCGGGAACGCCTCGCACAGCCCGACCCTCTCGACGAACTCGCCGCGCAGGCCATCGTGGACGAACTCGCCGAACGGACCCCATGCCGGTGGGGCCGTCAGCACACCGACGCGGTTCGTGCCGCGCTGTACCGGACTCTGGCCGACCTCACCGACGTCCTCCTGGAAGTGTCGGAGTCCACCCCGACTCCCCTCCACTGGACCACCCACGACGACGCAGGGCGCGCCTCGGCCCTGATCGGCGGAGTGGTCCACGACGTGGTCGTCCAGCAGGCGGAGAACGCACCCTCCGCCGCACAGCCCGTCTGGCACCACCCTTCGGCCCCTGCCGCGAGCACCGCCTGGCAGTGGCGGATCACGAACGGACCGGTCGGCCGTGCCTCCCACGGCTGCGGGCCCTTCCCCTCCGCGCTCGCGGCACAGCACGCCGCGGAGTGCGCGATCACGGCACTCGCCGCCGGGAGATGCAGTCTGTGAAGGGCACGGCAATGCCCTTCAATTGACGGGGGAGCGCCTCATCGGGCGGATCGATCGCGGATGATCAGCCGGCGCCAGCGCCGGCGCTCCGTGACGAGGGTGGCGGCGGCCAGCAGGGTCACCGAGACGGCCGCCCAGGCGGGCCAGGCCAGCCAGGAGGAGACCACGGCCGCGGCAAGCTGGAGCAGCACCAGCAGGATCGTGATCCGGCCCGGCACCGCGATGATCACGTTGGCCTTGTCCCCCGGAGTGGAGAAGAGGGTCGGAAGGCCGATCAGGGCCACCACGGACAGGGCGGCGAGCAGCCATGAATGGCCGGCCAGGGCCCAGGGGGTGGCCACCCACGCGACGAGTTCCGTCGCGAAGCGCAGGCCGGACGCGGCGCGGTCGTCCGGCCGTCCCGAAGTTCTTTCCCCACCAGCAGCGTTGGTCACCTGCGGACGATCTCACGGTGCCTGGTCCGCTGCCATGGTCCGGACGGTCCCGTGACCCCTACCGCCGGGAACGCCCCGGTTTCGCCGCCTGAAACGCTCGGTCGGACCGACGCAGAGCTGCGAACACCCCGAGCCCGGCGAGAGCGAGGAGCGCACCGCCCCCGACCGCCGTCCCCAGCCGCAGACCGGGCGGACGGAAGCTGCAGGTCACACTCGTCGAGGTGCCGTCGAGCGGCACGGCGATCAGCCCGTGGTACTGCTTCGCGGGTACGGCGGCCGCGTCACCTGCGGCGCAGCGCCAGCCGGCGATCCGGGGCGCGGCCACGACGGCGACGCCCTTGCTGCCCGCCGGGAGCTGGGCCCTGATCGTGCCGCCGGAGCCGGAGACGGTCACCTTGGTGGCGCCGGTGGCCTTGAGCTGTCGTACGACGGTGTGCAGGCGGCCGGTGTCCAGGCAGCCGACCGCCTGGTCCGGCACGACGCCCAGCCGGTTCGCGGTCAGCTCGATCGTGAGCCGCCCGGAGTCCGGGACCGTGCCGAGGCGCTGCATGGCGGCGATCTTGGTGAGGGGCCGCCAGTCTGCCCGGAACCGTCCGGTCAGGCCGTGCGCGGAGGGCCCGGCCAGCCGCGCGGTGCCCGCGAAGTACGGCGCCCAGAGGTACACCTCGCTGCCCGCCCGGCACCGCGCGGTGATCGTCGCCCTGGCGCCTATGCGCACCCCGTGCCGTTCGTCGGCGCTGCGGACCGGCCGCTTCCCGGCGCCGTTGAGGACGGTGATGCGGGGCAGGGTGTAGACGCGGGCGCCCAGCAGCAGCTCCTGGTTGCGGTACGGCGACGGCCCGAAGGCACCGGTCGCGGCGGACGGCCTTACCGTCACCAGGGGCGGGACGTCCTCGCGGGTCACGGTCTCCCCGGTGCCGTCCTGCGGGAACCAGTTCTGATGCGGGTCCGGCGGGGAGTGCACCCGGGCGCCGACGGAGAAGAGGACGTCCGTCACGGCGTTGTCCAGGCTCTGGAGGCTGCGGCCGCCGGAGGTCCAGCCGCCGCCGAGGGCGGTGAGCGTGCTGCTGAGCACGGCGGAGGTGTGGCTGCTGTAGTACTGCGCGCCCTGCCCGCCGACCTCCAGCGGGTCGTTGCCGACGGTCTGTTCCCGGCCCGGGTCGGTGCGGTAGCGGGGCCAGCCGTCGGCCTGCTCGACGGCGTCGGCCTGGTCCTGCTGCCGGGTGCCCCAGGGGGCGTAGTCGTCCATGTGCCCGAACCGCATCCGGGTGGCCACGGCGTCGGTGGCGGTGGCCTCGCCCAGCTGCGCCCCGACGAGCAGTACGGCGGCGAGCGCCACCGGGGCCATGCGCAGCACGGGTCGCTCGCGGCCGAGCAGGATCAGGCCGAGCAGCGCGCCCAGGGCCGCCATCAGGAACACCGGCCAGGCGAAGGAACGGACCAGCTGACTGCCGCTCGCCACCACCGCGATCAGCGCGAGCAGTCCGGCCGCCGCGCCCAGGGCCCGCCGGTCGAGGGGCCCGTAGGAGAGCGTGTGCCAGGCGGCGATCACCAGCAGCGCGCACACCACGAAGGTCTGGCGGTACGAACTGCCCTGCGGTTCGGCGAAGGCGTGCCAGAGCAGATGGGTCGGACCCCACTGCATGGACAGGGTCACGACGAGCACCAGCAGGGTCCACCCCGCGCGCACGCGGCGGGGTGCCGCACGGTGGAAGGGCAGGGCGAGGGCGAGCAGCAGGGCCGTGGTGCCGACGAAGAGGGCCGGGGAGCCGAAGCTGTACGTCGTCGGCAGCAGCCGGGCCAGCAGGTCCTGCGCGCCCACCGGAGCGAACCGGGTGAACCGGCCCTCTGAGGCGTGCGCGCTGCCGAAGTACACGACCGTCACCAGGGGCGCGGCCAGGCCCATGCCGAGCGCGAAGGTCAGGGCGGCCCGGCCCGCGGCGGTGAGCCTGCGGCGGCGGGGCAGGTCGGCCAGCCACAGCCGCAGCAGGAACACGAGAGCGGCGGCGAGGGTGGCCATGTACGCCGTGTAGAAGTTGGCGATCCAGACGGCCGTCACGACCAGCACCCCGACGAGCGGGCGCCTGCCGCTCAGGATCCACTCCCCGACCAGACACAGCAGCGGCAGGGCGATCAGCCCGTCGAGCCACATGAGGTTGTACGAGGCGGTCGCCACGGTCCATCCGCACAGGGCGTAGGACGCGCCCAGCAGACCTGCCGCCCACCAGCGCCCGGGACGCAGTCTCAGCAGCAGCCAGGCCATGGCGGCACCGGCGCACGCGATCTTCAGCACGGTGATGACGTACACCGCGAGGTCGATCTCGTCCCTCGGGAACACCGCCACGAGCAGGGCGAACGGGCTGGTGAGGTAGGTGCCGAGGTCGGGCAGGAAGCTGGTGCCGAATCCCGACTGCCAGTTGACGAGGAGCCCGCCGGTGCTCCGCCCGTGCAGCAGGTCCCACAGGTGCGTGTGGAACGGCACGTACTGGTTTCCCAGGTCGTTGACGTTGCGGGTACGCGGTCCGAACGGATAGCTGCGGGCGACGGCGTCGGCCGCGCAGAGCACGACGACGGTGATCGCCACCGCCAGCAGAGCGGCCTGCCCAGGTCCGGGCGGCGGCCGCTCCCCTATGTGGTCGTCCGCGGTCCTGGGTTCGGGCGGGATGGTCGGTCGCACGCCCTGTTTGCTGGTCAATTCAAGCCCCCGTCCGGGGCGTTCACCCCGTGCGTTGTCGCTGCACCGATTTAGACCGGGGGTGAATACGGTTGGTTGTCCGGCCGCCGATGGCGGTGAAGTGAACTCCGTACGACCCGGAAGCCAACGGCGGCCGAGGGGGACGTACGGGCGGAGGGAGCCGACATGAGCGAGAGCACCACCCGCGAGGAGCGTTTCGCGCGAGGTCTTGAGGTGCTGGGGAGCGTCAACCCCGAGGTAGGGCAGCTGGTCGTCGACTCGCTCGCCGACATCAGCCCGGAGATGGGCCACCAGGTCATCGCCTGGGGGTTCGGCGAGATCTACTCACGACCCCAACTGGAGCCGCGCGACCGCCAGTTGGTCACGCTGGGCATGCTCACCGCGCTCGGCGGCTCTGAGACGCAGCTGGAGGTGCACATCAACACGGCCCTCAACGTGGGCCTCACCCCCGAGCAGATCGTCGAGGCACTGCTGCAGTCGGCCGGCTACTGCGGGTTCCCCAGGGCCCTCAACGCCACGGCCGTGGCGAAGAAGGTGTTCGGCGAGCGGGGGCTGCTGCCCGTCGGACAGCAGCCCGCCGACCCGTCGGCTACCTCTGCCTGATCCTCAGGAAGGTGATCGAGTTCGCCGGGAAGGTGTACGTGAACTTCCGGGCGACCCCGTCGAAGGTGGACCTCATCGGGGCGACCGTCGTCGACGTCTCACTGTTCACGGCGTCGGGGGCGGCCGCCAGGGTGGTCACCCGGGCCCGGGAGGCGACCTTGGCGCCGCCCAGGTCGACGGCCGTACGGGCGGCCGAGTTCTGGGCGTTGACCACCTTGACGATCAGGTCACCGGTCTTCTGGTCCTTGGTGACCACCTGGCGGAACGGCTCGGCCGGCTTGTCGTCGCTGAAGCTGCCCCACTCCTGTCCGTCGAGGTAGAGGGTCACCTGACGGCCGCGCACCTTGACGTCGATGTCGTAGGTACGGCCGGTCTCGACCGATCCGGCCTTGGAGATGAGCGTCGACTTGCCGCCGTCCACGGCCTGTTCGACGGCGGACTGGGTGTTGTTCCAGCCGCCGATGTTCCACCAGTAGTAGTTGCCGGTGTCCTTGACGCCGAAGGCGACGAGGAAGCCCTCCTTGCCGGCCTTCTTGGTGGCCTTCGCCTTCAGGTCGTAGTCGTGCCAGGACGGGTCACCCGCCGAGACCATGGTGTTCTCGGCGGTCACGTCCGTCTGCACGTACTGCCCGTCCTGGACGCTCCAGCTGCCGCCACCGGTGCGGGTCCACTGGGAGGCGTCACCGCTGAAGTCGTCGGCGAGCAGGGTGGTCCCGTCCACGCCGGTGACCTTCACATCGTCGTACGCCGCCGTCGTCGCCCACGTCGAAAGGCCCACGGCTCCGGTGATCGGGGCGAGCAGTGCGGGCGTGCCGGTGGCCGTCGAGGGCACCACGCGGTCGCCGACGTTGGTCATGAACAGCTTCTGGACCTCGTAGTTGGCGGAGTTCCAGGAGGCGTGGTTGTTGAACCAGATCAGGTCCGGGCGCCACTGGACGTAGTCCTCGTTGGCGAACAGCGGGGCGTAGGAGGCGAGTTTGACCACATCGGCGTTGCGCTCCAGGCCGGTCATGAACGCCGCCTCGGTGAGGCCGTTCTTGAAGGTGTTGCCCTGGGAGGCGTACTCGCCGAGGAAGACCTTCGGGCCGCTGCGGTCGTAGGAGTCGTAGCGGTCGTTGTTCTGCAGGAACCACTGCGGGCTGTTGTAGTAGTGCTCGTCGACCATGTCGACCTTGGCGTCCTTGTTGAGCTGCCAGGCCGTGTCGAAGGTCGTACCCGAGTCGTCCGGGCCGGAGTTGGAGATGACCTGGATGTCCGGGTACTTCGCCTGGATGGCGGCGCGGAACTCCTTGAACCGGGCGAAGAACTCGTTCGGCAGGTTCTCCTCGTTGCCGACCTCGATGTGGGTGAGGTGGAAGGGCTTGGCGTGGCCCATCTTCGCCCGCACCTTGCCCCATGTGGAGCTCGCCGGGCCGTTGGCGAACTCGATGAGGTCGAGGGTGTCCTGGATGTGCCGCTTGAGCAGTGCCTCGTCGACGACGGCCTTGTTCTGGCCGCAGCCGGTGACCAGGGCGGGGACCACGGGCAGCGGCATGGCGCCGATGTCCTCGGAGAGGCGGAAGTACTCGTAGTAGCCGAGGCCGTAACTCTGGTTGTAGCCCCAGACGTTGGCGTTGGTCGCGCGCTGCTCGACCGGGCCGACGGTGTCCTTCCACTGGTACGAGCGCTTGCGCTGCCAGGCGGAGGCCGCGCTGTAGTCCTCCATGGACCCCGTGTTCACCAGACAGCCGCCGGGGAAGCGCACGAACCCCGGCCGCAGGGCGGCGATCTTCTCGGCGAGGTCCTTGCGCAGCCCGTTGGGTTCCCCGCGGTAGGTGTCGCGCGGGAAGAGGGACACCATGTCGAGGGCGGTCGCGGCGGAGGAGGCCACGGTGAGGCGGCCGTCGGAGCTGGTCCGGGTCGCGGTGAAGGTGGCCTTGTACTGGGCCCAGCCGCTCTTCGGCACGGTCACCTTGCGGGCGGTGGCGAGCGTCCCTTCGGCGTCCTGCAGCGAGACCGTGAGAGTCGTGCCGGCGTCCGCGCGGGCCCACACCGAGAAGTCGTACCTCTTGCCCTCGTCCACGTGGATGCCGGTGTTGTATCCGGCGTTGGTGACCGACGAACCGGCGCCCAGGGAGAGGTAGTTGCGGTTGCGCTCGCCCAGCCGTCCGGCGTCGTTCAGCACCTGGCCGGCGCCGGAGACCGTCCACGAGGTCAGCGGGGTGTACGAGGAGTTGTCGGCGGTGGAGTACTCGAAGGACCGGTTCTGCACGAGCTCGGCGTACAGACCGCCGTCGGCGGCCCGGTTGATGTCTTCGAAGAAGACGCCGTACATCGTGTCGTCGATCTTCGCGCCCCGGGCGGCCGGGTCGACGGTGATCGCGTAGTCGGTGACGTCCTCGGCATGGGCGGGGGCGGGGACCAGACCGGCGGCCACCAGGAAGGCGGTGGCGCCGAGACCGAGTCTCCAGCGGGTGCGTGACATGAATACTCCGCGGCTCTCTGTCGAAGGTGACGTTCGAAATACGAAACGATGATCAGCACTTCGAACGGCAAGATAGGGAGGGGGCCGGGGAGCGTCAACGGGTCGCGCGGGACCGAAAGTGTCGGAAGTGAGGGACGGATGGGCGAGTTCTGGCCAGTGGCGGATGCGCTGACGTATCTGGCCGGCAACTGGCGGACCGAGCGGACCGTGCGGGATCTGGCGAGCGGAGCCGAAGGGGAGTTCTCCGGTACGACGGCTTTCGGCCGACTGGAGGACGGCGGACTGCTGTCCCGGGAGTCGGGCGTCTTCGTCTGGCAGGGCGTCCCGCGCCCCGCGGAACGGACGCTGCGCTTCCTGCCGGGCGGGACACCGGGCACGGTCGACGTCCGCTTCTCCGACGGGCGGCCCTTCCACCACCTGGACCTGACGACCGGCCACCATGTCGCCGACCACCCCTGCGTGGCGGACCTCTACCGCGGCGAGTTCAGCGTCCTGGACCCGGACCGCTGGCGCACGGTGTGGCGGGTCGACGGCCCGGCGAAGGACCTGGTCCTGACGACCCACTACACGCGCGAGCCCACCGGCGGCCACGCGGACGGCACGCCCGACCACTGACCGCACGAGAGCACCGGCTGCCACCGGCACGAGGCGGCCGACGACTCGACGGACACCCGCACGACGGTCGGCGGCCCACCACGCCCAGCCCCTGGCTACGTCCGCACAGGCTGGGCCGGGGCGCCCTCGAAGCGGAGGTTCCAGCGGCCGGCCCTGCCGGTCACGGTGGTCGCCGACAGGGGACGGACGTCGATGTTCCAGTAGGTCGAGGGCGGGGCCTTCAGCGCGTAGACCAGGGCGGCGCGGATCACGGCGGGTTCGGCGACGGCGACGATACGGCCTCCGTCGCCGACGGGCCGGGTGTCGAGCCAGCCGCCGACGCGGGTGATGAAGTCGAGCAGTGACTCGCCGCCGTGCGGGGTCGCCCGCGGGTCGGCGAGCCAGGCGTCCACGGACTCCGGCTCGCGGGCCATCGCCTCGCCGAGGGTCAACCCGCGCCAGCGCCCCATGTCACAGTCGCGCAGCGCGAGTTGGACCAGAGGTGAGTACCCGAGCGCGTCGCCGGTGGCACGGCTGCGCGGAGTGGGCGAGCAGTACCGCAGCTCGGCCGCCGCGAGCGGCAGCAGATCGTGCGCCACACCCAGCACCTCGTCCCAGCCGGCCTGGTCGAGCGGACGGTCGTCCTCGAACCGCTCGGCGAGCAGCGAGGAGCTGCGCGCGGCGGCGACGAACGTGACCCGAAGTTGCATGCGGCGATCGTGAGCCGCGAAAGTGCGCAGGTCAAGAGGCGTTACCGGGGAGTTACCCAGGGTGCGCCGGGGCTCACTGCCCGAAGACGAGCGCCATCCAGTGGTCCGGCTCGGCGAGCGGCGCGAACCCCAGCTTCTCGTACACCCCTTGGGCGTCGTGGGTGGCGAGCAGAATGCGTTTGAGGCCGTGGGGCCGCAGGTGCTCGCGCACGGCACCGACCAACGCCGTACCGATCCCCTCGCCCCGCACGGACCGGTCCACGTACACGTCGCACAGCCAGGCGAAACTGGCCAGATCAGTGATCACACGGGCATAGGCCACCTGATCCCCCGATTCCACCGCGTACACCCCGAAGTTGAGCGACCCGGCGATCGCCCGGTCCTGCTTCTCCCGCGGCCGGCCCATCGCCCAGTACGCGTCGGTCGACAGCCAGTGGTGCACCCGCCCGGCGTCGATGCGGTCGGGGTCGGTGGAGATCTCGTAGCCCTCGGCGAGAGGCGGGGTGTCGGTCATGGGCGTGACCTTGGCAGTCACGGAAGGGGGAGTCGAGCGCTTTTCGCCGGCCGCACCTCGTCACAGGCCGTGCGCAGGCGCCGTACCCCTTCCGCGATCTCCCCCACCCCGGCCACCGCCGCGAAGCTCAACCTGACGTGGGCCGCCGGAGGTTCCGCGCTGAAGTACGGGCGGCCGGGGGTGATCGCGACGCCCGCGCGCAGGGCCGCGGCGGTCAGGGCGGTCTCGTCCGTGCCGTCCGGGAGGCGGAGCCAGAGGTGGTAGCCGCCCGACGGGATGTTCGGGAGGGCCAGTTCGGGCAGGTCGAGGCGGAGGGCGGCGGTCATGGCGTCCCGGCGGGCCTTCAACTCCGCCGAGATCGTGCGCAGATGACGGGGCCAGGCCGGGGAGCCGACGAGTTCCAGGGCCGCTTCCTGGAGCGGGCGGGGGACGAAGAAGGTGTCGACGATCTGGATTGCGCGGAGCCGCTCCAGCACCGGGCCGCGTGCGGCGAGCGCGCTCACCCGGAAGCTGGGCGAGGTCGCCTTGGTCAGGGAGCCGACATGGACGACGACTCCGTCGGGATCGTCGGCGGCCAGCGGACGCGGCAGCGGGCCGGCGTCCTCGTGCACGAGCCGTCGTACGAAGTCGTCCTCGACGACGAAGGCGCCGGCCTCGCGGGCGATGCGCAGCACCTCGCCCCGGCGCTCGGGGGCCAGCACCGCGCCGGTCGGGTTCTGGAACAGCGGCTGGCAGACGAACACCCGGGCGTCGGTCGCCCGGAAGGCGTCGGCGAGCAGGGCCGGTCTCACGCCGTCCGCGTCGACCGGGACGGGGACGGGGCGAAGGCCGGCGGAGCGCGCGATCGCCAGCATGCCCGGATAGGTGGGCGACTCGACGAGCACGGGCGCACCGGGCGGGGCCAGGGCACGCAAGGCGGTCGTAAGAGCCGACTGGCCGCCCGCGGTGATCAGCACCTCCGCGGCCGTGACGGCGCCGCCGATGTTCCGCGCGAACCACTCGCGCAGTTCCGGCAGACCCTCCGTCGGCGGTCGGCCCCAGGCGCCGGGGCGGCGGCCGGCGCGGGCCAGAGCCGCGGACATCGCGCGCTCGGGCTGCAGACAGGGGTGGAGATAGCCGCCGTTGAACTCGACCACCCCGGGCGGCGGGGCGGCCAGCGAGGCCAGGACGCCTGAGGCGTCCACCGAGCGGGGTACGAGGTCGGCGGCGCCGTCCGCGCTGAGCGCGACCTCCTGCCAGGAGGTGTCTCCGGCCCGAGCGGCCCGGGTGCGCGCCGCCGCCCGGAAGGCGCCCGCGCCCGGCCGGGTGACCACCAGCCCCTCGGCGGCGAGCTGGGCGAGGGCACGCGAGACGGTCACCGGGCTGACCCTGAACCGGTCGACCAGGGCCCGGCTCGACGGGAGCTTTCCACCGGGAGAGTAGCGGTCGAGCTCTCGTCGCAGCTGTTCTGCCAGTTCGGTAACGCTGCTACGCTCTTGCATGAGAGTACAGAGTAGCGCTATCGCACCGACCGGGATAGCGGTCCCCGCTCCCACCAAGAGCTTCGGCACCCTCCAGGCCGCTCTCGGCGTCGCCGCCTTCTCACTCACCTTCCCCGCCACGGCGTGGGGCCTCGAGGGCTTCGGGCCCTGGTCCCTCGTCGCCGTGCGCAGTGTCCTCGCGGCCCTCGTCGCCGCGGGCTGTCTGTCGGCGCTGCGGGTGCCGATGCCGAGCCGCCGCGACCGGCCGGGGCTCGCGGTCGTCGCCGCCGGGGTCGTCGTCGGCTTCCCGCTGCTGACCACGCTCGCCCTGCGGACGTCGACCACCGCGCACGCCGCCGTCGTGGTGGGTCTGCTCCCCCTGACGACGGCACTGCTGTCGGCCCTGCGCATGGGCACCCGCCCCTCGCGCACCTTCTGGGCGGCCGCCCTCGCGGGCGCGGCCGCGGTGGTCGCCTTCACCGTGCAGCAGAGCGGGGGCGCCGTGACCACCGCCGACCTGTATCTCTTCGCCGCGCTGTTGGTGTGCGCCGCCGGCTACACCGAGGGCGGCCGGCTGGCCCGGGTCATGCCCGGCTGGCAGGTCATCGCCTGGGCGCTGGTGCTGTGCCTGCCGATCGGCGTGCCCGCGGCGGCGTTCGCGCTGGCGTACGAACCGGTGCACCTCACCGCGCACAGCGTCGCCGGGCTGCTGTGGGTGGCGGTCGGCTCGCAGTTCCTCGGCCTGGTCGTCTGGTACCGGGGCATGGCGGCGATCGGCATCCCCAAGGCCAGCCAGTTGCAGTTGGCCCAACCCCTGCTCACACTGGTGTGGTCGGTGCTGCTGCTCGGCGAGCACCTGACGGTGGCCGCCCCGCTGACGGCCGCGGCGGTGCTCGTGTGCATCGCCGTCACCCAGCGGGCGCGGGGCTGAACGGCGCGCACGCGCCGGTCCCAACCGCGTCCCCGCGCCGTAGAATCGGGGCCACGGACCGCTGCTCCCGCACTTGGTGAGGAGGCCCCAGATGCTTGCAACCGTGGGCGACCAGCTTGTCCAGCACGGCAGGGTGGTCGGACAGCAGGACAAGGTCGGTGAGATCGTCGAAGTGCTGGGTCACGGGGGCAACCCCCCGTACCGCGTCCGCTTCGAGGACGGGCACGAGGGCGTGTGCTCACCCGGCCCCGACACCGAGATCAGGCACCGCTTCCAGCAGACCGGCCGGTGACACGGCGCGGGGGAACCGCCGGCCCCTGGTAGTGGTCGGCGACCACCCGCGCCATCGCCCCGATCGGGTCCGAGGAGACCTCCCGCGCGGCGAAGAAGACATGCCCGCGCACCTGCTTGCGGTCGCGCGCGAGCGTGAGGTGCCGGGACAGTTCCGCGGGGTCCTGCCAGGCCGCGGGCTGCGCCGGGTCCCCGGCCTTGTAGAGGGCCTCGCCCAGGTAGAGCTTCGTCCTGCTCCCCTGCGCCTGCTTCGCCCACCAGGGCACCAGCTTCGCGTAGTCGGCGGCGGCGAAACCGATGTTCCAGTAGAGCTGCGGCACGAGGTAGTCGATCCAGCCCTCGCGCACCCACTTGCGGGTGTCCGCGAAGTTGTCGTCGTAGGACTGCACACCCGCGCGCGTGTCCGAGCCGAGCGGGTCGGTGGCGGCGTTGCGCCACACCCCGAAGGGGCTGATGCCGAACTGTGCGGTGGGCCGGATCCGCTTGATGCGGGCCGCGGTCTCCAGGACCAGCTTGTCGATGTTGTCCCGCCGCCAGTCGGCCCGGTTCGCGAAGGCGCCGCCGTACGCATCGTAGGCCGCGTCGTCGTCGAAGGTCTGCCCGGCCACCGGGTACGGGTAGAAGTAGTCGTCGAAGTGGACCGCGTCCACCGGGTACTTGCGCACCGCGTCGAGGATCGCGTCCTGGACGAAGGCGCGGACCTCGGGCAGGCCGGGGTTGTAGTAGAGCTTTCCGCCGTACGTCACCACCCAGTCCGGGTGGGTGCGGGCGGGGTGGGAGGCGACCAGCTTCGTCGGATCGCTGTGGTTGGCGATGCGGTACGGGTTGAACCAGGCGTGCAGTTGCAGGCCCCGCCGGTGCGCCTCGGCCACGGCCGTGCCGAGCGGGTCCCAGCCGGGGTTCCTGCCCTGGGTCCCGGTGAGGTACTGCGACCATGGCTCGTACGGCGAGGGCCACAGGGCGTCGGCGGTGGGCCGTACCTGGAACATCACCGCGTTGAGACGGTCCGCCGCCGCCCGGTCGAGGTGGGCGATCAGCTCCGCGCGCTGCTGTACGGCGGTCAGCCCCGGCTTGGACGGCCAGTCCCGGTTGGACACGGTGGCGAGCCACACCCCCCGCATCCCGGCCGCCGCCCGCCTCGGATGCCGCGGTGCCGCCGCCGCTCCCGAGGCCGAGGTCATGGTCGACAGCGCGGCCAACGCGAAGGCCCGGCGCGACAGACGCCCCATGTGCACACTCCCCCAACACCATGGATCCGCTCGGTCACGGATCGTCTCCGCGCCCCAGAATGCCCGACGGATGACGGCCCCCGACGATCGATCATCGATACTTGGGAGTAACGTGCACGAACGGAGCAGGAACCGGACCACGGCCGACCTGCCACCAGGTGAAGATCAGCGAAAGGGACGAAGTGACGGACTTCCCGGCGGGAGACATCGCGCGCGTCGGAGTGGTGGGCTGCGGCCAGATGGGGGCGGGCATCGCCGAGGTGTGCGCCCGCGCCGGCCTGGACGTGAAGGTCGCCGAGACCACCGGCGAGGCCCTGGAGATCGGCCGCACCCGGCTGTTCAACTCCCTGACGAAGGCCGCCGAACGCGGCAAGATCACGGCGGACGAGCTGGCGGAGACGCAGGCCCGTCTGAGCTTCACCACCGACCTCGGCGAGTTCGCCGACCGCGACCTGGTCATCGAGGCCGTCGTGGAGAACGAGCAGGTCAAGACCGAGATCTTCCAGGTGCTCGACCAGGTGGTGACCCGCCCGGACGCGATCCTGGCCTCCAACACCTCGTCCATCCCGCTGGTGCGGCTGGCGGTGGCCACCTCGCGGCCCGACCAGGTCGTCGGCATCCACTTCTTCAACCCGGCCCCGGTGCAGAAGCTCGTCGAGCTGATCCCGGCGCTCACGACGTCCGAGGGCACGCTGGCCCGCGCCCAGCAGTTCGCCGAGAAGCTGCTCGGCAAGCACGCGATCCGCGCCCAGGACCGCTCCGGCTTCGTGGTCAACGCGCTGCTGATCCCGTATCTCCTGTCCGCGATCCGGATGTTCGAGTCGGGTATCGCGAGCCGCGAGGACATCGACAACGGCATGGAGCTGGGCTGCGCCCACCCGATGGGCCCGCTGAAGCTGTCCGACCTGATCGGCCTGGACACCGTCGCCTCGGTCGCCTTCTCGATGTACGAGGAGTACAAGGAGCCGCTGTACGCCGCTCCCCCGCTGCTCCAGCGTATGGTCGACGCGGGCCGGCTCGGCCGGAAGTCCGGCTCGGGCTTCTACAGCTACGACTGACCCGCACCCTGTCCGTTCCAGGGTGCTGATGACACAGTGCTACGAACACGGGCCCGGCCCTCTCACGAGTGCCGGGCCCGTGTCATTCACACACCGTGTGCACGCCGGGCCCGCATATGCCCGTCGCACACTCTCCCCACGCGCCCACCAGGCGAGTTGACTCTTCATGCGCATGCAAGGGATGTGACGACTACGGAAAGGAGCGGACCTGTGACCGCCGACCCGGAGCATCCCGTGGTTCAAGGAGAACTCGCAGAGTTACGACGCCGCCTCGATGTCGCGTACGCACGCGTCGAGGGAGGCCTCGCTCTGCTCAGCCATCGCACGGAGCAGACGGACAAGGAGATCGACGATCTGAGCGCACGGATCATCGCCCTGGAGCACGCCCGCTGGCCGCTTCCCGCGGTTGCGGCGATCACCGCCGTGGGCGCGCTCGTCGTGGCGATCTGGCAGGCCTTCGGCCACTGAGGCTTCGGGACGCTCGGGGGGATCAGGGCTGAGCGTCACCGAGCCTCAGATGGTGCAACAGGAGTAACGCGGCCGCCATGTTGGCGGCCGGGACCTCCCCACGGGCGACCATGTCGGGAACGAGCTTCAGGGGGACCCATTCCCGGCGATCCGACTCGAAGTCGTCCACGGGGTGCCCGATGTACTCGCCCTCGTCGGCCCAGTAGATGTGGTGTCGGGCGTCGGTGAGCCCGTTGGAGGGCTCCACGCTCATGAGGTGCTGGAGCGGGCCCGGCCGCCAGCCGGTCTCTTCCTCGAGTTCCCTGGCGGCCGCTACGGCGATGTCCTCGCCGTCCTCGACCACCCCCGCGGCGAGTTCCCAGCCCCAGCTGTCGGTGATGAAACGGTGGCGCCACAGCAGGAGGACCTCGTTGGCCTCGTTCACCACCGTGGCGACGGCGACGGGCCGAAGTCGTATCAGGAAGTGGTCGAGATGCCGGCCGTCCGGCAGCTCGACATCGGCGAGATTGACGCTGAACCAGCGGTTTTCATACACAGTTTGTTCGTTCTGTTTCGTCCACTGCACGGTTCTGCCACCTTCCGTCGAGTAAGTGGCAATATCGCAGCAGGGACTGTGGCTGTCGGCGTACGCGTGCCCTCCTACAGCGGTACGCGCAGTGCGCCGTCGATCAGTTCGGCTGCCTCGGCGGTGCCCGCGCAGCCGCTGCGGGCCAGGTGTTCGCGGACCGCTCTGAGTCTGTCGCGCAGGCGCTGGGACTCCATTCCCCGGGCCTGTTCCGCCATCTGTACGGCGGTGGCCACCGCTTTGTCGGCGTTGCCCTGCCGCAGTTCGATCGTGCTGAGCATGGCGAGGCGGTGCACCCGGCCCCGGTCGTGGGCCGGGTTGTCGACGGCGGCCGCGGCGTGCGCGGCCGCCGCCGCGAGCTCGCCGAGGCTGAGGAGCGCCTCCGCCACCTGGACGTTGACGAGGCCCGGCTGGACATAGCCGGTCTCGTCGGGCTCGTATCCCCGCCGGATGCGTTCGGCGGCCTGCTCGGCCCGCCGGATGCAGGACAGCGCGGTCGTACCGTCGCCGAGGTGGGCGTACGCCTTGGCCTGCATCGCGTAGAGATCGCAGGCGAGCGCCGGGGTGATGTGCTTGCCTGCCGCCCGCAGCGCGGCCTCCGCGAAGGCGACGGCCTGGCGGTACTCCCGCATGAACAGGGCCTGGTTGACCAGCAGCGCGATGACATACGCGCCGAGTCCGCGGTCGCCGCTGGCCTTGGCGAGCCTGAGGGCCTGGTGGAAGTAGCGCTGGGCCAGGCCATGGGCGTCGGAGTCGTAGGCGCAGATCCCGGCGACGGCGACCAACCCGCCGGTGGCACGGTGCAGTTGGCGGCCCGTCTCATCGGTGTAGCTGCCGCGCAGCAGCGGGGCGGCCTCGGCGTTGAGGAAGCCGACGATCCGGGTACGGGTCGCTATGCCGCCGGCCTTGCGGTACATCTGCTCGTAGTGGGTGCGGGCCGCGCGGAGCATCGCGATGTCGGAGTGGGTGACCCGGTGCCGGCCACCTCGGGAGACGTCGACGTCCTCGGGCGGGTTCTCCCACTCCCACACGGGCATGACGGCAGGGGTTCCGGTGACCGCGGGGGCGCCCAGGATGTGCGGGCGCTGCTGTTCGTCGGAGCGCCACAGGGCGGTGGCCCGTTCGACGAAACCGGACAGTGAGGTGCCGTGCGGGGTGGAGGGTTCGCCGGGCACGCCCAGGCCGATGTCGTCGAGGGTGACGGGGCGTTGGAGCCGGCCCGCGAGCACCTCGCAGATCAGGTCGGGCACCTGACCGCGCGGGCGCTGGCCCTTCAACCACCGTGCCACGGCGGTGTGTTCGTACCTGAGCGCGAGGCCGCGTGCCCTACCGGCCTGGTTCACATGTGCGGCGAGCCCGGCGTGCGAGATCCCGGCTTCGTCGAGGATCGCGTCGAGCAGAGTGTTGGGCTGCATGTATGGCCCCCGGGTGGCTCGGTGCCGTCAGATTAGTGGGTTGGTCTTCACACGGGGTGTGATCGGAGTGCTCGAATCCGCAGGGTGTGCGCACTGTCGCGGAGAGTTTCCGCCCGGTTGACTGAAATACCTCGCAAGAGGCCGGCCGGGCCGCCGGCTCCCCCTCGTACAGTGCGGTGGCCCGGCCGTGGGCTTCAGAGGTGCGTCGTGGCTGGTCGCGCGGTTCCCGAGGCAGCTGAGTGTTGCCGATCGTTTCTCAGCACCAGGAGGGCGACGTCGTCCGTCGGGGTGCCGCCCGTGTGGTCCAGGAGAGCGGTGAACACAGCACCCAGTACGACGTCGGGAGTGCCCCGCGCAGCCTCACGAAGTACCTCCGGCAAGGAAAAGAACCGGCCATGAGCGTCCCTCGCGTCCTCGGCACCGTCCGTGTGCAGGACCAGGGTCTCGCCCGGCAACAGCTGGCCGCACTCCAGGGGCTGAAGGTCCCACGGCAGCCGAAACGGGCCGAGGGGCGGCAACGGATCCGCGCCCGACAGAGGCTCGACCCTGGGGCCACTCAACAGGTACGGCCACAGGTGGCCGCAGTTGAGGGCGGAGAGCCCACCGTCCCGGCCGATCTCCAGCAGCAGCACCGTGACGAAGTCCTCGGCGACCGTACCGTCACGTTCGGCGCGCTCCCGCAGGTGCCGGGCGAGCGCACGGTCCAGTCTGCGCAGCACCCCGGCGAGTTCGGGCTCGTCGTGGACGGCCTCGCGGAAGCTGCCGAGGACCGCGGCGGCCGTACCGACGGCGGCGAGACCGTGGCCGCGGACGTCGCCCATGACGACCCGTACCCCGTGGTCCGTGGCGACGGCCTCGTACAGGTCGCCGCCGATGGTGGCGCCCCGGTCGGCGGACATCTGGGCCGCGGCCACGGTGAGCCCGTCGATACGCGGCGGCAACGGCCGCAGCAGCGCGCTCTGGGCGACGCCCGCGACCTGGCGGGCCTGTCTGAGCTCACGCAGCAGTGCGCGCCTGACGTGGATGATCAGTCCGGTGCCCACCGCGAAGAACACGGCGCTGCCGGCGACCCGCGCGCCCAGGCCGTTCTGCTGCGCGAGCGGGCAGGTCAGCTTGTACGTGACCGCGACGGCGCCCCACATCGTGGGCAGCCCGAGCGTCAGCGCACGGCGTGATTTCCGGTGGCCTCTGCGGACCGCGAGGCGAGCGGCCCGCCCGACACGAGGCACCGCAGCCCTCAAGCACATCATGCCGATGGCCCCCCAACTAGGCCCTGCACACGCAATCGGACCGACCTCGAAAGGCCGGTCCGATTCTGTCGACCACCTGGGTCGAAAGGGCCGGATCGCTGGGGCAACTCACCCTATCGAGTGAGGTGGCCGCGCTCTCCGCACGCTCAGCCGCGCAGCACGGCCCCCGTACGCTCCCCGGCGAGGGCAACCGCCGCGTCCCGGGCCGCGGAGGCCTCGTCCACGGTCAGGGTCCGGTCCCCCGCACGGAACCGCAGTGCGTAGGCCAGCGACTTCTTGCCGTCCCCCAGCTGCTCCTCGTTCTCGTACACGTCGAACAGCCGGATCCCTTCGAGGAGTTCACCCGCTCCCTCGCGCAGCGCGGTCTCGACCTCGGCGTGCGGCACGAACTTGTCGACGACCAGGGCGACATCCTGCGTGGCCACCGGGAAGGTGGAGATGGTCGGCGCCTGCGGGGTGTCGTTGCCTGCCGCCTCCAGGGCGTCGAGATCCAGCTCCATCGCACAGGTGCGCGCAGGCAGCCCGAACGCCTTCACGACCCGCGGGTGCAGCTCACCGGCGTGCCCCACCACGGTGTCGCCGACGACGAACTCGGCACAGCGCCCCGGGTGCCACGGCCCGTACTGACCGCCCCGCACGACCAGCTCGGCGCCGGCCTCACGCGCGACCAGTCGCCCGGCCTCGACCGCGTCGGCCCAGTCGGCCGGTCGGCCCTTGCCCCACCAGCCGGCCTGCTCCCGCGCACCGGCGAGCACCACGGCCACGTGTCGCGGCTGTTCCGGCAGCGCGGCGTCCAGTTCGGCGATCTCCGCGTCCGTGGGACGCCGGTCCACCGGCAGCACCGCGGCGACCCGCTGCTCCGAGCGCGGCAGGAAGACCAGCCCGGTCTCGAACAGCGCCAGATCGTGCGAGCCCCGCCCGTCGTTGCGCCGCAGGGCACCGAGCAGCCCCGGCAGCAGCGACGTACGCAGCGCGGGCTCCTCGTCGTTCAGCGGGTTGGTCAGCCTGACGACACGGCGAGCCGGGTCACCGGCCTCCAGGCCCAGCTGGTCGAAGACCTGCTCGGACACGAAGGGGTAGTTCGGCGCCTCGACGTACCCGGCACCGGCCAGCACACGCCCGGCCCGGCGGTGCAGCCGCTGGCGGTGGGTCAGGCCACGGCCGGCCGGCGGCCTGGGCAGCGTGGAGGGCAGGTTCTCGTAGCCCTCCAGCCGGATGACCTCTTCGGCCAGGTCGTTGATGTCCTGGAGGTCGGGACGCCAGGACGGCACGGTGACGATCAGCTCGTCCTGCCCGTACACGTCGCAGCCGACCTCCTGGAGACGGCGTACGACGGTTTCGCGGCCGTAGGAGACACCCGCGACCTTGTCGGGGTGGTCCGCCGGGACGCTGATGGTGTGCGGGGCCGACGGGGCGGTGACCTCGGTGACACCGGCCTCGGCGGTACCGCCCGCGAGCAGCACCAGCAGGTCGACCGTGCGCTGCGCGGCAGCGGCGGCGGCCTGCGGGTCGACACCCCGCTCGAAGCGCCGGGACGCCTCGGAGGACAGCTTGTGGCGTCGGGCCGTACGCGCGATGGCCACCGCGTTGAAGTGCGCGGCCTCGATGACCACGTCCGTCGTGCCCTGCGAGGACGCGTGGTCGGCGATCTCCGTGTTGGCACCGCCCATCACGCCGGCGAGGCCGATCGGACCGCGCTCGTCCGTGATGACCAGGTCCTCGGGGTGCAGCTTCCGCTCGACGCCGTCGAGGGTGACGATCTGCTCGCCCTCCTCGGCCCGGCGCACGCCGATGGTGCCCTGGACCAGGGAGCGGTCGTAGGCGTGCAGCGGCTGGCCGAGCTCCATCATCACGTAGTTGGTGACGTCGACGGCGAGCGAGATCGGGCGCATGCCGACCTTCTGCAGACGGCGCTGGAGCCAGAGCGGGGAGCGCGCCTCGGGGCTGAGGCCGGTCACCGTACGGGCCGTGAAGCGGTCGCAGCCGAGCGGGTCGGAGACCTGCACCGGGTAGCCGAAGGCGTTCGGGCCCGGCACGTCGAGCAGGGCCGGGTCGCGCAGCGGGATGCCGTAGGCGATCGCGGCCTCGCGGGCCACGCCCCGGATGGACAGGCAGTCGCCGCGGTTGGCGGTGACGGCGATGTCCAGGACCTCGTCGACCAGTTCCAGGAGCTCGATGGCGTCCTTGCCGACCTCGGTCTCCGGCGGCAGCACGATGATGCCGTGGCTGCCGTCGTCGCCCATGCCCAGCTCGTCGCCGGAGCAGATCATGCCGTGGGAGGTCTTGCCGTAGGTCTTGCGGGCGGAGATCGAGAAGCCGCCGGGCAGCGTGGCGCCGGGCAGCACCACGACGACCTTGTCGCCGACGGCGAAGTTGCGCGCGCCGCAGACGATCTCCTGGGGCTCACCGGTGCCGTTGGCCTGGCCCACGTTCACCGTGCAGAAGCGGATCGGCTTCTTGAAGCCCTCCAGCTCCTCGATGGTCAGCACCTGGCCGACGACCAGGGGGCCCTTGAGGTCGGCGCCGAGGTGCTCGACGGTCTCGACCTCGAGCCCTGCGGAAACGAGCTTGGCCTGGACGTCACGGCCGGTTTCGGTCGCCGGCAGGTCGACGTACTCCCGCAGCCAAGAAAGCGGGACCCGCATCAGATCTCCATCCCGAACGGCCGGGTGAACCGGACGTCACCCTCGACCATGTCTCGCATGTCCTCGACGTTGTGGCGGAACATCAGCATCCGCTCGATGCCGAACCCGAAGGCGAAGCCGCTGTACTTCTGCGGGTCGACGCCACAGGCGGTCAGCACCTTGGGGTTGACCATTCCGCAGCCGCCCAGCTCGATCCAGCCCTCCGAGGAGCAGGTACGGCAGGGGCGGTCGGGGTTGCCGACGGACTCGCCGCGGCAGACGTAGCACACCATGTCCATCTCGGCGGACGGCTCGGTGAAGGGGAAGAAGTTCGGGCGCAGCCGGGTCTTCATGCCCTCGCCGAACAGGGCCTGGACCATGTGGTCCATGGTGCCCTTGAGGTCGGCCATGGTCAGGCCCTCGTCGACGGCCAGCAACTCGACCTGACGGAAGACCGGGGTGTGCGTGGCATCCAGCTCGTCGGTGCGGTAGACGACACCGGGGCAGATCACGTACACCGGCAGCTCACGGCTCAGCAGCGAGCGGATCTGCACGGGCGAGGTGTGGGTGCGCAGCACGACACCGGACTCGGTGCCGCCTTCGGGGCCTTCGACGAAGAAGGTGTCCTGCTCGCCGCGGGCCGGGTGGTCCGGGCCGATGTTGAGCGCGTCGAAGTTGAACCACTCGGCCTCGACCTGCGGGCCCTCGGCGACCTCGTAGCCCATGGCCACGAAGACGTCCTCGATGCGCTCGGAGAGGGTGGTGAGCGGGTGGCGGGCGCCGGCCGGTACGCGGTCGTACGGCAGCGTGACGTCCACCGCCTCCTCGACCAGCACGCGCTGGTCACGCTCGGCCTCCAGCTCGGCCTGACGGCCGGCGAGGGCCTTGTTCACCGCACCCCGGGCCTGGCCGACGAGCTTGCCCGCGGCGGCCTTGGCGTGCGGGGGCAGGGCGCCGATCTCGCGGTTGGCGAGGGCCAGCGGGGAGGCGCCCCCGGTGTGGGCGACCTTGGCCTCCTGGAGCGCGTCGAGGGAGTCCGCGGCGGCGAAGGCGGCGAGCGCCTCGTCCCGCATGCGCTCGATCTCTTCCGGTTTCAGGGCCTCGACCTCTACAGGGTCGTACGACTTGTTCGGTGCCGACATCTCTTCCCGTGCTTCCGATTGGCTGGCTGAAGGTCCCCGTCACCGACTCACGCCGTCTCTTTTGGAGGGGCCGTCCATGGGACACAAAGGTGCCAAAGGCCGAGTCTAACGGGGTGGAGGAATGCGAATGCGCCCGCGGGCGGCTCGGGCGGATCTCAGGTGAGATAGGCCGGAGCGCTCACGGGCAACGTAAATCGGAACTCGGCGCCGCCCTGCGGGGCGCGGCCGACCGTGATGGTGCCGCCGTGGGCTTCGACGATGCCCTTGACGATATAGAGCCCGAGGCCGGTGCCACCGCGCTTGCTGCCCCGCCAGAAGCGGGTGAAGACGCGGTTCATGGACTCCTCCGGGATGCCGGGACCCTCGTCGCTCACCGTGACCGACGTGCCGGTGTCCTCCCCCTCGCGGGGTGACTCCGTGGGCGTGATGTCAATCGTGACGGTTCCCTCGCCGTGCCGCACCGCATTTTCCAGCAGGTTGCTCAGCACCTGGTCGATCTTGTCGGGATCGGCCCACAGAGCGGGCAGCGGCTGTTCGAGGCGGAGCAGGAACCGGTCGGCGGCGAGGCCCGCGGCGACATAGGCCTGGATGTGGCGCCCGACGGCGGCGCCGATGTCGACGGGCTGGCGCCTGACCTCCAGGCGCCCGGAGTCGATACGGGAGATGTCGAGGAGCTCGGCGATGAGCCGGGTGACCCGGTCGGCGTCCGCGTCGACGGTCTCCAGCATCAGCCGTTTCTGGTCGTCGGTGAACCTCTCCCACTTGGCGAGGAGGGTCGCGGTGAAGCCCTTGACGGAGGTGAGCGGGGACCTGAGCTCATGGGCCACGGTGGCGATCAGCTCGGCGTGGCTGCGCTCGGTGCGGCGGCGGGCCTCGGTGTCCCGGAGGGCGACGACGACACGGTGGACGGGCCCGGTCGGCCGGGTGCGCACGTACTGCGCGGAGACGAGGACCTCACGGCCGCCCGGCAACAGCAGATTCCGTTCGGGCTGCCGCCTGCGGATGGCGAGGCCGCCGTACGGATCGGTCAGCTGCCACCAGCGCCGCCCCTCGAGGTCCTCTAAGGGAAGGGCCTTCTCCAGCCGCTGTCCGAGGGCGTCCTCGGCGGGGAGTGCGGTGATCCGGGCCGCCGCGGCGTTGAAGCAGATCACGCGGCCCTGCTCGTCCGCGACGACGAGACCGTCGGGCAGCTGGTCGGGATCGATGCCGAGCTCGGCGGCACCACCGGCACAGGCTGCGGACACGTCCTGGGCGCTCCTCGTGCCGACACTCATCCCCGTACCCCACCTCTCCGACGGCGCAGGGCCCCCGAGCTGGTCACCCTACTGGTTGTCGGTGACGGAGCGGCACCCTCCGGGGGCGCGCTGTGCGCGGGCTGACGCATAGAGACATACGGCGGCCGCGGTGGCGAGGTTCAGGCTCTCGGCCTTCCCGTGGATCGGGACGCGCACCACGGCGTCCGCGAGTGCGCGGGTCTCCTCCGGGAGCCCCCAGGCCTCGTTGCCGAACACCCACGCCGTCGGCCCGCCCATGCTGCCCCGGTCGAGCTCGGCGTCGAGATCGTCGGTCCCGGCCCCGTCGGCGGCGAGGATCCGCACCCCGGCCCGCCTGAGCCCCTCGACGGCCTCCTGAACGGGCACACCGACGGCGACGGGCAGGTGGAAGAGGGAGCCCACGGAGGCCCGTACGGCCTTGGGGTTGTAGAGATCGACGGACGCGTCGGTCAGTACGACGGCCTCGGCGCCGGCCGCGTCGGCGCACCGCAGCACGGTGCCGGCGTTCCCGGGGTCCCGTACGTTCGCGAGGACGGCGACGAGTCGGGGCCGGGCGGCGAGGATCTCCTCGAAGGGGGTGTCGAGGAACCTGCAGATCCCGACGAGCCCCTGCGGGGTGACGGTCGTCGAGATGTCGGCGATGACGTCCTCGGCGGCGAGGTGCACCCGGGCCCCGACGGTCCGGGCCGCTCCGACGATGTCGGCGTACCGTTCCGCCGCCTCCACGGTGGCGAACAGCTCCACCAGCCCCTGCCCGGCGGCCTCCCGCACCGCCTGCGGCCCCTCGGCCAGGAACAGCCGCTCCTTGCCCCGGAAGTTCCGCCTGGCGAGCCGCCGCGCGGCGGAGACCCGCGGGGAACGGGGGGAGATCAGCTCGGGGGTGACGGGGGGCATGCTCTTCACCTTCGGAAGTGTGCGGGAAACAGCGGACCCGCAGGCATCACAGCCTGCGGGTCCACACAGTCACGTCGGCCTAGGGCAGGCGCAGCGTCACGCGGCCTTCGGTGCGTTCACGTCCGCCGGCAGAGCCTTCTGCGCGACCTCGACGAGCGCGGCGAACGCCGGCGCGTCGTTGACGGCCAGCTCGGCCAGGATCTTGCGGTCGACCTCGATGTTCGCCGCGTTCAGACCCTGGATGAAGCGGTTGTACGTGATGCCGTTGGCGCGGGCAGCGGCGTTGATGCGCTGGATCCACAGCCGCCGGAAGTCACCCTTGCGCTTCTTGCGGTCGTTGTAGTTGTAGACCAGCGAGTGGGTGACCTGCTCCTTGGCCTTGCGGTACAGGCGCGAACGCTGACCGCGGTAGCCGGAGGCCGCCTCGAGGATCGCCCGGCGCTTCTTGTGGGCGTTGACTGCCCGCTTGACGCGTGCCACTTGTTAACTCCTTGCAGCGGGGCCGTGGTTGGACTCACACGGCCCGGTATCGATGGGGTCCCGGTCCAGACGTACGGCGCTCGGTGACGGCGCCGGGTACGTCACTTGCCGAGAAGCTTCTTGATCTTCTTGGCGTCGCCCGGGGCCATCTCGGCGTTGCCGGTGAGGCGGCGCGTCAGGCGCGACGTCTTGTGCTCGAGGTAGTGGCGCTTGCCGGCGCGCTCGCGGAGCACCTTGCCGGAGCCGGTGATCTTGAAGCGCTTGCTGGAACCGCTGTGCGTCTTGTTCTTCGGCATAGCGCCGTTCTCTCCTCGTCGGTGGCGCTCCGGTGCCCGGTCCTGAAACCGGGCACGGTGAGCGTCGCTCTTGTATCGGTTTGTGTCCTGGGGACTCGCGTCCCCCGGGGTCACGCGTCGGCGGAAGCCTCTGCCGGGGCCTCGACCTCGACCTCGGTCTCGTCCTCGACGTGGTCGTCCTCCGCGGCGTTCTGCGACTTGCCGGGGTTGGCCTTCGCGTCTGCCTTGCGGGCTTCCTGCGCCTGGCGGGCCTCGGCCATCGCCTCGGTCTTCTTCTTGTGCGGACCGAGAACCATGATCATGTTTCGGCCGTCCTGCTTCGGATTCGACTCGATGAAGCCGAGGTCCTGGACGTCCTCCGCGAGACGCTGCAGCAGTCGGTAGCCCAGCTCGGGCCGGGACTGCTCGCGACCACGGAACATGATCGTGATCTTGACCTTGTCGCCCTGCTTGAGGAACCGGACGACGTGACCCTTCTTGGTGTCATAGTCGTGCGGGTCGATCTTCGGCCGGAGCTTCATCTCCTTGATGACCGTGTGCGCCTGGTTCTTGCGCGCCTCACGGGCCTTCATGGCCGACTCGTACTTGAACTTCCCGTAGTCCATGAGCTTGCACACGGGCGGACGGGCGTTCGCCGCGACCTCGACCAGGTCCAGGTCGTACTCCTGCGCAAGCTCCAGTGCCTTGGCCAGGGGGACGATGCCCACCTGCTCGCCACTGGGACCGACAAGTCGCACCTCGGGAACGCGAATCCGGTCGTTGATGCGGGGCTCGGCGCTGATGGATCCTCCTCGGTTAGCACCACACGGCGGTCTGGCGGACAGCCGCGTATGTCTTTTCTTCAGACCTAACCGCACCGAGGAACAAAAAATGCCCCGGCGGATCACAGACGGGGCTCCAACACTGCCGGAGCACCGCCGCGATGACGCGGGGCGCACTTTCGGGCGACTCCATCGTCCGTACGGAACGATGGTGGCCGCCTGACCGGGGTGACCCGCCTTCCCAGGGGATGGCCGGGTGGGAGATCGGAGCCTCCACTTGTGGGCCGAACACGCGAATGTCCAGCCGGTCGTTACACAAGGTTAGCAGCAACCCGGGGGTGGTGCGAACCGACGTGCGCCGGGCCCTATCGTGGGGGCCATGAGTGACACCCCTCCCGCGTCTACCGGCGCTCCCGCCTCCCCCGACTTCGACGAGATGACCCGCGACATCGCCGAGGTCCCCGCCGTCGAGGTGATCGTGACGGTCGCCGTCAACCTGATGAGTGCCGCCGCGGTGAAGCTCGGTCTGACCGAGGAGGGCGACAAGTACAAGGACCTGGACGAGGCCCGCAAGCTGATCCACGCCCTCGCCGGACTGCTGGACGGGAGCGCGACGGAGATCAGCTCCTTCCACGCGGCCCCGCTGCGGGACGGCCTGAAGTCCCTCCAGCTGGCCTTCCGCGAGGCGTCCCTGGTCCCGGACGAGCCGGGCCAGGGCCCCGGCGAGAAGTACACCGGGCCGATCTACGGCTAGCTCATCCCCGTACGTACAAGGGCTCGCCCGGAGGTGTGGCGTCGGCCGGCAGCACTGCCAGGTCGAGGCCGCGCACCAGGCGGGCCCTCAGTGTTTCGTCGGCGGCGAGGCGCCGCGCGACCGCGTGGACGCCGGCGTCGTGCGGCACGGCCGGCTCGAAGACCAGGGCGAGGGTGCCGTCGGCGTTGCCCGGGCCCAGATAGGCGCGCAGCACCGCGCGCACGTCGGCGACGACGGCGCGCACCGCGTCCACGACCGCCGGGTCGGCGAGCGGGTCCGTGGTGGTGCGTCCCTCGGCGAGGGCGAGCAACGCCGAGCCGGTCAGCTCGAAGGGCACCGGCCCCGCCAGATCCAGTACGACCGTGTCGGCCTTCTCCTGCGCGGCGGCCTGCAGCGCCTGGTGCAGGGGTACGGCGACGGGGCGGGCCCCGGGGTCCCAGCGGGCCAGCGACGCGGTGGAGGTGAAGGCCGGCAGGGCGGTCCGGGATCCGGCCTTGAGGGTGGGAACGGCCATGTCACTGGTCTTCTCGCGGCGCAGCCCGTTCGCGTCCTCCTCGACCTCGCCGAGCACGGCCACCACGGGGACCAGCAGCCGGGCACCCTTGAGGGCGTCCAGGACCGGGCCCACGGCGGCGCGGTCCTCGGCCCAGGCCGCGAGCGCCGCGGTCAGCCGGGGATCGGCGGAGCCGTCGTCGTCGGAGAAGCCGGGGTCGGGAATGTTCTTGTTCGCCACGGTCACCGACCCTATAGGGGGCTTGCTGCTGCGGTTGTGCGGGCCCGGAAACCCGTCCGTGACCACTTTCACGGGTTTCTCAGAGTTCGCTGACACAGCTCTAACGTCCGTCTAACGGCCCGCACAGTCGGCGGCCCGACGATCGGCGGCATGGAGTCCTCCACAGCCGCCAGACGCCGTGCCCGCAGGTTCCCCCTGCGGCCGTTGATGTACACCGCGCTCGCCTGCGTCGCCATAGCCGGCGTCACGGCCGGGGGGACCGTGTACGTGAAGGCGCAGGCGCACTCCGGGGGCGGCACCGTATCGTCGGCGCCGGTGCCATCGTTCTCGTCCTCCCCGGCGGCCGCGACCGAGGAGGCGGCTGCCATGTCCGAGCCGGTGGTGGATTTCGACGGGCGGCTGTCCGACGCCATGAAGGCGGTGCGCGTGACGGGCGACGAGAAGGTCTCGGCGGCGGTGCTGGACCTGGAGTCGGGCGACAGCGCCGTCTTCGGCGACGGTGCCTTCGACACGGCGAGCATCGTGAAGGTCGACATCCTGGCGGCGCTGCTGCTCCGGCACCAGGAGGCGGGCACCCGGCTCAGCGCGCGGGAGAAGGCGTACGCCACCACGATGATCGAGAACAGCGACAACGCCTCGGCGTCGGCGCTGTGGGACATCATCGGGAAGGCCTCCGGGCTCGACGCCGCCAACAAGAAGTTCGGGCTGACCGGCACGGAGGGCGGCGACGGGGCGCTGTGGGGGCTGACCCAGACCACGGCGGCCGACCAGCTCACCCTGCTCCAGCAGGTGTTCGGGGACGACTCGGAGCTGAGCGAGGCCTCGCGGTCGTACCTTCAGGGGCTCATGGGCCGGATAGAGGCCGACCAGCACTGGGGGGTGTCGGCCGCGGCCGACGGCTCCGGGTGGGCGCTGAAGAACGGGTGGCTGCCGCGCAGCACGACCGGGCTGTGGGACGTCAACAGCATCGGGCGGGTGACGGTGGACGGCCACGCGTATCTGGTGGCCGTGCTCTCGAAGGGGAACTCCACACAGGCGAAGGGGATTTCGCTGGTGGAGGCGGCGGCGAAGGCGGCGGTGTCGGTGTTCACCGGGGAGGACGCCTCGGCGTCCGCGTCGGCGAACGCCACCAGTGCGGCGGCCCGCTGAGGCTTCGCCCCGCCTCAGAAGCCCTCGTAGGACCGGCGGGGGCCCCGGCGGCCCCGCCACAGGACGACTCCGGCGATCAGCAGGGCCACGCCCAGGCCGCCCGCGAGCGGGGCCGCCCAACTGGCCGTGTCGTCCCCCGACTTGGCGGCATCGGGCCCGGAACCGAAGTACTTCTCGCCGTAGGACGCCGGCTGCAGGCCCTGCGGCTTCAGACGGGCCGCGGCCTTCAGGGCTGCCGCGGGGTCGATGAAGCCGAAGCCGCGGGAGTCGTCGCGGCCGCCTGAGGGGGCGTTGCGGGCCGTGTCCTCCAGGAGCTTCTTGATCTGTGCGGGCGTCAGGTCCGGGTGGGCGGCCTTGACGAGGGCGACCGCGCCCGACACGAACGCGGAGGCGGCGCTGGTTCCCCAGCCCTCGTAGTACTTGTGGTCGGGGTCGGCGATGACGACGTCGTCACCGGGGGCCGCGACCGTGGCGTACCAGCGGCGGGTGGAGAAGGAGGCGCGGGTGCCGAACTTGTCGACGGCGGTGGCGGCGATGACACCCGGGTAGGCGGCCGGGTAGGAGATGTGGTCGCCCTTCTCGCCGCCGTTGCCCGCCGAGGCGACGACGACGGCGCCCTTCTTGAGCGCGTACTGGACGGCGTCGTCCTCCCCGGCCTCGGGGTGCGCGGAGGCGGAGTCGTCGCCGAGGGAGAGGTTGATGACGTCGGCGCCGTGGTCGGCGGCCCAGCGGATGCCTTCGGCGAGGGCGTTGCCGCGGGTGTTGCGGGCCCTGGAGCGGGCCGGGTCCCCGTCCTCCAGGATCACGCGGACGGGGAGGATTTTCGCCTCGGGGGCGATGCCCATGACACCGTCGCCGTTGCCCACGCCGTGTCCGTGACCGGCGATGATGCCGGCCATGGCGGTGCCGTGCCGCGCCCAGGGCCGCTGCCCTCGCACGGCTCCGAAGCCGATCATGTCCTTGCCGGTGAGGACGTTGCCGACGAGGTCGGGATGGTCGTTCTCGACGCCGGTGTCCAGGACGGCGACGGTGACGCCCGCGCCCTTGGTGGTCTGCCAGGCCTCCTGGGTGTGCATGGCGTCCAGGGCCCACTGCTTGGCGCGGATGCCGTCGGCGTGCGCGGCGGTGGGCGGGACCAGGGCGACGGAGGCGGCGAGGAGGACGCTCAGGAGACCTGCCCGGCGGGTCGTGACGCTCATGAGGACTGCTCCGGGGGCGAGGTGACGGTCTTGCGCAGGGCGCGTTCGACACGGTCGGCCAGCCCCTGCGCCTCGTTGCCGAGACCTGCCTGGGCGGCGGGGGTGGTGTCGCCGGACTCCATGGCCTTCTCGGCGGACTCCGGGGTGTCGACCGTACGGCCGTCCGCCCAGCCGGAGACGGCGAAGGCGACCACGGGGGCGTCGGTGAGGACGGAGATCGTCCAGGAGGCCCGCTGCGCCGCGCCGAAGTCCGCGGCGAGGGTGTTCTTCGCGGCGTACGGGAGGGGCATCAGGTCGGTGCGGTCGGCCAGGCCGTCGCGGGTGAAGCGGGTGTCGAGGTCGCGCATGGCGCCGGCGTCGGCGTCGGTGAAGAGCAGGCCGACGGTGGTGACGTAGCTCTGGGTGGCGTCCGTGTAGGTGGCGCGCAGCAGGCGCTCGCAGCCGACGGGGGCGAGGGCCTTGCGCAGCAGGGGATCGAAGGCGTTCGCGCAGCCGCTGTCGGGGGCGACGGCGATCCGCGTCCACGTGCGGTCGGCTCCCCCGGGCCCGGCGCCCTGGCCGTCCACGGTCGGCGGGAACAACTGGTCGACGGGCACGCTGTGCCACAGCTCACCGGCCTGGGTGAACCTGTCCCCGCCGCCTTCGTCCCCGGAGTCCCCGATCAGCCAACTCCCGGTGACGGCACCGCCGATGAGCCCGAGCCCGAGCACGGCACACGCGGCCACGGCAGCGATCCGGGGAGGGATCCGCACCCCCCACGACCGCTCCTTGTAGCCGACCTCGGGCTCCCCGAACGACACAACGGGCCGCCCGTTGCCGGGCGTTCCGGCATGCGGGGGCATGGGAGCGCTCCAGGAGAGGGCCGGGTCGGGTGCGAGGGAGGCGGCCGACGATTCCGTAGCGGCGGGGGGCGTGGAGGGCCGGGGAGGTGCTGGGGGTGCAGAAGGCCGACTGGTGGGCACCGGCGGCGTGGTCGGCGGGCCCGCGGGCGCCGAGGGCGTGCGCATGGCACCGGCGCCCGAGGCCTCACGCGTGGGGCGCGGCGGGAACCCGGGGCGGGCGGCCGCACCCGGACGGTGTGGATCGGCTCCAGGGCGACCGGAGGCGGGGCGGGCGTCGGGCACGGGCGGTATGACGGTGCCGCCCGAAGGCCCCCGCGTCGCGGAGGGCGTGGAGGCCGAGCCGGTACGCCCGTCACCGGCCGCGGGCCCCGTAGGCACCGGCCGCATCCGGAAGGTCGTCTCGGACGCGGTCTCGGCGGGGGTGTCGGTGCGGCGCGGAGGCACGGAGGGCTGGGTGCCGGGCCGGGGCGGCACGGTACCGGACACCGACGGCGAGCCCTGCGCGGGAAAACGGGGGGTCTTCGGGTCCGGCGCCGGAGGGGTGTCCGGGAAGCGGGCCGAGGCCGGGGGCGGAGGCGGGATGCTGCCGGGGAACGGGGTGTTGGGGTTCCGGGGGCCGGATCGGGCGTCGGTGCCGGAAGGGGTCTGGGACCGCCCCGTGCCCGTGGGAGGGTTCGCGGGTGCGTCGCCGTCCGGCGCGGACCAGGCCTCACCGTTGGGTGGTGTGGAGCCGGAGCCCGGGTCGTCGGTCGGTCGTATCGGGGGCCGACCGGTGGCACCCGATGCCTGGGACCGCTCCCCACCCGGCACGTCGGTCTCCCGTCGCCCGTTCCTGTCGCCGAACGCGCGGGGCGCCGTGGCGGCGGCGTCCTGTCGGCCCGCGTCACCGGGGGTATGGCGACCCGAGGTGTCCGGACCGCCGGACACCCGTGCGCCGCTCTCACCGGACGCCTGCCAGTCGAACCCGGCGAACGTCGCCCGACCCTGCGCTCCCGGGTTTCGGCGGCTCCGCTCGCCGAAGGCCTGCCAGTCGGTGTCCTCGCTCATCCGCCCGCCCGGCTCGACGATCTCCCGTTCACCCGGCTCGGCGGCTTCCCGGCGCCGCGACTCCTCGGACGGCTCCGAACCGGGCCCGTCCTCGCCCGCAGTCGGCGGCTGGGCCGGCCTCGGTGGGGTCGCCGGGCGTGGAGGAATCGAGGCGCGACGTGCTTCGGTGCTCATGCACCCCCCGTTTCCTCATGTCCGAGCCGTTCGGTCGTGCGCGGGCCCTCGTCGGAGTCGCCGGCAGAAAAGACGGCCGTCCGGGCACGCATACCCGCACGGAAGGGCCGGCATCCCGGCGCGGCGGCGACGGGGGCGACCAGCCCTGCGTGCGTGCGCGTCACTCTACGGGTTGTTCCTGGGCGAACGGGAACCAGTCCACCAGGCCGGCGGCATCTGCCCGGAACGTCCCCCTACCCTGCGGTAATCCTGTCTGGCAGTCTTCGTCCATGACTGCGCGCGCCGCCGACCGGACCCGTTACGACCGGGCCACCGCCCATCTCGACGCCCCCCTCGCGATCGTGGACCTGGACGCCTTCGACGCCAACGCGGACGATCTCGTCCGCCGGGCGGCGGGGAAACCCATCCGCGTCGCCAGCAAGTCCGTGCGGTGCCGGGCGCTGCTCGAACGCGTCCTGGCGAAGGACGGGTTCGCGGGCATCATGTCGTTCACCCTCGCCGAGTCCCTGTGGCTGGCCCGGAGCGGCTTCGACGACATCCTGCTCGCCTATCCCTCCGCCGACCGCGCCGGATACGCCGAACTCGCCGCCGATCCCAAGCTCGCCGCCGCCGTGACCGTGATGGTCGACGACCCGGCGCAGCTCGCCTTCATCGACGAGGCCCGCGCGGGCGGCACCGAAGTCATCCGGGTCTGCCTGGAGTTGGACACCTCGCTGAAGCTGCTCGGCGGCAAGGTGCGGGTCGGTGCCCGGCGTTCGCCGCTGCACTCCCCCGCCCAGGTCGCCGACATGGCACGCGCGGTGGCCCGGCGCCCCGGGTTCCAGGTCGTGGGAATCATGGCCTACGAGGGGCACATCGCCGGTGTCGGGGACTCGGTGGCCGGACGGCCGTTGCGTTCCCGGGCCGTCCGGCTCATGCAGGCCACCGCCCGCCGGGAGCTCGCCGAGCGGCGCGCCGCGGTCGTGCGCGCGGTGCGGGCCGTCGTGCCGGACCTGGAGTTCGTCAACGGCGGCGGCACGGGCAGTGTGCAGCACACCGCCGCGGAGGACGCCGTCACGGAGATCGGCGCCGGGTCGGGGCTGTACGTCCCGAAGCTGTTCGACAACTACACGTCCTTCAGCGGACGTCCGGCCGCGCTCTTCGCCCAGCCCGTGGTGCGCAGGCCGGGGGTCGGCGTCGTGACCGTCCTCGGCGGTGGCTACCCGGCCTCCGGCGCGGCCGGACCCGACCGGCTGCCGGTGCCGTATCTGCCGGAGGGGCTCAAGTACGACCCGCAGGAGGGGCCCGGCGAGGTGCAGACCCCGCTGCTCGGCGCGCCGGCGGACGATCTGCTGCTCGGCGACAAGGTGTGGTTCCGGCACGCCAAGGCCGGTGAGCTGTGCGAGCGGTTCGAGAGGCTGCACCTGATCGAGGGGGACGCGGTGACGGCGACCGTCCCGACGTACCGCGGGGAAGGCCACACATTCCTCTAGGTCAACGGCGGACCGACCGGATCCCGTCGGTGATCCGGTCCATGTCGGCGAGCGGCGGCCCGTCGGGACCGGCGTCGAAGGCGAAGCGGACGACGACCGCGTCCGGGGGCCCGCCGGGGGCCGGGGTGAAGGCCAGCGACTGGACGTAACCATCGGGTCCCTGGGCCGTCCTCACCCGCCAGCGCACCAGGTATCCGGCGCATCCGGCGACGGCGACGCGCTCCGATCCGACGACCCGGTGGCTGCGGATTCCGCCGTAGGCACTGTCGGCGGCCTGCGGTATGTCCTTCTTCGCGAGGGACGCCGGGGACGCCCCGGGGTTCGCGGGCAGGGTGCGGGTGAAGACCCGGCCGCCGTCGGTGGTCATCACGACGTTGTCGCTTGTGACGTACTTCGCCGGGACCCAGCCGTCGGGCAACGGCAGGCTGATCCCGTCGAGTTCGTCGACCAGTCGGGACGGGGCCGGAGAGGCAGTGGAGGGCGGGGGCGTCGCAGGCGTCGGTGCGGAGTCCGCCACGACGTCGTCCCCGTCGCCCCGCGCGAGCGCGAACGCCCCGCTGACGATCGCGGCGACGAGGACGACCCCCGAGGCGGTCAGGGCCACGGCCTTCGCGCGCCCGGAGGCCCCGCCGGCCGGCCGTGGCGGGCCGGGGCCCTCCGGGGCGCGCCGGTGGTCCGTCCAGGCCGTCCCGTCCCACCAGCGCTCCAGGTGCGGAGCGTCGGGGTCCGGGTACCAGCCGGGCGGGAGCGTCCTGCTCATGGGGGCACTGTAGGGCGAGACCTACAGCGGTGTGACGTACGCCCCCGAGATGCCGCCGTCGACGAGGAAGTCGCTGGCGTTGACGAAGGAGGAGTCGTCGCTGGCCAGGAAGGCGACGGCGGCGGCGATCTCCTCGGCCTCGGCGAACCGGCCGACCGGGATGTGCACGAGCCGGCGCGCGGCCCGCTCGGGGTCCTTGGCGAACAGCTCCTGGAGCAGCGGGGTGTTGACCGGGCCCGGGCAGAGGGCGTTCACGCGGATGCCCTCCTTCGCGAACTGCACGCCCAGTTCGCGGGACATGGCGAGCACGCCGCCCTTGGAGGCGGTGTACGAGATCTGCGAGGTCGCCGCGCCCATCCGGGCCACGAAGGACGCCGTGTTGATGATGGAACCCTTGCCCTGGCGCCGCATGTAGGGGATCGCCGCCTTGCAGCACAGGTAGACGGAGGTCAGGTTGACCTCCTGGACGCGCTTCCACGCCTCGAGACCTGTCTCCAGGATGGAGTCGTCGTCGGGCGGCGAGATGCCCGCGTTGTTGAAGGCGACGTCGACGCTGCCGTAGGTGTCGTACGCCGTCTTGAACAGGGCCTCGACCTGCTCCGGGTCGGTCACGTCGACCTTGACGAAGAGCCCGCCGACCTCGTCCGCGGCGGCCTTGCCGCGGGCCTCGTCGACGTCGGCGCAGACGACGTGGGCGCCCTCGGAGGCGAGCCGGCGGGCGGTGGCGAGACCGATGCCGCTGCCGGCTCCGGTGATGACGGCGGTGCGGCCGACGAGACGACGGCACACGATCTGATCGGTCACTGTGCGGGGCCCTCCGTGCTGATGAAGACGTTCTTGGTTTCGGTGAAGGCGGTCAGGGCGTCCGGGCCGAGCTCGCGGCCGAGTCCGGACTGCTTGTAGCCGCCGAAGGGGGTCCAGTAGCGGACGCTGGAGTGGGAGTTGACGGACAGGTTGCCCGCCTTGACGGCTCGGGAGAGGCGCAGGGCACGGCCGATGTCGCGGGTCCACAGGGAGCCGGAGAGGCCGTACGGGGTGTCGTTGGCGAGCCGGATCGCGTCCTCCTCGTCCGTGAAGGGCAGCAGGACGGCGACCGGGCCGAAGATCTCCTCGCGGGCGGCCTCGGAGTCGGGCGCCTCGCCGGTGAGGACGGTCGGCGCGAACCAGAAGCCGGGCCCGTCGGGCGCGCTGCCGCGCAGGCCGGGGGCGTCGGCGGGGACCAGTGCCCGTACCCGGTCCAGCTGCCGGCGGGAGATCAGCGGGCCCATCTGGGTCTTCTCGTCGGCGGGGTCGCCCACGACCACGGCGTTCACGGCGTCGGCGAGCAGTTCGCGGACCTCGTCGTAGACCGACTCCTGGACCAGGATCCGGGTGCGGGCGCAGCAGTCCTGGCCGGAGTTGTCGAGGAAGGAGAAGGGGTCGACGGCGGTGCGCAGATCCGCGTCCGCGAAGACGATGTTGGGGCTCTTGCCGCCCAGTTCGAGGGTGACCGGCTTGACCTGGCGGGCGCAGCGCTCCATGACGGCACGGCCGGTGCCGGTGGAGCCGGTGAACACGATCTTCGCGACGCCGGGGTGCTCGACGAGGGCGGTGCCGGCGACCGGGCCGTGGCCCGGCAGCACCTGGAACAGGCCCTCCGGGAGCCCTGCCTCCAGGGCGAGTTCGGCGAGCCGCAGGGCGGTGAGCGGGGTTGTCTCGGCGGGCTTGAGGACGACGGCGTTGCCGGCGGCGAGCGCGGGGGCCGTACCCCAGGCCGCGATGGGCATGGGGAAGTTCCAGGGCGCGATGACCCCGACGACACCGAGCGGTTCGAGGATCGTGACGTCGAGTCCGCCGGGGACCGGGATCTGGTGGCCGTTCAGCCGTTCCACTCCCCCGGCCGCGTAGGCCAGCAGATCGCGGACGTTGCCCGCCTCCCAGCGGGCGTTGCCGAGGAGGTGGCCGGCCTCGCGGACCTCCAGCCGGGCCAGTTCCTCGACGTGCTGGTCGACGACGTCGGCGAACCGGCGCAGCAGCCGGGCCCGGTCGGCGGGCGCCAGCGCGGCCCACTTCGCCTGCGCCTTGGCGGCCCTGGCGACGGCCGCGTCCACGTCGGCCGCGGTGGCGGAGGGGACGGTGGCGACGACCTCCTCGGTGGCCGGGTTGAGGACGGTCAGTTCATGCTCGTATGACGACGGGGACAACGAAGTACCTCTCACAGACGTTCGAAGGAGCGGCGCAGCTCCCAGTCGGTGACCGCCGCGTCGAAGGCTTCGAGCTCGACGCGGGCCATGTTGCGGTAGTGCGCGACGACTTCGTCGCCGAAGGCGGCCTTGGCGATCGGGCTGTTCTCCCACAGCTCGGCGGCCTCGCGCAGGGTGGTGGGGACGTGCGCGTACTCGGCGGTGTAGGCGTTGCCGGTACAGGCGTCCGGCAGCTCCAGCTTCTGCTCGATGCCGTACAGCCCCGCCGCTACCAGCCCGGCGACCGCGAGGTACGGGTTGACGTCACCGCCGGGCAGCCGGTTCTCGAAGCGCAGGGAGCGGCCGTGGCCCACGACCCGCAGGGCGCAGGTGCGGTTGTCGTGGCCCCACGCCACCGCCGTGGGGGCGAAGGAGCCCGGCTGGAACCGCTTGTAGGAGTTGATGTTGGGGGCGTAGAGGAGCGAGAAGTCCCTGAGGGCCGCCAGCTGCCCCGCGAGGAAGTACCGCATCACGTCCGACATCCCGTCCGGGCCGGCCATCGCGTTGTTGCCTGCGGCGTCGGCGAGCGAGAGGTGGATGTGGCAGGAGTTGCCCTCGCGCTCGTTGTACTTGGCCATGAAGGTCAGCGACACGCCCTCCTGGGCGGCGATCTCCTTGGCACCGGTCTTGTAGATCGCGTGTTGGTCGCAGGTGACGACGGCCTCGTCGTAGCGGAAGGCGATCTCGTGCTGGCCGGGGTTGCACTCGCCCTTGGCGGACTCGACGGTGAGCCCGGCGGCCGCCATTTCGTTGCGGATACGGCGGAGCAGGGGCTCGATGCGTCCCGTGCCCAGCACCGAGTAGTCGATGTTGTACTGGTTCGCCGGGGTCAGCCCGCGGTAGTTGGCGTCCCAGGCCTGCTCGTAGGTGTCCTTGAAGACGATGAACTCCAGCTCGGTGCCGACCTGGGCGGTGTAGCCGAGCTCGGCGAGCCGCTCCAGCTGGCGGCGCAGGATCTGGCGGGGCGCGGCGACCACCGGGGAACCGTCCTCCCAGGCGAGATCGGCGACCAGCATGGCCGTACCGGCGTTCCACGGCACGCGGCGCAGGGTGCTCAGGTCGGGGCGCATGGCGAAGTCGCCGTAACCCCGGTCCCAGGACGACATCGCGTAGCCGTCGACGGTGTTCATCTCGGTGTCGACGGCGAGGAGGTAGTTGCAGCCCTCGGTGCCGTGGTGGAGTACCTCGTCGAGGAAGAAGCGGGCGGCGAACCGCTTGCCCTGGAGCCGGCCCTGCATGTCGGGGAAGGCCAGGACGACGGTGTCGATCTCACCGCTCGCGACGAGGGCGTGCAGCTCCTCGACGCCGAGCGGGGGTGTGCGGTCTGCCACGGGAGAGCTCCTTCGGCTGCTGCGCGTTTTTCCGACCGGGCCGGGAGCCATAAGGTATTGCTCTGAACCATTGCTTGGGAAGGGGGCTCGGCCATATGTCGGTGGACGCTGACGGCGGCCCGGACGACCGGTTGACGCCGGTGCTGCGGCCGGTCAGGGCGGGCAACGGCTTCGAGGAGGCGCTGGAGCAGATCCTTCAGGTCGTGCGGCTCGGCCTGGTACCGGGGGGCGGGCGGCTGCCGGCCGAGCGGGAGCTCGCGGAGCGGCTCGGGATCAGCCGGGTGACACTGCGCGAGGTGCTGAAGGTGCTCCAGGACCAGGGGCTGGTGGAGTCGCGGCGCGGGCGGTACGGCGGCACGTTCGTCCTGCCCCGGGCGCAGGACGCGGTCGGCGAGGAGGAGCTGCGGCGCCGGATCGCCGAGGCGGACCTCGAGGACGTGCTGCGCTTCCGGGAGGTGCTGGAGGTGGGCGCGGCGGGTCTGTGCGCGACGCACGGCCTCACGGAGCTGCAGGCGCAGCGGCTGCGCGAGGCCCTGGCGGCCACCCAGGAGGCCCCGCTGGCGGACTACCGGCGTCTGGACACGCTGCTGCACCTGACGCTGGCGGAACTGTGCGGCTCGCCCACGCTGACCGCCCAGTACGCGGCGGTACGCGCCTCGGTGAACGACCTCCTGGACTGCATCCCGCTGCTGGTCCGCAACCTGGAGCACTCCCAGCGGCAGCACGCGGCGCTGGTGGAGGCGGTGCTGGACGGGGACGCCGACGGGGCCCGGGAGATGATGCGGGAGCACTGCGCGGGGACGGCGGCGCTGCTGCGCGGTTTCCTGGCGTGACCTTGATTCTCGGCACCACCAGGCGCAAAGGTATGCACGTGGGCCATTGCGAGTCTGGGAGGGCCGTGTGACCGTACGACCGCTGATCGGTGTCAGCACGTATCTGGAGGCCCGCGCGCGCTGGGGTGTCTGGGAGCTGGAGGCGGCCCTGCTGCCGGCGGGCTATCCGCGGCTCGTCCAACGCGCGGGCGGTCTCGCCGCGATGCTCCCGCCGGACGCCCCGGAGCACGCGGCCGCGACGGTGGCCCGCCTGGACGGTCTGGTCGTCGCGGGCGGGCCGGACGTCGAGCCGGTCCATTACGGCGCCGCCCCCGACCCCCGCACGGGCCCGCCCGCGCGCGCCCGGGACACCTGGGAACTGGCCCTGATCCGGGCGGCGCTGGCGGCCGGCGTCCCCCTCCTGGGCATCTGCCGCGGCATGCAACTGCTGAACGTCGCTCTCGGCGGCACCCTCGTCCAGCACATCGACGGCCACGCGGAGGTGCCGGGCGTCTTCGGCCATCACCCGGTCAAGCCGGTGCCGGGCACGGTGTACGGCGATCTCGCCCCGGAGGAGACCTCCGTGCCGACCTTTCACCACCAGGCGGTGGACCGCCTCGGGGAAGGCCTCCTGGCGTCGGCGCACGCGTCGGACGGCACGGTGGAGGCCGTCGAACTCCCCGGCCCGCCCTGGGTGCTGGGCGTCCAGTGGCACCCGGAAATGGGCACGGACCTGCGGGTGATGCGGGGGCTGGTGGCGGCTGCTAGCGCCCGGTGAGCCGCCTCCGGAGCCAGGCCAGGGCCGCGTCGCCCTGTGCCCGCTGGAAGGCCCGGAGGGTGGGAATGCCGGGCGGCGCGGGCAGCAGGGAGTGGTAGAGGAAGTAGCCCGTCAGAGCCGCGAGGGCGGCGGTGACGGCGTCCGGGTCGGCGGCCGCGCCCAGCGGATGTGCCGTGAACAGCTCCTCCAGGTCCGGGCCGCCCTGGGCGCGGACGCACGGCAGCATCACCAGCAGGTCGAACCAGGCAGTGGCACGCAGGGCGTGCGGCCAGTCGACGAACGCGGTCCGGCCGGCGTCGGTGAGCAGGATGTTGTCCGCCCGCAGGTCCGCGTGGGCGAGGGTGTCGCCGGTGACGGCCTCGGGCCAGGGGGCGGCGAGTTCGGCGAGGCGGGGCAGCTGGGTGGCGGTCCAGGGGCCGAGGTGTTCCGCGAGGCCCTCGTGCTCATCGTCCAGGAGTCGCTGCCAGCCGTCGAAGGTGCGCGCGAGGGCCGTGGCGGCGGGTGGGGCGTCGAGCGGGGAGGGGGTGAGGGTGCGGCTCAGTTCCGCGACCGCGTCCAGGACGCGTGCCAGCTCGGCCGTCTGCCACGGAACATGGGGCTGGCGGCCGGGGACGTCCTCGTACACGAGGGCCACCCAGGTGCCGTCGTCGTAGGTGCCGAGCAAGCGGGGCGCCGGGACCGTGACGGGGAGCGCGGCGGCGTTCCGTGCCTCGGTGCGGTGCAGTTCCGGGCTCTCGCGGTTGGTCTCGCCGCTGACGGCCTTGACGAAGGCCCGGTGACCGGTGGCGGTGCGGACGCGGGTGGCGGCGCCCGGGGAGAATCCGCCGGGTTGGGTGGTGGCGCGGGTGACCCGTTCGCCGAGCACGTCCGCGACGGCGTCGCGCACGGCCTCGGGGAGGTCCTCCCAGGGGGTGCGGACGCCGGTGGCGGGTGGGGCGGTGGCGGTCATGGGGTTCATGGTGCGGGTCCGCTCCGGTGACTCGCCAAGGGTTTTCGACCGTGCGGACCCGCCAGGGTTTTCGACTGTGCCGACCCGCCAAGGGTTTTCGACCGTGCCGACCCACCAAGGGTTTTCGACCGTGCCGACCCACCAAGGGTTTTCGACCGTGCCGACCGCCAGGGCTTTCGCCCCCGCGAGGAACCGTCCTACGCCCGCGTCAGCGACAGCAGGTCCCTCGCCGGGCCCACCGGGCGGTGCCCCGTGGGCCACACCGCCCGCAGGTCCCGCGCCAGCGACACCCCCTCCACCGGCACCCGGACCAGGCGGCGCGTCGTCAGCTCCTCGCCCACCGCCAGCTCGCTCAGGACCGCCGGACCCGCCCCGCCCACCACCGCCGCCTTCACCGCCGTGGTGGAGGAGAGCTCGATCAGCGGGCGGGCCAGGCCGCCCAGGGCCGCGTCCAGCACCTGCCGGGTGCCCGAGCCCTTCTCGCGGAGGATCAGCGGTGTCGTCGCCAGTTCGGTGGCGGCCAGTGGGCGTCGGCGACGGGCCCACGCATGTCCCGGGGCGGTCACCACGATGAGGTGGTCGTGGGCTATCACCACCGAGTCGAGGCCGGCCGGGACCGTCAGCCCCTCCACGAAGCCCAGGTCCGCCTCGTCCGACAGCAACCGCTCCGCCACCGTCGCCGAGTTGCCCGCGTGCAGCGACACCGCCGTGTCCGGCCGCCCGGCACGCAGCGCCAGCAGCCACCCCGGCAGCAGATACTCCGCGATCGTCATGCTCGCCGCCACCCGCAGCCGGGAGTCGCGCCGGACCCGCAGCGCCTGCGCCCCCGCGTCGAAGGCCTCCGCCGCCGCCACGATCCGCCGCGCCCAGTCCGTCACCAGGGCCCCGGCGTCCGTGAGCCTGGAGCCGCGAGGCGAGCGGTCGACCAGGGCCACTCCCAGCTGCCGTTCCATCGAGCGGATACGGCTGCTCGCCGCCGGCTGGGTGATGCCGACCTCCCGCGCCGCCCCGCCGAGGCTCCCGAGGCGTGCCACGGCCAGCAGCAGCTCCAGCGCCCCGAGATCCGGCACCCGGTGGGCCAGCCCGCCGCCCACCGCCGCTCCTTGCTGATCCACACCGCTCATAAAGACAGCTTATGCCCTCATAGAGCCATACTCCCTGGTCGCGGCCCATCCCGCACGACACCGTGGAGACATGGTCACCGCCGTCCGTCACCTCGGGCCGAACTGGTACGCCTCCGTCATGGGCACCGCGATCGTCGCCACCGCCGGCACCGCGCTCCCCGTGCACCTCCCCGGCCTGCGCACGATCTGCGCGGCCGTCTGGCTCCTGTCCCTCGCCCTGCTGCTCACCCTCCTCTGCGCCCGCGCCCTGCACTGGCGCCACCACCGCGACCAGGCCCGTGCCCACCTCCTCGACCCCGCCATGGCCCCCTTCTACGGCTGCCTCGCCATGGCCCTGCTGGCCGTCGGCGGCGGTGCCCTCACCGTCGGCCGGTACTGGATCGGGACGACAGCCGCGGTCGCCCTCGACACCGTGCTGTTCACCGCGGGTACGGCCGTGGGACTCGCCGCCGCGATCACCGTGCCGTACCTCATGGCCGTACGGCAGAAAGCCGACCCGCGGCAAGCCACACCGGTGTGGCTGCTCCCCCTCGTCGCGCCCATGGTGTCCGCCGCGCTCGGGCCGCTCCTCGTGCCCCACCTCCCGGCCGGTCAGCCGCGCGAGACGCTGCTCCTCGCCTGCTTCACGATGTTCGGGCTCAGCCTTTTCGCGACCCTGGTCATGCTGCCGCTCGTCTTCGCCCGGATCGTCACCGGCGGGCCGCTCCCCCTCACCCTCACCCCGACCCTCTTCCTGGTGCTCGGCCCGCTCGGCCAGTCCACCACCGCCGTCGGCAAGTTCGCGGACGTGGCCCCAGGTGTCGTGGCGGCCCCCTACAGCCAGGGTTTCGGCGTCCTCGCGGTGCTGTACGGCGTTCCCGTCATGGGGTTCGCGCTGCTGTGGCTGGGACTCGCCACCGCGCATGTCATCCGTGCGCGCCGGCACGGGATGCGGTTCGCGATGACCTGGTGGGCCTTCACCTTCCCGGTCGGCACCTGCGTGACGGGGGCCGAGGCGCTGGCCCGGCACACGGGCCTCGTCGTCTACGACTGGCTCGCCACCGGTCTCTACGTCGCTCTCGTCACCGCCTGGGCCACCGCCGCCCTGCACACCGCGCGTGGGGTGATCAACGGCGCGCTGCTCGCAGGGCCTCGCCCAGCGCCCGTGGCGCCTCTGCCAGTGAGGGTCCGTACCACGTCAGGTGCCGTCCGCTGACTAGTGCGCAGGGCAGGCCGGGGAAGGCCTCCGGGCCGTCCTCGGGGGTGAAGCGGTACGGCTCGTCGGGGAGGACGACCAGGTCGGGGGCCACCGCGCGCAGCTCCTCCAGCGGGACACGTGGATAGCGGTCCTCGTGGCCGGCGTACACGTGGTCCACGCCCAGGCGGGACAGCACGTCGCCCGCGAACGTGTCCCGGCCCAGCACCATCCACGGCCGCCGCCAGATCGGTACGACGGCCGTGCTGCGGCGCGCGGGGGGCGCGAGCGCCGACCAGGACTCCTCGGCCTCGTCCAGCCAACGGGGCCGTACGACGCCACACGCCTCGACGACCCGGGCCAGCTCCCGGAAGGCCTGTGGGACGTCCCGGACCTCGGTGACGAGGACCTGCAGGCCCGCTTCCCGCAGAGCGGCGAGGTCCGGTTCCCGGTTCTCCTCCTCGTTCGCGATCACGAGGTCGGGGGCGAGGGCGGTGATCCGGTCGAGCTTCGGGTTCTTGGTGCCGCCGACGCGGGTGACGTCGAGGTCCACCGGGTGGGTGCACCAGTCGGTGGCGCCGACCAGGGCGCCCGGTGCCGAGCGGGCGATCGCCTCGGTCAGCGAGGGGACCAGGGAGACGACTCTCACTGCCGGGGCCGGTCCTGGACCGCCTCGATGTGTTCGGCCACGGCGACGACGACCACGCGGGTGTCCGCCACGGTCGCCCGCCAGCGGTGCCGCACCCCGCCGGTGAGGTACAGGGTGTCGCCGCGGCCCAGCCGGTAAGCGCGCCCCTCCGCCTCGACGTCCACCGCGCCGTCGGCGACGTACAGCAACTGGTCGTTGCGGTACTGGAATTCACGCCCCGCGTCATGATCGCCGGTGAACTCCTGGGCGTGCATCTGGTGGTGACCGCGCACCAGGGAGCGCATCCGGGGTGCGTAGTCCAGCTCCGGGCCGTCGGCGTGCACGACGTCGACGCTGCACGCCGGGTCGGCGGCGGCGAGGAGTTCGACGGCCGTGGTGCGCAGGGCGTCGGCGACCTTCTCCAGGGAGCTGCGGCTGGGGCGGGCGCGTTCGTTCTCGATCTGGCTCAGGAAGGGGACCGAGAGGCCGCTGCGCTCGGCCACGACGGCGAGGGTGAGCTCCAGCGCGCGGCGCCTGCGGCGCACGGCGGCGCCGACCCGAAGGGGCTGTTCTTTGTGGTCGCCCATGGCTCCGGCTCCCTCCTCCGCTCGTCGGTCCTGTGACACGTCTCCTGATGAGTTGTCTGCACCCTACGCATGTTCGGCAAACCGTTTCATGCGGCCGTCACATCGATGTCACACGGCGTGTGACCGTACCTCACACTTCACGCCAGTCGAACGGCCCCCCGGTGGATCACCAGGGGGCCGGAAGCCGGGCCCCCACCCGTCGTCCGCCGCTCAAGTCCCCTTGTCCGCAGCGAAGTTCAGGCGATGACGTAGCTCTATGTGGTTGGCCGGATCCTTACCGTGCTCCCGGAGCGGTTATGACGGTGTCATCCGCCCGACCATCCCCGGGTGCTCCTTCAGCCAGGCCGCGACCGCCTGCTCCTCGTGACCCTGGCCGTAGCGGTTGATCTCGCTCTCCAGGGTACCGAGCTCGTCCTCGCTCATATGGAAACCCTTGATCCACTTGGTGAGCTGCGGATACTGCGAGGGGAACTTCTCGTTGGCGATGGTGCGGATCGTGTTGCCCTCGCCGAAGAGTTTCTTGTCGTCCTTCAGCTTGGTGAGGTCGTACTGGCTGTAGGCCCAGTGCGGGGACCACAGGACGACGGCGACGGGCTGCTTCTTGGCGTAGGCGCGCTTCAGCTCGGCCAGCATGGCGGGCGTGGAGCCGTCGACGACGTCGTACTCCTTGTCGAGGCCGTAGCCGGGCAGGACCTTGCTCTTGAGGAGGTTCATCTCGCCGGTGCCCGGCTCGATGCCGATGATCTTCCCGTCGAACTGGGAGGCCTTGCCCAACAGGTCCTCATAGGACTTCACGCCCTTGACGTACGAGGGCACCGCGACCTCCAGCGAGGTCGGCTCGTACCAGGTGCCGAGGTCGGCGAGTCTGTCCTTGCTCTTGTCCCAGTAGTTCTGCTGGGCGTAGGGCAGCCAGGCGTCGAAGTTGAGGTCCAGGTCTCCCGAGGCGAGGCCGGTGTAGACCGGGCCCACGTCCATCTGCTTGAGGTTGAGCCGGTAGCCGCGCTGTTCGAGAACGTTCTTCCAGAGATAGGTGACGGCGATGTCCTCGTCCCAGGGGAACCAGGCCACGTTCACCGCGCGCTTGGTCTCCGCCGCCGTCTTCTGGACGGGGGCCAGCTTGTCCACCAGGCCGGGGTGCTGCTTCAGCCAGCTGCGCACGGCGTCCTGCTGCTTGCCCTTGCCCGCCTTGTTGATCTCGGCCTCGAGGCCGGTGAGCTGCTTCTCGTCCAGCTTGAAGCCCTTCAGCCACCGTCCGACGACCGGGTTCTCGTCCGCGAAGCCCTTGCGGGCCACCGTGTGGATGCCGTCTCCCGAGCCCCAGGCGCCCTTGGGGTCCTTGAGCTTCTTCAGGTCGTAGTCGTTGTACGCCCAGTGCGGCGACCAGAGCGTGACGACGATCGGGTCCTTCTGCGCGTACGCCCGCTTGAGCTCGGCCAGCATGGCGGGCGTGGAGCTGTCGACGACCTTGTACTCCTTGTCGAGGCCGTAGGCCTTCAAAACCTTGCTCTTGAGCAGGGCCATCTCACCGGCGCTGGACTCGATGCCGGTGATGTTCCCGCCGAACTGCGAGGCCTTGCCCTTGAGGTCGGCCAGGGTATTGATGTCCTTCATGTACGACGGCACGCTCAGCTCGAGAGACGTCTTGTCGTACCAGGCCCCGAGGTCGTCGAGCTTGTCGCCGTACTTCTTCCAGTACTGCTCGTGGGTCGTCGGCAGCCAGGCGCCGGTCATGAAGTCGGCGTTGCCGGAGGCGACGGAGGTGTAGAGCGGCCCGGCGTCGAACTGCTTGGCGTCCACCTGGTAGCCGCGTTCCTCCAGGATCTCCTTCCAGAGGAAGGTGGAGGCGACGCCGTCGTCCCAGGGGACGTACCCGATGCTGATCTTCTTGCCCTGACCGACGTCCTTGCCGTCGGAGACGGCCGTGGCCTCGCCCGAGGTGCCGCCGAAGATCCCCATGCCGCCAGCGACGAGGGCGAGGACGACGACGCCGATCACGGCGACCTGCGGACGGGGGCGGTAGGACCAGATCTTCAGACCCTGGGTCGTGCGTGCCTTGGCGGCGGCGCGGCGGCCCAGCGGGGAGACCTGGGTGCCGAGCGCGCCGGTCATGCGGTCGAGGTAGATCGCGAGGATCACGATGGCGACGCCGGCCTCGGAGCCGAGGCCCACGTTGAGCTGGCCGATCGCCTCGTTGACGTCGCCGCCGAGGCCGCCGGTGCCGACCATGCCGGCGATCGCGGCCATGGACAGGCCGAGCATGATGACCTGGTTGACGCCGGCCATCACGGTGGGCAGCGCCAGGGGGAGCTGGACGCGCAGGAGGGTGTCGCGAGGGGTGGTGCCGAACGCCTCGGCGGCCTCGACGAGCTCCTTGTCGACCTGGCGGATGCCGAGCTCGGTCATGCGGACGCCGGGGGCGAGCGCGAAGATCAGGGTGGCGACGATGCCCGCGGAGGCGCCGGTGCCGAAGAACAGGATCGCCGGGATGAGGTAGATCATCGCGGGCAGCGTCTGCATGAAGTCCAGAACGGGACGGACGAGTCCGCTGACCCGGTTCGAGCGGGCCGCCCAGATGCCCACGGGGACGGCTATCACCAGCGCGATGATCGTGGCGACGAGGACCAGCGAGAGGGTCGTCATCGCGTCCTCCCACAGTTCGAGGGAGTCGATGAAGGCGAATCCCGCGAAGGTGAGGAGGCCGGCCACGGTGCCGCGCAGCCAGAAGGCGATCACGGCGAAGATGCCCGCGAGCAGGAGGGGCTGGGGCGCCTGGAGGACGGCGTCGATACCGTCGTAGGTGCCGGTGAAGACGGTCTTGAGGAAGTCGAAGAGCCAGGACACATGGTCGAGCAGCCAGTCGACGGTGTCGTTGACCCAGTCGCCGAGCGGGATCCTAGGCATGGGCCACCGCCTTGCCGCCCTGTTCGCTCTGGTCGTCGCCGAGGAAGCCGAGCAGCCGCTGCTGCCGGACGACGCCGACGAGTTCGCCCCGCTCGTCGAGGACGGCCACCGGATGCGTCGACCGGGCGCTCATCGCGCAGAGCTCGGTGAACGGCGTGTCGGGCGTCGCGGTCTCACAGTCGCTGTCGCTCGCGCAGCCGCAGTCGGCCTCGTCGCCGCGCACGTCCGTGTCCATGACGGCGGACGCGGTCAGCACGCGGGAGCGGTCGACGTCCTTGGTGAAGGAGGCGACGTAGTCGTCGGCGGGCCGCACCAGGATGTCCTCCGCGCTGCCGATCTGGACGATCCGGCCGTCGCGCATGACGGCGATCCGGTCGCCCAGGCGCATGGCCTCGTTGAGGTCGTGGGTGATGAAGACGATCGTCTTCTTCAGGGTCTGCTGGAGCTGCAGGAGCTGGTCCTGCATGTCCCGGCGGATCAGCGGGTCGAGCGCGCTGAAGGACTCGTCCATGAGGAGCAGGTCGGCGTCGGTGGCGAGGGCGCGGGCCAGGCCCACGCGCTGCTGCATGCCGCCGGACAGCTCGTCGGGCCAGGACTTCTCCCAGCCCTTGAGTCCGCAGAGCTCCAGGGCCTCGGTGGCCCGCTCGATGCGCTCGGCCTTGGCGACGCCCTGGACGGCGAGGCCGTAGGCGGCGTTCTCCAGGACGCTTCGGTGCGGGAAGAGCGCGAAGTGCTGGAAGACCATGCTGATCTTCTTCGCGCGTACGGCGCGCAGTTCGCGGTCGGTGAGCGCGGTGAGGTCCTGGCCGTCGAAGCGGACATGGCCCGCGGTCGGCTCCAGGAGGCCGTTGAGCATGCGCAGCAGCGTGGACTTGCCGGAGCCGGACAGACCCATGACGACGAAGATGTGGCCCGGTTCCACCGTGAAGGAGGCGTCGATCACCGCGGCGGTGGTGCCCTCGGCGCGCAGTCCCTCCCGATCGGCGCCCTCGCGGAGCCGCTCGACGGCGTCGTCCGGACGTCTTCCGAACACCTTGTACAGCTGCTCTGCCTCAAGCCTTGATGACACGCGTGCCTCTCGTCTCTTCGACCACTGGGGCGGGAGACGAAGGGCCGCGACAGTTGAAAGTGCAACCTGCCTCGCTCCGGGGCGGCGCCTGCCCCGATGCCTTTCGGGCAAACACACCAGTGGTCCAGTTCACAGGACGCTCACACCGCCGGACGAGGCAAGGGACGACGGCCGGTGTCGGTGCCGTAGGGACGACGGCCGGTGTCGGTGCCGTAGGGACGACGGCCGGTGTCGGTGCCGTACGGCATGATGCGAAGCGTGACCGGACGACTGATGCTCCTCGACACCGCCTCTCTCTACTTCCGTGCCTACTTCGGCGTGCCGGAGTCGGTGAAGGCACCGGACGGCACTCCGGTGAACGCCGTGCGCGGCCTCCTCGAATTCATCGACCGCCTGGTCAAGGACCACCGGCCCGACCTGCTGGTGGCCTGCATGGACGCGGACTGGCGCCCCCAGTGGCGGGTCGACCTCATCCCCTCCTACAAGGCGCACCGCGTCGCCGAGGAGCGCGAGAGCGGCCCGGACGAGGAGGAGGTGCCGGACACGCTCTCCCCGCAGGTGCCCGTCATCGAGGCCGTCCTGGACGCGCTCGGCATCGCGCGCGTGGGCGTGGCCGGGTATGAGGCGGACGACGTGATCGGCACCTTCACCGCGCGGGCGACGGGCCCGGTCGACATCGTCACCGGCGACCGCGACCTGTACCAACTGGTGGACGACAAGCGCGAGGTGCGCGTGCTGTACCCCCTCAAGGGCGTCGGTACGCTCCAGCTGACCGACGAGGCCTGGCTGCGCGAGAAGTATGGCGTCGACGGCCGTGGGTACGCGGATCTGGCGACACTGCGCGGCGACCCGAGCGACGGCCTGCCGGGCGTCCCCGGCATCGGCGAGAAGACGGCTGCCAAGCTGCTCGCCGAGTTCGGCGACCTGGCCGGCATCATGGCCGCGGTCGACGACCCGAAGGCGAAGCTCACACCGTCGCAGCGCAAGCGGCTCGACGAGTCGCGGCCGTACGTCGCCGTGGCGCCGAAGGTGGTGCTGGTGGCCGGTGACGTGCCGCTGCCGAAGGTGGAGACCGCGGTTCCGCGCACACCGCGCGATCCCGCGGCACTGGAGAAGCTGGCAGAGCGATGGGGGCTGGGTGGGTCACTGCAGCGGCTGATGGCGACGCTCGGCGGGTAAATATTGCCCGCGCTTTCCATGAGTGGCATGCCATCACCAAGGGGGTGGATGCTAACTTAGGTAAGCCTAAGCGTAGGGAATTGGGAGGCCGACATGGCTGAAGGACCGGGACGCAAGCCGCGGAAGCCTCACTCCGCACAGGTCGTCCGCACCGAGCGCCTCACCCCGCACATGCAGCGCGTGGTGCTCGGCGGCGACGGACTCGCCGACTTCGCGGCGGACACCTGCACCGACCACTACGTCAAGATCCTTTTCCCGGCCGGGGGCGCGACCTATCCCGAGCCCTTCGACATGCAGCGCATCCGCGAGGAGTTCCCGCGCGAGCAGTGGCCCGTGACCCGCACCTACACCGTGCGCCACTGGGACCCCGAACACCGCGAGCTCACCCTGGACTTCGTGATCCACGGCGACGAGGGCCTCGCCGGTCCCTGGGCCGTGCGCGTCCAGCCCGGCGAGACCGTGCGCTTCATGGGCCCGGGCGGCGCCTACGCCCCCGACCAGGACGCCGACTGGCATCTCCTCGTCGGTGACGAGAGCGCGCTGCCCGCGATCGCCCGTTCCCTGGAGTCGCTGCCCGACGGCGCCCGGGCGCACGCCTTCATCGAGGTCTCCGGGCCCGAGGAGGAGCAGAAGATCGACTCGGACGTGGAGGTCGTGTGGCTGCACCGCGGCTCCCGCCCGGTCGGGGAGTCGCTGGTCGAGGCCGTGCGCGCGCTGGAGTTCCCGGAGGGCCGGCTGTGCGCGTTCGTGCACGGCGAGGCGCACTTCGTGAAGCAGTTGCGCCATCTGCTGCGCGTCGAGCGCGGCGTCCCGCGCGAGGACCTGTCGATCTCCGGCTACTGGCGCCTGGGCCACAACGAGGACGGCTGGCAGGCCTCCAAGCGGGACTGGAACGCGCGCATCGAGGCGGAGCAGGAGGGCGCGGCGCCGGCGGCTTAGGCTTACGTTTCCGAAAGGGGCGGCACCTTCGAAGGTGCCGCCCCTTCGTCGTGTCCGGGAGTCACGCCCGATAGTTGTGTCCGGAGTTGTGTCCGGGAGGGGTCACACCGACCGCTGGTACGACCGGAACGTCCGGATCGAGAGCCACACCGCCACGACCGCCAGCCCGAGCAGCGCTCCCCCGCGGCCGAGCACCACGCCCCAGTCCGGGTCCGCGGACAGGGCCGAACGGCCCGCCACCATCGCCCAGTTCAACGGGTTGAAGTCGGCGACGTGCCGCATCCAGGAAGGCATCTGCGAGGGCGCCATGAAGGCGCTGGACAGGAAGGTGAGCGGGAGCAGCAGGAAGGTGTTGATCCCGATGATCGACTCCCGTTCCCGCACCAGCATGCCGAGCGCGTTGGACAGCGCCCCGAACACCGTGCCCAGCAGCACCGAGGCGAGGACCAGGACGGCGATCCCGGCGATTCCGCCCGGGTAGTCGGCGCCGCCCAGCAGCCCGAGCAGCACGATGACCACCGACTGGAAGGCGGTGACGAGGCCGTTGTTGACGACGTTGCCGTTCATCAGCGCGGCCCGGCTGACCGGAGTGGTCAGGAAGCGGTTGAGAGTGCCGCGCTGGATCTCGTCCAGGGTGGTCATCCCCGCCCACATGTTGGAGCTGAGCGCACTCATCACCACCACACCGGGGACCAGGTAGTCCAGGTAGGACGTGGTGCCGAAACCGCCGAGCTCGACGACCTTCCTGAACAGGCTGCCGAACAGGAAGAGCCAGATCACCGGCTGGACCAGGGTGATGATCGCGTACGCGGGCTGCCGTACGAACACCATGAGTTGACGCTGCGTCATGTACCAGGTCTGCGAGACGGTCATGCTCATCGGGCACCCACCAGATCCTCGGCCTCCGCGTAACGGCGGCCCGCGTAGCGCAGATAGACATCGTCCAGCGAGGGACGCGCGACGGTCGCGGTGGCCACCCTGACCCCGGCCCGCTCCAGGGCGGCGAGCAGGGCGGGTACCGCGGCGGCCCCGTCGTCGGCGCGGACGCTGACGCGGTGTCCGTCGGCCAGCACCTCGTGCACGCCCGGCACCCCGCGCAGGGCGCCGGTCAGCAGGGTGCGGCCCGCGTCACCGAGCGGCTCGCGCAGCTCCAAGTGCACCGCGTCACCGCGCAGTTCACCTTTCAGCGCGTCCGGGGTGCCCTCGACGACGATCCGGCCCCGGTCGACGACGGCGACCCGCTCGGCGAGCCGGTCCGCCTCTTCGAGGTAGTGCGTGGTGAGCAGGATCGTCAGGCCCTCCTCACCGGCGAGCCGGCCGATCTCGTCCCACATCGCGCTGCGGGCCTCCGGGTCGAGCCCGGTGGTCGGCTCGTCGAGGAAGAGCACCTCGGGGCGATGCACCAGGCCTAGGGCGACGTCGAGTCGGCGTCGCATGCCACCGGAGTAGCCCTTGACCGGGCGCCGGGCGGCGTCGGTGAGCGTGAAGCGGTCGAGGAGTTCGTCCACCCGCCGGTCGAGGGCGGCGCCCTTCAAGCCGTAGAGCCTGCCCTGGAGCCGGAGGTTCTCGTGACCGGTGGCGACCGGGTCGGCGCCGGAGCCCTGGGCGACCACGCCGATGGCCCGGCGGACCCGGTCGGGGTGGCGCAGCACGTCGTGGCCCGCGACGGTGGCCGAGCCGGAGTCGGGGCGGGCCAGGGTGGTGAGGATCTTGACGGTGGTGGACTTGCCGGCGCCGTTCGGGCCGAGCAGGCCGAAGACGCTGCCCCGCTCGACGACCACGTCGATGCCGTCGAGGGCGGTGACCTCACCGCCGTAGGTCTTGATCAGTTGACGCGCCTCGATCGCGGGCGCACGGGTGTTCATGGCAGGTGTCCTCCTGGGTGAGCGGATCCGGTGAAGGGATGACAACTGATCCGCGTGAGGAGCACCGGGCTATCCTGGGCATGCCGCACCTCGATCGCCTGGATGTGCCTCAGGGCGGATTCAGTTCGGGGTTCGAGGCCCCGGCGGGCTGCTGCAACAGCCGTGCCGGGGCCTGTTCTTGTTCAGGTCACGGGTCGTGGAACGTCTTCCACTCCTCGATGCCGGGCAGCGTGCCCTTTCTCAGTTCGTCGAGGAAGCCGCGGACCCACGCCGCTTCCGCCTCGACCATGTGGAGCTGGTACTCGTTCTCGACGAGGAAGAGCCGGGGCAGCGTCTCGTAGAGCTTCTCCAGTGCGCCTCGGCCGCCGGCGATCTGCACTTCCAGGGCGTCGAGCCGTTCCTCCAGCAGCGGCACCACCTCGTCGGGGTGCAGCACGCCGAGCAGCGAGAGCGCGGTCTCGAAGATCGGGTACTCCTTGGCCGGGAAGGCGAGCAGGTCCGACATCCACTCGGTCGTCTCCTGGCGCCCGGCCGCGGTGATGCCGTAGACGGTCCTCTCGGGCCGGTTGCCCTGCCGCTCCACGTCCGTGACCTCGACGAACCCGTGTTTCTCAAGGCTCTGGACGACGGTGTAGAGCGAGCCGTAGTTGATCTTCGTACTGGCGTCCTTGCCCTGCCGGCGCAGGGTCTGGGCGATCTCGTAGGGATGCATCGGCTTCTGCCACAGCGTCGCCAGCACGGCGAGCGCCAGGGGGTTGCGGAGCTTGCGACGCCCCATGACTCCACCTCGCATCCGACCTCGTATCCGAATATCCGTGACCGAATATATCGCGACCCAAAAGGGCGGTCAATAGACACGATGTATCGCGCTTAAGTGCCCCGTACAAGGGCGTGAGGACTTGGGAGCCGCTTCGACACGCCTGCGTCACGCACCCGAAACAGCGCCTCCTTAATTTCTGTCACCCGACAGGAATTCAGCTCCCGCACCGCTGTTCCGCTCTCCGCCCTCATGCCGCCGAAGGCAGGTGCCGCCGTGACGACAGCCAGCCCCTCCGACGTCCGTCCCGATCCCCCGCACTCCCCCGCCCCCGACGACCGCTCCCTCACCGAGTTCGGCTACCACCAGGAACTGCACCGGAGCCTGGGCCGGTACGCGTCCTTCGCGGCCGGCTTCTCCTTCATCTCGGTCCTGACGACCGTCTTCCAGTTCTTCGCCTTCGGGTACGCGTTCGGCGGCCCCGTCTTCTTCTGGACCTGGCCGGTGGTACTGGTCGGCCAGTTCCTGGTGGCGGCCTGCTTCGCGGAACTGGCGGCGCGCTATCCGCTGTCCGGCGCGATCTACCAGTGGTCGTCCCGCCTCTCCACCCCGGCCTTCGGCTGGTTCGCCGGCTGGATCATGGTGATCGGGCAGATCGTCGTGGTCGCGGCGGCGGCACTCGCCCTGCAGTTGGTGCTCCCGGCGATCTGGTCCGGCTTCCAGCTGATCGGCACCGACCCGGCGGTGACCTCGGCGGACGGGGCGGCCAACGCGGCGCTCCTCGGCGTGATCCTGCTGGTCCTGACGACCGTCGTGAACATCCTCGACAACCGGGTGATGTCCCTGATCAACCGGGTGGGCGTGACCGCAGAGATCATCGGTGCGGTCCTGATCATCGTGCTCCTGCTGACCCACTCCGAGCGCACGCCGAGCATCACCTTCCACACCACGGGCGCCGCGCAGAGCGGCCTGTTCGGGGCCCTGCTGGTGGGCTCGTTCGCGGCGGCGTACGTGATGATCGGCTTCGACAGCGCGGGCGAGATGAGCGAGGAGACCCACGCTCCCCGCCGCACCGCGCCCCGCACGATCCTCACGGCGCTCGGCGCGGCCGGCCTGCTCGGCGGCCTGCTCGTCCTGGGCGGCCTGCTCGCCGCCCCCAGCCTCACCGACGGGCACCTGTCGGTCGACGGCCTCAGCTACGTCCTCACCAGCAGCCTGGGCGACGGCGTCGGCAAGACCCTGCTGGCCGACGTGGTGGTCGCGATCGCGGTGGCCACCCTCGCCATCCAGACAGCAGCGTGCCGCATGCTCTTCTCCATGGCCCGCGACGGCCAGTTGCCCTTCGCGAGCCGCCTCGCGCGGGTGAACCCCCGCACGGGCATGCCCACCGCCCCCGCCCTGGTCGTCGGCATCCTGGCCGCCGCTCTCCTCCTCCTCAACTTCGCTTCGCCGGACGCGTTCCTGGCGATCGGCACGACCTGCATCGTGATGCTCTACCTGGCGTACGCGATGGTCACGGGCCCGTTGCTGATCCGGCGGGTGCGAGGGGAGTTCACGTCCGAGGGCACGGACGAGACGGGCGCCCCCCTGTTCTCCCTGGGCCGCTGGGGCATCCCGGTCAACGCCCTGGCCCTCCTCTACGGCCTCCTGATGACCGTCAATCTGGCCTGGCCCCGGGCAGAGGTGTACGACCCGGCGGGCGGGCACTGGTACTTCCAGTGGTTCACGGTGCTGTTCCTGGCCGCGACGCTGGCAGTGGGCGTGGCGTGGCGGGCGGTGCGCGGGCGTACGCCGAGGGCGTAGGAGGCGCAGCCCCCTGGCGGACCCCTACCGATGTCCCCTCGGCAGCCCGTCAGTCGCCCCGGACGCGCGCGTGCAGATGCATGTCATGCCAACCGTCCGGATGCAGAACCGCACTTCGCTTGGTCCCTTCCAGAACGAAGCCCGTCTTGGTCGCGACACGACACGAGGCCTCATTACGGACGGCGTGCATGAGCTCGAGACGGTGGAACCCGATGTCTTCGAGGGCCCAGCGAGACAGGACGACCGTGGCCCGCGCCGCGACACCCCGGCCACGCGCCGCCGCGGTCGTCCAGTACGCCATCTCGGCCTGCCCGTCGACGAGGTTGATCTCTCGCAGCGCCACCCGGCCGAGCAGCAGATCGGTGTCCGCGTCCACCACGGCCCACTGAGCGGTCTCCTCCTGGGCCCAGGCCTCCCGCCACTCCTCGATCCAGCCGCCGACCTCCTCCACGGAGTCGGCGGCACGGGCGTGCCACTGGTGCATCACCGGGTCCTGGAACGCCGCGAGGACCGCGGGGGCGTCCTCGGCCCGCCAGGGACGCAGGAGCAGGCCGTCGCCGGTGGGGAGGGTGGGTTGGGCGGTGCTGGAGAGGGTGCCTGGTGCGAGGACCGAGCGGGTGAGGAACGGCATGAGCGGCATCCTGCCAACCGCGCGGACTCCGTCCCAACGAGTTTTTTACTCCTACGGCGATGAGACGCGGCCCGCCATCCCACCCTCGCGCTCGGCGCTCGCGTCGCGGCCCGTCCTCCGGACGAACTTGCTTCCCAACTGCCGCAAACGAGGGTGGTACCCGCGGCGCACCGAGAGGCTGGAATGCGCGGCCGTGCATCCGGCGGCCAGCGGATCCGCTCCGTGCGCCGGGGCTGCGCCCCCTTTCCCGCGGCCGGAAATCGTCGCATGGTGCGAAGTGGTGGGCTGTCAGGTGAATTGCCGGCATGAGCGGTGTCGCACCCGGGGCCCGTGAGGATGGTGGCCGGATGCCTGCGAGGGTCGGCGGTGTGGCTCGGGTGCGTGCTCGGCGCAACGCACCGATGTGTTCGGAGCGACCGGCACGGTCGTACGCTAGTGCGAATCTACCCGGGGTGACGGCCTTCCTCACGCCGACCGGACTGTCCGGAATGTCACCGCGGAAAGTGAACCGGTCCCTACCCGATCTGCCCCGCGCAGCGGCCCGGGGCTGCGCCCCGCACCAGCGCCAACTCGCCCCGCACCGTTGACGAAACCCACGGCGGCACTGGAGGGTAGGGATGATCCACGACCTCGCCTGCGACAACGCTGTCGGGGCGGTGGTGGCCACGGATTGTCTGCGCTGTCGCGCGGTCGCCTCGAAGGTCACGCCAGCGACCTGCCCGGTAGGCGGTTGACAAGGCCGGCTCGACCGACTCGGACTGCACGCCCAGGCCGCGCACGAGTCAGCAACGCCACATCGCAGTGTCTGGAGCACAACGCACAGTTCATGAACTTGGTCGACTCCGCCACCCGGAGGGCTCATGAAAGACTCTGCTCGTGCCCAGTTGTCTCGGTCCGCCCCCTTGATCGAGCACACGCCTCAGGTGGTGCGCATGCCCCTGCCCGGCATATCCGCCCGCCGGCCGATCCCGACCAGGACCACGGGGGGCTCGCAGCCACCGGGTCCGCCCGAGCAGAGGCGACACCTGCCGACCCGCACCAATCCAGCAGTGGGATCGACCGGGAGGAGGGGCCCTCAGGACCGTGGCAGCCCCCCGACTGCACCAGAGGTCGCGGGGCCCTAGCGGACTCGCCCAAGGCGCTTCGCGTCGTCCAGCTCGCCGGATAGATCAATTCGGTTCGTCGCTGGAAAACAATCCTGAGGCAGCGATGCCCGCAGGCACCAGGCATCGACGACCACCTGATCGTCTGGGCCGACAAGCATGCCGTGGCAGAAACTGGGAGAGAATAATGCCCCAGAACGTAATCTTCGAATTGCCCATCCCTTACCGACTGAACACCGGTTTGGCAGCCGCCAGGCAACGCAATCTGGAGTGGATGCGTGAGCAGAAACTAGTGTCGGGACATAGGGCCACGCACCGCTACATATTCTCGGCAGTAGCGGACTTGGCCGCCTACAGCTACCCAGACGTCGAAGGTGACGACCTCGACCTGGCCTTTGACACCATGGGCTGGTTCTTCCTTTTCGATGATCTGTTTGATGTGCCCGAGGGGTGCAAGGCCGATGCAGCCGTCGACGTGTGCCAGCAGCTCATCACGCTCATCACCCACCCCTCGCAGCAGAAAACCAACCACGATGCGCCTCTGGTGAGCGCCTTCGCGAACATCTGGCGTCGAGCCAGGACGGGGATGTCCGAGGAATGGCAGCAGCGGGCCGCTCACAATTGGACGGACTACCTGACAGGAAACCTCACCGAGGAAGTCGATCGTCGCACATGGATCCCTGAGGACTTCGCCACCCGGATGAGGATCGGGCACCGCACCCTGGGGCTTATTCCGTCACTCGACCTGGCCGAAAGGGTGGGACACTTCGAGATCCCACCGATCATTTGGCATAGCAGTCATCTGGATTCGATGCGGCGCGCAGCTGTCGATGCCGTCAAACTCATCAACGAGGTGATGTCCCTCGAGAACGACGACGCACGAGGCGATCCCAACCTCGTGCGCTGCCTCATGCGGCAACGAAATTGCTCCCGGGCGGAAGCCATCAGACTGGCCATCGCGCTCGTCCAGAAAACAGTCAGTCAGCTTTTAGAGCAGATGAAACTGGTCCCCCTGTTCTGTGCCCGGCTCGGACTCACGAGCTCGGAGTCCGAGAATGTCCAACGTTATGCGACCGCCTTGCTCACATGGATACGCGGCAGCTACGACTGGAGCCGCAGCAATGGCCGTTATTCCCCACGTACGGCCAGCGCCCTGAGCCCGAATATGACTGGCCAGCTTCACCCCGCAAACCTCACAACGGTGTCTCGATAACTTCCCATTGCCCCGATGGGATTTGACAGGCGATCTTCGAAGCAGCGCCCGTGAGACGCGGGTGCTGGACGATGGTGCCGACGGCGAGTACGGCACTGTTGAGGCATGCTCGGCACCACCCCCTCGTAGGCTTGGTCCTGATGAGACGCCGTACTCCACCCCCGCCTTCTCCCCTGTCACAACGCGACGGGATCGATCCGGTGCGAGTTCGGTTGCCGATCGGTGATGCTTGGGCGACCGTGCGGGATCATCTCGTGGCGCGGCTCGCGGCCGGCGCCGAAGTGATCGACGGGCTGCTGGAGGCCGGGCAGATCGTGGATGCCGCCGGGCGTCCGGTGACACGCGACATGGCGTACGTGCCGGGGATGTTCGTGTGGTTTCACCGGGCGCTGCCCGACGAGGAGCGGGTTCCGTTCCCGATCGACGTCCTCTACCAGGACGAACACGTGGTGGTGGCCGACAAGCCGCACTTCCTTGCCACCACCCCGCGCGGCAGCCATATCGCCGAGACGGCCCTGGCACGGCTGCGCCGGCAGCTGGACATCCCCACGTTGGGCGCCGCGCACCGGCTGGACCGACTGACGGCCGGCCTGGTGATGTTCACCGTGCGGCCCGAGGAGCGCGGCGCCTATCAGTCGCTGTTCAGGGACAGGCGGGTGGCGAAGGAGTACGAAGCGGTGGCCCCGTACGACCCGGCGCTGCCCCTGCCGCACACCGCGCGCAGCCGTATCGTGAAGGAACGCGGAGTCCTGGCGGCCCAGGAGATCCAGGGCGAGCCCAACGCCGTCAGCCGGATCGAGTTGCTGGAGCACCAGGGCGAGCACGCCCGGTACCGGCTGACGCCGAGTACCGGGCAGACGCATCAGTTGCGCGTGCACATGAGCGCCCTGGGGGTGCCGATCCTCGGCGACCCCCTCTATCCGGTGGTCACCGACCCCGTTGCGTCCGGCGACTTCCGGCGTCCGCTCCAACTGCTGGCCCGGGTGCTGGAGTTCACCGACCCGGTCACGGGACTCGAGCACCGGTTCGTCAGCCCTCGCGTGCTGCGGGCGTGGTCGTCGTACGTCGAATGGGCTGCCGAATAGACCCAGGGCCTGTCGGCTCACTCGCCGCGCCACCAGCGCAGGAAGCGCCGGAACACACCAGGCCGACCAGCCGGTTCGTAGGTCGGCGTCGGCGCGATGGTCGGCGTCGGCGCGATGGTCGGCGAGGCAGCTTCCTGACGCGCCGTCTTCGGCTGGGGTGTGCTGACCAGCCAGTCACTGGACCGCTGAAACGCCAGCGGGTGCGCGGGCCGCGCCATGACGTCCTGCTGGGGCTTGGCCTCGAACTTCACCGGCAGTTCCACCAAGTGCCGGTTCGAGATGGACGCCCACCAGTCCAGCTCGTCCTCGTCGCAGGCGAGTTGAACGTCAGGCAGGCGGGTCAGCAGTGCGTCGACGCCGACCTCGGCGATGACACGGCCGATGTCCTGACCCGGGCACTCATGAGGGCCGCCGCCGAAGGCCAGGTGGGAGCGGTTACCCTGCATGTGGGCCTTGGGGTCGGGCCGGACTCGTGGGTCTACATTGCCCGGTGCGATGCCGAGGATGAGGGCGTCACCCTTACGAATGCGCTGGCCACCCAGCTCCGCGTCCTGCTTGGCGATGTAGGGAAGGACGGTGCTGAACGGCGGCTCGTCCCACAGGGACTGCTCGACCGCTTGGGGCACCGTCATCTGGCCGCCGTTGAGTTGGGCGCGGAACCGCGGGTCGGTCAACACCACACGCATCACGTTGGCAATGAGATTGGCGGTGGCCTCGTAGGCTGCGACCAGGATGATGCGCAGGTGCTGGCCGACCTCGTCGTCGGTGAGATTCGCCGGGTGATTGATCAGGTGGCTGGTGAAGTCGTCCCTGGGCTCGGCCCGGCGGCGGGCGGTGAGCCGCATCAGGACGTCCATGAGGTATGCGTTGCTGGCGATCGCGGTCTCGCTGCCCTTGGGCATGTCACGAGCGGCCTGCACCATCTGGTCGTTGTACTCCTCGGGCATACCGAGGATCTCGCACATCACCGACATCGGCAGGTGCTCCGCGAACTGGCCGACCAGGTCGGCCCTACCCTCCCGGCAGAACTTGTTGACGAGTTGCTGGGTCGCCCGGTTGATGTAACGGCGGATGCCTCGGTGATCGATAGTCGACATGGCACCGGTGACCGCACCGCGCAACCGCAGATGCTCGTCGCCTTCGGCGTGACTGCAGATGGGCTGCCAGGCGAAGTGCGGCATGAGCGGGTGATCGGGCTTGACCGTGCCGTCCTGCAGGGCTGACCACAATCGGGTGTTTCGGCAGAACTGCGAGGGGTTGCGCACCATGTGCAGATTCTCGGAGTGACCGAGCACCACCCAGATCGGCACATCATCGTGAAGCAGCGCAGGAGCCACAGTTCCGTGCTCGGCACGCAGCTTCTCGTACACGGCCTCCAGATCCTCCGCCCCAGGGCCGTACAGCCGACGCAGTCCGCCGACGCCGACGCCGACGCCGTGTGCGGGGCAGCCGGGGGGAGGGGCGGCCGTGGGGTCTTCCGTGCCGGTCGGGGAAAGGGATTCAGGCGTCACGATGGTCGCTCCGAAGCTGAGATCGATCTGGTGTACGGGAAGTGATGGGCCGCCCCGGTCCGATGGGTTCGAGCGAAGCCGGGAGCGTGGGAGAGGGGGAGAGGGGGGCGGCGGTACGGCACTGCCGCGCCACGCCTCACACAGGGGTCTTCTCCAAAGACAGCGAATGAAGGAACCGCAACAACGTCATCAGCACGTCCCGGCTGGACGCCCGCCGGCGCGCGTCGCACTCGACGATGGGGATGTCGGCGCTGAGGTCGAGCGCGGCGCGGAGGTCGTCGAGCGGGTGGCGAGGGCCGTCGGGGAAGGTGTTGACGGCGACGACGAAGGGCACGCCTCGCTCCTCCAGGCGGTCCATGACGTCGAAGCTGACTTCGAGGCGTCGGGTGTCCACGAGGACGACCGCGCCGAGTGCGCCTTCGAACAGGCCGTTCCACAGGAACCAGAAGCGTTCCTGGCCCGGGGTGCCGAAGAGGTAGAGGACCAGCTGGTCGGTGATGCTGATACGGCCGAAGTCCATGGCCACGGTGGTGGCCGTCTTGGTCTCGGAGCCGTAGTTGTCGTCGACCCCGATGCCGGCCTGGGTCATGGTCTCCTCGGTGGTCAGCGGTTTGATCTCGCTGACCGAGCCGACCATGGTCGTCTTGCCCACGCCGAAGCCGCCCACGATGACGATCTTCACCGCGGCTTCGGCGGTTTGCGGAAGGTGGTCCGCTGTGCGCGGACCGGGGATGGTGTCAGAGCCGTTGAAGTCCATGCATCACCGCTTCGAGGAGGGAACGGTCGGCCAGCGCCTGGCGGATGACCGGGGCGCGGGCCGTCACCAGTTCGGCCGTCAACAGCTCGGTGAGCAGGACGGTCACCACGCTGAACGGCAGGCTGAGATAGGCGGACAGCTCGGCCACGGACAGGGGGGCCGTGCAGAGCCTGAGCAGCGCCGCCTGCTCAGGCGTGGCGGAGGGCGGCGGGTCGGCGTGCGCCACGATTAAGGTGACCAGGTCGAGTTCCGAGCGCTCGGTTCCGTCGGGGCCGGTGATGACGTACAGCCGCTCGGGGTTCTTCTTCGGTCCCTCTGGTGGGTCCTGGCCCTCCTGCGGGGGTTGCGGCGTCGGTTCCGGACTGGCCTTGGGGAATCGCCGTCGGCGTTGTGGAGGAGTCATACGGTCTGCCCGTTGCGCCGGGGCGGGCTGGTGAGGTGCGCGCCGATGCGGACGACCAGGTCGCTCATGCGGGCGCTCATGTGGCCCGGTTCGGTGATGATGTCGGACAGCACCGCGAGATAGGCGTTGGGGCCGGCGGCCATCAGATAGAAGTAGCCCCCGTGGATCTCGATGAGGACCATCTTCATCTTGCCGTCGCTGCCGGGGATCTCCCCGGCCACGGCACCCGCCAGGCTCTGCAGGCCCGCACAGGCGGCGGCGACGCGGTCGGCGGTGTCCGGGTCTCCGCCGTGCCGCGCGATGCGCAGGCCGTCGGCGGAGAGCACCACGATCATCTGGATGCCCGGTACGCCCTTGGCGAGGTCCTGGAGCATCCAGTCGAAGTTGCCTCGCTGCTGGATCACTTGAGGTTCCCCTCGTCTTCGGCCTCGGTACGGGCCGGTTCGTCGGTCGGCTGGGTGACTGTGGAAGAGGTGGGCCGCTTGAGGCCGTCCATGAACGCCTGGACCCACAGGCCGGGCGGGGTGTCGTCCGGCTTCTGCTCCGGCTCCGGCTCCGGCTCGCGCTGGGCCGTCGACCAGATCGTCGGGCGGCCTTCCCGCTCTGCCCGTTCGATCTCGGCCTGCTCGGCATAGCGCTGGGTGAGCGAGGTCTTGACCCGGCTGCGGCGCTGCGGCAGCCCGTTGGCCGTCCACTCGGTGACCTCCGGGACGTCGTCCTCCATGGAGACGGGGGTCGTGAACTTGGGGCTGGTGGGGCGGCGCTTCTTGATCGTGCGCTTGGGGCCGGGCAGGGCGCCCAGTTCGGCCTTGGGCACGGCGGTGGCGCCGATGCCGTGGGCGAGTCCGACACCGGGCTCGTCGGTGAGCATGTCGCTGGGCACGACGAGGATGGCGCGCACGCCGCCGTACGCGGAGGCACGCAGGGAGACCTGCATGTCGTACGCCTGGCAGAGCCGGCCCACCACCGCGAGGCCGAGACGCGGCGACTCACCCAGGTCCTGGAGGTCCACACCGGCCTTGGCCCGCTCCAGCATGCCCTCGGCCCTCAGCCGGGCCTCCTCGCTGAGGCTGACGCCGGCGTCCTCGATCTCGATGCAGACACCGGTCTGCACCTCGGTGGCGGTGACGTGCACCTTGCTCTGCGGCGGGGAGTAGCGCGTGGCGTTGTCGAGGAGTTCGGCCGCGGCGTGGATGACCGGCTCGACGGCGGTGCCCTTGACGTTCACCTTGGCGATCGAGGACAGGTCGATGCGCCGGTACTCCAGGATCCGGGACATGGCGCCGCGCAGCACGCTGTACAGCGCGACGGGCTCGGGCCACTGGCGGCCGGGGCGGCCGCCGCCGAGGACGGAGATGGAGTCGGCGAGACGGCCGATCAGCGCGGTGCCGTGGTCGATGCGCAGGAGGTCGTCGAAGACCTCGGGGTTACGGCCGTGGTCCTCCTCCATCTCCCGCAGTTCGTTGGCCTGTTGGTGGACGATGGCCTGAACGCGACGCGCGATGTTCACGAAGGAGCGCTGCGCGGCGTCGCGCATGATCTCCTCGGTGTCGACGATGGTGAGCACCGTCTTGAGCAGGCGGATCTGCGCCTCGGGAAGGTCCGCCCACGCTGGGTCGATGTCGCCGAGTTGGCGAATCACCTCTCCGGGGGAACTTCCGCGGCGCAGCCAGTCCAGCGCGGTGGGCGCGATCTCCTTGGCGAACCGGGTCAGCTCCTGGTCCTGGTCGGCGATGCGCCGCTTCAGATCCGCGGTGTGACGGACGTGCTCGAGACGCTGGTCCCGCAGTTGACGACCGCGCCGGACGGCTTCGGCCGCCACCGCGATCACCAGCAGCGTGGCGATGGCGCCGCACCAGCCGACAGCGGCCCGGGCGGGCTGCTGCACCGCCGCGACGGCGGCCCCGGTCGCCGCGGCCATGACTATGGCGGGGAGCAACAGCACGCGCGCATACGGCAGTTCACGGCGTCCTGGCGGGGATTGAACACTCACCATGTGGGCCCTCTGAGACGTATCGACGGGGAGTCGCACATATAGGGAACAAGCGCACGAATACACATCAACTCGGTGCGCTGCGGGCGAGCTTAGTCCGACCGGATCATCGCCGTGTCATATTCAGCAAGCACCTGAAACGGGCATTGCGACTGGAGTACCCTCGGCCCATTTATACGCTCCGGCACCATTCGAACACGTTCAGTCAGGGCGTACAGACGTACGGAACTCACTCACCGTGGCGGGTGAAGACCGGCCTTCGGCCGGGTACCGGGCTCAGATCCCGGCGATGCGCAGGGCCGCGTCCGCGGTGGCCTCCGCGAAGACCGAGACGGGGCGTTCGGGGTCGGAGCGGTGGATGAGGATCACGCTCTCGATCAGGCCGAACAACAGGTCCGTGCGCAGATCGAGCTCGCTCTTGGCGAGGGCGCCGCCCGCCGGGGTGGCGGCGAGCAACTGCCGGTAGGCGTCCTTGAGTTCGGCACGCACGGCATGGAAGCCGGCGAACCGCTCGGCGCGCACCTCGGGCAGCAGATAGAGGCCGCCGAGATTGTGCGGTCCGTCGCACAGCACCTCGGTGTCCGCGCGGCACAGCTCCCACAGCCGGTTCTCGGCCGGGACCGTGTCGTCGGCGAGCAGCTCGCGGGCGTACGCCAACGAAGGCGTGACGGTGGACTCCAGGAGCTCGGCGAGGAGCTCCTCCTTGCCGGAGACGTAGTGGTACATGGACGCCTGCCGCATGCCCGCACGCTCGGCCACCGCCCGGGTGCTGGTGGCGGCGTAGCCCAGAGAGGTGAACAACTCGGCCGCGGCGACGAGGAGTTCGTCACGCGGCGCCAGCCCGCTGTCCGGCCGCCGAGCGGCCCGCGGCCTACCGACCCGTCGCCCGGACTCCGCCGTCCCACCCGTCGTACCCATGCGTTCGATCCTCGCACACGGGGGCACGGGGTCTCCGGGTGATCCACAAGCACCGGGCGACCGGCGACCCTCTGGCCCGCTCCAACCGGGGGCCGGGTACTCGGCGTGCCCCACCAGCGCCGGGCCGCCGCCGACAGCCCGGCACGCCTCCCCCAATGGCAGGGGGTTCTCGGCGTGAGCCATGAGCGCCGGGCCACCGCCGACACCTCGGCCCGCTCCACCCCCGGGCGACGCAGGGACCTCCGCGCAACCCACAGAAACCGGACGACCGCCGACACCCCCGCCAGCTCCAACCCCCAGCGGGCACGGCAAGCCCCGCAACCCCCCAAGCGCCCGACAGCCGCCCACACCCCGACCCGCTCCAACCCCCGGCGACACAGGGACCTCCGCGAAGCCCAGGAAGCCGGACGACCGCCGACACCCCGGCCAACTCCGACCCCCAGCGGCACGGCAACCCCCGCATCCCCCACAGGCGCCCGACAGCCGCCCGTACCCCCGCCCCTCCCCAACCACCCAACGCCCGCCAGGATCTCCGCCTAACCCACAGGCGCCAGGCGACCGCCGACACCCCGACCCCCTCCAACCCCCGCTCCACCCTCCCCAGGAGCGCGGGCCGTATCGCCTTAAAGCCTCACGCGCGGACGCGCCCCACCCCCACCGCCCGCACCTGACAACGCACCACCCCACCCCCACCGCACTGCACCCGACAACCCACCTGTGAGCCCCCGGTAACCCCCCAGCAACGCCGGAGCAATCCCTCCGACCCGCATCGCCCCTAATTTCTGTCGAGCGACAGAAATAACCCCGGAGCCGGAGGTCCCGCCATGGCCACGCAGACCACATACGGAGCCCGAGACCATGCCCGCGCCCAGGAGGGCACCCGCGCCGAGGCCATGCCCGTCGTCCCGGCCGGCGCCTGGCCGGACCCACCGTGCGAGGCGGGTCACCTGGTGTGGGCGGAGACCGTGGCGGGCGGCAACTACACGCACCGTGTCCTCGCCCGCGGCACCGAACTGCGCCTCACCGACCCGCACGGAGACGCCTGCGCCCACGTCCTCCTGTACGCGGAGGGCCGCCCGTGGGAGCGGCTGAACGTCGCCGACACGGTCAAGGTCCAGTGGAACGCCTACCTCGGCGAGGGCCAACTGCTCCTGTCCGACCAGGGCCGCGTCCTCGCGAGCGTCGTCGCCGACACCTCCGGCCGCCACGACGCGCTGTGCGGCACCTCCACGCTGGTCAGCAACACAGGGCGCTACGGCGACGGCACCGCCCACAGCCCCTCCCCCGCCGGTCGCGAGCTCTTCAAGCTGGCAGCCGCGAAGAACGGCCTCGAACCCCGCGATCTCCCCCCGTCCCTATCCTTCTTCCAGGGCGTCGAGATCCGCGAGGACGGCACCCTCGACTTCACCGGCTCGGCGGGCCCCGGCGGCAGCGTCACCCTTCGCGCCGAACAGGACGTGATGGTACTGATCGCGAACGTCCCGCACCCCGCCGACCCACGGCCCGACTACGTCAGCACGCCCCTGGAAGTCCTCGCCTGGCGTGCCGACCCCACCCGCGCCGGCGACGCCCTCTGGGACGCCACCCCCGAGGGCCGCCGCGCCTTCCTCAACACCGCCGAATTCCTGGCCTCGAAGGGACGCGCATGAAGACCGTGGTTCCGGCCCGCGCCGCCTGGTCCCGCGTCATCCGCGAGGGCGAGACGCTCACCATCACCGACCTGCACGGCAACCAGGCCGTCGACTTCCTCGTCTACGACGCCCACGACACGGCGGTCCGCTACAGCGCCCCCGACACCATCCAGGCGCAGGGCGGCATCTTCCTCACCGCGGGCAGCGTGCTGATGTCCGGCGAGCACACCCCGCTGATGACGGTCACCGCCGACGACGTGGGCCGCCACGACACCGTAGGCGGCGCCTGCTCCAAGGAGTCGAACACCCTGCGCTACGGCCATCACACCTGGTCGCAGCACGCCTGCGTGGACAACTTCCTCGCCGAGGGCGCGAAGCACGGTCTCGGCAAGCGCGACCTCGTCTCCAACATCAACTGGTACATGAACGTGCCGGTCGAGAAGGACGGCACCCTCGGCATCGTCGACGGCATCTCCGCCCCGGGCCTCTCGCTCACCCTGCGCGCCGAGCGCGACGTCCTCGTCCTGGTCTCCAACTGCCCCCAGATCAACAACCCCTGCAACGGCTTCGACCCGACACCCGTGGAAATGACGATCGGGGCCGCGGAGACGATGACCAGGACCCCTGGGACGACGCCCACGACCGCAGAGACGACGATCGGGGCCGCAGAATGACCTTCGACACCCTCCTCGTCGCCAACCGGGGCGAGATAGCCGTCCGGATCATCCGCACAGCCCGTGAGCTGGGCCTGCGGACGGTCGCGGTGTACTCCGACGCCGACCGGGCCGCACCTCACGTCCGGCTCGCCGACCAGGCCGTACGCCTCGGTCCCGCACCCGCGAAGGAGTCGTACCTCGACGCCGACCTGGTGCTGAAGGCGGCCAAGGACACGGGCGCGGGCGCGATCCATCCCGGTTACGGCTTCCTGTCCGAGGACGCCGCCTTCGCCCGCCGCTGCGAGGACGCGGGGATCGTGTTCGTGGGTCCGACGCCCGAGCAGTTGGAGCTCTTCGGCGCGAAGCACACGGCACGGGCGGCGGCGGAGGCGGCCGGAGTGCCGCTGGCACCGGGGACGGGACTGCTGCCCTCGCTCGAGGAGGCCCTCGAATCCGCGGCGGCCATCGGCTATCCCGTCATGCTCAAGGCCACCGGCGGTGGCGGCGGCATCGGCATGTCGGCCTGCCACTCCGCCGACGAACTGAGCGACGCCTGGGACCGGGTGCAGCGCGTCGCCGCCGCCTCCTTCTCCTCCGCCGGTGTCTTCCTGGAACGGCTCGTCGAGCACGCCCGCCATGTCGAGGTGCAGGTCTTCGGCGACGGCGAGGGCAGGGTCGTCACCTTCGGCGACCGCGATTGCTCCCTGCAGCGCCGCAACCAGAAAGTCCTGGAGGAGGCTCCGGCGCCGGGGCTCCCCTCGCACGTTCGCGCGCAACTCGCGGACAGTGCCCGTGAGTTGTGCGCCGCGGTCGGCTACCGCTCCGCGGGAACCGTCGAGTTCGTCTACGACGCCGCCCGCGAGGAGGCCTACTTCCTGGAGGTCAACACCCGTCTCCAGGTGGAGCATCCGGTCACCGAGGAGATCTACGGCGTCGACCTGGTCGCCTGGATGCTCCGCCTGGCCCGCGGCGAGCGGGACGTCGTACGCGAACCGGACCCGCCGCACGGCCACGCCGTCGAGGCACGCGTCTACGCCGAGGACCCCTCGCGTGAACACCGGCCCAGCGCCGGGCTGTTGACGCGGGTCGAGTTCCCCACCGGCGTCCGGGTCGACGCCTGGGTGGAGACGGGCACCGAGGTGACGACGTCGTACGACCCGATGCTCGCGAAGATCATCGCGTACGGCCCCGATCGCGCCCACGCCCTCCGCCGGCTGGACGAGGCCCTGGAACGCACCCGCGTCGACGGCATCGAGACCAACCTCGGCCTGGTCCGGGCGGCGCTCGCGGACCAGCGCGTCGCCGCCGCGACCCATTCGACGGCAACGCTCTCCCAGATCCAGGACCCGACCCCACGCATCGAGGTCATGGCCGCCGGCACCCTCACCACCGTGCAGGACTGGCCGGGCCGTACCGGCTACTGGCAGGTCGGCGTACCCCCGTGCGGTCCGATGGACGACCGTTCCTTCCGGCTCGGCAATACGGCGCTGGGCAACCCGGAAAGCGCCCCGGGCCTCGAATGCACCTTGCAGGGCCCCTCGTTGAGGTTCACCCACGCCACGACCGTCTGTGTGACGGGCGCCCCCGCCCCGGTCGCCGTCGACGGCACACCGGTCGCCCAGTGGGAGCCGGTGACCGTGCCCGCGGGCGGTGTCCTGGAGGTCGGCACACCCACCGAACACGGACTGCGGACGTACGTCCTGTTCGCGGGCGGCCTCGACATCCCGGCCTTCCTCGGCAGCGCGAGCACCTTCACGCTGGGCCGCTTCGGCGGACACGGCGGCCGGGCCCTGCGGACGGGCGACGTACTGCACGGAGGCCGCGAGGCCGGGGGAACGCTGCTCGCAGAGGCTCAGGCCGAGGGAGCACCGGTCGAGGACCGCCCCTCCTACACCTCCACCTGGCACATCGGCGCCGTTGAAGGCCCGCACGCCGCACCGGAGTTCTTCACCGAGGACGACATCCACGACTTCTACGCGGCCGACTGGAAGGTCCACTTCAACTCGGCCCGCACCGGTGTCCGCCTGGTCGGCCCCAAGCCCCGCTGGGCCCGCAGTGACGGCGGCGAGGCCGGCCTGCACCCCTCCAACATCCACGACACCCCCTACTCGGTCGGCGCGGTCGACTACACGGGTGACATGCCGGTGCTGCTGGGCCCGGACGGGCCCTCCCTCGGCGGGTTCGTGTGCCCGGCGACGGTCATCAGCACCGAGCGATGGAAGCTCGGCCAGCTGCGCCCGGGCGACACCGTGCGCTTCATGCCGGTGGACGCCTCGGGCGAGCCCCGCCCGGCGATCGTGGACGGCGGTGTCCTCGCCCGCGACGGCGATGTGACGTACCGCCGCAGCGGCGACGACAACCTGCTGGTCGAGTTCGGCCCCATGCAGCTGGACCTGGCGCTGCGCATGCGGGTCCACGCGCTGATGGACGCGGTGGCCGAGCAGGGCCCCGACGGCATCACCGACCTCACCCCCGGCATCCGCTCCCTGCAGATCCAGACGGACCCCGGTCGCCTCCCCCAGCAGCAACTCCTCGCCGTCGTAAGGGAGATCACCGCCTCCCTCCCTCCGTCCGACGAACTGGTCGTCCCCTCCCGCACGGTCCACCTCCCGCTCTCCTGGGACGACCCCGCAACCCGCGAGGCGATCGCCCGCTACATGGCGGGCGTGCGGGACGACGCGCCCTGGTGCCCCTGGAACATCGAGTTCATCCGCCGGGTCAACGGCCTGGAGTCGGTGGACGACGTCTACCGCACCGTCTTCGACGCGGAGTACCTCGTCCTGGGCCTGGGCGACGTCTACCTGGGCGCCCCGGTGGCCACCCCGCTCGACCCGCGCCACCGCCTGGTGACCACGAAGTACAACCCGGCGCGCACCTGGACGGCCGAGAACTCGGTCGGGATCGGCGGAGCGTATCTCTGCATCTACGGCATGGAGGGCCCCGGCGGCTACCAGTTCGTGGGCCGTACGACCCAGGTGTGGTCGCCCTGGCAGCAGCGCGGCGCGTTCGAGCCGGGCTCGCCCTGGCTGCTGCGCTTCTTCGACCGCATCAGCTGGTATCCGGTGGACGCGGACGAACTCCTGGAACTGCGGGCCGACATCACGTCCGGCCGCTTCGTTCCCCGCATCGAGGAGAGCACCTTCTCGCTCGCCGCGTACCAGTCCTTCCTCGCCGAACACGCCGAGTCCATAGCGGAGTTCAGGTCACATCAGCAGGCGGCCTTCTCCGCGGAGCGGGACGCGTGGGAGGCGGCGGGCGAGTTCGCGCGGGCAGCGGAGACGTCCGCACCGGCCGCCCCTGCCGCCGAGGTGGCGGTCCCTCCGGGCGGACGTCTCATTGAGGCCGAATTCGCCGCCTCCGTATGGCAGTTGAACGTCGAGCCGGGCGACGAGGTGGCCGCCGGGCAGCCGCTCCTCGCCCTTGAGGCGATGAAGATGGAGTCCAGGGTGCACGCGCCGGCGGACGGCGTGGTCGCGGAGATCCTGGCCAGGCCGGGCGACCAGGTGGAGGCGGGGACGGCTCTGCTCGTCCTGGCCCCGCCCGCTCGGTGAAGCGCGGTCGCACAGTGAAAGAGGAGCGAGCCATGTCCACCACCGTCAACCGGGTCCGTGCCGCCTACGACCGCGTCGAGGCCGTGGACCGCCCCGAGATCTGGATCGACCTGCGCCCGCGGGAGGAGGTCGAGCGGGAAGCCCGGTCGATCGACGAACGGCTCGCGAAGGGTGAGCAGCTCCCTCTCGCGGGACGCCTGTTCGCGGCCAAGGGCAACGTCGACGTGGCCGGCCTGCCCACCACGGCGGGCTGTCCGTCGTACGCCTACCATCCGGAGGCCGATGCCCCGGTCGTCGCCGGTCTCCGCGCGGCGGGTGCGATCGTGCTCGGGACCACGAACCTGGACCAGTTCGCGACGGGCCTGGTCGGCACCCGTTCCCCGTACGGCGCGGTCCGCAACGCGTACGACCCTGCCAGGGTGAGCGGCGGCTCCAGTTCCGGCTCGGCCGTCGCGGTGGCCCTGGGCATCGTCGACTTCGCCCTCGGTACCGACACGGCGGGCTCGGGCCGGGTACCAGCCGCCTTCAACGGCATCGTCGGCCTCAAACCCACGCGCGGTCTGGTCCCCACGGCCGGAGTCGTCCCGGCCTGCGCCTCGATCGACTGCGTGACGGTGTTCGCCCGCACCCTGCCGGAGGCCGAGCAGGCCTTGTCCCACATGGCGACCGGCACGATCCCGTCCCTCCCCGGGCGCCGCCCCGGCCCATGGCGGATCGCGATCCCGCCGCGCGACCAGCTCGGCGAACTGGACGAGGGCTGGGCCCAGGCGTACGAGGCAGCGGTGGAGCAGCTCGCCGCTGCGGGCGCGACGCTCCGCGAGCTTGATCTGTCGCCCTTCACCGAGGCTGCGGCGATGCTCTACGAGGGTGCCTTCGTGGCGGAGCGCTACACAGCGGTAGGAGCCTTTGTCGACAAGGCGACAGCGGCGAACGACGACTCCCTGGACCCCACGGTCGCCGGCATCATCACCCGGGCCCGCGACCTCCCCGCCCACCAGCTCTACGCCGACATGGACCGCCTGGCCGCGCTCCGCACGCGCGCGCTGGCCGAACTGGCCGACGCGGACGCCCTCCTGCTGCCCACCACTCCTGGCCACCCCACGCTCGCCGAGGTGGCCGCCGATCCCCTGGGTGCCAACGCCCGCCTGGGCCGCTTCACCAACTCCACGAACCTCTTCGACCTGGCCGCGGCCGCCGTCCCGGCTGGTGAGGTGAACGGCCTCCCGTTCGGCGTGATGCTGATCGGCCCGGCGTACACCGATGAGCGGTTGGCGAGGATCGCGAGCCTGCTCCAGCCGGAGACCCGGCTCGCGGTGGTCGGCGCGCACCTGACGGGCCAGCCGCTGAACCCTCAGCTCCTCGCGCTGGGCGCCCGCCTGGACCGTACGACCACCACGGCGCCGGTCTACCGCCTGCACGCCCTGCGGACGACCCCGCCGAAGCCGGGCCTGGTCCACGTGGGCGAGGGCGGCGCGGAGATCGAGGCAGAGGTGTGGCGCCTGTCGGCGGAGGGCCTGGGCCGCCTTTTGGCGACCCTCCCCCGCCCGATGACCTTGGGCAGGGTGCAGTTGGCGGACGGCACCCACGTCCCCGGCTTTCTCTGCGAACCCGGCGCTCTGAAGAACGCCGAGGACATCACGGAGTACGGAGGCTGGCGGCCCTATGTGAACGCCGAGTAGCACAACCCACCCAGGGGCGCGGGGCCGCATCGATATGCGGCTCCGCCGCGTGGGCGCGACCAGTCGCAACGAACCCGCCACCCGCCCACGAACCCGTCACCCCACCGACGAGTACGCCACAACCCCCCGCAGCAACAGATCAACAGCCTTCCGCGCATTCTTCGCGACGGAGGAAGACCCGCTCCCTCCCGACACGGGAGCCGCAGCCGAGATCTGCCCCAGCACATCGATCACCTGCTTGCACCACCGCACGAAGTCACCGGCAGGCATCTCCGCCTCCCGCAGCACCTCGTCGAGCCCCTTCCCGCTGGCCCACATGTACGCGGCCCAGGCGAACCCGAGATCCGGCTCCCGCTGCCCGACCCCCTCGGTCTGGTTGATCCGGAAGTCCTCCTCGAGGGCGTCGAGCCGTCCCCAGATCCGCACCATCTCACCGAGCGCGGCCTTGGCCTTGCCGGACGGCACCTTGGGCGCCATGGCGTCGTCGCCCATCCGGGACTCGTACACCAACGCCGACACGCACGCGGCCAGTTCGGCGGGGCCGAGCCCCTCCCAGACACCTTCCCGCAGACACTCGCTGGCCAGCAGGTCGAGCTCGCCGTACAACCGGGCCAGCCGCTTGCCGTGCTCGGTGACCTCGTCGGCCCGCAGATAGTCCAGCTCGGTCAGCAGCGCCACGATCCGGTCGAAGGTGCGGGCGATCGTGTTCGTACGCCCCTCGATGCGCCGCTCCAGCTGCGAGGTGTCCCGCAGCAGCCGGTGATACCGCTCGGCCCAACGGGCGTGGTCCTCACGGTCGTTGCACCCATGGCAGGGGTGCGCCCGGATCGCCGTCCGCAGCCGCGCGATCTCGCGGTCGTCGGCCGCCTGGGAGCGCTGCTTACGGGCCCGCTCCGGCGGAATGTGACCCGCCTTGGCACGCAGCGCGGAGGCCAGGTCCCGACGGGACTGCGGCGAGCGCGCGTTGAAGGACTTCGGGATCCGCATCCGCTCCAACGGCTCGACCGGCACCGGGAAGTCCATCGACGCGAGCCGCTTGACCTGCCGCTCGGCGGTCAGCACCAGCGGCCGCGGGCCGTCGTGGTGCTCGAAGCCCCGGTGGCCGTTGGACCGCCCGGCGGGCAGGCCCGGGTCCAGCACCAGCGCGAGACCGGCGTACTTGCCCGTCGGCACATGGATGACGTCGCCCGGCTTGAGCTTCTCCAGCGCCACGGCAGCCTCGGCCCGCCGCTGGGAGACTCCCTGCCGGGCCAGTTCGGTCTCGCGGTCCTTGAGCTCGCGGCGCAGCTGCGCGTACTCCTCGAAGTCGCCGAGGTGGCAGGTCATGGAGGCCTTGTAGCCGTCGAGGCCCTCCTCGTTGCGCTGCACCTGACGCGAGATCCCGACGACCGACTTGTCGGCCTGGAACTGCGCGAACGACGTCTCGAGCAGCTCACGCGAGCGGTGCCGGCCGAACTGCTCGACGAGGTTGACCGCCATGTTGTACGACGGCTTGAAGCTGGAGCGCAGCGGATATGTGCGCGTGCCGGCCAGTCCCGCCAGGTGCTCCGGGCTGCTCCCGCGCTGCCACAGCACCACCGCGTGACCCTCGATGTCGATGCCGCGCCGCCCCGCACGCCCCGTCAACTGGGTGTACTCGCCGGGGGTGATGTCGGCGTGCTGTTCGCCGTTCCACTTGACGAGCTTCTCCAGCACCACGGAACGCGCGGGCATGTTGATACCGAGCGCGAGTGTCTCGGTCGCGAACACGGCCTTGACCAGGCCGCGCACGAACAGCTCCTCGACGACCTCCTTGAAGGTCGGCAGCATGCCCGCGTGGTGGGCCGCGATGCCGCGCTCCAGGCCCTCCAGCCACTCGTAGTACCCCAGGACGTGGAGGTCCTCGTGCGGAATGGACGCGGTGCGCTCCTCGACGAGGGCGCGCACCTTCCCGCGAGCCTCGTCGTCGTTGAGCCGCAGCCCCGCGTACAGGCACTGCTGGACGGCCGCCTCGCACGCGGCGCGGCTGAAGATGAACGTGATGGCGGGCAGCAGGCCCTCGGCGTCCAGCCGCTCGATGACCTCGGGCCGGCTCGGCGTCCACACCTTCGACCGCTGCCGCCGCTCGCGCTCCCGGTCGGCCTCGCGCATCGCCCGGCCGCGTCTGCGGTCCTGGTACGACGGCCGCTGGGCCTCCATGCGGGCCAGCCGGGCGAGGTCGGGGTTGACGGCCTTCTTGCTGCCCTCGCCCTCCTCGAACAGGTCGTACATCCGGCGCCCGGCGAGCACGTGCTGGAACAGCGGCACGGGCCGGTGTTCGGAGACGATCACCTGGGTGTCGCCGCGGACGGTGTCGAGCCAGTCGCCGAACTCCTCGGCGTTGGACACTGTCGCCGACAACGACACCAGGGTCACCGACTCGGGGAGGTGGATGATCACCTCTTCCCAAACGGCGCCCCGGAAGCGGTCGGAGAGGTAGTGCACCTCGTCCATGACCACGTAACCGAGGCCGAGGAGGGTCTGCGAGCCCGCGTACAGCATGTTCCGCAGCACCTCGGTGGTCATCACGACCACGGGGGCGTCGGAGTTGACGCTGTTGTCGCCGGTGAGCAGGCCGACCTTGTCGGCGCCGTAACGGCGGCACAGGTCGGCGTACTTCTGGTTGGACAGAGCCTTGATGGGGGTCGTGTAGAAGCACTTCTTGCCCTGCTGGAGGGCGAGGTGGACGGCGAACTCGCCGACGATCGTCTTGCCGGAGCCGGTGGGGGCGGCGACCAGCACGCCCTTGCCCGCTTCGAGAGCCTGGCAGGCCTCGATCTGGAAGGGGTCGAGACCGAAGTCGTACATCTCGCGGAAGTCCGCGAGCGAGGTGGCCTGCTCGGCTGCCCGCAGGCGGGCTGCCGCGTACCGCTCGGCCGGTGAGAGATCCTCTGTCATCGTACTTTCGAGCGTACCCGGCGGCACTGACAACAGGACGATCATTATCCGGATCGGAGTCCGCGAAACCTGCTCTTCACGCAGTTCACGGGCCCACCGTGGTTCACGGGCCCACCACGGACACCGCCCCGCGCACACAGCGCGCGCTCAGCGGCAGCGGCCCCAGCGGCTCGCCGTCCGCGTAGCCCGTGACGTCCTCGGCGGCGATCTCGACCCGCGCGGCCCGCAGCACGCTCACCTTGGGATGGTCGACGTGGGTGCCCCGGTACACGCTCGGGAACACCCGCAGCAGGGTCGTACGGCTGCAGTCCCCGACCACGGTGATGTCGAAGAGCCCGTCGGTGAGGTCCGCGCCCGGGCAGATCCGCATACCACCGCCGTACGACGATCCGTTGCCGACGGCCACCAGGGTGGCCTCGACATTGCGGACCCGGCCGTCGTCGAGGGTGATCCGGTACGGCACGGGCCGGAAGGCGGCCAGTTCGGCGAGCATCGCGAGGTCGTACTTGAGGCGGCCCGCGGGCCACCTCATGCGGTTGCCGCGGTCGTTGACCCGGGAGTCGAAGCCGGAGGCGAGGACGGTGGCGAACCAGTGGTCACCGACCCGGCCCAGGTCGGTGTCGTGGACCCGGCCCTCCTTGAGGGCGTCGGCGATCAGCCGGCCCGCGGCGGCGGGATCGCGCACCGGCAGGCCCAGGGTGCGGGCGAGGTCGTTGCCGGTGCCGACGGCGACCAGACCGAACGGGGTGCGGGTGCCGGCCACGGCCTGGAGGGCGAGGTTGGCCATTCCGTCGCCGCCGACGGCGACGAGTGCCCCCGTGCCCTCCCGCACGGCGGCACGCGCGCGTGCGAGGGCGTCGGCGGCGTCCTCGCCGAGCACGGTCCGCACCGCGAAGCCGGCCGCCCGCAAAGCGGAAGCGGCCGGCTGCGCCGCGTGGGCGCCCCGGCCGCGGCCCGCGGTGGGGTTGACGAAGAGGGTGATCTCGCTGGTCACGGAAGTGACCTTACGAGCCGCTTGCCCTCGTCAGGTCACGTCGTCATAACCGTTGACCCGGTCCGAACCGGACTGCTCGGGCAGTGCCCGGCTCGCGGCGACGGTCTCGACCTCGCCGATGTCCTCGGGGGTCAGATCCAGGTCGGAGGCCTCGTCGTCGTCGGGGCCCTCGGCCTCGCGGCGGCGCTTGCGCCGGTCGTTGAGCAGGGAAAAGGCGGTCGCCCCGAAGTACAGGACCCAGATCGGCGCGGCGAGCGCCAGCATCGTCAGCGGGTCGGTGCTCGGTGTGGCGATGGCCGCGAACACGGTGATGGCCATGATCATGCCGCGCCACCAGCCGAGCATCCGCTTGCCGGTGATCAACCCGGTGAGGTTGAGGAAGACCAGCAGCAGGGGCAGCTCGAAGGAGAGGCCGAAGACCAGCACCATGCGGAGGACGAGGTCGAGCAGGTCGTCCAACGGCAGCAGGTTGGAGGTGCCGCCCGGGGTGAAGCCGATCAGCACCTGGGCCGTGGTCGGCAGGACCGAGTAGGCGAAGTAGGCGCCGACGAGGAAGAGCGGGGCGCCCGTGCCGACGAACGCGTAGGCGTACTTCTTCTCGTGCCGGTGCAGGCCGGGTGCGACGAAGGCCCACAGCTGGTAGAGCCAGACCGGCGAGGCCGCGACGACACCGGCCATCAGCGACACCTTCAGGGCCAGCGTGAAGGGCGCGAGCAGGCCGTTGATCGTGATCTCGGCGCACGGCTTGGTCGACTGTGTCGACTTGGCCAGTTCCGCGAAGGACTTGTCACAGCCGACCGAGTCGAGGATCGGCTTGGTGATCAAGTTGATGATGTCGTTGTAGAAGAAGGCGGCCACCACCGTGACGATGACGATGGCCAGCATCGCCTTCGCGAGCCGGTTGCGGAGCTCACGAAGGTGATCCGCGAGAGGCATCCGCCCCTCGGGATCCCTCTCTTCTCTGCGGGCAGACTTCAGCAACCCACGTTCCCATCTCGTGCGGGCGGGCCGGAGGTCACCGGCCCCGCGTCAGCGCTTGGTCGTGTCCGTCGGCTCGGTGACCGGGCGCGAGCTGGTCACGTCGCCGGGGGCGGCCTGGATGGTGCGCTGAGCAGGGTTCTGCTCGTCGGTGTTGGGCGGACCGGCCGGAGTGGCCGTGCTGCTGCCCTCGTCCTTCATCGCCTTGGCCTCGCTCTTGAGGATGCGAGCGGACTTGCCGAGCGAGCGCGCCATGTCGGGAAGCTTCTTCGCGCCGAACAGCAGGATGATGACGACGAGGATGAGAATGATCTCGGGGGCGCCGAGCCTTCCGAACATAAGTCTTTACCTTCTCACCGAGGCGGCTTGTGGGGTGCTGTCCGACCGGTCGGACATGTGTCCGATCAGTCGTGCTGACAGCGATCGTAACGCTCAGGGGTGAACGCCTGGCAATCCCTGTGCGTACTCCCGGTTCGCGGCCGAGCCTCGTTATCCGGACCGCGACCAGCAGCGTACCTGCCGACCCGGCCGAGGTGACAGGGCGAAGTGGCCCAAAACGCATGCGCCGCTCGACTCACACCCAACTCTCAGCCCTACTCACAGTGAGTCCACAGAACGGGCCGTGCTCACCGCCGCCCGCTCCAGGTCCTCCGCGGCCCTGCTGATACGCCGCGCCGAGTCCGTGACCTCGCGCCCAAGACGCTGTGCTTCGAGAAAGACCCGGACGGCGAGCACACCCAGGACGGCGAGACCCACGAACCCCACTGCTACCGCGAACATCGGCCAGAACATGGCACCGAGCCTAGAGGGTGGAGTGCAGCCGCAGCGTCCGGACCCCGCCGCCGGTCAGCAGTTCCACGATCCGCTCGCCGGCGGGCTTGCGGACGGCCGCGCCGCACTCGGGGCAGGTGAAGGAGTAGAAGGTGGCGCGGCTGGTCGCGCCGATGGCGAGGCGCAGGGCGGCGGCGGCCAGCTCGAACCGCTCCCGGCAGTCGGGGCAGCTCGCCTTGAAGGTCACCGGAGCCGCGCTTCTCATCCCCGCGAAGGCGGCAGCCACCGTCATGCCCGCACCGGACGTCGCCGACTCGCTCAAAGCCCCTGCTCCTGCCTGTCGTACCGACCGTCGTGCACCCGCGTCCCCGACTTGCTGGGGCTGTCCTGCGCCTCGACCCCGTCGTAGGCCGCCAGCGCCTCGCGGGCCGCGTCGCGGGCGCTGTCGGCGAGGTCGCGCGGCGAGACGATGCGGCCGTCGCGGCCGAGCCGGAGCGCCAGCCTCCGCAGCGATGCCGGGTCGGGGGTGCGCAGGGTAATACGCAGCCCGCCGTCGGAAAGCTCATCCGCGCTGTCGTGCGGGTAGTACTCGGCGACCCAGCGGCCGCCGGGGCCCACCTCGACGACCACCTCGGGGTCCTCGGCCGCGGGCTGCACGAGCCCCTCGGACAGGTCCCTGAGCTCGACCTCGGGCGGCGCGGACGGCTCGTCGAGGATCTTGATCTCGGCGACCCGGTCGAGCCGGAAGGTGCGCCGGGCCTCGGAGCGCCGGCACCAGGCCTCGACATAGGTGTGACCGACGCTGACCAGGCGGATCGGGTCGATCTCGCGCTCGGTGAGCTCGTCGCGGGCGGGCGAGTAGTAGCGGATCCACAGGCGCCGGCGCTCGGAGATGGCCCGGTCGACGTCCGCGAAGACCCCGCCCTCGGACTCGAAGGTCACCGACAGCCGCGCGCTGGCACCCGCCGTCTCACCGGCCGCGGTCTCCACCTTGGCGGTGGCCCGCAGCAGGGCCTGCCGGTCGCTCTCCCTCAGGCCGGGCAGCGTGGACACCGCGCGGGCGGCCACCAGCAGCGCGGTCGCCTCGTCGGCGGCGAGCCTGAGCGGCTCGGCCACGTCATCGGGGTTGTGCCACCAGATCCGCTCGCCGTCGGTGTCGATGTCGAGCAGATCTCCGCCCCGGAAGCTGGTGCCGCACATGGGCAGCACATCGAGGTCGGAGACCAGCTCGTCCTCGGTGATCCCGAAGGCGCGGGCGACGTCCTCGACCCGGGCGCCGGGGCGCTCCCTGAGATAGGTCACCAGGGAGAGCATCCGCCGGGTCTGGTCGATGGCGTTCGTGGGCCTGACCGGTTTGCCTGCCACAGTTCTCTTCCGCTCCCCCTCAGCCCTTGGCCACGGCACGCAGCCGGTCCACCACATCGGCCCGCAACTCGGCGGGCTCCAGGACCACCACGTCCGGCCCGAACTCCACCAGCCAGGCGTCCAGACCATGGCCGTACGGAATCTCCAACTCGTCCCAGCCGTCGCCCAGTTCCCGCACCGAGTTGGCCTTCGCCCGCAAGGGGTACCCGGCGCCCGTGCGCAGCCGGATCAGCGCGCTGCGGTCGGCGGTCTCCCCCGCCCAGCTCGCGACGGTCTCACGGACGGTCACGACATCGGGGACCGGGGCCGTGTAGCGCGTGCCGCGTGAGCGCACCTTGCCGGTGATCCGGGAGAGCCGGAAGACCCGCTCGGCACCCCGGTCACGGTCGAATCCGGCCAGGTACCAGTGGCCGCGCCAGCACTCCAGCGCCCACGGCTCGACATGGCGGGGCTCGGGGCGGGCGGCGTTGGCCTTGCGGTAGTCGAAGACCACCGGGCGGCGGTCCCGGCAGGCGAGCATCAGCGGCTCGAAGGAGGCCTCGTGCACCGGGATGCGCGGCTCCAGGGCGCCGTGCGCCTCGTACGGGTCGAAGTCCTCGGGCAGCCCCGCCGCGCGCAGTTTCTGCAGGGCACCACTGGCCGCGCCGGCGAGCCGGGCCTGCTGCCACACCTTGGCGGCCAGCCCCAGGGCGGCGGCCTCCTCGGCGTCGAGGGTGACGGGCGGCAGCCGGTTGCTGTCGCGGCGGGCGAGGTAACCGACTTCGCCGTCCAGGTTCTCAACGGTCTCGATCACGAGCCCGAGTTCGCGCAGATCGTCCTTGTCGCGCTCGAACATCCGGTTGAAGGAGTCGTCGGAGTTCGCCTCCAGGTAGGCCTCGATGGACTCCCGAAGCTCACGCTTGCTGAGCGGCCGTCCCGTCCCGAGCAGACACAGCGCCAGGTTCATCAGCCGCTCGGCCTTGGCAATGGCCATCGACGCCCTTCGCCTCCCTATGTGCTTACGGACGATGACCGTACCGCCCCGAAGGAGCAGGGCAAAAGCCGAGGGCCCATGCCCGGACAGGCATGGACCCCGGTTGATCAGGTCCGGTCGGAAGTCCTACGACGATCCGACCGCGACGCGATCCCTTATGACTCCGGTGCGACGATCAGACGCCGAGCAGGTCGACCACGAAGATCAGGGTCTCACCGGGCTTGATCGCCGGGGTCGGGCTCTGGTTGCCGTAGGCGAGGTGGGCGGGGATGGTCAGCTGCCGACGGCCGCCGACCTTCATGCCCTGCACGCCCTGGTCCCAGCCCTTGATGACCCGGCCGCCGCCCAGCGGGAAGCGGAACGGCTGACCACGGTTCCAGCTGGCGTCGAACTCCTCGCCGGTGCTGAAGGCCACGCCCACGTAGTGGACGGTGACGGTCTGGCCGGCCTGCGCAACCTCGCCGTCGCCCTCCCAGATGTCCTTGATCTCCAGGTCCGCCGGGGGCTCGCCGCCCGGGAAGTCGATCTCGGGCTTGTCGATGCTCACGTCACTCGCTCCTGCTGGTTCACGGAAAGGCAACAGGGACCAGTCTTACATCCCCGCGGCCGACACCTTCGCGCATGTCCCCCGTGCGTCACATCTTCGCCAGGATGTCCACGGTGAAGACCAGCGTGGAGTCCTTCTCGATACCGCTGCCGGCCGGCGGGTTGTCGCCGTAGCCCAGCTTCGGCGGAATGGAGATCAGCACCCGGCTGCCGACCTTCTTGCCGGTCAGGCCCTGCGCCCAGCCCTTGACGACCTGCTGGAGCGAGAACGACGCCAACTGCTTGCGGCTGTACGTCGAGTCGAACTCCTTGCCGGAGTCCCACACCACGCCCTTGTACTGCACGAGCAGCGTGCTGTCGGCCGCCACCTTGTCGCCGTCGCCCTCGATGACGTACTCCGACACGAGCTTGGTGGGCGCGTCCGCCTTGGGGACCTCGATCGAGGGGGCCTTGCCGTCGGTGTTGGTGCCGACCTTGGGCAGAGCCGCGTCGCTCTGCGCGACGTTCTTGCCCTTGGCGGAGCTCTTCGCGTTGAACGTGTCCTGGACGTCGACGACGAACACCAGCGTGTCGGTGCCCTTGATACCCGCCTGCGCGTTGCCCTCCTTGCCGTACCCCCAGGTGGGCGGGATGGCGAACTGGACCCGGCTGCCGGCCTTCTTGCCGGTCAGGGCGTACCGCCAGCCGTCGATGATGCTGTTCGGCGCGAGCTGGATGACCAGCGCCGTCTTACGGTCATAGGAGTTGTCGAAGACCTTGGCCGTGCTCCAGACCTGGCCGAGGTAGTTGGCCTGGATGTAGTCGCCCTCGGCGATGGTGGTGCCGCCGCCCGCGATGACCGTCTTGACCGCGAGATCCTTCGACGGATCGCCGCTGCCCTTGGCGACCGTCGGCTTCTCACCGAACTTCGTGCCCGCCGTGATCGCCGGCAACGGACCGTCGACGATCTTCGGCGGCGGCGCCTGCGAAGCCGAGGACGACGCCGAGGGTGACGCGCTGTCGCTCGCCTTGCTCGAGTCGGACTTGTCGTCACCGCATGCGGCGAGTGTGGCCAGTCCTGCGGGAACGGCAATGAGGAGTGAGCGTCGGCGCACGGTGGGGGCCTCGTAATCGGTCGATCTTGTTGATGGCGTGCGCGCAACTCTACGGCGTGAGAAGGGCGCCGTACGTGAAACGTACGGCGCCCGTGTTGCGTTCCGGACGTTCTTCCGGAACGGGGTGCTCACATTCCGGCGATCAGTTTCTCGACCCGGTCGTCGACCGAACGGAACGGGTCCTTGCACAACACCGTGCGCTGCGCCTGGTCGTTGAGCTTGAGGTGGACCCAGTCGACGGTGAAGTCCCGGCGCTGCTCCTGGGCCCTGCGGATGAAGTCACCGCGCAACCGCGCCCGAGTGGTCTGCGGCGGAACCGACTTGCCCTCGAAGATCTTCAAGTCGTTGCAGATACGGGCGGCTTGCCCCTTCCTCTCCAGAAGGTAGTAGAGACCACGACGGCGGTGGATGTCGTGATAAGCGAGGTCTATCTGCGCGACCCGCGGGTGGGACATGGTCATGTTGTGCTTGGCCCGGTACCGCTCGATGAGCTTGTACTTCATGACCCAGTCGATCTCGGTGCCGATCCGGTCGAGGTCCTCCGCCTCGATCGCGTCCAGCGTCCGGCCCCACAGCTCCAGGACCTGGTCGACGGTGCCGGTGCGGATCCCGCGCCGCTCGACGAAGTCCACGGCCTTCTCGTAGTACTCGCGCTGCACCTCGAGGGCGGAGGCCTCCCGGCCGCTGGCCAGACGCACCTTGCGCCGGCCGGTGATGTCGTGGCTGACCTCGCGGATCGCCCGGATCGGGTTCTCCAGGGTCAGGTCGCGCATCACGGTGCCCGCCTCGATCATGCGCAGCACCAGGTCGGTCGCGCCGACCTTCAGCAGCATGGTCGTCTCGGACATGTTCGAGTCGCCCACGATGACGTGCAGGCGGCGGTAGCGCTCGGCGTCGGCGTGCGGTTCGTCGCGGGTGTTGATGATCGGCCGGGAACGGGTCGTCGCCGAGGAGACGCCCTCCCAGATGTGCTCGGCCCGCTGGCTGACGCAGTACACGGCGCCCCGCGGGGTCTGCAGAACCTTCCCCGCGCCGCACAGCAGCTGGCGGGTGACAAGGAAGGGAATGAGGATGTCCGCGAGCCGGGAGAACTCCCCGTGGCGTGCGACGAGATAGTTCTCGTGGCAGCCGTAGGAGTTTCCGGCCGAGTCCGTGTTGTTCTTGAAGAGGTAGACGTCGCCCGCGATTCCTTCCTCGTGCAGGCGTCGTTCGGCGTCCACCAGGAGTCCTTCGAGAATGCGCTCGCCCGCTTTGTCGTGTGTGACCAGTTCGGTCACGTTGTCACATTCGGGTGTCGCGTATTCCGGATGTGACCCGACATCGAGATAGAGGCGGGCGCCGTTTCGCAGAAAGACATTGCTGCTGCGGCCCCATGACACGACACGGCGGAAGAGGTACCGCGCCACCTCGTCGGGAGACAGGCGTCGCTGTCCCCTGAACGTACACGTGACGCCGTACTCGTTCTCCAGCCCGAAAATGCGGCGGTCCATGAGTGAACATTACGCCCGATCCCCCGAGCTGAAACGGGGTTCGGCAGCACGGTTTGGATCATTTTCCGATGAAGACGCAACCACCGCCCGCCCAGCGGGAGCTGTCAGGACGCCTCCCGTGACCAGCAGAACCAGCAGCGACACGCCCCCCGCGACACCCGGCACGACGAAGCCCCACAGGGCCCCGCCCCGCTCGACGACCGGGCCCGCGAGGCCCGTTCCGACCGAGGCACCGACCGTGAACGTCGTCACAAGCCAGGAGAAAGCCTCGGTGACCGTCCCGGCAGGCGCGTGCCGGTCCACCAGCACGAAGGCGCACGCGATGACGGGCGCCAGGAACACACCCGCGAGCACCGCCAGCAGCGTCATGGCCACCGCCCCCGGCATCAGAGTGAGCGGCAGGTAACACACCGCCAGGAAGCCCACCAGGACCTGAAGTCGCCGCGCAGGCTCACCGGCCCACTGCCGCGCGCCGTACGCCATGCCGCCCACCAGGGCGCCCAGACCGATCCCGGCCATCAGCCAGCCGTACACCGCGTCCCCGCCGTGCTCGTCCGCATACGGCACGGAGGCCACCGTGATGGACCCGAGCGCGATGCCGACGAACAGGAACGCCCCCAGCATCGCCACCAGTCCGGGTGAGCGCAGCGCGCCGAGCCAGTGCGCCTCACGCGGTGCGGAGCGCCACGCGCGCGAAGGCGGCGACACCACGACCGAGACAGCACCCAGCACCCCGATGACGTTCAGCACCAGCAGTGCCGCCTGCGCCGACCACAGCGACGCGCACAACGTCACCAGCAAGGGCCCCACCGTGAACATGACCTCCTGCGCCACCGCGTCCATGGCGTACGCCGTGTGCACCTGGCCCTCCCTGCGCAGCACACTCGGCCACAGGGCCCGCAGACCGCCCTCCAGAGGCGGCGTGAAGAGTCCCGCGGCGGCCACGGCCGCATAGGCGAGCGGGAGCGGGGCGGTGCCGTTGAAGGCGAACACAGCCATCGCGAGGGGCGACAGCACGGCGGAGGGAAGCTGGACACGGGGCTGGCCGTGAAGGTCGACGAGCCGCCCCAGCACCGGCTGCCCCACGGCGTTGGCCACGCCGTACACGGCCGCGAGACCCCCCGCGAGGCTGTACGTGCCGCCCTGCGCCCGCACGAACAGCACGATGGCGATCGCCGCGGTGGCGTTCGGCAGCCGGCCCACCAACGTTCCCGTCAGCAGGCGCGCCGCGTGCCTCGCCCTGAGGATCTCCAGGTATCCCGCGGCCATGTCCCGCCTCCAAGTCATACGTATAACCCCGACACCCATACGTACCATGTGCGCTGTTCGGACGTCCAGACGAAGGAGCGGACCCACGGTGGCACGCAGCAGTACGCGCCCGACCAGCCGTGACGTCGCACAGGCGGCCGGAGTGTCCCAGGCAGCCGTCTCACTCGTGCTCGGCGACAAGTGGCGCGGCCGGGTCTCCGAAACCACCGCCCAACGGGTCCGCGAAGCCGCCCGCGACCTCGGCTACCGACCCAACCTGGCCGCCCGCAACCTCCGCCTCGGCCACACCCGCACCGTCCTGCTCGTCGTCCCGGCCCTGACCACGGAGTTCTTCGCCGGCGTCTACACCGGCGCCGCACGCGTGGCCGCCGACCACGGCTTCGGCGTCGTCCTCTACCCCTCCCCCGAGGGCATCGGCCCCGCCCGCGACCCCTTCGCCTCCGCCCAGGCCGCCCTGGACGGCGTCATCGCCTCCTCCATGGCCGCCGACGCCCTCACCGCCATCCGCGGCGACCAACTCCCCCTCGTCATGCTCGACAGCGACCCCACCGGCAGCCTCGGCGCCGCCACCGTCAACCTCGACATCACCGACGGCATCCGCCAGGTCGCCGCCCACCTCCTGGACCTCGGCCACCGCCGCTTCCTGCACCTCGCGGCCGACGTGCCCTCCTGGACCTTCGAGATCCGAGCCCGCGAACTCGCCGCACAACTCGACGCGGTCCCCGGCACCTCCATCCGCACCGCCCACGCACCCATCTCCATCGACGGCGCCCTGACCGCCACAGAGGCCGCCCTCGCCACCCCGGGCCCCCGGCCCACCGCCCTCGTCTGCGACGACGACAAACTCGCCGCCGGCGCCTACAAAGCCGTACGACGACTCGGCCTGCGCATCCCCGACGACATCTCCGTCACCGGCCTGGACGACCTCGGCCTCGCCACCGCCATCGACCCGGAACTGACCACCGTACGACTGGACGCCGAGCTGTTCGGCGAACGCGGCATGGAAGCCCTCCTGGCCGTCCTGGAAGGCCGCACACCGCAACCCGGGGACATCCCCGTCGCACTCGTCGTACGAGGCTCCACGGCCCCGCCCAGCGCCCCCTGAACGCCCTGTGCCCCGGCCTCATGGTCGGCCGGGGCACAGAAGGGGTGATGGTCGGGCGGAACGCCCCAGGACTACTCGTCCTCGGAACCCTCCGCGTCATCCGCGCTCTCCGCCTCGGTGGACGCACCGCCGGCCTCCAGCAACCGACCGAGCTGACGCCCCACGATGCGCTTGAACTTGCGCTGCTGCGGACGCGTACGGTCCAGCACAGCGACCTCCAGCCGCTCCGCGGGGATCTCCCGCTCACTGCCGTTCGTGTCCCGGGACAACGCCTGCACGGCCAGCTTCAGCGCCTCCGCCAGGCTCATACCGTCCTGGTGACGCTGGTCCAGATAGGTGCTGATCGTCTCCGCGTTGCCGCCCACCGCGACCGAGCCGTGCTCGTCCACGATGGAACCGTCATGCGGCAGCCGGTAGATCTGGTCACCGTCCGGCGTCTCACCGACCTCCGCCACGACCAGCTCCACCTCGTACGGCTTCTCACCGGCCGAGGAGAAGATCGTGCCCAGCGTCTGGGCGTACACATTGGCGAGACCACGAGCGGTCACGTCGTCACGGTCATAGGTGTAACCACGCAGATCGGCATACCGGACGCCACCGATCCGCAGGTTCTCGTACTCGTTGTACTTACCGGCGGCCGCGAAACCGATCCGGTCGTAGATCTCGCTGAATTTGTGCAGCGCACGGGACGGATTCTCGCCGACGAACACAATGCCGTCGGCATACTGCAGCACGACCAGACTGCGACCACGGGCGATGCCCTTGCGGGCATACTCCGCCCGGTCGGCCATCGCCTGCTGGGGGGAGACATAGAACGGCGTCGACACCGGTTATCCGTCCCTTTCTGTGGAAGTCACTGCGATCACCTTGAACAAGACGGTGGCGCCTAGAGCAACGCGGCCCGCGGGCCGTCGGGCTGCTCCAGCCGCCGCTCGAGAATCGAACGGGCGATCTCGGAGGACTCGTCGTCGGTGAGCCGGCGGAAGCCGTCCTCGGTGATCACGGTGACGATCGGGTAGATCCGGCGGGCGACATCGGGGCCACCGGTCGCCGAGTCGTCGTCGGCCGCGTCGTACAGGGCCTGCACCACGAGCATCGTGGCCTCGGCCTCGCTCAGACCGTCGTGGAAGAACTTCTTCATGGCACCGCGAGCGAAGACCGAGCCGGAACCGGTGGCGGCGAAGTTGTGCTCCTCGGAACGGCCGCCGGTGACGTCGTACGAGAAGATCCGCCCCCTGCCGCGGTCCACGTCGTACCCCGCGAACAGCGGCACCACGGCCAGCCCCTGCATCGCCATGCCGAGATTGGAACGGATCATGGTGGACAGCCGGTTCGCCTTGCCCTCCAGGGACAGCTGGGCGCCCTCGACCTTCTCGAAGTGCTCCAGCTCCAACTGGAACAGCTTCACCATCTCGACGGCGAGACCGGCGGTGCCGGCGATCCCGACGGCCGAGTACTCATCCGCCGGGAACACCTTCTCGATGTCCCGCTGAGCGATGACATTGCCCATCGTGGCGCGACGGTCACCGGCGAGCACGACACCGCCGGGGAAGGTGACCGCCACGATCGTGGTGCCGTGCGGCGCCTCGATCACACCCTGCATGGGCGGCAGCTGCCGGTTGCCCGGCAGCATCTCCGGCTGGTGCTCGGACAGGAAGTCCATGAAGGACGACGACCCAGGCGTCAGGAAGGCAGCTGGTAGACGCCCGGTGCTACGAGTGTTGGCTTCCACGCGATTCCTTCCACATAAGCAGCAGCCCGCCTTATGGCATCGGGCCGATCCTTGAACTGCCCCAGTGCGGCATTGCAGCTGAAGCACAGTACGCCTCGGACCCTACCCGTCTTGTGGCAGTGATCCACATGCTCGGGCACAGCCGCCAAACATATGCAGCAGACGCCCCCTTGAGAGGCGATCAACTCGTCACGCTCGGCTTCGGTGAGGCCGTACTGACGCTTCAAATGGTCTCGCCGACCCTGAGCCGCGCGGCACGCCTTGCAGCGCGTCGACAGCCCGTCCGAGGCCGTCGCGTTGCGATGCCATTCGCTCCACGGCTTGATCTCTCCGCACGTGCGGCAGAGCTTGTGTCCGTCCGGGACGTCAACATGCTCTCGGACCGACTTACCCATGGCCTCCCGGCGCCGCCGGTAGTGCGTGGCGCTGTACTCCGCCACGCACTCCCGGCAGTGCACCTGGAGGCCGTCACGCCGATTCTTGTCACGCGCAAAGGCCGCAAGAGGTAGATCCCGCCCACACTTCCTGCACTCCTTGGCGTCGAGCTCTTCAGCCACTTAAATCCCCCGCAACCTTCACTTCGAAGGCAAAGTGACCTATCAGCCTCTACTCTCCACCTTTTTGCACGAAGGAGCGCACGAAATCCTCGGCATTTTCCTCGAGTACGTCGTCGATCTCGTCCAGGACGGAGTCCACGTCGTCGCTGAGCTTCTCCTGGCGCTCCTTGAGGTCCTCGGAACCCTGCGTTTCCGCGGTCTGCTCCTCGACCTCCTCGGTGTTGCGCGTGGCCTTCTGCTGTCCGCCGCCGGTGTCCTTGGTCGCCATAACCCCTCACCCCGCTCGGTTCGACGTTCTTGATCAGACCCTACAAGCAGGGTCTGACATCGGCCCCGCAGTTCCTACAACGTACGGGGGCCATCTCGATGATTCCCTCTGGCCGGGTTTTCCACCCTGCGGGACCGCCCGGCCAAAGGACTCGTTCAGCTGCCCGACAGGACCCTGACCAGGTCTTCTGCCGTGCGACAGCGGTCCAGGAGCTCCTTGACGTGATTTCGCGTTCCGCGAAGCGGTTCGAGGGTTGGGACCCGTTGGAGCGAGTCCCGGCCCGGGAGGTCGAAGATCACCGAGTCCCAGGAGGCCGCGGCGACGTCGTCGGCGTACTGCTCCAGGCAGCGGCCGCGGAAGTACGCGCGGGTGTCCTCCGGGGGCTTGGTGCGGGCTCGCTCGACCTCGTTCTCGTCCAGCAGGCGCTTGATGCGGCCGCGGGCCGCGAGCCGGTTGTAGAGGCCCTTGTCGGCGCGCACGTCGGCGTACTGGAGGTCCAGGAGGTGGAGCTTGGCGGCGTCCCAGTCGAGGTCGTCGCGGCGCCGGTAGCCCTCCATGAGTTCGCGCTTGGCGACCCAGTCGAGTTCGCCGGCGAGGCTCATGGGGTTGTTCTCGAGGCGGTTGAGGGTGTCTTCCCAGCGGGCCAGGATGTCCTTGGTCTGGTCGTCCGCGTCGGCGCCGAAGCGTTCTTCGACGTATTTGCGGGAGAGCTCGTAGTACTCCATCTGGAGCTGTACCGCGGTGAGTGTGCGGCCGCTGCGGAGGGTGACCAGGCGCTGGAGGGTGGGGTCGTGCGACACCTGGTGGAGGGTGCGTACCGGCTGGTCGACAGCGAGGTCCACCGCGATGAAGCCGTCCTCGATCATGGACAGGACCAGAGCCGTGGTGCCGAGCTTGAGGTACGTCGAGATCTCCGAGAGGTTTGCGTCGCCGATGATCACGTGGAGGCGGCGGTATTTCTCGGCGTCGGCGTGGGGCTCGTCGCGGGTGTTGATGATGGGGCGCTTCAAGGTCGTCTCGAGGCCTACCTCGACCTCGAAGTAATCCGCGCGCTGGCTGAGCTGGAAGCCGTGTTCGTGTCCGTCCTGGCCGATGCCGACGCGGCCGGCGCCTGCGAAGACCTGGCGGGAGACGAAGAAGGGGGTGAGGTGGCGCACGATGTCCGAGAAGGGGGTTTCCCGCTTCATCAGGTAGTTCTCGTGCGTGCCGTAGGAGGCGCCCTTGTTGTCGGTGTTGTTCTTGTAGAGGTGGATGGGCTGGGCGCCGGGGAGCTGGGCGGCCCGTTCGGCGGCCTCGGCCATGATGCGTTCGCCGGCCTTGTCCCACAGGACGGCATCCCAGGGGTTGGTGACCTCGGGGCTGCTGTATTCGGGGTGTGCGTGGTCGACGTAGAGCCGTGCGCCGTTGGTGAGGATGACATTGGCCAGGCCGATGTCCTCGTCGGTGAGCTGGCTGGAGTCGGCGGCCTCGCGGGCGAGGTCGAAGCCCCGTGCGTCCCGCAGCGGATTCTCCTCCTCGAAGTCCCAGCGGGCCCGTCGGGCCCGGTGCATCGCCGCCGCGTAGGCGTTGACGATCTGGGATGAGGTGAGCATGGCATTGGCGTTGGGGTGGCCGGGGACGGAGATCCCGTACTCCGTCTCGATGCCCATTACTCGCCGTACGGTCATGCGGCCCTCCTTGCCCGGCGGCGCCCTCGGTCGGGGGCGCCGCTCAAGTACCGCTGGCGCTCCGGTGCGTGTGCGGTGCCCGTCCCCGCACTGCGCGATTCGGCGGTACCGAAGAGCCTAGAACGGCTCTGCGCTGGTGGGGAGATCATTTGCGTCATTGCCTTGCTCGCCTTTGGTCCGGTTAGTTGCCTGAAAAACAGTCGGCTGCGGGTACCCCGGTGAGGGCACCCGCAGCCGCCCTGTCTTTACAGGTACTGACCGGTGTTTGCCACCGTGTCGATGGAGCGCCCTGTGTCGGCGCCCTGCTTTCCGGTGATGAGGGTACGGATGTAGACGATCCGCTCGCCCTTCTTGCCGGAGATGCGGGCCCAGTCGTCGGGGTTGGTGGTGTTGGGCAGGTCCTCGTTCTCCTTGAACTCGTCCACGCAGGCCTGGAGGAGGTGGGAGACGCGGAGACCCTTGGCGTTGTGGTCGAGGAAGTCCTTGATCGCCATCTTCTTGGCTCGGCCCACGATGTTTTCGATCATGGCGCCGGAGTTGAAGTCCTTGAAGTAGAGGACTTCCTTGTCGCCGTTGGCGTAGGTGACTTCCAGGAAGCGGTTTTCCTCGGATTCGGCGTACATGTGTTCCACGGCCGTCTGGATCATGCTCTGGACGGTGGTGGCCTTGCTGCCGCCGTGCTCGCCGACGTCGTCGGAGTGCAGCGGGAGGCGCTCGGTGAGGTACTTGGCGAAGATGTCCTTGGCGGCCTCGGCGTCGGGACGTTCGATCTTGATCTTCACGTCCAGGCGGCCGGGGCGCAGGATGGCGGGGTCGATCATGTCCTCGCGGTTGGAGGCGCCGATCACGACCACGTTCTGCAGGCCTTCCACGCCGTCGATCTCGGCGAGCAGCTGGGGGACGATGGTGTTCTCCACGTCCGAGCTGACACCGGAGCCGCGGGTGCGGAAGAGGGATTCCATCTCGTCGAAGAAGACGATGACGGGTGTGCCCTCGCTGGCCTTCTCCCTCGCACGCTGGAAGACGAGGCGGATCTGCCGCTCGGTCTCGCCGACGTACTTGTTGAGGAGCTCGGGGCCTTTGATGTTGAGGAAGAAGCTCTTGCCGGTGGCCTGGCCGGTGACCTCGGCGACCTTCTTGGCCAGCGAGTTGGCGACGGCCTTGGCGATGAGCGTCTTGCCGCATCCGGGGGGTCCGTAGAGCAGGACGCCCTTGGGTGGGCGCAGTTCGTGCTCTTTGAACAGGTCCGGGTAGAGGTACGGGAGCTCTACGGCGTCTCGGATGGCCTCGATCTGGCCGCCGAGTCCGCCGATCTGTTCGTAGCCGATGTCGGGGACTTCTTCGAGGACGAGTTCCTCGACCTCGCTCTTGGGCACGACCTCGTAGACGTAGCCGGAGCGTGGTTCGAGGAGCAGGGCGTCGCCGGGGCGGATGGTCACGTCGAGCAGCGGTTCGGCGAGCCGTACCACCCGCTCCTCGTCCGTGTGGCCCTGTACCAGGGCGCGCTCCCCGTCCTCGAGGATCTCCTTGAGGGTGACGATGTCGCCGACGCTCTCGTACTCCATGGCCTCGACCACGTTGAGAGCTTCGTTGAGCATCACTTCCTGGCCGCGCCGGAGCTCTTCGAGTTCGACGCTTGGGCTGACGTTCACCCGCAGTTTGCGGCCGCCGGTGAAGATGTCTGCGGTGCCGTCCTCGTTCGCTTCGAGGAAGACGCCGAAGCCGGCCGGGGGCTGTGCGAGCCGGTCGACCTCCTCCTTGAGGGCCACGATCTGGTCGCGGGCCTCACGGAGCGTGTTGGCGAGTCGCTCGTTCTGGGCGGACACGCCGGCCAGGTTGGTCTGCAGCTCGACGATCCGCTCTTCGAGAATCCTCGTGTGTCGCGGAGAGTCGGCGAGCTTGCGTCGCAGGACGGCGATCTCCTGCTCAAGGTAGGCAATCTGCCCGGACGGGTCGTCGGACCCTCGTCCCGGGCGGATGCCGCGGTTCATGTCGTCGTCGTGGGCTGCCACGGTCCTCACCTCCTCCAAGGGGAGCTGGACGCTTCCAGACCCTACCTGGGTGGGTGTCGATTGAAACCCCTAGATCACAAAGACTGTCGAGGTGTGTCCGATCTTCACCCTTGCGCTCTCCCTCACGCCAGGGGAATACCCACCGAACAAGATTGGAAAGCTGCCGAAGGTAGGGTCGAAGTGTTCAACACCCGCCAGAGCTGGCCGGATTCCCGTTCGGCTCGACGCATAAACGGCAGGAGAGATGAGAGTGCAGCAGGAGGTCGGGGCCGACGGCGAGACCCTGGAGGTCTGGATCGACCAGGATCTCTGTACTGGTGACGGCATCTGTGCCCAGTACGCGCCCGAGGTGTTCGAGCTGGACATCGACGGTCTGGCGTATGTGAAGGGCTCGGACGACGAGCTTCTGCAGGACAGGGGCGCCACAACGCCCGTACCGCTGCCGCTTCTCAACGATGTGGTCGACTCCGCGAAGGAGTGTCCTGGCGACTGCATTCACGTACGTCGAGTTTCGGACAGGGTGGAGATCTACGGTCCGGACGCTGAGTGACCGGAGACGACCGTGCGTGATGACTGTCTGATTTCTCACAGATGTGATCGCTTCGGTCAGACGGTGTGTGTGCCCGCGGGGGTCGAGCGGACGAACGCACCGTCCTTCCACTGCCACTTCGCCTTGTCCTTCACGTCCGGGCAGCAACTGGGTACGTCGGACGTGGAGTAGCCGAGGAGGGTCGCGAGGACGGTGCCGTCGCTCACCGTGAAGTCGGTGACGGTGTTGCGGGTCTTCGGGCTCAGCAGGGTGGCGACGACACGGGGTTCACCGGTGCCCTTCGCGCGTGTGATGACGTAGACGGCGTCCGGCGGGGTGCCCATGGGGGCGTCGCAGTGCACGACGACGACTGTTTCCGGCCGTTCGTCGCCGTCGAGGTCTCCGGAGACCTGTTTCTGGATCTTCGCCTTGACGGGTCCGCAGTCGATCGGGAAGCGGACGTCCGCGGGATCGGGCGCGGTCGCGACCACGGGGGCGGTTCTGGGCTCGGGGCCGGCCGCCTGGGCCGCTGTCGCCGAGTTGGGCTGCAGGACCGAGGAGAAGGCCACGACGCCTGCCACGGCGGTGGCGGTGGCGACCCAGTGGATGGGGCGGGTGTTCGTGTGTGCCAGTTCCGGGACGGCGGATTGCTGCACTAGGAGCGTCTCCTGTGAGGGCGTGCCGGTGGGGGTGGGGTGGCCAGCATGGTGCCACACGTCACAGGTGGGGGGAACGGCGGGGTGGGTACTTGTGCGGGTTGCCGTACGGCGGTTCCCTCAACACGGAGGCGTCGGGGTGAAGTTCCCCTGGTCTGCGGGAACTCCACTCCGACGCCTGTACGTTGACTGCGGCACGGGGCCGTCCTAGCGGCCGGCGCCTCCGTCGGCGTTGGGGCCGGTGTAGTCCTCGCCGTAGGCGCCCTTGGCGGGGCGGCGTCGGCGCATGGGGGGCTCGACGCCGTCGGCGAGGCGGCGGGCGGTGAGCAGGAAGCCGGTGTGGCCGATCATGCGGTGGTCCGGGCGGACGGCCAGGCCTTCCACGTGCCAGTTGCGGATCATCGACTCCCAGGAGGTGGGCTCGTTGAAGGAGCCGATCTCGCGGATGGATTCGACGGTCCGGGCGAGCTGGGTGGTGGTGGCGACGTAGCAGCACAGGATGCCGCCGGGGACGAGTGCCTTGGAGACGGCCTCCAGGCATTCCCAGGGGGCGAGCATGTCGAGGATGACGCGGTCGACGTCGGTGTCGGACAGGTTGTCCTGGAGGTCGCCGACAGTGAGCTGCCAGGCGGGGTGCGGGCCGCCGAAGTAGCGTTCCACGTTCTGCTGGGCGATCTCGGCGAAGTCCTCGCGGCGCTCGTAGCTGTGCAGCATGCCCTGGTCGCCGATGGCGCGCAGCAGGAAGCTGCTGAGCGAGCCGGAGCCTACGCCGGCTTCCACGACGCGGGCGCCGGGGAAGATGTCCGCGAAGGCGAGGATCTGCCCCGCGTCCTTGGGGTAGACCACGGCGGCGCCGCGGGGCATGGACAGGACGTAGTCGGGGAGCAGGGGGCGCAGCGCGAGGTAGGCGACGTTACCGGTGGTGCGGACAACGCTGCCCTCGGGTGCGCCGATCAGCTCGTCGTGCGGGAAGGAACCCTTGTGGGTGTGGAAGTTCTTTCCCTCTTCGAGCGTGAACGTGTAGTGGCGGCCCTTGGGGTCGGTCAGCTGAACCTGGTCCCCGACCTTGAAGGGCCCGCGCCTGCGGGCGGCACCGGTCGGTTCGGACATGTGAACAGCCTACCGGTCCCCGGCGGGGCCGCCGACCACTAGGACGGTCTGGCCATGGCCTTCACGAAGGCGCGTTCCACGTCGGCCGCGGACAGGACGCCGTAGATCTCGCCGGTCTGCTCGACGACGAGGTACTCGGTGGCGGGGGCCGCGCGCAGGGCGTCCAGCAGGTCCTCGCCCGCGAGCTCCGCGGAGACGCGCATGCCGTCGGTGAGGTCCTGGGCGAGGCCGCCGACGGCGACCCAGGGGCGGCGGTGTTCGGGTACGCCGACGATGGCGGCCTCGCGGACGAGGGAGAGCGGGGTGCCTTCGGCGTCGACGACGACCAGGGCGCGGGCGCCGGCGGCGTTGGCGCGGCGCAGGGCCTCGGAGAGGGGGGTGTCGGACTCGACGGGGACCGCGCGGCGGGTGAGGGTGCGGGCGCGCAGTTCGGGGAGGTGTTCGCGCAGGCGTGCCATGCGCAGGCTGTTGCCGGCGCCGGTCCAGATGATCGCGGCGAGGATCGCGGCGAGCAGGGCGTCCATGACGGTGTCCATGCCGACGTTGTCCTCGGCGGAGGAGCCGAGCGCTCCGGACTGGGTGAGCAGGGGGAGGCCGATGAGGACGCAGACGGCGAGAGCGCGGCCGACCCATGCGGCGGCGATGGTGCCGCTCATGGGCCTGCCGGTGATCTTCCAGACGACGGCGCGGAGCATGCGGCCGCCGTCGAGGGGGAGGCCGGGCAGGAGGTTGAAGGCGGCCACGATGAGGTTGGAGACCATCAGGCCGGCGAGCAGGACGCCGGGGACCGTGCCGGGTTCGACGGTCAGCATGGCGAGGTAGAAGAGGCCGGCGAGGACCAGGGAGAGCAGCGGGCCGACGAAGGCCAGCACGAACTCCCGGCCGGGGGTCTCGGCCTCTTTCTCGATCTCGGAGACGCCGCCGAAGAACTGGAGCTGGATGCGGCGGACGGGGAGCTTGAAGCGCAGTGCCGCGACGGTGTGCGCCAGTTCGTGGACGAGGACGGAGGCGTAGAAGGCGACCGCGAAGAAGAGGGAGACGAGGTAGCGGGCGGCGCCGAGCTCCGGGAGCACGCGGTCCAGTTGTCCGCCGAAGACCCAGGTGATGAGGGCGGCGACGAGGAACCAGCTGGGGGCGACGTAGACGGGCACACCGAAGGGGCGGCCCATCAGCAGGCCGCCGCGGGGCTGGGGGGACTGGGGTGGSGGGGGGTTCTTGGGGGCGCCGGAGTGGGCGAGGGTGCGGTGCTCGCCGTGGAAGGCCGGAGGGGCGTGGTCGGCGTCCGCCTCTTCGGGTTTGTGCGGGCCGGCGGGTGGCGAGGGCTGCCGGTGACCGCCGTGGTGCCCCTCGGACTCACGATCCGCGCTCGCACCCTCACCTGCCGGCCCGTCGGCCTCCGGGGCCGGGGCCTCGGACGGGCGCCGACTCTCCTCGGGCCCGGCGCCGGTCTCCCGGGGACCACCGGCCGCGGGGGCCGCGTCGGCTTCGGCGTCGGCCTCGGGAGTGCCGAGGTCGTCGGCCGTCGGCGGCTGCGACGGGCGCCCACTGCCCTCGGGCCCGGCGCCGGTCTGCGGGGGACCACCGGCCGTGGGGGCCGCGTCGGCCTCGGGAGTGCCGTCGGTCGATCGTGGCGAGGCGCCGCGGTCGTCGGCCGTCGGCGGCTGCGACGGGCGCCCACTGCCCTCGGGCCCGGCGCCGGTCTGTGGGAGACCGTCCGCCTCGGAGGTGTCGTGGGTGGGGTGATCATCCGCGGAGGGCTCCGGGGCGCCGTCGTGTTCGGGTGTGTTGGCGGCCTGTGCGGGAGCGCTCGTGGGCTGGGGGTTCGGGGCGGACGCCCGGGTGCCGTTCTCGTGCGGGTCGGGGGTCGTGGGGTCGGTGGTGTGGGCCGTGGGCCCTGCGTGGGGCTTGGCCGGCCGGTCCTTGCCGGACCGCGGCTGCCCGCTCCCGCCGCTCTCGTCCACGATGTCCCCTCGTTCGAAGCGTCTTCCGCCTGCCGTGCGGAAGGGTCTCGGGTTGATGGTATGCGGCGGTCGCGACGCGTTCCGCCCCGGCACCCCCCGTGTTTCCTCAGCGGTCACGGCGGTCACGGCCGCGGGTGGGTCACTGTCAGTGGCGGGCCGTATGGTCTGTGGTCATGGAGACGAGCACCGAGGACACGGCGGAAGCCGCGAGCGGCGACCCGGGGGCGGCGGTGGAGCCGGTCACCGGCGAGCCGACGGCAGAGGGTACGGCGGAGGGGACCGTGGAGGTGTCCCGGCCGACCGCCATAGCGCCGGCTTCCCTCTCCCCTTCTCGTGCCAATGACTTCATGCAGTGTCCGCTGCTGTACCGGTTCCGGGTGATCGACCGGCTTCCGGAGAAGCCGAGCGAGGCGGCCACCCGGGGGACGCTGGTCCACTCGGTGCTGGAGCGGCTCTTCGACGCCCCGGCCACGGAGCGGACCGCGCCCCGGGCCAAGTCGCTCGTCCCCGGCCAGTGGGACCGGCTCAGGGAGAGCCGGCCGGAGGTCGTGGAGCTGTTCGCCGACGATCCGGACGGCGAGCGGCTGGCGCTGTGGCTCGGTGAGGCGGAGCGGCTGGTCGAGCGGTGGTTCACGCTGGAGGATCCGACGCGCCTGGAGCCCGCGGAGCGGGAGCTGTTCGTCGAGGCGGAGCTGGACTCGGGGCTGAGGCTGCGGGGGATCATCGACCGGGTCGACGTGGCGCCGACCGGCGAGGTGCGGATCGTCGACTACAAGACCGGCAAGGCGCCCCGTCCCGAGTACGCCGAGGGCGCGCTGTTCCAGATGAAGTTCTACGCCCTGGTCGTGTGGCGGCTGAAGAACGTGATCCCGCGCCGGCTCCAGCTCGTCTACCTCGGCAGCGGTGACGTCCTGACGTACGACCCCGTCCTCGCCGACCTGGAGCGCGTCGAGCGCAAGCTGCTGGCGCTGTGGGAGGCCATCCGGCAGGCCACGGAGACGGGCGACTGGCGGCCGCGCCCGACCAAGCTGTGCGGCTGGTGCGATCACCAGGAGCACTGCCCGGAGTTCGGCGGCACTCCCCCGCCGTACCCGCTGCCGGTGACGTCCGCGATCGGTGAGCAGGGCAGAATGGGGCCGGACTAGCGAAGGAGACTTACGTGGCCATCCGCGTCCTACTGGTCGACGACCAGCCCCTGCTGCGAACCGGCTTCCGGATGATCCTGGAGGCCGAGCAGGACCTCGCGGTCGTGGGCGAGGCCGGAGACGGCCTGCAGGCTCTCGACCAGGTACGGGCGCTCCAGCCCGACGTGGTCCTCATGGACATCCGTATGCCTCGGATGGACGGTGTCGAGGCGACGCGGCAGATCACCGGGCCCGGGCGGGACGGCCCGGCCAAGGTGCTCGTGCTGACGACCTTCGACCTCGACGAGTACGTGGTGGAGGCGCTGCGGGCGGGGGCCAGCGGCTTTCTGCTCAAGGACGCCCCGGCCAACGAGCTCGTGCAGGCGATCCGGGTGGTGGCCGCGGGTGAGGCGATGCTCGCGCCCAGCATCACGCGTCGGCTGCTCGACAAGTACGCCACGCATCTGCCGTCCGGCGACGAGCCGGTGCCGGACACGCTGCACACGCTCACCGACCGCGAGGTCGAAGTGCTGAAGCTGGTGGCGCGCGGGCTGTCCAACGCGGAGATCGCCGCGGATCTGTTCGTCAGTGAGACCACCGTGAAGACGCACGTCGGTCACGTCCTGACCAAGCTGGGGCTCAGGGACCGGGTGCAGGCCGCGGTGTACGCGTACGAGAGCGGGCTGGTGCGTCCCGGCGCGCAGTAGCGGAAGCGGTACGGAGCGAAGAGGGCGTCCCCCGCCTGACTGGGGGCGCCCTCTTCGTGTCTGCGGCCGTCGCGGGATCAGCCCTTGCTGAGCTCCCAGAAGCGGAACACGGTGGAGGCGTCGAGGCAGTACTCCAGGCCGTAGACGTCGTCACGGACCACGGCGTACTGCTTGGCCTGCCAGACCGGCAGGACGGGGACGTCCTCGGCGACGATGTCCTGGAGGGTGCCGAAGGGGTCGTCCGTCGCGGAGCGGTCCGGCTGGGCGGCGGTCTGCGGGATGAGCGAGCCGGTGATCTCGTTGTTGCTGTAGTGGTTGTCCAGCACGTTGCCCTTGCCGAAGAAGGGGGCCGTGAAGTTGTCGGCGTCCGGGTAGTCGGGCACCCAGCCCTTGACGTAGACGCCGTACTTCCCGGCGGCGATGTCCTTCTCGTACTGGTCGAAGGCCACGGACTTCACGTCGGCGTCGAACAGGCCGCTGGCGTTGAGCTGCTGGGCGATCGTCTTGAGTTCCTGGCCGGTGGCCGGGCCGTAGCGGGACGGCGTCGACCACAGGGTCAGCTTCACCTTGCCGGTGATGTTGTCGGCGGCGAGGGCGGCGGCGGCCTTGGACTTGGAGGGCTCGGCGCCGTAGGTGTCGAAGAAGGCCGTGTTGTGGCCCCCGATACCGGCCGGGATGATCGAGTACAGCGGGGTCGCGGTGCCCTGGTAGACGTCGTGGATCAGGGCTTCGCGGTCGATCAGGTAGGCGATCGACTTGCGGACGCCGAGCCGGCCCGCGGCCGGGTCGTCCATGTTGAAGACGAGGTGCTGGACCTCGGCGCTGGTGCCCTCGACGACCTCGACGCCGGAGTCGGGCGAGGCGTTCTCGATGTCGGTGATGTCGCCCGCGGTCAGGCCGCGGTAGGCGATGTCGACCTTCTTGTCGGTCAGGGCGGTCTTCAGGGCGCTCTGGTCGCCGTGGAAGAACTTCAGCGTGACGCCGGAGTTCTGGGGGTCGGCGGTGCCCTTGTAGTTCTCGTTGACGGAGAACACGGCCTGGTCGTCGTCGAACGAGTCGAGCTGGTACGGGCCGGAGCCGACCGCCTTGCCGTCCTTGCGGAGGCCGTCGGCGTCGTACTGGGTGTGGTCGACGATCGAGCCGGCGCCAGAGGCGATCTTGCTCGGGAAGGTGGCGTCCGGGGTGTTGAGCTTGAAGACGACCGTCTTCGCGTCCGGTGTCTCGACCTTGTCGAGCATCGGGAACATGATCGCGGGACCGGCGTCGTCGTTGATCTTCAACGTGCGGTCGAAGGAGAACTTGACGTCCTCGGAGGTCAGCGCGTCGCCGTTGCTGAACTTGAGGCCGTCCTTGAGCGTGCACTCGTACACCTGGGTCTTGGTGTCCGTGAACTCGCAGCTCCGGGCGGCGTCCGGCTCCGGTTCCGTGCCGCCCTTGGGGAAGCTGAGCAGCGACTGGAAGACGTTGTTGAACAGCAGCCAGGAGCCGGGGTCGTAGCCGGAGGCCGGGTCGGTGGCGAGGACGTCGTCGGACATCCCCATGACCACGGAGGAGCCGCCGGAACCGGAGCCCCCCGACTCCGTGCCGCAGCCGGTCAGCAGACCGGCGCCCAGCCCCGCCACGATGGGCAGGACCTGCCACTGGATGCGCTTGTTCACGTAGGAGTGCCTTGTCGTCGGTTCTGGTGGAAACCCCGGGCCCGTTCGCCGGGGCCCGGGGTGCTGGAGGCGTCGCGGTCGGTCAGCCGCTCACGCCTCGGCCGAGTTCCCACAGCTGCAGTGTCGACGAGGAGTTGAGCGCGTAGGCGGTGCCCGTGACGTCGTCGCGTGCGGCGACGTACTGGTTGCCCTGCCACAGCGGCAGCACGGGGACGTCGTTGGCGACGATGTCCTGGATCTCGGTCAGGCTCGAGGCCGCGGCGATGCGGTCGGCCTCGCGGCGGGAGTCCGGGATCAGGGTGCTGCGGATCTTCGTGTTGTCGTACGGCGATCCGAGGAAGTTGTCCTTGTCGAGGAACGGGGCGAGGTAGTTGTCGGCGTCGGGGAAGTCGGGGAACCAGCCCATGCCGTAGACGTCGTACTTGCCCTTCTGCTCGGCCGGGCGGAAGGTCGTCCAGGGCGCGCCCTGGATGCTGACGTCGAAGAGCCCGCTGTCGTTGAGCTGCTTCTGCAGGTCCTCGAACTCCTCCTTGGTGCCCGAGCCGTAGTGGTCGGTCGTGTAATGGAGGGTCAGCTTCACCGGGGTGGTGATGTCGGCCAGGGTCAGCAGGGACTTGGCCTTGGTGACGCTCGGGTCGCCGTACTTGTTGAAGAACGAGTTGGAGTGGCCGGTGATGGTGGCCGGGACCAGCGAGAAGAGCGGTTGGGCCTGGGTGCCGTAGACCTTGGAGACGAGTTCGCTGCGGTTGATGAGCTGAGCCATCGCCTGGCGCACGGCACGGGACTTCACGGTCGGGGCGTCGGTGTTGAAGGCGAGGTAGCGGATCTCCAGGCCGGCCATCTCGACGAGGTCGACGTCACCGCCGGACTCGTTCGAGAGCTTCTTGATCTGCTGCGGCGACATGGTGCGGGTGATGAGGTCGATGTCGCCCTTTTCGAGGGCGGTGCCCATGTCGTCGGCGTCCGAGTAGGAGCGCAGTTCGACCTTGTCGTTGTTCACCGTCAACGACCCCTTGTAGTTGGGGTTCTTGGTGAACACGGCGTCGACGAGCTCGTCGTTCTTGACGTCGGCCTTCATGGTGTAGGGGCCGGAGCCGTCGACGTCGAAGCCGTCGCGGAGCTTGTTCTTCGCGTAGTCGTCGGGGTTGACGATGCCGGCCACCGGGGTCGACAGCTTGTACGGGAAGGTGGCGTCGGCGGTCTTGAGGTGGAAGATGACCTCGCGGTCGCCCTTGGTCTCCACGGTGTCGACGGTGGACAGCAGGGCGAAGACGCCGGAGTCCGCCTTGATGGCGCGGGCGCGGTCGATGGAGTACTTCACGTCCGCCGCGGTGATGGCGTCGCCGTTCGCGAACTTCAGGCCGTCGCGCAGGGTGCAGACGTAGCGTTCGTTGCCGCTGTCGCTGAAGCCGCAGGACTTGGCCGCCTCGGGCACGGGGTCGCCGTCGCCCTTGGGCTGGATCATCAGGGTCTGCACGGTCTGGCGCAGGACGTTCCAGGTGCCGACGTCGTAGGCGTAGGCGGGGTCGAGCGGCGCGGGAGCTGCCTTCGTGGCGGTGAACCGGTCCGTGGTGCCGACAGCGATCGCGTCGCCTCCGCCGCTGCCGCTGTCGGAGCCGCCGCAGGCGGCGAGCACCGGCGCCAGCAGACCGATGACGGCCGGCAGCACCAAAGTCTTGCGGTTCATGCTCGAGTTTCTCCACAGCTGTTCAGTCCGTGTACCCGGCATGCATGGGTGGTGCGGCGGATCACGGGGTTAGGGCGATGTTGTCACCAGGAGATTAGTCCGCACCTGCAGGAGCGTTCGCGGCCACCGGAGTTGGGCCTCCATCACACAGCGGAACCGGGTGTGGACGCACCGAAAACCCATCAGGGGAAGGATTGGTGCAGGGTTTCATCAATCGGGACACATGGGCGCCCCCGCACCCCCGGAAACGGGGTGTCCGGCACAGTCGCGGCCACCTGTCGAGACCCGGCCGAGTGGGGAACCTCACACCCGTGACGGGAGGGCGGCGGACCGGAATTCGGCCATCCGGCACGGTTCGAATTCCTGTGACAGGGACCTGGGGAATTACCGCGTTATCCGCACTGCACGCTGGGTGAACAGCCGAGGCATTTCCGTCATCGAAGGGTGATCAGGCCGCGCAGAAATGTCAGGTCGACCTCTTCGAGGGAGCCGACGACGGTGCGTCCGGGGGCCTGCGGGATAGGGGCGACCGAGGGCACGACCACGACCTGGCAGCCGGCGGCCTCGGCCGCGGCGACACCGGTGGCGGTGTCCTCGACCACCGCGCATCTGGCCGGATCGGCGCCGAGCCCGGCGGCGGCGAACAGATAGGGGTCCGGGTGCGGCTTGGTGCGCGGCACCTCGTCTCCGGCGACCGTGAGGGCGAAGTGCTCAGGGCCCAGGGAGGCGAGGACGCGGTCGATGATGCGCCGGTGCGAGGCGGAGACCAGGGCGGTGGGGATCCGGTGCGCGGACAGTTCGGTCAGCAGCCGGGTGGCCCCGGGCATCAGGGGCAGGGCGTGGCCGATACGGTCCTCGAAGCCCTGGTTGAGCAGGACGGTGAGCTCGGCGAGTGTGATGTCGGCGCCGGTGGCCTCGATCAGGAAGCCCGCGCTGCGGGTCATGGGGCCGCCGACCACGACATGGCGCCAGGAGTCGTCGAGGGTGTGGCCGAGGCGCGCGAAGATCTCGACCTCGACGTCCCACCAGAAGCCCTCGGTGTCCACCAGGGTGCCGTCCATGTCGAGGAGGACGGCCTGGAGGGCGGAGCCGTCTGCCGTACGGGTGATGGGTGCGGGGACCGTGCTGGTCATCCACGTACCTCCTTGAGGGACGAGCAGGCCGGTTCCCACGAAGGGAACCGGCCTGCGGTGGACCGACCAGTGTACGACTTATCCGATCAGTGTGCTGGGCGAGCCGGGATGCGGCGGCTCAGCGGGCGTTGAAGTACTTCGCCTCGGGGTGGTGGATGACGATGGCGTCGGTGGACTGCTCGGGGTGGAGCTGGAACTCCTCGCTGAGCTGGACGCCGATGCGCTCGGGCCGGAGCAGGTCGGCGATCTTGGCGCGGTCCTCCAGGTTCGGGCAGGCGCCGTAGCCGAGGGAGAAGCGGGCGCCCCGGTACTTGAGGGCGAACATGTCCTCGACGTCACTGGGGTCCTCGCCCGCGAAGCCGAGCTCGGAACGCACGCGCGCGTGCCAGTACTCGGCGAGCGCCTCCGCCAACTGGACGGACAGGCCGTGCAGTTCGAGGTAGTCGCGGTAGGCGTTGGCCTCGAAGAGCTTGGCGGTCTGCTCGCCGATCCGCGAGCCGACGGTGACGACCTGGAGGCCGACCACGTCGGTCTGACCCGACTCCTCCGGGCGGAAGAAGTCGGCGAGGCAGAGCCGGCGGCCGCGGCGCTGGCGCGGGAAGGTGAAGCGGGTGCGCTCGTTGCCCTCCTGGTCCAGGATGATCAGGTCGTCGTCCTTGGACACGCACGGGAAGTAGCCGTAGACGACGGCGGCTTCCAGCAGGTTCTCGGTCTGCAGCTTGTCCAGCAGACCGCGCAGCCGGGGGCGTCCGTCGGTCTCGACGAGCTCCTCGTACGTCGGTCCCTCGCCGGTGCGGGCCTGCTTGAGCCCCCACTGGCCCTTGAAGAGGGCGCCCTCGTCGAGCCAGGAGGCGTACTCCTTGAGCTGGATGCCCTTGATGACCCGGGTGTCCCAGAACGGCGGGGTGGGCACCGGGTTGTCGGTGGCGACGTCGGAGCGGACATGTCCCTCTTCGGGGCGCTCCTCCTCGACGGTCACGGCGCTCGCGCGCACCCTGCGCTGCTTGAGCTCGGGCAGCTTGGCGCCGGGCACGCCCCGCTTGACGCCGATGAGGGCGTCCATGAGGCGCAGGCCCTCGAACGCGTCGCGGGCGTAGCGGACCTCGCCCTGGTAGATCTCGTGCAGGTCCTGTTCGACGTACGCCCGGGTCAGCGCGGCGCCGCCCAGGATGACCGGGAAGTCGGTGGCCATGCCGCGCTGGTTGAGCTCCTCCAGGTTCTCCTTCATGATCACCGTGGACTTGACCAGGAGGCCGGACATGCCGATGACGTCGGCGCGGTGCTCGGCGGCGGCGTCGAGGATCGCGGAGACCGGCTGCTTGATGCCGAGGTTGATCACGTTGTAGCCGTTGTTGGACAGGATGATGTCGACGAGGTTCTTGCCGATGTCGTGGACGTCGCCGCGGACGGTGGCGAGCACGATGGTGCCCTTGCCGGCCTCGTCGCCCTCGACCTTCTCCATGTGCGGTTCCAGGTAGGCCACCGCGGTCTTCATCACCTCGGCGGACTGGAGGACGAACGGCAGCTGCATCTGGCCGGAGCCGAAGAGCTCGCCGACGACCTTCATGCCGTCCAGGAGGGTGTCGTTGACGATGTCGAGGGCGGGGCGGGACTGGAGGGCCTCGGCGAGGTCGGCCTCCAGGCCGTTCTTCTCGCCGTCGATGATGCGGCGCTTGAGGCGCTCCTCCAGGGGCAGGGCGGCCAGTTCCTCGGCGCGGCCGGCCTTCAGGGACTTGGTGGTGGCGCCCTCGAACAGGGCCATCAGCTTCTGGAGGGGGTCGTAGCCCTCGGCGCGACGGTCGTAGATGAGGTCGAGGGCCGTCTGGACCTCTTCCTCGCTGAAGCGGGCGATGGGCAGGATCTTCGACGCGTGGACGATCGCCGAGTCCAGGCCCGCCTTGACGCACTCGTCGAGGAAGACCGAGTTGAGCAGGACGCGGGCGGCCGGGTTGAGACCGAAGGAGATGTTGGACAGGCCCAGCGTGGTCTGGACGTCCGGGTGGCGGCGCTTGAGTTCGCGGATCGCCTCGATGGTGGCGAGGCCGTCCTTGCGGGACTCCTCCTGACCGGTGCAGATGGTGAAGGTCAGGGTGTCGATGAGGATGTCCGACTCGTGGATTCCCCAGTTGCCGGTCAGGTCCTCGATGAGCCGTTCGGCGATGGCGACCTTGTGCTCGGGGGTGCGGGCCTGGCCCTCCTCGTCGATGGTGAGGGCGATCAGCGCGGCGCCGTGCTCCTGGGCGAGCTTGGTGACCTTCGCGAAGCGGGACTCCGGGCCGTCGCCGTCCTCGTAGTTGACGGAGTTGATGACCGCGCGGCCGCCGAGCTTCTCCAGACCGGCCCGGATGACGGGGACCTCGGTGGAGTCCAGGACGATCGGCAGGGTGGAGGCGGTGGCGAAACGGCCGGCCAGCTCCTCCATGTCCGCCACACCGTCGCGGCCGACGTAGTCCACGCAGAGGTCCAGCATGTGGGCGCCCTCGCGGATCTGCTCGCGGGCCATCTCCACACAGTCGTCCCAGCGGGCCTCCAGCATCGCCTCGCGGAACTTCTTCGAGCCGTTGGCGTTGGTGCGCTCGCCGATGGCGAGGTAGGAGGTGTCCTGGCGGAACGGGACCGTCTGGTAGAGGGAGGCGGCGCCGGGCTCGGGCTGCGGGTTGCGCTCGGAGGGCGTGAGGTCACGGACGCGCTCGACGACCTGGCGCAGGTGTTCGGGGGTGGTGCCGCAGCAGCCGCCGATCAGGGAGAGGCCGTAGTCGCGGACGAAGGTCTCCTGGGCGTCGGCCAGGCCTTCGGGATCGAGCGGGAAGTGCGCGCCGTCCTTCGTGAGGATCGGCAGACCCGCGTTCGGCATGCACAGCAGCGGGATGCGGGAGTGCCGGGCGAGGTAACGCAGGTGCTCGCTCATCTCGGCCGGGCCGGTCGAGCAGTTCAGGCCGATCATGTCGATGCCGAGCGGTTCCAGCGCGGTCAGCGCGGCGCCGATCTCGGAGCCGAGCAGCATGGTGCCGGTGGTCTCGAACGCCATCGAGACCACCAGGGGCACATCGGCGCCGGTGGCCTCCAGTGCGCGGCGGGCGCCCAGCACGGAGGCCTTCGTCTGGAGCAGGTCCTGCGTGGTCTCGACGATCAGGGCGTCGGCGCCGCCGGCGAGGAGTCCCTCGACGTTGGCCTGGTAGCCGTCGCGGATCGTGGCGTAGTCGATGTGGCCGAGGGTGGGCAGCTTGGTGCCGGGCCCGACGGAACCGAGGACCCAGCGCGGGCGGCCGTCGCGGGCGGTGTGCTCGTCGGCCGCCTCGCGGGCGATCCGGGCACCGGCCTCGGAGAGCTCGTGCACGCGGTCGGCGATGTCGTACTCCGACGCGGCCGTGTGATTGGACCCGAAGGTGTTGGTCTCGACGCAGTCGACGCCCACCGCGAAGTACGCGTCGTGGACGGAGCGGACGATGTCCGGGCGCGTCACGTTGAGGATCTCGTTGCAACCCTCGAGATTCTCGAAGTCCTCGAGAGTGGGGTCCTGGGCCTGCAGCATGGTGCCCATCGCTCCGTCGGCGACCACCACTCTGGTGGCGAGTGCCTCACGGAGCGCGGACACACGGGTCCGGCTGTCGGCGGAAGGGGTCAGTGGCGACGAGGCCATGAAGGGGCTCCCTCAGTTGCGACGGCTGTCGGCTTCAGGCGCCCGCGAGACGTCCCACGCCGGGCGCACCACGCCAGGGTAGCCGGGTCCCCGCCGGGATGTTCGGCACGTCCACGGGACGGACGAGGATGGCGGCCAGGTCATCAACGGGATACCAGTGACACAACAGTTGCCGACCGACCATTAGCGGGAGGTCGGCATCGACCGGTAGTGTTCGACATTGCCGAACAGCGGCAGCGGCGCCGTAACACTCGGGTGCCGAAGCGGACGGAGGCAGGACGGCGATGGCACGGAACATCCAGTCGCTCGAACGGGCGGCCGCGATGCTGCGGCTCCTCGCGGGCGGCGAGCGGAGACTCGGCCTGTCGGACATCGCCTCGTCCCTGGGCCTCGCCAAGGGCACCGCGCACGGCATCCTGCGCACCCTCCAGCAGGAGGGGTTCGTGGAGCAGGAGGAGGCCTCCGGGCGCTATCAGCTGGGCGCCGAGCTGCTGCGCCTGGGCACCACCTATCTGGACGTGCACGAGCTGCGCGCGCGGGCGCTCGTCTGGACGGACGACCTGGCCCGCTCCAGCGGCGAGAGCGTCCATCTGGGCGTGCTGCACCAGCAGGGCGTGCTGATCGTGCACCACGTCTTCCGGCCCGACGACAGCCGGCAGGTGCTGGAGATCGGGGCCATGCAGCCCCTGCACTGCACGGCGCTCGGCAAGGTGCTCTCGGCGTACGACCCGGTCGCGCACAGCGAGGTGCTGGAGAGCGACCGCAAGGCGTTCACCGAGCGGACCGTGTGCGAGCTGGACGAGTTCGAGCAGATCCTCGACGTCACGCGCGCGCGTGGGTACGCGGCGGACGTGGAGGAGACCTGGGAGGGTGTCGCGTCCATCGCCGCACCCATCCACGACCGGCGGCGCATGCCGGTCGGCGCGGTCGGCATCACGGGCGCGGTGGAGCGGCTGTGCCGGTCCGACGAAGAGGGCGCGCTGCGCCCGGAGCTGATCGCGGCCGTGCGGGACTGCGCCCGCGCGGTCTCACGGGATCTGGGCGCCGGGCGGTTCTGAGAGACGTACGTGGGAGCCGGCAGGGACGGCCGGGCGCCGGGTGGCGTTCCGGTCCTCGCCGTACCCTCACGCAGGGGGCATACCGGCCGGTCGGCACGCAGCGTGTCCGGCGCCGCGCCCTGCGCGGTCACCTCGCAAGATCGACAGCCCATACCGATCAATAACGATCGCGCTTTCGATAACAGAACCCTTGACGTGCACGTAACGCCGGAGCAAGACTCCCGTCCATCGGTCGGCATTGTCGAACACCTACCGGCAATACGCGCTAGAGTGTGACAACGCCAAGGGCCGGCATCGCTCTCATCCCCGAGGGCAGCTCGAACCTCCGGAGGGACCCGGGGTTCGGTCCCCTGGACGAAGGACAAAGGAGTCGCGGGTGTCCAGCTCCGACATCTTCATCGGCGAGACCATCGGTACCGCCATACTCATCCTGCTCGGTGGCGGCGTGTGCGCCGCCGTCACGCTGAAGGCCTCCAAGGCACGCAACGCCGGCTGGCTCGCCATCGCCTTCGGGTGGGGTTTCGCCGTACTGACGGCCGTCTACACCTCGGCGCCGCTCTCCGGCGCCCACCTCAACCCGGCCGTGACGCTCGCGCTCGCGCTGAAGAAGGACGGCATCTCCTGGAGTGACGTCCCGATCTACTGGGGCGGTCAGCTGCTCGGCGCCATGATCGGTGCGGCGCTGGTCTGGATCGCCTACTACGGCCAGTTCCACGCGCACCTGACCGACAAGGAGATCGTCGGCGCTCCGGGTGCGCAGGCCACGAGCGCCAAGGCCGTCGAGGCACAGGAGAAGGGCGCCGGCCCGGTGCTGGGCATCTTCTCCACCGGCCCCGAGATCCGGATCGCCTGGCAGAACGTCGTCACCGAGGTCATCGGCACGATCGTGCTGGTGCTCGCCGTACTCACGCAGGGGCTCAACGGCGACGGCAAGGGCCTGGGCACCCTCGGCGCCCTGATCACCGCGCTCGTCGTCGTCTCCATCGGTCTGTCCCTCGGCGGCCCGACCGGGTACGCGATCAACCCGGCCCGTGACCTCGGTCCGCGTATCGTGCACGCCCTCCTGCCCCTGCCCAACAAGGGCGGCTCCGACTGGAGCTACGCCTGGGTCCCGGTCGTCGGTCCGCTGATCGGTGGCGCGATCGCTGCAGGCATCTACAACATCGCTTTCGCTTAGAACAGCTGACACAGCACAGAGCAAAGCCGTCGTAGACCAGTCGTAGCCAGTCCCCTTACTCACGGAACCCCGGGAGCACACAGTGACCGACGCCCACACCGCCGGCCCTTTCATCGCCGCCATCGACCAGGGCACCACCTCCAGCCGCTGCATCGTCTTCGACAGGGACGGCCGTATCGTCTCGGTCGACCAGAAGGAGCACGAGCAGATCTTCCCGAAGCCGGGCTGGGTCGAGCACAACGCCACCGAGATCTGGACCAACGTCGAGGAAGTCGTCGCCGGAGCCATCCAGAAGGCCGGCATCACCCGCGACGACATCAAGGCCATCGGCATCACCAACCAGCGCGAGACCACTCTCCTCTGGGACAAGAACACCGGTGAGCCCGTCCACAACGCCATCGTCTGGCAGGACACCCGCACCGACGCCCTGTGCAGGGAGCTCGGCCGCAACGTCGGCCAGGACCGCTTCCGCCGCGAGACCGGTCTTCCCCTCGCCTCGTACTTCGCCGGCCCGAAGGCCCGCTGGCTGCTCGACAACGTCGAGGGGCTGCGCGAGCGCGCCGAGCGCGGCGAGATCCTCTTCGGCACCATGGACAGCTGGGTCATCTGGAACCTGACGGGCGGTGTGAACGGCGGTCACCACGTCACCGACGTCACCAACGCCTCCCGCACCATGCTGATGAACCTCCACACGCTGGAGTGGGACGAGAAGATCGCCGAGTCCATCGGCGTGCCGCTGTCGATGCTCCCCGAGATCCGCTCGTCCGCCGAGGTGTACGGCGAGGTCACCGGCGGCAAGCTGGGCGACCTGCTCGGCGGCATCCCGGTCGCCTCGGCGCTCGGTGACCAGCAGGCGGCCCTGTTCGGCCAGACGTGTTTCGCCGAGGGCGAGGCCAAGTCGACGTACGGCACCGGCACGTTCATGCTGATGAACACCGGTGACAAGATCATCAACTCGTACTCCGGGCTGCTGACGACGGTCGGCTACCGCATCGGCGACCAGGCACCGGTCTACGCCCTCGAGGGCTCGATCGCCGTCACCGGTTCGCTGGTGCAGTGGATGCGCGACCAGATGGGCCTGATCTCCACCGCCGCCGAGATCGAGACGCTCGCGCTCTCGGTCGAGGACAACGGCGGCGCGTACTTCGTACCGGCGTTCTCCGGGCTCTTCGCCCCGTACTGGCGCCCGGACGCCCGCGGTGTGATCGCCGGTCTCACCCGGTACGTCACCAAGGCGCACATCGCCCGCGCCGTCCTGGAGGCCACCGCCTGGCAGACCCGTGAGATCAGCGACGCCATGACCAAGGACTCCGGTGTCGAGCTCGCGGCACTCAAGGTCGACGGCGGCATGACCTCCAACAACCTGCTGATGCAGACGCTCTCGGACTTCCTGGACGCCCCCGTGGTGCGCCCGATGGTCGCCGAGACCACCTGCCTCGGTGCCGCCTACGCCGCCGGCCTCGCCGTCGGCTTCTGGACCAGCACCGACGACCTGCGCGCCAACTGGCGCCGGGCCGCCGAGTGGACCCCCAACATGGCCGCGGAGAAGCGCGACCGTGAGTACAAGAGCTGGCTCAAGGCCGTCGAGCGGACCATGGGCTGGCTCGAGGACGAGAACTGACGAGAGAGCTCCACGAAAGCTCATCTCGAAGTTCTGATGAGGAGTAAGAACCCGACATGACCAGTCAGTCCACCCTGCAGTCCGTGCCTGCCCTCGGTACGCACCCGGCCTCCGGCTCCCACCCGAGCCGCGCCGAGACCCGGGAGCAGCTCTCCAAGGCGTCGTACGACCTTCTCGTGATCGGCGGCGGCATCCTGGGCATCTCCACCGCCTGGCACGCCGCGCAGTCCGGCCTCAGGGTGGCACTGGTCGACGCCGGCGACTTCGCCGGCGCCACCTCCTCCGCCTCCTCCAAGCTGCTCCACGGCGGTCTGCGCTATCTGCAGACCGGCGCGGTGAAGCTGGTGGCGGAGAACCACTTCGAGCGCCGTGCGGTCTCCCGCCAGGTGGCCCCCCACCTGGCGAACCCGCTCACCTTCTACCTCCCCGTGTACAAGGGCGGGCCGCACGGCGCCGCGAAGCTCGGGGCGGGCGTCTTCGCCTACTCCGCGCTCTCCGCGTTCGGTGACGGCGTCGGTCACCTCCTGTCCCCCGCCAAGGCGGCGCAGGACGTGCCCGAGTTGCGCACCGAGAACCTCAAGGCCGTGGCCGTGTACGGCGACGACCAGATGAACGACGCGCGCATGGCGCTGATGACGGTCCGCGCGGCCGTCGAGGCGGGCGCGGTCGTGCTCAACCACGCCGAGGTGACCGGCCTCAGGTTCACCAAGGGCCGGGTGACGGGCGCGGATCTGCGCGACCGGCAGTCCGGTGACGAGTTCGGCGTGAACGCGCGCCTCGTGCTGAACGCGACCGGGCCGTGGGTCGACCACCTGCGCAAGATGGAGGACCCGAACGCGGCTCCGTCCATCCGGCTGTCCAAGGGCGCGCACCTGGTCCTGAAGCGGACGTCTGCGTGGAAGGCCGCGCTGGCCACCCCGATCGACAAGTACCGGATCACCTTCGCCCTCCCGTGGGAGGACATGCTCCTGCTCGGTACGACCGACGAGGAGTTCGAGGGCGACCCGGCCGACGTCGCGGTCACCGAGAAGGACACGGCCCAGATACTCGACGAGGCCGCGTTCTCCGTCCGCGACCAGCAGCTGTCCCGCGACCTGATCACGTACTCCTTCGCCGGTCTGCGCGTGCTGCCGGGCGGCCCCGGTGACACGGCGAAGGCCAAGCGCGAGACCGTGGTCACGGAGGGCCGTGGCGGCATGCTGTCCGTCGCGGGCGGCAAGTGGACGACCTTCCGGCACATCGGCCGTACGGTCATGCAGAAGCTGGAGGCGCTGCCGGGCGCTCCGCTGGGCGACGACTTCGAGCCCATCGCGTCCCTGCCGAAGAAGCTTCCGCTGCCCGGTGTCGCCAACCCGCGCGCGGTCGCGCACCGCCTGCTGGTGGACAACCCGGCACCGGGTCCGCGCATGGCCGCCGACACGGCGAAGCATCTGGCGACGCACTACGGTTCGTTGGCCTTCGACATCGCCCGACTGGCCAACGAGAGCCCCGAACTGGGTCAGCGGGTGCATCCGGACGCGCCGGAGATCTGGGCGCAGGTCGTCTACGCGCGGGACAACGAATGGGCCGAGACCGCGGACGACGTGCTGCGGCGCAGGACCACGTTGACGATCCGGGGGCTTGCCACGGACGACGTGCGGGCGAAGGTTCAGGATCTGCTCGACAAGAAGTGAGCGGTGACACGGGAAGGGCGGCTCCTCGTCGAGGGGCCGCCCTTTTCCGAGCCGCAGGTCGATGCGGGGACCGGGAGCTGCTTAGGCTCGACGAGCGGGCCGTGATCGGTGATCTGGAGGCGCTCGTCTGAGCAGACCTCATAATGGGCTGAGACATCCGACGTCTCAGCGCGATGCGGGGCGACAAGGAGGCCGGACATGGCTGTCACCGACGAGGCGATCGAGAAGATCAAGGGCATGATCGTCTCTGGCGCGCTGCGCCCCGGCGACCGGCTCCCCAAGGAGAGCGAGCTCGCCTCCGAGCTGGGGCTGTCCCGCAACTCGCTGCGCGAGGCCGTGCGGGCGCTGTCGCTGATCCGCATCCTGGACGTACGGCAGGGCGACGGCACGTATGTGACCAGCCTGGATCCGCAACTCCTGCTGGAGGCGATGAGCTTCGTCGTCGACTTCCATCGCGACGACACGGTCCTGGAGTTCCTGGCCGTGCGCCGCATCCTGGAGCCGGCCGCCACGGCGATGGCCGCCTCCCGGATCAGCGAGCAGCAACTCGACGCCCTCTCCGCCCAGTTGGACAAGCTCGGCGACAGCCCGTCGGTGGAGGAGCTGGTGGCCTGCGACCTGGACTTCCACCGCGGGATCGTGCAGAGCTCCGGCAACTCCGTGCTCTGCTCGCTTCTTGACGGTCTGTCTGGTCCCACCACCCGGGCCCGGATCTGGCGTGGACTGACGCAGGAGGACGCGGTCAGCCGCACCCTGCACGAGCACCGCGCGATCGTCGCCGCCCTGCGCGACCGGGACGGCGAGGCGGCCCGATCGTGGGCGACGGTGCACATCGCGAGCGTGGAGCAGTGGCTGCGGTCCACTCTGTGAGTTTCGCGGCGGGGGCGGTAGCGGCGCGTCATGTTACGGGTGCCGGCTCGTCGCGGCTGTTCGCGCCCATGTGGCGGAGCCGCATGTCGACACGGCCCGCGCCCCTGGGGTCGGGACGGCTCCCGGGGTGAGGGGCCGGGTGTTTCAGGGGGGCGAACGGGGCAGTGATCCGTTCACTCCCCCGTGCAAGGGGGCTGCGGGCGCCCCCGCCGGACGCCGTAAGGTTGGTGCGTTAAGCGAGGGCACGTCGGAAGGAGGCGCTGGGTGATCGAGCTCGAGGGGGTTCCCGAGCTGATCGACCCGGTCATGGTGGCCGCGTTCGAGGGCTGGAACGACGCCGGCGACGCCGCCTCCACCGCGGTCGCACATCTGGACAAGGAGTGGAAGGGCGAGGTGTTCGCGGCGCTCGACGCCGAGGACTACTACGACTTCCAGGTGAACCGCCCCACCGTGTGGCTGGACGGCGGAGTGCGCAAGATCACGTGGCCGACGACAAGGTTGTCGGTGGTCCGCGTCGGCGGCGACAAGCCGCGCGACCTCGTACTCGTCCGGGGCATCGAACCGTCGATGCGATGGCGCTCGTTCTGCAACGAGCTGCTGGGCTTCGCCCACGAACTGGGCGTGGAGCTGGTGGTGATCCTGGGCGCGCTGCTCGGCGACACCCCGCACACCCGTCCGGTTCCGATCAGCGGGACCACGTCCGATGCGGACCTGGCCCGGCGGATGGACCTGGAGGAGACCAAGTACGAGGGCCCCACGGGCATCGTCGGCATCCTCCAGGAGGCCTGCACCCACGCGGGCGTGCCCGCGGTGTCGCTGTGGGCGGCCGTACCGCACTACGTGTCGCAGCCGCCGAATCCGAAGGCGACGCTGGCCCTCCTGAACCGTCTGGAGGACCTGATCGACGTACGGATCCCGCTGGGCGAGCTGGCCGAGGACGCGCGCGCCTGGCAGGTGGGCGTGGACCAGCTGGCCGCCGAGGACACCGAGGTCGCGGAGTACGTGCAGACGCTGGAGGAGGCCCGGGACACCGCGGAGCTGCCGGAGGCGTCGGGCGAGGCGATCGCCCGGGAGTTCGAGCGGTATCTGCGGCGCCGGGACGGCGGCCAGCCCGGGCAGCCGGGCGGTCACGCGACCGCGGACGGCAGTGACAGCGCCGCCTATCTGCGGGACAGCCCCGGCGGCCGGGCGAAGCCCCCCAAGCCGCCGAAGCCGGAGGCCGAAGCCGAGACGGAACCGGAGACGGACGACGAGGACTCGTCGTCGGAGGACTGAGCCGAGGCCGGGTTGCCGAAGACCGGGTTGCCGAAGACCGGGCCGGTGAGGGCGGTGCGCGGGATGCGCACCGCCCTCAGCCGTGTCAGACCTGCCGCACCGCCACCGCGTCGTAATCGGTGGTGGGCGTCGGCTCCACGTCGAAACGCGCGTTGGGCAGATACAGGCGCCTGCCCCAGGCCGCCACCGTCGTAGGGATGCGGAAGCGCGGGTCGGTGATGCGGGTGATCGCGGTGCCCCGGGTGCCGGCGTCGTTCAGCCGGAACACGTCGATCGCGTTCTGCCGCTGCTGGACTGCGTAGAGGATCCGGCCGAGCAGAAGCAGGCCGTCGCCGTTGGGCAGCTTCGCCGCGCCCAGGTCGACGGCGCGCGCGGCGCCGGTGCGCGGGTCGACCCGCATGAGGCCGCCGCCGTTCGCGAAGTCGTTCACCACGAGCAGGGCGCGGCCGTCGGGGGTGCGCTCGATGCCGTTGGCCGTGAAGTCGGGCCCCTGCTGCCAGTCCCCGGTCAGCGGTACGGTCGTCACCGCGCCCTTGGCCAGCCGGTAGAGCACCGGCTTGAAGGAGTCGGTGAACCAGGCGGCGCCCGGGGTGAGGATCACGTCGTTCACGAAGGTACCGCCGGTGGCGTACACCTGTTCGGTCTCGCCGGAGCGGGCGTCGACGGTCCGTATCTCGCCGCTGTCGCCGCCGGCGAGGAAGAGTCTGTCGTGCCGGTCGATCTTCAGGCCGACCGTCGGGCGTCCGGCGCCCTTGGCGACGATCTTGCCGCGGCCGGTGGCCAGGCTCGCCCGGTAGATGTCTCCGTTCGCCAGGGAGCCGAAGTAGGCGTACGGCCGGGAGCCGATGGTGATGCCCTCGGGCTGGAAGCCGTCGGGGAGGGGAAACTGCGCGGGCCATGCGGCCTGCCGGGTCTCGGCCGCGTGCGCGGTGCCGCCGAGCAGGGCTGCCCCGGTGAGTGCGGCGGTCGTGGTCAGGAGTGTGCGACGTGCTAAGGAACGGTCTGCGAGTGCCACGGTGCGTCCTTCCGCAAGGCGGCCGGCGCGCGGCCGGCCGAACGGACGAGCGAAGCTCCCACCCCATCACACGACGGCTGTCTCCACAGCCTTTGGCCGGATTGTGGCGTGACATCGGTTTCCGGACGGATTGCACCCGTTACCCAATTCAACTTGTTTCTAAACCGAGTTGGCGAACCAGGGCTGGACGGGCCGCCGTTGCGGTGCTTGGTTGTCTCCCGGAAGGCACTGAAGGCACCCGCAGAACCCGCACGGACGAAGGGAGTGGTACCCGATGACCGAGCAGGTACAGCCGCCACAGGACCCGGGAGCCTCCGGGCCGGGCCCCGACGGAGCGGGATTCACCTACCGGGGAGCCGAACAGGAACTGATCGTCGTCGCCCGCCGCGAGGCCCGGCTGCGTGCCGGGGCCGAGGGCGTCCGCTCCGCGGCGGGGGCTGACGTGTCGGCCCTCAACATGTTCCTCAGCGACGAACAGCTCGCCCTCGAGCCGCTGTTCGGCAGCGAGGAGCGACTGCAGCAGTCGGCCGGCCCGGGCACCGAGGACGTGCCCGATCTCGCGCGGTTCTACCGGGTACGCGGCGGAGAGGACCGGGCGGCGGAACTGCGGGCCCGGATCGCCGCGCTGCCGGGCATCGACACGGCGTACGTCAAACCGCCCGCCGTGCCCGCGACGGTGGACGACGACCGCCGACTGAAGGAGGGCGCGCCCGTCACGCCCGACTTCACCAGCAGGCAGGGTTATCTGCGCCCCGCGCCCGAGGGGATCGACGCCCACTGGGCCTGGCAGCGCCCCGGTGGGACGGGTCACGGGGTGACCGTGATCGACGTCGAGGGCGCCTGGCAACTGGGCCACGAGGACCTGGCCGCCAAGCTCGCCGGCGTGGTCGTCGGCACCCCGCTGACCGACCTGGCCTGGCGCAACCACGGCACCGCCGTGATCGGCGTCATCGGCGGCGACCCGGGCGAGCGCGGAGTGACCGGGATCGTGCCGGAGGCGGTGACCGCGGCCGCGTCCTTCCAGGGCGTCGGCACGGCCGCCGCGATCCAGGCGGCGGCCGACCGGCTCGGCCCCGGTGACGTCGTCCTGGTCGAACTGCACCGTCCCGGACCGCGGTTCGACTACGAGATCCGTGACGACCAGAAGGGCTACCTCGCGATCGAGTGGTGGCCGGACGACTACGCGGCCGTCCGGTACGCGACCGCCAAGGGCGTTCTCGTCGTGGCGGCCGCGGGCAACGGCGGCGAGTCCCTCGACGACGCCGTCTACGAGCGCCGCCCCGACGAGTTCCCCGAGTGGTGGCGCAACCCCTTCAACCCCTCCAACCAGTCCTCCGGTGCCGTCCTGGTCGGTGCGGGCGCCCCGCCGCCCGGCACGCACGGCCGCGACCACGGCCCGGACCGCTCTCGCCTGGCGTTCTCCAACTACGGCGCACGCGTGGACGCGCAGGGCTGGGGACGCGAGGTCACGACCACCGGCGGCTTCTGGGACAGGCCCGGCGACCTTCAGGGCGGGCCCGAGGAGATCGCCTGGTACACCGACACGTTCTCCGGGACGTCCTCCGCCTCCCCGGTGGTGGTCGGCGCACTTGCCGCACTGCAGGGCATGCTCAAGGCGGCCGGCCGGCCACCGATGTCCCCGGAACTCGCCCGTACGGTGCTGCGCGCCACGGGCTCCCCGCAGCAGGACGCGCCGGGCCGCCCCGCCTCGCAGCGGATCGGCAACCGTCCCGACATCAAGGCGGCGGTCACCCGGCTGCTGCCGGAGGCGGTCGGCTCGGGCCAGGCCGAGGGCTACTGGGACGAGCTCCTGCCCTATCCCCGTGAACTCCCCCCGCGCCTGCGGCTGTTCGTGGCCGGCGCCTGGCGCAACCTCAACCACCCGTCCCCCGAGATCCGGCAGGCGGTCCACACCGCCTTCGCGGGCGGACGGCCCGACGTCCGGGTGTGGTTCTCGGACGACGAGATCGTCGGCCTGGTGATCACCGGCTGACGGTCCGGCACGGCACGTCCCGTCACATCAAACGGAAGGTGACACCCGCATGAGCATCACTCCGCAGATGGGCCAGCAGGGACAGCAACAGGGTCAGCAGTTCCCGACGACCTCGCCCTACCAGCAGCAGGGCGGCCAGCAGAGCTTCGGACAGCAGGGCGGCCAGCAGGGCTTCGGCACGGGGACCGGCTCCATGGAGCAGCTCCAGCAGCTCGGTCAGCAGCAGCCGTTCCAGCAGCTGTTGCAGCAGCTGGGCGGCCAGCAGCAGCCCTTCGGGCAGGCACAGCAGCAGGACCAGCAGGCGCAGCAGCTGGAGCAGCAGAACCAGCAGCAGCTCCAGCAGCTCGCGCAGTCCGTGGTCCAGCAGGTGATCCAGCAGGTCCAGTCGCAGGCGCTCGCCGCCGGAGTGGCGAACGGCTTCATCGACATCGTGCACCCGCTCCAGGCCCAGCCCCAGCAGGTCTTCCTGCGTATCAACAACCAGTTCCGGGTTCTGAACAACCCGAGCCCGCAGATCCACCAGCAGATCCAGGAGGCCTTCGCGTTCGGTCATCAGGTGATCGGCATCTGGGACGCCCAGTCCCCGAACGTCCTGCGCAGCGTGCGGATCCAGCGGATCTGACCGGCGGTTGAACGACAAAGGGGCGCTTCCCTCCGCGGGAAGCGCCCCTTCCGTACAGACCTACGGCCTTACAATGCGACGCCGAGCAGCGCGTCCACCGCACGTGTCACCACGCCGGGCGCGCCCATGTCGGCTCCGCCCCGTTCCTCCTGCGCGGCGGCCCAGCGGTCGACGGCGGCCAGCGCGGTGGGGGCGTCCAGGTCGTTCGCGAGGGCCTCGCGGATCTCCTCGACGAGCGTCTCGGCGGACGGACCGTCGGGCCGGGAGACGGCGGCACGCCAGCGGCCCAGCCGGTCCACGGCGTCCTGGAGGACCTGGTCGGTCCACTCCCAGTCGGCCCGATAGTGGTGGGCGAGCAGCGCCAGCCGGATGGCGGCGGGGTCGACACCCTCGCGCCGCAGCTGCGACACGAAGACCAGGTTGCCCTTGGACTTGGACATCTTCTCGCCGTCGAGGGCGACCATGCCGGCGTGGACGTACGCCTTGGCCATGGGGAACTCGCCGGTCAGCACCTGGGCGTGGGAGGCGCCCATCTCGTGGTGCGGGAAGGCAAGGTCGGAGCCGCCGCCCTGGACGTCGAAGGTCATGCCGAGGTGGTCAAGGGCGATCGCGACGCACTCGATGTGCCAGCCGGGGCGTCCCCGGCCGAGCGAGGCGCCGTCCCAGCTGGGCTCGCCCTCGCGGGCGGCCATCCACAGCATCGGGTCCAGGGGGTTCTTCTTGCCCGGACGGTCCGGGTCGCCGCCGCGCTCGGCGGACAGCAGCCGCATGGCGGCCGCGTCGAGGTTCGAGACCCTGCCGAAGTTCGGGTCGGACTCGACGGAGAAGTAGACGTCCCCCTCGAGCTCGTAGGCGGCACCGGCGTCCCGCAGCCGCTCGACGAGCGGCACGATCCCGGGTATCGCCTCGACCGCGCCGATGTAGTGCTGCGGGGGCAGCATCCTCAGAGCGGTCATGTCCTCGCGGAACAGGGCCGTCTCCTTCTCGGCGAGGGCGGTCCAGTCGAGGCTGTCCCGCTCGGCGCGCTCCAGGAGCGGATCGTCGATGTCGGTGACGTTCTGGACGTAGTGAACCTGGCGCTTGGTGTCGAGCCACACGCGCTGCACGAGGTCGAACGCGTTGTAGGTCGCCGCGTGCCCCATGTGGGTGGCGTCGTACGGCGTGATGCCGCAGACGTAGAGACGGGCGACAGGACCGGGGTCGAGGGAGACCAAGCCACCGGTCGCGGTGTCGTGGATCCTCAGGTCGCGGCCCTGACCAGGCAGGGCGGGGACCTCGGAAGCGGGCCAGGCATGCATGTCATGAGCCTAACCGGACGGATGTTCCGTATACGAACCGGACCGGGCCGGATGGCCGGTAAGGCCTTCTTGCGCGGTACGGGCCTGTGTGCAGTGTGCCGCTAAACGGGCGGCCAGGGAATGGCCGGCCACTCACCGCTGGGTTCCGGGTGCTTCCCGGAGTCCAGCAGCGCGTCGACACGCGCGCGTGTGGCGTCGAGTTCGGCGGCGGTGATCAGTACGGCGAGACGCCGGGCGAGCGCTCCCGAGGGGCCGAGCGTCTCCTTGAGGCTCTTGAGGACGTCGACCGCCTCTCCCGTCAGGGGTTCCCCGGCCCAGCCCCACAGGAGCGTGCGGAGCTTGTTCTCGGTGTTGAAGGTCACTCCGTGGTCGATGCCGTAGAGACGGCCGCCCTCGGCGGGCAGCAGATGGCCGCCCTTGCGGTCCGCGTTGTTGATCACCGCGTCGAGGACCGCGAGCCTGCGCAGCCGCTCGTCGTCCGCGTGCACCAGGAGCGCGGTCCTGCCTTCGTCGACCTCGGCGAGGCCGATGGCCTTCCAGCCGGGCTCGGGTTCCTCGGCGTCGACCAGGGCGAGCAGCTCGCTGCCCGGCACGGCCTCGATCCACAACTGGCACATGCCCTCGCCGTAGGGTCCGTCCCGCAGCACGGTGGGCGGCACCAGGCCCCAGCCGGTCGCCTCGGACACCTCGTACGCGGCGACCTCGCGCTGGGCGAGGGTGCCGTCCGGGAAGTCCCACAGGGGCCTCTCGCCGCGGACCGGCTTGTAGACGCAGAGCGCCTCCTGGCCGTCGTGGGAGACGGAGCAGTGCAGCACCGCGTTGGACGCGTCCCGGATCTGTCCGCGCACCGTCAGCTCACCCCTGGCGAGCACCTCTGCCGTGGTCACGCTCCGCGGCGGTATCCGTTCTGGCGCGGACATACGTGTCCTTCCGGGTCGAGCGGGAGACTGCACAGCGGGCACGGCGGCCGCCCGGCGTTGACGACGTCCAGGGCGCGCTTGGCGAAGGCCCTGGCCTGCGCGCCGGTGAGCCGGACCCGCAGCATCGGGGGCCCGTTCTCCTCGTCCTGGAGGAGCTTCTCCTCGGCCTCGGCGAGGTCCTCCTCGGATTCGGCCTCCAGCTCCACGAGGGCCTGCGCCTCGACGATCATGCGCTGCTCCTCGCCGTCCCAGGCGAGGGCCATGGTGCCGACCCGGAACTCCTCCTCGACGGGAGTGTCGAGGGGGCCGGTGTCGGCGATCTCGGTGGGCGACACCGCCGGCACCGGGGCGCTGCCGCCGCTGCGGCGCACGACCTCGTCGAGGAGTTCTTCCATCCGCTCGGCGAGAGCGGCCACCTGCGTCTTCTCCAGGGCCACGCTGGTCACTCGGGGGCCGGCCGTGGCCTGGAGGAAGAACGTACGGCGCCCGGGCAGTCCGACCGTGCCGGCCACGAAGCGGTCCGGCGGGTCATAGAGGAACACCTGACGGGACACGTCCTGTCTCCATTGGATTCGTGAGTACGGGAACGTCCATGCGTGAACGGGCTTGCGTGAACCGCTTCACCCTACTGCGCCCGACGATCACGGTGCGCCCGCACCACCACCGACCGGGGCGTCACCGCCCGCGGCCTCCTCGCGCGGCACCAGGGACGCGAAGTCACCGGTGTCGCCGAGGCGGACGAGAAACGGCCTGAGACGTGTGTAGCGGATGACAGTGATGGAACACGGTTCGACAGAGATCCTCTGGAAGAGGTCGAGATGAAGTCCCAGTGCGTCCGCGACGAGCGACTTGATGATGTCGCCGTGCGAGCACATCAGATAGACGGCGTCGGCTCCGTGATCGCGCTCCACGCGCGCGTTCCACTCGCGTACGGCCTCCGCCGCGCGCGTCTGCATCGCTCGCATGGACTCGCCGCCGGGAAACGCGGCCGCCGACGGATGCGCCTGGACGACCTCCATGAGCGGCTCGTCCCCCAGCTCCGCGAGCTTGCGGCCGGACCAGTCGCCGTAGTGGCACTCCCCGATGCGTTCCTCGCTGTGCGCCGGGAGGCCGGGCCGGGCGTCGAGCAGCGGCTGAATCGTTTCCTGACAGCGCTGCAGGGGGCTGGCGACGACCTCGGAGATCGGCACTCCTTCGAGCCGTCCGGGCAGCGAGGCGGCCTGTGCGCTGCCGCGCTCGTCGAGGGCCACCCCGGGTGTCCACCCGGCGAGCAGCCCCTCGGTGTTCGCGGTGGATCGTCCGTGCCTGACAAGGATCAACGTGGGCATGCGGCCCAGGGTAGGCGTACGCCGGACCCCGGCGTCCTTCGAGCGACGGGAGAACACACTCCGTGATCGTTGACTGTGCCATCTACCGGGAAGGGCACCGTACGGAGGGGCCCGAGGACCTGTCCGACGCGCTGGACGAGGCGCGATCGGCGGGCGGGTTCGTCTGGATCGGGCTGCACGAGCCGACGGAGAAGGAGTTCGACCTGGTCACCCGGGAGTTCGGACTGCACCCACTGTCGGTGGAGGACGCTCTCAAGGCGCATCAGCGGCCCAAGCTGGAGGTGTACGACGACTCGCTGTTCGTGGTCCTCAAGCCGGTGGTGTACGAGCCGGAGAGCGACACCGTCTCCACCGGCGAGGTCATGCTCTTCCTCGGAGACGCGTTCGTGGTGACGGTCCGTCATGGCGTGGGCTCACCGCTGAAGGCCGTACGGGAACGCCTCGAGCAGGAGCCGGAGTTGCTCGGGAAGGGGCCCACCGCGGTGTTGTACGCGGTCGCCGACGCCGTCGTGGACCACTACCTGGAGGTGGCGACGGAGCTGGGGACCGACCTGGAGGAGCTGGAGGCGGAGGTGTTCTCGCCGGACGGCGGCGGCTCGCGGCACACCGCGTCCCGGATCTACACCTTCAAGCGGCAGGTCCTGGAGTTCCGCCGGGCCACGGTCCCGCTCTCGATGCCGCTGACCCGGCTCGCGGGAGTGGGGGCGTACGGCGGGACGGTGCCGTTCGTTAACGACAGGGCGCGGCCCTTCTTCCGGGACGTCAACGACCATCTCGCGCGCGTGAACGAGTCGGTGGAGGGCCTGGACCGGCTGGTGTCGGACGTCCTGTCGGCGCATCTCGCGCAGATGAGCGTCCGGCAGAACGACGACATGCGGAAGATCTCCGCGTGGGCGGCCATGGCGGCGGTCCCCACGATGATCGCGGGGATCTACGGCATGAACTTCGACCACATGCCGGAGCTGCACTGGGTGTGGGCGTATCCGGCGGTGATCGCACTGATGGGCGCTCTGGAAGTGCTGCTGTACCGGCTGTTCAAGCGCCGGGGCTGGCTGTAGGGGTGCTCAGGCGAACTCGGGGGCGGAGGTGGCGGGTCCGCCGAGGGCGTCCCGTCGCTCCGGCGGCTTCAGGGAGACCATGCGGCGCCAGCCCGCGGCGCGTTCGTAGGCGTAGACGCCGTGGATGCCCGCGGCGAGGACGGCGGCCTTCGCCCGGGACCAGCCGAGGATGCCTCCCATGTGGGCCATCACCGCGAGGCTGACGTCCCGGTAGACGCGGATCTCGGCGAGCGCGCACCGCCTGAGCGTGTGCCGGATGGCGTGGCCGTGGCCGGCGTGGGCGAAGCGCAGCAGTTCCTCGTGGCAGTACGCGAGGTGGTTGTCCTCGTCGCCCGAGATCATCCTCACCGCCCGGCCGAGCTCGGGGTGGTCGGCGAAGTGCTTGCGCAGCAGTTCCATCTGCTCGGAGGCCCGCTGTTCGGTGACCCTGCTGTGGGAGAGGTAGGTGACGATGTCCTGCACGGTCAGCGGCTCGTCGCTCCTGAGCTTCTCGTGGGCGAGGCCGATGCCGTGCTTCTCCAGCAGCATCGTGTAGTCCGTCTCGGGCGGAACGGGCACCGGTTCGAGACCACGTTTCCTCATCAGGGCGTTGAAGATCCGCCCGTGCTTGTCCTCGTCGGCGCCGTGCCGGGTGATCTTGGGAGCGAGTGCGCGCTCGCTGGGCGGCACCAGCGCCGCGATGCGGGCGTTCTCCCAGCCGCCCTGTGACTCCCCGCTGGCCGCGATGGAGCAGAACAGCCGGAAGGACTCGTCGTTGTCGAGGATCTCCTGGAACAGACTCTTGGCCGAAAGCATCGTGGGGCACCTCTCTGCCGGACTCGCGGCATGCCGCAAAGAAAGAGTCAAATGCGGCGAGAAGGGTGCTGCAACACCTGTGTCGGACAACTCCGCCGAAAGGATGACCTCCGGGGTCACGAGAGGGGCGTAACCGCAAGGGGCACGCGCGCGTTGAAGCACATGACGGCCGTGGCGGGGTAGACCCCCGAGCCCCCACCACGGCCGCGGAAACCTCCGGCGGTCGAACCGTGTCCGTGTTCAGGCGCCGTTACGCGAGCCCGGCCCGCTCCAGGGCCTCGGTGCCGGCCCTGAGCGAGGCGAGCCGCTCGTCGAGGGTGAAGCCGGCGGGGGCCAGGGTGAGGGTGGTGACGCCGGCCGCCGCGTACTCCTTCATCCGGTCCGCGATGCGGTCCACGGAGCCGAGCAGCGTCGTCTTGTCGATCAGGTCGTGCGGGATGGCGGCCGCGGCGCCGTCCTTGTCGCCGCCCAGGTACTTGTCCTGGATCTCGGCGGCCGCCGCCTCGAAGCCCATGCGCTGGGCGAGCTGGTTGTAGAAGTTCTGCTTGCGGCTGCCCATACCGCCCACGTACAGCGCGGTGTAGGGGCGGAAGGTGTCGGCGAGCGTGGTCACGTCCTTGTCCTCGCCGAGGGCGAGCGGGAGGGTCGGGGCGATGTCGAACCCGTCGAGGGTCTTGCCCGCCTTCTCACGCCCGGCGCGCAGATGCCGGATCGCGGTGTCCTCCAGGTGCTCGGCGGAGGGGAAGATCAGCAGCGCCCCGTCGGCGATCTCCCCGGTCTGCTCCAGGTTCTTCGGGCCGATCGCGGCGATGTACAGCGGGATGTGCTCGCGCTCGGGGTGCACGGTCAGCTTGAGCGGCTTGCCGGGGCCTCCGGGCAGCGGGAGCGTCCAGTGCTCGCCGTCGTGAGTGAGGCGTTCGCGGCTCATGGCCTTGCGCACGATCTCGACGTACTCACGCGTGCGTGCCAGCGGCTTGTCGAACTTGACGCCGTACCAGCCCTCGGAGACCTGCGGTCCCGAGACGCCGAGGCCGAGCCGGAAGCGGCCGCCGGAGAGGGAGTCGAGGGTGGCGGCGGTCATCGCGGTCATCGCCGGCTGGCGGGCCGGGATCTGGAAGATGGCCGAGCCGACATCGATGCGCTCGGTCTGGGCGGCGACCCAGGTGAGCACGGTGGCCGCGTCCGAGCCGTAGGCCTCGGCGGCCCAGCAGACGGCGTATCCGAGCCGGTCGGCCTCCTGGGCGACGGCGAGATTGTCCGCGTCCATTCCGGCGCCCCAGTAGCCGAGGTTGATCCCGAGCTGCATGGCCGATTCCCCTTACCGATCAGTAACGTCCTTGTCGGCAGACCTTAGCGCGGCAGAGCGTGCCGGGGCAGGTCGCGGCCCCTGCCGATGAGCGGACGCCGATCCCCGCGCACCTGTCGGAATCCGTTGTCCACAGGCCCCCACGCGATAGGTTCTGGCCAGTAATCTCGGCGTTCATGGAGCAGAGGCATCTCGGCCGTACCGGCCTGCGCGTGTCCCGCATCGGACTCGGCACCCTCACCTGGGGCAGGGACACCGACGAACACGACGCAGCGGACCTCCTGAAAACCTTCTGGGAGGCGGGCGGGACGCTGGTCGACACGGCGGACGTGTACGGCGACGGGGAGGCCGAGTACCTGCTCGGGCGGCTCATAGAAGGCCTGGTCCCGCGCCGGGACCTGGTCATCTCCACGAAGGCGGGCAGCGTGCCCGACCCGGACATCCGCGTCGACGGCTCCCGCGGGCACCTGCTCTCCGCACTGGACGACTCGCTGGCCCGGCTCGGCACGGACTACGTCGACATCTGGCAGATCCATTCCTACGACCCCTGCACCCCTCTCGAGGAGACGCTCCAGGCCCTCGACGTGGCCGTCAGCAGCGGCCGCGTCCGCTATGCCGGGGTCTCCAACTTCTGCGGCTGGCAGCTCGCCAAGGCGGGCACCTGGCAGCTGGCGGCGCCCGGGACGCGCACCCGGCTGGCCGCCACGCAGCTGGAGTACTCACTGCTGCAGCGCGGGATCGAGCGGGAGGTACTGCCGGCCGCGCTCGACCTGGGCATCGGGCTGCTGCCCTCCTCGCCGCTGGGCCGAGGTGTCCTGACGGGCAAGTACCGCAACTCCACTCCGGCCGACTCGCGGGGTGCCTCGGAGCATCTCGCGCCGTTCGTCGCGCCCTACCTCGACGACACCGCGAGCCGCATCGTGGACGCGGTGACCACGGCGGCCGACGGGCTCGCGGTGACACCCCTCCAAGTGGCCCTCGCGTGGGTCCGGGACCGGCCGGGAGTGGCCGCGCCGATCGTCGGCGCGCGCAACTCGCAGCAGCTCACGGCGGCATTGTCAGTGGAGGCCCTTAGTCTTCCTGACGAGATCTGCCGGGCGCTCGACGATGTGTCGGTGCCCGTGCACCGCTATCCCGATCACGACTGGAGCACGCTGTGAGCACGGAGCCGGAGCCCACGGGGAAGACCGAGCCGGGGACGCGGAGCGTCGCGCCGGAGCCGGAGGGAGCGCCGGGCCGGGCGACGGACGGTGTCGCGGCGGGCGCCGGGGGCGGCGAAGCGGGGGTGGCCCGGGGGTCGGGCGACGATGCCGACGCCTCGGCGCGAGACTCCGTGGCGGAGAGCGGTGACGCGCGGGCGGGCGGGAGCGCCGGGGCCGATGAGAGCACCGACCAGGCTGCTGCGGGCGGCGGTGAGTCGGGGGCGGCCGGTGAAGACGTGAGTGACACGCCTGTCGGCGGCGGGGAACCGGAGACCGACGCGGCCGAGGGCGGTGACTCCGCCGGCGTGGACGCGGACGGTGCGGGCAAGGCGCAGTTGTCCGAGGCCGAGGCCGAGTTGGCGGCCCAGCGGCTCGAGCGGGAGCGGATCGCTCGGCGGAAGGCCGAGAAGCAGCAGCCCGTCGAGAGCGGAGCCAAACTCAGCGGGACGGCGGCCGATCTCCTCGCGGCCGTACGGGCGGTGGAGAGCGGGGCGAAGCCCGTGGCCGCCGTCTTCAGCGAGCCCGAGCCGCCGCGCCGGTCCGCCCAGGAGCCGGTGCGGCCCCGGCCGGTGTCGGCGCAGGCGACCGGTGCCGGGGGCGCGATCGGTGTCGCCGGTTCCGTCGGCGGGCCCGCGCCGGAGACCGTGGAGGCCGTACAGCGGGTGCTGGCCGAGGGCGGGGCGCCCCAGACCCTCGCGTCGCAGGTCGCCGCGGTCCTCGGGGAAGGGGCCGACGAGGAGCTGCGGGCGGATCCCTGGCAGTTGCTGCGGGTCACGGGCGTACGGCCCGAGCAGGCCGACGGGTTCGCGCGGGAGCTGCTCGGCGCGGAGTGCGCGCCGGACGACGAGCGGCGGGGGCGGGCGGTCACCGTCTGGCTCCTGGAGCAGGCGGCGCTCGCCGGACACACCGCGCTGGAGATGCCGGTGCTCACCGCCGCGCTGTCCCAGCGGGGCGTTCCGGACGCCGACGCGGCCGTACAGAGCACGATCGCCGAGGCCGAGGCACTGGTCTTCCAGGACGCCCTCGACCCGGCGGCCCCGGAACCCGCGGAGGACGACGAGGAGGGCGCGGAGCGGCCGGTCCGGATCCTGGTCGGGCTCGAGCGCTACGCCCTCGCGGAGGAGAGCCTCGCCGACGGTCTGGCCCGGCTGATCAACTCCGTGCCCAAGGAGGACGGTTCGGCCGAAAACTGGGAGCGTGCCGCCGCGTCGGCCAAGGGTTCGGCCGCCGAGCTGATCCGCGCGGTCGCGGCGGGCGGCCTGGTCCTGCACACCGGCGGCCAGGCGTCCCTGACGGAACCCGCGGCGCTGCTGACAGCGGCGCGGGGGCTGGGGCTGCGGGCATGGGCGGTCACGCACAGCCCACTGGGCCGCGACCGCTTCAGCGCCCTGCTCGGAGCCGATCGGCCGAGCGCCACCGGCGCGGGCGGGGCTGAGGGGCAGGACGAACCCGCGGACGGCGGTGCCGACCGACAGAGCGACCCCACACGAGAGGCCTCCGTCCCCCAGGACGACTTCGCCCCGGTGACCGGCCCAGCACCCGGCATCCCGGCCGGCTCCGCGCCCGCGGCCGGCGCCGCGCACGAACAACCCCGCACCGGCTCCACGACCCCCACCCGGCCCGTCGCGACCGTCGCCGGGCTCCTCTCCGGTGCCGAAGGACCCGGTCGGGACGGAGACGGGGCGTTCGATCTCGACCTGCTCGTGGTGCTCGACGCGCCTCAGCTGGACGTCGAGACGGCCGCGCTGCTCGTGGAGTCGCTGCCGGACGGGGCGCGGCTGGTGCTGGGCGGAGATCCGGCGGTGCTGTGGTCGGCGGGGCCCGGACGGGTGTTCGCGGATCTGCTCGCCGCGCGGATCTGTCCGCAGGTCGCCTCGCGAAGGCCGGACCCCGGCCCCCTGGGCGAGCTGGTCTCCGGTATCGGCATCGGTGAGCTGAACCAGGTCGAGGCACCGGGCAAGGAGGTCGTGATCGTGCCGGTGCGGGACGCGGGCGAGGCCGTGCACCGGACCGTGCAGCTGGTCGCGGACTCGGTGCCGCGGGCGCTCGGGGTGCCCCCCGAGGAGACCCAGGTGATCACACCGGGCCACGGCGGCGCCGCCGGCACCCGCGCCCTCAACGCGGCCCTGAAGGAGCGCCTCAACCCCGGCCCCGGCCGCTTCGGCGGATTCGACCCCGGTGACCGTATCGCCTACTCCCCCGCACCGGGCCGTACGCTCCCGGGCCGCGTGGTCGGGGCCGACGCGGACGGCCTGCACCTGACCTGCGCCGACGAGCCCGTCGTCGTACCGAAGGAGCGCGTGGAGCAGTCCGTACGCCACGGCTGGGCCCTGACCGCGCACCAGGCGGTGGGGTGCCGCTGGCCCGCGGTGGTCGCGGTACTGCCGGGTGACGCCACGCAGGCCCTGTCCCGCCCCTGGGTCTACACGGCGTTCGGCAGGGCGGACCGTCACCTGTCCGTGGTCCAGGGCGCGGAACAGGCCCTTCCGAGGGCGGTGGCCGAGATCCCGGCCAAGCCGCGCACGACCCGCCTCCCCGTGCTCCTCGGCACACAGTCACCGACGGCCGGCTGACCCGCCCGCAAAAGGGGCGCGGCCCCGGAGATGAATCCTCCGGGGCCGCGCCCCATTCGTCTCATTCGCCTCAGCGACGATCCGCGTCCAGCGGTTCCAGGTCCTCGTCCTCGAGGTCAGCCCCGTCGGCCTCCTCGTCGACGTCGTCGTCAAGGTCGTCGTCGAGGTCGTCGTCGAAGACCGCGCTGACATCGAACCGGCACACCACCCGCTCCACGTCGACCTGCTCGAACGGCGCCTCCAGCCACTCCCCCGGCTCGGCCGGTTCGTCCGCCGCGGTGACCCACAGCGTTGAGTCGCCCTCCTCGAGACCGAACTCCTTGTGCCGGGAGGCGATCTCGTCGGGCTCGAACTCGCCGAACAGCACCCCCAGCGCGCCGTGCACCGTGCCGGAGGACTCCGTGGCCACGGCGTCGTCGGCCGCCTCGACCCGCTGGGCCTGCGCCAGCAGCCGCTGCGGCTCCGCGACGGCGTAGTCACGGCGGATCAGCACGCTCAGCGCGTTCGGCTCCTCCGGGCCCGTGTAGGGCGCGGTGTCCTCCGCGCCGGGGATCTCGAAGGGGGTGACCTCGTCGTAACGGTCGTAGAGCAGCTCGTCGTACACCTCGGCGGCCGCGGCCAGTTCGTTGAAGGCCTCGTAGACGCCGGGGTCGTCCTCCCCCGACCTCCGTTCGACCGCGGCCAGGTGGCGGTCGAGCGCGGTCTTGACCGCCTCGGCGGCGGCACGTACCTCGGCAGCGGTGGGCTGCACAGCATCAGACATAGTGCAGACGCTATCCGTACCGGGCCCCGGCCCGCACAATAGATGCGATGCCGGAATACGAATTTGTCGACGTGTACGTACCGCGGGGGGTCTCCCGCAAGGACGCCACACGTCTACTGACGGACCATGCAGAGTACGGACACTGGGAGTTGGACCGACTGAGCCTGATGCGCGATGGCAGCCGCAGGGTGCGGTTGCGCCGGCGGATCATCCGCCAGGTACGTGCCACGTGGTGAGACAGGCCGAACGGAGCGGGCCCCGCCGCGGCGGGGCCCGCTCCGTTTCACGCGGTGCGCCCTAGGCCGAGGCCCGCGCCCTGCGGTAGAGCACAGTGCCCGCCAGGAGAGCCCCGGCGCCCACCGGGAGGACCAGGCCGATCGGCAGGTCGCTGCCGGTCTGGGCGAGCTGCGCGCTGCCCAGGGGCTGGGTGACCGTCTGGGTACCGGGGTGGTTGTCGCCGGCCGGCGTCTGGTGGCCCGCGCCGGGCGGGGTGACGGGGGAACCGGGGTGGCCGGGCTCCACCGGGTTGCCGGGGTGGCCGGGGTTGCCCGGGCTGCCGGGCTGTTCCGGCGATCCGGGCGGCGTGTGGTGGCCGCCGCCGGGCGGGGTGTGGCGCCCGCCGCCGGAGCCGTGTCCGGAACCGTATCCGGAACCGTTCGCGCAGTCGTTGTCCATGGCGGGGTTGCCGATGCCGATGAGGTCGACGCTGTTTCCGCAGACGTTCACCGGAAGGTCGATCGGCGCCTGCACGTGGTTGCCCGAGCCCACTCCGGGTGAGCCACCGGTGTGTCCGCCGGCGTGCGAACCCCCGGAGCCGCCGGAGCCGGAGCCTGAGCCGCCGTAACCGCCGTGTCCGTGACCCCGGTGACCGCCGCCGTGTGCTCCGGAGCCGCCGCCCTTGTTGCCGCAGCTGTTGCCCATCGCGGGGTTCAGGACCCCGACGACGTCCACGGTGTTGCCGCACGCGTTCACCGGCACGTGCACCGGCACCGACACCGTGTTGCCCGACAGTACGCCGGGAGAGTTCGCGCTTGATCCGCTCGCGCCCGAGTCGGCGTGGGCGGCGCCTCCTGCCGCGGCGATCACGCCGGTCGCGGCCGCCACCGTCATCAGGCCCTTGCGGGTGACTTGTCGCATTTACTGAATCCCTGCTTTCGACCTTGCCTCGAAATACCGCCGCATCGCGGTTCTGTTTCTTTTCGAATAGACCGGTCGGCCCCGGAACGCATGGCGTGCGCTCCGGGGCCGACGGGCTCATCCCTCTTTATTGAGGGCGAGGCACAACGTCACTTGTTGATGCACGTGTTGCCGAAGGCGGGGTTCAGCAGGCCGATCACGGAGACCGTGTTGCCGCAGACGTTCACCGGGACGTGCACGGGAACCTGGACGACGTTGCCGGACAGAACACCCGGGGAGCCCACAGCGGCACCCTGAGCACCCGCATCGGCGACGGCAAGGCCCGCGCCCGCGAGAACCAGGCCACCAGTGGCAGCCGCAGCGGCGACGACCTTCTTGATCATTATTCCTCCTTGTTGGCAAAGCGACCCCAAGCAGCGGATCGCATCACCTGTAACGAGGAGGGAGTAATGGGGATACGAGCTTATGAGCACATTCACTCTTCCCGACCGATGTCGCACGAGCGGCCGAATTGCCGCGTCAACTCGCGTCGATGAAACGGTCGAGCACCCGCACACCGAACTTCAGCCCGTCCACGGGCACCCGCTCGTCGACACCGTGGAACATCCCGGCGAAGTCCAGCTCCGGGGGCAGCTTCAGCGGCGCGAAGCCGAAGCCTCGGATGCCGAGCTCGTCGAAGGACTTGGCGTCGGTGCCGCCGGAGAGCATGTAGGGGATCGCCTTGGCGGCCGGGTCCTCGGCGACCAGCGCGGACTGCATGGCGTCCACCAGCGCGCCGTCGAAGGTGGTCTCGACGGCCTTGTCGGAGTGCACGTCCTCCCGCTTGACCTTGGGTCCGAGGATCTTGTCGAGGTCGGTGAGGAACTCCTCCTCGAAACCGGGCAGGAAGCGCCCGTCGACGTGTGCGGTCGCCTCGCCCGGGATGACGTTGACCTTGTAGCCGGCGCCGAGCTGGGTGGGATTGGCGGTGTTGCTGAGGGTCGCGCCGATGAGCTTGGCGATGCCCCCGAGCCTGGCGAGCGTGCCCTCCATGTCCTCGGGGTCCAGCTCGGTGCCGAGCGCGTCGCCGAGCTCGTCGAGGAAGGCGCGGGTGGTCTTGGTCACCCGGACCGGGAACTGGTGCCGTCCGAGGCGCGCGACCGCCTCCGACAGTTCGGTGATGGCGTTGTCCCGGTGGATCATCGAGCCGTGCCCGGCGGTGCCGGCCACCGTCAGCTTCATCCAGTGCATGCCCTTCTCGGCTGTCTGGATCAGGTAGAGCCGCCGCTGCTCGCTCACCGTGAAGGAGAAGCCGCCGACCTCACTGATCGCCTCGGTCACGCCCTCGAAGAGCTCCGGGTGGTGGTCGACGAGGTACCGGGCGCCGAACTTGCCGCCCGCCTCCTCGTCGGCGAGGAACGCGAGGACGATGTCCCGGGGCGGCCTGCGCCCGCTGCGCAGCCGGTCACGGACGACCGCCAGGGTCATCGCGTCCATGTCCTTCATGTCGACGGCGCCCCGCCCCCACACGCACCCGTCGGCGACCTCGCCGGAGAAGGGGTGGTGGGTCCAGTCCTGCGCGTTGGCCGGTACCACGTCGGTGTGTCCGTGGATCAGCAGCGCGGGCCTGGACGGGTCCTCGCCGGCGATCCTGGCGACCGTGGAGGCGCGGCCGGGGTGCGACTCGAAGATCTGCGGTTCGAGGCCCACCTCGGCGAGCTTCTCCGCGACGTACTCGGCCGCCTTGCGCTCACCCGGGCCCGAGTGGTCGCCGTAGTTGCTGGTGTCGATCCGGATCAGCTCGCGGCAGAGGTCCACGACCTCGTCCTCGCCGGTGACGCCCCTGGCCGTGTCCGTGTCGCTCACGCTGTTCCTCCCGCTGTCACTGCTGGTGGTTCCCCTCATCCTCCCCCCACGGCCCGGTCCTCCCCAAGACCGGGCCCGGCCCGTCACACGCCGTTCACGCGCGGCCCGGGACGGGGACAGGGGGTGATCGGGGGCTCTCGAAAGCCTGGTAATGTTTCCTTCGTCGCCGCGAGGGGAACCCCGCGCGACAGACACCTTGTCCGGGTGGCGGAATGGCAGACGCGCTAGCTTGAGGTGCTAGTGCCCTTTATCGGGCGTGGGGGTTCAAGTCCCCCCTCGGACACCAGCCGAATCCTCCGGCCGCTCAGCGGTCGGGGGATTCGTCGTATACGGCCTGTTCGCTGTATGTGGGGCATCTCTCGCTCGGCGTGAAGATCACCAGGTCACAGGCGCGCGGCAGAGCTGCCGCAACCCCCGAACAGACTTCCCCAGTGGCCGTTTCGGGGGTTCGAACCTAGCGTCGTACTAAAATTTCCGGCTTGTTACGAGCTGGTGCCGGACAACCCCAGGCAGACCTGCGGCCCGCCAGCGCCCCGGAGGGCTCCGGGATCGAGACGCGAGGACCGATGGCAGCGATACACGAGAGCAGCGCTCTCGGCCTGCTCAACGAAGAGCTCAGCGCAGAGATCCGCGAACAGTTCGGCGACACCGCCCGTTTTTCCGGGGGGCCGGCCGCCTCCCCGCGCACGCTCGTCGACGTCTTCGACGCGTCCGTACGGTCCTGCCCCGACGAGCTCGCCCTGGACGACGGGACCACCCGGCTCACCTACCGTGCGCTGGCCGTCGAGGTGGAGCGGCTGCGGCTGCGGCTCGCCGAGGCCGGGGTCGGGCTCGGCGACCGGGTCGGCATCCGGGTCCCGTCGGGCACCAATGACCTGTACGTCGCGATCCTCGCCGTGCTGGCGGCGGGCGCCGCGTACGTCCCCGTCGACGCCGAGGACCCCGACGAGCGGGCCGAGCTGGTGTTCGGGGAGGCGGAGGTCCGGGCCGTGGTCGGCGCCGGGCACGAGCTGACCGTCAACGGGCGCTGCGACTCCCCCGCCGCCCGGCCCGGCATCGAGCACGACGCGTGGATCATCTTCACCTCCGGCTCCACCGGCAAGCCCAAGGGTGTCGCCGTCTCGCACCGCAGCGCGGCCGCCTTCGTCGACGCCGAGGCCGGCTTGTTCCTCACCGACGACCCCATCGGTCCCGGTGACAGGGTCATGGCGGGGCTGTCGGTCGCCTTCGACGCGTCCTGCGAGGAGATGTGGCTGGCCTGGCGGTACGGAGCCTGTCTGGTGCCGGTGCCGCGTTCACAGGTCAGGAGCGGGGCCGATCTCGGGCCCTGGCTGGTCGAGCAGGAGATCACCGTCGTCTCCACGGTGCCGACGCTCGCCGCGCTGTGGGAGCTCGAGGCCCTGGGCGACGTACGGCTGCTGATCTTCGGCGGTGAGGCCTGCCCGCCCGAGCTGGCGCAGCGGCTGGTGACGGAGGGGCGCGAGGTGTGGAACACCTACGGGCCCACCGAGGCGACCGTGGTGGCCTGTGCCTCGCTGATGAGCGGCGAGGAGCCGATCCGGATCGGGCTGCCGCTGGACGGCTGGGAGCTGGCCGTCGTCGACGAGGCCGGGGAACCCGTGCCGATGGGCGCGAGCGGGCAGCTGGTGATCGGCGGGGTCGGGCTGGCCCGGTACCTGGACGCCGACAAGGACGCGGAGAAGTACGCGCCGCTGAAGTCACTGGGCTGGGAACGGGCGTACCGCAGCGGTGACCTCGTGAAGGCGGAGCCCGAGGGGCTCGTCTTCCTCGGCCGGGCCGACGAGCAGATCAAGCTCGGGGGCCGCCGGATCGAGCTGGGTGAGGTCGACGCGGCTCTGCAGGCGCTGCCGGGGGTCGCGGGGGCGGCCGCCGCGGTCCGTACCGCCCGCAGCGGCAACCAGCTTCTCGTCGGGTACGTCGTCACGCAGGACGGCTGGGACCACGCCGCGGCCGTGGCGAAGCTGCGGGCCGAACTGCCCGCCGCGCTCGTGCCGTTGATCGCTCCCGTCGACGACCTGCCGACGCGGACCTCCGGCAAGGTGGACCGCAACGCGCTGCCCTGGCCGCTCGAGGGGCTCGAAACCGGCGGTCCCGCGGAGGAGTTGTACGGCACCGAGGCGTGGCTCGCCGAGCAGTGGGCGGAAGTCCTCGGCATCCCGGTCTCCAGTGCCCGCGACGACTTCTTCGCGATCGGTGGCAGCAGCCTGGCCGCCGCCCAGTTGACCACCCGGCTGCGCACCCGCTACCCGAGTGCGGCCGTCCTCGACATCTACCAGCAGCCCACGCTGCGGAAGCTGGCCCGCCACCTCGAGAAGTCCGCGCAGGACGACGGGGCGGCGCGGGTGATCGCGCCGGTGCCGTTCAAGGCCCAGGTGATCCAGCTCCTCGTGCTGCTCCCCCTGTTCACGCTGCTCGGGCTGCGCTGGCTGGTGCCGCTGGCCGCGCTCGGGAACGTGCTGCCGTACTCCTGGCTGCCGAGCACCTCGTGGTGGCTGGTCGGCGCCGGTGCCCTGCTGCTGTTCAGCCCGCCCGGACGGCTGGCGATCGCGGCGGGCGGGGCGCGCGTGCTGCTGCGCAAGGTGCAGCCCGGCCGCTACCCGCGCGGTGGCGGCGTCCACCTGCGGCTGTGGACGGCCGAGCGACTCGCCGAGTTCACCGGGGCGACCTCGCTGACCGGCTCCTGGCTGGAGCGGTACGCGCGGGCGCTGGGCGCCAGGGTCGGCCCGGACGTGGATCTGCACTCGCTGCCGCCGGTCACCGGCATGCTCAAGCTGGGCCGGGGCGCCGCCGTCGAGTCCGAGGTGGACCTGTCCGGCTGGTGGCTGGACGGCGACCGGCTGGAGATCGGCCAGGTCAAGGTGGGTGCGCACGCCGTCGTCGGCACGCGCAGCATCCTCTTCCCCGGCGCCCGGGTCGGCAAGCGGGCCGAGGTGGCGCCGGGTTCGGCGGTCACCGGGCAGATCCCGACCGGTCAGCGCTGGGCGGGCGCGCCCGCGGTCAAGCTGGGCAAGGCCAAGCGCAACTGGCCGAAGGAGCGGCCGGCGCGGGGGACGTACTGGCGGGTGATGTACGGCCTGGCCGGCTTCTCCATGAGCCTTCTCCCGGTACTGGCGGGTGGCGCGGCCTTCCTGGTCGCCCGTCCGTTCCTCGCCGCCTACGCGCCGCTGAAGGGCGCCGCCCTGGCGCTCGTGCCGGCCACGCTCGCCTTCGGGCTGGCGTACGCGCTGCTGATTCTCGTCGCCGTACGGCTGCTGAGCCTGGGGCTGCGCGAGGGGACGTATCCGACGCACAGCCGGGTCGGGTGGCAGGCGTGGACGGTCACGCAGCTGATGGACCGCTCGCGCGAGACGCTGTTCCCGCTGTACGCCGGGCTGATCACGCCGGTGTGGCTGCGACTGCTCGGGATGCGGATCGGGCGCGGTGCGGAGGTGTCGACGGTGCTCGCGCTGCCGAGCCTGACGACGGTCGGCGAGGGCGCGTTCCTGGCCGACGACACACTGACCGCGCCGTACGAGCTGGGTGGCGGCTGGGTCAGGGTCGGACGCGCGGAGATCGGCCGGCGGGCGTTCCTCGGGAACTCCGGGATGACGGCGCCGGGGCGGAGCGTGCCGGACGGCGGGCTGGTGGGCGTGCTGTCGGCCACGCCGAAGAAGGCGAAGAAGGACACGTCGTATCTGGGCCTGCCGCCGGTGAAGCTGCCGCGCAGCGCGGCCGACAGCGACCAGAGCCGGACGTACGAGCCCTCGGCGGGGCTGCTGTGGGCGCGTGGCCTGGTGGAGCTGTGCCGGATCGTGCCCGTGTTCTGCTCGGCCTGGCTGGCCGTGCTGACGGTGGCTGCGCTGTGTGTGCTGGGACCGTGGGCCTGGCTGCTGGCCGGAGTGGTGCTGCTCGTGGCCGGTGCGGCGGCGGGGCTGGTGTCGATCGTGGCGAAGTGGCTGCTCGTGGGGCGGCACCGCAGTGGGGAGCACCCGCTGTGGAGCGGCTTCGTGTGGCGCAACGAGCTCGCGGACACCTTCGTCGAGGTGCTCGCGGTGCCGTGGCTTGCGGGTTCCGTGCCCGGTACGCCGGTGCTGACGGCGTGGCTCAGGGGGCTCGGCGCGCGGATCGGCAAGGGCGTGTGGGTGGAGAGCTACTGGCTGCCGGAGACCGATCTGGTGACCCTGGGGGACGCGGCGACCGTGAACCGCGGCTGTGTCCTGCAGACCCACCTCTTCCACGACCGGATCTTGCGGACGGATACTGTGGTGCTCCGTGAGGGTGCCACGCTGGGCCCTGGCGGGATCGTGCTGCCCGGCAGCACGATCGGGGCCCGCACCACGCTGGGCCCCGCGTCGCTCGTCATGGCAGCGGAGTCCGTCCCGGACGACACCCGCTGGCTCGGCAACCCGATCGAGGCATGGCGGCCCTGAAAGCGGGCCACTCGGAGTCGGTGGGCGGTGTACCGGTGGATCCGAGTGGCAACGCAGCGCAGGGAGCAGAAGCGGCAGTGGCAGTTCAGCAGGCTGCGGGTTCGGACCCGTACTTCCCGGACCACGGTGACTCCCGGTACCGGGTGCACCGCTACGAGCTCGCGCTGGACTACCGCCCGGGCCCCAACCGCCTGGCCGGGAGCGCCCGGATCAACGCCATAGCGGGGCGCTCGCCGCTCGCCGAGTTCATGCTCAACCTGTCCGACTTCAAGATCGGCCGGGTGCGGGTGGACGGCCGGCAGGCGCACTACACGCACCGGGGCGGGAAGCTGCGGGTCCGGCCGGCCAAGCCGGTGCGGCCCGGGGCCGCGTTCACGGTGGAGGTGCACTGGTCGGGCAATCCCAAGCCGGTGAGCAGCCCCTGGGGCGGGCTCGGCTGGGAGGAGCTGGAGGACGGGGCGCTGGTGGCGAGCCAGCCGATCGGGGCGCCGTCTTGGTACCCGTGCAACGACCGGCCCGCGGACAAGGCGTCGTACCAGATCTCGATCACCACGCCGTCCGCGTACGCGGTGGTGGCGGGCGGTCGGCTGCTGACCCGTACGACCAAGGCGTCCACGACGACCTGGGTGTACGAGCAGGCGGCGCCCACGTCCAGCTATCTCGTCGGGCTGTCGATCGGCAAGTACCAGACGGTGCTGCTCGGTGACCCGGGTCCTGGCGGGGTGCCGCAGCACGGGCACATCCCGGCGCATCTGCTGCCGGAGTTCTCCCGGGACTTCGCGCGGCAGCCGCAGATGATGGAGCTGTTCCAGGAGCTGTTCGGGCCGTATCCGTTCGACGAGTACGCGGTCGTCGTCACGGAGGAGGAGCTCGATGTGCCCGTGGAGGCCCAGGGGTTGTCGCTGTTCGGCGCCAACCACGTGGACGGCGCCCGGGGTTGGGAGCGGCTGGTCGCGCACGAGCTGGCGCACCAGTGGTTCGGCAACAGCGTGTCCATCGCGGACTGGCGGCACATCTGGCTGAACGAGGGGTTCGCCAAGTACGCCGAGTGGCTGTGGTCGGAGCGCTCGGGGGGCCGCACGGCCCAGCAACTGGCCACCGCGGCACACCGGTTGCTGACCTCGCTCCCCCAGGACCTGCGGCTGGCCGACCCGGGCCGCAAGTCGATGTTCGACGACCGGCTCTACGAACGCGGCGGGCTCACCGTGCACGCGGTGCGCTGCGCGATGGGTGACGAGGCGTTCTTCCGGATGCTGCGCGGCTGGGCCGGGCTGCACCGGGGCGGGGCCGTGACCACGACGACGTTCACGGCCCACGTCAACCGGTTCGCGGACGAGCCGCTGAACGGGCTGTTCGACGCGTGGGTGTACGGAGCGGAGCTGCCGTCGTTGCCCACGGTGATTCCGGCGCGCCCGGCGCATCCGCCGACCAACACCGGCACGGTGCAGCCGTGACCCGGCGGGTGTCCCGGCAACGGCCTCACTGTCCTTGCGGCCTGGAGGAGACGTACGAGAACTGCTGCGGCCGCTTCCACCGGGGTGAGTCGGCGGCGCCGACCGCCGAAGCGCTGATGCGTTCGCGTTACAGCGCCTTCGTGAAGCTCAATGAGGCGTATCTGCTGCGCACCTGGCACCCGCGGACCCGGCCGCCGGGCGTCGATCTCGACCCCGGCATGCGCTGGACCGGTCTGGAGATCCTCGGCACGAGCGACGGCTCGGCGTTCCACGGCACGGGCACGGTGACGTTCCGCGCCTCGTTCAAGGGCGGCTCCCTGCACGAGCGGAGCCGTTTCGAGCGCGTCGACGGGGCCTGGGCGTACGTCGACGGGGAGTTCTTCGACTGACCTACGGCGCGAGTATGTCCAGCTCCTGGAGGGCGCCCTCGGCGATCTCGCGGGTCAGTTCCTCCGCGTGCCCCGCGTCGCCCTCGCGGATCGCCTCGGCGAGCCGGACATGGAGGGTGACGGCGGCCGGGGCGGGATCCTCGAACATGACCTCATGGCGGGTGCGGCCGGTGAGGACCCCGGCGACCACGTCCCCGAGGCGGGCGAACATCTCGTTGCCGGAGGCGTTGAGGATCACGCGGTGGAAAGCGATGTCGTGGAAGAGGTAGCCCTCGAGGCGGTGGCCCTTGGAGTTGGCGACCATGCCGAGGGCGCACTCGGTGAGTTCGGCGCACTGCTCGGCGGTCGCGTGCTTCGCGGCCAGGCCCGCCGCCACCGGCTCGATCGCCGAGCGCAGCACGGTCAGTGAGCGCAGCTGGTGCGGCCGGTCGGCGCCGGCCAGCCGCCAGCGGATGACCTGCGGGTCGTAGACGTTCCACTCGGCCTTGGGCAGGACCGTCACGCCCACGCGACGGCGGGACTCGACCAGGTGCATCGACTCCAGGACGCGGACCGCCTCGCGCATCACCGAGCGTGAGACGTCGAAACGCTGAGCCAGTTCGTCCGTGCGCAGAACGCTGCCCGGCGGGTACTCACCCGCGGTGATGGCGGGGCCGAGGGATTCCAGTACGCGACCGTGCAGCCCCCGGCCCGATGTGCTCATGCACTCAGAGTACGGGGCATGTCACACCCAGAAAAAGTCAGACTTATTCATCACAGACTCTTGATTCGTCGTACCTAATCGGTTTCAGTTGCGTCGGCATCAAGTCGGCAGCGGATGTCGAAAGACGACACGTAGACAGTGAGGCAGCGATGAGTACCCCGAAGGTCGTCGTGGTCATGGGCGTCGCGGGCACCGGGAAGACCACCGTCGGTCCCCTGCTCGCAGCCAGGCTCGGCGTTCCGTACGCCGAGGGTGACGACTTCCACCCGCCGGCCAACATCGCCAAGATGTCGGCCGGCACCCCGCTCACCGACGAGGACCGGTGGCCGTGGCTGGACGCCATCGGCTCCTGGGCGCACGGCCGGGCGGCGCTCGGCGGGGTGGTCAGCTGCTCGGCGCTGAAGCGGTCGTACCGTGACCGGCTGCGGGCCGAGGCGCCCGGGGTCGTCTTCGTGCACCTGGCGGGCGACCGCTCCCTCATCGAGGACCGGATGTCGCACCGGCAGGGCCACTTCATGCCCACCGCGCTGCTGGACTCGCAGTTCGCCACGCTCCAGCCCCTCCAGGAGGACGAGGCCGGGGTCGTGGTGGACGTGTCCGGCAGCCCGGAGGAGATCACCGGGCGGGCCGCGAAGGCGCTCGCCGAACTCCCGTAACACCCCTTTCAACACCCCTTTCCGAAGAACATCCCCGTACTCGCAAGGAACCCCCGTGACCAGACTCAGCGTCGAGATGCTGGCAGCGGACGCACCGGAGCCGATCACCTCGGCCGGTCACGCTCAGCTGGGCATCGCCGTACTGGCAGGCATCGCCGTCATCGTTCTGCTCATCACCAAGTTCAGGCTCCACGCCTTCCTGGCGCTGACCCTGGGCACGCTCGTACTCGGCGCGGTCGCCGGAGCGCCGCTCGACAAGGCCATCACCAGCTTCACCACCGGCCTCGGCACCACGGTCGCCGGCGTCGGCGTACTGATCGCCCTCGGGGCGATCCTCGGCAAGATGCTCGCCGACTCGGGCGGGGCCGACCAGATCGTCGACACGATCCTCGCGAAGGCGGGCGGCCGTTCGATGCCGTGGGCGATGGTTCTGATCGCCTCCGTCATCGGTCTGCCGCTGTTCTTCGAGGTCGGCGTCGTGCTGCTGATCCCGGTCGTGCTGATGGTCGCCAAGCGCGGCAACTACTCGCTGATGCGGATCGGCATCCCGGCCCTCGCGGGGCTGTCCGTGATGCACGGTCTGGTCCCGCCGCACCCCGGCCCCCTGGTCGCGATCGACGCGGTGCATGCCAACCTCGGTGTGACGCTCGCGCTCGGCGTGCTGGTGGCCATACCGACGGTGATCGTCGCAGGACCGCTGTTCTCGAAGGTCGCGGCCCGCTGGGTGGACGTCCCCGCGCCCGACCGGATGGTCCCGCCGCGCGCATCGGAGGAGTTGGAGACGCGCCCGGGCTTCGGTGCCACCCTCGCCACGATCCTTCTCCCGGTCGTCCTGATGCTCTCCAAGGCGCTGGTCGACATCGTGATCGACGACCCCGACAACGCCGGGCAGCGCGTCTTCGACGTCGTCGGCTCCCCGCTGATCGCCCTGCTGGCCTCGGTGCTCGTGGGCATCTTCACGCTGCTTCGCCCCGCCGGCTTCGGCAAGGAGCGCCTCACCCCGCTCGTCGAGAAGGGCCTCGCGCCCATCGCCGGCATCCTGCTGATCGTCGGCGCCGGCGGCGGCTTCAAGCAGACCCTGATCGACTCCGGTGTGGGTCGGATGATCCTGGAGATATCCGAGGACTGGTCCATCCCGGCCCTGCTCCTCGCCTGGCTGATCGCGGTCGCGATCCGCCTCGCGACCGGGTCCGCGACGGTGGCCACGGTCTCCGCGGCCGGCCTGGTCGCCCCGCTGGCCGAGAACATGTCGACGACCCACACGGCCCTGCTGGTCCTCGCCATCGGCGCCGGCTCCCTCTTCTTCAGCCATGTCAACGACGCCGGGTTCTGGCTGGTCAAGGAGTACTTCGGCCTGACCGTCGGCCAGACCGTCAAGACCTGGTCGATCATGGAGACGATCATCTCGGTGTTCGCGGGCGGTCTGGTCCTGCTGCTCTCGCTGGTCATCTAGGCGTACGGCGGCCGCGGCGCCCCCTGCCGGCCCAGGGCCTGTCCGGCGGATCAGGCCGACTTCAAGCAAGGGTGCCTGATCAGTGCAGGTGGGCGGGGTCATGCACGCTCCCCCGCTCGAGCGAAGCCGAGCGGGGGGAGCGTGCAACTGCAAGGCGGAGGAGGCTGTGACATCAGCCGCTCCGCGGCGGGCGACGCGGAGCGATGGGGGCCCCTCCCGCTCGAGCGAAGTCGAGAGTGGGGGGCGGGTGACGACAACGCCGCTGGGGGTCCCCCCTCTGGGGGAGCGCGTGCCAGACCCCCGCGACGTCGGCATGATCCGTCCGCCGGACAGGCCCTAAGGCCGCCACAGGGGGTGTTCGCGTTCCGCCCACTCGCGGCTCACGTCCCCGGTCCTGAGTCCCCTCCTCGCCTCCGGATCGCCCAGTGCCATGCCGATGTGGCCCGCGAGGACGATGCCGATCGACAGGGCCAGCCAGTCGTGGACGAAGGTCGCGCTGGTGCGCCACTGGATCGGGGTGAGGTGGGTGAACCACATCAGCAGTCCCGTGCCGAGCATGACCAGGCTCGCGCCCGCGATCCAGGCGGCGTAGACCTTCTGCCCCGCGTTGAACTTGCCCGCGGGACGGGACGCCCGGCGCTTGTCGCGGTGCATCGCGGCACGCAGCCAGACCCGGTCGTGCGGGCCGAAGCGGTTCAGGAAGCCCAGGTCGGCGCGGAAGGCGCGGGAGACCAGGCCCACCAGGGCCGGTACCGGCAGGGCCAGGCCGGCCCACTCGTGGACGCGGACCACCAGTTCACGCCGGCCGACGAGTTCGGCGAGCTGGGGGAGGTAGAGACAGGCCGCCGTGACCACGCAGACGCACATCAGGGCTGCGGTCACGCGGTGGACCCACTTCTGGCTGCGGCCGAAACGCCGGACACGTGCCTGCGGTCGGGCGTCAACTCGTAGGATCATCGTCCCGCCCGTTCGATCGGCCCACCCAGGCGTCCACGTCGTAGCCCCGGTCCTCCCAGTAACCCGGCTCCACGTCCTCGGTGACGGTGATGCCGGACAGCCACTTGGCCGACTTGTAGAAGTACATCGGGGCCACGTAGAGGCGGACCGGACCGCCGTGGGAGTGGCCGATGTCCTTGTCCTGCATGCGCAGGGCCACCAGGACGTCCGAGCGGCGGGCCTGGTCGAGGGTGAGGCTCTCGGTGTACGCCCCGTCGAAGCAGCTGAAGCGGACGGCGCCCGCCTTGGCCGTCACTCCGGCGGCGTCCAGCAGCGCGGACAGCCGTACGCCTTCGAACGGCGTGTCCGGGACCCGCCAGCCCGTCACGCACTGCACGTCCTTGACCATCCGGGTCTGGGGCATCGCCCGCAGGTCGGCCAGGGTGTACGTCCGCGGCCGCGAGACCAGTCCGTCGATCTTGAGCTGGTAGTTCTCGGCGTTCTTGTGCGGCACGGACGAGGTCACCGAGTAGTAGCGGAAGCCGCCGCCGTTGGGGAGCAGACCGGTCAGCCCGGTGGGGTCCTTGTCGGCGGCGCTGCCGAGGAAGGCCTCCAGGCCGCGTTGCAGGGTGGGCGCGGCGAACACGCCGAGCGCGCCCAGGCCGAGGGTGCCGAGGAGGACACGGCGGCCGATCGGCTTGCCGCGCTGCTCCTCGGGCTGTTCGGAGTTCACGTACTCATTCGAACACCCGCGAGGCCTGCGGGACCAGGAATCGCGGGTGCTCGTCAGACTTCCGTAACCACTTCTCACCCGGATCTCAGCGAGCACCGGGTTCACGGAGGGTGGTGCGGAGGGTTACGACGCCTCCTCCGCGGCCTTCTCCAGCTGGAACGCCTCGTTTCCGAGCCCGATCCGCGCGTGCGCCTCGGGCCTGCGGGCCTTCATGAGCAGTCCCTGTCCCAGGCCCACCACCACCGCGAGCCCGATGATGCCGGGCAGCACCCAGCTCAGCGAGGAACCCGGGCCCGCGCCGACCAGGACGTCGAAGTCCTTCACCGTGTAGACGGCGATCACCAGCAGGGCGATCCCCGCGAGAGCCGAGGTGACCAGCCGCCAGGCCTGGGCGCCCGCCGCGCCGCGCCGCACGAAGAAGGCGATCACAGAGGCGGAAGCGGCCGCCATCAGCAGGATCACGCCGAGGGAGCCGATGTTGCCGAACCAGGTGAACAGGTGCAGAACCGGCACGGTCGGGTCGCCGGTGGGCTTGTCGTCGGCGACCGCGAAGACGACCACGACCACCACGGACACGGCGGTCTGCAGCAGCGAGCCGGTGCCGGGCGCGCCGCTCGCGCTGTTCGTGCGGCCGAAGGCGGCGGGCAGCAGGCCCTCGCGGCCCATCGCGAAGGCATAGCGGGCGACCACGTTGTGGAAGCTGAGCATGGCCGCGAACATGCCGGTCACGAACAGCACGTGCAGGACGTCGGTGAACGTGCCGCCGAGGCGGGACTCGGTGAGCCCGAAGAGCAGTCCGGCGCTCTGCTTCTGCGACTCGGCGACGACCGCGGAGGGCCCGGTGGCGACGGTGAGCGCCCAGCTGCTGAGCGCGAAGAAGACGGCGACGCCGCCGACGGCCAGGAACATCACGCGCGGCACCAGGATGTGCGGGCGGCTGGTCTCCTCGGCGTACACGGGCGCCTGCTCGAAGCCGAGGAAGGCGGCGATGCAGAAGCACAGGGCGGTGCCGACGCCGGCGCCGCTGAGGGTGTCCGGGTTGAAGGCGTGCAGGGACAGGCCCTGGGCCGCGGGGTCGGCGACGGCGGCGATGTCGAAGATGACGACCAGGGCGACCTCGACGATCAGCAGGACGCCGAGCACGCGCGCGTTGACGTCGATCTTCAGCCAGCCCAGTGCGCCGACGACCAGGGCGGCCACCAGCGCCGGTATCCACCAGGCCACCGACAGGTCGGCGTAGGTGGCGAACAGCCCGGAGACCTCGAAGCCGAAGATGCCGTAGATGCCGACCTGGAGGGCGTTGTAGGCGACCAGGGCGACGAGGGCCGCGCTCGCCCCGGCGGTGCCGCCGAGGCCGCGGGAAATGTAGGCGTAGAAGGCGCCCGCGTTGTGGACGTGCCGGCTCATCTCGGCGTAGCCGACGCTGAACAGGACGAGGACCACGCCGAGGAGGACGAAGAGGAGGGGCTGGCCGACGATCCCCATCACCGCGAATGTAGTGGGCATGACACCCGCTACCACCATGAGGGGCGCGGTCGCGGCGAGAACGGAGAGCAGCAGGCCTCCGGTGCCGAGGCGGCCGGCGCGCAGCGCGCGGTCCTGCCCCTTGAACGTACTGATGTCCGGTCTGCTCTTGCTGGAACTCTCGGTGGCCATGGGGACCGTCCTTCTGGGGTTCGGGGGTGCTACACCGTGCCGAGCGCGCTGTCGCGGGCGGCAAGGAAGGCGGAGTACGGCTCGTGGTCCGGATAGGACCAGGGGGCCGGGGTGGGGCGTTCGCCGATGCGGTGGAAGAGGGCGGCGGCCTCGGCGCCGCGTCCCTCGCAGACCTTCGCGTGGGCGAGGAAATTGAGGTCGACCAGGCGCCGGGGGTGGCCCTCGTGCTCCCATTCCAGCCACCAGTCGAAGGCCGACTTCATCACCTGCCGGGCCCGGCGTCCGGTCCAGTGACCCGAGGCGGCCGGGTCGCGCGGCTCGTGCCCGGCGGCGGCCAGGGCCCGGTAGCGCTCGGCGTGCGCGATGACCGGCAGGATCGCGAGCGGTGAGTCGGCGGGAGCCTGCTCGGCGGCCCAGTTCGCGAAGTCGTAGACCTCGTGCAACGGGTCGGGGCCCGTCTCGGCCCGGCGCTCGGCGAGCCGGGCGACCATCAGATGGTGGGCGTGGTGGTGGTCGGCGTGCCGCTGCCGGATCTCGCCGAAGACGTCGGCCACCTCGTCCGCCGCCCCGAGGTCGCGCTCCAGCAGGAGCAGGCCGAGCCACGGCGTGGGATCGGCGGGCAGGCGGCGGGCCGCGGTCCGGCAGGCCTCGCGGGCGGCGGCGGGCTTTCCCTTGCCCCGCAGTACCCGCTGGACCAGGGAGAGGGCGAGCAGTACGGCGGCGTCGCCGGAGTCCGGCTCGGCCACCAGCCAGTCCCTGGCCCAGGCGTCGCTGTACGGCTCGGCCGCGAGCACCGTGATCCGGTGGCCCCGCCGGTCCCACTCGTCACCCGTCCGGGCGAGCAGCGCGCGGGCCGCCTGCCATCTGCCCTGTGCCAACGCGGCACGCACGTCGACGAGTTCGGCGTCGTCGAGGGCCGCGTCGAAGGCCTGGGCGGCGCGTTTTCGACTGCGACCGAAGGGCGGCGGGGGCGGGGACACCGTGGGCTTTCCTCACGGAACATGGCGCGTGACGGGTGGGGCGGAGGGGCGGGGCGGGAGAGGTGGGGCGGAAGGGGTGCCTGGGCGGACGCGGGCAGGCCGACCGTCGATGTGGGCAGGTCGGCGGGCCGATTCGCACCGCCATCGACTGATCACGGACAGCCAACCGCCCGCCAATGGTTTGCGTCAAGAGCCGAAAGCGCGTTACACGCGTCAACTCTCCATACCTGAGAGGAAGTTGTGGCGAGGCGGTGCTGGTGGGACCGGGTCAAGGGCCCGCCTCTGTGGCGTACGCCATGGCGCCGCGCCTCATCGCACCGCACCATGACGGGAACCCCCGCAGCCGAGAACGGCGCGGCGGTCGAGTCGACAACCCGAATACGGGTACTCCCAGGGGCAAGCCGGACGCTGGGACGCTACAGTCGGCGACAACCACCCCGCCGCCCGGCCGGACGATCGAGGTACGAAGCGTGTCGGTTCTGGTCCTGATTCTCGCCGTGAGTGCTGCCTGTTGCCTGGGCTTCGGCTTCGTGCTCCAGCAGAACGCGGCCCGTCAGGCCCCACTGAGCGACTTCCTCTCGCCCCGGCTGCTCCTCGACCTGGTGAAGGTGCCGCGCTGGCTCGGCGGCATCGGCCTGATGGTGGCCGGCATGGTCCTCGGCGCGATCGCACTGGGCCAGGGCGAGGTCTCCCTGGTCGAACCCCTGCTCGCCACGAACCTCCTCTTCGCCCTGGCCCTCTCCCGCAAGCAGACCAAGCAGCCGCTGGGCCGCCAGGGCTGGGCGGGGCTCGCGCTGCTCGCGGGCGGGGTGACCGCGTTCATCGTGGCGGGTGAGCCACGCGGCGGCACGGCGGTCACCGACCCCTTCCGGCACTGGCTGATCATCGGCGTCATGGTCGGCCTCGCCCTACTGCTCACGACCTACGCCAAACGCTCCCGCCTCAGCTCGGGCCCGGTCCTGCTGGCCCTGGCCGCCGGTCTGCTGTACGGCGTCCAGGACGCCCTCACCCGGGTCAGCGGCCAGCACTTCTCCGAGGGCGGCCTCGCCGACCTGCTGACCGGCTGGCAGCCGTACGCCGTGCTGGCCCTCGGGATCACCGGGCTGGTCCTGGTGCAGAGCGCGTTCGAGACCGCGCCCCTGCGGATGTCCCTGCCCGCGCTGACCGCGGCCCAGCCGCTCGCGGGGATCGTGTGCGGCGTGGGCTTCCTGGGCGACCGGCTGCGCACCGACACGGCCGCGCTGACCTGGGAGGCGCTGGGGCTCGCGGCCGTCGTCGCGGGCATCGTGCTGCTGGGGATGCACCCCGCGATGCCGAGCGGGGCCGACAGGTCGGAACCTGCGCGCGACCTCCAGCCGAGCTGACGCGCGCCCGCCCGGACGGACGGCACGAGCGCTGCTGCTTGGATGGGGACATGAGCGCTGCTGACGAAATCCTCGACATCGTCGACGAGAACGACAACGTCATCACCCAGTCCCCCCGCGGCGAGGCCTACGCCGAGGGGCTGCGCCACCGCTGCGTCTTCGTCCGGGCCACGGACGCCGAGGGCCGCCTCTTCGTCCACCGCCGCACCCCGACCAAGCTGGTCTTCCCGTCGCTCCACGACATGTTCGTCGGCGGAGTGGTCGGCGCGGGCGAGTCCTACGACGACGCGGCCCTGCGCGAGGCCGAGGAGGAACTCGGCGTGAGCGGGCTGCCCCGCCCGGAGTTCCTCTTCAAGTTCCTGTACGACGACGGGGCCGGCCGGACCTGGTGGTCCGCGGTCTACGAGGTCCGCTGCGAGCTCCCGGTCAGCCCCCAGGTCGAGGAAGTCGCCTGGCACGACTTCCTGCCGGAGGACGAGGTGGAGCTGCGCCTGCGGGACTGGGAGTGGGTGCCGGACGGGCTGGCCGCCTACGAGCGGCTCAAGGCGTACCGGTCGATGGGCTGAGCGGGGCCCGGACCACGGCGTTAGGGAACCCGGCCGATAGGCTCGTGCGCGTGATCGATTTCGCACGGAACGTCCGCGTCTGGTTCGCCCCCGAGGAGGTCCGGCACGAGGGCAGCACCCCCGACTACCGGTTCTCGCTGGCCAATGAACGCACCTTCCTGGCCTGGCTGCGCACCGCGCTCGCACTGATCGGCGGCGGCTTCGCCGTGGACCAGTTCCTGCCGGATCTGCGCTGGGGCTGGCGGGTGGGCCTGGCACTCGCACTGCTCGCGGCGGGCGTGCTGTGCTCGTTGCGGGCGGTCAACCACTGGGTGCGGTGCGAGCGGGCGATGCGGCGGGGCGAGGATCTGCCGGTGTCCCGGTTCCCGGCGCTGCTGAGCCTGGTGGTCGCGGTGGTGGCCGTGGCCATGGTCGTCGTGGTGCTCGCCGGGTGGGAGGGATGAGCGAGGCCGCCGCCGGGGGCGCCGCCGCGGAGCGGGACCCGGGGCTCCAGCCCGAACGCACCCGGCTCGCCTGGCGCCGTACGACCCTCTCGGGCACCGTCTCCGCGGTACTCGCCGTGAAGACGGCCCTGCACGGCGGTCCGACCCCCCTCACACTCGTCGCCTGCGCCCTGTGCTGCGCCCTGTGGCTGGGTTTCCTCTCCCTCGCCCATCACCGCATTCGCACCCTGACCTCGTCGGACACACCGAGGGCCCTCACCCAGGGACACGCCACGACGGCGGTCCTGTGCACGGTGGCGCTGGCGGTGTGCGGGGCGGCGCTGGTGTTCTGAGCGGCTCGGCGCCCCCACCCGAGCCCCGGCCTCGCCCTGCGGGGTACGCGTACGCCACGCAGGACCGAATGTCCGCATAAGCGCCTTTCGCGTGGCAGCCTGTCCGACGTCATCGCCCGTCGCTTCGAAGGTGAGCACCATGACCACCCTCCACCACGAACACGCCTCGCACGCGCACACCCACGGCCCGGACTGCGGACACACCGAGGTGCCGCACGAGGACCACGTCGACTACGCGCACGACGGGCATCTGCACCGCGAGCACGAGGGCCACTGGGACGAGTGCGAACCCGGCGGACATGTCTCGCACGACGGTCACGAGCACCGGCACGGCCAGGACTGCGGACACGAGAGCGTCCTGCACGGCGACCACGTCGACTACGTCCACGACGGCCACCGGCACGCCGCCCACGATGGCCACTGGGACGACCACTGACCCGGCCGACGAGCACCGCCGACAGCTCCCCGACGCACCGCGCGGGGAGCTGTCGGCCTATCGTGGTCCGGATCACGTTCCCCTCCCCCTCTGGACGACATACCGACCAGTCGGCATGATGGTCGGGACCGTTCACGCGCGCGTAAGGAGCACAGATGAGCCCCGACCATCCACCAGGACTCGATCTCGACCGGCTGCGCGGCCTGCTCGACCGCGAGCGGCCCGGCCTGGTGCACGGCCCCCTGACCGGCCGGCTGATCGAGGGCGGACGGTCGAATCTCACCTACGCGGTGTCGGACGGCACGTCGAAGTGGGTCGTACGACGGCCCCCGCTGGGCCATGTCCTGGCCACCGCGCACGACATGAAGCGCGAACACCGGGTCATCAGCGCCCTGCACCCCACGGACGTGCCGGTGCCGAATCCGGTCCTCCTGTGCGAGGACGAGGAGGTGCTCGGCTCGCCCTTCTACGTCATGGAGTTCGTCGAGGGCACCCCGTACCGCACCGCCGACCAGCTCGCCCCCCTCGGGCCCGAGCGCACCCGCGCCGCCGTGCTGTCCCTCGTCGACACCCTGGTCGAGTTGCACGCGGTGGATCCGGCGGAGGTCGGCCTCGCGGACTTCGGCCGCCCGGAGGGCTTCCTGGACCGCCAGCTGCGCCGCTGGGGCAAGCAGCTGGACGCGTCCCGCAACCGCGACCTCGCCGGCATCGACGAGCTGCACGCGACCCTCGGCCGCCGTCTCCCGCAGTCCCCCGCGGCCACGGTCGTCCACGGCGACTACCGCCTCGACAACGTCCTGATGGGCGACGACGGCGAGATCAAGGCGATCCTCGACTGGGAGATGTCGACCCTCGGCGACCCGCTCACCGACCTCGGCCTGCTGGTCATGTACAGCATGCCGCTGGGCACGCCCGACTCCCCCGTCGCCACGACCGCCGAGGCCCCTGGCCATCCGGATCCGGCCGAACTAGTCGCGCGGTACGCCGAGCGCTCCGGGCGGGACGTCTCCGCGGTGTCCTGGTACACGGCGTTCGCCTGGTTCAAGCTCGCCGTGATCCTGGAGGGTATCCACTACCGCTACACCCTGGGCCAGACGGTCGGCCGCGGTTTCGACCGCATCGGCGAGCTCGTCCCGGTCTTCATCCAGCACGGTCTGACCACTCTTCAAGACGGCATCCAGGAAGGCTGATCCGCATGGACTTCGCGTTCGACGCGCGCACCGAGGAGCTGCGCGCCAAGCTGCTCGCCTTCATGGACGAGTACGTCTACCCCGCCGAGGCCGTCGCGGAGGAGCAGCGCGCCCTGCTGGCCTCGCCGTGGGACACACCGGCCGTGGTCGAGGAGCTCAAGGCCGAGGCGCGCAGGCAGGGCCTGTGGAACCTCTTCCTGCCCGACGCCGAGTACGGCGCCGGCCTCACCAACCTCCAGTACGCCCCGCTCGCCGAGATCACCGGCCGTTCCCCGCAGCTCGCGCCCACCGCGCTGAACTGCGCGGCGCCCGACACCGGCAACATGGAGGTGCTCTCGCAGTTCGGCGACGAGCAGCAGAAGAAGCAGTGGCTGGAGCCGCTGCTGGCCGGTGAGATCCGCTCGGCGTTCGCGATGACCGAGCCGGAGGTCGCGTCCTCCGATGCCACGAACATCACCACGCGCATCGAACGGGACGGTGGGGGCACCTCCCGCTCGAGCGGAGCCGAGAGTGGGGGAGAGTACGTCGTCACGGGCCGCAAGTGGTACATCTCCGGGGCGATGAACCCGGACTGCAGGATCTTCATCGTGATGGGCAAGACCGACCCGGACGGCGAGGACATCCGCCGCCAGCAGTCGATGGTCCTGGTCCCCCGGGACACCCCCGGCGTCACGGTCAGGCGTGCGATGCGGGTCTTCGGCTACGAGGACCACTACCACGGCGGCCACGCCGAGGTGATCTTCGACCACGCGCGCGTACCGGTCTCGAACCTCATCGGTGAGGAGGGCGGCGGCTTCGCCATCGCGCAGGCCCGCCTCGGCCCCGGCCGGATCCACCACTGCATGCGGCTGATCGGCATGGCCGAGCGGGCGATCGAGCTGATGTGCCGCCGCGCGGTCTCCCGTGACGCCTTCGGCAAGGCGCTGGCCCAGCAGGGCGTGGTCCACAACTGGATCGCCGACGCGCGCGTGACCGTCGAGCAGCTCCGCCTGCTGGTACTGAAGACGGCCTGGCTGATGGACACGGTCGGCAACAGGGGCGCCCACACCGAGATCCAGTCCATCAAGATCGCCACGCCCCGCGCGGTCGTCGACATCATCGACCGGGCGATCCAGCTGCACGGCGCGGGCGGAGTCAGCCAGGACTTCCCGCTGGCCGAGCTGTACGCCGGCGCCCGCACCCTGATGATCGCGGACGGCCCGGACGAGGTCCACCAGCGCTCGCTGGCGCGACGGGAGCTGAAGAAGTACCTCTAGGAGGCGCTCTACGGCCGCAGGGCCCGCAGGAGGAGGTCGGCCAGGTGGTCGGCGACCTCCTGCGGGCCCATCGGGCCGTCCGGGCGGTACCAGGTCGACAGGTGGTGGACGGACCCGAAGTGGTAGTCCACGACGAGATCGGCCGGGGTCGCCTTCGAGAAGACACCCGCTTCCTGGCCCTCCTCGACGAGCGCGCGGAAGCGCTCGTGGTACTTCCGCCGCTCGGCGCGCACCTGCTTGTTCTTCTCGGGGCTCAGGTGGTGCATCGAGCGGAAGAAGATCATCGCGTCGTCGAGGTTCTCGATCGTCGTGACGACGACGTCGGCGGCCGCTGCCCGCAGCCGCTTCTCGATCGGCTCGTCGGCGTTCGCGAGCACGTCCAGGCGCTCCTGCTGAACGCGCAGCACGCGCGCGTACACCTCGTGCAGGAGGTCGTCCTTGGAGCCGAAGTAGTGGTACAGCGCCCCCTTGGTGACGCCGGCCGCCTCGACGATCTCCTGCACGGAGGTGCGGTCGTAGCCCTGCTCGGCGAAGAGCCGGGTGGCGGCGGCCAGCAGCCGCTGCGGGACGGGCGTACCGTCTCCGTCCGTCGTCCTGGGCACTGTGCCGCCACCTGCCTTCCGAGAGGTCATTCGCTGTTGTGCGGTGGGGAACGGAGTTCCCGCCGGAGGATCTTCCCACTGGCCGTCTTCGGCAAGTCGGGCAGGATCTCCACCTGCCGCGGGTATTTGTAGGCCGCCAGTCTCTCCTTGCAGTACGCGGCGAGCGCATCGGGGTCGGTTTCCGCACCCGGACGGAGGCTGATGTACGCCTTGACGGTCTCCCCGCGGTAACCGTCGGGCACACCGACGACGGCCGCCTCGCGCACCGCCGGGTGCGTGTACAGCACGTCCTCGACCTCGCGCGGCCACACCTTGAAGCCGGACGCGTTGATCATGTCCTTCTTGCGGTCCACGACGTACAGCCAGCCCTCGGGGTCCATGAACCCGATGTCACCCGTGCGCAGCTCGCCGTCCGGGAAGGTCTCGGCGGTCGCCTCCGGCCGCCGCCAGTAGCCGGGCACCACCTGCGGTCCGCGCACGACGATCTCGCCCTGCTCGCCGAAGGGCACCTCGGCACCGCTGTCGTCGACGATCCGTACGACCGTCTCGGGCCCCGGCACGCCCACGGCGAGCGTCCCGGACACCGGGTCGACGGGCGCCTCCCGCTCCGGCGGCACGGAGGCGCAGGGCGCGGAGCACTCGGTCAACCCGTAGCCGTTGCGGATGTACGGTCCGAAGCCGGCCCGGAACTTCTCCACCAGGGCGGGCGGCAGCGGAGCCCCGCCCGAGGAGATGTTGACGAAGGACGAGAAGTGCTCGGGGGTGACGTCGGGGTGGGCGGCCAGGGCCATGAAGGCGGTCGACGGTCCGACCGTGTAGTGCGGCCGGTGCTCGGCGAAGGCATCCAGGACGACACCCGCCTCGAAGCGGTACGCCAGCACGAGCGTGCCCACGCTGTTCAGACACGCCCCGAGCTGGCAGACCATCCCGGTGATGTGGAACAGGGGCGCCAGCGCGAAGTACACGGGCGCCTCGGGCAGCCCGAGCCCGGTCCGCTGCCGCTCGGCGTTGTACATGATGTTGCCGTGGGTGTTGGTGGCGCCCTTGGGCGTGCCGCTCGTCCCCGAGGTGTAGCTGATCAGCGCGACGTCGGAGGGCGTGGCGTCCCGTCCGTCGGGCGCCTTGTGGCCGGCCCCGGCGACGGCGACCAGGTCGTCGGCGTCCTCGGCCTGCGGCAGCCGCTCGAAGGTGAGCACGCGCGCGTCCCCGCGGGTCTGGAAGTCCAGCTCGCAGCCGGTCAGCACGATCCGCACCGGCGAGCCGGCCGCCGTCTCGCGCAGATACGACTCCCAGGCCCGGTCGGAGCAGATCAGCGCGGCCACCTCACCGTCCCGCAGGACATGGCCGACCTCCCCCGACTTGTACATGGGGTTGACGGGCACGACGACCGCGCCCGCCTTCCAGGCACCGAGCAGCGCGAGCACGAAGAGCGGGGAGTTCTGGAGCAGGACCGCCACCCGGTCCCCGCGCTCCAGGCCGCGAGCGGCGAGGTGCCCGGCGACGGAGTCGCTCAGCTCGTCGACCTCGCGATAGCTGAGCCGCCCGTCGAAGTAGGCGAGGAACGGCCGCTCCGGTGCCTCGGCGACGGCCCGCCGCAGGGCGTGCACGAGCGAGTCGGCGGGCTCGATGGGCCCGCGCTGGGCCTCACTGAGCAGTCCCAGCCAGGGCTTGGCGGCATAACGGGACTCGCTCATCGGACCTCCTCCCACTTGCGCTGGAGGTGGTTCATGCCGGCCAGCCAGCGATCGGGCTCGGCGGCCCGCGCCTGGTAGTACTCGGCGACCTCCGGGTGCGGCAGGATCAGGAACCGGTCCTCCTCGATCCCCCGGAACAGCGCCTCGGCCACGTCCTCCGGTTCGACGGCGGTGGGCTGGAGCACCAGGTCCCCCGCGGTCCCGGTGGCCGCGAGCATGTCGGTCCGCACGCCCTGCGGACAGATCGCGTGCACCTTGATCCCCCGGTGCCGGTACGTCAGCGACAGATACTCGGCGAAGGCGTACGCCCCGTGCTTGGTGACGGCGTAGGGAGCGGCCCCGATCATGGTCAGCAGCCCGGCGGCGGAGACGGTCGACACGAACCGTCCGCTCCCCCGCTCCAGCCACCCAGGAAGCAGCGCGTGGGCGGCCCGCACATGCGCCATGACGTTCACGTCCCAGGAGGTGGCCCAGCCGGTCTCGTCGAGCGGCTCGTCGGCGTTCCCTCCGCCGAAGGCGACACCGGCGTTGGCGCAGTAGACGTCGACGTCGCCGCCGAGCGCGTCGCGGGCGTCGGAGACGACGGCGGAGGCGTCCCCGGCGACGGCGATGCCGCCGATCTCCTCGGCCACGGCCTTCGCGCGGCCGGCGTCGAGGTCGTTGACGACGACCCGGGCCCCTTCCGCGGCGAACCGCCGGGCCAGCGCAGCCCCGATGCCACCTCCCGCTCCGGTCACAACCACTCCGGCACCCTGCAGGGCTTCCACCATCGGTCTCCTTCGACTCCGGCTCGACTGCAGGCCCAGACTAACCGGTCGGTATGTTGAAGGAAAGGGTGAGCGAACCCTCCCCACAACCCGCGTCGGCGCCTACCGTGCACCTCATGCGCCTATCCAGACGAACCCTGCTGGCAGCAGCAACGGCAACGGCGTCACTGACCTCCGCACCCCCCGCCCAAGCGGCCCATCCCCACAGACGAACAGGTTTCGAGAACCTGGCCGCCTCCGGATACGCCCAGCTCGACGGCGAGCGTATCGGCGTCGTCACCAACCCCACCGGTGTCACCCGAGACGTCCAGCACATCGTCGACGTGATGCACACCGACCCCCGCGTCGACCTGACCGCCGTCTTCGGCCCCGAACACGGCTTCCGGGGCACCGCGCAGGCAGGCGGCTCCGAGGGCCGCTACGACGACCCCGCGACCGGCCTCCCCGTCTACGACACGTATCTCAAGAGCGGCCGGCCGCTCGCCGACATCTTCACCGCCTCAAGCGTGGACACGATCGTCTTCGACATCCAGGACGTGGGCGCACGCTTCTACACGTACATCTGGACGCTGTACGACTGCATGGAGGCGGCCCAGCTCGCGGGGAAGCGCTTCGTCGTCCTGGACCGCCCGAACCCGGTCACCGGCCGTGCGGCCCAGGGCCCGGTCCTGCACAGGGAGTTCGCGACCTTCGTGGGCAGACAGCCCATCTCCCAGGCACACGGAATGACCGTCGCGGAGCTGGCCCGTCTCTGCAACGGAGAGTTCCTCACCTCGCCCGTCCCCCTGGACACGGTCCTGATGACGGGCTGGAGGCGCTCGGAATTCTACGACGCCTGGAACCTCCCCTGGGTCCCCCCGAGCCCGAACATGCCGACCCCGGACACTGCCCTGGTGTACTCCGGCACCTGTCTCTTCGAGGGCACGAACCTCTCGGAGGGCCGCGGCACAACCCGCCCCTTCGAACTGCTGGGCGCGGAGGGCCTGGACGGCCGCTGGGCCGCCGCAGTGAACGAACTCGGCCTCCCCGGTGTGCACTTCAGGGAGGCCTACTTCGCCCCCACCTTCTCCAAGTTCCAGGGCAAGACGGTCGGCGGTGTCCAGATCCACGTCCACGACCGGTCCGCCTACGATCCCGTCCGCACCGGCATCGCCCTGCTCGTGACCGCCAAGAAGGCCTGGTCCGACTTCGGTTGGCGGGCGGACAACTGGATCGACAAGCTCACCGGTTCCACCCGGGTCCGCACGATGATCGACGCCGGCGCCGGTGCCGACGAGGTCGTGGCGGGCTGGCGGGAGGAGCTGACGGCTTTCCGGCGGATTCGAAAGGATTACCTCCTCTACGGATGAGCCGTGGAGTATGGCCAACTTCGCCCGGTAGCAGGACGATGCGCACCACTACGGGGACGAGGTGGTCGGTGATGGCGGATCCGGCGATGAGTGTGACGCCGTACTGGGAGCTGACGTTCGACGCGGACGGCGACCCGGACACCGGCCGGCGGGACCGGCTGCTCGCGGAGGTGGTGGACCGGGGCGTCAAGGACCTGGTGGTCTTCGCGCACGGCTGGAACAGTGACCGCTCGGGGGCGACCCGGCTCTACAGCAGCTTCTTCGCCCCGTTCCCGCAGCTCGCGCCGGCGGCGAGACTCGGGTACGTGGGGGTCGTATGGCCGTCGATGCGGTTCTCCGACGAGCCGATCCCGGACTTCCCGCGGTCCGTGGCCGCCGAGATGCCCCCGCGTCCGGTGCTCGACAAGGACACCCGGCACGCACTGCTCGAGACCTTCCCGGGCCGGGCCACCGTGATCGACCAGCTGTCCCGGCTGCTCGATCAGCAACCGCCCGAAGAGGCCGAGCTGGAGGAGTTCGGGCGGCTGGTGCGGATGCTGGTGGACGTCGTGCCGCCCGGGCCGCAGGCGCTGTTCGCCGCGGACACGCTGGCGGAGGGGGTGCCGCAGGACGGTCCGGAGATGTTCGCCGGGTCCGCGGCGACGGTGTGCGAGGAGTTCGCGCGGGCCCTCGCCCGTCTCGAATCCCCGGACGCGGTAGAGGAGTTCACGATTCCCAACCCGTGGGACGGGGCGCACGAACTGCTGCGGCAGGGGACGTACTACGCGATGAAACGGCGCGCGGGCACGGTGGGCGAGCGCGGGCTCGGCCGGGTGATCGGGCAGCTCGCGAAGGCGGCGCCCGGGGTGCGGGTGCACCTCGTGGGGCACAGCTTCGGGGGCCGGCTGGTGTCGTTCGCACTGCGCGGGCTGCCGGAGGGGGTGCGGACCGTCAAGTCCGTGACACTGCTCCAAGGGGCCTTCTCGCACTACGCGTTCGCGACCCGGCTGCCGCACGACACGCGCGCGGGAGGTGTGCTCCAGGGACAGCAGAACCGCGTCGACGGGCCGCTCGTGTGCTGTTTCTCCAGCCATGACTCGGCGCTCGGCACCCTGTATCCGCTGGCCTCGCGCATGGCGGGTGACGCCCGGGGCGTGGCGGCCTTCGACCTCGGCCGGACCCTGGGTGCCAAGTGGGGGGCGATGGGCCACGACGGCGTGCAGGCGGTGCCGGACACGCCGTCCGTCAAGCTGGCCGACGCCCTCGGGAAGCTGCCCGCGAAGGGCTGCGTGAACATCGACGCGGCGGCCGTCGTCAGACGCGGCGGACCGCCCGCGGGCGCGCACAGCGACATCTGCCACCGCGAACTGGCCCAACTGGTGCTGGCGGCGGGCCGTATCCACTGACCCGCCGCCACCAGTCGGCCTAACGGTGCGAAGTGAACTCCACCACCTGCTGGAAGGTCGGACGGTTCTGCCAGCTGATGTTGTAGTGCTTGATGCCTCCCAGAGTGCGCTGCACGATCGAGTCGGCGCACCACTGGTCGCCCGCCGAGCAGAGGTCGTCGCCCGGGTAGACCTGTGCCGCGGTCTTGCCGGCCGCGGTCTTCAGGGTGCTGATCAGGATGTCCCGGCAGGCGCCGATGCTGCCGCCGCCGCAGTACTTGTCCGCCAGCGGACCCCGCACGCTCTCACCGAGCACCGCGCGGACGTCCTTGTCGACGTAACTCCACCAGCCGTACTGGAAGGAGCTGCCCGCGTGCGCGCCGGTGGGTCCGTGCGCGGCCGAAGGGGACTCGTCCACGGGCAGGTTGGCCTGGAAGGCGGTGTACAGGTCGGTGCCGAGGCCGGGTTGGAAGATGCCCTGTGCCAGCAGCGGCCACCACGCGTCCAGGATGCGGACCGCGTCGGCGTCGGCGTACTTCTTCGAACCCGCCGACGTCTCGGTGCGCTTGCCGCCGGCCGTCAGCCACGCCTGGAGCTTGCTCACCGCGGCCGCGGCCGTGGAGTCGGTGACCGTCGAGCTGTTGATCACCTTGAGCAGGTCCGGGAGGACGTCCTCCGCCCGCAGGTCGGCGGTGGACGCGTCCGCCATGGCCTTCACCAGCGAGGCCCGGGTGACCCCGCCCGCGGCGACCAGCTTCTTCACGCGGTCCTCCAGCAGATTGCCGCGATGCACGGACCCGTCGCCCCAGGAGGCCGTCGCGTAGTCGAGCGCCTGCTTGTTGTTCCAGGAGACGTAGTAGTCCTGGTCGATGGAGTTGGGGTGGGCGGAGGCCGGTGTGTAGTCGGCGGTGTTCGTGGTCGGGTTCCAGTTCTTCCACTCGTACGCCGCCTGCGCCCACACCGGGAACTCGGCGTCGACGCCGGACGGGCGCACCGGGTTGTTCCCGCTGTTGTAGTACGCGGTGTGCGTGGAGTCGGCGTAGAACCAGTTGAAGGTGTAGTTGATGTGCTGCACCGCGCTCTGGAAGGTCCCCGGGCTCTTGACGTAGTCCGGATCGTTCAGCATCTGGAAGCCGATGATCGAGTCGGCCTCGTGCAGATAGGAGGAACGCAGGGTGGTGTAGGCGACCTTCTTGCCGCCGACGGTCGCCCGGTACTCGACAGGACCGTACTTCGTGCGCCAGACCCTCATGGTGTACGACCCCGCGGCGGTGCCGTCGGCCGTGGTCGGGGCCCAGGAGTTCTTCTGCTCGATCTTCTCCATGGCCGTGCAGGTGCCGTGGTAGAGGTAGTGGTAGTCGTCCTGGCACAGCTCGACGGCGTAGGTGTCGATGATGTCCTGGCCGGAGGTCGTGGCGGACCACGAGTAGTCCTGGCCGCGGCCGAGCTCCACGTACATGCTCAGGCCCGCGAAGGAGGCGCCGCGGGCGCTGATGCCGGGGCCCTGGATCTCCTGGAGCATGAGGAGCTGGGGGGCGAAGTAGCCGGTCTGCGGTCCGAAGACGGCGACCGGGTGGCCGCTGGCCGTGTATTTGCCGCTGACGACAAGGGCGTTGGACATGCCGCGCTTGGCCGAGGTCAGGGCGTTCGCGGTCGCCGTGGTGGAGGCCGCGTTCGCGCTCTGGTCGGCGCCGGTGCCGGTGGCGTCGTGGACCAGGGGCTCGGTGGTCACCGAACCGGCGTCGGGCAGCGCCTCGCCCTGCGCGTTCGTGGGCTTGGTGGCGTACGGGAAGCTCTCGCCGTTGTGGACGGTGAGGACGGCCTCGGGGTCGTTGCGCTCGCGGAAGGACTCCCAGACCTCGGTGCCCTTCGTCACGCCGTACTGTTCCTGAGCGGCCATCAGGGAGATCGCGTTGTTGACCTCGCCGCCGCCCCCGGAGCCGAAGAGGGCGCCGATGACGGAGGCCAGCGCGACCAGGTCGGTGATCTTGAAGTGGTCGATCGTGCCGGCGTTGGTGATCGAGTCCTTGTGGCCGGTCAGGACGTACTCGCCGGGGAAGTAGCGGCCGCTGTCGGAGGCGTCGATGTAGGAGTTGATGCCGGCGAGGTAGGCGTTGGCGTCGGCGAGGGCCTGCTGGCCGCGGGCTCCGTTGGTCGCGACGGCGTTGTCGATCTGGGCCTGGAGGTCGGCCTCGCTGTAGGGGGCGTTGCGCCAGAACTGCTGTTCCAGGCCCTGGTTGGAGGCGGCACCGCCGGCGAAGGCGGTGAGCTGGCCGCGACCGACGTGCCGGAAGACGTCCATGAGCCACAGCCGGTCCTGGGCCGCCGCATAGCCGGCGCCGAACTCGGTGCCGTATCTGGTGGTACCGGTGATGTGCGGTACGCCCGTCTTCTTGTCACGGACGATCGTCACGTCGGTACGGCCCGCGGGACTCAGGGTGGAGGCGACTTGGTCGGACGGGACCCCGAACGACGCGTCGTTGAAGAACGTGTTGATCGTGGAGTTGGTGAGGCCCGAGTAGCCCTTGGCCAGGTTGGCGTAAGGGCCGAGCTGGTCCTCGGCGTGGTCGGGCTGGGTGCCGAAAGCCTGGTTGAGGAGGACCTGTGCGAGGGTCGCGTTGCCGTTCTCGCCGGGCGGCAGGATGTCGGAACACTGGCCGCCGCAGTAGTCGTTCGCCGCCGTGGCCTCGGCGGCCGACGCCGTCTGCGCAAGCGGGGACAAAAGACCGGCAATCAGGACGCATATGGATGCGGTCTTCAGGAACCCGGTGAGTCTGCCGGGAGTTCTCAGTCTGTCGAGTGCGGTGCGTGAGGTGCGCCGTGGCATGGCAGCTCCAACCGACGGGGGGGTGTGGCCGGACGTTACCGCCGGTATCCCCGAGATTGAAGATGAACATGCGTCAAGTTTTGGCAGGGGTTCTCGAGCTTATGGGGGGCATCGGAAATCGGATGGAGCCAAATCGCTTGTCGATACGTCTATTCGGCAACGTCGTGCGAAGTCGGCACGGCGACAACGCCGAAGTGACCGAAGTACAGGTGCAGGTGTGACGGAGGTGCAGGGCGATGGCCGGTTTCCGGAGTCTGGCGAGACAGGTGAGGGATCCGCGGTGCGATCTGGCGCTTCGGCGCTACTCGCTGCGCAAGTGCCTTGAGCGGTTCGCTCCTTACGGGCACAGGGCGACCTGGGACCACTTGTGCTCCCGGGCGGGATTCGGTCCCGAGGACCGCTCCCCCGACCCAGCGCGGCTCGTGGCCGCACTGGAGGAGTTGGAGGAGGCGCGTTCGGTCTGGCTGGCCTACGAGGTCGAGTTCGCCGAGCGGCGCAAGAAGGAGAAGCACGACGGGTTGCGCAGGCCGGGCAGTGTGGACGACTGGCACCGGCTGACCTGGGGCGGTTTCGGAGTCGCATGGTGCGACGATCCCCGGGTACACCCCGATGACTCGCTGGCCGAGGTGCTGCGCAGGCTGATCTCCGCGCTGGAGCGCGAACCGGGCGCGGTGTGCCCGGTGTGCGACGGAGAGCGGCTCGTCTGGAAGTACGAACTGGACCACGAACCCTCGACCGGACCGGTCTGCACGGACTGCGGGATTCTGGTACCGCGGCCCGTGCTCACACCCGATGCCCTGGCGGACGCCAGGCGCGGACGGTTGTTGATGTCGGCCTAGAGCGTGTGGGCGCACCGGGGGTGCGCCGGGGATGCCGCACCCCCTGCTTTGACGGGGTTGAACCGTCGGTGCCGCCTGGCACCATCGAGGAATGGTGCAGGTGTGTCTCAACGGCCCGCGCGGGGCCGCCGACGGAACGGCGGTGCCGCTCACTCCCGAGTCCATGGCGCGGGCGGCGGCGGAGGCCGTCGCGGCGGGCGCCACGGACATCCATGTCCACCCCAAGACACCTTGCGGGCGGGACAGTCTGTCGCCGCGGGTGGTCGCGGCGACACTTGAGGCGATCCGTGCGCGGGTGCCGGTCCCGGTCGGAGTGACCACCGGCGCCTGGGCGGAAGCAGACCCCGCGGTCCGGCTCGCCCGTGTCCGGGGCTGGACCACGCTGCCCGACCACGCCTCGGTGAACTGGCACGAGCCGGGAGCCGAGGAGATCGCCGCCGCGCTGATCGACCTGGGGGTCGGCGTGGAGGCCGGGATCTGGTCCGGGACGGACGCGGCGGCGAGGTTCGCGGTGTCGCCGCTCGGACCGAAGGTGCTGCGGGTCCTCGCCGAGGTGACGGACACACAGGCGGCGGAGACCTCCGCGCGCACGCTCCTCGCCGAACTCGGTCCGGCCCACGGCCGCCCCGTGCTGCTGCACGGCGAGGACGCCGGCGCCTGGCCGGTGCTGCGGCTGGCGGGCCGCCTGGGCCTCGCGACGAGGGTCGGCCTGGAGGACACGCTGGTCTTGCCGGACGGTCAACGAGCTGCCTCCAACGCCCAGTTGGTGACGGAGGGACTGGTCCAGTACGGGCGGGCCCGGCGCTCGTCGTAGGGCAGGGCTCTCGCCGAAGTGGTCGTACGACGACTCAGCACCGCTTGTCCGTCGGCTTCTGCCGTTCCGGCTCCCGGCGCCCGTTCTTGCGCCCGCCCCCACTCTGCTCCACCAACAGCCGTGACCCCGTCAGGCGGTCGCCGAACACGTCGTCCGGGTTGGAGAGCACACATGTGTCGAGGGATAGACAGCCGCAGCCGATGCAGTCGGTGAGGTGGTCCCGCAGACGGTTCAACTGCTTGATGCGTTCGTCGAGTTCGGAGCGCCAGGCCTCGGAGAGGCGGGCCCAGTCCTCGCGGGTGGGGGTGCGTTCCTCGGGCAGCTCGGAGAGGGCGTCGCGGATCGTGGCCAGCGGGATGCCGACCCGTTGGGCGGCCCGGACGAACGCGACCCGGCGCAGCGCGTCACGGGAGTAGCGGCGCTGGTTGCCCGTGGTGCGGCGGCTGCGGATCAGGCCCTTGGACTCGTAGAAGTGCAGGGCGGAGACGGCGGCACCGCTGCGGGCGGCGAGCTGGCCGACCGTGAGCTCATGGATCTTCTCGGGAATCTGAGGCACCCCTCGAACCCTACCCATGCCGTCACCCTCGCGGTCCGTTGACATGGGCTCCTCGGCCGACCATGCTAAGCAGTCGCTTAGACACTTTGTGGCGAGGAGGCCGGGACATGGCAGAGCCGAGGATCTTCACGGGCGCGGACGACCTGAAGGGGGCGGTGGGCGAGCAGTTGGGTTACACCGACTGGCTGGAGGTCGACCAGAAGCGCATCGATCTGTTCGCGGAGGCCACCGGCGACCACCAGTGGATCCATGTCGACCCGGAGAAGGCCGCCGCGGGCCCCTTCGGCACCACGATCGCGCACGGCTATCTCACCCTCTCCCTGCTGCCGCTGTTCGGGCCGCAGCTGATCAAGGTCGAGGGCGTGAAGATGGGCGTCAACTACGGGACGAACAAGGTGCGTTTCCCCGCCCCGGTACCCGTGGGCTCCCGGCTGCGCGCCACCGCGCAGATCACCGGCGTCGACGACGTGGCGGGCGGTGTCCAGGTCACCGTCGCCTTCAGCGTGGAGCGCGAGGGCGGCGACAAGCCGGTGTGCGTGGCGGAGTCGGTGTCGCGGTACTACCTGTAGGCGGGTACTTGCAGGCGGCTACTTGGTCGCGCGCACCATCCGCAGTACGAGGTCGGCGTCGAGCGCGCCGACCTCGTCGGGGGTCCAGGGGCCGTCGACGTTGAACCAGCGGGCCACGTCGATGCAGAGCGACATGACGGCGAGGGTGGTGCCCTTCACATCGAGCACGTCGAACTCGCCGGAGGCCATGCCGTCCTCGATGATCCCGCGGACCTCGGCGTCGCACTGCCGGCGCAGCGCGAGGATCTCCGCGCGGGCGTCGGGGCCGAGCGAGTCCAGTTCGTACTGGACGACGCGGGCGGTGGTGCGGCCGCCGGCATGCCAGCGGACGAAGGAGCTCACGGCGTCCGTGAGCCGCTCGGTGGCGGTGCCTTCGCGGCGGGCCGCGACCTGGAGGATCTCCAGTGCCTTGGCGTGGCCGATCCTGCTGATGCGGTGGAGCAGCTCTTCCTTGGTCTTGTAGTGGATGTAGAGCGCGGCGGGGCTCATGCCGGCCCGGCCCGCGATGTCCCGGGTCGTGGTGGCGTGGTAGCCGCGCTCGGCGAACGCCTCCACCGCGGCAATGAGCAACCGCCGCGCCGCGTCGGGCGTGACCTCGCCCCACGCCGACGTCTCTCCGTCGGCCGTCTCCTCCGCCGTACTCATCACACGCCCCTCTCCACTGTCAGAACCCCCACCATACCGCCGAACCTGAGCGAGCGCTTAGCCACCCTGCGCTGCGCGGGCTGGAGCGGAGGGGGCGCGGGGTGCTTGAGCAGGGGGCGAGGGACGTAGGCGGAGCAATGGGCGTGCGGGGCGGGCGCGAGCGGGGGCGCAGGACATGAGCCGGAGCAGCAGGGGTTGGCGCGCGAAAGCCGGGACAGGGGGCCCGGGGCAGGCGGGCACAGCGGGGCACGGGCCGCGAGCTGGAGCAGCACGGGTTGGTGCGTGGGGCCGGAACAGGGGGTGCTGGGCGGGCCGAACAGCGGGGCACAAGCCGGGGGCCGGAACTGCGGACGCAGGGCGCGAGCCGGACCGCGCGGTGCAAGCCGCTAGCCGCAAGCCGGAGCAGCGAAGCGTGGGCCCCGGACCAGCCCCAACCCCCGGGCCACTCGAAGCCAACCCCCCAGGTCAAGCCCCTTCCCCGCCCGCCCCCGTCACAGCTTCTCGAACGGGTCGTGTTCGGCGAGCAGTTTTTCCAGGCGGGCCTGGTCGACGCGGCTGACGATCTGGCCGGCCTCCTGGCGGTCGCGGATCACCTTGGCCAGGGTGAAGGCCGAGGTGACGAGGTACAGGACGGCGATCGCGAGGAAGCCGCGCACCCAGGCGTCGGCGTTCAGACGGAAGATCCCGACGGCCGTGGCGGCCATGGCCACGGCGAAGGAGGCGACGGCCTGGCCGTAGAAGGCGGCCGTGTTCTGCTGCTTGACCGGTGTGTCACTCATGGCCAGAGTCTCGGCCGTCCACGACCCCCGCCACATCCGCTCGGATACTCAGACGGTACTCAGAACGCCGAGACGCCCGTCAGCGCCCGGCCGATGACCAGCTTCTGGATCTGGCTGGTGCCCTCGTAGAGAGTCATCACGCGGGCGTCGCGCAGCAGCTTGCCCGCCGGGTACTCGTCGATGTAGCCGTAACCGCCGAACACCTGCAACGCGTTGTTCGCGGCGCGCACCGCGGCTTCCGAGGCGAACAGCTTGGCCTTGGAGGACTCGACGGCGAAGGGCAGCCCGCGGTCGATCAGGTCGGCCACCCGCCAGGTCAGCAGCCGGGCCGCGTCCACGTCGACGGCGATGTCACTGATCAGCTCCTGGACGAGCTGGTGCCCGGCGATCGGCTTGCCGAACTGCTCGCGTTCGCCGGCGTACCGGACGGCCGCGTCCAGCGCGGCCTGGGCGATCCCCACACAGCCCGCCGCCACCGACATCCGCCCCTTGGCCAGCGCGGACATGGCGACGGAGAAACCCTTGCCCTCCTCACCGACCATCGCGGCGGCGGGCACGCGCACACCCTCGAGCACGAGTTCGGCGGTGGCCTGTCCACGCAGACCGAGCTTGCCGTGGAGGGTGCGGCGGGTCAGACCGGGCGTGTCCGTGGGCACGAGGAAGGCGGAGACGCCCTTGTGGCCCGGCGCGTCGGTCGACCGGGCGAACAGCAGCACCACGTCGGCCCACGTGCCGTTCGTGATGAACATCTTGGTGCCGTCGATGACGTAGTCGTCGCCGTCCCGCACCGCGCGCGTGGTGAGGTTTCCCGCGTCGGACCCGGTACCGGGCTCGGTGAGGCCGAAGCAACCGAGGTACTCGCCGGAGGTGAGCCCCGGCAGCCACCGCCGCTTCTGCTCCTCGCTCCCCCAGGCGGCGAGCGTCTTGGCCACCAGCCCCAGCGAGACGGAGACGATGCCACGCACCGACGAGTCACCGCGCCCGAGCTCCTCGGTGACCAGGCAGTACGCGAGATGGTCGCCGCCCGAGCCGCCGTACTCCTCATCGATCGTCAGCCCCAGGAACCCGACCTCGCCGAGCTTCTTGACGATGGCCCGGTCGACCTCCTCGGCGCGATCCCAGGCGATGACATGGGGGGTGATCTCACGGTCCACGAACTCCCGCGCCAGCCGCCGGACGGCGGCCTGCTCCTCACTCAACCCCAGGTCGACCACGAGATCACCTCACTTGAGAACCGTGCCATTAAATTAGCACTGCTAGTTTCTGGACCGCAGCCCTACTATGTGCGCCATGGCCCGACCGCGCAAGCCCCTCCTCAGCACCGACCGGATCGTCGAGACGGCCCGCGCGCTCGTGGACGCGGAAGGCCTCGCGGCACTGTCCACGCGCCGGCTGGCGGCGGAACTCGGCGTCAGCGGCCCGTCGCTCTACAACCACTTCCGCACCAAGGACGAGATCCTGGAGGCGGTCGCCGACTCGGTGAGCGCCCAGGTCGACCTGTCGATGTTCGAGGACGGCCGCGCGTGGCGGACCGCGCTGCACGACTGGGCCGTCTCCTACCGCACCGCCCTGCGCGACCACCCCAACATCGTCCCGGTCCTGGCCCGGGGCCCCGGGCGCCGCCCCGCGGGCCTCCGGCTCGCCGACGCGGTCTACGGCGCGATGGTCGACGCGGGCTGGCCACCGGCGCAGGCCACGTCCATCGGCGCGCTGATGCGGTACTTCATCATGGGCTCGGCGCTGGGCTCCTTCGCGGGCGGATTCGTCGACGACGAGAGCGCCTACGACCCCGCGGACTATCCCCATCTCGGCCAGGCGCACCTTCTCGCCGAGCAGCAGGAGAAGATCGACGAGCGGGCCTTCGAGACGGGGCTCAGGGCTCTGCTGGACGGTCTCGCCCAGCAGTACGAGCAGGTCGGACCCGCCGCCTAGGCACATTTCGGTGGGCGCCGAAGTATCTCTCCGCGATGCTGGACCACATGACGAAGGACCCGCAGGCACCTCAGTTGGCGAGGCTCGCCGCCCTGATGGCCGACGAGACCCGGGCGGCCTGTCTCCTGGCCCTGCTCGACGGCCGGGCCTGGACCGCGGGCGAGCTGGCCCGGCACGCGGGTGTGGCCGCGTCCACCCTGAGTGAGCACCTGGGCAAGCTGGTCGCGGGCGGGCTGCTGACGGAGGAGCGGCAGGGGCGCCACCGGTACGTGCGGCTGGCCGACGCGAGGGTGGCGCACCTGGTGGAGGACCTGGCGGCACAGGTCTCCCCGGACGCGGCACCCCGCCCGCGGAACCTGCGGGAGTCGAGCGCGGGCTCGGCGATGGCCCGCGGGCGTACGTGCTACGACCACTTGGCGGGGCGACTGGGCATCGCGTTGACGGACGCGCTGACGACACGGCAACTCCTGCGCCAGGACACGGGTTTCGCCCTCACGGACGCGGGTCTGGCGTGGTTCGGGGCCACGGGCATCTCACTCGACCGCAAGGGCCGGCGCCCCCTGGCCCGAGCCTGTCTGGACTGGACCGAACGACGCCCGCACCTGGCGGGGGTCGCGGGCGCGGCCCTGTGCCGGCACGCCCTGGCCGAAGGCTGGTGCGTACGCATCGGCTCGGAGCGCGCCGTGAAGGTGACAGCGACCGGAGAGCGGGCGTTGACCGAACTCCTGGGAATCGACGCGGCGACGCTGCGCTGAGGCTTCAGGGCACACCCCGTCCGAAATCCGCGAGCTTTCGCACCCTCCCCTACCTAATCTCAGGAGCATGATGAACCACCGCCGCACCGAACTCCTCGCAGCCGGCGCAGCCACCGTCACCGTCATCCTGTGGGCCTCCGCCTTCGTCTCCATTCGCAGCGCGGGCGCCGCCTACTCCCCCGGCGCCCTGGCCCTCGGCCGGCTCCTGTCCGGCGCGCTCGCCCTGGGCGTGATCTGCCTGATACGCCGGGAGGGACTCCCCCCACGCTCCGCCTGGCGCGGCATCGCCGTCTCCGGAGTCCTGTGGTTCGGCTTCTACATGGTCGTCCTGAACTGGGGCGAACAGCAGGTGGACGCGGGCACCGCGGCCCTGGTCGTGAACATCGGCCCCCTCCTGATCGCCCTGCTCGGCGCCCGGCTGCTCGGAGACGCGATGCCGCCCCGCCTGCTGGCCGGAATGGCGGTCTCCTTCGCCGGGGCGGTCACCGTGGGGCTGTCGATGTCGGACGACGGCGGCTCCTCGGTGCTCGGCGTGATCCTGTGCCTGCTCGCGGCGATCGCCTACGCCGGCGGAGTCGTCGCGCAGAAGCCGGCACTGGGCTCCGCGACCCCGCTGCAGGTGACGACGTTCGGCTGCTTCACCGGCGCCGTAGTCTGCCTCCCGTTCGCCGGCCAGCTGGTGTCGGAGGCGGCCGACGCCCCGGCCTCGGCGACCCTCAACATGGTCTACCTGGGCGTCTTCCCGACCGCCCTGGCGTTCACCACCTGGGCCTACGCGCTCGCCCGTACGACCGCCAGCCGCATGGGCGCGACCACCTACGCGGTTCCCGCCCTGGTCGTCCTGATGTCGTGGCTGGCCCTCGGCGAGGTCCCGGGCCTGTTCACGCTCGCGGGCGGGGCGCTGTGCCTGGCAGGCGTGGCGGTGTCCCGCTCCCGGGCGCCGCGGACGGCCCCGGCCCCGGTGACGGAGCCGGAGCCGCAGCCCGAGAGCGCCTCAGACCCCGCGTGAACGCGCCCTGCCCGCAAGCACCTTGATGCAGAGCAGCGCGATCACCGAGAGCCCGACGATGTATCCGGACACCGCCATCGACGTGCCCGTGGTCTCCAGCAGCAGCACCATCAGGAAGGGCGCGAGCCCACCGCCGAACACGGCGGCGATCTGGTAGCCGAGGGAGGCGCCGGTGTACCGCATCTCCGGCGTGAACAGCTCGGCGAACAGGGCGGCCTGAGGGCCGTACATGATGCTGAGGAAGCAACCGGCGACGAATGTGGAGACCGCCAGCCACAGCAGCGACCCGGTGTCGATGAGCAGGAACATCGGTACCGCCCACAGGGCGATGCCGACCGCGCCGAGGGCGTAGATCCGGATCCGGCCGAGGCGGTCCGAGAGCGCGGCGGCGGCCGGGATCAGCACTAGTTGGGTGAGGCTGATGCAGAGCGAGACGGTGAGAACGGCGCTGCGTTTCATGCCGAGTTCGCGGGTGGTGTAGTCGAGGACCCCCGTGATCATGATGTAGAAGGTGGCGGTGTTCACGGCGAAGGAGCCGCCCGCGAGCAGCACCGTGCCGAGGTGGTGGCGCAGGATCGTACGCAGCGGGGAGTTCTGCGCGCTCTCCTCCTTCGCGGCCAACTCCCGTTCTGCCTGCCGGAATTCGGGGGTCTCGTCGACCTTGGCGTGGATGTACCAGGCGAGCGCGAGGACGAACAGGCCGATGAGGAACGGGACGCGCCAGCCCCAGGCCGCGAACCCGGTGTCCGTGGTGAAGGCCCCGGCCAGCAGGAAGACCGTGTTGGCCGTCACCACGCCGATGGGGACACCGAGTTGGACGACGCTGCCGTAGAGTCCGCGCTTGCCCTCGGGGGCGTACTCGGTGGCCAGCAGCATCGCGCCGCCCCACTGCGCGCCGACCGCGACGCCCTGTACGACGCGGAGGAGGACCAGCAGGATCGGCGCGGCGACGCCGATCGTGTCGTACGTCGGCAGCAGGCCGATGCCGGTGGTGGCGACGCCCATGAGCGTGAGCGCGAGGACCAGCATCGGCTTGCGGCCGCGCTTGTCGCCGAGGTGGCCGGCGACGATGCCGCCGATCGGGCGGGCCAGGAAGCCGACGGCGAAGGTGGCGAACGCGGCGAGTACGCCGACGGTGGAACTGCCCGACGGGAAGTAGAGATCGCCGAGAACGAGGGCGGCGGCTATGCCGAAGACGAAGTAGTCGTACCACTCGACGGCGGAGGCCAGGGCGGCCGCGGTCGCGACGCGACGGCGGTGGGGAGTCGCCGGCGCTGTGACGGAAGTGGGGTGAGCGGAAGGGGCCGTGTCCATGCGGTGCACACTCCGGTGGGTGCGTGGGGACGTTGGCGGCTGAACATACTGACCGGACGGTATGGGGTCAACGGTTGTGCGGGAAGGTTGCCCGGAGCACCCGATGCGGGGTCCGGGCAACCGTCGGTCAGAACACCACCAGGGCCCTGCCGCCCTTGCCCGCCAGCATGTTGTCGAACGCCGCCGGAATCCCGTCCAGCGCGATCCGTTCCGTCACCAGGGCGCCGAGGTCCAGGCGGCCCGCCCGGACGTGCTCGGCGAGTACGGGGAGGTCCTCGGCCGGGTTCGAGTTGCCGTAGACGCAGCCCGCGAGGGTGCGGCCCCAGTGGAAGATCTCCAGGGCGTTGAAGGTGACCTGCTGGTCCTTGCCTCCGATGCCGACGACCGTCGTGCGGCCGCCGCGGCGGGTGGAGTCCCAGGCCGTGCGGATGGTCGTCGCGCGGCCCACGCACTCCACGGCGACGTCGACGCCCTGCTTGCCGGTGAGGCCCCTGATCTCGCGGGCGGTGTTGTCGGAGGCGATCACGTAGTCGGTGGCTCCGGCCGCGCGCGCCAACTCCTCCTTCTCCGGGGAGACATCGACCGCGAGGATCCGCGAGGCGCCCGCGATCCGGGCCGCCTGGAGCGCGGCCAGGCCCACTCCTCCGACGCCGTACACCGCGACCGTCTCGCCCTCCCTGACCCGGGCCGCGTGGTGGACGGCCCCGTAGCCGGTGAGGACCGCGCAGCCCAGCAGGGCCGCGTCGGTGAGCGGGATGCCCTCGGGGAGGGGCAGGAGGCAGGACTCGGGGACGACCGTCTCCTCGGCGAACGCGGCGACGTTCAGGCCGGGGTGGAGCTCGGTGCCGTCCGCGGTGCGGGCGTAGACATCGGCCGCGCCGTTCAGCGCGTTGGCGCACAGCCAGACCTCGCCGAGCGAGCAGGCATGACAACTGCCGCAGGAAGGGGCCCAGTTGAGGACGACCCCGGCGCCGGGCGCCACCCCGGTGACCCCCTCCCCCACGGCGACGACCGTGCCCGCGCCCTCGTGGCCGAGAACGGCCGGGACGGGGACGCGCATGGTGCCGTTGGACAGGGACAGGTCGGAGTGGCAGACCCCGGCGGCGGCGAGCCGGACCCGGACCTGGCCGGGGCCGGGGTCCGGCAGGTCGATGTCGGTGACCTCCAGGGGAGCACCCACGGCGGGAAGAACGGCGGCACGAACCACGGGAAGGCTCCTTCAGAACTGGAGGGACTTGGTCTGGAGGTACTCGGCGAGACCGTGCGAGCCGAGTTCGCGGCCCACCCCGGACTGCTTGTAACCGCCGAAGGGGGCAAGGGGGTTGAAGCGGCCGCCGTTGATGTCGACCTGGCCGGTGTCCATCCGCCGGGCGAAGGCGACCGCCTCCGACTCGTCGCCGGCCCAGACGGCGCCCGCGAGGCCGTAGACCGTGCCGTTGGCGATGCGCAGGGCGTCCTCCTCGTCCTCGTAGCGCAGGACGGACAGGACCGGGCCGAAGATCTCCTCCTGCGCGATCGTCATGTCGGGGGTGACGTCGGCGAAGACGGTCGGGCTGACGAACCAGCCCTGTTCGCGCGGGGATTCGGGGCCGCCGGCGACCAGTCGGGCGCCCTCGGCCACGCCCTTCTCGATGTAACCGCGCACCCGTGCCTGCTGCTTGGCGCTGACGACGGGACCGATGCGCTCGCCGTACTTCGCGGCGGCCGCGGCGGCGAGCTCGACGGCCTCGTCGTACTGCTCGGTGTGCACCAGCATCCGGGTCCAGGCACTGCAGGTCTGGCCGGAGTTGGACATTACGTTGGCGACGCCGACGTTGACCGCCTTGGCGAGGTCGGCGCTCGGCAGGATGACGTTGGCGGACTTGCCGCCGAGTTCCAGGGCGACCTTCTTCAGGGCGGCGCCGGCCGTCGCGCCGATCCGCCGTCCGACCGCGGTGGAGCCGGTGAAGGAGACCAGGTCCACGTCCGGGTGCTCGGCGAGCGCCTGCCCCGCGACCGGGCCGAGGCCGGTGACGAGGTTGAAGACGCCGGCCGGGACGCCGGCCTCGTGGACCGCCTCGGCGAAGAGCTGGGCGACCAGCGGGGTGTCCTCGGCGGGCTTGAGCACGACCGTGCAGCCCGCGGCGAGGGCCGGGGCGACCTTGGCGACGATCTGGTGGAGCGGGTAGTTCCAGGGCGTGATCGCGCCGACCACGCCGATCGGCTCCTGGTGGACGGTGGAGTTGCCGACCTTCTCCTCGAAGGGGTGCGCGGCCGCGAGCTCCGCGTAGGAGGCGGCGACCGCGACGGGGACGGCGGCGTGGACGTTCTGCGAGAACTTCAGCGGCGAGCCGAGCTCGGCGGTGACGGTCTCGGCGATCTCGTCCTTGCGGGCGGCCAGGACGTCCCGGAGGGCGGCCAGCCGGGCGGCCCGCTCGGCGGGTGCGGTCGCGGCCCAGGCCGGGAGGGCGGCGCGGGCGGCCCGTACGGCGAGGTCGATGTCCTCGGCGGTGCCGGCCGGGACCCGGCCGAGGACCTGTTCGTCGGCGGGGTTCACGACCTCGATCAGGTCCGGGCCTGTGGCCGGGCGCCACTCGCCGTCGATGTACATGCCGTCGTGCGCCTTCATGGTGCGTCCTCCTGGGCTGCGCAGTGACGTGTTGTCGTCCGGCCTCATAAACTAGCGGCGATAGTTTTTTCGCGCCAGAGCGGGTCCGGACCGTCCAAGGACATCAGAAGTCGGCACGGGCCCGGTCGTCCACCCGCCCCACGGACTCCTGCCCGAACGTCTTCTCGTACGGTGCGGCGAATGGGCGCTGACCAGGGCCCGGGGGGCGGAGGTGGTGCGGCGGATCGACGGCGGACAGAGCCCGGGGACGAAGGCAGTGCGGCAGACCGACCCCGGACAGGACCCGGGGCGGACGGAGGCAGCGCGACGGAGTGGCGGCGGCCGGCGCCGGGGCGGTGGCCCAGCGGCAGAGCGACGGCGAGCCCAACGCCGAGCCGCACTCTCCCCCGGGACCCGCACTCGTACGGTCGCAGGCGCCGCGGTGGACCGACCGCGACCAGTGCCGAAGCGAGCGGAGGCAGTGCGGCGGAGCGACGGCGGACCCGGCGCCGAGGCGCGGCCTCACGCCGACGCGGCCTCCCCCACTCGGCCCCTCACTCGTCCAGGTCCGGCAGGTGGTCAGGGGACGGGCAGATGCGTTCTCCGTGCTGGTCGAAGACGAAGAGGTGGGAGATGTCGACGAGGAGGGGGACCTGCATGCCGCGGCGGAGGTCGAGGTCCGGGGTGGTGCGGACGACGAGGTCGCCGGGGAGGCGGGGGTCGGACGGGGTGGGCTCGGGGCCGGAGTCCGGCGGGTCCTCCAGGACCACCACCGGGCCCGCCCGCAGGGAGCCCGCGCGATCCCGCAGACGCTCCAGGACCGTGCCGTCCCGGCGGCGGCGCCTGGCCGCCCGTGGAGCGGGCCGCGGGGCCTCCAGCTCGGGGACGAGGGCGGGGCGGGAGCCGGTGTTGAAGTGGACGAGGACCTCGTGGCCCTGGAACTCCACGTGCTCCACCAGACCGGTGATCGGCATCTCGCCCGGACGCGCGGAGGTCCGTTTGGCGATGCGGATCGCCTCCGAGCGCAGGCCTACGATCACCTCGCGGCCCTGCTGGACGCGGAGCAACTGGTGGTCCAGGGAGAGGGGTTCGGGCAGCCGCAGGAACTGCTTGCCCAGGCTGATGGTCATCGCGCCGTCCAGCGGGGCCCGGACCAGGCCGCGCAGCAGGTTGATGCGCGGGGTGCCGATGAAGGCGGCGGCGAAGACGTTGCGGGGCAGCGCGTACACCGAACGCGGGGTGCCGACCTGCTGGAGAACTCCGCCGCGCAGCACGGCGACCCGGTCGCCGAGCGACATGGCCTCGGCCTGGTCGTGCGTGACGTAGACCGTGGTGACGCCCAACTCCCGGGTGAGACCGGCTATTTCGGCGCGCAGGTGATTGCGGAGCTTGGCGTCCAGGTTGGACAGCGGCTCGTCCATCAGGAAGGCGGAGGGGTGGCGGGAGATGGCCCGGCCCATCGCCACCCGCTGGCGTTCGCCACCGGAGAGCTGGCCCGGGTAGCGGTCGAGGAGGTCCTCGATGCCCAGCATGCGGGCGGTGGCGTCCACGCGTGCGCGTGGATCCTCGTTGGGGGCCTCGATGCGCAGCGGGAAGCCGATGTTCCCCCGGCTGGTCATGTTGGGGTAGAGGGCGAAGTTCTGGAACACCATCGCCATGCGCCGCTCGGCGGGCAGCAGGTCGTTGGCGTACTCGCCGTCGAGTCTGAGCTCGCCCTCGGTGATCTCCTCCAGACCGGCGATCATCCTGAGCACGGTGGATTTGCCGCAGCCGGAGGGGCCGAGCAGGACGAGGAACTCGCCGGGCGCGATGTCCAGCGAGAGCCGGTCCACCACCCGGATTCCTCGCGTGTAGGTCTTGCTCACGTCGTGCAGGGAGATGGCGCGTGTCATGACGGTGCCCCCGGGGGCTGAATCAGGCGCTGGTGCTCCGCGGTCGAGAGGCCCCGGGCGGGTCGTACGGGGCTGTGAGTCACGGAAGTTAACGGAATGCGCCCGGTCGGGGGAAGAGATTGGGCGGTATCAGACGCTCCAGTCCAGCCAGTGAGAAAACGGACGGCCGGATTCAGCGAGCCGTCGCACTCTTCGCCGGCCGCGGCTCGCGGGTCCGGGTGAGGTGGGCGAACACGACGACGTTGCTGGTGTAGCCGGTATGCCACTTGAAGAGTCCACCGCAGGTGATCACTCGGAGCTCCGGGCGCCGGGCAGGTCCGTAGACCTCCTTGTCGGGGAAGCCCTCCTTGTCGAAGACCTTCACCCGGTCCACGGTGTAGACGGCGATACGGCCGTCCGCGCGCCCCGCCTCGATCACTTTGCCCGGCTTCACCTGGGCGAGCGCGGCGAAGACGGCGGGGCCGCTCCGGGTGTCGCGGTGGCCTACGGCGATCGCCGTGCCGGGCTCGCCGGGGGTGGGGCCTCCCTGGTACCAGCCCACGAGTTTCGGTTTGTCCACCGGCGGTGTCGCGAGCTCCCGTCCCTTGATGAGCCCGAGGCCTGTGACGGGGGCGTCGATGCCCAGGGACGGGATGCGGAAGGACGTCGGCCGGGACCGGGGCAGCGGGCGGGGCGGGGACGTGCGGGTGGGCGTGGGGCGGGCGGAGGGGGCCGGCCCACGGGGCACCTCGGCGTCCGGCCCACCGGCCGCGTCGGCGCCCGGCCCACGGGTCCCCTNCACGGCCCCTCTCGGCGCCCGGCCCACCGGCCACGTCGGCGYCCGGCCCACCGGCCACGTCGGCGTCCGGCCCACGGCTCCCCTCGGCGCCCGTCTCATCGGCCACGTCGGCGTCCGCACCGGCTGCCCCCTCGGCATCCGGGCCGGCGGCCGCCACGCTGTACGGGCCGTCGGGGCCGTACGGCGCGGTCGACCTGTCCTCGCCCGTACACCGGACCCCCACCGTCACCAGGACGACCGTGAGCAGGGCCGTCCTGGTGAGGCGGTAGGCGCGGGTCCGGTACCAGGGCCTGCGTCTGCGCCTACGCGGCGCCATTGGGCCGACGGCGGTTCATCCGGAAGTACGCGACACCGCCGACCGCCACCAGGCCGACGGCTCCCGCGGCGGTCACCGGCGCGAAAGCGGCCGCGGTGTCGACGAGACCGCCGCCGCCCGCGTGCACTCCGCCCTTCGGGCCGCCGGAGTCGTTCTTGCTCCAGCCTCCGCCGTCGCTCTGCCGGTCCTCGATCTGGTCGCCCGGCCGGCGCTCCCCGCCGCGCTCCGCGCCGCGCTGGCCGTCGTGGCAGTTGACGCGGAAGACCTTCTCCTTGGTGACGCCCGCCACGACCCAGGTGATCCGGTACTGCCCGTCCGCCATTCCCAGCGGGTCGGTGTGACCGGCACCCCCCGCGAGCTGGATGGCGCCGGTGACGGTGGCGGCGCTGGGCAGCGGAGGCTGTGGCGTGATGGTGTACCCGATGCTGCCGAGGACGTCGAAGTTGACGGCATCCAGGTAGAACTTGCAGACCTTGGGATCGTCCTTCGAGATGCCGAAAGGCACGCCCACATGGTGGATCCGGATGTCACCGTTCTCGCCCGCGGCCGACGCGGTCGGCGCCGCCACCCAGGACGCGCCGGCCGCGGCGAGGGCGGTGAGGACGACAGTTGCGCCCGCGCGAACGCGGAAGGTACGTGGGAGTGTCAGGGTGGCCATGGGCGCTCCTCCGATTCAGACGATTTCCATACAAATCGCTCTTTCGGCAGCACTCTCCTTTATGCGCGCGACGGTCTGGCGCATAGACGCCCGGCGCGCCGTCAGATATCGCTCGTGCGGCGCAATCCCGGGCGTTTCGGCCGCTTTCCCGCGTCCGGTCCGGTCTTCTCGGGCCGCCCCGGCGACCGCAGCGCCACCCCCGCCGAGAGCAGCAGCAACGTCCCGAGCATCACGAACGGCGCCGCCACACCCGCCACACCCGCGACCAGGCCCGCGGTGGCCGGTGCGGCGACCTGGCCGAGGCGGTTGCCCGTCAGCCGCAGGGCGAGCGCGGTGGAGCGGGCGCCGTCGGGGGCGGCCTGGACGACCGTCGTCATGGACAGCGGCTGTCCGACGCCGAGGCAGAAGCCGAGCACGGTCAGCAGGACGGCCAGCGCCCACACCGGGACCGGCAGCGCGATGCCCGCACACAGCAGGGCCGCCAGCAGACACGTCACGGTGAGGAGCAACGCGCGCCCCAGCAGCCGTAGCAGCGGAGTCAGCACCAGACGGCAGGCGATGGTGGCGGCCGCGCGCAGGCTGAGCAGCAGGCCGACCACCGAGGGGGCGATGCCCCGGTGCTCGCCGACCACCGGAAGGTACGCGGTGAGGATGTCCGTGGCGGACAGCACGGACAGGCTCACGAAGATGCCCCCGGGCACGCCCCGGGACCGCAGGATGCGTCCGACGGGAACCCGCTCGCCTTGTCCGGTACGGGACTTGGCCGCGGTGTCACGGCGCTCGATGCGCCACAAGGACGTGCACGCGACCGCCGCCCCGGCGCCCGCGACGAGCAGCGCGAGCGCACTCGTGCCCGCCATGTCGGAGCCGCCGATCAGCGCGCCCGCCGCGATCGGGCCGACGAGCTGGCCGAGGGAGGCGCCGATGGTGAAGTGGCCGAAGTTGCGGTCCTGTTCGTGCGGGGCGGACTGGCGGGCGACGAGCGACTGCGCGCCGATGACGAAGCTGAGGTGGCCGAGGCCCATCACCCCGCTCCAGACCGCCATCGTCCAGAGCGAGTCGGCGAGGCCGCTGAGCGCGCAGCCGCCGGAGATCAGGACCACACCGACGGGCAGCAGCGGCGCACAACGCCCGTGATCCGTACGGCGGCCCAGCGGGACCGCCGCGAACAGCGGGAGCAGCGCGTACACACCGGCGATGACACCGATCGCCCGTTCGTCCGCGCCCAGCGCGAGAGCCCGGTAGGAGACCGCGGGCCGGGCCATCGACACCGCCCCCTGCGCGAAGCTGAAGGCGATGACGAGGCGGAGCAGCCAGCCGCGGTTCCCACCGGGCGCCATGGTTCAAGTCCTCCGTGCAAGCAGGTCAGATGATCCCGAAGAGGATGCCCGCCCCGAGGATGATCAGACAGGTGAGCGCCGCCCACTTGACCACGAACCTGGTGTGGTCGCCGAACTCCACCTTGGCCATGCCGACCAGGACGTACACGGCCGGGACGAGCGGGCTCGACATGTGCAGCGGCTGTCCGACGAGGGAGGCGCGGGCCATCTCCAGCGGGGTGACACCGTGCGCCGCACCGGCCTCGGCGAGAACCGGCAGGACGCCGAAGTAGAAACCGTCGTTCGACATGAAGTAGGTGAGCGGGAGGCTCAGGACGCCGGTGACGAGGGCCATGTGCGGGCCCATGCCGTCGGGGATGACGTCCACCATCCAGCGGGCCATGTGGTCGACCATGCCGGTGCCCTGGAGGACGCCGGTGAAGACGGCGGCGGCGAAGACCATGCCGGAGACGTTGAGGACGTTGTCGGCGTGGGCGGCCAGGCGGGCCTTCTGGTCCGGGATGTGCGGGAAGTTCACGGTGAGCGCGAGCGCGGCGCCGATCAGGAACAGCACCGGGATCGGCAGCCACTCCATGATCATGGCGGTGAGCAGCGTGAGCGTGAGCAGCGCGTTGAACCAGTAGAGCTTGGGACGCAGGGTGGCCCGGTTCGGGTCGAGGACCTGGAAGCGCTCAGCGTCGCCGTCTTCAGCGTCGGCGTCGGTGCCGGAGCCGGAACCGCCGGTGGCCTTGTCCGTACCGGACGCACCGGAACCAGAGGCACCGGAGCCGGCGCCGACCAGGACCGTCTCGGTCTGCTCGACCTTCTCCTCGGCCTTCTCTTCGACCAGGATCTCGTTCAGGGTGAGCACGCCCAGCCGCTTGCGCTCGCGCTTGCCGAGCACGTACGAGAGGACGAAGACGCCCAGCAGGCCGACGGCCAGGGCCGGGATCATCGGGACGAAGATGTCGCTGGCGTCGAGCTTCAGCGCGGTGGCGGCGCGGGCCGTCGGGCCGCCCCAGGGCAGGGTGTTCATCACGCCGTTGGCCATGGCGGCGACGCCCGTCATCACGACCAGGCTCATCTTCAGGCGCTTGTACAGCGGGTACATCGCCGAGACGGTGATCATGAAGGTGGTCGAGCCGTCGCCGTCGAGGGAGACGATCGCGGCGAGGATCGCCGTGCCGACGACGATCCGCATCGGGTCGGCCTTCGCGAACTTCAGAATGCCGCGAACGACCGGGTCGAAGAGGCCGACGTCGATCATCACGCCGAAGTAGACGATCGCGAACATGAGCATCGCCGCGGTGGGGGCGAGGCTGGTGACGCCGTCGATGACGTAGTCACCGAGCTTGGCGCCCTTCCCGACGAAGACACAGAACAGTGCCGGGATCAGTACGAGCGCCGCGATCGGCGACATCTTCTTCATCATGATCAGGACCAGGAAGGTCGCGATCATGGCGAAGCCGAGGATGGTCAGCATGAGTGGATACCTAACGTTCGCCCTTGAACTCCCACCGGAGTCGGCAGTGCGATGACGTTAGGTCCCGTCAAGCGGCGTTAACAAGACGTTGACATGCGAGCAATAAGCGCAAAACTGCTGGTCACAGCTTTGCGCTGCTCACAGGGCCGCTACGGCGGCCAGTTTTATCGGTATGCCGTTGAGGACCGCGTTGCCCGAGAGCGGGTCGAGCAGGCTGCCGTCGAGGAGCTGGTTGACGTTGACGCCGGGGTCCTTGACGGCGTGGCTGAGCCGGGTGCCGGGCCGGTTGTGGCCCCAGCCGTGCGGCAGGCTGACCACGCCGGGGCGCACGCCGTCGGTGACCTCGGCCTCGGTGACCACCTCTCCCCCGGCGCCCTTGACCCGCACCGCGGCACCGTCCTTCAGCCCGAGCCGCTCGGCGTCCTCGGGGTGGATGTGCAGGGTGCAGCGGTTGGTGCCGCCGGTGAGGGCCGGGACGTTGTGCATCCAGCTGTTGTTGGAGCGCAGGTGCCGGCGGCCGATGAGGACGAGCCCGTCGGCCTGGTGCCGCAGGGCCTCGCGCAGCCGGGGCAGGTCGTCCGCGAGGGGCTGCGGCAGCAGTTCGACCTTGCCGCTCCTGGTCTTCAGCGGCTGCGGCAGCCGGGAGGCCAGGGGTCCGAGGTCGATGCCGTGGGGATGCGCGAGCAGCTTGGTCAGGCTCAGCCCGTCCGGTCGTACGCCGAAACCGTCGCCGTAGGGGCCGAGGCGCAGCATCATGTCGAGCCGCCGCTCGGGGCCGGTGTCGCCGGCGAGTTCGGCGGTGAGTTCGCCCGGCTCGCGGCCGTGTACGGGCGAGTGGGCGTCCTTGACGGCCTTGCCGAGGGTCTGGGCGATGACCAGGTCGTCCACGGCGGACGGGTCGGCGCCGTGCATGCCGGTCGCGGCGAGGATCAGCCGGGCGAGTATCTCCGTCTCCGCCATCCGGCCGGCCTCCAGGGGGACGGCGGGGCGGGTGTAGCGGACCTGGTTGCGCACGGCGAGGGTGTTGAAGGCGAAGTCGTGGTGCGGGCTCTGGGAGGGCGGGGGCGGCGGCAGCACGACGTGCGCGTGGCGGGAGGTCTCGTTCAGGTACGGGTCCACGCTGACCATGAAGTCGAGCGAGCCGAGGGCCTTGTCGAGCCGGTCGCCGTCGGGGGCGGACAGCACGGGGTTGGTGGCGACGGCGATCAGCGCGCGGATCGGCTCGCCCTCCGCGGTCGCGGTGTCGATCTCCTCGGCGAGCGCGGAGAGCGGCAACTCCCCCTTGGCCTCCGGGTGTCGGCTCACCCGGGAATGCCAGCGCCCGAGCGCGAATCCGTGGCTGGGTCCCGCGGGCCGGGGCGTGCGGTCGGTGGCCGCCTGCGGGAAGAGCGCGCCGCCGGGCCGGTCGAGGTTGCCGGTGAGGATGTTGAGCACGTCGACGAGCCAGCTGGCCAGGGTGCCGTGCGGGACGGTGCAGCTGCCGATGCGGCCGTATACGGCGGCCGTTGGCGCTGCGGCCAGTTCACGGGCGAGGGCACGCGTCACATCGGGGTCCACGTCACAGGCGTCGGCGACGGCTTCGGGAGTGAAGTCCTGTAGGGCTTCCCTGAGTTCGTCGAGCCCCTGGAGATGTGAGGTCAACTCCCCGGTGTCCACGAGGTCTTCCTCGAAGAGCACGTGCGCCATGGCGGCCAGAAGCAACGCGTCCGCACCGGGGCGGATGGCGATGTGCCGGTCGGCGAGCTTTGCGGTGCGGGTGCGGCGGGGGTCGATGACGGTGAGGGTGCCGCCGCGGGCCTTGAGCGCCTTGAGCTTGCCGGGGAAGTCGGGGGCGGTGCACAGACTCCCGTTGGACTCCAGGGGGTTGGCGCCGATCAGCAGCAGATGGTCGGTGTGGTCGAGGTCCGGCACGGGGATCGCGTTGGCGTCGCCGTACAGCAGCCCGCTGGAGACGTGCTTGGGCATCTGGTCGACCGTTGAGGCGGTGAAGACGCTCCGGGTGCCGAGCCCGGCGAGGAGCACCGGCGGGTAGAGGGCACCGGCCATGGTGTGGACGTTGGGGTTGCCGAGGACGACTCCGACGGAGTTCGCCCCGTACCCGTCGACGACGCCCCGGATCCCGGCGGCGACCGCGTCGAAGGCCTCCTCCCAGGTGGCCTCGCGCAGTTCCCCGTCCCGTCGCACGAGGGGCGTGCGCAGCCGGTCGGGGTCCCCGTCGACGGCCCCGAAGGAGGCTCCCTTCGGGCAGATGAACCCCTTGCTGAACACGTCGTCACGGTCGCCGCGGGCGCCGGTGACCCGGGTCCCCTCGATGGTGAGCGTGAGACCGCACGTGGCCTCGCACAGGGGGCAGATACGCAGAGCGGTGCGGGACACGGGTCCTCCCGGGGCAGCGGTGCCTGTCCAGGCGAGCATACCGACCGGTAGGGATGGAGGGGAGGGGTTGTGGAGGGTCAGTCCAGAACCCTCGCCAGATAGGCGCGCAGCAGCTCCCGGGTCTCCTGGATGATCCGCTCGTCCCCCTCGGGGGCCATCCGGAAGGCCAGGTGGACCAGGGTGTCGGCGGTCTCCACGGCGATGAGGAAGGTGCGGCGCAGGTCGTCGTCCGGTTCCCGGGAGAGGTAGCCGGAGAGGAGGTCGGTGAGGCGGTCGGCGACCCGGTGGTTGGGTTCCGCGTGGCGGGCACCGACGGGGATCTGGTTGCCGAAGTCGACGAGGGAGAAGCCGGGGGCGGTGCGTTTCATGGCGAGGTACTCGTCGAGGACGACGTCCATCGCGGTACGCCAGCCTCCTTCCTCACCGGACTCCTTGAGGCGGTCGGTGACGCCGACCGTGAAACGCTCCAGGTTGCGCTGGGCCAGCGCGTCGACCATCTGCCGCTTGTTGCCGAAGAAGCGGTATACGGAGCCGATGGGCACGCCGGCGCGCAGGGCGACGGCACGCGTGCTCAGGGCGTCGTAACCGACCTCGTCGAGCAGGTCGGCGCAGGCGTCGAGGATTCTGGTCAGCCGTTCGGCGCTGCGCCGCTGCACGGGGGCGCGGCGAAGCGAGGTCGCGTGGGGCACGGGCTTCATGATGCCTTTCCGCCGTCGTCCGGAAAACCCTGCCACCTGGTACGGCGCCGGGGGCCCGCGGCACTCATCGGCCACCGCCGACGCTCGTCGCGAGCCGCACGTCGGCGACTGCGCCATCAGCGCTCCCGCCGTCCTCGGGGTATGGGACACCGCCGCCCACCCTCACCACGACCTGCGCGTCCGAGGCACGGCCACTCGCGCTCGTGGCAAGCCACGAACCCGAACCCGCGCCACCAGCACTCGCGCCACTCAGCGGAACCAGGGCACTACCGCCCGCCAACGCCATGACCCGCACTTCCCCGGCACCGCCACTCGCGCCCATGGCGAGCCGCAAACCCGAAGCCGCGCCACCGGCACTCGCGCCACCCAGCGGGACCAGGACGACGCCGCCTGCCAACGCCTTGGCCTGCGCCTCCGAGGCACGGCCACTCGCGCTCGTGGCAAGCCACGAACCCGAACCCGCGCCACCGGCGCTCACGCCGCCCAGCGGAACCAGGGCACCGCCGCCCGCCAACGCCATGACCCGCACTTCCCCGGCACCGCCACTCGCGCCCATGGCGAGCCGCAAACCCGAACCCGCGCCCACAGCGCTCACGTGGCCCGCCGGGCCGCCCGCACTCCCCCCGGCCTGCGGGTCCGAGGCGCCGCTCCCCGTCGGTTGGGGTTTCGAGGCCGTGACATCCGCCGTGCTCTCCACCGGGTCGCCGTCCACGGCCCACACGGTGCCGTCGTCGGCGTACAGCCGGGCGGTGACCTTGTGGGTGCCCTGGGGGACGTACGCGGCCGCGAGGCGGCAGGACGGGGCGCGGAGGGTGGTGACGGGACGGTCGTCCACGAAGACGACGGCGACGCCGCGGCCGGAGACCGCCTTCGTCTTCGTCCCGGCGGGCGAGAAGGTGAAGTTCTGGACGGTCAGCCGCACCGACCAGCTGTCGTCGCTGTTCGGCTGAACCTCTATGCCGACGTCGGGGGCGTTGTCCTTGTCCACCTCGCGGTAGTGCCGCCCCTCCTCATCGGTGTCGTCGAGGACCTTGCCCACCGGTGAGACCGACTGTCCGTCCTTGTGCTCCCGCGCCCCACTGGCGCCACAGCTCACGGATCCGGTCACCAGCACGACACAGACCGCGAACAGGGCGATGAGTCCCCGCATCCACGACATGCCGGCGAGCGTAGAACACAGGTCCGACACCGCGAATCCCCCTGGGGTCTGGTTCTCGCTCTCCTCCCTGAGGAGGTCACGGCGGGGAGATCGGTTCCACGGAACGACCTCTTGCGTCGGCGAAACCGCAATCCTACGGTGTTCCATAGGAATCAGACCGCAAGGGAGCGATCATGAGCGGGGACACCGCGAGCACGCGCGGCGACGCACGCAAGGCCGCCGAGGGCCTGGCCCACCTCTCCGGGTTCGGCAACGAGCACGCCTCGGAGGCCGTCCCGGGCGCCCTGCCCGAGGGCCGCAACGCCCCGCAACGCGCCCCCCTCGGCCTGTACGCGGAGCAGCTCAGCGGTACGGCGTTCACCGAGCCCCGCGCCCACAACCGCCGCTCCTGGCTGTACCGGATCCGCCCCTCCGCCGCGCACCCGGCGTTCACCCACACCCACAACGGCCGGATCCGTACGGCCCCCTTCACCGAGTCGGTCCCGGACCCGAACCGGCTGCGCTGGAACCCCCTGCCGGAGCCGGCCGAGGGCACCGACTTCCTCGCCGGTCTGTGGACCCTCGGCGGCAACGGCGACGTCACCCAGCGCACCGGTATGGCCGTGCACCTCTACCACGCCACCGATTCCATGGACCGCGTCTTCAGCGACGCCGACGGCGAGCTGCTGATCGTCCCGGAGCGCGGCGGGCTGTTGCTGCGCACGGAGTTCGGACTGCTCCATGTGGAGCCGGGCCAGGTGGCGCTGATCCCTCGTGGGGTGCGCTTCCGTGTGGAGCTGCTGGACGAGTCGGCCCGGGGTTATGTGTGCGAGAACTACGGTGCCCCCTTCCAGCTCCCCGACCTCGGCCCGATCGGCGCCAACGGCCTCGCCAACCCCCGCGACTTCCGGGCTCCCGTCGCCGCCTACGAGGACGTCGAGGGGCCGGTGGAGGTGGTCAACAAGTTCTGCGGCAACCTCTGGACCGCGACCTACGACCACTCCCCGCTCGACGTGGTCGCCTGGCACGGCAACCATGTGCCGTACGTCTACGACCTGCGCCGCTTCAATGTCATCGGCAGCATCTCCTACGACCACCCCGACCCGTCGATCTTCACCGTGCTGACGTCCCCGTCGGACACCCCCGGGCTGGCCGGCGTCGACTTCGTCGTGTTCGCACCGCGCTGGCTGGTCGGCGAGGACACCTTCCGGCCGCCGTACTTCCACCGGAACGTGATGAGCGAGTACATGGGACTGATCGAGGGCGCCTACGACGCGAAGGCATCCGGAGAAGGGGGCTTCGTGCCGGGCGGCGGCTCGCTGCACAACATGATGTCGGCGCACGGGCCGGACCGGGAGACGTTCGACCGGGCGAGCGCGGCCGAGCTGAAGCCGCAGAAGGTCGACGACGGGCTCGCGTTCATGTTCGAGACCCGCTGGCCGGTGACGCTCACCGCGCACGCGGCCCGGGCGGACCACCTCCAGCCGCACTACGACGACGTGTGGCGCGGCCTCGAACGTCACTTCCGCCCGTTGCACTGACCGATCCGCGGAAGGTACGGATAGCCCGTGACCTCCTTCGCCCCGGACTCGATCGTCCTGAACCGCAAGCTGCCGCTCTGGTACCAGGTGTCGCAGTCCCTGCGCGCCTCGATACTCGGCCGCTCACCCCAGGACCCCCTCCGCCTGCCCACCGAGGAACAACTGGCCGGCCACTACGGCGTGAGCGTGCTGACCATGCGGCAGGCGCTGAAGGAGCTGGAGGACGAGGGGCTGATCAGCCGTCACCGCCGCCGGGGCACCTTCATCGAGCCGGACGCCCGCCGGGGCACCCCCGTCCGGCTGCTCGGGTCGGTGGACGCCATCGTGGCCCAGCAGTCCGGCATGACGACCGAGCTGCTGGAGCACGGCAAGTCGCTTGTGCCGTCCGAACTCGCCGAGTACTTCCCAGAATTGGACGAGGTGGCGGCGTACCACCGACTGCGCAGCGACGAGCACACGGGCGAGCCGACCAACCACGCCCGCAACTACGTCCGCCCCGAACTGGCCGCGCGCATCGACCCGTCGGATCTGGCGCGATGGCCGATGACCAAGGTGCTGCGGGACGTCGTCGGGGCGGACATCAGCCGCATCACGGACACCGTGGAGGCGCGTCTCGCGGACCCGGAGACCGCCCGGCTGCTCCAAGTCCCGCTGCTCAGCCCGATCCTGCACTACACGGGGGTCACCTACGACACGGACGGCCGGGTGCTCGACGTGGCGGTGATCCACTACCGGGGCGACCGGTTCTCGTTCACCGTCACCCTGGACGCCACGTGACCGCACTGTCTGTCACAGGTCGTACGATGCCCAGCGTGACGCACGACGACGCTCCGCCGCTGGCGGACCTCATGCCGTGGTCCGTCGCACCGCCGCGGCTCGGCCGGGGGTGGCCGACGGGCCCCGACGCGGCATCCCTGAAAGCCCGCTGGGACGCCCTCCTGAAGGCCGAGGGACCCGACCGGGAAGCCCTGTTCGAGCCCACCCGCTCCCGCACCCTGCGCTCGGCGGTCGGGCAGCTGCCGGGGCGGACGGGCGGCACGGAGAAGCTCGCACGCGCCACCGGCCCCTGCTCCGAGCCGGTACGGGTCCTGCGCGCCCCCTTCGACGAGCAGTGGCTGATCCCGGACCACCGGTTGATCGACGCGGCCCGACCCGAGCTCTGGCGGGTGGCGGACGACGACCAGGTGTTCGTGGTGGAGACACCCACGGACGGTCCCGGCCCCCAGCTCCTGGCCACCTCCCTCCTCCCCCTGCTCCGCCCCGGCCGGGTCCGCCCCCTGTACCGCCGCCCGGGCGGCACGGAGCCGAACCTGGCCCCGGGCCTCCTGAAGCACCTGCGGACGCGCCTCGGGATCACGGTGGAACCCCTGGACGCCCTCGCCTGGATCCTGGCGGCGGTCCGCCCCGATCTCACCGTTCCGCTCACCGACGACCCCGAAGTGTGGTCCCGCGGCACCGAGTCGGGCCACCGCGTCCTGTGGCTGATGCGCCGCGACGGCGACCGCCCGAAGCTGCCCGGAGGCCGCCGCCCCTACGTCCGCGCCCCCCTGCCGTCCCGCCCGCTGACCCTGGACTACGACCGCGACGAGGAGGCGCTGCTGCTGGACGAGGGCCGTATCTCCCCCGTACCGCCGAAGGCCTGGGACTTCGAGGCCGGCGGGGTGCGGGTCCTGGAGCAGTGGTTCACGGCCCGCGTCACGGAACCGGAGCCGGGCACACTCTCCGCGATCCGTCCGGCGACATGGCCGCAGCCGTGGACGTCGGAGCTCCTCGAACTGATCACCGTGCTGGCCCTGCTGGCCGATCTCCAGCCCCTCCAGGACGAGCTGACGTCCCGGATCACGGCGAGCGACCTGCGCGAGGCGGGGGTACTGCCGGTCCCGGACTCGGCCCGAAGGCCGGCGTCGGTCCTGGACGGGCACGAGGAGGGGCCGGAGGGCCAGCTCGCGCTCCTCTAGGTTCTGGGCTCGAAACCGTCCAGGACCCGCCCCAGCATCCGCTCGAACACCGCGTCCAGATCGATCGGCCCCGCGTCCTCCATGAACGAGGCCGCCAGCCGCGGATACGCCCCCGACGCCACCTGACTGCCGAGATACGCGATCCGCACCGCGTTCTCCTGCTCCTGCGACCACGGCAGCGACCGCACCCGCTCGGCCGTGGACAGCTCGTTCGAGACGTACGTCGTCACACACCCGTTGAGCATCGCGACCAGCTCGATCTTCGTGCCGCTGGGAGCGTCCAGCGGGTCGAGGCAGGCGAGGCAGTGCTCCAGGTAGCGCAGGGCATTGGGGCTGAAGCCGTACACCCCTGACATCAGCCGCACCATCCAGGCGTGCCGGTGCATGAGCGCCTTGGTCTGGCGCGCGTTGCGGAGCATGTCGGCCCGCCAGTCACCGGTCGGCTCGAACAGCTCGTGCTCCCCGCTGACCGCGTCCACCATCAGCTCGTACAGGTCCTCCTTGCGGGGGACGTAGTTGTACAGGGACATCGTCCCGCAGCCCAGTTCGGCCGCGACATGCCGCATGGACACCGCGTCCAGACCCCCGGCATCCGCGAGCCGCACCGCCGCCGCGGCGATGTCCGCCCTGGTGAACGCGGGTTTCGGCCCACGCCCCGTCCGCTCAGGACGCGCCCAGATCACTTCGGGTACGGCCGCTCGGCCCGCCATCGATCATCACCTCGGCCACCATCCTAGTTACGTACACCGTACGTAGTGCGCTATGGTCGCGCCATGACTTCTACGTACGCTGTACTTAGTGAAGGTCTGGAGAAGCGGTTCGAGGAGGTCCACGCCCTGCGCGGTCTCGATCTCGCGGTCGCCCCGGGCACGGTCTGCGGCATCCTCGGCAGCAACGGCGCGGGCAAGACCACGGCCGTACGGCTGCTGGCCACGCTGCTGCGGCCGGACGCCGGCTCCGCGCGGGTCGCCGGACACGACCTGGTCCGGGAACCGGAGGCGGTGCGGCGCGCCATCGCCGTCACCGGGCAGTACGCCTCGGTCGACGGGGACCTCACCGGGCGGCAGAACCTCCGGCTGTTCGCCCGGCTGCACCGGGTGCGGGGGCCGGCCGAGCGGGCCGCCGAGCTGCTCGACCGCTTCGGGCTGACCGAGTCCGCCGACCGGGCCGCGTCCACCTACTCGGGGGGCATGCGCCGCCGTCTGGATCTGGCGGCGAGCCTGATCCGCCGCCCGGAGATCCTGTTCCTCGACGAGCCGACGACCGGCCTCGATCCGGCCGGCCGCAACTTCATCCGGGACGCCGTGCGCGAGCTCACGGCGGACGGCACGACGGTGCTGCTGACCACGCAGTACCTGGAGGAGGCCGACCAACTCGCCCACGACATCGTCCTGGTGGACAAGGGGCGGGTCGCGCACACGGGTTCGCCGTCCCAGCTCAAGGCGTTGATCGGGGCGCACGTCGAGATCGTCGTCGCGGACGCGGACGTCCTGGTGAAGGCGGCCGGGGTGCTCGACCAACTCACCGGCGGGGAGCCGTCGTTCGACCACGAACGCAACTCGGTCGGCGCGGTCACCCGGGACACCACGCTCACGCTGCCCCGGCTGGTGCGTGAACTGGACGCGGCAGGCGTGCCGTTGCTCGACGCGAGCATCCGGCCGCCGACCCTCGACGACGTCTTCCTGCGACTCACCGAGGAGGTTGCGGCATGAGCATGTTGGCCCACGACGGCACCGCGATGCTGGGCCGTCAGCTGCAGCGGATCCGGAACAGTCCGGGCCTGCTGATCCTGACCCAGACCATGCCGATCACCATGCTGCTGTTCTTCGGCTACGTCTTCGGCAGCGCGCTGGCGATGCCGGGTGAGGAGTACCGGTCCTTCCTGGTGCCGGGCCTGCTGGTGGCGACGGCGGCGAACGGAATCATGACCGGGATGTTCCAGGCGGCCCAGGACGTCCACCGGGGCGTGACGGACCGGCTGCGCACCCTGCCGATCAGCCGGGCGGCCGTGCCGCTGGGGCAGTCGGTCGCGGACGTGATGGTCACCGCCGCCGGAATGGTGCCGTTCCTGCTGGTGGGACTCGCGGTGGGCTGGCGCGTCGAGAAGTCCGCGCTGCAAGCGGTGGGCGCCATCGGACTGTTGCTGCTGTTCCGGTTCGCGACCACCTGGATCGGCATCTTCCTCGGCCTGCTCACCCGCAGCGAGGAGGCCGCCGGTCAACTGGGCGGCGCGACGTTCATCCTGCCGCTGCTGTCCAACGCCTACATCCCGACCGAGGGACTGCCCGGCCTGCTGCGCACCCTCGCCGAGTGGAACCCGATCAGCGCGGTGACCACGGCCCTGCGGGACCTGTTCGGGAACGCCCCGGTGCCGGAGGGGGCCGCCTGGCCGGTGGCCCATCCGATCGCCGGGTCACTGCTGTGGTGCGCGGTGCTGCTCGCGGTCTTCGCGCCGCTTGCCGTACGGCGGTACGCACACGGCGAGGCCTGAACGTCTCTTGCCGGGAGGGGAGTTCGAGCCCTGCCGGGGCCCGGGCCGACCTCGGAGGCGTGCATGCCAAAGGTGTTGCGCGTACGGGGACCGAGCCGGGGGCGTACCCCACGCTCGGCCGGCTCACCTGGATCGTGCTGCATACCGTGGGGATGACGGACAGGATCGCAGCACGATACCGGGCGGCAAGGGCTCAGCGTCCGCCGAACAGCGTACGGCGCAGTCGGCGCAAGGGCGCGAACAGTGAGACGCGGCGCACACGAGCGCCCCTGTCACTGCGCTCCTGCTTGGTGGTGTCACGCGCGGTCAGCTCACGCATCAGTGACGTCGCCTCGGCCGCCTCTCGCTGCGGGACGGCTGGTCCCGACAGCACCGAGAGATGGCGGTCGAGGCGCGAACTGGTCGCGCTGCTCCCGCAGGTGATCGCAGGGACCCTCGCCCTGCGCACTGTTATCTGTTCCATGTCACTCCCCACCCGTACGAGTCCACCCGGCCCGGGCAGGGTAACCCTATCGCCCCGTCGGGGCACACGTGTATCGGCGTCACAGGATTCACCTTCCCCGTAAGGGTGTTGACGACCCCTCCATGATTACTCTCCGAATCCGACCGATTTCAGGGCGAGTTGGACAACCGGCTGGGTAGTGGGCTGCGGGGAGCCTCCGTCGGGCTCCACGGTCACAGCGAGTGATGTCGCGGACTTGTCGAGCCCGGTCGCCACCAAGGGCGTGTCGGCGGCGAACAGCCCGAGGGAGCGCGGTTGCTCGTTGGGGCGCATGAGCCACAGCTGACGCACGCGGCCGCTCGGGGGCGCGCTGTACCCGCTCAGGGTGACGACCGCGCGCCCCTCCGATGCGGAAGCGATCACTCCGATCGTTCGGCCCTGTGCGTCCTGCCCCCGGGTCGCCGCTGCGTCCGCTGCCTGGAGAACGTGGGCGATCTCACTGGCCTGGGCCTTCTGCGCGTCCAGTTCGTCCTGTGTCCGGTTGGCCTGGACGGCGAACAGCGAGGCGACGACGAGAGCCGCGGCCGCGGTGGCCGTCGCGAACGGTACGAACAGGGGACGCCTCCGACGCTGCCTGGGCGGCGGCTGGGCCCCCCAGACATGGGGTGGCAGCTGCGACTTGCGCGCCCGCACCGGCTCCGGTCGCGCTCGGGCCGGCTCCGGCCGTGCGACGGGCTCCTGCGGGATGGTGCGTACGGCGGCCAGCACCCGGTCGCGCATCGCGAACGGCGGTGGAGCAGCGGCCGACCACGCGAGCCGTACCGCGTCCTCGGACAGGGCACGCACTTCCGCCGCACAGCTGTCGCAGTCCTTGAGGTGCCTCTCGAAGCGGGCCCGCTCGGCGGGCTCCAGCGCGTCGAGGGCGTACGGGGCCGCGAGGGAATGGAGATCTTCCCGGCGGAAGAGGCTCACGCCACACCTCCCAGGCACTCCCGCAAGCGGGTCAGTCCGTCACGCATCCGCGTCTTCACCGTTCCCAGCGGCAGAGAGAGCCGCTCGGCCACTTCACGGTACGTGTAGCCGTCGTAGTAGGCGAGGGTGACGGACTGGCGCTGGAGTTCGGTCAGACGCTCCAGGCACCGGCGCACCCACTCGCGTTCGAGGCCCGCCTCGACCTCCTCGGTCACCTGGTCGAAGGCGGGGTGATGGGACCGGCGCGCCTCGCGCTGATCGCGTTCACCGGCCGCGCGGGCACTGCGCACCCGGTCGACGGCACGGCGGTGCGCGAGGGTGAGGACCCAGGACAGCGCGCTGCCCCGGCGCGGGTCGAAGCGCGCGGCGGACCGCCAGCATTCGAGCAGCACTTCCTGCGACACCTCCTCCGACTGCGCCGGATCACGCACCACACGCCGTACGAGCCCGAACACCGGCCCGGCCACGAGCCCGTAGAGCTCCTCGAATGCCCTCTGGTCCCCACCCGCCACGAGCATCAGAAGCTCGTCCGCTTCCAACTCGCCGCCCCCTCCCGCAAAGCCGCACTTGGGCCGTCCCGTCCCACGAGGTACTCGCAACGCACACACCTCCGGAGGGGGTTACGGATCAGAAGGCCGAAAACGCGGGTCGAGCAGCAGAAAAGAAGTTTTGAGATTCGACCAATCCGGCCCGCCCACCACTCCGAATCACCGGCGTCAGGCAAGTTGGACTGAGGACGGACGGCATGACACCTATCTCCAGGAGTGGCTCGGGACGCAGGAGTCTCGCGACCCTCGTATGTGCTGCGCTGGCCGCCGGAGGGCTCGCAGCCGCCGGTGTGGCCACGCTGGAACCGGGGGCGGCCTCCGCCTCCAGTCACCGGGAGGCCCCGCTGATCTCGGGCGACCCCCAGTACGACAACACGGACGTCTACGCGTTCGTCAGCCCCGACAAGCCCGACTCGACGACGATCGTCGCCAACTGGATCCCCTTCGAGGAGCCCGGCGGCGGCCCGAACTTCTACCAGTTCGCCGAGGACGCGCAGTACGACCTCCACATCGACAACAACGGTGACGGTCAGGGCGATCTGCTGTACCGCTTCACCTTCAAGACGCACATCAAGAACAAGAAATCGTTCCTGTACAACACGGGCGCGGTCGAGAGCCTCGACGACCCCGACCTGAACGTCACGCAGACGTACGACATCGAGCTGTTCCAGCTGAAGAACCAGAAGGTCAAGTACAAGACGAAGCTCGCCGACGACATCCCGGTGGCACCGTCGAACGTCGGCAAGGCCTCCATGCCGAACTACGAGAAGCTGCGCGACCAGGCGGTCTACAAGCTTCCCAACGACTCGACGTCGTTCGCCGGCCAGGCCGACGACCCGTTCTTCGCCGACCTGCGCGTCTTCGACCTGCTGTACGGCGGGAACCTCACCGAGGTCGGCAACGACACGCTCAAGGGCTACAACGTCAACTCGATCGCCCTGCAGGTCCCGACGGACATGATCGCGGAGTCCTCGCACCAGCCGATCGTGGGCATCTGGTCGACGACCCAGCGCAAGAACGCGCAGGGGTACTACTCCCAGGTCTCTCGTCTGGGCAACCCGCTCGTCAACGAAGTCGTCAACCCGCTGAAGGACAAGGACAAGTTCAACGCGTCCTCGCCGTGGGACGACGGCCAGTTCCTCAAGAACGTGACCAACCCCGAACTGCCGAAGCTCATCGAGGCGATCTACAAGATCCCCGCCCCGAAGGAGCCCCGCAACGACCTCGTGGACGTGTTCCTCAAGGGTGTGAAGGGGTTGAACCAGCCGCCCTACGTGCGCCCCGCGGAGGAGCTGCGCCTCAACACGTCCATCAAGCCCACCGATTCTCCGAAGCGGCTCGGTGTGCTTGATGGCGACAACGCCGGGTTCCCGAACGGCCGACGGCTGACGGACGACGTGATCGACGCGTCGCTCCAGGTGGTCGAGGGTGAGCTGGTCGGGTCCAAGAACGACCTCGGTGACGCGGTCGACAAGAACGACAAGGACTTCGAGAAGTCGTTCCCGTACGTGGCGCTGCCGACCGAGGGCTCCCGGGGACCGCTGGCCAAGGGGACGAGCTCGGGCAACGACGTCCGCAACCAGCTCGGGGACGCGCTGTCCCCGGCAGGTGCCTCCGGTTCCGGCGACAACATGTCCCTGATCGCCGGGTCCGCGGGCGCGGGTGCGGCCGGGATCGCGCTCATCGGGGCCGCGCTGATGTGGTGGCGCCGGATGCGGCGCCGGGCCTACTAGGCCCCACTGCCCCTATTACTGGCGCGGCCCGCACGTACTCATCCCCCACGGTGCGGGCCGCGCCGCACACACGATCACGATCTGACTAGGAGAGGGCAATGTCCGGGTCTACGACCGACAGCGCACCCGAGGACGAGCACGACGGATCGTCGGAGACCGTGGAGCCCTCTGCTCAGGCAGCCGAGGAGAAGGTCGCCGCCGTGCGGCGGGTCTCGGAAGCCGGACGGCGCTGGCGGGCCGCTCAACTCGCCGGGTGCGCGGCTCTGTTGGCCGTCGCGCTGACCGGTGGGTCGATCGCCTTCGGGGCGCTGCGGGACGGCGGCACCACCACCGTCGCCAGTTCGTCGTCGGCCGTCTCTCCCGGCCTGATGGCCAGCGGGGACCTCGACGCGGGCATCAGGGCGATCCAGGCCCATCTCCGCGGCCAGCCCAAGGACTTCGGCAGCTGGGCCACCCTCGGTCTCGCCTATGTCGAGCAGGCGCGGACCAAGGGTGACCCCTCAAGGTATCCGCAGGCCGAGAAAGCGCTGGAGAAGTCACTGCAGTTGAAGGCCGACAACGAGCAGGGGCTCACCGGTCTCGCCGCACTCGCCGCCGCCCGGCACGACTTCAAGAACGCCCTCACCTACGCGGACAAGACGCTGAAGCAGAACCCCTACAACGACCGCGCCCTGTCCTCCCGGATCGACGCCCTGGTCGAACTCGGCCGCTACGACGAGGCGTCGAAGGCCGCCGACCTCGCGGACGAACGACGGCCGGGCATCCCGGTGTTCACCCGCTACGCCTACGTCCACGAGCTCCGCGGTGACGTCCGTACCGCCCGCACGGTCCTGGCGCAGGCCCTGTCCACCGCGACCACTCCGGGCGACATCGCCTACGTGGCCAGCGCGCTGGGCCAGCTCGCCTGGAACCAGGGCGACTACGACACGGCCCTGACCGACTACGCGCGCGCCCTCGCCGCCGACGACGCCTACCTTCCCGCTCTGGAGGGCCGGGCCCGTGCCCAGGCGGCGAGCGGGGACCGCGCGGCGGCGATCAAGGGCATGGAGGCCCTCGTAGCCCGGTATCCGCTGCCCCAGCCGCTCGTCGAACTCGGCGAGTTGTACGAGGACAGGGGCGCCGACGGCGACACGGCGAAGGCCAAGGACCAGTACGCGCTCGTGGACGCCTGGACGGCCCTCGCCCGGGCCAACGGCGTCAACGCCGACCTCGACACCGCGCTCGCCGCCGCCGACCACGGCGACAAGGCCTCCGCCCTGCGCGCCGCCCGCGCCGAGTGGGCGCGCCGGCACACCGTGCACACCGCCGACGCCCTCGCCTGGGCCCTGCACGTGAACGGGCGCGACAAGGAGGCCCTGCCGTACGCCCGGCAGGCCACCGCCACCGGCTACCGCAACGCCTCCTTCCTCTACCACCGCGGCATCGTCGAACTCGCCGCGGGCGACCGGAAGGAAGGCAGGAGCCATCTCGGCTCCGCCCTGAAGCTCAACCCCGGTTTCTCCCCCCTCGGCGCCCGCGAGGCCCGCAAGGCTCTCAAGGAGGCGTCCAAGTGAAGCCCCGCCGTCTGTTCGCGTCCCTCACGGCCGTCCTGACGGCGGCTTGTGCGCTCGCGCTGCTCCCTTCCAGCAGCGCGAGCGCCCACCCCCTCGGCAACTTCACCGTCAATCGGTACGACGGTCTCGTCGCCGGCCCCGGCGTACTCCGCGTCGACCACGTCGAGGATCTCGCCGAGATCCCGGCCACCCAGGCCAAGCCGGACATCGAGAAGCTCGGCATGACCGAGTGGGCCGCCCAGCGCTGCCAGAAGGCGGCGGAGGGCGCCAAGGTCACCGTCGACGGCCGTACGGTCGCCCTGACCGTGAAGACCAGCCACGCGCGCGTGCGTCCCGGTCAGGCCGGGCTCGACACCCTCCGCGTGGAGTGCCGGCTGACCGCCCCGCTGCCCGAGGACGCCACCGTCGCCCTCGGCTTCCACAGCGCGGGCACCGACTCCGGTCCCGGCTGGCGGGAGATCACCGCGCGCGGCGACCGGACGACGCTCACCCGGTCGGACGTGCCCACGAAGTCGGTCTCGGACGAACTGACCACGTACCCGCAGCAGTTGCTCTCCTCCCCCGCCGACACCGTGACCGCCTCGCTGCGCGTGCGGCCCGGCGGCCCCGCCCTCACCGAAGAGCGGTCGAACGCCCCCGCCGCCTCCGTGCTGCCCCGCGGCGCCGACCGCTGGACCCGCGCCCTGGACTCCCTGGTCGCCCGGCACGACCTCACCCTCGGCTTCGCGGCGCTCGCCCTGCTCATCGCGGTCGTCCTCGGGGCGATGCACGCGCTGGCCCCGGGGCACGGCAAGACCCTGATGGCCGCGGTGGCGGCAGCTCGCGGTGGCAAGGCCCGGATGAAGGACGTCCTGCCGCTGGCCGCCTCCGTGACCGTCACCCACACCCTGGGCGTGGTCGCGCTGGGCCTCCTCGTCACGGCCGGCTCGGCGGCGGCCCCCTCGGTGATCGCGTGGCTGGGCATCGCGAGCGGAGTGCTGGTGACCACGGCGGGCGTCACCCTCCTGCGCCGGGCCCTGCGCACCCGCGCTCACCAGCACGGGCACACTCACGACCACCCCCACACGCACGACGCCGGGGAGCCCGAGGAGCGCTCACTGGTCCTGGTCGCCGCCCACGCGGAGACCGTCCCGGCGACGGCAGAGGCCAAGCCCCGGACACACGCGCACGCACCCGGCCACACCCAGGACCACCCGAACGGGCACGGGCACGGTCACGACCACTCGCCCGACGCCGGGGAGCCCGAAGAGCGCTCCCTGGTCCTGGTCGCCGCCCACACGGAGACGCTCCCGGCCACGACAGGGGCCCAGCCCGGGACGCACGCACACGCACCCGCTAACACCCACGACCACCCGCACGGGCACGGGCACACTCACGACCACCCGCACCCGCATCCCCACACCGTCGAACACTCGCACGGCGGCTTCACCCACACCCACGCCGTCGCCCCCACTCTCCGCGGCACGATCCTTCTCGGCTTCGCCGGTGGTCTCGTGCCCAGCCCCTCCGCCGTCGTCGTGCTCGTCGGTGCCGCCGCGCTCGGGCAGGCCTGGTTCGGTCTGCTGCTGGTCGTGGCGTACGGCGTCGGACTGGCCCTGACCCTGACCGCGGCCGGATTCGCCGTCGTCAGGCTGGGCAGTGGAGTCACACGGCTGCTGGACAGGCGCCCCCGCCTGGCCGCCAGCCCGATGACCGCCCTGGTGCGCAGGACCGCGCCCCTGATGTCGGCGTTCGTCGTGGTGGCTCTCGGGGCAGGATTGGTGCTCAAGGGGGCGGCATCCGCACTCGGCTGAGCTACTTTTGTACAGAATTCACGTGCAACATCACGCGGAGTGGAGATTTCGCCCGGATGCGAATGGGGGATGCCCGTGTCCGAAGAACCGGGCAGTGAACGGCTGATCGCGGGCCGCTACCGACTGCTGTCCCCGCTCGGCGAGGGCGGCATGGGAACCGTGTGGCGGGCCCGTGACGAGGTGCTGCACCGCGAGGTCGCCGTCAAGGAGGTGCGCGCGCCGCACGGACTGGCGACGTCCGAGGTCGAGCGGCTGTACGCCCGCCTCGAGCGCGAGGCGTGGGCGGCGGCGCGGGTCGCCAACCGCAACGTGGTGACGGTGTACGACGTGGCCACCCAGGACGGCCGCCCGTGGATCGTCATGGAGCTGGTGCGCGGCATCTCGCTCGCCGAGCTCCTGGACGCGGAGGGCCCCCTCAGCCCGCAGCGGACGGCGCACATCGGCGCCGAGGTGCTCTCCGCGCTGCGGGCCGCGCACGAGGCCGGGGTGCTGCACCGCGATGTGAAGCCCGCCAACGTGCTGCTGTCGAACGACGGCCGCGCGGTGCTCACCGACTTCGGCATCGCCCAGGTCGAGGGCAGTTCGGCGCTGACGATGACCGGCGAGGTCATCGGCTCGCCCGAGTTCCTCGCCCCGGAGCGGGCGCTGGGCCGCACCCCGGGTCCGGAGTCCGACCTGTGGTCGCTGGGCGTGCTGCTGTACGCCGCCGTCGAGGGCAACTCCCCCTTCCGGCAGAACACCCCCCTCAGCACCCTGCGGGCGATCGTGGACGAGGAGCTGCCGCCGCCCTACCGGGCCGGCCCGCTCACCCCGGTGATCGAGGGGCTGCTGCGCAAGGATCCGGCACAGCGTCTGCCGGCCGACCGGGCCGAGCAGGAGCTGCGGATCATCGGGGCGGGCGGTACGCCCCGCGCGGACGCCGTGCAGGGGTCGCCGTACGCACCGACCATGGCGGCGCCCTTCCCGCAGGAGCCGCCGACGGCCCCGTACCGTTCCGCGCCCACGCCGGCCTCCACCCCCGTCGCACCCTCCGGGCCCCCGGAGCGCAATCGCCGCGCTGCCGGCGTCCTGGTCGCGGGGTTGTTGGTCCTCGCCCTGGCGATCGCGGGGCTGACGTACGGGCTGCTGAACCGGGACAACGGCGACGAGGACGGGCAGACCGCCAAGGACACCGATCCGGCGGTGAGTTCACCCGCGCAGACCAAGACGGACGAGCCCAGCGACTCCCCGTCCGCGTCCCCGAGCCGGAGCGAGAGCACCACGAGCGCGCCCCCGCCGCAGTCGGTGAACGTCTCGCTGTCCGGTTCGAACACCGACTACACGGGCAGCTGTCCGCCGGACAAGTCGGCGGCGCCCAGCTTCACGGCCACCTTGACGGTCGGCCGGCTCCCGGCGACGGTGACCTACCGCTGGGTGTCGAAGAACGGCTCGGTGAACGGCAGTTGGAAGACGCTCACGTTCCCGGCCGGTGGCGGCAGGACGCAGGAGGACAGGCGGTTCGTCACCACCGAGGACGACAGCGGGACCTTCGAGGACACCATCAGCGTGGAGGTCCGCGACCCCGTCGAGAAGACGTCCAACTCGGTCCCGTTCACCCTGACCTGCGTGACGGAGACCCCGTCCGGCACGGACGAGGCCTCCCCCACCGAGTCCCCGTGAGGGGTGATCAGGCCGCGCTGTTCAGGACGGGGAGGTAGCCGCCGGACTGGCCGGCCGCCGTCGGGTGGTAGGACTCGCCGATGTTGAGCAGGTTGAGGCTGTGCAGCCAGGCGCTGCCGGAGCAGAGTTCGTGGCCGGTGAAGGTGGGGCGGACGTCTCCCCAGGCGAAGCCGTGGTTCGCGGCCCGCTTGGCGATCGCGGTGTCGAGGTAGTCGGCGGCGTCGTTGATCGCCTTCCGCTTGGTGTCGGAGAGGCCGAGGCAGGTGGCGCCGAGCTGGTAGAAGCGGGGGTAGCCGAGGACGACCACATGGGCGTTCGGGGCCCTGCTGCTGATCGCCGAGTAGACGTTGTCCAGTTGGCCCGGGAGCGTCGAGTCGACGTACGCCTTCGCCGTGCTGATCCGGGAGAGGCAGGAGCTGTCGGACTGGAGCACACAGGTCGTCATGACGTCGGCGAAGCCGGCGTCGTTACCGCCGATGGTGATCGAGACCAGGGCGGTGGCGGAGGTGAGCGGGGTCAGCTGACTCGCCAGAACATCACCCGTTCGGGCGCCCGAGCAAGCCGTGAAAGTGAAGGACGAGGGTGAGTTGGCGGCCGCCCAGAGGTAGGGGTAGGCCTTCGTGCTGCGCTTGCAGTCGCCGCTTGAACTGATGTAGCTGCCCGCGCCGACACCCGAGGAATAGGAGTCGCCCAGGGCCACATAGGGGCCTTCGGCGGCGTGGGCGGTGCCTGTCCCGGTGAGGACTGCGGCGAGGGCGAGGAGGAGCGAGCCGACGTACGCGGCAAATCGGGAACGTCTCATGGAACCTCCCTTTAGCAGGATCTCTGCCGTATCCGTCGTAGCAACGACACGCACCGACGGGAAGTGTCCATGCCAAAATCGGTGCCGTCGCCATGGACCTTGGCGCGGCGCGCCCTTGACGGCTCCCTCGGCACTGCGCGACATTTAAGCCCGGCATCCGGCGCTTTCTGGGGGGAAACGTCGCCCATGCAGACGACACGTATCGGAACGTCCTCGAAGGCGTCGGGCAGAGACCTGACGCCATTGCTCGCGGGCGCCGCGACCGCCTTGGGGGGATTCGGGGCGCTGCTCGCGCTCACCGGGTCCGACTCACCGCTGCGCGCCCCGCTGACGCTCTTCTTCCTGCTCGTGGCACCGGCCTTCGGCATCGCCGCCGCACTGCGCGGCTTCGATCCGTTCGCCCGGTTGCTCGCTTCGCTGGCCGGCTCGGTCGTCCTCAACATGCTGGTGGCGCAGGGCATGCTGGCCACGCACCGCTGGTCGACGCGCGGCGGCGTCCTGGCGATGGCCGTGATCAGTGCCCTCATCCTGCTGCTGGTGCTGATGCTGCGGCGCCGTACGGCGAAGGATCAGGACGGCTGACGTGGACATCAGCGTGTACCGCCCCGGTGAGCTGAGCGCCGCCGACCGGGCGGCGTGGAGCGCCATGCAGTCCAAGGCCCATCTGCAGGGCTCGCCAGGGCTCGCGAATCCGTTCCTGTCCCCCGAGTTCGCGCTCGCGGTGGGCCGGTGCAGGCGGGGTGTGCGGATCGCCGTCTTACGGGAGCGGGGCGAGCCCGCCGCGTTCTTGCCGTTCCAGAGAACCGCCGCCGGTGTCGGCCGGGCCGTGGGCCTCGGCATCTCGGACGCCCAGGGACTGGTGCACCGGCCCGGATTCACCTGGGACGCCCGGGAGTTGCTGTACGCCTGCGGGCTCGCCGTCTGGGAGTTCGACCATCTGGTGGAGGGTCAGGGGCCGTTCGAGACGGAGGCCTCCGGCAGGTTCCCCTCTCCGGTCATGGACGTCGACCAGGGCTACGAGACGTATCTGGCCGGACTGCGGGAACGCGCACCGAAGTTCACCCGCACCACACTCGCCAAGGAACGCCGGCTGGCCCGCACGGCGAGCGAGCTGCGCTACGTCCACGACGAACGCGACCCGGCCGCCCTGCGCGTCCTGATGGGCTGGAAGTCCGCCCAGTACCGCAGGACCGGCCGCAGCGACCGCTTCGCGCACGAGTGGATCGCCCGGCTGGTGGAGCAGTTGTTCCACACCCGGTCCGAGCCGTTCGCGGGGATCCTGTCGGTGCTGTACGCCGACGGGAAGCCGGTGGCCGCCCACTTCGGGCTGCGTACCGAGCGCGTCCTCGCGTGCTGGTTCCCGGCGTACGACCCGCAGTACGCGAAGTACTCCCCGGGCCTGATCCTGCATCTGCGCATGGCCGAGGCGGCCGCCGCCGACGGCATCGCGTACCTCGATCTGGGCCGGGGTCAGAAGGAGTACAAGGACTCCCTGAAGACACGGGAACTGACCGTGTCGGAGGGGTGGGTGACCCGTCGGCACCCGGTCGCGGTCGGACACCGCGTCCGCCGGGCTCCGGCGCGGGCACTGCGCAACGCCGTGGTGGCACGGCCGGAGCTGTTCGAACCCGCCGACAGGCTACTGAAGAAAATGGGAAAGATCCGCTCCGGTACGTCTGTAACGGTCAAACCAACAAAAACGTGAGGCCTCTTCCCAGGTCTTGCCATACGGGCTCAATCGTCAATACCGTCATACATCACACCCGCACCGTCCCGTCATCGAGCGGCTCTAGGGGAGGGCTCAAGGACCGCGACGGGGGCGCGGGGCGCGGTAGGGGGGTGCCGTGCTCGGTGACCGCACCGGTGACCGAGTCGTGCCGCGCGACCGGCTGTCGTTTCTCTGAACAAGCACAGCACGACGGCGGTCGGCCAGCTTTGCCAGCTCACCCGGCAGGTACGGAGATTCCTTCCGGCATGCCGTGAGTGAGAACCCCCCTTTCGAACCGGAGCAACAAGCCGGACCGCCCAGGGGCGGGCGGTCCACCGGACGAGAGGGAACCAGACTCATGAGTTCAGTTCTGCGCCCGGCGACTGCGGGCCAGGATGTGCCGACAGCCAGCCAGTACCGGCCCATCTCCACTCACCTGGCCATCACGCCACCGGTGAGTGTCGTCATACCCGCCATGAACGAGGCGGAGAACCTTCCGTACGTCTTCAAGACCCTGCCCGACTGGATCCACGAAGTGGTTCTGGTGGACGGCAACTCCACGGACGACACCGTCGAGGTGGCCCGCGGACTGTGGCCCGAGGTGAAGGTCGTGAAGCAGCACGGCAAGGGCAAGGGGGACGCCCTGATCACCGGGTTCGACGCCTGCACCGGTGACATCGTCGTCATGATCGACGCGGACGGCTCGGCCGACGGCAACGAGATCGTCTCCTATGTGTCCGCCCTGGTCTCGGGCGCGGACTTCGCCAAGGGGTCCCGCTTCGCCAACGGCGGCGGCACCGACGACATGACCTTCATCCGCAAACTCGGCAACTGGGCGCTGTGCACCATCGTCAACCGCAAGTTCGGCGCCCGCTACACGGATCTCTGCTACGGGTACAACGCCTTCTGGCGGCACTGCCTCGACAAGATCGACCTCGACTGCACGGGCTTCGAGGTGGAGACCCTGATGAACATCCGGGTGGTCAAGGCGGGGCTCAAGGTGCAGGAGATCCCGAGCTACGAGTACCTCCGCATCCACGGCGCGAGCAATCTGCGGGCCGTCCGGGACGGGTTCCGGGTGCTCAAGGTGATCCTCGGGGAGCGGTCGAACCGGCGTGCGCTGCGCCGCCGCGCCCATCACTCGCCGATGCTCGACTCGCGCCGGGGAGAGGTGTCTTGAGCGATCCCGACATCTCCGTCGTGATCTGCGTGTACACCGAGGACCGCTGGGAGGACATCCTCGCGGCGGTCGCCTCGGTGCGTACGCAGTCGTACCCGGCCCTGGAGACACTGCTGGTCGTCGACCACAATCCGGTCCTTCTGGACCGACTGACCAAGGAATACAAGGAAGTTGAGGAGGTCCGCGTGTTCGCCAACGCGGGCCCCCGCGGCCTGTCCGCGGGCCGCAACACGGGAATCGCCGCAGCGCGCGGCGAGGTGATCGCCTTCCTGGACGACGACGCCGTCGCCGAGCGGGACTGGCTGCGCCACTTCGCCTCCGGGTACGCGGACCCGCGGGTCATGGCCGTCGGCGGCCGTACGATGCCGATCTGGGCGTCGGGGCGCCGGCCCGCCTGGTTCCCCGAGGAGTTCGACTGGGTCGTCGGCTGCACCTACAAGGGCATCCCGTCCGGCCTGGTCCGGGTGCGCAACGTCCTGGGCGGCAACGCCTCCTTCCGCCGCAGCGCCTTCGACGCCGCGGGCGGCTTCGCCACCGGCATCGGACGGGACGGCGACAAACGCCCGCTGGGCTGCGAGGAGACGGAGCTGTGCATCCGGCTGAGCCGGGCCAGACCGGACGCGGTCCTGCTGATCGACGACCGGGCGGTGATTCACCACCGGGTGCCCGAGGCGCGCGAGCACTTCGGGTACTTCCGCACGCGCGCGTACGCGGAGGGTCTGTCGAAGGCGCTCGTGGCCCGAAGTGTCGGCGCTGACAAGGGACTTGAGTCCGAGCGCCGGTACGCCACCCGGGTGCTGCCGGCCGGGGTGGTGCGCGGGCTGCGGGACGCAGCGCTGTCCCGGCCGGGTGGCGCGGGGCGGGCGGGCGCGATCGTCGCCGGGGTGCTCACGGCGGCCGGCGGGTACGTGGTCGGCACCGTCCGGGCGCGGCGGGGCGGTGCCACGTTCACGGTCGCGGAGATACAGGAGGAGCTTCAGGGGGAGAGAGATGGCTGAGCCGCCCGTACCGATCCTCATGTACCACGCGGTCGCCACCGACCCGAACGACGCCACCCGCGTGCTGTCGGTCTCCCCGGAGGGCTTCGCCCGACAGATGGAGATCATCGGCGAGTTGAGCCTCACCCCGGTCGGGACGGCGGATCTCGCGGCCCGTTGGCGCGACGGCCGGCCACTGCCCGAGCGGCCCGTCCTGATCACCTTCGACGACGGCTACGAAGGCGTCCACCGCCACGCCCTGCCCGTGCTCGCCAAGCACGGCTTCACGGCCACGGTGTTCGTCTCCACCGGCTGGATCCGGGGTGCGTACGACACCGGCGGCGGCCTGGACACCATGCTGGACTGGGACCAGGTCCGCGAACTCGCCGCGGCGGGCGTCGAGATCGGCGGCCACACCCACACGCACCCGCAGCTCGACCAGCTCGACGACAGCGCGCTGCGCCACGAGCTGATCCACTCCAGGGAGATCGTCACCGACGAACTCGGCACCGCGCCCGCCTCGCTCGCCTACCCGTACGGCTACTCCAGCCGCCGGGTGCGCGAGGCGGTACGCGAGACGGGGTACGGCCAGGCGCTCGCCGTGAACAACGGCCTGGCGCGCCGGAGCCAGGGGCCTTATGCGCTCACCCGTCTCACCGTGCGCCGCGGCACCACGGCCGAGGAGTTCGAGCGGCTCGTCCAGGGCCGTGCGATCGCCCGGGACTTCGCCAGGGACCGTGCCCTCACCAAGGGGTACGCGTTGGTCCGAAGAGCACGACAGGTCCGCCGGAAGGTCTCCCGTTCCCGTGTCTGACACGACGACCACGACCGAGCCCGAGTCGACCGCGGCGAAGGCGCCCGAGCAGTCGGGGCGCCGTCTTCGGCTGCCCGGCCTCGGCAGCGGCGCCGCGGGCGGCAACCAGCTGTTCCGCAACGCCTACGCCCTGATGCTCAACACCGGCATCTCCGCCGTGCTGGGCCTCGGCTTCTGGCTGGCGGCCGCCCGCTACTACTCCGAGTCGGCGGTCGGCCAGGGCTCCGCCGCGATCGCCGCGATGAAACTCCTCGCGGGACTGACCGCGGTGACCCTGACCGGGGCGCTGGCCCGCTTCATACCGGTCGCGGGCCGGGCCACCGGGCGCCTCATCGCCCGTACCTACGCGGGCAGTTCGGTGATCGTGGCGGTCGCCGCGGCCGTCTTCCTGCTCACCCTGGACATGTGGGGGCCGTCGTACCGCTTCCTGCACGGCACGGCGAACGGCCTCGGCTTCATCGCCGCCGTCATCGCCTGGAACGTGCTCACCCTCCAGGACGGCGTGCTGACCGGGCTGCGCAGCGCGCTGTGGGTGCCGGTCGGCAACACCGTGTTCTCCGCGGTGAAGCTGGGACTCCTGGTCGCGTTCGCGGTGGCGATCCCGACGGCCGGTGTCTTCGTGTCGTGGGTCGCGGCGATCGCCGTCTCGGTGCTGCCGCTGGGCTGGATGGTGTTCCGGCGTCTGGCGCCGCGCCATGTGAAGGCCACCGAGGACCACGCGAAGCCGCCCTCCCTCAGGGAGATCGGGCGTTTCCTCGCGGGCGACTACACCGGCTCGCTGTTCTCGCTCGCCGTGGTGTATCTGGTCCCGGTGATCGTGGCCTCGCAGGTCAGCTCCCAGGACAACGCGTACTTCTACATCACCACGACGATCGGCGGCACCTGCAACCTGCTCGCCATCAACATGGGCGCCTCGCTGACCGTCGAGGGCTCGCACGACCCGTCACGGCTGGCCGCCAACACCCGTGCCGCGCTGAAGCGGATGGCACGGATCATGCTGCCGGTGGCCGGCATCCTGTTCTTCGGGGCGCCCTGGATCCTCGGTGTGTTCGGAGCGGGCTACGCGGACGCGGCCACCCCGCTGCTGCGCTGGTTCGCCGTCGGCGCGGTGCTCCGGGTCGTCATGGAGACGTACTTCGCGGTGCTGCGGGCGCAGAGCCGCACCTCCGGACTCGCCTGGCTGCAGGGCCTGTTGTGTGCCATGGTGCTCGGCCTCACCCTGCTGCTCCTGCCCCGCATGGGGCTGACCGGAGCGGGCGTCGCCGAGATCTCCTCGCTCGCGGTGATCGTCGCGCTCGCCGCGCCCAAGCTGTACCGGACGATCCGCCACGCACCGGCCGCCGAGGTCCCCGCGAGCGCGGCTCCCGACGGCGACCTCGCCGACCTGGGGGCGCGTGAGGTACCGGCCGCCGGCCGCATCCGCCGCCCCGGCTGGGCGCTGGACCAGGACACCCTCGCGCTGGGCATCCACGTCGACTTCGACCACCAGGAACGCCGTCCCGACGTACGCCCGGGTCCCGGCACCCCGCCCACGGGCACGCCCGTGCCGGGTGTGACGCGCGACCGGCCGACGTGGGCACTGCAGAAGCCGTCCGATCTGGGGCTGCCGGTCCAGGAGCGTGAGCCGGGCTCCGACTCCTCCCTCGGCCCGTCCGAGGCGGCGGAGGTGGACGCGCCGTTCGAGGTGGCGTTCGACGCGGGCAAGGAGGTCGACGTACCGGAAGAGTCCGCCGTACCGGAGGAGGCGACACAGCCCGCGGAGCCGCCGGGGCCCCTGTCCTGGCGGGAGCGGCTGCAGCCCACCTGGCTCGGTGTGTTCCTCGGCTGTCTGCTGGCCGTCGCGCTGCTCCTGTACTGGGTGCCGGCCCTCGGCCTGGGCGAGGCCGACCTGGACCGCATGGGCGGCCTCGGGCTGATCTCGATCCTGCCGATGCCCACGCTGGTCGGCGCGGCGCTTCTGGTCGTGGTCTTCGCCTCGCTGCTCTGGCTGGGCCGTGAACACAAGGCGCTGCTGCTGGTCACGCTGGTGGCGACCGTGTTCTCGCTGCACGCGCTGCCGGCGGTGATCGAGGCCGAGCCGCGGTTCGCGACGGCCTGGCAGCACCTCGGGTTCATCGACTACATCGACCGGACCGGCTCCGCGGTGCCCGACCTGGACGCCCGCTGGAGCTGGCCGGGCTTCTTCGCGGCGGCCGCGTTCGTCGCGCGGGCCTGCGGGGTCACGGACTTCACCGAGGTCATCCGCTGGTGGCCGACGGCGATCCAACTGCTCTACCTGGTACCGATGTTCCTGCTCGTACGGCACATGCGGGCGAGCTGGCGGGCCAAGTGGACCGGCATCTGGATCTTCGTGCTCAGCGGCTGGGTCGGCCAGGACTACTTCTCCCCGCAGGGCTTCACCTATCTGCTGTATCTGGTGTTCGTGGCGGTCCTGCTCGTCTGGTTCCGCGCCCCGCGCGTGATCTGGACGAAGCGGCGGCCCGGCGAGGCCGAGGTCGAACCCACGAACCGCCGCCAACGGGCCGTCCTGCTCGCGGTGTTGATCGGTCTGTTCGCGGCGAGCGTGCCCGCCCACCAGCTCACCCCGTTCGTGATGCTCGGCGTGCTGGCAGCGCTCGTCCTGTGCGGCCGCAGCGAACTGCGCGGTCTGCCCGTCCTGTTCGCCGTCATGGTGGCCGCCTGGATCGGCTGGATGGCCGAGCCGTACTGGTCGGGTCACTTCGACGACCTGTTCGGCGGGGTCGGCGGCGTCGGCGGCAACGTATCCTCGTCGGTCTCCGGCCGTATCGAGGGCGGCAGTTCGACCCACAAGCTGGTCCTGTACGTCCGCGTGCTGCTGGCGGGCGGGGTCATGGCCCTGGCCTGTTATGGCTGGTGGCGGCGGCGCGACCACAAGTACCGGGAAGCCGTGCTGCTCGTCCTCACCTTCGTGCCGTTCCTCGGCTTCGGCATGCAGTCGTACGGCGGCGAGATGGCCCTGCGGGTGTTCATGTTCGCCCTGCCGGGTGCCGGACTGCTCGCCGCGCTGGCGCTCTTCCCGCGCACCGGCGTCACCGCGAAGGAACGCGAGAGGGACCGGGTCAGCCTCGCCCCGGTGGCCGCGCTGATGGCGGGTCTGCTGCTCGTCGGCGGCTTCCTGGTCGCCCGTTGGGGCAACGAGCCGTTCGAGCGGATCCAGCCCGGCGAGGTCGCCGCCATGGACTACGTCTACGCGCACGACGATCCGACGGTCCGGGTGCTGTGGCTGTCCAACGACACGCTGAACAACGTGACGCCGGCGATGCCGTGGGGCACGAAGGACATGGAGAAGGTGTCCTACGTGCCGACGCCGGCGCCGACCGACCCGGTGCTGGTGTCCGGGCTGGTGAAGTCGCTGAAGGACGCGGGCCCGAACTCGTATCTGATGGTCAACGTCAGCCAGGTCACGTATCTGCGTCTGGACGTGGGCTATTCGAGGACGTGGGAGCCGAGGCTGCTCGACAACCTCGACAGCCGCAAGGAGCTCAGGCGGGTCCTCACCAACGACGACGTGACCATGTACGCCCTGCGGGACCAGCCCGCGGGGAAGGTCGCGAAGGCCGATCCCGGGCCGATCGGGCCGCAGGTGACGTGGACGCCCTGGTCGGTGGTGGGGGCGCTGGCGGCGCTGGCGCTGATCCTGCTGCTCTCGGCGCGTGAGGTGGTGCGGGTCGCGGTGCGGCCGGGGGTGCGGCAGCTGCGGTGGCTGCAGAGCAGCTTCTGGTTCTCGCTGCCGCTGCTCGCGGTGTTCCTGGCGGCGCTGGTGCAGCGGTTCCTGACGATGAAGTGACGCCCTTCGGAGGTCCTTCGGAGGTCAAGTGGCTCAGCGGGTGAGCCACTTGACCTCGTAGGCCTGCATGTCGAACCGCTTCCCGTCGATCTGTGCGCTGATCTTCCGGTTCAGGGTGTTGACCACCAGCACCGTCCTGTCGGTGGCCAGGACCCGGACGTTGGGCACGTCGTCGGCGGCGACGGAGACGTTCTCGTAGGCGCTCCCCGGCGGGAAGGCCTTGCCGAACCGGTCGACGAGGTCGAACATCGGCAGCTTTCGACCGCCGCCGCTGCCGCTGGTCGGTGTCCAGAGACAGCCCGCGCAGTCCGTGCCCTTCTCGTTCTCCGGGTTCCAGTAGAGGGCGGACGTGGTGCCGCCCTTGGCCAGCGCGATCATTCCGGCGGCCTGCACCGCGGCCCGGCGGTTCTCGGACCAGCCCTCGCGCTCGTCCCGGCTGTCGGCGGGCTCGACGTAGTACTCGGCCCACCACAGCGGCAGGTTCCCGGTCTGCTGCCGCACCCACCGGCTCACCGCGGTGAACTTGTCGGTGGCCGCGAACTCGTTCGGCAGCAGCTCGTCGTCGTTGGTGTAGCTGGAGCCGTCCACGACCACGAAGTCGGCGCCGGCCTTGTTCCTGTTCCAGTAGTCGAAGGCGTCGAGGATCCGCTGGTCCATCGCTCCCCAGGCGCCCTTGAGGGTGGCGGAGGCGTCCTCGGAGCGCGGGTCGACGCTGTCCATGACCAGATACGGTCCGCCCACCATGATCTTGGGGTCGACCTTCTTCAGCGCCTTGTAGACCAGGTTGTAGAGCCGGGTGTACCCCTCGTAGTCCCAGCGGGCCTTCGTGTCGTTCCAGAAGCCCTTGAACTCGTTCCAGACGATGAAGTGACGTACGTCCGGGTAGCGCTTGGCGACGGTCGCGGCGAGCGCGGCGTAGTCCTTGAAGTGCGCGGGATCCGGCGCGGTCTCCAGTGCCGCCTTGCTCCAGTCGGTGTTGCCGACGCCCGCCTCGCCGCCCTTCATCCAGTCCGGAGCGCAGCACAGGGTCACGATCGGTGTGGAGCCGGAGGCGCGGATGAAGTCGATGCGCCGGTCCAGGTCCTCGAAGTCGTAACGCCCCTTGACCGGCTCGGGGTTGTCGGCGCCCCAGCCCATGATGTGCTGGTTCTGCGGGACTCCGCCGGCGTCGGCCAGCAGTCCCTCGACGCGCTCGGTGGCGGCGGAGCTGCCCTCGTCGGCGCTGAACTGGGCGTGGGTGAACCCCCAGCCCACCTCCGGGGTCTCCGCGTCCGGCGTGGTCGTCGGAGTGCCGTGCACCTTGTCGCCGTTGCGCGAGGTGCCGTCGGTGCCCGCGCCGCTGCCCGGAAGCGTGTTGAGGAGTGTCACCACCAGCGCCAGAGCCACCGCGCCCACACCGAGCAGAGCGGTGAGCCGCCACCGCAGTGCCCCCGAATTCCACCCATGACGTCCCATTGAGGGCAACGGTATCCGCGAACACGCCGGTGCGGGCAGATGTCGGAGATGCACAGCTACGTAACAGGGGGTGGAGGACGGAGCGGAAACGCGGGACGGCCGCGACACAACCGGCGCGGCACGGAAACCGGGTGCGGGTGGGGGTCCGGTGCCGGATCATGGGCGGCATGTCTGCGAACCCACACGACGCTCTGCCGATCCGGCTCAACGTCGACGACAGCGACTCACCGTCCGACGTCGTCGACGCGCTGTTCCTCGGCCGCTTCGCGACGGGCGAGCAGCCGTACTCCCACGCGGCCAACATCGACCGGGTCCGCACCGGGGCCACGCTCCTGCCGGCGGGTGCCCGGGTGCTGCGCGTCGCCCGCGACGACGACCGCAGCGCGACGCTCGCCGAGGGGGACGGCTGGACCCTGCTGGTCTCCCGCTGGAACCGCGGCGCAGACGTCACCGTCACCGCCACCGACGCCGAGCTGGCAAAGAGGATCCTCGACCAGGCCACCGACGGCGCGGCGGACGAGCCCCAGCCCCAGCCGGAGAACGTGACGATGGGCTTCTGGTACGTCTCCCCCAGGCGCGGCCCGCATCGCACGACCCGGCAGATCTCCGCGGGCACCTGGGACGAGGTCCGGGACAACTACACGGCACCGGTCGCGGACGCGATGGACACCCTGATGAAGACGACCCCGGAGGACATCGCGGGCCGTCTGCTCCTGCTCCACGGCCCGCCCGGCACCGGCAAGACCTCCGCCCTGCGCACGCTGGCCCGCTCCTGGCGGGACTGGTGCCAGGTGGACTGCGTCCTGGACCCGGAGCGGCTGTTCAGCGACGTCGGCTACCTGATGGACATCGCGATCGGCGAGGAGGACTCGACGGGCAAGGGCCGCTGGCGGCTCCTGCTCCTGGAGGACTGCGACGAGCTGATCCGCGGCGAGGCGAAGCACACGGCGGGCCAGGCCCTGTCCCGTCTGCTGAATCTCACCGACGGCCTGCTGGGCCAGGGCCGCAATGTCCTGGTGGGCGTGACGACCAACGAGGACCTGGAGCGCCTGCACCCCGCCGTGGTCCGGCCCGGCCGCTGTCTTGCCCGGATCGAGGTGGGGCCGCTGACCCGCCGGGAGGCGGTGGGCTGGCTCGGCACCGAGGAGGGCGTGGGCCGTGAGGGAGCGACCCTGGCGGAGCTGTACGCGCTGCGCCGGGGGACGTCACCGACGGCGGTGCCGGAGCCGCGGCCGGGGGCGGACGCGGGGCTGTACCTGTAGTGCTTTGATGGATGCATGACCCTGTTCGTCGGCACGTCGGGGTGGCAGTACAAGGACTGGCGGGGCGTCCTCTACCCCGAAGGCGTCCCCGTGCGGCTCTGGCTGGAGCGGTACACGGAGCACTTCCCGACGGTCGAGATCAACAACGCGTTCTACCGGCTGCCGACCCGGGAGACCTTCGAGGCGTGGCGGGAGCGGGTGCCCGGGGACTTCGTGGTGGCGGTGAAGGCGAGCCGGTACCTGACCCACATCAAGCGGCTGAAGGACCCCGACGAGCCGGTGCACCGCCTGATGAGCCATGCGGAGGGGCTGGGCCCGCGGCTGGGCCCGGTGCTTCTCCAGCTCCCCCCGACCCTGCGGACCGACCCGCGGCTGCTGGACGCCTGCCTGGCCTGTTTCCCGTCGTCGACCCGGGTCGCGGTGGAACCCCGCCACGAATCCTGGTGGACACCGGAGACCCGAAAGGTCCTGGAGTCCCGCGGCGCGGCCCTGTGCTGGGCCGACGTCCGGGCCCGCCCGGTGACCCCGCTCTGGCGCACGGCCGACTGGGGATACGTCCGCTTCCACGAGGGCCGGGCGCGGGCGTGGCCGCACTACGGCAGACGGTCGTTGGAGACCTGGGCCGAGCGGATCGAGAGGACCTGGGCCGGGAACGAGGACGTGTACGCGTACTTCAACAACGACCCGAACGGGGCCGCCGTCCGCAACGCGCAGCTGTTCGCCTCTCTGTCGCAGGCCTCCCCGTCTCAGTCCTCCCCCTCTCAGGCCTCCCCGTAGGCCGCCCGCAGCGCGTCCCGTACGGCCGCCAACGCGTCGCTCTCCGTCAGCCCCAGTCGCCGGGCCCGCTCGACGTACGCCTGGGCGGCCGACGCCAGTTCCCGTTCGGCTGCCGAGCCGGCGGCGGCCACGAAGGTGCCGTTGCGCCCCCGTGTCTCGATCACCCCGTCGCTCTCCAGCGCCCGATACGCCTTGGCGACGGTGTTCGCGGCGAGCCCGAGCGACTGGGCGAGCCCGCGCACGGTCGGCAGCCGGTACCCCACCGGCAGCACCCCCGCCCGCGCCTGCTCGGAGATCTGCACCCGCACCTGCTCGTACGGCGGCGCACTGTCGTCGATGTGGATCTTCAAGGTCACGAGCCGATTGTCCCGTACCCGCCGGAAAATGAGAGGCACTCGTGCGACGCCCCCACGTAACGTGCGCCTCCATGACCGTGATCGTGCGCGATCTGCGCCTCCAGGACCCGGCCGACGTCGAGAACTTCACGCACGCCCGCCATCTGGCCCTTCCCCACGTGCTGTGGACCCCGGCCGGCGTCATTCACCGTACGACCCACACCCACCCGGACGCCCACTACCGCTCCCTCGTCGCGGAGGAGGACGGCGAGGTGATCGGCACCGCCCAGCTCGGCCTCGCCCACGACAGCCCGGAGCCCGGCCACGGCTACCTCAACATCAACGTGCGCCCGGACCGCACCCGGCGCGGCGCCGGCGCCCTCCTCGTCCGCGTCGCCGAGGAGCATCTGGCGGCACACGGCGCGACCAGGCTGTATGCCTGGGTGCTGGACGAGCCGCAGAACCGCATGTTCGCCGAGCGGCACGGCTACCAGGCCAGCCGCCCGGCGCACTTCCTGCGCCTGGACCTGACGAACGGCACACTGCCCCCGCTGCAGCCTCCTCCCCCGGGCGTCGAACTGCGCACCGCCGCCGACTTCGCCGACGACCCGCGCCCCGTCTTCGAGCTGGACGCTGAGACGGTGGGGGACGAACCGAGCGATGTGGACACCGAGTTCACGGACTACGACGTGTGGCTCGAGGAGAACTGGAAACACCCGCTCCTCGACCATGCCCTGACCACGATCGCCCTGGTCGACGGCCGCCCCGCCGCCTTCAGCGTCGCCCACACCGACGGCGCCGGCCGTTATGCCACCGCCATGACGGGAACCGCCCGCGCCTTCCGCGGCCGGGGCCTCGCCAAGCTCGCCAAGAACACCTCCCTGCACCGCGCCCGCGCCGCCGGCTGCACGGAGGCCCTCACCGGCAACGACGCCGGCAACGAACCCATGCTCGCGATCAACAAGTGGTTCGGATACGAGATCTGCGCCACGGAGGTACGTCATGTCCGCGAACTCACCTGAGTCCGTTCAGCGTGTGGACGTCGTCCTGCTCAAGGCGGGCCGCACGAAGATCCGTTACGAGGCGGAGCTCCTCGCCGACGACGGCACCCGCATCACCGTCCGGGCCCCCTGGGCGGGCGAGGGCGTCCGCGACTTCGGCTTCGTCCGCTTCGAGCGGGGCGACGTCTTCACCGAGCACTACTGGCGGGACCGCTGGTACGCCGTCAAGGAGGTCAGCTCCTCGGACGGCACCCTGAAGGGCTGGTACTGCGACATCACCCGCCCGGCGGCACTGAACGGCGCCGAGTTGGTCGTGGAGGACCTGGACCTTGACCTGTGGGTCTCGGCCGACGGCACGGACGTACTGCGCCTGGACGAGGACGAGTTCGAGGAGAGCGGTCTGAGGGAGAGGGACCCGGAGGCGGCGTCGGCGGCACTGGCAGCCCTGGACGACTTGGAGGCCATGGCCCACCCCCACGCCGCAGCCGACACTCCAACCCCCTTCCCACCCCTTTAGTCGCCCCTCACCACCACCGCGTACCGCTCGTCGTCCACGTCCTTCCCCCACAGCAGGGAGTCCCCCGACAACCGCTCCACGAGCACCCGCCCAGCGAGCGGCTCCGCCAACCCGCTCACCACCTCGGCCGGAATCCCGACCTTCCCCCACACTCCCTCCACCAGCACCAGCCGCCCACCCGGCCGCAACAACCCCCACCAGTGCCGCAGCACCCGTCCCGGATCCGGCAACGCCCACAGCACATGCCGGCCGAGGACCACATCGAACCGCTGCTCCCCCACCGGAGGATGCGCGGCGTCACCGACAAAGAACACCGCGTCACGCCCGGCGAGCTTGGCGCGCGCCAGCTCCACCATGGCCGGCGAAAGATCCACCCCGGTCACCCGGTGCCCCTGCTCGGCCGCGAGGAGTGACAGGCTGCCGGTCCCGCACCCGAGATCGAGGACGTCGGACGCCCCTCCCGGCAGCCACCCCCGCAGCCGCTCGGCCCAAGCGCCCCTTACCCCGGGGTCCCGCAACCCGTGATCCGGCTCCTCGTCGAAGGAACCCGCTTCGGCGTCCCAGTCCACGTCCGCCGCGCCACCCCTGCCGTCACTGTTCTCCGTCATGCGCCCAAGAGTGACACCCGCCACTGACACTCGAATCGTGACAGCCGCCACTGACAGACCGGCAACCGATGAGGAACTCTCCCCAAAAGGGTCTACCTCCGTGAGAACGCGGAACTCGGTAGGCACTGAAGGAGGCAGCCATGCGCCGTACCACCGTGCAGAAGCCCCTGAAGAGGACGGACGCCCGGCGACTCCCCGAGGAGGCCGACGAGCGCCCCGCGGGACGACCCGAGGTCCGCAAGGACATCGCGCGGACCTGGTGGCCCGACGGCTGACGGCGGCAGGCGTGCCCCGTATCAGACCAGTCGCTTTCGGTAGTGGACGCGGTCGTAGGGCCCGTCCACTCGCCGTTCCACGACCTCATAACCGAACTTCGGATAGATCTCCTGGTTCTCCCACATCATCGCGTTCGTGCAGAGTCTGACCTCTGGCAGGCCCAGCGCACGCGCGTGTGCCTCGACGAACCGCAGCAGCCGCCCTCCCACGCCCTGCCCCTGGGCGTCGGGGCGGACGGCGATGTTGTCGAGGTAGAGGTGGTCGGGGTGCTCCTCGACCACCACGAGCCCGACCACCGGGTCACCGGTGACGAACACCTGCCCCGCGGCCACGTTCGCCGCGTGGTCCCGCTCCATGGGCTGCGGTACGCGTCCGATGCGCTCGATGTAGTGCTCGTACGCGGCGTCGGTCAGGGCTTTCACGGTCGGTACGTCGGCCGCGACGGCGGGTCGGATCTCCTCGTTCGTCATGCGCGCACGCTATCCACCTGATCTGCGCCTCAGCACTCCCTTAAGAGGGCCATAAAGATCGCCACCGACCGTCACAAGCTGGGGATTTCACGGTTTCTTTGATCCGGCACCCATCAGTACCGGTTCCGAGGAGATCCCCCATGCCCGCACGCCGCAAGGCCGCAGCCGTCGTCGCCGTCGGCCTGGCCCCGCTCGCCCTGACCACGCTGGCCACCGGGCCCGCGTCCGCGCACGGCTCGATGGGCGACCCGGTCAGCCGGATCTCGCAGTGCTACGCGGAGGGCCCCGAGAGCCCGAAGTCCGACGCGTGCAGGGCGGCGGTCGCGGCGGGCGGCACGCAGGCGCTCTACGACTGGAACGGCGTCCGCATCGGCGACGCGAACGGACGGCACCAGGAACTGATCCCGGACGGCAGGCTGTGCAGCGCGAACAACGACGAGTTCAAGGGGCTCGACCTGGCCCGCGCGGACTGGCCGGCGACGAACGTGAGCAGCGGGTCGTACACCTTCAAGTACCGCGTGACCGCTCCGCACAAGGGCACCTTCAAGGTGTACCTCACCAAGCCAGTCTACGACCCGGCGCAGCCGCTGGGCTGGGACGATCTGGACCTGTCGGACCCGGTCGCGACGGCCACCGACCCGGTCGCCTCGGGCGGCTTCTACACGTTCTCCGGCACGCTCCCGGAGCGCTCCGGGAGACAGCTTCTCTATGCGATCTGGCAGCGCTCGGACAGCCCGGAGGCGTTCTACTCCTGCTCGGACGTGACGTTCGGCGGCGACCCGGGTGGTACGGCGAGCAGTCCGAGCCCGGTCCCGAGCGCCTCCGCTCCCTCCGAGGAGCAGATCGAGGACGGCAGCGACAAGTCGACGGTGGAGCACGAAGGGCACGGTGACAACGACGCCAGTACGTCGGCGGAGCCGGTGGCCGGGACGCCGAGCGCTCCGGCCAACGACGTGAAGGCGGCGGGCACTTCACAGAACCTCGCCGAGACGGGCGGGGACGGCAGCACGTCGTATCTCGCGATGGGCGGTGCTGCCACGCTCGCGGCCGGCGCGGCGATCCTGTTCGGTTCGGTGCGGCGGCGCGCGGTGAACGGCGGTGGACGGCAGGGCCGTTGACCGAACGATCTCCGGGGCCTGACCGGCGGCTCAGGCCGGACAGGCCCCGGCGTCGGTCAACTGAACGCCGACGCGCAGGTGGTGGGGGTGGCGTGGGTGGGGTCGAGGGCGTTGGCCACCTCGTGGAAGGCGATCCGGTCGAACAGCCCGATGGCCACGTGCTCGGAGAGATCGAGCGCGCACAGGTCCTGCAGCAGGACGTTGTGGACGCCGGATCCGCTGAGGAACTGGCTCCGGTACGGGGTGACGACCTCGTCGTACTTGGTGGCGAGGACGGTGTACTTGACGCCGGGGACGGTGTCGCCCCCTTCGTTGAGTCTGGCGAGGAAGGGCGAGCCGACGACCTGGTCGGCGAGGGCCGGGGTGTTGGTGGTGAGCAGGTCCTGGATGCCCGGGAAGTACGGCAGCAGGTTGGTGATGCCGGACAGAGTGGTTCCGTGGTTGTCGGGAGCGATGCCGACGAGGGCGTTCACCTTGGCGGCTCCGCCGAGGAACTTGAGGTAGTAGCGAGGCATCAGGCCGCCCTGCGAGTGACCGACGAGGTCGGTCTCGGGGGCTCCGGTGGCGTCGAGCACCTTGTCGACGAAGGTCTTCAGCTGCTCCGCCGACCTGTCGATGGGGCCGAGGCCGTAGAAGAGGGGTACTCCGGAGAGTTGGCCGTAGTCGAAGGAGAAGACGCAGTAGTCGCGGTTCTCCAGGTAAGGGGCGAGGGCCAGCCAGTTGTCCACGGAGTTGGCGAAGGTGCCGTGGACGAGGACGACGGGGCGGGGGTGCGCGGCGGAGGGCTTGCAGGTGTAGTCGTTCCAACCGCTGGTCGGGGCGGTCGCCGCCTGGGCGGCTCCGGCAGCGGGGACGACGGCGACCGCGGCGGTCAGGAGCAGGGCGGCGAGGGGTCTGAGCAGTCGTTTCCAGGGCAGCATCGAGTGATCTCCTTGCGGCTCAAGGGAGTTGCGATGGCTGTACGCCCTGTGACCCGGATCACGAGGATGCTGTTCAATTCGAAAGTTACGGACGAGTAGTGCGCTTGTGAAGTTACGCGTCAGTAAAAACTTGCAGTGTTAACCGCGCCGGATGCATCCACTGATGAACCGTCACCAGGTGGGCCTGATAGGACCCTTGGGAGCAATGCGCCCCAATCGGTCGCACAACGCGCGCACATCACCCTCGCCGAGTACATCGATCCACGACCGCACGGCCTCCGCCGCGGCCTCCTCCGCCGCGCGCGTGCAGGACCATCCCCGCTCCGTCAGCACGACCAGCCGGGCCCGCGCGTCCACGGGATGCGGCCGCCGCTCGGCGTACCCCTTGCGCACGATCTCGTCGACCAACTGACTCGCGGCCTGCTTGGTCACGCCGAGATGACCGGCCAACTCGGTGACCGTGGCCCCGTCCGGCGCGAGCCGCGTGAAGGCGAAGCCCCAGGCGGGGCGCGCCTCGAACCCCCGGGCCACGACCCCGTCGTTGATGCGCTGGGTCAGGTCGCCGGCGGCGGCGAGCAGGTTGGCGGCCAGGGCGAGGGCTTCGGAGTTCTGCACTCAGGCATTGAAACACCGCTCCTAGGGGCTGAGCGGGAGTGAGTCCTGTTGCCAGGTCTCGTGCTCAGCCGAACGCCCCGGACGGTGTTGGGCGTTCTGGTTGCCCGCGTTCGCTCCGCGTCCGGCGCCGGCGGATCGTGTCCGTGGTCCGGGGATGCGGGGGCGGGTTCCCTCACGCCCGGGGACGCCCGGTCCGGCCTGGACGGTCCGATGCCCCTGCTCATCACTCCGGTGAGCAGGGGGCGGTGCCGTCCGTCGCCGGACCGGGTGCCCCTGGGCGCGCCTTCCGATCGCCACGGCAGCAGCATCATGGCGAGTGGTCTTGCGGTTCTTCGTGGTGAGAGGCTTCTGCCAGTACTGGGCACCCCAACGGCTGGTGTAGGCCGGGTCGACGGCGATGACCACGATGCCCGTCTGGTCGGCCATCGACGCCAGCCGGGCGCGGAGCTTGCCGGTGGGCATGCCGGAGATCAGCTGACGGAACCGCCTCTTGCGGCCGTGCTTCTCCCGGGTCTTCTCGGCGGCGAAGTCCAGGTCCTCCACCGCGATCGCCTTCAGACCGCAAGCGCGGGCCCAGTAAAGCAAGCCGGTCAGGGCGTGGCGGACCTGGGCGTCACGATGTGACGCGGTGCCGGTCAGATCGTAGAAGAAGCGGCGCGGGGCACCGGTCGGGTTGCCGTGGACATCGAGGCGCCAGGCGGCCAGATGATCGGCGTTCATGTCGACACCGATCACACCGTGCGCAAGCGCGGCCTCAATCGGGAGAGCGGGGGTGAGCGGGATCTGCCAGGAGGCAGTCAGGTACCAGCGGTCCCGGCCGACGTCGTAGTGAACGCGGTAGGCGATGGCCCGGTCGGTCGCGACGCGGTCGGCCCACTCGCTTCCCCGGTGCGCGAACGCGACCCGGCAGGCAAGGACGTAGCGTCCGTGCGGGGCGTTCGCCAGATATGTGAGCGGCGCGGGCAGCTTGATACTCACCTCACCGTCGGGGCTGACCCGGATCGTCTCGTTGCCATACCGCTTGCCGGACTCCCCGTCCGCCTGGCAGAACCAGCGCTCCGCCTCCCAACGCTCGCGCCATGCGCCCTCGGTCAGCCCGGCCGCCTCCAGGTGGTGCCGGGTGCGGGCCAGACGCTTGCCACCCCGCACGACGTGCACGATGCCGGCCTCGCGGTCGGCCCGCGCGGCAGCCAGCCGGTCCTGAAGCACCCGCAGCCGCCGGGACTTCGCATGCCACTCCCGCCGCGACCGGTAACCCCCCGGCGCCCCATTGGGCCCCTTGTGGCCGATCGGCTGGGACAGCCGGTCCTCGATCGTGCGAATGCCCGCTTCCAGGTTCTGGATGTGCGCCGACTGCCCACGCCGGGCCAGCGCCCACTGGTCGTGCGAGGCCTTGGTGATACTGCCCGCCCACCGCGACGAAGCGAGCGGCGTCAACTCCCGCTTGCGCACCGCCCACGCCTGACCGGAATGCTCCAGGCCGTCCCGGCAGCGCGCCTTGAGATCCTTCGAGGCCAACGACCCCAGATGTCCGCCGACCTGGCGCAACACCTCCTCATCGCCGGGCGTCAGCTGCTTGAGGCGGGTCCGGACGGCCACACCACCGGGACCGGACGCGACGAACGGCGCGGCGAGACTCCTCAGTTCACCCACCCTGTCACCCCCGCCCGGCCCCACCCGACGATCCCGTCGCCATGGGAAACGAGCACCACCCGTGAAGGTCACGCATTCGATGAGGGAACGCCAGTTCCTCGCTGAAACCGACACCATCACCGAGGCACGAACGCACCCCAGCGGCAGCAGCTCCAAACCCTTGACGAATTGGTCAAGCAGCTTGACCATAGACATACATAGTCAACCTGCTTGACCATCTACCGATCCGGAGGTCCCGCATGCCCGTAGTCCGCTCGTCCGATGCCGTCACCCACGAGATCCACGGCGCCCGGTTCGTCTCGTACGCCACTCCTCTCAGCGGCGCCAAGGAGCTCTGCGCCTGGCGCGGCGAGATCCCCGCGGGGACGAAGGCGCCGTCTCACACCGTCAGCCGCGAGGAGATCTTCCACCTGCTCATCGGCGAACTCCTGATCACTCTCGACGACACCACCCACCGGATCACCGCGGGCGACACGGTGATCGTCAACCCCGGCGCGACCTTCGCCGTCGAGAACCCCACCGATCACACCGCCCTCACCTGGGTCACCACCTCCATCGGCCTGGAGGCGGAACTGGCCGACGGCACCCGCATCACTCCGCCGTGGGCCAACTGACCCCTACGCCGCCAGCGCACCCGGCAGCACCGCGAGCGGTCCGAACCGGGCCCGGGCGCGGTCCGCGGCCTCCTCGATACGGCGGAGCTTGTCGTCGGTGGGATCGAAGGTGAGCTGGTGGGAGGCCTGTTCGGCGGGGTCGAGGCCCTCCGCGCGCAGGGAGAGGGAGCGGACTCGGGCACGCTGGAGACCTAGGGCCTCGTACATGTCGTACGCCGCCCTGGTCAGGGCCACCGAGTGGGCGGTGGGTTCACCGAGGGTGCGGCTGCGGGTGGTCGCGCTGCGGTCGGCGTAGCGCACGGTGAGGGTCAGGGTGCGGCAGACCTTGTCGAGGGCGCGCAGCCGGGAGCCCAGTTCCTCGGCGGCGGAGAGCAGCGCGCGGCGGTGCCGGTCGGGGTCCAGCTCGTCGCGGGTGAAGGGGCGTTCGGTGGCGAGGGAGCGCGAGACGCCGTTCGGGACCACCCGGCCGCGGTCCACGCCGTTCGCCCTCTCGTGCAGTTCGCGGCCGACCTTGGCGCCGACCAGGCGCTGGAGCGTGGACAGGGGTGCGGCGGCGACCCGGCCCAGGGTGTCGAGGCCGTACTCGCACAGGACGCGGGCGGTCGCGCCGCCGACGCCGGGGAGCGCGGCGACGGGCCGGCCGGCGAGGAAGTCCGCCACCGCGCCCTTCGGGACCGCACAGGTCACCCCGGGTCGGGCGTCCTTCAGTGCCATGCGGGCCAGCATCGGGCCGGGTCCGGCGCCGATCGCGCAGTCGACGCCGTGCAGGGCGAGGGCGCGGACCCGGATCACCGAGGCCAGTTCGACGGCGTCCCGCTTGAAGTACCGTTCGGCGCCCCGCAGATCGGCCAGTGCCCGGTCCGGCGGCAGTGCTTCGACGACCGGCGTGAACTCCTCGAGGAGGCCGAGCAGTTCGGGCAGGGCCGCCTCCCGCGTCGGCGGCAGCTGGAAACGTACGCAGAGGATGGTCATCCCGCACTCCCCGGGCTCTGGTGCCACAACTTCCGTATCTGTGAAGGCTCTTGACCCGCCGGTCGCAGATCGGCCCATGGATGCAGTTCGTATCCCGTCGGCATTTGGATTCGCCTGCCGCCGGTCGGATCCCCGGCCGCGTCACCGGCCCGCTCCGGCACCGGTTCGGCCAGCCGTGCCGCCACCGCGTCGAGGCCTTCCCCGGCCCGCAGTTCGACCAGTTCGGCGAGGTTCCAGGCGGCCGCGCCCACCACGCTGAGGCTGCGCGGGCCGCGCCGCTGCACCACCCCGCGCACCAGCAGCAGCCAGGAGTGGAAGACGGTGTGCGCGCAGGCGTCGTGGGAGTCGTCGAAGAAGGCGAGGTCGACCAGGCCGGTGCCGTCGTCCAGGGTGGTGAAGATGACCCGCTTGCCGGACCGGATCGGCGGTGTCTGGGTGGCCGCCTTGGCCCCCGCGACCAGCACGGCCTCGCCGTGCCGCGCCTCCCGCAGCCGTCGTGCGCTGACCACGCCCAACTCCGTCAGGAACTCCTGGTGGTCGTCCATCAGATTGCGCGAGACGTCCATCGACAGCACTCCCAGCTCGGCGCTGAGTTTCTCCACGGAGGAGAGATCCGGCAGCCCGACCGAGGCCGTCTTCCGCCCGCCGGACAAGGGGAGTTGGGCCCCACGGCCCCCGCGTGCGCCCCGGTGCAGCTCGGTCAGATGCAGTTGCAGATCACGCCGGTTGGCGCCGAAGTCGTCCAACGCCCCTACTTGCGCAAGCCGTTGAGCCACCGGTCGGCTCGGACGGGCCCGCTCCCAGAAGTCCAGCAGTGAGGCGTACGGCTGTCCCTCGGCGATCCGTGCCGCCTCGGCCTCGCTGATGCCGTGCACGTCGGAGAGGGCCAGCCGAAGTCCCCACACGGCAGAGGATTCAGACACCAGTTCGATACGATGTGCGACCCCCGACACGTTCACGTCCAACGGCAGGATCGGCACCCCGCGCCGCCGCGCGTCCGCCAGCAGCAGCCGCTTCGGATACATCCCGGGGTCGTGCGTGAGCAGCCCGGCGTAGAAGGCCGCCGGGTGGTGCGCCTTCAGCCACGCCGACTGGTACGTCGGTACGGCGAAGGCGACCGCGTGCGCCTTGCAGAAGCCGTACGACCCGAAGGCCTCGATGATCTCCCAGGTCCGCTGAATCGTTTCCGCGCTGTATCCGTTCGCCGCCGCGTGCTGCGCGAACCAGAACCGGATCCGCCCCTGCGACTCCGGGTCGGACAGCCCACGCCGCACCCGGTCCGCCTCGCCGCGTCCGCACCCGGTCATGATGTCGACGATGTCGATGATCTGCTCGTGGAAGACGACGACCCCGTACGTCTCCTTCAGCGGCCGCTCCAGATCACGGTGCGGATACCGGACGGGCGCCCGCCCGTGCCGTGCCTCGATGAACGGCCGCACCATGTCGGCGGCGACCGGACCGGGCCGGAAGAGCGAGATGTCGACGACGAGATCGTCGAACGTGGCCGGCTGCAACCGCCCGACCAGGTCCCGCTGCCCCGGCGACTCGATCTGGAAGCACCCCAACGTCTCGGTGGACCGGATGAGTCGATACGTCGCCGGGTCACCCGGCGGTACGGCGTCCAGGTCGACCCGCTCCCCCGTCGCCCGCTCCACCTCCGCGACCGCGTGCGCCATCGCCGACTGCATCCGCACGCCCAGCACATCGAGCTTGAGCAGCCCGAGATCCTCGACGTCCTCCTTGTCGAACTGCGACATGGGAAACCCCTCGCCGCTGGTCGGCATGACCGGCGTACGGCGGAGCAGGGTCGCGTCGGAGAGCAGCACCCCGCACGGATGCATGGCGATCCCCCGGGGAAGCGCGTCGAGGGCCTCGACCAGCTCCCACAGCCTGCCGTGACGCTGCTTCTCTTCTGCCAGCGCCTTGAGTTCGGGCAGTTCCTCCAGGGCCGCGCGGGCGTCACGCGCCCGGATGTGCGGGAAGGACTTGGCGATGCGGTCGATGTCGGCGGGGTCCATGGACAGGGCCGCCCCCACGTCCCGGATCGCGTGCCGCACCCGGTACGTCTCCGGCATCGCGACGGTGGCGACCCGCTCGGTCCCGAACCGCCCGATGATCGCCCGGTAGACCTCGAGGCGGCGCGCGGACTCCACGTCGATGTCGATGTCGGGCAGCACGAGCCGCCGCGTGGACAGGAACCGCTCCATCAGCAGCCCGTGCTCGACGGGATCGGCGTGGGCGATCCCGAGAAGGTGGTTGACCAGGGACCCGGCGCCGGAGCCACGTGCGGCGACCCGGATGCCCATGTCCCGTACGTCGTCGACGACTTGAGCGACCGTCAGGAAGTAGGAGGCGAAGCCGTGGTGAGCGATGATGTCCAGTTCCTCGTGCATCCGCTCCCAGTAGGCGGGCCTGCCCGCGTACCCCTTCCGCACCATCCCGGCCGCCGCCCGCGAGGCCAGTGTCCGCTGGGCGGTGCGGCGGCCCGCGCCGACGAGGTGCGGCTCGGGGAAGTGGACGGTGCCGATCCCGAGGTCGTCCTCGGGGTCGACCAGACACTCGGCGGCCGTCGCCTGTGTCTGCTCCAGCAGCCGGTGCGCGGTGTCGCGCCGGAAGCCCGCGGCCTCGACGATCCTCTCGGCGGCCGCCAGCATGGCCCCCGCGTCCTTGAGCCAGGCCTCACCGGAGTCCAGTTCCTTGACGGCGCCGACGGGGACGAGGCGGCGGGCGGAATCCAGCACGTCGGCGACCGGGCCCAGGCCTGCGTCGGCGTACCGTACGGCATTGCTGAGCACGGGGCGGACCCGCTGCTCGGCGGCGAAGCCGACCGTACGGGCGGCCAGCCGCAGGGAGCCCGGCCCGGTGCCCTTACGCCCGTGCCAGACGGCTTCGAGCCGCAGGGCGTCGCCGTAGGTCTCGCGCCAGGGAACGAGCAGCCGGGCGGCCCGGTCCGGACGGCCGGCGGCGAGGGCCCGGCCGACATCGGAGTCGGGCCCGAGCAGCACGGTCAGCCCGTCCCCCCGGTTCTCGGCCCGGGGCAGCAGCGGCGTGCCCCGCTCGCCCTTGTCCGAGTGCGCCGCGGTGACGAGCCGGCACAGGTCGGCCCAGCCGCGGGCACCGTCCCGGGCGAGAAAGGTGACCCGGGGAGCCGACTCGTCGACGAAGGCACCTCCGCGCACGGGAGCACGGCGCCGGTCCTGCCGTACGGGCTCGGCCTCCTCCACGGCCAGCCCCACGCCGAACAACGGCCGCACCCCCGCCTTCGCACAAGCCTTGGCGAACCGGACCGTGCCCGCGAGGGTGTCGCGGTCGGTGAGGGCGAGGGCGTCCATCCCCCGCTCGGAGGCGCGCTCGGCGAGGCGCTCCGGGTGCGAGGCGCCGTAGCGCAGGGAGAACCCGGAAACGGTGTGCAGATGGGTGAAGCCAGGCATCCGCACCTCCCGCTGTCGAACATCAGTTCCCTATCGCCTCACCTCCACCATAGACCAAAAGTCGAACGTGTGTACGATGCCGATCGGATCGGCTCCCACCTGCGGAAACGACTGTTCGGACCCGGATTGCGGCGTTTGTTGTCGCGGCCGGCGCGACACGCAAAAGCCCCGCCCCCACACACACAGGGGACGGGACTCCGCGCACCACCGAACCGACCGTCAGCCGATCGACGCCCCGGTCGCCGACAGCGCCTCCGTCACCGGCTGGAAGAACGTCTCCCCGCCGGAGGTGCAGTCACCGCTGCCGCCGGACGTCAGGCCGATCGCGCTGCTCCCCGAGAACAGCGAGCCTCCGCTGTCCCCCGGCTCCGCGCACACATCGGTCTGGATCAGCCCGTTCACGATGTCGCCGTTGCCGTAGTTCACCGTCGCGTCCAGCCCGGTGACCTTGCCGGAGTGCACCTGAGTCGTGGAGCCGCTGCGCGTCACCGACTGACCGACGGTCGCGGCCGCCGCCCCGGTGATCGCCTGCGCGGACCCGTTGTAGAGGTCCACCTCACTGGGGTGATCGACCTCCGCCGTGTACTTCACCAGCCCGTAGTCGTTGTCCGGGAAGCTGGACAGCGAGTTGGTGCCGATCTGCTTGCCGCTCGAGTCCGACCACGTCGAGATCGCCTCGGTGCAGTGCCCTGCGGTGAGGAAGTACGGCTCTCCGCCCTTGACCACGTTGAATCCGAGCGAGCACCGCCCGCCGGAACCGCTGATCGCGTCACCACCCGCGATGAAGGGCTTGAACTCCCCCTTCGAGCGCTGGAGTTCGGCCACCGAGCCCAGCCCGTCGACCACCTTCGTGAGCTTGGTCCACTCGGCGGTGGAGACCGTGCGGTCGGCGGTGACGACGACCTTGTTGGTGGTGGGGTCGGTCACCCAGGACGTCCCGGGGATGGTCGCGTCGCTCGACAGCGTCGTACGCGCGCTCTTCAGCTCGGCCAGAGAGTTCGAGACGATTCTCGCCGAGGCTCCGGCCGCCGACACGGTTCGTGCCGCGTCCTCGTCGAGCACGTTCACCACGAGAGCCTTGGTCTTCGCGTCGTAGAACGTCCCCGCCGCGTCCGCGCCGAGATCCGCCCCGAGCGTCGAGGCGAGCTTTCCGGCCGCGACGGCCGAGAGGGTCTTGACTTCGGGCGAGGCCGGCGTCTCGCTGGCGTTCGCAGTCTGCAAGGTGACTCCCGCGGCGACCAGTGCGGTGATGCCCGCACCTGCCACGACGACCCGGCGTCCGGGTATGCGTCGATGCTTCAACTCGCGTCCTCCTGTGGGGGGTCGGCCCGGGAGGTTGTGGGGACCTCACGGGCCGGAAGGCTGGTTGACGAGCCCTTACTCTTCCGAACCGCGCACGGAGCGCACAAGGGTGACTTCCGGACGCGCGTAGAACGCGGTTGCACGCCCCTGCCATTTTTGACAGTCCACGGTCACCCCAGGCCATTCACGCTGCAAACACTACGAGCGAGTAACACTCCATCGGCCCGTGAGGTCTAGTCCTGTCCTGAATTCGACCCTTCAGGATCCGGATCCAGCCGGGGCTGCAGGGACGGACGTTGCTCCTGCACCGGTTGCTGCGGCGTCGGCGCCGCCCGCTCCAGGAACCGCAGCAGCTCGACGGGGAACGGCAGCACCAGCGTCGAGTTCTTCTCCGCCGCCACCGCCACCACCGTCTGCAGCAACCGCAGTTGCAGCGCGGCGGGCTGCTCGGACATCTCCTTGGCCGCCTCGGCCAGCTTCTTCGACGCCTGGAGCTCCGCGTCCGCGTTGATGACCCGTGCCCGCCGCTCCCGGTCCGCCTCGGCCTGCCGGGCCATGGACCGCTTCATGGTCTCGGGCAGCGAGACGTCCTTGATCTCGACCCGGTCGATCGTGACCCCCCACTCCACCGCCGGGCTGTCGATCATCAACTCCAGCCCCTGGTTGAGCTTTTCGCGATTGGACAGCAGATCGTCCAGCTCGCTCTTGCCGATGATCGACCGCAGCGAGGTCTGCGCCATCTGCGCGACCGCGAACCGGTAGTCCTCGACCCGGACGACCGCCTCGGCCGGCGAGGTCACCTTGAAGTAGACGACGGCGTCCACCCGCACCGTGACGTTGTCCCGGGTGATGCCCTCCTGCCCGGGCACCGGCATGGTCACGATCTGCATGTTGACCTTCCGGAGCTTGTCCACACCCGGAACGATCATCGTGAACCCCGGCTCGCGCACTTCCGGCCGGAGCTTTCCGAGGCGGAAGACCACGCCCCGTTCGTACTGCTTGACGACGCGCGCGGCCGCCATCACGTACACCGCTCCGGCGGACACGAGCGTCACGCCCGCCGCCACCAGCTCCTCGACCATCGCGACCCCCAGGGTCCGAACCAGGCGCTCAAGGTGAGTACTTCGACGGTAACTCCGCGGTGTACACGAAGGGGAGACAGAGGACACAGGTGGTCCACGTCATCAGGACTCGGTACGCCCGGGACCTGCGCTGGGTCGACTGCATGGCCGAGTCCCACGGCGAGGAGTTCCCCCGGGCACTCACCGACCCGCTCGCCTTCGCCGGCCGCCTCGCCGCCGACATCCGCCGCGACCCCGCGCAGCTGCTCGTCTCCCCGCGCGACGGGTTCACGGACTCCGACCGGCGGACCGTCTCCGACCCGGCGGCCGGCCAGATGCCGCCGCGCACCTACCGGGAGGCGCTGCGCGGTGCGTCGTACAGCCGGCTCGACGACGACCTCGCCCTGCTCAGCGACTGGGGCTTCGCCACGGCGGCCGCCGTCCGGCCCGTACTGCTGCGGCACAGCCCGGCTTCGACCCGGCAACCCTCGTCCAGCCCCTACTGCTGCGGCACAGCCCGGCTTCGACCCGGCGACCCTCGTCCAGCCCCTACTGCTGCGGCACAGCCCGGCTTCGACCCGGCGACCCTCGTCCGGCCCCTACTGCTGCGGCGCGGCGCCCGGGACAGGTTCTCGCCGGTCGGCCACTTCACGTAGCCGGCGGACGCATCCCCCGCGTCCGCCCGGTCCTGCGGCAGGACACCGGCCGTCTCGGAGCGCCGGAGGCCCTGTCGGCCGTACCGGACCGGCTCTGCGCACCACCGAAACGGATCGCGTCATGATCACAGCGGACCCCCGTACGGCAGATGCGTACGGGGGTCCACCGGGTGCCGGCTGCGATGCGGGCCGGTGCGGGACTAGAAGACGCTGACGCCGTAGGCGCTCAGGGCCTCGGTGACCGGCTGGAAGAAGGTCGTGCCGCCGGAGGAGCAGTTGCCACTGCCGCCGGAGGTCAGACCGTAGGCGACGCCGTTGCTGCCGTACAGCGGGCCGCCGGAGTCGCCGGGCTCGGCGCAGACCGTGGTCTGGATCATGCCGTAGACGACGTCACCGCCGCCGTAGTTGACGGTCGCGTTGAGCGCGGTGACCCGCCCGCTGTGGATGCCGGTGGTGGAGCCGCGGCGGTTGACCGTGGTGCCCACGCTCGGGGTGGCGGCGCTGGTGATGTCGACGCTGCCGACGGTGCCGGAGATCGACGAGGTCGGGTAGCTGGACGAGTACTTGACGAGGCCGTAGTCGTTGGTCGGGAAGCTGGACCCGGCCGTCGAACCGAGCGTGGTCGTGTGCCCGGAGTTCGACCACCAGGTGCCCGCGCCGTCGGTGCAGTGACCGGCGGTCAGGAAGTAGTAGGTGCTGCCGCTGCGGACGTTGAAGCCGAGGGAGCAGCGCCAGCTACTCGCATAGATGGCGTCGCCACCGGAGATCAGCTTGTTGAACTTGCCGGGGGTCCGCTTGATCGTGAGCGCGTCGGCGTTGCTGCCCGCCTGCTCCTTGATCTTGGCGATCTCGGCCTGCGAGACCGTGCTGTCGGCGGTGACGACCACACGGTTGGTCTTGCTGTCGACGGCCCAGGCGGTGCCCGGGATGTCGGCCTTGAGCACCGAGCTGCTGGCGCTCTTGAGTTCGGCGGTGCTGAACGGGGTCGCAGCGGTGGCGTTCGCGCTGGGGACCGCGATCGCGGCCGCGGCCACGAGGCCGGTGGTACCGGCGATCAGCCGGGTCCGTCTCGCAATGCCACTGCGGGGGGTGGTGCGCTTGATCCTCACGTTTCGTTCCCTCCCAGGGGAAGTCGGGGGCCCGCGTGGGGTCGGGGCCCGTGAGGCGCAGTCAGCGGTCCGGCGTCCGGATTTCGAACACGCCGTGCCCCTGACAAGCGCTGAGGGGGAGTATTCGGCCGAACGGCCGGTAGGCGCAAGGGCGCCTTTCGGCCGTCAATCTTTGAAACACCTTTGCCATCCGGCCGAACCGGCCGTTCACCGGACCGTGTTGCGCTCCCCCGCGGCGACGGCGACACCCAGGGTGTTCCCGGGCGGCGGGAACGGGCAGATGAAGTGGTCGGCGAAGGCGCAGGGCGGCAGCAGCGCCCGGTTGAAGTCGACCGTCGTACGGCCTTCGGCGTCCGGTGCGGAGGGATACAGGAACCGGAACCGGTAACTGCCGTCCCCGCTCGTCGTATCGCCGAAAACCGCCCACAGCGAGCCGTCGTCCCGGACCGCGGCCTTCAGCGTCAGTTCCTGTCCGTCGAGCACGAACGTCACTTCGCCGCCGAGCCCGAGCCCGCGCTCGACCCCGTCCGCGTTCGGCACCTGAACGGTCCGCCGGGCGTCATACGGCGTGAAGCGCCCCGGCACCGACCAGCGCGGATCGTACGGTGTGGCCTCGATGCCGCGAAACGCCCGCCGGGCCGGGGTGGCGGGGTCGAAGTCCCGTACGCCCCACACGCCTTCGCGCACCAGCACGACCAGCCTGCGTTCGCCGTACGACACCCGGGCGGTCTCGGTCGGACCGAGGTCGGCGCTCAGCCGTACCTCGCCCTCGAAGGGCCGCCCGTCGACGCTCAGGCCGTCCTCCCCGGTCGCGGTCAGCGCCACGCCGTCGTCCGCGAGAGCCCAGGTGCCGGGGAGGCCCGGGAGCCGGCCGTCCGGATGGTCGTCCAGCCAGTGGGTGCCGACGAGGGCGAGCGGCCCGTAGGGCTCGGACACCGCTTCGACGCGGTGCTCGTGCCACAGCTTCCAGGCGTCGGAGGCGTCGGTGGTCATGTGATCAGCCTTTCCGTACGGGGTCGGGGAGCCCGAGGTGGGAGCGCAGGGTGGTCCCCCGGTACGCGGTGCGGAACGCGCCGCGCTCCTGGAGCAGCGGGACCACGTCGTCGACGAAGTCGTCGAGGCCGCCCGGGGTGAGATGGGGTACGAGGACGAAGCCGTCGGCGGCCTCGCGCTGCACGAACTCGTCGAGCTCGGTGGCCACCGCGTCGGGGGTGCCGATGAGGAGCTGCCGGCCGCCCGCCTCGATCACGGTCTGCCGGATCGACAGGCCCTTCTCGCGGGACAGGGCCGCCCACTTCTCGGCGATCGCGACCGTGTCGCCGCGCCGGGTCCGCCCCTGGGTGAGGGCCGGATCGGCCACCGGATCGATGTCGGGCAGCGGGCCGTCCGGGTCGTAGGAGGACAGGTCGACGCCCCAGATCTGCTCCAGGGTGAGGAGCGCGGTCTGCGGGGAGGTCTGCTGCCGTCGGATCTCGGCGGCCTTCTCCTGGGCCTCGGCGGCGGTGTCGCCGAGCACGACGCCGATCCCGGGCATGATCTTCAGGTCGTCAGGCGTACGGCCGTACTTGGCGAGCCGGCGCTTCACGTCGGCGTAGAAGATCCGGCCCTCCTCCAGCGAACTGTGCCGTGCGAAGACCACGTCGGCGGCGGAGGCGGCGAACTCGCGTCCCTCGTCGGAGTCCCCGGCCTGGATGACGACCGGGCTTCCCTGCGGCGGGCGCGGCACGGTGAACTCGCCCGCGATGTCGAAGTGCCGCCCGCGGTGCGCGAACGGTCGCGGGGACCCCTCCAGTGTCCAGGAGTCCCACAACTCCCTTGCCGTCTCGAGGAATTCGGCGGCGCGCCGATAGCGGTCGGCCCGGTCGAGGAAGCCGCCGCGCCGGAAGTTCTCCCCGGTGAAGGCGTCGGAGGAGGTCACCACGTTCCAGGCGGCCCGGCCTCCGCTCAGGTGGTCCAGGGTCGCGAACCTGCGGGCGAGTTCGAACGGCTCGTTGAAGGTCGCGTTGACCGTGGCGGCGAGCCCCAGGTGGTCGGTGACACCGGCCAGCGCACTGAGCACGGTGATCGACTCGGGACGCCCGACGACGTCCAGGTCATGGATAAAACCCTTGTGTTCGCGCAGCCGCAGCCCCTCTGCGAGGAAGAGGAAGTCGAACTGTCCGCGTTCGGCGGTGCGGGCCAGGTGCTCGAAGGAGGAGAACTCGATCTGGGACCTCGACTCCGGATCGGCCCAGACGGTGGTGTTGTTGACGCCCGGGAAGTGCGCGGCCAGATGCATCCGCCTACGGCTCATGACGCGCTCCCGTTGGTGGCGTACTGGTTGGCGGGTCTGGCGAGGCCCAGGTGCTCCCTGAGCGAACTGCCCGGGTAGAAGGTCCGGAACAGTCCGCGGTGCTGGAGCAGTGCCACCGTGCCGTTGACGAGCCGTTCCAGGTCGCGCAGTGGTTCGACGGGCGTGAGGTGGAAGCCGTCGACGACGCCCTCGCCGTGCCAGGTGGCGATCAGTTCCGCGAGGTCCACCGGGCCGCCACGGTAGAGCGGGCCCTGCGGGGTCTGCCGGGGGCCGCCCCCGCCGTGCCCCGGCTCGGCCGCGTGCTCGCCGTCACCGAGGTCGACGAGGAGGCCGGCGAGGACCCGCAGCTGGTCGGGGTGGCGCCCGGAATCCGCTGCCAGGGACCGAAGTTGTTGCCGTATGGCGGCGGCCTGTTGGGCACTCGCTGCGCGGACAAGGGCCACGTCGGCGTACCGGGCGGCGGTCCTGCGGGCGGGAGCGTCGGTGGCGTCGACCACGCGGACCGGGTGGCCCTGTGGGGGCCGAGGCACGATCGAGGGGCCCTTGACGGAGAAGGACGTGCCGCGGAAGTCGACGTGGTGCAGCTTGTCCCGGTCGATGAAGCGGCCGGTCGGCACATCCCGGATCTCGGCATCGTCCTCCCAGCTGTCCCACAACTTCGCGGCCACGTCGGCGACTTCACCCGCCTCCTGCCACAACGCGTCGGCCGGAGCCGCCGGTCGGCGGCCGAAGAGGCGGGCCTCGCCCTCGGTGGCCGACACGTCGATCCACCAGCCGGCCCGGCCCCGACTGACCCAGTCGAGGGTGGCGACGGCGGCCTGGACGTGGAAGGGCTCGGTGTGCGTGGTCGTGACGGTGGGCACAAGCCCGATCCGGCTGGTGGCGGGCGCGAGGCGGGCCAGTACGGCGAGCGCGTCGGGACCGGGCCGGGCGAAGCTGTCCCCGAGCGTCACGAAGTCGAGCCCGCCGCGCTCGGCGAGCCGGGCGAGGGTGAGGTAGGAGGCGGCGTCGAAGGCGGACGGCTGGTCGACAGCGGCGGACAGATGCAGCATCACAGCACCTTCGAGAGAAAGGACCGCGTGCGGTCGTGCCGCGGGGCGTCCAGCACGTCGGCCGGCGGGCCCTGTTCGACGATGCGTCCGTCGTCCATGAACACGACGGTGTCGGCGACCTCGCGGGCGAAGCCGACCTCGTGGGTGACGACGATCATCGTGGTGCCCTGGCGGGCCAGGTCCTTGATGACGTCGAGGACTTCGCCGACCAGTTCGGGGTCGAGCGCGGAGGTCGGTTCGTCGAACAGCAGCAGCCGGGGTTCCAGCGCCAACGCCCTCGCGATCGCGACCCGTTGCTGCTGCCCGCCGGAGAGCTGCCGGGGATGGGCGTCGGCCTTGTCGGCGAGCCCCACCCGGTCGAGCAGCCGCCGTGCCGCCTCGACGGCCTCCTTGCGCGGCCGCTTCAGCGCGGAGACCGGGGCCTCGACGACGTTGTCCAGCACGGTCAGATGCGGGAACAGGTTGAAGTTCTGGAAGACGAAGCCGATCCGCGTGCGCTGTCTGAGCACCTCGCGCTCGGGCAGCTCGTACAGCTTGTCGCCGGAGCGCCGGTACCCGATCAGCTCCCCGTCCACGCTGATCGCGCCCCGGTCCACCTTCTCCAGGTGGTTGACCGTGCGCAGCAGCGTCGACTTGCCGGAGCCGGACGGACCGAGGATCACGGTGACCTCGCCGGTGTGCACGGCGAGGTCGATGCCCTTGAGCACCTCCAGTGACCCGAAGCTCTTGTGGACGGACCTGATGTCGACCATGACACTCATCGCTGGACTTCCCTGTCTTCCAAGTGACTTAGGCGGCCGCACGACCGGCGAGCTCACCGAGGAGCAGCAGCGCGGCCCGCGCGGTCGCGTCGTTCTGCCGGAACGCGGGCCCGCCGGTGCGCGGCCGGGTGAAGGCGCCAGGGGTACGGCCGTCGGTGTGCGGGCCGAGCGCGAAGAGCCGTGGGTGGGGCCGTCCGGACCGGTCCAGGACCCGTCCGTCGGCACGGTCCACGCGCAACAGTCCGTCCGGGGTCTCGGCGACCCCTTCGGCGTGCAGCTCGCGCAGCAGCGGATCGAGGGCCCGCCGGACCGTCGGCTCGGGCAGCCGCGCCTCGACCAGCGCCCGCGCCACGACCGAGAAGTCCGGCACGGTGGGGCTCGACGCCCGGAACACCCCGTCCTCGGCGCGTACTTCCATGTCCGCCCCGACGAACCTGAGCACTCCGGCGCGGGACAGCGCGAGCAGCTGCCGCAGCCGGGGTCCGGGCGGTCCGGAGGCCAGATAGCTGAAGAACCCGTGCCACCATCCGCCGATGTCCCCGAGCCGGACCAGCTGCCCGTAGACGGAGAGCAGCCCGAGGAACACGGCCAGGTCCGGGCTCTGTGCGGGGTCATGACGGCGGTTGAGGTCGGCCTCCACATACTCCCGCAGCCCGTCCTGGAACTCCTCGTGCGTCGCGTACCGCACCCCCTGCAGCGGCCGGTCGAGCGCGGCGAGGTCGAGCCGGTCACGGGGGTCGGGCACGGCGGAGGCTGCGAGAGCCAGGATGTCCGTCTCGCTGCCGGCCGCGTACTTCTCCTCGAAGTCGGTCCAGGACATCGCGGTCCGCTCCGGATGCACGGTGAACAGCCGGTGGTAGTGCGCGAATCCGAGCTCCTTCACCACCAGCGGCCACACGTCCCGCCTGAAGTCGAAGCCCTCCGGCCGGGCGAGCAGCCCGTCGATCTCGGCCGGCCCCAGGAAGCGGGGCAAGGGCGGCCGCTCACCTGACCAGTCGTAGCCGATCTTCGAGTGGTACGGCACTCCGCGCCGCGATCCGACGTAGAGGACCGGCTCGCGCCCGGACGGGACGTAGGTGTCTCCGTCGTACCGCCCGCCCCGGCCCTCGGTCAGCAGCGCCATCAGGTCGACGAAGGCGAGCCCGAATCCGCGGACCAGGACCGGTTCGCCGGGCGCGAGGGCGGACAGGTCGCTGTCGGCGGTGAAGTCGGGCGGGAGGTGGACGAGGCCGTGCTCCTCGGCGTACGCGGCCAACGCGCTCTGCTCGTCGTCCAGTTCGGCGTCCAGATGACCGAGGGCCAGGACGACGAGGTCGGCGAGGAGCGGACGCGTCCGGCCCTCCAGCCAGACCTGCTGCCGGCCCTCGCGCGGACCGCTGACCCGTACGGCACGCCTCGGGTGGTGGTGGACGACGACCCCCTCCGGCAGCGCGGCCACCGCCTGCTCATGCACCCAGCGCAGATATGCGCCCTGGAGTTGCCGGTCCGCGAAGGTGCGGCCGTCGATGCCGGCCCATTCGTGCAGCGTGGGGCCGGGGCGCACGGGTCCGGCCATGTCCACGGTCTCGTCGGTGAACATGGTGACGTCCTCGGCGTGCGAGTTCATCCACAGCAGCGGCGACTGCGCTGCGCGCCAGATGCGTCCGGCGCCGGGCGGGTGCGGGTCCACCAGGTGCAGGTCGAGGCCCTGACCGTCGTACAACTCGGGGGCGTTGGCGGCGATCCGCTCGATCAGACCGGTCCCCCGCGGCCCGGCACCGACGATCACCAGCGAGCGCCTCATCGGGTGCGCTCCGAGCCTCGGGCGTAGCGCTTCTCCAGGTAGTGCTGGCCGACGCCGAGCACCGAGGTGACGACGGTGTACCAGACGGTCGCGACCATCAGCAGGGGGATGACCTGGTAGGTGCGGTGGTAGACGAGCTGCACGGAGTAGAGCAGGTCCTGCACGGCGATCACGCTGACGATGGAGGTGCCCTTGAGGGTGCCGATCAGCATGTTCCCGGCCGGGGGCACGATGGAGCGCATCGCCTGCGGCAGCACGATCCGCCACCAGCGCCGCCATCGGCTGAGCCCGAGCGCCTGCGCGGCCTCGATCTGCCCGCGGTCGACGGAGAGGATCCCGCCGCGCACGACCTCGGCGGCGTAGGCGGCCTCGTGCAGGGTCAGGCCGATGACCGCGACGGTGACCGGGCCGAGCAGGTCGACCGTCCGCACCCCGAGGATGTGCGGGTACAGCGCCCCGATGTTGAACCAGAGCAGCAGCTGCACCAGGATCGGGATCGACCGGAACAGCCAGACGTATCCCCAACTCACGCTTCTGAGCACCGGGTTGGCGGACAGCCGGGCCGCCGCGAGCAGCGCGCCCAGGACGAAGCCGAGCGTCATCACGACCGCGGTCAGCCAGAGCGTGAGCCACAGCCCGCGCAGCACCGCGTCGGTGGTGAAGTAGTTGGCGACGACGTCCCACTGGAAGGCGTCGTTGCGCAGCACGGAGTTGACGGCGAGCCCGAGCAGTACGAGAACGGCGACGGCGGCCGTCCATTGACCGAGACGGCGGCGCGGGACGATCCGCAGGGAATCCGCGTACTCCGGTATGCCGGGTGCGGAGGAGGTTTTGGCGAGGGTGTCGGAGGACATGCGAGGGCTCCGTGGCATCGAGTTTCGGTAGAACTCGGACGGGTGCCTTCACACGGGTGCGGCCGAGCCCCTCAGCAGGGCCGCCCTTCGAGACTACGGGTGCGTTTCCCCTCGTTGTCAAGGCTGTCCACACTGTGAGCCGTACGTCTCATGTCAGTTGACGGCAAACCGGATGCCTGTTCCACTTGCCCCATGCATCCACAGCAGTGGCTGGTCAAGCGCTCCCACATCGACTTCGGTCGCGTGTGGTCCTCTTCCTGTTGAGCTGACCCACTGCGCGCCCTGATTCCTCAGGGCGCCTTTCGCGTTCTCCTTCCTCGCCTTCGCGCATCCTCCCCGCCTTCACACGCGCCCTCCCCTCACTCAGCGTTCCTCGCTTCCAGGAGACCGCCCCACTGTGCGCTCATTCACGCATGCCCGAAACAGACTTCTCATCCCCTTCGCCCTCATCACCACGGGCACCCTGCTGCTTACCGCGTGCGGCTCGGGCGCGGACGACACCGCCACGGCCTCGGCCCGCGCCGACGCGATCCCCACCACCGACGTCGTCTCCGCGATCAAGAAGGATGACGCGGCGGCCAGGCTGCTGCCGTCCGGCACCACGAGCCTGACCCTCGCCGTCAGTGTCTCCGGCCAGCCGCCGGGCACCTCGATCCTGGACGACGGCAAGACCCTGGCAGGCCAGGACGTCGACTTCGCCAACGCGGTCGCCAAGGTCCTCGGCATCAGGCTGAAGACGGAGCAGGCGAGCTTCGAGGCGATCCTGCCGGCTCTCGACAGCGGCAAGTACGACCTCGGCGTCGGTAACTTCGGCGTGACCGACGAGCGCCGCAGGACGATCGACTTCGTCACCTACATCAACGACGGCCAGGGCTTCGCCACCCGCAGCGACAGCAAGCTCACCAAGGTCACCGACCTGACCCAGCTGTGCGGTCTGAATGTGGCGACCGGCGCGGGCACGACGTTCGAAGCCACGCTGGAGGACAACAAGCACCTCTGCAAAAAGCCGTACAAGGTACAGACCTACAACGAGCAGGGCGCGATCTGGTCCTCACTCCAGCAGGGCCGCAGCGACGTCGTGATGTCCACGATCAACGGCCTGCGTTACGCGGTGGCCCACCAGCAGGGCGTCAAGTTCCTCAACGAGTACCACCGCCTGGACGTGGGTTTCGCCTTCAAGAAGGGCACGCCGCTGGCCAAGGCGTTCCAGGCGGCGGTGAATGACCTCATCAAAAACGGCACCTACGCCAGGATCCTCGAGAAATGGGGCACCACGGGCTCGGCGACGACCACCTCCCGCATCTCCCCACCCGAACTGAAGTAACGCCCTGACCTGAGGTTTCGTCAGAGCTACGCGTTGTCGGACCCGTTCACCCGTACGCCCCACCCCTCACCCATACGCCGTGAAGAATCATATTTCACTCACAGTCAGCAGCCGTATGGGATACGACCCTTGGGGTACCTGGCCTCTCGACGTATTCGCTGTGCACCAGTACCGTCACAAACCCCCCGCGCGGCGGCTATCCACTTGGCGCGCGATCCGCATCATGGATGACCATAGGGATACAGAAGCAAGAGAGACCGCTGTGAGAGGAGGCGTCCATGGGATCGGTGCGCAAAGCGAGTGCCTGGCTGGGCCTCGTTGACGACAACGATGACGAGCGTTACTACGACGACGACGGATACTCCGAAGGGACCGAGCCCGGGGATGCCTGGGTCACCGACCCGCGGGTCAAGGTGGCTTCGGACGTCGCCGAGGAGAAGGGCCGCCGGATCGGCACGGTGACCCCGGACAGCTTCCGGGACGCCCGCGCCATCGGCGAACTGTTCCGCGAAGGCGTGCCCGTCATCATGAACCTCACCGCGATGGAGGCCTCCGACGCCAAGCGCGTCGTCGACTTCGCGGCCGGGCTGATCTTCGGACTGCGCGGCTCCATCGAGCGCGTGTCCACCCGGGTGTTCCTGCTGTCCCCCGCCAACACGGAGATCGTGAACGGCGACCCGGCCGCGCACCGCACGGACGGCTTCTTCAACCAGAGCTGAGGCAGGGCCGCTCGCCGGCCCTGCCCCGCGCAGGGTCTACCGGAAGGCGTCCAGTCCGGTGAGCGCCTTGCCCAGCACCAGTTGGTGCATCTCCACGGTGCCCTCGTACGTCAGCACCGACTCGAGGTTCGTCGCGTGCCGCATGACGGGGTATTCGAGGGAGATCCCGTTGGCCCCGAGGATCGTCCGCGCCGTACGGCAGATCTCGATGGCCTCGCGGACGTTGTTGAGTTTGCCGAAGCTGACCTGCTCGGGACGCAGGCGGCCGGCGTCCATGCGCCGCCCCAGATGGTGGGCGAGCAGAATCCCCTTGTGCAGTTCGACCGCCATGTCGGCGAGTTTGGCCTGCGTGAGCTGGAAGCCCCCGATCGGCCGTCCGAACTGCTCCCGCGTCTTCGCGTAGTCGACGGCGGTCTCGAAACACGACCGCGCCGCCCCCATGGCCCCCCATACGATCCCGTACCGGGCGTGCGACAGACAGCTGAGCGGCCCCTTGAGCCCCACGACCTCCGGCAGGACGGCATCGCCGGGCAGCCGCACGTCGTCGAGCACGAGCTCGCTCGTCACGCTCGCCCGCAGTGACCACTTGTGCTTGATCTCGGGCGCGGAGAATCCGGCGCTGTCGGTGGGCACCACGAACCCGCGGATCCCCTCCTCGGTCTGCGCCCACACCACGGCGACCCCGGCGACGGACCCGTTGGTGATCCACATCTTCCGCCCGCTGAGCACCCAGTCCGTGCCGTCGCGCTTGGCGGACGTCCGCATGGCGGCGGGGTCGGACCCGTGATCGGGTTCGGTGAGCCCGAAGCAGCCGATCACCTCACCGGCGGCCATGCGCGGCAGCCAGGTCTGCTTCTGCTCCTCGCTGCCGAACCGGTGGATGGCGTACATGGCGAGGGAGCCCTGCACCGAGACGAGGGACCGGATCCCGGAGTCGGCGGCCTCCAGCTCCAGACAGGCGAGCCCGTACTGCACGGCGGAGGCGCCCGCGCACCCGTAGCCGCTCAGCGACATGCCGAGGGCGCCGATCTCCCCGAGCTCACGGGCGAGGTCCCTGATCTCCGGCAACTCGCCCCGCTCGTACCAGTCCGCGACATACGGCAGGACACGGTCGGCGGCCCAACTCCGCACGGTCTCGCGGATCGCCAGGTCCTCCGGCTCCAGCAGGTCGTCGATACCGAGGGGGTCGGCGGGGTCGAACGGGGGCATGGCACATCCTCCGGCAGACGGGCGACTCGAAACTAGCAGCGCTAATTAAACCTTCGTGGCCGACGGTACAGCGCGGTGTCCCGCACATCCAGACCGGCGCTCAGGCCGAGACGCGGGACTCCGCGACCTCCCGGGGCGACGGAAGCTCCACCGCCGCCGGGGACTCGCCGCACTGCATCACACGCGGCAACCGCAGCGCCATCACCGCACCCAGCACCAACAACCCCGCACTCACCAGCAAGGTCACGTGCAACCCGTGCACGAAGGAGTCCTGGGCGGCCCGGCGCAGGGCCACGCCCGCGGGTCCACCGAGGCGTCCGGCGACCTCGTAGGCCTCGCCCAGGGAATGCCCGGCCGACCTGGACGCCGTCTCGGGGACGCCCGGCACGCCGGAGAGGCCGGGCGTGTACGCCGCGTTCATCACACTGCCGAGCAGCGCTATGCCGATGCCCGCACCGAGCTGGTACGAGGTCTCGCCGATCGCCGCCGCCCCGCCCGCCTGCTCCGGGGGCGCCTCGCTGAGCATCGACTCGTACGCCCCGAAGAGCGTCGTCTCCAGGCCGAACCCGAGCAGTACGAACCCGAACAGCAGCAGGCCCGTGTTGTCCGTGTCGCCCATCGCGGTCAGCAGCAGTACGGCCACGGCCGTGAGGCAGAACCCGGCGCTGACCATCCGGCGCGGCCCGAACCTGCGCAGCAGACGCGCTCCGGCCAGCCCCGCCGCCATCGCGGCGATCGTCAGCGGCAGCAGCCGCAGGCCGGTCTCCAGCGGGGAAAGATCCAGGACCAGTTGGAGATACTGCGCCGCGATCAGTTCGAGCCCGACGAGGGCGAGCATCGCCAGGACGATGCAGCCGACCGAGGTGCTGAACGCCGGGCGCGCGAACATCCGCAGGTCCACCAGGGGATGGGTGAGCCGCCGCTGCCGCCGTACGAACAGGACGAGCAGTACCGCGCCCACGAGCAGCGGTATCGCGGTGAAGGCGTCGAGCTCGCCGGCGCCGAGCTGCTTCACGCCGAGGACCAGGGCGAACAGGCCGCCGGCGGCCATCAACGCGCCCACGACGTCCCAGGGACCCGCCCCGCTGCCCTTCGACTCGGGCAGCAGCAGGCGGCCCACCGGCAGGCTGACCAGCATCAGCGGGATGTTGACGAGGAAGACCGACCCCCACCAGAAGTGCTCCAGGAGGAAGCCGCCGAGCAGTGGTCCGACGGCCGCGCCGACGGCGGCGACCGCGCTCCAGATGCCGATCGCGAGCGCCCGCTCGCGCCGGTCGGGGAAGACCTGGCGAAGGATGGAGAGGGTGGCGGGCATGATCATCGCGCCGCCGACGCCGAGCAGCGCCCGCGCGAGGATCAGCACCTGTGCGGTGCCCGCGAGGGCGGCGACAGCGGAGGCGACGCCGAAGAGGCCGTAGCCGAGGAGGAGGATCCTTCTGCGGCCCACGCGGTCGCCGAGCGTGCCGAAGAGGATCAGCAGCGAGGCGCAGACGAGGGGATAGACGTCGACGATCCAGAGCAGCGATATCGCGCCGGGCTTGAGGTCCTCGGTGACGGCGGGTACCGCCACGTGCAGCACGGTCGCGTCGAGGGCGACCAGGAGCAGGCTGATGCAGAGGACGACGAGGACGACCCAGCGGTTGGCACCGGCCCCGGCCGCCCGACGGCGCAGCGCTGCGGCGGCCGTGGTCGTCCCGGACATGTACGTACCTCCCAGATGTTCCCTGTGCGTTCGGCGGGCACACGGGGTGGGGACTCCCCATGATCTCGGCCGGAGAGGAGCGGTGTCTCCGGCCCGCGCAGCGAACGGCGGGTGACTCGTCAGAGTACGCGAGTTCGCGCGTAGGCCCAGTGGCGGACCTCTCAGACTCCACGCGGAACACGTGTGGTGTACACCACGTTCTCATCCGGTCCCCCGCCCCGGCGGGCGGGCCGGTTCGGCGCGCGGTCGATAATCGGGCCCGTGACCGATCTTGCAACGCGCACCGAACCGGCCCTGCGCCGAGCCGCCCCGGCGCTGCTCGGCTATGCGGCCGTACGCGCCCTGGGCCTGATCACCCTGGCCCTGTGGACCGCGGCGCGCGACAAGAGCGCGTACACCCTGCTGACGGCCCGCTGGGACGCCCTCTGGTACACGAGGGTCGCCGAACTCGGTTACGGCTACGAGGTGCGGCTGCCGAACGGCGACGTGCACTCGAACCTGGCGTTCTTCCCGCTCCTGCCCTGGCTGGAGCGGCTGCTGTCCGCGGTGACGCCGCTGTCGTACGCCGACGCGGGCTTCGTGGTCTCCTTGCTCGCCTCCTTGTTCGCTGCCTGGGGCGTCTTCGCGGTGACGGATCACGTGTACGGCCGCCGGGCCGGCGTCTGCGCGGTCCTGCTGTGGGCCGTGCTGCCCGTCGGCATCGTCCAGTCGATGGCGTACAGCGAGTCCCTGTTCACCGCGCTCGCCGCCTGGTCGCTCTACGCCCTGCTGACCGGCCGCTGGCCGGCCGCGGGCCTGCTGGCCTCACTGGCCGGCCTGACGCGCCCGGTGGGCCTCGCGGTGGTCGCGGCGGTGTGGGCGGCCGGCGTCGCCGCCTTCCTGCGGGACCGACGCGGCCGCGCCGCGTCCGGGCCGGAGCGGGGCGCACCGGCCGGGGCGACCACGGCCACGCGGGCCGCGGGCATGGCCCTCGCCCCCCTCGGTACCGCCGCCTACATCCTGTGGGTCGGTCACCGCACCGGCAAAGGGCCGCTCGGCTACCTCGACGTGCAGGCGGGGTGGCGCAACGGATTCGACGGCGGATACGCCTTCGCCCGCTTCGTCGCCGACAAGTTCACGTCGTTCCCGTCGGCCCTCGCCGGCGTGGGACTGATCGTCGGGGTCGGGCTCGTCGTATGGCTGTACGTCACCTGTGTGCGCCAGGGCCAGCCGCTGCCCCTCCTGGTGTACTCCGGGGTCGTCACGGCGCTCGCCCTGTGCGCGTCGAGCTACTTCGGCTCGAAACCGCGCCTGCTGATGCCCGCCTTCCCCCTGTTGCTCCCCCTCGCCCTGGCCCTCGCGCGCTCAGGTACCCGCAGGTCAGCCGGGGTCATCGCCGTGATCGCCACCGCGTCCGCCCTGTACGGCGCCTTCTGGCTGAACGGCTCCGGTCCGCCATGATCGACTCCGAGCCCCGATGAGCGCCCGGAGAATTCCGACCCATGATTCGGTGAACGAATTCATAAGGGCCATAAAACCCGACCCGGAATGATCAAAGGAATTGAAGGACGCAGCCGCCCGCCTTTGCGGAATCCCCTGATATAAACCTCCGCCTGAGAGGAATCCCACATCACATCGTCATCACAAAGCCGCTGATTCGACAGGGAACAGAGCTCACTCGCTGTAACGTCGATTGGGTGCGTACCGAACGAAACCTCACCCGTCTGGACCGGGTGTTCGCCAGGCTGGACCGTGAGCCGGAACGACCGGCCCACCTCAGTGTGCCGAGAGCGAGCCGGCACCGGACCGTCCTGGTGATCGCCGCCCTGGCCTTCTACCTGGCGATCGTGTGGCTCGTGGTGACCACGTCGTGGCTGGTCCGCCTCGACTGGCAGGTCATGTTCTTCCGGCCGTACCAGCAGTGGGCGTCCATCCACTGGTTCGTCGACTACTACGTGGTGCTGGGCCAGCGCGGCCCGACCGCGGTGATGGTCGCGGCCTGGCTGGGCTGGCGTTCCTGGCGGCAGCACACCCTGCGCCCGCTGCTGACCCTGGGCGCCTCGCTGCTGCTGCTGAACATCACGGTCGGCGCCGCCAAGTACGGCATGGGAAGACTCGGACCGCACTACGCGACCGTCATCGGCTCGAACGAGATGGGTCTGGGCGGCGATATATTTCCCAGCGGCCACACCGCCAACGCCGTGGTGACCTGGGGAATCCTGGCGTATCTGGCCTCCACCCCGAGAGCCCGCCGCTGGCTCTCCGCGATCTCCGCGGTGACCTCGCTGGGCGTCGGCATGGCCACCGTCTACCTCGGTACGCACTGGCTGAGCGACGTCGTGCTCGGATGGGTCGCCGGTCTGCTGATCCTGCTCGCGCTGCCCTGGTTCGAGCCGTTGATCGCCCGCGCCGAGACCTACGCCTTCGACCTGCGCGACCGCTGGCGGGCCCGCGGCGGTGCGAAGGCCCCGGCCCCGGTCACCCCCGTCACGGCGCCCGCGCCGGCCCGCCTCAAGCCGCTCACGGCCCCCCAGAACGAGACGGCGGCCCGCGAGGCCACCGCCCCGGCGCGTGGCCCCAGGTCGCCCGTGTACCTGGCCCCGGGCCCGCACACCACCCGCTCGGAGCGCACCCCGGTCACCCCGGCCGGCAGCCGCCGCCCGCCGCAGTCGGACCGGATCGTGCGCGGCACGCCCTCCCCGGCGACCCGGCCGGTGACCGGCGGCTGATCCCACCTCGGACCCGGCGGGGCCGGTACGCACCACCACCCCGCGCATGCCACAGGCCCCGGTTCCCTTGCGTGGAACCGGGGCCCGCGGCATGCGGTTCAGCCCTTCCAGGCCCGCGCCACGCGGCCGTCCTTCACCTCGAAGTTCAGCCGGCCCGCGCGGTACTCCATCGTGATGATCGCCCCCGGCGGCAGTGACCTGACCGTCGACCAGCCCCGCTCACGCGCGGTGCGCTCGGCGGCGGCGGAGTCGAGGCCGACGTAGGTGTCCGGACTGTCCTGGGGTTCGGCGGGCGGTGTCGGAATGGATGCCATACCGCCACGCTAGGCCCTGTCCGGCGGCCGCGGAAGTCCGGATCCCGCACGCCTCCTGTCACGCTTCTGTCACAGGATCACGACACGCGTTTCCCTCGCGCTGCGTCACACGGACGGGCGTTTCCCTCGCCCTTCCGCAGGTATTCGAACGCAATTCCCGCGTGTCGTACGACTTCTCCGAATGGACCGTGAGAAGGCTTGTCCGAGAACCGGCCCGAACCCCTTTGCCCACTGATTCCGGACACGCCGGAGAAGCTGACACCGCATAGGAAATACACGGTTCCGGCACAGAACCCCCTTACGCCCTCTGTCGCCGCGCACGACCGCGCGAGCATCATGGCGTGAGCCGAGCGAAGGGGCGAGCGATGGGGACGCAGACCGTGCACGCGACGGCACGACCCGTGCGGACCAAGGGGCACGGGCGGGTGGTCGTCGACTGGTTGACCACCACCGACCACAAGAAGATCGGTCACCTCTATCTGATCACGTCGTTCGTGTTCTTCCTGGTCGGCGGCGTCATGGCTCTGCTGATGCGGGCCGAACTCGCCCGGCCCGGACTGCAGATCATGGACAACCAGCAGTACAACCAGTTGTTCACCATGCACGGCACGATCATGCTGCTGCTGTTCGCGACCCCGAGCTTCGCCGGCTTCGCCAACGAGCTGATGCCGCTGCAGATCGGCGCCCCGGACGTGGCGTTCCCGCGGCTGAACATGCTGTCGTACTGGTTCTTCCTGTTCGGCGGACTGATCGTGCTGGGTTCGCTGCTCGTGCCGTCCGGTCCGGCCGCCTTCGGCTGGTTCGCCTACGCGCCGCTGAACAACTCCGCGCACTCCCCCGGCGTCGGCCCCGACCTGTGGATCATGGGCCTCGCGCTGGCCGGTTTCGGCACGATCCTCGGCGCGGTCAACTTCATCACCACGATCATCGGGATGCGCGCGCCCGGCATGACCATGTTCCGGATGCCGATCTTCACCTGGAACACGCTGTTCACGTCGATCCTGATCCTGCTGGCGTTCCCGGTGCTGGCGGCCGCGCTGCTGGTTCTGGAGGCGGACCGGCGCTTCGGCTCGCAGGTCTTCGAGGCGGGCAACGGCGGGGCGCTGCTGTGGCAGCACCTGTTCTGGTTCTTCGGGCATCCCGAGGTGTACATCATCGCGCTGCCGTTCTTCGGCATCATCACGGAGATCATCCCGGTCTTCAGCCGCAAGCCGATGTTCGGCTATCTGACGCTGGTCGCGGCGACGATGTCGATCACCGGTCTGTCGATCGTGGTGTGGGCGCACCACATGTTCGTCACCGGCGCGGTGCTGCTGCCGTTCTTCTCCTTCATGAGCTTCCTGATCGCGGTCCCCACGGGCGTGAAGTTCTTCAACTGGACCGGGACGATGATCAAGGGCTCACTGTCCTTCGAGACGCCGATGCTGTGGGCGACGGGCTTCCTGGTGACGTTCCTCTTCGGCGGCCTGACCGGGGTGCTGCTGGCCTCGCCACCGCTGGACTTCCATGTGTCGGACACCTACTTCGTCGTGGCGCACTTCCACTACGTCGTGTTCGGCACGGTCGTCTTCGCGATCTTCGGCGGGCTGCACTTCTGGTGGCCGAAGTTCACCGGCAAGATGCTCGACGAGCGGCTCGGCAAGATCCAGTTCTGGACACTGTTCGTCGGCTTCCACACCACGTTCCTGGTGCAGCACTGGCTGGGCGCGGAGGGCATGCCCCGCCGGTACGCGGACTATCTCGCCGCGGACGGCTTCACCACGCTCAACACGATCTCGACGATCGGGGCGTTCCTGCTCGGCGCCTCGACGCTGCCGTTCCTCTACAACGTCTGGAAGACCGCCAAGTACGGCGTGAAGGTGGAGACCGACGACCCCTGGGGCTACGGCCGCTCCCTGGAGTGGGCCACCTCCTGCCCGCCGCCGCGGCACAACTTCACGACGCTGCCCCGGATCCGCTCCGAGTCCCCGGCGTTCGACCTGCACCATCCGCAGTACGCGGCCCAGGCTCCGCAGCCCGAGCCAAAGAGCGAGCAAGCCGGTCGTGAGCAGTCCTGATCGCCTCGGTCAGCTCGGCCGGCTCCAGCACCTCGAACTCGAATCCCGTCATCATCACGTGGATCACCATCACGTCGAGACTCGAGGCCCCGGTGTGCAGGAGGCAGCTGCCGGGCCCCTCCGCCTCCAGCACCCCGGCGCTCGGCGAGATCCGTTCGGCGGCCCGTTCCTTGGGCACCAGCAGCCGCACGACCGCGTGTGAGGCGTACGCGCGCGTGGAGACGCCTCGCGAGACGTACGCGGCGAGATCCTCGGCGGGCGGGGTGCGCGGAGCGAACCGGGGGCCGTGCGGCGGCCTGGGGGTGATCCGGTCGACCCGGAAGGTCCGCCAGTCGTCACGGTCCAGGTCCCAGGCGACCAGGTACCAGCGCCGCTCGCTGCACACCAGGCGGTGCGGTTCGACGGTACGGCGGCTGGAGGCGCCGCCGTGGTCGCTGTACTCGAAGCGCAGCCGCTCGGCGTCCCGGCAGAGGTTGGCGAGCTCGGTGAGGACGCCCGGGTCGACGGCGGAGGGCTGGGGGTCGCGCAGCATCGGCACGGTGAAGGCGTTCAGGGCTCCCACCCGGCGGCGCAGCCGGCTCGGCAGGACCTGCTCCAGCTTGGCGAGGGCCCGCACGGAGGTCTCGCCGATCCCCTCGATGCCCTGCCCCGCGGCCGTGCGCAGGCCGACGGCGACCGCGACGGCCTCGTCGTCGTCCAGGAGCAGCGGCGGCAGCTCGGCGCCCGCGCCCAGCTGGTAGCCGCCACCGGTGCCCGGGCTGGCGTTGACGGGGTAGCCCAGCTCGCGCAGCCGGTCCACGTCCCGGCGCACGGTGCGCGGGGTGACGCCGAGGCGGTCGGCCAGGTCAGCGCCGGACCATTCGCGGTGGGCCTGGAGCAGCGAGAGCAGGCGCAGGAGTCGTGCCGAGGTCTCCAACATGAATCCGAGTCTGCCAGCGGTTGCGGACAGTTGTTGTCCGCAAGCCTTCCTACCTTGGATTCATGGCAGACAACAGCGCGACCACAGAGAGCCGTGAGATCCGCCCCTTCCGGATCGACATCCCTCAGGCGCAGCTCGACGACCTGCACACCCGCCTGGACCTCACCCGCTGGCCGGACGAGCTGCCGGACGCGGGCTGGGAGTACGGCGCCTCCCTGCCGTATGTCCGCGAGCTCGCCGCGTACTGGCGCGGTGCCTACGACTGGCGCAAGCATGAGGCCGCCCTCAACGAGCTCCCGCAGTTCGTCACCGAGATCGACGGTGCGCAGGTGTACTTCCTGCACGTCCGCTCGTCCCGGCCGGACGCACTTCCGCTGATCCTGACGCACGGCTGGCCGGGTTCGGTCGTCGAGTTCCTCGGTGTGATCGGCTCGCTGAGCGAGGACTTCCATCTGGTGATCCCGTCCATCCCCGGCTTCGGCTTCTCCGGGCCGACGCGCGACAAGGGCTGGAACGTCAACCGGGTCGCCCGCGCGTGGGCGGAGCTGATGCACCGGCTCGGCTACGAGGGCTACGGCGCCCAGGGCGGCGACCTGGGCGCGCTGATCTCCCCCGCGCTCGCCCGGGTCGCTCCGGAGTCCGTGGTCGGTGTCCATGTGAACGCCGCCTCGGTCGGTTTCATCCCGCTCGGCCCGGTCGACGAGGAGGCGCGGCAGGGGCTGACCGACCGCGAGCGGCGAAGCCTGGCGGGCATCGCCGAGTTCACCACGGACGGCTTCGGCTACAACGCCCTGCAGTCGACCCGACCGCAGACCCTCTCCTACGCCCTCACCGACTCACCCGTCGGCCAACTGGCGTGGATCATGGAGAAGTTCCAGGCGTGGACGCACTCCTCGGCCACACTGCCGGAGGACGCGGTCGACCGGGACACCCTGCTCACCAACGTGATGCTGTACTGGCTGACCGGCACGGCCGGTTCCGCGGCCCGCATGTACTACGAGAACAGCCATGTGCCGGACTGGTTCCCGACGGCGACCTCCGGGGTGCCGACCGCGGTGGCCAACTTCGGCGAGGACGTGGCGATCCGGCGCTGGGCCGAGCAGGCCAACACCCTCGTCCGCTGGACGGAGTTCGACCGCGGCGGCCACTTCGCGGCCCTGGAGGTCCCCGAGCTGCTGGCCGGTGACGTCAGGCAGTTCTTCGGCTCACTGCGGTGAGGGACACGCGGTGACGGACACCGACAGGTCGTTGTCCCGCGTGTAGTACGGCCCGGCCTCCACCGGGCCGTACGCCGTGTCCACGCGTGCGCGTGCATAGGTGAACACGGGCTTCTTGTCGGCGACGTCGTCGAGCAGCCGCGCGATCCGCACCCGCGGCCCGCTCTCGCCGTGCGGCCGCAGCCACAGGTCCCAGACTCCGGGGCCGAGGGCCGCGTACGACACCGAGAAGCCGAACCGGGCCTCGTCGGTGGTGACGTCGCTGCGGCGCGCGGGGCCCGGGGAGTGCCGGGGGCGCACCTCGGCGTAGGCGTCGGGGGTGAGGCAGGTGCCGTAGATCCGCCCCCGTACGGTCAGTCCGGCGCCCTCGATGCGCAGCTCGCCCGCCTCGGCGTGCGGGGCGCGCAGCCAGCTGCGGACGGTGAGGTTGCCCTGCCGGGTCGCATACGGGATGCGGACGGCGACATGGCCGCGGGAGCCGCTCGGGGTGCGGGCGGTGAGCGCGCGCAGGTCGGTGGCGCCGGGTGCGAGGCGCAGCGGCTCGTCGTCGGCCACGCGCGCGTACGCGTCCCAGCGGCCCTCGGGCAGGGCGACGGTGCTGGGCAGGGCGGCGCGCAGCCTTCCGTCGCCGGTCGGGGCCAGCGGCAGACCGACCTCCTCGTGTCCCTCGCGCCGGCGCAGCACCAGATGGGCCGTACCGCTCGCCCCGCCGGCGGTGACGTCGAAGGTCAGTCCGCCCGCGGAGTCGGCGACACAGTCGGCGCGCAGCGAGGTGCCCCGTCCGGCAGGCATGGTGCTCCCGTGGTTCATGGTGTCCGGTCAGACCGTCATGGGCCCCCTTTGGTTGCGCGCATCCGGTGACTCATTGTCGATAGGGCAGTTGCGGAACGTCGAAGCAGGTGTGGTCCATGTCGCCCTGGGAGACCCAGCCCCGGCCGTCCTCCCAGCGGGCCACCGACAGACAGGTCCGGCGGGACTTCGGCGGCTTCGCGAGACGCTGGAAGGTGACGGGGACGAGAAGGCCGTCCGCGGTGTGGTCCCGGCCGCGGTTCATGTAGGCGTCGACACACGCGCGCGTGACGCCTTGTGCCGCCGCGCATGATGTCGCGGCGTCCGTGAACCACATCGCGGCCGCCCAGCCCTCCAACTGCCACTGGGAATGCGTCTTGAGGCTCTTCGTGGCCTCCCTGAACTCCCTTACGGCCTGATGGTCCGTGTCCTCGTAGTTGCGGCTGGATCCGGTCGCCCACAGGGCGTTGCGGCAGTGCGGGGCGTCCTTGTAGTCGTCCGGGACGGTGGAGGTCCAGTTCTGGACGTTGGTGACCTTGGCGGTGACCTCGACGCCGGCCGCGTCCATCGCCTCGCACAGCTGGGCGTTGCCATGGCTGTCGACGGCGTCGAAGACCAGGTCGGCGCCCTGCTCCTTCAGGTCGGCCGCCACGGCACGGAAGTTGGGCAGCGCGAAGTCGACCTGCTCGGTGACGACCTTGTAGCCCTCGGCCTTCAGCCCCTGCTCGACGAGCCGGGCGTAGGCGGCGGACGCGGCCTGGTTGTACGACACGACGGCCGCCGTACGGGCCCCGTGCTCGCGCTTGAAGTAGCGGTAGACCTCGGTGCCGCCGTACTGCTTCCCGCCCCAGCCGGTCGTGCCGTTCCGGGGCGCGAGACTGCCGTAGATGCCGTAGAGGTGCGGCCAGGTGTCGTAGGCGGCGCCGATGGGCTGGCCTCCCATGTCGGGCACGCGCGCGTGGGAGACACGGGAGGCGCCGGCGTAGTCGAGAGCGGTGGTCGCGACGAGGGCGACCACCTTGTCCTCGTCGATCAGCCGGTGCACACAGGTGTTGTTGCCGACCCCGCTGCCGCCGTCGTCGCACTCGCGCACCTCGATCCGGCGGCCGCCGACGCCCCCGCGCGCGTTGAGGCGCTCGAAGTACGCCTTGGCGCCGTCGCGCGGGCCGGTGAAGGCGCTGCCGCCGACCGGGCTGGTGGCGCTGGTGACGATGCCGACCCGGATCGGGGTGTCGTCCCGGGTGGGGGTGGCCCGCTCCCGGTGCTCGAAGTCGCTCTCCGGCAGCCGGCTGCCGCACGCCGTGCCCACCGTGAGCAGCAGGACCGCGAGGGCGGCCTCAGCAGCCCGGAAGAGCCGACGCCGTGGCATTGCCGCTCAACTGGACCAGCGCGCACAGGGTGTTGACCGACACCTTCCAGGTGCCGTCCTGTTCGATCGCCGTTCCGGAGGCGTCCGGCAGGGCGGTGGCGCCGTTCAGCATCAGGGTGTAGGTCACGTCGGCCGCATTCGGTTTGGTGAACCCGACCTTCGTGACCTTCGCCTGCACCTGTCCGCCGCGCTGGTCACCGCTGAAGGCCTGGAGCACCGGGCCCATCTCGTCGCCGTTCTCCAGAACGGCCTGTTTGTCCTTGGTGGAGGTCTTCGGGTCGAAGAACTTCTCCCAGTTCGCCTTGATCTCCCGCTGGGCGGCGGCCGCGTCGGCGGGTCCGCTCGGTGACGGGGCCGCGGAGGGTGTGGTCCGCTCCACGGAAGGCGTCGGCGGCGGGCTCTCGCTGCCGCCGCCGCTGTCGTCGCTGCACGCCGTGAGGGCCACGGCGAGGGCGAACCCCACCGCCATCAGCCCCCGGCTGCCGTTCCCCCACGTGCGGTCGCTCCCGAGAACCATCTGGCTCACCACCGGGTGTCGGTCCGGGCCACATGCGCCCGGTGCTTTCAGGGTCAGCTTCCAGAAGGCATAGTGCAAGCCATCGGCTGACATGGACAGACACACGACGTGTGGAGGCCAGAGATGCGGACAGCCCGACTGCGGACCGTGCACCCCGTCCTGTGGACCGGCTGGGCCGCGCTCGCCGCGGGCGCGGTGCTGTGCGTCCTCGGCTGGTACGGCGTCTCGGGCGAGCGTTACGCCGAGCGGCAGCTGCCCTACCTCGCCTCCTGCACGGTGCCCGGCGCCGCGCTGATCGTCGCCGGGGCAGTGCTGCTCACCCACGGCCGGGGCGCGCTCGCCGCCGCGCGTGTGGAGGAGCTGTACGGCCTCCTGGTCGCCGCGGAGCCCGCCGACGCCGAGGAGTCCGGCACCGCGGCGGGCGCGCCCCTGGCGGTCAGCGGGGACCTGCTGATGGTGCCCGGCGGGACGCTCTGGCACCGCGCGGACTGCCCGCTGGTCGCCGGGAAGGTCGAGTCGGTCCCGGTGGACGCCAAGCTCCTGGCGAGCGGAGAGCTGGGCCCCTGTCCGATCTGCGAGCCCGTCGAAGAAACCGACTGATGTCGTCGCTGACCTACGACCTCACCCTCGCCGGGTTGTCGGTCGGCAGCGCGGCCGCGCTCACCGGAGTCGGCCTGGTCGTGACGTACCGCGCGACCGGAGTGCTGAACTTCGCGCACGGGGCGATCGCGATGGTGTGCGCGTACGTGCTGCGGCAGTGCGTGGTGGAGTGGGGCTGGCCGCTGTGGGCCGGGGCGGTGGTGACCCTGCTGATCCTGGCGCCGGCCCTGGGCGTGGTGCTGGAGCGTTTCGTCTTCCGGCCCCTGTCCGTCCTGGGCGGCGATCCGGCCCAGACCCTGGTGGCCTCCATCGGCGTCTTCGTGCTGCTGGTGGGCGGGGCCGCGCTGCTGTGGGGTCAGGGCGCCCGGGACGACGCCCCGGAGCTGGTCTCGGCGGATCCCTGGGGGCAGCTGGCGGTCGTCGTGGTCCTGGCGGCCGGCGTGGGCGCGGTGATCCGCTGGACGCGCTTCGGACGGGAACTGCGGGCCGTCGTGGACGACCGCGGGCTGGCCGTGCTCGGCGGGATCGACGCCGACCGGGTGGCGGCGGCCGGCTGGGCGTTCGGAGCGTTCACCGCGGGCCTGACGGGCGTTCTGCTGGCCCCCTTCGTCCGCCTGGACCCGTACGGGCTGCCCCTGCTCGTCATGGAGGTGGTGGCGGTCGCGGTGGCCGCGCGGATGCGCAGCCTGCCGGTGGCGGTGGTGGTGGCGCTGGGCATCGGGGTGGCCCAGAGCCAGCTGACCCGGCTGCATCCCTCGGGCCGGGTGGAACCGTTGCTCCAGGCGGTGGGGGCGAACCTGTTCGTCGTGGCCCTCCTCGTCGCGTGCCTGGCGCTCCCCCGCATCGGCACCCGGGACGCGCTTCCGCGGACGGCCACCGCGCGCGTGCCGACGCCTCCGGGCGCATGGATCGTCGCGGTGATCCTCTTCCTGATCCCGCTCGGTTTCGCGGGCTCGGACCTGCACACCTCGGTCCAGGTCCCGGCGCTGGGCGTCGTCCTGCTCTCCCTGGTGGTCGTGACGGGCCGGGGCGGCCAGATCTCCCTCGGGCAGGCGGCCTACGCGGGCCTGGGCGCCCTGTTCACCGCGCTGCTGGCTGCGGGGCGCTTCCCGGGTCTTCCCCGGCTGCCGGAACTGGCGGCGCTGGCGGTGGCGGTGGTCCTGGTGGCCCCCCTGGGACTGCTGACCGGCTGGCCGGCGATCACCCGCCGAGGGCTGGCGCTGGCCCTCGCGACCTTCGCGGTCGGCGTCGGCGTGAGCCGCTTCGTCTTCGCCCAGCCGTACGCCACGTCCGGTCTGTCCCTGGACCGCCCGGCGGGCTTCGAGGGCGACCGCGCGTACTACGTCCTGGAGTTGGCCCTGCTGACGCTCGCCCTCCTGACGACCCACGCGTTGCGCAGAGGCCGTACGGGCAGGGCGCTGGCCGCCATGCGCGACCACGAGTCCGGAGCCTCGGCGGCAGGCGTCCGGGTCCCCGCCCTGAAGCTCCTCGCGTTCGTGGCGGGCGCCGCCCTGGCCGCCCTGGGCGGCGGAATGCTCGGCATGGGCCTGCGCGCCTTCGACCCCACGGCCTACGACCCCGTCCGCGGCCTCCTCTGGTTCGCGGCGGTGGTCGTCCTGGGCGCCGACAGCACCCTGGGCGCGCTGACCGCGGCGGCCCTCCTGGTCGGCCTGGACGCGGGGGCCCGGGGAGGGGTGGCGGCGGCGCTGGTCGGGGTACTGGCGGCGCTGGTGGGACGGTTTCCCGGGGGTCCGTACGAGGCGGTGCGAAGACTGCGGCCACGGCGGGAGGCAAGGCTGACGGCGACGGGTCTCCAGGCACGGACACGACTGCGACGGGCGCTGCGGACCGCGACGCCCCCGACCGCGGCATCGGGCGCCGAAGCGAGGCACAGCCAGGAGCCGCGTACCGCTCTCCCCGCCGCCGCCCCGGCGAACACCCCGACGGCGGGTCCCGGCACCGCCGGACCCGGCACGCCCCGCCGATCGGATCCCGACGGTGCCGGACAAGACCCGCCCCGCGAGAGCCGGCCCCCCGCACCGCTCGTCGCCGACGACGCTCCACCCCCACCGAGGCCGCCGGCCGCAGGCCGGGCGGTCCTCACCACGCACAACCTCCAGGCCCGCTACGACGGCTTCACCGCCCTCGACGGAGTCGACCTCACCGTCCCGCCCGGCAGAATCACCGCGATCATCGGCCCCAACGGCGCCGGAAAGACCACCCTCTTCCACTGCCTGGCAGGAACGGTCCGCCCCTCCCACGGCCAAGTCCGCCACGGCAACCGCGACATCACGCGCCTGCCCGCCCACGCCCGTACCCGGCTGGGCATCGCCCGCACCTTCCAACAACTCGCGGTCTTCCCGACATTGACCGTGGCCGAGAACGTCCGAGTGGGTGCCGAACAGGGCAGGACGAGCGACCCGGCCGCAGTGGACCGCGCCCTGAGACTGTTCGCCCTCGACGGCCCCCTGCGCGACGCCCCCGCGGCCGACCTCCCCACCGGCACCCTCCGCCGGGTGGAACTCGCCAGAGCCCTCGCCGGCACCCCGACCGTCCTCCTCCTCGACGAACCCGCCGCCGGACTCGACACCGCCGAGGTGACCGCCCTGGCCCGCGTCCTCAGGGCCCTCGCAGCCGACGGCACCGCCCTCCTCGTCGTCGAACACGACCTCGACCTGGTCGCCGACCTCGCGGACGTCGTGCACGTCATGACCGCGGGCCGCATCATCGCCTCCGGCCCTCCGGCCCACGTGCTGGATACGCTCGACGCCCGGGAGACCGCCGTATGACAGCCGTCACGGCCATCTCCCTGCGCCACGCGCGCGTGCGCTACGGCCCGCTGGAGGCCCTGCACGGCATCACCCTCACCGCCCCGGGCCCCGGCCTCACCGTCCTGCTGGGCCGCAACGGCTCCGGCCGTACGACGACTCTGAGCGCCCTGGCCGGAACAGTGCCGCTCACCGGCGGCAGCGTGGTGTGGGACGGCACCGACGTGACCCGCGTACCGGCGTACGAACGGGCCCGGCGCGGGCTCTGCCTGGTCCCCGAACGCCGGTCGGTGTTCGGCTCCCTCACGGTCCGCGAGAACCTCGAACTGGCCGCCCCCGCCCACGACCTGGCCCTGGACGCCTACCCGCAGCTCGCCCGGCTGCTCCCCCGCCGCGCCGGCACCCTCTCCGGCGGCGAGCAACGCATGCTCGCGATCTCCCGAGCCCTCCTGGCACGCGCGCGCGTGGTCCTCGTCGACGAACCCGCGCAAGGCATGTCCCCCACGGTCGCGGCCCGCACGTACGAACTGCTGGCCGCACTGGACGCGTGCGTCGTCGTGGCCGAGCAGCGGCTCCCACCCGCACTGCACGGCCGGACGGCGATCGTGTACGAACTGCGGCGCGGCGCGGTCGTGTTCAGCGGAGAGGCGGCTGAGCTGCGGCCGCGGCGAGGCTGACCGCCCCGGCCGGTTGATGGTTCGATTCCGTTCGCTCTGGGGCGTGACTCCCGCCGCAGATCACCCGTTGTCTTCTTCATGAGCCCGGGACCCACCCGGGCACCGCTTCGCGAGGGAGTCACCCGTGCCGCGCATGCTCGACGTCAGCGACGAGGTTCGCGCCGAGATCGGCGACGAAGAAGCCGACCGGCTGCTCGCCGGAGAGAACGCCCCCGGCAGCTACGACTGCACCTSCTGCCGCACCCAGGGCGACTCCGCACAGGAGCGCACCAGCACCGTCCTGTTCATCGGCGACGAGACCGCCGTCCTGGCCTTCGCCCACGCCGGCTGCCTGCCCTCACAGGTCGTCCAGGTCACCGAGGAGCAGCTCCGGGGCGCGGTGAAGTCCATCACCGGCGACACCGTCGACCTGGACCCGGACCAGGTCGTACCCGAGCAGGCGGTGCTCGGGGTGACCAGCGGACTGATCCTGATCGCCGGAGAGCTGCACCCGGCGCTGGTCGTGGAGCCGACCGGGCCGATCGTGCGGCCGGGCGCGACGGGGCTCGGCGACGACTTCCTGCCGCTGCTGATCGAGCAGGGGTTCATGCCGCTGACGGCGATCCAGGCGGTCCCGTCCGTTCTGCACGGATGGTCGGTGCTGCTGGCGGTGGGCCAGCTGCACGCCGTGCTCCAGCCGTCGCCGAACGGCGGGCAGCCGGTGGCCTGGTGGCAGGCGCACCAGCCGCTCCAGGTCACCGACGCCTGGCGGGCCGCCGCCAACAAGCACCAGCAGGTGCTGATGTTCGCGGCACCGGTGGGCTCCATCGGACGCCAGCCCCGGGAGGACCTGCTGCGGGACGCGCTCGACAAGGCGGCGGCGAACGGCAAGCTGGTCGCGGCCGCGATGCCTCTCGCCGGTACCTGACAACCGGCTGAAGGATCACGCCGGACCGCATCCCCGAGGTCCCGGTGTCGTTTGGACATACGTGCACCCATACGACGCTCCGCGCCGGTTTCCCGGCGGACCATCGGCCACGCCGATCTACGACGCGCTCTACTCCGAGTACGTCAGGACCTTCCGCTCGCTGCCGGGTGACCGCAGCGGTGAGGAGGAGCTGGGCTTCACGGCGTTCGGGAACACCCCGCACGCCTCGGGCTCGTTCAGCAGCTCGTACAGCGCCTACAGCACGGGTGCGTTCAGCGCCCGTCAGCAGTCGCAGTGGCAGCGGGTGGGACACATCGGGCAGCAGCACACCGGGATGCGCCACGTCCCGGCGGCGCTGCCACCTCCGCGCAGAGGGGTCTGACACATGAGGAAGGGCGGCCCCGGTGGGGGCCGCCCTTCCTCATGTGTACGTCACTTCTTCTTCGCGCCGCGCTTCTCGCGCACCCGCACCGAGATGTGGATCGGGGTGCCCTCGAAGCTGAACTCCTCACGCAGCCGGCGCTCGATGAAACGCCGGTAGCCCGCCTCGATGAACCCGGAGGCGAAGAGCACGAACCGCGGCGGCTTGGTGCCGGCCTGGGTGCCGAAGAGGATGCGCGGCTGCTTGCCGCCCCGGATCGGGTGCGGGTGGGCGGCCACCAGCTCGCCCAGGAAGGCGTTGAGACGGCCGGTCGGGACACGCGTCTCCCAGCCCGCCAGAGCCGTCTCGATCGCGGGGACCAGCTTCTCCATGTGGCGGCCGGTGCGGGCCGAGACGTTGACGCGCGGCGCCCAGGCGACCTGGGCGAGCTCGGTCTCGATCTCCCGCTCCAGGTAGTAGCGGCGCTCCTCGTCGAGGGTGTCCCACTTGTTGTAGGCGATGACGATCGCGCGGCCCGCCTCGACGGCCATGGTGACGATCCGCTGGTCCTGGACCGAGATCGACTCGGAGCCGTCGATCAGGATGACCGCCACCTCGGCCTTCTCGACGGCGGCGGCGGTGCGCAGCGAGGCGTAGTAGTCGGCGCCCTGCTGGAGGTGGACCCGCTTGCGGATACCGGCGGTGTCGACGAACTTCCAGGTGACACCGCCGAGCTCGATGAGTTCGTCGACCGGGTCACGGGTGGTGCCGGCCATCTCGTTGACCACGACCCGCTCCTCGCCGGCCACCTTGTTCAGCAGCGAGGACTTGCCGACGTTCGGGCGGCCGATCAGGGCGATGCGGCGCGGCCCGCCGATCGCGGTGCCGAAGCTCTGCTCGGGCGCCTCCGGCAGCGCCTCCAGAACGGCGTCGAGCATGTCGCCGGTACCCCGGCCGTGCAGCGCCGAGACCGGGTGCGGCTCGCCGAGACCCAGGGACCACAGGTACGCCGCGTCGGACTCGCCGCTCAGGCCGTCGACCTTGTTGGCGGCCAGCACCACGGGCTTGCCGGCCTTGCGCAGCAGTCGTACGACCGCCTCGTCGGTGTCGGTCGCGCCGACCTTGGCGTCGACGACGAACACGACGGCGTCGGCGGCCTCGATCGCGTACTCGGCCTGCGCGGCCACGGAGGCGTCGATGCCGAGGACGTCCTGCTCCCAGCCGCCGGTGTCGACGACCTTGAAGCGGCGTCCCGCCCACTCGGCCTCGTAGGTGACACGGTCGCGGGTGACGCCGGGCTTGTCCTCCACGACGGCCTCGCGGCGCCCGATGATGCGGTTCACCAGAGTCGACTTGCCGACATTGGGGCGGCCGACGACGGCGAGCACGGGCAGCGGACCGTGCCCGGCCGCCTCGATGGCCCCCTCGACGTCCTCGATGTCGAAGCCCTCTTCCGCGGCGAGCTCCATGAACTCCGCGTACTCGGCATCGCCAAGCGCTCCGTGGTCGTGCTCTTCGGAAGAGCCCTCGGAGTGGATGTGGTCGTTCATGAAGTCCGTACCTCGTTCATCGTGGTGATCGGTGGATCCCCGGTTGTTCCGCCGGACTGATCCACTACTCAGTGTCGCCTAGCGCCCGGTCAGGCGCCTGGCGTTTTCCAGGTGGGCGCTGAGCTGCTTCTGGATGCGCTCGGTCGCCTCGTCGAGCGCCTTGCGTGTACGCCGTCCGCTGCCGTCGCCCGCTTCGAAGGGGTCGCCGAAGACGACGTCGACGCGGCTGCGCAGCGGAGGCAGCCCCTTTATCAACCGTCCCGGCTTCCCGGAGCTTCCCAGCACGGCGACCGGAACGACCGGTGCCCCGCCGCGCACCGCGAAGTACGCGAGCCCGGCCCGCAGGGAGGCGAAGTCTCCCTCGCCCCGGGTGCCCTCCGGGAAGATACCGAGCACCCCGCCGGCCTTGAGGACATCGAGCGCCTGGGTGATCGCCCCGCGGTCGGCCACGGAACGGTCCACCTTGAGCTGTCCGATGGCCGTCAGGAAGGGATCCAGCGGGCCGATGAAGGCTTCCTTCTTGACAAGGAAGTGCGTCGGCCGGGGTGACACGCCCATCACCATCGGGCCGTCGATGTTGTGGGAGTGGTTGACGGCGAGGATCGCGGGTCCGGACGCGGGCATCCGCCAGGCGCCGAGCACCCGCGGCTTCCACAGCCCGTACATCAGCCCGACGCCGATCCGCCGCCCGACCTCGGCGCCCTTCATCGAGGGGACCGTGCCGGAAGAGTCCGTACTCACTTCCCGGCCCGCTTCTCCTCGACGAGGGTGACGACACACTCGATGACCTGCGCGAGGGTGAGCTCGGTGGTGTCCACCTCGACCGCGTCGTCCGCCTTGGCGAGCGGCGAGGTCTTCCGGCTGGAGTCGGCCGCGTCCCGCTTGATCAGGGCCTCGCGGGTGGTCTTGACGTCGGCACCCTTGAGCTCCCCGCTGCGGCGTGCGGCGCGGGCCTCGGGGGAAGCGGTGAGGAAGACCTTGAGGTCGGCGTCGGGCAGCACGGTCGTACCGATGTCCCGCCCCTCGACGACGATGCCCTTCTCGGCGGAGGTCGCCAGCGACCGCTGCAGCTCGGTGATCCGGGCCCGCACCTCGGGCACGGCGCTCACCGCGCTGACCTTGGAGGTGATCTCCTGGGTCCGGATCGGACCGGCCACATCGGTCCCGTCCACCGTGATCGTCGGGTTCTCCGGGTCGGTGCCGGAGACGATCTCCGCCTTCCCCACCACGGCGGCGATCGCGGACGGGTCGTCGATGTCGATCCCGTTGGTCACCATCCACCAGGTGATCGCCCGGTACTGGGCCCCGGTGTCCAGGTAGCTCAGACCCAGCTGCGCGGCGACGGCCTTCGAGGTGCTCGACTTGCCCGTGCCGGAGGGGCCGTCTATGGCGACAATCACGGGCTGGGCGGCGCCGTTTTCCACGGGGGGACACCTTTCGGGTGCGGTCTGGCGAGTGGGGTGGGGACGCGACGGTGCCCCGCACAAGGTTACTGGGTGCGCGTCACTCGTCCGGACGCGTGGTCCGGGCGCCGGCCCTACTGCCGAATGGCCCAGCCCCGCTCCCGCAACGACGCCGCCAGCACCGGCGCCGCCGACGGCTCGACCATCAGCTGCACCAGCCCCGCCTGCTGTCCCGTCGCATGCTCGATGCGTACGTCCTCGATGTTGACCCCCGCCCGCCCGGCGTCCGCGAAGATACGGGCCAGCTGCCCCGGCTGGTCGTCGATGAGCACGGCCACGACCTCGTACACCCGAGGAGCGGACCCGTGTTTCCCGGGCACCCGGACCTGCCCGGCATTCCCCCGCCGCAGCATGTCCTCGATCCCGGACGTGCCCTCGAGCCGCTTCGCCTCGTCCGCGGACTGCAACGCCCGCAGCGCCCGTACCGTCTCCTCCAGGTCCCCGGCGACATCGGTGAGCAGATCGGCCACCGGCCCCGGATTGGCGGAGAGGATGTCGATCCACATCCCGGGATCCGACGCGGCGATCCGGGTCACGTCCCGAATCCCCTGTCCGCACAGACGTACGGCGGCCTCCTCGGCGTGCTGGAGCCGCGCGGCGACCATGCTCGACACCAGATGAGGCATGTGCGAGACAAGCGCCACAGCACGGTCGTGGGCGTCGGCGTCCATGACCACCGGCACCGCACGACAGTGCGAGACCAGCTCCAGCGCGAGGTTCAGCACCTCGGTGTCGGTGTCCCGGGTGGGGGTCAGCACCCAGGGCCGCCCCTCGAAGAGATCCGCGGAGGCGGCCAGGGGTCCGGACTTCTCCCGCCCGGACATCGGATGCGTACCGATGTACGAGGAGAGGTCGAGCCCCAGCCCCTCCAGCTCCCGCCGCGGTCCGCCCTTCACGCTGGCCACGTCGATGTATCCGCGGGCCACCCCGCGCCGCATCGCGTCGGCGAGCACGCCGGCCACGTGCGCGGGCGGCGCGGCGACGATCGCGAGGTCGACGGGCCCCTCGGGCGCCTCGTCCGTACCCGCTCCGAGCGCGGCGGCCGTACGGGCCTGCTCGGGATCGTGGTCGGCGAGGTGGACGGTGACGCCCCGCCCCGCCAACACCAGCGCGGCGGACGTCCCGATCAGCCCGGTCCCGACGACGAGTGCGGTCCTCACTGCGCGATGTCCTTGCGCAGGGCGGCCGCGGCGCCGAGGTAGACGTGCGCGATGTCGGCGCGGGGCCGGTCGGACTCTATGTGCGCGAGCACACGGACGACGCGGGGCATGGCTCCCTCGATGTCGAGTTCCTGGGCGCAGATCAGCGGGACATCGGCGAAGCCGGTGCCGAGCTTGCGGGCCGCGGCCGCGGGGAAGTCGCTGTGCAGGTCGGGCGTGGCCGTGAACCAGATACTGATCAGGTCGTCCGCCGTCAGCTCGTTCCGCTCCATGATGGCGGTGAGCAGCGCCCCGACCTGCTCGTCCATGTGGCCGGCCTCGTCCTTTTCGAGTTGGACGGCGCCCCGGACCGCTCGTACCGCCACGGCGTTGCTCCTTGCTGATGTTCGTCGGCTCTGGGCCGTCCAGCCTAGTCAGCCCGTACGGGGCGGGGGCGCGGCGCCCGCACCCTGAGACGGCTTCCCGGACCGTGCCAATGTCACCCGAATGTCCCAGTTCCGCTACTTGGGGTGAAAACACACCTGTGCGCCTCTGGACGCGGGGCCCCGGGTCCGCTCTGATGGCAGGAACTTCGCCTCGGGGGAGGCCCCTTACATGAAGCGTTCCGGACCGTTGCTGACGCTGCTCGCGGGATTGCTGGTCGGCCTGTTCATGCTCTCGCTCAACGCCACGACGGGAGAGAAGTCCACATCGTCGTACGTGAAGCCGTCGCCCAGCACCAAGGCGTCACCGAGCACCGCACCGGCACAGACGTCCGCCCCGCCCAGCCCGTCACCGTCACGGACCTCCGTGCCCGAGGGCGTCTACACGGGCCGGACCGACGACGACTCCTCCGCGGTCGCGATCACCGTGCGCGACGACAAGGCGATCGCGTACGTCTGCGACGGCCACAACATCGAGTCGTGGCTGCAGGGTGACGTGAAGGACGACGGCAGCCTGCGGCTCACCGGCAAGGGCGGCGCGAGCCTGGACGGCAAGGTGAAGGGGACCAAGGAGATCCGCGGTACGGCCCACGTCGGCAGCGGGAGCTACGCCTTCACCATCGGCAGGGCGAAGAAGTCGTCCGGGCTCTACCGGGCGAACAGCACGGTGGCCGGCGCGAAGATCGAAGGCGGCTGGATCGTCCTTCCGGACGGCGAGCAGGTCGGCATCCTCAAGCGCGACGGCAAGCCCGCCCCGGCGCCGAAGATCGACCCGGAGACCGGTGCGGTGACGGTCGACGGACAGCAGCTCACGGCCCGTCCGGTAACCCCCTGACCTCCGCCCGAGGGAGCCGATCATGACCGTCGACCCGAACGCCGCCACCCAGAGCTGGCCGCCGCCCGAACCCGAGCGCCGCGCCGGCCCTGCCCGCTATCTGATCCCCGCCCTCGTGGCCGCCGCGGTGGCGGTCGCCCTGGGCGCCTACGGCAAGGTCCACGACCCGACGGGGACGGCCTTCAACCTCGCCGGATTCAGCAGCACGGGCGCGGTGAAGTCGTGGCTCGCGACGGTCGCGATCTTCTTCGCGATCGTGCAGCTCGTCTCGGCCCTGATGCTGTACGGCAAGCTCCCGGGCCCGAGCTGGTCCGCCACCCTGCACCGCTGGTCCGGCCGCGTGGCCTTCCTGGTAGCGGTGCCGGTCGCGGTGCACTGTCTGTACGCGCTGGGCTTCCAGTCGTACGAATCACGCGTTCTGTGGCACTCGCTCCTGGGTTGCTTCTTCTTCGGTGTGTTCAGTGCCAAGATGCTGCTGCTGCGCTCGGAGCGACTTCCCGGCTGGCTGCTGCCGGTCGTCGGTGGGCTCGTCTTCACCACGCTCACGGTCCTCTGGCTGACCTCGGCCCTCTGGTTCTTCCGCACCTTCGGAGTCACGACATGACGCACAGCCCGACGCGGCGCACGATCCTTCTCACGACAGGCGCGGCCACGCTGGCCGTCGGCTGCAGCGAGTACGGCAACGAGAACAGCGACTCCGGGTCCAGTTCGGTGAAGGCCGGCACCGAACTGGCGAAGACCAGTGACATCCCGGTCGGCGGCGGGAAGATCTTCAAGGACGAGAAGGTCGTCGTCACCCAGCCGAAGGAGGGCGAGTTCAAGGCCTTCTCGGACATCTGCACCCACCAGGGCTGCCAGGTGACCAGCGTGTCCGGCGGCACCATCAACTGCCCCTGCCACGGCAGCAAGTACCACATCGCGGACGGCTCGGTGGCCAACCCACCGGCCACCAAGCCGCTGCCCGAGAAGCAGATCAAGGTCAGCGGGGACTCGATCCAGCTCGCCTAGGGCTGCCCTAGGCGTCCCAGAGCGCCCCGAGCGTCACCAGTTCGCTGCCGTACTCGATCCGGTCGGCCCACTCGACCGGCCAGGCGTCCGCCCCCAGGTGGGCGCCTGCGAAGGCGCCCGTGAGGCAGGCGATCGAGTCGGAGTCACCGGAGCTGCACGCGGCCCGCCGCAGGGCCGTCAGCGGCTCGTCGGGGAACTGCAGGAAGCACAGCAGCCCGGTCGCCAGGGCTTCTTCGGCGATCCAGCCCGCCCCCGTGGCCAGACACGGGTCCTCCTCGGGTGAGGCGGTGCGCACGGCGTCGTCGAGCCGGTCGAGGACCGCCAGGCACTCGTCCCAGCCACGCGCCATGAACTGCCCGGGCGTCGCATCCTGGCTGCGGGTCCACAGGTCGCCGAGCCAACGCTCGTGGTATTGCCCCCGGTTCACGACGGCGTACGACCGCAGCAGGCCGACCAGTTCGCCCGGCTCGGCGCCCTGTGTGAGCAGCCGTACGGCACGCGCGGTGAGGTCGGACGCGGCGAGCGCGGTCGGGTGGCCGTGGGTGAGCGCGGACTGCAACTGGGCGGCGCCCGCGCGCTGTTCGTCACTGAGCCCGGGGACGAGCCCGACGGGTGCCACGCGCATGTTGGCGCCGCAGCCCTTGGAGCCGATCTGGCTGGCGTGCTGCCAGGGCAGTTGCTCGTTCTTGAGCAGAGAGCAAGCCCGCAGACAGGTGTTTCCCGGCGCCCTGTTGTTCTCCGGTGACTGATACCAGTCGACGAACTCCTCCCTCAGCGGCCGCTCCAGGCGCTTGGGGCCGAGCACACCCCGGTCCATCGCCGCGCGCAATCCCCTGCCCACCGCCAGCGTCATCTGCGTGTCGTCACTGACGATCGCCGGGGTTCGCAGCTCCATCTCCCGCCACGGCCCGCACTTGGCGAGGATCGACCGCACGTCGTTGAACTCGGTCGGGAAGCCGAGGGCGTCCCCGAGGGCGAGGCCGACGAGAGTTCCGGTGGCGGCGCGTTTGGTCACGGTCGTGGTCATGCGGGGCGTCCTTCCGGGGACGGGCGGAGGAGAGGGGGGTGCAGAGCTGCGGCCGGTCCCGCGCGGTAGAGCGCGGCCGGTTTGCCGCGGCCGCCGGTCAGACGTGCGGCGCCGGGGACGGCCTCGACGAATCCGGGCGTGGCGAGCACTTTGCGGCGGAAATTGGGCCGGTCGAGGGTGGCGCCCCACACGGTCTCGTACACCTGCTGGAGCTCGCCGAGAGTGAACTCGGGCGGGCAGAAGGCGGTGGCGAGGCAGGTGTACTCGAGCTTGGCCCCCACGCGTTCATGGGCGTCGGCCAGGATGCGGTCATGGTCGAAGGCGAGCGGCCCCGCCTTGTCGTACGGCACCCAGCGGGCCTCGGCCGCGTCGCTGCCGCCGTGCGGTTCGGGCGGGTCGGGGAGCAGCGCGGCGAACGCGACGGAGACGACCCGCATCCGGGGGTCGCGGCCGGGCTCGCTGTAGGTCCGCAGTTGCTCCAGATGCAGCCCCGAGACGTCCGACAGCCCGGTCTCCTCGGCGAGTTCGCGCCGGGCCGCCGTCTCCGCGGACTCGTCCGGGTGCACGAACCCGCCGGGCAGCGCCCAGCGTCCGGCGTACGGCTCCTGCCCCCGCTCGACGAGGAGCGCGTACAGGGCGCCTTCCGCGACGGTGAGGACGGCGAGGTCGACGGTGACGGCGAAGGGTTCGTGGGCGTACTTGTCGTAGTCCACGCGCACTCGCCCCCTTTATGGTCAGGATGACTAATAGTCTCTACGACTATAAAGAGCGCGAGGGTGTTCCACAAGCCCCTAGAGGCGCCGCCCCAGGAACGCGAGAAGCCGTGTCTCGGGCCGCGCGCGGGACGGCACGGCGACGGGTGCGGCGAACCGTACGCCCCGGTCCTCCTCCCCCACCACGCACTGGGCGACGGACAGCAGCTCGGCCGCGAGGCCCTCCGGAATGGGCCACTGCCGTCCGCAGGCCCGGGCCACGTCCCACCCGTGCACGGTGATCTCGACGGCGCCGACGGCGGCCATCACCCGCACGTCCAACGGCCGTTCGCCCACCAGCACGTCCTCCGGCGGACCGGCGGCCCAGGCGCCGAGTACGGCACACGCGCGCGTGCGGAAGCCGCAGACCCGGTCGGCGTGCGGGAGCAGCCCGATCCGCCCGCCGGTCAGCCCTTCGTACAGCGCGTCCAGGGAGTCGTCGAGATGGCCGAGCAACTCCTCGAGATCCCACCCGGCACACGGCGTGGCCCTGCCGAGGCTCACGGCCTTCGTCCCCGCCACGCTGCCCAGCGAATAGGCGAGCGAGCGCTCCAGCAGCTCTCCCGCGCTCATGACAGCACCTCCGCGGGACCGCCGCAGCAGCCCCTCAGCGGCCGCACAGGGGTCTCCTGGGCCCGTGGGGGCCCGTCGGCCCGCGAAGGGCGCACAGGACCCTCCAGCACTGCCCGACACGCCTCATCACGGATCCCGGATCTCGCGTCCATCCCTGCCCCGTCCATCCCCGCTCCCTCCGTCACGGATACAGACCGCGGGGAGGGCGAAAACGCATCGGCCGGCCCCGGAGACTTCCGGAACCGGCCGCACGCGCGTGTGTGTCCGTGGTGACTACAGGTCGACTTCCTTCATCAGCATGCCGACCTCGGTGTTGGACAGCCGCCGCAGCCAGCCCGACTTCTGGTCGCCCAGGGTGATGGGGCCGAAGGCGACCCGCACCAGCTTGTCGACCGGGAAGCCCGCCTCGGCGAGCATGCGGCGGACGATGTGCTTGCGGCCCTCGTGCAGGGTGACCTCGACGAGGTAGTTCTTGCCGGTCTGCTCGACGACCCGGAAGTGGTCCGCCTTCGCGTACCCGTCCTCCAGCTGGATGCCGTCCTTGAGCTGCTTGCCCAGGTCGCGCGGGATCGGGCCCACGATGTGCGCGAGGTAGACCTTCTTCACGCCGTACTTGGGGTGGGTCAGCCGGTGGGCCAGCTCGCCGTGGTTGGTGAGCAGGATGACGCCCTCGGTCTCGGTGTCGAGCCGCCCCACGTGGAAGAGCCGCGTCTCACGGTTGGTGACGTAGTCCCCGAGGCACTGCCGGCCCTCGTTGTCCTCCATCGTCGAGACGACACCGGCGGGCTTGTTCAGCGAGAAGAACTGGTACGACTGCGTCGCCACGGTCAGGCCGTCGACCCTGACCTCGTCCTTCTCCGGGTCGACCCGCTTGCCCTGCTCCAGGACGATCTCGCCGTTGACCTCGACCCGCGCCTGCTCGATGAGCTCCTCGCAGGCCCGGCGCGAGCCGTAGCCCGCGCGCGCGAGGATCTTCTGCAGCCGCTCGCCCTCCTGCTCGGCGCCCGGGAAGGTCTTCGGCGGCTTCACGTCCTTCTTGCCGGCGTACCGCTCACGGTTGCGCTCCTCGGCCCGCGCCTCGTACTCGCGGGAGGTCGCCGGCACCGAACGGCCGCGCCCGGTGCTCTGGCCCTGCTTCGGCCCGCCCTTGGCGCCTCCGCGCGCGGAGGCGCCGCGCCCGGTCTTGGGGCCTTCGTGGTTGCCGCCGGGACCCACGTCGTAGCGGCGCTCCTCGGGGCGCGGGTTCTTCGGCCGACCGCCCTGCTTGTCGTCGCGGTCGTTCCCGGCACCGCGGAAGTTACCGCGGCCACCGCCGCTCCCCCCGCGACCACCGCTGCTCCCGCCGCGGCCGCCGCTGTTGCCACCACGGCTCCCGCCGTTGTTTCCGCTGCTGTTCCTGCCGCTGCTGCTTCGCATCAAAGTTCCGTCTTGTCGTCTGCGTCCTCGGAATCCGGGGCGTCCGGATCGAACGACGGTACGGCTTCCTGGGTCTCGGCCTCGATCGCCTCCGCCTCAGGGAGGAAGGGCGCGAGCTCCGGGAGCTCGTCCAGACCGCGCAGGCCCATCCGCTCCAGAAAGTAGTTCGTCGTCACGTACAGGATCGCACCTGTTTCGGGTTCCGTGCCCGCCTCCGCGACCAGACCCCGTTGGAGAAGGGTGCGCATCACACCGTCACAGTTCACTCCGCGCACCGCGGAGACCCGGCTGCGGCTGACCGGCTGGCGGTACGCGACCACCGCCAGCGTCTCCAGTGCCGCCTGGGTGAGCCGGGCCTGCTGGCCGTCCAGGACGAACCGCTCCACGGCCGGGGCGTACGCGGCCCGGGTGTAGAACCGCCATCCGTTCGCGACGTGCCGCAGCTCGAAACCGCGCCCCTGAGCGGCGTACTCGCCCGCCAGTTCGCGCAGCGCCCTGGTGATCTGCCGTTTCGGCCGCTCCAGGATCTTCGACAGGTGCTCCTCGGTCGCGGGCTCGTCCACGACCATCAGGACGGCCTCCAGCGCCGGCTTCAGGTCAAGGTCGGCGACACCCGGCGGCCCCGTCGGCACCTCGGTGGTCTCCTCGCTCACGCCTTGTCCTCCTTGGGCGGCTCGGGCGGTCTGTCGAACTCGTCGGTCACCACCGGCTCGGCCTCCCCCGCACCGCCGGTCCACCGCACGAGCAGCTCCCCGAGCGCGGTCTCCTGGTCCAGTGTCACGGCCTTCTCCCGATACAGCTCCAGCAGCGCCAGAAAGCGTGCCACGACGGTCAGGGTGCCGTCGGCGTCCTCCACCAGCACGCGGAAGCTGGCCTCCCCGAGTTCCCTGAGCCGTGCGACCACGATGCCCGCCTGCTCCTGGACGCTCACCAGCGGCGCGTGGATGTGATCGACGTACACCTGCGGCTTGGGCTTGGGCTGCATCGCCTTCACGGCGAGCTTCGCGAATCCTTCCGCCCCGATGCTGATGACGACCTCGGGCAGCAGCTCGGCGTGGTGCGGCTCGAGGCCGACGGTACGGGGGTAACGCCGGGCCTCCTCGTCGAGACGCCGGTTGAAGATGTCGGCGATCTGCTTGTACGCGCGGTACTGCAGCAGCCGCGCGAAGAGCAGGTCCCGCGCTTCGAGGAGTGCCAGGTCGGCCTCGTCCTCCACCTGCGCGGCCGGCAGCAGCCGGGCCGCCTTGAGGTCGAGGAGAGTGGCGGCGACGACGAGGAACTCGGTCGTCTCGTCGAGATCCCAGTCCGGACCCATGGCGCGGATGTACGCCATGAACTCGTCGGTGACCTTGGAGAGCGCCACCTCGGTGACGTCGAGCTTGTGCTTCGAGATCAACTGAAGCAGCAGGTCGAAGGGCCCCTCGAAGTTGACCAGCCGGACTTTGAAGACACCGTCGGAGGCTTCGTCCCGCTCACCGGTCCCGGCCGGCGCCTCGGCCTCGGCCTCGGCGGCCGGCTCGGTCTCGATGTCGACCGGCTCGGTCTCCACCTCAACCGATTCGATCTCCACCTCGACCGGCTCGGTCTCCGCCTCGACCGGTGAGGCGGCCGGCTCGGCCCCCGCCCCCCGGCCGAGCACACGCCGACGGCCGGCGGAGCCGCCGGGCACGGGAACGTCGTTCGAGGTCATAGCCCCCGCAGGCTACCGCTACCGCCCACGCAGCCGGCGGACGAGAATGCTCGCGTCCCCACGGGACTCCAGGTCCGCCAGCACCACGGCGACCGCCTCCCGCACGATCCGACCGCGGTCCACCGCGAGCCCGTGCTCACCCCGGAGCACCAGTCGCGCGTGCTCCAGATCCATGAGCTCCTCGGCGGACACGTACACGGTGATCTTCTCGTCGTGCCGTTCCCGCCCGCTGGGCCGCCGGGAGGGAGAGCGTCCGCGCTTGCCGCGCTGCTGACCACCGGAGGCCTGGGCAGAACCTTCCTGCGCCTCCTGACGTGGCCCGGAGCGCTCCGCGGTGGCGGCCCGGCTGCGGGACTCGCCCGCCTCGGCGTCGGCCGCGACGTGCTCCGCCCCGTCGCCGTCCCCGCCCTGAGCGGGCACGGACTGCGGCGCGTCCTCGGTCGCCGCCCCGTCCGGTTCCCCCGCGGGAGCCGGCACCCTGGCCTCGCCGTTGGTCCCCCGCCGGGGAGTGGACGCCTGGAGCGCCATCCCCCCTGTCGTACGGAACAGTTCGTCGGCCCCCGGCAGACTCACTCGGCGTGACACCGGGCGAGCACCTCCCTGGCGAGCTGGCGATAGGCGGCGGCACCGACGGAGTTGGAGGCGTACGTGGTGATCGGCTCACCGGCGACCGTGGTCTCCGGGAAGCGGACCGTGCGCCCGATGACCGTGTGGTAGACGTGATCGTCGAACGCCTCGACGACGCGCGCGAGCACCTCACGGCTGTGCACGGTGCGCGAGTCGTACATCGTGGCGAGGATCCCGTCGAGCTCCAGGTCCGGGTTGAGCCGCTCCTGGACCTTCTCGATGGTCTCCGTCAGCAGTGCGACACCACGCAGGGCGAAGAACTCGCACTCCAGAGGGACTATCACCTTGTGCGCGGCCGTCAGGGCGTTGACCGTGAGGAGGCCGAGCGAGGGCTGACAGTCGATCACGATGTAGTCGTAGTCGGCCATGAGCGGCTTCAGGGCACGCTGCAATGTCGACTCGCGGGCGACCTCGGAGACCAGCTGGACCTCCGCCGCCGACAAGTCGATATTGCTCGGCAGCAGGTCCATGTTGGGGACCGCGGTCTTCAGCAGGACCTCGTCGGCCGCCATGCCCCGCTCCATGAGCAGGTTGTAGACCGTGAGGTCGAGCTCCATCGGGTTGACACCGAGACCCACCGACAGCGCGCCCTGCGGGTCGAAGTCCACGAGCAGCACACGCCGGCCGTACTCCGCGAGCGCGGCACCCAGGTTGATGGTCGACGTCGTCTTGCCCACGCCGCCCTTCTGGTTGCACATCGCGATGATCTTCGCGGGGCCGTGGTCGGTCAGCGGGCCCGGGATCGGGAAGTACGGCAGCGGGCGCCCGGTCGGGCCGACGCGCTCACGGCGCTGGCGGGCCGCGTCGGGCGCGAGCGTGGCCGCGTACTCCGGATCGGGTTCGTACTCGGCGTCGGGGTCGTAGAAGTGCCCCTCGGGCAGTTCGTCGTAGTCGGCGAAGTGGTTGTGGGGCGCGCCACTTCCGTCGCCGGCCATGGCGTTCACGTGATGGCCATCCATGCTCTGGTGTGCTGTCCGCAGGGTCTGCGGACTCTGACGGGCTGCGAAGGTGCGCACCGCGACGGAGCCGACAGCCTCGAACCCCGCGGGGCTCTGGGCCCCGGCAGGCATTCCTGGTTGACCACCCCCGGGAGAAAATGTCGACTCATTCACAAGTCGTCTTACCTCCTTGGAGACCAGGAAACTTCTAGACAAGGTCAGCGTGTCACCATGCCGACGGTTGGCGACTCTATGGCGTGTCGGGTGTTCACAGCAACACAATCCGCCGGACCCGGCAGGATGTGTCGGCAATGAAACATCCCGCTGTCAAGGGCGTACGGCAGTCGCACGGCAGGTTTCGCCGGTGTACGAATCGGTTCAAGGGTTACGTTCGACGCGAGTTGACCGAGAGTCGCAAAGTGACCATACACACATGCGGCCGGACCTTGCGGGGCAAGGTCCGGCCGCATGTGACGCGTTGACGCGCCTTGTTGACGTATCGCCTTCACGAAAAGGTGACTTAGCCATCCGGCCAGGTCACAGGCTCAGCCGAGCAGCGTCTCGAGCTCGACGTGCTCCAGGCCGTGCGCCTCCGCGACCTCCCGGTAAACGACCTTGCCGTCATGGGTGTTGAGCCCCTTGGCCAAAGCCGGGTCGCGGCGCAGCGCCTCCACCCAGCCCCGGTCGGCGAGTTCGACGATGTAGGGCAAGGTCGCGTTGGTGAGCGCGTAGGTGGAGGTGTTGGGCACCGCGCCGGGCATGTTGGCGACGCAGTAGAAGACCGAGTCGTGGACCTGGAAGGTGGGCTCGGCGTGGGTGGTCGGACGTGAGTCCTCGAAGCAGCCGCCCTGGTCGATCGCGATGTCGACAAGGACACTTCCGGGCTTCATCCGCGCGACGAGCTCGTTGGTGACCAGCTTCGGGGCCTTGGCGCCCGGGATGAGAACGGCGCCGATGACGAGGTCGGCGTCCAGGACGGCCTTCTCCAGCTCGAAGGCGTTGGACATGATCGCCCGGACCTTGGTGCCGAAGACCTTGTCGGCCTCGCGGAGCTTGTTGATGTCACGGTCGAGCAGCGTGACGTGGAAGCCCATCCCGACGGCGATCTGCGTGGCGTTCCAGCCGGAGACCCCGCCGCCGATGACGACGGCCCGCGCGGGCTGGGTGCCGGGGACGCCGCCGGGCAGCACACCGCGGCCGCCGACCGAGCGCATGAGGTGGTAGGCGCCGACCTGCGGGGCGAGCCGGCCCGCGACCTCGGACATCGGGGCGAGCAGCGGGAGCGCGCGCGAGGAGAGTTCGACGGTCTCGTAGGCGATCGCCGTGGTGCCGGACTCGATCAGCGCGTCGGTGCACTCCTTGGAGGCGGCCAGGTGCAGGTAGGTGAAGAGCGTCTGGTCCTTGCGGAGGCGGTGGTACTCCTCGGCGACAGGCTCCTTGACCTTGAGCAGCAGGTCGGCGTCGGCCCACACCTCGTCGGCGGTGTCCAGGATCTGGGCGCCCTCGGCGACGTACTCCTCGTCCGGGATGGAGGAGCCGATGCCGGCGCCCCGCTCGATGACGACCTGGTGGCCGTGGCGCACCAGCTCGTGCACGCCGGCGGGGGTGATGGCCACCCGGAACTCGTTGTTCTTGACCTCGCGGGGGATGCCGACCTTCACGTGGATCACGGTCCTTGGCTCAGAGTGTGTGGGGCAATACAACACATACCCGGGCATGCGTGAGCACACCAGGAGACACCGCAGGAGAAGGTGCGGCAGAGCCAGTCTAATGAAGGCGTTCCCGCTGTCTAGCCTTTCATTGCATCAATCCTCTGCGGATGTACTACGGATTTCGCAGGCGTCAGCGTCTTGTTTCGGCTCATCGACCTGCTGAGGCCCGGGTTCCTCCTCGGAAACCTCCTCGCTCAGCAGCCGTTCGGCGGCGCCGCGGTGCAGCTGGGCGGCGGCGGGATCGCCGAGACGGTCCAGCGTGTCGGCGAGCCGCAGCTGGAGCGCGGCCTGCAGCCGGACGTCCTCGGCACGCCGCGCCCACTCCACGGCCTCCTGGCAGGTGCGCAGGCACTCCTCGGGGTGTCCTGCGTACTCCTGGACGCGGGCGAGTTCGCTCAACGCCCGTGCGTGCGCGGCCACATCGCCGTTCTTGCGGTGTCCGGCGAGCGCGGCCCGCCAGTTCCTGACCGCCTCGCCGTAGCGGCCCGCGTAGGTGTGCGTGGCGGCGATACGGCCGTACAGCCGGGCGGCCTCCGCGCGCTCGTCCCGGGCCAGCCGCTGGGCCAGCGCCCGGCCGAACCAGTCGGCGGCCCGGTCGTAGTCCCCGAGCTCCAGGTGCGCGCCGCCTACGGATTCCATCGCGCGGCCGGTCGCGTACGGGTCATTTGCCTCCCGTCCGGCGTCCAGGGCCGCCCGATAGCGTGCCAGCGCCTCCCGGGTCCGGCCGGTCTGGGCGTCCAGGTCGGCGAGGTTCAGCAGGGCGGCGGCCTTCTCGCGCGGCAGAGCCCGCCGCTCCGCCACGTCGAGGACGAGGCCGTGGATGCCGTAGAGGTCGGGGGCGGCGGCCTTCATGCCGAAGTGGGCCACCATCGCGCGCACGAGCTGCGACATCAGACGCCGGGCCAGGGTGTCCAGCTGCCCGTCGGCGACCGCGTGACGGGCCGCGGCGAGCAGGGCCGGCCTTCGGTTGCGCAGCCAGTCCTCGGCCGCCCTGGGGTTCGGGAAGCGCACCGAGGGCGGCATGCCCTGGAGCTTCTCGCGGGCGTCGGGGCTGTCGGTCTCGGTGATCGTGCGGGAGGACTGGAGCAGCCGTACGGTCCGCTCCAGCATGCGGGCCCGGGCCAGCTGCAGCTCGGCCGGGCGGTCCTGGGTGTCGGCGAGGGCCTTGAGCAGGGGATACAGGCAGCCGGGGACCTCGTACTGCGGCAGCGGTGACTCCACGGCGTGCAGCAGACCGAGGGCGACGAAGTCGTCCAGGGTGGAGCGGGCGCCGCTCACCGAGCAGCCGGCGAGCGCGGAGGCGGTGTGCGGATCGACGAGGCCGGCCGGGGCCAGCGAGAGCAGTCGCAGTATCCGGGCGGCCGGGGCGGGAAGGGACGTGTAGACGAGCTTGAAGACCCGGCTGAGGGGGCTTCCTTCGTCACTCTCCGTGTGCAGTTGCTTGGCCAGATCGGCGACGGCCGCCTTGGGGCGGGCGGCGAGCCAGCCTCCCGCCAGCATCAGTGCGGCGGGGTGGCCCTGGCACTCCTCGACCAGGCCCTCGGCGGCGCGCGGGTCGACGGTGATGCGGACCGACCCGGTGTGCCGGGACAGCAGCTCCAGCGCGGCCTTGGTGTCGAGGCCGCCGAGGGTGCACGGGCGAACGTCCGCGATCCCGGTCAGCGGACCACCTGAAACGGCCACGACCAGGCATTGCGGAGCATCCGGAAGCAGGGCGTCCACCTGTTCCGCGGCCACCGCGTCGTCGAGCAGGAGCAGCGAGCGGCGGTCGGCGAGCGCCTCGCGCAGCACCGCCGTGAGGTCGTCCTCGGCGGCCCCGGCGGGCGCCGCCACGTCGAGCGCGGTGAGCAGTTCACGGGCGGAGTTCCCGACCGGCACGGGGGTGCCGTCGGGCTCGCTCAGCCGGGCGCGCAGCAACCCGTCGTCGTAACGGTCAGCTACCGCCCGGACGAGTTCCTCGGCGAGTGCGGTACGGCCGGATCCGGGGCGCCCGGCGATGAGCAGCACGCGCGCGCGAGGTGCCTTCTTGCCGGACAGCGTGTCGAGTCCCGCCCGCTCGATGTCGGCGAGCAGCTCCTTCAACTCCCGCGTGCGCCCCAGGAATTGGCCCTCGCCCGACAGCCGTACGCCGCCTGTGTCCACCGCCTGATCCGTCACGGGCCACACTCCCGTCCCACCGCACGCGCAAAGCCCGCCGGTGACCCCGGTTCGGGCTTTTCAGAGCCTAGTTCACCCTGTGCAACGGTCCCGGCAGAGCGCGGCGGCGGGGCCGCGGGAGTCCCTCAATCGGATCAACGGATCATAGGATCGCCGGGTTCGGCAGTACCGGTCTTAGGGGCGCGGGGCTGTATCGATGTGCGGCTACCGCCGCGTGGGCGCGACCAGCCACAACGAACCCGCGCCGCGCAACGAACCGCGCCCCGAACGGCGAATCCCGGAAAACGTCACGCCTCGAACGGCCGCGCAGGCCACTCCGCATCGGCCGAACGCAACCCGTCCACCCCGCCGGAGGCCCGCGCGGCGACGAGCGAAAGTACCCCCACCACCAGGCAGGCGTTGTGCAGCTCTCCGGCAAGCGCCCCCCGCACCAGCTCGGGCACCGGCACGCGCGCGTACTCCAGGTCGATCTCCTCGTGCTCGACCTCGAAGCGCTCGCCCTCGGCCTCGGACAGCCCTTGGGCCAGGAAGATCCGGATCGCCTCGTCGCAGCCCCCGGGCGAGGTGTAGACGTCCGTCAGCACCCGCCAGTCCTCCGCCTTGACGTGCGCCTCCTCGTACAGCTCCCGCTGGGCCGCGTGCAGCGGATTCTCACCGGGCACGTCCAGCAGCCCCGCGGGGATCTCCCACAGCTTCTGCCGTACGGGATGCCGGTACTGCCGGATGAGCAGGACCCGGTCCTCGTCGTCGAGGGCGAGGACGGCCACGGAACCCGGGTGGACCTGGTAGTCGCGGCGGACCACCGACCCGTCGGGCATCACCACCTCGTCCGTGCGGACGGAGGTCTTGTTGCCCACGAAGGGGGTCTCCGTCGCCCGGATCTCCCACTCCTCCGGGGCATCCTTGATCGTCATTCCCTGTCCTTCCCCACGTGCGCAAAAGAAGCCGGGGCACTCGCCTTTGAATGCGTGTGCCCCGGCCACCGTACAACTGTCGTGCTACTTGGAACTCTGCCGCTCGACCGCGGCCTTCACCAGGCCGGCGAACAGCGGGTGCGGCCTGGTCGGGCGCGAGCGCAACTCGGGGTGGGCCTGTGTGGCGACCAGATAGGGGTGGACGTCGCGCGGGTACTCGACGTACTCGACGAGCTTGCCGTCCGGCGAGGTGCCGGAGAACAGGATGCCCGCCTTCTTCTCGAGCTCGGCCCGGTAGGCGTTGTTCACCTCGTAACGGTGACGGTGCCGCTCCTCGACGTACTCCTTGCCGTCGTACACCTCACGGACGATGGAGCCCTCGGCGAGCTTGGCCGGGTACATGCCGAGCCGCATGGTGCCGCCCATGTCGCCCTCACCGGCGACGATGTCGAGCTGCTCGGCCATGGTGGAGATCACCGGGTGGCCGGTCGCCGAGTCGAACTCCGTGGAGTTGGCGTCCGGGATGTCGGCCAGGTTGCGCGCGGCCTCGATCACGATGCACTGCAGGCCCAGGCAGAGACCCAGCAGCGGGATCCGGTTCTCGCGGGCGTACTGGATCGCGCCCACCTTGCCGAGCACGCCGCGGTCGCCGAAGCCGCCCGGGATGCAGATACCGTCGACGTCACCGAGCTGCGCCGCGGCGCCGGCCGGGGTCTTGCAGTCGTCGGAGGTGACCCACTTGATCTTCACGCGGGCCTTGTTGGCGAAGCCGCCGGCGCGCAGGGCCTCGGTGACCGAGAGGTAGGCGTCGGGCAGGTCGATGTACTTGCCGACCAGCGCGAGGGTGATCTCGTGGTCGGGGTTGTGGACGCGGTCGAGCAGGTCGTCCCAGGTCCGCCAGTCCACGTCGCGGAACGGCAGGTCCAGCTTGCGGACGACGTAGGCGTCCAGGCCCTCGCTGTGCACGGTCTTGGGGATGTCGTAGATCGAGCGGGCGTCGGGACAGGCCACCACGGCGGCCTCGTCGACGTCGCACATCAGCGAGATCTTGCGCTTGATCGCGGTCGGGACTTCGCGGTCGGACCGCAGCACGATCGCGTCCGGCTGGATACCGATGTTGCGCAGGGCCGCAACCGAGTGCTGGGTCGGCTTCGTCTTCAGCTCTCCCGACGGGCCGATGTACGGCAGGAGGGAAATATGGACGACGAAGACGTTGTCACGGCCGACCTCGTGCCGCACCTGGCGGACCGTCTCGAGGAACGGCAGCGACTCGATGTCGCCGACCGTGCCGCCGACCTCCGTGATCACGACGTCCACCTCGTCCGTCGCCATGCGGCGGATGCGGTGCTTGATCTCGTTGGTGATGTGCGGGATGACCTGCACGGTGTCGCCCAGGTACTCACCGCGCCGCTCCTTGGCGATCACCGTGTTGTAGACCTGACCGGTGGTGACGTTGGCGGAGCCGTCGAGGTCACGGTCGAGGAAGCGCTCGTAGTGGCCGATGTCCAGGTCGGTCTCGGCGCCGTCGTTGGTGACGAACACCTCACCGTGCTGGAAGGGGTTCATCGTGCCGGGGTCGACGTTGAGGTACGGGTCGAGCTTCTGCATCACGACGCGCAGGCCCCGCGCCTTGAGCAGCATGCCGAGGCTGGAGGCCGTCAGCCCCTTGCCGAGCGAGGAGGCGACACCCCCAGTGACGAAGATGTGCTTGGTCGTCGTGGCTGTGCTGTTTCGAAAAGCAGCGGTCATGGCCAAGAGGGGGCTCCCGTGGTCGCGATCTTGAGGTGCGGTTCGGGGGTCAGACGCCCACCGGTCCACGGGCTACCAGGGTATCAGCGCCTCGGGGAGATGGCTTCCGGCCACGCTCCGCACACGTGCCGACACGGACCCGCACGAACACACCCGCTTCTCACCCGTTGCTCACCCGTTCGGCCCACCCGCGTTGCCCGGAGCGGCACGCAGATCATCTACGTGCGTCGTATCCTGCTCGGACACTCGCTGCCGAGCCCGGCCGGAAACTCGGGACCACCCCCACCCGTGAGCGCCGGAACAACGAGAGCTCGTCAGTTCGTTGAGCAACAGTTGTCGTTTTGCCTCACAGCGGCAGGACTGTTTTGCTTCACCGCTCAACGACGCATTACAACGACCCCCTTGACCGCACCAAGCGACAGCCCCCTTTTTCCTTGAGGGGGTGACGTGGCCGTTCGACTGGAGTTGCACGTGGCCGGGCGCATCGAAGATTACGCACTCATCGGAGACATGCAGACCGCAGCCCTGGTCTGCCGGGACGGCACGGTGGACTGGCTGTGCCTGCCCCGCTTCGACTCGCATGCCATCTTCGCCGGCCTGCTGGGCACCGAGGAACACGGATTCTGGCGGCTCGGCCCCGCCCACGCGGCCGACGCCGAGCCCCCCACGGCGGCCCGGCGGACCTACCGCGGTGACTCGCTCATCCTCGAATCCGAGTGGGACACCCCGCGCGGCACGGTCAGAGTGACCGATTTCATGCCGCCGCGTGACGGCGCCCCGCAGCTCATCCGGATCGTGGAAGGCGTCTCGGGCCGCGTCCCGATGCGCTCGGCCCTGCGCATGCGGTTCTCCTACGGCCGTGTCGTCCCGTGGGTCCACAAGCACGAGGGGCGCACGGTCGCCGTGGCGGGCCCGGACTCGGTGTGGTTCGACACCGACTGCGAGACCTACGGCAAGGCCCTGACGACGTACTCGGACTTCACGGTCGCCCCGGGTGACCGGATCGCGTTCACCATCTCCTGGGAGCCCTCGCACAAGCAGCCGCCCCCGCTGCCGGAGCCGGAGCAGTCGCTGGAGGCCACCGAGGACTTCTGGCGTGAGTGGGTCGAGCACTGCACGTACCACGGCCCCTACCGCGAGGCCGTCATCCGCTCGCTGATCACCCTCAAGGCTCTGACGTACGCCCCCACCGGCGGCATCGTGGCCGCGCCGACGACCTCGCTGCCCGAGGACATCGGCGGCGTCCGCAACTGGGACTACCGCTACACCTGGCTGCGCGACGCGGCCATCACCCTGTCCTCGCTGCTGCGCACCGGCTACCGCGAGGAGGCCCGCGCCTGGCGCGAGTGGCTCCTGCGGGCAGTGGCCGGCGACCCCGAGAACCTGCAGATCATGTACGGCATCGCGGGCGAGCGGGAGTTGGGCGAGGCCGAGCTCGACTGGCTGCCCGGCTACGAGAACTCCGCCCCGGTCCGGGTCGGCAACGGCGCCGCGCACCAGCTCCAGCTCGACGTGTACGGCGAGGTCACCGAGGCCCTGCATCTCGGTCACATGACGGGCCTGGCCCGCAACGACTACGCCTCCCTGCTCCAGCTCAAGCTGATCCGCTACCTGGAGCAGCACTGGGACGAGCCGGACGAGGGCATCTGGGAGGTGCGCGGCCCGCGCCGGCACTTCGTGCACTCCAAGGTGATGGCGTGGGTGGCCGTGGACCGCACCATCAAGCTCATCGAGTCCGGTGACGCCGACGGCCCGCTGGAGAAGTGGCGCGAACTGCGCGACGACATCCACCGGGACGTGTGCGAGAAGGGCTACGACAAGGAGCGCAACACCTTCACGCAGTCGTACGGCTCGAAGGAGCTGGACGCGAGCCTGCTCCTGATCCCGCAGATGGGCTTCCTGCCCCCGGACGACAAGCGCGTGATCGGCACCATCGAGGCGATCCAGCGCGAGCTGTCCACGCCGGACGGATTCATCCTGCGCTACCCGACCTCGAGCGGCGACGAGAACGTCGACGGCCTCCCCGGCGACGAAGGGGCCTTCCTGGCGTGCTCGTTCTGGATGGCGGACGACCTCGCGATGATCGGCCGCGTGGACGAGGCGAGAAAGCTCTTCGAGAAGCTCCTCTCGCTCCGCAACGACCTCGGTCTGCTCGCCGAGGAGTGGGACCCGCGCCAGAAGCGCCAGGTCGGCAACTTCCCGCAGGCCTTCAGCCACGTCCCGCTCATCGACACGGCCCTGCGGCTGACGGCGTCGGGGGCGTACGGCGGCTGAGCAGCACCTGCCAGGAAGGGGGGCACCCATGGTGTGCCCCCCTTCCGGCGCCAGGAACGTCAGGCCGACCTGAGCGCCGTCAGCGTGCGCTCGCCGCCCGGGTCCCCCGCCGTGGCCGGCACCAGGGCGATCTCGTCGAGCCCGGCCTCCGCGTAGGCGTCGACACGGGCCCGTACGGCGTCCAGGTCGCCCACCAGTCCGACCGAGCCCGCGGCGGCCGCGGGCAGGGCCCGCACCAGGGTCTCCCGGTCCGCCCCGCTCGCGGCGAGCTCCACCGCCTCCCCGAACCCCGCCTCGGCGAACACTTCGCGGTAGCCCGGCACGGTCAGGTATCCGGCGATGCTGCCCAGCACCTGCGCGAGCGACCGCGGGTCGGGGTCGACGGCGGCCGGCAGCCAGGCGGCGAGCGTGGGCGGCGTACGGCCCGCCTTCCGAGCCGCCACGTCCAGCTCCGCGCGCAGCGCCCGCACCTGCTCCGGGGAGACCACGTCCAGCAGCATGCGGTCGGCGTGCGCGGCGGCCGTGGCGATCGCGCGGGGCCCGAACGCGGCCACCGTCAGCGGCCCGCCGGGCGGCGGCAGGCGCCGACGGAAGGTGCTGCCGGGCACGACCGGTTCGCCCGGAGATACGTGCAGGAGCCGTCGTACGGCCGCCGCCTGCTCCTCCAGTACGGCGGCGGGCCGCACCCGGGGCCGGCCGTGCACGCCCTCGACCACCCGCTTGCTGGACGTGCCCAGCGCCACCCCGACCGGGCGGCCGACGAGTGCCGCGACCGAGGCGGCGCCCCGGGCCGAGGTGTACGGGTCGCGTACCGACACCGGGATCGGGCCCGCCGTCAGCGCGACCCGCTCGGTGGACCGCCCGATCGCCGCGGCGAGCACGAACGCGTCCCACGTCGGCCCTTCCCCGGCCCAGACCTCCCGGTATCCGAGCCGGTCGGCGACCGTCGCCACCCTGAGCGGCTCCTCGACCGGACTGTCGTCCTCCCGTGCCACGGCGACCACGCTGAAGTCCATGCACCGGCCGCTACCCCGCCGCGGCACCGGGCACGCCTCGGGTAGCGTCCGGCTCATGGACAGCGCTACGAACAGCGGCTTCGACACCCAGGGCGCCGGGATCACCGTCCAGCGCGCGCTGGAACTGCCCGCTCTGCGCAGCGGGCTCCCGGAGATCCTCGCGGGCGCGGACCGGCTGCAGCGGACCGTGCGCTGGGTGCACGCGGGCGAGGTCCCGCACATCGCCTCTCTGCTGAAGGGCGGCGAACTGCTGCTGACCACGGGCTACGGTCTCGGTACCCGTCCGGCCGAACAGCGCGCGTTCGTCCGCACCCTGGCCGAACGCGGCATCGCGGCCCTGGTGGTCGAACTGGGCCCGCGTTTCACCCGGCTCCCCGCCGCCCTGGTCGACACCGCCCGCTCGACCGGCCTTCCGCTCGTCCAGCTGCACCGCGAGGTGCCGTTCGTGGCGGTCACCGAGGAGATCCACACCGAGATCGTCAACGGGCACTACGCGCTGCTCCAGCGCGCGGAGGAGGTGCACCGTCGCTGCACGGAGGCCCTGCTGGGCGGCGGCGGTGTCCCGCAGGTCCTCGGCATCCTGGCCGACTTCAGCGGCAACCCGGTGTTCCTGGAGACGACGGACGGCCGGCTCCTGTACGCCGCCGGGGAGGGCCCCGAGGGCGCCGACCCGCTCCAGGTCTGGGAGGGACTGCGCGGCCAGCACCAGGACACACCGCCGTCCGGCTCGGTCCTCGTGGACGTGCCCGGGGGCGGGCCCGGCACGGGTTCGGTGCGGGCGCGGCTGGTCCTGCTTCCCGTACGGGCACCGCTGGTACCCGTGCACCGCATGGCGGCCGAGCGTGCGGCGGGCATCCTGGCGGTCGTCCTGATGCAGGCCCGCCAGGAGGAGGAGCTCGCGGCCCGCGGACGCGGCGACTTCCTGACCGACCTCGCCGAGGGCCGCATCACCTCGCAGGACGCGCCGGCACAGGCGCGCGTGCTCGGCTTCAGGCCGGGCACCGGCCCGCTGCTGCCCGTGGTGATGCGACTGGGCGACACGCTCTCCACCACCGGGGGAGGCTGGGCGGTGCTGGCCCGGGCGGTCTCCGAGGAGCTGGCCTCGCTCGGTGTGCCCGTCCTGCTCGGCGTACGGCCCGTCGAGGGACGGGTGCTCGTTCTGCTCGGTCTGCGCTCGGAGTCGGAGCGGTCGGCGGTGGCGGACCGGGGCGCGGCAGCGCTGCGGGCGGGCGTGGAGCGGGCCGGGATGCAACGCCCGGGCGCCCAGCCGCCGGTCGTGGTCGTCGGAGTCGCGGGCAGCTGGGCGGCGGCCTCCGCGGGCCTTAGGCACGCGGCCGAGACGGCGACCGCGGCGCAGGGCCTGCCGGACCGCCCCTGGTACGACGCCCGCCGCCTCGACATCGACCTGCTCCTGTGGCGGCTGCGCGACCACCCGGACCTGGCGGCCTTCGTGGACCGCGCCATCGGCCCGCTGCGCGCCCACGACGACCGCTCCAAGCCGCCGCTGCTGCCCACCCTGCAGACCTATCTGGCGCACGCGGGCCGCAAGGCGGAGACGGCCCGCGAACTCCACCTCAACCGGCAGACGCTCTACAACCGCCTCGCCCGCATCGGAGAGTTGCTCGGCACGGACCTCGACGACCCGCAGACGGTACTGGCGTTGAGCCTGGCGCTACGGGCACGCCGGCACGTGCCCTAGCCCGGTTCGGGCGGGTTTCTCAGATGAGCGGCCGGGGCTGGGTCAACTCGTCGTAGACACTCAGCACTTGCGCGACGGTCTCGTCCTCGGTCGGCCAGGTCGCCGCCTGCCGCGCCCCCCGCTCCTTCAGCAGCTCCCGGCGCTCGGGATCTCCGAGCAGCCGTACGACGGCCTCGCCGAGGGCCTCCGGGTCGCCGTACGGGACGAGTTCGGCCGCGTCGCCGACGAGTTCGGGGATGCCGCCGACCTCGGTCGCGACGAGCGGCACGCGCGCGTGGAAGGCCTCCTGGGCGAGGAGCGAGCGCGCCTCCCAGCGGCTGGGCAGAAGCGCGAGATCGGCGGCGGCGAGCAGTTCGGAGATGTCGTCGCGCCGCCCGATCAGCCGAACGGGCAGTCCCTCGTCCTCGATACGGCCCTGAAGGACCGCCCGCAGCGGCCCCTCCCCCGCGATGACGACCAGCGGCACGGGGTCGAGAAGGCGCCACGCGCGGGCGGCGTCCAGCAGGGTCTCGTAGCCCCGGTGCCGGACCAGGGAGCCGACCGCCATCAGCAACGGGCGCCCGGTCGCCCCGAGTTCGGCCCGCACCTTGGGCCGCAGCCGGTCGGGGTCCTCCTGCTCGACGGCCGCGCGCGGCCCGGGCAGGGCGACGGCGGCGAGCCGCGCATCCCGGGCGCCGGTGCTGCGCGCCCGGTCCACGAGCGCGGAGGTGGACCCGAGCACCACGGAAGCGGCCTTCACGACCCGGCGTTCGAGAAGGCGCACGAAATGGGCCCGCGCGCCCTCGGCGTACGCCCGGTCGTGCCAGGTGACGACGAGTGGAGTGCGCCGGCCGCTGAGCGCGAGCACCGCGCGGAACGAGGCGTGCAGCCCGTGCGCGTGCACCAGATCGGCGTCCGCGCATGCCGCCCGCAGCACGGCCACGGAGGTCGGGTCGCTGCTGCGCGGCACGTGCACATGCTCGGCACCGGCCCCGGAGAAGTCGTAGGCCTGATCCGCCTCGACGGGGGCGCACACCGTGACCCGCACGCCCCGCGCGACAAGCCCCGAGGTCAGGGAGCGCACATGCGCGCTGCTGCCGGCATTGCCTCCGCCCAGCACCTGCACGGTGCGCAGCGGCGACTGGCCGTGCGGTGAGTGGCTGCTCACGGGGGTCACGTGGCCGGGCTCCTGGTTCGGGTCGGACGGTCACGAGGAAACGTACAGAAGGTGTCGAGCGGAGGGGTGTACCGCGCGCTTCCTACGCGTGATGGGTTCTCTGCCAAGGATGCCAGGCCGTACGGGTGTTCCGTGAATGCGGACGACGGGCGAACGGCGTGTGCGGCGAGTCGGGGTCACTCACAAGAGTGATGGGACGGCTGATCCGATCTGAAGGGGCCCACAGCCGACACACGACTCACCGCACCCCCACAGGCAGCGGCAGCAACAACCGCGGCGGCATGCGCAACCAGCCCCAGCCGCCCGTTGCTCTCGACCACCGCGGCCCCCAGAGCCGCCCCCAACGCATGCGCCCCCACATCACCGATCATCACGCGCTCACCGAGGTCGTCCGGCAGTACGGCCCCCGCCGCGCCCACGGCCACGGCGGCCAACTCCGACTGCGTCATCCCCGCGACCCCGAGCGCCACCACCGCACCGGCCGCCCGACCGGGCCGTACATCCACGAGGTTGACGAAATGCGCGGCCCCGGCGATCACCACACCAGCGAGCGCCTTGTCCACCAGCCGCTCCTTCATCAGCGCCCCCGCGACCAGCCCGGCCGCCGATATCCCGAACAACTTGACGGTCCCGCTGGTGACTTCGCCCTGACGCAGTGCGGCGAGATGCGCCCGGAACCCCCGCCGGTGATCGCCGGCGAGGTCGTCGTACGCCCCGCAGAGCCCGGCGACAGCGACAGCCATTCCCGCGGCGGGCCGAACCCGTCCCGCCCCCAGGGCGACCGCCAGGGCGCTCGCGGGCCCGGCGTACAACTCGACCGTCCGCCCCGCGTAGTTCGTCCGCTCCCACCGCTCCCGCCCACCCGGCGCCGTCGCCCGAAGAGCGGCCATGCCGACGCGAGTCATCGCGGCGGTGATGCCCAGGGACGTACCCCTCACGCGTCCGCCCGGGCGGTGGCCAGCAACTCCTCCGCATGCGCGCGGGCCGTCTCCGAGTCCTCCTGTCCGGCGAGCATCCGGGACAGCTCCCGAACCCGCTCCTCGCCCTCCAGGACCTTCACTCCGGACCGGGTGACGGACCCGTCGTTCGTCTTCTCGACCAGCAACTGCCGGTCGGCGAAGGCGGCGACCTGAGGCAGATGGGTCACGACCACGACCTGCGCGGTCTTCGCGAGCCGTGCGAGCCGCCGCCCGATCTCGACCGCCGCCTTGCCGCCGACCCCGGCGTCGACCTCGTCGAAGAGATAGGTCGGCACGGGGTCCGTCCCCGCGAAGACGACCTCGACGGCCAGCATCACACGCGAGAGCTCACCGCCGGACGCGCCCTTGGCGATGGGCCGCGCCGGCGCACCCGGATGCGGGGCGAGCAGCAGCTCGACCTCGTCGACACCAGCCGGCCCGTACGCGACCGCGCGCCCGCCGACCTCGACACCCTCCGGGTCCTCGGTCTGCCGGATGGCGAAGGACACGCGCGCGTGGGGCATCGCCAGCGAGGCCAGCTCTGCGGTCACCGCGGCGGCAAACCTCTCCGCGGCCTCCGTACGCGCGTCCGAAAGCGCCTGCGCCAGCCCGCCCAGTTCGGCCCTGAGCGCGTCCCGCTCGGCGGTCAGCTCGTCGATCCGCTCGTCGTCGCCGTCGAGTTCGGTGAGTCTCGCGGCACTCTGCTCGGCCCAGGTGAGCACGGCGGCGACGTCCTCGCCGTACTTCCGCGTCAGCGCGGTGAGGGCGGCCCGCCGCTCCTCGACGGCCGACAGCCGGAGCGGATCGGCGTCCAGATCGTCGGCGTACCCCGCCAGCTCCCCGGCCACATCGCCCAGCAGGATCCCGATCTCCCCGATCCGGTCGGCGAGCGCCGCCAGGGCCGGGTCGTGCGACCGTACGGCTTCCAGAGCCCGCTGAGCGCCCGCCACGAGCGTCGCGGCTTCGATGCCCTCGGGGTCCTCGGGGTTCCCGGCGAGGGCGGCGTGAGCGGCCGTGGCGGCCGACGACAGAGCCTCGGCGTGCCCGAGCCGCTCGGCCTCCTCGGCCAGCTCGACGTCCTCCCCGGCCCGGGGCTCCACGCCGGCGATCTCGTCGAGCCCGTACCGCAGCCTGTCGGCTTCCTGGGCCCGCTCACGCGCGCGCGTGACGATCTCGTCCAGTTCGTCGGAGACCGCCCGCAGCCGCCGGTAGGCCTCGGTGTACTTGGCCAGCGGCACGGCGACGGCGTCACCCGCGTACCGGTCGAGCGCCTGCCGCTGCCGGGTCAGCTTGAGCAGCCCCTGCTGATCGGTCTGCCCGTGCACCGCGACCAGCTCGTCGGCGAGCTCGGCGAGCACCCCCACGGGCACGGACCGCCCACCCAGGTGCGCCCGGGACCGCCCCTCGGCGGAAACGGTACGGCTGATCAACAGCGCCCCGTCGTCGAGCTCCGCCCCCGCCTCCTCGGCCCGTACGACGACGGAGTCACCGGCGGACACCGTGATCCGCCCCTCCACCACCGCCTTCTCGGCCCCGATCCGCACGAGCGCCGCGTCGGCCCGCCCACCGAGCAGCAGCCCCAGGCTGGTGACCACCATCGTCTTGCCCGCACCCGTCTCACCGGTGACAGCGGTGAACCCGGGCGACAACTCGACGACGGCGTCATCGATGACTCCGAGCGACCGTATCCGCATCTCTTCCAGCACGGTGAAGACCTTACGAGGTCGGGGCGGGCGAGTGCGAGGTGCCCTGTTCACTCGGGCGAGTGGAGGTTCCTCAGGGGCGCGGGGCTGTTTCGATTTGCGGCTCCGCCGCGTGGGCGCGACAAGCCACCACCGGCCCGCGGTCGCCCACGCTCCGCAACCAGCCCCCACAGCCGGCTAGTGAGGCGCCCCCCGCCACCCGGAAACGGGCAACGCGAACTTCGCCACCAGCCGGTCCGTGAACGAAGCGTGATGCAGCCGGGCCAACCGCACCGGCACAGCCCCCCGCCGCACCTCGACCCGCGCCCCCGGCGGCAACTCGAACGTCCGCCGCCCGTCGCACCACAGCACACCCGGCGGAATGTGCGGCAGCAACTCCACGGCCAGCACCGAGTTCGGCGAGGTCACCAACGGTTTCGCGAACAGCGCGTGCGCGGAGATCGGCACCATCAGCAGCGCCTCCACCTCGGGCCACACCACCGGCCCGCCCGCGGAGAACGCGTAGGCCGTGGACCCGGTGGGTGTGGACAGCACGATCCCGTCGCACCCGAAGCCCGTCACCGGCCGCCCGTCGATCTCCAGCACGACCTCGAGCAGCTTCTCCGCGCCGGCCTTCTGCACGGCCGCCTCGTTCAGCGCCCAGTCCGTGTGAACGATGTCCCCGTTCCGGTGAACGACGACGTCGACGGTCATCCGCTCCTCGACCTCGTACGCCTTGGTCACCACCCGGTCGACGACCTTGTCGAGATCGTCCCGCTCGGCCTCGGCGAGGAACCCGACACTGCCCAGGTTGACGCCCAGCATCGGCACCCCGGACGCCCGGGCGAACTCGGCGCCGCGCAGCAGCGTCCCGTCGCCGCCGAGCACGATGAGCAGCTCGCATCCTTCGAGGCACTGCGGAGTCGCCTCCTTGACGAGCTGCACCTCGGGCGGCAGCGGCAGGTCGGCCGCCTCGTACTCCAGGACGCGCACGCCGATCCCCGACTGCATCAGCCCCTTGACGACCAGCTCGGCACTGCGAATGGCCGCGGGCCGCCCGGTGTGGGCGAGCAGGAAAACAGTACGAGCTCGGTTCTGGCTCAACGCGGCCCCTCCGCAACTGCACGGTCGACATCGGCCGGGTCCAGGGCGGGTGCCCCGGCACGCAGCCACAGAAAGTATTCGACATTGCCCGAGGGCCCGGGCAACGGACTGGCCGTGACCCCGTTCACCCCGAGCCCGAGTTCCGCCGCCTTCGCGGCGACACCGCGCACGGCCTCGGCCCGCAGCTGCGTGCTGCGTACGACTCCCCCACTGCCCAGCCGCTCCTTACCCACCTCGAACTGCGGCTTCACCATCATCACCAGATCGGCGTCCGGCTTCACGCACCGCACCAGGGCGGGCAGTACCAGTCCGAGCGGGATGAAGGACAGATCCCCCACGACAAGATCCACTGGTTCCCCATCGATCGCTTCGAGCGTCAACTCGCGTACGTTCGTACGGTCCTTGACGGTGACGCGTTCATCGCTCTGCAGAGACCACGCGAGTTGTCCGTAGCCGACGTCGACGGCGACCACCTGCGCGGCCCCCGCCCGCAGCAGCACATCGGTGAAACCGCCGGTGGAGGCCCCGGCGTCCAGCGCCCGCCGCCCCTCGACGACGAGTCCCCGCGGCACGAACACCTGAAGGGCGCCCGCGAGCTTGTGCCCGCCCCGGGACACGTAGCCGGGATCGCTGTCGTCGCTCTGCACCACGATCGCGGCCGCGGTCTCCACCTGGGTGGCGGACTTGGTCGCGACGGTCTTGCCGACGGTGACCCGTCCGGCCGCGATCAGCTGGCCGGCGTGCTCGCGCGAGCGCGCCAGCTTCCGGCGGACCAGCTCCGCGTCCAGACGGTTGCGTGCGACTCCTGCCACGTTCGGTTCAGCTCCTAGTGCCATACGAGGGTGAGGGCGCCCTCTGGTCATACGACGGTGAGGGCGCCGGAGGTCCCGGGCGGGCGTCGAGCGCGGTGAGCGCGTCGCGCAGCCCCCGGTGTACATCCTCGTACACCTCGATGTGTCCGTCCGTGGCGAGGTGGTCGGCGTCGCCCAGCCGCTCCAGCTGAGCATCCACGTCGGCGTTGCCGGTGGGGGTGCGGGGCACGTGGAGAGGGGCGGGGGCAGCCGGGTCGTACTCGGGCACGACCGGGACCTCTTGTGAAGGCTCTGGAACTGCGTCGCTCATGCCCAGACGCTACCCCGAACCGCTGCGGTACCGTCGATCGCGATGGCCACGATCGAGGAGTGCCGCGCCGCACTCGAGAAGCTCTCCGACAACATGCGCAACGCCGAGGGGGACGCCGCCACGGCGGCGTCCATGGACCGCTCGGTGAGCTGCCGGATCACCGATCTCGACGTCACCTTCGTCGGCCGGATGACCGGCGGCCGGATCGTGGTCCACGACACCCTGCAGGGTCCTCCGCAGGAGAAGGCCCAGATCAGGCTCGCCATGTCCGGTGACGACCTGGTGGCCCTGGTGAACGGCGAGCTGAACTTCGCCAAGGCCTGGGGCTCGGGCCGGGTGAAGCTGGAGGCGGGCCTGAGGGACCTGTTCCAGCTCAGGAAGCTTCTGTAGCCGCTTCCACGCGCACGCGTGCCTTGCGCGCCGCCGGCACCACCAGCGGCGTCCCCGTCTCCGGGTCGTCGATCACCTGGCAGCGCAGCCCGAAGACCTCCTCGACCAGCTCGGCCGTGACGATGTCGTTCGGGGAACCCTCGGCGATGATCTTCCCGCTCTTCAGCGCGATGAGGTGTGTGGCGTACCGGGCGGCGTGGTTGAGGTCGTGCAGGACGGCCACCAGCGTGCGGCCCTGCTCCTCGTGGAGCTCTGCGCAGAGGTCGAGGACGTCGATCTGGTGCTGGATGTCGAGGTAGGTCGTCGGCTCGTCGAGGAGCAGCAGCGGGGTCTGCTGAGTGAGCGCCATCGCGATCCACACCCGCTGCCGCTGGCCGCCGGACAGCTCGTCGACGTACCGCTCGGCGAGTTCCGCGACCCCGGTCTGCCGCATGGACTCCTGCACGACCCGCTCGTCCTCGGTGGACCACTGGCGCAGGATGCCCTGGTGGGGATAGCGGCCGCGGCCGACCAGGTCGGCGACGGTGATCCCGTCCGGCGCGATCGACGACTGCGGGAGCAGACCCAGGGTGCGGGCGACCTTCTTCGCCGGCATCGACTGGATGACCTGCCCGTCGAGCAGCACCTTGCCCTGGCTGGGCTTGAGCATGCGTGAGAGGGCCCGCAGGAGCGTGGACTTGCCGCACGCGTTGGGGCCGACGATCACCGTGAAGGAGTTGTCGGGTATCTCCACCGACAGCTGCTCGGCGATGACCCGCTGGTCGTAGGCGAGGGTGACGGTGTCGGCGGACAGACGGTTCACGGTGCTCCTTGAGTTGTTCAGTCCGCTGGTGAGGACGGTCTCGGCAGTCATATCCTGCCCGCCCTGCGCTCGGTGACCAGGAGCCACAGCAGATAGACGCCGCCGAGGACTCCGGTGACCACGCCGACGGGCAGCTGGTCCGCGCCGAAGACCTTCTGCGAGACCCAGTCGGCGGTGACCAGGAGGGTGGCGCCCATGCACAGGGACGGCACCAGGTTGGGCCCTGGCGAGCGAGTGAGGCGGCGGGCCAGCTGCGGAGCGGTCAGCGCGACGAAGCTGACCGGTCCGGCGGCCGCGGTGGCGGCGGCGGTGAGCAGGACGGCGGCGACCAACAGCAGCAGCCGTACGCGTTCGACACGCACCCCCAGGGCGTTCGACACGTCGTCGCCCATCTCCATCATCCGCAGGCCGCGCGCGTTGGCGAGGACGAGTGGGACGAGGACGGCGCACAGCCACAGCAGCGGCCAGACCTGCGTCCAGTCCCGGCCGCTGAGGGAGCCGGTCATCCAGACGACGGCCTGGGCCGCCTCGGTGAGGGTGGACCTGGTCAGCAGGTAACCGTTGACCGCCGTGACGATCGCGGAGACACCGATGCCGACCAGCACCAGCCGGTATCCGTGCACGCCCTGCTTCCAGGCGAGCAGGTAGATGGCGAACCCGGTCACGAGTCCGCCCGCCAACGCGCCCACGGTGACCTGGGTGGCGCTCCCGGAGAACAGGACGATCATCGTGAGCGCCCCGGCCGTCGCCCCCTGGCTGAGCCCGAGCACGTCCGGACTGCCCAGCGGATTGCGGGAGATGGCCTGGAAGAGCGCGCCTCCGAGCCCGAGCGAGGCGCCGACCAGGAGCCCGACGAGGACCCGCGGGAGCCGGAGCTCGTTGATGATGAACTCCTGCCCCGCGTTGCCGTTCCCGAGCAGCGTCTTCAGCACGTCCCCGGCGGAAATCGGGAAGTCGCCGGTGCCGATCAGCACGACGCTCGCGGTGAGCGCGGCAAGGAGGATCAGGCCTACGACGACGGTGGCCCGGACGTCCAGCCGGAGGGAGAGCCCGCCGGGGGTCCTGATGGCACGGTTGGTCCTCACAGCTGCGCCGTCCTCCGCCGTCGTACGAGAAAGATGAAGACCGGCCCGCCGATCAGCGCGGTGACGATGCCGACCTGGAGCTCCGCGGGCCGCGCGACGAGGCGCCCGATGACGTCGGAGCCCAGCAGCAGCACGGGCGACAGGATGGTCGCGTACGGCAGGATCCAGCGCAGGTCGGGGCCGGTGAAGGAGCGCACGATGTGCGGCACCATCAGGCCGACGAACACGATCGGCCCGCAGGCTGCGGTCGCGGCCCCGCACAGCACGGTCGCGGAGAGCATGGCCAGCGCCCGGGTGCGGTTGAGGTTGGCGCCGAGCGCCTTGGCCGTGTCGTCGCCCATCTCCATCGCGTTGAGCGGCCGGGCCAGTGCGAGGGCGAGGAGTGAGCCGGCCGCGAGGAACGGCAGCACCTGCAGGATGGTCGAGTTGTTCGCCGAGGACAGCGAACCGACCGTCCAGAAGCGCATCTTGTTGAGCGCTTGGTCGTCGGTGATCATCACGGCCTGGAGATAGCCGTACAGCGCCGCGCTGATCGCCGTGCCGGCCAGCGCGAGCCTGACCGGGGTCGCCCCCCGGCTCCCGCCCAGGAACCAGACCAGGGCGCCCACCGCGGCCGCGCCGAGAAAGGCGAACCAGACATAGCCGCTGAGCGAGGTGACGCCGAAGAAGGTGATCGCGGTGACGACCGCGGCCGACGCGCCGGCGTTGATGCCGAGCAGCCCGGGGTCGGCCAGCGGATTACGGGTGAGCGCCTGCAGCACCGCCCCGGACAGACCGAGCGCGGCACCGGCGAGCAGGCCGAGGACGGTCCGCGACAGCCGGTCGGCCACCACGACGTCGCCATAGGTCCCCGTGTCCTGGAACAGGCCGTGCCAGACCTGTTCCACAGACAGCCCTTTCGCCCCGACCGCGATGCTCGCCGTCGCGACGAGCACCAGGATCACGACGGACACGAGGAGCCCAAGGACTCGTAGCGCCCGGCGGGTTGGGGGCGCGGGGGCGGTCTCCGCGCGCTGTTCGGGAGGACTGTCGACCAACACGCAGTTAGGTTAGCCTACCCTGCCAAGCGGCCACGATCCCCGAGGCCCGAACGCCGCCCGAACTCACAGGACGCCCCCGGACTCACAGGAACGCCTGCCCGCCCCTACGACTCACAACCCCAGCCTGGCGAGCGCCTTCCCCCCGTCCAGCTCGCACACATCGTCTCCGGCCGCCGTCCAGGCCGCAGCGCACAACGCCCGCAGCCCGTCCAGGGCCTCGCCGTCACCGTCGAGTTCCAGTCGCTCCTCGCCGGCCCTCGCGGTCCAGCCACCGCACCGGAAGCCCTCTCCAGCCTCGGTGACCTCGGGCTGCCCGGTGAGCATCCCGCGCAGATCGGCGTCCACATAGGTCGGCCGGTGCTGCGGCGGCGCGGCCAGCAGCTGGGCGCCGTCGGTGACGCCGGTGAGCACGAGCAGCGAGTCCACCTCGCCGTTGAACGCGCCCTCGATGTCCGTGTCCAGCCGGTCCCCGACCACCAACGGCCGCTTCGCACCGGTCCGCAGGATCGTCTCGCGGTGCATGGGGGGCAACGGCTTGCCCGCGACCTGCGGCTCGGCACCGGTCGCTATCCGCACGACCTCCACCGCGGCTCCGTTGCCCGGTGCGATCCCGCGCCCGCTCGGAATCGTCAGGTCAGTGTTGGACGCGAACCAGGGCACCCCCCGCGCAACGGCATAACTGGCCTCGGCGAACCGCCCCCAGGGCAGGTCCGGACCACCGAAGCCCTGCACGACCGCCACCGGATCGTCGTCCGCCGACTCCACGGGCTCAAGACCCCGCTCGCGCAGCGCGACCCGCAGCCCCTCGCCACCGATCACGAGCACCCGGGAACCGGCCGGCACCTGCTCGCTGATCAGCCGCGCGACCGCCTGGGCGGAGGTGATGACGTCACCGGCGCCCGTCGGTATCCCCAGCTCGGTGAGGTGCTCGGCCACGGCGTCGGGCGTACGCAGCGCGTTGTTGGTGACGTAGGCGAGGTGCATACCCCCCTCACGCGCGGTAGCGAGCGACTCGACGGCGTGCGCGATCGCGTTCCCGCCCGCGTACACCACCCCGTCGAGGTCGAGCAGTGCGGTGTCGTACGCCTCGCTCAGGGCCTGCCCACTGCCCTCGGGCCTCGTCCTCGCGCCCTGGCTCATTCCGCATCGCTCCTCGTTCGTCGGCTTTCCCCCGATCATCCCCCATGCCACTGACACCCGTACGATGCCGGGATGAACACAGCAGGTCACCCGGAAGCAACGGCGCGCCGAGGCCTGGAACTCACCCCGTTCCGAGGCCTGCGCTACGACCCCGACCGGGTCGGCAGCCTGGCCGCCGTGACATCACCGCCGTACGACGTCGTGGTCCGCCCCGACGGCCTGCACCAGCTCCAGTCCAACGACCCGTACAACATCGTCCGGCTGATCCTCCCGCAGGCGACGACACCGGCCGAACGCAACGAACAGGCGGCCCGCACCCTGCGCGGCTGGCTCTCCGAGGGCATCCTGACCGCCGACCCCGAGCCCGGCCTGTACGTGTACGAACAGCGCGACGGAACCGGCCTGCTCCAGCGCGGGATCATCGGCACGCTGCGCCTGTCGGAACCGTCGGAGGGCGTGGTCCTGCCGCACGAGGACGTCATGCCGCACGTGGTCGCCGACCGCGCGGCCCTGATGCGCGCCACCTCGGCGAACCTGGAACCCCTGCTCCTGACCTACCGCGGCAACGGCTCGCAGTCCGTCACTACGACCGCGATCGAACGCATGGCCGCGCAGCCCCCGCTGCTGGCCACCACCACCGAGGACGGCTACAGCCACCGCCTGTGGTCGATAACCGACCCGGTCGAAGTGGCCCGCATCCGCTCGGACCTGGCCCAGCACCAGGCCCTCATCGCCGACGGCCACCACCGCTGGGCGACCTACCGCCGCCTACGCTCGGAGCATCCCTCCCCCAGCCCCTGGGACCACGGCCTGGTCCTCCTCGTGGACACGGCCCGCTACCCTCTCCGCGTCCGAGCCATCCACCGCCTGCTGCACGGCGTCCCTGTGGCCCGGTCCCTGGCGCTCCTCGACGGCCTCTTCCGCGTACAGCGCCTCGACGTGCCCCTGGCCGAGGCCCTGGACGCCCTCGCCGACTCGGCCTGCGCGGGCAACGCCTTCCTCCTCGCCGGAGACGGCGCCTTCCACCTCGTGGACCGCCCCGACCCGGACCTCCTGTCCCGCACGGTCCCCGCGGACCGCCCCACCGCCTGGCGCACCCTGGACGCCACGGTCCTGCACGCCACGCTCCTCGCCCACGTCTGGCACATCCCCGAGGACGACCCCGCCCGCATCGCCTACATCCACGACACGGCCGCCACGGTCGAGAAGGCGGAACGTGACGGCGGAACGGCCGTCCTGATGCACCCGGTCCGCGAGGAGGTCGTACGCGACCTCGCCCGCCAGGGCGTCACGATGCCCCGAAAGTCGACGTCGTTCGGCCCGAAGCCGGCGTCGGGGCTTGTCCTGCGCGCACTGGACATATGACGCACGAAGGGGCGGGATCCCGGGATCCCGCCCCTTTGTTCACTGCTTCACTGACCGCGCGTGTCAGTCCTTGAGGTCGTCGTCTTCGTCGTCCTCGCCCTCTTCGGCGACTTCGTCGTCCACTTCTACGACTACGACCTTCTCGGCGGCCTCGCTGTCGGCCTGCTCCTCAGCCTCGTCGAAGGCGTCGACGAACTCGACCCCGTCCATCTCGGCGAGCCGGTCGGAGGCGTCCGTGCTGCCGTCCTTGTCGGACTCCACGGCCTTGGCGAACCACTCCCGCGCCTCATCCTCCCGACCGGCCGCGAGCAGCGCGTCGGCGTACGCGTACCGCAGCCGCGCAGTCCACGGCTGCACCGAGTTGGAGGCCAGCTCGGGACTCTGCAGCGTCACGATGGCCGCGTCCAGCTGCCCCATGTCACGCCGGGCGCCTGCGACGACGAGCCGCATCTCCACCTGCCCGGCCTTGTCGAGCTTGTGCACCTCGGGCGCCCCGGCCATGTCCAGCGCCTTCTCCGGCCGCCCGAGCCCACGCTCGCAGTCGGCCATGACCGGCCACAGCTCCACGTTCCCGGTCATCCGCCGCGCGGCCCGGAACTCGGCGAGCGCCTCGCTGTACTTCTGGCTGGCGTACGCCGCGAACCCGGCCGCCTCTCGTACGGCGGCGACACGCGACGCCAGCCGCAGGGCCACCTTGGAGTAGCCGTAGGCACCCTCGGGGTCTTCGTCGATGAGCCGGGCGACCATCACCAGGTTCTTGGCGACATCCTCCGCGAGCCCCTTCGGCAGGCTCTGGAGCTCCTGCCGTACGTCCTTGTCGATCTCGTCGCCCGTGACGTCCTCGGGGATCGGCAGCCGCTTGATCGGCTCACGATCGCGCTCCCGCTCGTCGCGGAAACGCCCGCCGCCACGCCGGTCGTCCCCACCGCGCCGGTCGTCGCGCCCACGGAACCCGCCGGGCCGCCCACCACGGTCGTCCCTACGCGGTCCACCGCGCCCGCCACGGTCATCACGCCGGTCGCTGTCCCGGCGGAAGCCGCCCCGGTCGTCCCGGTTGTCGTCACGCCGGAAGCCACCACGGTCGCCTCGGTTGTCGTCACGACGGTTGTCGTCACGCCGGTCGTTGTCACGGCGGAAGCCACCACGGTCGCCGCGGTCGTCGCTCCGGCGGTCGTCCCGCCGATCGTCACGGCGCTCGTAGCTGCCACGGTTGTCGTCACGGCGGAAGCCGCCGCGGTCGTTGTCGCGACGCTCTACGCGCTCGCCACGGTCGCCTCGGTCGTCACGGCGGAAGGCAGGCCGGTCTCCCTCGCGCCGGAACCCACGGTCGCGATCGCGGTCGTCACGGCGCGGACCGGTCGGCCGGTCGTCGCGACGGAACGCGGGCCGAGGCCCACGGTCGTCCCCACGAGGCCCACGGTCACGGTCATCACGCCGACCGTAGCCACCACCACGGTTGTCCCCACCACGACTGTCACCACCACGGTTGTCGTCGCGACGGAAGCCACCGCGATCGCCGCGGTCATCGCTCCGGCGGTCGTCACGGCCGGCGTATCCACCGCCGCGGTTGTCGTCGCGGCGGAAACCGCCGCGGTCGTTGTCGCGACGCTCTACGCGCTCGCCACGGTCGCCTCGGTCGTCACGGCGGAAGGCAGGCCGGTCACCCTCGCGCCGGAACCCACGGTCGCGATCGCGGTCGTCACGGCGCGGCCCGGTCGGCCGGTCGTCACGACGGAATGCGGGCCGAGGCCCACGGTCGTCCGCACGAGGCCCACGGTCACGGTCATCACGCCGGCCGTAGCCACCACCACGGTTGTCCCCACCACGACTGTCACCACCGCGGTTGTCATCACGACGGAAACCACCACGATCGCCGCGGTCATCGCTCCGGCGGTCGTCACGGCGGTCATCCCGCCGGGGGTAGCCACCAGTGCGGTTGTCGTCACGACGGCCATAGCCGCCACCGCGATTACCGCCGCGCTCATTACCGCCACGGTCGCCGGCACCGCGGTTGTCGTCGCGGCGGAAACCGCCACGGTCACCACTGTCCCGTCGCCGCTGGTCGCGCTCCGGTCGGTCGTCGGGAGAGTTGGTGGACATGGTGACTCCTGTCTTCGGTACTGCAAGCATTCTAAAAACAAAAGGACCCCTGGTCCCAGCTGAACGCTGGGACCAGGGGTCCTCCAAATATTGTTCGGCGGCGTCCTACTCTCCCACAGGGTCCCCCCTGCAGTACCATCGGCGCTGTAAGGCTTAGCTTCCGGGTTCGAAATGTAACCGGGCGTTTCCCTCACGCTATGGCCACCGAAACCCTAATGGTTTCGAGCGAACAAGCACACTTTTCTGTTATGCGTTCTAGCTCAAAGCCGACAACGGTCGTTGCCTCAGAACTAACACAGTGGACGCGAGCAAATATGGACAAGCCCTCGGCCTATTAGTACCGGTCACCTCCACCCATTACTGGGCTTCCAGATCCGGCCTATCAACCCAGTCGTCTACTGGGAGCCTTAACCCCTCAAAGGGGGTGGGAATACTCATCTCGAAGCAGGCTTCCCGCTTAGATGCTTTCAGCGGTTATCCCTCCCGAACGTAGCCAACCAGCCATGCCCTTGGCAGAACAA
>NZ_MJAH01000056.1 GCF_001746295.1 Streptomyces sp. LUP47B | reverse complement strand
GGACATGCGAAAGGTCCGGCGTAGAGGGTAAGACCCCCGTAGTCGAAACATCAGCGGCTCGTTTGAGAGACACCCAAGTAGCACGGGGCCCGAGAAATCCCGTGTGAATCTGGCGGGACCACCCGCTAAGCCTAAATATTCCCTGGTGACCGATAGCGGATAGTACCGTGAGGGAATGGTGAAAAGTACCGCGGGAGCGGAGTGAAATAGTACCTGAAACCGTGTGCCTACAAGCCGTGGGAGCGTCGGGCRAGCACTTGTGCTTGYCTCGTGACTGCGTGCCTTTTGAAGAATGAGCCTGCGAGTTTGCGGTGTGTTGCGAGGTTAACCCGGGTGGGGTAGCCGTAGCGAAAGCGAGTCCTAATAGGGCGTTTGAGTAGCACGCTCAAGACCCGAAGCGGAGTGATCTAGCCATGGGCAGGTTGAAGCGGAGGTAAGACTTCGTGGAGGACCGAACCCACCAGGGTTGAAAACCTGGGGGATGACCTGTGGTTAGGGGTGAAAGGCCAATCAAAC
>NZ_MJAH01000055.1 GCF_001746295.1 Streptomyces sp. LUP47B | reverse complement strand
CCTCGTCGAGCATGGTGCGCACCCAGCGCTCCTCGGCGGCCCTGTCTCCGACGTACACCACGTCGGTGGGGCGCCAGACCCAGGCGTGCACCAGTCGCAGGGCCGATCCCCGGCGCTCCGCCTCCTGGGCCGCCCAGTCCGCCGCCGCCGAAGCGTGGTCGGTCCCGTCCAGTCCTGCGGTGATGGTGCCGGACATGTTGCCTCCTGATGCTGCCGCTGGGGAAAGACCCCGGCGGACGGGGTGACGTGATGGTGTGAGCCTCACACGGGGGCGGCCGAGGGCGCTGGGGCCGATCGTCCCTGGTGTCGGTCTGAGCGGCCCTGATCGTGCTGCCCGACGCGGCCTCGAACCGGCGTCGGGCCGGGGTGCCGGAAGGGCCGCCCCCGGGGGGGTGTGCCGTGTAAGCGCGGCGGCATGCCCCGGCGGTCTTCGCCGTCGGCGTCGAGCCGACCGCACGTGCTCACGGGTGAGGGGCCGCTGCCACCACCGGTGCGGCGGCGTGGTGCAGCACCGCGTGCGGGACGAACTC
>NZ_MJAH01000054.1 GCF_001746295.1 Streptomyces sp. LUP47B | reverse complement strand
CGGCTGGCTCGCCCGCAGCCAGGACCTCGGCTGGCTCGTCACCGCGCTCGACGAGATCGGCTCGCTCTTCGTCCAGCTGCTGAAGCTGGCCGTCGCCCCGCTGGTCTTCTTCGCGATCCTCGTGTCGATCACCAACCTCCGCCAGGTCAACAACGCCGCCCGGCTGGCCACCCGCACCCTGCTCTGGTTCATGATCACCTCGCTGGTCGCGGTCGCCATCGGCCTCGCGATCGGCCTGGTCACCAACCCGGGCTCCGGCACCGGCCTCACACCGAAGGACGGCGCGCTCTCGGAGACCAAGGGCAGCTGGATCGACTTCCTGACCGGCATCGTGCCGGGCGACGTGATCACGCCGTTCACCGAGCTGAACGTGCTCCAGATCGTCTTCATGGCCGCCGTCGCCGGTATCGCCGCCCTCAAGCTCGGCGACAGGGCGAAGCCGATCCTCACCCTCAGCCAGTCGGTCCTGGAGCTGCTCCAGAAGGCCCTGTGGTGGGTCATCCGCCTCGCCCCGATCGGCACCGTCGGCCTCATC
>NZ_MJAH01000053.1 GCF_001746295.1 Streptomyces sp. LUP47B | reverse complement strand
GAGACCATCGAGCAGGTGTGCAACAAGCCCGACGTGCGCTGTGTCTCCTTCCGGCAGCTGGCCGACTGGCTGGACGCCCAGGACCCGAAGACCCTGGAGAAGCTGGGCACCCTGGGCGTCGGCGAGGCACCGAAGCAGGGCTGGCCGGCCTTCATGTCGGGCCGACCGGCCCCGGCACCGAAGGGTGTGCCGGGGGCACCGGCTGCCAAGCGGCAGTAGTCGTCGGCCGGTTGCCGCCGCTTCAGACGGCGCCGCCACCTCGGGCGGCGCCGTCACGTGAGGCGGTGCGTGCCGCTTCAGACGGTCGTGGCCGCCACCGCGCTCTCACCGAGCACGAACGAGGGGTCGATCTGCGCCGCCAGGTCGGCCCCCGTGCGCTCATTGCCCCAGGACTGGGCGTTCTTCAGGTGGAAGTGCACCATCTGCCGGGTGTAGCGCTCCGCGTCACGCAGCTCGTACGTCGCGTCGACGGCCGTCCGCAGCCGGTGCAGGGCGCGGCGGTTGACGTCCTCCAGGAGCGCGAACCGGGGCGGTCGGCC
>NZ_MJAH01000052.1 GCF_001746295.1 Streptomyces sp. LUP47B | reverse complement strand
ACATCGGCCGTGTCCTTGCGTTGGAGCGGGACGAGGATGGTGCGGTTCCGACGGTGGGCCAGTTCGCGGCCCACGATCCTTCCGGTCAGACGAAGATCATCGACCTGTACGCGCGGATCATGTCCAGCCAGTTCGGTCTGCCGCCGCACATGCTCGGCTACACCACGGACAACCCGGCGAGCGCGGACGCGATCCGCAGCACCGAGGCGAAGCTCGTGAAGCGCAGCGAGCGTCGGATTCGCCGGTTCGGTTCCCGTTGGGAGGAGGCCATGCGTCTCGCTCTGTGGGTGCGGGATGGTGAGCCGCCGGATCGGACCCGTCGTATTGAGACGGTGTGGCGGAATCCGGCGACGCCGACGGTGGCCGCTCAGGCGGACGCCACGGTCAAGCTGGTGCAGGCGAACATCATCCCCGCTGACTCTGATGTGGCGTTGGAGATGGCTGGGTTCACCGAGGGCCAGCGTCAGCGCATTCGTGCGGACCGGCAGCGCGCTCGTGGCACTGCGGTCTTGGACCGTTTGGCGGCGCTGGGCGAGGCC
>NZ_MJAH01000051.1 GCF_001746295.1 Streptomyces sp. LUP47B | reverse complement strand
TAGTTCACCCGAACGCCTCGGTATTCTCTACCTGACCACCTGAGTCGGTTTAGGGTACGGGCCGCCATGAAACTCGCTAGAGGCTTTTCTCGACAGCATAGGATCATCCACTTCACCACAATCGGCTCGGCATCAGGTCTCAGCCTTGTGTGCGACGGATTTACCTACCGCACGGCCTACACCCTTACCCCGGGACAACCACCGCCCGGGCTGGACTACCTTCCTGCGTCACCCCATCACTCACCTACTGCAAGTCTGGTTCGCCGGCTCCACCACTCCCCTTTGCCCGAAGGCTCTGGGGCGGCTTCACGGACTTAGCATCGCCTGGTTCAGTGTTTGACGCTTCACAGCGGGTACCGGAATATCAACCGGTTATCCATCGACTACGCCTGTCGGCCTCGCCTTAGGTCCCGACTTACCCTGGGCAGATCAGCTTGACCCAGGAACCCTTAGTCAATCGGCGCACACGTTTCCCACGTGTGTATCGCTACTCATGCCTGCATTCTCACTCGTGAACCGTCCACCACTGCCTTCCGGCGCGGCTTC
>NZ_MJAH01000050.1 GCF_001746295.1 Streptomyces sp. LUP47B | reverse complement strand
GCAAGGAGGGTGCCGACTGCCCGGAGGCGGCACGGCTGCGGCAGGCGTGGCGCAACGCGCGAGCGGCGGTGGCCGCATGATGTGCGACCGCTGCGACCAGCCGATCCCCCCGGGCCAGGAGGAGCGTGTGCCCGGGGGTGGTGCGTCCGGGGCGGGCACCGTCGTGGTTCTGCACCGAGTGCTGTGCCGCCGGTCCCCGTCGCACGCCGCCCCGTACCCCGCGGGCCTCGGCCGGTGATGCTCCCGCTCGTACCGGAGGCCGGCGGCGGTCACGGTCCGGGCGGGCCTGACGGCGGCCCCTGTGCCTCGCGCGGCAGTGGGGGCCGCTCCTCGCGGACGAGGTGAGCGAGGGGGACGCCGATCGCGTCGGCGATGCGCAGGAGGCTGTCGAGGAGCGGGCTGGCACGGCCCGCCTCGATGTCCTGGTAGGCGGACCGGTCCATGCCGGTGCGCCTGATGACGTCCTGCTGTGAAAGGTCCGCGTGCAGCCGGGCGGCCCTGATCTGGGCAGCGATCCGCCGTCGTCGTTCGAGGAGGCGAGGGTCTGGCGGGATGACACGCGGCACCCGCTCC
>NZ_MJAH01000049.1 GCF_001746295.1 Streptomyces sp. LUP47B | reverse complement strand
TGTCGATCGCTGCCTGGCTGGCGTCAGTGATGGTCTGCTTCGCCCCGACGACCTTCTTCGAGCCCTCGACACCCGCCTTGTTAGCCTCCTCGGTCTGCGTCTGCAGGCGAGCCGTCTCGGTCTGCTGCTACTCCAGGGCTTGGACGGCCTTGTCATAGGCGAGCTGCGCCTTGTCCAGCTCCTCCTTCGTCGCCTTGCCGCCTTTGGCCTTGACCGCGGTCAGCTCCTGCTCGGCGTCCTGAAGGTCCAACACCTTCTGGCGTTGGTCGAGCTGGGCGTCTTCGAGCCGGTTGTTGAGGTCTTCCAGCTCCTGCGCGGCTTCCTTGCGGGCCCCGGTCAGGTCGAGTTGCGCCTGCCGGGCCGCGCGCTGCGCGTCGGCGAGATCGCGTTCAGCGGAGGCAACCTGCTGGGCAGCCCTGCGGTTGGCATCCGCGACGTCCTGCACCGTGCCTTTGAGGGAGCGTTGGGCGTCCTCGATCTGCCGGGCCGCCGCGACACGCGCCTCCGCGGCACGCTGCTCGGCGTCCTGCACACCCTGCTGCGCCTTCGCCAGCGACCGCTGAGCGTTCTCCAGCGAGTG
>NZ_MJAH01000005.1 GCF_001746295.1 Streptomyces sp. LUP47B | reverse complement strand
CAGTCCGGCGAGGGTGTGGGCCAGGAACTGATCTACATCTCCGCGGCGGTGATCGGCGGCTGTCTGCTGACCGGCGGCGCGGGTTCCGCGATCGGCCCGGTCTTCGGGGCGTTCATGTTCGGCATGGTCCAGCAGGGCATCGTCTACGCCAACTGGAACCCGGACTGGTTCAAGGCCTTCCTCGGCGTGATGCTGCTCGGCGCCGTCATGATCAATCTGTGGGTCAGCCGCACCGCGACCCGGAGGTAAATGCGCTATGACCACTGAAGAATCCGGCACCCACGGCGCCATCCTCACCGACACCCCAGACCCGGCCACCGGGGACGGGACGATCGTCGAGCTGCGCAACGCGGGCAAGTCCTACGGCAACATCCGCGCCCTGCACGGGGTCAGCCTGAAGGTGCACCCCAGCCAGGTCACCTGCGTGCTGGGCGACAACGGCGCCGGCAAGTCCACCCTCATCAAAATCATCTCCGGCCTGCACCAACACACCGAGGGCGAGTTCCTCGTCGACAACACCCCGGTGCGCTTCTCCACCCCGCGTGAAGCGCTGGACAAGGGCATCGCCACCGTCTACCAGGACCTCGCCGTGGTCCCCCTGATGCCGGTATGGCGCAACTTCTTCCTCGGCTCCGAGATGACCAAGGGCCCCTGGCCGATCCGCCGTCTGGACATCGAGAAGATGAAACAGACCGCCGACCACGAGCTGCGCCAGATGGGCATCATCCTCGACGACNGGTGTTGTCGACGAGGAACTCGCCCTCGGCCTGCACCAACACACCGAGGGCGAGTTCCTCGTCGACAACACCCCGGTGCGCTTCTCCACCCCGCGTGAAGCGCTGGACAAGGGCATCGCCACCGTCTACCAGGACCTCGCCGTGGTCCCCCTGATGCCGGTATGGCGCAACTTCTTCCTCGGCTCCGAGATGACCAAGGGCCCCTGGCCGATCCGCCGTCTGGACATCGAGAAGATGAAACAGACCGCCGACCACGAGCTGCGCCAGATGGGCATCATCCTCGACGACCTCGAACAGCCCATCGGCACCCTCTCCGGCGGCCAGCGCCAGTGCGTGGCCATCGCCCGCGCCGTCTACTTCGGCGCCCGCGTCCTCATCCTCGACGAACCCACCGCCGCCCTCGGCGTCAAACAGTCCGGCGTGGTGCTCAAGTACGTGGCCGCCGCCCGCGACCGCGGACTCGGCGTCATCTTCATCACCCACAACCCCCACCACGCCTACATGGTCGGCGACCACTTCAGCGTGCTGCGCCTGGGCACCATGGAACTGTCCGCCTCCCGCGACCGGATCACCCTGGAGGAACTCACCAACCACATGGCAGGCGGCGCCGAACTCGCCGCCCTCAAACACGAGTTGAGCCAGGTCCGCGGCGTCGACACCGAAGCGCTCCCCGAGGAGCAGGACCTCACCGCACCCGTGGCCGGCACCGGCGAGGGGAAGTCCTGAGATGGCGGCCCCGCTCGACCGTATCCGCGTCGGCTCGGCCCCGGACTCCTGGGGTGTCTGGTTCCCCGACGACCCGGTGCAGGTGCCGTGGGAACGCTTCCTGGACGAGGTCGCCGAGGCCGGCTACTCCTGGATCGAGCTGGGGCCGTACGGCTATCTGCCGACCGACCCCGCCCGGCTGACCGACGAGATCGCCCGGCGTGACCTCAAGGTCTCGGCGGGCACGGTCTTCACCGGGCTGCACCGCGGCCCCTCGGTGTGGGAGTCGACCTGGGAGCACGTCAGCCAGGTCGCCGCGCTCACCCAGGCCATGGGGGCCGGCCATCTCGTCGTCATCCCGTCCTTCTGGCGCGACGACAAGACCGCCGAGATCCTCGAGCCGCCGGAGCTGACCCACGAGCAGTGGGCGCACCTGACCAAGGGCATGGAACGGCTCGGCCACGAGGTGAAGGAGGCGTACGGCCTGGACATCGTCGTCCACCCGCACGCCGACACCCACCTCGACACCGAGGACCACGTCGAGCACTTCCTGGACTCGACGGACTCCGAGCTCGTCAACCTCTGTCTGGACACCGGGCACTACGCCTACTGCGGCGGCGACAGCGTCAAGCTCATCGAGACGTACGGCGAGCGCATCGGCTATCTCCACCTCAAGCAGGTCGACCCGGAGATCCTCGCGGACGTCGTCTCGAACGAGGTGCCGTTCGGCCCGGCCGTCCAGCGCGGAGTGATGTGCGAACCGCCGTCCGGCGTACCCGAGTTGGAGCCGGTCCTGGTGGCCGCGCAGAAGCTCGGTGTGGAGCTGTTCGCCATCGTCGAGCAGGACATGTACCCGTGCGAGCCGGACAAGCCACTGCCGATCGCGGTGCGCACCCGTAAGTTCCTGAGGTCCTGCGGCGCCTGAAGGGATGACCATGACCGAGCGAGCCGCCCTGGGCGTCGCCGTCATCGGCACCGGCAAGATGGGCGCCGACCACGTCCGCCGTATCCATGAGGTCGTCAGCGGCGCCCGGGTGAGTGCCGTCGTGGACGTCGACGCGGAACGCGCCAAGAAGATCGCCGCCCGCATCGACGGCTGCACGGCCTACACCGACCCGGCCTCCGCGATGGCGGCGGCCGATGTCGACGCAGCCCTGATCGCCTCGCCCGGCCCCGCCCACGAGGCGGCACTCCTCCAGGCTTTCGAGCACGACCTGCCGGTGCTGTGCGAGAAGCCGCTGACCCCCGACGCGGCCTCCGCGCTGCGGGTCGTGGAGGCCGAGCAACGACTGGGCCGCCGACGCGCCCAGGTGGGCTTCATGCGGCGCTGGGACTCCGAGTACATGAAGCTCAAGTCCCTGCTGGAGACGGGCCAGTTGGGGCGGCCGCTCATGCTGCACAACCGGCACCGCAACGCGGCGAGCCCGCCCTTCTTCACCAGCTCCATGCTGATCAGCGACTCCGTGGCCCACGAGACCGACGTGACCCGCTGGCTGCTCGGGCACGAGATCACCGCGGTCACGGTACTGCGCCCGACGCCGTCCGCGAACGCCCCCGACGACCTGCAGGACCCGCAGTTCGTCGTCTTCGAGACCGACGGCGGCGCCCTCGCCGACGTCGAGATCTTCGTCAACTGCGGCTTCGGCTACCAGGTCCAGGCCGAGGCGGTCTGCGAACGCGGCACCGCCCGCATCGGCGACGGCCACGCGATGGTCACCAACATGGCGGGACGCTGGGGCGGCACCATCGCCCAGGACTTCGTCGAACGCTTCGCCGACGCCTACGACCGTGAGGTCCAGGCCTGGGTCGACGCCACCCGCCGCGGCGAGGTCACCGGCCCCAGTGTGTGGGACGGCTACGCGGCGGCCGCGGTGTGCGAGGCGGGCGTGAGGTCGCTGACCGAGGGCGGCCGGATGACCGTGGAACTCGTGGAACGGCCCGCCCTGTACGGCTGACTTCGCTTCGTACAAGGAGAGTTCGGCGAAGTTCCCCCGTGCTCGCTACGTACTCGGTGAATCGCGCCATCGGCGTGATGCCCTGTGCCACCATGGCGCGGCTGTCCTCGGCGGGGCGGCGAGGGGGTGCGTATGGGACTCGTACGGATATTGTTGCCGTTGCCGCGCGCGGCGGCCAAATGGGCGCCGGAGAAGGGCGGACCGCTGTTGGGGGCCGCGCTGTCGTCCTGCGTCAGGCCTTCCTGGGCGGGGCTGCCGCCGCCGTCGCCCGCGCGACGGCTGGCCTGGGCCGAGGAGGCGGTCGAGGTCTACCGCGGGACGGCCGACACGGAGGGGCTGAGCCGTGCCCTGGCGCTGCGAGCCCACGCGTTGCTGCTGTCCGGCCGCTTCGAGGAGGCGTGCACGGCGGCGACCGCCGTACCGGGCGAGGCGTCCCGTGCGCTGACCGCCTTCGTCCGCGACGTGCGGGCGCAGGCGCTCGCGGGCGTCGGCCGGACCGAGGAGGCCGTGTCGGTGGCACACGCGTGCGTGGAGGCGTACCGCGTTCTGCCCTCCCTCGACCGCCGCGACCGGGCACTGGGCAGTCTGCCCGGCGCGCTGCGGACGTACGGGATGGTGCTCGCCGCGGCCGGCCGCAGAGAGGAGTCCGTGGCCGTCTACGAGGAGTGCGCGGCGCTGCTCGCCGCCATGTCGCTCAGGGAGTTGGCGCACGTCGAGTTGGTGCGGCCGCAGGTGCTTTCCGAACTGGTCGGTGTACTGCGGGCGTTGGGCCGGTACGAAGACGCGCTGGGCGTGGGTCCGGAGGCCCGGGAGGCGCTTCGGGGACCGCTCGCGTGGGCCGTTCCCGAGATCGTTCTGCCGTTGCGTGTACGGCTTCTGGTCGACCTCGCCCGCTGCCACAGCGCCACCGGCGACCCGGCCGAGGCCGGCGCGTGCGCCGTGGAGGCGCTGGCCGAGGCCCGCAAGCCGCACGGCGTCGGCGAGTTGACCTCGGCGCTGGACTGCCTGGCCGAGCTGCGCGACAGCTAGGACACGCGCGGCCGCGGCTCGAACCCGGCCGCCCGGTAGGCGGCGTCGATCAGCGTCATCGTCGCCACCGCGTCGTCCGCGTCCAGCGGCAGCGGGGCGCCCCCGCGCACCCGGTCCGCGAACGCCTCCAGCTGGTAGGTGTACGACGACCGCGTGCCGAGCCGCTCGGTGCGCTCGCCGTCTCCGGTGCTCACCACGACCCGGTCGTCCCGCTGCGGCAGCACGAAGTTGGGCGCGCGGATCTCGCCCCGTGAGCCAACGATCCGGCAGCTCATCTCCAGCCCGTCGTACGCCATGTGGCAGCGCGCCGACCCCGTCGCGCCGCCGGGGAAGGCCAGGTCGGCGTCGAGCCACTCGTCGACGCCGGGCGCCCCCGCCCGCTGCCCGCCCCGCGCGGAGACCAGCCGCGGTGCGCCGCCCGCCCAGGGGGCCAGCATGCGCAGCGCGTGCAGGCTGTAGCAGCCGAGGTCCATCGCCGCGCCGCCGGCCAGCGGCAGCGACCAGCGCGGATCGGTGTCCGCGGGCGCCGGGATCGCGACCATGGCCTCCACGTGCCGCAGCTCGCCGATCTCACCGCTCGCGAGGATTTCGTGGAGCCGCCGGGTGACCGGGTGGAAGAGGTAGTGGAAGGCCTCCATGAAGACCGTGCCGGCCTTCGCGGCCGCCTCCCGCACCTCCGCGGCCTCCTCGGCGTTGCTCGCCGACGGCTTCTCGCTCAGGACGTGTTTGCCGGCGTCGAGCGCCGCGAGGTTCCACGGCCCGTGCAGACCGTTGGCGAGCGGGTTGTAGACGACCTCGACCTCGGGGTCGGCGATCAGCTCGGTGTACGACCCCGCCACCCGCTCCACGCCGTGCTCGGCCGCGTAGGCCTCGGCGCGGGACCGGTCGCGTGCGGCCACCGCGACGACCCGGTGACCGGTCTCCCGGGCCGGCCCGATGAGCGAGGAGCCGCTGATCCGCGCGGCTCCCAGTACTCCGATGCGCAGTGGTTCGCTCATGTCCGCGGTTCCTCCTCGACGGCGGCAGGACGGGGGGTCCTGCCGGATCAGCGTGCGCCGTGCACGAGGTCCTGGGCGTGGGCCAGGACCAGGCCGCTCGGCCGTGGCGCGCACGACGGCCACGGTTCGCAGTGAACGGGCGCGAGGGCCGGAGCGTTCGTGCGCCGGCGTCCCGGGGCCCGGGCGCCCGGGACGCGGGCGGCGACTCAGGCGGAGCGGACCTCGGCGATCGTCACCGGGCGGTGCTCGTGCAGCGACAACGTGCACGCCTCGGCGATCCAGCCCGCCTCCAGGGCGTCCGCGATCGTGCACGGCGAGGGCCGGGTGCCCGCCACGACCTCGGTGAACGCCGTGAGTTCGGCGCGGTAGGCGGCCGTGAAGCGGTCCATGAAGAAGTCGTGCGGGGTGCCCGCCGGGAAGGTCACGCCGGGCTCCACCGAGCGCAGCGGGAGCTTGTCCTCCAAGCCGACGGCGATGGAGTCCGTGAAGCCGTGGATCTCCATGCGGACGTCGTAACCCCGGGCGTTGTGGCGGGAGTTGGAGACCACCGCGATCGTGCCGTCGTCGAGGGTGAGGATCGCGCCGGTGGTGTCGGCGTCGCCCGCCGCCTTGATGAAGTCGGCACCCCGGTTGCCGCCGACGGCGTACACCTCGACGACCTCGCGGCCGGTCACCCAGCGGATGATGTCGAAGTCGTGCACCGAGCAGTCCCGGAAGATGCCCCCGGAGGCGGCGATGTACGCGGCCGGCGGCGGGGCCGGGTCCAGCGTGGTCGAGCGCACGGTGTGCAGCTTGCCCAGCTCGCCGCTCTGCACGGCGGCCCGGGCGTTGACGAAACCGGTGTCGAAGCGGCGGTTGTAGCCGATCTGGATCGGTACGTCGCTGCCCTCGACGGCCCGGAGGACGTCGACGCCCTCGCTCATGTGCTTGGCGACGGGCTTCTCACAGAAGACGGGGATGCCGGCTTCGACTCCGGCCAGGATCAGCTTGGGGTGGGCGTCCGTCGCCGCCGCGACCACGATGCCGTCCACGCCGGCGGCCAGCAGGGCCTCGGGCGAGTCCACGACCTCGCCGCCGAACCGCTCCGCGGCGGACTTGGCGGCCTCCGCGAAGGGGTCGGTGAGCACGAGTGACTCGACGGCGTCGAGTCCGGAGAGGGTCTCGGCGTGGAAGGCGCCGATGCGGCCGAGGCCGAGGATTCCGATGCGCATGAGGGTGCAGCTCCTTGAGGGTGGTTCTTGCGAGCGGTGTTTCTCAACTCGGGTGAAGGGGTCAGTCGAGGCCGCCGAGGACGTTCTGGTCCCAGTCGATCACCGAACCGGTCACCACGCCCGACCGGTCGGACAGCAGGAGGACCACGAAGTCGGCGATCTCGTCGGGCTGGCCGAGCTTGCCCATCGGGAGCTTGGCCGCGGCCTCCTCACGCCAGTCGTCGCCGGCGCCGTGGAAGGTCTTCTGGGTGGCGTCCTCGCCCTCTGTCGCCGTCCAGCCGATGTTGAGGCCGTTGATCCGGACCCGGTCCCAGCGGTGGGCGTGCGCGGCGTTGCGGGTGAGGCCCATCAGGCCGGCCTTGGCGGCGACGTAGGGCGCGAGGAACGACTGCCCGCCGTGCGCCGATGACGTGATGATGTTGACGACCGTGCCGGGCGCCTTGCGGCCGACCATGTCCGCCACCGCCGCCTGCATGGCGAAGAAGGGCGCCTTGAGGTTGATGGCGATGTGCTGGTCGAACAGCTCGGGCGTGGTGTCGAGGAGCGTGCCCCGGGAGGTGAGCCCGGCGGAGTTCACCAGGCAGTCGACACGGCCGTACGCCTCGACGACCCGGGTGACGGACGCCCTGGCCTGCTCCGCGTCGGCGAGGTCGGCACGGACGAACAGTGCCTTGCCGCCGGCCGCCTCCAGTTCCGCCACCAGCGCCGCACCGGGCTCGGGGCGGCGGCCGGTCACGGCCACGACCGCGCCCTCGCGGACCGCGGCCCGGGCGATGGCGGCACCGACGCCCTGGCTGCCGCCGTTGACGAGGACGACCTTGTCGTCGAGAAGTCCCATGAATGTGCCAGTACCTTTCAGCTTGTGCGGCGCCGATTCAGCTCGTACGCCGGTCGGCGCCCGCGCGCAGCTCGTCCCTGAGGGTCCGGGGGTTCCAGCCCTCGGCGAGCGCCCGCCGTACGAGGTCCGCCTGGGAGGGCGGGGCGAGTCCGTCGACCGGGGGGTCGCTGTCGAGATTGGTGGGGAAGGGGTAGCCCTCGGCGCTCGCGGCGATCACGTTGTCCAGCCACTCCGCGTCGGCGCCGTCGGTCTTGCGGCGCAGCAGCGCCGGATAGACGGCGTTCGACACCGCCTCCCGGTCCACGGTCTCCATGGCGCGCCCGAAGGCCGAGGACACCTGCAGGAGATTGGCCATGCGCCGCACGCCGGTGGTGCGGTTGGTCCCGGCCGCGTGGAACAGCGCCGGGTTGAAGAAGACGGCGTCGCCCTTCGCGAGCGGCAGCTGGACGTGGTGCTCCTTGAAGTACGCCTGGAACTCCGGCCGCCGCCATGCCAGATACCCGGGCTCGAACAGCTGCGAGAACGGCAGGTACAGCGTCGGCCCCGACTCCACCGGCATGTCGCAGTGCGCGACCGCGCCCTGGAGCGTGAGTACGGGAGACAGACGGTGTACGTGCGCCGGATAGGCCGCGGCGACCTCGTCGGAGAGGAAGCCGAGGTGGTAGTCGCGGTGCACGGTCTGCGCGAGGCCGCCCGGGTTGACCACGTTGACCTGCGAGGTGACCTGGTAACCGGGGCCGAGCCAGGCCTCGGACGCCAGGGCGAGGACCGGGTTGGCGTAGTAGTCGGCGAACGCCGAGGGGTCGTAGAGGGCCGCCTTCTCCAGCGCGTTCCACACCCGCTCGTTGGCACCGGGCTTCGCGAAGTGGTCGCCCGCGGTCGTGCCCGCCGCGTACTGCTCGCGGATCAGTGAGTCGAAGACCTCGGTGAACCGGTCGACGACCGCGTGATCGGGGAACGCCCCCTGGAAGACCACGACCCCGGGGCCGTCGCTCAGGGCCCGCACCAGCTCCTCCTGCACCTCCCTGCGGTCCTTGGCGCCGCGGACGCGCTCGGCGTCGTACAGCAGGACGTTCCGCTCCACGGCGGTGGCGTGCGGGTACTCGGCGGGATCGGCCGTCCGCTCGACGAGCGCGCGGAACGAGTCGAGGTCGCAGTCCTGCTCGGACAGCCAGGCGCGGCGGTGTACGGCGGTGAAGGACATCGGCGTCCTCTCGGTGACAGGGGCGACTCAGCGCTGTCATTCTTGTCATGACAAAGCCGTCGAACAACCAGCAGGCAGCCATCAAAAACCCCTCAAGGAGCAGACGCGTGGGCCACCCGTACCCGATCCGGGAAATCGCACGTCAGGCGGGGCTGAGCGAGGCCACCGTCGACCGGGTCCTGAACAGCAGGGGAGGGGTCCGGGAGAACACCGCCCGCGAGGTCCGCCAGGCGATCACCGATCTGGACCGGCAGCGCACCCAGGTCCGGCTGGTCGGCCGCACGTTCATGATCGACATAGTGATGCAGACGCCGGAACGCTTTTCCACGGCCGTCCGCGCGGCCCTGGAGGCCGAGCTGCCCGCGCTGCATCCCGCCGTTCTGCGCTCCCGTTTCCACTTCCGCGAGACGGGCCCCGGCGCGGAGCTGACGAAGACCCTCGACCGGATAGCCCGTCGCGGCTCCCAGGGCGTGATCCTCAAGGCGCCCGACGTCCCCGAGGTCGCGGCCGCGGTCGGCCGGCTCGCGGAGGCGGGCATTCCCGTGGTCACCCTGGTCACCGACCTGCCCTCCACGGCCCGCCTCGCCTACGTGGGCATCGACAACCGGGCGGCGGGAACGACCGCCGCCTACCTCATGGGCCAGTGGCTCGGCGACCGCCCCGGCAACGTCCTCACCAGCCTCAGCAGCGGCTTCTTCCGCAACGAGGAGGAGCGCGAGATGGGGTTCCGCAGCGCGATGCGCACCCGGCACCCGGAACGCGCGTTGGTGGAGATCGCCGAGGGACAGGGCCTGGACGCCACGCAGTACGACCTGGTCAGGGCCGCGCTGGAGCGGGATCCGGAGATCCGGGCGGTCTACTCCATCGGCGGCGGCAACATCGCCACCCTCCGGGCCTTCGAGGACCTGGGCAGGGAGTGCGCGGTGTTCGTGGCCCACGACCTGGACCACGACAACGACCGGCTGCTGCGGGAACACCGCCTGTCGGCGGTCCTCCATCACGACCTGCGGCAGGACATGCGGGAGGCGTGCCACATCGTGATGCGGGCGCACGGGGCGTTGCCGCCGGCGGGACCGACGACGCCTTCGGCGATACAGGTGGTGACGCCGTACAACATGCCGTACTAGAGCGCTGTCCGCCCCCGGGTCCGGTCCGGCTGTTCGTCTTGTTCACCGGGGAAGACGATTCCGCACCGTCTTCTGATCTCGTCCATCACCCGCAGCGTGGCGACCGAGTCGGTGAGCGGTCGCAGCGGCGTCTCGACGAGGCCGTCCCGGATGCAGCGGGCTGCCTCGGCGGCCTCGAAGTGCAGGCCCTCGTGGCCTGTAAGAGGTTCGGTGTACGTCAGTGAAGGGCCCCCTCCGGCCGGGCTGAACACCACGTCCCCCGGCTGGTAGAAGGGCCCCGGCAGCCGGAGGGTCCCCTCAGTCCCCGCGATCACCGCCGTGCTCGGAGTGTCACTGAACAGCGTGGTGTGCACGACGGCCCGCCCGTCCAGGACGGCACCGATCTGCCCGTTCACCCCTGAAGGGTGCGCCTGCCCCGAGGCCTGCACGCTCTCCGCGGGGCCCAGCACCCAGGTGGCCAGCGACACCGGGTAGGTACCGAGGTCGAGCAGTGGCCCGCCGGCGAGATCGGCACGGAGGATGCGATGGCCCCCGGCGGGGTCGAAGTGCTCACCGAGGTCGGCCAGCACGGACCGCACCTCGCCGAGCATCCCGGAGTCGAGCACCTGACGTACGACATCGAAGCGCGGCAGAAAGAACGTCCACAACGCCTCGGCGCAGAACAGCCCACGCGAGGCGGCGAGTTCGGCGATCTGCGCCGCCTGCGCAGCGTTCAGGCCGAGCGGCTTCTCGACCAGGACGTGCTTGCCGGCCTCCAACGCCAGTCGCGCACAGGCGAGATGGGCGGTGTGCTCGGTGGCGACGTACACGACATCGACGTCGGCGGCGGCCACCAGTTCCTCGTACGAGCCGTATCCGCGCGTGATCCCGTGTCGGGCGGCGAACTCCTCCGCCCGGGCGGCATCGCGCGAAGCCACGGCGGTGAACCGCTGCCGGGTGTGCCGCCGGACCGAACCGATGAACCGCTCGGCGATCCAACCGGTCCCGATGACACCCCAGTTGAGGGCGGGTGCGGCCATGGGGTCGGGGGTGCGGGGCGCGGGAAGTGTCGTCACGGCACGCCTCACTCGGCCGGTACGGACACGGGCACGGTCCGGCCGCCGTCCCGCATCGACGCGATGACCGCCGCGGCGACCGCGGACGCGGTCAGCCCGTCCCGCGCGGACGCCAGCGGCGAGGGCCGTCCGGCGACGACCGAGTCGATCCACGCCTGCAGTTCCAGCCGGTAGGCCTCGGCGAACCGGGGCCGCCAGTCGGCCGGATATCCGGTGGACCGGTTCCGCTCCAGAGAACTCACGACCAGCGCGGGATCGGCCAGGCGCAGCGCGCCCCGCTCGCCCGCGATCTCACAGCGGACCTCGTACCCGTAGCGGGCGTTGAGGAAGGTCTCGAGGGTGGTGAGCGTGCCGTCGGCGGTGTGCAAGAGCATGATCTGGGGGTCGCGCAGACCGGGAGCGGACTCGCCATCGGGCGCGTGCCAGGACACCGCGGTGACGGGTGAGTCCAGCAGCCACGGCACGACGTCGAACTCATGGATCGACGACCCGGTGACACTGAACTCGCTGACCGCGCCCGGTGCCGAGGTCACACCCCGGCTCACACAGTGCACCACCCTGGGCCGGCCGCACCGGCCCTCGTCCAGCGCGGCCTTCAGCGCGACGTACGGCGGGTCGAACCGCCGCATGAACCCCACCGACACGAGCCCGCCGCCCGCCTTGTCGTCCTCACGTACGACCTCGACGCACTCGGCGACCGTCGGCGCCAGCGGCTTCTCGCACAGCACCGGCTTCCCGGCGCGCACGGCGGCCACGGTCAGCTCCGCGTGGGTGGAGTCGTGCGAGGCGACCACCACGGCGTCCACGCGGGAATCGGCGATCAGTGCCCACGCGTCGGGGCTGACGAGCGCCCCCGGCACGCCGGACGCGACGGCCCTCGCCCGCGCCCCGTCGACATCCGTCACTGCCACGACCTCGGCCGACGACACGAACCCGTGCAGCAGCCGCACATGATCGGCACCCATCACGCCGGCCCCGATCACCCCCACCCGGACCGTCATGCCGACACCTCCACCCATGAACCGCTCTCCGCGGACCGCGACATGGCGTCCAGTACGACGGCGCTGTGCACGGCGTCCTCCACAGTCGCGCCGTACGACGTGTCCTCGGCGATCGAACGCAGGAAGCGGTACGCCTCCACGACCTTGAGGTCGTCGTAGCCCATGGCGTTGGCCGCGCCCGGCTGGAAGGCGCCGAACTCGCCGGCACCCGGGCCGACATACACCGTGCTGACGGGCTGGTCTTGGTAGCCGGTGCCGCGGCTGATGCCCAGCTCGCCCATGCGGCGGAAGTCCCAGAACACGGCGCCCTTCGTGCCGTGCACCTCGAAGCCGTAGTTGTTCTGCTCGCCGACCGAGACCCGGCAGGCCTCCAGGACGCCACGGGCACCGGAGGCGAAGCGCAGCAGGCAGTTGACGTAGTCCTCGTTCTCGACGGGCCCGAGCTCTCCGGTCGCCAGGGTGTGCCCGGCGGTGGCTCCGGTGGGACGGGCGCGCTCGGGCACGAAGATCGCGGTGTCGGCCGTGAGAGAGGCGATGTCGCCGAGCAGGAAGCGGGCCAGGTCGGCGCCGTGCGAGGCGAGGTCCCCGAGCACGCCGCTGCCGCCGCGTTCACGCTCGTAACGCCAGGTCAAGGCGCCCTGCGGATGAGCCGCGTAGTCGCTGAAGAGCCGGACGCGGACATGGGTGACCGTGCCGATCTCCCCGGAGGCGATCAGCTCGCGGGCGGTCTCGACGGCGGGCGCGTTGCGGTAGTTGAAGCCGACCGCGGTCCGCACGCCGGTCCGGGCCGCCGCGTCGGCCACCGCACGGGCGTCCTCGGCGGTGAGGCCGACCGGCTTCTCGATCCAGATGTGTTTGCCGGCCCCGGCCATCGCGACGCCGATCTCGCGGTGCAGGAAGTTGGGCGCGGTGATGCTGACGGCCTGGACGCGCGGGTCGGCGGCGACCTCGCGCCAGTCGCGGGTCGCCGAGGCGAACCCGAACTGCGCGGCCGCCTCCTCCGCCCGTCCCGGCACGTCCTCGGCGACGGTCACGAGCTCGGCGCGCAGCGGGAGCCCGGGGTAGTGGTGCGGGACGCGGGCGTAGGCCTGGGTGTGCACCCGCCCCATCCAGCCGAATCCGACGACGGCGACACCGAGCGTATCGACCATGGGGAGCCACCTTTTTGGACCGGTCCATTTTCTGTCCAGGTCACCTTGAGTGCCGTCTTCCCATGCTGTCAACCCTTTGACAAGCCGCACCGGCCCATGGAACGGTCCATGCCATGAGACCGCCGACGATCCGTGATGTGGCCGACCGGGCCGGTGTCTCGAAGTCGTTGGTCTCGCTCGTGCTGCGGGGCTCCGACCAGGTGCGCCCGGAGAGGCGGGAGGCCGTGCTGCGGGCCGTGCGCGAGCTCGGCTACCGTCCGAACGCCGCGGCCCGCAGCCTCAGCGAGCAGCGCACCCGCACGGTCGGCGTCCTCCTGAACGACCTGCGCAACCCCTGGTTCGTGGACCTGCTGGACGGTCTGAACTCCCTGCTCCACGACAACGGCCTGCGCATGCTCCTGGCCGACGCCCGGCTCAACCGCCGTACCGGACAGGATCCGGCCGGTCCCTTCCTGGACCTCGGGGTGGACGGCCTGGTCGTGGTCGGCACGCTGCCCGACCCCGCCGCACTCGGGGCGGTGGCCGAGCGGCTCCCGGTGGTCGTGGCGGGTGCGCGCGAGCCCGGGCTGCCGGGGGTGGACGTCGTCGCCAACGACGACGAGCGCGGCGCCCGCCTGGTCACCGAGCACCTGATCGGCCTCGGCCACCGCCGCGTCGCGCACATCGCGGGGTACGGGGCGGTCGGTGAGCTGCGCAGGCGCAGCTTCGAGGCGACGATGCGGGCGCACGGCCTCGCGGCGGAGGCGGTCGTCGAGGCCAGTGACATGACCGAGGAGGGCGGCTACCGCACGACGGTCCGGCTGCTGAGCCGTCCCGACCGGCCCACGGCCGTCTTCGCCTTCAACGACATCGCCGCGATCGGCGCGGTGTCGGCAGCGGAGGAACTGGGCCTGAGCGTCCCGCGCGACCTGTCCGTCGTCGGCTACGACAACACGAGCATCGCCCGGCTCCGCCACGTCTGGCTCACCACCGTCGACAACGCCAGCCACGAGGTCGGCCGCCGGGCCGCGCGGTGTCTGCTCGACCGGTTCGAGGGGCGTGGGGGAGAGGGGCGCACGGATCTCGCCGCGCCGGTGCTGGAGATCCGGGGGACGACGGCGGGCCCGCTCACAGGTTGATCGCGTACGCCTTTCGCAGGGTCTCGTGCACGGTCCACGTCGTACGGTCGCCCGCTCGCAGTACGGCCATGTCGCCGGGCCCCACCTTCAGCGTCGGGCCGTTCTCGACCTCGATGGTGGCCGACCCGCTGATCACGACGAACAGCTCGTCCGCCTCCGTGTCGGTGACGACTCCGGGCGTGATCTGCCAGATGCCGCGGAGCTGTCGTCCGTCCTCCGACTCCCAGACCACCTTTCCGGTCACCTCGGGCGTCCCCGAGAGGATCTGCTCCCGCGCGAGAGGCTCCGATTCGAGCTCGGCGTCGGGGATGTGGAGTACGAAGCTGTGGTCCATGGTGCGACCCTAGCGAGGTCGTTCCGGCCCCGTGCGTCGACAGTGTGTGGAGTGTCGGCGCAGGTGGGAGGACACTCCGTCGCGAACTGGCGGCGGCTCGCGGCCCGGGAGATCGTGGAGGGCATGGCGGACACCGAGGCTGCCGCGTCCCGGCCGCACCGGCACGGCACACGTGAGGCCGTTCTGTTCGGCGGCGTCTACGGTTCGGTCCTGGCCTGCTCCATGGTCGCCGCGCTCAGCCAGTACGGGCACACCTCCCGGGACAGCCGCCGCTACGACGCCGTGTGGCTCCTGGTCACCGCCCTCGCCTCCGCCCTCGCCCACGGTTACGCCCACTTCATCGCCGAGCGTGCCCCGCACCGCCGCTGGGACGCCCTGCGCACCCTCGCCGACGAGTGGCCCCTGGTCGCGGCGGTCCTGCCGACGGCCGTCGTCCTGGCCGGCGCGGGCTGGGGCTGGTGGCCGGCGAACGGCGTCGAGTACCCGGCCTTCGCCCTCAACATCACCCTCCTGTTCACCCTGGGCCTGGTCACGGCCCGCTGGTCCCACCGCACTTGGCCGGCCGCGATCACCATCGGGGCGGTGGACGCGATGCTGGGCGTGGTGGTCGTGGTGGCGAACGCGGTGATCAAGTGAGGGGCCGCGGGGTACGGGCTCGGGTCCTTCCAGGCCGGGCGAGCTTTCCGTGAACTCACGGCTGACGGCGGCCGCTGCCCGGAGAACACCGACCGGCCGCCGCCCCCTCAGGGAGCGACGGCCGGTCAGCCCGGTACAGGAACCGGTCTTACGCCTTGGCGCCGACCTCCGTCGGCTTCGTCGGTTCGTCGGACGGGGGCTGCGGGGTGGCGTGACGCCGGCGTGGGATGAAGGTCGCTACGGCGAAGGCGAGCAGCGCCGCGCCCGCTCCGATCGCCATGACGACCTTGAAGCCGTTCTCCGAGGGCAGCGCGGTGCCGCCGAAACTGGTGGTCATCCGGGCCAGGATCACACCGGCGAGAGCGCTGGCGAACGAGGTGCCCAGGGACCGCATCAACGTGTTGAGACTGTTCGCGGCGCCCGTCTGGGTGGGGTCCACGGCACCCATGATCAGGGCGGGCAGCGCGCCGTAGGTGAAGCCGATGCCGGCGCCGATGACGCAGGAGACCAGGACGAGGTGCCAGATCTCGGACATCAGGATGATGTTGAGCCCGTAGCCGGCGGCCACGATCAGCGCGCCGATCATCAGCGTGACCTTGGGACCCTTGGCCTTGGTGACGGCCGCGGAGACGGCGGACATGGCCATCATCACCAGGCCCTGCGGGGCCAGCACCAGGCCGACGGTCAGCATGGACTTGCCGAGACCGTAGCCGGTCTGCTCGGGCAGCTGGAGCAGCTGCGGGAGCACCAGGGACATCGCGAACATCGAGAAGCCGAGCGCGATCGAGGCGAGGTTGGTGAACAGCACCTGCGGCTTGGCGGTGGTCCGGAGGTCGACCAGCGGCTGCGGGCTGCGCAGTTCCCACCAGCCCCAGGACAGCAGGATCACGACCGCGGCGGCGCCGAGAGCCAGGGTGGTGCCGCTCGTCCAGCCCCAGTCACCGCCCTTGGACACGGTCAGCAGCAGCGAGACCAGACCGGCCGACAGACCCAGCGAACCGACCAGGTCGAACCGGCCCCCGGCGCGCACCTTGGACTCGGGCACGATCAGCAGGACAAGGACGAAGGCGACGGCACCGAGGGCGGCCGAGACCCAGAACAGGATGTGCCAGTTCCAGTTGTCGGCGATGAACGCGGCGGCGGGCAGCCCCAGCGCGCCACCGACGCCGAGCGAGGCGCTCATCAACGCGGTGGACCCGGCCAGCCGGTCGGCCGGCAGCGCGTCCCGCATGATGCTGATGCCGAGCGGTACGACCGCGGCGGCCAGACCCTGCAGAGCACGTCCGATGATCATCGGGACGAGGGAGTCGGCGAGGCCGCACACCAGCGAACCGGAGACCAGCAGCACGATGCTGAGCAGCAGCATCCGGCGCTTGCCGAACATGTCGCCGAGCCGCCCGACGACCGGCGTGGCCACGGACGCGGCGAGCAGGGTGGCGGTGACCGCCCAGGCGGTGTCGGAGGGCTCCGCGTGCAGGAGCTTGGGCAGCTCGGGAACGATCGGGATGACCAGGGTCTGCATCAGCGAGACGACGATTCCGGCCAGCGCCAGGACCGCTACCACGGCGTTCGGCTTCGGCGGGGCTGACGACCCCGCTTCGGCGGGTTGGGCAAGGGCGTCGGACATGGCTGGGCCTCCGGTCGGGAACCTGGGTATTGCTTGACTCACTCAAGTGAATCGCAATTGATTGACTTAAGCAAGTTCAATTTATGATGGACTGGAAAGCACGGCTCAGACGGCCGCTTCCTCCTGGTGACCGCCCGGCTGGTACGGCTACTCGACAACGACCTGCCTGGAAGCCGCCCTGGACGAGACGGCCCGTACGGATCCGCCCGCCCGCGGAACGGACCCGCTCACGCATGCCGATCAGGCCGTAATCACCGCCGGGGGAGGGGTAGTCGGCGTGGACGGACTTCATCGTGGCCATGGGGTGTCTCACTTTCTGCAGGGGTGCGGCGGGGGTGTCGCCGGGCCCGGCGCCGGACAGGGGGGAGTCGGTCCGCCCGCCGGGCCCGGGACCGCGCCGTTCCCCGTCCCCACGGGTCGGGCGCGAGGGCCCGCGTCCGCTCGAGGCGGGCCCTGTCTGTGCCGTCTTACTTGACTTAGGCAAGCACACGCGAGTTACTTAAGTCAAGCAATCAATCGGGGCTTACTTAAGTTAGGCAACTACCTCTGGAGTGGCGCCATGTCCGCACAGAATCCCGCGTCGGCGGCAGGTGTGTCGGCGAACGTGGTCGAGATCGAGTACGTCCTCAGCCGAATGACCTATGTGGCGGGGAGGGCCCGGCAGCACGAGCGGCTGATGGCGGCAGCCGGGCTCGATCTGGACCGGGCGGCCGTGGCCATCCTGCGGAACATCGCGGCGAGCGACCCGGTGCGTCCGGGCGTACTGGCGGTCCGGCTGTCCGTGGAGGCCTCCCATGTCACCCGGCAGCTGCGGCAGTTGGAGCGGATCGGGCACGTCGTGCGGATCGCCGACCCGGACGACCGCCGGGCCCAGCTCGTGCAACTCACGGACGCGGGCCTCGCGGCGGTGGAGCGCATACGCGAGGCGAGCCGCCGGGGCGTCGAGCTGGCCCTCGCCGACTGGACCCCGGACGACCTGGAGCGGTTCGCCACGCTCTTCCGCCGACTGGTCCACGACTTCGTCGCCCACGCCGAGACCCCGCTCGACCTCCCCGACCGGGCCTCCGCCGGGAGCTCTCGGTGACCGGTCCGTGACGCGTACGTCCACGTCTCGGCGTTGGCCGGGTGCCGGGTCGGCGCGGCGGACGCTGCGGCTGGAACCCGTACACACGGATGCATGCGCCGGTAGCCATGAGCGCGATACGGCGGACAAAATTGTTGACAATCTTGTTTGGCTAGTTTTACGTTCGACAGGCACTCACTCAGGGAGGGCAGCGATGCCGAAAGAAGCCCGTCCGAGCACCGGGGAGCAGGCCAAGCAGCATGCGCTCGCGCAGCTGCGGCAGGCGATCCTGCATGGCGAGATGGCGCCGGCGCAGCGGCTGGTGGAGAACGAGCTCGCCGAGCAGTTCGGTGTGACACGGGCCAGCATCCGGGCCGCACTCATCGATCTGGAGGCCCAGGGCCTCGTCGAGCGGATCCGCAACCGGGGTTCCCGGGTGCGGGTGGTGACCGTCGAGGAGGCGGTCGCCATCACCGAGTGCCGCATGGTCCTCGAAGGGCTGTGCGCGGCCAAGGCGGCGACCCTGGCCAGTGACGAGCAGCTCGCCGAGCTGACCGAACTGGGCACGGCGATGACCAAGGCGGTGGCCGACGGCGAGCCGATGACCTACTCCGAGCTCAACCAGGAGCTGCACGCCAGGGTGCGGGAGTTCTCGGGCCAGCGGACCGCCGTGGATCTGCTGGAACGGCTGAACGCCCAACTGGTGCGCCACCGCTTCCAGTTGGCGCTTCGCCCGGGACGGCCGCAGCACTCCCTGAACGAGCATCTGGCGATGATCGAGGCGATCAGGGCCAGGGACCCGCAGGCGGCAGAGAAGGCCGTCCGCGCCCACCTCACCAGCGTGATCGAGGCGCTGCGCGACTGAGCCGCGCGAGGCGGGCGCGAACCTGTCCACTTCAAGGAGATGTCCGTAATGACGCAGTCAGGCGCGCCCGCCACTCCACGTTCGACACTGGTGATCACCGCGCATGCCGGGGACTTCGTGTGGCGGGCGGGCGGAGCCATCGCCCTGGCCGCCTCCCGGGGTGAGAAGGTCACCATCGCCTGTCTGACCTTCGGTGAACGCGGGGAGTCCGCCAAGGCCTGGCGCGAGGGCAGGAAGCTCGACGAGATCAAGGCGATACGCCGGGACGAGGCCGAGCGCGCCGCCGCGACCCTCGGCGCCGAGGTGCGTTTCTTCGACGCGGGCGACTACCCGCTGGTCGCCACCGCCGAGTTGACCGACGAGCTCGTCGAGGTCTACCGGTCCACCCAGCCCGACGTCGTGCTCACCCACCCGGTCGAGGACCCGTACAACGGCGACCACCCGGCCGCCAACCGGATGGCCCTGGAGGCCCGGATCCTGGCGCAGGCCATCGGCTACCCGGGCGAGGGCGAGATCATCGGTGCCCCGCCCGTCTTCTACTTCGAGCCCCACCAGCCCGAGATGAGCGGCTTCAGGCCCGAGGTGCTCCTCGACATCACCGAAGTGTGGGAGACCAAGCGCAAGGCCATGGAGTGCCTCGGCGCCCAGCAGCACCTGTGGGACTACTACACCGACCTCGCGGTCCGCCGGGGCGTCCAGCTCAAGCGCAACGCGGGCCCGAACCTGGGTCTGGCCCACAAGACCATGGCCGAGGCGTACATGCGCCCCTACCCGCAGATCGCGAAGGAGCTGGCGTGATGGGCGTGATCGTCACCAACCCGCCGAAGGCGGACCTGAAGGACGTCGACGCGCTGGCGCGGTACGGCGTGGCCACCGTCAGCGAGGTGATGGGCCGAACGGGCCTGCTGGGCCCGGCCGTTCGCCCCGTCCAGCAGGGCGTACGGGTCGCGGGCACGGCCGTCACCGTGATCGGCTGGCCCGGCGACAACCTCATGATCCACGCGGCCGTCGAGCAGTGCGGCGAGGGCGACCTCCTCGTCGTCACCACCACCTCGCCGTGCACGGACGGCCTGTTCGGCGAGCTGTTCGCCACCGCCCTGCAGCAGCGCGGGGTGCGCGGGGTCGTCACCAACACCGGCATCAGGGACACCCAGGAGCTGCGTGACATGGGCTTCGCCGCCTGGTCCCGCGCGGTCTCCTCGCAGGGCACGGTCAAGGCCACGGGCGGCTCGGTCAACGTGCCGATCGCCATCGACGGCCAGGTGATCCGCCCGGGCGACGTGATCCTCGCCGACGACGACGGTGTCGTGGTCGTCCCGCGCGAGCGGGTGGCCGAGACCGTGGAGAGGTCCGAGGCCCGCGAGGCCAAGGAGGCCGCCACCCGCGCCGCCTTCGTCGAGGGCCAACTGGGCCTGGACCGCTACGGCTTGCGGGAGACGCTGAAGAGGCTCGGGGTGGAGTACCGGACGTACGAGGAGTACGAGGGGGAGCGGCCGTGACCGAGGGGGTGCCCTGTCTGCTGATGCGGGGCGGCACGTCCAAGGGCGCCTACTTCCTCGCCGACGACCTGCCCGCCGAACCCGCCCGGCGCGACGACCTGTTGCTGCGGATCATGGGCAGCCCGGACGAGCGGCAGATCGACGGCCTGGGCGGCGCGCACCCGCTCACCAGCAAGGTCGCCGTGATCTCCCGGTCCGTCGACCCGGAGGCCGATGTCGACTACCTCTTCCTCCAAGTAGCGGTCGACCGGCCAGAGGTGAGCGACCGTCAGAACTGCGGGAACATCCTCGCCGGCGTCGGCCCGTTCGCCGTCGAGCGCGGACTAGTCCCGGCGGGGGAGCAGGAGACCTCCGTGCGGATCCGTATGGTCAACACCGGCGACCACGCGACGGCGACCTTCCCGACCCCCGGGGGCCGGGTGCGGTACACGGGGGACGCCGAGATCTCGGGCGTGCCGGGGACGGCCGCGCCCGTGGTGATCGAGTTTCCGCCGGGCGCCGGGGAGTTGTTGCCCACCGGCAAGGCCGTCGACGTCATCGACGGTGTCGAGGTGACCTGCGTGAACAACGGCATGCCGACCGTCCTGATCGCGGCGGCCTCCCTCCAGGTCACCGGCTACGAGCGGCCCCGGGACCTGGAGGAGGACCTCGCCCTCGCCGACCGGCTGCACGCCATACGGCTGACGGCGGGCCGTCTGATGGGCCTCGGGGACGTGTCCGACGCCACCGTCCCCAAGCTCACGCTGCTCGCACCGCCGCGTGACGGCGGTGCGGTCACCACCCGCACCTTCATCCCCGTGCGCTGCCACACCTCCATCGGAGTCCTGGGCGCGGCCAGTGTTGCCGCGGGCCTGCGGATCGAGGGCGGTGTGGGCAGCGGCCTCGCGGCGATCGATCCCGGCAGCGAACGCGTCCGCATAGAACACCCCACGGGATTCCTGGACATCGAGAGCAGGCTGGCCGCCACACCCGGCGGCCTGCCCTCCGCCCGGCGCACCGCCGTGGTGCGCACGGCCCGCAAGATCTTCGACGGCACCGTCTTCCCCCGGGCCGCGGACCGACCCACAGGAGGTCACCGATGACTCCGCCGCTCGGCGACATCGCCCACATCGGCCACACCCAGCTCTTCACCCCGGACCTGGATGCCAGCGTCGCCTTCTTCACCGACTACCTGGGCCTGACGGTCAACGGCCAGGACGGCGACACGGTGTATCTGCGGACCTACGACGACTACGAGCACCACAGCCTGGTCCTCACCGCCCGCGAACAGCCCGGCCTCGGCCGGCTCGCCCTGCGCACCTCCAGCGAGGAGGCACTTCACCGCCGTATCAAGGCCGTTGAGGAGTCGGGCGGCACGGGCAGGTGGGTCGAGGACGAACCCGGCCTGGGAAAGCTGTACGTCACCACCGACCCGGACGGCCATGAACACGCCCTCTACTGGGAGAGCGAGTACTACCGGGCCCCCGAGGAACTCCGGCCGGCGCTGAAGAACCAGCCGCAGGCCAAGCCCAACAGGGGAGTGGGCGTACGGCGGTTGGACCACATCAACTTCCTCGCCGCCGACGTGCTCGCCAACGCCGAGTTCCAGCAGAACATCCTCGGCGCCCGGCCCACCGAGCAGATCCGGCTGGACAGCGGGGCGATCGCGGCGCGCTGGCTGACGTACACGAACAAGTCGTACGACGTCGTCTACACCTCGGACTGGACCGGCAGCGAGGGACGGCTGCACCACATCGCCTTCGCGACCGACACCCGTGAGGACGTCCTGCGCGCGGCCGATCTCGCCATCGACACCGGCGTGTTCATCGAGACGGGCCCCCACAAGCACGCCATCCAGCAGACGTTCTTCCTGTACGTCTACGAGCCCGGCGGCAACCGCGTCGAGCTGTGCAACCCGCTCACCCGGCTGGTTCTGGCGCCCGACTGGCCGCTCGTCACCTGGACCGAGGAGGAGCGGAAGAAGGGACAGGCCTGGGGGCTGCAGACCATCGCGTCGTTCCACACGCACGGGACGCCGCCGGTCGGCTGACGGTTCGGAGCCACCCCCGCGTCGAAGCCTGAGCATCGACGGGGGTCTTCCTCAACAGTGCCCAGACGATGATCTACGCGACGATCTCGATCAGCTCCGACGCGGACAACCGGGCCACCGCGGTCGGCTGGACCTCCGGCATGTGCCGCTTCGGCGCCGTCTTCGGTCCGTGGCTCGGCGGCCGGCTCCTCGCCTCCGGCAACGGCGACTGGGGCTTCACCGCCTTCGCCATCGCCGGCCTGTCGTCCATGGTCTTCATCGGCATCGCCGCCCTGCGCGGCTCCCGCAGAACTGCCACCGACAGCGAGCGGGAACTGGTCGCCGCGCACTGACCCGCACTGCCGCCCCGGGGGCGAGGACGAACGCCGGCCACCGCGAGGACGCGGGAGCCGGCGTTCGGCGCGCCGGATCAGGTTCGGGGGCGCCGAGGGTGTCGTCGGCCGGTGGGGCGCCTCTCCTGCTCGCTCCCGCCCGCTCGGCCGTCCCTGTCGTGGGCCGCGTGGTCGCTCTCGCGTACGAGCTGCGAATCCGCGTGACTTGACGGACCGCGCTTCCGAACCGGGGGTCCCGGCGCCGGGTTGGGGGCGCGGGGAACTGCGCGGGCAGCTCCACCACCCGCACCCGCCGAACGGCCGGTCGCCCCGAGTTCTCAGGCGCTGACCGGCTCAGCGCGACACGCGCACCCCGTCCAGCGCGATCGACAACACCCGATCGCGCTGGGCGTCGTCGTCGAAGGCCGTCGCCGTGATGCCGGCGACCATCCGCAACAGGTCCACGAAGTCCATGTCCCGCCGCGCCTGACCAGCCTCCTGCGCCCGCTCGAGCAACGGCCCGCCCGCCGCGTACATCGAGTCCCGGCAGGCCGCGAAGATCTCCGACTCGTCGTTGAGGGCCTCGCGGACGGCCCGCTTGGTCACCATGTAGCCCGCGAACCGGTCGAGCCAGGCGGTAAGGGCCTGCCAGGGCTCCTGGTCGGCGACGTCCTGAGCCACCTGCACCAGGGTGTTCACGTCGTCCGCGTAGACCGTCTCGAAGAGATGGCGACGGGTGGGGAAGTTCCGGTACAGCGTGCCGATGCCCACGCCCGCCCGGCGCGCGATGTCCTCCAGCGAGGCCTCCGCCCCGTGCTCCGCGAACGCCTCGCGCGCGGCGGCCAGCAGGGCGTCGTAGTTGCGGGCGGCGTCCTTCCGGTGGGGCCGGCGGGACGCGACGATCTCGGTGACGGGGAACGACGGGGCGGTCACGGCTGCCTCCCGGAAAGGAAACGGAGGTGCACCTCCGGTACGGGTTGAAGCGGAGGCTTGCCTCCGCTAGAGTGGAGGCGTACCTCCACTTTAGCAGTCGAGGTGCCTCCATCGTCCTTTCCGCGACCGCTTCCCACGAGGCTCCGGCCGCACTCTGTGTTCGGAGAGGCTCTTCATGCCCCGCACGTCCACCCGCCTCACCTTCGCGGTCCTCGCGACCGGTGCCGGCGTGTTCTCCATGCTCCAGTCGCTGATCGCGCCGGCCCTGCCGACCGTCCAGCACGCGCTGCACACCTCGCAGTCCACCGTGACCTGGGTGATGACCGCGTATCTGCTGTCCGCCTCGATCTTCACGCCGATCCTCGGCCGCGTCGGCGACCTGATCGGCAAGAAGGGCACGCTCGTCGCCGTCCTCGTGACCGTGGCGGTCGGCTGTCTCCTCGCCGCGCTCGCGCCGAGCATCGGCGTACTCATCGTCGCCCGGGTCGTCCAGGGTGTCGGCGGTGCCCTCTTCCCGCTCTCCTTCGGCATCATCCGGGACGAGTTCGCGGCGTCCCAGGTGAGTGGCTCCATCAGCAACCTCTCCGCCGTGATCGCCGCCGGCGGTGGCGTCGGCATGGTGGCGGCCGGTCCGATCGTGACCGCGCTCGACTACCGCTGGCTGTTCTGGATCCCGGTCGCCATCGTGATCGCCGCCACCCTCATCGCCGTACGGTATGTGCCCGAGTCGCCCAACCGGGCGCAGGGGAACATCAACTGGCTCGGTGCCGTCCTGCTGTCTGCCTGGCTGGTCGCGCTGCTGCTGCCGCTCAGCCGGGCGGGCACCTGGGGCTGGGGCTCGGCCAGGGTGCTCGGTCTGTTCGGTGCGGCCGTCGTGCTGTTCGCGCTGTGGCTGTACTCCGAGGCCCGCTCCCGCAGCCCGCTGATCGACCTGAAGGTGATGCGCCTGCCCGCCGTCCGGACCACCAACGCCGCCGCGCTGCTCTTCGGCGCCGGGATGTACTCGATCTGGTCCTTCCTGCCGGGCTTCGTCCAGACGCCGTCGTCGGCCGGGTACGGCTTCGGCGCGAGCGTCACCGCCGCCGGGCTGCTCATGCTGCCGATGCTGGTGGCGATGTTCTTCTCCGGTGTGCTCAGCGGCCGTCTGGAGCCGGTCGTCGGCGCCAAGTCCCTCTTGGTGACCGGTGCCGCGCTGGGCGCGGTGGCCTGCGGCTTCCTCGCCCTCTGGCACGACGAGCAGTGGCAGATCGCCGTGGTCGCGGGCCTGTTCGGCCTCGGCATCGGGCTCGCCTTCGCCTCCATGGCCAACCTGATCGTGGGCAGCGTCCCGGCCGACCAGACCGGCGCCGCCACCGGTATGAACGCCAACATCCGCACCATCGGCGGCTCCATCGGCGCGGCCGTCACCAGCGTCCTGGTCACCGGGCAGCTGCAGTCCTCGGGACTGCCGTACGAGTCCGGCTACACCCACGGCTTCACCCTGCTGGCGGTGCTGTGCCTGGCGGCGGCGCTGGCGGCCCTGCTGGTTCCGGTACGGTGGGCCGGGCGCCGGGTCGTCACCGGGACCACGGAGCTTCGCGAGCCGGTCACCACCCGGGGCTGACCTTTCCGCCAGTCGGTCCGGCCGCGCGTGTGAGGTAGGGTTCACCTGCGCGATCACACGGAACATCCGTGGGAGACGTGGCCGGGACGTGGCGCAGCTTGGTAGCGCACTTGACTGGGGGTCAAGGGGTCGCAGGTTCAAATCCTGTCGTCCCGACGGTCGAAGGGTCTTCGCAGGCGGGAGCCTGCGGGGGCCCTTTTCACATGCGTCGGGACCGGCCCTCGGCTGCCTGTGTGCGACCGTCCACGAGGCCTCTTGTCGAGGCGAGTTCAACAGCTCGTCCAGTGGAGCCGCCAACCGGCCCTGAGGCTTCCGAGACTCCCGTCGTCGCAGGTCACGAGGTCCGCCTTGGTGGCCGAAGTACCCGCTGTGGTGATGGCTTCATCGGCCAATCTTCAAATCGTAAGCACATATTCCACACATGCCCCTCTGCAGACGGGTGTCCATGGTCTAGATTGACCTTGCTGCCCATGCTGGGACACGAGCGACAAATAGCGATCTATGGGCCTAGTGCTGCGGACGAATAAGCAGAAACGTCTCAGCTCCAGGCCCGGGGGTGATCAGTTTTTGGAGCCCGAGGGGGGCTTCGGGTGCGGGGAGCATCCGAGGTTTCGGTGGGTTCCCGCGCAACTCGAGACGCTGGCGGTACGCGCAAGTGCGCTGCCGCCAGGGTGAGTTGCTCACGTGGCGCTGAAGTGTCCGGCAGGTCATGCGCGGGGGTGCGGTGTCTCCCGGGAGAGGAACAGCGCGGCGTGGGGCGGGGGGCCCTGCGAGGGGCGGAACTTTGCGGGGGGCGGGGGCTCCCGGGGGGAGGAACGGTGTTTGGCATCCACGTCGTACCACTGGGGACCTGGGGGGTTCTGTGCGGCAGGGGGGAATAGTCAGCCCCTTTCCGTCGGCGCACGAGCGTCTGACGAAAGGGGCGATCAACCGGTCGGCAAACGACTGGGAGCAGCGGTACCGCCGTACCGTGATCATCAGCGATACCTCGGCCACCGCCTTCGTGGTGGCGGGGATCGGCAACTTCTTCGGAGCCCGGGACGCGGCCAACTGGCACGAGAAATGGGGGATACTCGCCTTCGGCACCGAACTGCTGGTGCTGGGAGCACTTGCGGTGGGCCGGGCGTGGGCTCCGGCCGTACTCGGCCAGGGTGCCGAGGAATTCCGCCGGCTGGGGCGCTCGCTGTTCGCGGCGACCGTCGTGCTGGCGCTCGGCGGGATCGCCCTCACCTCACGCAACATCAAGCTCTGGATCTTCGTCGCGATCCCCGCTATCGCGCTGGTCACCATGACCGCGCGGTATGTGCTCCGCCTCAGGCTGCACAAACAGCGTAAGGACGGACAGTGCCTGAGACCGGTGCTCGCTGCCGGGAGCCCGGCCACCGTGCGTGACCTGATCGCCCGCACCCGCAAGTTCCCGCACCTCGGCTGGCGCGTGGACGCGGTGTGCACCACCGACGGTCTCGGCATCGAGGGCGACGAACTGGACGGAGTGCGGGTCATCGGCGTGCTCGAGGACGTCGCCAAGCACGTCCACCACGACGGCTACCGGGTCGTCGCGGTCACCCCGGACCCGCACTGGTCACCGGACCGGCTGCAGCGGCTGGCCTGGAACCTCGAAGGCAGCGAGGCCGAGATGGTCGTCGCCCCCGTGCTGATGGAGGTGGCCGGCCCGCGCCTGCACGTCGACGCGGTGCTCGGGATCCCGCTGCTGCGGGTCAGCATGCCGACCTTCACCGGGGGCCGCCGGGCGATCAAAGGGGTCGTCGACAGAGTGGGCGCGGCGATCCTGTTGATGCTGTTCGCGCCGCTGATGGTGCTCGTCGCGCTGCTCGTGCTCGCGGACAGCCGGGGCGGAGCGTTCTACCGCCAGCGCAGGGTCGGCAAGGACGGCCGCGAGTTCACCATTCTCAAGTTCCGCACCATGGTCACCGGGGCCGACACGGCACGTGCCGAGCTCATCGAACTCAACGAGGGCGCGGGGCTGCTGTTCAAGCTCCGCCGGGATCCGCGGGTGACCCGGGTGGGAACGGTGCTGCGCCGGTACTCGCTCGACGAACTCCCGCAGCTTTTCAACGTATTGACCGGATCGATGTCGCTCGTCGGTCCGCGGCCTCCGCTGCCGGAGGAGTCCGCCGCGTACGGCCCGGACATCCGGCGGCGGCTGCTGGTCAAGCCCGGGCTCACCGGCCTGTGGCAGATCAGCGGACGCAGCGACCTGCCCTGGGACGAGGCGGTCCGCCTCGACCTGCGGTACGTGGAGGACTGGTCGCTGGCCCTGGACACAGTGATCCTGTGGAAGACGCTGCGTGCGGTGCTCCACGGCCAGGGGGCGTACTGATGCGCGGGGGCCGTAGACCGGTCGGCGCGCGAACCGCAGGCCACAAGGGCCTGCCTGGGGGAGGGGACGCGTCATGAAGGTCAGCGTTTTCGGGCTCGGCTACGTGGGCTGCGTTTCGGCCGCGTGCCTGGCCGGCATGGGTCACGAGGTCATCGGCGTCGACGTCAACCAGGTGAAGGTCGACCTGGTCAACGACGGCAAGGCCCCGGTGGTCGAGGAGCGGATCGGCGAGCTCATCAGCGACGTCGTGCGGACGGGAGCGCTGCGCGCCACCGCCGACGTCCGTGAGGCGATCATGGACAGCGAGGTGTCGCTGGTCTGCGTGGGCACCCCGTCGGAGCCCAACGGCAGCCTGTGCACCACCTACTTGGAGCGGGTCACCGAGGAGATCGGCGCGGCGCTGGCCGAGCGGGGCGGGCGGCACACCGTCGTGTTCCGCAGCACCATGCTCCCGGGCACCTGCCTGAACCTGCTCGTACCGATCCTGGAGAAGTACGTCGGCGGCACGGCCGGGGTGGACGTCGGGGTCGCGGTCAACCCGGAGTTCCTGCGCGAGGGCACGAGCGTGCGGGACTTCTTCGACCCGCCCAAGACCGTCATCGGCGAACTCGACCCGGCCAGCGGCGACGCGGTGCTGGCCCTGTACGACGGCCTGCCCGGCGAGGTGTTCCGGGTCCCGATCCCGACGGCCGAGGCGATCAAGTACGCGGACAACGCGTTCCACGGCCTCAAGATCGGCTTCGCGAACGAACTGGGCGCGGTGTGCCAGGCGCTCGGGGTGGACTCGCACCAGGTGATCGACGTCTTCCTGGCCGACCGCAAGCTGAACATCAGCCCCGCCTACCTGCGGCCCGGCTTCGCCTTCGGCGGCTCCTGCCTGCCCAAGGACCTGCGCAGTCTGGTCCACGCGGCACAGCGGGCCGACGTCTCGGTGCCCATCCTGGCCCATGTGCTGCCCTCCAACGCCGCACATCTGCAGCGCGCGGTGGAGCTGGTCGAGCGCACCGGCAAGCGCCGGGTGGGCCTGTTCGGGCTGTCCTTCAAACCGGGCACCGACGACCTCCGCGAGAGCCCGCTCGTCGAGCTGGCGGAGAGGCTCTTCGGCAAGGGTTACGACCTGCGGATCTACGACGCCAACGTGAGCCTGTCCCGGCTGATCGGCGCGAACCGCGAATACATCGAGACCCGGCTGCCGCACCTCGCGCAGCTGCTGGCGAGCTCCGTCGACGAGGTGCTCGAGCACGCCGAGGTGTGCCTGGTCGGGACCAAGGATCCGGCCGTCCTGTCGGCGCTGCCCCATGGCGACGGCCCGGTGATCGTCGACCTCATCCACCTTCCCGACGCCGAGAAGCGCCGGACCGAACCGGGGTACATAGGCCTTGCTTGGTAACACGTCGTTTGACGACACAGCCGGCGGCGACGGGTCGAACCGTCGCGCGCTGATCCTGGTGGAGAACCTGTCGGTGCCGTTCGACCGGCGGGTGTGGCAGGAGTGCACGACGCTGCGCGACGCGGGCTGGACGGTGCACGTCATCTGCCCCCAGGGGGAGAAGCGGGACACCGAACCGGAGGCGGAGATCGACGGGGTGCGCATCCATCGCTACCCGTTGCGCGCCGCCACCGGAGGCCCCGCCGGCTACCTGCGGGAATACGGATCGGCGCTGTGGCACACGGCCCGGCTGGCCCGCAAGGTCGGCCCGGTCGACGTGGTCCACGCCTGCAACCCGCCCGACCTGCTGTTCCTGCCGGCACTGTGGCTGAAGCGGCGCGGCGCGCGGTTCGTCTTCGACCAGCACGACCTGGTGCCGGAGCTGTACCTCTCCCGGTTCGACCGCGGCGAAGACCTGCTCTACCGCGCCGTGTGCGCGCTGGAACGGCGGACCTACCGGGCCGCGGACATCGTCCTCGCCACGAACGAGAGCTACCGGGACGTCGCGGTGCGCCGTGGCGGCCGACGCCCTGAGGACGTCTTCGTGGTGCGCAGCGCACCCGCGATCGAGCGGTTCCAACCGGTGCCGCCCGAGCCCCAATTGAAGCGCGGCAAGCCTCATCTGCTGTGCTATCTCGGGGTCATGGGCCCGCAGGACGGCGTCGACTACGCCCTGCGCGCCCTCGCGAAGCTGCGTGACGAGTTCGGGCGGACCGACTGGCACGCGGTGTTCGTCGGCGCCGGCGACGCCTTCGACGCGATGGTGGAGCTGTCCCGGCAGCTCGGGCTCTCCGAGCAGGTGCAGTTCACGGGGCGCATTCCGGACGCCGACCTGGTGCGCTACCTGTCGACCGCGGACGTGTGCCTTTCTCCCGACCCACGCAATCCGCTCAACGACGTGTCGACCATGAACAAGGTCCTGGAGTACATGGCGATGGGCCGGCCGATCGTCTCGTTCGACCTGAAGGAGGCGCGCGTCTCCGCCGGTGACGCCGCCGTCTACGCGCCCGCCAACGACGAGGCCGAGTTCGCCAAGCTCATCACGGTGCTGCTCGACGATCCGGAGAAGCGGGCCGGGATGGGCAAGATCGGCCAGGAGCGGATCAGCGGTCCGCTCTCCTGGCGGAACTCGCAGGCCTCGCTGCTCGCCGCGTACGCCGCCGCCTGCGGCACCCCGGGCTCGGCCGGCAAGGCCGTCCGGACAAGGAAGAGGCCGGGGCGTTGAACGAAGACACGATTCGTCTGGCCACGATCGGGCGGATACTCCGTCGGCGGTGGCGCCTTCTCGCCACCCTCGCATTGGTGGGCGCGCTCGTCGGCTACGGCGCCTCCGTGCTGTTCCCGCCGCGGTACACGGCCTCGGCATCGGTGCTGTTGCCGGGGCAGTGGGAGGAGCGCGAGCTGCTCACCCAGGTGGATGTCGCGACCAGTTCGACGGTGGTGGACCAGGCGGCCACCGCGCTCGACTGGAGCGGTGTCAGCGGCACCGATCTGCGGGATCGCGTGAGCGCCAAGGCCTCCGACGGGAACATCATCAAGATCTCGGGTACGGCCGACACCCCGAAGCGGGCCCAGCAGCTGTCCGACCAGGTCGCCCAGCAGTTCGTGAAGTTCGCCGCGCGGGTCTCGGGCGGCGCCGACTCCGCGGCGGCCACGGGAGCCGAGGCGCTGCGGCAGAAGGTGGCGGAGACCAACCGCCGCATCAGCGACCTGGCCAAGGCGGCCGATCCCGGGCAGACCGTGGAGAGCGTCCAGGCCCGCACCGCGCTCGAGAACCTGCGCACCTCGCTGGAGGATGCCATGCAGAAGCTGGACCAGGCCGACCCGTCGACCAACAAGGCCGGCATGGTCGTCATGGGCCCGGCACCCCGCCCGACCGGCGAGGCGCCCCCGACAAGGGTCCAGCTCGTCGTGGCCGGAGCACTGCTGTTCTTCCTGCTCGCGGTCATCGGCCATCTCGTCGCAGCCCGGATGAACCGCCGGCTGCGCACCGAACCCGAGATCGCCGCGGCGCTGGGCTCGGCGGTCCTCGGCACCGTCGACGTGCCCGGTGACTGGAGCGCGCACCGGCCGGAAGGCGGGGGCCCACGGGCCAGGATCCGCCGGTTCCTCGGTGTCGACACCCGGTGGGACCTGCCCGTCCCGCAGCGGTCCGGCGACGAGGCCGACAGGCGGATCCGCTATCGGCGGGTGTGCGCTCGACTCCGGGAACAACTGCCCACCCCTCGACGGCTGCTGGTCGTCGTACCGGACGGCGACGAGATCGCCCGCCGGGCCGCCGGACAGCTCGTCGCCGAGGCCAAGAGCGATCCGCTGCTGCGGATGGTGGAGGTCTCGGTGGACCGGCCGACGGTGCAGGACCGAGTCAACGAGTCCGGTGCCGTGGTCGTTCTCAGCGCGGGCAGCTGGACCGCGGAGGAGCTCGCCGGCATCGCCGAGGCGTGCGCGGACGGCAGGCACGAGGTCGTCGGCGTCGTCGTCGCCGGCCTGGTCCAGGCCCGCCCCACACGGTCGGGCAGCCAGCTTCCGGACGACGCCACCCTGGCGCTCGCGATGCCCGGCCACGCGACGGGAGGCTCGGCGTGACGACAAGTACAGCTTCGGAGTCGTCGGCGGCCACTCCGCTGCTCGATCTGCAGTCCCTGGTGGTGTCGGTGCGCAGGCGCCGCCGCCTCTGGTCCGCCATGGCGCTGCTCGGACTGCTGGCCGGCGCGGCGGTGGCGGTCCTGATGCCGCCGCCGCCGACCGCGGTGACCAAGTTGCTGGTCGCGCACGAGGAGGACCAGCCGAACGACCCGGGAACCCTGATCCGCACCGACGTCCAGCTGCTGGGGACCACGCGGATCGCCGAATCGGCCCTGCATTCCCTCAAGTCCTCGGAAAAGCCGGAGGACTTCATGCGGGACTACCGCGGAGCCGGCTTGACCAACAACCTGCTGCAGATCACTGTGACGGGCGACAGCGACGCGCAGGCGGTGGCCCGGGCCAAGGCGCTGGCCGACGCGTTCGTCGCGGACCATGTGAAGCGGGTGCGGGACACCGCGAAGGCCGAGGCCAACGCCCTGGTCGACCAGGAAACCCGCATGCGGAGCGAACTGGCCGAGGTCAACAAGCAGATCGGGGACCGGTCGCCGGACAGCGACCCGCAGGCCTCGGCGAGCATCGAGTCGCTCTTCGCCCGCCGCGCCGAGCTCAACTCGCGGATCGCCGACTTCGACCAGCGCGCCGCGGAGGCACGCATCGGCACGCCCAACGTCATCGCCGGCACACAGATCGTGGACGCCCCGCGCGCCGTGCGGCAGTCGCTGCCCAAGGCGGCCGCCACCGACGCCGCGATCGGGCTCGTCCTCGGGCTCGTCCTCGGGCTCGCGCTGGCCGCGGTCGGCGTCGTGGTGGCCGATCGCCCCGTGCTGCGCCGGGACATCGCGGCGAACCTGGGCGCCTCGGTCCTTGCGGAGCTGCCCCGCCGGTCGGGCAGGCTGGGGCGGCGCCGACGGACCAGGGCGACCCGCGAACGGCTCACCGCGACCCTCGCCCGCACCGTGCGCGGTTCCACGGAACCGGTGTCGCTGCTGGAACTGGGCTGTGCGCGCAGCGCGAGCGTGATCGCCCTGGACCTCGCCAGGGCGATGACGGCGGAGGTGCCCGTCTTCGTCGTCGACGGTCTGCCCGGCCCGCACCTCGCGAACCACCGCCCGAAGCCGGGAGACCCCACCGTGGTCAGCGGCGAGCGCGCCGCGGCCCTGCCGCCCGAGGAGCGCCGGCTCGGCGTCGGCTCGGTGGCGCCGGGCACGGCGTGGACCGATCTGCAGTACCTAGGCACCCAGACCGTGCTCGTCGTACGGGCCGGGCACGGCAGCGCCGCGTGGCTGCACACCGTGGCACGGCAACTCGCGGACCAGCGCATCCCGGTGATCGGTGTGGTGCTGATCGACCCCGATCCGCGTGACCGTACCGACGGCACGCTGTGGGACGGGCTGCACACCGCGCTGCGCGGCCGGAGCGAGCGGCCGTCCCGGCAGAACGGGACGGGCCGGCGGCGGTTGGAGCGGGAGCCGGTGTGGGCCGCACAGGGCCCGGACAACGACCAGGAAGCGCGGTAGGACATGTGTGGCATCGCAGGTACTTACCGATGGCCGGACGGCAAGGCCGTGACCGACCGGCTCACCGACACCCTCGCCCACCGCGGTCCGGACGGGGCCGGCCGGTACGGCCACCCCGCCGGTGACGGCGAAGTCCAGCTCGGGCACCGCCGGCTGGCCATCATCGACCTGTCCGAGACCGGCGCCCAGCCGATGGTCTCGGACGGCCTCGCCCTGACGTACAACGGCGAGCTGTACAACGCGCCCGAACTGCGTGCCGAGCTGGTGGCCGCCGGGGTGCGCTTCCGCGGTACCTCCGACACCGAGGTGCTTCTCGAGGCCTGGCGGCGTTGGGGCACGGACTGCCTGCCCCGGCTGCGCGGCATGTTCGCGTTCGGGATCTTCGACGAGCGCACCGGTGAACTGGTGCTCGCCCGCGACCAGCTCGGCATCAAGCCGCTGTTCCTGCTCCGGCGCGGCGGGGGCCTGGTGTTCGCCTCCGAACTCAAGGCGCTCGCCGCCGCGACCGGCGGGACGCTGGAGGTGGACCACGCGGCGCTGGTGGCCTCGCTGCTGTACTACTGGGTGCCGGACTCACGGTGCGCGTACCGCGAAGCGGAGAAACTGCCGCCGGGGAGCTGGCTCAGGTGCCGCCCCGACGGCCGGGTGGAGCGCGGCCGGTACTGGAACCTGAAGGACGTCGCCGCCGAGGGCCAGGAGCGGGCCCGGGCCGGCGACCAGCCGGACATCGCCGCCATCGTCGAGGAGTCGACCCGGCGCCACCTGCTCTCCGACGTACCCGTGGCGACCTTCCTCTCCGGCGGCCTCGACTCCAGCTACCTGACCGCGCTGGCGGCCCGCGACCATCCCGGGATATCCGCCTACACGATCGGGTTCCGCGCCGAGGACGCCAAATTCGAGGCGATGCCGGACGACCTGCGCTACGCCCGGCAGGTCGCCGAGCAGTTCGGCGTCGACCTGCACGAGATCGAGATCGCCCCGGACGTGCTCGACCTGCTGCCGAAGATGACGCAGCACCTGGACGAGCCGATCGGCGACCCCGCCGCCATCAACACGTTCCTGATCTGCTCGGCCGCCCGGGAGGCCGGGGTCAAGGTGATGCTCTCGGGGATGGGCGCCGACGAGCTCTTCGCCGGGTATCGCAAGCACCTGGCCAACCTGCTCGCGCTGCGCTACCAGCGCGTGCCCCGGCCCCTGCGCCGCGGGGTGTCCGCGGCCGTGGGCCGGCTGCCGGTCGCCACGAGCCGCCGGGGGCTGCGCTCGGTGCGCTTCGCGAAGCGGTTCCTGTCCTTCGCCGATCTGCCGGAGGAGACCGCGTTCCGGCGCAGCTACACCATGTACGACCGGAACGAGCTGCTCGCCCTGGTCGATCCGGACCTGGCCGACACGGTCGACGACGTGCTGACCGAACACGCGGACGTCTACCAGGACAACGACCTCGACGACTTCGTCAACCGCATGTGCCTGGGCGATGCCCGGATGTTCCTGCCGGGCCTGAACCTCGCGTACACGGACCGGTCCAGCATGGCCGCCTCGACCGAGGTGCGGGTGCCGTACGTGGACGTCGAGGTGGTCAAGGCGGCGTTCGCCGTGCCCGGTGATCGCAAGATCGTCGGACGGCAGGGAAAGGCCGTACTCAAGGAGGCGGCCACCTCGATCCTGCCCCGGGAGATCGTGTACCGGCCCAAGGGTCTGTTCAGCGCCCCGCTGCGGGCCTGGATGAGCCGCGATCTGGCACCGCTGGTGCGCGAGGTGGTGAACGACGGAGTGCTCGTCAACTCCGGGATCCTGCGCCGCGACGCGCTGGCGCGGATGGTCGCCGAGGACGCCGCGGGACAGCAGGACTTCTCCAAGCATCTGTGGCATGTGCTGACGCTCGAGTACTGGTATCGCGACGCGACCTCCGGCTCCGGCCGGAGCCAAGCCGCCTGACGACGTGGAAACAAGAGGAGCTCGGGTGAAGCAGGTTGTTCAGAACTACAAGAGCGGCGAGCTGGCGGTGCTCGACGTGCCGGTGCCGGGGTGCAAGCCGGGCGGTGTGCTGGTCCGCAGCGCCTACTCGCTGATCTCGACCGGGACCGAGCTCATGAAGGTGTCCGAGGCCGGCATGTCGATGCTGGGCAAGGCCCGCTCCCGGCCGGACCAGGTGGCCAAGGTCATGCAGAGCGTGGCCACCAACGGGGTGCCCGCCACGTACCGCAAGGTGATGGGCAAGCTGGACTCCTACACGCCGCTGGGCTACTCGCTGTGCGGGGTGGTCGAGCAGGTCGGCGCCGGTGTCGACGACGTGAAGGTCGGCGACCTCGTGGCCTGCGCCGGCAACGAGCACGCGCTGCACGCCGAGCTGAACTGGGTGCCGAAGAACCTCTACGCCCCGGTGCCGGACGGCCTCTCGCCGCGGCATGCCGCCTTCGGCACCGTCGGGTCGATCGCGATGCAGGGCGTCCGTCAGGGCGAACCGCAGCTCGGCGAGGTGGCGCTGGTCATCGGCCTCGGGCTGATCGGGCAGCTCGTGGTGCAGCTCCTGACCGCCTCGGGAGTCCGCGTCGTCGGGGTCGACCCCGACCCGGCGCGCTGCGAACTGGCCGAGCGCCTGGGCGCCGCGGCCTGCGGCGATCCCGAGTCCGCGGCCGTGGAGGCCGCCGTCGCCGAGCTCACCGACGGTCACGGCGTGGACCAGGTGTACCTGGCCGCCGGCGGTGGCAGCAACCAGCCCGTCGAGCTGGCCGCCCAACTCTGCCGGGACCGCGGCCGGGTCGTCGACATCGGCAAGTGCCGCCTGGACCTGCCGTGGAACGCGTACTACGAGAAGGAGCTCGACGTCCGGTTCTCCCGCAGCTACGGCCCCGGGCGCTACGACCCGGCGTACGAACTGGAGGGCCGGGACTACCCGATCGGCTACGTGCGCTGGACCGAGCGCCGCAATCTGGCCTGCTTCCTCGACCTCGCCGCCCGCGGCAAGGTCGACGTGGAGCCCCTGATCTCCCACGTCGCCGACTTCGACGACGCCGTCGAGACCTACCAGAGCCTGAAGAACGGCGACCTGAAGGCCATCACCGCGCTGTTCCGATACCCCGAACAAGAGGTGGAAGCGGAATCTCCGGCGGTGGCCGTGCCCACGGTGAACGTGAAGCCGAGTCCGGCCCGGTCCGCCAAGACGCCGGTGCGCCTCGCGTTCGTCGGCGCGGGGAACTACGCCACGTCGATGCTGCTGCCGCACCTGACACAGCGCGAGGGCGTCGAGTTGTCGACCGTCGTCACCACGACCGCACTGTCCGCGGCCAACGCGCAGCGGAAGTTCGGCTTCGCCGAGGCGACCACCGATCTCGACGCCGTGCTCGGCGACAAGTCCATCGACGCTGTGTTCGTGGTCACCCGGCACAGCTCGCACGCCGACCTGACCCGGAAGGCGCTCCTCGCCGGCAAGACGGTGTTCGTGGAGAAGCCCCTGGCGCTCACCGAGGACGAGCTGGCCGGTGTGCTCGCGGCGGTGGAGGAGTCCGGCAACGACCGGCTGCAGGTGGGCTTCAACCGCCGGTTCGCGCCGCTGCTGCAGGAGGCCAGGCAGCGGTTCGGCGCCCGGACCGGTCCGGCGAGCCTGCGCTACCTGGTCAACGCGGGCACCCTGACGCACGGCAGCTGGTACCTCCAACAGGGCACGGAGGGCTCGCGGTTCGCCGGCGAGGGCGGACACTTCATCGACACGGCGAGCTGGCTGCTCGATGCCGATCCGATCTCGGTGTACGCGGTCGCCCCGGCCGGCAACGAGGACCTGCAGATCGTCCTGCGCTACCCGGACGGGTCCACCGCCGCCATCAGCTACGTCACCACCGGCGCGCCCGGCTTCCCCAAGGAGACGCTGGACCTGGTCGCCGACGGCAAGGTGCTGCGGCTCGACGACTTCGTCCGTGCCTCGGTCTACGGCCGCAAGCGCTGGGTGAGTTCACGGCTGCCCAAGGCCCGGGACAAGGGCCAGAACGCCGAGCTGGCCGCGTTCATCAAGGCCGTGCGGACCGGCGGCCCGATGCCGGTGCCGCTGGAGTCGCTGGTCGCCACCACGGCGGCCACCCTCGCCGTGCAGGCCGGCCTGGCGGGCGGCGCGCCGGTGACGCTGGCGGGGGCGCGATGACTGTGAGTTCGGGGAGTGCGGGCTGGTACCTGCGGCGGCTGTCCCGGATGGGACCGCGGGAGGTCGGCGGCCGGGTGGGCGACACGGTGCGCAGGCGGCGGTGGCGCTCGGCGCCGCCGAACTGCCCCGACATGCCCGGCGCCCGGTTCACCGCGGTACTGCCCGCGGGGACGATCGCCGCGATACCTCCGGACGCCGCGAAGCGCCTCGTCGCCGAGGCGGACCGGCTGATGGACGGGCACGCCGAGTTTTTCGGAGTGGTCCGCGACGACCTGACCGACCCGGACTGGTGGCGCGACCCGAAGACCGGTCGCCGGGCTCCGGCGGGCTACGCCTTCGACGTGCCGTACCGGAACGAGGACGCGGTCGGGGACATCAAGCAGATCTGGGAGCCGTCCCGGCACCAGTACCTCACCGTGCTCGCCGCCGCCTACGCGGTCACCGGGGACGAGCGGTACGCCGAGCGGGTGGCCGCGCATCTGCGGTCGTGGTGGGAGACCAACCCACCGCTGCGCGGCGTGCACTGGATCAGCGGTATCGAGCTGGGGATCCGGCTGCTGTCCTGGGTGTGGATCCGCCGGCTGCTCGACGGCTGGTCCGGTGCGGCCGGTCTGTTCGAGGGCAACCCGGTGGCCCTGAACCAGATCTGGCACCATCAGCGCTGGCTGGCGGCCTTTCCCAGCCGGGGGTCTTCGGCGAACAACCACGTCATCGCCGAGGCCGCCGGGCAGTTCGCGGCGGCCTGCGCGTTCGACTGGTTCCCCTCGTCGGAGCGTTGGCGGGCCGGCGCGCTGCGGTCGCTGGAGCGGCATCTGCGCGGCAACACCTACCTCTCCGGCCTCAACCGCGAGCTGGCGACCGAATACCACGGGCTCGTGCTGGAGCTCGGCCTGGCCGCGGTGGCCGAGGCGGACGCCGCGCGCGTGCCGATCCCCCCGACCGTCCGGCTCGTACTCCTGCGGATGACCGACGCGCTCGCGGCCGTCGTGGACAACCGGCTGCGGCCGCCGCGCCAGGGAGACGCGGACGACGGACACGGTCTGATCGTCGACGGCGCGGGTACCGACCGCTGGGCCTCGCTGCTGGCCACCGGGGACGCCGTGTTCGGCCGGCTCGCCTGGTGGCCGACGGTGACCGGCACCGATGTGCGCACCCCGCTGCTGGCCGCGCTGATCAAGCCCGGCGGACCGGCGGTGGCCCGCCCTGAGGGCCGCCCGGCCCACTTCGCCGACGCCGGCATGACCATCCTGCGCGGCCCGGAGGAGATCTGGTGCCGCTGCGACGGCGGGCCGCACGGCTTCCTGTCCATCGCCGCGCACGCCCACGCGGACGCGCTGTCCGTGGAGGTCCGGCACGACGGCGTCGACGTGCTCGCCGACCCGGGGACGTTCTGCTACCACGGGCAGCCCGAGTGGCGGCAGTACTTCCGCTCGACCCTCGGCCACAACACCCTGCAGCTGGACGGCGGTGACCAGTCCGTCTCCGGCGGCCCGTTCCTGTGGACCCGGCATGCCGAGAGCCGCGTCCTGGTCAGCGACACGTCAGGCACCTCCGACGGGGGAACCGCCCGCTGGTGTGCCGAACACGACGGTTACCAGGGCAACGTGCACCGCCGCACGGTGGAACTGAGCGCTGAGCGCCAGGAGTTGCGGGTGGTCGACGAGGTGCGCGGCCCGCGCCGGGACGTACGCCTCGCGTTCCACCTCGGTCCGGCGATCGCCGCGGACCTGGTGGGGAACAGGGCGGTGCTCACCTGGATCGTGGACGGCGAAGGACGCTCCGCGGTGCTCGACCTGCCCGGGCAGCTGTCCTGGCGGGCCCACCGCGGCGAGACCGACCCGCCCCTCGGCTGGTACTCCGCCGGATTCGGGCGCAAGGAACCCTCGACGACGCTCGTCGGCACCGGTGTCACCGACGGCACGGGGGGCTTCACCACCGTGCTCGGGTTCCGCGGCTTGGGGGTGTCGTGAAAGTCCTGCGCCATGCCCGCGGTGTCCGGTGCCTGCCCTCGGCGTTCCGGACGAAGGCCCTCGACGGCGGCCCCTCGCTTCGAGTGAAGCCGAGAGTGGGGGAGACGCTGCTCGGGTCTCTGACCGGTGTGGCGAGGGTGCGTGCCGGGCGCCGTGGGCGCTGTACGGGACTTTCACAGCAGGGGCGCGGGGGGAGGATCACGGTGCGGCACTGGGCGTGGGCCGTGGCACCGCTGACGCTGGCCCTGCTGGCGACCGGCTGTGACAGCACCTCAGGCGCCTCGGGCGCCCGGGGCTCGGAGCCGACCGTCACGCCGTCCACGTCCGGCGTCCGAGCCGTGGCCCGGGTGTGCGCCGACCCCGCGGCCGGGCCGGCGACGGCTCCGGCGGGCGCCGTGACGGTCGACCCCGCGGTGATCGGTGACCTGGCGGCGAAGACCAGGAGCAACCCCCCGCACACCACGTTCTGGCTTCGACCGGGCAGACACAGGCTCGACCCGGACCGCTACGCCCAGGTCTTCCCCAAGGAGGGGGATCGCTACCTCGGTGCGCCCGGTGCGGTGCTCGACGGCCGGAAGAAGAACCAGTACGCGTTCAGCGGCACCGCCCGCGACGTCACCATCAGCTACCTGACCGTGGAGCGTTTCGTGGCACCGCCGGACGAGGGCGTGGTGAACCACGACTCGGCCGACGGGTGGGTGATCGAGCACGCGACCATCCGGGACAACTCCGGCGCCGGACTGATGGCGGGCGCCCGCCAGCAGGTCCGCGCCAACTGCCTGCGTGACAACGGCCAGTACGGCATGAACGCGTACAAGGCCACAGGCCGTATCACCGGTCTGGTGGTCGAGGACAACGAGATCGTGGGCAACAACACCGGCGACTGGGAGCGGCGGCGCAAGGGCTGCGGCTGCACCGGAGGCATCAAGTTCTGGGCCGTCGACGGCGCCGACGTGCGCGGCAACTGGGTGCACGACAACCGCGGCACCGGGTTGTGGGCGGACACCAACAACAACGACTTCCGCATCGAGAACAACGTGATCGAGGCCAACGACGGCGCCGCACTGATCTACGAGATCAGCTACAACGCGGTCATCCGGAACAACACGATCCGGCGGAACAACTGGGTCGAGGGCCGCGCTGCGGCCGAGAGCGGCGACAACTTCCCGTTCGCGACCGTCTACCTGTCCGAGTCCGGTGGTGAACCACGGATCAAGGCCCGCACGAACAAGATCGAGATCTATCGGAACCTGCTGGAGGATAACTGGTCGGGGATCACCCTGTGGGAGAACGCCGACCGGTTCTGCAACAGCCCTGCCAACACGTCGTCCGGTGACTGCACCCTGCTGGTGAAGAACACCCACCGCTGCGCGAAGGCGGCGATCGCCAAGCCACCGCTCTACGACGACTGCCGGTGGAAGACCCAGCGGGTGGACATCCACGACAACCGCTTCGTGCTGGACGAGTCCGTCGTCAAGTGCACGGAGATGTGCGACCGCATGGCGGTCCTCTCCAACTACGGCACCTATCCCGACTGGTCGCCGTACAAGGGCGAGAAGGTGGCCGAGGCGATCACCCAGAAGCAGCACAACCGCTGGCACCACAACGTCTACCTCGGACCGTGGAAGTTCGTCGCCCACGACCCGAGCCAGGTGCTCACCTTCCAGGAGTGGCGGGGCACGCCGTACCAGCAGGACGTGGGCAGCACCTTCCGCGTCCGGGCAGGTGGTTGAGATGGGCGAGGACCTGCGACGCGGCGCGCTGCCGGGCACAACGGACCCGGCGGGCACGCGGCCCGGCGCCGAACCGCGGCCGGCCGGCACACCGAAGATCGTCGGGACGGTCTGGGGGCTGCTGATCCTCAACACGCTCGGCTCCGCCGGGGCGAAGACGATCATCCCGCTGCCCCGTTCCCTCATCCAGATGGTCACCATGGGCGCACTGGTCGCCGCGTTCGCGCTGGCGCTCGCGGTCAATGCCCGGCTGCGGATCCGAGCCAGCGCCTACGTGCTACTGCTCACCCTCCTCCTGGTGGCGAGCGTGATCTCCAGCGCGCACCTGGAGTCCGGGTTCGGCGCACTGTTCCGCTGCTTCCGGCTGGCTCTGTTCGTCGGCACGCTGTGGCTGCTCAGCCGCTGGTGGGACGGCGGCCTGACGTTCGTCCGGCACCACATCCGGATGTACTTCGCGGTGCTCGGATCGGTGGCCGCCGGCCTGGCCGTCTCGCCGGGCGCGGCCTTGCCCGACATCTACGGCGGACGCCTCGTCGGCGCCTTGTGGCCGCTCACCCCGCCGCAGATCGGACAGTACGCCGCGGTGATCATCGGCCTCACCGTGCTGCTCCTGCTGGGCCGCCGGACCGACCGGGTGAGCGCGGCGGTCGTCATCGTGCCGTCGCTCGTCCTGCTCGCGTTGACCCATACCCGTACGGCCACGCTCGGCCTGCTCCTGGGGCTCGTGCTGGCGATCGGCTCGCTCATCCTGACCAGCGCCGCCGCCCGCCGGTTCTTCACCTGGGCGGTGCTGATCGCCACGGTGTCCGCGGTGGGGTTCGCCTCCGCGCTGCAGGCGTGGTTCCTGCGCGGGCAGAGCAAGGAGAACTTCTCCAGCCTCACCGGCCGGGCCAAGGTCTGGGACGCCCTGCTGGCCGCGCCCCGGTCGACCTCGGAGCAGTTGTTCGGCGTGGGCCTGGGCGACAAGTCGTTCGGTGGGCTGCCGATCGACAACAGCTGGCTGGCCGTCTACAACGAACAGGGCCTGATCGGTGTCAGTCTCGTCGCGGCGATCATCATCGTGCTGGGCGGCGTCGCGCTGCTGCGGCCACCGTCGCTGCAGCGGGCCTGCGCCATCTTCCTGATCAGCTACTGCGCGATCGCGTCGTACACCGAGGCCGGCCTCGGCGACGCGTCACCGTATCTGCTGCACCTGGCTCTGGCCGCCTCGCTCCTCGCGGCACCCGCCGAGCCCGCTCCGCTCTCGACGCCCGACGTCCCTCGACGACGCGTCCCGCGCTGGGCCCAGAGATCGGAGGCGATCTGAGCATGCACGTCCTCGTGGTGCACAACCGTTACGCCTCGGCGCAGCCGAGCGGAGAGAACAAGGTCGTCGACCAGGAGGTGGAGCTGCTGCGCGCGGCCGGCCACCGGGTCGAGGTGTTCGAGCGGCGCAGCGACGACATCGGCGACCGGTCCCTGCTCGGCAAGGTCGCGGTGCCGCTCCTCGTGCCGTGGAACCCGGGGGTCCGCAAGGAGCTCACCGCCAGGCTCCGCGCCGAGCGGCCGGACGTGGTCCACGTCCACAACGTCTTCCCGCTGCTGTCGCCCGCGGTGCTGGCCGCCTGCGCCGACGCCGGCGTGCCCGTGGTCGCCACGCTGCACAACTACACCCAGGTCTGCCCGCCCGGCACGCTGCAGCGGGACGGCCGGCCGTGCACCGAGTGCGTCGGCTCCACGCCGCTGCCCGCCGTCCGGCACGGCTGCTACCGCAACTCCCGCCTGGCGACCGTGCCGCTCGCGGTCAGCCTCTCGGTCAACCGGCGGCGATGGTGGTCCGGCGTGGAGCGGTTCTTCTGCATCTCCGCGGCGCAGCGCGACGTCCTGGTGCGGTCCGGCATGCCGGCCGAGAGGCTGGCGGTGAAGCACAACTTCGTGCCGGAGCCGGACATGTCCCGAGCGGGTGACGGCGAGCACGTGCTCTATCTCGGCCGGCTCGCCGAGGCCAAGGGCGTGCGGCTGCTCATGACCGCGTGGGACGAGATCGCGGCGGGCGGCGGGGTGGGCGTGCCGCTCGTGATCGCCGGTACGGGTCCGCTGGAGCGCGAGGTGACCGCCTGGGCGGCGGGCCGGGACGACGTGCGGTACGCCGGTCTGCTGGACACGGCGGAGTGCCGGAAGGCCATCGCGGGGTCGGTCGCCGTGGTGGCTCCCTCGACCTGGCTCGAGGCGTTCGGCCTGGTGGTCGTCGAGGCGATGGCGGCAGGGGTGCCGACCGTCGCCGCCGGTCACGGCGCGTTCGTCGAACTCGTCGAGGACGGCGTGACCGGACTGCTGCACCGGCCGGGCGAGGCAGCCTCGCTCGCGTCCCGCATACGCCGGATTGCGGCCGAGCCGGCCCGCAACCGGGAGATGGGCCAGGCGGCCCGACGTCGTTACGAGCAGGGCTTCAGCCCGGCCGTCGGCCTCGAGCGCCTGGTGGAGGGGTACCGCACCGCGATCGCGGGTCGGACGGAATCAATGGGGGACGAATCAATGGGGGGCCGTAAATGACACGATGCCGACTCTGCGGCTCGACGACGCTGGCGAGCGTCGTCGATCTGGGGGCGACCCCGCCGTGCGAGAGCTTTCTCGCCGCGGACGAACTGGACCTGCCGGAACCGGCGTACCCGCTGCACCTGCGGGTCTGCACGGACTGCTGGCTGGCGCAGATCCCGCCGCTGATCACACCGGAGGAGACGTTCAAGGAGTACGCGTACTTCTCCTCGTTCTCGACCTCCTGGGTGGAGCACGCGCGCACCTTCGTCGCCGATGCCGCACAGCGGGTGGGTCTCGGCCCGGACGCTTTCGTGGTCGAGGTCGCGAGCAACGACGGCTATCTGCTGAGGCACGTGGTGGACCAGGGGATCCGCTGCCTGGGCATCGAGCCGTCGGTGAACGTCGGCGCAGCGGCGCGGGACGCGGGTGTGCCCACGCTCACGGAGTTCCTGAGCCCGGACACCGGTGCGGCCGTCCGCGCGGAGCACGGCCCGGCGGACCTGGTCGTGGCCAACAACGTGTACGCGCACATCCCCGACGTGGTCGGCTTCACCCAGGGACTGCGCGCCCTGGTCGCCGACGACGGCTGGGTCTCCATCGAGGTACAGCACCTGCTGACCCTGATCGAGGAGAACCAGTACGACACGATCTACCACGAGCACTTCCAGTACTACACGGTCGCGTCCGCGATCCGAGCCCTCGCGAGCGGCGGACTCGCGCTCGTGGACGTGGAGTTGCTGCCCACCCACGGCGGCTCCATCCGGCTGTGGGCCCGGCCGGCCGAGGTGGCCGGTGAGCCGACCGAGCGGGTGGCCGACGTACTGGCCCGCGAGAAGGCCGCCGGGCTGCAGGAGCTGTCCGGCTACACCGAGTTCTCCGCCCGCGTGGCCAAGGTGCGCCGGGACCTCCTCAAGTTCCTCATCGAGGCGGCCGAGCGCGGCGAGACGGTCGTCGGCTACGGCGCCCCGGGCAAGGGGAACACCCTGCTCAACCACTGCGGCATCCGGCCCGACCTGCTCGCGTACACGGTCGACCGCAACCCCTACAAGCACGGCAGGTTCACCCCGGGCACCCGCATCCCGATCCTGCCGCCCGAGCAGATAGCCGCCGACAAACCGGACTACGTCCTCGTCCTCCCGTGGAACCTGCGGGCCGAGCTGGTCGAGCAGCTGTCCTTCGTGCACGACTGGGGCGGCCGGCTGGTCTTTCCCATCCCGGAACTGAGCATTGTCGACGTCGCCTTGAAAGAGGTCACAGCATGAAGGTCGTTCTGTTCTGCGGCGGTTACGGGATGCGGATGCGCAACGGAACCTCCGACGACGTGCCCAAGCCGATGGCGATGGTCGGCCCCAGACCGCTGATCTGGCACGTCATGCGCTACTACGCGCACTTCGGGCACACCGAGTTCATCCTGTGCCTCGGGTACGGGGCGGACCACATCAAGAAGTTCTTCCTCAACTACGAGGAGACCGCGTCCAACGACTTCGTGCTGCGCGGCGGGCGGACCGAGCTGCTGTCCACCGACATCTCGGACTGGACGATCACCTTCGTGCAGACCGGCATCGAGTCACCGATCGGCGAGCGGCTGCGCCGGGTGCGCCACCACCTGGACGGCGAGGAGATGTTCCTCGCCAACTACGCCGACGTGCTCACCGACGCCCCGCTGGACGAGATGATCGAGAAGTTCGCGCAGCGCGACGCCGGTGCGTCGATGATGGTCGTACCGCCCCAGTCCTCCTTCCACTGCGTGGAGTTGGGCGAGGACGGCCTGGTCGGCGGCATCACCGCGGTGAGTGAACTGCCGTTGTGGGAGAACGGCGGCTACTTCGTGCTCCGCCAGGAGGTCTTCGACCACATACCGGAGAACGGCGACCTGGTCGCCGACGGATGCGCCCAGCTCGCCAAGAGCGGGCGGCTGGTGGCGCACCAGCACCGCGGCTTCTGGAAGCCGACCGACACCGTGAAGGAGCGGGCCGCGCTCGACGAGGCCTACGCCCGGGGCGACCGGCCGTGGGCCGTGTGGGAGCGGGACGACGCCGGGGTCGGCGCGTGATCCGCCTCGGGGCCGGCCGCCTGGACCGGATCGTCGCGGTGGGCGCGCACTGCGACGACATCGCCATCGGCGCCGGCGGCACACTGCTGACGATGTGCCTCGCGCACCCCGGTACCCGCGTCGACGCGCTGGTGCTCACCGGCGGTGGCAGCGAGCGCGAGCAGGAGGAGCAGGCCGCGCTCGCCGCCTTCTGCCCGGGCGCCGACCTGCGGCTGACCGTGCACAAGCTGCCGGACGGCCGGCTGCCCGTGCACTGGGACGAGGCCAAGGCCGCCGTCGAGGAACTGCGCGCGCAGACCGACCCGGATCTGATCCTGGCCCCGCGTACCGATGACGCGCACCAGGACCACCGCGGCCTGGCGAAGCTCATTCCCACCGCATTCCGCGACCACTTGGTCCTCGGCTACGAGATCGTCAAGTGGGACGGCGACCTCGGCCGCCCGACGGCGTACCAGCCGCTGTCGCCGGAGATCGCCGAACAGAAGGTACGGCTGCTGCAGGAGCACTACCCCTCGCAGCGGCACCGGCCCTGGTACGACCGCGAGGCCTTCCTCGGCCTCGCACGGATTCGCGGCATCGAATGCCACGCCCGCTACGCCGAGGCGTTCGCCGCCGGCAAACTCACGCTCAACCTGGGGGACTGAACCTTGCGTGTACTACTGACCGGACACCAGGGATACCTGGGCACCGTCATGGCCCCTGTCCTCACCGCCGCCGGGCACGAGGTCGTCGGCCTCGACTCCGGCCTGTTCGCCGACTGCGTGCTGGGCGAGCAGCCCGCGGACCCGCCGGGGCCCCGGGTGGACCTCCGCGACGTCACAGCCGAACACGTGGCCGGGGTGGACGCCGTGATCCACCTGGCCGCGCTGTCCAACGACCCGCTGGGATCGCTGGCGCCGGACCTCACCTACGACATCAACCACCACGCGTCCGTCCGGCTGGCGCGGCTGGCCCGCGACGCCGGAGTGCGACGCTTCCTGTACGCGTCGACCTGCTCGGTCTACGGCGCCGCCGGCGGCGACGACCTGGTCGGCGAGGACGCCCCGTTGCGCCCGGTGACCCCGTACGCGGAGTCCAAGGTGCGGGTGGAGGACGACCTGCACGCACTGGCCGACGGCGACTTCACCCCGGTGTTCATGCGCAACGCCACCGCCTTCGGCTACTCGCCCCGGCTGCGCGCCGACATCGTGCTGAACAACCTGGTGGGCCACGCCCTCCTGTCCGGCGAGGTCCTGGTGCTCTCCGACGGCACCCCGTGGCGCCCGCTGGTGCACGCCGCCGACATCGCACGGGCCTTCACGGCCGCGCTGACCGCGCCGCGCGAAGCGGTGCACGACCGGGCGTTCAACATCGGCAGCGAGACCAACAACGTCACGGTCGCCGAGATCGCCGAGCAGGTCGCCGAGGCGGTGCCCGGCTCCAAGGTGCGGATCACCGGGGAGAACGGGGCCGACCCGCGCTCCTACCGGGTGGACTTCTCCCGGTTCCGCGCCGCCGTCCCCGGCTTCGACATCGAGTGGTCGGTCAAGCGCGGCGCACTCGAACTCGCCGACGCCTACCAGAAGTTCGGGCTGACCAAGGAGGACTTCGACCAGCGCTTCACCCGCCTCGCCGTGCTCCGCGCGGCCTCCGACGCCGGCACCGTCGACGACACCCTGCGGCGGCGCCCGTGACCCAGATCGGCGAGGAGATGTACGCGCTGGTGGAGCGGCTGTACCCGCTCTGCCGGAGCATCACCGGCGACGGCGTGCGCGCCACCCTGGACATCGTCGGCGAGTACATCCCGCTGCAGGTGCACGAGGTGCCGACCGGCACGCAGGTGCTCGACTGGACGGTGCCGCAGGAGTGGAACATCCGGGACGCGTACGTCGCCGACGCCTCGGGCAACCGGGTCGTCGACTTCGCCGCGTCCAGCCTGCACGTGCTCGGCTACAGCGTGCCGGTGTCGGCGACCATGCCGCTGGCCGAACTGCGCGAACACCTGCACACCCTGCCGGACCACCCGGCCTGGGTGCCGTACCGCACCAGCTACTACAAGCCGGACTGGGGGTTCTGCCTGGCCCAGGACACCCTGGACGCCATGCCGGACGGCGAGTACGAGGTACGCATCGACTCCACCCTCGCCGACGGTCACCTCACCTACGCCGAGCATGTCGTGCCCGGGCAGGTCGCCGACGAGGTGATCGTCTCCTGCCACGTCTGCCACCCGTCGCTGGCCAACGACAACCTGGCCGGCATCGCGGTGGCGACCTTCCTGGCCCGGGCGCTGGCGGAGCAGAACCCGTACTACACCTACCGGTTCATCTTCGCGCCCGGCACCATCGGGGCGATCACCTGGCTGGCCCGCAACGCGGAGCGGGTGGAGCGGGTCAAGCACGGGCTCGTACTGGCCTGCGCCGGCGACCCGGGCCGGCTGACGTACAAGCAGAGCAGGCGCGGCGACGCGGAGATCGACCGGGTGCTGCGGCACGTGCTGGCCGCCTCCGAACGCCCGCACCACATCACCGAGTTCACTCCGTACGGCTACGACGAGCGGCAGTACTGCTCGCCCGGGTTCAACCTCGGGGTGGGTTCCCTCACCCGGACCCCGTACGCCGGCTACCCCGAGTACCACACCTCCGCGGACAACCTGGACTTCGTCTCCCCTCAGTCGATGGCGGACACCCTGGCCGTCTGCCGCGAGGCGTCCGCCGTCCTCGACCGCAACCGGCAGTACGTCAACCTCAGCCCCTACGGCGAGCCACAGCTGGGCCGGCGCGGGTTGTACGACGCGGTGGGTGGCCGCAGCGACACCAAGCAGGCCCAGATGGCCATGCTCTGGGTGCTCAACCTCTCCGACGGCGAGCACAGTCTGCTGGACGTCGCCGAGCGGTCCGGGCTGCCGTTCGGCGCCGTCGCCGACGCGGCCGACGCCCTTCACGAGGCCGGGCTGATCAAGACATGACGTCGATGCCCGTCGAGGGGGAGAATCCGCAGACCGCGGCGCCACCGGCCCGGTCCGCCAAGCGTGCCCTCGTCGGCAGGCTGTCCTGGGGACTGGCCGACCAGGCGGCCTCCAGCGTGTCCAACTTCGCGGTGGGCATCTACGTGGCCCGCTCGCTGGGGGTGACCGCGTTCGGTGTGTTCAGCCTGGCCTGGGTGACCTACGGCGTGGTGCTCAACGTCTCCCGCGGCCTGTCCACCGACCCGCTCGTGGTGCGCTTCAGCGGTGTGCCGGACGCGTCCTGGCGCGGGGCGGTGGCCCGGTCGACGGGTACCGCACTCGGCGTCGGTACGGCCATAGGTGCCGCGTGTCTGGCGGTCGGACTCGCTCTCGGCGGCCGGCTGGGGCCCGCGTTCGCCTGCCTCGGCGTCATGCTGCCGGGGCTGCTGCTGCAGGACGCCTGGCGGTTCTCGTTCTTCGCCGCAGGCGCCGGGCGCAAGGCGTTCGTCAACGACGTCGTGTGGGGTGTCGCGCTCGTCCCGGCCATGGTCGTCGCGGACCGCATGGGCAGCGTGGCCGCTTTCGTGCTCGCCTGGGGCGCGTCCGCCACGGTGGCGGCGGGCTACGGCTACGTCCAGTCCGGCATCCGGCCCCGGATGACCGAGGCGCGCGGGTGGCTTCGCGAACAGCGCGATCTCGGCTACCGCTACCTGGTCGAGAACGTCAGCCTCAGCGGCGCGAGCCAGCTGCGGGCGTACGGGCTCGGCGCGATCGTCGGGATCGGCGCCGTGGGCGCGGTGCGGGGCGCCGAGCTCCTGATGGGTCCGTTCCTCGCCGTGCTGATGGGCCTGTCGCTGGTCACTGTCCCGGAGGCGGCACGGGTGCTGCGACAGGCCCCGCAGCGACTCGGGAAGTTCTGCCTGCTCCTTGGTGGCGGACAGGCCGCCGCCGCGCTGCTCTGGGGCGGGGCGCTGCTGCTGATGCCGGACCGGCTCGGCGAACTCGCGCTCGGCAACGTCTGGCACTCCGCCTCGCAGCTCATCGCGCCGATCACCTTCAGCGTCGCGGGCGCCGGCCTCGGCACCGGCGCGGCGGCCGGGCTGCGCGCGCTCGGCGCGGCCCGGCGCAGCCTGCGCACCCAGCTGTTCGCCTCGGCCTGCTATGTCAGCGGCGGGCTCGGCGGGGCGGCCGTGGCCGGCACGGTCGGCTCGGCCTGGGGTGTCGCCGCCGCGACCGTCAGCGGCTCGGCCGTGTGGTGGCTGCAGCTGCGGTCCGCCCGGCGCGAGCGCCACCACAACCCCGTCCCCGAAGTGAGGACCCCATGACCGCTCAACCCCGGCTGAGCATCGGCCTGCCCGTCTACAACGGCGAGGAGTACCTGGCCGAGTCGCTCGACGCCCTGCTCGGCCAGACCTACGCGGACTTCGAACTGGTCGTCTCCGACAACGCCTCGACCGACGGGACCGAGGAGATCTGCCGCAAGTACGCCGCGCAGGACTCCCGCATCCGGTACATCCGGCTCCCCCGCAACGTCGGCGCCACGCCGAACCACAACTACGTGTTCACCGAGTGCCGCGGTGAGCTGTTCAAGTGGGCCTCGCACGACGACCTGTACGCCCGGGATCTGCTGCGGCGCTGCGTCGAGGCGCTGGACGAGCGGCCGGACGTCATCCTCGCGCACGCCGACCAGGCGGTCATCGACGCCGACGGCCAGGTGACGGTTCCGTACGAGTACACGCTCGCCACCGGCTCGCCGCACGCACCGGAGCGCTTCCGCAGCCTGCTGTTCGAGCCCGGCGGTGACGACTTCTACGGGGTGATCCGGGCCGACGCGCTGCGCCGGGTGAAGCCGATGGACAGCTACCACCACGCGGACCGCACGTTCGTCGCCGAGATCGCCCTGCACGGGCGCTTCCACCAGGTGCCCGAACTCCTGTACTTCCGCCGCGACCACCCCACCCGCGCCGAGCGGGCGAACCCGTCCAAGCGCTCCCGGTGCGTCAACCTGGACCCGCGTCGGGCAGGCCTGCTGCACCCGACTCCCCGGCTGCTGGCGGAGTACGTCTGGGGCTTCGCCTCGGCGATCCGGCGGGCCCCGCTGTCCGCGGCCGAGCGGCGTGAGTGCTACCGCCACCTGGGCGCGTGGATGACCAGCCGGGTCCGGCCGGGCGCCGGTGAGCGGGTCGAGGACCGCGCCCCGGTCGACCCGGCCAAGCTGACCGTCTCCGTCGACGCCCTGGTCGCCGGCCGTGAGGGGAGGCGGGCATGACGTCGACGGACGAGACCCCGGTGCGCGTCGGGGTGTTCGGCCTGCTCGGCTCCGGCAACCTCGGCAACGACGGATCGCTCGAGGCCGTCCTCGGATACCTCCGCGCCGAGCATCCGGAGGCGGTCGTGGACGCGCTGTGCGGCGGAGCCGAGACCGTCACGGCCCGGTTCGGGATCCCCGCGACACGGCTGCACTGGTACCGCGGGGAGTACCGGACCGCGTCACGCGCGGCGGCCATCGTGGGCAAGGGCGTGGGCAAACTCGTCGACGTGTTCCGCACCGCCGCCTGGGCGCGCCGGCACGACGTGGTGATCGTGCCGGGGATGGGCGTCCTGGAGGCCACGCTGCCGCTGCGGCCGTGGGGCTTCCCGTACTCGCTGTTCCTGCTCTGCGCGAGCGGCCGGCTGCTGCGCACCCGGGTCGCGCTGGTCAGCGTAGGCGCCGCCGAGATCGGCAACCGGCCGACCCGGGCCCTGATGCGCTGGTCGGCGCGGCTGGCCACGTACCGGTCGTACCGGGACACCCAGTCCCGTGACGCGATGCGGGCGATGGGCGTGGACACCGCGCGCGACGAGGTCTACCCGGACCTCGCGTTCTCGCTGCCCGCGCCCCGGGCGAGCGCGCCCTCGGGTTCGCCGGGCCCGGTCTGCGTCGGTGTCATGGACTTCCATGGCAGCAACGACGACCGCGCCCGGGCCGAGGAGATATACCGGCGCTACCTCGACGGGACGATCCGGTTCGTCCGCGCACTGGTCGAGGAGGGCAGGCCGGTCCGGCTGCTCACGGGCGACCAGTGCGATCTGTCGGTGGTCGCCGCGATCCTCGACGCCGTCGACTCACCGCTGGTCACCGCGGCCGAACAGGCCTCCCTGGCCGACCTGATGAAGGAGATGGCGGCCGCCGACACGGTGGTGGCCGTCCGCTACCACAACCTGATCTGCGCGCTGCGGACCGGAACACCCGTGCTCGCCGTCTGCTACGCGGCGAAGAGCAACGCGCTCATGGACCGGATGGGCCTCGGCGCGTACTGCCACCCGGCACGCGAGGTCGACGCCGACCGGCTGCTCGAGCAGTTCCGGGACCTGGAGAAGCACTCGGCTGACCTACGGCAGACCCTGTCCGGGCGAAACGAGGTCGTCGCACAGCAACTCGCCCAGCAGTTCACCGCCCTGACCACGACCTTGTTCCCCGCGAACACCCACGCCCCGCGGAAGGCTCCATGAAAGCGACCGAAGTCCCCGAGATCGCCGGCGCGTTCCTCTTCGAGCCGACGCCGTACGCCGACGAACGCGGCTTCTTCTGCCGCACCTTCGACGTCGACGTGGTCCGCTCGGTGGGTCTCGACCCGCACGCCTTCGTCCAGGACAGCCTGTCCCGGTCGGTCCGGGGCGTGCTGCGCGGCCTGCACCTGCGTTCCGGCGCCGGCGAGGCCAAGCTGGTGCGGTGCTCGTACGGGCAGATCTTCGACGTCGTCGTGGACCTGCGGCCGAAGTCGCCCACCTACCTGGGCCGGGCCTTCTTCGAGCTGTCCGGCGAGACGCAGAAGACCGTGTACATCCCGGCGGGGTGCGCGCACGGCTTCCAGGCGCTTACCGAGACCGCCGACACCTCGTACCGTATCGACCGTCCGCACGATCCGGCCGAGGACGTGACGATCGCCTTCGACGACCCGGACCTCGCCATCCCCTGGCCACTGCCGGCCACATCGATGTCCCAGCGGGACCGGGAGGCACCGAGCCTCGCCGAAATCCTCAAGCACATAGAAGGGTGAAGTCGGCTTGCACAGCGAAGACTTCCAACTGCCCCGGTCGCGTGCGGCCAACGAACGGCTGCACGCCCTGATCCCCGGCGGCGCGCACACCTACGCCAAGGGCGACGACCAGTACCCCGAGAACCTGGCCCCGGTCATCAGCCACGGCCGCGGTGCCCACGTGTGGGACATCGACGACAACCGCTACATCGAGTACGGGTCCGGCCTGCGGTCGGTCAGCCTCGGCCACGCCCACCCCCGCGTGACCGAGGCGGTGCGGCGGGAACTCGACCGCGGCAGCAACTTCGTCCGCCCCTCCATCGTGGAGCTCGAGGCCGCGGAACGCTTCCTGGCCACGGTACCGACCGCCGACATGGTGAAGTTCGCGAAGAACGGCTCCGACGTCACCACCGCCGCGGTACGCCTCGCCCGCGCCGTCACCGGGCGCCCGCGGGTGGCCATCTGCGGCGACCATCCGTTCTTCTCCGTCGACGACTGGTTCATCGGCACCACGCCGATGTCCGCCGGCATTCCGGCGGCGATCACCGAGCTCACCGTCGGGTTCCCCTACGGAGACCTGGCCGCCACGGAGGCGCTGCTGACGCGGTACCAGGACGAGGTCGCCTGCCTGATCCTCGAACCCGCAGGCCACAACGAGCCGCCGCCCGGATACCTCGCGGGCCTGCGCGAACTGGCCGACCGGCACGGCTGCCTACTGATCTTCGACGAGATGATCAGCGGCTTCCGCTGGTCCGAGGCGGGCGCCCAGGGCCTGTACGGCGTGGTCCCCGACCTCTCCACCTTCGGCAAGGCGCTGGGCAACGGGTTCGCCGTCTCGGCGCTGGCCGGGCGGCGCGAAGTGATGGAACCGGGCGGACTGCGTCACTCCGGCGACCGGGTGTTCCTGCTGTCGACCACGCACGGCGCGGAGACACACTCCCTGGCGGCCGCGATGGCCGTGCAGGCCACCTACGTCGAGGAGGGCGTCACCGCGCGGTTGCACGCCCTCGGCGAGCGGCTCGCAGCCGGTGTCCGTGACGCGGCGGCCGGCATGGGCGTCGGCGATCACGTCGTCGTCCGGGGCCGGGCCAGCAACCTGGTCTTCGCCACCCTCGACGAGAACCTGCAGCCCTCGCAGGAGTACCGCACGCTGTTCCTGCGCCGGCTCCTCGCGGGCGGGGTGCTGGCGCCGTCGTTCGTGGTGAGCAGCGCGCTCAGCGACGCCGACATCGACCGCACCGTCGAGGTCGTGGCACAGGCGTGCGCGGTGTACCGGAAGGCGCTGGACTCCGCCGACCCCACCCCCTGGCTGGCCGGACGACCGGTGAAGCCGGTGTTCCGCCGCTTGGCGTGAACGGACGTCAGCGGCGCGCCCGTGGACCGGCGTCGGCCGGCCGGTCGGCGATCCGGTCGATGAGCCAGGCGGTCGCCGGTACCACCGCGAGCGCGGTGCACCAGCCGCCGAGGGCGTCGGTCGGGTAGTGCGCGCCCAGGGCGACCTCCGCCCATCCCATCGCGGCGCCGGCGACCAGCGCCGCGGCGAGCACGAGTGTCGTGCCTGCCGTACGGCCGAGGCCGAGCCGTTCGGTCGCGAGCAGCGCCGCGACGAAGGCGAGCGCGGTGAGGAAGGCGGTGTGTCCGCTCGGGTAGGACAGGTTGCCCGGGCCGTGGATGGTGCGTCCCACCACGTGCTTGAGCAGCGTCGCCGTTCCCACGGCGAGGCCGGCGCCGGCGACCACGAGTACGGCCGCGCGAGGACGCCGAAGCAGCAGGCAGCCCGTCACGGCGGCCACGATCACCATCGCGGATCCCGCGGGTTCCCCCAGGAAGTCCAGGGTCAGGGCGACGTACCGCCACGGCGGCCCCACGCTGTCCGCCGTCGGCGGGATGATCCACCTGTCCACCCTGCCGGACTGGCTGTGGCCGGCGTACATGACCGCGACGACGACGACCACCAGCGCGGCGAGGGCCGCGATCAGCCCGAGCCGCGCACGCAGCGACGGGGGCAGCACCGCGGGCGCCGGCCGGCCGGTCACGCGACCACCTCGCCGCCCTGCCGTCGCTGCGGGAGGGCGACAGGACGCTGACCGCGTCGGCGGAGCGAGTGACCGCGCGCTCGCTGTCGACGCGCCACCTTGCCCTCGATCCCGCCCGTGATCACGGTCGACACGTTATCCGACGCCGCAGGCAGCCGTGGCCGGTCGGTCACATCGGCGGCACCGCCACCGCGGCGGCCGTCGTCAGGCGTCATGCGCGCTCGACGAGCCGGCCGTCCGTCTCGTCGTACAGCGCACCGGACTCCGGGCACTCCCAGCCGCCCGGCTCGCCGTCCCGTCCGACCAGCCGGACGCCGGCCCGGCCGACCCAGCCGATCCGGCGCGCGGGGACTCCGGCCACCAACGCGAAGTCCGGTACGTCCTCGGTCACCACGGCGCCCGCCGCGACCAGCGCCCACCGGCCGACGCGCACCGGCGCCACACACACCGAACGGGCCCCCAGCGACGCCCCCTCGGCCACCTCCACCGCCACGGCCTCCCAGTCGCCGCCGCGCTTCGGCCGGCCCTTCGGGTCCACCGCACGGGGGAAGCAGTCGTTGGTGAGGACGGCCGCCGGGCCGACGAACACCCCGTCACCCAGGACCGCGGGTTCATAGACCAGCGCGTAGTTCTGGAGCTTCACGTTGTCGCCGATCCGCACCCCCGGGCCGACATAGGCCCCCCGGCCCACCACGCACCCGCTGCCCAGCCGGGCGTCCTCCCGGATCTGGGCCAGCTCCCAGACCGTCGTCCCGTCACCGATGGTGGCCGTCTCGTCGACCTGGGAGGTCGGCTGCATCCTGAAGTTCATGGGCTGAACCCTTCTCGCGGTGTCAGGGATGGACAGATGGCATCCGCGCCCGTTGTCCGCCCGGAAAACGCTTGGACGCCGGTGGGACCGTCGCGGGACACTCCCCTTCCCTGGCCTGCACGAACCAGCGACCCCAGGATCGGAATGGGATTAACCGAAGCACGCGTGGCCACGCCGCGCAGGGGCTCCGTGCTCCTCGCGCTTCGCTACTACGGACAGGAGCTGGCCCGGCTCCGTCGCCTCACCGCGCCCGCGGTTCTGCTGCCGGCGCTGGGCAACATCGGTCTGAACTACATCGCGCCGCTGCTCGTCGCCAAGCTCGTCGGCCGTATCTCCGGCGACCCCGGCATCGGCGTCGGCGCGACGCTGCCGTACGTCCTCGGCTTCGCCGGTGTCATGCTGCTGGCGGAGGGCGCCTGGCGTATCGGGCTGCACTGCCTCAACCGCGTCGACGCGCTCGGCATCGAGCACCTGTACGTGATCGGCATGGACGAACTGTTCGCCAAGGACGCCGCGTTCTTCCACGACAACTTCGCCGGAGCGCTGACCAAGCGGGTGCTGAGCTTCGCCTCTCGCTTCGAGGAGTTCGCCGACACCCTCACCTTCAACGTCGTGGGCAGCCTCGTACCGCTGCTGTTCGGTGCTGTCGTGCTGTGGCGCTACGAACCGCTGCTCGTCGTCGGGCTGTTGGCGATGATCGCGCTGACGGCGCTGTGCGCCGCGCCGCTCATCCGTCGCCGCCAGACGCTCGTCGACCGGCGCGAGGAGGCGATCGCGCGGGTGTCGGGGCATGTCGCCGACAGCCTGATGAACATGGAAACGGTCCGGGCGTTCGCCGCCGAGCGGCGCGAGGCCGCCGAGCACCGCAGGCGCGTCGCCCACTCGCGCCGGCTCACGCTGAAGTCGTGGGACTACGGCAACCTGCGCATCGACACGCTGGTCGCGCCGATGTGGGCGCTGACCAACGTCCTGGGCCTGCTGCTCGCGGTGGCGCTCGGCGGGGGCAGGCACGGGGTGGAGGAGGTGGTGGTCGCCTTCACGTACTACACCAACGCGACGAAGATCATGTTCGAGTTCAACCAGATCTACCGTCGTCTGGAGAGCTCGATGACGGAGGCCGCGCAGTTCACCGAGTTGCTGCTGGTGCCGCCGACCGTGCTCGACCCGGTGTCGCCTCAGCCCGTGCGGCCGGGACCCGCCGACGTCCGCTTCGAGCAGGTGACCTTCGCCCACGGGGGAGGGAAACCGCTTTTCGAGGGCCTTGACCTGGCCGTCTCCAGCGGGACGAAGATCGGTCTCGTCGGCCGGTCCGGCGGCGGCAAGACCACGCTGACGCGGCTGCTGCTGCGGATGATGGACATCGACGCGGGCCGGATCCTGGTCGGCGGTCAGGACATCAGCCGGATGCGCCAGGCCGACCTGCGCGGTCTGATCGCCTATGTGCCGCAGGACCCGGCGATGTTCCACCGCACGCTGCGGGACAACATCGCCTTCGCCCGGCCGGACGCCACCGACGCCGAGATCCGCCGCGCGGCCCGGGCGGCGCACGTCACGGAGTTCGCCGACGCGCTGCCGGACGGCTTCGACACCATGGTCGGCGAACGCGGCGTCAAGCTCTCCGGCGGCCAGCGCCAACGCGTCGCGCTGGCCCGGGCGATCCTGCGTGACGCCCCCATCCTGCTGCTCGACGAGGCGACCAGCGCGCTGGACTCCGAGAGCGAGATCCTCGTCCAGGAAGCCCTGTGGCGGCTGATGGAGGGACGCACCGCGCTCGTGGTCGCGCACCGGCTGAGCACGGTCGCCGGCATGGACCGGCTCGTCGTCCTGGACCGGGGCCGGATCGTCGAGCAGGGCACCCACCAGGAACTCCTCGCCTCGGACGGCGCCTACGCCAAGCTGTGGCAGCACCAGTCGGGAGGCTTCCTCACCGACGACATCGACGACGCCGACGACACGGGCGACACCCACGACACGGACGGCACCCACGACACGGACGGCACTCACGGCACGGACGGCACTCACGGCACGGGCCTCACCCACGACACGGACGGCACTCACGGCACGGACGGCACCCACGACGTCGACGACCGCCCGGCCGGCGCAGACCTGCGCTGAACCGCATCGCCCGGCCGCCGAATCGACATCGCCTGGCATCGAACGGCCGGACAACGGCGGTGTCCCGCCGCCGAACACGCGATATCCGTCGACTCCTGTCAAGACCCGAAGACCCGGACAACCCGCCGATAGCTTCCTCGTGTTGTCACACCGGTGATCGTCGCCGTGTGACGCCGGGGAAGCCGTGCGGAGGTGCGTGAATGGATCCGGGGACACTGGTGGCGCAGGCCCTGACCGCGGGGGTGGGCGCCGGTCTGAGCGGTGCCGCCTCATCCGCGGTCTCCGACAGCTACGCCGCGCTGAAGCAGGCCCTCGTCCGGCGGCTCACGGGCAGGCCCGGGGCCCTGGAGCGCATCGAGCTGCTGGAACGCCGGCCGAGCGGGTCGGCCGAAGGGCTCGCCCACGATCTCGTCATGGCCGGTGCCGTCGACGCCGAGGTGATGGAGCACGCCCAGCGGCTGTTGGCCCTGATCGACCCGGACGCGGGCCCGCGCGCGAGGTACCGGGTCGATCTGCGGGAGGCCCGAGGCGTGCAGGTCGGCGACGGCAACACCCAGCACAACACGTTCGGTTAGGTGCCCGACCGACACCCACGGGCCGCAGAAAGCACCACGATGACGAGGAACAGCCGGACCAACGGCGTCCAGGCCGGCGACGGCAACACACAGCACAACACCTACCTGCCGCCGCAGAAACCCACGCACCGCCGTTCACGGGACTACGCGCCCACGGCGACCGTGACCGCGGGCGACCACTCCACGGTCACGCAGAAGAACACCCACCTGAGGTTCTCGATCCCCGTGATCGGACCGGTGCTCGGCATGGCCTCCGCCCATCCCGTGATCGCCGGCGTGGCGGCGGTGACGATCATCGGGGGAGGCGGTCTCGCGACCAACGCCGCGCTGTCCGGCCCGCAGCCCTCCGTCTCGACGACGCTGGTCCGTGGGTTCCGCATGACGGACACCGGGGCAACGCCGACCGGTTACGACTTCACCCGCACCCCGCCCGTGCCGGCGGGCACGACCACCGACGCCATCTACGTCTCGGGCGGGTACCTGGTCGCGAGCAACGGCAAACTGGCCCCCTGGAGTTCCACCGAGCTTCCCACCGGGGCCGACTGCCGCCGGGCGGTGGCCGAACATCCCGTGCGCCAGACCGTGGTCGGCGCCCGATACCTCACCTGCTACGTCGACCGCAACGGCAACCCCGGGTACATCCTGGTGACCGCCACGGCCACCGGATACACGACCGTCGACACCGCTCATCTCCGCTGACCCACCGGAAACGTCCATCGGGCCGTCCGCGATGCGGGACGGCCCCCTTGACGTGGTTCCCGGTCGGATCGACACTCACTGAAGGAATCCTAGTGAACAGGTAGGGAAACATGAGGCGCCTTGAACCGGTCACCGTCCGAGTGGTCCGTTCGCCTCTTCTGACCTCGCGCCGCCACATCGATCTGCTGCGTGTCTGCAGCGCGATCGGACCCCGGGGCTGAGCCGCCGCCCTTCCCGCGCCGACTGTGCCTTTCCGGCCGACCCCGTCCGGCGCACACGGGTGAGCCTTGCCCCCACGGCCTTGCCGCCGCCCCATTCCCGCCTGCTCGACGTCGCTTCCGCCGCGCGCACGTCCGCGCCCGCTCCCGGGGAGAGTCATGACCGTCACACCACTGGCCGCCCACACGACCGACCGACCCGCGCCCGCCTTCCGGGGCCGCATCGGACAGGACGCGCGCAGCGGCCACTACGCCGTGCCGCGCCGCTACCGGCTGCACCTGGCCGCCGCCTGCGCGGACGGTCTGCGCATCGCCGTCGTGCACAGCCTGCTCGGCCTCGACGACATCTGTCCCGTGACCCTCCTGGACCCGGTCCCGGACTGTCCCGACGGCGGGCATTCCGCGCTGCGCCCGCTGTACGAGGCCAGCGCGCACCGGTACACCGGCGCGGCCGTCGCACCCGTGCTCAGCGACGACTGGTCGGGACGGATCGTCAGCACCCACGCCACCGACATCACCCGCGACCTGGCCCGGCACTTCGGCGGCGGGCGTCCGGCGCTCTACCCGTGCGGAGCGGAGTCGGAGACCGAGGCCGTGGAGCGGATGAGCAGGGGGATCGCGCAGTCCGCGCAGCAGGCCGGGTCGGCGGGCGGTGACGACGTGAGCCGTGTCGCCGCCCTGGAACAACTACTGGACTCCTTGGGCTCGTTGGATCAATGGCTGGTGGACCGCGAGTACCTGATCCGGGATCATGTCACCGCCGCTGATGTCGAGTTGTGGGCCACGCTGGTGCAACTCGACACCGTGCACCGCCACCACCTCGACGCCGCCGCAGTCCAGCGCATCGCCGACCATCCCACGCTGTGGGCCTACGCCCGCCGTCTGACCGCCCACCCGGCCTTCGGTACCCACCTCGACCTCGACGGCATCGCCCGCCGGCACCACGCCCACTGCCAGGGCCTGGAGGCCGCCGGGGCCGCCGTACAGATCCTGGACTGGGCCTCGTACGCCGCCCGCTCGTCCTGAGGGTTCCACCTGATGGACCCGGATTGACATTCGTTCGGGCAATTGTCTTAACTACGGCCCAGAACGGTCATGAGTGTCAGCGACAAGCCCTGGCTTGCTGACCGGCAACCCTCGCTCCGCGGTGGGGTGCCCCAGGTGACGACCGGACCGGATGACGTTTCGGTAAGCGCGAGTGGCCCCAGGGGCCGGAAGAGCACGGTGACGGACATGTACGCAGTCTCCAGGACGGCCACGCGCCGCTCCCCGGGCTGCGTACAGCCGTACACGAACGTGCTCGTGGCCGACCGGAGCGTCGATCTGCTCCGCGTGAGCAGCGCACTGTGTACCGCACCGGGCCGTGCCCGCTGTCGGGGCTGACCTTCCTTCCCAGCCCCCGCGTTTCTGACGAACGCCGCGTTCGCGGTGTGCCGTCGTCCGCCCAGCCCCCGGTGCCCGAGCGTCACGTACTGCCGTCGTAGTACGCCGTGTTGGCCGTGCACAGGGGAAACCCGACTCCGCCGGAGCCCCCTCATGAGTGAACCCCCAGGTGCCGCCGTGTCCGTCACCGAGGCACCGCCGCAGCCCGACGCCCCGTCAAAGCCCCTCTCGGCGCAGAGAGTTCTGCCGCTGAGGCGACCGGGCCGCTGGATCGCCACCGCCGTCGTCCTGGTTCTGGCGGCCCAGTTCGTCCACGGCCTGGTGACCAACCCGTTCTACCAGTGGGACCGGTTCGGCTACTGGTTCCTGCGGCCGACCGTCCTCGACGGGCTGTTGATCACCCTCGAAGTCACCGCCTACAGCGCGGTGCTGGGCCTCCTCGGCGGCATTCTGCTCGCCCTGGCCCGGCTCTCGAAGAGCCCGGTACTGCGGGCAGTGAGCTGGACCTATGTGTGGGCCCTGCGCTCCATTCCCCTGATCGTCCTCCTGCTGTTCCTCTACAACTTCAGCGCCCTGTACAAGACGCTCAGCGTCGGCGTCCCCTTCGGGCCGGCCTTCTTCTCCTTCGACGAGTCCCGGCTCGCCACCGACATGGTCATCGCGGTCATCGGCCTCAGCCTCAACGAGGCCGCCTACGCCGCGGAGGTCGTCCGTGGCGGCATCCTCTCCGTCGACCAGGGCCAGCACGAAGCGGCCTCGGCACTCGGTCTGCCGAAGGGCTACCAGTTCCGGAAGATCGTCTTCCCGCAGGCGCTGCGCTCGATCACCCCGAACTACGTCAACCAGCTCATCGGCCTCATCAAGAGCACCTCGCTGGTCTTCTACGTCTCCCTGCTCGACCTGTTCGGCACCGTGCAGTCCATGGGCTCCACCTACCCCGGAGACATCGTGCCGCTGCTCCTGGTCGCCACCGTCTGGTACCTGATCCTCACCAGCGCCGTGTCCGTCGTCCAGTTCTACGTCGAGCGGTACTACGCCCGGGGCGCCACCCGCTCCCTGCCGCCGACCCCGCTCCAGAAACTGCGCGCCGGTCTCACCGACCTCAGGGCGCGTGTCCGCAGGGAGACCGCGATATGACCGTCACCGACATCACCCCCGTCGCGCTCGAAGTGCACGGCGTGCACAAGTGGTACGGCACCCACCGGGTCCTGGACGGCGTCGACCTGACCGTGCGGCCCGGCGAGGTCACCGTGATCCTCGGCCCGTCCGGCTCCGGGAAGTCCACCCTGCTGCGGGTCATCAACCACCTGGAGAAGCCGGAGATCGGCCATGTCAGCGTCAACGACGAGCTGATCGGCGTCCGCCGGCAGGGCGACCGGCTGAAGGAGCTCAGCGAGCGCGCCATCCTGACCCAGCGCAGCCGCATCGGGTTCGTCTTCCAGAACTTCAATCTCTTCCCGCACCTGACCGTCCTCGACAATGTGGCCGCCGCCCCGGTGGCGACCGGACAGCTCACCAGGACGCAGGCGCAGGAACTGGCCCGCGAACTCCTCGGCCGGGTCGGCCTGGCCGACAAGACCGGTGCCTACCCTCGGCAGTTGTCGGGTGGGCAGCAGCAGCGCGTTGCCATCGCCCGCGCCCTCGCCCTGCGCCCGGGCGTCATCCTCTTCGACGAGCCGACCTCCGCCCTCGATCCCGAACTCGTCGGTGAAGTGCTCGCCGTCATCAAGGACCTGGCGACCAGCGGCACCACGCTCGTCATCGTCACCCACGAGATCGGCTTCGCCCGCGAGATCGCCGATCGGGTCGTCTTCATCGACGGCGGACGCATCGTCGAGCAGGGCCCGCCCTCCGAGGTCCTCGACCGGCCGCGCAACGAGCGGACTCGGGACTTCCTGAGCAAGGTCCTCTGAAACCCTCTCTCCCCACTCCTGTTTCTCCCAACTCTTAAGGACAGCCATGCCTTTTCACCCGTCCCGACGCAGCCTGACACGCGGCATCGCCGCGGCGACCACCGTCGCCGGCCTCGCAGGCGGGCTCGCGGCCTGCGGCGGTGACAGCGACGCCGCCACCAGGACGACCGACAGCGCCGGCACGGTCACCGTGGGCCGGTTGTCCAACGGCGCCGCCAAGGAGACCACGCTCAAGGTCGCCGAGGTGAAGTCCCTCAGCGCCGAACTGCCCGACGCCGTCAAGAAGAGCGGCAAGCTCGTCATCGGCTCCGGCACCCTCCCCTCCGGCTCCCCGCCGCTGGGCTTCGTGGGCAGCGACCAGAAGACCCTCACCGGCTCCGAGACCGACCTGGCCCGCCTGGTCGCCGCCGTCCTCGGCCTGGAGCCCGAGGTCAAGCGGTTCACCTGGGAGAACCTCTTCGTCGGTATCGACAGCGGCAAGGTGAACGTCGGCTTCTCCAACATCACCGACACCGAGGAGCGCAAGCAGAAGTACGAGTTCGCCTCCTACCGCAAGGACGACCTCGCCTTCGAGACGCCCAAGACCTCGAAGTGGAGCTTCGACGGCGACTACGAGGCCCTTGCCGGCAAGACCGTCTCGGTCGGCGCCGGCACCAACCAGGAGCGGATCCTGCTGGAGTGGCAGGCCAAGCTGAAGAAGGAGGGCAAGAAGCTCACCATCAAGTACTTCCAGGACACTCCCAGCGTCTACCTGGCCCTCGCCAGCGGCAAGATCGACGCCTACCTGGGCCCCAGCCCCAACTCCTCCTACCACGTCACCCAGACCGCGAGCACGCCCAACGCGACCCGCATCGCGGGCCAGTACTCCGGTGCCGGCGAGACGCTCCAGGGCCTGATCGCCGCGACCGCGAAGAAGGGCAGCGGCCTCGCCAAGCCCCTCGCCGACGCGATCAACTACCTGATCGACAACGGCCAGTACGCCAAGTGGCTCGCCGCGTGGAACCTCTCCAACGACGCCGTCTCGAAGGCGGAGGTCAACCCGCCCGGTCTGCCGCTCGACAACTCCTGACCCGTCCTCGGCGAACCCGGTAGGAAAGGACTCCGCCTCCGTGGCCCAGCAGACCGACCTCCGCGCAGGCGGAGCCTCCCTGAGACCCGCCGCCACCATCGCGCCCTCCGCGCACGACACCTCCGTTCTCGACAACGCCGTATGGGCCGCCCTAGACGGCCCGCACGCCCACCTCGCCGAACGCGTCGGCCGCGCCGCCCGCTACCCGGACGACGTCTACGCCTTCGCCGCCCTCGCCGATCCCCGCGACCCGGCCGCGTGGGCCGACCTGCTCACGCTCGTCGGGCCCGGAACCACCGTACGGATCAAGCCCGTTGAGACGGTCCCGGACGGCTGGGAGGTCGTCGGCGGGGGAGTAGGCGTCCAGCTCGTCGACACCGCGCTGCGCGCCGAAACTGCCCCCGAAGCGGTACGGCTGGGCCCCGACGACGTACCCGAGATCCTGGACCTGGTCGCCCGCACCAGGCCGGGACCCTTCCTCAAGCGGACCATCGCACTCGGCGCCTACCTCGGCATCCGCGACCGGGGACGGCTGATCGCCCTGGCCGGAGAGCGGATACGGCCGCCCGGCTGGACCGAGATCAGCGCGGTCTGCACCGACCCCGCGTACCGGGGCCGGGGCCTCGCCACCCGCCTGGTCCGCGCGGTCGCCGCCGGCATCCGGGAGCGCGGCGACATCCCGTTCCTGCACGCCGCGGCGGACAACGTCAACGCGATCCGGCTCTACGAGTCGATCGGTTTCACCCTGCGCCGCCGCTCGCCCGTCCTCCTGGTCCGCAGCCCAGGAACATCCCACCAGGGTGCGGTGTTGTGACTCACGACGAGATCCGCCGGGCGCCGTCGCGCGCCCAGAAGCAGGAGGTGACGGGCGTGATCAGCACCCTCCGCTCCGCCCACCTCCACTCACGGGCCCACATCGATCTCCTGCGCGTCTCCACCGCGCTCTGTTGTTCCTGACCCGTCAGCCGCCCCAGCCGCCGTGCCCTGCCCACCCGCGGGCCGGCGCTCTCGTACGGATTCCCAGGAAGGCACCCACCTGTGTCCCCTTCGCCCTCCCCACTGCATCTCGCCGTCGCCCTGGACGGCACCGGCTGGCACCCCGCCTCCTGGCGTGAGCCGGTGGCCCGGCCCCGTGATCTGTTCACCGCCGGATACTGGGCCGACCTGGTCGCCGAGGCCGAGCGCGGCCTGCTCGACTTCGTCACCATCGAGGACGGCCTCGGCCCGCAGTCCTCTCACTTCCTCGACCCCGACGAGCGCACCGACCAGGTACGCGGCCGGCTCGACGCCGTCCTGATCGCCTCGCGCATCGCCCCGCTCACCCGGCACATAGGCCTGGTCCCGACCGCGGTGGTCACCCACACGGAGCCGTTCCACATCTCCAAGGCCGTCGCGACCCTGGACTACGTCAGCACCGGCCGCGCGGGCCTGCGGGTCCAGATCACCGCGCGCCCGGGCGAAGCAGCGCACTTCGGCCGCCGTACGATCCCCCCGATCGAGGGATATGACAGCCCGGTGGTGACCGACCTCTTCGACGAGGCCGCCGACTACGTGGAGGCCGTGCGCCGGCTCTGGGACAGCTGGGAGGACGACGCCGAGATCCGCGACGCCGCCACCGGCCGCTTCATCGACCGGGACAAGCTGCACTACATCGACTTCGAGGGGAAGCACTTCAGCGTCAAGGGCCCCTCCATCACACCCCGCCCACCGCAGGGCCAGCCGCTCGTCACCGCCCTCGGCCATCAGACGGTCCCCTACCGGCTCATCGCCCGCCAGGCCGACGTCGGCTACGTCACCCCGCACGACGCCGGCCAGGCCCGCGCGATCGTCGCCGAGATCCGCGCCGAGCAGGAGACCGCCGGGCGGGGCGACGAACTCCTTCATGTCTTCGGCGACTTGGTCGTCTTCCTCGACGACGACCCCGCCGCGGCCGCCGCCCGCCGGGACCGCCTCGACACGCTCGCGGGCGAGCCGTACCGGAGCGACGCCCGCATCTTCACCGGCAGCCCTTCCCAACTCGCGGACCTGCTCGGTGAGTTCCAGGAAGCCGGCCTCACCGGCTTCCGGCTGCGGCCCGCCGTCCTCGGCCACGACCTCCCGGCGATCACCCGCGGTCTGGTCCCCGAACTCCAGCGCCGGGGCACCTTCCGCACCGGCTACGAGGCCGACAGCCTGCGCGGCCTGCTGGGCCTCGCCCGCCCCGCCAACCGCTACGCCACCGCCTGAGCCGGAAGGACCGCACCGACATGAGCAAGCCGCAGAAGCAGATCCATCTGGCCGCGCACTTCCCGGGCGTCAACAACACCACCGTGTGGAGCGACCCCGAGGCCGGCAGCCACATCGAGTTCAGCTCCTTCGCGCACTTCGCGAAGACCGCCGAACGCGCCAAGTTCGACTTCCTGTTCCTCGCCGAGGGCCTGCGGCTGCGGGAACAGGGCGGCAAGATCTACGACTTGGACGTCGTCGGCCGCCCCGACACCTTCACCGTCCTCGCCGCGCTGGCCGCCGTCACCGAGCACCTCGGTCTGACCGGCACCATCAACTCCACGTTCAACGAGCCCTACGAGGTGGCCCGCCAGTTCGCCAGCCTCGACCACCTCTCCGGCGGCCGCTCCGCGTGGAACGTCGTCACCTCCTGGGACGCCTTCACCGGCGAGAACTTCCGCCGTGGCGGCTTCCTGCCCCAGGAGGAGCGCTACTCCCGCGCCAAGGAGTTCCTCGCCACCACCCAGGAGCTCTTCGACTCCTGGCACGGCGACGAGATCCTCGCCGATCAGGAGTCGGGCGTTTTCCTGCGGGACGCGAAGGCCGGCTCCTTCGTGCACACCGGCCGGCACTTCGACATCCACGGTCAGTTCAACGTCCCGCGCTCCCCGCAGGGCCGCCCGGTCGTCTTCCAGGCCGGCGACTCCGAGGAGGGCCGCGAGTTCGCAGCCTCGTCCGCCGACGCGATCTTCAGCCGGTACGCCACCCTCAAGGAGGGCCGGGCCTTCTACACCGACGTCAAGAACCGCCTCGCCAAGTACGGCCGCCGTCATGACCAGTTGCTGATTCTGCCCGCCGCCTCCTTCGCCCTCGCGGACACCGACGCGGAGGCCGAGGAACTGGCGCGGACCGTCAGGCGCCAGCAGGTCAGCGGTGCCACCGCGCTGAAGCACCTGGAGTTCGTCTGGAACCGGGACCTGTCGTCGTACGACCCCGAAGGGCCGCTCCCCGACATCGACCCGGACGTCAGCGACAACCACATCTCCAAGGGGCGTGCCCAGGTCCGCATGTACCGGGACCCGCTGGCCACCGCCCGCGAGTGGCGCGAACTGGCCGCCGCCAACAAGTGGTCCATCCGCGACCTGGTCATCAACACCGGCAACCGGCAGAACTTCATCGGCTCACCGGAGACGATCGCCCGCACGATCAACGAGTATGTGCAGGCCGACGCGAGCGACGGCTTCATCCTCGTCCCGCACATCACCCCGACCGGACTCGACGCCTTCGCCGACAAGGTCGTCCCGCTCCTGCAGGAACAGGGCGTCTTCCGCACCGAGTACGAGGGCCCGACCCTACGCCACCACCTCGGCCTCGCCCACCCGGACGACGTCCAGGACGAGCAGCGGGTCGCGTCGTGAGGCGAGGTCACTCCTCCCAGTCGAGCTGATGCCCGGGCGTCCCGACCGACCGCCCGTACGCCACCGCTTCGGCGCGGCCCGCCTCGTCGCCGCGCCGATAGCGGAACACCTTCCCCGCGAAGACGACCACGCGCTCGTTCCCGGCGGTGAAATCGGCGTACCAGCCGAGCTCCGGCTCCAACGCCTCGGCGAGCGCCTCCGCCAGGGCACCGACGTCCTCGCCGTCGGCCTCCCACTCGACGAGCGTCCACACCGGCGGCTGCGCGTCGCTCGCCCCACCGATCTCGACCCTGCTGACCTTCCGCAACCGCAGCCCGCGCGGCTCGAACACCGCGCCGACCCGAAGACTCTCGCCGATGACGTATCCGGTGACCATGTGCTGTCTCCTTGCTGATCGGGGCTTTGCGGACGACGAAGGCAAGCTTGGACCAACTCCCTGTCACGATACGTCCGTCGACGGCAGGGCTCGCCGCACATCCGGCCGACGTCCGCAGGGAGTCGGCGGAGACGGCTCGTCGTACGGCCGACCGCTACCGGAACGCCTCCGACACCGTGCCATGATCGACGCCATGGCCGTCCGAATCGACCTCGCCGATGTCAGCGACCTCCACCAGGTCCTGGCGGACCACACCCGCTACTGGGGCGAGCGCGACCTGCGCTCCCTCCATCTTCCGGCGCTGGTGCGGGAGTTCGGGGCCACCTGTCTGGTCGCCAGAGCCGAGGACGGCATCCGCGGCTACCTCTTCGGATTCGTCACCCCCGACCACACCGGCTACGTCCACCTGATCGCCACCCGCGACGACACCCGCGGCACCGGCCTCGGCCGTACCCTCTACGAGGCGTTCACCGAAGCCGCCCGCGGTCAGGGAGCGGTCCGCCTCAAGGCCATCACCTCGGTCACCAACGAGGGCTCGATCGCCTTCCACCGCAGCCTCGGCTTCGACGCCCGTGAGGTGGAGGACTACGACGGCCCCGGCCGCCCCCGCGTCGTCTTCACCCGCGCCCTGCGATGAGAATCGCATCGAGCAGCGGGCCCAGCGAATCCTCGGGCTCCTGGCCCGCGGTGTCGACGACGACGCGGTCCCGCTGCCACGGCTCGTACTCCCGGTCGACGATCTGCTGCCAGGTGGGCAGCGGCAGGTCGGGGATGTCCACCGAGCGCGAGTCCACACGGCGCCGGTGCTCGTCCGGATCGGAGCAGACGACCTCCACCTCGACCACCGGAACCCCGGCCCTCGTCGCCGCGTCGCACCAGGCATCGCGCGTGATCGGCAGCGGGTTGACGGACTCCGCGATCACCGTGAGTCCCTGTCGCAGCTGCTCCTCGGCCAGGGCGTACCCGACGACATAGCCCACCGGCCCCACGGGATGCCGGGCCAGCCCGGAGCGGACGACAGCCTGCTCGATGGTGTCGACCCGCAGATGGACCGCGCCCGTCCGGAGGGCCAGGAGCCGCGCGAGGGTGGTCTTGCCGGTGGCGGGCAGGCCGCCGATGACGATCAGCATGCCCCACTCTTTCACCCGGAACTCCCGCTGAACGCCGTGTGGCCGGCGCACGTCTCCCTCCCCCGAAGGTGACGTGCGCCGGCCATTCCCCCGGCGCCGGACAGCGGTCCAGCCTCGCCCGTGCGGCCCGTCTGTGCTGTCACCAGCACATGACCGCGGTTTCCCCCGAACCCCACGCGGAGTACAGGCGCACACGGACGAAGTAGCGGCGGCCCTTCACGAGACGGGCCCTGATCGTGGCGTTGCGCGGAGTGCCTCCGTCGTCCCGGCCGGTGAGATAGCGGGGTTCCCCGTCCCGCTCCTCGAAGACCACGACCACGGTGTCGCTGTCGCCGAAGGTGCCCACCGTGTACTCGCGGGTCTCCGGCGGTTCCACGGTGAAGTCGGCCTGCTCACCCGGTCCGAGCCCGAGCGGCGCGGACCGGAAGGGCACCAGCGCCGGCGGCCGGACCTGCTCGGTCGGCGGGTACCGGCGCAGGACGTACTCCTTGTCGGCGGCCGACAGCGTGCCGGGCGGGTTCAGGCCCGCGCGGAACTGCTCCGGCTCCAGGATCAGCCCCGCCTCGAAGGCGTACTCCATGATCGACTGCGGGTCCCAGACGGTGCCGTTCACCTCGTCCGGGTCGAGCTTGCGCAGGATGTTGAAGAACGTCCGGTCCCGGCTCCAGAAGTTCGGCGCGCCCGCCAGATCGGCGTAGACGGCCTCGTCGTCCCAGTGGATCCCGGCGAACGGACTCTGGTGCTCGTGCAGCATGCCGAGCGCGTGCCCGATCTCGTGCAGGGCCGTCCCGCGCTCCCCGGGCGCGGTCAGGTCCCAGCCGAAGTTCATGGTGCGCTCGTACAGACCGACCCGGAGCGCGTCCCTGCCCACCGTCGACCAGGAGCCGTCGCCGAGCTGGAACCCGATGCGCAGTTCGGCCTCCGAGCGGTCGCCGACCTCGGTGACCGTGACGCCGATCCCCAGGTCCTGCCACTCCTGGAAACACTCGCGCACCACGTCCCGCTGCTCCTTGCCGCCGACCCACGACACCCGACGGGACTGCCCCGTCCCCGGAACCGGAATGACCGACCCGTCGGTGTCGCCGTCGAAGAAGCAGTAGTGCAGGACCGTGCCGTTGACCCACGTCCGGCTGCCGCCGACGAGCGCACTCAGCCGCTCGGCGGCCAGCCCCGGGGCGAACGCCGGAGCCGGCTGCTGCGCGAGTGAGCAGTAGCGTGCGGTCATGGGGTTCAGCGTGCCGTGAGGCGTCTCGGGGCGCCTGAGTCGGGGGCTACTCAAGTCCCCCTGTATCAGGACTGAGTAGCGGTGCTCTTGCTTCCGTGATGACATTCGAACGGGACGCGAAGACCCTGGAGCTGCCCTGGCCGTTCACCGGGCGGGAGGACGAACTCGAGCTGGTCCGCAGGTCCGTCGCCGGAGGACGGCACGGCATCGTGGTCACCGGTCCCGCGGGCCGGGGCAAGACCCGGCTCGTCACGGAGGCCGTGCGCGGCACCGACTGCGCCAGGGTGGCGGGCACGCCCGAGACCCGCGGCCTCCCGTTCGCCGCCTTCGCGCACCTCGTTCCGGAGACCGCGTCCCTGCATCGCGCGGTCCACCTGCTGTCAGGCATACGGCTGTTGCTCGTCGACGACGCCCATCTGCTGGACGACGCCTCGGCGGCCCTGGTCCACCAGCTCGCCGTGCACGGCCGCACCCGCCTCCTGGTCGTCGCCACGGAGGGCGCCCGCGCGCCGGGCGCGATCTCGCGCCTGTGGACCGGAGAGCTCCTGCCGCGCCTCGCCCTGGAGCCGTTGCCGCGCGAGGAGACCGCGCAGTTGCTCGCGGCCGGCGTCGGCGGCCTCGAAGCCCTCACCGTCAACCGGCTGTACCGCCTGTGCCAGGGCGATCTGCGACTGCTGCGCGAGTTGATGGACGCGGTGCGCGAGCGGGGGCTGCTGAGCCAGGTACAGGACTCGACCGAGTGGGCGTGGCGCGGCCCGGTGCCGGTCACCGCGACCGTGCGCGAGCGCACCGCGCACCTCCTCGATCGCCCGCGTTCCGGCGAGCGCGAGACCCTGGACCGCCTGGCCTTCGGCGAGCCGCTCCCCGTGGACGCCGCCACGCTCGACCTGGACGCCCTGGAACGCCTGGAGGCCGACGGTCTGGTCCACGTCGACGAGCAGGGCACCGCCCGACTCGCCCACCCGCTCCACGCCCCGGTGCTGCGAGCCGCCGCCGGACGCCTGAAGACTCTGCGCCTGGCCCGCACCCCGGCCGACTGCGCGGCGGCCCTGGAGGCCGAGACGGCCACGCTGGTCCGGGCGATCGGCGAGAGGGACGTACGGGCCGTCGCCGCGCCGGTGGGGGAGTGGCTCCTGGACGAGGGCGCCGGAGTACCGGCCCGGCACGCCGCGGTACGGGCACGGTTCGCACGCCTGCGGGGGGAACTGCGGGAGGCCGCGGCCTGGGCGAGGGAGGGACTGCGGGCCGCTGCCGATGACCCGGCCTGCCGTCACGAACTCGCCCTGGCCGCGGCACAGTCGGGTCACCCGGAGCCCGCGGCACCTCCGGCCGCCTCGGGCGTCGACCGATCCCCCGAGCCGCCCTGGACCGGATCCGACGACAACGGTTCCGCCGTCGTCCCGCCCGGGCCCACGGCACCGGAATCCGCCGAGTCCCGAGTCCGGCCCGGCGACAGCCGACTCACCGGCCCGCTACAACCGTCCACGCCCGTCGTCGACTCCGGCGATCTCCAACCTTCCGTGCCCGTCGTCGATTCCGGCGATCTCCAACCGTCCACGCCCGTCATCGATTCCGGCCCCCTGCAACCGTCCGTGCCCGTCGATTCCGGCGATCTCCAACCGTCCACGCCCGTCGTCGACTCCGGCCCCCTCCAACCACCCACCCCCGTCGGCGACTCCCGCACCCCCCAACTCACCGCGCCCCCGACCGACTCCAGCAGCGCAGCCGACTTACGGGAGGTCGTGGGTGGTTCGGCGGTCACCTGGTGGGCCGCCGCCCGCGGGGATCTCGACGCGGCGCTCGGCGCGGTCGGCGAGGATCCGTACGACGCCGTGCGGCTCGGCGCGCCCGAGCGGGCGGGCGGACGGCTGACCGGTGTCTTCGCCGAACACGCCGAGGCGCTCGCCCACGACGACGGTCCCGCCCTCGACCGGGCGGCGCAGGCGCTGGAGGAACGTGGTTTCCTGCTCTTCGCCGCCGAGGCGTACGCCCAGGCCGTACGGGCGCACCGCGACCCCAGCGCCGCCCGCGTCTCACGCACCCGAGCCGTCGCCCTGGCCCGGCGCTGCCAAGGCGCCCGCACCCCGGCCCTGTCCGGCCTCGTCCTCGGCGAACTCACCGCGCGCCAGCGGCAGATCGTCACCCTCGCGGCCGCCGGCCTGAGCAACCGCCAGATCGCGGAGAAGCTCACCCTGTCGATCCGCACCGTCGGCAACCACCTCTACAGCGCGTACGCCCGCCTCGGCGCGAGCGACCGCGACGCGCTGCCGTGCCTGGTGGAGCTGCCGGAGGCCCAGCCGGCCTGAGCCGTACACCGGACCGGGGCGGTCTGACCCCCAGTATTCGGGGGAGGGGTCAGGCCGCCCCACACATCACGCACCCCTTGGGCATCACGCCGCCCCGAACGCCGAGAACGCCCACCCCGTCGCCTGATGCACCGAGTCCCCCGGCAGCGAGGCCCGCGCGTCGCGCAACGCCTCCGCCATGGACGCCCCCGCACTGAGCCCCTTGTGCAGCGTGAGCATCAACGGCACCACCGCCTCGTCGTTGACCGGCGCGCTGCACGCCACCACTCCGGCCGTGCCCAGCGGCAGCAGCGCGGTGACCAGACCGAGCAGTTCGTCCGCGCCCACCGAGGCGAACCGGGCGGTGTCGCAGCAGGACAGGATGATCCGGTACGGGCTGCGGTCCAGGCGCTCGAAGTCGTGGACGATCAGCGGCCCGTCGGCCATCCGCAACGCCGAGAACAGCGGGCTGTCCGCACGGAACGTGCCGTGCGCGGCGATGTGCGCCAGCGCCGCCCCGTCCAGTTCCGCCAGCACCCGCGGCACGCGCGCGTCGTCGTGCTCCAGGACGGTCGCGGTGCCGTAACGGCCGGCCAGTTCGGACACCTCGGCGCCCCCGCTCGCGAGGCCGGGCCCGCGAACGAGCACCTGACGCCCGCCCGGCGCCGGCACGGTCTCCCGCGCCCGCAGCCAGCTGCTCGCCGACGGCGACACACTGAACACCCGTTCCCGCAGCGAGGGCAGCAGCGCCCACGGCACCCGGTGCAGCCGCCCCGGCGGCACCACCACGACCGGACCGGAGCCGAGCTGCGCCGCGGCCGGCCCGAGCAGCAGCTCCTCCAGCCGCCGTCCGGCCGCCTCCACTACCGGAAGCCGCGCCTCCGCCCCCGGATGGGCCAGCCGCCTGAGCCCCGCCTGAACGTGCTCCGCCTCACGTTCGGCGTCGGCCAGCAGTCCGCCCTCGTACCGCCGCACCCGCCCCTGCGCGCACAGCAGCACCTGAACCCGCCCGTCGAGCACGGCCAGTTCGACCAGCCGTACGTCGTCACCGAGCCGTTCCAGGAGCCTGCGCGGGTCGAACCGGTAGCCGTCACCGGGCGCGTCCCCGCGCATGTGGAGGGTCCGGGAGCGGATCTGCCGTTCCAGGCGCCGCTGTTCACGCTCCAGCGTCGGCACCGGCCGGCCCTCCATCCGGGCCGCCTCCGCCCGGGCGGCGATCTCCCGGAACGCGGTCAGTCCACTGAGCAGTTCGGGATCGGCCGGCGGGCGGGTCGCCGGGGCGGACAACACCGTGGCCCGCCAGCGCTCGCTCCACACCAGCAGCCGCCGCGGCCCGCCCGAGGCGAGCGAGGCCCGCGCGGCGAGCCCGGCCAGCTCGGCGCCCTGAGCGGTGGCCCGCGCCCGGAGTTCGGAGGCACCGAGCGTCGTACGGTGGTCGTCGAGCACGTCCAGACCCCGGCGACAGGCCTCCAGCACCCGCCGGTCGGAGCCCACGGCCCGCGCCCACAGCGCCTGCGCCGCCCACCCCGTCATCCGAGCCAGCGGCGGCCCGCTGTGCCGGCTGCGGGCCGCCACCTCCAGATGCCGCTGGGCGTCCTCCCGCCACCCCAGTCCGAGCGCGATCCGGCCCGCGAGCAGCGAGGCCTCCGGGGCGGCCGGCGCGCCGAAGGAGGCCAGCCGGTCGGCGACCGCGGCCGCGTCCGCGACCAGCCGGCCCGAGCCGCGCCCGGCGGCGACCCGCGCCTCGATCAGCACCAGCCGGGCATGCGTCTCCCACCAGGTGCGCCGCTGACCGGCGAACAGTCGTACGGCCATGTCGGCGCGCGCGATCGCGGTGTGGGCGTCACCCGCGAGCCGGGCCGCCCGCGCGGCGGCGAGCAGCAGCTCCGCCTTGAGGGTGGACTGTCCGCCGATCCCGTCGAGCACCTTGATCGCCGCGTCCGCCTCCGCGAGCGCTTCCGGGGCGAGCCCCGCGGCCATCAGGACCTCGCAGCGCCGGATGGTGAGCATGAACGTCGGCGTGCCGAGCTTGGCGTACCGCTCCTGCGCCTCGTCGAGCAGTCGCAGCGCTGCGGGTATGTTCCCCGACCGGTACGCGGCAAGCCCCCGGCTCTCCACCGCGTCGGCCTTGTCGTGCTCCTGGCCCGTGGTGTCCCACAGCGCCTCCGCCGCCGTGAAGTCGGCGTCCGCCCGCTCCACCGCCCCGAGCGCCAGATGCACGGTGGCCCGCAGGGTCAGCGCCCGCGCCGTCCAGATCACGTCGTCGGCCTGCCGCAGCACCGGAACCGCCCGCCGTACGTCCTCCAGCGCCGCCCGGTGATGCCCGAGGACCCAGGACGCGTAGGCCCGCCGGAACAGGACGCGCGCGCGGGTGTGCCCGCTGCCGACCTCGACACCCCGCTCCAGCGCCGCCAGCCCCTGCCGGGTCCGCCCCGCGACCACCAGCGCCACCCCGAGCGCGGCCAGCACGTCCGCCTCCCGGTCTGCCGACTCCGAGCGCGCCGCGAGATCGCGGGCGCGGCGAAGATGCTCCAGGGCGATCCGCATGTCGCCCCAGTCCCGCTGCCAGATGCCGATCACCTGGTGGGCGACGGAGGCGTGCAGCGGTGAGGGATCCGAGCCGAGTACTTCCTCCGCCCTCGCCAGCGCCTGGTTGGGGGCGGCGAACACCATCGGCAGAAGTTCGAGAACCGAGTCGCTTCCCGCTGTCACTCCATGGATGGTAGTGGCCCAGGTGGCAGGCCACACCGGTTTGGCGCTGTATCAATCACCGGCCCCGCGGCTCTGACTGACGACCGCCGCCTCAGTGGGAGGGAACGCCATGGCACCTCAGCGATTCCACGAGCAGTTCGACCAGATCCAGCGCTCCATGCCCGACGTCCCGCTGGCACTGGGACCTGACGACGCCTCCGAGTTCATCTACGAGAAGGGCGTGGTCCTCGCCCGCGACGGCCGCGACGCTGCGCTCGTCGAGGAGACCGTCCGCACCCATTTCACCGAGGCGACCGGTCTGACCGGCGACTACGTGCGCCGGGACAGCCCCGAGACCAACCGCTCGGGCATCACCCGGATCAAGGTCGGCGACCCGGGCCACGGCGACCGGCGCGGCGACCGTGCCGTCACCCACGCCCTGCGCGCCATGAGCGAACGCGAGGGACGCGCCGGACACCGGCTGATCAGCCGCAACCACGTGGTGTCGATCGCGGTCAACTCCTGCCCCGGCGACGAGCCCGTGCCCGCCGCGCTCAGCCAGGGCACCAACCCGGCCCCCGCGGAAGCCGGTCACGACCCCGACACCGCCGTGGGCGTCCTCGTCGTCGACAACGGTCTCACCCACGACCACGGCCTCGTCCCGCTGCTCGCCCACGTCGAGGGCGACCTGCACGGCACCGAGACCGACGGGGCCGGCAACCTCCTCCAGTACGTCGGCCACGGCACGTTCATCGCCGGTGTCCTCGCGGCCGTCGCGCCCAACACCGACATCACCGTCCGCAGCACCCTCAACGACGCGGGCGCCATCCTGGAGTCCGAGCTCGGCGAGAAGCTCTTCGAGGCCGTGGCCGACGGCTGGCCCGACCTCATCAGCCTCTCCGCGGGCACCTCCAACGGCCGCAGCGACGGACTGCTCGGCATGGACGCCTTCATGCGGGAACTGCGCGCCCACGGCACCCTGTTGGTCGCCGCGGCCGGCAACAACGCCAGCGCCAGCCCCTTCTGGCCCGCCGCCTACGCCGACCTGCCCGAGTACCAGGACGTCGTCCTGTCGGTCGGCGCACTGCGCGGCGACGGCGAGTTCGGCGCCTGCTTCAGCAACCACGGCTCCTGGGTGAAGGTCTACGCCCCCGGCGAGCGGCTCACCAGCGCCCTGACCGGCTTCGACGCGCCCGTGCCGTACCTGTACCAGCACTCCACGTACGAGGCCTGCAGGTTCGGCTTCACCTACGTGTGCACCTGCCAGTCCCCCTCCCACATCGGCGTGTTGAGCGAGGACGGCACCACGGCCAAGCCCGACCAGGTGATGTTCGAGGGATACGCGCACTGGAGCGGCACCTCCTTCGCGACCCCGGTCGTGGCAGGTCTGGTCGCCGCCCACATGACCGCGAACAAGGAGACCGACCCGCGCGCAGCCCGGCAGCAACTGCTCGCCACCAACACGCAGTTCGCCGAAGTGCGCGGGGCGCACGTACCGGCGCTGAGGCCGGCCGGCTGGCGCCCGGTGCCGGTCGTGCAGCGCCCTGTCGGCGCATGACGGCCGGAGTGGTCCCTTCCACGGCGTACGATGACTTGCCGTACACGAGGGGTGGGACCGTGGACCGAGCAGATGTCGGTGCGCTGGTCCAGTCCGCCGTCGACGGTGACGCGGCGGCCTGGAAAGCGCTCGTGGAAGGGCTGAGCCCACTGGTGTGGTCCGTGGTGCGCGCGCACCGGCTCTCCGACGCCGACGCGCACGAGGTGTACCAGACGGTGTGGTTCCGCTTCGCCCAGCATCTCGGGCGGATCCGCGAACCCGACAAGGCCAAGTCGTGGCTCGCGAGCACCGCGCGCCACGAGTGCCTGAAGGTGCTCAAGAGCTTAAGGCGGCTGACCGTCACGGACGATCCGCAGCTCCTGGACCGGATCAGCGAGGACCGTACGCCCGAGCAGTCGTTCATCGACTCCGAGGAGGCCGCCGCCCAGAGCGAGCGCGTCCGGTACCTGTGGCAGGAGTTCGAGGAACTCGGCGAACGCTGCCGGCAGTTGCTGCGCATCCTGATGGCCTCGCCGAAGCCCGGCTACCAGGAGGTGTCCGCCGCCCTGGGGATCGCGGTGGGCAGCATCGGACCACTGCGCCAGCGCTGCCTGAGGCGGTTGCGGGCGCGGCTCGAAGCCCGGGGGGCGGTATGAGCGACATGAACGACGATCTCGACGCGGTGTTCGACGAAGAGGCGTCGCCCGACGAGGAGTTCGCCCTCGAACTGCTGGAGGAGGAGCTCCGGCAGGCGACGGCCATCCTGGACCCCGTACCGCCGGCCCTGCGGCAGATCGCCGTCGAGGCCTTCGCGCTGCACGACCTGGACAGCCGGATCGCCGAACTCGCCTTCGACTCGGTGGTGGACGCCCTTCCGGTGAGGGGAGCGACGGGGGCGCCGCGGATGCTGACCTTCCACGCGGGCGAGGTGACGATCGACGTCGAACTCACCCCGCAGGGCCTCATGGGGCAGGTGCTGCCGCCCCAGTCGGCCCGGATCGAGGTGCTCAGCGGTCCGCAGGCGGGCTCGCCGCTCACCACCGACGACATGGGCCGCTTCACCTACGAGGCGTCCCCCGCCGGTCCGTTCGCGCTGCGGCTGCGGACGGGCGAAGGAGTGATCGTCACCGACTGGCTCACCGTCTGAACCACGCGTCAGGAGACTCCAGCGCATCCACGAGAGCGGCGAGTGCCTGCGCGAGCCGGTGCAGCCCCGGCCCGGCGGGCCCGCCCGGTTCCGTCATGTAGGTGTCCCGCCGGATCTCCACCATCAGGGCGCTCACCCGGGGCTCGCGGCCGTAGAACTCCAGCGGCACGTACGTCCCACCGAACGGACTGTCCAGCCCGACCTCCCCGAACGCCTCCCGCGCCGCGGCGAGCAGCCCGTGCGGCGTGTGGAAGGAGTCGGTACCGAGACAGACCGGAGGGCGTGGCCCCTGGCCGTGCAGCTCGTAGGGCAGCGGCGCGCTGGGGTAGGAGTGCACGTCGATGACGATGGCCCGCCCGGTGACGGCCAGCCGCTGGGCCACGGCGTCGGTCATCGCCCGGGCGTACGGCCGGAAGTAGCGCGCGAGGAGCGGCTCGGGGTCGGTGTCATCGGTCCGCAGCTCCTCCCGCCCCGTGGTCTTCGTGTATACGGCCCCCATCCCGACGGCGAGCATCTCCTCCCGCTCGTCCGGGAACCGCTCGGGATCGACGACCAGCCGCGAGAGCCGGTTCACGAACCGCCACGGGGCCACCCGGGCCAGCCGGGCCGCCTCCTCGGCGAGCTCCGCGGTGTGCGCGTCCACGATGTGATCGAGCTCCCGCTCCAGCGCGGAATCGTCCAGCACGATCCCGGCCCGTACGTCGTCCGGTATCTCCCGGGAGGAGTGCGGCACATGAAGGATCACCGGAGATTCCCCGGCGCCGGGCACGAGGTCGAACGAGGGCATACGGCTGCTCCCGGGGCGTTGTCAGTGGCGTGGTGCACCATCTCAGCATGAACATCAGCAACCAGCAGGTGACCGCCCACCCGTTCCTCGAGGCGCTCTACCGCGACGGCTACTACCCCGACCGCGCGGTGGACCGGGGCAAGGAGATCCTGCTGCGGCTGTGCGAGCGGATCGAGGCGGACCGGCCCGCCGACCTGGCCGCGCTGTACGTGCTGACCCAGGCGGCCACCGAGGAGTTCAACGACCTGCAGGACGACGACTTCGACATCGAGACCGTGGCCCGCGAGGAGATAGCCCAGAACTTCTGGTTCGTGGCCGACGCCTACGGCTTCGCGGGCGCCGACGTCGAGGAGCTCATCGCGACCCGGGACTGGTGAGCGCGCAAGATCCTCGCCGCAGACCCGGCCTCCCCACGGCGGAGACGACCCCGCCCCGGCCGGGCAGACGCCGACCGGGGCGGTATCACGCGGCGAGCCTGTGTCAGCTCAGGGACGCCAGCGTCTCGTTCCACGTCGTCGACGGGCGCATGATCTTCGCGGCCTTGGCCGGGTCGGGCTGGTAGTAGCCGCCGATGTCGGCCGGCTTGCCCTGGACGGCGTTCAGCTCCTCGACGATCTTCTGCTCGTTCGCGGCGAGCGTCTCGGCGAGCGGGGCGAAAGCCTTCGCCAGGTCCGCGTCGTCGGTCTGCGCGGCCAGCTCCTGGGCCCAGTACAGGGACAGGTAGAAGTGGCTGCCGCGGTTGTCGATGCCGCCGACGCGACGGGTCGGGGACTTGTCCTCGTTGAGGAAGGTCGCCGTGGCGCGGTCGAGCGTGTCGGCGAGGACCTTCGCGCGGGAGTTGCCCGTGAAGTCGGCGTACTGCTCCAGGGACGGGACCAGCGCGAAGAACTCACCGAGGGAGTCCCAGCGCAGGTAGTTCTCCTTTACCAGCTGCTGGACGTGCTTCGGCGCGGAGCCGCCGGCGCCCGTCTCGAACAGGCCGCCGCCCGCCATCAGCGGGACGACCGACAGCATCTTGGCGCTGGTGCCCAGCTCCAGGATCGGGAACAGGTCGGTGAGGTAGTCGCGCAGCACGTTGCCGGTGACGGAGATGGTGTCCTCGCCGCGGCGGATGCGCTCCACCGACAGCTTGGTCGCCTCGACCGGGTTCAGGACGCGGATGTCCAGGCCCTCGGTGTCGTGCTCGGTCAGGTACTGCTCGACCTTGGCGATCAGGTTGGCGTCGTGGGCGCGGGTCTCGTCCAGCCAGAACACCGCCGGGTTGCCGGTCGCGCGGGCGCGGGTGACGGCCAGCTTCACCCAGTCGCGGATCGGCGCGTCCTTGGTCTGGCAGGCGCGGAAGATGTCACCGGCGGAGACCGTCTGCTCGATGACGGCGTTGCCGTTCTGGTCGACGAGGCGGACCGTGCCGGTGGTCCGGATCTCGAAGGTCTTGTCGTGGGAGCCGTACTCCTCGGCCTTCTGCGCCATGAGGCCGACGTTCGGCACCGAGCCCATGGTCGAGGGGTCGTAGGCGCCGTTGGCCCGGCAGTCCTCGATCACGGCCTGGTAGACACCGGCGTACGACGAGTCCGGCAGCACCGCGAGGGTGTCGGCCTCCTGGCCGTCCGGGCCCCACATGTGGCCGGAGGTGCGGATCATGGCCGGCATCGAGGCGTCCACGATCACGTCGGACGGCACGTGCAGGTTGGTGATGCCCTTGTCGGAGTCGACCATCGCCAGGGCCGGGCCCTCGGCGAGCTCGGCGTCGAAGGACGCCTTGATCTCGGCGCCCTCGGGCAGGGACTCCAGGCCCTTGTAGATGCCGCCCAGACCGTCGTTCGGGGTCAGGCCGGCCGCGGCGAGCGTCGGGCCGTACTGCGCGAAGGTCTTCGGGAAGAACGCGCGCACCACGTGACCGAAGATGATCGGGTCGGAGACCTTCATCATCGTGGCCTTCAGGTGCACGGAGAACAGCACGTCCTCGGCCTTGGCGCGGGCGATCTGCGCGGTGAGGAACTCCCGCAGCGGGGCCACGTGCAGCACCGAGGCGTCGACGACCTCGCCCTCGAGAACCGGTACGGACTCGCGCAGCACGGTGGTGGAGCCGTCGTCACCGACCAGCTCGATCCGCAGCGAGCCGGCCTCGGAGATCACGACGGACTTCTCGGTGGAGCGGAAGTCGTCCACGCCCATGGTCGCCACGTTGGTCTTGGACTCCGACGACCAGGCGCCCATGCGGTGCGGGTGGTTCTTGGCGTAGTTCTTGACCGAGGCGGGGGCGCGGCGGTCGGAGTTGCCCTCACGCAGGACCGGGTTCACGGCGGAACCCTTGATCTTGTCGTAGCGGGCCTGGATGTCCCGCTCCTCGTCGGTCTTCGGGTCGTCCGGGTAGTCCGGCAGCGCGTAGCCCTGGGCCTGCAGCTCGGCGACGGCGGCCTTGAGCTGCGGGATCGACGCCGAGACGTTCGGCAGCTTGATGATGTTGGCCTCGGGCGTCTTGGCCAGTTCGCCCAGCTCGTGCAGGGCGTCCGGGATCCGCTGGTCCTCGGTCAGGTACTCCGGGAACACGGCGATGATGCGCCCGGCCAGCGAGATGTCCCGCGTCTCCACGGAGACACCCGCCTGCGAGGCGTACGCCTGGACCACCGGCAGGAAGGAATACGTCGCCAGGGCCGGGGCCTCGTCAGTGTGCGTATAGATGATGGTCGAGTCAGTCACCGGGTGCTCCGCTCCACGTCTGCAACATTGCTCGACATCAAGATATCTCGTGATCCCGCCGGTCTCGACAGCGGTCCTCGCCTACTTCCGGAGATCCCGCACATCCACCGAGGCAACCGAAGCGTCTGATCTTGTGGTCATGCACGTTGATCGCACTCATCCGACGGCCGGACCCGACCACCCGGCCGCCCGAGGGAAAGCAGACCATGAGATATCGCACCAGAGTGACGGCCCCGGCAGCCCTGCTCGGCACCGTGGCGGCCCTGTCCGTGGCCGCCCCGGCGCACGCGGACCCGGAGACCGGCACCCCTGGCCCGGAGACCCTCGGGGATCCCGTCTTCCCGGGCCTCGGCAATGACGGCTACCGCGTCCCGGCCTATCACCTCGACCTCGCGTACGACGCCACGACCCGGCTCGTCGACGCGACGGCGACCCTGACGCTCACCACCACCCAGGAGCTGAGCCGCCTCTCCCTGGACGCGCTGGGCCTCGACGTGCACGAGGTGCTGCTCGACGGCGTCCCGGCCGCCCGGGAGCAGGCCGGCGAGAAGCTGCGGATCACGCCGGCCGCCCCGCTGGCCGCGCGGACCACGGCGACCGTGACCGTGACGTACACGGCGGACCCGCGTGCCGCGCTCGCCCATACCGCATGGGTGCCCACCCCGGACGGCTTCGCGATCTGCCCCCAGCCCAATACGGCGCACACGGTCTTCCCGTGCAACGACCACCCCTCGGACAAGGCGGACTTCACCTTCCGCATCACCGTCCCGGCCGGCCTCAAGGGCGTCGCGAGCGGCCACCTGGTGAGCACCGAGGACCTCGGCGACGGCCGGACCGCGTACTGCTACCGGTCCCGGGAGCCGATCGCCACCGAGATCGTGCAGATCACGGTCGGCGACTACGTGATCAAGGACCGACAGGGGCCGCACGGACTCCCGCTCAGGGACGTCGTCCCGACCGCCCGGGCCACCGCCCTGGAACCCGCGCTCGCCCTCACGCCGAACCTGGTGAGCTGGATCGAGCAGCGGCTCGGGGCCTTCCCGTTCGAGACGTACGGCCTGCTGCCCTGCAACAGCGACGCCTCGGACGCCTTCGACTTCACGGGTCTGGAGACCCAGACCCTCACCCTGTACAAGCCGAACTTCCTGCTCCAGGCGGAGAAGAGCATCGGCTCGCACATGATGCACGAGCTGGTCCACTCCTACTTCGGCAACAGCGTGAGCCCGGCGACCTGGTCCGACCTGTGGCTCAACGAGGGCCACGCCGACTTCTACGGGCTGCTCTACCGCTACGAGCGCGGCTGGGCCGACTCCCTCGGGCTCACCACCATGGAAGCCCGCATGAAGGACACCTACGCGCGCGGCGACCAGTGGCGCAAGTCCTCGGGCCCGGTCGCCGCCCCGAACGAGGCCAACCTCTTCGACAGCCAGCGCTATCTGGGCGGCGTCCTCGTCCTGTACGCACTGCGCCAGCAGGTCGGGGAGAGCGTCTTCAGCGCGATCGAGTCCACGTTCCTGGAGCGCTTCCGCAACGCCTCGGCGTTGACCGACGACTACATCGCCGTCGCCTCGGAGGTCTCCGGCGCCGACCAGTCCGGCTTCCTGCGGGACTGGCTCTACGGCACCAGGACCCCGAGGATGCCCGGTCACCCGGACTGGACGGTGACACCGGTCAGCTCCGCGCTGCGGCAGCCGCAGAACCGGACGGACGGCCACTGGCACGACAACTCGGCGACCCTCTAGGGAACTCAGTCGAACCGGGCGGAGGACACCTCGCCCGGCTCGATCCCGATCTGGGCCCCGCGCTGCTGCGGAATCGACACCGATCCCTGCTGGAGGGCAACGGTCCGCGCGGGGGCCGGAATCCGGATGCCCTCGTCGCGGTAGCGCTTGTGCAGCTGCTTGATGAACTCGTGCTTGATCCGGAACTGGTCGCTGAACTCGCCGACACCCAGGATGACCGTGAAGCCGATGCGGGAGTCGCCGAACGTGTGGAAGCGCACCAGCGGTTCGTGCTCCGGGACCGCGCCCTCGATCTCCGTCATGACCTGGGTGACGACCTCGCAGGTGACCCGCTCGACGTGGTCGAGATCGCTGTCGTAGGCCACCCCGACCTGCACCAGGATCGTCAACTGCTGCTCGGGACGCATGAAGTTGGTCATGTTCGTCTTGGCGAGCTCGCCGTTGGGCACGACGATCAGGTTGTTGGAGAGTGCGCGGACCGTCGTCTGTCGCCAGTTGATGTCCTCGACGTAGCCCTCCTCGCCGCTGGCCAGCCGGATGTAGTCGCCGGGCTGGACGGTCTTGGAGGCCAGGATGTGGATGCCCGCGAAGAGGTTGGCGAGGGTGTCCTGGAGGGCGAGCGCGACCGCGAGACCGCCGACGCCGAGAGCGGTGAGCATCGGCGCTATGGAGATGCCGAGGGTCTGCAGGACGACCAGGAAACCGATCGCCAGGACCAGCACCCTCGTGATGTTGACGAAGATCGTGGCCGAACCGGCGACGCCGGAACGGGATGTGGTCACCGTCCGCACGAGCCCCGCGACCACCCGGGCCGCCGCCACCGTGACGACGAAGATCAGCAGCACCGTCAGGACCTGGTTGACGGTGTGCTGGACCGCCTTGGTCAGCGGCAGCGCCGCCGCGGCGACGGCGATGCCGCCAGCGACCGCCGCCGAGGGCACCACGGTCCGCAGCGCGGCCACGAGGACGTCGTCGCCGCCCCACTTGGTGCGGTCCGCGTGCTTGCCCAGCCACTTGAGCAGCATGCGCAGCAGGAAAGCCGCCACCAGGCCCGCCACCACGGCGATGCCGGCGCCGACCATGTCGTCCATGGTGAGATCCCGTTGAAATGCCGTCACGTTGCCACCTGTTCGAGAATTGCGGGATGTGCGATCGCGTCGTCCGCGTGAAGGTTCCGTGGCCGACGCGACCGCTCATCCTGCCGTATTCCGCGCCGGAGTTCGTACCTGGCCCGGTGCCGGACGGCGGGGTTTCGGACGATGCCGTCGGCGAGTTCGGCCTGTTCCCGGTCGGAGTACGCGGCGGTCGTGGGGGGTTCCGTACGACCGCCGGACCACGAACCACCAAGGACCGTCCTGGAGAGACCCTGGCCGGAACCGAACCCCCCGACGGCGTCCCCCTGTAGACCGACCCGTCCTGCGCCGGACCGCCCCCGAACCGCGTCACGCCGGCCGACGGCCGCCCCTGCACCCCGCCCGCCTACGCGACCGCCCGCTGGACGCACCAGCACGACCCCGAAGCTGGTCGTCGGCCGACCCGTCCTGCGCCGGACCGCCCCCGAACCGCGTCACGCCGATCGACGGCCGCACCCCGCCCGCCTACGCGACCGCCCGCCGGACGCACCAGCACGACCGCGAAGGCGGCCGTCGGCCGATCCGTCCCTACGCCGGCCGCCCCCGAACCGCGTCACGCCGGCCGACGACCCCGAGGGCGGACCGGCGCGCGACGTCCGGGTCAGATCACCTTCAGCCGCACCAGCGCGCCCAGCGTCAGCGCCCCCGGCACCAGCGGGACCCAGACCGTGATGATCCGGTAGGCGAGCACCACCGCCGTTGCCACGGCCACCGGGCCGCCGGCCGCCACCAGCGCCACCACGAGAGCCGCCTCCACCGAGCCGACCCCGCCGGGTGTGGGCACCAGCGCCACCGCGCAGGTCGCCGCCAGATACGCCACCGCCATGTGCAGGGGAGGCACCGGCAGCCCCAGCGCCTGTCCCACCGCGGCCAGTCCGGCCGCCTGCAGCGCCGGGAAGGCGAGCGAACCGCCCCACAGCGCGAACGCCCGGGACGGGCGGGTGTGCACCGAGCGGGCCTCGCCCAGCGCGGTCCGCAGGAAGGAACCCACGGCCGTCCGCACCCGGCGGACACCCGTGAGGACACTCACGGCCACCAGGAGCACCAACCCCAGGCCCAGCAGCAGCGGACCCACGGCGGTGTCGGGCAGCAGCCCGCCGAGGCGCAGCGCGTCCGGGAAGGCGACGAACAGTACGGCCAGCAGGGTGAGCCGGCCGATCGACTCCGCCAGCAGATAGAGGGCGAGCGCGGCCGAGGAGCGGGCGAGCGAGACACCGCACACGGTCATGAAGCGCAGATTGACCGCCCCGGCACCAAGGCCCGTCGGCAACAGGTGGTTCGCCGCGCCCGCCGCGAACTGTGTCGCCAGCAGCCGCCGCCGGGGCAGTCGCTCCACCACGGCGCCCTGCCGGGTGAAGGAGGCGGCCACCCAGGTCAGACAGGTGGCACCGGCCGCGGCGAGGAGCCAGGGCCACTCGGCGTGTCGCAGATGGCCGAAGCCCTCGGCGAGCACGGACCGGTGCCGCACCGCCACGACGGTGACCAGCAGGAGCGGGACCAGACACAGGATCTGGCGGATACGGCGGACGGGGAGGCGCTGGGGAGGGCGTCCCTGGGGGAGTTCTACCGCTGTCACATCGGGAGAGGTTCTCCTCGCCGTGCCAACGGCGGGTTGCGGAAGCGGGGCCAGGGTCTTACGTACGGTCATCGAGTCCTTCGGTCGGGCGGTTGTTGTACGGACGTTGACCTCAATAACGCTCGAGGTTCTAAGTTCTCTCCCATGAGCATGGAGACCACAGCCTGGACACAGCTGCACAGTGTCATGACCGCCGAGCAGGAGCGCCGCCCGTTCGCCCGTGCGACGCTGCGCCGCATCGGCTCGTTCGCCCGCCCGCACCGTACCCGTATCGCCCGTTTCGTCGTACTCGGGGTGGCGACCGCGCTGCTCGCCGTCGCCACGCCCGTACTGGCCGGACACATCGTCGACGCGATCGTGTCGGGCGACGACGAGGGCACGGTCGTACGCCTGGCCCTGCTCATCGCCCTCATCGCGGTCGCGGAGGCCGCCCTCGGCGTCCTCGGCAGACGCCTGTCGGCCGCGCTCGGGGAAGGACTCATCCTCGATCTGCGCACGGCTGTGTTCGATCATGTGCAGCGCATGCCGGTCGCGTTCTTCACACGCACTCGTACGGGAGCGCTGGTCTCCCGTCTCAACAACGACGTCATCGGCGCGCAGCGCGCCTTCAGCAACACCCTGTCAGGCGTGGTCAGCAACCTGGTCACCCTGCTGCTGACCCTTGTGGTGATGCTCACCCTGTCCTGGCAGATCACCCTGCTCGCGCTCGCGCTGCTCCCGGTGTTCGTGATCCCGGCCCGCCGCATGGGAAGCCGGATGGCCCGGATGCAGCGGGAGGCGGCCGCGCTGAACGCGGCCATGGGCACGAGGATGACCGAGCGGTTCTCCGCGCCCGGCGCCACCCTGGTCAAGCTCTTCGGCCGCCCCGAGCAGGAGTCCGACGAGTTCGCGGCCCGGGCCCGCCGCGTGGCCGACATCGGCGTTCGGACCGCCACCGCCCAGTCGGTGTTCATCACCGCCCTGACCCTGGTCTCCGCCCTGGCGCTCGCCCTGGTCTACGGCCTCGGCGGCTGGTTCGCCCTGCGCGGCAGCCTGGAACCCGGTGCCGTGGTCTCCCTCGCGCTGCTCCTGACCCGCATGTACGCCCCGCTCACCGCCCTCGCCGGCGCCCGCGTCGAGGTCATGAGCGCGCTGGTCAGCTTCGAGCGGGTCTTCGAGGTACTGGATCTGAAGCCGCTGATCGAGGACAAACCGGACGCCCGTGAGGTCCCCGAGGGTCCGGTCGCCGTCGAGTTCTCGGACGTCCGCTTCGGCTACCCCTCCGCCGACAAGGTCTCCCTGGCCTCCCTGGAGGAGGTCGCCTCCCTCGACACCCGCGGCGGCGCCGAGGTCCTGCACGGCGTCTCCTTCCGCGCCGAACCCGGCCAGACCGTCGCCCTCGTCGGCTCGTCCGGCGCCGGGAAGTCGACCGTCGCGCAACTGCTGCCGCGGCTCTACGACGTGGACGAGGGTGCCGTACGCATCGGCGGCGTCGACGTCCGCGATCTGACCGCCGGTTCCCTGCGGGCGACCCTCGGCATGGTCACCCAGGACGGCCATCTCTTCCACGACTCGGTCCGCGCGAACCTGCTGCTGGCCCGCCCGGAGGCGACCGAGGCCGAGCTGTGGGACGCGCTGCGCCGCTCCCGCCTGGACGATCTCGTGCGGTCCTTGCCGGACGGTCTCGACACCGTGGTCGGCGAGCGCGGCTACCGGCTCTCCGGCGGCGAGCGTCAGCGCATGACCATCGCCCGTCTTCTGCTGGCCCGCCAGCGTGTCGTCATCCTTGACGAGGCCACCGCCCACCTGGACAACACCTCGGAGGCCGCCGTCCAGGAGGCGCTCGGCGAGGCGCTGGAGGGCAGGACGGCGATCGTGATCGCCCACCGGCTGTCCACGGTCCGTACGGCCGACCAGATCCTGGTCGTCGAGGACGGGCGGATCGTGGAGCGGGGGACGCACGAGGAACTGCTCGTGCTCGACGGCCGGTACGCGGAGCTGTACCGGACCCAGTTCGCGTCCCACGACGGTGGGGTGACCGAGACCGCCGTGGCTTAGCCCCTCACCGGGTGCCGGCCGGGCACCTGACTCCTGAGCCGTGGCCGTCACTGCCGAAGCCACAGCCCAGGGTCGTGTTGCCGGACAAGGCGGCGGGACCGGTCAGCCGTCCTTGCCCATGGCCTTGCGTACGGCGTCCCGCGTGCGGTCGACCAGGGCGGCGACCGGCCCCAGGGTCATGTTCTTGGCCGCCGACTCGGTCCCGGGGTGCGGGTGGGTCGGTGCCATCGCTTCCGCCGCCTTCAGAGCGGTGGCCATGGAGGCCAGACGGGCCTTGTCCGCGTGCCTGCGGATGTGGTTGAACTCGTACCGCTCCTCGGCGCGGGCGTGTTTCATCACGTCCACGCGCAGCGTCAGGAGTTCGGGCAGGAACTTGGCGTCGTCGGTGTCCATCCCGTCGAGCCGCGACAGCAGTTCCTTCGCCTCCCGCTCCTCGGCAAGCCGTTCGTCGGCCACCTTCGCGCCGTCCGGCACGGACGTACGGGTGAAGGGCCTGATGACCTCCTCCTCGGCCGTCTCGTGCACGGCGAGAAGCCGGACCAGGTTCCGGAACGCCGCCCGGCGCTCGTCCCCGGCCGTCCGCTCCACCTCGTCGAAGAGGTTGCGGATGTCACCGTGCCGGCGCATCAGCAGGGCCACGACATCGGCGTCGCTCGCCGCGATCCCCGCCATCTCAGCTCCTCTCCCGGGAAGCGACGTCGGGGTGCTCGCCCTCCGACTCGATGCGGTACTCGCGGCCGAACATCTCCCGGTGCTGGGCCATCACCCGCTCACTGGGCGGCTCCTCGCCACCGTGGATCTGCTCCTGCATCCTCTCGAACCGCTCGTGGGCGTCCCGGACATAGCCGGTGCCGAGGGTGGTCAGATCCATCTGGGTGTCCAGCAGGCCCCGTACGAACTGCTTGTTCTCCTCGAAGGTCAGCACGTTCGGCAGCTCCGGCGCGAGGATCTCCTGCGGCTCCCGGCCGTCGTGCCGGCGCATCAGCTCGCACGCGATCCGCAGGTGTTCCAGCTCCATGTTCAGGTGGAGCTCCCAGATCGCCTTCACCTTGGGATCGGGCTCCTGCTCCATGAAGGAGTGGTAGAGGTAGCACTCGTTGTACTCGTGGGTGACGAGCTGCTCCCACCACGACTCTCCCGGGTCGACCAGGGACTCGTAGTGGGTGACGTGCTCCTCCTCGATCAGCCCGATCTCCTGGTACAGCTGGCGGGCGATCGGCTCCATGTACTGGGGGCCGACGTTCAGGTAGAAGTTCATGGTCTGCTGCTCGGCCGCCATGATGGTCAGCGCGTGCAGCCGGGAGAGCGGGTTGACCGTCGTACGGTCGTAGGGCTCGCGCACGTTGTCGGCCGGATGCCGGTGGTGGAACTTGGTCGGCCGTCCCGGCATCACCTCGGTGAGCCCCTCGACGATCGACTCCGCCTTGCGGTGCTCGATCATCTCGTAAAGGTTGGCGTACGGGTAAGGTGGTCGAAGTCCTCCAGGACACCGAATTCGTAGGCCTGCTTCAGATACGGGTCGGGCTCGTGGCGGGCGATCCAGCCGGTGAGGTCGACCGCGACCTGCTCGTAGGAGATGGTCGTCTCCAGGACCGAGGCGAGGCCGGGAAGCAGCCAGTTGACCGCCTTCTGCTGCTGTTGCTCGATGTAACGGACCTCGGCCAGCTGTCGCTTGACGTCCAGGTCGGGACAGTGGCGGGCGAACTGGTGGCTGAAGAGGATCGCCTCGATCTCGATGCCGTTCATCGCGATGATGCGGCACTTCGTGTACGGGTCGCCGTGGTCGGGATCCACGGGCTCGACGTCGAGCTCCCGCCAGTTGCGCACCTGGCGGTCCAGGGGGATGCCCCGGTGTTCCAGTGGGTTGAAGCCCATGAGGGTCTCCTGGTCTGAGGGACCGGAAACGGAGCCGCGCGAGTACCCGGGCCATTGCCCTGTAACCGAAACGTGAAGGGCGTGGTGGGAACGAATCGGCCAGACCGGCGAGGGCCGTCAGCCCGAGGAGCTCGTGCCTGCCGTGGTCTTCGACGCCGGTGCCTGCCCGGTCACCGGGAAAAGCAGTGCCGTGGCGATCCTCGCGTGCAGAGCGTCCATGGTCCTGATCTGTTGCTCCGCCCTGCGCAGCAACTCCTCCAGCCGGTCGGCGTCCAGACGCGAGTCCTGCGCCGACGCTGCGAGCAGCCCGCGCCACAGCGAGGCCTTGCCCTGCGCCCCCAGCCGCATCGCCTCGAGCTCGACCAGCAGCGCGAGCCCGGAGCGGCGCAGCAGCCGGCCGTTGGGCTTCAGCCGCCCGACCTTCTCGCCCAGCCACGCCCCGTACGTCTTGTAGCGCCTGACGGGGACGTCGAGGTCGGCAAGGAGGCGTACCAGCGCCTGCCGGTCCTGCGAGATCTCCTTGCGCAGGCTCTCCAGGGTCTCGCCGTAGGCCGACGCGTGGTGCTCCTGCGCCATCCGGCGGGCGAGCTCGACACCCGCCGTCGCACCGGCCAGGTGGTCGTTGAGATAGATCACCAGCCGCTTCTGCCGTGTCGGACCGTCGTGCGCGTTCCGTGCCGTCCTGTCCATGATTCCCCTCCGGCTGCCGGAGTCCTGTGATGGCCTCCGAGTGCCCCGGCCGGGCCGGTCAACCACTCCGTCCCGGAAACCCCGGCGCCGACGGCGGGCCCGGGCCCGTCCGGTGCCGGCGTACCAGCCCATTCCCATCACCACGGCCAGGCCCGCTTCCACGAGGTCGCCGCCGTAGTACATCCACTGGGCCGCGTGATGCAGGTCGGCGGCGGTGAAGCCGGTGCCGGGCGGCGGCCGGGAGTAGAGCGTGCGGGCCAGCACGGCGTGGGCGGTACCGGCGGCGAGTACGGTCGCGCCGCGCACGGCGAGACTCCAGCGGCGGCGCACGGGATCGAGCCCGCACACGGCGAAGGTGAACAGCAGCCCGGCCGCCACCATGTGCACCTGTACCGCGCCGTGCGCCAGCGGCCGGTGCGCCGTGGCCGCGAACAGTTCCGTGCGGTACGGCAGCCAGAGCCCGCCGATGTCCAGGACGGCCGCCAGGGGAGGAAAGAGCAGCAGCCCGACGGGAGCGGAGTGCGCGAGGGTCACCAGGAGTCGCCGGGGCCGGCCGGGAGGCAGGGCGCGCAGGGCGAGGGTCAGGGGGCGAGCCACCACGAACAGCAGCGGGGCCGCCATGCCGACGACCGGGTGCCGCACCACGTGCTGGGTGAACGGCCCGCCCCACCGTTCGGCCGGCGTCGCCCAGGCCGTTCCCGCGCCTGCCGCGGCGAACGAGGCGTCCCGGGCGCGGGGCCAGACGTCCCCGCGCCGCCGCAGCCGCCCCGCTGCCGCCAGGTAGCCGACGGTCACCAGTAGCGCGGCCCCGGCGATGAGCCCCTCGGCCGGTGCCGTTCCCGCGCCGGGGCCCGGGTGGACATGCCCGGGTGTCACGCCGGCGGCCCGCCGTCACCGTGCCGCCGCGCAGCGCGCACGGCGAGCCCGGCGCCGGTGAGCAGCAGGAGCAGGCCGGTGAGGTTCCAGGCCACGTCGTAGGGGGTGACGTCCACTCCGTAGCGGATCTGGTGCAGGCGCAGCACCTTGTGGTCCACGACGCCGTCGAACAGCTGGAAGGCGCCCATGCCGAGGAGGAGGCCCGCCCAGGCGTGGGGCGCCGCCAGGGATCCACGGCGGCGCAGATCGGCGTAGAGGAAGAACCCGGCGCACAGGGCGAGCAGTTCGGCGGTGTGCAGGAGTCCGTCGGAGAGCAGGCCCGCACTGGTGGTGGCACGGTCGTAGAAGTGGTGCCAGCCCAGGAGCTGGTGGAAGACGATCTCGTCGACCGCGGCCGTCACCGCGGCCCCGATCAGCGCGCACACGGCCATCGACCTGCGCGGTTCGGTGCGCACGCCCGGGCTGGTGCCGGGCCGGACCGAGGCGCTCATGTCCTCAGGACCGTCGGCCTTCGTGCCCCTCGGCGTCGATCGCGTCCCGCCTGCCGGAGTGCTCCTTCTGGTCCAGCTCGGCCGTCTCCCGGTGATGCAGGTCGAAGGCGGGGGATTCGGAGCGGATGCGGGGAAGTTCGGCGAAGTTGTGGCGCGGGGGCGGGCAGGAGGTGGCCCACTCCAGGGAACGGCCGAATCCCCAGGGGTCGTCGACCTCGATCCGCTCGCCCTTCTTGGCGGTCTTCCACACGTTGTAGAGGAAGGGCAGGGTGGACAGGCCCAGCAGGAAGGCGCCGAGGGAGGAGATGGTGTTGAGGGCGGTGAAGCCGTCGGCGGCCAGGTAGTCGGCGTAGCGGCGGGGCATGCCCTCGGCGCCCAGCCAGTGCTGGACCAGGAACGTGGTGTGGAAGCCGACGAACAGCGTCCAGAAGTGGATCTTCTCCAGGCGGTGGTCGAGCATGGTGCCGGTCATCTTCGGCCACCAGAAGCTGAATCCGCCGAACATCGCGAAGACGATGGTGCCGAACAGGACGTAGTGGAAGTGCGCCACCACGAAGTAGCTGTCGGTGACGTGGAAGTCCATCGGCGGCGACGCGAGGATCACGCCGGTCAGCCCACCGAAGAGGAACGTGACGAGGAAGCCCGCCGCCCACAGCATCGGCGGTTCGAAGGAGATCGAGCCCTTCCACATCGTGCCGATCCAGTTGAAGAACTTCACGCCGGTCGGGACGGCGATCAGGAAGCTCATGAACGAGAAGAACGGCAGCAGCACGGCCCCGGTGGCGAACATGTGGTGGGCCCACACGGTCACGGACAGGCCGGTGATGGCGATGGTGGCGCCGATCAGACCGACGTACCCGAAGATCGGCTTGCGCGAGAACACCGGGATGATCTCGCTGATCACCCCGAAGAACGGCAGGGCGAGGATGTACACCTCGGGATGGCCGAAGAACCAGAACAGGTGCTGCCACAGCAGCGGTCCGCCGTACTGGGCGTCGAAGACGTGGGAGCCGAAGCGCCGGTCCGCCTCCAGGGCCAACAGGGCGGCCGCCAGGACCGGGAAGGCCAGCAGAACCAGCACCGAGGTGAGCAGCACGTTCCAGGTGAAGATCGGCATCCTGAACATGGTCATGCCGGGGGCGCGCATGCAGATGATGGTGGTGATGAAGTTGACCGCGCCGAGGATGGTGCCGAATCCGGCGAGCGCCAGCCCCATGATCCACAGGTCGGCGCCGACGTAACCGCTGCGGATAGGGCCACTGAGCGGGGTGTAGGCGGTCCAGCCGTAGTCCGCGGCGCCCTGCGGGGTGAGGAAGCTGCCGAGGACGATCAGGCCGCCGAACAGGAACAGCCAGTAGGAGAACATGTTCAGCCGCGGGAAGGCGACGTCCGGGGAGCCGATCTGCAGTGGCATGACCGCGTTGGCGAACCCGGCGAAGGTCGGCGTCGCGAAGAGCAGCAGCATGATCGTGCCGTGCATCGTGAACGCCTGGTTGTACTGCTCGGTGGACAGCAGCTGAAGTCCCGGCCGGGCCAGCTCCGCCCTGATCGCCATCGCCAGCGCGCCGCCGATCAGGAAGAAGCAGAACGAGGTGATCAGGTAGAGGTGGCCGATCTTCTTGTGGTCGGTCGTGGTCAGCCAGGACACGACCACGCGGCCCTTGCTGCGCCGCTGCGCCGCCGGGACCGGAGCGACCGGTTCGGTATACGTGGCCATCAGCCGCCCTCCGGTACCTCAAGGGTCATCCTTCGGGCAGCGTGTAACCATCCTGCCGGAAGCCATTCCTACCGGTTTGGAGGCTTTGGTGCGCAGGCTCGGCGGCTCCGGGCCCCGGCACGGCTCACGGACCGGACCAGCCGCTCTCCCACTCCGCGCGCTCTTCGCTCTGCTCGGCGTCCTCGCCCTTCCTGTCCTCGCCCTCCGCCTGCGAAGGGGTCGTTCGGGGCACGTCATTAAGGCCGGACGTCTCCTCCTCCGGCCTGTCCCGCTGCGGTTCGCCCTCCGCCTGGGACGGGGTCTGTTCACTCATCTCGGCCTCCTGCGCTGTGTCCGGAGTCTGCGCCGGGCGGGAGCTCAACGATTCCCACTTCGCGCCCGTGCGGTGTCCCTTCCGGGGACGGACCGCAGCCAGGTGCTGATCCACCCGGCCCGCATCGCGGCGTCGAAGCGTCGCCGCCGTGGTGACGCGCAGGCCCCCAGGGCGTACGCCATCACGGCCATCGGGTCCCCACCCGGGGACCGGGGAAACGCCCAGGTCGCGGGGTGGCGGGCTCTCCGACGGCAGGGCGGCACACGGCAAGGCCCGGCGAACCCACGTGGGTTCGCCGGGCCTTGCCGTCGCTGTGCGATCAGGCGGGGCGGATGTTCTCCGCCTGCGGGCCCTTCTGGCCCTGGGTCACGTCGAACTCGACCTTCTGGCCCTCCTGCAGCTCACGGAAGCCCTGGGCGGCGATGTTCGAGTAGTGGGCGAAGACGTCGGGGCCGCCACCCTCCTGCTCGATGAAGCCGAAGCCCTTCTCGCTGTTGAACCACTTGACAGTGCCCTTGGCCACGACAAACTCCTTCGAGGGAAACCGGGCCCGCACCCTGCGAGCCCGGAGGTGATCGCCCTGGTCCGGAGAGGCGCTGAAACGCAAGAACGCCCGTGATGGCGATCACGGGCGAACGGGACTTCGGAACCACGACTGCTAGGTCACGACGCTACACCCGGGGAGCGGCAGCCGCCATCAGGACGCGGCCGGTGTCGCGTACTTCCTGCCATTCGCCGTCTCCACCGCGGTCGTGGCACCCGGCACCGAGGGCCTGCCCCTGACCAGGCGGGTCGGCCCCATGGGGTGACGTTGCGGAGATGCGGGGAAGAAGTTGCGGCAACCGATGGGAGGTTGCTGTGGAGGGTGGAGATCTGGAACTGGGCGAGTTGCTGGCCGCTGCGGAAGCGGCCCCGCCCAGCGAGTCCGTCGACGTGGTCGCCCGCGACCTGCAGAAGCGGCTCGGAGCGCAGCGGGTGTCCTTCCTGTTCGTCGACCTCATCGGTCAGCGGCTGGTACGGCTCGCCGCGGCCGACGACGAGGTCGCGGACCAGACCTGGCCGATCGACCTGCAGGGGACCGTCTACGACAGCGTGCTGCGAAGCCAGCGCCAGCATGTGGAGCCGGACGGCCAGGGCGGACGGCGCGTCATCACGCCGGTCAGCAACCGCGGCGACTGCCTCGGCGTCCTGGAGGTGACCCTGCAGTCCGTGGACGACACCGTGCTGCGGCAGGTCCGCGACGCGGCACACACGCTCGCCTACATCATCGTCACGGACGGGCGCTTCACCGACCTCTACCACTTGGGCCGGCGCACCACCGAGACCAGCCTGGCCGCGGAGATCCAGCACCAACTGCTTCCCTCGGCCCCCTGCTGCGAGGCGGCCCAGTTCACCCTCGCCGCCGGGCTGGTCCCCGCCGACGACATCGGTGGCGACACCTACGACTACACCCTCGACCGCGACACCCTGCACCTGTCCATCACCGACGCGATGGGCCACGACACGAACTCCGCACTGCTGGCCACCTTGCTGGTCGGCGCGCTGCGGCAGGCTCGCCGCAGTGGCTGTGACGCCCTCAAGCAGGCCCACCACGCCCATCAGGCCCTGCTGAGCCACAGCCGCGGGCTGGCCACCGGACAGTTGCTGTGCGTCGACCTCGAAACCGGTCTGTGCGAACTGGTCAACGCCGGCCACCCGTGGCCGCTGCGGCTGCGTGACGGCACCGTCGAAGAGGTCAGGCTCGCCGTCAACCTGCCGTTCGGTGTGGCGGCACCCACCTCCTACCGCGTCCAGGAACTGCAACTGCGTCCCGGGGACCGCCTGATCCTCCTCACCGACGGCATGCAGGAGCGCGGTGCCGCGGCGGCCGACCTGACCTCGGTCATTCACGACACCCGCGCGCTGCACCCGCGAGAAGCCGTCCGGGCCTTGACCGGCGCGGTCCTCGATGCCTGCCACGGCAGCCTCAAGGACGACGCCACGGTCATGATCCTGGACTGGCACGGTGGCTCGTAGGGGTACTCCGCCTGCCTCCGGCACGCCGTCGTCGCCTACTCTCCACCGGAAGGAGATACTGGGGAGCAGGACGGCAGGCGACCAGGGGTGACCGCGTGGACAGTTCAAGGGAGGCGGACGTGCCAACGGCATCGTCGGCCCCGCCCGGGGGCGCTCTACGCCTGCTCCCGCTGACGGACCGGCCCGGCTGGCAAGCGGCAGGCGAGGTCAGTCTGCTCACCCGCCCGGCCTGGCAGCAGACGCTGGACCGCGTTGCCCGGACCGACGAAGAGACGTGCCACTTGGATCTTTCAGCCGTCACCTTCGTCGACGTCGCCGGTGTCTCCGCTTTGGCGATGACCGCCCAGGGCCTTCCGCGGGGGCGACGCATCGTGCTCGAAGAGCCGCCCGCCACCCTGCGGCGCGTTCTGGACCTGTTCTGGCCGGACCTGCTTTCTGTCGAGGTGATGGGGCGATGACGGCTCCCAGCGTCGAACCGTTCGTTCACCCCGCCTTGTTCTACCGGGGTGAGGAGGAGTATCTGCACGGCACGGTGCCCTTCGTCCGCGACGGCCTGAAGGCCGGCGAGCCGGTGGCGGTGGCCGTGCCGGGGCCCAACCTCGCCATGCTCAAGGCGGCTCTGGGCGAGGACGTCGCACACGTGAAGTTCCTCGACATGACCGAGGCGGGGCGCAACCCGGGACGGATCATCCCCAGGGTGCTGCGCGCCTTCGCGGACACCCATCGCCACACGCGGGTGCGGATCATCGGCGAGCCGATCTGGGCCGGCCGCAGCACCGTGGAGTACCCGGCATGCGTCCAGCACGAGGCGCTGATCAACCCGGCGTTCGAAGGCCGGGACGTCACCATCCTGTGCCCGTACGACGCCGACCGCCTCGACGAACAGGTGCTCACCGACGCGTACGCGACGCACCCTCTGATCATCTCCGGCGGCAGGGAGCGGCCCAGCACCTCCTACGCCCCCGAGCATGTGGTCGCACGCTACAACCAGCCCCTGGAGCAGCCGGCGGCTGCCGAGGAACTCGCCTTCCAGGCCGACCGGTTGCCGGGCGCCCGGCACTTCGCGGTCGAACGGGCCGCGCGGTTCGGTCTTTCCGGTGGCCGCCTGGAGGACGTGGCCCTGATCGTGGCCGAGCTGACCACCAACAGCGTCGTGCACGGCGGGGGTTCCGGCGTCCTGCGGGTGTGGGCCGAAGGGGACCAGGTGGTGTACGAGGTGCGCGACCACGGGAACCTGGACGATCCGCTCGCCGGCCGTCGCCCACCCGCACGGGAGAAGCCCGGCGGCCGGGGCCTGCTGCTCGTGCACTCCCTCGCCGATCTCGTACGCCTCCACACCGGCCCCGACGGAACGACCGTTCGCTGCTACCTCGGTCAGGCCTGAACCCCTCCGTGCCGGGCACCGCTGCCCGGCACGGATGTGCTCCCGCGGATCCGCGCCGAGCCGGCGACATCATGAGCGATCGACCGCCGCGGGGCGTTCAGGCCGCGGTGACACGGGAGTTGACCCGCCGCATCCAGTCCCGGTCGGTGTGCCACATGGGGTGGTGCGGGGCCGCGTTGGAGGTCAGGACGACGCCCTGGAAACCCGCGGCGACGCAGCGGTCGACGACGAACTCGGCGATGTCCTTGCCGACCGCGTCCTCCTCGAAGCGCGTCAGCAACGGGGTGTAGCCCACGACGCCCTCGCCGAGGACGGCCGGGATGCCACGGCGACGGGCGAACTCGGCGACGGAGTCCACCCACCCGGCGAGCGTCTCCCGCATGGCCTGCCGGTGCGCCGGATAGTTCTCGTAGAGCCACAGGTCCCAGCGGTCGGGGTCGACCCAGTCGTGGGCGTAGAACAGCTCGCGCGGGATTCCGGTCGCGGCCAGCCGCCAGGGCTCGTCGGGCTGGTGGTCGGCGAAGGAGGGTGCGTCGGGGCGCAGCATGGCGGCCAGTTCGGGGGTGGGCCAGGTGGCCGTCTCGGGCGCCGCTTCGGTGCCGTGCCCCAGTCCGACCGCCTCGTACAGGGCGCCGAGCACGCCGTAGACGTAGAAGTGGAAGTGCGCGATCTGCGCCTGCTCCGGCAGGTCGTCGAGCTCGCCGGGCCAGGGCTCGCCCAGCGAGTAGGTGACGGGGATGCCGGGGTGGCGTGACCGCAGCAGCTTCACCGCGCGTTCGAGCGGGCCGCGCAGCCGGGTGTAGTGGCCGGGGGTGCCGTCGGCCGGTACCAGATCGCAGTTGTCGACCTCGTTGTGCACTTCGACGTAGGCGACCTGGTCGGCCAGGCCGCGCTCGGTGAGGAAGTCGAGGAGTCCGGCGAGCGCTTCGGCCACCGCCTCGGCGCGGTCCGGGCCCGGCACCTCGGCCAGGGCGCGGTGCCAGGTGTCGGTGTCGGCGAAGCTGGGGGACTGCTGGTACTCCCAGGAGGACACGATCACCTTGCAGTCGTGGCGGGCGGCGGCCTCGAACAGCTCGACGAGCCGTCGGCGGCCGTCCAGCGGGTAGCCGCCGCGCACGTCGTACCAGCGGGTGCGCTGGCCGAACTGCTCGCCCAGGCCGCGGACCTGGAGGGACTCCGGGTCGGGGACGCGCCCGGAGAACAGCAGGAAGGGCATGGCGCAGACGCGCACGGTGTTGAAGCCGCGGTCCACCGTCTCGGCGAAGGCGCGGTCGAGGTCGGCGAAGGGCTCGCCGGGTCCTGCCTGTGTGTACCAGCTGAAGTCCCACAAGGTGATGGCGAGTCGGCCCGTGGGCGCGCTCGTGGTGGCTTGCTGCTGTGCGGTGGTCATGAGGTCACCCGTCGTTCGTGTGCGGTAGGACGCCGTCGGCAACTGACTCGACGGCACCACGCTAGCTCAATTCATTATTTATGAATAATCCTTGACGAGGGTGACGGGGTTGTCCAGGCTGTGGGGCGGACGAACACGCATGTGCATCGAGGAGCCGCCTGTCATGACCGAATCCATCCACTTGTCCCGGCGCGCCGTCGTCACGGCCCTCGGGGCGGCCACCGTCGTCGGCCTGCCGGCCTGGCCGCAGACGGCACGAGCGGCGGACGGCACACCCGCGGCCGCCGCGAACGGCCCGGTTCTCGACTCCCACCCCGCCACCGAGCCCTCCGGCACCCATGTGCGCGACGTGGGCGGCACCCACGTCGTCTTCCAGTACGGCACGGTGCTTCCGGCCTTCGACGGCTGGCGCACCCACGAGCCCACTCGCGACTACCTGTCCCTGGACAAGCGGTGGCGCTTCCGCTTCGACCCCGCCGACCAGGGACTCGGCGAGACCTGGCAGTCCCCGCACCACGACGACCGCGCCTGGGACCTCATCGACGTCCCGTCGGCCTGGGACCTGTTGCACACCCCCGGATTCGGCTCGCAGTCCGCCCCCTTCGGCCAGGGCACGGCGTTCAGCGACGGGTACGCCTGGTACCGCACGGCCGTCGACGTTCCCGCGTCCTGGCGTGCCCGGCACGTACGCATCGCCTTCCTGGCCGCCGGCTACAGCGCCGAGGTCTGGCTCGACGGCACGCACCTCGGCAAGCACGAGGGCGCCAACTCGCCCTTCGCGCTGCCGGTGGCGGGGGCGCTGCGGCCGGGAACCCGCCAGACGATCGCCGTGCGCGTCTTCCGCCGGGCGAGCTACACCGACTACACGGCCTCGGCTCCGCAGCCCGTCACCGACGACCACGAGCTGCCCTACAAGCCCGTCGACCACTGGCCCTACGCGGGCCTGACCCGGTCGGCCTGGATCGAGGCGGTCCCGCAGGTCACCGTCGCCAAACTGCTCGTGGCCGCCGCGAACGGGCACCTTACGGCGCACGCGGTCGTCGAGAACCACGGCGACGCGGACTTCGACGGCCGGATCACCCTGGACCCCGGACGGGACAGCGGCGGCCGGCCCACGGTGGTCGCGGCCCGGATCGCCGCCCGGTCGGCGGGCGTCGTACGGGTCGTGGTCCGCATACCCGGCGCGCCCCGCTGGAGCCCGGCCGCGCCGCACACGCTCACCGCCCGCGCCACCCTGACCGCCGGCAGGTCCTCGGGCCCACGCGTGGACACGCTGTCCACCGTGTACGGCGTACGCGAACTGAGCACCGCCGACGCCCAGTTGCGCCTGAACGGCAGGCCGCTGTTCCTCAAGGGCCTCAACTGGCACGAGGAGACGGCCGAACACGGCAGGGCGATGACACCGGCCGAGTACGACCGGGAACTGGGCCACCTCACGACGCTGGGCGCCAACTTCATCCGCAACTGCGTCTACAACCGCCACCCGTACGTCTACGACTGGGCGGACGCGCACGGCGTGCTGGTGATGGACGACATCGACACGATGTGGCTCAACACCGCCCAGGAGAAGCTCCAGACCGAGCGGTACGGCCTCGCCCGCGCGCTGGCGCTGACCATGGCGTGGAACCAGCACAACCACCCGTCGGTGATCCTGTGGGGGCTGCAGAACGAGTCGGAGATCGACGCGGACGGCGCGCCCGTCTACCGGGCCTGGCTCGCCGACCTGAAGGCGGCCGTCAAGGCCGTCGACCTCACCGCCCGCCCGGTGACCTGGGCCTCCAACACGAGCAACGACCCCGCGTTCGACCTCGCCGACGTGATCGGGTTCAACGAGTACTTCGGCTACTTCTACGGCAAGGACGCCGACCTCGGTCCCACGCTGGACGCCGTCCACGCGAAGTATCCCGGCAAGCCGATCCTGATCACCGAGAACGGCACCTGGTCCCTGGCCGGCACCCACGGCCCCGACACCACGCAGGGCACGGAGGAGTGGCAGGCGGCGAGCTTCACCGCGCACTGGGCACAGGTGACCGCGCGCAGCGCGTTCGTCGCCGGCTTCACGTACTGGGTCCTCAAGGACTACAAGCAGCGGGCCGGGTACAACCAGGACTACAACGGCATCTCCGTGATGGGCCTGCTCACGTTCGCGGAGGAGCGGCCCAAGCTGGTCTACGACGCCTTCCGGAAGGCGGCCGTGCCGCGCGGTGAGTGAGCGTCAAATGGCTGAAGGGGGGAGGGGCGGACCGCCAATCCCCCCTTCAGCCATCGAGGCCTCAGCCCTTGACGCTGCCCTCGGTCAGACCGCTGCGCCAGAAGCGCTGCAGGACGACCATGGCGATCATCAGAGGGACGACGGAGACGAAGGCACCTCCGACGGTCAGCTGATAGAGCTGAGGCTGCCGGTCGGCGAAGGACTGCCACGACGTCAGACCCAGGGTGATCGGGTACAGCTTGGAGTCGGACAGCATGACCAGCGGCAGGAAGTAGTTGTTCCAGATGCCGACGAACTGGAAGAGGAAGATCGTCACCAGGGCGGGGGTCATGATGCGCAGAGCGACGACCGTGAAGATGCGGATCTCGCCCGCGCCGTCGATGCGGGCGGCCTCCAACAGCTCGTCCGGTATGGATGCCGCGGCGTAGATCCGGCACAGGTACACGCCGAAGGGGCTGACGAAGCTGGGCAGCAGTACGGCCCAGTAGGTGTTGGCCAGGCCTGCTTGGCTGAACAGCAGGTACATGGGCAGTGCCAGCGCCGTGGCGGGGATCAGGACGCCACCCAGCACGAGGTTGAAGAGCGTGTCGCGGCCGGCGAAGGAGAACTTGGCCAGCGCATAGCCGGACATCGCGGCCAGAAGCGTCGCCACGACTGCGCCGACGCCCGCGTACAGCAGGCTGTTGGCGGCCCAGCGCAGGTAGATCGCATGGTCGTAGGTGACCACCTGGCGCAGGTTGCTCAGGAACTGGGGATGGGAGAACCACAACCCGAAGCTGCCGAACAGGTTGCCGGTGGATTTGGTGGACGCCACGGCCAGCCAGTACACCGGAAGCAGGAAGTATCCTGCGGCCGCCACGAGCAGGCCGGTGACCAGCATGCGACTGCGCGTGGTGACCTCGGTGATGCCGCTGCCCGGCTTCGGGCCGTCGTCGGAGGCCGGCGTCTCGCCCAGCGGCGGGACTTTGCGGGCCGGTGTCTGGAGACTCACGCGTCCCCGCCTCTCTTGTTGATCAGCCGCAGGAAACCGAAGGAGAGCACGAACGCGGCGAGGGCGAGCAGCACTGCCTCGGCAGCGGCGAGGTGGTAGTTGTCGTTGGTGAACGCCTCGTTGTAAGCGCTGAGGTTGGGGGTGTAGGCGCTGTCGATACTCGACGAGACGGGCTTGAGCACCAGCGGTTCTGCGAACAACTGCAGCGTGCCGATGATGGTGAAGACCGTGGTGAGGATCAGCGCCGGGCGCAGCAGCGGCAGTTTGACGTGCCGGACCGTCATCCACGCACTGGCGCCGTCGATGCGGGCGGCCTCGTACAGCTCCGCGGGGATTGTGCGCAACTGGGCCACGAGAACCAGCACGTTGTAGCCGGCGAACTCCCACGTGACGATGTTCGCGATGGACCACAGGACCGTGTTTCCGCCCAGCAGATCGACCGACACCCCCAGATGGCGCATGCCGTCCACGAGAGGGCTGACTCCCGGAACGTAGAGGAAGCCCCACAGGATGGACGCGATGACCCCCGGAACGCCGTAGGGCAGGAAGAAGGCGGCGCGGAAGAACCGCACGCCTCTGGCCGAGGCGCTCTCCAGCAGCAGCGCGAGCCCGGCGGACAACGCGACCATCACCGGTACCTGGACGGCCGCGAACAGCAGTACGCGACCGATGCTTCGCACAAAGGCGTGATCGGACAACGCGTCGGCGTAGTTGCCGAGCCCTACGAAGACGGTATGGCTGCCGCCGAGCCCCAGGGCTCCGGTGTGCTCGACATCCATGACGCTCTGGTAGACGGCGTAGCCGATGGGCAGGGCGAAGGTCAGTAGGAACAGCAGGAGGAACGGCGCGACGAAGACGACGGGCGCCAGATTTCTGCGGCGACGGGGCGCTCGGGTGGGCATCAGGGTTCTTTCTGGAGTCCGGAGGGCACAACGGCGGCGGCCGTGTCGCGCCCTCCGGAGATGGTCACTGGCCGGTGGAAACCTTCAGACCCTTCCTCTTCAGATCCTCGACGGTCTGCTTCTGCGCCTGCTGGACCGCGGAGACGAACGTGCCCTTGCCGGCCAGGGCGGCCTGGAAGCCGTCGTTGAGGTGCTGGTAGGTGGCGTCGATCGTGGGTATCCACTTCCACGAGTTGTCGATGCTCTTGTCCGCCTCCGCGAAGACCTCGTTGTACTTCTGGCCTCCGAAGAACGATGACGGCTTGTCCAGCGAGGAACCCTTGTACCCGTCGGCCGCCGCGGGCCAGCCGTAGCCGCCCTGCAGCAGCAGGTCGACGCTCGTGGGGTCGGTGTTGAGCCATTCGGCGAACTTCAGGGCCTCGGGGATGTGCCCCGCGCCCTTGAGGACGGCCGTGGAGGATCCGCCCCAGTTCGCGGACACGTTCGAGCCCTTTTTCCACTGCGGCATGGGTGCGACCGCCCATTTGCCGGCGGTCTGAGGAGCGTTGCCGCTGATGATGGCGTCGCCCCACTGGGCACTGACCCACGAGGTGATGGCGCCGCTCTGCAGGTCCTTGTACCAGCCGTTGGCGAAGTCGGGCTCGGTCTTGATCACCTTCTTGCTGCGCAGGTCGTCCCAGAAGGCCGCGACCTTGAGCGTCTGCGGCGAGTTGATGTTCACCGTCCAGGTGTCGCCGTTCACGCCGAACCACTTGGCGCCGGCCTGCCATGCGAGGGCGGTGAACCAGGCGGAGTTGCCGGCCGGGAAGGTGCTGATGTAGGCCTTCGGGTCGGCGTCGTGGATCTTCTGCGCGGCCTGGGCGAAGTCGTCCCAGGTGGCGGGCGGCTTGATACCCCACTTCTTGTACAGGTCGGAGCGGTAGAACAGGCCCATCGGACCGGACGCCTGGGGGATCGCGTAGACGGCCTCGTCGAAGACGCCCTGCTGCCACTGCCAGTCCACGAACTTCGACCGGTCCTTGTCCGCGCCGTACTGGGACAGGTTCACCAGGCCGTTCTCCAGGAGGAACGAGGGGATCTCCTGGTACTCCACCTGTGCCAGGTCGGGTGCGTTGCCGCTCTTCAGCGCGGCGCGCATCTTGGCGTAGCCGCCGCTGCTGCCCGCCGGGATCTTCTCCAGTTTGACGTGGATGTCCGGGTGGGTGGCGTTCCACTTGTCGACAGCCTTGTCGACACCGGGTACCCACGACCAGAAGCGCAGGTCGACCTTCTGGCCGGGCTTGGCGGGTTTCTGGACCGCGGGGTCCTTCGAACCGGTCGAACCCCCGCAGGCGGAGATCAGCAGGGAGGCGGCGGCAAGGGTCACTGCGAGTGCGCCCCGGCTTCGGCGGCGGGGTGTGGTGCGGCTCATGGGGAGGAGGGTCCTTCCTGGCTTCGTACTGAAGGTGCCTGTTGCATGCCGGTCAGTTTCGGAGCGGCATCGCCACCCCGTCAAGATATATTCATAATTAATTGAAACAGCTATGGTGGGCCCGTAGGCAGGAGCGAGGGGAGAGCACGTGATGACGGAATGCCGCAGGATGACCGGGCGCGTGGCGGTGATCACCGGTGCCGCACACGGCATCGGCGCGGCCACGGCACGCAGGCTCGCGGCCGAAGGCGCGGTGGTCGTGGTCACGGACGTGGACGACACAGCCGGCAAGGCGGTCGCGGCAGGCATCATCGACAGCGGTGGACGCGCGGAGTACGTGCGCTGCGATGTGACCTCGGCCGCCGACTGGGAGAACCTGGCCCGCCACGTCGCAGAGCGCCACGGGCGGCTGGACGTGCTGCACAGCAACGCCTTCGCCCAGCTCAACAAACCCGCCGACGAACTGAGCGAGGCCGAGTGGGACGGTCAGATGGCCGTGCTGCTCAAGCCCGCCTGGCGGGCGATGAAGACCTTCGCGGCCATGCTGCGGGAAGCCCGGGGCTCCGTCGTGCTGACCTCCTCGGTGCACGCCGTCATCGGGCTGCCGGGCCATGCCGCCTACGCCGCCGCGAAGGGCGCACTGTGCTCGCTGGGACGGCAGTTGGCCGTCGAGTACGGTCCTGACATCCGGGTCAACACCGTGTTGCCCGGACCCATCCTCACCGCCGCCTGGGACGGCATCCCCGAGCCGGACCGGGAACGCAGTGTGGCGGCCACCGCGGCCCGGCGGTTCGGGCAGCCGGAGGAGGTGGCGGCCGCCGTCGCCTTCCTGGCCTCGGCGGACGGCTCCTATGTGACCGGCGCCAGCCTGGTGGTCGATGGAGGATGGAGCGTCATGAAGGAGTCCTCGTGAGCAGTGCGCACAGCACTTCAGGACCGATACGGAAACGGAGCACGTGGTGACCCATCCCCCCAAGGGGTTGCACGGCCAGGCGGTGGAGGAACTGGGCCGGCGCATCATCCGCGGCGACTACCCTCCGGGCTCCGTCGTGGACCCGGTCAAGTTCGAAACCGAACTCGGCGTCAGCAAGACCGTCGTCCGCGAGGCGCTGCGCGTGCTGGCGGCCAAGGGCCTGCTCGAGTCGAAGCAGAAACGCGGTACGACCATCAGGCCCCGCGCCGACTGGAACCTGCTCGACAGCGACCTGCTGCGCTGGCAGGGCAGCAGCGCCCCCACCGACGGCTTCCTGGAGGACCTGGCCGAGGTCCGCGCGATCGTCGAACCCGCCGGAGCCAGGCTCGCCGCGGCCCGCCGCACCCCCGCCGACCTGACCGCGCTGCGGCAGGCGCTCGACGCGATGGCGGCGGCCGGGACGGACGCGGACGCGATGGTCGAGGCGGACCTGGCCTTCCACCGCGCCCTGCTGGAGGCCGCCCACAACGAACTGCTCAGCCGGATGGAGGTCGTCATCGAGGCGGGTCTGCGCGTACGCGACCGGATCGTGCACGGCGCCCGGCACTTCTCCGACTCCATCCCCGTGCACCAGGACCTGCTCGCGGCGGTCGAGGCGGGTGACCCGGACGCGGCCGTTGCCGCCGTGGAGTCGCTGCTCGCGCAGGCGTCCCACGACCTGGCCGCCGTACAGGCGCAGGAAGACCACGACGACGCCCCGACCGACCCGCTCCCCGAGGAAACTCCTTGAAGATAACCGGACTTGAGACGTTCCTGGTGGCTCCGCGCTGGCTGTTCCTGCGCGTCGCCACCGACGAGGGGGTCACCGGCTGGGGCGAGCCCGTGATCGAGGGCCGCGCCGAGACCGTACGCGCCGCGGTGCACGAACTGGCCGACTACCTCGTCGGCCGGGACCCGCTGCGCATCGAGGACCACTGGCAGGTCCTCACCAAGGGCGGCTTCTACCGGGGCGGCCCCATCCTCTCCAGCGCCGTCGCCGGCATCGACCAGGCCCTGTGGGACATCGCAGGCAAGACCTACGGCGTCCCGGTGCACCGCCTCCTCGGCGGCCCCGTACGTGACCGCGTCCGGATGTACGCCTGGATCGGCGGGGACCGCCCCAGCGATGTCGCGGAGCTGGCCGAGGAACAGATGAAGGCGGGCTTCACCGCGGTGAAGATGAACGCCTCCGCCGAACTCGCGCCGATCGACACCCCGGCCCGCACCGCCGAGGTCGTCGAACGCGTCGCGGCCGTCCGCGAGGTGCTGGGCGACGAGCGGGACGTCGCCGTCGACTTCCACGGCCGGGCCTCCACCGCCATGTCACGACGTCTGCTGCCCCTGCTCGAACCCCTGCACCCGCTGTTCGTCGAGGAACCCGTCGCACCGGAACACTCGGGCCATCTGCGCAGCCTGGTGGAGTCCACGAGCATCCCGCTCGCCACCGGCGAACGCCTCTACTCCCGCTGGGACTTCCGTGAGGTCATGGCCAGCGGCATCGCCGTCGCCCAGCCGGACCTGTCGCACGCCGGCGGCATCTCCGAGGTCCGTCGCATCGCGGCCATGGCCGAGACGTACGACGTCGCCCTGGCCCCCCACTGCCCCCTCGGCCCGATCGCCCTGGCCGCAAGCCTCCAGATCGCCTTCTCTGTACCGAACTTCCTCATCCAGGAACAGAGCATGGGCATCCACTACAACCAGCAGTGCGACCTGCTGGAGTACGTGATGGACCCCGAACCCTTCCGTTTCCAGGGCGGATACGCCGTCGCCGGCTCCCGCCCCGGTCTCGGCGTCGACATCGACGAAGACGCGGTACGCCGGGCCGCCGAGACCGGACACCGCTGGCGCAACCCCGTGTGGCGGGGAGCGGACGGGGCGTTCACCGAGTGGTGAAGCACCCTCCGGCCCCCACACCCCGAAACCAAGGAGAGCCCGCTCCCATGAACCTGGTGGAATCGCTCGGCGCCCAGCGCCTGTTGGCGATCGTACGAGGCAAGGACCCCGCCGCCGCCCTGCGCACCGTAGGCACCCTCGCCGAGGAGGGCGTCACGGCCGTCGAGGTCTCACTGACCACGACCGACGCCCTCACCGTCATCAGGCGGGCCCGCGCCGAACTCGGCCCCGACGCCCTGCTCGGCGCCGGAACCGTGCGCTCGGCCGAGGACGCCGCACGCGCCGTGGACGCCGGCGCGTCCTACCTCGTCACCCCGGCACTGGTCGACGGACTGGCATCGTACGGCGTGCCCGTGCTGATGGGGGCGCTGAGCCCGAGCGAGATCGAACAGGCCCTCGCATGGGGCGCCGACGCGATCAAACTCTTCCCCGGCTCGCTCGGCGGGCCCGGCTATCTGCGCGCCCTGCGGGATCCCTTCCCCGAGGTGCCCTTCGTGCCCGTCGGCGGAGTGGACGCGCGGGCCGCGCGCGACTACCTGGACCGGGGTGCCCTCGCCGTAGGCGTCGGCTCACCCCTCGTGGGCGACGCGGCCGACGGCGGCGACCTCGCCGGACTCCGCGCCCGGGCGGCCGAGTTCCGCGCGGTGGCCGCGGGGGAGACGCCATGACGACCCCGGCCGCACCCGAGGTCGTGACCTTCGGCGAGACCATGGCGGCGCTCCGGGCCCAGGGTGCGCTGCGGCTCGGCGGCAGCCTCGGCCTGTCCGTCGCGGGAGCCGAGTCCAACGTCGCCATCGGCCTCGCCCGGCTCGGCCACCGGGTGCGCTGGGCGGGCCGGGTCGGCGCGGACGAACTCGGCGCACTGGTACTGCGCACCCTGCGCGCCGAGGGCGTCGACATCGGCCACGCGGTCACCGACGACACCGGCCGGCCCACCGGCCTGCTGCTCACCGAACCCCGTCTCGGCACGCTCACCCGGGTCAGCTACTACCGCGCGGGTTCCGCCGGTTCGGCCGTCTCACCGGCCGACGTCCTGCCCGCACTGGCTCCGGGATCCCGCATCCTGCATCTGACCGGCATCACCCCTGCGCTCGGCCCGTCGGCCGCCGAGGCCGCCCTGGCCGCCGCCACCGCCGCCCGCGAAGCCGGCATCACCGTATGCCTCGACGTCAACCACCGCTCCCGGCTGTGGACCGCCGACCGCGCCCGCACCGCGCTCCTACCGCTGCTGGCCCGCACCGACCTGCTCATCGCCTCGGAGGACGAACTGCCGCTGGTGCTCGAACGACCGGCCGCCGACGAAACCGAGGCCGCGCACGGCATCCTGGCGGCAGGCGTGACCGAGGTGGTCGTCAAACGGGGCGCGGCGGGCGCGACCAGCGTCACCGCCGAGGGAGCGACCGACTGCGCGGCGCGCCAGGTCGACGCCGTCGATCTGGTCGGCGCGGGCGACGCCTTCGTGGCCGGATACCTGTCCGGCCTCCTCGACGGCGCGGACACCCCGGCCCGCCTCCACCGAGCCGTCACCACCGCGGCCTTCGCCGTCGCCACCCGGGGCGACTGGGAGGGCCTTCCGACACGGGACGAACTCGGCCTGTTCGACCAGCCCGACGGCACGACCATCCGCTGATCCAGGAGACGCGACATGACATCAACGGCAGCGTCGGCGACGCTCGTCGTGGACGGAGCGTACGAACTCGCCGAGGGCGGCCGCTGGTTCGACGACCGGTACGTGTACGTCGACATCCTCAGCGGTCGGCTCTTCGAACCGCGCGACGACACCGGGCCGACCCGACTCGCCTGCCTCGACGTACCGTTGGGCGCCGTCGCGCCGGTGCACGGCCGGCTGGACACCTGGATCGCCGCCGCGGGAACGGGCATCGCGCTGCTCACCCCCGACGGCGCCCTGGACTGGCTGGACCGACCAGAGGACCGCACCCCGTTCCCCAGCCGCATGAACGACGGCGTCGCCGACCCCGCAGGGCGCTTCTGGGCCGGCAGCATGGCCTACGACGGCACCCCCGGCGCGGGTTCCCTGTACCGCACGGACCCCGACGGCACCGTGGTACGCGTCCTCGACGGCCTGACCATTGCCAACGGCCCGGCTTTCACCGCGGACGGCGCCATCATGTATCTCGCCGACACGGCGGTCGGCACCATCCTCCGCTGCCGGATCGACCCGCTCTCGGGCGATCTCCCGAGCAGCCCGGAAACCTTCGCCCGACTGCGTGACGACGAGGGCAGCCCCGACGGAATGACCGTCGACGCGGAGGGCTGTCTGTGGGTCGCCCTGTGGGGAGCCGGTGCGGTCCGCCGCTACCACCCCGACGGCCGCCTCCTGCACACCCTGGCCGTCCCCGCCCCGCATCCCACGTCGGTGTGCCTGCCCCCCGACGACAACCGCCTGTTCGTCACCACGGCCCGCTACGGGGTGACGAACCCGACGGCGACCTCCGGCGCGGTGCTCAGCTTCCCGGTACCGGTACCGGTGCGGGGAACGGCGGGGCGTTCCTGGCGGGGTCGGCTCTGAGATTGACGGCCTGAGTTAACATCGATAAGTTATCGCCGTTAACCTAGACGGGAGCAGCCTGTGCCCACACTTGAAGCGGAAGACGTCTACGCGCTGGCGCCGTACGCCAAGACGCTCGGAGTCGTGTTCGAGGAGATCTCGGAAGCCGGTGTGCGGGCCCGGTTGGCGCACGACCGCTCCCTCTCCACCGTGGGTGGTGGCCTCCATGGAGGGGCGTTGATGGGGATCGCCGACGTGTGTGCTGCCGTGTGCGCCGCCCTCAACGGTCCAGTCGGCGCCGCGCCGGCCACGGTCGAGTCGAGCACGCACTTTCTTCGACCCGCACGCACGGGCGTCGTGGCGACAGCTCGTCCCTTGCGGGTGGGGCGCAACAGCGTGGTCGAGGTCGACATCCGTGATGACGAAGGCGAACTGTGCGCCCGGGTGACCCAGGTGGTCACGACCGTCAAACCGAAGGCACCGTGATGCTCGGTGACGGACCGTCGGAGCACCGTGAATCCCGGGTGCGCGCCGCCAAGGGGCACGGCGGCCTGCTCCGGAACCAGCTTCTCGACATCGCCGATCAACTGCTCGAAGACGGTGGCGCCGACGCGCTGACGGTCCGGGCGGTAGCGACCCGTGCGGGAGTCAGCCCGCCGGCCGTCTACCTCCACTTCGCCTCGAAGCGGGAACTCGTCCATGCGGCGTGCCTGCGTGTGTGGAGTTCGCTGTTCATCGAGCTGGAAGCAGTGTCCCGGGACGTCGCGGACCCTGTGACGGCGCTCCATGAAACGTGCGTCGCCTATATCGCGTTCGGCCTGCGCCACCCGTCCCAGTACCGGCTGGTGATGGCCGGTGAGGCCACCGAAGCCAGCCGCCAGAACGAGGACGCGTGCTTCCGCTATTTCCGGGACAAGGTGGCAGCCTGTCTTGATGCCGGGGTACCTGTGGAGAGCAGGACCGAAACCGCCAGAGTGCTGTGTGCCGGCGTGCACGGGGCGGTTTCTCTTCTGATCCACCAAGACCGCGATGCCTGGCCCTCGGACAGTGATCGCTATGTCGGACGGGCGGCGTCCTCGGCCGTCCACGGAGCCCTCCTCACCGCATCCCAGGCGTCCACACCCTCGATCGCCGATGTGCTGCGCCTGGGCTGAACGGCGGTGCCGAGCACTGCGCAGGACCGTATCGAGAGAACGGAGCATCCAAGTGGACGTCTTCATCATCGGCATCACCGGCGGTATCGGTGGTCTGCTCGCGCAGAAACTGCGCTCGCGGGGAGACACCGTCCACGGGCTCGTACGCCGGGACGATCAGCGGGCTGAACTGGCGACGCGAGGAGTGGTCGCACAAGTCGGCGATCTCTCGAGCATGACGGTGGAGCAACTGGCGGCAGCCTTCGGTGACGTCGATGTGATCGTCTTCAGTGCCGGATCGAACGGCGGCACCAAGGAGGTCACGACGGCCATCGACGGCGACGGCGTCGTCAAGGCGATCGAGGCGGCGGGCCGCGCCGGTGTGGAGCGCTTCGCGCTGGTGTCGGTGCTTCCGGAATCGTGGCGGGAACGCGACCTCGGCGAGGAGGTCGAGTACTACTTCGCCCTGAAGAAGGGCGCCGACATCGCACTCAGCCGCAGTGACCTGAACTGGCTGATCCTGCGTCCCTCGCTGCTCCTCGACGGTCCGGGGACCGGCACCGTGTCCCTCGGGCCGGCGGAGTTCCACGGTGAGATCACTCGCGACGACGTCGCCGCCACCCTGGCCGAACTGCTCCACGAGCCCCGGATCGGCCGGCAGATCCTCGAACTCAACACGGGGTCGACACCCATCGAAGAGGCGGTCCGCGCGAACGTCCGCTCCTGACCGGCCCGGTGGGCGCCCCGACTCAGACGATCTTGACAGTGGTGCCGTTGCTTTCGAGGGCCGTGGTCTCGTCGGTGGATGCGGTGGTGTCGGTGACAAGGGTGTCCACCAGGGTGGACGGCCCGACGTAGGCGTGGGTGGTGCGGCCGAGTTTGCTGCCGTCGGCGGCCGCGATGATCCGGCGTGCCGAGGTGATGACCGCCCTTTTCACCGCCGCTTCGTCCAGCGCCTTCGCCTACCACGGCGACTTCGACTGGCCCGGCATCGCACTGGCCAACCGGGTCATGCAGCCGTACGCGGCAGAGCCGTGGCGCAAGCGAGCGGCCGACTACGAGTACCTCGCGCCCCGCGCCCAGGTGAACGGCACACCGTCGATCGCCCTCACCGGACCGTCGGCCGAGGCGCTGTGGGACACGGAACTGGCCCCCGCCATGGACGCGCTGGGCGTCGCCCTGCACAAGGAGGCGGCGCTCGATCTGCTACTGAAGGATCTCGGGTGAATGCCCGGCCGGTATCCCTTGCAGCCACGTCGGCGCGTGAAACACGGCCGGTGTCCGCTACGAGATCACTGGCCAGTGATCAGGAACGCCTCAGACGCCATCGAGAAGAGCCATTACATTCCGTACACGATGCGTCATCACATCTGTTGTTAACGACGTCAACAAATACGTTCATTGATAGTGGCATGAGCCCTGTGTACGGTTGCCCGTATGACGGACACCCCTGCCCCGCAGGCCACCCCCCTGGTCACCGGCTCCGAGATCGCACGGCTGGCGGGTGTCACCCGCGCCGCGGTATCGAACTGGCGGCGACGCTACGGCGACTTCCCCACGCCTGTCGGCGGCGGCGCCAACAGTCCGTTGTTCGACCTGGCCGAGGTACAGAGCTGGCTGGACAGGCAGCGCAAGGGGCAGGAAGTCTCCGTGGAGGTGCAGCTGTGGCAGGCGCTGCGCGGAGCCTACGGCGACGACATGCTCGGCGGGCTCGTGGACGTCGCCCGTTTCCTCACCGAGGGAGAGGCAGGTGAGGAGCTTCCGGCGGACGTCGCCCGGCTCGCGCGCGATCTTGCCGAGAGCGGTGGCGCGGCAGAGGCGGTGAGCGCCCTGGCCGAGCGCTTCACCGACTCCGTACGCCGAGCCGGATCGGACCAGGTCACCTCAGCGCGGGTCGTTCGAGCCGTACGCCACTTCGCCGGTGAGGTGGCACCGGACGCGACCCTTTTCGACCCGGCCTCCGGGATCGGCTCCCTCCTGCTCGCAGTCGGTCCAGACCACGGCCCAAGGCGCTGCGGGCAGGAGGCAGACGCCCGCAGGGCCACGTTCGCACAGCTGAGGGCCGTCCTCACCGCGCACGACGGTACCGACATCGTCGCCGGCGACTCCCTGCGTGATGACCAGTGGACGAATCTCAAGGCCGACCTGGTTGTCTGTGATCCGCCGGTCGGTGAACCCGACTGGGGACGCGAGGATCTGTTGCTCGACCCGCGCTGGGAGTTCGGCACCCCCTCTCGTGCAGAAGGTGAACTCGCCTGGTTGCAACACGCGTACGCGCACACTGCGCCTGGTGGCCGGGTCTTCATGGTCCTACCCGCCTCGGTCGCCTACCGCAAGGCAGGCCGCCGTATCCGCGCAGAACTCGTACGACGTGGCATCCTCACCCAGGTCACCGCCCTTCCCTCCGGCACGGCGGCCTCGCATGCGCTTCCGGTTCACCTCTGGCAGCTGCGTCGCCCCCTGACCCCGGGAGATGCCGCCACCAGCGTCCGCATGGTCGATCTGACGGCCGTCGATCCGGACGGCTCACTGGAACCGGATCCCGAGCAGATGGCGGAAGTGCCCCTGATCGATCTGCTGGACGATGCCGTGGACCTCACGCCCGGCCGTCATGTCGAGGATTCCCATCGCGACTTTGCCATCGAATACCAGACCCTACGACGGGAGTTGACCGAGCAAGTTCGGCTGCTGGCGGAGTTGCTGCCGGCCTTGGTCGCGGGCGAGGGCCCCAGCTCTCTGGACGGACCTACCGTCAGCGTCGCCGACCTCGCGCGCGCAGGGCTCGTCGCGTACGGAGATCCGGAACCGGTCTCGACCAGCGACCAGCTCGACACCGACTATCTCCAGGGCTTCCTGCGCAGCGCCGGCAACACCCGGCGCTCCACGAGCACCAGCGGCACCTTCCGTCTCGACAGCAAGGGCGCCCGCATTCCGCAGATGGACATCACCGAACAGCGGCGGTACGGGGCGGCCTTCCGCGCGCTGCAGGAGTTCGAGGAGCGGGCGCGGAGAGTGGTTGAGCTGAGCCGGGACGTGACGGCCCTGGCAAGAAATGGGCTCGGCAACGGGGCACTCGCCCCGGAAAGGTGACGGAGCCCGTCAGATCGCCTCGTCCGCGAGTCGATCAGGTCGGGGCACGAACGAACTGGCCGACCCGCTCCAGGTCACCGCCAGAGCCTCCCGCGCCCGCGTGCACGCCACGAACAGCAGACACCGCTCGCGCAGCAGATCCGCGTCGTGCTGCAGTGCGTCCACGGAGGCCGGCGTCACCTCGCGAGCGAACGGCACCGCGCCGGCCGTCACGCCCAGGACCGCGACACAGCGGAACTCCAGCCCCTTCATGGCGTGGATGGTGGCGAGCCGCACCCCGTCCTGGTCGGGCCCTGGGTTGTCCCTGACCCGGACGACGGGGATCCCGGCCGCGGCCAGCTTGTCGTACGCCTTGTCGAGCAGCATGTTGAACCGCGCGCACACCCCGATCTCCGACGGCCGGATGCCCTGGGCGATCCAGCCCTCGACGCGTTCGACGAGTGCGGCGACCTCCGCCTGCTCGGAGCCGTACCCGTGCACGTGCGGTCGGCGGCCGTGCAGCAGGGAGCGGTAGCCGGCCAGGGTGTCGCTGCCCTCGCCGCCCAGGTCGTCGACCGAGACCGGGTTGAGAATGCCCGTCGACCAGATCAGGATCTCCTCCGTCGAGCGGTAGTTGATCCGCAGACGGTGTGTCCGGCCGGTCACCGGGATGTCCAGGGAGCCGAGCGACACCTTCGAGTCGTAGATGCGCTGGTGCGGGTCGCCCGTGATGAACAGGTCGTCGCCTCCCGCGGCCACCGCGCCCCGCAGGACTCGCCACTGTGCGGGATGCAGATCCTGCGCCTCGTCGACCACGACGTGGTCGTGCGTGGGAGCCGACCCGGCCAGGAGGTCGGCCGCACGCGCGCACACCTTCAGGTGTGTGGTGGCCTTCTGCGCGCGCAGCATCGACGCGAACAGCTCGACGGCCGACCACAGTTGATCGCGTCGCGCCGGCGGCAGCGCGCTGCCGCGTCCGCGCCGCAGGGCGCTGCGGTAGGCCTCGGCGGTGCGCAGGTCCTGGGCCAGGACGACGTTCCGGTACTCCTGGGCCAGGAACTGTTCCGTCCACGGCAGGCCCAGCTGTTTGACGACCCGCTGTCACAGCTGCCTCTCGTCCCGGTCGTTGACGGGGGAGGGGGCCCTGCCGTCGAGGCGGGTCACGACCCCGTGCGCGTAGGCGTTGACCGTGGTCACATCGACGCGGCCGAGTAGCGCCGCGTCATCGCCCAGGAGCAGCGACAGGTTCTCGCGCAAGGAGGAGGCCAGCGCGTTCGTGTAGGTGGTCAGCAGGACGCGGGTGTCGGGCGCGCGGGAGAGGAGGTGCTTGACGCGGTGCAGGGCCGCGACCGTTTTGCCTGTGCCGGGGCCGCCCGTGATCTGGACCGGGCCGCCGTACGACACTCGGTAGGCGACCCGGCGTTGTGAGGGGTGCAGGAACACCCGCCAGGCCGTGAACGGCTTCTCCAGGATGTCTGCCAGCTCTTCGGGACCGCTGACCAGCGTGATGCGGCTCGTGGTGTTGGCAATGGCCACGGCGAGGCTCTCGTCGGAGTCGGGGCCCGCGTCGACCGGGCGGCGGACGGCGACCACGTCCCGGTACACCTCGTCGGGGCCGAACCCTTCGGCGAGGTACTGGAGCACCTCGCACTGGTCTTCCGGCAGCAGTGTCTCGAACGCCTTGAGCTGTGCCCCGTCGACTATGGTCCGCACCGCGCGCAGCACCTGGTCGTCGATGCCCAGTTCGCGCAGCACGCCGTCCGAGTACTTCGCGAAGAGCAGGGAGTCGGCGGCGGCAGCCGCCTTCTCCAGAGCCGGAGTCAGCTGTTCGAGCGCGACCACGTTGCGGACTTCGAGGGCGCGCGTCGCGGAGTTCGTCGTGTACAGCCGCTTGGCCGCCCAGGTGTACGCGTCGTCGTGCCGCACGACGTTGACGAGCAGGAACACATCACTGCCGTCGTCGGGTGCGAGGACGACTCCGCGCCAGAAGTCGTTGATGCGGATGGTCCGCATGCGGGTGTCCTGCGCGTTCTGCACGGACTCGAGGTGGAGCCCCTTGTCCGCATGCAGTTCGGGCACGGAGAGCAGCTGGAACTTCTGCATCGCCTTGCGCACGCCGGCCTTGACGGGCCTTTCCAGGGAGTCGTAGCTCTCCCAGAAACTGTTGGCGAACGCGAGCTGCGGCACGAAATGAACTCCCAACCCTGGTCGGACACTCCGCAGTCGATCATACGCGCGCGGTGTCCTCCAGCCGCTGGGCCAGTTCCTCGACCTCCGCAAGCAGTCCGGCGGGCTCCAGGCCCAGGTCGAGGGCGTGCTGATGGATGACGATGCCGGCGTGACGTACCTCGTGGGAGGCATGCGGGGCATTGCCCTTCGCATAGACGAGATGGCCCTCGCGCAGGTCGAGGGCTGTGCAGTACGCCAGCATCTGGTAGAGATCAGCGTCCGGGAAGCCGCCCCGCTTCTCCGCCTTGTACTTGGCGTCCACGACCGCGCACGGGATGTCGGCGCGCCCGTACAGCACGAAGTCCGGCCTCATGCGGATCGCGGCGGCCTCGTCGAGGTGGTGCGGGTCCTGGAACCGGACTGTGTGACCCGAATCCATGGTTCGGAAGGCCTCACGCAAGGCGACCGTCACGAAGTCCTCGAAGAGCTTGTTCATGTCGAACAGGAACCCGTCGATGTGCAGATCGCCGGGCGTGTGCTCGGCGGAGGCACCGTCCAGGACGACGCTTGAGAGACGCAAAGCGTGGTGATAGCGGGAGTTGAGGCGGGTGGGACGCCAGTCGGGGATCGGCTGCCCGCGCACGACGGTGGTGACGTCGGCCAGCCGGGCGCGCTGGTGCAGCAGTCTGCGACGCACGTCGCGCGGTATGCCGGGCAGCCGGAGGAGACGCTCGACAGCCGTACGCAGGATGCGGTTCTCCGCGATGTCGGTCGTGAACTCGTCGTACGCCACCTCCACCGGCAGCATGGCTCCGAACCGGCGCCGGATCTGTTCGGCCTCCCTGATCCGGCCGCGGACGACGAGCGCGGATTCCTCGGTCGCTCGATAACCCTGCAACAGCCCTTGTCGCAGGGCCCGGTCCACCTGCCGCTCCACGGCATGGGCGAGTGCCGGCAGCAGATCGCGGTGCTCGGCGACCTCGACCTCCCCGTCCCGCCAACTCCGTCGCGGATCGAGCGTGTAGCCGAGCAGGAAGAAGAGCCGGGCGATGGACACCTTGGGTGTGACACGCACCGTTACCGGGGTCCCACCGTCCGGTGCCGTGACGGCCACGGCCCCGACCTTGCTGCCGGCTCTCAGGGACCAGAACCCGGGCGTGTACGGGTCCGGGGCCGCGTCCACGACGTCGGAAGCGGCAAGGGCACGACCGATGGCGTCCGGCAGGGCGAGACGGGTCGCCGGCGCGTGCTCGACCAGGTCGACGGACCGCACGGCTTCCCCCGCGGGCGTCACGCCAGGGACTCCCGCAGCGCGGCCAGCCCGTACCGCTTCTCGATGTCCAAGCCCTCCCCGTAGTGGTGCTCTTCGAGGAGAGGGAGGATCTTCGTACGCCAGGTCCGCTCCAGGCCGCCCTCGCGGTACACGCCCTTCTTCATCAGGTACGAGGGCCCGATGCGGAAGTCGGGATCGCCGATGCGTGAGTTCAGCACGTCGAGCAGGTCGGCGGGCTCCGCGTCCTTGCCCTCTCTGGCCAGCCAGCGGCGCAGCAGGCCGCGTGTGGGTTCCGTACGCGGCGACAGTTCGACGAAGGCGAAGCGGCGGCGCATCGCCGCGTCCACGAGAGCGATCGAGCGGTCCGCGGTGTTCATCGTGCCGATCACGAACAGGTTCGGAGGCAGCGCGAAGTCGTCGCCGGAGTAGGTGAGACGCACCGACTTGTTGCGGTATTCCAGCAGGAAGTAGAGCTCGCCGAAGACCTTCGCCAGGTTGGCCCGGTTGATCTCGTCGATGATCAGGAAATGCGGGATGTGCCGGTTGCCCTCACGGGAGGCCAGATCGGCGAGTTCGCGCAGCGGACCCGCGGTGAGCCGGAAGGCGACCTCCCTGGTCTGCGCGTCCTCCTGGGGCCGGAAGCCCTCGAAGAAGTCCTCGTAGGCGTATGACGGGTGGAACTGCACGAGCTTGACCTGCTCGGGCCCGCCGCCGAGGAACTCGGCGAGCTTCAGCGCCAGGTAGGTCTTGCCGGTGCCGGGCGGCCCGTACAGCACCAGCTGCCGTTCGTCTGCCAGCAATTCACGCACCTCTCGCAGCCACGCGGCGTCGTGCACGAGGAGCTCGTCCGCCAGCTCGTCCGTGGGGGCGGGCAGTTCGGGCTCGCGACGGGCGACGATCGCCGGGAGCTCGACACTCGGGTCCCGGTCTATGGCCTTGGCTTCCTCCGTCAGCTCTTCGTCGCTTCGGCCCAGCCCTTCCACGAGGGCCTGGACGGGGGTCAGGTCGACGACGTCGTGCTGGATCGAGAGCTTCTGCTGGAGAGCCTCCGGCAACTCCTCGTACGGGATTCCGGCGGGCCTCCACCTGGCCCTGCGGCGCAGATTGGACAGACCGCCCTCGGACTCGACCTGCTCGGCCTCACCGGTGACCGTGCCCACGTACAACTGCCCGTCGGAGATGGCACAGAGGGTGTCACCCAACCGCATCTGGGCCAGGAAGTAGTGCAGCTCGTCGACCATGGCCTGCTTCTGGTTGTACGAGGTGGTGGCGTCGTACCCCTCCTGCACGTACCGCCGCAGCACGCTCTTGGTGGGGTCCGCCTCGTCCACCTGCGGCAGATGCGTGGCCGCCAGCGTCACCCATCCGTCCGGCACCCACAGCCGCTGCACCAGGTCGCGTCCGGACACATTGGAGCCCCGCACCAGCCAGGTCTTGTGCGGGGTGCGCCACGAACTCCCGAGGTAGTCGACGAGCGGGAAGCCTTCCTCCGTGCGCCATTGCGCCAAGCCGTCGGTGCCGCGCCCGGCCACCACGGACGCGGCCGCAGAAGGGGAGTTGCACTCGATGTCCCGTGTCGTCTCCCAGTGATCCGGCCACCGGTCCGACTCTCTGCGGATGCCGCCGTCCGCCACGAGCTTCTCCCGTTGGGCCGCGGGATACGGCGGGATGCCGGGGGTTGCTTCGGGATGCACGGGCGAGCCGGCGAGGACGAGGAATTTCAGACTTCCGTTCATCCCCTTCTCGGGCAGCACCCGCCCCCGGGCCACCATCTTGCCGTTCGGCAGCCTCAGCCGAAACTCGGGAAACTCGTCGGCCATGGACATCCTCTCAGCCCGCACTGTCCGATGTTGCCTGCAGCGTAGTGGCCACCGCCGACAGCCCGGCTTCTCTCACCCGCGACCCGGCTTCCTAGGATGTCCTTTCGCGTCGAGGAGGGGATCACATGACTGTGATGAGCGGTACGGGCGGGTTGTCGGAGCGGGAGTTCCGGCAGGGGCGAGCGGATTGGATGGAGATCAGGACCGGGGACCTCGCAGCCGTCCTGGAGACCGCGGGACCCCGGCTGTTAAGGCTGCTTCCCACCGATCTGGGCGACCGGAGACTGGTCGCGGCGGTGACGGTCGCGCGGGTGGCCGCGGACGGGGCGCGGGCCCAGCCCGTGGCGGAGACGGTCCACTGGCTGGAGAGGCTGATGCCCGGGGGCCCGCTCCACGATCTGGAGGGAGCGGTACGAGAACTCCGGTCCCGGCTGGCGGCGAGCGGTGAGCCGGCCCTGTGGTCCTGGAACGCCGAAGGCTGGGAGGAGCTCCTGCTGTGGTGGTGGAGGCGGGAACAGCCGGGAACGGGCGATCAGGCCGCCGACTTCGCGGGGTGGCGGGCACGGTGGTCGGCGGAGATCCTGCGGGACGGTGAGATCGACCGTCCGGAGTCGATGCCACGCCGACACGGCAGGCAACTCCTCACGCCCGCCGAGTTCTTCGCCGACGAGCCGGAGCCGGTACGGCTTCTGGCACAGGCCGTACTGGACGCACCCGGTACCGTTGCCGCGGTCCAGGACGCGGTGCTGCTGCGGGAGGAACACCTCCAGGGCGCGGGGCACCTGGTGTGGCTGTCCGAGCAGCAGGCCTGCGTCGAACAGCTCGAAGCGTGGCGCCGCAGACAGCAGGCCACCGGATCGGAGGCCACCCGGGCGTTCCTCGTGGAGCTGTCCGAAGCGGTCAAGCGATACATGTCGCTCGTACTCCAGCCGGTCATCGACGCCCTCTCCCGGTGCGAGCGGGCTCTGCTCGGTGACAGCAAGCACGGTGCGCGACGCTCCGCCGCCGACTACCTGGACGCCTTCCTCGACGCGCAGGAACAGCCCGGCACGGATGCCTGGCGGGACGAGCGGCTCGCCACGGACGTCGAACAGCAGGCGCGGGAGCACCATGACCGGGGGGAGACCACCTGGCACGGCATGCTCGGCACGCTCCCCGTCTGGTACCACGTCGTGACCTCCCGCGAAGAGCGGGCGGCCGCGCTGGCCTACTCCGGGAAGCCGTCGACGTCCGTCGTGCGGGTCAGGACCGGCACGACGACCCAGGGCCTGCTGACCGACCTGTTCGGATTTGGGGGCCCGGAAGACGAGCAGGAGGAGTGGTACCCCGAACCCGGGATCGAGATCGCCTACGACCCGGACCGCGCCTTCGACCTGTGCGCGCTGCTGGCGGTAGCCCAACTCGGCCACGCACGGCTGGAGTTCCTCGTACGGCGCGCCGACGGCACTTTCCAGCGGCTTCGCTCGGTGCGAGCACGGGTCCGTCGTGACGACACCGCCGCCTGGCGGCTCTGGGCGCTCAAGGTGCTGTCGGCGCTGGTCCCGGACCCGGAGGACCTGGCGGACCTGATCGCGCGGGAGGACGACGACGGCACGGACGAGAGCGACGCGGCGGACGCCCGGACGCGCGCCGACGACCGCACCTCGTCCGACTCCGGCATGTCCGGGCCCGGCCCCCGGGCCGCGCGCGACGGACTGCCCGAGGCATTGCTCGGCAAGGTCAGATCGCTGCTGCGGAAGGCGGAGAACGCGGGGGCCACAGAGGAAGAGGCCCGCGTTTACCTGGCCAAGGCCACCGAGCTCATGGCCAAGTACGGCATTGAGCAAGCGATGCTCGACGACGTGACCGAGCCAGAGCGGCCCGTGGACCGGATCGTCGATCTGTACCCGCCCTACGTCAAGGAGGGGCGTCGGCTGCTCGCCAGGATCGGCTACGAGATGCGCTGCCGATCGGTGTACCCCGGCGGCAAGGCCAACCGTCACCGCGTCCACCTCTTCGGTTTCGAGGCCGACATCCAGGCCACCGAGGTGCTGTTCGCGAGCCTGCGCCTGCAGATGCTGGAGGGCGCGGACCGTGCGGACCGCCTGCATCGCCCCGAAGGCGAGGACGCCCGCGCCTACAAGCGTTCCTGGATGCTCGGCTTCATCCGCGAGGTGACCGCGCGGATCGGTGCCGCCCAGCAGGTTGCGAGGGCCGCCGCCGAGCAGCGAACCGAAGCGGAAGGAGAGGGACCGGGCGGCCGCAGCGTGGCGCTGGTCCTCGCCGACCGGACGACCGTGGTCGAGGCGCGGCTCGCCGCCCAGTACCCGAAGCTGAATAAGACCCGTCCGACGAAGTTCAAGGGCACCGGCTACTGGCAAGGAGTCGCCGACGGGCGGGACGCCGACATCGGTGGCCCGGCCTTCGACGAAGAGGGCCGGGTTTCAGAGCTCGCCACCTGAGGCACGTGTCGCGCGGCGCCCCGAGAGGGTTGCGGGCCGGGGAAGACTCCGTCCCGCACCGGTCTCGCCGATGGTCAGCGCAGCATGGAGCCGATCCAGGCCGCCGCCTGCTCGGGCGTGGCGCTGGTGTCCACACCGAGCACCGGGATGATGCCCAACAGGCCATTGGGGCCGCGCACCTGGAGGGTTCGCTGGGTGTGACTGCCCGGCTGGGGATGGACGATAACAGCGAGCGGGGTGCCGGCGGACGCGTAGCCGCTGCCGTACGTGAGGAGCTGGTGGACGTCGTCCGAGCTCACACCGTGACGGTCGTAACGCTTGTACTTGGCGTCCACCGGCAGCAGCGTGCGCTGTGCCGTGTCATGTCCTGGAAAACTGAGCAGGAGATCGGGCCGGAAGGCCGAGGCGTTGCCCAGGTCTCCGCCAACGGTGATGCCGGCGACGCTCCCGCCGGGTACGGCGTGGCCGCCGTGCGGGCCGACGGCCTCGGTGCCGAGGCGGCGGACGACGGCTTCCCAGAGCGGGGGCATGGCGAGTAGAAGACCGTCCGCCGTAGTGCCCTGGTCGGTGAGCAGGTCCGTCACACCGCCCCCGCGCAGCAGCAGGCGGGCCCAGGTATGGGCGGGGCGGTAGCGGGCGTTGAGGCGCGTGTAGTGGGTGCGGTCCAGGGCGTGGAGTGCCGCGGTCGGGGTCGGGGCCTGTGGGAAGGCGTCGGCGGCGCTGTGCAGGGCGCGCGCAAGGCCAGGACCGGCGGTCAGGCCGAGAGCCGCCCTTAGCGCGCTCCCGAGAACGCGGTTGTCCCAGATGCCCGCCACCCGGTCAAAAGTGCGTACGTGCAGCTGGTCCAGTTGCCCGAAGCGGCGGGTGGCTTGGGCGGCCACGTCCAGAAGACCCCGCAGCACCGGTTCGACACTCCGGCCGCGTACGTAGTCCCGGCGCAGGCCCTCCCGCAGCAGCCGCTCGCACTCTTCGAGCAGGGCGGCGGCGACCAGGTCTGCGTAACCGTCGGGGCCGGTGGCCCACCGTCTGGCCGCCGCCGGGACGGGCGTGCCGAGGGCGTAGGCGAGCCAGCTCATGAGCTGTTCTCCGGGAATGGCGAACTTGGGTGAGATCACCACGCGGACACGGTCCAGGACCAGGACTCCGACGGTCGCGTCGGCCTTGAGTCGCCACCCGGTGCGCTCCCTGGTCAGGGTGAGACGGCCCCGTGCCTGGAGGGCGTGCAGACGGTCGACGTCCCGGGAAGTGAGCTGCCCCGGCTCCAGCGTGGTGGACTCGTACTCGCCGAGCTGGACCGGCGTGCGGTCAGGCATCCGGGCCGATGACGCCGCTGGTGAACTCGGTCGCCAGCGCGTCCGCCAGATCCTGCGGGGGCATGAGGAGCGGACGCCCGGTCTCGGCGTCGACCAGGCCGCCGAGGATGCGGTGCAACAGGTCCGCCCGGCCGAGGCAGTGGTCCTCCAGGAGTGGGATCACCTCGTGGTGGAAGGCCGCGGCCAGATCCTCCTCGGTCGCGATGGGCTCGCCGTCGCGGAGCAGGTAGGCGTGCCCGATCTGGTGGTCGGCGTCGAGATGGCGGGCGATGCGGGTGTTGAGGGACTCGAAGAACGCGGCCAGGTCCAGGGGACCCACGGTCCCCGAGACCGCGTCCGGGTCCGGGCCCACGGGCAGGAAGGCGAAGCGGCGGCGAACCGCGGCGTCCAGGTGGCTGATGCTCCGGTCGGCGGTGTTCATCGTGCCGATGACCCGGACGTTCGGCGGGACGGAGAAGCTTCGCTTGCTCACGGGCAGGGCGACCGGCAGGTTCCGTTTGTCGAGTTCGAGGAGCGTGATCAACTCGCCGAAGACCCGCGGCAGATCACCGCGGTTGATCTCGTCGATGACCAGCAGGAACGTATGGTTCGGATGGGCGGCTGCCCGGCTGCACACGCCGTGGAACAGGCCGTCGGTGAGGGCGAGGGTGAGTCCCGGGCCGGTGGCGCTCAGGTCCGGCTTGAAGCCCTCGACGAAGTCCTCGTACCCGTACGAGGGGTGGAAGGTGACCAAGCGGATACGGTCACCGTGCAGCATCTCGGCCTGCGCCTGGGCACGTTGGCGGGCGTCGGCGTCGGCGCCGAGCACGTCCGCGCGGCCGTCCAGGGCGAGGGCGGCGCCGAGTGCGAGCCGGGTCTTGCCCGTCCCGGGCGGTCCGTGCAGGATCACCTGGCCTTTGCGTTCCAGGGCGTCCAGTACCGCCTGTACATCCTCGGGCAGCGCGACGGGCGTGCCCGCCTGTGCCTGGTTCGTACCCGGGGCGGAGCCGGAGTCGACGTCGTGCGCGGTGAACCTGGCGAAGAGGGAGGGGTCGACCTTGGCGAAGGTGGACCGCCAACCGTGCTGAGGCTTGGACAGTTTCTGCGCGTGGGAGAGGTCCCAGGTCACCGGGACGACGTGGTGGAACTCCGGCCGGTCCGGGTCGTAGCGGTAGCTCCCGTCGACCTTGCCGGTGGCCAGGACCTCGTCCGTCCCGCGGTTGGCCACGACCCGATCTCCCGTCTCCAGGTCCCGGAAGGCCAGCAGCCGGCGGGCGAGGGTCAGGCTTCCGCCACTGCTGCGCGGCCAGTACGCGTCCAGGGCCTGCTTCAGCTCCGTGTCGCTCTGGTACTGGCCGAGATCGCCGAGCGCGTCCCACCCGACGCAGATGAACCCGCCGTCCCGGCATTCCTCCCACAGACGGCCGCGCTCGCCCGGGGCGATCTTCCAGATGGTGCGTTGCCGGGGGCGAGGGTCGAAGTGCTCGTACAGGAAACGCATCACTTCATGGCTGGTCCAGCCGTCGAACTCCGGCTGTACGCGGACGAGTTTGAGCAGGCGGCGATTGATGCGCCAGGCCGAGGCGTCGCCCTGGTCCAAGTCGCCCAGAAGCAGGGCGACGAACCGGCGTAGGTGTTCCCCCGCGTAGATCGGCAGAAAATGCTCGGGGAAGTAGGTCGCCAAGGTCTTCGTCACCAGTGCTGGCCCGTAGCGCAGCACTTCGAGGTCGTCCAAGGCGTCGAAGTCTCCTGCCCCGGCGGCCTCGAAGGCTCGGACGAACTGTCCTCGCAGTTCCGCCCAGGCGTCCTGCGGATCCATCCCTCTCAGCGGAGCGGCCAGCCGCCATTCGCCGGAGTTGTGGTGGTACATGATGTGCTTCGCGGCACTGCCGCCCTTGATGCTCCCCAGGTGGGGTGTGCCGAACTCCATGAGCCGGCAGTACGTCGGCCCCGACCCGGGCGGCTCTCCCTGCCCGAGGGCGTAGCGCTCCAGCGGCAGCTCCGCCCACTCCTCCAGCGGAAACCGGGCCAGCACCTGCTTGCGCTCGTCCTCGGCGGCCGACTCGGCCTCCGTCACGGAGCCCCTGTCGAACTTGGCCACGGCCGCGTGCACATCCAACCCACCCGTCATACGAGCCATCATGCCGGAACCGGCGGCAACGGCCATTTCACGAGCTGAGGTTGAGCATCCTTCTGCGGGGTTGCCCGAACGGCTGTCACCATGACTCCGCAGGGCGTTTTCCGTCTCGGGAAGGGCCGAGGGCCAAGGCGACAGGGGGAGATCGTGGAGGACTGGATCTACATCCTCAATCCGAACAGGGACACCCTGGACGGGGAGCCCTCCGACAAGGAGACCGTCCGCCGCCTCTCGCATGAGGACCCCGAGCTCGACCTCTGGCTCAGCCGACGCAACCGCATGAACCCCGGCGACCGCCTGTGGTTCTTCTTCAGCCAACCGGAGGCGGCAGTCGCCGCGGTGGCCGAGGTCGACAACGAGCCGCGAGAGGACCCCGACGACCCGGACTTCTCCTACCGGGTCGACGTGACCCTGCTGCCCGAGCCCACGGACTCTCTGTACCGCGCCCCGGTGGGCCGGGACGAGCTGCAACTCGGCCAGGTGCGGTCCGTGCAGAAGGTCAAGCCGGGGGCATTGAAAATCCTGCTGGAGCGGGCCGGTCTGTGAGATGACCACCCGGGGCGGATCGCTGCGGCCACAACGGGGACTTCGGACGAATACGCCTGGACGTAACCGCCGAAGGACTACCGTCAACCAGCCGCCGATGCATCGCCTGGATCCCGGGGGAGGTCCACCACCCTGGCGAGAACTCCTTCGGACAGCGCCTTGAACTCCTTGAAACAGGTCTTCACGTACTGCTGGGTGCTGCCCAGTGCACCGTCGGCCGGCTTCAGATCGAACATGGGCTTGCGCGCGTCGTGCGCCAAGGGCATCAGGCTCCGGTAGTTCCTCATGGTGGCGATGCGATGGCTGTCGTCCTGACGCGAGGGCGGCGACTCGTCGAGGACCGCCGAGGAGTAGACCCACGGAATGCGCTGAAGCCATCGCTCATACGCCTTGACCGGCCTGTCGAGTCGCATTTCCGGCTGCATGATGACGTACCCCAGCGGCTGCATGGCCGCGCGAGGAGCGGAAATGCCTTTCGGCACCCTGGGCAGGACCAGGGACTGCCAGTCGGTACGCCACTGGCGCAGTGTCGGGCCGAGGTTGCTCAAGCCCTTGAGGGAGAACAGGTCTGCGGCCAGCGGCATCAGCACGGTGTCGGCCGAGATCAGCGCCGCCCGGTTGATGGCACCCAGGTTGGGGCCGACGTCGATCAGCACGATATCGGCGTCCACGGCTCGCGCCGCCTGCTCGATGATGCGATGGAACGACGTGGATGTGCGAATGGCCGCGATATCGCCCGCATAGGCCCGTGACCACTCATTGGACAGTTTGTCCTCGAAGCGGCTCAGGTCGAGGCTGCCCGGCAGCAGCCAGAGGTCCGGCTGGAGCCGCGCGGGCTCGACGACCGCGATGTCGCCCGTGCCCTCCAGGATGGGACGGACGGCGTCGGCGATCGTCTGGCCGCTGCGCACCCGTCCTGTGCCCGGCAGACCCGCCATGGCCGCGCCCTGGTCGATGAGCTCCGAGGAGTTTTCCCACAGCTCTTCGATCTCCGTCTCCTCCAGGCACATCGAGGTCAGGTTGGCCTGGGGATCGAGGTCAACTGCCAGCACACTCAAGCCGAGTCGCCTGATCATGTGCGCGAGGTGGTAGGTGAGGGTCGTCTTCCCCACACCGCCCTTGTTGTTGAACAGCGCGATAGAGGTCATGCGGCCCTCCGGATGACGACGGCCCAGGACGCGTCATCGACCTGGAACTCGGCGGGTGGGTTTCCGTTGGTCTCCAGCGCCTTCTTCACCCGGCCGATGCCCCTGCCGAACCGGTTCACGTAGCCAAGGCCCTTCATCGCGGCGGCCAGGGACGGATTGCGGTAATCGGTGACCCGGTCGAAGTTGTCCTCCCGTACTTGCCCGAAAGGCCCACCGGGGTTGGTGACCTCGATGCGGTCGTCGAACCACACGATGCGGGTCGGCGCGTATGAGGTCTCGTAGTTCCGGTGCATGAGGGCATTCATGCAGAGTTCGCGCAGTGCCTCCAGTGGATAGTCCGGGCGGGGCGTCTCACGGAACCCGTCCTCGACGAGGCGGGTGCGCAGATTGCTCCGCAGGAGGGGTTCGAGCCGGGCCGACATCCCGACCAGGTTCTGCCGCAGTTCCTGCTCGTCGGAGATGGGGGCGTCGAGGTCCGTGCCCTGATAGCGGACGAACTGGAGGTACGCCCCGGGAATGTGGCTCCCTGGGTCGAGGCCGACCGTCAGCAGGCCGAGCACTGTGGGCGTTCCGTCCGGCGTCAGCAGGTGGAGGGACGACAGCTGGAGGTCCACGGGACGGCCGTTCTCCTCGATGACCTCGGGCGCGACCATGGAGGGCAGGTACGACTGCCGGAACAGATCGAGGTCCAGATCGTCGAGGTGGGCGAGAGAAAGCGGCCGGGTGTCGAACGGGATGTCCTTGGCGCGCCGCCGCTCCGCCAGCACGCGTTCGTCCTCGCGGCTCGCCTTGCGCGTGGTGGGACCGGGGCGGACCCAGATGACGCCCTCGAACCGGACTGGTGGAGTCGCGCAGGCCTCGACATGGAGCCGGATGACCGGCTTGCCCCGGAAGACGGCCCGATCGACGGTGAGCGACGGACGGTCGAGGATCCGGCCGTCGTCCCGCAGCTCGGTGAGCTGAAGGAGCGCCCGGTCGCTCAGGTCGACATCGTCGACAGGCTGACCCTTGTCGTCCACACCGATGAGGACATCGCCGCCACCATGGCCGCACAAATCATTGGCCATGGCACACACCGCGTTGCCGATGGCGTCTCCACGTCTCCCCTCGCGTTTCGCGGTGCGCTTGAACTCGAGGGACGCGGACTCCTGTGTGCCCAGGAGGTCCGCAAGATCCGTACTGTTGTCGCTCACGGTGCCCATTGTGCCGTGCGGGCTGGGCCCAGCCGTGTTCCAAGCCCGGAGCCTGCGCTTGTGCGCCGCGTCCGGCTCACTCGGCCAGCGGGACGACGTTTCCCCATCCTCCCTGGCGCACCCGGCCCACACCGCCTCGCCGACATCAGGTGGTCAGGCTTCCAGGGAGTCATCGGGGCTGTCCTTGCTTTCGGCCATCACCTTGCCGCCGACGAAAGCCACGCTCAGGGCGAGTGCGGCACCAGCGCCGGCCAGCACCCTCTTGAGATTCACGCTCAAGAACTGCTTGTTCTCGCTGTCCTTCTGGAACTCCATCCTCAGGGTTTCCTGGATCTGCTCGATGATGAATTTCTTGTCTTCCGCACTCAGGTTGTCTTTGCTCAGTTCAACCCTGAGGATTTCCCTTACCTCCTGACAGGCCCGATGGAAATGCTCCTGGCTCTGCTTGTTGGCCGAGAGCGTGGATTCATATGCCTTCTCCATCACTCCCACAACATCCTTGGCGAAATCCTTGAACGCGGGGAACTGTTCAATGATCTTCAGAGCCACCTCAGTGCTCATGTCGGGCATCATCGCCACAAATCTGATCATTTTCTCTTTAGAGAGATGCCGCCAGGATTCGATTCCAAGCGCCCGCTTGATCTCGTCTTCGTTCTTGTAGCCCATGCCGTGGTTCCGTCCGTCGTCCTGTCAGGAGTAGACCCAGCGCCAGGCGTTCGCGCTGTAAGTACACGTGATGCGGGTGCCGCCCGCGGTCGTGGTGGCGGCTCCGTGATTGCTGTTCCGGCAGAACTGCCCTGCCTGATAGCAGTTGCCCGAGTTGGAGGCTATGGAGCATGTGCCACTGCCACTGCCGGATACGGCTGCCTGCGCGGCTTTGGTGACGGTGACGGTGGGGCCGGGCCGTGTGACCGTCTTGGTCTTGGTGACCGTCGGCGCGGGCGTGGGCTCGGCGGTGGTGGTGACGGTGGCTGTCACCGTGATGGTCGGAGCGGGCCGCGAGGCGGCCGTGCGTGCGGTGTCCGCGTCGTCCTGACCGGCCTCCTGGCAGCCCACGAGCCCGAGAGCGAGCAGTGCCGCGCCTGTGGCCCACGCCCTCCTGCGCGTGTGCGGCGGTCTGGAGCCGGCCGGGCGTGACGGCCTGTTGCGCGAGTTCATGAATCCCCCCCGGGCTTCAAGCGTTCGCGGAAACATTCCTGCGAACGCGTCGGCCGACACCTCGCTGTGCCTGACACTCAGGAAAGGCCCTACGGGCGAAGACCGGAACGCCGTCGGCAGGCGACGGCGTCGAAAGGGAGCATGAGGCATTGCTGTTGGCGATGTCAACAGACTCGACTCGTCGAGGATGTGCAGACCTGTGTACGATCGGCTGTGCGGGCTCGGGGAGGTCGAGACACCGAGCGAGTGGTGATGCCGACTGATCGCCGAGCCCAGGCGGACGGAGCTGACGGCCCCTCTGCCACCGGTCGGGAGCGCGGTATTAGAGTGTCTCCGCTGATGAGGGGGGCTTCATCGCACGGCCGCCGCTGCTCGCGGGAGAAGCCGCCGGTCGACCGCAGGTACGCCGACGCCCGAAGTCGGCCGCGTCGCAGCGTACCGATCGGTACGCGAAGGCGCAGAACATCAGGGGGGTACATGACTCATCAGCGCGATCCGCGGTGTGATCTCCGAGCGCGGACGGTGTCGGCCGTACGGCCGTGCCCGGCGCCGAGGAGCGTCCCGTGCCGGTGAACCTGCCCGAACGCATCGGCCCCTACCGGCCGACCCGGCACCTCGGAACCGGCGGTATGGGCACGGTCTACTACGCGACCGACCCCGACAGCGGGCGTCCCCTCGCCGTGAAGGTCCTTCACCAGGGCTTCGCCGACGACCCCGCGCACCGGGCCCGTTTCCGCCGGGAGACCACCACGCTCCGCAAGGTCACCGGCCCGTACCTCGTGCCGCTGGTCGACGCCGACCCCGACGCCCCGCTGCCCTGGCTGGCGACCGCCTACGTCCAGGGCAACACCCTGCACCAGCACGTCCGGGACACCGGGCCCCTGCGCGCGGACAACCTGCTGACCTTCGCGGCGGCCGTCGCCCACGCGCTGGCCTGCGTCCACGGCGCGGGGGTCGCCCACCGCGACCTGAAGCCGACGAACGTACTCCTGGCGGCCGACGGTCCACACGTCGTGGACTTCGGCATCGCCCACCACCTGGACGCCACCGCCATCACCGCGACATCGGTGACGACCGGCACTCCTGGCTGGATGGCACCGGAGCAGCTCACCGACGGCACCACCCTCCCGGCCTGCGACATCTTCTGCTGGGGGCTGCTCGTCGCCTACGCCGCGGCAGCGGTCCACCCCTTCGGAGCCCCCACCGGGATCAACCACCGCATCATCAGTGCGGCGCCCTCGCTCCAGGGCGTGCCCGACGCTCTGCGGCCCCTGGTCCGTGACGCCCTGCACAAGGACCCCGGGGAGCGGCCGAGCGCGGCGGAGATCGCCGAGCGGGCGGCCGCCGTGTACGGGCCGACAGGGACCGCCGTCTTCCCGACCATGGCCTACACCCGGTCCTTCGAACGGGCCGAAACCGCCGTCACCGTGCCCCTGGACCGCGTGCGCTGGAACGTGCCCCTGCCCGCCGAGCCCTCCGCCGACGAGGCCCCTGCGGGTAGGGAGCCTGTGGGCGGTCAGAAACCTGCGCGCAAGGGGCCCGTGAACGATGAGGAGACCGCCGCTCCTCCGGAACCCTCGGAGCCCCCTCTTCAGCAGGCGTCCGGAGAGCCGGCGCTCTCGCCGACCGCGCAGGACGTACGTCGGCACGCTCCCCCGGTCACCCCTTCATCCCAAGCTCCGGCACCGCCTCCCGCCGCCTCGGGGGCCGCACCTGCCGGGCGCCGTACGCGAAGTCGCCGGGTCGTCCTCTGCACGGTGGCCGCTGCCGCGGTGCTGGGCGTCGTGGCCGGTGCCGTGGCGGCCGGCAACAGCGGGACCGCAGGCGCCGCCGGGCACCCCGCCACCGGTTCGACGGCCGAGCCGAAGCGGACGGCGACGAGTCGGCACCCGGTCGCCGCGCCACCCTCCGCGTCCGAGTCCCCGAGCGCCGAGGAGACCGCCGCATCGGAGCCGGAACCGGTGGCCCTCTTCGGCGGCCTGCGGGTCACGCTCCCCGTCGACTCGGACCTGGAGTTCTTCCGGTCGGGCGACGAGGACGCGGACGCCGGATCCTCCTGGGACACCTCGGAGACTTCGGGAACCACCGCCGCGACCAGTGCCGACTTCATCCTGCACGGGGACTCCGACACCGGCGTGCGCATCATGTACTCCCCGAGTCTGACCCTGGACCAGATCAAGGAGGGCCAGACGGACTCCGGTTCCATGTGGTCCGTCGAGAACGAGGACAGTGACACCGTCACGGACGAGTCGGTGATCTCCACGAAGGACGGGCCGCTGGCCGAAGTCGGCGGCAAGAAGGCCATGAGCTGGACGTTCGGCACGGATGTGCTTCCCGACTACGACGGCTCCCGCAAGAGCAGCCACCGCGTCTGGTGGCTGCCGTACAGCAAGTACCTCCTCTACACCTACGGGAAGCACGACAAGGCCGCCGAGGTGGCCGTGGACGAACTGATCGAGGGGATCGGCTTCGAGGCCACGGAGATGCCGCGCGACTGCGCGGACGCCGTCGTGGCCCTGGACAAAGCCGCCGCCAGCGGCGAACAGACGGACGACCAGGGCACCCTCGCCAACTGTTACGGAGCCGCGGCGGACGGTGTCGAACAACTCGACCCGGGGACGGTGCACACGAAGACGGAGGCCGCGTGCATCGCCCTCGTCCAGGCCTACAACGGGTACGGGGCCTACCCCGCCTACGACGAGGCGAAGGCCTACAAGGAACTGCGCCCCTGGTGTGACATCCCCGGGGCAGTCAGCAACCCGCGCCTGCCGGACTGGGCCTCCTGATGCTGTGACGGCCGGACGCCCTCAGCCGACGGGTCCGGTCACTTCCGGGAACGGCCGGTCGCGCGGCGGGGACTGTGTTAGCAGCAGTGCCCACACCGTCTTGCCCGAAGGCGGGAACGGTTCCGTGCCCCAGCGGTCGGCCAGGGCGTCGACCAGGAGCAGCCCGCGACCCGACTCGTGATCCGGCCCCCCCTCCGGAGGGATCGCGGGGCGGCGCTCGCCCCGCATGTCGCTCACCGCGATGCGCAGGGTGCCGGCCGCATTGTCCAGCGTCAGCGCCAGCAGGAAGTCACGCCCCTGGACGCGGCCGTGCAGCGCCGCGTTCGCCGCAAGCTCCGCTACGACGTGTTCCGCTCGCTCGATGACTTGTGGTGACGTCTCCCAGGCGGTCAGCCGTTCCACGGCCAGGAGCCGCGCGAGACGGGCGCCCCGGCGGGTGGAGGAGAGCCGCTGCGCGAACGTGCGTGCGGTGGCGTGGAGTTGGGGCGTAGAGGCGTGCATGGGACAACCGTGACGGGCGTGCGGGAGTGTGTTCCAGTAGCGCGGCCCGTACGCTGCGTCAGCGTACGGGCACGTTCTGTGGACGGTACGGGGATCTTGCCGTCACGCTGGGTGCTGTCGATCGCGGAGAAACCGCAGAGGACGTACGTATCTGGAGGTGGCCGCGTATGACGGACAGCATTGACGTGACGGCGTGCGACTGGGAGCGCGAGCCCGACCCCTCCGACAGTCTGAGGACGTTCGGGGCGGTCGTCCAGGCCCTGCGCGAGCACGCGGGGCTCAGCCGGGTGGACTTCGGGGCACGGGTCCGGTTCTCCAAACACACCGTGGAGTCGGTGGAGTTGGGGCGCCGCATGCCCGACGAATCCTTCGTGGAGCGGGCTGAGGAGGTCCTGGGGAACACGGGTGCGCTGCGGAAGGCGGCGGGGCATCTGGCTCGGGGCGAGGCGGGGCTGGCGGCCTGGTTCCGGCGGTGGGCTCGACTGGAGAAGGTGGCGGTGAGCCTGTGCACGTACGAGTGCCGGCTGGTGCCGGGGTTGTTGCAGTCGGAGGGGTATGCGCGGGCGGTGTTCGAGGGCACGATTCCGGTGGTCACGGATGAGGAGCTGGAGACTCTGCTCGGCGTCCGGATGGAGAGGCAGCGGATGCTGTACGAGCGGCCGACCGTGCCGTTCAGCTTCATCGTGGAGGAGCACGTGTTCCGGCGGCGGTTCGGTGACATGGAGCAGATGCGGGCGATGCTCGACCATGTGCTGGAACACAGCGCACCGCGCAACGTGACGCTTCAGGTTGTGCCGTTGGAGGCGGGGTTGCATGCGTGTCTGGATGGTCCTGTGCGGCTTCTGGAAACGTCGGAGGGGCGACGGTTCGCGTACTCCGAAGGGCAGCAGAACGGACGGCTGATTGCCGACGTGAAAGAGGTAAGCCTCCTTCAACAGCGCTATGACACACTGCGCTCGCAGGCCCTCAACCCCAAAGAGTCGAGGGGTCTGTTGGAGCGACTGCGAGGAGAGCTATGAGCACGACGGAACTCGCCTGGTTCAAGTCCAGCTACAGCGGGAGCCAGGGGGACGACTGCATCGAGGTGGCCGCGACTGAGCACGCCATCTGTGTACGGGACTCCAAGGACGTGACTCGCCCGCACTTCGCCGTCGGGCGTGAGGAGTGGTCGCGGTTCGTGGGGTTCGTCTCGGAGGTCTGAAGAGTTCACGGGGTGGCACTCGGGCCATGAAGTGGCCCCGGTCGGGGAATACCGACCGGGGCCGGACGCGTCTGTCAGGCACGGGCTTGGACGGGTCTGCCCCGACCGTAGAAGCCCCTCCACCCATGGGGTTCGTTTGTGGCCAGGCCACTGGTGACGTTGTCAGCCTCGACGGCAGCGATCCTGAAGCTCGGAGATGACGGCTCTCTCGCGTGAGTTGACGTCGCCGTCCACAGCGGCCACCTGGTTGGCCACGTCGAGGAGGTCGCTCAGATCCCCTGATTCGGCGTCCAGGCGTTGCCACACCTCTATGGGGTCGATGTCGACAAGGCGAGCGAGCTGTTCATCGACGACCTGATGCTGCTCCCGGACCAGTCTCACCAGGTGGCGCATCAACAGCGCCTCATCGTCGGCGATCTTGTGATTCGCCCGGATGACGAGCCAAGCGACCCACAACATCGCCTGTGGGTGCCGACTCCGCTTGCTCAGCCTTTCGGCGACTTCGATCACGCGTGCCTCGTTGCGGAAGACGGCTTGCGCGTGCCTCCCCGCGACCAGCGTCGTATAGCGGTTCAACACCACCGCCAGCGGTACGCCGACCACCGGGATGCCGATCTTGATGACGTTGCGCTGCAGGAGATACTTCCCGACGACGGGAAGCCCTTTCGCGGCGTTCAGCACCCCCTTGGAGTAGAAGCGCTTGATCACCTGCCGTACCACGAGCGGGACCGCCTTGAGCGCGCTTTCCTGGACCACTTCCCCGCTCTTGATGGTGAAGGCCACTCGTATGAGTTTCCACAGGTCCTCGGGGTCGGACAGGTCGAGCGGGACCTGGTAGAGGACCGCGATGTCGTAGGCCAGGCGGAGCTGGAGTCGGCTGGTGAACGCGACATCGACCATCATCGTCGCGACGGCGGCCGGGACGGCGGCCGGAGAGGCCCCGCCAAGGGTTCCGATGGTGGATGCGACGGCCGCCGTGTAAGCCCCGGCGGAGAGTCCGCCCTCGATCGCGGCGTACCGGGCCGCCATCTTGATCCGCTGATCGACGATGCCATCCGGGGGCACGCCCTCGTAGCGCTCCTGGAAGTACTGCCAGTCGACCTTCGCGGTGTAGGAACTCATGGCCTGAGCGCAGAGCTTGGTGAACCAGTTGCCCGACTTGATGTCGTCCGCGCTCAGGCTCTTGACGAACTCGCGTATCTCGGAGCGCTCTTGCTCGACGGACGTCCGGTCGGCAATGTCGTCGGCGGCATCAGTCGGGGGTTTGGGCATGGTGGGGTCTCCTGAGTTCGTTTCCATCGGGGTGGCGTCACCGCAGTTCGGAGTGGCGACGTAGTGCCATGCGCCAGTGCATGAACAGGGCCTCGGGCGGGGGAGCGATCCGGTCCAGGTTGAAAAGGATCTGCTGGTACAGCGGATGCGGCCGTTCGCCTCCGTGCGCTGTGACCAGGGCGGACAGCGGAGGCCAGTCGTCGGGTGTTTCACGGTCGGCCTCGACCAGTACGGCGATTTTGTCGTCGGGGTGGAGAGCCGCGAGGGGAGCCCCGATCCGCAGGGCCAGTTCGCCCCATGTCGTCGTACGGCGTTCACGCGCGCTCTGCCGCAGCGCGAAGCGCACGGCGACGGCGAGGTCACGTATCTGTGACAGAGTCAGACGCTCGGTCATCCGCTCCAGGTGTCGCTGCCAACGAGCGATGTCCTGGCGTTCCTCTGCTGCCAGATCGCCCCCGAGCTCCTCGGCTAGGTCGTTGGCACTCCGTAGAGCGAGCCGCAGCTGGTCCGGATGGAGATCGTCTCCGTCACGGTTGATCTCGTCGACGAGCGCTGACAGGCGCTCCCACGACTCGTGCAACTCGTCGGCGCGCTGGTTCACGAGCCAGTCGGTGAGGTCGCGCAGGGTCTCGTGGGCATCCGTCGAAGGCGCGGCCTGTTCCGCCAGGAACAGGTTCTGCTCGTAGGCGTCGAGGTCACCGGCTTGCTGTGCCTCGTGCGTCAGGTCGAGCAGCGCGTCGAACGCGGCACGGGACTCGGCCTCCTTGCGTCCGCTCCTGATCGGCGGCCGACGTGAGACTTCATGAATGGGCCGAGACGGCGAGTTCGGCTGGCTTCTGCTTCTGCTGTAGGCCGCCTGAACGCGGCCACGCTCGAGGTTCCAGATGTCGAGCAACTCGGCGTCGGAGAAACTCTTCGTCCAGCCGAGTCCGTGCAGTACCTCTTTGAAGAACGAGGCTGGGCCGCCGTCTCGCCCCTTGATGAGGGATGACAGAACGGGCTTGCCCGGTGTCCGGGGCTGTTCGACCTGGAGGAGGAGTTCCCTCCACCGGTCCACGGAGAGTGTGTGGCCGTGGAGGGACGCTCCCTTGCACAGGGTTGCCGTCGTGACGACGTTCCTGCTCCGCGCGGTGTTCTCCAGCGTCTTGCGGAAAGAGGCGACGAGTTCGGCATCAGAGGGAAGAGGGTGCCTCTCTGACGATGGCTCGTGGGTGTAGGTGGATGATGTGGCCCTGACCATGGGCCCGTCAGTGGGCTTGGTCCCGACGCGTTGCAGGGCACTGGCCTTGATCAGCCATGTGCCATCGCTCTCGAGGGAGACAACGGCGTCCAGGGGCAGGTACGTGTGCTGACGCTCGGGCGAATCCGCGTGGGCGGGGAGTGACAAGCGGGCGTTGACGCGCAGGGAGACGTCGAACCAGTGGTCGGTGTCGGTGGTGTGAGCCGGCGTGGCGTCGGTGATGAGTACGGAGGTCGGGGTGAGCGGCAGGCCGGACAGAGGACGGGCAGGTTCCACAGGTGCGGCGGCATGGCGTGGAACGATGCCGTCCGTTGTGTGGAGGAGGCTCGGGGTGACGATGCCTTCGGGGGTGAGCGTGCACTCCGAGAGTGAGGTCCACTCCACGGGCATGTCGGGAAACTGAGTCCCGACCTCCACCTCTCGCGTCGCCCCGAGAGACCGGCACTGCACGCGGAGGGCGTACCCCTGCCGTTCGATCTGCCAGTTGGCCAGGAGGCTGTCGGGCCCGAAGAGCCAGTCGAGCTCCGAGTGCCGGACCCGCAGTTCCGTGTCGGCCTCCTCCCACTCCCGCTTCGACCGCCGAGCGAGCTGTACGCGTATGAGACGGCGTCCAGCCCCGTACGACACGTCGACGGCCTCGCGGACCCGGTGCCCCTTCGGCTTGTAGACGGGCTGGACTGCCCGCTGCCCCTGCCGCTTCAGCCAGTCGGCGACGGCTCGTCCGATGTAGAGGTGGTCGGCGCTGTCCTCACCGGTGTCCGTGCGCCGACAGTGCACGGGCGGCCGGTGCGCGAAGTGGCATTTCTTGTCCGTGTACCGCTTCGGGGACAGTCGCTTGCCGCAGCCGCCGAGCAGCACGCCGCAGTAGAAGTCGTCGCGTGTCCGACCTCGCATGAATCTCTCGAAGTCGTCATGGTCGTAGGGCAGGAACACCGGCCGGTCCGACTCGGCCCGGCCGATGACTGCGGTCTGGACCTTGCGCGTGTCTTCTTCCTGTGCGTACGACAACGGGGGCTCCTGGTGACGGGTGGTGGCGGGTCAGGCGCTATGCCAGCGGTTACGGCCGTCGGAGCCGGGGCCGCAGACCATGGGGGTTCCTGCCTCGGTGACGCCGGTCGCGCCGCGCGGGGAGCAGAACGAGCCGGGGTGGACCGTGCCGACGCTGTTGCCACCGCCTGTGGAACCGCCGGAGGAGGACGAGGAGCCTCCATCGGTCGAGCCGCCACCGGTCGTGCCGTTGTCGTCGTTGTCGTAGTCGGGGTCGTTGGCGGGGATCTTGTAGGTGGTGTCCTTGGCGGACGGGCAATCCTGGACGAGGTCTGCGTCGGTCCACTGGCCCAGGTCCAGGCGGACCGTGGTGGCAAAGTCGACCTTGGTTCCCTCGTCCGGGGACTGGAAGCAGACCCGCCACTCATCGCCGTCCTCCGTGGCCTCCTCGGCGGTCGGAGTGTCGATGTCGAGGTAGACGTCGTCGAGCGTGACGCGGTCGAGGTTGATACCGGCCTGCTTCAGATCCTCGACGGCCTTGTTGTAGGTGGCGCCGACGACGGCTGGCATCTTCGGCCACGGGAGCGGGCCGCCGTCCTTCTCAGGGCACGGCTCGGGGCTCTTGACGGCCGCGAAGTCGATGGTCTTCGCGGCCGTGTCAGCCTTCTGAAAGCACACGGTCCATCCGGACCTCAGGACGATCACGCGATTGTTGTCGGCCGCGTCGTGATGGGCAGCGGTGTAGCCGGCGGAGCGTGCCCGCTTCTCGGCCTCGTCCAGTTGCTGTCCGACGTAGTCAACGGCGATGGCGGGCTGGGACTTCTTGGACGGGGTCGGGGATGCCTGGGCGGATTCACCGCTTGCCCCGCCCGCGTGCGCTGACTTGGTGCCGTTGTCGTCGAGCTGTCCACCCAGGCCCGCGCCGACCGTCAGGAGGATCAGGGCTCCGACCGTCGCTCCGAGCCTGGCGAACCAGCGCCACGGTGGCAGCACCCACACGGCCACCATGGCGCCGATCATCACGAGGAAACCCAGGGCGAAGCTGAACGCGCCGAGCAGGGCGACGAGGACGAGGATGCCGAGCACGGCCTGTGTGCTCTTCCACCAGGGACGGGACAGGGCCGGGGCAGTGTATGGATTCACGTGGTGCTCAACTCCTCAAGTGCGAGCCTGGGCACGGTGGGCTCACACCGGCCCTCGCACGGACCGGGATCGGGCTGTCAAGCGGAGTGTCTGGGGCCGAGGCCCGGGGGCGGAGTGAGGGTGGAGGTGTAGTTCTCGCCTTCGACGAGCGGGTTCTCCAGGGTGAGGCTGGCGGCGGCCATGCGGTCGTACTCGGCGAGGATCAGTTCCTTGGTGCGGTACGAGCCGTACTTGGCCTCGTCCTTGCGGCGGACGATGGGGAAGGTGTCGAGGATGTACTCGGCGTCCTCGCGGGATACGCCGTAGAGATGGAAGAAGAAGGCGTCGAGTTCTGCTCGGATTTGTTGCCGACGGGGCTCGTTCCATCGGAAGGGGGAGCCTGTGTCGTCAAGGTAAGTAGCTAGCCCCGTCATATCGGCGCTGGTATAGGCGAGTTCGAGAACTCGGGAAACAATGAAGTTTTCGTGAACGAAAAGTTGAGTGGGGGTGGGTACCGGGAGCTGCTTGATAGTGAAGTAGCTCATGTGTGTACCGCCGATGCTCTGGCGCGCAGCAAAGTCAAACACGAAGGAGGACCAAGCGGCTGCGAGTAGGGCTGGAAATCGAGACAAGGCCAACAAGATCAGGTGTCCTACGCCCGTTACCGGAAGGAGCGATGCGATCATGCTCCTCTCGTCCGTTGCGCGGCAGATGTCCCGCCACCCGAGCAATAGGTCATGCGGCCACCCTTTGTCTGCGAGACGCTTGCGTACCCCGGGAACGGTGATTTCCTCTCCGTCCTTATCGAATTTTCCGGAGCCCGTTTCATCCTCTGACACCCAGTACCGAGTCAGCGCCAGGGCGTCGCAGTCGTCCTTCTCTTCTGTCGTCAGCGGTCGGGTGCCATCCACCGAGTCGTAAGTGGCCCATCGATGGTCGTAGTGGTGAAACATTTTTGCTTCGTATAGAGGGAGCATGCGCTTCCCGTTTCTGGAGAATACGTTTCCCTCCAGTGACCAGCCGGCTGCTTCGAGCTCCTCGCTGGGGTGGAGTAGGAGCGAGTCGTGGCTCATGTGGTACATCATTTGGAATGTCATGTCCCATGGATTGCCGTTCAGGGTGCCCTCCTTCCAGAGAACCGGCAACCGCCGATATATGGCCAGAGTGATCTCCGCATCTCTCCTGGACCTGAATACAGGCAACGTGCCTGTATTCGGATTGAGTAGCGAGACTTCCTCCGGCGTAAGTGTGAACGCCTTACCCGCATCGTCCAGTTCGGCGGGGTCGTGCAGGAAGAACGCAAACTGGGCTGCCGGTTCCCGAAGGGAACGGCCGACCATGGCCAGAATGCTGAACTTGAAAGACCGGTGCACGCCTGGGAAAATGGGCGCGGCATTTTCGAAGTCGTAAAGCGCTGAGATTGCCCCACTCTGCACCAGATCGCCGGAGAAATGCCGCGTTCGTGCGTCTGTAGCGATCCCGGTCGGGACAATCACGCCTGCCCGTCCCATTGGCCCGAGCAGTATCCGGTCTGTCTCTGTGAAGACCGAGTACGTGTTGAGATTGCCCTGACCGGTCAGAGGGACTCGCCCTGAGCGCCGCAGAAAATGGCTCTCGGCATACATCTTCCGCCTGCCTGCCTCGAATTCTTTGTACAGCGGCAGGGTGTCAGGCGAATCCTTGAGTGCCTCGATCTTCCTTTTTCGCAGCGTTGTTGAAGCCTCGGCGATCTCCGGCAACCGCTGGGCGAAGAACTCCTGCTCGCGGAAGTCCACGCTGTCCCAAGGCGGGTTACCCACTACGGAGTCGAAGCCGCCAGCCCAACCAGTGGCAGGGGACACCCCCACCCCTTGACCGTTCTCGGGAACGGAAAAGACCTCAGGGAACTCCAGGTACCAGTGGAAGAAGTTGTACTGGCAGCGCAGACGCTTGATCTCGGCGCGGGTCTCCGCAGCCACACCTCCGCCGCTCGGGTCCTCCAGTGCCTTGAACACTGAGTGCGTCACCGCGCGCGGAGCCTCCGGCGTCTTCAACCACACGAACGCCGCACACCAGGCGTCCGCAACCCGCCGGGCACGCTGGTACGCCGACGAACCGGCCCACTCCTCGTACGCCTCCTCCTGGCGGCGTACGTCCGCCAGCTCCTCCGCCTGGGCCAGCGTGATGGACCGAAGCCCGCTGGCAAAGGCGGTGTTGGCGACCTGGACCGACTCGTCGCCGAGGTCGAAGAGGCTGCCCTGCCCGACACGCTCCTGCTGGTTGATCTTCTCCAGCGCCTTGGCGTGCTTCTTATCGTCGCCCTCGGTGGCGATGAACGCGTCGTCGGGAATGCCGGCCTGCAATAGCTTCGGCGTCGCACCGATCAGCCCGTTGCCGTGCTTCACGTGGGCGTCGAGGAAACCGAGCGGCTTGCCCGGTTCCAGCGCCTCCAGCCACAGCGACACCTTGGCCAGCTCCACAGCCATCGGGTTGAGGTCCACGCCGTAGATGCACCGGGCGACGACCTCATGCAAGGCATGCCGCACCGCATCCAACGTCGGCTCAGGGTTGCGATCCCGTACCGCCGCCACCTGCTTGGCGATACGCCTGGCCGCAGCCACCAGGAAGTGGCCGGAGCCGCATGCCGGGTCGCACACGGTAAGCGACAACAACGCATCCACGATCGAGTCCGCCGGGTCAGCCGCGCCCGACTTCGCCGCCGCTTCCTCGCCCCGCTTCACCGCGTCCCGTATCACCGGGTCCAGAGTCGAGTCCAGCAAGCACTCAATGAGGGAGGACGGGGTGTAGTAACTGCCCGTCGTTTTACGGGTGTTGCCGGCCACTTCGACCAGCATGAACGTACGGTCGGCGGTGCTGTGCTTCGGCTCCAGCTCCAGCAGGGACTCGTACACGGAGCCCAGCTCCTCCGCGTCCAGGTGCCGGTAGTCCACCGACCGCCAGCGCCCCGAGCTGCCGTCCCGCACCTGCGACAGGTGCCGTACGGCCGTCAGCAACGCCTCGTTGGACAGCTTCAGCCCACGCAGCGGCGCGTCCGCGTCCGTGTCGTTGAACAGACCGCCGAGGCCGGGCAGGCCCAGCTCGGGACGGCCTGCCTCATCACCAAGGGCGTCGAGGACGATGCGCAGGGCCTCGTACAGGTCACCGTTGGCCGTACCTCGCCGTTTCCGCGCGTGCGCACGCAGCCGGGCCGACGAGAAGTACGCCTCGTACCGCTCGCGTGCCTGCGAGTCCGCGTTGGGGGACAGCAGCGCGTCGCGGTCCTCGGCCACGAAGACGAACAGCAGCCTGTAGACGAGTCGCAGTAGCGCGGCCTGGAGAGGCTTGGGGCGGACGTTGTCCCGCAGAGCAGTGTTCTCCGGGTGCCGCAGGAAGCCCGTACCCAGCGCGGTGATCGCATCCTGGACGCCTTTGCGGAGCTGGTCCAGCGCCCGCGTCCCCGACGCGATGGCCTCCGTACGCCACTTCTCCAGACGGCACGCGGACGGCGGTGCGTCCTCCGCCACCTCGAACCGCGACACATGCAGCACCCGGTACAGCAGCACGAACTCGCTGAACAGCTCACCGTCGAAGATCGACTCCAGGTCGAACTCGACGTACGACGCCGTGGCCAGTGCGTTGGAGTCGCGTAGCAGCCGCACCTGACGACCGTTCGTCAGGACGCCCCACAGGTGGGCTTCCGCGCGGTTCAGGCACTCCTGGAGCATCGACTGCGGCGGGACCGTGCCCGCGCCTCCGGGGCGCTTGTCCAGGTCGGCGTTCCAGGCCGTCTGGTGGATCAGCGCGTGCCGCCAGCGGTGGGAGACCGGGAACTTCTTCTCCGTGTCCGAGTCGGCGGTGATGCCCACCACCCCGACCTGCGTCAGCGGGCCGAAGCCCAGCTCCCGCCAGAGCGGGGCCAGCCAGTCGGCCTCGGCGCGGCCCGTCGGGTCGGCCGCCGGCAGGCCCGTCTCCCGGTCCTCAGGGAGGTGTTTGCGCAGCTCGCGCCAGAGCGGCTTCAGGTACTCCCAGCTGCGCTCGGCCTCGTCGCGTACCGAGCGGGAGGACGGCAGGCCGTAGTCGGCCGGCTTCGAGCCGGGGACGTCCTTGCCCTCGGAGATCCGTACCAGCATGTCGGCAGGCAGCAGCCCTCCGACCGTGTGGACGGCGGTGAACACCTGGTTGCGGGTGACGGCGGACATCAGGCGGACACTCCAGAAGCAGCAGGGGCGACGGCCGGGGCAGCGGCGGGGACGGCGGGCAGGTACACGTACGCGCCGAGGATGTCGGCGGGCTTCTGCACGGTGACGGACAGGCCTCGGACGATCTCGCCGGACGCCTGGCGCACCCGGCGGTGCGAGGCGTCCAGCTCGGTGGCCAGTTCCTCGCCGTACGTCGCCAGATAGCCGTACACATCCGGGAGTTGGGAGAGCAGGCGCGTCATCGTCCGCTCGGCGTAGTGGCGGTCGGTGCTCTCCGACGCTGTTGCGTCGAGCAGGTCCTTTGCCTGCTCCGGCGGCAGCCACTCCGCCTTTCTGGCCGAGCCCTCGAAGGCGACCAGTCGCGCGTCCTCCGCGACGAGCTGCTTGTCGCCACTCCGGGACGGCAGCGTGAGGTGGAAGCGGTAACGGACCAGGAGCAGGGTGGTCATGGTGCCGACCGCGTCCGTGGTGACCACACCGCAGCGTCGCGCCGGGCGGACGCCGTCGGCCTGGGGGTCCAGGGCGGCGTTCAGGACGTGGGACGCGAGAGCCCCGACGACGGGATCAGTACGCACGAGCGCTGCCTCGCCCCTCGCCACCGCCGGGTCCGCGCGGAACGGGATCGGGCGGTCCTTGTCGATCACCTCCGCGCCGACTGTCGGAGCGAGTGCGTCCCGTAGGCCGATCGGCGTACCGCCGACCTGGGCCGTGAAGTCCTCACCCTCCCCCCGGAGCACGGCACCGAGGGCGCCCAGCGACTCCCGTACGAACGTGTCGATCTCGCCCGCACCGCCCAGCGCCTCCCGGACCGCGGCGACCTCGCGGGCCACCTCCTGCGGATGCACCGACCGCTGCGCGAACCGCGAGCGGGACGCCTTCTCGCGCTCGGCCGCAGAGTTCCAGTCGCTGTCCAGCTTCGCCGTGCTCACCTTGAACGCGTCCGCGCTGAACAGGGCGTCCTGGTCCTCGCGGCCGCGCATCAGCAGCCACTCTACGATCGCGTCCGTGACCCCCGTCGACAGCTCGTCGGGGACGGAGACGGAGATGCCGAGGTCCTTCTTGATCTGGCGGTGCTTCTTGATGAGGACTTCGAGGACCTTGCCGTCGATGCCGTTGTCGTCGCCGTACAGGGTGATGACGCGGACCTGGTCCCTGCGCTGGCCGTAGCGGTCGACGCGGCCCTCGCGCTGGTCGTGGCGGGTCGGGTTCCAGGCCAGGTCGTAGTGGATGACGGCGTCGAAGTGGTGCTGGAGGTTCACGCCCTCGGACAGACAGTCCGTCGCGATCAGGACGCGGCGGGCGGCAGCGTCCTCGCCGGCCTCCTCCGCGAGCTTCTCGATGCGCTCCAGGCGCTGCTGCGGGGAGAGCGTGCCGGTGACCGCCTTCACGACGGTCTGGGCGCCGAGCGGGCCGCGCTTGCCGGAGTCCTTGTCGTTCTCCAGCTGGGCGGCGAGGTACTCGGCCGTCGGGATGTAGCGGCAGAACACGATCGGGTTGTGGCCGTCCGCGAGGAGCGCTTTGAGGTGCTTGATCAGCGCCTTGAGCTTCAGGTCCTTCGCCGGGCCTTCCAGCTCCTCCGCGATGTCGGCCAGTTCGGCGAGGTACGAGCGTGGGTCCTCGGTCGTTTCCGCGCCCGGTGCGACGTCCATGCCCTCCATCGCGTCGCTGTCGGCCGCGTCGCTGTTGAGCGGGGCACCCAGCTTGTCGGCCTCCTCCGCCGACGCGGCGATCGCCGCCGCCGAACGCGTCCGCAGCGTCTGCGCGGCGGCGCGCGGGGACGACACCAGGGAGCGGAGCAGCGCGATCGCCGACCACCAGGCGATGCGTGCCTCCCGCCTGCCCTGGCTGCCCGCCTGCTCCACGCGCTCACTGGCGTACGCGATCGCGTCGTCGAGCAGGGCCCGGTACTCCGGCGACAGCTTGTACGTCTCGTCCTTGAAGTAGCGGTCCGAGGGGAACGCCGTCCGCTCCGCGAGGGAGTCGTCGCTGAGACCGTCCTCCTTGGTGAGGTACTGGCGTACGTCCGCTCGCTTGCGCGCCACGAAGTGCTGGGCGAGAAGCTTCCTGCCCCCCTCCGAATCCAGGCTCACGTCGGCCAGTTCGGGCTTGACGAGGCCCAGGAGGTTGCGGAACGCGGACTCCTTGCCGCTGTGCGGGGTCGCCGTCACGAGCAGCAGGTGCCGGTTCTCGTCCGCCGCGACGCGGCGCAGCAGCTCGTAGCGGAGCTGGTTCTGCGACGCCGTCGAGGTGTCGTCGGCGACCACGCAGGTGTGCGCCTCGTCGACGATGACCAGGTCGGGACAGTGGCGTACGAAGTCGTCGCGGTGGCGCGGGGACTTGATGAAGTCCGTCGAGACGATCACGTGCGGGTACTTGTCGAAGAGGGACTGGCCCAGGTCCAGGCCGCGTTCGAGGCGCGAGACCGTCGAGGACAGGACCAGCTCAGCGTCGATGCCGAACTTGGTGCGCAGCTCCTGCTGCCACTGCTCGGCGAGCGCGGGGGAGCAGAGCACGGCCAGACCGGTCGCCTCGCCCTGGGCGAGGAGTTCGCTCGCGACCAGGCCCGCCTCGATCGTCTTGCCGATGCCGACGTCGTCGGAGATCAGCATCCGGACCGTCTTCTGGCGCAGGGCCATGAGGAGCGGCACGAGCTGGTAGGCGCGCGGCTCCACCGCGATGCCGGCCAGCGAGCGGAACGGGCCCGCGCCGGAGCGGAAGCCGACCCGCAGGGCGGTGCGCAGCAGGCCTGCCGCCCGCTGGTCGCCCAGGTCGCTCGGCTCCGGGGGCGCGAACTTCGCCTCGTCGACCGTCTCGAACGCCGGGAACACGGCGGCGATGTCGTCGTCCGAGCCGCCCAGCGGACGCAGGACGAGCAGGTCGGGCTTGCTCTCGGGGAGCACGACCCATTCGCGGCCGCGGGCCTTCACCAGGGAACCGGCGGAGTACGTGAGTGCCATGTGTGTCGTCAAGTCCTCTGGATGAGCGGTTCAGTTGGCGGCCGGAGAGCCGAAGTAGCGGGCGTTGGCGGCGGCGACGGCGTCCCAGTCGGCACCGTGGGCGAAGCGGATGACGTCCCAGCGGGCGTTGAACAGGCGGTCCTCGGCGTCCTCGTCCCGGAAGGTGTCCTGCTCCTTGTCCGGCAGGTCCACGAAGACGGCCACGTTCACGCCGGGCAGGCGGTACACGTAGTCGGGGGTCGCCATCGCCTCGGTGAGGAACGAGCCCGGCTCGTCCGGCAGCCGCAGGCCGCGCGCCTTCGCCCAGCCCAGGAAGTCGCCCTGGGCCGCCAGCTCGGTCGGCGATGCCGCCTTGTCCGATGCCTCGACGGCCGCCCTGGCCGCCTCCTCGACCGGTGTCGGCTCGTCGGCGGCGGAGACCTGGTCGAGCAGTCGCCGGTACTGCTCCGAGCGCGACTCGCCGCGCGACTCCCGTCGGGCCTTCGCCGACGCCAGGCGCACCAGCAGGTCCCGCACCGAGTGCCGGTTGATGAGGGCGTGGTTGAGCTGGTTGCCGTACGTCAGCAGGCACTCGTAGCAGCCGAGCGCGCACGGCCGGTCCGGGTGCGGGCCGCCCAGGTCGACGCCGTCCGCGTCGAAGTGGCAGATGTCCAGGGCGCGTACGGCCGCCTTCGCCAGAGTGTCATCCTCCGCCTGGAGGCGGCGCAGCACACCCGCGCCGCCCTCGGCGGCCTCCGTGAACAGGATGCGGTCGCGCGGGCCGTCGTCCGGCGGCAGCAGCTCGCTGGACAGCTCGGCGTCCTCCAGCTCGAACGCGGCCTCGATGCCCCGTTCAAGGGCGTACATCAAGGAGAGCGCCACCGGCTCCGGCAGCGGCTCGTCCAGGGTGACCACGAGGATGTTGCGGCGGTCCTCCACGTACGGGATGACCCGTTTCTTGCGGCGCCGCTCGTTGCCGTCCGCGTCGATCACGGGCAGCTCGCTGGAGTCGCCGGACGCCTCGGAGGCGTCCTTGTCGTTCATCCAGCGGCCGTCCGCGAGGTCCAGCCAGTACCCGGCCGGCTCGTCGCTCTTGGCGCGCACCCGGCCGGTATTGGTGATCCGGACGGTCGCCGAGTCGCCGTACGCCACCTCGGCGAGCGGCGCGCCCGAGGCGTCGGCGACCGACGCGTTCAGACGGCCCTTGCGGGTGCCGTGGTCCTGGAAGCGATACGACGTCTCCAGCTTGAAGCCGGCGCGACGCCGCTCCTCCTCGTCGGACGAGATCCGCTCACGGCGGGTGGTGTACACGGTGTGCAGGTGCAGCAGGCCGTACGTCGCCGAGCCCAGCGGCTCGTGGCACATGGCGCAGCGGTCCTCCAGCTGCTCCGGATCATGGTGGTAGCCGCACTGCGCGCAGCGGCGGGCCTCGCTGGTCGCCAGCTCGCCCGAGGAGTCCGGCGGTAGCTGGATGCGGGTCACCTGGTAGCGGGCGCCCTCGTGGTAGATCAGCGCTCCCGGACCGAACTCGCGGATCGCGAGGAAACGCGGCCGCTGGAGGTAGTCGCCGTCTCCACGGCGCCGGCCGACGGTCGGGATGTACGCGGCGAGCGGGAGCCGCGGGAAGCTGTAGCCGGGCAGGAAGCCCTCGGACGCCAGATAGCGGTACGGGTTGAAGTCGGAGAGGACCGACTTGCTGTCGGCGCTCTCGTTCATCAGCAGGTTCAGCTGAGTCTCCGCCTCCCGGCGGCGGGCATTGGCGCGGATGCGGTCGCCCTCGGTGAGGCTGTAGTCCAGGCGGCGCCTGTTCTGGATGTACTGGTCGTCGAGCGCGGAGCGGAACAGCTGCCGCCAGCGGTCGAAGGCCCGGTCGAAGCGGGCCGCCACGGTCGCCACCCGGTCCTGGATCCAGTCGTCGTGCCACCAGGTGGTGTCGGCGAAGTCGGGCAGGAGCGGGCCGAGGACGCGCAGGGCCGCGTCGACCGTGCGGCGCCGGGCGCTCTCGTCGAGCGAGGCCGCCAGGATGTCCGGCAGCAGCTCCAGCGCGGGGTTCGGACGGTCACCCGTGTCCGGGTACGACACGTCGAGCACCTCGGGGACGGCCCGGCCCAGTTTCAGACCGGCCTCCGCGATCCAGATGCCCTGGAGGTGGGAGAGGACGAGGTCCTCGTTGGCGATGTCCAGACGCGGCGGGGCGACCGCGCCCGCGACCATGCGCTCCGATCGGCGGAAGTAGTACTGGTCGTGGCTGTTGCCTGTCGCGCAATAGGTGGTGACGAGGGCGGGCTGTCCGCTGCGGCCCGCGCGGCCCGAGCGCTGCGCGTAGTTCGCGGGCGTGGGCGGCACGTTGCGCATCATCACCGCGTTGAGCTGGGAGATGTCGACGCCCAGCTCCATCGTCGGAGAGCAGTACAGCAGCTTCAACTCCGCCTTGCGGAACGCCTCTTCGCGCTGCTCCCGCTCCTCCGGCGACACCTGTGCGGTGTGCTCGCGCGCGAACAGGCCGGACAGGGCGCCCGCCGCGTCCTTGTACAGGTCGCGGAAGAAGGTGTTGACGCGCGGGCCGTCGCCGCTCTGGTAGGTGCGGGTCAGCGGGTCGTGCGTGCCCCGCTCGCCCTTGCCCGCACGCCAGACGAGGGACTGGGCGGCCACCCGGTAGCCGGTTGCGGCCGGGGCCGAGAACCTGCGGTAGCGGCCCGCGCGCTGCGGAGCCTCCGTGACCTCCTTCACCAGGCCCGCCTTGGCCAGGACCTTCAGCAACTCCTCGATGACCAGCTGGAGATCGGCAGGGTCGAGCTTCTTGAACGAGGTGTCCGCACGCCGCAGGTACTTGCCGAACTTGCCGCGCGCCGACAGGAACAGGGCGGAGCGGTCCATGCCCGGACGGGAGGGGTGCGGATAGGCCGTTCCGACCTTCGGCCTGTCCGCGGCGGACAGCACCCACGGGTCGATCAGCCGCTCCTCGCTCGCCCGCTGGAGCGAGTCGAAGTCGTCACGGAAGTACGAGACGTCGATGGCCAGGGAGCGGCGCATCTCGTTGAGCAGCGCCTTCATGACCTCGGTCCGCAGCGCCGGGTCGGCGTCGCGCAGCGCCCCGTGCGTGCCCGCCCACCGGTCCTGCTTGGCCGCCACCCAGTCCAGATCCTCGTAGCCGATCTCCAGCAGGCCGGTCTGCTCCAGGTTCGGCATCGTGATACGCCAGCCACGCTCCAGATCCAGATAGAGCCGGAACGCGATCACGTCACGGAGGGTCTTGGCGGCGTTGCGGGCGAGGGAGGGCGGCAGGTCGCTCTCGCCCGTGTAGTCGGCCGGCTCGATGGAGAGCGCGTTCGTCACCGCCGAAGCCAGCTCCTCGTGGTGGACACCGTCCTCGCCCGCGTCCAGAGCCGCCCGGTACAGGGCGCCGCGCAACTGCGTGATCTGCACGAAGTCGTTGAAGTGACCCGCCTGGAGGGACGCGTCCTGCCGGTTGTCGACGAACGTGAGGAGCTTGCGCGCCTCCTTGTCCAGGGTCTCCTCCGGCACCGACTTCAGCGAGCGCACCACCGACGCGGAGATCAGCGAGGTCGCGGAGGACCGGCCCTCCTGGTCGAGCGTCGCCAGCTTCGCGAAATCCCGGCCGCGCGTCTGCTCGTACGCGACCCCGCAGTGCAGACAGAAAAGGAAGGGGGAGGGGACGAACGCGGCCTGGAGTTCGCCGCTCCCCTCGCGGCCGCGCGGATCGACGGTGACGGCACGCGGCACCCGGTCGCGGTACGACTTCTTCACGACCTCCTGGCCCTTGTCGTCCAACTCCAGCCAGGACTCGGGCAGTCGGCGGTCGTCCACGGCGTACTGGACGTTGGACGGCCATGCCCGCTCGTGGTCGACGTACAGATAGCCGTCGCCCTGCCGGCCGCCCGTCGCGGACGTGTCCCGGCGCGCTTCGTACCGGACCTCGCCGTCCTTCTCGGTCCGCCACACCGTCAGATACTCCTGACCGCACTCCCGGCAGAACGCCAGCGGCATCAGCAACTTGCTGCCGCTGCCCGGCTGTTCGAGCTGATACGAGCGGGTGAGGTGGCGCGAGAGCTTGTCCTCCAGGGTGACGTACACAGTGTCGCCCTTGGAGAGGAACTGGTGCAGCCGGAACGCGAACAGCGGCCGCTCGGTCACCGGGTGCCGCGCCTGCGAACCTGCCTCCAGGGTGGCGCGGATCGCGGCGGCGCACTGACTCTCGGCGACCCCGGTCCGCTCGTGCAGCTCCCGTGCCGCGACCTCGATCTTCGTGGGCCGCTGCCGGACCAGCCGCCCGGTGGCCTCGTCGGTGGCCAGTCCGAAACGGGTCTCGATCCAGCGGGCCAGCGGGTCGCGCACGAGATCGTCGTACGCGCGGGGCGCGGCGGGGGAGTTGAGGCGCTCGGCAGGAACGGCGTCGGGTGTGTCGTGGGTCGCGCGCACCAGGGTCTCGCCGATGACGTGCTCCGGACGCACCGGCGTACCGAACAGCGTGCTCGCCACCCCGGCCACGACCTTCTTCTGGTCGTCGAGGGTGCCCTCCGTCGACATCGTGGCCGACGTGCCGATGCACTGCAGGTCCTGCGCCTGGCACGCCTCGCGGACGCGGCGGATCAGCAGGGCGACGTCGGCGCCCTGCCGGCCGCGGTAGGTGTGCAGCTCGTCGAAGACCAGGAACTCCAGGCCCCGCGCCATCTTGATGAGACTCGCCCGGTCGGCGGGGCGGGTCAGCATCAGTTCCAGCATCACGTAGTTGGTGAGCAGGATGTCCGGCGGGTTGTCGCGGATCTCCTTGCGCTTCTTGTCGTCCTCCTGGCCCGTGTACCGGGCGAAGGTGACCGGCTCGCGGCCCGCACCGTATCCGTCGCGCAGGTACTTCTCCAGCTCCTTGAGCTGGCTGTTGGCGAGCGCGTTCATCGGGTAGACGATGATCGCCCGGACCCTCCTGGCGGCGTTCGGTCCCTCCGCGTCCCGCTGGTGAAGCACCTTGTTCACGATCGGCACGATGTACGCGAGCGACTTGCCGGACCCAGTGCCCGTCGTCAGGACGTACGACGCGCCGGACGCGGCGGCGTCGATCGCCTCGCGCTGGTGCTGGTGCAGCGTCAGCGGACGGCCGTCGAGGGCCGTGCCGCCCTCGGTCTTCCTCGCCTGGAAGATCCTGGCGCACTCCTCGTGCAGCACCTTCTGCCCGGCGAGCTCCACCACCGTGCCGCCGCTCTGGAAGAACGGGTTCAGCGACAGCCACGGGTCGGGCCACTGCGACTTGCTGTTGAGGTCGTCCTCGACGAACGCCGCGATGCGGTCGTCCCGGATGACGGTGCCGCCCTCGGTGAAGGAACGGTAGTCCCGGATGAGCGTGCGGTGGAGGCCGAAGACGTCCATGCCCGCGCCGGAGGCGGTGACCGGAGCCGGCTCCGGCTTCGGGGGGCCGGCCCGCCGGGCGGGAACCTGGGCGGCGGACGTACGCAGCGGGCGGGTCGGATCCAGGGCGCCCCAGTGCGGCAGCCGCGACATGTCGCCGTCCTGCCCGGCCAGCGGAAGCAACGCGTCGCGTACGGCCACGGCGTCCGCGGGACGTGCCGCAGGGTCCTTGGCGAGCAGCCGGTCGACGAGCCGGACGAACTCCGCGGGGATCTCGCTGCGGATGAGGGTGATGGGCGTCGGCGTCTCGCGCGTGTGCTTCGTGGCCAGCTCGAAGGGCGACTCGCTGGTGAACGGCGGTACGCCCACGAGCATCTCGTAGAGCACACATCCCAGTGCGTACAGATCGGCGGCCTGCGTGACCTGCTTGGCCTCGAACTGCTCGGGAGCCATGTAGCGGGCGGTGCCCACGCTGACGCCCGTGCTGGTCAGCCGGGCCTCGTCCGGGTCGTCGACGATCCGGCCCATGCCGAAGTCGAGTACCTTGACGGTGCCGCCCTGCGTCAGCATGACGTTGGCGGGCTTGAGGTCGCGGTGGACGATCTCGGCGGCGTGCGCGGCGGCGAGGCCCGAAGCGACCTGGGCGCCGATGGCGGCGGCCCAGGAGACGGGCAGCTGCCGTTCCTCCGCGATGAGGTCACGCAGAGTCTCGCCGTTCAGGAACTCCATCGCGAGGTAGGGAAGACCGTCCTGGTCGTGGGCCACTCCACCGGCGACGATGCGCGTGAGGTTGACGTCGTCGAGGCGACGCATGATGCGCACCTCGCGGGCGAAACGCTCGGTGGCCTTGAGGTCCGCACCGGTGTCGACCCGGGTGCCCGTGCGGCGGCGCAGGATGGTCTTGACGGCGACCGTGCGCTCAGGAGTGCCTTCGGCGGCCTGGAGATCCTCGGCCCGGTGGACCTCTCCCATATTGCCCTTGCCGATGACATGCCCCATGCGGAACCTGCCGTCCAGCAGCCCCTCGCTCACTGCCGCTCCCCTCGTTCTCTGCCGCCTCGTTCCCGCCCTCGCACGTGAGGGTAAGGAAACGGAACGTGCCCCCTGCACGCGTTGCCGCACCGCTCATCGTGACAGAGCGGAGGTGCGGTGCCCGCAACCGTACACGAAATCCACTGCATCCAACAGCTCGTCAGTCGGTTGACATTGTCAACGCGCGGTCATACGCACTGTCGTGTCATCGGCTAGGTGGTGGGCGGTGTGAAGCATCAATCCGTCGGAGGGCGTTGGGCACCAGGCGGTGCGTCCGAGTGGGAGCCGGGCCGCGCCGCGGGGGAGGTGCAGGGTGCTCAGTCGAGTCGCGCACCCGGAACGAAGGCTGCTCTGACGGAGTTGCTGGCCCGCCTGCGTCATGCAGCGGTCGACGGCGCCGTGCCGGAATCCGTGTTCCTGGAACAAGCCGGCGCGCTGGGGCTCGGTGATGCCGAGCGCGAACGGCTTCGCGAGGAACTGACAGGGCTGGGGCTGCCCGTCCTGGGGGCGGTGGTGCATGCAGACGGTGACGGTCCGAATGTGGAAAAGGTTGCACGAATCCGTGAAGGAAATGTGTCCAGCCCCACCTATCCTGTGGGCGACGTCGTTCGGGCGCTACTGAGCCGGTACGCCGACCCCGAGGGATACGTGACTCCTCGCGTACTGGATGGCGTGGCCCGCCTGGCCGGACTCGGTGCGCGGGAGGCAGCGGCCCTGCGGGCGGGGGCGCGGGTACGGGGGGACGCCGTTGCCACGGCTGCTGCGGTGGTGACGAGCGCGGAGACCGCGGTCAAGCTCACCGACGTCGAGGAACACGCGCCGGAGGGTGGTGCGGAGGACGAACCTTTCCCGTTGCCGGACACGGAGACCGGAAGGGGCATCGGGGATGTCACGGCCGCTGTTGCCGCTGCGCTGGCCGTCCTGGAGGACGACCGCTTCCGCAGGCGGCCGGAGACGCGTCTGCTGAGTGCCGAAGCGGAAGTCGGACTCGCCGTGCTGCTGCGTGGTGCCCACCTGCTGATCCGCCAGCTCTCCTTCGAATCCGGCTACACGACGGCCAGCCTGCGCGACCGTGTCTACGCACGCCCCGAACAGGATCAGTACGGCATCCTCGTCTACACCGCCGCGGGAGACGCCGAGGGCACCCTCGGCGGGCTCGTACGGCAGGGCGAGCCGCCGCGCCTCGCCGAGACCCTGCTGCGGATGACCGAAGCCGCCGCCTGGTGCTCAGCCGACCCTCTCTGCGCCGAACACACCGGCAAGGGCTTCGGCAACCTCAACCGCGCGGCGTGCCACGCCTGTGCCCTGCTGCCCGAGACGAGCTGCGAGACCGGCAACACCCTCGTCGACGGCGCTCTTGTCGTCGGCGGACAGGTACCCGGCTGCCTGGAGTCGATCGTCACGGCTGCCCGGAGTGCCGCGGTGGACCCCAGGAGGGGATGTGACCCTCACCTACCTCGACCTCGTACCGGAACAGCGCTCCTGCCTCGACGGCCTCCCCTTCGACGGAAATCACCTGATCAGCGGTCCGCCCAGCAGCGGCAAGAGTCTCCTGGCGGTCCAACGGGCCATCATGCTCGCCCTCACCGGAACCCCGGTGGTCCTGTTGACCCGGTCCAATCTGCTCCGCCAGTCACTGGCCGCGACCGCACACGCGCTCGGCCCGGGGGACCGCAGCATGCGCGTGGCGACCGCACACGACCAGCACGATGACCGCACCAGACAGTCTGCCCCTGCACATCCTCACCGAGGACAATCTCGCCACGGCGAGCCCCGATCTGCTGCGCGCACTGGTCAAGGCGTTCACCGACGCGCTCAGAGACGCCGAGGCCGATGTCCGCGCGAGTGGGACACCCGGGTCGGGACGGTAGAGCTCGCCGCCCCCAAGTTGCGGCAGGCCAGGTACTTCCCGCCCTGGCTCCTCCGAACAGGGTGCCGGCACGGGGAGGCCCTCATGCGAAGGTGGCCCCGCCTGCTGCTCGGGTCTCCACCCGCCGGGTCGAGAAGCTCGCTGAGTCGCTCGGCGTCACCCAGCTGGGGGGCCGGCCGGCCCGGAGTCGTCACAGTTCGGACCGTCCGCGCCGTCCGACGCCGATGCTCCCGGGTGGCCTGCGGTCCTCGGCGATCCATCCCGACGATCGTCATGAACCCGGGACGGTGCCGTATTCGAGGGCTCCGAGGTAATAGAGCGGGACGCCGCTGCTGCTGCCGACCTGGCGTCATCACGATTCTGACCGCTCAGCGATTCGGTGCCGGCAACGCGAGGCTCAGATGTCGCTTGCATCCCTTGGCGGCGACGGCCATGGTTGCGCCGGTACCAGTGCTGCCTCGCTCGCTGGATCCGCGAAGTGACTCGCCCTCAGCCCTAGAATGCCTGATGCATCGTCAGGTGAGTCAGCATTTGATCAGCCTCAGCCGTCGCCCATTCCGTGACGGGTGTCCGATCAGGTACCTGGCCGACGATGTCGCAACAGCCCGCTTCGCACGGAAGCCCAGGGTGGGAGCCTGCTCGGCGGCATGGAGCGATGTTCCTCACAATCTTCGAGTCGGGTGCGTGCCGGTTGTAGAGTGAAGACCGCCCTTGACCTGCACAAAGCAGGCAGGGAGCCGTCTTCCAGGAGTCCAAAGTGCTGCGTACTCTGTTCAAGTCCAAGATCCACCGAGCCACCGTCACCCAGGCCGACCTGCACTACGTGGGATCGGTGACCATCGACGCGGATCTCCTCGACGCCGCCGATCTGCTGCCCGGTGAGCTCGTCCACATCGTCGACATCACCAACGGCGCTCGCCTCGAGACGTACGTCATCGAGGGTGAGCGCGGCTCCGGAGTGATCGGCATCAACGGTGCCGCCGCCCATCTCGTCCACCCCGGAGATCTGGTGATCATCATCAGCTACGCTCAGGTGACCGACGCCGAGGCGCAGGCGCTCGTCCCCCGGGTCGTGCACGTGGACCACGACAACCGCATCGTGGCGCTGGGAGCCGACCCGTCCGAGCCGGTGCCGGGTTCGGACCAGGAGCGCAGCCCGCAGGCGGTGTCGGTCTGACCCTGCTCGACGACCTTCGGACCAGGAGTGTGCCCATGAGCGACATAGAGATCCGCGACGACCGACAGGCCGGTCTGCTGGAGGCCCTCGGTTCCGGGGGAGGCGAAGTCGTCGGCCACATCCAGTACTTCGTCCTCGAATCCCCGGCGCGCGCCCTGGTCCCGGTCCACACCATCGTGGAACCGGCCCACGAGGGAAAGGGCATCGCGGGCTCCCTGGCCCGCGAGCTCTACTCCATCGCGGCTCGCGAGGGCATCACCGTCGCCCCGCTCTGCCCGTACGTCGTCAAGTGGGCCGAGCGCCACCCCGACGAAGCCCCCGCGGTCACCCCCGAACTCCTCCACGCGGCGAAGAAGTGGCTGGCGGCCCACCCCGAGGGCTTCTGAGCGGGCGGGTCCGAAAGCCGCGGTCACGCCGGCCTCCCGCCGCACCCCGGCCCACGTCGAGAGCCCCCGCCCGCACCCCGAGCACACCCACGCGGGCCACGCCCGTCACGCGGGTGGGTGACTGGCGGGAGGGCTCACGGGTACGCGGGGGAGTAGTCCAGAGCCGACGTCGACCGAGTGGCTGGAGGACCCCATGACCAATCCGTACCCCGACCCCGTGCCTCCGGGTCCCACTCCGGGCCCCGGCCCGGTCCCCACGCCGCCGGGCCCCACCCCGGAGCCCCCGTCACCCCCGGACCCGGACCCGACTCCGGGACCGGGACCGGGCCCGGTCCCCGACCCGTCGCCGTCCCCGGTCCCGCCGGGCCCCGAACCGGTGCCGAACCCGGAACCGGGGCCACCGCTCAGCTGACGGCAACCCCGTGAACACACGGAAGGAGGGCCACCGAACGGTGGCCCTCCTTCACGTCGGGGTGACGCTCAGCCCGTCACCTCGGACCGGTCCCCGCCCCACAGCGTGTGGAAGGAACCGTCGCGGTCCGTGCGCCGGTACGTGTGCGCCCCGAAGAAGTCCCGCTGCCCCTGCGTGAGCGCCGCGGGCAGCCGCTCGGCGCGCAGCGCGTCGTAGTAGGCCAGCGCCGCCGCGAAGCCGGGCGTCGGAACACCCTGCCGCGTCGCCGCGACGATGACCTCGCGCCAGTCGTCCTGGGCGTCGGCGATCTCCCGGGCGAAGGTGTCGTCGGAGAGCAGGCTGGGCAGGTCCGCGCGGGTGTCGTAGGCGGACCGGATGCGGTCGAGGAAGGCCGCGCGGATGATGCAGCCGCCGCGCCAGATCGCCGAGACGGCACCCAGGTCGATGTCCCAGTCGTACTCCTCACGGGCGGCCGCGATCTCGTGGAAGCCCTGCGTGTACGACACGATCTTCGAGGCGTACAGGGCCTGCTCGACACGGTCCGCGAAGGCCCCGGCCTCCGACTCCGACAACGGGGACGCCTTGGGCCCGGCGAGACCCCGGGACGCCTCCCGCAGCTCCGCGTGCCCCGACAGGGACCGCGCGAAGACCGCCTCCGCGATGCCCGACACCGGGACACCCAGGTCCAGGGCGATCTGCACGGTCCAGCGGCCCGTGCCCTTCTGCTCCGCCTGGTCCACCACGACGTCCACGAAAGGCTTGCCCGTCGCCGCGTCCACGTGGGAGAGCACCTCGGCGGTGATCTCGATCAGGTACGAGTCCAGGCGGCCCGTGTTCCAGGTGCGGAAGATGTCGGCGATCTGGGCGGGGGAGTATCCGGCCACGTCCCGCAGCAACTGGTACGCCTCGCCGATGAGTTGCATGTCGGCGTACTCGATGCCGTTGTGGACCATCTTCACGAAGTGCCCGGCGCCGTCAGGACCGACGTGCGTCACACAGGGCGCCCCGTCCGCCGCCTTCGCGGAGATCTTCTCCAGCATCGGGCCGAGAGAGTCGTACGACTCCTTCGGACCGCCCGGCATGATGCTCGGTCCGTGCAGCGCGCCCTCCTCGCCGCCGGAGACGCCCATGCCGACGAAGTGGATGCCCTGCTCGCGCAGGTCGCGCTCCCGGCGCCGGGTGTCCGCGAAGTGCGCGTTGCCGCCGTCGATGATCATGTCGCCCGGCTCCAGCAGCGGCGCGAACTCCTGGATCACCGCGTCCGTCGGCTCACCGGCCTTCACCATGATGACCAGCCGGCGCGGCCGCTCCAACGCCGCCACGAACTCCTTGGCGGTCTCGGCCGCGATGAAGTCGCCCTCGCCGCCGAACTCCTCGACCAGGGCGTGCGTGCGCGACGCGGTCCGGTTGTGCAGGGCGACCGTATAGCCGTTGCGGGCGAAGTTGCGGGCCAGGTTGCGGCCCATGACCGCGAGGCCCGTGACGCCGATCTGCGCTGTTGTGCTCATACCGCCTGCTCCCAAAAGATCCTGTGGATCGCGTAGGTCATGTATCGCTGCTGCAAGTCGTGCTCGTCAGTATCGTCCACCGGTCATCCTGGCCTGTCGGAGGACTGTCCGCACACCAGGGATACGGTTCGGGCGCCTCGTTGCGTTCAGTGGGAGACGCCGGTCCGGCGCACGCCCCTATGCGGCTGGTTGCCGTCTTGTCATGGCCTGTTCGCGGCGCTTACTTTTGCCCCTCCTGACGCATTGTTGTAGGGGGAGGCCTCCATGGCCGTACGCGGCCGGCACCGCCGGTATCAGCCGAACAGGATCAACCGCGCCTCGCTCACCGTCACCGCGGGTGGCGTCGGCATCGCGGTCCCGCTCATCGGCACCGGCACCGCCCACGCGGCCGACGTGGACACCTGGAACAAGGTCGCCGCGTGCGAGTCCAGCAGCAACTGGAGCATCAACACCGGCAACGGCTACTACGGCGGGCTCCAGTTCACCCAGTCCACCTGGGAGGCCTACGGCGGCACCCGGTACGCGGGACGGGCGGATCTGGCCACCAGGGACCAGCAGATCGCCGTGGCGGAGAAGGTGCTGGACGGACAGGGACCTGGCGCCTGGCCGGCGTGCTCGGTGCGGGCCGGGCTCACCCGCGGGGGTTCCACCCCCGGCCTTCAGCCCCTCACCAAGAAGACGGCCTCCGTAGCGGACGTACAGCCGCAGACCACCCCGCAGTCGCGGGCCGGGTCCGCCGAGATGTACACCGTGGTCCGGGGCGACTCGCTCTCCCGGATCGCCGACGCCCAGAAGGTCCGGGGCGGCTGGCGGGGGCTGTACGCCGCCAACCGGCAGACCGTCGGGGCCGACCCCGACCTGATCATTCCCGGTCAGCGGCTCAAGCTGCGCGCCACCGCCGCTACGACCACCACCGATCATTCCTCGACGAAGAAGACCTCCTCCCACACCGCGGAGAAGACCGAGAAGGCCACTGACACCGGTCTGGTCGCCCCCGTGAACGCCTCCCTCGGCACGCCCTACCACAAGGCGGGTTCCGCCTGGTCGAAGGGCTACCACACCGGCGTCGACTTCGCGGTGCCCACCGGGACGTCCGTGAAGGCGGTCGCGGCCGGGAAGGTCGTCACCTCGGGGTGGGGAGGCTCCTTCGGCTACCAGGTGGTCATCCGGCACGCCGACGGCCGCTACACCCAGTACGGCCACCTGTCCGCGATCTCCGTGAAGGCCGGGCAGAGCGTGGGTGGCGGGCAGCGCATCGGCCGTTCGGGGTCCACCGGCAACAGCTCGGGCCCGCATCTGCACTTCGAGGTGCGGACGGGGCCCGGCTTCGGTTCCGACATCGACCCGGTGGCGTATCTACGGGCCGGCGGCATCAGGATTTGACACGGGTGCGGTGCCGGTCCAGGACCGGCACCGGGATGTACGCGGCGCCGTAGAAGGGGCCGTAGTACGCCGGGGGCTCGTCGCCCAGCTTCTCCAGGAGCTCGTCGTCGGAGGTGCCGTCCGGCAGTGCCGCCTCAGGGACCGTCGCCGTGGCGGGGCCCGGGACGAACAGCTCCTCGCGCAGGGCGGCGACCTCGTCGAGGAGTACGCCCTCGCGCACGACGGCCGCCGCCGGCTCCTCGGCGGGCACCGGGACGAACCCGTCCCCACCCTTGAGTACGACGGGCGCCGCGGGTTCCGGCTCGGCGTGGGTGCGCTGGAGCCGCTCCGTCGTCAGCAGGATCAGGCCGCCGGCCGCCACCACGCCGCAGCTCAGGGCGAGCGCGGTGCCCGTGGTGCCGTAGCGGAAGGTTTCTCCGAACATCGTGATGCCGACCGCCGCCGCCACCACCGGGTTCACGACCGTCAGGGTCGCCAGCGGGGCCGCGAGACCGGCACCGCGGTAGGAGGCCTGCGACAGCATCAATCCGGCCGTCGCCAGGACGCCGATCGCGGCCAGCGAGGGCAGGTCCGCCGCCGTCACGCCACCGCTCCAGTCGACGGCGACGGTCTTGGTGAACACCGAGGACATACCGAACGCTATGCCGGACGCGGTCGCGAGCAGCACGCTGCGCACCACCGGGTGCCGGTGCGCGGCCCGGCCCGCGATCATCAGCGCGACCACCGCGGCGGCCGTCACCACACCGGCGAACACCCGCTGGGCCGTGCTCAGGGACTGTGCGTCGGACGCGCCGACCAGGGAGAGCAGACCGGCCAGACCCACCGTCGCCATGATCGCGCCCCGCCAGGCGGTGGCGCCGGCCCTGCGGCCGACGAACAGCGCGGCCATCGGCAGCGCGAACACGATCGTCAGGGCGCCCAGCGGCTGCACCAGGCTGAGCGGGCCGTAGGCGAGTGCCACCACGTGCAGCAGTCCACCGAGGCCGTTCAGCGCGACCGCCGCCCACCAGCTCGGCCGGCGCAGCGGCGCGTACTGCTCGTCCGGGTGCGACACCGCGACCTGCTCCTGCACGATCGCTCCGCCCGCGTAGGCGACGGCGGAGACGAGGGAGAGGAGCACGGACAACGCGAGGGCACTCATGAGCTGCTCCTCTGCGTGAGGCGGGGGCTGGCTGCCCGGCGCGACGAACGGTCGTCTTCCATGCAGAACACGATGCCGGGAAAAGTTCTTCCCGTCGTCGTACCTGAGCAGGCAATGGGTCCTACTGCCGATGGAGTACAAAAGGGTCCGTGTCCTACCCAAGGCGGGTGACACGGGGTGGAGGCCCCCTGGTGGGTACCCCTACGGGCCTTGGTACTACTGCTGGTCGTGGACCTCGACCCAGATCTCGCGGCGCTGCGACCGCTCGGCGCCTTCTTCGTACTACGGACGATCGGCGGCACTCGCGGCACAGCACGCCCGGCGCTGCCGACCCTCGCACAAGTCTACGAGCACCAGGCGTCGGAAGTTTATGGAAATACCCTGACTTTTCGTGTCCGTAAGGTCGCTGCGGCTCTGCGCGCCCCCGAACCCCGGATCGCGGCCTCCATCGCCCAGCAGGGCCTCGCGGCCCGGCTGTGGTCGGTGGCGCTCGGCTGCGCGGTGCTGTACGGCCGGATCCCCGACATGTCGCCGTGGCGGCTGTACTGGGACCCCGACGCGAGCGCCCCCGACGACCTGTGGCTGGACGCCGTGGAGCCGCTGCCGGGCGATGCCGGGACCATCGCCGACCTCGTCCTGCACGGTCACCTCGAACCGCTCACGGCAGCGCTGCGCGCCGAGTACCGGCTCGCCACCGGACTGCTGTGGGGCAACGCCGCCTCGGCCCTGGCGGGTGCCGCCCGTCAGCTGGGCCACCGTCCGGACCTCTCCGCCGGCGCCCGTGACCTCGCCACCGAACTCCTCGCCCACCCGCTGCTGGCCGGCGCACTCGAACGGACCACCCTGCGCCGCCGCAGCTGCTGTCTGTACTACCGGTTGCCGGAGGGTGGCGTGTGCGGTGACTGTTGTTTCACACGAGCCCCGCGCTCTTCCCCGCGCGGCGCATCTGGGTGACCATGAAAGCCAACCAGCCGCTGAGACAGGGGGTTCCGGGTGCGTGTGGGCCTGCTGACCCGGGAGTACCCGCCGGATGTGTACGGCGGTGCAGGGGTCCATGTCGAGTTTCTCGCCCGGGAGCTGAGGTCCCTCGTCGACCTGGACGTGCACTGCTGGGGCGAGGTGTCCGTCAAGGAAAGAGCGGCGGGCGTGCTCCGGCACCGGCCCTGGTCCGCACTCGACACCGCCAACGACGCGCTGCGCACCTTCTCCGTGGACCTCTCCATGGCCGCGGGCCTCGAAGGCCGCGAGCTGGTCCACTCGCACACCTGGTACGCCAACCTCGCCGGCCACCTCGGCAAGCTGCTGCACGGCATCCCGCACGTGATGACCGCCCACTCCCTGGAGCCCCTGCGGCCCTGGAAGGCCGAGCAGCTCGGCGGCGGATACGCCCTCTCCAGCTGGGCCGAGCGCACCGCGATCGAGACCGCCGACGCGGTGATCGCCGTGTCGGGAGCCATGCGCGAGGACATCCTCGGCTGCTATCCGGCGCTGGATCCGGCCAAGGTCCACATCGTGCACAACGGCATCGACACCGCCCTGTACCGGCCCGACCACGGCACCGACGTGCTGGACCGGATCGGACTGGACCGGGCTCGCCCGTTCGTGCTGTTCGTCGGCCGTATCACCCGCCAGAAGGGCGTGCCGCACCTGATGCGCGCGGTCCGGGACATCGACCCGGCCGCGCAGGTCGTGCTGTGCGCGGGCGCGCCGGACACCCCCGAGATCGACCGGGAGTTCCGCGAGCTCTTCGAGGAGCTGAGCCGGGTCCGCGAGGGCGTCCACTGGATCCCGCAGATGCTGCCGCGCCCCGAGGTGATCCAGCTCCTGACCCACGCGGCCGTGTTCGTGTGCCCCTCGGTGTACGAACCCCTCGGCATCGTCAACCTGGAGGCGATGGCCTGCGGGACCCCTGTGGTGGCCTCGCGGGTGGGCGGTATCCCCGAGGTCGTGGACGACGGCAGGACCGGGCTGCTCGTGACCGTGGACGACGCGTTCGAGACGGCCCTCGCCGGGGCACTCGACTCGGTGATCGGCGATCCGGAGACGGCACGGCGGATGGGTGAGGCGGGACGTGAGCGCGCGGTGGGCGAGTTCGGCTGGGACGCGGTCGCCCGGCGCACGGTCCGGCTGTACGAGGAGATCCTCAAACAGGCGTAGCAAGCCCCTGGCAAGGGCAAGCATCGGTCACAGACCAGGGTGAGGGGAGCGGCCATGCGTCGTGGCGGACCTTCGGTGCTCGGCATCGTACTCGCGGGCGGAGAGGGCAAACGCCTGATGCCCTTGACCACAGACCGCGCCAAGCCGGCGGTCACCTTCGGAGGAACGTATCGTCTGGTCGACTTCGTCCTGTCCAACCTCGTCAACGCCGACGTCCTGCGCATCTGTGTGCTCACGCAGTACAAGTCGCACTCGCTCGACCGGCACATCACGACCACCTGGCGGATGTCGAGTCTGCTCGGCAACTACATCACGCCGGTGCCCGCCCAGCAGCGCCTCGGACCGCGCTGGTACCTGGGCAGCGCGGACGCGATCCTGCAGTCCCTGAACCTGCTCTACGACGAGCGCCCGGAGTACGTCGCGGTCTTCGGCGCCGACCACGTGTACCGCATGGACCCGCGCCAGATGCTCGCGCAGCACATCGAGTCCGGCGCGGGCGTCACGGTGGCCGGGATCCGGGTCCCGCGCTCCGAGTCCCCCTCGTTCGGGGTGATCTCCCCGGGCTCGGACGGCCTCACGGTGGAACGCTTCCTGGAGAAGCCCGCCGAGCCGCCGGGGCTGGCGGACGACCCGGAGCGTGTGTTCGCCTCGATGGGCAACTACATCTTCACCACCAAGGCCCTGATCGAGGCGCTCCAGCGGGACTCCGAGGAGGAGCACTCGGTCCACGACATGGGCGGCTCGATCCTGCCCCAGCTCACCGAGCGCGGCGAGGCCCAGCTCTACGACTTCAGCGCCAACCACGTCCCCGGCGAGACCACCCGCGACCGCGGCTACTGGCGCGACGTGGGAACCCTGGACGCCTACTACGACGCCCACATGGACCTGATCGCCGAGCGCCCCGCCTTCAACCTCTACAACCGGCAGTGGCCCATCTACACCCACTCCGGCCAGCTCTCCCCGGCCCGCTTCAACTCCGGAGGCATCGCCAGCGAGTCCATCATCAGCGCGGGCTGCCTGATCCGGGGCCAGGTCACCCGGTCCGTGCTCTCGCCCGGTGTCCTGGTCGACCCGGGGGCCGTGGTTCAGGGCTCGGTGCTGCACGACAACGTCAAGATCGGGCGGGGCGCGGTGGTCCGCGGTGCCGTCCTCGACAAGAACGTCGAGGTCCCGCCGGGCGCGACGATCGGCGTGAACCCGGAGCGGGACGCGGAGCTGTACACCGTGTCCAAGGGCGGGGTGATCGCGCTCGGGAAGGGACAACTGGTGTCGTAGGCAGGGGTCTCTCCGGCGGCTGAGGCCGGCGGTGGGTCAGGCCGGCATCGCAGGGGCGGGTACGCACTCCTCCGGAGCGGGTGTCCCAGCGGCGTTGTGGTCACTCGCCGGCTGGGCCCACGCCCCATGCCGGACCGGCCCTGGCCGTCGGGCGGGTCAGCCCTGTCCTCGCAGTGACTCGAAGTTCTTCATGATCACCTCGCTGGTCCGGCGCAGCTCGTCCGTAGGGCTGATCTGCAGGTATTCGCTGCCCGGCTCAGTGTGGACGGGCACATGCCCCGCGGGGGCGTAGAACGCGTCGCCCTCGTGGTACACCTCGTCGTGGTCCGCGTAGTGCAGGGTGAGTTCGCCCTTGAAAACGTAGCCCCAGTGCGGGCACTGGCAGCGGCCGTCGGGCAGCCCCTTCAGCAGCGGCCGGTGGTCGACGTCCTCGCGGAACGTCAGGAAGTCGACCGTGTAGTCGCCGAACTCCTCGGAGCGGTCGACGACCGCCCCGAAGTCGCCGCCCTGGGTGGCCGTGTCGCGGGAGACCTTCGGCATCTCCATCGCCTTCTTCCGGCAGGGGAGGATCCTTCTGCCATTGTCCGCGTGCGGCGCGTCGACGGCATGCGCGGACAGACTTGTCATGTCCCTGGACGGAAGCCGGAATCCGTGTTGTCATGCCACTTCCTGCCCATGACAACGTTGTTATGGAGGCTTCCGTGCACAGCAGGCACATCACCCGTCTCAGAGCCCGGCTGGCGTTACTGTTCGCCGCCCTCCTCGGCCTCGCCGGTCTGACCGCGGTTCCCGCCCTCGCCGACGATCCCGTCGAGGCCCGTGGTCTCAAGGGCGAGTACTACACACAGTCGGCCCCCGGCGCCTTCGACTTCCACGAGCTCAAGGCGACCACCTTCGACCCGAACCTCGATTTCGACAACCTGGAACCCCGGCTGGCCGCCGCGACCGGCCGTTCGGACGACGTCAGCGTCCGCTGGACCGGCAGGCTGGTGCCGACGGCCTCCGGACCCCACACCTTCTCGGTCATCGGCGACAACGGTTTCCGCCTCTGGATCGGCGGACAGCTCCTCATCGACCACTGGGTCGACGACTGGGACCGCGAACAGAGCGCGCAGCCCGTCGAGTTGACCGCCGGCGAGTCCTACGACATCAAGGTCGAGTACTTCGAGCACTACGGCGGCTCCAACCTCCACCTGCGCTGGCTCCAACCCGGCGGAGCCAAACAGGCCGTTCCGCAGTCGGCGTTCCGGCTGCCCGAGGGCTACGACTACGACGGCCCGGTCGCGACCACCGTCCTCGGCACCGGCCGCACCCTGAAGCTCGACTTCGCCCAGCCCCTCGCCGCACCCCCGGCCGCACTCACCGACCACCTCCAGGCGGTGATCGGCGGCGCCAAGTGGCCCTTGGACACGGCGAAACAGGACCCGGAAGACCCCCGTGTCCTGCTCGTCACCCTCACCGAACCCGTCGTGGGCAACAGGACCGGCACCGCGCGCGGCACCGCCGACCTCCGCTACGACGGCGAAGGCGGGCTCACCAGTGCCGACGGCAACGTTGTCGGCGCGTTCTGGAGCAGCGGACCCAACCGTTCGACGTACGAACTGCGTACGAAGTGGGCCGACGAGGTGGGGCCGGACAACGCCCATCCCGAGTACCCGCGGCCCCAGTTGACCCGCGACGCGTGGCTGGGCCTCAACGGCCGTTGGCAGTTCGCCGCCGCCGAGGCGGGTGAACAGCCGCCGGTGGGCAGGAACCTGGCCGAGCGCATCCTCGTCCCGTACCCCGTGGAGTCCCAACTCTCCGGTCTGGAACGGCATGAGGACCGCATGTGGTACCGCCGCACCTTCACCGTCCCGGCCGACTGGCACATCGGCTCCGGCAAGCGCCTCCAGCTCAACTTCGGGGCGGTCGACTGGCGGTCCGAGGTGTACGTCAACGGGACCAGGGTCGCCGAACACACCGGCGGCTACGACAAGTTCGGCGCCGACATCACCGACGCGCTGAAGCCCGGCCGCACCCAGGAACTGATCGTCGGCGTGTACGACCCCACCGACGCGGCCGACGGCGAGAACCCGCCCCTCGGCAAGCAGCGTCTCGACCCGAGCGGCATCTGGTACACGCCGTCCTCCGGGATCTGGCAGACCGTCTGGATGGAGCCGGTCGCCCGCGACCACGTCGGCTCCCTCAAACTGACTCCCGACGTCTCCGCCGACCGGCTGACGGTCGAGGCGCAGGGTGTCCGGGACGGCGTACCGATCACGGCGACGGCGTACGACGGAAAGCGGAAGGTCGCGACGGCCAGTGGGCGCACCGGCGGACCGCTGACCCTGACCATCGAGAACCCGCGCCTGTGGTCGCCGGACGATCCGTTCCTCTACGGCCTGAAGGTGACCGTCGGCGCCGACCGCGTCGGCAGCTACTTCGGGATGCGCTCCATCGCCGTCGAGAACGTGAACGGCACCCCGCGCACGGTCCTCAACGGCAAGCCAATCTTCATGATGGCCACCCTCGACCAGGGCTTCTGGCCCGACGGCCTGCACACCGCGCCCACCGACGAAGCCATGGCGTATGACCTGAAGGTGCACAAGAAGCTCGGTTTCAACGCCGTCCGCAAGCACATCAAGGTCGAGCCCGACCGCTGGTTCTACTGGGCCGACCGGCTGGGCCTGATGGTGTGGCAGGACATGCCCGCGATGACCGCGGGGGTGAATCCGGGCCCTGCCGCCCGCGCCGAGTACGAGCGCGAGATGAAGCAGATGATCGACGAGCACATCAGCAGTCCCTCGGTCGTCATGTGGGTGACCTTCAACGAGGGCTGGGGGCAGTACGACATCGGCCGGATCGCCGAGCAGGCCAAGGCCTGGGACCCGACCCGCCTGGTCAACAACCAGTCGGGTCTCAACCTCGGCGCCGACGGCAACGCCGGCGACATCATGGACGAGCACGGGTATCCCAGTCCCGCCCTGCCACCTCACCCGGACGGCAGACGCGCCCTGGTCAGCGGTGAGTACGGTGGCCTGGGTCTCGCGGTTCCCGGGCACGCCTGGTCCGTCCAGCAGTCGTACGTCGACGTGGATCCGGCGACCTACACCGACGACTATCTGGCCAGGCTCGACGAGGTGCGGGCCCTGGCCTGCCGGGGCGGCAACGGCGCCGTCTACACCCAGATCTCGGATGTCGAGGGTGAGCTGAACGGGCTGCTCACCTACGACCGCAAGGTCCTCAAACCGGACGCCGAGCGGCTCAGGGCCGCGCACCGTGCCCTGATCCGGGACGCGTCCCGGGCGATTCCGGCCGGGTGTGTGTCAACCGGCGGATGATTACGTTCGCCCCATGTGTCCCGCCCCCTTCGACTGGGGGCGGGACTTAATCTGCTGTTAACTGTGCGTAGCTTGATCGTACTTGACCGTAATCGCCGGAGGGCGATTGACTGCTGGCCCACCCGTTGTCGGACGCGAGGCAAGCCATTGACTTCTGACCTGCTCGCCCCTCTCGACCTGGCGTTCTGGAACATGGAATCCGCCGAGCACCCGATGCACCTGGGAGCGCTCGGCGTCTTCGCGGCACACTCGCCCACCGCCGGCGCGCACGCGGCCGATCTGCTGGCGGGCCGCGCCGCCGCCGTGCCCGGCCTCAGGATGCGGATCCGGGACGTGTGGCCGCTCGGCTTCCCGTACGCCTTCGGGGGCGCCGCCCGCGTGCCCGACCCGGACTTCGACCCGCTCCGCCACGTCCTGCTGCACGCCCCGACCGCGGACTTCCACACCGAGGCCGGCCGGCTCATGCAGCGGCCGCTCGACCGCGAACGGCCGCCGTGGGAGGCGCATGTGCTGCCGGGGGAGGACGGTGTCTCCTTCGCCGTGCTCTTCAAGTTCCACCACGCCCTGGCCGACGGACTGCGGGCCCTGACGCTCGCCGCCGCCGTCCTGGACCCGATGGACCTTCCGGTGCGCAAGCCGCGCCCCCAGGAGCCCGCCAAGGCCCTGCTCCCGGACGTGCGCAAGCTGCCCGGGCTCGTCAGGACCGCCGTCTCCGACCTGGGGCGCGCCCTCGACATCGGCGCATCCGTCGCCCTGTCCTGCGTGGGCGTGAGCTCCTCGGACGCCCTCGTCTCCGAGCCGAGCGGCACCCGCCGCACCGCCGGAGTCGTCGTCGACCTCGACGACGTGCACCGCGTCCGCAAGTCGCGGGGCGGCACCGTCAACGACGTCCTGATCGCCGTCGTCGCGGGCGCGCTGCGCCGCTGGCTGGACGAGCGGGGGGACGGCAGTGCGGGCGTGGCGCCCCGCGCCCTGATCCCCGTCTCCAAGCGCCGTCCGCGCACCGCGCACCCGCAGGGCAACCGGCTCTCCGGGTACCTGATGCGGCTTCCGGTCGACGACCCCGACCCGCTGGGCCGCCTGGACACGGTCCGCACGGCCATGGACCGCAAAAAGGACGCCGGCCCCAACCGCGGCGCGGGCGCGGTCGCCCTGCTCGCCGACCACGTCCCGGCCCTCGGCCACCGCCTCGGCGGGCCCCTGGCCGGCCAGGGCGCCCGGCTCTGGTTCGACATCCTCGTCACCAGCGTCCCGCTGCCCGGCATCGGACTGAAGCTCGGCGGCAACCTGGTCACCGAGGTCTACCCCTTCGCCCCGCTGGCCCGCGGCCAGTCCCTCGCGGTCGCGATCTCGACGTACCGGGGAGCGGTCCACTACGGCCTCGTGGCGGACGCCGAAGCCGTGCCTGACCTGGACGTCCTCGCCCGGGCGCTGTCCGAGGAGGTGAAGGAACTGCTGGCTGCCTGCGGTTCTTGATCGTTCCGGATTGCGGGTCAGGCCCGGCGCTGAAGTAAAATTCCGCGTTCGACAAGCGGACGCGGCCGACGCGCCGCTCGGGTGACCAGGGAAACGGCAGCGCGATGACGGTGACAGAGGACGGCTCGGCGACGATGGACGAGGTCGTGCGCGAGCCCGGTGACGAGGTCGTGCACGGCCCCGGCATCGACCCGGAGCGGCTGGCCGTCTGCCTCGGCGTGCTCGACGAGCTCGACAAGCTGGAGGTCGACCACCCCGACGCGATCGCCGTGCGCCGGGCCACCGCCGGGATCTACCGCACCGTGAAGCAGCGCCGCCGGCAGGAGCGCCGGGCCGCCAAGACCGCCCACGACAAGGCGGTCACGGAGGCCACGGCGACCGGCTCCGCCCAGCGCATCGACGACGAGACCGAGGGCATCCTGCCGTCGTCCGTCACCGAGGAGGGCCGGATCGCGGGGATACTCCAGCGCCCGCGCTCCTGCTACACCTGCAAGACCCGGTACGTCGAGGTCGACTACTTCTACCACCAGCTCTGTCCGGACTGCGCCGCCCTGAACCGCGCCAAGCGCGACGTCCGCGCCGACCTCACCGGCAAGCGCGCCCTGCTCACCGGCGGCCGCGCCAAGATCGGCATGTACATCGCGCTGCGGCTGCTGCGCGACGGCGCGCACACCACCATCACCACGCGCTTCCCGAAGGACGCCATCCGCCGTTTCAAGGCCATGGACGACTCCGCGGACTGGATCCAACGCCTGGAGGTCGTCGGCATCGACCTGCGGGACCCGGCGCAGGCCGTGGCCCTCGCCCAGCAGGTCGCCGAGGCGGGCCCGCTCGACATCCTCGTCAACAACGCGACGCAGACCGTACGACGGCTGCCCTCGGCCTACGCCGCCCTGGTCGACGGCGAGAGCGCCCCGCTGCCCGCCGGTGAGCTCCCCGCCCACCACGTCATCGGTGCCTTCGGTTCCGGCGCGGTCGACGGACTCGCCTCCCTGCCCGCCGGGATCTCCGGCCTCGACGCGCAGCAGATCGCCGACCTCGCCCTCGTCGCGGGCAACGCCAGCGTGGCCCGGCACCTCGACGGCACCGCCATCGACGCGGGCGGCCTCGTCCCCGACGTCGTCGACAGCAACACCTGGGTGCAGACGATCGAGCAGATCTCCCCGGTGGAGCTGCTCGAAACCCAGCTGTGCAACTACACGGCACCGTTCATCCTGATCAGCGCGCTGCGCCCGGCCATGGCCGACGCCGCGAGGAAGGCCGGGAGCGGACGCGCCTACGTGGTGAACGTCTCGGCGATGGAGGGCGTCTTCGGCCGCGGTTACAAGGGCGCGGGCCACCCCAACACCAACGCCGCCAAGGCCGCCATGAACATGGTCACGCGGACCAGCGCCCAGGAGATGTTCCAGACCGACGGCATCCTCATGACCTCGGTCGACACCGGCTGGATCACGGACGAGCGCCCTCACTACGACAAGCTCCGTCTCGCCGAGGAGGGCTTCCACGCCCCTCTCGACCTGGTCGACGGCGCGGCCCGCGTCTATGACCCGATCGTGCGCGGCGAGGACGGCGAGGACGTGTACGGGGTCTTCCTGAAGGACTACGTGCCCGGCAAGTGGTGAGCTCGCGGCCCTGATGTGTGGGCCGTCGCCGACGGGGAACCCGGGGAGTGGAAGGTTCCCTGCCAGGAGTTGTCATGGCACGTCCACACAGCATCGATCCGCGCGCGTTCAACGATCCGCGCAACCACTACCCGACCGACGAGGAGTTCTACGCGAGCGACCGTCCGGTCCAGCACGAGCTCCCGGAGGACCGGCCCCGCGGGGGTGCCCACGACCCGTTCAGGCACCCCTGGAGCTGGGGCATGATCGCGCTCGTCGTCTTCGCGGGCCTGATCGTCCTCATGGGGATCGCCCTGTTCCCGTGACGCGGTCATGAGGGCGGCGGGGCGTACGACCGCAGCCGGTCATGGACGGCGTACCCGCCCGGGTGCGCCGCCCGCACCCGGGTGCCCCCGTCCACCAGCAGATCCGCCCCGGTGATCCACTCGGCCGCGTCGGACGCCAGCCACACCACGGCCCGCGCGACGTCCTCGGGCTCCCCGATCCGCCCCAGCGGCAGGTCGACGGGGCCCTGCTCCCACACGAACCGCGCCATCTCCGTCCGTACGAGACCAGGAGAGACGGAGTTGACCCGCACCCGGGGAGCCAGCTCGCCCGCCAGCTGCCGGGTGAGATGGAGCAGCGCCGCCTTGCTGGTCCCGTACGCGCCGACGTTCGGCCCCACGTGTCCGGCGCCCTCCGTGCACACGTTGACCACCGACCCGCCGTGCTCCCGCATCCACCCCCGCCACGCCGCCTGCACCAGCCGCAGCGGTGCCTCGACGTTGACGGTGAAGGCCTCGCGCCACGCCTGGGGATCCAGATCCATGAGGGGGCCGTACGGCTGATTCGTCGCCGCGTTGTTGACGAGGACGTCGAGCCGGCCGAACTCGCCGAGAGCGAGATCCACGGCCGCCCGCGCGTGCTCCGGGTCCGCGACGTTCCCCGCAAGGCCGATACCGCCGAGCTGCTCGGCGGCCCGCCGGACCTCCTCCGGGTCCCTGGCCGTCACACACACCCGCGCCCCGGCGTCGGCCAGCTGCCGGGCGACGGCCGCTCCGATGCCGCGCGTGGCCCCGGTGACCAGGGCGACCCTGCCGTGCAGTCCAGGCGTCATCGCCGTACCGTCTCATGACGGACCGTCAGTCGACAGCCCCGAGACGGGAGTTGCGTGCCGCGACCAGCTCCAGGAGGGTGCGCCAGTCCTCCAGGACGCCCGCGTCGAAGACGATGGCCCGGCTCTCCTCGTCCGCCTCCCGCAGGCGCGACAGGTCGTCGTCGGAGGTCGGGCCGTGGTGGCGGACCAGGTGGGCGACGCGCTCACCGAGCAGGGGGCGTACCGCCGCCGCCGCGCGTTCGGCCCGGGCGCTGCCGTCGGCGGGGGACAGCAGCTGCCCGATGTCCCGCACCAGCCCCGCCACCTGGAGTTCCTTGTCGGCGGGGCGGCTGCGGCGCAGCAGGGCGGCGGTCCGCAACGCCTGCTGGTGCCGACAGGCGTACAGCAGATCCATCAGCTCATCGACACTGCGCAGCTCCATGCGTCAGTCCTCCCGAGTCCACCCGCGGGACAAGCCGTTGCCGCACGTCAGCAGATCATGGGTGGCTTGCGATTCGGCCAACAGGACCTGAACTGTGTGGCTCCGGACCGTCGAAGGCGTGCGCGGTCGTGTAGGCCGGTCGGGTGACCCTCAAACCGTGCATCGGGTGACAAACTTGCGCAGAACATGGCTGAAAGACCTTAGGTGACTCGCGATGGTTACGCCTTGTTTTCAGCCCCTATCGAGCGGACCACTGCTCATCTGGTTAATCTGTAGCCGACGGACGGCAGTACGGGGTCCTACCCACACCCATAGTCCGTCCCGGGACAAGCCGGTCACCACGGCCTGCTCTCACCTGAGTTGCCGGCGCCACCGCGTCCGAACCCGATCTCGACCCAGACCCGAGCGGACGTCCAGGCCTCGACCGTAGGTTGCACAGGTACGTCCCGAGGGTGAGCCCGACACATAAGGAGTGCGCGGTGACACCGGAGAAGACGAATCGCGAACAACGCCCCAAGGAACGCCCGGAGCGTGCGGGCCGACGGCCCGGAGACATCGGCAGTCTCGACGTGTGGGCGCGCTCCGCCCCCATCCGTCTCGCGGGCTACGAGGACGACCTCGCCGAGCCCCACATCCTGCCCAGCGTGGACTGACCGCAGGATCTTCGCGATCGCCGACGGCATGGGCGTGCGAGACTCACGCCCATGCTGATCAGAGAAGCCGCGGCCGACGACTGGCCGCGGATCTGGCCTTTCTGGCACCGGATCGTGGCCGCGGGCGAGACCTACGCCTGGGACCCCGACACTCCCGAAGACACAGCGCGCGCCCTGTGGATGCACCCGGTCAAGCGCGTCTACGTCGTCGAGGACGAGAGCGGCGCCCTGGTCGCCTCGGCCTACGTCACCCCCAACTACGGCGGTCCCGCCGCCCGTATCGCCAACGCCGGCTTCATGGTCGACCCCGACCAGGGCGGCCGCGGCATCGGCCGCACCCTCGCCGAGCACATCCTGGCCGCCGCCGCGGCCGACGGCTACCGGGGGATGGTCTTCAACGCCGTCGTCGAGACCAACCCGGCCGTGCGGCTGTGGACCTCGCTCGGCTTCACGATCCTCGGCACCGTGCCGGACGCCTTCGAACACCCCCGGCACGGGCGGGTCGGACTGCACATCATGTACAAGGCTCTCTAGGACTTCTCCCAGGACCGGTGTTCAGTCGAGCGGTGCCGTCCGCCGCCACGGCTGCCGCCGCTCCAGCTCCTCCGCGACCTCCAGCAGCACCGACTCCGACCCGGGCCGGGCCACCAGTTGTACGGCGGTGGGGGCGCCCGAGGACAGCGTGCCGAGCGGGACCGACATCGCCGGCCAGCCCGTGAGGTTCCACGGCGGGGTGAGCGGCGAGTAGTTGGTGTTGACCAGGACATTGCGCAACCAGCCCCGCTCGTGCCAGGCCTCGGCCTTGGGGGAGCGGCGGGCCAGCGCCGGAAGCAGCAGCACGTCGTGCTCGGCGAAGAACGGCTCCAGGCGCTCGCGCAGTTCCTGCCGGGCCTTGCCCTTGCGCACGGTGTTGACGAAGCGCCGGCCGATCGCCGCGTGCACCCGGGTGCGCCGGGCCAGCAGCCGCGGATCCAGCCCCGCCGCGTCCACCGAGGTGCCCGCCGTCCACGTGGCGAGCGAGGTGACACCCAGCGACAGCGGGTACGGCGGGTCCGCCCGCCGCACCTGATGCCCCGCCTTGATCAGCAGCCCGGCCGCCTCCCGGACCGCGTTCGTATACGGCGCGCTGACCGTGACGCCGGCGAGCGGGCTGCGCAGGGACACCGCGACATCGAGCGCGGCGGGCGTGTCCCGTCGTACGAACTCGGTGCCGGCGATGACCGAAAGCAGCAGGCGGGCGTCCTCGACCGTGGTCGCGAGCGGACCGTTTTCGGACATGCCGAACCAGTCGCCGTCGCTGATGCCGGCCGGGACCACCCCCGACCCCGGCTTCAGGGTGACGAGCCCGCAGTTGGCCGCCGGGATGCGCAGGGAGCCCATGCCGTCGTTGCCGAGGGCGATCGGGACCAGGCCCGCGGCGACCGCGGCCGCGCTGCCGCCGGACGAGCCGCCCGCCGTACGCGAGGTGTCCCAGGGGTTCCGGGAGGTGCCGTGGACGCCCTCCGTGGTGCCGAAGACACACAGCTCCGGGACGTTCGTCAGCCCCACGACCACCGCGCCCGCGGCCCGCAGCCGGGCGACGACCTCGTGATCCGCCTCGGCCGGCGTGTCCGGGGTTGCGGCGGAGCCGACACGGTTGGTCTCGCCGCGCACGGAGAGGTTGTCCTTGACGGCCACGGGCACGCCCGCCAGGGGCAGTTCCCCGAGGTCGCCCCGGGAGCCCACCTCGTCGGCCTCCGCCAGCGCCGCTTCGGCGCGCACCACCCGGAACGCCCCGATCCGCCCGTCGAGCCTCTCGATCCGGGCGAGGTGCTCGGCCAGCACCTCCCGGGGCGTGGCCCGCTTCTCGCGGACGGCGGCGGCGATCTCGGCGGCGGTACGGCCGACCCAGCTGGTCACGTGCGCTCCTCGGGGCTACTCGCGAGTACGTAGGGAGAACTCTGCCCGGAGGCGGACGTCGCGTCGAGAGCGCTCGCTCTTGGACATTCGGACCGGTCTTCTTGGACTTTTCGCGACGGAGGGCATCGGAGAGAGGCGTCGACCAGCAGGTCATCCGATCTCTGGATCAACTCTCAGCCGATTCTGCCCCGTTGACAGCCCTTGTGCTGACCTCAATTATCAGCCATCCGATGAATAGGGAGTCACTCATGAGGAAACGGCTGGGATTCGCCGCCGTCGTGGCGCTGCTGGCGCTGCTCCTGGCGCCCGCCCCGGCGCTCGCGCGCTCGGAGCAGGGCCCGCCGGTCACGGTGCCCGCGCTGACCCGATGGACTCCGGAGTCGGGCGCCTACGTCTACCGGCCCGGGGCCCGGCTCGTCGCCGACGACCCGGCCGGACGCCGCGTGGCCGACACGCTCGCCGGTGATCTGCGGGCGGCGGGCCACGGCTCGGTCCCCGTCGTCCGTGGCGGAGCCAGAGCCGGTGACATCGTTATCAACCTCGAGCCGTCCCGAAGCTCCCTCGGCGCCGAGGGCTACGAACTCCACGCCGGCAGCAGCCTGTCGATCACCGGAGCGACCGAGACCGGCGCCTTCTACGGCACCCGGACCCTCCTCCAGCTCCTCGCACAGGGCGACCGGATCCCCGCCGGACGCACGGTCGACGTGCCGCGCTACAAGGAGCGGGGCGTCGGCGTGTGCGCCTGCTACATCCACATCTCGCTGCCCTGGCTGGAGAACCTCGTCCGCGAGATGTCCTACAACAAGCTCAACCAGCTGCTCGTGGAGCTGAAGGTCAAGAGCGACGCCCACCCCGAGGCCAACACCTGGGGCTACTACACCAAGGACGAGATACGGCAGCTTGTCGCGCTCGGTGACAGGTACCACGTCGAGATCATCCCCGAGATCAACTCCCCGGGGCACATCGACCCGTGGATCGAGAACCGCCCGGACCTCCAGCTGACCGACTCCGACGGCAACAAGCAGCCGTCCCGTCTCGACATCACCCAGCAGGCGGCCTTCGACTACTACACGAGCCTGATGGACGAGTACGCCCAGGTCTTCACGGCGAAGTCCTGGCACATGGGGGCCGACGAGTACATGCTCGGCTCCGACTTCGCGAAGTACCCGCAGATGCTCAAGTACGCCCAGGAGAAGTACGGTCCGGGCGCCACCCCGCAGGACGCCTTCGTCGACTTCGTCAACCGCGTCCACGACTACGCGGCCGGCAAGGGCGTGAAGCTGCGGATCTGGAACGACGGCCTGACCGGAGCCAACACCGTCCCCGTGAAGGCCGACACCACGGTCGAGCACTGGCTGAACGTGGCGGTCAAGCCCAGTCAACTCATCGCGCAGGGCTACTCGGTGATGAACGCCTCCTATTCGCTCTACCTCATCCGCGGCGGCTTCCACAGCGACACCGAGTCGCTCTACGACCAGAGTTGGGACCCGCGCAGCTTCGAGGGCGAGAAGCTCGCCTCGTCCCGCGGCGTCACCGGCGCGAAGATCAGCCTGTGGCCTGACAACGGACGCGGCGAGACCGAGAACGAGGTCGCCGTCCGGCTCTGGCCCGCGCTACGGCATGTCGCCCAGGCCACCTGGGGTGACCCGCATCCCGACGCCACCTACGCGGAGTTCGTGGCGCGCGGCGCGGCGGTGGGGCACGCGCCGGGTTGGCGGGACCTGACCCGGGTGCCGGTGGCGGACGGCACGTACACCTTCGGGCGGTCGTTCACGGCCTCCGTGCAGCGCACGGCGGACGGCTATGTGACCCTCCGCTCGGCGGCCGGCTGCCTCGCGATCAGCGGCGGCAAGCTCACGCTCAACGTGCCGCTGCAGCCCGGTGTCGAGGCGACCTGGGACACCTGCGACCCGTCCGGCACCCTGCAGCGCTGGGAGTTGGAGCCCGCGGCGGGCGGCTACCGGCTCGTCAACGCGATCACCCGGATGGCGCTCACCGTCACGGACGACGGCCGGATCGTGCAGTACCCGGCCGATCAACGCACCCCCACCGTCTGGCACTTGAGCTGAGGAGCCCCCCATGACCGTCTCCAGACGCCTCTTCGTCACCGCCGCCACCGCACTCGCCGTGACCGGCATCCCCACGATGGCCGCCGCGGCCTCCGACGACCGCTCCTACCGCATCCCCGTCTCCCCGGACGACACCGAGGCCGACCTCGTCCGCAAGGCGTCCCTCGTCAGGCCCACCGCACGGCAGATCGCCTGGCAGAGCCTGGAGCGGACCGCCTTTCTGCACTTCGGCGTGAACACCTTCACCGGCCTGGAGTGGGGTACCGGCGACGAGGACCCGGACGTCTTCCAGCCGGCCGGCCTCGACACCGACCAGTGGGCGGCGGCCCTGAAGGACGGCGGCTTCAAGCTCGCCATCCTCACCGTCAAGCACCACGACGGCTTCGTCCTCTATCCCTCCCGCTACACCGACCACTCGGTGGCGTCGAGCAGTTGGCGCGACGGACAGGGCGATGTGCTGCGTTCCTTCGCCGACTCCATGCGCCGCCACGGCATCGAGGTCGGCGTCTACATCTCGCCCGCCGACGAGAACCAGTACCTGCACGGCGTGTACGCCAACGGCAGCGCACGTTCCCCGCGCACGATCCCGACCCTGGTGGCGGACGACGACCGTGCGCCGGACCGCTTCCACACCCTGGACGCGACCGACTACGGCGCCCACATGCTCAACACGCTGTACGAGGTGCTCACCGAGTACGGGCCCGTCGACGAGGTGTGGTTCGACGGCGCGCAGGGGCACATCCCGCCCGAGAAGGTGGAGAGCTACGACTGGGACAGCTGGTACAGCCTGGTGCGGACCCTCGCCCCGGACGCGGCGATCGCCGTCACCGGTCCCGACCTGCGCTGGGTCGGGAACGAGAGCGGTATCGCACGCGAGGACGAGTGGAGCGTCATCCCGGTCAAGGAGAACCAGTACGGCCGCACCGACTGGGCCATGTCCTACGACACCCCCGACGAGGGCAGTCGTGCCGCTCTGGTGAAGGCGCAGCCCGCGACGGACTACCTCCAGTGGTGGCCCGCCGAGTGTGACGTCTCCATCCGCGACGGCTGGTTCTACCACGCCGACCAGCAGCCCAAGTCCGTGGACTACCTGACGGAGATCTTCTTCGGCTCGGTGGGGCGCAACGCGGTGCTGCTGCTCAACGTCCCACCGGACACGGAGGGCCTGCTGCACGGCACGGACGTCGTACGGCTGCGGGAGTTCAGGGAACGGATCGAGCGGGAACTGCCGCAGGACCTGGCCGTGCGCGGTCGCACCACGTCGGCACCGGGCCGTGTCACCGTCGACCTCGGCACGGACCACGAGGTCGACCGCATCCTGCTCGCCGAGGACATCCGGCACGGCCAGCAGGTGGAGAGCTTCGTCGTCGAGGCGTTCCGCGACGGCACCTGGACGAAGGTCACGGGCGCCGGGACCATCGGCGCGAGCCGCATCCTGCCGCTGTCGGCTCCGGTACGGGCCCGGAGGTGGCGACTGCGGGTGACACAGGCCCGAAGTGCCGTACACATCAAGGAGTTCGGGCTGTACCGGTCCGAGGTCTGAGGGAGCGAGCGGCCACCGGGTCGGGTGCCCTGGCCCGCGGATCACCGCGGGCCCCGTACCTGCGTCTCGCAGGGAACCCCGCTCCCGGGCCGTACGCCACCACGCCCGGCACCGGCTCCTGCCCGGCGGCGGCCTCCGGCCCGAACAGGGCGAGGGGCGGGCGTGGTTGGAGCTGGGTGCCGTGGGGGAGCTGTACACGTCGTCGGAACCCCGTGACCGTGACGCATCCCTGGTAACCCCCGGACCCTTGGAGAGCACCCCGCATGCATGACGACCGCAGCCTGGTCGAAGCCCGCCTCAGGCGTGTCCTCGACGAGCGACTCCGCCCCGCCGTGTACCCCGAGTCCGTGCCGCTGGAAGTTGCGGTGTGGCACGCCCCCGACGAGCCGGTGCCCGTCGCCGAGGGCCTGGCGGCCGAGCCTGAGCCCATCGCCGTGGGCGCCCGCTGGGGTGCTCCCTGGGGCACCAGCTGGTTCCGGGTCACCGGGACCGTCCCCGAGGCGTGGGCCGGGAAAACCGTCGAGGCCCTCCTCGACCTCGGCTTCGACGAGAACATGCCCGGCTTCCAGTGCGAGGGCCTGGTCTACCGGCCCGACGGCACCCCGGTGAAGGGCCTCAACCCGCGCAACCAGTGGGTGCGGATCGGCGCCCCCGTCGAGGGCGGCGAGGAGATCCGCCTGCACATCGAGGCCGCCTCGAACCCCGTCATCCTCGACCACCACCCCTTCCTGCCCACGCGGTTGGGCGACAAGGAGACCGCGGGCGGCGAACCGCAGTACCGGCTGGCACGCATGGACCTCGCCGTCCTCGACGAGACGGTGTGGCAACTGGTGATCGACCTGGAGGTGCTCGGTGAGCTGATGGCCGAGCTGCCGGTGGAGTCTGCGCGGCGCTGGGAGATCCTGCGGGCGGTGGAGAAGGCGCTGGACGCGCTGGACCTCCAGGACGTGGGCGGCACGGCGGCGCAGGCCCGTTCGCGGTTGGACAGTGCCTTCGAGGCGCCCGCCGTCCCCTCCGCCCACCACCTCTGCGCCGTGGGACACGCCCACATCGACTCGGCGTGGCTGTGGCCGCTGCGGGAGACCGTGCGCAAGGTCGCCCGGACGACCTCCAACATGACCGCGCTCCTCGACGACGAGCCGGAGTTCGTGTTCGCCATGTCCCAGGCCCAGCAGTGGGCATGGGTCCGCGACCACCGGCCCGAGGTGTGGGCGCGGGTCAAGAAGGCGGTGGCGGACGGGCGGTTCGTGCCGGCCGGCGGCATGTGGGTGGAGTCGGACACCAACATGCCCGGCTCGGAGGCGATGGCCCGTCAGTTCGTGCACGGCAAACGGTTCTTCCTCGACGAGTTCGGCATCGAGAACCAGGAGGCGTGGCTGCCCGACACGTTCGGCTTCGCGGCCGGACTGCCCCAGATCATCAGGGCCGCGGGCTCCAAGTGGCTGCTGACACAGAAGATCTCCTGGTCCCGGACCAACGAGTTCCCCCACCACACCTTCCAGTGGGAGGGCATCGACGGCACCCGGATCTTCACGCACTTCCCACCCGTCGACACCTACAACTGCTCCATGAAGGGCAGCGAGATCGCCCACGCGGCACGGAACTTCAAGGACAAGGGGGTCGCCCGGCACTCCCTCGCCCCCACCGGCTGGGGCGACGGAGGAGGCGGCACCACGAGGGAGATGGTCGCCAAGGCGGCCCGGCTGCGCGACCTCGAAGGCTCGGCGACCGTGGCCTGGGAGACCCCGAAGGAGTTCTTCACCAAGGCCGAGGCCGAGTACCCCGAACCACCCGTCTGGGTCGGCGAGCTCTACCTCGAACTGCACCGCGCGACCCTCACCAGCCAGGCGAAGACCAAGCAGGGCAACCGCCGCAGCGAACATCTCCTGCGCGAGGCCGAACTGTGGGCGGCGACGGCAGCCGTACGGACCGGATCGCCTTACCCGTACGAGGAGTTGGACCGCATCTGGAAGACGGTGCTGCTCCACCAGTTCCACGACATCCTGCCGGGGTCGTCGATCGCCTGGGTGCACCGGGAGGCGCGGCGCACGTACGAGCGGCTCGCGGACGAGCTGACCGGCATCATCGACACGGCCCAGCGCGCCCTGGCGGGGGAGGGCACACGGGAACTGCTCTTCAACGCCGCACCCCATGGCCGTAAAGGAGTCGCCGCGGGCGGCGCCGGAACGGCGGTCGTCGAGGGACGGACGACCGTGACCGAGCGGCCCGGCGGCGGGCACGTCCTGGACAACGGCATCCTGCGGGTCGAGGTCGACGCGCACGGACTGGCCGTCTCCGTGTACGACATCGAGGCCGACCGCGAGACGATCGCACCGGGCCGCGCCGGCAACCTCCTCCAACTCCACCCGGACTTCCCGAACATGTGGGATGCGTGGGACGTGGACGAGTTCTACCGCAACACGGTCACGGATCTCACCGATGTGGACGAGCTCGCCCCCGACGGGCACGGTGTGCGGATCGTGCGGACCTTCGGCGGCTCCCGCGTCACCCAGGTGCTGTCCCTCGGGCCCGGTGAGCGGCGGCTTCTCGTGGACACGGAGGTCGACTGGCACGAGACGGAGAAGTTCCTGAAGCTGGCCTTCCCGCTCGACGTGCACGCCGAACGGTACGCGTCGGAGACGCAGTTCGGGCACTTCCACCGGCCCACCCACACCAACACCTCATGGGAGGCGGCGAAGTTCGAGGCCTGCAACCACCGCTTCGTGCACCTGGAGGAACCGGGCTGGGGCGTGGCGATCGTCAACGACTCGACGTACGGGCACGACGTGACCCGTACGGTCCGGGCCGACGGTGACCATGGCACGACCACCACGGTCCGGGTGTCGCTGCTGCGGGCCCCGCGTTTCCCCGACCCCGAGACCGACCAGGGCGTCCACCGGTTCCGGCACGCGCTGGTGCCGGGCGCGGGCATCGGGGACGCGGTACGGGAGGGGTGGCGGATCAATCTGCCGGACCGGTCCGTGCGGGGTTCCCAGGAGGTCGCTCCCCTCGTGAGCGTCGACCAGGAGGCGGTGGTGATCACCGCGGTCAAACTCGCCGACGACGGAAGCGGGGACGTGGTGGTCCGCCTCCACGAGGCCCACGGCGGGCGGGCCCGGGCCACCCTCACGGCGGGGTTCGAGGTCGCCGGGGTCACGGCGACGGACCTGCTGGAGCGCCCGTCGGCGGATGCGCCCTCGCTGCGGTGTGAGGGGAACGAGGTGGCCCTGCGACTGCGGCCGTTCGAGCTGGTCACGCTGCGGTTCAGCAGGGCCTGAGCAAGGGGGCGGGGAGACCCGCCCCCTTCACCTCGTGAACCGATCCTCGTCGCACCTCTCAGCCCCCGAGCTGCGTCCGCAGCCACTCCTCCACCTCGCCCACATGCGCGGCCGCCGCCGCCCGCGCCGCCTCGGGGTCGTGGGCGATCAGGGCCCGGTGGATCGCGGCGTGCTCGCGCCGCGTCCGTTCGAAGGCGCCCTCCTCCTGGTAGCCGCGCCACACCCGCGCCCGGAAGGTGCGCGACGACAGGCCCTCCAGGATCGCCGCCATCGTGTCGTTGCCGGCCGCCACCGCGATTTCGCGGTGGAATGCCAGGTCGTGGGCGAGGATCTCCTCGGGGTCGTCCGTGGCGTTCATCGCCGCGAGGTGTTTCTCGACCTCGGCCAGCTGGTCGGGCGTGATGCGGGCGGCGGCCAGCGCGGTCGCCGTCGACTCGAGGACGCGGCGCACCTCGAGCAGCTCCACCAGACGCGGGCCCCGGGACAGGTCGGCGACCACGCCGAAGGTCTCCAGCAGGTCACCCGCCTCCAGCTGGGTGACGTAGATCCCCGAGCCGTGCCGGGCCTCCAGCACGCCCATCACCGTCAGCGCCCGGATCGCCTCCCGCATCGAACTGCGGGAGAGGCCCAGCTGGACGGCCAGATCACGCTCGGTCGGCAGCCGCTCACCCGGCTCCAGCCGGCCCTCGCCGATCATCGCCTTGATCTGCTCGATGGCGCGCTGCGTCACGGTGCCCTTCTGCGGGGCTGTCTCGTCCACGCCATTCCTCCACATCACCGGGGTGCGCCGCAGTCTAACCGCCAGGGTGGTCGGACCACTATGGCCGAAAGACGGGAAAATCTGCCGCCGGAGGGTATTGCAAGGGCCGAGTGGTCTGATAAGTATGCGTCATCTGCTCGAACACGCTCATGCTCGATCACGCTCGACACGCTCAACGAGGAGCCTCCAGATGCCCGGCAGAACAGTGGGGAAGCGGAACAGGTTTCGCATCATCGGCGCGGTGGCCGCGGCTGCGAGCGCCTCGCTCGTGCTCGCCGCGTGCGGCAGCACCAAGGACACCGGCAGCGCCGGCGCCGAGGGAGGCGACGGGACCGGCAAGGTAGGAGTGATCCTGCCGCTGCTGACCTCGCCGTTCTGGCAGTCGTACAACGACTACGTGCCCAAGATGGCCAAGTCCGAGGGGGTGGACACGCTGAAGACGGTCAACTCCAACAGCGATCCCTCCCAGCAGATCACCGACATCAACAACGAGCTCAACCAGGGCGTCAAGGGCCTGGTCGTCGCCCCGCTCGACAGCGCCGCCATCGAGGCCGGCCTCGACCAGGCCGAGCGCAAGGGCGTCCCGGTCGTCGCGGTCGACGTGGCCCCCGACAAGGGCAAGGTCGCCATGGTCGTACGGGCGAACAACGTCTCGTACGGCGAGAAGGCCTGCCAGTACCTCGGGGAGCAGATCCCCTCCGGCAAGGTCGTGCAGATCATGGGCGACCTGGCCTCCGTCAACGGCCGCGACCGCTCCGAGGCCTTCCGGGCCTGTGTGAAGAAGAACTTCCCGAAGCTGAAGGTGCTGGAGATCCCCGCCAAGTGGGAGTCCGACGCGGCCGCCTCGCAGCTGGGCACCCTCCTGAACGCCAACCCCGACATCAAGGGCATCTACATGCAGGCCGGCGGCGTCTACCTCGCGCCGACCCTGCAGACCCTCAAGTCCAAGGGGATGCTGAAGAAGGCCGGGCAGGCGGGCCACATCGACATCGTCTCCAACGACGGCATCCCGCAGGAGTTCGACGCCATCCGCAAGGGCGAGATCGACGCCACCGTCTCCCAGCCCGCCGACCTGTACGCCAAGTACGGCATGTACTACATCAAGGCGGCGATGCAGGGGAAGACCTTCAAGCCCGGTCCGACCGACCACGACTCCACGATCGTCAAGCTGTCCAGCGGCATCCTGGAGGACCAGCTGCCCGCGCCCCTGGTCACCAAGGACAACGTCGACGACCCCAAGCTGTGGGGCAACACGGTCAAATGAGCACCCCACTCGTTGAAGCCCAGGGGGTCGTCAAACGGTACGGCCCCACGACCGCCCTCGCGGACGGCCGCCTCACCGTCCTGCCCGGCGAGTCCCACGCCCTCGTCGGCCGCAACGGCGCGGGCAAGTCCACCCTCGTCACGATCCTCACCGGCCTCCAGGCTCCCGACGAGGGCACCGTCCGCTTCGACGGCGAGCCCGCGCCACCCCTCGCCGACCGGGACGCCTGGCGGAGCAAGGTCGCCTGCGTCTACCAGAAGCCCACCGTCGTACCCGAGTTGACGGTCGCCGAGAACCTCTTCATCAACCGGCAGCCCCTGCGGCGCGGGTTCATCAGCTGGCGTGGGCTGAGGACCCGGGCCGCCGAACTCCTCGACACCTGGGACGTGCGCGTCGACCCGGAGGCGCGCACGGCCGACCTCAAGGTCGAGGACCGCCAAATGGTGGAGATCGCGAGGGCGTTGAGCTTCGGCGCCCGCTTCATCGTCCTCGACGAGCCGACCGCGCAGCTCGACAAGCGGGAGATCGAGCGGCTCTTCGGCCGGATGCGGGCACTGCAGGACTCCGGCGTCACCTTCCTGTTCATCTCGCACCACCTCCAGGAGGTGTACGAGGTGTGCCAGACGGTGACGGTCCTCAGGGACGCCCGCTGGATCACCACGGCCCCGGTCGCCGACATGCCCCGGACGGCCCTGATCGAGGCCATGGCCGGCGAGACCATCGCCGAACAGGCCGTACAGCTCAGGGAGGTCGGGGAAACCGCCCCGGTCCTCCTCGACGTCAGCGGCCTCACCTCCGACGCCTACGAGGACGTCGACCTCACCGTGCGCCGCGGTGAGGTCGTCGGACTCGCCGGCATCAGCGGCAGCGGCAAGATCGAGCTGGCCGAGTCCTTCACGGGACTGCACACCCCGACGGGCGGAACGGCCCGGCTCGACGGCAGGCCGCTGCCGTTCGGCGATGTGCAGGCCTCCTTGAAAGCGGGCGTCGGCTTCGTGCCACGCGACCGGCACGCGCAGGGCCTGGTCTTCGGCATGACCATCGGTGACAACGCCACGCTCAGTGTCCTGGACCGGCTCGGCCGCTACGGCTTCGTCGGCACCGACCGCAAGCGCGGCTTCGCCACCGAGCTGATCGACCGGCTCGACATCCACACCGAGGGCCCCGACCAGCCGGTCTCGGACCTCTCCGGCGGCAACGCGCAGAAGGTCGTCATGGCCCGCGCGCTCGCCTCCGACCCCCGCCTGCTCGTCCTCATCAACCCCACCGCGGGCGTCGACGTGAAGTCCAAGGAGTCCCTCCTCTCCCGCGTGGACACCGCCCGCGAGGACGGCACCGCGGTCCTCGTCGTCTCCGACGAACTCGACGACCTGCGCCGCTGCGACCGCGTCCTCGTCCTCTTCCACGGCCGCGTGGTCGCCGAGCATCCGGCCGGCTGGCGCGACCACGAGCTGATCGCCTCCATCGAAGGAGTGGACCACCATGGCTGACACCCAGGCTCCGCCGGTGAAGCACGTGCGGGTGCCCGAGGCGCGGGCAGCCCGGACGGTCCTGCTGCGCCGCGCCCGCGAACTCGCCCTCGTCCCCGCCCTGTTGCTGCTCATGGTGCTCGGCGCGTTCGTCAACGACTCGTTCCTCACCGAGCGCAACCTGATCTCCATCCTCGGCGCCTCGGCCGCCCTCGCCATGGTGGTGCTCGCCGAGTCCCTCGTCCTGATCACCGGCAAGTTCGACCTCTCCCTGGAGTCGGTCGTCGGCATCGCGCCCGCCGTGGGAGCCCTCCTCGTCCTGCCCGCGGCCCAGTCCGGCTGGGGCACCGAGTTCCCGGCCGTCCTCGCCCTGCTCGCGGTCCTCGTCGTCGGCGCGGCCGTCGGCGCCTTCAACGGCATCCTGGTCGTGAAGTTCAAGCTCAACGCGTTCATCGTGACGCTCGCGATGCTGATCGTGCTGCGCGGACTGCTCGTAGGCGCCACCAAGGGCAAGACTCTCTTCGGCATGCCGGACAGCTTCTACTCCCTGGCCACCACGACCTTCCTGAGCGTCCCCATGTCCGTGTGGCTCGCCGCGGTCGCCTTCGCCGTCACCGGCTTCGTCCTGAAGTACCACCGCATCGGCCGTTCCCTCTACGCCATCGGCGGCAACGCCGACGCGGCCCGCGCCGCGGGCATCCGCGTCGAGCGCGTGATGCTCGGCGTGTTCGTCGTGGCCGGTGTCCTCGCCTCCGTCGGCGGCATCATGCAGACCGGCTATGTCGGCGCGATCAGCGCCAATCAGGGCCAGAACATGATCTTCACCGTGTTCGCGGCGGCGGTGATCGGCGGCATCAGCCTCGACGGCGGCAAGGGCACCATGTTCGGCGCCCTGACCGGCGTACTCCTGCTGGGTGTCGTACAGAACCTGCTGACACTCGCCCAGGTGCCGTCCTTCTGGATCCAGGCCATCTACGGCGGAATCATCCTGGTGGCCCTCATGATCGCCCGTGTGACGACGGGGCGCGCCCAGGACTGAGTCCGCCCGCCCCGTCCCTTACCGAAAGGCCTTCCGTGTCCTCGACCCCCGCCCGCGTCACCGCGGTAGACACCTACGACATCCGCTTCCCCACCTCGCGCGAGCTCGACGGCTCCGACGCGATGAACCCGGACCCCGACTACTCGGCGGCCTACGTCGTGCTGCGCACGGACGCGGCCGACGGGCACGAGGGGCACGGATTCACCTTCACCATCGGGCGGGGCAACGAGGTCCAGGTCGCAGCGATCGAGGCGCTGCGCGGGCATGTGGTCGGACGGTCCGTCGACGAGCTGTGCGCGGACCCGGGGACGCTGAACCGCGACCTGATCGGCGACAGCCAGTTGCGCTGGCTCGGCCCCGAGAAGGGCGTGATGCACATGGCGATCGGCGCGGTCGTCAACGCCGTGTGGGATCTCGCCGCCAAACGCGCGGACAAGCCGCTGTGGCGGCTGCTGGCCGAGGGCGACCCCGAGTGGCTGGTCGCTCAGATCGACTTCCGCTACCTCACGGACGCACTCACTCCCGAGGAGGCGCTGGAGATCCTGCGGCGGGGGCGTGCGGGCTCGCAGGAGCGCACCGAGAGGCTTCTGGAGCGCGGCTACCCCGCCTACACCACCTCCGCCGGCTGGCTCGGCTACGACGACGAGAAGCTCACCCGGCTCGCCGCCGAGGCCGTCGCCGCCGGCTTCCGGCAGATCAAGCTCAAGGTCGGCGCGGATCTGGAGGACGACGTACGGCGCTGCCGGGTCGCCCGCCAGGTCGTCGGCGCCGACATCCGCATGGCCATCGACGCCAACCAGCGCTGGGACGTCGACGAGGCGATCCGCTGGACCAAGGCCCTCGCCGAGTTCGACCCGTACTGGATCGAGGAGCCCACCAGCCCCGACGACATCCTCGGCCACGCCACGATCCGCAAGGCCGTCGCCCCGGTCAAGGTCGCCACCGGCGAGCACGTCCAGAACCGGGTCGTCTTCAAGCAGCTGCTCCAGGCCGGCGCCCTCGACGTCGTCCAGATCGACGCGGCCCGCGTCGGCGGCGTCAACGAGAACCTCGCCATCCTGCTGCTTGCCGCCAAGTTCGGCGTGCCGGTCTGCCCGCACGCGGGCGGGGTCGGCCTGTGCGAACTCGTCCAGCACCTGTCGATGTTCGACTACGTGGCCGTCACCGGCACCACCGAGGACCGGGTCATCGAGTACGTCGACCATCTGCACGACCACTTCCTCGATCCCGTGGTGATCCGGGAAGGCCACTACTCGGCACCCGTCGCGCCGGGCTTCTCGGCCGCCATGCGCCCCGAGTCCATCGCGCGGTACACGTTCCCCGGTGGCGCCTTCTGGGCAGAAGACCTCGCCAACGACACGCAGAAGAAGGGGCAGGCGGCATGAGTGACTTCGAGGGCCTCAAGGCACTGGTGACCGGCGGCGCCTCCGGCATCGGCCGGGCCACCGCGGAACTCCTCGTCGCACGCGGCGCCCAGGTCGCCGTCCTCGACCTGGACACCTCCTCGGTCGAGAAGCCGCTGCTCGCCTACCGCGCCGACGTCACCGACGACGCCTCCGTCCGCGAGGCCGTGGCCGCCGCCGTGGCCGACCTCGGCGGACTCGACGTGGTCGTCAACAACGCGGGCATCGGCGCCCAGGGCACCGTGGCGGACAACGACGACGACGAATGGCACCGCGTCCTGGACGTCAACGTCGTCGGCATGGTCCGGGTCGCCCGCGCCGCCCTGCCCCATCTGCGCGAGTCCGCGCACGCGGCGATCGTGAACACCTCGTCCATCGCGGCCACCGCGGGCCTGCCGCAACGGGCGCTGTACAGCGCGACCAAGGGGGCGGTGTACTCCCTGACGCTCGCCATGGCCGCCGACCACGTCCGTGAGGGCATCCGCGTGAACTGCGTCAACCCCGGTACGGCGGACACCCCGTGGATCGGGCGGCTGCTGGCCAAGGCCCCCGACCCGGCCGCCGAACGTGCCGCCCTGGAGGCCCGTCAGCCCGCCGGCCGGCTCGTCTCGGCGGACGAGGTCGCGGGCGCCGTCGCCTACCTGGCGAGCCCGCTCTCCGGCGCCACCACCGGCACCTCCCTCGCCGTCGACGGCGGCATGCAGGGCCTGCGCCTGAGGCCGGTGGGCCAGTGAACCCTCTCGGCACGAGCGGGGTGCGGGTCAGCGGACTGGGCTTCGGCGCCGCCGTCATCGGCAACCTGTTCACCGAGGTAAGCGACGAGCAGGCGCACGAGGCGGTCACCGCCGCCTGGCAGCGCGGCATCCGCTACTTCGACACCGCCCCGCACTACGGTCTCGGACTGTCGGAACGCCGCCTTGGGGAGGCACTGCGCGAGCACCCGCGCGCGGATTACACACTCTCCACGAAGGTGGGCCGCCGCCTGGTGCCGTCCGCGGACGGCGGCGACGACCTCGCCGACGGCTTCGCGGTCCCCGCCACCCACCGCCGGGTCTGGGACTTCAGCGCCGACGGCGTACGACGCACCCTCGAGTCGAGCCTCGAACGGCTCGGCCTCGACCGCGTCGACGTCGTCTACCTCCACGATCCCGACGACCACGCCGAAGAGGCCTTCCGCGAGGGGTACCCGGCCCTGGAGAAGCTCCGCTCCGAGGGGGTCGTCGGGGCTATCGGCGCCGGCATGAACCAGGCCGGTATGCTGACCCGCTTCGTGCACGAGACCGACGTCGACGTGGTGCTGTGCGCCGGCCGCTACACCCTGCTCGACCAGAGCGCGCTCACCGAGCTGCTCCCCGCCGCCGTGGCACGGGGCGTCTCCGTGGTGATCGGCGGCGCCTTCAACTCCGGGCTGCTGGCCGATCCGAGACCGGGAGCGACGTACAACTACGCGCAGGCCTCCGGGGACGTGCTGGACCGAGCCCTGCGTATGCGGGGGGCCGCCGAGCGGCACGGCATCAGCCTGCGGGCCGCCGCCCTCGCCTTCTGCGCCGCCCACCCGGCCGTCGCGAGCGTCCTGGTGGGCGCCCGCTCGGCGGCCGAAGTCCAGGATGCCGCCGACCAGTTCGCGACCCCGGTGCCACCCGCCTTCTGGCAGGAACTGCGCGACACCGGTCTCCTGACCACCGAGGAGCCGTCATGAGAGTGGCCCTGCACACCACGGTCCGCGCGGACCGTGTCGAGGAGTACGAGGCGGCACACCGCGAGGTTCCGGAGGAGCTGACCGCCGCCATCCGCGCCGCGGGCGTGAGCGAGTGGACGATCTGGCGCAGCGGCACCGATCTCTTCCACGTCCTGGAGGTCGAGGACTACCCGGCGATGATCGCCGAACTGGAGAAACTGCCGGTCAACATCGCCTGGCAGGCCCGCATGGGCGAACTCCTCGACGTGGCGCACGACTACTCCGACGAGGGCGCCGACGCCGGCCTGCCCGTCGTGTGGGAGCTGCCGTGACGGTGGTGGACGCGCACCACCATGTGTGGGACCTGTCGGTGCGGGACCAGGACTGGATCGCCTCCGGCAGCCCGCTGCGACGGAACTTCACGATCGAGGACCTCGCCCCCGAGGCCCGCGCGGCAGGCGTCGAACGCACGGTTCTCGTCCAGACGGTTACCGTGCCCGAGGAGACCCCGGAGTTCCTGGCCCTCGCCGCCGGGCACGATCTGATCGCGGGGGTCGTCGGCTGGACCGACCTGACCCGTCCCGACGCCGCCGAAGAGCTGGCCCGGCTGCGTGAACTCCCCGGCGGGACCTGGCTCAAGGGCATCCGCCACCAGGTCCAGGGCGAGCCGGACCCCGAGTGGCTGCTGCGGCCGGACGTACACCGCGGCCTGACCGCGGTGGCCGAAGCGGGTCTGGTGTACGACCTGGTCGTCCTTCCCCACCAACTGCCCGCCTGCGCCAAGGCGGCCGAGTCGCTGCCACAACTCACCTTCGTCCTCGACCACTTGGGCAAGCCTCCCATCGCCTCCGGCGCCCTGGAACCCTGGGCGGCCGACGTCCGCGCCCTCGCCGCCCTGCCCAACACCGTCTGCAAACTCTCCGGCATGGTCACCGAGGCGGACCTCGACTCCTGGACGCTCGACGACCTGCGCCCGTACGCCGACACCGTCCTGGAGACCTTCGGCCCGGACCGCCTGATGTTCGGCTCGGACTGGCCGGTGTGCTCGCTCGCGGCGACCTACGGTGAGGTGGTGTCCGCGGCGCGGGAACTCACCGCCGGCCTCGGCACATCGGAACGCGACGACGCCTTCGGAGGTACGGCCACCCGCGCCTACGGCCTGTGACCCTGCCCAGCCGGCTGCGCCAGCCGTGTGGGCGGCAGGAACTCCCGCACATACGTCCGCTCCCAGCACGCCCCCGTCTCCCGCAGCTCCCGCCACGTCGTGTACCGGTACCGGAAGAGGCGGGCGCGGACATGGCGGGGCGGCTCGTCCGGCGGGAACGGTGAGCGGCGCAGCAGCCTCAGCGTGGCGGGGTCGTTCTCCAGGAGCCGTTCGACCATGGTGCCGAACCACGCCTGGGCGTACGCCGGGGACAGCGCGGCGAACCACATCATCCAGTCCAGGCGCAGATGGTAGGGCGCGAACTGGCGCGGCCAGCGCCGTGGATCACCCGGCTTGCCCTTGAACTCGTACTCCTTCCACTCGGAGTCCCGGCGCGGTGCGTCGTCCGCCGTACCCTCGACCACCACTTCGTGGCGGACCCGGCTGACGCTGCCGAACGCGCCGTAGGTGTTGACGAGGTGGAGCGGGTCGAAGGAACGGTTCATGATCTGGCTCCGGGAGATCATGTTGCGGACCGGGTGGTAGCTCAGGGCGAGCAGGAGCGCGGCGACGGCGAGGACCACCACCTCGTACCAGAGCGGGGTGGCGGGCAGGTCGGGTGCCTCGCCCCCGAGATCCAGCGCCGGCACCGCCAGCACGATCGTGATCCAGTTCAGCCAGGCGAAGTTGCCCGAGAGCACCAACCACAGCTGGGTCGCGATCATCAGGGACGCGGCCGCCGTGGCGATCGGCTGCGGGGTGAACAGCAGGAAGGGAACCACGAGCTGGGTGACGTGGTTCGCGGCCACCTCCACCCGGTGCAGCGGCCGGGGCAGATGGTGGAAGAACCAGCTCAGCGGCCCCGGCATCGGCTGGGTCTCGTGGTGGTGGTCGAGGCAGGTGAGCTTGCGCCAGCAGGCGTCGCCGCGCATCTTGATGAGCCCCGCGCCGAACTCGACCCGGAACAGGATCCAGCGCAGGAGGAACAGCACCAGGACCGGCGGGGCCACCTCGTCGTTGCCGAGGAACACCGCGAGGAAGCCGACCTCCAGCAGCAGGGACTCCCAGCCGAAGCCGTACCAGGTCTGGCCCACGTTGACGATCGACAGGTACAGCAGCCACGGCACCAGCCACAGCAGCATCCCGCCCCACAGCGGCAGCCGGGAGTCGAGGCCCGCCGCAAGCGCGGCCGCCACCGCGCAGCCCGTCGCCGCGCAGAGAGCGAAGAACCGGTCCGAGTAGTGGAGTTGGAAGAGGCTCGGCGCCCGCCGGAAGGGCACGCGGGCGACGAAACGCGGGATCGGCAGCATCCCGCGCTCCCCGAGCAGCGCCCGGAACTGCAGGGCCGCCGCCAGGAACGCGACGAAGTACAGCCCGGCCAGAGCCCGCTGGAAGACCAGTCGGCTCAGCCAGTAGTCGGATGCGGTGAACCAGTCCACGCCGTGTTCTCCTGCCTCCATTGTCCCGCCGAACCCTGCGTGACTCTCCGTGTACCTGCTCTCCGCTTGCGTAACCCAAGTGAACGAAGCAGACAATAGTGACGAACTGCCCGGTATGGACGGGAGAACGTGGTGCGGACACCCACCCAGGCCCTCGTCACGGCCTGCGCGCTCGCGGCGGCACTCCTCGTTGCCGGAGGCGCCGGAAGCGGCGGAGGCGGCGGCGAGAACAGCGCCGAGGCGAACAGCGAACTCCTTCTCCAGCCGGCGGCGGCTCAGGGCCCGAGCCCCTTCACCCGCTCCTCGGCGACCTCGATGACCTCGGTGACCGTACCCACGCCTCTCACCCGAACGCCCCAGCGGGCCTCAACCGCCCCGCGGACGGTCTCCGGCGGGATGCCCGGTCTCTACGGCGGCCTCGATCGGGTCGCCGGCTGTGACGTGACACGCCAGATCGACGACCTGACCGAGGACCGGTCCAGGACGCGCGCGTTCGCCCGGGTCGAGGGCGTCTCTCCGGCCGCGGTGCCAGACTTCCTGCGCGGGCTCGCCCCGGTCGTCCTGCGGGCCGACACCCTGGTCACCGGCCACGGCTATCGCGCAGGCCGGGCGAGCGGCTTCCAGTCCGTCCTCCAGGCGGGCACCGCCGTCCTCGTCGACGACCGTGGCGTCCCGCGCGTCCGCTGCGCCTGCGGCAACCCTTTGACGCCGCCGATGGCGATGCGGGGCGACGCGGTCGTGGGCGGTCGGCCATGGCCCGGATACCGTCCCGCCCGAGTGGTCGTGGTGGCCCCCAGCGAGCAGCTCATCACCGACATCACGATCATCGACCTCGTCGACAACACCTGGATCGAACGCCTGATCGGCCACGACTGCCGGGACGACCACGTCGTACCCCCACCGCGGCCGGCACCGCCGACTCCCACGTCGGCTCCCGCGACGCCCCTCGGCCCGCGCCCGCACGAGACGGCGCTCCCGGAGACCTCACCGAGCGCCGAGAGAGACTGCGCCACCCCCGGCACACCCGGCGTGGAGAACTGCCCCACGGCCACCCCGCCGCCCACGACCGGGCCCGCCTCCCCGCGACCCCGCCGGACGGCACCCGTACGACCGCCCCCGTGGACCCCGGGACCGGGATCGGCCCCGAGACCGTCCCGGACACCCCCGATCTCCCCGACGGCGGCGGGCTGATCCCCGACGACCCGTCGGACCCGGCCGGCACGGACACCGCCTCCGGTGTCTGACGGGTCCGGATCGCACCCGTCTCCCGGTCGAAGAATCGGACAAATCCTGGCAAGGTGGGCCCATGGTTGATCGGGGAGCGAGCGCCCTGTCACTCCCGGACGACTGGCCCGCCCACCCGGACCCGATCCTGGCGCTCAACCGCATGGGCAGCTTCGACTGGGACCTGGACAGCGGTCTGTTCCACATGGACGCCCAGGCCCACGAGGTCTTCGACCTGCGCCCCGACGAATTCGACGACAACCCCGTGAGCCTCGCCGGCCGGGTGCCGAGCACCGAGGCCCACCGGCTGGACGCCCTGGTCGCCCAGGCGATCAAGGACGGCAGCGAGAACTACGGCACCTACTTCCGCCTGCGCTGCCGCGACGGCAGCCTGCGCTGGACCCACACCCAGGGCTACATCCGCCGCGACGAGACGGGCCGCCCGCGGCGGATCATCGGCATCGTCCGCGACGCCACCCAGGAGATGGGCGAGCTGGAGGCCCGCCGGGAACAGGCCGCACAGGACGAGGCCAGGCGACGGCAGACCAACGTCGTCCAGCTCACCACGGCCGCCCTCGCCCACGCCCGGACCGTCCAGGACGTCATCGACGTCCTCAAGGACACCCACGGCCTCACCCACCTCGGCGCCACCAGCCTGGTCATGGGCCTGGTCGAGGCCGGCCGGATCCGGCTGATCGCCGAGGGCCCCGCGGGCAGCTTCGTGCCCGGCACCGACATCACCCGGATCGACGAGCCGTACCCGATGAGCGAGGCCGTGCGCACGCTCACCCCGCGCTTCATCGAGTCGCCGCAGGAGTTCGCCGATCGCTACCCGATCCTGTGGCCGCACATCACCGACCTCAAGATCACCTCCGCGGCCTATCTCCCGCTGATCGCCGAGGCCCGTCCGATCGGTGCGATGGGTCTGCTGTACAGCGACCGGTACGGCTTCACCCCCGAGGACCGCAACGTCCTGATCGCCCTCGGCAGCAGCATCGCCCAGAGCCTCCAGCGGGCCATGCTGTACGAGCAGGAGAAGGACCTCGCCACCGGGCTACAGCAGGCGATGCTGCCGCGCACCATCCCGAGCGTCCCCGGCGTCGATGTCGCCGTCCGCTACCGGGCCGCCAGCGCCGAAGGCTCGCTGGGCCGGGACATCGGCGGCGACTGGTACGACCTGATCCCGCTGCCCGGCGGCCGCGTGGGCGCCGTCATCGGAGACGTCCAGGGCCATGACACGCACGCCGCCGCCGTCATGGGCCAGCTGCGGATCGTCCTCAGGGCCTACGCGGCCGAGGGACACCCGCCGGCCACCGTCATGGCCCGCGCCTCCGTGTTCCTCCACGAGCTCGACACCGACCGCTTCGCGACCTGCCTGTACGCGGAGGCCGACCTGTCCACCGGAGTCGTCCAGGTGGTCCGGGCCGGCCACATCGACCCGCTGGTCCGGCAGGCCGGGGGCAGCTGCCGCCGGGTAACCGTGGCCGGGGGGCTGCCGCTCGGGCTGTCCGCCGAGTTCGGTCAGCTCGACTATCCCGTCGCCACCCTCGAACTCGACCCCGGGGACACCCTGCTGCTGTGCACCGACGGGCTGGTCGAAGTGCCAGGCGCCGATCTCGACGACGGCATGCAGGCCCTCACGACCCTCATCACGGGCGGCCCCACCGACGTGTGGGAGCTGGCCGACCTGCTCATCGACGTGGCCGAGGAACGCGCCGGCGACGACGACGTGGCGCTGCTCCTGCTGCTCCGCCGCGTCCCGGACGCCCAGCAGCCCGGCGGCCGCCTCCAGCAGCACGTGGCGCCCGGGGACCCCGAGGCCCTCACCCAGGCCCGGCACATGATCCGGACCGCGGTCGGCGCCTGGGGCGCGCGGGAGCGCTCCGACGAGATCGAACTGGTCGCCGACGAGCTGATCACCAACGCCCTGATGCACACCGAGGGCGCCGCGATCGTCACCCTGCGGGTCCTGAGCGGCTCCGACCGGCGGATGCGCGTCGAGGTCGAGGACTCCTCCAGCGCCCTGCCGCGCCGCCGCGAGGCGGGCGAGTCGGGGGTCTCGGGCCGAGGTCTGCTCCTGGTCGACCTGCTGAGCGATGTCTGGGGCGTGGAGGCGCGGGGCGGCGGCAAGTGCGTGTGGTCCGAGTTCGTCGTCCGGGAGCGGACCTGACCTGACCACGGCGGCCCCGGGTGGCACTCTGGACCTATGCCGGAACTCCCCGAGGTGGAAGCGCTCAAGGACTTCCTGACCGAGAACCTGGTCGGCCACGAGATCGTGCGTGCACTGCCGGTGGCCATCAGCGTCCTGAAGACGTACGACCCTCCGCTCACCGCCGTCGAGGGCCGCGAGGTGGTCGCCGTGCACCGCCACGGCAAGTTCCTCGACCTGGAGACGGACGGCGGCCCGCACTTCGTCACCCACCTGGCCCGCGCGGGCTGGCTGCACTGGAAGGACCGCCTCCCCGACGGCCCGCCCCGCCCCGGCAAGGGCCCCCTCGCCCTGCGCGTGGCCCTGGAGACCGGCGCGGGTTTCGACCTCACGGAGGCGGGCACCCAGAAGCGCCTGGCGGTGTACGTGGTGGCCGACCCGCAGGAGGTCCCCGGCATCGCCCGACTGGGCCCGGACCCGCTGGCCGAGGATTTCGACGAGGCGAGCTTCGCGGCCCTGCTGGAGGACGAACGCCGGCAGCTGAAGGGCGCCCTGCGCGACCAGACGCTCATCGCCGGCGTGGGCAACGCCTACAGCGACGAGATCCTGCACGCGGCGAGAATGTCCCCCTTCAAACTGGCCGCGTCCCTGACCCCCGAGGAGACGGAGACCCTCTACCGGGCCCTGCGTTCGACGCTCACCGACGCGGTGGAACGCTCAAGAGGTGTGGCGGCGGGCCGCCTGAAGTCGGAGAAGAAGTCGGGCCTGCGCGTCCACGGCCGCACCGGTCAACCCTGCCCGGTCTGCGGCGACACCATCCTGGAGGTCTCCTTCAGCGACTCCTCGCTCCAGTACTGCCCCACCTGCCAGACGGGCGGCAGGACACTGGCGGACCGGAGGATGTCGAGACTGCTCAAGTGATCCGACGTGCTCAGCCGGGATCCAGCGTCACCAGATGCTCCCCGCTCGACGTCCTGACCTCGTAGCGGTCGATCTGGTCGGCGTGGAAGGTGGAGCTGCCCATCATGGTGTTGTCGTCCGTGGCGTGCCCGGTGGCGTTCCAGCCGGTGACCGTCTCCTCCTTGCCGTCGCGGCTGACCGCGACGAGGTGACAGGCGCGGGGGCCGGACTCGTCCTTGACCTTGAGCTCCACCTGGGTGCCCCAGTCCTCGTCCTCGGTGGTGACCTGGGCCCACACGCCGGACCGGCCGTCGGTGGCCTCGACACTGCTGGCCCGGCCCGGGTCGCCGCCCGCCGTCAGCGCGAGGGTGGAACCGCCCACCGCCAGGACCACCGAGGCGGCAACGGCGTACAACAACCGCCTGCGGCGCGCCCGGTGCCGCGTCGCGACCTCGCCGAGGAGGCGGTTGAGAAGCTGGGGGCCGGGCTGGGCCATCGGGTGCACGACGCGCGGAGTGGCCCGGCGGTAGAGCATCATCTGACGGGTCACCGGACCGAACTCGGTCACGTGTGCCGCGCACTTGGGGCACTCCATGAGGTGATCCTCGAAGCGGAAGGCCTCCGCCTCATCCAGCACGCCGAGCGCGTACGCGCCGACGTCGCGATGCCTCTCCAAGGACCTCATGCGGAAACCTCGTGCCGTTGAGTGTGGGTGGGGTTACTGGTTGCTCCCACCGGTACGCACCAGCCCGCCGAATCACTCAAGGCATGCACAGAATCGTGACCAAGGGATTCGGAGCGGTCGGCCCCGCGGATTGGTCCGAATCGAAAGGAATCTAGAACAGGTGGATGGCGAGGTGACCGAGGGGCAGACCGAGCTGCCACGCCGGTGTCCACACCTTCGGACCGTCGTCCTCACCGACGCCCGCCCCGCCGCCCGGCACGGCGTTCAGATCGGGTGCGAGCAGCTCCGTCTCCTCCAGCCAGCGCCAGGCCGCCGCCGCGAGTTCGAGGTCCGGCGCGGGCTCGCCGGTGGCCACCGCCTCGGCGGTCAGCGCGGCCATCCGCTCGCACACCCAGTCCTGCCACGGCTGGTCGTACGCCGTCAGGGACAGCCAGTTCTCCAGCTGGGAGACGACCTGGATGCCGGAGAGCTCTCCCTCGGTGTCGGCGAGGAAGACGGTCAGCGCCAGCGCGTCCCGTCCGGCGCGGAACTCGAAGGACGTGGGGGGCATCAGATCGCCGGAACGCAGCAGTTCGTCGGCGATGTACTCGGCGTACAACCAGGCCATGGGGACGAGGAGTTCGCCCCCGCCGGTGCCGTCCGTGCTCTCTTGACCTCTGTGCAGCATCCCTTCCTGCCTTCCTCCGGTACGTGCGCGTCGCCCGACCCCGGGCCTTGGGGTCCCGGCGCAGGATTCCCACCTGCCGCGCGGCGTCCGGCACGCACGCTCGCGGCGTTGCCGAATCGCCCACGTGGCTCCGCCACGAGGACGCTCCGGCGCCTTGCGATCGCACGCACCAGACGCCGCGCGGCCCGCCCTTCGGGCGGACGGTGCGAATCCTGCGCCAGGACCCCATCCGGAACACGGATGAGGACAGCCGATTACTCAACCGGGGTCCTCAGCAAGGCGCTTTACGGAGGTTTGACTTTCCCATTGGTTTCACCGCAGGTCGGCCGCGTATCCCGGAAGGCCCCGGCGCAGGGCCCGCAGCGCGTAGTACGCGCGGGACTTCACCGTACCGGGCGGAATCCCGAGGATTTCGGCGGCCTCCGCCACACTCGCCCCCTGGAAATACACCAGCACCAGGACTTCACGGTGCTCCGGAGTGAGTGTCTTCACAGCCTCGCGTACGTCGAGGGCGGCGGCCGCCCGTTCGGCGTGATCGGCGCACACCCGGGCGTTCTCCAGAACCGCGTCGCCGACCTCGGCGGGGCGTGCCTGCCGGGCCCGTCGCGCGTCGATAGCGAGCCGGCGTCCCACGGTCAGCAGCCATGGCCGTACGGACTCGAAGGCGTCGGCGCGCAGCGCCTCGGGGTGCTGCCAGGCGCGCACGAGGGTCTCCTGCACCAGGTCCTCGGCGCGTTGCCGGTCGCCGTCACTGAGCCGGAGCAGGAGCGCGAAGAGGGGCCGGCCGTGCTCCCGCTGCAGTGCGGCGAGCTCGTGCTCGGCGGTCGTCCCGTTCGTGAGGGTGGTTCCGGCCGTCATGGCCGTATGGCACCTCAGCACGGGGCCGGGGGACAGGGCACGCACAAGGATCTGCGGCGGACGGTCGATCGCGTCGACGAACGGTCCGATGAACGGTCCCTTCCGCGTCGCGGCCACCCCGGACGGGTCAAGAAGGCGGCCAGACCGTTTGCGGACACGGACAAGCTCATACCTATTCGTCAGCAAATATGACCACAGTGGGGTGAGCTGATGATTGCACGCAGACGGCAGGTTGCCCTGGCCCTCACGGCGCTTCTCGCCGGGGGCGCCGCCTGTCAGGCGCACGACCACGAGACACCCGGGCGCCCGGCCCCGGCCGCCGCCGCACCGCGCGGCTTCACACTCGTCGCCTCCGGTGACGTCCTGCCGCACAGTTCGATCATCGACCGGGCCCGCTTCGACGCGGGCGGGGGCGGCTACGACTTCCGTCCGATGCTGTCCGGAATCCGATCCGTCGTCTCCCGCGCCGATCTGGCGCTGTGTCACATGGAGACCGTCTACGGCGCGAACGGCGACTACACCGGCTACCCGACCTTCAAGTCACCGCCCGAGGTGGCCCAGGCCCTCGCCGTCACCGGCTACGACGGCTGCTCCACCGCCTCCAACCACAGCCTCGACGACGGCTCAGGCGGTATCCGCCGCACCCTCGACGCCCTGGACCGCGCGGGCGTACGGCATGCCGGGTCGGCCCGCACCGAGGCGGAGGCGCACACGGTCACCGTCCTGCGTGCCGGGTCGGCGAAGGTCGCCCACCTCGCCTACACCTATGACACCAACGGTCTCCCGTTGCCCCAGGGGCAGCCCTGGGCGGTCAACCTGATGGACGAGAAAAAGATCCTGGCGGACGCCCGGGCCGCCCGGAAGGCGGGCGCCGACATCGTCGTCGTATCGCTGCACTGGGGCACGGAATGGCAGGACGAGCCCGACGAGCAGCAGGTGGCCCTGGCGCGCGATCTGACCGCCGCCCGCGTCGGCGGCCGTCCCGACGTCGACCTGATCCTCGGCACCCACGCCCATGTCCCGCAGGCGTACGAGAAGGTCAACGGCACCTGGGTCGTCTACGGCATGGGCGACCAGATCGCCGGTGAGATGTTCAACAACGAGGGCGCGCAGGACCCGCGCGGCAACCAGTCCACCCTCGGCCGCTTCACCTTCGCCCCGCCCGCCCGGCCGGGTGGGCGCTGGCGGGTCACGAAGGCGGAGTTCGTACCGCAGATGTTCGACGTGGACGCCGGCCGGGTGGTGAACCTCAACCAGGCGATCGCGCAGGGCGCCGATCTCGAGGGCGTCCGCGACCGGATCCGGGAGGTGGTGCTGAGCCGGGGCGCGGCCGAGGACGGGCTGGCGATGGGGCAGTAGGTCAGTCCACGTCCACGTGGTCGAAGGTCCGCAGCATCTCCTTCAGCACCCGTACGCACGCCCGGAGTTCGGCTTCGGTCAGCTCGCCGCCGCCGACCTGCCGGTTCAGGGCGTGCTCGCGGGCGAGGATCGCGGTGATGACGGCCACGCCCTCGTCCGTGATCCGGATCAGGTAGGACCGCTGGTGGGCGGGGTTGGGCGTGGCCTCCGCCCAGCCCCGCTCCATCGCGTCGTTGGCCATGCGCTGCACGAACTGCCGGGTGAGCGCCATGAGCCGACCCATCTGGGGAACCGTCATGGGCCCGTACCTGTGCAGCAGTACGAGGACGGAACGCACGCCGACGGACACCCCGCCGACCGCCTCGTCCTGCTCCAGTTTGCGCAGGCCGCGTCGGTAGAGCGCGCCGACGAGGTCGAACACCTCGCTGACCCGGTGGCCGAGATCGTCGGGCGGCAGTGGTTCGTCGATGTCGTTCACCCGCTCATCATGCACCGGTTCATTATGACAACCAGGTTGTCAAAGTTCCCCGTCCATGACACCTTGGTTGTCATGACAGCTGCTTCGGAACTGAGCTTCTTCGCGTCTGCCGACGGGGACATCGCCTATCTCGACACCGGAACCGGGGATCCCGTCGTCCTGCTGCACTCCGGCTACGTCGACCACCGCCTCTTCGAGGCCCAGACACCGGTCCTCGCCGCCGAGCACCGCGTCATCGCCGTGGACGTCCGCGGCCACGGCTGGACCGCCAACGCCACCAAGCCCTTCCGCTGGGCCGACGACCTCGCCGACCTGCTGCGCCACCTCGACGCGGGCCCCGCGGTCCTGGTCGGCGTCTCGATGGGTGGGGCCATCGCCGGTGACACGGCGCTCGAGTATCCGGAACTGGTCCGGGGGATCGTGCTGAGCGGGGCCTCGGTCAGCGACTTCGAGTACACCCACGAGGTGACCCGACAGATCGTGGCGGAGTCTCAGCGGACCCTGTACTCGGGTGACATCGACGGCTGGCTGAAGGTGTTCCTCAAGTCCGTCGCGGGCCCCTTCCGCGAGGCCGACGAGGTCGACCCGCGCATCCTGGACCACCTGCGCGAGATGGCCCTGCACACCGTCGCCAAGCACACACCGGGCGAACGGAACTGGCACGTACCCATGACCGACACCTGGTCCCGGGTCCCGAAGATCGACGTGCCGGTGCTCACCGTCAACGGCACGCTCGACTCACCCGACCTGCTCGCCGACGCGGAACTCTTCGCCGGCACCGTCCGCAACGGCCGCTCGGTCCTGGTGGAGGGCACCTCGCACTTCCCGAACCTGGAGAGGCCCGAAGAGTTCAACGCGATCGTGCTGGACTTCCTGCGCTCGCTCTGACGCCCTGTCGGCGCCGGGTACCGGACCGGCCGCGCGAGGAGGCGCTCGCCCGATCCCGAACGGGCTTACGGCACCACGGTCACCGGCCAGCGCCCCGCCTTGACCAGCCGCACCGCGACGGAACCGACGATCCGGTGGCCGGCCTGCTCCGAGGCCCCGACGACGACCGCGTCGGCCTTGAGCTCGTCCGCCGCCTTCGTCAGCCCGCTGTAGGGGTCGCCGCGGAAGGTGTGGAACTCCCAGCGCACATCGAATATCCCCTTGTTCTGCTCGGTCGCGTGCCGGATCTGGGCGACCAGGTCCTCGGCGATCTCGTCGGTCGTCTCGGCGACCGGCGCGCCGAGCGCGGCACCCGAGGCGATCACCGGCTGGACGTACACGACGGCGAGCAGCGCGTGCTGCCGCCGGGCCAGACCGCCGGCGTATGCCGCGGCGCGGAGCGAGGAGTCGGAGCCGTCCACGCCGACGACGATGACCTTGGGCCCGTCCGTGCCTCGCTCGAACTGGTGCGCATGCTGTTCCGTCACGGCTGTGAGGTTATCGGAAGCCGCAGGTCCGGGCGGCACACGGGGACCTGTCGACATGAGTGCGCAAGTTTTCGGCAGAGGGGGCACCCGAAGGGCGGGCCGCGAGCGGGTCGCACCCGAAGCCCGCCGCCGCCCTCGGCGCCCGGCCTCGACGGAGGGGACGAGGCCGGGCCCAAGCCGACTGCCCTCGTACGGCGTCGGCCTGACGTTCCGCCATGCCGCCGCGTACGTCCTCGCTGAGCCGGGCGGGTGTATTCGTGCCGCCACACCGGTGTTGCTGAGGTGCGTCGGAGCCCCGCCGGGCGACTGATGAGTCATGACGAAGGATCAGTTGCTCACACGGCTGTCGTCGACGGCGGCGGTGCTCACCCGGCGTCGCGCCCTGCTGGCGGGCGCCGCCGCGGTCGGGGCCGCCGGCACGGCCGGAGTGCTCGCGGCGGTCACCGGCGAGGAGCGGGTCGGGCCGGCGCTCCCCGCCGCCGGCCCACCACCGGCCCACCGCGCGGTCAAGTCCTCGGCCTACCGGCTCCAGCCCCTGACCGGATACGGCCCGCCGCACACCACCCACCGCAAGACGCCGGTGCGCCACGAGCCGTTGCTGAAGGTCTCCGGACGCGGCAGGACCATGGTGCTGACCTTCGACGACGGACCCGACCCCCGCTACACCCCGCACATCCTGGACACGCTGGCCGAGCACGACGTACGGGCGATGTTCTTCGTGTGCGGGGAGATGGCGGTCGACAACCAGGACCTGCTGGCCCGGATGTCCGACGAGGGACACGTCGTCGGCAACCACACCTGGTCCCACCCCCTGCTCACCCGGCTCACCCGCTCCCGCATCCGCTCCGAGATGGAACGCACCTGCGACGTCATCGAGGACGCCTACGGCGAGCGGCCCGAATGGTTCCGTGCCCCCTACGGTGCCTGGAACCGCGCCGCCTTCCAGCTCGGCGCCGAGCTCGGCATGGAACCCCTCGCCTGGAGCGTCGACACCCTCGACTGGACCACCCCGGGCACCCGCCGCATCGTGGGCGCGGTGGAGCACGGCGCCGCCCCCGGCGTCGTGGTGCTCTCGCACGACGCCGGGGGCGACCGCTCCCAGAGTGTCCGGGCGCTGCGCGCCTATCTGCCGCAGCTCATCGATTCCGGCTATCACCTCACCGTCCCGCGACGGCAATACGTATAGCCGGATCGCGCCCGCCTGGTCGGGGAACTCTCAGCGAACCTCGACCAGGCGGGCGAAGGCGACGACGTTTCCGTCGTAGCCGTTGTTCTTGGAAAATCCGCCCCCGCAGGTGATGACCCGCAATTCGGGGGTTCCCTTGGAGCCGTAGACACGGTCTCCGGGGAAATTGTTCTTCTCGAAGACCTCGATGCCGTAGATCTCGAAGACTGCCGTCTTTCCGTCCTTGCGCCTGATCTCGACGCGATTTCCCTTCTTCAGGGCCCCGAGTCCGTAGAACACGGCGGGGCCCTGTTTGTTGTCGACATGGCCGACGACGACCGCGGTGCCCTTCTCGCCGGGGGAGACCGCGCCGGTGAACCAGCCGGCCAGATTCGGGTCCTCCGGCGGCGGCGCGCCGACCCAGCCGTCCGAGTCCAGGCCGACCGGCACCATCGGCGCGTCGACCCGGATCGTCGGGATGGAGACCCGGTCGGGCGCGGCGTACGGCAGGGGAGCGGGGGCGTTGCCGAAGGCGGAGCCGTGCACCCGGCTGTCCGCCGCGGCCGCCGACGCGGGCTGCGGCGGGCCGACGTCGAACTCCCCGGAACCGTTCCGAATGAGCGCCAGACCGGTCAGCAGAACAAGCGCTATCACGCCCCAGGGAGCGCGCTTCTTCCGCTGCTCCTCCTCTTCGGCCAGCCCGGCCAGCTCGGACGCAGACATTGACTTCCCCTCTCGACGCGGCCGTCGCCACGTCATTCGCGCATACGAGAACGCTAAGTCCCGCGCGCGGAACCGGCGACGGGTCGGCGGCGAACGGGTGGCGCCGGGACGCGGGTGGTGCGCCATCCGAGTTGCCGTGAGCAGGAATTTTCTGACGGCCCGTGACCTGCGGAGATATCCGATTGTGCGCTTTTCGTTCGGCGTGTCCTCTCACCAGTACGGCCCAATGCCGAAATGCGGGCTTGCGCACGGCATCTGAGGGTCATTCTGGGAGGCGTTTTCTCGCCGATCCACCGGGGACCGTTCCCGGGGCGTCTCCCGCGGAGGATTCACATGCGTACTACTCGTGCCCTGGCAGCCGCCGGCGCCGCGGTCGCCGTGCTCGGACTCGCCGCCCCGGCGGCCGTCGCGCGGGACGGCATGAACCTGAGCCCCAGCAATGTCGTCGCCCTGCCCAATGTCATCGCCCGGGGCGGACAACTGACCATCACCGTCAACAACTGCACCGGCAACGCCACCGCGAGCTCGGACGCGTTCCGGACGATCAGGCTGAGGACGGGGGGCAACAACCTGGCGACGGGGCGCGCCACGGTCAATCGGAACGCGTCCACGGGATCGCACAGCATCAGCGTCGTCTGCGGCAACGGCACCGTGATCAACCCCACGGCCTTCACCGTCATCGGCGGAGTCCGCGGTGGCCTCGGCGGCAGCAGCTCCACCGGGGCCACCCCGACCGACATGGCCATCGGCGGCGGCCTCGTGGCCCTGGCCGTCGTCGGCGGCGGCGTGTTCTGGATGCGCCGGCGGTCCGAGAAGCACATCTGATCTCCGCCCCTTCGGAGACGTCCGACCGCACGTGGCACAGGCCTTCGCCCCGGATTCCGAGAGGAACGACCGGGGCGGAGGTCTGCGCGCCCGGCGGAGCCGTCACGCGTCGTCCTCGCCGGGGCGACGACGGGAGAAGTAGTACGCCGCTCCGATCGACCCCGTGATCAGCGCGGCGCCCATCCCGAGCTCCTTGAGGTCGAACCCGGCGATGCTGCTGCCGCCCTCACCGGCCTGCACACCGTGGTCGGGATGGAGCGGCACCGGTGTGGGACCGTCCGGGCGGCCGCCGGCGATGGTCACACGCGTGGACCCGCTCACGCCGTCGCAGGTGAACGTCACCCGGTACACCGAACCGGGTCTGGCGTCCCAGTCGACGATGGCCGTCGCGTAGCTCTTGTGCGGCGGGATGACGACCGTGTCGAGGACGTCCGAGGTGACGGTCGCCGAACCCCTGCAGCCGCCGTGGTTCCGTTCCAGCAGGAGCGCCACCTGTCCGCCCGCGGCGATGGTCGAGGGCAGGACGCTGAAGCCGAAGGGCGTGATGCTGGTGTCGGCCTTCGCCACGGCGGCCGGTGCGGCGAAGGACAGGGCGGTCGCGCCCAGCAGTGCGGCCGAAGCGACGCGTATCGCGCGCATGGTGGTTCCTCCGGTCCCCGAGGAGCAGCTGCGGACCTTTTCCGCCTTGGTCAGAAATGCACCTCGATGACCGAAACGCTAGGAACAGGTGTACGTCCGCGCGATCGCTGTCGCTCCGAATGGGGCACGCGTGTGGGCCGGTCGGGGGACGCCGACGGTGTGTCGGACGCCGGACGTCCCCGGATGTGCCCGCGGTGGGACGCCGTCAGCCCTTGATGCCCGGGAAGAGGGCGAAGAACGGCTCCGCCGACGCCGTGATGCCACGGCTGTAGGGGGCGTCGAAGTCCCAGATCAGGAAGAGCAGGAAGGCGATCAGAGCGGAGAACAGGCCGGCCAGGATCAGCTCGCGTGTCGTACGCCGGATCTGCAGCGCGAAGACCATGCCGATGGTGACGACACCGCCGCCCAGCAGACCGAACCACACCACCCCGGGCATGGTGGGCTCGACCGAGTCGGCACGGGCGTTGCGGGCCTGGTCCACGGCCGCCACCTGGTCCACGAGCGGCTGGTAGGCCTGCGCCTCGAAGTCGGTCCTCGGCTGGTAGGAGGTGACGTCCGTGCGCATCCGGTCGAGGAGTTCGGTGCCGCGCGCCGTCATGCGGCGGTGGTCGGCCATCTCCTTCCACTCGGTGGTGACGACGTGTCCGACATAGGCGTTGACATCGTTCCGAATGCGGTCACGGGTGCCGGCCGGATAGACCTGGACCCGCTCCGAGATCTCGTGCAGCGCCTGGGCCTCCGCCTGGACGTGGTCCTGGGCTGCGCTGCGGGCCTCCCACACGCCCGCGATGGCCAGACCCAGGACGATGGCGTACACCACCCCGATCCACATCGTCATGTACTCGATGACGTCGGGGGTCTCGCTGGGATCCTCGTCCACGGGCGCCGCCTTGTGGCGGATGAGCGTGATGGCGACCACCACGGCGCACGCGGCCAGCATCGCGAGGATGAGAACAAGCCATTCCGGCAAGGGGTGCCTCCAGGATCGGCACTAGCGGGGCCGCAGGGCGGCCACGGCGACCACCGCGGGCGCGGTGATGAGCAGGACGTAGATCACGGGCGAGGTCGTGCTGTGCGTGCGCCGGTCGGGCGCCTTCGCGTGGTGGTAGGCCGGGTAGGTCACCGGGCTCGCGGAGGGGGCCGGGGCCGGCCTGGGCGGCGGCTTCCGCGTCGGGGTCGGGGTGGGGGCCGGTGTCGGGGTGGGTGCGGGGGGCGGTGTGGGGCGCGGCCGCGGGGCGGCCGGTTGCGGTGCCGGCGCGGGCGGCGGGGGAGCCGGTGGCTCCGGGGGCTCGGGGGTCGGTGCCGGCTTCGGCGGCTTCACCGTCGGTGTCGGCGTGGGGTCGGGAGGGGGAGTCGGCGTACACGGAGGCTCGGGGGGTGTCGGAGTGGGAGTGGGCGGGGGTGGCGGCTCGGGCTTCGGGCACGGCGGGAAGGTGGGCCAGGTGGGACTGCCGGCGACCGCCACCGCCTGCGCGCCGTCGGGGCCGGCAGAGGCGTAGGCGCAGGCATCCGCCTCGGCCACCCCGGCCGTGGGACCGATGAGCGCCCACGTCAACGTCAGCAGGGCCAACACCCGTATGGCGGAGGCGGATTGGGGTGATTCGGGTCGATGCACGACGGAGATCATGAGGCCTGCCACGCCCTCACACGCGCGGGCGCGAAGAGATTGGCCCGAAGGAGGGACAAGGGGTCGCCCGATGTTTGAATTCCGGGCGCGCGTCCGTCCGGTGGGGGGTACAGCTGTGCGGTCTGAGGCGGGTGTGGTCACAGCTTCCGAAAAGAAATATTCGGGACGGTTGAACACAACCCCTGCTCCGGTGCGTACCCATGGTCGTGCGGCGGCGCAGCAGGGCGCTGCAACACCCTTTTTAATTATGGGGAGTTGACGATGAAGACCTCCTGGCGGAACGCCTCACTCGTGGCAGGCGCCGCGGCGGTGCTGGTGCTGACGACGGCGTGCGGTCAGGAAGGCGGCACGTCGTCGGTGGGCAGCCAGAACGTCGGTGCCACGGCGGCGGCGGGCGGTTACGGCGGTGTCGGCTCCGGTATCGGTACCGGTACCAGCCCGAGCCCCAGCTCGACCGTGGGCGGTGGCCAGGGCAACCTGGGTGCCCAGTCGGCCTCGGCCGGCAAGCTCGAGGTCTCCGCGAACGCCGAACTCGGCGACGTGCTGACCGACAGTGCCGGTCACAGCCTCTACCGCTTCGACGAGGACACCGCCGAGCCGCCGAAGTCGAACTGCAACGGCGACTGCGCGACCGCCTGGCCGCCGGTACCCGCGAACGACGCCTCGGCCGGCGCCGGTATCGACAAGGCGCTGCTCGGTGAGGTGACCCGGGCCGACGGCAGTAAGCAGCTGACCATCGCCGGCTGGCCGGCCTACCGCTATGCGAAGGACACCAAGGCCGGCGATCTGACCGGCCAGGGCGTGGGCGGCAAGTGGTACGCGCTGGCGCCCACGGGCAAGAAGGCGTCGGTCGCCAGTCTGCCCGGACTGTCCACGCGCAACGACCCCAACCTGGGTGAGATCGTCGTCGACAAGAACGGCATGACGGTCTACCGCTTCGCCAAGGACAAGGCCTGGCCCGAGCCGGTCTCCAACTGCCTCGGTGCCTGCCTGGAGAAGTGGCCGGTCGTGGGGCCGGTGTCGGCGAACGACACCAAGGACGTCCAGAAGAAGGGCCTGATGAGCTTCACCCGCTCCGACGGCGTCAAGCAGCAGACGGTCAACTGCTCGCCCATCTACACCTTCGCGGCCGACAAGCAGCCCGGCGACACCAACGGCCAGGGCGTCGGCGGCACCTGGTACGCCGTCCGTCCCAACGGAGACATGGTCGGCGTCTCCGACAAGTGACGGCGGTCCCGCCCGAACCACCGGCCCGCCCCCTCCGCGCCGCACGGAGGGGGCGGGCCGGTTTGCCGTGATTCCCCCCAACTCCCCGCGAGTCGGCGCCCGCTCCGGAACTCTCCGGAGTGCGGCGCCTACTTTTCGTAGGGAGTTCACAGAGTTGCGCGGCGGCACGTGCCGCAGGCAGTGACCGGGAACGGACGGTCAATTTCCGTTTCCGCTCGCTCCATTGGCGGCCGATCAGTAGCCTCAGCTCGAACACCGGATCGTCTACGCCTTGGAGAGATACATGGAGCGTCCCGCCTGGGCTCCCCGGAGCATCGACATCTCGGTGCCGAGTGTCTCGCGTATCTACGACTTCTACCTGGGCGGTTCGCACAACTTCGAGGCCGACCGCGAGGCGGCCCGCAGGGCCATGGAGTTCGCACCGGGGCTGCCGAAGACCATGCAGGCCAACCGGGCCTTCCTGCGGCGGGCGGTGCGGTTCGCCGCCGAGGAGGGCATCTCCCAGTTCCTGGACATCGGCTCCGGCATCCCGACCTTCGGCAACGTCCACGAGGTCGCCCAGAGCGCCCGCGCCGGCGCCCGTGTCGTCTACGTCGACCACGACCCGGTGGCCGTCGCGCACAGCCAGGCCGTCCTGGAGGGCAACGCGGACGCGGGAGTCGTCGCCGCCGACCTTCGCAAGCCCCGCGAGATCCTCGCCAGCCCCGAGGTTCAGCGCCTGATCGACCTGAACCGGCCGGTGGCACTGCTTCTCGTTGCCATACTGCACTTCGTGGAAGACGCGGACGACCCCTACGGAGCGGTGGCGCAGCTGCGCGACGCACTCGCGCCCGGCAGCCTGCTGGTGCTCACGCACGCGTCGTACGAGGGAATGCCGCTTCCGCAGGAGCGGACCGAGGGGGCGGTGGACGTGTACAAGGACATCCGCAACCCGCTGATCATGCGCTCGCGCGACGAGATCGCGCGGTTCTTCGAGGGGTACGACATGGTGGAACCGGGACTGGTGTCGCCGCCGCGGTGGCGGCCCGAGTCGGCGACCTGGAACCCCGACGACGAGGATCCGTGGGCCTTCTCCGGGTTCGCCGGCGTGGGGCGTACCGCGTGATCGCCGAGCCGGACGGGCCGGAGGACAGACTGCGCCGGTTCGCGACGATCTGGAGCCGGGCCGTGTTCCCGGTGACGTCGACGTCCGCGACCCGGCCGGAGTTCGAGGAACAACTGCTGCCGCTGGCCCGCCGGTTGAGCGAGGCGCTCGCGGCCAGGGTCGTCGACACCGACGCGGGCCGGGCGGTCGGCGCCGCCCTCGTCGACGCGCACTGCACGGATCCGGACGCGCTGACCCGCTCCCTGGACTGCGTCGACGCGTATCTGGTGCTGTACTGCGGCGGAGACGGCGACCGCGAGGACCTGCGGTCGCGTTCCGCACGCCTCCAGCACGCCATGGCCGCCGGGTTCGCGCAGGCGCTGCGGGAGCGGACGCTGGCCGAGCAGGAGGCCATCGCGAAGGCCGCCCTCGAGGCGCAGGGCGTGGTGGCGCAGGCGCTGCACGCGACCGAGGCCCGGTTCCGCGCGGTGTTCGAGGGCGCGGCCATAGGGATCGGCATCGCCGACCTGGACGGCAACGTCCTCCAGGTCAACGGCGCGCTGCTGCGCATGTTCGGAGTCTCCGACCAGACGATGCGCGGCCGCCGGGTCCAGGAGTGGATCCACCCCGAGGACGCCCCCCAGACCTGGACGCTCTACGACGAACTCGTCCGCGGTGACCGCGAGCACTACCACCTCGAAAAGGCCTTCTACCGTCCGGACGGAACGGTCCTGTGGACCAACCTGACGGTCTCCCTGCTGCGCGACGCCGACGGCGTCCCGCAGTACCAGCTCGCCCTCATGGAGGACACCACCGAGCGCCGGCTGCTCAATCTCCGGCTGCGCTACGAGGCCACGCACGACGCGCTCACCGGACTGCCCAACCGCACGCTGTTCTTCGAGCGCCTGGAGAAGGCGCTGAACGCGGGCGAGGGCCAGCGGTTCGGCCTGTGCTACCTCGACCTCGACGGCTTCAAGACCATCAACGACAGCCTCGGCCACGCGGCCGGCGACCGGCTGCTCGTCGAGGTCGCCGACCGGCTCCAGTCCTGTGCGACCGCCCCGGGCGAGATGGTGGCCCGGCTCGGCGGTGACGAGTTCGTGGCGCTGACCACCGGGCCCGACACCGAGAGCGAGGTCGACGACCTCGCGGCGCGCATCATGAACGTGCTGCTCGCACCGGTCCGTATCGACGGCCGTGAGCTGACCGTGCGCGGCAGCATCGGCATCGTCGAGGGCCCCACGGGCGAGCGGGGTCCGGCGGAGGTCCTGCGCAGCGCCGACATCACCATGTACCGGGCCAAGTCGGCGGGCGGCAACCGCTTCGAGCTGGCCGACCCGGAGGCCGACGCCCGTGCCATCACCCGGCACGGGCTGACCACGGCGCTGCCCGCGGCCCTGGACCGCGGCGAGTTCTTCATCGAGTACCAGCCGCTGGTCCACCTCGGCGACGGCAGTGTGCGGGGCGCCGAGGCGCTGGTGCGCTGGCTGCATCCGCAGCACGGGGTGCTCGGCCCGGACCGGTTCATCCCGCTCGCCGAGCACACCGGGCTGATCGTGCCGCTCGGCCGCTGGGTCCTGGAGCAGTCGGTACGCCAAGCCCGTGAATGGCGAGAACGGTACGGGGAGAACGGCCCCCTGAGGATCAACGTCAACCTCTCGCCGTGCCAGCTCACCCACCCCGGCCTCGTCCAGGACACCGTCGACATCCTGGAGCGCGCCGGCGTCGAGCCGGACGCCCTCTGCCTCGAAGTCACGGAGTCGGCCCTCATCGGCGCCGACGACGACCTCCTCAAGCCGCTGCGCCGGCTCGCCGAGATGGGCGTCGACATCGCCCTGGACGACTTCGGCACCGGCTACTCGAACCTGGCGAACCTGCGCCGCCTCCCGGTCAGCGTTCTGAAGCTGGACCGCTCCTTCACCCAGAGCATGCAGCAGTTCCCCGCCGATCCCGTCGACCTCAAGATCGTCGAGGGTATCGTTTCGCTCGCCCACGGCCTGAACCTCGCGGTGACGGTCGAGGGGGTCGAAACCGGGGCCCAGGCCGAGCAGTTGCGGATACTGGGCTGCGACACGGCCCAGGGCTGGTACTACGCCCGCCCGGGCCCGCCGGAGCGGCTGCACGAGCTGGCGCTGGTGGACGCGACGGGCTGAGCCCCGCTCCGTTCCTAGGGCAGCGGCAGCGAGCGCAGGGAACCGTGGGTACGGGCCATGACGACGATGTGGCCCGTGTCCCTGCCCGGCGCGACGAAGACGGGGTGTTCGCCGCCTCTGGTCTGCGAGTACGCCGCGGACATGCGGGGCGCTGCGGTTCCGGTCCCGTGCGGACCGGCGTGCAGGTCGATCGTGAGCACGCGGCCCCGCCTGGTGCGGTCGTTGACGGGGGTGAAGGTCACGAACCGGCCGCCTGCCACGGCGGCGTCCGCCTCGGTGGCGTACGTGCTCCACAGCTTGCGGTCGTTCTCGAGGTCGTACGCGAACCAGTTGCCCGCGCTCGTGTCCTCAGCGCCGGCCTCGTACAGCACCAGGACCCCGTCGTCGGAGATCACCCCGCGTACGGGCTTGTCGATCGTGTTCCTCGGGGTCGGCAGCGGCCTCAGCGTCGCCGGATCCAGGCGCCGCATGGGCGGGAAGGTGTCCCCGGCGGAGAACGGGCTGCCGGTGCAGACCAGGTAGTGGCCGCCGGTGACGAGATGCGGGCACTCGACGCCCGTGGGGCTGGTCGCCACGGTGTCGCCGGTGCGGGCGTCCCGGGCGGTGACCCGGGTGCCGTCGGCCGTGTAGACGCGGCCCCGGAAGGCGGCCAGGGGTTCGCCCGTGCTCCAGGCGACGGTCCGGTGCCAGAGGGGCGTGCCGTCGGATGCGCGAACGGCGTCGAGGGCGGCGGTGCCGGTGAAGGGATCCGGTGCGTCGAGAGCGTAGACGATCCCGTCGGCAGCGCCGAGAGCCAAGTAGGTGCGACCGGTGCGCAGTTGATGGGTCCACGCCTGCGCGCCCGTCCGCAGGTTCGCCGCGCGGAGCCTGCCCGCGACCCCGGTCACGGCCCGTTCGTCGGCCGCGTCGACGACCAGTCCGGCGCTCTTGCCGTGGTCGCCCGCGGGCACGGTCCAGGTGATACGGCCGTCGGCCCGCGAACGCCCCACGAATCCGCCGGAGTTCGTCGCGCACACCACCTGGTGCGCCGTCGAGCCGCAACTGCCGTGGGCCTCCCGGCTGGAGAGGGACGCCGTCCACGCGCGCCACGGGCCGGAGACGGACCTCGAGGTCGTCTCCACCGTCGGCCCGGAGTCACCGGACGGCGAGGCGACCGCCGGGCCCTTCGGTCCGCCGGACGAGGTGTTCCCCGCACACCCCACCAGCACCAGCAGTGCCGCGCCCACCGCAACGATCTGCCGCTTCATCCCCGCCCACCCCGTCTGAGAAAACCCCATGCTACGACCGCTCACCGCTCCAGGAGCATCCGCTGCAACTCCCGTGCCGCCCGCGGCGGAGCCACATCGCTGCGGTGGGCCAGCGCGATCGTCCGGCGCAGGCCGGGCCGGGCGAGCGGGGTGACCCGCAGCCCCCGCCCCGAGCGGGTGGCGACCATGCGCGGTACGACGGCCACGCCCAGGCCCGCCCGAACGAAGCCCAGTACCGCGTCCATCTCCCCGCCCTCCACCGCGAAGTCCGGCTCGAAGCCCTCGGCGCGGCATGCGGCCACGGTCAGTTCGCGCAGGTCGTAGCCGTGCCGGAACATCACCAGGGGCTCGCTCTCCAGGTCGGCGACGCGCACGGTACGGCGTCCCGGGCCACCCGGGGCCGGTGCCTCCGGCGAGGACACGACGACCAGGTCCTCGTGCAGCAGCTCCACCGTCGTCAGCGCCGGGGACGGCGACGGCAGCGGGAGGACCACCAGGGCCAGGTCGAGGGCGCCGCGCGCGAGCAGCCGTACGAGATCGTGGGAGCCGCCCTCCTCGATCATCAGCCGGATGCCGGGATAGCGGTCGTGGAAGGCGCGCAGCACGTCCGGCAGCAGACCGGTGCACAGGCTCGGGGTCGCGCCGAGCCGGACCCGGCCGCTGCGCAGCTGCACCAGCTCCTGCACCTCGTGCCGGGCGGTGTCGGCGTCGGCCAGGATGCGGCGGGCCAGCGGCAGCAGGGCCTCGCCCGCGTCGGTGAGGGCGATGTTGCCGCGCGCCCGCAGGAAGAGGTCGGCCCCGAGCTCCCGCTCAAGGGCCTTGATCTGCTGGGACAGGGACGGCTGCGCCACATGGACGAGGTCGGCGGCGCGGGTGAAGTGCCGGGTCTCGGCGACCGCCACGAAGTACTGGAGCTGCTGGAACTGCATCCCCTTACGATAGTCGCTCTCTATGGAATCAAGCCGGACCATGTCTTGGACCGATCGGCTCGTTCGGCTCTAGCGTCTTGACCCATGGCTCTGGCAACGCGGACGGACCGACGGCCGTCCATGGCACGCACCGTGTGGGACAGCTCCGTCGGCAAGAAGACCGTGATGGCCGTCAGCGGCCTGATCATGCTGCTCTACCTGGTCGTTCACATGATCGGCAACCTGAAGATCTTCTTCGGGGCGGGCGAGTTCAACCACTACGCGCACTGGCTGCGCACGGTCGGGGAACCGTTCATGCACTACGAGTGGACGCTCTGGCTCATCCGGATCGTCCTGGTCGTCGCCGTCGTCGCGCACGCCGTCTCGGCCTACCAGCTCAGCCGCCGCGACATCAGGGCCCGGCCCGGCAAGTACGTCCACAAGAAGCCGCGGGCGAGCTACGCGACACGCACCATGCGCTGGGGCGGGACCATCCTCGGCCTGTTCATCGTGTGGCACATCCTCGACCTGACGACCGGCACCGTGCACTCCGGCGGCTTCCAGGAGGGCCACCCGTACCAGAACGTCGTGGACACCTTCTCCACCTGGTACGGCAACGTCATCTACATCGTCGCGATGCTCGCCCTCGGCCTGCACGTCCGGCACGGCTTCTGGAGTGCCGCGCAGACCCTCGGCGTCGGCAGCCGCACCCGCGACCGTGCCCTCAAGGCCGTCGCCAATGTCCTCGCACTGCTGCTCACGGCCGGCTTCATCGCCGTGCCCGTGGGTGTCATGACCGGAGTGGTGAGCTGAACATGACGTACACCGACTACGCGACCGGCGAACCGGTAGCCGACACCAGGGCTCCGGCAGGTCCGGTGGCCGAGCGCTGGGACAAGCGCCGTTTCGAGGCCAAGCTCGTCAACCCCGCCAACCGCCGCAAGCACACGGTGATCGTCGTCGGCACCGGCCTCGCGGGCGGCTCCGCGGGCGCGACCCTCGCCGAACAGGGCTACCACGTCGTCCAGTTCTGCTACCAGGACTCCCCGCGCCGCGCCCACTCCATCGCCGCGCAGGGCGGCATCAACGCGGCCAAGAACTACCGCAACGACGGCGACTCGATCCACCGGCTGTTCTACGACACCGTCAAGGGCGGCGACTTCCGGGCGCGGGAGTCCAACGTCCACCGCCTGGCGCAGATCTCGGTGGAGATCATCGACCAGTGCGTGGCGCAGGGCGTGCCCTTCGCGCGGGAGTACGGCGGTCTGCTGGACACCCGTTCCTTCGGCGGCGTCCAGGTATCCCGGACCTTCTACGCCCGCGGTCAGACGGGCCAGCAGCTCCTGCTGGGGGCGTATCAGGCGCTGTCGAGGCAGATCGCCGCCGGGAACATCGAGATGCACCCGCGCACCGAGATGCTCGACCTGATCGTCGTCGACGGCCGGGCCCGCGGGATCGTGGCCCGGGACCTCGTCACCGGTCGCATCGACACCTACTTCGCGGACGCGGTGGTGCTGGCCTCCGGCGGCTACGGCAACGTCTTCTACCTGTCGACGAACGCGATGAACTCCAACGCGACGGCCATCTGGCGGGCCCACCGGCGCGGCGCCCACTTCGCCAACCCCTGCTTCACCCAGATCCATCCGACCTGCATCCCGCGCACCGGCGACCACCAGTCCAAGCTCACGCTGATGAGCGAGTCGCTGCGCAACGACGGCCGGATCTGGGTGCCGAAGGCCAAGGGCGACACCCGTGCGCCGAACCGGATTCCCGAGGACGAGCGCGACTACTACCTGGAGCGCATCTACCCGTCCTTCGGCAACCTGGTCCCGCGCGACATCGCCTCCCGCGCCGCGAAGAACGTCTGCGACGAGGGCAGGGGGGTCGGGCCGGGCGGACAGGGCGTGTACCTCGACTTCGCCGACGCCATCCGGCGCATGGGCCGGGAGGCCGTGGCGGCGAAGTACGGCAACCTCTTCGACATGTACCAGCGGATCACCGACGAGGACCCGTACGAGGTGCCGATGCGGATCTACCCCGCCGTGCACTACACGATGGGCGGACTGTGGGTCGACTACGACCTCCAGACCACGATCCCCGGCCTGTTCGCGATCGGCGAGGCGAACTTCTCCGACCACGGGGCCAACCGCCTCGGCGCCTCCGCGCTGATGCAGGGCCTGGCCGACGGCTACTTCGTGCTGCCGGCGACCATCAACGACTACCTCGCCCGCAACCCGCACCAGGACGCGGTGACCGGTGAACACCCCGCCGTGCAGGAGGTGCTGGCGGAGACCGAGGACCGGCTCAACCTACTTCTGGCCGTCGACGGCGACCGCACCCCGGACTCCTTCCACCGCGAGGTCGGTGAACTCATGTGGGAGTTCTGCGGGATGGCGCGCACCGACTCCGGCCTGCGCAAGGCGCTGGAGCGCATCCCGCAGATCCGCGAGGAGTTCTGGCGGCGGATCAAGGTCCCGGGCACCGGCGAGGAGTTCAACCAGTCGCTGGAGAAGGCGAATCGCGTCGTCGACTACCTCGAGCTCGCCGAGCTGATGTGCCTCGACGCACTGCACCGCGCCGAGTCCTGCGGCGGTCACTTCCGCGAGGAGTCCCAGACACCCGAGGGTGAAGCCGCCCGCCGGGACGACGAGTTCGCCTACGCGGCGGCCTGGGAGTTCACCGGCACCGGCGAGGCTCCCGTCCTGCACAAGGAAGACCTGGTCTTCGAGTACGTCCACCCCACTCAGCGGAGCTACGCATGAAGCTCACCCTGCGCGTCTGGCGACAGAAGAACGCCGACGCCGACGGCGCGATGTCCACGTACGAGGTGGACGGCATCTCGTCCGACATGTCCTTCCTGGAGATGCTGGACACCCTCAACGAGGAGCTCATCCTGCGCGGTGAGGATCCGGTGGCCTTCGACCACGACTGCCGTGAGGGCATCTGCGGCGCGTGCTCGCTCGTCATCAACGGCGACGCCCACGGACCCGAGCGGACGACCACCTGCCAGCTGCACATGCGGTCCTTCTCGGACGGCGACACGATCGACGTGGAGCCGTGGCGGGCGTCCGCGTTCCCGGTGATCAAGGACCTGGTCGTGGACCGGTCGGCCTTCGACCGGATCATCCAGGCCGGGGGATACATCACCGCGCCCACCGGGGCGGCTCCGGAAGCGCATGCCACGCCGGTACCCAAGCCCGACGCCGACCTCGCCTTCGAGCACGCCGAGTGCATCGGCTGCGGGGCGTGTGTCGCCGCATGTCCCAACGGGGCGGCCATGTTGTTCACCTCGGCGAAGGTGAACCACCTGAACGTGCTGCCGCAGGGGGCACCGGAGCGGGAGACCAGGGTTCTCGACATGGTGGAGCAGATGGACGAGGAGGGCTTCGGCGGCTGCACGTTGGCGGGTGAGTGCGCGACGGCCTGTCCCAAGGGGATTCCGCTGGTCTCCATCACCAGCATGAACAAGGAATGGCTGCGGGCGACCCGGAAGGTCGCCAGGCGCTGAGAGACGTTCGCCGACAAGGTGCGGACGGGCGGGGCCGGACGTGGTGCTCAGGTCCGGCCCCGCCAAGGTCACGTGGAGAACGCCGCATCGATCAGGTCGGCCTTGCTCCGGACACCGGCGGGACACCGGCCGGTCGACGGAGTCGGAGGCCCCGGACACCTTGCCCGAGCCGTTCAGCCTCCGCACATCCGCGCTCTCGGCATCCGTCACGTACACGCCAACCGGCGTCGGGAGAACAGGGACAGCGGCACCGCTCGCCGCCTCCGCCTGTGACCTGGAGAGTGCCATGAACGGCGTTTCCACCCTGGACCGTCCCCCGCAGAGCGTCGCCCCCACCCGCTACACCGTCACCCTGGCCCGCGACGAGGACGACGTACGGGCCGCGCAGCGGCTGCGGCACGACGTGTTCGCCGGGGAGATGGGCGCCCTCCTGGCCACCCCGGAACCCGGCCTCGACGTGGACGGCTTCGACGCCTACTGCGACCACCTGCTCGTCCGTGACACCGTGACCGGCCAGGTCGTCGGCACCTACCGGCTGCTGCCCCCGGAGCGGGCCGCGGTGGCCGGACGCCTCTACTCGGAGGGCGAGTTCGACCTCGCGTCGCTCGACGCGATCCGCCCGGGTCTCGTCGAGGTCGGCCGTTCCTGCGTGCACCCCGACCACCGCGACGGCGCCGTCATCGGTCTCATCTGGGCCGGGATCGCCCGCTACATGGTGGACCGCGGCCACGACTGGCTGGCCGGCTGCTGCTCGGTCCCGCTCGCCGACGGGGGCGCCCTCGCGGCCGGTACCTGGGACCGGGTGCGCACCAAGTACCTGGCTCCCGAGGAGTTCCGGGTACGGCCCCTGCTGCCCTGGGAGCCGGCCGAGGGGACGCCCGCCGCCCACACCGAGCTGCCCCCGCTGCTGCGCGGCTACCTCCGCCTCGGCGCCTGGGTGTGCGGTCAGCCCGCCCACGACCCGGACTTCGGGGTCGCCGACATGTACGTGCTGCTGTCGATGCGCCGGGTCAACGCCCGCTATCTGCGGCACTTCCTCTCGCTCGCCCCGGCCTGATGAGCGTCTGGCTGCCCAGCGCGCCCTGCACCCCGGGGGCGTGTGTGGAGCGGACGGGGGTCGCCACGGCCGTACCCCGTGCCGTGCTGCGGCTCCTCGCGGTCACTTCGGTGCTGCTCGCCGGGATCGCGTTGCTGCCGGTCGGCCGGTTGATCCCGGCCGACGCGGTCAGGTGGTGGTGCCGGGCGGTGGTGCGGGCCTCGGGGGTCCGGGTCCGCATGTCCGGCGCCGCCACGCCTTCGGGCGGGGTGCTCCTGGTCGCCAACCACATCTCCTGGCTGGACATCCCGCTGCTCGCCGCGGTACGCCCCGCGCGGATGCTCGCCAAGTCCGAGATCCGGCAGTGGCCCGTGGCGGGATGGCTGACGGCCCGCAGCGGCGCGCTGTTCATCGAGAGGGACCGGCTGCGTGCCCTCCCGGACACGGTCGCCCGGATCGCCGACGCGCTGCGCGGGGGCGCCGCGGTCGCCGTCTTCCCCGAGGGCAGCACCTGGTGCGGTCGCGCCCAGGGCCACTTCCGTCGCGCGGTGTTCCAGGCGGCCCTGGACGCCGGGGTGCCCGTCCAGCCGGTGAGTCTGCGGTACCGCCTTGTCGACGGCGGATCCAGTACGGCCCCCGCCTTCATCGGCGACGACTCCCTGCTCACGTCGGTGTGGCGGGTGGTGTCGGCACGGGGCCTGATGGCCGAGGTGGAGGTCGTGGACCCCGTCACCCCGGGCAGCCACCCCGACCGCCGCTCACTGGCCCGGGCGGCGCAGTCGTGCTCGTGCCACGGGCGGACCGGGCAGCACACCGCCGACCGGCACCCCGACGGCCACGGCGGCGAGGCCGACCGCCCGACGGGCAACAGCCATGAGCCTGCCGGCACGCGGTGGAGGCGGTCACCGTCGGGCACCCCATAGTCAGGTGCCCGACGTCAGTGCCCTGGCCAGATAGGGGGCCGTGGCACTCCCCTCCACGCCGGCCACGTGCTCCGGAGTCCCCGCCGCCACGATCCGTCCGCCGGCGTTCCCGCCGCCCGGCCCCAGGTCGATCACCCAGTCCGCGTCCGCCACGACCGACATGTCGTGCTCGACGACGATCACCGTGTGACCGGCGTCGACGAGGCCGTGGAGTTGGCGCATGAGGACCTCCACGTCGGCCGGGTGGAGACCCGTCGTGGGTTCGTCGAGGAGGTACAGGGTGTGGCCGCGGCGGACGCGCTGGAGTTCGCTCGCGAGCTTGATGCGCTGGGCCTCGCCGCCGGAGAGCTCGGTGGCGGGCTGACCGAGGCGGAGGTAGCCGAGACCGACGTCGAGGAGGGTGGCCAGACTGCGGGCCACGGCCGGGGTGTCCGCGAAGAAGTCCGCCGCCGACTCCACCGTGAGGTCGAGCACCTGGGCGATGTTCCGTTCCCGGTACGTCACTTCGAGGGTGGCCGGGTTGTAGCGGGCCCCGCCGCAGTCCGGGCAGGGCGCGTACGTGCTCGGCAGGAAGAGCAGCTCGACGCTGACGAACCCCTCGCCCTGGCAGGTCTCGCAGCGCCCTCCCGCCACGTTGAAGGAGAACCGGCCGACACCGTAACCGCGTTCACGTGCCTCGTCGGTACCGGCGAAGACCTTGCGCACGACGTCGAACAGGCCCGTGTAGGTCGCCAGGTTGGAGCGCGGGGTCCGGCCGATCGGCTTCTGGTCGACCGAGACCAGACGGCCCACCCCCTCCCGCTCCTGCGTGATCTCGCCGACCAGCGTGGACTTGCCCGAGCCCGACACCCCGGTCACCGCGGTGAACACGCCGAGCGGGAACTCGGCCGTCACCCCGCGCAGGTTGTGCCGGTCGACCGGACCGACCGTCAACCAGCCGCGGCCGGGCCGCACTTCGCGCTTCACCACGGGGGAGCGGTCGAACAGGAACCGGGCCGTCGCCGATTCCGCGACCTCGGCCAGCTGCTCCACCGGGCCGCTGTGCAGCACCCGCCCGCCGTGCTCACCGGCCAGCGGCCCGACGTCCACCAGCCAGTCCGCCCCGCGCATGACGTCCAGCTGGTGCTCCACCACGAACACCGAGTTGCCGGCCGCCTTCAGCCGCGCCAGCACGGTCAGCAGTGCCTCGGTGTCCGCGGGGTGCAGCCCGGCGGAGGGTTCGTCGAGGACGTACACGACTCCGAACAGCCCGGAGCGCAACTGGGTGGCCAGCCGCAGCCGTTGGAGTTCACCGGCGGACAGGGTGGGCGTCGCGCGGTCCAGGCTGAGATAGCCGAGACCGAGCTCGACGATGGGCACGATGCGGGACTTGAGGTCGTCGGTGAGGAACCGCGCGGTCTCGCCGCGGGCGACCAGCGAGGCGGCCAGCTCGGTCAGCGGCAGTGCCGCGAAGTCGGCGATCGTGCGGCCCGCGAAGGTGACCGCCAGCGCCTCCGGACGCAGCCTGCTGCCGCCGCAGACCGGGCACGGGGCGGAGACCAGAAAGCCCTCGGCCTTCGCCCTGAGAGTCTGGCTCTTGGAGTCCGCGAACGTCTTCAGGACATAGCGGCGGGCGCTCATGTACGTGCCCTGGTACGGGCGTTGAATGCGGTCCGCGTCGCGCACCGGGTGCACGGTGACGACCGGCTGCTCGTCGGTGAACAGGATCCACTCCCGCTGCTCGGCGGGCAGTTCACGCCAGGGCCGGTCCACGTCGTAACCGAGCGCGTCGAGGATGTCCCGCAGGTTCTTGCCCTGCCAGGCACCGGGCCACGCGGCGATGGCGCCCTCCCGGATCGACAGCGACGGGTCGGGGACCAGCGACTGTTCGGTCGTACGGTGGACGCGGCCCAGGCCATGACACTCCGGGCAGGCGCCGGCCGCCGTGTTGGGGGAGAAGGAGTCCGAGTCGAGCCGTTCGGCGCCGGGCGGGTAGTCACCGGCCCGGGAGAACAGCATGCGCAGCGAGTTCGAGAGATTGGTGACGGTCCCCACTGACGAGCGGGACGTCGGCGCCGAACGGCGTTGCTCGAGCGAGACCGCGGGCGGCAGTCCGGTGATCTCCCCGACCTTCGGTGCGCCCACCTGGTGGATCAGCCGGCGCGCGTACGGAGCCACCGACTCGAAGTACCGCCGCTGAGCCTCCGCGTAGATCGTCCCGAACGCCAGCGACGACTTCCCCGACCCGGACACCCCCGTGAACACGGCCAGCACATCCCGCGGAATGTCGACATCCACCCCTTGGAGATTGTGCTCACGGGCACCGCGGACGCGGACATACGGGTCGTGGGAACCGTTGGGGTCGGGCATGCGGACGACTCTAACCGGAGGTGATCGTCGCCAGCCGCCGGAAGGAGTCCAGCAGGGCCTCGCGGTCGTATGTGCTGGTCGTGACCAGGACCTCCTGCGCCGCCGTCTCCTTCAGCACCGTCTCCAGCTCATGGGCGACCTGTTCCTCGGTGCCGGCGATGTGCCCGGTGAGACCGGACTCGTAGAAGCCGCGCTCCTTCTCCTTCATCGCGAGATCCTCGACGCGCTCCGCGGGCGGGAGCGGCGGGAAGGTGCCGTGGGTGCGGGAGTACGCCATCGCCCACGCCTCCGGGATCAGCAGGCGCCGCGCCTCCTCGGGGGTGGCGGCGACCGCGACCGTCCCGGAGATGACGACGTACGGCTCCCGCGCCCAGGCAGAGGGCCGGAAGTGCGCGCGGTAGTGGTCGATGCCGCGCCGCATCCTGTCGCGGCTCCTGAGGTCGCCGATGACCATCGGCAGGCCCGCGCGGGCCGCGATCGCGGCTCCCTCGCCCATGGCCAGCACGAAAGGCGGCACGGTCAGGCCTTCGGCCGGCCGGGCGTGCACCCCCGTCGGGGAGGTGCCGCGGAACCAGCCCAGCAGCTCCCCCAGCTGTACGGCGAAGTCGTCGGCGTCGTCCTTGCCGCGGCCCAGCGCCTTGCGCACACCGTCGGTGAAGCCGACCGAGCGCCCCACGCCCATGTCGATCCGGCCGGGGAAGAGCGACTCCAGGACCCCGAACTGTTCGGCGACGACCAGGGGTTGGTGGTTCGGCAGCATCACACCGCCGGTGCCGACCCGGATCGTGTCCGTGGCGGAGGCGACGGCGGCCGCCAGCACGGTCGGTGCGGAGCCCGCGACTCCCGGCACGCCGTGGTGCTCCGAGACCCAGAACCGGTGGTAACCGAGCCCCTCCAGGTCACGCGCCAGCCGGACGGTGTCCCGCAGTGCCTGCGCGTTCGTGCCGCCCTCGCGGGTGCGGGAGCGGTCCAGGACGGAGAAGCGGGTGGCGGCGATCACGGAACTCACACAGGGTTCAACGCGTGACCGGGTGGGCTATTCCCGCCGGAAAACCGGATGACCACGATCGCCGCAGGTCAGCACAATGGACCGCGTGACCGTCCAGAACATCCTGCTCTCCGGCATCGTCGGCTCGACCGCGTACGGACTCGCCCGCGAGGGCTCCGACGTGGACCGGCTCGGCATGTTCGCCGCGCCCACCGAGACCCTGCTCGGCCTGCACACGCCGAAGGAGTCCCACGTCAGCACGGCACCGGACCGCACCCTGCACGAGGCGGCGAAGTGGTGCCGGCTCGCCCTCGGCGGCAATCCGACCGTGATGGAGCTGGTCTGGCTGCCGGACGAGCTGTACGAGGTCCGCACCCCGCTGGGCGACGAACTGATCGCCATCCGCGGGTCGTTCCTGAGCGCCCAGCGGGTCCGGGACGCCTATCTCGGGTACGCCACCCAGCAGTTCAGGAAACTGGAGAGCCGCGCCGGCGACCACCGCACCGCCAAGCACGCCCGGCATCTGAAGCGGCTCTGCCACCAGGGTCTGGAGCTGTACACCACCGGACGGCTCGCGGTGCGGGTCGTGGATCCCGAGGAGTACCACCGCTTCGGGGACGCCGTCGCCGCCGATCCCGCGTCGGCCCGGTCACTGCTCGCCCACTACGAGACCGCGTTCACCGAGACCCGCAGTGTGCTGCCGGAGCGGCCCGACGAGCGACCGGCCGAGGCGTGGCTGCGCCGCGTCCGCGCGGAGTTCTACGACACGGCGGCGTGAGCGGGGGCTTCGTTGACGGGTCCGGTCCTGCCAGCCATCAACGCCGGCGGCGCGACCGCACCCTCGCCTCCCGCGGCGGTTCGATGAACTGGAGCTCCAGCGTCAGCGGCGGCTCAGCGACCCCCGGGCCGCCCGCTGCCGCCCACCGCACGACCTCCTCGGTGCCGTCGTCGTCCATGACGAACCCGATCCAGGCGGCCCGGCCACCCGCCCGGCGCCCGGCGGCGGAGGGCCGCACGACGATGACGTTCGCCTGGTCGCAGGGGCCCAGACAGTCGGTCGTGCGGACCTGGAAGCCGTGCGAGGCCGCCCCCGCCCGCAGCAGCTCCAACTGCCAGGCGTGGTCGGTGCCCGGGTTTTTGCGGGCGTCGCCGCAGCAGCAGCCCCGGCAGACGACGACGGTGCAGGAGGCGGAGCCGATCAGGGAGGTGCCGGGCGTCGAGGGCATGGGAGAAGCATGATCCATGCGGTTCGCGCCCCGCGTCACCGGGTCGGCCGGATCAGAACCTCGCTCCCACGGCGGCCCCGCTCCGCGGCACCAGGAACGACGGCGCCGACGGCAGTGAACCATCGGCCCCGCGTGCGCCGGTGAGCGGCGCGGGGTCCGTGCTCAGTACCGACGACGCGTTCCAAGTGCCGCCCAGATCCCAGGAGTTCCCGCTGGAGACGGTCGCCGAACCGAGCGCGGCGGCCTTGGCGTCGGCGACGGACAGGTTCGCGGACAGTTTGGCCTTGCCACCCGAGACGTCGGCGTCGAAGCCGGTTCCGCCGTTGGCCCACGTGGAGTTGCGCGACAGGGCGAGGGCGCCGGTGTTGCCGTTGTCCGTCACGCCGTGCGCCGCGTTCTTGAAGGCGATCGAGTTGCGCAGGGTGTGCGCCACCGCCGGTGCCGGGCTGCCGCCGCCGAGCTTGAAGCCGTTGCCGTCGCCCGCGAAGTCGGGGAAGTTCCAGCGGTTGAATCCGTTGCCGTACGCGATCGTGTTCTCGATGAGGACCGGCGAGGTGAACTTCCAGTCGTCGAAGCCGTCGTCGACGTTGTTCCACAACCGGGCGCCCCGCACGACGTTGCCGGTGCCCGACCCCTCCTTGACGGCCAGCCCGTCCGCGCTCTCGCCGTTCTTGCGCGGATCGCGGTTGGCGTAACTGTCCAGGTTCAGGATCTGGTTGTTGCTGGAGGCGCCCTGGAGCTGGAAGCCGGACTCGTAGTTGTCGTGGGTCTTCAGCCGGGCGAAGACATTGCCGTTGCAGCCGTCGCAGTAGACGCCGTAGGGACCGTTCACGATCTCCAGGTCCGAGATCCGCCAGTACGACGCCTCCTGGTGGATCGCCCCGCGCTCGGCCCGCGGGATGCTGCCGCCGACCGGGGTGTGGCTCGCCGCCAGCTGCTCGCCGTCGATCACGACCCGCTCGCCCTGATAGGCGCCGAGAGAGATGGGCTGGGACGCGGTGCCGGCGGTGGCGATGGTGATGTTGTCGGTGAGCGCGTAGGTCCCCGCCCGTACGGCGACGGTGTCGCCGGGCTTCGCCAGGTCCACCGCCCGTTGGACGGTGCGCAAGGGCTGCGCGAGGGTGCCGGGGGCGGTGTCGTTCCCGTTCGTCGCCACCACCAGGGTCGTCGGCGCCGCGGCTGCCTCGGTCGCCGGTAATGCCGTCATCAGTACGGCGCTCACCGCTGCCGCCGTCCAGATCGCCTTGTTCACGTGCATGGGGTCTCCCGCCTCGGCCTGACTGCTGTATGTGCCAGGCAGTGGTCACCCGGGGCGGGAAGGTTGCCGGGTCTAGGGTGGATGGTGTGACCGAAAGCGACAAGCGCCCGCTCGCCGTGTTCGACCTGGACAACACCCTGGCCGACACGGCCCACCGGCAGCGGTTCCTGGAGCGCAGACCGCGCGACTGGGACGCCTTCTTCGCGGCCGCGCCCGAGGACCCGCCGATCCCCGAGGGCATCGCGCTGGTGCTGGAGCGTGCCGAGGAGTGCGAGATCCGCTACCTCACCGGGCGGCCCGAGCGCTGCCGGCGCGACACGCTCGCCTGGCTCGCCGCGCAGGGGCTCCCCGAGGGGCGCGTGTACATGCGGCGCAACGACGACCGGCGGCCCGCCCGGCGCACCAAGCTGGAGATCCTGAAGCGGCTCGCCCGCACCCGCGAGATCCGGGTCCTGGTGGACGACGACGAGTTGGTCTGCGCGGACGCCGAACGGGCCGGATTCACCGTCGTACGGGCGCACTGGACCGCCCCTTCCGCGGCGCTGGAGGTGGCGCAGGAGCGGGAGGGGCGGACCTGAGAGCCGTCAGCCGGACTCGTCCAGGCGGAAGCCGACCTTGAGCCCCACCTGCCAGTGCTCGATCTGTCCGTCCTCGATCTGGCCCCGCACCTGGGTCACCTCGAACCAGTCGAGGTTGTGGAGGGTCTGCGAGGCACGGGCGATGCCGTTGCGGATCGCCTGGTCGACGCCGTCGGGGGAGGTGCCGACGATCTCGGTCACCCGGTAGGTGTGGTTCGTCATGGTTCCACGGTGCCTCAGGCGGCGTCGGAGCGCGAGCCGTCCGACCCTATCGTTGGCCCATGGACGCTATGCCCAATCCCCTGCGCCGGCTCACCTTGGAGCAGCTCCGGCGGCGTACGAGCATGAAGTGGCGGACCTACCCGCAGGACGTACTGCCGCTGTGGGTCGCCGAGATGGACGTCCCCCTGGCCGAGCCGGTCGCACAGGCGATCCGGGACGCGGTGGCGCTGGGAGACACCGGGTATCCGGCCGGCACGGCGTACGCCGAGGCGCTGGCCGGCTTCGCGAGCGAGCGGTGGAGCTGGGACGGGCTCGCCGTGGAGCGCACGGCGATCGTCCCGGACGTCATGCTGGGCATCGTCGAGATGCTCAAGCTGGTCTCCGGACCGGGCGATCCGGTGGTCGTCAACTCGCCCGTGTACCCGCCCTTCTACCAGTTCGTCGGAAACATGGGCAGGCAGGTCGTCGAGGCCGAACTCGGTACGGACGGCCGGATCGACTTCGAGGTCCTGGAAAACGTCTTCGCGCGGGTACGCAAGGGCGCGGCCCGGCCCGCCTATCTGCTGTGCAGCCCGCACAACCCCACCGGCGCCGTCCACTCCGCCGAAGAGCTGGCGCACGTGGCGGCGCTGGCGCGGACGTACGGCGTGCGGGTCGTGGCCGACGAGATCCACGCCCCGCTCATCGCGGCGGGCGCGACGTTCGTGCCCTACCTGAGCGTGCCCGGCGCGGAGAGCGGGCTGTCGCTGATGTCGGCCTCCAAGGCGTGGAACCTGGCCGGGCTCAAAGCCGCGGTGGCCGTAGCCGGGCCCGACGCGGCCGACGACCTCGCGCGCCTTCCCGAAGAGGTGGGTCACGGTCCCAGCCATGTCGGCGTCATCGCCCACACCGCGGCACTGCGGGACGGCGGCGCCTGGCTCGACGCCCTGCTCAGCGGCCTCGACGACAACCGCCGGCTGCTGGCCCAGCTCCTCGCCGAGGAACTGCCCGCCGTGCGCTACGAACCCGCCCAAGCCACCTACCTCGCCTGGCTGGACTGCCGGGCGCTGGAACTGCGCGGCGATCCGGCGGACGTCTTCCTGGAGCGTGGCCGGGTCGCCCTGAACTCCGGCGTCCCCTTCGGCACCGGGGGCGCCGGCTTCGTACGGCTGAACCTGGCGACCTCCCCGGAGCTGATCACCGAGGCGGTCCGGCGGATGGCCGCGGCCCTCGACTGACCGCGGGGGCCGGCGCGAACCGGCCCCCGCGAGTCCGCGCTACCGCACCACGCTCAGCGACAAGGCGAACCGGCCCTCGCTGTCCGTCCACCAGTGCGCCAACTCCAGCCCGACGGCGGCCAGTTCGGCACGAACGCCCTCCTTGCGGAACTTCGCCGAGATCTCGGTGTGCAGCTCCTCGTCCGCCGCGAAGTCGACGGCCAGGTCGAGCGCGGGGACCTTCACGGTCTGTTCCCTACGCGAGCGCAGCCGCATCTCGATCCACTCGTTCTCGGCGTCCCAGAGGGCCACGTGGTCGAAGGCACCGGGATCGAAGTCGGCACCCAGCTCGCGGTTGACGACGGTCAGGACGTTCTTGTTGAAGGCGGCCGTCACCCCGGCCGCGTCGTCGTACGCCCTGACCAGCACGTTCTCGTCCTTGACCAGGTCGGTGCCGAGCAGCAGCGCGTCACCGGGTGAGAGCAGGGCGTGGACGGAGGCGAGGAACGCGGCGCGCTCGACCGGCAGCAAATTGCCGATCGTGCCGCCGAGGAAGGCCACCAGACGCGGGCCCGGCGTCCCCGGCAGGCTCAGACCGCCCGTGAAGTCGGCGATCAGCGCGTGCACGCTGAGCTCCGGCCGCTGGGCGATGAGGGCGTGCCCGGCCTGGGTGAGCGCACTCTCGCTGACGTCGACCGGCACGTACGTGTGCAGCCCGGTCAGCGCGTCGAGCAGGTACCGGGTCTTCTCCGACGAACCGGAGCCCAGCTCGACCAGGGTGCGGGCGCCGGTCGCCGCGGCGATCTCGCCGGAGCGTGCGACGAGGATCTCCCGTTCGGCGCGGGTCGGATAGTACTCCGGCAACTCGGTGATCTGCTCGAAGAGTTCGCTGCCGTGGGCGTCGTAGAACCACTTCGGCGGCAGTGTCTTCGGCGTGTGCGTCAGGCCCTTGAGGACGTCGGCGCGCAGGGCGGCCTCGGTGGCGTCCTCGGGCAGGGTGCGGGTCAGTAGGAACGGACTCACGTGCTGGGCTCCTCGAATGGTTCCGCGGACGGTTCCTTGAGCGGTGTGAGCAGGACGTCGGTGCGGCTCGCCGCGAGCAGTGTGCGGTCGGGGACCTCCTGCCAGTGCGGATCGTCGTCGTAGGGCTCGGAGGCCACGACGGTGCCGGTGCCGGGGCGCTGGAGGTACCAGAGGGTGTCGCCCCAGGCGGTCGCGGCTATGGACTCCCCGTTGGTCAGCAGGAGGTTCAGCCGGGAGCCCGGGGCCGCCTCGGCGACCTCCAGGACCGTGTCGGCCAGCGCCTGGCCCTCCTCGTCGCCGCCGTGCAGCCGGTTCAGGACCAGCGCCCACACGAACGCCGAGTCGTTGCGGGCCTCCATCGAGAGCAGGTCCCCCGGGGGGAGCGCCGCGGTCAGGGGAGCCAGGGCATGTGGCCACCCCTTGACCGCGCCGTTGTGGCTGAACAGCCAGGGACCCGAGGCGTACGGCGCCGCGGCGGCCTCGGCGTCGGCTCCCGCCAGGGTCGCGTCCCGTACGGCGGCCAGGATCGCGGTGCTGCTCACGACCCGTGCCAGGTCCGCGAAGGACAGGTCCGCCCAGATGGGTCCGGCCCGTCGGTACCGGGCCGGGACCGGGTCGCCCTCGGCGTACCAACCGACCCCGAAACCATCGGCGTTGACAGTGCCGTACCGCTGCCGCCTGGGTGCCCAGGACTGGCGGTAGAGACTGTGCGGAGGCGCCACGAGGAGGCTGCCGAGCGGCTCCTCGGGCCCCAGGTACGCCAGGTGACGGCACATCAGACGGCCTCCGCGGAACGGGCCGTGCGGAAGCCGGAGAAGATCTGCCGCCTGATCGGATAGTCCCAGTTGCGGAACGTGCCCCGGCAGGCCACCGCGTCCACGGCGAACGAACCACCGCGCAGCACCTTGTGGTCGGGGCCGAAGAACACCTCCGAGTACTCCTTGTACGGGAACGCCTGGAACCCGGGGTAGGGCTCGAAGTCGCTCGCCGTCCACTCCCACACGTCACCGATCAACTGCCGCACGCCGAGCGGTGATTCGCCCTCCGGGTAGCTTCCGGCGGGGGCGGGGCGCAGGTGCCGCTGGCCCAGGTTGGCGTGCTCGGGCGCGGGGTCGGCGTCGCCCCACGGGTAGCGCGTCGAGCGGCCGCCGGCCGGGTCGTGGCGGGCCGCCTTCTCCCACTCGGCCTCGGTGGGCAGCCGCCGTCCGGCCCAGCGGGCGTAGGCGTCGGCCTCGTACCAGCACACGTGGACCACCGGCTCGTCGGGCGGCACGACCTCGGTGACGCCGAAGCGCCTGCGCAGCCACTGCTTGCCGTCGCGGCTCCAGAACAGCGGGGCGTGGATGGAGTGCTTGCGGATGTGTGCCCACCCGGCCGGCGCCCACCAGCGCTCGTTGTCGTAGCCGCCGTCCTCGATGAAGGCCTGGTACTCGGCGTTCGTCACCGGAGTGGTGTCGATGTAGAAGGGATCCACCTCACGCCGGTGCGCCGGGCGTTCGTTGTCCAGCGCCCACGGCTCGTCGGAGGTGCCCATGGTGAACGGGCCGCCGGGGACGAGGACTTCGGCCGGGCCGGTGAACAGCGGGGCCGGTTCCGGGTCGGGGGCGGTCAGGGCCTGGGGGCCCTTGCGCAGCTGATGGGTGATCAGCATCGTCTCGTCGTGCTGCTGTTCGTGCTGCGCGATCATCCCGAAGGCGAACCCGGCCTCGGTGAGCCGGGTCCCGTGGAGCGCGGCGCCCTCCAGGACGTCCAGCACCCGCCCGCGTACCTCCGCCGCGTAGCGCCGGGACTCGACGGGCGACAGCAGGGGCAGCGTGGGCCGTTCGGAGCGCGGGTGCTCGAAGGCGTCGTAGATGCCGTCGATCTCGGGCCGTATCGCCTCCTGCCCGGCGACGGTCCGCAGCAGCCACTGCTCCTCCTGGTTGCCGATGTGGGCGAGGTCCCACACGAGCGGCGACATGAGCGGCGAGTGCTGGGCGGTCAGGTCGGGGTCCTCCACACAGCTGGTGAGGAGGGTCGTGCGGTCCCGGGCGGTGACCAGGGTGGTCACGGCCCGCTCGCGGACGGTCTCGGGGTCGACGGAGGAATCGACGGACGGGTTGGTCATGTGCGGATTTCCTTCCCGAGCGAACCGTGGGTCCGGTCCAGCAGATCGTCGGCGGGGCAGCGGCCCCGGATCACATAGCGGTGCAGATACGTTTCGACGGCGTGCGTGACCTCGGGTGTGGCGCCCAGCCGTGGCAGCGCCTCCAGGGCCGCCGCGAAGCACGCGATCGCCGCCTCGTGCAGTTCGGGGTCGGCCAGGCCGTGGCGGGCCGCGTCGATCCACAGAGGGTTGTGCGGCGCGGGCAGCGAGTGGGTGCGTTCGGCCAGCGGCTTCACCACCCGGTAGGCGGTCTCGGCGGCCTCGGGGTCGTCGAACAGTGCCGTCGTCACCGCGAGCGGCACGATCCAGCCGTCCTCGCCCGGCTGGGCGTCGATCATGCGCAGCTCGAGATGCCCGCGCGGCCTGACCGGCGGGAACAGGGTCGAGACGTGGTAGTCGAGATCCTCCCGCGTCGGCTGCCGCGGCGCCCCCGACCTGGCCCACTCCCGGAAGGTGAGTCCCTCCGGGACGTCCCAGGGGCCGCTGTCCCGGCGTATGCACATCACCGGCGCGTCCAGGACGTGCCGGGCCCACGCGGTGCGGGGGTCGGTGTCCAGGGAGGGACCGCCCGCCCGGCCCTTGCCGATCTCCGTCCACAGCAGCTGGCGGGTCGAGAGCCAGCCGGTGGGCTCGGAACCGGCGAGCGGGGAGTTGGCGAAGGCGGCCACCAGGACCGGGCCCAGCTGGTGCGCCAGCCACCAGCGTCGTCCCAGGCCGAGGGGGCCGGGCTCCTCGTGTCCGGCGTCCACGCACACCTGCACGGACGCCGAGGTGCACATCATCGCGCGGCCCGCAGGGCCGGTGCGGTCGAGGCAGGTCTCCAGGGCGTCGTAGCGCGGTTCGTGCAGATACCTGCGGGGCGGGTGCCACGGGTCGTGGCCGATGCCGACGAGGCCGAGACCGTGCTCGGCGAGCGCCGCGCGGACGGCGGCGAGGTCGGCGGAGACGGTACCGATGCACTCCATCAGGGAGTCGGCGGGCTGAGAACTCAGCTCCAGCTGACCGCCCGGTTCGACGGTGAGCGCCGACTTCAGGGGCACGGTCCGCAGTGCGGCGTAGGCCGCCGCGAGTCGTTCGGGTGTGACGGGGAGCCGAGGGCTGCTCAGCTCGTGCACGAGCCATTCCACTTCCACCCCGATGCGGCGGGGCGGGCCCGTCTTGAAGCAGATGCCACGGACCAGGGCCTCGAGCTCGGCTTCCGGCAGGGATGTACGGGGCTTCGTACAGTCGCCCGGCGTACAGTCGCTGGGTGTGTCGGACATGTCGGGATCCTCCTGAGATTCCACCATGCCACCAGTCCGGGGATCAGGTGGGTCGGACCGGCAACGCTCGTCCCACCCAAGACCCTCATCTCGTTCCGCACAAGGGGGCACTTCCTTGCATTAGGGGCTGTGGATCTCCGTTTTCCCCGGGTTTTCGAGGAGTTTTCCTGCTGCGCCGGGCGCAGGAAACTCTGTTGCACCACATCCGGGCCATCGCCCACGATTCCTCCATGGGCACGACGGGGGAGACCGCGCGGCGTGCGGTCATGGCGTCCACGGGGGTGGCGCCATGAGCGCACGTCTGCGCGGGATCGCGCACGAGACGGAACAGATCGTCTCGGCGGGGCACTATCGAGCGCCCGACGGACGCGAGGTCTCCGTGGCCGCCGAGATCGAGGCGGCACGGGCGGGGACGCGGATGTACGCACCGGAACCCCTGGAGGCCCCGGTCTTCGCCGCTGTGGACACGTTCTTCGAGGTCACGGGCGAGTCCAGCCTGGAGGCGGCCCATCGGCTCGGTGGGCGCACCGCCGTACTGAACTTCGCCTCGGCGCGCAATCCGGGCGGCGGCCATCTGAACGGCGCCCAGGCGCAGGAAGAGGCCCTGTGCCGGGCCTCCGCGCTGTACACCTGCCAGCTGGGGGCCCGCGAGTTCTACGACCACCACCGGGCCCACCGTGACCCGTTCTACTCCGATCGGGTCATCCACTCACCGGCCGTGCCGGTGTTCCGGGACGATCGCGGCCGTCTGCTGGACGCGGCACACCTCGTGGGTTTCCTGACGGCGGCCGCCCCGAACGCCGGGGTGGTCCGGCGCACGGCACCCGAGCGGGCCGCCGAGCTGCCGCGAGCCGTGGCGGCGCGGGCCGGGCAGGTGCTGTCGGTCGCCGTCACGGAGGGCTACCGGCGGCTGGTGCTGGGCGCCTGGGGGTGCGGGGTCTTCCAGAACGACCCCGCACAGGTGGCGGGGGCGTTCCGGGCGCTGCTCGGGCCGGGCGGACGGTTCGCCGGGGCCTTCGAGCACGTGGTCTTCGGGGTGTTGGACCGAACGAGGGACGCGGTGGTGCGGGATGCGTTCGTACGGGCTTTTCCGGAGCGTCAGCTCCAGCGGTGACCCGTCAGCTCTCCGAAGCGGTGCTCAGCGCCAGCCGTACCGCTCGTGCAGCCGCTGCCTGACCAGGTTGAACCGCCCCCGGTCCAGCGCGCACGCCTCCCGGCGCATGCCCTCCTCGTGGAGGCGCAGGATGCGGTCGACGTCCACCCAGGAGTCCCGCCCGGTCCGGTCCCAGGGCCCGCTGCCGATCGCGACCCACTCCCGGTCCCCGTCGTGCCGCTTGCTCGACAGCTGTACGGCGAGGAAGGTGCCGGCCGCCTCCCGGGCGACCACGAGCACGGGACGGTCCTTGCCGCGTCCGTCGTTCTCCTCGAAGGGCACCCAGGTCCACACGATCTCGCCGGGGTCGGGGTCGCCGTCGTGCGCGGGGGAGTACTCGGTGCGCACCCTGCCGACCTCGCGGGGTTCGGCCTCGGTGGTGGCGGTGGCGCCGAAGCGGCCGGGGACGTTCTCATCGGTAAACGCAGTCACGTGGGGAACCTTAAGGCGTCCCCCGAACCGGGCGAGCGGTACGGTCGGTTGGATGAACGCAACGTCGGCCGCGACGGCGAGCGCGGTCACCTTCGTGTGGCTGGGGATGGTGCTGGCGATCTCCTTCCTGGAGGCGCCGCTGAAGTTCCGCGCCCCGGGCGTGAGTGTCCGCGTCGGCCTGGCCATCGGGCGACTGGTCTTCCGGGCCCTGAACGTCGTGGAGTGCGTCCTGGCCACCGGGGTCGTCGTGGCCGTCGCCGCCGGTGACCCACCGGGCCGGATCGTCGGGTGGACCGTGGCCGCGGTGGTGCTGCTGGTCGGTCAACTGGCGGTGATCCGCCCCCGTTTGAACCGTCGCTCCGACCGCGTTCTGGCCGGTGAGGACCTGCCCCGCTCGCGCGGCCACCTTTTCTACGTCGCCTTCGAGGCCGCCAAGGTCGTCGCCCTGCTCGGTCTGGGTGTCACGCTGCTCGCCCTGTGAACGCGGGCCGTCCGGGACCCTCGTGTGCGAGAGCCCCGGACGGATGCCGGGTGCCGCTGCCCGTTACTCCTGGACCGGCACCTTCTGGGAGGGCGGCGGCGCCACCCCGTTGAGCGAAGTGCCGTTGACCGGCTGCCCGTTCTGGTTCATCGACGCCAGCAGCTGACGGGCCAGACCCAGCCCGGTGCCGCCCATGGTGAGCGCCTTGGCGAACATGTCCGCCATACCGTCGGCGCCGTTGAGGATCACCATGTTGTCGGCGTTGCCGAACGCGGACGCGCCGGCCCTGACGATCTCCGGCCAGTTCTCGGCGAGTTGCTGGGCGACGACCGCCTCCTGGTTCTCGGCCAGGGCGGCGGCGCGGGCCTTGATGGCCTCCGCCTCCGCGAGACCCTTCGCCCTGGCCGCCTCGGCCTCCGCGAGACCCCTGGCCTGAGCCGAGGCGGCCTCGGCCTCACCGGTGGCCCGGGTCGACGCGGCCATGGCCGTACCGCGGGCCTTGGTCGCCTCCGCCTCGGCTATCGCCGCCGTCTTGACCCGGGTGGCCTCGGCCGCCGCGGCGAGCTCGGTCTCCTTCGCCTTGGCCTCGGCCCCGGAGATCCGTGCGTCACGCTCCGCCTCGGCGAGGGTGCGCTTCTCGTAGGCCTTGGCGTCCGCCGGCTTGCGGACGTCCGCCTGGAGCTGCTGCTCCCGCCGGTTCGCCTCCAGTTCGGCGATCCGGGTCTCCTGGACGACGACCTCCTGCCGGGCCGCGGCGTCGGCCAGCGGGCCGGCCTGGCGCGCCTTGGCGCCCGCCTTGTCCCGCTCGGCCTGGTAGCCGGCCTGCAGGATCTCGCTGTCCCGGGTAGCCTCCGCCATCCGGGCGTACGCCTGCTGCTCGGCCTCGGTGGCCAGCCGGTTCGCCTCCGCCTGCGCGATCCGCGCGTCCCGCTGGACGGCCGCCGCGTGCGGCATCGCCAGGTTCTGCATGTACCCGGTCGGGTCCTCGATCTCGTGGATCTGCAGGGAGTCGACGATGAGCCCCAGCTTCTCCATCTCCGTGCCGCAGGCGGCCCGGGTCTGCCCGGTGAGCTTCTCCCGGTCGCGGATCATGTCCTCGACGGTCAACCCGCCGACGATGGACCGCAGATGACCGGCGAACACGTTGTGCACCCGCTCGGACATCAGCTTCTGCTGGTCGAGGAAGCGACGTCCCGCGTTGGCGATCGACACGAAGTCGTCGCCCACCTTGAAGATGACCACGCCCCGCACCTTGAGCGGAATGCCCTGGTGGGTCACGCAGTCCACGTGCAGTTCGGTCTCGTTCAGGTCGAGCGAGAGCTTGCGCACCGCCTGCACACCGGGCAGCACCAGCGTGCCGCGTCCGGTGACGATGCGGAATCCCATCCCCGCTTCGAGCCCCTCCGTCTTGTGGTTGGAGCCCGAGATGATCAGTGCCTCGTTGGGTTCCGCGACACGCCACATCAGTTTGAACAGACCGATCAAAGCGGCGATGGCAGCAACGGCCACCCCCGCAACGACGCCGACAACCATCGGCATACGCCCCCTTTGGATGGTGCCCTTTCGGCACCGAACGAAGGGAGTGTGCGCCTGTTCGAGGCGCCGGTGAAGACGCTGACGCATCCTTGTCGAAACCTTGATACACACGCCTCTCACCTGCGCGTGAGCAGGCTCAACTGTCGTACGCCGCCTGGACGTAGACCGTCCTCGGCGGCAGGTACTCCACCACCATCACCACCGTCCCCCGCTCGATCCGGTCCGTGCCGGAGGCGGGGTAGGCGAGGAAGTGCTCGGCGCCGCCCCGGACCCGGACGATCACCTCGCCGACGAGCCCCGGCCCGATCGCCCCCGTGACCCGCCCCATGAGCCCGACCATCGACGCATCGTCCATGGTCACAGGGTACGGGCCAGGGATGCTCACCCGACCGGTGAATCCGCGCCCACGCGAGGTTCGGGCCAGACCTCGTGCCAGCGCAGCTCCGCCTCCAACTGCGCCGCGAGCGACAGCAGGAGCGGCTCGCTGTTCGCGGGGCCGAGCAACTGCGCCCCGACGGGCAGCCCGCCGCCGACGAACCCGGCGGGCACATTGACCCCGGGCCACCCCAGCACGTTCCAGGGCCAGGCGTAGGGACAGGCCGCGATCATCGCGCGGTCCGTGGCCAGCCCGCCCAGCTCCAGCATCGCCCCGATGCGCGGCGGGGGAGCGGCCGTCGTCGGGGCGAGGACGACGTCGTACGACGTGAAGAACCCGCCGATACGGCGGTGCAGGACCGCCTCCGCGCGCCGCGCCACCCGCAGCGGGACCCCGCCGAGCAGTCCCCCGAGCCGGGCCGCGTCCCGGGTACGGCGATCGAGGAGCGCGGGGAAGGGCGCCTCGCGGACCCGTTCGGCGATACCGGCCGTGGCGCGCGGGATGAAGGTGAGCCCGATCTGCCCGTACGGCGGATCCGCCTCCTCGACCGTGTGGCCCAAGTCGCTCAGCTTTTCGGCCAGTTCGACGGTCCGTGCCCGCACCTCCGGCTGGAGCCGGGCGGGCAGCGCGGTGAACGGCGGCTTCAGGGCGAGCGCGATGCGCAGCCGGCCGGGGTCGCGGCCGATCGCCGCCGAGGCGTCGACGGCGGGCGGGCGGTGCGGGTCCAGGGCGTGGTTGCCGGCCGCCGCGTCGAGGAGGAGGGCCGCGTCGGCGACCGTGCGGGCGAGCGTGCCGTTGACGGTGATGCCCTGGAAGGACTCGCCGCGCGGCCAGGTCGAGATACGGCCGCGCTGGGGTTTGATGCCGACCAGGTGGGTCCAGGAGGCGGGGATCCGTACCGAACCCGCCCCGTCCGAGCCGAGCGCTGCGGGCACCAGACCCGCGGCGACGGCAGCGGCGGACCCGCCGGACGAGCCGCCCGGCGTGTGCTCCGGGCTCCACGGATTGCGCGTCGCGCCGAAGGCGGGCCCCTCGGTGAACGGCCACTGCCCGAACTCGCAGGTGTTGGTCTTGCCGATGATCACGGCCCCGGCCGCGCGCAGCCGCCGTACCGCCTCGCCGTCCCGGGCGACCGCCGGGAACTCTCCCCGGCAGCCGAACGCGGTGGGTTCACCGGCCACATCCATGTCGTCCTTGACGGCGACGGGCACCCCGAGCAGCGGCTTGCGCACCCCGGCGGCCAGTTGGGCGTCCGCGGCCTCGGCCTCGGCGAGAGCGGCCTTCGTCCGTACGATCCGGAAGGCGTTGAGCACGGCCTGGGACGTCTCGATCCGCGCAAGGGCCTCTTCGACGAGGGCCCGGGAGGTGATCGTGCCGTCGGCCAGTGCGCGGGCGGTCTCCACCAGGCCTGCGGAACGGTCGTGCGTCATACGGGGGCACCTCCGGGACTCCGGGTCGACGTTGCCTACCGAACGGTAACGTCGGAAAGCGCTTCTCCGGAACGTGCCGGGCCGGAGTGGCGGCCGTGCGGGTGGCACAGCTTTCACACAGGGCTCACCAGGTCGTGCGCGAAGCATTGACGCGTACCGGTCACAGTCCTACCTTCTGATCGACTTCCCGAACTTCGTTCGGTATGCCGGACGTGCAGGTCGACGGCAGAGTCGCGCCTTGTTCCTGTTCGAGGGAGAGCCGCCCGTGAGCACACGACCCCCCACGCCGTCCCGCCGCACGCTGCTGCGCGCGCTGGCGGCCCTGCCGGCCTCGGCCGTCCTGCTGGGTGAACTGCCCGGCGCGGCCTTCGCCGCCGCCCCGCCGAGCGGTTCCGCGACGCGCTACACGATCGTGCCGTTCCTCAACAGCAACGACGGGACCGTGAACGTCTACCAGTCCGACGACGCCACGGACTTCCGGCTGCTCAAGTCCTCCGCCTTCACACCGCCCAGCAACAGAATCCGCGACGCGAGCGTCTTCAAGCACACCGACGGCTACTACTACCTGACGTACACGACCCACACCTGGCAGGACGTCAGTACCACCATCGGTTTCGCGCGGAGCTCCGACCGGGCCAACTGGACCTTCCTGTACGACTACACGGTCCCGATCACCAACCTGTCCCGTGCGTGGGCGCCGGAGTGGTTCGTCGACAGCGACGGCAGCGTGAACGTCATCGTGTCCTGCTCGGTCACCAGTGACGAGTGGATCTTCACGCCGTACCGGCTGAAGGCGACGAACTCGGCGCTGACGGCCTGGAGTTCGCCGGTGGCCCTGTCCGGGATCGGCTCGAACCACATCGACACGTACATCGTGAGGACCGGCTCGACGTACCACGCCTTCACGAAGAACGAGACAGCGAAGTACATCGAGTACGCGACGGCTTCCTCGCTCACCGGCCCCTACACGATCTCCCGGACCGGCGACTGGGCGGGCTGGGGCAGCTATCGCGAGGGCCCGTCCGTGATCCCGCTCGACAACGGCGGCTGGCGGATCTTCTTCGACGGCTACGGCGACGGCACCTACTACTACAGCGACAGCTACGACACGTTCGCGACGTGGTCCGCCCCGACCGCGCTGCCGGTGGTCTCCGGCACCGCCCGGCACTTCACGGTCATCAAGGAGACGGTGTCCGGCGGGCCTTCGCTCGCGAAGAACGTCACGCGGTCCTTCCAGTCGGCCAACTACTCGACGCGCTACTGGCAGGCGCAGTCCTCGCTGCTCAACCTCCCGGTGGTGACCGCCTCCAGCACGGCCGCCGAGAAGTCGGCGGCCACCTTCACGGTTGTCGCGGGCCTCGCCGACTCGAACGGCTACTCCTTCCGCGACTCCGCCGGCAACTATTTGCGCCACTGGGACTTCCGTGCGCGCTTCGACGCCAACGACGGCACGTCGACCTTCGCCAAGGACGCGACGTTCATCGCCCGCACGGGCTCGTCCTCGGGCGCGATCCGCTGGGAGTCGTACAACTACCCCGGGTACTACCTGCGCCACTACAACTACCAACTCCGGGTCGAGCGGACGGCCGGGACGGATCTGTTCCGGCAGGACAGTTCCTTTGTGCCGGTGGGGGCCTGGGGCTGAGCCGCACCGCCGCTGGGGCTGCGGGAGCCGGCATCACGGAAGCGTCACAGGGGCGATCGAGAAGGCGCTTCGTCGGTCCCATGGGGGCGGACACACCGGGACGACACCGTCGGCATAGAACATTTGGGCAACAACGCGCTTTCGGGATGGTTCTGGTCGGGGCAGCACTCCGTACGTTTCTGCCGAAATTCGGACGGCAGATCGAGGAGTGTGCGTGTGTTCAACCAGAACCGAGTCCTGCGAAGAGTGGCCGCTGTCGCAGCCATGTCCCTGGTGGCAGGGTGCGGCGTCTTCTCCGGCAGCGCGGGGGCCGGCGGGCCGATCGTCGTCGGGACGACCAGCGCCCCCAGCACCCTCGATCCGGCCGGGGCCTGGGACGGCTCCTGGGAGCTGTTCCGGAACATCTACCAGACGCTCCTCGCCTACCCGAACGGCGCCACCACCCCCCAGCCCGACGCCGCCGAGAGCTGCGCCTTCACGGACTCCGGCAACCGCACCTACCGCTGCGAACTGCGCCACGGCCTGAAGTTCACCGACGGCGCGACGCTCGACGCACGCGCCGTCAAGTACTCCGTCGACCGGATCCGGACCATCAACGCGGCCGGCGGCCCGGCCGGACTGCTCGGCAGCCTCGACCGGGTGCAGGTGCTCGGCGACCGCGAGGTGGTCTTCCACCTCAACAAGGCCGACGCCACCTTCCCGTTCGTGCTCGCCACCCCGGCCATGTCGATCGTCGACCCCGACGACTACCCCGCCAGGTCACTGCGCAGGGACAAGTCGGTGTACGGCTCCGGGCCGTACACGCTCAAGTCCTACGAGGACGGCAAGCAGGCCGAACTCGTCCGCAACGGCGACTACCAGGGCTTCGCCGACCGGCACAACAACGCAGTCACCATCCGCTACTTCCATGATTCGGCCACGATGGTCAAAGCCCTGCGGACCGGGGCGATCGATGTCACCTACCGCGGTCTCGCCGCGTCCGACATCGTCGCCCTGCAGTCGTACAACTCCTCCGACCAGCAACTGATCGACGGGTCCGGTGTCGACATCAACTATCTGGTGTTCAACCCCAAGGACCCATGGGCCGGGATTCCGGCCGTCCGCAAGGCCGTTGCCCAGGTCGTGGACCGTCCCGCCATCACCTTCAAGGTCTACCGGGGCACCGTCGACCCGCTCTACTCCATGGTCCCGGCCGGGCTGACCGGCCACACCCCCGGCTACTTCGACACGTACGGTGATCCCAGTACCTCCAAAGCCCGCCGGACCCTCGCCGACGCCGGCATCACCCAGCGGGTCCCGCTCACTTTCTGGTACACGACTGACCGCTACGGCTCGGAGACCGTGAAGGAGTTCCAGGAGCTCAAGCGGCAACTGGACGGCTCGGGCCTGTTCACCATCACCCTCAAGGGCCGGCCGTGGAAGACGTACGTCATCGGTTACCAGAAGGGCGAGTACCCGGTGTTCGGGCGCGGTTGGTTCCCCGACTTCCCCGACGCCGACAACTTCATCGCCCCCTTCGTCGGCGACCACAACACCCTCGGTACGCCTTACCTGTCACCCGTGATCACCGGCAAGCTGCTGCCCGAGGCGCGCGCCGAGGACGATCGCGGCGAGGCCGTCGAGGACTTCGAGGAGGCCCAGCAGATCCTCGTCGACGACGCCCGTCTGATCCCGCTCTGGCAGGGACGCCAGTACATCGCGGCCGGCGACGACATCTCCGGCGGCGAGCAGTCGCTCGACCCCTCGACGATCATGATGATGTGGGAGCTGCACCGCAAGGCCAGTTGGTGAAGGAGCTCACTCCCGTGCCGGGCGGCCGGGCGCCGGTGGTGGTTCGTGGCGCGGGAGGGCGCGGCTGTTCAGCATGATGCGGGTGAGGCTCGCACGGTTCGAGACACCGAGCTTGCGATATGCCTGTCCCAGGTGGGTCTCGACTGTCCGCACGCTGAGCACCAGGGTTGCGGCGACCTGACCGTTCGTCATTCCCGTGCTGACCAGGTCGGCTATCTCTCGTTCCCGGGCCGTGAGCGACGCCGACGCGTCAGGGACGGTCGGCGCGGCGGCGAGCCTGCCGCGCTGGTGGACGACCGCCTCGGTCAGACGTGCGGAACCGCACTGGTCCGCCAGGATTCCGGCATGGTCCAGCCAGTTGGCCACCTCATGGGTACGCCCCGCGTGCAGGGACAGCTCGGCGGCCGTGAGGAGCGTACGGCAGACCTCGAGGCGTTCGTCGCTGTCCGAAAACGCGGTGATCGCCTCCTTCGCACTGCGCACCGCCCGCTCCGTCGCGCCGCCCAGGGCGTGGGCCCGCATACGCGCACGCAGGGCGAAACCCTGTCGGCTGGTGGAGGGAAGCTGTTCGAGGCAGGTCTCGGCGAGTCGTGCCCAGTGGTCGACCGACGCGTGGTCGTTTTCCGCGAACGCCGCCTGCGCCAGGGTGTCGCACCAGCGCGGTTTGCGCCATGTGGTGAGCCTGGGCAGGTCAGTTCCGCCTGCCGCGTTCAGCAGGAGCGATCGGGCGCGTGCCGTGTCGCCGGTGAGCAGGACGAATTCGGCGTGGAAGCAGCGGACGGTGACCGCCCACGCGGTCGGTGTGTCGCCGGCGATCGCCGCGGCGTGTTCCGCCGTCGCGACCGCGTCCTGTAGGTCACCGGGGCTGTTTCGCCAGTAGAGGGTCTCGGCCCGCACCATCGCGATGATCGCCTCAGTGGCGGGGTTGCCGACTTGCTCGATGTGGCGGGCGGTCTCGTCCAGGGTCGCCAGCGCGCGGCGCAGGTTCCCCGAGCGCAGCTGGGTGTTCGCCAACACCGTGAGTATCTGGGGCTGGATGTACGTCTGCCCCGTGCTCCTGGACAGGGCTGCGCCGCGCGTGAGGTGGCGTTCCGCGTCGACCAGCCGTCCCATCATCCCTTCTGCCATACCCAACTGGAACGCTGCCTCCAGGTTTGTCAGGAGGGTGGTGTCGGAGGCGACGTCGATGAGTTCGGCCGCTCTGGTCGTCGTTGCCCGCGCGGTCGCCTGGTCGCCTGTGAACAGGTGGGCGAGGGCGGCCTGGGCCAAGGCGAAGGACTCACCGATGTCGTCATGGTGTCTGTGCGCGATCGCCGCGGCTGTCTCGGCATGGTTCCGGGATGTCTCGTAGTCCTGCAGGTCGTAGGCGTAGTCAGCCAGTTCGGTGTGCAGGGCGGCGGCGGTCGCGGTGTCGTGGTCGGCCAGCGCCGCGAGACCGGCGCGCGCGATGGCTCCGGCTTCGGTGTACCGCCCGAGCCGTCGTTCGATCCGGCTGGAGTCGGCGAGCGCGGTCGCTTCGATGGGCTGCCCGCCGGGCATGGCCGACCGCAGCGCGTCGAGAAGGGCCCGGCCCTCGGAAGCGTTTCCGGTCAGCAATCGGGTGCGAGCGAGCAGGACCTGCGCTTCGTGCCAGTGGGCCTGGCCTTCTCGGAGCAGCGGCAGCGCGGCATGCAGGTACTCGGCTGCCAACGCGGGCTTGGCGTAGAGCACGCCCCTCGTGGCGGCGATCAAGGTCGTTATGTGGTCGGGTCGGTGCGGGTCGGCGGCCCGGGCGACATGGTGGGCGCGCCGCGCGATCGGAGCCCCCTGCTCGGCCAGCACCCGCTCGGCACGCCGGTGCAGGGCGACGCGCCGGCTGAATTCGAGCCGCTGGTAGACGACCTCCTGTACTGCCTGTTGCCGCAGCTCCAGTTGCGTCGCGGGTTCGGTCGGCCGCACCAGATCCAGGCGGATGAGGGTGTCCAGCGCAGCCATGGTCTCGGGCATCTCCAGGCCCGCGACCGCGGCCAGCAGTTCGGGGTGGAACGGCTCACCGAGGACGGCTGCGGCCTGGACTGCCGTCAGGGCACCAGGATCGAGGCCGACCAACTCGCCCAGGATCGCCGTACCGGCATCGATGCTCCTTCGAGGGGCGACGGCCGCATCGAGGTCCATGTCGCCCGTGGTCTCACGATGGCCCTCATCGGCGTTCGCGTGCTCGTCGAGTACATGCCGGGTGTGCTCCTGGGGCAGCGGCGTAAGGTCCCAGACCTCCAGCAGGCCGGCGGACGCCGCGCGGGAGAGGGCGGCCGCGAGGGCGGGTGAAAGCCGGCTCCGCCGGTAGGCCAGGAGACACAGCACCGGGCCGGCCGCGGTCGCCGCTATCAGCTTTTCCAGGTCCTCGATCTGGTCGGCGGACAGCTGATGCAGGTCGTCCATCACCGCCAGCACGGCGGCTGAGCGGGTTGTGGACTCCACCACCCGGCCCACGCCCTCAGCGTCTGCCCCGGCGGGCGGAGCAGGCACGGGGCCCGCGCCCCCACCATGCGCCGTGAGGACTGCGACCTCCATGGTTCGGGCATACGCTGCCGCCGTCGACAGCAGCGTGCTTTTGCCGATCCCCGGCTCTCCGACCAGCGCGATCGCCCGCCCCATTCCCTCCTGCAGACCGGTCAAGGCCGCAAGCAGGGCTGCCACTTCGACGTCCCGCCCGGACAGGCGGCGATCGCCGACATCCACGCCGTGGGACATGGGCCCGAGGCCACCGACCTCAGAAAGTACGAACTGACGGGCCTCGGCAGGCCGAGCGCCATGCCGACCTGCCGGCACGAGGACACCGTCGGGGAGCAGGCCGCCATTCTGCGGATCATCAGCCATAAGTGGGATCTTAAGCGTATCCCCCGATAAGACCGTAGTGACCCGTCTTGTGGAAATCCTGTGGGACAGGTGACCGGAGCCGACGGGCACGTCAGAGCTCAACCCCGAAGGCCAACTCACCTACGGGCGTACGCCGTTCGGGAACGTCAGCCACCGGCCTTCTTGTCGAACCATCCCGACAACCGGGCGAAGGTTGAACCGGTGACGAGGATGCCGAGAGGAACGAGCGTGAACCAGACGGCGGCGGCCTTCACAGCCGCGAGCAGGGCGATGGCGCCGATGGCCAGCGCCAGGAGCACGAGCATGCCCAGAAGGACACGAATCTTGGAAACCAACGGAGACTCTCCAAAGGTCAGCTGGGCTCTGGTGACTGGACAGTGTTCGCTCCCCGGCGTGACACCACGGCTCCGTCAGGCAGCTCATGGGGCGAGTCTCCCAACGCTGTCTTCCGCAGGAACCAGTGGAACTACGCAATCGGATACGTATGTTCACCTGTCGAAGTCGACGGTGAGACGGTCGGAGACCGCGAAGGTCTGGCAGGTGAGGACGTAGCCCGCGGACACCTCGGCGGGTTCCAGCGCGTAGTTGCGGCGCATGTCGGCGGCACCGTGGGTGACGAGGGCGCGGCAGGTGCCGCAGACACCGCCCTTGCACGCGAACGGCAGGTCGGGGCGCGCCTGTTGGGCACTGTCGAGGACGGTCCGGTCGCGCGGGGCGGAGAACGCGGTGGCCCGGCCGTCGAGGACCACGGTGATCTCGCTCTTCGGGTCGCCGCCTTCCGCGCTGTCACGATCGGCCGCCGACGACGGGGCGGGCGGTTCGTCCTCCGCGTGGAACAGTTCCCTGTGGACACGGTCGGCCGGGACGCCGAGACCGGCGAGGGCAGCGCAGGCCTCGCGAACCATGCCGTGCGGTCCGCACAGCCACCAGTGGTCGACGTCAGGGATGTCGACGAGGGCGCCGAGCAGCGTGGTGAGCCGGACGGTGTCGAGGCGGCCGGAGAGCAGTTCGGCTTCGCGCGGCTCGCGGGACAGGACGTGGGCGAGCTGGAAGCGGCCCGGGTACTGGTCCTTCAGGTCGGCGAGTTCGTCCGCGAACATCACGGTGCCGGTGCGCCGGTTGCCGTAGATCAGGGTGATGCGTGAGGCCTCGTCCGCGCCCAGGACGGACGCGGCTATGGAGAGCATGGGTGTGACGCCGGATCCGGCGGCGATGAGCACATGGTGGCCGAGGGGACCGGCATCGCCGAGGTCGGGAGTGAAGGCGCCGGCCGGGCCCATGACGTGAAGGGTGTCGCCGGGACGCACGTCGTGGACGAGCCAGGAGGAGAAGACCCCCTCCGGTACCACGCGCACGCCGATGCGGGGCGGTGTTCCGGCCGGTGCGCAGATGGAGTACGAACGGCGCTCGTCGCGTCCGTCGAACTCCCGGCGAAGGGTGAGGCATTGGCCGGGGAGGAAGGCGAACTCGTCGGCCAGATGGTCCGGAACGTCGAGGGTGAGGGCGGCGGCGTCGGAGCACAGCGGCTCCACGGAAGCCACGCGCAGAGCATGGAAAGCCGGACGGCGGCGGGCCCGTACGGCAGCGGGCGGTGCGGGGTCGGTCATCAGAGTTCCTTGATGTGCGGGAAAGGCTCCAGGCAGGCGCGGCAGCGCCGAAGAGCGGTGCAGGCGGTGGCGGCGAAGCGTGAGAGTTCCTCGGTGTCGATGGAGGCACAGCGGGGGCAGGGCACGCCTGCCGGGTGGGGGGTCAGGGACAGCCAGACCCGGGTCGGCGCGGAGTGCGCGGGTCGCCGTGCACCGGGCGGCGCGATGCCGTGTTCCGCCAGCTTGCGGCGGCCCTCGGCGGTGATCCAGTCGGTGGTCCAGGGCGGGTCGAGCACCGTGACCACCCGCACGTCGGCAAAGCCGGCGGTGCGCAGCCGGGTGGCGACCTCGGCGCGCATCTCCGCCACGGCGGGGCAGCCCGCGTACGTCGGGGTGAGTTGCACGACGACGCTTCCGTCCTTGTCCACGTCGATGCCGCGGAGCACCCCGAGGTCGGAGAGCGTCAGCATCGGCAGTTCGGGATCCGGGACGCCCGCGGCGATGTCCCGGGCGCGTCGCGTCAGTTCCCCGCCCTGCTCCGCTCGCTCAGACGCGGTCACCATGTCGCGTCCGGGTGGGCGCGGGCGACGCTCTGCAGTTCGGTGAGCAGGGGCACCAGATGCTCGGTGTGGTCTCCGTCCCGACCGGAGCCCGGTACGCAGGACGCGAACATGTCGTCGCGGGGCGTCGGCCCGGACCGGTGCAGTCCGGCCCGGGCGAGCACGTCGGACAGTTCGCGTCGGGTCCGGTCGGCGACGGTGGCGGGATCCACGCCGAGGCGTACCGCGGTGCGCTCGGTCATCAGTTCGTCCAGCCAGGGGGCGACGTCGCCCAGGGCGGCTTCGATGCGGGCCCGCGACTCGTCGGTGCCGTCACCGAGACGCACGGTCCACCCGGCGGCGTAACGACCGTGGTACGTCAGCTCCTTGACACTCTTCGCGGCGACGGCGGCCAGCACCGGGTCGGGCGCAGCGGTCAGTGCCTCGCAAAGGGCCAGTCTCCAGACGGACATCACCAGCAGGCGGGCGACGGTGAACGCGAAGTCACCGCAGGGCAGTTCGGCGAGTCGCACGTTGCGGAAGTCGTCCGGGTCGCGGAAGTAGGCGTAGGCGTCCTCGCCTCGGCCGGTGCCGTCGGCCTGGCCGGCTCGGGCGTACAGCAGACGAGCCTGGCCGAGCAGATCCAGGCCGATGTTGGCCAGGGCCAGCTCCTCCTCCAACTCCGGGGCGCGGGTGCACCACTCGGCGAGCCGCTGTGCGGACACCAGGGCGTCGTCGCCCAGCGCCAGACAGCAGGCGACCAGATCCGCGGCGTCGACACCGTCGGGTACCGCCTGGTCGACACCGTGCAGCGGGTCGGTGAAGCCCGTACCGAACGCCCATTGAGCGTTGTCGGCGTCGACGTACAGGTCCTCGTCACTCATGCGCTCGCTCCTAGATGTGGGGGACGTCGTCGGGAATGGCGTAAAAGGTGGGATGCCGGTAGACCTTGTCGCCGCTCGGCGCGAAGAAGGGGTCCTTCTCGCCGGGGGTGGACGCGGCGATGGTGTCCGAGCGCACGGCCCAGATGCTGACGCCCTCGTTGCGCCGGGTGTACAGGTCCCGGGCATGGGTGAGGGCCATGTCGTCGTCGGCCGCGCGAAGGGAGCCGACGTGGACGTGGCTGAGGCCGCGCCTGCCCCGGACGAACACCTCGTACAGCGGCCACTGCGCCTGGGTACGAACAGCGGCTTGCGCCGGGACTCCCTCGGTGCCGCTCATGCCGCCGCTCCTTCCCGCACCGGGGCGGCCTGCCTGCGGGCGTGCGCGGCCGCGGCTTCCCGTACCCAGGCGCCTTCCTCGTGCGCGGCACGGCGCCGGGCGATGCGTTCGGCGTTGCACGGTCCCTCACCGGAGATCACTCGCTTCAGCTCGTCCCAGTCGGGGGTGCCGAAGTCGTGGTGTCCGCGCTCCTCGTTCCACCGCAGCTCAGGGTCGGGCAGGGTGACGCCGAGCTTCCGGGACTGCGGGACGGTCATGTCGACGAAACGCCGGCGCAGTTCGTCGTTGGAGTGCCGCTTGATCTTCCAGGCCATGGAACGAAGGGAGTTGGGAGAGTCGTCGTCGGGTGGGCCGAACATCATCAGCGAGGGCCACCACCAGCGGTTGACGGCGTCCTGCACCATGTCCCGCTGTTCGTCGGTGCCGCGCATCATGGTGAGCAGCAGTTCGTAGCCCTGGCGCTGGTGGAAGGACTCCTCCTTGCAGACGCGGACCATGGCGCGTCCGTACGGGCCGTACGACGTGCGGCACAGGGGCACCTGGTTGCAGATGGCCGCGCCGTCCACGAACCAGCCGATCACCCCGACGTCGGCGAAGGTCGGCGTCGGGTAGTTGAAGATGGAGGAGTACTTCTGGCGGCCCTCGATCAGCCACGCGGTCAGTTCCGAGCGGTCCGCGCCGAGGGTCTCGGCCGCCGAGTACAGGTAGAGCCCGTGACCTGCCTCGTCCTGCACCTTCGCGAAGAGGATGGCCTTGCGGCGCAGGGAGGGCGCCCGGGTGATCCAGTCGCCTTCCGGCTGCATGCCGATGATCTCGGAGTGGGCGTGCTGGGCGATCTGCCGGATCAGCGTGGCCCGGTAGCCGTCGGGCATCCAGTCCCGGGGCTCGATGCGCTGGTCGCGGGCGATGGTGTCGTCGAAGGCGGACTCCGGGCTCTGGGGCCCGGGTGACGTGCCGGTCGGGGTGTTCATGGTGTGTGTCCCGGTGTACTGGGTGGGTGGGCGGATCAGCGGCCGTGGAAGTCCGGACCGCGGCGTTCGAGGAAGGCTGTGACGGCCTCGTGGTGATCGTCGGTGGCGCCGAGTCGGCGTTGGACGACGGCCTCGCGCTCCAGCGCCTCGGGCAGCGGAACGGAGGCCGCCGACCGGAGCAGTGCCTTGATCTCCCGGTAGGCGGCGGTGGGCCCCTCGGCCAGGGCGTGGGCCAGAGCCAGCCCCTCGGCCGCGGCGGAGCCGTCCGGTACGACCCGGTGGACCAGGCCCCAGCGTTGCGCGTCCTGCGCGGAGAAGCGTTCCCCCAGGAGCATGATTCCGGCGGTCCTCGACGGGCCTAGCTGGCGGGCGAGGGCGCGGGCCACCCCGGAGTCGGAGGCCAGGCCGATTCCGGTGAACGCGGTCGCGAAGCGGGCGCCCTCGGCGGCGACCCGCACGTCGGCGCACAGGGCGAGGCCGAGCCCGGCCCCGACGCAGGCCCCCTCGACGGCCACGACGAGCGGGATCTGCAGTGCGTGCAGCTCTTTGACCAACGGGTTGTAGTCGTTGGGAAGGTTCGCGAAGGCCGTGGCCGGTGCTGTCTTCAGCAACCGGGCGTGCTCCTTGAGGTCCTGGCCGACACAGAAGTGCCGGCCACGCCCCGTGATCAGGGCCGCCCTGACTCCTCGTGCGGTAGCCGTCGTGAGGCGCCGTGCCGCCATGAGGAGCGCGCTGCGCATGTGCCCGTCGAGCGCGTTGCCGTCGGCGGGCCCGCGCAGCTCGATGACGGCAACGGCGTCCGTGACGTCGTAGGACACTCCGTAGGGAGCAGGGCGTCCCGGACTGCTCTCCTGAGCCGGGAGGGCCGGGGGGTCGTTCACTGCCATCGGTGGAACCCCTGACCGGTCTTGCGGCCCAGTTCGCCGCGGGCGACCTTCCCCCGCAGCAGTGGGGGCGGCGCGAACCGCTCCCCGAGCGTGGCGTGCAGGTGTTCGGCGATGGCCAGCCGTACGTCGAGCCCTACCAGGTCGGTCAGGCGCAGCGGTCCCATCGGGTGCCGGTAGCCCAGGCGCATGGCCGTGTCGATGGCCTCCGGGTCGGCGACCCCCTCCTCGACCATCCGGATCGCCTCCAGACCGAGGGCGAGGCCGAGGCGGCTGCTGGCGAACCCCGGCGAGTCCTGGACGACGACCTCCTGTTTGCCGAGGGTGTGCGTCCAGCCGACCGCCGCATCGAGGGTCTCCCTCGTGGTCCCGGGACCGAGGACCAACTCGACCAGTGCGGAGACGGGTACGGGGTTGAAGAAGTGCATCCCGAGGAAGCGTCCCGGTCTCGTCAGTGCCGCCGCGAGTTCGGTGACCGGAAGGGAACTGGTGTTGGTGGCGAGCACGCACCTGTCTCCCACGGCTTGTTCGGCGGCGGCGAGCAGCCGGGCCTTGAGCGCGGCGTCCTCCGGTACCGCCTCGACGACCAGATCGGCGTCGTGGGGCAGTTGTGCCGTCGAGGACACGGCGGTGACCGGTCCCGGCGCATCGCGGGCCGCGAGTTCGCCGAGCCCCCCGCGCTCGGCGGCCCGCCGCAGCCCGTTGGCGATCCGGTCCAGGGCGACGGCCGCGGTCGCGTCGTCGTGCTCCACGACGACCACGGTGGACCCGGCGGCCGCGAAGGACTGGGCGATACCGGCGCCCATCCGGCCGCCGCCGATCACCCCCACGACCGCGGGTGGCGCTGATGCCGAGGTCATGACCGGCCTCCGTTCTTCTCCAGGAAACGCGTCATGCGCTCGGCCTTGTCCGGGCTTTCGAACAGCACCGCCTGGGCGAGGTCGTCGGCCACCGGATGGGCGCCCGGGGCGTCCGTGACGAGCTTGGTGAGGCGCAGGGCGAGCGCCGAGGAAAGCGCCATCCGGTCGAGCAGGACGTTTGCCTCGGTGATCAGCCGGTCGGCCGGAACGACGTCCATGACCAGCCCGCAGGCGAGCGCGGCAGCCGCGTCGAGGGTTCGCCCGGCGAGCAGGATCTGTTTGGCCACCGACTCACCGACCAGTTCCCTGAGCCGCCAGCACGCACCGGCGCCGGCGAGAATGCCCAGTCCCGGTTCGGGGTTGCCGAAGACCGCGTGCGGTCCGGCGATCCGGATGTCGCAGGCGTACGCCAGCTCGGCGCCGCCGCCCAGTGCCCAGCCGTCCACGGCGGCCACGGTGGGCAGGGGCAGCCCGCGCATCCGCTCGAACAGCCGACTGTTGATCCCCCGCAGCGCGTCGTCCCGGCCGCGCCGCCGCAGTTCGGCGATGTCGGCGCCGCCGGCGAAGACGCCGCCGTGCCCGGTGAGCAGCATCAGCTTCGGCTCGCGCTCCAGGTCCTCGCACACGCGGTGCAGTTCGGCGATCATGCGACCGCTGATCGCGTTGCGGGCCGCGGGCCGGTGCAGGGTGACGACGACCCGGTCCTCGCGACGCTCGACCAGCAGGGTCTCGTACACCGGGTTCTCCCGCGTGCTCATGCGCGCTCCACGAGCATCGACACGCCCTGCCCGACACCCACGCACATGGTCGCCAGGCCCCGGTGGGCGTCCTCGCGTTCCATGCGGCCGAGCAGGGTGAGGACGATGCGTGCACCGGAGCAGCCCAGCGGGTGGCCGAGTGCGATGGCGCCGCCGTCGGCATTGACGCGGTCCTCGTCGAGCTTCAGCCGGCGGACGACCGCCAACACCTGTGAGGCGAATGCCTCGTTCACCTCGACCGCGTCCAGATCCTCGACCGTCCAGCCCGCTCGCTCCAGCGCCATCTCGGTGGCGGGCACGGGCCCGAGCCCCATCAGGCGGGGGTCGACCCCGGCCGAGGCGGCGGTGACGACGCGGGCCCGGGGGATGAGCCCGTACCGTTCGACCGCCGCCCCGCTCGCCACCACCAGGGCCGCGGCCCCGTCGGACAGCGGGGAGGAGTTGCCCGCGGTGACGATCCCGTCCCTGCGGAAGGAGGTCCGCAGCCCGCCCAGCTTCTCCAGCGAGGTCGCGGGCCGAGGTCCCTCGTCCTGGGTCACCTCGCCGTCCTTCACCGGCACCGGGACGATCTCCCTGTCGAAGCGGCCCGCCTTCTGGGCGGCCTCGGCACGCCGGTGGCTGCGCAGCGCGAAGGCATCCGCTTCCAGGCGGGTGATGCCGTCCAGGGCGGCGAGTTCCTCGGCGGTTTCGCCCATCGACAAAGTGGTTGTGGCGGGGAAGCGCGGGTTGGTGAAGCGCCAGCCGAGCGGGGTGTCGTACGTCTCGCCGGGCGGGGCCCAGGGCGTGCCGGGCTTGGCCGTCACCCAGGGGGCGCGGGTCATCGACTCCACTCCGCCCGCCACGACCAGGTCGGCCTCACCGGCCCGTATCGTCTGGGCGGCTGACGCGACGGCTGTCAGCCCGGAGGCGCACAGCCGGTTGACGGTGTATCCGGGCACGGTGTGGGGCAGACCGGCGAGCAGCACCGCCATCCGGGCCACGTCCCGGTTGTCCTCGCCGGCCTGGTTGGCGGCGCCGGCCGGGACACCGGAGCGCCGTACCGCCTCCCCGACGACGAGAGCGGCCAGGTCGTCGGGGCGTACCGAGGCCAGGGCACCGCGGTGGCGGCCCTGCGGGGTGCGGGCCCCGTCGATCAGATAGACCTCGTCAGGCATCGACCTGCTCCTCGGCGGTGGCGTGACGGCGGGACTGAAGGACCGAGAAGCGTCCGGTGACGAACGCCGGGTCGGTGAGGGCGGCGTTCGCGGCGGGGTTGGCCGCGGTGCCGTGGAAGTCGCTGAACGCGGCGGACTGGTTGACGAACACTTGGCCGGTCAGGTTCTCCGACAGGTGCACGCCCGCTTCCAGGGCGGCCGTCCGCGCCGCCGTCAGCACGTCCTCGTCGGTCGCGTACACGGACGCGGTCAGCGCGCCGTACCGCTGTACGCAGTCGTGAAGCAGTCGCAGACCGTGCGCGGTGGAGTCGGTGCCGATGACGAAGCAGACCGGCCCGAACCACTCGGTGGTGTAGGAGTCCTGGTCGGTCCCGGCCTCGAGCCGGACCACGAGCGGGGAACGGACGACCGCGTCCGGGAAGTCCGGATGGGCGAGTTCCCTCGACGGATGGGCGGTACGGCCGAGCGCGGCCGCCTCCTCCACGCGCTTGAGTACACCGTCGTTCACGATCGCGCCGAGGGTGGCGGCCGCACGCGCCGGGTCACCGAGCAGTTTGTCCAGGGCGGCGCCCAGGTCGGCGGCGAACTCGTCGGCCGTGCGCCGCCCCTGGTCGGTCGGGAAGCCGTCGCGGGGAACGAGGATGTTCTGGGGGGTGGTGCACATCTGGCCGCTGTAGAGCGACAGGGAGAACGCGAGGTTGCGCAGCAGCCCGGCGTAGTCGTCCGTGGAGTCCACGACGACGGTGTTGAGCCCTGCCTTCTCGGTGTGGACGACGGCCTGGCGGGCGTTGGTCTCCAGCCAGTCGCCGAACTCGCTGGAACCGGTGAAGTCCACGATGCGCACATCGGGGTGGGTGGCCAGCGCGGGAGCGGTGCGCTCGTCGGCCTTTTCTGCGGCGAGCAGCACCACATCAGGGTCGAAGCCGGCCTCCGCCAGCACCTCACGGGCGATCCGTACGGTGATCGCCAGGGGAAGCACGGCGCGTCGGTGCGGCTTGACGACCACCGGGTTGCCGGTGACCAGACTGGCGAAGAGTCCTGGATATCCGTTCCAGGTGGGGAAGGTGTTGCAGGCGATCAGCACTGCCACGCCCCGCCCCACGGGGGTGAAGGTCTTGTCCATGACGAGCGGGCCGCCCTTGCGCTGCGGCTTGCTCCAGCGGGCCGCGGCCGGGTGGCGCTTCTGCTCGTTCCATGCGTGCGCGACCGCTTCGAGGCCTCGGTCCTGGGCGTGCGGGCCGCCGGCCTGGAACGCCATCATGAAGGGCTGGCCGGTGGTGTGCTGGACGGTGTACGCGATCTCGAAGCTCGCTGCGTTCAGCCGGGCGAGGATCTCGGCCGCGACGCCGGCCCGGGTGTCGGGGCTTGCACGGCGCCATGCCGCGGCGGCGGCCTTGGCCGTCGCGACGGCCACCTCGGGCACCAGGGCCGGATAGCTGACGCCGAGCGGGAAGCCGTAGGGCGAGACCTCCGTCGCGGGAACGGTGCCGGTGGTGGGGTGCCCTTCGAGGGAGAAGGGGCGGTCGAGCAGGTCGCGGAAGGCGGCCTCGCCCAGGTCGGGCGCCCCGGCTCCGTAGGCCGAGGCGCTGGGGGTTTCGGGGTACGGCGTCCAGTAGCCGCGGTCCGCGGCACGGGCCACCGCCTGGTCGAGCAGTTCCGCGTGGCGGACGAAGAAGTCGGGGTGTTGGTCAGTGGTCACAAGGAGCTCCAGGCCGAACGTTCGGTAGGTGAGTGGGTGCGGTGCACCCGGGCTGACTGAGGGACAGAGGGTCGGATCAGGCGTCGGCGAGCAGGATCGCGGGGCGTTCCACGCAGTCGGCCACGTAGCGCAGGAACCCGCCGGCCACGCCGCCGTCGCAGACCCGGTGGTCGAAGCTGAAGGAGAGCTGCATGACCTTGCGGACGGCCAGCGCCCCGTCCACCACCCACGGCTTGTCCACGATGCGACCCGCTCCGAGCAGCGCGGCCTCGGGGTGGTTGATGATGGGCGTGGATCCGTCGACACCGAACACGCCGTAGTTGTTGAGGGTGAAGGTCCCACCCGTCAGACGATCGGGCGGCAGGCTTCCCGCGCGGGCGAGCTCGGTCAACCGGGCGAGTTCGAGGGCCAGTTGTACGGTCGTCATGAGATGGGCATCGCGGACGACGGGGACGACCAGGCCGCGCTCGGTCTGGGCGGCGAAGCCGAGGTGCACCTCGTTGAAGCGGAGGATCTCCCGCCGCTCGGTGTCCACCGTGGAGTTCAGCTCCGGGAAGCGTCTCAGTCCGGCAACGCAGATGCGCGCCAGCAGGGCCAGCAGCCCGATGCGGCGGCCGGGTTCGGCGGCCTCGAGTGCCTTCTTGGCCTGCAGCAGTCCGGTCGCGTCCACGTCGACCCAGGTGGTGGCGTCGGGGATCTCGGTGCGGCTGCGGGAGAGCTTGTCCGCCACGGCGCGGCGCACTCCGCGCAGCGGGATGCGTTGCGGGCCGTCCGCTGCCGGCCGCCCCTGTGGCGCGAGGGCGAGGTCCGCCGACGGCTGGGCAGGAGCGACTGGTGCGACCTCGGGGTCCGTCGCCGTTCGCCGGACCCGCGCGAGGGCCTGCTCCACGTCTCGTCGCAGGACAACGCCCGCCGGGCCGGAGGGCGCCACCGCGGCGAGATCGATCCCGTGCTCCCGTGCCATCCGCCGGACCAGGGGCGAGATCACCCGGGGAGCGTGCGGCCCCAAGGGCTGCGCCGCCTCGGTGCCCGTGCCGCCTCCTGTCGCGCCACCCGTGCGCCCGCGGCGGCGACGCGGTGCCGGGCCGTGGCCGGTGCCGTAGCCGATCAGAACGTTGCCGGACCCGGCCTGTTCCTCCTCGCGGTATCGCTCCTCGGCGACCGAGCCCCCAGCCGTGCCCTCGGCCTCGCCCGCGACTGCGGCGCCCACCGTGATCAGTGGTTCTCCCACGGCCAGCGCCGTGCCCGCCTCCGCATGCAGTCGCAGCACCGTGCCGGCGTACGGGACCGGCACCTCCACCGCGGCCTTGGCGGTCTCGACCTCGATGACGATCTGGTCGATCGTCACCGTGTCGCCGACCGCGACCTTCCACTCGACGATCTCGGCCTCGGCCAGGCCCTCGCCGAGGTCGGGCAGCCGGAACAGCTGCTCCTGGAGCGTTGCGGTGGTCATGCGACCGCTCCCTTCAGCAGGTGCCGGGTGTCCGGCTCGTCGTCGAGCTGGAGGCGGTCGACGGCGTCGAGGATCCGCTCGACGCCGGGCAGGTGCGCGTGTTCGAGCTTCGGGGGCGGATACGGAATGTCGAAGCCCGCGACCCTCAGGACAGGTGCGGCCAGCGAGTGAAAGCAGCGTTCCTGTACCCGCGCGGCGATCTCCGCCCCGACCCCGGCGAACCCCTGGGCCTCCTGCACGACCAGGCAGCGCCCGGTCCGGCGTACGGACGCCGTCACCGTCTCGTCGTCGAAGGGCACCAGCGTCCGCAGGTCCACGACCTCCAGCTCGATGCCCTCGACCGCCGCGGCCTCGGCGGCGGCCATGGCCACCGGAACCGACGGACCGTACGCGACGACCGTGGCGTCGCGGCCCTCCCGCCGGATCGCCGCCCGCCCGAACGGCTGCGCGGCGCGCTGCCCCAGGTCGGTGTCCTCCTTCGACCAGTACAGCTTCTTCGGCTCCATGAAGACGACCGGGTCGGGGTCGGCCACGGCGTCGCGCAGCAGCCAGTACGCGTCCTCGGGCGTGGCCGGGGTGACGACCTTCAGCCCCGGGGTGTGCGCGTAGTACGCCTCGCTGGAGTCGCAGTGGTGTTCGACGCCGCCGATCCCACCCGCGTACGGGATGCGGATCACCATGGGCAGCGTGAGCCGCCCCCGGGTCCGGTTGCGCAACTTGGCGACATGCGAGGCGATCTGCTCGAACGCCGGATACGCGAAGGCGTCGAACTGCATCTCCACCACGGGCCGGAAGCCGCCCATGGCCATGCCGACAGCCAGTCCGACGATGCCGGCCTCGGCCAGCGGGGTGTCGAAGCACCGTTGCTCGCCGAAGTCGCGGGTCAGCCCGTCGGTGATCCGGAAGACGCCGCCTAGCCGGCCGACGTCCTCGCCGAAGACGAGCACCCGCTCGTCCTCGCGCAGTGCGTCACGCAGTGCGGTGTTCAGCGCCTGCGCCATCGTGACCTTGGCCATGGCCGTCAGCTCTCCTGGGTGTGAAGGACGGGGGAAGCGGCGTCTTCGGCCAGCTCGGCGGCCAACAGGGCGCGCTGCTCGCGCAGTTGAGGGGTCGGCTCGGCGTAGACGTGGTCGAAGAGTTCCAGCGGGTCGGCGACGGACTCCGTGTTCATGCCCGCGCGCAGCTCGGCGGCCCGGGCCTCCGCCTCCTCCCGCACCGCCGCGACGAACTCGTCGGTCAGTACGCCGCGGCCGCGCAGGTACGTCTCCAGGCGGTCGACGGGGTCGGCGGCCCGCCACTGCTCGACCTCGCCGTCCTCGCGGTAGCGGGTGGCGTCGTCGGCATTGGTGTGCGCGTCCATGCGGTAGGTGTGCGCCTCGACGAGTACCGGACCATGGCCCGCCCGGGCGTGTTCCACGGCCGATGTCAGCACCGCGAGCACCGCCACCAGGTCGTTGCCGTCGACCTGCTCGGAGCGGACCCCGTGACCGATGCCCTTGTACGCGAGTGCGGGCGCCGCGGTCTGGCGGGCCAGCGGCACCGAGATCGCGTACTTGTTGTTCTGCACGAAGAACACGACCGGGGCGCGGAAGACGGCGGCGAAGTTCAGCGCCTCGTGGAAGTCCCCCTCGCTGGTCGCGCCGTCGCCGACGAGCGCCATGGCCACGCCGTCCCCGCCCGTGCGGCGCAGGGACTCGGCCATGCCGGTCGCGTGCAGCACCTGGGTGGCCAGCGGGGTGCACTGGGGCGCGACACGGGTGGCGGCGGGATCGTAACCGCAGTGCCAGTCGCCGCGCAGCAGCGTCAGCACTTCGACCGGGTCGATGCCGCGGGTCACCAGGGCGACGGAGTCGCGGTAGGTCGGGAACAGCCAGTCGGCGGGGCGCAGTGCCAGCACCGCCCCGATCTGGCAGGCCTCCTGGCCCCGGCTGGACGGGTAGACGGCGAGGCGGCCCTGCTTGGTCAGGGCGGTCGCCTGGGTGTCGAACCGGCGGCCCAGGACCATCTGCCGCCAGGCCTCGACCAGTGCCTCGACCTGCGGCTCGGCGTAGTCGGCAGGCCGCCTGGCGACGGGCGTGCCGTCCTCGGCCACGAACCGCACCGGCACGAGGGACGGCAAGAGGCCCTGGACCGTCTGGCGGAGGCTCTTCACGGACATCGGAGGGCACTCGCTTTCTCTGGACACTTGACAGGAGAATGGTGGCTACCACGGAATATGTGTTCAATAGCTCCGCCGAACTGGCGATGAACTGCCGAGCATCAGCGTCCGGGAGGACAAAGTGTCCGAGGAAAACTCGCCGTCGGCGGCAGTGGCCGGACGAACTGCCGTCCCGCTCGACGACATCGACCGGCAGATCCTGAGCCGGCTCCTCGAGGACGGCCGGATCTCGGTCCGCGCCCTCGCCGAGCAGGTGCACATCTCCCGGGCGAACGCCTACACCCGCATCGGCCGGCTGGTGGCCGAGGACGTCATCACCGGCTTCACCGCGCAGCTCAACGCCCAGCGGGCGGGCCTCGGCACCAGCGCCTACGTCATGCTGGGAATCGAGCAGAACGCCTGGCGCGACATCTCCCGCGAGCTGTGCAAGATCCCGTACGTGGAGCACGTCGCCCTCGTCACCGGCGATTTCGATGTCCTGGTGGTCGTGCGCACCCCGGACAACCTGGTGCTGCGCCAGGTCGTGCTGGAGAAGGTCCAGGGGATCCCCGGAGTGCGCTCCACCCGCACCTGGCTCGTCTTCGACGAGGTGCGGGGGCCCGGCGCCATCTGGACCGGCTGAACGCGACCGGCCCGGTCACACGTCGACCAGCGCGGCGGCGACACCGGGGTCCGGCACGGGAACCACGCACACCCCCGGCATCGGCACCGCCGGGGTCGCGTGCCGCCTCGAGCGCACCACCCGGAACCGTCCGGTGATGAAGTGGGCGCCCACGCCCGGCAGTTCGGCACGAGCGGAGGACGGGTCGGCGGGCAGGTCGTCGAGGTTCTCCACCAGATGCACACCGGCGTCCAGCGCCGCCGTCTCGGCCGCCGCCAGCACCAGCGGGTCGGTGGAGTGCACCGACGCGTACAGCGCCCCGTGCCGCGCCACCGTACGGCGCAGGATCGCCAGACTGTGCGAAGCCGAGTCGGTGCCCACCAGGAAGGAGACCGGCCCGGGCCACTCGCGCGTGTAGACCTGCTCGTCCGAGGCGCGCAGCCGCACCAGCACCGGGCTGCGCAGGTCGGCACCGGCGTGGTCGGGGTGGGCCAGGCGACCGGAAGCGTGCAGGACGGGGCCGTAACGGGCGGCCTCCGCCAGGACGTCACGCACCTCTCCGACGGGGATGGCACCCAACACCCTCGCCGCGCGTGCGGGATGCCCGAGCAGCCGGTCCACGGCGTCGCCGAGGTCGGCGCCGAGGTCCCGCAGCGTCTTGTGCCCCTCGTCGGTGCTGAAGCCCGACTCCGGCACCAGGATGTTCTGCGGCGTGGTGCGCGCCATTCCGTTGCACCGGCACAAGGCGAGGCCGAGCCCCCTGACCAGGCCCCGGTAGTCGTCGGTCGAGTCCACGACCACCGTGTTCAACCCGGTCCGGTGGGCGAACACGACGGCCTGGCCGGCGTGTTGCTCCAGCCAGTCGGCGAAGCGCGCGCAGCCCGTGAAGTCGACGATGCGCACTGCCGGGTCCGTGGCCAGCCGCCGGTGCACCTGCCGTTCCGGTTCAGCCACGGCCAACGTGACGAGATCCTGGGAGTGACCGGCCTCCGCGAGCACCTGCCGGGCGACCCGCACGGTGATCGCCAGCGGCAGCACCGAGCGCGGGTGCGGAGCCACGACGACCGGGTTGCCGGTCACCAGGCTGGCGAACAGGCCCGGAAGGCCGTTCCAGAGCGGGAAGTCCGAGCAGCCGACGAGCAGCGACACCCCGCGGGGCGCCAGGGTCGAGGTGCCCCGCAGCGGTTGCCCGCCGCCTTCGGCGCTCGCCCAGCGCAGTTCGGTCGGGACGCGTTCCGACTCGGCGAAGGCCTGGGCCACGGTCTCCAGGGCGCGGTCCTGGGCGCGCGGCCCGGCGGCGCGAAAGGCCGCCTGGAGAGGCTGACCGGTGGTGTGGTGCACCGCGAGGGCCAGCTCGTGGCTGCGGGTGTTGAGCCGGCGCAGAATCTCCACGGCGAGCCCGGCCCGCTGGTACAGCCCGGCCGCCCGCCAGCCGGCCGCAGCCCGACCGGCCGCAGCGACCAGCTCCCTGGGATCACAGCGCGGGTAGTCGATGGCGAGATCGACCCCGTACGGCGACGACTCCGTTCGCACGCGGCCGAGTTCGCCGGGCTGCCCCAGCTCGAACGGCCGCCCCAGCAGCGAGCGGAACACCTTCCCGGCGGTGCGGGTCGACCTCATGCCCGCGTCCGCCGCGTCCTGACTGGTCGCCTCGGTGAAGGGGCGACGGCACTCACCGGAGTCGATCGCGCGAACGACGCTCTGCAGCAGTTCGCGATGGCGCTCGTAGGGACCGGGGCCCATGGCCGTCAGCCTCTCCAGCTCACCGCGAGCGCGAGCAGGGCGTCGTTCTCCTCCGGCAGCCCGATCGTCACCCGGACGCCCTCGCCCGGGAACGGGCGGACCACGACCTTCCCGTCGGCGCAGTGCCTGGCGAAGTCCGCGCTGTGCTCGCCGAGCGGCAGCCAGACGAAGTTGGACTGGGAGTGGGGCACGTCGTGGCCCAGCTCCCGCAGGCGTCCGGTGACACGGTCGCGTTCCGCGACGGTGCGGGCGGCCCGCCGGGTGACCTCCGCGCCCTCGCCGAGGGCGACGACGGCAGCTTGCTGGGCGAGCGCGCTGACGCTGAACGGCACCTGCGTGCGGCGCACGTGCGCGGCGATCCCGGGAGGCGCGACGCAGTAGCCGACGCGCAGCCCGGCCAGCCCGTACGCCTTCGAGAAGGTCCGCAGCACCACCACGTTCGGCCGGTCTCCGAGCAGCGCGAGGCCGTCGGGGACCAGGTCCGGATCGGCGTACTCCCGGTACGCCTCGTCGACGACGATCAGCACGTCCCGGGGCACCCGGTCCGCGAAGTCGGTCAGGGCCCGCGCGCCGACCGCCGTGGAGGTCGGGTTGTTGGGGTTGCACACGAAGACCAGCCGGGTCCGGGCGGTGATCGCCGCGGTCATGGCGTCCAGGTCGAGGGTGTGGTCGCGCAGGGGCACCCGGACCGCCGTACCGCCCGCCACCGAGGTGAGGATCGGGTAGGCCTCGAACGACCGCCAGCCGAAGACGACCTCGTCACCCGGCCCGACGACCGTGTGCAGCAACTGCCCGCACACCTCGGAGGACCCGGCGCCCACGGCGATCCGGTCGCGCTCGACGCCATGGTGCGCGGCCAGGGCCTCGACGAGCGAGGCGGCGTGCAGGTCGGGGTACCGCGACACACCGCCGGCGGCCTCCGCGAGGGTTGCGGCCACGCCGGGCAGCAGCCCGTGCGGGGATTCGTTGCTGGCCAGCACGATGGCCCCGGGCAGTTTGCGGCCCGGGACGTAGGCGGGCAGCTGGAACAGGGACGCACGGACACGCACCATGCTGGTCTCGCTTCTGCAGCGCTGAGACCCGAGGCCTGGCCGTCGGGCCCTTGACAGGGGAATCGTGAAGAAGGGACGAGAAGTACTCAACTGTTTGACGAATTCGGCTACGAATCGCCAAAAACAGGACAGCTCTTCGGCAAACCGTCTTCCGGTGCGTCCCTCCGGCCCCTCGCTACGAGACGAACAGCGCGCCCTGCTCCGAGCACCGGGCCGGCGCCTCGAGCATGCGATGTCCGGCATCGACATGAACATCGAGACCGCCGAGCAGGTGACTCCCGCACACCGCGCGGGAGTCACGGTCGTGCCGCCCTTCAGATGGGCCTGGCATCCGCCCCGACCGGCACAGCGCAGCCTTGTCCGCGGAACCGGCCCGCGAAGCGACCGCCCGGATCGGCGGTGTCCGGGTGGCACCGCTCCGCAGGAGTCGCCGGAGGGGCGGCGGTTGCGTAATTCCACTGATGACTTCCTGCCCAAGCAACTGGAAGGCTTTCGCCTTGGTGGACGGAGCTCGACGTCACGAGTGGCGAGGCGGGGGATCGACGGGTGTCAGGAAACGCGTGGTTGCTGCTGTTGGCCGCCGCCTTCGGAGCGTGGGCCGTGGTGGAGTCGGTCTGGTACGCGACACGGTTCACCTCGGATCCGGTTGCGCACTACGTCGACTCCCGGATCGTGCGGGTCGACCTACCGCCGCCCGAGACGGATCAAACGCACGGCCTGCCGGTGACCGTGGTCTTCCAGGACCCGTCGACCGGACAGGAGCTGACACTGCGAACGGCCGACGGGAAGAACGGCGCGCTGTACGCCGCCTGGGAGGGCCGGCCGGTCTGGGTGCGTTTCCCGTCGGGAGAACCCTCCCATTTCCGTGTGCAGGGCTCGCCGTTCAGCCGGGGACAGGAGCTGGCCGGTGCGTGGTGGGGCGCGGTGCTCTGCGCGGCCGTGCTGCTCGTGCGTTTCACGACCGTCCAGCACCACAGTTACGGCTGGGCCCTGCTCGGGTTCGGCGATGGCCTGACCGTCCTCGTCGCGTGCGCCTGCGTCAGCGCCATCCCGTGGCGAGGCCGCCGGCGGGCTCTGCTCGACGGTGCACCGACCGTTCCGGCCGAGGTCGTCTGCCTCATGCGCGAGGCCCATCTCAACGAGGAGATCACCACATACACCTACACCGCCGTCGTCACCTTCACCACGGAGGAGGGGCTGACGGTCATGGGCATCGGCCCCGGCGGCCTGACCCATCACGACGATCTCCCCCTCGGCACCCGGCTGTCGGTCCGCTACAGCCCCGAGAACCCCGCGGCCTTCGACTTCGGCCCACCCTGTGATTCCGATCCTTACGGCACGTTGACCGCGTGGATCGTCGGGACGATCGCCTGGGGCACGATCGTCACGTCGGCCGGCTTGCACGCTCTGCTCTGACCCCTCGACGACGGGTCGGGCGGCACGCCGTGACACTGTGCAGCAACCGTCGCCGGTCGGACGACGAGCCGATCCGCGGCGACGTACGACACCCTGCCGAGCCGCACGGCACCTCGTGTGCCGGGCCACGGCATCCCCACGTGAGCGCCGGCCGCAGGCACTCCTCACGGACCCCGACGATTGCGAGACACACTCCATGATTCCGAAGCTGCCCCTGCACGACCCCCGTTGGCGTGACCTCGAGGGTGTGACAGCCGACGAGGTGAGGGCACTTCTGGAGCAGATGGCGTCCACGGCTGCCACCGGGACCGGCGATGAATGGCGGCGGACCTGGACGCACCTGACCGGCGGCCTGATGGACGACGGAGTCGTCTCCGACGGGGCCTATGCGGCCCTGCCGCATCTCGTCGAGGCGGCAGCGGCCCTCCCTCCGGAACAGACCGTGGATTTCTGGGTGGACCTGGGCTTCCTCATGACCGCGGATCACAGGCCACCCGTCCCGGCCGACCTCGGGGCCGGGTTCAGCGCCGCGCTGCGTGTAGCCGAGCGGGCGGCCACCCGAAGCCTCCTGGCCACCGGCACACCCGCGCAGACATACCCCCACCTGGCGCTGTCCTGTGTGGCCTTCACCGGTCACCACATCGCCTCAGCGCTGCAGCGGATCCCCGACAGCCAGGAGAGTGAGCTCCTGCTGGTGTGCCCCGGGTGCGGAAGCGATACCGAGATCCCCGAGTTCTTCGTGAACCCGGTGCGTCCGCCCGTCGAGTCTCCGGAGCTGCCTGATCCCGTCCCGGTCCGCCAAGGAGAGCATCCGTGGGGCGAGGTCGCCGCGGTCTTGGAGCAGGAGACGCCGGGGGAGGGATGGGAGCCCTTCCTGCGGGTGGCACGCGAAGTCGCGGCGGTGGGCCTGCCACCCGAGACACCGGGGCAAGCCGTCCTGTGCCTGGTCGCCGTCCTGGTCGCGGCCAAGGGCGCCCCGCAACGGGACGGGAGGGAGCGGGCCCGCCAACTGATGTCGCTCACCGGGTACTTCCGCTGCTGGGACTGTGAGCGGACATGGACGATCGCCGACGGTCTGGCGGAGAATCCCGATGGTGCGCACCCCCGGAGCCATCCGACGGAGGCGTGGACGGACTCCGGCTGGTCGGCTGTCACGGGAGAGCCGGCGGCGGGCGGAACAGGTGAGACGGCGACCCGGTTCCGGCGGGAGGGGAACGCGCTGCTTGCGGCCGACGGCACCCGCTGGGGTCGTATATCGGACTTCCCCGATTCCGCGCCCGGTTCCATCGGGGGTGTCGACTCACTGGCGGTGGTGTCCCGCCCCGGTCAGCCGACGCTCGTGGCCGGCGCCGGCGACAGGGGCATGTTGTATCTGTGGGATGCGGCCGACGGCCGACTCGTCCATGGACCCCTGGCGGGACATCCCGACCGTATCCGCTCGATGACGGTCCTGCCCCTCTCCGACGGCCGCATCCTCCTGGCAAGCGGGGGCGACGCCGGGACGATCGCCGTGTGGGACCCCGTCACCGGGCGTCCGGTTCGCGAACCGGCCGGCAACTGGCCCGGCGGGGTGACCGGGATGTGTACCGCGACCGTCCCCGACGGCGAGACCCTGCTCGTCACCGCCACCCCCCGAGGCGCGGTCCGGCTGTGGCATCCGGACACCGGTGAGGCCGTCGGGCGCCTCAACCCGTATGGGAGTCCGATCCGTTCGATCGCAGCCGTCCCGATCGCCGCCGACCACACCCTGATCGCGGCCGCGGACACCGCGGGCCGCGTACACGTGTGGGACCCGGCCGTCGACGACCCCTGGGAACCGGGCGCGGCCGTGCAGTTGAGCGGACGCGCGCTCCACGACGCCGATCACCGTGCGGCAACCGTGGCGGCCGTGCCCACTCACGACGGAACCGTGCTGGCCACTGGGGACGACCGCGGCGCGGTCATGCTGTGGGACCCCGCGACGGGTGCCCCCGTCGGCGACGGCCTCCCCGCCTCGACAGGCACCGCCGGGCTTCCGGTGATGACCGCCGCCATGCCGCACGGCGGCCGCGCTGTCCTGGTCATCGGCAGCAGATTTGGGCGCAACCTGCGGGTATGGGAACCGGAGAGCGGCACGGTGCGGCACATCGCCGTGGATGTGGCGGTCACCTGTCTGGCCACCGCGGGCCCCGACCTGATCGTCGGACACGACCACGGAGTCCTCCGACTACCGCTCACACGGCAGTGAACCGTCTACGTGCCGCGGGGCCAGAGACCTGGTCGCGTACGTGCACCGGGACTACGTGGTTTCACGGATTACTCCGGGGTTGGGGGCCGTCGAGGACGAGCGTCGCATCCGCATCGCCGAGGTGCGCTTCATTGCATAGTCAGGCCGCCCTCCCCGTAATCAACGACGACGGTGAACGTGAAGTGAACTTCGACGACACTACTTATGGGTAGTGTTCCCGAACGATCGGTCGGCTGCAATTCTCGGCACGGACACCGTCCCGTGCCGAGGAGAATGAGTAATGAGCATGACTGTGTTGAGGGAGTGCGCCGAGGTTCGATTTCTCTGCGCGGAAGACGTGGAATCCCTCGTGACGCTCGAAGAAGGCAAATGGGATGAGGATCAGGCCGCTTCCGCGGCGGAGCTAGCTGCCCGAATCCAGGCGTACCCGCAGCTCTGCGTCGGTGCCTTCGCCGCCGACGGTGTGGCGCTGGCCTCGCTCTTCATGAAGCCGATCACGATCGGGGAGTTGCGTGCGTCAGCCACCTGGTCGGACTGTGCCGAGGTGCGGACCCCGGACCGGGCAGGTACACGGTCACTGTTCGGTATAAGCCTGAGCAGCATCGACGCGACCGCCGTGACGGCCATATTCGAGTTCTTCTGGCCTTACGCGCTGAAGGGCGGATGGCGTGACATCTATCTGGGCTCGCCCATGTCGGGCCTTCGAGGCTGGAAGACGTCAAATCCGGAAGGGTCGCCGGATTCTTATATGCGCGAGAAGCGTCATGGGATGCCACGCGACCCGCAACTGCGCTACTACTACAACAAAGGCTTCAAGGAAATCCTGGAATGCAAGCCCGGATATTTTCCCCATCCGGCCTCACTCGACCACGGAGCGCTGCTCCGCGGGCGTATCCCATTGGCCGCCGGCGCCCCGCTGTGGCGTCTCGTGCCGCTGCCCTGGCTCCAGTTGATGCGGAAGACCCTCTTCCGGCTCGTTTAGCGGCTTCGGACAACCGTTCAGTCGGAAGAGCAGACAGGAAAAAGTGAACATGAACGAGGCCGACAGCCCTACCGGGACGACCGCGGACGCCGTGGTCATAGGGGCGGGCATGGCGGGACTGCTGGCCGCGGCCGTCCTGAGCGGATCGGGTCGTACCGTCACCGTCCTCGAACGTGACACCGCCACCACGGTCCCCGCACCGCGCGACGGTGTTCCCCAGGGCCGCCAGCCGCACGTGCTCCTGCACCGGGGTCTGTGCGAGATCGAGGAGCTGCTGCCGGGGCTGCGTCAGCAGTTGATCGCCGCGGGCGGGGTGCCACTGGACACGGGCAACCTCGCCTGGCTCGGCGAACGCGGATGGGCCCCCTTCGGCACCTCTGCCTTCGAGCTGGTCTCGGCCACCCGCCCGCTGGTCGAGCACCTGGTGCGGGAAAGGGTGACCGCACTTCCCGGGGTCGTACTGCTGGGCGGCGCCCGCGTCCGTGGCCTGAACCGCCCCGCGAGCGGCACCGGATGGCTCGTCGAGCGCCATGGTGCCCCGGCCGTCAGGACGGACCTCGTCGTGGACGCGTCCGGACGTGGCTCCCGAATGCCCCAGTGGCTGGCACAACAAGGGCTCGGTGAGGTGCCCGCCACCTCGGTCGACGCCGGATTCGGCTACGCGGGACGCGCCTACGCCGCACCACCCGGCCATCTCGGCCGTGTCGCGGGTGTCGTCCTGCTGCCCACGGCGGGCTGCCCGGCCGGGGGCGTGGCCCTTCCCGTGGAGGGCGGACGCTGGTTGGTCGCCGCCGTGGGCGCCGCGGAACACCGCCCGCCACGGGATCCCGAAGGCTTCGACGCCTTCCTGGCCCGTCTCCGGGACCCGGCCCTCGCCGACTTCACGGCAAGCGCCCGCCCACTGGGCGACATCGCCGTACACCGCCGCACCGGCAACCTGCGCCGGCACTACGACCGCATGGCATCGTGGCCCGACGGCCTCCTGGTCACGGGCGACAGCCTCTGCGCCTTCAACCCGGTGTACGGGCAGGGCATCACCGTGGCGGCGACCCAGGCGCTGCTCCTGCGACGGGCGTTGGCCACCACCAGGCCGGGCTGGGAGCACCGGCTCGTGCGGCGACTCGCCCGCGCCGCCGACCTCCCCTGGGCCATCGCGACAGGCGAGGACCTGCGCCACACCGGCGGTGGACGCCGCTCGGGAGTGGACGCGCTGTTCGGCCGCTGGTCGGGCGAGGTCGACCGGCTCGCCGCGCACGGGAACGTCAGGGCCCAGCGCACCCTCGACAGCATCTACCATCTCGTCGGCTCACCGGCCCGGTTGTTCGACCCCGCACTGATCGTCTCCGCTGTCAAAGCGCGCCTCATGGGCCTGCCTGCCCCCTCGCCGCGTCCACCCCTCAACTCCTCGCTCGGCAGAGCAGGGTCTCTTCAGGAGAAGACCGGATGAACGTCGCCGTGACCGGACTCGGCGCCACCACACCCCTGGGCGGGGACGTGCCGAGCACCCTCACAGAGGACCGCGCAGAGGCCCGCCGACTGGACCGCTGTGAGCAGGTGGGGATCGGTACCGGCACCGGCGGCGTACTCGCACTGCTCGGCCAGGACGACATCCTGGAACGCTCCGGCGCCCGCCAAGTGTCCCCGCGTGCAGTGACGCTGCCGATGGCGAGCGGGCCGGCAGCCATGCTCAGCCTGGAACTCGGTGCCCGAGGCGCCGCCCACACACCCGTCAGCGACTGCGCCCCCGGCGCGGAGGCCATCGCCCTGGCCCTGGGCGCCGTCCTCACCGGCATCACTCAAGCCGCCGCGCACTCCACCCGCAACGACGATCTCTCAGTGGCCTCCCGGCCGTTCGACGCCACCAGGGACGCTGCCGTTGTCGTGCTGGAGCACGTCGACTTCGCTCCCGCCCACGCCACCGCGCCGTGTGCCGTCCCGGCCGACGAGGGCGTCACCTCCGACGCGCGCCACCTGACACCCGGACACACCGATGGCCAAGTCCGCGCCAGCCGCCGGGCACCCGCCGACTCCTTCGGCTTCGAAGGTCACAACGCCTGCCACGCCTTCCTGGCCGGCGCCGTTGGGGGGCAGCGATGATGTCATCACCCACTCCCTCCGTGTCGGGGGCGCAGAAGGCGGGTCGCCCGGTGCCGTGGGTGGACCGTGGGGCCGCGGGGCACTGGCCGGCGATCCGGATCTGGCGTTTCGACGTACTCGCGGAGAGCGCCTGGATCGGGCCGACCGGCGCGCGCACCGGCCTGCACCACGACCTGCTGGACAACGTCGCTGTGCAGTTGGTGGGACGCAAACGGTTCCGGCTGCTGCCGCCGGGAAGCGTCCAGCGTGTCGGCGGCCGGTCACCGCGTTACGACAAGTGGGCCCGGCTGTCCCGGCTGACCGCCGACGAGGTGACGGAACAAGCCGCACATCGGGCCGCGGGCGGGCCGGACGTACTCACGGTCGATCTCGACCCGGGCGATGTGCTGCATGTGCCGGCGGGGTGGTGGCACGAGGTGGTGAACCTCAGTCCGGGGGTGCTGCTGAGTGGCTTCCACGGTTTCCAGCCCGCGGTCGGCCTGCTGTGGATGAGGGAGTCCGCCCGCCACGCCGCACATCGTCTGGGTGTCGTCGGCCGCCGGGGCTGCACCTGTCACCCCGAGGCCGTGCTGTAACTCCCCAGGGCCGGCGGAGAGGGGTCCGGTTCCTACCTGGAGCGTGTCCTCGCCGCCGACACTTACGCCATGCATCACCGCCACCCAGGTGCGTGGTCCAAGACCTGTCCCTACGCCTGTGATGCCTGAAGGTATGAGCTCCCCGTGCTCACGTCGACGGCCTCACTCATTCGGCTTCCAGACCCAATTCCGCCGCTCGTAGGCGACCTTGGAACCCAGGCCGAGCATGTTGTGGAGCGACGACGAAGTGGGCCGAGGTCAGCGGTGCCGCGGATTTCCCGGCCGGGAGGTAGGTTCGCCGAATCCTGGAGCGGTTCGTGTGCGCGGAGAGGGGGCCGGTGCCCGCCGCTCGAGCTGCCGTCGGCTCCGGGCAGGTCATCTGCATCCAGGGCCTGTGATGGCGAGCCCTGGGCCCCGAACGCGGGTCAGCCCCGGCTCCGTTCCGACTCGGAGCCGAGGCTGACCCTGCATCGTGTACGGCGAGGCGTACCCACCCGCGCCGTACACGAAGTACGGGAAGTACCCGAAGCGAGTGATCGCAGTACCCGAAGTACCTGGCGTCCCCGGTGTACGGGCCGTCAGTGGGCGATCACCGGGATCCTCATCTCGTCCTCGGCGCCCTCGCCGGAGGCCGGACCGACTTCCGGCTTGCCGGTGTTGACGAAGGTCGCGGCGATCGTGGCGGCGAGCACGAGGATGCCGACGGCGAACCAGATCGCGTTGGTGTACCCGTGCACCTGGCCCTCCAGCTGGACCAGCTGCTGCTGGGCCTTCGATCCGGCGCCGCCGATGTGGTCCTTGATGTACGCGGTCGTCGCCGAGGCGGCGATCGTGTTCAGCAGGGCCGTACCGATCGCGCCGCCCACCTGCTGCGAGGTGTTGACCATCGCGGAGGCGACACCGGAGTCACGCGGCTCGACACCGTGCGTGGACAGGGAGAGGGCGGGCATGAACGCCGTACCCATGCCGAGGCCGAGCAGCACCAGCCCCGGCAGGATGACACCGGCGTACGAGGTGTTGATCTCCAGCCGGGTGAGGAAGAACATGCCGGTCCCGGCGAGCAGGAAGCCCGGAGCCATCAGCAGGCGCGGGGGAATCCGGGTTATCAGACGGGTGCCGATCTGGGTGGAGCCGACCATCAGGCCGCCGATCAACGGCAGGAAGGCGAGGCCGGTCTTGACCGGGGAGTAGCCCTTCACGAGCTGCATGTAGTAGGTCAGGAAGAGGAACAGACCGAAGAGCGCGATGATCGCGAGGCCGAGGGAGAGGTAGACACCGCCGCGGTTGCGCTCGGTGATGACGCGCAGGGGCAGCAGCGGGGCCCTGACCTTGGACTCGGTGAAGACGAACGCGGCGAGCAGCACCGCCGCGGCGACGAACAGGCCGACCGTCGTGGAGTCGCCCCAGCCGTCGGACTCGGCGCGGGTGAAGGCGTAGACCAGCGTGACGAGACCGAGGATGGACAGGGCGACGCCCGGGATGTCGAGCGGCGAGCGGTTGCGGCTGCCGGACGGCTCACGGATGACGAAGTACGCGCCCGCGGCCGCGATGACCGCGAAGGGGATGTTCACGAAGAAGGTCCAGCGCCAGTTCATGTACTCGGTGAGGACGCCGCCGAGGATGAAGCCCACGGCGCCGCCGCCACCGGCGATCGCGCCGTAGATGCCGAACGCCTTGGCGCGCTCCTTGGGCTCTGTGAACATCACGGCGAGCAGGGAGAGCGCGGCGGGCGCGAGCAGCGCGCCGAACGCACCCTGCAGGGCACGGGCGCCGAGCATCGTCGCCTCGTTCGTGGCCGCGCCGCCGAGGGCGGACGCGGCGGCGAAGCCGATCAGACCGGCGACGAAGGTGCGCTTGCGACCCCAGAGATCCGCGATACGGCCGCCGAAGAGCAGCAGACCACCGAAGGCCAGGGCGTACGCCGTGATGACCCACTGGCGGTTGCCGTCGGATATGCCCAGGTCCTGCTGGGCGGACGGCAACGCGATGTTCACGATCGTCGCGTCCAGCACGACCATCAGCTGGGCGAGCGTGATGAAGGTGAGCGCTTTCCAGCGGTTGGAATGGGAGTCGGCTGCCGCCTTGGCGGTGGCCTGAGCTGTTTCGGACATGGGGATACCCACTTCGGGACTTCGGGACTTCGGGACTTCGTGGCGAAGAACGATGAGAGAAGTTCAGAGAGACAGAGCTGGAGATGACCTGGCAGTGGCTGGGTGAGCCGGCTCCCGGCGACGATCGGATCGCCGGGAGCGCTGCACTGTCTGCAGGTCTCAGCCGGCCAGCTGGTTGGTCTTGCGGACCTGTCCGTCGAAGACCCCGGCGGGAAGGATGCGGTGCGCCACGCTGAGGAGCCGGGCGCTCCGGCCGGCGCTGTAGCGCACCTTGGGCTTGGAGTCGGTGGCGGCCGCGACGATCGCCTTCGCGACGATGGCGGGATCGTCGCCGTCCGCGTTGACCGCCAACGCCAGCTTGTCGGCGATGCGCCGCTGCTCCGCGTAGATGTCCATGGGCATGTCGGGCTCGACGGTGTTCGCCTCGAACGAGGATTTGGTACCGCCCGGCTGGACGATAAGGGCCCGGATCCCCTGTGCGCGGATCTCGTGGTCCAGCGACTCGGTGTACCCCTCGAGCGCGTGCTTGGACGCCGAGTAGTTGGCCATGTAGGGCGCGGGGAGGAACCCGAGGACGGACGAGATGTTGATGACGCGCCCGCTTCCCTGGGCGCGCATGTGCGGGAGAACGGCCTTGGTCATGCGCATCGCACCGAAGACGTTGATGTTGAAGAGGCGCTCGGCCTGCGCGAGAGAGTTTTCCTCCCACGCGCCCGAGGAGCCGATGCCCGCGTTGTTGACCAGGACGTCGATCCGCCCGAACCGCTCGATCACCTGCTTGACCGCGGCAGCGACCGAATCATCGCTGCCCACATCGAGGGCGAGGAACGTCACGCCGTCACGACGGTCGGCTCCCGACGTCTTCCGGCTCGTTCCCACCGTCTCGAAACCCGCTTCGGCGAGCGCGAGGGCGGCCGCCTTTCCGATACCGGTGGACGCACCTGTCACGAGTGCCACCGGTCGAGTTGTCGCCATCATGAGCTCCCTTAGTTTTGAAGTACGGTCGTATGTCTTACGTTCGTACGACCATACGGGGATCGCCGGTCGATGGCAAGTGGTCGCGTCCGGCGGTTCGGGACCGGGCCGGCATCGGCGTATCGGCCGGCTGGGCCGACGGTCGGGACGGGATGTGTGTGACGGCCATGGCTTCCTCCACGCGGTCGGTACGACGGAAGCCACTTTCGGCGTCGCGTAGAGGAACCCGAGCTTCTTCGTGTTCGGTGAGGCCGACAAGAACATCCCGGCCGCTGCCCAGCACTTCATGGCCGAGCGAGCCAAGGCCGAGGTGATCGTGGCCATTGACGGCGGCCGCCACGCCATCTCCCACGCGGTGTTCGCTTCCCACCGGACGAGGTCGCAGAGGTCATCCTGCGCGCCGGAGCCTGACCGGCGCCCTGCTGGACGGCAGGCCGACGGTTCGGTGTGGGGGGCGTCGGTGTGAACCGACTGGACGACTGAAGAAGGCCCGTATGACGGTGTCGGGGCCTGCTCCGTGTCCCGATCCCGGTGACGGCTCACCGATGGGGTGAGCGCCGGTGCCGGGACCCCTGTGCTCGCAACTGGAGCAGTGCGGTGGCGAAGTCTCGAAGGCCTTCGCCACCGCACAGGGTCGGTCTTCGTTCGAAGCCAGACCATGGGGTTGCCGCTGACCGTGTCCTCCGCCGGAACATATGGCTGGACGACATCCCAGTGCTCGGCTGTGCGTCCCTCCTCGAACCGGAAGATGCCGACGATGGCCGCGTCGCCCTCCGGCAACCACCGCCGTCCCGGAAGGTCCGCTCCGGATTCCATTCGAAGCCCACCAGCCCCGGAACGGCCGCACGCAGGCCGTCCGTGCTATTGGGAAGGTTCGGACTGTGCTTGTTCGGGGGGTGCCGTGAAGGTCCCGACCGGCGTGAAGAGCCGGTCGTCCGGCGCGATGGTCGCATGCACCCTCTGCCGGGACAGGTCCGCCACGTGGACCACAGTGCTGCCGTCGGCCTCCGGCCAACTGGCGAGGAACACGTCCGGACGAATCTCGGCGATTTGTACGTCGACGGTCTCGATGTGACCGTCGGCGGCCAGTCCGGCGCCATCGACAACCTCGAACGTCATTCTTGTGTCCGAGTGGTAGGTGAAACGCGCCTTGGACCGGCCCATCCCGGCTGCCCGCGTCTTCCCTGCAAGCTTTGCCGGCATGGCTGCTCTTCTCGTCTCGCTGACGAGGACGACGTTCGGCGAAGCGCCCCTCGGACAGCGACCGTCGGATGACTGGGACGCCTCACCCCTGCCTCCCGACCAGGCGTCCGACGTCGACCGTCATCAGCCCAGTCATCCGACGGTCGCAGGATGACGGGAGGCTGTTCAGTATTGGATTCAGTAGGGTCGAGCAATAGGGAAGAAATTTCCGGCTTGTCCCGAACAACCGCGCGTGGACCGAGAACGGAGATCGGAATGCCTTTCATCACCACGAACGACGGTACGGAGATTTTCTACAAGGACTGGGGTTCGGGTCAGCCGGTGGTGTTCAGCCACGGCTGGCCGCTGTCGGCGGACGACTGGGACAACCAGATGCTGTTCTTTCTTCGGAACGGCTACCGGGTCGTCGCTCACGACCGCCGAGGTCACGGCCGATCGGCGCAGGTCGACGAGGGGCACGACCTGGACCACTACGCCGACGACCTGGCTGCGGTAACCGCTCACCTCGACCTGCGCAACGCCATCCACGTCGGCCACTCGACGGGCGGCGGTGAGGTCGTGCGTTACCTCGCCCGCCACGGCGAGGAGCGCGTGGCCAAAGCGGCGCTCATCGCCGCGGTCCCGCCTCTCATGGTGCAGACCGAGGCCAACCCGAACGGTGTGCCCAAGAGCGTGTTCGACGACATTCAGGCGCAACTGGCCGCGAACCGCTCGGAGTTCTACCGGGCGCTGCCGTCCGGCCCGTTCTACGGCTACAACCGCCCGGGTGTCGAGCCGTCCGAGGCCAACATCCAGAACTGGTGGCGGCAGGGCATGATGGGTGGCGCGAAGGCGCACTACGACGGCGTCGTGGCGTTCTCGCAGACCGACTTCACCGAGGACCTCAAGAAGATCTCGGTTCCGGTTCTGGTCATGCACGGCGACGACGACCAGATCGTGCCGTACGAGAACTCCGGCCCGTTGTCGGCGAAGCTGCTTCGGAACGGCGAGCTCAAGACGTACGCCGGATTCCCTCATGGCATGCCGACCACCCACGCGGACACCGTCAACGCTGACCTGCTGGAGTTCTTCCGTTCTTGACGCCTCAAGGGATCAAGAGATCAAGGGAGATGACTGAGCCCGGGTGCCCGCTGTACGTCAGGGGTTCCCGGGCCGGACGGTGTGACGCCCAGCTTCAGTAAGTGGTCGCCGGCCGCCAACAGGTTGTCCACCCAGCTGCGAGTCAGCTCGAGTCGATCCGCTGCCAGAAGGAGTGCCGACGGACCGCGGGAGGCCTTCTGAAAGACCGTCAAGGTGCAGGCGATCACGACAAGCATCATCCGCCCGGTGGGTTGGACCGTACGCGTGAAGTTGTAGGTGGGCTTTTCGGCTGACTTAAAAGTCCCCTGACGCACTCAGCTCAGGTAGTTCTCGACCTGTGAGGCCGGACGCACATGGGCCTCATCCGGGTCCTCGCCGAATTCTGCCTTTGCGCGTCGCTGGCGCAACAAATCCCAGCACTGGTCGAGTTCACGCTCCAGTTCGCCGAGACGCTGCTTTTCTTCCTGCGTATCGATTTGGCCCTCTTGGGCGGAATCCCGCAGTTTCCGTTCCTGTTCCACCATCGCCGCTATCCTGCCGAGAATTTCTCCCTGATCCATTGTTCCTCCAAGGGGTCCCAGCTGCACCATGACCTGACACGGCGTCACGTGATCTGGCGATCACCTGTCAGTTTTACCGAACTCTAAGACGCGTTACTTGAGGGCGCAAGGGACGTCAAGTGCACGCCTTGTCGTCTCAACTCCCCTCCGTAGCGCCGGGTGTGACCGACACCTACTCACGCCCAACTACAACTGTCGGTAACATTTGGAAGGTCGTTCCAGGCTGCGAAACTTACCCGGCCAGTTTCGGATTGCGGACTGTGAAGAAGCCCGGTCGGCCGAAGCGGCTCGCTGTAGTGGTCCGACACCCACTACGACGCCCCGAGGCCGTTCAGCAGGGTGTCCACGACGACGTCTGCCGCCTGCCCGGGGCTCAGCTCGGGCAACTGGCGGGACACGAGGTGCATGAGCTGGGGCAGCAGCGCGCTCGCCCAACCCTCCGGCACGCCGGATCGCAGGAGACCTTCGTCGGTGGCGCGGCGGAGGAAGGTGTCGACCTCGTGGACGGAGGTGTCACGGCGTGCGCGGACGGCGTCGTCGACGAGCACGCGGGTGAGGTCGACGGGCCAGGTGCGGTTGACGGCGATGATGTTCTCGACGTAGCGGTGCAGGGCGACGGCGACGGGGGCTTCGCGCAGCCGTGCTTCTTCGATGGCGTGCTCGATGGCCGTGAGGCGGGCGTCGTAGATGGTCGCGAGCAGGTCTTCGCGGGAGGCGAAGCGACGGTAGACGGTGCGGCGGTCCACGCCCGCCTCGGCGGCGATGGCGGCGATGCTCGCCCCGGAGTCGGCGGCGAGCATACGTGCTCCGGTGGTCAGGACCGCTTCCAGGTTGCGCGCTGCGTCGGCTCTCACAGCACCGAGTCTAACCGGCACCGCCTCCCCGAAGTTGACCTTTACCCGTTAAGTGTCACATGGAAGGGGTAGATAGGGTTCCTCCTGTCAGTCACATGCGGCGACATCGCTCCGAGCCTTACGGCGAACCCTGTTCCGGAGTTGGTACGTGAGATCAGAGCCGCGGCCCCGTGCGCGTCCCCGCGGGCCCGGCGGGGGAGAATGAGGGCCGTACCCGAAGGTCGACCCTTGCGGAGGAGCCGGGAAATGCAGAACGCGCGAGCGGGGCAGGTCGCCGGGCCTGAGGACCTCATCGATGTGGCCCGTCTGGTCACGGCGTACTACACGCTGCACCCCGACCCGGCCGAACCGGGACAGCGGGTCGCCTTCGGTACCTCGGGGCACCGCGGTTCGTCCCTCGCGGTGGCGTTCAACGAGGACCACATCGCGGCCACCAGCCAGGCCATCTGCGAGTACCGCGCCGCCCAGGGCACCGACGGCCCCCTCTTCCTCGGAGCCGACACCCACGCCCTGTCCGAGCCCGCCCGGGCCACGGCGCTGGAGGTGTTCGCGGCCAACGACGTGACCGTCCTCATCGACGAGGCCGACGGCTACACGCCCACCCCGGCCGTCTCGCACGCCATTCTCACCCACAACCGGCACCGGACCTCGGCGCTCGCCGACGGAGTCGTCGTCACCCCCTCGCACAACCCGCCCGCCGACGGCGGCTTCAAGTACAACCCGCCGAACGGCGGCCCCGCCGGATCCGAGGCGACCTCCTGGATCCAGGACCGCGCCAACGAGATCATCACCGGCGGCCTGAAGGACGTACGGCGCATCCCCTACGCCCGTGCCCTGGCCGCGCCCGGCACCGGCCGCCACGACTTCCTCGGGGCCTACGTCGCCGACCTGCCGAACGTCCTGGACCTGGACGCGATCCGGTCCGCGGGAGTGCGCATCGGCGCCGATCCGCTGGGCGGCGCCTCGGTCGCCTACTGGGGCCGGATCGCCGAACAGCACCGCCTCGACCTGACGGTGGTCAATCCGCTCACCGATCCCACCTGGCGCTTCATGACGCTCGACTGGGACGGCAAGATCCGCATGGACTGCTCCTCCCCGTACGCCATGGCCTCGCTCATCGAGCAGCGCGACCGGTTCGACATCGCCACCGGCAACGACGCCGACTCCGACCGGCACGGCATCGTCACGCCGGACGCGGGCCTGATGAACCCGAACCACTATCTGGCCGTGGCGATCTCGTACCTGTTCTCACACCGGGACCAGTGGCCCGCGGGGGCCGGGATCGGCAAGACCCTGGTGTCGTCGAGCATGATCGACCGGGTCGCGGCGGACCTCGGCCGGACGCTGGTGGAAGTACCCGTCGGCTTCAAGTGGTTCGTGGACGGCCTGTCCGACGGCACGATCGGTTTCGGCGGCGAGGAGTCGGCCGGCGCGTCCTTCCTGCGCCGCGACGGCTCGGTGTGGACCACCGACAAGGACGGCATCATCCTGGCCCTGCTCGCCTCCGAGATCACGGCGGTCACCGGCAAGAGCCCCTCGCAGCACTACGCCGAGCTCACCCAGCGCTTCGGTGCCCCCGCCTACGCGCGTGTCGACGCCCCGGCCTCCCGCGAGGAGAAGGCACTGCTCGCCAAGCTGTCCCCGCGCCAGGTCACCGCCGACACCCTCGCCGGCGAGCCGGTCACCCAGGTCCTCACCGAGGCCCCCGGCAACGGCGCTGCCCTCGGCGGTATCAAGGTGGCCACCGCCAACGCCTGGTTCGCGGCCCGCCCTTCGGGCACCGAGGACGTCTACAAGATCTACGGGGAGTCCTTCCTCGGCGCGGACCACCTGCGCCGGGTCCAGGAGGAGGCCAAGTCCGTGGTGCTGGCGGCGCTGGGCGCCTGACCCGAGAAGGGTGACTTTCGGACACGTGCAGGTGTGACGCATGGGGGGCCGCATGAACGATCGCGACGTGCCGTCGAACGAGGAGGCCGGCGAGATCCGCCGTTTCTGGGGCGGGCTCGGTCTGCCGGGTCTCATCGACGTCCACACCCACTTCATGCCCGAGCGGGTCCTGCACAAGGTCTGGGACTACTTCGACACCAACGGGCCGCTGATCGGCGGACTGGGATGGCCGATCACCTACCGGAAGGAGGAGGCGGAGAGAACGGCTCTGCTGCGGGCTTTCGGGGTAAGGGCCTTCACCGCGATGCTCTACCCCCACAAGCCCGGCATGGCCAGGTGGCTGAACGGATGGGCGGCCGACTTCGCCCGCCGCACCCCCGACTGTCTGCACACCGCCACCCTCCACCCCGAGCCGGACGTCGAGACCTATGTCCGCGAGGCCGTCGAAGCGGGGGCGCGGGTGTTCAAGGCACACGTCCAGGTGGGCGCGTACGACCCGGGCGACGAACGCCTCCAACCGGCCTGGGGGCTGCTGGCGGAGGCAGGCATCCCCGTGGTGATCCACTGCGGCTCAGGGCCCGCGCCCGGCAAGCACACCGGCCCCGAGCCCATCGCGCGGGTGCTGGCACGGCACCCGAGGCTACGGCTGATCGTCGCGCACATGGGCATGCCCGAGTACGAGGAGTTCCTCGACCTCGCCGAGCGGTACGACCAGGTGCGGCTGGACACCACGATGGCGTTCACCGACTTCACCGAGGGATTCATGCCGTTCCCGCGCCGGGCCCTGCCCCGGCTCGCCGCACTCGGCGACCGCATCCTGCTCGGCTCCGACTTCCCGAGCATCCCCTATCCCTACCTGCACCAGCTCCAGGCCCTGGAACGGCTGGACCTCGGACCGGAGTGGCTGCGGGCCGTGTGCCACGACAACGCGAGAAGTCTGTTCGACCTGTAACGCCGCCGCCGTGCACGGGCGGAGGGGTGGGGGAAGGGCCGCCTCGACCTCCCCAGGTGCGACGGCCCTTCCCCCGGGTAAGCATCGACTCTGTTACCCCGAAGATCCGGACTCATGCCGCAGGGGTTGACGGACACGTGTGCTGCGGTCACGTTGAACAACGCCAGGGGTGTGGGAGCGCTCCCGTGCCGTACGGGCCGGTACAGGCGTTACTCGCCGTACTGAGCATTCCGGGGCGGGCACCGCATCCCGCCCCGTACCGTCCCCACCTCCGAAGGATGGCCACATGCAGCCCCCTCCGCCCCGTCGCTTATCGCGCAGAGCCCTGGTGACCGCCACCGCTGCCGGTCTGGTCGCCGCCGTCGCCGCTCCCTCGCGGGCGTCCAGCGCCACCCCGACCCGGTTCCACACGGTGGGCCGGGTCAAAGCGGCCGCCGACGGGTTCGTGCGGTACAGCTGGCCCGGCATCTACTTCGAGGGCCGGTTCCGAGGTACCGGTGTCGGAGTGGTCCTGGACGACTCCGTCAACGACTACGACGTCCAGATGGACGGCAGGACCACGGCCACCCTCGTGACCCCGGGCCGAACCACCGCCTGGATCAAGGGGCTCACCGACACCGAGCACCACGTGCGGCTCGTCAAACGGACGGAATGCCCTTGGGCCGAGGGCCTGTTCGGCGGCTTCGTCGCCGCTCCGGGCGGTGCGATCCTCGCCAGGCCGTGCGCCCGGCGCAGGCAGATCGAGTTCATCGGCGACTCGTACACCGCGGGCTACGGCAACGTCTCCGGCACGCGGGACTGTTCGAACAACGGGGGAGTGGACCGGAACACCAACTCCGACCTCTCCTTCGGCGCCCTCACCGCCCGACGCCTCGGCGCCGACTACCAGATCAACGCCTTCTCCGGCCGTGGCATGGTCCGCAACTACAACGGCAGCAGCCCCGGCACCGATTACCGCACCTACTACGACCGTGCCCTGCTGAGCGTGGAGGGCGACGTCTGGCGGAAGCCGGCCGACTGGAGGCCGCAGGCCGTCGTCATCGGCCTGGGCCTCAACGACTTCTCGACACCCCTCAACCCCGGCGAGCGTTGGAGCACGGAGGCCGAACTGGTCGCCGCCTACGAGTCCGCCTACCACGGCTTCCTCGACAAACTGCGTGCCCGCTACGGCCCCGGGACGTTCCTCGTCGTCAGCGCCACCAACCTGGGCTCCAGCCCCTTCGCCGAGACCACCGAGCGCATTGTCCGGACCCGCAATGCGCGGGGCGACGAACGGGTCGGCCACTGGTACTACGACGACCCCGGCCTGGACCACCTGGGCTGCGACTGGCATCCCTCCACGCAGGACCACCGGATCATCTCCGGCCTGCTCGAGGACCACCTCGCCGCGCTTCCGCTGCGCTGGTAGCGGACGGGCCGTCAGCACACCGTCAGGCCGGTCCGGCGTTCAGTTGATGCAGAGCAGGTTGAGCACGCACAGCCCCGACGGATCGGTCGCGGAGGACGAGGAGGTCGACTGCGAAGTCTGCGAGCTGTTGCTGCTCGTGCCCGTGTTCGTTGTCGTCGTGCTGTCCGTGCTCGTGGACGAAGGGGTCTGTTCTGTCGTCGTGCCGCTGCTGCCGGACGTGCCGGTCGATCCCGTCGAGCCGCCGTTGTCGACGCCCGCCGCGACCGACGTGGAGCCCGTGCTCCGGGACTTCGACTGCGAGGCGGTCGTCGCCGTGGGCGTGGGGGAGGAGGCGGAGTCCGTGTGGACCGACGACCGGTTCGTGGTGGACGCGGCGGCGTCCGTCCGCCGGTGCGAGGCGACCGACTTGGAGGGCGCGTTCGTGGACGCCTGCTGTGCCTTGGCGGGCGTCGACGCCGGCAGGGCGTCGTCCGAGGTCGGCAGCTCCGCCACGCCCATGGACCGGTTGTCGGGCGAAGTGGCCGCCTGCGCCCGGACGTTGGACTGCTGGTTCATCGCGGTGACGGTCAGGCCACCACCGACGAGGGCGACGGCGGTCGCGACCACCGCCTTGCGCTGGTTCTTCCGCCAGCGGTCCCGCTGACGTCGGCGCGCCGCCCGGCCCTCCGCCGCCACCGGCGCGTCCGTCACGTCGTCGGACGGCGCCTCGGCGGGGTCGGACCCGGCCGCCGGCTCCTCATGGAGTCCCGCGTCGCGCCATGTGGGTGCTTCGTCCCATGCCGCTGCCGCCACGCCCGTCGTCGCGTAGATGTGGGCGGGGGGAGCGATGTCCGGGGCGTAGGCGCCGCATCCGGGACACGCCAGGGCGCCGTTGAGATGCCGGCGGCACGAGGAGCAGTAGTCCATCTGGTCTTCCTGAGTCGACTGCACCATCGGCCCAGTGGCCGTGGCCGGTCTCGTTCGTACGGAGGATCGAGCCGGAGGTAAAAGTAGCGAGGCTTTCGAAAGGCGGTGTGCAGCCTGTGTGATGCTCCTGCGCAGATGTCCGTGGGGTGACGTGGGCGGGAGGGGCGTACGTCGTTTTCGCGCCCCTTGGTCCTCTGTGTTCATGGAGTCCCCCTGCGAACCGGTGTGCGATCTCATCCGGGTGACGCACCCCCTGTGGACGCTCCGCGCGCCGCTGCACGCGCCGCCAGTGCCTCCAGCAGCAGGTCCACCGCCTCCTCGAACGAGCTGTCCGCCATGCCCGGCAACTCGCGCCGTACCGCGGTGAGTGCCGGGTACGCCACCGGGTCCAGGTCCTGGTAGACGTCCCGCCACGCCCGATGGTCGGCCTCGCGCTGCTGCCGGGGGAGTGCCTGGAACGCCGCGTCGGTGGCCGCGTGGCTGAGCACGGTGTCGATGAAGGCGAGGTACAGGCGCGCGGCGGCGGCCCGCTCGAAGCCCGCGGAGAGCAGCAGGCCGATCCCCGTGTCCACCGCCCGGATCTCGCTCCTGCGCCGGGTCACCCGGTGCGCGGCCATGGCGGCCGCCCGAGGATGGGCGAGGTATCCGGCACGGACCCGCAGGGCCATCTCGCGCAGCGAGGCCGCCCAGTCCTCTCCGGGGACGAATCCGGCCATCGCGTCACCGATGATCCGGTCCGCGATGGCGAGCACCAAGTCGTCGGTGTCGTGGAAATAGCGGTAGAGGGCGGTCGGGTCGCAGCCCAGCGCCGCGCCGAGCCGACGCACGCTCAGCGCCTCGGGACCGTGCTCCTCGATCAGCCGCAGGGCCGTCTGCACGATGAGGTCCTCGGACAGCAGGACTCCGGAGCGAGTGGGCCGCCGGCGTCGGCGCTCCTGCGGGACACGGCTGGACATGGGCACGTTCCTCTCGTCCGGGCACGCTCAGTGAACGACCCCCATCCGCCTTACGTCAACAGGGTTGACCCAATGTGGACGGCGGCGGTTCCATCACCTCACCGCGCGGCTCTTCCCGTCTCCCGTCCCCGAGGAGCCCTTCATGTCGTCAGCACCGCCCCTGCCCTCCGCGCCGGGCTCGGCCCTGCGCCGTTCCCTCGGCGTCGTCGACGGCGTGGCCATCGCCGCGTCGAGCACCGCGGCCACCACCAGCATCGCCATCGGCATGGGCACGATCGCGACCATCGTGGGCCTCCAGGCCCCGGCGCTGCTGTTGCTGGCCTTCCTGCCGGTCCTCGGCATCGCCACCGCCTACGCCCGTCTGAACCGCTCGGAGCCGAACTGCGGCAACGGCTACGTCTGGGTCGGCAGGGCCCTCGGGCCCTGGCCCGGCTTCCTGACCGGCTGGGTCACCCTGGTCGGCTCGGTCATCTTCTGCGCCTACACCAGCGCGATCATGGGTTCGGTCGTCCTGGCCTTCGCCAACAAGGCCGGACTGCACAGCCTCGCCGGCATCACCCTCGACCCCACGTCCACCGGTGTCACCACGGCTGTCGGGCTGGTGATCCTCCTCGGCCTCACCGCCCTGGCCGTCACGGGGGTGCGGTCCGCCACCCGCTTCCAGTTCGCCCTGCTGATCTTCGAGTACTCCGTGCTGCTGGCCTTCTGCGGCTGGGCCCTGGTCACCGGGGACCACGCCGTCTCCCTGTCCTGGTTCAACCCCTTCGAGATCTCCAGCGGCACCACCTTCGCCCAGGGCATGGTGCTCGCGGTCTTCTTCTTCTGGGGCTGGGACGCGGCCTTCAGCGTCAACGAGGAGACGAAGAGCCCGGGTGACGCGGCCCGCGGCGGCCTCATCGCCCTCTTCGCCATGCTCGGTCTGTTCCTCTTCGCCTCAGTAGCCTTCCAGCGGGAGATGAGCCTGGCCGAACTCGTCAGAAACGGCCCCCAGGCACTCCCGTACCTCGGCGAGAAACTGGCCGCCGAACCCTGGGCCACCCTGCCCCTGGTCGCTCTGATGTTCTCCGCCGTCGCCTCCGTGCAGGCCACTCTGATCCCCACGGCACGCGGCCTGTTCGCCATGAGCCGTGACCGCACGATGGGCCCGGTGTGGACCCGGACCCACCCCCGCTACGGCACCCCCGCTGCCGGCACGGTCGTCGTGATGGCCATCGCCGGAGTGATCGCCCTGCTCGCCGTCGCGATCCCCAAGCTGAGCGACATGCTGCTGGCCGCCGTCAACGCCATCGGTCTGATCGTCGCCCTCTACTACGGCCTCACCGCGGTGGCCTGCGCCGTGCGCTTCCGCTCCGCGCGGCACGAAGGAGCACGGGAGGCGCTGCTCGCCATCGGCGTGCCCGCCGCGTCCGGCCTGATCCTGCTCGGGCTCGGCGGCTACCTCGGATACTCGTACCTGACCATGAGCGACCACTTCGAACTCAGCCCGGACAACGGCTGGTTCATGTTCTCGCTGCCCGCCGCGATCGTCCTCGCCGGCCTCGGCATGGCAGCCGTCGCCAAGTACGTGAGGCACTCGCCGTACTTCACGACCGGGCGCGGCACCGACGCCGAGTCCCTGACCCTGCCGATGGACCGTACGGCGGTCTGACCTTCTCTGGAGCCCACTCACATGTCACACACCGCGGACCTCGTCCTCACCGGCGGTCCCGTGCACACCGTCGATCCCGCCCGCAGCCGGGCCACCGCCGTGGCCGTGCGCGACGGGCGGATCGCCGCCGTCGGCCACGACGAGGTGCGCGAGCTGATCGGCCCGCGTACCGAAGTCGTCGACCTGGCGGGCAAGTTGCTGCTCCCGGGCTTCCAGGACGCCCACGTCCACCCGCAGGGCGCGGGCCTCGAACTCGGCCTGTGTCACCTCGCCGACACCGTGGACCCGGCCGAGTACCTGCGCAGGATCAAGGCGTACGCCGATCAGCACCCGGACGCCGAGTGGATCACCGGGGGCGGCTGGTCCCTGGAGGCGTTCCCGGGCGGTGCTCCCACGGCTGTGGCCCTCGACGCGGTCGTGTCTGACCGGCCCGTCTTCCTGCCCAACCGCGACCACCACGGCGCCTGGGTCAACAGCCGGGCCCTGGAGCGCGCGGGCATCGACTCCCGTACCCCGGACCCGGTCGACGGCCGGATCGAACGCGACGCCGACGGCAACCCCACCGGCATGCTCCAGGAGGGCGCGGTCCACCTCGTGGGAAGGCTGGTTCCCGATCCCACACCGCAGGACCAACTCGCGGCCCTGCTGCGGGCCCAGTCCGTGCTGCACTCGTACGGCGTCACCGCCTGGCAGGACGCCATCGTCGGCGCGTACGCCAACATGACCGACCCGGCGCCCACCTATCAGGCGGCCCTCGACCGGGGACTGCTCACCGCCCGCGTCGTCGGCGCCCTGTGGTGGGACCGTGAGCGGGGCGCCGAGCAGATTCCCGAACTCGTCGCCCGACGCGAGGAGTTGCACCGTGGCCGGTTCCGTGCCACCACGGTGAAGGTCATGCAGGACGGCGTCGCGGAGAACCACACCGCCGCGATGCTCGACCCGTATCTGACCGGTTGCGGCTGCTCCTCGGACAACAGCGGCATCAGCTTCGTCGAACCGGGTGAGTTGAGGAAGTACGTCACCGAGCTCGACGCGTCCGGCTTCCAGGTCCACTTCCACGCGCTCGGCGACCGCGCGGTCCGTGAGGCCCTCGACGCCGTGGAGTCCGCCCGTGCGGCCAACGGGTGGCGCGACACACGGCACCACCTCGCACATCTGCAGGTCGTGCACCCGCACGACGTCCCCCGGTTCCGCACCCTGGGCGCGAGCGCCAACCTCCAGATGCTGTGGGCCGCCCACGAACCGCAGATGGACGAACTGACCCTGCCCTTCCTCGGCGCGGAACGCGGCACCCGGCAGTATCCGTTCGGTGATCTGCTGCGCGCGGGCGCGACCCTCGCCGCCGGCAGCGACTGGCCGGTCAGCAGCCCCGACCCCCTCCAGGCCATCCATGTCGCCGTCAACCGGATCGCCCCCGACGCGCCCGCCGGCACCCCCGAGTTCCTTCCGGAGCAGCGCCTCGACCTGGGGACCGCCCTCGCCGCGTACACAGCGGGCAGCGCCTACGTGAACCACCTCGACGACATCGCCGGGAGCATCACCGTGGGCAAGTCGGCCGATCTCGTCGTCCTCGACCGCGATCCGTTCGCGGGGCCGCCCGAGGAGATCGCCGCCACTCGGGTCCTGGAGACCTTTGTCGACGGTCGGCGAGTTCACGCGGCGCGGGACGCCTGAGCCGCTATCCGACGGGAAAATCGAAATAGGTGTCCGGATAGGGCTCGTCCCTGAGGGTGTAGTGCCACCACTCGCATTCGTATGGGCTGAAACCACAGGCATCCATGAGGGAGCGCAGGTGATGGCGGTTCTTGGCTACGGCCGGCGTGATCCCCCCTGCTCCATGATGCGAGAGGGAATCCATCAGGTCATGGCCACCGCCCATGGGGACGAGTTCGCCGGTCGACAGGAGATACAGCGTCAAGTCAACGGTGCTTCCCCGGCTGTGGCCCGACTTCTCGGCCACGTACCCCTTGTCGAACATCTCGGCTCTGTCGATGTTCGGGTAATGCCGTGGCTTGGTCCGGCCGTCCTCCGGTTGTCGTGACCAGCGCACAAAGCAGTCCACGGCGCGTTGCGGGCGGTACCCGTCCCACAGGAGCAGACCGAAACCGAGGGACTCGGCCCTGTCCCGCGCCCTTTCCAGAGCCGCGCACACGGTCCTCGTGCCGACTATTCGGTTTGCCAGGTATCCGTCGACCGGCTTGCCGGTGAAGTTGTCCCAGGTGGCGTACTTGGCATCCCAGCGTATTCCGGGTACGTGTTCGTCGACGAAGACGAAGTCGTCCGTCATTGGCTTTTTCCCGTCAACGCCAGCGACACCACCCGGTCGATCACTTCGGCGAGCGGCAACCCTGCCGCAGCCATCATCCTCGGATAACGGCTGTACGCGGTCATACCGGGCAGGGTGTTGACCTCGTTGAGGATTACTTCGCCGTCCTCCTTGAGGAACATGTCCACGCGTGAGAGCCCCCTGCACCCCAAGGCGCGGTACACGGCTTTGGCCGTCTCCTGAACAAGGGATCGCGACTCCGCCGGAATGTCGGCGGGAACGATCGCTGTCGAGTTCTCGGAGCCGCTCTCAGGCTCTGACTCCTGATGGATTCTGAAGAAGCCGTGCGAGAGGGCGATCCGATCCACCTCGCCCACGACCAGATCCGGACCGTTCCCCAGCACGGCGCATCCGATCTCGCTGCCGACGACCGCCTCTTCGATCAGCACCTTCGAGTCGTACTGCCCTGCGCTTTTCACCGCGCTCAGGAGTTCCTCTTTGCGGGACACCTTGCTGACGCCGAAGGACGACCCCGACCGGGCCGGCTTCACGAAAACAGGACAGGTGAACCGGTCGGGATCAATGCTTTCGTCCGCCGCGACCGTCCAGAACTTCGGCGTGGCGATACCCGCGTTTCCGGCGACGAGGTAGGCAAGGGATTTGTCCATGCACAGGGCGGAGCCTTGGACATCGCAGCCCACGTAAGGGATGCCGGACATTTCCAGCAGCCCCTGTATCGCGCCGTCCTCACCGAACCTGCCGTGCAGAACGGGAAACACGACGTCCAAACGGATCGTTTCGTATCGCCCCTGCTCAAGAACGAGCAGTCCCTGCGCGCTTCGGTCCGGTGACAGGGCGACGGGACGACACCTGCCGCTCTCCCACTCCGGTTCAGGGCCGTCACAGAGCAGCCAAGCGCCGCCCTTCGTTATCCCGACATAGAACGGTTCATACTTCTCGGTGTCGAGATTTCGTGCGACCTCCTGTGCCGACTTGACGGAGACACCGTGCTCTTCGGAGCATCCCCCGAATATGACTCCGACCTTCAACTTAGCCATGCTGACTCCTGCTTTCGAATTTCAGGCAGTTGGTGATCGAGTTTTGGACCGTGTCGCTCAGGGCGTGATCGGTGTAGTAGGCGATGTGTGGACTGATGAGCACATTCGGGAGCTTTTGCAGCCGCAACAGCAGCTTGCTCTCAATGAGCTTGTTTCTGCAGTCGGCGTAGAAAATGCCTTCCTCTCCTTCGAGCACATCCAGCGCCGCACCGCCCAATCGGCCGCTTTCCAAGGCGAGAACAAGGGCCTCGGTGTCGAGAAGTGGACCGCGTGCGGTGTTGATGACGAAAGCGCCCTGCTTCAACCGCTCGATACGCAAATGATCGAGCAGGTGATACGTGTCCGGGGTGAGCGGTGCATGGAGCGTTACGATGTCGCTCCGCTGCAGCAGCTCATCGAGCGGAACGTAGTCGGCTGCGATCTTGGGGCGATTGTCGTGCGCCAGTATGCGACAGCCGAAACCGCACAGCCTTTCCATGACTGCTGTGCCGATGCGTCCTGTTCCGATCACGCCTACGGTGAGGTCGCGCAGTTCCCTTCCGCGCACATCGTTCAGCCGGTAATCGTGCTCGTCCCCCCGGCGGACAGTGGATTTCGCGTTCCGTACCGCCATCAGCATCAGCATGAGCGTGTAGTCAGCGACACTGTCGGGCGAATAGGTGACGTTTTCTACGGAAATGTCGACGTCAGCCGCGTATTCCACGTCGATGTGGTTGCAGCCGATACTCCTTGTGGAGATGTACCTCACGCCGGCTTGCCCGAGGGCAAGAAGAGTGGCATGGGTGACGCGGGTCTTATGGCCTACGCTGATGCACCGGTTTCCGAAGGCCAGTGAGACATTGGTCTCGGATACCGGGGCCTCCGTGATGGTCGGTATCACGCCGAAGCGGGGCGCCATCTCGCGGAACAAACGGGCCTCGTCCTGCCCGCATCCATAGATGGTGATCCCCGTTGCCGGTCCGCTGTAGGTCATGCCGCCAGTCAAGGCAGTGACGTGTTGCCGGCATGTATGTGGTTTTCGATATGCCGACGATATGTTCCCGATGAGTGTCGGTACTCATAGGTAACGTATCGTCGCCGTATCGAAAACCACATACGCGCCGACAACACCACATCACCTTGACTTGAGGCATGACCTACGGCGAACCAGCTTCCGTCAGCCCCAGCGGCGCCCTGTCGTGATCCCGCTCAGCGTCGGTGAGATCGCCGCGGTCGTCGGCGGCAGGGTCGAGGGCGACGGCTCCGTGACGGTGACCGCGCCGGCCGTGCTCGACGGCAGACAGGCCGAGCCGGGCGGCCTCTTCGTCGCCTTCGCAGGCGAGCATGTCGACGGTCACGACTACGTCCGCCAAGCCGGCCTTTCAGGCGCGGTGGCCGTGCTCGGCTCCCGGCCCACTCCGCTGCCCACCGTCGTCGTCGACGACGCCCGGGCCGCGCTGCAGACACTCGCCACCCACGTCGTGGCCCGGCTGCGCGACGAGCTGACCGTTGCCGGACTGACCGGCTCCCAGGGCAAGACCGGCACCAAGGACCTGCTGGCCGCCGTGCTTTCGAGCGCCGCGCCGACGACCGCCACGATCGGCTCCCTCAACAACGAACTCGGTGTGCCGCTCACCATGCTGCGCGCCGACACGGCCACCAGGTTCCTCGTCCCCGAGATGGGAGCCCGCCACATCGGAGACATCGCCGCGCTCACGGGCCTGGTCGCGCCCGACATCGCCGTCGTTCTCAACGTCGGCCAGGCCCACCTCGGCGAGTTCGGGTCACGCGCGGCCATCGCCCGGACCAAGGGCGAGCTGATCCAGGGCCTGGCACCGGGCGGCACCGCCGTCCTCAACGCCGACGACCCCCGGGTGGCGGCGATGCGCTCACTCACGGACGGCCCGGTACTGACCTTCGGCCGGGCCGAGCACGCCGACCTGCGCGTGACCGACCTGACGCTGGACCGGCTCGGCCGGCCGTCCTTCACGCTGCGGACCGCCGACAACTCGGCACCCGTCGCGCTGTCACTCGTGGGTGCCCACCAGGCGCTCAACGCGTCGGCTGCCGCGGCCGCGGGGCTGGCGGCCGGCGTACCCCTCGACGTGGCCGCGGCGGCGCTGGCGACCGCCTCGCTGTCACCGTGGCGCATGGAACTGCGCGAGCTCGCCGGTGGCGCAACGCTGCTCGACGACTCCTACAACGCCAACCCCGACTCGACCCGCGCCGCTCTGGACGCGCTGGTGGTGATCGAGGGCGGGCGCCGCATCGCCGTCCTCGGCGAGATGCTCGAACTCGGCGCCGACGGCGCGGCCGAGCACCGCGCCGTCGGCGAGTACGCCGCCTCCCGTGCCGAAGTCGTCGCCGCGGTCGGTGCGGCCGCCCGGTCGATCGCCGCCGGCGCAGGAGAGCGGGCGGTGGTGCTGGCCGACAACGACGCGGCGGTCGACTGGCTGCGCGGCCATATCGCCGTCGGCGATGTGGTCCTCGTCAAGGCATCCCGCGGAGCGCGCCTCGACGAGGTCGCCGCCGCGCTCGCGCAGGGGCGTCAAGAGGCCCCGTGTCGCCCGCGCCGCTTCATATAGAGGTCGAAGGCCCGGTAGACCATCGGCCGCAGTGGCAGGTCCCACTCACCGACGTACCTCACCGCCCGGCCGCCGGTGCCGACCTTGAACTGGACCAGTCCGACATGCGGGTCGTCGGCGTCCAGGGTGGGGGTGATGCCGCGCAGGTCGTAGACGTCGCAGCCGGCCGCCAGCGAGTCGCGGATCATCGCCCACTGGCAGGCGTTGGAGCCGCGCACCTCGCGCTTCTCGGTGGAGGAGGCACCGTAGGAGTACCACGCGTGCTCGCCGACGCGGACCAGGACGGTGGCGGCGACCAGGTCGCCTCGGTGACGGGCGAGGTAGAGCCTGATCCGCTCGGGATCCTCCGCGCTCAGCGCCGCGAACATGGTGTCGAAGTAGCGCAGCGGCCGGGGTGTGAAGCGGTCCCGCTCGGCGGTGTGGACGTAGAGATCGTGGAACGCCTTCACGTCCGCAGCGACCGTGACCTCGACTCCTTCCCTGGCCGCCTTCCTGATGTTGCGGCGCCAGAGCTGGTTCATGCCCCTGAACACGTCGTCCTCGGTCCTGCCGGCCAGCGGGATCTCGTATTTGTACTGCGGATGCCCGACCCCGAAGCCGTCCTCGGGGCTCTGCGGAAGCCAGCCGGCGTCCGTGAGCCGGCTGGTCACGCGGGCACCGACCGGGTCGGCCCACTGTCGTGACAGCTCGGTGAGCCGTTTGATGCCCGGGTCCGCGATGCCCTCCTTGACCTGGTCGGCGCTCCAGGCGTTCGTGCGCACCGGCGGGCCGAGCCTGATCGCGAACGCGCCGTGTGCCTTGAGGTAGGACGCCAGTGGGTCGAGCCACGGGTCGATCTCGCCGGTCCAGTCGATGACCGGTCCCTCGGGGAGATAGGCCAGTGTGAAGCGCTCCATCCGTGGCACCGGTCGGTGCAGGACGAGCCCGGCACCGACCAGCCGCCCGGCGTCGTACCAGCCGAGGGACTCGCTGCGCCACTGCGTCTTCACCCGGCCCCACGCCGGAGTCTGCAGGAAGCTGACCGACCGCTGGGTCCGCACGAACGCCAGATGTTCGGCCGCGCTGATCGGCCCGACCGTAAGCCTCACCGGGCGTTCTCGGTTCCTGTGCCTGCTTCGCTGTAGGACATGTCCCCAGTCAAGGCAGCGGGGTGTTGCCGACACGTATGCGGTTTTCGATACGCCGACGATATGGGCCGGCTCGGCCGACCCCCAGGGGATTCCGATGTCCGGGGACGGGGAAGTCGGGATCTTGCAAGATGCTGGACCTGGCGCGCGCCGACCTCCCCAACTTCCCCCGCCCCTGAAGTCCGTCGATCCGAGGAACGTCATGACATCGCACAGCCCGGCCAGTGCCCACGGAGCCGCCCTGCTCGCCGATCCTCTCCGGAACAAGGGCACCGCCTTCAGCCCCCAGGAGCGTGCCGAACTCGGTCTGGACGGGCTGCTGCCACCGGCGACGGAGACGCTCGACGAGCAGGCGGACCGGGCGTACGAGGCGTTCCTCGGCTACGACAAGCCGCTCAACCGGCACATCTACCTGCGCCAGCTCCAGGACACCAACGAGGTGCTGTTCTACAGCCTGCTCACCCGCCATCTGGAGGAGATGCTGCCGGTCGTCTACACGCCCACGGTCGGCGAGGCGTGCCGGCGCTTCAGCGAGATCTACCGCAGGCCGCGCGGTCTGTTCCTGACCTACGAGGACCGCCACCGCTTCCGGGAGATCCTGCGCAACCGGCCCGGCGGCGAGGTCGACGTCATCGTCGTCACCGACGGTCAGCGCATCCTGGGCCTGGGTGACCAGGGGGTGGGCGGCATGGGCATCCCGATCGGCAAGCTCAGCCTGTACACCGCCATCGGCGGCATCCACCCGGCTCGCACCCTCCCGGTTCTCCTCGACGCCGGCACCGACAACGAGCAGCTGCTGGCCGGCGAGCACTATCTCGGCCGCAGGCGGCACCGGGTGACCGGGGACGCCTACGACGAGATGATCGAGGCGTTCGTGTCCGCCGTGGAGGCCGAACTCCCCGGGACCCTCCTGCAGTGGGAGGATTTCGCCACCGCGCACGCCCGTCCGATCCTCACCCGCTACCAGGACCGGCTGCTGACCTTCAACGACGACATCCAGGGCACCGCGGCCGTGGCACTCGGAGCGCTGTCCACCGCCACGAAGATCGCCGGAACGCCCCTGACCGACCACCGCATCGTGGTCCTGGGCGCCGGCTCGGCGGCGATCGGGGTCGCCGACATGATCCGCACCGCACTCGTGGAGGAAGGCGACTCCGAACAGCAGGCGGCCGACCGCTTCTGGTTCGTCGACATCGACGGCCTGCTGGTGCGCTCCCGCACCGACCTCACCCCCGAGCAGCGCGTCTACGCGCGCGACGACGCCGAGGTAGGCGACTGGGGTGCGCTCGATCTGGCGCGAGTCGTGGGCGAGGTGAAGCCGACGGTGCTGATCGGGCTCTCCACGGCGCACGGCGCGTTCACCGAACAGATCGTGCGGACGATGGCCGACGCCTGTGACCGGCCGGTGATCCTGCCGCTGTCCAACCCGACCTCGAACGCCGAGGCCGAGCCCGCCGACCTGGCCCGCTGGACCGACGGCAGGGCCCTGATCGCGGCCGGCTCGCCCTTCCCGCCGCTGACGCTGGACGGGCGCGAGGTGCCGGTGGCGCAGGCCAACAACGTCTACGTCTTCCCCGCCGTCGGCCTGGCCGTCACCGCCTGCCGGGCCACCCGCGTGACCGACCGCATGATGGTGGCCGCGGCGCGCGCGGTGGGGGAGTGCGCGGTACAGGCGGGCGCAGACGGGGCCACCCCGTTGCTGCCTCCGCTGGCGAGCATGCGGGACGCCGCCCGCGAGATCGCCCTGGCCGTCGCACTGGCCGCGGTCGAGGACGGCGTGGCCCCCGAGGCCACCGAGGCCGAACTGCGCGAAGCGATCGCGACGACGCAGTGGACACCGCGGTACGCCTCCTGACATGCAACTGCCGGGCCGGGCCGGGCCGCGCCGTCGCGGACCTGGCAGCTCTCAGGCCCTGTGACAGGATCTGCGGTGGGCGCGAGGCCCTGGGGTTGAAGGCAGAGGACGAATGACATGGACCGGCCGCCAGGCATGATGGACGTGGCCCGGGAGGCCGGCGTCTCGCACATCACCGTCTCCCGTGTCATCAACGGCCACCCCTCGGTCCGCCCGGAAACCCGCACCCGGGTCGAGGCCGCTATCCAGAAGCTGGGCTACCGCCGCAACAGTGTCGCCAGGGCGCTCAAGAGCCGGCGTTCCTCGACGATCGGCGTGGTGATCGTCGGGTCGGAGCTGTTCGAGCTGCCGCGTATCCTCCTGGGCGTCGAGACGGCCGCCAAGCAGGCCGGTTACTGGGTGAGCCTGGCCAGCAGACAGGGTGAGAGCACCTCCGCCGACCTCCTGGAGACGCTGCGACGGCTCACCGACCAGTCGGTGGAGGCGATCGCGGTCGTGGCGGACCGGCCCGTCGTGGTGGAGGCGCTGTCCGGCCTGTCCTTCGGGGTGCCGGTCACAGTGGTGATGTCCGGCGGCGCGCCCGACCCCGGTCTGGGTTTCGTCGAGGTCGACCAGGAACTGGGCGCCCGTCTCGCGGTCCGCCACCTCCTCGGCCTCGGGCACCGGGACATCGCCCACCTGACGGGTGCGCTGCGCACCTTCGACGCCCGGGCACGCGTCGACGGCTGGCAGGCCGAACTCGCCGCGGCGGAAGCCGAAGGAGCCCTGCTGGAAGGCGACTTCAGCGCGGAGAGCGGATTCCGCCTGACCCATGAACTCTGCGAAGCCGACACCGGCCTGCCCACCGCGGTGTTCGCCGGGAACGACCAGATGGCGATGGGAGCGCTGGCCGCCTTCGCCGAGCGGGGCGTGAAGGTGCCGCAGGACGTCTCCCTCGTCGGCTTCGACGACATGAAGGGCGCCGGATACCTGGTCCCCGCACTGACCACGGTCCGCCAGGACTTCGCCCACCTCGGCAGGACCGCCATCGAGCAACTGGTGCGGATGCTGGGCGGCGAGCGGGCGGAACGGCGGAAGATCACGCCGGAACTCGTCGTACGGCGAAGCACCGCCGCGCCGCGCGCCGGTTCCTGAAGCCCGCCACCGTTTAGCCGGCCAAGGGGCGAACGACGACGTGACCAGGTAGAAGTCCTCGCCGACCCGGCAGATCGAGGGGTCGGAGTGACTACCGGCGAGAACCGGGTTGGCGAAGGCCGGCACGGGGCGCACTCCGAGTCGGACTAAAAGGGAAGGAACGGGGGTGGGACAGGGACCAGGCCTGCTTGTTAACGTTAACATCGCCTTTGGCCACGACAACGGAGAGACGTGCATGCCCACTGCCGCGAACACCCAGCAGCTGACGTTCCCCGCCGGCTTCCTCCTCGGCTCCGCGACCGCCGCCTACCAGATCGAGGGTGCCGCCGACGAGGACGGGCGCGGCCCCTCCATCTGGGACACCTACTCCCACACGCCGGGCAGGACGTGGAACGGCGACACCGGTGACGTGGCCGCCGATCACTACCACCGCCTCGACGAGGACCTCGACCTCATGGCGTCCCTGGGCCTGAAGGCCTACCGGTTCTCCATAGCCTGGCCGCGCATCCAGCCCACGGGCCGCGGCCCGGCCAACCCCAAGGGGCTCGACTTCTACAGCCGCCTGGTCGACGGCCTGCTCCAGAGGGACATCGCGCCGGTCGCGACCCTCTACCACTGGGACCTGCCCCAGGCCCTCGAGGACGAGGGCGGCTGGACGAACCGCGAGACCGCGTACGCCTTCGCCGACTACGCCCGTGTGGTCGGCGAGGCGCTCGGCGACCGCGTCGCGATCTGGACCACTCTGAACGAACCGTGGTGCTCCGCCTACCTCGGCTACGGCGCCGGAGCCCACGCTCCCGGCCGCAGCGACGGCGCCGCGGCGCTGAGTGCGGTCCACCACCTCAACCTTGCCCACGGACTGGCCGTTCAGCAGCTCAGGGCGGTCACCACCAACGACCCGCAGTACTCGGTCACGCTCAACTTCCATGTCCTGAGGGGCGAGGGCGAGGGTGCCGACGAGGCCGTACGGCGCATCGACGCGCTGGCCAACCGCGCCTTCACCGAACCCCTGTTGCGCGGCCACTACCCGCAGGACCTGATCGAGGACACCGCCGCCGTCACCGACTGGGCGTTCGTGCAGGACGGCGACCTCGACCGGATCCACCAGCCCCTGGACCTGCTCGGCGTCAACTACTACGCCACCACCACCGTTCGCCTCTGGGACGGCGTGACGCCACGTCAGAACAACGACGGGCACAAGGACATGGGCGGATCCCCCTGGCCCGGCTCGACCCACGTCGAGTTCGTGGCACAGGAGGGCCCGCACACCGCCATGGGCTGGAACATCGACCCCGACGGGCTCGAGGAACTCCTCCTGGACCTGCACACCCGGTTCCCGGACCAGCCGCTGGTCATCACCGAGAACGGAGCCGCCTTCGAGGACCAGCTCTCCACCCGCCCCGACGGCAGCCACGCCGTCCACGACCCGGAGCGCATCGACTACCTCCACCGCCACTTCGTCGCCGCCCATCGCGCCCTCGCCGCCGGTGTCGATCTGCGCGGGTACTTCGTGTGGTCCCTGATGGACAACTTCGAGTGGGGATACGGCTACTCGAAGCGCTTCGGCATCGTCCACGTCGACTACGAGACCCAGCGGCGCACGCTCAAGGACAGCGCCGTGTGGTACCGGGAACTGGCGACGACGGGAAGCATTCCGCTGCCGGGGGCCCGGGTGGGCTGACCCGACACGGGCCCCGGGACCATTGGGTGAAGTGTCATGGGAGAGACGGTGCGATGGCTGACGCCGGAGGAGCAGCGCGCGTGGCGTGGGTTCGTCCGGTTGCACGAGCGGCTCGGCGGGCGTCTCGGGCGCCTGCTGCAGTCGGAGTCCCATGTGTCGCCGGCCGACTTCGCGGTGCTGGTCCATCTGACGGACACCCCGGAGGGGCGACAGCGGTACCAGGATCTGGCCCGGGCGCTGGAGTGGGAGAAGAGCCGGCCGGGCGGCGGTCGAGGCGGCGGCCCCGCGTCATGTCGGGGCGGTACGTGAACTGTTCATGGACCATGTCACCCCGGCCGAACTGCGGGTCCTGGCCGAGATCTCCGAGCGCGTCATCGGCAAGCTGGACGAGGAGTCGCCCTGACCCGGCCGGTCTGCGGGAGGGGCGCTTAATCGGTTGCCCGCCGGCCCGGGTGAGGATGCAATGTCCGGCATGCTCACCCAGGCGCGTCCACCACAGCCGGTCAGGATCGGCGCTCTCGTTCCGCTGACCAGGCCCGGCTGGGTCGAGGCGGGCCAGCACCTGCTCGCCGGACTCGAACTGGCCGTCGGCGAGGTCAATGACGCCGACGGGATCGGCGGAAGACCGCTCGAGCTGCTGGTCCGGGACACCGCGGCCGATCCGCGGCGGGCCGCGGCGGCCGTGGACGAACTGGCTCGGCTGGGCGTGGCCGCCGTGGCGGGGGAGTATCACAGCGTCGTCGCCCGCGCCGCTGCCGCCAGGGCCGATGCCCTCGGACTGCCGTTCCTCTGCTCGTCAGCGGTTCTCGACGCGCTGACCGAAGAGCCGACGGAATGGGTCGCGCGCCTGGCCCCGCCGCAGTCCCACGGCTGGCGGGTCTACGCGGACTTCCTCCTCGACGCAGGCCACAGCCGGATCGCCGTGGCGACCGAACCGAGCGTCTACTGGGCCTCGGGGGTCCGCATCCTGCGGGACCACTTCGCTCCACGCGGTGGCACCGTCGTGGAACTCGATGCGCGGGCGCTCGCTCCCGCCGCCGTGTGCGACGCACTCGTCGGCCATCGCGCCACGGCCCTCCTTCTGCTGGTCGGCCTCCCCGAGCCGGCGGTGTCGATCGTCAGGTCCGTCCGCCGTGACCAGCGCCTCACCGAGACCATGATCGGTGCTCCGGCCGGGCAACCCGAGTTCGCCGAATGGGCGAGGCTGCTGGGCGGCGACGGCGCCGCCGTCCCGTTCCTGCGCTATCTGCCCGGGCGTCTCGGCCCGCTCGGCGCACGGGTCGCGACGGCCCTGCGTGAGCAGCTGTCCGAAGAGCCTTCCTTCGTGGCCTTCGAGGGCTACGACACGATCACCGTCCTCGCCGACGTGCTGCGCTCGCACGGCGCGGACCGGGGGCGCATCGCCGCATCGTGGCCGCACGTGGCGGTCGAAGGCACCCGCGGGCAGATCCGGTTCTCCCGCACGCCCGGCGTCAGCGTTTGGCAATGGGCTGGGACACCGGTCCAGGTCGTCGACCGGGATCCGGCGGAACCCGACCGCTTCCGGATCCGACACGCCGACTGAGAGCCGGGCTTCGGCCGGTCAGGCGGGCTGCCACAGCTCGATGCGGTTGCCCTCCGGGTCGGTGACCCAGCCGAATCGACCGACACCGTCCATGTCCTGCGTCTCCTCGGCCACGTCCGCTCCGCCGGCGCGCAGTTGCGCGAGCATCGCGTCCAGGTCGCTGACCCGGAAGTTGAGCATGGTCTGCTGGGTGCGGGACCCGAAGTAGTCGGTCCCGGACTCGAACGTCGCGAACACCGTGGGTCCGGCTTCCTGACGCCACAAGCCGTTCGCGTCGACGTCCAGGCCCAGGCAGTCGCGATACCACGCGCTCAGGGCAGCCGGGTCGGCCGCCCTGAGGAAGTATCCGCCGATTCCAAGCACACGTTCCATGCCGGCCATCTTGCCAGGAGGGGAGACGTGCCGCCCGTAGGTCTCAGGCCGTCATGGCGTCACGCACGAGCGCGGTGTCACTGGCGGTGGGCCGCTCACGGCAGCAGTGGCAGGGAGCCCCGGGCGGCGTGGCTGAGAATGCGCGGGTCCTCCGCGAAGCGGTCCCGGTGGGCGGCGGGCAGGGGCTCCAGGAAGTACCGCTTGATGTTCTCCACGCGCAGCCGGGAAGCACGTGCGGCGGTCTTCTCACCCAGCGGGGTCAGACGTACCAGACGCCCTCGCCGGTCCTGGCTGATCTCCCTCAGAAAGGTGTCCCCTTAGGCCCCGCGGCCGTCCACCGGTGCCCGTTCGTCCAGGAGTCCTTCGCCTCGCAGGTCGTCCCACAGCTGTGCCGGGATCTCCGCGCCGAACGCCGCCGTATTGCTGCGTACTTCCTCCGCCGTGCGCATGCCGACGACGATGCCCGCGACCGCCGGGTGGCGCAGCGGGAACGCCATCGCCAGCTCCGGGAGGGTCACGCCGTGCGCCTCGCAGACGTCGGCGATGCGGTGCGCACGGTGCAGCAGGCTCGGCGCGGCGGGGGCGTAGTCGAAGGTGCTGCCCTCGGTGGGGCGGGCCGTTGCGAGCAGACCGGAGTTGAAGACCGACGCGGCCAGGACCGACACCCCGCGGTCCGTGCAGGCCGGCAGGAGTTCGTCCAGGGCGCTGTGGTCCAGGAGCGTGTAGCGGCCGGACAGCATCACGACGTCGACGTCCGACTCCTTGACCAGCCGGGTCAGTTTGCCGGGGTGGTACATCCCCGCGCCGATCGCCCCCACCACGCCCTGGGCGCGGAGTTCGGCGAGGGCCGGGTACCCGTCGCGCAGCGCGTCCTCGAAGTGCTCCTCCGCGTCGTGCAGGAACAGCATGTCGACACGGTCCACGCCCATCCGCTCCAGCGAGTCCGCCACGCTGCGCAGCACACCGTCCCGCGTGAAGTCCCACACCCTGCGGTGGGTGGCGGGCACCGCAAAGCTCTCGTCCGTACGGCCCGCCGGGTCCTGCGGGACCAGCAGTCGGCCGACCTTCGTCGACAGGGTGAACTCGTCGCGCGGCCGGCCCCGGAGCAGGGCGCCGGTGCGACGCTCGGAGTGGCCGATGCCGTAGTGCGGGGAGGTGTCGAAGTAGCGGATCCCGCTGTCCCAGGCCGCCTCCAGGGCGCCCGCGGCCGTGTCGTCGTCGAGCGGTGCGAAGAGTCCGCCGAGGGGACCGCCACCGAAGCCCAGCTCCGTGACGTGCACATCGGTCTTACCGAGCCGGTTCCGCCTCATCCACCGTTCCCCTCGTCGGTCGGACACCTCGCGATCATCCTGCCGTGGCGAACGCCCCGGGGCCAGCGATTTACCGGAGCGCGGCTTCCTCCGCCGGCTCGTCGGCCTACCTGTCGTTCCAGGCCTCGTGACCGCGGGCGGTGGTCCCGGGGAAATCGTTGTTCGTGAAGGCGGCCAGGGCCATGGTGTCGATGTCGGACTCAGCTCCCGTCCCCCGATAAGTGATCGTGTCCGGAAGCATCGCCAGCGCCGTCGTGCCCTGTCCCTCCTCGTGCGGGCGCAGCTGGACGCGGATGCCGTGCCGGTCCGCCAGCCGGCCGACCACGTACAGGCCCATGCGCTGGGAGATCGCGACGTCCACGGTGGGCGGTTCGGCCAGCTGGTGGTTGATGTCGGCCAGTTCCCCGGGCGGTAGCCCGATGCCCCGGTCGTGGATCTCGACCATGATCCGGCCGTCGGGCAGTCGCGCCGCGGTGACCAGGACACCGGAGTGCGGCGACGAGAACGTCGTCGCGTTCTCCAGCAGTTCCGCCAGCAAATGCACCAGGTCGGTCACCGCACGGCCGTGGATCTGGGCCTCCGGGACACCCGACAACTCGACCCGCTCGTACTGCTCCACCTCCGAGGCGGCGGCGCGGATCACGTCGACCAGGGGCAGCGGCTGGTCCCACTGCTGGGCGGGGGTCTCGCCGCCGAGCACGAGGAGGTTCTCGCCGTTGCGGCGCACACGCGTGGCCAGATGGTCCAACTTGAAGAGGTTCTCCAGCTGGTCGGGGTCGGCCTCCTTGTCCTCGAGACCGGTGATCAGGGCGAGTTGCCGCTCGATCAGCGACTGGTTGCGGCGCGCCAGGTTGCTGAAGATCGTGTTGATGTTGGCGCGCAGCAGGGCCTGTTCGGCGGCGAGCCTGACGGCCTCGCGGTGCACATGGTCGAAGGCGCGGGCGACCTCGCCGATCTCGTCCGTGGTGGTGATCGGGATCCGCGCCACCTGGGCGTCGACCCGGCCCGGGATGGCCCGGGTGAGCTGGGTGAGCAGCGCGGGCAGGCGCTGCTCGGCGATCTCGAGGGCCGAGGCGCTCAGCCGGCGCATGCTGGTGCTCATCGTCCGGGCCACCCAGGCGGCGAGCAGGAAGGCGGCGAGGACGGCGGTGAGCACCAGTACGGCGTTGATGACGGCGTCGTCGCGGGCGTTGTCGGCGATGCTGTGGGCGTCCGCGAGCGCGCTGTCGGTGAGGTACACCTCGACGCTGCGGTACGCGTCGAAGCTGAGGGTGGAGGCGGCGAAGAACGTCTCGGGCGTGATGCCCTGCGCGGCGAGCTGCGCGGCCGACTTGCCCGAGGCGATCTCGGCGGCCATCTTCTCCAGGCTCGGCGGGGCCACGAAGGTCTTCCCCGCCGCCTCGGCCTGCGTCTGGGCCTTCTCGGCCTGCTCCTTGCCCCGCTTCTCCGCGTCGGACAGGGCCTTGCGCAGCCGCGTCATGTCGTCGGCGGTGCCGGCGCCGGCGTACTCCTGGAGCGCGACCTGTTCGAGGTAGACGTAGGAACTGAACGAGCCGAGCTGGACCTGGAGTTCGCCCTCGGCGAGCTTGTCGCGGTCCTCGACGAGGAGGTGGGTGCCGATCGACCGGATCAGGGATTCGGCGGCCTGGGTGAGGGAGCCGGCGTAGAGGGTGCGGCCGAAGCTGGCCTGGTTGCTGCTGCCGAAGCCGAGCTCGTTGGAGATCTCCATCAGCGGGTGCTGGACGGCGTGATAGCTCTCCTCGGTCTGCACGCCGGTCAGCCGGGAGGTGAAGGCGTTCGCGCGCACCGTCGCGAGCTGCTTCTCGCCGGTGCGGACGAGCTGGACCCGGCGCTGCAGCCCGGCGGTCTGCGGCATCCGTTCCACTGCCTCGTCGAACGCCTTCGCGTCCGCGTCGGTGACGGCCCGGGCCTTGGCGACCACGCTCGACGTCCGGTCGCCCTTGACCAGGGGAATGACCGACACATCGCGTTCGTCGATGGCGTCGCTGGCGTACTTGTTGGCCGCCTGGACCAGTTCGGCCACGCGGACCGCGTCGTCGGCGTCCTGCCAGGTGTCCACGGAACGCTTGACGCGGATGCCACCGAGGACAAGGGCCACGATCACCGGGATGAGGAGGATGGCTTGGAGCTTTCTGGCCACGCGCCAGTTGCGGGTCCCCCATCCCCTGCGGGGGGCGGACGGTGTGTTCGACAAGATGGCCTCACGGTTCTGGTTCGCCTCGCGTCCTGCACTCCTAAGAACGCGGCGCACCGGGGTAGTTGTTCAGATCGGGCGCCGGGTGATTCGGGGAGAGGTGCGCAGGATGAGCGGTTGTGGCCAATTCCTAGCACCATGTCTTCACTTCTGACCCACTTTTCGACGAAGTGGGGCGGTCTCAGCTGCGCGGAGAGCGGCGGACCGTCAGGACGGCCACGTCGTCGTGCGGGCCACCGTTGCCGGCGAACGCGCGGGCGTCGTCGTGCAGGGCCGGCGGCAGCTCGGTGGGGGAGAGGCCGACGTACTCCGCCAGGCGCTCGTCGACCGGGTAGAACGTGCCGTCCGCGGAGCGGGTCTCCGTCAGGCCGTCGGTGCTCAGCAGCAGCGTCGCGCCCTCGGGGAACTCGAACCAGCCCACCGTCGTGGGCTCGTGGGCGAGCTCGGCCAGGCCGAGCGGGACGCCGGGATCCAGCTCGGGAGTGCTGATCGTCCCCTCGTACAGCACATGCGGCAGGACGTGTCCGCAGTTGACGGCCTGGACCTCGGTCTCCGCGTTGACGCAGACGACGAGGGCGGTGACGAAGCGTTCGTCGTCACCGGTGTGCAGGGCATAGGAGTTGTGCCGCACGACGGCGGCGTCCAGGGCGTCCACGAGCCCGGTGAGGGTGGGCTCGCGGTGGGCCGCCTCCCGGAAGGCGCCGATGACGGCGAACGCGGAGCCCACGGCGGCGAGCCCCTTGCCCTGCACGTCCCCGATCAGCACCCGGGTCCCGAAGGGCGAGTCGACGACGTCGTAGATGTCGCCGCCGACGAGCCGTTCCTCCTGGAGCGGCTCGTACACGCCGTTGACCAGGACGTCGTCGGTGAGCAGGGGGAGAGGGTGCAGGATGTGCCGCTGCATGGCCGCGGCGGTGGAGCGCAGACGCAGCATCGCGTGCTCGCGTCGGATCCGCCGGTGGCAGGCGTAGACGGAGGTGGCCGCCAGGGCCAGGGTGAACAGGATCAGCAGGAGCCGGTCGAACCAGTCACCCCCGTCGCGGTTCCGCAGCAGCACGCTGGCGGTGACGACGATCGCCGTCCACACGGCGACGAACGTCGTCTGCCGGACCGTGCCCAGCGCCGAGGCGGCGCCCGGCAGGAACACCAGGAGCCCCAGGAGCCACACCTCGGACCCCGACAGCGTGCCGAGGACCTCGACCAGGCCCGTCACGGTCACCACGCCGGCGACCAGCTGGGCGTTGCCCGGAGGCTCGATGGCGTCGAAGGTGTCGCCAGGTCTCTTGCGGCGGCTACCTGTCATGCGTGCTCCCGGGCAGGTGGTGATCTGGCCCTACGTTATGCAGGCCCGCTCCGGCCCGGTGGCACGCCCCGCCGTTGCGACCCCGGCTACCCGCCCAGCTCCTTGCTGATCCGGTCCAGCATGAACGCCGAGGACTCGTGCGCCCGCTCCTCCCAGGCGAAGACACAGGCTGTCGCCACGCCGTCGAAGTCCAGCTCGCGCAGGGTGCCGAAGAAGGCGTCCCAGTCGACCTCGCCCTGACCGATGTCCAGGTGCTGGTGGATGCGGGCCGTGGTGCCGGGCGGGTTGAGGATGTAGCGCAGGCCGCTCGACCCCTTGTGGTTGAAGGAGTCGGCGATGTGCACGTGCTGGAGCTTGTCACCCGCGTAGCGCATCATCTTCGCGATGTCCGCTCCGGCCTCCGAGGCGCCCGAGAGGTGGAAGGTGTGCGGCGCGCAGTACAGGTAGTTCACCCAGGGCTTGTTGATGGCCCGGACCAGGTCGACCGCGGGGGTGTTCTCCTCGCAGAAGTCGTCGGGGTGGGCCTCCAGGTTCAGAGCGATGCCTTCGCGCTCGAACAGCGGGAGCAGCTCCTCCAGCGAGTTCCAGAACGCGGCCTCGCTCTCGGCGGCGCGCTCGGGACGGCCGTTGAACTCGCTGTTCATCAGCGGGCATTCGAGGTCCGCGGCGATCTCGATCATCCGCTTCCAGTAGCGGACGGCGGCCTGCCGTTCGGTCTCGTCGGGCGACGACCACTTGTACAGCGGCAGCACGGAGGACAGCTTCACACCGTGCGTGCGCAGGGCGTTCTTCAGCTCCGCGACGCGCTCGTCGTCCGCCCGCGGGTGCAGGAAGAACGGCATGAAGTCGTCGCGCGGCGACAACTCGATGTATTCGTAGCCGAGTTCGGCCACCGTGCGCACCATGTCGTCGATCGGCAGGGCGCGGAACATGTACGGGTCGAGGGCGATCTTCACGCGGCACCTCCGTAGAAGGCGGGACGGGGCTTGAGGTCCGTGGCGACGACGAGGCCCGACTCCAGGGCCTCGACGGTCGCGGCGGTGATGACGGTGGCGGCGTACCCGTCCCAGGCGGACGGACCGGTGGGCTCGGCACCGGCGGCGAGGCCCGCGATCCACTCACGGAACTCGGTGTCGAAGGCGTCCCGGAAGCGGCTCACCCAGTCCGTGAGCACCTCGGTGCTGTGCTGGGCGGCGGTCCGCACACCCACCGCGGCCGGGTCGGGCAGCCGTACGAGACCCTCCTCGCCGACCGCCTCGCACTGGATGTCGTAGCCGTACTGGCAGTTGACGAAGACCTCCAGATCGATGCGGACGCCCTTCGCCGTCTCGAAGAGCATGATCTGAGGGTCCTTGAGGTGGGCGAACCGCTTGCTCGTGGCGCGCGGCGTGACCACCTGGGTGGAGACGATCTCGTCGTCCAGGAGCCAGCGCAGCACATCGACCTCGTGCACGGCCGTGTCCAGGGCCGCCATGGCGGAGGTGTACGACTCCGGGACGGTCGGGTTGCGGTGGGCGCAGTGCACGATCAGCGGCTCACCGATCCGGCCCGATTCGATGACCTGCTTCATCTCGCGATAGCCGGCGTCGTAACGGCGCATGAAGCCGACCTGGACCAGGCGGCGGCCGTGGGCCGTCTCCGCCTCGACGATCCTCAGGCAGTCCTCGGCGGTGGTGGCCAGCGGCTTCTCGCAGAACACCGGCTTTCCTGCGGCTATCGCGGTCAGCACGTGCTCGGCGTGGGTGGGACCCCAGGACGTCACGAGGACGGCGTCGACGTCGTCCGCCGCGATGAGCTCGGCGCCGCTCGCGTACACCCGGGCGCCGACCGGTGCCGCCGCCGCCTCGGCACGGGCCGCGTCGATGTCGGTGACCGCGGTGACCCGGGCACCGGTCACGGTGTGGGTGAGACGCCGGATGTGCTCGTGGCCGATCCAGCCGGCGCCGATCACCCCTACACGTACAGTCATGATCGTTTCCTAACGAGTGGTAACTAGGAGAAGCGCGCCCGGAGTTCGGCTTCGAGGGTTTCGAGGGTGCGGCCCCTGGTCTCGGGGACGCAGCGCTTGACGAAGAGGATGGAGAAGACGCCCGCCACCACGAACAGGAAGAAGGTGTTGGAGATCCCGATGCCGGAGACCAGCGACGGGAAGACCAGGCCGATCACGAAGTTGGTCAGCCACAGCACCACGGCGGCCACGCCCATGCCGAAGCCGCGCATCCGCATCGGGAAGATCTCCGACAGCATCAGCCAGGTCACCGGCGAGATCGCGCCCTGCTGGAAGGCGAGGAACGTGACGGTCATCGCGAGCACGGCGTAGGCGCGAGCGTCGCCCGAGGGCAGCACCAGCGAGAAGACACCGATGAGCAACAGGGCCGTTGTAGTGCCCGCCTGACCGGTCATCAGCATCGGGCGGCGGGGTACCCGGCCCAGCAGCCAGATCCCGACGAAGGTCGCCAGCACCGAGATCACACCGTTGGCGATGTTCGCGGTCAGCGCGCTGTCGGCGGCGAAACCGGCGTCGGTGAGGATCTGGGTGCCGTAGTACATGATCGTGTTGACGCCGGTGATCTGCTGCACGATCGCGATGCCGAAGCCGACGAACATCAGCTTGCGGATCCACGGCGTGGACTTCATGTCCTGCCAGCCGCCGAGCCGTTGCTGCTCCTCCTTGACGGCGAGCGCGGACACCTCGGCGAGTTCGGCTTCGGCGCGCTGCCGTGAACGCACCTGCTTCAGGACCTCCAGGGCCTCGTTGAAACGCGTCTGCGAGGCCAGCCAGCGCGGGCTCTCCGGCATCACCAGCATGCCGAACCACAGCACCACCGCCGGGATCGTGGCGATCACCAGCATCCATCGCCACACCCCGCCGGACTCGCCGCCCGCCCGCGCGATGATCGCGTTGGAGGTGAAGGCGAGCAACTGCCCGCTGACGATCATGAGTTCGTTACGGGTGACCAGCGCGCCACGGCGCTCGGCGGGAGAGACCTCGGCGAGGTACACCGGCACGGTCACCGACGCGCCGCCGACCGCGAGACCGAGCACGAACCGCGCGACCACCATCACCGCGGTGGTCGGCGCGAGCGTGCAGCCCAGCGCCCCGACGAAGAACAGCACCGCGAGGGCGAGAATCGTACGGCGCCGTCCGCGTGCGTCCGACAGCCGTCCGCCGATCACCGCGCCCAGCGCGGCACCCAGCAGCAGCGAGCTGGTGACCATGCCCTCGGTGACCGCGGTCAGACCGAGGTCGTCCGTCATGTACGGCAGGGCGCCGTTGATGACGCCGGTGTCGTAGCCGAAGAGCAGTCCGCCGAAGGTGGCGATGATCGTGATGAGCCGCAGCCGCCGGGAGACGGCGGGAGGAGCGTCGTCCGTGAGGGCGTGGGCCCGGGTCGCGTCGTCCCTGACGTCCATGGCCGGCTCCTATCGGTCGTCGTTCGGGCGTCGGGTTCCGGTGAGGCCGCAGCCGGCCAGGTGTTCACGCGTGGTCACCGCGATGGGCAGCGGCACCTCGGGAGCGCACGGGTACAGGTCCTGCTCGACGATCACGAACAACTCGGCGTCCAGCTGGGCGAGTTCGGCCACCACGTCGGCCGGGTTCGGTACTCCCGCGGGCGGCGACACGCACACGCCCCGCTTGACGGCCTCGCCGAAGGAGAGGTCCTCGGCGGCGACCTGCGCGAGTATCTCCGGGTCCATCTGCTTGATGTGGACGTAGCCGACCCGCTCGCCGAACCGGCGGATGAGATCGAGGTTGTCCCCGCCGCCGTAGGCCACGTGCCCGGTGTCCAGGCAGAGGTTGGTGTACCGGCCGTCCGACTCGTTCAGGAGCCGTTCGATCTCCGGCTGGGTCTGGATGTGGCTGTCGGCGTGCGGGTGGATCACCAGCCGGACGTCGTACTCGTCGAGCAGCAGCCTGCCCAGCCGGTCGGCGGCCTTGCCGAAGCCCGCCCACTGGTCGGCGGTCAGCTCCGGGGACTCGGTGAACGCGCCGGTCCTCTCGTCCCGGTACATGGGTGGGATGAGGACAAGGTGGTGGGCGCCCGCGGCCTGGGTGAGCGTGGCGACCTGGCGGACGTGGGCGAGCATCTCGTCCCAGGCCTCGGGCCGGTGCAGCGCGCCGAAGGCCGTACCGCCGGAGACCTGGAGGCCACGGGCGTCCAGCTCCTCCTTGAGGCGCTGCGGGTCGGTGGGGAGATAGCCGTACGGGCCGAGCTCCAGCCACCGGTAGCCGGCCTGCGCGAGTTCGTCGAGGAAGCGGGTGTGCGACACCTGCTGCTCGTCCTCGGGGAACCAGACGCCCCAGGAGTCGGGGGCGGAGCCCAGGCACAGGTTGCCGACGGTGGTGCGGAGCGGGGATGGCGCCGTTGCCATGAAGTGTCCTTCGGGGCAGGGGACAGGGATCAGTTGGAGGTGGGGAAGTCGAAGCCGGCGGCGATCCGCTGGGCCTGCTGCGGCCAGCGGGTGGTGACGACCTTGGGGCGGGTGTAGAAGCGGATGCCCTCGGGGCCGTGGATCGGGTGGTCGCCGATGAGGGAGTCCTTCCAGCCTCCGAAGGAGTAGTAGGACATCGGGACCGGTACCGGGACGTTGATGCCGATCATGCCGACCTTGATGCGGCGCTGGAATCGCCGCGCGGCCTCGCCGGAGGCGGTGAACAGGGCGGTGCCGTTGCCGTAGGGGTTGGCGTTGATGACGTCGATGGCCTGGTCGAGGCTGTCCACGCGCACGATCGCGAGGACGGGGCCGAAGAGTTCTTCCCGGTAGGCGTCCATGGCGGTGCTGACGTGGTCGAGGAGGGAGGGGCCGGTGAAGAAGCCGTCCTCGTGTCCGTCGACCTTGAGGCCCCGACCGTCGACCACGACGGTGGCGCCCTGGGCCTGGGCGGTGCCGACCGCGTTCTCCACTCGCTCCTGGGCGGCCTTGGTGACCAGGGGGCCCATGTCGGTGCCGGGCCGGTCGCCGGGGCCGACGTTGATCTCGCGGGCCTTGCGTTCCAGCACCTCGACCAGCCCGTCGGCCGCGTCGCCGACGGCGACGGCCACGGAGACGGCCATGCAGCGTTCACCGGCGGAGCCGTAGGCGCCGGCGGTGATGTGGTCGGCGGCGAACTCCAGGTCGGCGTCCGGCAGGACGACGGCGTGGTTCTTGGCGCCACCGAGGGCCTGGACGCGCTTGCCGTGTGCGGTGGCCTGCTCGTGGACGTACTTGGCGATCGGCGTCGACCCCACGAAAGACACCGCCTCGATGCCGGGGTGGGTCAGGATCGCGTCGACCGCGTCTTTGCCGCCGTGCACGACGTTGAAGACGCCGTCCGGCAGACCGGCTCGCTGATACAGCCGGGCGACGAAGTTCGCGGCGGACGGGTCGCGCTCGCTCGGCTTCAACAGGAAGGTGTTGCCGGTCGCGATGGCGATCGGGTGCATCCACAGCGGCACCATGGCCGGGAAGTTGAACGGCGTGATCCCGGCGACCACGCCCAGCGGCTGACGGAAGTTGTGCACGTCCACGCCGCGCGAGACCTGGTCGGAGAAGGAGCCCTTGAGCACCTCACCCAGGCCGCAGGCGAACTCCACGACCTCCCGGCCGCGGGTGATCTCCCCGCGGGCGTCGTCGACGGTCTTGCCGTGCTCGGCGGAGATGATCCGGCCCAGTTCCTCCTCGTGCTCCACGAGGAGTTGGCGGAAGGCGAACATCACCTGGGTGCGCTGCGAGAGCGACGACTCCGACCAGGTCTCGAACGCGGCGGAGGCGGCCTGCACGGCGGCTTCCACGTCGGCGGCACCGCCGAGGGGGACCCGTGCCTGCTCGGCGCCGGTGGCGGGGTTGAAGACCGGGGCGGTGTCCGTGCCGGCGACCGGGGAGCCGTTGATCCAGTGGGGAATGGTGTTCACGGGGAGCGGTTTCCTTACAGGTAGTGGCGCTGGGTCTGCTTGTGGGCGACGTAGGTGGCGTAGGCGCCCCGGGTGGTGTCGAGGGCGGCGACCTCGCTGACCGGGACGTCCCACCAGCCGTGGCCCGGCGGGTTGGGCCCGTACAGGTCGGTCTCCACGTGCACGACCGTGGTGCGGGTAGCCGCCTTCGCCTTTTCCATGGCCGAGCGGAACTCGTCGACGGAGGCGGCGTGCAGGACGTCCGCGCCCAGGGAGGAGGCGTTCGCGGCCAGGTCGACGGGGAGCACCTCACCGTCGAGGAGGCCCGAACCACCGTCGCGGTAGCGGTATTTGGTGCCGAAGCGCTGTGATCCGAGCGATTCCGACAGGGCGCCGATCGAGGCGAAGCCGTGGTTCTGGACCAGGACGACGATGACCTTGAGGCCTTCGGAGATCATGGTGACGATCTCCTGGGCCATCATCAGATACGAGCCGTCGCCGACCAGGACGACGACCTCGCGGGTGGGGTCGGCCATCTTGACGCCGACACCGGCGGCGACCTCGTAGCCCATGCAGGAGTAGGCGTACTCGACGTGGTACGCCTTGGGATCCCTGGCCCGCCAGAGCTGCTGCAGATCGCCGGGCATGGAACCGGCCGCGTTGATGACCACGGCCCGGTCGTCGAGGACGTCGTTGAGGGCGCCGAGGATCTCCGTCTGGGCGGGCAGCGGGCCATGACCGACGTGGAAGCACCTCTCCTCGATCTCCCGTGTCCGGGCGATCACTTGACGGGTGAGCGCGCGGTACTCAGCAGGGACCTCCCAGTCCGTCAGCGCGCCCGCCAGGGCCTCGACACCCAGCCGGGCGTCGGCCACCAGGGGCTCCGCCGAGTGCTTCACGGCGTCCAGGCGGGCCACGTTGAGGTTGACGAAGGTGACGTCCCGGTTGGCGAAGACCGTGTGGCTCGCGGTCGTGAAGTCGGAGTAGCGGGTGCCGACACCGAGCACCACGTCCGCCTCGCGGGCCAGTTCGTTGGCCGCGTACGACCCCGTCGAGCCGATGCCCCCGACGGCGCAGGGGTGGTCCCAGGGCACCGCGCCCTTGCCGGCGTGGGTGTCGGCGACCGGGATGCCGGTGGCCTCGGCGAAGGCGCGCAACGCGGTCTCGGCGCCGGAGTAGACGGCTCCGCCGCCCGCGACGATGAGCGGCCTCTTGGCGTTCCGCAGCAGCCGTGCGGCCCGTTCCACGGCGGCTGCCTCCGGCACCGGGCGGCCCACGTGCCACACCCGGTGCCGGAAGAAGGAGACCGGCCAGTCGTACGCCTCGGCCTGCACATCCTGCGGCAGCGCGAGGGTGACCGCTCCCGTCTCCACGGGGTCGGTCAGGACCCGCATCGCCGCGAGCGCGGCGGTGATCAGCTGTTCGGGGCGCGAGATGCGGTCGAAGTACTTCGATACGGCGCGGAAGGTGTCGTTGACGGTGATGTCCCCGCCGCGGGTGTCCTCCAGTTGCTGCAGGACGGGGTCGGCGGCGCGGGTGGCGAACATGTCGGAGGGCAGCAGCAGCACGGGCAGGCGGTTGGTGGTGGCCAGCGCCGCACCGGTGATCATGTTCGTCGAGCCGGGGCCGGTGGATGCCGTGCAGGCGAAGGTGGCCAGCCGGTCGCGCATCTTGGCGTAGGCGACGGAGGCGTGGACCATGCCCTGTTCGTTGCGGGCGAGGTAGTAGGGGAGGTCGGCCTCTCCGGTGGTGGCGGCCTGCAGCAGGGCCTGGCCGATGCCGGCGACGTTGCCGTGGCCGAAGATGCCCCACACGCCCGGGATCAGGCGCTGCTCCTGTCCGTCGCGCTCGCTGTACTGGTGGGCCAGGAAGCGCACGAGGGCCTGCGAGGTGGTCAGTCGTACGGTGTTCATCGCTGTTCTCCGAAGGGCAGCCGGTCGTCGACGTCCTGGGACGCCCAGGTGTCGCGGACCCGGCCGTGGGCGGGGTCGTCGCAGATCAGCCGGGCACGGTCCTGTCCGGGTCCCGCCATGACGTCGAGGCGGTACAGGTCGTAGCGGGGCGCGGCGCTGGACGGGCCGTGCCGGCCGTTGGGATCAGCACCGTGTCGCCCGTGCGGATCTCGGCGTGCACGTCGATCGGCCGCTCGTCGGTGCCGTGGACCCTCCCCCACGTTCGGCTTCGCTCGCGCGGGGGCACCCCCGGACAGCCGAAGCCGTTCCCGCCCGTGACCGGGAAGTGACGCGGCGCAGGCTCCTGCCCCGCGCGGTTCAACGGGGACGTCCTCCTTGCGCCCGTACCGAGCCGAGTGACCTCCCTGCTCGGTACGGGCGGAGGGCAGTGCGTACGTTCCACCGTCCGCACTGCTGATCACGGTCTGCGACTCGCGGGGCTGATACGCGAAGTCGGTGACCGCCGAGTACACGTCCGTCCGACCGCCGAGTTCGAAGCTCCGCCCGTCGACGGCGACGGTGCAGCCGCCGTTCAGGGGCGGGGCCAGGAACTCGTTCTCCCCGGTGGGCAGGGCGTGTTCCTCGCCCGGCTTCAGGGTCAGAATCCTGAGGCCGGAGTATGCCGAGCCCGCCGACTCCGGCGTGATGGCCGGGGCGTAGGGGCCGTCGACCGAAGTCCCCTTCGGCAGGTGGTACTTGCTCGCGCCGGTCACAGCAGGCTCACCGCCTTGTCGACGGCGCCGGCGACATCGCCGCCCGCGGGGTAGAGCAGGGAGCGACCCACGACCAGTCCCTGCGCGGTGGGCTGCTTCAGCGCCTTGCCCCAGGAGGCGAAGGCCGCCTCGGCGTCCTTGACCTCACCGCCCAGCAGCAGCGCCGGCAGGGTGGACGAGGCGAGCACGCGCTCCATCTCGGGGACCACCGGGAGCTTCAGCCAGGTGTAGGCGGTACGGCGCCCCAGCGCCGAGGCAATGGTGATCGACTTGACGACGGCCTCGGTGGAGAGGTCGTTGCGGATGCGGCCGTCCTGCCATTCCGAGATGAACGGCTCGACCATCGCGATCAGTTGGCGGTCGTTGAGCTCGTCCACCGCGCGGGCCGTGTTCTCCAGTGCTGAGGGCGTCGCGGGGTCGTCGAGGGCGATCCGGGTGAGCATCTTGCCGCCGTCGAAGCCCATCGCGGCGATCGTGGCGGCGTCGTAGCCGGTGAACCGGTCGTCGACCTCGAACACCGAGCCCGCAAGACCGGCCCGGTTCATGGACCCGAAGACGCTCCTTCCGTCCAGGACCCCGAGCAGGAGGAGGTCCTCCAGGATGTCGGCGGTGGCCAGCACGCCGGTCACACCGGGGCGTTCGAGCGCGACGCAGAGCCGGTCGAGCAGTTCGGAGCGGTCGGCCATCGCGTACGGGTCGGCGCCGACGCCGTTGGCGCCGCGCGCGGGATGGTCGGCGGCAATGATCATCGCCTTGCCGTGCTCACCGAGGATCGAGGTCGCCTTCACCCGGCGGGCGGCGGCGGCCGCGACGGCGCCGGGGTCCCCCACCCGGGCGGACACGATCCGGCTCAGCTTCTCAGACGGCACGGGGCACCTCGTCCAGCTTGGCGTGGACTTCCGACTCGGCCGGCATGGCGTCGGAGCAGGACAGCCGGCCCGCGACGATCGCGCCGGCGGCGTTGGCGAAGGACACCGCCCGGCGGGTGTCCCAGCCGGACAGCAGCCCGTGGCACAGCGCCCCGCCGAAGGCGTCGCCCGCCCCCAGACCGTTGACCACGTCCACCGGAACCGGCGGGATCTCGACGACGGAACCGTCCCCGTCCATCGCCAGCACGCCCTTGGGCCCCTGCTTCACCACCGCCAGCTCCACCCCGGCGGCCAGCAGCGCCTTCGCGGCGGCGTACGGCTCACGCTCACCGGTGGCCACCTCGCACTCGTCGAGGTTGCCGACGGCGACCGTCACATGGCGCAGCGCCTCCGCGTAGAAGGCCCGCGCCTGCGCCGGATCGGCCCAGAACATCTGCCGCCAGTCCAAGTCGAAGACGGTCGCCCCCGCCCTCGCCCGGTGCGCCAGCGCCGCCAGGGTGGCCGAACGGCTCGGCTCCTCGCTCAGCCCGGTCCCGGTCACCCAGAAGATCCGCGCGTCCCGCACCGCGTCCAGGTCCAGCTCACCAGCCTCGATGTCCAGGTCGGGAGCCTTCGGCAGCCGGTAGAAGTACAGCGGGAAGTCGTCCGGCGGGAAGATCTCGCAGAACGTCACGGGCGTCGGCGCGATGTCCGACGTACCGACGAAACGGCTGTCGACGCCGTAGCCGTCGAGCGCCTGTCGCACGAAGTCCCCGAACGGGTCCCGGCCCGTCTTGGTGATCACCGCGGCCGAGTGGCCGTACCGGGCCGCCGCCACCGCCACGTTGGTCGGACTGCCGCCCAGGTACTTGCCGAACGAAGAGACCTCCCCCAGCCCGACGCCGGTCTGGAGCGGATAGACATCCACCCCCACGCGGCCCATGGTCAGCACATCGAACGGCATCGCTGAATTCCCTCCGCTGTCGCGCTCTACTAGCGCGCTCTAGTGCGAGTACGATGACCCCTGTCCAAATGTCATGTCAATAGCTTGTTGCCGGAAGATTTCGAGGCTGCCCTAGGGTGGGCTCCGTCGAAAGGTGGGTTCACGCGTGGGTGCAGCACCGGGCAGACAGCGGCCGACGATGGCCGATGTGGCCGACAAGGCAGGTGTGTCCCGGGCGCTGGTCTCGATCGTGTTCCGCGATCAGCCCGGCGCGAGCCAGGAGACCCGTGAGCGGGTGCTGAGGGTCGCCGACGAGATCGGCTACCGGCCGGACAGCGCGGCCCGGTTGCTGGCCCGGGGCCGCAGCCGCACGCTCGGCGTGATGTTCACCGTGCACCAGACCTTCCAGACCGACCTGATCGAGGGCATCTACCCCGAGGCCGAACGGCTCGGATACGACGTCCTGCTCTCGGCGTCGGTCCAGGGGCGCAGCGAGGCCAAGGCGGTCGAGGCCCTCCTCGGGCACCGCTGCGAGGCGCTGATCCTGCTCGGCCCCGACGCGGACGCCGGCTATCTCGACGCCCTCGGTCAGCGGGCCGTGACCGTGTCGGTCAGCCGTCGCGTCCCGCGGGCCCGCGTGGACTTCGTGCACAGCGCCGAGAGCAAGGGCGTCCGGCAGGCCATGGACCACCTGGTCGAACTCGGCCACCGCAGGATCGTGCACATCGACGGCGGCCGGGGCCCGGGGTCCGCCGAACGGCGGCGCTCCTACCGGGCCGCGATGCGCCGGCACGGCCTCGAGTCGGAGGTCCGGGTCATCCCCGGTGAGCACACCGAGCAGTCCGGTATCGAGACCGGCAGACTGCTCCTGGCGGAGCGGGACCGCGGGCTGCCGCTGCCGACCGCGGTGCTCGCGGGCAACGACCGGTGCGCGATGGGCCTGTTGATGCCGCTGGCCCGGGCCGGTGTCGAGGTCCCGCGGGACATGTCCGTCGTCGGCTACGACGACAGCCACCTCTCCCATCTCATGCCGATCGGCCTCACCACCGTGCGCCAGGACGCGGTGCTGATGGCCGAGCACGCGGTGCGGTTCGCCGTGGAGCGACTGGAGAATCCGCAACTGGAGCCGCGCGAGGCCGTGTTGGACCCGAAGCTCGTCGTGCGCGGCACCAGTGGGCCGCCGCCGCGGGAAGCGCCCTGAACGTTTAACCGTGGGCGTCGAGAACCAGGGCTCCGCCCCGGCGGTGTCCCCGCCCTGGAGCAGCAGAATGGCGAGCGCGTTGGCCGCGCGGCAGCCGCCCGCTCGTACCACCGCAGAGCGACGGCCTCCTCGCCCCGCCCGGCGAACAGGATCCCGAGGTTGCCGGTTGCTCGGGTGCGGAACCCGTGCTCAGCCCTCGTACTCCCGCAGCTTGCGGTACAGCGTGGCCCGCCCGATGCCGAGTACCGCCGCCGCGCGGGACTTGTTGCCGCCGTGGCGGTGCAGTGTCTCCAGGATCGTGGCGCGTTCGGCGTGTTCCATCGGGCTGAGCGGACGGACGGCGGGCCCTTCCCGCACGGTGTCCGGCAGTTCGGTCCGCCGTACCGGCCCGGAGGCCCGTCGGTGTTCCGTCAACGCCTGGACGACATGGGCGAGTTCGGTGACGTTCCCGGGCCACGGATGCTGTTCGAGCGCGCGCAGGGCGTCCAGCGTCCAGGTCAGCGGAGGACTTCCCGGCGCGGGACGCGGTGTGAGCGCCTGCAGCAACTCCCTGATGTCCTCGGTGCGTTCCCGCAGCGGCGGGAGGACGACCGTGCGGGCGGCCAGTTTGTCGAGGAGCCGTTGCAGGCAGGGGCCCGGCGAAGTGCCGGGGGTGTGGGTGACCAGCAGCCGGGTGTCCGGGTGCGCGTCGAGCAGGGAGTTGAGCGTGGCCACGGCGGGCTGCGTCAGCCGCTCGGCGTGCCGGAGGATGAGGGGGCTCGCCGCGGCCCACTCCGTCAAGTCCCCTTCGAGCGCGCCCCCTTCGGCCGCGTCGACCGTCTCGATCTCGGCCGGCCTCAGCAACTCCCGGGCCAGCGCGGTCTTCCCCGTCCCCCGTTCACCGGTCAGCAGCACGGGTTCGGGGGAGCGGATCAGTTCGGCGGCGCGCTCCACGGCGTACCGCCACGGCAGGGAGGAGCCGGTCAGGCGGGGGAGCGGGCGCGGCCTGGGCCTCGGCGTGCCCTCGTCGTGCGGCTCCAGGACGGCCACGATCCCCACGACCACGCCCGTCTGCCGCACCAGGTCGATCCGAGCGCTGCACCCGGCTCCCTCGGGCAGCTCGGCGGCGGCCGGCGCGTCCGTGTGCCGTGCCGTCGTCGCCGTACGCTCAAGAACCCGAAGCACTTCCTCGGTCATCAGCCGCTCCGCCGCCGCGCTGATCAGACGGTTGCGGCCGTCCAGTGCGACCACCGCGCGGTCCTCTCCTCGCACGGCTCGCAAGTAGGCGTCCAGAAGGACCTGTTCGGCACGTCCCGCCCGGGCGAGCAGTTCGGCCTCCACGGCGGCGGCAGCGGCCTCGGCGAGAGCCGCCTGCGGGTGCGGCGGGCATCCGCCGCACAGGTGGGAGGCGATGGTGAGGGTGCCGAGTGCCTGTCCGCTCTTCGGCGCGAACACCGGGACGCTGACCGCCGACACGTCCTGCCACACGTCGAGGAAGTGCTCGGGCCCGTGCACCTCGGCCCGGCGCCGATTGCGCAGCGCGAGGGCCGCGCTGTTGTGGCCGACCTCCTGCTCCGACAGTCCCGGGTGCGGAGTGAGCCCGGGCGCGTTGCCGGACGTCCACAGCACACGCAGTCGCGCGTCGGTGAGGAGGAGGACCGAGCGGCCGGTGCCCAGGGCGGGGGCGATCCGTTCGAGCACCGGACGGGCGGCGCCGAGTAGCGGCGACTCGACCGGCCGGGACGGATCGGCGGCGGGCTCCTTCAGGTCGTGCGGTACGCCGAAGAACCGGGCCCGCCGCCATGCCGCGAGGACCTCCTCCGGCACACCGTCGGGCAGCGGGCGCCCGGCCAGGAAGCGCTCGCGCGCCACTCGCAGCGGTGGGCGGGCGTGGACTGCGGGGGAGGGTTCTGTGGTGGTCACGACGTACCCACCGTAGCGGGTTCGGTTGAACCGACAACGACTGGCCTGTGCGGGCGGCGGCTGCCGTGACGTACGCGCCCCATGTCTCGTATTGAGACACCCGCACATCGCCGCGACGCACCATGATCAAGACTGTCCGTCGTCCGTGAGCCCACGCCAGGAGCGCCCCGTGTCCCCCGTCGTCGAGACCGACGTCCTGATCGTAGGCAGCGGCCCGGCCGGAGCCTCCGCCGCGCTCGCCCTGAGCACCTACGGCGTCCCCAACATCGTCGTCACCCGCTACGCGAGCCTCGCCGACACCCCCCGCGCGCACATCACCAACCAGCGCACGATGGAGGTGCTGCGCGACCTCGGGGTGGAACAGGACGTCATCGCGCGGGCGACCCCGCAGCATCTGATGGGCAACACCACCTTCTGCACGAGCCTCGCCGGCGAGGAACTGGGCCGGGTGCGCTCCTGGGGCAACGACCCGCTCGTCCAGGCAGCCCATGAACTCGCCAGCCCCACCCGCATGTGCGACATGCCGCAGCACCTCATGGAGCCCGTCCTCGTCGACGCCGCCGTCGCCCGCGGCAGCAACCTGCGCTTCCAGACCGAGTACCTCTCTCACACCCAGGACGCCGACGGCGTGACCGTCACCGTGCGGGACCGGCTGCGCGGAGACTCGTACGAGATCCGCGCCAAGTACCTGATCGGCGCGGACGGCGGCCGCTCCAAGGTCGCCGAGGACGCCGGGCTGCCGATGGGTGGCCAGATGGGCGTGGCCGGCAGCATCAACATCGTCTTCGAGGCGGACCTCGCGAAGTACACCGCCCACCGGCCCTCCACCCTGTACTGGGTCCTCGCCCCGGGTGCCACCGTCGGCGGCATCGGCGCCGGCCTGGTGCGCTGTGTGCGGCCGTGGAACGAGTGGATGATCGTGTGGGGGTACGACGTCACCGCGGGCGCCCCCGACCTGACCACCGAGTACGCCGAGTCGGTCGTGCGCCGGCTGGTCGGCGACGACGACATCCCCGTGACGATCAAGTCGTCCTCGGCCTGGACCGTCAACGAGATGTACGCCGAGACCTACTCCAACGGCCGCGTCCTCTGCGCCGGTGACGCCACCCACCGCCACCCGCCGTCCAACGGCCTCGGCTCCAACACCTCCATCCAGGACTCCTACAACCTCGCCTGGAAGCTCAAGCTCGTCCTCGACGGCACCGCCGCCCCGAAGCTCCTCGACTCCTACACCGCCGAACGCGCTCCCGTCGGCAAGCAGGTCGTCACCCGCGCCAACCAGTCGATCGGCGAGACCGCCCCGATCTTCGAGTCCCTCGACGGACTCTCCCCGCAGACCCCCGAACAGCTGTGGGCCAACATCGCCGCCCGCAAGGAGGCCACCGAGGCCGCCGAGAAGCAGCGGGCCCGGCTCCGCGAGGCCATCGCCTTCAAGGTGTACGAGTTCAACGCGCACGGCGTCGACCTCAACCAGCGCTACGCCTCGGACGCCGTCGTCCCCGACGGCACCCCCGCGGAGACCTTCGCGCGCGATCCCGAGCTCCACCACCAGCCCACCTCCCGCCCCGGCGCCCGCATCCCGCACGCCTGGATCACCTCCGGTACCCGGACGGTGTCCACGCTGGACACGGTCGGCAACGGCCGCTTCACCCTGCTGACCGGCATCGGCGGCGAGGGCTGGATCCGGGCCGCCGCGGCACAGGACATCGAGATCGCCACCGTGGTCGTCGGTCCCGGGCAGGAGTACGAGGACCCGTACGGCGACTGGGCGCGGCTGAGTGAGATCTCCGACGCGGGCGCCCTGCTCGTACGGCCAGACGGGTTCGTCGCCTTCCGGCACCCGAACGCGGCGCCGGACGCCGGAACACTCCTGACGGACGCGCTGCGGCGGATCCTCGGACACGCCTGAGGCCGGGCCGAACACACCGGGCGCGCCATCATGGAAGAAGCGACACGTCTACGAGGAGGAGCCGGGATGACCACCGACGCAATCGCAACCGGCGTCACCGAGGAGGCCGTCGCCAGTCTCCACGCCACCACCGATCCCCGCCTGCGCGAACTGCTCGCCGGACTGATCGGCCACCTGCACGACTTCGTGCGCGAGAGCCGGCTCACCCAGGAGGAGTGGGAGAAGGCGATCGCCTTCCTGACGGCGACCGGGCAGAAGTGCACCGACACCCGGCAGGAGTTCATCCTGCTCTCGGACGTCCTCGGCGTCTCCATGCTCGTGGAGACCCTCAACGGCGACCGCGTACAGGGCGCCACCGAGTCCACCGTGCTCGGCCCCTTCCACATGACCGAGTCGCCCGTGCGGGAACTCGGGGACGACATCGACCTGGTGGGCGGTGCCGAGCCGTGCGTGGTCAGCGGCCGGGTGCTGTCGGCGGACGGCACCCCGCTGCCCGGCGCCGTCCTCGACGTCTGGCAGGCCGACGACCAGGGCTTCTACGACGTCCAGCAGCCCGAGGTACAGCCCGCGGGCAACGGACGCGGACTGTTCACCGCCGACGCCGAGGGCCGGTTCTGGTTCCGCACCTGCGTCCCGGCGCCGTACCCGATCCCCACCGACGGCCCGGTCGGCGACCTGCTGGAGGCGACCGGACGGCACCCGTACCGGCCCGCCCACATCCACTTCATCGTGGGGGCCGAAGGACACGCGCCCGTCACCACCCACATCTTCGTCGCGGGCAGCGACTACCTCGACTCCGACGCCGTCTTCGCCGTGAAACAGAGCCTGGTGCAGGACTTCGCGACGACCGACGACCCGTCCCTGGCCGCGGAGTTCGGCGTGCCGAACCCCTTCCGGCACGCCCGCTTCGACCTCGTACTGGAGCCGAACGCATGACGTTCTCGGCCGACTTCACCTACGAGAGCCGTCCCGTGCGGGTCGTCCTCCGGTCCGGCGCCGCTGTGACCGCGACGCCTGGCGAGGCCGAACACCTGGGCCTGCGCCGCCTGTTGGTGGTGTGCGGCAGCCGGGGCGAGGCCGTGGCACGGGCAGTCGCGTACGCACTCGGCGACGCCTGCGCGGGGCTGCACGCCGAGGCCCGTATGCATGTACCCGTCGAGGACGCCGACCGGGCCGTGGCGGTGGCCCGCGCGGCCGGCGCCGACGGGGTCGTCGCGGTCGGCGGCGGCTCGTCGATCGGCCTCGGCAAGGCGATCGCCCTGCGCACCGGACTGCCGCTGATCGCCGTCCCGTCGACCTACTCGGGCTCCGAGATGACCCCCGTGTGGGGCCTGACCGAGGGCGGGGTCAAGCGCACCGGACGCGACCCGAAGGTCCAGCCCCGCAGTGTCGTCTACGACCCCGACCTGACCGTCTCCCTGCCGGTGCCGCTCACCGTGACCAGCGGCATCAACGCCCTCGCCCACGCCGTCGAGGCGCTCTACGCCCCGGACACCTCGCCGCTGATCGCGCTGATGGCGGAGGACGGCGTCCGGGCGATGACCGAGGCGCTGCCCCGACTGGCCGCCGACCCGGTGGACATGGCGGCTCGCGGACAAGCGCTCTACGCGGCGTGGCTGTGCGGGTCCTGCCTCGGGTCCACCACCATGGGCCTGCACCACAAGCTGTGCCACGTGCTCGGCGGCAGCCATGGACTCCCGCATGCCGAGACCCACACCGTCGTCCTGCCCTACGCCCTCGCCTACAACGCGCCCGCGATCCCGGAGGCGTTGACCGTGCTGAAAAGGGCACTGGGCACCGACGACCCGCCACATGCCCTGTGGCAACTGGCCGGACGCCTCGGCGCACCGCGCTCCCTCGCCGAACTCGGTCTCAAGGAGACCGACGTGGCGGAGGCGGCCGTACAGGTGGCGGGACAGCCGTACGCCAACCCGCGTCCTGTGACGGAGGAAGGCGTGCGGGAGGTACTCCAGGCGGCCTATGAGGGACGTCGACCATGAGTACCGCAGCACCACAGCAAGTCCCCTAGGAAAGGTGAACATCATGGCCCTCGCACTGCTCCGGCGTCGGCGGTCCAAGGCTGCCCTTGCCGAGGCGGCGGGCCTCTCCGTCCCCCTCCCGGAAGGCGCGGGCGCGGTGGCCCGTGAGATCGTCGACCCGATGGGCTCCCCCATGGCGGGCGCGGACGTCACCGTCACCGCCCTGGACACGCACCGGGTCGCGGTCCGCGGGACGACCGACCCCTACGGCTACTTCCTCGCCGTTCTGCCGCCCGGCCGTTACAGCCTGCTGGCCGCGGCCGAGGGACTCCAGCCGCACCGCGAGACGGTCGAGGTGGGGCCGTACGGAATGACGCCCACCGAGCGGGTCTGGCTCCAGCCCGCCCAGGCGCTGCAACTGCCCACGCCCGGCGTCTGGCTGTTCGATCCGCCGCACACCGCGATCCGCTTCATCGCCAAGCATGTCGGCATGGCCCACGTCCACGGCCGCTTCGAGCGTTTCGAGGGCGGCATCCAGGTCGCGCAGGACATGGCGCAGACCCGGGTCCAGGTCCGTATCGACGCCTCCAGCATCACCACCGGCAACACCACACGCGACAACCATCTGCGGTCCGCCGACTTCCTCGATGTCGAACGCTTCCCCCACATCGACTTCGTCAGCACCCGCTTCGCCTATCGCGGCGGGAGCAAGTGGACCCTCCAGGGCAGCCTGACCATGCACGGCGTGAGCCGCTCGGTCGCCCTGGACACGACCTACCTCGGCACGGTGAACGGCGGCTACGGCGAGGAACTGCGCTGTGCGGCCCTGGCGACGGCGGAGCTCCACCGCGAGGATTTCACGCTGAACTGGCGGTCGATGCTGGCCCGGGGCATCGCGGTCGTCGGCCCCACGGTCCAGCTGGAACTGGACGTCCAGGCGATGTACCGCACCCACGACACGCCGACCCCGCCCAAGTAGGCGCGAGCGGACAGCCGGGCATTGTCAGTCCCGGTCGGTACCGTCGGGCGCATGAGAGCCAACGGAACATTCAGTGTGAAGGCGTTCGTCCCGACCGAGCTGAAGCCCGAGCCGGCCGTGGCCACCGGGCTTCCGGTCGGTGTCGCGACGATGGAGAAGCACTTCGAGGGCGAGGTCGCCGGCCGCTCGGCGACCTTGTTCACCGCCGCGTACGACCAGCAGTCCGGCGTCGGCACCTACGTGGCCATGGAGTCCTTCGAGGGTTCGCTGCACGGCAGGTCCGGCGCCTTCAACTTCGTGCACTCGGCGACCACCTCCGGCAGCGACCGCACCGCGGAGTTCTTCACGATCGTGCCCTCCAGCGGCATCGGGGACCTGGCGGGGATCTCCGGCACCGGCGCCCTCGCGGTCGACGCCGACGGCACCCACCGGATCCGGCTGGACTACGAGCTCGGCTGACGTCCCGGTCCAACTCACCGTCAACGAGGGGCACATCGCACGTTCCCGGGGTCGACAGCTTCACACAAAGCTCACACAACCCAACCGAAACTTTAGGTTTCAAGCGTTACGCTCACCGGCATCCGAGTGCTCGGGGGAGCGGCTCGTCCGCCATGGCACTCCCTCCCCCCACGGTTTCAGGAGACTCGGCGTGAGTGACGGCGACGTAGTGGTGATCGGCGGCGGCTATGCGGGCGTCCGGCTGGCGAAACGGCTGGACGCGACGGCACGGGTCACGCTCGTGGACCGCAAGGAAGTCTTCTTCCACCGTATCTCCTCCCTTCGGGCAGGTGTGCGCAGGGAATGGAGCGCCACCCCCTTCATCCCGTACGACCGGCTGCTGCGCCACGGTCAGGTGGTCGTGGGCAAGGTGGTGCGCATCGACACCGCCGAGCGACGAGTGGTGCTGGCCAACGGCACGCGGCTGCCCTACGACGTGGTGGTGATCGCGACCGGCGCCGACTACCCGGAGCCGGCCCGCTTCGCCGGGACCACCACCGAGGAGGCGATGAAGTCCTTCGCCGAGCACCAGCAGAAGATCTCCTTCGCCGAGCACGTCCTCGTCGTCGGCGGCGGGCCCTCCGGTGTCGAACTCAGCGCCGAGATCCGGCTGGCCCGGCCGGACGCCCGGGTCACGCTCGCGCACTCCGGTCCCGAGCTGCTCGGCAGTACGGGCAGCGAACGGGCCGGACGCAAGGCGCGCGAGTGGCTGGAGGCGCACGACGTGGAGGTGCGGCTGGACTCCTTCATGGCGCCGGGCAACGACTTCGCCACCTACCGCGACGCCCGCGGCGACGTCATCGCCGCGGACCTCTCCTTCTGGGCGACCGGCACCACCCCCAACACGCTCTGGCTGCGGCTGGGCGGACACGGGGACCTGCTGACCCCGTCCGGGCATGTGAAGGTCGACCGCTCGCTGCGGGCCGAGGGGCACCTGGACGTCTTCGCGGTCGGCGACGTCAACGACGCCACCGAGCTCAAGATCACCCCGGCGGCGCTGGCCCAGGCCGACCTCGCCGCCTGGAACATCCGCGCGCACCTGAACAGTGCGGGCCGGCACCGCAAGGAGCCCCGCTTCTACCGGCCCGTCCACCGCACCCCGCTGATCGTGCCCTTCGGCCCTGCCGACGGGGTGACCATGCTGCCCGTGCCGGGTGGCGAGACGGCGGTGCTCGGCAGCCGCACCAGCGCCGTGGCCAAGGCCAAGACCCTCATGACGCCATACATGAGGCGCCAACTCGGCTACACGGCTGCCTGATCGGCGAAGGCGACCTCGGCGGTGGTGTGCCGGGGCCCCCGGCGCGGAGGGCGCCGGGGTCTCTCACGCGTGCAGCACGTGCTGGGTCGGCCGGACCAGCCCCGACTCGTAGGCGAAGACCACCGCCTGTACCCGGCCGCGAGCGCCGATCTTGGTGAGGATGTTGCTGACGTGGGACTTCACGGTGGTCGGGGCGATGCAGAGCCGGTCGGCGATCTCGGCGTTGGAGTCGCCGGAGGCGACGGCGGTGAGGACGTCCCGCTCGCGTCCGGTGAGGGTGCCCAGCCGGTTGCCCGGTGCGGTGCTCTCGACGGCGCGCTGGTCGCGGACGGCGTCGATGAGCGCACGGGTCAGTCCGGGGGAGACGACCACGTCACCGGCGGCCACGACCCGCACGGCCGCGACCAGTTCGTCGGCGGTGGCGTCCTCGCGGAGGTGCCCGGCGGCTCCGGCGCGCAGGGCGGCGTAGGGGTAGGTGTCGTCGGCCGTGGTGAGGAGCAGGACGTGCGGGGCGTGCCCGTCCGGGGAGTGGGCGATACGGCGGACGGTCTCGACGGTGTCCGTGTCGGCGGCACGGCCCTCCAGCAGGACGACGTCCGGCCGGAGCAGGGCGCTCAGCCGGGCCGCCTCCGGCCCGTGTGCCGCCTCGCCGACGACACTCAGGTCGGGCTGGGACTCGAGGAGCATTCGAAGGCCGACACGCTGAAGTGACTGGCCGGTGGCGATGAGGACGCTGGTCATGGCGTGCGTGCTCCATCCTCGTCCAGCCGACTACATGCTGAACGAAACGGTTTCGTTCTCGTGGAGTTCAGCGTAGCTCCGGAGTTATCGAAACGGGTGCGTACCGGTTGTGGGGTGGGTCACATTCCGGTTGTGCTTGCGCCCTCAGGCGTATGTGCGGCAGGGGGCAACCCCGGCCGGACCGGCGGCGACCCAACAGTGAATCCCGTTCCCCACGAAGGGAGTTCACTCCATGCGCACCCGCATCGCGCGTCTCGTCACCGTCCTCGCCGCCCTGCTCGCGGTACTCGCCGCCCCCGCCGTCACGGCGGCCCCGGCACAGGCGGCGGACACCTGGAACCCGCCCGCAGGCCTCGTGCAACCGCTGGGCGAGGTGTGGAACCACGTCGAGTCGACCTACCCCGACCTCTACGGCTTCCGCAACTACGGCTGGGACCAGGTCGTCGCCAACAGGGGAAGCGTCAACTACTGCGTCCGCTGGGAGTCCGACGCCCCCGTCAGTGCCGCCCTGCGGGACCAGGTCCACGCGGCGCTGAAGAAGCAGTTCGGCAAGTGGATGGCGGCCATGCTCGACAACGGCACCGGCACCAACGCCTGGCCGTACACCACCGTGCCCGTCAACGTCGTCGGCTGGGCGGTGAAGAACCGCTCGACCCTCCAGTGGACGGACAACTCGGTCGACATCTACGCCGGGAACCTGGACTCCGGCGGCGCCCCGCAGTGCGCTCCCGACTGCGGCCGCTTCTTCCACCAGGACGGCAACTACTCGAAGTGCCCCGGCGGTGCGACCCGTCACTACGACCAGTCGCTCTGGCTCACCAAGGGCTTCCAGGGCGGCGCCGGCGGGGACTGGGGCCAGCGCGTCGGTCAGGAGTACTTCACCGGCGCCCTCGCCCAGGAGGACATCCACATCTATCTCCACGAAGTCGGCCACACCTTCGGGCTCGACGACTTCTACGACTGGACCCCGACCGGTCAGTGCTGCTTCCTGATGAACGCGGGCAGCGCCACCCGGATCACCGACTTCGACAAGTGGATGCTGCGTGATTTCTGGCGCCACCTGAAGAGTCGGTACGGCTACTGAGTGGAAGGGGATTGACGCGGCCCGGAGTGGCTGTCAGAGTTTTGACTACGTAGTCATCGATCCGTGGCGCAAGTGTGCGGACTTTCGTGACTACGTAGTCAAACTTCTACGGCGAGGAGCGCGCACATGGCGGCCACCGGACCCGGACGTCCGCGGCGGGGCCCCGGCATGACCGAGGTCGCGCGGGCCGCCGGTGTCTCGCAGAAGACCGTGTCGCGGGTCGTCAACGGCGAACCGCACGTCAGCCCGGAGGTACGCGACCGCGTGCTCCGGGCCGTACAGGAGCTGGGGTACCGCCCGAACAACGCGGCGCGCGCCCTGCTCCTCGGCCGCTACCGGCGGATCGGCGTCGTCTCCCTCGGCAGCGCGCTCTACGGCCCCTCCACCCTGCTCCTCGCCCTGGAACGAGCCATGCACCGCGCGGGCTACTCCTTCACCCTGGCCGGAACCCTGGAGGGACAGCCGGTCCAGGTCGCCGTGGAGGCACTGCTGGAACAGGGGGTGGACGGGATCGTCCTGTCCGAGCCCATCGACGACGGCGCCCCGCTCCGGATCGGCGCGGACGTGCCGGTGGTCAGCCTCGGCGAAGGCGTCGAGGTCGGCCAGGGAAAGAGTGCCGTCGTGGGCGCCGACGGGCTCGTGGCCGCCCGGACCGCCACCGAACACCTGCTGTCCCTGGGCCACCGCACGGTCTGGCACATCCCGGGACCGCACGACTGGTGGGCCGCGCGTGACCGCGTGCGCGGCTGGCGGGAGGCCCTCGCCGCCGCCGGTGCCCCCGAGCCCCCGCTGCCGGTCGAGGGCGACTGGAGCCCGGCCTCCGGGTACGCGGCCGGACGCCGGCTGGCGGGGCTCTCCGATGTCACCGCCGTGTTCGCCGCCAACGACGACATGGCGATCGGGGCGCTCCGGGCGTTCGCCGAGGCGGGCCGGTCCGTCCCCGGCGACGTGAGCGTCGTCGGCTTCGACGACATCCCCGCGGCCGCCTATCTCTCTCCGCCCCTGACCACCGTCCGCCAGGACTTCACCGCGGTCGCCGACCGGGCCGTCGACGTGCTCATCGCCATGATCGAGGGCGGCCCGGCACCGGCCGAACGCACCGACATCCCCGTCGAGTTGACCGTACGGGCCTCCAGCGGCCCGGTACGCGAACCCGCACCACCCCTGCGCTGAACCGTCGGCGCGACGGCCCGCGGCACCCCCTGCCGCGGGCCCGCTCCGCCCTGCCCGCGAGTGCCGCCCGGGACGGCCGCACCCGCGCTCCCCGTAGCCGCACCACGTGAGGAGTCACGTGTGTTCCCCGCATCCCCGACCCGCCGCACCCTGCTGCGTGGCGCCCTCGGCCTCGGCACCGCCGCCGCCCTCACCGCCTGCGGAGACGGCGGCACCACCGCCCGCACCTCCGGAGACGTGACCCTCTCCCTGTGGACCCACGACCCCGGATACGAGGACTTCTTCCGCAAGGGCATACCGGCGGCCGACCGGCTCACCGACTTCCGCTACCACCTCGACGTCACCCGCGCCGGACCCGGCGACCTGGTCACCAAGCTGCTCGCCCAGGCCGTCGCCGGACGCGGCACCCCCGACGCGATCGGCTTCGAGATCGGCAGCTTCCCGCGGATGCTGCGCGGTGACATCGCCCCGCGGCTGCTGCGCGACCTGACCCCCGACATCGCCGCCGTCCCCGGCCTGAAGGACGACCTGCTCCCCGCCCGCCTCGCCCCCTACAGCAAGGACGGCAGGCCCTACGCCCTCGACTCGGACACCCCGATGGTCGTCCAGCGCCAGCAGTTCGGCTACGCGGCCGCCGCCGTCGTGCTGTTCGTCCTGGTCTTCGGCCTCAGCCAGCTCTTCAACCGGCTCCTCGGCATCGGGAGGGCATCCGCATGACGCGCACGCGCATACCCCTCTACGCTCGTCCTGCTGCTCCTGGCCTTCCTGGCCCCGCTGCTGTGGGCGCTGAGCGGTTCCTTCAAGCCGCGCGGCGACATCTTCGCCTACCCGCCCCGGCTGCTGCCCGACCCGTTCACCCTCGACAACTACCAGCGCCTGCTGTCCGGGCAGCCGTTCTGGCGCTGGTTCCTGATGAGCACGGTCGTCGCCCTCGTCGCCACCACCGTGTCCGTGTTCGTCTGCGCCCTGGCCGGCTACGGCTTCGCCAAGTTCCGCTTCGCCGGCCGACGTCTGCTGTTCGGCGTGATGTTCAGCTCGCTGTCGGTCCCCTTCGCGGTGATCCTGGTGCCGTTGTTCGTGATCCTCGTCAAGACCGACCTCGGCAGCCCCTGGTTCGCGCTGATCGTGCCGTGGGTGGCGCCCGCGTTCGGAATCTTCATGATGCAGCAGTACATCGTGCAGTCCGTCCCTGACTCCGTCCTCGAGGCCGCCAGGATCGACGGGGCGAGCGAGTTCGGCCTCTTCCGCACCATCGTGCTGACCCTGCTGCGGCCCTCGCTGGGCGCGCTCGCCGTCTGGCAGTTCCTGCAGAGCTACAACAGCTTCCTGTGGCCGCTGGTGCTGGTCTCCGACAGTTCCCAGTACACCCTGCCGCTCGGCCTGCAGACCCTGTTCGTGTCCGAGCAACGGCAGTACGACCTCGTGCTCGCCGGAGCCGTCATCGCCGTGGTGCCCGCGGTCGCTCTGTTCGTGGTGCTGCGCAAACAGCTCCTCGAAGGCCTGTCCACGGGTGCCGTCAAAGGCTGACCCGTCAACAACCGTATTGGAGAAGGATGTTCGAGCTTCCACCCCGGGTTCTGTTCGGCGCCGCCTACTACCACGAGTACCAGCCGTACGAACGGCTGAAGGACGACCTCGACCTGATGGCCGAGGCGCGCTTCACGGTGATCCGGGTCGGCGAGTCCGTGTGGTCCACCTGGGAACCGGAGAACGGCCGCTTCGACCTCGACTGGCTCCAGCCCGTCCTGGACGGCGCTCACGAACGGGGCATCTCGGTGATCCTCGGGACACCGACCTACGCCGTACCGCCGTGGCTGGCCCGCCAGTACCCGGAGATCGCGGGGGAGTCACGCACGGGTGAGCGCATCGGCTGGGGTGCCCGGCAGGAGGTCGACTTCACCCACCCGGCGTTCCGCTTCCACGCCGAACGGGTCATCCGGAAGATCGTCGCCCGGTACGCCGACCATCCCGCCGTGATCGGCTACCAGGTCGACAACGAACCCGGCCCCCATCTCCTGCACAACCACGGCGTGTTCCAGCGCTTCACCGACGAACTCCGCGCGCAGTACGGCGATGTGGAGACCCTCAACCGCGAATGGGGCCTGGTCTACTGGTCGCACCGGCTCTCCACCTGGGCCGACCTGTGGACCCCCGACGGCAACGCCCAGCCCCAGTACGACCTGGCCTGGCGGCGCTTCCAGGCCCGCCTCGTCACCGAGTTCATCACCTGGCAGGCGGACATCGTCCGCGAGTACACCCGCCCCGGCCAGTTCGTCACCACCTGCATCTCCTACGACCGCCAGGGCGTCGAGGACGACAAGCTCACCGAACGGCTGGACGTCACCGCGGGCAACCCGTACTACACGATGCAGGACGCCCTCGAACTGCCCGACCCCGGCGTCGACGGACAGGACTGGACGACCAACGGCACCTGGGCGCTGTATCGCACCGCCGACCGCATGTACTCCTCCCGCCAGGAACCGTTCCTGGTCACGGAGACCAACGCCCAGGCCATCAGCTACCCGTGGAACAACCGTCCCGCCTATGACGGCCAATGGCGCCAGGCCGCCTGGGCGTTGATCTCCCGCGGTGCCTCGATGATCGAGTACTGGCACTGGCACACCCTGCACTTCGGCACCGAGACCTACTGGGGCGGCATCCTCCCGCACAACGGCCGACCCGGCCGCGTCTACCGTGAACTCGCCACGCTGGGCGCGGAGTTGGAGAAGGCGGGCGACCTCGCGGCGGCCCTCACCCCGGACGCCGACGTCGCCTTCCTGTACGACGGCCCCAGCAAGTGGGCGCTCCAGGCGCAGCCGCCCCTCGCCCTGGCGGACGGGGGTGCGAACGGGCGGTCGTACGAGACGGTCTTCGACGCCTTCTACCGGGGCGCCTTCGACGCGGGGCTCCAGACCCGCATCCTCCACCCCGGGCAGCTCTCGACGGCCGCCCTGCCCGAGGTCCTCGTCGCCCCCGCCTTCTACGCCGCCGACGACGAGACCCTCGACCGCCTCAAGGCCTACGCCGAGGCGGGCGGGCACCTGATCGTCGGCCCCCGCACCGGCTACGCCGACACCGAGGCGCGGGCCCGCACCGAAGCGCAGCCCGGAAGGCTGGCGGAGGCGGCCGGGGTGACGTACGACGAGTTCAGCAACCTGGGCGCCCCGCTGCCGGTCACCGGCACGGAAAGCCTCACCGTGCCGCCCGGAGCGTGTGCCCTGCACTGGGCCGACGGTCTCCGGCCGCAGGGCGCCGAGGAGCTGGCGACCTACGACCACCCCCACTTCGGGCGCTGGCCGGCGGCCACGACACACCGTCATGGCGCGGGCCGCATCAGCTACGTGGGTACGGTCCCCGACCCCGCCTTCGCCCGGGCCGTGTTCGAGTGGGCAGCCCCGGGCGCCTGGCGCCCGGACCGGCCGAGCGTCACCGCGACCTCGGCCACCGCCCGCGACGGCCGCCGGGTCCGCTTCCTGCACAACTGGTCGTGGGAGGCGGTGTCGGTCGCCGTGCCGATGTCCCTGCGGGACGCTCTCACGGACGAGGTGTACTCGCAGGCCGTGCCCCTGGGGCCCTGGGACGTGAAGATCCTCACGGAGGACGCGATGAAGGAGTAGCGCCGCTAGCTTCTCCCGACCAGGCTCTGCGTGCCCAGCACCGAGATCAGCCGGAGCTTCTCGGCGGCCTCGGTGCCCGGCTCGGCCGAGTACACGAGGATGTGCAGGTCGTTCTCCTCCACCCGGAGCAGGTCGCAGTCGAGCGTGAGCGTGCCGACCTGCGGGTGCTCGACCGTCTTGCGTGATCCGGCGAGACGGCCCACCACCCCCGCGTCCCACAGTTCGGCGAACCGCTCGCTCCTCGTACGCAACTCCGCCACGAGTGCCTGGAGTTGGCGGTCGGCGGGATAGCGGGCGGTGGTCGCGCGCAGTTCGGCGACCATGCCCGCCTCGAAGTCACGCCGTTCCTCCGGCGTGTGCCGCACCCGGCTCGGCATGCCCGTGAAGTTGCGCCACACACCGTTGCGTTCGAAGCCGCGCAGGACCGACGGATCGCCCATCAGAGCCGCGTACACCGGGTTGGCGAGCAGCAGCGTCATGGCCGCGTCGGAGACCGCGACGGGGGTGTCGACCAGCCGGTCCAGCAGCCGCTGCACGCTGGGCGTGATGAACCCGGGCACGACATCCGGTCCCGGTGGCACCAGTTCCGCGAGGCCGAAGAGGTACGTCCGCTCGTCCCCCGAGAGCCGCAGTGCCCGGGCCAACGCCTCGACGACCTGCACGGACGGGTTGGCCGCCCGGCCCTGTTCGAGACGCGTCACGTAGTCGACCGAGATGCCGGCCAGCAGGGCCAGCTCCTCGCGCCGCAGCCCGGCAGCCCGCCGATGACCCCCGGAGGGCAGCCCGGCCGCGTCCGGAGGCACCCGGTCGCGCCAGCGCCGCAGCGCCTGTCCCAGTTCTGTCACCGCCATGCTCCTCAGTGAACACCGTCGGCCCCGGATGTGCCTGGTACCGCCAGTCCCAGGAAGAAGGGTCTTCTGGCTGACCGGACCTCGGCGCAGCAAGCTGGACGGCATGACGACAACACTCATCACCGGAGCGAACAAGGGCCTCGGCTTCGAGACCGCCCGCCGACTCATCGCCGCAGGCCACACCGTCTACGTCGGCGCCCGTGACGCCCAGCGCGGCCGCCGCGCCGCCGAAGAGCTCGGCGCGCGGTTCGTCCAGCTCGACGTCACCGACGACGCCTCCGTCGAGGCCGCGGCCAAGACCCTGGACGCCGCGGGCGGCCTCGACGTCCTGATCAACAACGCCGGTATGGAGACCCGCACCGAGGACAACAGCGTGCCGGTCGCGGCGACCGTGACCGCCGACCAGATGCGCACCACCTTCGAGACGAACGTCTTCGGTGTGGTCCGCGTCCTGCACGCCTTCCTTCCGCTGCTCCAGCGTTCGGCCGCGCCCGTCGTGGTCAACGTCAGCAGCGGCCTGGCCTCGCTGACCCATCTCTCCGACCCGGACCACCCCGCGCACTTCTACCCGGGCATCGCCTACCCGACGTCCAAGACCGCGGTCAACATGCTCACCGTGCAGTTCGCGAAGGCCTTCCCGGCCATGCGGATCAACTCCGTGGAGCCCGGATTCACCAAGACCGACCTGAACGGCAACACGGGCACGCAGACCGTGGAGGAGGGCGCCGAGATCATCGTCCGCATGGCGCAGGTCGGCCCGGACGGCCCGACCGGCGGCTTCTTCGACGTCAAGGGACCGCTGCCCTGGTGACCCGGGCAGCCGTCCAACAGACTCAGCCCTTGCGGGTGTTGATCTCCTCGGTGAGGGCGGGGACGACGTCGAAGAGGTCGCCGACGACGCCGTAGTCGACGAGGTCGAAGATCGGGGCCTCGGCGTCCTTGTTGACCGCCACGATGGTCTTGGAGGTCTGCATGCCGGCGCGGTGCTGGATGGCGCCGGAGATGCCGTTGGCGATGTACAGCTGCGGTGAGACGCTCTTGCCGGTCTGGCCGACCTGGTTGGTGTGCGGGTACCAGCCCGCGTCCACCGCGGCCCGGGAGGCGCCGACGGCCGCGCCGAGGGAGTCGGCCAGGGCCTCGATGATCGCGAAGTTCTCGGAGCCGTTGACGCCGCGGCCGCCGGAGACCACGATCGCGGCCTCGGTCAGCTCCGGACGCCCGGTCGACTCGCGCGGGGTACGGCCGGTGACCTTGGTGCCGGTGGCCTGCGCGGAGAACGTCACGCTCAGCTCCGAGACCGCGGGGGTGGCCGGGGCGGCCTCGACGGCGGCGGAGTTGGGCTTGACGGTGATGACGGGGGTGCCCTTGGAGACGCGGGACTTGGTGGTGAAGGAGGCGGCGAACACCGACTGGGTGGCCACCGGGCCGGTGTCGCCGGCTTCCAGGTCGACGGCGTCGGTGATGATGCCGGAGCCGATGCGCAGCGCGAGGCGGGCGGCGATCTCCTTGCCCTCGGCGGAGGACGGCACCAGCACGGCGGCCGGGGAGACGGCCTCGACGGCCGCCTGCAGGGCGTCGACCTTGGGGACGACCAGGTAGTCGGCGTACTCGGAGGCGTCGTGGGTCAGGACACGCACGGCGCCGTGCTCGCCCAGCACGGCGGCGGTGTCACCGGCACCGGCACCCAGCGCGACGGCGACCGGCTCGCCGACGCGGCGGGCCAGGGTCAGCAGCTCCAGGGTGGGCTTGCGGACGGCACCGTCCACGTGATCGACATAGACGAGAACTTCAGCCATGGGAAAGCAACTCCTGTTGACTTAGATGAACTTCTGGCTTGCGAGGAACTCGGCGAGCTGCTTGCCGCCCTCGCCCTCGTCCTTGACGATCGTGCCCGCGGTGCGGGCGGGACGCTGGGCTGCGGAGTCGACCGTGGTGTAGGAGCCCTCCAGGCCGACCTGCTCGGCCTCCAGGTCCAGGTCGGACAGGTCCCAGGACTGAACCGGCTTCTTCTTCGCCGCCATGATGCCCTTGAAGGACGGGTAACGCGCCTCGCCCGACTGGTCGGTCACCGAGACGACGGCCGGCAGCGAGGCCTCCAGCTGCTCGGAGGCGGCATCACCGTCGCGGCGGCCCTTGACCGTGCCGTCCTCGACCGAGACCTCGGACAGCAGCGTCACCTGCGGCACACCCAGACGCTCGGCCAGCAGCGCCGGGACCACACCCATCGTGCCGTCGGTGGAGGCCATACCGGAGATCACCAGGTCGTAGCCGGCCTTCTCGATCGCCTTGGCCAGCACCAGCGAGGTGCCCAGGGCGTCGGTGCCGTGCAGGTCCTCGTCCTCCACGTGGATCGCCTTGTCGGCGCCCATCGACAGCGCCTTGCGCAGCGCGTCCTTGGCATCCTCGGGGCCCACGGTGACCACAGTGACTTCGGCATCGTCCGCTGCTTCGGCGATCTGCAGGGCCTGCTCGACGGCGTACTCATCGAGTTCGGAGAGCAGACCGTCCACGTCGTCCCGGTCGACGGTCAGGTCATCGGCGAAGTGCCGGTCGCCGGTGGCGTCGGGCACGTACTTCACAGTGACAATGATCCTCAAGCTCAAGGTCTTCTCCTGGTTCTTGCGGGTGGGAAGGCATCAGCGTCCGCTGCGCCGCAGCCGTACGCGATACGAGTAGTGCTCGGGCAGGAAGTGACTGACGGCCAGCTCCACGAGCCGTCCGGCCGCCGACTGGTAGACCCGGTCGATGCGCAGCAGCGCACGGCCCGGTTCGCACCCGAGGTGTCCGGCGATCCCGGCGTCGGCCGCCGCGACCGTGATGCTCTGCTCGGCTTCGGCGATCGGCTCCGGCAGCCGCTCGTCGAGCAGTCCGATGACGGTGGTGGCACCGGCGGTGCCGGGCTCGGCCAGTTCCGGGACCGACTCCAGCAGCCGGCCGACCTCCGGCGGCAGGAACACTGAGGTGTGGCAGAACGCGGTGTCCTCGTGCAGCCGTAGGAAAGAGACCTTGTGCACCTGGTCGCTGTGCAGGCCCAGCCGTCCCGCCGCGTCGACGTCGACCCGTCGGCACAGGGGGGTGACGACCTGCATGCGGGTGTCGATGGACAGGCCCATCAGATCGTCCACCGAGCCGAACTGACGCAGGTACTGCTCCTCGCGGGTGGTGGCGAAGGTGCCCCGGCCCGGCACCCGGTGCACCAGCCCTTCGGCGACGAGGTCCTGGAACGCCCGCCGTACGGTCTGGCGGCTGATCCCGAACCGGTCGGCCAGCTCGGCCTCGGTCGGCAGCCGCACCCCTTCCGGGAAGTCCTGGCGCAGGATCGAAGTCCGCAACTCCCGTGCCAGCCGCAGGTAGATGCTGTCGCGCTGAGTCTGCTCAGCCATCGAGACCACCCCGCGCCACCAACTGGGCCGCGATCACGTTGCGTTGGATCTCGTTGGTTCCCTCGCCAACGATCATCAGCGGTGCGTCCCGGAAGTACCGTTCGACGTCGAACTCGGTGGAGTATCCGTAACCACCGTGAATCCGTACGGCGTTGAGCGCGAGCTCCATCGCCGTCTCCGACGCGAACAGCTTGGCCATGCCGGCCTCCATGTCGACCCGGCGTCCGGCGTCGGCCTCCCGGGCCGCGTACAGCACGAGTTGGCGGGCGGCCGTCAGCTTCGTCGCCATGTCGGCGAGGTAGGTGCCGATAGCCTGGTGGCGCCAGATCGGCTTGCCGAAGCTCTCGCGCTCCTGGGCGTAGCGCAGCGAGTCCTCCAGCGCGGCCCGCCCCACGCCCAGGGCACGGGCGGCCACTTGGAGCCGTCCGGTCTCCAGCCCCTTCATCATCTGGGCGAAGCCGCGTCCCTCCGTGCCGCCCAACAGGGCGTCGACGGGGGCCCGGTAACCCTCGAAGCTCAACTCGCAGCTCTCCACGCCCTTGTAGCCGAGCTTGGGCAGGTCACGGGAGACGACAAGGCCGGGACCATGTTCGGCGAGCAGCACGGAGATGCCCGTGTGGCGCGGTTCGGCCAGCGGGTCGGTTTTGCAGAGAAGGGCGATCAAACCGGAGCGGCGGGAGTTGGTGATCCAGGTCTTCGCCCCGTCGACGACGTACTCGTCGCCCTCGCGGCGGGCGACAGTGGTGATCGACTGGAGATCGCTGCCGACACTCGGCTCGGTCAGCGCCATGGTGGCGCGCAGCTCTCCGGTGGCCATCCTGGGCAGGCAGCGGTTCTTCTGCTCCTCGGTCCCGAAGTGGAGGAGCAGCTTGGCGACGACGGTGTGCCCGCCCATCGCCCCGGCCAGGCTCATCCAGCCGCGCGCGAGCTCCTCGGTGACCAGGACGAAGCAGGGCGTGGAGACGGGGTTGCCGCCGTACTCCTCGGGGATCGCCAGGCCGTAGACGCCGAGTTCCTTCATCCTCTCGATGAGATGCTCGGGGTAGGTGTCGCTGTGCTCCAACTCCCGGACGACGGGCCGAACTTCCCTGTCGACGAACTCGCGCACGGTCCGTACGACGAGACGCTCGTCGTCGGAGAGGATGTCCTGAACGCCCATCGCTCGTGCCTCCTCCGGTCCAGGCCTCAGACGACCGCGTCGGCACGCAGCGCCGCGATGTCGTCGCCGGTACGGCCGAGCTCCGTGAGGATCGCCTCGGTGTGCTCGCCCACCGCCGGGACCGGGTCCATACGGGCGGGCAGTCCCGCGAGGTCGGCCGGGGGCAGCAGCGCCTCCACCGTGGCCCCACCGGGAACGGCGACCTCGTGCCAGCGGCCGCGGGCGGCCAGGACCGGATGGTCGAGGAACGCGGCGACGTCATTCACCCCGGCACACGCGATGCCGATGTCCTCCAGATCCTTCAGGACCTCTGCGGCATCGGAGCACGCGATCCGCTCCGCGACCACGGCGTTGAGTTCCTCGCGGTGGGCGACCCGGGCGGAGCCGGTGGCGAAGCGCGGATCCTCGGCCAGCTCGGGCCGCCGTAGGAAGTGCGCACAGAGGGCGAGCCACTCGCGTTCGTTCTGGATGGAGAAGAGCACGTCCTTGCCGTCGGCGGCGGTGAAGGCGCCGTACGGGGCGATGGTGGCGTGCTGGGTTCCCAGACGCGGCGGCTGGCTTCCGCCGTAACGCGTGTAATTGGCCGGCTGGCTCATCCACTCGGCCAGTGCCTCGAACAGGGACACCTCCACCGGGTGGACCCTGCCGGTGGTGGCCCGGGTGTACAGGGCGGTGAGGACGCCGCTGTAGGCGTACATCCCGGCCGCGATGTCGGCGACCGAGATCCCGACCCGCGCGGTCTCCTCGGCGGTCCCGGTCAGCGACACCAGGCCCGTCTGGCACTGCACGAGCAGGTCGTACGACTTGCGGTCGGCCCACGGCCCGTCGGTGCCGTATCCGGAGATCGTGCACGGGATCAGCCGCGGCCGGCGCTCGGCGAGGACGTCCACGCCCAGGCCCAGCCGGCCGGCCGCGCCCGGAGCCAGGTTCTGTACGAACACGTCTGCGCCGTCGAGGAGTTGGCGCAGGATCTCGAGGCCGCGCGGGTCCTTGAGGTCCAGCGTGAGCGACTCCTTGGACCGGTTGAGCCACACGAAGTAGCTGGAGTGGCCGTGCACGGTCGTGTCGTAGCGGCGGGCGAAGTCACCCTCGCCCGGCCGCTCCACCTTGATCACCCTGGCGCCGAGGTCGGCGAGTTGACGGGTGGCGTAGGGCGCGGCCACGGCCTGCTCCAGGCTGACCACCGTGACCCCGGACAGGGGAAGCTGCGGCACGCTCATGGGGCCTTTTGTACGGCCAAATCCAAGAGGGTGTCAACGACCGTCGCAGCGTCACGACCTGTGCTCTTCGCCACCACGGGACTGTCGGCTAGATCACCCACGCCGCTTTGTACGGCCCTTCGGGCGCCCGCCGCTCAGTTCTGGCGGCCCGGATGGCACAGGACCAGGACCGCGCGTGCGACGAGCTCACCCGCCCCGCCGAGCTCCTGTCGGTAGCGGTCCGTTATGTCCCGTACGGCCTCCACGAAACCGGGGTCGACGGCGCGGGCCCGGGCCGGGGCGGGGAGTTCCTGAGCCATCTCGCGTCGGCGCGCGAGCAGCGCGATGATCTCCTCGTCGAGACGCTCCAGCCGAGTGAGTGAGATGTCCTCGCCCGGTGCGGTGGCCTGGTTCGTCGTCACGCTGAATCTCCGTTCGTCTGCGAGATACGCGGCGCTTTGCTTCACCGCTGGTCCTTGAAGACCTTGCCCGTGGCGGTCAGCGGCAATTCCTCCCGGAGGCGGACGGTCCTCGCGCCTTCAGCCGTGCGCATCGGGCAGGGCGCGGCTGATGCCGTGTGCCCCCTCCGTCCGGCAGCCGGTGTCGACCGGCGGTGGCGCGCCCTGCCGGAACCCGTGAGGTGCAGGGGGCCGTGGACGACCGGCTCGGTGTCCGGCAGGGGTCGGTCGCGGTCAGCGTCATGCGCAGTCCGGACTGCCCGGCGCCGCCGGTTCCTTCCATCAGCCGGTGTCGACCGGCACTGGCACCCGCCGGAAACCGTGAGGCGCAGGGGGCCGTGGACGACCGGATCGGTGTCCCGCAGGGATCGGTCGCTGTCAGCGCCATCCGCAGTCCGGACTGCCCGGCGCCGCCGGTTCCTTCCATCAGCCGGTGTCGACCGGCACTGGCACCCGCCGGAAACCGTGAGGCGCAGGGAGCTGCGGACGACGGATCGGTGTCCCGCAGGGGTCGGTCGGGGTCACGGCGGCGGGTGTCTTGCCGGGCATCGTCGCGATGGCCTCGGACGAGGCGTCACCTCGGTGAACGGCGTTCCAGTCAGGCCGGGACGCGGTGGGCTTCGAGAGCTCGTACGAGGGGGGCGAGTTCGGGGTTGGTGGCTGCCTGGTCGAGGGCTTCGCGGAGGGCCCTCTCGTTGGTGGGGCGGGCTTGTTCGAGGAGGGTGCGGCCGGCGTCGGTGACGTCGGTGTAGATGCCGCGGCGGTCGGTGGGGCAGAGGTAGCGGGAGAGCAGGCCGCGGTCCTCGAGGCGGGTCACCAGGCGGGTGGTGGCGCTCTGGCTGAGGACGACGGCGTCGGCGACCTGCTTCATCTGCAGATGCCCGCCCTCGCCGTCGTGCTGGCGGCCCAGGACGTCGAGCAGGGAGTACTCGCGCACGCTGAGGTCGTGTCCGGCCTGCAGGGCGCGCTCGATGTGGGCCTCGATCCGTCCGTGCAGCAGGGAGAGCGCGCACCAGCCCTGGGCGAGGGCGGTCAGTGCGGGGTCTGTGGCGGTCATGGGGCCTGCTTCCTCCGTCCCGGTACGGGTACGTCCAGGATATTGCATCGCCGAAACTTCCAGCGTCTGCTTCTATAGTGCGCGCGCAACTATCAGCGCCCCCACCGGCACCCGCACCCGCAGAGAGCGACTCCGATGACGACCCGGCCCTCCACCACGACCCTCTGGCGCCCGACCGGCCCGAAGGAGCTGGACCTGGTCCGGGAGCTCGACTGGCGTGCCTGGCCGCCGAGGCTGCCCGAGCAGCCGATCTTCTACCCGGTCCTCAACGAGGACTACGCGATCAGGATCGCCAGGGACTGGAACGTCAAGCACGACGGCGCCGGCTTCGTGACCCGCTTCGAGGTCGAGTCGGACTTCCTGAGCCGCTATCCCGTCCAGCAGGCGGGTGGCCGCACGATCCTCGAACTGTGGGTCCCGGCCGAGGAGCTCGACGAGTTCAACGCGCACATCGTCGGCGTGATCGAGGTCGTGCACGAGTTCCGCTGACCCTCCGCCCTCCCGCTACGACCGTGCCAAGTGCCGCATGGTCAGGGCCAGTTGTAGTCGCAGTCGCCCCTGAGGTGTGCGCAACGGCCAGCCCAGCAGATGCTCCGCGTGGGACAGCCGGTCCTGGAGCGTGGAGTGATGGACGTTGATCTCGGCGGCAGCCGCACGCAGGCTCGCCGTCGAGACCACGGCGTGCAACGTACCGAGCAGCCAGGGCGCGGCCGCCCCCGCCGCCTCCAGCGCCTGGACGTCCGGCGGCGGGTCGGCGCCCGGCGCGACGAGGTCGGCCAGGAGCGCGACGCCGCCCAGCTCGTCGGCGTACACGATCTTCGGTCCAGGATCCTGAGCCGTGCCCTCGGCGGTGAACCGCAGCGCGGTACGGGCGTCCGCGCAGGACTGCGGCAGTTCGAGCACGGGCACGGCGGGCCCCACCCCGACCCGCCCCGCGGGCAGTACGGAGTCCGCCCGCCCGGCAATGATCCGGGGCCGTCCGTCGAGCGGGGCCAGCGCACGCGCGGACGCCGCGGGGTCCAGCCCGAGCCCACGTGCCGCGTGCAGCCGGGCGGCCTCGGGGGCCGTGGCGTCCAGCACGGTCTCGACCAGCGCCGGATCATCGACGGGCGCGCGTCCCCGCGTACGGTCCAGCACGAGCCGTACGGCCCCCGCGGCCCGCTCCAGGATCACCGCGTCGACCACACTGGGCGCCGCCGCGGCCCGCTCCAGCCACAGAGCGGCGACCCCGCCGGGCGCGAGCGCGGTCGTGGGCCAGCCGGGGTCCGGCGGCGCCCCGGAGTCCCGGCGCGTCCCGTCGGCCTCGACCCGAACCCGCACCCGCCGCTCGACGTCGACCAGGCGGGCGGGCACCCCGGCCAGTACGGCGGCCCCCCGCACCAACGCCTCCAGCCCCGCGCGAGCCTCGGACAGCCGATCGAAGTAGGCGATGACCCGGACGGCGGCACCGGCGTCCGGATCCAGCGCGGTGAGACGCCCGGCCAGCTCTTTCATACGCCCATGGTGCGCCATCGGGGACGCGGAGCGCCCCCACGGGACGCGGGACTGTGACATGGCTGGCCGCGCGCTCACGTGGCGGAGCCACACGTCCCTACGTGGCGGAGCGATACGTTCCTACGTGGCGGAGCGATACGTTCCTACGTGGCGGAGCGATACGTCCCTACGTGGCGGAGCGATACGTCCCCACGTGGCGGAGCCACACGTCCCCACGTGGCGGAGCGATACGTCCCCGCATGGCGGAGCCACATCGCAGCCGCCCGACGTCCGCCCGTGGCGCTTCCTCCCGTGCCTCCCCACGCGCCTCCACCCGCCCCCCTAACTGCCCAGCAACCTCCGCAGCCACGCCAGATGTGCCGCCCGCGCCGCCTGGGACAACGCCGCCTGCGGAGCGAAGCCGTCGAACCCGTGGAAGCCTCCCGGCCACACATGCAGCTCCGCCACCCCGCCCGCCTGCCAGATCCGCGAGGCGTAGGCGACGACCTCGTCCCGGAACGTCTCCGCCGACCCCACGTCGAGGAAGGCCGGCGGCAGTCCCGACAGGTCCTCGGCCCGGGCCGGAGCCGCGTACGCCGGAACGTCGGGACCGCCCCGCAGTTCACCCAGCAACGCGGTCCAGCCCGTCTCGTTGGCCGTCCGGTCCCAGACGCCCAGCCCCGCCATCTGATACGTCGAGGGACTGTCATTGCGGTCGTCCAGCATCGGACACATCAGCAGCTGCCCCAGCGGACGCGGCCCCTTGCGGTCCCGGGTGAGCAGCGCCAGCGCCGCCGACAGCCCGCCACCCGCGCTCGCACCGGCGATCACGATCCGCTCGGGGTCACCGCCCAGCTCTTCGGCGTGCTCGGAGGTCCACACGAGCCCGGCGTAGACGTCCTCGACCGGCGCCGGATGCGGATGTTCGGGCGCCAGCCGGTACTCCACCGACACCACCACCGCGTCCAGTTCCTTCGCCCAGGCCAGCGGACCGTCCACCCCGACCCGGTTGGTGCCGAGGACCATGCCGCCGCCGTGCACGTGGTAGATCACCGGACGTCCGGTGCCCGCGGTCGCCGGACCGGTGGGACGGCAGATCAGCAGTGAGATCTCGGGGGCGCCCGCAGATCCCGGCACCGAACGGTCCTCCACCTCGAAGAACCCGTCCAGCGTCAGATCCAGGTCGGCCAGCATCTCGATGCCCGGTCCCTGGCGCACGACGTCGATCTCGTCGACGGTGAAACCGGGCGAGATCACGTCCTTGATCAGATCCAGGGCGGCACTGAGCTCGGGATCGAACGGGGGCGGCACATGGGTCATGGCTTCTCCTCACGCGGGGCGCGGCGGCTCGTGACGTCATGATCCGGGCAACGACGTCCGTCCTGGACGCCGCCGTACGGCGGAACCTGCCCGCCGTACGGCGGGTGGTGAGCGGCGGGATTCCGCCATGTTCTGGTGCGACCTGCGGTTCCTTGCCAAGTGAGAGGCGCGGTGACCGGAGCAACGCGCACGTCCCACCCTTGACTTCGAGAGCGCTCCAGGCTCTAGCGTCGTCCCGGTCGGCGAAAGTCCCGTGAACGGAGACGGACATGCGCGTGGGCGTGCACATCAACCGGTTCAACCACCCCGCCGGCGCACCGGCTCTCGGTGCCGAGCTCGCCGCCGCGGGTGCCGCGGCGGAGGCGGCCGGCGTGAGCTGGCTGTCGGTGATGGACCACTACTTCCAGATGGAGTTCAACGGCGGCGCCGAGGACCCCATGCTGGAGGCCTACACGACCCTGAGCTTCCTCGCGGCCCACACCGAGACCGTCCAGCTCGGCGCGCTCGTGACCGGAGTGACGTACCGCCACCCCGGACTGCTGGCCAAGATCGCGACCACGCTCGACGTGCTCTCCGGCGGCCGGGCCACCCTCGGCATCGGAGCCGCCTGGTACGACCGGGAGCACGAAGGGCTCGGCGTGCCGTTCCCGCCCCTCGCGGAGCGCTTCGAGCGGCTGGAGGAGACCCTGCGGATCTGTCTCCAGATGTGGGACCCGGCGGCGAACGGCCCCTTCGAGGGCACCCACTACCGGCTCGCCGAGACCCTGTGCGTACCGGCCCCGGTCAGCAGCCCGCACCCCGAGATCATGATCGGCGGCAGCGGCGAGAAGAAGACCCTCCGCCTGGTGGCCCGTTACGGCGACGCCTGCAACCTCTTCGCCACCTCGCCGGAGGAGGTCACGCACAAGCTCGACGTGCTGCGCGGCCACTGCGACACCGAGGGGCGGGACTACGACGAGATCCGCAAGACCGTCGCCTACACGGGCGACCCGGCCACCGAGGGCGACCTGGAAGCCTTCACCTGGGACATCACCGGCTACGGCAAGCTCGGCATCGACACAGTCATCCTCGCCCCCCGCGTCGGCGCCCCCGCGGAGTGGATCGAAAGCTTCGTCGCACCGGCCGTGGAGCGGCTCGCGGAACTGGACTAGGGGCTGCAGGGCGGAGGAGGGAGCCCAGGGCTCGGGTCCCCGCCGGGGGAGTGCGCATCAGACGCTGCGAAGTCGGCATGGCCGGACCGGCTCTAACCCGCCCGCGCGGCGGTGGGCCGGCTGCGGGAGACGACACGCGTCCCGCGGCCGTCGGTCACGCGGACCTGCAGCGAGCCGCACGCGCAGCGGGTCCACAGGGTCCCGCCCGTCGCCGTGCCGTGCCGGGACACCACCTGGAAGGGCTCGGCGCCGTCCGGCCAGCCGCAGTGCGGGCAGACGGCGCGGATCGTGCTGGTCATGGTGACTCCTCGTACCTCGTGGCTGTTACGGCCGTCGCGACACAGCCCAGAGTGCAGCGGAGTCTTCGTTCACGTCCAGGTTGACTTACTGGACCCGACCTTGAAGCGTGGGCTTCATGATTGACCTGCGCCGACTCCACGTCCTGAGGGCGGTCGCCCACTACGGCACAGTCACCGCGGCCGCCCGCGCCCTGCACTTCACCCCGTCGGCCGCCTCCCAGCAGATCCGCCAGCTCGCCCGCGACCTGGGCGTCGACCTCCTCGAACCCCAGGGCCGCGGGATCCGCCTCACCCCGGCCGCCGAGAGCCTGCTCGCGCACGCCGACGCCATCCAGGCGCGTTGGGACCAGGCCGAACTCGATCTGCGCGCCGACCACAGCGAGCCCGCCGGACCGCTCAGGGTGGGCGGATTCCCGGTGGCCGTGTCCGTGCTGCTCGCCCCGATGGCGGTTCGGCTGCGCGAGCTGTATCCCCGGCTGACCGTCGGCATCCAGGAGTCGGGCGTGACGGAGAGCTTCGACCTGCTCTTCGAGGGGGAGATCGACCTGGCGGTCGTGGAGGCGACCCCGTACAACCCGCCCATGAGCGACGTCCGCTACGACCAACAGCCCTTGCTGGACGACCCGTTCGACCTGGTCGTCCCCGCGGACCACCCCCTCGCCGGACGCGAGCGCGCCGACCTCGCGGACGCGGCGCACGAGGACTGGATCGCTCCGGTTCCGGCGAGCCCCTGCAGCCCGCACGTGCTGTCGGCGTGCGGCGCGGCCGGCTTCACCCCGAGCGTGGTCCATCACGCCCTGGACTGGAACGTCACCGCTCACCTGGTGGCCCACCGGCTGGGCGTCGCCCTGATCCCCCGCCTGGCCCACCTGACCCCCCACCTGCCGATCGCAAGGGTGCGCTGCGGAGGCAACCCCCACCGAAAGCTGCTCACCTGCACCCGCGGCGGAGCGCACGAACGCCCGGCGATCGCGGCGGCGTTGGGAGCTCTACGGGAACTGGCTCCTACGGCAGTGGCTTGATGCGGCGCGCTCCCGAAGGGGCGCGGGGCTGTGTCGACATGCGGCTCCGCCGCGTGGGCGCGACCAGCCCCCACCGGGCCCGCGGACAACGAGCAAGCGGGGCCGGAGTACCAAGACTCCAGCCCCTCAAGAAATGCCGCTCCGCTGCCCCAGGCGTCAGGCGGCGGCGACCTCACCCGCGTTGCTGTGCAGCTGCGCGACGACCTCGGCCAGCTGCGCGGCGACCTCGGCGTCGTCGGCCGGGTGCGTCTCGGCGAAGCGCACCAGCGAACCCGGGATGGACAGCTTGACGTCCTCGAGCACCTTGCCGCCGGCGATGCCCACGGACTTGCGGGTCTCGTCCTGCGCCCACACGCCGCCGAACTGACCGAACGCGGTACCGACCACGGCGACCGGCTTGCCGCCGAAGGCGCCGGCGCCGTACGGACGCGACAGCCAGTCGATCGCGTTCTTCAGCACGGCCGGGATGGTGCCGTTGTACTCGGGGGAGAAGAACAGGAACGCGTCGGAGGCCTGCGCGGCCTCACGCAGCTTGGCGGCAGCCGCGGGGACGGCGCCCTCGACGTCGATGTCCTCGTTGTAGAAGGGGATCTCGCCGAGGCCCTCGAAGAGCACGATCTCCGCGCCCTCGGGGGCGTGCTTGACGGCCGCCTCGGCGAGCTGGCGGTTGTGCGAACCGGCGCGAAGGCTTCCGACGAGCGCGAGAATGCGAACAGACATGCGAACTCCAAGGGAGGGATGAAACATTGCCGTAATGATGCGGACCGGGGTCCGTTTAAAGTTGTACCTCGTAAACCGGACCTCGGTCCAGTTTTCTTCCCGCTGCTTTACGCTTATTTCATGTCCGCCGTCCTGCCACCGCTGCCGCCACTGCCGACGCCCCCTGATCCCAGTGGGGAACCCGAGCTGCTCCAACTCGGCCTCCGCGAGGACGAGCCCTGCCTTCGCGCCGACGCCGCACGCAACCGGGCCCGGCTCCTGGAGGCGGCCACTCGCCTGGTCGCGGAGCACGGGGCGGCCGGGGTCACGATGGAGGCGGTGGCCGCGGCCGCGTCGGTCGGCAAGGGCACCGTCTTCCGTCGGTTCGGCGACCGCACCGGCCTGCTGACGGCCCTGCTCGACCACTCCGAGCGCAACTTCCAGGCGGCCTTCCTCAGTGGCCCCGCCCCGCTCGGGCCCGGCGCACCGCCCGCCGACCGGCTGCGTGCCTTCGGCCACGCCCTCCTGCGCCGGTCCGGCGACGAGATGGACCTGATGCTGGCCGCCGAGCCGAGCCCGGAGCGCCGCTTCACCCCCGCGCCCCGCCGGGTGCACCACAGCCATGTGACCCTGCTGCTGCGCCAGGCACGCCCGGAAGCGGACTCCGAACTGCTCGCCCAGGCCCTGATGGGCTACCTCGATCCCGCCACCATCCACCACCTCACCCGGAGGTGCGGAATGTCGCTGGAGCGCCTGGAGAGGGGCTGGGACGACCTCGTCGCCCGGCTCACCTGCACCGATCCGCCGCCGTGAGGTCGGGCCGCGACCCGGTCCGGTACACCGTCACAGCTTCTGCAAAGATGACGACCGTCATGGTGCAGATACCGAAAACGCCCGCGCCCGTTTCCCCGGCGACGCGCTCGGTTCCCACGAGCGCCGATGTGGCCCGCCTGGCCGGCGTCTCACGAGCGACCGTCTCCTACGTCCTCAACAACACCAGCGCCGTCCGGATCAGTGAGCCCACGCGCCGCCGCGTCCACGCGGCCGCGAAGGAACTCGGGTACGTGCCGCACGCGGCCGCCCGCAGCCTGCGCGCCGGCCACAGCCGAATGGTCCTGATGCCCGCCCCGTCCATCCCGGTCGGCCCGCTCTACAGCCAGTTCATCAGTGAACTCCAGTGGGCCCTGGGCCGGTTGGACTACACCGTCGTGCAGTACGGCAGCGTCGGCCTGCAGGGCGACGAGGCAGCGCGTGCCTGGGCGGAGCTGCGCCCGGTCGCGGTCCTGGTGCCCGGCACGGGACTCGGTCCGCAGGGGGTGGCCCTGCTCCGGCGCTCCGGTGCCCGGGCGGTGGTCACCCTCGGTCCCGAGGCGGTCGAGGGGGCCCACGCCCTGCTCATGGACCACGCGGGCGTCGGCCACAGCGCCGCCGGCCACCTGTACGCCCGCGGCCGGCGCCGCATCGGCGTGGTGGTGCCCGAGGAGGCCGGCCTGGAGGCCTTCTCGCTGCCCCGCCTGGCAGGTGTCCGCAAGGCCCTGCACGGCACCGACGCCACGCTGACCGAGCTGCCCCTCGCCTACGAGGAGCAGGCCGCGGCCAAGCTCGCCGTCCGCTGGCGGGACCTCGGCCTCGACGCCGTGTTTGCGTACAACGACGAGTACGCGATGCTGTTAATGCGTGCCCTCCAGGACGAGGGCATCCGCATTCCGGAGGACACCGCCATGATCGGCGCCGACGACCTGCTCCTCGGCCGGCTGCTGCGGCCCCGGCTGAGCACGGTCCACCTCGACCTGCCGTCCGGCCGCGACCTCGCCGAACTGGTCGACCGCGCGGTGCGCGAACCCGGCGCCGCGACCGAGACCCACACGGTGCTGGGTGCCACGGTGGTGCACCGCGACTCCAGCTGACGCAGGGAGGGCCTGCCATGCGCACGACGGTCGGGATCATCGGCGGCGGCCCCGCCGGACTGCTCCTCGCCCGCATGCTGCACCGCGCGGGCATCGACTGTGTGGTCCTGGAGAGCAGGACGCGGGAGTACGTCGAACACCGGCAGCGTGCCGGGATGCTGGAGCAGGGCACGGTCGACGCCCTGCGCGCGTGCGGCGCCGCCGGACGTCTGGAGACCGAGGGACTGGTCCATCGGGGCATCGAGCTGCGGTTCGCGGGGGAGCGGCACCACATCGACTTCCCCGCCCTGACCGGTGGCCGTACGGTCACGATCTACGCCCAGACCGAGATCGTGAAGGATCTCGTCGCGCTCCAACTGGCCGAGGGGCCACCGCTGTTGTTCGGGGCGGAGGCTCTGGCGGTCGAGAAGCCGGAGAGTGACACCCCTGTCGTGCGGTTCCTGCACGAGGGCCGCGAACAGACGCTGACCTGCGACTGGATCGCGGGCTGCGACGGCTTCCACGGCATCTCCCGGGAGGCCTTCCCGGAGGCGACGAGCCGGACGTACGCGCACGACTACCCGTACTCCTGGCTCGGGATCCTCGCCGATGTCCCGCCGTCCTGCGAGGAGTTGATCTACGCACGTGGCGGGCGCGGCTTCGCCCTGCACAGCATGCGCTCGCCCGCCGTCTCCCGGCTCTACCTCCAGGTCCCGAACGGGACCGATCCCGACGACTGGTCCGACGAGCGGATCTGGGACGAGCTCGCCGCCCGCTTCGCGATCGACGCCGACTGGACACTGGAACGCGGCCCGATCACCGCCAAGTCGGTGACGCCCATGCGCAGTTACGTCCACGAACCGATGCGGTACGGCCGTCTCCTGCTGGCCGGCGACGCCGCGCACATCGTGCCGCCGACCGGGGCCAAGGGCCTCAATCTCGCCGTGTCCGACGTATGCGTGCTCGCTGGGGCCCTGACCGAACTGCACGGCACGGGATCGACACATCTGCTCGACGCATATTCAAAGTTGTGTCTTTCTCGTGTGTGGCAGGCCACGCGGTTCTCGTACGACATGACTAGGATGTTGCACGCTCAACCAAATGGGGATGCGTTCGAGAGCCGGATGCAGCTCGCACGCCTGCGCCGCATCACCGCATCCCGCCACGCGGCCGCCGAACTGGCCGCGAACTACACGGGACTTCCGCTCCCCGTGTGAGTCCCACCGGTGATCGAACGGAGAGCCGTCATGTCATTGCTCGACCCCAAGAGCTGGCAGCCCCACCCCCTTTCGGGACCTGAGTACGCCGTCACCGAGCCCGCCACCGGCGACACCCTCGCCACCGTCACCCTCGCCGGCGCCGAGGACGTGGAGCGCTCCGCGGCGGCCGCCCGTGCCGCCCAGACCGAATGGGCCCGGCTCCCGCACTTCGTGCGGGCCGGGGTGCTGCGCAAGGCCGGTGACCTGTTCTCCGCCCACGCCGACGAACTGCGCGAGTGGCTCGTCCGCGAGTCCGGGTCCATCCCCGGCAAGGCGGACTTCGAACTGCACGTGGCCGCCCAGGAGTGCTACGAGGCCGCCGCCCTCGCTTCCCGCCCCGCGGGCCAGGTCCTGCCCAGCGAGGCGCCCCGCCTGTCCTACACGCGCCGGATCCCGGTCGGCGTCGTGGGCGTGATCGCGCCCTTCAACGCCCCGCTGATCCTCTCGATCCGCTCCGTCGCCCCGGCCCTGGCGCTGGGGAACGCGGTGATCCTCAAGCCGGACCCGCGCACCGCGGTCTGCGGCGGCCTCTCGCTCGCCGCCGTCCTCGCCGAGGCCGGGCTGCCCGAGGGGCTGTTCCATGTCCTGCCCGGTGGCCCCGATGTCGGCCAGGCCCTGGTCGCCGACCCGCGGGTCCCCGTCATCTCCTTCACCGGATCGACCGCGGCGGGCCGCGCGGTGGGGGAGGCGGCGGGACGCCACCTCAAGCGCGCCCACCTGGAACTCGGCGGCAACTCCGCGCTGATCGTCCTGGAGGACGCCGACATCGAGGCCGTCATCTCCACGGCGGCCTGGGGATCCTTCTTCCACCAGGGCCAGATCTGCATGACGACGGGCCGGCACCTGGTCCACGACTCGCTGTACGAGGAGTACGTCGAGCGTCTGGCCGCCAAGGCCGACTCCCTCGCCGTCGGCGACCCCAACCGGGAGCAGGTCCACCTGGGCCCGATCATCGACGACAACCAGCTCGCCAAGGTGCGCGGTCTGGTCGAGGCCAGCACCGCCCAGGGGGCCAAGCTGGCGGCAGGCGGCACGCACGAGAAGCTCTTCTACCGTCCGACGGTCCTCGCCGGTCTCGACGACACCATGCCCGCCTACGCGGAGGAGGTGTTCGGGCCCGTCGCACCCGTACGGTCCTTCAGCACGGTCGACGAGGCCGCCGCCCTGGCCGCCGCGGGGCCGTACGGCCTCTCGCTCGGCATCGTCACCGGGGACGCGGCCCGCGGTCTCGACCTGGCGGAGAGGATCCCCACCGGCATCGTGCACATCAACGACCAGACCGTGAACGACGAGGCGGTCGCGCCCTTCGGCGGCATCGCCGCGTCCGGCACCGGCGCCCGGTTCGGCGGTGAGGCCAACGTGGAGGCCTTCACCGACGTGCGCTGGACGACGGTACGCGCGGACGTGGCGACCTACCCCTTCTGATCCGGGGCGTTACTCGCCGTTCTGCTCGGCCTGGGCCTGCTGCTCGGCCACGGACTTGCGGACCTCGTCCATGTCCAGCTTGCGGGCCTGCCCGATGACGTCCGTCAGGGCGGACTCGGGCAGCGCCCCGGGCTGGGCGAACACCGCGACCTGGTCGCGGACGATCATCAGCGTCGGGATGGACTGGATACCGAAGGCCTGGGCCAGCTCCGGCTGCGCCTCGGTGTCCACCTTGCCGAACACCAGGTCGGGGTTGTCCTCGGCGGCCTTCTCGTAGACCGGGGCGAACTGGCGGCAAGGACCGCACCAGGACGCCCAGAAGTCGATCAGGACGAACTCGTTGTCCGTGACCATCTGGTCGAAGTTCTCCTTGGTGAGCTCCACGGTGCTGCTCATGACGTGATCCCTCTTCCTGGTCTCGGAGCGAAGCCGTCGGCACAACACGGCCTGTCCGCCGGGTATTCCGCAGCTGTCACCACTCGGTATGCGGCGCGCGTACCCCTGGTGGCCCGCGCGCACACCAACCACCAGACTGGGCCCATGACGGAAACGGAAAACATCGCCTACGACGTTGTGGTTCTGGGTGCCGGGCCCGTGGGGGAGAACGTGGCCGACCGCACCCGCGCGGCCGGCCTCTCCACCGCGGTCGTGGAGAGCGAGCTGGTCGGCGGAGAGTGCTCCTACTGGGCCTGTATGCCCAGCAAGGCCCTGCTGCGGCCGGTGATCGCCCAGGCGGACGCGCGCCGCCTGCCGGGCCTGAGCGCCTCGGTGCAGGGCCCCCTCGACACGGCCGCGGTTCTCGCACGCCGGGACTACTTCACCTCGAACTGGAAGGACGACGGCCAGATCGGCTGGCTGGAGAGCATCGGCGCCGAGCTCCACCGCGGCCACGGCCGTCTGACGGGAGAGCGCACGGTCACGGTCACCGGCCCCGACGGCATACGGAAGGTGCTGACCGCCCGGCACGCCGTGGCCGTCTGCACCGGCACCCGGGCCGTCCTGCCCGACCTGCCGGGCCTCGACGAGGTCAAGCCCTGGACCAGCCGCGAGGCCACCAGCGCCAAGGCTGCGCCTGGACGGCTCGTCGTGGTCGGCGGGGGAGTGGTCGCCACCGAGATGGCCGCGGCCTGGCAGGCACTCGGCTCGCAGGTCACCCTTCTCGTGCGCGGGAAGGGCCTGCTCAACCGCATGGAGCCGTTCGCCGGCGAACTCGTCGCCGACGGGCTCACCGAAGCAGGCGTGAAGGTCCGCACCGGCACGTCGGTCGAGTCGGTCACCCGCGAGAACGGCACCGTCGTGGTCGTCACCGGCACCGGCGACCGTATCGTGGCGGACGAGATCCTCTTCGCCACCGGACGCGCCCCGCACACCGACGACATCGGCCTCGACACGATCGGCCGGGAGCCCGGCACCTGGCTGGAGGTCGACGACAGCCTCCGGGTGACCGGCAGCGACTGGCTCTACGCGGTCGGCGACGTCAATCACCGCGCGCTCCTCACCCACCAGGGCAAGTACCAGGCGCGCATCGCGGGCGCGGCGATCTCCGCCCGGGCCTCCGGGGCCCCGGTACAGGCGGGCCCCTGGGGCGCCCATGCCGCGACCGCCGACCACGACGCCGTACCCCAGGTCGTCTTCACCGACCCGGAGGCCGCCGCGGTGGGCCTCTCCCTGGCGGAGGCCGAACAGGCGGGCCACCGGGTCCGCGCGGTCGACTACGACCTCGCCTCGGTGTCGGGCGCCGGTCTCTACGGCGACGGCTACCGAGGGCGGGCCCGCATGGTCGTCGACCTGGAACGCGAGATCCTCCTCGGTGTCACCTTCGTCGGCCCCGGCGTCGGCGAACTGATCCACTCCGCGACGATCGCGGTCGTGGGCCAGGTCCCGATCAGCAGGCTGTGGCACGCGGTCCCGTCGTACCCGACGATCAGCGAGGTGTGGCTGCGGCTCCTTGAGGCCTACCGGGACAACTAGGGCAGCTCGAAGCCGAGGGACGCGGCCGCCTGCTCCGGCGTCGGTTGCGTCCACCGCTCGGCCATCGCCTGGTTCGAGGACAGCGAGCGCAACTCGGCGCGGTCGAGGTACAGCATGCCGTCGAGGTGGTCCGTCTCGTGCTGGACGATCCGCGCGGGCCAGCCGCCGAACACCTCGTCGACCGTGCGGCCCTTCTCGTCCTCGCCCGTCAGCCGTACCTGAGCGGGCCGTGCCACCACGGCCTGCCACCCCGGCACACTCAGACAGCCCTCGAAGAACGCCACCCGCTCGGTGCCGACCGGCTCGTACGACGGATTGACCAGGACCCGGAAGGGCTGCGGGACCCGCCCACGGGCCACCCGCACCTCTTCCGGTACGGGCGCCGGGTCCTCGATCACCGCGATGCGCAGCGGAACACCCACCTGCGGAGCGGCCAGCCCCACGCCGGGCGCCGCGTGCATCGTGACGCGCAGGGCCTCGACGAAGCGGGACAGGAGGCCGGCGTCCAGCTGGCCGTCGTAGCGCTCGGTGGGCCGCCGCAGGACCGGTTCGCCGGCCGCCACGATCGGCAGCGGACCGTCGGTGGCCAGGAGTTCCTCGACCAATTCGGCAAGGGGCGTGCGATGACTCGGAGTTGCCATCGCGCCAGGATGCCATGGCGCCGGGCGAGCCGCGCGCTTCCCGTGTGATGCGGGTCACTTCAAGTCCCGGGAACTCGATCCCCCCTTCCTCCGACTACTGGACCGCCACCGTCCCCAGCCCTCGGAGAAGCCGCCGATGTCCATCGCCCCCTCGACGACCACCGACGAGGCCCCGCAACCGGCCGCCCCCGCGCCGGCCCCCAGCAGATGGGCACCGCTGCGCCCGCTCGTGCTGCGTCTGCACTTCTACGCCGGCGTTCTCGTCGCCCCCTTCCTCCTCATCGCCGCCGTCACCGGCTTCCTGTACGCCGGCGCGTTCCAGGCCGAGAAGATCGTCTACCGGGACCAGATGACCGTCGCCGCCGTCGGCGACAGCAAGCTGCCCGTCTCCACCCAGGTCGCAGCCGCCCGCAAGGCGCACCCCGAGGGCACCGTCTCGGCCGTACGTCCTTCCCCCGAGGACGACGCGACGACCAGGGTGATGCTGTCCGGCGTCAAGGGAGTCGACCCGAACCACACCCTCGCCGTGTTCGTCGACCCGTACACCGGCAAGGTGCGCGGCGCGCTGGAACAGTACGGCTCCACCGGCGCGTTGCCGCTGCGCACCTGGATCGACGAGTTCCACCGCGACCTCCACCTCGGCGAGAACGGCCGCCTCTACAGCGAGTTCGCCGCCAGCTGGCTGTGGGTGATCGCGGGCGGCGGCATCGTGCTGTGGTTCTCCCGCCGGCGCGCCCTGCGCAAGGTCCGCGGTACCAGCGGGCGGCGCCGCACCCTCGGACTGCACGGCAGCGTCGGCGTCTGGGCCGCGGCCGGCTTCGTCTTCCTGTCGGCGACCGGACTGACCTGGTCGACGTACGCAGGCGCCAACATCGACGAACTCCGCACCTCCCTGGGCCAGTCCACGCCCTCGGTCTCCGCGGCCACGGGCGGCGACCACGCGGGCCACGGCGCGTCCGCCTCGGCCGGGGGCGCCGAGCACGGCGTCGGCCTCGACAAGGTGCTGGCCGCCGCCCGCGCCCAAGGGCTCGGTGACCCCGTCGAACTCGTGCCGCCCGCCGACGAGTCGTCGGCCTATGTCGTACGACAGGTGCAGCGCAGCTGGCCCGAGAAGCAGGACGCGGTCGCCGTCGATCCCACCAGCGGTGAGGTCACCGACACGGTGCGGTTCGCCGACTACCCGCTGCTCGCCAAGCTCACCCGCTGGGGCATCGACCTGCACACCGGCGTCCTGTTCGGGCTGGTCAACCAGATCGCCCTGATGCTCCTGGCGCTGTCGCTGGTCCTGCTGATCGTGTGGGGCTACCGCATGTGGTGGCAGCGCGGTCGCGGCTCCGCCTTCGGCCGGCCGATCCCGCGAGGCGCCTGGCAGCAGGTCCCGCCGCAGATCCTGGTACCCGGCGTGGTGGTCGTCGCCGTCCTCGGCTACTTCGTGCCGCTGCTCGGCATTCCGCTGGCCGGCTTCGTCGTCGCCGACGTGATCCTCGGTGAGGTCGCCCACCGGCGGGGCAAGAGGGGCGTGGCGGCCTGAGACGTGTGCGGGCCCGGTTCCTGTACGGAACCGGGCCCGGTCGCGTGTTCGGCTACTTGTTCAGGGCGGCGAGCTCCTCGTCGGCCCGCTCGGTGATGAGGCTCAGTACGCGTCCGGCGACCGCGAGGTCCTCCTCCGGGATGCCGGCGTAGACCCGGGCGGAGATGGGCGCGGTCTCGGCGGACGTCGTCTCGAACAGCTTCCGTCCGGTGTCCGTGATCCGCACCTGGGACGGCTCCTGGGGAGCCAGCAGTCCCGCGGAGATCAGCTCGTCGACCACGGAGTGCGCCTCCGTCGCGTCGATCTTCAGTGCGCCGACCAGGTCCTCGACGATGCGGTCACGCTCGACCGGGCCCTCGGCGACGGCGGCGAGCCGCAGGGTGACGGACTGCTGGAAGGTCGCGCCGTGGCGGGCCAGGACGTTCTCGAGAAGTGCGCGGGCGGCGTAGTGGGCCAGGGCTATGACGCGGGGGTTGAGGACGGGAGTGGTGGTGGTCATGACTGCTCCTCCAGGTTCACGTTCGTCGGGTCGAGAGGTGCGTCGAGCAGGGTCGCCAGCTCGCGCTTGAACTCCCGCGTGCGCGCGCTGTCCAGGCCTCCGAGCGGGGCAAGCAGTTGCTCCAGGAGCCCCTGGACGACCTTGATGGCGCGCAGGGTCCGCTCACGGCCCTCCTCGGTCAGCGCCAGTTGCACCGCGCGCGGGTCGCGGGGATCCCGGGTGCGTTCCAGGAGTCCGGCGCTCTCCAGGGAGCGCGCCAGCTTGGAGACGTAGAGCGGTTCGAGGCCGGTCTGGTCGGCGAGGCGTCGCTGGCTCGGGCGTTCGCCGCCGCTCTGCATGCCGTACAGCGATGCCACCAGCGAGTACTGGGCGTGGGTCAGGCCCAGCGGCGCCACCGCGCGGTCGACCGCGACCCGCCACTTCATCGACAGTCGCCAGACCAGGAAACCGGGCGTCGCGCCCTCGGATGCCGTACTCATGCTCGATACAGTACATGGCTACTATATCCATGGCTACTATTTTCCGGCCGGATCACAGGCGGCCCGCGGAACGACCGTCGCGGAGCCCGGAGGGAGGACCTGACGGGAATCGCCTCACGGGTCTAGGTTGGGCGTCATGAGCAATCTTGATCGCGAGCCGGTTCCCGCCCTGTGCGGCGGACGCGGCTTCGTGGTGGCGGAACCCGTGCGCGAACTCCTGAGCCCTCGGCGCGTCAAGCTCGGCGAGTCCAGCGAGGTACGCCGGCTTCTTCCCAACCTGGGCCGCCGCATGGTCGGCGCCTGGTGTTTCGTCGATCACTACGGCCCCGACGACATCGCCGACGAGCCGGGCATGCAGGTGCCCCCGCACCCGCACATGGGCCTGCAGACGGTGAGCTGGCTGCACCAGGGCGAGGTGCTGCACCGCGACTCCACCGGCAGCCTCCAGACCATCCGCCCCCGTGAGTTGGGGCTGATGACCTCCGGTCGCGCGATCAGCCACTCCGAGGAGAGCCCGAAGTCCCACGCCCGCTTCCTGCACGGCGCCCAGCTCTGGGTCGCTCTGCCGGACGGCCACCGGCACACCGACCCGCGCTTCGAGCACCACGCCGAGCTGCCGCAGATCACGGCACCCGGCCTGACGGCCACGCTGATCCTGGGCGACCTCGACGGCGCACGCTCACCCGGAACGGCGTACACCCCCATCGTCGGCGCCGACCTGTCCCTCGCCCGCGGCGCGGACGTACGCCTGCCCCTGGTACCGGACTTCGAGTACGCCGTCCTGTCCATGTCCGGCGAGGCCCACGTGGACGGCGTACCGCTCCTGCCCGGCTCGATGCTCTACCTCGGCTGCGGCCGCACCGAACTCCCGCTGCGCGCCGAGTCGGACGCGGGCCTGATGCTCCTGGGCGGCGAGCCGTTCGAGGAGGAGCTCGTCATGTTCTGGAACTGGATCGGACGATCCCAGCAGGAGATCGAGCAGGCCCGCGAGGACTGGATGACGGGGTCCCGCTTCGGCGAGGTGAAGGGCTACGACGGAGCCCCACTGCCCGCTCCGGAGCTGCCACCGCTGCCGTTGAAGCCACGGGGGAGGGTGCGCTGAGCTGTAGCGATGTGCCGGTGAAGTTGCCTGGGCGGTTGATGCCGACGTGCGGCAGCGTGCGGGCGGCCGGGACGTAACAGGATGCGGCAGCCGTGGTGGTCACCTGACTCGACAGTTTGAGGGCCTGCTTGAGGTCACCAGGGACGAGTGCACGCGGGACACCCCGCGGCCGGCAAGGCAGAGGCGGCACGCGGCCGTCGCCGTCGCTCGCTTGGGCACCGGTGGTCAGTGTCTTCTCTCATCGCCCGTCCGCGCGTGACGGTCCGTCAGCTGCGCTGGTTCGAGCGCGGGGCGGGTCCGGGGTGCCGAGTGCCGCGCGGGTGGGTCGCGCTTCCGTGGGGGCCGGCTGGCTGGCGCAACCACGGTGGAGCCGGCGGACACGGGAAGCATCGCAGGTGAGCGCGTAGTACCGCGGTACCACGCGTATGGCCCAGATCAGCCTCCCGGTACCACCGCACCGGGGTGATCCGGCACCTAGCGTTGCCGGTGCGGCGTCGAAGTGTCGGACGCCGGAGCCCGACAGAAAGAACGCGAATGATCGACGCACGGCAGCTGACCAAGAAGTACGGCGAGAAGACAGCCGTCGACGGACTGGACTTCGTCGTGAAGCCGGGCACGGTGACCGGCTTCCTGGGGCCGAACGGCGCGGGCAAGTCCACGACCATGCGCATGATCGTCGGCCTCGACGCCCCGACGAGCGGTTCCGTCACCGTGAACGGCAGCCACTACGCCCGCCACCAGGCGCCGCTCCAGGAGGTCGGCGCGCTCCTGGAGGCGAAGTCGATCCACCCCGGCCGTTCGGCGTACAACCACCTCAGGGCCCTCGCGCTGACTCATGGCATTCCGGGCCGCCGGGTCGACGAGGTCATCGATCTCGCCGGGCTGGGCAGTGTGGCGAAGAAGCGGGCCGGCGCCTTCTCCCTCGGAATGGGCCAGCGGCTCGGCATCGCCGCCGCCCTGCTGGGCGACCCGCAGACGGTGATGCTGGACGAGCCGGTCAACGGGCTGGACCCGGAGGGCGTGCTCTGGATCCGCAACCTGCTCAAGGGGCTCGCCGACGAGGGCCGGACGGTGTTCGTGTCCTCGCACCTGATGAGCGAGATGGCCCTGGTGGCGGACCACCTGATCATCGTGGGGCGCGGGCGGCTGCTGGCCGACACGACCGTGGAGGCGCTCATCCGCGAGGCGGGCGGAGACACCGTGAAGGTGGCGACGCAGGACCCGGCGCGGCTGCGGGACGTGCTCGCCGGGCCGGGCGTCGACGTCACCGGCCAGGTCGGCTCCGAGGAACTGCAGGTGACCGGGCTGACCGCCCGCGAGATCGGGTTGAAGGCGGCCGAGCAAGGGATCGCCCTGTTCGAGCTGAGCGCGCGGACCGTGTCGCTGGAGGAGGCGTTCATGGACCTGACCAGGGATGCCGTGGAGTACCACGGCACCACGACCGGCATCGAGACCCTCGGGAGGACCGCATGAGCACCCTCACCGCAACCGCCGAGGAACCCCGGACCACCCCTGCCCGCCCCGCCTACCGGGTGACCGGACGGCGCGTGCTGGCCTCCGAATGGGCCAAGTTGTGGTCCCTGCGCTCGACCTGGATCACCTTGGGCCTGGGCCTGCTGTTCCTGGTGGCCTTCGGCCTCATCGCGGCGAGCCGCTACAAGTCGGGGATCGACTCCGGCAACCTCGACTCGGACTTCGCCGACTCGACGACCGTGAGCCTGTCCCTCTTCGGTACGAACTTCGCCCAGCTGGCCCTGGGTGTGCTCGGCGTGCTGGTCACGGCGGGGGAGTACTCGACCGGCATGATCCGCTCGACGCTCGCCGCGGTGCCCCGCCGACTGCCCGTGCTGTGGTCCAAGGCGGCCGTGTTCGGACTGGTCGCGCTGGTGGTGGGGACGCTGGGCGCCTTCGTCACCTTCCTGATCGGAAGCGGCATCGTCTCGGGTACGCCGGCGGACGTGAGCTTCTCGCACGCGGGTGTCCTGCGGAGTCTGCTGGGCGCCGGGCTCTACCTCGGCCTGGTCGGGGTGATCGGCGCCGCCCTGGGCGCACTGCTGCGGTCGGTGGCCGGCGGGATCTCGGTCCTGGTGGCTGCCCTGATGCTGATCCCCGGACTGATCTCACTGCTGCCGAGCTCCTGGCAGAACGACATCAGCCCCTACCTGCCGTCCAACGCCGGGGAGGCGATGTTCGCCCTGACCCACGACTCCACGACCCTGTCGCCGGGCGCCGGACTGCTGGTGTTCCTGTGCTGGACGGCGCTGGCGCTGGGCGGCGCGGCCTACCGGCTCGTGCGCAGTGACGTCTGACGCCCGCACCATGTACAGGTGACGTCCGTGACCACCGATGACCTCAGCGGGATGGGACCGCTGGTCGCCCGTCTGTCCCGGGGCGGCCAGCGGCTGCGGCATGCCGACCGGACACATCCCTGGGTGCTGGACACCTCGGTGGTGGTCCTGGTCTTCCTGATGTTCTGCCTGCCCGATCTGATCCATGGCGGTGTGGACGACGGTGACAGCCCGCATCGTTTCCGGGTGGCCTTCACCCACCTGCCCGTCGCGGGGATGCTGGTCCTGCAGGCCGGACTGGTACTGCCCCTGCTGTGGCGGCGGCGCACGCCCGAGGTGGCGTTCGGCGTCATCGCCGCGGTGTTCGTCCTGCAGTGGTCCCTGGGCGCCGCGCTGCGTGCGGACATCGCCCTCTTCGTCGCGCTGTACAGCCTGGCCCTGCACGGGCGGCTGCGGAAGTTGCCGTGGGCCTGTGCGGTCATGGCGGGCGCCATGGTGCTGGTCGCGGTCCGCGCGTCGTCGGCCGTGTCCGTGTGGGACGCGCTGTTCTTCCTGCTGAGCACGGCGACGGCGGCCCTCGCGCTCGGCCTGATGGTTCGGATCCGCCGGGCGCAGCTCGACGGACTGCGCGACCGGGCCGCCCGGCTGGAGATAGAGCGCGACCAGCGCAGCAGGCTGGCCACGGCCACCGAACGCACCCGTGTCGCCCGCGAGATGCACGACATCGTCGGCCACAACCTGTCCGTCATCATCACGCTCGCCGACGCCGGCGCCTACGCCGCGGACATCCGACCCGAACGAGGCAAGGAGGCCCTGCAGCTCATCGGCGACACCGGTCGACAGGCCCTGGGAGAACTGAGGCGCGTGCTCGGCGTGCTCCGCGAGGCGGCGGACGGTCCCCCGTCGGGGCCGGAACTCAGCCCGCAGCCCGGGACCGCGGACGTCGAGGCGTTGTGCGCCAAGGTGCGCGCCGCCGGACTTGAGGTCTTCTACCGGACCTCCGGCGGCATCGACGCCCTGGACAGCGGGGTGCAGTTGACGGTGTACCGCATAGTCCAGGAAGCCCTCACCAACACCCTGAAGCATGCCGCCCCCGACACCCGGGTGCACCTGGCGATCCTCGTCGAGGACAGTCGGCTGACCATCCGGGTCCAGGACACGGGTCCGGACGCATCGCCCGGACCGCCGAACGAGGAAGGGCATGGCCTGGTGGGCATGCGAGAGAGAGCGGCCTTGTACGGCGGCACCGTCAGCGCGGGACCGGCGGCCGGCGGAGGATGGAGCGTCGAGGCCGTCCTCGACCTCACGCCGGGAAGCGGCGGTGAGCGATGACCACCGTGCTCATCGTGGACGACCAGCCGCTGCAACGCTACGGCTTCCACCTGCTCCTGGACTCCGTCCCCGAGACCGAGGTCGTCGGTGAGGCGGCCCACGGCGCCGAAGCGGTCCGCAAGACGGCGGAACTGCGACCGGACGTCGTCCTGATGGACGTCCGCATGCCCGGCATGGACGGCATCGAGGCCACCCGCCGCATCGTCGCCGCGGGCGGCCGCTCACACGTCCTCGTGCTCACCACCTTCGACCTCGACGAGTACGTGCACGCCGCCCTGCGGGCCGGCGCGAGCGGGTTCCTCCTCAAGGACGCACGCCCCGAGGAGCTCCTTGCCGGGATCCGTGCGGTCGCCGTCGGCGACGCCGTGATCGCGCCCGCTCTCACCCGCCGCCTCCTTGAGGAGTTCGCCCAGTACGTCCCCTCCCACCGAACGGATACCGCCGAGGACCCGAGGCTCGCCTCGCTGACCGACCGTGAACGCGAGATCCTCGTGGCCGTCGGCAAAGGCTGGACCAACGGGGAGATCGCCGCGCGGTTCGTGCTGTCCGAGTCCACCGTCAAGACGCATGTCGGCCGGGTCCTGGCCAAGATCGGAGCCCGCGACCGCATCCAGGCCGTGATCTTCGCCTACGACTGCGGCCTCGCCCGTCCCGCCGTGGACTGAACCGACGGGGCGAAAGGCTTCCCTCCCCGTGGTCACCTGCGACCGTCCTGGATACGGCGGCAGCGCCGCCCTGCGCGGCGAGATCTCATTCCGTCGGAACGCCCCGGTCCTCCAAGGGCGATCGCGCACCGCCGGCTCTCCCCCGCTCACCCGTGCCGACGAGGCACCGTTGCCTACGGTCGGCCCGATCCGCCGGACAGGCCCCGGCCTCCGGGCGCCCCCGCGCGCAGTCCGTCCATGACGATGTCCAGCAGACGGGTCGCCTGCGGCTGCCAGTTGTCGTCGGGAGCGAGCTGCCACAGGCCGGCGATGGCCAGCATGAAGTCGTCGGGCGTGACGCCGGGACGGATCGTGCCCGCCTCCTCGCATGCGCGGAGCAGGAGGTCGGCCGCGTCGGTCACCGGGGTGTGACCCGGCTTCGCCACCTTCCCGGACGAGGTGCTCAGGGCCTGACGGATCGCCTCCGCCAAGCCGGCCTTGGCCATCGCGAACCGGGCGAGGTGGTCCATCCACGCCCGCAGCGCGCGGTCAGGTTCCATGGTCTCCAGCAGCACGGACGCGGTGTCGGCGATCTGCTGTACGCCGTGGCGGTAGAGCTCGAGCACGAGCGTCTCGCGGTTGGGGAAGTTCCGGTAGAACGTGCCCTGGCCGACGCCCGCCTTCTTGGCGATCGCGCTCAGCGGGGTGTCGGCGGCCCGGGACAGCTCGGCGAGGGCCACTTCCAGGATGCGTTCGCGGTTGCGTTGCGCGTCCGAGCGCAGGCGCGGGTCGTTCTTCTGCCGCACTCGTCCTCCTCGCCGACTCGTGTCCGAAAGCGGTCCTTGAGAACCGGACAGTTGTCCACTACGTTCAGGACCGGTAGCGGACAGCTGTCCGCTTGAGCTCACTCTAGCGTCGGACTGACGCCCCGACGTGTCCGGGACACGTGAAAGAAGGCTGAACATGGCCCCAGCCCCCTCGTCGACGTCCAGTGACATCACCCTGAACATCAACGGCGAGAAGCACACCCTGCCCGTCGACCACCGCACCACCCTGCTCGACGCCCTGCGCGAGCGCCTCGACCTGACCGGCACCAAGAAGGGCTGCGACCAGGGGCAGTGCGGCGCCTGCACCGTACTGCTCGACGGGCGCCGGTCGGTGTCCTGTCTGCAGCTCGCCGTGGCCGCCGAAGGACGCGAGATCACCACGATCGAGGGCATGGCGGAGGGCGACCGACTGCACCCGGTGCAGCAGGCGTTCCTCGATCTGGACGGCTACCAGTGCGGCTACTGCACCCCCGGCCAGATCTGTTCGGCGATCGCGGTGATCGAGGAACACGCGGCCGGCTGGCCGAGCGCCGTCACCGATGACGTCCGCCCCGAGGCAGGACCACCACCCCTGAGTGCCGAGGAGATCCGGGAACGGATGAGCGGGAACCTGTGCCGCTGCGGCGCGTACGTGTCGATCGTCCAGGCCGTGGCCCGGGCAGCGGAAGCGAAATCCGAGGAGGCCGCAGCGTGAGGGAGTTCGTCTACGACCGGGCCCTCGACGTCTCCGGGGCCCTGGCCCTGCTGGACGCCGACCCCGACGCCCGTTACCTCGGCGGCGGTACCAACCTCGTCGATCTGATGAAGACCGGCGTCGAGCGGCCCACCCGCCTGGTCGACGTCCGCGAACTGCCGCTGGACGGCATAGAGCCGACGGCGGACGGCGGCCTGCGCATCGGCGCCACCGTCACCAACAGCGACCTCGCCGCCCACCCCGAAGTCCGCCGACGTTACCCGGCGTTGGCCCAGGCGGTCCTGGCCGGCGCCTCCGGTCAGCTGCGCAACATGGCCACCGTCGGCGGCAATCTGCTCCAGCGCACCCGCTGCGGCTACTTCGCCGACGTGACCAAGCCCTGCAACAAGCGTGTGCCCGGCAGCGGTTGTCCCGCGATCGAGGGCGAGCACCACAACCACGCCATTCTGGGCGCCTCCGAGCACTGCGTGGCCACCCACCCCTCGGACATGGGCGTCGCGCTGACCGCCTTCGACGCGGTTGTCTCGTACGAAACCGCCGACGGGTCCGGCGAGTTGGCGCTCGCCGACTTCTACCTGCCGGTCGGCGACACCCCCCACCGGGAGACCGCGCTGCCGCCGGGCGCGCTGATCACCGGCGTCACGCTGCCGCCCGCTCCGGTGGCCGCCCGCTCCCGCTACCGCAAGGTGCGCGAGCGTGCCTCGTACGCCTTCGCCATCGGCTCGATCGCCGCCGCGCTCGACGTCCAGGACGGCGTCGTCCGCGAGGTGCGCCTCGCCTTCGGGGCGGTCGCGTCCCGGCCGTGGCGGGCAACGGCGGCCGAGCGCGTCCTGACCGGGGCGCCCGCCGACGCCGAGACCTTCGCGGCCGCCGCGGACGCCGAACTCGCGGCGTCGAAGCCGCTGCCGCGCAACGCATACAAGGTGACCCTCATGCGCAACCTCGTCGTGGCCGTGCTGGCCGAACTGGCCGAGGAGGCCGCCCGATGACCACCGCCCCCACGGCACGCACCAACGCCGTCGGCACCGCGCACACCCGCGTGGAGGGCCGCGACAAGGTCACCGGAGCCGCCCGCTACGCCGGCGAGATCCCGTTCGCCGACCTCGCGCACGGCTGGCTGGTGCTGTCCACGGTCGCCCGTGGCCGCATCCGCTCCGTCGACACCGCCGACGTCCTCGCCATGCCCGGCGTGGTCGCCGTCCTGCACCACGGCAACGCCCCGCGGGTCGAGACCGGGTACGTCGGTCTGCTGGGCGTCCCGGACCCGACCGTGACCGTCTTCCAGCACGACCGGGTGCCGCACGCGGGCTGGCCGGTGGCGCTGGTCGTCGCCGAGACCGCCGAACAGGCCCGGGAGGCCGCCGAGGCGCTGGTCGTGCACTACGAACAGGAACCGCACGACGTCGACTTCGCCGGCGAGCACCCCGACGCGTACCCGGTGGACTTCCATGGGCCGGCGGTGATCGAGAAGGGCGACCTGGAGGCCGAACTCGCCGCGTCCGCGGTGGTCGTGGACGTCGAGTACACCACCCCGGAAGAGCACCACGGCATGATGGAGCCGCACGCGGCCACCGCCCGCTGGGACGGCGGCCGGCTCGAAGTCGTCGACTCGAACCAGGGCACCTTCTGGGTCGCGAGCGAACTCGCACAGATGTTCTCGCTCGACCCGTCCGCCGTCCGGGTGCGCTCCGAACACGTCGGCGGCGGCTTCGGCAGCAAGGGCATCCGCGCCCACCAGGTGGCCGCCGTCATGGCCGCGACCGAACTGCAGCGCCCGGTCCGCGTGGTCATGACCCGCCGTCAGATGTTCTCCCTCACCGGCTACCGCAGTCCCACCCGGCAGCGCCTGCGGCTCGGCGCGGACGCCGACGGCCGGCTGCGCGCGCTGGAGCACCGTTCCCTGAGCGCCACCTCCACCGTGCACGAGTTCATCGAGACGGCCGCCGGCCCGGCCCGGACCATGTACGGCGCCGACGCCCACCACACCGCCAACCGCCTTGTACGACTCGACGTGCCGACCCCGACCTTCATGCGCGCGCCGGGCGAGGCACCGGGGTCGTTCGCGCTGGAGTCGGCGATGGACGAACTCGCCGAGAAGTGCGGCCTCGACCCGATCGAACTGCGCGTCCGCAACGACCCCGAGACGGGCCCGGTGTCCGGGCTGCCGTTCAGCGGCCGCAACCTGATCGCCTGTTTCCGGGAGGGCGCCAGCAGGTTCGGCTGGGCCGACCGTGACCCGCGCCCCGGCCTGCGCCGCGAGGGACGCTGGCTGCTCGGCACCGGCACGGCGGCCGCGTCCTTCCCGGCGGGCGCCGGCCCGTCCACCGCGGCCGTGACGGCTCAGGCGGACGGCACCTTCACCGTGGGGGTCAACGCCGCCGACATCGGCACCGGCGCGCGGACCGCGCTCACCCTGGTCGCCGCCGACGCCCTTCGGACCGCGACGGAAAACGTCCGGGTGCGCATCGGCGACAGCGACCTCGGCCCCGCGTTCATCGCCGGCGGCTCCATGGGCACCCGCTCCTGGGCCTGGGCTGTCATGGCCGCCGCGGAGGAGCTGCGGGAGCGGCTCGCCCTCGGCGCCGACATCCCGCCGGAGGGGATCACCGTACGGTCCGACACCACGGAGGCCATCGGCGCACTCGCGCAGAAGGAACGGCATTCCTTCGGCGCCCAGTTCGCCGAGGTCGCCGTCGACCCCGCCACCGGCGAGGTCCGGGTGCGCCGGATGCTCGGCATCTTCGCGGCCGGCCGGATCGTCAACCCGCTCACCGCCCGCAACCAGTTCGTCGGCGGCATGACCTGGGGCATCTCCATGGCCCTGCACGAGGAAGCCGTCCGCGACCGGGCCTCCGGCGGCCACTACGGCGCCGATCTCGCCGGCTATCACGTCGCCGCCCACGCCGACGTCCCGGCCATCGAGGCGGACTGGATCGACGACCCGGACCCCGACGACCCGGTCGGCATCAAGGGCATCGGCGAGATCGGCATCGTGGGCGCCGCCGCGGCCATCGCCAACGCGGTCTGGCACGCGACCGGCGTACGCCACCGGGACCTGCCGATCCGCCCCGACCGCGTCCTGACGGCAGGCGGCCATGCTTGACCTCGCCGCGGAGCTGCACCGCTGGATGGAGGAGGGGCGCGCGTTCGCCGTCGCCACCGTCGTGGCCGTCGGCGGCAGCGCCCCGCGCGGACCGGGCGCCGCCCTCGCCGTCGACAGCGAGGGCACGGTCATCGGCTCGGTCTCCGGCGGCTGCGTGGAGGGAGCGGTGTACGACCTGTGCGTCCAGGCGCTCCAGGACGGCGAGACGGTCGTCGAACGGTTCGGCTACAGCGACGAGGACGCCTTCGCGGTCGGGCTGACCTGCGGCGGGATCATCGACGTCATGGTCACCCCGGTCGGCACGGACGCGCCCGCGCGGCCGGTGCTCCGGTCGGCCCTGTCGGCCGCCGCCCGGGACGAGCCGGCAGCCGTCGCCCGCGTCGTACGCGGACCCGCCGAACTCCTCGGCACGGCACTGCTCGTGCGGCCCGGCGAGGTGAGGCGGGGGTCATCCCGGGCGGAGTTCGGGGGAGGCACGCACGAAGGCGGACTGGGCGGGCAGGCGGAGCTGGACCGTACCGCGGCCGGCGAGGCCCGCGCCCTTCTGGACGCCGGCCGCACCGGCACGGTCGAGCTGTCGGCGGACGGCTCGCGCTGCCCCGGCGGACTGACCTTGCTCGTCGAGTCGAGTGTGCCGCCGCCCCGCATGATCGTCTTCGGGGCGGTCGACTTCGCCGCGGCACTCGTACGGGTGGGCAAGTTCCTCGGTTACCACGTGACCGTGTGCGACGCCCGCCCGGTCTTCGCCACCCGAGCCCGCTTCCCCGAGGCCGACGACGTCGTGGTCGACTGGCCGCATCGCTACCTGCGCGGCACCGCGACCGACGCGCGCACGGTGCTGTGCGTTCTGACCCACGACGCCAAGTTCGACGTACCCCTGCTGGAAGCGGCCCTGCGGATGCCGGTCGCGTTCGTCGGCGCGCTGGGCTCCCGGCGCACGCACGCCGACCGGGACCGACGGCTGCGTGAAGCGGGCCTGACCGACGGGGAGTTGGCCCGGCTGCGGTCGCCGATCGGCCTCGACCTCGGTGCCCGAACCCCCGAGGAGACGGCCCTGTCCATCGCGGCGGAGATCGTCGCTGCCCGACGGGGCGGAACGGGCACGCCGCTGACCACGTCGGGCAGACCAATCCATCACGAGGAGACGCACGGCGCGGGGACGAGTTCCGGCCCCTGGGCGCGGAGCACCGTGCCGACGCGATCGTCCGTGCCGAGCCTGCGGTAGTCGCCGGCCGCGCGCCGCGGCGCGCTCGTGGACCGTACGGTCGGAGCCGCTCCGACGGCGCACGGCCGACGAGCGGCCCTGACAGTGGCTCCTTGGCCCGGCCGCGGGAGCGGGCCCGCGCGGTGATCGCCGCGCAGGTCCCTGCCCGGGCCTGTTCGATGGCCGTGGCGCGGCCGTTCGTCCGGTCAGGCGTACGGATCGAAGCCGATCCCCGACGGCTTGGCGCGGTCGAGGGCGTACTGGAAGTCGCCGTCGTCGATCTTGAGGGTCGCCGAGCCGAAGTCGGCGGCGATGAGCTTGTCGCGGTACCCGGCGGGATAGCCGTTCCACCCGACGAGACGAGGGAAGAACCATCCGCCGGTGGCGTTCTCCGGCGGCTCGTCGTTGCCGCTCGCGAACCGGAAGCAGTGGGTCGAGACACCGTCCTTGTGATAGACGATCTTCGGGTGGGTGCCGTCGAAACGCACCGCGGAACGGGCCGCCACCTGGTAGCCGGAGTGCTGCGACACCGACACGTACTGCACCTGGTCGCCGAGGACCCACACCACGACGTGCTCCCAGTCATGGGTGTGCCCGATGGCCGCCGGGCCCAGGGTCGCCTGGTCCTTCTCGAAGTAGCTGGCGTACATCACGGCACACCAGCCGTTGTCGCACTTGGCCCGTGAGTAGGTGTTGGCGTTGGCCAGTTGGGCGTAGTCGTGGCACTTGCCGTTGACGTCGCCGCCGAGTTTCAGCCCGGGATTGATCGTGCCGTCGGCGCCGATCGCGGCGGTGGCGTAGCAGCCGTCGCCGTCGTAGTCGTAGGCGGGGGAGTAGGTCTGCTCAAGACCGTCGGCGTTCTGGGGCAGCAGGGTCAGCACGTTCGCGTGGGCGCTCGCGGGGATCGCCACGACGAGCGCCAGCGCGCCCAGAACCGTGATCAGTGATCTCAACTTCCGCATGCCGTGCCCCTGTTCAGCAGTAGAGGTTGCCGCCGGGGGCGACCCCGAGGATCGAGGTGAACCGGTTGTAGGCGTCGACGCGGCTCTGCACCTGGGCCGGGTTGCGGCCGTCGCACTCCAGGGAGCCGTTGATGCTGCGGATCGTCTGGCCGAAGCCGGCCTGGTTGACCATCGCGTTGTGCGGGGTCATGGTGCCGGGGCCGGACTGGGTGTTCCAGTACCAGAGGCCGGTCTTCCAGGCCACGGCGGAGTCGTTCTGCACCAGCCAGGGGTTGTTGAGCAGGTCGAGCCCCAACGCGTCGCCTGCCGCCTTGTAGTTGAAGTTCCAGGACAGCTGGATCGGGCCGCGCCCGTAGTACGCGGCCTGGCCCGCCGGGCAGCCGTACGGCTGGTTCCAGTCGCAGTAGGTGGGGTAGTTGGCGGTGTTCTGCTCGACGATGTGGACGAGACCGCCGGTCTCGTGGTTGACGTTGGCGAGGAAGGCCGCGGCCTCCTGCTTCCTCACCGTGTCGCTGCCGGTGTCGGCGAAGCCGGGGTAGGCGCTCAGCGCCGCGACCAGGCCGCTGTACGTGTAGAAGGAGTTCCGGCTCGGGAACATCTGGTTGAACTGCGCCTCGGTGACGACGAATCCGGACGGGGTGCTCCCGCCGCCGCTCGCGGGCGCGTTCCACTTCTGGTTGGCCGTACCGGCGCAGGTCCAGATCTGGAGCCGGGCGCCGTTGGCGCTGGTGTTGTCCCGGACGTCCAGGCACTTGTTCGCGGCCGGGTTGACGATGTCGCGCGCGGCGGAGACCACCCACTGCTGGTTGGCGCCGCCGGAACAGTCCCACAGCTGTACGGCCGCCCCGTCGGCGGTACCGCGGTCGGCGACGTCCAGACACTTGCCGAGCGCCCGCAGGGTCCCGTCACCGGAGTTGGACCAGATCTGCGCGCCGGTGCCGTTGCAGTCGTAGAGCTGTACGGCCGTGCCGTTGGCGGTGCTCGCGCCCGCCACGTCGACGCACTTGCCGGCGAGGCCGGTGATCGTGCCGGCGGCGGCGTGTGCGGGCGTCACCGTGAACAGCGCGGTGAGCACGGCGGCGAGGACGGGGAAGACCGCGAAGCGACCTCTGCGGAGGGAAACGGACATGGGTGAGCACGCTCCTTGAGGGGGGTGTAGGAGGCCGCCCCCCGTCGCGGGGGGCGGCCGAAGGACGGAGCTCTACGGGTAGCTGGTCAGATTGGCCACGTTGGTCGAGGAGTTGGACGGGCCGCCGGTGCCGTTGACGACGTGCCGGATGGTGCCGGTGCCGCCGAGGGAGACCGTCACCATGCTCTGGAAGCGCACGCCCGCGGTGTTGGGCGCCTCGATGGCCCGTTCCGCGACCACGCCCGGGTTCACGTTGAAGTAGCAGTAGCTGCCGAGGCCGTAGGCCTGGTGGCTGGTGACCGAGTCGGCGACCTTGTAGGCGGCGTAGCCCTGCGTGGAACCGTTCATCCACGCAGCCTGGTTGGGCGGGTCGTAGGGCATCTCGTTCTGGTAGAAGTACGTGCGGCCGCCGTTGCCGTTCCAGATGGTCTGGTACTTCTGGTAGTGCTCGACGAACAGGCCGTACGCCGTGACGTTGTCACCGTTGACGATCAGGCCCGTGTCCGCGGTGTTGCTGGTCCAGCCGACGCCGCTGCCGTGGTCGGCGCGCCAGATCCACGTGTGGTCGGCGATGACGTTGTCGCTGTTGATCACGAGGCTGGTGGTCGCCTTGCCGACGCCCGCGCCGCCGACGCGGAAGTACACGTCGTGCAGGGAGGTCGGGTTCGCCGCGTGGGAGGCGGAGGAGCCGGTCGGCCCGACCTCCATCAGGGTGGGCGAGTTGGTGGTGCCCGCGTCGAAGAGGACACCCGCGACCTGCACGCCGTCGACGTCGGCCACCTTCATCGCTGTGACGCCGTTGTCCGGGACGAACGTGGCGAGTCCGAGGCCGAGTACGACGGTGTCGGCGCGGTTCACCTGGAGCGTCTGGTTCAGGTGGTACACCCCGGGCGTGACCAGGAGGTTCTTGCCCGCCGCCAGCGCCGCGTTGATGTCCGCGGCACTCGCGCCCGGCTTCACGACGTAGAAGGTGTCCAGGGACAGGGAGCTCCCGGACGGGGAGCCGTTCGCCCAGCTGGTACCGCTGGAGTTGGACCGTACGGACGGCACGAACACCTTGTAGGCGCCGTCGCCGCCGACGTACAGGAAGGGCTTCTCCCGGCTCACCGGGGACTGCGCGACGGTGGTGTGGGGCGGGTTGGGGAACGTGGTGCCGGGGACGCCCTGGCTGCCTACGAAGACCATGTTCCAGTTGGCGCCGGTCCAGCTGCCGAGCTGGGAGTTGCGGGTCAGCCACTGTTGCTGGCTGCCGGAGTCGACCTGACCGTCGATCTTCGTGTCGGCGAGCAGGCCGCCGCTGGACCAGCCGTTGTCGTCGAGGGCGAGATTGCCGCGCAGATGCATCCGGCGGTACGCCGCCGCCTGCGAGACCGCCCAACGGTCGCTGCCGTTGGTGGGGTTGACGGACAGGTTCTCGGCCCCGCGCCAGAAGTTCTGCGTCGCGTTGCCCTGGAACCAGTCGGCCTCGGCGTGCACCGCGCCGTTGACCGTGACCGAGTCCGGGCTCAGACCGAGCCCCGCCGCCTGCGTGTAGAAGCCGACGTTGACGTCCGCGCTGTAGGAGCCCGGCTTGAACAGGACGGCGTAGCGCTGGGCGCCGAACTGGTTGGTCTCCTGCTGCTGGAAGATCGAGTTCAGCCGCGACTGGATCGTCGAAGTCGGCATCGACGGGTCGAAGACGACCACGTTGGGCCCCAGGTCCGGGTTGGTGGCCGACTGGGCCACGGGGACCACCTGGAAGCGCTGGGCGGCGCTGCCGTTGCACGTGTACTGCACGAACTGCACGCTGTCGGCGGTCGAGGCGCTCGGATCGTCCAGGCACTTGCCGCTGTTGCGGTTGACGAAGTGGTAGGCGCCGCCGCCCTCGTGCACGGGCAGCCACTGCTGGTTGGCGCCTCCGCCGTAGGCCCAGAGGTGGACAGGAGCGCTGTCGGCGGTGGAGACGTCGGCCACGTCCACGACCTGGCCGGTGTCGTTGCGGTTGTCGATACGGACGTAGCCGTCGCTCGTGGCGGTGAAACTCCACTGCTGGGCCGTGGTGCTGTTGCACGCGTACTGCTGGACGGCGGTGCCGTTGGCGGTGCCGGCCGACCTCGCGTCCAGACAGCGTCCACTTGCCGCGTTCATGACAGTAGAAAAGCCGGTGGGCAGCGCGGTGGCGGCACCGGCAGGCGTGGCGAGGAAGGTCAGGGCAGACGCGGCGGCCACCGTGGCGAGGGTGGCGGCGCCGGATCTGCGGAGGCGCGTGAGGGTGTGCATGCGCAGAGCCCTTCGTGGGGGGTGAGGGTGTCGCGAGGTGTCTGGCTGACCCGTGAACCTAAAGGTATGGACCACTTACGTCAAGGGATGAAGTAAGGTTTGATGGAAGGAGAGTTCGTCGGTCGGCTGTTCTGATTGGATGGCCGTCCGCGGGTACTCGCCGGGCATGAAGCTGCATCTTCCCGGACACAAAGAGCACCACGGCAGCGACGAGGCTGCGGAACGCGAGGTCCCGCCGGCCGAGGAGGTGGGCCCCGGGCCCGCCGTGGAGCGGCGTGCGCCGGACACGCCCTCGCAACTGCCGAAGCCGGCCTGGGGGGCGGTGCTGCGGGGCAGCCTGCGGGAGTTCAAGGACGACGAGCTGACCGACCGGGCCGCCGCGCTGACGTACTACGGCCTGTTGTCACTCTTCCCGGCCCTGCTGGTCCTGGTGTCGATGCTCGGCCTGACCGGCAAGTCCGCCACGGACACGGTGCTGCGCAATCTCAAGCAGTTCACTCCGGGTTCCGCCCGCGACATCATCACTGGGGCCGTCGAGCAGCTGCAGAACAAAGCGGGCGTCGGATCGCTCATGGCGATCGTCGGCATCGTGCTGGCGGTGTGGTCGGCGTCCGGGTACGTGGCCGCGTTCATCCGCGCGGCCAACCGGGTCTACGACATGCCGGAGGGCCGCCCGATCTGGAAGATCCTTCCGGTGCGGGTCGGCCTGACGGTCGTCCTGATGGTGCTCGCCGTCATCAGCGCCCTGATCGTGGTCTTCACCGGCGCTCTGGCCCGCAAGGCGGGCACGGCGATCGGGATCGGCGACACCGCCCTGACGGTGTGGTCGATCGCCAAGTGGCCCGTCCTGGTGGTCCTGGTCACGGTCATGATCGCGCTCCTGTACTGGGGCACGCCGAACGCCAAGGTGAAGGGGTTCCGGTGGATCACACCGGGCAGCTTCCTCGCCCTGGTCATCTGGCTGCTCGCGTCCGCCGGATTCGCGTTCTACGTCGCCAACTTCGCCTCGTACAACAAGACCTACGGCACCATGGCCGGTGTCATCGTCTTCCTGGTCTGGCTGTGGATCAGCAACCTGGCGATTCTCCTGGGTCTGGAGTTCGACGCCGAGACCGTCCGGCAGCGGGCGATCGCCGGCGGCCTGCCGCCCGACAAGGAGCCCTACACGGAGCCGCGTGACACCAGGACGTGGGACGAGCAGGACCTGCGCCGACTGGACGGCTCGGGACCGGCGCACAGCGGGTGACGGGCTGACCCGGACTGCGAGACCGGCGGGACCCGGGAAGCCGGCAAGTCCGTCGGCAACCTCATGACCGCCGGACGTGGCCGGGGCGCCGTCGGCGGTGGAGGAGTCCGAGGAGAGCAGCCAGCCGTGGTGCGGTGGAGTCCGAGGAGAGCAGCCAGCCGTGGTGCGGTGGAGTCCGAGGAGAGCAGCCAGCCGTGGTGCGGTGCCGCCGCCGCGATGGCGGGGTGGGGCGGGTGGAGGGGCCGCGGGCGCGGCGGCCGCCGGACTGGTCGCCCAACCGGCGTCCAACGGCCCTGCGAGCAACTCGCTGACCGGCCCAGGCCCGCGGACCGGATCCCGCACGATGAGGTCGCCGACCGCCCCGACTCGTCCTCGTTCCCCTCCGGGCACACGGCGGCTGCGGTCGCCTTCACCGCCGCCCCCACCTGGCCGGCCGCGGGCGCGTTGCGCGCGGTGCCGACCGCCCTGGTGGCTGTAAAGGGGTGCAGGGCGCCCACCAACCCAGTGATGTCGCCGACGGTGCGGCCGTCAGCCTGGCCGCTGCGCGACCGGCCCCGGCCCCAGAACTCGACGGCCCGGCAGACATGCGGGTGGGGCCAATGCGACGGTCGGCCCGCTCGAACCTGCCGAGCGGGCCGACGCAGCTGTGTGACCGCAGCCCCACACCGCGGACACACACGGGACAAGCCACTCGGGACCGCCGCCGCGGCTCCCCAGGGACCCACCGTGCAGGTAACCCGTATCCCACGGGGCAATCCTGCTGATCGGGGACGTTGACCGGAAAACACGGATCGCCCTACCGTCGTCACAAGATCTGCCGGAACGTTTCGGCATCGGTGAACGAGCGGCCCCTCGCCGCGGAAGCGGAGCGACCCATGGGCCTGCCGTCCACGGACTGGTTGGTGCGTCCCGTCGCGCCGATCGACGAAGCCGGCGCGTCGGCCGTGCTGGCGACCCGGTTCGGGGTACGGGGCACCACCGTGCGGAACCTCGGCAGCCAGCAGGACCGCAACTACGGGGTGCGCGGCGCGGCGGGGGAGTACGTCCTCAAGGTCGCCAACCCCGCCACGCAGACGGCCGAGCTGAGGTCCCAGTGTGACGCCGTGGAACACCTGGCCCGCGCGCTGCCCGGTCTCCGACTGCCCCGGGCACGCCCCGGCACCGACGGTGACGTGGTGCAGCCCTTTCTCGTGGACGGAGCGGCACTCTCCTGTCGGCTGCTGGACTTCGTGCCGGGTGAGCCGATCATGGACAGTCGCTACCTCGCCCCCGCCGTCGTCGCCCGCCTCGGCGAACTCGCCGGGCAGATCGCCGCGGCCCTCGCCGACTTCACCGCACCCGAGACCGACCGCTTCCGGCCGTGGGACCTGCGCAACGCCCTCGAAGTGATCGAGACCCTCGCCCCGCACTGGCCCGACCGGACCCGCGCCGACCGGGTGCTGCGCGCCGCCCGGATCGCGCACGCCCTCGTGGAGCCCCACGCGAAGGACCTGCCGGTCCAGTTCGTGCACGGCGACATCACCGACAACAACGTCGTCTGCGAGACGGCGAGGGACGGTCGGCGGATGCCCGTCGGGGTGATCGACTTCGGGGACCTCGGCACCGGCTGGACCGTGGCGGAACTGGCGGTCACCTGCACCTCCGTCCTGCATCACCACGGGTCCGGACCCGCCTCCGTACTGCCCGCCGTCCGCGCCTTCGACGCCGTACGCCCGCTCGCCGACGGGGAGGTGGCCGCGCTGTGGCCCCTCGTCGTGCTGCGGGCGGCCGTCATGGTGGTCAGTGGGCAGTACGACGTCCTCCAGGACCCCGGCAACGGCTACGCGTCCGCCGCCCTGGACCGGGAGTGGGCCATGTTCGAGTCGGCCGTCTCCGTCCCTGCCGAGGTGATGACGGCCCAGCTGAGGGAGACACTCGGCCGCCCCCAGCCCCCGGTCGCCGTCGTGGCCACGCACCGCATGCTGCCGGATCTGCCCGACGACGTACCGGCACTCGACCTTTCGGCGCAGAGCGACGACCTGCACACGGGCCGGTGGCTGGAGGCCGACGCCGAAGCGGCCCAGGCGTCCGGCCTGGCGGCGGCACGCACCCGGCACGGCGAGTTCCGCCTGACCCGCACCACGATCGACACCGCGCAGGCCCCGGCGACCTGCGCCCTCGGCGTGGACCTGCACCTCGCGGAGCCCTTGACGGTGCACGCGCCCTGGGCGGGCACACTCACCCGGCACCACGACGGCACGCTCGACCTGCGCGGCGAGGGTCCGGTCCTGCGGCTGTACGGGGTCGCCAGCCCGGCCGCATCCGGTCCCGTCGAAGCCGGACAGCCCCTCGGCACAGTCGCCGAACGGGACGGCAGGCACACCCTCGGCCTCCAGCTGTCCACCCTGGCCGACCGGCACCCACCCCGTTTCGCCACCCCCGACCTGGCCGCCGGCTGGCTGGCGGTCAGTCCCGATCCGACCCTGCTGATCACCGGCCGGGACCCGCTGGAGCCGTCCGCCGACAGGGACCTCCTCGCCCGCCGCGACCGCGCCTTCGCCGCCGTGCAGGAGCACTACTACGACGACCCGCCCCGCATCGAACGCGGCTGGCGCCACCACCTCGTCGACGCCCAGGGCCGCGGCTATCTCGACATGCTCAACAACGTGACCGTCCTCGGCCACGGCCACCCCGCGCTGAGCGACGCCGTGCACCGGCAGTGGCGGCGCCTGAACACCAACTCCCGTTTCCACTACGGCTCGGTCGTGGAACTCTCCGAGCGGCTCACCGCGCTCCTGCCCGAGGAACTGGACACCGTCTTCCTCGTCAACAGCGGCTCCGAGGCCGTGGACCTCGCCCTGCGCCTGGCCTGGGCAGCGACCGGACGGCAGGACACGGTCGCGGTCGAGGAGGCGTACCACGGGTGGACGTACGCCAGTGACGCGGTCTCCACCTCGATCGCGGACAACCCGAACGCCCTGTCCTCACGCCCGAGTTGGGTGCATACTGTGGCCGCCCCCAACTCCTACCGGGGCCGCCGGCGGGGTGCCGAGGCGCGACGGTACGGGCCCGAGGCCGCCGCCCGGATCACCGAACTCGCCGAACAGGGCCACCCACCCGCCGCCTTCATCGGCGAGCCCTTCTACGGCAACGCGGGCGGCATCCCCCTTCCGGACGGCTACCTCCGGCAGGTCTACGACGCCACGCGCGCCGTCGGCGGACTGTGCATCGCGGACGAGGTGCAGGTCGGCTACGGCCGACTCGGCACCCACTTCTGGGGGTTCGAGCAGCAGGGCGTCGTACCGGACATCGTGACCGTGGCCAAGGCGATGGGCAACGGGCATCCGCTGGGCGCCGTCATCACCCGGCGGGAGATCGCCGACGCCTACCGCACCCAGGGCTACTTCTTCTCCTCGGCCGGGGGCAGCCCGGTCAGCAGCGTGGTCGGACTCACCGTGCTCGACGTGCTGCGGGACGAGCGGCTCCAGGACAACGCCCTAGAAGTGGGCGGGTACTTGAGGCAGCGGCTGGAGGAACTCGCCGCCCGGCATCCCCTGATCGGTGCGGTGCACGGTTCGGGGCTTTATCTGGGCGTCGAGTTCGTCCGGGACCGTCAGACCCTGGAGCCGGCGACCGAGGAGACGGCGGCGATCTGCGGCCGGTTGCGCGAGCTCGGCGTGATCGTCCAGCCGACCTCGGACCGGCAGTGCGTACTGAAGATCAAGCCGCCGATGTGCCTGACCCGGCACAGCGCCGACGTGTTCGCCGCCGCACTGGACGACGTACTGACCAACGGCTGGTGAGAGCGTCGCGGCCGTCAGCGCCCCGGCACCGCCCCGCTGCTCGCGCGGATCACCAGGTCGACGGGGACGAGTGACTCGGGGTGCGGCGGTTTCACCGAGTCGTCGATCCGGCTCAGCAGGAGCCGCAGGGACCGGGTGCCGATCTCCGCGAAGTCGGTGCGCACGGTGGTCAGCGGCGGCAGCAGATGCGCGGCCTCGGGGATGTCGTCGTAGCCCACCACGCTGATCTCGCCCGGCACCGAGCGGCCCGCCTCGTGGAAGGCGTGCAGGACGCCGAGGGCCATCTGGTCGTTGGACACGAACACCGCGGTGACGTCCGTACGCCGGGCCAGCCGGCGCCCCAGGTGGTAGCCGGAGTCGGCGCTCCAGTCGCCGAACAACGGCTCGGGGATCCGCGCCCCGGCCGCCTCCAGAGTGGAGCGCCAGCTCGCCAGCCGGTGATCCGCGGAGGTCCAGCCGCTCGGCCCCGCGATGTGCCAGACGGTCGGGTGGCCGAGCCCCAGCAGATGCTCGGTGGCCTTGCGGGCGCCCTTGCGGGAGTCGCCGGTGAGCCGCTCGGTCTCCGGGTCGAAGCCGTTCTCCAGCACCACCAGCGGGGTGTCGAACCGGGTGTCCGCCAGAGCATGGCCCACCCACAGCTGCGGGGCGATGGCGATCACACCGTCCGCGCCCTCGGCCGAGAGCCGGTCGACGGCCTCGACGACCGTGTCGTGCTCGGCCGTGTCCAGGGAGATGGAGCTGAGCAGGTAACCGGCCTCCTGGGCGGCGGTGTTGATCGCGGTCAGGATCGCGGACGGTCCGTAGCGCGCCGCGTCGAAGGTGATGACCCCGAGCATCCGGGTCCGCCCGCTGGCCAGCGACCGGGCGCTGCGGCTGGGCCGGTAGCCGAGGGTCCGCATGGCCGTCAGGACCGCCTCGCGGGTCTCGGGGCGGACGGACGGATGCTCGTTGAGCACACGGGAGACGGTCTGCTTGGAGACACCGGCCAGCCGGGCCACGTCGTCCATCACCGGGCGCGAGCCGGCGAAGTTGCGTCGGCTGCGCCCCTTCGGGACGGCTCCCTCGGCGGCGCTTGGGGTCATGGTGGCGGTTTCCTCGACGTGTGGTGGCGGTGGCACGGCGGTCCCGGCCCGCCCCGGGAGCACAGCATAGGCGGGCCGGTCCCGGGGATCCGGGGGGCGGCACCGGGCTCCGGGGCAGGTCAGCCCGCCCGGACCGACCAGGTGTGCCTGGTGATCCACTCGGCGTGGGTGACGGCGGCCGTCTCCCGCTCACCGCGCGCCTGCTCCGGCAGATGTACCGGCGCCCCGGCGTGCAGGGGCAGCACCCGCAGTCGCAGACCCTCGGCCCGCAGGGCGTCGGCGGGCAGCCGGTCCAGGCCGATGTCCCAGACCCCTCCCGAGCAGAACTGGTCGGCGACGAGCGTGTCCCCCACGTACGCCCGCCCCACGTCCCCGCTCCAGTGCAGCCGCAGCAGTGTCCCGGGCGGCAGTGCGTCCGGCACCTCGACGCGGTACTCGGCGGCCACGGTGTCGAAGTACTTGTCGGCGGGAGCGCTCGCCCGGCCCTGGACCCCGGTGACGGTCTCGGGGGCGGGCCCGGCGGCCCGGACGAGGGTGACCTCCGCGGCGGAGCTCTCGCCCGCCGGCGCCTTTGGGACCGCGTAACGGGTGAACACCCCGTCCACGACCGCCTCCGCCGTCACCCCGTCCACCACGGGCGCCCGCTCGGGTGCGGGCAGCACGGCGAACGACGTCGCCGTCCCCGAACCGTGCAGCCGTACCTCGTCCCGGTCGAAGACCACACCGTCACCGCACAGCACCAGCCGCTCGGCACCCCAGGCCTCGCCCCGGTAGGCGGTTCGAGCCGTCGCCGCGTCCAGCACCAGCAGGCCGACCCGCCGGCCGTCGGCGGTGTCCACCTCCACCAGGGCGTCGGTGCCGGGACGCAGCCCGGTCACCAGCAGCCGGTCGCCGACCGGGGTGACGTCGCCGGTGGGCGTGCGCAGAGCCGACACCGTGGCGGTGTCCAGGGCGAGTTCGGGCGCGATGCCGTCCGTAGCGGCCAGCACCAGGACCGTACGGCCGTCGACGTCGACCGTGCACACCGGCTGGGCGGTGGCCCACTCCAGCCGCAGACCGGCCACCTCGAGACGCAGCGGCCAGCAGAAGTACGCGCCGCTCGGAACCGTGACAGGCACGCTGGGCAGGGTCAATTCGCCGCGGCTGGAAGGGAATTCGACCGTGAACGACGTCTCCGGGTGCTCCGGGAGCTGTTCGTGCGGCTGGTGGTTGTTGACGAACAGGAAGCCCGAGGCGCCGTCACCGCGCACCGCCCAGCGCAGGGTGTCCCGGTCGAACTGCCCCTCCGGCCGCCGCTCGGGCAGCGCCGACTCCATGGGGGCGATCAGGTGCCCGAAGTCGGCCAACATAAGGTGCTGGAGCCGGAGTTCGTGGTAGGTCCGCCGATACTGGCCGTACTCGCCGAGCGGTGCCTGGAAGTCGTACGTCAGGACGGGCAGGTCGTTCGGATAGCCGGTGACGTGCGACTCCTGAAGGGTGCTGAGCTCACCCGCGGGGTTGGTGCCGCCGTGGAACATGTAGTAGCCCTGCCAGACCGAGCCGCAGCCGATCTTGGTGAGGCCGAGTGCGCCGATGTCGTCGGGATCGACGTAGGGCCGACGGTGGTACGACACGGCCATGCCGCCGCCCAACTCGCAGGTGGCCCAGGGAAATCGGTCCGCGAAGGCGTCGGGCTCGCTGCCCCGCACACTGACCGGGCGCAGGTCGGATCCGATGCCCTCGTCGTCGCGCTGGTGGGTGAAGAAGAAGTGCTTGCGGCAGGTGTCGGGCCAGCCGCCGTCGGCCTCGGTCCAGAAGGCCTCGGTGTAGCCGCCGTAGAGCGGAAGCAGTTCGTCCGGCGGGAGTCGGACACCGCCCCAGGCGGTCGACGTCCACAGGGGTGCGCTCAGGCCGGCCTCCTGGGCCAGCCGCTTCAGCGTCAGCAGGTGGCCGGGCTGGTCGTAGAGCTCGTTCTCGATCTGGATCGCCACGATCGGGCCGCCGTGGGCCCGGTCGAGACCGCTCAACTGCTCGGCGATCGCCGCGAACCAGGGGCCTACGGCGTCCAGGTACACCGGGTCGTCGGTGCGGGGGGCGCAGTCGCGGGCCAGGACCCAGTCGGGCAGGCCGCCGTTACGGACCTCCGCGTGCGACCAGGGGCCGACGCGGGGGATGAAGTCCAGGTCGTGGCGGGCGCACAGCTCGGCGAAGCGGCGCAGGTCACGGTCGCCGTCGAAGCGGACGCGGCCCTCGATCTCCTCGTGGTGGATCCAGATGAGGTAACTGGCGACGGCGGTGACACCGCCCGCCTTCATCTTCAGCAGCTCCTCCTCCCACTCCGCGGCGGGGTAGCGGGAGTAGTGGAACTCACCGGAGACCGGGAACCAGGGCCGGCCGCCACGGGTGAGCCAACGGCTGGTCACCTCGATCGGGTCGGGCACCCCCGGGGCGTCCGCGAAGGGCAGGTGCCCGGTCGGCGGAGGCCCGGCGGGGGAGGGGACGCGCAGGTGGTGGGCCATCAGTCGATCTCCGGTCCGAGGTCGGGCGTGCCGGTGAGCTGGGCGTGGGTGCCGGTGGTGGCGTGCAGCTCCAGCAGGACCAGTTCGTTGGTGCCGGGGCGCAGGACGGGCGCGGGCACGTACAGGGTGTGCTGGGGGCCCCGGTTCCAGTAGCGGCCGAGATGGAACCCGTTGACCCAGGCCTGGCCCTTGGTCCAGCCGGGCAGGGCGAGGAAGGTGTCGGCCGGGGTGTCCACCTCGAAGGTGCCCCGGTGGAAGGCGGGTACGGCGTCCGTGGTCGCCTCGGACGCGCCGAACGGCACGGCGGCCAGGTCGTCCAGGGGCACGGCCCGGCACTCCCAGCCGTCCAGTGCGGCGCCTCGGAAGGACACCGGGCCGAGCAGCCCCTTGGGTGCCCCGATGCGCGGCCCGTAGTTGACGCCGCCCATGTTCTCCACGAGGACTTCGAGGACGGCACCGGCGTGCGGCACCCGCACGGACAGCGTCTCGTCGTGCCGTTCCCGCTCCAGTACGCCGACGCAGGCGCCGTCCACGAAGACCTGCGCGCGGTCGCCGACCCCGCCCGGGAAGTGCAGCAGACCGTCGCCCGAGCCGGGAAGCGCGGTGCGGTAGAGCACGTAACCGGTGTGCACACCCAGTTCGTTCATCGTCACCGGCGCCTCGGTACTCGTCGACGACAGCCCGCGGACGTACGGCAGCAGCGGCGCCCGGTGATCCAAGTACACGTCGGTGACCGGGAGTTTGGGGGCGGGTGAGGGCGCGGGCTCCTCGGGCGTGGCCGTGTGCCGGGCGATCACCTCGCGGAACGCGTGGTACTTGGGACCGGGGTCACCGCTCTCGGTGAGCGGGGCGTCGTAGTCGTAGGACGTGACGGTGGGCTGGTAGGCGTGTTTGTGGTTGGCGCCGTTGGTGAAGCCGAAGTTGGTGCCGCCGTGGAACATGTAGATGTTGACCGAGGCCCCCGCCGCCAGCAGCCGGTCCAGGTCGGCCGCGGCGTCGGCCGCCGGCCGTACATGGTGCGGACCGCCCCAGTGGTCGAACCAGCCGATCCAGAACTCCGAGCACATCAGCGGGCCTTGGGGCTGGTGGGCGCGGAGCGCGGCCAGGTGCTCCTCGACCCGGCTGCCGAAGGTGACCGTGGCGAGCGTGCCCGGGAGAGTGCCGGCCGCCAGGTGCTTGGCGTTGGCCTGGTCGCAGGTGTACAGCAGCTCCTCGACACCGCGCTCGCGCAGGGCCTCGTGGACATGCTTGAGATACGCGGTGTCGTCGCCGTACGCCCCGTACTCGTTCTCCACCTGTACGGCGATCACCGGGCCGCCGTGCGCGGCCATGAACGGCCTTAGCGCGGGCAGCAGTTGGTCGAGGTAGCCGTCGAACGCCGCTGTGAAACGGGGGTCGCTGCTGCGCAGCCGGATACCGGGGTCCGCGAGCAGCCAGGCGGGCAGACCGCCGTCGTCCCACTCGGCGCAGATGAACGGCCCCGGGCGCAGCAGGACCTGCAGACCCTCCTCCTGGGCTAGGCGCAGCCAGCGGGGCAGATCGAGGAAGCCGTCCAGGACCAGGGTGCCGGGTTCGGGCTCGTGGAGGTTCCACGGCAGATACGTCTCGATCGTGTTGAGACCCATCAGACGGGCCTTGCGCAGCCGGTCGGCCCACTGGTCGGGATGGATCCGGAAGTAGTGCATGGCCCCGGAGATGATCCGGAACGGCTCGCCGTGCAGGAGGAAACCGTTGGAGGACGTCGTCAGAGCGGGCATGCGGGGCATCCCTTCGAGTCAGCGGGAGTTCAGCGGGTCCGGGTGGTGCGGACGAGCCAGAGCGTGGCGGCGAGACACAGCGCGGAGACACCGCTCAGCAGCAGCGGAACGGCCCGGATGCCGGACCATTCGATGGCCTTGCCCAGCGCCGGGCCGGCCGCCACACCGCCGATCATCGAGGCGGCGATGACCAGCGCGCCGGCGCGTCGGGCGCCGGGGGTGGCCCGGTGCAGCCAGGGCAGACCGGTGGGGAAGATCGGCGCGATGAACAGACCCACACCGGCATACGCGTACGGCGCCAACCCCCGTACGGACGCGAGCAGAAGGCAGACCGTCATACCCGCGCAGGACACGGTGATGATGGCCTGCGCCGAGAACCGCAGCGCGATGGGGGCGACCAGGAAGCGGCCCACCGTCATCATCAGCCAGTAGACGGAGGTGGCGGTCGCGGCCACCCCGGCGCCGTATCCCACGGTCTGCAGATGGGTGGGCTCCCAGCCGCCGACACCGGCCTCGATGCCCACGTGCAGGACGTAGAGGGCGACGAACACGCAGAGCACCGAGGCCAGGCTGCGGCCGAGAGCGCCGGGGGAGTCGGGAGCGGTGCCGGACGGCTGGGGCGCCCGGTTCCGTACGCCCTTCAGGCACAGCAGCAACGGCAGGTTGACGAGCGCGAAGCCGAGGAAGACCGCCGGATAGTGACCGGCACCCACCACGCCGATCAGTACCGGGCCGAGGATCGCGCCCACGCCGAAGTGCGCGTTGAGAATGTTCAGCATCGCGGTGGAACGGTGGCCGAAGCCGACCGCGAACAGCTGGTTCAGGCCGTAGTCGATGCCGCCGAAGCCGAGACCGGCGAGCAGCGCGGCGGCCAGGGCGGTGGGCCAGTTCGGCGCGAGTGCGAAACCCGCCGCGCCGAGTGCCATCAGCAGGTACGAGGCGCCCAGGATCCGCCGGTTGCCGATCCGGCCGAAGAGCCGGTCGAACAGCAGGACCCCGGCGACCCCGCCGACGAAATGGGCGCTGAGACCGAGTCCGGCTCCCGAGGGAGACAGCCCGAACTCCTCGCGGAACGCGGGGATCGCCGGGCCGTACAGCGCCTGGAGCGCGCCGATGAGCACGAAGCCGACGCAGGAGGCGACCACGGCGGCCGGGCTGAAGACCGGAGCGCGCGCGGGCGCCAGTGTGGAGGACATGGACACCGATGTTACCGGTAACATGCAGACCGTCAAGATCCCCGGACGAATGGAGAGCGGAGATGGGTTGGACTGGTGGTCCAGTGCCTGGACTGCTAGTCTAGTGTCGGAGGTGGGAGGACGCGATGGAGGCCGAGCGGGACGCGATCATCGCCGCGCTCACGTCGGTCGTCGACGGGATCGCGGCGACCTTCGGGCCGGTGTGCGAGGTCGTGCTGCACGACTACCGCAGACCGGAGAACTCCGTGGTGGCCATCGCCGGCTCGGTGACCGGGCGCAAGGTCGGCGGGGCCATGAGTGAGATCGGCATGCGCATGGTCGCCCGTGGCGACGAGGCGGCCGACGAGCTGAACTACGTCACCCGGACCGACGCCGGCAAGCTGGTCAAGTCGTCGACGATGCTGCTGCGGGACTCCTCGGGCGCGGTCTTCGGCGCGTTGTGCGTCAATGTCGACGTCACCGCGGCGAGCGAGGTCCACGCCCTGCTGGGAGCCCTGGCCGGGATCGGCGCGGCGCCCGAGGAGCCTCCCGTCACCACCTTCGGCGACGACATCGACTCCGTCGTCGACGTCATGCTCGACGCGCACCGGCATCAGTCGTGGGCGCTGCTCGACCGCACCGGACGCCTGGACCTGTTCCGCAGCCTGGACGAACGGGGCGTGTTCGCGGTGCGGCGGGCGATCGAGCAGGTGGCCGGACGGCTCGGGATCTCGCGCGCCTCCGCCTACAGCTACCTCTCCCAGTCCCGGAAACAGGCGAACACTGGAGGGCACTCGTGACGACCACCACCCCGCCGGTCACCCTGGACGACGTCCGGGACGCGGCAACCCGGCTCAAAGGCGTCGCACACCGCACACCGGTGCTGCGCTCACGGACCCTCGACGCGCTGGTCGGCGCCGAGGTCTCCCTCAAGTGCGAGAACTTCCAGCGGGTCGGCGCCTTCAAGTTCCGCGGCGCCTACAACGCGGCCTCCCGGCTGACCCCGGAGCAACTGGCCCGGGGCATCGCCGCCTACTCCTCGGGGAACCACGCCCAGGCCGTCGCCCTGGCCGCCCGCGAGCTCGGCACCACCGCGGTGATCGTCATGCCCGAGGACGCCCCACCCTCCAAGCGGGCGGCCACCGAGGGCTACGGCGCCGAGGTCGTCACGTACGACCGCTACACCGGCGACCGCGAGGCCATCGCCGAGGCCCTGGGAGCCGAGCGGGGCCTGGCACTCATCCCCCCGTACGAACACCCGCACGTGATGGCGGGACAGGGCACGGCCGCCCTCGAACTCCTGGAGGAGACGGGCGAGTTGGGCGCGCTGCTCACGCCGATCGGTGGTGGCGGACTGATGGCGGGGAGCGCGACCGCCGCCAAGGGGCTGCACCCGGGGATCCGCATGGTCGGCGTGGAACCGGAGGCCGGCGACGACACCAAGCGGTCCCTGGAGGCGGGGCGGCGTGTCAGCATCGCGGTACCGAAGACCATCGCCGACGGACAGGCCCTGCACACACCGGGCGAGCTGACCTTCTCGGTCAACCGACGGCTGGTCGACGAGATCGTGCTGGTCTCCGACGACGAGATCCGCGGCGCCATGCGGTTCGCCTTCGAGCGGTTGAAGATCGTCGTCGAGCCGAGCGGCGCCACCCCGCTGGCCGCCCTGCTCAGCGGCCGGATGAGCGCCCTCCCGGACCGGATCGGTGTGATCGTCTCCGGCGGAAATGTCGACGCGGAGCGCTTCGCGCGGCTCTGCGCGGGCGGCGCGTGAGCGGGCGAGGTCTTTTGGGGCGTCCTCACTCGAATGGCAGGCCGCACTGGACAGGCGGACGATGGAGTGGTGGGGCTGGGCCGCCGCCGGCGCCGCCCGGGAAGGGCGGGAGACGGAGACCGGCCCCGGCCGTGCCGTAACACGGCCGGAAGGGAGAGTCGTCATGTTTGAGGTGAAGACGCTCGACAAGCCGGACGAGCGCCGCGATTTCCCGCGTGGCCACCTCGAAGCGGTCCACATGAGCGGGCTGGACTTCGCCGTGGGCACCTTCGAACCGGGCTGGCGCTGGTCCGAGTCCGTGGCACCCATCGCCGGCACCAAGAGCTGCCAGGTCCACCACAACGGCTATGTCGTCCAGGGCCGCATGCGCATCACCATGGACGAAGGCGGCGAGGGCGAACTGGGCCCCGGCGACATCTTCGTGGTGACACCCGGGCACGACGCCTGGGTCGTCGGCGACGAGCAGTGCGTGGTCTACGACTTCGCGGGCGACATGGCGAAGGACTACGCGAAGGGCAAGTGAGGCACACCCGTTGCGTACCGTCGCCTCTCACACCGTGACGACGACCTTCGCGCGTGCGTGCTCCACCTCCAGATGCCGGATGGCCTCGGCCGCCTCGCTGAGCGGGTAGTTCCGCTCGACGGCCGGGGCGATCTTTCCTGTCCAGTCATAGGCGTTCACCGAGGCCGCGTGCACCCGGACGAGCACCTCGTCGGCGACCGGCACCGGCTGCTCGACCTCTAGGCCTCGCCTTGCCATCGGAAACTGATCGGTCTACTCTGTCCGCGTAGGTAAACCGATCGGTTTCTCGACGTTTCTGGAGACTCGCATGACCACCATCGAAGGTTCCGTCGTCCTCGTCACGGGCGGCAGCCGCGGCATCGGCCGGGCCCTGGTGTCCGCCCTGTACGAGCGCGGCGCGAAGAAGGTGTACGCCACCGCCCGCGACCCGCGGACCGTCACGCACCCCGACGCCGTCCCGCTGGCGCTCGAGGTGAGTGACGAGGCCTCCGTCGCGGCCGCCGCCGAACAGGCCCAGGACGTCACCCTGCTGATCAACAACGCCGGCGCGTCCGTGAAGGCGAGCTTCCTGGACGCCCCCGTGGAGGACGTCCGCCGCGAGTTCGAGACCAACTTCTACGGCCCGCTCCTCGTCACCCGGGCCTTCGTCCCCATCATCGAGCGCAACGGCGGCGGCCACATCCTGAACGTCCACTCGGTGCTGTCGTGGCTCGGCATCGCCGGCTCCTACAGCGCGTCCAAGGCCGCCCTGTGGTCGCAGACCAACTCCCTGCGCCTGGAGCTGAAGCCGCGCGGCATCGAGGTCACCGGCCTGCATGTCGGGTACGTCGACACGGACCTGACCGCGAAGATCGACGCCCCGAAGGTCACCCCCGAGAGCGTGGCCGTACAGGCCCTCGACGGCATCGAGTCCGGCGCCTACGAGGTGCTCGCCGACGACCTGACCCGGCAGGTGAAGGCAGGACTCGCCGCCGATCTCGCGGCGCTGTACCCGCAGTTGGCGGCCTGACCCACGTGCACGTGCGCGGGACGGCCCGCCTTCTTCCGGGCCGCAGGGCTCGGGCCCGGCGCGGCCGGTCCTGGGGGGCGTGTCGCCGGCCGCGGCCATGGCCGTGAGTTCGCCGGCACCGCCCTCGGGTCAGATCGGCAGCAGTCGTCCCACCAGCGCGCTGAGTTGCCGGACATTGCGGCACTCGTGCATCTCCACCGACTCGGCGTACTCGTACGCCGCCGAGTCGCCCGTCCCCCACTGCGCACGCGCCTCCGGGTTCAACCAGTAGACGCGGCGCGCCCGTTCGGTGATCTCCCGTACGGCGGGCAGGTTCGGGTCGCTCATGTTGGTGCGGGCGTCACCGAGCACGAACACCGTCGTGCGGGGGCTCAGCGCATCGCCGTACCGCGACGCGAACTCGCCGACCGCCACGCCGTAGTCGCTGCTGCCGTGCCACCCCGTCAGCGTGGCCTCGGCCCGGATACGGGCGCCGAGTCCCTCCGGGTCGGCCGCGCCGTGTTCGAGGAGCCGGGTGATCTCGTCGAGCCGGTTGACGAAGGCGAACACCCGCACCTTGCTGAACTGATCGTGCAGCGCCTGCACCAGCAGCATCGTGAAGTCCGAGAACCCCGACACCGAGCCCGACACGTCGCACAGCAGCACCAGTTCGGGCCGGGCCGGCCTGCGTCGCCGCAGGACCGGTTTCATCGGCACCCCGCCCGTGGACAACGAACCGCGCAGGGTCCGCCGTAGATCGATACTGCCTCGCGCGGCACGGCGCCGACGGGCCGCGAGCCGGGTGGCGAGCTTGCGGGCCAACGGCTGCACCGTGCGCCGCAGTTCGGCCAGCCGGTCCTTCCCGGCGAACAGGAAGTCGACCCGGTCCGTCGTCGGGGCCACCGCCCGCCGGGCGATCTCGTCCCGGCCCCGCCGCTCGGCGACCCGCCGCCGGGCCTCCGCCGCCACCAGCGCGCGGAACGCCTCGATGCGCCGCCGGAGCTCGTCCTCCAGCAACCGGTCCGTGAACCCGGACATGCCCTGCCGGCCCCGGACGTCGTCGCGGACACGCGCGAGCAGCGTCTGCGGGCGCAGCCGGTCGAGGACCTGGTACGACGACCAGCCGTCCGACGCGGGCGAGTTGCCGTATCCGCCGAACCCGTCGACCGCCTCCACCGCCAGCCGGGCCATCAGGGCCTCGTCGTTCGCGGCGAGGGCCTTGGCGAGGCGGTCACGCAGGTCGTCCCGGTCCCCGGCGGTCCCTTCGGGGGCGCCGACGCCCCGGGGGAAGTACAGGTCGAAGACCGGGTCGAACACCTGCCGCTGGGCCGTGCCGTGCAGCAGGGTCGCCGCCAGTCCCTCCCGCAGCAGCTCCCGGTCCACGAGACCCAGCGCAGCCACCGCCCGGGCCGCGTCCACGGTCTCGCCCGTCCCGATGCGGACGCCGTGCGCACGCAGGGCGCCGACGAGGGAGGTGAGCCGCTCGGCGGTGCTCACACCGCGTCCAGGTCGAGCTTGGCCCCCGCCTTGAGGATGTCGTCCTGATGCTTGAGCAGCACACCCAGACTGTCCCGTACGACCGTCTCGTCGAGGTGGTCCGCGCCGAGCGCGAGCAGCGTGCGCGCCCAGTCGATGGTCTCCGCGACCGAGGGCACCTTGCGCAGGTCCATGGCCCTGAGCGCCCCCACGACCCGGACCACGGACCTCGCCAGCGCCTCGTCCAGGTCCGGCACCCGCAGCCGTACGATCCGCCGCTCCAGCTCCTCCTCGGGGAACCCGATGTGCAGGAACAGACAGCGGCGGCGCAGGGCCTCCGACAGCTCGCGGCTGGCGTTGGAGGTGAGGACGACGAAGGGACGGCGGGACGCGGTGATCGTGCCGAGCTCGGGGACCGTGACCTGGAAGTCGCTGAGCACCTCGAGGAGCAGGCCCTCGACCTCGACGTCCGCCTTGTCGGTCTCGTCGATCAGCAGCACCGTGGGCTCGTCGCCGCGGATCGCCGTGAGCAGGGGCCGGGAGAGCAGGAACTCCTCGCTGAAGATGTCCGTGCGCGCCTCGTCCCAGGTCTCGTCGCGCCCCGCGCTGATCCGCAGGAGCTGCTTGGCGTGGTTCCACTCGTACAGCGCCCGGGACTCGTCCACACCCTCGTAGCACTGCAAACGGACCAGCCGGGCCCGCGCGACCTCGGCCACCGCTTTGGCCAGCTCCGTCTTTCCGACCCCGGCTGGGCCCTCGACCAGGAGCGGCTTGCCGAGGCGGTCGGCGAGGAAGACGGTGGTCGCGACCGCGGGCGAGGCGAGGTAGCCGGTCTCGGCGAGGCGTGCGGAGACGTCGTCGACGGATGTGAACAGCAACGGGTCCTCCTGCGTGGCGCGAACTCGTGTTCGTCAACTATCTAAGCGCTTGTTCACCTCTTCTGTCACGTGGTCCGAGGGAAGGTGGACCCGGCCGGAGCGCAGCGAGAAGGGGCGTCACCGAAGCGACGCCCCCTGACCGGTGCTCCTCACGCCGCCGACCCCACCGCCTCCACCGCCGGAGTGCGCAGCACCCTGCGGGCCGTGACCAGACCGGTCCCGATCGTCGCGGCCGCCGCGATCGACGCCACCGCCAGCCAGATGCCGAGACCCTGGTGGGGCAGCACCGAGTCGCTGCGCACCACCGTGAACGGAATGATCCCGGCCAGCGCCGCCACCGTGCCGAAGCACAGCCCGACGGCCGTGAGGACCAGCCCTTCCACGCCCACCGTGCCCAGCACCTGCCCCGGCGTCGCCCCGGCGAGGCGCTGCTGCCCGAACTCCCGTCCGCGGTAGGTCGTCGCCGCGTACAGCGAGTTGACCAGCATCACGCAGACGAACACCACGATGATGCCGACGACCGTGAGGTTCAGTGTCTGAAGGTTCTTCGCGTCGACGGTCCTGACCGCGCCCGAGGCCCTCATGGCGTCGCTCTCCACACCCTGCATGTAGAGCGTGGCGACGGACACCGCCGTGAACAGGATCAGCGACATCAGGATCCCGGAGAGGTGGTCCGCCCGCCGGCGCAGGTTCCGCACGGCCAGCCAGCCGCTCGAGCCGGTCAGCGGCAACCGGTCCAGGACACCCTTCAGCAGCCGCGGCGCCAGCAGCGCGAACCCCACGGACAGCAGGATCGCCCCGTACGCCGGTGTCGCCATGAGCGCCTCGTCCGTCGCGGAGAAGGCGAAGGTGGAGGTCACCGACACGGCACCGATGCCGAGAGCCGCGTACGCGAGGACCGTCCGCGCCCGGCCGCGCCGTCGACGGGTGCGCGTGGCCCGCCGTACGGCGAGGAAGGCGGCGCCCGCCGCGGCGACCAGCGTGATGTCGACACCCGACAGCAACGCGACGGGGCCGAAGGAGTGGTCGACAGAGCCGGCGACCTGCCCGCTGTCCTGGAAGGCGTTCAGCAGGGCCCGTCCGCCGAGCATCGCCGGACCGATGGCCAGCACCGCACCGATCAGGGCGACGGCCACGGCCTCACCCACGACCATCCGCCTGATCTGCCCCGGAGTCGCCCCCGAGCAGCGCAGCAGCTCCAACTCACCCGCCCGCTGGCGGACGTTGACCGTCAGCGTCGAGGCCACGGCGAAGAACACCAGGAGGGCGCCGTAGCCGCCGACGACACTCGCCGACGTGGTCAGCGTGTCCGAGCTCACCTGGTCCACGCCCGGCCGGCCCGCCGTGTCGTACAGCGAGTTGAACGTCATGATGATCCCCGCGCCCAGGAAGGCGGCCAGCAGTGTCGCGAGGAACCGTCCGGGCCGTTGCCCTATCGACCGCATCGCCAGCATGAACATCGCTCACACCCCCGCTGTCACGTCGTCGCCCAGGTGCGCGAGGCGCTCGGCCACCGCGTCCGGTGTCGGTGCGTTCATCCGGCCCGCGATCCGGCCGTCGGCCAGGAACACCATGGAGTCGGCGTAGGAGGCGGCGACCGGGTCGTGGGTCACCATCACCACGGTCCGGCCGTGCACCCGCACCGCCTCCTGGAGCAGCCGCAGCACATCCCGCGCGCTGCGGGTGTCCAGGGCGCCCGTCGGCTCGTCCGCGAAGATCACCCGAGGGTCCGTGACCAGCGCGCGGGCGATGGCGACCCGCTGCCTCTGACCGCCGGAGAGCTGGTCGGGGCGATGGCCGAGGCGGTCGCCGAGCCCGACGGAGGTGAGGACCTCCTCCGCCCTCCTGCGGTCGACCTTTCGGCCCGCGAGCTTCAGCGGCAGCACCGTGTTCTGCGCGACCGTCAGCGTCTCCAGCAGGTTGTACTGCTGGAACACGAACCCGACCCGCCCGCGCCGGAACCTCGTCAGCTCCGCCTCGCCGCCGCCCGTCAGTTCCGTGCCGTCCACGCGCACGATCCCGCTGTCCGGCCGGTCGAGACCGGCCGCGCACTGCAGCAGCGTGGACTTGCCGGACCCCGACGGCCCCATCACCGCGGTGAAGGTGCCCCGTGCGAGGCTCAGAGTGACCCCGTCCAGGGCGGTCACGGCACTGTCGTCGGTGCCGTAGGTCCTGGTGACCTTCACCAGCCGCAGCGCCTCGGCGGCGGGTCCCGTGTCGTGCGTGCGTCGTGAGCCTGTGCGAAACATCGTCGTCCCCCTTCGTCCGGCACGCCGTGTGCCTCGCTCATGAAGCTACGGAGCCGCGGGCCGGGACACATGGGGCACAGAACCCGTCTTCCGGGGTGTAGTCAGTGACACCCCCGCGCGGATACGGCAGGGTTGATCGCCATGACCGACGGAACAGCCTGGCTCGCCGAGCCCCAGTCCATCGCCTACGGCGGCTACAGCGTGGTGATCGCCCCCGACCTCGAGTCGGAGTCGCTGGCGAGAAGGATCGCCGAGACGGCCCCGGGGCGATACCGGCCCCGCCCCATCGGGGAGTTGACCAGCCGCCAGGTGCAGGACCTGCTGGAGGGCCTCTACGGAGGAGTCCGCGAGGGCATCGCCCTGCGCCACGGCGAACTCGACGAATGGTCCTACGTCATCAAGTACGGCGGCTGGCAGGGCAGGTTCGGCTCCGTCGGCCGACCCGTCGACCGGGGCGGGCTGCACGTCTTCCACCTGGAGTACGAGGAGGAGAACGGCAAGCCGGTGCCGCCGCGTTTCACCTACCGCCACGACGAGAACCTGATGTGCGAGTTCAACCTGCACCTCGACGGCAGCTGGGCGCACGGCAGTCCCGAGGGCGACCCCGAGGTGGTCGCCGCCGTCCAGGAGCGGCTCACCGCCGCCGGACTGCCCGACGACGACCTGGACCGCCGTACCGTGCACAGGGCCTGCCTGGAGGTCGTTCAGCGGCACTTCGGCCTCACGCTGCCGCGCGAGCGGATTCTGGAGGACACCCTGCCGACGCTCCTGCTGACCGCTCCGTGACCCTCGAAGGCCTGCGGTGGCCTGCGTTGTCAGTGGGGCGCTGTACGTTTTTGGGCATGGGGATCTATCTGGTGAGCGTGGGTGCGCGGGAGTGGTTCGACGCGGACGAGGAGGAGGGCCGGGGGGCCGTCGCCGCGGGGCTGAACGAGGAACTGCGCCGCCGGGGGCTGCCGCCGTACGGGTCCGTGCCCGAGGAAACGGAGTTCGTCCGTGGGTCGGGGCTGCAGTTCGAGGAGAAGCTGGTGCCGTCCATGGACGGCCTCGTGCGGCTGGCGCGTGACCATCTGGCGATCTCCGAGCCTGAGGCCCTCCTCGACTGGTCGGTGCTGGTGCCGGTTTCGCTCGACGTGGAGGTCGAACTGCCCGTCGAGTCCTCCTATTCGGACACCACGGTGATCGCCGGAGCCCCGCAGATCCTCGGTCTCGCGCGACGGCTGGCCGAGGCCGTGCGCCTGCCCGTCGACGAGATACCCGAAGCCTGCGACAACCTCGACCTCACCACGTGGTTCCTCGACGGCGAGGCGAAGCGGGTCGCGGCCACCCGGCCCGGACCGTGGGGCGAGGACCTGGACGCCGCGTTCTATGTGGCGCTCTATCTGCGCGCCGCCCAGCACTCGCTGCGGCGGGGGTGTCCGATCGTCTACTGCTGAGGTCACCCCGGCTGTGCAGCAGAAATTGATACAACTCCGAACAGCCGAAGGGACAACGGCATGACCGACGGAGTCGACAGCACCAACCCGGCCGCCGACCGTACCGCCGTGGAGGGCCTCACGGTGGAGCACCGCACCAATCCGCTCGGCGTGGACGCGGCCCGCCCGAGATTCGGCTGGCGCACCGTGTCCCGGGTCCGTGGCCGGCGTCAGACGGCGTACCGCCTCCTGGTCGCGTCCACCCCCGACCGCCTGGCCGACGGCCGCGTGGACGTCTGGGACAGCGGCCGGGTCGACTCGGCGGACTCGGTGGCCGTGCGCTACGCGGGCCCCGGGCTGCGCGCCTCGACCCGCTACCACTGGACGGTCCAGGTCTGGGACGAGAACGACCGCAGGCTCCCCGAGGCCCCGACCGCGCGCTTCGAGACCGGCCTGCTCAGCACCGACGGCGTGACCGGCTGGGACGGCGCGAAGTGGATCAGCATGGCGGGCAAGGCGCCGAACAGCGAAGGCTCGCCGCTCCTGAGAAGGCAGACGGACCTGAAAGCCGGCCGCGTACGCGAGGCCCGGCTCCACATCTCCGCGCTCGGCGTGTACGACGCCTACGTCAACGGCAGCCGGGTCACCGTGCCCCAGGACGGCTCCACCACCCACGAACTCCTCACTCCCGGCTGGACCAACTACGACACCACCGTCAGCTACTTCACCTACGACGTGACGGGTCTGGTGGTGGGGAAGCCGCAGGTCACCCTCGCGGCTGTGCTGGGCAACGGCTGGTTCAACGGCCGCGTCTCCGCCAACAGCGTCTACTACTCCGAGGACGGCGACCGCCTCGCGCTCAAGGCCAAGCTCCTGATCCGTTATGAGGACGGCTCGACCCAGACCGTCGTGACCGCGCCCGGCGACGACTGGAGGGCCACGGACACCGGCCCCTACCGCGCCGACGACATCTACGACGGCCAGACCTACGACGCCCGCAGGGAACTGCCCGGCTGGACCGCCAGCGGCTTCGACGCCTCTACCTGGTCCGGCGTCCAGGAGCACGACTTCACCACCCGGTTCCCCGAGTCCCGCCTGGTCGCCTACCCCGGCGAGTCGGCCCGGCTGATGCCCGCATGGGACCGCAGGCCGCGGTCGATCACCGTCTACACCGGCGGCGGCGCATTCGTCCCCGACCCCGCCCGCACGGTCACCGATCCCACCCTGGCCGCCACCGCCCACACCACCCTGCACCCCGGCGACACCGCCGTGATCGACCTCGGCCAGAACCTGGTCGGCGTCCCCCGCTACACCCTCCGCGGTCCCGCGGGCGCCGAAGTGGCCTTCGCGCCGGGAGAGATGCTCAACGACGCCGGCGCGGGAGCGGACGGCCCGGAGGGTTCCGTCTACCGGGCCAACCTCCGTACCGCCAAGGCCACCAGCACGTACATCCTCAAGGGCGACCCGAAGGGCGAGACCCACCAGGACTCCCTGACCTTCTACGGCTTCCGCTACGTCTCCGTCACCACGACCGCCACCGTCACCCTCACCGAACTGACCGGCAGGGTCGCCACCTCCGCCCTCCGCGACATCGGCACCGTCGAAACGGACGACGCCGACGTCAACCAGCTGATCAGCAATGTCCGTTGGGGCCAGCGCGGCAACTACCTCTGGGTGCCCACCGACTGCCCGCAGCGCGACGAACGCTGCGGCTGGACCGGTGACACCCAGCTCTTCGCCCAGACCGGCCTCTACAACACCGACGCGGTCGCTTTCCTGAGCCACTTCCAGGACATCCTGATCGACTCGCAGCGCACCTATGGCGCGGACGGCGCCCAGTTCACCTGGATCGCGCCCGGCGCCCGGTTCAACGAGCCGGTCCCGGCGAGCGGTTGGGCGGACTGCGGGGTAGTCGTCCCCTGGACCGTGTGGCAGATGAGCGGCGACACCACCCTCGTCGACCGCAGCTGGGACGCGATGACGGCCTACATGGACTGGATCCGAGCGCGCACCGGAGACACCTACGCCGGACAGGGCGCGATCTTCGGCGACTGGCTGGCGTTCCAGGTGACCAGCACCCAGCTCATCAGCGACGTCTACTACGGCTACAGCGCCCGGCTCATGGCGGACATGGCCCGCGCCACCGGCCGCTCCGGCGAGGCCCACGCCTACGAGGAGCTCTTCTCCCACATCAAGCGGGCGTTCATCACCAAGTACCTGAGCACCGAGGGCGGCCGCCTCACCGTGCGTTCCAGCCTCGGCTCCCCGCCGCCGTGGACCCCGGGCGGCAGCCCCACCCGGACCGAGGACGACAGCCAGACCGCGCTGCTCTGGGTCCTCAAACTCGGCCTGTACGACACCGAGGACCAGCGGCGCGCCGTCGTCGAGCTCCTCGTCCAGAACATCGGCAACAGCGCCGCCTACAAGGCCGCCCACCCCGACAGCACCCGTGTCGGATACGCCGAGAACACCCTCTCCGTCGGCTTCCTCGGCGTGAACGTCCTGGCCCCCGTCCTCACCCAGGAGGGCCAGGTGGAGCTCGCGTACAAGGTGTTGCACCAGGACGCGATGCCGTCCTGGCTGTACTCGGTGAAGAACGGCGCGACGACGGTCTGGGAGCGTTGGAACTCGTACTCCGAGGAGGACGGCTTCGGGCCAGTCGAGATGAACTCGTTCAACCACTACTCCTACGGCGCGATCATGGAATGGATGTACGAGAGCATGGCCGGCATCGCCAGGGACCCGGCCCACCCGGGCTTCAAGCACTTCCACCTGCGGCCCCACCTCGACCCGACCGGCAGGATCACCCGGGTCTCCGGCTCGTACCGGTCGCCGTACGGCGAGATCGTCAGCGCATGGGCGGTGCGGGAGAGCGAGTTCGGGCACCGGGTCGCGGTGCCCGCCAACAGCACCGCGACCCTGCACATCCCCACGAGCGACCCCGACTCCGTGCGCGAGAGCCGCACACCCCTGTCACGCGTCAAGGGGGTGACGTACCTGGGCTTCGAGGACGGCACGGCGTCCTTCGAACTCCCCTCCGGGCGCTACGAGTTGACCTCAGCGCTCACCTGAGTGTCCACCAGCACCACCTCGAGGGTGCGCGGACCGTGCACCCCCTCGACCCGGTCCAGTTCGATGTCACTGGTCGCCGAGGGGCCCGAGATCCAGGTCAACGGGCTTACCGGGTCGAGGCGTTCGAGGGCCTGCGGCACGGAGGAGACGACCTGGTCGGGGACCCGTACGACACAGATGTGATGGTCCGGGACGAGGGTGATGCGGCGGCGGCCCTGGTCCGGGCCGCCGTCCAGCACGATGGTGCCGGTCTCGGCGACGGCCACCGCGCACGCCGTGACCACGCTGTCGATCCGGTCCAGCTCGTGCGGGGTGGTCTCGACCAGGTCCGGGACCTGCTCGGTGTCGGCCTCCGCCAGCCACGACCGCTCCAGCCCGGGCGGTACGAGGACCGTCTTCGAACCCCGCGCCGCCAGCATCCCGGCGAGCGTCGCCGGCAGGTCGGCCGCCGTGCAGCGGTGCACGATCGCCCGGTAGTCGGCGAGGTTCTCGGCCAGCAGTTCCACCGTCTCCTCGACGCTCCGGTCACCGTGCTCGCGCAGATACGCGCGCTCGATCGGGGTGTCCTCGCTCGGGGCATCGGCCAGCGCGCGCCGCACCCGGCCCAGGATCCGTTCCCTGCTGCTCACTTGCCGCCCTCCTTGCCGCCGCCTGTGCGCTGCCACCAGTCGCGGAAGGGTTCCGCGGGCACGGCAGGCAGATCCCGGGTGCCGCTCCACGCCTTGCCGGGACCCGGCAGAGTGCGCGGATGCAGGCGCCGGGTGCGTGAGGCCAGCCGCTGGCTGGTGCGCAGGGCGCCCGGGTGGGCGAACGCCCAGCGGGCCGCCCGCATCGCCGCCCGCTCGGCCGCGTGTCCCTTGGCGGGCTTGAGCACCACCTTGTTGCCCTCGCGGGTCACCGGCCCGCCCTCCACGATCCGCTCCCGCAGATGCACCAGCACCTCGGGGATGTCGATGGCGACCGGGCAGACCTCGTAGCAGGCCCCGCAGAGACTCGACGCATACGGCAGCGAGGCGTCGATCTCGCTTGCCGTACCCCGGAGTTGGGGGCTGAGGATCGCGCCGATCGGGCCGGGGTAGACCGAGCCGTAGGCGTGGCCGCCGGCCCGCTCGTACACCGGGCAGACGTTCAGGCACGCGGAGCAGCGGATGCAGCGCAGGGCCTGGCGGCCGACCTCGTCGGCGAGGGTGTCGGAGCGCCCGTTGTCGAGCAGCACCAGATGGAAGTTCTGCGGCCCGTCCTCGTCGGTGGTGCCGGTCCACGTGGACGTGTACGGGTTCATGCGCTCGGCGGTCGAGGAGCGCGGGAGCGTCTGGAGGAAGACCTCCAGGTCCTGCCAGCTCGGCACGATCTTCTCGATGCCGACGACCGAGATCAGCGTCTCGGGCAGGGTCAGACACATCCGGCCGTTGCCCTCGGACTCCACGACCACCAGGGTGCCGGTGTCGGCGACCATGAAGTTGGCGCCGGAGATGCCGACCTTGGCGCGCAGGAACTTCTCCCGCAGGTGCAGCCGTGCGGCCTCCGCCAGTTCGGCGGGCGTGTCGGTGAGGCCCTCGGGGGCCGGGCGGCCCCACTCGCTCATCTCCCGCTCGAAGATGTCCCGGATCTCGCCCCGGTTGCGGTGGATGGCCGGGACGAGGATGTGCGAGGGCCGGTCCTTGCCCAACTGCACGATCAGCTCGGCGAGATCGGTCTCGTAGGCCCGGATGCCCGCGGCCTCCAGGGCCTCGTTGAGCCCGATCTCCTGCGTGGCCATGGACTTGACCTTGACGACCTCGGACTCGCCGGTCATCTTGACGAGCCTGGTCACGATCTCGTTGGCCTCGTCGGCGTCGGCGGCCCAGTGGACGGTGCCGCCCGCCGCCGTGACCGACTCCTCCAACTGCACGAGATAGCGGTCGAGATGACGCAGCGTGTGGTCCTTGATCTGCTTGCCCGCCTCGCGCAGCTGGGCCCAGTCGGAGACCTCGGCGACGGCCTTCTCCCGCTTGGCGCGGATCGTGTGTGTGGCGTGGCGCAGATTGCCGCGCAGCGTTTGGTTGTTGACCGCCTCGTGCGCGGCTTTGGGAAAGGCCGGCATTCCTACGAACGTTCCGCTCATACGGCCGGTTCCTCCTCCGTGCTCGCCAGGATCTCCGCGATGTGCACCGGCCGCATGGCCGACTCCAGCCGGCCCATGGTGCCCCCGATGTGCATGAGGCACGAGTTGTCGGCGGCGCACAGCACCTCCGCGCCCGTCGACTCGGCGTTGCGCACCTTGTCCGCGCCCATCGCCGCCGAGACGTCGGCGTTCTTCAGCGCGAAGGTGCCCCCGAAGCCGCAGCACTCGTCGGCGCCCGGAAGCTCCTTGAGTTCAAGCCCCTTGACTGCCTGGAGCAGCCGCAGGGGCCGGTCCCCGAGCCCGAGGCTCCGCAGTCCGTGACAGGTCGGGTGGTACGTCACCGTGTGCGGGTAGTACGCCCCGACGTCCGTCACCCCCAGCACGTCCACCAGGAACTCCGTCAGCTCGTAGGTCTTCGGCACCACCGGCGCGAGAGTGGTCGCGAGGCTTTCCCCGCGCCCCTCGGCCCGGGCCCGCTCACCCATCCGCGGATACAGCTCCCGCACCATCGCCCCGCACGACCCGGACGGCGTCACGATCGCCTCGTAGTCCCGGAAGACATCGGAGAAATGCCGGACCAGCGGTTCCGCCTCATGCCGGTAGCCGGTGTTGTAGTGCGCCTGCCCGCAGCAGGTCTGGGACATCGGGAAGTCGACGTCGACGCCCAGCCTGGTCAGCAGTTTCACCACGGCGCGCCCGGTGTCCGGATAGAGCGTGTCATTGACACAGGTCAGGAACAGGGCGACACGCATCGCGGCTCCTTGTGGTCGATCATCGGATGAGTGAAGCGTAGTCCGGCGTTCAAGTCCGGGGGAGACCCCGGTCAGTCCCCGGCGAGCCGGGCCTGTGCCTCGCGCCAGCGCGCGGCGTCGCCCCGCGGTTCGTACCGTGTGAGCGGCTGGGTCCGGTTGAGCAGCTCGCGCCCGCCCGCGAGGTCACCCACGAGGCCGTGCGTCCGCGCCTGGACCAGGACGTTGCCGAGCGCGGCCGCCTCGGTCGGCCCCGCCACCACCGGCAGCCCGCAGGCGTCGGCGGTCAGCTGGCACAGCAGGGCGTTGCGGGTCCCGCCGCCGACGACGTGTACGACGTCGACGGGATGGCCCGCCAGCCGCTGCGCGTCGTCGACGGCCTTGCGGTGGGCCAGAGCGAGCGAGTCGAGGATGCAGCGCGTGACCTCGGCGGGGGAGACGGGCACCGGCTGCCCCGAGGCACGGCACGCCTCGGCGATCCGCTCCGGCATTCGGCCCGGCGCGAGGAACACCGCGTCCCCCGCGTCCACCACCGACCGCAGCGCCGGCACCTTGGCCGCCTCCAGCAGCAGCTCGCCCAGGTCCGGGTCGCCCCAGGCCCGTACGCACTCCTGGAGCAGCCACAGCCCCATGATGTTCCGCAGATACCGGACCGTGCCGTCGAGCCCCAGCTCGTTGGTGAAGTTGGCGGCCCGGCTCTCCTCGGTCAGCACCGGAGCGTCGAGCTCCAAGCCCGCGAGGGACCAGGTGCCGGTGCAGATGTAGGCGAACCGCTCGCCGGACGCGGGCACGGCGGCCACCGCGGAGGCGGTGTCGTGCGACCCGACGGCCGTCACGGGCACGGGCCCGCGCAGTCCGGTCTCCTCCAGAACCCCGGGCCGCAGCAGCCCGGCCGGATCACCCGGCTGCCGGAGCGGCGCGAACAGCTCCAGGTCGATCCCGACCCGCTCGGCGATGTCGTACGACCACGCCCGGGTCCGGGGATCGATCAGCTGGGTGGTCGAGGCGTTGGTCAGCTCGGTGCCCTGCTCGCCGGTCAGCCAGTAGGTGAGCAGGTCGGGGATGAGCAACAGGCGCCGCGCGCCCACGAGTCGGTCGGCCACGAGCTGGTACAGCGTGTTGAACGGCGCGTACTGGAGCCCGGTCGCCGCGTAGAGCTCCGGCGCGGGCACGGTCGCCCACACCTTCTGCGCGACCCCTTCGGTACGGGAGTCCCGGTAGTGCACCGGGTTGCCGAGCAGCGCCCCGCCGGCGTCCAGCAGCCCGTAGTCCACGGCCCAGCTGTCGATGCCGACGGAGTCGAGTCCTCCACCGCAGTGGGCACCGGCGGCCCGCAGCCCGTCCAGGACACCCCCGTACAGCGAGAGGATGTCCCAGCGCAGGCCCTCCGGGACCCGCACCGGCCGGTTCACGAACCGGTGTGCCTCGGTCAGCTCCAGGCTGTCGGGGCCGACGCGGCCGACCATGACACGTCCGCTGGACGCGCCGAGGTCGACCGCGGCGTACGACTTCACGGACGCGCTCATCGCAGGAAGGCGGCCGCGACGCCGGCGTCGACGGGGACGTGCAGACCGGTGGTGTGGGTCAACTCCCCACCGGTCAGGGCGAAGACGGCATTGGCGACATGCTCGGGGAGCACCTCGCGCTTGAGGATGGTCCGCTGCGCGTAGAACTCGCCCAGCTTCTCCTCCTCCACGCCGTACACGGCGGCCCGCTTGGCGCCCCACCCACCGGCGAAGATGCCGGAGCCACGCACCACACCATCGGGGTTGACGCCGTTGACGCGGATGCCGTGCTCGCCCAGCTCGGCGGCCAGCAGCCGCACCTGGTGGGCCTGGTCGGCCTTGGTGGCGGAGTAGGCGATGTTGTTGGGCCCGGCGAAGACGGCGTTCTTGGAGGCGATGTAGACGATGTCGCCGCCCAGCTTCTGCGCGATCATCACCCGGGCCGCCTCGCGCGACACCAGGAAGGAACCGCGCGCCATGATGTCGTGCTGGAGGTCCCAGTCCTTGGCGGAGGTCTCCAGGAGCGGCTTGGAGATGGAGATGCCCGCGTTGTTCACGACGAGGTCCACCCCGCCGAAGGCCAGCACCGCGGCGCGGAACGACGCGGCGATCTGCTCCTCGGACGTGACGTCGACGGTGACGGCGACGGCCTTGTCGGGCCCGCCGAGCTCCTCGGCGACCGCGGAGGCGTTCTCGGCGTTGAGGTCCGCGACGACGACACAGGCCCCCTCGGCGACCAGACGCTGCGCGATGGCCTTGCCGATACCGCTGCCGGCGCCCGTCACCAGCGCCACGCGCGTCGCGAGCGGCTTGGGCTTCGGCATCCGCTGGAGCTTGGCCTCCTCGAGGGCCCAGTACTCGATGCGGAACTTCTCGGACTCCTCGATGGGCGCGTACGCCGAGACGGCCTCGGCGCCCCGCATCACGTTGATCGCGTTGACGTAGAACTCACCCGCGACCCGGGCGGTCTGCTTGTCCTTGCCGAAGGAGAACATGCCGACACCGGGGATGAGCACGATCGCCGGGTCGGCGCCGCGCATGGCGGGGGAGTCGGGCAGCGCGTGCCGCTGATAGTAGGCGGCGTACGCCTCGCGGTACTCGGCGTGCAGGACGTCGAGCCGCGCGATGGCCTCCTCCAGCGGGACGGTCGGCGGCAGGTCCAGGACGAGCGGCCGCACCTTGGTCCGCAGGAAGTGATCGGGGCAGGAGGTTCCGAGCGCGGCGAGCCGGGGGTGCTCGGCGCGGGCCAGGAACTCAAGGACGGCCTCGGAGTCGTTGAAGTGCCCGACCTGCGGCTTGTCCTGGGAGGCGACGGCGCGGACATACGGCGCGAGGGCGGCCGCCCGCTCCCGCCGGTCGGCCTCGGGAAGGGCGCCGTAGCCCTCGATGAGGGGCCCGAAGGGTTCGGCCCTGCCGTGCTCCTCCAGGAACTTCTCGGCGGTCCGGATGATGTGCAGGGAGTTCCGCTCGCACTCCTCGGCGGTGTCACCCCAGGCGGTGATCCCGTGGCCGCCGAGGACGACACCGATCGCCTGCGGATTGGCGGCCTTGATGGCGGCGATGTCCAGCCCCAGCTGGAAACCGGGCCGCCGCCACGGCACCCAGGCGACGGTGTCGCCGAAGCACTCGGCGGTCAGCTTCTCCCCGTCGGCGGCACAGGCCAGCGCGATACCGGAGTCCGGGTGCAGATGATCGACATGGGCGGCCTCGACCAGCCCGTGCATGGCGGTGTCGATGGACGGAGCCGCTCCGCCCTTGCCGTGCAGGCAGTAGTCGAACGCGGCGACCATCTCGTCCTCGCGCTCGACACCCGGGTACACGTCGACGAGCGCCCGCATCCGGTCCAGCCGCAACACGGCCAGCCCCGCCTCGGTGAGCGTCCCGAGGTCACCCCCGGACCCCTTGACCCACATCAGCTCGACATCACCACCGGTGACGGGATCGGTGTCGGTCCCCTTGGCGGACGCGTTGCCGCCGGCGTAGTTGGTGTTACGGGGATCAGAGCCAAGCCGACGGGACCGGGCGAGGAGAGCGGCGGCTTCTGGGTGGATTGCCATGAACGTTCGTTCCTTCTTGAGAGAGGGGGGTGTTCCTACCTAGGGGCGCGGGGAACTGCGCGACCAGCCACATACGGCCCGCCCCCCGCAACGACACAGATCCCGGCAGACGCTTACGCCCCCCACCCGGCCTGCTCCCCACCAACCCGCTCGGCCACGATCTTCTCGGCCCACCCGGATCGCCGATACGCAGCCATGGGGTTGGCGTCCAGCCCCATCTCCTCACGGACCTCCGCAAGAAGCGGCCGCGCATCCGTGTTGTAGGCATCCATCAGCACGGCGTTGGCCTCAAGAACGTCACCCTCGCGCTGAGCCACGCCAAGCGCGTCCCGGTCGACCAGGAGCGCCTTGGCGGTCGCTTCCTGGACGTTCATCACCGACCGGATGATCGCCGGAATCTTCGCCTCGATGTTGTGGCACTGGTCGAGCATGAAGGCGACGTCGGGCGTATACCCACCGCCACGGATGACCTCGTACATGATCCGGAACAGCTGGAACGGATCGGCCGCCCCCACCATGAGGTCGTCGTCGGCGTAGAACCGCGAGTTGAAGTCGAACCCCCCGAGCTTCCCCTCCCGCAGCAGCGTGGCGACGATGAACTCGATGTTCGTGCCGGGAGCGTGGTGCCCGGTGTCGACGACGACCTGCGCCTTGGGACCGAGCTTCAGACAGTGCGCGTACGCCGTCCCCCAGTCCGGCACGTCCGTCGCGTAGAAGGCCGGCTCGAAGAACTTGTACTCGAGCAGCATCCGCTGCCCGTCACCCAGACGGTCGTACACCTCGGAGAGGCCTTCGGACAGCCGGTCCTGCCGAGCCCGCAGATCATCCTGACCGGGATAGTTCGTGCCATCGGCGAACCACAGCTTCAGGTCCTGGGACCCGGTCGCGTCCATGATGTCGACGCACTCGAGCAGGTGATCAAGAGCCTTCCGTCGCACAGAGGCGTCCGGATGACAGATGCTGCCCAGCTTGTAGTCGTCGTCCTGGAACGTGTTGGAGTTGATGGCGCCCAGCTTCACGCCCCGCTCCTCGGCGAACTTCGCCAGCGCGGCGTAGTCCTCGACCTTGTCCCAGGGGATGTGCAGGGCGACGGTCGGGGCCACCCCGGTGAACGCGTGGACCTGCGCCGCGTCCTCCAGCTTCTCCTGCGGAGTACGCGGTACGCCCTGCTGGGCGAAGACCTTGAAGCGGGTTCCGGAGTTCCCGTACGCCCACGACGGCGTCTCGACTGCCTGGGTCTTGAGAGCGGCCTTCACCGCGGCGAGCTCGGTCACTTGAGGGCTCCTGTGACGTCGGGTCCGAAGGGCTTGAGAACAGCTTCACTGTGAAACGATTCAAGAGGCGAAAGTATGGGGACCTCGAAGGGGTGTCAACCCCTGCGGCCAAGGCTGTTGCCCGTGACCCCGCCGTGACCTGAGTCCATCGAAACATTTTCGACACGAACCCATTGACGTGACATGCGCTCCGTGTCTAACGTCCCGGCAACCAAGTTGAAACCTTTCACGACGCCGTAAGGGTCGTCCCGCCGGCGTCGTCGAGGAGCCCCCAATGACCCACCCGTCCACCACGGGTCCGGCCCCGGTTCTCGCGCTCAGGGACATTTCGAAGTCCTTCGGCGCGGTTCGCGCCCTGCGGGACGTCTCCCTGGAGCTGTTTCCCGGGGAGGTACACGCCCTCGCCGGCGAGAACGGCGCGGGCAAGTCGACCCTCATCAAGACCCTCGCGGGAGTGCACCGGCCGGACAGCGGCCAGGTAGTGCTCGACGGCGAGCCGGTCCTCTTCCACGGTCCCGGTGACGCCCGCGACGCCGGCATCGCCGTGATCTACCAGGAGCCCACGCTCTTTCCCGACCTGTCGATCGCCGAGAACATCTTCATGGGCCGCCAGCCCCGGCGCGCCCTCGGCCGGATCGACCACAAGGCCACGCACGCCGCGACCCTGGCTCTGATGCAGCGTCTCGGGGTCGAGCTCGACCCCGACCGCCCGGCGCGCGGCCTGTCCATCGCCGACCAGCAGATCGTCGAGATCGCCAAGGCGCTGTCCTTCGAGGCCCGGGTCCTGATCATGGACGAGCCGACCGCCGCCCTCACCGGCAGCGAGGTGGCCCGCCTCTTCGGCGTCGTCAAGGCGCTGCGTGAGCAGGGCGCCGCCGTCCTGTTCATCTCGCACCGCCTGGAGGAGATCTTCCGGATCTGCCAGCGGGTCACCACCCTGCGCGACGGCGCCTGGATCGCCAGCGAGCCGATCGAGGGCATGACCGAGGACGATCTCGTCCGCCGTATGGTCGGCCGCGACCTCGACGAGCTGTACCCCAAGCAGGACGTACGCGCCGGAGAGGTCGCGCTCACGGTGAGCAGGCTGACCCGCGAGGGCGTCTTCACCGACGTCTCCTTCGAGGTCAGGAAGGGCGAGATCGTCGGCCTCGCCGGGCTCGTCGGAGCGGGCCGTACCGAAGTCGCCCGAGCCGTTTTCGGCATCGACCGCTGGGACGCCGGACAGGTTTCCGTGGACGGCAAGACCCTCGTCAACGGCGCCCCCTCCACCGCGATGGCCGCAGGACTCGCCCTGGTCCCCGAGGACCGGCGTGCCCAGGGCCTCGTGATGGACATGTCCATCGAGCGCAACATCGGCCTCACCGGACTCCGTACGACCGTCAAGGCGGGCCTCATGGACCGCGGTGCCGAACGCAGCCGTTCCCTCGACTGGGCCGTCAAGCTCCAGGTGAAGTACGCCCGGATCGCCGACACCGTCAACACCCTGTCGGGCGGCAACCAACAGAAGGTCGTCCTCGCCAAGTGGCTGGCCACCGGCCCCAAGGTGCTCATCGTCGACGAGCCGACCCGCGGCATCGACGTCGGCACCAAGGCCGAGGTGCACCGGCTGCTCAGCGAACTGGCCGCCGACGGGGTGGCCATCCTGATGATCTCCTCCGACCTGCCCGAGATCCTCGGCATGGCCGACCGCGTGCTCGTGATGCACGAGGGCCGCCTCACCGCCGAGATCCCGCGCTCCGACGCCACCGAGGAAACCGTGATGGCCGCAGCCACCGGGAGGGCCGCCGCATGACGGTCACCACCCCCCAGCAGGCCCCTCCCGCCGAGGTGCCGAAGGCCGGTGCCACCCGGCTCGTCGACCGCGTCTTCAAGATGCGCGAACTCGCCATCCTGCTCGTCTTCCTGGTGATGATCGTCGTCACCCAGATCGGGAACAGCGACTTCCTCACCGAGCAGGGCATCAAGGACCTGCTGCTGAACGCCACCATCCTGGTCCTGGTCGCCACCGGCCAGTCGCTGGTCGTCATCACGAGGAACGTCGACCTCTCGGTCGGCTCCACCCTCGGGATCAGCGCCTTCGCCGCCGGCAACTACCTCCAGGGCGGCGGGAACCCCGTCGTGGCGATCGGGCTCGCGGTCCTGTTCGGCATCGGCTTCGGCCTGCTCAACGGCCTCCTCGTCAGCCTCGGCCAGGTGCCCGCGCTCGTGGTCACCCTCGGCACGCTCTACATCATCCGGGGCATCGACTCCATCTGGGTCGGCTCCCGCCAGATCACGGCGGCCGACCTCCCGGACAGCTTCGTGAACTTCGGCTCCGGCGGCATCTCCGCGGTGCCCTACCTGGCCCTGATCGCGCTGGCGGTCCTCATCGCCACCGCCTACTACCTCAAGCACTTCGGCAGCGGACGCGAGCTGTACGCGCTCGGCTCCAACCCCGAGGCCGCACGGCTCGCCGGCATCCCGGTGCGCAAGCGGATCCTGGCCGCGTACACCTTCTGCGGCGGCCTCGCCGGTCTCGCCGGCGCCCTGTACCTGGCCCGGTTCGGCAACGTCGACTCGGGCACCGGAACCGGCTACGAACTGACCGTCGTCAGCGCGGTCGTGGTCGGCGGTGTCGTCTTCACCGGCGGCTCCGGCAGCGTCTACGGCGCGGCTCTCGGCGCCCTGCTGCTGACCTCCATCAACAGTGTGCTGCCCGCCCTCGGCGTCAGCTCGGTCTGGGTGCTCGCCATCAACGGCATCCTGCTCATCCTCGCCATCGCGGTCGACCGGATCGTCGCGCTGCGCGTGGCCTCCGCCCTGAAGAAGAGGAACGCCCGCCATGCCTGACTCCCTGACGCGTGCGATCCGCTGGGACACGGTCGTCGGTGCGCTGCTCATCGTCGTGCTCCTGCTGTCCTTCGGTACGGTCGACGGCTTCGGCAACGCCCTCAACCTGTCCTTCCTGATCGGCAACACCCTGCCGATCGCGCTGATCGCCCTGCCGATGACCATGCTCGTGGTCTCCGGCGAGATCGACCTCTCCGTCGCCTCCACCGCGGGTCTGTCCGGCGCGGTCATGGGCGCCCTGTGGAACCAAGGTCTGACGATCGAGGTGATCATCCCGATCTGCCTGCTGCTCGGAGTGGCGTGCGGACTGGTCAACGGTCTGCTCGTCACCCGGCTGGGCCTGCCCTCCCTCGCCGTCACCATCGGCACCCTCGCCGCCTACCGGGGCATCGCACAGATCGTGCTCGGCTCCGACGCGGTCACCGACTTCCCCACCCAGTACCTGGACTTCGCGGCGGGCCGGGTCGGGGACACGTTCATCCCGCAGGCCTTCCTGCCCTTCCTCGTCCTGCTCGCGATCGCCGTGGTCGTCCTGCACGCCACGCCGTTCGGACGGTCGGTGTTCGCGACCGGCGCGAGCGAGGAGGCGGCGCGGTTCGCGGGCATCCGGGTCAAGCGCCAGAAGCTGATCCTGTTCACGGTGACGGGCCTGATGGCCTCCCTCACCGGCATCTTCTGGGCCCTGCACTACGCCAGCGCCCGCTACGACAACGCCACCGGGCTCGAACTCTCCGTCGTGGCAGCCGTCCTACTGGGCGGCATCGACTTCGACGGCGGCAAGGGCACGCTCGGCGGTGCGATCGCGGGAGTCTTCCTGCTCGGCGCCCTGCAGAACGTGATGAGCCTCCAGGACGTCTCCGCCCAGTCCCAGATCGTCGTCACCGGCGTTCTCCTCGTCCTCTCCGTGCTCGGCCCCCGGGTCGCACGGCAGATCTCGGTTGCGAGGGCCGGCCGCCGAGCCGCGTAAACGCTCCGCTGGAAAGGCCGTCCCCAAACCTGCGGGCCGTCTGTGGCTGGTCGCGCAGTTCCCCGCGCCCCTGAGGGGCGCAACCGTTCACCTCCGTCACAAAGGACCCGACATGCGCAAGTCATCCCTCCGCCGTTCCTGCGCGGCCCTCGCCGCCGGCACCTCCCTCGCCCTCGCGCTCACCGCGTGCGGCGGCACCACCAAGAAGGACGTGCAGGACGAGGGCGCCTCGGCCGCCTCGACCGCCAAGGCCGACCCGAACGCGGCCACCAAGAAGGGCCTGACCGTCGGCTTCCTGCCCAAGCAGGTCAACAACCCCTACTTCACCTCCGCCGACAAGGGCGGCGAGGCGGCCCTGACGGACCTGGGCTCGAAGTACAAGGAGGTCGGCCCGTCCAGCGCCACCGACACCGCAGGGCAGGTCTCCTACGTCAACACGCTCACCCAGCAGCAGGTGAACGCGATGGCCGTGTCCGCGCAGGACCCGGGCGCCCTGTGCACCGCCCTCAAGCAGGCCATGAAGAACGACATCAAGGTCGTCACCTACGACTCCGACACCAAGGCCGACTGCCGCAACGCCTTCGTGTCGCAGGCCTCCGCCGAGGACCTGGGCCGCACCGAGGTCCAGCTGCTCGCCGAGCAGATCGGCTACAAGGGCGAGATCGCGATCCTGTCCGCCGCGCAGACGGCGACGAACCAGAACACCTGGATCGACTTCATGAAGGACGAGCTGAAGGACCCCAAGTACAAGAACATCAAGCTCGTCAAGGTCGCCTACGGCAATGACGACGCCCAGCAGTCCTTCCAGCAGACGCAGGGCCTGCTCCAGGAGTACCCGAACCTGAAGGGGATCATCTCCCCGACCACCGTCGGCATCAAGGCCGCCGCCCAGTACCTCTCCGGCTCCAAGTACAAGGGCAAGGTCAAGCTGACCGGCCTCGGCACCCCCAACGACATGCGCAAGTACGTCAAGAACGGCACCGTCGAGGGATTCGAGCTGTGGGACCCGTCCAAGCTCGGCGCGCTGGCCGCCCAGACCGCCGTCGCCCTGGTCTCCGGCCAGATCACCGGCAAGGAGGGCGAGACCTTCAAGGCCGGCGACACCACGTACACCATCGGCAAGGACGGCGTGATCAACCTCGGCAAGCCGACCGTGTTCACCGCCAAGAACATCGACCAGTTCAACTTCTAGTTGCGGAGCGGTACTTCATGCAGCGCGTCTGTTTCCTTCTCAAGGTCCGTCAGGACAAGCTCGCCGAGTACCGCGAACGACACGCCGCCGTGTGGCCGGAGATGCTGGACGCACTCTCGGCCACCGGCTGGCACAACTACTCGCTCTTCCTGCGCGACGACGGCCTGCTCGTCGGCTACCTGGAGACCGAGGACTTCGAGGCCGCCAAGGCCGGTATGGAAGCCACCGAGGTCAACGCCCGCTGGCAGGCCGAGATGGGCGAGTTCTTCGAGTCCCTCGACGGAGCCCGCCCCGACGAGGCGATGAAACCGCTCACCGAGGTGTTCCACCTCGCCTGAAAACTCCCCATCAGGACCGCAGGAGCCGCACCATGAAAAGACGCACGCTGCTCGCAGGTGCCATCGTGTCCGCCATGTCCACCACCGCGCTCACCGGCGGCACCGCCCGCGCCGCCGACCCCGGCCCCTCCGTCACCCGGACCGGCACCACCACGCTCGACAGCCAGGCCGTGTTCTTCGTCTCCTACGACGGCCTCGTCAACAACAACTCGTTCCAGAAGAACGGCCTGCTGACCTACAAGGGCTATCAGTACGCCGTCTGGTACACCGCCGACAAGAACGCCGTCGTCGGCCGCCGCGTCCTCGGTGGGAGCACCTGGTCCACCGTCCAGGTCGGACACACCCTCAAGACCAGCGACTCCCACAACGTCATCTCCATGGGCGTCTCCAAGGTGGACGGCCGCCTCCACCTCAACATGGACTCGCACAGCGACGGCTTCACCTACGTCAAGTCGGTCGCCGGCCTCCTGGACAACCCGTCAGGACTGAGCTGGACCACGGCCCGGTTCGGCGCACCCCAGTCCACGCTGGACGGCGTGGCCCTCACCTCGCAGTTCACCTACCCGCAGTTCGTCTCCACCCCGGACGGCAAGCTCCAGCTCAGCTACCGGCGCGGGATATCCGGCAACGGCCGCAACGCCCTCGCGGAATACGACGGTTCGGCCTGGACCGACCTCGGCGAGTGGTCCGCCTCCACCGGCACCTACACCAGCGAGCACGGCTCCTCGACGGCCCGCAACATGTACCTGCACGGCATCGACTACGACAAGAACGGCCGGCTGCACTCCTTCTTCACCTGGCGCGAGCAGAACGGCGCCGTGATGTGCTCGAGCGGCGGCATCACCAACCACGACACCGGCTACGTCTACTCCGACGACCGCGGCCGCACCTGGCGCAACAACGCCGGCACCGTCGTCGGCACCACCGGCGGCTCCGACAAGGTCGCCGTCACCGACAGCGGCCTGGTCATCGACGCGCTGAACCCGGACCACTCCCTGATGAACCAGGAGAGCCAGGCCACGGACTCCTCGGGCCTGCCGCACGCGATCATCTCGTACGTCCCCGGCCGCTTCGGTCAGTGCACCACGAACTACGTCTCCGACCGCACCGCCAACGGCCGCGCCTTCCACGTCCGCAAGAACGCCTCGGGCACCTGGCAGAAGACCGAGATACCGGTCGTGCTCGGCTCCAGCCAGCGCACCAAACTCATCCTGGACAAGTACGACAACGCCTACGCGATCTTCCCGTTCGGCCGGATCGCGGGTGCCTCCAAGGCGTCCGGGTACACCGACTGGAAGATCCTCTTCGACGGCAGCGGCCTCAACGCCTTCGGCGAGGTCGTGATCGACGAGCTGCGGGTCGCGCAGGACAACGTGCTGTCGTTCATGTACCAGGAGAAGTCCAGCGGTACGACTCCCTCGGCGCTCCACGTCGTCGACTTCGCACTGCCTGCCTGATCGTGACCGGTCCGGGGGCGACCCGACGATAATGTGAAGGTCGTCCTGTCGCCCCCCGTCTCCCTGGAGGTCCCTGCCCGATGGCCCAGTCGGTGGGTATCAAGGACGTCGCCCGCGCCGCCGGAGTCTCCGTCGGCACGGTCTCGAACGTCATCAATCGTCCGGACTCCGTCGCCACCGAGACCCGGGCGCGCGTCCTGTCCGCGATAGACCGGCTCGGCTATGTCCGCAGCGAGTCCGCGCGTCAGCTGCGCGCGGGCCGCAGCCGGATCATGGGTCTGCTCGTCCTCGACATGGGCAACCCCTTCTTCGTCGACGTCGCGCGCGGCGCCGAGCGGGCCGCCCGCGAGGACGGCCTGGGCGTGATGGTCTGCAACAGCGCCCAGAGCGCGAGCGAGGAGGCGGAGTACCTGTCCCTCTTCGCGGAGCAGCGGGTCCGGGGCGTCCTGCTCACCCCGACCGACGCCTCCGGCCGCAACATCGACTCCTTCCGCCGCCACGGCATCCCCTTCGTCCTCGTCGACCGGGTCGCCGAGGGCACCACCGAGTGCTCGGTCTCCGTCGACGACGTCGCCGGCGGCGCCCTGGCCGTCCGCCACCTCGTGGACGCCGGCCACCGCTCCATCGCCTACGTCAGCGGCCCGCCCGGCCTCAACCAGGTCCGCGACCGCCGCACCGGTGCCCTCAACGCTCTCGCCGAGGCGGGCCTGGGCCCCGAGAACCTGCGCGAGCTGCCCACCGAACGGCTCGACGTGGCCGCGGGCCGGGACGCCGGCGCCCGTCTCCTCGGCCTCGCCGCCCGCCCGACCGCCGTGTTCTGCGCCAACGACCTGCTCGCCCTCGGCGTCCTGCAGGCCATGTACGCGGCGGGGATCACGGTGCCCGACGACCTAGCAATCGTCGGCTACGACGACATCGAGTTCGCCGCCGCCGCGGCCGTCCCCCTCACGTCGGTCCGGCAGCCCGCCGTCACCATGGGCGCCCTGGCCGCCGAACTGCTCCTGGAGGAGTCGGAGGCGGAGACCACCGGCAAGCGGCACGACCACCGCCGGGTGGTGCTCCAGCCCGAACTGGTGGTGCGGCGCTCCAGCCTGGCGGCCCGCTGACCCGTGAGTCAGTAAGATTTCATGATCGAAGGGGTCGGACGACGGACGAACATGTGCTGAACTGGGACGCGTCCACAGAATGTCCGTCCGTCCCGGGAGCCCTGTTGACCGCGACCTACCGCCAGCCCGGTATCGTCCTCACCGACCGCCGCTTCACCGTCCCCCTCGACCACGACGACCCGGCCGGGGAGACGATCGAGCTCTACGCCCGCGAGGCCGTCGCGAGCGACAAGGTGGGCCAGAACCTGCCGTGGCTGGTCTATCTCCAGGGCGGACCTGGCTTCGGGGCGAACCGTTTCGTCGGCAAGGGGGCCTGGTTCGGCCGGGCCCTGAAGGAGTACCGCGTCCTCCTGCTCGACCAGCGCGGCACCGGCCACTCCACCCCCGCCAACCGCCAGACGCTCCCGCTGCGTGGCGGCCCCGCCGAACAGGCCGACTACCTGGCCCGCTTCCGTGCCGACTCCATCGTCCGCGACTGCGAGGCGATCCGCGCCCAGGTGACCGGCGGCGCTCCCTGGACCGTCCTCGGGCAGAGCTTCGGCGGTTTCTGCGCCACGACCTATCTGTCCCTCGCCCCCGAGGGCCTCGCCGCCGCCCTCATCACCGGCGGTCTGCCCTCCCTCGACGGCCACGCCGACGACGTCTACCGGGCCGCCTACCCGCGCGTGGAGCGCAAGGTCGCCGCGCACTACGCCCGCTATCCGCAGGACGTCGAGCGGGCGCGCCGTATCGCCGACCATCTCCTCACCCGCGACGTCACCCTGCCGAACGGCTACCGCCTGACCGTCGAGGCCTTCCAGTCCCTCGGCATCCTCCTCGGTGGCGGCGAGGGCAGTCACCGCCTGCACTTCCTGCTGGAGCACGCCTTCGTCCGCACCCCGCAGGGCCCGGAGCTCTCCGACGCGTTCCAGGAAGAGGTCCAGGGCCTCCTCTCCTACGCGGCCCACCCGCTCTACGCCCTCGTCCACGAGGCCACCTACGGCCAGGACGAGCGCCCCACCGCATGGTCGGCCGAACGGGTACGCACCGAGTTCCCGCAGTTCGACGCGGCCAAGACCCTCGCGGGCGACGAGCCGTTGCTCTTCACCGGCGAGTCCATCCACCCCTGGCTGTTCGACTGCGACCCGGCCCTGCGCCCGCTGCGCGGGACCGCCGAGCTCCTCGCCGCCCGCACGGACTGGCGGCCCCTGTACGACTCGGCCCGCCTCGCCGTCAACGAAGTCCCGGTCGCCGCCGCCGTCTACCACGACGACATGTACGTGGATACGGCCCACTCCCTCGAGACCGCCCGCGCGATCCGCGGTCTGCGCACCTGGGTGACGGACGAGTTCGAGCACGACGGAGTCCGCGCGGGCGGCCCCCGCGTGCTGGACCGATTGCTCGCCCTCGCCCGCGACGAGGCCTGACGCCGGACGGCCCGTGGCGGCGACATGCCCCACTCTCGATTCCGGCATAAGGTTCATTTCGACCATGGGTCGACGCCGGAGTCGAGAGGACGTCAGTAGATGAGCACACCGTCACCCCACGGACGGTCCCGGATCGCCGCCCTCGCCGTGGCCCTCGCCGCCGCGAGCGCGCTCACCCTGACGGCATGCGACGACGACTCCGGCGGCTCGTCGACGTCCTCCGCCACGCCCACGGCCCCCGACACCGCCTCCTTCTCCGGCAACGCCGCCTCCGCGCTCGCGTCCGTCGAGGCCTCGGTGCGGGCCGAGGCCTCGAAGCGGGCCGCGTCCGCCTCGGCTGCCGCCTCCTCCTTCGAGGCCTCCGTCTCCGCGGAGGTGGAGCGAGCCAACAAGGCCGCGCGGACCGAACTCGCCAAGGTCGACGGACAGGGCAACGCGATGTCCGACGTCACCATGAGCGGCAAGCCGCGCTCCGAGACCGGCGGTCTGCTCGCCGTCGTCGTCACCATCACCAACAAGACCGACAAGACGGCCTCGTACGCCGCCCAGGTCGACTTCCTCGACTCGGCGGGCAAGGTGGTGGAGACCCGGTACGTCGGCGCGGAGGACCTGAAGCCGGGGGAGAAGGCCCAGCCCGTCGCCGTCAGCCGCAAGCCCACCGAGCCGGTGCTGACGCCCAAGCTGGCGAAGGCGCAACGGTACTGACTCAGGCGGCCGTGGCCAGCGCGCCGGGTGTGCGGTGCGGGCTCACGACCCGTCCGTCCGGCAGGAGTTCACCGGTGTCGTCGAAGACGATGGTGCCGTTGCACAGCAGGCTCCAGCCCTGTTCGGGATGGGCCGAGACGATCACCGCGGTGTGGTGACAGGGGCTGTCGGCGGTGGGGCACGGGGGCTGGTGACTGCACATGACGTCTCCTCGATGCGTTCGGCTCCTGCCTCGGTTTTGCCGATGTCTCTGTGGTAGCCGAGCTTGTTTTCCGTTGGATGAGGAGACCCCCACATCGCCGGAAACTCGGCGGTGAGTTCTCGTCAGGTCTGCCGGTCGCCGGGGCCGTTAGGCTGGCGGCGATGCAAGAACAACTGATCGACCTCAGTGGCGACTGCGCGCGGTGCTTCGGCCTGTGCTGTGTCGCCCTGCCTTTCACCGCCTCCGCGGACTTCGCCCGTGACAAGCCGGCCGGCACTCCCTGTCCGAACCTCCAGGACGACCACCGGTGCGGCATCCACGCGAAGCTGCGCGTCGAGGGCTACACCGGATGCACGGTCTACGACTGCTTCGGCGCGGGACAGAAGGTCTCGCAGGTCACCTTCGGCGGCCGGGACTGGCGTGCCGGCCCGCGCGAGGACGCCCGCCGCATGTTCGACGTCTTCCCCGTCGTGCGTCAGCTGCACGAACTGCTCTGGTACCTCAACGAGGCGCTCACCCTGCCCGCCGCCCGCCCGGTCCACGCCGACCTGCGCCGTCTGCTGGAGCGGACCGACGCGCTCACCCGGGGGACCACCGACGAACTCGCCGCGCTGGACGTCCCCGCGCACCGGCAGGAGGTCAACGTCCTCCTGCTGCGGACCAGCGAACTGGTGCGAGCGGGCATGGGCGGCAAGAAGAAGAACCGCCGGGGCGCGGACCTGATGGGCGCCCGGCTCAAGGGCGCCGACCTGCGCGGAGCGAGCCTTCGCGGCGCCTACCTCATCGCGGCCGACCTCACCGGCGCCGATCTGCGCGGCGCGGATCTGATCGGTGCCGATCTGCGCGACGCCGACCTGACGGGCGCGGACCTGACCGGCGCCTTCTTCCTCACCCAGCCCCAGCTGAACGCGGCCCGGGGCAGCGCCGGCACCCGGCTGCCGGACTCAGTCACCCGCCCGGGTCACTGGACAGCGTGACTCCGTGGTGGCCGGGGCCTCGTCGGGATCCGCCACGGGGGCGGCCGCAGCGGCACCGCCCGACCGCCGTTCCAGGTGCAGCCGCAGCCCCTCCGGCATCAGCGTCAGCCGCTCGGTCACGCTGAGCCGGTAGCCGGGGTCGGCCCGCAGCTCGTAGCGGCGCAGCAGCAGACCGAGCACCAGCGTGGCCTCGTGGAGCGCGAACTGCCGCCCGATGCAGGCCCGGGCCCCGGTGCCGAACGGCTTGAAGACATGCGCGGGACGCGAGCGTACGGCCTTGGGGTCGAAGCGGTCCGGGTCGAACCGCTCGGCGTCGGCGCCCCACACCTCGGGGTCGCGCTGCAGCATCGGCGTGAGCACCAGCGTCCACGCCCCGCGGCGCATCGGGTGCCGCCCGGCCAGCACGGTGTCCTGGAGGGCCTCCCGGGCGAACGCGGGTGCCGTGGGCCACAGCCGCAGCGACTCGTCCAGCACCCGGCGCACATACCGCAGCTTCGCCACCTGGTCGTACCCCGGCACGGCGGCCGAGCCCCAGACACGGTCCACCTCGGCACGCGCGCGTGCCGCGACCTCGGGGTGTCGGGAGAGGTAGTGCAGGGCGAAGGAGAGCGCGCCCGAGGTCGTCTCGTGACCGGCCACCAGGAAGGTGATGACCTGCCGGCGGACGTTCTCCGGCGAGAGCCGCTCACCGGTCTCCGGGTGGGCCGTCTCCAGCATCCGGTCCAGCAGGTCACCGTCCCCGCCCGCCGCGCGCCGGGCCCGGACCAGGTCGTCGACCATGCGGTTGAGGTAGGCGATGTCGTCCGCGTTGCGCCGCGCGGCACGCCGTAGAAGAGCCGGGAAGGGCACGGAGTTGAGGCGCTGCGCGTAGGTCAGCGTGCCCACCATCGCCGTCACGAAGGGGTGCGGCCGGTCCCGCTCGAAGGAGCCGAAGTCATGGCCGAACCCGGTCCGCGCGATGGTCTCCAGGGTCAGCTTGGTCATGTCACCGGGGACGTCCACCGACCGGCCCGCCGCCTGCTCGCGGTCCCAGTGGTCCGTCAGCCGCCCGGCGACGTCCAGCATCATCGGGTGGTAGGCCTCCATCGCCTCGCGGGTGAAGCCCGGTGCCAGCACGTCGTGGGCCAGCTGCCAGTTCGGCTCGTGGTTGTACGCGGTGAACAGCCCGTCGCCGGCGACCGGCCGCAGGTTGGCGACTCCCAGACCGACATGTTTCGCGAACCGCGACTCGTCCGCCAGATCCGCCACCAGCTCGGCACCCCAGACGAACACGAACTCCCGGTTGAACGCCTTGCGCCGGTAGATCGGCCCCAATTGGCGGGCGAAGCGCAGGGAGTCCTGGAGCGGGGTCGCCCGGTTGACGCCGAGGACGTCACCGAGCAGGGGGATCCGGCGCGGCGGGTGCGGAATGCGGTGCAGCTCCGGCCAGCCCAGCTCGGCGCTGCGGAAACCCCTTGGCTCCGCAGCCCTTGTCGTCGTCTCCGCCATGACGAGATCTCCCTTGATCCAGCGGCAGGTGAGCGCGTTGTACGTGGGTTCAATAACGCGCCTCAGTCTGATCCCGTTGTTGAACCGACGTCAAGTAAAGTGCGGGCATGGCCGGGAGGCAGGGCGAGCGCGCGCGCCGCAGGCTCAGCACCGAGGAGCGCCGGGAGCAGCTGCTGTCGGTGGGGGCGAGGCTGTTCTCGGAGAGCCCGTACGACGAGGTGTGGATCGAGCAGGTCGCGGAGATCGCCGGGGTCTCGCGCGGGCTGCTCTACCACTACTTCCCGACGAAGCGGGACTTCTTCGCGGCGGTCGTCGAGCGCGAGAGCGGGCGGATGCTGGCCATGACCGCGGCCGTGCCCGGCATCCCGGTGCGCGAGCAGCTCACCGCGGGGCTGGACACCTATCTGGAGTACGTGTCGGCGCACGCGCACGGCTACCGCGCCTTTCACCGTGCCGACGCCGCCGGGGACCAGTCCGTCCGCAAGGTCTACCAGCGGGCGCTGGCCGCGCAGGAGCGGCAGATCCTGGCGGCCCTGGCCGCCGATCCGGAGTTCGGGGACCAGGCCGAGGAGCGCCCCGACCTGCGGTTGGCCGTCCGTGGCTGGCTGGCCTTCACCACGGCCGTATGTCTGGAGTGGCTGAGGGGCTCGGACCTCTCCCGCGAGCAGGTGCGCGATCTGTGCGCACGGGCCCTGCTCGGCGTTCTCAGGCCCTGACCGGGATACGCACGTTCGTCACGCTTCCCCTGGTTGGCTTCGCCGCCGATCTTCGATAGGTTAGGCAAGGCTTACCTTGGGAGGCAATGGATGGGTGACAGCCAAACCTGGACGGCCGCGCCTTCCGCGGCGGAACACGCCCGGTCGGTGCTCGCTGCCTCGTGGTCCTGCGCGGTGACCGCCGAGGGCGGCCGCGAGGAGTTCGTCGGCGCGCACACCGTCGGCGAGGACGGGCGGGTGACGCTGGACGTGCCCGAGGACAGCACCCTGGCCGCGGCCGCGATCTGCGCGCCCCGCGGCGAGCCGTCCGCCGTCCTGGAGTTCGCCGACGTGGCGCCCGTTCCCCTGCGCAGCCGTATCCGTGCCCGGCTGTGGATCGCCGGCTGGTTCGTCCCCGGGGACGGCCGGCTGGAGTTCAAGGCCACGCGCGTGGTGCTGCGCCGGCCGTCCGGCGCGGTGGTCGTCGACCTCGACGAGTTCGCCGCCGCCCAGCCCGATCCGCTCGCCACGGCCGAGGCCCGGCTGCTCACCCACCTCGCCGACTGCCACCCCGACGCGGTCGAGCGGCTCACCCGGCTCGTCGACGCCGACAGCCTGCACGGCGCGGTCCGCGTCCAGCCCCTCGCCGTGGACCGGCACGGACTGACCCTGCGCATCGAGCGCGCCCGCGCCCACGGCGACGTACGCCTGCCCTTCCACGCGCCCGCCGACGACGTGGCTCGGCTGACCGAGCGCATGCACGTCCTGCTGAACCAGGCGAGCGCCGCGTCCTGCCCGCGTGCCCTACAGCGGCAGCGCACAGACCGCGACGGGTGAGGCGAACTGCCGACCGGCGGCCCGCAGGGCACCGCTCGTCATGTCCACGTGGAACACGCTGACGCTGCTGGACCTCTGATTCGCCGTGAACAGCAGTGTCCCGTCCGGCGAGAAGGCGATCTGCCGCGGGAAGTCACCGTTCACCGCCACCGTGTCGAGCAGCCGGAGCCGGGCGCCGTCCGCCTCCACCGCGTATCGCGTGAGGCTGTTGTGGCCCCGGTTGGCGAGATAGGCGTACGAGCCGTTCGCGGTGACCAGCAGCTGCGCCGGGTAGTTCGTGCCCGAGCCCGTACCCGTGGACTGCGCCGCCCCGACGGAGAGGCGGCCGGTCGGGCGGTCGTAGGCGCAGACCGCCACCGTGTTGTCGTTCTCGTTGGCCAGGTAGGCGTACCGCCCCCCGGGGTGGAAGGTGAGATGGCGCGGTCCGGCCCCGGGCCGGGTGCGCGCCCGGGAGACCTCCGTGAGCGCGCCGGTCCGTTCGTTCAGGCGATAGCTGTAGACGGTGTCCGTGCCCAGGTCGACGGCGAGCACATGTCCGCCGTCGGGACTGGTGAGGAACTGGTGGGCGTGCGGACCGTCCTGGCCGGGCCCCGGCGCCGGACTGGAGTGCGTGACCGTGTCCCTGCGCTCGCCGAGCGCTCCCGAGGAGTCGATCGGATGCACGGCCACACTGCCGGAGCCGTAGTTCGCGCTGAGCAGCCAGCGGCCGCCCGGATGTACCGAGAGATGGCACGGCCCCGCCCCGCCGGTGCCGCGGCTCCCCAGGACCTTGCGGTCGGACAGGCGCACGGCGGTCACGGCACCGGCGTCCTGCTCGGCGACCGCGTACAGCGTGCGGCCGTCGGGGTGCAGCGCGAGATACGACGGGTTGGTGACACCGGTGATCGTCCCGGCGCCGGTGATACGCCCGCTGTCCGGGTCGTACCTGGCGACGCCGATGCCGTTGCCGCCGCCCTCGGCGGAGGTGTAGGTGCCGAGGTAGAGGGGCCGGGGGCCGGTAGGAGCCGGAGCGGACGGCGCTTTCGTCACGCTCGGCGAGACCGTCCCGAGGGAGCCGGGAGTCCGTGCGGGCACGGCCTCCGACGACGATCCGGACGACGTCGAGCAGCCGACGAGTCCCGAGGCGGCTCCCGCGAGAACGCCGACGAAGCCGCGCCTGCTGCAGCCGCCGTTCGCACTGGCCATCCCTGCGCACCCCGGGTGATCGATCGTCGCGGTCGAGACAGCCACCTTCACCCGGATCGCGCGCCCCGTGCAACCCGAGCCCGCGCAACCCCCTACCAGTCGCCGTCCTCGACCGGCTTGCCCGGTGCGTCCCCCAGCTTCTTGACCTGATGCGATCCCGGCGGCTGCCAGGGCTCGTGATCGTCCCCGAGCCAGTCGCCGACCGGCTTCACGCCCTCCAGCGGATCCGTCGGGGCGAGGTCCTCCGCATCCTGGTCGTAGTAGTCGAACCAGGGCAGCCCCGCGTTGGTGTACGCGGCGCGGTCCACCGGCGAGGGCGGGGGAGCCTCGCCGGTGATGCGGCGCCACTCGGGCGGTGTCACCAGGTGCACGAACACCCGGCCGGCCGGGGTGTCCGCCCAGTCCGACAGCGGCCGGTCGTCCCGGTAGACCTCCTGGCGCATGGAACCGCCGACGCCGAGTCCCATGGCCGGAGCGCTGCGGGGCGCCCCCGCCGGAGCGGGAGGCGCGGCCATCGCGATGGGCACGGCAGCGCCGTAGCCCGTGGCGGACCTGCTCACCGACCGCAGCCGCCGCTGCGCCTCCCGCCATTCGGTCAGCCGCTCCTCGACCAGCGGGAAGGACTGCAGCTGGACGCCGCCCCAGACCTCCTCGCCCGTGACCTGCCCCTCGACGGTCGCGCCCAGCCCGAGCGGCACGGCGACGAACTGGCGGACCGTCCCCTTGCCGGAGTTGATGCCGTCCAGCCACGGCTGGCGGGGCAGCACCACGTAGTTCTGCGGGTCACGGGTGAGCCGGTCGCTCCAGGGCTTCCCGGAAACCGCGCACACCTTGCCCACGCCGACCTGGAGGGCGGCGGGTTCGGTGGTGCTGCCGAAGCTCAGCCACATCGCCTCCCGCAGATACACCGGCAGCATCACCCCGCCGCGGGCCCGCCACTGCTCCGGCACGGTGTCGGGGTAGTCGGAGACGCGGCGCACCGGGAACTCGCCGAGCCCCGGCGGCAGCGGATGCGTACCCGTCTCGGGCAGCCGCAGGGTGCGGATGAACCGCACCGCCGCACCGCCCGGCAGCCGCAGTGTGTTCCCGTCGATCCGCACGCTCGTGCCGGTCATCGGCCCGCCCCCCTGTGTCTCGATGCGCCTGTCTCACCTGGAACGACGGGAGAGCACCGGGCGGTTCCCGCGCCACCGCTCCTGGAGCCGGGTCAGCTTCGGCATCCGCTCGCGTTGCTCGCGGGCGGCCCGGTCCAGCTCCTCCAGCAGGCGGCGGGAGCGGTGCTCGGTGTCGAGCTCGTCGAGGATGCGGTTGACCTCGGTGAGGACGGCGCCGTGCAGCTGCCAGTGACGGGAGTCGCGCTGGATCTCCTCCAGCAGCAGCTGGGCCAGTTTGTCGCGGGTCGCCGTGGCCTGGCGCAGCTCGGCGGTGAGCCGGGCCTCCGCGGACTCGGCGCTCACGCTGACATGGGTGGTGACCAGAACCGCGAAGCTGACCACGGCGTCGCCGATCTCGGACAGCAACTGCTCCACCGTCCGGCCGGTCTCGGGCCCGAACAGCGGCTCGGGATCCTGTCCCTCGTCGATCGCGTAGGGCTCGTCGGCGAAGGGGTCGCGTTCCTTCGCGAGGTCGGTGAGGGTGCGGGCGAGGACCCGCAGCACGACCGTGCAGATCTCCAGGGTGTCCAGGCCGGTGCGCAGCACCACCCGGTGCAGCAGCCCCTCCTTCACCCTGGGGTTCAGTTTGAGACTGTCCTCGGCCTGCCGGAGGGCCGCGTCCACCTCGACGATGTCGTGGTCGAGCTCGCGCGCCTCGTACAGCCGGGCCGTCGCCAGCTCCACGGGCGTACGGCCCGCGGCCTCCTCGCCCATCCGCAGCATCAGCTTCCGCACCCGGCGGGCCAGCCCCTCGATCGACTCTCCCGCCTCGCCCACCCACACCGGGGGAGCGAGCAGCAGATTGAAAGCGAGGCCGACGACCGCGCCGATCAGCGTCTCCACCACGCGCGCCCAGGCGGTGTCCCCGACGGTCGTCACCCCGAGCACCAGCATCGCGCTGATCGCCACCTCGGGCACGAACTCCTCGACCCGCACCAGTCGTCCGACCACCAGTGACGCCACGATCAGCAGCGCCAGGCTCCACCAGGTCAGACCCACCAGCAGACTGAAGGCGATGGCGACGAGGACACCGGTCACCACCGAGTTCACCCGGCGGATGCCGGTGGTGAGCGTGGAGTAGAGGGTGACCTGCACGACCAGCAGCGCGGTCAGGGGAGCCGTGAGCGGCGCCGCTTCGGGGCTGAGCCGCAGCGCGATGACGTACGCGATCGTCGCCGCGCCCGCCGACCGCAGCGTCTGCACGACGACAGGATCCCGGTGCCGCTTCACAAACCGCACCAGGGACGCCGTCCACTCACGTACATCTAGCATCCTCAGTGTGTTCCTCTTCCACGTAGGCGTCCGGTGCACTCCTTGCGGACCGTAACTGTCCGCAAGTGTGCCCACATTGTGGGGTGCGGCCGGTTGACGGCAAGCGGCCAGGGTGGTGACGGCGGACACCCGGCACGACCTCGGGCGATGGCGGGGGAAATCCCCGGCGCCGGGGGTGGACCGGGTGAGGGACCGCGATTACGCGCTCGATCTGCGGACCGCCGGGTACCGGCGCGCGCGTGGCTCCGCCGGGCCCGCCCTACCTAGGAGGCGGCCCGGCTGCGGGACCGGTAACCGGCGATCTTCGCGAGGTTGCCGCAGCGGTCCATCGAGCACCAGCGGCGGCGGCGGGCCTGCGAGTCGTCCAGGAACAACAGGGAACAGTGCGGGTTCTCGCACTCCTTGACCCGCTCCAGCAGCGGGCCCCGCACCAGGAGTACGGCGTCCCGCGCCACCGTCGCCAGGGCCGCGCGGGCCGGACTGCGCGCCGTCCAGCGGACCGGACCCAGCTGGGGCGCGAGATCCGGCAGGGCGGCGACCGTGTTGACCCGCTCCACGTCGGCCGGGTCAGGTTCCCGGCCCGCCATCGCCGCGCGCACCAGGCCGTACAGCGCCTCGCGCAGGAGGCGGGCGTCCGTCAGGTCCCGAGCGGTGACCCGCACCGCACCCTCGTCGGTGGCCAGCTCCGCCTCCGTGAACCAGCGTGCGAGAGCCGCGGTGTCGGGGAGTCGCTCCAGCGGCGTGGCGTGCCGTTTGCCGAGGGTGGCCGCGAAGTCCAGACAGGGGCGGCCGCCGATGAACGGGAACGCGAGCGCGGGGTCGGCGGGGGCGGGGCTGCCGGTCATGCGCCGAGCGTACACCGGTTGATGGGGTGTCGGGCCGGTACGCCAACCCGCTTGACACCGGTTCATGGGGTGTCGGATGGTGACACCACTTCAACCGGTGTCAGTCGTCCGGGTGGCCGGGCAGAGAGCAGGTGCGGTATGCGTGCGGTGCGGATCGACAGGTTCGGCGGACCGGAGGTACTGGTGCCGGTCGACGTCCCCGACCCGGTGCCGGGCCCCGGAGAGGTGCTGATGCGGATCGCCGCGGCCGGGGTGAACCGGGCGGACGCCCTTCTCCGCGCGGGCCTCTACCACCGGGCCGGACACCCGCCGCTCATCCCGGGCGCCGAGGCGGCGGGGATCGTCGTGGAGGTGGGAGAGGGGGTGACAGACTTCGCGCCCGGACAGCGGGTCATGGCCCTGGACGGCGGCAAGTCCTCAGGTTTCTACGCCGAGTTGGCGACGGTGCCCGCCTCCCAGGTGGTCGGGCTCCCCGACGGCGTGGACCTGGCCCGGGCGGCCGCCCTGCCGATCGCCTGGCTCAGCGCCTGGTACTGCGTGCGGCACCTCGCCCGTGTCTCCAAGGACGACACGGTCGTGGTGAAGGCGGCGGCGAGCGGTGTCGGCACCGCCGCCGTGCAGATCGCCGCCGAGACGGGCGCGCGGGTCCTCGCCCTCGCCGGCTCGGCAGACAAGGCCGCCTGGGCCGGGGAGTTCGGCGCCGACGTCACCGTCGACACCTCCGCCTTCCCCGACGACGCCGAGGTCGAGGAGGTGCTCCGGCTCACCGACGGCCGCGGCGCCGACGTGGTCCTCGACACCGTCGGCGGCCGGGCCTTCGGGCGCAGTCTGCGTGAAGTGGGCCACGGCGGCCGGGTCGTGGCCCTCGCCAACGTCGCCCTGGAACCGAGCACCGTCGACACCCGCGACTTCTATCCCAAGAACGCCTCGATCCTCGGTTTCCAGCTCACCAACCTCCAGATCCACGGCTACGACCCGCGCCCCGACCTGCGGGAACTGGCAGACCGGGTCGCCGCCGGCGGCTATCGCGTGCCGATCGAGACCGTCGTACCCCTGGAAGAGGCGCGAACTGCCCACGAGCGGCTGGAACGGCGTGACAACCGCGGCAAGATCGTGCTCTCGACCGGGCCGGAATCCACCAAATGAGATGCGGCCGCCCTCCCCGCCAGGTGATCATCCGATGAGTCGTGGGTGAGTCGCGAGGGAGGAGACGCCGGTGAATCCAGTGGAGTCGGCACGAGCACGGGCGGCGCTGAACCATGTGGCGGCCGTCTCGGAGGGGCCGGCCGTCGCCCCGGACGTGCGCATCACGCTGAACTTCCATCCGGATCGCATGGCGCGCGGCCTGCCTCTCCTGGAGGCCCTGGCCCGGGACGGCGCCTATCACTCACAGTTCGTCACCGGCACGAGCAACGGCGGGCTGACCGCGCACCCCGGCGGCGACCGCTGGCGCTGGGAGAGCCGGATCTTCGGCGGCGCCTACGACGACGCGGACGCCCATGACCGGCCCGTGTACGGCGCGTTGAACTTCCGTCGTCAAGTGGTGGGCGCGGCCCCGCGGTTCGGCTCCTCGCACTTCCGGCTGACCGGCGAGCCGTCGGCCCGCGCCACCTTCTGCTACCCCGACAGCGCCGCCGAGCCGGTCCACTTCGGGGTCGCCGCGGGCATGTCCCTGATCGCCCTCGCGGAGGCGGACGAGCAGGACGCCCTCGACGACTACATCGAGGCCCAGGTGCACGGCGGCGTGGACCTGGCCCGCGATGTGGAGGCCCTGGTCCTGGACGCGAGCTACCGGAACACGCCCGTCGAGGCGGCGGCACACCTGCTGTCCGTCCCCGTCGAGTGGCACCCCGGCTACCGGATCACCGTCGCGGAGCTGCACCGCCACGCCCACTACCGCGGGCAGGAGTACGCCGACCTGGGCGCGAGCATCGCCGAGGACGGCCTGGTGGACCCGCGCATCATCGGCGACGCCGCCCGGACGGGCCGCTACGAACTCCAGCACCTGAAGATGGTCTGGCACACACTGGCCCGCTTCGGGGCGCCGGGGGCGACGGCTCATGCGGGGGAGGCCGCGGGGGGCGGGACGCCTGCGGTGAGCACTCCGAGCGGGTAGGCCCGCGAATGGACCCCGGGGTGCGGGACGCGTTCCGTACCCTGTTCCGGGAACACATGACCGACGGCGACCGGACGGCTGCCGAGCGGAGAGATGGGGGCGGGACGTTGGTGGACTCCTGGGAATGGGCCCGACGGGTACTGGAGGGCGCGGGTCTCGACCCCGGCCGCCTCGTCGGGCTGCGGCCGCTGAGCGGCGGCACGTACAACGCCGTCGAGGAGCTCCTGCTGACCGACGGCACCCGGTACGTCCTCAAGGTCCCGCCCGCGTCCACCGTCCCCGGTCTGCGCTACGAGCGTGAACTCCTCGTCTCCGAGGCGGAGTTCTACCGCGCCGCAGCCGTGGCCGAGGTCGCGGCCCCGCACGTCGTGGCCCTCGGTGAGGACGCCGCCGTACCCCATCTGCTGATGACCGCGTGTCCCGGCGAGCCCTGGGACGGCTCCGTTACCGAGGCCGAACGGACGCCGCTGCGAAGGGAGTTGGGCCGCCAGGTGGCCAGGCTGCACACGGTGACCGGGCCGGGCTTCGGCTACCCGTCCGGTGCTCTCGGCCCGCTCGCCCCCGACTGGCGAACCGCGTTCACGGCCATGATCGAGGCCGTCCTGGACGACGCCCGGGACTACGGAGCACGACTGCCTCGCTCCGTCGACCAGGTGGCGAGCACCCTGAGCGCCGGCTTTCCCGCCCTCGACGAGGTCACGGTCCCGGCCCTGGTCCACTTCGACCTGTGGGACGGGAACATCCTGCTGGACCGCCGGGCGGACGGGGAACTCCGCATCGGTGGGCTCATCGACGGGGAGCGGATGCTCTGGGGCGACCCCCTCGCCGACTTCGTCTCCCTGGCGCTGCTCGGGGACATCAAGAAGGACGAGGCGTTCCTCGCGGGCTACCGGGAGGAGGGCGGCCGGGCCGAGTTCGACGTGCCGGCCCGGGTGCGCCTGGCCCTCTACCGCGCCTACCTCTACCTGATCATGCTCACCGAGACCGTCCCGCGGGCGGTCGACGGCGAGAAGGAACGCTGGGTCCAGTCGGCGGTGGCACCGGAACTCGTCGCCGCCCTGGACGAGATCGAGGCCCTCGCCCGGATCGCAGGAGCCTGAAATCCCTTGAACGGACGCACCGTACGCGATCTCAGACGCGCCAACCGCACTGCCGTACTGCAGCGCCTCTACTTCGACGGCCCCCTCAGCCGCTTCGAACTCGGACCGGTCACCGGGCTCAGTTCCGGCTCCGTCAGCAATGTCGTCGCCGACCTGGTGGCCGACGGCCTGCTGGAGGAGGCCGGCAGCGTCGGCTCCGACGGCGGACGGCCCCGCACCCTGCTGCGAGTGGCGCCCGGCAGCGGCCACATGATCGGCGTCGACGTCGGCGAGACCCGGGTGCGGGTCGAGCTGTTCGACCTGACCCTCACCGAACTCGCCCGCGCCGAACGGCCGTTGACCCAGCGGAGCTACGACGTCGAGGCCATCGTCGGACACATCCGCGACGGCATCGCCGAGGTGCTCGCCGGTACCGGAACCGAGCCCGAGGCGCTGCTCGGCGTCGGCATCGGCGTGCCCGGCATCGTCGCCCACACCCCCCGGAGCGGGGCCGTCGTGCACGGCCAGACCATCGGCTGGGACGCCGTCCCGCTGGAGGCGCTGCTGCGTACCGGCTCCGCGCTGCCCGGCAGCGTCCGGTACTTCATCGACAACGGCGCCAAGACCCTCGGCCAGGCCGAGATGTGGTTCGGCGGCGGCCGCGGTGCCCGCAGCGCCGTCGTGGTCCTCTTCGGCTCCGGCGTCGGCGCCTGTCTGGTGACGCCCGAGGTGGAGCACGGCCGGGCGGTCGAATGGGGGCATTTGACCGTACGGGTCAGGGGGCGCCGCTGCCGCTGCGGTGCCCTCGGCTGCCTGGAGGCCTACGCGGGCGCCGAGTCACTGCTCGAGCGCTGGCGGGAAGCGGGCGGCCGCCCGCCCGAGGGCGTCGACGAGGAGACCGCGCTGGCCGCGATGCTCGCCGCCGCCCACCCGGCCGAGGGCGCCGAGGCCGACCCGGTGGCCCTCGCCGTCCTGGAGGAGACCGCCGAGTACCTGGGCGCGGGCCTGTCCGACCTGATCAACCTCTTCCAGCCCGAGCGGATCATCGTGGGCGGCTGGGCCGGGCTCCAGCTCGGCGCCCGGTTCCTGCCCGCCGTACGGCGCCACGCGACGGCGTATGCGTTGCGGTATCCGGCCGAGAAGGTCACCGTCGACCTCGGCAGGCTCGGGCCCGACGCGGTCACCGTCGGCGCGGCCATCCTTCCGCTCGCCGACTTCTTCGCCCGCGGCGGCCGGCGGCCCGAACCCGCGCCCGAGGGACCGGCACCGGCCTGGCGGACGGCCCTGGAGGAGCGGGCCCCGCACTGACGTTTCGCCGACCTGCGCGGAGGTACTCGCGCTCCCGCCATGAACGCGAAGGGAGGACGCCGTGGACCACCGTCACGAAGCACCCGGCGAGAACGGTGACCCCGTCCCGCGGGATCTGCCGGACCAGCAGGCCGGCGAGGGCGAGGACCCCTGGGAGGTCGCAGACGTCCCTAACGAGAAGCCCGGTACCGACGACGATCCCGGGACCGTCCCCGACACCGACGAGGCGGGCACCGGCCGGCAGGGGGCGACGCGGTCGGACACCGTCCACCCCGAGCACCCGGGAGCCGAGGAGTCCACCGGCTGACGCCGGGGCCGCATGGGCGCAAGGGCCGCAGGGGTCGCTCAGCCGACCTTGCGGCCCTTCATCGGTTCCGTCCGCGCCCCCGCGCCCTGCTGCATCCCGTGCAGGAACTCCTCCAGCACCTCGGTCGCCGTGTGCTCCGGGTGCCAGCCGAGTTCCGTACGCGCACGCGTGCAGTCCATCAGCGGCAGCCGCAGGACCGCGTCGAACAGATGCGGGGACGCGGGCAGCAGATGCAGACCCCACGCGGCCGCGATCGCCGAGCGGGCCGCGGTGCGCGGCAGCCGTACGGGACGGGCGTCGAGCATCCCGGCCAGCAGCTCGGCGTCGACCGTCGGCTCGCCCGCCAGGTTGAAGGCGCCCCGCACGTCCGAGCGCACCGCCAGTACGTAGGCCTGAGCGGCGTCGTCGGTGTGCAGCGCCTGCACCCGCAGACCCGGAATGTCGGGGAGGAAGGGCAGCAGATCGGGCCGGGCCAGCTGGCCCGGCAGGAAACGGCCGCCGAAGATGCGGCGCTGCTCGCTCGCCGACTCCCGCTTGAAGAGGAACGCCGGACGCATCCGTACGACCCGGACGGCGGGGTGGTCGCGCTCGAACGTGTCCAGGGCGCGTTCCAGATACGCCTTCTCCCGGCAGTACGCGGCGTCCGGCCAGCCGTGCGTCGGCCACGACTCGTCCACCGCGTGCTCCTTCGGCCCCGGGGAGTAGGCGCCCACGGACGAGGCGTGCACCAGCGTCGGCACCTTGGCCGCCGCGACCGCCTCGAACACCCGGATCGAGCCGAGGACGTTGGTGCGCCAGGTCGTCGCCGGGTCGTGCGTCGGCTGGAACGCCCACGCCAGATGGACCACCGCGTCGGCGCCGGCGAACTCCTCGGTCAGATCGATGTCCTCCGATGCCAGGTCCACCGCGGACCACTCGGTCCGCGCGGGCGACCAGTCCGGGATCCGTCGGGCCAGGCCCCTTACGGAGCCGACCTCCGGATCCTCGGAGAGAAGGCGCACCACGCTCGTTCCCACGTTGCCGGTGGCGCCAGTGACCACAATCCTGCTGCCGGTTGAAGTGCTCACCTGAGGCTCCTTCGGGGCGCTGGGGCGGGGAGACGCCCGAGTACCCGCCCTCCGGTGATGCACGCGGTGCACGGCACGGTCCGCGGCCACGAGATGATCACCCCATGAGTGAGATCATCCTGATGTCCGACGTCCGTGTCGCCGCCGTCCCCGTCGAGGAGAACGGCGAACCCCTCGTGGACGTCAGCGCCCACCTGCGCGTCGACGACCGCAAGCACGAGGACTCCCGGGGCGCCGAGGTCCAGCTGCGCCAGGGTGTCCTCGACCGGCTGCTCCGGGCGCAGGCCCTGCTGCCCGACGGCCTGCGCCTGCTCTTCGTCGAGGGGTACCGCCCGCCCGCCGTCCAGCGGCGCTACTTCGAGACGTACGCCGACGAACTGCGCGCCGCCCACCCGGACTGGTCCGCCGACCGGATCCGCAGCGCGGCCAGCCGCTATGTCTCCCCGCCCGAGATAGCCCCGCACAGTGCCGGCGCGGCCGTCGACCTCACCCTCACCGACGCCGACGGCCGCGAACTCGACCTGGGCACCGCCATGAACGCCAACCCGGAGGAGAGCGACGGCGCCTGCTACACGGGCGCAGGCAACATCACCGAGGAGGCCAGGGCCAACCGGGCCGTGCTGGGCGAGGCGCTGAGCGCGGCGGGCCTGGTCAACTATCCGACGGAGTGGTGGCACTGGTCCTACGGCGACCGCTACTGGGCCCTGCAGACCGGCGCGCCGGCCGCGTTGTACGGCGCGAAGGACCTTGACGCGTCGTAGCGCCTGACGGCGGGCCGGGGATCTTCTGAGAGGCCTGAGGATCTCGACGCCCGGCCCCTGACGCACCGATCGTTGTCGGGGCGCGGGGCGCGGGGCGCGGGGGTGAGAGCTCGGGTCTCAGGGCCCGGCAGCCGGACCCACGGCCGGGATCCTCGGGGAGGGGCATCCTCGGCCAGGACCCTCGGTCGGGGGCMGGCCTCGGYGCCGATCGTGTYGAAGGGTCCGGGGTTTGGGCGTCGGCGGTGTCGGAGGGYCGTAGGAATCTCGACGTCGGCCGTGGGTCTCGGGCCCCACGGAGGGGCGTTGCCCAGAGYCCTYGGTCRGGGGCMGGCCTCGGYGCCGATCGTGTYGAAGGGYCCGGGGATCTCGACGTCGGCCGTGTCGAAGGGCCGCAGGGCCCTCGGCGCCGACCGGGTCAAACGCCCCGGCGATCTCGGCGCCGGCCGACCGGAAGGCTCAGGCGAACGCGTTCACGCCCGTGAGCTCCGCCGACAGCGTCCACAGGCGCTCCGCCTGCTCCGGGTCGGTCGCCCACGCCTTGACGCCGCCGCTCTCGTCGCCGTCGACGGCGGGCTCCGCGATGTCGCAGTCCTCCAGGTAGACGCCGCCCATCCCGGCCAGTTGGGGCGAGGTCGCCGCCCACACCTGTGTGGCCGCCCCCTGCTCCGGGCTCTTGAAGCCCGAGGGGTTGAGCACGTTGCCCTGCTCGTCGATCCAGCCGCGCTCCACCATCTCCGCCTTGGGCAGGTGGCGCTGCAACGGGGTGAGGATGCCGCCCGGGTGGAGCGAGAAGGCCCGCACACCGCGGTCGGCGCCGAGCCGGTCGAGGTGGACGGCGAACAGGACGTTCGCCGACTTGGCCTGGCCGTAGGCCTGCCACTTGTCGTAGCCGGTCCGCCAGTGGACGTCGTCCCAGCGCATCCCGGAGAAGTGGTGGGCGCGCGAGGACACCGAGACCACGCGGGCGCCGCCGGGCTCGATCGCCGGCCACAGCCGGTTGACCAGCGCGAAGTGACCGAGGTGGTTGGTCGCGAACTGCGCCTCCCAGCCGGGCCCGACCCGCGTCTCCGGACAGGCCATGATCCCGGCGTTGTCGATGACGAGGTCGACCGTGCGGCCCGAGTCGAGGAACCGTTCGGCGAAGGCGCGCACGCTTTCCAGGTCGTCGAGGTCGAGTTCGTCCAGTTCGACACCTTCGAGGCCGGCCAGGGCCTTCCAGGCGGTGTCGGGACGCCGGGCCGGGACGACGACCCGGGCGCCCGCCTTCGTGAGCGCCCGGGTGGTCTCCAGACCGAGCCCCGAGTAGCCGCCGGTGACGATGGCGAGCTTGCCGGACAGGTCGATGCCCGCGAGAACCTCGTCGGCGGTGCTGTGGGCGCCGAACCCCGAACCGATCTTGTGCTGTGCAGTGCTCATGACGGGAACGCTACGAATTGGAGTGCTCTCGAAGTCAACCCCACAACACGCCCACACCACCCGGGCACCGGGCCCGGACAAGAGGAAGCCCCGACCGGACGGGGGAATCACGGTCGGGGCGGTCTGGCGGTGGATACGGACGGCGGTCGCCTCTCGGCGAAACGCTCCACAGGGCTTCAGCCGAACGATCGTCCCTGTGGGCAAAAGGTGAGGCCCGGGGACACTGTCCCGTCCGTACCCACGGTCTGTTCAACGGGCAACGACCCTTGGGTGTTCCACCGTTCAGGGCGTTTGCGGGTGAGCTGTGTCACCCGTTCCGACCGGCCGGAACGGTCTCGCTCCACAGGTTCTCGGCCTGCAGCAGCAGGCTCCCCAGCACCGTCGTGCCGTCGCCCCCGTTCCCGGCGTGCTCCCGCAGCCCGTCCTGGAGCTGTTCGCGCAGCTCCCGCATCGCCGACTCGGCATGGTCGTCCGGCCGGGACTGGCCGTCGGCCGTCAGCAGCCGGTCGCTCTCCGCTTGACAGGCGTCGCCGATCAGCTGCAGGAGGTCGGCGTAGGCGTCCAGCACCGGCCTGGCGGGTGGCGCGGAGGTGCGGCCGTCGTCGGCGGCCACGGCCAGGGTCCGGGTGAGCGCGCGGATGTGCCCGGTGACACGGCTCCAGCGCTCGTCGTCCTCTTCCGGCGGGACGGACTCGGGAAGCCGCCGTACGGCACGCCGCGGGGCGGCGGTCAGCCGCAGGCTCTCCCGGCTCCAGCCACGCGCGGACCGCAGCGCGCCCAGCCGGCGTTCCAGCCGGGACGAGGCATGAGACCAGCCCTGCGCGTCCCACTCGCCGTCCCGCAGGTCACCGGCCACGGTGTACAGCACGTCGCCCGCCTCCCGAGCCAGCGCCGCGAGGTTCTCGCGTACGTCCCGCAGATGGATCGGCGGAAGCACCAACGCGTTCACGGCGATTCCGATGACGGCGCCGAGCGCGGCCTGACCCACCCGGTGGCTGACGGCCGAGACGTCGGCGGCGCCGGTGGAGAGGGTGAACAGCGCGGTGGTGGCGCCGTAGATCCCCTGGTCGCCGAAGCGCGGCCAGTTCGCCAGCAGCATCAGCAGCGGCACCGACAGCGCCACGGCACCCAGCGTGTTCCCGGTGACGGCCAGGGCCAGCGACGCCAACAGCGCCCCGGCGCAGATCGCCGTGAACTGGCGAGCGGCCTGCATCAACGAGCTGTACACGGTGGCCTGCACCAGGACGACCGCCACCCAGGGCGCCATCAGGGCCATCGGGTCGCCCAACCACACGCCCGCCACGAGCCAGGCGAGGATCGCGGCGACCGAGGCCTTGAGCGACTGCACGAGCAGATCGCGCTCCCGCCCGGGCCCCCGGCAGGCGGCACGGGCTGACCGCCCGACGGCATGTGCCTCCTGCCGCAGCGCGTGCGTCGGGCGGGGCTGTCGACGTAGAGCTTCCGTCACACCAGTCATCTGTGGTGGGTTCCGTGCCGTCCGGCACGTCATGCCAAGGGACTGTCCGCAAGGGATGCCAGCAGGTGGGCCGGATCGTCGTAGATCGCCTGCGCGCCCGCCTCCTCCAGGTCGGAGCGCGGGATGCCGCCGCACAGGACGCCGACGCAGCGCACGCCGGCCCGGGAGCCGGCCCGCATGTCCCAGACGGTGTCGCCGACGAAGACCGCGTGCTCCGCGGGCACCCCGGCCAGCTCCAGCGCGTGTTCGACGGGCTCGGGGGCGGGCTTGCCCTCCGTCACGTCGTCGGCGCTCGCGGTGGCCATGATCGCGTCGTCCGCGGAGATCGCCCGGCGCAGCGCCGCCAGCTCCGCCCCGCCCGCCGAGGTGGCGAGCACCACCCGCCAGCCGTCCCGGTCGAGGCGGCGCAGCAGCCGACCGGCGTCCTGGAGCGCCGGCAACCGGTCGAAGTACTGCCCGTACAGGGCCTTGTGGGCGGCGCTGAGCTCGTCGTCCTGGTCCTTGTCGCGGTCGTCGCCGAGGAGATGGGCGACGAGGTCGTCGGAGCCGAGTCCGATGGCCCGATGGACGGCGTGCATCGGCACCTGGTGGCCCGCCTGCCGGAGCGCCTCCCACCACGTCGTCACATGCAGGTGATTGGTGTCCACCAGAGTGCCGTCGACGTCGAACACTGCCGCGCGTTGCATGAACCGCCCCTTTCCTGTGGTGCCCTCCCTAGTACCACGTCAGACGTTCGCCACTCGGGACGGCACCCGGCCCTCGCGGGACCAGTCCAGCAGCTCCTCCAGAGCCCAGGTGGTCACGATCCGCTCGGCGGGCACCCCGCACTCCTCCGCCCGCGCGCACCCGAGGATCTGCCAGTCGAGCTGGCCGGGCGCGTGCGCGTCGGTGTCGACCGAGAACAGCACGCCCGCGTCGACCGCCCGGCGCAGCAGCCGGCGCGGCGGGTCGAGGCGCTCGGGACGACTGTTGATCTCCACCGCCGTGCCGGACTCGGCGCACGCGGCGAACACCTCGTCCGCGTCGAACTCCGACTCGGGCCGCCCCCGCCCGGTCACCAGCCGTCCCGTGCAGTGCCCGAGGACGTTCGCGTGCGGATCGCGTACGGCGGCCACCATGCGCCGGGTCATCGACCGGGCGTCCATGCGCAACTTGGAGTGCACGGACACCACCACCACGTCCAGCCGCTCCAGGAGTTCCGGTTCCTGGTCCAGCGAGCCGTCGTCGAGGATGTCGCACTCGATGCCGGTGAGCAGCCGGAACGGCGCCCATGTCTCGTTCAGCGCCGCCACCACGTCCAGCTGGTGCCGCAGCCGCTCCGGGGACAGCCCCCGGGCCACGGTCAGCCGCGGTGAGTGGTCGGTCAGCACCGCCCACTCATGGCCGAGTTCCGCCGCGGTCCGGCCCATCTCCTCGATCGGGCTGCCGCCGTCCGACCAGTCGGAGTGCAGATGGCAGTCGCCCCGCAACAGCGCCCGCAGCTTCTCGCCGCCCTGGTGCCGTGGCGCGGTGGACTCACCCTCCAGCTTCTCCAGGTAGCCCGGCACCCCTCCGTCCAGCGCCTCACTCACCACCTGCGCCGTCTTCGGGCCGACGCCCTTGAGCGACTCCAGCGACCCGGCCCGCGCGCGCTCGCGCACCTCGTCCGCGGGCAGCTCGGCCAGCACCCGGGCCGCCGTACGGAAGGCACGGACGCGGTACGTCGGTGCCAGGGACCGCTCCAGCAGGAAGGCGATCCGCTCCAGGGCTTCGACGGGATCCATCGCCACCTCCTCCTCCAGGGTTCCCCACGCCCATGGGGCCCGCACGACGGGCGGCCGGTTTGTCGGGTACATCGCCGGGTACTGCGATGCCTCGTCGGATGTCATCAGGACCTCGGACCCCGGACGTCCGGCAACCGCCTCGTCGCCCCAGACGACGCTCCCCTTCCCGAGGAGGCCCAGATGTCCGCCCCCACCGCACCTCGCACCAAGGTGGCCGTGATCACCGGAGCCGACTCCGGTATCGGCAGGGCCACCGCCGTCCGGCTGGCCCGGGCGGGGATGGACATCGGCATCACGTGGCACACCGATCTCCAAGGTGCCGAGGAGACCGCCGAGGAGGTCCGCGCCCACGGGCAGCGGGCCGCCGTGGCCCAGATGGACCTCACACGGCTGCCCGTCGCCGCCGGCACGGTCGACGAACTGTGCGACCGGCTCGGCCGCCTCGACGTCCTGGTCAACAACGCGGGCACGGGCACCATGACGCCCTTCCTCGACCTGGAGCTCGACACCGTCCGCGAGGTCCTCGACGTCGACCTCGTCGGCCCTTTCCTCTGCGGCCAGCGGGCCGCTCGGCACATGATCCGGCAGGGCTCCGGCGGCCGGATCGTCAACGTGACCTCCGTCCACGAGCACCAGCCGCGGGTCGGCGCCGCCCCGTACTGCGCGGCCAAGGGCGGCCTCGGGTTGCTCACCCAGGTGATGGCCCTGGAACTCGCCGAACACGGCATCACCGTCAACGCGGTCGCACCCGGCGAGATCGCCACCCCGATGACGGGTCAGAAGGACACCGACGTCCACACCGAGGACCGCCCCGGCGTCCCGCTCGGCCGTCCGGGGGACGCACGTGAGGTCGCGGGCGTGATCGCCTTCCTCGCCGGCCCCGAGGCCACGTACGTCACCGGCGCGTCCTGGAGTGTCGACGGCGGCATGCTCCGGATGGGCCCTCAGGCCGGCTCGCACCTCGGAGACGACGAATGGCGGCGCCCTTGAGACTGCGCACCAGTGCCTGCGACCGCCCCGGCTTCACCCGGGTCCGCTGCGGGAGGGGATTCCGTTACCGGGACTCCGAGGGCGAGCCGATCACCGACCCGGACGTGCTCGCCCGCATCCGCGCCTTGGCACGACCTGCACGGAGCCGACCTGAACGAGGCGCTGTGCCGGCTGGCCGGCACCGAGATCACGGCCAAGGACTTCCGCACCTGGCACGCCACGGTGCCGGCGGCCGTCGGCCTCGCCGTCACCGCCCAGGAGGCCCGGGCCACCCCGACGGCCCGCCGCCGCCAGATGGCCCGGACGGTGCGCGAGGTCAGCCACTACCTGGGCAGCACGCCCGCGGTGTGCCGCGCCTCCTACATCGACCCACGGGTCTTCGAGCTGTTCGAAGAGGGGGAGACGATCGCCCCCGCGCTCACCCGGCTGGGCGAACACGGGGACTTCGGGCGGCCGGCCACCCAGGGCGCGGTCGAGGCGGCGGTCCTCGACCTGCTCGGCGGATGACGCACGACTCTCCCTCCCGCGCGATGCGTTCTACGCTCGTTCCATGACCGAAATCGCGAGCCCGCACATCGCCAATCCGCGGATCATCGTGCTCGGGGTCCAGCCGACCACGCCTCCCTTCCGGATCGTGGAGATCGACGGGGAGGTGGTCGGCGAGGCGAGGGCCGTCACCGACGTCCTGGAGGCGGCCGCCGCCTTCGGTATCACGGTGCACGACCTGGACGACCCGGACGTGGTGCGCTGGGTGGGCGGCGACAAGTTCACCTGGACCCGGCACTGACCCACCGGTTCAGCCGACGGTCCACTTCTGGTTGGCGCCGCCCGTGCAGGTCCACAGCTGCAACCGCGTGCCGTTGGCCGAGCTGTTTCCGGTCACGTCGAGGCACTTGTCGGCCTGCGGGTTGACGATGTCGCGTGCGCCCGTGACGGTCCACCGCTGGGCGCCGGAGCCGTTGCAGTCGTAGAGCTGGACCGCTGTCCCGTCCGCGGTGCCGCCGCCCGTCACGTCCAGGCACTTCCCGAGCGCGCGGATCGTTCCGTCCGAGCCGACGGTCCACTGCTGGGCGGCGGTGCCGTTGCAGTCGTAGAGCTGGACGGCCGTCCCGTTCGCGGGGGTCGCCCCGGCGACGTCCACGCACTTGCCGGCCAGGCCCCGGATCGCCGTCCCCGTCGCCGTGTCGCCGGTGGTCACCGACACGTGGTCCACCACGAGCTGCTGCGGAAAGACCGTGGAGCCGTCCGGGTCGCCGGGCCAGTAGCCGCCGACCGCGAGGTTCAGGATCAGGAAGAACGGCTTGTTGAACACCCAGGTGCGGCCGCCCAGGTCGGCGGGGGTGCGGCGCTGGTAGCCGTTCCCGTCCACGGACCAGGTGATCGAGTCGGGTGCCCAGTCGACGGCGAAGGTGTGGAAGGCGTCCGCGAAGGCCTGGCCGTTCGGCAGGGAGTAGCCGGCGCCTATGCCGCCCGAGCCGGAGTAGCCGGGGCCGTGGATCGTGCCGTGCACGGTAGAGGGCTCGAAGCCGACGTTCTCCATGACGTCGATCTCGCCCGAGTCCGGCCAGTTGACCGGGGTGCCGAGCATCCAGAACGCCGGCCACATGCCCTGCCCGCGCGGGATCTTCATCCGCGCCTCGACGTGCCCGTACTGCGCCGTGAACTTCCCGGAGGTGTTCAGCCGGGCCGAGGTGTACTGGCAGGTGCCGTACCAGCACTGGTAGTTCGCCGGGTTCTCGCGCCGCGCCGTGATCACGAGATGGCCCTGGCCGTCCAGAGCGGCGTTCTTGTTGCCCGACGTGTAGTACTGCCGCTCATGGTTGTTGACGTTGTCGCCGGTCTCGATCTGCCACTTCGAGGAGTCGACGGCGGCTCCGGCGGGCCCGTCGAAGGTGTCGGAGAAGGTCACCGCCGCGGCGGACGAGGCCGCGGCGGGTGGGTCCGCCTGGGCGGTACCCGACGAGATGAGGACGGCGGACAGGGCGGCGAGGAGACATCTGCGCAGCAGGCGTGAGGCGGCCACGGCTCTTCCTTCGAGGTGGGGGGTGAAGGTGTCGCCTCTTGATTTAAGGAGTGAGTTAAGGGCTCGTCAATACTTTGGTACGGACCAGGAGTTGAGCCAGGAGGGATTCCCTACGCCTTCTTCGCCGACTTGGCGGCCGACTTCTTGGCGGCCGGCTTCTTGTGCACCGCCCGGCTCAGCCGCCGTCCCAGCAGCAGATAGCCGATCAGAGCGCCGGAGGTGTTGAGGATGACGTCGTCGATGTCGAAGGCCCGCCCCTCCACGAGCGCTCCCTGTGCGAATTCGACGAGCAGCATCACCACGGCCGTCAGCAGCACGATCCGCAGCAGCCCCCGGGTCTTGGGAGCGATGATCGGCACCAGGACTCCGAACGGCACGCCCAGCAGGATGTTCCCGCCGATCTGCTTGACCGCGTCCCGCATCTCGGGCTGGTCCAGATAGGCCTTGAGGGAGTCACCGGGATGCAGGTTGGTGTGTGTCAGGTCCACCGAAGCCGGCGACGGTTCGAGGGTCAGTCGTGCCAGGACGACGGCGAACGCCACCATGAAGGCGAACGCGAACACCATCGCCACGAAACGCACGACGAGGGAGAGCGGATCGCGCCGCGGGCGGGCGGGCTTCGCCGCCCGCTCGGTCTTGGTGGTGCCGGTGTCCGACCCCGCTCGCGAACGTGAGGGCGCCCAGGCCATTAAGTCCTCCACTCTCAACTTCCCCGTGTCGTGGGGCGATTACCCCCGAACGGTCCGAGAATGCCGCCGCGCCCCGACCGGCCCCGGTTTCCCTTCGTACGGTCGGGGCACTCCGGGCTGAGTACCGCGCGCGTCGCCACCGCACGCCCTCGGGCCGGTGTTTGGATGGCGCGCGACGGACCTGTCCCAGGCAGCGGTGGCGAGGAGGTGGCGCATGAACGGGCGTACGACACTCCTCGCCACGGCCGAACTCCTCGGCTGGTGGACCGCGCTCGCCGTCCTCTGGCTCGTGTTCATCAGCACCGTGGACACTCTGGAGCTCACGGTCGGCGCCGCCGTCGCCGGCCTCGGCGCACTCGCCGCCCGGGCCGCCCGAAGGTCGGTGACGGGCCGGTGAACGGCTGGATCCTCGCGGCGACCGTCACCCTCGGCGGGGGAGTGGGCGCCACCGTGTGGGGCGTCGCCACCGGACCGCTCGGGCGCCGGGTCGTGGCACAGAACCTGTGCACCGCCTTCGCCTGCCCCGCCCTCCTGCTGCTCTCCCAGGGCTACGACCGTCCCTCCTACGTCGATCTCGCCCTGGTCCTCGCCCTGCTGGGCCCGGTCGGCACCCTCGTCTTCGCCAGGCTGCTCGCCGACGAACTGGCCGAGGACCCGCCGAGCGCCTGGGGCCTGACCTACGCGGCCGCCGCGGTCGGCGCGGTGGTCGTACTCGCGGTGTGCGTGACCGTCGGCCCGAGCCGGGCCATGGCCAAGCTCCTGGTCGTCGGTGTCCTGCTGATCGGCGGGAACCTCGTCGCCTCACGCGCCCTGTCCGGCGGGTTCCCGGAGCTCCGCCGTGGCTGACGCGGTGATCGTCGTCGCCCTGGTGCTGGTCGCCGTCTCCGCGACGGCGGCGGTGGCCGTCCGCGACCCCGTGCGCCAGGCCCTCGTGCTGGCCGTGCTCGGCGTGGTCCTGGCGGTCCTGTTCACCGTGCTCCAGGCACCCGACGTGGCCCTGTCGCAGCTGGCGGTCGGCTCCGCCCTCACCCCGCTGCTGCTCCTGCTCGCGGTCCACAAGGTGAAGCGGCGCGGGCGGAAGGAAGGACGCCACCGGTGAGCCGACGCGTCCGACTGTGGCTCCTGGCGGTGGGCGGCGCGGGTCTGGCGACCCTCTTCGTGGCCGCCGCCCTCGACCTGCCCGCCTTCGGCGGCGACCACCACCCCTACGGCGACCGCGCCGTCCACGCCTCCCTGGCCCGGCACACCGCCAACGTCATCGCCTCCGTCAACTTCGACCAGCGCGCCTTCGACACCCTCGGCGAGATGACCATCCTCTTCGCGGCCGTCGTCGGCTGCGGGGTCCTGCTGCGGCAGACCCGTGACGAACACCGCGACCGCCCCGCCCCCGAGAAGGTGGCCCGCCCGGTCCGCCGCCACGCCCTCCTCGTCCTGCCCGTCGCCCTGCTCACCGGCCTCTACGTGATCGCCCACGGCCAGCTGAGCCCCGGCGGCGGCTTCCAGGGCGGGGTCGTCGCCGCGACCTCCCTGCACCTGCTCTACCTGGGCGCCGACTACCGGGCCCTGGAACGTGTCCGGCCGGTCGGCCTGTACGAGACCGGCGACGCGATCGCGACCTCCGCCTACGTCGTCACCGGCCTCGCCGGACTGATCGGCGGTACGGCCTTCCTCGCCAACACCGTGCTGCCGTACGGCACCTTCAACACGCTGTCCTCCGGCGGCACCGTCCCCCTGCTGAACGCGGCCGTCGGCATGGAGGTCGCCTGCGCGGTCGTCGTCCTGCTCGCCCGCTTCCTGGACCAGGCCGTCGAGATCGAGGAGGGGAACGGGAAGTGATGGACGTCTTTCCCTATCTGGTGGCCGGATGGGTCTTCCTGGCCGGCTGTTACGGCCTCGCCACCAGCCGCAACCTGATCCACGCCGTCGGCTGTCTGTCCGTGTGCCAGGCCGCCACCTACGTGCTGCTGCTCACGGTCGGCTACCGCGACGGCGCCACCGCCCCCGTCTTCTCCGACCTGAAACCCGGCTCGCGCCCGGTCGTCGACCCGGTCGTGCAGGCCCTGACGCTGACCGATGTCGTCGTCGGCGCCACCGTCACCGCCCTGCTGCTCGCCCTCGTCGTGCAGGTCGCCAAACGGCACGGCACGGTCGATCCCGACGAACTCTCCGAGCTGCGCGGCTGATGGACGCTTCGCTGCCCCTGCTGGTGGCCGTACCGCTGCTCGGCGCCGCCCTGCTGGTCGCCGGCGGCCGCCTGGTGCCCCGGCCCGTCGCCGAGACCGTCGGCTGCGCGGTGTCCGCGGGCACGGCCGCCCTCGCCCTCGTCCTCCTGCTGAACTGCTCCCCGCCCTTCCTGGAGTGGGCCGGCGGCTGGACCCCCGTGGAGGGACAGAGCGTCGGCATCGTCCTGATCGGCGACGGGCCCGGCCTCGGCATGGCCGCGCTGGCATCCCTGCTCACCCTGTCGGCGCTGGCGTACTCCTGGCCTACTTCGACGAACCGCCGCGCGGTCACGCCGGTTCCTTCCCCGCGCTCCTGCTGCTCTTCCAGGGCGGCATGTGCGGGTTCGCGATCGCGGGCGACCTGTTCAACGCGTTCGTGTGGTTCGAGCTGATGAGCGTCGTGGCGTACGCCCTCACCGGCCACCGGGTCGAGGAGGCCAGGGCCGTGCAGGGCGCGCTGACCTTCGCGGTCGTCACCTCGCTCGGCGCCTACGCCATGCTCATGGGCATCGGGCTGCTGTACGCGCGCACCGGCGAGCTGGGCATGCACCGGATCGGGCGCGGGCTGGACGCGCACGGCCGCCCCGACGCCCTGGTCCTCACCGCGTTCGTCCTGGTCATGACCGGACTGCTGGTCAAGGCGGCCGCCGTCCCCTTCCACTTCTGGCTGCCCGACGCGCACGCCGTCGCCCCCACCCCCGTGTGCATGCTGCTGTCGGGGGTCATGGTCGAACTCGGCACCTTCGGCATCTGGCGCGTCTACGGCACGGTCTTCTCCGGACCCGGCGGCGTCCCGGCCGCCGAGTTCGAGCGGGCCCTCGTGGTGCTCGGCGCGCTGACGGCAGTGATCGGCGCGGTGATGTGCTGGTACCAGAGGCACATCAAACGACTGCTGGCCTACTCGACGGTCGCCCACACCGGGCTCTTCCTCATCGGCATCGGCGTCCTGAAGCCCGAGGCCGACGACGGGATCGCCCTGTACGTTCTCGGCCACGCCGGAGTGAAGGCGGCCCTGTTCGCGTGCACCGGCATCCTCCTCGACCGGTACGGCAGCGTCGACGAGCACGCCCTGCACGGCAAGGCCCGCGAACTCAAGGGCGTCGCCGTGCTGTTCGTCCTGGGAGCCCTCGGCCTCGCGGGCCTGCCGCCGTTCGGCACGGCACTCGGCAAGTCGGTGACGGAGGAGGCCGTCGGAGGCCCGCTCACGGTGCTGTACGTGGCGGCGAGCGCGGTGACCGCCGGGGCCGTGCTGCGGGTCGCCGCCAGGGTGTTCGGCGGCCTGGGCCCCACGCCCGAGGTGGGTTCGGGGTACGAGACCACCGGGTCCGGTGAGCGGCCCGAGACCCGGCACCGGCTCGGCCGGATCCCGGACACCATGACGGCGGTGCCCGCCGTGCTGCTCGCCGGAGCCGTGGCCGTCGGCGTGGCTCCCGGTTTCGCGAAGGTGGTCGCCCACTCCGTGAACGAGACCGGATCCGCGGGGGTGTTCACCTCCGTCCACTGGACCCCGGCCGGGGTCCTGCTCGGCCTGGTCTCGACCCTGCTGGCCGGGGTCCTCGCCCTCCTCGCCGTCATCCGCCCGAAGCCGTTCGCCGCACCGGACCGGGCGCTGCCGCTGCGGCGCCTGCAGTCCGGGCACGTCGGCGACTACGTGGCCTGGGTACTGGTCGGCACCACCGTGCTCGGCGCCCTCACCCTGCCGGGCATGCTCGGCGGCTGATCAGCTGCCGTAGGTGACCTCGACCTTCTTGAAGCCGAGCGAACTCAGCAGGCCCTTCAGCATGTTGGTGGTGTTGGTCTCGGCCCGCTTCGTCAGCTCGCTCTCCTTCGCCGCCTCGTTGATGTGCTTCACCGCGAGCTTCTGCACGGCCTGTTCGCCGTTGGGGTTGTCGGAGAAGAAGTCGCCGAGCCGGTCGAGCAGACCGCGCTGCTTGGAGACCGCGTAGGAGCGGTCGGCGTCCAGCGTGGCCTTGCCGAGCTGCGCGTGCGGCAGATGGAGGGTGGCGGCCGTGCGGTCCTCGTTGACCGTCACGTCGTTCTTGGCGACCTTGCCGAGGTCGACGTAGGCGTCGACGGCGCCCGCCCCGACATACAGGGTGCGGGAGCCGCGGATCGCGTCGGGCAGGTACTTGGTGTCCTTCTCCAGGTCCACGACGACCTGGAAATTGCCGGAGGCGGCGTCGTAACGGCTGATGTCCTGGATGGACTCCAGAAGTGCGGGACCCGAACGGTCGTGGGTCTCCGTGCCGAACAGGTCCTTGAGGCCAGGGAGCACACTGAACCGGATCCCGGCGAAGAACACCACGAGCACCACCACGACGGCGGTCAGTATCTTCGCCCAGCCGGGCATGCGCCTGGACACGCGCCTGATGGGAGTCGTCATGCGACGGCCCTCCTTCCTATTGCACGGATGCCCAGGGATGACCCTCAAAAGCCCTGCGGGACCGTCTTGTTGGCTGATTGGGACACTGCCGGGACACAGCGGGGCGCACTAGCGTGGAGAACTCTGTGTACCGGCGTGTCTGGAGACTTGGATGAGCACGGACAGCACGTCCCGGACCCTTCGTCCCATGCACCGCATCCCCCTGCCCGAGAACGGCCCGCCCCGGCTCACCGCCCTGGCCACCGGCACCCCGGTGTGGCTCGTGACCCGCTACGCCGATGTGCGCCAGGTGCTCATGGACCCCCGCTTCAACAGGAAGTCCCTCAGGGACGCGGACGCCCCGCCCCTGCTCGTCGTACCGAACCTGCTGGACTCCCCGGACGGCCTGCTCAACCAGGACGGCCCGTCCCACCAGCTGCTGCGGGGCACGGTCCAGCGGGCCTTCACCCCCCGCGCGGTCGCCCGCTGGCGGCCTTGGACCGCCTCCGTGGTGGAGACCCTCCTCGACGACCTCGCGGGGCAGCCGCAACCGGCCGACATCGTCGAGGGGTTCACCCGTCGGCTGCCGGTGTCGGTGATCTCCCGGCTGATGGGCCTTGAACACGCCGACTGGGAGCGCATCCGGGGCTGGGCCGACCACGCCCTGTCCGGCGGTGCCCACAGTGCCGAGGAAGTCGGCGCGGCCATGCGGGAGTTCGGTCTGTTCTGCGCGGAACTGCTCGCCGAACGGCGCAAGGAGCCGGGTGACGACCTGGTGAGCGCCCTGGTCGTCGCCGGCGACGAGCTCGGGATCGAGGAGCCCCGACTGGTCGTCCTGGTCCTGGGCCTGGTCGTCGCCGGACACGAGACGACGATGACCGCTCTCGGCAACATCGTCGTCCACCTCCTCACCGACGGGCGCCACGCCTGGCCGGGCCTCGCCGAGAGCCAGGAGGCGGCCGAGACCGCGGTCGAGCAGCTCCTGCGCACCATCCCGTTGAGCGAGGGGAGGGTGCTGCCCGGGCTGATCCGCCGGGCCGTGGAGGAGGTCGAGGTCGGCGGCGTGACGATTCCGGCGGGGGCCGTGGTCGCCGTCCAGACCAACGCGGCGAACAGGGACCCCGACGTCTTCCCGCAGCCCGACGAGACCGATCTGTTCGCCCCGCTGACCACACCGAGCGTGGTCTTCGGCGCCGGTCCCCACCACTGCCTGGGCGCCTGGCTGGCCCGACTGGAGCTGGGGCTGGCCCTGCATCGGCTGGCGGTCCGGTTCCCCGGACTGCGGGCCGAGTTCACGCCGGAGACGATCGCGTGGCGGGAGGGACAGATGACACGGGGGCCGCGGCGGCTGCCGGTGTCGTGGTGAGTACTCCTAGTGAGGCTTGAGTTCCCGGTCGCCCGAGGGCCTGGACCACCACACCCCCTCGCCGTGCGTGAGACCGGGCAGCCGCAGTTCGATCTCGCGCGCCCTCCGGGCCGGGAGCTCGCCGGTGATCACCCATGCGGTGCTGCCGCCGGTCGTTCCGGTGAACTCGGCCCCCGCCGAGGCGAGTTGCGCGGTGATCGTGGCCAGCGCGTCGAGGGGGACCTCCGCCTCGAACGCGTGGTACGGCTCGAACAGCCGCGTCCCGGCCTGCTCCAGGGCCCGGCGCAGCACGATCGGCGTGAGACCCCGGAAGTCGGCGGCGGTACTGAGCGGACCGATGAAACCGGAGCGGAAGAGAACGACCCGGTAGTCCGTCACGGTCGCGCCCGTCAGCCCGGTCCGCATGCTCGCGTGGACCGTCTCCTCGATGGCCTGGTGGAATGCCCGGGGGAGTGCGCCGAGTTCCGTCTCGTATGCGAACACCCCGCCGGAGCCCCGCTCGCCCGGCTCGACCCGCAGTCCGATCGTCGCCCAGTAGCGGGTCCCGAGATGCCAGGGATTGCTCTCGTCAGCCTCCCCCGAACCGCGCGGGCGCTCCAGATACCGGACCCGGGCCGGCTCGAAGTCCGCCTCGACACCGAAGTCCTGGGCGAGGGTCGCCGCGAGCACCTCCATCTGGACCTCGCCGTACAGGAGCAGTGCGGTGGCGCCCCCGGTCGTGGGACGGGCGTGGATCAGCGGGTCCTGGTCGGCGAGGTCCAGCAGCGCCGAGCGCAGCCGAGCCGCCTGTTCGGGTTGGCGGGCGGTGACCAGGGTCTCCAGCGTCGGGGGCGCGAACTGCGGTGCGTGCTCGGTCACTTCGCCGAGCCGGTCGCCCACCCGCAGGCCGGAGGAGAAGACCAGCGCCGCGATGTTCCCCGCGGTCAGCGGCCCGGCGAGACGGGTGACCCGGCCGGACACCCGGCTGGTCGTCCCGTCGGCCTCGCGCCTGAGGAGGGTGAGGCGCTGCCGTTCGGTCACCTCACCGCCGTAGAGCCGCAGGTACGCGGTGCGCTCGCCGCCGGGTCCGGGCCGCACCGCGAACACCGTCCCGCGCGGATCACCCGCGGTTGTCACGGGAGGGCGGGGAATCAGCCGGATCATCCCTTCGACCAGTTCGGGGATGCCCTGGCCGCCGAGGGCGGAGCCGAAGAACACGGGGTGGAAGGAGCCGTCGGCGGTGCGGGCGGCAAGGGCCTTGTCGAGGTCGTCCGGGGTGGGCTCGGGGCCGTCCACGACCGCGGTGAGGATGTCCGGGTCCACGTCGGCGAGAGCCTCGGCCAGTCGCCGGTCGTCCTTCGCGAGGACCCTCACGCGGGCGCCGGACGTGCCGATGCCCGCCGCCTGCGTCAGCGGGGCGACGTGCGGCGTCAGCCGGCGTCGGATGTCGGCGAGCAGGTCCTCGGCGCGGGCGCCCGCCCGGTCGATCTTGTTGACGAGGACCAGGGTGGGCAGCCGCAGCCTGCGCAAGGTCCGCATCAGTACCCGGGTCTGCGCCTGTACGCCCTCCACGGCGGACAACAGCAGCACCGCGCCGTCGAGTACCTCCAGGGCACGCTCGACCTCGGCGATGAAGTCGGAGTGGCCCGGGGTGTCGATGAGGTTGATCCGGGTGTCGCCGACGGTGAAGGAGGCGACCGCGGAGCGGATGGTGATGCCGCGCTGCCGCTCGATCGCGCCGTCGTCCGTGCGGGTGTCACCGGTGTCGACGCTGCCGAGCCGGTCGATCGCGCCGTGGTCGAACAGCAGCCGCTCGGTGAGGCTGGTCTTACCGGCGTCGACGTGGGCCAGAATGCCGATGTTCAGGGTGGTGTGCATGCGTGGTCGAGTCCTCGAGAACCGTGGGCCGAAGGGGGCGCTGGGTCGATTCGAGAAGTCGGCGCATGCGAGGGATCCTGACGGTGGGGAGAGACGGACGCGGCCATCATGGCGCCCGCGGACCGGGGCACCGCAACCGAATATCGGCCGGCAGTAGCATGAGCCCGGCAGCCCGAGATGATCATCCTAGGAGCAGGTCCGTGCGAGACATCGCCGTGTTCAGCGGTAGCGCCCACTCCGAGCTGGCGGCGGAGGTCTGCGCGCATCTCGGTGTGCCGCTCAGCCCCACCCGGGTCAGCCGGTTCGCCAACGACTGCCTGGAGGTGCAGCTCCAGGCGAACTGCCGGGAGCGGGACGTCTTCCTCATCCAGCCGCTGGTCAGGCCGGTCCAGGAACACCTGGTGGAACTGCTGCTGATGTGCGACGCGGCACGCGGTGCCTCGGCACGCCGGATCACCGTCGTCATGCCGCACTACTCCTACGCCCGCTCCGACAAGAAGGACGAGCCCCGTATCTCCCTCGGCGGGCGGCTCGTCGCCGACCTGATGGTGTCGGCGGGGGCGAGCCGTGTCCTCGCCATGACCCTGCACTCCCCGCAGGTGCACGGCTTCTTCTCGGTGCCCGTCGACCACCTGCACGCCCTGCGCGAGCTGGCCGCGCACTTCCGGCAGTACGACCTCTCCCGTACCACTGTCGTCTCCCCGGACCTCGGCAACGCCAAGGAGGCTGCCGCCTTCGCCCGGCTGATCGGCGCCCAGGTGGCCGCGGGCGCCAAGCAGCGGTTCGCCGACGACCGGGTCAGTATCAGTGACGTCATCGGCGAGGTCGCCGGACGGGACGTCATCGTGCTGGACGACGAGATCGCCAAGGGCAGCACGGTCCTGGAGCTGCTCGACAGGCTACGGGAGCTGGGGCCGCGCTCCATCCGGGTGGCGTGCACGCACGGTCTGTTCGCGCAGGGTGCCCTGAAGAGGATCGGCGAGCAGCCCGATGTACTGGAGATCGTGTGCACCAACACCGTGCCGGTCCCCGACGAGGAGCGCACCGACAAGCTGCGGATCCTGTCCATCGCCCCGGCGCTCGCCGAGGCCGTACGGCGCATTCACAACGGTGAGTCCGTCAGCGCCCTGTTCGACGCGCGGAGCGAATAGCGCACGGTCATAACGTCTCGGCCGTGGCCTCGGGCCGGCCCAGGGCCGCGTCCAGCGACGGCAGCGGGGGCAGCAGCCGGGACAGGCCGGTCACCCGGATGACCCGCAGGGTGAGCGGATGCGTGCAGACCAGGAGCAGCTTTCCGTTGTTGTCGAGCACGCGCGAGCGGGCCCGGTACAGCAGCCGAAGCCCGGAGCAGTCGAAGAACTCCACTCCGCTGAGGTCGATGACCAGTCGTGCGTCGGGATGCCCCGTGACGCGGTCCAGATGGGGGAGGAGCTCCACGGCCGCGGCGATGTCGATCTCCCCGTGGAACTCCAGCACCGTGTGACCGCGGTCCTGGTGGATGCGCAGATGCCGGGACAGCGGTGCGGACTCCTGCTGCACGACGACATCGCCTCCAACCGGCTGCACAGGCGGCATGGGGTGCGCGCACATCCGTCCCCCGCCCTGCAAGTTACCCTCGATGAGGTGAATTTGAGCATGTTCGATTGACATATGTCTTCGAATTGCGGCCGCCAGTTCGCAACGGGTTCGCGCGGGGCTCGCGCCCGGCTCACGACAGGGCGTGCCAGGCCGTGGTGAGCGCTTGACGGAACTGCTCGGTCTGGTGGGCGGTGAGGTCCCGCACCATCCGCTCCTCCAGCTCCCGCACGGGGCCCTCGTGCTGTGCGAGCAGCGCGCGCCCCTCCTCGGTCAGCAGGATCAGCAGCTCGCGGCGGTTCTTCGGATTGCGCTCGCGGCGCACCAGCCCGCGGGTCTCCAGGGAGCGCACGAGATCGGCGATCGACTGGGCGGTGACGAACGAGTCCCGGGCCAGCTGAGCCGCCGACAGTCCGTCGTGCCGCTCCAGGACCGTGAGGGCCGTGTACTGCAGAGCGGTGATCCCGGACGGCCTGACCAGGTCGTCCAGATGGGAACGGACGACCAGCTCCACCTGTTTCACCATGTAGAGGAGTGACGGGGACGCCTTGGTCACCTGTGTGTCGAGCATGGGTTCAGGCTAGACCATTGACAGGAAACCTGGCTGTAAAGAGACTGCGAACCAACAGGAATCCTGTTTGTTGAAATCTTAGCGACGAAGCTGAGGAGCGGCGATGTCCCCCATCGAGATCGAACCCGGACGCCTGTTTGTGGGCGGCCAGTGGCGTGAGGCCGCCGACGGCGCACGCACCGAGGTGCTCGACCCGTCCCGGGGCGCGGTCGTCACCACCGTCGCCGAGGCCGGCGCCGCCGACGTGGACGCGGCCGTCCGCTCCGCCCGGGAGGCCTTCGACGGCGGCGCCTGGTCCGGCCTCAGTGGTCGCGAGCGGGGCCGGATCCTGCACCGGGTCGCCGAGCTGATCCGCGAGAACGCCGACGAACTCGCCCAACTGGAAAGCCTGGACGTCGGCAAGCCGATCTCGCTGTGCCATGCCGTGGACGTGACCAACGCGGCCAACGACTACGAGCACTTCGCGGCCCTCGCCCACTCCCTGGACGGCTCCGTCCGGAACACGCCCATGAACGCCCTCGCGTATACGAAACGCGAGCCGCTCGGCGTGGTCGCCGCGATCACCCCGTTCAACTTCCCGCTGATCCTCGCCGGTTCCAAGATCGGCCCCGCGCTCGCCGCCGGCAACACGGTCGTGCACAAGCCGGCCGACGAGACCCCGCTCAGCGCCCTCTACATGGCCGCGCTGCTCCAGCGGGCAGGCGTCCCCGACGGGGTCGTCAACGTGGTCACCGGCACCGGGCCGGTGGCCGGCGAGGCCCTGCTGCGCCACCGCGGGGTCGACAAGGTCGCCTTCACCGGCTCCACCGCGATCGGCCGGCACGTGGCGGCCACCGCGGGTGAGGCGCTCAAGCCCGTCACCATGGAACTCGGCGGCAACGCGGCCAACATCGTCTTCGAGGACGCCGACCTGGAGAAGGCGGTCGGCGCGATCATCAAGGCGTTCGTCTTCAACACCGGCCAGTTCTGCATGGGCGGCCCGCGCCTGCTCGTGGCCCGCTCGGTGCACAGCACCCTGCTGGGCATCCTCGCCGACGCCGTGCCCGGCGTGCCGGTCGGCGACCCGCGCGACCCCGGGACCGTCGTCGGTCCGATGGCGGGGGAGAAGCACCTGAAGAAGGTCGAGGAGTACGTCGACCTGGCCCGCAAGGAGGGCGGCCGGATCGTCTGCGGCGGTGAGCGCCTCGATCTGGACGGCGGCTTCTACTACAAGCCCACGGTGATCGCCGACCTCTCCAACGACTCCCGGGTCGTGCAGGAGGAGATCTTCGGACCGGTGCTGACCGTGCAGCCCTTCGACGACGAGGACGAGGCCGTCGCCCTCGCCAACTCCACGCCGTACGGCCTGGCCTCGGGCGTCCAGACCACGAACCTCGCCCGCGCGCACCGGGTCGCCGACCGGCTCCAGGCGGGCATCGTCTGGGTCAACGACTGGGCGATGCTCGACCCCGCGGTGCCCTTCGGCGGGGTCAAGGACTCCGGCTACGGCCGCGAGTACGGCCCCGAGGCGCTCGACGCCTACACCAGGGTCAAGTCCGTCGTCGTCTCGCTCGACTGAGCGCGCGCCCGAACACGCTTGAAGACACAGGGAGTTCGTACGATGCCCACCACCACCCGCGCCGCCGTCGTCGAGTCCGGCGGAGCACCCTTCACCCTCTCCGACGTCGAGCTCGACGAGCCCGGACCGCACGAGGCGCTCGTCCGCATGGTCGCCACCGGTCTGTGCCACACCGACCTCGGGGTGGCGAGCGGCGGACTGCCCTTCCCGCTGCCCGGCGTCCTCGGACACGAGGGCGCGGGAGTCGTCGAGGCCGTCGGACCGGCCGTCACCGGCGTCGCCCCCGGCGACCACGTCGTGCTGTCCTTCACCTCCTGCGGCGACTGCCGCAACTGCGACGGCGGCCACCCCGCCTACTGCGCCACCTGGCTGCCGCTGAACCTCATCGGCGGCCGCCGGGCCGACGGCACGAGCACCATCAGCCGGGACGGCGAGCCGCTCGGCGGGCACTTCTTCGGCCAGTCCTCGTTCGCCGAGCGCGCCCTGGTCGACGAGCGCAGCCTCGTCAAGGTCGACCAGGACGTGCCGCTGGAGTCCATCGCCCCGCTCGGCTGCGGAGTGCAGACCGGCGTCGGTGCCGTATGGAACGTCCTGAAGCCGGTCACCGGATCCACGATCGTCGTGCTCGGCGCCGGAGCGGTCGGCCTCTCCGCCGTCATGGCCGCCGCCCTCAGCCCCGCCACGACGATCGTCGCCGTCGACCGGTTCGGCGAACGCCTCACCCTGGCAAGGGAGTTGGGCGCCACCCACACCGTCAACGCGGCCGAGGAGGACCTCGGCGAGGTGCTCGCCGCCCTCACCGGCGGTCAGGGCGCGGACGGCATCGTGGAGACCACGGGCAACGTCGACGTCCTGCGCCAGGGCGTCGACGCGCTCGGCGCCCGCGGCACGGTCGTCGTCGTGGGCGCCCCGCCGTTCGGCACCGAGGTCTCCCTCGACGTCAACGGGCTCCTCGGCGGCAAGCGGGTCGTCGGCCTCACCCTCGGCGACGCCGAGACCCAGAGCTTCATCCCCGCCCTGGTCCGTCTGGTGAAGGAGGGGCGCCTCCCGCTGCACCGCCTGATCAGCACCTATCCGTTCGCGGACATCGACCAGGCGGTGCGGGACATGCGCGCGGGCAAGGCGATCAAGCCCGTGCTGACGTTCTGACGGTTCAGTCGACCACCAGGACCAGCTTCCCCTTCGTACGGCCGGTGTCGCCCAGCGCATGTGCCTCGGCGGCATCGGCCAGCGGGAAGGTCCCCGCGATCGTGGGCCGCAGCTCGCCCTTCTCCACCAGCTCCGCGATCGCGTTCATCCCGGCGCGGTCGGCGTCCACGAGCATCCGCACGGCCCTGACGCCCAGCCGCTCGGCCTCCTCGCCGAACTCGTCCGAGCCGACCGGCAGGATCGACACCACGATCCCGCCCGGCCGCAGCACCCGCAGTGAACGCACGGACGTCTCGCCGCCCAGGGTGTCCAGTACGACGTCGACGTCCTTCACCGCCTCGATGAAGTCCGTGTCCCGGTAGTCGATCACCTCGTCGGCGCCCAGCTGGCGCAGGAAGTCGTGCTTGCCCGCGCTCGCGGTACCGATCACATGCGCGCCCCGCGCATTGGCGATCTGCACGGCCACATGGCCCACCCCGCCGGCCGCCGCGTGGATCAGCACCCGCTGCCCCGGCCGGAGTTCCGCGTTCTCGACCAGCGCCTGCCACGCGGTCAGCGACACCAGCGGCAGCGCGCCGGCCTGTGTGTGGTCGATCGACGACGGCTTGTGCGTGAGGGCCCGCACGGGCGCGATCACGTACTCGGCGTGCGAACCGTGGCCCCAGGGGTACGGCAGCATGCCGAACACCTCGTCACCGGGCTTGAAGGTGGCGACCCCGATGCCGACCGCCTCGACCACGCCGGAGACGTCCCAGCCGAGGACGAACGGCGGCTCGCCGAGGAAGCCGCCGGTGGCGCGGTGCTTCCAGTCGGTCGGGTTCAGGCCGGCCGCCCGCACCCGGACCAGTACCTGGTTGGGCCGCGGCTCGGGGCGCTCGACCTCGATCACCTCGAGGACCTCGGGACCGCCGAGGGCGCGCTGGCTGATGGCTCGCATGGTGTTCACAGTGCTCATGGTCGTCCAGCCTGCCCGGCTCCGCCCGTCCGGGAAATGGCATGATTGCCAAGCTTCGATAGGATCGTGCCATGCGACATGTGGAGCGGACCGAGCGGGTCGTGGTGCTGGCCCTGGACGGCGTGTACCCCTTCGAGCTGGGCATCCCCAGCCGGATCCTCGGCGCCGCCGACGGCCGGTACGAGGTGCTGACCTGTTCGGTCGACGGCCGACCGGTGCGCAGCAACGCCGACTTCACCATCGGCGTCGAGCACGGGCCCGAGATCCTGGCCACCGCCGACACCGTGGTGATCACCCCTGTCTCGCCGGAGCGGATGCCCGCCGAGCTCCCTGAGGAGGTGCGCGAGGCCCTCGCGTACGTCCGCCCCGACACCCGGATCGTCTCCATCTGCACCGGCGCCTTCATCCTCGCCGCGGCCGGTCTCCTGGACGGCCGGCGGGCGACCACCCACTGGCAGCTCGCCGGCCAGTTCCGGCGTATGTTCCCGCACATCGACCTCGACCCCGACGTGCTCTTCGTCGACGACGGCAGCATCCTCACCTCGGCCGGAGCCGCCTCCGGCGTGGACATCTGCCTGCACCTCGTCCGCAAGGACCACGGCAGCGAACTCGCCAACGCCGTGGCCCGCCGCTGTGTGGTCCCGCCGTTCCGGGACGGCGGCCAGGCCCAGTACATCGAGCAGCCGGTCCCGGAACAGGGCGCCGCGAGTACCGCCGGGACCCGCGCCTGGGCGCTGGAGCGCCTCGACGAGCCCCTGACCCTGGCCGACCTCGCCGCCCACGCCCGGATGAGCCTGCGCACCTTCGCCCGCCGCTTCAACGACGAGGTGGGCATGAGCCCCGGCCGCTGGCTCATCCAGCAGCGCGTCGCCCGGGCCCGGCACCTGCTGGAGTCCAGCGACCTGGCGGTCGACCAGATCGCCGGCCGCGTCGGTTTCGCCACCGGCGCGTCCCTGCGACAGCATCTGCACGCGGCGATCGGGGTGTCGCCGCAGGTGTACCGGCGGACGTTCCAGACGGCGGCGCGCTGAACGTTCCGGTGTCCCGCGGCGTCGAAGGAGCATGAGAGCGGGCGGAGCAAGGGGGGCCTGGGCGCGCATAGGGCTGACGGCGGTGCTGGTCATGGTGGTTGTGGGGTGTGACTCCGGGGACGACGTGGTCGTCGACGGTGCGGCGCCGAGCGCACCCTACGACGGGCCGCTGAACGTCCCCACCAGGGAACTGGGCGAGTACACCCCGCAGGCGCTGCGGCTCGCCTCCGGGGCCGCGGGCCGGGCCCTGGAGTGCGCTGGGGAGATCCACAACGGCAACGGCCCCGACGGCTGGAGCAGGGACGACGGCGGGGACAGCCCGGAGGAAGGGCTGAAGCTGTACTTCGACGTGTTCGACCCGGGCGACCCCCGAGCCGGCTACCGCGTCGAGCGCCGCGAGACGGACCGCGTGTTGTTTTCGTACGACGTCGACGGCCGGACCAAGGTGGCGGTCGTGGTCGCCAAGGACCAGCGGGGAAGGCCCGGTTGGGGCCCGGAGACCAGCGCGTCCTGCGACCCGTCCGAGCTCCCGGCCGACTGGACCGACTCCCACGGCTACGAGATCTGGACCGACCGCGCGGGCGAGCGCGTGCCCACCACCGAGGTGAGCAGCGGTCCCGGGGACGACCACTGCGGCCGGCGTGAGCTGCACTTCCTGGACCTCGAAGAACGGACGTACGCCCGCGACCCCGAGGGCCTGCTCGACCCCGGCATGCTCACCACGGCCTACGACGGTTCGGCCGACCTGCCGGCCGGCGCCCACGACACCGGATACCGATACGCGGACCGGCAGTTGTGGCTGACCGACGACCGACGCACGGCATACGTCCGCACAGCCGACGGCGTCGAGGCCTGGCCCCTGCTCAAGGAACATGTGGCCTGCAAGTGATCCGGTGTCACCGGCTCGCATGCAGCGCGACCAGCAACTGCCAGACCTGGTCGGCGATGTCGGCTGGGCCGGCGTCGAGCAGGCCGTGCAGCCAGTCGGCCAGTACGCCGGCGAAGGTGGCGGCGACCGCGGAGGCGACCAGGGGGGCGTCCGCCGCGCCCGCGAGCTCGCGCTCCCGCAGGCTGTAGGCCCTCAGGTCCCGGTGCAGGACCCTGCCGAGGGGGCCGCCGCCGCCCGGCGCGAGCAGGGACCGGTACAGAGCGGTGTGCGGGGTGAGCGAGCCGAAGAACTCCGCGAGCGCGGGCGGCGCGTGCACCGGGTCGGGCCGCCCGCGCCAGGCGTGCAGCGCCTCCACGGCGTCCCGTACGACGTCCGCGCAGGCGTCGACGGCGAGCGCCTCCAGGCCGTCGTAGTGCACGTAGAAGGTCGCCCGGCCGACCCCGGCCCGCCGCACCAGCGCGGCCACGCCGACCTCCTCCAGCGGCCGCTCGGCGCATTCCGCGAGCAGCGCCTCCCGCAGCCGCGCCCGGGTGCGGGCCGCCCGCGGGTCCTCGGGTGCGGCGCGGGTCACCGCGCCGCGAGCACGGCCGCCAGGGCGAGCGCGCCGGGCAGGGCCTGGGCGGCGAGGATCCGGACGTTGGCGGTGACGGCGCCGTACACACCCGCGACGATCACGCACACCAGGAAGAAGACCTGCACCCGGAACCCGGTCGGATCCCCGGCCACGAGCCCCCACACCAGTCCCGCCGCGAGGAAGCCGTTGTACAGCCCCTGGTTTGCGGCCATGGCGGCGGTGGCCCGGGCCATCTCAGGGTCGAAGCCGTGAAAGGACATCCCCGGCTTCTTCTGCCACAGGAACATCTCCATCACCAGGATGTACACGTGCAGCGCCGCCACCAGGGCAACCAGCACATCGGCCAGGATCTCCATCAGCTTCCCTACTTCTTGGACGTGTGTCCACTATAGCTGGACAACCGTTCAGGAAGTCCACCTGTCAGTGCCGACCGCCAGCGTGCGCGCCACGACCGACCAAGACCTGACCGTCCGCCGCGCCCGCCCCGACGACATCCCGGGACTGGTCGCCTCCAGCGCGGGCCTGTTCGCCGAGGACGCCGGAACCAGGGACGCGAGCGTCGACATCGACTGGCCGCGTGAGCACGGGGCCGCGTCCTGCACCGAGGCGCTGGCGGACCCGGCGCGATTCGTCCTGGTGGTGGATCACGACGGTGAGGTCGTCGGACATCTGACGGGATCCGTGACCGAACCGTCGGCCGTGCGGCCCGTGAAGTCGGCCGTGCTGAACGGCCTGTACGTCCGCCCGGCCCATCGGCGCGCGCGGGTCGGCGCCCGCTTGGTGGAGGAGTTCCTGGCCTGGGCCGGGGCGCAGGGGGCCGTGCAGGCGGAGGTCGCCGCCTATGCGGCCAACCCGGAGGCGATCCGTTTCTACGAGCGCCAGGGATTCGGGGCCCACGCCGTGACGCTGCGACACGTCCTAGGCCGAAAGGCGGAGGTGGAAGCCGGTTCGAACGGCCAGACTGATGCCGTCACTTGATGATCCAGCAGGAGGACGCCCGCCGATGGCCGCACAGCCCGCACGCACCACCAGGCAGCGTAAGCAGGACACCCTGAACCGACTGGAGCACGACCAGGACGTCTGGGTCGCCACGGCCCCGGCCGACGGCTCGGGTGTGCCGTATCTCGTCCCGCTCTCGTTCCTCTGGGACGGCTCCTCCATCCTCCTGGCCACCCCGGCCGGCAGCCCCACCGGGCGGAACCTCAAGGCGACCGGCAGAGTGCGCCTCGGCCTCGGGCCCACCCGGGACGTCGTGATGATCGAGGGCACCGTCGACACCGTCACCCAGGCCGAGCTGACCGGCGAGGAGGGGGACCGGTTCGCCAAACGAACCGGCTTCGACCCCCGTCGACTCGCCACGCCCTACCTGTACTTCAGGGTCCACCCGCAGCGGGTGCAGGCCTGGCGGGAGGCCGATGAGCTCACGGGGCGTGAGCTGATGCGGGACGGACAGTGGCTGGCCGCCGACTGAATCGGCCGTCCCGGGATATCCGCAAGGTACAAGGCCGCGGGGCGCCAACACCCCGTGGCCGAACCCTTCGGAGGAGACATGGCACTGGTGAAAGCGGGGGTCGTCGTGCTCGACTGTGCCGAGCCCGAGAAGCTCGCCGTGTTCTACAAGGAGCTGCTGGACGCCGAGGAGACGGATGCGACCGCCAACCGCGTGGAGATCAGGGGCGCGGACGGCTTCCGGCTCGGGTTCCGCCGCGACGTGAACGCTACGCCGCCGAGCTGGCCCCGTCCCGAGAACTCCCTCCAGGCCCACATCGACTTCGTGGTGGACGACCTGGACGCGACGGAGCGCAAGGTGGTGGAGCTCGGCGGGCGCCCCCTGGAGACGAAGGACGTGTCGGGGCCGTACGAGGAACGCGGCTACGCCGACCCCGCCGGCCACTCCTTCACCGTGCGCCTGGTCACACCGACCGCGCCCAAGCAGGGCTGAGTCAGTCCCGGCCGCCCTTCTCGTCGGTCGGCCAGACTCCGGTGGAGCGTTCGATGGCTGTGGCGCCCGCGCGGTCCACCGCGCTGCGGACCACGGCGAAGATGGCGCCCTGGACCGCCGCAGCCAGCAGGATTTCTCCCCAGCCGCGGTCACGGTCCAGGGCGTCGGGCGCGTCGTCCTCGTGCCGGATGGCCTTCCAGGTCTTCTGGAAGGCCAGTCCCGCCAGCGTTCCGCTCGTCCAGCCGAGTACGAAGCCGAGGGGCTTGTAGGCGAGGGGCAGCTTCTTCTTCTTTGCCACGTCAATCTCCTTGCTCAGTGGTGGGTCGGTGGTGCGCCGGGACCGCCTCGGCCGTCGGCACCGGCCCCGGCGGGGTCCCGTCGCCGAACGGACGGCCGCCGAGCTCCTCACGGTGATGCGGCGTCAGCCAGCCCGCCAGGTCGGGCCCGAGCGGCACGATGCCGGTCGGGTTGATGCCGGTGTGCACCTGGTAGTAGTGCCGTTTGATGTGGTCGAAGTCGACGGTGTCGCCGAATCCCGGCGTCTGGTAGAGGTCGCGGGCGTACGCCCACAGCACCTCGTTCTCCGCCAGCTTCCAGCGGTTGCACTTGAAGTGACCGTGGTAGACGGCGTCGAAACGCACCAGCGTGGTGAACAGCCGGATGTCCGCCTCGGTGAGGGTGTCCCCGACGAGATAACGCTGCCCGGCCAGGCGCGAGGTCAGCAGGTCGAGCCGGCGGAACACGCCCGCGCACGCCTCCTCGTACTCCTCCTGACCGGTGGCGAAACCCGCCCGGTACACACCGTTGTTGACGTCCTCGTACACCTCCGCCATCACCGTGTCGATCTCGTCGCGCAGCGCACGCGGATACAGGTCGGGCGCACCCTGACGGTGCAGGGCCGTCCACTCGGTGGCCAGGTCCAGGGTGAGCTGCTGGTAGTCGTTGGTGACGAGTTTCCCGCTGGGCACGTCCACGAGGGCGGGCACGCTCACCCCGCCCGGATAGTCGCTCTCCCGCCGGTCGTAGGCCTCGCTGAGGTAGCGGATGCCGAGCACCGGGTCGCGGTCGTCCGGGTCCAGGGTGAAACGCCAGCTGCGGTCGTCCTGGATCGGATCGGCGATCGCCATCGACAGCGCGTCCTCCAGTCCGAGCAGCCGTCGTGAGATCACCGCGCGGCTCGCCCAGGGACACGCACGGCTGACCACCAGCCGGTAGCGGCCGGCCTCCACCGGCCAGCCGTCCCGGCCGTCGGCGGTGACCCGGTCCGCGAAATGGCTCTTGGACCGCTTGAACGCCTTCTGGCCGTACGAGCTGTTGCCGTCGTCGGCGCTGCTCATGGTTCCTCCCGTCCTACGCATGTCCTGGTGGACGCGTTCCCCGTTTTCGGGAGTCGGCACGGTGTGAGTGCCGGGGAGCCGGGCAGTCGGCGAAGGTGAGCGGGACATCGAGGAACAACACAGCGGACCGGAAAACACGCGTCACCGTGCTGGTGGCCCTCGCGGCGAACCTGGTGATCGCGGTCGCCAAGGCCGTCGGCGGCCTGCTCGCGGGCTCGCCGGCGCTGCTGTCGGAGGCGGCGCACTCCGTCGCGGACAGCCTCAACGAGGTCTTCCTGCTGGCCGCCCTGCGCCGCAGCCGTCGCCCCGCCGACCGGCGGCATCCCTTCGGTTACGGAAAGGAGCGGTTCTTCTGGTCGCTGATCGCGGCCGTCGGGATCTTCGTGATGGGCGGCTGCTTCTCCGTCTTCCAGGGCATCGAGGCGCTTCGCAACGGCGCCGAGGAAAAGCTCAGCGGCTATGTGGCCGGCCTGATCGTGCTGGGTGTGGCCTTCATCGCCGAGGGGATCTCGCTCCTGCGGGCGCTGCACCAGGTGCACAAGCAGGGCGGGGCCGCCCAGGGCATGCGCGACCCCGCCCTGCGCACGGTCGTCGCCGAGGACGGCACGGCGGTGCTCGGCGTGAGCCTCGCCATGGCCGGCATGGCGCTGCACATGGTCACCGGGCAGGTCGTGTGGGAGGCGTCCGCCTCCCTGGCCATCGGTGTACTGCTGGTCTACGTGGCCTACCGGCTCGGACGCGAGGCCATGGGACAGCTGATCGGCGAGGCCGCGGACCCGGAGGCCAGTGCCCGCATCCGGGCCCTGCTGGACGCACAGCCCGAGATCGACAGCGTGGAAGCGCTGTTCACCATGAAGATGGGGCTGGACTCGCTCCTGGTGGCCGCCCGTGTGGACCTGATGCCGGGCCTGGACAGCGAACGCGTCGAGGAGGTCGCCGTACGCATCAAGCGGTCCGTCGCCCGGACCGTGCCCGAGGCGGACCAGATCTTCCTCGACGTGACCGACCGGCCGGCCGAGGAGGCACGAGAAAGCCCCGCCGCGACGGGGGAACGCGGCGGGGCCTGACGCACGGGTGCCCGGCCGAAACCGGTTCATGCGTCTTCGACGGAAGATTTTTCCCGAAGTCGCTCAGCCCTCTTCGGCGGGCTCCAGAACGAAGACGGGGATCACCCGGTCCGTCTTCTTCTGGTAGTCGGCGTACGGCGGGTACGCGGCGACGGCCCGCTCCCACCACTCGTCCTTCTCAGCGCCGGTGATCTCACGGGCCGTGAAGTCCCGCTTGACCGCGCCGTCCTGGAGCTCGACATGCGGGTCGGCCTTGACGTTGTGGTACCAGACCGGGTGCTTGGGCGCGCCGCCCAGCGAGGCGACCACCGCGTAACGCCCGTCGTGCTCGACACGCATCAGCGGGGTCTTGCGGATGCTGCCGCTCTTCGCGCCACGGGTGGTCAGCACGATGACCGGCAGCCCCGTGTCCATGAGCGTGTTCCCCTTGGTGCCGCCGGAGCTCTCGTACAGCTCCACCTGCTCACGCACCCACTGGGTCGGGCTGGGCTCGTACTCGCCCTCAAGAGGCATGGTTTCCCTCTCCTCGTCGTCTGGTAGGGGGGTCTCGTTCAGGACAGCAACACCGTCCTGAACCGTAATCATCCCCCCGTACGTCGATCTGCACCCGGAACCACCCGACGGCGTCGATCTCCGGCCAGATGGCCCCCGCCACCGATCTGGCCGAACTTGTCGTCGCCCTGTAGATGCCCCGAGCATCTAATGGAGATCTGCACGACGCACCCATCGTCTGCGAGGTCTTCCATGACGGAAACGGAACCTGTCGCCTTCCCCCAGGACCGGACCTGCCCCTACCACCCGCCCACCGGCTACGAACCCCTGCGCGCCGCCCGCCCGCTGTCCCGGGTCACCCTCTTCGACGGCCGTCAGGCCTGGCTGGTGACCGGACACGACACAGCCCGCACCCTGCTCGCCGACCCCCGGCTGTCCACCGACCGCACCCGCGACGACTTTCCCGCGCCCACGGCACGCTTCGCGGCGGTCCGGAACCGGAGGACCGCGCTGCTGGGCGTCGACGACCCGGAGCACCGAGTCCAGCGACGCATGATGGTCCCGAGTTTCACACTCCGGCGGGCCACCGAACTGCGTCCCCGCATCCAGCGGATCGTCGACGAACGTATCGACGCGATGATCGCCCAGGGACCGCCCGCCGAACTGGTGAACGCCTTCGCGCTGCCCGTCCCCTCGACCGTGATCTGTGCCCTGCTCGGCGTGCCCTACACCGACCACGACTTCTTCGAAGGGCAGTCCCGGCGGTTGCTGCGCGGTCCCGCAGCTGAGGACGTCATGGACGCCCGCGACCAACTTGAGGACTACTTCGACGAGTTGATCGACCACAAACAGAAACAGCCGGAACCGGGCGACGGCGTACTCGACGAACTCGTCCACCGGCAGCTGCGGGACGGGGAGCTGACCCGCGAGCAACTGATCGCGCTGGCGATCATCCTGCTGGTCGCCGGCCACGAGACGACCGCCAACATGATCTCGCTCGGCACCTACACCCTCCTCCAACACCCCGACCGACTGGCCGAGTTGCGCACCGACCCCGCGCTGATCCCGAACGCGGTCGAGGAACTGATGCGCATGCTGTCGATCGCCGACGGACTGCTGCGGATGGCCCTGGAGGACATCGAGGTGGCCGGGGCGACGATCCGGGCGGGCGAGGGAGTCGTCTTCTCGACCTCCGTCGTCAACCGCGACGAGGACGTCTACGCCGACCCGGACACCCTGGACTGGCACCGCCCCGCCCGCCACCACATCGCGTTCGGCTTCGGCATCCACCAGTGTCTGGGCCAGAACCTCGCCCGCGCCGAACTGGAGATCGCCCTTCGTACCCTCTTCGACCGGCTGCCCACCCTCCGCCTCGCCGCGCCCGCCGACGAGATCCCCTTCAAACCCGGCGACACGATCCAGGGGATGCTGGAACTCCCCGTGACCTGGTAAGAGGCCCGCCCATGCACATCGACATCGACAGGGACGCCTGTATCGGGGCGGGCCAGTGCGCGCTGGCCGCACCCGGCGTCTTCACCCAGGACGACGACGGCTTCAGCACGCTCCTGCCGGGCCGTGAGGACGGCGGCGGCGACCCCATGGCCCGGGAGGCCGCCCGGGCATGCCCCGTCACCGCCATCACCGTGTCGGAGACGGCAAGCTGATCCGTCGGCCAGGCGGGTCGAGCMCCCCCAACTCGACCCGCCGCAGCCGGGCAGGCTCGGCGACGACCTCGTACGCGGTGATCCGCCCGCCCTCGACCGTGACGGTGAGCGCGGACCGCAGCCGCCCGCGCGGCGCGACGACGAGGCCGACGTCCCCGTCGACCAGGGCGACGGCCGCGAACCGGGACCGCTCGCGCAGCGCCACGGTCCCCTCGGCCACCGCGTGGGCGCCCCGCAGCTCCACCGGTACCCCGGGCGGCAGCGCGGCCGGGTCCGCCCGACGCACCACGTCCGGGGCCAGGATGTGCAGCAGCCCGTCCAGGTCACCGCCGCGCGCGGCGGCCAGGAACGCCTCGACCAGCTGCCGGTGTCGGCCGAGCTCGGCCTCCGGGACGGCGGGCGTGCCCCGGACCTTCAGCCGGGCCCGGCTGGCGAGCTTCTTCGCGGCGGGCCGAGAGCGGTCCAGAATGCGGGCGATGTGCTCGAAGGGCACCCCGAACAGGTCGTGCAGCACGAACGCGACCCGCTCGGCCGGGCCCAGCCGGTCGAGCACCACCAGCAGGGCGAGCCCCACCGAATCGGCGAGCACGACCTCCTCCTCCGGGGACGCGGGCGAGCCGGTACCGGCCCGTTCCGGCACCTCCTGGCCGTACGGCTCCTCGCGCCGCGTCGCCCGCGAGCGCAGCATGTCCAGGCAGATCCGGGAGACTACGGTCGTCAGCCAGCCGGAGAGGTTGTCGATGCCGTCGCCGCCGTCCCTTTCCAGCCGCAGCCACGCCTCCTGCACGGCGTCCTCCGCCTCGTCGAGCGAGCCCAGCATGCGGTGCGCCAGCGCCCGCAGCCGCCCGCGGTCGGCCTGGAACCGCCGTGTCGGCCCGTCGTGCCCGTCCATCGGTCACCTTTCTCCGTCGTGTCCCGTCATCCCACTGACGTTTCCCAGAGCACCGAGGTGACCGACATGACCCTCCTGCACATCGACTCCAGCGCCGACACGGCCGAGGACTCCGTCAGCAGGCACCTGACCGGCCTGTTCGCCACGACATGGCGGGCCCGCAACAGCGCGGCCCCCTACCGTCACCGGGACCTGTGCGCCGACCCGGTCCCCGCGCTCGGCCCGGCCTACGCCACTCTCGGCCGCCGAGTGGAACGTGAGGGTTTCGTCCCGCCCGACAAGGTGCCGGCGCTCGTCGAGAACGCCGCCGAGGAACAGGAGTGGGCCCACACCCTGCCTCTGATCGACGAACTGCTCGCCGCGGACACGGTGTTGTTCGGCGTCCCGATGTACAACTTCTCGATCCCCGCGTCCCTGAAGGCCTGGATCGACCGCGTGACCTTCCCCGGCGCGTACGCCGATCCCGACACCGGCGAGAGCCTGCTGCGGGACACCCGTGTGGTCGTGGTCATGGCACGCGGCGGCGGATACGGCCCCGGGACGCCGCGGGAGTCGTACGACTTCCAAACGCCTTACCTCAAGGCCTACTTCGGCGAGCTCGGCGTACGGCACCTGCGTGTCGTGGCAGCCGAACTCACCCTGGCAGGTCTGCTGCCGCACCTGGCGGGTCTGAGGGATCTCGCGAAGGATTCCCTCACCCGGGCCCGCGAGCAGGTGACGGCACTCGCCGCCGCCTGACCTCAGCGCGGCTGCAGCAGCGTCCGGGCCGCCTCCCGGGCCTGTGTCGCGGGCCGTGTGCTCCGCGTGATGCCCGCCGTCACCATGGCACCCTCGGCGAGCAGGAAGAGCGGCCCGGCCAGCGCCGCGGGCCGTCCCGCGGCGGCCACGAGTGAGGCGAGATAGTCCGCGAACGCCCTCTTGTGCGCCCGGACCTGGGCCGCCACCCGGTCCGAGGTCGCGCCCAGCTCGCCGTACGAGTTGATCCACGCGCAGCCGCGGAAGCCCTCCTCGCCGAACCACTCCGCCAGCCAGTCGAAGACCGCGAGGATCCGTTCCTCAGGGGTCGAGCGGAGTTCCACGAACTCGGCCAGCCGGCCCCGCCACCGGCCGTCCCGCCGCTCCAGATAGGCCTCCACCAGCTGCTCCTTCGCCGGGAACAGCTGGTAGAGCCGTTTGAGGGAGACGCCGGACGCGCCCCGTATGTCGTCCATGCCGACGGACTGGATGCCCCGCCCGTAGAACAGCTCCTCGGCGGCGTCCAGCGCCCGCTCGCGGGCCACTGCGCTGTCCATGGACGACCACTCCTTGACGTGAGAACGAGCGTTCTCCTACGGTAGCAGGCAGCCTGGAGAACGCACGTTCTCCCCTGTCCCGGCCGCTTCGGCCACGGAGGATGACATGACCGACCGCCCACCCCTGCCGCCCTTCACCCGCGAGAGTGCCGCCCAGAAGGTGCAGGCCGCCGAGGACGCCTGGAACACCCGCGATCCACAGCGGGTGGCGCTCGCCTACTCCGAGGACTCCGTGTGGCGCAACCGCGGCACCTTCGTCACCGGGCGCGCCGAGATCGTCGAGTTCCTCACCGCGAAGTGGGCGCGCGAGCGGGAGTACGCGCTGCGCAAGGACCTGTGGGCCTACGACGGCAACCGCATCGCGGTCCGCTTCCAGTACGAGTGCCAGGACACCGAAGGGCAGTGGTGGCGGTCGTACGGCAACGAGCTGTGGGAGTTCGACGAGCACGGGCTGATGACCCGGCGCGAGGCGAGCATCAACGACGTGCCGATCGAGGAGAAGGAGCGCCGGATCCACGGGCCGCGCCCCGAGACCGAGCGGGGGCTGTCCTTCCCGCTTCAGTAGGGTTCCGGCGTGACCGGACAGGACGAGATACCGCCCTTCTTGTACGTCGTCGTGTGCGCCGCCGGCATCGCGGCGGACGTCGGCAAGCTGATCACCGCCGCGCGGGAGCGGGAGTGGCAGGTCGGCGTCATCGCCACGCCCACCGCCATGAACGGCTTCTTCGACACCGCGGCCGTCGCGGCGGCCACCGGCCGCCCGATCCGCTCCGCGTGGCGGCGGCCGGGGGACCCGCGGCCCTTCCCGGACCCGGACGCGGTCGTGGTGGCCCCGGCCACCTTCAACACGATCAACAAGTGGGCGGCCGGTATCGCCGACACCCTCGCGGTGGGCACGCTGTGCGAGGTGGCCGCCCGGGGCGTCCCGATCGGCGTCCTGCCCTGCGTCTCCGACGACCTCGCCGGTCACCCCGCCTACCAGGACAGCCTGATCCGGCTGCGGGGGATGGGGGTGCGCTTCGGACAGCCCTACCAGGGCGCCGGGGGAGATGAGTTCGGGTGGGAGCGGGCGCTGGATCTGGTCGAGCCGGGAAGATACTGAAGCGTGGAGTCGTACGCTCCCCTTCGGACCTCTCTCGAAGTCAGGAGCAGCAACGATGCAGTACGTGAAGCTCGGTTCGACGGGCCTGGACGTCTCGCGGATCTGTCTGGGCTGCATGTCCTACGGCCTGCCGGACCGCGGCGTGCACGAGTGGACCCTCGACGAGGAGGCGTCGCGGCCACTGATCCGGCAGGCCCTGGACGCGGGCATCAACTTCTTCGACACCGCGAACGTCTACTCCGACGGCACCAGTGAGGAGATCGTCGGCAAGGCCCTCACGGACTTCGCGAACCGCGACGAGATCGTGCTCGCGACCAAGGTGAACGGCCCCATGCGGTCCGGGCAGAACGCCGCCGGACTGTCCCGCAAGGCGATCATGACGGAGATCGACCACAGCCTGCGGCGGCTCGGCACCGACTACGTCGATCTCTACCAGATCCACCGTTTCGACCCGCACACCCCGGTCGAGGAGACGATGGAGGCGCTGCACGACCTGGTGAAGGCGGGCAAGGTGCGCTATCTCGGGGCCAGTTCGATGTACGCCTGGCAGTTCTCCAAGATGCAGTACACGGCCGAGCGGCACGGCTGGACCAAGTTCGTGGCCATGCAGAACCACTACAACCTCCTCTACCGCGAGGAGGAGCGCGAGATGCTGCCGCTCTGCGCCGACCAGGGCGTCAGCGCCCTGCCGTGGAGTCCGCTGGCCCGCGGCCGCCTGACCCGGGACTGGGGCACGGTCACCGACCGCAGCTCCACCGACAACTTCGGCAGCCGCCTCTACCAGGAGGGCGACCGCACCATCGTCGAGGCCGTCACCCGCATCGCCGGCGACCGGGGCGTCCCGCGCGCCCAGGTGGCCCTGGCCTGGCTCCTGGCCCAGGACACGGTGGCCGCCCCGATCGTGGGAGCGGGCAAGCCGCACCACATCGAGGACGCCGTGGCAGCGGTCGAACTGGAGCTCAGCGAGAAGGAGATCGAGGAGCTGGAGGGGCCGTACACGACCCGTCCGATCGTCGGCCACAGCTGACTAGTGCGGCCCGTGCGGCGCGAACTCCGTGCCGCACGGCCCCGCCCCCTCGCTCTCCGGCAACGGCACCCGGGCACCGCTCATCGACAACGTCCGGTAGTAGTGCCCGATCCGTTCGGTGGAGGCGCCCACGTAGTGCCCGATGAACGACCGGCGGAACCGGTCGGCCGTGCGGTTCGGCTGCGAGCCGTGCACCAGGCTCCCGTTGAAGAACAGAACATCCCCCGGCGCCATGTCGACGGGGACCGCGGCGAGTCCCGGTGGCGGTGCCACGTACTCCCGCGCGAACGAGACCTGCGAGTCCGCGAGTTCGGGGCAGAACAGATCCATCCGGTGCGTGCCCGGGACGACCTCGAGACCACCGTTGTCCCGGTCGATCACATCGCAGGCCACCCAGGCCGCGACACAGGTGCCCGGCTCGACCCGCAGATAGAAGTTGTCCTGGTGCAGCGCCTGCCCCCGCGCCCCCGGCGGCTTGAAGTAGAACATGCTCTGCGCGGCCAGCACCTCCTCCCCGAGCAGCGTTTCCAGCACCTCCCGCAGCCGGGCGTCCAACAGGACGCGCAGCGCGAGGTCGTTGATCTCGTGCGGCTGCATCACCCGCGGATACCTGCGCAGCGGATCCGTCGACTCGCTCGGCGCACTCGGCTCGAAATGCCCCGGCACCGGCCCTCCCGAGTGCAGCGCCGTGAACTCGCCGCACAGCCGGTCGATCTCGTCGCGTGCGAACAGCCCGCGAACGACCATGAAGCCGTCCTCCTGGAACTGCCCGACCCCTGTCTCGATGCCTGTGACTGTCATGCGTCCACTCCCCGGTGAGTTGTGTTCCACTCGTCACGCTAGGCCGCAGCCCGCCCGAGGAGGATGCCCGTGACCGCCGACGGATTGCCCGAGACTGCCACCCACGGCGATCCCGGTCCGCCACCGGGGCTCGTGGTCGTCGGCCGCTACGACGAGCGTCCCGGCTACTCCGTCCAGCGACCGCGGGGTGCCGACAGCTGGCTGCTCACCTGGACGGTGGGCGGCCGGGGCACCCTGCGCCAGGGACGGACCGAGACCGGGGCGGGCGCCGGGGACCTGGTGGTGCTCGCCCCCGGCACCCCGCACCGCTACGGCGTTCAACAGGGCGCCGACCACTGGGAGTTCTGGTGGGTGCACTGCGGAGCCAGACCGTCCTGGACCGCCTGGCTCGGGCCGCACGGCAGGGGCGACGGCCTGTACGTCGTCACCCCGGACTCCCCGAACTCCCCGCACTCCCCGGGCCCCGCGGACTCCGGGGCCGACGGCCCGCGCGCCCGCATCGAGGCGGCCTTCCACCGGATGCTCGCCGACGCCCGCTGGACCGGCACCGGCACTCCTCCCGAGACCGCCCCGCCCGCGTCCGCACCAACAGACGACCGGGTCGCCGTCGCCGTGGCCCACGGCACCACCGCCCGCGAACTCGCCCTGTGCGCGCTGGAGGAGGTCGTCCTGCTCACCACCGGCGCCGCGCGCGGGACCCGGGCCGGGACCGGCGTCGACCCCCGGGTGCAGTGCGCCCGGGAGCTGATCGCGGCCGATCCCGGCGCCCCGCACACGGTGCGGTCGCTCGCCGCCGAGGTGTCGCTGTCGCCCTCCCGGTTCGCCCACCTCTTCACCCGGCAGCTGGGCCGGTCACCGATGCGGGAGCTGCGCGAGGCACGCCTGAACCATGCCGCCCGACTGCTGGAGAGCACCGACCTGTCCGTGGAACGCGTCGCCGCCGCTTCCGGTTTCGCCAGCCCTTTCCACTTCAACCGGGTCTTCCGTGCCCGCTACGGGACTCCGCCCGGGGCCTACCGGACCACCGGGCCAATGGTTGGGACATGATCTCGCGGGGTGATCCGGACGCGGTGTGGAGTGGCGGTTCAATGGTTGGTGCGGAGGGGCTGCCGCGCCCGGTGAATCCCGTATCCCATCAAGATGGCTGAATAAAGCGGCAATCCCGAGCCGACGACCTTGACGAATCGTCAAACCTCCACAGCCCGAACGCTATGCACAAAACCGCGAGATCTCTTGTTACGCCTCGCTGACCTGTGCAAAGGTGTGCGTTGTCGGCGCACGGACAATACATTTTCCCCCTGTGCGCTCTCGACCCCTCCGTACGCCCTTCACGCTTCAAAAGAGCTGTCCCAGGCGGACGTACCCATTGGTATGGACTTTATGCAACGCAGCATGCCCTCGGGAGGAAATGCCGCCGTGAATGACGCTGGCCTGTCGCATTCCCCGTCTCCGGTTCGCCCGTACGACGTCACGGACGAGCAGCTGAGCGCCGAGCTCAAGAAGTGGAGCGGCACGACGCCGGCCCTGCAGCCCGTCGGTGAACTCCTCGACCGGCACTGGGAAGCCGCCTTCGCCTACGCGCGGCTGTGCACCGACGGTCCCCGCCCCGCGGGCATGCTCACCACGGCCGCGTTCACGCGTCTGTTCGGCGAATCCCTGCGCCACACGGGTCCGACCGCCGCCTGGCGGCCCCATCTGCTCGTCACCGTCCGCCGGATCGCGGCCGAGTGGGACACCGACGGCCGACGGGAGATGCTCCACCCCGCGCTGAGAACCGAGGCGGGCGGCGACAGAGCCGCGGCCCGCCTGTTGCCCCCCGCCGAGCGGCGTCTGCTGTCCGGTGCCTTCCAGCGGCTGCAGCAGTCCGCCCGCTGCCTGCTGTGGCACACCGAGGTCGAGGCCGAGCCGCTCGGCGTCCCCGCGGCCCTCCTCGGTCTGGACGAGGAGGACGCCGGCGTCGAACTCCGCCGGGCCCGCGAGCGGCTGCGCGAGGAGTGCCTCCAGGTCCACCGCGAACTCGCCCCCGAGCAGGAGTGCCGGCACTATCTGCGGCTGCTCGACGTGACGTACCGGCGCGGCGATGCCGAGCTCGACCCCGATCTGCGCGAGCACCTGCAGCGGTGCCGGCACTGCATGCACACCGCCGACCAGCTGTACCAGTTCAACGGGCAGCTCGGCCTCGCCCTCGCCGAAGCCGTGCTCGGCTGGGGCGCCGCCGCCTACGTGGAATCGCGGATGAGCGTCGACGACGCGGGAGCCGCAGAGGAGGCGCAGCGACACGCGCCGAGGGGACCGTTCGCGGGTGAGGCCTTCGGCGTTCCGATGCCGCCCTCCCCACCCCAGGGCCCCGCCCCCACGGGTCCGGCGCCCGCCGCCCCCGGCCCCCGCAGCCGTGCGCGCTCCGCCTCCCGCCGCTCCGCCCACAAGGCCGCCCGCCGTACCTCCCGCCGCAACCTCACCGCGGCCGTCCTGACGGTGAGCGGGCTGGTCGTCCTCCCCCTGGTCATGTGGTCCTCGTTCCACTCGGACGGCAGCGGCCCGGCCGACGCCGCCCCGTCCGAGGCGCCCGGCGCCGACACGGCCTCCTCGACCACCGACCCGTCCCGGGCCGGGGCGAGCGAGGCGCGCCAAGGAGACCTGCGCGGACGCCTGCACAACGTCGAGTCCGGACTGTGCGTCGGCGTCGTCGGCAAGAAGATCGCCCAGGGCGTCGAGACCGGGCTCGCCGAGTGCTCCGCGGCCGAGGGCCAGCAGTGGACGTACGAAACTGACGGACTGCTGCGCAGCGCCGCCGACCCGGATCTGTGCCTGGACTCCCACCTCGGCTTCTCGGTGCGGCTCGCGCCCTGCACGAGCGCCACCGCGCCCGACGCCAGGAACGTCCGCTACGACTTCACCCTCCAGGGCACCCTCGTACCGCGCTGGGACCAGGATCTGGCGCTGACCCCGGCCGCCACCGACGGGTCCGGCGCGCTGGTCCTGAAGAACCGCGACGACGGCCCCGCCCAGCGCTGGGTCTTCGACACCTCGAAGCCCGACCCCCAGATGCAGGCGGTCAACTGGGACGCGGACAGCAGCCCCACGCCGACCCCCAAGTCCGCCCCCGCGCCCTCCAGGACGCCCGCACCGACCCCGACGGCGTCCGCCGCACCGACGGCCACGCCGACACCGCCGAGCAACCCGTACCCCAGCGCCGACTGCTCCACCAACCCGTACTACTGCTACGGGGGCGGCCGGCCCGGGGGTCAGCCCGGCGGCGGCTACGGAGGTGGCTACGGGTACCCCGGCGGCTACGGAGGCGGTGGCTTCGGAGGCGGGCGCTGACCCCGCTCAGGCTCCGACGAGCTGCAGCGAACCCCACAGGGCCACCACCGCGGCGGCGAGCGCGGTCGGCACGGTCAGCAGGCCGAGCCGGGTGAACTCCCCGAGCTCCACCTCGTGCTCGTCGCGGTGCAGGATGCGCCGCCACAGCAGGGTGGCCAGGGACCCGGCGTAGGTGAGGTTCGGGCCGATGTTCACCCCGAGCAGCACCGCGAGGACCGCGCCGGGCCCGGCCGCGGTGGTGAGCGGCAGCAGCACCAGGACCGCGGGCAGGTTGTTGATCAGGTTCGCCAGTACGGCGGCCAGCGCGGCGATCCCGAGCAGGGCGACGATTCCCGTCCCGTCGGGCAGGACGTGGTGCAGGGCGTCGGCGAGTCCGTTGTCGACGACCGCGCGCACCACGACGCCGAGCGCGAGCACGAATGCCAGGAAGGCCGGTGCCGCCGCCCGCACCACCGTGACCGGGGTGGCCTTCCCGCGGACGAGAGCACGGCCCGCCAGTACCAGCGCGCCCGCGCAGGCGACCCAGGCTGGATCGACGCCGAACGCGGAGGCCACCACGAACCCGGCCAGCGTGCAGCCGACCGTGACCAGCGCGAACAGCGGCAGCTGGGGCTCCTCGGACGGTTCGGGGGAGTGGTCGACGACGGTGAGGTCGGTGTCGAAGAAGCGCCGGAAGACCGCGTACTCGACGGCGATCGCCGCCAGCCAGGGCAGCGCCATCAGCAGCGCGAACCGGGTGAAGCTCACCCCGCTCGCCTCGAAGGCCAGCAGGTTGGTGAGGTTCGACACCGGCAGCAGCAGCGAGGCCGTGTTCGACAGATGCGCGCACGCGTACACGTGCGGCTTCGCACGGGCTCCCATCCGGGAGGCGGTGACCAGCACGACCGGCGTCAGCAGCACCACGGTGGCGTCCAGGCTGAGCACCGCCGTGATCGCCGACGCCAGCCCGAACACACCGGTCAGCAGCCGCCCGGGCGAGCCCGCCGCCCGCCGGGCCAGCCAGGACCCGCAGGCCTGGAACAGCCCCTCCACGTCACAGAAGTGCGCGAGCACCAGTACCGCCGCAAGGAACCCGACCACCGGTCCCAGCCGCTCGGCCTCCGCCCAGGCGTGGTCCGGGGAGATCGCCCCGGTGAGGACCGCGAGCCCCGCCGCCGGGACCGCGACCACGGCCTCCGGCCATCCGAAGGGGCGCAGGACCGCCCACACGAGTACGGCGACGAGCAGTGCGACGGACAGGGCTTCGGCGAGCGGGGTGTTCAGGGGAGATCCTTCGGGACGCGAGCAGATCGTGCCCGGTCATGAAACCAGGCCGCGGTAAGAAGCCGGTCAGCGCCCCCGACCGCGATCCGCGCCCGCTCAGGCTCCGGTGCCGGGGCTGAAGGGGATCAGCCGCACCGACGACTCGTTGCCGGACACCGGGACCTCCCCGGACTTCCACGTCACCTTCAGCGGGTCCTCCTCGTCCGGCGGAGTCACCACAAGGGCGGCAGGGGTGGCCGTCCCCGCCCCGCTGACCTCCGGGTTCGCGAAGGACAGTCCGGCCCAGGCGCTCTGGCCCGGCGCGAGCCTCACGGTCTCGGGCTCGGTGGAGGAGCGCTTCGGGTCCGGTCCCAGCTGCTTGCCGGACGCGTCGACGAAGGCAGTGCCCGGATAGCCGTACAGGGTGCAGGTGCGGGTCGACTCGTTCGTCAGCACGACCGGGAAGTTCTCCTGCCCGGCGCCCGGGTTGTTGCGGCCGACGGAGGCGCGCAGTTCGGAGGTGTGACAGCGGGTTCCGCCGGCCGGGGACCGCGGTGCGGACGGGGTGAGGGAGTTGCTCACCGCGTCGGTCGGCACACCGCTCGGCGCGCTGCTGGTGCCGTCCGACGGTGCCGCGGTGTCGGTCGCGGACGCTGCCGTTGCGGACTCCGTGCGCGGCGCGTTCGCCGTGTCGTCGCCGCTGCCGCAGCCCGCCAGCAGACCGGCCATCACGAGCGGACCCGCGAGAAAAGCCGCCCGCCGCACACCCAGGGACCTGATCCTCATGTCTCCACACTCCCGGAGATTTCACGCACGCGCGCGTACGGCGCCTTGTGCCCCGTCATAAGGGTCCGATGCGGAACGGCCCGGAAAAGTTCGCTCACTCCTCGTCGAGCAGTGCGATCTCGGCCCAGATCGTCTTGCCCTCGGCCGTGTGCCGGCTGCCCCAGCGCTGGGTGAGCTGCGCGACCAGGAGCAGACCCCGGCCACCCTCGTCCCAGGTCTTGGCGCGCCGCAGGTGCGGGGCGGTGTGGTTGGTGTCGGAGACCTCGCAGATCAACGTGGTCTCGTCATGGATGAGCCGCAGCCGGATGGGACGGGCGCCGTACCGGATCGCGTTCGTCACCAACTCGCTCACCACCAGCTCCGCAGTGAACGACGCCTCGCTCAGGTCCCAGCGATCCAGCTGCTGGACGACCTGCTTGCGGACGGGCGCCACCAGCGCCGGGTCGGCCGGGATGTCCCAGGTCGCGACCTGGGAGGCGGGCAGGCCCAGGGTGCGGGCCAGCAGCAGGGCCACGTCGTCCGAGGAGCCGCCGGGCGGGAGCATCGCCTGCAGCAGCTGGTCGCAGGTCTCGTCCAGGGAGTCGGAGGCAACGGCCAGGGCCTCGCACAGGAGCGCGTGACCGGCGTCCACGTCCCGCTCCCGGGACTCGATCAGGCCGTCCGTGAACAGGCAGAGCACGCTGCCCTCGGGCAGTGCCAGCTCGGCGGACTCGAACGGCAGCCCGCCCAGGCCCAGCGGCGGTCCCGCGGGCAGGTCCACCTCCCGTGCCGCCGCTCCCGGGGTCAGCATCACGGGCGCCGGATGCCCGGCCCGGGCCAGTGTGCAGCGCCGCGACACCGGGTCGTAGACCGCGTAGAGACAGGTGGCCCCGACCTCGCCGGGGCTGCCCTCGGTGCCGGCCTCCGCGGACAGCCGTACGACGAGGTCGTCGAGGTGGGTGAGCAGTTCGTCCGGGGCCAGGTCGATGTCGGCGAGGGTGCGGACGGCGGTGCGCAGCCGGCCCATCGTCGCCGAGGCCTGGATGCCGTGCCCGACCACGTCCCCGACGACCATCGCGACCCGCATCCCCGACAGCGGGATCACGTCGAACCAGTCGCCGCCCACCCCCGCCCGCGCCGCCGGAAGATAACGCGACGCCGCCTCCACGGCGGCCGTGCGCGGCAGGGAGCGGGGCAGCAGACTGCGCTGCAGGGCGAGGGCGGTCTCGCGCTCGCGGGAGAACCGACGGGCGTTGTCGATGCAGACCGCGGCCCGCGCGGTGATCTCCTCGGCCAGCAGCACATCGTCCGGGGTGAAGGGGTCGGGCCGCCGGTAGCGGGTCAGGACCGCGACCCCGAGGGTCTGGCCGCGGGCCTGGATCGGCACGGACATCGTGGAGTGGACGCCGAACTCCTTGACCCGCTCGCCGCGGATCCTGTTCCAGTTGAGCCACTCGTCCAGATGCCCGGACGCCACCGTGGCGACGATGGTGCGGCCCGCCACCAGCGAGTCGGCCTGCGGCGAGGTGGCGGGATACACCTCGGTGTGCCCGGGCTTCATCACGGCCATCGGATTGCCGGGATCCACGGAGTGGTGGGCGGCGCGCCGCAGTTCGACCGGCGCCGAGAGGTCGGTCGGGGTCTCACCGCCCTCCTGCGTGTCCAGCAGGTCGACGCTCACGAAGTCGGCGAGCGCCGGAATGCAGACGTCCGCCAGCTCCTGGGCCGTACGGGTGACGTCGAGGGTGGTGCCGATGTGCACGCTCGCCTCGTTGACCAGCTGGAGCCGCTCCCGGGCGAGGTAGTGCTCGGTGAAGTCGTGTCCGGTCAGACACGCTCCCCGCACCCGTCCCGAGCCGTCGGTGAGCGGCGCGATCCGGGTCAGCATCCCGGCCGCGCGGTTGAGGCCGCTGGGACGGACGTACCCCTCGATGTCGCGTGCCCGCCCGGTGGCGAGCACCTCGGCGAGGAGTTCCTCGACGTCCGCGTTCTCCGGGCGGACGCCGATGTCCGTGATCCTCAGGCCCCTGACCTCGTGGTCGGGCAGGTCGATCAGCTCGGCCATCCGGTCGTTGATCCACCGCAGACGCAGCCGCTCGTCGCAGATCAGCATGGGACAGGGGGACTGGGCCAGGGCGACCGCGGTCACCACGTCGTCCGGCGGTTCGAGGTCCGCATGGTCGGGCCGGACGACGGCCCGCCAGTCGGCCCGGTCACCCTGCGACAGCCTGCGGAGGGCGAGCAGGTGGACAGAGACCGTGCGACCGTCCCGGTGCCGCAGAGCGAGATCGCCGCTCCAGCGCGGGCCGGCGGGGGCGGCCAGGCCATCCGGATCGGCCAGCAGGGCCGCGGCGGGGCGGCCCAGCACCTCGTCGGCCTCGTACCCCAGCAGCCGCCGGGCACCGACACTCCATCTGGCCACGGTGCCCCGGGCGTCGATGACGGCCCGCGCGGTCGAGGCATCGTCGAACGGATCCACCGGCCTCATCGTCGCTCCATCGCGCCTACGCACAGTGAACAGGTGCGTAACTTGAGTTCCAGCCTAGTGCGTGGCGCCCGTGAGTGAACGCCGATCCCACGTGTACGGGGCGGCGGCGTACGGAGGGGAACGGACCGTCCGAGGGGACGGCCGGGGCAGAAGGCGCTTTCCGCACCCTTGACGGACCAGAGTGGCACGTCGTCAGATTCTGTGTGTTCACGATCAGTTGTGAGTACTTATGGGCCCTGATGAGGGAGAGCCGCCATGACGGTCACGCGCAGATCGGTTTTGCTCGCTTCCACGGCCGCACCGGCGGCAGGCGTACTGCTGGCCACGCCGGTGGCCCAGGCCGCCGAATCCGCCGGGAAAGCGTCCGGCCGACGTACGGTCGCGCTGCGCGACGGCTGGCGCTTCGCGCTCGTCAACCCGGGCGGGATCACCGATCCGACGGGGGAGTACACGGACGCCGCGGTCCCGGGGTACGACGACTCGGGATGGCGCGAGATCGCGGTGCCGCACGACTGGAGCATCGAGCTCGCCCCGACCACCGGGAACGGCACCACCAGCGGTACCGGGTTCTTCCCCGGCGGCCTGGGCTGGTACCGCCTCGCCTTCACCCTGCCGCCCGCCTTCGTCGGCAAGCGGATTTCGGTGGAGTTCGACGGCGTCTACATGGACTCGTACGTCTACTGCAATGGCACCGAAGTCGGCCGTCACCCCTACGGCTACACCGGCTTCGCCATCGACCTCACCGATCTGCTCCACACCGACGGCACCACCGAGAACGTGATCGCGGTCAAGGTGCAGAACCGGCTCCCCAGCAGCCGCTGGTACTCGGGCAGCGGAATCTACCGCGAGGCCCGCCTGGTCGTCACCGATCCGGTGCACGTGGAGCGCTGGGGCACCCAGGTCACCACGCCGGAGATCACCGCCGAGCGGGCCCGCGTCAGGGTGCGGACCTCGGTGGTCGACGAGTCCGGCACGGCGGGGCCCGTCGAGATCCGCTCGCGGATCAAGGACCCCCGGGGTCGGACCGTGGCCCGCGCGGCCACGACGATCACGGTCGGGACGAGGGCGACGGAGACCCATGAACTCACGGTCCCCGAACCCCGGTTGTGGGACATAGCGGAGCCCCACCGCTACACCCTGGAGACCGAACTCCGCCGCGACGGCAAGCTGGTCGACACCTACCGCACCCCGTTCGGCCTGCGCACCTTCCGCTTCGACCCGGACGAGGGCTTCCATCTCAACGGCACCCACCACAAGATCAAGGGCGTCGACCTCCACCATGATCTGGGCGCCCTCGGCGCGGCCGTCAGCATCGACGCGATCCGCAGACAGATGACCATCATGAAGTCGATGGGCGTCAACGCCTTCCGCACCTCCCACAACCCGCCCTCCCCGGAGATGATCCAGGTCTGTGAGGAGCTGGGCATCGTGATGCTGGTGGAGGCGTTCGACTGCTGGCGCACCGGCAAGACGCGCTACGACTACGGCCGGTTCTTCGACGAGTGGTGCGAGAGGGACGCGACCGAGATGGTCCTCGCGGCCCGTAACTCGCCCGCGGTGCTGCTGTGGTCGATCGGCAACGAGATCCCCGACTCGACGTCCAGTGCCGGACTCGCCATGGCCGACCGGATCATCGCCGCGATCAGGGCCGTCGACGACACCCGCCCGCTGATCATCGGCTCCGACAAGTACCGCCGCCTGCCCGCCAAGGGCTCCGCGGCCGACCTCATGCTGGCCAAGCTGGACGGCCTCGGTCTCAACTACAACACCGCCAAGTCGGTGGACCAGCTGCACGCCGCCTACCCGCACCTCTTCCTCTTCGAGTCCGAGTCGTCCTCCGAGACCTCGACCCGCGGCACGTACCAGGAGCCCGAGCACCTCAACACCGGCGAGAACTACACGCCGGGCAGGCGGGAGACCTCGTCCTACGACAACAATCTCGCGTCCTGGACCATGAGCGGCGAGTACGGGCACAAGAAGGACCGGGACCGGAAGTGGTTCGCCGGGCAGTTCCTCTGGTCGGGCATCGACTACATCGGAGAGCCCACGCCGTACGACGTCTTCCCGGTGAAGGCGTCCTTCTTCGGCGCGGTCGACACCGCCGGCTTCCCGAAGGACATGTACCACCTCTTCCGCAGCCAGTGGGCCGACGAGCCGATGGTCCATCTCGTTCCGATGACCTGGAACCACGCGGTGGGCGACACGGTCGAGGTGTGGGCGTACGCCAACGTCCCCGCCGTCGAGCTGTTCCTCAACGGAAAGTCCCTCGGCACCCGCACCTTCGACACGAAGAAGACCACCGACGGCCGGACGTACCTGGAGACCACGGAAGCCACCGGCGACGACAAGACCTTCACCGACGGCCCCTACCCCGGCAGCTACACCAGCCCGAACGGCAGCGCGGGCAAGCTCCATCTGACCTGGCAAGTACCCTACGCGCCGGGCGAGTTGAAGGCCGTGGCCCGGAGGAACGGCAAGGTCGTCGCCACCGACGTGCTGCGCACGGCCGGCAAGCCCCATGCCGTACGCCTCACCGCCGACCGCACCTCGCTTGCCGCGGACGGCCGTTCGCCGGCCTTCGTCACCGCGGACGTCGTCGACTCCCGGGGCGTGGTGGTGCCGGACGCCGAGCACCTGATCTCCTTCGCGGTCACGGGCGGCTCCCTCGCCGGTCTCGACAACGGCCGCGAGGAGAGCGCCGAGCGCTACCAGGCCACCACCCGGACCGCCTTCCACGGAAAGGCCCTCGCGATCGTGCGCTCCGGTACCGAGCCGGGGGTCCTGAAGGTCACAGCGAGCGCGGAGGGTCTTCGGGCGGGCAGCGCGAAGGTGCGTACCACCCCGTCCCGGTCGGTCGCCGTCACCGAGCCGGCCGCCTTCGCCCCCGACCATCCGGCGCCCCCGAACTACCCGCAGGCGGAGGCGAGTTACTCCGGCCGACCGGACACCCTCCCGGCCGCGATGCTGGACGGCGACCCGGCCACCGGCTGGTCCAACGCCTTCAGCAAGGCCGCCACCGCCCTGCTGCCCGCCTTCAGTGGCGCGAGGGCGAAGGACTGGGTCTGCGTGGACTTCGGACGCACCAGGACCTTCGACCGGGCGGAGGTCTCCTTCACGCTGAGCGCGACCCACAGCCTGCCTGCCGCCGTGGACGCCGCGGTGTGGGACGGGAAGCGGTACGTGCCGGCCGAGGGTGTATCGGTCGCCTGGGCCACCGCCTCCGACGCGCCCACGGTGGTCACCTTCGACACCGCCCGCGGCTCCCGGCTCCGGCTCACGCTGACCAGCGCGTATCCGGGCGAGGCCAGGGGAGCCGTGCGCATCAGCAGGCTCGAGGTGCCGGGGAGCTGACCTCACCGGCAGCGGTCCGGACGGGAAACCAGTCCCGTCCGGACCGTTGACTAGGTGTCATGCCTGCAACAAACATGGCGGGCGACCGTCAGTTGGGAGCGCTCCCATCGGTGGGCGCCGCCCGTACCTCCCCCGAGGAGACCGGACGTGAACAGACGCAGAACCGCCCTGTTGTCCTTGACCGCTCTGCTGGGAGCGGCGCTTGTGGCCTCGCCCGGGTCCCCGGCCGCAGCCGACGAGGTCGAGCAGCTCAAGAACGGCACCTTCGACACCACCACCGCGCCCTGGTGGGCGAGCAGCAACGTCACCGCGGGACTGTCCGGCGGGCAGCTGTGCGCGGACGTGCCGGGTGGCACGGCCAACCGCTGGGACGCCGCCGTCGGCCAGAACGACGTCTCTCTCGTGAAGGGGCAGTCGTACAAGTTCTCCTTCACCGCGAACGGTTCGCCCGAAGGGCACGTCCTGCGGGCGATCGTGGGGCTGCAAGTGGCGCCCTATGACACCTACTTCGAGGTGAGCCCCCAGCTGAGCGTCTCCGGGAACACCTACTCCTACACGTTCACCTCGCCCGTCGACACCGCCCAGGGTCAGGTCGGCTTCCAACTCGGCGGCAGCGCCGACCCGTTCCGCTTCTGCATGGACGACGTGTCCCTGCTGGGCGGGGTCCCGCCCGAGGTGTACGAGCCCGACACCGGACCGCGCGTGCGCGTCAACCAGGTCGCCTATCTGCCCGCCGGGCCGAAGAACGCCACCCTGGTCACCGACGCCACGGCGAAGCTGCCCTGGCAGCTGAAGAGCGCCTCCGGCAGCGTCGTCGCCCACGGCTGGACCGTGCCGCGCGGCACCGACGCCTCCTCCGGACAGAACGTCCACTCCATCGACTTCGGCGCCTACAAGAAGCGCGGCACGGGACTCACCCTGGTCGCGGACGGCGAGACCAGCCGGCCCTTCGACATCGGCACGGGCGCCTACGAGCAGCTCCGCCTCGACGCCGCGAAGTACTACTACACCCAGCGCAGCGGCATCGCGATCCGCGACGACCTGCGCCCGGGCTACGGCCGCGCCGCCGGGCACGTGAACGTGGCCCCCAACCAGGGCGACAAGGACGTGCCCTGCCAGCCGGGGGTGTGCGACTACACCCTCGACGTCTCCGGCGGCTGGTACGACGCCGGCGATCACGGCAAGTACGTGGTGAACGGCGGCATCTCCACCTGGGAGGTGCTGAGCACGTACGAGCGTGAGCTGCTGGCCCGCACCGGACAGCCCGCGAAGCTGGGCGACGGCACCCTCGCCATCCCCGAGAGCGGCAACAAGGTGCCCGACATCCTCGACGAGGCCCGCTGGGAGCTGGAGTTCCTGCTGAAGATGCAGGTGCCGGACGGGCAGCCGCTGGCCGGGATGGCCCACCACAAGATCCACGACGAGCAGTGGACCGGCCTGCCGCTGCTGCCGAGCGACGACCCGCAGAAGCGTGAACTGCACCCGCCGTCCACCGCGGCGACCCTGAACCTGGCCGCGACCGCAGCGCAGGCCGCCCGTCTGTACAAGCCGTACGACAAGGCGTTCGCGGCGAAGGCCCTGGCAGCCGCCCGCAAGGCCTGGACCGCGGCGCTCGCCCACCCCGACCTGTACGCCTCGGAGAGCGACGGCACCGGAGGCGGCACCTACGCCGACAACAACGTCACCGACGAGTTCTACTGGGCGGCGGCCGAGCTGTACCTCACCACGGGGGAGAAGGCGTTCCAGGACCACGTGCTCGCCTCGCCGGTCCACACCGCCGACATCTTCACCCCCGTCGGCTACGACTGGGCCCGCACGGCCGCCGCGGCCCGCCTGGACCTGGCGACCGTGCCGAGCAAGCTGCCCGGCCGGGACAAGGTCCGCCAGTCGGTCGTCAAGGGCGCCGACCGCTACCTGGCCACGCTCAACGCCCACCCGTACGGCATGCCGTACGCCCCGGAAGGCAACCTCTACGACTGGGGCTCCAACCACCAGATCCTGCACAACGGGATCGTCATCGCCACCGCCTACGACATCACGGGCGCCACGAAGTACCGTGACGGCGCCCTCCAGGGCATCGACTACATCTTCGGGCGCAACGCGCTGAACATCTCGTACGTGACCGGCTACGGCGAGGTCAACTCCCACAACCAGCATGCCCGTTGGTACGCCCATCAGCTCGACCCGAACATGCCGAACCCGCCGAAGGGCACCCTGGCGGGCGGGGCTAACTCCGGCATCCAGGACCCCTACGCGCAGAGCAAACTCCAGGGCTGCGTCGGCCAGTTCTGCTACATCGACGACATCCAGTCCTGGTCGACCAACGAGCACACCATCAACTGGAACTCCGCTCTGACCCGGATGGCGTCCTTCGTGGCGGATCAAGGCTGACCCTCGCGTGCTCCACCAGCTCACCGGGCCGCTCGTGCGCGGTGAGCGTGTGGAGCCGGGCCTGATCGAGCGGCTGGTGCACCTCCACGTACTCACCGTGCGGCAGCCGTTTGATCACGCCGGTCTCCCGGCCGTGCAACACCAGCTCACGGTCCCGGAGTTGAAGGCCCAGGCAGATCCGCCGGGTGGTGACGAAGACGACCGCCGGGACCACGAGCACCCCGATCCGCACGGCCCAGGTGACCGTGTTGATCGACAGATGAAGCCGGGTCGCGACGATGTCGTTTCCGCCGCCCGCGAGCAGGATCAGGTACAGGCTGATCCAGGACGCGCCGATCGCCGTGCGGACCGGCCTGTTGCGCGGGCGGTCAAGGAGGTGGTGCTCCCGCTTGTCCTTGGTGAACCGGGCCTCCAGGAACGGATACACCCCGATGAAGACCAGCAGCAGCGGGAAGATCACGACCGGTATCAGGACTCCGAGGATCAGCGTGTGCCCCCACAGGGTGACCTCCCAGCCCGGCATCACCCGCACCAGTCCCTCCGCGAACCCCAGGTACCAGTCGGGCTGGGCGCCCGTGGAGACCTGGTCGGCGCGGTAAGGGCCGTACGACCACACGGGGTTGATGGACGCCACGGCCGCGATCAGGGTGAGTGCCCCGAACACGAGGAAGAAGAATCCGCCGGCCTTCGCCAGGTACACCGGGAAGAACGGTGTCCCCACCACGTTGCGTTCGGTCTTGCCGGGGCCCGCGAACTGGGTGTGCTTGTGGTAGACGATCAGGATCAGGTGGGCCACCACGAGCGCCGCCATGATGCCGGGGATCACGAGGATGTGCAGTGAGTAGAAGCGGGCCACGATGTCGTGCCCGGGGAACTCGCCGCCGAACAGGAACATCGCCAGATACGTCCCGACGATCGGCACCGACAGGGTGGCGCCGTAGACGAACCTGAGGCCGGTGCCCGACAGCAGGTCGTCCGGCAGCGAGTAGCCGAAGAGGCCCTCGAACAGGCCCAGGAACAGCAGAGCCCAGCCGAACAGCCAGTTGACCTCGCGCGGCTTGCGGAACGAACCGGTGAAGAAGTGCCTCATCATGTGCGTGAGCATCGCGGCGACGAAGATCAGCGCCGACCAGTGGTGCAGCTGCCGGATCAGCAGGCCGCCGCGCACGTCGAAGCTGATGTCCAGCGTCGAGGCGTACGCCTCCGACATCCGCACGCCGTTCAGCGGTGTGTAACTGCCGTGGTACGTCACCTCGTTCATCGACGGATGGAAGAACAGGGTCAGCCACACCCCGGTCAGGATCAGTACGGCGAAGCTGTACAGGCAGATCTCGCCGAGCAGGAAGGACCAGTGGTCCGGGAAGACCTTGCGCAGGTACCTCGCGCCGAGGGTGCGGGTGCCGAGCCGTCCGTCGAGCCAGCCGGACAGCCGCTCGCCCTTCCCCGGCTCCGCGGGGCGTTCGGCGGCGGTCACGCCTCCTCCTTCCGCACATGCGTGAGCTTGTCGGGGTTGGTCACGACGAAGAGGTTCGAGACCCGGTCGCCCTCCGGTGTGAGGTCCAGGACGATCACCGCGTACGGCGAGTCGTGCTCGAACAGCACGGCCGCGTCGTCGCCGTTGACGCGCCGGTAGCGCAACTCCATGCTCGCGCCCAGGGCTTGTGCCCCGCCCCGCTTCGCGTACCCGGTGAGCAGCCGGGCCGCCTTCTCCCGGCCGTGCACCGGACGCAGGGCCTGCTTGCGCATGCCGCCGCCGTCCGTCCACACCGTCACGTCCGGCGCGAGGATCTCCATCAGCTCCGCGATGTCCCCGCCGAGGGCGGCCCGCACGAACCGCTCGGTCGCCTCCCGGCGGACCCGGGGATGGGCCTCGTACAGCGGGCGGCGGGCGTGCACATGGGCCCGCGCGCGGTGCGCCAACTGCCGTACGGCGGCCGGGGTGCGGTCGATGATCTCCGCGATCTCGGTGTGGGCGTAGCCGAACACCTCGTGCAGCACGAACACCGCGCGCTCCAGCGGGGACAGCGACTCCAGGACCACCAGCATCGCCAGCGACACGGACTCGGTGCGCAGGGCGGGGTCGTCGGCGCTCGCCTCTTCGGTCAGCAGGGGCTCGGGCAGCCATGGGCCGACATACGTCTCGCGGCGGCGGTTGACCACGGCCCGCCGCTGGAGCGCGTGGTTGACGGCGATCCGGACCAGATAGGCACGGGGGTTGTCGATCCCGCCGGCGCCCCGGCGTGACCACGACAGCCAGGTGTCCTGGAGCACGTCCTCGGTGTCTGTGACGCTGCCCAGCATGTTGTAGACGACGCCGAACAACAGCTCCCGGTGCTCGACGAAGACACCGGTCGCCTCTTCGGTGTCGGTTACGGGGATCTCGGACATCTCGTGTGGCCTCCCAGTAGCGCGCTCACTACTGCGAGGCCGTCGGGGCCCCGGAATGTGACATCGGCCGGCCGAATGTGACCCACGCCTCACCGAGGTCGATCGTGTCCCGCCGTGTGACGCAGCCGGGCGGGCCGTGCTCGTGCCGACCGCGACCGCGACCACGACCGGGCCGGGCCCGTGTACCGGGCGGCCGTGTGCGCGATCACCGGGTAACGCATCGACGATCAGGGCATGCCGTCGGCCACGGCCGGCAGGATCGTGATTTCGGCCGTCCGCCCGGGCGAACCGTGGTCCGGCCGCGGCCCGCGGAGATCTGGTGGGCGAACGTGCCGTACGAGGGCGGGCCCGGGGGCATCGCCCGGCGGCTCCGGCTTCCTCGGCCATGTCGGCCGGACATCGACGGTCCGGACGAGTGCCGCCGGTTTCCCGCACCGCTTGGAGGGCGTCCCGGCGCGGCCCGCGGAGGTCTGGTGGGCGAATGTGCCGTACGAGGGCGGGCCCGGGGGGCATCGCCCGGCGGCTCCGGCTTCCTCGGCCATGTCGGCCGGACATCGACGGTCCGGACGAGTGCCGCCGGTTTCCCGCACCGCTTGGAGGGCGTCCCGGCGCGGCCCGCGGAGGTCTGGTGGGCGAATGTGCCGTACGAGGGCGGGCCCGGGGGGCATCGCCCGGCGGCTCCGGCTCCCTCGGCCACGTCGGCCGGACATCGACGATCCGGACGAGTGCCGGTCGGATTCCCGCACCGCTTGGAGGACGCCGTTGTCCTGGTCGTCGAATCGGCCCGAGGCTCCGACACCCGCGGCACGATGGTCCACCGCGACCGTACGCCTCGGCCCCCGCTCCCTCCTCGCCCTGGTCACCCTCGAAGCCGGCCGTGCTAGGACGCGTCGTGGAACACGAGCCCGAGCGCGTGCCGCCGGCCGGAGCGCACGACGCTCACGCCGTGCCGCGTCGCCCCGGCCGACCAGCCACGCCTGCCGCGCACCGGCCGGTCCCGGGTCGTGAAGACCACGCCGTGGCCCCGGGGGAGTATGGTCGCCGTGCCCCGGGACTGGGCCCGGGGACGCTGCTCGACCATCAGGAACTCGCCGCCGGTGTAGTCGGTGCCGTACTCGTCGAGGCCGATCACCACCTGCAGCGGGAAGACCAGGTCGCCGAAGACGTCCCGGTGCAGCGCGTTCCAGTCGCCCTCCGTGTACCGCAACAGGATCTGCGCCGATCGGTCCTGCCCGGCCGCGTGACAGCGCTCCAGCCACTCCTCCAGGGAGTCCGGCCACGGTGCCGGGCGTCCGAGACGGGCCGCCCAGTCACGGGCGACGGGGAGCAGGCGGGGGTAGAGCGCGGCGCGCAGGGCGGACACCGGGGCGGGCAGGTCGTGGGTGAAGTAGCGGTACTCACCCGATCCGAAGCGGTGGCGTGCCATGTCCACGGTGGTCCGGAAGAGCTCCGGCTTCTCGTAGAGCGCTGTCAGGTCCCGGCACTCGGCGGGCGTCAGCAGCGGGGCCGTCGGGGCGCAGCCGTGCGCGTCCAACTCGGCGGCGAGGGCGGCCCAGTCGGTCTCGGCGACCCGGGCGGGGGCCAGGTCGGGGGTGACGGTCATGTCGTTTCCTCCTCGCCTTCGAGTGTGGGACGCCCGTTCTCGCGGGTCCGGCGGGAATCGGACACCGTGCTCACCACTCTTCGGTACCGCTTGAGGGCGGACTTGACCTGCGAGTATTTACGATCGAGTACCCGCGCGGTACCGTGAAGGCATGCCAGCTCTCAACGTGGAGTTCAGCGATCGCGAGCTAGAGGACCTGCGGCAGATCGCCAAGGAGCGCGGTACGTCGATGAAGGCCCTCGTGCGGGAGGCCGCCGCGGCCGACATCGCCCGGCACCGGGCCCTCAAGGAAGGCGCGGAGGCGTTCCGGCGGTTCTTCTCCGCCCATGCCGACGAGTTCGCCGCCGCCTTCCCGGAGGACGAACCGGCCGCCAGGGGTGCGGGGCGGGTCGGCTGACCGATGGCTTCCGTCGTTCACATCGACGTGCCCTGGCTGCTTCAGCGGCATGAAGAGGTCCTGCCGGACCAGCCCACGATCAACGACTTCTCGGCCCTCGTCGCTGCCGTCGCCCGGCATCGCGTCGACCCGCCCCGCCTGGGCGTCGACTCCGACCCGGCCTGGCGCGCCGCCGCCCTTCTGCACACCCTGGCCCTGCTCAAGCCCTTACCGTCGGCCAACGCCCGCTTCGCCTGCGCCACCGCCGTGGCCTACATGTTCGTCAGCGGCGTCGGCATCGACCCGCCCTACGGCGCCCTCGTCGACCTCGCCCGCGATCTGATCTCCGGCAAGACGGATGTGTACGGGGCGGCGGACCGGCTGCGCTCCTGGCAGATCTGAGACCGCTCGGCCGTCCCGCCCCGGGGCCGCCGACCGAGGGCGGGAGGAACGGGGTCGGCGGCCGGGGTTTCGCGCGGGAGAGCCGCCGTCCCGCGCGGGGCCTCCGAGAAGGGCCGACTCCAGTGGACTACCCGTCGCCGCCCGGGGGGAGCGTGCGCGGCGCTCCGGCGCGTGCGCGGGTTTCACACGGGGCGCATCGAATGTCGAAAGCCGGTGCGAGCGCACGCAGTTGCGAGGCCATCTGACCATCTTTCAATTGGTCGGGATGTTGCTCAGGTGCCCTTGTTGGCCGTGAGTGACTTGTGCAAGGGTGAACCACCTATGTGGGGGGCAAGGGCCGGGTCGCATTCGTCCCGTGGGGAACCGGGGTGGAGGGGCGTCGGCGAATTCGTGCTTCCCGCACCCACGCCCAAAAGGGATGCCCCGTTCGGCGCTTCTTTTCGGCAACGAGAACTTCTGTGAGTCCCATGCCTGTGGGAAGGAATCCGCTCAGTGCCAACCCCCCACCCACCGCTCCCTCCTTATCCGCCGCCCGGCGGTGCCTCCGGAGAATCCGACGAGGATCTCGCCGCCCGGCTCAGGGGCCGTCCCGACGGCGAGGCCGCCAAGTCCGTGGCGCTCCTCATGGCGCGCCATTGGCAACCCGCGCACGAGTACGCGGTCATCTGTCTCGCCTCCCCGTCCGAGACCGCCTCCATGGTGGCGGCGGCCGCCTTCCACCAGGTCCTGGACCGGCTGGCGCTCGGCGAACCGGCTCTCGCGCTGCGCCCCAGAACCCTCGTGGCCGTGCGGGACACGATCAGGGAGTGGACGGCCGAGGACCGGACCACCGAGGTTCTGCCGGACCTGGTGAAACCGAACGGCGGCCGCGGTATGCGGGCCGCGAAGTCCATGACCCCCGAAAATCGCAAGCTCGCCGAGCGGTCATTCCAGTCCCTTCCCGGACTCGCCCGCTGCCTGCTGTGGCACACCGAGGTGGAGGCGGAGTCGATTGTCGTGCCCGCCGCACTCCTCGGCATGGCCACCGACACCGCGTCAGCGGCGCTCGAACAGGCGCGTGAAAAATTTCGTGAAGGATGTGTACATGCCCATCGGGAACTCGCGCCGACCAAGGATTGCCGCTTCTACAACCGGCTCCTCGACGTTCCGATTCGCCGCGGCGGAGCCCTGCTGCCGGATGTCCAGCAGCATCTCGCGGAGTGCCGCTACTGCCGTTCCGCCGCGGAACAACTGAGCTATTTCGAGGGCGGCTTGGGCGTGCTGATCGCCGAAGCGGTGCTCGGCTGGGGTGCCCGTCGCTATCTCGAACTGCGCGCCGGGCGTACGCCCCGGACGGTGGCCCGCGGCCGGGGCACCGGCCGGCACGGCGCCGAACGCCGCCGCATCCTCGCGCGCATCCCCACCCCCGGCCGCCGCGCTCCCGGTGAGGGCGGGGGCCTGCGGTCCTCACGGACGCTGCTCACCGGAGTGGGCCTCACCTCCGCCGGCCTCCTCGCGGCCAT
>NZ_MJAH01000048.1 GCF_001746295.1 Streptomyces sp. LUP47B | reverse complement strand
GCGGTGCTGTTGGGGTCGCAGGCGTCGCAGAGCAGGCGGCCGCTGACTCGCAGGTGCTCGCCTCGGGTGTGGCCGCAGACGCAGACGGTGCGCGGGTTGTCGGCCTCTGGTGCCTGGGTGCCAGGCTGCTCCCTGCTGGTGGGCTGCTCGGTGCCGTCGAGGGCGGCGAGGATGGCGGGCATGATCGAGTCGGCGAGGTCGCCGCGCCTCATGTCCTGCCGGTAGTCGGCGCGTTCGAGGGCCTCGGCGATCGGGCCGCGCAGGTTCCGCACGCGCTCGATGGCGGCCTGCGCCTCCCGCGCCTCGCCCTCGGCCTTCGCCACGGTGGCGGTCATCTCGTCCACCAGGGCGACGTCCCCGCCCTCTGCCTCCAGCATGCTGCGCGTCAGCCGCGCCTCCCTCTTGGCCTCGGCCCACTGCCGGTTGCGGAGGCGGAGCTGCGCCCACAGGTTCTGGATCGTGGTCGGGTCGCCACCTGCCGCACGGATGCCGGCACGGAGGGTGCGCAGGTCCCGCAGGGCAGACTCCCGTCCGGCGCGCTGTTCCTCGGCGTCCTGCTCGGCTGCCTCCTCGCGGCCGATCGCTGCGTCAGCGCGCTCCTTC
>NZ_MJAH01000047.1 GCF_001746295.1 Streptomyces sp. LUP47B | reverse complement strand
TGGGGTCTGCAACTCGACCCCATGAAGTCGGAGTTGCTAGTAATCGCAGATCAGCATTGCTGCGGTGAATACGTTCCCGGGCCTTGTACACACCGCCCGTCACGTCACGAAAGTCGGTAACACCCGAAGCCGGTGGCCCAACCCCTTGTGGGAGGGAGCTGTCGAAGGTGGGACTGGCGATTGGGACGAAGTCGTAACAAGGTAGCCGTACCGGAAGGTGCGGCTGGATCACCTCCTTTCTAAGGAGCACTTCTTACCGATCCCTCCGGGGTGAGGTCAGAGGCCACTACGCAGGCACACGTTCTGCGGTGGTTGCTCATGGGTGGAACGTTGATTATTCGGCCAGGACCTCGGGTCGGAGGCTGCAAGTACTGCTCTTMGGAGCGTGGAACGCATGATCTCCGGACGGGAACTGGTCGGGCACGCTGTTGGGTGTCTGAGGGTACGAGCGTTGCTCGTCCTTCTGATGCCGGCCCCAGTGAACTCGCCTGTGAGGGCGGGGTGATGGGTGGCTGGTCGTTGTTTGAGAACTGCACAGTGGACGCGAGCATCTGTGGCCAAGTTTTTAAGGGCGCACGGTGGATGCCTTGGCACCAGGAACCGATGAAGGACGTGGGAGGCCACGATAG
>NZ_MJAH01000046.1 GCF_001746295.1 Streptomyces sp. LUP47B | reverse complement strand
CCGGGATGCCGTACTGCCACGGTCAGGATGCCACAGGTGGTCAGTCCCAGGTGATGCCATTGGCGGCGAACGCTTTCACGATCGCCGGGTCGTCGAGGAAGTCTTGCAGCGAGTCGAGTTCGGTGTCCCAGTCCTCGTTCTGGAGGTTGGCGATGAGCGGTGTGAGGACGCGTTCCTTCAGCTCGTCGGAGGCGCCGGCTTCTTGGAGGGCGTGGGCTACGGGGTTGAAGAACTTTGATCCGGCTGATCCCCATCCCATGGTCAGTTCTCCTTCGTGGTGTCGGTCGCTTGGGTCGCTGCCGGGCTGGCCGCGGGCTCGTCGAGGGCGGCGCGGATGCGGCGGGCGATTGCGGGCCCGGTCCAGCTGCTGCGTTCGATGTCGGCGGCGTAGTCGCGCACTCGGCGGATGGCGGCCCGGAGTTGGTCGCGTTCGTCGACGGTTCGGGTGAGGAAGCGTCCGACAGCCTCGCTGCTCTCTTGCAGGTGGGCGAGGTGGCCTTCGGCTTCCTCGGCGCGCTGCCGCTCGCGTTCCCAGTCGGTGACGGTGGGTGCGGCGTCGCCGCGTCCGCAGGCGGGGCAGTAGCCGCGGGCGACTTGGCGGAGCGCAGCCAGCTCGTGTTCGGCGCGGGCGGCCCGTGTTGCGGCGGAGGCGAGGGCTTCCCGTGCGGTGGCCAGTTGTCGCTGGGCCTCGCTGTCTTCGGCGGCTTCGAGTTGCTC
>NZ_MJAH01000045.1 GCF_001746295.1 Streptomyces sp. LUP47B | reverse complement strand
GGGCTCGGGCCGGTTGCCGGAAAGGGCCGCGCCGGTGCCGTCGGCCTCGGTGCCCGACTGCGCGCGAACCCCCGCGCGCGCCACCCGCATCAGCCGCAGTGCCGTCGCCACGTCCCCGCTGAGCAGTCCGACCGCGCCGCACTCGCGGAACGTCGGGGCCACCGCGCAGGCCGCCTCGTAGGTGTCCGTCACCGGGGACGCCGGGGAGGCCGGGGCCGTCTCGGCCAGGCACACGACGTGGATGCCGGCCCGGGGGCCGTCCGCCGCCAGCCGCGCCACCGCCTTGCGCAGGTCGGCGCCGCCGGGGTCGCCGTCCACCACGACCACGGTGTACGGCCCCGGGAAACCGCCGCTCGTCTCGTCGTCCGCGTCGTCCCGGGCCCAGGAAGGCCGTCGGGCACTGTTGCGGAGACGGTCCTCCTGGGCGGCGGAGCGGGCGGCCGGGACGGTCCTGCGGGCCGGTGCGGCCTCCGCGTCGGACAGGTGGTCGTCCAGGCGCCGCAGAAGCTCGTCGGTGCGGGCCGCTGCCTGCTCGCGGTCATGGGCGAGCAGAAGGCGGCAGTCCTGGCCGTGACCCGGGCGGACGTGGGGGAGCCAGCCGAGCCAGGACCACTCGGCGGTGCGCTCCCGCGCGGGCCGGGATCGGTCCGCGCTGATCAGGACGATCTCCAGGGTCTCGGGCGCGTGCAGGGCGGCGAGCTGGGCCACCACCGCGCGGGCCAGCCCGGCGAGCCGCGCGCGCGGACCGGCGAGTCCCAGCGCACCGGCCTCGCGCAGATCCGCGGTGACCGGAACGGCCGGCAGCAGCCCCGAGCCGTCGGGCGCCGCACG
>NZ_MJAH01000044.1 GCF_001746295.1 Streptomyces sp. LUP47B | reverse complement strand
CAGTCGCTTCTCGCTGGTCTCTGCGGCCACCCCCAGCTCGAGGAGCAAGTCCTCTCACCAGTGATGGCCCCCCTTCTCCCGAAGTTACGGGGGCATTTTGCCGAGTTCCTTAACCATAGTTCACCCGAACGCCTCGGTATTCTCTACCTGACCACCTGAGTCGGTTTAGGGTACGGGCCGCCATGAAACTCGCTAGAGGCTTTTCTCGACAGCATAGGATCATCCACTTCACCACAATCGGCTCGGCATCAGGTCTCAGACTATTGCCAGGCGGATTTACCTACCTGACGTCCTACACCCTTACCCCGGGACAACCACCGCCCGGGCTGGACTACCTTCCTGCGTCACCCCATCACTCACCTACTGCAAGTCTGGTTCGCCGGCTCCACCACTCCCCTTTGCCCGAAGGCTCCGGGGCGGCTTCACGGACTTAGCATCGCCTGGTTCAGTGTTTGACGCTTCACAGCGGGTACCGGAATATCAACCGGTTATCCATCGACTACGCCTGTCGGCCTCGCCTTAGGTCCCGACTTACCCTGGGCAGATCAGCTTGACCCAGGAACCCTTAGTCAATCGGCGCACACGTTTCCCACGTGTGTATCGCTACTCATGCCTGCATTCTCACTCGTGAACCGTCCACCACTGCCTTCCGGCGCGGCTTCACCCGGCACACGACGCTCCCCTACCCATCCATACAGGCGTTGGCCCTATGTGTATGAATGACACGACTTCGGCGGTACGCTTGAGCCCCGCTACATTGTCGGCGCGGAATCACTAGACCAGTGAGCTATTACGCACTCTTTCAAGGGTGGCTGCTTCTAAGCCAACCTCCTGGTTGTCTCTGCGNATAGGATCATCCACTTCACCACAATCGGCTCGGCATCAGGTCTCAGCCTTGTGTGCGACGGATTTACCTACCGCACGGCCTACACCCTTACCCCGGGACAACCACCGCCCGGGCTGGACTACCTTCCTGCGTCACCCCATCACTCACCTACTGCAAGTCTGGTTCGCCGGCTCCACCACTCCCCTTTGCCCGAAGGCTCYGGGGCGGCTTCACGGACTTAGCATCGCCTGGTTCAGTGTTTGACGCTTCACAGCGGGTACCGGAATATCAACCGGTTATCCATCGACTACGCCTGTCGGCCTCGCCTTAGGTCCCGACTTACCCTGGGCAGATCAGCTTGACCCAGGAACCCTTAGTCAATCGGCGCACACGTTTCCCACGTGTGTATCGCTACTCATGCCTGCATTCTCACTCGTGAACCGTCCACCACTGCCTTCCGGCGCGGCTTCACCCGGCACACGACGCTCCCCTACCCATCCATACAGGCGTTGGCCCTATTGTATGAATGACACGACTTCGGCGGTACGCTTGAGCCCCGCTACATTGTCGGCGCGGAATCACTAGACCAGTGAGCTATTACGCACTCTTTCAAGGGTGGCTGCTTCTAAGCCAACCTCCTGGTTGTCTCTGCGACTCCACATCCTTTCCCACTTAGCGTACGCTTAGGGGCCTTAGTCGATGCTCTGGGCTGTTTCCCTCTCGACCATGGAGCTTATCCCCCACAGTCTCACTGCCGCGCTCTCACTTACCGGC
>NZ_MJAH01000043.1 GCF_001746295.1 Streptomyces sp. LUP47B | reverse complement strand
CGTCCAGGCGATGACGAGGCCGGGGATGTCGTAGCGGGCGTAGGAGGAGGCGTCGTCTGTGATCCTGCGCGGGTCACCCACCACGTAGGCCGACTTGACCTGCACGCTGGGGTAGCTGCCGGGCAGGGTGAGCGTCTGCGGGATGCTCGGGTGGTCGAGGCAGGCTGCGACGATCGCCTCAGCCAGAGTGGCGGCCTGGTTCCACGGCGGCTTCTGCGAGGTCGGGTTGGCGGCCCAGCAGGACACGCCCATCACCGGGGTACGCAACGGCACGTAGATGTTCGACCACCCGCCTGCGACGACGAGAGTGACGAACCCGCCGTCAGCCCACGACAGGGTTCCGTCCACGCCCGGCTTGGGGAGGGTGGTGGCGACGCGGTCACCGACGACCGTGGACAGCCAGGCCGTTGCCACCAGCTCGGGCGTCGCGCGCAGCACAGGCGTCGTCATGCCGTCCTCCGCTGGAACAGAGCCGGCCGGAGGTAGGGCATGGGCGCGGTGCCGGGGTGATTGACGCGCGCCACCGGATGCGCGGCCCCCGGCCAGTACAAGGCCTTTTTGTTCCGCGGGAGGATGACGTGCGGGGCCGTGCCCATCTCGACGTCGGTGGCGTAGTTGCAGTCCAGCGAGCCGACGCGCAACACCTTGTCGTGGCACTCGGCACGCAACGAGTCATGCAGGCGGCCACTGCGCTTGTGTACGTAGTCGCGGGCATCTCCGAGGATGGCGTCGCCGATGACGTCCTGCATCCACTCGTTGGTCGCCGCGTCGACATGCGCTCGCGCGGAAGGATCGATCCGAATCCCGGATCGTGCCATGGCCGCCCTCCTCTCCAGAGAGTGGTCTCGTGCGGGCCGCCTGGTCTCCCCAGGCATGTGGCCCCGTGTGCTGTTAGGTGGTGCGCCGCAGGTCGAGCCGGATGTCCGGCACCGATGCGGGGTTCGCCATCGACGAGGTCGCGTCGACGATGTAGGTGGCGCCGGTCCGCTCGTCGAGGAGCCGGTCCTGGTCGGTGACGTCGGTGCCTGCCGGGACGCGGGCCACGGCGTAGCGGACGATGCGGGGGGTGGGGTCGTCGCGGCTGGTGACGCGGCGGGACTGCTCGGTCAGGCTGGCCGGGACCCCGGTGCAGACGGGGGTGTCGGTGTCTTGCTCGTCGCCGTAGGCGTCGGTGGTGGTGCCGCGGATGATGCTGACGCGGGTGGTGGCGATGGCCTGCATCACGCACCCCCGTGGTAGGGGGCCCAGACC
>NZ_MJAH01000042.1 GCF_001746295.1 Streptomyces sp. LUP47B | reverse complement strand
TCAGGAGCCACGCCGTCTGCCGGAGCAGCGGGAAGGGAATGCCGATCCAGGTCAGCAGGAGGTCCAGGGCCAGCAGGACGCAGATGCCGGCGTCGATGCCGATCGGGAACACATAACTGAAGTTCCCGAAGCCCTTCATCAGAGCCAGCTCACGCACAGCAGCGTAAGACCCCGCAAAACCGATACCAGCGATGATCACGGCACCGAACACGACGACACCGATGAGAACCCCATGCACCCGGGTCAGCTGGGGTACCTCACCTCGCCCCGCAGTCACCTCCGCTCCCCCTGACTATCTGAGTCGCCCAACAAAGGAGCTTTAGCCTTTCCCCCGGTTCCGGCATGGGCTGTGAGTCTCTCGGCAAGGGACCGGCCGGTGTGCGGGCTGGGGCCTCGCGGCCCGAGGGGTGTTCGCGCTCACACGCCCTGGATTGCGCGAGTCCCAGAGACGTTCGCCGCCCGCGCGACCCGCAAAAACAAGGTCGGACACCTGGTTTGGTTACAGGGACTCAACCATGTGCGCTGCGAAGAATCAACGTCGGCCTAGTGGGCGCAGTGATAATGCGACTAACCTCATCGCTTACTGCCCGCACACAGAAGACCAGCACTCGCGGTGAGTGGTCTGCGTCGGTCCGGGCCCTTGGGGTCCGCCGCCGGGCAGTGACCGGTTTGGATTCAGGAGGCACGGTGGCACGGCAGCCAGTCCAGGCGCGAGCTCGGGCGAAGTACGACGCGATCTTCAAAGCTGCCGCGGAGCTGTTCGACGAGCAGGGCTTCGCCAAGACGACGGTGGACCAGATCCTGGAACGGGCTGGCAGACTCTCCCGGGGCTCCTTGTACAACCTGTGGAAGGACAAGGACGAACTCGCCTACACCATCGTCACCGAGTCACTGATCATGGACTCAATTACGCCGGCCACGCCCCGATTGCAGAGTGTCGTCGACGCCTCGATTCTTCTGGCGGTGCTAACGCCGCATGTAACGGTGATCAGGGCCGCGAACCGTTTGGCGACCGAACAGGGCAAAGCCTTCTTCGGGTACCTCTGGCGAACCTACACCCCCCTAATCACAGAACTGATGACACAGGCCCGGGACCTGGGCGAACTGAAGCCGCGCGTGGAGCCCGCCGACTGGGCAGCGCTGTGGGTCGACGCGTGGGTCGGTCTGGACCTGCGCTTCAGGGAGAACTACGAGGAGCTGGCCGTCGCGGTCGACCGGCTCAACCAGCAGATCGTGCACTCCGTTGCCACCCCGGAGACGAAGGCAAAACTGCAGGTCTCCGTCGGGCGCGGCCACGAACTCATCCACACCTCTCAACACGCCGACGCCTACTACACCTCCCTCCAGGAGCAGTTGAGGGACAAACGCGGTCCCGCAGACACGCCCACTGCCACAGACTGAACCGCAGGGCCCGAGGGGGGCGCGATCGACGACGCCCCCTCGGGCCGCCTAACGCCGACGGCGTTATTGCCGACCTGGACCTGCCAGCAACCGCGAAGAGGGCCTTGCTCAAGTTGCGGGCTCTCAGCGAGGCCGGCGGCCGCATCGAGATCGACCAGGCCGACTTGGCCAAGCGCCACGACATCAGCCGCCCAGCCGTCACTGCTGCGCTGCGCCACCTCGATCTGGCGCAGCTGGTCAAGAAGCAGCGCAATGGCGTCTACCAGCTCAATGCCATGCTGGCTGGCTACCTCAGCCCCGCCGACTGCGCCGCCGCCATGGACGGCATGGCTGCCGCGGAACTCCTCAACGCCCCCGATCTCGTGGAGCGTTACCACGATGCCGTGAAGGTGTACCAGGACCAGCTCGCCGAGAAGCGCCGCACTCGCGAGCAGCAGAAGAAGCACATCGCCTCGCGCCGCGGCGCGATGCACGCGGTCGGCTAGAGCGGAACCCTTTTCCTGAGATGGCCGGTCGGCGATGTACTGCCGCAGGCCGAAGGCGGGAGGCCGGATCGGGGTTCCGAACGGCTCGGAGCAGCACGATCGGACCGGTGAGGGTTCAGGCCTGTCGCACTTGGCGGTTCCGTACGCCGGTCCGCAGCAGTGCGGCGCCCGTGGGAGTCAGGGCGTGCAGGACGGCCTGGCCGTGGCGATGGCTGACGAGGAGGCCCGCGTCGCGCAGGACGGTGGTGTGACGGGTGGCGGACGCCACGGAGACGCCTGCGGCCCGGGCGAGTTCGCTGGTCGTGGCGCCCGTCGCGGTTGCCTGGAGGATGACGGCGCGTGTCCCGCCGAGGAGTGCGGCGAGCGGGGCACGGCAATCCTGGGCGTCGGCATCGTCCGTGCGGGGAGCAGCGTGGCGCAGTGGATACGCGAGGACGGGCGGGAGACCGGAGTCGGCCAGCGACACCGGGCCGCCCCAGCAGAAGTACGAGGGTACGAGCGTGAGGCCGCGCCCCTGGAGGTACAGATCACGGTCCTCGGCATAGTCGACCTCCAGCGTGGGACGCCGCCAGCGCATGTACGGCCCCAGCCCGGCCAGGAGCCCGTCGGTGCCGCCGTCCAGCAGGGCTCGGGCGCGCAGGGATCGGTCGGCGTCGACGTGTGCCTGTATGTGATCGCTGTGGGGAAGGATGGCGACGTCGTGGTAGGTCCGGATCGTTCGGACGAATTCGCGGCGCGCTTCGTCGTCGGCTAATTGCCTGGCCCAGGCGGGAGCACCGCTCACCTGGTCCAGGATGCTCAGTTCACGCAGCACCCGTCGGCGGGGGACACCGAGAATCGCGTCCAGGCCGGCCTCCAGGCCTTCGGACGCCTCGCCGGGCGTGAGGAAATCCGGGAAGTAGGTGCCCACCGGGTAGAGGGGCAGCAACACGTTGCGGACGGCGGGTGCAAGGCCCTCGCCATGCAGAGCCGCGCGGGTGGTCCGATGCCAGGCCGCGTACGACCACAGACCTCGCCGGCGCTGGAAGCGGATCAAGCTGAAGAAGATCTCCCAGAGCGGATCCGGTCTGGACGCGACGTGGACGCGCGCGAGATCGGCATCCGTGAAGTGGATGCGAAGCATTCAATTCCCCTTGTTGTGCAGGGCTTTTGCACTCAGGCGCAAAAGTATGTCGATGCTGTGAGGGACATGACAAGGTGCACGCGTTCGGGTTCGACAAGGGAGGGAATCAGTGAGAATTTCATCCGTTTTCCATGGATGGGCACGACGGAGTGCGCTCACGGTCGCGGTGACCATGCTGGCAGCGGGGGGACTGGCGTCGACGGCGCACGCCAGCGTTTCCCAGGGCGGCGTCTACGGCGTCGACGCGGTGACGGACGACTGGGGGGACGAAGGCCCGCTCTCCACCACGAGCAACTCGCACAACAGCGTGGTGGGCCTCTGGCAAGCCGTGTTGGCAGCTGACGGGTACCTGCCGTCGGCCGACGTCGACTGCTCCTTCGGGTCCCAGACGAAGGCGGCAACGATCAAATGGCAGGACGATCACCATCTCGGCGCTGACGGGATCGTCGGCCCGCTGACGTTCGGCAAAGCGGACAACTACCTCTACTGGGTCGGGTCCGAAATCCGCTACGACGGAAGCAAGTTCGACCTGTACAGCATGCACAGGACCAGCTCCGGCCGGTGGTACGCCAACGGCGGCGGCAGTACGGCCTACTTCTCGTACACCAGCTCCGACCTCTGCGGCTGAGCTCCGTCACGGGCCCCGGCCGCCACCAGAACTCGGCCACCGGGGCCCACCGCCCGTACGCGACACCCTCACCGCCCCCCCAACCCTGCGGGAGACACCATGCGCACACGCACCCACCGCCTGGCCCTCGTCTGCGGCACTGCCGTCCTGGCCACGGCGGGGCTCGTCACCGGCGCTCCCGCGGCGAGCGCTGCGGCGGCCGAGACCCACTGCAACATCATCGACGACTCCGCACGGCCCACGGTCAGCCCCGGCGACACGGGGGACGCGGTGCGCCAAGTGCAGTGCCTCATCAACCAGTACAGCAAGTACTCCTACTGGGTTGAAGTGGACGGGGGTTACGGCCCGCAGACCCTGGAGGGCGTGCACTGGGTGCAGACCTGCAATGCCACCACGGGCGGTGCGGACGGCATCGTCGGCCCCAGCACGTGGTCCGCGCTCTACGCCCCCAAGACCGCCTGCGCCCTCTCGTCATAGCCGCATCGTGCGCATCCAACCCAACAGGGAGAACCACACGATGAGACCTTCGGATGCTTTCCCGTCTTCTCGACGCAGATTCCTGACAGCTCTCGGCGCCGCTGCCGTGTTGAGCGCGGTGTCCCGCCCGCCCTCCGCAACGGCTGCCACGTCCGCCGCATACACGCTACTCTCCCGCGCGGACTGGGGTGCGAACGAGTCGCTGCGCTTCGCCGCCGACGGTTCCGAACTCTGGCCGCCGCAGTACTACCCCGTCCAGACGATCACCGTTCACCACACCGACGACGGCAGCACCGACCCGGACCCGGCCGCGCGGATCCGCGCGATCTACCGTACCGACGTGCTCGCCGACGGCTACGGCGACATCGGCTACAACTACCTGATCGATGAGGCCGGCCGCGTGTACGAGGGGCGCTGGTCCGGCACCGACGGCACGGCGGCCCACGATGCCGCGGGGCGGCTCGTCACAGGGGCGCATGTCAAGGAGTACAACACCGGAAACATCGGCATAGCCCTGCTGGGGACGCTGACCTCCACTCCCCCGTCCTCCGCGGCGCGCAGCACGCTGGTGAGGCTGCTGGCCGACCTTGCCGAGCGGCACGGGCTCGCGCCGTCGGGCAAGGTGGTCTACCGCAATCCGGTCAGCGGAGTCAGCCGCCCGGCGCCGGCCATCGGCGGGCACCGTCACTGGGCGGACACCGACTGCCCCGGCACGGTGTACACCGCCATGCCGTCGATCCGTGAAGAGGTCGCCGATCTGATCGTCGCGTGAGACGCTCACCAGGACCGCCGGACCAGGCCCCCCGGCAGCAGGACCACCGCGAGCACCGCGGCGGCCGTGTACAGGCACGCGGAGCCGAGCGCGACGGCATGGCATCCGCGCAGGAATCGCGCCTGGTCGTCGGGGTGTCCGGCGACTGCGCCCGCCACGGCGGTGCCGATCGCGACGCCCCCAGGCGAGCGCCGTCCGCCGTAGTCAACGACCAGCGTTAACTGGGTGGATTCAACTGGTCGTCGCAACACCTTGATCACGGAGGTGTTGGATGGGACGGCCAAGGAAGCCGATGCCGCAGGTGCCGGCCGGGGCACGACGGCAGTGGGCCGCGGATCGGGCGATGTGGGCACCGATGCGCTCGCCCGGCCGCCCGGAGCCGTCGCGCGCTGTGCAACGGGAGTTCTGGCGCCTGATCGCGTCCGGGGTCACAACGGTCCAGGCCGCCGAAGGGGTCGGTGTGTCCGCACCGGTCGGGATCCGATGGTTTCGACACGCCGGCGGGATGACGCCGCTGAGCCTGGACGAGCCCACCGGCCGGTACCTGTCGTTCGCCGACCGTGATCGCGCTGGAGACCGAGACGCGGGGGTTCTTCGCTGACCCGCACGCACCGTGGCAGCGCCCAACGAATGAGAAGACAAACGGTCTGCTGCGGCAGTACTTCCCGACTTGTATTGGGGGCAGCGGTGTTCGTGATCGGGTTGGCCGCCCGTAACGTGCCGCAGGACGCCGGGCAGGCTGACTCGAGTACTTCCTGCCGCCCGCAGGGGCTGGCTCTCTTTGAGTGTGTCGACCTGCCCGGTGCCCGTTCGCGGCTTGACTCAACAGAGGCATGAGCATCGGCCACCCCAGGTTTCTCGAAGTCGGGATGTCAGCCGCGGATTCCGCTCAGCTGACGCCGAGAAGGAGGACCGCCGATGATGCTAATCGGCATCGAGCCGCATAAGACTCCGTTTCTTATGGCGTGATCGTTCGTTGAGCAGTGCATGGCGGATCTGATTGAGCGGTTGGTGCCGGACGAGCCATGGACGCTGTTCCGGCGGGTGGTCCCGCCGACGCAGGTCATACGTCCACAGGGCGGCGGGCGACGGCGGGCTGGTGACCGTGAATGCCTGGCGTCGATCATCTTCGTAGCCACCTCAGGGTGTACGTGGCGGCAGTTGCCCCCGGTTTTCGGCCCGGCCTGGCCGACGGTCTACCGGCGTTTTGCGCAGTGGAGCCGGGAACGGGTGTGGGCCAGGCTCCACCGCGTCATCCTCGACGAACTCGGCGCCAGAGGAGACTTGGACTGGTCGAGGTGCGCCATCGACTCCGTCAGCGTCCGGGCGGCAAGAGGGGGCCGCTGACCGGACCGAATCCGACCGACCGTGGCAAGCCGGGATCGAAAATCCACCTGATCACGGACCGGAACGGTCTGCCCCTGTCACTGGGTGTCTCCGGCGTCAACATGCACGACAGCCTCGGTCTGAAACCACTGGTGCGCGGGATCCCGCCCATCCGCTCCCGCCGCGGACCACGCCGCCGACGTCCGGCCAGGCTCCATGCCGACAAGGGATACGACTATGACCACCTGCGGCGATGGCTGCGCAAGAGAGGCATCCGCCACCGCATCGCCCGCAAACGCATCGAGTCTTCACAGCGCCTCGGCCGGCACCGTTGGGTGGTCGAGCGGACCGTGTCCTGGCTGGCCGGGTGCCGCCGCTTGCACCGCCCTACGAACGCAAAGCCGAACACTTCCTCGCCTTCGTCGCCATTGCCGCAGCTCTCATTGGCCACCGTCGCCTGGCACAACGCCAGGCTGGACAGCCATCAGCCACGAACGGCTGCGGACAGGGCAAAACCAAGACACGCCACAGCACCAGCAGCCAGCAAATCAGCACCAACTGACCACGTGAAACGCCGCTGAAGACCAGCCGGACTCAGTGCTGGTCCGAGCCCTGATGCGGCCCTCACATGAGCCCGCATCGCATCAGCGCAGACGCTGGAGAAGTCATAGAGCAGGTCCCACACGGACTTGTCAAACCACAGAAAGTCGATCTTCTCCCCAGCATGGGTCTCCAGGACAAGCCCGCCCCGCCACGAGTTGCGGTGCAACTCCTTCACGGCCGAGCAGGGCACCACCACATGTCGCCACAGGTAATAGCGGACGATCTCGCCTGGCCGGAGCACCACCCTGATCAGCGAGCACCGCCAGAAGAACGACGCCCAGGCCAGCACTACGGCACACACCAGGGCGCGCTGCCAGACCCCGCCGATCAATGAGTCCCTTGCCAAAACCAGGCCAGCGCAGACGGCAGCACAGGACAACCCTCTCAGAAGCCCGACACGCAGCCAACGCACCAGCTTGATCTGTGCTCGCCAATTCGGCCGGTAGCCCCGTATCCGCTGCACGATCGGGGTCCCGGGCCCGTACCAGTCACCCAACCCCGAGTGCCACAACCCCTCCGCCACACCGTGACACTACCTCCAAATGAAACGGCGTCTACTGAGGGAGTGTAAATCTAACGGCGGATCCGACGATCATGGGAGAGACGTCAAGTGACTGACACCGCCGTGGAGTTGGAGACCGTGGAACCTGTCGAGAGTGCCCCGTCCGGGCAGCCTGCGCCCGTGTCTGATGAGCAACTGGTCGCGATGCTGGTGGAACGGGCCCGGTCGGAGGGGCTGCAGCTGACCGGTCAGGGCGGGCTGCTGCAGCAGCTGACCAAGCGGGTCCTGGAATCTGCTCTGGAAGGCGA
>NZ_MJAH01000041.1 GCF_001746295.1 Streptomyces sp. LUP47B | reverse complement strand
GAGTGAAGGGCAGATTGCCCACGTGTTACTCACCCGTTCGCCACTAATCCCCACCGAAGTGGTTCATCGTTCGACTTGCATGTGTTAAGCACGCCGCCAGCGTTCGTCCTGAGCCAGGATCAAACTCTCCGTGAATGTTTACCGGTAATCCGGTCGACACATCACGAGAGCGGAGCGACCACCGGAATAAGGCGGTCGCTCACAGCGTCCTCGCTGTGTTTTCTTCAAAGGAACCTCGCCCCAGCAGATGCTGGAGACGGGGTATCAACATATCTGGCGTTGATTTTTGGCACGCTGTTGAGTTCTCAAGGAACGGACGCTTCCTTTGTACTCACCCTCTCGGGCTTTCCTCCGGGCTTTTCCCTTCGGTCTTGCGTTTCCGACTCTATCAGACCGTTTCCGGTTCCTCCGGCGGTTCCGACTCTATCAGATCCTTTCGGGCCTGATTCCCAGTCAGCGGGGCTTGCCTTCCCGGCCGTTGGGCCGTTCCGACGTCTCAAACCTTAGCGGACTCTCGCTGCGGTCCCAAATCGAGGGCCGCACCCAATCGAATTGAATTCGGGCACACCGAATTCATCCCGGCTGGGAGATCGTTCTGATGGTTTGAGTGGCCGCTTGCGCGGCGAAGGTGCTACTACAGAACCGTTACGGCTCCGTGGCAACCCGAAGAACTCTACGGATCCGGAAAGTGGCTGTCAAGCGCCCTCTGTCAAGATCTTTTAGTCGAGGTCGCTGAGCCGCCCGCCGGCGTCCGGCTGTGCGTGCTCCACCCTACGCAGAAGCCGGGTGAGGACGTCCCCGAGGGTGTTGCGCTCCTCGGCGGACAGGTCCTGGAGCAGGTCCTCCTCGAAGACTGTCGCGAGGCGCATCGCCTCCAGCCACTTCTCGCGGCCTTCGGCGGTCAGCTCCACGATCACGCGGACGCGATTGCTCTCGTCCCGCTCCCGGGTTACCAGCCCCTCGGCAAGCATGCGGTCGATGCGGTGGGTCATCGCGGCCGGCGTGAGGCCGAGGCGCTTGGCGAGATCGCTGGGGCCCATGCGGTAGGGGGCACCGGAGAGCACGAGGGCCTTGAGGACCTCCCACTCGGCGTTGCTGATGCCGAGATCTGCGGTCTGGCGGCCGTAGGCGACGTTCATACGGCGGTTCAGACGGGCCAGCGCCGAGACGATCTGCTCGACCTGGGGGTCGAGGTCCTGGAATTCGCGCTGGTAGGCGGCGATCTGCTCTTCGAGCGTCGGCTCGGGGACGCCAGGGGTCTCGGCCATGGCCGCAGTATGGCACGCACCTCCTTTGCCTTGAAGTCCTTCACTGTGTACTATTTAGCTTCGAACTTTAGCTTTGAAGTCTTCACTCCTAACTAGTGAGAGAGGTGAACGTGACCAGGGCGAGGGGCGCTGCGATGCGCCGGATCCACGTGGGCAACGCACTCAGCGCGTTCGGGCTCGGTTTCACCGTCCCCTACCTGTACGTCTATGTGGCTCAGGTGCGCGGGCTGGGAGCCATGACGGCGGGGCTGGTCCTCGCCGTCTTCGCCGTGGCGGCGCTGATCGTGCTGCCGTTCGCCGGGCGGGCCATCGTCCGGCGGGGCCCGCTGCCGGTGCTGCTCGTCGCCCTGATCACGGCCGCGCTCGGCGCGTTGAGTCTCGGCCTCGCGGGTCATGCCGAGACCGTGCTGCTCTCGGCGGCCGCGCTGGGGGCCGGTCAGGCCGTCATGCAGCCGGCGCTGGCGACGATGATCGTGGACTGCTCCACCTCGGAGACGCGGTCCCGGGCCTTCGCGACGCAGTTCTTCCTGCAGAACCTCGGACTCGGCGTCGGGGGTCTCATCGGCGGGCACCTCGTCGACACGTCGAGCGCCACGTCCTTCACCGTGCTGTTCACGATCGAGGCGGCGGTGTTCCTGTTGCTGGTGGTCGTGATGGCGACTCTGCGACTGCCGCACGCGCCCCGTATCGAGGGCGCGCCGGCCCAGTCCGCCAGGGGCAGCTGGAAGCAGCTGCTCGGAAACCGCGCCATGGTGCAGCTGTGCGTGCTGGGCTTCGTGCTGTTCTTCGCCTGCTACGGACAGTTCGAGTCCGGGCTGAGCGCTTACGGCGTCGAGGCCGCCGGTATCTCTCCCTCTGCGATGGGGACCGCTCTGGCCGCCAACACCGCGATGATCGTGGTGGCGCAGTTCGCCGTGCTCAAGTTCGTGGAGCGGCGCAGGCGGTCACGGGTGATCGCCGCGGTCGGGATCATCTGGTCCGTGGCGTGGATCGTGGCGGGCTACGCGGGCCTCGGGCACGGCAGCCGGGAGATGGCCACGGCCGCCTTCGTCTCGACGTACGCCTTGTTCGGACTGGGCGAGGCGATGCTGTCGCCGACGGTGGCCCCCCTGGTCGCCGATCTGGCGCCGGAGGGAATGGCGGGCCAGTACAACTCCGCCTTCGCCTTGGTGAAGCAGCTCGCACTGGCGGTGGGCCCGGCGGTCGGCGGCCCGATGGGTGCCTCCCTGCATGCGCCGTACATCGTGACGTTCCTGCTGTTCTCGCTGGGGATCACCTACCTGGCCGTCCGACTGGGCAGGCAGCTGACCCCGGCGCAGAACCAGCCGTCACTGCGGAAGAGCCGAGTGGTGGCCCAGGGTGGAGCGACGTCGGAGTCCGTGGCCGCCTAGCCGCAACCCCTAGGGGCGCGGGCTGTATCGATGTGCGGCTACCGCCGCACGGGCGCGACCGGTCACGGACAACCCGCGCCCGGCAGTGATCCGCGCCCCGCGGCGCTACCCCTTCGGCAGCACGAACTCGCACCAGACGGCCTTCCCGCCCCCCGGGGTCCTCCGGGACCCCCAGTTCGACGCGATGGTCGCCACGATGGCGATCCCCCGACCGGACTCGTCGCCGGCTTCCGCTCGCCGACGCCGGGGCAGATGGTCGTCCCCGTCCGTCACCTCGACGATCAGTCGCCGGTCGGTACGGCGGAGCCGCAACCGCATGGGCGGGGTCCCGTGCTGCAGGGAGTTGGCGACCAGCTCGCTCACCGCCAGCACGCCCAGATCATGCAGCTCCACCGGGAACCGCCAACTCGTCAGCACGCCGGAGGCGAACGCACGCGCGCGTGGAGCCGCCTCGACTCCGCCCAGCAGCTCCAACGCGGCGTTGCGGAAGAGATCGCCGTCGGGGCCCGTGTGGGCCGGGTGCTGGAGGACCATGACGGCCACGTCGTCGTCGTGTTCCGCGGTGACGCCGGCCGAGCGGACCAGGCGGTCGCAGATCACCTGCGGGGTGCCGGTCGCGCCGGCCAGGGCGCGCTCCAGTGCGGCGATGCCCTCGTCCAGATCCTCGTCACGGCGTTCGACCAGGCCGTCCGTGTAGAGCACCGCCGTGGAGCCGGGGCCGAGCGGGATGGAGCCCGAGGAGTGCATCCAGCCGCCGGTGCCCAGCGGCGGGCCGGTGGGTTCGTCGGCCCGCAGGACGACGCCGCTCTCGTCGCGGACCAGGATGGGCAGGTGACCGGCCGAGGCGTAGACCAGCTTGCCCTCGTTCGGGTCGTGGATGGCGTACGCGCACGTGGCGATCTGGTTGGCGTCGATCTCCATGGCGAGGCCGTCCAGGAGCTGGAGGATCTCGTGCGGGGGCAGGTCGAGGCGGGCGTACGCCCTGACGGCCGTGCGGAGCTGGCCCATGACCGCCGCCGCGCGGACCCCTCGGCCCATGACGTCGCCGATGACCAGGGCCGTGCGGCCGCCGCCGAGGGTGATGACGTCGTACCAGTCGCCGCCGACCGCGGCCTCGGTGCCGCCGGGGAGGTAGGTGGCGGCGATGCGCAGGTCGTCCGGTTCTTCGAGCTCCTGGGGGAGCAGGCTGCGCTGGAGGGTCACGGCGGTCTCGCGCTGGCGGCGTTCGCTGGCTCTGAGGCGCTCGGCGGCCTCGGCGTGGTCGGTGACGTCGGTCGCGAATACGAGGACACCGCTGCCACCGCCATCGTGTCCTTCCGTCACCGGGGTGCAGGTGAAGGTGTAGGAGCGGCCGTCGGGGGCCTTGCGGGACTTGACGGTGCGGGGCTTGCCGCTGCGCAGTACCTGGTCGAGGAGCGGGAGGAGGCCGATCTCGTCGAGCTCCGGGAGGGCTCGGCGGGCCGGTTCGCCCGTGGGGCGCAGGCCGAAGGCGACCACATAGGCGTCGTTGACGTAGGCGAGGCGGTGGTCGGGTCCGTGGACGAGGGCGACGAGGGCGGGGACTCGGTCGAGGACCTCGCGTACGGGGAGTTCGTCGACGGCGGGGACCGGCACGGTCAGTTGTTCGGCGCGGGCCGCGGGGACGGCACCGTCGCTCAGGCGGTCCTCGGTGACCAACTCGTCGGTCCGCGCTGCGGCGCGGCGCTGCGTTCCGGGGAGGCGGGCGCTCCAGCGCGTGAAGTTCACGAATCCTTGCCTCGTGTCGTCGTCTTCGGCGTCTTCGGGCCTGCTCCGGGCCCGGCCGGGGGGCTGGGGACGGCAGCCCGGGGGTGCAGCACGGGGAAACCTCTTGGTTCGAGGGGCGGGCGGCTGCCCGTCCGAAGTCGGGCACCAGTCTGGCAGGGTGACCGACCGGGTCGACATTCGTCAGACGCCGGGGCGGTCCGTGGAGTTCCTCGGTCCGGTCAGGACGACCCCTTCGGGTCGTTCGTCGGGTCGTGAGGATGCTTTCCACCGGCCGCGAGTTCGAACTCCGCTCGGGGATGTTCGAGTGAACCGAGGGAGACGATCTCCCTCTTGAAGAGCCCCGACAGGGTCCATTCGGCCAGGACGCGGGCCTTGCGGTTGAAGGTGGGGACCCTGCTGAGGTGGTAGACGCGGTGCATGAACCAGGCAGGGTAGCCCTTCAGCTTGCGTCCGTAGACGTACGCGACACCTTTGTGGAGGCCCAGGGAGGCCACCGAGCCGACGTACTTGTGGGAGTACGTCTCCAGGGGCTCGCCCCGCAGCGCGTGCGCGATGTTGTCACCGAGGACCTTGGCCTGGCGGACGGCGTGCTGGGCGTTGGGGGCGGTCTCCTTGCCGGGCTCCTCGGCGGTGACGTCGGGGACGGCGGCCGCGTCTCCGGCCGCCCACGCGTGCGTGGTGCCGTCGACGGTGAGCTGGGGGGTGCATTTCAGCCGCCCCCGCTCATTGAGGGGGAGGTCGGTGGCGGCGAGGAGCGGGCTGGGTTTGACGCCGGCCGTCCACACGACCGTACGCGTGGGAAAGCGGTTGCCGTCGCTGAGGACGGCGACGCGGTCCACGCAGGACTCCAGACGGGTGTTCAGGCGTACGTCGATGTTGCGGCGGCGCAGTTGGCTGACCGTGTAGCGGCCCATCTCCTCGCCGACCTCGGGAAGGATGCGGTCGGAGGCCTCGACGAGGATCCACTTCATGTCCTCGGGACGGACGTTGTGGTAGTAGCGCGCGGTGTAGCGGGCCATGTCCTCCAGCTCGCCGAGGGCCTCCACGCCCGCGTAGCCGCCGCCGACGAACACGAAGGTGAGAGCCGCGTCGCGGATCGCGGGGTCGCGGGTGGAGGAGGCGATGTCCATCTGCTCGATGACGTGGTTGCGCAGGCCGATGGCCTCCTCGACCGTCTTGAAGCCGATGCCGTGGTCGGCCAGTCCGGGGATCGGCAGTGTGCGGGCGATCGAACCCGGCGCGAGGACCAGTTCGTCGTACGACAGCTCTTCGCCGCCCGTCCGCTCCTCCTCGGTGGCGAGGGTGGTGACGGAGGCCGTGCGCTTGGCGTGGTCGATCGCGGTGGCCTCGCCGACGACGACACGGCAGCGGTCCAGGACGCGGCGCAGTGGTACGACGACATGGCGCGGGGAGATGTTCCCGGCGGCCGCTTCGGGCAGGAACGGCTGATAGGTCATGTAGGCGTCGGGCGTGACGATCGTGATCTCGACTTCGCCCCGCTCGAGTTCCCGTTTCAGCTTGCGCTGCAGACGCAGAGCCGTGTACATCCCGACGTAGCCGCCGCCGACAACCAGAATGCGCGCACGTTCCTTCACCATCCCATGACGCACCCGTCGCTTGAGTTTGTCCACAGCCTCGACAAATTGTGTGACCGGAGTTCATCGGCGCGCCGGGTTGGCCGGATCTCCGGAGCGCGCGGAAGGTTCGCAGGTCAACGGGTGTGCGCCGGGCGGGCGGAGGGGGTGCAATCGGGGCGTTTGCCACCCGTACTCCGATCGGGGGGCGCTCCGTGCGGAACCTGCCCCTTCTGAATTGACCCCCGCTCAACTATGTTCGTGTGTCGACGGGGTGTAGGGGGATGCGCTCCGGGTCCGCGACGGGCGGACTCGCGAAACGGGCTTGTTCCGCACGCTCCGGCTTTCGATGGCGGGGAGAGTCTCCGGGGGGAGACGTCATTACCGGGGGATATTTATGCACATTCAGGACTCTCATTGGTCCACCGCGTCCGCCATCGCACCCGGTGGCGGGGCGATGGGCGGCCCGATGGGTTCGGCGATGAGCGCGGCGGGCAACGGACGTGACGGATCGCGTTCGGCCCCGCTGCGCGTGGACGCACAGCGCAACCTGGAACACGTACTGCGCGCGGCGCGCGAGGTCTTCGGCGAGCTGGGCTACGGCGCGCCGATGGAGGACGTGGCGCGGCGCGCCCGGGTCGGTGTCGGCACGGTGTACCGGCGCTTCCCGAGCAAGGACGTCCTGGTCCGGCGGATAGCCGAGGAGGAGACCTCCCGGCTGACCGACCAGGCGCGGGCGGCGCTCGGCCAGGAGGACGAGCCGTGGTCGGCGCTGTCGCGTTTCCTGCGCACGTCGGTCGCGTCCGGTGCCGGACGGCTGCTGCCGCCGCAGGTGCTGCGGGTCGGGGTCGCCGACGAGGGCACCGACGGTTACGACGGGGCGCGGGTGCCGCAGCAGCGGACGACTCCGGGCTCCGGCGAGCTGCGGCTGGTGCCGGAGGAGACCCCGATGGTCTCCGCCGACGACGACGCCGGGGCGGCGGCCCTACTGGAGGTCGTGGGTCGGCTCGTGGACCGCGCGCGTGCGGCTGGTGAGCTGCGGACCGACGTGTCGGTCTCGGACGTCCTTTTGGTGATCGCGACCGCGGCGCCCTCGCTGCCGGACGCGGCGCAGCAGGCGGCCGCCTCGGCGCGGCTGCTGGACATCCTGCTGGAGGGGTTGCGGTCCCGGCCGGCGTGACTCGAAAGGGTGACAGCGGGGTGCGGATGGTTGACGTCCGCGCCCCGGCCCATTCCGGCGCGTTCCGGGCAGGCGAGCCAACTCCTCCGCCGGCCGCGGCAGTTGAGTCTTCCCCGGACGGGTGATCCTCAGTGCTGCCGTGCGGGAAGTCCCCACGGACGAGTGGATGCTCCATACGGAGGGGCGCTGACCAAAAGCCAATATGGCACTCTGACCCGGTGTTCGGGACTGGTTGGGCCGGCGGCGGGGGCATTCCGCGATGAGCGTTGACGGGCGGAACGAACCCCTTGACGAGGGCGACGGGGAAGCCGGGGGCACCCCACTGGTGCCGGGCCAGGGCGGTCGCGCCGGGATCCCGCAGGGCGGCATTCCCGCACAGGGCGGCGAACCCGTCGAGGGCAGCGTTCCGGCGCAGCGCGACCGGCGGCAGGACGGCGGCGTCCTGCCGGCGCCCAGGGAGCTGCCGCTGTCCGACGCCGACCTGATCGATCGGATGCGCTCCGGCGACGACACGGCCTACGAGGCGCTCTACCGGCGCCACGCGGGGGCGGTGCGCCGCTACGCCCGCACCTGCTGCCGCGACGGCCACACCGCGGACGACCTCACCGCCGAGGTCTTCGCCCGCATGCTCCAGGCGGTGCGCGGCGGCCACGGCCCTGAGCACGCCGTGCGTCCCTATCTGCTGACCAGCATCCGCCGCGTCGCCGCCGGCTGGACGAAGTCGGCGAAGCGGGAGCAGCTCGTCGACGACTTCGCGGTGTTCGCCGCGCAGGCCACGCGTTCCTCCGAGGTCTCCGACGACGACACTCTGGACCTGGGCGCCGACGTGCGCGCGATGCACGTGGCCGAGCAGTCCATGGCCATGCAGGCCTTCCGGTCACTGCCCGAGCGCTGGCAGGCCGTTCTGTGGCACACCGAGGTCGAGGACGAGTCGCCGAGCGAGGTCGCCACCCTCTTCGGACTCGACGCCAACGGCACCCGGGTGCTGGCCAGCCGGGCCCGCGAGGGCCTCAAGCAGGCGTACCTCCAGGCCCACGTCAGCGCCACTCTCGCCGCCGACGAGGAGTGCGCCCGCTACGCCGACCGACTGGGCGCCTACGCCCGCGGCGGGCTGCGCACCCGTGCCGAACGGGGTCTGCGCAAGCACCTGGAGGAGTGCGTCAAGTGCCGACTGGCCGCAGGCCAGATCAAGGAAGTCGCCGGCGGTATCCCGGCCGTCGTACCGATCGCGGTCATCGGCTGGTTCGGGGCCGCCGGGTACGCCAAGGCCCTCGGGCTCATCGCGGGCGGCGCCGGGGCGGGAGCTGCCGGAGCCGCGGGCGCGGCCGCCGCGGCGAGCGGGGGCTCCTCGGGCGGGGCGGGCGGGGCGG
>NZ_MJAH01000040.1 GCF_001746295.1 Streptomyces sp. LUP47B | reverse complement strand
GGTCGTCCCGGTGGCGGTGGCGGCGGTCGTCCCGGTGGCGGCGGCGGTTTCGCCGGTCGTCCCGGTGGCGGTGGCGGCGGCTTCGCCGGTCGTCCCGCGGGTCCCGGTGGCGGTGGCGGCGGTTTCGCCGGCCGTCCGGGTGGTCCCGGCGGTGGCGGCGGCGGTCGTCCCGGCTTCGGTGGTCGTCCCGGTGGTCCTGGTGGCCGTGGTGGCACGCAGGGCGCCTTCGGTCGTCCCGGCGGTCCCGCGCGTCGCGGTCGCAAGTCGAAGCGGCAGAGGCGCCAGGAGTACGAGGCCATGCAGGCCCCGTCGGTCGGCGGCGTGATGCTGCCTCGCGGCAACGGCGAAGCCATTCGCCTGTCGCGCGGTGCCTCGCTCACCGACTTCGCGGAGAAGATCAACGCCAACCCGGCGTCCCTCGTCGCGGTCATGATGAACCTCGGCGAGATGGTCACGGCCACGCAGTCCGTCTCCGACGAGACGCTGCAGCTCCTCGCGGGCGAGATGAACTACACGGTTCAGATCGTCAGCCCCGAGGAGGAGGACCGCGAGCTGCTCGAGTCCTTCGACATCGAGTTCGGCGAGGACGAGGGCGACGACGAGGACCTGGTCGTCCGTCCGCCGGTCGTGACCGTCATGGGTCACGTCGACCACGGTAAGACCCGACTCCTCGACGCCATCCGCAAGACGAACGTCATCGCGGGCGAGGCCGGCGGCATCACCCAGCACATCGGTGCCTACCAGGTCTCGACCCAGGTCAACGAAGAGGACCGCGCGATCACCTTCATCGACACCCCGGGTCACGAGGCGTTCACCGCCATGCGTGCCCGTGGTGCCCGGTCGACGGACATCGCGATCCTGGTCGTCGCGGCCAACGACGGCGTCATGCCGCAGACGGTCGAGGCGCTCAACCACGCCAAGGCGGCCGACGTCCCGATCGTCGTCGCGGTCAACAAGATCGACGTCGAGGGTGCCGACCCGACCAAGGTGCGCGGTCAGCTGACCGAGTACGGCCTGGTGGCCGAGGAGTACGGCGGCGACACCATGTTCGTCGACATCTCCGCCAAGCAGGGTCTGAACATCGACTCCCTGCTGGAGGCCGTGGTCCTCACGGCCGACGCCTCGCTCGACCTGCGGGCCAACCCGAACCAGGACGCGCAGGGCATCTCGATCGAGTCCCGTCTCGACCGCGGCCGCGGTGCCGTGGCGACGGTCCTCGTGCAGCGAGGCACGCTGCGGGTCGGCGACACGATGGTGGTGGGCGACGCCTACGGCCGTGTGCGCGCCATGCTCGACGACAACGGCAACAACGTCGCCGAGGCGGGTCCGTCCACGCCGGTCCAGGTGCTGGGTCTGACCAACGTCCCGGGTGCGGGCGACAACTTCCTGGTGGTCGACGAGGACCGTACGGCCCGTCAGATCGCCGAGAAGCGCGCCGCCCGCGAGCGGAACGCGGCGTTCGCCAAGCGCACGCGCCGTGTCTCGCTCGAGGACCTGGACAAGGTGCTCAAGGCCGGCGAGGTCCAGCAGCTCAACCTGATCATCAAGGGTGACGCTTCTGGTTCCGTCGAGGCTCTCGAGTCCTCCCTGCTCCAGCTGGACGTCGGCGAAGAGGTCGACATCCGCGTCCTGCACCGCGGTGTCGGTGCGGTCACGGAGTCGGACATCGACCTGGCGATGGGCTCGGACGCCATCGTGATCGGCTTCAACGTCCGCGCGGCAGGCCGTGCGGCGCAGATGGCCGAGCGCGAGGGTGTGGACGTCCGGTACTACTCGGTCATCTACCAGGCGATCGAGGAGATCGAGGCAGCCCTCAAGGGCATGCTCAAGCCGGAGTACGAAGAGGTCGAGCTCGGTACGGCGGAGATCCGCGAGGTCTTCCGCTCGTCCAAGCTGGGCAACATCGCCGGTGTGCTGGTCCGCTCCGGCGAGGTCAAGCGCAACACCAAGGCGCGGTTGCTGCGCGACGGCAAGGTCGTCGCGGAGAACCTCACCATCTCCGGTCTGCGCCGCTTCAAGGACGACGTCACCGAGATCCGCGAAGGCTTCGAGGGTGGTATCAACCTCGGAAACTTCAACGACATCAAGATCGACGACGTCATCGCGACGTACGAGATGCGCGAGAAGCCGCGCGGCTGATCGTCGTAGCACGCGATCGGGGCCGGTCGGCGGACGTAATATCCGTCGATCGGCCCCGGCCGTTGCGTGTACGGTTCCCCGTACCGGCGTCCAAGCGCGGCGCCCGTACCCCGAACCGGCGGGACATCCGGACACACATGTATGTGGGGACTCTGTCCTTCGACCTGCTCCTCGGTGACGTCCACTCGCTGAAGGAGAAACGCTCTCTCGTCCGTCCGATCGTGGCCGAGCTCCAGCGCAAGTACGCGGTGAGCGCGGCGGAGACGGGCAGCCAGAACCTCCACCGCAGGGCCGAGATCGGGCTCGCGGTGGTCTCCGGGGACACGGGACACCTCACCGACGTGCTGGACCGCTGTGAACGGCTGGTCGCCGCGCGGCCGGAGGTGGAACTGCTCTCGGTTCGACGCAGGCTCCACAGCGACGAAGACTGAAGCAAGCAGCAAGACAGTTACTAAGGAGACGGACCAGTGGCCGACAACGCGCGCGCCAAGAGGCTGGCGGACCTCATCCGAGAGGTGGTGGCCCAGAAGCTGCTGCGCGGGATCAAGGACCCGCGGCTCGGCTCACACGTCACCATCACGGACACCCGGGTCACGGGTGACCTGCGGGAGGCGACCGTCTTCTACACGGTGTACGGCGGCGACGAGGAGCGGGCGGCCGCGGCCGCCGGACTGGAGAGCGCCAAGGGCGTGCTCCGCAGCGCGGTCGGCGCGGCGGCGGGTGTGAAGTTCACGCCGACGCTGACCTTCGTGGCCGACGCGCTGCCCGACACCGCCAAGACCATCGACGACCTCCTCGACAAGGCACGCCAGTCCGACGAGAAGGTGCGCGAGGTCTCCGCGGGTGCCGCCTACGCCGGTGACGCGGACCCGTACCGGAAGCCGGGCGACGAGGACGAGACGGACGACGCCGCCGAATGACCCAGAAGACCCCACCGCCCGACGGCCTTGTCATCGTCGACAAGCCGTCGGGCTTCACTTCGCACGACGTGGTCGCCAAGATGCGCGGGATCGCCAGGACCCGCCGCGTCGGACACGCCGGCACCCTCGACCCCATGGCGACCGGCGTGTTGGTCCTCGGTGTCGAGAAGGCCACCAAGCTCCTCGGGCACCTCGCGCTGACCGAGAAGGAGTACCTGGGCACGATCCGGCTCGGCCAGACGACGCTGACCGACGACGCGGAGGGCGAGATCACGACGTCGGCAGACGCCTCGAAGGTCACCCGAGAGGCCGTCGACACCGGGATCGCCAAGCTGAGCGGCGACATCATGCAGGTGCCGTCCAAGGTCAGCGCCATCAAGATCGACGGCGTGCGCTCGTACAAACGGGCGCGCGAGGGCGAGGAGTTCGAGATCCCGGCCCGCCCCGTTACCATCTCGTCCTTCGCGGTCCACGACGTCCGGGACGCGGTCGCCGAGGACGGCACGGCCGTCATGGACCTGGTCGTGTCGGTGGTCTGCTCCTCCGGCACCTACATCCGGGCCCTCGCCCGCGACCTGGGCGCAGATCTGGGTGTCGGCGGCCACCTGACGGCTCTGCGCCGCACGCGCGTGGGTCCGTACAAGCTGGACTCGGCCAGGACCCTCGACCAGCTCCAGCAGGAGCTGACGGTGATGCCGATCGCCGAGGCCGCCACAGCCGCGTTCCCCCGCTGGGACGTCGACGGCCGCCGGGCCAAGCTGCTCACCAACGGCGTACGGCTCGACATGCCCGACGAGTACACGGGCGCCGGTACGGTGGCCGTCTTCGACCCCGAGGGCCGCTTCCTGGCGCTGGTCGAGGAACAGAAGGGCAAGGCGAAGAGCCTGGCCGTCTTCGGCTAGGCCTGGTCCAGTCCGGGGGAGCACCGGGGCTGTTTGCCCGTGGAGCGGCGATCACGGGGTTGTGTCGCCGCTCCACGGTCCCCCCTCGGTTCCCCCACCCCTAGGGTGTCTCCGTCCGCCCCCTTCCATTCACCCACGTGGGCAGGCGCTCGGAGTGAACCGGGGGAGTGGAAGGGGGCGCGTTCACCACACGATCTGTGCCGCCGATCACCGCACGCCTACCGTCGAAAACAGGAACGTGCGTACGGCGGGGAGGTACGGCCATGACGGCAGGAGGTGACTCCGCCGACGAAACGGTGCCTCTTGCCTCCGGCGCCGGCATGGAGATGCCGGGGCGGGGGGAAGGGATCGCGGGGGAGACGGGTCGGTCGGCGGGGCCTGGGGGTCGGGAGTCGCGTGAGATGGGCCTGAGTGCGGGGTCCGGCGGGCGGGGGTCGCGCGAGGTGGCTTGGGCTGCGGGGTCCGAGGGGCAGGGGGCGCGGGGGATGGGCCTGACTGTGGAGTCTGCGGATCGGGAGTCGCGCGAGGTGGGCCCGGGTGCGGGGTCTGGGGGCCGGGGGTCGCGTGAGGTGGCTTGGGCTGTGGGGTCCGGGGGGCAGGGGGCGCGGGGGATGGGCCTGACTGTGGAGTCTGCGGATCGTGAGTCGCGCGAAGTGGGCCCGGGTGCGGGGTCTGGGGGCCGGGGGTCGCGTGAGGTGGCTTGGCCTGCGGGGGCTGGGGGTCAGGGGGCGCTGGGGATGGGTCTGCCGACGGAGCCTGCGGGTTGGGACGCACGCGGCACGGAGCTTTTCGCGGAACAGCGGGGCCGGAAGCCGCGTGAGGCTGGTCGGCGGGTGCGGTGGGGTGACCGTGCCGCCCGTGCGGAGAACCCGCGGTCCCGGCAGCGCGAGCCGGAGGCAGGTTCCGGCGGGGGCGATGGCCGCGGAGCGGGGCAGGAGGCGGCCCGGCGGGTCGGACCGGGAGACCGGCAGGCCGGTGAGGGCGCCGAGTCCGTGGGTCGTGGGGTCCGGGAAGAGGGCCGGGAGGTCGGCTCCGGTCGGGGTGGCAATCGCGATACCGTACGGCTCGGCCGGAGCGGGTGCGAGGAGCCTTCGCGGCGGGCGCGAGGGCGGGTTCCCGGGGCCGGGCCGGGCGAGGAACTCGTGCGGATTCTTGATCTGGCCGGCCGGCTCCGGGGGGTCGGGTTCGTGGCCGATCATCGTGGCACCGTCGTCACCAGCCATGAGGCCGTCGACGGGTCGGCCCGGCTCGTGCTGCACGCCGGCGGCGACCGCAGTTGTGTGGTGTCCGCCGACGCCGTGACCGCGCTGCCCGAGCTGGACCTGGCGCTCGTCCGTTCCGAAGGACTCGGTGTGGAACCGTTGCCGGTGTCCGTGCGCGACACCGTCGAGACCGGCACCTACGTCCGGCTCCCCGCCGGCTGCTGGCGCGAGGCCCGGGTGCTCGGCGCGGCCTCCGTGACCTACACGGCCACCGACCGCTTCCATCTCCTCGAAAACGTCCTGGAGTTGGCGATCGGCACCGCGGGACGGGACGCCCTGCGGCTCGGCGGCGGGGCCGCCGGAGGCCCCGTGCTGGACGCCGGGACCGGCGCGGTGGTCGCCGTCCTCGGCACCGCCCTGCAGTGCGGCCACCGCGACAGCGGATACGCGGTCCCGCTCCGCCCCGTCCGGACCGGCCCCCTCGCCGACCTGCTCGCGGAGAACGCGGCGACGGTCCCGGCGTACGGCGTCGACCTCAACCTCGCCGGCGTGCTGGAACTGACGGCCACCTCGGTGGGCCAGGACGGCCCGCCGGGCACGTTCGCCGGTCACGCGGGCCGGGGAGACCCGACCGAGCCGGTCGAACGGACCGCGATCACCAGGGAGTTCGCCGCCTTCACCGACGGCTCGGCCGCCGTCCTCGGCCTCGTCGGACCGCCCGGCAGCGGCCGTACGACACAACTCGCGGCCCTGGCCGCCCGCCGCCACCGGGGCCCCGCTCCCGCCCCCACCCTCTGGCTGCGCGGCGCCGACCTCGAGGACACCGACGCCTCGGTGGCCGACGCGGCGAGCCGAGCGCTCACCAGGGCCGCCCGGATCGTGGCGACCTCCACGGACACCGTCCCCGCCGACCTGGACGACCTCACGCCCGAACGCCTGGCCCGCCTTGCCGGCACCGCGGGCCGCCCCCTGTTCCTCCTCCTCGACGGCCCCGAGGAGATGCCCCCGGTCCTGGCCCACCGCCTCGCCGACTGGACGGAGGGCACGGCGAAGTGGCTGGCGGAGACGGGGGCGCGGCTCGTGGTGGCGTGCCGGGAGGAGTACTGGGAGGGCGCGGACTTCCCGGAGGACATGCTGTACGGCAATCCGGAGGCGCACCTTCCGCCCTGCGTACGCCTCGCCGACCTCACCGACGAGGAGGCCCGCCGCGCCCGGGTCCGGCACGCCCTCCCCGAAGGCATCCTCGCCGCCCCCGACGACCGGCACCCCCTCACCCTCCGGCTCCTGTCCGAGGTCCGCGCGGCTCTCCCGGACGCCCCTCACACCCCCGTGGACCGCGACGAGGTCTTCTCGGCGTACCTCGACCTGATGTGTCTGCGCATCGCGGTACGGCTGGCCACGGCGAGTGGCCTGCGCGGCACCGCCGTCCGCCGGCTCGCCGCGAAGGTTGCCGGCCAGGTCCACGAGGCCGCCCGCCGCAGCCTCGGCCCCGGGCAGGGGGAGCTGGCCCGGGAGTCGTTCGAGGCGGTGTTTCCCTGGGGCACGGCGCCGAAGCGGCTCGGCGCCACCGGCTGGGCCTCCGCCGTCCTCGCCGAGGGCCTCCTCGTCCCCGCCGGCAGCGGCTACCGCTTCGCCCACGAGGAACTCGCCGACTGGATCCAGGGCACCCACCTCGACCTGGACGAGGCCCTGCGCGCCTTGGTCCACCGCCGCCGCACCGGCGCCGAGGACCCGCTCCCCGTCCCGCACCACCGCATCGGCCCCGTCGTCCAGGCCCTGCTCCTCGTCGCCCGCCAGCACGGCGCACCGCAACTGGCCCACCGACTGGAGGAGTTGCTCGACGCCCTCGACGCCGACCCGGACTCCTGGTGGGCGGCCCGCCTGCTCACCGAGACCCTGCTGCGCGTGCCCGACGCGACGCCGTACACCGATGTCCTGCGGCGGCTCACCGACCGCCTGGTGGCCCGGCGCCGTCAGGAGGAACCCGTCCCGCCCGCGTTCGGGCCCGCCTTCTGGACCGCCCTCCCGCTTCCGCCCGGCACCCGCTTCGACCTGCTGCGCCGCCTCGTCCTCGCCGACGGGCCCCCGCACGAGCCGGGCCCCCGGTTCCTGGACGTCGTGGCGGAGCTGCTGGCCACGGACCCCACCGCCGTACAGCCGTATCTCACCCGCTGGTTCGACGACGAGCGGCCGCTGCCCGCGACTCCGCACGCGACCGTGGCGAAGGCCGCGCAGGCGCTGCTGCACACGCACCGGACCCGGGCTCTGGACGACCTCACCGAGGTGCTCGTCGGGTGTGCGCACCGGCGGGCCGACGAACTGCTCGCCGTGCTGGCCGAGGACGAGCCGTCGGCGGTGTGCCGGGCCGTGGACCGGTGGGCGCACGACGAGCGGCCTGCGCGGCGGGTGGCGGCGGTGGCGTACGGACTGCGGGCCGCCCCGCACGTACGTACCGAGGCCGACCGCGAACTCCTGCGCTATGCCGCCCTCGCGCTGCTCGCCCGCCCCGAGGACCGCACCCTGCACGGGGGTGCGCTCGCCCTGCTGGTGCGCGACCCGCGCACGCGTGCCCGTCATCTCCCGCAGGCTCTAGGGCACTTCGCGGCCGGCGACCCGCAGTTCCCGCCCGCCGTGCTGGTCCCCGCGCTCGCCACCGACCCCGATCCGGTCCTGGAGGCCTTCCGGGAGCGGCTGCGCAGACCGGGTGCCGGGGAGGCGCTGCGCACGCTCGCCGACGTCACCACGCCCGCCCTGGCCCGCCGGGTGGCCGTGCTGGTGCGGGAGATGGTCCAGCGGGGCCCGGAGTGTGCCGGGGACGTGGCCGCGTACGTCGACCGGCGCCTCGATCAGGGCCCCGCCGCCCGGGCCGTGCTCCACCCGCTCGTCACTGGACTGCTCGACGGCGCCCCGGAACGGGTGCGGGCCGCGGTGGCCGCCGTGCTCGTCGGCCCGGGCACCCCCGCCTCCCGCCCGCTGCGCCAGGAACTCCTCGATGTCCTCCTGGACCACGAACGGGAGCCCGCGGTCCTGGTCGCCCTGCTGCCCCCGGCCGCCGCGCGCGGCGGGGACGGCATCCGCGACCTCGTGCGGCGCACGGGCCTCCTCCTCGTCCGCAGCCCGTTGGGCGCGACCCGTTTCGACCGCACTCTCGTCGACCTCGGCCGGCACGTGCCCGGGTTCGCCGCGCTGGTGGCCGGCTGGCTCGCCGACGCCCCGCAGGAGTGGGCGGGGGTGGTCGGCCCCAGCACCCGGCGGATGATCGAGAACCTGGCGGACGCGCGGGTTCCCGCCTGAGCCCGTGAAGCCGGCGGACCTGCGCAACCCCCCTGCCCGCGTGCGTCGGGTCACAGCCCCCATGCCGATGCGAGCGACGGGCACGCGGCATGGCACCCTTAGACCTGCGTAAGTCGCAAGAGTCAATACGGACACGGGTTCGACGAGGAGCGGTCACAGTGCAGCGCTGGCGTGGCTTGGAGGACATCCCCGAGGACTGGGGGCGCAGCGTCGTCACCATCGGTTCCTATGACGGGGTCCACCGCGGGCACCAGCTGATCATCAGGCATGCCGTGGACCGGGCGCGCGAGCTGGGCGTCCCCTCGGTCGTCGTCACCTTCGACCCGCACCCCAGCGAGGTCGTCCGCCCCGGCAGTCACCCGCCGCTGCTGGCCCCGCACCACCGCCGCGCCGAGCTCATGGCCGGGCTGGGCGTGGACGCGTTGCTGATCCTCCCCTTCACCACGGAGTTCTCGAAGCTCTCGCCCGCCGACTTCGTCGTCAAGGTCCTGGTCGACAAGCTGCACGCCAAGGCGGTCGTCGAGGGCCCCAACTTCCGTTTCGGCCACAAGGCCGCGGGCAACTGCGACTTCCTCGCCGAGCAGGGCAAGACGTACGACTTCGAGGTCGAGATCGTCGACCTGTACGTGTCGGGCACGGCGGGCGGCGGGGAGCCCTTCTCCTCCACCCTGACCCGGCGCCTGGTCGCCGAAGGTGACGTGGAGGGCGCCGGGGAGATCCTGGGCCGCCCGCACCGGGTGGAGGGCGTGGTCGTCCGCGGGGCGCAGCGAGGGCGCGAGCTCGGCTTCCCGACCGCCAACGTCGAGACCCTCCCGCACACCGCCATCCCCGCCGACGGCGTCTACGCCGGCTGGCTGCACGCCCAGGGCGAGGCGATGCCGGCCGCGATCTCCGTCGGCACCAACCCACAGTTCGACGGCACCGAGCGCACGGTGGAGGCGTACGCGATCGACCGCGTCGGGCTCGACCTGTACGGGCTGCACGTGGCGGTGGACTTCCTCGCCTATGTGCGCGGGCAGCAGAAGTTCGAGTCGCTGGACGCACTGCTGAAGGCGATTACCGACGACGTGCAGCGGTGCCGTGAGCTGATCGAGGGCGCGCAGGCCTGAAGCGCGCAGAGACGGAAAAGGAGGGCCGGCACCTTGGTGGTGCCGGCCCTCCTTCGTCCACTGCCTTCGTCTACTGCTGCGGCGGCTGTCCCGCGTTCGGGTCGTACGGCGGCTGCGGGAACCCCGGCTGCGGCTGACCCGGCTGGCCTGTCTGCCAGGACTGGCCGGGCTGTGCGCCGGGGAAGCCCTGGAACGGCGGCTGGGGCTGCTGCGGCTGTCCGGCGGGGGGTTGCTGCTGGTGCCCCGGCATCGGGGGAGCCATCGTCGGCGGCTGGTGGCCTCCCTGCCCCGTCCACAGCCCCTGCTCCTGCTGGGCCCGCACGAAGTCCTCGGCCACCATGGCGGCGAGGTCGAAGTACGCCTCCCGGACCTTCGGCCGCATCATGTCGAGGTCGACCTCGGCACCGGCCGCCAGGTGTTCGTCGAACGGTACGACGATCACGCCCCGGCAGCGCTGCTCGAAGTGGGTGACGATGTCCTCCACCTTGATCATCTTGCCGGTCTCGCGCACACCCGAGATCACGGTGATGGACCGCGAGACCAGGGACGCGTACCCGTGCGCCGACAGCCAGTCCAGCGTCGTACTGGCGCTGCTCGCGCCGTCCACCGACGGGGTCGAGATGATGATCAGCTGGTCGGCGAGGTCGAGGACCCCGCGCATGGCGCTGTAGAGCAGACCCGTGCCCGAGTCCGTGAGGATGATCGGGTACTGGCGGCCCAGCACGTCGATCGCGCGCCGGTAGTCCTCGTCGTTGAACGTCGTGGACACGGCCGGGTCGACGTCGTTGGCGATGATCTCGAGACCCGAGGCCGCCTGGGACGTGAACCGGCGGATGTCCATGTACGAGTTGAGGTACGGGATCGCCTGGACCAGGTCGCGGATGGTGGCGCCGGTCTCGCGCCGCACCCGGCGGCCGAGGGTGCCGGCGTCCGGGTTGGCGTCGATGGCGAGGATCTTGTCCTGCCGTTCGGTGGCCAGGGTGGAGCCGAGGGCGGTGGTCGTGGTCGTCTTGCCCACGCCGCCCTTGAGGCTGATCACCGCGATCCGGTAGCAGGACAGCACCGGGGTGCGGATGAGGTCGAGCTTGCGCTGCCTCTCCTGCTCCTCCTTCTTGCCGCCGAGCTTGAACTTCGAGCCACCGGGAGTGGGACGACTGCTCTTGGCCTTCTGCTTCTTGCTGTTGACCAGCCGGTCCGAGGTCAGCTCGACCGCGGCGTTGTAGCCGAGCGGCGCGCCCGCGCCGGCGACCTGCTGCCGCTGGTCGTGCTGGACGGCCGCGGGCCAGGCTCCACCGGTACGGGGGTCCACGCCGGGCTGGCCCGGAGCGCCCGCGTAGGGGCCGGGCTGGGGCGCCTGCGGCGGCTGCTGTCCCGGGAACTGCGGCTGCCCCGGCTGGGCCTGCGGCTGTCCCGGGTGCGGCGGCACGGGCTGACCCGGCTGGCCGGGCTGTGCGGGGGCCTGGTGCTGGGGGTAGCCGTAGCCGCTCTGGTCGGTCTGGGGTGCGGGCGGCTGCGGGAAGCCGTAGCCGCTCTGCGGGTTCGGGGGAGCGGGGGGCTGCGGGAAGCCGTAACCGCCCTGGGGGTTCTGGGGCGCGGGCGGCTGGGGGTAGCCGTAGCCGCCCTGGCCGGGCTGGGGTGCGGGCGGCTGCGGGAAGCCGTAGCCGCTCTGCGGGTTCTGCGGGGCGGGGGGCTGCGGGTAGCCGTAACCGCCCTGTGCCGCCTGGCCCTCGGGCTGCGGCGGGGTGGCCGACCAGCCCCCGGGCGCCGGTTGGGGTGCCTGGGGCTGGGGCGCGGCCGTCGGCTGCGCGGGCGGAAGCGGGGCACCGGGCTGTCCGCCCGTCGTCCACTCCGGGGCCGACGTCGGTGCCGCACCGGGGGCCGCCGACGCGAACTGGGGCGGGAGGGGCGGGACGGCGCCCTGGGGAGCCGGCGGGGGACGCCAGCCTTCCTGCTGGGCGTCGGGCTGCTCGGGGGCGGGGCTCTGTGCGGGCTGGGGCTGCTCGGGTGCGGCGGCTGCCTGCGGAGCCTGGGGCTGGGCCGGTGCGGTGGTCTGCGTGGTCGGGGCGTCGGGGGCGGCCGACTGCGGCTCGGCGTCAGCGCTCGGGGCGGAGGCCGGGGGCGTGTCGGCTTCCGGCGCTTCCGGCGCCTGCGGTGCCGTGGCTTCGGCGGTGGGCGCCTGGGGGGCGGGCGTGCCCTCGTCGGCTCCGGTCTCGTCATCGGAGGCGGATGCGGCGCCGGCCTCGCTCGGGGACGGGGCCGCCGGTGCCTCGGTGTCCGCCTGCGCCGACCCCTGCGGGGATTCGGCGGGGGCCGGTGGCTCGGGGGCGGTGGGTGCGGGGGGTGCATCCGGCGACGGGGCGACGGGCGGCTGGGGCTGGGCCGGTGCGGTGGTCTGCGTGGTCGGGGCGTCGGGGGCGGCCGACTGCGGCTCGGCGTCAGCGCTCGGGGCGGAGGCCGGGGGCGTGTCGGCTTCCGGCGCTTCCGGCGCCTGCGGTGCCGTGGCTTCGGCGGTGGGCGCCTGGGGGGCGGGCGTGCCCTCGTCGGCTCCGGTCTCGTCATCGGAGGCGGATGCGGCGCCGGCCTCGCTCGGGGACGGGGCCGCCGGTGCCTCGGTGTCCGCCTGCGCCGACCCCTGCGGGGATTCGGCGGGGGCCGGTGGCTCGGGGGCGGTGGGTGCGGGGGGTGCATCCGGCGACGGGGCGACGGGCGGCTGGGG
>NZ_MJAH01000004.1 GCF_001746295.1 Streptomyces sp. LUP47B | reverse complement strand
GATACAGGATGTTCGCCATCGAACTGCCGTCCCGCACCGGCGGAGCGGCGATCAGGAAGAACACCCACACCGCCACCGCCCCCAGGAACACCCCGACCTCGGGACGCGCCAACAGGCGCAGCGCGAGCGGTCGTTCCGCGGTCCGGCCGTCAGTGACCTTGCCCGGGCCGGAGGCCGGCGGTGTCGTCACCGCCGGCTCGGCGTGCTGGGTCATACCCATCACCTGGTGCCCTTCGCGGCGAACGCGGCCACCGCGTCGACGTTGGACTTGTCGACGAAGGCCGGGCCGGTCAGCACCGGCTGCTCGCCACCGCCCATGTAGTTGCCGTTGTTCTTGTAGAGCCACAGCGAGTCGATGGCCAGGTAGCCCTGGAGGTAGGGCTGCTGGTCGACGGCGAACTCGATGGTGCCCTTGCTGATGGCGCCCGTCAGGTCCTTGTTGAGGTCGAACGTGGCGATCTTGGCCTTGCTGCCCGCGTCGGACGCCGACTGCACCGCGGTCAGCGCGAAGGGCGCACCGAGGGTGACGACGTAGTCGATGGACTTGTCCTGCGTGAGCTTGGCCGTGATCGTCGACTTCACGGACGGCATGTCGGTGCCGTTGACGTTCAGCGTCTGCAGCTTGCCGGTGAAGGTCTTCTTCACACCGTCGCAGCGCTGGGTCAGGCCGATGTTGCCCTGCTCCTGGATGACACAGACGGCGTTCTTGGCGCCGGCCTCGTTCAGCCGCTTGCCGAGTGCCTCGCCGGCCACGGACTCGTCCTGGCCGAAGAACTCCATCAGGCCGAGCTTCTGCCAGTCGCTGACGCCGGAGTTGAGGCCGACGACGGGTATGTTCGCCGCCTTCGCCTTGGCGACGACGTCCTTGAGGGCGTCCGGCTTGGCGAGGGTGATCGCGATGCCGTCGACCTTCTGGTCGATGGCGTTCTGTACGAGGTTGGCCTGGTTGGCCGCGCTCGGGTCGGCCGAGTAGACCAGCTTGACGTTGTCCTTGGCGGCGGCGGCCTGGGCGCCCTTGCGGACGATGTCCCAGAAGGTGTCTCCGGGCGACTGGTGGGTCACCAGCGCGATGGTCATCCGGGGGGTGGTGGCCTTGCCCGCGGAGGCGCCGTCCGAGCTCTCCTCGGACTTCTTGCCGCCCGAGCTGCTGGAGCAGCCGGCGAGCGTCAGGGCCGCGGCCGCAGCCAGGGCCACGGCGGGAGCGAATCTCCGCGAACGGGAGAGAGAAGAGCGGTCCATCTTTCCTTGCACCTCACTGTGCGACGGGGAGAACGTCGGGAAAGGGGGCGGGATCTACAAAACGCGCCAACTTGCGTTGGGACGGGATCCAACTCCCCTGGTGCGGCCGCTGTCAATACTTTGTTAAGACATCATTTCACGATCAGGTCCGAATGTAAGAACAAACTATTGACAGCGTCGCCCTTCGAGTCCTACACCTGGGATGCAACGGGCCCAGAGGGCCTCGCATCCCCAGTCCGGACCGAGGAGCGTCGCGCATGGTCGAGCCAGTCCAGCAGTTCGACGTGATCAGTATGGGCCGTATCGGAGTTGATCTCTACCCGCAGCAGTCGGGGGTGCCGCTGGCGCAGGTCCAGTCCTTCGGCAAGTTCCTCGGGGGCTCGGCTGCCAACGTCGCGGTCGCCGCGTCCCGGCTCGGTCGCTCCACCGCGGTCATCACCCGCACCGGCGCGGACCCCTTCGGTACCTACCTCCACCAGACCCTCACGGAGTTCGGCGTCGACAACCGCTGGGTGACTCCGGTGGCGGCCTACCCGACCCCGGTCACCTTCTGCGAGATCTTCCCGCCGGACGACTTCCCGCTGTACTTCTACCGCCGCCCCAAGGCTCCCGATCTGGAGATACACACCGACGAGCTCGACTACTTCGCCATCCGCGCGGCCCGGATCTTCTGGATCACCGGCACCGGTCTGAGCGCGGAACCGAGCCGCTCGGCCACGCTCGCCGCCCTCAAGTGCCGCGACCGGGCCGGCACCACGGTCTTCGACCTCGACTGGCGGCCCGAGCTGTGGAGCGACACGGCCTGGGCCGACCCCGACGAAGCCCGCCCGTACTACGCCGAGGCCCTGCGGCACGCGACCGTCGCGGTCGGCAACCTCGACGAGTGCGAGATCGCCACCGGGGAGCGTGAACCCCTGGCGTGCGCCGAGGCCCTGCTGGCGGCCGGTGTGGAGCTCGCCGTGGTGAAGCAGGGCCCGAAGGGCGTCCTCGCCGTGCACCGCGACGGCACGATCGCCGAGGTCCCCCCGGTCCCGGTCGAGGTCGTCAACGGCCTCGGCGCCGGCGACGCCTTCGGGGGCTCGCTGTGCCACGGGCTGCTGTCCGGCTGGGAGCTGGAGCGGACCGTCCGGTACGCCAACGCGGCCGGCGCGCATGTCGCCGCCCGCCTCGCCTGCTCCTCCGCGATGCCGACGCAGGCCGAGGTAGACGGTCTCCTGAACGGCGTCGCGCCGTGACCGGCCCGCCCGTCAACGGCATCGCGTACGGACCACGGGACTGCCGTACGACGGTCCCGGCACCCGGCGGACGGTTCCGGGCCCCCGCCGGTGACCGTGCCCGGCCACTCCCCGCACCACCTCGACGTCACGGCGGGCCCGGCTGATCCGCGCCCACCCCGACCCAGCCCACCGCCCCCCGCCTCGCCCTCCACACCGGCACCGGAGAAGTCCTGATGAGCAGCACCACCCGCCTGACCGTCGCCCAAGCCCTCGTGCGGTTCCTGTCCGTCCAGTACACGGAGCGGGACGGAGTACGGCACCGGCTGATCGCCGGGACCTGGGGCATCTTCGGCCACGGCAACGTGGCCGGCATCGGGCAGGCCCTCCTGGAGGCCGGTGAGGACGCGATGCCGTTCCACCAGGGTCGCAACGAGCAGGCGATGGTCCACGCGGCCGTGGGCCACGCCCGCCAGCTGAACCGCCTGTCGGCCCAGGCGGTCACGACGTCGATCGGCCCGGGCGCCACGAACCTGGTCACCGGCGCGGCCCTGGCCACGATCAACCGCCTCCCGGTCCTGCTCCTGCCCGGCGACTACTTCGCCACCCGCGCCGCCGACCCGCTCCTGCAGCAGCTGGAGCATCCGACGGAGGCGGACGTGTCGGTGAACGACACCCTGCGCCCGGTGTCCCGCTACTTCGACCGCATCCACCGCCCCGAGGCCCTGATCCCCTCCGCCCTCCAGGCCATGCGGATCCTCGCCGACCCGGCCGAGACCGGCGCGGTCACCCTCGCCCTCCCCCAGGACGTGCAGGCTGAGGCGTACGACTGGCCGGAGCAGTTCTTCGCCGAGCGGGTGTGGCGGGTACGGCGTCCCGCGCCCGACCCCGTCGAGCTGGCGGAGGCGGTACGGGCGGTCCTGGGGGCCGCGCGCCCGCTGATCGTGGCGGGCGGAGGGGTCCACCACAGTGAGGCCGAAGAGGCGTTGAAGGCACTCACGGACGCCACCGGCATCCCCGTCACGTCCACCCAGGCGGGCAAGGGCTCCCTGCGCCACGACCACCCCGCCGACCTGGGCGGCATCGGCCACACCGGTACGGCGGTCGCCGACGACCTCGCGCGCACCGCGGACCTGGTCATCGGCGTGGGCACCCGCTACTCCGACTTCACCACCGCCTCCGGCACCCTCTTCCAGAACCCGGACGTGCGCTTCCTCAACCTGAACATCACCTCCTTCGACGCCCACAAGCTGGCCGCGCGGACGGTCGTATGCGATGCGCGAGCGGGTCTGGAGGCGCTCACGTCGGCGTTGGCGGGCCACCGCGTGAACGCGGCCTACGAGGCCGAGTACGGCGCGGGCAAGGAGCGCTGGGAGCGGGCCGTGACCCGGGCCTTCGAAGCCGCGGACGAGAGCGCCGTGCCGACCCAGACCCAGCTGCTGGGCGCGCTGGACGCGGTCGTCGGCGACGAGGACGTGGTGATCAACGCGGCCGGCTCGCTCCCCGGCGACCTGCACAAACTGTGGCGGGCCCGCAGCCCCCGCCAGTACCACCTGGAGTACGGCTACTCCTGCATGGGCTACGAGATCCCCGCCGCGATCGGCGTGCAGCAGGCGACCCCGGACACCCCGGTGTGGGCGCTGGTCGGCGACGGCACCTACCTGATGATGCCCACGGAACTCGTCACCGCGGTCCAGGAAGGTCTGCCGATCAACCTGGTCCTCATCCAGAACCACGGCTACGCCTCGATCGGCGGCCTGTCGGAGTCGGTGGGCGGCGAGCGGTTCGGCACCGCCTACCGCTACCGGGCGGCCGACGGCACCTTCAGCGGGGCCCCGCTCCCGGTCGACCTGGCCGCGAACGCGGCGAGCCTCGGCATGGACGTGCTGCGCGCCAAGACCGTACGGGAGCTGCGCGAGGCCCTGGCCACGGCCCGCGCCTCGGACCGGCCGACCTGCGTCTACGTCGAGACGGACACCGCGACCCCGACCGCTCCCCCGGCAGCGGCCTGGTGGGACGTGCCGGTGGCGGAGACGGCGTCGCGCGAGGCCGCCGTGGAGGCGAGGACGGAGTACGACCGTCAGGCGGCCGCCCGCCGCACCCACCTCTGACGGCCCCGTCCCCGACCCTTTGAGGGAGGTACCCCCATGGCGAAGCCCGGCGACCCGTCACGTGCCGCGACCGCCCCCGCTCTCGACTCCCTGGACTTCGCCCTGGACCGGGGCAGTCCGGTGCCGCTGTACTACCAGCTCGCCCGGCAGCTGGAGGCGGCGATCGAGCACGGCGTGCTCGCCCCCGGAAACCTCCTGGGCAACGAGATCGACCTCTCGATCCGCCTCGGCCTGTCCCGCCCGACCGTCCGCCAGGCCATCCAGACGCTGGTGGACAAGGGTCTGCTGGTCCGTCGGCGGGGAGTGGGCACGCAGGTGGTGCACAGCCAGGTCAAGCGCCCCCTGGAGCTCAGCAGCCTCTACGACGACCTGGAGGCGGCCGGGCAGGGCCCGGCGACACGGGTGGTCCGCAACGAGACCGTCCCGGCACCGGCGGACGTGGCGGCCGCGCTGTCCGTCCCGGAGGGCAGCGAGGTCACGGCGCTCGAGCGGCTGCGCCTGACCCACGGCCAGCCCGTGGCCCTCCTGGGCAACTACCTGCCCACCGGCCTCCTCCATCTCGACAGCGACCGCCTGGAGGCCACCGGCCTCTACCGCGTGCTGCGCACCGCCGGCATCACCCTGCACAGCGCCCGCCAGACCATCGGCGCCCGCTCCGCCACCGCGGAGGAGGCCGCCCGCCTCGACGAACAGACGGGCGCGGCGGTCCTGACCATGCAACGCACGGCCTACGACGACACCGGCCGCCCGGTCGAGTACGGCACCCACATCTACCGGGCGTCGCGGTACGCCTTCGACTTCCGGCTGCTGGTCAGGCCCTGAGGGACGGCGGGCTCAGTGGGCCGCGTCCAGCCGGGCCCGCTGCTCCCGCGTCAGTTCCAGGTCCACGGCGGCCAGGTTCTCGTCAAGCTGGGCCAGGGACGACATCCCGACCAGGGGGACGATCGGCAGGTCCGCGCCGATCTGCCAGGCCAGCACGACCTGGTTGACGGTCGCGCCGGTCTCCTTCGCCACCTCGCCCAGGACCTTCAGACGGGCCGGGGTGCCCGGGTGGTCGAAGTCCGGGGGCAGCCGGTCCGGGCGGGTGTAGGCGCCCTTCAGCAGCGGTGAGTAGGCGACGAGGGTCAGGCCGGGCTCGGCCCGCAGATAGCTCAGCAGGTCGGGGCCCGCGTGGCCGAGGCTGCCGTCGGGGAACAGGTCCCCGGGGACGTCGGTGCGGGGCCGCAGATGGCTGTGCGCGTACTGGAGGACCTCGTAGCCGGGCAGTCCGGCCGCGGCGGCGAGCGCTCGGGCCCGTTCCACCCGCCAGATCGCGTGGTTGCTCGCACCGAGGAGGCCCACCGTGCCCTCGGACACCAGCTCGGCGAATCCCTCCACCGTCTCCTGGAGGGGGACGCGGTGGTCCTCGATGTGCGCGTAGAGCAGGTCCAGCCTCGACACGCCCAGGCGTTCCCGGCTGCGCTCCGCGGACTCCCGGATCACCTTGGCCGACAGGCCCTCCGCGTTGTCGACGTAGCTCGTGCCGGGGGCCAGGGGGCGGGCCCCGAGTTTGGTGGCGATGAAGATCTCGTCGCCGACGCCGCGGCTGCGCCGCCACCGGCCGAGCAGTTCCTCGCTCTGTCCGCCCTGACCGCCGTCCTCCCAGAAGGCGTAGTTGTCGGACGTGTCGATGAAGTTGCCGCCGGCCTCGACATAGCGGTCGAGGACGGCGAAGGAGGTCTCCTCGTCGGTCCGTGAGCCGAACAGCATCGCGCCGAGCGCGAGCACACTGACCTCGCGGCGGGTCGCCGGATCCGTGCCGATGGTGCGGTACTTCATGATGATGTCCTCCCGTGTGTACCCGTCTTCGGGGCACACACGGGAGTCTTCATCTTGAAGCGCACTTCAAGTCAAGGGACCGCCCGCTCACTTGGCGAACGGACCCTCCAGCGCCGCCCACTGGAGCAGCATGATCGTCTTGGCGTCGGCGATCTCCCCGGTACGGATCATCTCCAGGGCCCTCGCGAAGGGCAGTTCGAGGATCTCGATGTCCTCGCCCTCCTCGTCGAGGCCGCCGCCCTCGTGCGTGCGGGTCGACGGGGCGTACTCGGCGGCGTAGAAGCTGACGCGCTCGGTGACCGAACCGGGGCTCATGTAGACGTCGAAGACGTGCCGGACCTCGCCGATGGTGTGCCCGGTCTCCTCGACGACCTCGCGTCGTACGGCGATCTCGGGGTGCTCGTCATCGTCGTCGAGCAGGCCGCCGGGGGTCTCGATCAGCAGTCCGTCGGGGTGTCCGTTGACATACACCGGGAAGCGGAACTGACGGGTGAGCAGGACGGTTTCGCGTTCCGTGTCGTACAGCAGCATGGTGGCGCCGTTGCCACGGTCGTGGGTCTCGCGCTGCTGAGTGCTCCAACTCCCGTCGGCGTGCTGGATGTCGAAGGTCGTGGCCCGCTCGACGTACCAGTGACTGGACAGCAGTTTCACATCGCGGACCTTGACGCGCGGGTTGCCGGTCAGGTCGAGGCCGGTGCGGTCGAGTCCGGTGCGACCCCGGTGGTCGGGAGTGTCGATGCCCTCGGTCATCGGACACCCGCCGGACGGGAGGAGGAGCGGGGGAAGTGCGAGTTGGTCATAGCCGCTTCTACCATTCCGGGGCGGGCCGCGTCGCGCACGGCACCCTTCCCCGGCGGGCCTCGCACTGCTTAGCGTGCTCGTATGGATCATCCGTCGCAGCCGTCCGTACGGCACTTCGACCACTGCCCCTGGCTCTTCGCGGACGAGGCGACCGACGAGCAGCGCGCCGCCCAGCGGATGGTGCAGCGGGCCGTCGGCGGCGACACCGGGATCGGTGAGCGGTGTTACGTCGCCGAGTCCGCGGCGGTGTTCCCGGACCGGCTGCGGCTCGGCGACGACTCGTACATCGCCGCGCACGCCTATGTCACCGGGGAGTTGGAGACCGGCTCCCACTGCACGCTCAACCCCTTCACCACGGTGCGCGGGAACGTGGCACTCGGTCACGGCGTACGCATCGGCGCCCACACCTCGCTGCTCGGCTTCAACCACTCCATGGCCCCCGACCGACCCGTCTTCCGCCAGCCGCTCACCAGTCGGGGCATCCGGGTCGGCGACGACGTCTGGATCGGCTCGCAGGTGATCGTCGTGGACGGCGTGACCATCGGCGATCACTGTGTGATCGGGGCGGGGGCGGTGGTCACGAGAGATCTGCCGGCGTGGTCGGTGGCGGCGGGGAATCCGGCACGGGTGCTGCGGGATCGGCGGGAGGTGCGGGGGGTGGAGGCGACTGCGGCCTCGGATCCGGCTTCGGCTTCGGCCTCGGCTTCGGCTGTGTCGGGGATACGGCCGGATGACGGCCGTATGCCCGCGGGCCGCCCGGCGCCACAACCCGGGCCCGGGGAAGTGGCCGCCGGCGATCCGGAGCGGGCGCCGCGCGATCGGCGGGCGGTGCAGGAGGCTACGGCCGTGAGTGCCGAGACGGCTGCGGGTGCCGAGGCGGCGGATCTGCACGGGATGCGGCCAGGGGGCGGCCGTACGCCCGCGACCCGCCCGGCGGTCGGCACCGGTCCCCGTGCAGCGACCCTGGCTGCCCTCGCCGACACCGCCCGGGATCAGGCTGTTGGGCTTCTCGACCGTTGCTGGGACGGTGAACGGTACGTCGATCGGCCCGGCGCCGTTCCCACCGTGCGGGCTCACTGTGACGCCGTGGAGATCGCCGACCTGCTGCTCGGGGCTGTGCCGGAGCACCTGTCCGCCGAGGAGCACATCGGGCGCCTGAGCGGGCTCCAGGATCCGGAGAGCGGTCTCGTCCCGGAGTTCGGCGAGCCGCTGCCGGTGGCGGACGCCGATGGGTTCATCGGGGAGGGAGCGGCGCTCTACCACGTGCTGTGCGTGGGCTACGCCCTCGATCTGCTGGGCCCGGGACTCCCCCATCCGGTGCGCGGCGTAAAGGACATGACGGCACGCCAACTCATCGCGAGACTGAAGACGTTGCCCTGGCACACGGGCGCGTGGGGCGCGGGCGCCTGGGTCGACAGCCTTGCCACTGCCGTCCATTGGAACCTACGGCACGACGACGGCGGCGGCGACAACGGCCACGGGGCACCGGAGTCGCTGTTCGGCTGGCTGCTGACCAGGGCCGATCCCTGGACCGGGATGTGGGGCAGCCCCTCCGCCGAGGAGGGCCGGCTCCAGGTGGTCAACGGCTACTACCGGCTGACGCGGGGCTCGTTCGCGCAGTTCGGGCTGCCGGTGCCGTATCCGGAACGGGTCGTGGACGCGGTCCTGGACCACGCGCGCGACGCCCGGCATTTCGGTCCCGGCCGGGAGAACGCCTGCAATGTGCTGGATGTCGCCCATCCCCTGTGGCTGTGCACCCAGCAGCTCGGGCGGGGCGCCCGCGGCTACCGCTCCGGTGAGATCCGCGACTGGGCCGAGCGGCAGCTGACCACCGTCCTGCCGCGCTGGCGGGACGGCCTGGGCTTCGGCTTCGGCCCGGGCGCCGCCGGCCCCGGACCCGAGCCCGGGCTCCAGGGCACGGAGATGTGGCTTGCCATCGTCTGGTACCTCGCCGACCTGCTGGGCCGCTCCGACGAACTGGGTTACCGCCCCCGCGGCATCCACCGCCCAGAACCGACCCGACAGGGAATCGCGGGCCTGAGCTGAGCCGACGGGAGCTTCGGGCCCCGGCCGATCGACGGAACATCAGCGTTGGATGCACCGGACCCGCCCGGGCGAGGGCGTGGCCGTCACCGGTAGGTGATGGCCGACGCGCTGTATCTGCAGTGCGTGCCGTCCGCCCCGGTGCCCAGTGAGGACGGTTCGGCGCCCGACGTATTGCCCTGGAAGCGTTCGCAGACGGTGATCTTCCTGCTGCCGTCCCCGACGATGGTCACGCCCGAGAGGGTGGCCGTGTCACCGTAGTTGGCGTTGACGCCCGCGATGTCCTTGCCGGGCCCGGTGACCTTCACATTGCTGATGACGACATGGCGTTCGTACTGGGTCCTGCAGTTGCCGCACGACCGGTACAGCTTGCCGAAGTCGGCGACCTGGAAGTTCCTGATGGTCAGGGTGCCGGCGCCGTTGTGCTGGAAGACCTTGTCGTCCGCCTTCCGCGCACCGCCGCCGTCGACGAGGTACGTCGCGGAGGCCGACGTGCCCTTGAAGGTGGCCGCGTCCTCGCCGACGTCCTGCCACCACACGTTCTTCAGGGTGCAACTGCCCAGGCAGTGCACGCCGTCGGCGGCCGGGGAGCCGAGGATGACGTTCTTCAGCGTCGCCCCGTCGGCGAGTTCGAAGAGCGGGCCCTGGTCCTCGTCCTGGCTGTCGCTGCCGAGGCCGCCCGTGCCGTAGAACCGCTTGAGGGCGCCGTCGTAGGTGCCGGACACCTCGATGGTGGTGGCGACCGCCTTCTCACCGGTGGCCGTGGGCCAGGCCGCGAATCCGGTGGTGGACGTGGGCGGCGCGGGTGGGGAGGCGCTCTTCGTCGCCGACGCTGAGGCGCTCGGGGAGGCCGACGTCCTCGAGGCAGACTGAGACACGGACGGAGACGGGGACGCGGAGGACGACGGGGAAGGGGACGCGGTGATGGGCGACGGGGACACCGTCCCCGTGGCACCGCCCAGCCGGTAGGTGCCCGCGCGCGCCCCGGAGCCGGACCCCGTCAGCAGCACACCGCCGGTGACGGCACCGCCGACCAGGATCGTGGCCAGGATGCCGACCAGCAGGCCTCGGCGGCGGGTGGGCTTCTTGCGGTGCGGCTTGCGCGCGGTTCCTCTGGTGCCCATGGTGTGACTCTCGTTCGCGAATCGGGACGTTCGGCCGAGGCAGTGGGGGTGCGCTCTTGCCCCACCAGTCGCCGCCAACGGCACCGAGGTTGCCGTCGAACGCGAAAAAGTCGATCACTCGAAAGCACCCAGATCCGGTGCCTGTCCCTTGTACGGCAGCCCGACGTTCACGCCTTTGTCGATCAAGGTGCTGTTGGCCGTCGGGCGGAGGCTCGGCAGGGCGGGGAGGCTGCCGTCGGCCTGGCGGGGCGCGTCCCAGCCGGATGTCGACACACTCTGGAACTGTGCGTCCGACAGGGCGACGCCCAGGTTCCACGAGTTGTTCGCGGCACTCGTGCCGGTCATGTTCGACGTCAACGTGCCGGTGTAGGCAAGGTTGTTGCGCAGGTTGCCCCGGCCGACGTCGGCGCCGCCGGAGTCGACTCCCAGCATGTTGAAGTCGGGGTGATTGCCGTAACCGGTGTTGTTGAAGTAGTCGTTGGCGACCGGGTGGTGGTTGGCGTAGAAGCCGGACGCCCTGTTGAGGAACGCCACCGACGTGCGCACGGTGTGCTTGACGGCGCCGGCGTCGTAGTCGCCGCCGTAGCCGCCCGCCTTGAAGCCGGTTCCGTTGCCGGCCGCGGTGGTCGTTCCCGGCATGTACCCGTTGCGCCACGCCCAGGAGTTCTCGATGGTCACCGACGAGTAGGCGCTGATGAGGTCGAAGCCGTCGTCGGCGTTCCACCACGCCCGGCAGCCCCGGAACACGTTGCCGGGGTTGCCCGCCGAGATGTGCGCGCCGAACCCGTCGGCGTTCTCTCCTGCCCCGTTGGAGGAGTGGGTGTCGTAGTTGTCGTGCGCGTCGGAGTTGAGGACGAGGTTGCCGCCGCCGTTCTGGATGAACAGACCGGGTCCCATGTGGTGGTGGGTGTTGATCTGTTCAAAGGTGTTGTTGCTCCCCGAGATCCAGATTCCCCAGGACTCGTGGTTGAGGTTGTTGTTCTGCGGGACCCCGGTGACTTCCAGGCCCTTGAGGTGGAGCCGGCTCCCGGTGACGTCGAAGCCCTTGATCCGGCAGTCGTCCGTCATGCCCGAGAAGTCGAACACCGGCTTCTCCCCCGGGTAGGCCCAGTAGCGGATCGGGCTTCCCGAACTGCCGCTCTTGTTCAGGGTGATGGCGTCGACCCTGGCCGTCTGGCTGGTACACCCGCTGTTCGCGCGGGTGTACCGGTAGGTGCCGCCCCGGAAGTACACGGTGTCACCCGGCTGGACCACGGCCTGCGCATGGGCGATCGTCGCCCAGGGAGCGGCCTGCGTGCCCGCGGCACTGTCGCTGCCACCCGGGGCCACGTAATAGGCGGTCGCCGCCGCCGCGTTGCTCACGGCCACCGAACCGGCGGGGGTCACGAAGGGGCTCAGGGTGACCGCCGAGATCAGCAGGGCACGTCCGACAGACTTGGCAGAACTCATCGCTGTCTCCTGGTCACCCGTTGAGGAATCCGTCCATGGCCGCAGTCGGCCGCCGTGTGCTCTCGTCCCAGGCCGAGCTGTTGTAGGCGTTGAACGACGGGTAGCCCTCGGGCTCCCAGAAGAAGGTGCCGAGGCCGCCGAAGCCCTGCAGCCCGGTGACGAACGCCCGCAGCGAGTCGCGCACCTGGGTGGGCTTGCCGACCGGCCCGCCGTACTCCACCTGCATGACCGGTTTGCCGTAACCGGACTGGATGGTCTGCATGTTGGCCAGCACGGCGGGCACGTTGCCGCCCTGCGCGTACGAGGACAGGCCGGTGATGTCCCACCTTCCGCCGTTGTCCCGGTAGGCGTTGAGGAAGTTCTGGACGCCGGCCAGGTTCTGCGGCTGCGCCAGGTGCACCAGCACCGGCGTGCTCGGGAAGACCTGCTTGGACATGTCGTACGCCGCGTTCAGCAGGCCCGTCATCTGAGCGGGGCGGCTGATGCTGCCGACCGGCTTGCAGATGCCGGAGTTGGTCTCGTTGCCGATCTTCACCCAGGCCGGTGTGACGCCGTGGTACTTGATGAGGTTGCACGAGTGGTACACGTAGTCGTACATGGCGTCGAGCATCTGGCCGTAGGTCATGCTCGCCCAGGCCGCCGGCGGGTTCTGCACCCCGACGGAGTTCCAGGTGTCGCCGAAGTGGAAGCCGATGAGGACCTGCATACCGGCGTCCTTGGCGCGCTTCGCCAGCTGAGCCGTCTCCTCGATGGAGCAGTGTCCATTGGCCGGATCGCTGGACGGGTTGACCCAGGTCCGCAGACTGATCGCGGTGATGCCGTAGCCCTTGAGGATGGTGAACAGGTCCTGGCGCGCTCCGGCGCCGTTGTTCCAGTAGTAGCCCTTCGCCTCCATCTGCGGCAGCCAGCTGACGTCGGCGCCCTTGACGAAGGACGCGGCCTGCGCCGGGGTCGCCAGGGGGCCTGCGCCCAGGGCGAGCGCGCCGGCGCCGGCGGCCGCACCGAGCAGGACGGTGCGCCGCGGTAAGCCGGAGGGGCCGGTTCGTTCGGTGTCGGTCATGTGGGGGTTCCTCGGTTCATCGGATCCGGACCGCGGGGCGGTCCGGGTGGGGGTGAGGCGGTACGGAACGCCTCCCGCCGGCGGGCCGAGCCGCTTGCTGACCGGTACCGGGGCGGGAGCCGTCCGGAACTTCGTCTGTAGGTGGCCGCCGGCCCCGGCGAGGTTGCCGCCCGTGTGACGGAATCCGTCCTGCGTCGCCGGAACACACGAATGGGCCCCCGCAGGCACCCGCCTCGCGCGGCCAACCGATCCTCACGGCGGCCGCCGCGATCGCCCGCTCGTGCGGCCTGTTGGCCCGCGGCGCCCCTCGACGGCGCCCACCGCGCCTTGCCATCCGGGACTCCCCGCCCCACTCGAACGCACGTCGGCGGACGCATCCCCCACATGCGGCGATCGCCTGACTCCCCCAGGTCACGGCGGCCCGTCGATCCCCGGGCTCCGGCGAACCGGACCTACTCGAACGCCCTGCTCAGTGCACCGGACTGATGTCGGGGGCGCCGAGCCTGACCGCGTCGGCGGTCCGGTCGTCCGGCTGCTGCTGGGCCTCGCGTTCGGCGGCCACCCGCTTCAGGTAGTGGTCGACCTCACGGCGCCGGTGCGCCTGGTCCCACCCCAGGTGAGGCGCCATCAGTTCCGCAACGGTCTCCGCCGCGTCCACACCACGGTCCCAGGACTCGATGGAGATCCGGGTACGGCGCGCGAGCACGTCCTCCAGATGAAGGGCACCCTCATGGGTCACCGCGTACACGGCCTCGACCCGCAGGTAGTCGTCGGAGCTCGGCAACGGCTCGCCGAGCGAGGAGTCGGCTGCGACCATTGCGAGCAGCTCGTGCACGAGGGAGCCGTAGCGGTTCAACAGGTGCTCGACGCGGGCGACATGCAGCCCCGAGGACCGGGCGAGGTTGTGGCGGGAGTTCCAGAGGGCCGGATAGCCGTCGGCGCCGAGCAGCGGAACGCGTTGGGTGACGCAGTCGGGCACTTTCTCGTCCAGGCCGCGGGCCGCCTCGTCGACCGCGTCCTTGGCCATCACCCGATAGGTCGTGTACTTGCCGCCCGCCACCACGACGAGACCGGGTACCGGGTGGGCGACCAGGTGCTCCCGTGACAGTTTGCTGGTCTCCGCGGCCTCGCCGGACAGGAGGGGACGCAGACCGGCGTAGACGCCCTCGACATCCTCCGGGGCCAAAGGCGTGGCCAGGACGCTGTTGACGTGTTCCAGCAGGTAGGTGACGTCCTGGGAGCTGAGGGCGGGATGGGCCTTGTCGAGTGTCCAGTCGGTGTCGGTGGTCCCGATGATCCAGTGTCGTCCCCAGGGGATGACGAACAGCACGCTCTTCTCGGTGCGGAGGATCAGCCCGGTGCGGGAGTTGATCCGGTCACGGGGTACCAGCAGGTGTACGCCCTTGGAGGCGCGGACGTGGAACTGGCCGCGTGTGCCGGCGAGGGCCTGGGTGTCGTCGGTCCACACGCCGGTCGCGTTGATGACCTGCTTGGCTCGCACCTCTGTCTCGTCGCCGGTCTCCAGATCCGTGACAGCGGCTCCCACCACCCGCTCGCCCTGCCGCAGGAAGCGGCTGACACGGGTGCGGTTGGCGGCCAGTGCTCCGTAGGCGACGGCCGTGCGGACGAGGAACATGGTGTGCCGGGCGTCGTCGACCTGCGCGTCCCAGTACTGGATCGCGCCGACCAGGGCGTCGGAGCGCAGCGCGGGCGCCTCGTGCAGGGCCTGGCGCTTGAGCAGGTGACGGTGGTGGGGCAGACCTCTGGAGGTACCGGAGGCCGCGGCCATGGTGTCGTACAGCAGCACGCCGGCGCCGACGTACGGGCGCTCCCGGATCCGGTGTCGCAGGGGGTAGAGGAACGGCACCGGACGCACCAGGTGAGGGGCCAGGAACTGAAGCAGGAGTCCGCGTTCCCTCAGGGCCTCGGCGACGAGCCGGAAGTCCAGCATCTCCAGGTAGCGCAGGCCGCCGTGGATGAGCTTGCTGGAGCGGCTGGAAGTGCCCGAGGCCCAGTCCCGGGCTTCGACCAGGCCGACTCTCAGGCCCCGGGTGGCGGCGTCCAGGGCCGCGCCGGCGCCGACCACGCCGCCCCCGACGACGAGGACGTCGAGCTCACCCTCTCCCAGTCGGACGAGGGCCTCCGCGCGTGCCCCGGGCGAGAGAGCCACCGGGTTCGCCATGGTGTCCTCCTCGTGCAGCGAGTGCGGGTGTGGGCGGCGCACGCGGCTCGGGCGGGCCCGTTCGGTCGCTCCCGGCCGGGACCTACTCGACCTTGGCCCAGTCGAGCGTGCGCTCCACCGCCTTCTTCCAGCCCGCGTATCCTTCCTGGCGCTGCTCCTCGGACCACTGGGGTTCCCAGCGCTTGGACTCCTGCCAGTGGGTGCGCAGTTCGTCCGTGTCCCGCCAGAAACCGGTGGCCAGACCGGCGGCGTAGGCGGCGCCGAGCGCGGTGGTCTCGGCGACGACCGGGCGACTGACCGGGACGCCGAGGACGTCGGCCTGGATCTGCATGCACAGGTCGTTGGCCGTCACACCGCCGTCGACCTTGAGCACGTCGAGGTGGACGCCGGAGTCCTGCTCCATGGCTTCCACCACGTCGCGGCTCTGATAGCAGATGGCTTCCAGGGCGGCCCGCGCCAGGTGGCCGCCGTCGTTGTACCGGGCGAGGCCGACGATCGCGCCGCGGGCGTCCGAACGCCAGTACGGGGCGAACAGGCCGGAGAAGGCGGGGACGAAGTAGATCCCGCCGTTGTCCTCGACGGTACGCGCCAGGCGTTCGCTCTCGGCGGCGTCATTGATGATCTTCAGCTGGTCGCGCAGCCATTGCACCGCGGAGCCGGTGACGGCGATGGAGCCTTCGAGTGCGTAGATCGCCGGGCTGTCGCCGAACTGGTACGCCACGGTGGTCAGCAGGCCGTGCTGGGACCGCACCAGTTCCGTGCCGGTGTTGAGCACCAGGAAGTTGCCGGTGCCGTAGGTGTTCTTGGCTTCACCCGGCGCGTAGCAGACCTGCCCGACGGTGGCTGCCTGCTGGTCGCCTAGCACACCGGTGATGGGGATGGCGGCCCGCAGCGGCCGGGAGGTACGGGTCTGTCCGAACGCCTCCGCGTGGGAGGACGGGTTGATGGTCGGCAGCATCGCCCGGGGGACGCCGAAGAAGCCCAGCAGTTCGTCGTCCCAGTCGAGGGTCTCCAGGTCCATCAGCATGGTGCGGCTGGCATTGGTCACGTCGGTGGCGTGGACGCCGCCGTCGGGGCCGCCGGTGAGGTTCCACAGGACCCAGGCGTCGGTGTTGCCGAAGAGGGCATGGCCCTGCTCGGCCGCCTCGCGGACTCCGTCGACGTTCTCCAGGATCCACTGGATCTTGCCGCCGGAGAAGTACGTGGCCGGCGGCAGCCCTGCCTTGCGGCGGATGACGTCGCCCTGGCCCGAGCGGTCCAGCGCTGCCGCGATGGAGTCGGTGCGGGTGTCCTGCCAGACGATGGCGTTGTAGTAGGGGCGGCCGTTGCGCGGGTCCCAGACGACGGTCGTCTCCCGTTGGTTGGTGATACCGATGGCCGCCAGGTCCTCCGGCGAGAGGTTCCCGTGCCGGAGCGCGTTCTGGATCACCGAGTTGGTGCGCTCCCAGATCTCCACCGGGTCGTGTTCGACCCATCCCGAGCGCGGGAGGATCTGTGAGTGCTCCAGCTGGTGCCTCGCCACCTCGCTGCCGGCATGGTCGAAGATCATGAAACGGGTGCTGGTGGTCCCTTGGTCCACCGCGCCGACGAAGTCCGCCATGGGATGCCGCCTCTCCTTGGGCTCTCCCGGGGCAGCCGGATTCACGGCAACCCCGGAAGCCGGTCAGCTCTCGTGTCAGCTCTCGTCCGGGGCCGGTACCCGTCCGGGGGGCTCCGGCTCGGCGGTCGGCAGGAGCCGGCCGATGAAGAACTTGTACAGGCCCGCGCCCAGCAGACCTCCGATCAGCGGGCCGACGATCGGCACCCAGAAGTAGAGGTGCCCGTACTGATCTCGCCACGCTCCGCCGTACCCGGTGAAGAAGCTGGCCAGCCGGGGACCGAAGTCGCGTGCCGGGTTGATCGCGTAACCCGCGTTGGTGCCCCAGGCCATACCGATGGCCACGACGATCAGGCCGACGATGAACGGCGCCAGGTTGGCGCCGGGGGGCGTGTTGAGCAGGTCCGTGACCGCGAGGATCAGCAGCAGCAGGATCGCGGTGCCGATGATCTGGTCGCGGAATGCGCCCCAGTCGCTGACCGGCAGGTTCGGGTTGCCGTTGGCGGGCAGCGTGGAGAACACGCCCTGCGTCTTGATGGTGTGGGTGGGATCCGCCTTCGCCAGCGCCTCGGTGTAGTTCCACCGGACGAGCAGGGCTGCCACGAAGGCGCCGGCCGTCTGGGCCAGCGCGTAGGGAGCCACTTTGCTCCAAGGGAAACCCTTGAACGCCGCCAGCGAGACGGTCACCGCGGGATTGAGGTGAGCACCGCTCAGCCTCGCCGCGACATACACACCCAGAGTGACGCCCAGGCCCCAGGCCCAGGCGATGCTGTCGTGGTTTCCCAGGCCGCCCGGCGGGGTCGTGAGGGCCCCGCCGGCCACGACCTGCGCCACCACACCACAACCGAAGAGGATGAGGATCATCGTGCCGACGAATTCCGCTGAAAGCTCGCCGACCAGTCCTGATCTCTTGAGTCGCTCAGCCATGGGTGCCCGCTTCCCGCCGGCCCAGGGACCGGCCGTCGACTCCCCCGAGTACTCCACAAATCAGTGTAAAACCGTCCAGAGTCATGCGCACGAGACGATGCTGCCCGCCGCCCGGCAAGGTCTCCACCGGCTCACGAGCACCGGCCGTCACGTGGCCGCCAAAGCGCCTGGGGCGCTCGAACCGGATATCGCCTCGGCCCCCTGACCGGACGGAAGGGGATGCCGACGCCGATGGTCCGGCTGACCCGGGGTCCGCGGCCCCGCGGCCGAGGGCTTCGCGCACACGCCGCGCCGTGCGCGCGGGACGGCTGCACATGGGTGGAAGCGCTCGGCGGTGCAGGCAACTTGGGCGCCGACGCTGACGCGACGAACGCAGACGGGTTCCGCGTCGTCATACCGGGCAAGCACAGCGCCGATGGCAACCGGGTGGGCGGCCGGGACCCGCGGCGCTCGGGCGGCACCTGCCTGGTCCGAACTGGCCGCGCCCCCGCCCTGGGAGGCGGGCGGCAGCGAGCACGCATCGCGGATGTCCACGGGTAGGCGGCAGACTGTTCGTGTGGCGTGCGATCGCGAATGCGCCCGCCTGTCACCGGCGATGCCTGAGCTCCGTGAGGACACGAGGCAGAGGCTCCGCCGCCGGTTCCACCGGGAGGTCCCAATGAAGATGCTGATCAACAGTCCGGAGACCGTGGTGGCCGACGCCCTGCGGGGGGTGGCTGCCGCCCACCCGGAGCTGAACGTGGACGTGGAGCGGCGGGTGGTCGTACGCCGAGACGCGCGGGACGGCGGGCGGGTCGGGCTGGTGTCCGGCGGCGGCTCCGGGCACGAGCCGCTGCACGCCGGGTTCGTCGGATACGGGATGCTGTCGGCCGCGTGTCCCGGGGACGTGTTCACCTCGCCCGTCCCGGACCAGATGCTGCGCGCGGCGAGCGCCGTCGAGGCCGGGCAGGGCGTGCTGTTCGTCGTCAAGAACTACACCGGAGACGTGCTGAACTTCCAGATGGCCGCCGAGCTCGCCGAGGAGGACGGCGTCCGGGTCGAGCGGGTCCTGGTCAACGACGACGTCGCCGTCACCGACAGCCTGTACACGGCCGGGCGGCGGGGCACCGGGGCGACCTTGTTCGTGGAGAAGATCGCCGGGGCGGCCGCCGAGGAGGGCGCACCGCTGGAGCAGGTGGCCGCGATCGCCCGGCGCGTCAACGAGGCCTCGCGCAGCTTCGGTGTGGCGCTCAGCCCCTGCAGCACTCCCGCGAAAGGCGGCCCGACCTTCGACCTGCCGGACGGGGAGATGGAGCTCGGGGTCGGGATCCACGGCGAGCCGGGCAGGGAGCGGCGCGCGATGATGCCGGCCCGAGCGATCGCGGAGGTCGCGGTGGGCGCCGTACTCGAAGAGCTGGTGGAGGTGGCTCCGGCCGACGGGCCGGTACTGGCCCTTGTCAACGGGATGGGTGCGACGCCGCTGCTGGAGCTGTACGGGTTCCACGCCGAGGTGGCCGGGCTGTTGGAGGCCCGGGGCGTGCCGGTGGCGCGGGCACTCGTGGGCAACTACGTCACGTCGCTGGACATGGCGGGTTGCTCGGTGACACTGTGCCGGGCCGACGCGGAAATGCTGCGGCTGTGGGACGCGCCCGTGCAGACCGCCGCGCTGCGCTGGGGCCGCTGACCCCATGGTGGCGGTGGGACCGGCCGGACCCGATGCCAGGCCGGGCGATCCTGTGCGTGACGCGGACTTCTTCCGGCGCTGGACGGCGGCCGGCACGGCCGCCGCGAAGCGTGAGGCGGACCGGCCGGCCGAGTCGGCTCCCCGTCGGTGACGCGCTCCACGACCTGTCGATCGAGGACTACGACCCCTTCCCCCTCGATGCCCGTCTCTCCGAGGAAGGCGGCATCCCGAGGATCACGGTCCACCGGGGGTGTGGTGGTGGCAGCCACGTCGGCCGGTCCGTACGGCGACTGGTTCTCTCGGCTCGGGTGGGATGCACACAAGGCCGTCCTCTCATGGATGAGAAGACGGCCTCCGACCTGCGTTTCCGCTCAGTCGGGACGACAGGATTTGAACCTGCGACCCCTTGACCCCCAGTCAAGTGCGCTACCAAGCTGCGCCACGTCCCGGTGCGCTGCCCCGCAGTGGATCGCGGGAACGCGCCGAAAGAACTTTACCCCACGTCGGGGGCCGGACCGAAGCGGGCGCCGGGCGCGGGACAATTGACGTATGGCCAGTACATCCTCAGGACGGCAGACGGGCGCGCGGGACCGGGACAGCGACGGGCGGGCGCGCAACGCCCGGCCGCGGGACGGGCTCGGGCGGCCGTTGCCGTACGGCGCCGAGGGCGTCGCCCGGCAACCGGAGGGCGTGGTGCGCACCCCGCAGCAGACCGTGGCCGAGGCTCAGGAACTGCTGGACGCTGGGCGCCCGTTCCATGCGCACGAGGTCTTCGAGGACGCCTGGAAGTCGGGCCCCGACGAGGAACGGGCCCTGTGGCGGGGGCTGGCCCAGCTCGCTGTGGGACTGACCCACGCGGGCCGTGGGAACGTCACGGGCGGGGCGCGGCTGCTGCGGCGAGGCGCCGGGGCCGTGGAGGAGTGGGCCGCGTCGGCCGCGGGGCGAGGACAGCCGTACGGAATGGATCTCGCGGGGCTGGCGGACTGGGCCCGGCGGCTCGCGGACCTCGTGGAGCAGACGGGCACGAGCGTCGACGCGGGGGTGCGGGCACCGCGGCTGCGCGGATAGCGCTCATCGAGCCGGCCGAGGCCACGGCGGCTGCGGGTGAGTGGGGGTTCGTCGCGCAGTTCCCCGCGGGCAGCTGCGCCGGGCTTGGGCGGGACGTCTACAGGGGTGCCGGGTCGGGTTGTCGGGCGGCTGCCGGCCGGTGGGGGCTGGTCGCGCAGTTCCCCGCGGGCAGCTGCGCCGGGCTTGGGCGGGACGCCTACGGGGGTGCCGGGTCGGGTTGTCGGGCGGCTGCGGGCCGGTGGGGGCTGGTCGCGCAGTTCCCCGCGCCCCTGGGGAGTTGCGGCCAGCCGCGTCACGACGGGCCGTTCCCCGCACCGCGCGTGGCGACAGGCCGTTCGCCGCACCGCGCGCCACGGTGGCCCGTTCGGCGCCTCAGCCACCACCCCGGCTGCCGCCTGCCGCGCGGACAACCGAGGCCGCCGGCCGGCACGTGCTCCTGCCCCCGCCGGCCGGACAGCCCTCATCGACCCACGGCGAGACGGGCACCCCTTCCCACCAGTGCCCCGGACAATTCCGGTTGCCCCCCAGCCGTGCGGACAGCCCCGGTGGACGCGGTGTACGTACTGTCAGTGGCGTGCGGCAGACTCGGGGTGTGCGGAAGATTCATGTCATCGGTATCGGCGCGGGCGACCCCGAGCAGCTGACCCTCCAGGCGGTCAGGGCGCTGCGGAGCACGGACGTGTTCTTCGTCCTGGACAAGGGCGAGGTGAAGTCCGACCTCGTGCAGGTGCGCCGCGACATGCTCGACGCGCATGTACCGGAGGGCACGTACCGCGTCGTCGAGGCGCGCGACCCGCAGCGCGACCGGGCGGCCGGCGGGGCCGCGTACTCCCCCGCGGTCGGTGACTGGCGCAGCGCCCGCGCGGAGATCTACGCACGGATGATCGCCGAGGAGCTGGGCGAGGACGAGAGCGGCGCGTTCCTGGTATGGGGAGATCCCGCGCTGTACGACAGCACGATCGGGATCCTGGAGGAGATCCTCGAACGCGGCGCGGTGGCTTTCGAGTTCGACGTCGTGCCGGGAATCAGCAGTGTCTCGGCGCTCGTCGCCCGGCACCGGACGGGCTTGAACAGGGTCGCCCGCCCCGTCCAGATCACGACCGGCCGGCGGCTCGCCGAGGGGCTTCCCGAGGGCGTGGACGACGTGGTCGTCATGCTCGACGCCCACCAGACGTTCCGGCAGTACACGGACCAGGACATCGACATCTACTGGGGTGCGTACATAGGCACTCCGGACGAGATCCTCGCCGCCGGCCCGATCGCGGAGGCCGCGCCCCGTATCGAGCGGCTGCGTGCGGAGGCGCGCGAGCGCAAGGGCTGGATCATGGACACGTATCTGCTGCGGCGCAACCGGCAGGAGTGAGGCACGGGTCGCCCGGGCACTCGTGCGGCCCGTCCCCGCATGCGGGAGCAACCCACAGCTGTGAAGGTGACCTCGTGACAGTCGTGGAGGAAACCGCACTGCCCGCCGCCTCCCAGCCCCCCGTGTTGGACAAGCGCCGTCGCAATGTCGTCTTCGTGACGATCATGCTGGGCATGCTGCTCGCGGCGCTCGACCAGACCATCGTGGGCACGGCGCTGCCGACGATCGTGTCGGACCTGAGCGGCGCGGCACACATGTCGTGGGTTGTCACCTCGTACCTCCTCGCGGAGACCGTGGCGACGGTCCTGGTCGGCAAGTTCGGTGACCTGTTCGGCCGCAAGGTGGTCTTCCAGGTCTCGGCGATCGTGTTCATCACGGGCTCGTTCCTGTGCGGTCTCGCCTCCAACATGACGATGCTGATCACCTGGCGGGCGATGCAGGGCGTCGGGGCCGGCGGTCTGATGGTGACGGCGATGGCGCTGATCGCCGACGTCATCCCGCTGCGCGAGCGCGGCAAGTACCAGGGCGCCATCGGTGCCGTGTTCGGGGTGGCCACGGTCATCGGACCGCTGCTGGGCGGACTGTTCACCGACCACCTGACCTGGCGCTGGGCGTTCTACGTCAACGTCCCGATCGCGATCGCCGTGGTCCTCGCCGCGGCCCGCACCATCCCCGTGGTGAAGTCGGCGGTGCGGCCCGTGATCGACTACATGGGCATCGCGTTCGTCGCGGTGGGCGCCAGCGCGCTGATTCTTGCGACGAGTTGGGGCGGCAACGAGTACGCGTGGGATTCCGGCGTCATCATCGGCCTCTTCGTCGGCGGGGTGCTCTCGCTCGGGCTGTTCTGCTGGGTGGAGACCCGGGCGGCCGAACCGATGCTGCCGATGCGGCTGTTCGCCAACCCGGTGTTCACGGTCTGCTCGGTCCTCAGCTTCATCGTGGGCTTCGCGATGCTGGGTGCGTTGACGTATCTGCCGACCTATCTCCAGTACGTCGACGGCGACTCCGCCACGGTCTCCGGCGTACGGACGCTGCCCCTGGTGGTCGGCCTGCTCATCGCGTCGGTCGTGAGCGGCAACGTGGTCAGCAAGACCGGGCAGTACCGGCTCTTCCCGATCGCCGGCTCCCTGGTGATGGGGCTCGGGCTGTTCCTGATGTCCCGGATGGGGCCGTCCACGGGGGCCTGGCTGGAGTCGCTGTACATGTTCGTGCTCGGCACCGGCATCGGGCTGTGCATGCAGGTCCTGACGATCGCCGTGCAGAACACCGTCGAGTACGCCGACCTCGGCACCGCGACCTCCGGCGTCACCTTCTTCCGTACGTTGGGCAGTTCCTTCGGCACCGCGGTCTTCGGGACGATCTACACCAACTCCCTGACCCCGAACCTCCAGGACGGCATCGCCTCCGCCGTGCGGGTGGGCGGCGGGCCGGCCGCGGACGCCGTGACCAGGGCGGCGACCAGTCCGGAGGGGCTGCACCGGCTGCCTCCGGCCGTCTCCGCGCCCATCATCGACGCGTACGCCGACACGATCCGGACCGTCTTCCTGTGGACCGTGCCGGTCGCCGCGCTCGGCTTCGTCGTCGCCCTGTTCCTCAAGCAGGTCGAGCTGCGCGACAGCGCGCGGGCCGGTTCGACCGACATGGGTGAGGGGTTCGCGTCACCGTCCGGCGCGGACTCGCAGCGGGTGCTGGAGGCCACGGTCGGGAAGATCATCGGCGGTACGAACCTGGACACCGCGCGCGGGATCATGACGGATTCCGCCACCCGGCTCGATATCGCCGGGGCCTGGGCCGTGATGCAGGTGGAACTGCACACGCGGATGGTCGGCCACGCGAGCCTCGGCATGATCGCCGCGCGCCGCCGTCTGCCGCCGGAGGTGCTGCTGCCGGTGTTCGACCGGATGGTCGAGGAGGGCTATCTGACCCGCGACGGCACCCTCCTCTCGCACACCGCGGCGGGCGCGCGCGAGGCCCGGGTCATCGGCACGGCGTGGGGCAACTGGCTGGCGGACCGGGTGCAGCAGGACATCGGCCGCCCCTCGGGGACGGACCTCAGGGCAGCGGTGGACACGATCGCGAAGCGGCTCCTGGTGGAGGACCTGAGCAACGGACTGCCGCAGCAGGAGCGGGAGTTGGCGGGCAGCACCACCGCCTGAGTGTGGACAGGCTCGCAGACTCCGTCACGGCGAGTCGAGGTCCAGCCACCGCTGGACTCCCGCCACGTCCGGCACGGATGTCACCCCGTCCGGGAGGGGCGGGCGGCGTACGACCACTACGGGCAGGGCCAGTTCGCGGGCGGCCGTGAGCTTGGCGGACGTGGCCGCTCCCCCGCTGTCCTTGGTCACCAGGACGTCGATGCAGTGATCGCAGAGGAGTGTCGACTCGTCGGCCGGCGTGAACGGGCCACGGGCCAGGAGGACTTCGGTGTGCGGTGGCATGGGCGGCTCGGGCAGCTCCACCGACCGTACGACGAAGTGCAGTTCGGTGAGGTGGGCGAAGGCGGCGAGCTCCATGCGGCCGGTGGTCAGGAACACTCGCCGTCCGAGGCTCGGCAGCAGTTCGGCGGCCTCGTCGAGGGAGTCGACCGGATGCCAGCGGTCCCCCGGTCCGGGGTGCCAGCCCGGGCGGCGCAGCACCACGGAGGGCACGTCGGTCGCCGCGGCTGCCCGCGCCGCATGGGCGGTGATCGCACGGGCGAAGGGATGTGTGGCGTCGACCAGGGCGTCGACGTGCTCCTGCCGTATCCAGTCGGCAAGCCCCGCCGCTCCGCCGAACCCCCCGATCCGCACCTCCCCCGCGACCGCGCCCGGCCGGGTCACCCGCCCCGCGAGCGAGGTGGTGACGCGAACTCCCGGCCGCGCCGTGAGCGCGGCGGCCAGTTCGCGGGCCTCGGTGGTGCCGCCGAGGATCAGGATGTGGGGGGACATGGCGGGTAGCGTACGAGGTCAGGGGCGGAAGTCGGCACGTCGGGTATGCGGCTTCGGCCGGCGGCGGTCGACCTCCCGCAGGGCAGGCGAGACGCACGACGACAGGCGCTGCCGCCCGTCCGTGGTTATCGTCCGGGCATGGCATCCGTGCGTGCAGTCCTGATCGACATCGACGGGGTTCTCACCGTGTCGTGGGAGCCGCTGCCGGGGGCGGTGGCAGCGTTGCGGGAGGTTCGGGAAGCCGGCTTCGGCGTCGCGCTGGTGACCAATACGACCTCGCGCACGCGGGCGTCGATCGCCTCGGTGCTGGAGGGAGCCGGATTCGCCGTGACGGCGCAGGACATTCTCACCGCGCCCGCGGTCACCGCCGCGTATCTGGCCGAGCGCTGTCCCGGCGCGCGCTGCACGCTGCTGAACAGCGGGGACATCACCGATGATCTCGCGGGCGTCACACTCGTCGAAGGTGAATCCGGGGACGTCGATGTCGTCGTCCTCGGCGGTGCCGGGCCCGAGTTCGGCTACCCGGCGCTCAACCAGGCCTTCGCGCACCTCCAGCGCGGGGCCCGGCTGGTGGCGATGCACCGCAATCTGTACTGGCGTACCGACGACGGGCTCCAGCTCGACTCCGGGGCCTTCCTGGCCGGGCTGGAGAAGGCCGCCCGGACCGAGGCCGAGGTCACCGGCAAGCCGTCACCCGCGTTCTTCGAGGCGGCGCTCGCACGGCTCGGGGTCGGGGCGGACGAGGCGCTGATGGTGGGGGACGACATCGAGTCGGACGTGCTCGCCGCGCAGCGCGCCGGACTCACCGGGGTGCTCGTGAAGACCGGCAAGTACCTCCCGGAGACCCACCGCTCCGCCGACGGCAGGCCCGACCACGTGATCGAGTCCTTCGCGGACCTGCCCGGGCTGCTGGGCAGGTCAGTGGACCAGTAGCTGTACGCCGCCCACGATCGTCGCCGCGATCACCAACTGTTCGAAGAGCTTCTGGTTGATCCGGTTCACGGCCCATTTGCCGAGGAAGGCACCGGGCACGACGAACGCCACGAGGGCGAGGTCGAGCAGCAGCGAGTGACCGTCGATCAGGCCGAGGCCGACGCTGAAGGGCACCTTGGAGACGTTGACGATCAGGAAGAAGAACGCCGAGGTGCCGAGGAAGCCGAGTTTGCGGAAGCCCGCGGACAGCAGGTACATCGACATCACCGGGCCACCGGCGTTGGCGACCATGGTGGTGAAGCCGCCGAGGACGCCGTAGGAACGGGCCTTGACACGGCCCGTCCGGGTGGCGACCGCGTCGGGTTCCTCCGCCGCGCCGGCCGCCCGACGGCGCCACAGCGTCACTCCGGCCATGAACAGCAGGATCGCGCCGATCGACGTCCGTACGATCCCGTCGTCCGCCCATCGCAGGAACAGCGTGCCCGCGACCACGCCGACCGCGACCGCCGGGAACAGGCGCCAGAGTGTGGGCCAGTGGGCGTGCCGTCGGTAGGTGAGCACCGCGAGCACGTCCCCGGCGATCAGGATCGGCAGGAGGGCGCCGGTGGAGGCGCGGGCGGGCAGCACGGCGGCGAAGATCGCGAGACTGACCGTGTTGGCACCGCTCACGGCCGTCTTGGAGAAGCCGACGAGCACCGCCGCGGCGGCGAGCGCGGCGAACCCCCAACCGGAAATGTGCCAGAGCGTCATCGTGTCCATGCGGAGACCGATGGTAGGTGCAGGTAGGCGCTCTGGTAAGTGCCGTCTCGCCGAGTGGTCCTGTTGGCGCGCTGCCGCCAGGGCGGCGGTCTTCGCGCACGTGCGGACATCATCGACGCCCTGCTCACACGCTGAGACATCGCTGTTTGCACGAGTACGCCCTGGGCACCCGCGCCCCCATGGAGTGGTTGCGTCGAGCGGCCTGCGTGGGAGAGGACCCTGAGCTGTTCTTCCCTGTGGGCACACAAGGACCCGCGCTGCGGGACATCGCAGCGGCGAAGCGTGTGTGTGCCCGTTGCCCGGTCACCCTGGAGTGCCTCGACATGGCGCTCAGCGGTGGGCAGACCTCGGGCGTGTGGGGCGGAACCTGCGAGCAGGAGCGCGACGCGCTGCTCCGTGACGGCATTGACCATGCCAGAAGGAGGAGCACGGTATGACTGTGGTGAGGAGCACCCTGCCCGAATCCGCCCGCGAGGTGGTCGGTGAGGCCCTGCAGAGCACTCTGGTGGATCTGCTCGGCCTGTCGCTGATCGGGAAGCAGGCGCACTGGAACATCGTGGGCCCCCGTTTCCGGTCCATCCACCTCCAGCTGGACGAGGTGGTGTCGACGGCCCGCTCGTTCTCCGACACGGTGGCGGAGCGCGCCTCGGCTCTGGGCCTGCCGCCCGACGGGCGGCCGGAGACGGTCGCCGCGGCCTATACGCTGCCCGGCTCGAAGCCCGGCTGGATCCGGGACGACGAGGTCGTCCGGTTGATCGTGGAGGCGCTGGAGGCGGCCATCGGCCGGCTGCGCGAGCGCATCGAGGCCACCGAGAAGGCCGATCCGGTCACGCAGGATCTGCTGATCGGCATCACCGCGGAGCTGGAGAAGCAGCGCTGGATGTTCGAGGCCGAGAACTGGCCCCGGGACTGACCTGCCCCCAAGCACCACCGAAAGGCGCATGCGATGACCGACACCCTCGAACTCGACGCGCTGTGGGAGGACTTCCACCGCGTGGTGAACATGACCTCGCAGGAACTGGCCGCCTGGCTGCGGGTGAGCGACGCCGACGAGTCGGCGGAGCCGCTGCCGGAGCACGCGGGTGAGCCGACCGGGCAGCATGTCCTCGCGATCCTGCAGAAGCGGCGCACGGACCTGACCGACGACGACATCGAGGTGATGTACGAGGTCGTGGACACCGTCACCGCCGAGGTCGACGTGGAGAACGAGCCCGAGGCCGAGAAGACCGTGCGCAGGCACCGGTTGATGACGCTGGGGCACGACCCGCTCAGGCCGTAGCCACAGCGGACGACGGGCCATGGCCGACGGGTTTCCGCCCGTCGGCCATGCCTGTTCGGCCATCCCCGACGAGCCGGCCGAAGAGACCCTCCGGCCCGCCGGGGGCCGTGGCAAACTGCTCGCACATCCAGTCGAGCAGAGGAGTTTGTGTGACCGGGATCGAGTCGGCCGGCCGGCGGATCGACACGAGCAGGCCGCATCCGGCCCGGGTGTACGACTGGTTCCTCGGCGGGAAGGACAACTACCCGGTCGACGAGGAGCTCGGACAACGGATCACGGCACAGGGGGACGCGCCCCGGCAGGCACGCGCCAACCGCCGGTTCATGGAGCGGGCCACGCGGGTCGCCGTACGGGAAGCGGGAATCCGCCAGTTCCTCGACATCGGCTCCGGCATCCCCACCGAGCCCAACCTCCACCAGATCGCCCAGTCCGCGGTACCGGACGCGCGCGTGGTGTACGTCGACAACGACCCGATCGTCCTCGCCCACGCGGAGGCTCTGCTGCACGGCACGCCGGAGGGGGCGACGCACTACCTCCAGGCCGACGCCCGCGAGCCGCAGCGGATCATCCAAGGGGCCTCCGCCGTCCTGGACTTCGAGCAGCCCGTCGCGCTGTCGCTGGTCGCGCTGCTGCATTTCATCTCCGACGAGGACGGCGCCCAGGAACTGGTGGACACGCTGGTCGGCGCGCTGGCGCCGGGCAGTTGTCTGGTGCTGTCGGCGATGACGGCGGACTTCGATCCGGAGAAGGTGAACGCGGGCATCGCGGCGTACACGGCGAGCGGGGTGACCCTGGTGGCCCGCTCGCACGACGAAGTGAGCCGTCTCTTCAAGGGACTCGAGGTGCTGGAGCCGGGGATCGTCTCCCTGTCACGGTGGCGTCCGGACGCGCGGGAGGACGGCGATCCCGTATCGCTGTACGGGGCGGTCGGCATCAAGCGCTGAGCCCGCGGGCCGACCGCTCATCCCAGCAGCCACCCCCCGTCCACGCTCAACCCCACCGCGTTGACGGAGCCGTTGCGCAGCAGGAAGTCCACGGCGTCCACCACGTCCGCCACGGTCGCGAGCCGTCCGGTCGGGGTCCTGGTCCGCACTTCCGCCAGGACCTGCTCGGGTTTGGCCCCCCAGTGGGGGCTGTCGCCCACGACTCCGGGGTGGATCGCGTTGACCCGGACGGGCGCGAGTTCGACGGCGAGGGTGTGCATCAGCCCGGTCACCCCGGCATTGACGGTCGCCACCGTCGTCGCACCCGGGTAGGGCCGCTCCTTGGCCTGTCCGCCGAACAGCACGATGGCGCTGTCGTCGTGCAGCCGGGACCGCAGCGCGTGCACGACGGCGGTGTAGCCGACGAGCTTGAGCGTGACGAGGTGGACGGCGGCGTCGATGTCGTACGCGCTCACCCGGTTCTCGTCCCGGGAGACGCCCGCGACGACCAGGTGGTCCACGGTCCCGACGTCCCCCAGCGCGTCGGAGATCTCCTTCGGGCGCGCGAGGTCCAGGGCGAGCCCCCGGGCGCCGATCTCCTTGGCCGCGGTGCCGGTGCGGTGGGCATCGCGGCCGGTGATCACCACCTCGTCGCCGCGCTCGGCCCGCACCCGGGCGAACTCCCTGCCGATACCCGAGGTTCCGCCGATCACCACCACGCCGCTCATCGGGAAGCCTCCCTCAGGTAGTCCCAGTCCCGCGTGAAGCGGTACGAGTGCCGCGCCGGCGGCTGCGGGGCCTGGGTCTCCAGCCAACGCAGCGGCCCGTCACCGGCGTTGGAGAAGCCGTGCACACAACCGGCGCCCGCCCAGGCGCAGTCGCCCGGACCGAGCCGGTGCCGCGCACCGTCGAAGACCGCGTCCACCTCGCCCTCGAGGAACAGATACGTCTCCTCGAAGGGATGGTCGTGGGTGCCCGCGACGCCGTCGGGCGCGTACTGCACCATGAACATCGTCGAGGCCACCGCGCCGAGATCGCTGTCGACCATCATCTTCACCGTGATTCCGCTGTAGACGAGAAGCGCGGTCCGCATGCTCGCCGACACCGCGAGCAGGTCCTGGGACTGCTTGCCGGGGTCCATCTGGGCGGGCTCGAAGTGACCGAGGGACCGGGTGCGCGGATCACGGACGTCGACACGGACGGGCGGGCGCGCGGGCCACGCCGGGACCGCCTGGGTGTCGTACCCGTACCGGGCCCGCGGCACCGGCGCGAGCATGTCGGCCCAGCGGGCGACGGTGTCCCCGGCGCCGCGCCACGCGTGCGGGACCCCGGTCGGGAGGAGACCGTAGTCCCCCTCCTCCAGGAGATACGACCCCTCGGGCACATCGAGGACCACGGTCCCGTCGAGGACGTGGAAGCTTTCCTCGTACGAGTGCACATGGGCCGCGACCGCGCCCTCGGGCCGCAGCTCGCACATCCCGAAACCGGTGTGCGAGCTGCCGTCGCCCTCCCCGACCAACTCCCGGCGCCGGTAGCCGTGTTCGTCGTACGACGGCTCCGGCACGTCGGCGGCCCGGCGCACCAGGTGTCGCGTCACGCCCGGGCCTCCTTCGCGGCCAGCAGCCGGTCACGGGACTCCTCGACCAGGCGCCGGGCACGCGCCACGTCGGCCATGAGCCTGCCGTCTCGTTTGCGGACGACGCCGTCGACGATGACCGTCTCCACGTTGGACACGTCGGCGCTCAGCGCGACGGCCGCGGCGGCGTCGTGAACCGGGGCCACGTTCAGGGCGGTTGCGTCGATCGCGACGACGTCGGCGCGCTTGCCCGGGGTGAGGGAGCCGGTGCGGTCCTCCAGGCCGGCGACATGCGCGCCGTTGCGGGTGGCGATCTCCAGCATCTGACGTGCTGTCAACATCGTGTCGGGGACCGGGACGTCGGCCTGCCAGCTCGCCGCGTTGACGCGGGCGCGCTCGGCGGCGAAGGCCGCGCGGATCTGGGTGAACATGTCGCCGGGCACGGTGGTGACGACGTCGATGCTGAGCGAGGGGCGCAGTCCGTGCTCGATCGCCTTCATCACCGGCGGCCAGCCGTGCCCCATCTGCGTCTCCACCTGCGGCGCGATGGAGACCGTACCGCCGCTGTCGGCGACCAGCCGCCACTCCTCCTCGCTGAAGTAGCAGCAGTGGACGTAGGTGGTGTCGGGGCCGAGCAGTCCGAGGTCGTGGAGCTGCTTGACCATCCCGAAGCGGCCGGCGAGCCGTCCCATGGCCACGTGCACGGTGATCGGGATGTCCAGCTCTCGGGCGAGGGACCACTCCGAGGTGACGACGTCGTTGACGCAGAAGCCGGGGCCGCGGGTGGCGAGGGCCAGGGTGAGCAGGCCGCCGTCCGAGGCGAAGTACTCGGTGCGGACACGGCGTACGTCCTCGCCCGGGATCGCGATCTTGCTCTCGAACCAGTAGTCGGCGAGGGAGGTGTTGGCGCTGCCGTAGGCGTACTGGGCGCGGATGCCGGTCTCGGTGAGGGCCCGGATCGCCGCGTCCGGGTGCTCGGGCGTGTTGTTGATGTGGGACCAGTCGACGAGCGTGGTGATGCCGGCGTTCAGGCACTCCAGTGCGCCCGCGAGGTTGGCCGCGTACACGTCCTCGGGCGTGTACAGGGGCGCGAAGGTGTCCAGGATGTCGACGAAGTAGTCGTCGAGGGTGGCGTCGGGCGCCACGTTCCGGATCGAGGCCTCCCAGGTGTGGCGGTGGGTGTCGACGAAGCCGGGGATCACGATGCGGCCGGTCATGTCGAGGACTTCGGCGTCCGCGCCGATCTCGCGGTCCACGGCCGCGATCTTCCCGTCCTCGATGAGGACGTCACCCTGGGGCAGGTCCCCGACCGCGGGGTCCATCGAGAGCACGTGTCCGGCACGAAGGAGTATCCGATGGGTCATCGCGCTTCCTCCTAGGGGGTGTTCAGTACGCGGCCAGGCTCCTGACGGCCGCCACGACCTTGTCGACGGTGGGGATGACCTGCTCCTCCAGCACGTCCGCGAACGGCAGCGGCACACACTCCGCCGCAACCCGCCGCACCGGCGCGTCCAGCAGAGCGAAACCCTCGTCGGCGACGACGGAGACGAGCGTGGCGCCCCAGCCGCCCTGGTACGGGTTCTCCTCGACGGTGACCAGCCGGGAGGTCCGGCCGAGCGAGGCGAGGACGGTGGCCATGTCGAGCGGCACGAGTGAGCGCAGGTCGACGACCTCGACGCCGATGCCCTCCTGGGCGAGCCTTTCGGAGGCCGTGAGCGCGACCGGCACCATCGAGGCGAGCGCGACCAGCGTCACGTCGGCGCCCTCACGGACGACGGCGGCACGCCCCAGCTCGACCACATGGTCCGGCGGCGGGGGCGGCCCCTTCGTGGCCAGCAGCCCCTTGTGCTCGAAGAAGACGACCGGGTCGTCACTGCGGATCGCCGCCGCCATCATCCCCACGACGTCGGCGGGGGTGGAAGGCGCCGCGATCTTCAGCCCGGGGACGGTCAGCGCCCAGTTCTCGGTGGCCTGCGAGTGCTGCGCGCCGAAACCGAGCCCGCCGCCGTTGGCGGTGCGAACGACGAGGGGCACGGTGACCTGGCCGCCCGTCATGTAACGCACCTTGGGTATCTCGTTGGCGAGGTAGTCCCAACAACAGGCCAAAAAGTCGGAGAACATGATCTCCGCGACGGGCCGCATCCCGGTCATCGCGGCACCCATCGCCGCGCCCACGATGGCCTGTTCGGAGATCGGCGTGTCCCACACCCGCCCCCGCCCGAACTCCTTCAGCAGCCCGGCCGTCGTCTTGAACACCCCGCCGGCCTCGCCGATGTCCTCGCCCAGGCAGACGACGGACGGATCGCGTCGCATCTCCCGCGCGATGCCCTCGGCGACCGCCTCCCGGTACGTGATCACGTCCGCCATGCCGCACCTCCGTCCGCCCACACATCGGTGAACGCCTCCCGCGGATCCGGCGGCGGCGCGCTCTTCGCGGCCTCGATCGCCTGCCGTACGACTGTCTGTGCGCGCTCGTCGGCGGCGGTGACCGTCTCCTCGGGCACCCCGGCCTCGATCAGCCGCCCGCGTGCGATGTCGAGCGGGTCGTGCTTGAGCCAGCGTTCGACCTCCTCGGCCGGGCGGTAGGTCGCCGGGTCGGCCCGGCTGTGTCCGAAGTGGCGGTAAGTCTCGGCCTCCAGCACGGCGGGCCCGTCTCCGGCCCGGGCCCGCCGCGCCAGCCGTGCCACCGCCTCCTGGACGGAGACGACGTCGTTGCCGTCGACGACCTCACCGGGGATGCCGTACGCGGGCGCCCGGTCGGCGGCCGGCCGGGGCACCGCCGTGACGTCGGAGATCCGCGTGTACTCCATGTACAGGTTGTTCTCGCAGACGAACAGCACGGGCAGCTTCCATACGGCGGCGAGGTTCAGCGCCTCGTGGAAGGAGCCGATGTTGGTGGCGCCGTCCCCGAAGAAGGCGACCGCGAGCTGTCCGGTACCGCGCAGCCGGGCGGACCAGGCGGCGCCGACCGCCATCGGGAGGTGGGCGCCGACGATGGCGTAGGACCCGAGCATGTTGGCGTCGGCCTTGGTGAGGTGCATGGATCCGCCCTTGGCCCTGCACAACCCCGTTGCTCTGCTCATGAGTTCGGCCAGGCACTCCTCGGGGGTGGCGCCCCGGGCCATCGCGTGGTGGTGGCCGCGGTAGGTCGCGAAGACGTAGTCGTCGTCGCGCAGGGCGGCGCTCGCGCCGACCGCGATCGCCTCGTGACCGGCGGCGAGGTGGGTGGTGCCCTTGACGAGGCCCTGGAGGAACAGGTCGTGGGCTGCCTTCTCCGTACGGCGGATGAGGGCCATCTGCTCGTACGACGCGAGGAGTTCAGCGGTGTCCATCGGTGGTTCCCGTGTTCAGGTGGGACTGCGCCTCCCGGGCGGTGTTGAGCTCGCCGCCCACCGTCCAGTACTTGCGGCCGGCCACCAGCAGCTCCTCGGCCGGGAACTTGGTGATGACCTCGCAGCCGTCGGCGGTGACGACCAGCTCCTCCTCGATCCGGGCGGCGGACCAGCCGTCGGCGGCGGGCCAGTAGGTCTCCAGGGCGAACACCATGCCCTCCTCGAGGACTTCGGGGTGGTCGAGGGAGACCAGGCGGCTGAAGATGGGCTTCTCCCAGATCGACAGGCCCACCCCGTGGCCGTACTGGAGGGCGAACGCGGCGGTCTCGTCGGCGAAGCCGAACTCCTCGGCACGCGGCCAGACCCGCACGACGTCGGCGGTGGTGGCGCCCGGCCGGACCAGGGAGATCGCCTCGTCCATGTAGGCACGGCAGCGGACGTAGGCGTCGCGCTGGGCACGGGAGGCGCTGCCCACGGCGAAGGTGCGGTAGTAGCAGGTGCGGTAGCCGAGGTGGCTGTGCAGGATGTCGAAGAAGGCGGGGTCCCCGGGCCGGATCAGGCGGTCGCTGTAGACATGCGGGTGGGGTGAACAGCGTTCCCCGGAGATGGCGTTGACACCTTCGACGTACTCGCTGCCGAGGTCGTAGAGGACTTTGCTGACCAGTCCGACGCACTCGTTCTCGCGGACTCCTGGGCGGAGGTAGCCGTACAGCTCCTCGTAGGCCGCGTCGACCATCGCGCAGGCCTGGGCGAGCAGGGAGATCTCGTCGCCGGTCTTGATGCGGCGGGCCTCCAGGAAGACCTGCTGCCCGTCGACGACGTCGATGCCCTCGGCGCGCAGGGCGGCCAGGACCGGCATCTCGGCGACGTCGATGCCGAGCGGTTCGCCGGCGAGACCGTGGGCGCGGAGCTCGGTGGCGATCTTCGCGGCGACGTCCTCGGCGATGCCGGCGTCCGGGTGGAAGGCGCCCCGCAGAGTGGAGATGCCCGCGCGGGCTCCGGTGGGCGGGCCGCCCTTGCCGTCGCTGTGGTCGAGCCACGGGTTGTAGAGCTGGTGGTGGCGGGCCGCGGAGCCGAAGTCCCAGACGATCGGTTCGCCGCCGCGGACCAGCAGGGCGAAGCGGATCAGCTTGTCCATCGCCCAGGTGCCGATGTGGGTGGCGGTCATGTAGCGGATGTTGGCGAAGTCGAAGCTGAGCACGGCTCCCAGTTCGGAGCGGTTCAGTGTGTCGTGGAGCCGGGCCAGACGCTGTCTGCGCAGCCGGTCCAGGTCGACGCGCTCTTCCCAGTCGACGGCATTGGGGCCGTAAGTGCGGATCGCCATCGCGACCACCCCCACCGTCGAGTCAACGACCGTCCGCGAGGAGTGTCAAGCGTCACTGAACGGTTTGGCTCGACACGAACCAGACGCCCACGGCCGGTTCCTCGCCGTCGTTGCGGTAACGGTGGGGGGTCGTGGACTCGAAGCTGACGGCGTCACCGGGGTGCAGGACCTGCTCGTCGAAGCCGAGGGTGAGGACGAGTTCGCCGGAGGTCAGATAGCCGTACTCCGTGCCCGCGTGCCGCATCAGGCCGCCCGAACCGGAGGAGGAGCCGCCGGGCCGGTAGGTGACGAGCAGGAAGTCGACGTCCGTGCCGGGGACGTGCCCGAGCCGCTCCCACACGACGCCGGAGTCCAGTTCCAGCACGTCACGCTCACCGGGTGTGACCAGGGGACCGATACGTCGGCCGGGGTCGGCCGCGAAGGCCGCCAGAGCGTGCACGACGGCGGCGGTCTCCCGCACTTCGAAGAGGGATTCGACGGAGATACCGAGAGCGGTGGTGATGGCGTACAGGGTGCTGACCGAGGGCTGGCTCTTCCCGGTCTCTATCTGGGAGACCAGGCTCGCGGAGACGCCGACCTCGCGGGCCAGGGCGCGCAGGCCCAGGCCGCGCTCCAGACGCGCCTGCCGGATGCGTGCGCCGACCGGCGGCACGGGGGCAGGGGACACGGACGGCTCCTCTCCTGTGCAGCCCCATTGAACAACCCGTCCCCTCACCCGGGAAAGACCGCCCGCGTCACTCGGCACCGCATCGCCTCACACCGGACCACCACGCCACCTTGCGCCAGCCCGCCGCAGCAACTTGGAAAAGCCCCTACGCCCCGGGGACAGACCACCGCCCGCCACCCGGAAAGCACCGCTGGTCTCCACGGCGGCCTCGTCACACGGCTCGACCGCGCGCCCCCGCGGCAGACCACCTGCGCCACCCGAAATGACCCCGACCCCGCCCGCGAGAGCACCCGCAGCAGCCCACAAAGGCCCCCACGCCCCGGGGACAGACCACCGCCCGCCACCCGGAAAGCACCGCTGGTCTCCACGGCGGCCTCGTCACACGGCTCGACCGCGCCCCCCGCGGCAGACCACCTGCGCCACCCGAAAAGATCCCGACCCCGCCCGCGACAGCCCACCCGGCAGCAGCCCAGAAAGGCCCCCGGGGACAGACCACCGCCCGACACCCCAGGAAGCACCGCTGGTCCCGACGGTGGCCACGTCGGACGGGTCGACCGCGCGTCACCCGCGACCGCCACAACCCCAGGACAGCCCACCCGCACCACCCCGGAAAGGCCGCCACGTCACCCGGGAAAGTCCGCCCGCACCTCCCACCCGTACTCCGCCCGCGGCCCCGCGTGCAGTTCCCCGCCGAGTGCGGTCACTCGCTCCTTCAGGCCGACGAGACCGAAGCCGCCCCCGTGCGCCGCCGCGGGCAACTGGCTGCCGCCGCGCCCGTCGTCGGACACGGACACCTGGAGGCGGGCCCGGTCGTAGCGCAGCCCGACGGTGACCTGGGTGGCGTCGCCCGCGTGCCGCCGTACGTTGGTCAGGGCCTCCTGCACCACCCGGAAGGCGGCCGCCTGCACCTCGTGCGGAAGGTCGTCGGGCACCGCGGTCTCGCGCTGCAGGGTGGCCCTCTGGACGGGGCTCGCGAAGCCCTCGATGAGATCGGCGACACCCGCGAGGTCGCCCACCGGACGGCGGTCGGCCGCGTCGTCGGTGTCGCGCAGGACGCCGACCGTGCGGCGGATCGACGCCAGCGCCTCGGTCGCGGCACGCTCGATACCCGCGAGGACGGGGTCGAGTTCCTCGGTGCCGGTGTCCGCCATCATGCGGGCCACCTGGGTCTGCACCAGGATGCCGGTCACATGGTGGGCCACGAAGTCGTGCAGGTCGGCGGCGATGGCCAGGCGTTCGGCCCGCCGGGTCTCGCCGACGGCGACGGTCCGCCGGTAGTCCTGCGAGCGCAGGTACGCCGCGAACGCGATCGTGAGGCCGACCAGGAGGAGCCCGATCAGCATGAACCCCAGCATGGTGTCCAGCTCGCCCAGAAAGGGCCGTACCGGAAGCGCCAGCACGGCGCACCCGTCGAGCGCGGCACAGGCCACGACCCAGTGGCGCGGGCAGTGCCGCACGGCGACGAACAGCAGGCACAGCAGGATCGCCAGCTCGCCCGGACCGAACAGGGCGCCCGAGCGCGCCACCGAGTCCACCGTGCAGACCAGGGAGGCGACGGCCGGCACGGTGGTGCGCAGCTGTGGGGTGAGCCACCGGGGGTGCCGGGCGGCCGGCCACAGCACGGCGACGCCGCCGAGCAGCAGGGTCGCGGCCGGAGGCCAGGAGGGACCGTCACCCCCGCTCGAGTAGGCCACGTCGACGAACACGGCCGCGAACAGCGCGCCGACACCGGCGCCGCCCGCGCAGCCCCGGACAGATACGGACTTCATGCCGCTCACCGTATGTGCGGCCGCCGCGCACGGGATCGGCCGAACGGTCGAGGCGCCGCCGTGCCGGGCCCGGAGACCATGGCCGTTCGGCCGAGGCGGGCGCAGGGGTCCGCGGGTGAGAGTGGAGTCACTTCCCCCGCCAGGGACCGCCCCCATCCACAGCCGCTCCGCCCCTTCCGCTCCCTGAGGCATGATCGCCCCATGACGAGCCCCACCCCGCCGACAGCGCCCATCCGCGTGCTGATCGCCGACGACCAGGACATGGTCCGTACCGGTTTCCGTTTCTTCCTGGACGCGCAGCCGGACATCACCGTGGTCGCCGAGGCCGCCGACGGGGAGACAGCGGTGCGGCTGGCCAGGGAGGTGCGGCCCGACGTGTGTCTGCTGGACATCCGGATGCCGAAGCTCGACGGACTGGAGGCGACGCGGCTGCTGGCGGGGCCCGACGTCACCGATCCGTTGCGCGTGGTCGTGGTCACCACCTTCGATCTCGACGAGTACGTCTACGGCGCGCTGCGCGGCGGTGCCTGCGGGTTCCTGCTGAAGGACTCCGGGCCCACGCTCCTCGCCGAGGCGGTCCGGGCCGCCGCGGCCGGCGACTCACTGGTCTCCCCCTCGGTCACCGTCCGCCTGCTCCGGCACGTCACGGCGGACCCGGCGCCGGAGCCGGTCAGCGCGCCCCGCCCCGCTCCGGTCACCGAGCCCCTGACGGACCGTGAGCTCGACGTGGTCCGCCGGGTCGCCCTCGGCCGTACGAATGCCGAGATCGCCGCCGAGCTGTACGTCTCCCTCTCCACGGTCAAGACCCACCTCTCCAGCGTCCAGCTCAAACTGGCCGCACGGAACCGCGTGGAGATCGCGGCCTGGGCCTGGCAGAACGGGCACGCGGGGCGGGAGCGCTGAGTCGGCCGTCGGAGGGGGCGTTCGAGTCGCCGTTTCCGGGACAAGCTGATCATCGGGCGGCACAATGGCGGCAACGGCCGCAGGCACGAGAAGGAGCACAGTCGTGAGCGAGAGCCACACCCCGTCGGGTGCGTCGGCGAGGCTGAACACAGGTGTGGCGCACAACGCGCGCGTGTGGAACTACTGGATCGGCGGCAAGGACAACTACGAGGTCGACCAGCGGGTCGGCGATCATGTCGCCGGGATGTTCCCGATCATCCAGGAGGTCGCCCGCGCGGACCGCTGGTTCCTGGGCCGCTCGGTGCGCTTCCTCACCGAGGAGCAGGGCATACGGCAGTTCCTCGACATCGGCACCGGGCTGCCCACGGTGGACAACACCCACGAGATCGCCCAGCGCATCGCCCCCGACGCGCGGATCGTCTACGTGGACAACGACCCGATCGTGCTGGTCCACGCCCGCACCCTGCTGACCAGCACCCCCGAGGGCATCACGGACTACATCGACGCCGACGTCCACGACCCGGCCGCGATCCTCGAACGCGCCGCGCACACCCTGGACCTGAGCAAGCCGGTCGCGGTGATGATGCTCGGCATCCTCAACTTCGTCCTCGACACCGAGGAGGCCCGGCGGATCGCGCGGGAGGTCATGGCCGCGATGCCCGCCGGCAGCCATCTGGCCCTGACGCACCCCACGTTCGACGCCGATCTCGGCGGCGAGGGCCAGATCCCGGCCATGAAGTTCTGGAACGAGAACGCCACTCCGCCGATCACGGCCCGCAGCGGCGACGACATCGCCATGTTCTTCGAGGGACTCGACCTCCTCGAACCGGGCCTGGTCTCCTGCTCGCAGTGGCGTGCCGAGTCCGACTCCCCGGTCGTGGTACCGCAGTTCGGCGGAGTGGCCGTGAAACCCTGACGCGGGATCCGATCCGGCCGAGCCCGTCGTGGAGGACGTATGACCACCCTTGCCGACCCCGTTCCCGGCGGCCGACCCGGTGACGTGGACCGGGCCACCGAACTGAGCGACGAGCTGGCCGAGAAGGGCGTACGCGGCGTGGTCCTGGCCTACGTCGACACCGCGGGCATCTGCCGGGTGAAGACGATCCCGACGGCGAAGCTGGCCTCCGCCGCGGCCTGGGGCGTGGGCATGTCGCCGGTGTTCGACACGTTCCTGGCGAACGACTCCATCGTCACGACCGACACCCTCGGCTCCCCCGACGGCGATCTGCGCCTCTATCCCGACCTCGACCGGCTGGTGGCGCTGGCCGGGCAGCCCGGCTGGGCCTGGGCGCCGGTCGACCGGATCACGCAGGAGGGCGAGCGGCACCCGGGCTGCTCCCGCACGGCCCTCAGGCGGATCGTCACCGAGGCCGCCGAGCGGCACGGCATCACCTTCAAGGCCGGCGTCGAGATCGAGTGGGCGGTGGGCCGGGGCCCGGCGGCGGACGGAGACTTCGTGCCCGCCGTGTCGGGACCGGCGTACGGCGCCACCCGGCAGGTCGAGCTCGGCGACTACGCGGCCGACCTGCTGGCGGCCTGCGACGAGCAGGACATCGAGGTCGAGCAGCTCCATCCCGAGTACGCCGCCGGGCAGTTCGAGATCTCGACGGCTGCCCTGGACCCGGTGGCGGCGGCCGACGTCAGCGTCCTCGTACGGCAGACGATCCGGGCGGTGTCCCAGCGGCACGGGCTGGTCGTCTCCTTCGCTCCCGCGGTCTTCGCGGAGGGCGTCGGCAACGGCGGCCATCTCCATCTCTCCGCCTGGCGCGAGGGCGTGAACCTGCACTCGGGCGGCAAGGGCCGGTACGGCATGACGCCCGAGGCCGAGTCGTTCATCGCGGGCGTCCTCGCCCATCTGCACGCGCTCACGGCGCTGACCGCGCCGAGCCCGGCCAGCTATCTGCGTCTCAAACCCTCCCAGTGGGCGGGCGTGTTCACCGCCTGGGGCCGCGAAACCCGGGAGGCAGCCGTCCGGATCGTCACCGGCACGGCGGGCCGGACCGGCCGGGCCGCGAACCTGGAGCTGAAGCCGGTCGACCTGGCCGCGAACCCGTATCTCGCGTTCACCGGTCTGATCGCCGCCGGGCTCGACGGTCTGACCTCGGCCATGCCGCTCCCCAGGGAGATCACCGGCGATCCGGCCCTGCTCGCCGCCGACCGGGCCACCGCCCTGGGCGTGCGCCGGCTGCCGACCTCCCTCTCCCAGGCGGTCAGGGCGTTCGGCGCCGACGAACAGCTGCGGGCCGCGCTGGGCCCGGTCCTCGCCGACGCCGTGGTCGCCGTGCGCTTCGGAGAGAGCGATTCCGTGGCCGAGCTGGACGACGAGCAGATCGCGGCGGCGTACCGCTGGAAGTACTGAGCATGAGCGGACGCGTCCACGAGGCCCTCGCCGCCGTCCGGCTGGTGGACCACCACTGCCACGGGGTCGTCGTCGACGGCCTCGACCGGACGGGCTTCGAGTCGCTGCTCACCGAGGGCGCGGCCTGGCCGGGGATCTCCTCCTTCGACAGCCCCGTCGGTGTGGCGGTCCGCCGGCACTGCGCACCCCTGCTGGACCTCCCGCGCCACGCGCCGCCCGACGCCTACCTGACCCGCCGCGCGGAACTCGGCCCGCAGGAGGTCAACCGGCGTTTTCTGACCGCCGCGGGCACGGACGTGTTCTGCGTGGACACCGGCTACGCGCCGGAACGTCTCACCACACCGGCGGAGCTGGCCGAGGCCGCGGGCGGGACGGCGTACGAGATCGTGCGGCTGGAGGGTGTCGCGGAGGCGGTGGCGGCGCGCGGCGTGGAGCCGGACGCGTACGCGGACGAGTTCCGCGCGGCCGCTCTGGAGGCCGTGGGACGGCCGGGTGTGGTGGCCGTGAAGTCGGTCGCCGCCTACCGCACCGGCTTCGACCTGGACCCGGCGCGCCCCTCGGACGCGGAGGTCACTCGTGCCGCCGCCGACTGGCTCGCGCACGGTGGACGACTGGCCGATCCGGTTCTCGTACGGCATCTGCTGTGGACCGCCGTGGACCTCGGGCTGCCCCTCCAGCTGCACACCGGGTTCGGCGACAGCGACATCCGTATGCACCGCGTGGACCCGACCCTCCTCACGGACTGGCTGCACCTGACCGCGGGCACCATCCCGGTCCTGCTGCTGCACTGCTGGCCGTATCAGCGGCAGGCCGCCTATCTGGCCGCGGTGTTCGAGCAGGTGTACCTCGACGTGGGCCTCACCCTGCACTACGTCGGCCCCGCACGGTCCCGGGCGATCCTGGCGGAGGCGCTGGAGATCACTCCGTTCCGCAAGCTGCTGTACAGCTCCGACGCGTACGGAGTGGCCGAATTCCATCTGCTCGGCGCGTTGTCGTTCCGGCACGGGCTGACCGCACTGCTCCAGGAGCGGGTGGACGCCGACGAGCTGAGCCTGCCGGACGCGTTGCGCGTCGCGGCCTGGGCGAGCGGGGACAACGCCCGCCGCCTCTACGGACTTCCCGCCCCGTCCCCCGTCCCACCAGGCGAGCGCGACTGAGCGCCCGCCGTCCCCGGAAAGTATGATCTAGCAATGTCTGACTTGACCGATACCACGCCCGGCTGGCTGAGCGCCGACGATCTCGAGCAGGCCCGCGCCCGGATGCCCATCCTGTACGTCGAGGCCGTGCCCGTGCGCGTCGACGACAGCGGCGAAGTCACCAGCGTCGGCCTGCTGCTGCGCATCGGACCCGACGGAACGGTCAGCCGGACGCTGGTCTCCGGCCGCGTCCTGCACCACGAGCGGGTCCGGGACGCCCTGTTGCGCCACCTGGAGAAGGATCTGGGACCTGTCGCCCTGCCCCGGATCCCGCCCTCCCTCCAGCCCTTCACGGTGGCGGAGTACTTCCCCACCCAGGGGGTCACGCCCTACCACGACCCGCGCCAGCACGCGGTGTCCCTCGTCTACGTGGTCCCGGTGAGCGGCGACTGCCAGCCCCGCCAGGACGCCCTGGACCTGGTGTGGTTCAGCCCGCAGGAGGCCCTGTCACCGGCGGTGGAGAGTGAGATGCCCGGCGGTCACGGGGTGCTGCTCAAGCAGGCGCTGGCCCACGTGGGATGCGCGATCTGAGGTCACCCGTCAGTCGGTCTCCTTGCGCTGCGTGGTGCCGGGCTCACCGCTGCCCCGCGTCCACTCGACGACGAGTTCGTCCTTGCTGCCGAAGCGGACCAGGTGGCTGCCGACGACGCCCTCCAGGAGATCGAGGTGTTCGGACTCCGTCTCCAGCGTCAGCAGCAGCGCGCCTTCGGTGGCGGTGAGGGAGCCCTTGCCTCCGTTCTGGAAGAGCAGGCTGCCCTCACCGCTGTCCTCGTCCCACGTGGTCTGGCTGCGACGCCCGAGGTGCGAGGCGAGCTGTTTGGCGTAGCGGTGCGGGCGGTCGGTGGCGACGCGGGCTTCGGAGCGGGGCATGGGTACTCCCAGGAGTGCGGTGGCGCGGTACGGACTCGATGCTGCCGCAACACCGGGCGCCCCATGCCCATTCCGCACCCCTCGCGGACCGCAACGTATGGGTGCGGCCTATGCGCGGGTCTTGCTCGTCATGGAGAACTCGTCGGCCTCCGCCAGGTCGAAGTCGCCATGGTCGCTGCCCAGTCCCTGCGCCACCAGCGCCGCCGCGGCGCTGCCCAGGATCGCCGCCTCGCGTGGCGTGCGGTCCAGGCCCATCCCGCGCAGGAAGCCCGCCGAGAAGGCGTCGCCGCAGCCGGTGGTGTCGACGACCTCCACCTCGAAGGCGGGGATGGTCTCCGTGCCCTCGGCGGTGACCAGGAGGGCGCCGTCGCCGCCACGGGTGACCGCGACCAGGCCCACTCCCCCGGCCAGGAACTTCTTCGCGCCGGTCACCAGGTCGTCCTCCTCGCTGAAGCCGAGGACCTGGTCCTCGTTGGGGAGCAGGAAGTCGACGTACGGCAGCAGCGGTTCGATCTGGTCGAAGGTGCCGAGTTCACCCGGCGCGAGGAGGTCCACCGAGGTGGTGACGCCGTGGTCCTTGGCGTGCGCCAGGATGCGGGCGGCGACCTCGGCGCCGATCAGCTCGGGGCCGCCGAGATGGAGGTGGGTCGCCTCGGCGACCGCGTCCCAGGGCACGTCGTCGAGGCCGTAGGTGATGTTGGCGCCGAGCAGGTGGAGGGTGGGGCGGTCACCGTTGGGGCGGATGGGCAGGACCGTCGCGGAGGTGGATGTGTCGACACGGCGGACGAGCAGCCCGGTGTCGATGCCCGCCTTGTCGAGCAGTTGCGTGAGCAGGTCGCCCGTCGGGTCGGTGCCGATCGCCCCGGCGGTGCGCACCGACGCGCCCAGTTTGGCGAGGGTGAGTGCGGTGCCCGCGGCCGTGCCGGCGGCGGTCATGCGGATGTCCTCGACCAGGGTCGCGCCCTGGCCCTCGGGTATCTCCTCGACCGGCCGTACCAGCACGTCCAGCACGTGCACACCCATGGTGACGACGTTCTGTGCCTTCATCGGTTCCCCTCCTGTGCGGATTGCGTGGTGCCGTAGTTGCGGGCGAGGGCGGCCTCGATCACCGCGATCTGCTGCTGTTCGTCGAGGAAGCGGGGCTGTCCGAGGGCGGCCGCGCGCTGGTAGACACCGCAGGCCCACTCCAGGAGCAGCGCGTGCTCGACCGCCTTGTCGAGGGTCGGGGCGTGGGTGACCGCGCCGTGGTTGGCCATCAGGGCCGCACCGCGCCCCTCCAGCGCGGTGAGGACCGACTCCGCGAGTTCCGGGGTGCCGAAGGTGGCGTACGGTGCGACCCGGACGGTGCCACCGAGGGCCAGCAACTGGTAATGGATGCAGGGCAGTTCGTCGAGGACGAGGGAGAGCGCGGTGGCCATCGGGGCGTGGGTGTGCACGACGGCGGCGGTGCCGTACCGGCGGTAGACGCCCAGGTGCAGGTCGAGCTCCGAGGTGGGCAGCAGGCCGCCGGCCACGATCTCTCCGTCGAGGTCCACCACGGTCACCTGGTCCGCGGTGAGCTCGGCCAGGACGGCGCCGGTCGCGGTGATCGCCACGTGGTCCTCGACGCGTAGGCTGACATTGCCCGCCGTACCGATGAGCAGGCCCTCGGCCCCCAGACGGCGGCAGGCGTCCGCCACGGCGGTCCGCTCCTCGCTCAGCACCGGGCTTGAGTCGGTCATGCGCGCGACGCTAACCTAAACCTGAAACAAAGTCACGTTCACGTTCGGAGGTCGTCAGGTGAACGAGCGAAGGGCGTCCCGTGACTGAGCCCACCCCGGACGCCGAGCCGGCCGCATGGGTCGGCGCCCTGCGCCGTACTCCCCAACAGGCCCGCAGCCGGGCCCGGTTGGCCAGGGTTCTGGAAGCCGCGGAGCGCATCCTGGTCGAGGAAGGCGTCGAGTCGCTCACCACGACCCGGATCGCGTCCGAGGCGCGGGTGTCGGTCGGCTCGCTGTACCAGTACCTGCCTGACCGCGGGGCGATCATCGACGCGCTCGCGGCCGGTTACTTCGCCAAGCTGGAAGCGGCGATGGACGCGCTCGTCGAGGCCGCTGCCGCCGAGCGCTGGGAGGATCCGGTCGGCGTCCTCGTCGACGCGTACGCGGAGATCTACCGTACCGAACACGGCTTCCGTGCCCTGTGGTTCGGCAGCGGACTGACCGAGCGGACCCGGACCGCGGACCGCGAGCACAAGCGCAGGATGGCCGACGGGATCCGCCGCATCCTGCTCGCCCTGCGGCTCGCCGAGGACGACGAGACCCTCGCCCGCGTCTGCCACGCCGCGATCCTCGCCGCCGACGCCCTCGCCCAGGAGGCCTTCCGCCGGGAAACGAAGGGGGACGCGGCGCTGCTCGAGGAGACCAAGATCCTGCTGCGCGGCTATCTCACGGACATCGCGGCGCGGTACAACGGGTCCTGACGTCTTCCGCGCAACGGGGGCCCGATGCAGCTCACCTTCACCGGCCGGGTGGTCGAATGGCGCGGTCCGGCGCCCTACTACTTCGTCCCGGTGCCCGATCAGGAGTCCGCCGACATCGATGAGGTGGCCCGGATGGCCACGTACGGCTGGGGCGTCATCCCGGTCGAGGCCCGGATCGGCGAAATCACCTTCACGACGTCGCTGTTCCCGAAGGACGGCGGCTATCTGCTGCCGCTGAAGAACGCGGTGCGGGGGCCGGAGGGGCTCGGTGCGGGGGACGACGTGAGGGTCGAGATGACGGTCCGCTTCCAGTTCGACGGCTGATCAGGACGGCCACGTATCGTGCAGCCGTGACCGAGACCGAGCCCCTGCGGCTGCCCGAGATGCCGTTGCACGATCCGTTCGTCGTCGCCGACGCCGAGACGCGGACGTACTACCTCTACACCTCCAACGAACCTTCCGTGTCGGGGGTGGAGGGCGTCGGGACGATGGTCTACCGCAGTCGGGATCTGCGGGACTGGGCGCGGCCGGTCGTCGTGTTCCGGACGGATGAGCAGGAGGGGATCTGGGCGCGGGACGGCGGGTGGGCGCCGGAGGTGCACGCGTGGGGTGGCAGGTACTACCTGTTCACCACGCTGCACGACGAGGGCCGGGTGCTGCCGGTGCCACCGGCCGGGCGGTGGGGCACGCCCTTCCAGCTGCCCAACCACGCGCGCGGCACGATCACCGCGGTGTCCGACTCGCTGCTCGGCCCCTTCACCGTCGTCGACCCCTCCGGGCCCACTCCGCCCGCGCGCCTCATGACCCTCGACGGCACGCTCTACGTCGATCCGGCCGGGCAGCCCTGGATGGTGTACGCGCACGAGTGGCTGCAGACCGTCGACGGGACGATGGAAGCCGTCCGGCTGGCTCCCGATCTGACCGGGACGGTCGGCGAGCCCGTCTTTCTGTTCAAGGGCTCGGACGCGTTCTGGCTCGGTGAGCAGATCCCCGCGGGCGTACCGCACCAGCTCGCGCCCTACGTCACCGACGGCCCGCAGCTCCACCGCACCCCTGACGGCGCCCTCCTCATGCTGTGGTCGACGTACGAGAAGAACACGGCCGGTGCGGACGGCACCGTCAGCGGCGGTTACGTGCAGACCTACGCCGTCTCCAAGTCCGGTGAGCTGAACGGCCCTTGGGAACAGCGCCGGCCGCTGGTCCGGGACGACAGCGGGCACGGGATGCTGTTTCGGACCTTCGACGGCCGGCTGATGATGATCCTCCACCGCCCTTTCGAGAACGCGCGCGGGAAGCTGTACGAGATGCGGGTCGAGGGTGACGAACTGCGGGTGCTGCGGCAGTGCACCGACCTGGACGGCGACGCCAGCAGCGGGTGAACGGTTCAGGTACACGCTCGTCAGCGCCCGGTGGTGGGCAGCCACACCCGCATCGTCGACGGACCGCGGTTCGCCCAGGAGTTGTACGGCACCAGCACGATCCCCTGCCGCTCCACAGTGAGCACCTCTCCCTGTTCCGGCGGCCGGTACGGCCATGCCTCGTCGTGCGGCTCGGCGAGTTCACCCGGCGCCACGACCGTGCCGCCCGGCCCGTCCACCGGCTCGGCGGTGGTGTCCACCCGTACGGCGTCGACGTCCCGTCCGTCCGGCAGGTCCACCGACTCGGCGCAGTACACCAGGGGGCCGCGCTGGACGGCGACCGTACCGCGTACCGCGTCGATGCGGGGGTCCGGCCCGATCCAGCGCGGGACGACGGGCAGTTCGAGCCGGATCTCGTCGCCGGGGCGGAAGACGCGAGTGACCGTCGCCGTGCCCGGGGCGACGGTGCGGCGGGTTCCGTCCGCGTCGACCAGCAGGGCCGTGGCGCCCTCCGTCCACGTCGGGACGCGCAGGGACAGGGTCCATGGATGGTCCGGGGACCGGGCGATCCGTACGGTCACGGTCCCGTCCGACGGGTAGTCGGTGCGGACGCGCAGGGCGATCCCGTCGACGGAGATCTCGGCGTCCGCGTACTGGTGGAGCTGGATGCCGTGGTCGTCGACGGACGCCAGATACGCGGGCAGCAGGGCCAGGGTGCGGGCCACGTTGGTCGGGCAGCAGGACACCGCGAACCAGGGGGCACGCAGGCCCGATTCGGCACGTGGGCTCACGGCGTCAGCCGCCGGCACGGTGCCGCGTCGGCGGCGGTGCAGGGTGTTGGCGTAGAAGAAGGAGCGGCCGTCCTCGGAGGGTGCGGTCGCGACGACGTTGAACAGGGTCCGCTCGGCGAGGTCGGCGAAGCGTGGTTCGCCGGTGGCGAGCAGGAGGCGCCAGCTGAGCATCACGGAGGCGACGGCGGCGCAGGTCTCCGCGTACGCGCGGTCGGGTGGGAGGACGAAGTCGTCGCCGAAGGACTCGTCGCGGTGGTGGGAGCCCATGCCGCCGGTCAGGTAGGTGCGTCGGGCGACCGTGGTCTCCCACTGCCGTACGACGGCCGCGAGGAGGTCCTCGTCCCCCGTCTCCACGGCGACGTCCACGGCACCGGCCGCGAGGTAGAGGGCACGGACGGCGTGGCCGCGCAGGACGGTGGCCTGCCGGACGGGCAGGTCGTCCTGGTAGTAGGCGCGGCCGAACTCGCCGTCGGCGAGCGTGCCTCGGCCTCGGCGGTCGATGAAGAGTGCCGCCTGGTCGAGGTAGCGCTGTTCGCCGGTCGCCCGGGCCAGTTCGACCAGGGCGGTCTCGATCTCGGGGTGCCCGCACACACCGTCGATGCCGCCGGGGCCGAAGGTGGCGCACACGTGGTCGGCGGCCCGTTGGGCGATCTTCGCCAGCTCGCCCTCGCCACGGGTGCGGATCTGCGCCACGCCCGCCTGGATCAAGTGGCCGTAGCAGTACAGCTCGTGGCCCCATTCGAGGTCGCTGTAGCGGGGCTGCTGGCCGGGGCGGCCGAAGGCGGTGTTGAGGTAGCCGTCGGGTTCCTGGGCGGAGGCGATCGTCTCGGTGACCGTGTCGGAGCCGGTGCCTGTCCAGGCCATCGCTTCGAGCAGTTTGTAGACGTCGGAGTCGGCGAACTCCCGTCCCCGCCGCTGCTCCACGGGTGCGCCGAAGTTGCCGGTCCAGCCGACGCGTTCCATCCAGTCGCGGCAGTGGTCGAGGGTGGCGGTGGCGTTGACCTCCCTGCGCCGGGCCCAGAAGCCGCCCGTGATCCGGACCTCGTCGAGGCCGAGCGGCCGTAGCCGACCGCGACTCGGTGCGACCGGTACGACAAGGTCCGTGTTCGCCTTCGACGTCGACTTCAACGCGTCATCCCTTCAGGGCACCCGACATGAACCCGCGCACGTAATGCCGTTGCAGAAGCAGGAAAACGAGGAGACAGGGCACGGCGAGCACCACCACGCCCGCCTCGGTGGCGCCGTAGTCGACAGCGCCCATGCTCTGTTGGCGCAGATTCGCCACGGCCAGCGGCAGGGGCGCCTTCTCGCTGTCGGAGATGAGGATCAGCGGGGCGATGAAGTCGTTCCAGGCCGCGAGGAAGGCGAAGAGGCCCACCGTGATCAGTCCCGGCCGCACCGCCGGGAGCAGCACCCGGCGCAGGGCGCCCGCGGTGCCGCAGCCGTCGACGAGGGCCGACTCCTCCAGTTCGCGGGGGACCGCCTCGAAGGAGATCCGCATCATGAAGGTGGCGAACGGGAGTTGGAACATGGCCAGCACCAGGCTCAGCCCGAGCAGGGAGTTCTGGAGGTGCAGGCGGCCGAGGAGGACGTAGAGGGGGATCAGGAGGGTGGCGTACGGGACCATGAGGATGGCCAGCGTCAGCAGGAACAGCAGGTTCTTGCCGGGGAAGCTGAACCGCGCGAAGGCGTAACCGCCGAGGAGCGACACTCCGAGGGTGAGCGCGACCGTGAGGGCCGAGACGACGGTCGAGTTGAGGAGGTAGCGCCACAGTCCGGCGTCGTAGTCGAGGAGTGTGCGGTAGTTGCCGAGGCCGTAGCCGGACTCCTGGGCGGTGCCGGGCTGGGCGCTGACGGAGGCCCAGGCGTTCCAGAGCAGCGGGAAGAGGAAGATGACGGCGAGGCCGGAGGCGACGACGTAGTACGGCGTCTGTCCGAGAGCCCGGGTGCGCACGGTGCGGTCCCCCTTCATGATTCGTCGGCGTGCCGCAGACCGCGGAACTGCAGGGCGTTGAGGAGGAGCAGCGCGGCCAGCACGATGATCGAGAGGGCCGCCGCGGTACCGAGGTCGAGCCGCTGGAACGCCTCCCGGTAGATCAACTGCACCACCGTCACCGTGCTGTTGTCCGGGCCGCCCTTGGTCAGGACGAAGAACTGGTCGAAGGCGAGCAGCGATCCGGTCACGCACAGCAGCAGGGACAGGGCGAGGGACGGCCGCAGCAACGGCAGGGTGATGGAGCGGAAGATCTGGCCGCGGCTCGCACCGTCCATGCGCGCCGCCTCGTACACCTCGTGCGGGATGCGCTGGAGGCCGACGAGCAGGATCAGCATGTAGAAGCCGGCGAACTTCCAGACGACGAGGAACACCGTCGACAGCAGTGCGGAGTTCGGCGTGCCGAGAAAGGACACCGGGCCGTCGACCAGACCGAGTTTCTCCAGGGGGCGGCTGAGCGGGCCGGTGGTGGGGCTGTACATGCCCCAGAAGAGGAGGGACGCGGAGGCGAGCCCGAGGGCGCCCGGCAGGAAGTAGACCGTGCGGAAGAAGCCGGTGCCGGGGCGGGACTCCTGCACCAGCAGCGCGAGGAGCAGCGCGAGGCCGAGGAGGACGACGGTGACGATCCCCGTGTAGAGGAGCGTGAAGCGGACCGCGGGCCAGAACAGGGTGCTGTCAGTGACGTCCGTGTAGTTCTCCGGGGTGTTCCCGCCCCGGTCGCCGGCGAGCAACGGCCAGTCGTGGAGCGACATCCGGCCGACGAGGAGAAGGGGCAGGACGAAGAAGACGGCGACGAACGCGGCTGTCGGGGTGGCGTATCCGAGGCCCTGAAGGGTGCGGGAGTGCCACAGGCGGCGGTGATGGCGTTCCGTCCGGACCGGGGGTACGACCGCCTCCCGGTCCGGCGACTGCACCTGCATGTCCCTCCTCAGCCGTAAGCCCTGGGGCACGGTCAGTCACCCAGTGAGGCGGTGACGGCCTCGTTGTCCTTCTCGACCTTCGCCGCGTCACCGAAGACGGCGTCGCGCATCAGCGTCAGCCAGGGCCCGTTGGGGTCGTTGAAGGTCTGACCGAACTTCAGGGCGTAAGGGGTACGGCCGTCCGCCACCAGCTGGTTGATGGTGACCAGGCGCGGGTCGGCCTTGGAGTACTTGTTGGAGGCGAGGTCGGTGCGGGCCACCACGTCCTTGTGCGCGGCGACCACGTCGACCTGTGCCTCGTCGCCCACGGACCAGGCGAGGAAGTTCCAGGCCTGGTCAGCCTTGTCACTGGTGGCGGAGATGCCGATGGCGTCGCCGCCGACGAAGGTCGACTTGCCGCCGTCGGGTCCGGGGATGGGGGCGACGCCGAGGTCGAGGTCCTTGGGCATCAGGCCCAGCGTCGTCGACGGCATGGGCATCACGCCGACCTTGCCCTTCGGGAAGACTCCGGTCCAGGTCACACCGGTCTCGTCGCGGGCGCCGGGGGCCACGATGTCGTCCTGGACCCAGCCGCGGTAGGTGTCGTAGACCTTCTCGGCGGTGTCGGAGGCCAGGGCGGCCTCGGTGCCGTCCTTGTTCAGTACCTCATCGCCGGCGGCCCAGATCGACGGCCACCAGGTGAAGACGCCGCAACCGCCGCAGTTGCCGCCGAAGAAGGTGCCGTTGACGCCACCGCCCAGCTTGTCCACGGCCCGTGCCTGCCGGTCCCATTCGGCCAGAGTGGTGGGCGGCTTGTCGGGGTCGAGTTTCGCCCGACGGTAGAGGTCCTTGTTGTAGAAGAGCACCGAGAGGTCGAGGGTGTGCGGGACGACGTACTTCTTGCCCTCGTACGTGCCCGCCTTGATGTGCGACTGGGCGAGGTCGTCCGCGAAGGGCAGCGCGTCGATGCGGTCGGTGAGGTCGGCGAAGAGCCCGCTGGAGGTGTAGTTGGGGACGAACACCACGTCGGAGGCGAACAGGTCGGGGAGGTCCTTGGAACCGGCGGCCGCGCCCACCTTGGCCTGGTAGTCGTCGGTGGGGACGACGGTCAGTTCGATCCTGTTCTTGTGGTGGGCGTTGTACGCCTTGACCAGGGCCTCGCTCTGCGGGCGGGTCGCCGCACGGGTCCACATCGTCAGCGTGGCGCCGTCGTCGACCCCCTTCGCGTCCGCTGTACCCCCTCCCCCGCCGCCGGAGTCGTCGTCCCCCGATCCGCAGGCCGTGGCCAGGCCGACGGTGGCGGCCAGGGCGACTGCGGCGGTGACGAGTCGGCGGACGGGTCCACGCGATCCGAACGGGCTCCCCATGACGATCCCCCTACGTGACGAGCACCCGGAAGAAACGAGCCGAAAAGGCTTTCGTCAAGCTAGAACCGAGCTCACTGCCCGTCAATCCCCCGCGCAGAACAACGAGTTCAGGTGGGCGGGCGAAAATTCTCGCGTACGGTTGAGAGTGCGCGACGCGAGACAGGAGACCCCGCATGACACCCGCCCCCGGCCCCGCTCGTTCGCACACCGCCACCCTCACCGACGTCGCCCGGCTCGCCGGCGTCTCGGTGGCCACGGCGTCCAAGGCCCTCAACGGCCGCAGCCAGGTGCGTGCCGAGACCCGGCAGCGGGTGATCGAGGCGGCGGAGCGGCTGTCGTTCCGGCCCAACCAGCTGGCCCGGGGACTGCTCGCCGGGCGGACCGGCACCGTCGGACTGCTCACCAGCGACCTCGAGGGCAGATTCAGCATCCCGATCCTCATGGGCGCCGAGGACGCCTTCGGCGCGGGCGAGGTCGCGGTGTTCCTGTGCGACGCCCGCGGTGACACCATCCGCGAGCAGCACCATGTGCGCGCGCTGCTCGGGCGCCGGGTCGACGGGCTGATCGTGGTGGGCAGCCGGACCGATCCACGCCCCTCCCTGGGCCGCGACCTGCCGGTTCCCGTCGTGTACGCGTACGCCCCCTCGGACGACCCGGCGGATCTGTCGATCGTGCCCGACAACGTGGACGCGGGCCGGATCGCGGTCGAGCACCTGCTGGCCTGCGGCCGCACCCGGATCGCGCACATCACCGGCGACCCGGGTTACCTCGCCGCGCGGGACCGGGCGGACGGCGCCCGGGCGGCGCTGGCGGGCGCGGGGCTGGACTTCGTCGGCGAACCGCGGTTCGCGGAGTGGTCGGAGGGGTGGGGTCGGGCCGCCACCGCGATGCTGCTGGAGCGGCACGCCGACGTGGACGCGGTGCTGTGCGGCAGCGACCAGATCGCGCGCGGGGTCATCGAGGTCCTGCGGGAGCGCGGGCAGCGGGTACCGGAGGACGTGGCGGTCATGGGCTTCGACAACTGGCAGGTCCTGACCTCGGCCTCCCGGCCGCCGCTGACGAGCGTCGACATGAACCTGGAGCAGGTCGGGCGGGCGGCCGCCCAGGCACTGTTCGGTGCGATCGACGGCATTCCCCGCTCGGGGGTGGAGACGCTGCCGTGCCGGGTGGTGATCCGGGGATCCACGGCTCATCTGTCCTGAACCATACGGTCGCCGAACTCCGCCATCAGCGACCTCTCTTGACACTCCATCAGCTCGCTCCTACGTTGCGAAAACCTTTTAGGTCGTTTCAGCAAAGGGGAGCATCCGATGCGAAGACGAACTGCGCCGCGAAGACGAACCGGGACCGTCCCCCAGCGCATCATCGTGATCCTGACCCTCCTCCTGTGTTCGGTCTCCCTCGCGGCTCCCGCCCGGGCCGCGCAGACCATCGGGTTCCCCGCCTTCACCGGGCCCGCGATCCCCGCCCCGCCCGTCGCCCAGACCACCGGCGACATGATGCGGGCCATCTACGACGCGGAGAGCTCGGGCACCGACTTCTGGATGGACCGGCTGCTGGCCCGCACCGGTGACGACCCGTCCGGACCCTGGCTGATGAGCCGCGGACGGGCGCTCTTCATGAAGGAGCACGACCCGGCCCGGCTCGGCTTCGCCGGCAAGGTCGCCTACTGGGAGAGCATCAACGACAACAGCGCCTACACGGTCGCGATCACCCCGGGCACCTTCACCGAACAGGTCTCCCAACGCCGTCAGACGCCCAGCCACTGGAGGAGCGTCCACACCAGCGGCTCGGTCTCGGTCGAGCAGACCAAGTTCATCACCGACAACAACGTCGCCGTGACGAACCTTTCGATCAAGAACAACGGCAGTAGCCCGACCACCCTGCAACTGCGGGCGACCTCGCCGTACGCCACCACGGGCACCGGCAGCGAACTGACCGGCCAGGTCAACGCCTACAACAACCTCACCACCATCCGGCCCCGGCTCACCGGCGACGGTTTCAGCGCGTCCGGCGGCGGCCTCAACCGGTCGGTGACGATCGCGGCCGGGGCCACGGTGACCACCAAGGTGGTCATGGGCTTCGTCACCGACGAGATCCCCGAGTCGCTCAGCGAATACCAGGCCTACGCGGGCTACTCCCCCGCGACCGCCTTCGCGACCCATGTACGGGCCTACAACCTGTGGTGGGCACAGAACGTGCCCTACATCGACGTACCGGAGCCGGCGATCAAGAAGAACATCTACTACCGCTGGTGGCTGATGCGCTTCAACAACCTCGACGCCGACATCCCCGGGCAGACCTTCCAGTTCCCGACCTCCACCGAGGGCGTCCTCGGCTACAACAACGCGATCGCGCTGACCCAGCCGATGCACATCGACGACCTCAAGTACCTGCGCAACCCGGCCTACGCGTACGGGGACTGGCTCAGCGTCGGCCAGGTGTCCAAGGGCGGGCGCTTCCTCGACAACCCGGGTGACCCGGAGAACTGGTCCAACAGCTACACCCAGTACATCGCCGAGGCGGCGTGGAAGAGCTACCAGATCCACGGCGGCCAGCCGGCCATCGCCGCCCAGCTCGCCCACTACGCCGAGGGCGACGTGAAGGGACAGCTCGCCTACTACGACCACGACAACAACAAGCTGATCGAGTACGACTGGGGCGCCCTGACCGGCAACGACGCCGACGCGGTCTCCTTCCACTGGAAGCCCGGGAACATGGACCGCGCCGAGTCCGCCTACCAGTACAGCGGTGCCCTCGCCGCCGCGCAGGCCTACGAGGCGACCGGCAACACCGCCAAGGCGGCGGAGATGCGCACGCTGGCGAACCAGATCAAGGACGCCATCGTCAACGTGCTGTGGAACCCCAACAGGCAGCTGTTCGAGCACCGGCTGAAGTCGACCAACGAGTGGGTGCCCTGGAAGGAGATCAACAACTACTACCCGTTCTCGGTCGGCGCGGTCCCCAACACGGCCACGTACAAGCAGGCGTTGCGGCTGTACGACGACCCCGCCCAGTACCCGGTCTTCCCGTTCTACACGGCCAACCAGGCCGACAAGAAGGCGGCCGCCGACGCGGATGAGCCCGGCTCCAACAACTTCTCGACGATCAACTCCACCGTCCAGTTCCGGCTCTACTCCTCGGTGTTGCGCAACTATCCCAACTCCTGGATGAACGCGACGGACTACAAGAAGCTCCTCTACTGGAACGCCTGGGCGCAGTACGTCGGCGGCGACACCCGGTGGCCAGACGCCAACGAGTTCTGGGCGGACTGGAACGGCAGCGGCATCGACTACCGCTCCTGGATCCACCACAACATCCTCGGCAGCAGCAACTGGACCGTCATCGAGGACGTGGCGGGACTGCGGCCGCGCAACGACGCCAAGGTGGAGCTTTCCCCCATCGACATCGGCTGGGACCACTTCACGGTCAACAACCTCCGTTACCGGGGCGCCGACCTTTCGATCGTCTGGGACGACCCGGCCGACGGTGTGGTGCGATACCCGGGCATCCCGGAGGGCTACTCGATCTACGTGAACGGCAACCGGGTGGCCACGGTCGGCTCGCTGGTGCCGTTCACCTGGGATCCGGCCACCGGTGACGTCACCACGAGCGGCACGGTCACCCATCACACGGCCGTCTCCGGGCTCAAGGCGCCGAACCAGGTCGTGCAGGACAGCCCGCGCATGGTGGACATGCTCGCCAAGGCCGGCGTCGACCTCACCGCCGATCTGACCAACCTGGCCGCCGGGGCGACCGTGTCCGCCTCCTCCACCGGCTCCGGCAGCACGGTGGGCGCGGCGGTCGACGGCTACCCCACCAACGAACCGTTCTGGGGCGCCGGCGGATCGGCCGCCCAGGACTGGTACGAGCTGAACCTCGGCACGGCCCGCACGCTCGACGAGGTGCGCCTGTACTTCAAGGACAGCCGCCCGGCGAGTACGACCTACCGGGCGCCGTCGGCGTACACGGTCCAGTACTACAACGGCAGTTCATGGGTGGACGCCCCGAGCCAGACGAGGAGTCCGGCGGCACCGCGCGCCAACTACAACCTGGTGAGGTTCCCGGCGATCAGCGCCCAGCGCGTGCGTGTCCTGGCCACCAACGCGTCCGGCGCCAGGACGGGCCTGACCGAGGTCAAGGTGTTCAACCGGGGCGGGGGCCGGCCACCGGCCAACCAGGCGGCATCGGCGACGGCTTCGGCGTCGTACACCTCTTCCTGGGAGAGTGTCGCCGCGGTCAACGACGGCATCGATCCGCCCTCGTCCAACGACACCGTCAACCCGCGCTGGGGCACCTGGCCGGAGACGGGCCAGCAGTGGGCCGAGCTGACCTGGCCGACGGCGAAGACCCTGAACAAGGCCGAGGTGTACTTCTTCGACGACGACCAGGGCATCGACCTGCCCGCCTCCTGGAAGCTCCAGTACTGGAACGGCAGCGCGTACGTCGACGTGCCCGGCGCGAGCGGCTATCCGCTGGCCAAGGACCAGTACGACAGCGTCACTTTCACCGCCACCGACACCACCCGGCTACGAGTGCTGCTCACGAGCAACGGCAGCAACTCAGTCGGCCTCCTCGAAGCGAAGGTGTACGGCCCGTGACCAGATCCAGAATCCTCCTGGCCCTGCTCGTCCTGGCAACGGCCCTGCTCGTCGCACCGCCCGCGTCCGCCGCCGTCACCTTCACCTCGACGGCCGTGAACCAGGGTGGCGGCAACTGCCTGGACCTGCCCGCGGGTTCGACGACCGCGGGGGCTCAACTCCGGGCGTTCACCTGCTCGTCGGGCGCCGACCAGAACATCGCCTTCACGCCCGTCTCCGCTACGAGCGACACGTACACGATCACCACCCGGTCCGGTCAGTGCGTCGACGTCAGCGGCGCCTCCACGGCGGACAACGCGGCGATCATCCAGTGGCCCTGCCACGGCGGGACTAACCAGCAGTGGCGGCTCGTCCCGGTGACGGTCGCGGGCACCGACAGGACCTTCAACCTCGTGTCGGTCGGCTCCGGCAAGTGCGTCGCGCCGAGCGGTGGTGCGTCGGCCCCGAACACCAACCTGGTCCAACTGCCGTGCGCCACAAGCGGCGGCCGGGTGTGGCGACTGCCCGCCTTCACCGGCGGCGGCACCGGACCGGGCACCTTCACCAACCCGCTCTCCCAGCACGGGCCCGACCCCTGGCTGACGTACTACGACGGCTCCTACTACCTCGCCACCACGACCTGGAACTCGACGGTCACCATGCGCAGGGCGAGCACCCTCGCTGGGCTCGCCACTGCCTCCGACCAGGTGATTTTCAATCTGACCCGGCCCAACGGGGCGGGCACGATGTGGGCACCGGAGTTCCATCTGCTCGACGGGCCCAACGGGAAGCGGTGGTACTTCTACTACACGGCCGGGCGCGAGCCGTACGACCTCGGCACCCAGCGCATCCATGTGCTGGAGAGCGCCGGACTGGACCCCATGGGCCCCTACAGCTTCAAGGCCGACCTACTGGACCCCACCCAGGACAACACCTGGGAACTGGACCCGGGGATCCTCCAACTCAACGGAAAACTTTATCTGTTGGGCACCTTCTACAACGGTTCGCAGCCCATGTTCATCCGCCCGCTGTCGAACCCCTGGACCGCGAGCGGCACCCGGCGTGTGCTGTCCACGCCCACCTACGGCTGGGAAACGGTGGGCGGCGCCGTCAACGAAGGCGCCGAGGTGCTTCAGCGGGGCGGGAAGACGTTCATCGTCTACTCGGCCAGCCACTGCTCCACACCCGACTACAAGCTGGGGATGCTCACCTACAACGGCGGTGATCCGCTCAGCTCCTCCTCCTGGGTCAAGTCGCCGAACCCGGTCTTCCAGCGGTCCGACGCCAATGGCGTGTACGGCCCCGGCCACAACGGCTTCTTCAAGTCGCCCGACGGCACCGAGGACTGGATCGTCTACCACGCCAACAACTCGGCGAGCGGCGGCTGCGACATGAACCGCACCACCAGGGCGCAGAAGTTCACCTGGAACGCCGACGGCACTCCGAACTTCGGCACCCCGGTGGCGCTCGGGGTCACTCAGACCGCGCCCTCAGGGGAGTAGGCCGGTGAGGAACGGTGCGAGGGTGCGGGTGAACGTGTTGTGCTGCGGGGCGGCGAACAGCGGGTCGAGGTGGTTCATCCCGTTGTCCGTCCCGTACGTCGCGTACGGGATGCGCGAGTCGGCCACGACCTGGCGGGCCGCCGAGACGATCGTTCCCTTGGCGTAGCTCGTCTGGAAGGCGTACAGCGGGACGTCGAGGCCTGCGGCGTGCTTCAGCCGCAGGCCCAGCGAGCGGGCCGTGTCGGTGTCGGCGTAGGAGTCGGTGACGTCGAGGTCGACCGACAGCCGGGCCGGCCAGTACCACTCCCATACGGCCGGTTCGGGGCCGCCCGCGTACGCGGTGGCGACCCGGTCGATGGGGGTGATGCCGTCGTCGACCCAGCCGCGCGGTTCGCCGCTGTCGGCGAGATGTCCCGAGTGCACGCTGATGTCGTTCGGCCAGCCGATGCCGGCGTCCACCAGGGTGCCCAGGAGGCCCGCGTTGGTCACCTGGACCGGCGGCCGCAGGGCGTCGGGCATGCGGGGCTGCAGGACCGAGGGGCCGTCCGGGTCGCGCTGGGCGTACCAGCCCGCGAGCTGGTACCAGATCTGGGTGCTCTCCGCCCGGTCACCCAGCCCCACGGCGCTCAGGGTCATGTCGAAGACCGCGCCGCCCTCGATGGCCGCCAGCCGCTCCTTCACCTGCTCCGGCGAGTCGGCGACCGGCTCCCCCGTGCCGTCGAACGCGCCGCGCACTCCGCCGTCGACCAGCACCAGGGCGGCCACGTCCCGGTACCCGGGGCAGCCGTCGAAGTCCCACGCTGCGTAGGCCATCGCGGTGGTCGCTCCCCATGAGTGGCCTCCGAGCACCACTCGGCGGCCACCCCGGGCGGCGGCCCGTACGACCGCGCGCAGATCCTCCAGCGTGCGGGTCAGGCCCCACCCGGCGGCGAAGGCGGAGGCCGCGGGGTCCTGCGAACGGTAGTGACCGTCGAGGTAGTACGCGGCCGGGTCGGCGGTGCGGAAGCCCGAACGATCGGCGAGGTTCTCCTCCCGCCGGTCGAACGCCCATACCTGCACTCCCGGCACGGCCGCGACGAGGTCCCGGGCCGCCCACCGGAAGTCGTTCGCCGCCCCGAACATCCCCGGGACCATCACCAGCACCGTGCGGGCCGTGTCGGGACCGACCTTCAGCACATGGACGCGGTCCGTGCCCTCCGGGCCGCCCCCACCGTCCACGGTCAGCGGGACATACGGCTCCCGGACGGGTCCGGCGGCCGCGGCCGACCCGGCTCCCGCAGCCAACAGGGCGGCCCCACCGGCCATGCCGCCCAGCACCGCCCTACGAGACAGACTTCCCGTCACTTCCGTAGTCCTCTCAACTGCCCGCCCACAGACGCCGGATGACAACGTACGCCCCCAACCTGACGGGCTCGCACCCGGAGTCGGCCGCGCACCCCCGGAGGGGCCTCCGCAGAGACCCGCCGGTCTCAGATCGCCTCGCGGATCGCCTGTTCGAAGCCCACGACGTGGCTGCGGGCGAGCCGCGCCGCCGTGTCGGCGTCACCGGCGACGATCGCCTCGATCAGCGGTCCGTGTTCCTCTACGTGGCCGGCCATGTCGTCGAGCCGGTCCACGAACAGGCACCAGATGCGGGTCGCCAGATTGTCGTGGCGGACGAGGGTGTCCTCCAGGTAGGGGTTGTGCGTGGCGGTGTAGATGGCTCGGTGGACCTGGAGGTCCAGGTGCATGAGCTCGGCGGAGTCCCGCCCGGGAGTGCCGGCGGTGTCGAGTTCGCGCCGCAGGGCCGTCAGGTTCGCCCGGTCGGTGGCCGTGGCGCGCCGCGCGGCCTGCGCCGCGGCCAGGGGTTCCAGTTCCTGGCGCACCTCGGAGATGTGCGCCAGGTCGGTGATGTTGACCTCGGTGGCGAAGGTGCCGCGGCGGGGGTAGGTCGTGATCAGGCGCTCGTACTGGAGCCGCTTGAGCGCCTCGCGCACGGGCGTGCGTCCGACGCCGAGGGACTGCCCCAGCTGCTCCTCGTTGATCGGCGCGCCGGGCCGGATCTCCAGCATGACGAGCCGGTCCCGGATGGCGCGGTACGCGCGCTCGGCGAGCGACAGCTCCTCGATCTCGGTCGCGACCTGCTGCATGGATGCCCCCTTGACCTGTGCGGCGAGCTCCCATACCTTACCGCACAGGCTGATATATCAGTTGCTCTTTAGCTGGCTCTCAGGATGGTGCACAGATGGCAACGAGTACGTCGCTCACCACGCCCGCCTCCACGCTCTCCCTGCCCCTCAGCGAGCTCGACCCGGATGTCGCCACCGCCGTGGCCGCCGAACTGCACCGCCAGCAGTCCACCCTCGAGATGATCGCCTCGGAGAACTTCGCCCCGGCCGCCGTGATGGAGGCCCAGGGCTCGGTCCTGACCAACAAGTATGCCGAGGGCTACCCGGGCCGCCGCTACTACGGCGGCTGTGAACACGTCGACGTCATCGAGCAGTTGGCCATCGACCGGGTGAAGGAGCTCTTCGGCGCCGAGGCCGCGAACGTCCAGCCGCACTCGGGCGCCCAGGCCAACGCGGCCGCGATGTTCGCCCTGCTCAAGCCCGGCGACACGATCCTCGGCCTGGACCTGGCGCACGGCGGGCACCTGACCCACGGCATGCGCCTCAACTACTCCGGCAGGCTGTACAACGTGGTGCCCTACCACGTGCGTGAGTCCGACCTGCGCGTCGACATGGACGAGGTCGAACAGCTCGCCCTCGCCCACCGGCCCAAGATGATCGTCGCGGGCTGGTCGGCCTACCCCCGGCAGTTGGACTTCGCCGAGTTCCGCCGGATCGCCGACGAGGTGGGCGCGTATCTGCTGGTGGACATGGCCCACTTCGCCGGTCTGGTGGCCGCAGGCCTCCACCCGAGCCCGGTGCCGTACGCCGACATCGTCACGACCACCACCCACAAGACCCTCGGCGGCCCGCGCGGCGGTGTCATCCTCAGCCGGGCCGGCCTGGCCAAGAAGATCAACTCGGCGGTCTTCCCGGGCCAGCAGGGCGGCCCGCTGGAGCACGTGATCGCGGCGAAGGCCGTGGCCTTCAAGGTGGCTTCCTCGGATGAGTTCAAGGAGCGCCAGCGGCGCACGCTGCGGGGAGCGAAGATCCTCGCCGGCCGGCTGCTGGCCGACGACGTCGCCGAGGCCGGGATCACCGTGCTGACCGGCGGCACCGAAGTCCACCTGGTCCTGGTGGACCTGAGGAACTCCGAGCTCAACGGGAAGCAGGCCGAGGACCGGCTGCACCGCGTCGGCATCACCGTCAACCGCAACGCCGTGCCCTTCGACCCACGCCCGCCGATGGTCTCGTCGGGCCTGCGGATCGGTACGCCCGCCCTGGCCACCCGCGGCTTCGGCGAGACGGAGTTCCGCGAGGTCGCCGACATCATCGCCGAGGCCCTGAAGGGCGAACGGCCGGGCGACGAACTGAGCGCCCGGGTCGAGAAGCTCGCCACCGCGTTCCCGCTCTACCCGCACCTCGACGGAGGCCCGGCATGACCGCCGAACCGCTGCCGGAACACCCGGACTTCCTCTGGCGCAACCCCGAGCCGCGTTCCTCGTACGACGTCGTCATCGTCGGCGCGGGCGGGCACGGTCTGGCCACCGCCTACTACCTCGCCAAGAACCACGGCATCACCAACGTGGCCGTCCTGGAGAAGGGCTGGCTCGCGGGCGGCAACATGGCCCGCAACACCACGATCATCCGCTCCAACTACCTGTGGGACGAAAGCGCGGCGATCTACGAGCACGCGCTGAAGCTGTGGGAGCGGCTCCCGGAGGAGCTGGAGTACGACTTCCTGTTCAGCCAGCGCGGCGTCCTCAACCTCGCGCACACCCCGCAGGACGTCCGCGAGGGCGTGCGCCGCGTCAACGCCAACCGCCTCAACGGGGTCGACGCCGAGTGGCTGGAGCCGGACGAGGTCGCCAAGGTCTGCCCCATCCTCAACGTCTCGTCCCGCACCCGGTACCCGGTGCTCGGCGCCACCTTCCAGCCCCGGGCCGGCATCGCCAAGCACGACCACGTCGCCTGGGCGCTGGCCCGCCGCGCCGACGAGCTGGGCGTGGACCTGATCCAGGGCTGTGAGGTCACCGGCTTCCTCATGGACGGCGACCGGGTCGTGGGCGTCGACACCAACCGCGGCCGCATCCACGCCGGCCGGGTCGGTCTCGCGGCCGCCGGGCACAGCAGCGTGCTGGCCGAGCGGGCGGGCGTACGGCTGCCCGTGCAGTCCCACCCGTTGCAGGCGCTGGTCTCCGAGCTGCACGAGCCGGTGCACCCGACCGTCGTCATGTCGAACCACGTGCACGTCTACGTCTCCCAGGCCCACAAGGGCGAGCTCGTGATGGGCGCGGGCGTCGACTCGTACAACGGCTATGGCCAGCGCGGCTCGTTCCATGTGATCGAGCAGCAGATGGCCGCCGCCATCGAGCTGTTCCCGATCTTCGCGCGGGCGCATGTGCTGCGCACCTGGGGCGGCATCGTCGACGTCACTCCGGACGCCTCACCGATCATCGGCAGCACGCCGGTCGAGGGTCTGTACGTCAACTGCGGCTGGGGGACGGGCGGTTTCAAGGCCACCCCGGCGGCCGGCTGGACCTTCGCGCACACCATCGCCACGGGCGAACCGCATCCGCTGAACGCTCCCTTCGCCCTCGACCGTTTCACGACCGGCGCGTTGATCGACGAGCACGGCGCCGCGGCCGTGGCCCACTGAGGCATTGAGGAGAACGCCGTGCTGCTGATCACCTGCCCATGGTGCGGACCGCGGAACGAGACCGAGTACCACTACGGCGGTCAGGCCCATGTCCCCCACCCCGAGTCCCCCGCCGATCTCAGCGACGAGCAGTGGGCCGAGTACGTCTTCTACCGCGACAACCCCAAGGGCCCCTTCGCGGAACGGTGGATGCACAGCATCGGCTGCCGCCGCTGGTTCAACGTCCTGCGCGACACCGCCACCCACGAGGTGTTGACCTCGTACCGGCCCGACGAGCAACGCCCGGGAGGGACCCGATGACCGACCAGCGCTTCCGGCTGCCGCGAGGCAGCCGAGTCGACCGCGGCACCTTGCTGCGATTCACCGTCGACGGACGGGAGTTGACCGGCCACCCCGGCGACACCCTCGCCTCCGCGATGCTGGCGAACGGTCTCGTCGAGGTCGCCCCCTCGCTCTACCGGAGCCGCCCGCGCGGCATCGTCTCCGCAGGAGTGGAGGAACCCAACGCCCTGGTGCAGCTGGGCGGTTCGTGCTCGGAGGGCATGCTCCCGGCCACGACCGTCGAGCTGTACGACGGCCTGTCCGCCACCACGCTCTCCGGGATGGGCCGGCTCGACCCCACTCCGGATCCCGCCGTCTACGACAAGAAGTACGTCCACACCGACGTCCTGGTCGTCGGCGCCGGTCCGGCGGGTCTCGCGGCCGCCGCCGCTGCCGCCGCCTCCGGCGCCCGCGTGATCCTCGTCGACGAGCAGCCCGAGTCCGGTGACGGGGAGTGGGCCGACGAGTTGCGCGCGACGCTCGACGCGGCGCCCGAGGTCGTCGTACTGCATCGGACGACGGCTTTCGGGTCGTACGACGACAACTACGTACTGGCGCTGCAGCGGCGCACCGACCATCTCGGCGCGACCGCCCCCGAAGGCGTCTCGCGGCAGCGGCTGTGGCACATCCGGGCCCGCCAGGTGGTCCTCGCGACCGGCGCGCACGAGCGTCCGCTGGTCTTCGCGGGCAACGACCGGCCCGGGATGATGCTCGCCGGGGCCGTGCGCACCTATCTCAACCGGTATGCCGTGGCACCGGGTTCACGGGCCGTGGTGAGCACGACCAACGACAGTGCCTACGACACGGTCGCCGATCTGTACACCGCCGGGATCCCCGTCGCCGTCGTCGTGGACGCGCGCCCCGAACTGTCCGACCGGGCCGCCGAGGTGGCCGCGGCGACCGGGGTGCGGGTGCTGACGGGCAGCACGGTCGTCGACACCGCGGGCGAGCACAGGCTCACCGGCGTCACCGTGCGGGCCCTCGACCACGAAGGCCAACTCGTCGGTGAGCCGGAGTCGTTCGACTGCGACCTGCTCGCCGTCTCGGGTGGCTGGAGCCCTGTGGTGCATCTGCACAGCCAGCGTCAGGGGCGGCTGCGCTGGGACGACGGGCTCGCCGCGTTCGTGCCGGAGGGAGCCGTACGGGACCAGCAGGTCGTGGGGGCGGCCCGGGGGACGTACGACCTCGACGGCTGTCTGGCCGAGGGGTCACGGGCCGGAGCGCTGGCGGCGACGGCGGCAGGGTTCCCGGTGCCCGTACCGGCCGAGCTCGCGCGGCGCGCCCCCGGCCCGACGCGTGCTCTGTGGCTGGTGTCCGCCTCCGACGGCGAGCCCGGCACCTGGGACGGCCACTTCGTCGACCTCCAGCGTGATGTCACCGTCGCCGACGTCTGGCGCTCCACCGGCGCGGGGATGCGCGGGGTCGAGCACGTCAAGCGGTACACCTCGCTCGGTACGGCGAACGACCAGGGCAAGACGTCCGGCGTCAACGCGATCGGGGTGATCGCCGAGGCCCTCGGCGGTTCGCTCGCAGAGATCGGCACCACGGCCTACCGGGCGCCGTACACGCCGATCGCCTTCGCCGCCCTGGCCGGGCGTGAGCGCGGCGAGCTGTTCGATCCGGAGCGGACCACGTCGATCCACCCCTGGCATGTGGCGCACGGCGCGGAGTTCGAGGACGTCGGGCAGTGGAAGCGCCCCCGGTACTACCCGCAGACCGGTGAGGACATGGACGCGGCCGTGGCGCGCGAGTGCCGGGCGGCCCGGGAGGGGGTGGCGTTCATGGACGCCTCCACCCTCGGCAAGATCGAGATCTGGGGCGCGGACGCGGGCGAGTTCCTCAACCGGATCTACACGAACGCCTTCAAGAAGCTCAAGGCCGGAACCGCCCGTTACGGCGTCATGTGCAAGCCCGACGGCATGATCTTCGACGACGGTGTGACCCTGCGCCTCGACGACAACCGCTACTTCATGACCACCACGACCGGCGGCGCGGCAGGCGTCCTGGACTGGCTGGAGGAGTGGCTGCAGACCGAGTGGCCCGAACTCGACGTTCACTGCACCTCGGTGACCGAACAGTGGTCGACGATCGCCGTGGTGGGCCCGAAGTCGCGCGAGGTCGTCGCCCAGCTCGCGCCGGACGTGGACCTGTCCGCCGAGGCGTTCCCCTTCATGGCCTTCCGCGAGACGACCCTGGCCTCCGGCGTTCCGGCCCGGATATGCCGGATCTCCTTCTCCGGCGAACTCGCCTACGAGATCAACGTCTCCGCCTGGTACGGCCTGGCGGTCTGGGAGGAGGTGGACGCGATCGGCCGGCCGCACGGCATCACCCCGTACGGCACCGAGACGATGCACGTCCTGCGGGCCGAGAAGGGCTACATCATCGTCGGCCAGGACACCGACGGCACGGTCACCCCGCAGGACGCGGGGATGAGCTGGGTGGTCTCCAAGCAGAAGGACTTCATCGGCAAGCGGTCCTTCGCCCGCGCCGACACCGCCCGCACCGACCGCAAGCAACTGGTCGGTCTGCTCCCGGCCGACCGCACGACCCGGCTGCCCGAGGGCACCCAACTCGTCGCGCCGGACGTCGATCTGGAGACGGTGCCGGTGCCGATGCTCGGCCATGTCACCTCCAGCTATCACAGTCCGGCCCTGGGCCGTCCCTTCGCCCTCGCCCTCGTCGCCGACGGACAGGCGAGGAAGGGCCAGACGCTGCTGGCCCCGGTGGGCGAGGCCCTGGTGCCGGTCGAGGTGACCGACTTCGTCCTCTACGACCCCGAAGGGACCCGGCGAGATGGCTGAACCGATCACGGAGGGACCGGTGGCCCTGCGCACGAGCCCCCTGTCCCACCTTCAGGAGCGGATGGACGCCGCCGCCGTCCGCGGCGCCCGGGGCGTCACCCTGACCGAGCTGCCGTTCGTCACGATGGTGAACGTGCGGGTCGACCCCGCGTCCGCGGCGGCCGACCGGATCGGCAGGACCCTGGGGGCACCACTCCCCCGCCGGTGCGGCGACACCGCCGCCCCGGGCCTCCATACGATCATGTGGCTCGGCCCCGACGAGTGGCTCGTGCTGTCCCGGGCCGACGCGGGCACCGTGACCGCGAAGGTACGGCAGGCCCTCGACGGCGCTGCCGGCTCGGTCGTGGACGTCTCCGCGAACCGCACCACACTGGAGCTGAGCGGACCGGCCGCCCGGGAGGTGCTGGAGAAGGGCTGCCCGCTGGACCTGCACCCCCGCGCCTTCGGCCCCGGCCGCGCGGTGTCGACCACGGTGGGCCCCATCGCCGTGCTGCTCTGGCAGCTCGACGACTCCCCGACGTACCGCCTGCTCCCGCGGTCCTCGTTCGCCGACTATCTGGCCCGCTGGCTCATCGACGCGATGAGCGAGTACGGCGGGCCGCAGGTCGCCTGACGGGCGCCCCGTGGATACGGAAAAGGCCGTTTTCTCATCCCTGAGAAAACGGCCTCCGACCTGCGTGAAGCTGGTCGGGACGACAGGATTTGAACCTGCGACCCCTTGACCCCCAGTCAAGTGCGCTACCAAGCTGCGCCACGTCCCGGTGCCCGCCTGACCTGGGGTTTCCCCTGGCCGAACGTGCACAGAAACCATACCGCACTCGGGTCGGTGGTCGCGCACCCCTTTCGCCCGTCTCACCCCCTGGGCGGATCGGGCAGGCCCAGCTCCGGATAGGCGTCGAGCAGCCCGGACGGCGCCGCCTGCCGCCAGGAGTCGGCGAGGATGTCCCGCAGTTCGCCCTCGTCCTCGATCGCGGTGAGGCGGGCGCGCACCCACGCGAACTGTGCCTCGTGATCGGCGATCCAGAACTTCCCCGGCTCGGCCAGCACCAGCTCGTCGCGCTCCTCCTTCGGACAGCGCACGGCGATGGAGGTCTCGTCCTCGGGCAGCGTGGCGAACATCTTCCCCGCGACCCGGAACGTGGGCATGCTCCAGGCGATCTTCTCCGTCGTGTCCGGCAGGGACAGGGCGACACGGCGTACGTCTTCGGCGTCCGGCATGACAGGCACCGTAGCGGCTGCCACTGACAATCACCTGGTCGGAGCGGTCGCCCCGAGCCGCTTGTAGTACAGGGTCGTCGGCCGCAGCACCCCGGCGGGATCGGCCGCGTAGTCGGGGATGACTCCGGCGCGGGTCCATCCGGCGCCGCCGTAGAGGCGCTCGGCGGGGCTGTCGGTCTCGGTGTCCAGGTGGAGCAGGGTGATTCCGGCCGCGCGGGCGGCCTCCTCCGCGACGCCGAGGAGTCGGCGCCCGAGACCCTGCCCGCGCGCGTCCCGGTGCACCATCAGCTTGACCAACTCCGCGCGGTGCCGGGAGTTGGGTTTGTCGGGGAAGGCCAGGCTGACGGTGCCGACCGCGCGGTGACCGTCGTACGCCGCCCACACCGCCAGAGACCCCGCGGCCACCGCGCTCACGCGCACCTTCCACCAGGCGACGGCCGCCGCCCGGTCCATCGGTGCGAGGAACCCGACGGAGGCGCCGCCGTCCACGGTGTCGACCAGCAGATCGGCCAACTCGTCCACGCCGTCGAGCAGTTGGGCATCGTCCAGGCGTATGACGATCACGGCAGGACCACCGCCAGCACATACCGCACCGGGTCGGGACCCGCGCACCGGAACCGTGTCGGTCCCCACACCCGCAGCCGCAGGCAGTCCCCGGTGCCGAGGTGGTGCTCGACGTCCTGGTCGGTGACGTCGAGCGCGCCCTCCAGAACCCAGATGTGCTGCTCCAGGCCCGGCACGGGCGGCCGGTCGTAGGCGATGTCGGAGCCGGCGGCGAGCCGTCCCTCGACGAGTTCGCCGCGCAGCCCGGAGTGCGGCGGCGACACGGACCGCCGTACGAACCCGCACGCCCGGTCCTCCCACACCGTCTGGTCGGCGCCCCGGATCAGCAGGGCGGACTCGGCCTCGACCTCGCTGAGCAGCTGGGACATGGTCCGTCCGTACACCCCGCACAGCCGGTTCAGCAGCGAGGCGGTGGGGCTGATCTCGGCCCGCTCGGCGCGGGAGAGGGTGGACTTGCTGACGCCGCTGCGCTCGGCCAACTCGCCCAGGGACCAGCCCCGTTCGGCCCGCAGCGCGGCGAGTCGGACGCCGAGGCGGGTGTCGACGGGATCACGGCCGGGTTCATCGCGTCTCACATTCGGGACGCTATCTCACATACGAGAAACCGGGCCAGTCCCTATTGGCCGGCAACGGCTCCGAGCGCGGCCAGCACGGGACGGATGAGGGGGTGCTCCTCCGCGCCCCGCCGCACGGCCGCGAAGACCCGGCGCGTCGGGGCGACCCCGTCCACCGGTCGTACGACGACCCCCGCGAGGTCCATCCCGATCAGCGCCGAACGCGGCACCAACGCCACCCCCGCGCCCGCCGACGCCAGCGCCACCACCGCGCGGAAGTCGTCCGACGAGTGCTCCAGACGTGGCTGGAATCCGGCGTTCTCGCAGGCCAGGACCACGACGTCATGGCAGGGGTTGCCAGGATAGGGGCCGATCCACGGGTCCTTGGCGAGCTCGGCCAGCGGTACCTCGCCCGCCTCGGCCAGCCGGTGGCTCACCGGGACGACCGCGTCGAAGGGCTCGGCGTACAGGGGCACGTGGGCGAGGCGTGGGTCGTCGGCGGGCGGGGCCCCGCGGTACTCCACGGCGACCGCCACATCGACCTGCCGGTCGAGGACCATCGGCAGACTGGCGTCACCCTCGGCGTCCTGGACGCGGAGGTGGATGCCGGGGGCTGTCGATGCCAGGCGGGCCACCGCGGGGGCCACGACCAGGGCGATCCCGGTCGCGAAGGAGGCGACCGTGACCGTGCCGGCCGCGCCCGAACTGTAGGCGGCCAGCTCGGCCTCCGCCCGCTCCAGCTGGGCCAAAACCGCGTTGGTGTGGCTGAGCAGGATCTCGCCGGCCGGAGTCAGCCGTACCCCCTTCGCACCGCGCTCGACGAGCCGGTGGCCGGTCTCCTGCTCCAGGGCCGTGAGCTGCTGCGAGACCGCGGAGGGGGTGAGATACAGCGCGGCGGCAGCCGCCGTGACCGTGCGGTGGTCGGCCACCGCACGGAGGATGTGGAGCCGCCGCGCTTCGATCATGGGATCGATTATCGCAATACGTCCGGACTAGGCCGCCAGCTCGGCCCTGGCCGCGACGAAGGCGTCGACCGCGCGGTTCACGTCCTCGGTGGAGTGGGCCGCCGAGAGCTGCACCCTGATGCGGGCCTGGCCCTGCGGCACGACCGGGTACGAGAAGCCGATCACGTACACGCCCCGCTCCAGCAGCAGCTCCGCCAGCCGGCCCGCCTCGGACGCGTCCCCGATCATCACGGGCGCGATGGCGTGATCGCCGGGCAGGACGTCGAAGCCCTCCTCCGTCATCCGGCGCCGGAACAGCGCGGTGTTCTCCCGCAGCCGCACCCGCAGGTCGTCCGCCGACTCCAGCAGGTCGAGGACCTTCAGAGAGGCCGCGGTGATCACCGGGGCGAGCGTGTTCGAGAAGAGGTACGGCCGTGAGCGCTGACGCAGGAGCGCGACGATCTCGGCACGCGCGGCGACGTAACCGCCGGAGGCGCCGCCGAGCGCCTTGCCGAGGGTGCCCGTGATGATGTCGACGCGGTCCATGACGCCGTGCAGCTCGGGGGTGCCGCGGCCGCCGGGGCCGACGAAGCCGACGGCGTGCGAGTCGTCGACCATGACCATGGCGTCGTACCGGTCGGCGAGGTCGCAGATGTCCTTCAACGGCGCCACGTAACCGTCCATGGAGAAGACGCCGTCGGTGACGACCAGCTTGCGCCGGGCGCCCGCGGCCTCCTTCAACTGCCGTTCCAGATCCGCCAGATCACGGTTGGCGTACCGGAAACGGCGGGCCTTGGACAGCCGGATGCCGTCGATGATGGACGCGTGGTTGAGGGCGTCGGAGATGACCGCGTCCTCGGGGCCGAGCAGCGTCTCGAAGACGCCGCCGTTGGCGTCGAAGCAGGAGGAGTACAGGATCGTGTCCTCCTGGCCGAGGAAGGCGGACAGCCGCGCCTCCAGTTCCTTGTGGACCTCCTGCGTGCCGCAGATGAAGCGGACCGAGGCCATGCCGTAGCCCCAGCGGTCCAGGGCGGCGTGGGCGGCGGCGACGACCTCGGGGTGGTCGGCGAGGCCGAGGTAGTTGTTGGCACAGAAGTTGAGCACCTCACCGGGGCGGCCGCCCGCGGAGACGTTCACCGTCGCGGACTGCGGAGTGTCGATCACCCGCTCCGGCTTGTGCAGGCCGGCGGCGCGGATCTCGTCGAGGGTGGCGCGCAGGTCGTCGCGCACGGAGTCGAACATCGTCAGTCCCTAAGGCAGTTGGTCCGGTCGAGGCAGTCGGTCCGGTCGAGTCAGGTGGTCCAGTCGAGGATGACCTTGCCGCCGCGGCCGCTCGCCGCGTCGGCGAACGCGGCCTCGAAGTCGCGGTAGCCGTACCGGCCGGTGATCACGGGGGCGAGGTCGAGGCCGCCCTCCAGGAGGACCGACATCGCGTACCAGGTCTCGAACATCTCCCGGCCGTAGATGCCCTTGATGGTGATCATCGAGGTGACGATCCGGGCCCAGTCGACCGGGAACTCCGCGGCCGGCAGCCCCAGCATCGCGATCCGGCCGCCGTGCGTCATGTTGGCGATCATGTCGCGCAGGGCCTCCGGCCGGCCGGACATCTCCAGGCCGATGTCGAAGCCCTCGCGCAGCCCCAACTCCCGCTGCCCGTCGGCGATCCGCGCCTCCGACACATTCAGCGCGAGGCTCACCCCGATCTTGCGGGCCAGGTCCAGGCGCTCCTCGCTGACGTCGGTGACGACGACGTTGCGGGCGCCCGCGTGCCGGGCGACCGCCGCCGCCATCAGTCCGATCGGCCCGGCGCCAGTGATCAGCACGTCCTCGCCGACCAGCGGGAAGGACAGCGCGGTGTGCACGGCGTTGCCGAACGGGTCGAAGATCGCGGCCACGTCGAGTTCGACGGGGACGCGGTGCACCCACACGTTGGCGGCGGGCAGGGCGACGTACTCGGCGAAGGCCCCGTCCCGGCCCACCCCGAGCCCGACCGTGGCCCGGCACAGGTGCCGCCGCCCGGCGAGGCAGTTGCGGCACTTGCCGCAGACGAGGTGCCCCTCGCCGCTCACCCGGTCGCCGAGGTTGATCTCCGAGACATCGCGCCCGGTCTCCACGACCTCGCCGACGAACTCGTGCCCCAGGACGAGGGGCGTGCGGATCGCCTGCTGTGCCCAGCCGTCCCAGGACCGGATGTGCAGATCGGTGCCGCAGATGCCGGTGCGCAGCACCTTGATCAGGACGTCCCCGGGGCCGACGGCCGGCTCCGGGACGTCCGCGAGCCACAGTCCGGGCTCCGCCTTCTCCTTGACCAGCGCCTTCACGGCATGGCTCCTGTGGGTGCGAGGGGTGGAAACGCCCTGCAATCTGCCGTACGACGCCGTCCTGGTCCATCGAGGATTTCTTAAGCGGTGCCACAGCTCCGCTTCACGCCCGCCGCGGGCCCGGAGGGCCTAGCCGAGGCGGGAGACCTGATAGTGGCTGATGTACCAGTCGTCCCCCGCCCGGGTCAGGAGAACCGCGAGCTTGACCGCGAGCGTGGGCCGATCGGTGAAGGTGAAGTCGACGTCCAGGTAGCCCAGGACGAGGCCGTCGGCGGGGCGCCGCGTCTCGAGGATGCGGTACTCGGCCTTCATGCCGAGCGGCTGGGAGTCGTAGTACTCGGCGACGCCCCGCCGTCCGACGCTGTAGGGGTGCAGTCCCTGGAAGAGGGCGTCCTCGGTGAAGAGGGCGGCTACGCGCTCCGGTTGGTGGGCGTCGACACCGGCCTTCCACCGGTCGAGGACGTCGTCCAGGATCGCCTTGTCGTCCGTCGAGCTGCTCATGTCGCTCCTTGGTCGATGAATTGACAGGTCGTCAGTGTCCGGCGCTCATACCGCCGTCGACGTGCAGGATCTCGCCTGTGACGAACGGCGCCGTCTCCAGGAAGAGCACGGCGTCCACGATGTCGCTCACTTGGCCCATCCGTCCGACCGGGTGCAGGGCGGAGAGGAACTCGTGGGTCTCCTCCGCGTGCATGGGCGTCTTGATGGTGCCGGGCGACACGGCGTTGACGCGGATGCCACGGCCGGCGTACTCGACGGCGAGGGACTTGGTGGCGGACTGCACACCGCCCTTGGTCAGCGAGGCCAGCACGGAGGGGACCCTGGAGTCCGCGTTGTCGACCAGGCTGGTGGTGATGTTGACGATGTGGCCGCCGCCCCGGGCGAGCAGGTGCGGGACGGCCCGCTGGGTGAGATGGAAGACGCCGGCGACGTTGATGCCCGTCACGGTGGCGTAGTCCTCGGCGGTGTACTCGGTGAACGGCTTGGCGACGAAGACGCCCGCGTTGTTGACCACGGTGTCGATGCGGCCGAACCGCTCCACGGCGGCCTCGACGACGCGCCCCGCGGTCGCCGGGTCGGCGATGTCGCCCTGGACGGTGAGGACGTCCGCGTCGTCGAGGGGTGCGATGGTGCGTGAGGTGGCGACGACGGCGTAGCCGAGCTTGCGGTAGCCCTCGACGAGGGCGGCGCCGATGCCCTGCGAGGCGCCGGTGATGATCGCGACCTTCTGGCTCTGCGTGCTCATGGTGACCTTCTTCGAGTCGGTGACCGGTACTAGCCGACCGGTCGACTATTTGGAAGGTAGGCCGGTCCACCGGCAGACGGAAGGACCGGCTTCCTACGGCCTGGAAGGCGCTGCCTCCCAGCGCAGGTCAGCCCGGGATCGCGTACGGGTCGTCGGCGGGCAGCCAGGCGTCCGGGGCGTGGATACCGAGGTCGCCGACGCCCTCGCACAGCGCGTCGACGACACCCAGGACACCGGCGCGCTCCTCCTTCTCACGCCACACCAGGGACCACGTCCAGTAGACCTTCGGTCCGGTGATCTCGCGGCGGACGAGGTCGGGCGGGAGCGGACTGGTCTGGCCCTTGGGCGAGTTGAGGACGGGGCGGGTGCAGCGGCGCACGTGGTCGAAGAACGCGGGGCCGGTGATCGCGCCGTCGGAGATGCGGACCGTACGGGCGCCGGTCGCCTGCGCGAGCTCTTCGGCGTACACGTTCCAGGCGGCCCAGGCGGTGAGATCGTCGTCGATGAGCACGTGGACGTCCCGGGCCGCCACATCGGGTACGTCGCCGCTGTCGCCGCCCCTGGCGACGGCGTAGAGCCGGTCGGCGCCGATCAGCCGGGCCCGCAGCCCCAGCCTCCGCAGGTCCTCGGTGCGCACCCAGCACACGGCGAGGTCCAGGCTGCCGTCGGCGACCCGCGCGGCCTGCGTGTGGGAGGGGGCGACCCAGGCGTCGACGTGCACCTGGGCCACCGCTGCCGTACGCGAGACGAGGTCGGGGGGAAGCCAGTTGACGTAGCCGAGCCGCACCGACTGCGAGCCGGTCAGGGTGCCCGCCCGGCGTTTGAGGTCGTCGGCGCGGTCCAGCAGGGCGCGGGTGTGCGGGAGGAGGGCGGCACCGGCCTGGGTGAGGGAGACCTTGCGGCGGTCGCGGTCGAACAGCCGGACGCCCAGGTCCCGTTCGAGTGCCTTGATCTGCTGGGAGAGCGAGGGGCCCGCGATGAGCAGCCGCTCGGCGGCCCGGCCGAAGTTCAGTTCCTCGGCGACCGCGACGAAGTACCGCAGCTGGCGCAGTTCCACGGGCGCCATCGTACGCGCGCTGGGAGGCTGCGCCTCTCAGCAGCGAGGAAGCCTGTCGTGGCATCGGCGCAGGTGATGTGCGCACCATGGGTTCACCGACGACGAGCGGAGAGCGTCATGCGAGAGTTCCTGGTCGAGATCACCACCACCGTTCCCGAGGGCACCGGACAGGAGGAGGTCGACCGGCGGCGGGCCGCCGAGGCCGACCGCGCGAAGGAACTGGCCGCCACCGGCAATCTGGCCCGACTGTGGCGCCCCGTGGGCGAGTTGCGCAGCATCGGGGTGTGGCGGGCCGCCGACGAGGCGGAACTCCACGAGAAGGTGCTCGGCACCCTGCCGCTGCGCCCGTGGATGACCCTCACCGTCACCCCGCTGGAGTCGCACCCCAACGACCCCGGCACGAAGTGAGCGCCTCGTCCCCCTGGAGTCATGCCGCGCGGGCCGCGGCGGCGCTCGCGGCAGGCATGGGAGTCGGCCGCTTCGTCTACACCCCGATCCTGCCCCTGATGCACGCCCGGGCAGGCCTGTCCACGGGAGCTGGGGCGAACCTGGCCACCGCCAACTACGTCGGCTATCTCGTCGGCGCCCTCGCGGGCATCCTGGCCCCCGCACTGATCCGGTCGCGCGCCGTACTGCGTGCCTCCCTGATCCTGCTGACCGGCACGCTCGCCGCGATGCCCCTCACCCACAGCACCACCGTCTGGAGCCTGCTACGGCTGCTGGCCGGCGTGGCGAGCGCCCTGGTGTTCGTCGTCGCGGCCGGCTCCCTCCTGCACCACCTGCGGGACCACCCGCCGCACCTGGCCGGCTGGGCGTTCGGCGGGGTGGGCGGCGGCATCGCGCTGTCCGGCCTGCTGGTGCTGGTGCTGCGGTCCGCCGCCGACTGGCGCACCGCCTGGTGGGCCGCCGCCGTACTGGCCACGCTGCTCGCGGCCGCCTCGTGGAACCTACGGCCGCAGGAGGCGCCCGTCCCCGCCCCGCGCGGGAGCGGCGCGAGACCCCGCACGCACCGCTGGTTCGGTGCGCTGTTCGTCAGCTATACCTTGGAGGGCGTCGGCTACATCGTCGCCGGGACCTTCCTGGTCGCCGCCGTCGGACAGGAGTCCCCCGGCTGGGTCGGCAGCGGCGCCTGGGTGCTCGTGGGCCTGGCCGCCGTCCCGTCCTCGGCGCTGTGGGCCCGGCTGGGCCGCCGGTGGTCACTCCCCGGACTGCTGCTCACGGCGCTCGTGATCCAGGCGGCCGGCATCGCCCTGCCCGCCCTGGTCGGCGGTACGGCCGCGGCCCTCGGCTCGGCGGTGCTGTTCGGCGCCACGTTCATCGGCGTCAGTTCGCTCGCCCTGGCGACCGGAGCCCACTTGCGGTTCCCCCACTCGGTCGCCCTGCTGACCGCCGGTTACTCGGTCGGACAGATCCTGGGCCCGCTGGTCGTCACCCCGCTGCTGCACCACGGCTACGATCGGGCCCTCGTGCCGGCCGCCCTCGTGGTCCTGGTCGCGGCCGCCGCGGCCGCCGTGCTGCGGATCGGTTTTCCGCACCACATGGTCGTAAGAGGCCACACGGTCCCGGAGCAGCAGCGAGAATCGACCAAGGACGTCCGGCCCGCCGTGGCCGGGCCCTGAGCACTCACCGCCGCACCCCGGCCGACTGACATGGAGCCGCTGATGACCACCGCACGGGACCTCGCGATCGTCGTCCTCGATGTGGCCACCGACAAGCCGGTGGAGCAGGGCGATCTCTCGCTCGTCCTCGCGGGAGCCGAGGTGCTCGACCTCCTCGACGCCCGCGCGCTCGCCCTGGACGGTGACCGCATCCTGCCCCAGGCCCTGTCCCCCACGGGCGACCGTCTGTTGGACGAGGCCGCCGAGGCGCTCGTACGGCAGGAGCCGTACGAGTCGGTCGAGGAGTGGCTGTGGCGCCGGGGCCGCGGGCTGTCCGCGGCCTACGTCGACGACCTGGAGCGGGTCGGTCTGACGGCCCGCTCACGGGGCCGCCGCATCCCACTGCGGACCGGGCGGACGGAACTGGTGGACTCGGCGGCCAGGCGGCAGGCCGAGGAGCGCCGGGCGGCGGGCGAACCCGTCCTCGCCGCTCTGGTGTCCGCCGCCGGGATCGGTGACGAGCCGGCCGGGGAACTCGCCGACGATGCCGCCACCGTGCTGGCCGCGGTCGGGGACGCGGTGATGGAACTGGAGGCCGTACGCCAGCGCAAGGTCATCGAGGACGCCGCGTTCGACAACGTCTGGCGCGGTTACTGAGGCCTGTCCGGCAGATCAGGCTCTGGGAGCCATCAGCCTCTAGGAGCCTTCGACGCCGAGCAGGGCTCGGCAGTTGTCCCACAGGGGGCTCAGGCGCTGGGGGCTGTTGTAGAGCTTGGCGAACATCACCTGGCCCTCCAGTTGGGCCACCACCGCCCGTGCCGCCTCCCGCGGGTCGGACACGGTGACGTCGCCGCGGTCCCGGGCCTCGGCGACGACCGCCTCGACCATGTCGACCTGCGCGTCGAAGATCTCCTGCAGCCGCCCGCGCACCGGCTCGGCGTGATTGCTCAGCTCCAGAGCGAGGTTCCCGAACAGACAGCCCGAAACCGTGCCGCAGCCCTCCTGGACGGCACGCTGGCCGGCCTCGGTCTGCTCGAAGAGCCCGCGCAGTCGTCGCAGGGGGTCCGCGTCCGTGCCCAACACGCTTTCCCACTCCCGCCGTTGGGCCGCCCAGTGCTCGTCGACGACGGCGAGCGCGAGGGCCTCCTTGGACTCGAAGAAGTAGTAGAAGCTGCCCTTCGGCACCCCGGCCGCCTTGCAGATCTCGGCCACGCCCAGCGCCGAGTAGCCGCGCCCCTCGATGAGCGAGCGCGCGGCACCGAGGATCTTCTGTCTGGCGTCACTGGTACGTCCCACACAGCGAGTCTAGGTGGGTACTGGACCGGTCGGCTTGCGATGTGGCCGTCTCCTCGGTCACAGCACCGGGAGCCCGTCGGCCTCCCGTCGCTGGAGACGCGCGACCAGTTCCGCCGCAGACGACTTGATGGTCTCCAGGCCGGACTTCCCCCAGGTCCGGGGCTGCACGTCCGCTGCGCACACCGTGCCCAGCACCATCCCGGTGGAGTCGATGAGCGGCGCGCCCAGATAGGAACGGATGCCGAACTCGTCGACGACCGGGTTGCCCGCGAACCGTGGGTAGTCACGGACGTCCTCCAGGACGAGCGCCTTGCGGCGGGCGACCACATGGGGGCAGAACCCATGGTCGCGCGCCATATAGCGGCCCACTTGCGGCTTGGCCTCGTCGCCGTCCGCCGGGGGCCGGGCCACCGGAATCCTGAGACCGGCGAAGAACTGCCGGTTCTCGCCGATGAAGTTGACCATGGCGTACGGCGCCCCCGTGTGCTCGGCGAGCCGCTCGGCGAAGGCGTCCAGCGCGGGCTCCGGGCGCTCCCCGAGGTCCAGCATGCGCAGCCGTCGCGCGCGGTCCGGGGCCTCCTTGTCCTCCGGGGTGAGCAGCAGACGACCGGCCGGGCGTGGTGGGTCGTAGCTCATGGGCGGGTTCCGTCGCTGTGGACGTCGGTCATATGCGGCTCCGTGGCGGTGTATGCGGGGATCACATGTGGGCGCCATGGCTCGGCGCGGGCGCCGGGCTGTGGGCGATGAGATGCCGTACGAGGGTGAGCAGGGTCTGCACACCGGAGGAGGAGATCCGTGCGTCGCAGCGCACGATCGGGATCTCCGGCGGGAGGTCGATCGCGGCGCGGACCTCCTCGGGGTCGTAGCGGTACCCCCCGTCGAACTCGTTGATCGCGACGATGAATCCGAGGCCGCGCTGCTCGAAGAAGTCGACGGCGGCGAAGCAGTCCTCCAGTCTGCGGGTGTCGGCGAGAATCACCGCGCCGAGCGCGCCCTCGGAGAGTTCGTCCCACATGAACCAGAACCGCTCCTGCCCGGGCGTGCCGAACAGGTACAGAACGTGTTCCGGATCGAGGGTGATCCTCCCGAAGTCCATGGCCACCGTCGTCTCGACCTTGTTCTCGATACCGTCGAGACTGTCGGTCGCGGCGCTGACCGTGGTGAGCAGTTCCTCCGTGCTGAGGGGAGCGATCTCGCTGACCGCGCCCACGAAGGTCGTCTTGCCTACCCCGAACCCTCCCGCCACCAGGATCTTCAGTGCGGTGGGGAAGGGGTCAGAGCTGTCGTCGTAGTCCATCGAGCACTGCCTCCAGAAGAGCCCGGTCAGTCGGGTTGTGGGTGAACTCGGGGGGCTTGGTGGTCAGCGCCCCGCAGTCGACGAGGTCGGACAGCAGCACCTTGGTGACCACCGCCGGCAGCTTGAGATGGGCGGCGATCTCGGCGACCGAGACGGGCGCGCGGCACAGGTCGAGGGCCTGCGCGTGCTCGGGGCCGAGGTAGCCGATGGGGGTGGCCCCGGTGGCCCTCACGTGCGACAGCAGGTCGAACGCGATGGACGGCCGGGTGCGGCCGTTGCTGACCGTGAAGGGCCGCACCAGCCGCCCGGCCGCGTCGTCGAGCCAGGGCCCGTCGCCGGCCGCCGCCACGCTCAAGGCCTCATCGCCGGGGATTCGACGGAGTGCTGGCGGGGCGCGGTCACCAGGTAGGGACGCACGCTCTTGACGAGCATCGCCATCTCGTAGCCGAGCACCGCCGCGTCGGCCTCGCGGCCGGCGAGTACGGCGAGACAGGTGCCGGAGCCCGCGGTGGTCACGAACAGCAGCGTCGAGTCGAGTTCGACGACGACCTGGCGGACGTCTCCGCCGTCGCCGAAGCGGACGCCCGCGCTGCGGCCGAGTGAGTAGAGGCCGGAGGCCAGGGCCGCCATGTGGTCGGCGCTGTCCCCGTCGAGGCCGTGGACCGACTTCACGAGCCCGTCGCAGGACAGCAGGACCGCGCTGTTGGTGTGCGGTACGCGCTGCACGAGGCCGCTCATCAGCCAGTCGAGATCGGATACATGGCCGGTCGGCGCTTCGCTCGCCATGGTGGATCGACTCCTTGAGGTACGAAGGTGTGCGGGAGCGCTGGGGGGTGGGGTGAACGCGGGCGTGGTCATCCGGCGGGTGCGCTCCCGTCGTGCCGGGGGGTGGTGCGGTCGAGATCGCGACCGTGCGTCTCGGATATGTGGGGCCGCTCCATGGGAGTTACGTCGATGGCGGCGGTGTCGGTCATGGGGGTGGCGTCCGTGTGGTTCGTGTCGAGGCCGAAGCCGAAGCCGAAGGAGGCGGACGGGTCGGGGGACGGGGTGGGGCGGGACTCGTAAGACATGTCCGTCGTGCCTGTGGTGTCCGTATGCGTGCGGTCCGTTGTCGCCGTGTCCGGGTGGGCCGAACCCAAGTGGGCGGGGTCAATGGAGCGGGACGTGGTGTGTGCCGGGTCCATGGAGTCGGTCTCCATACGCGGCGCCGGGAGCGTCGTGGTCGGTTCGTCGGGCGCCTGCTCCAGGTGCTGCTGGGCCTCGGCGAGGCTGATTCCGCGCTGGAAGGCCGCCATCAGTCCCGGGTCGTGGCCGGCCGGGTACTCGGGGTCCTGCCGTGGCGCCGGTCCGCCGCGCAGCTGGGGTGCGATGTGCTCCTGGGCGCGGCGGCGGGGCAGTTGGGGCTTGCCCATGGTGCCGCGGACGGTCCCGGTACGCGGGGTGGGCGGCGCGGTCACATGCTCCACCACCAGATGCCGGTCGCCGGGCCTGATCCCGGGCACGGCCTCGGCGGGGTTCGGCCGCTCCCCACGAGCCCCACGCACCGGCAACGGCGCAGGCCGCCCCGAGCGCGCTCCACCGCCGTTCGGCCCGGTTCCACCACCAGCCTTCCGATCGGTCCCGCCACCGGCCAAGCTCTCGCTGCCGCCGGACCACGCCTCGTCCCCACCCGGAAGGCTCCCCCCGCTACCCGGCACCGCCGAGCCACCGTCCGAAAGGGACCCACCGCCATCGGGCGGGAAGCCGCTGCCGCCAGGCACCTGCCCCCGACCGCTCGACATCCCCGAGCCCCCGTCCGGGACGGACACGCCACCCCCCGACAGGCGGCCGCCCTCACTCGGAACGCCGGTCAGTGCCTGCGAGCCACCGTTCAGAAAGGGCCCACCGCCACTCGCCATGGAGTCACTGCCACCAGGTCCACGCCCCCCACCGCTCGACGCGGCCCCGCCACCATCCAGCGCAGCCCCGTCGCCGGCCGGTACGCCTCCGCCGCCGTGCGTCAGCGACCCGGCACCGCCGGCCAAGGATCCACCGCCACTCGGCGCGCGGTCACCGTCGCTCGGCGCGCGACCACTGCCGTTCCGTACCGGCCCGCTGCCGTTAGGGCCCTGCACGCGGCCGTTCCGTCCGGGCCGGCCGCCCTGCGGCACCGCTCCGCCGCTCTTCGTCGTCGGCGCCGTACGGCCGTCGAGTCCGGGCTGCGTGCCCCGGGACTCCCCCCGGCGCGGCTCGGCGGGCGCGCCCCGGTGCCGTGCCTCATGCCCGGGTCGCGGGTGCGCCGGGCCCTGCGCGGATACGGCCGTACCCGCGGCCCCACCCGACCCGCCGGCCTCCGGCGACTGCGCACCGATCGCCCCCGGCGCCGAACCCAGCAGCGCCTGCGGCACCACGAGGACGGCCTGGACGCCGCCGTAGATGTTGGTCTGGAGCCGGACATGGATCCCGTGCCGCTTCGCGAGCTGTGACACCACGAACAGCCCGATACGCCCGTCGGCCAGCAGGCTCGCGACGTTGACCTGGTCGGGATCCGCCAACAGGGCGTTCATCCGGTGCTGTTCGGCGACGGGCATGCCGAGCCCGCGGTCCTCCACCTCGACGGCGAGCCCGGAGGTCACGAGGTTGGCGCGCAGCAGCACTTGAGTGTGCGGCGCCGAGAACACCGTGGCGTTCTCGACGAGTTCGGCCAGCAGATGGATGACGTCGGCGACGGCGTGCCCACGCAGCGTGCCGTCGATCGGCGGCACGAGCTTGACCCGTGAGTACTGCTCGACCTCGGCGATGGCGGAGCGCAGCACCTCGGTCATGGAGACGGGGTTGCTCCACTGCCGACGCGAGACGGCACCGCCGAGGACGGCGAGGTTCTCGGCATGCCGGCGGATCCGGGTGGCGAGGTGGTCGACGTGGAAGAGCCCCTTGAGCAGGTCGGGGTCCTCGATCTCGTTCTCCAGCTCGTCGAGGATGGAGATCTCTCGGTGCACCAGCGACTGAAGCCGCCGCGCCAGGTTGACGAAGACCTCCAGCTTCTGTTCGCTACCGGCCTGACTGGAGAGCTGGGCTGCCTGGACGACCGCGGTGACGGCCCCGTCGTGGGCGCGAGCCAGGTCGGCGGCGAGCAGTTCGAAGTCGTCGGCGTCCTCGGGCGGACCGCTGCGGGGGCCGCGCCCCGGCGGAATCTCCCCGCGCCGCAGCCCCTCGACCAGCACCCGCAGGTCGGCCTCGCGGCGCGCGCTGCTGCGGCGCAACGCGCCGACACGGTCGCTCACCGTCCTGGCGGCGCGGTCGGCCGCCACGGCGGCGATGAGAATGCCCGCGAGGGCCACCGAGACCGCCCCGGCCAGGACACCCCACAGGATGAGGCTGGGTTGTGCCCCGGTGGAGCGGACGGTGAACAGGACGGCCGCACAGCCGCTGAGGGCGACCGCGATCGGTGGGAGCACGGCCAGCCGCAGCAGTTGCGGCCGTAAGTGCGTCTCCGGCAGCGACGGGGCGGGGCGGGCGACCGGCCGCCCGTGCCGCCCGCCCTCGCGGCGGTCTGCGCGTGCGGCCGGGGCACGGAGGTGAGACATCGGTGTCCTTGTACTGGTCCGTCGGTCCTGTTGGCCGGAGGGTCCCGGGCCTGCCGGCCCGGTTCGGCGGGCTCCGGCGTGTGCCCCTGCGGGCTGCCGGGCGGGGTGCGCGGCGGCATGGTCGTCGGTCACCGGCGCGTCCCCTCCCTCCTCCCCGCACCGCGGCTGTTCGCCGTGGGCATGCGTCATGGCGTACCGGTCGAGAGAACCGAAGACTTCAACCCCTCGTCGCCCGGCGGACACTCACAGTAGTCGCCAACGCATCAGGTGCGAGCGGCTGTTGACAAAGTCCTCCGCGGAGCATCCCGCTCTGGTATGAGGTGTCGCACGACTGACCGACAAGCGGATCGGCCGGGAATCCCCGAACGAGTGAATCCGATCAGTCCTGGTCAGAAGCGGTCACGTGCGTCCGGCGAGGCTCCAGGGGGCACGGGCGCCCCAGTCGCCGCGTCAGCCGTTTCCCCGACTACGGCAGCCCCACCGACACCCCTCCGGAGCGTTGGCCCGAGGCTTCCGGATTGTCACTGACCGTGTCGGTCAGCCTCAGCCGACGGCCTCGTCCGGGAAGGCGGTCAGGGATTCATCACCAGCGAGCGGCAGTCACCGGTCCAGCAATCCGGCGCCTGTCGACACCGTCGCGGTTCTACGGCCGCGTCCCGTCCGGTCCCCCAGGGCACCGAGCGGTCACATGTCGGCGCAGGACCCCAGGACCCGGACGGTCACGAACGTCACCCCGCCCCACCCGCACCGGTCGGCCCCGACACACGGCCTGCCCCCACGCCACACGGCTCGCTTCCACACACGGAGAACCACCACACGCAGGACCTGGCGCCGAGCCCCTCAGAGCGCTTGGGCCACGCCTTGCGCAGGAACTGCAGGCCCGCCTCCAGTGCCGTACGCACCACCTGGAGGCGGACGAAGGCTTGGCCGGGGTCGCCCTCGCGGCCGTCCGACTGGGCCGGGATCACGGATGTCGCCGTGCGGCCCCGGGGCAAGGCACGCCGGGACGTGCGCGGTCAGGACCCGCCGGTTGCGGTCGAGGCCCGGCGGCAGCACCAGATAGGCGGCGGCGCAGACAAGGCCCCCGCGCCCACCGCGGTGACGCGCCCCGGCCACAGACCACCCGGCCCCCACCCAACTCCCCCGCGCCCCTCAGGTGACTGGACCGCCCACCCAGGGACAGGGAAAACCGCCCGCCCAGCCACCCCGGCCCCGGCCCCGGCCCCCAACCGCCCCACAGCGCGGTGAGACAGATCAGCGACCGTGGCTCAGACCTCAGCCACGGGTACGGGGGCCTCCTCCACCACCGTCGGCAACGCCACCCATCCCCCGGCCGGCGCCTTCGCCACCCCTCGCCACCAAGGATCGACCGCCGGGACGGCCCCGGGCTCGAACGGCTCCCCCGGCCGAGGCGAGGCCATCGCGATGCCGGCCTTGTGGGCCAGCACCATCGTCCGGTCCGCGGGCTCCGCCCAAGGATGCTGCGCCAGATTGAACGTGCCCCAGTGGATCGGCAGCAGCACGCCCTCCGTCGCATCCCCGCCCTGCAGATCCAGATGAGACTGCACAGCCTCTTCGGGCGTCATGTGAATCTCCGGCCAGAACTCCGAGTAGGCGCCGAGCTGGATCATCGTCGCGTCGAAGGGCCCGAACGCGGCGCCGATGTCCTTGAACCCCTCGAAGTACCCGGTGTCGCCGCTGTGGTAGATCCGGCGTTCTCCACTGGAGACGACCCAGGACGCCCACAGCGTGTGCTGGGTGTTCCGCAACCCCCGCCCGCAGAAGTGCCGAGCCGGGGTGGCCGTCAGCGTCAGTCCGGCGACCTCGGCCGACTCGTGCCAGTCCAGCTCACGCAGCCGGTCGGCGGAGACGCCCCAGTGCTCGAGGTGGGCTCCCACACCGAGCGGCACGGCGAAGACGGTGTCCGTCCCGGCCAGTTGCTTGATCGTGGGCATGTCCAGGTGGTCGTAGTGATCGTGGGAGATCACGATCACGTCGACCGGACCGAGCGCGGCGAGCGGCAAGGGCACGGGGTGCAGCCGCTTCGGCCCGGCGAAGGGGAACGGGGAGCACCGCTCGCCCCATACGGGGTCGAACAGCACCCGCCGTCCGTCGATCTCGGCGAGCACGCTGGAGTGCCCCATCCAGGTCAGCCGCAGTCCGGTGGCCGGGGGCTTGGAGAGGTCGGCGAGCGTCGTGGCGTGGACCGGGATCCGGCCCTGCGGAGCACGCTGCTGCCGGGCGTCGCTGTCGAAGTAGCTCTTGGCGAAGTCCGTAGCCGACCCCTCGGGCCGGGTCCGCGTGGATCCGCCGGGGTTCTGGAAGACACCGTCTTTGTAGTGGGGGGATCTGCGGATACGCGCCATGCGCTCACCGCTCGGGTCCGCACCGAAGGCCGCGGGCTGCAGCGCGCGGAGCCCGGAGCTCAGGGGACGGAAGCCGGTCACGGTACCTCCAGGGGGAGTGCTGAGGCATCCATTATGGTCCGCCCCACTGACAGTGCCGGCGTCTGTCCGGTCACACGGATAGGGACGCCGTCGGAGCTGATCACGTTGACAGGGCGCGGCCGGATGCAAATACTGACCCCCCGTTCAGTAGCCGTCCGCCCGCACCGGAGCCCGTGTGACCACCCCCTTGCTGTCGCTCACCTGGACGGACCACGTCACCGGCCACCAGGGCTTCCTCGTCGTCGACCGACTGGTACGGGGTGTCGCCAGCGGCGGCCTGCGGATGCGCCCCGGCTGCACCCTCGACGAAGTCACCGGGCTCGCCCGCGGCATGACCATGAAAGAGGCCCTGCACTACGACCCCGAGGCGCGCTACATCCCGCTGGGCGGCGCCAAGGGCGGCATCGACTGCGACCCCCGGGATCCGGCGGCGTACGGCCTCCTCGTGCGCTACCTGCGCGCCATGCGACCGTACGTCGAAAGCTGCTGGACGACCGGCGAGGACCTCGGTCTCAGCCAGGACCTGGTGGACCGGGCGGCCGCGGAGGCCGGCCTGGTCTCCTCGATCCAGGCGGTCTATCCGCTGCTCGACGACGAGGCCACGGCCCGGCGGCGGCTCGCGGACGCGTTCGCCGTCGAGGTCGACGGCATCGGACTCGACGAACTCGCGGGCGGCTGCGGGGTCGCCGAGTCGGTCCTCGCGGCCCTGGACCTGGCCGGGGTGCCGTACGCGGGCACGCGCGTGGCGGTGCAGGGCCTTGGCACCATGGGCGGGGCCACGGCCCGTTTCCTCACGCGCGCGGGACTCACCGTGATGGCGGTCGCCGACATCAAGGGCACGGTCTTCAACCCCGCGGGGCTCGACGTGGAGGCGCTGCTGGCCGCCAGGGACACCTACGGCACCGTGGACCGCACCGCCCTGCGTCCCGCCGACCGCGAACTGCCCGGCGACGCCTGGCTGTCGCTGGAGGCGGAGGTACTCGTGCCCGCGGCGGTGTCCTACACGATCGACACCGGCAACCAGGAGCGGATCAGGGCCCGTTGGATCGTCGAGGCGGCCAACATGCCGGTCCTGCCCGCGGCGGAGGCCCTGCTGGCGGCGCGCGGGATCACCGTACTGCCGGACGTCGTGGTCAACTCCGGGACCAACGCCTGGTGGTGGTGGACCCTGTTCGGCGACATCGGCGCGGACGCGGGCGAGGCCTTCGCGCACATACGGCGTTCCATGCGTGCCCTCGTCGAACAGTTGCTGGCCCGCGCGGAGGCGGACGGGATCTCGCCGCGGGCCGCCGCCCACGCACTGGTCGCGGACCGGCTGCCGGTGATCGCGGACCGGTTCGGCTGGTACCGCTGACCTGGCCCTCGGGGCGGCACCCCACCGAGTGACGGCTTAGGGTGATCCCGTGGCGAGAGTGCGGTTGACAGTGGCCGAGCGGCGCGAGGAGCTGTTGCGGGCCGCCATCGAGCAGATCGAGGCGCGGGGTGTGGCGGCCGTCAGGATCGCCGACGTGGCCTCGGTGCTCGGAGTCAGCAACGCCCTGGTGCTCTACCACTTCTCCACGAAGGAGAAGCTGGTCGCCGCCGCGTTCACCTATGCCGCCGAGGACGATCTGGCCCATCTGCGCAAGCTTCTCGGCCGCCGTACCAGCGCCCTGCGCCGCCTGCGGGCGGCCGTTCGCTGGTACGCGCCGACGGGCCAGGCCAAGGGCTGGCGGCTGTGGATCGAGGGGTGGGCGGTGGCCCTGCGCGAGCCGGCGCTCCAGGAGGTCACCCGCGACCTCGACAGGCGCTGGAAGGCCGCTCTCGCGGAAGTGATCGCCGAGGGCGTGGCCGCGGGCGAGTTCCACTGCCCGGACCCGCGGGCCACAGCGCTGCGCCTCACCGCTCTCCTGGACGGCCTCGCCGTCCAACTGACGTCCTACGCGGGCGCGGTACCCAGGTCCCGGGCCCAGGAGTGGGTGGACGAGGCCCTGGCCCGCGAACTCGGGCTGGACGGCCCGGGGCCCGCATAGCGCGGAAGGGCGAAGCCCGCCCGGCCCCGGCACCGCGTACGGCTCAAGCCACCGAAGCGATCCGTGTCTTGATGTCGTCCAGCGACAGCACACCCTTGGCCGTCACGTGGTCCCCGGAGGACTCCCCCCGCAGCCGCCGCCCGATCCACGGCACCAGATACTCCCGCGCCCAGTGGACGTCGTCCCGTCGCACGTCCAGCGGACCGCGCGGCGGAAGCGGCGGCCACGGCTGGTCCGGGTCGGCCGGGACCTCGAGGCCGAGGACCTGGCCCGCCCTGAGCGCCACACGCGTGTGCCCTTCGGGAGAGAGGTGCAGTCGGTCGCCGTCCCAGGCCCGCCGGTCCTGAATGGTCTTCAGGGACCACAGGTCGAGCACCGGGCATCCGTACCGGTCGGCGACGGCCCGCACATGTCCGTTGTACGTGGCGATCTTGCCCCGCAGATGCTTGAGCACGGGAACACCACGTGTGTCGAAGCCGGTCGTCACCATGACCGTGCCGCACGCCTCGGTGAGCCGGGCGATCGCCCGCTCGAAGCGCTCGGCGACCTCGTCGGGGTCGGTACCTGGCCGGATGATGTCGTTGCCGCCGGCGCAGAACGACACCAGGTCCGGTGCCAGTTCGACGGCCTGCGGAAGCTGGTCCTCGACGATCTGGTCGAGCAGCTTCCCGCGTACGGCGAGATTGCTGTACCTGAAGTCGCCCTCGGGCCGCCGGTCCGCGAGAAGCACCGCGAACCGGTCGGCCCAGCCGACGAACGCCCCGTCGGGGCCGGGGTCGCCGACGCCCTCGGTGAAGCTGTCCCCCACCGCCACGTACGACCCGATCACTGAGCTGCTGTCATCCTTCGAATCGTCTGCCACAGCCGTTCATGATTCACCTTTGAATGTGACTTACGCGACCGTAGGAAGGACTTGACGGGCGGTGAGATAAGCCACGCTTAAAGTGTTCGCCAAAGGAGGAATAGGTCTCCCGTCACGAATGTTGACGCTGCGACCGCCATACCCGGAAGTCACTGATCCGGAAGTGGCTCCAGGTGGTCCGGAACGCGAAGTGTCCCCTCGTGTAGGGCTCCGGGTCGGTGTAGTCGAAGACGAGCCGGCCGTTGTCCCACCAGTGCACTTTGGAGCCGTCGGAGACAATCCGCACCCTGTTCGGTTCGTTCGCGACGAGCAACGGCTCGGTGTAGTCGTAGATCAGCGGCCGCACAGCGGACTCCCCGACGTATCGGCGCAGCCTCGTCGTGGTGTTGTAGTTGGCGCCGTAGCCCGAGTAGTACGTCTTCAGGTAGTCGTACTCGGCGAGCGCCCCGCCCCGGTGGGTGGCGAAGAGGTCGTCGGGGGACCGGACGTCGACCGCGTTCCAGAAGTTGTTCAGGTCGGACACCCGGTCGTTGACCCCGCCCTCGGAGACGGGCGTGGCGGTGTACTCCAGGACGTACGGGCCGTCGAGCGGCTGCCTGAACCAGATCGTCGCGCCGGCGGGCACGTCGACCTCCAGTACTCCGCGCCGCGCGGTGACCGTGCCGCCCTGCTCCAGTTCGACGGCCCAGCGGCCGAGGCCGTGGCGGAAGTCGTCGTGGGCGATGAGGCGCCGGTGGCGGGGCGAGGCGCTGGCGGTGGCCGCGGGGGCGAGGGCGGCCAGGGCGGCGCCGGCCGCGAGGGCGCCGAAGGCTCTACGTGTGGTCGTCATGCGAGAGCGTTCCTTCCAGGGACGGCTGAGAGTGTGCCGCAGAGAGCAACGCACGGTCCGGGTGACTCGGTGGTGCGGTCGGCGAGCACTCCCCGCCGGACAGAGTGACCTCCGAAAGCCTAGAAAGCGCTTGCCCAGCTGCGGAGTTCACTCTCTCCCCACCCTCCCCCGCCTGTCGACGCTCTGAGCGCCGCCGCCACAGGAACGCAATGAAGTGATCATTAAGGTGCAGAGCCGCTCAGGGCCGGGAACACCGAAGGCCGGACCCGGGGATCGGGGTCCGGCCTTCGGTGGCACAGGGGGCGTGGTCAGCCGACGGCTACGCCCTTCGAACGGAGGTAGGCGACCGGGTCCACGTCGGAGCCGTAGTCCGGCGTGGTGCGGATCTCGAAGTGCAGGTGCGGACCGGTGACATTGCCGGTCGCGCCGGACAGGCCGATCTGCTGACCCTCGGTCACGGTCTGGCCGGCCGAGACGGAGAGCTGGGACAGGTGGGCGTACTGCGCGTAGTAGCCGTCGTTGAGCTTGATGACGACCTGGTTGCCGTAGGCGCCGCCCCAGCCCGCGGAGACGACCGTGCCCGCGGCCACGGCCTTGAGCGAGGTGCCGGTCGGGACGACGAAGTCGACGCCGGTGTGGTAACCGCTGGACCACATGCTGCCCGCCACGCGGTAACCGGTGCCGATGGTGGCGCCGGTTACCGGCAGGGTGTAGCCGCTGGAGCTGGTGGTGGCCGAACTCTGGGTGGCGGCCGTCGACTTCGAGGACGACTTCGATTCGGCCTTCGCCGTCTTCTTCGCCTTCGAGGAGGACGAGGAAGCGGAGGACTCGGTCTTCGCCGTGCTCGTCCCGGCCTTCTTGCCGATCGAGAGCTTCAGACCGGGGTGGATCAGCGACGGGTCGTCGCCGATGGCCGAACGGTTGTCGGAGTACAGCTTCTTCCAGCCACCGCTGACGTTCTGCTCATCGGCGATCTTCGAGAGATAGTCGCCGACGCGCACCGAATAGGTGCGCACCGTCGAGGTCTTCGCGGCGTCCTTCTTCGCGGCCGCCTTTTCGGCGGACTTCTGCGTGACCGGAAGCGACTGAACGGCCTTTTCCGAAACCGACTGGGAGGTGGCGGCGTGAGCGCCGGTGGCCCCCATGAGCGGGAGGGCGAGAGCGGCGCCTCCGGTTCCGGCGACGGCTATCGAGCGGGCGAAGCGCTGGGACTTCGGACGGCGGTGCTTACCCTTCGCGGGCATGGTGAATTCCTCTCCGGCGCCTGCGAGGTGAGCTGTCGGGTGCGGGCTGGAGATGCCCGGCCGCGTCGAGACGCGACTTAACCCCAAGCCGTTCCGGAGACCGGAACAGGCGGAACTACCTGTGGGTCCCCCGCTCCTGCCGTACACGGGTGAGTGAGTGAGCGGAATCCGTTCGGCGGCAGGATTGGGCGTCCGACCGGATCGGTGGCGAACGTAAGCGAACAAGACGCAAAGGGACAAGTGAGAGGTTCCCTGTGTATGCGTTTCTGTTGATCGCCTACGCGAATTACCGGTCACCCTGCGTGAATCAGACGCCCGTTACCCGGCCCGAATCTCCTTGAAAATCCTGCGAATTACGTGAACATGACGGGCGACGCACCGTCACGGATATGACGCTCCTCACGTCACGAATTCACAGGAACCCTGATTCCGGAAGGAGTTGGAAGGAAGCTATTAATTCGGACAGAAGCCCTAGATGCGGCGCAGTCGGATAACCGTCACATCGAGATCACCACGCAAACCGGTACGAAGTCCGTGATGCAGCAGTACGGCCCCTCGGTGCACTTCGCCCGTTTCGGGGCATTCGTACGATGCCGTCGGGTCGAGTCCGCGCAGCCGCAGCGCCGGGACGGGCTCGCCGTACTGCTGCGCCTGGAGCCAGGCGAGGACGACGGTCTCGTCCCCGAGGGCGTACTGCACCGCGCTCAGCCCGCCCCGCGGAGGCCGGAGCCGGTAGAGGTCGCCGCGCTGCACCAGGGGACGGATCTCCTTGTAGAGAGCCACCCACCGCCCGGCCTCGGCGAGCTCCTCCTCGGTCCACTCCGCGAGGTCCCCGCCAACCCCGAGCACCCCGGCCATCGCGCTCACGAACCGGAACCGCAGCGAGCTCACCCGGTCGTTGAGCTGGGTGTTCGGGCTGTCGGTGACCCAGGCGGCCATCACGCGCGCGGGATGGATCTGACTGAAGCCGTACTGAATGGCGAGGCGGTCGAGCGGGTCGGTGTTGTCCGAGGTCCACACCTGGTCGGTGCGGCTGAGCACCCCGAGGTCGATGCGGCCGCCGCCACCCGAGCAGGACTCGAAGGCGACGCCCGGGTGGGCTTGGCGCAAGCGGTCCAAAAGGGCATAGAAGCCGTGCACATGGTCGACCCACAGACGCTGCGGGTAGGGGTCGCCGGGCCAGCCCGCATCCGTGAAGCAGCGGTTGAAGTCCCACTTCACATAGTCGATCGGGGCCGAGGAGAGCAGGGTGTCGAGCTGCCCCCACAGGTACTCCTGGACGTCCTCGCGCGCGAGGTTCAGCACGAGCTGATTGCGGAACTCCGTCCGCTTTCGTCCGGCTTGGTACTGCACCCAGTCCGGGTGGGCGCGGTACAGCTCGCTGTCCGGGTTGATCATCTCCGGCTCGACCCAGATGCCGAACTGCATGCCGAGTCCGTGTACGTACTCACCGAGCGGCTTGAGCCCGTTCGGGAAGCGGTCGGGGTTGGGCGCCCAGTCGCCGAGCCCGGCCCGGTCACTGGTGCGGGCACCGAACCAGCCGTCGTCGACCACGAACAGCTCGACGCCCATCTCCGCGGCCCGCCGGGCGAGGGCGCTCTGCTGCTCCTCCGAGATGTCGAAGTTCGTGGCCTCCCACGAGTTGAACAGCACGGGACGGTCCTCGTCCGCGCGCGGGACGACGTACGCCCGCTGGTAGGCGTGCCAGGCGCGGCTCGCCCCGCCGAACCCGCCGTCGCTCCAGAGACCGGCGAAGACAGGGGTCGTGAACGACTCCCCGGGCGCCAGCCGGAGCAGACCCGAGTCGTCGTACCCGGCGCCCCCGGTGATCTGAACGCGCGCGTCGGGGAGCTGCGCGACGGCGATCCGCCAGGACCCCGACCAGCCGAGGGCGACGCCGTAGACCTCGCCGCGCTCCTCGGTGGCGTCGGTGTCGAGGGCAACCCAGGGCAGGTGCTGGTGCCCGGTGTGGCCGCGACGGCTGCCGATGACCTTCTCGCCGTAGGTGAGGGGGGTCCGCGTGAGCAGGGACTCGGCGGCCCAGCGGCCGTGCAGCTGGGACAGCCGCCAGCCGTCCTCACGGTCGGGCAGGGTCCAGGTGGCGGAGTCGGCGCGCAGCAGCTCGACGGGTGCCGGGTCCTGGTTGTCCAGGGTCACCCAGCGCTCCAGGACGTCGTGGCGCATCCGGTAGTGCAGCGTGACGGTCAGCCCGCCGTCGCGGAACCGCAGCCGCAGCTCGTCGCCCTCGGTGTCGTACGCCTCGAAGCTCCACTCGGTGCCGCGCCGCTCGTCGGTGCGCACGGACAGGGCCGGGCGGGTGAAGCGGGGGCCGCCCTCGACGGGGTACTCCTCGCGTCCGTCGAGCGGGGCCTCGAAGGGCCGGTAGTCGGGCAGCGGGCTCACGGCGAGGGCCTCGGCGTCGGCGAGGGCGATCCGCGGGCCCCAGTGCAGGTGCAGCAGCTCGTCCTCGGCGGTGAGGTGCAGGGCGTAACTGCTGGCCGGCCCGGACAGAATCCATGTACGGCCGTTCTCGGCGATCTCCAGCATCGTGCTTCCCTCACAGATTCGAACAGGCGCCAACAGGTGTGCTCAGGCACCAACATCATCAGTGGCCACCCGCCCCTGCGGCAACGGCTGTGGACAAGTCATTGCCGGCCCTGTGGACAACTCATTGCCCCAGGAACCCATGTCGTATGGTCGGGAGCGTGCCCGTCGACGAGCAGCGCCGGCGGAGCCCGGCTGGGAGGAGCCCCCGTGACGCAGCAGATCCCGTCGACCGAACCGGAACTGGCAGGTGTCCGCAACTTCCGCGATGTGGGCGGACTGCCGACGGCGGACGGACGGCGGGTGCGGCACGGCGTGCTGTTCCGCAGCGGTCACCTCGCGCATGCGACGGAGGACGACGCGGCCTTCCTGTCCTCCCTGGGTCTGCACACGATCTTCGACTTCCGCAACGCCGCGGACCAGAAGCTGGAGGGCCCGGACGTCGAGCTGCCGGGCGTCGCCAATGTGAACCTGCCGCTGAGCGACCCGGCCGAGGGCACCTGGTTCTGGAAGATGGTCCGCGACGGGGACATAGAGCAGCTGCGAGAGCTCCTCGGCGACGGCAAGGCCGCGCAGCGGATGACCAACTCCTACCGCACGATGATCAAGGAGCGCACCGCCGAGCACTCCCAGGTGCTGCGCTCCCTCGCCGAGGACAGCGTGCCCGCCCTCATGCACTGCGCGGCCGGCAAGGACCGCGCGGGTCTGTCCGTCGCGGTGACCCTGCTCGCGCTGGGCGTGGAGCGTGAGGCGATCGTCGCCGACTACCTGGAGTCGAACGCCAAGCACCGGCGCTACAAAGTACGCCGCACCAGCACCTCCGCCGACGCCTACTCCCCCGAGGTCATGGAGCTGCTCAGTCCGCTGTTCGAGGCGCGCGCCGAGTATCTGTCGGCGGCCTTCGAGACCATCGAGGAGACATGGGGCAGCGTCGAGGTGTATCTGGAGGAAGGCCTCGGCCTGACTCCCGCGACCCGCGAGCGGCTGCGGGAGCGGATGCTCGACTGACCCATAGGGCCGCTACTGCCCGGACCCCACCTGGAAGAGCAGAAAGATGAAGGCCGCGAAGACGTGGCCGACCGCGAGATAGATGATGAGGCGCACCCACAGGGCGCGGGGGAACTTCTCTTCCATGTCACTCATGGCGTCTCTCCAGGGGTGGGACCCAGGCACAGCGTGGCCGTGGGACTCTGCAACAGGGTGTGGACGAACAGGAGCTCGACACCGTCGGGGTCCTGGGCGGCGATGCGGTGCGGGGTCAGCGAGTCGAAGTGCGCGCTGTCGCCCGGGCCGAGCCGGTGCGTGGAGTCACCGAGGCGCAGTCTGAGCCGTCCCTTGAGGACGTACAGCCACTCCTCGCCCGGGTGCACCCGCACGATGTCGCCCTGCGAGCCGTGCGGCACCTGCACCCGCAGGGCCTGCATGCCACGTCCCGGCGCGCCCGCCTGGAAGTAGGTCCAGCCGCCCGCCGCGGTCGGTTCCGTGTCGGCGGCGCGCATCACGGCGTCCCGCTCGGCGACCGTCTCACCGAGCAGGTCGGAGACCGTCGTACTGTAGATACGGGCGAGCGCGAGCAGCATCGGCAGCGAGGGCTGGCGCTGCCCGGTCTCCAGTCGGGACAGGTGGGCGGGCGACAGCCCCGCGGCACCGGCCGCGGCCTCCAGGGTGAGGGAGGCGCGGCGGCGCAGGGCGCGAAGCTGAGGAGCCACCGAAGGCAGCTCCGTGAAGGCTTCCGGAGAGCTCATATCTCCATTGAGCCGGAGGTTTGCCTCTGCGGCAAATTCCTTGCCTCAGAGGCAAAACCTCAGGTACGGACCCCCTACCGGTTGGCCACTGCCTGCTTGACCAGTGTCTTGCTGAAGTCCCACATCAGGCCGCTGCCACTGTGTGCGTCGTCCATGACGTCGGTGAAGGCGTCGACGAACCGGTCCACCTCCTTCTCCCCGACGACGAGCGGTGGGATCAGCTTGATGACCTCCAGATGGTCGCCGGAGACCTGGGTGAGGATCCGGTGCCGCTGCAGGAGAGGGACGACCACCATCTGCGCGAACAGGCCCTTTCGCGCGGCCTGGAGCATGGTCCAGCGGCCGCGCAGCTTCAGTGACTTCGGCCTGCCGAATTCGATGCCGATCATCAGGCCACGGCCGCGGACGTCGGCGAGCAGCTCGTACTTGTCGATCAGTGCGGTGAGCCGGGAGCGCAGCAGGTCGCCGGTGACGCGGGCGTTCGCGACGATCTGCTCGTTCTCCATGACCGACAGAACCGCGAGCCCGGCCGCCATCGCCTGGGCGTTGGATCCGAAGCTCGCCGAGTGCACCAGCACCCGGTCCATCGACGAGTAGACCTTCTTGAAGATCCAGTCCTTGCCGAGGGTGGCGCCGACCGGCACATAACCGCCGGAGAGCGCCTTGGCCACGCACACCAGGTCGGGCTCGACCCCGTCCTCGTGCTGGTAGGCGTAGAAGTCCCCGGTACGGCCGAGCCCGGTCTGCACCTCGTCGGCGATGAGCAGCGCCTTGTGTTTGCGCAGCAGCTCCTGCGCGGCCCGCAGATAACCGGGCGGGGGCTCGTGCACGCCCTTGCCCTGGACCGGCTCGACGACCAGGGCGGCCACGTCGCCCTTCTTCAACTCCCTCGAGAGGGCGTCGAGATCGCCGAGAGGCACGGCGGTGTCGGGCAGCAGGGGCGCGAATCCGTCCCGGAAGCCCGACTCGCCGTTGACCGACAGCGACCCGGTGGTCAGTCCGTGGAAGGCGTGGTCGCAGTACAGGACCCTGGGCTTCCCGGTGGCGTAGCGGGCGAACTTCAGCGCCGTCTCCACCGCCTCCGTGCCGCTGTTGCCGAAGAACACCCGGTCCAGGTGCGGGCTGTGGGTGAGGAGCTTCTCGGCCAGCAGCCCGGGCAGCGGCTGGCAGTCGAAGCGGGTGAGGTCGGCGAGCTGGGCGTCGAGGACGTCGTGCAGTGCCTTGCGGACGACGGGGTGGTGGCGCCCCAGGCCCATAACTCCGAACCCGGCGAGCATGTCCAGGTAGTCGTTGCCGTCCGCGTCCCAGAAGTAGGCGCCCTCACCGCGCTCGTAGACCTTGTCGAAGCCGATGGTGTGCAGCATGCGCGGGAGCTGGTGGTTCAGGTACTTGCCGTGCAGCTCGTAGCGCTCGGCTCCGCGCTCGGCCAGGAGTCTGCCGAGGTCGAACTCCGTGGTCATTCAGCCTTCTCCCTGACTTCGGTCTGTGCCTTCACGGCCAGACTCGCGCTGATCCGCCCGGCCACCTCGACCGGCGTCAGCCCGATGTCGGCGAGCACCTCACCCCGCTTGGCGTGCGCGAGGAACTGCTCCGGGATCCCGAAACGCCGTACGGGCACGTCGACTTCGGCGTCACCGAGCGCCAACGCGACGGCGGCTCCCACCCCGGCGGCCCGGCTGTTGTCCTCGACGACTGCGACCAGCCGGTGTTCGGCGGCGAGGCCCGGCAGCGAGGGGTCGACGGGCTTGACCCACCGGGGGTCGACGACCGTGCAGTTGATGCCCCGTGCCTCCAGCAGCTCGGCGGCCTGGAGGCACACCGGGGCCATCACACCGACGGCGACCAGCAGCACCTCGGGCCGCTCCCCGCGGTGCAGCACGTCCAGGCCACCGACCCGGTCGATGGCCGGCAGCGAGGGCCCCACCGACTCCTTCGGGAACCGCACCAGGGTCGGCGCGTCGTCCACGGCGACCGCCTCCCGCAGCTGTGCCCGCAGCTGGTCGGCGTCCCGAGGAGCGGCGATCCTCAGTCCGGGGACGACCTGGAGGATCGACATGTCCCACATGCCGTTGTGGGAGGCCCCGTCGACACCTGTGACCCCGGCCCGGTCCAGGACGAACGTGACCCCGCAACGGTGCAGGGCGACGTCCATCAGGAGCTGGTCGAAGGCCCGGTTCAGGAAGGTCGCGTACACCGCGACGACCGGGTGCAGCCCACCCGTGGCGAGACCTGCGGCGGAGACCGTCGCGTGCTGCTCGGCGATGCCGACGTCCCACACCCGGTCCGGGAAACGCGCCGCGAACTTCCCGAGCCCCACCGGGTGCAGCATGGCCGCCGTGATCGCCACGACGTCCTCCCGCTCCTGCCCGATCGCGACTATCTCGTCGCCGAACACCGACGTCCAGGAGGGCCCGTTGGACGGCGCGAGCGGCTCACAGGTGAGGGGGTCCATCACACCGACGGTGTGGAAGTGGTCCTCCTCATGGGCCAGGGCGGGCTCGTAACCGCGCCCCTTCTCCGTCAGGCAGTGGACGAGCACCGGCCCGTGGAAGCGTTTCGCACGCCGCAGGGCGGACTCGACGGCCCCGATGTCGTGTCCGTCGATCGGGCCGACGTACTTCAGCCCGAGGTCCTCGAACATGCCCTGCGGTGCGAAGGCGTCCTTGAAGCCCTTCTTCGCGCCGTGCAGGGACTCGTAGACGGTGTTGCCGACCAGGGGGGTCCTGAGGAGTACGTCCTTCCCCCAGGCCAGCACCTTCTCGTAGCCGTCGGTGGTGCGCAGGGTGGCCAGGTGGTTGGCGAGCCCGCCGATGGTCGGCGAGTACGACCGCTCGTTGTCGTTGACGACGATGATCAGCGGCCGGTCCTTGGCGGCCGCGATGTTGTTCAGCGCCTCCCAGGCCATGCCGCCGGTGAGCGCGCCGTCGCCGATGACCGCGACGACATGCCCCTTCGCCCCCTGCACCTGGCGGGCCTTGGCGAGCCCGTCGGCCCAGCCGAGCGCGGTGGAGGCGTGACTGTTCTCGACGATGTCGTGCTCGGACTCCTCGCGCGAGGGGTAGCCGGACAGGCCGCCCTTGCCGCGCAGCTTGGAGAAGTCCTGACGCCCTGTCAGGATCTTGTGCACATAGCTCTGATGGCCGGTGTCCCACACGATGCGGTCGACCGGTGACTCGAAGACCCGGTGGAGCGCGATGGAGAGTTCCACCACCCCCAGATTGGGCCCGAGGTGTCCGCCGGTCCTGGCGACCGCGTGCACCAGGAACTCCCTGATTTCCTCGGACAGTTCACCGAGATCCGATTCGGACAGCGCCTTCAGGTCGCGTGGTCCCCGGATGTTCTCCAGAATGGTCACGCTCGGGCCCCCTTCGGTCCGTGCTGTTCAACTCACGGTGACGGCCGGCTCCCCCGACGCGACGCCGTCCTGCTCCATCTGTTCGGCGATCTTCATCGCCTCCTCGATGAGGGTCTCCACGATCTTCGACTCCGGGACGGTCTTGATGACCTCGCCCTTCACGAAGATCTGCCCCTTGCCGTTGCCGGAGGCGACCCCGAGGTCGGCCTCCCGTGCCTCGCCGGGACCGTTGACCACACATCCCATCACCGCGACCCGCAGGGGCACTTCCATGCCCTCGAGACCCGCCGTGACCTCGTCGGCCAGCTTGTAGACGTCGACCTGCGCCCGCCCGCAGGAGGGACACGACACGATCTCCAGCCGGCGTTGCCGCAGGTTCAGCGACTCCAGGATCTGGATGCCGACCTTGACCTCCTCGACCGGCGGCGCGGACAGGGACACCCGGATGGTGTCGCCGATCCCCCTGCTGAGCAGGGCGCCGAAGGCCACCGCCGACTTGATCGTCCCCTGGAAGGCGGGCCCGGCCTCGGTGACCCCCAGGTGCAGCGGGTAGTCGCACTGCTCGGCGAGCAGCGTGTAGGCGCTGACCATCACCACGGGATCGTTGTGCTTGACGGAGATCTTGATGTCCCGGAAGCCGTGCTCCTCGAACAGCGACGCTTCCCACAACGCCGATTCGACCAGCGCCTCGGGGGTCGCCTTCCCGTACTTCTGGAGCAGCCGCCGGTCCAGCGACCCGGCGTTGACCCCGATCCGGATCGGCGTGCCGTGGTCCTTCGCGGCCCGCGCGATCTCCTTGACCTTGTCGTCGAACTGCTTGATGTTGCCGGGATTGACGCGTACGGCCGCGCAGCCGGCCTCGATGGCGGCGAAGACGTACTTGGGCTGGAAGTGGATGTCCGCGATCACCGGGATCTGCGACTTGCGCGCGATGGTCGCCAGGGCGTCCGCGTCGTCCTGCGTGGGGCAGGCGACGCGGACGATCTGGCAGCCGGACGCCGTGAGCTCGGCGATCTGCTGGAGCGTGGCGCCGATGTCCGACGTACGGGTCGTCGTCATCGACTGCACCGACACCGGGGCCCCGCCCCCGACCGCCACCGGTCCGACGTGGATCTGCCGCGACAGGCGCCGCTCGGCGATCGGTCGGACCGGTACCTCGGGGACGCCCAAGGAAACGGCGGTCATGGCGCTACTCGCGGTTTCCGGAGACCGTCTCGCGCATGGCGCGCAGCGACTCCTTGAGCGAGCCCATGGTGGCGAGAACGGCGGTGGGCTCGTAGCCGCAGTGCGCCATGCAGTTGGCGCACCGCGGGTCCTTGCCGCGGCCGTACTTGTCCCAGTCGGTCTCCTCGATGAGTTCGCGGTACGTCGGCACGTACCCGTCACTCATCAGGTAGCAGGGGCGCTGCCAGCCGAACAGGGAGTAGTTCGGGATCGCCCAGGCCGTGCACGGAAAGTCGACCTTGCCCTCCAGGAAGTCCAGGAAGAGCGGGGAGTGGTTGAGCCGCCACTTCTTGCGGTTGCCGCCCGCGAAGGCCTTCTTGAACAGCTCACGGGTCTGCTCCACGCCCAGGAAGTGCTCCTGGTCGGGCGCCTTCTCGTAGGCGTAGGCGGGCGAGATCATCATCTCGTCGACCTTGAGGTCGTCGTTGAGGAAGTTGAGCACCTCGATGATGGTCTGCGGGGTGTCGGTGTTGAAGAAGGTCGAGTTGGTGGTGACCCGGAAGCCGCGCTTCTTGGCCTCCTTGATCGCCTCCACGGCCTCGTCGAACACGCCCTCCTTCGCCACCGACTCGTCGTGCCGCTCACGCAGCCCGTCGATGTGCACCGCGAAGGCGAAATAGGGGGAGGGCTTGAACTTGTCCATCTTCTTGCGCAGCAGCATGGCGTTGGTGCAGAGGAAGACGTACTTCTTCTTCGCCACCAACTGCCGCACGATCTCGTCGATCTGAGGATGCATCAGCGGCTCACCACCGGCGATGGACACCATCGGCGCACCCGACTCCAACACCGCCCCGACGGCCTGCGCCACCGGCATGCGCTGCTTGAGGACACCCGCAGGATGCTGGATCTTGCCACAGCCCTCGCATTTGAGATTGCACGCGAAGAGGGGCTCCAGCTCCACGATCAGCGGGAACTTGTCCCGCTTGCGGAGCTTTTGTTCGGCCAAGTATGTAGCGACCTTGATGGACTGGCGCAGCGGCATGGCCATCTGGCTCACCTCCTGGGGAGCAGCAAGGAACGGTGCCATTCATGGAAAGCTGGAAGAACGGAACGAAGGACGCGGAAGGCTGATATTCCACCGCGTACCGTGCCGATCCGGACGAGTTCATGTTGTGGAGCATCCACGACCACCCGGACGGCCGCAACAGGGTGCTCACCCGCACGCACGGCGCTCAGGAGCGTGGCCGCGGACTCCATGTCGACCGCGATCGCGCCGGTCGCGAGCAGATCCGACCGCTCGTGACCGCGTACGACGTGATCGGAGCCGGTGAGCGGTCCGGTGTGCACGGTACGTCCCGGTACGGCCCGTACGAGCTCCTTGACCAGTAGGTCGGTCTGCACACAGGGAACGGTTCCGTCCGGATCCCGGGTCTCCTCGGCGACCACCAGATCGCCGGGGTGCATCCCGGGGGCGAGCCCCGCGCAGAAGCCGGTGGCCAGGACGGCGGCCCCGGCGAGCGCCGGGTCGGCGAGGCGCCGGGTGACGGACCGTTCCGCCGCCTTGGGGCCCATGCCCGTCCTGAGCAGGGTGACCGGCCCGCCGGCCCCGCCGCGGTCGCCGGTGCGCAGGGCGAGGTGCTCGATGCCGAGAGCGCAGGCGATCAGCAGCGGGGCGGTGGCGGGCTGGGTGCTCATCAGACCGCCTCGGTCCGGGAGAACGGTTCTCCGTGGACGTAACGTCCGAGGGCGGTGAGCGGGAAGACCTGCCGGTAGAGGTGGTAGTTGATGGAGAAGTCCCAGGGGAAACCGGTGCCGGTGAAGTAGGGCTCGTCCCAGGAGCCGTCCTCGCGCTGGGTGGTCGCGAGCCACTCGACGCCGCGCTCGACGGCCTTGGAGTCCTTCTCCCCCGCGGCCAGCAGCGCCATCAGCGCCCAGGCCGTCTGCGAGGCCGTGGAGGCGCCGCGGCCGCTCCACTCCTTGACGTACTTGTAGGAGCGCAGGTCCTCCCCCCAACCCCCGTCGTCGTTCTGCACCTTCTCCAGCCAGGCCACCGCCCGCCGGATCGCCGGGTGCGAGGCGGGCAGACCGGCGGCGGTCAGCGCGGGCACCACCGACCCGGTGCCGTAGACGTAGTTGACGCCCCAGCGCCCGAACCACGAGCCGTCCGGCTCCTGTTCGGCGAGCAGCCACTCGATGCCGCGCCGGGTGCGCGGGTCGTGGGACAGCCCCTCGATCGCGAGCATCTCCACCACGTGCGCGGTGACGTCGGCGGACGGCGGGTCGATGACCTCGCCGAAGTCGCAGAACGGCAGGCGGTTGGGGAACGGGCTGGTGTTGTCGACGTCGAAGGCTCCCCAGCCCCCGTTCTTCGACTGCATCCCGAGGTTCCAGCGCACCCCGCGCCCGATGGCCTTCTCCACCCGCTCGGGGTCGTGGTGCCTGACCCGGCGCAGGGCGAGGACGACCTCGGCGGTGTCGTCGATGTCGGGGTAGTTGTCGTTGTGGAACTCGAAAGCCCAGCCGCCCGGCGGGAGTTGGGGTCGCTTGACGGCCCAGTCGCCGGGCCGGACGATCTCCTCGCCGAGCATCCAGTCCGCGGCCTTGACGAGCTGCGGATGATCGGCGGGCACGCCCGCGTCGGCGAGCGCGATGGTCGCGAGGCAGGTGTCCCACACCGGCGACTGGCAGGCCTCGATCATCCGGGACCCGTCCTCGCGCCAGATGGCGAAGCGGTCCAGGGACTCCAACCCGGCCCGAATGACCGGGTGTTCGAGGTCGTAGCCGAGCAGATGAAGCGCGATCACCGAATAGACGGCCGGGGGCTGGATGCCGCCCCAGCAGCCGTCGTTCTCCTGCCGCTCGATGATCCAGCGGGCCGCGCTGTTCATCGCGGCTCTGCGCAGTCGGCGCGGGGCGACCTTGCGCAGCCGGTGCAGGGCCTTGTCGAGACGCTGGAAGGCACCGTCCCAACTCGCCACCGAGGCGAGGGGCTTGGCCGGGTTCGGATCGGCCGGGTCGAGGTGCAGTTCGTCGAGCGGGAAGGGCGCGGGCCGGACCGGGCGCTTCGCGGAGACGATCGTCAGCGGGACGATGGTCTGGCGGGCCCAGCAGCCGAAGTCGTAGATGTTGAGCGGCATCCACTGGGGGAAGTAGATGAGTTCCGGCGGGAGTTCGGGCAGGTCCTCCCACTTCCACCAGCCGAACAGGGCGAGCCAGATCCGGGTGAACACCCGGGCGGCGGCGATACCGCCCTGAGCGCGGACCCAGGCGGAGGCCTTCGCCATGTGCGGGGCGTCGGGCGAGTCGCCGTCCAGGCGGAGGGCGACGTACGCCTCGATGGTGGTGGAGAGTTCGCCGGGCCCGCCGTAGAAGCTCGTCCAGGCGCCGTCCTCGCGCTGCTCGCCGCGGATGAACCGGGCGGCGGCCCGGGTGGTCGACTCGTCGCGGATACCCAGGAACTGTCGGAGCAGCAGGTCCTCGGCGTCCATCGTGACGTTGGTCTCGAGGTCGCCCTTCCACCAGCCCTCGGCGTCCTGCCGGGCGAGCAGGTGCTCGGTGGCGCGCTGTACGGCACGTACGGCGGCTTCTTGTATCCCGGCCGCCACGGGGGTGTCGAGGTGGGTTTCGCTGGCCGCGGCAGCGCGGGGCGGCAGGGCCCCGGTGCTTCCGTCGGTCGTCGCTGTCATGGCTTCCCCTTCGTGCAGTGTGCAATGTGGTGCTCTGCTGTGGGTCCGCCGTCGGCCGGCGCCTTTCCTTTCCTCGCAGCACCGGCCGGCGACTACGCGAGGGCTATTCGACCGATAGTGATCATCTCTTTCGTACGACGACGAAGTCGGCGAGCGCCGTGAACCGGTCCCGCACCCGGTCGGGCATGTCGATGGCGTGCAGGGCGTCGATGGCGACCGTGTGCTGACGGCGGGCCTCCGCCGCCGTCCACTCACGGCCTCCGGCCTCCTCGATGAGGGCTGCACGGGCCGCGAACTCCTCCTCGGAGAAGTTCTCGAAGTCGCTGCTCTTGGCGTCGGCGGCGAGGATCTCGCCGAGCCGCTCGGAGGCGGCACCGCCCGCCGCGAGCGCGGCCACGACCGGCAGGGACTTCTTGCGCTGGCGCAGATCGCTCCAGGTCTGCTTGCCGGTGGAGACGGGGTCGCCCCAGATGCCGAGGAGGTCGTCGACGGCCTGGAAGGCGAGGCCGAGGTGGTAGCCGTACTTCTCCAGGGTGTCGGCGGTGCGGTCGTCCGCGCCGCCGAGCACGGCGCCGATGGAGGAGGCGCAGGCGAGCAGGGCGCCGGTCTTGTTGCCCTCCATCTCCAGGCACTCCTCGACGCTGACGCGGTCGCGGTGCTCGTAGGAGATGTCCTGGGCCTGGCCGTCGATCAGGGCGCGGGTGGCGGTGGTCAGACGGCGGGTGGCGCGGCCGGCCTCGACCGTGCCGAGTTCGAGCAGGACCTCGTTGGCCAGGGCGAACAGGGCGTCGCCGACCAGGATGGCCTGGGCGGGGCCGTGCACCTTCCACACGGTGTCGCGGTGGCGGCGCTGTTCGTCGCCGTCCATCAGGTCGTCGTGCAGCAGAGAGAAGTTGTGGACCAGTTCGACGGCGACGGCGCCGGGGATGCCGGTCTCGGGCGGGGCGCCGGTGACCTCGGCCGAGAGCACCGCGAGGGCGGGGCGCACGGCCTTGCCGCCGTCCCCGTCCGCGGGGTTGCCCTGGGCGTCGATCCAGCCGAAGTGGTAGGCGGAAACGGTGTCCATCGGGGGTGCCAGGCGGTCGACGGCCGCCTTCAGCTCCGGTGTCGCCAGGGTCCGGCCGCGCTCGAGGAGCGCGGTCACGTCCACCGCGGTCCTCGCAGCGTCCGTCTCTGCCGGGGGCACAGTGGGCACAGTCTCTCCTCTTGTTGCGGTACCGGAGGTGCTGGGGCCGGATACGCCGTGCTGGTCGAGCATCACGCGGCCTCCTCGAACTCGAAGAGACGGGCGGGGCGGGGCCGGCCCAGGGCGGCGAGAGCGGCGTCCGCCGCACTCACACCGCTGCGGACCGCACTCTCCATGGTCGCGGGCCACCCTGTGGCGGTCCACGCGCCGGCCAGGTAGAGGCCGGGGGCTTTCGTACGGGCGCCGGGCCGCAGCCGTCCGACGCCCGGGGCCGGAGCGAACGTCGCCGTGCGCTCCCGGGTCACGAAGAAGTCCTTCACCTCGGCGCCGCGCGCGAGCGGAAGCAGCCGCTCCAGCTCGGGCAGATACCGCTCGCGCAGCGCGGCCACCGGCTCGTCGATCTCGCCGTGCGCGGCCGACTGGGACAGGGCGAGGTACTGGCCCTCGCGCAGCCCGGAGGCGTCGGTGCGGTCGAAGACCCACTGCACCGGGGTGCCGAGGGCCGCGAAGAACGGCTTGTCGAGGACCTTGCGGTCGTAGACGACATGGACGTTGAGGATCGGCGCGGTGCCGATCCGTCGAAGATTTTCCGGGGCGTCCAGCGCACCCTCCGGCAGCAGGTCACACGCCTCGTCCTGGGCGACGGCGAGGACCACCGCGTCGGCCCGGAGCGTCTCCCCGGGAACCTGAACGCTCCAAGTGCCGTTCTCGTCAGTAGAGATGGAGGTGACGCGTGTACGGACCTCGGTACGCACGCCCGCGGAGTCGAGCGCCTTGCGGGCGAGCCGGTCATGCAGTTCACCCAGCGGGACGTGCGCCCAGCCGATGTCGGCCGCGCCCGGGTCGGACAGCAGACCGGTCTTGAACACCATCGCGGCGAGCCCCAGCGAGGCGTCGCCCGCGACCGCGTTGAGGGTGGCGACCCCGACCAGGTCCCACAGGGCCTCGATGGCACGCGCCGACTGACCGTGCGCGGTCAGCCAGTTGCCGAAGTCCTGTGCGTCCAGGCTCGGATCGGCGAGGTCGAGTCCCTTGAGTGCGAGCGCGGCGCGCCCCACCCTGGCCCGTTCGGCGAGCGAGAGATGCGGATAGGTCGCGAGGCTGCGCCCCAGATGCAGGGGCACCGGCAGCGCGTCGCGCCGCAGTCTGCCGAGCCGTCGGCCCTCGGGCCGGGCCACGTCGAGTACGGGCACGTCGAGCCGGTTCTGCAGCGGCGCCAGCGCCGTTCCCTCGATGCGGTCGAGGAACCAGCGGTAGGCGGTGCAGCAACGCAGGTAGACGTGCTGTCCGTTGTCGACGGTCAGTTCGCCGCGCTGGAAGGAGAAGGCGAGTCCGCCCAGCCGCGGTCTGCCTTCGAGCAGCGTGACGCGCACTCCGGCGTCGGCGAGCGCGAGCGCGGTGGTGATACCGGCGAGCCCACCGCCGATCACGACGGCGTCCCGCCCGGACTGCTGCCCGTCGGTCATCGCACACCCTCCCCTGCGCGGACGCCGTGGTGCTTGAACGATGCACGGCCGGCCGTTGCAGTCAGGGACGCCGTCCTCGAGCGGAGGGTTGCGTGCCACTTTTCTCCAGTGGCATCACCTTGGACCGAATTGTCCATCAGGCGCGCCTCCTGACGGTCTGCCGCGTCACATGCCGTGCGTCCAGACCGGACAGGCCACGGACGGCGACGTACGCCTTCTCACGTCCGGGCAGTGACACCCGGCCGCGCAGCACCGCCTCGGGGTCGCGCTCGATGCGGTCGAGCAGACGGCGGTAGATGCCGGCCATGGCGGCGACACAGGCACCGCTGCGCCGGTCGAGCATGGGGAGCAGCCGGTAACCCTCGGCGAAAAGGGCGCGGGCCCGTCGCACTTCGAAGTGCACGAGGCCCGCGAAGTCGGCGCCCTCCGGTGGTTTCGGCCCCTTGAAGCCGGCCGAGCAGCCGAACTTCGCGAGGTCGTCGGCGGGCAGGTAGATGCGTCCGCCCTCGGCGTCCTCCCGGACGTCTCTGAGGATGTTGGTGAGCTGGAGCGCAAGACCGAGCGTGTCGGCATACTCCGGCGCGCGTTCGGCGGCGCGCGCCCCGGGTTCGGTGCCGAAAACACCGAGCGAGAGCCGTCCGATGGCGCCCGCCACACAGCGGCAGTACACCTTCAGGTCGTCCCAGGTCTCGTAGGTCTCGCCGCGTACGTCCATCAGGACGCCGTCGATCAGCTCGTCCAGGCCGCTCAGCGGGATCGGGAAGGTCTCTGCGGCATGGGCGAGGGCGACGGCCACCGGATCGGTGTCGTCCTCGTCGACCGAGCCCTCCCGCACCCGGGTCAGCATGGCCCGGGTGTCCTCGAGTCTCGCGGTCTTCACGTCGTCCGCCAGCGCGCCGTCGCCGATGTCGTCGACGCGCCGTGAGAACGCGTAGAGCGCCGACATCGCACGTCGCTTGGACGTGGGCAGCAGCCTGATGCCGTACGCGAAGTTGCGCGCCTGCTGTCCGGTCACGGTCTCGCAGTAACTGTAGGCGGCGAGTACCGGTGCGGACACATGCGGTGGTGACTCCACGGTCCGGATCACCCCTCTCCTCGCAGAGTGACGCCCACCTCGCGCAGCAGTTGGAGCTTGCCGGGCTTGGGCGGGCCGGGAAGTACGTCGTGTTCTGCGGCGGCGATCGCGTGGAGCGCCGCCCTTCCCCCCGCCACGAACCCTGCGAGCAGCAGCTTCAGTCTGCCGTGGACGCTACCCACCAGGGGGGCGCCTTCATTCAGGAGTTCGCGGGCGCGTTGTGCTTCGTATGCAACCAGAGCGCGCACCGATGCGCCCGCGGTTTTCGCGGCGAGATCCGCTTCCTGGACGTGAAAGCGCTTCATGTCCTCGGCGGGCAGATAGATCCGGTCGCGGCCGAGGTCCTCGGCGACGTCCTGGAGGTGTTCCACGATCTGGAGGGCCGTGCAGATCGCGTCCGAGAGACGGATCCGCTCGGGGGTCGAGGTGCCGGTGACGGCGAGCACGAGACGGCCGACGGGATTGGCGGACAGCTCGCAGTAGGCGAGCAGGTCGTCGTAGGTCTCGTAGCGGGTGACGAGCTGGTCCTGACGGTTGGCGGCGATCAGGCCGAGGAAGGGCTCGGGGGTGAGCGAGCGGCGGCGGACCGTGGCCTGGAGGCGGCGCAGCAGCGGGTGGCCCGGGGTGCCGTCGAAGACCCGGTCCAGGTCGGCCTCGAAGGCGTCCAGGAGGAGCAGCCGGTCCTCGGCCTCCTCGGGCGGGACGCCGAGCAGCCTGGCGTCGGCTCCGCCGGGGGCCAGGTCACCGTCGCCGATGTCGTCGACGAGCCGGGCGAAGCCGTAGACCGCGACGAGGTCGGTGCGCCAGTCCTTGGGCAGGAAGAACGGAGCCACGGGGAAGTTCTCCCCCGCGGCCTTGTCGAGCGTGCCGCGCTCCGGATCGCCGGCGCGCGCCTCGCCGGTTGCCGTCACCGCTCACTGCCCGGGGCAGGGACGGCACGGGCAGGGCGGAGCTGGGGATCTTCGGTCGCCATTGCCGTCACAACTCCCGTTCTACACCGCAGACCCAATACAGACTATTTCGGACACGCCGCCCGGCCGTCCGCGCAGCGCCCCAGTGATCGGGTGTCGCGCATTATCGCCCCACTTGCCGCGATTAGGCACCCGTACAGCTTACGTTGTACAACGCGGCAAGGATCGTCGGGGTGTCCTGCACATCACAACAACACACCGATTGGCCCCAAGATTCCTAAGCGGGCGCGAAGTTGACGCTTCCTTTGCAGACGCGGGGCCCCGCCGGAACAGTTCCGGCGGGGCCCGGTCAAGCGGAGCGGTGTTGTTCGTCCGTGGCGGAGTGGACTACTTGCCCGTGAACTTCTCGTACTCCTTGATGACCTCGTCGGTCGGACCGTCCATGCGTAGCTCGCCGCGTTCCAGCCACAGGACGCGGTTGCAGGTGTCACGGATCGACTTGTTGTTGTGACTGACGAGAAACACCGTGCCCGCGGTCTCGCGCAGCTCGCGGATGCGGGCCTCGGAGCGCTTCTGGAAGGAGCGGTCGCCGGTGGCCAGGGCCTCGTCGATCATGAGTACGTCGTGGTCCTTGGCGGCGGCGATGGAGAAGCGCAGGCGGGCCGCCATGCCGGAGGAGTAGGTGCGCATCGGCAGGGTGATGAAGTCACCCTTCTCGTTGATCCCCGAGAAGTCGACGATCTCCTGGTAGCGCTCCCTGACCTGCTCCCGGGTCATGCCCATGGCGAGTCCGCCGAGGATGACGTTCCGCTCGCCGGTGAGGTCGTTCATCAGGGCCGCGTTGACGCCGAGCAGGGAGGGCTGGCCGTGGGTGTAGACGCGGCCGCTCTCGGCGGGCAGCAGACCCGCGATGGCGCGCAGCAGGGTCGACTTGCCGGAACCGTTGGAGCCGATGAGACCGATCGCCTCGCCCTTGTAGGCGACGAAGGAGACGCCCTTGACGGCGTGCACCTTGCGCACGCCCCGCGCCGTCTCGTCGGAGCCCCGCTTGAGAATGCGGCTGAGCGCGGCGGTCGCGCTGCCCTTTCCGGTCTTGGCGCCGTTGACGCGATAGACGATGTGCAGCTCGTCCGCGATGACGGTCGGGGTGTGCTCGTCCGCGACGGCGGTGGGGGCGGGTTCGTCCCTGATGTCCTCAGCCACGGCCGTACCTTTCCTCCGCCTTCCAGAAGTACACGAAACCGCCGAGCGCGAAGAGCGCGGCCCAGCCGCCCGCCGCCGCCCAGACGTGGTCGGGCAGGTTCTCCGCGCCGTACTCGTCGATCAGGGCGAAGCGCATCAGGTCCATGTAGATGGCCGCCGGGTTCCACTGGAGCACCGTGGCGAGCCACTGCGGCTTGTCGGCCAGCATGATCGGGATCGAGAACATCACGCCGGACGCGTACATCCAGGTGCGCATCACGAACGGCATGAGCTGCGCCAGGTCGGGGGTCTTGGCACCGGCGCGGGCCATGATCAGCGCCAGGCCGGTGTTGAAGAGGAACTGAAGGATCAGCACCGGGACGATCAGCGCCCAGGACAGGTCCGGGTAGTGGCCGAAGCCGACCACCACGGCGAACAGCACGACCATCGAGAACAGCAGCTGCTGGAGTTGCTGGAGCGCGAAGGAGATCGGCAGGGAGGCCCGCGGGAAGTGCAGCGCGCGGACCAGGCCGAGGTTGCCGGAGATGGCGCGGACGCCCGCCATGACGGAGCTCTGCGTGAAGGTGAACACGAAGACGCCCGTGACCAGGAACGGGATGTACACGTCCTTCGACATGCCCCGGCTGGCGTTCAGGATGACGCCGAAGATGAAGAAGTACACGGCCGCGTTCAGCAGCGGCGTCGCCACCTGCCACAGTTGGCCGAGCTTGGCCTGGCTGTACTGGGCGGTCAGCTTCGCCCGCGAGAACGCGAGGATGAAGTGGCGCCGGTCCCAGAGCTGGCGGACGTACTCGACGAGTGAGGGCCTGGCGCCGCTCACGGTCAGGCCGTTGCGGGCGGCGAGCTGTGCCGCCGTCAGGCCTTCGTCGGGCGACATGGGCGCGCTCACCGCGACCGTGCCGTCGTGCGTTGTCTCACTCACTGGTGGATAGCTTTCCTCTTCGGGATGCGCGGCCTGTAAGGGGCAGGGCATGAGCATGGGGCCGCGGTGCGGCCCGGTTGCTCTCAGGAACGAGCTTGTCAGATGACCGGGGGCCGGCCCAGTCGGGTCAGGCGCCAGACGGTACGCCACTTCATCGGCCTGCGCGGTCCGCACGGCGTGCTCCAGCCCTCCCGGAAGCCGCCGAACCAGGCCTTCAGGGCGGGCCGTGAGGGGCGGCGCAGCAGGGTGAGCAGCAGCCAGACGCCGAGATAGACCGGGACGAGCGGCGCGGGCAGGTTGCGGCGGGCGAGCCAGACGCGGTTGCGGGCGACCATGCGGTGGTAGACCGCGTGCCGCGAGGGCGCGGTCGTCGGGTGGTACAGCACCATGTCGGACCGGTAGTCGATCATCCAGCCCGCGTCGAGGGCCCGCCATGCCAGGTCGGTTTCCTCGTGGGCGTAGAAGAACTCGTCCGGGAGGCCGCCGACTTCTGCGAAGACCTGGGTGCGTGCGGCGTTGGCGCCGCCGAGGAAGGTGGTGACCCGGGAGGAGCGCATCGGGTCGGCGGCCCGCAGCCGGGGGACGTGCCGGCGCTGGGTGACTCCGGTGTCGGGGTCGGCGATGCGGAAGCTGACGATGCCGAGCTTCGGGTCGGCCTCGAAGGCCTGGCGGCACAGTTCGGCGGTGTCGTGGTTCGGGAGGAGGCCGTCGTCGTCGAGGAAGAGCAGTATGTCGACGTCGCGGCCGCTGGGACCGAAGGCCTCGATGCCGACGTTGCGGCCGCCGGGGATGCCGAGGTTCTCAGGCAGCTCGATCGTGCGGACGCCGTCGGGGACGTCCGGGACGGGCGAGCCGTTGCCGACGACGACCACCTGGACCGGGTCGCCGTCCTGCTTGGCGACCGAGTCGAGCAGGGCGCGCAGCTCCTCGGGGCGGTTGCCCATGGTGATGATCACGGCGCCGACCTTCATGCCGGTGCTCACTTCAGCCTGCTGGAGGCGAGGATCGACATGAGGTGCAGCAGGGTCTGGAGCAGGGCGATACCGGCGAGCACCGCGACGCCGAGCCGCGAGAAGAACAGGTCGTCGCGCAGCTGGTCCGCTATCGCGAGGACCAGGATCAGCAGCGAGGCCTCGATGCCGAGGATCAGCCGGTGGAACTTGAACGCGGCGGCGGCCCGGCGGGCCAGTGCCATGCCGGAGGTGCGCATCTCGGCGGCGGCCTCCTGGACCGGCGGCTTCCCGGTCTGGTGGCGGGCGACGCCGACCAGGTCGGTCTCGGCCTTGATCAGGATGGCGCCGAGGGCGGCCAGGGTGCCGAGGAAGGCCCACAGCCAGTCGATACGGCCACTGCCGAACACGTCGGCGGCGCGCAGACCGAAGCCGACGAGTACGGCGGCGTCGGTGAGGTAGGCGCCGACCCGGTCGAGGTAGACGCCGTTGAGCGAGTACTGCTTCTTCCAGCGCGCGATCTCGCCGTCGACGCAGTCGAGCAGCAGGTACATCTGGACGCACACCACGCCGAGCACGGCTCCCGGGATCCCCGGCACCAGGAGGGCCGGGGCCGCGAGGACACCGAAGACGGTCATCAGGTACGTGAGCTGGTTGGGCGTGACCCTGGTGTTCACCAGGTAGCGGTCCACCCGCAGGGACACCTCACGCATGTAGAGGCGTCCCATCCAGTGCTCACCGCTGCGCCGGTCCTTGACCCCTGCGGGGTGGACGACCGGACGGAGTTCAGCTACCGATGGCCTTGACATAGTCGGTGTAGATGTCCTTGATCTGGTCGGTCTTGAGGTCGAGGTGTTCGAGGATGGTGTAGCGGCCGGGGCGGGTCTGCGGGGCGAACTCCACGGCGCGCACGAACTCCGCGGGTGTGAAGCCGATCTCCTCCGGCAGGACCGGCAGTCCGTGCCGGCGCAGTACCCCGGCCATGTACGCCGATTCCTCGTGGGCTCCGCGCAGGTACATCGCGAAGGCCGCGCCCAGGCCGCACTGTTCGCCGTGGGCGGCGGCGCGCTTGGGATAGAGCAGGTCGAACGCGTGGTTGATCTCGTGGCACGAACCGGACGCGGGCCGTGAGTCGCCCGAGATGGACATCGCGACGCCGGTGAGGACGAGGGCCTCGGCGAGCACCTGGAGGAAGTCGTTGTCGCCGACCCCTCCCGGGTGCCGGAGCACGGCCTCGCCTGCCTGGCGGGCCATGGCGGCCGCGAGTCCGTCGATCTTCTCGCCCTTGACGCGGTTCGCCAGTTCCCAGTCGGCGATCGCGTTGATGTTGGAGACGGCGTCGCCGATGCCCGCGCGGACGAAGCGCACCGGGGCCTCGCGGATGACGTCGAGGTCGATGACGGCCGCTATCGGGTTGGGCACGCCGTAGGAGCCGCGGCCGGCGTCGTTGTCGAGGGTCGCCACGGGGGAGCACAGCCCGTCGTGCGCGAGATTGGTCGGTACGGCGACCAGGGGCAGGCCGATGCGCGCCGCGGCGAACTTGGCGCAGTCGATGATCTTGCCGCCGCCGAGTCCGACGACCGCGTCGTAGTGGCCGGCCTTCATCTCGCCGGCCAGCCGGATCGCGTCGTCGAGGGTGCCGCCGCCGACCTCGTACCAGGTGGCGCCGGGCAGGGCGGGAGCGATCCGCTCCTTCAGCTTGGCGCCGGAGCCGTTGCTGACGGCGACGGCCAGCTTGCCGGAGTGTGAGATCCGCTCGTCGGCGAGCACACCGGCCAGGTCGTCGAGGGCACCGGGGCGGATGTCCACGACGACCGGCGAGGGAATCAGCCTTGTCAGTAGCGGCACGCGATCTCCCGTCCGCGGGCGAGATCGTCGTGGTTGTCGATCTCGACCCACTGGACGTCGCCGATCGGCGCGACGTCGATGCGGAAGCCGCGGTTCACGAGTTCCTGGTAGCCGTGCTCGTAGAACTGCTGCGGGTCGGTCTCCCAGACCGTCTTCAGGGCGTCGGCCAGTTCCGGGGCGGCGGTGCCCTCGATGAGGGTGACACCGATGTACTCGCCGGTGGCCTCGGCCGGGTCCATCAGCTTGGTGATCTTCGTCATGCCCTTCTCGGCGTCGACGACGACCTTCATCTCCTCGTCGGCGAGGGACTTCACGGTGTCCAGGGCGAGGATGATCCGCTTGCCCTCGCCGCGGGCGGCGAGCAGCGTCTTCTCGACGGAGACCGGGTGCACGGTGTCGCCGTTGGCGAGGATCACGCCGTCCTTGAGGGCGTCACGGCCGCACCACAGGGAGTAGGCGTTGTTCCACTCCTCGGCCTTGTCGTTGTCGATGAGGGTGAGCTTGAGGCCGTACTTCGCCTCCAGCGCCGCCTTGCGCTCGTACACGGCCTCCTTGCGGTAGCCGACGATGACGGCGACCTCGGTGAGACCGATCTCGGCGAAGTTGGCGAGGGTGAGGTCGAGAACCGTTGGTTCGCCCTCTATGCCCGCGGGCCCCACCGGCACCAGAGCCTTGGGAAGGCTGTCGGTGTAGGGGCGCAGACGCCGTCCGGCTCCGGCCGCCAGCACGAGGCCGATCATGCGGGTTCTCCTTCATCGTGTACGGCGGGCGCCCCGGCGGACACCCAGAAGCGGATGCTCTCGACGAGCACCAGCAGGGCCACCGCCACGGCCAGGACCGTGAGCGCGACCGTGAACTGCGAAGCGGTGAGCAGCGCGGCCAGGACGGTGACGAGCAGCGTCCGTCCCTCGTGCCCCCCGATGGCGCGCACCAGCCAGGCCGGGGGCGCTCCGGCGTTGCCGCGGATGCGGTACACCGTGTCGTAGTGATGGTAGGCGACGGCGGCCACCAGGCCGAAAGCCGCAGGAAGGGCTCCGTTCACGTCCGCCTTGGCCGCCAGGATGAGGACGGTGCCGTACTCGGCGGCGCGGAAGAGCGGGGGGACGAGCCAGTCGAGGGCGCCCTTGAGGGGGCGGTACAGGGCCTGACCGGCGGCGACCGCGTAGACGAAGGCACCGGCGACGGGTGCCCAGGTCACGCCCGAGAAGAGAGCGACGGCCAGGACGGCCGTGCCGGCCAGGGCCACCGGGAACGGGGCACCGAGGGGGGCGCGCGCGACCCGCGCCAGAAGTCCGGCCACCGGCCCGTTGTCCGCCAGGTCCGCCAGTGCCTGCGCCGCCCGGTCCGTGCGCTGCGCCTTGCGGGTCAGCGACCGCAGCACCCGGCCCGCCGTCGTGTACGTCGCCGCGAAGGCGCACCCGATGAGAAGGGCGTAGAAGGTGATACGAGGCGTGGTGGCCGCCGTCAGGACCGCGATCATCGCCCAGCGCTCCCCGATCGGCAGGACGATCATCCGCCGCACCCACACCGTCCAGCCGACGCTGTCGAGCTTGTCCGAAAGGGCCGCCGTGGGGCTGGTGTTGGCCGTGGCGTCGTGGTTGGCCTCGTTGAAGGAGAAGTCGACGACGTGCCGGCAGGTCTGGAGGATCATCGCGCCGAGCGCCAAGGCCCAGACGTCGTCGCCGCCGCGGGCCGCTCCGAGGGCGAGGCCGGCGTAGTAGGCGTACTCCTTGGCCCGGTCGAAGGTGGCGTCGAGCCAGGCGCCGAGCGTGGAGTACTGGAGGGAGTAGCGGGCGAGCTGACCGTCGGTGCAGTCCAGGACGAAGGACGCGATGAGCAGGACGCCGGCGGCGATGAACCCGCCGCGGGTACCGGTGGCCGCGCAGGCCGCCGCTATGAGCGCGGTGATCAGGGAGGCGGTGGTGACCTGGTTCGGGGTCAGGCCGCGCCGGGCGCACCAGCGGGCGAGGTAGCGCGAGTAGGGGCTGATGAAGTGGGTGGTGAAGAAGCCGTCCCGGGACTTCACGGCCGACTTCAGACGTACGGCCTCGTCGTCGACGTCCGCGACGGCCTGCCGGGCCTCGTTGCGGGCCTGCGGGTCGGCGGGGACGGCGGCGACCAGGCTGCCGAGCTCGGGGCGGTACACCTCGGCGCCGTCGTCGGCGAGCGCGGTGACGATGCGGTCGGGGAGGCTGTCCACTGCGAGTGCCGTGCCGCCGCCCGTGGAGTTCTCGCGGGCCAGCGCCCGGGTGAGCGTCACGCGGCCGTCGGGCTGTGCGGTGACGGCTCCGGGCACGGCCGCGAGCGGGAAGCGGGGGTCGGTGAGGCCGAGGCGCAGGGCGTGCACGTGGCCGACGAAGCGGGCGTCGACGAGGGCTATCCGCTGCTCGCAGGGTGCCTCGGCGACCAGTCGTTCGGCGTCGGCGGCGTCCACGGCGACCCGTACGTCGAAGCCGAGGGACCGCAGATCACCCTCGATCGACGATCCGGGGACCGGCTGACCGGTGAGGATGGCGGTCGACAACCGAACTCACTCCCTGGGTGCCGACGCGCGGGCGCCGGTCATGTGCACGATGGGGGCGCCCCTTGGCTGCACCAGGCGGGCGGCATGTCGGCAGAGGCTATCGGATGCCAAGAAGACTGCGTTCACCGCCCGTTAACGGGCCGATCAACGTCGCCTCCCTCGGCCTTTGCCACGATCATCATCGGTGATCCGGGCCCCCGCTCACAAACCGCGCCCCACAGAGCGGACATCCGGGACATCGCCGGGAGCCCGGAGCGTCGGCATAGGGTGGGCGACCATGACGTGGCTGATCACCGGCGGTGCCGGGTACATAGGGGCGCATGTGGCGCGGGCCATGACGGGGGCCGGGGAGCGGGTGCTCGTCCTGGACGACCTCTCGGCGGGCGTGCCCGCACGACTGCCCGCCGACGTGCCGCTGATGCGGGGTTCCTCACTCGACGGCGGCCTGCTCAAGCGGGTGCTGGCCGAACACGCGGTGACGGGTGTGGTGCATCTCGCGGCGCGCAAGCAGGTCGCGGAGTCGGTGGCCCAGCCGACCCGCTACTACCAGGAGAACCTCGGCGGCCTCGCGACCCTCCTGGAGGCGGTCGCGGAAGCCGGTGTCGAGCGCTTCCTTTTCTCCTCGTCGGCGGCCGTCTACGGCAACCCGGATGTGGAACTGATCACGGAGGAGACGCCGTGCGCCCCCGTGAACCCGTACGGCGAGACGAAGCTCGCCGGGGAGTGGCTGGTGCGGGCGGCCGGGCAGGCACACGGGATCTCCACCGTCTGTCTGCGTTACTTCAACGTCGCCGGGGCCGCGGCGCCGGAACTCGCGGACACCGGGGTCTTCAACATCGTGCCGATGGTCTTCGACCGGCTCACCCGCGGCGAGGCTCCGCGGATCTTCGGTGACGACTATCCGACGCCGGACGGCACCTGCGTCCGTGACTACATCCATGTGTCCGACCTGGCCGAGGCCCATCTCGCGGCGGCCCGGCACCTGAGCGGACGGAGCGGTGCTCTGACGGTCAACATCGGTCGCGGCGCGGGCGTGTCCGTGCGCGAGATGGTCACGGTGATCGGTGAGGTGACCGGAGACCGCCGGCCGGCCGTCGTGGAGCCCCGGCGTCCGGGAGACGCGCCCGTGTCGGTGGCCTCGGCCGCCCGGGCCGCCGAGACGCTCGGCTGGAGCGCGCGGCGAGGAGTGCGCGAGATGATCGACTCCGCCTGGCGGGGCTGGCTGCTGCACCACCGCTGAGGGCCCCTGACCTGCCCTTCGTTTCCGCAGGTCAGAGGACATGACAACGGTGTTCAGTGCCGCGTTGCCCGGTACCCCCTACCCGTAGTTCACTGTGATCCCGGACGGGCTGTTCCGGGACAAACACGCGGGAGGCGGCTTCCATGGGGGCAGGGCACGATCACGGGCGCTCGCATGCGCCGGCCGGCGGTACGGCGACCGCGGCGTACGTCGGCACGCTGCGGGTGGCGCTGTCGATCACGCTCACCGTCATGGTGGTCGAGATCGTCGGCGGCATCCTCGCGGACTCCCTCGCCCTGGTCGCCGACGCGGCGCACATGGCGACGGACGGGCTGGGCCTCGGCATGGCCCTTCTCGCGATCCACTTCGCGAACCGCCCGGCGACCGGCAACCGCACCTTCGGGTACGCCCGCGCCGAGATCCTCGCCGCCCTCGCGAACTGTCTGCTGCTGCTCGGCGTCGGCGGCTACGTCCTGTACGAGGCGATCCAGCGGTTCGTCACGCCGGCCGGCACCGAGGGCGGGCTGACCATCGTGTTCGGCGCCATCGGTCTGGTCGCGAACATGATCTCGCTGACCCTGCTGATGCGCGGCCAGAAGGAGAGCCTGAACGTGCGCGGGGCGTTCCTGGAGGTCGCGGCGGACGCGCTGGGCTCGCTCGCGGTGATCGTCTCCGCCGTGGTGATCCTGACCACGGGCTGGGAGGCCGCCGACCCGATCGCGTCCCTCGTCATCGGCCTGATGATCGTGCCGCGCACCGTCAAGCTGCTGCGCGAAACCCTCGACGTCCTCCTGGAGTCGGCGCCCAAGGATGTCGACATGGTGGAGGTGCGGGCGCACATCCTGGCCCTGGACGGTGTGGAGGACGTCCACGACCTGCACGCCTGGACGATCACCTCGGGCATGCCGGTGCTGTCCGCGCATGTCGTCGTGCGCTCCGACGTCCTCAGCGCGATCGGTCACGAGAAGATGCTGCACGAACTCCAGAACTGTCTCGGCGACCACTTCGACGTGGAGCACTGCACCTTCCAGCTGGAGCCGAGCGGGCACGCGGAACACGAGGCACGGCTGTGCCACTGACACACGTGTACGGTGCATGAAACGCGCGTTCTGACGGAATGCAGCGATCCGGCGCACCTTTGCGTCCTCCACCCCACAGCACCGCTCCGAGCGGTTCCCCGCCCGCCGCGCCGGGCACGATCAACTGCCGGGAGTGCCGGATTCGTGCGGCACACTTGGGGCGCGAAGACCGATGTGAAGGATGGGTATGCCGACCACACCTGCCACCACGACGCACACTCCGTCGAACGGCACCGCGAACGCGATCCTGCTGGAGCTGGTCGACGAGCACGGTGTGACGATCGGCACCGCGGAGAAGCTCGCCGCCCACCAGCCGCCGGGACAGCTGCACCGCGCCTTCTCGGTGTTCCTTTTCGACGAGCGGGGCCGGCTGCTCCTCCAGCAGCGGGCGCTCGGCAAGTACCACTCCCCCGGCGTGTGGTCCAACACCTGCTGCGGCCACCCCTACCCGGGCGAGGCGCCCTTCGCGGCGGCGGCCCGGCGGACGTACGAGGAGCTGGGCGTCTCCCCGTCGCTGCTCGCCGAGGCGGGCACGGTCCGCTACAACCACCCGGACCCCGACTCGGGTCTGGTCGAGCAGGAGTACAACCACCTGTTCGTCGGCATGGTGCAGTCCCCGCCCGCCCCGGATCCGGAGGAGGTCGGCGCGACGGTGTTCGTGACGCCGGACGAGCTGGCGGAGCGGCACGCGAAGGACCCCTTCTCGTCCTGGTTCATGACGGTGCTGGACGCGGCCCGCCCCGCGGTCAGGGAGCTGACGGGCCTCTCCGCCGGCTGGTGACCGCCCTCAGGACACGCGCACGGACTTGAGCGGCAGGGCGGCCCAGATCACCTTGCCGCCGCTGGTCGTGTGCTCGACGTCGCAGACCCCGCCCGCCTCCCGGGTGATCTCACGGACCAGCAGCAGCCCCCGGCCCCCGGTCTCGCTGTGGGCGGCCTCCAGGGCAGTCGGCCGGTAGGGGTGGTTGTCCTCCACGGACACCCGCACCCACTCCGCGCCCACGGCCACCTCCACGGCGAGCATCGGCGAGAGCAGGGCCGCGTGCCGGACGGCGTTCGTGACGAGCTCGGACACGATCAGCAGAAGGCCCTGGACGAGGTCGTCCGAGACGGGCACTCCCTGGCGGTACAGCAGGTCCCGCACGGCGTGTCGCGCCTGCGGGACCGACGCGTCGACAGCGGGTGCGGTGAACCTCCACACACCCTCGTACGGCAGCGGATCCGGTACGCCCGGGTCGAGGGGGTCTTCTCCGCTGTCCGGTGGGCGAGGGCCGGACCCGCGCCCATGGTCGTCCATTCTTCGGTCGCCACCCTTGCGCTCGATTGTCACCACATGTCGAGTGTTGGCAGCACGTCACTCCACCCCGGATACCTGAACAGAAGTCAGCCGATATCGAACGTCTCTGACCGATTCCGCGCGAAACTATTCGGGTTGTGTCGGTTTGGAGGCGGCTTCATGCTGCTCCGTGACCATTCCGACGATCTTGCGGCCACCGAAGCCGGTGGCCATGAGGCCGAGACCGTCGAAGAGCAGGGCGAGCGAGAAGAAGCAGCCGATCACGTACTTGCTGCTGCTCGGCCAGGAGGCCAGCACCAGGATGCCGAGCAGCAGACCGAAGGCGCCCTGCACGAGGGTCCAGCCGAACTGCGGCCCGCGCACCACCAGGCTGCCGGCCAGCCGGAACACCCCGCCGGTCAGGAAGAGCAGCGCGGCGAACATGGTCAGAGCCGCGGCCGCCGCGTCCGGGCGCACGATGACGACGACGCCGGCCGCGATGTTCAGGGCGGCGACCACGACACCGAGCCAGAAGAAGTTGGAGCCCCGGGCCTGGACCGCGTGCAGCAGTCCGACCACGCCGCCGATCAGCAGGAGCCAGCCGAACAGGATCATCGACGTGAGTGTGGCCACACCGGTGTAGACCAGCCCGACGAGTCCGGCGAGCACCAGGATCACACCGAGCGCCGCGAGCCACCCGAAATCGCGGCTCAGCCTGGCCGTCTCGGGGTTCTCCGCCTTGTTCACTGCCATGCGGGGCCTCCTCGTGCTGCGGCCCCTTCTTGATCGTACGGTCGAGGCGTACGACTAGCATCCGACGCTATGGAGCTCTCGGAGCCGCAGCTGCTGCACACCGTCACCGACTCGGTCGCTACCGTCGTAGTCCACCATCCGGCCAAGCGCAATGCCATGACGGCCGCGATGTGGCGGGCGCTGCCCCCGCTCCTTGACACGCTGGCCGCCGACCCGGGCGTACGGGCGCTCGTGCTGACGGGTGAGGGCGGCACGTTCTGCGCGGGCGCCGACATCTCCACGCTGCGCCAATCTCCCGAGGAGGCGCAGGGGCTCGCGGTGCGCGCCGAGGAGGCCCTCGCCGCGTTCCCGAAGCCGACGCTGGCGGCGATCCGGGGGCACTGTGTGGGTGGCGGGTCGCAGCTCGCGGCGGCCTGCGATCTGCGGTTCGCCGAGGAGGGCTCGCTGTTCGGGGTGACCCCGGCGAAGCTCGGGATCGTGTATCCGGCGTCCTCCACCCGGCGGTTGGTGTCGCTGGTCGGCCCGGCAGCCGCCAAGTATCTGCTGTTCTCAGGGGAGTTGATCGACGCGGAGCGTGCGCTGCGCACGGGCCTGGTCGACGAGGTGCTGCCCGAGGGCGAACTCGCCAAGCGGGTAGGGGACTTCACCCGGATCCTGGCGTCCCGCTCGCAGCTGACGCAGGCCGCCGCGAAGGAGTTCGCGAACGGCCGCTCGGACCGGGACGCGTACTGGGCCGGGCAGGCGCGGGGCAGCGGCGACACCGCGGAAGGCGTCGCTGCGTTCCTGGAGCGCCGTCAGCCGCGGTTCACGTGGTCGGTTCCTGGCCGAGGATGAACCGGCTCCTCGACCGGAGCAGCTCGACGACGTCAGCTGGCGCCTTCTGCGGGGCTCCTGCGTCGTAGGGCGGCTGCGGGTCGTACTCGATGCCGAGTTGTACGGCCTGGGCGACGAACTCGCCCGCGATACGGCCGATCAGCGCGAGCCCCATGTCGATGCCGGAGGAGACGCCGGCCGCGGTGACGTACTTGCCGTCCGTCACGACCCGCTCCCCCGTCGGCTCGACCCCGAACCTCCTCAGTTCGTCGAGGGCCAGCCAGTGCGAGGTCGCCCGACGCCCTTCCAGGCGGCCCGCGGCCGCGAGCAGCAGGGAGCCGGTGCACACGGACGTCGTCCAGGTGCTGGTGGTGTCGGCGACGCGGATCCAGTCGAGGAGGGCCTCGTTCGTCATCTGCGGGGTCTGCCCCGGACCGCCCGGGACGACCACCACATCGGGGTTCGGCACCGCGGCCAGGGTCCGGTCGGCGATCAGCGCGAGGTTCCCGCTGTCGGTGCGGACGGGGCCTGTCTGCTCGGCGACGAAGACGACCTCGGAGTCGGGGAGACGACCGAGGGTCTCGTACGGTCCTACGGCGTCCAGGGCGGTGAACCGGTCGTAGAGGACGATGGCGATCTGCACGGGGAGTCCTTTCAGCGGGCCGGGGTCGGGTGGAAGCGGCGGCGGTACTCGGAAGGGGCCGTGCCGAGGGCTTTGACGAAGGCGCGGCGCATCCCCTCGGGGGTGCCGTAGCCGCTGGCGCGGGAGATCTCCTCGATGCCGTCGGAGGTGTCCTCCAGGAGGCGGCGGGCGTGTTCGAGGCGGACCCGGTCGACGTACCGGCCCGGCGTCATGCCGGTCTCGGTCTGGAAGGCGCGGGCGAAGTGGCGGGGCGAGAGACGGGCGCGGGCGGCGAGCGCCTCGACGCTCAGGTCGCCGGCGGGGTGCTCGGTGATCCAGTGCTGGACCGCGCGCAACGGCTCGCGCTCCGCGGTCTGGGCGGCGAGCTGGGCGCTGAACTGTGCCTGGTTGCCGGGCCTGCGCAGGAAGACGACCAGGTGGCGGGCGATGGTGAGGGCGGCGTCCCGGCCCAGGTCCTCCTCGACCAGGGCGAGCGCGAGGTCGATACCCGAGGTGACGCCGGCGGACGTCGACACCTGCCCGTCGCGCACATAGATGGGGTCGGGGTCCACCTCCACGGCCGGGTGGTCGCGGGCGAGCTTGTCGCTGTACGCCCAGTGCGTCGTGACGCGCCGCCCGTCCAGCAGCCCCGCCTCGGCGAGCCGGATGGCACCGGTGCACACCGAGACCAGCCGCTCCGCCCGGGGGCCGTGCTCGCGCAGCCAGTCGGTGAGGCGCGCATCGGGGCGCCGGGTGCCCTGGCCGCCGGGGACCAGGAGGGTGTGCGGGGCATCGGCCTGCGCGAGGGTTTCGTCCGGTACGACGGTCAGGCCACTGGAGGTGCGTACGGGAGCGCCGTCCAGCGAGGCCGTACGGATGCGGTAGGTGCCCGGGGTGTGCTGCTCGGCCCCGGCGAAGACCTCCAGCGGGCCGGTGACGTCGAGGCTCTGCATGCCGTCGAAGAGGACGAAGAGAACGGTTCGCTGCGCCATGTCTCCGATTCTTGGGGGCGCCGACGATGGCCGCAATGACGAGTTCCCCACCTTTTCTGCCATGCGGAGCTCCCCCGTAGAGGAGATACCAAGCGGTCGGTAACCTGCACGCCATGACTACTGCCGTCCTGGAACCGCGCGCCGGCCGCCGCTGTCACAACCCGCTCAACTCCCTGCACGCCGCGCACTACTTCTCTCCCGACCTGGGCAGGGAGCTGGCCGCGATCGGCGTCACGCACCCGAGGGCCGTCAACTTCGCGGTGCGGGCCGCGCCACTGGGGGCGGTCGGCCCGGGGGCGGTGACGGCCGCGTTCTACAACTACAAGCACGAGTTGGTGGCCGAGCATGTACCCGCGGTGTGGCGGACCGCCACGCCCGAGCAGGTTCTGGCGGCACGCGTGCGTGCCGTCGACGCGACCCTGCGCCGCCTGCTGGGTGAGCAAACCGTGGCATCCGACGAGATGGCCGAGGCCGCGCGGCTCGCCCTGCGGGCCACCGAGGCCTGCTCACGCGCCGCGCGCCCGCTGTACTCCGCGCACGCCGACCTGCCCGTGCCCCAGGAGCCCCACCTGGCGTTCTGGCACGCCGCGACGCTGCTGCGCGAGCACCGGGGCGACGGGCATCTCGCCGCCCTGATGTCCGCGAGGCTCGACGGCCTGGAAGCCCTGGTGACCCACACCGCGACGGGCCGGGGCATGACGCCGTCCTGGGTGTTCACCACGCGCGGCTGGACCCGGCAGGAGTGGGACGCGGCCGTCGGACGGCTCCGGGAGCGCGGGCTGCTGGAGGCCGACGGCGAGCTGACGGAGCGGGGTGTCGCCCTGCGGGAGGAGATCGAGGCCGAGACCGACCGGCTGGACCGGGCCCCGTACGAGCACCTCGGGGCCGAGGACGTACGGCGGCTGACGGAGCTCGCGACCGGGTTCGCGCGTACCGCGATGGCCGCGGGGGCCTATCCCTCGGACCTGATCGGCAAGCGCTGAAACTTCCGGGGCACGAAGATTGCCGGGCCGTCCAGGAGGTACCCGTTCTTCTCCTGGCCGTCGTGGCCGGGAGAGGAAAGGGGATGCACATGTTCCGCGCGATCGCAGACGTCCTGCGTCAGATCGGTGGCGCCATCGCCACCGTGGTCACGCTGCCGTTCCGGGCGGTGGCCCGGCTGTTCGGCGGTGCGTCCAGCTCCACGAGGAGCCGCAGGGCCTGATGACCACGGCCTGATGACCGCGCCCTGACCCCGACTGTCGGTGCCGCCTGTCACAATTGCCGCGCAACCTCAGTGAGAAGGCGGTACGGGATCGTGACGACACCCGGGTCCAGCGGGTCCAGCAGCGCAGGGTCGATCGAAAGCAGGATCGCCGAGGAACTCGGCGTACGGGAGCGGCAGGTCAAGGCTGCCGTGGAACTGCTCGACGGCGGTTCCACGGTTCCCTTCATCGCCCGCTACCGCAAGGAAGCCACCGAAATGCTCGACGACGCGCAGCTGCGCACGCTCGAGGAGCGGTTGCGGTATCTGCGGGAGCTGGAGGAGCGGCGGACGGCGATCCTGGACTCGGTGCGTGAGCAGGGCAAGCTCACCGAGGAGCTGGAGGCGCGGATCCGGGGCGCGGAGACCAAGGCGCGCCTCGAGGACATCTATCTGCCGTTCAAGCCGAAGCGCCGCACCAAGGCGCAGATCGCGCGCGAGGCCGGCCTCGAGCCGCTCGCCGAGGGCCTGCTCGGGGACCCGGATGTCGCTCCGCTCGCCGCGGCCGCCGCGTTCGTTGACGCCGACAAGGGCGTGCCCGACGCGCAGGCCGCGCTCGACGGCGCCCGGGCGATCCTGACCGAGCGCTTCTCGGAGGACGCCGACCTGATCGGCGAGCTCCGCGAGCGCATGTGGGTGCGCGGCCGGCTGGCCGCCAAGGTGCGAGAGGGCAAGGAGGAGGCGGGCGCCAAGTTCGCCGACTACTTCGACTTCGCCCAGCCCTTCACCGACCTGCCCTCGCACCGGATCCTGGCGATGCTGCGCGGCGAGAAGGAGGAGGTCCTCGACCTCGTCCTGGAGCCGGAGGAGGCAACGGAGGGACCGTCGTCCTACGAGGGCATCGTGGCCCACAGGTTCGGGATCTCCGACCGCGGCCGTCCCGGCGACAAGTGGCTGACGGACACGGTCCGCTGGGCCTGGCGGACCCGCATCCTCGTGCACCTCGGCATCGACCTCAGGCTGCGGCTGCGTACGGCCGCCGAGGACGAGGCGGTCAACGTCTTCGCGGCCAACCTCCGCGACCTGCTGCTCGCCGCCCCGGCCGGCACGCGCGCGACGCTGGGCCTGGACCCCGGCTTCCGTACGGGCGTGAAGGTCGCCGTGGTCGACGCGACCGGCAAGGTGGTCGCCACCGACGTCATCCACCCGCACGTCCCGGCCAACAGGTGGGACGAGGCGATCGCCAAGCTGGCCCGGCTGGCCAAGGAGCACGCGGTCGAGCTGGTCGCGATCGGCAACGGCACGGCCTCCCGCGAGACCGACAAGCTCGCCGGTGAACTCATCACCAAGCACCCGGAGCTGAAGCTCACCAAGGTCATGGTGTCCGAGGCGGGCGCCTCCGTGTACTCGGCCTCCGCGTTCGCCTCGCAGGAGCTGCCGGACATGGACGTGTCGCTGCGCGGCGCGGTCTCCATCGCACGCCGGCTCCAGGACCCGCTGGCCGAGCTGGTGAAGATCGACCCGAAGTCGATCGGCGTCGGCCAGTACCAGCACGACCTGTCCGAGGTGAAGCTGTCGCGTTCACTGGACGCGGTGGTGGAGGACTGTGTGAACGGCGTGGGGGTCGACGTGAACACCGCGTCCGCCCCGCTGCTCGCCCGGGTCTCCGGGATCACCTCCGGGCTCGCCGAGAACATCGTGTCGCACCGGGATGCCAACGGTCCTTTCAAGGCGCGCACCGAGCTGAAGAAGGTGGCCCGGCTGGGTCCCAAGGCCTACGAGCAGTGCGCGGGCTTCCTGCGGATTCGGGGCGGCGACGACCCGCTGGACTCCTCCAGCGTGCACCCCGAGGCGTACCCGGTGGTGCGGCGCATGGTGAAGACGGCGGGGCAGCAGGTCGCCTCCCTCATCGGAAACACCGGTGTGCTGCGCTCGCTCAGGCCGCAGGACTACGTGGACGAGACGTTCGGTCTGCCCACCGTGACCGACATCCTCAAGGAGCTGGAGAAGCCGGGGCGTGACCCTCGGCCCGCCTTCAAGACGGCGACCTTCAAGGACGGCGTCGAGAAGATCTCCGACCTCGTCTCTGGGATGGTGCTGGAGGGGGTCGTGACGAACGTGGCGGCGTTCGGGGCGTTCATCGACGTCGGTGTCCACCAGGACGGTCTGGCGCATGTCTCCGCGCTGTCGAAGACGTTCGTCAAGGATCCCCGGGATGTGGTGAAGCCCGGTGACATCGTCAAGGTGAAGGTGCTGGAGGTCGACATTCCGCGGAAGCGGATCTCCCTGACACTGCGGCTGGACGACGAGGCGGCGGCGAAGCCCTCCGGTGGGGAGCGGCGACAGCAGCAGCGGGGCGGGCGGCCTCCTCAGCAGCGGCAGCAACCTCGTCAGCAGCAGGCGCCTGCTCCGGGCAACAGTGCGATGGCCGACGCCTTGCGCAAGGCCGGGCTGCTGGATTCCAAGAAGAAGGGGCGGTAGCGGTTGTGGGGCGCGGCCGGCCCGTTGTGGCTGGTCGCGCCCACGCGGCGGAGCCGCATATCGATACAGCCCCGCGCCCCTAGGGGGTTTCCGTCACCTTGCCCGATGAGAGCTCCAGGCGGCGGTTCACCCTCACCGCGTCCAGCATTCGGCGGTCGTGGGTGACCAGCAGCAGGGTGCCCTCGTAGGAATCGAGCGCCGATTCCAACTGTTCGATCGCCGGTAGGTCGAGGTGGTTGGTGGGTTCGTCCAGAACCAGCAGGTTCACTCCTCGACCTTGCAGCAACGCCAGCGCCGCTCTGGTCCGCTCACCCGGCGACAGCGTCGCCGCCGAGCGCAGGACGTGGTCGGACTTCAGGCCGAACTTGGCCAGGAGGGTGCGGACTTCCGCCGGTTCCGTGTCGGGGACCGCCGCGCAGAAGGCGTCCAGCAGGGCCTCCTCGCCGTGGAAGAGCTCGCGGGCCTGGTCGACCTCGCCGATCAGGACGCCGGAGCCCAGGGAGGACTGGCCGGCGGTCAGCGGCACCCGGCCCAGCAGGGCGCCGAGCAGCGTCGACTTGCCGGCGCCGTTCGCGCCGGTGACCGCCACCCGGTCCGCCCAGTCGATCTGGAGGGACACCGGGCCGAGGACGAAGTCGCCGTGGCGGACCTCGGCGTCCCGCAGCGTCGCGACGACCGCGCCCGAGCGCGGGGCCGAGGCGATCTCCATCCGCAGGTCCCATTCCTTGCGCGGCTCGTCGACGGTGTCGAGTCGCTCGATCATCCGCTGGGTCTGGCGGGCCTTCGCGGCCTGCTTCTCGCTGGCCTCGCTGCGGAACTTGCGGCCGATCTTGTCGTTGTCGTTGTTCGCCTTGCGGCGCGCGTTCTTCACGCCCTTGTCCATCCAGGAGCGCTGCATCTGCGCCCGGTCCTGGAGGGCGGCCCGCTTGTCGGCGTACTCCTCGTAGTCGTCCCGGGCGTGCCGCCGGGCCACCTCGCGCTCCTCCAGGTAGGCCTCGTAGCCGCCGCCGTAGAGGGTGATCTGCTGCTGGGCCAGGTCGAGTTCGAGGACCTTGGTGACGGTGCGGGTGAGGAACTCGCGGTCGTGGCTGACCACCACGGTGCCGGCGCGCAGGCCCTTCACGAACCGCTCCAGGCGCTCCAGGCCGTCCAGGTCGAGGTCGTTGGTCGGCTCGTCGAGGAGGAAGACGTCGTAGCGGGAGAGCAGCAGGGAGGCGAGGCCCGCTCGTGCCGCCTGGCCGCCCGACAGGGACGTCATCGGCTGGTCCAGGTCGACCGCGAGGCCCAGCGAACCGGCGACCTCCTCGGCGCGTTCGTCGAGGTCGGCGCCGCCGAGGTCCAGCCAGCGCTCCAGGCTGGTGGCGTACGCGTCGTCCGCTCCCGGCGCCCCGTCGACCAGGGCCTGGGTCGCCTCGTCCATCACCCGCTGGGCCTCGGCGACTCCGGTACGGCGGGCGAGGAACTCCCGCACGCTCTCGCCCGGGCGCCGCTCGGGCTCCTGCGGAAGGTGCCCGATGGTCGCCGTCGGCGGGGAGAGCCGGAGCTCCCCCTCCTCCGGCGCGAGCAGGCCCGCGAGCATCCTGAGCAGCGTGGACTTGCCCGCGCCGTTGGCCCCGACCAGGCCGATCACATCTCCGGGCGCGACGACGAGGTCGAGCCCGCTGAACAGGGAACGGTCGCCGTGGCCGGCGGCGAGGTTCTTGGCGACGAGGGTGGCAGTCATCAGACCGTCGATCCTAATGGCCGCGGCGGATGCCCGGCGCGTCGATTCTCAGCGGGCCATCGCCTCCACCAGGACACTTCCCGAGGTCCGCGCCACCACGAACGATTCTCCCCGCACCGCCTTGGCACCCAGGGCGATACGGTGCCGGCCCGCTTCCAGGACGCCGTCGAAGACCTCGTGGGCGTGGGTGCGGTACAGCCGGTCGAGGCGGTAGGCCGTCAGGCGCACCCGGCACGGTGAGGTGACCTCCACGGCCGCCTCGCCGTCGGCGGCGACCAGCCGGGTCAGCCGGCGCCGTTCGGCGGGGCTGCGGTCCAGGGCGTGCTCTATCTGGGCCACGAGCAGCGGGATGATCGGGGCGAGGCCTTCGACGTAGGTCACGTCGACGCCCGCACGTTCGAAGGAGTGGCGCACAGCGGTACGTTCCTCCTCGGTGACCGCGCGGCCGAAGGCGACCGCGCCGTAACCGCGCAGTTCGTCGGCGTGGACGGCGCCCACCTCATGGGTGATGTCGGCGCCGATGCCGATGGTGCGCAGGGCGGCGGCCAGTTTGGCGAGGACGGCGACGCGGGCGCCGATGAGCAGGACGCGGCGGCGGGCGCCCTCCGGTTCGGTGCCGCCTCGGAGCAGGGAGTCGAGCGCCGCGCGGTACTCGGCGCCCTGGAAGCGGAACGGCCCGATGCCGTGGTAGCCGTTGAGCTGGAGGTTCACGGCCTGTTCGGTCTGCCAGGCGAAGTCCCGCCAGATGAAGTCGTCGCCGTCCCGCTCGATGACCGCGGTGACGGCTCCGCAGGCGAGGTCCTCGCACTCGGGGCAGCCGTAGATGACGTGACGGCCGCTGGGAAGCGGGGCGTCCGTCTCGCCCAGGAAGCTGCGGACCTGGGCGGTGAAGATCGCGGGTGGGACGTCGGAGGCTAGTGGGGAGACGGCGTCGAGGTCGGAGAGCTGGAAGAGGAGCGGGCGGCCGTCGACGATGAAGTCCACGAAGTCCCGGTGTATCTGGAAGTCACCGTTGGCGAGAACTCCACCGGCACGCATCGCCGGTGCCAGGCCGAAGGTCGCGTATGCGGCAGACATGGTGTGAGTATTCCCGGCTTTGGGCCGCTCTGAGCACGGCATGCGACATTCCGCTCACGCCGGGCGGCGCGGCCCGGCGTGAGCGGCGTACGCATGGTCGAAGGAGGACCGGTCGGAGAGGGCGCGACCTCCTCCTCGACGTGCGCCGTAGTCAGCTGTGGTCGTGGCCCAGCGGGTCGCCCTCCGTCTCGGTGCCGGGGCCCGGGCCGATCTGGATCCCGAAGTCGCCGTCGTACTTCCTGTGGCCCTCGATCACGGCGAGTTCGACGGCCTCGGAGCCCATCTCGCCGCGCACGATGAGCGGGTCCCGGCGCAGGTCGCGCATGAGGGCGACGCACATGCCGATCATGACGAGGACGAAGGGCGCGGCGGCCAGGATCGTGAGGTTCTGCAGACCGGTGAGCGCGTCGCCCTGGCCGCTGCCGACGAGCAGCATGATGGCGGCGACCGCTCCGGTGACCACGCCCCAGAACACGACGACGAACCGGCCGGGTTCGAGGGCGCCCCGCTGGGAGAGCGTGCCCATCACGATGGACGCGGCGTCGGCTCCCGAGACGAAGAAGATGCCGACCAGGATCATCACCAGCAGGCTGGTGGCGGTGGCGATGGGGAACTCCTGGAGCACACCGAAGAGTTGGCCCTCCGGAGTCGACTCGCCGCCGAGCGCGCCGCCCTCCTTCAGCTTCATGGCCGTACCGCCGAAGATCGCGAACCAGACCAGGCTGACCGTGCTGGGCACGAGGATGACACCGCCGACGAACTGCCGGATGGTGCGGCCGCGGCTGATGCGGGCGATGAACATGCCGACGAAGGGCGTCCAGGAGATCCACCAGGCCCAGTAGAAGACGGTCCAGCTGCCGAGCCAGTCCGCGACGCCCTTGCCGCCGCTGGCCTCGGTGCGTCCGGCGAGCTGGGGCAGGTCGCCGAGGTAGGAGAAGACCGAGGTGGGCAGCAGGTCGAGCACGATGATCGTGGGTCCGGCGATGAACACGAACACGGCGAGGATCAGGGCGAGCACCATGTTGGTGTTGGACAGCCACTGGATGCCCCGCTCGATGCCGGAGACGGCCGACAGGACGAAGGCCAGGGTCAGCACGGCGATGATCGTGACGAGCAGACCGGTGCTGACGTCGTCCATCCAGTCCAGCTCCTGGAAGCCGGAGCCGATCTGGAGGGCGCCGAGACCGAGAGAGGCCGCGGAGCCGAATACGGTGGCGATGATCGCGAGGATGTCTATCACCCGGCCCACGCCGCCGTTCGCGTGCCGCTCCCCGATGAGCGGGGTGAAGACGGCGCTGATGGTCTGCCGCCTGCGCTTGCGGAAGGTGCTGTAGGCGATGCCGAGGCCGACCACCGCGTAGATCGCCCAGGGGTGCAGGGTCCAGTGGAAAAGGGTGGTGGCCATCGCCGTCTCCATGCGTTCGCCGGAGTTGGCGGGACTCGTGCCCGGAGGCGGGGTCGTGTAGTGCGAGAGCGGCTCGCTGACGCCGTAGAACATCAGGCCGATGCCCATGCCGGCGCTGAACATCATCGCGACCCAGGACACGGTCTTGAACTCGGGCTCCTCGCCCTCGGCGCCCAGGTGGATACGGCCGTAGCGGCTCATCGCGAGCCACAGGGCGAACACCACGAAGCACGAGGCGGCCAGCATGAAGGCCCAGCCGCCGTTGTGGATCAGCCCGCCCAGCATGGAGGTGGAGACGTCCTCCAGCGAGTCCGTCGCCGCCCAGCCCCAGATCACGAAGGCCAGGGTGATGACGGCGGTGACGCCGAACACCACCCGGTCCGTCTGGTGGCCGAGAGTCCCCGCGGGGTCTTCCCGGCCACCTCTCTTCTTCAGGTCTTCCGTCATCTGCGGCACCTTCCCCTGGGGCGGCGGATACGCCGGTGTTCACACAGTTCCCCAGGACCTACCACAGGTGCCACAGATCAGAACCGCTTCATCCTCCTTCCGGGACACGGTGGGCCGTGCGCGGAGCCCGGACTCCGTCAAGGGCCCCTGCCGCCTCCGGTACGGCGGTCCCGGCGCCCTTCGTGGCATGGGCGAAGGCGGCGGCGCCGCCGACCAGCGGGAGGCGGGCCGAGGTGCGGGACAGGTCGATCGTGAGGGTGGGCTTGGTGGACGGCGGGTCGATGAGGTCCTTGTCGGTGCCCGCGACGATCAGGGCGAGGCGGTGGCCCGCCGGGACGACGTGGTCCGTGGCGCCGAGGTCCAGGGTGATGGTGTACGCCTTGCCCGGGGTGAGCGGGACGCCCTTTCCGGGGTCGGCGTAGTTGCCCAGGTCGGCCCAGCCTCGGCTGACGACCGTGTAGTCGACGGCGGTGGTCTTGGCCTGCGTCTGCTTGAAGCAGGCGCTGTCCCCGGTGGTGCTCGCACCCCAGCAGGTGCGGTCGGTGAGGGTGGTGATGCCCTCGCCGCCGGCCGCGTAGTCGCGGATGGTGTCGGGGCCGAGGTCCACGAGTACGGCGGAGAGGTGGGCCGTGGTGGTGGTCGGGCTCGCCGTCACGGTGACCTTGGAGGAGCCGGACAGACGGAGGTCCCTGGTGAGGGTTCCGGTGGTGAAGCCCGCCTTGCCGGGGGTCGACGTGTCGATCCGGCCGGCCCAGTCGGTCTCGCTCAGCGCGGGGTCGTCCGTGAAGGTCTCGGTGCCCTTGGCCTTGGTGAGGCCGAGGGTGCCGACGCCCGGCGCGCTGCCCCGGGCGGGGCGCAGAGTGGTCGCCGAAGTGCCGCGCGGGGGCCAGGCCTTCGAGGTGACCCACTGGTCCGGGCGGCGTTCGATGTCGGCCATGGGTTCGCGGTCGATGCCGTTGTCGTAGCCGAGGAGTTCGTGGTCGAACCAGCGGTGCAGGGTGTCGACCCATTGCGCGCGGCGGAAGTCGAAGGGGTCGACGTGGCCGGTCTGGGAGAGCCAGATCTTGCGCTCGACGCCGTTCTTCGCGAGGGCGTCCCACCACGGACCGAGGTGCTGGAGGCGGACGTTGAGGTCCTGCATGCCGTGGATCGCGAAGACGCTGGCCTTGACCTTGCGGGCGTCCTTCACGTAGTCGCGCTCGGTCCACAGCGGGGTCCGGTCGCCGGTGCGGGGCGCCTGGTCGACGAGCTTCTGCTGGACGGCGGCGCACTTGGCGCGGGCGTCGGGGCTGTCGACGTAGTCGGAGAGCCAGTCGGGGCCGGAGTCGTAGAGCGGGGCGCCCTCGGAGAAGTAGTAGTCGTACCAGGTGGAGATGGCGCTGATCGGGACGATGGTCTTCAGGCCCTCGACCCCGGTGGCGGCGACGCCGTTGGCGATGGTGCCGTCCCAGCTCTTGCCGATCATGCCGGTCCTGCCGTTGGTCCAGCCGGCCCTGGCCTTCGCTGTGCCCGTGCGGCTGGTGTAGGCGGTGGCCCGGCCGTTCAGCCAGTCGACCACCGCCTTGGCGGACTGGATGTCGGAGCGGCCGCCGACGTCCACACAGCCGTCGGAGCGGTTGGTGCCGGCGAGGTCGACCCCGACGAAGGCGTAGCCGCGGGGCACGAAGTAGTTGTCGTAGAACAGCGGCATCTGGACGACGTTGCCCTGCGCGTCGTACGTCTTCAGCTGGCTCTCGTTGCCGCGTCCGCAGCAGGAGTAGTAGGGGCTGGCGTCCATGATGACCGGGACCTTGCGGCCCTGCTGGGCGGGTTCGCGGGGCCGGACGATGTCGACGGCGACGCGGTCGGTCTTTCCGTCACCGTCGCCGTCGAGCCGGGTGTCCACCCAGACGGCCTCGCGGACGGCGTTGCCGTACGAGTAGACCGGTTGGCTCTCTCGCGGGGCCGTCCGCGCCTGTGCCTGTGCGGTCGCGGGCACGAGGAAGGTCGCCAGCAGGGCGGCGGTGGCCGCGGCGGCTGTCGCGAGCGGTCTCCAGATCATGAAGCGCGTGCGTATCGACATGCGCGGACGGTACAGCGGTCAACTCCCGTGCAAAAGAGGGCCCCTTGAGACCATGACGGCCGAATGGCGATCGTGTGACACGGGTGCCCATGGACACATCCAGCTCACAGGTGGTGAATAGGCTGCGATCAGACCTCGTCCCCCACGACTTGGAGTTTTCGTGCACCGCAGACTCATCGCACCGGGCGCACTCGCGACGGCCTCCCTGATGCTGGCGATCCCGGCGTCGGCGGCGGGCTTCTCCCCCGGCGCGCCGGGTATCGGCGACCCCTACTACCCGGCCTACGGCAACGGCGGATACGACGTCTCCCACTACGACCTGCGGCTGAAGTACCAGCCGGCGACGGACGAGTTGGAGGGTACGGCGACTCTTCTCGCGCGCACCACGCAGGATCTGTCCCGCTTCGATCTGGACTTTCTGCTCGACGTGAGCGAGGTGCGGGTCAACGGCGCCAAGGCGTCGTTCACGACCTCCGGCGAGCACGAGCTGGAGATCACGCCGAAGTCGCCACTGCCCAAGGGCACTTCGGTGACCGTGGTGGTCCGTTACAGCGGGGTGCCGTCGTCGAAGCAGGCGTACGGCTTCACCAGCTGGCACCGCACTCCCGACGGCGGGGTCGGGGCGAACGAGCCCGAGGCGGCCTGGTGGTGGTTCCCGAGCAACGACCACCCGCTCGACAAGGCCACCTACGACGTGTCGGTCCTGGTGCCGGACGGCAGTCAGGCCATCTCCAACGGAACTCTCCAGTCGACGAGTTCACGCCTCGGCTGGACGCGCTACAACTGGCGCTCCGACAAGCCGCAGGCCACGTATCTCGCGACCCTGGCCGTCGGGAAGTTCGACATCACGACCGGGACGACCGACAGCGGGATCCCGGTCGTCAACGCCTACAGCAAGGACCTCGGGGCCAACGACGGCGCCGCCCGGGCCAGCGTCGAGCGGACCGGGGAGATCGCCGACTGGCTGAGCGGGTACTTCGGGCCCTATCCCTTCGACGCGCTCGGCGGATATGTGCCGAACACCACCACCGGGTACGCGCTGGAGACGCAGACCCGGCCGTTCTACAGCCCGCGGCAGTTCGCGAACGGGTCCAACGCCTCCGTGGTAGTGCACGAGTTGGCCCACCAGTGGTACGGCGACCTCGTGTCCGTGCGCGGCTGGAAGGACATCTGGGTCAACGAGGGCTTCGCGCGGTACGCGCAGTGGCTGTGGTCCGAGCACGAGGGCGAGGGGACGGCACAGGAACTCGCCGACTACGTGTACGCCTCGCATCCGGCCGACGACGCGTTCTGGACGGTGAAGCCGGGTGATCCCGGACCGGAGAAACAGTTCGACATCGCCGTCTACGACCGGGGTGCGCTGGCCCTGCAGGCGCTGCGGAACGAGATCGGCGACGAGGCCTTCTTCGCCGTGCTGAAGGGCTGGCCGGAGAAGTACGCGTACGGCAACGCCTCCGTCGCCGACTTCCAGCGGTACGCCGAGGAGGTGTCCGGGCAGCCGCTGGCGGCGCTGTTCGACACGTGGCTGTTCCAGCCGTCGAAGCCGGGGGCGCCGGCGGCGCGGGGCGCGTCGATCGCGAAGGGCGGGGAGGCCGCGGAGGCCTCCGTGCAGCCGAAGTCGTGGAAGAAGATCGCGGCGACGAACGACGTGCACGCCGACTAGGGGTTGAGGGCGGCCTGCCCCTCGGCTCCCGTCGGAGTGTGGGCCGCCCCGAACGCCCCGTGCGCGGGACTTTTCCGTGGGCGTACGGCCCGGCCTGTGTCCAGGCTCACGTCAGTCCTCCCGCATGTCGCTCCGCTGGGTGGGCCGGCTTCCTCTCGCCGTGGCTCACAGGCAGTGGGCGGCTGCGGGCCCGTTGTGGCTGGTCGCGCCCGCGCGGCGGAGCCGCATATCGGTACAGCCCCGCGCCCCTTCAGGGCGCGACCCCGTGGCGTCGCCTCGGATGTGTCTGATCTCCCCCGTGAGCCCACCGTAGAGGGCGCCACCGACAACGGAGCCTCGTCAGTCCGTGAGGTCGGTCAGTTCGCTGTCCGTGGTCCGTTCGACCCTGCGGCGGATGCCGAACCAGCCTGCCACCAGGAGTGCCGCGATCACCGGGATCAGCAGGAGCGTCCTGCGGCCGACCTCGGGGTCGTTCCACATCATGCCCAGGCAGGCCAGGAGGAAGGCGATCGTGGTGATCTCCGTGGCGGGGCTGAAGGGCAGGCGGAAGGAGGGGCGGGTGACCAGGCCCGCCCGTGCGCTGCGGACGAAGACCAGGTGGCAGACCATGATGATCACCCAGGTGCTGATGACGCCGAGGGAGGCGACGTTCAGCACGATCTCGAAGGCCTGGCTCGGCATGAGGTAGTTCAGGCCGACGCCGAGGACACAGACCGCGCAGGTGAGCAGGATGCCGCCGTAGGGGACCTGGCTGCGGTTCATGCGGGCCGTGAACTTCGGGGCCGAGCCCGCCGTAGCCATCGAGCGCAGGATGCGACCGGTGGAGTACAGGCCCGAGTTCAGCGAGGACATCGCCGCCGTCAGGACCACCAGGTTCATCACGTCACCGGCCGCCGGGATCCCGATCTTCGACAGGACCGTGACGAAGGGGCTCTCGTCGGCCGAGTACACCGAACCCGGCAGGAGCAGGGCCAGGAGGACGACCGAGCCGACGTAGAACAGGCCCACCCGCCACATGATCGAGTTCACCGCGCGCGGGACGACCTTCTCCGGTTCCGCCGTCTCCCCCGCCGCGACCCCGACCAGCTCCAGGGCGGCGTAGGCGAAGATCACGCCCTGCATGACGAGGACGACCGGCATCGCGCCGTGCGGGAGGACACCGCCGTTGTCGGTGATCACGCTCGGGCCGGGTGTCCCGCCGCCCACCTCGTGCCGGGTGGCCAGCAGGAAGATGCCGATCACCATGAAACCGACGAGCGTGGCGACCTTGATGATCGCGAACCAGAACTCCATCTCGCCGAAGATCTTCACCGAGATCAGGTTCACGGCGAGGACCACGGCCAGCGCGATCAGGGCCAGCGTCCACTGCGGGATGTCGGTGAACAGGCTCCAGTAGTGCGTGTAGAGCGCGATCGCGGTGATGTCGGCGATGCCGGTCGTCGACCAGTTCAGGAAGTACATCCAGCCGGCGACGTAGGCCCCCTTCTCGCCGAGGAACTCGCGCGCGTACGACACGAAGGACCCCGAGGAGGGCCGGTAGAGGACCAGCTCGCCCAGGGCGCGGACGACGAAGAAGGCGAAGACGCCGCAGACCAGGTAGGCCAGCGCCAGCGCCGGGCCCGCGGTGTGGAGGCGTCCTCCGGCGCCCAGGAAGAGGCCGGTGCCGATCGCGCCGCCGATGGCGATCATATTGACGTGCCGGGCCTTGAGGTCCTTGCTGTAGCCGGCGTCGCCCGCGTCGGCGGGCACCCGGGCCACGTCGGTGCGGGCGGCGGCCTGTGCCGAGTGCACGGCGTCCTTGCTCACAGGTGGTACCACTCTCTGGTGCGCCCCGGCGGATCGCGCTCGGGTCTCCGGACATGCGTCGGCCCGTACCCCTTCGGGAGGGGCACAGGCCGAGGGCTCGCCTTCCCGGGAAGCCGACGCGCACACGGTGGCGGGCGTCACAGAGGCAAACGTCTCGAAACCCGTCGGAACCCGTCGCACGGCAACAGGTGTCACAGCAATGGTGAGACAGCGATACTGCTCCACATGACGACCGACACCCCAACCGACGCCAAGGAGCCGACCGAGGAGCCGGCCCTCACCGTCGACGAGCTGGCCGCGCGGGCGGGGGTCACGGTCCGCACGGTCCGTTTCTACGGCACGCGAGGGCTGCTGCCGCCGCCGGTGATCGGTCCGCGCCGGGTCGGGCACTACGGCCGCGACCACCTCGCCCGCCTCGCGCTGATCGAGGAGCTCCAGCACCAGGGCATGACCCTGGCGGCGATCGAACGCTACATGCAGCAGCTGCCGGCCGACCTGAGCCCCCGTGACCTGGCGATCCACCGGGCCGTGGTGGCGTCCTGGGCCCCGGACGTCGTGGAGCCGGTGACGCGCGAGGAGCTCCGGCGGCGGGCGGGACGTGAGCTGAGCGACGACGACCTGGAACGGCTCTCCGCGATGGGCGTCGTACGGCGGGACGGCGACGGCTACCGCGTGGACCTCGGCCTGCTCCGGCTCGGTCTCGGACTGCTCGACGTCCCGCTGTCGCTGGAGGCGATCCTGGCCTCGCGCAAGGTGCTCATCGAGCACTCCCGGGCCGCCGCGCACGAGTTGTCGCAGCTGTTCCGGGGCGAGGTGGCCCAACGTGACGCGCAGGACGTGAAGTCACTGTCCGCGCACATGGAACCCCTGGTCGTGCAGGCTTTGTTGACGGCATTTCAGCGGTCCCTCAAGGAGGAGCTGCGGGAGTGGACGTCAGAGGTGGGCGGAGGCTCCTGACACGTTGAGGGCCTCCGGTGCGGGCGCGTGGACTTCGGCTACGGCCGCAGCGGTACGTCGACGAGCAACGGCCCGGTGAGGTCGCTCGCTCCGGCCACCAGTTCCTTCAAGTGGTCGGCGCTGTCGGCCCGGATCGCCTCGACGCCGAAGAAGCGGGCGGCCTGGGTGAAGTCGAGGGGGCCCAGTTCGGTGCCCGGGCAGGTGCCCTGGACGCCCATCGCCCGGTAGGTGTCCTGGAGCGTGCGGTAGACGCCGTTGTTCATCACGACGAACAGGACGGGGGTGTTCTGGCGGGCCGCGCTCCACAGGCCCTGGAGGCCGAAGAGGGTGCTGCCGTCGCCCAGGACGGCGACGACGGGGCGGTCCGGTTCGGCGAGGGAGCGGCCCACGGCGGCGCCGATGCCCCAGCCGAGGCCGCCACCGACGGTGTGGGTGTAGCTGCCGGGGTTTTCCAGTCGTACGTGCCTGCGGAGCAGGAGCCCGACCGTGATGGCCTCCTCGACGACCACGGCGTCCGGCGGCAGACCGCTCGCCACGGCGTGGGCCGCGGCCCGGGGAGACAGTGGGGCCGGGGAGTAGGCGGCGCGGGCCGCGGACTCGGCGCGGTCGCGTTCGGTGGCGTGGTGTTCGCCGGCACGGAGGATGCGGGCCTTCGCGGTGTGTTCGGGTACGCGGTCGCCCAGCAGGTCCGCCAGACGGTGCAGGGAGGGGGCGAGGGCGCCGACGAGGCCCGCATCGGCGGGGAAGTTGCGGCCGATCTCGTCCGGGTCGGAGTCGAGTTGGAGGACGGTGACGCCGGGGGGCAGGGCGGGGCCCGGTGTGTAGTGGTGGGGGGTGAAGGCGTGGGCGCCGGCGATCAGGACGGTGTCGTAGGGGGCGAGGGCCGCGCGGACCGCGTCGTGGCGGGGTGGGAGCATGCCCGCGTACAGGGGGTGTGTGGTCGGGAAGTCGAGGGCGTCCGCCATCGGCTGGTGGTGGACCACGGCTCCGCAGGCCTCCGCCGTGCGGACGAGTGCGCCGAGGGCGTCCTCGCGGGCCACCGCGTCGCCGGCGACGATCGCCGGGCGGGCGGCCGCTCCCAGGAGCACCGCGGCTCGTTCGATGCCGGGGGCCGGGCCGAGCGGGGGTGCCGGGGTACGGGCCGGGATCTCCAGTTCCACGTCCTCCTGGAGGAGGTCCATGGGCAGGGAGAGGAACACCGGGCCCGCGGGCGGCCGTTGGGCGAGGGCGAAGGCCCGGCGCAGGGCCAGGGGGAGGTCCCGGGCGTGCTGGATGTCGTACGTCGCCTTCACGGCGGGGGTCGCGAGGCCGATCACGTCGCCGGAGAGCATGGGGTCCTGCTGGAGGTGGCGGCGGTCCTGCTGGCCTGCCGTGACGACGAGGGGGGTGCGGGAGCGGCGGGCGTTGAGGAGGCCGATGAGACCGTTGGCGAGGCCGGCCGCGATGTGGAGGCTGACGAAGGCGGGGCGGCGGGTGGCTCTGGCATAGCCGTCGGCCATGGCCACGACCGAGCCTTCGTGGACGCCGAGGACGTATTCGGGGGCGTCCTGCGTTTGTGCGAGTGCGGCCAGGAAGGGGAGTTCGGTGGTGCCCGGGTTGCCGAAGACGCGGTCCACCCCCTCGTCGCGGAGGATGTCCAGGACGGCGAGGGCGGGACGGTGACCCATGGGGGCTCCTCGTGGCGGGAGTTGAGGTGCGACCGGCTCGCAAGCCAGCGTCGGGGAGCCCGGGGGTGCGGGGCAAGGGGGCGGGTCGGCCGTACGGCTCACGTCGGCCCGAAGGGACGTGGCTGGACGGGCTGAGACCTGCGGACTCTGGCTGGTCCTGGCCGTGTACGCCGCTATGACGGTCGCCACCGTCTGCGGGCCTGCGCCCGGAGACGCGGTGGGACGGGCCGAGTCGCCCGCCCCCCCTGACGCCGGGCGAGCCGCACTCGCCCGCCCGGCGTTCATGGCATGCGCCTCACTGGTCCCCGAAGCGCTCCCCGTTCTCAGCCTTCGCCACCAGCAACGCCGGCGGCGTGAACCGCTCTCCGTAGCGCTCCGCCAGTTCACGTGCGCGGGCCACGAAGCCCGTCAGGCCGCCCTCGTAGCCGTTGATGTACTGCAGGACCCCGCCCGTCCAGCCGGGGAAGCCGATGCCGAAGACGGAGCCGATGTTGGCGTCGGCGACCGAGGTCAGCACTCCCTCCTCCAGGAGTTTGACCGTGTCCAGGGCCTCGGAGAAGAGCATGCGTTCCTGCATGTCCCTGAAGGGGATCTCCGAGCCCGCGCGCGTGAAGTGTTCCCGCAGGCCCGGCCACAGGGAGGTGCGCCCGCCGTCGTCGCCGTAGTCGTAGAAGCCGCCGCCCCCGCTGCGGCCCGTGCGGCCGAACTCGTCGACCAGGCGGTCGATGACCGCCTCGGCGGGGTGCGGCGTCCAGGTTCCGCCCGACTCTTCGACCGCCTGCCTGGTCTCCTTGCGGATCTTGCGCGGGAGCGTGAGCGTCAGCTCGTCCATCAGCGACAGGACCTTCGCCGGGTAGCCCGCCTGTGCCGCCGCCTGCTCGATCGACGCGGGCTCGATGCCCTCGCCGACCATGGCCACCCCCTCGTTGAGGAAGTGGCCGATGACGCGGGAGGTGAAGAAGCCACGGGAGTCGTTCACGACGATCGGCGTCTTCTTGATCTGCCGGACCAGGTCGAAGGCACGGGCCAGCGCCTCCTCGCCCGTCCTCTTCCCCTTGATGATCTCGACCAGTGGCATCTTGTCGACCGGGGAGAAGAAGTGCAGGCCGATGAAGTCCGTCTGGCGCTCCACGCCCTCGGCGAGCGCGGTGATCGGCAGGGTCGAGGTGTTGGAGCAGAGCAGTGCGTCCGGCTCGACGATGTGCTGGATCTCCTGGAAGACCTTGTGCTTCAGCGCCGTGTCCTCGAAGACGGCCTCGATGACCGCGTCGCAGCCGGCCAGGTCCTGGGGGTCCGCCGTCGTGGTGATGCGGGCCAGGAGCGCGTCCGCCTTCTCCCGGGTCGTACGGCCGCGGGAGACCGCCTTCGCGCAGAGCTTCTCCGAGTAGGCCTTGCCCTTGGCCGCCGCCTGTGGGGACACGTCCTTCAGGACCACGTCGATGCCCGCGCGGGCGCACGAGTACGCGATGCCCGCGCCCATCATCCCGGCGCCGAGTACGGCCACCTTGCGGACCTGCCGGGGGGCCACGCCCTTGGGGCGGTTCGCGCCGGAGTTCACCGCCTGGAGGTCGAAGAAGAACGCCTGGATCATGTTCTTGGACGTCTGACCGGCGGCCAGCTCGACGAAGTAGCGCGCCTCGATGACCTGTGCCGTCTCGAAGTCGACCTGGGCGCCCTCCACCGCTGCCGCGAGGATGTTGCGCGGGGCGGGGTAGGGCGCGCCGTTGGTCTGCTTGCGGAGGGTCGCCGGGAAGGCGGGGAGGTTCGCCGCGAACTTGGGGTTGGCGGGTGTGCCGCCGGGGATGCGGTAGCCCGGCTTGTCCCAGGGCTGCTGGGACTCGGGGTTGGCGTCGATGAAGGCGCGGGCCTTGGTCAGGAGTTCGTCCTGTGTGGTGGCCACGTCGTCGACCAGGCCGTTCTGCAGGGCGCGCTGCGGGGCGTACTGGGTGCCCTGGAGCAGGACCTTCAGAAGGGCGTCGGCGATGCCCAGGAGGCGGACCGTACGGACGACTCCGCCGCCTCCGGGGAGCAGGCCGAGGGTGACCTCGGGGCAGCCGATCTTGGAGCCGGGTGCGTCGAGGGCGATGCGGTGGTGGCAGGCGAGGGCGATCTCGTAACCGCCGCCCAGGGCCGCGCCGTTGATCGCGGCGACGACCGGCTTGCCCAGGGTCTCGATGCGGCGCAGGTTCCGCTTGATCGCGAGGCCGCCGTCGAAGAGTTCCTGCGCGGTTTCCGGCGTGACCCGGATGAGGTCGCGCAGGTCGCCGCCCGCGAAGAAGGTCTTCTTGGCGGAGGTGATGATGACACCGCGGACGGTGTCCTTCTCGGCCTCCAGCCGGTCGGTGATCACCGCGAGGGAGTCGCGGAACGCCTGGTTCATGGTGTTCGCGGACTGGTCGGGGTCGTCGAGGACGAGGGTGACGACGCCGGTGCGGTCCTGTTCCCAGCGGATGGTCGTGGACTGAGTGCTCATGTGGATGTGCTCCGTGTGATCCGTCGTATCCGTGGGAGGGGGTCAGATGCGCTCGACGATGGTGGCGATGCCCATGCCGCCGCCCACACAGAGCGTCGCGAGGCCGTACCGCTTGTCCTGGCGCTCCAGTTCGTCGATCAGGCTGCCCAGGATGATGGCGCCGGTGGCACCGAGCGGGTGGCCGAGGGCGATCGCGCCGCCGTTGACGTTGACCTTGTCCAGGGACAGGCCCATGTCCCGCACGAAGCGCAGGACGACCGCCGCGAAGGCCTCGTTGATCTCGACGAGGTCGATGTCGTCGATGGTCAGCCCGGCCTTGGCGAGTGCCTTGCGGGTGGCGGGCGCGGGGCCGGTGAGCATGATGGTGGGTTCGGAACCGGAGACCGCCGCGGACACGATCCGCGCGCGGGGGGTGAGGCCGTAGCGCTCGCCGATCTCCCGGGAGCCGATCGCGACCAGCGAGGCGCCGTCCACGATGCCGGAGGAGTTGCCCGCGTGGTGGACGTGGTCGATCTTCTCGACCCAGTGGTACTTCTGCAGGGCCACGGCGTCGAAGCCGCCGAGGTCGCCGATGTCCGCGAAGGACGGCTTGAGCTTGCCGAGGGAGTCGGCGGTGGTGCCCGGTCGCAGGTGCTCGTCGTGGTCGAGGACGGTCAGGCCCGCGCGGTCCTTGACCGGGACGACGGAGCGGTCGAAGCGGCCCTCCTTCCAGGCCGTGGCCGCGCGCTCCTGCGAGAGGGCCGCGTACTCGTCGACGTCACGCCGCGAGAATCCCTCGATCGTGGCGATCAGGTCGGCGCCGATGCCCTGCGGCACGAAGTTGACGGCCAGGTTGGTCATCGGATCGTTGAACCAGGCGCCGCCGTCGGAGGCCATCGGCACCCGGGACATGGACTCGACACCGCCCGCGAGGACCAGGTCCTCCCAGCCCGAGCGCACCTTGGCGGCCGCCATGTTGACGGCCTCCAGGCCCGAGGCACAGAAGCGGTTCTCCTGTACGCCCGCGACCGTGTCCGGCAGCCCGGCGGCGACGGCGGCGATCCGGGCGATGTCGGAGCCCTGGTCGCCGACCGGGCCGACGACGCCGAGCACGATGTCGTCGACCGCGGCCGGATCCAGGTCCGGGAAGCGGGCGCGGATCTCGTGGATGAGTCCGACGACCAGGTCGATGGGCTTGGTGCCGTGCAGGGCGCCGTTCGCCTTGCCGCGGCCGCGCGGGGTGCGGATCGCGTCGTACACGTACGCTTCGGTGCTCACGGGAAGCCTTTCGGGAGGGTCAGCTCAGGAGGGAACGGCCGATGATCTCTTTCATGATCTCGGTCGTGCCGCCGTAGATGGTCTGGATACGGCCGTCGGTGAAGGCCTTGGCGACCGGGTACTCGCTCATGTAGCCGTACCCGCCGTGCAGTTGGAGACAGCGGTCGGCGACCCGCTTCTGAAGCTCGGTCGCCCACCACTTGGCCATGGAGGCGTGGACGGCGTCCAGTCCCCCCTCGCAGTGGTCCTCGACGCAACGGTCGACGAACGTCCGCGTGACCGCGCACTCCGTGGCCATCTCGGCTATCTCGAACCGGACGTGCTGCTTGGTGGCGAGCGGCCGGCCGAAGGCCTCGCGCTCCTTGACGTACTCGGTGGTGATCTCCAGGAGGTGTTCGGCGGCGGCGATCGCGGAGACGGCGATGCTCAGGCGCTCCTGTGCGAGGTTGGTCATCAGGTGCCCGAAGGCGCCGTTGTGTTCGCCGAGGAGGTTGTCCTTCGGCACGCGCACGTCGTGGAAGAACAACTCGGCCGTGTCCTGGGCCTTCTGGCCGATCTTGTCGAGGTTGCGGCCGCGCTCGAAGCCCTCCGTGCCGCGCTCGACGACCAGCAACGACAGTCCGCGGGCACCGCCCTCGGGCGTCGTCCTGGCGACTACGATCACCAGGTCGGCGATGATCCCGTTGGAGATGAACGTCTTGGAGCCGTTCAGCAGCCAGTGGTCGCCCCGGTCCTCGGCGTGTGTGCGGATGCCCTGGAGGTCGGAGCCCGCGCCGGGCTCGGTCATGGCGATGGCGGTGACGAGCGAACCGTCACAGAAGCCGGGCAGCCAGCGGCGTTTCTGCTCCTCGGTGGCGAGGCCGGTGAGATACGGGCCGATGACGTCGTTGTGCAGCCCCAGGGCGAGGCCGGGAGTCCCCGCGCGCGTGAACTCCTCGGCCAGGACGGTGGAGTAGCGGAAGTCGGTCGTGCCGCCGCCCCCGAACTCCTCGGGCACGGCGAGTCCGAGCAGTCCCTGCTTGCCTGCCGCCCGCCAGGCCTCGCGCGAGACGATGCCGTCCCTCTCCCACTGCTCGTAGTGCGGCAGGACCTCCCTGGCCAGGAAGGCACGCACGGTCTCGCGGAACGCGTCGTGCTCGGGGGCGAAGAGCTGCCGCTTCATTCGGCGCCTTTCATTCGGGGCCTTTCGCAAGATCCGGTACGTCCCAGTCGCGTGCCACGTCCGCGGTGTCGGCGCCGGCCCTGGCGGGCCCCGAGCGGACGGCCGTGGGGGTCCGCGAGAAGCGGGGCGCGGGCGCGGGCTGGGTGATGCCGCCGTGGTCGGTGAAGGTGCCACGGGCGGCGAGGTGCGGGTGCTGCGGGGCCTCGCGCAGCGACAGGACGGGCGCCACGCACGCGTCGGTGCCCTCGAAGACGGCCGTCCACTCGTCTCTCGTACGGGACCTGAAGCGGGCGGTGACCGCCTCGCGCAGCTCGCCCCAGCGGGTCCAGTCCTTGCGGGCGTCCTTGAGGTCCGGCAGGCCGAGCAGGTCCAGGAACAGGTCGTAGAACCGCGGCTCCAGCGCTCCCACCGCCATGTACCTGCCGTCGGAGGTCTCGTAGGTGCCGTAGTACGGGCAGCCGCCGTCCAGGAGGTTGGCGCCGCGCCGGTCCTGCCAGCCGCCGGCGGCGGTCATGGCGTGGATCATCGCGGTCAGGTGGGAGGTGCCGTCGACGATGGCGGCGTCGACGACCTGGCCGGTGCCGGTCGCGCGCGCGTGGTGCAGGGCGGCGAGAACGCCGACGACGAGGTACAGGGAGCCGCCCGCGTAGTCGCCGAGGAGGTTGGCGGGGACGGCGGGGGGCCGGCCCGGTTCGCCGATCATGCCGAGGGTGCCGGTGAGCGCGATGTACGCGATGTCGTGCCCGGCGCGCTGGGCGAGCGGCCCCTCCTGGCCCCAGCCGGTCATCCGGCCGTAGACGAGGGCGGGGTTGCGCGCGTGGCAGTCCTCGGGGCCGACGCCGAGGCGCTCGGCGACTCCGGGGCGGTTGCCCTCGATCAGGATGTCGGCGCGGGCGGCGAGGTCGAGCACGCGCGCGGGGCCGTCCGGGGCCTTGAGGTCGACGATCACCGAGCGTTTGTTGCGGTTGGTGATGTCGTAGGCGGGGTCGATCGACAGGGAGATCCCGCCCGGTCGGGACACGTGGACGACGTCGGCCCCCAGGTCGGCCAGGAGCATGGCGGCGAACGGGCCGGGCCCGATTCCGGCCAGCTCGACCACGCGTACGCCGGAGAGCGGGCCGTGCCCGGGCGTCGTTGCCGTTGTCATCCAGCCCCCATTGGCGTGACACAACTGATGTAACACCAGTGATGCTATGAATGCGTTCCAGTGGACACAAGACCTGAGCGAGCAAGCGCTTAGCCAATTATCGACCCGCGGCCACCGTTCCACCTCCGGCCTCGTCGTCGGGCTCCATACCCTTCACGCTAGCCTCGGCCACCGACAACGGCGCCGCGGCGGGACCCAGGAGTGTCATGAGCAGGCTGAAAAGGGCGGACCGCCCCTACGACATCGTTCTTTTCGGAGCGACCAGCTTCGCGGGAGTGCTCACCGCGGAGTACCTCGCCGCACATGGCCCGGACGATCTGCGCTGGGCGATCGCCGGCCGCAGCGAGGGCAGGCTCCGGGCGCTGCGCGAGAAGCTGCCGGGAGGCAAGGACGTCGAGGTGCTCACGGCCGACGTCTCGGACCCGGAGTCGCTGCGCGCCCTCGCCGGGCGGGCGCGCGTGGTCGCCACGACGGTCGGCCCCTATCTGACGTACGGCGAGGAGCTCGTCGCCGCCTGCGCGGACGCGGGTACGGACTATCTCGACCTCTCCGGCGAGCCGGAGTTCGTGGACCTGATGTACGTCCGGCACGACGCACGCGCGCGTGAGACGGGCGCACGGCTGGTGCACGCGTGCGGGTTCGACTCGATCCCGCACGACCTGGGGGCGTACTTCACGGTCCGGCAGCTGCCGGAGGGCGTGCCGCTGACCGTCGACGGGTTCGTGACCGCCGACGCCACCTTCTCCGGCGGAACCTTCGCCTCGGCGTTGAACCAGTTCGCGCGCGGCCGGCAGATGATCGCAGCCGCCCGGGACCGCGGACGGCACGAGCCGCGCCTGGTGGGCCGACGGGCGAGCGCGCCGACCGGAACCCCGCGGTACGCCCAGGAGATCGGCGCCTGGGCCCTGCCACTGCCGACCATCGACGCGCAGATCGTCCGGCGCTCCGCGAAGGCCCTCGAGCGCTACGGCCCCGACTTCCGCTACCGCCATTACGCGGCGGTACGGCGGCTGCCCATGGCGGTGGGCGGGGTCGCGGCCGTGGGTGCGCTGTTCGCGGCGGCGCAGGTGCCGCCCGCACGGCGCTGGCTGTCCGGCCGGGTCAAGCCCGGTGACGGGCCGAGCCCCGAGAAGCGGGCCAGGAGCTGGTTCACCGTGCGTTTCGTCGGCGAGGGCGGTGGGCGCCGGGTGTTCACCGAGGTCGCGGGCGGCGATCCCGGATACGACGAGACGGCGAAGATGTTCGCCGAGTCGGCGCTGTCCCTGGCCTTCGACGACCTGCCGGAGACCGCCGGTCAGGTCACGACGGCGGTGGCGATGGGGGACGCGCTGATCGAGCGGCTGCGACGGGCCGGCATCACCTTCCGGGTTGCGTCGAGCCGGTGAGCCCGCGTCAGAAGGACCAGCCCGCCACCGTGTAGATCATCCCCGCGATCCAGCCGAGTCCCGCGAGCACACCGAGGACGAGTGCGGCGGTCACCGCGCGCTCGACGGGCCGGTTCGGGTCGGCGAGGGGCTTGGGAGAACGGTGGGTCATGCGATGCGTCGTCATGCGGGACAGCCTGCCGATCGCACCGGGGCCCGCACATCCGTACAGATACTCAGACGACGTACTCAGTCCCCTGGCGGGGTCGCCTCCTGAGGCGCGGTCAGGCGGTCGCCTCCCGCAGCGCCCTCCGGCACAGCGCGTCCGCCCTGCGGGTCGTCTCCGGGAGCCGGTACGACGGCGTGAGGGCGAGCGTGTGGGCGCAGGCGTTGTCGAGGCTCACCCGGTGGCCGACCGAGACGAAGACCGGCTTCACGGCCTCGCGGGTCCGCAGGGCCCGGCCCACCTCCTGCGCGTCCGCCAGCAGCGGCGCCCACGCGCCGCGCCGGGCACCGGGATCGTCGTAGGTGAAGGCGAACGGGTTCTTGGCGACGCCGATCGTCGGCAGACCGGTGAGCACGCCCAGGTGGCTTGCGAGGCCGAAGCGGCGGGGATGGGCGAGGCCGTAGCCGTCGCAGACGACCAGGCCGGGCGGGGCCGGCAGGGCGCCGAGGGCGGCGAGGACCGTGGGGATCTCGCGGAAGGCGAGCAGACCGGGGACGTACGGGAAGGAGATCCGCCCGACGGCCGTGGCCTCGGCGACGACGTCCAGGGTCGCCGCGTCCAGCACGACGGCCGCCGCCGCGACGACGTCCCGTTCGTCGTCGTAGGCCACGTCGACCCCGGTGACATGGCCGGTGCCAGGCGGCGGGCCGGGCTCGTCGAGGACCGTCCTCGCCCTCAACTCGTCCTGAACGGCGCGGGCCTGCTCCTCGGTCGCGGGCCAGCCCGCGGGAATGTCTACGGTCGTCATGGTGGGGACGAGGGTACGGCGGGGCGGCGTACCCTCCCGATCATGTTCGTACTTGAGCTGACCTACACCGCCCCGCTCGATGCCGTGGACGCCGTGCTGCCGGCGCATGTCGCCTGGCTGGACGAGCAGTACGAGCGAGGCGTGTTCCTGGCGTCCGGGCGCAAGAACCCCCGCGACGGCGGGGTGATCATCGCCGTCGCGGAGGACCGCGCGCGGATCCAGGAGACCGTCGCGGGTGACCCGTTCGTCACGGCCGGGGTGTGCGCGTACCGCGTCACCGAGTTCGCCGCGACGAAGACGGCCCCCGCGCTGGAGGAGTACCGCGAGACCCTGGGCTGAGGGTCAGCTCTTGCCGCCCAGGGCGCGCTGGAGCTGGCTCTTGTTCATGTCCGAACGGCCCTTGACGCCCTTGCGTTTGGCTTCCTCGTAGAGCTGGTCGTAGGTCGGACCCTGGGAGCCCTTGCCGGACCGCTGGCCGCCCCGCTTGCCCGAGGACATGTCCTGGGTCGAGGTGCGGCTGGCGGTCTTGGACTCGCCGGACCGGGCGCGTTCCTTGTTGACCGTCCGCGCCGCGATCTCCTTGGCCCGTCCGGTGCTCTCGCCCCGGTCCTGGGCGCTCTCCTTGATGTGCTCGTACTGACGCTCGCGCTTGGAGCTCGAACCGGCTGGCATGTGGGATCACTCCTTTCGCCGTCGGCGACCGGGTACCCACATTCCGCCACTCAGCCCTCCAGTCGTGCCACCCGCCCCTTCTCCCCGGCCGCCCAGCAACCGCCGTCGACCGTGCAGTCCACGGTGTCGTACGAGCCGGTGTCGACGGTCCGCCAGGTCCGGCCGCCGTCCCGGGTGAGGTCGGTGCCGGTGGGGCCGACGGCGAGGGCGGCGGTGCGGCTGTGCGGGAGCCAGGCCACTCCGGAGCGGTAGCCGTTCACCGGGACCGCGGCGGGCCGCCAGGCGGCACCCCCGTCGCCGGTCCGGGCGGCGGCCCGCGGCGAGCTCTGGTCGGCGCGGTAGTCGCCGCCGACCGCGAGTCCGTGCGCGCGGTCGCGGAAGGCGAGCGCGAAGACGCCCTTGGCCGGGTCGCCCGCCGGGATCGGCGTGTCGGAGGCCGTCCAGGTCAGCCCCCGGTCGGCGGAGTGCAGTACACGCGCGCGTGCCGCCCCGCCGGTGGCCAGCCAGACGTCCCGGGGCCCGGAACTGACCAGGCACTGCCCGCTCGCCGCGAAGCCTGCCTCACCGTCGAGCGCGGCAGGCATCCCGGTGTTCGGCAGCACCTTCCAGGAGCGGCCGCCGTCGGAGGTCGACAGGATGCGGAACTTCCCGTCCACCGGGTCACTCATGGCGATGCCGTGACGGTGGTCGAAGAAGGACAGGCAGTCGTAGAAGGCCTTGGCGTCGGTGTTGCGGAAGGACTCGGTCCAGGTCGCGCCGCCGTCGTCGGTGCGGTAGACGCGGGACGCCTCGCCCTCTCCGATGGCCAGGACCACGGCCCGGCGCGCGCCGAAGGACTCGATGTCGCGGAACTGCAGTTCGGCGGCGCCTGGCGGCGAGACGTTGCGCCAGCTCGCCCCGCCGTCCGTGGTGCGCAGCACGGTGCCCTGGGTACCGGCCAGCCAGGCGGTGTCCCGGCTGACGGCCGACAGCCCGCGGAACCGCACCTCAGGGGTGCCGCTGTCCTTGAGTTCCCAGTGCGGAGTTCGGCCGTCGGGGCCGTGCGCCTGGGCCGGTACGGCGGCCAGGGCGGCCAGCGCCGCCGCACAGGCCACCCCCACGGCGATGGTCCGGCCCGTCAGACCCGTACGTCTCTTGCCTCGCATGTTCCCCAAGCGCCTCATGGCGGGCGAAGCTAGCCCACACTCCCGGCGCCGTCCAGATGCCCTCGGCCGTCCGCCCGGCGGTGCGGAGGTTGCCACAAGTGCCTCTCGGGGCACGGGAAGAGGACTGAATCACACCAGTGCATGAAGACGGTGACAGAGGTCACTCGACTTTCGTGTACACGGATTGGCTCATTCCGTCGTCTCCTCCAGTGCCCGTCCTCACTCCGAAGCCCCACCAGCCGTCACAAGGGAGCAAGGCGTTGTCCACCGTCATCGAGCAGCCCGTCGAGGCACGTCTCGTCGCCGCGGCACCGCGGATGCCGAGCATTCCCGCCACACTTCACTACGACCGCTGCGATCCCTTCGCGGTCCGTATGACCTTCCCCGCCCCGGCCACCCTTGAGGGGGTCGAGGTCTGCTGGACCTTCAGCCGCGATCTGCTCAGCACCGGCCTGCACGAACCCGACGGCCACGGCGACGTCCGGGTGCGGCCCTACGGCTACGACCGCACCGTTCTCGAGTTCCACGCCCCCGAGGGCACCGCCGTCGTGCATGTGCGCACGGGTGAGCTGCGCCGGTTCCTGGAGGCGACGAACGACCTGGTGCCGACCGGCCTCGAGCACCTCCAGCTCGACCTCGACCACGACCTGGCGGAGCTGATGCGGGACGCCTGCTGATCCGGGCCACCGAAGAGGGCGCCGAGCTCACCGTGGTCGAGCCGTCGGCAGGCGCGTCCCACGTCCCCGCGTCCAGCAGCTCCCGCGCGGCGCGGCGGACCAGGGCGGGTGCGGCCGGCTCGGCGACGGGCGGGTGCCGGGTCCTGCCAAGTCGTTCAGCTGTCCGTCCACGCGGTCGACGACGAGTGTGACGGTCCCCGGGTCGACGGCCCCGGGGACGAAGATCCCGTCGGCACCCGAGGCGAGGCGGGCGGCCCGCTCCGGGGCTCCAGGGCTCCAGGGCTCCAGGGCTCCAGGGCTCCAGGGCTCCAGGGCTCCAGGGTGAGACCCTCCCCCGCTTCGGCCCTGCCGATGATCAGGCTCCGGCCGAGGCCGCCGCCACCGCCCCACGCAGCTCGTGGACGACCTTCCGCAGCGCCGGGGCCGCCTGCCCGCTGCGTTCGATCAACTCCTCGACCCGGGTGTCGTGCGACTCCTTGCGGGGCAGCAGGGTCCGCAGCCCGGCGGCGGCCGCGAGCGCGACGACGGCCGCGTCCCGGTCGGAGATGTCCACGGCCGGTACCGGCCCCCGCAGGATCTGCCGTGCCTCCTCCTGGAGCGCCTCCACCGCGGCCGGGCGCGCCAGGTCGTACTCGACCGTGGGAAAGAGCCCGAGGGCCCGCCTCTTCCGCGCCCGCAGCCATCCCCCGGCGGCGAGTTGTTCCCGTACGGCGTCCAGGGTGATCCGGGTGTGCAGCGTCACCCAGGACCGCCACCGGTGCGGCCGGGATTCGCGGACCAGTTCGAGAAGCCCGTCCAGGACGGCGTCGCCGGTGGACGCGTCCATGTCGACCGGCGTGGCGATGCCGTCGTCGTCGACGAGCAGCCCGCGCTGGGCCAACTCGGTGAGCGCACCGGCCCGAACCAGCTGGGGGTTCTGAGTGGCGCCGGTGATCTCGGACTTCGAGGTGTCCCAGGCCAGCAGGTAGAGGTGGGCCGGCAGGGAGAGCGGGCCGACGGGCACGGGGCCTCCTAGGGAGCATTAACTCGTTGACAGCCCTGCGGCCGCCTCGTACGTTGTACAACGGTTCTGTTGTCGTCGATCGGAGAAGGACGTTGCTCGTCTGAGGTCCTGAGACACCGTGTCACACACCTGAGGTGTGTGCGCTGCGTGCGACCTCGGCACTCGAGCCGTTCCGACGAGCCGGGCCCTGTCCGTGCCCTCCGGTTTCCCCTCGTCCCCCCGTCGCCGCGGGTGTCTCGATACGCGTTTGCCCCTTCTCGCTTCGAGCAACCGCGGAGACTCGTATGTCTGCTTCCATCACCTGCACCTCGCTCGCCTTCTCCTGGCCCGACGGCACCCCTGTGTTCGAGGGCCTCGACATCGCCTTCGGCCCCGGCCGGACCGGTCTCGTCGGCGTCAACGGGTCAGGAAAATCAACCCTGTTGAAGCTCATCGCCAGTGAACTCACCCCGGCCGACGGCGCCGTGCGCGTCGCGGGCGAGGTCGGTTACCTGCCGCAGAACGTCACGCTCGACACCGCCCTGAGGGTCGACGAGGCGCTCGGTATCGCCGCCCGGCGCGCCGCCCTGCACGCCATCGAGGCGGGCGACGTGGCCGAGGAGCACTTCGAGACGGTCGGCGACGACTGGGACGTGGAGGAGCGGGCCCTGGCCACCCTCGGCGAACTCGGGCTCGGCCACATCGGGTTGGACCGCGGGATCGGCGAGGTCTCGGGCGGCGAGTCGGTGCTGCTGCGGCTGGCCGCGCTGCTGCTGCGCCGCCCGGACGTCCTGCTTCTCGACGAGCCCACCAACAACCTCGATCTGTACGCCCGCAGGCGTCTGTACACGGCCGTCGCCTCCTGGCCGGGGGTCATGGTCGTGGTCAGCCACGACCGCGAACTCCTCGACCTGGTCGACCAGATCGCCGATCTGCGCTCCGGGGAGGTCAGCTGGTACGGCGGCAACTTCTCCGCCTACGAGGAGGCCCTGGCCGTCGAACAGGACGCGGCGGAGCGGATGGTGCGGGTCGCCGAGTCCGACTTCCGCAAGCAGAAACGCGAACTGGTCGACGCCCAGGTCAAGTTGGCCCGGCGCAAGCGGTACGGCCAGAAGATGTTCGAGCAGAAGCGCGAACCGAAGATCGTCATGGGGGCGCGCAAGCGGTCGGCACAGGAGTCCGCGGGCAAGCACCGCATCATGCACGAGGAGAAACTCGCCGAGGCCAAGGACCGGCTCGACGAGGCGGTGGAGGCCGTACGGGACGACGACGAGATCCGCGTCGACCTGCCGTACACGGCCGTGCCGCCGGGCCGTACGGTGCTGACCCTCATGGACCTGGAACTCGCCTACGGCGCACGGGTGAAGGGCGGGCTCGACCTGCGGGGCCCCGAGCGGGTCGCGCTGATCGGGCGCAACGGAGCGGGCAAGACGACGCTGCTGCGCACGATCGCCGGGGAACTGGAGCCGGTGTCGGGCGAGGCGACGGCCCATGTCCCGCTCCGCTTCCTGCCCCAGCGACTGGACGTCCTCGACGGCGAGCTGTCGGTCGCCGAGAACGTGGCCCGGTTCGCACCGGGTGCCACCAACAACCGGGTGCGGGCCCGTCTCGCCCGCTTCCTGTTCCGGGGCGCCCGGGCCGACCAGCAGGCGTCGACGCTGTCCGGTGGTGAACGCTTCCGGGCGGCCCTGGCCGCGCTGATGCTGGCGGAGCCCGCACCCCAGCTGCTCATGCTCGACGAGCCGACGAACAACCTCGACATGGCGAGCGTGCGGCAACTGACGTCAGCCCTGGAGTCGTACGAGGGCGCCCTGGTCGTGGCCAGTCACGACCTGCCGTTCCTGGAGTCGCTCGGCATCACGCGCTGGCTGATGCTGGACGGTGAGCTGCGGGAGGTCACTCCGGAGGACCTGGAGTTCCCCGCGTAGCGTCCACGGCGGTGACGACGGCCGCCAGATCCGTGCCCGCCCGGAGCAGCGCCACGCTCCGGGCGGCGAGCTGGTCGAGCCGTCCCCGCAGGATGCGCCGGGCGTCCTCCAGTCCGTCGCGGCCGTCCAGGGAACCCATGACCTCGCGCACGGCCGGAATGCCGTAACCGCCCGCGCGCAGGGCGGCGACGACCCGTGCGGCCCCGATGGCCGCCGGCCCGTAGCGACGCGCGCGCAGGGTGGTCACCCGCTGGGGGAGCACGAGCCCTTCCTGCTCCCAGAACCTGAGGGTGGACGACCGCACGCCCAGCGCCTCCGCGAGCTGCGTGATGGTCATGGAGTCGCCGCCCCGGCCGTCCTCCTCGGCTTGGATGCCCTGGAGCGCCCGCTGGGCGCGCAGCGCCTCCTCGCGTTCCCGCGCGAGCCGGGCGTGGACCCCGTCGATCTCCGCGGCCGCGTCCGCGATCGTCGCCGTCCGCAGCCCGGCGAGCAGGCGCCGGGCCTCGACGGGGCCGACGGCACCGGCGAGTCCGCGGTAGGCGCGCAGAGCGTGCACGTGGAGCGGCGTGTAGCAGCGGTAGCCGTTGTCCGACCGTACGGCCGGCGGGATCACCCCCAGCCGCTCCAGGTCGCGTACCTGCTGCGCCGAGTACCCGGACGCCCTCGCGACGTCGGCTGTGCGCATCGTCCGGCCAACCCCACATAAGCACTTGAAGGTCACGCTTGAACCATGAGTATGGAGCAGATCATCGCGACCGTGCGCGGCTTCGAGGGAGCACTCGTGGTCGTCCCGGAGCCGGGTGGGGGCTTTCCCGAGATCGCGTGGGGCGACGCGTTCTTCTACTACGCCCCCGACGGCCTGATGCCCCGGGCCACACAGCCCTACGGCACGATCGTCACCAAGGACTACCCCGACGACAGCGCGTCCGACCTCGACCCCCCGGGTCGCTGGCGGATCAACATCCATGTCGGCCGGGCGGCGCTTCCGGAACTCCTCGGGGGGCGGTACGACCTCGCGGCGGCCGACGTGCTGCTGCCGCACCCGGTCTACGGCCCCCTCGGCTGGAGCTGCGTCGTGAATCCCGGCGAGCGGACGACCGGGACCGTCGTACGACTGCTGCGTGCGGCCCACGAGGCGGCACGCGCGCGTGAAGCGCGACGGCGCTCGTGAGCCGTGGCGCGTCTCAGGAGGGCCACAGCCTGGCTCCGGGGGTTTTGTCGACACGGACCGGCGCTGCATGATGGCTGACCGGCGCCCGTCACGGATGCCGCCCCTGTCCCGCCGATACGGAGTTCCCTCGTGCCCAGCAAGAAGGCCCTCGTCCGCCGCCCCAGCCCGCGCCTCGCCGAAGGTCTGGTGACGCACGTCGAGCGGGAGAAGGTCGACGTCGACCTCGCGCTCGAACAGTGGGAGACGTACGTCGAGGCCCTGCGCGCGCACGGCTGGGAGACCGTCGAGGTGGACCCGGAGGACGACTGCCCGGACTCGGTGTTCGTCGAGGACACCGTGGTCATGTACAAGAACGTCGCGCTGATCGCCCGCTCCGGCGCGGAGTCCCGGCGCGAGGAGACCATCGGCGTCGAGGAGGCCGTGGCGCGCCTGGGCTGCTCCGTGAACTGGATCTGGGAGCCCGGCACCCTGGACGGCGGCGACGTGCTGAAGGTCGGCGACACGATCTACGTCGGCCGGGGCGGGCGTACCAACGCGGCCGGCGTCCAGCAGCTGCGGGCCGCCTTCGAACCACTCGGGGCCCAGGTCGTCGCCGTACCGGTGAACAAGGTGCTGCACCTGAAGTCGGCGGTCACCGCGCTGCCCGACGGAACCGTCATCGGGCACATCCCCAAGGTGGACCGGCCCGCTCTCTTCCCGCGCTTCCTGTCCGTGCCCGAGGAGGCCGGCGCCCATGTCGTCCTGCTCGGCGGCCCCAAGCTGCTCATGGCGGCGAGCGCGCCGAAGACGGCGGAGCTGCTCACCGACCTCGGCTTCGAGCCGGCGGTGGTCGACATCAGCGAGTTCGAGAAGCTCGAAGGCTGTGTGACGTGTCTCTCAGTTCGACTGCGGGACCTGTATGCCTGATCGGGCGTGCGTGTCTCCCGCGGCCCCGGACCTGCGGTTCCGGGGCCGCTTGTCATGCCCGGGAAACACCGCTGATCAGGGATCTTTACGGCACGCTTAACCTACGGTGTCGTAACCTACGGTTTCGTAGCCTACGATTCCGTAGGTTCCCCGGCGCCGCTCGCCGATCCCCTCAATTGTTCGCCGCGTCCCCCTGGAGTACCTGTGACGATCACTTCCCCTCACCTCGGCAGCCCGTCCTCCGCCTGGACCGACGCGCGACTGCTGTACGCGCTGGAGGAAGTGGTCGAGCAGGAACTCAACCGGCATCTGAAGGTCACCAAGGACTGGATGCCGCACGAGTACGTCCCGTGGAGCGACGCCCGCAACTTCCCCGGTCTCTTCGAGGACGGCGAGGCCTGGGAGAAAGGCCAGTCCAAGGTCACCGAGATCGGCCGGATCGCCCTCGTCGTGAACCTCCTCACGGAGGACAACCTCCCCAGCTACCACCACGAGATCGCCTCGCTCTTCGGCCGTGACGGCGCCTGGGGCACCTGGGTGCACCGCTGGACCGCCGAGGAGGGCCGGCACGGCATCGTGATGCGCGACTACCTGCTCGCCTCGCGCGCGGTGGACCCGGACCAGCTGGAGCAGTTCCGGATGGCCCACATGAGCGAGGGCTTCGAGTCGGACAACCGCCACTCGATGCTGCACTCGGTGGCCTACGTATCCTTCCAGGAGCTCGCGACCCGCGTCTCGCACCGCAACACCGGCCACCAGTCCGGGGACCCGGTCTGCGACCGCATGCTGGCGCGCATCGCCACCGACGAGAACCTGCACATGGTCTTCTACCGGAACCTGCTGAAGGCGGCCTTCGAGCTGGCGCCCGACCTGACGATGATGGCGGTGCGCGACGTCATCGTGAACTTCCGGATGCCCGGACACGGCATGCCCGGCTTCGAGCGGGCCGCCGCGCAGATGGCGATCGGCGAGATCTACAACATGCGCATCCACCACGACGACGTCATCCAGCCCGTCCTGCGCTACCTGAAGGTCCTGGAGATCGACGGTCTCGGCCCCGAGGGCCTCAAGGCCCAGGAGGAGCTCGGTCTGTACATGGGCGGCCTGGACGCGGAGGCGTCGAAGTTCGACGAGAAGCTGGCGGCGCGCAAGGCGCGGATGGCGGCTCGCGCGGCAGGCGTCTGACGCCGGTCCGGCCGGCCCTGGCATGCCTGCTTGGTCGGTCACCGCGGCCGACCCCGCCGGTCGACCGTCCCTGCGCCCGGCGACGCTGCTGCCCGCGGCCGTCCGACCGGGCCCGGCGGCCCGGCCCCGCCGGTCACCGCCCGGCAGCGCGACCGAATATCCGGTGCGGGCCGCCCGCCGCCCGGGGCATCATGCGGCCATGCATGACAGCAGCAAGGACCAGCGGGCCGTCGGCTTCCTGCTGGGCCTGATCGACGCCGACGCCGCCGCGCGGGTACGGCGGCGGATCGGCGCGTCGCCCATGGGCGCGAACGAACGCCGGGCCGCCTACGCCGCCCTGAAGCTGACCCCGGTCCCCTCCTCCGTGCTGGTGTGGATTCTGGAGGAGGACGACCCGAAGCTCAACGCGGCGGTGTACGGGCACGGTTCGGCCGACCCGACGATGCGGCGGGCGGTGCTGCGGGGCGTGCCGTTCGGTCCGGGCCGTACGGGCCCCGTGCCCGTGGACGATGTCCTGCGCAAGCACGCGGACGAACCGCCGGTGCCGCAATCCGTCGTGGCGCGGGGGCTCATCGGGGCGCTCCGGGCCGCCACCGCCATGGGGCCGGCCAGAAGCGCGGCGTCCATGGTGCTGGGACGCCGCGACTGGCAGACGGTCGCCGCGGCCGACCGCGAGCGGCCGTTGCCCGGTCACGCCCGCTGGGCCCTGTCCGTACGCCCGGACTGCCCGCCCGCGCTGCGCGCGCAGTTCGGCAGTCACCCCAAGTTCACCCACCGCGTCCGGCAGGCCGGCGTCCTGGCCGGTCCCGGTGCGTACGCGACCGCGCACGGACCCGCCGCACAGGTGCTGAAGGTGCTGTCCCTTGGCCGGGTGATGTTCCCCGCGCGCGTGGGCGACGCCGAGGACGCCCTGCGCCCCCTCGTGCGCGAGCACCTGGGCGACCGCGAGGAGGCCTGGGCGGTGCTGGCGCAGCTCCTCGACACGTTCCACGGGACGGCGCCAGAGCTGATCATGACGGCGGGCGCGATCGCCTGACCCTGCCGGGAGGGGGGCGGGGCGGCTGGATTCGAACCAGCGTGTTCCGGTTCTGGAGACCGGTGCGCCTGCCTCTGCGCTACGGCCCCGCCCTTGGTCCCCGAGCGTAATGCGTTGGCCCGTTGTCAGTGGGCGCTGCTACCAATGAGGCACGGGGGATTTCGGTACGGGGGGGCTCGGCATGGCGTACGGAGAGCGGGGGCGGCGTGTCCCGGTGGTCGATCTGGCCGACCGCAGGGCGCTGGAGCGGTACCGACCGGCGGACCCGGGGGTCGTCAAGGAGGCACGGCGGCTGAAGGAGGCCGCGCTGCTGGACTTCGGGCTGACCGAGTCGGCGGTGGCGTCCTGGCTGTACGCCAAGTGCCATCACCAGATCCCGACGACCGCGGTCGACACGGCGGCCGTGGTGGCCTCCGGCGACGGCTCCTGCCTGCTGCTGTACAACCCGGACTTCTTCGTCGGTCTCGGCCTGGACGGCGTCAAGTTCGTCCTGTTCCACGAGGCACGGCACCTCGTGCAGCGGCATCTGTTCAACGACCCGGAGCTGCGCGCGGACCCGGTGTTCGAGCTGGCCTGCGAGGTGTCCGTCAACCATGTGGCGCTGGTCCGGCTGGGCCGGCGGGAGCTCCCCCTGCTGGACGGCCGCCCGACCGGTGTCGACCCACGCGCGATCCATCACGCCTACGTCCTGGACCTGACGGGACACGGCCTCGAGCCGGTGCCGTACGAGACGTTCACCGAGACGGACATGCGGGTGTACGGCGAGCTGAAGCGCATGCACAACCCGCCCGTCCCCGAGGTGCGGCTGTGCGTGCACCTGCGGGAGGGAGGAGTGCCGGCCGACCAGGAGACCGTCGACGCGGTCGCCTCCTCGGCACTGCTCAACTCCCTGCTCGCGGCTCGTCGGGGGCACGCGGGCGCGGAGGGCGAGCTGCTCGACCTGATGGGCCGCACCGAGGACGGCAACACGCGGGCTTCGCGGATCTGGGGGAGCCTGGGCGCGGGTGCGCTGCGCGGTGAGACCACGCGCACGCGTACGGTCGACTGGTGGCAGCGCTGGCTGGTCGACGTGCTCGGTTCCAGACTGCGCGACGGTGAGCGGCTGGTGTACCCGAAGAAGCGGGGCGCGCTGCTCGCCGCGCTCGGCCAGGACCCGATGCTCTCGCGGCGCGGCCCGGTGCGGGAGAAGGTGCTCGTCGTCGCCTACGACACCTCGGGCTCCATGCCGGACCACGTCATCGAGTGGCTCACCCGGCTCGTGGGGCGGATCGACGGGGTCGAGGCGCACTGGCTCTCCTTCGACGCCGAGGTGATGCCGTTCCGGCCCGGCGAGCGGGTCTACGGCGGAGGCGGCACCAGCTTCCAGGCGGTCGCCGACTACGTGGAGGGCCGTACGGAGGTCGGCGGGCGGCGGTTCGACGTGACCCCGGACGCCGTCGTGATGCTCACCGACGGATACGCCCCGCCCGTCACGCCCGCCGAGCCGGACAAATGGATCTGGCTGATCACGGAGGGCGGAAACGACTGGCCGGAGACGCACACCCCCGCGATGGACTGCCATCGCGTCACCACAGGATCGCGGTAATGACGACGAGAACAGAGCAGTTGACCACCTCGCGCCTGGAGTCCTTCATCGACGCGATGATCGACATGGGGCAGACGGGGCAGATCTTCGGCGAGCACGGCATCGGCAAGACGGCGACGTTCTTCTCGCACATCGGCCGGGCGTACCCGGACGCGACGCTGGTGTACGTCCCGGCGGCGAACCTCACGCCGGACGACCTGCTCGTCAACGCACCGGTGCGGGACCCGCACACCGGTGAACTGGTGCTGCGTCAGCTGGTGATGAGCCAGTTGAAGCCGGGACAGCCGTTCGTGCTGCTCATCGACGACTCCCTGCAGGCGGGCGAGACGATCCAGTCGCAGCTGATGCAGATCGCCTGCAACTGGACGCTGGGGGAGCACGATCTGCGCGCGCTGGGCTGTGTCGGCGTCTTCCTGACGGACAACGAGTCGCTGGCCGAGACCTCGGCCCGCCGTAGCGATCTCGCGCTTCTGGACCGCATGGTGACGCTGCGGATCACGGCGAACGACACCTCGTGGCGGCGGCACCTGGCGGCGAAGTACCGCCCGTGGGATCTGCGTCCGGTGTTCTCCCTGTGGGCGTCCCTCTCCCCCGCCCTGCGCGAACTGCTGTCCCCGCGCACCCTCGACCACGTCCTGGCGAACGCGCAGGAGGGCTTTCCGCTGCGCTGGGGCCTGCCGCTGGTCGACGGGGAGCGGCTGCGGCTCGCCGAGCCGGGACGGGACGGCAGACCCGGACAGAACCGCACCGCCGAAATCCTGGACCGGGTCGCCGAGTCGCTCGGCGTACCCAACCCCGCGACGATCCCCGACCCGGTACGGCAGGTCGTGCGGGCGGCGCTGCGGAGGCGCTGGGCGGTGCTGCTCCAGGGCCCACCGGGCTGCGGCAAGACGGAACTGGTGCGGGAGACGGTGCGGGCGGGGCTGGGCCGGGAACCGCTGTATTTCTCGCTGCCGGTGACGAACGTCGAGGACCTGTGCGCGCCGATCCCCTCGGCCGACGGCACCCTCGACAACCTCCTTGCCGAGAAGTTCACCGGGCCCGGGCCCAAGGCGATCGTGTGGGACGAGTACAACCGGCCCAAGGACAAGGCCGCGTTCGCCAAGCTCATGGAGATCACCCAGGAGTGGTCGCTGGCGGGGCGGCCGATCGAGAACCTGAGGGCGCAGATCGCGGTGCAGAATCCGCCGTACCACCTGGGCCGCAAGATGCTCGTGACGCGGAACAACATCGCGCAGGCCACCCGGTTCACGGCCTCGCTCCAGGTCGAGCCCGAGGACATACCCGCCAACGAGTGGCTGCTGGCCCGGTACGGCTCGGACGCCGAGACGGTCCTGGAGTGGTGGAAGCACGACATCGACGACGACGGGCGGGCCTGGATCACCAAACGCACGCTGGAGCGGCTGATCAAGCTGCACCGGCGCGGGCTGCCGCTGGAGATGGGCACGGTCTATCTCGGCGACGGCGAGTACGCGCCCGTCCCGCTCACCGCGCTGATCGACCGGTTCCGGGGCCGCCCGGTCACCGGTCTGCGCGAGCTCGCGCGGGACGTCGACGCCTGGGAGGCCCGGCTGCGCCGCGCCGCCGGCCACTCCTCGGAGGGCGGCGACGACAGCGACGTCGTCCACCAGATCCTCGCCAACGCCGAGCTGTCCCAGCTCAGAAAGCACCACGCCGCCGTGATCCGCCTCGTCGCCCTGCTGCCGGCGAAGCTGCGCGCGACCTACCTGGTGGGCGCGTCGGCGCAGCAACAGCGGTTCTGGACCGAGGTGTTCATGGCGATGCGCCGGTGACGCGGGGCTGAGAGCGGCGCCGCTCTCAGCCCTCCCCGCTCACCACTCCGCCTCCCGGTAGTCCTTCAGGAAAACCCCGGACACGGGGTCGCCCGCCTCGCCGCGCACGATCGGGTCGTACACCCGCGCCGCCCCGTCCACGACGTCCAGCGGGGTACGGAACCCGGCGCGGGCCATCCGCTGCTTTTTCGGCGCCGGATTCTCGTCGGTGATCCAGCCGGTGTCGACGGCGCACATGTGCACGCCCTGCCCGGCGAGTTCGGCGGCGCTCGTGCGGGTGAGCATGTTGAGGGCGGCCTTGGCCATGTTGGTGTGCGGGTGGCCGGCCATCTTGTTGCGGACGGCGAATCGGCCCTCGACGGCGGTCACGTTGACGACGTACCTGCGGGGGTGCGGGGAGGCGAGCAGCAGGGGCAGCAGGCGGTCGCACAGGAGCGCCGGGGCGAGCGCGTTGACGAGCTGGGTCTCCAGGACCTCGGCCGGGTCGAGCGCGCCGAGCCGGGCGGACCAGGAGTTCTCCGGGGACGGGTCGGGCAGGAGCCCTGCCTCGTCGGCCTCGCGCAGCGCGACGGGCAGCGCCGCGGCGCCGCCCTCCAGCGTCCGCATCGAGGTGAAGCCCGGCGCCCGCCGTACCCCGTCGGGCAGCGCGTCGTGCTCGCCGGCGGCGAGGAGGGCGTACGACTCGGGTGGGCGGCGTACCGTCTGCGCGGCGTTGTTGACGAGGATGTCCAGGGGGGCGCCCGCCCGGCACAGGTCCTCGCACAGGCCCAGTACCTGGCGCGGGTCGCGCAGGTCGACCGCGATGACGGTCAGCCGGTCGAGCCACTGATCGCTGCCCGGCTCGGCCTGGAAGCGGCGCACGGTGTCGTGCGGGAAGCGGCTGGTCACCAGCAGTTCCGCGCCGTCCCGGAGCATCATCAGGGCCAGCTGGAAGCCGATCTTCACCCGGCCGCCGGTGAGCAGCGCGCGGCGCCCCTCGAGGTCGGTGGTCAGGGCCCGGCGGGCCGTGTTGTCGGCGGCACAGCGGGGGCACAGGCGGTGATAGAAGGCATCGACCTGTCGATAGGGCGACTTGCAGACATAGCAATTGCGCGGCTTGCGGAAGACGCCCGTGTCGCCGGGCTCGGCCAGCGGCGCGTCCTCGCGCCGGTCGTGGGCGCCGGTCGCGGTGGCCGCCATCGCCCCGGCGTCGGCGGCGGCCGTTTCGGCGCCCCGCGCCTTGCGCCGCCGCAGCCGGCCGTCGCGGGCGAAGGACGCGGCGACCTGCTCGGCGCGCAGCCGCACCGGGTCGTCGACGGGCAGCTCGCGCAGCCTGCCGACCGTACGGTGGAAGGCGGCCAGCTCGTCCTCGCCGATCACGTCACTCATGCGTCCCCGCCCCGTCGGTGCCCTGCCGCGAGCCAGGCCGGATTCGAACCGGCGTTCCCTTCATGCGATGAAGGTGCGCCTGCCTCTGCGCTACCGCCCCTTGCCATGGGCCCCGGCCGGATTCGAACCGGCGTATCCGCCCTGACAAGGCGGCGAGTCTGCCTCTGCTCCACAGGGCCCGCGGACGCAGCCCGGGGATCGGATTCGAACCGATGTATCTCGCCTTGGCAAGGCGGTGCGCCTGCCTCTGCGCTACGCCCGGGTGCGCTCCGGGATCCTAACCGCACTTCGGGCCCCTCGGCTCATCGGTTTTCCAGCCGCCTGAGCGCCAGCCGCTCCTTCTCGGAGAGGCCGCCCCAGACGCCGAAACGTTCGTCGTTGGCCAGGGCGTACTCGAGACAGGCCGAGCGCATCTCGCACATGCCGCAGATGCGCTTCGCCTCCCGTACCGAGCTGCCCGGCTCGGGAAAGAAGAAGTCCGCCCCGGTCTGCGCGCACAACGCCTGCGCCTGCCAGGCGGGGTCGGTCGGGGTGATGGTGTCGATGTGCATGGCGGAGATCGTGCCGGGCAGCGAAAAACGTTCGATCAACGCGCGATCAACGACCCCGTTCATGGCTTTCCTCGCCTCGATGGTCCTCCGCCCGGTACGGGGGTGCACGGCGGCGCGCGGAAACGGTTCATCCGACGATCCGCGGCGTCGTACCGGCGGCGATTGTCAGTGGAGGGTGCAAGACTCGGCAGTGCAGGCAACGGGACCCCTCAGAGGAGGGCAGAGATGCTCACGACCCGTTATGTCACCGGCGCTCCGAACTGGCTGGATCTCGGCACCCCCGACATCGACGGCGCCACCACCTTCTACGGCGGCCTGTTCGGCTGGGAGTTCCAGCCGGGCCCGCCCGAAGCCGGCGGCTACGGCTTCTTCCGGCTCGGCGGCAGAACCGCCGCGGGCGGCATGCAGACCACACCGGAGCAGGGCCCGCCCTCCTGGACCGTGTACTTCCAGACCCCGGACGCGGACGCCACCGCGAAGGCGGCCGAGCAGGCGCACGGCTCGGTGCTGATGCAGCCCATGGACGTGATGGGCCAGGGCAGCATGGCGATCCTCGCCGACAAGGCGGGCGTGCCCTTCGGCGTCTGGCAGCCCAAGGAGAACAAGGGTCTCGAGGTCACCCAGGAGCCGGGCTCGCTGTGCTGGGTCGAGCTGTACACGGCCGACCTGCCGATGGCCGCCTACTTCTACCGTGCGACTCTCGGCCTGGAGACCTACGGGGTCGACTTCCCCGGCGGCACGTACACGACGGTGCTGCCGGACGGGCAGGGCGAGGACGCCATGTTCGGCGGCATCGTCCCGTTCGCCGACGATCCACTGGAGGCGCAGGCCGGGGCGTACTGGATGCCGTACTTCGAGGTCACGGACACGGACGAGACGGTGGCAAAGGCACAGGAACTGGGCGGCAGCGTCCGGCTGCCCGCCACGGACGTGCCGGGCGTCGGCCGGGTCGCCAAGCTGGCCGACCCGTACGGCGTCCGCTTCGCGATCATCAAAAGCGCGCCGCAGCAGACGTGACCGCGGTGGGGACGGGAGATCAGGCCGAGGCGCGGCGGATCAGCGTGGTCGGCAGGACGACACCGGCCGGGGTGGCTCCCCCGCTTCCCCGGTCGAGGTCTCGCAGCAGCAGGCGGGCCATCAACCGGCCCATCTCCTCGATGTCCTGACGGACCGTCGTCAGCGGCGGATCGGTCTGTTCGGCGACCGGCAGCATGTCGTCGAAGCCGATCACCGCCACGTCCTCGGGCACCCGGCGCCCTCGCTCGCGCAGCACGCGCAGGGCGCCTGACGCCGTGAGGTCGTTGGCGGCGAACACCGCGTCCAGGTCCGGGCACCGGTCGAGGAGTTCGCGCATCGCCCGCTCCCCGCCGGCCGGGGTGAAGTCGCCCCGTACGACAAGCTTCGGGTCGGCGTCGCCCATGACGTCCTGGTAGCCGTCGAGCCGGTCCGCGGCGGAGGTCTGGTCGAGGGCGCCGGTGATGTGGGCGACACGGGTGCGTCCGAGTCCGACGAGATGCCGCACGGCCTCGCGGGCACCGCCCCGGTTGTCGCTGTCGACGTACACGGCATCCGTCGTCCCGTCGCTCCACCCGGGCCTGCCGCCGAACACCGTGGGGACACCGGCCCGTTGGATCAGTTCCGGCAGCGGGTCGTCGAGGTGCAGCGAGAAGACGAGCGCGCCGTCTACGTGGCCTCCGGCGAGGTAGCGCCCGACGCGGGCGTGGTCGTCGCGGCCCTCGGTGAGCAGCAGGACGAGTTGATTGTCGTGACCGGTCAACTCCTTGCTGATTCCCCGGAGTTGCAGCGCGAAGAAGGGGTCCGCGAAGACCCTGGTCTCGGGTTCGGCCACGACCACGGCGACGGCGTCATGGCGCCGGGTGACGAGACTGCGGGCGGCCTGGTTGGGGACGTAACCGAGCTCGTCGACGGCCCTGCGCACCCGCTCGACGAGCGGTTCCCTGACCCCGTCCCCGCCGTTCACCACCCGGGACACGGTGGCCCGCGACACCCCGGCCCGGGCCGCCACGGCCTCCAGTGTGGGGCGCGGCGCTGTGTCGGTCACTTCGGGACTCCTCGTCGGCGGGTGCGGATCAGGATAGCGCCGGAGGGGACACCGGTGAGAGCGCTCTCGGGGTTGGTGGAGGAGGCTTGCGCACCGGGAACCCAAAGCGAGGAGCGCCCCCGTGTTCGGCTGGGCGCACTGGCTGCTCACCGCGCGGGGATCCGGGCGGGATCCGGGCGGGATCCGGGCGGGCAGCGCGTCCTTGGGGGCTACGGCGCCGATCGCGACCGGTTTGTGGAGTGCCGCCTCGGCGAGGAGACCGTCGAGCCGGGCACCGAGGGCCGCCTGGTCCGTCCCGACGGCGGTGCGCTCGGTCACCGCCGTACCTCACCGTCTCCCGGGGGGCTCGTGACGGGATTCAGGCCAGTAGGTCCACCCGCTGTCCGATCCCCGCCCGTTCGGCCCGCCCGTACGCCGTCCAGGCCAGCGCGAGGTCCTGCCAGGGCATGCCCACGGGGGCGTAGACCGTGCGGTCCGTGTCGGTCGTCCGGCCGGGGTGCTCGGACCGTGCCACCTCGCCGAGGGTCGCGTCGGCCGCCCTCAGCGCCCCCACGTCCGCCGCGAGTTCACGATCGTCGACCACCAGGAGTGCCGCGTCCAGCAGATCGGCGGCCAGTTCCGCCTTGCCGGGCTCGTCCACGCCCAGGCTCGTGAAGTGCTGGCCCGGCCTGGTGTCCCGCAGGTGCAGCAGTGGTTCCCTCGACCAGGTGGCCGACAGGACGATGCCGGCGGCCGCGGCGACCTCCGCGGCGCAGGACACCACGCGCCCGCCGTGCCGCGCGGCGAACTCCGCGGCGCGGTCGGCGGACGTGTCCTGGACGACGAGGGCGCTGCGGGGCCGTAGCGCCGCGAGTCCCCGCACCATCAACTCGGCCTGTGCGCCCGCCCCGATCACTCCGACGACGTCTCCCCGGCCGGCGAGCAGATGTGTGCCCAGGGCGGCCGCGAGGCCGGTGCGCCAGGCCGTGACCGTCGCCGAGTCCAGCAGCGCCAGCAACTCTCCGTCGGTGCCACTGTGCAGGCAGATCACCCCGCGCAGGGCGGGCCGGGCCCCGGGGAACTTGGCGTTGACCTTCACCGTGTAGGCCGGGATGCCGGGGAGCAGGCCCGGGATCAGCGCGGTGGCCGTACCGGGGAACGGGAGGTCCGTGCGCACCCGTTGCCCCGCGATCGGCACCGCCTCCGCGTGCCGGAAGCCCTCCCGCAGAGCGCCGATGCAGGCCTCCGGCTCCAGCACCGCTTCCAGGTCACCACGGGTGAGAAGAAGAGTCACCCGTCCATGATCCGTCAGTGCTCGTGCCCGGCCTGCTGCTCCGTGTGCTCGTGCGGCTCGTACCCGGGGATCGTGCCGTCCGTCTTCTTCACCAGGAACAGGCCCACCATGCCCATGTCGGAGTGGCTCTGCACATGGCAGTGGTACATCCACGCGCCCGCGCCGACCCCCTCCCCCGCGATCACCTGGAAGCCGAAGGAGTCCGCCGGGCCCACGATCTTGTTGTCGATGACCTGGCTCGGGTCGTCGGGGCCGGTGAGCATGCCCGTGCGGTTGTCCGCCCAGCGGTGACCGTGCATGTGGAAGGTGTGGTAGTACTCGCCGTGCGTGATCATCACGAACTCGACGCGATCGCCCACCGTGGCCTCGAAGTCGGGCCCCGAGTGGGCGGGCTTGTTGTTGATGAGCATGTCGTTGAAGACGATCGTGTGGGTGGCGTCGGGGAGGACATCGCCCTTGCGGCGGACGATCACGGGTCCGTAGAGGCCCTTGCGGATGCCGCCGGTGCCGTGTTCCGTGCCGACGACGTGGTCGTGGTAGTGCCAGTAGCCCGCGCTGCCCGCCCGCCAGGTGCCGTCGCTCCGGCGGCCCGGCAGATGGGTGCGCCAGGTGTAGGTGCGGGTGCCGCCCGGTTCGACGTCGCTCTTGTTCAGCTTGGTGCCGTCGCTGGAGATCTCGTAGTCCAGGCCGTGGACGTGCAGGCTCGCCCTGACGTCCATGGTGTTCTCGAACTCGATGTGCAGGGTGTCGCCCTCGTTGAGCTCGATGAGCGGACCCGGGATGGTCGCCTTGCCCTTCTCGAGGCCGTAGCCCATCTGCCCGTCGGCGAGCTTCTCGGCGTACAGCTTGATGCGCTTGACCTCGCCGCCGCCCGGGGCCGCCGTCGCCGGGCCGGTGTCGCTCCGGGCCTCCGGCGCCAGGGACAACGATGTCGCGACAGCCGCACCGCCGAGCAGCACCCGCCGGTTGAATCCACGTCTGTCCAGTGCGCCCATGCGGAACTCCCCACCGTGATACGGATTTTGCGGAGACGTGCCTGTGATGAACCTGTGAGACGGTACCGGCCCCCGAGCCGTTTATCCACACTCAGGACAAAGTTGGTCCGATCCCGGTCATAGGTATTGGCGAGTGACGCAAAGGGGTCTAGCTTCCATGGCGCTGTTGCTGTGACCGAGGAGGTGCCCATGCACTTACGAGGGTTGAGCGCGAGAAGCGGAGGAAGCACGAGAAGACGGGTCTGGACGGCCACCGTGACCGCGGGGGTCGTCGCCGCCGGGCTGATGTCCGGACCCGCGGCGGGGGCCCTGCCGGCTCCCGATCCGTCCGCGACAACGATGTCCGTCAAGTCGCCACCGGGCGGCGCCGATGTACGGGTGCTGGTCTTCTACGGATCCGCGGCCGCCGGGGACGAATCACCGGTCGTCAACGCCGGGATCGCCGCCGTCGAGAAGATCGGGCTCTCCGGTCCCGTGAACCAGCGGTTCGAGACCGAAGCCACGGACGACGCCAGAGTCTTCACCGACGAGAAGGCGCTGGGGAGTTACAACGCGATCGTCTTCCTGACCGGCGGCGGCGATGTCCTCGACCCCGACCAGGAGGCCGGCCTGGAGGCCTACATGGAGGCGGGCGGCGGTTTCGTCGGCATTCATGACGCGGCCCGCGCCGAGCCGTACTCCGACTGGTTCACCGGCCTCGTCGGCGCCCGTCCGGCCGCCTCCAGCCCAACGGCCGTCCAGCGGGCCACCGTTGAGGTCGGCGACCGGCAGCATCCGGCGACCAAGGATCTGCCGGTGCAGTGGAAGCGTCCCGACCAGTGGTTCAACTGGACGAAGAACCCGTCCGGTGACGTGCACACCGTGGCCCGGGTGCGCGAGTCGACCTACCAGCCCGGCGCGAGCGCCAACGGCTGGGACCACCCGGTGAGCTGGTGCCGGGACTACGACGGCGGCCGGTCCTTCTACACCGGCATGGGCGGCACGGTGGCCTCGTACGACGAGACCGACTTCCGGACCCATCTGCGTGGTGCGCTGCTGTGGACCTCGCGACTGGTGCAGGCCGACTGCAAGGCGACCATCAACGGCAACTACAAGGCCGAACGCCTCACCCAGCCCAACCAGGCGGGGCAGAACGACCAGATCGGCGAGCCGCACGGCCTGGTCACCGCCCCCGACGGCCGGGTCCTGTACATCGGGCGGGGCGGCGCCGACTCCTCCCAGCCGGTGATCACCGACTGGAACAACCCGGACGTCGGCAAGGGCAAGGGTCAGATCCACGTCTACGACCCGGCGACCAAGAAGGTCACCCTGGCGGGCGAGCTGACCGTCTTCGGCAACAAGGGCGGCGGCGACGAGCTGGTGAAGGTCGAGGAGGGGCTGCTCGGCATCGAGCTCGACCCGCGCTTCGAGCAGAACGGCTGGGTGTATCTGCACTACACCCCGCACGACCGGCTCAACCGCGACACCCAGATCGCCGAGCGCCGGGTCTCCCGCTTCACACTCGACCTGACGACGAACAAACTGGACCTGAACAGCGAGAAGGTCCTGCTCAAGTGGCCGGTCCAGGTGCACAGTTGCTGCCACGCCGGCGGCGGGATGTCCTGGGACTCCAAGGGCAACCTGTACATCGCGACCGGCGACAACAACTCCAGCGGCTTCAGCGGCGGTTACTCGGGCAACAACCCGCAGCCGAACTACAAGGGCGTCTCCTTCGCGGACGCGCGCCGCACCGCCGGCAACACCAACAACCTCAACGGCAAGATCCTGCGCATCCACCCGGAGCCCGACGGGACGTACACGCTGCCCGCGGGGAACCTCTTCACGGGCAAGGAGACCGACGAGGGCGGCGGCAAGACCCGCGGCGAGATCTATGTCATGGGCGTCAGGAACCCGGCCCGTATCTTCGTCGACAAGAAGACCGACATCCTGTACGCGGGATGGGTCGGCCCGGACGCGGGCGAGCCCTCGACGACCTGGGGCCCGGCCAAGTACGACACCTTCGCCGTCATCACCAGGGCGAGCAACCGGGGCTGGCCCTACTGCATGGGCAACAAGCAGCCCTACCGCGACCGCAACCTGCCGGATCCCAACCAGCCGCTGGGCTGGTACGACTGCGACCACCCGAAGAACGAGTCGCCCAACAACGACGGACTGGTCAACCTCCCGCCGGTGACGGGCAACAACATCTGGTACTCGCCCCAGGGCGGCGCCCCGGACTACCCGCGCGACGCGAACGGCATCCCCTCCTACAAGCAGGAGGACGCCAAGTACCTGCTGCCGTGGCTCAAGGGCGGCGGCCAGGCCGCGATGAACGGGCCGGTCTACCGCTACGACGCCGCCTCGGCCACCAGCACCGTCAAGTGGCCCTCCTACTGGGACGGCAAGTGGTTCGTCGGCGACTTCTACGACGCCGACCAGCCGCGCAACGCCGTCATCACCGATCCGAAAACCCACGGGGACGGCGGACTGCCCGTCCACTCCGAGTCGCTCAAGAAGATCGTGCCGATCGGCAACGACGGCATCAAGAACCTCATGGACTGGAAGTTCGGTCCGGACGGCGCACTGTACGTCCTCGACTACGGGCGCGGCTTCTTCACCTCGGACGCCAAGTCGGCGCTGTGGCGGGTCACTTACAAGGGCGGCGGTCCGACACCGGCCGCCGGACAGCTGGCGAGAGGAGGGCAGTGATGCACCCCCGAAGAGCTCTGACCGTCCTGTTGGCCGCCCTGCTGATGATGCTCGGCCTCCAGTCGACGTCCGCGGCACGGCCTGACACGGTCCCGGCGGCGGCCCAGACACTCACCTGGACCGCCGGCGACGACATCACCAAGTACGGCTCCGTCCCGACGACGGCCGTCGCGGGCTCGGCCACGATCGTCTTCGAGAACAGCGCGGCCACCGGCAACACCACCGGTATGCCGCACACGTTGACCTTCGTGACCAGTGACCCCGAGTTCAACAACGACGTCGAACTCAACATCCTCGCCAACCCGAACGACGACATGGGCGGCCGCCACACCGCCGAGGTCACGCTCACCCCGGGCCGCTACTTCTACCACTGCACGATCCCGGGCCACGGCCAGATGCAGGGCATCCTCGTGGTGACCGAGGGCACCGGCGAGGACACCACCGCGCCGACGCCCCAGGCCCAGGTGACCGGCACGCAGAACGCGCAGGGCCAGTACGTCGGTTCGGCGAGCGTGGCGGTCACGGCGACCGACGAGGCCGGTGGCTCGGGCGTCGACCGGATCGAGTACGCGACCGGGGACACGGGTGCCTGGCAGCCGTACACCGCCCCGGTCGTCTTCGACCAGGTCGGCAGCCACACGGTGCGTTACCGGGCCGTCGACAAGGCGGGCAACGTCTCCGCCGAGAAGAGCGTCGACTTCACGGTCGTGGCACCGCCGTCCGACGACACCGCCCCGCCGGACACCTCGGCGACGGTCAGCGGCGAGCAGAACCCGGACGGCACGTACGTCGACATGGCGTCGGTGACGGTGTCGGCCTCCGACACCGGGTCCGGGGTCAACACCATCGAGTACGCGGTGAACGACGGGAGTTGGCAGCCGTACACCATGCCCGTGATGGTGCACCAGGTCGGCGCCCACACCGTGCGTTACCGGGCGACCGACAAGGCGGGCAACGTGGCCGCCGAGAAGAGCGTCCGGTTCACGGTGGTCGCGACGGCCCCGCAGGACACCACCCCGCCGGTGACCGGTGTGACCGTGGACGGCACCCGGAACTCCGACGGGGCGTACGTGGGCAACGCCAAGGTGACCGTGAGCGCCACGGACGAGGGCGGTTCAGGTGTCTCCGGCGTCGAGTACTCGATCGACGCCGGACCCTACCTGGCGTACACCGCTCCCGTGGTCGTCGACCGGGCGGGCACCCACACCCTGGCGTACCGGGCGACGGACAAGGCAGGCAACACCTCGGCCGCTCGCACGGTGACCTTCACGGTGGTCTCCGGTCAGGTCCCGGCGCCCAACTGCGCGGAGTTCGACGAGCGGTTGACGGTGATCGTCGGCACGGTCGACAGCGGGGTGCCGAACCGGATCACGAACAGCCGGTGCCGGATCAACGAGTTGATCGAGGACGAGAAGGAGTGGACGTCCCACGCGCTGTTCCTCAAGCACGTGAAGACCGTTCTGGACAAGCTCTTCAGGGACGGGGTCGTCGACGAGCGCGAGTACGACGCCATCGACGCCGCGGCCCGTGAGTCCGGGATCGGCAAGCCGGGGCAGACCGAGGGCTACCGCACGATCCTCGACGGCAGCGCGGCGTCCTTCGCCAAGTGGCAGCAGGTGGGCGGCGGATCGTTCGCACCCAACGGCGACGGGTCGATCACGTCCGGCACCACGAAGGACGGCCTCGGCATGCTCTGGTTCCCGGAGCGCAAGTACGGCGACTTCTCGCTCAAGCTCCAGTGGCGGGACGACGCCCCGGGCTCCGGTAACGCCAACTCCGGTGTATTCGTGCGGTTCCCGTGGGTCCACGACAATCCGGAGGAGCCCCGGCCCGAGTGGGCCGCCATCAAGTTCGGCCACGAGGTGCAGGTGCTCGACCGGCCCGACGGCGACATGTACAAGACCGGTTCAATCTACGGCTTCGACCGGGTGGGACTCGCCGGTGCCGGCGTCACCCAGAAGGGCACGTGGAACGACTACGAGATCCGGGTGGTCGACCAGCACTACTCGGTCTACCGCAACGGCGTGCTGATCAACGAGTTCGACAACATCGGCGGTCAGGATTTCTACCCGGCCCGCTCGGACGACCCGGGCACGGACGGACGGCGGTTCTCCTCCGGCTACATCGGGCTCCAGGTGCACAGCACGACCGACGTGGTCTCGTACCGGGACATCAGGATCAAGGAGCTGTAGGAGGCGCCTTTCGCGACGTGTCCCGGCTCGGCTGTACCCGCTTGGGCTCCCCCGGCATCTTCGGATACTCGGGCGGGTACGGCAGATCACCGAGCCCGTGGTCGTGCTCGTCACGGCGGGCCAGTTCGAGCAGGGCGTCCAGCGAGAAGGCGTGATCGTCCATGTCCGCGTGCACATCGCCGAGTTCGGCGAAGCGCGCGGGCATGGTCGCGATGTCGAAGTCCTGCGGGTGCGCCTCGCCGACCTCCTCCCAGCGCAGGGGTGCGGAGACAGGGGCGTGCGGGCGGGGCCGTACCGAATAGGCGGAGGCGATCGTGCGGTCGCGGGCCGTCTGGTTGTAGTCGATGAAGATGCGCTTCCCTCGCTCCTCCTTCCACCACTTGATGGTCACGTGGTCCGGCATCCGGCGTTCCATCTCGCGCCCGACCGCGATCGCGGCCCGCCGCACCTGGGTGAAGGTCCAGCGCGGTTCGATCGGCACGAAGACGTGCAGACCGCGTCCGCCGGAGGTCTTGGGCCAGCCGCGCAGACCGCCGAACTCCCCCAGCACCGACCGCAGTTCATGAGCCGCGCGCACGGCGTCGTCGTAGTCCGTGCCGGGCTGCGGGTCGAGGTCGATGCGGAGTTCGTCGGGGTGGTCGACGTCGTCGCGGCGGACCGGCCAGGGGTGGAAGGTGAGGGTGCCGAACTGGGCGGCCCACAGGACGGCGGCCTCCTCGGTCGGGCACATCTCGTCGGCGCTGCGGCCGCTGGGGAAAGTGATGTGGGCGGTCGGGATCCAGTCGGGCATGTTCTTGGGCGCCCGCTTCTGGAAGAAGTTCTCCCCGGTCACACCGTCCGGGTAGCGCTCCAGGGTGGTGGGGCGGTCGCGCAGGGCGCGCAGGATGCCGGGGGCGACGGCCTGGTAGTAGCGGGCGAGGTCCAGCTTGGTGAAGCCGCGCTCCGGGAAGAAGATCTTGTCCGGGCTGGACAGCCGTACGGTCCGGCCGCCCGCCTCCAGTTCCACCGCGTCACCCATGCGAGCCACGGTAAGCGAGCCCGGCATATCAGGCATTTCGGGGCACCCGCGTGCAGAATCGGACCATGGATCTACCGGTGATGCCCCCCGTGAAGCCCATGCTCGCCAAGTCCGTGGCGAAGATCCCGCCGGACATGCACTACGAGGCGAAGTGGGACGGGTTCCGCGCCATCGTCTTCCGGGACAGGGCCGAGGTCGAGCTGGGCAGCCGTACCGGCAAGACGCTGACCAGGTATTTCCCCGAGCTGGTGGAGGCACTGCGGGAGCGGCTGCCCGAGCGCTGTGTGATGGACGGGGAGATCGTGATCGCGCGTGACCGCCGGCTGGACTTCGACGCGCTGTCCGAGCGCATCCATCCGGCGGACTCGCGGGTGCGGACGCTCGCCGAGCGGACGCCGGCCTCCTTCGTCGCCTTCGACCTGCTGGCCCTTCAGGACGAATCACTGCTGAACGTCCCGCTGACCGACCGCAGGAAGCTGCTCACCACGGCTCTGTCCGGCGTCACGGCGCCGGTGCACCTGGCACCGGCGACCACGGACATCGACGTGGCCCGCCATTGGTTCGAGCAGTACGAGGGGGCGGGCCTGGACGGTGTCATCGCCAAGCCGCTCACCCTGCGCTATCTGCAGGACGAGCGCGCCATGTTCAAGATCAAGCACGAGCGCACGGCGGACGTGGTGGTGGCGGGCTACCGGCTGCACAAGAGCGGCCCGGTCGTCGGTTCCCTGCTGCTGGGGCTCCACGACGACCGGGGCACCCTCCAGCACGTCGGTGTGTCCGCGGCCTTCCCCATGAAGCGGCGCGCCGAGCTGATCGACGAGCTGGAGCCGCTGCGGATGGAGGACGCGTCCGGCCACCCCTGGGCGGCCTGGGCCGAGGAGGCCGCCCACGAGAGCGCCCGGCTGCCCGGGGCGCCGAGCCGCTGGTCGGGCAAGAAGGACCTGTCCTGGGTGCCGCTCAGGCCGGAGCGGGTGGCGGAGGTGGCGTACGACCACATGGAGAACGGCGTACGGTTCCGCCACACCGCCCGTTTCCGCCGCTGGCGGCCCGACCGGACGGCCGAGAGCTGCACGTACGCGCAACTGGAGGAGCCGGTGCGCTACGACCTGGACGAGATCCTGCGCTGACGCGCCGGGTCAGGGCCGCATCAGCACCTTGACCGCGCCCTCCTGCTTCTTCTGGAACATCTCGTACGCGTGCGGCGCGTCCGACAGCGGCACGTGATGGGTCGCGAAGTCGTCGACGCCGAGCGGGTCCTCGTCCGTCAGGTACGGGATGATCTCGTCGCTCCAGCGCCGCACGTTGGCCTGGCCCATCCGGATCTGGATCTGCTTGTCGAACATCGTGAGCATCGGCAGCGGGTCGGCCATGCCGCCGTAGACGCCGATCAGCGAGAGCGTGCCGCCGCGGCGCACCAGTTCGATGGCGGTGTGCAGGGCGGCGAGCCGGTCGACGCTGAAGCGCTCGGCGAACGGCCCGCTGAGCTTCCTGGGCAGCAGGGCCGAGGCGTTCTGGGCGAGCCGGGCGACCGCGCTGCCGTGGGCCTCGGTGCCGACGGCGTCGATGACGGCGTCCGGGCCGCGTCCGTCGGTCTCGTCGCGGATCGCCTGGACCAGCTCCTTCTCGCTGTCGAAGCTCCTGAGGTCGTACGTCTCCACGCCCCGCAGGCGGGCCCGCCGCAGCCGTTCGGTCACCAGGTCGACGCCGAAGACACGCCCGGCGCCGCGTACCTGCGCGACCCGGCAGGCCATGTCGCCGATGGGGCCGAGGCCGAGCACGGCGACGCTGCCACCCTCGGGGATGTCCGCGTAGGCGACGGCCTGCCAGGCGGTGGGCAGCACGTCGGAGAGGTAGACGAAGCGGTCGTCCGGCGGGCCCTCGGGAACCTTGATCGGCCCGTACTGGGCCTGCGGGACCCGGAGGTACTCGGCCTGGGCCCCGGGTACGGCGCCGTAGAGCCGGGTGTAGCCGAACAGGGCGGCACCCATGCCCTCGCTGGTGACCTGGGTGGTCTCGCACTGGGTCGGCAGCCCGGTCATGCACATCCAGCAGTTGCCGCAGGCGATCTGGAAGGGCACGACGACCCGGTCGCCCGCCGCGAGGTCCGGCACCCCGGCGCCGACCTCCTCGACGATGCCCATGGGTTCATGGCCGAGGATGTCACCCGGCGTCATGAACGGGGTGAGCACCTCGTAGAGATGCAGGTCGGAGCCGCACAATCCGGTCGAGGTGATCCGGATGACCGCGTCCGTCGGTTCCTTGATCTTCGGATCGGGCACCTCCTCCACCTGCACGTCCCGCTTGCCCTGCCAGGTCACAGCCTTCATGCCGGGCACTCCCTCCGTCACCTCGCGTGTCGGTCCTGGGTAGGCGCCCCGGGTACCCGGGGGCGCCTTGGCCGAACCGTGATTGAGGGCCGATCGGCGTACTCGACGCGACTAATCAGAAACGGACGGGTATGGCCATCAATGAACTTATTAGCGCACAATCGAAGACACGAAACGGGCGGGCATGGTGGGCATGGTGGACACGGAACACAGGGGGCGCGCGCGACGTGCCCGTACGGCGGCGGCACTGCTGACCGTCACGGGCCTCTTCGCCGCGGGCTGCACGGGACACGGCACTCCCCGCGCACCGGCCGACGACGGACGCGGACAGTTCCGCACGGCTCGACCGAGCACTTCACCACCGAACACATCGGAACCGCGCGAGGAGGCCGACGGTCCCTCCGTGCTCGCCGTGAAGATCGACAACGTGCGGGCGGCCCGCCCGCAGACCGGCATCGACTCCGCAGACGTCGTCTACGCCGAGCAGGTCGAGGGCGGCCTCAGTCGCCTCATGGCGGTGTACGCGACCAAGCTGCCGAAGACCGTCGGCCCCGTGCGCAGCGCCCGCGAGTCGGACCTGGAGCTGCTGCGGCAGTTCGACAGGCCGACGCTCGCCTTCTCCGGCGCCCAGGGCAAGCTGATGCCCCTGATCAACCGGGCGCCACTGGTCGCCCGGCCCCCCGAGAAGGCGTCCCGCGCCTACGTCCGCGGTCCCGACAAGGCCGCCCCGCACAATCTCTTCCTGCACCCGAAGCGCCTGGTACCCGCCACGCCGGGCGCCGCCGCGCTGACCACAGGCTTCCACTACGGCCCCGCGCCCGCCGGCGGCACCAAGGACACCTCGGAGACGGTCCGCTTCCCGGCCGCCCGCTTCACCTTCACCTGGTCCAAGAGCCGGGAACGCTGGCTGGTCTCGATGGACGGCACCCCGGACGTGACGTCCGACGGGAAGCGGCTGGCCCCGGCCACGGTCGTCGTGCAGTACGTGAAAGTGCGCAAGTCCGCCTTCCACGACTTCCTCGGCAACAACACGCCGTACACGGTGACGGTGGGCTCGGGCCGGGCGAAGGTGCTGCGCGACGGCCGCGCGTACGACGTGAACTGGAAGCGGGCGAAGGCCACGGACGGTACGGAGTTCACCACCAAGGACGGCTCTCCGGTGAACTTCGCCGAGGGGCAGGTGTGGGTCGTCTTCGCGAAGGCGTGATCAGGGCCGGATGACGAGGGGCTCGGCGGGATTGCGGAGCCCCTCGGCCGCGTCCGCGACCCGGCGGATCAGCTCGAAGAACTGGCCCTGCTCCGCGGCGGAGAGCGGGGCCAGGAAGACCTGGTTCATCCGGGCGGTGCGCACGGTCAGTTTGCGGTGGGTGCGCACTCCGTCGTCGGTCAGGCGCAGCAGGAAGCGGCGGCCGTCCTGGGGGTCGCGGACCTTGTCGAGCAGTCCGCGCCTGCCGAGCCGGCTGATGACCTCGGCGATGGTGGACCGGTCGAGACCCACCCGCTCCCCCACCGTGCGCTGGTCGAGCCCCGGTTCGGCGACCAGCGCGTTCAGGACCGCGAACTGCGGCGAGGTGATCTCCTCGGAGACCATCGTGTTCCACAGCAGGTAGTGCGCCTGCTGGAGCCGCCGGGCGAGGTGCCCGGGGTGGGTGGTGAGGTCCACCGCGGCCATGTGCGCTCCCGAGTCGAATTGGTTGGTGCACTGAAGAGTAGTGAGTCTTGACGCCAGGCTGCCACAGTGGCAGCTTGAGAGAAACCTCGCCGAGATAGTCAGTGCACTGAGCGAATAGCAGGAATCCCATGACTCTCACCCAGCACGACATCGATCGGGAGATCGCCGCCGAGCGCGCCGCCTACGAGAAGCGGCTCGCCGACGGCGCTCCCGTCGAGCACCAGCCGCGCCGCGACTACGCGCCGTACCGCTCCTCGGTGCTGCGGCACCCCAAACAGCCGCCGATCGGCATCGACGTGTCCAAGGACCCGGAGCTGGTGGAGCTGCGGTCGCCCGCCTTCGGCGAGCGGGACATCACCGAGATCGACAACGACCTGACCCGGCAGCACACCGGGGAGCCGATCGGGGAGCGGATCACCGTCGAGGGGCGGCTCCTGGACCGGAGCGGCCGTCCGCTGCGCGGGCAGCTGGTCGAGATCTGGCAGGCGAACTCGGCCGGCCGCTACGCCCACCAGCGCGAGCAGCACGACGCCCCGCTGGACCCGAACTTCACGGGCGTCGGCCGCACGCTGACCGACGACAGCGGCTGCTACCGCTTCACCACCGTCCAGCCGGGCCCGTACCCGTGGCGCCAGCACGTCAACGCCTGGCGGCCGGCCCACATCCACTTCTCGATCTTCGGCACGGCGTTCACCCAGCGACTCGTGACGCAGATGTACTTCCCGAGCGACCCGCTGTTCCCGTACGACCCGATCATCCAGTCAGTGACGGACGACGCGGCCCGTCAGCGGCTCGTCGCCACCTACGACCACAGCCTGTCCGTGCCGGAGTTCTCGATGGGCTACCACTGGGACATCGTGCTCGACGGGCCGCAGGCCACCTGGATCGAAGAAGGACGCTGACCAGTCATGACGAAGATCGACACGAGCCGCCCGGAGACCGTGCTGCCGACCCCGTCGCACACGGTCGGCCCCTTCTACGGCCACGCCCTGCCCTTCCCGGGCGGCGGCGACATCGCGCCCATCGGCCACCCGGACACGATCGTCCTCCAGGGCTACATCACCGACGGCGAGGGCAATCCGCTGCCGGACGCCTTCGTGGAGCTGTGGAGCGCCGACCCGGACGGCGACATCCCGAAGGCCGACGGTTCGATCCGGCGCGATCCGGCCAGCGGCGGGTATCTGGGGCGCAACGGCGTGGAGTTCACCGGCTGGGGCCGCATCCAGACCGACGCCAACGGCCACTGGACCGCACGGACACTGCGGCCGGGCGCGCGCGGGCACAGCGCGCCGTACATCAGCGTGTGCGTCTTCGCGCGCGGGCTTCTGGTGCACCTGTACACCCGGATCTACCTGCCGGGCGACGAGGCGGCGCTGACCGCCGACCCGCTGCTGGCCCGGGTACCGGCGGAGCGGCGCGACACGCTGATCGCGCGTGAGCAGGGCGATGGCACCTACCGTTTCGACATCCGCCTTCAGGGCGAAGGCGAAACGGTCTTCCTGGAGTTCCAGTGACTTCTCCCGATCCGGACACCGGTCTGCTCGCCCCCGGGTGGGCAGGCTCCCCCGCCGCCTCCGCGACCGCCGACGGCGCCTACCTCCAGGCGCTGCTGGACGCGGAGGCGGCTCTGACCCGGGCGCAGGCCGCGCTGGGCCTGGCGCCTCCGGAGGCGGCCGCGGCGGTGACCGAGGCGGCCCACGCGAACCGCTTCGACGTACGGTCCCTCGCCGAGCGGGCGCGCGGCGGGGGCAACCCCGTCATCCCCCTGGTCGCCGATCTCACCGAGGCGGTCGGTGAGGAGTACGGTCCGTACCTCCACCGGGGCGCCACCAGCCAGGACATCCTGGACACGGCGACGATGCTGGTGGCGGCACGCACCCTCGACCTCGTGCTGGCGGACCTCGACCGCGTCCAGCGGGCCCTCGCCCGGCTGGCCGCCGAGCACCGGGACACCGCGATGCCGGGACGGACGCTCACCCAGCACGCGGTACCGACGACATTCGGTCTGAAGGCGGCCGGGTGGCGGGCGCTGGTACTGGACGCGCGGGACCGGGTCACAGTCGTACGGGACTCCCTCCCCGCCCAACTCGGCGGCGCCGCCGGGACATTGGCGGCCTTCACGGTGTACGGCGCCGAGGACACCCAGGCGCTCACGGCGGCCTTCGCCGCGCAGCTCGGTCTCCGGGCCCCGCTGCTTCCCTGGCACACCCTGCGCACCCCGGTCGCCGACCTCGCCGGATGTCTCGCCTTCACCGCCGGAGCGCTGGGCAGGATCGCCGCGGATGTACTCGTGCTGGGCCGTACCGAGATCGCCGAGGTCGCGGAGGGCGGCGGGGGCGGCTCCTCGGCCATGCCGCACAAGGCGAACCCGGTACGGTCCACGCTGATCGCCGCCGCCGCCCGGCGTGCGCCGCAGCTCGCGGCCACGCTGTACGGCTCGCTCGCCGCCGAGGACGAGCGGCCGGCCGGGGCCTGGCACGCCGAGTGGGAGCCGCTCAGGGATCTGCTGCGACTGGTGGGCGGGGCCGCCCGGGACGCCGCCGAACTGACCGGGGGGCTGCGGGTGCACGCCGACACCATGCGGGAACACCTCGGTCTCACCCACGGGCTGATCGTCTCCGAGCGGTTGTCCGCCGAACTGGCACCTGTGCTGGGCCGGGCCCGCGCCAAGGCACTGCTGACGGAACTCGCCAAACGGACGTACGCCGAAGGCGTCTCGCTCGGTGAACTCCTTTCCCGAGAGCCCGAGTTGAAGGACGTCGACCTCGGCGAACCCACCGATCCCACCGGCTACACCGGCTCCGCCGGAGCCCTCACCGACCGCGCTCTGGAGCGACCTTGACCGAGAAACTCCTCAACCACCGTGCCGAGGGCCCCGCTTCCGCTCCCCCGCTGCTGCTCGGGCCGTCGCTCGGGACGTCGTACGCCCTGTGGGACAAGGTGGCGCCCGAGCTGTCCATCAGCCACCGGGTGGTCCGCTGGGACCTGCCGGGGCACGGCGGCTCGGCGGCCGGTCTGATCGGTCCCGGCGCCACCGTGGGCGACCTCGCCGACCTGGTGCTGGCACTCGCCGACTCGCTCGGCATCGAGCGGTTCGGGTACGCGGGGGTGTCGCTCGGCGGTGCCGTCGGTCTGCACCTGGCCGTACATCACCCGGAGCGTGTCGCGTCGCTGGCGGTGATCTGCTCCTCGGCCCACTTCAACGGCAGCAAGCCGTGGGAGGAGCGGGCCGAGCGGGTCCGCCGGGAGGGGATGCAGTGGCTGCTGGAGAGCGTGAACTCCCGTTGGTTCGCCGGTGACTTCAGCGTCCCGGAACTGATCCGCGACCACGCCGAGGCCGATCCCTCGGCGTACGCCGCCTGCTGTGACGCCCTGGGCTCCTTCGACCTGCGCGACCGGCTGGCCGAGATCTCCGCGCCGACCCTGCTGATCGCCGGCCGGCAGGACCCGGCGACCCCGCCGCCCCATCTGCGGGAGATCGCCGACGCGGTGCCGCGCGCCACGCTCGTCGAACTTCCGGGGGCCTCACACCTGGCACCGGCGCAGTGCCCGGAAGCCGTCCTCACCAGCCTGCGCGCACACCTCGGCGGGGACGCCAAGCGGGGCATGGAGGTGCGGCGGGAGGTGCTCGGGGACACCCATGTGGACCGGGCGCAGGCCCGGCAGACCCCCTTCACCGCCCGCTTCCAGGACTTCATCTCACGCTACGCGTGGGGCGAGATCTGGACCGATCCGACGCTCAGCCGCCGCGAGCGCAGCATGATCACCCTGACGGCGCTGGTCGCGCACGGCCACTACGACGAGCTGGCCATGCATGTGCGCGCGGCGCGGCGCAACGGGCTCACGCCGGAGGAGATCGGGGCCGTACTGCTCCAGACGGCCGTCTACTGCGGAGTACCGGCGGCGAACTCCGCGTTCGCGACGGCGCAGCGGGTGCTGGCGGAGGAAACGGAAGGGTGACCCCGACAGTGGCAGGCACGGGGTACGACGATGTGCCTACGGTAGGGGCATGTCGACCATTCTGATCACCGGCGCCACCTCGGGTCTCGGCCGGTACGTCGCCTTCGAACTGGTCCGCTCCGGCCACACCGTCCTCGCCCACGGCCGGGACCCGGGCCGCACCGGGAGTCTGGTGGAGGAGCTGCGGGCAGAGGGGGCGGCCGAGGGCTTCGTGGCCGACCTCGCCTCCCTGGCCCAGGTGCGCGAGCTGGGCGCGAGGGTCGCCGAGGCCCACCCCGGACTCGATGTCCTGATCAACAACGCGGGTGTGGGCGCGGGTTCGCCCGGCTCGGGCCGGGAGGTGAGCGCCGACGGTCACGAACTGCGCCTGGCGGTCAACTACTTGGCGCCGGTGGCGCTGACCCGGGCACTGTTGCCGACGCTCCCGGCGCGGATCGTCAACGTCGGGTCGGTGGGCCAGGAGCCGGTCGACTTCGACGACATCGAGTTCACTCGCGGCTACAACGGCTTCGCCGCGTACTGCCGCAGCAAGTTCGCCCTGGCGGCCCACACCTTCGCCCTGGCCGATGAGTTGGCGGACACGGGGATCGCGGTGAACGTCCTCCACCCGGCCACGTTCATGGACACGGCGATGGTCCGCGAGGGCGGGGTCGCGCCCTGGTCGACGGTGGCAGACGGCGCCCCGGGTGTACTCGCCCAGGCCACCGAGGACTTGGGCACGGGCCGCTTCTTCGACGGAACGAATCCGGCGCGAGCTCACGAGGCAACGTACGACAAGGAAGTGCAGAAGCGCCTGGCGTCCATCACCGACCAGCTGATCGCGCACTGAAGGGGCGCGGGGAACTGCGCGACCAGCCACAACGGCGCAGCAGACGAAGAACTCACCGCAACCCACGCCCCGTCTCCAGCACCTCCCGGGCCTGCGTCACCAACCCGTCCGCCCCGCACGAACGCGCCAGCGCCAGGCCCCGGTTGAGCTCCGCCACGGACCGCGCCGCGATCCCGTACTCCACCCGGGCCGCCGCGTGCTCGTACTGGCAGGGAGAGGCCTCCAGATAGGCAACCGCCTGCGCGGCCAGCCGCACCGCCCGCTGCCCGGTCTCCAGCGCGGCGGCACACCGCAACGCCTCACCGATGGCCGTGTCCGTGCCGAGCCGCTCGGCATGCCGCCGGGCATCCGTGGCCAACTGGGCGGCCCGCACCGGGTCCTCACCGGCGAGCGCCCGCGCGAGATCGACGGCCCACGGCACCAGCACCGGGTTGTGGTGGCCCCGCACGGCCGCCGCCTTCTCCGCCGCGTCCAGTTCGTTGATGCCGTCCTTGGTCCGGCCGACGGCCAGCAGCAGCCGTCCCCGCACGGAGCGGGGATCGGGCAGCACGATCGTGGACGGATACGGCGGCGTGAACCCGTACTGCTCGGCGATCGCCCAGGCTTCCTCGACATGCCCGCGCGCGAGCAGCGTGTCGACGAGGTTGCACGTCGCCGACCAGTACAGCGGCAGCCCTCGTCCCACCCGCTCGGCGAGCCGGAGCGACTCGCGCAGGGAGGTCTCCGCCTCCCGGAGCCGTCCTCGCCGGCGGTGGCCGAGGCCGACGTAGGCATGGGCGAGCGCGAGGTGGCCGCCGCTCCAGCCGGCCGACTCGTAGGTGCGCAGTGCGTCGGCGTACAGGGCCTCGGCGCGATCGAGCCGGTCCGTGAAGGCGTACGCGCTGGCCAGCATCAGCGGCAGTTCGAGGCCCCACTCGGTGTCGGTCCAGCCGAGTCCGGGCGCGAGGCGGCCGTTGACGAGGGCGCGGTCGCACACTTCGGCGATCTCCTCGGCGCTCTCACCGTGGGCCATCGCGTCGAATCCGCGCAGGATGAGCAGGGCCCGCTCGGAGTTGTCACGGCCGGCACAGGTGGCGGCCAGGGCGGCGAGGCGCTCGGAGCGCGCCGGGGAGGTGGCCTCGCCCGGGTAGAGCCCCTCCCATGTGTACTGCACGGCCTGGAGGCGGAGCCTGGCAGGGCCTTCCTCGTGCCGGGCGGCCTCCGCCTCGACCGTGCGGACCGCCTCCTCCAGCTGGTTGTTGTGCATGAGTGCCTGGGAGAGGCGGACGACGGCGTCCACCCGGGCGGAGCCCTCAAGGCCGGGCATGACGAGCGCGGTCTGGAGGTGGCTGATGGTCTTGGCGGGGGAGGTCAGGAGGGTGGCACAGCCGAGTTCGAAGAGCACGCGCGCGTGCACCTCGGGACGCGGGGGCTCCACCAGGGCGCGCTCCAGACAGCGGCGGGCCGCGTCGGGGGCGCCGACGAGGAGGTGCTCGCGGGCGGCCTCGCGCAGTTGCTCGACGAGTTCCTCGTCGTCGTCCGGGTGGACCTGGAGCAGGTGCCGCGAGGCGGCCGCGGCGCCCAGCCCGGAGTCGGTGACGAGTTGTGCGGCGATGCCGTGCATGGCGGTGCGCAGGGCGTCGGGGATGGAGTCGTAGACGGCGGTGGCGATCAGCGGGTGGACGAACTCCAGCTCGCCGTCCTCCGTCCCGGAGTCGGTGACGATACGGGCGTCGCGCAGCAGTTCGGCGCAGAGCGCCGCGTTCTCCGGCTTCAGGGTGGCGAGCCGGGCCACCAGGCCGACGGAGATGTCGGTGCCGAGGATCGCGGCCGCCCAGGCGAACCGGGTGGCGTCGATGCCGAGTTCCTCGAGGCGGGTGACGAGGCCGCCGCCGCGGGCCGAGCGGTTCAGCTCACGCAGTTCGTTCGCCGAGCCCTCGCCGGGCTCCATCCCGCTGTCCCGGACCTTGGCGAGGAGTTCGACGGTCTCGTAGGGGTTGCCGTCGGTGACCGCCCACACCTCGCGGCAGAACGGGGCGTCGGCGTGCTCCCCCAAGGTGGCGCGGGTGAGCCCCGCGGTGGCGTCCGGGGTGAGGGCACTGAGGTCGGTGACGGGGCGGCCCGCGGCCGAGGCCACCGTCTCCAGGAGGCGGGCGCTCTCGGGGGTGGCCTCGCCGGGGCGGCGCGCCACCACGACCAGGACGGAAAGGTCGTCCAGGCGCTCGACGAAGGCGGCGAGCCAGCGCAGGGTCTCCTGGTCGGCCCAGTGGGCGTCGTCGACCATCAGCACGAGCGGCCAGTCCCTGCGGGCCAGCCGGCGCACCGCGGCGACCAGTCCGTCGCACACGCCCTGCGGGTCGGCCTGCCGCTCCCCCGGGTCGGCTATGCCGAGGGCGGGGCCGGCGATGTCGTACCAGTCGCCGAGGTACTCGCGGGCCTCCTCGGGCATCAGCGACAGGAGGGCGGGCTGGAGCAGTTGTCGTACGACGTTGAAGGGGACGGACCTGAGGGTCTCGCCGCCGCGTGCCGACCAGACCGTGCAGCCGCGGGCCTCGGCGATACGGCGGGTCTCGGCCAGCAGGGCGGTCTTGCCGAAGCCCGCCTCGGCACGGATCACCAGCACGCTGCCCGAGGACGTGCGGCCGGCGCACAGCGAGTCGACCACACGTTCGACGGCGGCGAGTTCCTCGTCGCGCTCCCACAGCGAGGCCGGGGCGGCCGCAACCGGCCGTACCTCCGTCATCCCGCTACCTCCCCAAGTCGCCCGAACGACGTACAGATCTCGAGCGTAGCCGTCCCGGCGCGGTGGCGGAGGGCGGTCGCGGCACCTCTTGCCTTCAGGGGTGACCTCGGGTACGGGCAGGCGACGCGCCCCGTCCGTGACCTGCCGACAACCGGGCTGACCATCAGTCAGTCGTTCCCTTCTGGGCGAAGTGCGCGGATTCGGCCGACGCCCCTCTCATCCCTCTTTCACCGAGGGCTCATACGGTGGGGGCATGACGCAGGAGACTCCCCCCGGGTGGTACCCCGACCCCGGGCAGACAAGTGACGGTCCCGCCACCGAGCGCTGGTGGGACGGCAAGGCGTGGACGGAGCGGACCCGGCCCGCCGGATCGGCCGCCGCATGGGGTCCCCCGGAACAGGTCGCGAGCCCCGGGGACCCCGGAGAGTACCCGGCCTATCCGCCGTACCCCGCGCAGCCGCCCTCCGGGTCGCGGCGCGGCCGTATGGGCATAGCCGTGGCGGTGGCCGTCGTGGTCCTGGCGAGCATCGGCGTGGGTGTGTACGCGCTGGCCGACAACGGCAACGGCGGCACCGCCAACTCGCAGGCGCCCGGGGGCCAGGGCGGGCCCGGCGGCACCGGGGGCCAGGGCGGACCGTTCGGCGGCGACGGAGGGCCCGGCGGCTCCGGCGGCAGCGGCGGCTCCGGGGGCGCGTCGCCCTCCCCGCAGGGGTCCGAGGCGCCGAAGATCGAGAGCGGTTCGGTCACCGACTCGATCGACGGGATCAGCCTGCCCATCCCGGACGACTGGTACGGCCAGGAGATACAGGTCGGCGCGTCCGTCACCTCGAACGACTCCTACGCCTGCCCCGGCGACACCTCCGACAAGTGCACGAAGGGCGGTGCCTACTCGGCGCCCGCCCTGGCGCTGGGCACCAAGGGCAGCACGGCCGAGCAGATCGCCAAGGCCGACATCGAGGCGAACGCCGAGCAGTCCTACGGCGGCAAGACCTACGGCTCGATCACCTCGCACGACGTCCTCGCCTCCGAGGCGGTGACCGTGGCCGGGCAGAAGGGCTACAAGGTCCGCTGGAAGGCGGTCACCAGCAAGGGCTCCGACGGCTATGTCGAGTCCCTGGCCTTTCCGTCCCCGGCGAACCCGCAGCAGATCGTCGTGGTGCGCTTCGGTGTCGACGTCGAAGAGGGCCAGAGCGTGATCGACGACATCACCAAGGGGATCAAGGTGTCGACGGGCGGCGGCAGCGGCCAGCACGTCTGACGGCCGGCCCCCGGACACCGGTCGGCCGGGTGGGGCGCCTCTCCGCTCGAGAGGAACCTCACCCGGCCGGGGGGTGCGCGCCGCCCCCGTCCCCACGGTGCGGCGCGAGCAGGTCACCGTCCAGTCATCCCGTGGACGGCGGCCTGGGTCTCAGGTCAGACCGAGCGCCGGCAGTACGGCCGCCTCCACGAAGCGGACCAGGTACTCCGGGTCGGCGTACTCCCCGTCGATGACGGGCCGGGCGCGGATGACGCCGAACATCTGGGCCGGGATGTACTCCAGCGCCGGGTTTCCGGCGGCGATCTCGCCCCGGTCGACCCCACGCTGGAGGATGTGCCGCAGCGCGGCGATCTCCGGGTCGACCAGCGCCTCACGCAGGGCCTTCGCGAGCTCCGCGTCCTGCGTGACGGCGTGGCCGAGCGCCTGGAGGAGCTTGGTGTCGTGCATCGACCACCGGCCCGCGGCCCGGGCGGCCTCGCGCAGATCCTCGGCTAGCGATCCCGTGTCGATCCCCTCGAACTTCGACCTGCGGCGGGAGCGCAGAGCGGCCACCACGAACTGGGGCTTGGTCTTCCACTGCCGGTAGAGGGTGGACTTGCTGCAGCGGGTGCTGCTGGCGACGCCCTCCATGGTCACGGCCTCATATCCGCATTCACGGATCTGTTCGAGCACAGCGTCGAAGAACTCCTGCTCACGCTCGGGCGTGATCTTGGAGCGGCGCGAGGCGGCGACCGTCTCCGGTCCGTCCGCGGCCTGCGACGTCATCAGCTCATCCCCTCATTCACCTCGGCGGTCGGCCTGCTTCGCGGCCGCCGCGTTTCATTCCCGGATTCCAGTGTGTCGTATGTCTATCGATACGCCAGTGTACCGGTACCCGGCCGTATCGGTACACTGGCGTATCGGTACGAGGTCGTATCGATGAGTTTCGGAATCAGGACGAGTCACCAACTTGTTCAGATTTCAGCATCCGCACCACCATCAGCGAAGGGGCCGGGGGATGAATGCCCTCACCGAGCCTGCAGAAGCGAAGCCGAGCGCCATAGCGCGGCCGCCGCTCGTCCGTGAGCTCCTGCTCGTCGTAGGACTCTTTCTCGTCTACAAGTTCGGCCGGCAACTGGTCACGGGCCACACCGCCGAGGCCTACCGCAACGCCGGCCGCGTGTGGCACTGGGAACGCGTCCTCGATCTGCCCGGAGAGGGCTCGGTGCAGTCGCTGCTGCTGCACGGCGACACCTTCGCGCACCTCGCGAACACCTATTACGCGACCGTCCACTTCCCGGCCACGGTCGCCTTCCTGGTCTGGCTGTACCTCAAGCGCCCCGCCCACTACGTCTGGGCCCGCCGCGTACTCGCCCTGCTCACCGGCGCCGCCCTGGTACTGCACCTCGTCTTCCCGCTGGCCCCGCCTCGGATGCTCGCGGCGGCCGGCCTGGTCGACACCGCGAAGGTCTACGGCCCCTCCGTGTACGGCCCGCCGCAGACCGACACCCTCTCCAACCAGTTCGCGGCGATGCCCTCGCTGCACTTCGGCTGGGCCCTGATGGTGGCGATCGGCCTGATCGTGGCCACCCGCTCCCGCTGGCGCCGGCTGTGGCTGCTGCACCCGCTGGTGACCCTGCTGGTGATCGTCGGGACGGCGAACCACTACTGGATGGACGCGATCGTGGCGACGGCCCTGCTCGGCATCGCCCTCGCGGTCCTTCGCCCCCGGACTTCGTCCGGGGGGACCCCCATCTCGCTTCGCTCGCCGCACCGGACGGCCACCACCGCGGGCCGGGCACAGGAGAAGCTCACCCCGGCCGAACCCAAGGAGAACGTGAACGTCCTGGTCGGAGTGGGTCGATGAACGCCACCCTGCTCGCTCTCGCACTCTCCCTGCTCTCCTCCGTCGCCTACGCGGCCGCCGCCGTCGCCCAGGAGCGCCTCGCCTCCCGCAACCCCGGCTCGGGTGTGCTGCGGATGCTGAGCTCGGGTGCCTGGTGGGGGTCCGTCGGGCTCAACGCGGCGGCCGCGCTGCTGCACGTCGTCGCCCTCAAGTACGGCCCGCTGACCGTGGTCCAGCCGCTCGGCGCCCTCACTCTGGTCGCCGCGGTGCCGCTGGGCGCGCGGATCGCCGGGCGCCGGGTCAGCGCGACGGAGTGGCGTGGCACCGCGTACACGCTGGCCGGCCTCGCCGCGATCCTCGTGGTGGCGTCGGGGTCCGCGCCCGGGAAGGTGCTGACCACGTCCGAGGCAGTGGCCGTGGCGGCGGTGACGGCGGCCCTGATCGGTCTGCTGGCCCGCCCCGGCGCCAAGCCCGGCATCCGGCACGCGTCGGCGTCCGGGGTCGCCTCGGGGGTGGCCTCCGCGCTGACCCAGACCGTGACGGTGGCCGCGACGGACCGTTCCGAGTCGCTTCTCAGCGTCCAGGTGATCGGCGTCGCCCTGCTCGTCGCGGCCTTCGCCGCGGGCGGACTCCTGCTCTCCCAGACGGCCTACCGTGACGGCCTGGGCGCCCCGCTGGCGGTGGTGACCCTGGCCAACCCGGTGGCCGCCGCGGTGATCGGCCTCTCCCTGCTGGGCGAGAGCCTGCGGGGCGGCGCGGCGGGTGTGCTGCTCGCACTGGCGGGAGCGGGCCTGGCGGCATGGGGTGTGGTGCTGCTGACCCGGATGTCTCCGGTGCCGGTGGACGACGACCACCCGGTGGCGGCGGTACTGGCACTGGAGCCGTCGACGGCATCGATGTCCCCGATGCCGGTGGCCGACGACCACCCCGTGGCGGCGGTACTGGCACTGGAGCCGTCGACGGCGTCCTTGGAACCGGCGCTGCGGCGGAAGCGTGTGCCCCGGCAGTCGAAGCCGGGGCACCTCACACCGCTGTAGGGACGCTGCGCTGCAGGGACGCTCAGCCGAACCCGCGGGAGTCCTGCTTCAGCGCCGTGTCGACCGTCAGCGCGGTGGCGAGGACCAGGCTCAGCAGCGGCTCGGGCAACTGGTAGTGGATCTGCAGCACGTAGTTGTCCGCGGTCGTGAACATCGTCTTGGCGAGCCCCTCCCACGTCTTCGTGATCCGGGCCACCTCGTTCTCGGTGTGGTCGACGATCGCGAAGTTCCAGGCCCGCCAGTTCTCCGCCTTGATCGCGCCGACCTGCTGCCCGTTCACCATCATCGCGAAGTTGATCTTCCCGATCATGTTCTGTTGGACGATCTCACCGACCGGCGAACCGTCCGGACGCTCCACGATCACCCGGGACTTGAAGATCTTCCCCGGCCGAGTCAGCAGCATGACCGGCTGTCCGTGGGCGTCACGGATCTCCAGCCTGATCTTCATGAACTGGTCGATGCTCCAGAGGAACCGCACGATCTTCCGGAAGGCGCTCTGCCCGACCTGGCTGACGGACCCGACCTGGTTGCCGTTCTGATCCATGACCTTGTACTCGTTGGTCAGCTCGATCAGCTTGGCCTTCTGGTTGACCACGAGCACCGGCTCGGAGAACAGCGTGCCGCCGCCGGGGCCACCCGCGGTGACCCCGGCCTGGTGCTGCACCTGACGCTGCACGCGCGGGTCGGGACCGGCCGACTGCTGAGGTATCTGCGGTGCCTGCTGGACCGGCGGGGCCTGCACGGCCTGAGCCTGGACCTGCCCCGCCGCCTGCTGGTCCTGGTGGGTGTGCTGGGTCCACTGCGCCCCGTCCCAGTAACGGAGCGTCTGGGACGCTCCGTGCGGATCGGGGTACCAGCCTGCAGGTGTGTTCGAATGCGTGGTCACCGGGGCACACTACCCCGGGACCACTGCGCTCCGGCCAGGTGTACGACGGCTCCCGCCGCGGCTTTACCTGGTGATTACGGCCGGATCGCTCACTCCTGTACGCCCGTTCTCGACATGTCCGGCGAATCGCCTGAGGAACGACGGGTCGGCGTCGGAGGTGACCGTGAGGTCGTACCAGCGACGGCTCTTGGCGAGGCGGAAGGTGTGCCGGACGGTGGCACCGGCCCCCACGGTGAAGGTCCTCGCCGGGTCGCCGTAGCCGCTCACGACCTTCAGACGTACCGTGCCGGAGCCCTTGTTGGTGAACGTCAGCTCGACGTCGTCACCTTCGTGGCGGGCGGTGGCCTCGGGACCGGCGGTCCCGTTCGCCCCCTTGAAGACGCGCAGGAAACCGGCCGGGCCGTGCACGGTCAGGTCGTACGACCCCTTCGAGTACGCCGAGTTCCAGGTGTCCGAGACGGTCTTGCCGGCCTCGGTGGTGTAACTCCAGGGCCCGTCGGTGCGGTTGCCGGAGGTCACCAGGAACGCGCCGCCCGCCTTGGCGCCGGAGGCGAAGGCCAGCGTGAACTTGCCGCTCGCCGCGTCCACCGAACCGTCCACGTGCGGGGCGTACTTCAGCGGGCGGGCCGGGCGCAGGCCGCGTTCCTGCTTCGGCAGGGCGCCGACGGCGGGCGGGACGGGCACGTAGTCGGGGTGGCGCCGGCGGTCCGGCGGCTCGTAGCCGTCGGTGTCCGGGAGGGCGACCGGCTTGGTGTCCCTGCGGGAGAAGTCGAAGGCGGAGGTGAGGTCGCCGCAGACCGCGCGCCGCCAGGGCGAGATGTTGGGCTCGTGGACGCCGAAGCGGGTCTCCAGGAAGCGGATGACCGAGGTGTGGTCGAGCGTCTCGGAGCAGACGTAACCGCCCTTGCTCCAGGGCGAGACGACGAGCATGGGCACACGCTGGCCGAGGCCGTAGGGGCCGGCCGGGTGGCTGCCGTCGCCCTTGAACAGGTCGAGAGCGGGGTCGACGGTGGACTTGCCCTGAGCGGCCGAGCCGGGGGGGAAGGCCGGGACCACGTGGTCGAAGAAGCCGTCGTTCTCGTCGTACGTGATGAACAGGGCGGTCTTCGCCCACACCTTCGGGTCCGAGGTGAGCGCGTCCAGGACCTGGGCGATGTACCAGGCGCCGTAGTTCGCGGGCCAGTTGGGGTGCTCGGTGAAGGCCTCCGGAGCGACGATCCAGGAGACCTGGGGCAGCTTTCCGCCCTTCACGTCGGCCTTGAGCCGGTCGAAGTAGCCCTCGCCCTTGGTGTAGTCCGTGCCGGTGCGGGCCTTGTCGTACAGCGGGTCGCCGGGCTTGGCGTTGCGGTACTGGTTGAAGTAGAGCAGCGAGTTGTCGCCGTAGTTGCCGCGGTAGGCGTCCTGGATCCAGCCCCAGGAGCCGTTCGCGTCGAGGCCGTCTCCGACGTCCTGGTAGATCTTCCAGGAGACGCCGGCCTTCTCCAGGCGCTCGGGGTAGGTGGTCCAGCCGTAGCCGACCTCGTCGTTGCCGAGGACCGGGCCGCCGCCCTGGCCGTCGTTGCCCGTGTAGCCCGTCCACAGGTAGTAGCGGTTCGGGTCGGTCGAGCCGATGAACGAGCAGTGGTAGGCGTCGCAGATGGTGAACGAGTCGGCGAGGGCGTAGTGGAACGGGATGTCCTCGCGGTTCAGGTACGCCATGGTCGTGGAGCTCTTGTTCGGGACCCATTTGTCGTACTTGCCCCCGTTGAAGGCGGCATGTCCGTCGTTCCAGCCGTGCGGGAGGTCCTGGATGAACTGCAGGCCCAGGTCGTCGGCGTCGGGGCGGAACGGCAGGATGTCCTTGCCTTTCGCGTCCTGCTGGTGCCAGACGGACTTGCCGTTCTGCAGGGTCACCGGGCGCGGGTCGCCGAAACCGCGGACACCCCTGAGCGAGCCGAAGTAGTGGTCGAAGGACCGGTTCTCCTGCATCAGGACGACGACGTGCTCGACGTCCTCGATGGTCCCCGTGCGGTGGTGGGCCGGAAGCGCGGCGGCGCGCTGGATGCTGCTCGACAGGGCGGTGAACGCCGTGGTGGCGCCCGCGAGTTGGAGGAATCTGCGCCGGTTGACGTCGGACATGGGTGAGGGACCTCTCAATCCTGCGCACCGATGGCCGGAACGTGACGGAAGGTGCGCGCAGCGAGTGTTCCAAGTGCACCAAACGTCAGGGAAGGGTCCGGTGGCGCTGGTGTGAAAGTCGCGGGTACGGGAGGTGTGCCGGACCTCGATCGGGGGATGGTCGCGATCATGACAGAGATGCCACGTCTGGACGCACCGCCCACCGAGCGGCCCGTGCGGCAGCTTCTCGCCGCTTCCGTGGGCAATGCCGTGGAGTGGTACGACTGGTACGCCTACACGTTTCTGGCGACCTACATCGCCGGCGCGGTCTTCCCGAGGGGCGCGGACAACTCGCTGGTGCCGCTGCTGTCGACGTTCGCGGTGTTCGCCGTCGGGTTCTTCATGCGGCCGGTCGGCGGGCTGCTGATGGGGGCGATCGCGGACCGGCACGGGCGGCGCTCGGCGCTGACGGTCACCATTCTGCTGATGGGCGGCAGCAGTCTGCTGGTCGGACTGACCCCGACGTACGCGGCGGTCGGGGTCCTGTCCCCGGTCGTGCTGGTGCTCGCGCGACTGCTCCAAGGGCTTTCCGTGGGCGGGGAGTTCGCGGCCTCGACCACCTTCCTGGTCGAGTCGGCGCGGCCCGGCCGGCGCGGGCTGTTCTCCAGCTTCCAGTACGTGTCGACGACGGCCGGGCAGCTCGTCGCCTCCGGGATCGCCACCCTGCTGGTGGACACGCTGGACGAGGCGCGGATGGACAGCTGGGGGTGGCGCGTGCCGTTCGCCCTCGGGGCCGTGCTGTCCCTGGTCGGGTTCTGGATCCGGCAGGGCGCGCAGGAGACGCGCAGCGAGGAACAGCGGCGGGCGCCGCGTCCCGGGCTGCTCGAGGGGGTGCGGCGCCATCCGCGTGAGTCCCTGCTGATCTGCGGGATCACGATGGGGGGCACGATCGCGTACTACACGTGGACGTCGTATCTGCCGACGTACGCCGAGATCGATGCCGGTGTCGACAAGTCGGACGCGTTGCTCGCGGGGACGATCTCGCTCGCCTTCTTCGGGGTGCTGCAGCCGCTCGGCGGGTTGCTGTCGGACCGCTTCGGGCGGCGGCCGTTGCTGCTGTTCTTCGGGCTGGGCTTCGCGCTGCTGAGCGTGCCGCTGCTGCACGCGCTGCGTGACTCCTTCGTGGTGCTGCTGCTCGTGCAGTGCGCGGGGATGGTGTTGCTGACCGGGTTCACATCGATCAGCGCGGCGGTGAACGCGGAGGTGTTTCCGGCGCGGGTGCGGGCGGCCGGGATCGGGTTCCCCTACTCGTTGACGGTCGCGTTGTTCGGGGGGACGGCACCGTATGTGGGCACGCTGTTCAAGGAGTTGGGGCACGCGGGAGTGTTCCCGTGGTACGTGGCCGTCCTGTGCCTCGGCTCGTCACTGGTCTATCTGCGGCTGCCGGAGACCGCCCACGGAGAACTGCGCCGCTAGCGCCCGCTTCGCCACCGCCGTTCCCGACCGCAGCGCGCCCACCGGATCGGCGGCCTCGTCCAGTTCGATCAGGACCGTACCCGCGCCGGGTGTGCCCGACATCGCGTCCGCCCAGCCCTCCCAGTCGACGATCCCCGTGCCCAGCTCCGTCATGTACGGCTGCTGCTGGGCGTACACCGTGTCGTCGATCGTGAGGTGGACGTCGATCGGGGCGACCGCGTCCTTCCAGTGGGCCAGGGCCGTGCGCGGAGTGTGGCGCCGGGCCACCGCGACGGGGTCGCCGCCGCCCAGGGCGATGTGGCAGGAGTCGGGGCACAGCCACACATAGCGCGGGTCGGTCAGGGCCATGAACAGGTCGATGTCCCGCTCGTACCAGAGGGTGCTGTGGGACTCGGTGTGGAAGGCCAGCCGCACCCCGTGCCGGGACACCGCCTCGCCCACCGCGTGCGCGATGCCGGCCATGCGGGTCATGTAGGCGGCGTCGACGAAGAAGGGCGGGCGGGTGCCGTACGTCGCCCTCATGGGCAGTCCGGCGACGAGGACCTCGGCGCCCACCTCGGCGAGGAAGGCGGCGCGGCGCTCGGCGTCGGCGACGATCGCGGGGAGGTTGTCGCCGTGCCGCCAGTCGGGGGCGTCGCTGTCGGCGACGAAGGCGCTGACGACGGCCAGGCCCCGGCCGGCCAGTTCCCGGCGGAACGCCTCCGCGCTGCCGTAGGCGCGCAGGACCGAGGCGATGTCGCCGGGCGCGAACGTCAGCTCGATGCCGGTGACCTCGGTCTCGGCGAGCGCGTCCAGGACCCGCTGCCAAAAGCGGTCCGGATGATCCGCGGCCCATTCGCGGACCGCTTCGGCGGAGTCGAGGTCCCAGAATCCGGGGTGGTAGAAGGTGACGACATCGGTCGCGAAACGAGGGCTCATTCCGTTCCCCCGCGCGCGTTGTAGACGACGACCTCGTCGGACTCGTCGATGGCCTTGCGGTAGTTGCGGAACACCGCGAGCGCCTCGTCCCTCAGGACGTCTCCCACGACCTCGATGCCGCGTGTCTCGAACTGCTCGGCCCAGTCGGAGCCGACCGGGCCCTCGTCGAACGTGGTGATCTCCTCCAGTTCCGGGCCCTCACCCGCGACCACCAGACCGCGTACCCCGGACCACATCGTGGCGCCGTAACACTGCACACAGGGACGCCAGTTGACGACCAGTTCGTGAGACGGCAGGCCGTCGCCGCCGAGGTCCCAGCTGCCGGTGGCGACCTGGGCGAGGCCGAGCGCGACGACCTCGGCGTGCGCGCTGGAGACCCCGCTGGACAGGACGACGTTGACGCCGACGGAGACGATCCGGCCGGACTCGCGCTCGGCGACGAGCGCGGCGAACGGACCGCCGTTGCCCTCGCGCCAGTTGCGGTCGGCGAGGCGGTGCACGAGACGCATCCGGGCCTCGCGGGAGGGGACGGTGGCGGGCACGTCGGCGAGTTCGTCGTCGATCCAGGCGGGCAGGGCCACACGGTATTCCCTGGCGATGTCGATCACGGTTCGGTTCCTCTCGGTGGTTCAGGTGCGTGCGGTGACGGCACGGGCGGCCCGTACCGCGGTGACGGCGCCGGTCAGCGTGACGTTGGCGGCCATGGGCGTCGGCACGACTCCGTTGCCCGCCAGATACAGGTTGTCGAAGCCCCACACCCTCCCGTCCGGGTCGCACACGCCGGTGCCGTCGTCGGTGACGCCTGCCCGGACCGTGCCGGTGAGATGCAGTGACGAACCGGGCGGAAGCACCGTGGACTCGGTGGCGGGGTCGAAGGGGCCGAACTCGGCGGCGACGGAACGGACTTCGTCCAGCGCCCGGCGGATCAGCGCGCGGTCGGCCTCGGTGTAGTCGAACTCGACGCGGATGCGGGGCAGCCCGGCCAGGTCGGTCTCGCTCGCCGAGAACACGAGCCGGTTCCGCGGGCGCGACTCGACGGGGACGTACAGCGACAGACCGACGGAGTGCGCGAGGGGCCGGCCGGCCTCGTCGACGTAGGTGCGGTTCATGATCTGGCCGTGGAAGGGCTGGGCGGGTCCGTTGCACGGCAGCCACAGCGAGTCCGTGCTGAACTCGCCGGGGCGCGGCAGGGGCAGGGCACCGGCGTCGAGGCCGAACCGGTCGAGGTCGAGCAGGACGCGGGCGGTGACGAAGGCGTGCTCGTTGAGGTGCCGGCCCAGGGCCTCGGGGCGAATGCCCGAGGCGTACAGGAGTTGCGGGGTGCGCAGGGCGTCGGCGCACACCACGACGGTGGCGGCGCGGAGTTCGGACTCGGTGCCGTCGGCGACGCGGCGCAGCCGGGCCCCGGTGACCCGGCCGGCGTCCCGGCTCAGGGCGGTCACGAGGGTGCCGGTGAGCAGGGTGAAGGCCGGATCGCCGCCTTCCGCGAGGGCGGGGAAGATCGTCCCGGGTGCCGTGCGGGGCATGGGGCCCGACGGTGTGGGGGTGACGGCCATGGGCATGGGCTGTGGGTCCCGGTCGGCGGGCCCGGCACCGCCGTAGCGTCGGCGCAGGACGTCGAGGACGAGTTCGCCGACCTTGGTCGGGCCGATCGCGGCGGGGGTGACGGCGAGCAGTCGGCGTGCGGTGTCGAGGTCGGCCGCCCAGGCGTCGGGGTCGCCGAAGTCGAAGACCTCGTCCCCGGCGGGCCATGGTGTGGCGGCGGTCCAGTGGACGCCCATGCCGCCCGCGTTCCAGGCGAGCGCGGCCTGCGGCATCGCCTCGGCGTCCTCCCCGAAGGCGAGCGCGTGGAACATGCCGGGGGTGAGGTCGGGGAGGCTGCCCGCGACCTCACGGACCACCTGCGCTCCCGTGTACATGCCCTGGATGCCGGTGGCGACCTTCTCGTTGTAGCGGGACCACAGGGCGGGGTCGTCGAGGTCGTGCAGATGCCGTCCTGGCGTGCCGCCGATCGGGGTGCCGCCGTCGGCCATGGTGATGTGCAGCGCCGGATCGCTCTCGCGCAGGAGGCGGGCCACGAGGGATCCCATGATGCCGCTGCCCACGATGAGGACGTCGGTGCGGGGGATGTGGGTCAAGTGGAGCTCCGTGTACGTGTGGTGTGGGGGTCAGTCGACCGGGACGAGTGGTCCGAACAGCTCGGTGTCCATGCGGTCCAGGGCGAGCTTCACCGCACCGATCAGGGGGGCGTCGTGGCCGAGCGCGGTGGCGCGCAGTTCGACCGCGGGGGTGCGTGCGTCCCGCAGTGCGGCCCGCACCCGGGGCAGCAGGACGTCGGCGGCGTCCTCCAGCCCGCCGCCGAGGACGATGAGCGAGGGGGCGACCGTCCAGGACAGGGTGGTGAGGATCGACGCGATGTTCTCCACGAACTCGTCGACCTCGGCGAGCGCGGCGGCGTCACCGTCGCGGGCCGCCTCGAACCGGGCCAGGGCCAGGGCGCGTTGGGCGGGCAGCGGTGAGGTCAGGGCGGCGACGGGCCAGTCCTCGACCGAGCCGGCCGGCATCGAGGGTGCCTCGACGATCTCGCCCGCGGCACCGTCGAGACCGCGGTGCACGGCCCCTCGGATGAGGATGCCGAGGCCGGTCCGGTTGCCGAGCATCGCCCATACGACGTTGTCGTGATCGGCGGCCACTCCCCGCCAACGTTCCGCCAGTGCGCCGAGGTTGGTGTCGTTGTCGGCGAACCAGGGCACCGGGAGGCGACGGCCGAGCTCCTCGGGCAGGTGCACGCCCTCCCAGCGGGTGGTGTGCACCAGGCGCCGTACGACGCCTTCGTCGTCGATGGCACCGCCGCCGGCGATGGCCCCGGCGCGCAGCCGGTCCAGCGAGCCGCCGGCGTCGTCGAGGGCCTGGAGGACCAGTTCGGCGGCGTCGTCGAGGGTGGTGCGCGGGTCCTTGTAGTCGCGCAGCGGCCGGTGTGCCCGGCCGAGGATGTGGCCGCGGACGTCGGCGACGACGGCCCGGGCATCGACGGTCGTGGTGCGCACAGCCGCCAACAGGGCGTGTTCGGCCCGTAGTTCGTAGCGGCGGGCCGGGCGTCCGGCGCAGCCGCTGTTCGGCACCCGGTCGAGTTCGGCGACCCAGCCCGCCTCGACGAGCGAGTCCAGGATCAGCTCGATCGTGCGTCGGGACAGACCGGTCTGCCCGGCGAGTTCGGTGAGTTTCCGCGGTCCGGCGGACACCGCCAACGCCCGCAGGATCACTGAGGTGTTGACCCGTCGTACGGCGCTCTGGTTCATGCCGGCCGTCAGCATGGGTCCGCTCCCGTCACCGGGTCGTACCCGCCCCGGGTGTCGGCCGCGAGCGGTTTGCCGTATTCCCGGACCGGGTCGCCGAGCCGCCCGGTCGCCCTCCCCCAGGTCGGGGTCTCGCCGCGGACGAAGCCGACGAGGTCGGTGTGCATCCGGGCGGCCAGTTCCGCGGGCGGGTTCGGGCCGAGCGCCTCGGGGACGCCGGGCGCGTCGAGCACGTCGAAGAAGAACGGGAGGTCGACGCAGTGCACGGCGCCGCCGAGGGCCGGGGAGGGCCATTCGAAGGAGTACAGCCAGGTACCGGCGGGGGCCGCGCGGCGGGCGGCCGCGGTGCGGGGGCACGCGGAGCGGAACAGGGTGTCCGTGATCCGGGTGCCGGCCGCGCGCGACCCGCGCTCGCCGTCGCCGTCGAACTCGTCGCCCGTGGCGCCGAGCAGCAGCGGGACGTCCTGTCCGTGCACGGCCAGCCCTTCGGCGAGCGGCACCGGCAGGATGTCGTCGCCGACGACCGGGCCGAGCACGAGCAGGTCGTCGTCCCCGCGCAGGTCGAGCACGCCCCGCTGCAGCAACTCCGGTGCGCACAGGGCGAGTCCGGCCCGGGTGGGCGGCACGCCCAGGTGCTCGCCGAGCCGTGCGAGGAGGTCGCGGGCCCGGGTCGCTTCCACCTCGAACAGGCCGCCGGACAGGCTCACCGCCCGCTGGAACCGGCCGCGCCCGGCGGGCGAGGACAGCAGGGCGAGCACCGTCGCTCCCCCGGCCGACTGGCCCGCGACGGTGACCCGGTCCGGGTCGCCCCCGAACGCGGCGATGTTCTCCCGCACCCAGTCGAGCGCGAGGAGCACGTCCCGCAGCCCGAGGTTGGTGGGGACGTCGTCCAGTACGGCGAACCCGTCGACGCCGAGCCGGTAGCCGACGGTGACGGTGACGACGCCGTCGCGGGCGAAGGCGCGGCCGTCGTACCAGGGGCTCGCCGGGCTGCCCGCGAGAAAGCCGCCGCCGTGGATCCACACCAGCACCGGGCAGCCGTCCGCGTCGGGGGCCGTGACGGAGACGTTCAGTATGTCGTCGCCCGGCACCGACGGTTCCGGGATGGTGGTCGTGGCGAACAGCGGCACGCGCTGCGCGGTGGCCCCGGGCCGGGAGGCGTCGTACGGCCGTGTGAAGCGCCCGCGTGGGAGCGGCGCGGCGAACCTCCGTGGGCCGGTGGGTGCTTCGCCGTAGGGGATGCCCAAGAAGCGCCGCACGTCCCGGTGTCGACGGCCGGCGACCGTGCCCGCCGGGGTCCGGACGGTGACCGGTGTACTCATCGCAGCCCCGTTCCCGCGACGCCCTGGACGAAGTACCGCTGCAGGAAGAGGAAGAGCACGAGGACCGGCAGCATCACGACGATCGCTCCGGCGAGCAGCAGGCCGTAGTCGGTGACGTGGGCGGCGGCCTGGCTGGTGGCGGCGAGGCCGACCGGGAGGGTGTAGGTGGACATGCTCTGGGCGACGACCAGCGGCCAGATGAAGTTGTTCCAGGAGTTGAGGAACGACATGATCGTGATCGTGGCGACGGCGGGACCGGCCAGCGGCAGGAAGATCCTGAAGAAGATCCGGAACTCGCCCGCGCCGTCGATGCGGGCCGCTTCGAGGAGTTCGTCGGGGATCGACAGGGCGTACTGGCGCACGATGAAGACCGAGAGGGGAAGCGCCGCGCCGGGCAGGGCGATCCCGGCGAGGGTGTCCGCGAGGCCCAGGTCCACGGTGATCACGAACTGGGTGACGAACACCGCGGTGAACGGCACCATCATCGCCGCCATGACCGCGCCGAACGCGAGCCGCCGCCCCGCGAAGTCGAGTTTGGCGAGGGCGTAACCGGCGGCCGACGCCGCCAGGATGTTCCCGGCCACCACGATCAGCGCGACGACGACGCTGTTGACGAGGAACCGGCCGAAGCCCTGGGTCTCGAACAGCCGGGTGAAGTTGCCGAAGGTGAGGTGGTGCGGGAGCAGGGCCCCGGGGTCGGAGCGGATCTCGTCCAGGCTGCGCAGCGAGCCGCTCACGCCCCACGCGAAGGGCAGCATGGTGAGCAGGGCACACAGCACCAGGGCGGCGTACATCACGGGGCGGACGGCACGGTTCATGTGCGGGACCTCAGCAGCCGGAACTGGACGACGCTCACCACGGTCACCAGCGCGAGTGTCACGAAGGACGCCGCCGAGGACATCCCGAACTCGCCCGCCCCGAACTGGCGGTAGGTGTACAGCGCGACCGACTCGGTGGAACCGAGCGGACCGCCGCCGGTGAGGAGGTAGGGCTCGTCGAAGACCTGGAGGTAGAAGACGGTCAGCAGGACGGAGACCATGAGCGTGGTGGGCAGCAGCAACGGCAGGGTGATGTGCCGGAGTTGGCGCCACCGGCCGGCCCCGTCGAGGGCGGCGGCCTCGTACACGTCCCGCGGGACGGCCTGGAGGCCGGCGAGGAACAGCACCATCGCGATGCCGAAGTTGCGCCAGACGCCGAGCAGGATGACGACCGGCATGGCCAGATGGGGGTCGTCCAGCCAGTTCGGTCCGGCGAATCCGACCGCGCCGAGCAGCTTGTTGACGGTGCCGTCGAGGTGGAAGGCGTACTGCCAGATCAGCGCGACGGCGACGACGTTGGTGACGACGGGCGCGAAGAAGACGGTGCGCAGGACACCGCGCAGTCGGCTGATGCCGGAGTTCAGCGCGAGGGCCAGGGTGAAACCGATGCCCATCGTCAGCGGTACGCCCACGGCCACGAAGAGGGCGGTGTTGAGGATGTCCCGCACGAAGGTGTCGTCCTGGAACAGCCGCAGGTAGTTGTCGACACCCGTGAAGTCGACGGCGAACGGGGTGCGCAGGTCGGCGCCGCGGATGTCGGTGAGGCTCAGGGCGAGCGCGGCGACCGTGGGGATGGCCGTGTAGACCAGGAAGACGAGGGCGAAGGGGGCGAGGAAGAGCCAGGCGACGGCGGTGCGGCGGGCACGGGACGCCTTGTGTGCCGCGGTCTTCGGTGCGGCCGTGGCCCTCTTGGTGGCCGGTACGAGAGTCGTGGTCATCACTGCGTGCCCGTGCCGACGCTCTCGGCGTACGCCTGGATGTTCGCGGCCGCCTTCGCCGCGGTCTGCTTGCCCTTGGCGACGGCCTCCACCTCCTTGCCCAGCCGGGTCGCGACCTGCTGCCACGTGCTGACCTGCGGGAACGCGCGGGTGTTCGTGAGCTGGGTGAAGAAGGCGTCCAGGAGCGGCTGGCCCTTGATCGCCGGGTCGTCCCACGCGGAGATGACGGCCGGCAGCGAGCCGTACCCCTTGTACTGCGCGACCTGCGTGCTGGGCTTGGCCAGATACCGGACGAGCTTCCAGGCGGCGTCCGTGTTGCCGCTGTCGGCGAGGACGCCCCAGGTGCCGCCCGCGGAGAAGGAGACGCTGCTCGACGCTCCGGCGGGCAGCGGGGCGGTGGCGACGTGGGAGGCCGTCCAGCCGCTCTTCTTGGCGGCGGTGTCGAGCTGGCCGATGACCCAGGGTCCGGTGATCATGCTCGCTGTCTTGCCGGACACGAAGTACGGCTGGGCGTCGAGGAAGGTCGGCCCGCTGGTGTCGGCGGTCCCGGCGGTGAAGAAGGCCGCGTTGTAGTCGAGGGCGTCGACCATCTGGGGCGTGTTCAGGTTCCACTTGCCGGCGGAGGTGACGAGTGAGCCTCCGGCCTGCCAGGCGTACATGGCGACGTCCTGGCCGTTGAAGATGTCCCACCCGATGTCGGCTCCCAGCGCGTGGGCTGCGCCTGCGCCCTGAAGGGCCTTGAGGAAGGGCTCCATGCCGGCCCAGGTGGTCGGCGCCTGGACACCCGCCTTCTTGGCCAGATCCGATCGGTAGACGAGCGCGTAGGTGTACGCGTACCAGGGGACCGTGTAGGCCACGTCGTCCACGACGCCGGCGTCCCAGAGGCTCTTGAAGAAGCTGCCCGGATCCACCAGGCCTTCCGGCACCGGCCGCAGCGTCGAGGAGTCGAGGAACTGCGCCTGCGACTCGGGGAAGAACTGGGCGACGTCCGGTCCCTTGCCCGCCGCGATCGCCGCCTGGAGCTTGGTGTAGTACTCCGCGTTCGGGATCAGCGTGGTCTTCACGACCAGGCCGGGGTTGGCGGACTTGAACGGCTTGACGACCGTGCCGAGCACGTCGGCGTCGCCCTGGGCGGCCCAGACGTTCACGGTGCCGGTGGCCGGGGACGCGTCGACCTTCTTGGCGCCGGAAGCGGCGGCCGCGTCGTCCTGGCGCCCGCAGCCAGAGAGCGGAAGCGCGGCGCCGAGGGCCATTCCGGCGGTCAGCCGCAGGGCGGTGCGGCGGGAGAGGTTGGGCACGGGGACTCCTGTGACACGAGATTCCTCACGAGTACTGAGGGCGGTGGCGTGGTGTGTCCCGACGCTATGAACCGCGTGTTTCGGCCACGTGGCGGTCCTCGCCCCGAATAATTTCGGAACTTGTAGCGAAATCGGTGTGCCGAGGGCCCGGTGCGCATCCCGCGCACCGGGCCCTCGTCTTTCGGGCTGTCCCGCTACTTGCGAGCGCCGCTCGTGAACTTCTCGAAGGCGTGACTGAAGGCCCAGGTGTCCTGGCCGATGCCGGAGCAGGAGTCGGAGCCGCCGGTGCCCGGGCAGCCGCCGTTGTCGCGCTGGAGTGCCCAGAAGGAGAGGGTGTTGATCTTCTTGGCCTCGGCCCACTGCTCCACCGCGACCGCGTTCTCGACGGTGAAGGTCTCCTCGGGGCCGTAGTCGTCGATGCCGGGCATCTCGATGACGCCGATCATGCTCCACAGCTTCGCGGAGGTCTTGTGCGGGTAGAGCGCGGCGAGCTGGGCGTGCAGTCCCTCGGCGGCCGTCCTGGTGTCGGCCGCCATGTCGTGCGTGGCGCCGTCGTAGTAGTCGAACGTCATGAGGTTGACGACATCGAGGCGGGCGCCGTTGTCGACGGCGTTCTGGAGCACGGCGAGGCCGTTGGCCTCGAGGCCTTTCGTGGAGGTCGGGAGGGTGTAGGAGAACTGCACGGTGCGGCCGGTGCGTTCGGCCCAGCGTTGGACCTTGGCTATCGCCTTGTTGCGGCGGTCGATCCCGGCGGCGTTGTTGATGGAATCGCCCTCGACGTCGAGGTCGATGCGGCTGATGCCGTACGTCGTGACGAGGCTCTTGAACACCTCGGCGATGGCGTCGACGCTGGTGCAGCTGTCGGCCAGTTCGGTGCCGGTCGTGTCCGCGGACCAGCCGCCGAAGGAGGGGATGACGTCGCCGCCGCGCGCCTGGATGGTGGCGATGTCACGGCCGAAGGACGCCTTCGAGATCGGCTGATCCGTCGCGCCGTTCCAGTAGGCGGTGCACGAACCGGCCGTGGCCGTCTGGAGGAAGGCCATCGTGAGGTACTTGTTTCCGGAGGCCGCGGCGAGTGCGGCCGGGCTCTCGCCGGTCCACGACTCGAAGTAGGGCGCCGCCACTTGGGCGGGCAGGGGCTTGCCGAAGGCCGGGAGCGAGGGCGAGGACGGCGCCGCGAGCGCGCCCCCTCCCCCGAGTCCGACGAGCCCGGCGGACAGAGCGCTCACGCTCAGACAGGACAGCAACGCACGAAGGTGACCAGGTCGTCTCACTGACGCTCCCATGGGGAAAGGGCATGCGGGGACAGCGGGGACTGCGGAATGGAGAACCGCGGGATGAACCGTGGCCCAATGATTGGACTAGACCACCTAACTGTCAAGGTTCTTAACAGTTAGCTTCGCGGGCCTGCTTCGACCAGGTGGCGCGCGGTTCCCCGCCCGCGGAACGGAAGCGGCTGCCCTCCCCCGGCGCCAACACCTCACCGATGCGGGGCGGTTACGCGGCGGGACGAGCGGCGACCGGTCCGGGCAGGCGCATTGCGGAACCGGAGCGGGTGTACCGAGCGGAGGTCTCAGCGTTCCGGTACGGCGCGGCGCCCCCTCCGTGACCGATACGACGACAGATCCGCTCGCAGCCCGCTGTCCGTAGCGTCAGGCGTGGTCAGCGCACTCCCGCGCGCACCACGGGAGACGACATGCAACGGAGGACCATATGGGCACGTCGCCAAGTAGCTCGCAGCCCGCAGGACATATTGCCGTCGAGGGCCGAGCCGGGGTGCTTGTCGCCCGTATCGACGGAGGCCCGCATGCGTTGTTCGATCCCGAGATCACCAAGCAGCTGAAAGAGCTGGTCGATCGAGCGGACCGCGATCCGGACATCCGCGCGGTCGTCTTCACCGGTACGCATCCCGACCGCTTCTTGAGTCATTCCGATGTGCGCTGGCTACAAGAAGGTGGCACTGGATTCCCGCCGATCAACACGCGCATCGCCAGGCTCGTGGCGCGCACGGCGAGACTCATCAACCGAGTGCCGGTTGTCAGAACGCTCGCGGGGATGACCCGGCTCAAGACACTTCTGCAGCTCGACACGTTCCATGCCACTTTCCTGAAGATGAACGCAAGTGGCACCATCTTCGTCGCGGCACTGAACGGTTCGGCACTTGCCGTCGGCGCGGAACTGGCATTTGCCTGCGATCTGCGCATCATGGCGGACGACGGCGACCACGTCATCGGCCTGACAGAAGTCCTGCTCGCACTGACACCGGGTGGCGGCGGCTCTCAGCGACTGCCTCGTCTGATCGGTACTCATCAGACGTTGGTCACCGTTCTCGAAGGCAGGCCGTTCACGCCTGCGGAGGCTCTCTCACTCGGTGCGGTCGACGAAGTGGTGCCCAAGGAAAAGGTCCTCTCACGGTCGATCGAGCGCGCAGAGTATCTGAGCCTGCGCTCGAAGAAATCCCTCGGAGCCATCAAGCGGTCCATCTACTTCGGCAGCTCCCTTTCGCTCGAGGACGGATTGCAGTTCGAGCACGCCGAGTTCCTCGTCAGAGATCAGTCGAAGGAAGCCCAGAGGCGAATGCTGGAATACATCGCCACCACGGACGCCACTGGCGAACTCCCTCTCTTGAATCCTGAGACGTACGCGCGAGCACTCCGCGCCGGGCGATTCGGAAGTACCCCGAGCGAGTAGCCCGGGTCGATGCGGTGACCTCGTCCCGCTCGGCCCTCTCCGAACTTCGTGACCGAAACGACTGCTTCTTGTCTGCCGCCCAAAACCACTGCCCGCTACGAAACGGAGGCCTCCCATGAGTCAGCCCAGCACGATCCGCCTCGAGCGCACCACCCCGCGGACCGCCAGGATCACGTTCGCCAATCCTCCTGTGAACCTCATGGTTCCCGAGGCCGTGGTGAGGCTGCACGAAATCGTCTGCGGGTTGGACGAGGACCCGGACATCCAGGTCGTCGTCTTCTCCAGCGAGGTCCCCGACTTCTTCATCAACCATTTCGACGGCGCCGCGGCGGGCGACCTGCCCGTACCCCGGCACGAGGACGACCCGCCGGTGTGGACCGACATGGTCCTGCGGTTGAGCAAGGCCTCGTACGTCAGCATCGCGGCCATCCGTGGTCGCACCCGCGGCGCCGGCAACGAGCTGGCCCTCGCCTGCGACCTGCGGTACGCCAGTCGCGAGAAGGCCGTCTTCGGCCAGCCCGAGGTCGGCATCGGAATCGTTCCCGGTGGAGGCGGAACCGAGCGACTCCCCCGATCCATCGGCCGTGACCGGGCGCTCGAGGCCATTCTCACCAGCGTCGACTACGACGCCGACGTGGCCGAGCGCTGGGGGTGGGTCACCCGGGCCCTGCCCGACGCGGAACTCGACGCCTTCGTCGACGCGACGGTCGCCCGCCTCGCCTCCTTCGACCGGCAGGCATTGACGACCGCGAAGTCGATGGTCAACCGAGCGACACTGCCGCCGGACACGGACCTGATCGCCGGCTACGGCGGGTTCGTGGACTCGCTGACCAACCCGGGATTCCTGGCTCGTGCTGTGGCGCTCGGCGCGCTGATCGCCGACAAGGGTCTCGATGTCGAATACCACTTGGGCGAGTACGTCGGCCTGGCCAACCAGAGCTCCTGATCCCTTCTCGCCACAGGCGAGTCTGCCGCGCGGACCGACATGGTCCGGGCCGTCGACGCGCCCAGGTCCGGGCCCCACCGACATCGCCCGGATCGCCGTCGGCGGCATCGCCACCGGTGCCTACGAGTTCGTCGCCGACGACTCCGCCCGCCGGGCGCGGGCCGCCCTCGCCGGGGGCGTCTCCGCCGGCGTTCACGTCATCGATCCATCGCCCAGTACGTCTGCCAGGGAAATGCAGGGAACGCCATGAAACAGCAACGCGAGCAACGGGTTCGGGGCGGCAGCGCCGTCTGGGCCGTGGTCATCACCAGCGCGGCCGGATTCATCACCGCGCTCGACAACCTGATCGTCACCACCGCCCTCCCCTCCATCCGCAAGGACCTCGGCGGCGGACTCGAAGACCTCGAATGGACGGTCAGCGCCTACACCCTCACCTTCGCCGTCCTGCTCATGTTCGGCGCCTCCCTCGGTGACCGCTTCGGCCGCCGGAAAATGTTCGCCATCGGACTCGCGATCTTCACCACCGCCTCAGCCGCCGCCGCACTCGCACCGGGCATGGGCGAACTGATCGCCGCGCGTGCGGCCCAGGGCGTCGGGTCCGCGATCGTGACGCCGCTGACGCTCACCCTGCTCTCGGCCGCCGTCCCCGCCGAACGGCGCGGCGCGGCCCTGGGTGTCTGGGGCGCGGCCAGTGGCATCGCGGTGGCCACCGGACCGCTCATCGGCGGCGCGCTCACCGAGAACCTCTCCTGGCAGTGGATCTTCTGGGTCAACGTCCCCCTCGGCCTGGCACTGATCCCCTTCGCCCTGCTGCGGCTGAACGAGAGCCGCGGCCCCAACCCCACCCTCGACCTCGTCGGCACCGTCCTGGCCAGCGGCGGCCTGTTCGGCATCGTCTACGCCCTGGTGCGCGGCAATGCCGACGGCTGGACCAGCACCCCGGTACTGGGCGGCTTCTTCACCGGCACCGCCCTGCTCGTCGGCTTCGTCCTGTACGAGCTGCGCGCCAAGAGCCCGATGCTGCCGATGCGCCTGTTCCGTCACCGCTCCTTCAGCGCCATCAACGCCGCCAGCCTGCTGATGCTGCTCGGCATGTTCGGGTCGATCTTCCTGCTCAGCCAGTACCTGCAGACCGTCGGCGGCTACTCACCCATGCAGGCCGGCATCCGGATGCTGCCCTGGACCGCCATGCCCATGATCGCCGGACCCCTGGCCGGGGCACTGTCCGACCGCATCGGCGGCGCACCCGTCGTCACCGCCGGCATGACCCTGAACGCCATCGGCCTCGGCCTGTGGGCCCTCACCGTCCAGCCGCACGAGGTCTACAGCCACATGCTGCCCGCACTGATCGTCTGCGGCATCGGCCTGGGCATGTTCTTCGCCCCCAGCGCCAACCTCGTCCTGAGCACCGTCCGCCCCGAAGAACAGGGCATCGCCTCCGGCGCCAACAACGCCATCCGCGAGGTCGGCGGCGCCATCGGCGTCGCCTCACTGGCCGCCGTCTTCTCCGCCCAGGGCGGCTACGGATCCGCCTCACAGTTCGTGGACGGCCTGATCCCCGCACTCTGGACCGGCGCCGGCGCGGTCGCCCTGGCAGCGGCCGTGGCCCTGCTCATGCCCCGCAGGCACAAAGCCACCGACCACGCCCCGGGAAGCACCCCGGCCGGAGCCCCCGTCACCACCTGACACCCGGATCGAGAGCGCACGCCGCGGGACGTGAGCGCACTGATCACGCCCGGCGCTACGAAAAAGCGAGGAAGACGACTCCGCGAGGAAGACGACTCCGTCACCGTGTCAGTCAAGATTTGGCCAGGTGTCGTTGAACCCGGGTCGTCGGCACTGGCTGCGGGAGACAGCAGCCCTTTAAGCTTTCAAACAAATGGATCTGTACGGACGGCGCCGGGAGCAGGCAGCCCTTGACCGGTTCCTTGACGGTGCCCGTCAAGGAACCGGCGCGGCCCTGACGGTGTGGGGCGACCCCGGCATCGGTAAGACCGCCCTGCTCGACCACGTGGCCGATTCGGCCGCCGCGGACTTCACCGTCCTGAGATGCCGCGGTACCCGTCTTGAGTCGGAGCTGGCCTTCGCCGCGCTGCACGAACTGCTGTGGCCGGTGACGGAGCGGATCAGCACGCTCCCGCAGCCGCAGGCCAAGGCCCTGAACGGGGCGCTCGGTACCAGCACCGACGTGGCGGACCGGTTTCTGATCGGTGTGGCCGTAACCACGCTCGTCGGCGAGCTGGCCAAGGAGCGGCCGGTGCTCATCGTCGCCGACGACGCCCAGTGGCTGGACGAACCGTCCGCGCAGTGCCTGGCCTTCGCCGCTCGCCGACTGAGCAACGAGCCCGTGGCCATGCTCCTCAGCGGACACGACGACCCCGTCGGGGGAACCTGGGACAAGCTCGCGGCGATGGAGGTCCGCGGGCTGGACGACGAGGACGCCCGGCTCCTCGCCCGTGCCGTCGCTCCGCACGCGGACGAGGCAGTGATCCGCCGCACGGTCCGCGCGGCAGCGGGAAATCCCCTCGCACTCCAGGAGCTGCCCTCGTCCATGGCGGCCGGCGACCTCTCGACGCACCCTCACGCCGACGACCGGATCGCCGTCGGACCCCGCCTGCGCCGTGCCTTCCGGGCCCGTACCGAGAGGCTGTCCCCGCCTGCCCGCACCGCCCTTCTCCTCACGGCCGCCGACGACCGCAGCGACCGAACCACCCTGCGCCAGGCCGGAGTTCTGCTCGACCTCGACGCGGCCGCGTGGGACGAGGCGATGCACTCGGGCCTGCTCACCCCGGACCCGGACGGCCGGATCCGCTTCCGCCACCCGCTCATGGGGGCGGTGGTCTACGACGTGGCGCCGGCCACGGACCGGCAGACGGTTCATCGCGCGCTCGCGTCCGTCCTGACAGGTGAGTACGCCGACGAGCTGCGCCCCTGGCACCTCGCCGCGGCCGCGGAGGCCGCGGGCGGAACCGACGAGCAGGTGGCCCGGCTCCTGGAGGAGTCGGCTCAACGGTCATGGGCGCGCGGCGGCTGTGCCACGGCGGCTCGTGCCCTGCGGCGTGCGGCGAGGCTGTCACCCGCCACGGACGACGCGGCCCGGCGACTGTCCTACGGGGCGAGGGCGGCCTGGGAGGCCGGCCACGTCGACGCGGCGCGGGGCATGCTGGAGCGGGCCGAAGGGGTCTCCTCCGCAACCACGGTCGCGGATCTCAGCGAGGGGTTGCGCGGGCTGATCGAGTTCGCGCACGGCGATCTGGAAACCGCCTGCCGTCAGCTGACGCGCGACATGGAGCGGGTGGCCGATCCCGGGCAGGCGCTGAAGCTCGGCAGCATGGCGCTGCGGGCGGCGTGGGCGGCCAGTCATGACGCACTCCAGCGCGAGGCGCTCCAGCGGCTCGAGCGGCGGCTCCCGCAAGGGGACTTCCCGAACGCCGATCTGCTGCCGTTGCTGCGCCAGTGGTGGGCGGTGGACGGGGTCGGCGGCACCGATGACCCGAACCGGATCGGGGCCCCCGTCGCTGACATCCTCACCCGGCTCAGCGGCAGTTCCTGGCTCCTGATGCCACCGGCACCGCTGGCGGTGGCCTGGGGCATCGAGTCCGCCCTGCAGGAGGCGCTCCGCCGCCAGACCGACACGCTGCGGCACACGGACCAGGTCACTGCCCTGACGCAGGCGCTGGCCCAGACCGTGGCGCCCGACATCGCGCAAGGCTCGTGGACCTCGGCCGAGGCGAACGCCCTCGAGGGGCTCCAAGTGGCCGAGGGGACCGGCGACGACCACTTGGCCGCGCAGTGCCGCGCCGGTCTCGGATGGCTGGCAGCCGCGCGAGGCGACGAGCGGACCGTCGCGGACTTCGCCGCCCGGTTCATCGAGGAATGGGTGCCGCGTGGGGTGCTGGTCTTCAGCGCCGGCGCGGAGTGGAACCTCGGCATGTCGGCACTCTTCGCCGGCCGGTCCGAGGAGGCGCTCGACCGCCTGGTCCGGCTGACCGAGCACGGGCACCACTCCGCGCACCCCACCATCGCCGTGCTCGCCGCGGCGGACACCGCCGAGGCGGCCCTCCAGGCAGGGCAGCGGGCGACGGCCGAGGAACAGGCCCGGCTGCTGCGGCGGTGGGCCGAGCGGACCGGGGCGGCGTGGGCGATCTCCGCGACGCACCTCGTCCATGCCCTGCTGGCCTCCGGAGCGGACGCCGAGAAGCAGTTCCGGCTTGCGCTGGATGTTCCCGGAGCCCGGTCGCGGCCCTTCAACTACGCCCGCACGCGCCTCCTCTACGGCGAGTGGCTGCGGCGGGCCCGCCGCCGTACCGACGCCCGGACCCAGCTCGCCGAAGCGGCGGAAACCTTCCGGCGACTGGACGCGGCGCCCCTGCTCGCCCGCACCCGGGCCGAACAGGAACTGACCGGGCAGCACCCGCGCCGCGACTCCGCACCGGTACGGGACACCGCGGCCATCCTCACGCCGCAGGAGTTGAGAGTCGCACGGCTGGCCGCGCAGGGGCTCACCAACCGGGAGATCGGGTCACAGCTGCTGATCAGTCCTCGCACGGTGGGTCATCACCTGGCCAACGTGTTCCCCAAGCTCGGTATCGTCTCGCGCGCCGATCTCGCGCGCATCGATTTCGGAGACGGGCTGCATCTGATCGGCTGACCGCCGCCCGGCCGATGTGCTGAAGCGCCGGCACGGCCGCGGCAGGCCGGCGGACGCCTCGGCTGCCCGTCCGATCCGGTCTTCAGGAGTGGGTCGGCATCGCGAAGTCCGCGCGTACCTGGCTGTCGTCGGGCCGGCGGGCGGTGGCGGTCTTGCGGGTTCTCGCGACCCTCGACCAGGCACTCGCCGTCGTGAGCCACCGCGTCACCCTGCGGCTCGGATTCAGCCGGCTGCTGCCCGATCCCCGGGTCCAGCAGCGCGTCAGCCGCCAACCGCGGCATCGGCATCGTCCCCGAGGTCGCACAGCGCCTTACCCAGCACCCGCCCTGCGCTTCGTTCCCCTGGCCAGCGCACCGCCGAGCCCGGTCAGCCTCGTCCACTTCCCCGACGCTCGGCGAACACTGATCCGCCGGTTCCTGGACGCCGCCGTACCGGAGTGATCCGCAGCTGTCCCGGTCGGGAATCCATGCCTGACGGGCATGGATTCGTCAGCAAAAGCATTACCGCCAGGAGCCCGGCGTGGTTAGCGTCGAGGGCATGAGCGAAACCCCGAGCGCAGGTTTGTCCCGACAGGAAGCCGCGATCACCGTCCTGGGTGGCCCGACGGCCGTGATCGACCTCGGCGGACTACGCATCGTCAGTGATCCGACCTTCGACGACGCCGGTCCCCACGGCTATCTCACCAAGACGGCCGCCCCTGCCGTCGACGAGGACGGCGTCGGACTTGCCGACCTCGTTCTGGTCAGCCACGACACGCATCCGGACAACCTCGACGAACGTGGCCGCGCGTTCGCGAAGGCCGCCCCGTTGGTGCTCACCGGCCCTGTGACCGCCGGACGGCTCGGTTCTCCGGCCGTCGGCCTCGCACCGTGGACCGGTCACTCCGTGCCTCGCGCGGACGGCGGTGGCGACCTGACCGTGCTGGCGGTCCCCGCGGTCCACGGCCCCGAGGACGGCGAGCGGGACGCCGACGGCAACGTCAACTGCGAGGTCACCGGGTTCGTGCTCTCCGGGCAGGGGCTTCCCACCGTGTATGTGAGCGGGGACAACGCCTCGATCCGCACGGTCGCGGAGATCTCCCGCCGGGTGCCCGACATCGACGCGGCCGTCCTGCACGTGGGAGCGGCACGCGTCCCGGCGAAGTTCGACGGCCGTCCGCTGTCGCTGGACAGCCGCGCCGCCGCGGCCGCGGCAGCCGTCCTGGGCGCGGAGACCGTCGTCCCGGCCCACTACGACGCCTGGGCCCACTTCTCCGAAGGGCTGTCGGAGATCGAGCTGGCCTTCCACGAAGCCGGCCTCTCCGCCGTGCTGCGGGCCGCACCCCATGGAACGTGGGTGCGACTGAACCGCTGATCCGCCCTCATCGAAAAGCCGCTCCCAGACCGGGAATCGGCGCTTTCCTGGCCTCGGCCGCCGCCAGCCGGGGCACCCTCACCCACGCCACCTTCAACAACCCCGTCGTCACCGCGGACCTCTTCGACGATCCCGTGATGCGGCAGCCGGAGATCCTCGCCGCCAACGGCGTCTTCGACGCCAGGTCACTGGCACGGCTCTACTCCAGCGTGGTCGACGGCCCGCTGCGCACCAGCTCGCCCACCACCGTCGACCGGGTCCGACGCCGGCAGGCCCACGGGCCCGACGAGGTCCTGGTCGACCAGCCCACCCGCTTCGCCACTGTGTTCGCGCTGTCGTCCCCACGCCGGCCCATGCTCGGCCGCGGCTCGTTCGGCCACGACGGCCTCGGCGGACATCTGGCCTTCGCCCACCCGGAGTCCGGCACCACGTTCAGCTATCTCACCAACCGCGCCATCCCCGACCCCACGCCCCACACCCGGCTGTGGCGCCTGCTGTCGGCAGTGGCTGCGGCCCTGTGATCAGCGCTCTCCTCGCCGGCTCCCGCATCACCGGCCGGCGCCGCGCCGGTCAGGTCGTGGAGGCGGCGGGACCGGGCGGCAGGTGGACCGTCATGATCAGGCTGCAGGTCTCGGTACCCGAACCGCGGTAGGTGTGCGGGGAGTCGCCCTCGAACGTGGCGGTCTGTCCGGCCTCCAGGGCGTGCTCGGTGCCGTCGACGACCAGGGTCATCCGGCCTGAGGTGACGCTGACGGTTTCCACGACTCCGGCCTGATGGGGGTGGCTGGGGTAGTCCTCGCCCGGTTCCAGTCGCCAGCGCCAGACCTCCACCGGGGCCGGGCCCGAGGTCGTCAACATGAGCCGCGCCTCGCTGCCCTTCTCCCCGGTCCACAGGGGCGCCACCGCGTCTTCGGCCACCACGCGCACGCGGCCTTCGGCCGGTCCCTGCATCAAGGCCGACACCGAGATTCCGAGGGTGTCGGCCAGCCGGACCAGGGTGGCCAGGTTCGGGTTGCCCTGGGCTTTCTCCAGTGCCACCAGGGCTCCCTTGCTGACCTGGGCGCGTCGTCCCAGTTCGTCCAGGGACAGGCCTGCCCGGGTGCGGGCGGCGCGGACGTTGTGCGCCACCGTCCGCAGGGCTGCGGCTGGCTCGGCCATCTCATCTCCATCCTCGCCGTCGGCACATCAGAATGCACCGCGCGGTCGTTCGGTTGACACGGGACGGTCGTTGCGTTGTACGGTTCAGTCGTTCCGATGATAGTAAGGGATGTGCTGTGCTCGCTCTGCTGCTGGCCCTGGGCAGCTCGCTCGCCTATGGATGCGCCGACTTCCTCGGCGGCCTCGGCGCACGTAAGGCTCATGTGCTGCGTACCGTGATGATCGCGGCCCCGGCCTCTCTCGCGGTCGAGCTGTTGCTGTGGCCGGTGCTCGGCGCCTCGTTCGGCGCGGGCGCCCTCGGCTGGGGAGCGGCGTCCGGCGTCGCCTCCGCCGCCGCGTTCGCCCTGCTCTACCGCACCCTGGCGATCGGCCCGATGAACGTGCTGTCGCCCGTGACCGCGCTGGTGTCCGCCGCGCTGCCCGTCGGGGTGGGCCTGCTGCAGGGCGAGCACCTGGCCGTCACCGGGCTGGTGGGGCTGCCGCTCGCGCTGGTGGCGGTCCTGCTGGTCAGTGCCGGACACGGCGCCGGGTCGGCGCGCCCCTCCCGTACGGCGCTCCTGCTGGCCTTCGGCGCCGGCACCGCCATCGCCCTCCAGCTGATCTTCCTGCACCAGGCGCCGTCCGACAGCGGAGTGGCGCCGCTGATCGTGGGAAGGGCGGTCTCCTCGGCCGTCACTCTGGCCGCGGCGGGGGTGATGCACCGCCGGCTGGGCTCAAAGCGGCCCGCGTACGCGATGTCCGCGGCCGCGGGTGTGCTGGACTCCATGGCGAATCTGCTCTTCCTGCTCGCCGCCCGCAGCGGGGACCTCGCCGTCGTCGCCGTCATCGTCGCCCTTTACCCGGCCGGCACGGTCCTGCTCGCCCGCGCCGTGCTCGCCGAACGCGTCCACCGCGGCCAGCTCGTCGGCCTGGGCACCGCCGCCGTCGCCGTCGGCCTCCTCGCCCTTTCCTGAACAGCCCCGCACCCCTCCGGAGCCGACACCGCAAGGAGATCAGCATGTTCATCCAGCCCTGGGACGCCGGCCTCGACGAAGCCGAATGGCAGACCTGGATCGCCGATGGCCACGACTTCGGACAGCTCAGTGTCAACGGCCTGCCCGGCCACCCGCCCGTCGCCGTGCCCACTCACTTCACCGTCGACGGCACCAGCCTCCTGATCCACTTCGCCAGGCCCAACCCGGTCTGGGAGGCGGTCGAGCACGACCCGAACGTCCTGTTCACCGTCTTCGGTGACTACGCCTTCGTCCCCGGGCCCTGGCGCGCCAAGACCGGCACTCCGCCCACCGACGGCGTCCCGACCAGCTACTACGCGGCCGTCCAGTTCACCTGCCGAGCCCATGTCGTCGACGACCCCGAGGCCAAGGCAGAGCTGCTGCGCCGCCAGCTCGCCCACTTCCAGCCCGACGGCGACCACGCCCCCGTGGCCGTCGACCAGCCGCCGTACGGCCGGATGCTGCCCGGCATCCGCGGCCTGCGCCTGGAAGTCACCGACGTACGGGCCAAGTTCAAGTACGACGACCACAAACCCGTCGAGCATCGCAGCACCGTCGCCGACCACCTCACGACACGCGGCCAGGGCCTCGACGTGCCCACCGCACTCCAGCAGCGCCGTCGCCTGGGCCGCATCGGCCCCTGGAAGCCCTGACACCCGCACACACCGGAAACGGAAACCCGCCCATGCCTGCCTTCCGCATCACCTCCGCCGTCGCGGACGCCTTCCCCGACACCTTGATCGCCGTGGTCACCGCCACCGGCCTGCGTGGACGGGAATCCTGGCCCCGCACCACCGCGGCCCTGGATGACCTGGAGCGGCAGCTCGCCGACGGCACCTGGCACCCTGCCGACGAGACCGACCCCCGCATCGAGGCCTGGCACACCGCGTACCGCTCCTTCGGCACCAACCCCCGCCGCATCCGCCCCAGCGTCGACGCGCTCGGCCGCCGCCTCGCCAAGAAGGGAACGCTGCCGCGCGTCAACCCGGCCGTCGACTCCTACAACGCCGTCTCCGTCCGGCACGGCCTGCCCGCCGGAGCCTTCGACCTGGACCACGTCACCGGCGACGTCGACATCCGTTACGCGGACGGCACCGAGTCCTTCACCCCGCTCGGCGAACCCGACAGCACCGAGAACCCCAAGCCCGGCGAGATCATCTACGCGGACACCACCGGTGTCCTGACCCGCCACTGGAACCACCGAGACGCCCACCGCACCCGCGTCACCGAGGACTCCACCCACGTGGCCTTCGTCCTCGAGACCCTCCACGCCACCCGCGACGGCGACCTCCTCAAGGTCGCGGCGGAAGAGCTGCAGAGTCTGCTCGCCCCGCACACCGCACAGACCGCCGTGCACTACCTCGGTCCGGCCCAACCCCGGACCACCGCCTGAGACGCCACATCAAGGCGCGAGGGCGCCGTTCAGCGCTGCCGTGAGCAGAAAGCGAAGGGCATCGGACGTGACCGGGCGCGGGTTGACGTAAGAACTCCTAACAGAATGCTACTTCTACCCTTGGAATGTTGGCATTTGATGATGCGTTAGCCTTCACATGAGGAGGGGTGAGCAGCTGCCGTGGATCGTGTCCGATGAGTTGTGGGCGCGGATCGAGCCGTTGTTGCCGGTCGTGCGCCGCCGCGCGGATCACCCGGGGCGCAGGCGTCTGGACGACCGCAAGGTCCTGTGCGGGATCCTGTTCGTGCTGTACACCGGCATTCCGTGGGAGTTTCTGCCCCAGGAACTGGGCTTCGGCTCCGGTATGACCTGCTGGCGGCGCCTGCGGGACTGGAATGACGCGGGTGTGTGGCAGCGTCTGCATGAATCGCTGCTGGCCGAGCTGCACGCCGCCGGCGCTCTGGACTGGTCCCGGGCGGTGATCGACGGCTCTCATGTGCGGGCCATGAAGGGCGGCCCAAAACTGGACCGAGCCCGGTCGACCGTGCCCGAACAGGCTCCAAGCACCATCTGATCACCGAAGCGCACGGCATCCGCTTGGCCGCCTCCCTGACCGGCGGTAACCGCAACGACGTCACCCAGCTCATGCCCTTGATCGAGGCCCTTCCGCCAGTACGCGGCCGACGCGGACGACCCCGCCAACGCCCCGACCGCCTCTACGCCGACTGCGGCTACGACCACGACAAGTACCGCAAGCAGGTCCGGGCCGTCGGGATCACCCCGGTCATCGCCCGCCGCGGCACCGAACACGGCTCAGGCCTGGGCGCCCACCGGTGGGTCGTCGAACAGAGCTTCGCACTCCTGCACTGGTTCCGCCGATTACGCATCCGCTGGGAGATACGCGACGACATCCACGAAGCCTTCCTCACCCTCGGGTGCGCGCTCATCTGCTGGAGGAGATTGTGCCGTGCGACGGGTTCGTGACGTGGCATGTGGGATTCAGGGCTCAGTGGCGCCTTCCGCCAGGGCCTTGATGGTGTTGAGGCGGTGTTCCCACTGGGCGGCGAGGGTGGCCATCCACTGCGTTGTCTGCTTCAGCGGTTGCAGGTCGGCTTCGTAGCGGACCTCGCGGCCGGCCCGGTGGGCTCGGACAAGTCCAGCGCGGTCCAGAACGGCCAAGTGTTTGGCCACCGCCTGGCGGGTGACGGGGAGGCTCGCTGCCAGGGATGTCGGTGTGGCGCCGCCTTCGCGGGCAAGGATGGCGAGGACTTCTCGACGAATCGGGTCAGCCAGGGCTACCAGAACATGCTCGGAGACCTGATCGTCCTCGGCGGCGCGGGTCATGCCTTGGTCGGCTCGCAGACCGCGCGCAGTTGATCGAGCTTGCCGGGCCAGTTCTGGCTGTTGGCGCGGTGACGTTCGGCAGCCTCGGCGGTTGGCAGCCCGAGCCGCGCGAATCCGCTCTCAGTCAAGGTGAGTTGGGTACCTCCGGTGGAGTCGTCTTCGGCCAGCGTGAACTCGACCAGGGTGGCATTGGTGTCCTCCGGCTCTTCTCCAGCGGCACCTTGAGACCACCGCCAGGAGAAGAGCCGCGGCGGCTCGACGGTCTCGATGCGGGCGGGGATAACGCCATGGACACCGTGGTCGAAGATGAGGAGACCGCCGGGGCGCAGGTCGATCTTGACTGGCTCTCCGTTGCCGAACCAGCGACCAAGGAAGGCGGGTTCGGTCAGCACGGACCACACCCGCTGCACGGGGGCGTTGATCGCGATGGTGCGTTCGATCGTGTCGTGGATCATTGCAACCTCATCTCGTCTGGGCCTGCCACCTCAAGGTTGCACACTCGCCACCCGATGCGCAACCAATTGGTTGCGCATCGGGTGGCGAGTCCCCGCGCCAGATCCACACCGTGCATTTGGTTAGGAGTTATAAGGCCGGTCCACTGCCTGGCCGATGACCTCGTCCACGTCGTCCTGGGTCAGGCCGATGTCGGCGAGGGAGCGTGGGGCGCCGAGTTCCACGCTCGTCCGGGCCAGGTGTCCCGGCACGTCGTCGGCGGCCAGGGCTCGGCTCAGCGCCTGTCCGGCCGCCGGTGCCGCCGGGAGGTTGAAGGCGGCGACGTACGGGAGCAGGATCGTGTGGGTTTCGGCGTGGGGCAGGTCGAAGGTGCCGCCGAGGATGTGGCAGAGCTTGTGGTGCAGCGACATCGTGGTGGCCCCCAGGCAGGCACCGCACAGCCAGGCCCCCCGCTTTCCATGACCTGTCCCAGCCGCTGGTCCTCGGTCTCCCCGAAGCTGTCCAGCACCGCGACGGTGGCGGTCTCGACGGTGAAGTCCACCTGGCGTTCCTAACTCTCGGAGGTGCCCCGGCCGGCGAGACGGTCGACGAACCAGTCTCCGGTGAGCGCGTCGCGTTCGGCCGCGTGGTTGTAGAGGGTGTGCTCGCCGTCGGGCCAGATCCGCACCGTGGAGGTGGCGGGGTCGGCGGCGCGCAGGAACGGCTCCTGGTCCTCGTAGCGGACCAGGGGGTCCTGGGTGCCGTGCAGCAGGAGCAGCGGGCAGGTGATGCGGTGCTTGTCCGGGTCGAAGCGCAGGCTGTCCATGACCGCGGTCAATCTGCCCCGCTCGTCCGTGCCGGCCACGGCTGACAACTGCTCGCGGGCGGTGCGGAATTCCGGGACGGTCGGTACCGCCGGAGCACCGTTGACGACCACAGCGCCGACGCGCGAGTCCGCGGCGGCCAGATGGGCGGCGAACAGACCGCCGAAACTGATGCCCTGGACGCCGATCGGTCCGTCGAGGCGGGGATCGTTCTCGACCAGGTCGACGAAGCGGGCGAAGCCCTCGATGACCTGCTCGTCGACGTACAGCCCGTGGCGCAGCCGTGACTCGCCCTGGCCGGGCCCTTCCACGAGCAGACAGGCCAGGCCGCGCGTGGTGTACGCGTCGGCCACCGACAGATACGCCGCTCCCCAGCTGCTGAGCCCACCCCACACGATCACGGTGGCCCGGGGCGTGCCGGCCGGCAGGCACAGCCAGCCGCCGAGAACGCCGTCGCGGTGCGGGATCTCCATGCGCTCCACGCCGGGCGCGAGAGCGGCGACCGCGGCCGTGTGCCGGGCGTACAGCTCCCGCTTCTCCGCGGTGTCGGTCTGATACGCCATCTGCGCGAACATCAGGGCCGCGGCGGCGAACCGGAATGCCTGCCGGGCGGTCGCGCCGTGTCCCGACTCCCCTGCGCGCCGGGCTCGTTCGAGCTGCGCCTCCGCGAGGGCCGCTGCGACGTCCGGCCACGGGGTGCCGGCCGCGGTATCGGCGAGCAGGCGGCGGGCGTCGGCGGGATCCATGCCGCAGTCGGTGAGCCGGGTGAAGGGCATGGCCCGGTGCTGGGCGGAGACCAGCGGCGACAGCGTGGGCGTTTGCGGCTTCTCGGTCATGCCATCACCTTCACGGGTGCGGTCAGCGCGGTGTCGAGGGCGTCGACGAGCGCGCCGATGTCGGTGCTGTCGACGGCGGTGCCGAACAGGACGAAGTCCGGGCGGGCCAGATACGCGACCGCGCCGAGCAGGTGCAGGTACTCACGGTGGCGTCCGTCGAGGTCGTCGACCGTGTCGAGGGCGACCACGGCGCAGCCCAGGCGCTCCAGCATGGCGAGCCGCTCCGGCCCGAGGGCGGCGGTGGGATCCTCGGCCGTGACCAGGGCGAAGCCGTAGCCGGTCAGGTCGTCGAAGCGCCCGGTGCGCCCGTCGGGCAGACCGATACGGCCCTGCGGGGTGAGCGTGCCGGCCGGCGCGTCCGTGCCCGGGCGCAGCACTCCGTGGGCAAGAGGTGGGAACGGGGGCGGCGGGGGCACCTTACCGGCGAAGAAGGCCGCGTCCCGGGCCGCCGCCGCCTCGACGTCATGCGTGTTGGCGACCTTGCCGAGGCCGATCGCCGCGTGGGTGAGGGCCGTGACGTGCGGGCGGCGCTCGCTCTCGTAGGTGTCCAGGAGCGCGTCCGGTGCCTGGCCGCCGAGCACCAGGTGCAGTTTCCACGCGAGGTTGGTGGCGTCGCGCAGGCCGCTGCAGGCTCCCTGTCCGAGGTACGGGGGCATGGTGTGGGCGGCGTCGCCGACCAGGAAGACCCGGCCGGTCCGCCAGCGGTCGGCGATGCGGGCCTCGAAGCCGTAGACCAGCTGCCGGGTGATCCGCACGTCGTCCGGGCCGAGGTCGTGGTACTCGCGCAGGAGCCGCCAGGCGGCCTCCGGAGTGGTCATCTCCCCGCGGGTCTCGCCCGGCAGCAGGGCGAACTCGAAACGCTGGCGGGTGTGACCGATGTTGATGGTCATGTGCCCGCGGGCGGGATCGCAGTACTGGGTGCCGTACGCGAACTCCGGCGGCTGGGGACGCAGCCACTCGGCGTCCACGTTGACCCACTGCTCGTTGAAGCCGAAGTCCTGCCGCTCCACGCCGAGCAGTTCGCGTACCCCGCTGCGGCTGCCGTCGGCGGCGATCACATAGCGGGCCCGGACGTCTGCGTGCGGCCCGTCGGCGGTGCACGCGTCGGCGTTCCAGCCGCGCAGGCGCAGGGTCACGCCGTCGTCGTCCTGGTCGAGGCCGGTGACCGCCCAGCCCTGGCGGACGTCGACCGTGCCGTAGCCGCGCAGCCGCTGGTCGATCGCGCTCTCCACATCCGGCTGGTACATGGAGATGTGATCCGGATACCCCATCGGGCCACTCGGGTTCGCCGGGATGTCCACCAGGGTCTCGCCCTTGCCGTTGACCCACAGGTACTGACACATCGACGAGTCGCGCAGTGCCTCGTCGACATCGCCTGCCGCCTGGATGGTGCGGGCGGTCTCGTCGTCGATGTGGGTGAGGCGGGGCAGTCCGTACAGCGCCGGCCAGCGTTCGCAGACCACCACCCGGTGGCCGAGCCGGCCGAGCAGGGACGCCGCGGCGAGTCCGGTCGGACCGTAGCCGACGACGGCGATGTCATAGTGCGGAGCCATCAGACGCCTCCAGAGACAGCCCCGCGCCGTTGCGAGGGGGTCGTGGTGGGGAAGGGAGAGGCCGGGGCGTGACCGTGCAGTGTCCGCCGCAGCTTGCGTGAATCAAGATTCACACTTTGAGTGAATCGAGATTCACACAATGGCAACATGGACGTCAAGAGTCCGGCCGATAAACTGCGCAGATGACCGAGTCCCCCACCCGCAGGCCCGCCGCCCTCCGGGAAGGCAGTCGCCGTTCGCAGCAGGACCTCATGCAGGCCGGGTACGCGCTGCTCGAAGAGGGCGGAGTGGACGCGCTGACCGTGGCCGCGGTCGCCGAGCGGGCCGGCATGGCGGTCGGCAGTATCTACCGCCGGTTCGGCGACAAGGAAGGACTCCTGCTGGCCATCCAGCACGCCTTCACCGACAACCTCCAGGCCGAGATCACGGAACGCATGTCCGCGGAGCGCTTGCGCATCCTGCGCGACCCGGCCGTGGCGATCGCCGAGGCGGTCGGCGCGCTCACCGATGCCTTCCAGGCGCACGAAGCCCTGTTGCGCGTCTTCCTGCTGCTCGGCACCCGGCACGAAGCGGTACGGATCGAGGGCTCCCGCGTCAGCATCGAGGGCAATCGGCACTTCGCCGGGACACTGCGCAACACCCCCATCGCGCATGCGGACCCCGAGGCGGCGCTCGACTTCGCCTACCGGCTGATCTACGCCTCGATCGCGCACCGCGTCACGCAGGGCGAATTCCTGGAGTCCGACCGCCCGCTCCCCTGGAACGAACTGCGCAGCCACCTTCAGACCGCGGTCGTCTCCTACCTCCTCGACGCCCCGGAAGGCGACTGACCCCCGGCCTGCCGTCGTAAAAAGGTGCGCACACAAGTCCTGGCGAGCGATGCGGCCGTATGCGAGCCTCGCCTCAGCCTTGATGTGAAACGTGATTCACAAACCTCTGCGGCTCAGCCCTGCGCGTCCGTCAACTCCAGGAGCTGTTCGTCCGCGAGCGGGCCGAGGCGCGCCTCGAGACGCCGGAATGTCCGGGCGGAGCGCTCGGCAGGCCAGTCCGCGTCCAGGTGGGCGGCGGGCAGTCCGGGGTCGGTGCGCAACAGCTGACCCCAGTCGTCGGGGAGCATCAGGAGCTGGGGCAGGGCTTCGGCGGACGCCGGGTCCGCGGCTTCCCAACGGTCGAGGAAGCCGCGGTGCGCCGCACGCAGGGCCGCCAAGTCCCAGGCCGCGCGCAGCAGTTGCTCAGGACTGCTCGGTCCGGTTGGGGCACCGTGGAACGCCTGCACCAGGCCGAGTGCCTCCGCGGGGAAGATGTCGTCCAGCAGTTCCTCCACGTCGATCCGGCCGGGCGCAGCGCGCCAGGCCGCCCCCGCGGCCGTCCGTCGGAGTCGACACACTTGTCGCGTTCGCCCCGGCCCCGGTGGTCCGACGGTTCACGGCACGCATGTTCAGGCGGTGAGATCGAGGGAGCTCAGCACGGCGACGACGTCCTGACGCGCGGCCTCGTCCAGTCCGCGCAGGGGAAGCGGCAGGTTCGGCTCCTCCGTCAGGCCAAGGTGTGAAGCGGCAGCGGACATGACGCGCAGACTGCCGTGGCGGCGCAACAGTGCCCACAGCGGCTCGAGTTCGCCGGACAGGTCCAGCGCCCGGTCGGCGGCGCCGCTCCGAGCTGCGCGAGTGAGAGCGAGAGCAGTTCGCGGGAACGTACCGCCGACGACCGAGTACCAGGCGTCGCACCCGGCGCTCAGACCCCGGGCGGCCGTGTGGTCGCCGCTCACACCGATCGTGACCGTCTCCGGGACCAGCGCCCGCAGTGCGTCGACCCGGGCCTTGGCCTGCGCCGGGTCTTCGGGTACACCGGGAATCTTGATCGAGCCGATTGGGTCGGGCAGGAAGTGCATCGACGGTCTCGTTTATCGGGTCACCCGCTTCGTGAGGACCTTGGCTGTTCTCTCGGCTTCCCTGCGCAACTGCGACAGCGGCACGACGGTGTCCACGAGTTCGGCCGCCGGTATCTCCTGCGTGCGGACCGACCCGTGTCGGGACAGGCGGGAAGGCGGCCGGTCGGAGAAGAAACGGGCGTGCGGGGCGGCCACCACCGCGTCGGCGGCAGCGATCAGATCGATCGCCTAGGCGCACGCGACGCCGTTGACGGCCGCCACGAGCGGAATGCCACGAGACGGCGGTCGGAGTGCGTTCGCCGGGACGGCGAGGGCGTCCCGCCGAACGAGGCCCAGGCAGAGCGCTTCCGCCCCGGCCCCGACCACCACCACTGCGTCGAGGTCGGGCGACGCCATCACGCGGGTCCATGCCTGGTGCAGCTCCACGGCCATCGTTCTGTCAACGGCGTTGAGCACGATCGGTCACGATGGGCCCTTGCCACGAATCCGGTGCCGGCCGTCCCCGCGGTCACCCGCTCATGGACGACGCGCTGCGGATCTGCCGCCGGAGTTCCGCGCGGTGCCCGGTCGAGGGAGGTCCCGTTGGGATGCGTGGCGGGCGACTCGGCCTACGGTCGGGACTCTCGGCGTGACCCCGCTGACGTACCTGCGCAACGTCCGCCTGGATCGTGTTCACGCCGACCTCCTCACGGGCGCCACGGGAGTCACCGAGGCGGCCGGACGGTGGGGCTTCAGCCACTTGAGCCGGTTCTCCGCCGCCTGTCGCCGACGCTTCGGTGCCGCGCCCTCCCAGACCCGGGCCGGGGTCGGCGGTCACCACCTCGGCGAGCGGGAGAGCCGCAGGCCCAGAGGCACACGGCGCCGACGTAGCCAACCTCTCAGAGCCTCCGGGGAACGACGTACCGGGACCGCCGGTGTGTGCGGCCCCCTCGCACGCGGGTGGCTCTCCGGGCTCCCTCTCAGTCGAGGGGACCGACGTCGTTCTCGGCGGCTGTGCGGACGGATTGCGTGGCCTTCGACAGCTTGTGTTCGCCGGGCTGTTCGCCTTCCCACAGGGGGTGATGGCGCCTGGCCCAGGAGCGGGACACGAGGCCGGTGCGCAGGCCGGTGCGCGCCTCGGGATCCTTGGAGGCCATCCAGATGTGGCCGCCGACCAGGGCACCGATGAGCAGGGCCAGCCAGTCATGGACGAACGTCGCTCCCGTGCGCAGGAACAGCGCCGTGAGACGCGGGAACCACATGATGAGGCCGGTGCCGATCATCACCAGGGCGGCTCCCGAGATCACGGCCGCGTACAGCTTCTGACCCGCGTTGAACTTCCCCGCCGGGTGCGGGCGCCGGCGCACGGTCGCGCGTATCCAGCCACGGTCGTGCGGACCGAAACGGTTGATGCGGACCAGGTCGGCGCGGAAGGCGCGTGAGACCAGCCCGGCCAGCAGCGGGACGGGCATGGTGACGCCCGCCCACTCGTGCACGGTCACCAGCAGGCGTCGCCGGCCCACGAGCTCGCCCAGGGCGGGCAGGTAGAGGAAGGCGGCGGTGACGAGGGCGGTACCCATCAGCGCGGCCGTGGAGCGGTGGATCCAGCGTTCGGCGACGGTGAAGCGCCGTATCAGCTCGGGCGGTTCAGCCGGTCGAGTCATCGTCGCGTCCGTTCGACTTGCCGACCCACGCGTCGATGTCATAGCCGCGCGGCTCCCAGTAGCCGGGTACGACGCGTTCGGTGACCGTGATCTCGGAGAGCCACTTCGCCGACTTGTAGAAGTACATCGGCGCGGCATACAGCCGCACTGGACCGCCGTGCGGGGCGGTGACCGGCTTGTCCTGCATCTCGTAGGCGACGAGCATGTCGGGGCGCCGCGCCTGCTCCAGGGTGAGGCTTTCGGTGTAGACGCCGTCGAAGCAGGTGAAGTGCACTGCCTTCGCTCCCGGCTTCACCCCGGCCGTCTCCAGCAGGTCGGACAGCCGCACCCCGGCGAAGGGCGTCTGCGGCACCCGCCAGCCGGTGACGCACTGGACGTCCCGGACCAGACGGGTGCGCGGCATGGCTTTCAACTGCTCCAGTGTGTACGTCACCGGGCGGTCGACGAGGCCCTTCACGGTGAGCCGGTAGTCGGCGGCCGAGCGGTGCGGAATGCTGTCGGCGACGGAGTAGAAGCGGAAACCCCCGCCGCCCGGCAGCAGCCCGGTCAGACCCGTGGGGTCCTTGCTGCTCACGGTGGCCAGCAGACCGTCCGTCACGTTCTGCAGGCGGGCGCCTGCGGGCACCGCGACGGCGCCGAGGCCGAGGATGCCGAGGACGACCCGTCGCCCGACCGGCCTGCCCCGGCGGTCCGCGTCCTCGGTCAAGCCCTCTCTCCCGCCCGCAGCTTCCTGACTCCGCCGACGAGCAGGACCGCGCCGACGACAGCCACGAACAGGCCGATCACCAGCCACTGGGCCTGCCCCGACATGCCGCTGCCACCGACCGCCCCGGATCCTTGCAGGCTCCACACCACGCCGGAGAAGAGCAGCAGAACCCCGACGACCAAACGAATCCAGATCTTCATGCCGTGCTCCCAGGAAGCTGTCGAAGACTCACGCGGGTCAGTACTCCGGGTCCGACTCCGCCGGCCACGGGCCGGGGTGTCCTGTGCGTGGGTCGTGCGGGCGTTGATCGTCCCGTCGGAGTCACGCTATATCGACAGACGGAGCCCAATAAGTACAACGCTCAACTTCATGTACCGAACTCTCACCGTTGGCAACGGTCCGCCGTCGTGGATGTACCCAGCGACGTGATCGCGGCCATGCGCATCGGCCGCGCGCAGCTCACCCGAGTCGAGCACCACGGCCCGTTCGGCGAGCGCCTGCTCACCACCGTCCCCGGAACCGGCTGTCGTGTCGAACGCCAGGGGACATGCCGGCCGATCCCGCCGCACACCTCGCTCGAGGCACTCCGGTGAGCCGGGCGTCGGCCACACCGCAGAGCCACTCGCATCGCGTCCGGCTGACCCTCCGTCAGCGCCAAGGACGGCCCCGAGCGGGACCGGCCGGGCCCCGGACGGGCAGGCACCGGCTTCGGGCCGCCGCCCCGGGTGCACCGGCCGGGGACGGCGAACCGGTCCGTGCGGAGGGTGAGTGCGTCGCGTTACGGCGTTGTGCAGCGCCTCGTCGAGGTCACGGTCGAGGCCCGGCACGATGTGCTCGGACGGCATTTCCGCGAAAGGCGCGCGCAGCGTGGCGGCCGGCGAGCGGGTGGCCGGATCCGTGTGCATGCCGCGCAGCGAGGTAGCCGCACTCGCCGTCGCCGTTCACGGCTACGTCAAGTGCGAACCGAACAGCAGCACCCCTCGGCCGACCCTCTGAACAGCCTCTTCGCGGAAGCTCTTCCGTCTGGCAGAAGCCGCCTTGCGGAGCCACCGCCGGCGTCGGGACGCTGACTCCAACCACGGCACGCGGGGCGACGACGCCCCGCCGACAGGGACGGAACCCCCATGCCTCACACCACCGCCTTCGCCAGGAACCAGTGGTACGTCGCCGCCTACAGCCATGAGGTCGGGCGCGAGGAGTTGCTCGGCCGGACGATCCTCGGTGAGCCGCTCGTGTTCTACCGGACCGAGGAGGACGGGACGCCCGTCGCGCTCGCCGACCGGTGTGTGCACCGCAGGTTCCCGCTGCACGAGAAGCCCAGCCGGCTCGACGGCGACCGGATCGTGTGCGGGTACCACGGGTTCACGTACGACACCACGGGCACCTGTGTGTACGTGCCGGGCCAGAAGCGCGTACCGCGCACCGCGCGGGTCGCCTCCTACCCCGTCGTCGAGCTGGACTCCCTGGTCTGGGTGTGGATCGGCGACCCGGCCCTCGCCGACGCCGACACCATCCCGCGGGCCAGGCACCTCGACTCCCCCGGCTGGGTCACCGTCCGCGGCATGGAGCCGATCGACGCCGACTACGGCCTGCTGGTCGACAACCTCCTCGACCTGTCCCACGAGACCTATCTGCACGGCGGCTACATCGGCACCCCCGAGGTCGCCGAGACGCCGATCACCACGGAGGTCGACGAGGGCGCGGGCATCGTGCGGGTGAGCCGGCACATGGACGACGCCGAGTGCCCGCCCTTCTACGCCAAGTCCACCGGCATCAGCGGCCGGATCACCCGCTGGCAGGACATCGAGTACCACGCGCCCTGTCTGTATCTGCTGCACAGCAGGATCGCGGCGGTCGGCGTGACACCCGAGGCGGACGGCAGCGACCCGAACGGCTTCCACACCGAGATCACGTACGCCATCACGCCGTCGAGCGACGGTCACGTGTACGACTTCTGGATGGTCTCGCGCGACTGGGCGACCGAGGACGCCGAGGTGACCGAGTTCCTGCGCGGCAACAACCACACCGTCGTCATGCAGGACGTCGACGCGCTCAACCTGCTGCAGCGGACGCTCGGCACCGAGCGCACCGGCTACCAGGAGCTGAGCATCAACATCGACACCGGCGGTCTCGCCGCCCGCCGTATCCTCGCCCGGCTGGTCGAGGAGGGCGACAAGCCCGTGGAGAAGGTCCTGTGAGTGCCGGAGCCACCGGGGAGATCTACCGCATCGACTGGCTGCCGGGCACCGATGTCCTGCACGGCACCTGTCACTGCGGCCGTGAGCACACCTCGCAGGACCCGATCGAGATGTGGGAGTGGATGCTCGCGCACCCGAACGGGCACTCCCCGCAAGGACACGAGCCGCCCTCACCCGAGCCGCAAGGAAACAGCTCATGAGTGACGCGTACGAAGCCGAACTCGTCGTCGACCGCAGGGACACGGCGGCCGACGGCGTGCTCGCCCTCACCCTGCGCCACCCGCTGGGCGAGCAACTCCCGCCATGGGAGCCCGGCGCCCACATCGACGTGGTGCTCGGCCCCGGCCTGGAGCGGCAGTACTCCCTGTGCGGCGACCCGGCCGACCGCACCGCCTGGCGGATCGCCGTACTGCGCGAGCCCGTCGGGCGCGGTGGATCCGCCCATGTGCACGAGCAGTTGGGACAGGGCGACAAGGTCAGGGTGCGCGGCCCGCGCAACCACTTCCCCCTGCGGCCCGCACCCCGCTACCGCTTCATCGCGGGCGGCATCGGCATCACCCCGATCCTCCCGATGCTCGCGGCGGCGGAGGCCGAGGGCGCGGAGTGGACGCTGGTGTACGGCGGGCGGACGCGCGAATCCATGGCTTTCACCGAGGAGTTGAGCCGTTACGGCGATCGGGTCACCGTCGCTCCCCAGGACGAGACCGGGCTCCTGGACCTGCCGTCGATGCTCGACGGCGTCCCCGAGGGGACCCTCGTCTACTGCTGCGGGCCCGGCCCGCTGCTCGACGCGGTGGAGGCCCGCTGCCCGGCCGGCCTGCTGCACGTGGAGCGCTTCACGCCGAAGGAGCAACCGGCCGGGCAGAACACGGAGTTCGAGGTCGAGCTGGCACAGACCGGCACGACGGTCACCGTGGCCCCGGACGTCTCCGTGCTCGACGCCGTGCGCGCCTCGGGCGTGGAGGTGCTGTTCTCGTGCACCGAGGGCACCTGCGGCACCTGTGAGACCGACGTCCTCGACGGCACCCCGGACCACCGGGACTCGGTGCTCACGGACGAGGAGCGGGAGGCCGGGGAGACGATGATGATCTGTGTCTCCCGGTGCCGCGGGAAGAAGCTGGTACTGGACCTGTAGCCATCCCGAATCGGTCGCGAGGCCCGCGACCGTCTCCAGACTGCTCGCCACCACCTCGCCGCCCCGGTCCGCACCGGGGCGGCGAGCGAGCGCAGCCCCTGCTCCAGTCGCCTTCAGGGAGTTACCGCTTCCCATGAATGTCAACAATATTGTCAGCCAAAGGCATTGACCCCACCCCCGCGAGCCCCATACCTTTCGCGCTGAGCACCACTGTGCGGTCTGCGCACAGCCTGTCGGAACATCAAGTCTGCACAGGAGGAGCCATGCGTCGTCTGCTCGTCGCCCTCGCGGCCGGAGCATTACTGGTCACCGCGTCGGCCTGTGGTTCGTCCGGCGACTCGGGGGCCTCGGACTCGGGATCGTCGTCCGACGGCACCACCACCGTCAAGCTCGGCCTCATTCCTATCGTCGATGTCGCGCCGGTCTATCTGGGCCAGAAGAAGGGCTTCTACGGCAAGCACGGCCTGAAGCTGGAGATTTCGAACGCGTCGGGCGGCGCGGCGATCGTGCCCGGCGTCGCCAGCGGGCAGTTCCAGTTCGGCTTCTCCAACGTCACCTCCCTGCTGATCGCCCAGTCGTCCGGGGTGCCGGTCAAGGCGGTCTCCAACGGCATCGCCTCAACGGGCTTGGCTGGCAAGGACTTTGCGGCGATCGCGGTGAAGAAGGGCAGCTCGGTCAAGTCCGCGAAGGACCTGGAGGGCAAGAAGGTCGCCATCAACACGCTGAAGAACATCAACGAGTCCGCGGTGCGCGAGTCGGTCCGCAAGGACGGCGGCGACCCGGACAAGGTGAAGTTCGTGGAGCTGGCCTTCGACCAGATGCCGGCCGCTCTCGACAGCGGTCAGGTCGACGCGGCCTGCGCGGTCGAACCCGCGCTGGCCACCATCAAGAGCCAGGGCGGCCAGGTGATCGCCTCTCCCATGGTGGACGTGGCGCAGGGCACCACGGTCGCCATGTACTTCACCTCGACGCGGTACCAGCAGCAGAACGCCGACGTGGTGAAGAAGTTCCAGGCGGCCACCGCCGAGTCCCTCGCCTACGCGGACGCCCACCCGGACGAGGCACGCCGGATCATCACGACGTACACCAAGATCCCGGCATCCGTGCTGGCGCAGGTGACTCTCCCGAAGTGGCCGGCCGAGCCGAACAAGGAGTCCGTCGAGGCGCTGGCGAAGCTGGGCGAGGAGGACGGGTTCTTCAAGAAGACCCCCGACGTGGACGCGCTGCTTCCGTGAGGTTCCAGAACGCGGCGCTGGGCGCCGCCGGCCTCGCGGCCTTCCTCGCCCTGGGCGAGGCGGTGCCGCGGCTCGGTCTGGTCAAGGAGGAGTACTTCCCGCCGACCAGCCGGATCGCGAGCGCCTTCGCCGACGAACTCTCCGACAGCGCCTTCTGGACGGCGCTCGGCGACACCCTCACCGGCTGGGCCCTGGGCCTGGCCATCGCCGTGTCGGCGGGGATCGTCATCGGCGTTGTCGTCTCCGTCGTGCCGTATCTGCGCGAGGCGACGGCCTCGACGATCGAGTTCCTGCGGCCGATCCCCTCGGTCGCCCTCATCCCGCTGGCGGTGCTGTTGTACGGCAGCGAACTGCGCTCGGTGCTGTTGCTCGTCGTGTACGCCGCCTTCTGGCAGGTCCTCGTCCAGACGCTCTACGGCGTCCAGGACGTCGACCCCGTCGCCGACGAGACGGCACGGTCGTACGGTCTGGGCACCTGGGCGCGGGTCCGGCATGTGCTGTGGCCGACCGCGCTGCCGTATGTGATGACCGGTGTCCGGCTGGCCGCGGCCGTCGCGCTGATCCTCGCCATCACCGGTGAACTCGTCATCGGCGCACCGGGGTTGGGCGCCAGGATCGCGGTCGCGCAGAACTCGCAGGCGGTCCCGGAGATGTACGCGCTGATCGTGGTCACCGGTCTGCTGGGGCTGCTCATCAACGTGGGCGCGCGTACCGTGGAGCGACGGGCGCTGGCCTGGCACCAGTCGGTGCGCGGGGAGGTGACGGTGTGAAACGGGCCGTTCTGCGGCTGGCCTTCGTGCTCGCGCTGCCCGCGCTGCTGGTCGCCGTCTGGTGGTTCGCGTCGGACGGCAGCAGCGACGTCTTCTGGCCGCCGCTGCGCACCATCCTCCAGACCTTCCCGGACGTGTGGACCGCCGAGCGCCTGCGCGCCGACGTCCTGCCCAGCATCTGGCGACTGGCGGCCGGTTACGCGCTGGCGGCCGTGGCCGGGGTGGCGGTCGGCACGGTCATCGGCTCCTACCGGCGGGTGCGGGCGGTGTGCGAACCGGTCCTGGAGTTCCTGCGGGCGGTCCCGCCGCCGGTCCTGGTCCCGGTCATCATGCTGTTCGCGGGCATCGGCGACACCATGAAGGTCACGGTGATCGCGAGCGGCTGTGTCTGGCCGATCCTGCTCAACACGGTCGAGGGCGTGCGCGCGGTCGACCCGGTAATGCTGGAGACGGCCCGTTCCTACGGCATCACCGGCCCCTCGCGCCTGCGCGACCTGGTACTGCGCTCGGCGAGTCCGCAGATCTTCGCGGGTCTGCGCCAGGCCCTCTCGATCGGCATCATCCTGATGGTCATCAGCGAGATGTTCGCGGCCAGCAACGGCATCGGCTTCACGATCGTCCAGTTCCAGCGCAGTTTCGCGGTCCCCGACATGTGGACCGGGATCCTCGTCCTCGGTCTGCTCGGCTATCTGCTCTCCGTCGTCTTCCAGCTGGTCGAGCGGCGGGCCCTCGCCTGGTACCACGGCCTGCGTGCCTCGGCCCGGCGGTCCCCGTGAATCACCCGAACCCGAAAGGGCGGTCCATGCACGCGCTTCTTGGCGTATCCGGCCTCAAGAAGGTCTACGACGGGTCCGGCCGCCGTGTGGAGGCGGTCCGCGACCTCACCTTCACCGTCGAGGCGGGCGAACTCGTCTGTCTCGTCGGCCCGTCGGGCTGCGGCAAGACGACCCTGCTGAAGTGCATGGGCGGCCTGCTCACCCCGACCGCCGGCGAAGTCCACCTGGCGGGACGGAAGGTGAGCGGACCCCCGCCCGGGATGGCCTTCGTCTTCCAGGAGTACGGCCGCAGCCTCTTCCCCTGGATGCGCGTCGCCGACAACGTCGAACTGCCGCTGAAGCAGAAGGACTTGAGCAAGGCCAGGCGACGTGAACTGGTGGCCGACGCGCTGGAGTCGGTGGATCTCACGGAGGCCTCGGGGGCGTATCCCTGGCAGCTGTCCGGCGGGATGCAGCAGCGCGTCGCGATCGCCCGCGCGCTCGCGTACGAGCCCGAAGTACTGCTGATGGACGAGCCGTTCGCGGCCGTGGACGCCCAGACCCGCGCCGACCTGGAGGATCTCGTACGACGGCTGTGGCGGGAGCGCGGCATCACGATCCTGTTCGTCACCCACGACATCGACGAGGCGGTCTACCTGGGCGAGCGGGTGATCGTGCTGTCCGCCTCGCCCACGGTCGTGCAGGAGCAGCTGAAGATCGATCTGCCGGACGAGCGGGATCAGTTGCACACGCGTGTGGCCCCGCGCTTCGCCGAACTGCGCACCCATGTGTACGAGCAGATCCAGGCGGCGAAGCGCGGGGTCGTTCAGGACGCCGTCGTCACGAAGTCGAGTACGCCTCCACTTCGCTGAACTGCCCTGCGGGCCAGCCGGAGTTGGCGCTGACCGAGAGGCGTAGGTAGCGCAGGCCGGTACCGCCGGGCAGGGAGACGGTGGCGGTGTTGCCGGTCGCCGGGTCGAAGCGGTAGCCCTGCGCGCCGACGACGGTGGCGTAGCTGTTGTTGTCGGTGCTGCCCAGCACGGTGAGGGTCTGGGTGCGCGCGCCCCACGCGGAGGACGGCGGCAGCTTCAGCACCAGACGGCGGACCGTCTCCACCGAGCCGAGGTCCACGGTCCAGGACTGCGGGAAGGCGTTGTTGGCGGACTCCCAGTAGCTGTTCGCGTCGCCGTCGACCGCCTTGCCGGGTGTGTAGACGTCCTGGGAGCCGGTGGCGGTGGCCGGGCGGCTCTTGGCCAGGTTGCGGTTCGGATCGGGGTCCGGGTTGCCCTGTCCGGGCTGCGGCCAGGTCGAGCAGTCCGACCAGGTGGTGCTCCAGCCGGAGTTGCCGCCGCCGTCGGTGAGGGCGAAGGTGCCGGAGTTCGCCGGGTAGGGGCAGTTGTAGACGCCTGCCGCGCCGACGCCCGTCGCCGTGACATCGCGGAAGGTGGCGGCGCCCTGGGCCTCCGCCTGCACGACGACCGTGCCCGTGTTGCGGACGGTCGCGCCGTCCACGGTGACGTTACGGACGGGATACCCCTGTCCGCCGCCGGACACGAACTCGAAGGCGCTGTACGGGCTGTCGGTGATCGTCGTGTTGGTGATGTTCACCGTGGCGTTGATGGCGCTGTCGTACGAGTCTACGCGCAACGCGCCCATCGGGTGGTTCCAGTTGGGGTTCATCGCGCCGGTGCGGACCAGGGTGTTGCCGTCGACCGTGATGGTGCCGGACAGCGGGAAGAACGGGTCGAGGAACTTCTGGTTGGAGATCGCGATGCCGCTGCCGAGGGCGTTGGTGTCGGAGACCAGGTTGTTCCTCACCGCGATGTCGGTGCCGCCGTAGATCGCGATGCCGTTGGCCAGGTTCGGCTGGCTGATGGTGTTGTTCTCGAAGCTGCTGTTCGTGTCCGGCGCGTACAGCGACCACATGGCGAGCGCGTCGTCACCCTGGTTGCGCAGGAAGTTGTTCCGCACGCGGACTCCGCGCGCGTTGCCGTTGAGGTTGAGGCCGTCGGCGGTCATGTCGAGGAAGCGGTTGTTCTCCACGACGAGGTTGTCGTTGTCGCCCGTCAGCCAGAGGCCGACCTTGAGGTGCTGGAGCCACATCCCGGACACCGAACTCCCGGCCCCCAGGGAGCCGTTGACGAAGTTGTCCGGGTTGGAGTCGACGCGCTCCGTCACCTCGCCGATGACCGCGAAGTCCTTGATGTGGACGCCCCCGGAGGAGCCGGACTGGTCGATGAAGCGGGAGGAGTGCACGACCGAGTGCCAGTTTCCGGCGCCCTGGAGGGTGACGTTCTGGACGCCGCTGAGGGCGGACGTCAGCCGGTAGTCGCCCGGCGGAATCCAGACCACTCCCCCTTGGGCGGCGGAGATCGCGTCCCGGAAGGCCTGGGTGGAGTCGCCGTTGCCGGTGGGGTCGGCGCCCTTGGAGGTGACGGACACGGACCCGGCGGGCTGCTCGGCGGCCGCCGCGACCTGCTCGAAGTCGGCCACGTCCACGGTGACTTGGGTCCCCGCCGCCTCGAAGGCGACCTCGTCGCCCGCCTGGACGTTCTGGCCGAGCAGGAGGCGGGCGTTGTCGAAGAAGTGGTGGGTCCTGGCGCCGGGAATCCAACTGGTTTCGACGTAGGAGTACTTGGAGGTTACCGGGAGCGTCCTCGCGAGCCTGGTGCCGTTGACGTAGACGTTCAGCGTGCCGGACTGGCCGTCGGGGACGCTGTAGGCGACGTTCACGGCGTTGGCCGCGCGCGGCACGGTGAACTCGACGCGTTGCCCCGAGCCCAGCCGTACCGCCTGCCGCCCGGACGCCTCCGAGGCGAGCGTGCCCTGCGTGTGGTCGGGGCCGATCCTCGTGCCGGTCGTGGTGGCGGACTCGGCCTCGACCGAGGTGAAGGGGAGGGTGGCACCCGCCGCCGCGTGGGCGGTGGGCGCCGTGGCGGTGAGAAGGCCGGCGGAGAGGGCCACCACCATGACGGTTGGCATGCCCCTGACAGATCTGCGCATGTGCTGATCCCTTCGTGTGGGGGTACTGCGGTCTCAGCTCCGGAGCCAGACCGCGGTGTCCTCGGGCAGTCGGCCCGCTCCGTCCAAGGGGCCGCTGGCAAGCAGCAGTGCGGTGTGCTCGGGCAGGTCCACGGCGGTGTCGGCGAGATTCACCACGCACAGGACACCGCCCGCACGGGCGAAGGCGAGAACGCCCTCGGGCGCCGGTAGCCAGGTGAGCGGGCCGTCGCCGAGGAGCGGCCGGAGCCGGATGCCCTCGCGGTACAGGCTGAGCATCGACCCCGGGTCCACGACCTGCCGGTCGACGGCGTACGACGCCCAGTCGGCGGGCTGCGGCAGCCAGGGCTCGCCGCCGAACCCGGCATGGGGCGCCCCGGCCGCCCACGGCAGCGGCACCCGGCATCCGTCGCGCCCGGGGTCCGTGCCGCCGGAGCGGAAGTGCATGGGGTCCTCGATGCGCTCCCGGGGGATCTCCGCCTCGGGCAGGCCGAGCTCCTCGCCCTGGTAGACGTAGACGGCCCCGGGGAGGGCGAGCGAGAGCAGAGCCGCCGCGCGGGCCCGCCGGGTGCCGAGGTCGAGGTCGCCCGGGGTGCCGAAGGCCTTGGCCGCGAAGGCGAACCCGGTGTCCGTACGGCCGTAGCGGGTGACGGTGCGGGTGATGTCGTGGTTGCACAGCACCCAGGTGGCGGGGGCACCGACCGGGGCGTGCCCGGCGAGGGTCGTGTCGATCGAGGTGCGCAGCCGCCCGGCGTCCCAGGGGCAGGTCAGGAAGGAGAAGTTGAAGGCGGTGTGCAGCTCGTCGGGGCGCAGGTAGCGGGCGAAGCGTTCGGTGTCCGGGAGCCAGACCTCGCCGACGAAGACTCCGTCGTACTCGTCGGCGATCGCCCGCCAGGAGCGGTAGATGTCGTGGAGTTCGTCGCGGTCGACGAAGGGGTGCGGGTCGGGTCCGTCGGCCAGGTCGGGCAGCGCGGGGTCCTTGGCGAGCAGGGCGGCCGAGTCGATGCGGACGCCCGCCACTCCCCGCTCGAACCAGAAGCGCAGGATGTCCTCGTGTTCCCGGCGGACGGCCGGGTGGGCCCAGTTGAGGTCGGGCTGCTGTGGGGTGAACAGGTGCAGGTACCAGTCGCCGTCGGGCAGCCGCGTCCACACCGGCTCGGCGGAGCCGACGAACTGCGAGGGCCAGTCGTTGGGCGGGAGTTCGCCCCGCTTGCCGCGTCCGCGCCGGAAGTGGAACAGCTCGCGTTCAGGGCTGCCCGGGCCCGCGTTCAAAGCTGCCTGGAACCAGGGGTGTTGGTCGGAGACATGGTTGGGCACGACGTCGACGATCGAGCGGATGCCCAGCTCCCGTGCCTCCGCGATCAGCTTCTCCGCCTCGGCGAGGGTGCCGAAGGCGGGGTCGATGGCGCGGTAGTCGGCGACGTCGTAGCCGCCGTCCTTCATCGGGGAGAGGTACCAGGGGTTGAACCACAGGGCGTCCACGCCGAGTTCGGCGAGATACGGCAGCCTGGCACGGACTCCGGCGAGGTCGCCGGTGCCGTCCCCGTCACCGTCGGCGAAGCTGCGGACGTAGACCTGGTAGATGACGGCGGAGCGCCACCACTCGGTGGGCTGTCCCACGAGGAGGTCCCTTCTGTAGGCGGACGGGCGGTGTCAGCCCTTCGTGCCGCCCGCGCCGATCCCGGCGACGATGTGCCGCTGGAAGACGAGGAACAGGGCGACCATCGGGATGCTGGCGATCACCATCGCGGCGATGAGCACGGTCAGTTGGATGTTCTGCGACAGCTGGACGAGTGCCACGCTGATGGGCTGCTTGTCGGTGTCGGAGAAGACCATCAGCGGCCACAGGAAGTCCTGCCAGACGGCGACCAGGGCGAAGATCGAGACCACCCCGAGGACCGGCCTCGACATGGGCAGCACGATCGACCACAGGACGCGCAGCTTTCCGGCCCCGTCGATCTCGGCGGCCTCCAGCACATCGCGCGGGAGCTGGTCGAAGAACCGCTTGAGCAGATACAGGTTGAAGGCGTTGGCGACGGCCGGCAGCCAGATGGCGAGGGGGTCGTTGAGCAGGCCCAGGTCGGCGACGGTCAGGTACTTCGGTACGACCAGGGCCTGGGCCGGGACCATCAGCGTGGCGAGGATCCCGCCGAGGACCACCTTGCCGAAGACGGGCCTGAGCCGGGACAGGGCGTAGGCGGCGGCCGTGCACAGGACGAGCTGGAACGCCCAGGCACCGGCCGCCTGGACCACCGTGTTCCACAGGTGTTGCGGCAGCTGCATGAGGTCCCAGGCGTCGGTGTAGCCGTCGAGGTGCCACTGCTCGGGGACGAGGGTGGGCGGCGTGCGCGTCACCTCGTCCGGCGACTTCATCGCCCCCGTGACCATCCAGTAGACGGGGAAGAGGAAGGCGAGCGCGAAGAGCACGACGACCGTGGTGAAGACGGCCCAGTAGACGGCCCTGCCGCGCGGACGGGCGAGCGTCGCCGGGGAGATCAGGGTGCGGGTGCTCATGCGGGATCCCCCTCCGAGGACCGGGTCAGCCGCAGATATACGGCCGAGAAGGCGCCCAGCAGCACCAGGAGCATGACGCTCAGCGCACACGCGCCGCCGAAGTCGTTGTAGAGGAAGGCGTACTTGTAGATCAGGTAGAGAACGGTGACCGTGGCGTTCTCCGGTCCGCCACCGGTGATCACGAACGGCTCCGTGAACACCTGCATGGTCGCGATGATCTGAAGGAGCATCAGCATCAGCACTACGAACCTGGTCTGAGGAAGCGTCACATGGCGGATGCGCTGGAGGAGGTTCGCCCCGTCCAGTTCGGCGGCCTCGTACAGCTCGCCGGGGATGGACTGCAGGGCGGCCAGGTAGATCAGGACGGTGCCGCCCAGGTTGGCCCAGGTCGCCACGATCACCAGGGAGACGAGTGCGGTGTCGGCGCCGTTGGACCAGTTCGAGGTGGGCAGGTGCAGGAAGCGCAGTACCTCGTTGGCGAGGCCCGCTCCGGGGTCGTAGAACCACTTCCAGAGTAGGGCGCTGACCACCGGCGGGATCATGACGGGCAGGTAGACCACCACCCGGAAGAACGCCTTCGCGTGCCTCAGCTCATTGAGCACCAGTGCCATGACGAAGGGGATCGCGAAGCCGATGAGCAGGGCCAGCAGGGTGAAGGCGAGGGTGTTGCGCCAGGCTGCGGCGAACTCCGGGTCGTGCCACACGCGGGTGAAGTTGGCGGTGCCGACCCATTCGGGCTCGGCACCCGGCGTGTACTTCTGGAAGGCGATGACGACGGCGCGGAGCGCCGGGTACCAGGAGAAGAGGGCGAAGCAGAGCAGTCCGCCGAGAAGGAAGCCGTAGGCGCGGACCTGGTCGGCGAGGCGGCGCCGCCTCCGGTCCCCTGCGGGAGGCGGCGCCTGCAATGGGGGTACGGCGATGGCCTCGTGGGGCGGGCTTTCCACCGTCTTCATGGGGGTCAGCTCCGGGCCAGGATGCCGTCGATCTTGCCGGAGGCGTCCTTCAGGAGCTGGTCGATGTCGGCGTCCTTCTTGGTGAGGACGGCGGAGACGGCTCCGTCGAGGACGGAGTAGATCTGCTGGGCGTTCGGCGGCTCGATCTTCATCGTCAGGGACTGGTTGCCGTCGAGGAAGGCCTGGTAGTTCTCCACCGGCACATTGGCGTTGGCCTTCTTGACCTGCTGGTCCTTGGTGTCGGCGGCGCCGGTGAACAGGCGCGGTTCGGGCAGGCCGACCGGGGCGTCGGCCTTCTTGGCGCGGGCGTAGTCGCCGAGGAAACCCGCGCCGGGCCTGAGGAACATGTGGTCGAGCCACTTCAGGCCCGCCCTGATCTGGTCGGGGCTCGCCTTCTTGTTCACCATGTAGCCGTCGCCGCCGATGAGCGTGCCCTTGCCGCCGGGCATCGGGGCGAGCGCGAGGTCCTTGTAGTCGCCGCCCTTCTCCTTGACCAGGATCGGGATGTTGTCCGGGGCGGAGAGATACATGCCGAGCTTGCCCGAACCCATCATCTGCTGGACGTCGTTGATGACGAGGAGCTGCTTGCTGCCCATGGAGTCGTCGGTCCAGCGCATGTCGTGCAGGTTCCGCAGGACGGCCCGGCCCTCGGGGGTGTCGATGGTGGCCTTCTTGCCGTCCGCGCTCACGACGTCGCCGCCCTGGGAGTAGAGCTCGGCGGTGAAGTGCCAACCGCCCTGGTTCTGGGCGCTGTAGTCGGCGTATCCGACGGTGCCGTCGCCCAGCGCGGCGATCCTCTTGGCGTCGGCGCGCAACTCCGCCCAAGTGGCCGGGGGTTGCTCGGGGTCGAGGCCGGCCTTCGCGAAGAGCCTCTTGTTGTAGATCAGGCCCATCGAGTAGCCGGTGCGCGGGATGCCGTAGATCTTCCCGTCGACGGTGTAGATGTCACGCAGCTGCTGCTGAAGGGTGCCGTAGCTCTTCAACTCCTTGACGTACGGGGTGAGATCGGCCGCCTGGTTGATGTCCACGACGTGCTTGGCGTCGGTGAAGTACGTGTAGAAGACGTCCTCCATCTGCCCGCCGGCGAGCTTGGCGTCGAAGGTCTTGGGGTCCTGGCAGGGGAACGCGTCGTGCGCGACGACGTCGATGTCCGGGTTCTGTTTCTCGAAGGACGCGATGTCCTGCTCGAAGAACCGCCGGTCGACCTTGGCGCTCTTGGGCGGCATGCAGTTGACCGTGATGCGGGTCTTGCCGCTCGCCGTGTCGTCGCCCGATCCACAGGCGGAGGCGGCGAGGGCAAGGGAACAGACACTGAGCGCGGCGACGGTACGGCGGTACCCGGTGCTTCTCATCGGTGGACCCCTCGTGGCAGGAGCGGTGGGCGCCGCACACTCAAGCACCGCCGACATCTGTCCGCAAGATGTCACGCAGAATCTGTAATTATTCGACAGAGCGATGAGAGAGTCGTGGATCTCAGCCGCGAGGCGCTTGCGCGGTGGACCCCCGGACCACCAGCTCGGGTTCGAAGAGCAGCTCCTCGGGCGGCACGGAACTGCCGCCGACCTGAGCGTTCAGCAGCTCCACGGCGGCCCGGCCCATGGCCTCGATGGGCTGGCGGACGGTGGTCAGCGGAGGCTCGGTGCAGTTCATCAGGGCGGAGTCGTCGTAGCCGACCACCGACACCTGGCCCGGCACGTCGAGTCCCTTGCGGCGGGCCGCCCGGATCACACCGAGGGCGAGGGGGTCGCTGGCGCAGATGAAGCCGGTGACGCCGCGGTCGATGAGCCGGGCGGCCGCCGCGTGGCCGCCCTCGATGGAGAACATGGCCCGCGCCACCCGCTCCTCCGGCAGCTCGCCGAGCCCCTGCGCCGCGGCCAGCTTGCGGGCCGACGGCACGTGGTCCGCCGGCCCCAGGACCAGCCCGATCCGTTCGTGCCCCAGGGAGGACAGGTGCCGCCAGGCCTGCTCTACGGCCACCGCGTCGTCGCAGGACACGCCGGGGAAGCCGAGGTCGTCGATGGACGCGTTGACCAGCACCACCGGGATGTTGCGGTCGGCGAGTCGCCGGTAGTGGTCGTGCGGCGCGTCCACCTGGGCGTAGAGCCCGCCGGCGAAGACGACACCGGAGACCTGCTGCTGCAGCAGGAGGTCCACGTAGTCGGCCTCGGACACGCCGCCCTTGGTCTGGGTGCACAGCACCGGGGTCAGCCCGAGCTGGGCCAGTGCCCCGCCGATGACCTCGGCGAACGCCGGGAAGATCGGGTTCTGGAGCTCCGGCAGTACCAGCCCCACGAGCCGCGCGCGCTCACCGCGCAACTGTGTGGGCCGCTCGTACCCGAGCACGTCCAGCGCGGACAGCACGGCCTGCCGGGTGGCCTGCGAGACTCCCGGCTTGCCGTTGAGCACCCGGCTGACCGTGGCCTCACTGACCCCGACCTTCTTCGCCACCTCGGCAAGTCGTCGCGTCATGAACGCAAGAATAGCGCAAGTTATGCAAGTCGTTTGCGTAAGCGGGCAGGGGACGCGTCACGAGGCCGGGCATCGCGACGTCAGACCCGGCTCGCCGTCGCCGTGTCCGCCGACAGCCGCTGGGCCACGTAGATCGGGAGCACGGACAGCAGCACCAGCACGGCCGCCACCACGTTCACCACCGGTGCCTGTTGCGGGCGGGTCATGTTGTTGAAGATCCAGAGGGGGAGGGTCTCGACTCCCGGCCCCGCGGTGAAGGTGGTGACGACGATCTCGTCGAAGGAGAGGGCGAAGGCGAGCAGGCCGCCCGCGAGGAGCGCCGAGCGGACCAGGGGGAAGGTGACGTCGGCGAAGGCGCGGAAGGTGTTCGCGCCCAGGTCCATCGCGGCCTCCTCGTAGGAGCCGGAGGTGCGGCGGAGCCGGGCGACGACGTTGTTGAAGACCACGACGATGCAGAAGGTGGCGTGGCCGACGACCACGGTGAACAGGCCGAGGCCGACGCCCAGCGGCTCGAGCACCGTGCCGAACGCCGAGTTGAGGGCGATGCCCGTGACGATTCCCGGGAGCGCGATCGGCAGGACGACGACGAACGAGAGGGTGCCCCGGCCGAAGAAGCGGTACCGGGCGACGGCGAAGGCGATGAGCGTTCCGAGGACCAGTGCAATGGCGGTGGCGCCGAGGCCCGCCTTGACCGAGACCCACAGCGCCTCACGGGCGCCCGCGTTCTGCCAGGCCACCGACCACCAGTGCAGGGTCAGCGCCGACGGGGGCCAGCTCGCGCTCCGGTCGGGGTTCAGGGAGTTGACGAGGACGAGCAGGAGCGGGACGTAGATCACCGCGAAGCCGAACCCGGCGGCGACGCGCAGTGCGATACGGGCGGAGCGGGACAGTTGCACGAGGCTCCTCTACAGGCTGCTCAGGGCGCCGGTGCGGCGCATCGCCAGCAGGTACAGCACGATCACGGCCACCGGCACCGTGCCGAGCGCGGCGGCCATCGGCAGGTTGAGTTCGATGTTGGAGTAGACGAGGTTGCCGATCAGCTGGGTCTTGCCGCCGACGATCTGCACGGTGATGTAGTCGCCGAGGCTCAGTGAGAACGTGAAGATCGACCCGGCCGCGACCGACGGCAGCACCATCGGGAGCACCACCGACCGGAAGGTCCGGCCGGCCCGCGCCCCCAGGTCGGCCGAGGCGTCGAGCAGATTGGCGGGCAGCTGCTCCAGCGCCGTGTGGATCGGCAGGATCATGTACGGCAGCCAGAGGTACGTCAGGGTCAGCACGGCCGCCGTCAGGCCGAACCCCGGGCCGCTCAGCCCGAACGGCTTCAGCATCCAGTCGGCGAGCCCGCCCTCGGAGAGGATCAGCCGCCAGGCGTACACCTTGACCAGGTAACTCGCCCACAGCGGGGTGAGGATGGCGACGACCAGCAGCGGTCGCCACCTGGGCCGCGCGACCCGTGCCGTGTAGAAGGCGACCGGGAAGGCGATCACCGCGCACAGGACGGTGACGGCCAGCGCCACACCCACGCTGCGCAGGATCACCTGCCGGAACACCGGCGTGGTGAACAGCTCGCGGAAGTTGTCGGTCGACCAGACCTTCACCACCTCGGAGGTGAAGGAGTTCGTCGTCCAGAACGCGGAGACGAACAGCACGGTCAGCGAACCGAGATAGAGCACCGCCAGCCACAGCAGCGGGGCGGCGAGGAGCAGGGAGAGCCTCAGGCGGGGGCGTCGGTGCAGCGCCCCCGCGGTCCGCGTCAGCAGGGCCATGCCTCAGCCCTTGATCTCGGTCCACGCCTGGACCCACTTGGCGTACGGCACGCACTTGACGTCCGTGCGGCCGTCCAGGCACTGCTCGATGGGCGTGTTCCAGAAGGCGATGTTCTTCCAGTAGTCCTCGTCGGAGGCGTGGTAGGTCGTGCAGAAGTTCTTGTCACTGGTGAGGTCGCAGGCCTTGGAGTTGGCGGGTGCCTCGCCGAAGTACTCGGCGACCTGGGCGTTGACCTTCGGCGAGACGATCCAGTCGAGCCACTTGTAGGCGCAGTTGGGGTGCTTGGCCTTGGCGGAGACCATCCAGGTGTCGGACCAGCCGGTCGAACCCTCCTCGGGGACGAAGGCCTTGACCTTGGCGCCCTCGTCCGCGGTGAGGTTGGCGATCACCTGCCAGGTGGTGCCGACCACGGAGTCACCGCTCTTGAACGCGGAGATCTCCTTGAGATAGTCGCTCCAGTACTCGCCGATGTTCGCGTTCTGCCGCTTGAGCAGGGCCACGGCGGCGTCGAACTGCTTCTGGTCCAGGGCGTAGGGATCCTTGATGCCGAGATCGGGCTTGGTCGCCTTCAGATACAGCGCCGCGTCGGCGATGTAGATCGGTGAGTCGTACGCGGTGACGTGGCCCTGGTATGTGGAGGCGTCGTCGAAGACGGCGGACCAGGACGTCGGCGCGGGGGTGACCTTCTCGGTGTTGTACATCAGCAGGTTGGCGCCCCGGCCGTGCGGGATGCCGTACATCCGCCCGTCGACGGAGTTCCAGGCGCCGTTCTTCAACCCGCTGAAGATGTCCCGGTAGTTGGGGACGAGGGCGGTGTTGACGGGGGCCGCGTCGCCGGAGGCTATGAGGCGCAGGGAGGCGTCGCCGGAGGCGGAGACGGCGTCGTACTGACCGGTCTTCATCAGCTTGACCATCTCGTCGGAGCTGGCGGCGGTCTTGGAGTTGACCCGGCAGCCGGTCTGCTTCTCGAAGTCGCTGACCCAGTCGGCCTTCGGGTCGTTGGAGCCGTCCTCGACATAGCCGGCCCAGGCGATCAGATTGACCTGCCCCTCGGTCGCGCCGAGCTTGGTGGGCGCCTTGAGATCGGGCGGGTTGAGTCCGGAGGAGGAGCCGCCGGGGCCGGAGTCGGAGGAGCCGCAGGCGGTGGCGACGAACAGGAGGGTGACGGCCGCAGCCGCCTTGAGGGTGAGGCGCACGACGTACTCCATCTGCGAGAAGGGGTTGGGAACCGTTGCCGCTGGACTTGGCGGAAGTGACTTCTGGTGATCGTGGGTGAGCGCCCGTACTGGATGTGGTGGTTCATCTGCACGCCAAGAGGTCTGCTGATGTGGGTGGGCTGCCTGCGGATTCGGGAGGGAACCGGAGTTCGTGGGTCGAATGGGTGACCTTTGCGGATGCTGCTCGTTGACTGCCGTGGACGGGGGTCTTCGGCAGGGCGGGGGTGTACGAGTGGGCGGGTCGCGGAATGTGGAGGCGTCGTTCGTGGTGCCCGGCCCGGCCGGGGTCGCGATCCGGGACCGACTGCGGGTGTCGGATGCGGACGCGGCGGTGCTCACCGAGGTCGGCGTCTACTTGGGTTCGTTGGCGGCCGGTGATCTCGCGGAGCGGTCCCGGCAGGGGCCAGGTCATGATGCGGCCTCGTGGGCGGTGCGCAAGAGGTCGCTGACGGGGACGTCGTCGGCTCGGTGGGCGGGCAGTATCACCAAGGCCAGCCATGATCAGTGGGCGCTGGCCCGGCGCGGGCAGGCCGCCCACATGGCCTGGCTGCGAGGGCAGATCACGTCCATCGAGGCGCGGCTGGCCCGGCCCTTGGGGGCCAAGGCGGACAAGCGGGACGGCCTGGTGCGCGGGTACGGCTCGCGCGCTGAGTGGCACGCCAAGTCCCGCCGCCTGCAGACGCTGAAGGCCCGCCTCGTGGGGTTGGAGGCGGACTGGGCGGCGGGCCGGGTGCGGGTGGTGCGCGGTGGCAAACGCCTCGCGAAGACCCGTCACCACCTTCAAGCGGCCGGCCTGGACGAGCAGGCCTGGCGGCAGCGCTGGCGCGCGGAGCGGATGTTCCTGACCGCAGACGGGGAGTCCGGCAAGCGCTTCGGCAACGAGACGATCCGCGTCACCGACACCGGCCGACTCTCGGTCAAGCTCCCGGCCCCGCTGGCCCACTTGGCCAACGCCCCGCACGGCCGCTACGTCCTCGACGCCCCGGTGGCGTTCCGACACCGCGGGCAGGAGTGGCGTGACCGGGTCACCGCGAACCGGGCGGTGGCCTACCGCATCCACCACGATGTGATGCGCGGACGTTGGTATGTCACCGCGTCCTGGCAGCGCGCAGCCGCTCCCGTCCTGCCGCTTCAGGCGGCGCTGGCGCGGGGCGTGGTGGGGGTGGACATGAACGACGACCACCTCGCCGCCTGGCACCTGGATGTGCACGGCAACCCGGTCGGCGAACCGCAGCGCTTCTTCTACGACCTCACCGGGAGCACCCAGCACCGGAACGCGCAGATCCGGCACGCCCTGACCCGGCTGCTGCACCACGCCCGGCGCTGCGGGGCCGCCGCGATCGCGATTGAGGACCTCGACTTCAGCGACGGCACCAGCCGCGAGAAGCACGGCCGCAACAAGCGTTTCCGCCGCCTCATCTCCCGCTTCCCCACCGCGAAGCTCAAAGCCCGGCTGGTGTCGATGGCCGCCGAACAGGACATCGTCGTCGTCGCGGTCGACCCCGCCTACACCAGCCGATGGGGCGCCCAGCACTGGCAGAAACCACTGACCACCCCACGACGCACGATTTCCCGGCACGATGCGGCAAGCATCGCGATCGGGCGACGCGCCCTCGGACATCCGATCAGGCGACGGACGACACCGCCCCCGCATCACCGGAGTGATGGTGCGGGGCATCGGACCGTCCAGGCCCGACCGGAGATTCGTCGGCGTGAGGGACCCCGCCCCCACATTCCCGGACCGCGCACCGGATGCGCGCCGCCCGGCAGTGGAGCGAAAGCGGGCGACCAGGGTGCCCAACACCGTTCGGGACACCCGGCTGAGCATGCGTTCTGGCAACAGGACCCACTCTCGCTCAGTCTTTAGGAACGGTCAGTCAGTGGTGGGCACCGCGACGGCATGCCGCCTGTGCCATTGCAGTCGCACCCGGGCACCCCGGTACCCGGCCACGTCCTCGGACGACGTCTCCAGGTTCTGCTGAAGGGCGGTGAGGCGGCCGCCCCCGTCGAGGTCGACGAGGAAGCGCGTGGCGTCGCCCAGGTAGACCACCTCGGCGACGGTCCCGGTGACAGAGGCGTGTTCCGGCTCGTCCGGCTCCGCGGACTCCTTCAGGATGCGGATCTTCTCGGGCCGGACACTGTAGGTACCCGGCACGCCGACGATCCGGCGGGCGGTGTCCCCTTCGAGGAGATTGGACGTGCCGACGAAGGACGCCACGAAGGGCGTCGCGGGGCGTTCGTAGATCTCGGCCGGGGTACCGACCTGTTCGATACGGCCCTGGTGGAAGACGGCGATACGGTCGCTCATCGTCAGGGCCTCCTGCTGGTCGTGGGTGACGAGCACGAAGGTGATGCCGACCTCGCGCTGGAGCGCCTTGAGCTCGACCTGCATCTCCTCCCGCAGCTTCAGATCGAGCGCCCCGAGCGGCTCGTCGAGCAGCAGCACCCGGGGACGGCCGACGAGGGCCCGGGCGAGAGCGACCCGCTGGCGCTGCCCGCCGGACAGCTGCGCCGGACGCCGTCTGCCGAAGCCCTCCAGACGCACCTCGCCGAGTGCCTTGCGCGCCCGCACCGCCCGCTCCGCCCTGGGCACCCCCCGGACCTTGAGCGCGTAGGCGACGTTCTGCTCGACACTCATGTGGGGGAAGAGGGCGTAGTCCTGGAAGACGGTGTGGACGTCCCGCTCGAAGGGTGCGAGGCCGGTGACCTCCTGTCCGGCGAGCTCGACGCGGCCCTCGGTGGGGGTCTCGAAGCCGGCGATCAGGCGCAGGACCGTGGTCTTGCCCGAGCCGGAGGGGCCGAGCATCGAGAAGAACTCCCCGTCCCGGATCTCCAGGTCGATCCCGGCCACGGCGGTCGTCTCCCCGAACGACTTCCGCAGGTGGTGCAGCCGGATCGCGCTTCCCTCCATGGGCGGGAACCTTTCTGGCTCGCTCGAGAGTTGACCGATAGACCGGAAACATATGAAGTCATAGTTCCAATCTCAAGGGCCCCTTGGGGTAAAGTTTGAGTCAACGTGCAAGGTGGTGGCCGTGAACCAGCAGCGCATCGACGGCGGCGCCCGCAGAGCCGTCTTCGCCCCGGTCGACAGCAGGGCGCGGGTGGACGCGGTCGTGCGCCGGATCGGCGACGCCATCGAGCTCGGGCTGCTCGGCGACGGTGAGCAGCTGCCGGGCGAGAGCGAACTGGCCGGTCAGCTCGGCGTGTCCACGGTGACCCTGCGGGAGGCGCTCATGGCGCTGCGCCAGCAGGGGCTCGTCACCACCCGCCGGGGCCGCGGCGGCGGCTCCTTCGTCTCGCTGCCCGAAGCCCCGGGCGAGGAGCGGCTCAAGGTCCGTCTGCGCGGCTGGAGCACCGAGGAACTGCGTGACCTCGGCGACCACTGGGCCGCCCTGTCCGGTACGGCGGCGAGGCTCGCGGCCGAGCGCACGGAGCCCGAGGACCTCGTACAACTACGGCGGACGGCCGGGGAGTTGACGCAGGCTCAGGACGCGGCCGGGTGCAGTCGCCTCTACGGCCGCTTCCATGTGGAGCTGGCCGCGGCCGCGCAGTCGGCGCGGCTGACCCGGGAGCAGGTCGCCCTGCAGACGGAGGTCGGGGCACTGTTGTGTCTTGTGCTCGGGGACGGCGAATATCGTGAAGAGGTGTCCGAGCGACTCCGTTTCGTCATCTCCGCCGTGCAGGATGGGGCCCACGAATCGGCCAGGGAACTGGTCGAGCGATGCGTGCGGGAGTCCACGGCACGGCTGATCGCCCTGCGTCTGTCGCTGTAGCCGCCTCGCTCGAACGGTCCCCGTCCGCTGGAGGGCAGCCATGGGCCTCGCGACGGCAATGCTCGACAAGGCACCGGAGGAGTCGGTCGCGGCGCGGGTCCGCTCGGCCGTGGAGACGGTCTTCGACGCCGTGGCCGCGACCCGCGCGGACACCACGGCCCTGCTGGAACGGGTGACCGCCGAGGGCCGCCGCCCCGCCACCGTGGACCTCGCCACCCTGCGCCCGGGTCTTCATCTACGGCTCGCCCGGCACGAGTTGGTGTCCGGGGTGGGCTTCGTCGCCGCCCCGGGACTGCTGACGGACGTACCCGCGTGGCTGGAGTGGTGGCAGACCGGCTCGGAGGGTGACGTACGGCCGCTGCTGCTCGACCTGGACCCCGAGCACTCGGCGTACGCCGACTACACCCACTGGGACTGGTTCGCGCTCCCCCGTGACACCGGGGAGCGGGCGGTGGCCGGGCCGTATGTCGACTACCTCTGCTCCGACGAGTACAGCCTGACGCTGTCGGCGCCGGTCGAGGTGGCGGGCCGGTTCGCCGGGGTGGCCGCGGCCGATGTGTACCTACGGCACTTCGAGGCGGCCGTGATGCCGATGCTGCACCAACTCCCGCGCCCCGCCCGTCTGGTGAACGCCCGCGGCCGGGTCGCCGCCTCCACCGACCCGCGCCGGCTGGTCGGTTCCCTCGACAAGGGCCCGGACTTCGCGGGGGCGTTGGCGACAGGGAGGCCCGGGCGGGCCGACGGGGTGCGGCTGGTGCCGTGCGAAGGGGTGCCTTTGGTGCTCGTGGTGGCGGAGTGAGCCGCGAGGGGCGGCACCGTGGAACACCCGTGCTCCACGGGGCCCGACATCTACTGACGAGGCGCCGTCGACGACCTGAACGCCGACGGTGCCCGTCAGACCTGGGGGGTGGGGACCACCGTGAGGTGAGTCGCCGCGCGACGCGGGCGACGCCGGGTGGGAGCCGTGCGGAGCACCAGGGTCAGCCGGGTGTAGCCCAGGTCGCGCAGGGTGCGCGGGGTCTCGTCGACGATCCGGCAGTCCGTGGCGCCCCAGCGCGGGTCGGGGTGCACCAGCGGGCGTACGGAGCCGTCGTGCTCCACGGCCCGCTCGCCGACGGCGCGGATCCAGTGCGGCAGTCCGTGCCGGTAGGCGGCGTCCATGATCGGGTCCTGGGCGATGTCCCGGCGGATCGCCTGGATGCCGTGGTCGTGGCCGTGCCGCTCCACCGCGGCCGCGAAGTGCGCGAGCATCGGCAGACACCAGCGCGACTCGTGCTCGCCGAGGACACTGCTCGCGTCCGGGTGAAAGAGGACGAACCGGAGGAAGTTGTCGCCCGGCATGGCCGTCGGATGCGGACCCACGGCACGGAAAAGTGACGCGAAAGCGGCGTTGGCGAGGACGACGTCCCAGCGGTGGTCGAGGACGACGGACGGGAAGGGGACGGCTTCCAGGAGCGTGGCGTAGTCCTGAAGATACGCCTGGGCTTCGAGCCCCTCGGGGACGGGCCGCAGTTCCGACCGCTGCCCACCTGCCTGATATGCCATCGGGAGGTCACCCCTCTTGCCTATGCGGCCTTCACGCGGCGCCTTGATCCTGCTTCCCCGGAGCGAGCCGTGTCAACTATCGTGGCATTCCGTAGCGGTTGACGGCTGAAATTGGCCACAGTTGTGGCGACACCTGGATGTGAGTTCGAACAACGGGCTACTCTCCGGGAAGTTCACGGCGACCGCCTGTGACCAGTCGGGTGAGAGACGTAGGAGATCTGTCGGTGTCGGATGGCTTCGAGAGCCCGGACGACGCGGCAACGGTCGTGCTGACGGCCGTCGTCGCCCGCGTCACCGCACTCTCCGACCGGCTCGGCGTGCCGCATGCGCAGGTCTTCGACACCGGTCGGCTGTCGGTCGCCTCCGGTGTCCCCGAGCCCGTGGTCAAGGCCCTGCTGAGCGGGCGCCCGGCGGGTGAACCGGACGTCCAGGCGCGGTTCCTGCAGCGGCTCGACCTGTTGCGGCGCACCCGGCTCAAGCCCAACGGGCGCAAGTACACCCAGCAGGAGATCGCCGACGGCGCGGGCATGTCCCGGCAGCAGGCGGGTGCCCTGATCAACGGCGACCGGCGCCCCACCATGGAGCACTGCGACGCCATCCAGCGGTTCTTCCGGGTGCACGCCGGGTTTTTGACGGCCGAGGACCCCGAGGCGCTCGCGGGTGCGCTCCAGCACACCGAGCAGGAGCTCCTGCACAAGCTCGCCGACCGGGAGCGGGAGGCCGCCGCGGCCGCCCGCGACCCGTTGGAGCGGCTGCTCCAGGACCACGGCGTCCGCGGGATCGCCTGGCGGGCCGCGCAGCTGCCCACCGACCAGCACCGTGACAAGGTCGCCGAGTGGCTGGACATGCTCCTGGAGAGCGTCAAGCGGCCCGAGTCCTGATCCGGGAGACAACTGTGGGCATCGGTAAGCACATGCGCCGTCTGAGCGGCGAGTTGGTGGCGGAGCTGGAACTCGACGCCCCGGCACGGCCCGAGGACCTCTACGGCGCCCTGTGCGACGCGATGAGCAGACGCCGGGGCCGCCCGGTCCACTTCCGTACGGCGCCCTTCCCGCCCGGCACGGCCAGCGGGCTGTGGCTCGACATGGCCGACCAGGATCTCGTGGTGATCGAGGAACGCACCGCCCCGGACCACCAGTTGGTGATCCTCGGCCACGAGCTGTGGCACATGAACGCCGGCCACTGCTCCCACCACGTCGAGGGCGCCGCGGTCGCCGCCCGCCTCCTCAGCGACGACGCCGATCTCCAGGCCACGGTCCGCAAGGTGGCCGCCCGTAGCCGCTTCGAGCTCGACGACGAGGGGGAGGCGGAGAGCTTCGGCCTGTTACTGGCCAGCAAGTGCCGGACCTGGCTGGCCGGTTCGTCGCTGCGAGGGCCGGTGCAGCGGGACCGTCTGGCGGGACGGATCGAGGCGTCGCTGGGCTATCTGGGCCCACAGGGCTGAGCCCCGCCCCGACGTCACGTCGCGCTGCGTTCGCTCGCCTCCCTCAGATCACGCTCCCCGCGCCGTGCCCGCGAGGTGCCGGGGCCGCCGTCCCGGAGCAGTTGCCTCCAGTGGTCACGGCTCCAGTCCGCCGGAGCCGTGGTCGCCGTGAACTCCTCGACCAGCGAGACGAACCGCGTGGGATCACTGTGGAACGGGAAGTGACCGGCGCCCTCGAAGATCTCCAGGCGGCTGCCCGGCATCGCCTCGTGCGCCCCGAAGGCGTGCCGGACGGGTACCACGCTGTCCCGGTCGCCCCACAGCAGCATGGTCGGCATGCCCTCGGTGAGGTAACAGCGGTCGAGCATGGTGACGACCTGGCCACGCCAGTCGACGACCGCGCGCAGGGTGCGGATGAAGGCGTTGCGGGAGGTCTCGTCCGGGAGCGCGTCGACGAGGTTGAGCAGATCCGGGGCGTCCTGGCCGAGGTCGGTGTCCAGGAGCTTCATCAGGCGGATGCCGAGGCCCACTTGGAGCCGCATGCCGGGCAGCCGCAGCGAGGACAGCATGAGGTGGGCGCCGGGCAGGGAGACCAGCCGCAGCACGGGGTTGACCTCGCGGCCCACACCGCCGGCGCTGACCAGGATGAGCCGCTCGGTGCGCTCGGGGAACTGGTAGGCGAACTGCATGGCCACTCCCCCGCCCAGTGAGTGCCCGACCAGGGTGGCCGACTCGATGTTCAGGGTGGTGAGCAGATCACGGACGCCGTTGGCGTACGCGGCCACCGAGTAGTCGGCCCGCGGCTTGTCGGAGTCGCCGTGACCGAGCAGGTCGGGGGCGATGACGGTGTGGGTGCGGGCGAGGTCGGGAATCAGCTCGGCCCAGGTCGCCGAGGAGTCACCGATGCCGTGGATGAGGACGAGCGGCGGGCCCGTGCCCGCCATGCGGAAGGCACGGCGGTAACCGTGCACCACGCGGTACTGCAACTCCAGTTCCGCCTCGCCCACCGAGCGCAGCCGGACGGCGCGCACCGGGCGCCGGCGCGGGTCGTCGACCATGCTCGCCTCCCGTTCACCCGGCCGCGGATCAAGGCGGCCGAAAGCCCTCCCTCCCAGCGTAGGACTGCTTTCCCACCAGTGGTTTCGGGGAGGTTTCGCCTCCGCTAAGCGGGCGAACGCAGGGGCGCGCAAGCCGGATTGTCAGTGGTGGACGGCAAGCTGGAGATGCACGCCCGTACGGGCTGCGAACCGACGCGCCCCGGCCGGGGGTGCGACCGACGCCGACTTGGGGAGAGCCGCCGATGCCCACCGCCGTACTGACCGACCGTGAGCGCACCGCCGTCCAGGCCTATCTGCGGCTGTTGCACACGGTCCGAGCCGCCTTCGACACCGCGGCCGGCCCACCCGACACCGCCCGACCACCGGTCGTCCCGCCGGCGGTCCTCGCCGAGGCCGAACAGGCCCTGGCGGACGCGGGCCTCGCGGGCAACGAGGAGGCGTTCTTCAGGCTGCTGCAGAGCTGGTGTCCACCGGAGTCCTAGACATTCGACCCGCGCCGCGCGCTCAGGCGTGCGGCACGGTCATCGATGTGGCGACCAGGCCGCCCTGGACCATCCAGCGGCCCTCGAGGACACCGCGGCGCTCGCCGCCCACCAGCGGGCCGGGGACGAGGAGTTCGGCGCGCAGAGCGCCTCCGGAGGGCCGTGCGGGGTCGACGAGGATCTCTATGTCGGCCTCGGCGAAGTCCAGCCACTTGCCGGTGAGCGGGAACCACGCCTTGTAGACGGACTCCTTGGCGCTGAACAGCAACCGGTCCCAGTGGACCGCGGGGTACGTCACGGCGAGTTCCCGCAGCCTGACCCGTTCCCCCGGCAGGGAGACACTCTCCAGCACGCCTTCCGGGAGCGGTCCGTGGGGTTCGGCGTCGATGCCGAGGGAGGCCAGGTCGGCGGTGCGGACCAGGGCGGCGGCGCAGTAGCCGTCGCAGTGGGTCATGCTGCCGGTGAGGCCCGCCGGCCACCGCGGGGCGCCGCGTTCCCCGGGCAGGACCGGCTGCGGCGGCACCCCGAGCTTCTCCATGGCCCGGCGGGCGCAGGCCCGCACGACGGTGAACTCACGTCGGCGTTTGGGGACCGCCGAGGCGACGAGCGCGGCTTCCTCGGGGTACAGCGTGATGTTCGCCGGCTCGTCGTGACCGTGGACCTCGACGGCCACCACCGAGTCCGGCAGGAGTTCCTCGATCACAGTGCGCCGACCTCCCTGGGCACGATCCGGCGCAGCCGTCCGGGCGGCTCCGGCCGCTTGCGCCACTCCCGCGGGTAGCCCACCGACACCTCCTCGAAGCGGACGCCCTCGTGCCAGGTGGTCCGCGGGATGTGCAGATGGCCGTAGACCATGGTCTCGACGCGGAACCTGCGGTGCCAGTCGGCGGTCAGCGTGGTGCCGCACCACATCGCGAACTCGGGGTACCACAGGACGTCCGTCGGGTGCCGGTCCAGCGGGTAGTGATTGATCAGGACCGTGGGCAGGTCGTCGGGGAGCGCGGCGAGTCTGCGCTCGGTCTCGGCGACCCGGGCCCGGCACCAGGCCTCGCGGGACGGGTAGGGGTCGGGGTGCAGCAGGAACTCGTCGTTGCAGACGATGCCGGTGCCGTGCGCGTACTCGAGGCCCTGCTCCTTGGTGGTGCAGCCGGGCGGCAGGAAGGTGTAGTCGTACAGCAGGAACAGCGGGGCGACGGCGACGGGACCGCGGGGGCCGTCCCAGACGGGATAGGGGTCCTCGGGGGTGAGGACGCCGAGTTCCCGGCACATCTGGACGAGGTGCTCGTAGCGGGCGACCCCGCGCAGGGTGACGGTGTCCTTCGGATGGGTCCACAGTTCGTGGTTGCCGGGGGCCCAGACGACCTGACGGAAACGGCCGGCGAGGGTCTGCAGGGCCCAGCGGACGTCGGCGACGGTCTCGGCCACGTCACCGGCCACCAGGAGCCAGTCGTCGTCGGTGTCGGGGCGCATCCGCTCGACGAGGGAGCGGTTCTCGGGATATCCGATGTGCAGGTCACTGATGGCCAGCAGCTGGGCCGCACCACCGGCCGTAGACGTCACCTCTCGCCCCCTCCGAGCACGCGGGTGGGACCACGAGATCACATTTGTTTTCCTGGTACAAGAGTGGCCCGGGCGGCGGAGTTTCATGATCGGAAATTCCGTAACACGGGTGTTGCACGCGTGCCCTCCGGAAAGCCGTATGATCGCCCCACCACCACCGCTCTGAAAACTTCCCCTTCGCAAGGGGCTGTTTGGTGACCCTCCAACCACCCTGCCCGGGCACGGGCCTGCTTCGCCCTGCCCGCAAACCCGAAAGGCGGCCTGCATGCTCTCTCGCGTACGCGTCTGGCTCAACCGCACGTACGCGGAGAACGTGTTCTTCATGGATCAGTTGCGGCGAAATCCCAGCGCCAGAGCCGTCGAGATCCATGCGACGCACGGAGACGCCGACTCGCCCGTGCTGGCCGCCGCGGACACCGCCGAGCTGGAGCCGGAGGGACTGTCCCCGGCCGGCTATGTCGAGTTCGCCCTCGACCAGTGCCAGCGGCGCGGCATCGACGTGTTCGTGCCCCGCCTGCACCAGGCGGCGATCGTCGCCCATCGTGCCGACTTCGCCGCGATCGGTACGGCGCTGCTCGCACCGCCGCCGGAGGCCGTCGCCGTCTTCCATGACAAGGTCGTCGCCTACGAGGCGGTCCAGGCGGTCGGCGTTCCGGTGCCGCCGTGGTGGCGGGTGCGGACCGCGGACGAGCTGGTCGCGGCCGTGGAGGAACTGGAGGCCGGCGGTCACAAGGCCTGCTTCAAGCCCGCGTCCGGCGCGGGCGGGGTCGGCTTCCGGATCATCACACGCGCACCCTTCTCGCTCGCGCAGCTCAACGGCTTCCCGGGCCCCTACGTGTCGCTCGACATGGTCGTGGAGGCGCTGAAGGAGGCCGAGGAGCGGGTGGACTGGCTGGTCATGCCGCGTCTCGAGCAGCCGGAGGTGTCGGTGGACACGCTCACCGGTCCCGACAACCGGGTGCGGCTGGCGATCGGCCGCACGAAGAACGGGCGGCGGCGCGGGTTCACGCAGGACGAGCAGTGGCTGGAGCCGGCACGGCTGGTCGCCGAGGGGTTCGGGCTGCACTACCTGTCCAACATCCAGTTCCGGATGTTCGGTGACCGGCCCGTGCTCATGGACGTCAACACGCGGCCCGCGGGCGGGCTGCACCAGCTCTCGCTGTGCGGGGTCAACGTGCCTTGGGCCGCTGTGCAGTTGGCGCTCGGTGAGGACACCGGGGTGATCGAGCCGCCGTTCCTGGGGCAGGACTACACGGTGGTGTCGGGGCTCAGGCAGTTGCGGCCGGTGTCGATTCCGGCTCAGCGGGAGGTTTCCGAGCCGTTGCCCGCGGTGCCCGCGCCTGCGGCTGCTGAGCCTGTTGTTGTTCAGGCGGCGGGTCAGGTACTGCCGCTTTAGGTTGTCTGCCGGGCGCGGGTCGTCTGTGGCTTGTCGCGCAGTTCCCCGCGCCCCTGGGCAGGTTCAACTTCCGTCAGTTGTCTTGACAGGTCGATTGGTCCATACCAACTTGGTTGCGCACCCCCGCTGCACTCCCCTGCAGCTTTCTGCACTCCCGAACACCCCCATTTCTTCAGGGAGATCGCGTGCGCAACCCACTCAGACGTTCCAGACTTCTCGCTCTGCTCGGCACCGCAGCCCTCGCGCTCGCCGGTGCCGTCGCTCTGCCCGGCACGGCCCAGGCGGCCAACGTCCTGACCAACCCCGGCTTCGAATCCGGGAACCTCTCCCCCTGGACGTGCACCGGCAACCTCGGCTCGGTCGTCTCCTCGCCCGTGCACGGAGGCGCCAAAGCCCTTCAGGGCGCGGTGAGTTCGAGCGACAACGCCCAGTGCAGCCAGACCGTCGCCGTCCAGCCGAACACGACCTACAGCCTCAGCGGCTGGGTGCGCGGCTCCTACGTCTACCTCGGCGTGGACGGCGGCGCCTCCACATGGACGACCTCCCCGTCGGCGTACAGCCAACTCACCACGACCTTCACCACCGGCGCCTCGCAGACCAGCGCCACCGTCTACGTCCACGGCTGGTACGCCCAGGGCACCTACTACGCCGACGACATCAGCCTCGACGGGCCCGGCGGGGGCGGCGGTTCGGACACGCAGGCGCCGAGCGCGCCGACCGGACTCGCCACCACGGGCAAGACGTCGTCCAGCGTGTCCCTGAAGTGGAACGCCTCGACGGACAACGTGGGCGTCACGGGCTACGACATCTACAGCGGCTCCAACAACGTCCTCACCGTCTCCGGGACGTCCGCCACCGTCAGCGGTCTCTCGCCGAGCATGGCGTACACCTTCACCGTCAAGGCGCGCGACGCGGCCGGGAACACCTCCGGGGCCTCCAACTCCGTGAGCGTGACGACCGACGCGGGCGGCGGGGGCGGCACCGGCTTCAAGCAGGCCGCGCCGTATCTGTACGAGGGCTGGGGCGATCCGCCGAGCCCGAGCACGGTGATGAGCGCGACCGGCGTCAAGTGGTTCACGATGGCGTTCGTGCTGGACTCCGGTGGCTGCAACCCCGCCTGGGACTCCACCCGGCCGCTGACCGGCGGTGTCGACCAGACCGCCATCAACCAGATCCGGGCCGCCGGAGGTGACATCGTCCCGTCGTTCGGCGGCTGGCAGGGCAGCAAGCTCGGCGCCAACTGCTCCTCCGCGAGCGCCCTCGCGGCCGCACTCCAGAAGGTGATCGACGCCTACTCGCTCAAGGCGATCGACATGGACATCGAGAACAGCGACGAGTTCGAGAACGAGGCCGTGCAGGCGAGGATCCTGACCGCGCTGAAGACGGTCAAGGCCAACAACCCGGGCCTGAAGACCATCGTCACCTTCGGCACCTCGACCACCGGCCCGACCTACTACGGCAACCGGCTCATCGAGCAGGCGCAGTCGCTGGGCGCGAACATCGACGTCTTCACCATCATGCCGTTCGACTTCGGCGGCGGCTCCGACATGTACGGCAGCACCGTGAACGCCACGGAGGGGCTGAAGGCCAAGCTGAAGTCCACCTTCGGCTGGGACGACGCCACCGCGTACTCCCACATCGGCATCTCCGGCATGAACGGCCTCTCCGACCAGCAGGAGAACACGACCCCGGCGATCTGGACCCAGATCCGTGACTGGGCGAACTCCCATCACATCGCCCGGCTCGCCTTCTGGTCGGTCAACCGCGACCGGCCGTGCCCGGGCGGCGGAGTCGTCAGCAACTGCTCCGGCATCAGCCAGAGCAACTGGCAGTTCAGCTCGATCACGGCCGACTTCACCGGCTGAGGACGCACGAGGTCCCCGGCGCCGCCGTGCGGCTGCCGGGGACCTCCCGCTGTCTCTCAGCCCCGCGCCGCGAGCGCCTCGCGCCACACCGGGCTGTCGACGTAGTGGTTGTCGAACCGCTCCGAGGAGTCCTTGATCTCCTGCGGATCGGCCTCGCCGCGCATCACCCGGCCGAGCAGTCGCAGGTAGTCGAAGCGGCCCGCGCCCGGCGTGAAGACGAACAGCACGTCGGCCGTCCTGCCGGGCGCGGCCGCGAAGGCGTGCGGGGTGTGCGGCGGCACCACGAGGAAGTCGCCCGCCTCCAGGACGGTGATCTCCTCGCCCACCAGCACCTGGAGCGCCCCCTCGATCACGAAGAACATCTCCGAGGCCCTGGTGTGCAGATGCGCGGGCGCGCCGACCGCGCCCTCGGCGAAGGTCGACCGGTAGCCGGTGAGCCGCCCGCCGGTGTGGTCGGAGTCCGCGAGGAGCGTCATCACACTGCTGGGGTCACGGGTCGTCTCGGCGTCGGCGGCGCGGGTGAGGACCGGGGTGAAGTCCGTGGTCTGCGCGGTCTCGTCGTTCTTCGTCGTCGTCATGCCTACGACGTTACGGACCCGACCGACCGATGGCGGGGGGCATTTTCCGGCCGGAATCATGGGTCAATTCCGGGTCCGGTGCCCCCGCCTCACGGGACCACGGGCGAGGAGCCTCAGAACCGGCCCGCCCCCCGGTACAGCTCCGCTTCCCCGTCCAGTTCCACCTTGAGCACCGTGGCGTACGGATCGAGGTCGGCCTCGGCGGGCGGGTCGATCCACACGGTGCCCACGGCCTCGTGGAGTCCGCCGACCACCTGGTGGCCCAGTTCCTTACCGGTGCCCAGGACCGTGACCCTGCGGACCGGGGTGACCAGGCCCCGGAGACCCACTTCGGCGCGGGGTGCGTCGAAGAGCACCAGGTACAGCGCGCGGCGGTCCGCGGAGAGCGTGCTGGGTCCGTAGTGGTGCCCGGCGGGCAGCCCGCGCACGGTCCCGTACACGGCCTCGGAGTGCTTGCGGATCCACTCCCCAAGCCCCTCCAGGCGCTCCACCTGGGGCTCGGGGATGGTGCCGTCCTCCATCGGGCCGACGTCGAGCAGCAGATTGCCGCCCCCGCCGATGGTCTCGGTGAAGTAGCGGATCAGCTGGGCGAGCGACTTGTGGTGGTGGTCCTGGTGCTGGTACCCCCAGGAGTCGTTGATCGTCAGGCACAACTCCCAGGGACCGTCGGGCGGTTCGATGGGAGCGCCCTGTTCGGGGGTGGCGTAGTCGCCCTCGCTGAGCATGCGCGCGTTGAAGACGACGTCCGGCACGTACGACCGTATGAGCGCGGCGAGTTCGGGGATGCGCCACTGCTCCTCGCTGCGGTCCCACTCGCCGTCGAACCACATCAGGTCGGGCCGGTAGCGGGAGGCGAGTTCGCGGATCTGGCCGTCGCGGTAGGCGATGAACCGCTCCCAGGCGTCCAGGTCCTCGAACTCGGCCGCGACCTCGGAGTAGCGGTTGTCCTCCTGCTCCGGCGGGCGGCCCGGCTTGCGCGTGGAGGCGTAGTCGGGGTGGTTCCAGTCGGAGTGGGAGTAGTAGAAGCCGACCTTGAGGTCCTTCTCGCGCAGGGCCTCGGCGTAGGGGCCGACGTAGTCCTTGCCGAGGTTCAGGTCGCCGTACTCCGTGTCCCACAGGGCCACGCCGTCATGGTGACGGGTCGTCAGCACGGCGTACCTGGCGCCGGCCCGGGCGAACAGGCCGGCCCACTCACGGGGGTCGTACTTCGCCCCCGTGAAACGCTCCAGCTGGGACATGTACTGATCGTGCGGGACGATGTCGTCGTAGAACGACCAGGACTCCTGGACGCCGTCCACGGCGTAGATGCCCCAGTGGATGAAGATCCCCAACTTGGCGTCGGTGAACCAGGGTTGCATCGGCACCGGGTCACCCCCTGCGCAGTCGGAGCGTCAGCACCTGGAACGGCCGCAGCGAGACCGGCACACCGCCGTCGGTGACCTCGGCCGTCTCGTCCTCCAGCGGGCGCTCCAGCAGGTCGGTGACCTGGGCGCCGGCGAGCGGGAACCCGGTGCGCAGCACGCCCCGGGCGCGGCCGCCGCCCGACTCGTACAGCCGGACCACGACGTCACCGGACCCGTCGTCGGCGAGCTTGACCGCCTCGACGGTCACGCCCTCGCCGTCGACCGAGACGACCGGCTCGGGGGCACCGGCCGCGTCCGCCACCCGGAGCGGGAGGTTGAGGGAGTAGCCCTCGGCGACGGTGTCCTCGATGCTCGCGCCGGGCAGCAGCGAGTAGGTGAAGCGGTGCGTGCCCTGGTCGGCCTCCGGGTCCGGGATGCGCGGGGCGCGGACCAGGCTGAGCCGGACCGTGGTCGTCGTACCGCCGTCCTCCCGGACGGTACGGGAGACGTCGTGGCCGTAGGTGGAGTCGTTCAGCACGGCGACGCCGTAGCCCGGTTCGCCGACGTGCACCCAGCGGTGGCCGGAGACCTCGAAGCGGGCCGCCTCCCAGCTGGTGTTGGTGTGCGTGGGGCGCTGGATGTGGCCGAACTGGATCTCCGCGGAGGAGTGCGCGGCCCGGACGTCCACCGGGAAGGCGGCCTTGAGGATCTTCTCGGCCTCGTGCCAGTCGATCTCGGTCTCGAAGTCGATCCGGGGGCTGCCGGCGCGCAGGGTGATGGTCTGGGTGATCGTCGAGCCCTTGCCGAAGGCCCGCGTCACGCGGATCGCACCCAGCAGCGGGTCCTTGGAGACGACCTCGACCGACGTGGGCTCGAGCAGATCCGTGTACCGGTTGTTGTAGTGCTTGTCGATGTCCCAGGCGTCCCAGTAGTTCGGCAGGTCGGTGTGCAGGCGGAGCAGGTTGCCCTTGTCGCCCAGCACCTCCCGGCCGGCCCGCAGATCGAGGACGGACGACAGCGTGCCGTCCTCCGCCACCTCCACCCGCACCAGACCGTTGTCGAGGACGCGACCGGCGACCCGGACCGGCTGCGCGGGCTCGGCGTCGGACAGCGGCGCGCTGCCGTTCGCGGGCACCTCCACGTACGCCAGAGCCTGGTCGCCGGTGCGCACCACCTCGGAACGGTCGAACGGGCTGGTGTTGAAGACCCGGGTGCCGCCGGCGCCCAGCGCGGCCACCGCCTCGGCGGTCAGCGCCTCCAACTCCTCGGCCACGCGGGCGTATTCGGCCTCCGCCTCGCGGTGCACCCAGGCGATCGAGGAGCCCGGCAGGATGTCGTGGAACTGGTGCAGCAGGACCGTCTTCCACAGGCGGTCGAGCTTGTCGTACGGGTACGAGTAGCCCGACGCGTGCAGCGCGGCCGTCGTCGCCCACAGCTCGGCCTCGCGCAGCCGGTGCTCGGAGCGCCGGTTGCCCTGCTTGGTGCGGGCCTGCGAGGTGTAGGTGGCGCGGTGCAGCTCGAGGTAGAGCTCGCCGACCCAGACCGGGGCGTCGGGGTACTCCTCGCGGGCCTTGGCGAAGAACTCGTCGGGGTGCTCGACGACGACCTTGGGCGAGCCCTCCAGGTCGGCGAGGCGCCTGGCCCGCTCCATGATCTCGCGGGTGGGGCCGCCACCGCCGTCGCCCCAGCCGAAGGGGGCCAGGGAGCGCGTCCCGCCGCCCTTCTCGTTGTAGTTGCGGACCGCGCGGTCCATCTCCTCACCGCTGAAGCGGGCGTTGTAGGTGTCGACCGGCGGGAAGTGGGTGAAGATCCGGGTGCCGTCGATGCCCTCCCACCAGAAGGTGTGGTGGGGGAACTTGTTGGTCTGGTTCCAGGAGATCTTCTGGGTGAGGAACCAGTCGTTGCCGGCCAGCTTGGCGAGCTGCGGGTAGGCGGCGGTGTAGCCGAAGGAGTCCGGCAGCCAGACGCCCTTGGTCTCGACGCCGAAGTGCTCGATGAAGAACCGCTTGCCGTGGATGAGCTGGCGGGCGATGGCCTCGCCGCCGGGCAGGTTGCCGTCGGCCTCGACCCACATGCCGCCGACCGGGGCCCACTGGCCCTTCTTCACCGAGTCCTGGATACGGGCCCAGACGTGCGGGTAGTTGTCGCGGACCCACTCGTACTGCTGGGCCTGGGAGCAGGCGAAGATGAAGTCGTCGTACTCGTCGGCGAGCGCCGTGACGTTGGAGAAGGTGCGGGACGTCTTGCGCTTGGTCTCGCGGATGGGCCAGAGCCAGGCGGAGTCGATGTGGGCGTGACCGACGCCGGAGACCGTGTGCGCGCTCGCGTGGGCCGGCTTGGCGAGGACGGGCGCGAGCACCTCGCGGACCGCCGCCGCGCTGCCGGAGACGTCGTCCAGGTCGAGGACGTCCATGGCCCGGTCCAGGGCGTGCAGGATCTCGTGCCGGCGGGGCTCGTGCTCGGCGAGGTGGACCATGAGCTCGCGCAGCACCTGGAGGTCCAGGTCGAGGTGGAAGACCTCCTCGTCGAGGACGGCGAGATCGGCGCGCTGGAAGGTGTAGAGGGGCGCGGAGCCGGCCGTGAGCTTGTCGCCCATCGGCGTGATCTTCGAGAAGTTGTCCTTGAGGATGTCCGGGTTGGAGGCGGCCTCGACCAGGTAGTCGATCTCCTCGCCGCCGGTCGCCGGGTTGGCGATCGGGACGTACTGGTTGAGCGGGTTGACGGCCTTCAGGGGGCGTCCGTCGGCGAGGTGGACCAGGGCCTCGGCCTGGTTGCCGGGCCAGTCGCCGACGAAGCCGAGGTCGATCACCGCCTCGACGCGCTTTCCGGCCCACTCGGCGGGCACCCGGCCGCGCATCCGGAACCAGGTGGTTCCCCAGGGCGGACCCCAGGGGGTGTCCATCGCGAAGGGCGTGTAGCGGGCGGCCGCGGCCTCCTCGAAGGAGACCGGCTCGCCCGGCGCCTGCCAGGCCTCGACCTCGAAGGGGACGGTGGCCGCGTAGATCGCGGACTTGATGCGCTGGTCGTGGGCGCGCTGGACGCGCTCCTCGATACGGCGGCGTTCGTCGTGCATGAAGGGTCTCCAGGGAGGGGGAGAGCGAGCTGGTGGGGCCGACAGGCGTAGGGAAAGCGCTTTCTAAGAAATGGACGCTACTTAAGGTACGCGAGCCCGGGATGCACCGAGGTGTAGCCCTCGACCAGCTTGCGGGCCACATTGACGGAGTCGACAAGGGGGTGCAGCGCGAAGGCCTTCACCGCGGTCGCGCGCGAGGCGGACTCGGCGGCGGCCAGCACCTCCCGCTCGACCGCCTTGACCGAGCAGACCAGTCCGGTGGCGTGGTCGGGCAGCGGTGCGACGGAGACCGGGTGGGCGCCGTTGGCGTCGACGAGGCAGGGCACCTCGATGACGGCATCGTGGTCGAGCACGGACAGCGTGCCCTGGTTGCGGACGTTGAGGATCAGCGTGGTGCGCTCGTCGCGGGCGATGGCCCGCATCAGGGCGAGGGCGACCTTCTCGTAGCCGCCGGAGAGATCGTCGGCGTCGCGTTCTCCGGCACCGGCCGTCTCCCGGTTCTCGGACATGTAGGTGGCCTCGCGCTCGGCGCGCGTGCGGTCCCAGACGTCCAGCGCCTTCGCGCCGGGAGCGCCGACCTCGTCGTAGAACCGCGCCTGCTGGTCGGCGAGGAAGGCGCCGCGGGTCTTCTCGGCGTGCTGGTAGGCGCGGACGGCCTCGCGGTTGAAGTAGTAGTAGTGCAGGTACTCGTTGGGGATCGCGCCGAGGGACTGGAGCCAGTCGACGCCGAAGAGCTTGCCCTCCTCGAAGGAGCCGAGCAGATCGGGGTCGGCTAGCAGCCGGGGCAGCTCGTCCCGGCCGGCGATCGTCAGACCGCGGACCCAGCCGAGGTGGTTGAGGCCGACGTAGTCGATCCAGGCCTCGTTGGGATTGGCGCCGAGCACGCGCGCGATACGGCGGCCGAGGCCGACCGGGGAGTCGCAGATGCCGATGACACGGTCGCCGAGGTGGCGGGACATGGCCTCGGTGACCAGGCCCGCCGGGTTGGTGAAGTTGATGACCCAGGCGTCGGGGGCGAGGCGGGCCACGCGCCGGGCGATGTCCACGGCCACCGGGACCGTGCGCAGGCCGTAGGCGATGCCGCCCGCGCCGACCGTCTCCTGGCCGAGGACGCCCTCCGCGAGGGCCACCCGCTCGTCGTCGGCACGGCCCTCCAGACCGCCGACGCGGATCGCCGAGAAGACGAAGTCGGCACCGCGCAGGGCCTCGTCGAGGTCGGTCGTGGTGGTCACCGTGGGGGCGTCGGGGACGGTGGCCGCCTGTTCGGCGAGGACCCGGCCGACCGCGGAGAGCCGGCCCGCGTCCAGGTCGTGCAGGACCACCTCGGTCACCCGGCCCTCGGCCCGGTCGGTGAGCAGCGCGCCGTACACGAGCGGGACCCGGAAGCCGCCGCCGCCAAGAATCGTCAGTTTCACCGGGTTCCTCCAAAGCTGCCCCGGCGTTCAGGCTGGGACGAATGATCTCCGCACAGCGCGTCGCGAGAACCGGTCACGCGCTGTCTCCTTGCACTTGTTCCAAGCCCCCGGGCCGGTGTCGACCCGACCGGTGCCGAGGGGACAGGCTTCACGTCTGAGCCTTTCCCGCCACCACGACCTCGACTCCGGCCTCCTCGAAGGCGGCCCGCGTCGCGACGTCGACCGGCGCGTTCGTCACCACCACGTCCAGGTCCTCCGGGCCGCAGACCTTCGCCATGCCCGTGCCCGGGAACTTGGCCGTGTCGGCGAGCAGGACGGTCCTCTCGCTCGCCTTGATCATGGCCCGCTTGACCGGCACCTCGACGACCGTCGTGTCCATCACCTGCCCACCGGGGCGCACTCCACTGGTGCCGAGGAAGAGCCAGTCGGCGTGCAGCTGGCGGAGGTTGTCCTCGGTGAGGAAACCGACCAGGGAGCGGTACTCGCGGCGGACCATGCCGCCGAGCAGCACCAGCTCGATGCCCTCGTCGTCGGCGAGCTCCTCGTAGACCACCAGGTTGCTGGTGATCACGGTGAGCCGGCGGCCGTGCAGCTGCCGGGCCAGGCGGTACGCGGTGGTGCCGATGTCGAGCAGCACGGACTGGCCGTCGGCGATCAGCGCGGCCGCCCGGGCGGCTATGGCGTCCTTCTCCGCCACCCGGACCTCGGCGACCTCAGCGAAGGGCTGGTCGCCCTCCTCGGCGCGCGCGCCGCCATGGACCCGGGTGAGCAGCCCGTCCTCCTCCAGCTTGACGAGATCACGCCGGATGGTGGCGGGGCTCACACCGAGTTGCTCGGAGAGATCCGTCACGGCCGCGGGACCGCCTGAGCGCAGGGCCCGCAGGATGAGTTGGTGTCGTCGTTCAGCCAGCACGCCGTGAACACTACTCGTCATCTTCAATCATTTCTATGCTCAGTTCTGCTTGGGTATTGACCAATCTCGCCGAGCGGCGCACGATTCCCGTCATCGAAATTGACGTGTTTTGACGAGAGGCGCTCACGTGGACGACGACCGGCCCGAGGTGCTGCTCACCGGGCTGCTCTTCTACGACCTCGTCCTGACGGGCCTGGGAAAGCCGCCCACGCCGGGCGAGGAGATCTGGACGGCCGGCATGGGCTGCGGCCCCGGCGGCATCGCCAACCTGGCGGTCGCCGCGTCCCGCTTCGGCCTGCGCACCTCCCTGGCCACGGTCTTCGGCGACGACTTCTACGGCGCCTACTGCCAGGAGATCCTCGCGGGTCAGGAGGGCGTCGACCTCTCGCTCTCACGCGTCGCGGACGGCTGGCACACCCCCGTCACCGTCGCCCTCGCCCACGGTGACGACCGGGCACTGGTCACCCACGGCCAGGAACCGCCGTACTCCCAGGACGCGCTGATGGGCGACCCGCCCGAGGCCCGCACCGCCCTGGTGCACCTGGAGGCCGAGCCGCGCGCCTGGCTCTCCAAGGCCGCCGCGAGCGGCACGCAGATCTACGCGGACGTCGGCTGGGACCCCACCCAGGTGTGGTCCACCGACCTCCTCGACCAGCTGGCCCTGTGCCACGCCTTCCTTCCCAACGAGACCGAGGCGATGGCCTACACCCGCACCGACAGCGCGGTGGCGGCCCTCGGCACGCTCTCCGAGCTGGTGCCGGTGGCCGTGGTCACGCGGGGCGGGGACGGCGCGGTCGCCGTCGACCAGATCACCGGCGAGTACGCGGACGTGCCGGCCCTGGCCGTCGACGTCCTCGACGCCACGGGCGCGGGTGACGTGTTCGGCGCGAGCTTCGTCGCGGCCTCGCTCGGCGGCTGGCCGCTGGAGGAACGGCTGCGGTTCGCCGTCCTCGCCGCGGGTCTTTCCGTACGGCATCACGGCGGGGCCCTGGCCGCCCCGGGCTGGTACGGGGTGGACCGGTGGTGGCGCTCGCTGACGGACCCCGACCTGAAGCGGGCGTACGGATTCCTGGCCGACCGGATCCCGGCGGACGCGGGCCCCCCGGTCCACTACGCGCCGGTCACCCCGCCGGTCCGGCCGGCACTCCTCGCGCCGGTGGCTCCAGGGTCCGAGCACGCGCCGGGCACCCCGAGGACCCGGTCGGCCGAGCACGCCCCGGGCACCTCGAAGACCCCGCCGGCCGAACACCCGCCGACCTCCCCGGACACCCCGCCGACCGAGCACGCCCTGACCTCCCCAAACATCCCGTCGGCGGAGCAGGCCCCGGACACCCCGCCGGCCGAGCAGGCCCCGGGCACCTCGAAGACCCCGTCGGCCGAGCACCCGCCGATCTCCCCGGCCTCCCCGGACACCCCGCAGTCCGCGCACTCCCCCGTCCCCCCGTCCGACGCCGCACGGCAGCACTGACCCCGCAACTCCCACGCAAGCCCTCCCCCATGCACGTCCCGAAAAGATCCGAAAGGCGGTGGGAGCTGTGCGGCTCTCACGAAGAGGCCTGCTCCGCGCCGGCCTGGGCGGTACAGCCGCCACGGCACTCGGCGGCCTGGCCACCGGCTGTGCCGTCCCGACCGGTTCGACCGGCCGGAACATGGTCCTGTGGTACTGGAGCGGCGGTCTGAGCGACACCGTCGTGAAGAACGCCAGGGCCCGCTACGACAGCTCCGTGAGCCTGGACGCCATCCAGATCGGCGGCCAGTACCGCTCCAAGCTCATCACCACCATCACCGGCCGGGCCCACATCCCCGACATCGCGGGGCTCAAGGGCGAGGACATGGCCGCCTACCTGCCGAACGCGGACCAGTTCATCGACCTGCGGACGCTGGGGGCGGAGAAGTACAGGAGCCAGTACCTGTCCTGGAAGTGGGACCAGGGCATCGCCGACGACGGCACGATGGTCGGCTTCCCGATCGACTGCGGGCCGGTCGCGCACTACTACCAGTACGAGGTCTTCCGCAAAGCGGGACTGCCGTACGAACCCGACGACGTGTCGAAGCAGCTGAACACCTGGGAGAGCTTCTTCGACGCGGGCGTGCAGCTGGGCAAGCGTGTTTCGGGGGCCAAGCTCCTCACCGACATCAACTCCGTCTTCGAGAACGTCGTGCAGCAGGGCGCGAAGCGGTACGTCGACAAGGACCGCCACTTCATCGGCGACCAGGAACACGTACGCCGGGCCTGGGCGCTCGCCGTGGAGGCCAAGCAGCGGAAGATCGTCTCGGACCTGGTCAGCGGTACTCCGGACCAGTTGTCGGCCATCCAGGAGGGCAAGCTGCCGAGTCAGCTGAACGCCTCCTGGGCCAGCTTCGACATCAAGAGCGGCGTGCCGAAGACCAAGGGCAGGTGGCGGGTGGCGCAGATGCCCGTGAGCCCCGCCAACAACGGCGGCTCGTTCCTGTCGATCACCAAGGCGTGCCGGGACCCCGAGCAGGCCTTCGAGATCATCACCTGGATCCTCAACGCGTCCAACCAGGCGCAGGGTTACGTCGACGCGGGCCTCTTCCCCTCCACGCCCGCCTCGTACGGCCTCAAGCAGATGCAGGAGCCCGACCCCTTCTTCGGCGGCCAGGTCACGACCGACATCTTCGGGCCGGCCGCGCAGAAGATCGTGGTCGCCTACAACAGCCCGTTCGACGTGGCGCTCGGGCAGCCCATCAAGGACGAGATCAAGAACGTCGGCGTCCTCGGCAAGGACCCCAAGAAGGCCTGGAGTGACGCCATGAGCAAGTGCCGTCGCATCGCGAAGCACCTGGGGGTGAGCTACTGATGGCCGTCCTCGAGCAGACTCCGCCCGCTGTGGCCCAGCCCTCGCCCACGCGGCCCAAGAAGGGCCTGCGCAAATACTGGCACCTCTACGCCGCCATCTCCCCCTTCTATCTGATCTTCCTCGGCTTCGGCCTGTTCCCGGTCGGCTTCTCGCTCTACCTGTCCTTCCACCGCTGGGACGGCCTCGGCTCGATGGAGTGGGCCGGGCTCTCGCAGTACCAGTACCTGCTGAGCGACGGCGACTTCTGGAACTCGATCGGCAACACGATCATCATCTGGGCGCTGGCCACCTTCCCCATGATCTTCCTGGCGATGGTCACGGCCGTGATGCTCAACTCGGCGGTCCGGTTCAAGGGCCTGTACCGCGTCGCGTACTTCCTGCCGAACGTCACCTCCGTCGTCGCGATCGCCATCGTCTTCGGCTCGATCTTCTCCACCAACGCCGGCATGGTGAACGCCGTCCTGCACGCGGTCGGGATCGACCAGGTCGCGTGGCTGAACACGCCATGGGGCATCAAGGTCACCATCGCCGCCCTGATGACCTGGCAGTGGACCGGCTACAACGCCATCATCTTCCTCGCCGGGCTCCAGACCGTCCCGGGCGAGCTGTACGAGGCGGCGCGCATGGACGGCGCCGGCCCGGTCCAGACGTTCTTCCGCATCACGCTGCCCCTGCTGCGGCCCACGCTGCTGTTCGTGCTCGTCGTCTCGACGGTCACCGGTCTGCAGAGCTTCTCCGAACCACAGGTCCTGCTCCAGACCTCGTCCAACGACTCGACGTTCGCGGGCGGTCCGGGCCACTCGGGCCAGACGATGGTCCTCTACTTCTTCCAGCAGACCTTCGACAACAACGACTTCGGGTACGGCGCCGCGGTGGCGTGGGGCATCTTCCTCGTCGTCGTCCTCTTCTCGATCATCAACTGGCGCCTCGTGCAGCGCCGCGGCGACTAGGAAGGGCGCGCATCATGGCTGCCATCAAGGGATCCCTCCGCAGAGGGATCGCGCTGCACCTCCCGCTGATCATCGGCACCGTGCTCTCGGCCTTCCCGTTCTACTGGGCCGTGATCATGTCGACGCACAGCTCGACGGAGATCTTCTCCTACCCGCCGAAGCTGCTGCCGGGCACGCACTTCCTGGAGAACGTCCGCAACCTCTTCGACGCCATCGACTTCTTCGGATCGATGTGGAACTCGCTGCTGGTCGCGGTGTCGGTGACCTTCCTCGTCCTGCTCTTCGACTCGCTCGCGGCCTTCGTCTTCGCCAAGTTCGAGTTCCCGGGCAAGAACGTGCTGTTCGGACTGCTCATGGTCATCTTCATGGTGCCGGCGCAGCTCTCGGTCATCCCGCAGTTCGTGATCATGGCGAAGATCGGCTGGATCGGCTCGATGACCGCGCTGATCGTGCCGGCCGCGGCCAACGCCTTCGGCATCTTCTGGATGCGCCAGTACATGAAGTCCGCCATCCACGACGAGCTGCTCGACGCCTCCAAGCTGGACGGCGCGAACTTCCTCCGCCAGTACTGGCACGTGGCGCTGCCGGTGGTCCGCCCCGGTCTGGCCTTCCTCGGCATCTTCACCTTCATGGGCCAGTGGAACGACTTCGCCTGGCCCCTGATCGCCCTCACCAACCCCGACAACGTGACCCTCCAGGTCGCGCTGTCCCAGCTCAACGGCACCCACGGCACGACCGACTACGGCATCGTGATGACCGGTGCCCTGCTCGCCCTCGTCCCGCTGCTGATCGTGTTCGCCATCGGCGCCAAGCAGATCATCGGTGACCTCGCCAAGGGGGCCGTGCGCGGATGACGGACGATCCCCTGAACTCCTTGCGCCCCTGGGAGGCACCTGAGGTGACCTCCTGGCGGAGGCTGCCCATGAACGCCGTCGACCGGCGCTCCGGAGAACTCCCCCTGGACGGCGACTGGCGCTTCCAGTTGCTGCCCGCTCCGGACGCGCCGGTCGGCGGCTCCTGGTCCTCGGCCTACGTGCCGGGGGCCTGGACCGTGCAGGGCACCGACGACCTGCCGCAGTACACGAACGTGCGGATGCCGTTCCCCGAGTACCCGCCCCACTCCCCCGCGGCCAACCCCACGGGCTTGTACGAGCGCGAGGTGGACGTGCCCGCCGAGTGGGCCGGACGCCGGATCGTGCTCCAGGTCGGGGCCGCCGAGAGCGTGCTCCTCGTGCACGTGGACGGGCGGCCCGTCGGCGTCTCCAAGGACTCCCATCTGGCGGCCGAGTTCGATCTGACGCCACATGTGCGCGCCGGCGCGCGGAGCGTCGTACGGCTGACGGTGGTCAAGTGGTCGGACGCCTCGCACATCGAGGACCAGGACCAGTGGTGGCACGGCGGGATCACGCGGTCCGTGCTGCTGTACGCGACGGATCCGCTGCATCTGGCGGACGTGACCGTGCGGGCGTCCCACAGCGGCGAGCTGCGGGTGGACTGCCGGGTGCGGGACGCGGCCGGCGCACTGCCCGAGGGGTGGTACGTCAGCGGCGAGCTGGAGGGGCAACTGCTCACCCAGGACGCGGAGTTCGACCGGTTCAACGCCGAGGACGAGCGGGTCTCCGACTTCCTCGGCGAGGCCCGGCTGCGGACCGTCGTGCAGGGCGTCCGCACCTGGAACGCCGAGACCCCCGAGCTGTACTCGCTCACCGTACGGCTGCACCGCGCCGACGGCACGGTCGCCGACACCTCACGGCACCGGACCGGCTTCCGGGACGTCGAGATCACCGGCCGGGACCTGCTGGTCAACGGCGAGCGGATCTTCGTCCGGGGCGTGAACCGGCACGACTTCCACCCGCTGACCGGGCGGACGGTGTCGTACGACGACATGCGCGCGGACCTGATCACGCTCAAGCGCTTCGGGTTCAACGCGATCCGCACCTCCCACTACCCGGGCGATCCCGCCCTCTACGACCTCGCGGACGAACTCGGTTTCTACGTCGTCGACGAGGCGGACATCGAATCCCACGACCACGCCCACGAGATCGCCGACGACCCGCGCTATCTGAACGCCTTCGTGGACCGGGTCTCGCGGATGGTGCTGCGGGACAAGAACCATCCGTCGGTCGTCATCTGGTCGCTGGGCAACGAGTCGGACTACGGGGCGAACCACGACGCGGCCGCCGGGTGGGTGCGCCGGCACGATCCGACGCGGCCGATCCAGTACGAGGGGGCGGCCAAGCTCGACTGGGCGGCGACCGGTGACGCGACCGACATCGCCTGCCCGATGTACGCCTCGCTGGAGGAGTGTGTGGAGCACGCGCTCTCCGGGCGCCAGACCAAGCCCCTGATCTGGTGCGAGTACTCCCATGCCATGGGCAACAGCAACGGCACGCTCGCGGACCATTGGGCCGCCATCGAGTCAACGCCAGGTCTTCAGGGCGGGTTCATCTGGGAGTTCTGGGACCACGGCATTCTGCAACGTGTGAACGACGGCAGACCGGTCGGACGTGGGGGCGTCGGGCTCTATGACAACGGTGTCGCCGCACCCGGCCACCGCTGGGCGTACGGCGGCGACTTCGGCGAACTCCTCCACGACGGCGCCTTCATCGCGGACGGTGTGGTCTTCCCCGACCGCACGCCCAAGCCGGTGATGTACGAGCACCGGGAGATCGCGGCGCCGGTGCGCATCGAGTGCTTCCGGCACGAGGGCATCGTGCTCGGCAACCACCAGCACTTCCGGGGCCTGGCCTGGCTGACCGGCGAGTGGGAGCTCTCGCTCGCCGACGGACGCACCCTGACCGCGTCCGCCGAACTGCCCGATCTGCGGCCCGGCGAGACGGCAGCGGTACCACTGCCGTTCGAGCTGCCCGAGGAGGGCGGCGAGGCATGGCTGACACTCAGGGTGACGACCGCCGGGGACGAGCCCTGGGCGCCGCGCGGGACGGTGGTGTGCGTGCCGCAGGTGCGGCTGCGTGAGGCGGTTCCGCAGTCCCAGGTGAGGGTGAAGAACCGTTCCGTCAAGGTGGACGACGACGGTCTCCTGGTCCACCCCCTGCTCACCTCCGCACCCACGCTCTCCCTGTGGCGGGCGCCCACCGACAACGACGAGCTCGGCGGCATGGCACCGCGCTGGCGTGACTGGGGGCTCGACGCCCTGGTGCGCAAGGTCGCCGACGTACGCCTGAGCCCCGGACAGGTCACCGTTCACGCCGAGTACGCCTCCGAGGCCGGTGTCGTCCGCCATCTGCAGGTCCTCACCGCGGTCGAGGGCGGAATCCACGTCGCGGAGTCGGCCGAGCTGCCGGACGAACTCGTCGACGTGGCGCGGGTCGGCTCCGTCTTCGAGACGGTCGCCGGGCTCGACCTGATGGAGTGGTACGGACAGGGACCCTGGGAGTCGTACCCGGACCGCGCCTTCGGAGCGCCCGTCGGCCATCACTCGGTGCCCGTGGACGAACTGTTCACCCCCTATCTGCGCCCGCAGGAGAGCGGCGGCCGGCACGGCGTACGGCACTTCACGCTCTCCGCGCCGGACGCCACCGGCCTCGAGGTCGTCCTGGACGAACCGCGCCAGGTCGGTGTGAGCCGGTACCGCGCCGCGGACCTCACCGGCGCCACCCACCACGACGAACTCGTCCCGCGGGCGGGCTGTGTCGTGCACATCGACGCGGCCCACCGCGGCCTCGGCACCGCCTCCTGCGGACCGGACACCACCGCCTCCTATCTCGTCGCGCCGGGCGTCCATCGCTGGAGCTGGACTCTGCGCGCCCTCTGACTCCCCCTTCTTCTTCACTTCCCCTGCAATGGAGCACACGTGTGCACTTCGCATGAGCACGATCAGGGCGAGGCCGCCCAGGCCGGTGCCGGACGGCGCAGTTTCCTGCGGGCGACGGCACTGCTGGGCGCGGCCGCCACGGCGGGCGTCGCCCTGCCGACCGTGGCCGAGGCCGCGGTGTCCGGGTATCGTCCCGACACCCGCAGCCGGCGGTTCACGCTCGCCGTCATGCCCGACACGCAGTACCTCTTCGACGGGCCGAGCATCGACAAGGCTCCCGTCGAGGCCGCACTGCGGTATCTGCTGGAGCACGGGAAGGACGAGAACATCGTCTTCCTGTCCCACCTCGGCGACCTCACGCAGAACGGCGCGGCACCCGAGTTCGCCGCGATCGGCGAGGCGTTCGAGCTGCTCGACCGCCGGGGTGTCGGCTACAGCGTCCTCGCGGGCAACCACGACGTGAAGTCCTCCACCACCGACCAGCGCGGTGCGACGCCGTACCTGGACGTCTTCGGGCCCGACCGGTTCAAGGGTCACAGAACCTTCGGGGGTGCCTCCGCCGACGGCTACAACACGTACCACGTCTTCGAGGCCGCGGGCCGCGAGTGGATGGTCCTCGCCCTGGACTGGCGTCTGTCGGACCAGGGGTACGCCTGGGCGAAGAGCGTCCTGGCCGCCCACCCGAGGACGCCGGTCGTCCTGACCACGCACGAGCTGGTCGTCGAGGACGACACCCTCTCGGACTACGGTCAGCAGCTGTGGGACCGGCTGGTCAAGGACCACGACCAGATCTTCCTGACCCTCAACGGGCACTACTGGCCGGCCGGGCGGGCGACCCTCAAGAACACCGTGGGCAACGACGTCCACCTGCATCTGACGAACTACCAGAACCGGTACTTCGGCGGCGCCGCCATGATCCGCCTGTACCGCTTCGACCTCGACCGTGACGTGATCGACGTGGAGACGGTCTCCCCGTGGATCCTGGGTCGGGCCTCGAAGGGGCTCAACGAGCTGGAACGGCAGGAGATCGAACTCAGCGGCGAAGCCGACCGGTTCTCCGTCGACATCGACTTCGCCTCGCGGTTCGCCGGCTTCGATCCGCAGCCCGCGCGTGCGGCGCGGCCCGCGTCGAAGATGCTGATCCGGGACACGGCCGCCTACTGGCGCTTCGACTCGCCCGTCTCCGGCACCGTCCGTGACCTGTCCGGGCACGGCAACGACCTCACCGTGGTCTCGGTGGGCGGCGGCTCCCTCGGCTGGTCGGCCGACCACCACCCCGACCAGCCGGGCCACGGCAGCCTGGAGTTCCAGGGCTACAAGTCACCGCTGAAGGGCGCGTATCTGCGGACCGTCGACGGGGCTCCGCTCAACTCGGCCACGTTCAAGGACGGTTACACCATCGAGGCGTTCTACTGGGTCCCCGCGGACTGGGACGCCTCGCACAACGCCTGGTCCGGCCTCGTCAGCCGCACCGGCCGCAACGGCTCCGTCGGCACGGTCACCGACGACCCGGACGAACCGCTGGCCACGCTGTCCCTCTCCGACGGACCGGGCCCGCAGTGGGCGGTGCATCCGCTCAACCAGCAGCAGCTCGCCACCAACTGGGGTGACGAGACCGCCCGCGAGACGTGGTGGCACGTGGCCGTGGTCAACGACGGGCGGCACACGATTCTGTACGTCCAGGGCTGCCCCGTCGCCCGCAACCCGCACGCCCCCGCCGTCGGCATCGCCTCGGCCGGGCTGCCCTGGCTGCTCGGCGGCTACGAGTACGCCGACAAGATCGACCAGATCCTGCACGGCCGCCTCGGTGACGTCCGGATCGTCGGACGCGCCCTGCCCGTCTCCTCCTTCATGACTCACTGACGGGAATCACCATGAACGAGCAGCGACTGCCCTCCTGGGCCGACCCCACCGTCAAACCCGCCGACCTCGACGCACAAGGCGTGTCGAGACGCGGGCTCCTGCGCCGCGCCGGCCTGTTCGGCGCCGCGTTCGCCCTCGGCTCGGCGGCGACCCCCGCCTTCGCCTCCTCCGAGAAGCGGGGTTTCGGGGGCGACGACCCGCGCCTCGCCTATCTGGTGGGCGACCACCACGTCCACTCCGTGTACAGCCACGACGCGAAGTACACGTTCTCCCAGCAGGCGCAGGCCGCCGCCCGGTACGGCCTCGACTGGATGGTGTTCAACGAGCACTCCAACTTCGGACACGCCTACTACGGCGCCGAGCTGGAGCACGCGGAGATCGTCAAGGCCCGTGCGGAGAACCCGCGCCAGCTGATCTTTCAGGGCCTGGAGTGGTACATCCCGGCCGCCGAGCACTGCACGGTGTTCGCGGCCCCCGGCCCGCACGAGACCGACCTGCTCACACAGTTCGAGCTCGCCTACGACGGCAAGCTCCTGGGCTACACGGAGGGATCCGCGGGCGCCGCCGACACCGCGCGCAACGAGGCCCACGCCGTCAAGGCGATCAAGTGGCTGGCGGAGCAGCGCCGTTCGGGCTACGTCGACGACGTCCTCGTGCTCGCCAACCACCCGCTGCGGCTCGGCATCGACTCCCCGCACGAGATGCGGGGCTGGCGGGACGCGGCCCCCGAGATCATGATCGGCATGGAGGGCGCACCGGGCGCCCAGGGCGCGGCGCTCCCCGGCTGGCGCGGGGCCACCTCGATCCGCGGCGAGTACGAGAACAAGCCGTCGGCGCAGTCGTGGTCGGGCTATCCGACGGACGCGTATCTGACGTACGGCGGCTTCGACTGGGCGACGGCGACCGTCGGCGGGCTGTGGGACTCGATGCTGGCGGAAGGCAGCCTGTTCTCGATCACCACGAACTCCGACAACCACCGCACGGTCTTCGACACATGGAAGAACGGCGACTGGCCGGCCGGCCAGAACTTCGACAACACCGGCAGGCTGCCCGACCCGGTGAACACCGACACCCCGCAGCCCGGCAGCGACTTCTGGCCGGGCGAGTTCAGCCGCACCCACGTCGGCGTGACCCGCTACGGCTACCGCGCGGTGATGGCGGGCCTGCGCGCGGGCCGGGTCTGGGTGGACCACGGGCATCTGCTCGACGGGCTCGACGTCCGGGTGAAGCGGGACTGCGACCCGGGACGCGGGGTCACGCTGGGCGGGCGGCTGCGGGTCCGCAAGGGCGAGAGGATCACGCTGTACGTCACCGTCACCAGCGCCTCCCGGGCCAACCCGCAGGGGATCCTGCCGGAGCTGGCGCACGTGGACGTGATCCGGGGCGCGGTACGGGGTCCGGTGAGCGACCGGGACGGCTGGAAGGCTCCCGACACCAGGGTCGTACAGACGAAGGACGTGTCCGGCCGGAAGGGGACGTACACCCTGCGCATCCCGCTGACCGCCGGGGACGAGTCCTTCTACGTCCGGCTGCGCGGCAGCGACGGCAAGCGGCACGGTGCGGGGTATCTCGGCGCCTCGGTCGACCCGCACGGTCCGATTCCGCACGAGCCCGGGAACGGTGACCCGTGGGCGGACACGTGGTTCTACTCCAACCCCGTCTTCGTGGACGTGGCGGGTAGCTGATCACGGGCACACTCCGGGCGGAGACGATCCCGCCCGGGGTGTGCGCTCTGTCGACGGCCGTGTACTCCTGCCGTCAGGCGTAGAACCGCGACAGACTCTGCAGCACCGCGGCCGGCTTGGCCCCGCCCTCGATCTCGATCGCCCCGTCGACGGTGACCTGCACACCGCCGGGCACCTCCTCGACGTCCGTGAGCTTGGCGACGAGGCGGATGCGCGCGCCCACCTTCACCGGCGAGGGGAAACGGACCTTGTTCAGGCCGTAGTTGACCTTGGTGGTGACGCCCTGGACGTCCAGCAGCTCGGTGAAGAGCGGGATGAACAGCGAGAGGGTGAGGTAGCCGTGCGCGATCGGTGCGCCGAAGGGGCCCGCCGCCGCCTTCTCGGGGTCCACGTGGATCCACTGGTGGTCGCCCGTGGCGTCGGCGAACGTGTTGACGCGCTCCTGGGTGACCTCGATCCACTCACTGGTGCCGAGGTCGCTGCCGGCGAGCTTCTTCAGTTCGTCGAGGCCGTTGACGGTGACGCTCATGTAGCTGTCCTTACCTAAGAGTTGGAGCCGAAGCGCTTGCGCACCCGGGACTTGAGGAGCTTTCCGGAGGCGGTGCGCGGGAGTCCGTCCGCGATCACCACCGACTTGGGGATCTTGTACTTGGCGAGCCGTCCGGCCAGGGAGGCCAGGACCTCGTCCGGGTCGGGCGCGCTGCCCTCGCGCGGCACGACGACCGCCCGCGGCACCTCGCCCCACTTGTCGTCCGGGACACCGATGACCGCGCACTCGGCGATGTCCGGATGGCCGAGGAGCAGGTCCTCGATCTCGGCGGGGTAGATGTTCTCGCCGCCGGAGATGATCATGTCCTTGATGCGGTCGACGATGAAGACGTAGCCGTCCTCGTCGACGCGGGCCGCGTCCCCGCTGCGGAACCAGCCGTCCGCGAAGGAGGCGGCGGTCTCCTCGGGCAGCCCCCAGTAGCCGGGCATGACGTGCGGCCCCCGGAGCACGACCTCGCCGGTCTCGCCGACGTCGACGGGCGCCAGGTCCGGCCGTACCACCCGGACATCGCTGAAGAAGTGCGGCACGCCCGCCGAACCCGCCTTGCCGATGGCGTGCTCGGCGTCCAGGAACAGGGTGCCGGGCGAGGCCTCGGTCATGCCGTAGCCCTGGAGGAAGGTGAGCCCGCGCTCCTGGTACGCGGCGATCAGGGGGCTCGACACCGGGGAGCCGCCGCAGGTCAGGATCCGCAGGGAGGACAGGTCCGCGTCCGCCCAGCGCGGGTGCCTCGCCACCTGCTCGAACATCGTCGGGACCCCGAACATGAAGGTGATCCGGTGCTGTTCGATCAGGTCGAAGGTCGCGTTCGGCTCGAAGGCCTCGACCAGGACGCAGGTGCCGCCCTTCAGCAGCACGGGCAGCGTCAGCATGTTCAGGCCGGCCGTGTGGAACAACGGTGCGGAGACCAGGGCGCGTTCGTCGGCGATCAGGTCGGTGTCGACGAGGACGTTGATCGCGTTCCAGGTCAGGTTGCCATGGGTGAGCATGGCGCCCTTGGGGCGGCCGGTCGTGCCCGAGGTGTACATGATGATGCAGGTGTCGTCGGCGGTGACCGGCTCGTCGATCGGTTCCTGCGCCGACTCGGCGAGCAACCGCTCGTATTCGGCGCCGACTTCGACGTAGGTACGGACGTCGGTGCTGCCCGGCAGTCCGGCGACGAGCCCCGCGTGCGAGGGGCCGTAGACCAGTGCCCTGGCCCCGGAGTCGGAGAGCTGGTAGCCGATCTCCGGTCCGGCGAGGCGGGTGTTGAGGGGGACGAAGACCGCGCCCAGGGAGCCGGCCGCGAACAGTGTCTCCAGGTAGGAGGGGTGGTTCGGGCCGAGGTAGGCGACGCGGTCGCCGCGCCGGATGCCCCGGGCGCGCAGGGCGTGCGCGAGGCGCGTGACGCGGGTGTGCAGTGCGGCGTACGTGAACGTGGTGTCGCCGTGGATCAGGGCGGTGCGGTGCGGGGTCTTGCGGGCCCGGCGTGCGGGCCATGAGCCCAGTCCCTCGTTGCGCATCTGAGGCCCCTTTATGGCTTGGTGAGCCCGAGCAGACGGGCGGCGTTCTCCTTGAGGATCCTCGGCTTCACCTCGTCCTTGATCGACAGCTTCGCGAAGTCGGCGAGCCAGCGGTCGGGGGTGAGGACGGGGAAGTCGGAGCCGAAGAGGACCTTGTCCTTGAGCAGGGTGTTCGCGTACTGCACGAGCTGCGGCGGGAAGTACTTCGGCGACCAGCCGGACAGGTCGATGTGCACGCCCGGCTTGTGGGTGGCGACGGCGAGGGCCTCGTCCTGCCAGGGGAAGGACGGGTGCGCCAGGATGATCTTCAGATGCGGGAAATCGGCCGCCACGTCGTCCACGTGGAGCGGGTTGGAGTACTTCAGGCGGATGCCGCCCCCGCCGGGGACGCCCGCCCCGATCCCGGTCTGGCCGGTGTGGAAGAGGGCGATGGTGCCGGTCTCCTCGATGACCTCGTAGAGGGCATAGGCCACCGACCGGTCGTTGGGGAAGAAGCCCTGGATGCTGGGGTGGAACTTGAAGCCCTTCACCCCGTACTCCTCGACCAGACGGCGGGCCTGCTTCACGCCCGCCTTACCCCGGAACGGGTCGATGGACGCGAAGGGGATGAGGACGTCCGCGTTGGCGGCGGCCGCCTCGGCGACCTCCTCGTTCGGGACCGGCGCGGTGCCGGTCGCGGACTCCGCGTCCACCGTGAAGATCACGGCGGCCATCTTCCGCTCGCGGTAATAGGCGGCGGTCTCCTCGAGGGTCGGCTTCCGCTTGCCCTCGACCTTGAAGTAGGCCGAGGACGCGTCGTGCAGGTCGTCGTCCAGGGAGGAGTGGCCCTTGGAGGACACCTCCGCATGGGTGTGGACGTCGATCGCGACGAGGTCGTCGACGTTCATGGAGAGGTCCATCACGCCTCCGGAAGCTTCGGTGCCGGGATGCCGACCGTCTGGAGTTCGGCGCCCACCGACGTCGGGAAGGCGTCGGCCAGGGTGTCGGGGGTCCAGCCGCCGTCGGCGTAGGCCGCCCTGATCTCCTGCGGGTGGGACCAGAGTGCCACCTTGTCGCCGCCGATGCCGATGGCCTGCCCGGTGATGCCCCGGGCGGCCTCGGAGGCGAGGAAGGGGACGAGGGCCGCGCAGTCCTCGGGGGTGCCGAAGCCCTCGCCCTTGCGGAGGAAGTCCGGGAGCGGCTCGCCGTTCCTCATGGCCTCGATGTACGGGGCGAAGGCGGGGATGGTCTCGGTCATCGCGGTGGCCGCGACCGGCACGATCGCGTTGACGGTGATGCCGGCGCGGCCCAGTTCCATGGACCAGGTGCGGGCGAAGGCGGCGATGCCGGCCTTGGCGGCGGAGTAGTTCGTCTGCCCGAAGTTGCCGCGCTGCCCGGCCGGGGAGCCGACCAGGATCAGGGAGCCGCCCTCGCCCTGCTCGCGCATCCGGACCGCGGCGGCGCGGGCGCAGGTGAAGGTGCCCTTGAGGTGGGTGGTGATCACCGCGTCGAAGTCGTCGTCGGTCATCTTCCACAGCACCTTGTCGCGCAGGATGCCCGCGTTGGTGACCAGGATGTCGAGCCGTCCGAACTCCTCCACCGCCCGGTTCACCAGCCGCTCGGCGGCCTCGGTGGTGCCGACCGGGACCACCTCGGCGACGGCGGTGCCGCCCGCCTCCGCGATGGACTTCACGGCCTGGTCGGCGACCGCCTCGTCGACGTCGTTGACGACCACGGAGGCGCCGTGGGCGGCGAGGGCGTGCGCATAGGCGAGGCCGAGGCCCCGGCCGCTGCCGGTGACGACGGCGACCTTGCCGGAGAGATCGATGCTGGGCACGAGCGGGTCCCTTCACGAACGGATGCACGGGGGTGCGGCTACGAGATCGAAGCTAAGAGCAATAATTGGTGACGTCAATAGTTGTTGGAGACCTTCGGGTGCGTCATGCTGGAATCTCCCTGACACACCGAGCCCGAGGAGCCCGCCATCACACGCCAGCACGTCACCCCGAAGCCCATCGACTCGGAGGAGCCGTGGATGCGCGGACTGCACGCGGACACCGGTTACCTGCTGTACCGCCTGGGCCTGCGCTCGGGTCAGTTGTTCAACACGTTCCTCCAGGAGTCGGGACTGCGGCTGCGCCACTACGCCGTGCTGCGCTATCTCGCCGGGTCCGCGGGCGCCCTCCAGCGGGAGCTGAGCACCCGGCTCGGCTACGACCCCAGCGCGATCGTCGGCCTGGTCGACGACCTGGAGAAGCTGGGCCTGACCGAGCGCCGCCCCTCCCCCGACGACCGCCGCAGCAAGACCGTCGTGCTCACCGAGGACGGCCGCGCCTTCCTGCGCGGCACCGACGAGGCCGGCCGACGGGTGACCAACGACCTGCTCGCCCCGCTCGACCCCGCCGAGCGCGAGACGCTCCAGGCCCTTCTGCTGAGGGTCGCCGACCAGCCATGACCACGCGTTCCGCGCCGGACCGGCTGCTCTCCGTGCTCGCCGCGTTCGACCACGGCCATCCGGCGCTGTCCCTGACCGACATCAGCCGGCGCGCGGGGCTGACGCTGACCACCACCCACCGGCTGGTGGCCGCGCTGACCGACTGGGGCGCGCTGGAGCGGGACGACGCCGGCGTCTACCACGTCGGACTCAGACTGTGGGAGGTCGCCGCGCTCGCGCCGCGCGGGGTCGCGCTCAGGCAACTGGCACTGCCGTATCTGGAAGACCTCTACGAAGCCACCCACGAGAACGTGCAGTTGGCGGTGCGGGACGGCTCGGACGTCGTCTACATCGAGTGGATCGCGGGGCGTTCCTCGGTCGGCGTGCACATCAGGGTGGGGGCGCGCTGGCCGCTGCACGCCACCGGGGTCGGGCTGGTGCTGCTGGCACACTGCGAGCCGCGCGAGCAGGAGGAGTACTGCGCGACCCCGCTCGCCGTCTTCACGCCGTACACCATCACCGAACCGGCGAGACTGCGCCGGGTGCTGGCCGAAGTGCGGCGCACCGGCGTCGCGGTGAGCAGCCGTCAGGTCACCGACGACGCCCTCTCGGTGGCCGCCCCCGTGTGCGGACCGGACGGGACGGTGGTCGCGGCCGTGTCGGTCGTGGTGCCCCAGGACGACGCCCGGGTACCGGCGTTGGTCCCCGCGGTACGGCTCGCGGCGCTCGGCATCTCGCGGGCACTGGGCTGGCAGCCCACGGTCCCGCCCCGTTCGGGTGCCGGATATCCCTCTCACCGGTGAGGACCCGGCCGCGTCGGCGTCGTGATACTGGAACGGCCCCGGCCCCGGCCCCGAGGAGCCGCTCATGTCCGCCGCCCGGTCCTGGTACGCCCCCGTCGTGACCCGTCTGAGGACGACGAACCCGTACGTCGTCGACAGCGCGCTCGCCGTGCTGGTCCTGTTCGCCGCGTCACTGCAGTGGATGTTCCCGGACGAGGGGGACGACCGTCTGAGCCTGGTGGGCTGGCTGCTGGGGGCCGCCACCGCCGTCCCCCTCGTCTGGCGGCGCCGCTCCCCCTACGCGTGCGCCCTGGCGGTGTCCGCGGCCACCACGGCGATGGCCTACTACCACGCACCGCCGCCCGACGTGCTCTACGGCGGCTTCGTCGTCCTCTACACGATGGCCGCCCTGGGCCTGCCCTGGCAGCGCCGCACGATGCTGGCGAGCTGGCTGCTCGGGGCCGTACTGACCATGCGGCACAAGGAGCACTCCGAGCCCTTCGAGTACGCCTTCCACCTCACCGGCATGATCTGCGCCTACGGCCTCGGCGTACTGGCCCGCGTCCAGCACGCGTACACCGCCGCCGTCGAGGACCGGGCCGGCCGGCTGGAGCGGGAGCGGGCCGCGGAGACCGCGCGGGCCATCGCCCAGGAACGCTCCCGGATCGCCCGGGACATGCACGACATCCTCGCGCACGCGGTGAGCCTGATGGTCGTCCAGGCGGAGGCGGGCCCGGTCGTGGTGCGCAGTGATCCGGACCGCGCCGAGGCGGCGTTCGACGCGATCGCGGCCAGCGGACGGGACGCGATGTCCCAACTACGGCGGATTCTAGGGGTGTTGAAGGAGGACGAGCGCCGTGGCGGTGCCGTCAGGCTGCCCCAGCCGGACCTCGCCGGACTGCCCGGCCTGATCCGGCAGGTCTCCGACTCGACGGATCTGCAGGTCGAGTTGAGCGTACGCGGCCGACCGCGCCCCCTCCCCCAGGACACCGAGGTCGCCGCCTACCGCGCGGTGCAGGAAGCCCTGACCAACACGGTGAAGCACGCGTACGCTTCCTCCGCACAGGTGGAACTCGACTGGGCGGAGGACGAGTTGACCCTCACGGTGACCGACGACGGCCGAGGTCCGGCCCGCTCGGACGGCGGGCACGGGCTGATCGGACTCAGGGAGCGGGCGACCGCCTGCGGGGGCAGCGCGGAGACCGGGAGGGGCCCGGAGGGGGGCTTCCGGGTCGTCGTACGACTGCCCGCCGGCGCGGACCGGGAAGCGGCCCTCGGGTGAGCATCCGGGTGGTCGTCGCCGACGACCAGGAACTGGTCCGCAGCGGCTTCACCATGATCCTGGAGGCGCAGCAGGACATCGAGGTGGTCGCCGAGGCCGGGGACGGCGCCGAGGCGGTCGACGCGGTGCGCCGGCACACCCCCGACGTGCTGCTCCTCGACATCCGGATGCCGGTCATGGACGGCCTGGAGGCGGCCCGGTGCGTGTGCGCGCAGTCGAGCTGCAAGGTGGTCATGCTGACCACGTTCGACCTCGACGAGTACGTGTACGACGCGCTCTACGCGGGGGCCAGCGGCTTCCTCCTCAAGGACGTGCGCCGGGACGACCTCGTGCACGCGGTCCGCGTCGTCGCGGGCGGCGACTCCCTGCTCGCGCCGGCCGTCACCCGCCGCCTGGTCGCGGACATCGTGCGCCGCCGCCGCGAGGAGGCCGCCACCGGGGCCACCCCCGACCGCCTGGACGTCCTGACGGCCCGCGAGGTGGAGACCCTGCGGATGCTGGCCCGCGGCCTGTCCAACGCGGAGATCGCGACGACGCTGTTCGTCAGCGAGCACACGGTGAAGACCCATGTCAGCAACGTCCTGAGCAAGCTGGGCCTGCGGGACCGGGTCCAGGCGGTGATCTGCGCGTACGAGACGGGTCTGGTGGCGCCGGGGGCGCCCTAGGCGCCCCAAGGGGCGCGGGGCTGTATCGATATGCCGCTCCGCCGCGTGGGCGCGACCAGCCCCCACGCAGCCGCGGGTTCAAACGCTCCTACTCGCCCAGCTCGGTGAACAGTGTCAGTTGCAGCGAACCAGGCGCCTCCAACCTGGAATTCAAAGAGTTCCAGGGCGTACGAGTCGGCTCGGCGACCACCGCGGCCCCGGCCTCGGCCAGCCTGGCTGTCGTGAGAGCCGAGTCGTCCACCTCGAACGCCACACGAACATGCCCTGCGACCCGCCGCCCCACCTCGACCTCGTCGATGAACGCCGCATGGTTCGGGTCGGTCAGCTCCAGTGTCGCCCGCCCCGCCTCCAGAATGGTGACCCGCCCGTCGGGTGACGAGAACGCGGCCCGTTCGGGCAGTCCGAGGACGTCCCGGTAGAAGCGCAGTGCCTCGTCGTAGTCCTCCGCCGTGACGACGAGCCGGAGTTCACGGACGGCGGCTGGTACCTCGGACATACGGCCTCCTCGATGGTGTCTGCCCGGTCAACCCCGCGACCGGTACCCGGGATTCCTCACTCCGAGGAGTGAGGGAGCACCCCGTCTCACCCGTACGGCGGAGACCCGGAAACCGCCCGTCCCGGCGATCCGGTGATCACGCCATCGGCACGAACCTGGGGACGGCATCACTCCTCAACTCGCCGGGAGGCGACCGTGCTCTCCACCCTCGCCCGGGCAGCGACCCGCCGCCCGCTGACCGTCATCGGCCTCTGGGCCGCCTTCCTGCTGCTGGGCTTCGGCCTCGGGACGGGCGTCTTCGCCGACCTCTCCGACGACGTGCCCGACGTGCCCGGCACCGAGTCCGACCTGGCCGACGACTATCTCTCCGGAGTGGACCCGACCGGCGAGTCCGTCACCGCGGTCGTCGCGGGCGAGCCGGTCTCCGACGCCGCCCTGCGCGCCCAGGTGGAGCGAACCGTAGCCGAGGTCCGGAAGATCGCCGGGGTGGCCGAGGTACCGGACCCCTACACCACGCCCGGCCTCACCGCCCGCGACGGCCGGGCCCTCGTCGTCCCCGTCACCTTCGAGGGCGGCCTGAGCGACGAGGCCGAGGAGGCGGCGACGGACTCGGCCGTCGAGACCATCAAGCGGATCGACGCGCCCGACGTCCACGTCAGCGGCGGCGAACTGCTCGGGCGGCAGCTCGGTGAGCGCGCCCAGGAGGACGTGAAGAACGCCGAGTTGATCTCCCTGCCGGTCGTCCTCGCCCTGCTGCTCGTCGTGTTCGGCGGACTGCGCGCCGCCGCGCTGCCGCTGGTGATCGCCGTGAGCGGGATCGCGGGTGCCTTCCTGGGACTGTTCGCCTTCAGCCAGGTCACCGACATCTCGGTGTACGCGATCCAGGTCACCACCATGCTGGGTCTCGGACTCGCCGTCGACTACGCCCTGTTGATGCTGGTCCGCTTCCGCGAGGAGCGACGGCGCACCGACGATGTGGTGGAAGCCGTGCACCGCACGGTCGACGCGGCCGGACGGACCGTGCTGTTCTCCGGGCTCACCGTGGCCGTCAGCCTGACCGGCCTGCTGGTCTTCCCGAGCGTGTTCCTGCGCAGCATGGGCCTGGCCGTCGCCGCCGTCGTGGTCGTCGACATGCTGGCCGCGGTCACGCTGCTGCCCGCGCTGCTCACGAAGTTCGGCGGCAGGATCCGGCCCTCGAAGGTGCGCTCCGAGGACGAGGAGGGCCGGCTCTTCGCCCGCCTCGCCCGCTTCGCGCAACGCCGCCGGATCGCCGTCCTGGTCACCGTCGTCCCGGCCCTGCTGCTTCTCGCCCTGCCCGTGACCGGCATGAAGATCGCCATCGGCGACGCGCAGCAGCTGCCCTCCAGCACCGAGGCACGGCAGTTGTACGACACCGTCGACGCGCACTTCCCGAAGGGCACCGGTGTCTCCCCCGTGATCGTCGTCCTGAAGCCCGGCACCGACGCCGCGACCGCCGACCGCATCCGTGCCCTGGTCCCGAACTCCGCGTCCAGTGAACTGCCGGGCGGCAACACCGTCGTGGAACTGCAGCCGCCCGGCAGTGTGGACGGCGAGGCGGCCACCGACCTCGTCGAGCGGGTACGGGACGTGCGCGGCGACGAGCCCGCCGAGGTGACCGGGGTCGCGGCCCGGCTGGTCGACTTCCGCGCGATGCTGGCCGACCGGGCGCCCTGGGCGGCCCTGACCGTCCTGGCCGGCATCTTCGTCCTGCTGTTCGCCTTCACCGGCTCGGTGCTGATCCCGCTGCGCACGATCGCGACCACCCTATTCAGTCTGGGCGCGGCGCTCGGCGTGGTGGTGTGGGTCTTCCAGGACGGCCACGGGGCCGGGCTGCTCGGCGGCGAGGGGCTGGGCGCGCTGAGCCTGACCGCACCGCCGCTGATCGTGTCGATCGCGTTCGGGCTCGCCATGGACTACGAGCTGTTCATCCTGGCCCGGATGCGGGAGAGCCGGCAGCGCACCGGGGACGAGCACGAGGCCGTGGTGACCGGGCTGCGCCGCTCCGGGCGGGTCGTCACCTGCGCCGCCCTGCTCCTCGCGGTCGTGTTCGGCGCCTTCATGACGGGCGGGTTCTCCCCCATCCTCCAGATCGGCCTCGGCCTGACCCTGGCGGTGCTGATCGACGCGACGGTCGTACGGATGCTGCTGGTCCCGGCGACCATGGCGCTGCTCGGCCGGCGCGCCTGGTGGGCGCCCCAGCCGCTGCGCGGGGTGCACGACCGGTTCGGTCTGCGGGAGGCGGCCACGGCCGAGCCGTCGGTGACGACGAAGGTCTGACGGCTGCGGCGTACGGTGCCCGGGCGCTCGCCCCGAGCGCCCGGGCACCTCGCGCGCGTCCTCGGGGCGACCACCGTGGCGTGGGCCGGGCCACCCGGGCGCGCGGGGAGGCCCCGGTCGCCGGCGATGCGGGTGACGGCCCCGACGACTGTGCACCTGGACGATCGCGGCGCCCGCACTGCGCGCACCGGCGGCGACCTCGGCGGCCCAGTCGTGGGCACGACTCCGCCCTCGTCCGCAAGGCCCGCGCGGCCCGCAAGCGTGAACTGGGCCGACAGCCACCACGTAGTGCCCGCTTCAGCGACTCCTCACCGGAATCTCAGACAGTCACCCACCGTTTCAAAGGATCAACCCAGGTAAGAGGCGCACGCTGCACCCGCGAAGGTGGATATCTCAGGAAGGTGTGCCGTGGGCGTCCCGCACATATCGAACCGGTCCGAGCGAGAGCCGGAGAGGTGGTCCCGGCGCGGGATGCTCGCCGCCCTGGGCGCCGTGCCGGCGGCCGTCGCTCTGACGGGCTGCAGCGGATCCGCGGACGCCTCGGAGGAAACGCCGACCGCTTCCGCCCGAGCGGCCACGAAGAAGGCGGCCATCACGGTCACTCCCGCCGACGGGACCAAGAAGGCCGACTTCGCCGCCCCCGTCGAGGTCACCGTGACCGACGGCACCCTGGCATCCGTGAAGGTGACGGGCAACGACGGCTCCACGCCGGCCGGGACCCTCAACGACGCGAAGACCAGCTGGACTTCGACGACGAACCCGCACTCGGGCACCCGGTACACGGTCGCCGTCACGGCACAGGACGGCACCGAGGAGACGGCGACCTTCACCACGAAGTCCCCCGGCGAGACCTTCGTCGGCTACTTCACCCCCGAGGCGAACACCACCTCCGGCGTCGGCATGCCGGTCTCCATCAACTTCTCGCACGCCGTGTCCGACAAGGCCGCCGTCCAGAAGGCGATCACGGTGACCGCCGAACCCGCGGTGGAGATCGTGGGCCACTGGTTCAGCGGCACCCGGCTCGACTTCCGGCCGGAGACCTACTGGGCGGCCGGCACGAAGATCACGCTCGGCCTGCGGCTCAAGGACGTCCAGGGCGCCGACGGGGTCTACGGCGTGCAGTCCAAGGACGTCACCTTCCACATCGGCCGCGAGCAGATCAGCACGGTCGACCTGTCCACCAAGGAGATGGTGGTCAGGAGGGACGGCGAGACGATCGCCACCCATCCCGTCTCCGGCGGCGACTCCGACCACACCACCTGGTCCGGGATCATGGTGATCAGCGAGCGGTTCAAGCAGACCCGCATGGAGTCCTCGACGGTCGGCCTCGGCGACGAGTACGACATCTCCGACGTCCCGCACGCCCAGCGCCTGACCACGTCCGGCACCTTCGTGCACGGCAACTACTGGGCGGCCACCGCGGTGTTCGGCAGCCGGAACACCAGCCACGGCTGCGTCGGCCTGCACGACGCCAAGGGCGCGAACGACAGCTCCGTGGACGGCTACAAGTTCTACGAGAGCTCCATGCTCGGCGATGTCGTGATCGTCAAGAACTCCGGCGACAAGACCGTGGAGGCGTCGAACGGGCTCAACGGCTGGAACCTGTCCTGGTCGGACTGGAAGGCGGGCAGCGCCGTTTAGCCCGTATGCGGCGTTCAGGACGTGAACTTCCCTTCCCCCAAAGGACTTTCCCTGCTTTAAGTCTTGACGGCCTCCGTGACGGAGAGCACATTGGGCCCACTTTGAGAGCGCTCTCAAACGCTCTCAGGGGCACCCGCGCACTCATCTCCGTACCCGAGAGGCACCTCCATGAGCGAAACCTCCGGCATACCCGGACGGCGGCGAGCCCTCGTCGCCGTACTGAGCACCCTCGGTCTGGCCGCCGCCCTCGCGACGGCCGCCACCCTCCCCGCCGACGCCTCCGCCCCCACACCTCCCACCGGCTGGTCACAGGTCTTCCTGGACGACTTCAACGGCTCCGCCGGGACCGGCGTCAACACCTCCAACTGGCAGTACTCGACGGGCACTTCCTATCCCGGCGGCCCCGCCAACTGGGGCACCGGCGAGGTCGAGAGGATGACCAACAGCACCAGCAACGTGGCGCTGGACGGCAACGGCAACCTGCGCATCACGCCGATCCGCGACTCGGCAGGCAACTGGACCTCGGGCCGTATCGAGACCAACCGCACCGACTTCCAGCCCCCGGCCGGTGGCAAGCTGCGCGTCGAGGCGCGCATCCAGATGCCCAACGTCACCGGCACCGCGGCCGAGGGCTACTGGCCGGCGTTCTGGGCGCTGGGCGCGCCCTACCGCGGCAACTACCAGAACTGGCCGGGCGTCGGTGAGCTGGACATCATGGAGAACGTCCAGGGCATGAACCGCGTGTGGGCCACGATGCACTGCGGCACCAACCCGGGCGGCCCGTGCAACGAGACGACGGGCATCGGCAACAACGTCCCCTGTCCGGGCTCGGCCTGCCAGTCGGCGTTCCACACCTACACCATGGAGTGGGACCGCTCGGTGAGCCCCGAGACGATCCGCTTCTTCGTGGACGGCACCCAGTTCCACTCGGTCAACGCGAGCCAGATGGACGCGACGACCTGGGCCAACGCCACGGGCCACGGCTTCTTCCTCATCCTCAACGTGGCGATGGGCGGCGCCTTCCCGGACGCGCTCGGCGGCGGTCTCGACTCCGGAACCCAGTCCGGGGTGCCCATGACCGTCGACTACGTCCAGGTGCTGTCGGCGAGTGGGAGCGGTACCACTCCGCCGCCGACGGGCGGCGTCGGTGCCTACGGCACCATCCAGGCGGAGTCATACAACGGCCAGAGCGGCGTGAACGCCGAGACCACGACGGACACCGGCGGCGGCCAGGACATCGGTTCGCTCGCGAACGGTGACTGGGCGCTGTACCAGAACGTCGACTTCGGCTCCACGGCGGCGACTCAGTTCTCGGCGCGGGTGGCGAGCGGCGCGGCGGGCGGCGTCAGCGGTCTGGTCGAGGTGCGCCTGGACAGCCGTACCGCCACTCCGGTCGGCAGCTTCTCGATCGCCAACACGGGCGGCTGGCAGTCCTGGAGAACGGTTCCGGCGAACATGAGCGCCGTCACCGGCACCCACAACGTCTATCTGACCTTCACCAGCGGCCAGCCGGCCGACTTCGTGAACGTGAACTGGTTCACCTTCGGTCACTGACCCATGCGTTGACGCCGCCCCGCGAGTCCTGTGCGGTCTCGCGGGGCGGCGTCGTGTCACCCCAGGTAGGCGGGGGCGACCGCGGAGGTCATCAGGCGGCGGGCCGTGCCGGTGCCGTCGGCGGGGACGGTCCACAGGTCGGAGCCGTAGTCGCCGGGGAGGGCGTAGACGAGGGTGTCGTCGGCCCACAGTGCCTGGTCGTCGATGTCGCGCGACTCGGCGGTCGCGGTCTCCCTCATGGTGCGCAGGTTCAGGACGTACAGGCGCCAAGGGGCGTCGGGCGAGGCGCCCTTGACACGTTTCTTGTAGGCGACGCGGGTGCCGTCCGGCGAGAGGGAGGGGCATTCGACGTTGCGGTGCAGCGTGGTGAGCGTGCGCGCGGTGACGTCGCCCCGCACGAGGTACGTCCGGCCGCCGGTCGCCAGCGTGGCGTAGAAGTGGTCGTCGTCGGCGAAGGTGACGCCCCAGACGTTGGTGTCGGCGGCATGGTAGGTCCGGCCGTCCTTGACGATGTGGAAGGTCTCCAGGTTGTCGGCGATCGCCCAGGTGCGGGTGTCGACGACGGCCGTGCGGGTGGAGAAGTTCGTTCCGGCGTACGAGTCCCCGCTGACGAACACCGTCCAGGCGACCATGTGTCCGGAGGGCGAGACCCGGGCCCGGGTGGGGATGCCGGCCACCGGGAAGCGGTGGCGTTCGCGCAGGTGGGCGTCGAGCACCACCGCGCGGTAGGTGTCCTGCAGCGCGCCGTGCACGGCCTGGAGGCAGATGCCGGTACCGGCGGCCGCGTGGAAGCGCAGGCACTTCACCCCCGAGGCGGTGCGCGGGCCCTCAGGGTCGTCGGCGGGGACGGTGGTGATCTCGTCGCGGTGCGGGCCCCAGGCCAGATTGCGTACCAGCAGCCGCCGTTCGGTGGTCGGCCGGAGCGAGACGGTGCCGGCCCGCACGGTGGGGCCGTTCGCCTGCTGCTGGTCCCGCATGCCCGAGCGGTGGGCGGCGTACAGCACCGACCCGGTACCGACCGCGCCGAGCAGCACGACGGCGACAAGGAGGGTCACCAGACGGGTCGTTCGGGTCATGCGGACACCTCCTCGGTGGTTGCGGGGCTCTCGTCCGTGCCGCGCAGGACGAACGCGGACACGACGGCGGCGGCGGCCAGTGCGGCCGCGGTGACGGTGAGCGCGGTCCGGCCGTCCCACAGGCTCCAGGCCGCCCCGAAGGCGAGCGAGCAGGCGAACCGGGCCAGCGCCTGCCCGGTGCCCACCAGTGCCTGTCCGGCGCCCTGGTGCCGGGCGGGGACGACTCCGGCCGTGGCGGCCGCGAGCACTCCGTCGGTGGCCGCGTAGAAGGTGCCGTGCAGTACGAGGACGGCGAGCACCGCCGGGACGCCGTGCCACGGGGAGAGCACCAGGCCGTAGCCGAGCAGCAGGACACCGTGGCCGGCCAGGAAGAGCCGACGGCGGCTGACGCGGTCGGCCAGTGCGCCGAGCGGCACGGCGAGCAGCAGGAAGAAGGCGGCGGTGCCCAGCGGCAGCAGCGGGAACAGGTGGGCGGGCAGGTTCCCTGCACGCTGGAGCAGCAGATACAGGAAGGAGTCGCTGACGGTGGTCAGGCCGAGCAGGCTCGCGCAGACGGTGAGCCGGCGCAGCTCGGGACGGCGCAGCAGCCCGAGGGCTTCCCGGAGCAACGGCCTTTCCTGTTCGGGCTGTTGCGGGACCGCCGGGGTGATACGGCCGGGCACGAAGAGCACCAGCACCAGGACGCCGAGGGCGGCGACGCAGCCGCTGACCGCGAAGACCGCGTCGTAGCCGTCGACGGTGGCCCGCAGGACGGCGAAGGCGACGAGCGGGCCGAGAAGCGCGCCGGTGGTGTCCATGGCCCGGTGGACGCCGAACGCCCTTCCCCGGTGGGCGGGTTCGCTCGCCAGCGAGATCATCGCGTCGCGTGGGGCGGTGCGCAGTCCTTTGCCGGTGCGGTCGACCGCGAGCACGGCGCCGAGCACGGGGAGGGTGTGGGCGAGGAGCAACAGCGGTTTGCACAGCGCCGACAGACCGTAGCCGAGGCCCGCCACGACCTTGTGGCGGCGGCCTCCCCGGTCGGCGAGGTGGCCGCCGGCCAGCCGGACGAGGGCGCCGACGCCGTTGTTGATGCCGTCGAGGAGGCCGAAGCCGAGCGGCGACAGGCCGAGGCCCGCGACCACGTACAGCGGCAGGACGGCCGTGACCATCTCCGAGGAGACGTCCGTGATCAGGCTGACCGCGCCCAGGGCCAGCACGGTGGAGGGCACGGCGGCCGGCCGCCGCCTCGGACGGGTGTCCGGGACGGCGGCGGCCTCGGTGCCGCGGGAACCCGCGCTCCGGGAGTCCGCGAGGTACACGGGCGTCAGTTCCAGATGCCGGTGATGTCGGAGGCCGAGGCGGCGTTGCCCGCGTGGGCGCTCAGACCGGCCAGGTCCTCCACCGTGCGCAGCACGTTGTAGTGGTTGTAGGTCGTGGAGCTGGAGCTGCCGGGGGCCACGTGCTGCCCGTAGAACAGGGTGGGGATGCGGTTGCCGGAGAGCTTGTTGTCCTCGTCGAAGGTGACGGCGAGGATGCTGTTGTGGGTCTTGGCCCAGGTGGCGTAGGCGCCCAGGTTGTTCTTGATCCAGGTGTCGCCGGTGGCGACCGAGCAGTCGTGCATGTCGCTGCACAGGTTCGGGACGACGAAGGACACCTTGGGCAGGGTCGTGTAGTCGGCCGGGAACTGCGCGAAGGTCTTCGCGGTGCTGGTCGGCACGTTGGAGAAGCCGAACCACGGATTGTGCTTCTGCGCGTAGTTGCCGCTGCTGCAGGTCGTCGAACCCTGGCTGGGCAGCGACTCGTTGTAGCTGGCCCAGGTCTTGCCCGCGGTGATCAGCTCGGAGGCGAGGTTGGGCTTGTTGATGGAACCGACGCCGACGCAACTGTCGTCGGTACGGCCCTGGTTGGAGCCGGAGAAGAGCATGTAGTAGTTCGGCTCGCTGGGGTGGGTGAGGCCGTAGGACTGGGTGAGCTCGGCGCCACCCGCCTTGAGGGTGTTGTTGAGGTAGGGGGCGCTGGAGCTGCCGATGACCTGCGAGTAGGCGTGGTTCTCCAGCACCACGACCACGACGTGGTCGGGGGTGGGGAGAGCGGCTGCCTCGGCGGTGGAGGCCGTTGCGGCCCACACACCGATCGAGGTGGCGGTGAGGGCGAGGGCTCCGGCGAGTGCGGAGAGGGAACGTCGGTTGCGCTGCGGTGCCTTGACGGCGGCCATGACTGTCCTCCGGACAGAGGTGACGGACGTTCGGGGGAGCGGCGCCGCAACCCTAGGAGCCTTCGGCCGGGTCCGCGTGAAGGCCGGGCGAACCGTGGGTTCCGCCGGGCAAAGATCACCCCATGCACAGGTCACGCACGGCAAAGCGCGAGTCAAGTGGCCGTCGGGCGGGCGCGGTTCGACGGGCTGTCATCAGCGGATGCCGTCAGTGGATGCCATCAGCAGATGCCGTCAGCCCTCGTCGATGAGACAGAACTCATTCCCCTCGGGATCGGTCAGCACCAGATGGTCCGGGTACCGGTCCCGGACCGTCGCGCCGAGTCCGACGAGCCGCTCGGCCTCCGCTTCCCTGTCCGTGACGGAAAGGTCCAGGTGGACCCGGTTCTTGCAGCTCTTGCCCTCCGGCACCAGCTGGAACCAGAGCCGGGGCCCGCCCCGCGAGGACTCGACGAGCACGGTCGGGTCGTCCTCGACGTCGGCGATCCCGAGGGCCCTCAGCCGGGCCAACTCCTCGTCGTCGTACGGGGCGACGGCACAGCCGTCCAGCGCGGCCGCCCAGAACCGTGCCGTGGCGGCGGGGTTGGCGCAGTCGAAGACGATGTCTCGCAGTCGGGCCATTCGGTGCACTCCTAGAGAAGTTCCGTCCGGAACGCCGCCGGCGTCATGTCGGTGTGCTGATGGAAGAACTTGGAGAAGTTCGCGGCGTCGGGAAACCCCACCGCCGCCCCCACCCGACCGATCGGCAGGTCCGTGTGGGCGAGCAGCCGCTTCGCCTCCAGCACGACCCGCTTGTCGATGAACCCTTTGGGCGTCTCCCCCGTGGCGGCGCGCACCGCACGCACCAGGGTCCGGCGGGAGTAACCCAGCGCGTCGGCGTACGCGCTGACACTGTGGTTCGTGGCGAAGCCCTTCTCCACCGCGTCCCGGAACAGGGTGAACGTCGACTCGGTCCGCCGCCCCGCCTCGGCCGAACTCGCCGCGAGATGGGCCAGGCGCAGCAGGAACGCCGTCAACGAGTGCCGCAGGACCGAGGTGTGCAGGCTCAGCGGGAGGGTCGACGTGTCCTCGTACTCCCGTTGCAACTGGTCCAGTGCGGCCTGGAGGCCCGTCAACTGGGCGCCGGAGGGCCGCAGCAGCGGCGGCAGGTCGTAGCGGTAGAGCCCCGTCGCCTCCACCGTCGCCCGCGGCAGGAAGCCCGGTTGCATGGTCAGCACGGTTCCGCGGTACTCGCTCGTCGGTGAGAAGCGGTGGACCTGACCCGGCCGGATCCACACCAGGTCGCCCGCCGTCGCCTCGTACTCGGCGAAGTCGATCATGTGGCGTACGGGACCGCCGTCGAAGAGCATCACGACATGGAAGTCAATGCGGTGAACCCGCTCCAGCGGGGCATCCGCGTGCCAGATGCGGCCGGTGCCCATCGCGCCGACCTGCATACCGACGCCGCCCACGCTCAGCTCTATGGGGAAGGGGAACGTTCTGATCCCGTCCACTCCGCCGTCACCGTCTCCGCCAAGGATGGAGTCTTGGGTTGTTCTGTCCGCCATGTCCTGCTCGCGCCGCCTGCCTGGAGCGTTCCGTGTCCCACTTTCACCACAGGCTGACACACGGCGACCTTCCCTCGTAAAAGTCAGACTTTTAAGTTTGAACGCGTCAGACCAGCTACTTCGCTCCGATCGAGGACTTCTTGAAGATGAGCACGCAGACACCGGACCGCTTCGAATGGACCGAACTCGACCGGCGTGCCGTCGACACCGCCCGCCTCTTGGCGGCGGATGCCGTGCAGCAGGTCGGGAACGGACACCCGGGCACCGCGATGGCCCTGGCCCCCGCGGCGTACACGATCTTTCAGAAGGTGATGCGTCATGACCCGGCCGACCCCGAGTGGACCGGACGTGACCGCTTCGTCCTCTCCCCCGGTCACACCTCGCTGACGCTCTACACCCAGCTCTACCTCTCCGGGTACGAGCTGGAGCTCGACGACCTGAAGGCCTTCCGGACCCACGGCTCCAAGACGCCCGGTCACCCGGAGTACGGGCACACCGCCGGTGTCGAGACCACCACCGGTCCGCTCGGCCAGGGTGTCGCCAACGCCGTCGGCATGGCGATGGCCGCCCGCTACGAGCGCGGTCTCTTCGACCCGGAGGCCCCCGAGGGCGAGTCGCCCTTCGACCACACCATCTGGGCGATCGTCTCCGACGGCGACCTGGAGGAGGGCATCTCCGCCGAGGCCTCCTCCCTCGCGGGCCACCAGAAGCTCGGCAACCTGGTCTTCGTCTACGACGACAACCACATCTCCATCGAGGGCGACACGGCGACCGCGTTCTCCGAGGACGTGCTGAAGCGGTACGAGGCCTACGGCTGGCACACCCAGCGCATCGAGCCCGGCGCCGACGGCGACATCGACGTAGCCGCCCTGTACGCGGCGCTGAGGTCGGCGCAGGCCGAGTCCGAGCGGCCCTCGATCATCGCGATGCGCACCATCATCGCCTGGCCCGCCCCGAACGCCCAGAACACCGAGGCCGCCCACGGTTCCGCGCTCGGTGCCGACGAGGTCGCCGCCACCAAGCGGGTCCTCGGCTTCGACCCCGAGCGGAGCTTCCAGGTCGACGACGAAGTGCTCGCCCACACCCGCCAGGCGCTGGACCGGGGCGCCGAGGCGCACGCCGCCTGGGACAAGCAGATCTCCGGGTGGCGCGGTGAGCAGCCCGAGCGGGCCCGGCTCTTCGACCGGATCGTCGCCGGCCAGCTCCCCGAGGGCTGGGAGTCCGCGATCCCGGTCTTCGAGGAGGGCAAGTCCGTCGCCACCCGCGCCGCCTCGGGCAAGGTGCTCCAGGCCCTCGGCGCGGTGCTCCCCGAGCTGTGGGGCGGTTCCGCCGACCTCGCCGGCTCGAACAACACGACCATCGACAAGTCGAGCTCCTTCCTGCCGAAGGGCAACCCGCTGCCGGAGGCCGACCCCTACGGCCGTACCGTCCACTTCGGCATCCGCGAGCACTCGATGGCCGCGGAGATGAACGGCATCGCGCTGCACGGCAACACGCGGATCTACGGCGGCACCTTCCTGGTGTTCTCCGACTACATGCGCAACGCCGTACGGCTGTCCGCGCTGATGCAGCTGCCCGTCACCTACGTCTGGACGCACGACTCCATCGGCCTGGGCGAGGACGGCCCCACCCACCAGCCGGTCGAGCACCTCGCGTCGCTGCGCGCCATCCCGGGCCTGAACATCGTCCGCCCGGCCGACGCCAACGAGACCGCGACCGCCTGGGCCGAGATCCTCCGCCGGCACGCCAGCGACCCGGCCCCGCACGGACTCGCGCTGACCCGGCAGGGTGTGCCGACGTACGCGCCGAACCCGGACGCGGCCAAGGGCGGGTACGTCCTGTTCGAATCGTCCAAGGAGACCCCGGACGTCGTCCTCGTCGCCACCGGCTCCGAGGTCCAGCTCGCCGTCGCCGCGCGGGAGCAGCTGGAGGCGGAGGGGGTCGGCACCCGAGTGGTGTCGATGCCGTCCGTGGAGTGGTTCGAGCAGCAGCCGCGGGAGTACCGGGAGAGCGTCCTTCCGCCGTCCGTGCGAGCCCGTGTCGCGATCGAGGCCGGTATCGGCCTGACGTGGTACCGCTTCGTAGGTGACGCGGGACGCATCGTCTCCCTCGAACACTTCGGTGCCTCCGCCGACGCGAAGACCCTGTTCGCCGAGTTCGGCTTCACCGCCGAGAACGTCGCCGCAGCAGCCCGGGAATCCGTGGCCGCCGCGCGTGGTTGATCCGACCGCCAGAAAGAAGATGATCACTGTGACCGAAGCGACCGCGACCGCGGGAGCACTCAAGCGCCTCTCCGACGAGGGCGTTGCCATCTGGCTGGACGACCTGTCGCGCAAGCGGATCGAGTCGGGGAACCTCGCCGGACTCGTCGCCACGAAGCACGTCGTCGGCGTCACCACCAACCCGTCGATCTTCCAGGCCGCCATCGGCTCGGGAGAGGGCTACGAGGAGCAGCTGACCGACCTCGCCACCCGGGGCGTCACGGTCGACGAGGCCGTACGGATGATGACCACGGCCGATGTCCGCGCCGCCGCCGACGTGCTGCGCCCGGTGTACGACGCGACCGGCGGCCGGGACGGCCGGGTCTCCATCGAGGTCGACCCGCGCCTCGCCCACAACACGGCGGCGACGATCGCCGAGGCCAAGCAGCTCGCCTGGCTGGTCGACCGCCCGAACGTCATGATCAAGATCCCGGCGACCACGGCGGGCCTCCCGGCGATCACCGAGGTCATCGGCCTCGGGATCAGCGTCAACGTCACGCTGATCTTCTCGCTGGAGCGCTACCGCGAGGTCATGGACGCCTACCTGGCCGGTCTGGAGAAGGCCGCCAAGAAGGGCCTCGATCTCTCCACGATCCACTCCGTCGCCTCCTTCTTCGTCTCCCGCGTCGACTCCGAGATCGACAAGCGGCTCACCGTCCTCGGCACGGACCGGGCCCTGGCTCTCAAGGGCAGGGCGGCCCTCGCCAACGCGCGGCTCGCCTACGAGGCGTACGAGGATGTCTTCACCGGGGAGCGCTGGAACTCCCTGGGCGGCGCCCGCGCCAACAAGCAGCGCCCGCTGTGGGCCTCGACCGGCGTGAAGGACCCGGCGTACAAGGACACCCTCTACGTCGACGACCTGGTCGCGCCCGGCACGGTCAACACCATGCCGGAGGCCACGCTCGACGCCACCGCCGACCACGGGCGGATCACCGGCGACACGGTGACCGGCGGCTACGCGCAGGCCCGCGCCGACCTGGCCGCCGTGGAGGCGCTGGGGATCTCGTACGACGAGGTCGTGCAGCAGCTGGAGGACGAGGGCGTCGCCAAGTTCGAGGTGGCCTGGCAGGACCTGCTGGACGCCGTCACGAAGTCGCTGAACAGCAAGGGAGTTGACGCGGAATGACCGTCACCGCCGACTGGGAGAACCCGCTGCGCGACGAGCGCGACCGGCGCCTCCCCCGGATCGCCGGACCGTCCGGACTCGTCATCTTCGGGGTCACCGGCGACCTGTCCCGCAAGAAGCTGATGCCGGCCGTCTACGACCTCGCCAACCGTGGCATGCTGCCGCCGGGCTTCTCGCTCGTCGGGTTCGCCCGCCGGGACTGGGAGGACGAGGACTTCGCGCAGATCGTGCACGACTCCGTGCGCGAGCACGCACGGACCGAGTTCCGTGAGGAGGTCTGGCAGCAGCTCGCCGAGGGGATGCGGTTCATCCCGGGCGACTTCGACGACGACACGGCGTTCGAGCAGTTGCGCCAGACCGTCGACGAGCTGGACAAGGTCCGCGGCACCAGCGGCAACTACGCCTTCTACCTCTCCGTACCGCCGAAGTTCTTCCCGAAGGTCGTCCAGCAGCTCAAGAAGCACGGGCTGGCGGACGCTCCGGAGGGTTCCTGGCGGCGCGCGGTCATCGAGAAGCCGTTCGGCCGCGACCTGAAGAGCGCCCGCGAGCTCAACGCCCTCGTGCACGACGTGTTCGAACCGGACCAGGTCTTCCGCATCGACCACTACCTCGGCAAGGAGACCGTCCAGAACATCCTGGCGCTCCGCTTCGCCAACCAGATGTACGAGCCCATCTGGAACCGGTCGTACGTCGACCACGTCCAGATCACGATGGCCGAGGACATCGGCATCGGCGGCCGGGCCGGCTACTACGACGGCATCGGCGCCGCCCGTGACGTCATCCAGAACCACCTGCTGCAGCTCATGGCGCTGACCGCCATGGAGGAGCCGGCCGCCTTCGACGCCGAGTCGCTGCTCACCGAGAAGCTGAAGGTCCTCAGGGCCGTGAAGCTGCCGGAGGACATCGGGGCGCACGCCGTGCGCGGGCAGTACGCGGGTGCCTGGCAGGGCGGCGAGAAGGTGGTCGGGTATCTGGAGGAGGAGGGCATCGACCCCGCCTCCACCACGGACACGTATGCGGCCATCAGGCTGAACGTCGACAACCGCCGCTGGGCGGGCGTCCCCTTCTACCTGCGCACCGGCAAGCGGCTCGGCCGCCGGGTCACCGAGATCGCGGTCGTCTTCCAGACGGCCCCGCACTCGCCCTTCGACTCGCAGGCCACCGAGGAGCTCGGCTCCAACGCGATCGTCGTCCGGGTGCAGCCGGACGAGGGCATGACCGTCCGGTTCGGGTCGAAGGTGCCGGGCACCTCGATGGAGATCCGGGACGTGACGATGGACTTCGCCTACGGCGAGTCGTTCACCGAGTCCAGCCCGGAGGCCTACGAGCGGCTCATCCTGGATGTTCTTCTCGGGGACGCGAACCTGTTCCCCCGCCACCAGGAAGTGGAAGAGTCCTGGAAGATCCTCGACCCGATCGAGGAGCACTGGGCGAACCACGGCCGTCCGGCGCAGTACGCGTCGGGTACCTGGGGACCCGAGGAAGCCGACGAGATGCTCGCACGAGACGGACGGAGCTGGCGCAGGCCATGAAGATCGACCTGACCGACACCACGGCAAGCAAGATCAACAAGGCGCTGGTGCAGGGTCGCCGCGCCATCGGCACACCGGCCGTGGGCATGGTCCTGACGATGGTGATCGTCACGGACGAGGAGAACGCCTACGACGCGATCAAGGCGGCCGAGGAGGCCTCGCACGAGCACCCCTCGCGCACCCTGGTCGTCATCAAGCGGCACGCCCGCACCCCGCGCGACCGCACCAACTCGCACCTCGACGCCGAGGTCCGGGTGGGCGCCGACGCCGGCACCGGCGAGACGGTCGTCCTGCGGACCTACGGCGAGGTCTCCGAACACGCCGACTCCGTCGTGCTGCCGCTGCTGCTGCCGGACGCCCCGGTCGTCGTGTGGTGGCCGGTGGAAGCGCCGGAGAACCCCGCGAAGGACCCGCTGGGCGCGCTGGCCCAGCGCCGGATCACCGACCTGTACGCCGTCGAGAACCCCCTCGACGTGCTCGCGACCCGGGTCCGCTCCTACGCGCCCGGCGACACCGACCTCGCCTGGACCCGGCTGACCCCCTGGCGGTCCATGCTCGCGGCGGCCCTGGACCAGGCCCGTGCGGAGATCATCTCCGGGGCCGTGGAGGCCGAGGCCGACAACCCGGCCGCCGAGCTGCTCGCGCGCTGGCTGGAGGCGCGGCTGAAGGTGAAGATCGACCGCGTGGTCACCGCCGGTCCGGTCGTCACGGCCGTCCGCCTGGGCACCGCGAACGGCGAGGTCGTCATCGACCGCCCCGAGGGCCCGCTGGCCACGCTGTCCCTGCCGGGCCAGCCCTCCCGGACCCTCGCACTGAAGGTCCGCACCACCTCCGAACTCATCGCCGAGGAGCTGCGGCGCCTCGACGCGGACGAGATGTACGCCGTCGCTCTGCGGGGCGAGGCCACCAAGGAGACCCCCTCTCATGTCTGACTCCCCCAAGCTGACGCACCGCCCCGAGTGGACCGCGCTGGCGGACCACCGCGCCGAGGGCACCCCCCGTCTGCGTGAGCTGTTCGCGACGGACCCCGGGCGCGCGGAGCGGTACGTCGTGCGCGTCGGCGATCTGCGCATCGACTACTCCAAGCACCTGATCACCGACGAGACCCTGGCCCTGCTCCAGGAACTGGCCACCGCCACCGACGTGTTCGGGCTGCGGGACGCCATGTTCCGCGGCGAGCGGATCAACGTCACCGAGAACCGGGCCGTGCTGCACACCGCGCTGCGCGCCCCCGCCAACGCGGTGGTCGAGGTGGACGGGGAGAACATCGTCCCCCGCGTGCACGCCGTGCTCGACAGGATGAGCGACTTCGCGAACCGGGTCCGCTCCGGCGAGTGGACCGGTCACACCGGCAGGCGCATCAAGAACGTCGTCAACATCGGCATCGGCGGCTCCGACCTCGGTCCCGCGATGGCGTACGAGGCCCTGCGGGCTTACACGGCACGGGAGTTGACCTTCCGTTTCGTGTCCAACGTGGACGGCGCCGACCTGCACGAGGCGGTGCGGGACCTGGACCCGGCGGAGACCCTCTTCATCGTCGCGTCCAAGACCTTCACCACGATCGAGACGATCACCAACGCCACCTCGGCCCGCACCTGGCTGCTCGAAGGCCCGGCCGGACTCCACGACGACAAGGCCGTCGCCAAGCACTTCGTCGCCCTGTCGACGAACGCCGAGAAGGTCACGGACTTCGGCATCGACCCGGACAACATGTTCGAGTTCTGGGACTGGGTCGGCGGCCGCTACTCCTTCGACTCGGCGATCGGCCTGTCGCTGATGCCACGATCGAGACGATCACCAACGCCACCTCGGCCCGCACCTGGCTGCTCGAAGGCCCGGCCGGACTCCACGACGACAAGGCCGTCGCCAAGCACTTCGTCGCCCTGTCGACGAACGCCGAGAAGGTCACGGACTTCGGCATCGACCCGGACAACATGTTCGAGTTCTGGGACTGGGTCGGCGGCCGCTACTCCTTCGACTCGGCGATCGGCCTGTCGCTGATGATCGCCATCGGCCCGGACCACTTCCGCGAGATGCTCGACGGCTTCCGGATCGTCGACGAGCACTTCCAGAACGCGCCCGCCGAGGCCAACGCCCCCCTGATCCTCGGCCTGTTGGGCATCTGGTACGGCAACTTCCACGACGCCCAGTCGCACGCGGTACTGCCGTACTCCCACTACCTGTCGAAGTTCACCGCCTATCTCCAGCAGCTGGACATGGAGTCCAACGGCAAGTCGGTGGACCGTGACGGCAACCCCGTGGAGTGGCAGACCGGCCCGGTCGTGTGGGGCACGCCCGGCACCAACGGGCAGCACGCCTACTACCAGCTCATCCACCAGGGCACCAAGCTCATCCCGGCCGACCTGATCGGCTTCGCCCGGCCGATCGACGAGCTGAGCGACGAACTCAAGGCGCAGCACGACCTGTTGATGGCCAACCTGTTCGCGCAGGGGCAGGCGCTCGCCTTCGGCAAGACCGCCGAGGAGGTCCGCGCGGAGGGCGTGGCCGAGGAGCAGGTGGCGCACCGCACCTTCCAGGGCAACCACCCCACGACCACCATGCTGGCCAAGGAGCTCACCCCCTCGGTCCTGGGCCAGCTGGTCGCCCTCTACGAGCACAAGGTGTTCGTCCAGGGCGCGATCTGGAACATCGACTCCTTCGACCAGTGGGGCGTCGAGCTCGGCAAGGTCCTCGCCAAGCGCGTCGAACCCGCCCTGACCGAGGGCGCCGACGTCCCCGGCCTCGACCCCTCCACCACCGCCCTCGTGGCCGCCTACCGTGAACTGAAGGAAGTGCTCTGACATGACAGCGATGCAGCTCGGCCTCATCGGCCTCGGCAAGATGGGCGGCAACATGCGCGAGCGCATCCGCCGCGCCGGCCACACCGTCATCGGCTACGACCGCAACCCCGACGTCTCCGACGTGGCGAGCCTGTCCGAGCTGGTCGAGAAGCTCGAAGCGCCACGCACGGTGTGGGTGATGGTCCCGGCCGGCGCCGCCACCCAGTCCGTCGTGGACGAGCTCGGCGAGCTCCTCTCCCCCGGTGACATCGTGGTCGACGGCGGCAACTCCCGCTGGAGCGACGACGAGAAGCACGCCGAGGAACTGGGCGCCAAGGGCATCGGCTTCGTCGACGCCGGTGTCTCCGGCGGTGTGTGGGGCCTCCAGAACGGCTACGCCCTGATGGTCGGCGGCGACAAGGACCACGTGGACCGGCTCCAGCCGATCTTCCACGCGCTCAAGCCCGAGGGGCCGTACGGCTATGTCCACGCGGGCAAGGTAGGCGCCGGGCACTTCTCCAAGATGGTCCACAACGGCATCGAGTACGCCATGATGCAGGCGTACGCCGAGGGCTGGGAGCTGCTGGAGAAGGTCGAGTCGGTGGACAGCGTCCGGGAGGTGTTCCGCTCCTGGCAGGACGGGACCGTCATCCGCTCCTGGCTGCTCGATCTCGCGGTCAACGCCCTCGACGAGGACGAGCACCTGGACAAGCTCAAGGGGTACGCGCAGGACTCCGGCGAGGGCCGCTGGACCGTGGAGGCGGCCGTGGACAACGCGGTGCCGCTGCCGACGATCACCGCCTCGCTCTTCGCACGGTTCGCGTCCCGCCAGGACGACTCCCCGCAGATGAAGATGATCGCGGCGCTGCGCAACCAGTTCGGCGGCCACGCCGTCGAAGCGAAGAAGTAGGCGCGCGGTGGGGGATCTTTTCCTGGTCCGCCACGGCGAGACGGAGTGGAGCGTGTCGGGACAGCACACCAGCTGGACCGACCTGCCCCTCACCCAGCACGGCGAGGAACAGGCCAAGTCACTCGCTCCGCTCCTCTCGGGCCGGACCTTCTCGCTCGCCCTGACCAGTCCGCTGGGCCGCGCGATACGCACCGCCGAACTGGCGGGCATCACCGGGGCCCTGACCGATCCCGACCTCCACGAGTGGGACTACGGCGCCTACGAGGGCGTCACCACCGTCGAGATCCACCGCACCCGCCCCGACTGGTACCTGTGGACCGACGGGGTCCCGCCCGGCCCGCAGGGGCACCCCGGCGAGTCCCCCGAGGAAGTGGGCCGGCGCGCCGACCTGGTGCTGTCCCGGGTGGACGCCGCCCTCGCCGAAGGTGACGTGGTCCTGGTGGCCCACGCCCACTTCCTGAGGGTGCTGACGGCCCGCAGGCTCGGTCTCGCCCCGGCCGAGGGCCGGCTGTTCCAGCTGGCGACCGGGACGGTGAGCCGGCTGTCGACGGAACACGACCGTCCGGTGGTCGCGGAGTGGAACACCAGGGCGTAGCACGGCAGTTGTGGACGGCCCGGGAGCACAGGCTCCCGGGCCGTCCTCGTCCGCAGGGCCTGTTGACACCGTGCCGTGGGCGATGGAGAGTCGCGGCTGATGGAGATCGACAACTTGACCCCGGCCGAACGGCGTGTGTGGCGTGCCTTCCCGAAGGGCGAGGCCGTGGACTTCCGTACGGCGGAGGACGAAGACGTGGCGGAGGGCGCCGAGTGGGGTGCCGAACGCACGGTCCGGGCCACCGTGTTGCGGGCGCTGATGCTCAACGGGCCGCAGGAGGACGGTGAGATACCCGCCCTCAAGCTCGCGGGCGCCCGGATCACCGGTGTGCTCGGGCTCCAGTACGGGACGGTCGACCACGCCGTACGCCTCAGCCATTGCCACTTCGACGACGTACCGCTGCTGTACGGCTGCCGGCTGCGCCAGCTGAACCTCAGCAACTCCGTGCTGCCGGGACTGACCGCCGCCACGATGCGCGTGGACGCCGTGCTGCGGCTGACGGACTGCAAGGTGAACGGCCCGGTCCGGCTCGGCGGTGCGCAGATCTCCGGAGCGCTGTTCATGGACCGCGCCGAGATCACCGCGGTCGACGCCGGTGAACCCGCGCTCCAGCTCAACCACATGACCATCGGCGACGACCTGTGGGCGCCGGGCCTGCGCACCCACGGCGAGGTCCGCCTCAACGGCGCCACCGTCGCCGGTTCCGTCAACCTCATCGACGCCCGGCTCAGCCACCCCGGCGACATCGTCCTCGACGCGCAGACCCTCGTCGTGGAGGGCGACGTCCACTTGCGCCGGGTGCACACCTTCGGCTGGATCGGTCTGCGCGGCGCACGGATCGCGGGCCGGCTCGACTTCTCGTACGCGCACCTGTCGAACCCGGGCGACGCGGCGCTCAGGGCGAACAGTTCCACCATCGGGGAGCTCTGGCTGCGCAAGGGGCCGCGCATCGAGGGCACCCTGAGCCTGCGCCGCGCCCAGATCGACGACCTGTTCCTGGAACCCGAGGTGGTGCCGGAAGAGGTGCAGTTCAACAAGCTCGTCTACACCTCGCTCACCCCCCAGGAGCCCGCCGACCGCCGCCTGCCGATGCTGGAGCGGGACCGTGAGGGCTATGTCCCGCACGCCTACGAGCAGTTGACCGCCGCCTACCGCCGCATCGGCGACGACCGCGCCGCACGACTGGTCCAGCTCGCCAAGCAGCGCCGCCACCGCGCCACCCTCGCCTGGTACGGGCGCCTGTGGGGCCACGTCCAGGACGCCACCGTCGGCTACGGCTTCCACCCGCTGCGGGCCTGCGTCTGGCTGGTCTCCCTGCTCGCCGTCGGCACGGTCGCCTACAGCCTCCATCACCCGCCACCGCTCAAGGCGGACGAGGCCCCGCACTTCAACGCGCTGTTCTACACCCTCGACCTGCTGCTGCCAGTGATCTCCTTCGGCCAGGAGGGCGCCTTCGCCCCGCGGGGGTGGTACCAGTCGCTGTCGTACGCGCTGGTCATCGCGGGCTGGATCCTGGCGACGACGGTCTTCGCCGGTGTGACGCGGACCGTCAACCGTCAGTGAACACGGGCTACTTGGGGGCGCCTGCCACGCCCGCCAGTTCCGCGATGTCGCCGAGCATCCGCGCCGCGTCCGGCTCCCGCCCGGTGAACAGCCGGAACGCGTCCGCGGCCTGGAAGACGGCCATCCCTCCCCCGTCCAGAGTGGCGCAGCCGAGCGCTCGGGCGGTCCGGAGCAGCTCCGTCTCCAGCGGGCGGTAGACCACCTCGGCGACCCACAGCCCGGGGCGGAGCAGGTCGGCCCGGAAGGGCAGGCCGGGGTGGGCGGCCATGCCGGTGGGAGTGGCGTGCACGATGCCGTCGGCGTCGGCGAGCAGCCGCGGCAGTCGGCCGGGGATGGCCGCGGCCGCCCGGCCCTCGCCGAAGTGACGGTTCAGCGAGGCCCCGAGAGCCACGGCCCGGTCGGCGAGCGCGTCGACGACGGTGACCCGGCCGGCGCCCAGGGTCAGCATGGCGTGCGCGACGGCCGCCCCCGCACCGCCCGCCCCCAGCTGCACCACCCGTTCGAGCGGCACGTCGGGCAGCCCGCGCGCGAAGGACGCCGCGAAACCGGTGACGTCGGTGTTGTGGCCGGTCGCCCGGCCGTTCTCGAAGACCACGGTGTTGACCGCGCCGAGCGCCTCGGCCTGCGGGGCGAGCGCGTCCAGGTGCCCGATGACCAGCTGCTTGCACGGGTGGGTGATGTTCAGCCCGTCGAAGCCCAGGTCACGGGCGGCCCGCACCAGATCCCCGACCGCCTCGGGGCGCACCCCGAGCACGTCGATGTCGATGAGCCGGTACAGACAGCGCAGGCCCTGCCGGTCCGCCTCCCGCTCGTGCAGCGCCGGGCTCAGCGACGGGCCGATGCCGGCGCCGATGAGTCCGACGAGAAACGAGTCCTTGGCCACGCGGACCTCCCGAGGCGAGCTCTAATGTACGAACCAGTACGTTAGCTATATCAGCCGGGCTGCCGCCGGGGAAGACTCCGACCGCGCCTTCTAGAATCTGCGCCACCGGCCGCACTCCCGAAGGAACCCGATGACCAGCGTCGACGAACCGGCACGACCGAACGGGCGGATCCGCGACGCCGCCCGCACCCAGGCCGAGATCCTCGACGTGGCGACCCAGGAGTTCGCGCGGGCCGGCTACGACGGCGCCCGCGTCGACGAGATCGCCGCCCGCACCCGCACCACCAAGCGGATGATCTACTACTACTTCGGCGGCAAGGAGCAGCTGTTCACAGCCGTCCTGGAGCGGGCGTACGGCGTGATCCGCGAGGCCGAGCAGGAGCTGGACGTCGAGCACCTGGACCCGGTCGCGGCGATCCGGCGGCTGGCCGAGGTGACCTTCGACCACCATGAGCAGCACCCGGACTTCATCCGCCTGGTCAGCATCGAGAACATCCACGGGGCCGAGCACATCGCCGCCTCCGAGAAGCTGGGGAAGATCGGCTCGCCCGCGCTCGACGTGATCCGCCGCATCCTGGCCTCGGGGCAGGAGTCCGGCCTGTTCACCGCCGACGTGGACGCGGTCGACCTGCACGCGATGATCAGTTCGTTCTGCTTCTTCCGGGTCGCCAACCGGCACACCTTCGGCGCCCTCTTCGGCCGCGATCTGGTCGCCGCCGAGCAGCGGGAGCACTACCGGACCATGTTGGGGGACATGGTGATCGCCTACCTGACGGCGGACCGCGCGGCGGACTGACCCGGCACGTCCGGACCCCTTGACACCCGGGATGCGCGGGCGCACCATCCTCGGCAACCGCTACTAACTATCCAGTGGGTTAATTAACTGGATAGCTCCCGGAGTCCCCCCGAAGGAGCACCCCCGTGTCCGTCCCCGCCGAAGCCGTCGGGCAACCGAAGAAGGCGGCGACCGCCGCCTGGATCGGCAGCGCCCTCGAGTACTACGACTTCTTCATCTACGGCAGTGCCGCAGCCCTGATCTTCCCCAAGGTGTTCTTCGACGAGTCCGACCCGGCCACCGCGACCCTGCTGTCGCTGGCCACGTTCGGTGTCGCCTACGCGGCCCGGCCGGTCGGCGCGCTCTTCCTCGGGCATGTCGGCGACCGGGTCGGCCGTAAGAAGATCATGGTCTTCACGCTGATCCTGATGGGCCTGTCGACCTTCCTCATCGGCTGTCTGCCGACCCGCCACCAGGTCGGCACCCTCGCCCCGGTCCTGCTGGTCCTGTGCCGCGTCCTGCAAGGCATCTCGGCGGCCGGTGAGCAGGCCAGCGCCAACTCCATGAGCCTGGAACACGCACCGGCACACCGGCGGGGCTTCTTCACCAGCTTCACGCTCAGCGGCACCCAGGGCGGACAGCTGCTCGCCACCCTGGTCTTCCTGCCGGTCGCCGCGCTGCCCGAGGACCAGTTGCTGTCCTGGGGCTGGCGAGTGCCGTTCTGGCTGAGCGTGGCGGTCGCCGTGGTCGGCTTCGTCATCCGCCGCAGGCTGGACGAGACACCGGCGTTCGAGCAGCAGGCCGCCTCCGAGGGCGTCCCGAAGCTTCCGCTGGTGGTCCTGCTGCGGGAGCACTGGGCGGATGTGCTCCGGGTGATCGGGGGCGCGCTGATCGCCTCGGTCTCCACGATCTTCACGGTGTGGGCGCTGGCGTACGCGACGAGCGACGCGGTCGGGATGAGCCGTTCCTCGATGCTGTGGGTGGGCGCGCTGGCCAACCTCGTCGCGCTCGCCGCGATCCCCCTGTGGGCCACGCTGTCGGACCGCGTCGGCCGACGTCCGGTCTTCCTGATCGGCGCGGCGGGCAGCGCGGTGACGATGTTCCTCTACCTCTGGGCGATCTCCACGGGCAACTACCCGCTGACCCTGCTGCTCGGCATCGTCGCCTTCGGCGTCGTCTACAGCGCCGCGAACGGGGTCTGGCCGTCCTTCTACGGCGAGATGTTCTCCACCCGGGTCCGGCTGTCGGGCATGGCGATCGGCACCCAGATCGGTTTCGCGGTGGCCGGTTTCGCGGTCACCTTCGCGGCACGGATCGCGGGCCCCGACGGCACCGACTGGTCCTCGGTGGCCCTGTTCACCGCGGCCCTGTGCGTCCCCCCGCTGATCGCCGCCCTGACGGCCCGCGAGACCCACAAGGTCCCCACGGAGGACCTGGGCTCCCGTACCTCCCGGGAGGCGCCCCGCCCGGAGAAGGTGACGGCCTGACCCTCCCCGTTCCGCTCCCCCACGTCGAGCCCCCCGGGTGCCCTGCCGGCACCGGGGGCTCGGACGTGTCCGGTCCGGGGCGCCTACGCGTTGGACCAGCCCCGCGTGCACAGCACCAGCCGGTACCCGTCCGGGTCCTCCACCGTGACGCCCCACTCGTTCCAGTAGGGGTTGGGCGACGGCACCCGTTTGCCGCCGTGGGCCTCGAGGCGGGCCAGGAGGTCCTCCGGTACGGGCCCGTCGACGTAGATCACCAACAGGTCCTCCTCGGTGGGGCGGGGTTCGACGGGGTGGCCCTGCTCGTGGACGAGTTCCAGGTGCCAGTCGGCGTCCGGCCACCCGAGCATCAGCAGGTCGTGCTCGCCGGGTTCGGGGCCGCCCTCGGCGCGCCACACGACTCCCAGACCGAGCCCCTCCACCCAGAACCGCTCGGCGGCGGCCAGGTCCCGGGACGGGCGGGCGATGCGGATGTGGCTGCGGCCGTTGACCGGCATGGTGACCTCTTCCCCCTCGGTGTGGCGGTCAGCGTAGGCAGGCACCGATCACCGGCGCATCGGCCATGCGCCCTGCTTCCCGAGTCGTAGGACCTCTCCCGCCGGGGTGCGCGGGGCGTCCCCTCGGTCAGCCGCGGTCCGTCCGGGCCGGAATCCCGTACGCCCGTTCCACCCGCAACCGCAGCACCAGCCTGCGGTCCCGGACCATCGCCGCGCGGTAGTCGTCCCAGTCGGGGTGTTCGCCCTGGACGTCCCGGTACAGACGGACGAGTTCCTCGACCGTGTCGTCGTGCGGGTCGTCCGCGACGGGGGTGAGGTCGGCCGTGCCCTCGGCGACCGTGTACGCCCATCGGTCCGGCGTCGTCACGTGGTACGAGGCGCGGGGGTCCCGGCGCAGGTTGCGGGTCTTGGCGCGGTCGTCGGTGAGGGAGACCCGGATGATCCGCTCGTCGGGGTAGTAGGCGTGGCTGACGTTCGACAGCTGGGGCCGGCCGTCGCGTTTGAGGGTGACCAGCACCCCGCCGTGGCCCTGGGAGAGCAGCCGGAGCAGTGCGTCCTGCGTCGCGTCCTGAGTCATACCACGATCAACCGGCCCGGCCGCACCCGGCATTCCCGTGACCGGCGATTCGCCGCCGACCCGCGGCTCGTGGCGGTTTCCTGAGCGACGATGATGTCTGAGGTGGTCCGGGCCGGGTATATCGGTCCGCACCTCGTAGGACGGCGACGGAGGAGAGCGATGGCACAGCTTCGGCAAGAGGTCGATCCCGCTGAGGTGGGGCTGGACGGCAAGGCGCTGGACCGCCTCGACCAGCACTTCGCCCACTACGTCGACGAGGGCCGGATGCCCGGCTTCCTGGTGTCCGTCGCCCGCGGCGGACGCGTCGCCCACCTCACGGCGCACGGCCACCGTGACCTCGCGGCCGGCCTGCCGGTCGAGGCCGACACCCTGTGGCGGATCTACTCGATGACCAAACCGGTCACCTCGGTGGCCGCCCTCCTGCTGGTGGAGGAGGGACGGCTGTCGCTGGACGACCCGGTGGCCGACTATCTGCCGGCGTTCGCGGAGCCCCGGGTCTACGTCGACGGTTCCGGCGAGAGCCTCACCACCCGCCCGGCCGACGGTCCGATCCTGATCCGGCATCTGATGACCCACACCGCGGGTCTGACTTTCGCCTTCTACCACTGCCACCCGGTCGACGCCCTCTACCGCGAGGCCGGCCTGGAGTCGTCCGTGCTGCCGGGCTCGGACCTCGCCGAGACCGTCGCGGTGTACGCGAGCCTGCCGCTGCAGTTCGAGCCGGGTACGCAGTGGAACTACTCGGTCGCCTCCAACGTCCTGGGCCGGGTCATCGAGATCGCGTCCGGTCAGACCCTCGACGCCTTCTTCGCCGAGCGCGTCCTCGGGCCGCTCGGGATGACCGACGCCGGCTTCTGGGTGCCGGACGAACAGACGGACAGGCTCTCGGAGTTGTACGGCGAGAAGGACGACGGCACCATCGAGCCGGTCCCCGGCCTGCCGCTGCGGGGCCGCCCCCGCCTGCTGTCCGGCAGCGGTGGCATGGTGGCGTCCGCCTACGACGTCCACCGCTTCGCGGAGCTGCTGCGCCGCCGCGGCGAACTGGACGGCACCCGTCTGCTGTCCGCCGAGACGGTGGACCTGATGACCTCCAACCACCTCCCGGACGGCGCCGACCTGCGCTCCTTCGGTGCCAAACCCGCCCACGACGAGTCCGGCAACGACGGCGTCGGCTTCGGCCTCGGCGTCTCCGTGGTGACCGACCCGGCCCGTACCCTGGCCCCTTCCGGCCTCGGTTCCTACGGGTGGAGCGGGGCGGCGTCCACGACCTTCTGGGTCGACCCGGGCCGCGATCTGACCGTGCAGTTCTTCACCCAGGTGCGGCCGAAGACGCTGAAGCTGTTCCCCGACCTCAAGCGGCTGGTCCACGAGGCGGTCGTGGACTAGGCGCCCCGGGTCGCCTGGTGATCGACCCGGAGCGTGAAGTGGACGCCGTCGCGGGCGAGTTCACCCAGCCACTGCTCGGACCGGGCCGCCGTCTCCGCCGCCCGGTTCAGGCCTGCCGGAACAGAGCCGTCCAGGATGTGACCGGTGCCGAGGGCGAGGGTGCGGGAGACACAGCGGGCCATGGCGCTGTCCTCCTCGTCACCCACCAGGTCGAGGAGGTAGCCGCCGGACCAGGTGCGGCCGTCCTTCGCGCGCACGTCGAGGGAGACGGCGAGGACGACCCGGTCGCGGTCGGCGTCCGTCGTCGGGTATCTGGCCGCCAGATCCTGGGCCAGGGCGGCGATCCGGGTGTCGTCGCCGGTCCTCAGCTCCTCGAAGACCGGTTCCCAGGCGCGCAGCCAGCCGTCAAGACGGAGGGTGCCGCGCACGAAGGTCCGCGGTGTCCAGGCGGCCGGCAGTCCGTACTGCTCGATGAAGGGGACGCTGTCGCGGTTGGGGTAGACCTCGAAGGTCTCGCCGTCCACGACATGGCGCCGGGTCGCCTCCCAGGGTCGGTCGGCGGTGGTCGGGTTGCCGTTGTCGAGGTAACGGGCGGGTGAGCGCAGGGCGTTCAGGACGCCGGCGGGGGCCCAGCTGAAGCGGTACCTGAAGTCGTTCGGGACGGCGGGGACACCACCGCAGTAGGAGGTGAGGCTGTACGACGCCGGTGTCGCGTCGCCGATCACACCGCGGGCCCGGGCGACGAGGCTGTGCGCGAAGAGGTGGTCGATGCCCGGGTCGAGGCCCGCCTCGGTGAGGACGACGATCCCGGCCTTCTCCGCCTCCGGCACCTGTTCGAGGACGGCGTCGGACACATAGCTGGAGCAGGCGAAGTGGGCCTTTCCCCGCACACAGGCGGCGAGGATCCCGGCGTGCTCGGGCGCGGGCAGCATCGACACGACGACGTCCCCGGGCGCCAGTGCGGCCGCGAGCGCGGACAGCGAGTAGGCGCCCGGCTCGGCCCGTCCGGTGAGCCCCAGTGCCGCGACGGCCTCGGCGGCACGCTCCTCGGTGCGGTGCCACAGGCGGACCCGGTCGGCGGTGTCGCACAGCTCGGCAAGGCCGCTGCCGGTGGAGAGCCCGGCGCCGATCCAGTGGACGGTGCCGGTCGCGGGAACCAGGTCAGGCACGGCGGAACTCCCCTTCGTCGATGCCGAGTTCACGGCACGCCTGATGGAACCGGTCCAGACAGCGCCCCCAGGGGCCGGCGACCCCGAACGCCGGCAGCAGGGGCAGCAGGGACGCCGAGAAGTCGACGCTGGCCTCCTCCGGGAGCAGGGACGGCAGGTTGTCGATGGCGATCAGGTCGAGCGGGGGCTCCTTGTGCAGCCGGCGGACGGGCTCGGCCCACTCGGTGACACGGTCGTAGACCGGCAGGACGTTCAGGGGCGAGCCGACGTCGCAGGTGACGTCGGAGAGGGTGCGCAACCGGCGGGCCGGGTCGTCCAGGTCCGCCTCGCGGACGAAGGGCGGGACGGGAGTGGTGGCGAGGACGCAGTTCACGAGCAGGTCGTGGGCGAGCAGGGCGGGGCGGTCCAGGGCGCGGGTCTCCTCGAGGTCCCAGCAGACCGGCTCGACCCCGGCGGCCCGGAGCGCGACGCGCGCGCCCCGGCCGCTGCGGCCCAGGGCCCCGATCACCAGCGCCCTGAACTCCTCGTCCCCGGCGACGGGCCGCAGCACCTCCGCCAGCTCCTCCTGCGAGGTGGGCGTGAGGGGCGCGGACAGCCTGCCCCGGTGCTGGAGCACGGCCAGGGCCGCACCCAGGTAACCGGCCCAGTAGCCGAAGGCGGTGAGCCTGCGGCCCTGGTCGTCGACCAGGTACTCCAGGTCGAGGAGCGCCCCTCCCCCGGCGGCGAACCGGCGCAGCAGTTCCGGGGCGCCCGGCTGCCCCTTGTAGGCGTGCCCGAAGAAGACGTGCCGGTGCGGCAGGGCGGCGGGCTCGTCGGGGAGTTCCTTCAGGCCTACGACCACGGCGTCCAGCGGCGCCCGGGACGCCCACGAACCCGCGGGCGCGACTCGGCAGCCGGCCGCCTCGTACTCCTCGACCGGGAAGATCCGCTGCGGGGACTCCTCGACGGTCAGCGTCACCCCGCTGTCGACGAGCCGCCGGGCGTCGGACGGCACGACGGGTGTGCGTCGCTCGGTGGAACGGACCTCGTGGCGCAGCCACAGATGGAGCTCGGTCATACGCGGTTGGCCTCCGGGCGCGGGGCGTCGGCCGCGAACCGGCCGGCGCTGAGCGGGCTGATGTCCACGAAGGGTACGCGGCCGAGGTACAGGTCGCGGACGACCTCGCCGACGGCCGGCCCCTGGAGGAAGCCGTGACCGGAGAAGCCGGTCGCGTACAGGAAACGGGACACCGAAGTGGCCTCGCCGATCAGGGCGTTGTGGTCGGGGGTGAGCTCGTACAGGCCGGCCCAGCCGCCGGTGCGGCGCAGGTCGAGCAGGGCGGGAGCGCGAAGGCTCATGGCCTCGGCGAGGCGGGGGATCCAGCGGTCGTGGGTGGCGGTGTCGAAACCGGGTGTCTCGTCGGGGTCGGACATGCCGAGGAGGAGGCCGGGGCCCTCGCCGTGGAAGTAGAGGCTGCTGGTGAAGTCGATGGTCATGGGGAGGTCGGGCGGCAGCCCCTCGACCGGTTCGGTGACCGCGATCTGGCGGCGCAGCGGCTCGACCGGCAGGTCCACGCCGACCATCGCGCCGACGGCCCGCGACCAGGCGCCGGCCGCGCAGATCACCGTGCCGGTGGCGATCCGGCCCCTGCTCGTCACGACGGCCCTGATGTCGTCGCCGCGCAGTTCGATGCCGGTGACCTGCGTGTGCCGCAGGATCGTCGCGCCGTGGCGGCGGGCGTCGGCGGCGTAGCCGTGCACGACGGACTCGGGGGTGCAGTGGCCGTCCTCGGGCGAGAAGGCGACGGCGAGCAGGCCGTCGGTGGTGATGAGGGGGGACAGCCGGCGCGCCTCGGCCGGGTCGGTCATGCGGCTCGGGACGCCGACGGAGTTCTGGAGGCGCACGCTCTCCTCGAAGGAGGTGACCTCTTGCGGGGTCGACAGGAGGAACAGATAGCCGACGCGGTGCAGTCCGATGTCCTGCCCCGTCTCCTCCTCGAAGCGGCCGAACGCCTCGAGGCTGCGCGCCCCGAGCCGGATGTTGAGCTCGTCGGAGAACTGGGCCCGCACCCCGCCCGCGGCCTTCGAGGTGGAGCCGGAGGCGAGTTCGTCGCGCTCGACGAGCACCACGTCCCGTACGCCGGCGCGCGCCAGGTGGCGGGCGATGCTCGTGCCCATGACTCCGCCGCCGATCACGACGACATCGGCCGTGTACGTGCTCACCGGCGCGCCCCCGTCGCCGCGGCCGCGTCCTGGATGCCGAGGCCGGCGGGATCGGTCGGCAGCCCTGCCTTGAGCGGGCCGGAGAGGAAGAGGACGTCGGTCATTCCCTCTTCCTGTCCGGATTTCCCGTCCCGGAATCAGTCCGTGATCAGGACAGGTGGGCCACCGCGTCCAGATGGGGCAGGACGTGGTCCAGCCGCTCCCGCTTGGTGCGCAGATAGGTGATGTTGCTCTCGCACGGCGTGATCAGCAGCGGCACCGTCTCGGCGACCTTGATGCCGTGCCGCAGCAGCGCCTCACGCTTGCGCGGATTGTTGGACATCAGGCGGACCGAGTTCACGCCCAGGTCGTGGAAGATCCCGGCGGCGACGCCGTAGTCACGGGAGTCCACGGGCAGCCCGAGCGCGAGGTTGGCCTCCACCGTGTCCAGACCCTCCGCCTGGAGCGCCATCGCGCGCAGCTTGGCGAGCAGTCCTATGCCCCGGCCCTCGTGGCCCCGCAGGTAGACGACGATGCCGCTGCCCTCCTTGACCACGGCCCGCAGCGCGGCATCCAGCTGGTCGCCGCACTCGCAGTGCTGGGAGCCGAACGCGTCACCGGTCAGGCACTCCGAATGCAACCGGACGAGGACGTCGTCCGAGCCGATGTCACCGTAGACCAGGGCGACCTGTTCGTCACCGCGGTCGTGATCGAGATAGCCGACCGCCTGGAATTTCCCGTACACGGTGGGCAGCGGGGCATTCACCACGCGTTCCACGCCGGTGCGCTGTGGTGCCTTCTTGCCGAGGACGCCAACTTTATCTGTCATGATCTGTTTCCTAAGCAGAGACGAAAGGCCGTGAAAAGATGAGCGGTTCGGGAATACGGTCGGCGGCGTACGGTCTGTTGCCGACGGACACTACGGAAGACGTACGGACGCGGGGCGCGGGCGTTTCAACGCAGGTCGCCGTCCTTCCGGTCGGAAGCTTCGAACAACACGGTCCGTACCTCCCCCTGGCGACCGACACGCTCGTCGCCTGTGCCGTCGCGCGGGAGATCGCCGCGGCGTACCCGGTGCACCTCCTCCCCCCGGTGACGATCTCCTGCTCGCACGAGCACGCGGCCTGGCCGGGGACCGTCAGCATCTCCTCCGTCACCCTTCATGCGGTGGTACGGGACATAGCGGCCTCGCTGCGCCGCTCGGGCGTCGAGGCGCTGGTCGTGGTCAACGGACACGGCGGCAACTACGTGCTGGGCAACGTCGTCCAGGAGGCCTCCGCCCGCGGGGAGCGGATGGCGCTCTTCCCGGCCGCGGAGGACTGGGAGGCCGCCCGTGTGGAGGCCGGCGTCGTCACCTCGCTGCTCACCGACATGCACGCGGGTGAAATCGAGACCTCCATTCTTCTGCACACCGATCCGGAATGTGTCCGATCCGGTTACGAGACCTCCGATTTCGTCGCGGACGACCGTCGTCATCTCCTCACCCTCGGTATGTCCGGTTACACCGATTCCGGTGTCATCGGGCGCCCTTCACTGGGCTCGGCGGAAAAGGGGAAAGCCTTGCTGGAGAGCCTCGCGGCGTCCTTCGGTGCGTATTTCTCGGCGCTCACCGGGGAGTAGCGGTTCGCCGGGCGCAGGCCCTGGTACCAGCGGACGACCAGGACGACCGCGCCCGGCAGGCTCGCCACGAAGCTGAGGACGCCGTACACGATGGCGGTCGCGAGGCCGGCGCCGGCGCCGAGGCCCATGGCGGCGAACGCCCAGGCGGTGACGCCCTCCCGGGGCCCGAACCCCCCGATGTTCAGGGGTAGTCCCATGGCGAGCAGGGCGAGCACGGCCAGGGGCAGCAGTTCGGCGACGGTGGCGTCGGAGCCCGCGATGCGGGCGGCGAGCACGAACATCCCGAGGTGGCCGGCGAGGACGACGGCCGAGGAGAGCGCGACGCCCGGCCAGTTGCGGCGGGACAGCAGTCCCTCGCGGGCCTCGCCGAGGGTCGCCCGCAGGAGGCGGCGCCGGCGCGAGGAAGGGGTCCGGTTCATCCGCAGGGCCACGACGACGGCGAGCGCACCGAGGGCGGCGAGGCCGACGACGGGGGCGAGGTGGCGGGCCTCGGCCAGCACCGGGGACTCCATGGTGAGCAACACGGCACCGCCGACGACGGCCAACGCGATCTGCCCGGCGACCCGTTCGAGGACGACCGCCCGTACGCCGCGGCCCATGTCACCGGTGCTCTGCCCGTGCCGCACCGCGCGGTGCACATCGCCGAGGACACCGCCGGGCAACGCCGCGTTCAGGAACAGGGCGCGGTAGTAGTCGGCCACGGCCTCGCCGAGCGGCAGCCGGATGCGCAGCCCGCGGGCCACCAACTGCCAACGCCAGGCGCTGAACACGGTGGTCAGCACGCCGATCGCGAGCGCCGCCAGCAGGGCCGGGCCGTCGATCCGGCGCAGCCCGTCGAGGAAGACGCCGGTGCCGAGGCGCCACAACAGGACCGCGAGGATGGTGACGCCCGCGACGGTGCCGATGTGGGTGCGCAGGGCGCTGGAGCTGAGGACTCCGCGCAGCGCGGTACGCCAGCGGGGGGCCTGAGCGGGCAGGGGCCGTGCCTCGGTCACGATCACGCCGATCCGGTCCCGGGAGACGGCGGCGGTCAGGTCCGCGACGGACTCTCCGGCTGCCTCCAGGATCCGGGCCCGGGCCACGAGCGCATCGGCCCGCGCCGTGAGCACCTCGTCCCGCGTCTGGACCACCTCGGCCTGGAGCGTGAGGGCCCGGCGCGAGAGGGCGCCCGGCTCGGACGCCTCCGCGGATCGCCGGACGGGCAGCCGCGCCGCGCCGTGACCGGTGCTGCGGACCGGGAGGCTCGCCTTGCTCTGGTCGGCGCTACGGACCGCAAGGGGCCCGCGCCCCTCGCCCGCCCCGGCGTCGTCGCCGCGCGTCGAGTGGTCCTCCTCCCGGCGTCCGGTGCGCTCCGTATGCCGCTCGGTGTCCGGCCGCACCGTCTCCACGCTCATGACGCTCCGCCCGTCGGCCGGGACAGCGCCAGCAGGTCGCTGTGGTGGACGACGACCTTCAACTCGCCCGCGCGGCAGGCCTCCAGACGGTCCCGGAGGTAGCGCTCGGCGGGCTCCTTCAGCTCGGGCCGCTCCTCGACGGCCGCGCCGACCCAGCCGCGCAGCCACTGGGCGGTGAGCGCGGACTCGGCGGGGCCGAGGCGCCAGGCGCTCGGATGCAGCCGTACCGTCGCGCCCCGTTCGGAGAACGCCTCGCAGGCGACGGTGACGGCGTCCGGGCCGAGCAGTCCGCCGCGCCGCTGATGGGCGTTGAACGCGTCGGCGATCTCGTCGTCCAGCGGGTCGGACGGAGTGAGTTCGACGCGGCCCGCCACGGACAGGGTGAGCAGGGCCGGGCAGCCGGCGCCCGTGCAGGCCGTGGCGAGGGTCCCGATCTCCTCGCGGGTGAGGACATCGAGGAGCGCGGAGGCCGTGACCAGGGAGGCGCCGGCGAGGGCGTCCGGGGTGAGCAGGCCGACGTCGCCGCGGCGGGTCTCGACGGTGACCCGGCTGCCGTCGGCGGCGGAACGCGGGGAGGCGACCGCCGCGAAGTGCAGGAGGTAGGGGTCCCGGTCGTGCAGGATCCAGTGCTGGGGGCCGTCCAGGCGGGGCGCCAGCCAGCGGCCCATCGAGCCGGTGCCGCAGCCCAGGTCGTGGATGACGAGGCCGGCCTTGCCCGGCAGGTTCGCCAGCCGGATCCGCAGCGGGTCGATCAGATCGCCCGCCCGCGCGGCCGCGTCGGGCCCCTCCCGGAGCTCGAGCCACTCGGGGGCGTAGCGGGGAGCGTCGTCGGGACCCGCGTCCCTGAGCCGCACGGTGGGACGCTCGCCGGGGTGGGCGCTCGGACCGGCACCGGGGATGACCGATTCCGCGTCGGAAGGAACTCCGGGCTTCACGGACGCCACCTCCCGCGGCCCCGGCTGTGCCGGGATCTTCCCGTTCTGCTTGGTCGCCGTGTTCCTCATGCCGCCCTCCAGGGCTCGCTCGGGAGTCGGCCGAGTACTCCGGCCAGGCTGCGGGCCGTGGTCGCCCAGCCGTCCAGGGCGGCCCGCCGGCCCCGGGCAGCCGCCTTCAGTCGGCGTCGTACGTCCGCCTCGCCGAACCAGCCGCGCAGTTCCGCGGCGAGGGCGGCGGGGTCCTCCGGCGGGACGAGGATGCCGGGCACGCCGCCGTCGGGGGCGCGGCCGACGGCCTCCGGCAGTCCGCCGACGTCGGTGGCCAGCACCGGGATGCCGCGCGCGAGGGCCTCGGTGACCGCCATGCCGTAGGTCTCGGCGTAGGAGGCGAGGACCATCAGGTCGGCGGCGGCGTAGCTGGCGTCGAGCTCGGCCCCGGCCTGCGGTCCCACGAGATGCAGGCGGTCCTGGAGGCCGTACTTCTTGATGAGCATCCGCAGACTGGCGACGTACTCGGGATCCTGGGTGATCCCGCCGACGCACACACAGCTCCACGGCAGGTCCTGCGCGCCGGCCAGTGCCTCGATCAGCCGGTGCTGTCCCTTGCGGGGGGTCACGGCGGCCACGCACAGCAGCCGGGAGACACCGTCGGTGCCGGAGGCGAGCGGGGCGATGTCGGCACCCGGGGTGGCGACGTGGACCCGCTCGGGGGCGAGGCCGTGGTGCGAGACGAGTCGTCGTACGGCCCAGTCGCTGGTGGCGATGACGGCGGGCACGGCCCGCAGCACCTCGCGCTCCTTGGCGTCCAGTTCGAGGGCGAGATTCGGTTCGAGCCCGGTCTCGTCGCCGAGCGGCAGGTGGACGAGGACGGCGAGCCGCAGCCGCTCCGCCTCGGGGACGATGATCTCCGGGACCCCGCAGGCGACCAGTCCGTCGATCAGGACGACGGTGTCGTCGGGCAGGTCCCGCAGCGTGCGGGCCAGTTCGGAACGGGCGGCGGCTCCCGGACGCGGCCAGCTGCCGGCCACCGCGTGGCGCTCGACCTGCCAGCCGAAGCCGGGCAGGTCGAGGCAGACCCGCCGGTCGTAGGCGTTGCCGCCGCTCGGCGCGGTCGAGTCGTCCACGCCACCGGGCATCACGAAGTGCACGGACCGCAGGGACATCGGGATGATCTCGGCCTTCGTGAGGGCGGAGTGCTGCACGGGCACGTAGTCCAGCGTGCCCGTCCGCCCGGTGGTCATGTCGGTCACAGGGCACGCTCGTAACTCGCCCAGGCGACGTGCGACTCGTGCAGGCTCACGGTCAGGCCCGCGAGGCCCTTGGCGCCCTCGCCGAGAGCGCCTTTCGCGATGCGCTCGGCGAGCCGGTCCGCGATGACCTTGGCCAGGAACTCCGTCGAGGTGTTGATCCCGGCGAAGTCGGGTTCGTTGTCGAGGTTGCGGTAGTTCAACTCGCTGACGACGGCACCGAGTTCCTGGGTGGCCAGTCCGATGTCGACGACGATGTTGTCGTCGTCCAGCTGTTCGCGCCGGAACGTGGCGTCCACCAGGAACGTGGCTCCGTGCAGACGCTGCGCGGGCCCGAAGACCTCGCCGCGGAAGCTGTGGGCGATCATGATGTGATCGCGGACGGTGATGCTGAACAACGGACGACCCTCCAGGTGCGGCGCGTCTGGTCCCCGGCTGAACCCTGCCGGGGGATGCCGTGTAGTACGGCCCTTCGCGTCCCCTTGTTCAGCCGTCTCTCACTCTTTTCTCAGGTCAGGCGCTCTTGCCGTACCTCACGAGGTGACAGAGGGCCGGAATTTCCCCACTGGCCAGCTTCGGCATCACCTCGGGGAGTTCTTCGAACGCGCTTTCCCCCGTGATGAGGGCGTCGAGCGCCGGATCGGCGAGCAGCTTCAGCGCGAGGGCGAGCCGGTCGCCGTAGCTGCGGTTGCCGCGCGCCGGGGACACGGTGCCGACCTGGCTGCTGCGGATGACGAGCCGCCGGGAGTGGAAGGCCTCGCCGAGCGGGAGGGCGACCTTGCGGTCGCCGTACCAGCTCAGTTCGAGGACCGTGCCCTCGGCGCGGAGAAGTTCCAGGGAGCGGGCGAGGCCCTGTTCGGTGGCGCTGGCGTGGACGACCAGGTCGCAGCCGCCGAGGGCGTCCGCGGGGGTCGCGAAGCCGACGCCGAGGGCCTCGGCGGTCTTGGCGCGGGCGGGGTCGGCGTCCACCAACTGGACCCGGACGCCCGGAAAGCGGGCCAGCAGCGCGGCGACCGAACTGCCGACCATGCCGCCGCCGACCACCGCGATCCGGTCGCCGACCAGGGGGGCCGCATCCCAGAGGGCGTTCACTGCGGTCTCGACGGTGCCGGCGAGGACGGCTCGTGCGGCGGGCACGTCGTCCGGTACGACCGTCACGGCGCTCGCGGGAACTACGTACCGCGTCTGATGCGGGTACAGACAGAAGACGGTCCTGCCCTTCACCGCGGCGGGCCCCTCCTCCACCACTCCGACGCTGAGGTAGCCGTACTTCACCGGCCCCGGGAAGTCGCCCTCCTGGAACGGTGCCCGCATGGCCGCGTACTGGCTCTCGGGCACTCCGCCGCGGAACACGAGTGTCTCCGTGCCCCTGCTGACTCCTGAGTACAGCGAGCGGACCAGCACCTCGTCCTCACGCGGGGCCGGAAGCGGTTCCTCCCGTATCTCGCCCTCACCCGGAGAGCGGAGCCAGAAGGCGCGTGCGGCGCCCTTCATCGAGAACCTCCTGAACGATCGGGAACCCGGGCACGTACCTCGTCACGTACCGAGATGTGCACAGGCCGCGCACAGTACGCGGCCTTGATCGACTCTGTCATCTGGCCGGAGGAATGTGCGGTGGCCCTGAACAACACTTACGAAGCAAGGCTGGTCCAGCAGGAGACCGCTGTGGGAGCGGGTCTGCAGATCCTGTTGCTGGCCCTGCTCGGCACGGCGATCGGCATGGGGCCCGCGGGCTGGCTGACCGGCCTCGCCTTCGCCGTCGCCACCTGGGCCGTGCTCTCCAGGGCACTGCACCGCACCCGCCCTCGCTCCTTCGGACCGGCCAACCGGGTGACCCTCGGCCGGGCGACCCTCGTCGGCGGAGTGACCGCGCTGGTCGCGGACTCCTTCCAGGACTCCCCGCCGGTGACGCTGTTCGTGGGTCTGACCGCGGTGGCGCTGATCCTCGACGGTGTCGACGGCAAGGTCGCCCGTGCGACGGGCACCTCGACCCCGCTGGGCGCGCGGTTCGACATGGAGGTGGACGCGTTCCTGATCCTGGTGCTCAGTGTGTACGTCTCGATGTCGCAGGGTCCGTGGGTCCTGCTGATCGGCGGCATGCGCTACGGCTTCGTCGCCGCGGCCCGCGTCTGGAACTGGCTGAACGCGCCCCTGCCGTCGAGCATGGCCCGCAAGACGGTGGCCGCGCTGCAGGGAATCCTGCTGCTGGTGGCGGCGTCCGGATACCTCCCGCACACCGCGACCTTCGGGGTCGTGGCCGTCGCGCTGGGGACGCTGGTCTGGTCGTTCGGCCGGGATGTCCTGTGGCTGTGGCGCACGCACCGGGCGGACCAGGCGGCGGTGGGCGAGCTGCTGCAGCTGGAGTTCGCGGCGGTGGAGCGGGAGCCGGAGGCTGTGGCCTCCTGAGGTCCTGCCGGCTCGAGGGTCACCCTCTGAGCGGCACCCGGTACACCGTCGACTCCCGCTGGTGGAATCCCTGCCGCTCGTACAGCCGGTTGGCCGCCGCCCGGTCCGGGCGGGAGGTCAGATCGACGGTACGGGCGCCGGCCTCCCGGGCGAGCCGGATGGCCTCCCGGATCAGCAGTCCGGCGATGCCCTGACCGCGTGCCTCGTGGTCGACGATCACGTCCTCGATACGGGCCCGCAGTCCGGCTGGCGCGGGGAACATGACCAGGGTGAGGGTGCCGATCACCGACCCGGCCGACGACCTGGCGATCAGCATGGTGTTGGCGTCACAGGCCAGGATGCGGTCGAGCGCCGCGAGGTCGAGGGCCTCGGCCGTCGAGGACAGCTGCGGCAGCATCCGCCCGAAGGCGTCGACAAGCTCCTGATCCGCCTCCCGGGCGATCTCCACCCGGATGTCCTGAGTCTCCATGGAGCGGACTCTATCGCCGAGAACTCCGCGTCACGCCGGATCGAGCGACCGCGGCGACAGAGCCGTCCGGCGGATTCCTGACCGGGCGCACGTGAACGGTCCGCTGTGGACCTGCCTGCCCCTTCTACGGTTTCCAGACCCGGGAACTGTGCCCCGACGGTCCCCGGTCCGGGACGGCCGCGCGCCGCCGACCAGACGCTGCCGCTCAACACCAGAACCGGCACCCACGGAACGGCGAGCCCACCCGGCACCGAACGGCCCCGGCCCTGCGACAGGGCCCTACCGCCACGGCAACAACCCGACCCCGCGACCGGTCCTCCCTCCGTGTCGGCGCCGACACCCGCCCATCGGCCGACCCGACCAGAGCCAGACCGCCTCGGCCCACCCGTACAGGCCCTACCGCCACGGCAACAACCCGACCCCGCGACCGCCACCAGCCACGCCACGCTGACCGACCAGTCCTCCGTCCGCGGCGGGCCCGGCACTCCCAGAACGGCGAGCCCGCCCGGCACCGGACCACCCCACCCCTGCCACAGGGCGATACCGCCGCGGCAACAGCCCAGTCCCCGCGACCGGCACCGTGCCCAGGCCGGTCCTCCCTCCGTGGCGGGGCCGACACCCGCCCAACGGCCGACCCGACCAGAGCCGAACCGCCTCGGCCCACCCGTACAGGCCCTACCGCCACGGCAACAACCCGACCCCGCGACCGGCACCAGCCACGCCACAGTGACCGACCAGTCCTCCGTCCGCGGCGGGCCCGGCACTCCCAGAACGGCGAGCCCAACCGGAAACGGACCGCCCTCCCCTCCCGCAGACTCCTGCCGCCGCGGCAGCCCTCCGATCGCCACGACCGGCACCACTGCCGGCACCAGCCACTGCACCATGACCGGGCGGCCCTCGGCCCGATGCGAGAACGGCACGGTGACGAACCCGACCGCCCCACCCCTCCCGCAGGATCCCTACCGCCGCGGCAGCACCCCGATCGCCGCCACCGGTACGGCCGCGAGCATCAGCCACGGCAGCGCGGTCGGCAGTCCGCCGTCCAGTAGGGAGCCGGTGACCGAGCTGCCGAGCAGGACGATCAGGCCGGAGACCGAGGACAGGGCTCCGGTGTAGAGGCCGAGTCGGCCCTCCTCGGCGAGGTCCGGGACCCACGCCCGGGCCACGGGGGCGACGAGCATCTGCCCGAAGGTGAGCAGGACGACGAACCCGGCGGAGGGCAACAAGCCCGCCGGACCGGTCCAGTCGGCGGGACGGGACGCGGCGACGACCGCGAACCCCGCGCCGATCAGCAGCAGTCCGGCCACCATGGAGCGGCGCAACGACAGCCTGGAGCCGACCCAGCGGGTGACGGGGAGCTGCGCGGCCACCACCAGCAGCGAGGACAGCGCGAACAGCCAGGCCAGCGCGGACTGCGAACCGGTCGCGCGCTCCACCTCGTCGGGGAGGGCGAGGTACAGCTGGTTGTACGCGAGCAGATAGGCACCGTACGCGCAGCACAGCGCCAGGAAGCGGCGGTTGCGGACCAGCGCCCCCAACCCCCCTTCCAGCCGCACCCGTTGTCGCCCCGGGATGCGCTGCGGCAACATCCACGCGTGCCCGGCGAGGACGAGCACGAAGACCCCGGCACCCGCCAGACACACCGTCCGGAAGTCCACCGACAGCAACAGCGCGCCGAGCAACGGCCCGACGAACGCCCCGGCCTGCCCGGCCACGGTGAACAGCGCGAGCACTCGGGTGCGTTGACCGCCCGCTTCCTCGTGGACGACGGCCTGGCGGGCGACCTCGGACTCCACCGCAGGCGAGAACAGGGCGGCCGCGAACCCGATGAGCAGGACGGCCCCGATGACCGCCCCGGTCCGTTCGGCGTACCCCAGCCAGGCGAACCCGGCGATCCGCAGCACACATCCGGCCAGCACGACCGGCCGGATCCCGTACCGGTCGGCGAGCGCCCCGCCCACCACGAACAGCCCCTGCTGACTGAAGGTCCGCAGTCCCAGCACGAACCCGACCAGCCAGCCCGCCATGCCGACGGCCTGTCCCAGGTGCACGGACAGAAACGGCAGCACGGCGAAGAAACCGACGTTGAAGGCGAGTTGGGTGAGGATCAGCAGTCGTAGCAGCGGGGAGAGCCGGACCGACTTCCGCGGATCGACTGGCGTGGACGTCATCCGGCCTCCACCCGTGCGTGCCGTCGCGGCCACCGCACCCCGCCCGCCGAACTCACCGCCAGCGCGCCCAGCAGGGCGAGGGCCGCGGCGGGCGCGAGGACGGCCCAGGGCGCGCGTTCGGCGTAGGGCTGGTTCTCGGCGAGGAGCAGGCCCCACTCCGGGGAGGGCGGCTGGGTGCCCAGGCCGAGGAAGCCGAGGGAGGCCAGGGCCAGGGCGACACCGGGCAGGCGCAGCAGGGCGTGCCGGGTGACGGGCGGCAGGATCGCGGGCAGCACTTCGTGTCGCAGCAGGTACCAGCGGCTCGCGCCCAGACCTCGGGTGGCCGTCAGATGCAGGGTGGCGTGCTCCTGCCGGAGCAGCGAGGACGTGTGCGCGGCGAGCGCCGCCCAGGAGACGGTGGCCACGGCGATCACGGGCGTGGCGGGGCCGCTCCCGGCGACGGCGGTCACGAGCAGCGCGGCGAGCACCGGCGGTACGGCGTTGACGGTGTCGACGAGCGGCCCGGACAGCCGGGGCAGCAGTCCGAGCAGAACGCCGACGACCAGCGCGCTGACGCTGACGGCGAGGGCCACCAGCAGGGTGTCGAGGGCACCGTGGCCAACCCGGGCGAGCAGGTCCCGGCCGAGCGCGTCGGTGCCGAACGGGTGTGCCCAGGAAGGGGATTGGAGGCGGGCGCCGGCGTCCAGGGCGAGCGGGTCGCGGAGCAGACCGAGCGCGCTGACGGCGATCAGGAGGCCGCCGTACACGAGAGGCAGGGCGCTGTGGTCGGACCGTCGCGGCCGGTGCAGGGAGCCCAGGGCGCCGTCGCGCAGGGCGGGGCCGGTCAGGCGGCGGACGGCGAGTGCCGCCAGGCCGGTGGCGGTGCCGGCGAGGAGCAGGAGGGCGAGGGTGCCGGCCTGCAGTACGGGCAGGTCCTGTGCGAGGGCGGCCTGCAGAGTGGTGCGACCGAGGCCGGGGATGTCGTAGATCTGCTCCACCGCGACGGAACCGGCCGTGAGGCCCACGACGAACAGGCCGAGGTTGGGCAGCAGGGCGGGGACGCAGCGGCGGACCGCCTTGGCGGCGATGGTTCGGCCGGGCAGTCCGCGGGCCTCCGCGGCCAACGCCCAGGGTTCGGCGAAGGCGCCGGGCAGCAGGTCGTCGAGGAGGCGCCCGAGCACGGCCCCGGCGGGCAGGCCTAGGGCGAGGGCGGGCAGGATCGTCCACTGGGGGCCGTACCAGCCGAGGGCGGGCAGCCAGCCGAGTTGTACGCCGACGACGGTGGCCAGCACGGAGGCGGTGAGGAACTCGGGCAGCGCGGCGAGCGTCGCCGAGGCACCGCCCCCGGCCCGTCGTCCGTCGAGGCGTCGGTGCGCGCCGAGCCACAGCGTGCGGGCGCACACCAGGGCAGCGGTGGCGGCGGCGACCGCGAGCGCCACGGTGACCAGCAGCAGGGACACCCCGAGTGCCTCCGCGACGGTCGGGGTGACCTGTGTGCCGTTCAGCCAGGACCGGCCCGCGTCCCCGCGGGGCAGCCCGCCGAGCCATTGGCCGAGCAGGTGCAAGGGGCCTTGATCCAGGGCGAGTTGGGTCCGGATGTCAGCCAGTACCCGCGGTGTCGGGTCGCGGTCCGCCGAGCGGGCCTTGAGCACGGTGAGCGCCGGGTCGGTGCGGGACAGCCAGGGCAGCAGGCCGATCCCGCACACCAGGGCCGCCGCGAGCAGGACCCGCCACAGCAGGGTGGACGTGCGGTGCCGCATGGATCAGCGTCGCGTTCCGGTGCCGACGAGGGTCCGCTCGTACGGGTCGAGGAGCACGCCCCGCACATCGGTGGCGACGCCGGCGAGGATCCCCTGGTGGGCCAGCGGGACCACGGCGTCGGTGCCGAGGATCGCCGCTTCGGCGCGCATGGCCGCGTCCTGCCGCCCGCCGGTGTCGGCCACGGCGACGGCCTCGGCGACCGCCCGGTCGGCCTTCTTGTCGCACAGGCGGGCGAGGTTGTAGCCGCCGTCGCAGGTGTAGTCGCTCGCGAGGACGCCGACGGGGTCGCCGGTGTCGACGAGGCTGTTGCGGGCACCGATGAACGCGTCGAACTTCCCGTCGAGCGCGTCCCTTTCGAGCCGTGAGTACTCGCGCACCTCAAGGGTGACCTTGAACCCGGCTTTCTGCAGCTGCTGTTGGAGGACCTGGGCGATCTCGGGGAGCTCGGGCCGGTTGTCGTAGGTGGCGAGGGTGACGGCGGTGCCGTTCGGCTTGGCAGCCCTCGCGCGTCCGGTGGGCTGTACGCGCTTGCCCTCGGCCCAGCTCACGGCCGGTCCGTAGATGCCGGCGCCGGGATCGGCGTACCCCTCGAAGACGCCCTTGACGACGGCGGAGCTGTCGACGGCCTCGCGGGCGGCGGCCCGCAGCTTCGGATCCTTGAAGGGGCCGGACCGGGTGTTGAGCTGCAGGCTTGTGGTGCGGGTGGTCGCGGTCTCCTCGAGGGTGGCCCTGTCGAGGGTGGCGGCCTGGGCGACGGGGATCGCCTCGGCGATGTCGACCTGGCCGGTGCGCACGGCGTTGGCGCGGGCGGTGCCGTCGGCGATGAAGCGGGCGTCGATGCCGGAGGCCTGGGCGCGGCCGCCCCAGTAGTCGTCGAAGCGGTCGAGGGAGGCGGAGGTGGAGCCGTTGACCTGGGTGAGTTCGAAGGGTCCGGTCGCGGTGCCGACCGGGTCGGCGCCGCCGTCCTTTGCGTAGGCCTTCGCGGCGAACACGGCGAGGCTGGGGCTGGACAGCCTGAGCGGCAGGACGGGGTCGGAGGCCTTCGTCGTGATGCGTACGGCGTCCCCCGCCGCCTTCGCCGTGAGGGTGACGCCGGACAGGGCGGCCGGGGCGGGCCTGGCCTCGGTGGCGTGGGTGAGGGCGGCGGCGACCGCGGCCGGGGTGACCTCGGAACCGTCCTGGAAGGTGGCCTCGCGCAGGGTGAACAGCCAGGAGCGGTCGTTCTCGCGGCGCCAGGACTCGGCGAGCGCGGGAGCGGCGGCGCCGTTGGCGTCGAGGGCGGTCAGGCCCTCGGTGACGCCGAGGCGGCTGAGGAGGGTGGCGTCGGCACCGTACGGCGAGAGGTTCTCGGCGGGCGGGAAGGCGAGGGCGACGCGGAGGCGGGAGCCGTCGCCTCCCTGGGCGCCGCCTTCGGAGCCTTGGGAGGCGAAGCAGGCGGTGAGGACGGGGGCGAGCAGCAGGGAGCCAAGCAGGTGACGGTGTCGCATGGTTGGCCTATCGCCCCATCGGTATCTCGAAGTGGACGACGCTGCTCGCGCCGCCCGTGGTCTCGCGTTCGTCGTGCACGACCTTGCCGATCGTCCGCCAGAAGGGTTCGGCGCCCGGGACCGCCGGGTCGGTGTGCAGATACACCGAGCGGTAGCCGCCGTCGGCGGCCGCGAAGGCGAGCAGTTGGTCGACCAGGCGGCGGGCGAGGCCGCGCCTTCGGTGCTCGGGGCGGACGTAGATCCGGCGCAGCTGGGCGGTCTCGCCGGAGGGGTAGCGCTCGGCCAGCTCGCGCGGGTTCGGCGGGTGGGCGGGGCCGCGGGAGTCGAGGGCGGCGGTGGCCACGACGGTCCCGTCCTCCGGGCCGAGGGCGACGAGGAGGGTGTGGCGGGCCGGGACGAGATAGGCGGCGGCCGGGTCGATGATGTCGCCGTGCCAGCGGGGCACGTACCCGGTCCTGAAGTCGCGGTAGACGGTGTCGAGCATCACGGCTCGCGCACCGTCGAGGTCGTCCGGGCTCGCGGCCCTGATGCCGTAGTCACGCACTTGCACATCATATGCATTAAGTCTTCCGGCTTGATCGCGGGGCGATTTGACAGTGATCGAATGGACGCCGTAAACCTAGCAACATGACATCCATTTTCAAAAAGAGGGGGCGGTAGTGCGCATCGCCTTCGTCGGCAAGGGCGGCAGCGGCAAGACCACGCTGTCGGCGCTCTTCTCCCGCCATCTGGCCCGTTCGGGCGCACCGGTGCTGGCCGTGGACGGCGACATCAACCAGCATCTCGCCGAGGCGCTGGGCCACGACGGCGACGACCTCGACGCTCCTCCGCTGGGCGCGCACGTGGCCGACATCAAGGACTACCTGCGCGGCAGCAACCCGCGCGTCACCTCCCGCGAGGCAATGGTCAAGACGACCCCGCCGGGCCGCGGTTCACGTCTGCTTCGGCTGCTGGGCGATGACGAACTGCACGCCAGACATGTCCGGCGGGTGGGTGACGTCCCGCTGATGGTGACGGGCGAGTTCGACGAGAGCGACCTGGGCGTTGCCTGCTACCACTCCAAGCTGGGCGGGGTGGAGCTGTACCTGAACCACCTGGTCGACGGTCCCGGCGAGTACGTCGTCGTCGACATGACGGCCGGCGCGGACGCCTTCGCCTCGGGCCTGTTCACCCGCTTCGACGTGACCTTCCTGGTGGCCGAGCCCACCCGCAAGGGCGTCTCGGTCTACCGCCAGTACCGGGACCACGCACGGGAGTTCGGGATCCGTATCGCCGTGATCGGCAACAAGGTGACCGGCGAGGACGACCTGCTTTTCCTCAAGGAGCACGTCGGCGAGGACCTGTTGACCCACCTGGTCCACTCGTCGTGGGTACGTGCCGCGGAACAGGGCCGGGACGAAGGCGACTTGGGTGGCCTTGGTGGCCTGGAGCCGCACAACCGGCACGCCCTGACGATCCTGCGCGAGGCCGTCGACTCCCACCCGCGCGACTGGTCGGCGCTCCACCGCCACGCGGTCGAGTTCCACCTGCGCAACGCCCGCTCCTGGGCGAACGAGGCGACCGGCCTCGACCTGACGGCCCAGGTGGACCCGGATTTCGTACCGGGCCCGGCCTCCCTCGCCTGATCCGCTCCTTTCAGTTCACGACAACAGGACAGGAACCCCTCACATGTCTCTCGACGTCTCCCCGAAGCTCCTCGCCGAAGCCGAACAGGGCGTTGTCCGCGAGGAGGACTTCGTGGCCACGGTCCGCACGTCCCTCCCCTACGCCTACGACCTGATCGCCTCCCTGGCCACCGAACTGCGCGACGGCGCGGTGGAGTTCACCGACAACCAGACCCCTCCCCCGTCCGAGCGGGAACGAGGCCAGCTGTTGCGCGCCCTCGCCAGCGACGCCATCCGCGGCAGCCTGGAACGCCACTTCGGCGTGGCCCTTGCCTTCCAGAACTGCCACCGGGTGGCGGCCTTCCGCCCCGAGTCGCTCACGGGCGAGACGTACGCGCGCTTCACGTCGGTACGGTCACAGGTGCTGAACCAGTCGCCGGAGTTCAGGGACTGCTGAACCGGCCCCGGCGGGGGGTGTGGCCCTCCCTTACGCGGGAGGGCCACACGCTTGTCACCGCCGGGCCACCGCCACCGCCTCGGAGGGAGCCGGCGCATACCCCGTCGGCCGGGCCGTGAAGGTGCCGCGGCCCTGGGTTCGACTGCGCAGCCTCGTCGCGTAGCCGAAGAGTTCGGCCAGCGGCACGGTTGCCGTGACGACCGCCGCGCCGCCGCGCGTGACCGAGCCCGAGACCCGGCCGCGGCGGGCGGCGAGGTCGCCGAGCACCGCGCCGACGGCGTCTTCGGGCACGGTGACCGTGACCTCGACGACCGGTTCCAGGAGGACCATCGCGCAGGCGCGCAGGGCCTCTCGGAGGCCGAACCGGCCCGCCGTGCGGAAGGCCGTGTCCGAGGAGTCCTTCACATGGGTCGAACCGTCGGCGAGCGTGACGCGCAGCCCGGTCACCGGGTGCCCGCCGAGAGGGCCCTCGGCAAGGGCGTCCCGGCAGCCGGCCTCGACCGCACGGACGTACTCCTGCGGGACCCGCCCGCCGACGACGGCCGAGCGGAACTCGAAACCCTCCGCCGACGGCTCCACGTCGAGCACGACATGCGCGAACTGTCCTGCTCCGCCGTCCTGTTTGACGTGCCGGAAGACCAGCCCGGACACCCCGCGTCCGACCGTCTCGCGGTAACTCACCCTCGGACGGCCGACGTTGAGCGTGAGGCCGTGCTCGCGCCGGACCTTCTCCACAGCGACCTCCAGATGCAGTTCACCCATGCCCGAGAGCAGTGTCTGACCGGTCTCGGCGTCCGTGCGGACGCCGAGCGACGGGTCCTCCTCGGCGAGTCGGGCGAGCGCCGAGGCCAACCGGTCGGTGTCGACGGACCGCTCCGCCTCGACCGCCACCGACACGACCGGTTCGGCCACGCCGGGCGGTTCGAGCACGAGCGGGGCGTCCGGCGCGCACAGCGTCGAGCCGGCGCGGGCCGACTTCAGCCCGACGACGGCGACGATGTCGCCGGCGACCGCCCTCTCCAACTGGGCGTGCCGGTCGGCCTGTACGCGCAGGATCCGTCCGATGCGCTCGGTGCGCCGCGCGCCGGCGTCCCACACGGTGGCTCCCTTCTCGATCGTTCCCGAGTACACGCGTACGTACGTCAGCCGCCCCGTCGGGGTGGCGTTCACCTTGAACACCAGCGCCGCGAAGGGCTCCGCCGGGTCGCAGGGCCGCTCGTCGCCGTTCTCGCCGCGTACGGCGGGCACGTCGAGCGGCGACGGCAGATACGCCACGACAGCGTCCAGCAGCGGTTCGACGCCGCGGTTGCGGTAGGCCGAGCCGCACAGGACGACCACGCCGTCGCCGCTGTGGGTGAGGTCCCGCAGGGCGGCGATGAGGGTGTCGGCGGAGAGGGTCTCCCGGTCGCAGAACTCCTCCAGGGCAGCCGGGTGGCGTTCGGCGACCGCTTCCTCCAGGAGCCGACGTCGCCGTAGGGCCTCCTCACGCAGACCGTCGGGCACGGGCCCCTCGTCGAGGGCGGTGGTGTCGTCCGCCCAGGTCAGTGCCCGCATCCTCAGCAGATCGACGACTCCGGTGAAGCCGTCCTCGCTGCCGATGGGCAACTGCACGACCAGCGGGGCCGGATGCAGCCGCTGCCGGATCGACTCGACGGCCGTGTCCAGGTCGGCGCCCGCGCGGTCCAGTTTGTTGACGAACGCGATCCTGGGCACACCGTGCCGGTCCGCCTGACGCCACACCGACTCGCTCTGCGGCTCCACGCCCGCGACCGCGTCGAACACCGCGACCGCGCCGTCCAGCACCCGGAGCGAGCGCTCCACCTCGTCGGCGAAGTCGACGTGTCCCGGGGTGTCGATCAGGTTGAGGCGATGCCCGTCCCACGCGCAGCTGACGGCCGCCGCGAAGATGGTGATCCCGCGGTCCCGCTCCTGGGGGTCGAAGTCGGTGACGGTGGTGCCGTCGTGGACCTCGCCGCGCTTGTGCGTGGTTCCGGTGGCGAACAGGATCCGCTCGGTGACAGTGGTCTTGCCGGCGTCGACGTGGGCGAGGATGCCGAGGTTGCGGACGACGGCGAGCGGGTTGAGGTTGTTGGTGCGCACGGCCCATGGCCTTTCGGATGCGGTGATGACAGGGCTGCGCAATGGCCCGTACGACGACATGACGGCACGTCACATGGGCGTGCTACGGCGGTGCTCGACCGTTCAGACAGTCGTCACGGGCATCCGGCGCCGGCCGCGCAGCGGGCACCGGAGGGTCGGGGACACGAGGATCACGTCGTACGACGTCCGGGGAACGGCGACAGCTGTGCGCACGCACATGGCCGTACTCCCCTCACTCGTCGTTCCCGGTCATGGCGAGTGTAGGGAGCCGGCCGGGTCGGCGCACGGGGTTTTCCGCGGTCAGCGGCTCAGCCCCTGGAGGCCGTCGTAGGCGGACATGACGAGGTCCAACCCCCGGGTGTCCGCGGCGGGTTCACGCATCTGGTTGGTCGCGTACGCCACCACCATGCGGGCGTCCGGGTCGATCATGACGAGGGAACCGCCCCAGCCGCCCCAGCCGAAGGTGTTGCCGAAGAGGCCGTAGCCCAGGCCGTACCGCTGGGTCATGCCGATCACACGGTCCTCGCCGGCGAACTGCTCCTCCCGGGCCCGCCGGGCGCCTGCGGCCGACAGCAGCCGTACGCCCCGGACCGTGCCTTCGCAGGCGAGCGCGGACTGGACGAGCGCGATGGAACGGGCGTTGCCGAACCCACTGGCGGCGGGGATCTGGGCGCGCCGCCACGCCACGCTGTTGCCGTCCCGGACGCGCAGGGCGGTCCCGGCGGAGGGTGTCGCGTCGGGGCCGGGGGTGGCGGCCCCCGCGGTGTAGTCCTCGTCCCGTCCGGGCGGCGGGACCGTGAGGGCGACGCGGTGATCGTGTTCGGCGGAGAGTCCGATGTGGAAATCGGCTCCGAGCGGCCCGGTCACCTCCTGGGCCAGGAACTCGCCGACGGTACGGCCGGTGATCCGGCGCAGGACCTCGCCGACCAGGAACCCCTGAGTCAGCGAGTGGTAGCCGGCCGCGGTGCCCGGCTCCCAGAGCAGCGGCTGGGCGGCGAGCCGGGCGGTGGCGGCCGGCCAGTCGTAGAGCTCCTCGACCGGGCCCTCCCAGTGGGGCAGTCCCGCGGTGTGCGAGAGCAGATGCCGTACCAGCACCTTCTCCTTGCCTGCGGCGGCGAACTCCGGCCAGTACCGGGCGACCGGGGCGTCCAGGTCGAGATCGCCGCGGTCGGCGAGGATCAGCCCACACAGCGCCGTCATCGTCTTGGTCGTGGAGAAGACGTTGGTGATCGTGTCCCGCTCCCACGGGGCCGTCCGAGCGGCGTCGGCGTGGCCGGCCCAGACGTCCACCACCGGTTCACCGTCCACGAAGACGGCCACGGATCCTCCGACATCGCCCTCCGCCAGCAGCTCTGCCAGCTTGTTGGGGACCGCGGAGAACAGATCGTCGTACGTGCCCTGGATGTCGGCCATGAAAGGTATTGGGCCCGTCCGAACTCGGCACGGTCAACCGAATTTGCGCGCCGACCAGGGATATCGATCACACGTACGGAAAGGATCTGTTCTGGGAGTCGGTACTTACACGCGGCGGGGGGGCACACGTGCGAAGCCACGAGCTCAGGTCGGACAACGAGTTGAGCGGCACGGTGCACGGTCCGACCATCCAGGCGGGTTCGGTGTACGGCGGTATTCGCATCGGCTCCGAACCACGCGGCGTGGGTCAGGCGCCCTGGCAGCTCCCACCGTCCATGCACGTGGTCGACCGGTCCCAGGAGTTTGAGGCACTTGAGCGGCACCGGACCCGAGCTGTGCGGGAGGAGCGTCCCGCACTGGCCGCGGTGAGCGGCCTGGGCGGGGTCGGAAAGACCACGCTCGCCCTGAAGTGGCTGCACACGTTGCGTCCCCATTTCCCGGCCGGGCAGCTCTACGCCGACCTTGGGGCGCAGGCCCCTGACGGACCGGCGCTCCCGGAAGAGGTGCTCGGGCGCTTCCTCCGGGCCCTGGGAATTCCCGCGCAGCAGGTGCCCGAGACGCTCGCCGAGCGGGCGGCGCTGTACAGATCCCTGACCGCCGACCGGCGCCTCGTCGTACTGCTCGACGACGCCTCGACCGCGGCCCAGGTCCGCCCGTTGCTGCCTGCCGGCAGAAACGTGACGGCGGTGACCAGCCGCAACCGGCTGCCGGGCCTGACCGTGGATGGCGGCTGCTCCGTCCACGTGGAACCACTGGGCCCCGAGGCGGCGGTCGAACTGCTGGCGGCCACCCTGTCCGACGGCAGGGTGGCCGCGCAACCCGAGGACGCGCGCACTCTTGTCGAGTTGTGCGCCGGCCTGCCGCTGGCCGTGCGGGTCGCCGGGGCCCGGCTCGCGGCACGGCCGGAACGGCGTATCACCACGATGGTCCGCGCACTCGCCGCGGAGCGCGACCGGCTGGAGGTGCTGGCGATCGACGGCGACCACAATGTGCGTGCGGCGCTCGATCTGTCGTACCGGGCGCTGCCGCCTCCTGCCGCCCGCCTTTACCGGCTGCTGGGACTGCATCCCGGTCCGGAGTTCGCGAGCCCGGTGGCGGCCGCGGTGCTTGCCGGTGAGGATGCGGCGGAGCTGCTGGACACTCTGCACGATGCGAGCCTGCTCGTGGACGCCGGAGAGGATCGTCACCGCTTTCACGACCTCGTCCGCCTGCACGCCGCCGCGAGGGCGCGGGAGGACGAGCCGGGACATGAGCGCGCGATGGCCTTTCGCCGTATCGCCGACCACTATCTGGCGAGCGCCACCCGAGCCGAGGAGGTCATCGATCCGCAACACCGCACGATGGCCCGCGACTACGGTCCCGGACCCGTGGTCACGACGGAAACCGACGACGATCCCGATGCCGCCCTCGACTGGCTGGAGCGGGAGTTGGCCAACCTGATGGCCGTGATCCGTCGGTCCCGCTCCGCCGGCTTCCCGAGCGTCGGCTGGCAGCTCGCCGATGCCCTGTGGCCACTGTTCCTGCGGCGCAAGTTCTACGACGACTGGCATGCCGCACACGAGGAAGGGCTCGCGGCGGCCGAGGAGTTGGGGGACATCGCGGCCGCGTGCCGGATGCTCACCTCGGGTGGCGTGGGGCAGCTCGGTTCCGGGCATTACAACCGGGCCCTGGAGATGTTCGAACGCGCGGCCCAGCTCTTCCTGGAGGCTGGTGACCGGCTCGGCCGGGCTCGCACACTCAACTACCGTGGGCTCGCCCTGCAGCGCCTCGGCCGTCTCGACGAAGCCGCCGTCCTCTTCCGGCGCGCCGCGGCGGAGCTGCCGGCGTGCGGTGACGTGCGGGCCGCGGCTCTGGCCCGGATGAACCTCGGTGACATCGCCCTCGCCACCGGGCCTGCGCTGGAGGCGGCCCGCCACGCTCGTGCCGCCCGCACCGTGCTGCAGGAGGCGGGCGACACCTACAACGCGGCCCGCGCGGCCACCCTGCTGGGCCGTGCTCATCTCGCCCTGGACCAGTGCGACCAGGCGCAGGAGAACTTCGTCGCCGCGCTGGCGACGCTGCGCGGCCTGACCGCGAACTACGAGACGGCCCGCGCCACGGCAGGTCTGGCCGAGGTCGCCGAACGTCGCGGGCAGGCGCAGGTGGCCCGCGAGCACTACCGGCAAGCACTGGAGCTCTACACTTCTGTGGGCCGGTCACGTTCGGACGAGGCAGAGTCCTCGCGGCAGCGGCTGCGGCAGTTGGGGGACGGAGAGTCCGAGCACCAGAGCCGAGCCGACGAACCGAATCCCCCGACGGACAGTCCGGCCACCAGCCAGGAATGAGCCAGCGAGGCGACGGCCGCCCACTCCTCAGCGGGCTCCCCCGCCCCGCGGGACTCGAACTCGATCACGGTTCCGTCCGGACCGAACCGCAGCCAGCAGCGGGAACCCCGATGCGCTGCCACCACGAGAGCGCCCGGATGCGCGGCCGCCGTCTCGGTGACCCCGCTCGGCCCGGTGCCGTGCCCGATCAGCACGTCACCGAGCGGAGACCAGCGCTTCGGTGCGGGAAGCCGGACCCGGACGTGCTCGTCCACGGTCCGGGCCCCGGTGTCCGGGTTCAGCAGCACGGTGCGGACCCGGTGCACAGGACCGTACGCGCTCGTGCCCGGGGACACGGCGGTGCACAGCGTGACGGCGACAAGCCCCGTCATGGCCTCGTCACGCTGCCCGGTTCGTCGTAGCGCACCGTGAGCGGGAGGCGCGCCGGCTGTGTCGTGGCCCGGGTGGTGGGGGCCCGTAATCGTAGTTTGCGGTAGAGCAGCGCGCGCATCCTGCGTTCGAAGCGGCCGGGCTCGGAGGAGATGCGGGCCGCCACCCGTTCACATCGATGCGGACGCCAGGACGTGGAGCTGCGCTTGAGTTGTGGCCGCAGCGGACGGTCCGCGTGCAGTCGGGGCGCGAAGGACATGAGTTCGGCGAGCGGCGAGCCCGGATCCACGTCGGCGTCGGACCGACCCGCCATAAGGATGGGTACGCCGGTCATCGCACCGTACAGAGAAACCGAGCCGTGATCGCCCACGATGTAGTCGGCAGCCACGAGTGCCCCGGTCCAGTCGCCGTGCGGGCTGACCAGGGTCAGTCCTGCGCGGGCCAGCCCGGCGAGCCAGGCACGGACCTGCCAGTCGCCGTGGGCGTTCCAGACGTGCGGATGCAGGAGTGCGGCGATCCGGAACTCGTCCCGGGGGAGTTCGCCGACCAGCCGCTCCAGGATGTCCCAGCCCTGCCCCAGGACCGAGTCGGGTCCCCAGGTGGAACAGACGAGGACGAGCCGCTGCCCAGCCCTCACCCCCAGAGCATCGCGGTACAGGGCCCGGAGAGGGAGGCTGACGGCGATGCGGTCGAAACACGGATCGCCCACCACTTCGGCCACCGGCAGGGCTTCGGGGCATTCACGGCCGAGCCTGGTCAGCTCTTCCTGATGGGCCAGTACGACCACCTCGGGCACCACCGCGCCGTCTCGTACCAGACGCTGCCTGCTGAGACCGTAGACATCGCGCTGCGCGACCGGGCGGCCGCCTCGGGCGGCCGAGGTGACCTTGTTGTGTCCGGCCCCGTGCGGAAGCACGATCACGGGTGTCTGGAGTTCGTGGAGGCTGCCGTGGCTCGCGGCCAGACCGAGGTCGAACTCCGTCTGCACCGCCTGACTCCACGGCAGCACGAGGCCCCTCAGCCGTTCCAGGAACTCCGCCACTCCGTTGCTGAACACGTCGGGTGCCTGGGTGAAGACGACCTGCACCCGTACGTCGCCTTCCAGCAGGCGTATCGCGTCGAGCAGCCGCTGCCCGGCGATCACCGTGTGCACCACGACCAGGACTCTCCTGCGGGGCCTTCTGGTGGCCCAGCGCTCGACGTCGAGTCGCACCGGTACATGACGCCAGTGCGACTCCGGCACTGTCACGCTCATCGTTGAACTCCCCCGGTTCTCCTTCGTGCCTTCGCGGCCGCGGAAACGGCCGGCCGATGACAGAAGCGTGCCCGGGCGTCTGGATGGCGGGCTTGCAGAAATCCTGCACAGCCGCACAACCGAGCATCCGGGCCATGTGCGCCCCCTCACGCTCCGGTGCGCCTCTGTCTTCACCCCCGGATTCAGCAGAACAGTTGCCCGAAGTGCTGGACAAATGTGCGAGCACTGCCGAAGTTGCAGGAAGAGGTACACCCACCGGGGGTGATCGTGGAACTTCTTGCTCTAGGACCTCTTGAGCTGTGGCACGGGCGGCAACAGCACGAACTCGGATCGCTGAAAGAGCGCTGCGTGCTGGCCACCCTGGTACACGCTCGGGGGGAGCCGGTCTCCGTGGACGCGCTGATGGACCGCGTCTGGAACGGGGATCCGCCACCAACCGCGCAGGACACCCTGCACAGTTATCTCTCGCGGTTGCGAAGTCGATTACGCAGGGCGGTGGGCGACGACCTGGCGCGGGTCGAGCGGCCCTCCCCCCGGCTGTACCAACTGCGGGTCGATCCGGAGGACATCGACCTGCTGCGTTTCCAGCGCCTGCGTAAGGATGCGGCGGCCGCCGGGGCACGAGGTGAACGCGAGCTCGCGATCGGGCTGCTGCGCACTGCTGAAGCCCTGTGGCGCGGCGATCCGTTGACCGAGTTCAATGACAACTCCTGGGCACTGTCCGTGCGGTCGCGGCTGACCGAGGACCATCGCCGGGTCCGGGAGGAGCGCATCGGTCTGGAGATGGAGTTGGGGCGCCACGCGGACCTGGTCGGCGAACTCCAGGAGCTTGCGTCACAGAACCCCTTCGCCCAGAAGGTGGTCGGTTCCCTGATGCTGGTCCTGTACCGCTCCGGGCGTCACGACGAGGCTCTCGCCGTCTATCGCGACACTCGTGAAAGGCTGCACGAGAGCCAGGGCATCGAACCTGGCTCGGAACTCCAGGAACTCCATCTCCGCATGCTCGAACAGGACCACACTCTCCTGGGCACGGAGGCCGGGCCCCCTGTTGCGGCCGCCGCGCAGGAACCGCGCGACTGCCTGCCCCGGGACACCCGCGACTTCACCGGCCGCGTCGGTGAACTGCGCATCCTGTTGGCCGCCTCCGCGGCGGACAACGGCACACCGGACGCCCTGCCCGTCACCGTCGTGCACGGTATGCCCGGAATCGGCAAGACGACACTCGCCGTACACGCAGCCCACCGGCTGCGCGCTGCCTACCCGGACGGTCTGTTCTTCGTGGACCTGCGGGGTTTCGGCAGCCGCCAGCCCCTCGCCCCGGCGGAGGCCCTCGCGATCCTGCTGCACTCGGCCGGGTGGTCCGGCGAGTTGCCCGCCACGACGGACGAGAGGGCGGCGAGGTGGCGGGAGTGGACCGCGCGGCGCCGTGCGCTCGTGGTGCTCGACAACGCCAGGGACGCCGCTCAGGTCACCTCCCTGCTGCCCGGCGCACCCACATGTCGGGTCATCGTGACCGCCCGCAGCCGACTGTCCGGACTCGACAGTGCCTCGTCCCTGTTCGTGGACACGCTGTCCCGGGCCGAGGCGGCGGCTCTCTTCAGTCGGGTCGTGGGCTCCACGAGAGCCTCCGCCGAGCCCGAAGCGCTGGCGAAAGTCGTGGAGGCCTGCGCGTGCCACCCCCTGGCCATCCACCTTTTGGCGAGCCGTTTTCGCCACCGTGACTCGTGGGCACTCCAGGACCTGCTCGACCGGCTGACGCACGCGGCCAATCCGCTGGACGAGTTCGACACCCTGATAGAGGCGGTCTTCCGGTTCTCGTACGCCGAACTCGAAGCTCCTGCACAGCGCTTGTTCCGCTGCCTCGCCCTGCACCCCGGCCCGGACATCACCCTCCACGCGGCAGCCGCGCTGGCCGGGCCGGACTTCGACGACGAAGACGGACCGCTCCAGCGGCGTGTCGAGGACCTGATGGACTCCAGTCTCCTCGAAGAACCGGTACACGGACGCTATCGCCTGCATGATCTGACTCGGGCCTTCGGCCTCCAGGTCGGCACCCGCACGGATCCGGAAGCGGACCGTCGTGCATCAGTCGGCCGTCTCGTCGGCAGCCACCTCGTCAGCGCCCGGCAGGCCGACCGCCTGGTGCATCCGCACCGTCGGCCGATCCCGCTCAGCCCGGAGCAGAAATCCCACGCCCCACGGACGTTCCGCGACGCGGACGACGCCTCGGTCTGGCTCTCGGTGGAACGTGCCAACCTGCTGGCGGTCGCGCATGCGGCCGCACTCGATCACCCGGAGCACGCGGCGCTGTTCCCCAGCGTTCTGGCGAGATCCCTCAAGCGGTGGGGGACCTGGGACATCGCTGCCGAGCTTTTCGACGTGGCGCTGCCCGCCCTCCGCGCCCGCGGAAACCGGAACGCACTCGCCCATGCCCTGACGGACCGCGCGGATCTGCTGGCGCAACGCGATCATGCTGACGCCCTGCGGTGCGCGACGGAGGCCCTGTCGATCTACGAGGAGCTGCACGACGTCAACGGCCGCGCCGACGCGCTCCTCCAGTCGGGCCGCGCCCACCTCGCGGCCGGTCGCAGCGCCCAGGCCATGTCCGACCTGGCGGAGTCACTCGCACTGTACGGCGAGGCCGGCAATCGGCCCGGCGAGGCCGACTGCCTCAACGTCCAGGGAATCGCGCTGTATTACGCGGGTGAGTACGACGAAGCCCTGCACCGGGTCCAGCTGATGGAAGACATCTACGAGGAGCTGCCGGATCCCTACGGGCTGGCCCAGGCCCTGAACAACCGTGGCGAGCTGCACTGTCTTCAAGGACGCCACGACGAGGCCCGCGACTGCTATGAGCGGTCTCTGGTGTTGATGCGGGATCACGGCGGCCGACCCGAACTGGCGATCTTGGACACCAATCTGGGTGCTGTGCACCAGGCGACGGGCCGGACCGACCTCGCCCTCGTCTGCTACCGCAGAGCCCTCGCCAGCCACCGGAGCATCGGCGACGCGCTGGGCGAAGCAGATGTGCTGATCAGCATGGGGGTCGCCCACGCCCAGTCCGGTCGCCGGGGCGAGGCACTGCTGCACTTCACCATGGCGGAACAGGTCGCCACCGGCATCGACAACCCGTACGAGACACTGCGCGCGAAGATCGGGGCGGCTGACGTCCAACGGGAATCGGGTCGGCTCGACCTCGCGCTCACAGGGTACGAGGAGGCTCTCGAACTGGCCGAAACCGTCGAGTTCCCGCTGGGCTCGGCCCAGGCGCTCGCGGGACTCGCACGGACCGCGTTCCTGTGTCCCCGCGGCGACCAGGAGGCCCACCGGTACGGAGAGCGGGCGATCGCTCTGTACAGACGCCTCGGCGCCGACGGGGAGGCGGAGACACTGCTCCGACTCCTCGCGAGGCACGAGTCGACCGGCTCCTGAGCCCCCTCCCAGGAGCCGGCGGACTCCGCCTCGCGGACCAGGTCGGCCGACCGTTCAGCCGGCCGCGGCCCTCGGCGGTGTCACCACATCCAGCGGAACACCACCAGTGTCACGTAGGTCGCTCCCAGGACTGGCAGTGAGGCGGTGCAGATCCGCAGCAAACGGGATTTCAACGTGCTCCTCGAAGATCGACGGGACAGTTCTGCCGCGGGTGATCACTCCGGCTGGGCGAGAACGTACTAGATCCACGCGGAGCCGAGGAACGCGTTTGCGGAATACGAACACATGCGGTATTAGGACATGTGACCGTCATGTCGGTCTGATGTGCGATAACCCTGGTCGCTGCCCGAGCCGTTGAAGGTCAGCCCGGAGAAGCTCTGCCCTTGCAGGACCGGCCCGTGCTGCACACCCCCGCTGATGCTGTTGCGCACCGTCTGCGACACCGCCTCCCCCGCGGCCGGGGAGAGCTCCGCCAGCATGGACCTCAACTCCTCGGCGGCATCCGGATCGGCCTCCAGCGCGCGGCGCAGCCTGATGCGCCACCCGGCCTCGATGTCGGCCACCACGGCGTCGTCCGCCGCGTTCCGGGCCGCCATCAGCTCCCGCTGCGACGCCCGCAGTTCCTCCTCGGCCGCGTCCTCGTCACCGGCACGCGCGAAGATCCGCACCAATCGGTCCCGTGCCTGCGTCCAGGTGTCCGACACCATGAGCCCGATCAGCGTCGTCGCCCCGGACGTCGCCAGTGCCGCAAGCTCAGCTTCCACTGCCGCCCCCCTGTACCGGCGCTCTGTAGCCCCCGTAGAAGCCAAGGTAGGGAGACCGCACGGGCTTGGGTAGACCCGGCGCCGCGCCGGTCGGTGCCGACCACGCGGCCCGAACGTGAATGGGTGCCGACCGGAAACCGGTCGGCACCCATTCACGTGTTCCTATGGTGTCCGAGGGGGGACTTGAACCCCCACGCCCGATAAAGGGCACTAGCACCTCAAGCTAGCGCGTCTGCCATTCCGCCACCCGGACCAGGTGTCTGCCGCCTTGACGGAGGTGTTCCGCGCGGCGACATGGACAACAATACCAAGCTTTCGGAGTGCCCTTCACCTGCATTTCCGTCCTCCCCGAGAACCCATGAGCGCCGCGCCAGAGTATGTGGCGACAGTATTCTGTATACTGTTGGCCACCAAATGGCCCCTGCTCGGAGGCGACATGGCAGATCTGGATTCCGCGGTGGTGCTCGGCATGGCAGAGCAGGCCCCCGACGGCATAGTGATCATCGACAGCGAAGGGCTGATCCGCTACTGGAACCGGGGCGCGGAGCGCATCTTCGGGTTTCCGGCGGCCGACGTGGCCGGCCGGAGCCTGGACGTCATCATTCCCGAGAGGCACCGCAAGCGGCATCAGGACGGCTTCGAGGCGGCCATGGAGCGGGGGTACAGCAAGTACGGGGACGCGGATCTGCTGAACGTCCCCGCGCTGGCCGCGGACGGCCGCAAGCTGTCCATCGAGTTCAGCGTGGTGCTGCTGGCGGGCCCCGACGGCAGCAGCTACTGCGGCGCGGTCATCCGGGACGTCACCGCGCGACGCGAGCGGGAGCGGGAGCTGATGCGGCGCCGGGCCGAGACGACGACGGTCTGAGCCCCGCCGGGCAGCGCGGAAGCGGCCGTGACCTTCGGGTCACGGCCGTTTCCACGCCGGCTCCACGTCAGACGATGACGCCGCTCTCCTTCAGCCGGCCGATGGTCTCCTCGTCGTAGCCCAGCTCCACCAGGACCTCGGAGCTGTGCTCGCCCAGGAGCGGGGCGCCGACGACCTCCGGCTTGAAGGAGGAGAACTTCACCGGGCTGCCCACGGTCAGATAGGTGCCGCGGCCCTTCTGCTCGACCTCGACGACCGTGCCGCTGTTGCGCAGGTCCTCGTCGTAGGCGATCTCCTTCATGCTCATCACCGGGGCGCAGGGCACCTCCCACTCCCGCAGGATGTCCACCGCCTCGTACTTGGTCTTGTCCGCGAGCCACTTCTCGATCTCCTCGAAGATCTCGAAGATGTGCGACTGGCGGGCTCGCGCGGTGGCGTACTCCGGGTCCTCGGCCCACTCGGGGCGGCCGATCACCTCGGCGGTGCGCTTCCAGTTCTGCTCCTGGACGGTGAAGTAGATGTACGCGTTCGGGTCGGTCTCCCAGCCCTTGCACTTGAGGACCCAGCCGGGCTGGCCGCCGCCGCCCGCGTTGCCGCCGCGCGGCACGACGTCGGTGAACTCGCCGTTCGGATACTGCGGGTACTCCTCCAGGTAGCCGACCCGCTCCAGGCGCTGCTGGTCGCGCAGCTTGACGCGGCAGAGGTTCAGTACGGCGTCCTGCATGGAGACGGAGACCTTCTGGCCCCGCCCGGTCCTGCCCCGGTCGATGATCGCGGTGAGGATGCCGATCGCCAGGTGCATACCGGTGTTGGTGTCGCCGATGGCGGCGCCGGAGATGGTGGGAGGGCCGTCCCAGAAGCCGGTGGTGGAGGCGGCGCCGCCCGCGCACTGGGCGACGTTCTCGTAGACCTTGAGGTCGTTCCAGGACGACTGGTCGTTGAAGCCCTTCACCGAGCCGAAGATCAGCCGCGGGTTGAGCTCCTGGATGCGCTCCCAGGTGAAGCCCATGCGGTCCAGGGCGCCCGGGGCGAAGTTTTCCACCAGGACGTCGGCGTCCTTGATGAGCTTCTCCAGGACCTCCTTGCCCTCGGCGGTCTTGGTGTTGATGGCGAGGGAGCGCTTGTTGCTGTTGAGCATCGTGAAGTAGAGCGCGTCCAGGTCCTCGATGTCCCTGAGCTGACGGCGCGTCACGTCGCCGCCGTTGGGGCGCTCCACCTTCAGGACGTCGGCGCCGAACCAGGCGAGCATCTGCGTGCAGGCGGGACCGGCCTGGACCCCGGTGAAGTCGATCACCTTGATTCCGGCGAGCGGCTTTTCACTCATGTGTGCTTCCTTTTCGTGAAGTTACGTGGTCACTTCTTGGCCGGCGTGATGTTGCCGACGGTGATGCCCTTGGGGTTGAGGTGCGAGATGTGGCCGCTCTCGGTACCTGCCGAGGGGTCGATCACGCAGTCGATGAGCGCCGGGCCACCGGCGGCGAGGGCCTCGGTGAGGGCGGCGGTGACCTCGGCGGGCGTGGTGGCCCGGTAGCCCTTGCCGCCGAACGCCTCGATGAGCAGGTCGTGGCGGGCCGCCGACATCAGGGTCGTGGGCGCGGGCGCGTCGTCGTAGGGGTTGGTGTCGTCGCCGCGGTAGACACCGCCGTTGTTCATGATCACGGTGATGACGGGCAGCTTGTAGCGGCAGATCGTCTCGATCTCGATGCCGCTGAACCCGAACGCGCTGTCCCCCTCGACGGCCACGACCGGGGCGCCGCTCTCGACGGCGGCGGCGATCGCGTAGCCCATGCCGATGCCCATGACGCCCCAGGTGCCGCTGTCCAGGCGGTGGCGCGGCACATGCATGTCGATGACGTTGCGCGCGATGTCCAGGGCGTTGGCACCCTCGTTGACGAGGTACGTCTCCGGGTGCGCGTGCACGACGTCGCGTACGGCCTTCAGGGCGCCCATGAACTGCATGGGGTGCGGGTCGGCCGCCAGGCGCGCGGCCATCTTGGCGACGTTCTGCGTCGAGCGCGCCCCGAGTTCCTCGCGCCAGGCGGAGGGGGCCGTGATCTGGCCTGGCTTGGTGCGTTCGGCGAGCGCGTCGAGTACCGACTCGATGTCACCGACGAGGGGTGCGGAGATGGGCTGGTTGCTGTCCATCTCCTTGGGATCGATGTCGATCTGGACGAACTTGGCGTCGGGGTTCCATCCCGTCTGGCCGTGGCCGAGGAGCCAGTTGAGGCGGGCGCCGATCAGCATCACGACGTCGGCCTTCTTCAGCGCCAGGGAGCGGGCGGTGGCCGCCGACTGGGGGTGGTCGTCGGGCAGCAGGCCCTTCGCCATCGACATCGGTACGTACGGAATGCCGGTCGACTCGATGAACTGCCGCACCTTGGCGTCGGCTTGGGCGTACGCGGCCCCCTTGCCCAGCACCACCAGCGGGCGCTCGGCGGAGGCGAGGAGCTCGATCGCGCGGTCCACGGCCTCCGGCGCCGGCAGCTGGCGCGGCGCGGGGTCGACGAGACGGCTCAGCGTCCGGTCGCCCTCCGCCTTGGGCATGATGGCGCCGAGCACCGCGGCGGGGATGTCGAGATAGACGCCGCCCGGGCGCCCGGAGATCGCGGTGCGCAGGGCGCGGGCGATGCCCCGGCCGATGTCCTCCACCCGGCTGACCCGGTAGGCGGCCTTCACGAAGGGCTGCGCGGCGGCGAGTTGGTCCATCTCCTCGTAGTCGCCCTGTTTGAGGTCGACGAGGTGGCGCTCGCTGGAGCCGGAGATCTGGACCATCGGGAAGCAGTTGGTGGTCGCGTTCGCCAGGGCGACCAGGCCGTTGAGGAAGCCCGGGGCCGAGACCGTGAGGGCCACGCCGGGTTTCTTGTTGAGGTAGCCGGCGATGGCCGCCGCGTGTCCGGCGTTGCTCTCGTGGCGGAAGCCGATGTAGCGGATGCCCTGCGCCTGGGCGAGACGGGCCAGGTCGGTGATCGGGATGCCGACCACCCCGTAGATGGTGTCGACGTCGTTCATCCTGAGCGCGTCGACGACCAGGTGGTACCCGTCGGTGAGCTCGGTCGGAACGTCGGCGGCTGCCGCGGTCTCCAGTGTCGAGGGGGCGGTCATGGTCCGAGGTCCTCCTTGGGCAGGTCCTGCCGGAGCGGCTACTCCTCTCACCATCCGCAGCGCGCTCGTCCGCGTCCAAGACCCATCGGCGACCAGCCGATAAACGGCGTCTATCGAGGGCTGGTCAGGGGCCTGGCAACGCCCTTGATAGACAGCTGCTATCGGCCGTTCGCCAGCGGGTATTGGACGCGCACCGGGTGCCACCGCACGCTCGCAGTGGATGTTTCGTCGGACCTGTGCGAGGGGGTGGGGTCATGGCCGTTCCGGCCGCGGCATCCGTGCGTGACGCGAACCGGTACCGGCCTGCGGAGGTCACGGGCCTTGCCGACCTCCTCGACCGGCAGGTACGTGAACGCCCGGACGCCCGGGCCCTCGTGGTGACCGGCGAGCGTGTGCACCTGTCGTACCGGGGGCTGGCGTTCCTGGCCGAGGATGTGGCGGCCCGGCTCGGTGGTGCGGGGCTGCGTCCCGGTGATGCGGTCGGCCTGATCTGTGCCAATACGGCTGAGTTCGTCGTCGGGTTGCTCGGCGCGGCGCGGGCCGGGCTGGTGGCCGCGCCGCTGGATCCAGCGCTGCCCGGGTCCCAACTGTCCGCACGGCTGATGGCGTTGGGGGCGCGGGCGGTTCTCCTCGATCCGTCGACGTCCGGTGTCGTCCCGCTTCCGGTGCCGGCCTGGCCGCTGCGGGTGGACGTCTCCCGGGCGGGGACTGCTGCGGTGGTTCTCGAACCCGGTGTCTGCGAAGTGTCGCAAGGCGGGGGCGCGGCCGGTGAGTTGTCGGACCGGGACGCCCTCGTGCTGTTCACCGCCGGCACCACCGCCCGGGCGAAGATGGTTCCGCTGACGCACGCCAATGTGGCTGCCTCGGTCCGAAACATCTGCGCCACCTATGAGTTGGGTCCCGGGGACGCGACGGTCGCGGTGATGCCGTTCTTCCACGGCCACGGGCTGTTCGCCGCGCTGCTGGCGTCCCTGGCGAGCGGGGGCTGTGTGCTGCTGCCCGAGCGGGGGCGGTTCTCGGCGGGCACGTTCTGGGACGACATGCGGGCCGTGGGCGCCACGTGGTTCACGGCGGTGCCGGCGATCCACGAGATCCTTCTGGACCGATCGGAGCGGGAGTACCCGGGTCCGCAGGCGCCGCCGCTCAAGTTCGTCCGCAGTTGCAGCGCGCCCCTCAACACGGCGACGCAGCGGGCGCTGGAGCGCACGTTCGGTGCGCCGCTGCTGTCCGCGTACGGCATGACGGAGTCCTCGCACCAGGCGACCAGCGAACCACTGCCGCAGCGGGGAGCGCTCAGGCAGGGTTCGGTGGGCCGGCCGACCGGCGTCGAGGTGCGGGTCGTGGACCGGGGCGGGCATGCCTGTCCGGTGGGTGTCGAGGGCGAGGTGTGGGTGCAGGGGCCCACGGTCGCCCGGGGTTATCTCGCCGACGGGGACGAGTCGGCGCGGACCTTCGTCGACGGGTGGCTGCGCACGGGTGATCTGGGCGCGCTGGACGAGGACGGGTACCTGTCGCTGACCGGGCGGATCAAGAACCTCATCAACCGGGGCGGGGAGAAGATCTCGCCCGAGCATGTCGAGGACATCCTGGCCGGCTGTCCGGGGGTCGCGGCGGCGGCCGTGTTCGCGGTCCCCGACGGGGTGTACGGGCAGCGGGTCGGCGCCGCCGTGGTGGTGCGCGAGGCCGACGGCATCGGGCGCGAGGAGATCCTGCGGTACTGCCGCGACCGGCTGGCCGCGTTCGAAGTACCGGACCGGCTCGAACTGGTCGCCGCGCTGCCGTACACCGCGAAGGGAGGACTGGACCGGAAGGCGGTCCAGTCGCGGTACGCGCCCTGACAGGGGCGGATGGGGGCAGGGGCCCGACGAGGGGCAGGGCTCGCCGTTCCCGGTGGGGGCAGCCTGTGGGTGGCAGCGCTCCGACGAGGCACCCTTGGGGGGAGCGCCCCGACAGGACAGCCGGGACAACGCCCGCCGCACCCGGCAAGGAGCTGCCTGCCGGAGGCAGCGCACCGACGAGGCAGCCTCGAGGCAGCCACCGGCGGCGTAGTCACGGCAGCTCCCACCATGCCCGGCAAGGAGCGACCCGTCGGAGGCAGCGCCCCGACGAGACAGCCTCGAGGCAGCCACCGGCGGCGTAGTCACGGCAGCTCCCACCATGCCCGGCAAGAGGCGACCTGTCGGAGGCAGCGGCCCGACGAGGCAGCCTTGGGGCAGCGACCCGACAAGCAGCCGGGGCAGCGTCCGTCGTGCTCGCCCAGGGAGCGGCCTGCAGGAGACAGCAACCCCGACGAGACAGCCTTGAGGCAGCAACCCGACAAGGCAGCCGGGACAACGCCCGCCGCACCCGGTGAACCCGCCTCGTAGTCCGCGGCCAGGCCCGCCGGGTGGGCGATGGCGGCCGGCGCGCCCTTGGAGGGCTGGAGCGCCTGACCTCGCAGATGACCTTGACGCCGTCGCCGCGCAGGGCGGCCACGCCGTCCTGGGCCGCGGGAGGCTTCGCCGTGCGAGCAGCCGGCCGTTGGCAGCACGCCGACGAGACAGTCTCGGGGGCAGCGCCCCGGCGGTGCAGCCGGGGCCGCGTCCGCCGTGTCCGGCAAGGAGCGGCTGGGACGGAATCGGCCCGGGCAGGCCCGCCCGCCGCCGTGCTGCCGTACGCCGCCGTGCGAGAACCGAACCCGAGAAAGCCGTGCCGACACGCGCGCCCTCGCGGAGCTCAGCGCACCCGGTGTTCGGTGGGCAGGGGGCGGGCGAAGAAGTCGTCCAGGGACAGGCCCGTCGCCGCGTTGACGAACGCGCGGGCGGCGACCGAGCCGGGGGTCGCCGCGTGGATCGCCACGGAGACCTGGGCTCCGGCCTCGGGGTCGACCAGCGGCAGGGCTCTCGTCCGGCCCACCACCGGCATCGCGCGCAGCCAGGTGTGGGGCACGATGCTCGCCCAGCCTCCGCCGCCCACGTGGGCGTAGAGGGAGGCGATCGAGTCCGTCTCGACCTGCGGGGTCACCACGTACCCCTTCTCCGCGAACACGCTGTCGACGATCTGGCGGATCCGCATGTCCGGCGTCAGCAGGGCGAGCGGCAGCTGGGCCGCGTCCGCCCAGGACACGGTGGCGGACTGGGCCACCAGATGGTCGTCGGAGACCAGGAGCATGTACCGCTCCTGGTAGAGGGGGACGACCTGGAGGCCCTCCTGGTCGTCCGGGTCGAAGTGGGCGATGGCCACGTCAAGTTCGTAGTCGCGCAGCTGGCGGTGGAGTTCCTTCGTCGACAGCCGGGAGCGGACCTGGACCTTGGCCAGCGGATGCGCCGCGCAGAAGGCGGCCACGGGAAGGGCGAGCGTCGTGGACGCGGTGGGGTCGGTGCCGAGGCGGAGGGTCCCCGTGATGCCGGACTGCACGGCGGCCACCTCGGCCTTGAAGGCGTCCTGTTCGGCGAGGATCCGCTTGGCCCACACCACGAGCCGCTCGCCCTCCGGGGTGAGGCCCTGGTAGTTGTGGCCGCGGTTGATCAGCGTGACGTTCAGCTCCCGCTCCAGCTTGGCGATCGCCGCCGAGAGCGCGGGCTGGGAGACGTAGCAGGAATCCGCCGCCCGGGCGAAGTGCCGTTCCCTCGCCACTGCCACGAAGTATTCGAGCTGCCGGAACAGCATGAGCGGCTCCTCCCTGCCCATGGGATCACTGTCTCCATACTGTATGCAGTGTGGAGTGATGTACAGGGAGGAGACCGCACCGGTCAGCGCAGAAGCTTCACCGCGGCCACCACCAGGGGGTCGAGGCCGTCCACGCCGGCATCGACGAACTCGTTGAGCCGGGTGCGCATGCGCGGGTCCCAGAACCTGCCGATGTGCCCCGCGATCGCCTCCGCCGCGTCCTCCCCCGGCAGATGTCCGAGGTTCCTGGCGATGTCGTTGGCCATCCTGCACTCCGACGGCACGGTCGCTGTCATCTCAGTCCACCACCGTCACGAGGTCGTTCCCGGCGGCCTCGGTGTCGCTCTGCCGGTCCGGGCGGGCGAGCGCCACCTGTACGGCGGTCACCTTGTACTCCGGGCAGTTGGTCGCCCAGTCGGAGTTCTCCGTGGTCACCACGTTGGCGCCGGTGACGGGGTGGTGGAACGTGGTGTACACGACCCCGGTCGGCATGCGGTCGGAGAGCTCGGCGCGCAGAGTCGTCTGCCCGACGCGGCTGGCCAGGGTGACCATGTCGCCGTCGTTGATGCCGCGGACCTCGGCGTCGTGCGGATGCAGCTCGAGTACGTCCTCGGGGTGCCAGGCGACATTGGCGGTGCGGCGGGTCTGCGCGCCGACGTTGTACTGACTGAGGATACGGCCCGTGGTGAGGACCAGGGGGAAGCGCCGGGTGCTGCGTTCGCTGGTCGGCACGTAGGAGGTGACCACGAACTTGCCCTTGCCGCGGACGAATTCGTCCACGTGCATGACGGGCGTGCCCTCGGGCGCCTCCTCGTTGCACGGCCACTGGACGCTGCCGAGCTTGTCGAGGAGGTCGAAGGAGACTCCGGTGAACGTCGGCGTGACCGACGCGATCTCGTCCATGATCCGGCCGGGATGGTCGTAGGACATCTCGTAGCCCATGGCGGTGGCGATCTCGCTGACGATCTGCCACTCGTGTTTGCCCGTCTTCGGCTTCATCACCGCGCGTACCCGGTTGATGCGGCGTTCGGCGTTGGTGAAGGTGCCGTCCTTCTCCAGGAAGGACGCGCCGGGCAGGAAGACGTGCGCGAACTTGGCCGTCTCGTTGAGGAACAGGTCCTGGACGACGACGAGTTCCATCGCTTCGAGGGCCGCGGTGACGTGCCCCAGGTTGGGGTCGGACTGGGCGATGTCCTCGCCGTGGACGAACAGGCCGCGGAAGGTGCCGTCGATGGCCGCGTCGAACATGTTGGGGATGCGAAGTCCCGGCTCGGCGAGGAGGGTTCCGCCCCAGAGGTTCTCGAACACCGTGCGGACGGCGTCGTCGGAGACGTGGCGGTAGCCGGGGAGTTCATGGGGGAACGAGCCCATGTCGCAGGAGCCCTGCACGTTGTTCTGGCCGCGCAGCGGGTTCACTCCGACCCCGTCGCGGCCGATGTTCCCGCACGCCATCGCGAGGTTGGCCATTCCCATGACCATGGTCGAGCCCTGGCTGTGCTCGGTGACGCCGAGGCCGTAGTAGATGGCCCCGTTGGACGCTTCGGCGTACAGCCGTGCCGCGGCCCGGAGTTCGGCGGCCGGTACGCCGGTGATCTCCTCGACGGCCTCCGAGCTGTTCTCCGGTCGGGCGATGAACTCGGCCCAGTCGTCGAAGCCTTCGCACCGCGCGTCCACGAAGGACCGGTCGACCAGGCCTTCGGTGACCACGACGTGTGCCATCGCGTTGACCACGGCCACGTTGGTGCTGGGCCTCAGCTGGAGGTGGTGCCGCGCCTCGATGTGCGGCGAGCGCACGAGGTCGATGCGGCGCGGGTCCACGACGATCAACTGGGCGCCCTCACGCAGCCTTCGCTTCATCCGGGAGGCGAACACCGGGTGTCCGTCAGTGGGGTTGGCGCCGATCACCATGATGACGTCGGCCTCGGCGACCGAGCGGAAGTCCTGGGTGCCGGCCGACTCGCCGAAGGTCTGCTTGAGGCCGTATCCCGTCGGGGAGTGGCAGACGCGGGCGCAGGTGTCGACGTTGTTGTTGCCGAAGGCGGCGCGGACCATCTTCTGTACGACGTAGACCTCTTCGTTGGTGCACCGTGAGGAGGTGATCGCGCCGATCGCGCTGGAACCGTGCTGTTTCTGGATCTCGCGCATCCGCCGGGCGACCGTGCCGATCGCCTCGTCCCACTCGACCTCGCGCCAGGGGTCGGTGATCCGGTCGCGGACCATGGGCTTGAGCCGGCGGTCGGGGTGGGTGGCGTAGCCGAAGGCGAAGCGGCCCTTCACGCAGGAGTGGCCCTCGTTGGCGCCACCGTCCTTGTACGGCACCATGCGCACGAGTTCGTCGCCGCGCAGCTCGGCCTTGAAGGAGCAGCCGACCCCGCAGTACGCGCAGGTGGTCACCACCGACCTGGTGGGCATGCCCAGTTCGACGACCGAGCGTTCCTGGAGTGTGGACGTCGGGCAGGCCTGGACGCAGGCCCCGCAGGAGACGCACTCGGAGTCCATGAAGGTCTCCCCGGCGCCCGGCGAGACCTTGGAGTCGAAGCCGCGGCCCTCGATGGTGAGGGCGAAGGTGCCCTGGACCTCGCCGCAGGCGCGCACGCAGCGCGAGCAGGCGATGCACTTGGACGGGTCGAAGTCGAAGTACGGGTTGGAGGTGTCCTTCTCGGCGTCGAGGTGGTTCTCGCCCTCGTAGCCGTAGCGGACCTGCCTGAGGCCCACCACCCCTGCCATGTCCTGGAGTTCGCAGTCCCCGTTGGCCGGGCAGGTCAGGCAGTCCAGGGGGTGGTCGGAGATGTAGAGCTCCATGACGCCCTGGCGGAGCTTCTCCACCTTGGGTGTCTGGGTGCTCACCTTCATGCCGTCGGCGCACGGGGTGGTGCAGGACGCCGGGGTGCCGCGTCGGCCGTCGATCTCCACCACGCACAGCCGGCAGGAGCCGAACGCCTCCAGGCTGTCGGTGGCGCAGAGTTTGGGTATGTCGACGCCGGCCTGCGCGGCCGCGCGCATCACCGAGGTGCCCTCGGGGACGGTCACCGGCAGGCCGTCCACCTCGACGGACACCGTCGCCGGTCCTGGCCTCTCGGGGGTTCCGAAGTCGGGTTCCTTGAGGAGTGTCATGCCGTGCCCTCCGTCCTTCGGCCCGTCGCCTGTACGGGCTGGATGTCCAGGAGTCGACGGCCGCCGAGGAAGTCGTCGGGGAAGTGGGTGAGGGCGCTGCGCACGGGCAGCGGGGTCAGACCGCCCATCGCGCACAGTGAGCCCTCGGTCATCAGGTCGCAGAGGTCTTCGAGCAGGGCGAGGTTCTCGTCCCGGTGGGTGCCGGCGACGATCTTGTCGATCACCTCGACGCCACGCACCGCGCCGACCCGGCACGGTGTGCACTTGCCGCAGGACTCCTCGGCGCAGAACTCCATCGCGAAGCGGGCCTGCGCGGCCATGTCGACGCTGTCGTCGAAGACGACCACTCCGCCGTGGCCGACCATCGCCCCGGCCGCCGCGAACGCCTCGTAGTCCATGGGCAGATCGAACATCTCCGTCGGCAGGTAGGCGCCGAGGGGGCCGCCGACCTGCGCGGTGCGCACCGGGCGTCCGGAGAAGGTGCCGCCGCCGTACTCCTCGATGAGCTCGCGCAGGGTGATGCCGAAGGCGGTCTCCACGATGCCGCCGTGGGCGATGTTGCCGCCGAGCTGGAACACCTGGGTGCCGCGGGAGCGTTCGACGCCGAGTCGCTCGTACGCCTTCGCGCCCTCGGCCATGACCACGGGCACGGTGGCGAGGGTGAGGACGTTGTTCACCACGGTCGGTTTGCCGAACAGGCCCTCGATCGCCGGGATCGGCGGTTTCGCGCGGACCATGCCGCGCTTGCCCTCCAGGCTCTCGAGCATGGAGGTCTCCTCGCCGCAGATGTACGCGCCGGCGCCGACACGGACGTGCAGGTCGAAGTCGAGGGCGGAGCCGAGGATGTTCCTGCCCAGCCAGCCGTGCTCGCGGGCGATCCCTATCGCCCGGCTCATCGTGGCCACCGCGTCCGGGTATTCCGAGCGGATGTACAGGTAGCCCTCGCTCGCCCCGACCGCGTGTGCGGCGATCGTCATGCCCTCGATGAGCATGAACGGATCGCCCTCCATGACCATCCGGTCGGCGAAGGTCCCACTGTCGCCCTCGTCGGCGTTGCAGCAGACGAACTTCAGCTCGTCGGCGCAGTCCAGCACCGTCTTCCACTTGATGCCGGCCGGGAATCCGGCGCCGCCGCGGCCGCGCAGTCCGGACGCGGTGACCTCGGCGACCACGTCCGCGGGGGCGCGTTCCAGGGCGGCGCGCAGTCCCGCGAGGCCGCCGTGGGCTTCGTAGTCCTGGGCCGACAGCGGGTCGGTCACTCCGACTCTGGCGAAGGTGACGCGGTTCTGACGCGCCAGCCAGGGCAGTTCGTCGACGAGACCGAGCCGCAGGGGGTGATCGGCGCCGTCGAGCATGCCCGCGGCCAGGAGCCCTTCTACGTCTTGCGAGGTCACCGGGCCGTAGCCGACACGCCCTTGGGGGGTCACCACCTCGACCAGGGGCTCCAGCCACAGCATGCCGCGGGATCCATTGCGTACGACGTCGAGGGCGAAGTCCCCGCGGTCGGCGGCGTGTTGAAGGGCCTGTGCGACCTCGTCCGCGCCGACGGACCTGGCCGCGGAGTCGCGGGGGACGTACACGCTGGCCGTGGGGTGCGTGGGGTTGTTCATGAGGAGACCGTCCCGTTGAGGATCGCGCCCAGCTTGGCCGGGCCAACTCGTCCGTACAGCCGTCCGTCGGCCTCCACCGACGGGCCGAGCGCGCAGTTGCCGAGGCAGAAGACCTGCTCGACGGTGACCGAGCCGTCCGGCGTCGTCTCGCCCAGGGGCAGCCCGGACTGGCGTGCGTAGCTCACCAGTTGGTCGGCGCCCAGCGCCTGGCAGGCCTCCGCGCGGCAGATGCGCACGGTGGTGCGGCCCGCGGGCTCGCGGCGGAAGTCGTGGTAAAAGGTCACGACTCCGTGCACGTCCGCCCGGGAGAGGTTGAGCTCCTCGGCCAGCACCGGCACGGCCTCCTGCGGCACATGGCCCAACTCGGCCTGAACGGCGTGCAGTACGGGCAGAAGTGCGCCGCGCTCGCCCCGGTGACGGGCCACCACCCTTCGGACCACGTCCTCGACCGTCACATCACTCCCGCTGGTCGTCATGATCGCTTCGCCTTCCGTCACACGGGTCCCCGGCGAGGGATGCAGGAGACTGAGACAATACTCCATACAGACTTCTGTATACACAACCCTGCCAACGGGAGGACCGTGAGCGTCAACCAGCGCGGTCCCCGGCGTCGACGGCCGCCATGTTGCATACCAAAACCTGTATGCTGACGCGGCCGTCGGCGACCCTCCGCACGGCCCCCACTTGGCAAAGCCGCCGCCCGGCGACAGCGGCGGCAGAACGGGACAACCATGCGCGAGGCACTCACGGCCGCAGCGTCCCGGCGCGTCACCCGCCCGGCGCCGCTGCGTCAGGCTGTGTACGACGCCCTGACCGAGCTGATCATCAACGGCTCCCTGAAGCCGGGCCAGCATCTGGTCGAGGCCGAGCTCGCCGAACACCTCGGCGTCAGCCGCCAGCCGGTCCGCGAGGCGCTCCAGCGGCTCCAGACTGCCGGCTGGGTCGATCTGCGGCCCGCCCAGGGGGCCTTCGTCCACTCCCCCACGGAGGAGGAGGCCGCCCAGCTCCTCGGCGTCCGTTCGGTCCTGGAGACCTACTCGGCCCAGCTCGCCGCGAAGAACGCCAAGCCCGAGGACATCGCGCGCCTTGACGAACTCCAGCTGGACGGGATCGCCGCTCTCGCCGACGGCGACGTCGAGCGCCTGGTCGCGGCCAACACCGCACTGCACGACTTCATCACCGCGGTCGCCGACAACGCCGTGCTGGCCGAACTGATCGCCCAGGTCGGCCAGAAGGTCCGCTGGTACTACACGCCCATCGCCAAACCCCGCGGCAAGGAGGCCTGGAACGAGCACACCCAGCTCATCAGGGCCATCGCCAAGGGCGACGCGGACCGGGCGGGCGAGGTCATGCGCAAGCACACCGAGCGTACGACCGACTTCTACCGCAGGCAGATCGCGGACGGGGCGAATCAGGACTGACGTTTTGCCGGGCACGGTTCAGGACGCGGCGAGGGAGCCGGCGGGGCGGCGAGCGCTCCCGAGGTCGAGGGCCGGTGGGCGGCGGGTCCCGGCGGCGGCCCGCAGTTCGAGCAGCCATGGCAGGACCGTGCGGAGCACGATGTCGAGTCCGCCGCCGTCCGCTCCGAGCATCGCCTCCGCGGGCACCAGCACCGGGTCGGCGAACACCGTGGAGGTCGCGCTGCCGCGGGGTCCCGCGGCGCCGGCCCGCGCCGGGACGAACAGGTCCGGGGCGTGCGCCGGGACCGCCCAGAGCGTCAGCCCGTCGGGGGCAGCGAGGGGCCGGGAGGACCAGACGTAGAGGTCGGCCTCCCCCGCCGCGACCACTCGCTGCTTGCGGGCCCGCAGGGCCACCACCTCACCGGAACGGGTGGCCGCGGAGCGCGGCACGAGCAGCTGGGTCTCCGCCGACGGCCCATGGCCCTCCCCCTGCACCTCCACCACCGACTCCGACTCCGACTCGGCGAGCGCAAGACTGGCTAGATGGCGTCCGGCGGCGATCTCACCCCGCGTCCAGGGGTCGCCGTATGCCTCGATGACGGCGACCGCCGTGTAGTGGGACTGGAGGACGGCCGCCGTCGCCGCGCAGACGCGTCCGGTCCGCGCGACCACGTCGACGGCCTCCGGCAACCCCCCTCCCCCGCCGCCGAATTCGGTGGAGACGGTGAGTCCCAGCAGTCCGGCGCGGCCGAGGGCCGTCACCGTGCCGCGAGGGAACCGGCCCTGCACGGCGGTTGCTTCGGCGACGGGTCCGACGACACTGGTCAGGACTTCGGAGAGAGCGGTGCGGTACGACACGGGGCGACCCCCTCGGGCGTGGCTGCTGGTCCACTGTCGAATGATGATTGCATACAGTATTCTGCATGGAAGGCCGCCGCGCCAGGGGGACCGGCCGGGCAATATCCGGGAGACCCATCAGCCGAACGAGGGAGACAGGGCCCATGCCCGATACACCCACCGTGACAGCCCGTGGCCCGATCAGCAGGCCCACACCGCTCCGCCAGGCCGTCTACGAGGCGCTCACCGAACTGATCATCAACGGCTCGCTCACGCCCGGCCAGCACCTCGTCGAGGCGGAGTTGGCGGAGAGCCTCGGGGTGAGCCGGCAGCCGATCCGCGAGGCGCTGCAGCGGCTCCAGACCGCCGGCTGGGTCGACCTGCGCCCTTCACAGGGGGCGTTCGTCCACTGCCCCACCACGCAGGAGTGCGCCCAACTCCTCAGCGTCCGGGCGCTCCTGGAGACCCACTCCGCGCGCGGCGCGGCCCGGCACGCCACTGCCCGTGACGTCGCCCGGCTGTGGGAACTCCAGCAGACCGGTCTGGCCGCCCTCGCGGCCGGCGACGCCCGGGCCATCGTGGAGGCGAACGCCGCCCTCCACGGCCACATCACCCTGCTGTCCCGCAACGCGGTCCTGGCCGAACTCGTCCCCCAGGTCGACCTGCGGGTGCGCTGGTACTACATGCCCATCGCCAGGCCCCGTGGCAAGGACGCCTGGAACGAGCACGCGAGGATCATCGAGGCCATCGGCGAGGGTGCCGCCGACCGCGCCGAGGAGCTCATGCGCCGACACACCCGGAACACCACGGACTTCTACTGCGAGCAGATCTCCGCGGTGGCCGGCCGGGACGACTGACCCCGGTCGGCCACCACCGTCAACGAACAAGGGTGGCTCAGGAGTTCGGGTCGATCTCCCGCAGCAGTCCCGTCGTCACGTCGAAGACGAAGCCCCGCACCTCGCCGGTGTGCGGGAGGAACGGCGAGGTGCGCACCCGCTGCATGGACTGCCGTACGTCCTGGTCGACGTCCTGGAAGGCCTCCACCGCCCATGCGGGGCGCTGGCCGACCTCGAGTTCCAGTTCGTGCCGGAAGTCCTCGGTCAGGGTCTGGAGACCGCACCCGGTGTGGTGGATGAGCGCCACACTGCGGGTGCCGAGCGCACGCTGACTGACCGTCAGGGAGCGGATGGTGTCGTCGGTGACGACTCCGCCGGCGTTGCGGATGGTGTGGCAGTCGCCGAGCTCGAGGCCGAGCGCGGCGTGCAGGTCGAGGCGGGCGTCCATGCAGGCCACTACGGCCACGCGCAGAACGGGTCGGGCGCCCATGCCGGGGTCGGTGAATCGGGCGGCGTAGGCGCGGTTGGCTTCCACGAGCCGGTCGGTGACCGTCGCGGTTCGGGGTGCTGAAGTCGACATGTGGGGCTACCTCACTCCGGTCGGGTCGGGTCGGTCAGATGACGCCCTGCTCCTTGAGCCGCGGCAACTCGGAGCGGGAGAACCCGAGTTCGCCGATGTAGATGTCTTCGTTGTGCTGGCCGAGGAGGGGTGGGGTGGTGATGGTGGTGGGGGAGTCGGAGAGTTTGAGGGGGTTGCCGACGGTGGTGAAGGTGCCGCGCTGCGGGTGCTCGACTTCGACGATCATGTCGTTGTCGGCGAGTGAGGTGTCCTCGATGATCTCTTTCGGGGACAGGATCGGCCCGCACGGGATGTTGTGGCTGTTGAGCTGGTGCAGGACCTGCCACTTGGGCAGGGTCGAGGTCCATTCCTCGATCAGCTGGAACATCTTCGCCAGCTTCGGCAGCCGGGCCTCGGGGCTCGCCCACTCGGGGTCGGCGGCCAGTTCGGGCCGGCCGATCAGCGCGGCCAGTGGTGTCCAGCCTTGCGGTTGGACGATGACGTACACGTAGTCGTTGGGGCCGCCGGGCGCGCACCGCACCGCCCAGCCGGGCTGCCCCCCGCCGGAGGCATTGCCCGAACGCGGCACCTCCTCGCCGAAGGTGTCGTTGGGGTATTCGGGGAGCGGGCCGTGGGCCAGGCGCTGCTGGTCACGGAGTTTGACCCGGCACAGGTTGAGGACCGCGTGCTGCATCGCCACGTTCACCCGCTGCCCGCGCCCGGTCCTCTCCCGCTGCAGCAGCGCCGCCAGGACGGCGGCCACCGCATGCACGCCGGTGCCCGAGTCACCGATCTGCGCGCCGGTGGCAAGCGGCGGCCCGTCCTCGAACCCGGTGGTGGCCATCGAGCCGCCCATCGCCTGCGCGACCACCTCGTAGGCCTTGAAATCCGTGTACGGGCCGTCCCCGAAACCCTTGATCGACGCGTACACGATCCGCGGGTTGATCTCCCGGATCCGCTCCCAGGTGAACCCCATCCGCTCCACCGCACCCGGCGCGAAGTTCTCCACCAGCACATCCGCACCCCGGATCAGCGCGGTCAGGATCTCCTGCCCCCGCTCGGTCTTGGTGTTCAGCGTGACACTGCGCTTGTTGCAGTTGAGCATCGTGAAATACAGCGAGTCCGCGTCCGGGACATCCCGCAGCTGCCGGCGCGTGATGTCCCCGCCCGGCGCCTCCACCTTCACCACATCCGCCCCCAGCCACGCCAGCAACNTCAGCGCGGTCAGGATCTCCTGCCCCCGCTCGGTCTTGGTGTTCAGCGTGACACTGCGCTTGTTGCAGTTGAGCATCGTGAAATACAGCGAGTCCGCGTCCGGGACATCCCGCAGCTGCCGGCGCGTGATGTCCCCGCCCGGCGCCTCCACCTTCACCACATCCGCCCCCAGCCACGCCAGCAACTGCGTCGCCGACGGACCCGACTGCACATGCGTCATATCCAGCACCCGCACACCCTCAAGAGCCGACGTCATGCTCACCACCCCATCTCTGCGTCGTCGTGTGTTCGCCGGTGGCCGGGCGGCCGCCCCTTCACGGGGCGCCGCCCGGACTCGCCTCACGGCATCAGCTGGTACTCGGGGAAGTTCCCGGGCAGCCGTTCGCCTTCCGGGCCCCGGGTGACCGCGCGCACCAGCAGTTCGCCGCCGACGAAGGCGCCGCGCCAGGAGGCGCCGAACCCGCCGAACAGCTCGTCCCGGTCACCGCGGGAGCGCGGCTTGCCGTGACCGACCTTGAACGCGCGGATCTGCGGGGCGAGCCGGTCGAAGGTGGCCCGGTCGTCGGTGGACAGGGTGGCCACCAGGGCGCCGTTGGAGGCGTTCATCGCGGCGAGCAGTTCCGCCTCGGTGTCGACCAGGACAATGGTGTCGACCGGGCCGAAGGGCTCCGCGTGGTGCAGGGGCGAGGACCGGGGCGGGTTGAGAAGGGTGACGGGCTGGACGTACGCGGAGGTGTCCTGGCCGGACAGGAAGCGGGCGTCCGCCTCGTTGCCGCGGTGCACGGGGACGGCGCCGCGGTTGATCGCCTCGGCGACCTGGTCGCGCAGTTCCTTCGCCTTGGCCGCGTTGATCACCGGTCCGAAGTCCAGTGCGGGGTAGGGGTCGTCCGCGTGCTCGACGGCGAGCGGGTGTCCCAGGCGCAGGGTGCGCACCGCGGGAAGGTAGGCCGCCAGGAACTCGTCGAACAGCTCGCGCTGGACGACGAACCGCGGGTAGGCGGTGCAGCGCTGTTTGCCGTAGTCGAAGAGCTTGGGGATGACGGCGGTCAGCGCGTCCCAGTCGGTGTGGTTCCAGATGCCCCAGGTGTTGAGTCCCTCCTGTTCGAGTACGTGACGCTTGCCGAGGTCGGCGACGGCCGTGGCGACGGCGGCTCCGGTGTCGCGGCCGCCGACGAAGGAGACACAGCCGATCTCGGGCGCCCGCACCAGCGCCTCGGACAGCTGTCCCCCGCTGCCGCTGACGAGGGTGACGGGGATGCCCTCGCGGGCGGCCAGCGCGCAGGCCAGGGTGAGACAGGCGACGCCGCCGTCGGTCGGGGTCTTGGCGATGACCGCGTTGCCCGCCAGGGCCTGTATCAGCATGGCGTGAACGAGCACGCTCATCGGGTAGTTCCAGCTCGCGATGTTGGACACCGGGCCGTCGAGCGGGGCCCGGCCCTCGACCATCGGCTCGATGCCGTCGACGTACCAGCGGACGCCGTCGATGGCCCGGTCGACGTCGGCCTGCGCGAGGCGCCAGGGCTTGCCGATCTCCCAGACGAGCAGGAGCGCGAGGAGTTCGCGGTGCTGGGTGAGGGCGTCGAGGGTGGCCGCGACGCGGGCCCGGCGCTCTTCGAGCCGTATGTGCCGCCAGGCGCGGTGCTGGTCGAGGGAGGCGCGGACGGCCTGGTGGGCGGCTTCCCGGTCCAGGCGCGGCGGGCCGGCGATCGGGCTGCCGTCGACGGGGCTGGTGGCGGGCAGGGCCCGGCCGTCGGCCCGCCAGGCGGAGGCCCAGAGGTTGAGGACGCGGTCGTCCCGGAAGGCCTCGGGGGCGACGGCGAGGCAGCGCTGCCAGGCGTCGTTCCAGGAGGTACCGGACTTCACCACGAGGTGGGTGGAGTTGAGGGTGGTTGTCATGTGATGTCTCCGCACTCGGTGCACAGTCGGGGGCGGGGTATGGGGGACGGGGTGGAGCCGGACGGGTCTGCGTCCGGCTCCGTGTGGATCCGGGTTCAGGCGCGAGGGGCCTCGCGGACCGTGTCCAGCTGGGCGAGTACGAGGCGGGCCGTCTCGGTGGGGGTGTTCCCGACCTGGACGCCGGCCGCCTCCAGCGCCGCTTTCTTCGCCTGCGCGGTGCCCGTCGAACCGGACACGATGGCGCCCGCGTGGCCCATGGTCCTGCCCTCGGGCGCGGTGAATCCGGCGATGTAGCCGGCGACGGGCTTGGTGACGTGCTCACGGATGTACGCGGCCGCCCGCTCCTCGGCGTCGCCGCCGATCTCCCCGATGAGGACGATCAGTTCGGTGTCGGGGTCGTCCTGGAAGGCCGCGAGACAGTCGATGTGGGTGGTGCCGACGACGGGGTCTCCGCCGATGCCGACACAGGTGGAGAAGCCGATGTCGCGCAGTTCGTACATGAGTTGGTAGGTGAGCGTGCCCGACTTGGACACCAGACCGACGCGGCCGGAGCGGGTGATGTCCGCGGGGATGATGCCCGCGTTGGACTGGCCGGGGGTGATCAGGCCGGGGCAGTTGGGGCCGATGATCCGTGTCCCCTTCTTCTTCGCGTACGAGGTGAAGGCGACGGAGTCGTGGACGGGGATGCCTTCCGTGATGACCACAGCCAGTCCGATTCCGGCGTCGGCGGCCTCGACAACTGCCGCTTTGGCGAAGGCGGGTGGCACGAAGACGACGGTGACGTCGGCTCCGGTCGCCTGTATGCCGTCGGCGACCGAGCCGAAGACGGGGACGACACGGTCGTCGAAGTCGACCGTCTGGCCGGCCTTGCGCGGATTGACGCCGCCGACCACGTTGGTGCCCGCCGCGAGCATGCGCCGGGTGTGTTTCATGCCCTCGCCGCCGGTCATGCCCTGGACGAGGACCCTGGACTCCTTGGTCAGGAAGATGGCCATGTCCCGCTCCTTCAAGTGGCGTCGGCGAGTTCGGCGGCACGGCGGGCGGCGCCGTCCATGGTGGTGGCCTGCTCGACCAGGGGGTGGGCGCGCTCGTCGAGGACGGCGCGGCCGCGGGCGGCATTGTTGCCGTCGAGGCGTACGACGAGCGGCTTGGTGAGCCGGACCTCGTCCAGGGCCCTGACGACGCCGGCAGCGACCGCGTCGCAGGCGGTGATGCCGCCGAAGACGTTGACGAACACGGACTTCACCGCCGGGTCCGACAGGATGACCCCGAGTCCGTCGGCCATGACCTGGGCCGAGGCACCGCCGCCGATGTCGAGGAAGTTGGCGGGACGGGCTCCGCAGCCGGCGACCACGTCGAGGGTCGACATGACCAGGCCGGCGCCGTTGCCGATGACGCCGACCTCGCCGTCGAGCTTGACGTAGTTGAGGCCCTTCGCGGCGGCGGCCGCCTCCAGCGGATCGTCGTAAGCGATGCCGTCGGTACTCCAACGGGTCTGTCGGAAGCGGGCGTTGTCGTCGAGGGTGACCTTGCCGTCTAGGGCGAGGATGTGCCCCTGCCGGGTGCGGACGAGCGGGTTGACCTCGACGAGGACCGCGTCCTGGCGGACCAGTACCTCCCACAGTCGTACGAGAACGTCGACGGTCTGCGGTGGCAGTCCGGCCGCCTCGGCGATCTGACCCGCCTTCGCCGAGGTGACACCTTCGGCGGGGTCGATGTGTATACGGGCGACCGCCTCCGGGCGGGCCGCGGCGACCTCCTCTATCTCCATGCCGCCCTCCGCCGAGGCGATGGCCAGGAACCGGCCCGCGGCCCGGTCGAGCACGTAGGCGACGTAGAACTCCGTCTCGATGTCGACGGTCTGGGCCAGCATGACCTTGCCGACCGTGTGTCCCTTGATGTCCATGCCGAGGATCCGGCGTGCCGCCCGCTCGGCCTCGGCCGGGTCGGCCGCGAGCCGGACACCGCCCGCCCTGCCCCGGCCGCCGGTCTTGACCTGCGCCTTGACGACGGCGCTGCCGCCGAGCCTCCGGGCGATCGCGCGGGCCTCCTGGGGGGAGTCGGTGACCTCCGCCCTCGGCACCGGGATTCCGTGTTCCTCGAAGAGGGCCCGGGCCTGATGCTCGTACAGGTCCATGATGAGGCTCCCGTCTGAAAGTGATGCACGACTGAAAAGTGCTGCACGCCCCCTGGACATCACCCACCGGATGCGGGATAACAATCTTCATACAGTATTCGTCGACTGTATGCAATGTGCCGAACAAGGGTCGGTCCAGCTCATCGCCAGGACGCTCAAGGCAACGGACAAGTGAGGTGGCTTGTGTCGAGGACGGCTCTTGAGGGTGTGCGGGTGCTGGATATGACGCATGTGCAGTCGGGTCCGTCGGCGACGCAGTTGCTGGCGTGGCTGGGGGCGGATGTGGTGAAGGTGGAGGCGCCGGGCGGGGACATCACGCGCCGGCAGCTGCGGGATGTCCCGGACGCGGACTCGCTGTATTTCACGATGCTCAACTGCAACAAGCGCAGTGTCACGCTGAACACCAAGACCGAGCGGGGGCAGGAGATCCTGACCGCGCTGANGTTGCTGGCGTGGCTGGGGGCGGATGTGGTGAAGGTGGAGGCGCCGGGCGGGGACATCACGCGCCGGCAGCTGCGGGATGTCCCGGACGCGGACTCGCTGTATTTCACGATGCTCAACTGCAACAAGCGCAGTGTCACGCTGAACACCAAGACCGAGCGGGGGCAGGAGATCCTGACCGCGCTGATCCGGGGTGCGGATGTGCTGGTGGAGAACTTCGCGCCGGGTGCGGTGGAGCGGATGGGGTTCACGTGGGAGCGGATCCGGGAGATCAACCCGCGGATCGTGTACGCCTCGATCAAGGGTTTCGGGGACGGCCCGTACACGGATTTCAAGGCCTACGAGGTGGTCGCGCAGGCGATGGGCGGCTCGATGGCCACCACCGGGTTCGAGGACGGGCCGCCGCTGGCCACCGGTGCGCAGATCGGTGACTCGGGCACCGGCGTGCATGCGGTGGCCGCCGTCCTGGCGGCGCTGCTGCAGCGGGAGAGGACCGGGCGCGGGCAGCGGGTGAACGTGGCGATGCAGCACGCGGTCCTCAACCTGTGCCGGGTCAAACTCCGTGACCAGCAGCGCCTGGCCCACGGCCCGCTCCCCGAATACCCCAACGACACCTTCGGCGAGGAGGTGCCCCGATCGGGCAACGCTTCCGGAGGCGGACAGCCCGGCTGGGCGGTGCGCTGCGCGCCCGGCGGCCCCAACGACTACGTGTACGTCATCGTCCAACCGCAAGGCTGGACACCACTGGCCGCACTGATCGGCCGGCCCGAACTGGCCGCCGACCCCGAGTGGGCGAGCCCCGAGGCCCGGCTGCCGAAGCTGGCGAAGATGTTCCAGCTGATCGAGGAATGGACCTCGGCCCTGCCCAAGTGGCAGGTCCTGCACCAGCTCAACAGCCACAACATCCCGTGCGGGCCGATCCTGTCCCCGAAAGAGATCATCGAGGACACCTCACTCGCCGACAACGACATGATCGTCGAAGTGGAGCACCCCGAGCGCGGCACCTTCACCACCGTCGGCAACCCCCTCAAACTCTCCGACTCCCCCACCACCATCACCACCCCACCCCTCCTCGGCCAGCACAACGAAGACATCTACGTCGGCGAACTCGGCCTCGGTGACGAGGAGTTGCGTCTGCTCAGGTCGGGCGGGGTGATCTGACGTGGTGAACAGGAGCCACATCCCGGGGCCCTTGGGCGGTGGTCCATGACGTGAATGAGCACGGGGTCCGGCGGCGGTGCGCGTCGGTGGACCCCGGTGATCCGTGCGCGCACGAAAGGAATTTGGACAGGGGGCGCTGGCCAGATCTTTCGACGCAAGGAGTGCTTGAAGACTATGACAACCGTCGATTACTCGTCGTCCGCCACCTTCAGGGAGGTGACGGACCGCAATGGCCGCGTGTACCGGATCGGTGAGACCGACCGGCACATCATGGGACGGCCACGATGGACCATGGTGCTCTTCCCGTGGATGGGCATGCTGGGCATCAGTTCCTCGGAGTACGCGTTCACGTCGGCCGAGGACACACTGCACGAGGCGCATCTGTGGAGCAGTGGGCACATCTTCTGGCTGATGGGTGTCTGGGTGTTCTTCCAGGCGGCCGTGGCCTTCCCGGCCGGGCAGCTCAGGGAGAGCGGAAAACTTCCGGCTCGCTACGCGATGATGCTCGGCGCGCTGGGCACCGTCCTCGGCTATCTCTCGCTCGCCTTCGCGCCGAACGTGATCGTGGCCTACCTCGGCTTCGGTGTGTGCAGCGGTATCGGCGCCGGTCTTGTCTACGCGACCTGCGTGAACATGGTCGGCAAGTGGTTCCCGGAGCGCAAGGGCGGCAAGACCGGCATGGTCAACGGCGGTTTCGCCTACGGCTCGGTGCCCTTCGTCTTCCTGTTCACCTCGTACATGGACCTGAGCAACTACCGGGGCGTCCTGGTGACGGTGGGCCTCGTCTGCTGCTCGGTGGTGGCGTTCGCGGGCTGGTTCTTCAAGGACCCGCCGAAGAACTGGTGGCCCCCGCACGTCGACCCGCTGAAGATGACCGACGACCCGAAGATCCGGCGGGCGCTGGAGAAGAACCCGCCGGCCGTCAAGCAGTACACCCCGAAGGAAGCGGCGCGTACGCCCGTCCTGTGGATGATGTGGTTCTGCCTGCTGTGCACGGCCGGGATCAACATCTTCGGCATCGCCTTCCAGGTGCCGTTCGGCAAGGACATGGGCTTCGCGGGTGGGATCGTGGCCACGGCGATGTCGCTGAAGGCGATCGTCAACGGCACCGGGCGCGGTGTGATCGGCTGGATCTCCGACAAGTTCGGCCGCCGCAACACGCTGATCATCGTGTGTCTGGTGCTGGGCACCGCGCAGTTCGGGGTGCTGGTCTCGGGCCAGATGGGCAGCATGCCGTTCTTCCTCTTCTGCTCCATGGTCTCCGGCTTCGGCGGCGGCGCGATCTTCCCGCTGTTCGCCGCGATGACGGCCGACTACTTCGGTGAGAACAACAACGCCTCCAACTACGGCATGGTCTACAGCTCGAAGCTCATCTCGGGCCTCGTGGGCTCGGGTGTCGGCTCGATCGTGGTCGGCGTGTGGGACTACCAGGGCGCGTTCGTGCTGGCCGGCTCCATCGGCCTGGCGTCCGCGGTCCTCGCGCTGTTCCTGAAGGCACCGGGCAGGCCCCAGACCAGCCGTCGGACCGTCCCCAACCCGCAACCGCTCGGCGAGGAAATGGCCTGACATGACGGCAGATCCGTACGCAGCACGCAGCGAGACCGACAAGACCGCACTCTTCACCGCCGCACAACCTCCCTACCGAGAAGTGACCGACGCCAACGGTCGCGTCTACCGCATCGGCGAGACCGACCGGGACATCCTCGGCCACTCGCGCAAACTCATGGTGTATCTGCCCTGGCTCACCATGATGGCCATCAGCGTCTTCGAGTACGCGTACGGCTCGGCCGAGGACACCCTGTCCCACGCTCACGGCTGGACGCAGAGCAACACCTTCTGGATTCTCAGTGTCTGGGTCTTCTTCCAGGCCGGTATCGCCTTCCCGGCGGGCTGGCTGCGGGAGAAGGGCATCCTGACCGCCCGCAAGGCCATGTACATCGGCTCGGGCATGTGTCTGGTCGGGTTCCTCGCCCTGTCGCACCTGGACAACGTGCTGCTGGCGATCCTGGGATTCGGCGTCATCGGAGGTATCGGCGCCGGACTGGTCTACGCGACCTGCATCAACATGGTCGGCAAGTGGTTCCCCGAACGCCGGGGCGCGAAGACCGGGTTCGTCAACGGCGGCTTCGCGTACGGATCGCTGCCCTTCATCTTCATCTTCAACTACGGCTTCGACACCGCGAACTACCACCGCGTGCTGGACCTCATCGGCTGCTACATCCTGATCGTGGTCGTCGGGTGCGCGTTCTTCTTCAAGGACCCGCCGAAGAACTGGTGGCCCGCCGACATCGACCCGCTCACCCACGGCGGCAGCGGGAAGGGGGGCGTCGCCCTCTCCAAGAACCCTCCGGCGGTACGGCAGTACACGCCGAAGGAGGCCGTCAGGACCGGCATGCTTCCCCTCATGTGGATCGCCCTCGTCATGACCGCGGGGGTGTCGATCTTCGGGATCTCCTTCCAGGTCGACTATGCCAAGGAGGTGGGGTTCGGCCCGCTGGTGGCGGCCTCCTCGATGGGTGTCATGGCGGTCATCAACGGCGTCGGGCGCGGGGTGGTGGGCTGGCTGTCCGACAAGTGGGGCCGTAAGTCCACGCTGGTGTTCGTGATCGTCGTGCTGGGGCTCGCCCAGTTCGGGGTGATCTGGGCGGGCGACATCAGGAGCGAGTCGCTGTTCCTGGTCTTCGCGTTCCTGTCCGGGTTCGGCGGCGGCGCGTTCTACCCGCTGTTCGCGGCGCTGACCCCGGACTACTTCGGGGAGAACTTCAACGCCTCCAACTACGGGCTGGTGTACAGCGGCAAGCTGATCAGCGGCCTGTTCGGCGGCGGCCTAGGCTCCATGGTCGTCGCGGCCTGGGGCTACGACGGGGCGTACGCCCTGGCCGGCGCCACGTCGATGGTCGCGGCGGCGATCGCCCTGCTGCTACGGCAGCCGGGACGGCCCCGGGGCGCCACCCCGGTACCGCAGCCACAAGCGGCGGCCTGAGCAGAGCAGTTCGGACGGATCAGGCGGCCCTGCGCCTCGGCGTTCGCCGGGGCAGGGCCGCCTCATCCGATGGTTCGGGGCCCGCGGCCCAGAGCTTCAGCGGTCTGCACGCGAGGCAGCGACCGCAACCTCGAAAGCTGCCGCCTTGCTCTATCGGTTTGGCGCGCGGCTCACCCCGGGCCAGGGCCAGGCCCGGCTGCCGGGACGCGCGGCGGACGACACGGCCGCGAGAACCGCGCCCCACTGCCGTGGCTTCAACGCGCGGCTCAGCCCGGCAAAGGCCGGCAGCTCGGACGCGCGACGGCAGCACGCCCACAAGAACCCGCACCCCACCGCCGTGGCTTCAACGCGCGGCTCAACCCGACAAAGACCCGGCAGGCCGAACGCACGACGGCAGCACGCCCACAAGAACCCGCACCCCACCGCTATGGCTTCAACGCGCGGCTCAGCCCGACGAAGGCCCGGCATGTCGGACGCGCGACGGCAGCACTCCCGCAAGAACCGCGCCCCGCTCGCTCGGCCTCGGCGCGCGGCTCAGCCAGCCCAAGGCCAGCAGCTCGAACGCGGGGCGGCGACACGCCCGCGAGATGCGCGCCCCACTGCGTCGGCTTGCGGCGCGCGACTCAGCCCGGTTAAAGCCGGCAGCTCGAACGCGCGGCGGCGCTATGGCCGCAGAAAGCCGCCATCCCGTTCCAACGGTCTCTACGCGCGGCCGGAAGCGGGCTGGGCGGCACCGCGTGGGGTGGTCTCGCACGGTCGTGGACGCGGACTCGCTCGGAGGCTACTTCTCGCGGTCGTGGTACATCTTCCGTGTGTGTTCCGTGTGTTGGCGCATGACCGCGGTGGCGCGCTGCTCGTCGCGGTCGGCGATCGCGGCGATCAGCTCACGGTGCTCGATCCAGGACTGCCGACCACGCTGCCGGGCGATCGGCGTGTAGTACCAGCGCACCCGGCGATCCACCTGCCCCGCCAACTCCGCCAGAACCGCATTGCCCGCCAACTCCATGACCATCGCATGCAGTCGGGCATTCAAAGCCACCGCGGCGTCCACGTCGTCCGCGGCGACCGCACTCTCACCCTGCGCGCACAACTCCTCCAGCACGGCGATACCGGCACTGCCCGCGTTCGCCGCCGCCAGCCGCGCAGCCTCCGCCTCCAACAACGTCCGCACCGTCAGAAGCTGATCAGCCTCCTCATCCGTCGGCTCATGCACGAACGCACCCTGAGCAGGCCGCAGATCCACCCAACCCTCAGTGTTCAACCGCTGCAAAGCCTCACGCACCGGCTGCCGCGACACCCCCAGATGCCCCGCCAACTCACTCTCCACCAAATGCTGACCCGGCTGCAGCGCACGCGTCGTGATCAGTTCGAGCAACGCCCCGTAGACACGGTCACGCAGCGGACCGGGGCGCTCGAGCCTGGGCACCGTCCCGTACGGCAGTCCTGTCGTCGGCAACATCGCGGTCCCTCCTGTACAGCGTCGTCGCTGCAGCTGAGAGCCAATTATGAATTGGTTTTCGCCTACAGTCTACGGCACACAAGGCCCCCTGGGCCTTGGCCGTGCAAGGGCGTAGCAGCAGCTCAATGGGCTTGGTGGCGTCACGACCCTTGCTGAGCACTCCCTCCATCCTGTAGACAATATCCAGTCGACACAGTCGGCAGTTCCTCGGTCACCCTCACCGAACGGAGCTTCCACCCATGAAAGTCGCCATCCTCGGCGCCGGAGCCATCGGTGCCTACGTCGGCGCGGCACTCCACCGCGCCGGCGCCGACGTCCATCTCATCGCCCGGGGCCCGCATCTGGCGGCCATGCGGCAGCACGGTGTCCAGGTCATCAGCTCCCGCGGTGACTTCACCGCTCACGCCCACGCCACCGACGACCCGGCCGAGATCGGCCCGGTCGACTACGTCTTCCTCGGTCTGAAGGCCAACTCGTACGCGGCGTGCGGGCCGCTCATCGAGCCCCTTCTCACCGACACCACCGCGGTCATCGCGGCTCAGAACGGCATCCCCTGGTGGTACTTCCACCGGCACGGCGGCCCGCATGACGGCCACCGCATCGAGAGTGTCGACCCGGGCGGTGCGGTCAGTGCGGTGCTCGCGCCCTCCCGGGCCATCGGTTGTGTCGTCTACGCGGCGACCGAGCTCGAAGAGCCGGGTGTCGTACGGCATCTGGAAGGCACCCGGTTCTCCATCGGGGAGCCCGACCGCAGCCTCTCACCCCGGTGCGAGGCGTTCAGTGAGGCCATGCAGGCCGGGGGGCTCAAGTGCCCGGTCGAGCCGGACCTCCGGGACGACATCTGGCTCAAGCTGCTGGGCAACATCTCCTTCAACCCCATCAGCGCGCTGGCCCGTGCCACCATGCGCCAGATGTGTCTGCACGGCGGCACCCGGAAGGTCATCGAGACCATGATGGCCGAGACTCTCGCGGTCGCCGAGGCCCTCGGCTGTACCGTCGGTGTCTCCATCGAACGCCGCCTCGCCGGCGCCGAACGGGTCGGAGACCATCGCACCTCCACGCTCCAGGACCTGGAGCGCGGCAAGCCCCTGGAACTGGACGTCCTCCTCACCGCCGTCATCGAGCTGGCGGAGATCACCGGCGTGGACGTGCCCACGCTGCGCACCGTCCACGCGCTCTCCGACCTCCTCGCGATCCGGTCCGCCGCATGACGGAACTGGGCACCCACGCCATCGGTTCGGTACTTCGGATCCGGCCGAACGTCGGATCCGAAGTACCGATGGCCCATGCGATCGGCCGGGAGATCATCCGGGCGGGCCTTGCCGACCGGGAGTTCATCGATCGTGCGACCCGGGGCTTCGAGGAGTACAGACGACTCGTCGAGCCGTGGACTGTGTCGCTCGCGGTGAAGGTGACGGGCGTACCGGCCGCTGCCATACGTGAGTTGGCGCAGGCCTACGCGCGGGGCGAGCCGTTCCGGGCGTTCGACGGCACCGAGCACGAGGAGGACCGCGCGCTGATCAACCTGTCACTGCTCACCGGCTGCGGTCACACCGAGCGGAAGGGGCGTGCACCTTTCCATCTGGTCCGGCACACCCCTCCCGTCGACCTGACGGACGAGGAGTATCCGGTCCGGCTCACCAAGGGCCGTCGTCTGGACTCGTACAACATCCTTCTGCAGAAGGGTGGTTCGGGGCCGCCGTTGCGGCGTACCGAGTGTGTCGAGCTGAGTCCGGAGGACGCCGAGCGCTATGGCGTGGTCGTCGGCGAGCAGGTGCGGGTCGCCACCCGGCGAGGTTCGACGACGGCACCGGTGTGGGTGGACCCGGCTCTGCGGCCCGGTGTGGCGTTCATGACCGGCCGCCCACCCGAATCGTCGGACGCGAACCAGTGGCCCGGCAGGGCGAGTTGTCCGGTCGCGGGGGCTCTGGAGTTCGAGGCTGCCGCGATTCGGATCGAGAAGATGCCCGTCGTGGCGATAGGGAACTGAGGCCGGACATGGGACGAGTCACGGAACGACGCAAGGTGATCCGCATCCGCGACGGGGCGATCTCCTCCCGCCCCGACACCCTGGTCACCGAGGAACCGCTGGAGATCCGCCTCAACGGCAAACCCCTCGCCATCACCATGCGCACCCCCGGCGACGACTTCGCCCTCGCCGCCGGCTTCCTCGTCAGCGAAGGCGTCCTCACCCAACACGACGACCTCCAGAACATCGTCTACTGCGCCGGAGCCACCACAGACGGCACCAACACCTACAACGTCGTCGACGTCACCACCACCCCCGGCCTCCCCATCCCCGACATCACCCTCGAACGCAACGTCTACACCACCTCCTCCTGCGGCCTGTGCGGCAAAGCCAGCCTCGACGCCGTACGCACCACCACCCACTGGCCCATCAACGACACACCCCCACTCCGCATCGACCCCGACCTCCTCACCAGCCTCCCCGACCGACTCCGCACCGCCCAGCAGGTCTTCGACCGCACCGGCGGCCTGCACGCCGCCGCCCTCTTCACCGAACACGGCGAACTCCTCGACATACGCGAAGACGTCGGCCGCCACAACGCCGTCGACAAACTCATCGGCCGCGCCCTGCAGAACACCAACCTCCCCCTCACCCGCGTCATCCTCCTCGTCTCCGGCCGCGCCTCCTTCGAACTGGCACAGAAGGCCGTCATGGCAGGCATCCCCGTCCTGGCGGCCGTGTCCGCACCCTCGTCACTGGCAGTGGACCTGGCCACGGAAACCGGCCTCACCCTGGTCGGCTTCCTCCGCGGCCCCTCCATGAACGTGTACGCGGGAGAACACCGACTCACCCTGCGGGCCGTGGCGGCCGCGCAGGGCTGACGGTCCTCCCGCTGCACGAACGGCGGGACCCCGACCGGCGGGGAGCGCCCCCTGCGCCGTCGGGGTCCCGCCTCACTCGTGTGCTGTCAGCACTTCTCCCGCAGCGAGTGCAGGTACGCGCTGGAGCGGCGGGCGAAGGTGAAGGACTCGGCGGGCTGGTCGTGTTCGGTCTGCCAGTGGTGGGCCAGGCGCTCGCCCTTCAGCCGGGTCACGGCGGAGATGAACTTCTGGTAGTCGATGTCTCCGTCGCCGACGTCGGTCATGCGGTAGCCGTAGGTGTTGGCCGGGTCGCTCACCCCGTCCTTGACGTGGAAGAGCGGGTAGCGGTGGGGCTGCCTGAGGACGTAGTTCAGGGGTTCGAAGGGGGCGGGGGTGCCGTCGGGCCGCTGGGAGAAGCGGAACTGTCCCGAGTACGCCCAGAAGATGTCCATCTCCAGAAACACCAGGTCGGGGTCGGTCTCCCTGAGCAGCACGTCGTAGAGACGGACCTTGGGGTTGTCGGTGGCGAAGGAGAACTCCTCGGAGTGGTTGTGCTGGTAGAACTTCATGCCGCGTGCCTTCGCCGCGGCTCCGTAGGTGTTGAACTCCTCGGCGGCGCGCTTCCACGCGTCGACGGTCGAGCCGTAGCGGAAGGGTCCTGAGGCGGTGCCGATGTGCTTGAGGCCGAGGGCCTGGGCGTCGTCGAGGACCTTGGTGAGGTTCTGGGCGAAGGTGTAGGCGTTCGGGTCGTCCGCGTAGTAGCCGACATGGCTGCCGATCGGGTTCAGGCCGTGGTCGTGTGCCAGCCGCTTGAGCTGGGCGAGGGTGATGGGCCCGGCCGAGCCCTGGGTGTAGCCGGCGAACTCGACCTCGTCGTAGCCGTACTTCTCGAGTTCGGCGAAGACGGGGGCGAAGCCGAGCGTGGAGACCTTGTCGCGGAGGCTGTAGAGCTGGATGCCGAGGCGGCCGGGGGGCAGGACGGGGCGGCCGCGGCCTGATGTCTTGTCTGCCGTCTCGGTGGCGGCGGTCGCCGGAGTCGCTGCGGCGCCCAGCAAGGCGGCCGCGGTGGCACCCGCGGCCACGCCGAGCATGCCTCGTCTGGTGAGGCGGTGGGTGAGTTCGGGGTCGGGCTGGAACATGCGGCTCATGTCTGGTCTCCTCGGGTCAGAAGGCGTTGTCAGTGGCGGGTGCTTCACTGGTGATCAGTCGGGAAAGACCGGCCAGTCGGAGCAGGAGTGACTTCACGTCGGTGGCCGCGATGCGGTCGCCGACGGCGCGGGGGGTGGAGCAGATGAGGAGCGGACCGTCGTCGTCGCTCTCTGGGAGGCGGCCGTGGCTGCCGCGAATAGGTGACGGGTCGAGGGGCACGACCGCCATGCGATAGCGCAGGCCGAGCTTCTTGCGGGCCAGTGCGGTGGCCGCCTTGACCTTGACGTAGGGGTCGAGCGGGTCCATGAAGAGTTCGACCGGGTCGTAGCCGGGTTTGCGGTGGATCTCGACCAGCTGCGCGAAGTCGGGCGCGCGGTCGTCGTCGAGCCAGTAGTAGTACGTGAACCAGGCGTCCGGCTCCGCCACGGCGACGAGTTCGCCGGAACGCGGATGGTCGAGGTGATGGGCCTTCTTGCCCTTGTCGTCGAGGAGTCGCTCGATGCCGGGCAGGCCGTCGAGGGCGGCGCGGGTGGCGTCCAGGTCCTCGGGGCGGCGCACATAGACATGGGCGATCTGGTGGTCGGCGACCGCGAAGGCACGGGATGCCATCGGGTCGAGGTACTCCATGCCGTCCTGTGTGTGTACCTCGAGGAGTCCGGCGCGGCGCAGGGCGCGGTTGATGTCGACGGGGCGGTCCGCGCGGGTGATGCCGTACTCGGACAGGGCGACGACGGTACGGCCTTCCGCGCGGGCGTCGTCCAGGAGCGGGGCCAGTGCCCGGTCCAGGTCGGCGGCGGCTTTCAGGGAGCGCGGGTCGTCGGGGCCGTAGCGCTGGAGGTCGTAGTCGAGGTGGGGGAGGTAGCAGAGCGTCAGGTCGGGGTGGCGGGTGCCCATGATGTGGCGGGTCGCGTCGATGATCCACTGGCTGGACACCAGGTCCGCGCCGGGGCCCCAGAAGTGGAAGAGGGGGAAGGTGCCGAGTTTCTCGGTGAGTTCGTCGTGCAGGGCCGGGGGCCGGGTGTAGCAGTCGGGTTCCTTGCGGCCGTCGGCGTAATAGACGGGGCGGGGGGTGACGGTGAAGTCGGTGTCGGCGCCCATGGCGTACCACCAGCAGATGTTGGCGACGGTGTAGCCGGGGTGGGCGCGGCGGGCGGCGTCCCAGAGCTTGTCGCCGGCGACCAGACCGTTGTGCTGACGCCACAGGAGTACATCGCCGAGCTCGCGGAAGTACCAGCCGTTGCCGACGATGCCGTGCTCGGAGGGGTGGGTGCCGGTGAGGAAGGTGGACTGGGCGGCGCAGGTGACGGCGGGCAGCACGGTCGCGAGCGGGGCGTGAGATCCGGACTGGGCAAGGGACTTGAGGTGGGGCATGTGGTGGAGGAGGCGGGGTGTGAGGCCGACGACGTCGAGGACGAGGAGAGGGGTCGGTCCCGCCTCTTGGGGCTGGTGGGTCATGGCAGCTCCTTCAGGCCGAGGTCCGTCAGCAGGTCGCGGGCGAGGGTGAGTTCCGCGGCGATGCCGTCGGCGAGCTGGGTGCGGCTGCGGGGGCGCAGTTGCGGTGGGAGGGCCTGCCAGGTGTAGGTCTCGACCTCCAGGTGTCGGGTGAGGGGGTGCGGGCCGCCGACGAGCCGGGTCAGGGCGGACTTGAGTACGGGGAGCGTGGAGGTGAGGGGTGCGGCGGGGGCCGCGTGCAGCGGGACGTGGAAGTGGGCGCGCCAGGGTGCCCCGTCGGGCAGGGCGTCGCCTGCGAGGGCCTCGCCTAGGTCGTCGGTGCCGCGGAGGCCGGCGGACGTCCCGGTGCGGGTCTGGTGCAGGAAGCGGGGTTCGTCGAAGGCGGCGAGTGCCTCGCGGACCTCGGGGAGATGGGGGTGTTCGGCGTGCAGGGCGGCTGAGAGCTGGGACTTGACGACGGGGACACGGGCCGCGGTGAGCGCGTCCAGGGCGGTGTGCGGGTTTTCGAAGGAGGTGGCGAGGTGGCAGGTGTCGACGCAGATGCCGATGCGTTCGTGGGCGATCGCGGTCAGCGGTGCGATGGCGTCGCCGGTGGTCTCGACGACGCAGCCGGGTTCGGGTTCGAGGCCGACGCGGATGGAGCGGCCGGTCAGCTCCTGGAGGGCGTCGAGGCGTTCGGCGAGGGTGAGCAGGGCGGTGCGGGCCTTGTCGGCGCTGCCGTTGTCGTAGGCGGTGCGCCAGGCGAGCGGCAGGGTGGAGATGCTGCCCTCGGTGACGTCGTCGGGCAGGAGTCCGGTGAGGACGCGGGCCAGGGCGGTGGTGTGGTCGAGGCGTTCGGGGTCGGTCCAGTCCGGTTTGTAGACGCGGTACTTGACCTCTTCGGCGCCGAACCCTTCGTAGGGGAAGCCGTTGAGGGTGACGACCTCGAGGCCGCGGCGGTCGAGTTCGGTGCGCAGGTCGCGCAGCGCGGAGGGGTCGCTGACCAGGGCGTGGGCGGCGTCGCGGGCGAGCCACAGGCCGATGCCGAGGCGGTCGCGGCCGAGGCGGCGGCGGACGGGTTCGCAGTGGTCGCGGAGTTGCGCGAGGACGCCGTCGAGGGTTTCGGCGGGGTGGACGTTGGTGCAGTAGGCGAGGTGGACGGTGGTGCCGTCGGGGTGGCGGAAGCGCATGGCTCACGCCCCGCCGCGGAGGATGGAGTTGCCCTCGTGGGTGGCTTCGGTGGCCGCGATGTCGAGGTCGAGCCGGCCGCTGAGTCCGTAGAAGGCGACGGGGTTGCGCCACAGGACGCGGTCGACGTCGTCCTCGGTGAAGCCCTCGGCGAGCATGAGGTCCGCGACCTTGCGGGTCTTGAGGGGATCGCTGCGGCCCCAGTCGGCGGCGGAGTTCACCAGGACCTGTTCGGGGCCGTAGGAGCGCAGGATCGCGATCATCCGCTCCTCGTCCATCTTGGTGTCGGGATAGACGGAGAAGCCGAGCCAGCAGCCGCTGTCCTTGGCCTCCTTGACGGTGGTCTCGTTGAGGTGGTCGACCAGGACCCGGTCGGTCGCCAGGGCGGACTCGCGGACGACGTCGAGGGTGCGGCGCAGCCCGGCGAGCTTGTCGCGGTGCGGGGTGTGGACGAGCGCGGGCAGTTCGTGGTCGGCGGCGAGCTGGAGCTGGGCGGCGAGGGCGTTGTCCTCGGCCGGGGTCATCGAGTCGTAGCCGATCTCGCCGACGGCGACGACCTGGTCCTTGACGAGATACCGGGGCAGCTCGTCGAGGACGGGGACGCAGCGCGGGTCGTTGGCCTCCTTGGGGTTCAGGGCGAGGGTGCAGTGGTGGGCGATGCCGTACTGGGCGGCGCGGAAGGGCTCCCAGCCCAGCAGGGCATCGAAGTAGTCGAGGAAGGAGGCGGGAGAGGTGCGGGGCTGGCCGAGCCAGAAGGACGGCTCGACGACGGCGCGGACGCCGGCGGTGTGCATGGCCTGGTAGTCGTCGGTGGTCCGTGACGTCATGTGGATGTGGGGGTCGAAGATGCGCATCAGGACTCCTTGCCGTGGGTGCCTTCCGCGCCGTTCGGGCCGTGGTCGGTGGCCGGCGCGGGTGGGGTGGCCGTGGGGTCGGTCAGGGTCAGGACGCGGTGCAGGTCCTCGGGCACGGGACGGCCCGCGGCGGTGCGTTCGGTGGCGTAGTCGCCGAGCATGCGGGCGAGTTCGGTGTCCGCGTGGGCCCGTCTGTCCAGGTCCGCCACCTCGGCGACGGGTACCCCGGTGAACAGGCACTTCAGGACGGCGTGGCGCCAGTGGTGGGTGTCGAGGTGGCGGGCGGCGTAGGGGCCGACGGCGGCGGCCAGGAGGCGGGTGTCGTTGGTGCGCAGGGCGTCCTCGACGAGCGGGAGGGCCTCGGGGCCGGACACCAGATGGGGCAGGGCGTGCAGGACGGCACGGCGTTCGGCGGCGGTGCCCTGGGAGTAGACCCGGGTCAGGGCGTCGGTGTCGGCGCGGGCCGCGTGCAGGATCAGGATGCGGACGGCGTCGGCGTGTTCGGGGCCGCAGCGGCGTCCGGCCTCGGCGAGGCGCAACTCCCATACGGAGATGGGGCCGTGGGCGCCGGGGTGGGCGGCGGCCTCGTCGAGGGCGTGGTCGAGCCAGGTGCGGGCGGCTTCGCCGAGGTGTTCGCGGACGTGGTTGCGCAGGTCGTGCAGCGGGGTTCGGGCGAGGGTGGTGCCCTGGGTGTCCGCCGGGGAGGTTGCCTGGTGGGCATGGGAGTGGGTCATGGGGTGCTTCCTTGTGAGAGCGCCACTGCCTGATGGAGGAACGGGAGGGAGAGTTCGGCGAAGTGGGGGCCCGCGTGGGAGTGGCGGGGCAGTTCGACGACCGTCAGGCCCTGGTAGCCGGTGTCGGCCAGGGCGGCCAGGACGGGCGGGAAGTCGATGTCGCCGTCACCGAAGGGGAGGTGTTCGTGGACGCCCCGGCGCATGTCCTCGATCTGGACGTGCCGCAGCCAGGGGCCCGCGGCGCGCACGCACTCGGCGGGCGACAGGGGTTCGAGGCACTGGCAGTGGCCGATGTCGAGGGTCAGTCCGAGGGCTGCCGGGTCCCCGAGGGTGGTGCGCAGGTGGTGGAAGTCGGCGAGGGTGGCGAGAAGGTGGCCCGGTTCGGGCTCGATGGCGAGGGGGATGCCGGCGGTGGTGGCGGTATCGAGGACGGGGGTGAGGGTTTCGGCCAGCCGTTTCCACGCCGTGTCCGGGTCCGTACCCGTCGGGGTGATGCCGCTGAAGCAGTGCACGGCGTGCGCGCCGAGGTCGGCGGCGACCTGGACGCCCCGGACCAGCAGGTCGACGCGGCGGGCGCGGTCGTCCGGGTCGGGGTCGAGCAGCGAGGGGCCGTGTTTGCGGCGTGGGTCGAGCACATAGCGGGCGCCCGTCTCGATGGTGACCGTCAGACCGAGCGCGTCCAGGCGGTGCGCGAGGCGGCGGGTGCGGGCAGCCAGGTTGGAGGCGAGGGGGTCCAGATGCATGTGGTCGAGCGTCAGACCGACACCGTCGTACCCGAGGTCGGCGAGCAGGGCGAGGGCATCGTCGAGACGAAGATCGGCGAGACCGTTGGTGCCGTAGCCGAAGCGGAGCGGGGCGGCGTCGGGGGCTGGGGCGGGGTGGGGTGGAGCGTGGGGGCCGGTCATGGTGCCGTTGGAGCCGGCAGTGGGCCGGGGCGGAGCAACGTGCGCGGTCGTGTCGCCACCGGGACCGGCAGGAGGCCCGGGTACGGCAACGGACGCAGCCGTGTCCCCACCAGGACCGGCAGGAGGCCCGGATGCGGCAACGGACGCAGCCGTGTCCCCACCAGAACCGGCAGGAGACCCGAGTACAGCAACGGACGCAGCCGTGTCCCCACCAGGACCGGCAGGAGGCCCGGATGCGGCAACGGACGCAGCCGTGTCCCCACCAGAACCGGCAGGAGACCCGAGTGGAGCTAGGGGGCCCGTCGTGTCACCGTCGGAGTCCGGAGTGGGCCGAGGCCGCACAACGGGGTCAGCCGTGGCTGCACCAGGGCCCCGAGGGGGCCGGGGCCGAGCCTCGCGGCCGGTCATGACTGCGCGGGGGCGCCGAGGCGGCGGGGGCGGTCCAACGGGCGCAGCGTCGTCGCCGGGGCCCGGAATGGGTCGGCGCGGCGAGAGGGGGTCGGTCATGTGACGCTGACCTTCCTCGCGAAGCGTCCTGCCAGGGGGGCGAGGGCGGTGGTGAGCAGGGCCGTGACGGTCGCGCCCTTCGCACCTGAGCGGGCGGTGAGGGCAGCCTGGAGGGGGATCGTGGCCCGGATGCCGGCGGTGACGGCTCGTTGGGTGAGCGGGGGTGAGGGGTTGAGGGTGGCGTGGAGGTAAGGGCGGGCGGTAGTGGCCGCGTAGGCGGCGGCGAGGGCGAGGCGCAGGGCCGCGTGCGTGTCGAGGGGGTTCGGGCCGGTGCCGGGTGGGGGCCTGTGATCGCCGGTCTGCCGCCGGGGGCGTGACTCCCGGAACATGGCTGCGGCGCCCAGGTCCACCAAGTTCGCCAGGTTCGCCAGTCGGCGCGATCCGGTACCGCGTCGGCTTCCGTCGATCCCGTCCATTGGGCGCGAACGCTGTTGGATCACCGTCCGCGTCAGTGCCGCAGTCGCGGCGAGCGCCGCGAAGGGGGCCAGGGGTGAGCCGCCCTGGGCCTCGCGGCGGGACACGGTGGTCACGGCGAGGGTGTGGGCGCCGAGCAGGGCGGCGGTGGGCAGGGCCTGTCGGATGCTGCGAAGGGCCGCAGAGGGGAATGCCTGGCGGTCACCGAGGAGCGAGGTGGGCGGCAGAGCCCGACGGATGCCCAGGAGGGCAGCCGGCTGCGGCGACCTACGGGCGCCACGGTGAGCAACGGCGGTCGCGGCCCGGCGGATGCCGTCCACGGTGCCGGGAACGGCCGCCGCCCCCAAGGCCACCCGAGGCTCGTGGGCGACGGCTGTAGCCCACGCTCGGCCCGCACCTACCTTCCGGCCCACGCCGCCCACCCCGGCCACGCCGCCCACGCCGGCCCTCGGGTCCAACCGGCTTGCCCCGGCCGTCGCCGCCGCACCGAGGAGCAGGTCAAGCCCTCGTGCCGTCGCCATGGCGAACGGTCCTGCCGGGGTGTTCTTCAGGGCGAGGTCGTATGCCCAGACCGTGGCCGCGAGTGGGACCGCGACCGTGAGGGCGGGGCGTCCCGCGCAGGCCGCCAGGGAGAGGCCCGCGCCGGTGAGGGCGCAGGCCGCGCCGAGGGCTGCCGCGGGGCGGACACGGCCGGAAGGGAGGGGACGGTGAGGGCGTTCCACAGCGTCCACCTCGCGATCGGCCCAGTCGTTGAGGGCCATGCCGGCCTCGTAGAGAGAAAGGGAGGCGGCTATCGCGAGGAGAGTCCGGGCAGTGGGGCGCTCGGAGACCGCCGCCGCTCCGGCGAGGGCGTCGCCGGGGACCGTGAACAGGGCGGGCAGGCGAAGGAGTTCGGCCCAGGCGCGGGCGCCGGCGGTGAGTGGTGGAGGCTCCTTGAGCGGGGGCGTGGTGGGGGTCGGTGTCGTCCCGCCCGTGCCCTTGAACAGGTCCTCCGGCGCCGCGGCTCTGCTCGCCCTCACCACTGCTCCCCCGAACGATCGGCCGAACTCGAGGCGCCGCCGCCACCCCCGCCGTCCGCACCCTCCGCGACCCGTCCCTCAACAAAGGCACCGCCCCGCTGTCCTGAGCGCTCCTCCCGTAGCCGCTCCGCGAACCCCACCAGCCGCGCGTACTGCTCCCCCAGCCCCGCGGGCCCCTCCCCCACCGGGTCCTTGAAGTAGAAGCCCAGCTCGCTCAGCGGGCCGGACAGCCCCCTCTCGTGCGCGCGTACGGCCAGACGGGCCAGGTCGAGTACGAGAGGTGCGGCCAGGGAGGAGTCGCAGCCCTGCCAGGTGGTCTGGAGGACCATGCGGGTGCCGAGGAATCCGTCGAAGGCGATGTGGTCCCAGGCGGTCTTCCAGTCGCCGAGGGCGGGAACGTCGTCGATGTGGACCTCGCCCTCCGGGGTGGTGCCGAGGGTGTCTGCCAGGACGCGCTCCTTGCCGGCGTTCTTCGCCGCGGCGGCCGACGGGTCGGCGAGGGAGGCTCCGTCGCCCCCGCCGAGGAGATTGGTGCCGGACCAGGCCCGGACCGTCAGGGCGCGCTGGGTGAACATCGGGCCCAGCACGGACCGGAGCAGGGTCTGCCCGGTCTTGCCGTCGCGGCCCGCGAACGGCAGGCCGCAGGACTCGGCCTGCCGCCTCAGCGAAGGGTGGTGCAGGCCCGTCGAGGGGGTGAAGTTCACATACGCGCAGCCCGCGCGCAGGGCCGCCGCCGCGTACAGGGAGCTCGGCGGCAGGGCGTCGCCGGTGGGTGCGGGTTCGGTGGAGGCGACGTTCACCACTACCGCTCGCGTCAGCCGGCACCGTCGTACGAAGGACCGTATGTCCGCGGCGAAGGCGGCGATCAGGTCCTCCTCGGACCTCGTGTCTCCGGGGAGGGGGCCGCCGGGCCTGATCTCCCGTTCCGCGGCGGCCAGTTCGGCGCTGACCGCCGTCGGCAGGCCGTGGGGCAGGACGCCGCCCGCGGCCAGGGCTTCGGCCCGTTTGGGCAGGGGGCAGTCCAGTGTGTCGTGGCCGCCGAAGACCAGGGAGGACAAGGCGGGCAGACCGCTCTCGGTGAAGGGCGGTGTCTCGGTGAGCAGGCCCGTCGGCGGGTGCAGGCCCGCGGTCATGGCGGCACAGCCCGCGACGACCGTCGTGGCGACAGAACCTCGGGCCCCGATCAGCCAGACGCCGACGCGCGGTACGGAAATGGACGCGGACATGGCAGCCTCCTTGCCGAGCACATGGGTGCGCAGACCCTGCGACGAAGCGATGGACGACGAAGGGGTGAAGACGGCGGGCGGGGGTCCGGCGTCCCCCGCCCGCCGCCGCTCAATCGCCCTTGGCGGGCAGTTCCTTGACCCGGATGTCGCGGAACGACACCTGGTCGTCGGCTCCGTGGTTCTGGATGCCGACATGCCCCTCACGCAGGCTCCGGGCCGGATCGGTGTTGGTGAAATCGTTGATCTTCACGCCGTTGAGCCAGACGCGGAGGCGTTCGCCCTCCACGCGGATCTCGTACGTGTTCCACTCACCTGGCGGGTTCAGCGCACGGTCGCGCTTCTTCAGGTCGGCGGAGCGGAAGCCGTAGACGGACCCTGTGGTCTTCTCGGGTACGTCGGTGGCGTCGATCTGGATCTCGTAGCCGTTGTCGACGGCGGACCAGGGGTCGTCCGAGGGCGGGAAGCCCACGAACACACCCGAGTTGTCGTCACCCGAGGCGCCGGCCATCTTCCAGTCGAGCTTCAGGGAGTAGGCCCCGAAGCTCTGACCGGCGTACCAGAGCATCCCCATACCGCCGGACGAGGTGAGTGTGCCGTCGTCGGACCGGGTGAAGGAGCCCGGACCCGCCTGTTTCCAGTCGTCCAGCGACTCGGCCGTGCCGTCGAAGAGCGGACGGTAGCCGTTCTCCGGCCGGCAGTCTGCCTGGGCGTCGCCGATCGCATACCGGATTCCGCCCAGGACATGGCCTCGGAACGCCGGGTCCGCGTACGACTCCTTCGTGTGGCCGAGGCCGGTGTAGAAGGCACGGCCGCCCTGGTAGTCCTGGCACCAGGCGATCGGATGGTCGCCGTTCATCGTGCCGCCGGTGTACGACGACTCGTCGAGCGAGGCGAGGACGTGGACCCGATCACGGGGATCGGAGCGGTAGTTGTACCACTCGTCGGTCCGGTTCCACGTGGCAGGCAGCCCTGAGGTGGACGGGTGGGCCCGGTCCTCGGCCACCACCGTGGCCGGCTGGATCGCCGGGTGCGACTGGAAGTAGGCGCCGACGAGGCCGCCGTAGAACGCCCAGTCGTACTCGGTGTCGGCGGCGGCGTGGATACCGACGTATCCGCCGCCCTGCCTGATGTAGCCCTCGAAGGACCGCTGTTGGGTGGGGTCGAGGACGTCTCCGGTGGTGGAGAGGAACACGACCGCGTCGTACCGGCGCAGGTTTTTCGGGGTGAACGCGTTCGCGTCCTCGGTGGCGTCGACCGTGAAGCCGCCGCTCTCACCGAGCTGCTTGACCGCGGCGACACCGTCGGGGATGGAGTCGTGCCGGAAGCCGGCCGTCTTGGAGAAGACCAGCACCCGTTCGGCGTCCGCGGAGTGCGACGCGGCGGGTTCGGACACGCAGCCGAGGAGCAGGGCGGCTCCCACAACCGCCGTCGTCCATCGTCCAGTTGTGTTCATACGAGCCCCTCCTCTCAGCCGGTCGTGAAGGTGAAGTCGTCCACGTCGAACAGGGCGCCGGTGCCGCTCCCCTTGAAGACGAGGTAGAGCGTGGTGGTGCCCCTGGGCGCGCGGGACAGGTTGGCGGTGACGTCCTGGAAGGTCTCCCAGCCGCCGGTCACCGGTACGGTCGCCTTGCCGAGCAGGGTGCCGGTCGCCGATCCCGCGCGGATCTCGAGCGTGCCGCCGGCTCCGCCGGAGGACACCCTCGCGGAGACGGACTTGGCGTTGCTCAGGACGTACGGCGTGAAGGCGACCCAGTCACCGTTGTTGATGTCGCCGACCGTGTTGCCGCCGTGTGCGGTGTCCTTGGCGATGACCGAGACGCCCGAGCTGGTGCCGAAGTGCTCGGCCTGGCGGTGCCTGGGCTGCAGGACGCTCTGGTCGTGGGTGGTCAGCGGGGCCTGGCCGCCGCCACCGTTGTCGGTGTACTCGGCGTCCATCACGCCGAAGATGTTGGCGTCCTCGTCGTGACCGCCGTCGGCGCTGGTCTGGATGGTGCCGGTGCAGCCGTTGGCGGAGGTCACGGGGTGGCCGTGGCTGTCGTGGCCGAGGACGAAGGTGACCTTGACCTTGGTGCAGTCGATGGACCGGCCGTCCTCGGGGTCACTCACCCGCACCTTGAACGGGATCGCGTCACCGAAGCTGAACAGCTGCCCGTCCTGCGGGAGTTCGAGCGTCACCTTGGGCGCGGTGTTCCCGACGACGATCTGCACGCTGGCGCTGCCGGTGCGGCCGCTCGCGTCCTTCGCGGTCAGGGTCGCCGTGTAGGTGCCGTTCTTCTTGTACGTGTGGGCCGGGTTCGCCGCCGTGGACGTGCCGCCGTCGCCGAAGTCCCAGCTGTACGTGAGGGCGTCGCCGTCCTGGTCGCTGGTGCCCTCGGAGGAGAACCGCACCCGCAGCGGCGCCTGCCCGGAGGTACGGTCGGCCGATGCCTGGGCGACCGGGGAGTGGCCGTCGGTGGCGTTCTCGATGCGGTACAGGGCGGAGTTCTCGTCGCCGCCGAACCAGGAGACGCCGTAGTCGAGGACGTACAGCGCGCCGTCGGGGCCGAAGGCCATGTCCATCACCTGGGTGCCGGTCCAGGGAATGTCGTTGATGGACTGGACGGTGCCGGCGGAGTCACTCGTGATCCGTTTGATCCAGCGGCGGCCGAACTCCCCTGCGAAGAAGTCGCCGTCGTAGGCTTCGGGGAACTTCACCGGTGAGTCGAGCGCGGGGTCGTAGTGGTAGACCGGGCCGCCCATGGGGGACTCGGAGCCGGTGCCGAACTCGGGTACCGATCCGTTGTCGTAGGGGATCCAGGCGGCCTGCGCCGGGGGAAGGTCGGTGAGGCCGGTGTTGTGCGGGGAGTTGTTCTTCGGCGCGGCGCAGTCGAAGGCGGCGCCCGAGGTGCCCGTCGCGAAGTCGTAGTCGACGTAGGCGTCGTTGGCGCCCGTGCAGTACGGCCAGCCGAAGTTGCCGGGGCCGGTCACGCGCGCGAACTCGACCTGGCCGGCCGGTCCGCGGGCCGGGTCGGCGGCGCCCGCGTCGGGGCCGTAGTCGCCGACGTAGACGATCCCGGTCTGCTTGTCGACGCTGAAGCGGAACGGGTTGCGGAAGCCCATGGCGTAGATCTCGGGCCGGGTCTTGTCCGTGCCGGGCGCGAACAGGTTGCCGTCGGGGATGGCGTAGGAGCCGTCGGCGTTGACCTTGATGCGCAGGATCTTGCCGCGCAGGTCGTTGGTGTTGCCGGCGGTGCGCTGGGCGTCGAAGACGGGGTTGCGGTTGGCGCGTTCGTCGATGGGGGTGAACCCGTCGGACTGGAAGGGGTTGGAGTCGTCGCCCGTCGACAGGTAGAGGTTGCCGGCCGCGTCGAAGTCGATGTCGCCGCCGACGTGGCAGCAGATGCCGCGGGTGGCGGGGATGTCGATGATCTTCGTCTCGCTGGCGGCGTCGAGGGTGCCGTCGGTCTTCAGGACGAACCGGGAGAGCCGGTTGACACCGTCGAAGGGCGCGAAGTCGGCCGCGGTGCCGGTCTCGGGAGCGTCGCCCGCCGGGGTGTTCAACGGGGGCGCGTAGTACAGGTAGATGAAGCGGTTGTTGGGGAACTGCGGGTCCACGCCGACGCCTTGGAGGCCTTCCTCGTCGTGGGAGTAGACGTCGAGCTTGCCGGCGAGCCGGGTGGTGCCGGCCGCGTCGGTGATGCGGAGTTCGCCGTCGCGTGAGGTGTGCAGGACCGAGCGGTCCGGGAGGACGGCGAGCGACATGGGCTCGCCCATCTCCGGCTCGCCCTTGGCGAGGGTGACCTGCTGGAAGTCCTCAGCGGCGGCCGCGGGGGCGGCCTTCTCGGCGGCGACGGCTGCGCCTGCCTGGGGAGCGGCGAGGGTGAGGGAGGCGCCGGCCAGCAGGAAGCCGGTGAGCAGGGCCGCCGCTCTGCGCCAGGGGGCGCGTGGTCTGTGGGTCTCGATTCTGTCGGGTGTGGTGGTGCGGTCTTTCCCGTGCACGGATGCCTCCAGAAAGGGGCCGGTCGTACGGGTGGGTGCGGGTACGCCGGGATGCGCCGTCATCCCGGAACTGACCAGTGCGGCTCAGTCGTTGCCGCCGAACGCCGCGTCGAACGAGGCCGACGGCGGCTCGAAGTCGTACGCCTTGAGTCGGCTCAGTGCCTCCGGTGCGCCCTGGAGCCGGTCCATGCCGGCGTCCTCCCACTCGACCGAGATGGGGCCCTGGTAGTCGATGGAGCGCAGCATGCGGAAGACGTCCTCCCAGGGGACGTCACCGTGGCCGGCGGAGACGAAGTCCCAGCCGCGGCGCGGGTCGCCCCAGGGCAGGTGGGAGCCGAGGCGGCCGTTGCGGCCGTCGAGGCGCTTGCGGGCTTCCTTGCAGTCGACGTGGTAGATCCGGTCGCGGAAGTCCCACAGGAAGCCGACCGGGTCGAGGTCCTGCCACACGAAGTGCGAGGGGTCGAAGTTGAGACCGAAGGCCGCCCGACCGCCGACTGCCTCCACCGCGCGCTGGGTCGTCCAGTAGTCGTACGCGATCTCGCTCGGGTGGACCTCGTGGGCGAACCGCACGCCCTCGGCGTCGAAGACGTCGAGGATGGGGTTCCAGCGCCCGGCGAAGTCCTCGTAGCCGCGGTCGATCATCGACTCGGGGGCGGGCGGGAACATGGCGACCAGGTGCCAGATGGCGGAGCCGGTGAAGCCGATGACGGTGTCGACGCCGAAGGCGCGTGCGGCCCGCGCGGTGTCCTTCATCCGGTTCGCGGCCCGCTGCCGGACGCCTTCCGGGTCGCCGTCGCCCCACACCTCACCGGGCAGGATGGCCTGGTGGCGTTCGTCGATGATGGCGTCGCAGACGGCCTGGCCGACCAGGTGGTTGGAGATCGCCCAGCACTTGAGGCCGTACTTGTCGAGCAGCGCGTGCCGGGAGTCCAGGTACGACGGGTCGGCGAGCGCCTTGTCGACCTCGAAGTGGTCGCCCCAGCAGGCGAGTTCGAGTCCGTCGTAGCCGAAGTCGCGGGCGAGGCGGCAGACCTCTTCGAGAGGGAGGTCGGCCCACTGGCCGGTGAAGAGCGTGAACTGGCGCGGCATCTTGGGGAGCCTCCTCAGACGGCTATCGGGGTGTAGACGGAGTTCTTCTCGGCGCTCTCCTCCACGGCCGCGAGCACCCGCTGGACCTGGAGCCCGTCGGCGAAGGAGGGTTCGGGGCGGCGGCCCTCGGCGATCGCGTGGACGAGGTCGCGGGCCTGGTGGACGAAGGTGTGCTCGTAGCCGAGGCCGTGGCCGGGCGGCCACCAGGCGTCCAGGTAGGGGTGGTCGGGCTCGGTGACGAGGATGCGGCGGAAACCGGCGTGCGCCGCGGGTTCCGTGCCGTCGTGGTAAGAGAGTTCGTTGAGGCGTTCCAGGTCGAAGGCCAACGAGCCGCGTTCGCCGTTGAGTTCGATGCGCAGGGAGTTCTTGCGGCCGGTGGCGTACCGGGTCGCCTCGAAGGAGGCGAGGGCACCGGAGGTGAAGCGGCCGGTGAACAGGGCCGCGTCGTCCACGGTGACCTGGCCGGTGCCGGTCCCGGAGACGGCGGCGAGGCCCTTGACGGCGCCGCCGGTCAGCGGGCGTTCCCGTACGAAGGTCTCGGTCAGCGCGGAGACTCCGGCCAGTGGCTCTCCCGCCAGGTACTGGGCGAGGTCGACGATGTGCGCGCCCAGGTCGCCGAGCGAGCCCGATCCCGCCTGCTCCCGGCGCAGCCGCCAGGTCAGGGGGAACTCCGGGTCCACGAGCCAGTCCTGGAGGTACGACACCCGTACATGCCGGAGGGTGCCGAGCCGTCCTTCGGCCACCATGCGGCGGGCCAGCGCGGTGGCGGGCACCCGGCGGTAGTTGAAGCCGACCATGGCGAACTGACCTCGGTCGAAGGCCTCTTCGGCGGCCCGGGTCATCACCTCGGCCTCCTCGACGGTGTTGGCGAGGGGTTTCTCGCACAGCACGTGCTTGCCCGCGGCGAGCGCGGCGACGGCGATCTCGGCGTGGCTGTCGCCGGGGGTGCAGATGTCGACGAGGTCGACGTCGTCCCGCTCGATCAGCGCCCGCCAGTCGGTCTCGGCGGCCGCCCAGCCGTGCCGGTCGGCTGCCCGGCGCACGGCGTCCCCGTCCCGTCCGCAGATCGCGGCGAGCACCGGGCGGCGAGGCAGGTCGAAGACGCGTCCGACGGTCCGCCAGCCCTGGGAGTGGGCGGCGCCCATGAAGGCGTAGCCGACCATGCCGACCCGGAGCGGCGGCACCTCGGCCTCTTCTGACTGCTGCGGCTGTGCCATGCGCGATGTCCTCCTCGTCGTCGTGGCGCGGTGGGGGGTGCAGCCCGGTCCGTCGACGAACCGGGCTCCTGGGACCTGCCGTTCGGATCGGCCGGGCAGGGGCGCACCGCTGCTCGCGGCCGGCCCGGTCGGTAAGTCAGGCCCCGGATCGGGACGCCTCACTTGAAGCCGGTGGACATGTACTGGTCGACGTTGGTCTTGTCGACGACGGCCGAGTAGAGGGTGAGCGAGGCCGGGATCTCGAACTCGGAGAGGCCGCTGATGCCCTTGGACTGGCCGAGGGCGCGGGCGAGGTCGATCGCCGAGGCGGCCATGGTCGGCGGGTAGAGGACGGTCGCCTTGAGGACGCCGTTGTCCTGCTTGATGGCCTGGAAGGCGGACAGGGCGCCCGCGCCGCCGACCATCAGGAAGTCGTCGCGGCCGGCCTGGTCGATGGCGCGCAGCGCGCCCACGCCCTGGTCGTCGTCGTGGTTCCACAGCGCGTCGAAGCTCGACTGGGCCTGCAGGAGCTGGGCCATCTTGGCCTGCCCGGACTCCACCGTGAACTCGGCGGCCTGACGGGCCACCTTTTTGACGTTGGGGTAGTTCTTCAGGGCGTCGTCGAAGCCCTTGGTGCGCTGCTTGGTGAGTTCCAGGTTGTCGAGTCCGGCCAGTTCGATGACCTTGGCGTTCGACTTCCCCTTGAGTTTCTCGCCGATGTAGTGGCCGGCGTTGAGGCCCATGCCGTAGTTGTCGCCGCCTATCCAGCAGCGGTACGCCTGCGGGGTGTTGAAGATGCGGTCGAGGTTGACGACCGGGATCCCGGCGCGCATCGCCTTGAGTCCGACCTGAGTGAGGGCCTTGCCGTCGGCGGGCAGCACCACCAGGACGTCGACCTTCTTGTTGATCAGAGTCTCGATCTGGCCGATCTGCTGGGCGGTGTCGTTGGAGCCCTCGGTGATCTCAAGGGTGACGTCGGAGTACTTCTTCGCCCGGTTCTTGGCGTTGTCGTTGATGGCGTTGAGCCAGCCGTGGTCGGCCTGCGGTCCGGCGAAGCCGATGGTGACCGGCTTGCCGGACGACTCGGCGGCGGCCGGCTGATCGTTCGCGGCCGGCTCGTCGTCGCTGGAGTCGTTGCTGGTGCAACCTGCGAGGAGGGCACCGGCCCCGACGGCGGCGGTCCCGAAGAGCAGGCCTCTGCGACTGGTGAAGCGGCTCGTGTGCTGTGGCATGGCGGTGAACCCTTTCCTCAGGTCGTGCTTGCGGTACGGCGCTGGACCAGCACGGCGGCGACGATGATCGCGCCCTTGGCGATCTGCTGGACGTCGCTCTGCAGGTTGTTCAGGGCGAAGATGTTGGTGATCGTGGTGAAGATCAGGACGCCGAGCACGGAGCCGGTGATGGTGCCGCGGCCCCCGCTGAGCAGGGTTCCGCCGATGATCGCGGCGGCGATGGCGTCGAGCTCGTAGAGGTTGCCGTTGGTGTTCTGGCCGGAGCCGGACAGGATGATCAGCAGGAAGGCGGCGATGCCGCAGCACAGTCCGGACAGCAGGTAGAGGTAGAGGCGCTGACGGCGGACGTCGATGCCGGCGAGCCGGGCGGCCTCGGCGTTGCCGCCGACGGCGACCGTGCGGCGGCCGAAGGTGGTGCGGTTCAGCACCAGCCAGCCGATGATCGTCACGACCGCGAAGACCAGGACCAGCGGAGGGATGCCGAGCACATACGCGTCCCGCTCTCCGAGATCCAGCACGCTGTTGATCGAGACGATCTGCGTCCTGCCGTCGGTGATCTGCAGGGCGAGTCCGCGGGCCGAGGCGAGCATGGCGAGCGTGGCGATGAACGGGACCATCCCGCCGTACGCGATGAGCAGCCCGTTGACCAGACCGCAGCCGACTCCGACGATCACCGCGGTGAAGAGGATGCCCGCGAAGCCGTACTCCTGGGTGGCGACGGTGGTGGCCCACACCGAGGCGAGGGCGACGATCGCGCCGACGGACAGGTCGATGCCGCCGGAGGTGATGACGAAGGTCATGCCGACGGTGACGACACCGATCACCGAGGCCTGGGTGAGGACGAGTTGGAGGTTGCGGGTGTCGAGGAACTCGTCGGGCTTGGTGATGCCGCCGATGAGGATCAGTACGGCGAGCACGCCGAGGAGGGAGAGGGTCCGGACGTCGGCGCGGGCGAACACCCCTCGCCACGCGAACGATTCGCTCGCCGGAGGCACTTTGTCGGCGCTTCCCCTCGGCGGGGACACATGTTGCGTCATGACGCCGGGCTTCCTTCCATGACGAGGTCGAGTACACGGTGTTCGTCGAGCTCACGGGCGGGTGCCGTATGCACGACACGGCCCTCGCGGAGCACCAGGACACGGTCGGCGAGGCCGAGCACCTCGGGGACCTCGCTGGAGACCAGCAGCACGGCCAGGCCTTCGTCAGCCAGTCGCCGGACGACCGCGTACAGCTCGGCGCGGGCGCCCACGTCGACGCCCCGGGTGGGTTCGTCGAGCAGCAGGACCCGGCAGCCGCGCAGCAGCCAGCGGGCCAGGACCGCCTTTTGCTGGTTGCCGCCGGACAGGGTGCGGATCGGCACGGAGGGGTTGTCGGGCCGCAGCGACAGTTCACGGGTCGCCGCCCGGGCCGCGCCGAGTTCGGCGCCCCGGTCGATCCAGCCGGCCCGGGAGAAGCGGGACATGGAGGAGACGGAGACGTTGCGTGTGACCGACTCCAGCATCAGCAGGGCCTGCGCCTTGCGCTCCTCGGGGGCCAGTCCGATCCCGGCGCGGACGGCGGCGCGGACACTGCCGGGCTTCAACGCCTTGCCGTCCACGACGACTTGACCGGTGGTGGGCTTCCGGGCGCCGTAGACGGTCTCCAGGATCTCGGAGCGTCCCGAGCCGACGAGTCCGGCGAGGCCGACGATCTCTCCGGGGTGGAGCACGAGGTCGAGGGGTTCGAACTCGCCTTCCCGGGCCAGGCCCTTGACCTCCAGAACCGGCGGACCACCAGGTCCCGACACCGGCCGCTCCGGAAAGACGTACTCGACGTTGCGGCCCGTCATCAGCGCCACGACCTCGCGCGTCGGCGTCGACTTAGCGGGCAGTCCGACGGCGACGGCCCGGCCGTCCTTGAGGACCGTCACCCGGTCCCCGATCCGCCGGATCTCCTCCAGGCGGTGGGAGATGTAGACGACGGCGACGCCCTCGGCGGTGAGGTCGCCGACGATCCGGAACAGGTTGTCGACCTCGTCCGGGTCGAGGGCGGCGGACGGTTCGTCCATCACGATGAGCCGTACGTCATGGGAGAGTGCCCGCGCCATGGACACGATCTGCTGCTGTGCCGCCGACAACTCCCCGACCAGGCGGACCGGATCGATCTCCGGGTGCCCGAGCCGTCGCAGCAGTGCGGCCGTCGACTGACGGGCCGCCTTGCCCCGTACGACGAACCCCGCCGCGGTGGGTTCGTGGCCGAGGTGGACGTTCTCGGCCACGGACAGGTGCTCCACCAGGTCGAGTTCCTGGTAGATGGTGGCGATGCCGAGGCGCATGGCGGCGATCGGCGAGCGGAGCGTGACCTCCTCGCCGCGCCAGCGCAGGCGGCCGGTGTCGGGCTGGTGGGCGCCGGCGAGCACCTTGATGAGCGTGGACTTCCCGGCCCCGTTCTGGCCGAGCAGACAGTGCACTTCGCCGGCCTGGACATCGAGGTCGACGCCGTCCAGGGCCCGGACTCCGGGGAACGACTTGGTGATGCCGGACATGCTGAGCAGCGGTGGTTCTGGTGCCATGAGGTCCCCTTGGCGGGCGTGCGGGCCGGTTTCAGGGCAGGGCGAAGCAGGAGCGCTGTGCTGAAGAGGCGTGTCGGAAGGTGCCGTGGCGGACAGTGCCGTACCGAGAAATGGCTTACGCGGGTGAGAACAGGTGGTCGCTGATGAGCCGGGCCGCGCCGATGACTCCGGCGGTGGGGCCCAACTCCCCCAGAACGATGGGCAGGTTGCCGGTCGCCAGCGGCAGCGACTGGCGGTAGACCTGGGTGCGGATCGCGGCGAGCAGGGTGTGGCCGAGGCCGGTCACCCCGCCGCCGATCACCACCAGGCCAGGGTTGAAGAAGCTGACCAGTCCGGCGATGACCTGGCCGGTCCGGTTGCCTCCCTCACGGATCAGGTCGAGGGCGGTGGGATCACCGGCGGCAGCGGCGGCGGCGACGTCGACCGCGGTCAGGCCGCCGTTCGCCGCGAGGCGTGTGGCGAGCTCCTCGGAGCGCCCCTGCTCGACCGCCTCCACGGCGTCCCGGGCGAGAGCGGCCCCGCTGAAGTGGGCTTCCAGACAGCCCCGGTTGCCGCAGGCGCACGGTCGGCCGTCGGGCACGGCCTGGATGTGCCCGATGTCGCCCGCGCTGCCCGTCACCCCGCGGTGGACCTCACCGCCGGCGACGATGCCGCAGCCGATGCCGGTGCCGATCTTCACGCAGAGGAAGTCGCCCACGGAGCGTGCGACGCCCGCGTGCATCTCCCCCATCGCCATCAGGTTCACGTCGTTGTCGACCATGACCGGACAGCCGAGTTCCTGGCTGAGCGCCTCCCGCACGGGGAAGCCGTCCCAGCCGGGCATGATCGGCGGAGCCACCGGTACGCCCTCGGGGAAGCGGACCGGCCCCGGGACGCCGATGCCGGCGCCGTCGAAACCCTCCGCGAGCCCCGAGGCCCTCAACTTAGCGGCCATGGACAGGACTTGCTCGAAGACCGCGACCGGGCCCTCGCGGACGTCCATGGGCTGGTTGAGATGTCCCAGGATCTCCAGCTCGGCGTTGGTGACAGCGACGTCGACCGAGGTCGCGCCGATGTCCACGCCGAGGAAACGCAGATTGGGGGCGAGCCGGATGTTGTGGGAGCGGCGCCCACCGCGGGAGGCGGCGAGTCCGTCGGCCACGATCAGGCCCGTCTCCAGCAGCCGGTCCACCTCCACGGCCAGCTTGGACCGTGACAGGTCGACCTGATCGCCCAGTTGCGCACGGGAGTTGGGTCCTCCGTCGCGCAACAGTTTGAGCAGCCGGGCCTGATGCGCGTTCGCGGGTCGTGCCGTCATGCGTCTCACGAGCCCCTCCCCGCCTCATTCGGCCACCAGTTGCCGGGCTTTCGAGGGGAACGTAGCAGCGGCTGCCGAACCTGGGAAGAAGCTGTGCACAGATTGATGCCGACTTTCTCCACTCTCAGGACAAAGACCTGTCGCACTCTGGTGTCCCGGCACCCGGCCGCGCAGGATGGGCGCGAGGGAGGGGTGTACATGTTTCTGGTGACGGGTGCGACGGGGAACGTGGGGGCCGAGCTCGTGCGTGCGCTGGCGGAGTCCGGCGAGCGGGTGCGGGCGGTCAGCCGGTCCGGGCGCAGCGAGGGGTTACCGGCCGGGGTGGAGGCCGTGGCGGGGGATCTGAACCGGCCCGAGACCGTGCGGGCCGCCCTGGACGGCGTGCGCGGGCTGTTCCTGATGCCCGGGTACGGCGGCCAGCGGCAGATCCTGGCGGACGCGCGGGCCGCGGGGGTGCGTCGCGTGGTCCTGCTCTCCGGCCTGTCTGCGGGTACCGGCGACAGGGACAACGCGGTCGCCGGCTATCTGCTGGACGCGGAGGACGCCGTACGGGACTCGGGACTCGCATGGACGTTCGTCCGCCCGACGAGCTTCATGACCAACGCGCTGCGGCTCGCGGACCAGATCCGCGAGGGTGACACGGTTCGGGTGCCCTTCCCGGACGCGCGGACCACGGACATCGACCCGTACGACATCGCGCAGGTCGCGCTCCGAGCCCTGCTGTCCGACGAGTTCGCGGGCCGCGTTCTCGAAGTCACCGGCCCCGAGGCGCTGTTGCCCGCCGACCGGGTCCGGATCCTTGGCTCGGCGCTGGGCCGGGACCTGCGTGCCGTGGGACTGGAGCACGAGGAGACACGCGCGGAGATGGAAGCGGCCGGCGTGCCGAAACCGTACGTCGACGCCTTCTTCGCCTTCTTCGTCGACGGCACCCTGGACGAGTCGGTGATGCTGCCCACGGTGCAGCAGATCACGGGACGACCGCCACGCACCTTCGCCCGATGGGCCCGGGACCACACGGACGCGTTCCGATGAGGTGACCACGCTGCCGGCAAGCGGGTACGACGTCCGCTTCATCGTAGACGGCACCCTGGACGAGTCGGTGATGCTGCCCACGGTGCAGCAGATCACGGGACGACCGCCACGCGCCTTCGCCCGATGGGCCCGGGACCACGCGGACGCGTTCCGGTGAGGTGTGGGGTGACTACGGGCGTCGGCGTGCGTGGTACGACGTTCGCGTGTGCTCGGTGTGTTCCCGCATCAGTTCGGTGGCCCGCCGCTGGTCGCGGTCGGCGATCGCGGCGATCAGCTCACGGTGCTCGATCCAGGACTGCCGACCGCGCTGCCGGGCGATCGGCGTGTAGTACCAGCGCACCCGGCGATCCACCTGCCCCGCCAACTCCGCCAGAACCGCATTGCCCGCCAACTCCATGACCATCGCATGCAGTCGGGCATTCAAAGCCACCGCGGCGTCCACGTCGTCCGCGGCGACCGCACTCTCACCCTGCGCACACAACTCCTCCAGCACGGCGACACCGGCACTGCCCGCGTTCACCGCCGCCAACCGCGCAGCCTCCGCCTCCAACAACGTCCGCACCGTCAGAAGCTGATCAGCCTCCTCATCCGTCGGCTCATGCACGAACGCACCCTGAGCAGGCCGCAGATCCACCCAACCCTCAGTGTTCAACCGCTGCAAAGCCTCACGCACCGGCTGCCGCGACACCCCCAGATGCCCCGCCAACTCACTCTCCACCAAATGCTGACCCGGCTGCAGCGCACGCGTCGTGATCAGTTCGAGCAACGCCTCATACACGCGATCGCGCAGCGGACCCGGACGCTCGAGCTTCGGCACGGCTCCCTGCGGCAGACCTGTCGACAACATCGCGGTCCCCCTCCTCGACGGCGGACACCCCGGACACCCCTACCAGTTGCCTTTTGTCTACAGTCTACGGCGCACAGCAGCCAGGTAAACCGCGAATCGACCTCGTCACATCCCGCATGTCACGGGCAGCGGACGACCTGCCCCGCGTACGACAGGTTGCCGCCGAACCCGAAGAGAAGCACCGGGTCCCCGGTGGAGATCTCGCCCTGCTCGACCAGTTTGGAGAACGCGAGCGGAATACTGGCCGCCGACGTGTTCCCGGACTCCGTGACATCACGGGCCACCACGGCGTTGACCGCGCCGATCTTCTCCGCGAGCGGCTCGATGATCCGCAGGTTCGCCTGGTGCAGCACGACCGCGGCGAGGTCCTCGGGGGTGAGCCCCGCACGCTCGCAGGCCTGCCGGGCCAGCGCCGGAAGCTTGGTGGTCGCCCAGCGGTAGACGCTCTGCCCTTCCTGCGCGAACCGCGCCGGCTCACCCTCGATCCGCACGGCGTGCCCCATCTCGGGCACCGATCCCCACAGCACGGGAGAGATGCCGGGCACGTCGGTCCCCTCGACGACCGCCGCCCCCGCCCCGTCGCCGACGAGCACGCAGGTGGTGCGGTCGCTCCAGTCGGTCACCGCCGACATCTTGTCGGCGCCGATGACCAGCGCCCGGGTCGCCGCACCGGCCCGGACGGTGTGGTCCGCGGTGGCCAGCGCGTGGGTGAAGCCGGCGCACACCACGTTGACGTCCATCGCGGCCGGCGAGGGGATGCCGAGCCGGGCCGCGACCCGGGCGGCCATGTTCGGGGACCGGTCGACGGCGGTCGATGTGGCGACCAGGACCAGGTCGATGTCGGCGGGGGCGAGCCCGGCCGAGGCCAGCGCCTTGGCGGCGGCGTGCGAGGCGAGCTCGTCGACCGGCTCGTCGGGACCGGCGATGTGGCGGGTCCTGATCCCGACCCGGGACCTGATCCACTCGTCGCTGGTGTCGACCAGGCCCGCCAGTTCCTCGTTGGTGAGTACCTTGGCGGGCTGGTAGTGGCCGACTGCGGCGATCCGCGAGCCGTTCATGGAGGGTCCCCTCGTTGCCTTGGGTTGGGATCCTCCAGTCTGATCAGTGACCCACGGGTACGAGGGCACGTAAGGCCACAGGAAACGGGCGCCCGAGTTGTCGGCTTCCCTCACACCCTCGGACGCCCGAACACCTACCGAACAGTCACCCGGTGAACAGCTGCGTCGCTTTCTGAACGAGTTCGTAGAGCCCGTAGGCGAGCGGCGCGCCGACCCACACCCAGGCCAGGGCGATCAGCGGGCGCCGGTCAGGCGGACTCTGGCTGCTGTCGGACTGCGACATCGGCGGCCTCCCTCGGTGCGGGAATGTGGTGGCGGGCACTGACGGGGCGGACCAGTTCGTTGGCGACGAAGCCGACGACGAGCAGCCCGATCATGATCACGAACGACAGGCCGTAGAGGGCGGACCCGCTCTTGCCCGCGTCCTCCTGCCGGTCGGCGATCCAGTTCACGATCAGCGGTCCGAGAACGCCGGCGGTGGACCAGGCGGTGAGCAGCCGGCCATGGATGGCGCCGACCTGGTAGGCGCCGAAGAGGTCCTTCAGGTAGGCGGGGATCGTCGCGAAGCCGCCGCCGTAGAAGGACAGGATCACCAGCGCGCACAGGATGAACAGTGGCTTGGAGGAGTCACCGAACAGGGCGATGAGCCCGTACATCACGGCGCCCACGCCCAGGTAGACGCGGTAGATGTTCTTCCGTCCGATCAGGTCGGACGTCGACGACCAGCCGATCCGGCCGGCCATGTTGGCCGCCGACAGCAGCGCGACGAAGCCGGCCGCGGCCGACGCCGAGACCGGGGTCGACGTCTCCTTGAAGAAGTCCGTGATCATCGGCGCGGCCTTCTCCAGGATGCCGATGCCCGCGGTCACGTTCATGCACAGCACGACCCACAGACACCAGAACTGGGGCGTGCGCACGGCGTTGCGGGCCGAGACCTGCGGTCCTTCGAAGGCGCTGGGCGCGCTCTCGACCGGCTTCTCGCTGCGCGGCACGCGCACCAGCAGGACTCCGAGGAGCATGAAGACGGCGTACGACAGCCCGTGCACGAGGAACGCCAGGGCGATCCCGGAGCTGTCGGAGCCGAAGGACTGCAGCATCTGCGCCGACCAGGGCGAGGCGATGAGCGCGCCGCCGCCGAAGCCCATGATGGCGATGCCGGTGGCCATGCCGGGCCGGTCGGGGAACCACTTGATCAGCGTGGATACCGGGGAGATGTAGCCGATGCCGAGGCCGATGCCGCCGACGAAGCCGTAGCCGAGGACTATCAGCCAGTACTGCTCGGTGGCCGCGCCCAGCGCGGAGATCAGGAAGCCGGACGAGAAGCAGATCAGCGCCACCGTCATCGCCCAGCGCGGCCCGTTGCGCTCGACGAGCGTGCCGCCGAACGCGGCGGACAGGCCGAGCATCACGATGCCGAGCTGGAAGGGCAGTGCGCTCTGCGTGCCGCTGAGACCGAGCGAGGACTCGAGCGGCGGCTTGAACACGGACCATGCGTACGCCTGGCCGATGGAGAGATGGACCGAGAGAGCGGCCGGGGGGACGAGCCAGCGGCTCCAACCCGGGGGCGCGACAGGGGGACTCATGATCCCGGACGGTAGGAACAAAGAAGCTGGTTGAAAAGGCGGCGCGTCGACCGTATGCGATGAGCGGTATCCCGGACGCGACGAACGGTCGAACCGGCCGGTTTCCCGAGCGGCCCGGGTCGTGGCTTCGGCGCCCGGATCACCGTAGTCGGACTTCGACAGGCGAGCCGCGGGTACCTGAGGCGAGGCCCGCTCCATGTGCAGGACAATGGGGTCATGAAGGTCACCACCCCGCACGAGCCCACGGTGACCCAGAGCAACCTCTGCAACAAGGGCCGTTTCGGCTACCAGCACGTACAGAACCGGGACTGAGACACATATGGGACGAGTCACGGAACGACGCAAGGTGATCCGCATCCGCGACGGGGCGATCTCCTCCCGCCCCGACACCCTGGTCACCGAGGAACCGCTGGAGATCCGCCTCAACGGCAAACCCCTCGCCATCACCATGCGCACCCCCGGCGACGACTTCGCCCTCGCCGCCGGCTTCCTCGTCAGCGAAGGCGTCCTCACCCAGCACGACGACCTCCAGAACATCGTCTACTGCGCCGGAGCCACCACAGACGGCACCAACACCTACAACGTCGTCGACGTCACCACCACCCCCGGCCTCCCCATCCCCGACATCACCCTCGAACGCAACGTCTACACCACCTCCTCCTGCGGCCTGTGCGGCAAAGCCAGCCTCGACGCCGTACGCACCACCACCCGCTGGCCCATCAACGACACACCCCCACTCCGCATCGACCCCGACCTCCTCACCAGCCTCCCCGACCGACTCCGCGCCGCCCAACGCGTCTTCGACCGCACCGGCGGCCTGCACGCCGCCGCCCTGTTCACCGAACACGGCGAACTCCTCGACATACGCGAAGACGTCGGCCGCCACAACGCCGTCGACAAACTCATCGGCCGCGCCCTGCAGAACGCCAACCTCCCCCTGTCCCGCGTGATCCTCCTCGTCTCCGGCCGCGCCTCCTTCGAACTGGCACAGAAGGCCGTGATGGCAGGCATCCCCGTCCTGGCCGCCGTGTCCGCACCCTCGTCACTGGCAGTGGACCTGGCCACGGAAACCGGCCTCACCCTGGTCGGCTTCCTCCGCGGCCCCTCCATGAACGTGTACGCGGGAGAACACCGACTCACCCTGGAAGCCACAACGGCCACCCAGGGCTGACCACTGGTCCGAGCGTTCAGCCCGCCAGGAAGCGCACCTGGTCCGCCGTCGCCACCGTGCCCAGGCGCGGGAAGTCGAGCCGTGCCGAGGCGTCGTGCTCGGCGGCGGTGAAGGCGGCCATGGCGTCCTCCACGAAGACGAGGTCGTAGCCGAGGTCGAGGGCGGCGCGGGCGGTGGACTCGACGCCGAGGTTGGTGGCGATCCCACCGAACACCAGCGTGGTGACGCCGAGTTCACGAAGGCGCGCGTCCAGGTCCGTGCCCTGGAAGGCGCCGATGGTCCGCTTCACGATCTCGATGTCGCCGTGGCGGGCGAGGCCGGGCATCAGCCCGCTGCCGGGTGGCTGGACGGGGACCCCGGGCCGCTCGACGCGCACGAGCACGACGGGTGCGCCGGCGCCGCGGAAGGCGGCCGCCAACTTCTCGGCGGCGGCGAGGACTTCGGTGCCTTTGCGGGGTTCAAGGGGCAGCGCGACGATCCGGTCCATCAGATCGACGAGTACGAGGGCGCTGCGCGCGGGGTCGAGTGCGAGGGGTCCGGTCATGACGGAACGTTATCCGTCATCAGCCCTGCGTACCGGAGATCCGGATCAACAGTTTCATGAACTGGGCGCGTTCGGCCGCTGAGAGAGGGGCCAGCAGCTCGTCGTTGGCCTCGCGGGCCGCCTTCTCGCAGCGTTTCAGCAGCCGTGCCCCCTCGTCCGTGAGGGACACCGCGTTCTTGCGGCGGTCCGTGGGGTCCGGTTCGCGCAGGACGAGCCCCGCGGACTGGAGGTCGTTCAGGATGCCGACCAGGTCCTTGGGGTCGAGCCGCACCCCGCGGCCGAGGTCGGCCTGGGCGACGGGGGCGAGGTCACGGACGGCGGAGAGCACCACGTGGTGCCACATCTTCATGCCTTCGGCGGCCAGCGCCTCGGCCACCAGGGCCCGGCCGCGGGCGGCGGCGCGGCCGAGGAGCCAGCTGGGGAGGGAGCGGATCGCGGGCAGGGGTGCTTCGGCCATGCGGCCAGCCTAGCCACTATTCATTGGACTTCCCAACGATCGTCCACGTATCGTTGGGACCACCAATGAATTCAGGGGAGGCCGGGTCGATGCGTCGCGTCCGTTACGAGTCCATGGGTGGTCCGCTGTTCCTGGAGGAGGCGCCGGTCCCCGAGCCGGGCCCCGGAGAGCTCCTCGTGCGCTGCGAGGCGGTGGGCGTGACCCTCCCGGTCGTCCGCAAGGTCACCGAGGCCGCGGAGCCGGTGCCGCTCGGGGGCGAGCTCGCCGGTGCGGTGGTGGCCGTCGGCGCCGGGATCACCCGCTTCCGCCCCGGCGAACGCGTCACGGGCCTGTGCTTCGGCCACGGTTACGCCGACTTCGCGCTGCTGCACGAGGCCATGGCCTCCCCGATCCCCGACGGCGCCTCGGCGACCGACGCGGTCGCGCTGGTCCGCAGCGGGCTGGTCGCGCTCGGCGCGCTGGAGGCGGCGCACCCCGAGCCGGGAGAGACCGCGCTGATCACGGCGGCGGCGAGCGGGGTCGGCCACCTCGCCGTGCAGCTCGCGCGGGCCCGGGGCGCCTCCCGTGTGGTGGGCGCCGTCTCCGACCCCGCCAAGACGGACTTCGTGCGCTCGCTGGGCGCCGACGCCACCACCCTGTACAGGGACGGCAGTTGGGGTGATGCCGTCGACTACGTCCTCGACGCGGTCGGCGGCGAACTGCTCACCCTGGCGCTCGCCGCCCTGGCCCCGGGCGGCCGACTGGTGGCGTACAGCTCGGGCGGCGGGACGATCCGGGCGTACGACCTTCTCGTCGGCGCCAAGTCCGTGACGGGGTTCCAGATGGCGCGGATCGCCCGTGAGCGGCCGGAGTTGTACGAGCGGTGGCGGCGGGAGCTGTGGCGGATGTTCCTGGAGGGCGAGCTCCGGCCGGTCGTGCACGGGGACTTCGCCCTGGAGGACGCGGCACGGGCGCACGAGGTGATCGAGTCGCGGCGCAACCTCGGAAAAGTCGTACTCCATCCGTGACGGGACACGCGCACGGTTCTTGTGGGGCGCAAGGTGCGGAACTACCGTCCGTGAACCGAAGGTCATATTTACGGATGTATAACCATGAAAGGCCAGGTTCGTCCGTGCCGTCGAGTCGCGCAGGTCCGAGATCCTTCCTGACCGCCGTGTCCACCGCAGCCGTATCCGCCACCGCCGCGCTGCTCGCCCTGCCGAACCCCGCTCAGGCACAACCTCCCTCCGCCGTACCGGGTTTCGAGCAGCAGATCCTCTTCAGGGCGGACCGGGACCCCGGTTATGCCTGCTTCCGCATCCCGGCGATCGTCCGGACCACCGGCGGCACCCTTCTCGCGTTCGCCGAGGGCCGGGTCCTCAACTGCGGTGACGCCGCCGACATCGACATCGTCCTCAAGCGCTCCACGGACGGCGGCCGCACCTGGGGTCCGCTCCAGGTGGTCAGCGAGGGCGCGGGCGACACCCATGGCAATCCGGCCCCGGTCGTGGACCGCGGGACGGGCCGGGTCCTGCTGGCCGAGACGTACAACACGGGCCGTACGGACAGCGGGAACTGCCAGGTGCCCTGCGACCGCGTCCCGCACCTCCAGTACAGCGACGACGACGGCCTCACGTGGTCCGCGTCCCGCGACCTGGGCGAGGAGATCCTGCCCGCGCGGTGGAACTCCTGGTACGCCACGGGTCCCGTGCACGGCATCCAGCTCAGCCACGGACTCCACGCCGGGCGGCTGGTGTTCGGGGTCAACGCCGAGACGTGGGACGGCAGTCGGGTCACCGCCGACCATGCGGCGCTCATCGTGAGCGACGACGGCGGCGAGCACTGGAGGGTCGGCGCCACCGACTCCTGGCCGGTCGCCGCCGACGGCAGCTTCCGGCAGAAGCCCTCCGAGGTGACGCTCACCGAGCGCACCGACGGCTCCCTCCTCGTCAGCGGCCGCGAACAGGACGGCAGCGACCTCGGCCACCGCACCCAGGCCGTCAGCCTCGACGGCGGTGACAGCTTCACCTCGCCGTTCGGGGCCCTCCCGGACCTGTACGCACCGCAGGTGCAGTGCGCCACCCTCGACCTCGGCGAGCGCATCCTGCTGTCCTGCCCGGGGGACCCCGACCGCCGCCGCACGATGATGATCCGCTCCTCCTACGACGGCGGCCGCACCTGGGACACCGTCGACCGCGGCACGGTCGTCACCGCGGACTGGTCCGGCTACTCCGACCTGGCGCCGGTCGACGAGGACACGGTGGGCCTGCTGTACGAGGGCGGGGCGGCCGACGCGCGCGACGAGATCCGCTTCGCCCGCTTCACCGAGGACTGGCTGACCCCGCGCCGCGGCCCCGACCCGACCACCCCCGACCTCGCGCCCCTGGCCCCGCGCGCTGCGGTGCTCGGCGGCGCCCACGAGACGGCCGGGGTCATCGGCGGCGCCCTGGAGTTCGACGGCGCCGACGACGCCGTACGGCTGCCCTATCGCGAGGAACTCCCCCTCGGGACAAAGGACTTCACCGCGTCACTGTGGTTCCGGTACACGGCCACGACCGGGGAGCAGCCGCTGCTGTGGATGGGCGGTGTCGGCATCGGACAGCCGCAGGTCTGGCTGCGCGGGGAGCCCGCGAGCGGCCGGGTGCGCGGGCTGATCACCGTGCGGGCGGGCGCGAGGACCGTACGGACGGCGTTCGTGAGCACGAGCGGCGCGTACAACGACGGGCGGTGGCATCGGCTGGCCCTGCGCCGGGGCGGCGGCCGGCTCACGCTCTTCGTCGACGGCAGGGCGACCGGCACTCCGGACGTGCCGGGCTCGGTCAGCCGCAACTCGCCGTTCGGCGTGCACATCGGGCAGCGCATGGACGGACGGGCCCACTTCACCGGCGCGATCGACGAGGTCCGGGTCTGGGACCGGGCCCTGACCGACGAGGAGATCACCGGCCCGCACGCCACCGCGGGGCGCACCGTCCTGTGGCTGCCCATGGACCAGGTGAGCGACAGCCGCTAACGTCGCGAACCGTGCCCGAGGACGCACGAGCACGACAGCGAAGGGGCACCGGCGTCGGTCTGCTGCTGGCGCTGGTGCTCGGAGCCGTGCTGATCACCGCTCTTCCGGACGGCGACGGGCGGGACGCCGGCGACTGCACACCGCGCACCGTCGGCTCCTGGTCGGCGGACGACCGGCTCACCGCCGAGTTCGCCCGCTACGGCGACGACGCCGGCCGCGGCGACGACTGGACCGGCGGTGACGGCACCCACTCGGTGCGGCTGCCCGACGGACGGCTGCTGTGGCTGTTCTCCGACACCTACCTCGGTCAGGTGTACGGCCCGCCCAACCCGTTCGGCGAGCCGCACGCCTGGCGCGACACCACCGCTCCCCTGGTGCGCAACTCGGCGGTGCTGATGCGCGACGGCCGCCTGGAGGCCACCCTCCCCGCGCCCCTGTTCCCGGACCCCGGCCCGAACCAGTGGCGCTGGCCGGTCGCGGCCCGCGTCGAACCCCGCTCTCCCGGCTCGGACGAACAGGTCGTCCGGGTCCTGCTGTGGGTGCGCACAGCCGGCCAGTACCCCTGGATCTACGGCGTCCCGACCGCCACCGAGGTCGCCACGCTCTCGCTGCCCGACCTGCGCGTCGAGTCGATCACCAAGGTCCGCGACGAGCAGCGGGTCGAGGACCCGTCCCGGCGGGTGCTGTTCGGCACGACGCTGGTCGAGGACGGGGAGTGGACGTACGTCTTCGGGGGCGACGACGGTCAGGCCGCGTCCCGGTCCGCGTCGTCGGCGTACGTGGCCCGGGTGCCGGAGGGCGGGCTCGCCGAGCCGGGCGCCTGGGAGTACTGGGACGGCTCGGCCTGGACGACCGGCGCCCGCCCGCGCCGGGTGCTCGGGGACGGACGGCGCACCGGGGTGGGCAGCGCCTTCTCCGTCGTACGGCAGGACGGGACGTACGTGCTGTTCACCATGGCCGCGGGGACGAAGGGGCTCGCCGCCGTGACCTCGTACTGGGCCTGCTCGCCCACCGGGCCGTGGCACGGTCCGGAGAAGGACTTCACCCCGCCCCTGCCCGCGGGCCGGGTCGCCGCCTACAACCCGCAGGCGCACCTCGAACTCAGCGGCGGGGGGCGGCTGGTGCTCAGCTACGACGTCAACTGGCTGGAGACGGCGGCCGCTTCGGCACAGCTCAACCGGAACGTGTCGCTGTACCGACCGAGGTTCGTGACGCTGCGGCTGACTCCGGCGCGCTGACCCCCGCGGTCTCCGCCGGGACGGGGTCGTGGGAGCGGCGCTTGGCGATCACCGCGCAGACCATCAGCTGCATCTGGTGGAAGAGCATCAGCGGCAGCACGGCGAGGGAGGCGTGCGCGCCGAACAGGACGCTGGCCATGGGCAGGCCGGAGGCGAGGGACTTCTTCGAGCCCGCGAACTGGATGGCGATGCGGTCCTCACGGCCGAAGCGGAGCCCCTTGGCGCCGTACCAGGTCAGGGTGAGCATCAGGGCGAGCAGGACCCCTTCGACGATCAGCAGACCGCCGAGCCTGAGCGGGCTCACCTGGTGCCAGATGCCCTGGACCATGCCCTCGCTGAACGCGGTGTAGACGACCAGCAGAATCGACCCGCGGTCGACGAGGCCGAGGACCTTCTTGTGCCGGGTGATGAACCCGCCGATCCAGCGGCGCGTCAGCTGTCCCGCCAGGAACGGCACGAGCAGCTGGAGCACGATCTCCAGGAGCGAGTCGGCCGAGAAGCCCCCGCCGCTGCTGCCGAGCAGGGCGGCCGCGAGGAGCGGCGTGATGACGATGCCCACCAGCGAGGAGAAGGAGCCGGCGCAGATCGCGGCGGGCACGTTGCCGCGGGCCATCGAGGTGAAGGCGATCGAGGACTGGATGGTGGAGGGGACCAGGGTGAGGAAGAGCAGGCCCTGGTAGAGCGGGTCCGTCAGGAAGACCGGGACGAGTCCGCGGGCGGCCAGGCCCAGCAGCGGGAAGATCACGAACGTACAGGCGAGGACCGTGACGTGCAGCCGCCAGTGCTTGAGTCCGTCCAGGGCCTCACGGGTGGAGAGGCGGGCGCCGTAGAGGAAGAAGAGGAAGGCGATCGCCGCCGTGGAGGCTCCGGAGGCCACGTCCGCGGAGGTCCCGCGTGCCGGTACGAGGGCCGCGAGGCCCACCGTGCCGAGCAACAACAGGATGTACGGGTCGACCGGCATCCAGGCCGGCCACTTCAGGCGCTTCACGGTGCTCCACTTACTCGTGTTCGACGGCGGTACGGGGTCATGACGGGTGCCTCCCACAGGACGGAGGGTCCCCCTCCATCGTCCTCTTCCACCCCTTGATCGGGAATCCCGCATACCACTCTGACTGTCATCGCGTTCCGCGATAACCTGCCGCCATGTACGACCCGTCGCAGTTGCGTACGTTCCTGGCGGTGGCGCAGACCCTGAGCTTCACCCAGGCCGCCCGGCGGCTGGGGCTGCGCCAGTCGACCGTCAGCCAGCATGTACGGCGGCTCGAGGACGCCGCCGGGCGGCAGCTGTTCACCCGGGACACCCACTCCGTGGAGCTGACGGAGGACGGTGAGGCGATGCTGGGGTTCGCGCGCCGGATCCTGGAGGTGCACGACCAGGCCACCGCGTTCTTCACCGGCACCCGGCTGCGGGGGCGGCTGCGGTTCGGGGCGTCGGAGGACTTCGTGCTGACGCGGCTGCCGGAGATCCTCGAGGGATTCCGGTACGACCATCCCGAGGTGGATCTGGAGCTGACGGTCGAGCTGTCGGGCACGCTGCACGAGCAGCTGGCCGCCGGGAAGCTGGACCTCGTGCTCGCCAAGCGGCGGCCGGAGGATCCCCGGGGTGAGCTGGTGTGGCACGACCGGCTGGTGTGGATCGGGGCGGAACGGCTGCGCCCGGACGCGGACCGGCCGGTGCCGCTGATCGTGTATCCGCCGCCGGGGATCACCCGGACCTTGGCCCTGGAGGCGCTGGAGCGGCAGGGACGCGAGTGGCGGATCGTGTGCACGAGCGGGAGTCTGAACGGGCTGATCGCGGCGGCGCGGGCCGGTTTGGGAGTGATGGCGCACTCCCGGGGGCTGGTCCCGCCGGGGCTGGTGCGGATGCCGGACCGCTTCGGACTGCCCGAGCTCGGGCGGGTGGACTTCGTCCTGGTGCACGGTCGCCGGCGTACGGCCGCTCAGGGGGCGGCGGACGCGCTCGCCGCCGCGATTCTGGCAGGTGGGGACCGGTTGCACCGGCAGTGACGGCCGTATCGGCATGCCTCGGGGCGGAGTGACGAATTCCGGGTCGGCGACGCTGACAGTAGTGAGCACGGCAGCTCGTGAATAATCGTTTCACCAAGGCCGCGAGCCGTAGTCGCCTCGTACAGATTCGGTGGAGATTACGGCTCAGAACCTTACTCAACCGTCAGTTTTCTGTCCGACCCTTCCCCATGTGAGCGTATTTTCCAGTACTGACCAGGCCATACGTGAGCACGGCTCGGCTTCGGCCCCTCTCCCGCCGGATGTCTGGGTGGGGTAGCTTTCACGGCGCTGTGCGGAGCGTCACTGAGCGCCAGGGAGAGCGGGGAGCGGGGTTTGCGCGAGTTCACCAACCCTCCGTTGGCGTTGGCACCCCCGGTGGGAGGACTGGCCGACGTCGTCTTCGAGCATGCCCAGAACGACCCGCTCCACATCGCCCTCGGCCGCAAGGACGAGAACGGACAGTGGCGGGACGTGACGTCCGCGGAGTTCCGCGACGAGGTCATGGCCCTCGCCAAGGGATTGCTTGCCCAGGGCATCCGCTTCGGTGACCGGGTCGCGATCATGTCCCGCACCCGCTACGAGTGGACCCTGTTCGACTTCGCGCTGTGGACGATCGGCGCGCAGGTGGTCCCGGTCTACCCGACCTCCTCCGCCGAGCAGTGCTTCTGGGCGCTGTACGACTCCGAGTGCACGGCCGCGATCGTGGAGCACGAGGACCACGCGATGACGATCGCCACGGTCATCGACCGGCTGCCGCGGCTGCACCGGCTGTGGCAGCTGGACTCCGGAGCGGTGCAGGAGCTGTACGACGCCGGCGCGGCCGTCGAGGACGAGGTGGTGCACCGCCACCGGCAGGCCGTGACCCCCGACTCGGTCGCGACGATCATCTACACCTCGGGCACCACCGGCCGGCCCAAGGGCTGTGTGATCAGCCACGGCAACTTCATGTACGAGTCGGACACCATGATCGAGCGCTGGGAGCCGGTGTTCCACTCCAAGAAGGGCGACGAGGCGGCGACCCTGCTGTTCCTGCCGCTCGCCCACGTCTTCGGGCGGATGGTGCAGGTGGCCGCGTTCCGTGGCCGGGTCCGCTTCGGCCACCAGCCGCAGATGAACGCGGCCGCCCTGCTGCCCGACCTCGCCGCGTTCAAGCCGACGTTCTTCCTCGGGGTGCCGTACATCTTCGAGAAGGTCTTCAACGCCTCCCGCCGCAAGGCCGAGAAGGAGGGCAAGGCCGGTCCGTTCGAAAAGGCCGTCGACGTGGCGGTGAAGTACGCGGACGCCATGGAGGCCAAGGCCTGGGGGATCGGGCCCGGTCCGTCGGCGGGGCTGCGGATGCAGCACCAGCTATTCGACAAGCTCGTCTACTCCAAGATGCGGGCGGCCATGGGCGGCCGCATCAAGCAGGCCATGACCGGCGGTTCGGCCATGGACCGCAAGCTGGGACTGTTCTTCGCCGGCGCGGGCGTGCACATCTACGAGGGGTACGGCCTCACCGAGACGACGGCGGCGGCGACCGCCAACCCTCCCGAGCGCACCCGCTACGGCACGGTCGGCCAGCCCATCCCCGGCATGACCGTGCACATCGCGGACGACGGCGAGATCTGGCTGTACGGCGCCAACGTCTTCCAGGGCTATCTCAACAACGAGAAGGCCACCGACGAGACCCTGCACGACGGCTGGCTCGCCACCGGGGACCTCGGCTCCCTCGACGAGGACGGCTATCTGACCATCACCGGCCGCAAGAAGGAGATCCTCGTCACCTCCGGTGGCAAGAGCGTCTCCCCCGGGGTGCTGGAGGAGCGGGTGCGCGACCATCCGCTGGTCTCCCAGTGCATCGTCGTGGGCAACGACCGCCCCTACATCGCCGCCCTCGTCACCCTCGACCAGGAGGCCGTCGAACACTGGCTGGGGATGCGCGACAAGCCGCGGATGTCCCCGGCCCAGCTGGTGCGGGACGCCGACCTGGAGACCGAGGTGCGGCGGGCGGTGGTCGCCGCCAACACCCTGGTCTCGCAGGCCGAGTCGATCCGCACGTTCCGTATCCTCGCCCAGCCCTTCACCGAGGAGCACGGGCTGCTGACCCCGTCGCTGAAGCTGAAGCGCAAGGCAATCGAGACGGCGTACGCGGACGAGGTCGAGGCGCTGTACCGGGCCTGACGCTCGCCCGCGTCACGGACTGACGGCCCGTCAGCTGATCGTCACGCGGAAGATCTTGTCCGATCCGTCCGCCGCTCCTCCGTTGTTGTCGCAGTTGGTGGTCGACAGCCACAGCTGGTCGGCGCCCGGCACCTTGGTGACCGTGCGCAGCCGGCCGTAGGTGCCCACGTAGTACGCGGTCGGCGTTCCGACGCTCTCGTTGTCGCCGTTGATCGGGATCCGCCACAGCCGCTCGCCGCGCAGGGAGGCCATGTAGACGACGTTGCGTACGATCGCGATGCCGCTCGGCGATGCCTCCGAGACGTTCCAGGTGGCCTTCGGGTTGGTCATCCCCGCGGTGGAGCAGGTGCCTTCGCAGGTCGGCCAGCCGTAGTTGGCGCCGGGCTTGATCAGGTTCAGTTCGTCCTTGGAGCTGTTGCCGAACTCCGCTTCCCACAGGCGGCCGTTGCGGTCGAAGGCGAGGCCCTGCGGGTTGCGGTGGCCGAGGGAGTACACGTAGTTCCCGAAGGGGTTGCCGGGGGCCGGTTTCCCGTCCGTCGTCATGCGCAGGATCTTGCCGTTGAGGGAGTCCTTGTCCTGGGCGAGGTCGGGTGTCTGGGCCTCGCCGGTGGAGACGTAGAGGTAGCCGTCGGGGCCGAAGGCGAGGCGTCCGCCGTTGTGGTAGCGGTTCTTCTTGATGCCTTGGAGCAGGACCTTGTAGTCGCTCAGCGTGGTCCCGTCGTACGTCATGCGGACCACGCGGTTGCCCTCGGACGCGGTGTGCATGAAGTAGACGTAGTGGTTGGTCTCCCACTTCGGGTCGACGGCGACGCCGAGCAGTCCGCCCTCGCCGTTGGTGGTCACGGCGTTCGGGACGGTGCCGACCTGTGTCTTCGTGCCGTCCTTGGTGACCTTCCAGACCCGGAAGTCGTCCCGCTCGGTGACCAGCGCGCTCTTGCCGTCGGGCAGCCAGAAGATCCCCCAGGGGATGGTCCAGCCGGAGGAGAGGCCGGCGACGGAGGAGGGGACGCCGCCGTCGGTGGCACAGGCCTTGGTGGTGAAGGTGACCGTATTGCTCGGCTGGCTGACGTTGTCGGCCGCGTCACGAGCGACGACGTTCAGGCTGTACGGGCTGTTGCAGGCGAGCCCGGTCAGCGTGGTCGAGGTGCCGGAGGTGACGGACTTGTAGACGGTGGTGTCACTGCGCACGTCGTAGCCGGCGACCGCCCGGTTGTCGGTGGATGCTCCCCAGCTCAGTGCGGCGCTGTTCGCCGTGACGTCCGCCGCGGACAGGGTGCCGGGTTTCGTCGGCGGGTTGGTGTCGGAGCCGGCCTTGGTGGTGCAGTCGACGACGGGGCTCGCCGGGGACGTGTTGCCGGCCGCGTCACGGGCGATGACGGTGAGGTTGTAGGTGGTACCGGGAGTGAGGCCGGTGAGCGCCTTGCCGGTCGAACCGCCGGGCGCCTCACCGATCTTGTTGCCGTGCTCGTAGAGGTCGTAGGCCGTCACGCCCACGTTGTCGGTGGAGGCGCCCCAGGCCAGCGTGAGCCCGTCCTCACCGATGTCGGAGCAACTGGGCTGCCCGGGACGGCTCGGGGCCTGGGAGTCGGCGGCCGCGCCGACGCCGATGCGGTCGAGGTTGGGGCCTCCGGCGGCGGTGGTGGCGGTCGCGCGGATCTTGCCGGAGCCCGCGGTGAGCGGGACGTCGACGGTCCTGGTGGCCCAGGTGTTCCAGTCGGCGGTGGCCGGGAAGGAGACGGCCGACGCGACGACCGTGCCGTTCACGGAGATGTCCATGGGCCGGTCGGTCGCGGTCCCGTTGGCGTAGCGGAAGGTGAGGGCCGTTGAGCCCGCGGAGGCGGCACTGACGGTGAACTCCACATAGGAGCCCTTGACGTTGGTGTAGTCGACGAAGCCGGTGCCCGTGTAGCCGGTGTGGTTGGTGGCCACCGTGCCCTGCACGACGGTCGCGTCCTCCGCCTGGTAGTCGGTGGCCGCGAGCGCGGTGGCCTGGCTCAGGCCGGCGAGGGGCAGCGCGAGGGCCGCGGCGAGGCCGTAGGGCAGAACTCTTTTGATTTTCACGGATGTTCCCTTCAGCCCGTGTACTGGGTGAAGACCTTGAGGTAGTCGTACGGCTGCTGCGTCACACCGCTGCAGGAGTCGCCGTCGGCGCCCGAGCCGCAGGGGCGGTCGCGGTTGACGGACCAGTAGGTGAGGCGCCCGATGTGGTGCTGCTGGGCGTAGGCGAGCATGGTCTTGAAGTCGGTGACGCGGACGCGTTCACCGGAGTCGTCGGTCGTGCCGTTCATCGACGACAGCCCGATGTGGGCGTAGGCGGTGGCGTCGCTGTAGCCGTACGCCGACTTGACCCGCGCCTTGAGTCCCTCCATGGCCTGCGTGGTGAGGGTGCCCATGTTCGTGGTGCCGCCGCCGAAGTCGAACGGCATGATGCACCAGACGTCGTTGGCCAGACCGGAGTTCGCGGCCCGCTTGATCATGTCGACCCCGGTGGAGTCGGGGCCGCTGGTGGTGGTGCCGAAGGTGATGACGGTCTTCAGGCCGGGGTTGTTCGCCTTGACCGTCTTCAGGGCGTCGACCACGCGCTGCCGCACCGTGGCGTTCGACCACTCGGTGTTCTCGATGTCGATGTCGAGGGCCTTCAGCTTGTAGGCGTTGATCACCTTCTGGTAGGCGCCGGCGAGCGCCGAGGCGCTGGAGCACTTCTCGCCGAGCTTGTTCCCGCTCCAGCCGCCGACGGAGACCATGACGTCACCGCCGGCGGATCTGATCGCGTCGATCCTCGACTGGTCGGTCCCGCCGGTCAGCGGGCGCGAGCCGTCCCACTTCGGGTTGCAGCCGCCGTCGGAGAGGATGAACGCGAGGGTGAACCACTTGACGCCGGTCGCCGACATCACCGATGTGGGGTTCTGCGGGTTGCCCCAGCCGAGGTACTCGTACGGGGCGACGGCCATGCCCGGTGCAGCGGCCGCGGTCTTCAGGGAGTTGACGGGCTTCACGCGGATCAGCCGGGTCTCGCCGGGCCGCAGGGTCGCGCTGTAGGAGTCGGCGATCGCACCCTTGTGGGAGCCGGACCACAGGTCCGTGACGTCACCGGAGCCGGTGAAGCCGACCTGGGACCAGTCCACGGCGACCGTCGCGTTGCCGGACGTACCGGTGTTGAACAGGGCCACCACGTACTGGCCGTCGCTCTCCTTCTTGCTCCAGACCTGCTTGACCCCGCTGTTCACGATCCGCTTGGCGGCGACGCCGTCCTGGTCGACCCCGATGAGCCGGTCGTTCGTCAGCATCGCCTTGTCGACCGGGTCGAGGTCGGTCAGGTCGGTGCCGAGCAGCAGGGGTGAGGCGGCCATCGCCCAGAGGGTGAAGTGGGAGCGGCGCTGGTCGGCGGTGAGGCCCACCCGGTCGCCGTTGCCGATCTCCAGGGAGTCGAGGTCGTTCCAGCCGCCCGGGCCCGCGTGCGGCTGCCAGGAGGCCGCCGAGTTGAAGCGGGAGGAGACGTGCGACCAGTCGGTGAGCGGATAGCCGCTGCCGTTGGAGCCGGGGCCGCAGTAGCACTCCACGTCGCCCTGGGTGCGCCAGCTGTTCGCCAGCTTCTTCCAGGTGGAGGCGTCCGCGATCGGAAGGTTGTTGGAGAGCGCGAAGTTGATGGGCCGTCCGGAGGCACGCAGCGCCTTGTCCCAGGCCTGGACGTCGGGAATGTCCTGGCTGCCCACCCCGTCGATCTTCAGGTAGTCGACTCCCCAGGAGGCGAACTGCCGCGCCCAGGAGTTCACGAACTCCTGCGCACCAGGCTTCCCGTAGTCGATGTAGTACATGTTCTTGCAGTTGTAGTTCTTCTCCGTCTTCGAGGTGTCCGCGATGTCCTTCGCGTGGTACGACGTCCCCTCGATCGGCGTGTTCTTGGTGACGGCGTTCTTGGCGATGCCGGGCGTCACGTAGAAGCCGAACTTCAGGCCCTTGGAGTGGATGTAGTCGGCCAGCGCCTTGATGCCGGACGGGAACTTGGCACTGTCCACGGCCCAGCGGCCGTAGGAGTCGACGACGAAACCGTTGGAGTCGCACTTCTGCCAGAAGTCGTCGAGGTTGATGTAGACGAAGCCGTGGTTCTTCAGGCCGCCGGCGACGAGCGCGTCGGCCTGGGCCTTGAGCTTCGCCTCGGTCGGCGAGCGGCGGACGAAGCTCCAGCTGCTCCAGCCCATCGCGGGCCGGACCGACTGGCCGTTGTCGGAGGCGGCCGCCGGGCGGGCGGCGGCCAGCAGCGGGATCGCCGAGGCGATCAGCAGCCCGACCAGAGCCACGACCAGTGATCTGACGCGTGTGACGGAGGTGATCCGTGTCATGACTGTCCCCTCTTCGCGGGAGTCGCGTACGAGGTCCCGATCCATGCCTCGTCGATCCGCAGGCGCTGGTAGCGGGTCGTGTCGGTGGAGGCGGCCCAGGTGGAGTCGACCTCGAGGCGGACGTAGCGGGCGTTGGCCGCGGTCAGGTCGATGCCCTGGATGCCGCGGCGGCTCGGCAACTGGCCGGACTTCACCGGGCTGCCCCAGGTCGAGCCGTCGGCGCTCAGGTACACCTTGTAGTCCTTGATCCGCGCCGACTGCTCGGTGTCGGAGCGGGCGTAGGCGACGGAGTCCTCGCGCTGGTTGAGGCCGAGGTACTGGACCTTCTTCGAGCTGCCGAGGTCGAAGGTGAGGCTCACCGGGAGCGTCTTGTTGCTGTCCCAGTAGGTGCGGTAGTCACCGTCACCGGCGGCCGAGCCCGAGTGACCGCTCGCCGAGGCGCTCGCGCTCACCTTGACGCCGGTGAGGATGCCTTGGCGCCCGGTCGTGGTGACCTTGAACACCGTGTCGTACGGGTCCCAGGAACCGAGGCCGGTGAGGGTGAGTACGCCGCCCGACTGCGACCACGAAACCGCCGCTCCGGTACGGAGGTTGGTGACGGACGCGATGCGGTAGCCGTTGTCGCGGATGCGCAGGGTGCTGGTGCTCGGTGGGGTCAGGACATGGACGTACTGGCGGTTCGGGTCGGTCTTGGCGATCGTGGTCACGCCGTGCGCGCCGTCGTTCCAGAAGCCCGGCTTGAGGCCGCCGTACATGTAGCCGCCACCCTCGGTGCCGTGCAGGGACTCCCAGATGGGGGCGAGGTAGGAGTTCGCGAAGTTGTTGAAGTCGGCCTGGTTGGCCGGGAACTTGCCGTTGACCTGGGCGGTCTCGGCCATCAGCGCCTTCACGGACGAGCCCACGTTGGTGACGAGACGGCCGAGGGTGAGCATCTTGTCGACCGACGGGTCGGTGCCGCCGTACCACCAGGCGCCGGTGGAGGGAAGCTTGAAGTCGGCTTCGGTGAGGCGGGGTTGGGCCGTGTAGACCGCCTGCGGGTAGTCGTACCCGGGCGTCATCCCCGTCTTCTGCTCATTGCTGATCATGTCCATGATCGGCGTGTCTTCGTTGTTGTTGCTGATCGTGTAGTTGGGACGCTTCTCGTAGATCTGCTGGTAGAGGTCGTGGCTCTCCCAGTAGGCGTTGTCGTTGTCGATCCAGAAGCCGCCGAGGTCGGGATAGCGGTTCATGACCTCGAAGAAGTTGTCGTAACTGAACTGTCCGAAGCCGTCGTTGGTGGTCAGGTCGACGTTCTTGCCCTTGTAGGCGGAGTAGGCGGCCGAGTCGAGCCACTCGTGGCCGCCCTCGTCGTGCCACTGGGGGTCGTTGGTCATGTAGAGGATGACCTTCAGCCCCTTGGCCTTCGCTGCGGTGACCAGTTCACCCAGGAAGTCCCGCTTGGTGGAGCAGGAGCCGGGGATCTGCGACGGCCAGGCGCGGGCGTAGCCCAGGCGGCTGTGGAAGGAGGCGAGGACGAGGTACTGCGTGTGCAGCTTCTGGGCCTCCTTCACCCAGTAGTCGGCGTTCCAGCCTCCGTTCGTGACGTCGTCCTCCCAGGCGGTGCAGCTGGTGTGGGCGGGCGCGGTGCGCAGACCCCAGTGCAGGAACAGTCCGCCCACCGAGGCGCGGAGGAAGTCCTGGCGGGGGTTGTCCAGGTCGAGGGGTTTGACCGCCGTACCGCAGTCCTGGCTTCCCGAGACGCGCAGGGCACCACCGGACGTGCTGTGACTGTCTGCCAGGCAGGCGCCGGTGACGTCCTGGAAGCCCACGTCGAACGGGGAGTCGCTGCCCTTCTGGGCGGTGAACCGGGTGAGCCGGACGCCGTCGGCCGCGTTGGCGATGAACGCGGGCCGGCCGTCGTCCGAGGCGAACTTCACCGAGCTGTCGGTGAACTGGACGTTGTCGGCGTTGTGCAGGTACCAGCCGTAGGCGGGCCGGGTGCCGATGGTCTTGGGGTTGTAGTCGGTCGAATCGTTGCTCGGTACGCCCGTGGACATGGTGCCGTTGCCACCGGGGACCGTGATGTTGACGTTGGTGAACGTCACGCCCCTGATGCGGTGGCCGGTCTCGCCCCACAGTGTCGGGCTGAAGGACGGGCTGCTGCCGGTGGCCGTGATGTTGTCGTACGTGATGTCGCTGATCGATCCGACACCGGGGCTGTTGCCGCATCGCTTTCGGGTGCCGATCTTCTGCATGATCGGCGAGTGGACGTTCGTCATCGTGATGTCGCGGTAGTGGACGTCGGAGATCTTCGCGCCGTCCATGGACACCATGCCGAGGCCGGACTTGTCGGCACCGTCGATACGGATGTTCTCGAACCGGTAGTCCGAGAAGTCGCCGCAGGTTTCCGAGCCGAACATGAGGGCGTTGCAGCAACGGGCCGACAGGAAGCTGTCGTTGACGCGGACGTGGCCGTTGGGGAGCTTGGCGCCGAGGGCGTAGTCGCTCTTGAAGACCAGGGCGTCGTCGTTGGCCCTGATGTTCGCGTTCGTCACCGTGACGTTCGTCGTGGAGATGATGTTCCAGCCGTCGCGGTCACTCGCGGTGTCGATCGTCAGGTGGTCCGACGTCACGTTCTTGCAGCCGTTGATGAGCGCCGCGAAGTGGCCGCCGCGGCGGAGGGTGAGGCCGTCGCCGATCGTGAGTCCGTCGCACCGGGTCAGGGAGATGATCTTGTCGGCCTCGCCGGACTTCGGGTTGCCGGTGATCAGGTTGCCCATGCCGTCGATGACTCCCTGGCCGACGAAGCCGATGTCGGTCAGCTTGTCGCCGTAGATCATCGCGTTGTGGAAGTGGCTGTGGCCGTAGTCCTGGTAGTCGTCGTACGGGTTGGACTCGGCCTTGTCGTAGGTGTCGGCGCTGGAGCCCTGGAGGGTGGCGCCCTTGTCGAGCCGGAGCGTCACATGGCTCTTCATGTGGATGGTGTTCTTCGCCTTGTAGTCACCGGGCGGGAAGCGGACGACTCCGCCGCCCGCCGCCGAACTCGCCGCGGTGATCGCCTTGTTGACGGCGGGGGTGTCGTTGGCGGAGCCGTCCCCCTTGGCGCCGTAGTCGCGTACGTCGAAGACGGTGGCGGCTCGGGGTGACTCCTGCGGGGTGGCCGGGGCCGCCGGGTGGCTGAGTCCGAGGACGACGGCGACGACGAAGAGGACGATGGCCGCCGCTCGGGAGCGTGGGGCAGTGGGGGGTTTCAAGGTGACGGCTCCTCAGACCAGTTGGTAGCCGCGGAGGTTGCTGAGCAGCAGGTAGGTGTTCTGGAGAGAGCCGGAGGTGTCGCCGAGGGAGCGGTAGATGCCCCACTTCGGGCGGACCCGGTCGGCCAGGAAGGTGTCGACACCGGTCTTCGACGCGTCAATGACGGTCGAGCCTGCGGACTTGAGGATCCAGCGGACCGAACCCGCCGAGCCGTCGCCGACCTTGATCTGGAAGTCGACGTCGGTCCACTTGTCGTGCAGCGGGTCCAGGTCGGTGCGGCCGACGAGGATGTCGTCGATGGCGAGTTTCAGCTCGATGGTCTGCTTGCCGTTCACCCGGCGCAGGGACTGCACGACGATCGGCGAGGTGCCGCTGCCGGGCTGCTTCATCTGCATGATGTGGGTGAAGGTGGTGGTCGCCTTCAGGGAGCTCGGGATGTACATCGAGTAGGTGACCCGCCAGGTCTGGCCCTTCGTCCACTTCAGGTAGTTGCTTCCGCTGCCGTTGCGCAGGCCTGTGACCTCCTGGCGCTGGCGGTCGGTCGAGGTGTCGCGGTCGACGGTGTGCATGTCGAAGCGCCAGTTGTTGCCGGTGGCGTAGATGTGCGGCTGCCCGGCGGAGTGCGAGTCGGCGCGGTCGTCCTCGATCGTCTCGAAGGCGCCGAGGCCGTCGCCGCTCGCGGAGGGGGCCCACTTCTGCTGCCAGGAGGCGGCGTGGGCGGTGGTCGCCGTCGGCAGACCGACCGCGGCCGCCGTGGCACCGCCGAGCGCGGCGCCCAGCAGCGACCTTCTGGATGTGTTCATGACACTAATCACCTCGCAGTTGTTCGTTCATGATCAGGAAGGCGCCCAGGCCGTGGAAGTCGTTGGTGGCCCGGTCGCGAGCGATGTAGTACGCGTAGTCGCCGACGTTGGTGCCGATGGAGATGTCGGCGAGGTTCGTGCGCCCGTCGGAGCCGACCGAGAGCTTGGCGAGCACGCCCTGGTAGCCGCGGTGTGCGACGGCCTTGAAATGCTCGTCCAGATATCCCTGTTGGGCGCCGCGCGAGAGGGCGTAGGTGAACATGCTGGAGCAGGACGTCTCGGTCCAGTTGTCGCCGCGGGCGCCCTTGTCGATCACCTGGAACCAGCGGCCGGTCGCCGGGTCCTGGTACTTCTCCAGGCCGGCCGCCAGCTTGCGGAAGACGCCGAGCAGCTGGGCCCGGCGGGGGTGGCGCTGCGGAATGCCGTCCAGCACGCCGACGATCGCCATGGAGTACCAGCCGACCGCACGGCACCAGTGCTCGGGGGCGAGCCCGGTGCCCGGGTCGGCCCAGCCGGCGCTCTTCGACTCGTCGTAGGCGTGCTCGAGCAGTCCGTTCGCGACCTGCAGGTGGCTGCCGTAGACGGCGAGCTGTTTCGCGGCCTCGTCGTCGGTGTACGAGCTGTCGCCGAACTCCTCTCCGTACTCGACGAGGAACGGGTTCACCATGTAGACGCCGTCCGCCCAGAGTTGGTGGGCGCGGCTCGCGGTGTCGGCGTGCCAGAAGCCACCGTCGCTCGTGCGGGGATAAGTGGCCAGGCGGTCGACGATCTTCTTCGCCGCCTTGCGGTAGCGGTCCTGGCCCGTCTCGTGGTGCAGGATCACCAGGAGCCGGCCGGCCTGCATGCTGTCCAGGCTGTTGAAGGACTGGCCGATCGAGCCGTCGCTCTTCACGAAGCGGTCGACGTAGTCCTTGATGTAGGTCAGGTAGCGGGTGTCATGGGTGCGCTCGTACGCGAGGTACTGGCCGTAGAGGTAGAGGCCGACCGGGTAGGACCAACCACCGATGCTGGTCGGCGTGTAGCGGGCCATGGTCGACTCGACCATGGCCACGGACCAGTCCCGGTCCGGGGACGGGCCGTTCGGGGAGCTGGTGGGCGGGGGTGCGGCGGCCGGCAGGGTGACCAAGGTGGCGGCGGCGAGCGCAAGGGTCGTCAGGGCCGTGCGGAGACGACGGCGTCTCATGTTCCTCCCTCTCCGTGAGCCAGGAGACACAGACACGGAAACATCGGATGAAAGCCATGGGCGGATTCATATCCGTGAACTGAGTTCAGGATTCCGCCCGTTGGCGCGATCCAGAGTCGCGGCAGGACCGTCGAGGGTCAATGGTCTGTACCGAAGAGGTCGGATGCATTTCCGGCCAACTTCAGCCATCGCCCACTGACTCGCGGGTCAGTTCGGACGGATTCTCCGGTCAGGAATGCATCACAGCTCGTGATCGTTGACGATGGGAGCACCACCTGACGACAACCGTAAGGATCAAGAGCTCGTGAGCAGCAAGGTCCCCCCGATCATCCTCAACAACGGCGTCGAGATGCCCAAGCTGGGTTTCGGCGTCTGGCAGGTGCCGGACGACGAGGCCGAGCGCGCGGTCGCCACGGCGCTCGAGGCCGGGTACCGCAGCATCGACACAGCGGCGATCTACGGCAATGAAGAGGGCACCGGAAAGGGCATCGCCTCGTCCGGAGTCGCCCGCGAGGACATCTTCGTCACCACCAAGCTCTGGAACAGCGACCAGGGCTACGACTCGACCCTGCGCGCCTTCGACACCTCGCTGGCGAAGCTCGGCCTGGACTACGTGGACCTGTACCTGATCCACTGGCCCACGCCCTCCCGTGACCTGTACGTCGACAGCTACAAGGCGTTCGAGAAGCTGCACGCCGACGGCCGGATCCGGGCCATCGGCGTCTCCAACTTCGAGCCCGACCACCTGGAGCGGCTGATCGCCGAGACGTCCGTCATCCCGGCCGTCGACCAGATCGAGCTGCACCCGCATCTTCAGCAGCACGCGGCCCGTGAGTACCACGCGGAGCAGGGCATCGCCACCGAGGCGTGGTCGCCGCTCGGCTCCGGCAAGGGTCTCCTGGAGGTCCCGGCCATCGTGGCCATCGCCCAGAAGCACGACCGCACTCCGGCCCAGGTCGTGCTGCGCTGGCACCTCCAGCTCGGCAATGTCGTGATCCCGAAGTCCGTGACCCCGTCCCGGATCAAGGAGAACATCGAGGTCTTCGACTTCAGTCTGGACGACGAGGACCTGGCGGCGATCAGCGCGCTCAACGAGGACCGGCGTCTGGGCCCGGACCCGTCGACGTTCAACGCCGCCTGACGGCAACACCGTTTCGGCCGGCGGTGCGGTCCCTGTCGTAGGGGCCGCACCGCCGGCCGTCGTGTGTCCGGCGTCCGCCGGTCCGCTCCGTACGTCAGACGGGCTGTCCGATCGGCCGTACGACGACGGTGTTGATGTCGACGCCCTCCGGCTGCCGTACGGCCCACACCACCGAGTCGGCGATCTGGTCGGCGGTGAGCAGGTGGCCGGGCGGAAGGCTGCCGTAGCCGTCCCAGAACGGCGTCTCCACCCGGCCGGGCGCCACCAGGGTGACGCCGACACCGAACTCGGTGACCTCACGGCGGGCGTTCTCGGCGAGCCCGGTCACCGCCCACTTCGTCGCCCCGTAGATGTTGCCCGGCCCGTGGATGAACCCGGCGACGCTGCCGATCAGCACGATCCGGCCGCGGGTCTCCTTGAGCGCGTCGATGGAGGCGCGGATGAGGAGGGCGGGGCCGAGCACATTGGTCAGCACCATCTCGGTCCAGCCGGCGGGGTCGCCCCCGGCGACGGTGTCATGGGTGGCGAACCCCGCGTTGGCGACGACCGTGTCCAGTCGGCCGAACTCCTTGAGCGTGCCGTCGACCGCGGCCCTGACGTCCCCGTACTCGGCGGCGTTGCCGACGAACGTCAACAGGCCGTCCGGGTCGCCGAGTTCCTCGGCGAAGGCACGCAGGCGCGGCTCGCCCCGCCCGGTGACGGCCACCCGGTGCCCCGCGTCGAGCAGTTGCCGTGCGACCGCGGCACCGATTCCGCTGCCGCCGCCGGTGATGAGCGCGACCGGTGAGTCGTCGGACATGGCTTCCCCCTGTGTTCCGCTGCGATCCCGTGGATGGCAGGGAGTACATCAGTTGAAGCGTTCTCGAAGTCAAGGGCCGCAGGAGCGGCGGTAGTCGGCGGACGGGAAGTAGCGCCGCCACTCCCCCTCGGTGAGACCCGTCGACACCCGGGCGCACACACTCCGCGCGACCCGTCCCGGGGCCGACGGGAGGGCCCGGTCGGTCAGATGGGGTGTGGCGATGTGCAACTCTCCGCCGTCCCGGGCGAATCCGAGGGCGAGCACCGGGGAGTCCCCCGCGGGCAGGGAGGCGGGGGGCAGAGCGGGCGTGGCCGTCTCCCAGACGTTCACCACTCCGTCGGGGTCGCTCGCGGCGACCAGGGCGCCGTCGGCGGAGAAGCCGAGCGCCGGACCGTGGAGGTTGGAGCCACCCGTTCTCAGGACGGCCAGTCTGCGCCAGCTGTGCGCGTCCCACAGGGTGAGGCGGCCGCGGACGTCGGCGGCGGCGAGGTACCGGCCGTCGGGGCTGAAGGCGCCGTCGGTGAGATAGTCCTCGCCCTCAACTCCCCTGACTCCCTGGAGCCGCTTGCCCGTCGAGACGCTGACGAGCGTGCCCTCCGAGGTCAGCGCGGTGCGGCCGGCCGGGTCCGCGGTGACGGTGTCCCGCCGGTCGACCACCGGGGCCTTCCTCGCCCGCGTCGGCCGGCCCCGGCTGTCGAACGCGGCGGTCTGCGCCGCCCGGTCCCGCCATGCGGTGCCGGTCAGTCCCTGGAGCGAGAGGGTGTGCACCGAACTGGTCCGGCCCTGTTCCCGGTAGCGCAGCACTCCCGCGTCGAGGTCCAGACGCAGGTCGCCCACCGCCGACGAGTCGAGAGGGAAGGTGAGCAGCGGCTCGCGCACGCTGTCGTCAGCGGGGTCCGGCAGGTCGGGGCGCCAGAGGGCGAGGGAACCCAGGGTCCAGGTCAGGGCGTAGTCACCGGCGAACTCCACGCGGTATCCGCCACCGGCCAGGGGCAGCCGGGGCCGTTCCCGTCCGGTGCGGACATCCCAGGTGACGACACCGCCGTCGGTGACGCTCGCCACGGCCCGGCTGTCGGCGGTGAAGGTGAGTTCGTCGCCCCGGCACACCGCCCGTCCGGTCGCGGCGGGCACCGTGGTGGCGGCGGGGCGCGGCTCGCCGGTGTCGAGGACGCGCAGCTGTCCGCCCTGGTCCGTGCACCACGCGAGGTAGCGGCCGTCGGGACTCCGGGCGGGCAACGGGCCGTCGCCGCTGCCCCGTTCGTACCGGAAGCGCACCCGCTGCCGCACCACGTCCCACACCTCCAGCGTGGCCCGCGAGTCGGTCGCGCCGTGGACGAGTCGCCGTACGAGCAGGGTGCTCCCGTCCGGAGCGAACCGGACGTCGACGTCCCGCCAGGAGCCGATCGGCAGCCGGTACGTGCTGCCGTCCGCGAGGCCGCCGACCAGCAGGCCGGTGCCGTCGAACGTCGTGTAGGCGACGAAGCGCCCGTCCTCGCTGACGTCGGTCACGCCCTCGGACAGGCCCGGGAGCCGCACGGACCGGATTCTGCGGTGCGTGGGCACGTTCCACTGGACGACCTTGTCGTGCACCACCGTCGACAGGATCCGCCCGTCCCGGCTGAGCCAGGAGGGCGCGTTCATGGCCCGCGCGTCCCCCTCCTCGGGCTCGGTGAACACGTCCCGCTCGCTCTGTGCGGCGGCCGTGCGCAGTGCCTCGCGGGTCTCGGGCAGGTCGGCGGTCCGCCAGGCGGCCACGGCCAGGCGCATCGCGGTGCGCGGGTCGCCCTCGCGCAGGGTCTCCACCAGGGCCGCGGCCCGCCGGGCCTCCGCCTCGTCGCGCTGCCGGGCACTGACCCCGCTCTGCCGCCAGGCGGCCGCGCCCGCGACCACGGCCAGGACCAGCAGCACGGCGAGCGCTCCGGTCAGGGTGCGCAGGCGGCGGGCGGCGCGGGTCGCGGCACGCCGGCCTCGTTCGTATGTCTCGACGCTCGCGGCCAGGAAGTCGCGCTCGAGCCGGTTCAGTTCACCGACATCCCCACCGTCGCCGTTGTCGCCGAAGGTCTCGCGGGCCTGTGTCAGCCGCGTCCCCCGGTACAGCGCGCCCGGGTCCCGTCCCAACACGTCCCAGGTGAGGGCGGCTTCGGTGAGCGCGCGGTGCAGGCGCAGCCGTTCGCGGTCCTCGTCCAGCCAGCCTCGCAGCCGCGGCCAGGCGCCGAGAAGGGCCTCGTGGGCGAGGTCGACGGTGGTGCCGTCGACCGTCAGCAGCCGGCTGCGCACCAGCAGCTCCAGGACACGGGCCGTCGTCCCGTCCGCGTCGAGTTCCGCGCGGTCCACGGGCCGCCGGGTGTCCTCGGTGCCGTCGCCGGGGTTCACCAGCCGTAGCAACAGGCGGCGCAGCGCGACGGCCTCGGCGGGGACGCACCGGGCGTGTACGGCCTCCGCGGTGTGCGCGACGGCGCCGCGGACGCCACCGACGGCCTCGTAGGCGGCGAGGGTGAGGGTCTTGCCGGTGCGCCGGCGCCAGACCTCGCGCAAGGCGTGGGCCATCAGCGGCAGTCCGCCCGGTTCACCGGCCACGTCCGCGACGATCCGCGCGGTCAACGCCCTTTCCACGACAAGCCGTTGAGCGGCGGCGGGGCGCACCACGGCCTCCCGCAGCGCGGTTGGCGGCATGGGTCCGACGAGCAGCGTGGAGTCCCGCAACGCCTCGGCGAGCGGCCCGTGTTCGGCGCACCGGCCGTAGAAGTCGGCCCGCACGGCGATCACCACGCGCAGCCGTGACGCCGGGTCGAGGGCAGCGAGCAACTCCCCCAGGAAGAAGGTGCGGTCCCCGGCGTCGGCACCGAGCGTGAAGACCTCCTCGAACTGGTCGACGACGAGGAGGGTGTCGCCGGGACCGTCGTGCGGGGTGAAGAGCGCCTCGTGGGTGCGGAGGGGACGGGCGCCCGGGGTGAGCAGACGGATGGCGGCGAGGTCCGTGCCCCTCCCCGCCGAGGGAGCCCGGAGCGCCGGTATCAACCCCGCCCGCAGGAGTGAGGACTTGCCGCTGCCGCTCGCCCCGACCACCGCCACGAACCGCTTGACGGCGGTGAGTCCGACGAGTTCGGCGATCAGGTCGTCGCGGCCGTGGAAATGCTCCCCGTCCGCCGTCTCGAAACGGGCGAGCCCCGGATAGGGGCTGCCCTCCTCGTCGACCTCGACCGCACGCGCGTCGGCCGAGTCGGCGGCCGTCGCCCGCCACCGTCGCTCCCACTCCCCCGGATCGCCGTCGCACGCGGCGACATAGGCGAGGAGCACCGGCAGGGTCGGCAGCCGTTCACCGGCCGCGGCGGCGGACAGGGTGGGTGCCGAATAGCCGGCGCGGGCCGCCATGGCGCGGTAGGTGGGGCTGCCCGCCTCGTCGCGCAGCTTGCGCATCTCGAACGCGAACCGCTGCACGGCCCCCGCCCCCGGATCAAGCGGCTTCTCCCGGCGCCCCATGTGCCTCTCCCCCTTCGCTCACAGCCGTCCCGCACGTCGACGACCGCCCCCGCGAATTGATTGGCCCGCCGATTCGGGGCTGCCCAACAATCCTCCGGCCCCTGGACTCGTCGGTGCACCCCCACTCACCGGGCCCCTTGCTCCCGCCACGCACCGGAGTCGGTCATCGCCACCACACACTCACCAGGACCCCTGCTACGGCCGGTTCGGTTGCCACCCGCGACGTCCAGGACCGCGCCCTCCGCCAGGCGGCCCGGGCTCGCGCTCGTCCCCGCCGCCCTCTCCCTCGCCCTCGGCCTGTGGGGCATCCGGCGCGGCGGCAGCATCTGGCGGGACGAGGTGGTGACGTACGACATGGCGGGGCGCTCCCTGCCGGACCTGTGGAGGACGCTGGGGCACGTCGACGCGGTGCACGGCCTGTACTACCTGCTCATGCACGCCCTGTTCCGTCTGTGCGGCGACATGGACCCCCTGCTCGTGCTGCGCCTGCCGTCGGTGCTGGCGACCGCGGCGGCAGCCGGCACCCTGGCGCTACTGGGTCGGCGCCTCGCCGGATCCCGCGCCGGGCTCCTGGCCGGGATCACCTTCGCCGTGCTCCCGCCGGTACAGCGCTACGCACAGGAGGGCCGTTCGTACGCCGTCGTCTGTGCGCTGATCGTGGTGGCGACGTACCTGCTGGTGCGGGCCGCGGACCGCCGTACGCCCGGAGCCTGGGCGGCCTACGGCGCGGTCCTGCTCACCGCCTGTCTGCTGCACGAGTTCGCCGTCCTGGCCCTGCCCGCGCACCTGTTGGCCCTACCGAGACCGGCCCGCCGCGCCGCCCTCCGTGTCGCTCTCGCGGTCTGCACCTGCCTGGCTCCCCTGTCCGCGCAGAGCATGCGCCAGTCGGACCAGGTGAAGTGGATCGGCGGCCTGGGAGCGGGTGCGCTGCTGGGCTTCGCCGGAGTGAGCGCACTGGCCCTGACCTGCGCCGTCCCGCTCCGACGCGGCCCCGTGCCCCGCCTGGCCCTCCCCCTCGTGATCCTGCCCGCCCTGACGCTGATCCTGCTGACCCCGCTGAAGCCGCTCTACCTCGACCGCTATGTCCTCTACGGCCACGCCGGCACGGCCCTCCTGGTCGGCGCGGCGCTCGACCGGCTGGGCCGGACCCGGGGCCTCGCCATGGCCGCGGCCGTGCTCGCACTGCTACCGGTCACCCTCCAGTTGCGCACCCCGCAGAGCCGCACCGACGACGCCACGGCGATCAGCCGGGCGCTGAGTACCACGCACGCCGAGGGTGTCGTCTACATGCCGTCCCGCCGCCGGGTGTGGTCACTGGCCGACCCGGGCTCGGTACGGCAGCTGCGCGACCTGGCCCTGGACCGCGGCCCGGCTGCGTCGGGCACCCTCTACGGCACCGAGGCTCCCGCCCCGGTGATCCGCGCCCGCATGCTGGTGACGGAACGGATCGTCGCCGTAGGGGATCCGGCGGGGCAGCCGCTGGACCGGACACCGCAGGAGGAGACGAAACGGCGGGTGCTGGCCGAGCACTTCGTTGCCTCCCGTGTCCGGTACGTCGGGGGCGCGCTGATCACCGAGTACCTCAACCGGTCCGCACAGCCGTGTGCACCGTGTGCACCGCCAGCACGAACACATCCGCCCGGCGATGCACACTCGCCGCATCTGCAGGATCGAGCAACCGGTCGAGCGTGTCACGGTCGTCCGCGTCCAGATGCTCGGCAAAACCGTCCCGCAGCCACCCGAGCGACGCGGCGATGTACGCACGGGCCCGATCGGTCGTCGGCGCCGGAAGATCCAGCATGAAGCTGCGCGTACCGGTGTGCCGCAGCCCGGCGGAGGCCATCAGCGCGGGCCAGTCCTCGACCTCGGCGACGGAGTCGGCCAACCCCGCCCGCATCTGCGCGAACCGCTCCTCCTCCAGTGCGTCGAGCCGCGCCTGGAGCCCCGGCCGCCCGAACCCGATGTCCCGGGGCAGGAAGCGCGCGGGCAGCCCGCCCTCCATCAGCGCCAACGTGCCGCCCCGCGCCAGGCGGGCGGCGAACGCGGCGATCCCGGACCGCTGGTCCGCGAGGTGGTGCAGGCTCCGACTGGCCCAGAGGAGGTCGACGGGGTAGTCCAACTCGTCCAGAACCGCGGGTAGTTCACCGGCGAGCGTCCCGAAGCGGTCGGCGACACCGAGCCGCGCGGCCCGGGCCCGGGCCCGCTCGAGGAGCGGTTCGGCCCCGTCGACGGCGATCACCCGGGCCCCCGGGAACGCCTCGGCGAGCAGACAGGACAGCACCCCGGGCCCACTGCCCGCGTCGACGATCAGCCCCGGCTCGGTCTGCTTGTGCCCGAGCCAGGCCAGTGCCCGCTCGTACAGCGGCGTGAACAGTTCCGCCTGGGTCTCCAGGTGCTCGGCCATCGTGGACCAGTCGATGTCGGTGTGGTCGTGGTGATGGTGAGCGTGGGTGCCTTGATCGTGCGCCATGGTGCCAGCCTCTCCTCGGGATACGGCCAGCGTGCTCCGACGCACCGCGAAGAGGCCAGCGATGTTGCCGCGACAGCAAAAAACATGGCAAAGCAGGCGCAAAGAAAATGGGATGCGCCCACCCCGGCCGGTCCCCCACGATGACTGCATGGACGATGAACTGGTGGAGCGCTTCCTCGAGGACGGATTCGTGAAGATCGAGGGCGCCTTCCCGCCACGCGTCGCCCAGCACTGCGCGTCGCTGCTGTGGCGGGAGACGGGCTACGACCCGGAGGACCCGGCCTCCTGGAGGGATCCGGTGGTCTGGGTGGCCGGAATGGCACAGGGCCCGTTCGCGGCGGCCGCCAACTCTCCGGTGCTGCACGAGGCGTTCGACCTGCTGGTGGGCGAGAACCGCTGGCAGCCCCGCTACTCACTGGGCACCTTCCCCTTGCGGTTTCCGCACGGGGAGGAACCGGACGACGCGGGCTGGCACATCGAGGGAAGTTACCTCCCCGAGGACGCGCCCGCCGGCATGTACCACACCAACCTGCGCTCCAGGGACCGCGCCCTGCTGATGCTGTTCCTGTTCAGCGAGGTCACCGAGTCCGATGCCCCGACCCGCATCAGGATCGGCTCCCATCTCGACGTACCGCCGGCCCTGGAGCCGTACGGCGCACAGGGCGCCTCCTTCCTTGAGTTGGGCCCGAAGGTGGACAAGGCCTCGGCACACCGCCCGCTCGCCCTTGCCACCGGCAGTCCGGGGGACGTCTACCTCTGCCACCCCTTCCTGGTCCACGCGGCCCAGCCCCACCACGGCACCAGCCCCCGCTTCATGGCCCAGCCGCCCCTGCTGCCGGCGGTGCCGTACGAGTTGAGCAGAACCGACGGCGACTATTCAGCGGTGGAGTTCGCGATCCGCCGGGGCCTGGCCCAGGAGAACTGACCAGACCCCGGCGGGGTGATTCTTTTAGGGGCGCGGGTCTGTATCAACATGCGGCTCCGCCGCGCGGGCGCGACCAGCCACAACGGACCCGCAGCTCACATCGAACCGCACCCCGGTCCAGCTAGAGCGCCGGATACGCGTTCTTCATGAGCTCCTGGAACTGCGCCGAGAACCAGTGCCCCGACAGCGGAGCGTTCGGCAGCGCACCGGACATGTTGTTGTTGTTCCGCGGGTTGCCGGTGTACGTCGGGTCGCACATCCGGTCGAAGCCCTTGCCCTCGTCGTTCGCGATCGCGGAGCTGGACCCGTCGGACTCACCCGGAGGCTTGATCCACACGTAGGCGTCGATCCCTGCGGCCGGGCTGGCCTTCGGGCGCTCACCGAGACCGGCCCCCGACTGGTTGCACCAGTTGCCGACATGGATACGCCGGTCGATCCGGCCGCCGTTGACGTAGGTGTCCACGTCCGTCATGGCACCGGGACCGGTGGGTCGGGCGGTGCCGCCCCAGCCGTTGCGGGAGGTGTCGATCAGCATGCCGACGCCCGCGGGGAAGCCCTGGTTCACGGCCTCCTGGCGGAAGGCCTGGGCGTAGGAGAGCTCGTCGACGTACCGGTTCCAGTCCACCCACTTGGACTCGCGCACGGACTTGCCGTTCACGGAGTCGTTGATGGTGAAGTTCTGCTCCTTCAGTGCGCTGTAGTTGGCGGTGTTGGTGATGAAGCCCTGCACGTCGTTGACTGTGGCGCCCTCGGCAGTGGCCGCCTGCTTGATCGTCTGGACGGTCGCGGAGAAGTTGTCGTCCCAGCCGAGCCAGCCGTGGTGCCCGGCGTCCACGTAGTTGTAGACGTTGGCGGCGTCACCGAGCTTGTTGAGCGCGTAGCCGACGCCCTTCACGTAGTTGCCGTTGGCCTTCATCGTGTCGCAGTTCGCGGTGGCCGTGGCTCGCGGCGTGACGTTGGTGACGAGGTTCGGCAGCGAGTCGAGCTCGACCGTGTTGACGATCCGCAGCGAGGCGTACTTCGGGTCGGCGAGGATCGCCGCGATCGGGTCGATGTACTGCGTCTTGTACTTGTCGATCTCCGTCGGGCCCAGTTCGCCGTTGGAGGCGAGGGCCGAGCAGTCGCGTCCGGGCAGGTCGTAGATGACCAGCTGGACGACGAGCTCTCCCGAGCCCTTCTGCTTCAGCGCCTCGTCGAGATGGGCGCGCAGACCCATCTTGCCGCCGGTGCCGTTGATCGCGGCGATCCGGTCCAGCCACACACCGGTGGGCTGGTTGGAGATGCGGCTGCCACCCGGCTCGGCGGCGGCGTTGGCGGACCACTCGGGATTCACGTACACCTTGGCGCCGGCGTACGGGTTGTCGACCTTGGTGCCGCTCCCGGGGTCCGTCGGATCGGTCGGATCGGTGGGATCGGTGCCGCCGTCGACGTTGCAGGTCACTCCGTCGAGGGTGAAGGTGGCCGGGACGGCGTTGGTGCCGCTGTAGGTGCCCTGGAAGCCGAAGCTGACCGAGCCGCCGGTGGCGAGGGTGCCGTTGTAGGACTCGTTCGCCGCGGTGACGGCCGTGCCGCTCTGGCTGACCTTGGCGTTCCAGCCGCTGGTGACCTTCTGGTTTCCGGCGTACGCCCACTTCAGCGACCAACTCGACTTGGCCGTGGTGTTGTTGGTGACGGTGACGGCGGCCGTGAAGCCGGTGTCCCACTGGTTCTGCACCTTGTAGTCCACGGTGCAGGGGACGGCGGCGAGGCCTGCGTCGCCGGGGGTCACGGCCAGCGCGGTCCCGGAGGCCCCGGCGACGAGCGCCAGGGCAGCGAGGAGCGCTGTTCTCGTACGACTCATGAGTGCGGGTTTCCTTCTCGTTCGCGGATGGTGTCCGTTGGGCGGTGCTATCCGTTCAGGGCGCGCAGATGGTCACGCAGCCCGGTGCCGAACGCTGTGGGTGTGCCGTCGTAGCCGCTGATCAGGGACGGCCCGGAGGAGCAGTCCCAGGTGTTCCAGGTCCAGCCGAGGTACGACAGGCCATGGCTGTCGAACCACTTCATGACCTGGTCGATGAATCCGTGCGCGCAGGTGTTCTCGCCGATCTCCCCTGCCACGAGGGGGACTTGGGCGGCCACCGGGGCGAGCGTGGAGTTCCAGCAGCTCTCGTCGGCGCAGGTGTTGAAGTTGTACACGTGCCAGGCGGCGGCGAGATTGCCCGCCGGGTCGGCCGGTTTGTACGTCAGCCACTGGCTGAGGTCGTTGGAGTAGGCGATCCCCCCGGCCAGGACCAGGTTGGTCGCGCCGGTGCCCCGGACGCTGTCGACGAGATCCTGCATACCGGCGACCTCGTACCCGATGCCCGGGCAGCTGCCGCCGTCCCGCCAGCACTGCCACGCCTGGGTGGTCGTGGAGGTGGCGCGGTCCGGGTAGGGCTCGTTGAACAGGTCGAAGACGACCGTGCGGTCGTTCTTGAAGGTGTTGGCAACCGAGGCCCAGAAGGAGGGCGTGTACTGCATGTCGGGCATCGGTTTCTGGCAGCTTGCGTGCACGTCGGAGCAGCCGGCGGAGTTGCCGGTGTACTGCCCGTGGGTCCAGTGCAGTTCGACCACGGGTGTCATGCCGTGGGCCTTGACCTTGGCGACCAGGCCCTTGACGGCGTTGATGTAGTTCGCACCGGCGTAGGCCGGGTCGATGTTGGACAGGCCCAGCCAGCACTCCTCGTTGAGAGGGATGCGGACCGTGTTCGCCTTCCAGTCGGCGATCGCCTTCACCGAGGCGTCGTCGACCGGGCCGTCGAAGACGCCGCGGCCCTGGACGCACATGAACTCGCCGCCGGACCGGTTCACTCCGAGCAGACGGCGGGTCGCGCCGCCGGCGTCCACGAGCTTGTTGCCCGACGCGCGGAGGACGGGGGGCCCGCTTTCCGCGGGATCCGTCGGCTCCGGCGTGGGCGAGGGCTCCACAGCCGTGTTGCAGCTGGTGCCGTTGAGCTTGAACGAGGTCGGGACGGTGTTGCTCCCCGACCAGGACGCGATGAATCCGGCGCTGACGCTCGCTCCGGTGGCCAGGGAGCCGTTGTAGCTCTCACTGGCCGCGGTGACCGTCGTACCGGACTGGGACCATCGCGCGTTCCAGCCCTGGGTGAGCTCCTGACCGCCGGCGAAGTCGAAGCCGAGGCTCCAACTACTCATGGCCGCCGTGTTGTTGGTGATTTTCACGGCGCCCTGGAAGCCGCTGCCCCACTGGCTGGTGACGGAGTACTCCACCGAGCAGGCAGGGGCGGCGGCGGACGCCGTGACCACCGGCACCGTCACGGACCCGATGAGGGCGGCCGCGCCGGCAACGGCTGCAAGTACTGAACGCGGGGGGTGTCGCATGAGCGACTCCTTGCAGATCAGCGCGCCGTTACGGACGCGTCGACTGATGGAATCGCTCCCACTGGTGTCAAGGAAGGTAGCGCCAAGTGACAGCAAAGAACAGAGGGGTCACTTGACTTTCCTGGGCCGCGTTCGTCGAATCTTTTCGACTCTTCAAGAGCCTTGACCCCTTGAATGGTCGTCTCCACTATGGGAGCGCTCCCACTGGTTCAAGCCTTGACTTCTCCGAGCCGCACAAGGAGGAACCAGCAATGCCCCCCACCAGGAGACGCCGGGCCGTCCGGCGATTGTGGACCGCTGTCGTGGCGGCCATGGCACTGCCGTTCGCGATGCTGAGTGCGGCTTCAACTCCCGCACAGGCAGCTGCAGTTCAGTGCAGCGTCGACTACAAGACCAACGACTGGGGCTCCGGTTTCACCGCGGACCTGACGATCACCAACCGCGGCACGGGCGCCATCAACGGCTGGACCCTGACGTACGGCTACACGGGCAACCAGAAGCTGAGCAACGGCTGGAACGGGACCTGGTCCCAGTCCGGCCAGACGGTCACGGTCAACAGCGCCACGTACAACGCGAACATCGCCGCGGGCGGCGCCGTCACCACCGGCGCGCAGTTCAGCTACAGCGGCGCCAACGCGGCTCCGACGAACTTCGCGATCAACGGCACCTCGTGCACCGGCGCCCACCAGCCGCCGATCACCGTGCTGACCAGCCCGGCCGCGGGCGCGGTCTACACCCAGGGCGACGCGGTCCCGCTCGCCGCGACGGCCGCCGCCGCGGACAACGCGACCATCAGCAAGGTGGAGTTCTACGACAACACCACGCTGCTGGGTACCGACACGACATCGCCGTACTCGCTCTCTGCCTCAAGTTTGACCGTGGGCAGTCATTCGCTGCTCGCCAAGGCGTACGACAGCCTGGGCGCGTCCGGAGAGTCGACGCCGGTCGGCATCACGGTCGCCTCGGGTCCCGCGGTCGTCGCCTCGGCCACCCAACTCGCCGTCCAGCAGGGCAAGACGGGCACGTACACCGTGAAGCTGTCGACGCAGCCCTCGGCCAACGTGACCGTCACGACCGCCCGCACCGGCGGCAATTCAGGTCTTACGGTGACCGGCGGGGCCTCGCTCACCTTCACCCCGTCGAACTGGAACACCGCGCAGACGGTGACCATCACCGGCAACGCCTCCGGCACCGGCGCGGCGACCTTCGAGTCGACGGCGACGGGTCACGCCAAGGCCTCGGTGACGGTCACCCAGATCGCGGCGACGGGCACCTACAACGCCCGCTTCCTGGATCTGTACGGCAAGATCACCAACCCGGCGAACGGCTACTTCTCCCCCGAGGGCATCCCCTACCACTCGGTGGAGACGCTGATCGTCGAGGCGCCGGACCAGGGCCACGAGACCACCTCGGAGGCGTACAGCTACCTCCTGTGGCTCCAGGCCATGTACGGCAAGGTGACGGGCGACTGGTCCAAGTTCAACGGTGCCTGGGACATCATGGAGAAGTACATGATCCCCACGCACGCCGACCAGCCGACCAACTCCTTCTACAACGCCTCCAAGCCGGCGACCTACGCGCCCGAGCTGGACACCCCGAACGAGTACCCGGCGAAGCTCGACTCGTCGGTCTCGGTCGGCTCGGACCCGATCGCGGGCGAGCTGAAGAGCGCGTACGGCACGGACGACATCTACGGCATGCACTGGCTGCAGGACGTCGACAACGTCTACGGCTACGGCAACTCGCCCGGCAAGTGCGAGGCGGGACCGACCGACACCGGGCCGTCGTACATCAACACCTTCCAGCGCGGTGCGCAGGAGTCGGTGTGGGAGACGGTGCCGCAGCCGACCTGTGACCAGTTCAAGTACGGCGGCAAGAACGGGTACTTGGACCTCTTCACCGGTGACGCCTCCTACGCCAAGCAGTGGAAGTTCACCAACGCCCCGGACGCCGACGCGCGTGCGGTGCAGGCCGCTTACTGGGCCGACAAGTGGGCCAATGAGCAGGGCAAGGGCTCCGACGTCTCCGCGACCGTGGGCAAGGCCGCGAAGATGGGCGACTATCTGCGCTACGCCATGTACGACAAGTACTTCAAGAAGATCGGCAACTGTGTCGGGCCGTCCACCTGCGCGGCCGGTACCGGCAAGGACGCCTCGATGTACCTGCTGTCCTGGTACTACGCCTGGGGCGGCGCCACCGACACCTCGGCGGGCTGGGCCTGGCGCATCGGATCCAGTCACGCGCACGGCGGCTACCAGAACCCGATGGCCGCGTACGCGCTGAGCTCCTACGCCGACCTGAAGCCCAAGTCGGCGACGGGCGCGTCGGACTGGAACACCTCGCTGGGCCGGCAGCTGGAGTTCTACCGCTGGCTGCAGTCCGACGAGGGCGCGATCGCGGGCGGTGCGACGAACAGCTGGGCGGGCCGCTACGCGACTCCCCCGGCCGGCAAGTCGACCTTCTACGGCATGTACTACGACCAGCAGCCCGTCTACCACGACCCGCCGTCCAACCAGTGGTTCGGCTTCCAGGCGTGGTCGATGGAGCGGGTCGCCGAGTACTACCAGCAGACGGGGAACGCGCAGGCCAAGGCGGTTCTCGACAAGTGGGTCGACTGGGCGCTGTCCAAGACCACGATCAACCCGGACGGCACCTACCAGATCCCGTCGACGCTTCAGTGGTCGGGCCAGCCCGACACCTGGAACGCCTCAAGTCCCGGTGCCAACAGCGGACTTCACGTCACCGTCGCCGACTACACCAACGATGTCGGCGTGGCCGCCGCGTACGCCAAGACCCTGACGTACTACGCGGACCGCAGTGGTGACACCCAGGCCGCCTCCACGGCCAAGGCCCTGCTGGACGGCATGTGGAGCAACTACCAGGACAGCCTGGGCATCGCGGTGCCCGAGAGCCGGGCGGACTACAACCGGTTCGACGACTCGGTGTACGTCCCGAGCGGCTGGACCGGGACCATGCCGAACGGTGACGCGATCAACTCGTCGTCGACCTTCGAGTCCATCCGGTCGTTCTACAAGGACGACCCGGCCTGGTCGAAGATCGAGGCGTATCTGGCGGGCGGCGCGGTGCCGTCGTTCACCTATCACCGGTTCTGGGCCCAGGCGGACATCGCCCTGGCCATGGGGTCGTACGCGGAGCTTCTCGAATAACCAGCCCCCGCCGGGCGCTCCGCGGGTTGCGCCGTGTTCTGACTGCGGGTCCGTTGTGGCTGGTCGCGCAGTTCCCCGCGCCCCTGAAGGGCGCCACAGTGCACGGCGTTTCCTCGGAACCGCCTGAAAGGCTCCGCGTATAAGGCTCCGCCACCGGACGGCGGGGCCGAACAGCCGGGCGGCCCCCTCCCGCACTGGGGGTCGCCCGGCAACTCTCGCACCGCAGAGAAAGCGCTTACCCCCTACGCCCCCTTTCCCGGAAAGGACCCCCCGTGCGAAGAACCCGCATCCTCACGGCCGTGCTCGCGCTCGCGGCCGGGCTGCTCGCCGGCACCCCGCCCGCACTGGCGGCCGACAGCACCGCGAAGGTCTCGCTCGCCGCCGACACGTACACCTGGAAGAACGCCCGGATCGACGGCGGCGGTTTCGTCCCCGGGATCGTCTTCAACCGCTCCGAGAAGAACCTGGCGTACGCCCGAACCGACATCGGCGGGGCCTACCGCTGGCAGGAGTCGTCCAGGACCTGGACGCCGCTGCTCGACTCGGTCGGCTGGGACGACTGGGGGCACACCGGTGTGGTCAGCCTGGCCTCCGACTCCGTGGATCCGAACAAGGTGTACGCGGCCGTCGGGACGTACACCAACGGCTGGGACCCGAAGAACGGCGCGGTCATGCGCTCCTCGAACCGGGGCGCGAGCTGGCAGAAGGCCGACCTGCCCTTCAAGCTCGGCGGCAACATGCCGGGGCGGGGCATGGGCGAGCGGCTGGCGGTGGACCCGAACAAGAACAGCGTGCTGTATCTCGGGGCACCGAGCGGCAAGGGGCTGTGGCGGTCGACGGACTCCGGGGTCAGCTGGTCGCAGGTGGCGAACTTCCCCAACGTCGGCAACTACCAGCAGGATCCGAGCGACACCAGCGGCTACGCGAGCGACAACCAGGGCGTCGTCTGGGTGACCTTCGACGAGTCGACGGGCACGTCCGGGAACGCCACCCGGGCGATCTACGTCGGCGTCGCGGACCTCCAGAACTCGGTGTACCGGTCGACGGACGCGGGCGCGACCTGGACGCGGCTCGCCGGCCAGCCGACGGGCTACCTGGCCCACAAGGGCGTCCTGGACGCGACGGGCGGCTATCTGTATCTCTCCTACAGCGACAAGGGCGGCCCCTACGACGGTGGCAAGGGGCAGGTGTGGCGGTACGCGACGGCGACCGGCACCTGGACGAACATCAGCCCGGTCGCGGAGGCCGACACCTACTACGGCTTCAGCGGGCTGACGGTGGACCGGCAGAAGCCCGGGACGGTGATGGCGACGGCGTACAGCTCGTGGTGGCCCGACACCCAGATCTTCCGGTCCACCGACAACGGGGCGACCTGGACGAAGGCGTGGGACTACTCGTCGTACCCCAACCGCGCGAACCGCTACACGATGGACGTCTCGTCCTCTCCCTGGCTGACCTGGGGCGCGAACCCGTCACCGCCCGAACAGAGCCCGAAACTCGGGTGGATGACCGAGTCCCTGGAGATCGACCCGTTCAACTCGAACCGCATGATGTACGGCACGGGGGCCACGCTCTACGGCACGGAGAACCTCACGAACTGGGACTCCGGCGGCCAGTTCGCCATCAAGCCGATGGTGCAGGGCCTGGAGGAGACCGCGGTGAACGACCTCGCCTCACCGCCCTCCGGCGCCCCGCTGCTGAGCGCGCTCGGAGACGTCGGCGGCTTCCGGCACACGGACCTCGCCAAGGTCCCGTCGATGATGTTCACGTCCCCGAACTTCACCACGACCACGAGTCTGGACTTCGCCGAGACGAACGCCAACACGGTCGTACGGGTCGGCAATCTGGACTCGGGCCCGCACATCGCGTTCTCGACGGACAACGGGGCCAACTGGTTCGCGGGGACCGACCCTTCGGGCGTCAGCGGTGGCGGGACGGTGGCCGCCGCCTCGGACGGCAGCCGGTTCGTGTGGAGTCCGGACGGCACGGGCGTGCAGTACACGACGGGCTTCGGTTCGTCCTGGTCGGCGTCGAGCGGCCTCCCGGCCGGGGCGATCGTGGAGTCGGACCGGGTGGACGCGAAGACCTTCTACGGCTTCAAGTCCGGGAAGTTCTACGTGAGTACGGACGGCGGGGCGACGTTCACCGCGTCCGCGGCGACCGGACTGCCGAGCGGTGACAGCGTGCGCTTCAAGGCGCTGCCCGGCGTGAAGGGTGACGTCTGGCTCGCGGGCGGGGCCACCGACGGGGCGTACGGTCTGTGGCACTCCACGGACGCCGGCGCGAGCTGGACGAAACTCGCCCACGTCGACCAGGCCGACGCGATCGGATTCGGGAAGGCGGCCACGGGTGCGTCGTACCAGACGCTCTACACCAGCGCGAAGATCGGTGGCGTCCGCGGCATCTTCCGCTCGACCGACAAGGGCGCGACCTGGACCCGCATCAACGATGACGCCCACCAGTGGGGTTGGACCGGCGCGGCCATCACCGGTGACCCGCGGGTGTACGGCCGGGTGTACGTCTCGACCAACGGACGGGGCGTGATCTACGGCGACACGTCCGACACGAGCGGCGGAGGCGGCACCGATCCGACGGACCCGACGGATCCGACGGACCCGACCCCCACGGGCGCCTGCGCGGTGACGTACAAGATCACCAACCAGTGGTCGGGCGGCTTCCAGGCGGACGTCCAGCTGAGCAACACGGGCTCGAGCACCTGGACCGGCTGGTCACTCGGCTGGGCCTTCCCCAACGCTCAGACGATCTCCCAGACCTGGAACGCCGAGTCCACCCAGTCGGGCTCGACGGTCACCGCGAAGAACGTCGGCTGGAACGCCAACGTGGCCGCGGGCTCGTCCGTGAGCTTCGGCTTCACGGGGAGCTGGTCGGGGACGAACGGAAAACCGACCGCGTTCAAGCTGGGCGACCAGACCTGCACGGTGGCCTGACCCGAGGACAGGGCGGCTGTCCGCAGCCGCCCTGTCGCTCATGTCAGGGCGTGTACACCGTCGGCCTCGGCGCCGTCGCCATCCCGTTGCCGATGAAGAAGCTCGGGTGCGGGGGCTGGTTGTACGCCGTGTTCTGCCAGGCAAGGCCCGTGCGGTACATCGTGTCGTGGAGGAGGGTCGTGATCTTCGTCGTCGTCTCGTACGGCGTCGAGTAGATCCGCAGGGCCGTGTTGTCCGACGTCGGCCAGACGACTTCCTCGCGCCAGTCGCCCAGGATGTCGCCGGACAGGGACGGGGTCGCCTTGGTGCCGTTGTTGGAATGGACCGACGCCCCCGTCAGGAGGCGGGTGTCCGACGAGGTGCCGTACTTGTCGATGTGGGTGCCGTCCAGGAGTTCACGGACCGTGTCGCCGTCCCACCAGGACAGGAAGTTCACCGAGGACGGCTCGCGGCCCTTCGTGGCGCCCGCCTCGTCGCGGATCGAGGTGTCGGAGGCCGACCAGACCTCCGCGCCGTCGTTGCCGGCCCAGATGTCGCCGGCGACGCCCCGCCCGTTGTCGCAGCACGCGGCCAGTTTCCAGTTCACCATGCCGTTCGCCGGGTTGATGTACAGCTCCGCCGGCTGGGAGGCCGACTCCGAGACCTTGAAGTACTCGAGACCCGCGTGGGAGGGGTCGAGGTCGCCGAGGTGCTGGGCGTCGCCGTGGCCCGTCTTGGTGGTCCACAGCCCGTTGCCGTTGTCGTCGACCGCCATCGCCCCGTAGACGATCTCGTCCTTGCCGTCGTTGTCGACGTCCCCGACGGACAGACTGTGCGAGCCCTGGCCGTCGTAGCCCTTGCCGCTGTTGGTCGAGGAGTTGGTGTCGAAGGTCCAGCGGCGGGTGAAGGTGTCGCCTCGCCAGTCCCAGGCCGCGATCACCGTTCGGGTGTAGTAGCCGCGGGCCATGATCAGCGACGGGCGGGCGCCGTCCAGGTACGCCGTCCCGGCGAGGAAGCGGTCGACCCGGTTGCCGTACGAGTCGCCCCACGACGACACCGTGCCGCGGGCCGGGACGTAGTCGACGCTCTGCATCGCCTTGCCGGTCAGGCCGTTGAACATCGTCAGGTACTCGGGGCCGGACAGGACATAGCCGCTGGAGTTGCGGTGGTCGGCCGACGCGCTGCCGATCACCGCGCCGGTGCCGTCGACCGTACCGTCCGCCGTCTTCATGGCGACCTCGGCCTTGCCGTCGCCGTCGTAGTCGTACGCCTGGAACTGTGTGTAGTGGGCGCCGGAACGGATGTTGCGGCCCAGGTCGATCCGCCACAGCCGGGTGCCGTCCAGCTTGACGCCGTCGAGGATCGTGTTGCCGGTGTAGCCGGACTGGGAGTTGTCCTTGGCGTTGGTCGGCTGCCACTTGAGGACGAAGTCCAGCGCCCCGTCGCCGTCGAGGTCGGCCACCGACGCGTCGTTGGCCTCATAGGTGTAGGCGACGCCGTCCGGGGTCGTGCCGCCGGCCGGCGGGCTGATGGGAACGTCCTTGTAGCCGCCGCGGAGTTGGACGGCGTGGACCGAGTCCGCCTGCTCGACACCGCCGACGATCGCCCGGACGGTGTAGTCGGCCTCGGCGGGCGCGCCGGAGTGGAAGTAGTTCGTGGAGCCGGTGACCGGGGTCGAGTTGACCTTCGTGCCGGCGCGGTAGACGTTGAAGGACACGTCGTTCGGGTCGGTGCCGAGCCAGCGCCAGCTGACCAGGTTGCCGCTGCTGGTGTGCACGCTGACGACTCCCCGATCGAGTTTCTCGACCTGGCGGGCGGTGGCGGCCTCGGCCGTACCGGGCGACAGCGCGGTCAGACCGGCGGCCACGAGGGCCACGGCGGCGGTCGTCGCCGAGAGGAGGACTCGGCGTCTGCGGTGCGGGTGCGGGTGCTGCACGGGGTGAACCTCCGGAGCGGTGAGGACGGACGGGTTCCGCTCCTCAGTCGCCGCACGGGGACGCCGCGTTGCCGTATCTTTCGGCCAGTTCGGCGATCGTGCGGGCCATCCGTTCACGCAGCTCGGAGGGTTCCAGCACCTCGACGTCCGTGCCGAGGCACAGGAATTCGCCATGGGCGTGCTTACGCTCAAGACCGTTCGGGGCGTGCGGCTGGCTGGGGCTCACTCCTGCTCAGTCTTCAGGAACGGTAAGGACCCGGGCACACTCGGCGACCATGGCACGGACGCCCTCGGGTCGATCGAGGAGGTGCAGCAGACACCCGCTGGTGACGACGTCGAACACCACGTCGGGGAGCGGCAGCGCACGACTACCGGCGAGCACGACCGCGCCGGGCAGCCGTACGGCGGCCATGCGGGCCCAGCCGTACGTCAGCCGGCACCCGGGGCTCGGGCCGGGCGGCGCGAGCCTGCGGGGGACGATCCCGGTGCCGCAGTCCACGTCGAGGAGCCGCCGGATGTGCGCGGGGACCGGACCGAGTACGGCGTCCGCGGCCGCGGCGGCCCGGGCTCGCCGCCGCGGGAGACGTCGTGGGAGTCGGCCTCCTCGTCGTCGAGCACGGGCTCACTCGGCTCCGTGGCCCTGGGCGAGCGCCTCCACCCGCTGGGCGAGCTCGAAGTCCTTCGCGGTGACGGCGCCGCCCGCGCTGTGGGTGTGCACGGACAGCGCGACCGTGTTGTAGCCGAGGGTGAGGTCGGAGTGGTGATCGAGTTCCTCCTGGACCTGGGCGATGTGGACGACCATCGCGGTCGCGGCGAAGTGCGTGCCGAGGCGGTACGAGCGGGTGAGGCGGCCGTCGTCGACGGACCAGCCCGGCAGTTCCGCGAGCCGGTCCTCGATCTCCTTCTGCGACAGGGGTTCGACGGGCATGACCTCGCTCCTTCCTGAGGGTCCGGGTGTCTTCAGCGTGCCACAGCTGCGCCTCCGCGGCCCTGCCGAGCGCCGCCGTGCCCTGTCCGCCGCTCCTCGGCTACGGTCGTACATATGACCATTACCGCCTCCCCTGCAGCCGCCCCCTCCGGTCAGGGCGTCGGTCCGCTTCTGCGCGCCTGGCGGGAGCAACGGCGGGTAAGTCAGCTGGAGTTGGCGCTGCGGGCGGACTCCAGCGCCCGGCACATCAGCTTCGTCGAGACGGGACGCTCCCGGCCGAGCGAGGAGATGGTGCTGCGGCTCGCCGAGCATCTGGACGTGCCGGTAAGGGAGCGCAATGCGCTGCTCCTCGCGGCGGGGTACGCCCCGCGCTTCCCGGAGACCCCGCTGGACGATCCGTCCCTGGACTCCCTGCGCGAGGGGATCGAGCGGTTGATCCAGGGCTATGAGCCCTACCCCGCTCTGGTGTTCGACGCCGGGTACCACGTCGTGGCCGCGAACCGGGGCATCATGATGCTCCTCGACGGCATCCCGGAGTCCCTGCTCCGGCCCCCTCTCAACACCATGCGGCTCACCCTGCACCCCGAGGGCCTGGCCCCGCGCATCCGCAATCTGCGGGAGTGGCGCGGCCATCTGCTGGAACAGATGCGGCGGCAGATCGCCCTGCGCCGCTCCGAGTCGCTGCGGGAGCTGTACGAGGAGGTGGCGGCGTACCCGGTGGCGGCCCCCGAGACCGACGCCGGCTCCGAACAGACGCATCCCGTCCCGTACTTCGCGCTGCCGATGCGGATCGAGCACGAGGGCCGGACGCTGTCGTTCATCTCCTCCACGTCCACCTTCAACACGCCCATGGACGTGACCGTCGCCGAGCTGGCCATCGAGACGTTCCTCCCGGCCGACCCGTCGACGGTCAAGTACCTTCACTCCCTGCTGCCCTGACGGGGCGCGGGGAGGGCCCCGGACCGGAGTGCGCCGGCCCGGAACCCGTGACCACCACGATCCCGGCCGCCCGGCTCCCGGTCGATTACGCGGGAGGTAATTGAGGGAAGCGGTCGTGACCGGTGAGACCGGCCTGGGAGCATGGCACACTGCACGCAAGCTTCGACGCGTAGGGGAGGCGTGGCGTGAGTGAGCGGCGACCTGCGCCGACAGTGGGCCAGGTGGTGCTCGGCAGACGGCTTCAGGAGCTGCGGGAGGCGGCCGGCCTCAAGCGCGAGGAGGCCGCGCGGGTACTGCGGGTGGCCCCCGCGACCGTACGGCGCATAGAGATGGCCGAGGTCGCCCTGAAGATCCCGTATGTCCAGGTGCTCCTGGAGACGTACGGCGTGCCCGGGGAACAGGTCGAGACCTTCGTCCGGCTGGCCGAGGAGGCGAACAGACCGGGCTGGTGGCAGCGGTTCCACGACGTGCTGCCCGAGTGGTTCAGCCTGTACGTGAGCCTCGAGGGCGCGGCCGGGATCATCCGGTCCTACGAGCCGCACTTCGTGCCCGGACTGCTGCAGACCGAGGACTACGCGCGTGCCGTCATGGCGGCCGGGACCATCGGGCACGCGGGTCCTGAGTCGCTGGAGCGGCATGTGTCGCTGCGCATGGCCCGGCAGCAGCTGCTGGAGCGCCCGAACGCGCCCCATCTGTGGGTGATCATGGACGAGACGGTGCTGCGTCGCCCGGTGAGCATCCGCTCCGGGGTGATGCGCGAGCAGCTCGACAAGCTCCTGGAGTTCGCCGAGCGCGACCGGGTCACGCTCCAGGTGTGCGAGTTCGAGGACGGCCCGCACCCGGGGACGTACGCGCCCTTCTCCCTGTTCCGCTTCTCCGAGCCGGAGCTGCCCGACCTGGTCTTCACCGAGTACCTGACCGGTGCGCTGTATCTCGACTCCCGTCAGGAGGTCGCCACGCACCTGGAGGTCCTGGACCACATGTCGGCGCGGGCCGCGTCGGCCGAGCGTACGAAGAAGCTGCTGCGGGAGCGCCGCGAGGACTTCTGAGCGGGGCGGCACGACCACACGCCACGCGCACCACCGACGGCATCACAGGGGAGAGGACACCGCATGACCGGATCCGACGCACCCGGAATCGACACGAGCCGCCCGCACCCGGCGCGGGTGTACGACTGGTGGCTGGGTGGCAAGGACAACTACCCGGTGGACGAGGCACTGGCCCGCAGGATCCTCGAGGTGGACGCCACCGTGGTGCGCGGGGCGCGTGCCAACCGCCGCTTCATGCAGCGGGCGGTGCGGACGGCCGCGGAGGCCGGTGTCCGCCAGTTCCTCGACATCGGCACCGGAATCCCCACCGAGCCCAATCTGCACCAGGTGGCACAGGAGATCGCCCCGGAGTCGAAGGTCGTGTACGCGGACAACGACCCGATCGTCCTGAGGCACGCGCAGGCCCTGCTGCACAGCACCCCTGAGGGCGCCACGGACTATGTGCACGCTGACGTCCGCGACCCGGACACCATCCTGCGGTCGGCCGCCGAGACCCTGGACTTCTCGGAGCCGGTCGCGCTGTCCCTGGTGGCGCTCACCCACTACCTGGACGACGACGCGTACGGGCTGCTCAAGCGGTACGTCGCCGAGCTCGCCCCGGGCAGCTTCGTGATCCTCTCGCAGGTCACGCCCGATCTGAGCCCCGAGGCCATCGAGAAGGCCGCCGAGCAGTTCCGCCGCACCGGCACCCCCTTCTTCCCCCGCTCGCTCGCCGAGTTCTCCCGCTTCTTCGACGGTCTGGAGCTGCTCGGCCCCGGGGTGATCCCGGTGTCGGGCTGGCGTCCGGGTCCGCAGGACGTGGCGGCCCAGGCGGAGGGCATCGTGCCGGTGTACGCGGGGGTCGCGCGCAAGGTCTGACCCGTACGGGTGCCGGTAAAGGGTGCGCTCCCGCGCCCCGCCCTAGGTTCGAAGCAGCCACGGGCAGGCCGAGGGAGCGCACGTGACCGACACCGGGCACCGCCGCGACCGCGGGACGACGCTGAGGAGGTCCGATGCCCTCGGACGCGGTGCTGTACCAGGCGGCGGCGCTCTGCCTGACGTATCCCGACGGCGACTTCCGCGCGCGGCTGCCGCTGCTGCGTGAGGCGGCTCCGCAGCTGCGGGAGTTCGTCGACCACGCGGCGGTGACGCCCGCGCGGGAACTGGCGGCGCACTACGTCCAGGTCTTCGACTTCGGGAGCCGGCACAGTCTGTATCTGAGCTCGTGGCAGGACGGGGACACGCGGCGCGGGATGTCACTGATGCGGTTCAAGGAGGTCTACCGGGCCGCCGGGCTGGAGTTCACCGGTGCGGAACTGCCGGACTTCCTGCCCTCGGTGCTGGAGTTCGCGGCCCGCACCGGGGACCTCGACCTGCTCACCGAGCACCGCGACGCTCTGGAGCAACTCCGTTCCCGGCTCACCGACTTCGGCACGCCGTACGCGACGGTCCTCGACGCCGTGTGCGCCACGCTGCCGACCGCCGGGGCCGGGACGCACCCATGACGACCTCAGGCGGCCCCGCCCTTCTGGTCCTTCTCGTCGTCGACGATCTCCGCGTCGACCACGCCCTCCTCCTCCTGTTGCGGTGAGGCCGGTTCGTCCTGCGGGGGCTGCTGCTGGGCCTGGGCGTACATCGCCTGGCCCATCTTCTGGCTGACGGAGGCGAGTTGCTCGACGCCGCCCCGGAGGGTGTTGGTGTCGGCGTTCTCCTCCAGGAGCCGCTTCAGGTCCGCGACCGCCGACTCGACCTCCGTCTTCGTGTCGGCGGGGACCTTGTCGGCGTTCTCCCGGACGAACTTCTCGGTCTGGTAGACGAGTTGCTCGGCCTGGTTACGGGTCTCGGCGGCCTCGCGGCGGTTGCGGTCCTCCTCGGCGTACTGCTCGGCCTCGCGCATCATGCGGTCGATGTCGTCCTTGGGCAGCGCCGATCCGCCGGTGACCGTCATCTTCTGTTCGCGCCCGGTCGCGAGGTCCTTCGCCGAGACGTGCATGATCCCGTTCGCGTCGATGTCGAACGCGACCTCGATCTGGGGAACGCCTCGCGGGGCGGGCGGCAGACCGGTCAGGTCGAAGACGCCGAGTTTCTTGTTGTACGCGGCGATCTCGCGTTCCCCCTGGTAGACCTGGATGCCGACCGAGGGCTGGTTGTCGGTCGCGGTGGTGAAGATCTCCGAACGGCGGGTGGGGATCGTGGTGTTGCGCTCGATGAGCTTCGTCATGATGCCGCCCTTGGTCTCGATCCCCAGGGACAGCGGGGTGACGTCGAGGAGGAGCACGTCCTTGACGTCGCCGCGGATGACGCCCGCCTGGAGCGCCGCGCCGACCGCCACGACCTCGTCCGGGTTGACTCCCTTGTGCGGGTCCTTGCCCGTGAGCTCCTTGACGAGTTCCGTGACCGCGGGCATCCGAGTGGAGCCGCCGACGAGGATCACGTGGTCGATCGCGGCGAGCTTGATGCCGGCGTCCTTGACCGCCTGGTGGAAGGGGGTCTTGCAGCGGTCGAGCAGATCGGCGGTGAGCTCCTGGAACTGGGCGCGGGTCAGCTTCTCGTCGAGGTGCAGGGGCCCCTCGGCGGAGGCGGTGATGTAGGGCAGGTTGATCGTGGTCTCGGAGGACGACGACAGCTCGATCTTCGCCTTCTCGGCCCCCTCGCGCAGCCGCTGCAGCGCCATCTTGTCCTTGCCGAGGTCGACGCCGTACTGCCCCTGGAACTTCTTCACGAGGTGCTCGACGACCCGCTGGTCCCAGTCGTCGCCGCCCAGGTGTGTGTCGCCGTTGGTCGCCTTGACCTCGATGACCCCGTCGCCGATCTCCAGAAGGGACACGTCGAAGGTGCCGCCGCCCAGGTCGAAGACCAGGACCGTCTGCTCCTCGCCCCGGTCCAGGCCGTAGGCGAGCGCGGCCGCCGTGGGTTCGTTGATGATCCTCAGGACCTTGAGCCCAGCGATCTCCCCGGCCTCCTTGGTGGCCTGTCGCTGGGAGTCGTCGAAGTAGGCGGGCACCGTGATCACAGCGTCGGTGACGTCCTCGCCGAGATAGGACTCGGCGTCCCGCTTCAGCTTCTGCAGCACCCGCGCCGACAGTTCCTGCGCCCGGTACCGGATGCCGTCGATGGAGCCCTGGTCCGGGAAGCGCCAGCTCCCGTCGCCCATGTACCGCTTCACGGAGCGCGCGGTGCGCTCGACGTTGGTCACGGCCTGCCGCTTGGCGACCTCGCCCACCAGCACTTCGCCGTTCTTCGCGAAGGCCACGACCGACGGTGTGGTCCTGGCCCCCTCCGCGTTGGCGACAACGGTGGGTTCACCGCCCTCCAGCACGGCGACCACCGAGTTCGTGGTCCCGAGATCGATCCCGACCGCACGTCCCATCGCTGTCCCCTTCCGCCCAGGAATGTCCACCAGGGAGCCGTCCCGCACTCCAGCACAAAACTTGAGTGCGCTCTTGTCAATGGCGCGGGATGGCCCCGCTCAGTGGGACGAGTACCCCGGCGGACGCTCCTCGTGCGGCTCCCCGCGCAGTGCGACGGCCCGTCGCGGCCGGTCGGTGATCAGGACGTCGACGCGTGGATGGCCGAGAAACGCCCGCATCAGGGTGTCGTCGTTGACGGTCCAGACCATGGTGAACAGGTCGTGCCGGGCCGCCGCGCGCAGCACGTTGGCGCGGGCCAGCCGTTGGTGCACGGCCACTCCGCTCGCCCCGCAGGCGCGCACCCGGCGCATCGGCAGCAGCTCGCTGAGCCGGGTGCCGGCGAGGCGGGCCCGGGCGATCTCCCTGCGGTCGCGGCCCAGCGACAGGGCGGTGCGCACGCGCGGGAAGGCTTGTGCGATGGCCGCGACGGAACGGTCCTCCAGGGTCGTGGCGACGAATCCGTCCGCGCCGAGCAGGGCGACCGCCCGGTCGATCAGCTCGTGCTCGTAGCCGCTCTCCTTCAGGTCCAGATGTCCGACCAGCTTCCCTGCGATCAGGGACATCACCTCGTCGACGACCGGCACGCGACGACCGGACCGTTCACTGAGCTCGGCGTGGCTGATCTCGCTGAGAAGCGGGCCGGTGTGCCCCACGCGGGGGTCGTGGTGGACGACGAAGACCCCGTCCGCCGTACGCCGGACGTCGAACTCGACGTACTCCGCCCCGGACCGGATCGCGTCCTCGTAGGCCTCCCAGGTCGCGGCGCCGGCACGCTCGGATCCGCCCCGGTGGGCGGAGACCGCGGGACGTCGTGGCATACGGCTCTCAGCTTCCGGACGGGGGACGGGACGGCGACCGCGGTGCGGGCACCGGGGCGGCCGTCGGGGTCGCCAGCAGCGCGCCGGAGCGCCTGCTGACCCGCCTGAGCAGGAGGTATCCGATCACGGCGAGGGCGATGAAGGGAAGCCAGGCCAGCAGGTAGGCCGGGAGGTAGTGGGCGTCGAAGAGGGACCGCCGATCGTCCACGTTGGACGCGTTGGCCCCGAAGAACGCCAGCAGCAGCGTCGGCGGCAGAGCGATGCCGGTGGCCACCGCGACGAGCGCCGACACCGTACGGTCCCTGCGGTCGTCGCGCTCGGCGAGCTGGGCCTGCAGAGCGGCCGAGCGGGCGCTGATCACCGAGGTAAGACGCTCGACCATCCTGGCGGAGTTGTCCAGACTCTCGGGGATGCCGAGCGCGTCGCGCAGCGAGGACTGGAATGTCTCCATGACCATCTCGGGGATCAGCAGGCTGTCGACGTACGCCTCGACGCCGAAGGCCAGGTCCAGCTGGAGTTCGTTCACCCCGTCGGAGAGCCGGGAGATCAGCCTGCGGATCTCGTACGGCGACTCGGCCGCGGCCCGTTCGTTGGCGCGCATGGTCTCGAAGGCGGCCAGCCGGGTGCGCTGGAGGACGGCGAGGGCGGAGATCATGCCGACGGCGACCAGGATCAGGCCGTTCTCCACGTGCCCGGCCCAGCCGGCGTGGACGGAGACCCCGCGGCCGTGCGCGGAGAGCGTGCGGCCGTTCCTGTGGAGGTGGGGCGGCTCGGACGTGGACAGCCGGCCGCGGTACACGATCTCGGTCAGCAGGGTGGGAAGGCGGGTCTCGTCGGGGCCCAGCAGGTCGTTCGCCAAGTCGCCGCCGGGAAAGACCAGTTGGTGGACGTTCTGGCCGAAGGCGAGCGGTTCCCGCGGGGTGAGCCGTCGGCCCAGCGAGTCGAGCAGGGCGCTGGTGCCGAGGGTGATCCGGTCCCGGTCGAAGCAGGTGTCGGCGAGCCACGCCGCGAGGGCGGCAGGAGGCGTCTGTCCGGCGAATCCACAGTCCAGGGCCAGGGTGATGTCCCCGCGCGGGGTGGCGAGGACGGCGATCTCGACGGACGCGAGCTCGAGTCCGTGGTCGCCGTGCGGCAGCCGCAGTTCCCCGGGTGCCACGTCCTCGACGAGCACCGGTACGGGCAGCACCGCCTCGCTGGACTTCAGGTGCAGGGCGAAGCGGCCGAAGTCGAATCTGTCGACGAGGCTGCCCAGCGAGGGCTGTCCCGGGTCCAGGCTGCCGGTGAGGCTGAACAGCACGACGACACGGGTGAGTTCACGGGTGCCGGAGTCGAGTGCCGCCGTACCGCCGGCCGTTCCCACAGTCATCGCGTTCCTCCCGCACCACCGAACCGATCCCCGAACCGCGCCGCGCGCAGACCGCCCCTGGCGGGCGGCCTGCGCGACCTGGTGCCTTCGGGTTCAGGCGAGCTTCGCGTCCAGGGTGATCGGGACGGACTTCAGGGCCTGACTGACCGGGCAGTTGGCCTTGGCGTCGTCCGCGGCGGCGGCGAAGCCCTCCTCGTCCAGGCCCGGCACGGTGCCCTCGACGGTCAGGTGGATGCCCGTGATGCCCTCGCCCGGCTGGAAGGAGACGTCGGCGGAGGTGACGAGCTTGGTGGGCGGGGTGCCCGCGCCGGCCAGGGCGTGCGACAGCGCCATCGAGAAGCAGCTGGAGTGCGCGGCGGCGATCAGCTCCTCGGGGCTGGTCTTGCCGTTGGCGTCCTGGGAGCGCGAGGCCCACGTGACCGGCTGTGCCTCGATGGCACCTGAGGAGTCGAAGTTGACGACACCGCTCCCCTCGAGGAGGTTGCCTTCCCAGACGGTGTGTGCGGAGCGCGTGGTGGCCACGGTCAGTCCTTTCGTGTGGTCCCGCTGACGGGGGTGTACGGGAACCATCCGATCACACTACGGCTCAGCTCACGCGGAAGACCGGCCCCCGTGCGGTGAACGGCAGTCTGGCCCCCTGCGGGATCAGATAGGCGTGCTCGCGCCGGACGCGCAGTACGTCGCACCAGCCGTCGGTGATCACCAGCACGGGCGCGCTCGCGGGGAAGTCGTCGGCGCGGTGCAGCAGGTCGATGCCGGGCTGCAGGACGGTGCCGCCGCGGCCGTGCACCCGGACCCGCTCGGCGATCTCGGTGACGGGCAGATAGCCGGCGTCGTGCGGGGCCGCGTCGCAGAACACGACCCGGGCGGCGGGGACGTCCCGGGCCTCGGCGTACGAGGCGATCGCACCGAGTGCCTTGCCGAGCAGGGTGCGGTTCATCGACCCGGAGGTGTCCAGGACCACGCCGAAGGTGCAGCGGGCGATCTCCTCGGGCGGGAAGTAGTGGCCGGCGCGCGGGATGTCGGGGGTGGAGGACTGACGGCGCGAGGGACGGGCGTAGGACCGCACGGGCTGTGGGCTGGGCACGAACTCGTCGAACCAGCGGGCGAGTTGCGCGTCCCAGGGCAGCGGCGGATGGCTGAGCGCGCGGATCTCCTCGACCAGGCCGCCGGGCAGGAACCCGCGCTCCTGCCGCTGGTGCAGGTCGAGGCCCCGGGCGAGGCCACGGCGGTAGAACTCGTCGAGGTCGACGTAGTCGCGGGGCGAGCCGAGCGGGCCTCCGAGGATGTCGCCGGCGCCCTTGCCGCGGAGGGTGGCCAGCCGGCGCATGCGGCGCAGATCGCCGGCGATGCGGTCGTAGACCTCCTCGGAGGAGAGGCCGGTGAGCTCGGGGTCGTGCAGCAGGCCCTCGGGCATGGTGCCGATGCGCATCTCGGTCAGCCAGCCGTTGATGACGTAGTCGCAGGCGATGTTGAAGAGGTAGGGGTCGCGGGTGCCGCAGCGGTCGCCGTGGCGCAGGGCGGCGTGCAGCATCTCGTGGGCGAGGATGAACCGCCATTCCTCGTCGTCGAAGCGGCGCAGCGGGTTGATGTAGATCTCGGCGGCCTCGGCGTTGACGGCGGCGATCGCGATGCCGTGGGCGCGGGCGAGTTCGGCGTCGGCCACCAGCTTGATGCCGGCCGCGATGCCGCCGAGCAGCGGGTAGGAGGAGATGAACCAGCTCAGGGCCCGCTGCCAGGGGCGTTGCGGGGTCACTTCTCCGCTGAGGGAGTCGCGGCGGCCGCCCGCCATGTCCATCGCCGCGGACATGGTCCGGGTCAGTGCGGTGGCGAACGCCAGCTGCCAGTCGGGCGCCTGCGACCAGCCCACCCACCTGAGCAGCAGCTGATCGGGGTCCGGGCCCGCCGTACCGCAGTGTTCGTGGACGGCCGGGATGCCGTCGCGCCGCCAGCGCGCGGCGAGTTGCTCCTCGTCGCCGTCGGGGTAGGAGGCGGGCAGGTGCTCGGGGGCCCTGCCGACGGGGAAGCCGAGCAGGAAGCGGTTGACGACGAGACAGCGGGCGGCGAGGTCGAAGCGGTCGGGCTGGACGCGTTCGCCCTTCACCGCCGGTACGTGCCCGAAGCCGAGGTGCAGGACGGCGTGGGCGAGCGCCCAGGCCCAGGCGGCGGGCTCGGCAAGCCGGTCGGGGTGGGCGTGGAGATTGCCGTCGGAGTCGACGACCACGAGCCCGTTCCGGGGCGCGAACCGGCACTCCTCCCGGCGGCAGACGTCGAACTCGACCGCCGCGAGCGCCGGGTTGGCCCGCATCAGCCTCATTCCCTCGGCGAACGCCTCGCCCGCGAGATCCCGCTTCTTCTTCTTTTCGGGGCTCCGGCTCACCGCCGCGCCTCCACCAGCCGGGGCATGTCCCGGGCGGCCTCGACGAGGAACCAGGACGGCAGTACGGGGTTGCCGTCGTCGTCGGAGGCGATGACGGTCTGGGCGACCTCGACGGAGATCTCGGCGAGCTGGACGAGCAGCGACTTGGCGCGGTACGCGGTCTGGCGGCCGGCCGCCGACATGTGCTCCTTGCTGACCGGGAGTTCCTTGATCAGACGGCCGCGGAAGGACTCGGCGAGGTAGTAGAGCAGGTCGCGGTCCTCCAGGCGGTTCGGCCAGCGTGCCTCGCCCTTGATGATCGCCTCGATACCGAACCGGCTGCGCACGATCTTGACGTAGCCGCAGAACGCGGTGGCGTGCCGGGGCGTCAGCGTGCCGTGCGCGAGCACCTTCAGGGTCTCCTCGTCGAGGTCCCGGCCGAAGGAGTGCAGCGCGTCGGAGAGCATGTGCCAGGAGCGGGGCGTGGAGAAGGGCTCCTCGGTCTTGGGCGGCTTGGACCACAGGTGGTCGGGCCGGTCGGTGAGGTGGTCGAGGATCCAGGGGTGGATGCCGTTCTCGGCGGCCCAGACCAGCCAGTCCTTCGCGGACGCCTCCAGATGGACATGGGTGAGACGGTTGACGAGGGCGGACGCGATGGGCCGGGCGAGGGCGTTGTCGGTGGCCCGGTTTCCGGCACCGATGACGATGGAGCCCTTGGGGAGTTCGTAGTCGCCGATGCGGCGGTCCAGGATCAGCGAGTAGAACGCCTTCTGCACATCCGGCGTTGCCGCGTTCAGCTCGTCCAGGAAGAGACAGTACGGCTCGTCGCGCGCGATGGATTCCGGCGGACAGAACACCGACCGCCCGTCCCGGATCTGGGGCACCCCGATGAGGTCCTCGGGAGCGAGCTGCGTACCGATCAGGCTCACGCACTCCAGGCCCAGCGAGGCGGCGAACTCCCTGACGAGGGACGACTTGCCGATGCCGGGGGCGCCCCAGACGAAGACGGGCCGCACGGTGGCGAGGCCGAGGAGAAGCTCGGGGATACGGGAGGGCGACACGGTGACGGCAGCCTGCAAAGCGGTGGCTCCAGGGAGTGTTCGAGAAAGGGCAACTCGAACAGTGTCCGCGCCGGGCCGAAGAGACGCAGCCGATTTTTCTCAGGCCGACCGGACCCACCAGGGGAGCGGGCTGTATCGATATACGGCTCCGCCGCGTGTGCGCGACCGGCCCCCACCGGCCCGCAGCCGGACAACTACGCGGCCTTCTCCTCGGGCTTCTGCAACGGCACTTGAGGACCCCCGGCCTCGTCGAGCCACCTCCGCAGCACGTCGTGCACCCGCTCTGCCCCGGCGAGTGGCTCGGGCGGCGCGGACAGGGCGAGCGGCGACAACAGGAACGGTTTGGCCTGCGCACCGCCCAGCCCGCCGTGCGACCCGATCTGCTCCTCGAAGGCGAGCACCTCGCCCTCCGCCGGGTCGTACCAGGAGTTGACCATGATGTCGGCGGTGTGCGGAAAGGAGTGCGTACGGCGTATCGCCTCGACCGCGCCGGGCCCGAAGTCGGCCAACGGCCCGGGATCGTCGTCGAGCCGGTCGAGGGGGATCTCCTTGCCGAACGGCCCCAGCACCACCCCACCGTGCTCCTCGCTGCGCACCAGGAGGAAGCCGACACCGGGATGGTTGGCGAGAGTGGCCAGCAGAGCCGGGTGCCTCGCGTCCATCTCCTCCTTGCTCATCCGGTGATGCACGTCCGGGAAGGAGACCAGGCCGAGGTTGCCGGAGGCCAGCACGATCGGCTCGGAGTCACGCGCGGGCCGGTACTGCTCGCGCCCCTCCTTGCCCGGCCGGCGCAGCGCGGCACGGACGGCGGCGCGGGCCTCGGCCCCGCTGTGGGTGCGCTCCGCCTTGCGCGACACGGGCAGCCCGCAGCCGGCCCGGACCAGGTCGCCGAGGGTGAGCCCGTAGCGGGTGCGGAAGGTCTCGCCGGGGCTCTGGCCGTGGTCGGAGAGGACGACGATCCGGTACGGACGCGGGGCGTGTTCGGCGACGTTCTCGATCAGCGCGAGCGAGCGGTCCAGGCGCTCCAGTACCTTCGCGGCGTCCCGGCTCGTCGGCCCGGAGTGGTGGGCGACCTCGTCGTAGGCGACGAGGTCGGCGTAGACGGCCGTACGCCCGGCGAGCATGTCCCCCATGACGGCGGCGACCACGACGTCGCGTTCCACGACGGTCGCGAAGGCGCGGACGAGCGGGTACAGGCCCCCGCGGCCCACCCGGGGACGCTCCTTGCGTATCCGGGTGCGGGTCGACTGGCCGATCTCGCGGCCGACCTCGGCGAGGAACGACATGGCGGTGCGGACGGCGTTGGCCGGGTCGGAGAAGTAGGCGAAGTAGCCGGCCCGGGAGCGGGTCTCGCGGCTGCGGCGGCGGGTGGCGATGGACAGGACGAGGGCCTGTTCCTCGGCGCCGCCGGAGAAGAGGTTGCCGCGGCTCGCGCCGTCCACGGCGAGGAGTCCGCCGTGTCCCGCCTGTGCCACGGCCCGCTGCTGGAGTTCGACGGCACTGGTCGGGCGGTTGCAGACCATCACCTCGCCGCGGTCCTTCTCGTACCAGCGGAAGGCGGGGACGTCGTGGTTGCTGCCGTGCAGGATGCCGAGCTGGCTGGCACCGGTCTGGCTGGACCAGTCGGTGCGCCAGGGGGTGAGCCGGTGGGTGGGGCGTGCCGCGCGGCCGGGCTTGTCGCCCTGGCCCAGCCAGCGGGCGATCGTGGGCATCAGGCCGTTGCCGACCGCGGCCAGCAGGACGTCGTGGCCCACTCCGTCGAGCTGGAGGAAGACCGTGCCGGGGCCGGCCGGACCCACCGGGCCGCCTCTGCGGCGTCGGTCGGCGAGCCGGTACAGGCGGCGCCGGTAGGCGTCGTCGTCGCGCACCGCGAGGGCACCGCCGGTGGCGGAGGCGACCGCGGACATCACGGCGGCCACCACGACCGCGGTCTCCGGGGCGGCGTCGCCGCGCTCTGCGGGGTTCAGGCGCAGGGCGAGCAGCAGCAGCGCCCCGTTGAGGAAGAAGACGAGGAGTCCGAGCACCAGGGTCGGCACGAGCAGGAACAGCCGTACGAGCAGCGGCCACACGACGGCCGACAGCACACCGAAGGCTCCGGCGCCGAACGCCGCCGTGACCGCGATCCGGGTCGCGCTGTCACCGGTCGGGGACTGGAGCCGGAAGTCCGGCAGGATGCCCGCAAGGACCAGCATCGTCAGGGTCGAGACGACCCATACCGTGACGCTCCGCCCGACCTGACTGGCCACCCGCCGCCAACGCCCTGCACGCACGCCCCGTACACCTCACCGTCCCGGCCCGTCGTCGGTGCGGGCGCTGGGACCAGCGTGTCATACGGGTGGCTAACGGCCGTCGTATCCCGCCGTCGGCATCGACAGCCTGCGATGCACGCTGGCCTTCATCTGGGCGTCGTAGAGGGGCTCCGCGAAGCCCACCGTCTCGACCCGTACCCCGCGGCGGGCGCACTCGGCGGTGAACTCCTCGACGGAGGACAGGGCGCTCTCCAGGACCCTGCGGCTCGGGGCCACGAAGAGATCCCGTCCCGCCCGCACCCCGTCCCACAGCACGCAGTGGTCGGCCCTGAGGCCCCGCACCAGCAGCTCGCGCCGCACGGTGTACCCCCGCTCCGCGGCCCAGCGCGCACACATCGCGTGCTGGCTGCGGGAGTCCACCAGGAAGGGGTCGGCGTCCAGCTCCTCCAGCGGCGTCAGACTCGCGATCGCCGTGACATGAACCGCTCCCATGGTGTCCCCCTCACCTCCGGGTTTCGCCGCCGACCCTACTCCAGCCCGTAGGCTTCGGGGAGTCGCGCGAAGGAGGCAAAGAGGTGCCGGTGGAGATCACCTGGTGGGGGCACGCCACCTGCACGGTCACGGATTCGGACGTACGTGTGCTCACCGACCCTCTGTTCGCCCGCCGGCTCGCCCATCTGCGCCGGCGCCGCGGTGCCGTACCGCCGCCCGGCGCCCGGCGCGCGGACGTGGTCCTCGTCTCCCATCTGCACGCCGACCACCTGCACGTTCCCTCGCTGGCACGGCTGGAGCCGGGCACGCGCCTGCTCGTGCCCCGGGGCGCACCACGCCAGGTGCCGGGACTGCGCCGGCTCTCCCATTTGCGAGTTGACGAAGTGGCTCCCGGCGACGAGCGGCGCGTCGGCGACCTCCTGATACGCGTGGTCCCTGCCTGGCACGACGGGCGCCGGCTGCCGGTCGGGCCGCACCGCTCCCCCGCGCTCGGTTTCGTCGTCGAGGGCTCGGCGCGGACGTACTTCGCCGGGGACACCGGGCTGTTCGACGACATGGCCAAGGAGGTCGGGCCGGTCGACGTGGCGTTGCTGCCGGTCGGCGGGTGGGGGCCGTATCTCGGGGAGGGGCACCTCGACGCCGGGCGTGCGGCCCAGGCGCTGGCCCGGTTGGCGCCGCGCAGTGCGGTGCCGGTGCACTACGGGACGTACTGGCCGATCGGGATGGACGCGGTGCGGCCGCACGAGTTCCATGCGCCGGGTGCGGAGTTCGTGCGGCTGGCGGCGGAGTTCGCGCCGGGCGTGGATGTGCACCGGCTGGAGCACGGGGAGAGCGTGCGGCTGGAGGTTGCGCGGTGACGTGGCTCGCGGCCGCCACCACGGGGGCGACACCGGGGGCTGCCGGACAGGCGATCGGGTATCCGACGTTGTTCCTGCTGGTGTTTCTGGGGGCGTTGGTACCGGTGGTGCCCACGGGGGCGCTGGTGAGCTCGGCCGCCGTCGTGGCGTTTCATCAGGCGGCGCCGCTCGCTCTGCTGTTGGTGTTCGTCACGGCCTCCCTCGCCGCGTTTCTCGGGGACGTCGTCCTGTACTGGCTGGGGCGGCGCGGGATGAAGTCGAAGAACGGGTCACGGTGGCTGGAGGCGCTTCGGTCCCGGGCGCCGGAGGAGCGGCTCTCCCAGGCGCAGGGCAAGCTGACCGACCACGGGGTGGCCGTCCTCGTCCTTTCCCGGCTGGTGCCGGCGGGGCGGATTCCGGTGATGCTGGCCTGTCTGATGGCCGAGTGGCCGTTGCGGCGGTTCGTTCGGGGGAATCTGCCGGCCTGTCTGGCCTGGGCCGTGACGTATCAGCTGATCGGGATTCTGGGCGGGTCGCTGTTCAAGGAGCCCTGGCAGGGTGTGGTGGCGGCGGTCGCGCTGACCGTGACGATCAGCGCGGCGCCGACGGTGTGGAAGCGGGTGCGCTCCTAGCGTCCTCTTGAAGGCCTCCCAGGGACCTCCTAGGGGCGCTCGTTGGGGTGTTCCAGCACACGTGAGCCTCCGATCGGCAGGTCCCACAGGTCCTCGCGTGCCAGGCCCGCCTTCTCCCACGCCTCCCTGACCCTCGTCAGCGGTTCCAGCACCGGTTCCGCCGACAGCACGAACGTCGCCCAGTGCATGGGGGCCATGCGGCGGGCGCCCAGGTCCTGGGCCGCTCGCACCGCCTCCTCCGGGTCGCAGTGCACATCGCTGAGCCACCAGCGGGGGTCGTAGGCGCCGATGGGCAGGAGGGCGAGGTCGATGCCGGGATAGCGGTGGCCGATGCGGGAGAACCAGTGGCCGTAACCCGTGTCGCCAGCGAAGTAGACGCGCTGCCCCTCCTGCGCGGTGAGGACCCAGCCGCCCCACAGCGTGCGGCAGGTGTCCGTGAGGGAGCGCTTGGACCAGTGGTGGGCGGGGACGAAGTCGAAGCGCACACCGCCCAGTTCGGTCGCCTCCCACCAGTCGAGCTCGGTCACCGCGGTGAAACGGCGGCGGTGGAACCAGCGGGCCAGGCCGGCCGGGACGAGGACCGGGGTGTCGCGCGGCAGGCGGCGCAGGGTCGGGGCGTCCAGGTGGTCGTAGTGGTTGTGGCTGATGACGACCGCGTCGATGTGCGGCAGGGCGTTCCAGTCGATGCCGACCGGGGTGATGCGGGCCGGGGTGCCGAGGATGCGGCGGGACCAGACGGGGTCGGTGAGGACGGTCAGGCCGCCGATCCGCACCACCCAACTGGCGTGTCCCGCCCAGGAGACGGCGACCGTGCGGGCGTCGACGGCGGGGATCGGGGCGGGCGCGTAGGGCAGGTTCGGGATGTCGGCGAGGCCCTCGGGTCCGGGGCGTACAGCGCCCTCGCGGGCGAAGCGGGCCATGGCCTTGAGGCCGGGCAGCGGGGCGGTCAGACGGTCGTGGAAGGACCGCGGCCACACTCTGCGCTCCGCCGGCGGACGGGGTTCGGCGAGCGGCGGGGACGGGGGCGCGAAGGAGGGGGCCGAGGGCTCGTCGGCCACTCGGGCGGTGGTGGTCGACTCGGACTGCTGCGTCATCGAGGAGGCTCCCATCGCTGAGCGTCGTCGCGGAGGTCGTCGAAGACCGACCCCAGGGTGTTCAACGCGCGTTGCACGTGTGGCAGTTCCAACGGTGCGGGTGCGGTGAGGCATTCCGCGCGTTCCGCGTCGGAGCCGCCGAGCAGGGGGCCGGTGGACAGGCGTACGCGCAGCGCGCCGAGGTCGTCGCCGAAGCGGTGGCCGCCGGGTGCGGGCATGCCGAGCCGGGCGGTGAGGAAGTCCTCCAGGTCCTGGGCGTCCCCGACACCGCGCGCGGTGAGCGCGGGGCGCAGTGGGCCGAGGTCGACGTAGAGGTGGCGGCCGGCCCGCGGTGGCCGGGAGAGGGCGCCCGCGCCCACGACGGCGGCGTGTGCCGCGGCGGCCACGCGCGCGTGGAGATGTCCTACGGCGGCGCGGTGGGCGGTGACCGGTTCGGGCTCGGTGAGGGCGTGGGCGGCGGCCGCGGCGACCGGGGCGGCGATGCGGGCGCCGAGGGCGGTCAGGATGTCCAGCACGCGTGCGTGGAGGCCGTTGCCGTCGCCGTTCGCCGGGAAGCGGGCGAAGGCGGCCGGCCAGCCGGTCGGGAGCAGGCTGCCCGCCAGGTCGGTGACGACGGTGACCCGGTCGGGGAGCATCTCGGCGGGGCTGAGCCAGACCGTCTCGTGCGGGGCGTGCACGGTGTCGCGCCAGGTCTCGTCGCTGACCAGGTGCAGGCCCTCGCTCGCGGCGGCCTCGACGGTCTCGTGCAGCACCTCGGGCGGGGCGACGGTGGCGGTGGGGTCGTCGGCGACGGACAGCACCAGCAGCCGGGGATCACCGCCCTCGGCACGCACACGGCGCACGGTCTCCAGAAGGGCGTACGGATCCGGGACGCCGCCGCACTCGGCCGGTGTCGCCACGTGGAAGACGGGTCGTCCCAGCAGGCGGGCGTACGGCGCCCACCAGGCGGCGCAGGGGCGGGGCACCAGGACGTCGCCGCCGAGCGCGGCGGTCAGGGCGAGCAGGAGGGCGGGGGCGCCGGGGGCGGCGGCCACGTGGTCGGGTCCGGCGGGCAGGCCGCGCCGGTCCGCGTAGTCGCAGGCGGCCTCCAGGAGCGGTGTGCCGCCGCCGACCGGTTCGGCGCGGGGGCGGGCCGCCGCGGCGGCGAGGACGGCGGTGAGTTCGGGCAGTACGGGCAGCCCGTCGTCGGGCAGCGGAGGGCCGTAGCGGACGGGGCCGTGGCCCTCCGGGTCGGTCCGCATCGGTCACCTCCGTAAGGCGCTGTCCGGTGGCTCGTCCGGTCCGCCGTCTCGTGTTCTCGCGCCTGGCGCGCTCCTCGCGCTCTGAGTACCCACGGTGCCGCCCTGCCATGGCCGCCCCTGCGGGTTGCGCCCGTCACACGGAGCTGACGTTTCGTCTCAGGCGTCCGCCACGGGGGACTTGCGGCGCAGCCTGTAGACGGCGCCCGCGGCGGCGCCCGCGATCAGCAGGGCGCCGGTGGCCAGAGCGGGCACGGAGTCGGTGAAGCTGCCGCCCTGACCGGCGTGGACCGGCCTCTGGACGACCGCGGTGTCGCAGCTCTCGGTGCGCGGCTCCGTGCGGGGCTCGGTGCTCGGCTCGGCACGGGGCTCGGTACGCGGCTCGGTGCACGGGCGGTGACTGCTGCCGGTGGCGGCGCCGCGGGTGACGGTGAAGGTGGCGCTCCAGGCCTGGCCCGGTGCGCGGTCCGCGGTCGGGCAGGTGCCGTCGACGGTCCACGCGGAGTCCGGGCCGACGCCGCCGGCACCTTCCTGGAGTTCCTGGTCGGCGGCGATGCGCGCGGTGCCGCTGTAGGCGGGGCCGGACGCCTTGTCGTCGTTGCCGGGCACCAGCTGCAGCCGTACGGTCCCCGTCTCGAAGGCCTCCGAGGTGGCGTCGACGGTGGCGGGCGGCGTCCCGGTACCGGGATCGCAGGAGACGGACACGGTGACGCTGCCGCCCGGCTGGACACTGCTCGGGCTGACCTCGGCGGCCGGTTCCGCGAAGGCGTTCGGCGGGGCGACGCCCAGGGTGATCCCGAGCACGGGCAGGACGACGGACAGGGCCCGGAGACGGGCGGTGCGGCGCATGGGGTGGACTCCTTCGGCCGACGGCTGCGGGGCCCGTCGTCGGGCGTCGGGTGACGACGACCGGAGGTGACGACGACTGGACCGAGGGCACGACGGTCGCACCCACAGCCATCACAGCCCGGCCCTGCCCGTCCCGCGCGCGGCCGGACGCCATTGGCGGGACGGGCGGGGCCGAGTGGGTGACGCCGGGGCGCGGGGGCGCCAGGGCGCGGGGCGCCTGGGGCGCTCCCTCAGAGCGGTGCGCTCACGCGGCGGCGTCCCGCATGATCTGCTCACGAAGCCGTCCGCAGCAGCGGCTGATCAGGCGGGACACGTGCATCTGGGAGATGCCCAGCTGCTCGGCGATCCGGCTCTGGGTCATGTCGCCGAAGAAACGCATGTAGAGGATGGCGCGCTCCCGCTCGGGCAGCGCGGCCAGCCGTGGCTTGACGGACTCGCGGTCGACGACCGTGTCCAGTGCGGGGTCGGACGAGCCGAGGGCGTCCGCGAGCGAGTAGCCGTCCTCGCTGCCGGGCAGTTCGGCGTCGAGTGAGAGGGCGGTGAAGCTCTCCAGGGCCTCGAGGCCCACCAGGACGTCCTCCTCGCTCATGCTCGCGTGCTCGGCGATCTCGGCGACGGTGGGCCTGCGCCCCGGGATGGTCTGGGCGAGGTCCTGGGCGGCGAAGCGGACGCGGTTGCGCAGGTCCTGGACCCGGCGCGGCACGTGCAGGGTCCACATGTGGTCGCGGAAGTGCCGCTTGATCTCGCCGGTGATGGTGGGGACGGCGTAGCTCTCGAAGGCGTTGCCGCGCGCGGGGTCGTAGCGGTCGACGGCCTTGACCAGGCCGAGGGCCGCTACCTGGCGCAGGTCGTCGAAGCTCTCGCCGCGGCTGCGGAAACGGCCGGCGAGCCGGTCCGCCATGGGCAGCCATGCCTCGACGATCTGGCCGCGCAGGGCGTCGCGCTCGGGCCCCGGGGGAAGTCCGGCGAGCCTGCGGAAGGAGTCCGCGGTGTCGGGTGCGTCGTCGTGCGGGTGGTGCTTCGCGCTCACTGGAGTGGGCATGTGCGTCGCAACTCCCTTGATGATGCTCTGGGTTGGACGATCGACAGGAGAGCGCATCCACGTTCGGACGGGCGCGGCCGGCGCGGCCGGGCGCCGCTCCCCCACACGTGCCTCCGGTCCGAAGCACTGTCACGCGCCTGCCCCCGGCCCCCTGCGGCAAACCAGGGGCAGGTTTTCCAGGGCCGTGCAGGGTGACTCGTAAGGCTGCTGCCTGTGCCATCCAATCGGGAGGTCAGCCCATGAGCACCAAGGTGTCCGATCACATCCTCGAACGACTGCGCGAGTGGGGTGTGGACCATGTCTTCGGCTATCCGGGCGACGGCATCAACGGTCTGCTGGCGGCCTGGGGCCGGGCCGACAACCAGCCACGGTTCGTGCAGTCCCGGCACGAGGAGATGTCCGCGTTCGAGGCGGTCGGTTACGCCAAGTTCAGCGGCCGTATCGGAGTGTGCGCGGCGACCTCGGGCCCCGGCGCGATCCACCTGCTCAACGGTCTGTACGACGCCAAGCTGGACCATGTGCCGGTGCTGGCGATCGTCGGCCAGACGCACCGCACCGCGATGGGCGGTTCGTACCAGCAGGAGGTGGACCTGCACACCCTGTTCAAGGACGTCGCCTCGGAGTTCGTGGAGACGGTGACGGTCCCCGAGCAGCTGCCGAACGTCCTGGACCGGGCGATCCGCACCGCGTACGCCCGCCGTTGTCCCACGGCGATCATCATCCCAGGGGACGTGCAGGAGCTCGACTACTCGGCGCCCACCCACGAGTTCAAGATGGTCCCCTCCAGCCTGGACCGCAGCGACTGGACGGCGGTTCCGACCCAGGAGTCCCTGGAGCGGGCCGCGGAGATCCTCAACTCCGGTACCAAGCCCGCCATTCTGATCGGTCAGGGCGCGGCCGGAGCGCGGGCCGAGGTGGAGCGGATCGCCGAGCTGCTGGGCGCGGGCGTCGCCAAGGCGCTGCTCGGCAAGGACGCGCTGAGCGACGAACTCCCGTACGTCACCGGCTCGATCGGCCTGCTGGGCACGCGGCCGTCGTACGAACTCATGCGGGACTGCGACACCCTGCTGACCATCGGCTCGTCGTTCCCGTACACGCAGTTCCTGCCGGAATTCGGCAAGGCGCGGGGCGTGCAGATCGACATCGACCCGCACATGATCGGAATGCGTTATCCGTACGAGGTGAACCTCGTCGGCGACGCGAAGGCGACGCTGCAGCGGCTGATCCCGATGCTGGACGTGGAGCGCGGCGGGCGCGAGTGGTTCGACACGGTGTGCGGCAACGTCACGCGCTGGCGCGAGGTGATGGAGCGGCGGGCCCAGCAGTCGGCCGACCCGATCAACCCGGAGTACGTGGCCCACGCCCTCGACCCGCTGCTGCCCGACAACGCGATCGTCACCTCGGACTCCGGTTCCACCGCCAACTGGTACGCCCGGCACCTGACCATGCGTCCCGGCATGCGCGCGTCGCTGTCCGGCACGCTGGCGACGATGGGCCCCGGGGTGCCGTACGCGATCGGCGCGAAGTTCGCGCATCCGGACCGGCCGGCGATCGCGCTGGTCGGGGACGGGGCGATGCAGATGAACGGCATGGCCGAGCTGATCACCGCGGCCAAGTACCGGGATCTGTGGGAGGACCCGCGGCTGATCATCGCCATCTGGAACAACCACGACCTCAACCAGGTCACCTGGGAGATGCGGGCCATGGAGGGCGCCCCGTCGTTCCTGCCCTCGCAGCAGCTCCCGGACGTGCAGTACGCCGCGTTCGCCCGCTCCCTCGGTCTGACCGGGATCCGGGTGGAGAAGCCGGAGGACGTGGAGGCGGCCTGGCGGGCCGGTCTCGGGGCGGACGGGCCCGCGGTCCTGGAGTTCCTCACCGACCCGGCCGTACCGCCGATCCCGCCGCACGCGACCTGGGAGCAGATGGAGGCCACGGCCGCGTCGGTCCTCAAGGGTGACGCGGACCGGGGCTCCATGGTGAAGCAGGGCTTCAAGGCGAAGGTGCAGGAGTTCCTGCCGGGGCGGGAGAAGAAGTAGCCACCGGGAGGGCGGCCGGTTCGCGCCGGTCGTCCTCCTGCTCCGACAGCATCAGCTCCTCGTACCGGCCGAGCGCGAGCACGACGCCGAGCATGAGGATCGGTATGAGCGCGGCGAGGACCATCATCGCCATGTCCTTCCCAAGGGAGGTGCGCGGGGGGTGCGGGCCGGGTCTCCCGGCTTCGGTCCGGCAAACCCTGTGTCGGCCTCCGGTGCACGGGTACGCGGTGCGGACCCCGAAGATCTGGAGGGAGACATGCAGCGAGGCAGCGACCGGCTGAGTCGCCACCGTGACGACGAGATGAAGCACGAACTCCAGGGTCTGCTCCGCTCCGGGCATCCCACCCGCAGTGAGGAATGGAACGACCCCGAGCCGACCGCCGACGACGATCCGCAGGTCTGGGGCGGACCTGTGGCGCCGGGCAGCGAGGGGGCGTCACTGGAGACCGTCCGACTGGAGCTGGCCCGGCTCCTGGGCCGCAGCTCGTTCCCCGCCACTCCCGTGGAGCTGGGGCGGGTGCTGCGCCGCAAGAACGCCCCCGACGCTCTCACAGAGGCGGTGGAGGGACTGCCACACAAGGAGAACTACGCCAACGTCCAGGAGCTCGCGCGGGCACTCACCCGTACGGAGGGCACCCCGTGACGGCGGAGCTCGTGAGGGACGTGATGACGCCCGGTGTGGTGGCCGTCCGCCCGGACGCCTCGCTGGTCGAGGCGGCGCGGCTGATGCGCGCACAGGACATCGGCGACGTCGTGGTGGCCGACGGTCAGCACGTGGTGGGTGTGCTCACCGACCGGGACATCACGGTCCGGGCCGTCGCCGAGGGCGTCGACCCGCTGACGGTGAGTGCCCAGTCGGTGTGCACGCCGGATCCGCTGACCGTCGCCCCCGGCGACCCGCTGACGCAGGCGGTCGCGCTGATGCGCACACACGCCGTACGGCGGCTGCCGGTCATCGAGGACGGCCTGCCGGTCGGCATGGTGAGCCTCGGGGACATCGCCGAGGGCCGGGACCCGGGGTCGGCGCTCGCCGACATCAGCCGTGCTGATCCGGACGACGGGGCCTCCGTATGATCCGGGACCAGGCCGCGCGGATCAGCGCCACCGGTGCCACGGTAGACGTGGGGGACGTGACCACCCGGTATCTCCTCTACGGGCTGCTGCCCGGCTGGTTCGTGCCGGGGCTCGCCGACTGGGCGATGCACCGGCGCACCCGCATCGAGGACACCGCGGGGACCAAGGAGTCCCTGATCCACTCCCTGATGATGGCCGAGGTCGGGCTGCCCATCGCGCTCACCCTGCGCTACGAGGTCAACCCCTTGCTCCTCACCGTGCAGTTGGGCGGTGCCGCGGTGCACGAGGCGACCGCGCTGTGGGACGTGAAGACGGCCGTCGACAGCGACCGCGAGGTCAGGCCGGTCGAGCAGCACATCCACAGTTTCCTGGAGTCGCTGCCGTTCGCCGCGCTCGCGTCGCTGATGTGCCTGCACTCCGACCAGGTGAGGTCGCTGCTGCGCGGCGGGCGCGGAGATCCGGACGCCTGGCGGCTGGTGCCGCGCAGGCGGCCGCTGTCACCGGGCTATCTCGCCGGCATCGGCGCCGCGATCACCGCCTGTGTGCTGCTGCCGTACGGCGAGGAGCTGCTGCGCTGTGCGCGCGCTTCCCGAGCAAGGAAAAAGCTGTCCAGGAAAGGACGTTGAACCATCATGCGTATCGCGTTTCTGACCGCACCCGAGGGCGTCGAGCAGGTCGAGCTCACCGATCCGTGGCAGGCGGCGGTGAACGCGGGGCACGAACCCGTGCTCGTGTCGACCGAGCCCGGCAAGATCCAGGCGTTCAACCATCTCGACAAGGGGGACACCTTCCCCGTGCAGGAGGTCGTGGGCGAGACGTCCGCGGACTCCTTCGGCGCGCTGGTGCTGCCCGGCGGGGTGGCCAACCCGGACTTCCTGCGGACGGACGAGAAGGCCGTGGCGTTCGTACGGGACTTCTTCACCCAGGCGCGCCCGGTGGCCGCGATCTGCCATGCGCCGTGGACGCTCGTCGAAGCGGACGTCGTACGGGGCCGGGTGCTCACCTCCTGGCCGAGTCTTCAGACGGACATCCGCAACGCGGGCGCCACCTGGGTGGACGAGCAGGTGAAGGTCTGCGACCACGGGAACAACAAGCTGGTCACCAGCCGTAAGCCGGACGACCTCAAGGCGTTCTGCGAGACGTTCCTCGACGTGTTCCAGGAGGCCGCCTGATGGACCCCGCCGACCGGAAGCAGCGCCAGCGCGAGAGCTTCCACGCCGACGACCCGACCGCCGGGCCGCTCACCACCGACCAGGGAGTCGAGGTCGACCACACCGACGACTCGCTCGCCGCCGGTGAGCGCGGTCCGACGCTCATGGAGGACTTCCACTTCCGGGAGAAGCTCACCCACTTCGACCACGAGCGGATCCCGGAGCGGGTGGTGCACGCGCGGGGCGCGGGCGCGTACGGCTACTTCGAACCGTACGAGTCCTGCGCGGAGTTCACCCGTGCCGCCTTCCTCCAGGACCCGGCGGTCCGCACCCCCGTCTTCGTGCGGTTCTCGACCGTGCAGGGACCCAAGGGCTCCGCGGACACCGTGCGGGACGTGCGGGGCTTCGCCACCAAGTTCTACACGTCGGAAGGGAACTACGACCTCGTCGGGAACAACTTCCCGGTCTTCTTCATCCAGGACGGCATCAAGTTCCCCGACTTCGTGCACGCGGTGAAGCCGGAGCCGCACAACGACATCCCCACCGGCGCCTCGGCGCACGACACCCTGTGGGACTTCGTGTCGCTCCAGCCGGAGACCCTGCACACGATCATGTGGCTGATGTCGGACCGGGCGATCCCGCGCAGCTACCGCATGATGCAGGGCTTCGGTGTGCACACCTTCCGGTTCGTGAACGCGGAGGGCAAGGGCACCTTCGTGAAGTTCCACTGGAAGCCGAGGCTGGGCGCGCACTCGCTGGTGTGGGACGAGGCGCAGGAGTGCCAGGGCCGGGACCCGGACTTCAACCGGCGCGACCTGTGGGACGCCATCGAGGCCGGCGAGTACCCGGAATGGGAACTCGGTGTGCAACTGGTGCCGGAGGAGGACGAGTTCGCGTTCGACTTCGATCTGCTCGACGCCACGAAGCTCATCCCGGAGGAGCAGGTGCCGGTGCGGCCGATCGGCCGGATGGTGCTCGACCGCAACCCGGAGAACTTCTTCGCCGAGACCGAGCAGGTGGCCTTCCACACCGCCAACGTCGTGCCCGGTATCGACTTCACCAACGACCCGCTGCTCCAGGCCCGCAACTTCTCCTACCTGGACACCCAGCTGATCCGGCTGGGCGGGCCGAACTTCTCGCAGCTGCCGGTGAACCGGCCGGTGGCGCCGGTGCGCAACAACCAGCGCGACGGCTACCACCAGAGCGCGATCCACCGGGGCACGAACTACTTCCCGAACTCGCTCGGCGGCGGCTGCCCGGCCCACGCCGGGGTCGACGGGCAGGCGTTCACGCACCTCGCGGAACGCGTGGACGGACACAAGATCCGGCGGCGCAGCCCGAGTTTCCAGGACCACTACAGCCAGCCCGCGCTGTTCTGGAACAGCATGGCCGACTGGGAGAAGCAGCACATCGTCGAGGCGTTCCGCTTCGAGCTGGGCAAGGTGGGCGCGCGGACGGTGCGGGCCCGGACGGTCGAGCACCTCGCGAAGGTGGACGGTGAACTGGCGACGCGGGTGGCGCGCGGTATCGGGGTACCGGAGCCCACCGCGGGCGAGACGGCGTACAAGCTCTCCTCCCCCGCTCTCAGCCTGGAGGCGCTGCGCGGCGACGGCTCCATCCGCACCCGGCAGATCGCGGTCCTGGTCAGCGACGGGATCGACGCCGAGCAGGTGACCTCGGTGCGGGAGCGGCTGGCCGCCGAGGGTGCCGTGGTGGAGGCGCTGGCACCGACGGACGGCGAGCTGCGGGGTGCCGACGGCGAGCTGTACACCGTGGACCGCGCGCTGCCGACCGTCGCGTCCGTGCTGTACGACGCCGTCCTGCTGCCCGGCGGGCCCGTGGGCACCCCGCCGACGGCCGCCGACCAGGACGTCATGCGTTTCGTGCGGGACGCCTACCGGCACGGCAAGCCGATCGGCGCGCTCGGATCGGGCGTCGGGATCCTGTCGTCGCTGGAGCCGGAGGGACTGCGGCTGTCGACGGAGTTCCACCGTGTGGAGTCCGACCAGGGCGTGGTGACGGAGACGTCCCCGGGTCCGGCGGGCGAGGAGTTCCTGGACGCGTTCGTGGCCGCGATCGCGGCACACCGGCACCCGGACCGGCTGCCGACGCGCCACTGAGCCTCAGGGCACGTCATTCGGTGGCCTGCTGATCACGTGATCGGCAGGTCACCGTCGGCTGTCCGGCATCGGCCGTCCGCGCAGGTCCCGTCCGGGCAGGTTGCCCGGTCAGTCCAGCGCCGGTGTGGCCGACTCCCCCGCCCCGCGCTCCCGCGCGCCCTCACGGGTGCGGCCCGCGGACACGGTCCGGCGCGGGTTGCGGCGCAGATACTCGCCCTCGAGCCGGGCCATGCGCTGGTTGTGGGTGCTGAGCGCGTCGTTCGAGCCGTGGAGCAGCGTTTCGTGCCGGGTGCGATGGATCGTCTCCAGCTCTTTCATGAGCTGCTGGTCGTCCAACCTGCTGGGGTCGACTCCGGTCATGGTGATGTCCCGCTCGTCGTGTTCGTTCATGGGCTTCGGGTACCCGCCCGGCAAGCATTACCGCACTGCCCCCGAGCGGCATCCGGGAGGGAACCCATGGATCTCGCCTTTCTGCATCCACTCTACGAACATCCGGGCCCCTGGGCCTCCGTGTACGTCGACGCCCCCCGCCCCACGGAGGACACACTCCACGAACGGCATCTCGCGGCGGTCGCGGTCGCCCGCGAGCTTTCCCAGCAGGGGGCCGACGAGGAGACCTGCGTGGCCGTGCGGGAGGCGATGGAGGAACTGCGGCACTCGTCCGAACCGCACGGCAGGGCCCTCTTCGCGCGGGCCGGCGAGGTCGTCCTGGACCCGGCGCTGACCAGGTCCCCCGACGGCAGCCTGGTCCGCTGGGCCCCGCTGCCGCACACCGCGCCGCTGCTGGAGCTGGCCGGCGAGGACCCGGTGTGCGTGGTGGCGTACGTCGACCGCAAGGGCGCCGACTTCGAGCTGCGCGGACCGCTCGGCCGGCAGGGCGCCGGTTCGGTCACCGGCGAGCAGTGGCCCATCCACAAGGCGAGCAGCTCCGACTGGTCGGAGCGGCACTTCCAGCTGAGGGTGGAGAACACCTGGGAGCACAACGCGGCCGAGATCGCCGACGCGCTCGCCGTCTGCCAGGAGGAGACCGGCGCCGACCTGCTGATCCTGGTCGGTGACGAGCGGGAGAAGCGGTCCGTGCACGAGCGGCTGCCGAAGCGGTTGCAGGGCCGGGTCATCGAGGCGGAGCACGGCGCCGGCAGCCGGCTGCTCGACGAGGACGTGGAGCAGGCCCGTGCCGAGCATGTACGGCAGCGCGCGGAGCGGGAGCTGGAACGGTTCCTCGCGGCCCGTACCCCGGGCGACGACGGGCAGCCCGGAGCCGTGGAGGGCGTGCCCGCGCTGGTCGAGGCAGCGCGCGAGCACCGTATCGACGAACTCCTGGTCCGCCCGGACGGGCCCGACGCGCACCGCGAGGTGTGGGTCGGGGAGGACCCGGACCAGCTGGCGGTCCGCCGCACGGATCTGAAGATCCTCGGCGAACAGAACTCCTGGTCGGCCCGGGCGGACGACGCGCTGATCAGGTCGGCGGTGGCGACGGGGGCTCCGGCGCTCTCGGTGACACCGGCGAGCGACGAGGCCCCGGTGGGCGGCCTGGGTGCACTGCTGCGCTGGGTCTGAGAAGCCTCGGACGGGCCCGGTGACCTGCGGTTACCGGGCCCGTTCCACGCGTCGTTCGTCCCACACCGGCTCCGCCGTCTCGCGCACCCGGCCGTCCGAGCCGAAGACCAGGTACCGGTCGAAGGAGCGCGCGAACCAGCGGTCGTGGGTGACCGCGAGGACTGTGCCCTCGAAGGCCTCCAGGCCCTCCTGGAGGGCCTCCGCGGACTCCAGGTCAAGGTTGTCCGTGGGCTCGTCCAAAAGGAGCGCGGTGACGCCCTGGAGCTCCAGGAGGAGGATCTGGAAGCGGGCCTGCTGGCCGCCGGAGAGCCGGTCGAAGCCCTGCTCGGCCTGGCCGGTCAGCTCGTAGCGGCGCAGCCGGGACATCGCGGCGCCCCGGTCCTGGGCGTGCTCCTTCCACAGGATGTCGAGAAGGGTGCGGCCGAAGAGCTCGGGGTGGGCATGCGTCTGCGCGAAGTGCCCGGGCACGACCCGCGCCCCGAGCTTCCACTGCCCCGTGTGGGCCACGGTGGAGTCGCCCGCGAGCAGCCGCAGGAAGTGCGACTTGCCGGAGCCGTTGGAGCCGAGGACGGCGACGCGCTCGCCGTAGAAGACCTCCAGATCGAAGGGCTTCATCAGTCCGGTCAGTTCAAGTCCCGTGCAGGTGACGGCCCTTATGCCGGTACGGCCGCCCTTGAGCCGCATCTTGATGTCCTGCTCACGCGGCGGCTCGGGCGGCGGGCCGGCCTCCTCGAACTTGCGCAGCCGGGTCTGGGCCGCCTGGTAGCGGGAAGCCAACTCGTGGCTGATGCTGGCCGCCTGACGGAGATTCAGCACCAGCTTCTTGAGCTGCGCGTGCTTCTCGTCCCAGCGTCGACGCAACTCCTCGAAACGGGCGAAGCGTTCGCGCCGCGCCTCGTGATACGTGGCGAAACCGCCGCCGTGCACCCAGGCGTCCGCCCCGGCGGGCGAGGGCTCCACCGACACGATCTTCTCGGCGGCCCGGGAGAGCAGCTCCCGGTCGTGGGAGACGAAGAGAACCGTCTTGCGGGTCTCCTTCAGCCGCTCCTCCAGCCAGCGCTTGCCGGGCACGTCGAGATAGTTGTCCGGCTCGTCCAGCAGCAGCACCTGGTCCGGGCCGCGCAGCAGCGCCTCCAGCACCAGCCGCTTCTGCTCACCGCCGGACAGGGTCCGCACCTGCCGGAACTGCGCCTTGTCGTACGGCACCCCGAGCGCGGCCATGGTGCACATGTCCCAGAGCGTCTCGGACTCGTACCCGCGCACCTCGGCCCAGTCGGAGAGGGCCTGCGCGTACTTCAGCTGGGCCGCCTCGTCGTCGACGGTCATGATCAGGTGCTCGGCGCGGTCCACGGCCTGCGCGGCCTCCCTGATCCGCGGCGGCGCGACCGACACGAGCAGGTCACGTACGGTCGTCTCGTCCCGTACGGACCCCACGAACTGGCGCATCACCCCGAGGCCGCCGCTCACGCCGACCGTCCCGCCGTGCGGTTTCAGTTCGCCGGAGATCAGCCGCAGCAGGGTGGTCTTGCCGGCCCCGTTGGGCCCGACGAGGGCCACGACGGCCCCTTCTCCCACCCGGAAGGACACATCGCCGAGCAGCGCCCTCCCGTCGGGGAGGTAGTACTCGAGGTGCGCGGCTTCCAGATGTCCCATGGGGCGCATTGTCGACGCGAGGACGGGACCAGGGCAAACCCATATTGCTCAGTGCCGGGCAAGGGCTTCAGGGGCGCGGGGCTGTATCAATGTGCGGCTCCGCCGCGTGGGCGCGACAAGCCACGACGAACCCGCACCCGGCACCGAACAAGCACCCCTACGGCGGGTACCTGCGCGCCCTGCACGACGGGCTGCCGCTGGCCGGGATCGTCGAGTGCGAACCGACGGATGTGCGCGACGAGTTGGAGAAGGCGGCGGCCCGGGCCACGGTGCTCGGCGTGTGCGGCGGCGACGGCACGGTCAAGGCGGCCGCCGAGATCGCCCTGCGCCACGGCATGCCGCTCGCGGTCCTGCCCGGCGGCACCCTGAACCACTTCGCCTACGACCTCGGCGTGGAGGGAGCGCGGGATCTGACCCGGGCCGTCCAGCAGGGCGAGGCCGTGCGCGTGGACGCGGGCCGGTACAGCAGCGACGGCCGCGAGGGCGTCTTCGTCAACGCGTGCAGCCTGGGCGTGTATCCGGAGCTGGTGCGCGAGCGGGAGCGCTGGTCGCGCCGGGTCAGCGGCTGGCCTGCCGGGGTGCTAGGCCCTGTCGTCAAATTCCCGTCGTCCGCCCGGAGGGCGGGCCGCGCGGCGTCTGGGACGTGCGATCGCAAGGCGCCGGGGCGCCGTCGTGGCGGAGCCACGTCGGCGGTTCGGCCACGCGGCGAGCGCGCGTGCCAGGCGCCGCGCGGCAGGCGGGAATTTGACGACAGGGCCTAGGGGCGCTGCGGGTGCTGCGGGCCGACCGGCATCCGCTGGAGGCCGAGTTCGGGGGCCGGGCCAGGCCGTTGTGGCTGCTGTTCGTCGGCAACGGCACCTACCACCGGATGGGGCTCACGCCCGGCCGCCGCACCGACCTCGCCGACGGACGGTTGGACGTGCGGGTCGTGCACGGCGGACGCCGGCCCGCGCTGCGCCTGCTCGCCGCCGCCGTCGCGGGTCCCCTGACCCGCTCGCCCGCCCATGCGGCGGTCCAGGTGGGGCGCCTGCGTCTGACGGGCGTCGCGCCGGGCACGCTCCTCGCCTACGACGGTGAGGTGACCGACGTGGCCGGCGAGGTGACGCTGGAGAAGCTGCCCGAGGCCCTCACCGTGTACCGCCCGCTCCCCGGGAACTGAACTGATCATCCGTCAGTCCATATAGCAATACTCGGGTCTCACCATTCGACATCCGGGCGTACGGTTCTGAGTACCGACGGACAGGTCGAGAAGGGGAGCTCAGTCATGCCGGAATCGCAGGACAAGACGCAGGACAGGCCGCGGGAGACCGCCGTCTACACGCACGGCCACCACGAGTCCGTGCTGCGCTCGCACACCTGGCGCACCGCCGCCAACTCGGCTGCCTATCTGCTCGGTTCACTGAAGCCCCACATGAGGATCCTGGACATCGGCTGCGGGCCCGGCACGATCACCGCGGACCTGGCGGCCCTGGTGCCGGACGGGCATGTCACGGGCGTCGACCACGCGCCCGGCATCCTGGAGCAGGCCCGCGCCACGGCCGCCGAGCGGCAGCTGACGAACGTCGACTTCGCGGTCGCGGACGTGCACGCCCTGGACTTCGAGGACGACACCTTCTGCGTGGTCCACGCCCACCAGGTGCTGCAGCACGTCGGGGACCCGGTGCGGGCGCTGCGCGAGATGAAGCGGGTCACCAGGCCCGGCGGATTCATCGCGGTACGCGACTCGGACTACGCGGCCATGACCTGGTATCCGGCCTCCGAGGGGCTGGACGACTGGCTGGACCTGTACCGCCGGGTGGCCCGGGCCAACGGCGGTGAGCCGGACGCCGGGCGGCGGCTGAAGTCATGGGCGCTGCGGGCGGGTCTGACCGACATCACGGCGAGCTCCGGCACCTGGACCTACTCCACCGCCGAGGAGCGGGAGTGGTGGAGCGGGCTGTGGGCGGACCGCACGGTGGCCTCGGCGTACGCCCAGCGGGCTATCGAGGGCGGCCACGCCACTGCGGAACGGCTGCGGGCCGTCTCGGACGCCTGGCGGGACTGGGGCAAGAGGGACGACGGGTGGTTCTGTGTACTGCACGGAGAAATTCTGTGCAGAAAGGAAGTCTGAAACACGGATACCGGGAAACCCGGAATGCAGGAGGTTCATTATGATTGCCATCCTGCTCGTGCTGCTCCTGGTGCTGATTCTTTTCGGTGCCGGATTCGCGGTGAAGATTCTCTGGTGGATCGCACTGGCCGTGCTCGTGCTGTGGTTGCTGGGGTTCCTGATGCGTGGGACGACGTCGGGCGGAAGCAGGGGTCGTTGGTACAGGTGGTGACCTTCCCGGGAATTCATTCCCGGGGAAGCAGCGGTCCCAGCGGCCCGAGGTCCAGGTTCAGGTCCTCGGGCCGCAGTCCGTACCGCTCACGCAGTTCGGTCATGCGGTCGTCGAGGAGCATGAGGGTGAGCCCGATCCGCTCCTCCTGCTCCTCGTTCAGGTCGCCCTCGTCGAACCGGCGCAGCGCCTGGCGCTCCATGAGCTGCCGGAGCAACTCCACGACGGTCAGCACGAGCTTGACCAGGTCGCGCTCGACCGTGTCGGGCTCCAGGTCCAGCCGGTTGCGTCGGGCCGTCACGACAACTCCTCGAACGGTGAGGGAACTTGCGCGTTGACCGAGCTGATCAGCGCGTTCAGGTCGATGCGGACGAGGTCGACGTCCGCGATGCGCAGGGTGATGTCCCCCGTGATGACGACCCCGCCGGCCAGCAGCCGGTCGAGCAGGTCGACGAGGGCCACCTCACGGCGTTCGATGACGGTCACGACTGCTGTTCCTCCCCCGCGAAGGAATAGGCCGCCCAGGGGCCTGTGAGTTCCACACGCATTCCCGGGACGTCATCTTTGGTGCGGTCCACCATTTCCACGAATTCCTCGGACTCACCGCGCGGCACAAGATAGGCGGCATTGAGAACATTCTGCCCTGACGCCCCGGAAAGCGTGGGGTTCTGCGGGGCGTGCAGCCGCGCGTCCTCGGCGTGGGCGGAAAGCTTTTCGTGCAGCCGGGTCGCGAAGGCCTCCGCCTGCTGCCACCTGTCCTCGTTCGAACGCACCCGCTGGCGCCGCTGCCGCAGATAGTCCCGGCCGGAGGCCGGCTTCTCCGGCGCCTCGGTGGCCTCCGCGCCGGCCGGGGCCGCCGTCTCGACGTACACCTTGACGCCCCACTCCACCCGGCCCTGAAGCCGGTCGAGGGTGCGCCGGAAGCCTTCTTCGCGTTCCTCGATCATCACCCGGACACCGCTGTCGTCACGGAAGACGGTGCCGAGCCGGAGCGGCAGCGGGGTGGTGACGACGGTGAGCGCGTCGATCACGCTCTGGTGCGCGCGCACCGTCCCGGTCAGCCACTCCAGGTCCTCCAGATGCCTGCGGAGCGGCTCCTCGGCGAAGTCCCGCTCCGGTACATGACTGACGACGGCCACCAGGTCGTGGTGGTGCAGCAGTCTGGGCGGGTCACCGGCCACCCCGGCCAGCTGGGCCTGCAACGGGGTGCCGAAGGGCCGGCAGACGGCGTACACGTACCGCAGTCCGGTCATGAGCTCTCCTCCTCGGCACGGCGGCTGGGCTCCAGCTCTTCCAGGCGGGCGAGCCGCTCACGCAACTCGCTGTTCTCCCGGGCGAGTTCGTCACGGCGGGCGCGGGAGGACAACGCCGGGTCGTCCTCCCACCAGTCGATACCCATCTCCTTGGCCTTGTCGACCGAGGCGACGATGAGCCGCAGTTTGATGGTGAGCAGCTCGATGTCGAGAAGGTTGATGCGGATGTCTCCCGCGATGACGATGCCTTTGTCCAGCACACGCTCCAGGATGTCGGCCAGGTTGGCTCCGCTCCCCTGACCGTAGGGATCCGGGAGCTGGCTGGGCATGCTCATCGTCGGCTCCCGCCCTCGGCGTGCTCGTACTCCTCTTCCTCTTCCTCGGGCACGTCTTCCTCGGCGGCAGGTGCCTCGCCCTCGGCCTCCTCCTCGGGCTCCTCCTCCTCGTCGTACTCCTCGTACTCGTCCTCGGGCTCGCCCTCTTCCTCGGGCTCCTCCTCGGTCTCGTCCTCGGCGTACGGGCCGTCCTGCTCTTCTTCCTCTTCCTCGGTGTCCTCGGTGTCCGCGCTGTCCTCGGCCCCTTCGGCGCCCTCGGACTCCTCCTCTTCTGCGACGGCGTCCTCGTGGCTCTTGACGACCTCGCCGTCCTCGATCTCGCCGCGCCAGCCGTCCTCCGCCTCTCCCTTGAGGGTGATGAAGCGGGCGAAGTTCTTGAGGTCCAGCCGGGCCCGGCGGCCCTGGGCGCGCCAGATGTTGCCCGTCTTCTCGAACAGGCCCTGGGGGTAGTACTCGATCACCAGCAGGACGCGGGTGAGGTTGTCGGCGAGTTTGTGGAAGGAGACGACGCCCTTGGTCGTGCCCTTGGCCCCCTCCGACGTCCACTGGATCCGGTCGTCGGGGATCTGCTCGGTGGTGGTGGCCTTCCAGTTGCGGTTGGACCAGAAGATCTTCATCTGCCAGTCGCTGTGGGTGTCGTCGGCGCGGTTCGCGCTCTTGACGCCCTTCGCGAAGGTGGAGAAGTCCTGGTACTGCGTCCACTGGTCGTAGGCCGTGCGCAGATCGACGCCGACGTCGATGAACTCGATGATCACCGTGGGCTTCTGACCGGACCCGCGCTTGCGCTTGCCCTTGCCACCGCCGCCGAGGTTCTTGAAGGCGCCGACCACGCTGTCCTTGGCACGGCCCGCTCCGACCTCCAGCGCGCTGCGCAGCGGTCCCTTGCCCTCGGCGAGCTTGCGGCCGCCGTCGAGTGCGAGCTTGCCGAAACCGGGACTGTTGCCCTCGGCGATGTCGTTCAGCTTGCCGGTGGTCTCGCCCAGCTTGCGGCCGACGCCGACCAGCATGCGCTGGGCCTGCGCGGAGACGTACTCCTGCAGCTCGCTCTTGAGCCGGTCGGCGGCCTCGCTGTGGGCCACGTCGGTGAGCGGGTTGTTCTTCGCCTTGTCAGTCGCCTTGCCGGCGGATCCGAGCGTCTCGGTCATCACTCACCGCCTCCCTTCGGCAGCCGGGCCCGGGCGCCTCGGCCGGCCCCGCCGCCCGCGGTCGCCTTCTTGGCGGCCGTCCTCTTCGCCGTGGTCTTCTTGGCCGCGGTCTTCTTGCCGGCCGTACGGCCCTGGCTCTGCGCCGACTTCTTAGCGGCCGGCTTCCCGCCCGGGGCCTTCTTCGCGGCCGTCTTCTTGGCGGGGGCCTTCTTGGCGGTCCTCTTCGCCGCGGCCGGAGCGTCGTCCTGCTCGTCCTCGGCGTCGTCCGCCTCGTCGTCCTCGTGCTCGTCCGAGGGCTCCTCGTCGGCCTCGGCCTCCGAACTCCCAGTCTCCTCCTCCTCGGGCTCCTCGTCCCCTTCGGACCGCTCGTCCTCGTCCTCGTCCTCGGAGAGGCCCGGCGCCTCCGGCACCACGCCCGAGAGCTGGTCGCGGACCTCGGCGGTACGGCCGTGCAGCCGGTCGGCGATCGCGTCGATCTGCCGCTCCACCATGGCACCAGAGGCCGCCTTGCCGACGCCTCGCAGGTCCTCGCGGAGCGTGTCGCCTATCTCCTTGAACTGCGGGTTCTTCAGCAGTTGCTGGGAGACCAGGTCGGCCACCGCCTTGGGGCTCAGATGCATCCGCTTGCCGGCCACGAGCGTGCCGACGGCGAACGCCATTTTCAGTTTCTTCGTACGTCCGAGGAGGTATCCGGCCCCTACGGCGAGGCCCAGTCCCGTTCGGTTCATCGCATCGTCCCGTCGCCAGTCCCCGCGCCGCCGCGCAGGCCGATCTCCAGTCGTTCGAGCAGTTCGTCCTCCTGTCGGTCGAACTCCTCCTCGTCGATCTCGCCCGCGTCGAGTCGTTCCTCGAGCTGGGCCAGTTCGGCCCGGACCGTGGCCGGGTCGTAGTAGAGGCGCTCCGCTTCGTTCAGCACCTGTCTGATCACCCAGCCGCTGCCGCGTACCGGGGCGAACGGCAGCAGCAGCACCTCTCCGATGAGTCCCACCGCCGCCTCACTCCTCCGCGTGGTCGATGCCGACCGTGGTGCCCGCGGGTTCGGCCGGGCCCGGGTCGACGAAGCTGTACGGCGGCAGCGGGCCGTTGACCCGCAGGTCGAGGTGCGGATGGTCCTTGCGCAGCTGGTCCACCGTCTCCAGGAAGGACGCCGCCGCGTCGCGCTCCACGAGGAAGGACACGTTGGCGAGCCAGCCCGAGGACTCCGGGCCCACGCTGATCGCGTCGGCGACCGGTTCCAGGGTGCGCTGCACCTCGCCGGCGTCCTCGGCCTCACGGGCCTTGACCGCGGCCACGACCATCTCGCCGAGCCTGAGGCGATCGTCGTAACTGCCGCCGCCGGCCTTACGGTTGGCCTCGGTCACGGCGCGGATCTCCGGGTTGTCGGACATCACGCGGTGCAGTACGGCCTCTTCGTCGTGCGTGGCCTTGACGTTGTACTCGACCTTGCCTTCGAGGGTCCGCAGGCGCTCCTTGTAGTGCTCGGAGCGGTCCGCGAGCACCCCGGTGACGGTGTCGTCGTCGGGCGCCACGCTGCCGAACCGCATGGGCAGGATGCAGCCGCCCGCGCCCGCCTCGCTCAGGACGTTCTGGTGGGCGAGGAGGTCACGGCGCTTGGGCCGCAGCCCTTCGGGGGCGTCACTGACGATGGCCGCCAGTTCGCCCTCCTGCAGCACCCGCACCGGAAGCGCGGGGTCGCCGACCCCTCCCAGCCCCTCGGGCAGTGCGGGGTGGGAGGCGGCGGTGATGCCGTACACGTACGTGCTCACTCCTCTTCCTCCTTCCGGCGCGAGGACGTCGTCTTACGGGCGCGCGGCCTGGACTCCGGCTGGCCCTCCTCGCGGGCCTGCTTGAAAGCACCGGAGATGGTCTCGGCGGCACCGGAGAGCGCTCCCTTGGACTTGCCGCGGGCGCCGGACTCGGTCATCTCGCCGACCAGGTCGGGCAGGCCGGGGTCCTTGCGCGGCCCGGCCTCCAGGTCCAGCCGGTTGCACGCCTCGGCGAAGCGCAGATAGGTGTCGACGCTGGCCACGACGACTCGGACGTCGATCTTCAGGATTTCGATGCCGACCAGGGAGACCCGTACGAACGCGTCGATGACGAGACCCCTGTCGAGGACCAGTTCCAGAACGTCGTAGAGGCCGCTGGAGCCACCTCCGCCACCGCCCTGTTGTGCCGGGACAACGGTCATATCGGCCGCGCCTCCTCTTCTGTGTGCTGGTGAACGGATGTCTGTGCGGTGCGGCGGCCTAACGGCCGCCCTGCCTGTGTGCGTCCGCGCGTCCGCGTTCGTAACGGCGAACGCGCCGATAGCCGGTGAGCTGTCCTTCCGGGTCGAGTTCGACCTGGTAGCTCGCCATCAGGCTCATCGTGTCGGGCACGCGGGACAGCTCCAGGACCTCGATCTCGAGCGACCAGCCGTCCTCGGTCTGTTCGAAGGACGACACGTTCTCGGCGTCCATTCCGGTCAGCTCGGCCAGCTGGGTGCGCGCGTTGCGCAGCACCTCCATGGGCTTCGGCCGCCGGTTTTCCGCCACGCTCTCTTCGGTGTCCTCTTCTGCCCGCTCAGGGGCATTTCGTGAATTCTGTGATTCCGATGAGTTTTTTGTGTTCGACATGGCACCTCTCACCTCGGGTGGCCGCTCGTTCCTTCGCCAAACCTTCAAGTGGACATGAAGGCGTTCAGCCTGCGCCGGGCGGGGCCGAGGGCGCGTCCCTTGGCCATGACCCCGGCCCAGGGATTGGTGCGGGCCTGTTCGACCGCGTCGGCGATGGTCCAGCGGCGGGCGTCCAGGTCCGGGTCGTCCAGCTGGTCCCAGGCCATCGGGGTGGCCACGGGTGCCCCGGGTTTCGCACGTACGGTGAAGGGGGCGACAGCGGTCTGCGCGTAGGCGTTGCGCTGTATGTCGAGGTAGAGGCGGTCGCCGCGGTCCTTCTTGCGGGCGGCGGTGGTGAGCCGGTCCGGGTGTCCGGCGACCAACGTGTCGGCGACGTCCTTGGCGAACTGACGGACCTCGTCGAAGTCGTGCCGGCCGTTGAGCGGCACGATCACATGCAGCCCGCGCGAGCCGGTGGTCATCAGCGCCGAGGGCAGTTGCAGCTCGTCGAGCAGTTCCCCGAGCAGCCGGGCCGCCTCGTGGACCGGGGTGAAGTCGTCGTCCCCGGCCGGGTCGAGGTCGAAGACCATCCGGTCGGGGCGCTCGACGCTGCCGACCCGGGACAGCCAGCGGTGCAGGGTGAGGGAGGCCTGGTCGGCGAGGTACAGGAGGGTGGCGGTGTCGTCACAGACGGTGTGACAGACGGTGCCGCCCTCCTTCGGCACCTCGACACGGCCGATCCACTCCGGGTAGGAGTCCGGGGTGTTCTTCTGCATGAACCGGGGGCCGGTGACACCGTCCGGATGCCGCTCCAGCATCAGCGGACGGCCCCGCAGGTGCGGCAGGATGAAGGGAGCGACGGACCGGTAGTAGTCGACGAGATCGCCCTTGGTGTACTCCTTGGCGCCGTCGCCGCCGGGGAAGAGCACCTTGTCCGGCCGGTGCACCTCCACAGTGTGCTTCCCCGCCCGTACGGTCCGTACGTCGTCCCCGGTCATGGCACGATCGCCTGCTCCACCAGCAGCCGTCCGGCGGCCGCGATCGACTCGGCGTCGATGCCCGCGGCGTGCAGCTGCTCCTCTGGCGAGGCCGAGCCCGGCATCGTACGGACGGCCAGGCGCACCAGGCGCGGTACCGGCCGGCCGTCGGCGAAGGCGTCGAGGACGGCGTCGCCGAGACCGCCCTCCTCGCGGTGGTCCTCCACGGTCAGCAGACAGCCGGTGTCCTCGGCGGCCTGCCGCAGGGTCTCCCGGTCGACGGGCTTGACCGAATACAGGTCGACGACCCGGACGCGGATGCCCTCCTGGTCCAGCGCCTCGGCGGCCTTCAGGGCCTCGTGGACGGTGACGCCCGCGGCGACGATCGTCAGCCGGTCGCTCTGGGAGAAGCGCAGCACCTTGCTGCCGCCGATCGGGAACTCCTCCTCGGGGCCGTAGATCACCGGGCTCTCACCGCGGCCCGTGCGCAGATAGCGGATGCCGTCCAGGTCGGCCATCGCGGCGACCAGGTGGGCGGTCTGGTTGGCGTCGCACGGGCACAGCACGGTCGAGCCGTGGATCGCCCGCATCATCGCGAGGTCCTCCAGGCCCATCTGGCTGGGCCCGTCCTGTCCGATGGCGACGCCCGCGTGCGAGCCGACCAGGTTGATGCCGGCCCCGCTGATGGAGGCCATGCGCACGAAATCGTAGGCGCGCGTGAGGAAGGCCGCGAAGGTGCCGGCGTACGGCACCCAGCCGCGCGCGGCCAGTCCCACGGCGGCCGCGACCATCTGCTGCTCGGCGATGTAGCACTCGAAGTAGCGGTCGGCGTGTTCCTTGGCGAAGTACTCGGTACGGGTCGAGTCGCCGACCTCGCCGTCCAGGGCGACGACGTCACCGCGTCCGGTGCCGAGCGCGGTGAGGGCCTGTCCGTAGGCGTCGCGGGTGGCCACTTCCTCGCCGGTGTCCCACCGGGGCAGCTCGAGGTGCCCGGCGGGGACGGCGTGCAGCATGCGGGCGGCCGGCGGCTCCTGCACCCGGACCCGGAGGTCGCGTACGCCGCCGAGCTCCTCGATGGCGTCGTCGGCGTTCTTCAGCGGCTTCCCGTGCAGTCCCTCGCGGTCCTCGATGTCGGCGACGCCCTTGCCCTTGAGGGTGCGGGCGAGGATCGCGGTGGGCTGGCCCTTGGTGGACTCGGCCTCGCCGTACGCGCGGTCGATGGCGTCCACGTCGTGTCCGTCGATCTCGACGGTGTGCCAGCCGAAGGCCTGGAAGCGGCGGGCGTAGGCGTCGAGGTCGTGGCCGTGCCGGGTGGGGCCGCGCTGGCCGAGCCGGTTGACGTCGACGATCGCGGTGAGGTTGTCGAGGTGCTCGTGCCCGGCGTGTTCGGCGGCCTCCCACACCGAACCCTCGGCCATCTCACTGTCGCCGCACAGCACCCACACGCGGTAGCCGGTGCGGTCCAGCCGCTTCCCGGACAGCGCGATGCCGACGCCCACGGGGAGCCCCTGGCCGAGGGAACCGGTGGCCGTCTCCACCCACTTGAGCTTGCGCGGGGTGGGGTGTCCTTCGAGCCGGCTGCCGAGCTTGCGGAAGGTCAGCAGCTCCTCGTCGTCGATCGCACCGGCCGCCTTGTAGGCGGAGTACAGCAGCGGCGAGGCGTGTCCCTTGGACAGCACGAAGCGGTCGTTGCCGGGGTGGTCGGGGCGGTCGAAGTCGTAGCGGAAGTGGTTCGCGAGGAGTACGGCCATCAGGTCCGCGGCGGACATCGAGGAGGTCGGGTGCCCGGAGCCGGCGGCACCTGCGGAGCGCACGCTGTCCACGCGCAGCTGCTGGCCGAGTTCGACGAGTTCACCGGTGTTCATGAGTCTCCTTCTGCGGGGTCCGCGTCGGTACGCTTGACGGGGCCGGGCGCTTGACTCGGCTCACCGCCCGGTTGGTTCTTGGCGGGTTCGGGGCCGGGTCGACTCTCCGCGGGCCCAGTAACCGGCTGCTTCTTCGCCGGTTCACCGCCAGGCTGGTTCTTCGCCGACTCGGAAGCCTGCTGGTTCTTGGCAGGCTCGGAGCCGTGTCGACTCTCGGCGGGTTCGGAAGCCGGCTGCTTCTTCGCCGGTTCACCGCCAGGCTGGTTCTTCGCCGACTCGGAAGCCTGCTGGTTCTTGGCAGGCTCGGAGCCGGGTGGACTCTCGGCGGGCCCGGGAACCGGCTGCTTCTTCGCCGGTTCACCGCCAGGCTGGTTCTTCGCCGACTCGGAAGCCTGCTGGTTCTTGGCAGGCTCGGAGCCGGGTGGACTCTCGGCGGGCCCGGGAGCCGGCTGCTTCTTCGCCGGTTCACCGCCAGGCTGGTTCTTCGCCGGCTCGGGCGCCTGCAGCTCAGCGGCCAGCCGCTCGGGCGACCTCCGCCCAGGCGACTCCTGCCCTGACGTGTTCCGCCCGAGCAACTCCTGGCCGGCGGCCCGTCGCTCAGGTGACTCCTGCCCAGAAGCGTTCCGCCCAAGCGACTCCTGGCCGACCGCCCGCCGCCCAGGCGACTCCTCCTCGGCCGCCTCCCGCGCCTTCGCCTCCGCGATGACCGCCTCGCCCGCGCTCGCCATCACAGCCGGCTCCCGCGCGATGGCCTGTTCAGCGACCGTCTCGGCGTCCCCGGCCGCAGGCTTCCCCGACTCTCCCAGCTCGACCTGCTCGACCGCGGGCTCCCCCAACTCGGCCTGCCCGACTGCAGCCTCCCCCGACTCGCCCTGCCCGCCCGCGGGTTTCCCCGGCTCTCCCTTTCCGGCCTGCCCGACCTGCCCAAGCGCAGACTCCCGCGACTCGCCCCGCTGCCCTGCTCGCCACCCCGGCCTCGTCTCCTGCTCCGTCGCGGCGCCGGGGCCGGAGCGTGCGTCGGCCTGCTGGCGGGACTGGGGTCGCCCCGGGACCCGTGCCAGCTCCGGCGAGGCCGTGTCCAGCGGTACCGACCAGGACCGTACGAGGCCCAACTGGACCGCCTGGCGCGGGAGTACCGCGTCCAGCAGCCAGTCCGCGGCGACCCGGACGCGGTTGCCCGGCATCGCGGCGAGATGGTAGCCGCGGGTGACCGCACCGGCCGCGAGGCCGGACAGCGGAACGCCCAGCGGATTGGCGGCGGCCTTCACTCCGCCGAGGTCCACGACGAAGCCGAGGTCCCGGTGCTCGTAGGGGCGACGCACACCGGCCCCCAGGGAGGCGGCGACATTGAGGGCCGCCGTACGTCCCTGCCGCCAGGCGTGCTGCGCCGTCATCGGCGTGAACTGCCCCGGATTCTCCAGATCGGGCACCGCGGCCGCGTCACCGCACGCGAACACCTCGGGCCGCCCCGGCACTTGCAGGTTCGGATCGACGAGCAGCCGGCCGCGCTCCATGGGCAGTCCGAGCGACTCTGCGAGGGGATCGGGCCGTACGCCCACGCACCACACCAGCGACCGTGTCGCGACGAACTCACCGTCGGTCAGCAGCACCCCCTCCGACGTGGCCTCCTTCACGGAGGTGCCCATCCGCACCTCCACACCCCGTTCCCTGAGCGTGCGGTCGGCGGTGCGGGACAGATGCTCGTCGAGCTCGGGCAGGACCCGTTCCGCGACGTCCAGGAGGATCCAGCGCGGCCGCATGCCCTTGCGCAGCGGATGCCTGCGCACCTGCGCGTCGGTGAACAGCTGTCCCTGCGCGGCGACCTCGGTGCCGGTGTAGCCCGCGCCGACCACGACGAAGGTGCACCGGGCGGCGCAGGTCTCGGGATCGTCGGCGGCCGCGGCGAGTTCCACCTGCCGGGTCACGTGGTCACGCAGATACAGCGCCTCGGGCAGACCTCGGAAGCCGTGCGCGTGCTCGGCGACCCCGGGGATGGGCAGCAGCTTGTTGACGCTTCCGGCGGCCAGCACCAGCCGGTCGTAGCCGAGCGTGCCGCCCGCGCCCTCGGGGTCGGTGTAGTGGACGGTGCGTGCGTCCAGGTCGATGCGGTCGGCCTCGCCGAGCACCAGCCGCACCTGGGGCAGGGTGTCGGAGAGGGAGACGGTCACCCGCCGGGGTTCCAGGATCCCGGCGGCGACCTGGGGCAGCAGGGGCAGATACAGGAAGTAGTCGGTCGGGTTGAGCAGGGTGATGTCGGCCTTGCCGCGGGCTTTTCGGGACAGTTCCTTGGCCGTCCGGTACCCGGCGAAGCCGGCACCGACGATCACGATGCGGGGTCGACTCACGGTTCGCCTCCGGGGCTGTCGCGTACCTCGGGAGCCTTCCGCGTCCCCCTGGCCGGAGCGCCCAAACGCCGGTTTCCGTACGGGCCGCCGGGTACTCGGACGAAGCCCGCTGTACGAAGCCCCCTATACACGGAGCCGACGGAGGTACCCCCATGCCCGAATACGGCTATTTCCTGTCGTGCGAGGAGTTCGGTCCTGCGGAACTGGTCGAACAGGCTCGGATGGCGGAACAGGCGGGCTTCCGCTCGCTGTGGATCTCCGACCACTACCACCCGTGGAACGACGCGCAGGGCCAGAGCCCCTTCGTGTGGTCGGTGATCGGCGCGCTCTCGGAGGCGGTGTCCCTTCCGATCGAGACGGCCGTGACCTGCCCGACCGTGCGGATCCACCCGGCGGTCGTGGCGCAGGCCGCGGCGACCTCGGCCGTGATGACGAACGGCCGCTTCCGCCTGGGCGTCGGCTCCGGGGAGGCCCTCAACGAGCACATCCTCGGCCATGTCTGGCCGCCCGCGCACATCCGGCTCGAGATGCTGGAGGAGTCGATCCAGGTGATGCGGCGCCTCTTCACGGGCGAGGAGGTCAACCACCACGGCACGCACTACACCGTCGAGAACGCCCGCCTCTACACGGTCCCCGAGGAGCCCGTCCCCATCGACATCTCCGGCTTCGGCCCGGCGGCCACGGCACTCGCGTCCCGGGTCGGCGACGGCTACATCACGATGATGCCCGAGGAGTCGATGGTGGAGCAGTTCCGCAAGGGCGGCGGGGCAGGGAAGCCGGTCATCGGCGGTACGAAGGTCTGCTACGGCGTCGACCGGGACGAGTGCGTCCGAACGGTCCGCAAGCTCTGGTTCAACGAGTTCCTGCCCGGCGAGATGGCCCAGATCCTGCCCTCCCCGAGCCACTTCGAACAGCTGGAGCCGCTGGTCACCGAGGAGATGGTGCGCGAGAAGTCGGTGTGCGGAGACGACGTGGACGAGCACATCGGCGCGCTGAGCGCGTTCGCCGACGCGGGCTTCGACCGTGTCTACGTCAACCAGATCGGACCGGACCAGCGCGGCTTCTTCGACTTCTACCGTACGAAGGTGCTGCCCCAGCTCCAGCAGGGGTGAACGATGAAACTCCTCAGGCCGGTCGTCTCGGTGTACACGGTGCCGACCGACGCCCCCGAGGCCGACGGCACGCTGTCCTGGGACACCACGACCATGGTGATCGTCGAGGTGACGACGGGTGACGAGACCGGTACGGGCTGGACCTACGGCCCGGCCGCGGTCGGCGACTTCCTCACCGAGCACCTCGCCCCGCTGGTCGAGGGCCGCAGCGCGCTGGACATCCCGGCGCTGCACGAGGCGATGTGCCGTTCGGTCCGCAACGCGGGCCGCTCCGGCATCGCGGGCTGCGCGATCTCGGCCCTCGACATCGCCCTGTGGGACCTGAAGGCCCGCCTTCTGGAGCTCCCGCTGGCGCACCTGCTGGGCGTCGCCCGTGAACGCGTTCCCGTCTACGGCAGCGGCGGCTTCACGACGTACCACGACACGCATCTGGCCGCGCAGCTCAACGGCTGGGTGCACGGTCAGGGCATTCCCCGCGTGAAGGTGAAGATCGGCGAGAGCTGGGGGCGCGCGGTCCCCCGCGATCTGTCCCGGGTCCGGACGGCCCGCGAAGTCATCGGCTCGGCCGCGGAGTTGTACGTCGACGCGAACGGCGCGTACACCCGCAAGCAGGCCATCCGGGTGGGCAACGCTCTGGTGGAGCACGGCGTCGGCTGGTTCGAGGAGCCGGTGTCCTCGGACGACCTGACGGGTCTGCGCCTGGTCCGCGACGCGCTGGTCTGCGATGTCACGGCCGGTGAGTACGGCTACGACCTCCCGTACTTCGCCCGCATGATCGGGGCGGGCGCGGTGGACTGTCTCCAGGTGGACGTGACCCGCTGCGGCGGCATCACGGAGTTCCTCCGCGCGGCGGCCCTGGCCCAGTCCCACGGCCTGGAGATCTCCACGCACTGCGCCCCGCACGCGCATGCCGCGGCTGCCGCCTCGATCCCCAACATTCGGCACATGGAGTGGTTCCACGACCACGTCCGCATCGAGGACATGTTCTTCGACGGGGCACTGGACCCGACGGGCGGCACGGTCCGCCCGGTGGCCGGAGTGGGGCATGGCCTGACACTGCGCACGGAGGAGGTGGAGGAGTACCGGGTGGCCTGATCCCCGCTGTTCCCCTACCCCACGGCCGGCCGGCGTCGGGGCTCAGCCCCGGCGCCGCAGCCCGGCGGTCACCGCGGCGCCCAGCCCACCTGCCGCGGCGGCCACGAGCATGCGTCCCCGGTTCCGTGACAGCCAGTCCTGCGGGCTCCTGGCCACGGCCTCCTCGTCGAACCGCCCGTGCGCCCCGAAGTCCCGCCCGTGCGGGCCGTCCGCGGGCACCCACAGGTTCCCGGGACCGCCGTGCTCCCCCTCCTCCTGCTGTGCCTCGAAGTTGGTGCGGGCGAGGTAACGGTCCAAGAACCCCGGCGCGACCGCGTTGGCGATGAGCGTGGCCACCGTGGACCCGCCGACCCAGTACTCCCGCCGCCGCGCGTGGGAGGCCGCGTGCACGATCGCGCGAGCGGCGACCTCTGGCTGGTACACCGGCGCCACGGGGCGCGCCCGCCCCGGCATCCGATTCAACACCCAGTCGAACTGGGGGGTGTTGACGCCCGGCAGCTGCACCATCGTGGTACGGACACCGCTGCCCGTGTGGAGCAGCTCGCACCGCAGGGACTCGTTGAAGCCCTGGATGGCGTGCTTGGCCCCGCAGTACGCCGACTGCAGCGGAATGCCCCGGTAGGCCAGCGCGGATCCCACCTGCACGACCGTTCCGCGGTCCCTCGGCAGCATGTGGCGGAGGGCGGCCCGGGTGCCGAACACATAGCCCAGGTAGGTCACTTCGGTCACCCGCCGGAACTCGTCCGGTGTGATGTCCGTGAACCGCGCGAAGACTCCGGTGAAAGCGTTGTTGACCCAGACGTCGATGTGCCCGAAGGCGTCCACGACCTTCTGGGCCGCGTCGTCGACCGCCTTGGAGTCGGCCATGTCGACGCTCACGACGAGCGCCTCACCGCCCGCCTGCTGCACCTCGTCGGCGGCGGCCGCGAGGCCCTCGCGGCCCCGGGCCAGCAGGGCGACCCGGGCCCCGCGTTCGGCGAAAGCCCGGGCCGTGGCCCGTCCCACACCGCCGCTGGCCCCGGTCACCACGACGACCTTGCCGTGCTTCACGCCCGTTCCTTCCCTGCGTCGGGCCCCACGTGTCACGCCCGGTGGTGCGGCTGGTCGGGGTCGACGTCGTCCTGCCGAGGTGCCGCGCCGGGTTCCGGTGTGCCGACCGCCCCGGGGGCGACCGGCGGCATGGGCGGATACGGCGTCCCGAGCCCGCTCGGCGGCGCGGCCACCGGTGCCGTCCCGCCGGCGGCCATGTCGTGCCCGGCCACCGTCTCCGCCTGTCCGGCGGTGGGCCGGGACGCGGCGGGCCTGGCGGCACCGCGCAGCACATAGGCCACGGCCCCCAGGATCGCGGCGGTGATCAACGCGGCGGCCCAGTCGGGCAGTCCGAGGGCGAGGGCGAGGCCCACGGCCAGTGCCAGGGCGGCTCCCGCGTACAGCGCGACGGCACCGGACGCGGCGTACAGCATGGCCGTACGGCGCTGCTTGCGCGTCTGCTCGCGCAGCTCGTCCCGTACGGTCTCGCGCGCCACCTGCGCCAGCTCGTCGACCAGATGCTTGTCCAGATGCTCCAGGTGATCCAAGCGCTCCATGGCCGCCGGGTACCCGCACAGGCGTGCGCATAACGCCGGGGTCATCTGTGCGGTGCGGGCGGTCGGGTCGGGAGGATCGCGTGAAACGATCTCCGCCGCCCGGCCGCCCCAATTAGGCTCGTCCGCATGGACATTCTGGGAACCACGCTGCGTGTCTGTGTCGACGACCTGGAGGCCGCGGTCGTCTTCTACGAACGGCTGGCGGGCGCCAAGGCTCTCCGCTTCGAGCGCGGCGGCGTCCAGGTGGCCGCGGTGGGCTGCTTCCTGCTGATGAGCGGCCCCGAGGCCGAGCTGGAGGTACTGCGCAAGGTCGCGGCGACCATCGCGGTGAAGGACGTCGACGAGGCCAACCAACTGCTCAGCGAGCTGGGCGCCCGCGTCATCGCCGGCCCCGTGCCGACACCGGTGGGCCGCAATCTGATCGCGATGCATCCGGACGGCGTGGTGTACGAGTACGTGGACCGCAACGCCGGCTAGCGGTCCCGGGCCGCATCCGGAGGTCGTGGAACGTCGGCAGCGGTTCGTCGCTGGTCGCCTCGGCGCCCTCCCGCAGATCGGCGACCTCGAAGACGGCCCGCGCCACCTCGGGCCGCCCCTCGGGGAACAGCAGTCCTCCCTCGACCAGCCGGAACCGGCGCGCGCCCGGATCCCTCCGGCTGCCACAGGCGGAGCATCTCGCCGTCGCCAGGGACCGGCGCGCGGGCGGCGGGCCAGGATGCGTGTCGCCGCCCCAGGGTTGAGTGCGCCGGGGACAGTCAGGATTGCGCGAAGGCGTCCACGACGATGTCGGTGAGCAGCGCGCCGGCCGTGAACTCGGGGTCCAGATCGGGGTCGTAGATGGTGATGTTGAGGCCGGCGCAGGAGGGGGAGGCGAGCAACAGCCGTAGCAGGGAAGTGAGTTCGCCGGGCATGAGTCCCTCCGGGTCGGGGCTGTCGACGGCGGGCATGACGGACGGGTCGAGGACGTCGGCGTCCAGGTGTACCCAGAAGCCGTCGATCTCGGGGATCTCGAAGGCCTGGGCGGTGGCCCGGGCGAGGGCGTCCGCGCCCCACTCCCGGAGGTCACCGACGGTCACGACCGGGATCTTCAGGGCGGCGAGTTCGGCCCGGTCCTCCTCGAACTCGTCCCGGATCCCGAAGAACCGCACGTCCTCGTCCCGCAGATAGGGCCGCAGGCCTTCCAGGTCCGTCAGGTCCTCCTGGCCGCGCCCGGTGCCCAGCGCGACTTCCTCGCCGCCCGCCGCGCCGATCCGGTCGGAGTTGCCGGTGTGCCGGAAGTCCGGCGAGGCGTCGATCGCGGCCAGCCCATAGCGCCCGACGCGGCGCAGGGCGAGCGAGGCGCCGAGCTGGATGGAGCAGTCGCCGCCGAGGACGACGGGGAGATCCCCGGCGCGTACATGGCTTTCGATGCGGTCGGCGAGCCTGACGGTGTACGAGGCGATCGCAGCGGCGTTGAAGACGCCGTCACCCTCCCGCCAGTCCCCTCGGTCGTAGCGCGGCGGCACCACCACCCCGCCTTCCAGGGCGTGCAACCGCTGTACGATCCGCTGCTCTCGGAGAGCGCCGGCGAGCTTGTAGCAGCCGGGCACGGTGCCGGGTGCGGGCGGACGCAGGCCGAGGTTGGAGGGGGCGTCCAGCACGACGATATTCCGCATGCGGATCATCCTCGCCGACGTACAGTCGGCCGTCCATGAGGATTGACGAGGGAGCGACAGTGAGTGAGCAGCACACCTACCGGGTGATCGTGCGCGGAACCTGGGACGGGCTCACCGACGAGGCCCGCGCCCGGCTGCTCGCCGAGGCTGCGGACCACGGCATGGCGAGCATGCGGTTCACCGAGGAGGGCTCGCTGTCGTACGAGCCGGCGCCGCTGAAGCACTTCTCGATGCGGTACGTGGTGGTCTCGGACGCGGCGGACGGTGAGGAGATGGCGGGGGCGATCGCGGAGGACCGCGCCGAGGGCACACTGCGGGATCTCGGTTACGGCTTCCGGGACCTGAAGTCGACGGTCACGGACCTCGACACGATGAAGATCAACCGGAAGCCCGCATCTCGGCGGTGATGGCCCAGCGCTCGTGGTCCCGCCAGTCCCCGTCGATGTAGATCATCTTCGGTGAGAACCCTTCGAGCCGGAAGCCGCAGCTGCGGGCCAGGGCGAGGGAGCCGGTGTTCCGGGGCTGCGCGTTGATCTCGAGGCGGTGCAGCCGCATCGGACCGAAGGCGTGGTCGACCACGAGGTTCAGCCCCTCGCGCATCAGCCCGCGCCCGGCGGCGTGCGCGAAGGCGCCGTAGCCCAGGGCCCCGCACTGGAAGCCGCCCTCGACGATGTTGTTGATGTTGATGTACCCGGCGATGGCCCCGTCGCCCAGCTCGCCGTCCTTCTCGCAGACCAGGAACCCCGCTTTGGTCCGGTCCTCGATCAGCCGGCCGGCGTAGGCGAGATAGGCGCTCTCGCTGTCGGGCGGGAACAGCCACGGCTGGTGGAGCTGCTTGCTCTCCCGGGCCCGGGCGGTGAACTCGGCGCCGTCCTCGTAGGTGAAGTGGCGTATGCCCACGCGGGGGCCTTCTGCGAGATAGCGGGAAGCGGTGTGCGGCATCCCGCCAGCCTACGGCGATCTCAACTGCGGCGTTTGACGAAATACGCCCCACACAGGGCGCCAATGAGGCCGGTGGCGAGCAGGGCCGTCCACAGGGGCATCGTCACCTCGGGGACCAGCAGCCGGATCCTCGTCGCCCTGGTGTTCTCGAAGATGAAGCTCAGGGCGAGGACGGCCAGCAGCAGGACGACCACCCTGGCGGGCGTCATCGCCCCGCTCCTGCCCTTGGTGGTGCCGCCTGCGGAGGTCTTCGGGCTCATGCGACCAGGGTGAGCCCGAAGTCCTGGTCACGCACGGTGAGAGCTGCCCTCCGGGTGACTCACCGTCCCGCGACCGGCAGCTCCAGGACCCCGGCCCGCCCGGGCGCGCTCACCACGGTCACCGGCTTGATCCCCCGGTTCCCGAAGTACGCGTCGTCGCTCGCCGCGATCACGAACTGGAGCCGGTGCCCCTTCTCGTAGCGGTGGACGACTCCGGGCAGGGTCACCGTGAACGGCTTCGTCACGTCGGGCACCCGGACCGGGGCGACCAGCCGGTGGGCGAGCGTCTTCGTACCGTCCGGAGCGAGGTCGTAGATCTTGGCGAACAGCACCAGCTTGTCGGCGGCGTCGCCCGAGTGCTGCGTCCGCTCGGCGGTCGGGGAACTCACCTCGAGGGTGACCTTCGGGGCGCCGACGACGTCGAGGGTCCGGGGCAGCGGCGCACTGGTCCAGTCGGCGTAGGTGCCCGCGGTGTCGTACGGCGCCGGGTCCGGGAGGCCGAGGGCGCCGTACAGCGAACTCTCCGAATGGCTCGTGGGGACAAGACGGTTGCTGTACGACCGACTGCCCCGGGCCACCTTCCTGCTGTTGTCGACGAGCTTGCCGTCCCCGGAGAGGTAGAGCCTCTGGCTGGGCGCGGGCAGGTGGTCGGCGGTGGCGTAGGTGCCGTTCGGGTCGGTGATCCAGTCGCGGTAGTAGGCGAAGGCCGGGCCCGTGTCGACGTTCCGCCGCCCGTGCAGATACCGGTCGAACCAGGCGAGGACCCGCCTGCCGACATAGCTGGTCTCCAAGTTGCCCTGCACGAGGTTGAGTTCACCGGCCGCCGGATCGGTGATCCCGCCGCTGTGCCCCCCGGACTGCCAGATCATCCTGGCGGTCGTGCCCTGCGCCTTGAGCTTCTTGTACGTCGCCGTCGCCTCGTTGAGATTGAAGAGACTGTCGGCCTGCCCCTGGACGAGCAGGGTGGGGGCCTTGACGCGGCTCAGGTACGACACCGGCGAGACACTGTGCGAGTAGTCGAGCAACTCGGCCGTGCGGGCCGCCGGAAAGCTCCCGGAGTTGAGCGAACGGATGGTCTCGCAGGCCTCGGTCACGAAGTGCAGACAGCCGAGGGAGTTGATCCGGGACGGGTCGAGGTTCACCTCGGTCAGCGGCTGGCTCTCGCCGACGAGGTAGAAGCCGTTGGCCCACTGCCACTTGAAGGCACCGGGGACGCTCCCGCCGCGCGTCGCGTTGTTGGGGGCCAGCGCGTACGCCAGGTCGTTCCAGGTGATCATCGGCACGAGCGCGTCCACCCGGTGGTCCACGGCGGCGGTCGCCAGCTGGATCGCGCCTCCGTAGGAGCCGCCGATCATGCCGACCCGCGGGTCGCCCGGGCCGTCGAGGGTGACGAAGTCGGCCATGGTCCCGTCGTCGGCCGCACGCTTCCCGCCCAGGAAGTCGATCAGCGCCGAGGCGGCCGTCCCGTCGATGCCGGGATCGTCGAGGGAGATCAGACAGCCGGACTTGCCGAAGCCGAGCCCCGACCAGGCGAGCGAGACATACCCGCGCTGGGCGAAGGCCCTTGCGGTGGCGTCCGTGGAACCGTCGGACTTGCTGCCGCCGAAGCCGTTGGTGGTGAGCACGGCGGGCGCCCGCCCCGCGCCCGAAGGGCGGTACAGGTCGGCGTCGATCGTGCAGGTGCGACTGCCGGCGTGGACCGTGAACTTCAGTGCGCTGACGGTGTATTGGCCGGTCGCATGGGCGGGGGCGGTGAGCGTGGCGCCGAGCAGGAGAGCGAGCGGGACGGAATGTCCGAGCACACGACGGGACACGGAGATACCTCCACACTGAGGGCACAACCCGAAACTTACCGACCGGTAGTCATGGTGTGACACGTGTCAGAGGAGGTCAATCGCCCGACCGGGTGTTTCTGACGGAGAATCAGCGAAGGGCGGGTTCCTCCAGCGTGAGCGTGCCCGCGTCGGCGTCGAGCTCGGCGGCCACTCCGAACGGGATCGTCAACGCCCCTTCGCCGTGACCGAATCCGAACTCCTCGACGACGGGCACACCGAGTCCCCCGAGCCGGTCGAGGAGCAGCGCGCGCACCCTCTCGTACGGTCCGCACCGCTCCCACGACCCGAGGAGCACCCCGCGCACCCCGTCGAGCCAGTCGGCGCGCAGGAGCTGGGTCAGGTAGCGGTCGAGGCGGTACGTCTCCTCACCGACGTCCTCCAGGCACAGCAGGCCCCCGCGCGCGCCGGGCCGGGCGTGAGCGGAGCCCAGTTCGGAGGCGAGCAGGCACAGACAGCCGCCCAGGGTGACACCGCGGGCCCGGCCGGGGACGAGGGCCCTGCCGCCGGAGGCGATCGTGCGGACCGTCTCCGGCGCGAACAACGTGGACTTCAGGTGCTCCTGGGCCCGTGCGTTCTTGATGAAGTCGATGCCGCCGGCCATCGGACCGTGCAGCGTGACCAGGCCGAGCCGGGCGGCGAACGCCTCGTGCAGCGTGGTCACGTCACTGAACCCGACCAGCACCTTCGGACCGGCCGCGCGCATGGCGCTCCAGTCGAGCAGGTCGACCATGCGCATCGCGCCGTATCCGCCGCGGGCGCACAGCACGGCGTCCACGGACGGGTCGCACCAGGCGTTCTGGAGATCCGCCGCCCGGTCGGCGTCCGTGCCCGCGAGGTAGCCGAACTCATCGTGCCGGCCGAGGACATGGGACCCCACCACGGGGTCGAGATCCCAGCCGCGCAGGATGTCCAGGCCCGCCTGGAGCCGTTCGTCCGGCACCGGCCCGCTGGTCGCGACGATGGCCACGCGCGCGGCCGGGGCGAGTCTGGACGGTCTGACGAGTTCCTTCACTTGATGAGCTCCAATGTCGGAACGCCGGGCGGGTTCAGCCCGAACACCTGGGCGTACAGGGAGAGTTCGGCCTCCAGCGCGCGGACCATCGTCTCGGCCCGACGGAAACCGTGTCCCTCCCCCTCGAAGGCGAGGTACGCGTGCGGCACCTGCCGGCCGGCGATCCGGGACAGGAACCGCTCGCACTGCGCGGGTGGGCAGATGACGTCGTCCAGGCCCTGGAGCAGCAGGAAGGGCACGGTGACCCGGTCGGCGTGCTCGACGGGCGAGCGTTCCGCGTACCGTCCGGGGACCTCGGCGAGCGGTCCGACCAGGCTCTCCAGGTACTGGGACTCGAAGTCGTGGGTCTCCCCGGTGCCCCAGCCGGCCAGGTCGAGGATCGGGTAGACGATCGTGCCGCAGGCGTAGACGTCGGTCGCGGTGAGCGAGGCGGCCGCGGTCCAGCCGCCCGCGCTGCCGCCTCGCACGGCGAGCCGGTCGCGGTCGGCGGTGCCCTCGTCGGCGAGGGCGAGCGCGACGGCGGCGCAGTCCTCGACGTCGACCACGCCCCACTGTTCGCGCAGCCGGTTGCGGTACTCCCGCCCGTACCCGGTCGAGCCGCCGTAGTTGACCTCGGCGACGCCGATGCCGCGCGAGGTGAAGTAGGCGATCGAGAGGTCGAGCACGAGGGGCGCGTGTCCGGTGGGCCCGCCGTGCGCCCAGACGACGTACGGCGGCAGCTCACCGCCGGGCGCCCGGTGTCCGGGGTGGTGGGGCGGATAGACGTGGGCGTGGATGTCGCGGCCGTCCGGTCCGGTGAAGGTGCGGATCAGGGGCTCGGGGTAGTACGCGGGGTCGACGGGGTCGTCGTGCGGGGCGCCGATGACCCGGGCCCGGCCCGTGCGGGTGTCCAACTCCACGACCTCGTAGGCGGTGCGGGGGCTGGCGCCGACGGCGACGACCCTCCCCCACCCTTCGGGCGGGGGGACCCCCATCTCGCTTCGCTCGCCCTGCACCGCGAGGGTGGGCGCGAACTCGGTCCAGGGCCCTGCCGCGTCGACGAGTTCGCCGGTCTCGGGGTCCAGGATCCCGAGGGCGGTGGAGCCGCTGCCGTGCACGACGGCGATCAGTCCGCTGTCCAGGGGCGCGAACCAGCGGTGGCCGAGCTTCCACAGGGCGCCGCCGAACTCCTCCTCGCGAGGGCAGAGTGGTTCGCCGTCGCGGTAGAGGTTCCACCAGCCGGTGCGGTCGCTCGCGTACAGGAGACGGCCGTCGGGCGACCAGTCGGCCTGGGCGATCGACTCCTGCGGACCGCCGGCCACGGTGCGGGGCTCGACGAACGTGCCGTGCGCGCCGATGTCCGCGACGACCAGTTCCGTGCCGTCCCAGGGCATGCGCGGGTGGTCCCAGGCCAGCCAGGCCGCGCGCGAGCCGTCGGGAGAGACGCGGGGGCCGGTGACGAACCGGTGGCGGTCGTCGGTGAGTTCACGCACCGCGTCCCGGTCCCGCACGGCCGAGCCGTCGAGCGGTACGGCGGCGAGGACCCGACGGACGTCGGTGGGTCCGTCGCCGGTGAACTCCTCGAGGACGCACCACACTTCACCCAGGTCGAGTCTCAACTGCGGTTCCGCCCAGCGCAGTCCGCCGCCCACCGGGGACAGGGGTGTCAGGGGCCGCGGCTCGCTCCCGGGCTCGTACCGGTACAGCCGCTGGTCGGCGAAGTGCACGAACACGACGAGCGGTTCGCCGGCCACCACCGCGCCGGCCCAGGGGTGACCGCCGTACTCGATGACCCGGCTGCGCACGTTCCACGGCGCGGGCAGCACCGACTCCTCCTGCCCGTCGGCGCGTCGGCGCACGAGGGTGCGGCGGCCGCCCTCGGTGGGCCGGGGTTCGGTCCACCACACCTCGTCCCCGACGAAGCCCAGCCATTCGGGGTGCCCGTCGTGCGCGGCCGCGAGCGCCGCGTCGATGGGCGAGGGCCAGGAACCGTATGCCGACGTCTGCACGTTCTCCCCCACTCGCTCAGGCCGTTCGCAGGAAGCGGTCGAGTACCCGCACGCCGAAGTGCAGTGCCTCGACGGGAACGCGCTCGTCGACCCCGTGGAACAGGGCCTGGTAGTCGAACCCCTCCGGGAGCTTCAGGGGCGCGAACCCGTACCCGGTGATGCCGAGGCGGGAGAACTGCTTGGCGTCCGTGCCGCCGGACATGCAGTACGGCACCACGTGCCCCTCGGGCGCGAACTCCTCGACGGCGGCGCGCATGTTGGCGTACGTCGGTGAGTCGACCGGTGCCTGGAGGGCGACCTCGCGGTGGCTGAACTCCCAGTCCACGTCGGGCCCGGTGAGCAGGTCGAGGGTCGTCCGGAACTCGTCCTCGCCGCCGGGCAGATAGCGGCCGTCGACGTAGGCCACGGCCTCGCCCGGGATCACGTTGAGCTTGTAACCGGCGGCCAGCATGGTCGGGTTGGCGCTGTTGCGGACGGTCGCCTCGACCAGCTTGGCGGCGGGGCCCAGCTTCTCCAGCAGCCGGTCCACGTCGGTGAGGTCCGGCTCGATGCCGTAGAGCGCGGCGAGTTCGGCGAAGGCCGCGCGGACGGTGGGGGTGAGCCGCAGCGGCCACTCGTGCTCGCCGATGCGGGTGACGGCGGCGGCGAGCCGGGTGACCGCGTTCTCCTTGTTGACCTTGGAGCCGTGTCCGGCCCGGCCGCGCGCGGTGAGCTTCAGCCAGCCCGTGCCGCGCTCCCCCGCGGCGATGGGGTAGATCTGCCGGCCTGCGCCGTCGTGGAAGGTGAAAGCCCCCGACTCGCTGATCCCCTCCGTGCACCCCTCGAAGAGCTCCGGGTGCTCGTCGGCGAGGAACCCGGAGCCGTCCACGGCACTGGCCTCCTCGTCGGCGGTGAACGCGATCACGAGGTCCCGCCGGGGCCGTACGCCCTGCCGGGCCCAGCCCCGCACCACGGCCAGGATCATCGCGTCCATGTTCTTCATGTCGACCGCGCCGCGCCCCCAGACGACTCCGTCGCGGATCTCCCCCGAGAAGGGGTGAACGCTCCAGTCGGCGGCCTCGGCGGGCACGACGTCCAGATGACCGTGGACGAGCAGCGCGTCCGCCGACGGGTCGGTGCCCTCGATGCGGGCGACGACGTTCGTACGGCCCTTGGTGCGCTCCAGCATCATGGGCTGAAGGCCCGCCCCGGCCAACTGCTCGGCCGCGTACTCGGCGGCGGGGCGCTCCTGGCAGTCGCCGCCGCCCCGATTGGTGGTGTCGATGCGGATGAGGTCGGAGGTGAACTCGACGACCTCGTCCAGTGCCTGCTGGTCAGCCATACTGCTCCTCCACGGCGGCCGAGACGATGGTGGTGACCGCCTTGAAGGTACGGATTCCCGCGTACATGGTCTCGCTGGTGTACGCCACCTTCCGCTCCCCGATCCGGTCGACGCCCGGCACGACGGTGGCGGCCATCGCGAGGTGCTCGGCGTCGAACTCGACCGCGATCGTGAACGGACCTGTCCGCACGGGTTCCTGACGGGTCGCCAGCCGGGTCGCCTCCTTGGCGGCGGCCCGGATGTCGGCGGCCGTGCGGGTGGGCGTACGGCACACGGCCGCATACCGCGAGACGTGGTCCTTGACCGCGACCTTCAGCGCCTCCGGCGCGTAGCCGAGGGCGTCCTCGCAGGCCACGTCGTCCCCGGTGACGAGGACGACGGGGACGCCGTACTCGGCGACCACATGCGCGTTGAGATGTCCCTCGCTCGCGGGCACGTCGTTCAGCCACACCCCGGTGATGGAGTTGGCGAGGTAGGTGTGGGCGAGAACGCCCTCCTGGCCCGCGCCCGCGTGGTAGCCGAGGAACGCGATGCCGTCGACGTCACCGTGCTGGACGCCCTCGACCATGGACAGCGACTTGTGCCGGCCCGTGAGCATCTGCGCGCGCTCGTCGAGCCGCTCCAGGAGCAGGTTGCGCATGGTCCAGTGGGCCTCGTTGACGAGTACCTCGTCGGCGCCCCCGTCGAAGAAGCCCAGCACTGCGGCGTTCACGTCCGAGGTGAACATCGCCCGGCACCGCTCCCACTGCGGTGTGCCCGGCAGCACGTCGGCCGGCCAGGTCACTCCGGTCGCGCCCTCCATGTCGGCGCTGATCAGGATCTTCATGGTGCGCCACGTTACGCGTCGCGGAGGTTTGCGTCGCCCGCAGGTGGTGAGGCGAGCCCTTATGTCGCCCGCCCCTGCCGTACCGGCACCTTCTGGAAGACGCGTATCCTCCCTCGCGGGTTCCACAGGAGACGGACAGGGAGAAGCGTGAGCGACACCGCACAGGCCGTACAGCCGGCACGACGGACGACGGCGGACACCGCGCCGGGGAACCCGCCCGGACGCCCGAAGCAGCGCGACGCGTTCTTCGACAACGCCAAGTACCTCGCGATCGTGCTGGTGGCCATGGGACACGCCTGGGAGCCGCTGCGCTCCGACAGCCGTGCCGTCACCGCGCTCTACACCATCGTCTACGCCTTCCACATGCCGGCGTTCATCATCATCTCGGGCTACTTCTCCCGTTCCTTCGACGCGAGCCCGGCGAAGATCAGGCGACTGGTCACCGGTGTCGTCGTCCCCTATGTCGTGTTCGAGACGGCGTACACCTATTTCACCCGCTGGTCCGACGGTGTCCCGGACCGTGCGGTCAGCCTCCTGGATCCGCTGTATCTGACGTGGTTCCTGGCCGCCCTGTTCATCTGGCGGCTGACCACCCCGATCTGGCGGAGCGTGCGGTGGCCGCTGCCGATCGCCCTCGCCGTCGCCGCGCTCGCCACCCTGAGCCCGTCCATCGGCGACGACCTGGACCTCCAGCGCACCCTGCAGTTCCTGCCGTACTTCGTGCTCGGCCTGTGTCTGCGCCCCGCGCACTTCTCGCTGGTACGACAGTGGCGGGTGCGCATCCTCGCGGTCCCGGTCTTCGCGGCCGCGGTGGTGTTCTCGTACTGGGCGGTCCCGCGCATGGACTACGCCTGGTTCTTCCACCGCGCCGCCGCCCAGGACTTCGGGGTCCCCGCCTGGTACGGGCCGCTGATGACACTGGCCCTCTTCGGCTGCTCGCTCGTCCTGGTCGCCTGCTTCCTGTCCTGGGTGCCCGGGCGCCGGATGTGGTTCACGGCACTGGGCGCGGGCACCCTCTACGGCTATCTGCTGCACGGTTTCGTCGTGCAGGCCGGCAACCACTTCGACTGGGCCGGCCACCACTGGGCGCACACGCCGCTCGGCGCGATCGCCGTCACCGTCGTCGCCGCCGTGGTGGTGACCGCGCTGTGCACCGCGCCCGTGCGACGGGTCTTCCGGTGTGTGATGGAGCCACGGATGGAGTGGGCGTTCCGGAAGACCCCGACCGTCACGGGCGGGGTGCCGGCCCAGGTGCGCCGATAAGGCCTGTCTCCGGGGAAGAGGTCGACCCGGTCGTCAGGCGGTGCGTCCCACCATCCACCACTTCGACGGCAGCTCGATCCGGGTGCCGTCGGACCGGTACTCGGTGGTGACGAGCGGCAGCTCACCGCTCGCCACGACGGTCAGCCCGGCCGCCCCGAGGTACACGGGCACCGCCTCGTCGGCCACCTCACCGGGGGCGATGCCGTGCGCGAAGACGGGCGCCAGCTTGGCGGGCGGCCCGTCGGGGCTCTGCGCGAGGCCCACGAGGACAGCCTTGGCGGCTTCGGAGAGTTCGACGAGGAAGGCCCGGCCGCGTTCCCCGACGAGCGTGGCGATCCCGTCGACCATCTGCTGCCGGTCCTCGGGCGCGGCCTGGTGCAGCACGCCCCGCATATAGACGTTGGCGTCCCCGAGTTCGGCGTGCAGGTTCTCCGGCTCGCCCTTGTCGGAGGCGTCCAGCAGCCGGTACGTCACCTGCTCGTCGGGGTCGGCGTCGCGGGCGCGATCGAGGGCGGCGGCGGACAGGTCGACGCCGATCACCTGGGTGAAGTGAGCGGCGAGAAAACGGCTCTGGGTGCCGTTCCCGCAGCCCAGGTCCACCAGGGGCAGCCCCGGATCTGCCAGGAGCGGCTCGAAGTGGGCAAGGTGGACCCCGGCGGTCAACACCGGCTCCGCATCCCAGAACACGGCCCCCTGCCGTCCCGGGGCCTCCCGCCAGAACCCCTCCCAGGACTCCCGGTACCGACCGCTCACGCTCATGCCCAACTCCCCAGGATGCCAACACAACCCGCCAAAGCTGACAGGCCAGTACGGTGTATCGCGCCGAGATCACGCGGACAAGCGCATGGCGCATTCCTTCACTGCCAGTTCGAGAGACCGCGCCCGTAGGGGGCCGCTCAGCGACGCGGCAGGGTCAGTTCGAACCAGACGGTCTTCCCGGCGTTCGTACGACTCGCCCCCCACTCCCCGGCGAGCGTGCTGACCACCCTGAGTCCGCGCCCGTGCTCATCGGTGGGCCCGGCACTCAACAGGTTCGGCAGATCATGGTCGTCGTCGTCCACCTCGCACAGCAAGGAGTCGCCCCGCACGAGCCGCAGCTCGACGGGACGGCGGTGGGAGTGCCGCACCGCGTTGGTCACCAGCTCGCTCACCATGAGCTCGGCGCCGTCGGCCAGCCTCCCCAGCCCCCAGTCGTGAAGCTGCTCCCGCACCACCGCGCGGGCCCGCCCCACCTCGACCGGATCCAGGGAGATCCGCCACTCGGCCACATTGTCCGGCTCGATGCCGTTGAGCCGGGCCATGAGCAGCGCCACGTCGTCCTTGCGGCCGCCGCGGGTGTTGAGCGCGCGGATGATGGCGTCGCAGGCGTCGTCCATGGACGCGGCCGGATGCGCCGCGGACTCGGTGAGCGTCGCGAGACCCACCCCGATGTCCTCGCCCCGCACCTCCACCAGCCCGTCGGTGCACATCAGCAGCCGGTCACCGGGCGCCACGCGCACGCGTACCGCCTCGAACGGCACCCCGCCGACACCGATGGGCGCACCGGTCGGCAGGTCGAGCAGCTCACTGCGCCCGTCCCCGGCCCGCACGATCACCGGCGGGATGTGGCCCGCGTTGGCAAGGTGGAGTTCGCTCGCGATCGGGTCGTAGACGGCGTAGAGGCAGGTCGCGAGGTAGGTGTCGCCGAGTCGCTGAGCGAGGTCGTCGAGGTTGCGCAGCAGCTGGGCCGGCGGCAGGTCGAGCGCCGCCATGGTCTGTACGGCCGTACGCAACTGGCCCATCATGGCGGCCGAGTTGAGCCCGTGCCCCATCACGTCGCCGACCACGAGAGCCGTACGCGCGCCGGGCAGTTTGACGGAGTCGAACCAGTCGCCGCCGACGCGCCCCAGGAGCGTGCCCGGCAGATAGCGGGTGGCGATGTCGCAGCCCGCCATGCGGGGCGGGATGTGCGGCAGCATGCTGTCCTGGAGGGTCTCGGCGAGGGACTCCTGGAAGGTGTACATGCGCGCGTTGTCCAGCACGAGGCCCGCGCGGGCGGCGAGTTCGGCGCCGGTGACCCGGTCCATGTCGTTGAACTCGACGCGCTCGGGGTGGCGCAGCAGGATCATGAAGCCCAGGACCACATTGCGGGCCTTCAGCGGTACGACCAGCATGGAGCGGCCGGTGATCAGCGGCCTGATGTCCCGCTTCTCGAACTGCGAGGCGATCGCGTGCCCCATCTGCTCGCTGATCCGCGGCACGAGGACGGGTTCACCGGTGGTCATGCACTGGAAGAACGGGGTGTGCGCGGGGAACGGCATGGCCTCGCCGACCGGCACGACGTCGTCCCAGCGGCCGGGTTCGTCGGTGTGTTCCAGGGCCACCCGGTGCCACATGGTGGTGGTGTCGGGCACACCGTCGGGGAACCCCTCACCGGCGACGACCTGTTCGCGCAGATAGGTGCCGGCGACATCGGTGAAGCGGGGCACGACGGCCCTGCTGACCTCGACGATGGTCCGGGACAGGTCGAGGGAGGTGCCGATCTTCCCGCTGACCTCGTTGAGGAACTCCAGACGCTCACGTACGGCGACGTACTCGAGGTCCTCGCCCTCGTTCGGGTCCTCCTGCGGCAACGGCAGGCCCTCCGCGGCCGCCCGGGCCGCCCGCTCGCGGCGGGCCCTGCGCTCGGCACGCCGGGGCACACCCCAGTCGGGGGTGACGGGCACCCGGTCGTTCTGGCTGAACTCCATGACGGGATAGCCCAGTTCGAGGACCTGCGCGACGATGCGGGCGCTCTCGCCGACGCTCATGCTGGGCAGGATCTCGGGAAGCCGGCGGGCGAGTTCGTCGGCGCCGGGGAAGTCGGTGTGCAGGGCGAAGGCGGGCGCGATCCGCTCGACGGCCACGGTGCCCTCGTCCAGGTCCAGGTCCTGGCGGAGCAGGCCCGCGTCGGCGGCCAGCACCAGCAGGCGCTCCCGGCCGGGGCCCACCAGCGGGTAGGCCCACCACAGGACGTCCACGCGGTCCGCGCCGGGCACGGTGAGACGGGCGCGGCCGGCGGCCGGGTAGGAGAGGCCGCCGTCGAGGGAGGACTCGAGATCGGGTCCGAGACCGTCGTAGGCCGCGTACCCGCCGTAGGGCGGAGTGTCCTCCTCGGCGAGCGCTCCGGAGACGGGCAGCAGGTCGGCCGCCGAGCAGCCGATGGCCTCCTCCTTGGTGGCGCCGAACAGACGGCTCGCGCCGCGGCTCCAGTGGGAGACCAGGCCGTCGCGGTCCACCACGACCACGGCCAGCGGGACACGTCCGACCGCGACGGGTCCGTCCGCCGCGCCGCTCCCAGCTCCGCGGCTGGGAGGTGCGTCCCTCTCGGTGCCACGGTCCATGGCCCAGGCCCTCTCTCCGCAAGATCTGTGCCCGCCTGCTCCACCGTACGGCGCCGGGCCGTCACGGCGTGCGGCAATACGGGAATTGGCCCGGACCGCATCGCACCGGCGCGCGCCCCCGTTCTGACGCTCCGTCAATCTCCGTGTCCCAGCTGGAGATCCCGCTCCGTCCGGCCACCTCCGGCCACCTGGAGGACGGTGGCGACCGGCGGGTAGCCGGCGGCGATGACGGTGTACTCGCCGCAGGACAGGTCGACGAAGCGGAAGGTGCCGTCGGGGCCGGTCGTGAGGCTGTCCACGACGTTGCCGGCCATGTCCAGGAGCGTCACGCGCGCATCCTCGACGGACCGGCCGCCACCGGCCCGCACGGTGCCGCGCAGTACGGCACCGCCCGCGAGTTCGACGTCCTGACGGGTCTCCCGGGAGGCCCGGACGGTGACGGGGAGCGCTGCGGGGCGGAACGCGGGCGCGCTGGCGGCGAGGGTGTACTCCCCGGCGACCAGTTCGGTGACGGCGTAGCCGCCCTCGACTCCGCTGCGGGTGGTGGCCACGACCTCGCCGTGCACATCGGTGAGGGTGACGGCGGCGTTCCGCACGGGCATGCCGTCGGCGGTCCGCACCCGTCCCGTGAGCCGTCCGGCGCCGCCGAGGACGATGTCCAGCTCGACCGGACGCTCGCCGACCGTCACCGAGACGGCCTGCGGCTGGTGACCGCCCGCGGCGGCGATGAGCACGTACGCCCCCGGTCCGGGCGTCGACAGCGCGTACCGCCCGTCCTCGCCGCTGGCACCGCGCCCGATCTGAGCTCCGGCCACGTCGATGAGCGTGAGCGCCGCCCGCGTCAGGACGGTGCCGTCGCAGTGCTGCACCGTGCCGCGGACGAGGGGCCCGGCGATGCCGCTGTAAGTCGGACGCGACTGCGGGACCGAGGTGTGCACCGGCGCGGTCGCCGTCTCGGGGGCCTCGTGGGTCACCAGCGGTTTCTCCTTGAGGAAGAAGGCGATGAACAGGCCGAGGACGAGCACGGGTACGAGGTACAGAAAGATCCTCGGCATGGCGTCGGCGTAGGCCTGGATGTAGCCGTCGCGGAGCTCCGGGGGCAGGGTGTGGACGAGCTGCGGGGTGATGGACTCGGGGTCGGGCAGTCCGGCACCGGCCGGCAGTCGCTCGGCGAGCGCGTCGGCGAGCCGGTCGGCGAAGAGCGTGCCGAAGATCGCCGCTCCGACGCTTCCGCCGATCTGCCGGAAGTAGTTGTTGGCGCTGGTGGCGGTGCCGAGGTCGGCGGGGCGGACGGAGTTCTGCACGGCGAGGATCAGCACCGGCATCACCATGCCGATCCCGGCGCCGAGGACGGCCATCCAGACGCTGTAGTGCAGCCGGGGTGTGTCGACCTCGAGCCGGGACAGCAGCCACATGCCCACGACGGAGAGGGCGCTGCCGAGGATCGGCCAGATCCGGTAGCGGCCGGTGTGGCTGATGAGCTGCCCGGAGACGATGGAGGCGCCGACGATCCCGGCCATCATGGGCAGCATCAGCAGTCCGGACTCGGTGGCGCTCGCCCCGTCGACCATCTGGAGGAAGGTCGGCAGATAGCTCGCCGCCCCGAAGAGCGCGACGCCGATCACCAGGCCCACCAGAGCGGTGACGTTGAAGATGGAGTCCCTGAACAGCCGCAGCGGCATGAGGGGTTCGGCGGCGAAGCGCTCGGCGACGAGGAAGAGCACCGCGGAGGCCACGGCACCGGCGCCGAGTCCGAGGACGACCCGCGAGTCCCAGGCGTACTCGGTCCCGCCCCAACTGGTCAGCAGCACCAGGCAGGTGGAGGCGGCGGCGAGCAGGAGGGTGCCGAGGACGTCGAGCCCGGGCCTGACCGGGCGCTTCGGAAGTTTCAGTACGGCGGTGACGACGGCCAGGGTCAGCAGACCGAAGGGCACGTTGATGTAGAAGCACCACCGCCAGGAGAGGTGGTCCGTGAAGTAGCCGCCGAGCAGCGGGCCAGCGACGGAGGCCAGCCCGAAGGCGGCGCCGATCAGGCCCATGAAGCGGCCGCGTCGGCGGGGCGGCACGATGTCGGCGATGATCGCCTGCACACCGATCATGAGCCCGCCCGCGCCGACACCCTGGACCGCGCGGAAGGCGATCAACTGGTCCATGGTCGCGGCCCGTCCGGCGAGCGCGGAGCCGGCGACGAACACGACGATGGCGAACTGGAAGACGCCCTTGCGGCCGAGCAGGTCGCCGAGCTTGCCGTAGACCGGCAGTCCGATCGTGGCGGTGAGCAGGTAGGCGGTGATCGCCCAGGACATCCGGTCAAGGCCGTGCAGCTCACCGACGATCTTCGGGAGCGCGGTGGCGACGATCATCTGCTCCAGCGCCGCGAGGAGCAGCGCGAGCATCAGCCCGAAGAAGACCAACCGCACCCGGCGCGGGCCGAGTTCGGCGGGCGGGGCGGGGACCTCGGGGGGCGCTTCGACCCGTTCCTCGTGCACCGGAGTCGTCACGCCCACGTCCCGCTCCCCTCGTCGCGCCTGCCACAATTCCCGCTTTAGGCGACAACTACGAACAAGCGCGACGAGTTACGGCACATCGGGCGAACCTACGGAGATCCACTCGATCCGGTGACCGAGATCAACATCCGCCGGGCGCCGGGGACTTACTTCTCGACCTCGGTGGCGAGCCGGCCGAGGAGGGAGTCGTAGATCCGGCCGAGGCCCTTGGGTGCGAAGGTCTTCTCGAAGAAGCCGCCGATGCCGCCGGCACCGCCCCAGGTGGTGGTCACGACGACCCGGGACCTGCCCTCGCCGGCCGGGGTGACACGCCAGGTGGTGACCATGGAGGAGTTGCGGTCCTTCTCGACGAGTTCGCCGTCGGTGGGCTCGGTGACCTCCAGGAGGCAGTCGCGCACACGCTTGCTGGTGGCCTGGAGCTTCCAGTGGACGAGGGTGCCCTCGCCGTCACCGCCTTCGCGCACCTCGTACTCGCTGAACTGCTCGGGCAGCACCTTCCCGCGCGTGCCGCTGTAGTCGGCGACGGCGTCGAACACCTTCTCCGCGTCCGCCGCGACGATCCGCTCCGTAGTGGCCTCGACCTGCGCCATCGACTTTCCTCCAGGACTTCAAGTTCTCGGGGTCGGGGCAAGCCAACCACCCGCGCCCACGCGCGCCCAAATCGGGGGTTGCACTGGAATTCGAACAAGTGTTTCACTCAAGGGGCAGTGCTACCGAGGAGGCCTCATGCGCTGGGAGAACCTCACCGAGTCCGCCGAACACGGACGGGCCGACGCCGCCCTCTTCGGCGCCGACGCGGTGGTCAGCCGTACCTTCGACACGCCCGAGTTCGCCGGGATCACGTTCCACGAGATCCGGGCCCGCTCGATCATCAACCGGGTGCCGGGCGCCTCCCGCATGCCCTTCGAGTGGACGGTCAACCCCTACCGGGGCTGCACGCACGCGTGTGTGTACTGCTTCGCCCGCAAGACCCACAGCTATCTCGACCTGGACACCGGTCTCGGCTTCGACTCGCAGATCGTGGTCAAGGTGAACGCCCCCGAGCTGCTGCGCCGCCAGCTGGGCTCGCGCCGCTGGGCGGGCGACCACATAGCGATGGGCACCAACGTCGACTGCTACCAGCGCGCCGAGGGCCGCTACCGCCTGATGCCGGGCATCCTCGCCGCCCTGCGCGACCAGGCGAACCCCTTCTCGATCCTGACGAAGGGCACGCTGATCCTGCGGGACCTCGACCTCCTCACGCAGGCCGCCGAGGTGACGGACGTCGGGATCTCCGTGTCGGTCGGCTTCACCGACCCCGAGCTGTGGCGCACCGTCGAGCCGGGCACACCGGCTCCGGAGCGGCGTCTGGACGTCGTACGGACGCTGGGCGAGCACGGGATCGGGTGCGGGGTGCTGATGGCGCCGGTGATCCCGTTCCTGAGCGACCAGCCGGCCCAGCTGCGGGCCACCGTGCGCGCGATCGCCGCCGCGGGGGCCACCTCGGTCACCCCGCTGGTGCTGCATCTGCGGCCGGGCGCCAGGGAGTGGTTCATGGCCTGGCTGAACCGGGAGCACCCGTATCTGGTACGCCGTTACGAGCGGCTCTACGCGGACGGCGCCTACGCCCCGAAGTGGTACCAGCGCCGGATCACCCGTCAGGTGCACGAGCTGGCCCAGGAGTACGGCATCGGTCCCGCGGGCGCGGGGATGCCGCGACGGATCCGGGAGCCGGAGCCCGAGGTCGAGCCGATGTCCGACCCTGTCCAACTCACGTTGATCTGAGAGCGTTCGAGCGCATCGGACGGACCAATCGGGTCAACTATTGTCAGAACACGTTCTTCCGGGCGGACTTTCCGGGACGATGCGGCGTGGACCGTGACCCTCGCGGCCCGAAACCCTCCGTCCTGGGAGGACTTCATGAGAAAACGCGCAGCCGTGCTGTGCGGTGCCGCGGTCGTCGTGGCCGGGACCTTCACCGCCGTCCCCGCCGACGCCGGCACCCCGCAGTCCGCACCATCCGCATCCGCCGCCCGACTCACCTGGAAGAAGTGCGGCACCGCCGACTACCCGACCCTTCAGTGCGCGTCCCTCAAGGTGCCGCTCGACCACGCGAACCCGCGCGGGCGGCAGATCACCCTCGCGCTGTCCCGGATCCCCCACACCGCGAAGAAGTACCAGGGCCCGCTGCTGGTCAACCCCGGCGGCCCGGGCGGCAGCGGTCTGACCTTCGCCGGGTTCATCGCGACCGGCCTGCCCAAGGCCGTCGCGGCCCAGTACGACGTGATCGGCTTCGACCCGCGCGGGGTGGGCGCGAGCAAGCCCGCCCTGAACTGCGGGCCGGGCTACTTCAACCCGGTGCGCCCGGACTCCGTGCCGAGCACACCCGCGATCGAGAAGGCCAACCTCGAGCGGGCGAAGTCCTTCGCCGCGGCCTGCGGCCGGAAGTACGCGAGCGTGCTGCCGTACATCAACACCATCAGCGCAGCGCAGGACATGGACTCCATCCGCCGGGCCCTCGGCGCCGGGAGGATCAACTACTTCGGCTACTCGTACGGCACCTACCTGGGCGCGGTCTACGCCAAGCTCTTCCCGCACCAGGTGCGCCGCCTGGTCCTGGACTCGATCGTCGACCCGACCGGCGTCTGGTACGACGACAACCTCTCCCAGGACTACGCGTTCAACGACCGGCACCGCGCCCTGATGGCCTGGATCGCCAAGTACGACGCGACGTACAAGCTCGGCACCGACCCCGAGCAGATCGAGACCAAGTGGTACGCGATGCGGGCGGCCCTCGCCAAGAAGCCCGCGGGCGGCAAGGTGGGCGCCTCGGAGCTGGAGGACACCTTCGTCCCGGGTGGCTACTACAACGGCTACTGGCCCTACCTGGCCGAGGCGTTCGCGGCGTACGTGAACGGCAAGAACGCCGAACCTCTGGTCGAGACGTACGAGAACTTCGGCGCCGTGGACGCCTCCGGGGACAACGGCTACAGCATCTACACGTCCGTCCAGTGCCGTGACGCCTCCTGGCCGCGTGACTGGCGGCAGTGGCAGAAGGACAACTGGGCCGTGTACGAGAAGGCCCCGTTCATGACCTGGAGCAACGCCTGGTACAACGCGCCGTGCGCGTTCTGGCCGACCGGCTCGCTGAAGCCGGTGAACATCGCCAACGGCAAGCTGCCGCCGGCGCTGCTCTTCCAGGCGACGAACGACGCGGCCACCCCGTACGAAGGCGGCGTCACGGTCCACCGTCTGCTGGACGGCTCCAGCCTCGTCGTCGAGGAGGGCGGCGGCAACCACGGCATCACGCTGAGCGGGAACACCTGCCTGGACAAGTACCTCGCGGCGTATCTGACCGACGGCAGGGTGCCGCGTGGCGGCGGCGAGGCCGACGCGGTCTGCAAGGCGCTGCCGGATCCGAAGCCGCTGACCGCCAAGGCGGCGTCGACGTCCTCGCGCGGCGCGGCGCTGCATCGGCTGCTCGGCGCCCGCAGCTGAGTTCCTGACGCTCCGTCGGGGAGGGGCGTTGTCAGTGCCGTGGTCCACCATGGACGCATGAGTGAGCTGACCAGGATTCCCGCCCCCGCCGGGGTCGCCCCCGCGGCCCAGTACTCCCACGTGGTGCTGGGCCGTGGCCGTTTCGTCGCGCTCTCGGGCCAGGTGGCCCTCGACGAGGACGGCAAGCTCGTCGGTGAGGGCGACGCCGCGGCCCAGGCCCGTCAGGTCTTCGAGAACCTCCGCCGCTGCCTTACCGCCGCCGGAGCGACCTTCGACGACGTCGTCAAGCTCACCTACTTCGTCACGGACATGGCCCACCTGCCGGCACTCCGCGCGGCCCGCGCCGAGCACATACCCGACGACCGGCTGCCGGCGGTCTCGGCCGTGCAGGTGGCGGCGCTGGTGCGGCCGGAGTTCCTGATGGAGGTGGAGGCGTTCGCGGTGGTGGGCGAATAAATCCGAGGCCGGAGCGGGTGGGTGGTGCCTAGGGTGCCGCCATGGACGACGACCGCCTCCTCATCCGCCCGATGGCCCTCACCGACTGCGACCGCGTGGCCGAGATCCGCGTGCGCGGCTGGCAGAGCGCGTACCGGGGCCTGATCCCGCAGTCGTACCTCGACGCCATGAGCGTGGCGCGGGACGCCGAGCGGCACCGCACCCGCTTCGGGCAGGGGGACGGCAGCGTCGTGAACCTCGTGGCCGAACGGGACGGCGAGGTCATGGGCTGGGCCTGTCACGGCCCGTACCGGGACGGCGAAGTCCGCACCGCCGACGCCGAGTTGTACGCCGTCTACGTGGACCCGCGGAGATACGGCAGCGGCATCGGACACGCCCTGCTGCTGGAGTCCCTGAGGAACCGCACGGCCGTGGGCCACGAGCGCATGCACCTGTGGGTCCTCAAGGACAACATCGGCGCGCGCCGCTTCTACGAACGGGCGGGCTTCGAGCCCGACGGCACCGAGGAGCCCTTCGAGGTGGACGGCGTCCCGGTACCGGAGGTGCGGTACACCCGACCACTCAACACCTGACCGCCCGCGGCCTGTGCGGCGGAGCGCCGCGGGCCGGCCGAACGGAGGCGCGGACTACCTCACCCGCGTCCGCACCTACGCCGCATGTACGCCCCCCGCACCGCCGCGCACAGAGCACCCACACCGACCCATCATCCTCACCCGCGTCCAGTTACCCCCGCCGCACGGCGAGGCCCCCGGCACGCACACACTGCCGGGCACAGCGCTCACCCGCGCCGATCCGGCATCCTCGCCCACGTCCACACCTCACCGCCCAGGCGCCCGCGGCCGCAACCGACGCCGGCGCCCGTGCCCGCCGCAGATGCCCGCCAACTCGCCGTCCACCACCCGGCCCCCGCGCCCGGCGCCTCCCCGCACGCCGCCGGCCGGATCACCGCTGTTTCGGGATCCGTGCCAGCGCTCGCACCGCCGCCTCCGCGAGCGCGGGATGCGCGAGGGCCTCGTTCAGTACGGGTCTGGCGCGGGTGTCCTCCAGGGTGCCCAGGCCCTCCACGCAGGCGAGCGCCACGCGGCGGTAGGGGTCGTGCGGGCGCAGCCGGCGTTCCAGCGTGGTGATCAGCGCGGGCACGGACTCGGGGGCGCGCAGCTCGGCCAGGAGCCGGACCGGGTGCAGGGCGTAGGCGACCCGCAGTTCGTTGGTGGCGAGGGCGGCGGCCGCGCGGGCCGTGCGCGGGTCGTCGAGACGGGCGAGGGCGTACGCGGCGGCGGCGCAGCGCGGCGGCTCCCGGTGGTTGAGCAGCAGGACGAGGGACTCGAAGGCCCGGCGGTCCCCGGCAAGGCCGAGCCGGAACGCGGCGAGCTCCCGGGCCCACAGCGGCTGGCCGGGCTCGGTGAGCACCCCGGCCAGCTCGTCGAGGTCCTCGGTCGCCATCAGACGGTCGTAGGCGGCCGACGCTCCCGACTCCTGCCGTAAACGCTCCGTGAGTGATCGCAACTCTTCGTCCATGAACCCGAGGTTAGGCGGCCCGCCAGGAGCGCGGGACGTACATCACAAATCCGGGGGCTGGCGCGCTCGTTACCCACCGGTTAAGCTCAGACGAGCGAGTTACCCACTCGTGGAACTCCTTGCGGTGGCCTGGTGACGCAGCCGCCGCCTGGGGGCACATCCCACGCCCTTAAGGCAGTGGGGGAAGTCGGTTCGGTACCTCGAGTACCACCAGCACGACCCGGCCTGGGACAGGGCCGGTCGGTTCCACCGTTCTCCGGGCATGTGCAATGCCCGCGACGACGGTCCGGGCGTGTGCGCTCGCAGCCCGGCAACACCCGCATTCAGCAGTTCCTCACGCACCCGGTGCGCCTTCGGCGTACCGGGTAGCGCTCCCAGTCGTCACCCTCATTTCTGGAGTTCCGCGATGGCCACTCCCCTGTCCGACCCCTCCCTGTCCCCACTCAAGACGATCGCCGTCGTCGGCCTCGGCACCATGGGCACCGGCATCGCCGAGGTCCTCGCCCGGGCCGGCCGCGAGGTCGTCGGCATCGACATCAGCGAGGCCGCGGCCGCCAAGGCCGCCGCCACCCTGGAGACCGCGACCGCCCGTGCCGTGCGGCGCGGCCGGCTGACCGAGCAGGAGCGGGCGGACCTCCTCGCCCGTGTCCGCACCTCCACCGACCTCACGGCCGCCGCCGACGCCGACCTCGTCATCGAGGTGGCTCCGGAGTCGTACGAGATCAAGCACCAGATCTTCCGCGAGCTCGACGGGATCGTGCGCCCCGACACGATCCTCGCGACCGGCACCAACGCCCTGTCCGTGACCCGCCTGGCCGCCGACTCGGCCCGCCCGGAGCGCGTGCTGGGCCTGCACTTCTTCAACCCGGCGCCCGCGATGAAGCTGGTCGAGGTCGTCTCCTCGGTGCTCACCGCGCCGACAGCGGTCACCGCGGTCACCAACCTCGCCCTGGACCTCGGCAAGGAGCCCGTCGCGGTCGGCGACCGGCCCGGCTTCGTCGCCGACGGGCTGCTGTTCGGCTACCTCAACCAGGCGGCCGCGATGTACGAGGCGAAGTACGCCTCCCGCGAGGACATCGACGCGGCGATGCGGCTCGGCTGCGGTCTGCCGATGGGCCCGCTGGCGCTGCTGGACCTGATCGGCATCGACACCGCGCGGACGGTCCTGGAGGCCATGTACGCCGAGTCCCACGACCGGCTGCACGCCCCCGCCCCGGTTCTCAAGCAGCTCAGCGAGGCGGGCCTGACCGGACGCAAGTCGGGGCGCGGGTTCTACACCTACGAGGCTCCGGGCAGCGCGACGGTCGTGCGGGACGCGCTGACGCCCCTGGAGAGCTCCGAGCGGAACCAGGGCCGCGAGGTCCGCTCCGTCGGTGTCGCCGGCTCCGGCACCATGGCGTCCGGTATCGCGGAGGTCTTCGCCAAGGCCGGTTACGAGGTGGTGCTCGCCGCCCGCAGCGAGGAGAAGGCGCAGACGGCGAAGGCCCGTATCGGCAAGTCGCTTTCCCGTTCCGTCGACAAGGGCCGGATGACCGCCGAGGCGGCCGCGCGGACCCTGGACCTGATCACCGCGGCGGGCTCGTACGAGGCGTTCGCGGACGTCGACCTGGCCGTCGAGGCCGTCGCCGAGGACCTGGAGATCAAGCAGCAGCTGTTCCAGGCGCTGGACAAGGTCTGCAAGCCGGGCGCGGTCCTGGCCACCACGACCTCCTCGCTGCCCGTGGTCGCCTGCGCCCGCGCCACCTCGCGGCCGCAGGACGTGATCGGCATGCACTTCTTCAACCCGGCGCCCGCGATGAAGCTGGTCGAGGTCGTCCGTACCGTCCTGACGGCCGAGGACGTCCACGCGACGGTCCGCGAGGTCTGCGTCAAGATCAAGAAGCATGCCGTCGACTGCGGTGACCGTGCGGGCTTCATCGTGAACGCCCTGCTCTTCCCGTACCTCAACAACGCGATCAAGATGGTGCAGGAGCACTACGCGTCCCTCGACGACATCGACGCGGCGATGAAGCTCGGCGGCGGCTACCCGATGGGCCCCTTCGAACTCCTGGACGTCGTCGGTCTGGACGTCTCGCTTGCGATCGAAAAGGTCCTGCACCGCGAGTTCCGCGACCCGGGTCTGGCCCCGGCTCCGCTCCTGGAGCATCTGGTGGCAGCAGGCTGCCTCGGCCGCAAGACCGGCCGTGGCTTCCGCGAATATGCCCGGCGCTGAGCGTCCCGGCGACTGGTTCACAGACGGTGAGGACTGGGGTGGACTGCTCGACCCGGGCAGCCATCCCCCGCTGACGGGGTCCGGCATCTGCCCGCCGGCCCCGGGTGGGACAACCCCGGGACACGCGCACCAACCTGCGCACATGCAGTACGTTCGGGTCATGTCCCAGCCCGCCAAGTCCTCCCGTACACCAGCCACGTCCGACGCGCCGGAAAGCGCCGCAGGCAGTCGTGCGGCCGCCCAGCGGCTCAAGATGCGCCGAGAACTGGCGGCCGCCGCGATGGAGCTGTTCTCCACCAAGGGGTACGAGGCAACCACGGTCGACGAGATCGCGGCCGCGGCCGGAGTCGCCCGTCGCACCTTCTTCCGTCACTTCCGCTCCAAGGAAGAGGCGATCTTCCCCGATCACGACGACACGCTGATCCGGGCGGAAGCCGTGCTGAACGCGGCCCCCGCGCACGAGCACCCGCTCGACACGGTGTGCCGCGGCATCAAGGAAGTCATGAAGATGTACGCGGCCCGGCCGGAGATCTCGGTCGCCCGCTACAAGCTGACGCGTGAGGTGCCGACGCTGCGCGAGGCGGAGATCGCGTCGGTGGCCCGCTATGAGCGGCTGTTCACGCGGTATCTGCTCGGACACTTCGACGAGCACGCGCACGACGACGACGCGAACGACGATCCGCTGCTGGCGGAGGTCGCCGCGTCCGCCGTGGTCACCGCGCACAACCACGTACTGCGGCGGTGGCTCCGGGCCGGCGGGCAGGGGGACGTGGAGGCACAGCTGGACCACGCCTTCGCGATCGTGCGGAAGACCTTCGGGACGGGGATCGGGGCGGGCCGCACCACGACCGCCCAGCCGCCGACCGCCGCGACGGTCTCCACCCAGGGTGAGGTCCTGGTCGCGGTCGCCCGCACCGACGCCCCGCTGGACGAGGTCATGCGCACCATCGAGCAGGCGCTCAAGGAGCATTCCTGACCTACGCGATCAAGGGCCGGTACCGGGAAAGCGCCGGTACCGGCCCTTTTTCGCGTCTTTCACGTGTCGCTTTGATCGATCATCGCTCATTTGTTACGTAAAGATTTCATCTGAGAGCAATCTCTGGCACTCAGTGCCTTGCACGGTGGCACGCGGTGTCTTACGTTGAAGGTGTCCGGGCGGCCGGCGTGCAGAGACCATTCGTACGCCGGCTGTCCCAGCAAATCTCCCCCAGTGCCTGAACGGCCTGGGGGGACCCCCACTTGCCCGCCCGGACGCCTGCGTCACAGGCAACCTCCCGCGCCACAAAGCGCTGCCGAACAGCATGACCGCCGAACCGACGGCACCGACGTAACCCTCAGCGTCTTCCCTCAAGACGCCATTCGCCGGAGGCAACACCGTGACCGTGAAGGAAATCCTGGACGCGATCCAGTCGCCGGACTCGACTCCGGCCGACTTCGCCGCTCTGCCGCTCCCCGAGTCGTACCGCGCCATCACCGTCCACAAGGACGAGACGGAGATGTTCGCGGGCCTGGAGACCCGCGACAAGGACCCGCGCAAGTCGATCCACCTCGACGACGTGCCGGTGCCCGAGCTGGGCCCGGGTGAGGCCCTGGTCGCCGTCATGGCATCGAGTGTCAACTACAACTCGGTGTGGACCTCGATCTTCGAACCGCTGTCGACCTTCGGGTTCCTGGAGCGCTACGGCCGCACCAACGACCTGGCCAAGCGGCACGACCTGCCGTACCACATCATCGGCTCCGACCTCGCGGGCGTCGTCCTGCGCACCGGCCCGGGCGTCAATGCCTGGAAGCCCGGCGACGAGGTCGTCGCACACTGTCTCTCGGTCGAGATGGAGTCCTCGGACGGCCACAACGACACGATGCTCGACCCCGAGCAGCGCATCTGGGGTTTCGAGACCAACTTCGGCGGCCTCGCGGAGATCGCGCTGGTCAAGTCCAACCAGCTGATGCCGAAGCCGGGCCACCTCAGCTGGGAGGAGGCCGCCGCCCCGGGGCTCGTGAACTCCACCGCCTACCGGCAGCTCGTCTCCCGCAACGGCGCCGGCATGAAGCAGGGCGACAACGTCCTGATCTGGGGCGCGAGCGGCGGGCTCGGCTCGTACGCCACGCAGTTCGCGCTGGCCGGTGGCGCCAACCCGATCTGTGTCGTGTCCTCGCCGCAGAAGGCGGAGATCTGCCGGGCGATGGGCGCCGAGGCGATCATCGACCGCAACGCCGAGGACTACAAGTTCTGGAAGGACGAGCACACCCAGGACCCGAAGGAGTGGAAGCGCTTCGGCAAGCGGATCCGCGAACTCACCGGCGGCGAGGACATCGACATCGTCTTCGAGCACCCCGGCCGCGAGACCTTCGGCGCGAGCGTCTTCGTCACCCGCAAGGGCGGCACCATCACCACCTGCGCGTCGACCTCGGGCTACATGCACGAGTACGACAACCGCTACCTGTGGATGTCCCTGAAGCGGATCATCGGCTCGCACTTCGCCAACTACCGCGAGGCCTGGGAGGCCAACCGGCTCATCGCGAAGGGCAAGATCCACCCGACGCTGTCGAAGGTCTACTCCCTGGAGGAGACCGGCCAGGCGGCCTACGACGTGCACCGCAACCTCCACCAGGGCAAGGTCGGCGTGCTGTGCCTGGCCCCCGAGGCAGGTCTCGGCGTGCGCGACGAGGAGATGCGCGCCCAGCACATCGACGCCATCAACCGCTTCCGCAACATCTGAGACACCCGGGGTCATAGATGACTGAGCGTCAGTTCGCCGAAGGCAAGCGGGAGCCCACGCCGGAGGCGCAGTGCGCGCCGGTGTCGAAAGAGACGAAGCCGAGGGAGCGAAGCGACCGCGGGCTGAGGAACGTCGACACCGGCACAGAGCGCACTGCGCCTCTGGCGCAAAGGGAAAGGGACCGGCCGTGGCTCATGCGCACGTACGCCGGCCACTCCACGGCCGAGGCGTCAAACGAGCTGTACCGGCGCAACCTCGCCAAGGGGCAGACCGGCCTGTCGGTCGCGTTCGACCTGCCGACGCAGACCGGCTACGACTCCGACCACATCCTCGCCCGCGGCGAGGTCGGCCGGGTCGGCGTGCCGATCGCGCACCTCGGTGACATGCGCCGGCTGTTCCAGGACATCCCCCTGGAGCAGATGAACACCTCGATGACGATCAACGCCACCGCCATGTGGCTGCTGGCGCTCTACCAGGTCGTCGCCGAGGAGCAGGGCGCGGACATCACCCAGCTCCAGGGCACGACCCAGAACGACATCGTCAAGGAGTACCTGTCCCGCGGAACGCATGTCTTCCCGCCGGGGCCGAGCCTCCGTCTGACGACCGACATGATCGCGTACACGGTCTCCCACATCCCGAAGTGGAACCCGATCAACATCTGCAGCTACCACCTGCAGGAGGCGGGCGCCACGCCGGTCCAGGAGATCGCGTACGCGATGTCGACGGCGATCGCGGTCCTGGACGCCGTCCGGGACTCCGGCCAGGTGCCGCAGGAGCGCATGGGCGATGTCGTCGGCCGTATCTCCTTCTTCGTGAACGCGGGTGTCCGGTTCATCGAGGAGATGTGCAAGATGCGCGCCTTCGGCCGTATCTGGGACAAGGTCACGCGTGAGCGCTACGGCATCGAGAACCCCAAGCACCGGCGCTTCCGGTACGGCGTCCAGGTCAACTCCCTCGGGCTGACCGAGGCGCAGCCGGAGAACAACGTCCAGCGGATCGTCCTCGAGATGCTGGCCGTGACCCTCTCGAAGGACGCACGCGCGCGTGCCGTCCAGCTGCCGGCCTGGAACGAGGCCCTCGGTCTGCCCCGGCCCTGGGACCAGCAGTGGTCGCTGCGGATGCAGCAGGTGCTGGCGTACGAGAGCGACCTGCTGGAGTACGCGGACATCTTCGAGGGCTCCCACGTCGTCGAGGCGAAGGTGAGCACGCTGGTCGAGGAGTCACTCGCGGAGATCGAGCGGATCCAGGAGATGGGCGGCGCGATGGCCGCCGTCGAGTCGGGCTATCTGAAGTCGCAGCTCGTCTCCTCGCACGCCGAGCGCCGGGCCCGTATCGAGTCCGGGCAGGAGAAGATCATCGGCGTCAACATCTTCGAGACGACCGAGCCGAACCCGCTGACGGCCGACCTGGACACCGCGATCCAGACGGTGGACCCGGCCGTCGAGGCCCGGGTGATCTCGGGGCTCCAGCACTGGCGCGACACCCGCTACCAGCCGCCCTTCAACCACCCGCGTCCCTGCAAGGCGCTGGAAAGGCTGAAGGAGGCCGCCAAGGGCACCGCCAACCTCATGGAGGCCACCCTGGAGTGCGCCCGCGCCGGGGTCACGACCGGCGAGTGGGCGGGGGCGCTGCGCGAGGTGTTCGGCGAGTTCCGCGCCCCGACCGGCGTGTCGTCGGCGCCGGTGGCGGTCCCGGCGGAGGAGGGCTCGGCCATGGCCGACGTCCGCCGCAGGGTCGACCTGACCGCGAAGGACATGGGCGTCGGAAAGCTGCGCTTCCTGGTCGGCAAGCCGGGCCTGGACGGGCACTCCAACGGCGCCGAGCAGATAGCCGTACGCGCGCGGGACGCCGGCTTCGAGGTGGTGTACCAGGGCATCCGGCTCACCCCCGAGCAGATCGTGGACGCGGCCCTGGCCGAGGACGTGCACGCGGTCGGCCTGTCCATCCTGTCCGGCTCGCACGCGCAGCTGGTACCGGACGTGCTCGAACGGCTGCATGTGGCAGGCGCCACAGATGTACCTGTCATCGCCGGTGGGATCATCCCCAATGGAGACGCCGAGCAATTGCGGGCAGCCGGAGTGGCCGCTGTCTTCACCCCGAAGGACTTCGACATCACCGGAATCATCGGCCGCATCGTCGACGAGATCCGGAAAGCGAACAAGCTCGACCCCCTGGAGGTCCCCGCATGACCGTCAACCGTCTGCGTCCCCGCCGCTCGTGTCTCGCGGTGCCGGGAAGCAATCCCCGCTTCCTGGAGAAGGCGCAGGGCCTCCCGGCGGACCAGGTCTTCCTCGACCTGGAGGACGCGTGCGCTCCGCTCGCCAAGCCCGAGGCGCGGCACACCATCGTCAAGTTCCTCAACGAGGGCGACTGGACCGGTAAGACGAGGGTCGTGCGCGTCAACGACTGGACGACCGAGTGGACGTACCGCGATGTCGTCACGGTCGTCGAGGGTGCCGGCCAGAACCTCGACTGCATCATGCTGCCGAAGGTGCAGACCGCCGAGCAGGTCGTCGCGCTCGACCTCCTGCTGACCCAGATCGAGAAGACGATGGGCTTCGAGGTCGGCAAGATCGGCATCGAGGCGCAGATCGAGAACGCGCAGGGCCTCAACAACGTCAACGAGATCGCGACGGCGTCCCAGCGCGTCGAGACCATCATCTTCGGCCCGGCCGACTTCATGGCGTCGATCAACATGAAGTCGCTGGTCGTGGGCGAGCAGCCGCCCGGCTACCCGGCGGACGCCTACCACTACATCCTGATGAAGATCCTGATGGCCGCCCGCGCCAACAACCTCCAGGCGATCGACGGCCCCTACCTGCAGATCCGCAACGTCGACGGCTACCGCGAGGTCGCCCAGCGCGCCGCGGCCCTCGGCTTCGACGGCAAGTGGGTGCTGCACCCGGGCCAGGTGGAGGCCTCCAACGAGATCTTCTCGCCCTCGCAGGAGGACTACGACCACGCCGAGCTGATCCTGGACGCGTACGAGTACTTCACGTCCGAGGCCGGCGGCAAGAAGGGCTCGGCGATGATCGGCGACGAGATGATCGACGAGGCCAGCCGCAAGATGGCGCTGGTCATCTCCGGCAAGGGCCGTGCGGCCGGCATGCAGCGCACCAGCAAGTTCGAGATCCCGGAGGCGTAGGCATGCAGTTCGGACGCACCTACGAGGAGTTCGAGGTCGGGGCGGTCTACAAGCACTGGCCCGGAAAGACGGTCACGGAGTACGACGACCATCTCTTCTGTCTCCTGACCATGAATCACCACCCGCTCCACATGGACAGCAATTACGCGGAGAAGACGACCGACTTCGGCAAGAACGTCGTGGTCGGGAACTACATCTACTCCTTGCTGCTCGGCATGTCCGTGCCGGACGTCTCCGGCAAGGCGATCGCCAACCTGGAGATCGAGTCGCTCAGGCACGTGGCGCCGACCTTCCACGGCGACACGATCTACGGCGAGACGACCGTGCTCGACAAGTGGCCGTCCAAGTCGAAGAACGACCGCGGGATCGTCTACGTCGAGACCAAGGGCTACAAGCAGGACGGCACGCTGGTCTGCGTGTTCCGCCGCAAGGTCATGGTGCCGACGGAGACGTACATCAAGGAGCGCGGCGGCGAACAGCCCGGCCGCCCGGAACTTCAGGAGGGCTGACCCCCATGGCACGCCTCGCCCAGACCGCCGGACTGACCGACATCCAGCAGGAGATCCTCTCCACCGTCCGCGACTTCGTGGACAAGGAGATCATCCCGGTCGCGACCGGACTGGAGCACCGCGACGAGTACCCGCAGCAGATCGTCGACGGCCTCAAGGAGTTGGGCCTGTTCGGGCTGATGATCCCCGAGGAGTACGGCGGTCTGGGCGAGTCCCTCCTGACGTACGCGCTGTGTGTGGAGGAGATCGCCCGCGGCTGGATGTCGGTCTCCGGCATCATCAACACCCACTTCATCGTGGCGTACATGCTCAAGCAGCACGGCACGCAGGAGCAGAAGGACCACTTCCTGCCGCGCATGGCGGCCGGTGACATCCGGGGTGCCTTCTCGATGTCGGAGCCTGCGCTCGGCTCGGACGTGTCGGCCATCACCTCCAAGGCGGTCAAGGACGGCGACGAGTACGTCCTGAACGGCCAGAAGATGTGGCTGACGAACGGCGGAACGTCAAGTCTGGTCGCCGTTCTCGTCCGAAGTGACGAAGGACACCCCGAGGGCACGGCGCCCCACAAGTCGATGACGACCTTCCTGATCGAGAAGGAGCCCGGCTTCGGAGAGGTCCGTCCCGGCCTCACCATCCCCGGGAAGATCGACAAGATGGGCTACAAGGGTGTCGACACCACCGAGCTGATCATGGATGGCCTGCGACTTCCGGCCGATCGGGTGCTCGGCGGGGCCACCGGCCGAGGTTTTTACCAAATGATGGACGGAGTCGAGGTGGGCCGCGTCAATGTGGCGGCACGTGGCTGCGGCGTCGCTCAGCGTGCCTTCGAGCTGGGCGTCTCGTACGCCCAGCAGCGGCACACTTTCGGCAAGCCGATCGCTCAGCACCAGGCGATTCAGTTCAAGCTGGCCGAGATGGCTACCAAGGTCGAGGCCGCGCATGCGATGATGGTCAACGCGGCACGCAAAAAGGACTCCGGTGAGCGAAACGACCTTGAGGCAGGGATGGCGAAGTACCTCGCCTCCGAATACTGCAAGGAGGTCGTGGAGGATGCATTCCGGATCCACGGCGGCTACGGCTTCTCCAAGGAGTACGAGATCGAGCGCCTCTACCGTGAGGCTCCGATGCTGCTGATCGGTGAAGGTACCGCCGAGATCCAGAAAATGATCATCGGTCGCAGGCTGCTCGAGGAGTATCGGTTCCAGGGCTAGATGTCCGGATACGGGGTGTTTTCTTGGAGAAGAAGATCACACCCCGTCAAGTCGGTTCAGCCGCCGACTCGGCTTCCTGGCTTGCCCAGTTGTGGCCCGCGACCGGTACGATCCCGGAAAGCCGCCGTCCCCCGTCTAGTGCGCGGCATCATCCGCTACGAAGGTCATCCATGCCCCACAGCCAAACCTCTGCACCTCGCGACAGCCTGGCAGGCGTACGCCTCGCGCGCGGAGCATCGCCGTGGCTCCTGCCGACCGTCGCCACCGCAGCACTGAGCCTGGTACGCGCGCGCAAGTCCGGCGCCGCCAAGGCCGTCGCCGTGCCCGCCACCGCGCTGGCGGCGGGCATGCTGTGGTTCTTCCGCGACCCCGAGCGCGAGATCACCCCGGGCCGGGTCATCTCGCCCGCCGACGGTGTGGTGCAGAGCATCATGCCGTGGAAGGACGGTCGCACCCGGGTCGCGATCTTCATGAGCCCGCTCAACGTCCACGTCAACCGCGCGCCGCTCTCCGGCTCGGTGACCTCGGTCGAGCACATCCCCGGTGGGTTCGTTCCAGCTTTCAACAAGGAGAGCGAGAACAACGAGCGCGTCGTCTGGCACTTCGACACCGAGCTCGGTGACATCGAGATGATCCAGATCGCCGGCGCGGTGGCCCGTCGCATCGTCCCCTACATCCCGCAGGGCACGAAGGTCGAGCAGGGTGACCGGATCGGTCTGATCCGCTTCGGCTCGCGCGTCGACATCTACCTGCCGGAGGGCGTGGAGGTCGCGGTCGAGGTCGGCGAGAAGACGGTGGCTGGGGTGACTCGCATTGACCGTGATTGATCCTGAGACCCAGGCGGGCTGGGTGCCCGAGGCCGACGAGGTCGACGACGAGGAGGAGATGCCTCTTTCTCTCCGCCTCTCAATAGCGGACACCCTCACCCTCGGCAACGCCACCTGCGGCTTCATGGCGGTGTACTTCACCACCACCGGCATCCTGATCCCGCACCTGACCGACAGCCAGGAGACCGGCATGGCGCGCAACAGCGCGGCCACCGCGGTCATCCTGATGCTGTGCGCTGCGGTCTTCGACCTGTTCGACGGCCTGGTGGCGCGCAAGTTGCGTTCGTCGCCGATGGGCGCCGAGCTGGACAACCTCTCGGACCTGATCAGCTTCGGTCTCGCACCGGCGTACTTCGTCCTCGTCTACGGCATGGTGGCCGACGACGCGTCCCAGCGGGTGGCGGCGGTGGGTGCCGTCGTGGTGCTGCTGGCGGTGGTGCTGAGGCTCGCGAGATTCTCCTGTGTGACGGTGAAGGACGGCACCTTCCAGGGCATGCCCTCGCCGTTCGGCGCGCTGACAGTGGTCTCGATCGTCCTGCTGGAGCTCCCCTTCGTGGCGACGCTCCTGGCGATCCTGGGCACCGCCTGGCTGATGGTGAGCCGGGTCGAGTACCCGAAGCCGCGGGGCCGCCTCGCGGTCGCGATGCTCTCGTGGATCGTCCTGGGGATGGGTCTCCTCGCGGCCTGGGCGTTCGGCGCCCCGGGCGGCCAGCTCCTCCTCCAGACGGGCTGCGCCCTCCAGCTGGTCATGGGTGCGGTGATCCCCCTGTTCGCCACGGCCCGCCGGGTGAACAACTTCCGCGGCAACCGGCGCGAGGCCCGCGCGGCCCAGCTGCCGTAGGCTCCGCCGCAGCGCTTCCGAGGGGCCCGAACCGTTGACGGTTCGGGCCCCTCACCGTTACGGCCACCGGACCGCCGACTGCGTGTGCCCACGAGCCACACCCATCCCGCCCCGCGGTCCGCAGACGGCGGAGTCGGCGACCAGGAGCCGCCGCGCCGCGAGGAGTGGGGTCGAACGCTCGCCGGTGCCGGCCCACCCGGGCCGACCGCGACCTGTACGGGGCTGGGCCCGGGCTTTCCGGCCCGCTCCTCACGCCCCCGGCGTGTACGCCTGCGCCGCCTCGGACGCCCCCGCCTCCCGTACGACCTTCATGCCGCCCGTCACGCTCTTGTCCGGCTGGAGGATCACGCTCTCGCGGGAGGACGGGGCCATGGGGTCGGTGAAGTTCTGGGCGACGCCGAAGCCGACGTCGTAGGAGTCGATCGACAACAGGGCCTTGTCGACGCCCTCCCTGGTGAGGTCCTTGTACGCGCAGGCCTTCTTCAGCGCCTCGCCGAAGGCCGACACGGCGGTCCAGCCGGCGACGATGCCGTTGTCCAGGGCGTCGTCCGGATAGGCGGCCCGGTAGTCGGCCACGAGCTTCTTCGCCTCCGGGGTGTCCGCGCCGATGGGGAGCGAGGGCGAGGCCGACGCAGGCCGTTCGGCGGACATGAGCCTCGCCCCAGGAGGTCTGCGGCCCGGCCGGAGCACCCGGTCGGCCCATACGGCGGCCCGGCTCAGGGAGCCGCTCAGACCAGGAAGTCGCGGCCGATCCGTTCCGCCACGTCCTCCAGGATCGGGCCCGCCTCGGTGATGCACCGCTGGATGTCGGGCTCGGCGTCGGTGAGCGGATAGACACGGCGGATGCCCGCCCGGCCGAGGGCCTCCGGGGGCAGCGCGAGGCGGCCGCACACGGCGACGACCTCCTTGCCCTTGGCGCGGGCCGCCGCGGCGACGCCCGCCGGGGCCTTGCCGTGCAGGGTCTGCTCGTCGAGGGAGCCCTCGCCGGTGATCACCAGGTCCGCCCACTCCAGCGCGGGCGCGAAGCCCAGGACGTCCAGCATGACCTCGATGCCGGGGCGGAACCGGGCACCGAGGAGGAGGGCGCCGTAGCCGATGCCGCCGGCCGCGCCCGCACCCGGCGAGGCGGCGTACCCGGCGGCCTTCGCGCCGACGGCCTCCTCCAGCAGCTTCGCGTAGTGGGCGAGGGCGCTGTCGAGTGCCTCGACGTCGTCCGGGGAGGCGCCCTTCTGCGGGCCGTAGACCGCGGGGGCACCCTTGGGGCCGGTCAGCGGGTTGTCGACGTCGCTGGCCAGGATGAACTCGACGGACGCGAACCGCGGATCCAGGCCCGACAGGTCGGCCGAGGCGATGTCGGCGAGGCCTCCGCCGCCGGGGGCCACGGGCTCGCCGTCGGCGTCCAGGAAGCGGGCGCCCAGCGCGGAGAGCATGCCGGCACCGCCGTCGGTGGTGGCGCTGCCGCCGACCCCGAACACGATCGTGCGGGCGCCGGCGTCCAGCGCGGCGCGCAGGAGCTCTCCGGAGCCGTACGTCGACGCGGTGAGCGGGGCGAAGACGCCTGCCGGCAGCCGCTGCAGGCCGCTGGCCTCGGCCATCTCCACGACGGCGGTGTCCCCGCGGACCGCGAAGGCGGCGGTGATCTCCTGCCCGAGGGGTCCGGCGACCGGCACTTCCCGGCGCTCGAAACCGGCCGCGACGGCCGCGGCGACGGTCCCGTCACCGCCGTCGGCGACGGGCAGCGCCTCGATCTCCAGGCTCGGCACGACCCGGCGCAGCCCGGCCGTCACCCGCTCGGCGACCTGCACGGCCGTGAGCGAGCCCTTGAACTTGTCCGCGGCGATGAGCACGCGCTGTGTCACGTTTTCCCCTTGCTCTCCGGGCCTCGCGCATGTCAAGGCCAGTCGCGCCGCTGCGACCTTAACCGGAGACGCCCCCCGACGTCATGCACCGCCCGGTCCCTGAGAAGGGGGCTCGTCGGTGCCGCGTCCGGTCAGCGCGACTCGCGGATGCTGTCGATGACGCGGGTCCAGTTGTCGCTGCCGTGTCCGTTCTCGATCGCGCGTCGGTAATGGGCCTGCACGGCCAGCGGGAGCGCGAGGTCGAGGCCGAGTGCCCTGCTGGTCTCCACGATGTGGTCGGACGTCGCGCCCATCATGGTGACCGTGCTGAGGTCACCGGGATGCTCACCGGCGTCCAGCGCGGCACCGGGGGTCTCCTCCCCGGCCCTCAGGATGGCGCCGATCGTGTCGGTGAAGGTGAGCAGCTCCGGCAGGGCTTCCGTGGCCTTCATTCCCGCGGTGCCCAGCATCGCGGTGGCGTGCATCAGCGCGGACAGGGTGGTGAGGAAGACCGCCAGCTGCGCTTGGTACATCATCTGGGCCAGGCCCGGATCCTCGCCCAGATACCTGGGCGTGCCGAGCGTTTCCAGCCTCGCCCGATGGTGCTCCATCACCTCGCCGGGGCCGCTGTAGTAGACATGGGCCGCCTCCGTGCCGACCATCGGCGCCGGGACCATGACACCACCGGTGAGGAAGGCGGCGCCGTGGCCCGCCGCCCAGGTCGCCGCCTCGCGTGTGCGGTCGGGCGTGTCCGAGCTCAGGTTGACCAGCGTCCGGCCGGCGAGTGACGCGGTGGAGCCGTCGAGGATGTCGTACATCGCCCGGTAGTCGGTGAGGCTGAGGATCACGAGGTCACTGGCTTCGACGGCCTCGCCGGGTGTCGCCGCGCGCGTCGCTCCCTCGGCGACGACGCCGTCGGCCCGGCCGGCGGTGCGGTTCCAGACGGTGACCGGGCGGCCGGCGGTGAGGAGAGTGCGGGTCATCGCCCGGCCCATCGGGCCGAGCCCGATCACGGTGACCGCGCTGCCCTGCGTGCTGGTGGGGATCTGGTGTCCGTTCACTCCTCCATGCTGGAAGCACGCCCCGCAGCACGGAAGTACCCACTATTTTCTGCGGTACTTACCTTTTAGTAAGGGGGGTCAGTGATGGCCAAGGGACCGAGGCGCGGGCCGTACATCTGCGGCATCGACGCCGCGCTGGACGTGGTGAGCGGGAAGTGGAAGGGGCTCATCCTCTGGGAACTCGACACTCATGGCATACGCCGCTTCGCCGAACTCCGCCGCGGTCTGCCCGGAGTGAGCGAGAAGATGCTGACCCAGCATCTGCGGGAGATGGAGGCGGACGGACTCGTCCACCGGGAGGTCTACGCGGAGGTGCCACCGCGGGTGGAGTACTCCCTGACCGAGGACGGGCACACGCTCCATCAGGCGCTCGGGCCACTCAGCGTCTGGGGGACCGAACGGACGTGCCGCGAAGGCCTCGAGAAGGTCGCCGTGCCCGAGACCTCGCCCAGCAGGGCATGAACCGGTCCCGCGGCCGGAGCGACGACACCACCACCTCGGCGGGGGACTGTGCGGCTCTCCGGAATCGGGTACACCGGAGCTATGACCCCTGTGGGCACCGAACCAGAGCTGGCCGACCGCATCCTCGGGGGCTGGCTCGGCCGGATCGCGGGCAACATGCTCGGCAAGCCGGTCGAGCAGGGCGACCTGTGGACGCGGGACCGGATCGACCGCTATCTCCGGCAGGCCGCCGCCCTGCCCCTGACCGACTACCTTCCCGAACCCGTCGGCGAGAGCGACGGTTTCGAACTGCGGCCCGAGTGGCGTGAGTGTGTGCGCGGCCGCATCCATGGCAGCTGCCGTGACGACGACGTCGACTACGCCATCCTCGGCCTCGACCTCCTGGAGACCCACGGCTTCGGCTTCAGCACCGAACAGGTGGGCGACCTGTGGCTGCTGAGGCTGCCGTATCTGCAGACGTTCACCGCGGAGCGGGCCGCCTATCGCAACCTCGCCAACGGGCTGAAACCGCCGCTGACGGCGACGTACGACAACCCCTGCCAGGAGTGGATCGGCGCCCTCATTCGTGCCGACATCTACGGCTGGACCTGCCCCGGCGACCCACGTCGGGCAGCGTCCCTGGCCCGCCGGGACGCGGTGCTCTCGCACACCGGCAACGGCGTGTACGGGGCGATGTGGGCGGCGGCGCTGATCTCGGCGGCGTTCACGGTCGACACCGTGCGGCAGGCCGTGGACCAGGCGCTCGCGGTGATCCCCGCGAGCAGCCGCCTCGCGCGCACGGTACGCCGGGTGGCGTCCCTGCACGACACCCGGATGACCTGGGAGGACACCCTGACGACGGTCTCGGAGGAGACCGCCGGGCTCGGCTGGATCCACACCATCCCGAACGCGGCCGTCCTGACCGCCGGACTGCTCTACGGCGACGGCGACTTCACCCGCACCATCACGCTCACCGTCCGGGGCGGTCTGGACACCGACTCGAACGGAGCCACGGCCGGTTCGGTGGCCGGGGTGCTCACGGGCGCGGACGCGATCCCGGACCAGTGGAAGGAGCCGCTGGAGGACCGGGTGCGCAGCGCGGTGTTCGGGTTCGACGGGGTGCACATCAGCGAACTGGCGGAGCGGACCCTGCGGTTGGCGGGGGCCACCGGCTGAGCCGGCGAAGGCGGCCGCGGATGCTGGTTACCCTTCGAGAATGACGACCACCCCTGACTTCGCCACGTACATCGCCGGCCTCCCCCGGATCCTCGCCGGTGCCGCCGCCCTCTTCCGTGACGCCTCGGGCCGGGTCCTGCTCGTCGAGCCCAACTACCGTGAGGGCTGGGCGCTCCCTGGCGGCACGATCGAGTCCGACGAGGGTGAGACCCCGCGCCAGGGCGCGCGTCGCGAGACACTCGAGGAGATCGGGCTCGACCGCGAGCTCGGCCGGCTGCTCGCCGTGGACTGGGTGTACCGGCAGCCCTGGCCGCCGCTGGTGGCGTACCTCTACGACGGCGGTGTCCTCGGCGAGGACGACCTCAAGGCGATCCGCCTCCAGGAGGAGGAGCTGCTGTCATGGCGGCTCGTGCCGCACGAGGAGCTGGCCGAGTACCTGCCCGACGCACTCGGCCGCCGGGTCCTGACCGCGCTGGACGTCCTGGCGGAAGGGTCGGGGACGGCGGAGCTGGAGAACGGGCACCGGGTGGGCTGATCCAGCACCCTGTCGGCGTTCACGGTTGCTCGCGCCGGTGGATATCCACTCGCCGCACCAGGATCACCCGCCCTACCCTCGGCACCATGACCAAGCCCCTCGTCGCCCTCCTCAGCGGCGCCGGTATCTCGACCGACTCAGGGATCCCCGACTACCGCGGGCCGAACGGGCTGTGGAGGAAGGATCCCGAGGCCGAGAAGCTCGTCACGTACGACTACTACATGGGCGATCCGGAGATCCGCCGGCGCTCGTGGCAGATGCGGCGGGCGAACCGGACCCTGAAGGCCGAGCCGAACGCCGCACACGTGGCGGTGGCCGAGCTGGAGAAGTCCGGGGTGCCGGTGCGGGTGATCACGCAGAACGTGGACGGGCTGCACCAGCTCGCCGGGATGCCCGCCCGCAAGGTCCTCGAACTGCACGGCACCGCACGGCAGGTGGTGTGCACGAAGTGCCACGCCCGCGGTCCGATGGAGGACGCGCTCGCCCGGGTCGAGGCCGGCGAGGCGGATCCGCCCTGCCTGGAGTGCGGCGGCATCCTGAAGTCGGCGACCGTGATGTTCGGCGAGCGCCTGGACCCGGTGGTGCTGGGCGAGGCGGTCGCGATCACCAAGGCCTGCCAGGTCTTCGTCGCCGTCGGCAGCAGCCTCCAGGTCCAGCCGGCCGCGGACCTCGCGGGCATCGCCGCCGACCACGGCGCCCGTCTCGTCATCGTCAACGCCGAGCCGACACCGTACGACGACCGTGCCGACGAGGTGATCCGCGAACCGATCGGGACGGCGCTGCCCGAACTGCTCCGCGGCCTGAGCGCGGGCTGAGGCCCCGGTGCCCGAGCTGCAGCGGCTGCGCGCTGATCACGCCCCGGCGGTCCTGGCTTTCGAGCTGGCCAACCGCGCCTATTTCGCCGCGTCCGTCACCGACCGCGGTGATGCCTTCTTCGACCGGTTCGCCGAGCGGTTCGAGGCCCTGCTGGCCGAGCAGGAGACCGGCCTCTGCGCCTTTCACGTGCTGCTCGCCGAGGACAGCTCGGTACTCGGCAGGTTCAACCTGGTCGACCTCGTGGACGGCAGCGCGGACCTGGGGTACCGGGTCGCGCAGCGCGCCACCGGCCGCGGGGTGGCGACGGCGACCGTCCGTGAGCTGTGCCGGCTCGCGGCGACCCGGTACGGGCTGGACGCGCTGTGCGCGGCCACCAGCCACGAGAACATCGCGTCCCAGAGGGTGCTGGCCAAGGCGGGCTTCACCCCGGTCGGCCCGGCGGGCCCGGCCGACCTCGGCGGCAGGACCGGCATCCGGTACCGACGGGACCTGCGCGGCTGAAGGTCGCGCGGCACCCCCGGTCCCGGGGGAATCACCGGCCACCGGTCAGAACAGTGCAGCCCCTCGCTCGAAGTCCAGCAACCGCTGCTTGCGTTCCAGCCCGCCGCCGTAGCCCGTGAGGCTGCCGTCCGCGCCGACCACACGGTGGCAGGGGACGATGATGCCGATCGGGTTCCTGCCGTTGGCGAGGCCGACCGCGCGGGAGGCCTTGGGGGTGCCGAGGGCGTCGGCGAGTTCGCCGTAGGTGCGGGTCTCGCCGTGCGGGATCCGGCGGAGCTGTTCCCAGACCGTGCGCTGGAAAGCCGTTCCGTGCAGGCGCACTTCCAGGGTGAACTCCTTCAACTCGCCCTCGAAGTAGGCCTTCAGCTGGTCCTCGGCTTCCTTGGACCAGCCGTCGTCCGGCACGCCGAAGGTCTCCTCGGGTGGGCGGTGGCGTTGGTCGGTCATGTAGAGGCCGCACAGGACGCCGTCGTCGGCGACGAGGGTCAGCGGGCCGTAGGGGCTGTCGATCACGGTGTGCTGTTTCACTGGACGTCCTTATACGGGCAGGTAGTTGATCGGGTGACTGTCGGTCGCCCACAGGTACTGGACCGCGTAGGCCCGCCACGGCCGCCAGGCCGCCGCCCGGGCCGTCAGCGCGGCCGGGGTGGAGGGCAGGCCCAACTCCTGGGCCGCGCGGCGGATTCCGAGGTCGGTGGGGAGGAAGGCGTCCGGGTCACCGAGGGCGCGCATGGCGATGACGTCGACCGTCCAGGGACCGAAGCCGGGGAGGTCGAGAAGGCGGGTACGGGTCTCCGTCCAGTCGGTCTCCACGCCCAACTGGAGGGTTCCGTCGGCCAGTTCGCCGACCAGGGTGGCAAAGGTCGTGCGGCGGGTACGGGGCATCGCGAGTGCGGCGGGGTCCACCGCGGCCAGTGCCTCGGGGGACGGGAAGAGGTGTGTCAGGCCGCCCTCGGGGTCGTCGACCGGTTCGCCGTGGGCCGTGACCAGGCGGGCGGCGTGGGTGCGGGCCGCCGCCGTGGATACCTGCTGGCCCAGCACGGCCCGGACGGCGAACTCCGCCTCGTCGACCGTGCGCGGGACGCGTCGGCCGGGAGCCTTGTCCACCAGGGGCGCCAGGAGCGGGTCCGTACGCAGCTGGTCGTCGATCGCGACGGGATCGGCGTCCAGGTCGAGCATGCGGCGGCAGCGGCTGATGGCGACGGTCAGGTCCCGCAGGTCGCTCAGCGTCAGCCGGCAGGCGATGTGGTCGGGCTGGGGTGTGAGGGCCACGATGCCGTGTCCGTACGGCAGCCGCAGCGTGCGGCGGTACGCGCCGTCCCGCCACTCCTCCACCCCCGGGACGGCGGTGGCCGCGAGGTGCCCGAAGAGGTTGTCGGGGTTGAGGGGGACACGGAACGGCAGGCGCAGGGACAGGAAGCCGGGGGTGTCCGGCGTGGACTTCTTCGCGGCGCGCGTGCGCAGGTCGCTCGGTGAGAGCGCGAAGACCTCGCGCACGGTGTCGTTGAACGTGCGGATCGCGGAGAAGCCGGCCGCGAAGGCGATGTCCGCCATCGGGAGCGCGGTCGTCTCGATGAGGATCCTCGCCGTCTGGGCGCGCTGGGCCCGGGCGAGGGCGAGCGGGCCCGCGCCGAGTTCGGCGAGCAGCTGGCGTTCGATCTGCCGGGCGCTGTAGCCGAGCCGGGCGGCGAGGCCGGGCACGCCCTCGCGGTCGACCACGCCGTCGGCGATCAGCCGCATCGCGCGAGCGACCAGGTCGGCGCGCTGGTTCCACTCCGGGGAGCCCGGGCTGGTGTCGGGCCGGCACCGCTTGCAGGCCCGGAAACCCGCCTGCTGACAGGCCGCCGCGCTCGGGTAGAAGGTCATGTTCTGGGGCTTGGGCGGTACGACCGGACAGCTCGGCCGGCAGTAGATGCGCGTCGTCAGGACCGCCGTGAAGAACCATCCGTCGAACCGTGCGTCCTTGGACCGCACGGCGCGCACACAGCGCTCGGTCTCGGTGTACATCCCCGTCTGCATACGTCCAGCATCGGCCACCGGCCGGGCCCGGGCTGGCGAGAATCCGACATCAACCTCGCGTGCCCTGGAACGGCACCTGGCCCGCTCGCCACGCGGACTCGCGCAGCAGCCGCAGTCCGTTGAGGCCGACGAGGACCGTGGAGCCCTCGTGCCCGGCGACACCGAGCGGGAGCGGGAGGTGGCCGAGGAGGTCCCACAGGACGAGTCCGCTGATGAAGGTACCCGCGATCACGAGGTTCTGGACGACCAGCCGGCGGGCGGCCCGGGACAACCGTACGACCGAGGGGACGGTCGCGAGCTCGTCCCGTACGACGACCGCGTCCGCCGTCTCCAGCGCGAGGTCGGAGCCCGCACGGCCCATCGCGACGCCGGAGTGGGCGGCGGCGAGGGCGGGTGCGTCGTTGACCCCGTCCCCGACGAAGAGCACCTTGCGCCCGGCGTCCTGAAGCTCTCGTACGGCGTCCACCTTGCCCTCGGGCAGCAGGTCCGCGCGGACGTCCACCAGACCGGTGGCCTCGGCGACCCGTGCAGCGGCCCGGGCGTTGTCACCGGTGAGCAGGACGGGAGCCGTGCCGGTCAGGGCGGTGAGCGCGGCGGTGGTGGCGGAGGCGTGGGGGCGCAGGCGGTCGGTCAGGGCGATGGTGCCGAGGGGGACGCCGTCGCCGGTCACGAGGACGACGGTGTCGCCATTCGCTGTGCCGGGGGCGGGCGCGGGGGCATGAGGCGGGTCTGCACGCAGCCCATCGACGACCCCGGCCGCATCCGCGTCGGGACCGGGATCCGCGCTCTCGGTCACCGGGTTCCCCGCGCGATCGACAACCCCGCTCGCCTCGGCAACGACATCCGGACCGGAATCCACGCTTTCGATCACCGGGCCCCCCGCGCGCCCGACCCCGATCACTCGCCCCCCGACGACCGCCGTCACCCCGCGCCCGGGCACGGCGACGAAGTCCCGCGCGTCCGTGATCCGCAGGCCCCGCTCCCGCGCCGCCCGCACCACCGCCCGCCCCAGCGGATGCTCGCTGGGGTGCTCGGCCGCGGCGGCCAGTGCGAGAAGAGCGTCCGGAGTCAGACCGGAGCCCGGCAGCGGCCGTACGGCCGAGACCTCCGGCGTCCCCTCCGTCAGCGTCCCCGTCTTGTCGAGGGCTACGGCGTTCACCTCGCCCAGCCGCTCCATCGCGACCGCCGACTTGACCAGGACGCCGTGCCGCCCGGCGTTGGCGATGGCGGACAGCAGGGGCGGCATGGTCGCGAGGACGACCGCGCACGGCGAGGCGACGATCATGAAGGTCATCGCGCGCAGCAACGCGTCGGTGAGGTCGGCGCCGAGGATCAGCGGCACGCCGAACACGGTGAGCGTGGCGATCACGATCCCCAGCGCGTACCGCTGCTCGACCTTCTCGATGAACAGCTGTGTCGGCGCCTTGGTGCGGGAGGCCTCCTCGACCAGGGTCACGATGCGGGCGATCACGGAGTCGGCGGGGTCGCGCTCGACGCGGACGCGCAGCACACCGGTGCCGTTGAGGGTGCCGGCGAAGACCTCGTCGCCGGGGCCCTTGGTGACGGGGAGGGGTTCGCCGGTGATGGTGGCCTGGTCGGCCTCGCTCGCCCCTTCCAGGACCCGTCCGTCGGCGCCGATGCGCTCGCCCGGCCGGATCAACAGGACGTCGCCCACGGCGAGTTCACTTGTCGGGACCGGTTCCTCGTCGTTCTCCGTCACCCGGGTCGCCATCGAGGGCGCGAGGTCGAGCAGGCCGCGTACCGAGTCGGCGGTGCGGGCGGTGGCCAGTGCCTCCAGCGCGCCGGACGTGGCGAAGATGACGATCAGCAGGGCGCCGTCCCGGACCTGTCCGATCGCGGCCGCGCCCAGCGCGGCGACGATCATCAGCAGGTCGACGTCCAGGGTTCTGCCGCGCAGTGCCCTGAGCCCCTCGACGGCCGGTTCCCAGCCGCCGGTGACATAGGCGACCGCGTACAGCGGGCCGTACGCCCACCACGACAGGCCGCCGAGGTCCAGGGCGAGGGCCGCCAGGAAGGCGACGGCAGACGCCAGTGCCCAGCGGGCCTCGGGGAGCGCCAGGACGCGGGTGCGGCGGCGGGGTGCCGAGCGGGCGGGCGAGGGGGCACGAACGGGGGTGAGAGTCGTGGACACCGGGCAACCATACAGGAACGCATGAAGACTCATTCATCTGTTCATGTGCCGTGGGTATGATGCCGCCCATGGGTCATGGAGCCGTCACCACCGCGCAGGAAACCGCCGAGCGCGTACGTCTGGACGCGGCCAACGTGGCCAAGGTGGCCACCACCCTCCAGGCCCTGTCCACCCCCTCCCGGCTGCTGATCCTCGCGAGGCTGCGCGAGGGACCGCTGCCGGCCACGGAGCTGGCCGCCGAGGTGGGGATGGAGCAGTCGGCGTGCTCGCACCAGCTGCGGCTGCTGCGCAATCTGGGCCTGGTCGTGGGCGAGCGCCGGGGCCGGTCGGTGGTGTACGCGCTGCACGACCACCATGTCGCCGAGCTGCTCGACCAGGCCGTCTACCACGTCGAACATCTGCGGCTGGGGCTCAGTGACACCGCCGAGTGAGCCGCCTCGGCGTGTGATGTGGCCGCTGTACGCGGCCGGTTTCACCACTGCCTTCGGCGCGCACGGCATCGCCGCGAACCTCGGCGCGGACTCGGCGGACGCGGTCACCTCGCTGCTGGTGCTGGGCGGTCTGCTCGCCCTGTACGACGGCGCGGAGGTCCTGCTCAAGCCGCTGTTCGGCACGATCGCCGACCGGATCGGGGCGCGTCCTGTGCTGCTCGGCGGACTGGTGGCCTTCGCCGTCGCGTCCGCGCTCTACGCCCTCGCCGACAGCCCCGGGTGGCTGTGGGCCGCGCGGCTGGGGCAGGGCGCTGCGGCCTCCGCCTTCTCCCCGGCCGCGTCCGCGCTGGTGGCCCGGCTGAATCCGGCCGCCAAACGCGGGCGGGCCTTCGGGAGTTACGGCTTCTACAAGTCCGTCGGCTACACCCTGGGCCCGCTCCTCGGCGGGGTGCTGGTGTGGGCGGGCGGGCTGCGGCTGCTGTTCACGGTGCTGGCGGTGCTGGGTGCGGCCGTGGCGGTGTGGGCGCTGGTCGCCGTACCCGTCGTTCCGCCCCTCCCCCGGGCCCGGCAGACGGTCCTCGATCTGGCCCGGCGGCTGGCCGATCCGGCGTTCCTGGTCCCGACGGCCGCGCTCGCCGGGGCGACCGCCGCGCTCTCGGTGGGTGTGGGCTTCCTGCCCGTGTCGGGCGCGGTCGCGGGGCTCGGAACGGTGGCGACGGGTGCCGCGGTGTCGGTGCTCGCGGCCTGCGCGGCGGTCGTACAGCCGCGCGCCGGGCGGGCGTTGGACGCGGGGCGGCTGACGGTACGGCGTGGGCTGACCGCCGGGTTGCTGCTGGCGGCGGCCGGTCTGGGCTGCGCGATGCTGCCGGGGCTCGCGGGTGTGCTGCTGGGGGCCGCGCTGATCGGCGTCGGGACGGGACTGATCACCCCGCTGGGCTTCGCGGCGCTCGCGGCCTCGACTCCTCCGGAACGGCTGGGGCAGACGATGGGCGCGGCCGAGCTGGGACGCGAACTGGGAGACGCCGGAGGACCGTTGCTGGTCGCCGGGGTGGCCACGGCGGCGACTCTGACGTATGGCTACGGGGTACTGGCGGTGCTGCTGGCGTGCGGGCCGGTGCTGGCCGTAGCGCTGCTTCGTAGGCGCGGGTGAGACGATCCCCGCGCCCGAAGGGGCGCGGGGAACTGCGCGACCGGCCACGACGAGGCCGTCAGGTGCCCGACGGCCTGGCCCGGCACATCCGGCGCACTGGTCAAGCCGTGCCCGTCGGCCGCCGCGAAGCCGCCGTCGCCTCGCCCACGTCCGTCAGCGGGCGCAGGCGATACGTGTACGAGTAGTCCCGGTTGGCGAACAGCTTGTACTCGTCGTGGGTGTGCGCGCCCCAGCTGTTGTCGCCGCCGACGCCCATCTGCCGGTGGTTCACCCGCAGGACGACCGCGTCGCGCGGGGTGAGCTGGTAGTCGTGGCGCACCCCGACGGACAGGTCCTCCGGGGTGAAGTGCGAGGCGTTGACCTCCAGGAGGGGCTCACCGGAGACCAACAGTCCCACGCCGTCACGTCCGGTCAGCGCGGCCCAGCGGACGTCGGTCTTGTTGCCGTTCTCCTGCGGGCGGATGTAGGGGGTCCACTGCTCGGCGACGGTCCCGGAGTAGAGGCCCACGTCCGTACCATCGTTGCGGTCCCAGTGGTTCTCCTCGGGTCCGCGGCCGTAGTAGTGCAGCCGCTCCAGACCGCGCGGCAGGAACAGGATCGTGCCGACCTCCGGGATGTACGGCAGTGAACTCGCGCCCGGGTGCAGGGTGTTGTCGACCTTGATCTCACCGTTGCCGAAGACCGTGTAGGTCGTGGTGTACGTCGACTCGGTCGTCGTCGGCAGGGTGCCGCTGACCTTGATCTCGACGGCCCGGTCCCGCAGCGCCCGCACGCTCACGTCGGTCACCTTGCGGTTCGTGCCGGCGTCGCGCCAGGTCTGGTTGCGGGTGTGCTGCCCGTTTCCGTGGTCGTTGTCGGTGGGCGCCCGCCAGAAGTTGGGCACGGGTCCGGAGGTGATCAGGCGGGTGCCGTGGGCCTTGTACGACGTGATCGTCCCGCTGCCCTTGTCGACCGTGACGGAGAAGTCCTTGCCCCTGACAGTGACTTGAGCGGAGGCCTCCTCATACTGCAGGGCCGGGATCTTCGCCAGCGGCACCGGGGTCACCGCCGGACTGTCCACGTCGACGGTGAGCTGCTGCTTGGCCACCTCGTAGCCGGCCCTCGCCCAGGGGGTGGACTCCTTGGTGGTGAAGGAGAGTTGAAGGAAGTACTCGGTGCCGGGCGCGGGAGTGCTGGGGAGCTTGTACGGGACGGTGACGTTCTTGCTCGACAGCGGGGCCAGGTTCAGCTGGTCCCGTGTGAGCTTCCCGCGCTGCACCACCCTCCCATCCGCGAGCAGCGTCCAACTTCCGTCGAACTCAAGGAGGTTGGTGAAGAGGTACTCGTTGGTCAGGGTCACCGACCCGTTCGCGGCCCAGGACGCGTTGACCGCCTGGTAGATCTGCTTGACCTCGGCGGCCTTGCCGGTGTGGCCGCGGTCGGCGGTGACGATGCCGTCGGCGACGAAGGCGCCGTCGTTGGGGTTGTCGCCCCAGTCGCCGCCGAACGCGAAGAAGGTCTTCTGCGCGGACCGCTTCCCGGTGAGCCCCACGGTCGCCGCGTCGAACCAGAACCGCACCCCCTCGTCGCCGGGCCCCCGGCTGTCGGAGGCCAGTTCGGCGGCGGTCAGGGCGCGGCCGTACACGCGCGCCTTCCGGATCGTGCCGCTGAACTCCCTTGTGGGGTTGTCGACGTCGACGGCCAGCGCGAGGGGGGCGGTGTTGCTGCTGGGCCGCTGTGTGGTGGTTCTCGTTGCCCTGACCTGGCCGTCCACATGGAGGGTCAGTGTGCCCGCGGCCGCGTCGAGGACACCGGCGACGTGGTGTTCCCGACCCGTCCAGTCGTCGGGGAGCGCCCAACTGGTCGTGATCCACTGACCGCCGCCGTAGATGAAGAACTCCAGTGTCCTTCCGGACTGTTTGAGGGCGTACTGGGTGTCGCCCTTGGCGATGATCGGCTGGTGATAGCCCGTCACCTTCGGGGTGATCCAGGCCTCCAGGGTCAGCGAGCCGGTGAGGTCGAGGCGGGTGTCGCGGGCGAAGACCGTGCCACCCGAGACGCCCTTGTCACGGTCGAACCTGGCTCTCGCGGGCAGCACTTCACCCTTCAGCGCGCCGGGCCCGCTCTCGGTCAGCACCTGGCGCAGCGGGACGGGCTCACTGAGGGACTGGTCGACGAAGTCCCAGATCCAGCCGCCCTGGAGGACGGGGTAGCGACGGACGATGTCCCAGTACTTCTTGAAGTTGCCGTTGGAGTTCCCCATCGCGTGGCAGTACTCGATCATCACGTACGGCCGGGTGTCGCTGGTGTTCTTCGCGCGGGACTCGACGGTGGCGGGGCTGTCGTACATCTCCGAGCGGATGTCGCTGATGGTGGGCCGGTCGTCGCCCTCGTACTGGACGACGCGGGTGGTGTCGTACGACTTGATCCAGTCGCGCATGTTCACGAAGGTGCTGCCGCCGCCCGCCTCGTTGCCGAGGGACCAGATCACCACCGAGGCGTGGTTCTTGTCGCGGTGGACCATGTTCTGGGCGCGGGCCACACAGGCCGCGCTCCAGTCGGCGTGGTTGCCGGGGTACTCGTCGCGGATGCCGTGGGTCTCCAGGTTGGTCTCGTCGACGAGGTAGAGGCCGTACTCGTCGGCGAGTTCGAGCCACAGCGGGTTGTTGGGGTAGTGCGAGGTGCGGACCGAGTTGATGTTCATCCGCTTGATGATCGTGATGTCCTTCACGAGGTCCGCGCGAGTGAGCGCGGTGCCGCGGTCGGGGTGCATCTCGTGACGGTTGGTGCCGCGGACGGAGACGGGTTTGCCGTTGATGCGCATCAGCCCGTCCTTCAGGGCGAATTCGCGCAGGCCGACGCGGTGCGAGAGCGTCTCGATCACCTTGCCGGCGGGGTCGCGCAGTCGCAGGACGGCGGTGTAGAGGTTCGGGTGTTCGGCCGACCACAGCTTCGGGGCGGGCACGGCCTTGGCCGCCTGCACGGTCGTCTCGTCGCCGGCGTCGAGCGCGACGGCCTGCTGGAGGGGTCGGGACCAGACCGCGTGGCCGCCCGCGTCGTACAGCTGCGTCTCGACCGTGTAGCGGCCCTGGTTGCCGCCGCCGTAGTCGCGCACGCTCGCGGTGACCGAGAGTTCGGCGGAGGTGTAGTCGTCGCCGAGCGGGGTGTCCAGCTTGAAGTCGCGCAGGTGGACGGCCGGGGTGGAGTAGAGATAGACCGAGCGGAAGATGCCGCTCAGCCGGATCATGTCCTGGTCCTCCAGCCAGTCGCCGTCGGAGAAGCGGTAGACCTCGACCGCGATCTGGTTCGTGCCCGGCCTGAGGTGCGGCGTGATGTCGTACTCGGCGGGCGTGAAGGAGTCCTCGTGGTAGCCGACGAGTTCACCGTTGATCCACACGTAGTGGGCGGACTTGACGCCCTCGAAGTGCAGGAAGGTCCGCCGCCCCGACCAGTCCTTCGGGACGGTGAACGTACGTCGGTACTGGCCGACGGGGTTGTAGCGGGTCGGCGCGGCGGGTGGCTGTGCCTCCTCGCCGAGGCCGTTGGGACCCCACCACGGGTAGGTGATGTTGACGTAGATCGGGAAGTCGTAGCCATGCACCTGCCATACCGAGGGGACGGGAATGGTGTCCCAGTCCGTGTCGTCCACATCGGTGCGGTAGAAGTCGGTGTCGCGGTCGGCGGGGCGGTCGGCGTAGGCGAACCTCCACTTGCCGTCGAGGCTCAGCCGGTACGGCGAGCGGGTGCGGTCGGCGGCGAGCGCCTGGCCGGTATTGGCGTACGGCATGAGGGTGGTGTGCGGGGGCTGGGTGCCCACCCGGAAGAGATCGATGGCGCCGTTCCACTCCGGGGCGCCCTCCGCCGCGTGGCCGCGACCGGCCAGGGGACCGGAGGAGAGGGCGAGGGCGCCGAGGACGGCGGCCCCCGACTCCAGCAGACGCCGGCGGCTGATGGGAGCAGGCAGATACGGGTGGGGCATCGGTGGAACCTTCCTCGGGACGACAGTGCGGTGTACGTACTGAGGGAGCGTCAATTCCTGTGGACTATTGGTGACTTTGAGGCACAGGATGCGACTCAACCTAGATCCCTGAGGCTTCCGAGGCAATGACTCTGTCGGACCTTGTGGGGTCCTGGGGACATGACGACATGCGGCACCCCCGCGTGTGCTCACGCGGGGGTGCCGTGGGACGCCGTGGCGTCAGCTGGTGGCCGGCAGGGAGGGCAGTCCGCCGCCGAGGAGCCCGGTGACGGCTCCGACCACGGACCCCAGCAGGCCGGTGACCGAGCCCACCACACCGCCCAGGTCCAGCGAGGTCAGTGACGTGAGCAGGTCGTCGACCGCTGACTGGAGCGCGGCCAGGAGGTCGGAGACCGGGTCGGCCGCCGCCACGGACCGGTCGGTGGCGCGCAGCTTCCGCAGTTGTTCCTGGACATCGGCGTTCGCCGCTTTCACGGCCTTCGCGTGGGCGGCCGCCTTGCTCGCGTCGAGCTGGGTACCGTCCAGGGCGGTGATGTCGGTGACGGCGTCCAGGAGGGGCTGCAGGACGCTGCCGTGCGCGGAGCGGTCGAGTGCGTCGAGGCGGTCCGTCAGGGTGTCCGTGTCGTCGGTGCCGTACCAGGTGGCCGCCTGAGCCACACCGTGGTCCGACGCGCCGCGGCCTGCGTCGACGACGGCGGCCGCGGTGCCGACCGGGCCGAGGATCAGCGCGGTGCAGACCAGCGTCGGCAGGAGGAGGCCGCGGGAGACGAGGGGGCGCATGCAGGGGTCCTTTCGAAGTGTTTCTTTGGGCCCACCGTGAGAACCGCACCCGCTCCCCGCAACCGGTCACGGAGCCCGTACTGGGACGAGCCTCGCGTCGAGGCGTCTCTGACCAGCCACTTTCCCCACGTGCACCCCCGCGTTCGGCGCCCGTGGGCATTCGGCCGTCAGTAGGAGCCCGGCGAGGTCAGCCGACCTGCCGTGCGAACGCCTGGTACGCCTTCTCGTCGAACAGTACGAACCGGACCTCCTCCACCGCGGTCTCCGTCTCCCGTACGGTCTCCACGGCGATCCGGGCGGCGTCGTCGATCGGCCAGCCGTAGATGCCGGCGGAGACGGCCGGGAAGGCGACGGTCCGGGCGCCCAGTTCGTCGGCGACGCGCAGGGACTCGCGGTAGCAGGAGACCAGCAGCTCCGAACGGTCCTCCTCGTGGCTGTGGCGGGGGCCGACGGTGTGGATCACCCAGCGCGCGTCCAGGTCGCCCGCGGTGGTGGCGACCGCTTGTCCGGTCGGGAGCCCCTTGCCGTAATGACCGGCGCGCAGCTTGCGGCAGTCCGCCAGGATCGCGGGGCCGCCGCGGCGGTGGATGGCGCCGTCGACTCCTCCCCCGCCGAGCAGGGAGGAGTTCGCGGCGTTGACGATCGCGTCGGCGCTCTCTCGGGTGATGTCGCCCTGGACGAGCCTGATGGTGGTCATGACCACGACTATTCCAGAGCGTCCCGCCGGGGGCGGCCCGTGCCGGGGGCCGGCCGGCTGATCAGCCGGAGGCTGTCGTCACCCCCAGTGTGCCGAGTCCGGCGAGGCCCAGCAGCAGGGACTTGACCTCCGTCGCCGCGTACGCCTCGCTGACTCGCTCCGGCTGCGGACTCAGCACCGTCTGTGGGCCGTCAGGTCTGCTGCCGCAGCCTCCGCCATACGGCCTTCGCGGCGTTGTGGCCCGACATGCCGTGCACGCCCGGTCCCGGCGGGGTCGCCGACGAGCAGATGAAGACGGCCGGGTGCGGGGTGCCGTACGGGAACAGGGAGAGCTTGGGGCGCAGGATGGCCTGGAGGCCGCTGACCGCGCCGGAGCCGATGTCGCCGCCGACGTAGTTGGCGTTGCGGGCGGCCAGTTCGGGCGGGCCTGCGGTGGCGCGGGCGAGGACGCGGTCGCGGAATCCCGGCGCGAAACGCTCCAGTTGGCGCTCCATGGCGTCGGTGAGGTCGCCGGTCCAGCCGCTGGGCACGTGGCCGTAGGCCCAGAACACATGCTTTCCGGCGGGGGCCCGGCCGGGGTCGACGACGCTGGGCTGCACCGTGATCATGAACGGCCTGTCGGGTGCGCGGCCCTCCCGGGACGCGGCGCGCAGGGCGGTGCCGATCTCCGCGCTGTCGGCGCCGATCTGCACGGTGCCCGCGCCGCGCGCCTCCTTCGCGGTCCACGGCACGGGGCCGTCGAGGGCGTAGTCGACCTTGAAGACGCCCGGGCCGTAGCGGTAGCCCTCGTAGTAGTTGCCGAAGCCGGCGATGCGGGCCAGCGCGGTGGGCGAGGTGTCGAAGACGTACGCGCGCGCGGGCGGCAGGTCGTCGAGCCGCTTGACCTCGTAGTCGGTGTGGACGGTGCCGCCGAGGTCGGTGAGGTAGGCGGCGAGCGCGTCGGAGATGGACTGGGAGCCGCCGCGGGCCACGGGCCAGCCGCGGGCGTGCGCGGCGAGGGCGAAGACCAGGCCGATGGCGCCGGTGGCGAACCCGCCGAGCGGGGCCATGACATGCGCGACGAGTCCGGCGAACAGGGTCTTCGCGCGCTCGTCGCGGAACCGGCGCATCAGCCACGTCGACGGGGGCAGGCCGACGAGACCGAAGCGGGCGAGGGTGACCGGGTCTCGGGGCAGCGCGGTCGCGGGCAGGGACATGAAGTCGCGGGCAAGGGTGTCCCACTTCGGCAGGAACGGCTCGACGAGGCGTCGGTAGGTCCCCGCGTCGCGCGGTCCGAACGAGGCGGCCGTCTCGGCGACCGACCTCGACAGCACGGCGGCGGTGCCGTCGGTGAAGGGGTGCGCCATGGGCAGCTCGGGATGCAGCCATTCCAGGCCGTAGCGCTCCAGGGGCAGGGCGCGGAACGCGGGGGAATTGATGCCGAGGGGGTGGGCCGCGGAGCACGGGTCGTGCAGGAAGCCGGGGAGGGTCAGCTCCTCGGTGCGGGCTCCCCCGCCCACGGTGCCGCGCGCCTCGAAGACGGCCACGGAGAAGCCGCGGCGGGCCAGCTCCACGGCAGCCGTCAGTCCGTTCGGCCCCGCACCCACCACGACCGCATCGAGCATCGACGGCACCTTCGGACCCCTTCGTCAGCCGATGGCCAGAGGATCAGGATATGCCGGGGGACCGACAGTCTCGGGGTTCGGGGGTAGGTCGGCTCCGGTACGGGTTCCGGGGCGGCTCCGGCACCCGGTCCGGCTCCGACACGGGCTCGCTCCGACCCTGGCCCCCCGGCGTGGGCACGGGCCGTCCCTGCGGTCGCGTCAGGCCTCGGCAGCCAGCAGTGCCCGCACCCTGCGGGCCGTCGCCGCGTCGCGGGCCGCGGTGAAGGGGAGGGTGTTGCCGCCCCTGATGCGGAACGGTTCGCCGGTGAGGGTCAGATGGGTGCCGCCCGCCTCCTCGACCAGCAGCAGGCCCGCCGCGTGGTCCCAGGCCGCCTCCCAGGAGAAGGCGACGGCGTCCGACTCCCCGCGCGCGACGCCGAGATACTCCAGGCCGGCCGAGCCGCACGCCCGCGGTGCGACGCCGTCCGTCCACAGTCCCAGCAGGCCGCGCTTCTGCTCGTCCGTCGTGTAGTCCGGGTGGGAGGTGGCCACTCGCAGGTCGCGGCCCGGATCGGGGACGCCCGCGTACAGCCGCTCGCCGTCGAGGAACGCGCCCCGGCCGCGTATCGCCGTGGCCAGTTGGTCCCGGGCCGGGGCGTAGGTCCAGGAAGCGAGCAGAACGCCGCTCCTGGCCAGGGCGACCAGCATGCAGAAGCCGGGGTCGCCGTGCACGAACTGCCGGGTGCCGTCGACCGGGTCGACGATCCAGACCGGGGTGTCGCCCTGAAGCGCTTCGTACGACGCCGGGTTGGCGTGGACCGCCTCCTCGCCGACCACGACCGAGCCGGGCAGCAGGGCGCCGAGCGTCTCGGTGAGATACCGCTCGGCCAGCCGGTCGGCGTCCGTCACCAGGTCGTGCGGGCCGGCCTTCTGGTCGACCTCGTGCGCGGCGAGCCGCCGGAAACGCGGCATGACCTCGGCCGCGGCGGCCTTGCGCACCGCGTCTTCCACGTCGTCCGCGTGTCGGTCGAGAAACTCGTCGATGGTTTCCGTGTCTTCGATCATGACTCCATGAGAGCACGCGGGACTGACAATCCCCACCCGCCCGATGGAGGGTGAATGGAATCGCCATGAACACCGGGATCCGGAAGCAACGACGCACATATGGCGGCAAATTGCGCAATCGGGATCCGAGACGCAGACCTCGTCCACACCGGCACTCCCCGCTCCGTCACCGCCCCACCGCATACCCCTGCATCCCCCGCGGATTGGCCCCCGCGGACAGCACCCCCGTCTCCGGGTCCCGCGCCACCGCGCACAACCGTCCCTCCGACCACGGCTCCCCCACCGTCACGTCGTGCCCCCGCCGCCGTAGCCCCTCGACCACGCCGGGATCCGTCCGCGCCTCCACGGTGACGCTTCCCGGCCGCATCCCCCGCGGATAGAACGACCCCGGGAAGCTGTCGTTGTGCCAGTTCGGGGCGTCGATCGCGCCTTGGAGGTCGAGGCCGCCGCGGACCGGGGAGCGCAGGGCGAGGGCCAGGAAGAAGTGGAGCTGCCACTGGTCCTGCTGGTCTCCGCCGGGCGTACCGAAGGCCAGAACCGGCACCCCGTCGCGCAGGGCGATCGAGGGCGTGAGGGTGGTGCGGGGGCGGCGGCCGGGAGTGAGGGAGTTGGGCAGGCCCTCCTCCAGCCAGGTCATCTGGAGCCGGGTGCCCAGGGGGAAGCCCAGTTCGGGTACGACCGGGTTGGACTGGAGCCATCCGCCGCTGGGCGTGGCGGCCACCATGTTGCCCCAGCGGTCGACGACGTCGAGATGGCAGGTGTCGCCCCGGGTCGTGCCGTCGGGGCCGACCTCGGGCTCGCCCGGCACGGGCGACGTGGGGTTCTTCGCGACCGTCGGCTCCCCCACGCCCATCGGGCTGAAGCCGGGTTCGTCGGTGACGACCACGCGCGCGTGCTCGCTCAGCCGGGGATCATGCCCACCGGGACAGCCCGGCCGGAGCTCGTGGGACGCCTTGTCGCCGATGAGCTCACGCCGCTGGGCGTTGTACCGCGCCGACAGCAGCTCAGCGAGCGGCACTTCGGCCGCGTCGCCGTACCAGGCCTCCCGGTCGGCCATCGCCAGTTTGCAACCCTCGATCAGCAGATGGACGTACTCGACGGACCCATACCGCGGCAACTCGGGCGGCAGCAGCGCGAGTTGCTGGAGGAGGACGGGGCCCTGGCTCCAGGGGCCGGCCTTGCACAGGGTCCAGCCGTTCCAGTCGTACGTCGCCGGCGCCTCGTAGGTCGCGGACCACACGGCCAGATCAGCGGCCGTGAGGGTGCCGGTGTGCCGCGAGCCGCTGGTGTCCATGGTGGGGCGCCGCGCCTGCCGTACGAGCGCCTCGGCGATGAATCCGGTACGCCAGACCTCTCGCGCCGCGTCGATCTGCGCGGCCCGGTCGCCGGTCCCCGCCACCTCGTCGATGAGCCGCTTCCAGGTGGCGGCCAGGGCCGGGTTGCGGAACAGCTCACCGGGCCGCGGGGCCTTGCCGCCCGGCAGGTACACCTCCGCCGACGAGGTCCACTCCGTCTCGAACAGCTCCCGCACACTCTCGACGGTCGCGCCGACGTTCTCCACGGGTGGGTGCCCGTCCTCGGCGTAGCCGATGGCGTACTTGAGGACGTCGGCGAGGGACTTGGTGCCGTGGTCGCGCAGGAGCAGCATCCAGGCGTCGAAGGCGCCCGGGACGGCGGCGGCGAGGGGGCCGGTGCCGGGGACGAGATCCAGGCCCAGCCCCTTGTAGTGGGCCACGGTCGCTCCGGTGGGCGCGACGCCCTGTCCGCACAGCACCCGCACCTCCCCGCCGGCGGGTGCGAGCAGGATCGGCACTTCGCCGGCGGGTCCGTTGAGGTGCGGCTCGACGACGTGCAGCACGAAGGCTCCGGCCACCGCCGCGTCGTACGCGTTGCCGCCGTCCTCCAGCACCGCCATCGCCGACTGCGAGGCGAGCCAGTGGGCGGAGGACACCATGCCGAAGGTGCCTTGAAGAGTGGGACGGGTGGTGAACACGCCTTACACCTCGCAGTTTCCGCGCGTCGGCCGGACCGATCGGCGCTCGGGGTCAGCCCTGGGGAGCAGGCGGGAAGCCCGAGCCGGAGCACTCCTCCACGCACTCCCCCGACAGGCTATCGATACGCCCCGCGCCCGAATCGACGTCGTCTCTCCGCTGGGGCGGACGGCCGCGCTGTCACGCCGACGGCCGTCTGCCCACCGTGAGCAGATGCCCGCTCGCCCCCAGCAGCGTCGGCTCCGACTCGATGTGCCGGCACGCTGCCAGCACGGTCTCGCACCGGGCCGGGTCGTCCAGCCAGTCCTCGACACCGCCCATCAGCCAGGCCACGCCCTCGACGCCGTACTGCCCCTCGACGGCCAGTCGCGCGTCGCTGAACTCCGCAGTCACCTCGTCCGGTTGGGCGAAGTGGGCGACGGTGAAGAAGCCCTCGTCATGGTAGGGATGCCGACCGTCCGTGAGGACGGCGTCGGTGCGTTCGCGGTGCTCCGGGGTGAAGTAGCGCTCCTCGCGCAGCAGGTCGTGCAGTTGCGCGTACCGGTTGATGGTGGCCGCGATGACCGGCCCGCCCGGCCGGACCACCCGGCCCGCCTCCGCCAACGCCCGTACGCGATCGGACTGTTCGGGCAGGTGGTACAACGGGCCGAGCAGGAGCACCACGTCGTACGAGGAGTCGGACGCGGCCAGTTCACGCGCGTCCCCGAGTCGGGCGGCCACCCCGGGCAGCCGCGAGGCCTGTTCGACGTGGAGCGGTACGGGGTCGACAAGTTCGACCGCGTATCCGTCCCGCGCGAGCCACTCCGCGTGCACCCCGCTGCCGCCGCCGACGTCCAGCACGCGCGCGGGCGCGGGCGGCAGCAGCCGTCGCAGTACGTCCTGTGTGCGCCAGAACTCCAGCCGTCCGGACGGGGCGCCGCCCGGTCTGAGGCGGGCGTCCTCCGTGCCCCGGGCGTAGTAGGCGAGGATCTCTTCGCGCATCCGCGGCGGTGTCTCGGTCATCACCTCAGAGTGCTGATCGCGGGCCGTGGCGGGCAACGGAATATCAGGAGCCGCGTGCCGTCACCAGCCCCGACTCATAGGCGAACACGACCAGTTGGGCGCGGTCCCGGGCGCCCAGCTTCGTCATCGCCCGGCTGATGTGCGTCTTGGCCGTGAGGGGGCTGATCACCATGTGCTCGGCGATCTCCTCGTTGGTCAGGCCGCGGGCGGCCAGGGCGGTCACCTCGCGTTCGCGGCGGGTGAGGCACTCCAGGCCGGGGGCGGTGGACCGGTCGGGTGGGCGGGAGACGAACTCGCCGATCAGGGTGCGGGTGACGGCGGGGGACAGCAGGGCCTCGCCCCGGGCCACCACCTCGATGGCCTGGAGCAGGTCGGCCGGTTCGGTGTCCTTCAGCAGAAAGCCGCTCGCGCCCGCCCGCAGTGCCTCGAAGACGTACTCGTCGAGACCGTAGTTGGTGAGGATCACCACGCGGACCCCCGCCAGCTGTGGATCGGCGGCGATCCGCCGGGTCGCTTCGATGCCCGTCATCACCGGCATCTGTACGTCGATCAGCGCGATGTCGGGCACCTGCGCGCGCACCAGCTCCACGCCACGCTCCCCGTCCGCCGCCTCCCCGACCACCTCGATCCCGTCCTCCGCGTCGAGCAGGGCCCGGAAACCGGCCCGCATCAACGCCTGATCGTCGACGAGCGCCACCCTGATCACCCGGACATCTCCCCGCACACACCGAGGCCGCCCCTCGCCTCACTCACGCCGCCTCCTGCGAGGCAGGTACAGGCCCCACCGGGAAGCAGTCCCCCACGCTCGCACCGAACCCCCCGCGCCCCCATCACACCGCCTCCCCCGCCCTCAAAGGCAGCTCCGCCCGCACCGTGAACCCGCCCTCCGCGCGCGGGCCGGTGTGCAGGGTGCCGCCCAGGGCCGTGCTCGCACCGAACGCCCCGCGCCCCCGTCACACCGCCTCCCCCGCCCTCAAAGGCAGCTCCGCCCGCACCGTGAACCCGCCCTCCGCGCGCGGGCCGGTGTGCAGGGTGCCGCCCAGGGCCGTGACCCGTTCGCGCATGCCCGTGAGGCCGTGGCCGGGCTGCGGTGGTCGGTCCGGGTCCGCGGCGCCGTCGTCGTCCACTCGGATCGTCAAGTCGTCCTTGCCGTAGGCCAGTTCCACCCGCACCTTGGCCGGTCCCGCGTGCCGGGCCGCGTTCGTCAGGGACTCCTGGACGATCCGGTACACGGCCCGGTCGAGCGGAGCGGGCAGGGCGCACTCCTCGCCCGTCACCCTCAGTTCGGCGGCGAGGCCCGTCGCCCGCGCCCGCTCCACGAGCAGCGCCGGGGTGCCGGTCGGCTCGTCGGTGCGCAGGACCTCCAGGGTGGCGCGCAGCTCGCGCATGGCCTCACCGCCCGCCTCCTGGATGGCGAGCAGGGCGGGCGGCACCTCCTCGCCCCGCTTGCGGGCCAGATGGACGGCCACGCCCGCCTGGAGCTTGACGATGGAGATGCTGTGGGTGAGGGAGTCGTGCAACTCCCTGGCTATCCGCAGCCGTTCCTCCCCTGCGCGACGCAGAGCGGCCTCCTCGCGGGTGCGCTCGGCTTCCAGCGCGCGCTGTTCGGTCTGGCGCAGATACGCCTGCCAGTTGCGACCGGCGAGGCCCGTCACCACCGCGCACACGAACCAGCCCGCGAGCAGCCCGGTCTTCTCGACCGCCTCCTGGACCGTCGGGGCGGTGATCGCGTACGCCCCGAGGAAGACCCCGCTCGCCGCGGCCGCCCGGCCCCGGTGCCCCAGCTGGGACGCCAGGTGCACGGCGGCGAAGACGGACAGCGCGCCGAGGGATCCCGGGTGGGCGTGCAGGACGTAGGCCGCCCCGCTCACCGTGGCCACCGCCAGCACCACCAGCGGCACCGCCCGGTAGAACGCGAGAGCGGCCGAACTCACCACGAGCAGCGCGTAGTCGAGGGCGGTCGTGTCCGCGTCCAACGCCGCCGCGACCACGACGAGTGCGCCGACCACGACCACGAGGGCCAGATCGGCGAGTCGCCTGGAGGTGGCCGAGTCGACCGAGTGCCCGCTCATGCCCACACGCTAGACCGCCGCACCCGCACCGGCGTCAGCCCTGTGGACAACTCCCCCGCTACTCCCCCCGTAGTAGTCCCCGACCCGGCCCGCGCTCCCGGACGCAGCGCCAACTCCCTTCGGCCGTACGACGACCAGGGCCGCGGTCGGGGCGCACGCTGCTGTCCATGTCCACACCCTTCCGCTACACCCGGCCCCTGCCGCCCAAGGCCGCCACCGGCCATGTCGCCGAGGTCTACGAGCAGCTGTCCCGCGACTTCGGCATCGACGAACCCGTCACCTTCGTGGTCCTCTCCTCCGCGCCGGAGCTCCTCGCCCCCACGTGGGCGCTGATGCGCGAGTCGCTGATCGCGGGCCCCGGCAGCCGCACCGGCAAGGAGCTGGCGGCGCTCGGCGTCTCGCTGGCCAACCGGTGCCCGTTCTGCGTGGACGCGCACACCATGCTGCTGCACGCCACCGGCGACCACGCACTCGCCGAACGCGTCGCCCGAGGAGAGCGGCCGGCGAACGAGGAGCACGCGCGCGTGCTGGACTGGGGCAGGCACACGCGCGTGCCGGGCGGCGTCGGCGCCGAACCGTACCCGTTCCCGCGCGAGCACGCGCCGGGCTACCTCGGCACGGCGTTCGCCTTCCACTTCATCAACCGGATCGTGTCCGCCCTGCTCACCGAGAACCTGCTGCCGGGCAACGCCCAGCGTTTCCGGGCCGTCCGCAGCCTCGCGGGCCGCACGCTCGCCCGGACCGTGCGCCGACCCGCCCGGCCCTGCGCCTCCCTCGCGCTGCTCGACCTGCCCGATCCCGGTGAGGCCCCCGCGTGGGCGGACGGTAGGCCCGTCGGGCTCGCGTACGCGGCGCTGCTCCGGGCGGCCATGGCGGGCGCCGGTCTCCTCGACACCGAGGACCAGGACCTCGTGGAGGAGACCCTGCTGGACTGGGACGGGTCGCATCCACCGCTCGACCTGAGCGGCTTCCCGGACCGGCGGGAGCGTCCCGGCGCGCGTCTGGTGCTGCTGGCCGCGCTCGCGCCGTACCGGATCACGGACGAGGACGTGGCGGCCTGGCGGCGGCCGGAGCACACCGACCAGCTTCTGGTGCACCTCGTGGCCTACGGGGCCTTCCTGGCCGTGGACCGCGTCGAATCGGCCCTCTATCGGCCCATCACCCGGACATAAACGGACACATGGCGCATCGGCGGCAGGTCACTGTGACGGCACCGGTACGGAGCGAGTTCACACTTCCACCCCACAGGGAGACGTGTGAAACTGGCGTCCCGTCCGCAGTGCGGACCCGTCCGCGCCGTCCGTCCCCCACGAAAAGTGCGCCGTGCGAACTCTTTCCCTGCCGCTTGCCCTCACCGCGCGCATCTCGCCCGTCGTCGTGCTCGCCGCGGCGGGCTGGGCGCTGACGTCAAGCCCGGCCACGACGCCGGCCGCCGAGAAGGAGTCGGCACCGCAGTCCGCCGGCGAGACCCCCTCGGGCGCGTCCACGGCAGCGGCCTCGAAGCAGTACGCCGCCGCCCCAGCACCCTGCGGCAGCATCGACACGGCCACCCTCAAGTCGCTCGTGCCCGGTGCCAAGACTGCCGGCAAGGAGATCCCCTCCACGGACACGGCCCTGCGTCGCACCTGCTCCTGGAACGCGCTCAAGGGGTACGACTACCGCTGGCTCGACGTCTCCTTCGAGATCACGGAGTCCGACGCGGCGGCCGCCAAGTCGTACAAGGAGAACACCGCCGAGAAGAGCGGCGGCGGGAGCGTGCCCGGTGTCGGCGACGCCGGCTACTCGGTGGTGAACCTCACCACCGAGGACAAGCAGCAGACCCGTGAGGGCGTGGTCATCATCCAGGCGTCCAACGCGCTGGTGACGGTGACGTACAACGGCAGCGACTTCGAGTCGAAGAAGGCGCCCAGCACGGACGAAATAAACAAGGGCGCCATCAAGGCCGCCAAGGAGGCGGTGGCGGCACTGGAGGGCGGCCAGAAGGCCTGAGCCGGCAGGCCCGGACCGGGCCCGACCGCCCTCCACACGCGCGTGACGCGAACGTCAGGCCGCGATGCCCTCCTGCTCCCTGCCCTTCGGCAGCATCAGCGCGATGTACAGCAGCAGGGACGCGCTCAGGCCCACCGCCCAGCCGTAGTCGGCCAGTGGCTTGAGGAACGGGATCAGACCGTCGGTCGGGAACGGCCCGGTCTTCTTGCCGTCCGCGCCCACCGCCGAGTACGAGCCGCCGACCGCGAGCAGACCGCCCACCACGAAGGCGACGATCGCCCGCCAGTTCCAGCCGTTGGTGTACCAGTAGCGGCCGCCTGGCGTGTAGAGGTCCACGAGGTGCAGGACCGTACGCCGGACGATCCAGTAGTCGGCGATGAGGATGCCCGCGACCGTGCCCAGCAGACCGCCGACCACACCGAGCCAGGTGAAGATGTAGAACTCCGGCGTGGAGATCAGCTTCCACGGGAAGATCAGGATGCCGACGACGCCCGTGATCAGCGCGCCGGTGCGGAAGTTGATGAACTTCGGGGCCAGGTTGGACAGGTCGTACGCCGGTGAGACCACGTTCGCCGCGATGTTCACGGAGACGGTGGCGACCAGCACGATGACGAGCGCGAAGAGCAGACCGAAGGCGTTGTCCGTCTTGGCCGCAAGCGCGACCGGGTCCCAGATGGCCTCGCCGTAGATGGCCTCGGAGCCGGAGGTGACCAGCACCGCGAGGACCGCGAACAGGGTCATCGTGGTGGGCAGGCCCAGGGCCTGGCCCCAGGTCTGCGCCTTCTGACTGGCGCCGAAGCGAGTGAAGTCAGGAATGTTCAGGGACAAAGTCGCCCAGAAGCCGATCATTCCCATCAGGGACGGGAAGAAGACCGGCCAGAAGTCGGCGCCCCAGCCGAGCTTCGACGGCTGGTCGAGCAGCGCACCGAAGCCGTCCGCCTTGACCGCGATCCAGATGAGCAGCACGAGGGCGCCGGCGATCACGAAGGGCGCGGCCCAGTTCTCGAAGTGGCGCAGGAAGTCCATGCCGCGGTAGATGATCGCGATCTGGAGCGCCCAGAACAGCAGGAAGCAGAGCCACAGGGGCCAGGGGTTGCCCGCGATCTCGCCCGCGTTCTCCCAGTGGCCGCCGGTGAGCTTGGAGCCCAGCGCGAAGATGCCGCTGCCGCCGATCCAGGTCTGGATGCCGAACCAGCCGCAGGCCACGGCCGCCCGGATCAGCGCCGGGATGTTGGCGCCGCGCAGCCCGAAGGAGGCGCGGGCCAGGACCGGGAAGGGGATGCCGTACTTGGGTCCGGCGTGCCCGGTGGCCAGCATCGGCAGCAGCACGATGATGTTGGCCAGGGCGATGGTGAAGACGGCCTGCTTCCAGTCCATGCCGAGCGCGACCAGGCCGGAGGCCAGGGTCCAGCTGGGGATGCAGTGCGCCATGGAGATCCACAGGGCCGCGAAGTTGTACGTCGTCCACTTGCGCTCGGAGACCGGTACGGGACGCAGGTCCTCGTTGGCGAAGGGGCTCTCGGCGGGGAAGGCCTCGGGGGCGAGCTCCACGCGGCCACCGGCGGACTGCGATATCGGGGACCCCGTGGGGACTGTTTCGGTCATGGGCAGGCCAATCGATCAGAGCGGGACGGGAGAGGCCGTGCGGGGGCCTTGGGCCCCTCTCCGCCCCGGGACGACGGGGAGGAGAGGGGAGAACAAGGTGTGGGGGGTCGGTGAGCGGGGGTCGGGAGTCAGGCGTTGAGGGCGGGGATGACCTTCGAGCCGTACGCGTCGATGGTGGCTTCCTGGGCGTCGTGCATGTCGTAGACGGCGAACTGGTCGACGCCCAGCTCGCGCAGCGCGTTCAGCTTCTCGATGTGCTTCTCGACCGGTCCGATCAGGCAGAACCGGTCGACGATCTCGTCGGGCACGAACGCGGTGTCCGGGTTGTCGGCCCGCCCGTGGTGCGAGTAGTCGTACCCCTCACGCGCCTTGATGTAGTCCGTCAGCTCGTCGGGGACGGCGGCGGAGTGCTCGCCGTACTTCGACACCAGGTCGGCCACGTGGTTGCCGACCATCCCGCCGAACCAGCGGCACTGCTCGCGCGCGTGGGCGAGTGCCTCCGGGGAGTCGTTCTCGGTGACGTAGGCCGGGGCGGCCACGCAGATCTTGACCTCTGAGGGATCCCTGCCCGCGGCTACGGCCGCGTCCTTGACCGCCTTCACCATGTACTCGGTCAGGTACAGGTCGGCCAGCTGGAGGATGAACCCGTCGGCCTCCTCACCGGTCATCTTCAGCGCCTTGGGGCCGTACGCGGCCATCCATACGGGGAGTTCGGCTCCCGGCTTGACCCACGGGAACCTGATCACCGTACCGCCGAGGTCGGCCTCGTCACCGCGGCCGAGCGCCCGGATGACCTTCATGGCCCCGCTGATGCGGGCCAGCGTGTTGGGCTTGCGGCCCGCGACGCGCATCGCGGAGTCGCCGCGGCCGATGCCGCAGACCGTGCGGTTGCCGAACATGTCGTTGAGGGTGGCGAAGGTGGAGGCGGTGACCTCCCAGGTGCGGGTGCCCGGGTTGGTGACCATCGGGCCGACCTTCAACTTCGAGGTGTTCGAAAGGATCTGACTGTAGATCACGAACGGCTCCTGCCAGAGCACGGCGGAGTCGAAGGTCCACCCGTAGGTGAAGCCGTTGCGTTCGGCCCGCTTCATCAGGCTGATGACCTTCGAGGCCGGCGGGTCGGTCTGCAGGACGAGTCCGAAGTCCATCTGCGCCACTCCTAGTTGAGGTACTGACAGGTGGACCGAGGGGTGTACGTGCCGTGTCCGGCGTGCCCGGTGTACTCCCGTTCGGTGATGACGAGTTCGCCGCGTGAGAGGACCGTCTCGACGCGGCCCGTGAGGCGCTTTCCTTCGTACGCCGAGTAGTCGACGTTCATGTGGTGGGTCTCGGCGGAGACGATCTGCTCGGCGTGCGGGTCGTAGATGACGACGTCGGCGTCGGCGCCCGGGGCGATGGTCCCCTTCTTCGGGTACATGCCGAACATCCGGGCCGGGGTGGCGCAGGCGATCTCGATCCAGCGGCGGCGCGTGATGTGTCCGTCGACGACACCCTGGTGGAGCAGGTCCATGCGGTTCTCGACGCCGGGGAGACCGTTGGGGATCTTCGAGAAGTCGCCGCGGCCGAGCTCCTTCTGGCCCACGAAGCAGAAGGGGCAGTGGTCGGTGGAGACGACCTGGAGGTCGTTGGTGCGCAGCCCCTGCCAGAGCTTGGCCTGGTGTTCCTTCGGCCTCAGCGGAGTCGAGCACACGTACTTCGAGCCCTCGAAGTCCGGCTCCGCGAGGTTGTCCGTCGACAGGAACAGATACTGCGGGCAGGTCTCGCCGAAGACGTTGAGCCCCTCGTCACGCGCGCGTGCCAGCTCGGCCACCGCCTCCATGGCCGAGACGTGCACGACGTAGAGGGGCGCGCCGGCGACCTGCGCGAGCTTGATGGCGCGATGGGTGGCCTCGGCCTCGAGGAGGGCCTTGCGCACCTCGCCGTGGTAGCGGGGGTCGGTCTCGCCGCGCGCCAGCGCCTGCTCGACCAGCACGTCGATCGCGATGCCGTTCTCGGCGTGCATCATGATCAGGCCGCCGTTCTCGGCGGAGCGCTGCATGGCGCGCAGGATCTGGCCGTCGTCGGAGTAGAAGACGCCGGGGTAGGCCATGAACTGCTTGAAGGAGGTGACCCCTTCCTCCACCAGCAGGTCCATCTCCTTGAGCGTCTCCTGGTTCACATCGGAGACGATCATGTGGAAGCCGTAGTCGATGGCGCAGTTGCCCTCGGCCTTGGCGTGCCAGGCGTCCAGGCCCTCGCGCAGCGAGTGGCCGACACTCTGCACCGCGAAGTCGACGATCGTCGTCGTACCGCCCCAGGCGGCGGCCCGGGTGCCGGTCTCGAAGGTGTCGGAGGCGAAGGTGCCGCCGAACGGCAGCTCCATGTGGGTGTGGGCGTCGACGCCACCGGGGATGACGTACTTCCCGGTGGCGTCGATGGTCCGGTCGGCCGTGAATGACTCGGCTGCCGAGGTGCCCGAGGCGGCGAGGGCGGCGATGCGGCCGTCCTCGATCAGCACGTCGGCGTGGATCTCGTCGGACGCGGTGATGACGAGGCCACCGCGGATGACGGTACGGCTGCTCATGTTCCCTCTCCTGCCAGAGTGGACGGTTCGGTCAGGGTGCGGTCAGCGGGGGGTAGGCGTCCGGACGGCGGTCGCGGTAGAACTGCCAGCGGTCGCGGACCTCCCGCAGCTTGGCCATGTCCAGGTCCCGGACGACCAGTTCGGTCTCCTTGTCGCTCGCCACCTCGCCGACGAACTGGGCCTCCGGGTCGACGAAGTACGTCGTCCCGTAGAAGTCGTTGTCGCCCAGCTCCTCGACGCCCACCCGGTTGATGGCGCCGATGAAGTACTCGTTGGCGACGGCCGCGGCGGGCTGCTCCAGCTGCCACAGGTAGGCGGACAGACCGCGCGAGGTGGCCGACGGGTTGAAGACGATCTCGGCACCGGCCAGGCCCAACGCCCGCCAGCCCTCCGGGAAGTGGCGGTCGTAGCAGATGTACACACCGATCCGCCCGACCTTGGTGTCGAAGACCGGCCAGCCGAGGTTGCCGGGTCGGAAGTAGAACTTCTCCCAGAACCCCGGTACTTGGGGGATGTGGTGCTTGCGGTACTTGCCGAGGTACGAGCCGTCCGCGTCGAGCACGGCGGCGGTGTTGTAGAGGACGCCGGGCTGCTCCTCCTCGTACATCGGCAGGATGAGGACGATGCCCAGTTCCTTGGCCAGCGCCTGGAATCGCTTGACGATGGGGCCGTCCGGAATCTGTTCGGCGTACTCGTAGAACGCCTTGTCCTGGACCTGGCAGAAGTACGGCCCGTAGAACAGCTCCTGGAAGCACAGGACCTGAGCACCCTGCGCGGCCGCGTCCCGGGCCGCCTGCTCGTGTACCTGGATCATCGACTCCTTGTCGCCCGTCCACGCGGTCTGGAAGAGGGCGGCACGAATCACTCTGCTCATCGGGACCTCCGGTCGCTCGGTGTGCGAGAAGACTAGGAAGTCCGAAAACTTGCTTTGAGTTGCACGGTGTCACGTCTGCGGGCCTTGGGCGTGCCACGGTGTCACCCTGTCGTGAGCCCATGTTTCACCGCCGTTTTCCCATGTCGTGGCATGTTTCAGCTCTGTTGCGCGTCGTGCGCGAGGAGCGCGATGTGCACCGAGGCGGCCTGCTCGAAATCGTCCAGGTCGACGCCCAGCCGGCCCTGTATCGCTTCCAGCCGCCGATAGAGCGCGGGGCGGGAGACATGGTGGAGCTGGGCCGTGCGCGACTTGTTGCGGCCGGTGCCGAGGTAGGTGCGCAGCACCGCCAGCAGATCTTCTCCCGCCCCGCACAGCAGCCCGTCCAGCTCGCGTTCGGCGAAGGACTGGACGTGCGGGTCGTCGCGCAACAGCCTGACCAGACCACGCAGATGGACGTCCTTGAGGCGGACGACGGCCGGGAGGTCGAGTGCTCCCGAGGCGACGGCGTCCGCGACATGCCGGGCCTCTCGCATACCGGCGGGCACGTCGTCCCAGGCGGTCCTGGGATCCGCCGCCGACACGACCGTCCCCGACAGCCGGGCCGCGAAGTTCGCCGTGAGCACCGTGGCGTCCTGGTCCCGGGCCAGGCTCAGCAGTACGGCGGTGGCCCCGTCGGCGAGCTCGGCGACGATGCCGGGCAGGCCCAACAGTCTTAGCACCCGGTCGAGTTCGGCCGGATCGCCGTCCCGCACGACGAGCGGGACGAAGGTGCGCCGGTTGACGGGCAGTCCGGCCGCCCGCGCACGGGGCAGCAGCTGCCTCGCCGGTACGACCCCGCTGACCAGGTCGGTCAGCAGGCTCTGCGCGGACTGCTCCTCCCAGGTGTGGGCGGAGGTGCCGCCGAGCATGCGGTGCAGGACGAGGGATTCGGCGGCCCGGTCGGCCAGGAGGCGTCCGGTGGCGGTGTCACCCCGGTAGCCGCACAGCATGATCTGCCCCCAGCGCTCCCCGCGTCCGCCGAGTTCGGCTCGGATCCAGCCGTCGCCCTCGCTGCCGCCGGCCTGGCGGGCGATGCGTTCCCAGTCGCGCAGCACGTCGTCCACCGCGGAGCGCTCCCCCGCGGTGGCGAGGACGCGGTGGGCGAGGTTGGTGACGACGACGGGGCAGCCGCTGTGGTGGGCGATCTCGTCCAGCATCCGCTGGAGCGGGGCACCCGCGGTGATGAGTCCGGTGAGGGATGTGCGCACGGCCTCGGACATGCTGACGGCGGCGAACTTCCGCCGTACCAAACGGGCTTGGACCTCCTCCGTGAGCTCCGCGAAGGGGAAGGGCCGGTGGAGGACGACCATGGGCAGCCCGCACCGCTCGGCGGCCCTGCGCATCACGTCCGGCGGGGTCGGGAAGGCGCGGCCGAGTCCGAGGACCACGGCCGAGGCCTCCGCGCGGTGCAGGGACCGGATGTACTCGGCCTGCTTGTCGTCGTCACCGGCGAGCAGCACTCCGGTGGTGAGCACCATCTCGCCGCCGCTGAGCATCACGCCGACATCTGCGGCCTCCGCCACGTGCACCCAGCGCACCGCCCGGTCGAGCTGACCGGCGCCGGCCACCACCTCGGGCTCCCCGGCGAGGACCCTTTCCAGCATGAGGACCTGACGGACCGACAGGGTCGGCGCCAAGGACTCCAGGGGCTCCAAGGTGGTGCTCATGACGGTGTTCCCTTGCTGTGGGCCTACTGGATGGTGCTCCTCAGAGCGTGTTCGAGGATCGCGGCGCCTTCTTCGGCCTCCGCGACGGTCAGGGACAGCGGCGGGGCGATCCGCAGGGCGCTGGTGTTGTGCCCGCCACCCTTGCCGAGCAGCAGCCCCTCGGCGCGGGCCGCCTCAAGGACGGCGGACGCGGCCTGCGGGTCGGCCTCGTCCGTGCCGGGTTTCACCAGCTCGACGCCGAGCATGAGCCCACGCCCACGCACCTCCCGTACGCCCGGAATCTCCGCCCCGACGGCCCGCAGCCGCTCGATGAGCAGCCCGCCGACGCGCCGGGCGTTGCCCTGCAGATCGTGTTCCAGGAGGTACGTCAGGTTCGCGAGGCCGGCCGCCATGGTGATCTGGGTGCCGCCGAACGTCGAAATGCTGTTGGAGTCCAGGCAGTTCATGATCTCGGCGCGGGCCACCACCCCGCCGATGGACATGCCGTTGCCGATGCCCTTGGCGAAGGTGAGGATGTCCGGAGGACCCGACCGGTCGTGCGCCTGCCAGCCCCAGAAGTGGTCGCCGGTGCGGCCCCAGCCGGTCTGCACCTCGTCGGCGATCCACAGGATGCCGCGCTCGTTCAGCACCTCGCGGAAGGCGGCGTAGAGGCCGTCGGGCGGGGAGGTGAAGCCGCCGACACCCTGGATCGGCTCGGCGATCAGGGCGGCGGGCGGGCGGGTGTGGCCGAGCAGGTCCTTGAGGTCGTCGACGCAGGCCGCGATGAAGTCGTCGTCGCCGAGGGAGGCGTACGGACCGCGGGTGCGCACGCCTCCGTGGACGTACAGCGTCTGGAGCGGGGACAGTGAGGTGGGTGACCAGCCGCGGTTGCCGGTGATGCCGACCGCGCTGAAGGAGCGGCCGTGGTAGCTGTTGCGCATCGCCAGGATCGTGTTGCTGCGCCGGTAGGTGGTGGCGAGCAGCAGGGCGGTGTCGTTGGCCTCGGTGCCGGAAGTGGTGAAGAAGACCCGGGCGTCCGGAATGCCGGACAACTGGGCGATGCGCTCGGCCAGTTCGACCATCGGCCGGTTCAGGTACAGGGTCGAGGAGTGGATGATCCGCCCGGCCTGTTCGCTCACCGCCTTGGTGATCTCGGGCAGGGCGTGCGCGGTCATCGTGGTCAGGATGCCGCCGAAGAAGTCGAGGTACTTGTTGCCCTCGGCGTCCCACACGTGACGGCCCTCGCCGTGTGTGATCTCCAGCGGGTCCTCGTAGTAGAGGGCGAGCCAGTCGGGCAGGACGGCACGGTGACGTCCGAGCAGGTCCTCGGTCACGGCTGCACCAGCCCTTCGTAGGCGTCGGGGCGGCGGTCGCGGTAGAACGCCCACTGCTGCCGCACCTCTTCGACGAGGTCGAAGTCCAGGTCGCGGACGACCAGTTCCTCCTCCTTGTCGCTCGCCGCGTCCCCGACGAACTGGCCACGCGGGTCGACGAAGTACGACGTCCCGTAGAAGTCGTTGTCGCCGTACTCCTCGACGCCGACCCGGTTGATGGCGGCGACGAAGTACTCGTTGGCGACCGCGGCCGCGGGCTGTTCCAGGCGCCACAGGTGGGAGGAGAGTCCCCGGTGCGTGGCGGACGGGTTGTAGACGAGCTGGGCGCCGTTCAGGCCCAGCTGACGCCAGCCCTCCGGGAAGTGGCGGTCGTAGCAGATGTAGACGCCGACCTTGCCGACGGCGGTGTCGAAGACCGGCCAGCCGAGGTTGCCGGGCTTGAAGTAGTACTTCTCCCAGAAGCCCTTGACCTGCGGGATGTGGTGCTTGCGGTACTTGCCGAGGACGGTGCCGTCGGCGTCGATCACGACCGCGGTGTTGTAGTAGAAGCCGGACTGCTCGACCTCGAACACCGGCACGACGATCACCATGCCGGTCTCGCGGGCGAGTGCCTGCATACGACTGGTGGTGGGGCCGTCGGGCACCGGCTCGGCCCAGCGGTAGTGCTCCGGTTCCTGGACCTGGCAGAAGTAGGGGGCGTTGAACACTTCCTGGAACCCGATGATCTTCGCGCCCTGTCGGGCCGCCTCGCGGGCGTGCTCCTCGTGTTTCGCCACCATGGACTCGGTGTCGCCGGTCCAGGTGGCCTGGACCAGAGCGGCACGTACGACGTTGGCCATGAGCTGCTCCTTCGGCGGGACGTCAGAGCCTCTACGCCCGTAGATGTAGCCGTAGAGGGACGAACGTAAGCCTCCTGGAGAGGCTTGCCAAGACCATCGTCGTTAACCCGCGAAGTCGATCACGTTTCACACTCCAGTGGAGGAGCGACGTGGCCGGTCAGTGGGTTGTGGGGGACCTGTCAGGCGGAGAATCCGGCGACCCGCAGGGCGTGGATCAGATCCCAGTGCCGCTCGTCCGAGACGCCTCGCGCGGCGGCCAGCAGGAGCGGTACGAGCGTCTGCGGGCCGGGCTCGGCGCTGCGGGCGGCCTCCTCGGGGGTGCGGACCCGGACGTAGGCGTCGAGAAGCGCGGAGACCTCACGACGACGGCCCTCGGCGACCAGCCCGAGCACGGCGGTGCCGATCTCACCCGCGGGCCGTGCGACGCCCTGCCGGAGCACCTGTTCCCCGTCCGCGCTGCGCCCGGCCGCGACCAGCGCGTCGGCCGCTGCCACCAGCCGGTCGGCGGGCAGCGAGGCGGCCTCCCACAGCAGGGTCGCCCAGTCGGCGCGGAGCCCGGCGCGCTGAAGCTCGGCGGCGAGCAGCGGGAAACGGTCGGCGGGCCAGTGCGCGATCTCGGCGAGCAGCGCGTGCGCCTCCCCGGTGCGTCCCTCCGCGCGCAGCCGCGTCAGCGTCGCGATGGTGTCGGCGGTCTCCCTCCGAGCGGCCGCGTCCAACGCCTCGGCCCGCTGGTCCGACCGCTCCTCCGACGCCTCCGCGGCCCCGGCGAAACGGGCCCCGCGCGGGGTCCGCCCCTTCGGCACGGGCCCGGTGGGCAGCTCGGACACGGCTGCCGGGGGTACGGCGACGGGGGCGCCGCCCTCCTCGGCCATACCGGCGAAACGGGCACTGCCACGGCGGCGCTTGCGCTTGGCCGTGGGCGCGGGGGCCTCCGGCGGTTGGGCGGCGGGGGCCGGCTGTCGTGAGGCCTCGGCGTCGGGCTGGGGTGTGCGGCCGGGGCGGGTGACCGCGGGCGAGGCCTGCTCATACGGGGCGTACGTCGAGGGGGGTGCGTCGGCCTGGCTGTGCTGGTGCGGGCCGGGGCGGGTCGCGTCGGCGGCACCGGCGGGGTGGGGGCTGTACCCCCGAGCGGCCGCATCGGCGGGGCCGGACCACTGCGGGGCGCGCCCCGGACGTGCCGCATCGGCAGAGCCCGACCACTGCGGGGCACCTCCCGGTCGCGCCGCATCGGGGGAGCCCGAGCCCTGCGGGGTGCGCCCGGGTCGCGCCACATCGGCAGAATCCGACCACTGCGGGGCACCTCCCGGTCGCGCGGCATCGGCAGAGCCCGAGCCCTGCGGGGCGCGCCCCGGACGGGCCGCATCGACAGAGGCCGACCACTCCGGGGTACCTCCCGGTCGCACCGCATCGGCAGAGCCCGACCACTGCGGGGTACCTCCGGGTCGCGCCGCATCGACAGAGCCCGAGCCCTGCGGGGTGCGTCCCGGACGGGTCGCACCAGCGGGAGTCGACCATTGCGGGGCGTGCCCTGCGCGGGCCGCTTCGGAGGAGCCCGGCGACTGGTCGGCGTGTCCGCCGTGGGTCGCTCCAGTACCTGTGGTCGACGTGGCATCTCGTTGCTGGGGCATGTTCGGGAACTCGGCGCCTCGGCCGTCGGCCGCGCGGACGCCCGACTCGTGGTCGCCGAATCCGCTCGCCGCATCCCCGTAGTGGCCGGCCTCACGGCTCCTGGCTCCGGAGTCACCGGCTACGCGCCCGCCGCCCCCGGCACCGCCCAGCCCACGCCCGCCATCCTCAGCGACCTCACCGCCGTAACCGCCGACGCCCACCCCGCCCCCGGCGACATCGCCGCCGTAGCCCCCGTAGCCGTCGGCAAGCCCGCCGCTCCCACCGCGCCCGGGCACAGGCCCGCTGTCCCCGGGCGCGTCATCCACGTCCTCGAACGTCCCCCGGAACACTCCACCGTCCGCGATCTGCCCCCGCCGGATCGCCCGGCCCCGGCCGCCCATCGAGCGGCCGTCCAACTCGGCCATCCGGGACTGGAGTTCGGCGCAGCGTCGGACCGCGCGTTCGTGGTCGTCGCGGGCCCAGGCGAGGTCCAGGCGGATGGCGTCGGCCTCCTCCTGGGTGGTGGCCCTGGCGAGCAGGCGGCCCAACTCGGCCTGCCGTTCCGCGGCGTAGCGCTGTTCGCGGAGCATGACGTCGAAACGGTCACCGAGGGCGTCCCGGCCGCCGGGGCGGGCGTCGTGGGCGGCCTGGGCGGCGGCGTGCAGGGGGCGGGCCCGCTCCGCCTCGACGTGGGCCCTATCGGGGCCGTACGCCGCGGCGAGGTCCTGCAGGAGCGACTCGACCACGTCCCAGGGCGGCACTTCGCGGCCGTCGAGGCAGGCTTGCATACCGTCCGGATCGCGCTGCCAGAACACCGCGCACCAGCCGCCGCCCTGATCCAGACGCGCGAGCAAGCCGTCCAGGTAGGCCACGAACTCCCGCAGCCGCCCCGGGAGTTGATCCACTGCCATCGCTCAACTCCCGTTAGACCGGAGCACTCCGGTCCGTAAGGCAACACCAGCAGTGTTACGAACGGGCTACAGGCAGTTTGCGAAGCAGCAGCAGGAGTCTCCTGACACGCTCCCGGCCCGGTGAGCGAACTCCCGTCACACGCCCGCCAACTCGCACAGTCCGGCCAGCTCGTCCATGGAGAGCCCGAGGGCCCGGGCAATCGCCGCCACCGTGAAGAAGGCCGGGGTGGGAGCCCGCCCGGTCTCGATCTTCCGGAGGGTCTCCGGGGAGATTCCGGCGCTCATCGCGACCTCCGCCATGCTGCGGCCGCCACGGGCTTCGCGCAGCAGCCGGCCGAGCCGCTCGCCGCGTGCGTGTTCTTCGGGAGTGAGAGGGGTGCGCACCATGCCCACCATTCTAATACCGGTATAGTAATTGGCATGGTGGAGCTGAAGACAGACACATCGATCGAGTCCATGTACGAGGCGGGACAGGTGGTCGGGCGCGCCCTGACCGCCGTACAAAAGGCCGCTGACGTGGGTGTTTCCCTGTTGGAGCTGGACGAGGTGGCACGTGAGGTGCTGCGGGAGGCCGGGGCGACCTCGCCCTTCCTCGGCTATCGGCCGACCTTCGCCAATACCCCCTTCCCCGCCGTCATCTGCGCCTCCGTGAACGACGCGATCGTGCACGGCATCCCCACCGGCTACCGGCTCCGCGACGGCGACCTCGTCTCGATCGACTGCGGTGCCCAACTCGGCGGCTGGGCCGGTGATTCGGCGATCAGCTTCACGGTCGGCAGGCCGCGCCCCGCCGACGTCCGGCTGATCGAGGCCGCGGAACAGGCGCTGGCGGCCGGGATCGCGGCGGCCGTCGTGGGCAACCGCATCGGGGACATCGCGCACGCGATCGGCACGGTGTGCCGGGGCGGCGGCTACGGCATCATGGACGACTTCGGCGGACACGGCATCGGCCACCGTATGCACGAGGACCCTCCGGTGCCGAACGAAGGGCGCCCGGGGCGGGGCCTCGCGCTCCGGCACGGCATGGTGCTCGCGATCGAGCCGATGCTCATCGCCGGCGGCACGGACGAGTACCACGCCGCGCCGGACGGCTGGACGCTGAAGACCAACGACGGTTCGCGGGCGGCACACACCGAGCACACCGTGGCGATCACGGACGCCGGCCCACGCGTCCTGACGGCACGCTGAGTCGGCCCGCGTCCCAGGGCGAGGTCCTCTTCAGGGGCGGCCGGAGGACGTACGAGACCGGCACGCACTCGGCGGAGCCGGGTCAACTCACGCTGGGCGAGGCGCGGCGGCTGACGTTCTCGCACCGTGCCGAACCGGATCACGCGCGGCTGCGGTGATGACGGCACCGACGTCGACGACGACCTGCCACACGTCTCGGCACCGCCTCCGGCCGTGCTCCCGCCGGTCCGGGAGCACGGCCGGAGGGCCTCGTGTGGCGCGGCCGCACCCGACGAGCGGTACCGGGACGAGAAGCCGCCCTGCCCGCCGATTCCCCACCGCGGAGCGCTGAAAGTGCCCCACTCCCCCATCCGTGCGAAGGTGTAACCGGCTGACACCCGGGTTACCCGGCCCCGCACGTCGATCAGCGAGGGCATCCCCGGCCCTCTTCCAGTCCTCGAACGGGCTCGGCCCGGGGGGACGCCCATGGGGATGCCGGATGGGAACGCCATGACCAGCGGATTCAGCGGACCGGAAGGCTACGACGCCTTCGGAGAGTTTCTCGCCCGTTTCTTCGGCGGACCGCGTCCCGGCCCCCGGCAGATCAACATCGGCCAGCTGCTGAGCCAGCCGGCCCGGGAGCTGGTGCGGGGCGCCGCCCAGTACGCCGCCGAGCACGGCAGCCGGGATCTGGACACCCAGCACCTGCTGCGCGCCGCGCTCACCGCCGAGCCGACCCGCACCCTGCTGAGCCGGGCCGGCGCCGATCCCGACTCGCTCGCCTCGGAGATCGACGAACGTTCCGGCCCCGTCCAGCACCAGCCGGAAGAGGCCCCTCCGCCCACCTCGCTGTCCCTCACCCCGGCCGCCAAGCGGGCCCTGCTGGACGCCCACGACCTGGCCCGGGCCCGGGGCGCCGGTTACATCGGCCCGGAGCACGTCCTGAGCGCCCTGGCCGCGAACCCCGACTCGGCCGCCGGGCACATCCTGAACTCGGCCCGGTTCGCCTCCACCGGTCTGCCTCCCGAGACGGCCCCGGATTCCGGACAGCCCCGCGGCGAGGCACCGCGCAGCACGGGCACGCCCACGCTCGACAAGTACGGCCGCGATCTCACCGACCTGGCCCGCGAGGGCCGTATCGACCCGGTGATCGGACGGGACGAGGAGATCGAGCAGACCATCGAAGTGCTGTCCCGGCGCGGCAAGAACAACCCGGTGCTCATCGGTGACGCGGGCGTCGGCAAGACCGCCATCGTGGAGGGCCTGGCCCAGCGGATCGTCGACGGGGACGTGCCCGACGTGCTGACCGGGCGCCGGGTCTTCGCCCTCGACCTGACCGGGGTGGTGGCCGGCACCCGATACCGGGGTGACTTCGAGGAGCGCCTGACGAACATCGTGGGCGAGATCCGCGACAACTCCGACCGGCTGATCGTCTTCATCGACGAGCTGCACACGGTCGTCGGCGCGGGCGGGGGCGGCGAGGGCGGCTCGCTGGACGCCGGCAACATCCTCAAGCCCGCCCTGGCCCGCGGTGAGCTGCACATCGTGGGCGCGACCACGCTGGAGGAGTTCCGCAGGATCGAGAAGGACGCGGCCCTGGCCCGCCGCTTCCAGCCGATCCTGGTGCCGGAGCCCACCGCGGCGGACGCGATCGAGATCCTGCGCGGGCTGCGCGACCGCTACGAGGCCCACCACCAGGTCCGCTACACCGACGAGGCACTGGTGGCCGCCGTGGAGCTGTCGGACCGCTATCTCCCCGACCGCCGTCTGCCGGACAAGGCGATCGACCTCATCGACCAGGCGGGGGCGCGGGTACGCCTTCGCGCGCGGACCAAGGGCACGGACGTACGGGCCCTGGAGCGCGAGGTCGAGCAGCTGACCCGGGACAAGGACCAGGCGGTCGCCGACGAGCAGTACGAGCAGGCCACCCAACTGCGCGACCGCATCGTGGAGCTGAAGCAGCGGATCGGCGAGGCCACCGGGCACGACGAGGCCGACGAGGGCCAGCACCTGGAGGTCACCGCGGAGGCCATCGCCGAGGTGGTGTCCCGGCTGACGGGCATCCCGGTCAGCAGCCTCACCGAGGAGGAGAAGGACCGGCTGCTCGGCCTGGAGCAGCACCTGCACGAGCGGGTGGTCGGCCAGGACGAGGCCGTACGGGTCGTCTCGGACGCCGTGCTGCGCTCCCGCGCGGGCCTCGCGAGCCCGGACCGCCCGATCGGCAGCTTCCTCTTCCTCGGCCCGACGGGCGTCGGCAAGACCGAACTGGCCCGCGCCCTCGCCGAGTCCCTGTTCGGCAGCGAGGAGCGCATGGTTCGGCTGGACATGAGTGAGTACCAGGAACGGCACACGGTCAGCCGTCTGGTGGGTGCCCCGCCCGGATACGTCGGCCACGAGGAGGCGGGCCAGCTCACCGAGGTGGTCCGCAGGCACCCCTATTCGCTGCTGCTCCTGGACGAGGTGGAAAAGGCCCACCCGGACGTGTTCAACATCCTCCTCCAGGTCCTGGACGACGGACGGCTGACCGACTCCCAGGGGCGCACGGTCGACTTCACCAACACCGTCATCGTGATGACGAGCAACCTGGGCTCGGAGGCGATCACCCGCAGGGGCGCGGGCATCGGCTTCGGGCCGGGTGGAGCGGACTCGGACGAGGAGGCCCGCCGAGAGCGGATCCTGCGCCCTCTTCGCGAGCACTTCCGCCCCGAGTTCCTGAACCGCATCGACGAGATCGTCGTCTTCCGCCAGCTGACGACCGATCAACTACGGGAGATCACCAAGCTGTTGCTGGAGCGGACCCGCCGCCTGCTGCACGCCCAGGGCGTCACCGTCGAGTTCACCGACCGGGCGGTGGACTGGCTGGCGGAACGCGGCTACCAGCCGGAGTACGGTGCCCGGCCGCTGCGCCGCACGATCCAGCGGGAGGTGGACAACCAACTGTCGCGCCTCCTCCTGGACGGCAGGATCACGGACGGCGGCCGGGTGACGGTGGAAGCGGAAGCAGGCGGCTTGACGTTCAAGGTGACCGCGTAGGTACTACGGCGCGGGGTGCACCACTTGCGCGGACCCCCCACCCCGGCGAACGGTCTCAGCGGCCGCCAGCCACTTCCCGCCCGGCAGCCGCTGTACCCCTGTCGCCGCCCCGATCTCCGGATTCAGCTTGAACGAGTGCCCGATCGCCTCCAACTGGGACCGCACCCCGCTGCTGTACAGCGCCGGTTCCAGCTCGGTCTGCGCGGCATTGCGCTGACTCGCCCGAGGCGCGGCGATCGCGTCCACGAGCGGCAGTCCACGGTCCACGAACTCGGTCAGCACCTGCAGCACGGTGGTGATGATGGTCGCCCCACCGGGCGAACCCAGCGCCACGACGGGCCTGTTGTGCCGGTCGAGCACGATCGTCGGTGAGATCGAGGACCGCGGCCGCTTGCCGGGGCCGGGCAGGTTCGGGTCGTGAACAGCCGGGTTGGCGGGAGCGAAGGAGAAGTCCGTCAGCTCGTTGTTGAGGATGAACCCACGCCCGGGCACGGTGATCGCGCTGCCACCGGTCTGCTCGATGGTCAGCGTGTAGGCGACGACGTTCCCCCACCTGTCGGCCACCGTCAGATGCGTGGTGTTCTCGCCCTCGTACGTCGTCGGAGCCGCCGTACCCCCGCCCGAGCAGGCCGCGGGATCGCGCGGGTCCCCCGGGGCCAGAGGACTCGTGAGCACCGCGTCGTCCTTGATCAGACAGGCCCGCGAGTCGGCGAACCGCTGCGACAGCAGCCCCTGCGTCGGTACGTCCTCGAAGGCGGGGTCGCCGACCCAGCGTCCCCGGTCGGCGAAGGCGATCCGGCTGGCCTCGATGTAGTGGTGCAGGTACTGGACCTCACTGGCCTTCGAGAGGTCGGTGTTCTCCAGGATGTTGAGGGCCTCACCGACCGTCGTGCCGCCGGAGGAGGAGGGCGCGATGGAGTAGACGCCGAGCCCCCGGTACGAGGTGCTGGTCGGCTTCTGGAGCTTGGCCCGGTAGGCCGCGAGGTCCTTCTCGGACAGGTCCCCCGGCCGCGCGTTCCACCCTGAGGCCGGGTCCACGGGCGGGTTGTTCACGGTGTCGACGATGTCGTCACCGAGGTCGCCGTGGTAGATCGCGCCGACACCCTTGCGGCCCAACTCGGCGTAGGTGCGCGCGAGATCGGGGTTCTTGAAGGTGGAGCCCACGGCCGGCAGCTGTCCGCCCGGAAGGAACAGCTGCGCCGTGTCCGGGAAGTAGCGGAACCGTGTCTCGTTGGACGCGGTCTGCGAGCGGAAGGTGTCGTCGACGACGAAGCCCTGACGGGCGATCCGCTCGGCGGGCTTGAGGACGTTGCCGAGCGATCTGCTGCCCCACTGGTCCAACGCGGTGGCCCAGGTGGCAGGCGTGCCCGGGGTGCCGACGCTCAGTCCGCTGCTGACGGCGTCGGCGAAGGCGAGGGGCTTGCCGTTCTCGACGAAGAGGTCGGAGTCGGCGCTCAGCGGTGCCGTCTCGCGGCCGTCGATCGTGTGGACCTTGCGGGACTTGGCGTCGTAGTAGACGAAGTAGCCGCCCCCGCCGATGCCGGAGGAGTACGGCTCGGTGACGCCGAGCGCGGCGGCGGTGGCGACGGCCGCGTCGACCGCGTTGCCGCCGTTCCTCAGGACCTCGATGCCCGCGGCGGACGCGTCCGCGTCGACGCTGGAGACGGCGCCGCCGTAGCCGACGGCGACGGGTACTTTCTCGGGTGTCGAGGTGGCTTGCGGGGGCGCCGCCGCCCCCACCGACACCACAGCGGCCGAGACCGCCAGGACCGACAGTTTCCGTGCGACAGGGCGACGCATCCGTACCTCCAGGCCAGGACCGTCCGCGCAGCGTAACCACATCACGGGGGCCCCGACAGCCCTCTTCGGGTCAGGTGTCATGCGAATGCCACACTTCGAACACCGGTACGTACCAACCGTGTAGGCCCGCTACCATGCGCGCACATGACTGACGACGTGCGCAATATCGTCCTGGGAGTGCTGGCGGCCGGCATCAGTGCCGCGCTCGGCTGGCTCGCCCGGACGTATCTGTGGAAGCGGAAGCTCCGCCGCAAGCAGGCCTTCTTCGGGCTGCCGGACAACTCCGAGTCGCTCCTGGTCGTGAACCGCGGCGCGAGCGGCCCGGACCTCGCGGTGATGCGCTACGACGTGTTCGCCCTCCTGGAGCTCGCCGCGCTCATCAAGGACTGCAACGCACACGCCCAGGTCCTCCCGCACGACGCGGCACGGCAGGGCTTCGGCGAGCGCACCGAGTTCTGTGTGGGCGGACCGGCCTCGAACCGCCGTATGGCCGCGCACCTTTCGTCCCTGCTGCCCGGTGTCCGGGTGAACGTGGACGCCGAGCCGACGCCAGACCGCGGCGCCTTCCAGATCGGCACCGAGCGCTACCGGGTGGAGGTCGGCACGTCCGAGTACGCGCTTCTCGCCCGGCTCACCGTCGACCAGAGCAACGGCGCCCGGCCGGTCTTCCTCTTCTGCGGCCAGACCGCGATCACCAACCAGGCGGCGACCCGCTATCTGGCCCGCAACCAGGAGCGGTTGACCCGCAAGTACGGCGACAGCACCTTCGCGCTGCTGCTGAAGGTGGTCAACTCCGGGGCCTACGGGCCGGATGTCGTGGAGCTGGTCGCGGACGTGACACGGGAGGCCAAGACCCCCCTTCCGGCGGCCGCCGCTCCACGCAACTCCCACCGCGCCTCCTGAATTGATTCACACCACAACAATCGTTACTCCCACGTAACTTACCGACGGGTTACCTCCGGTAAAGCGGCGAGGTTACCGTCGGGTCACTTTGCAGTGACACGAGTAGGGAGTGACCCGTGGGACACCCTCGCAAGGCCCTGCGTACGACCACCGTGGGCGCCGTCTCCGCGACTCTGATCGCCGGTAGCGCCCTCGGACTCGCCCCCACCGCCCAGGCGGCGGACGCCGTCCGCTTCGTGGACATCACCGGCGACGGCGGCACGGTCCTCAAGGCGAACGTCATCACACCCGCCGGAGCCGACGGCACCCGGCGCTACCCGCTGCTCGTCCTGCCCACGAGCTGGGGTCTGCCGCAGGTCGAGTACCTCGCACAGGCCCAGAAGCTCGCGAACTCCGGCTATGTCGTCGTCAGTTACAACGTCCGCGGCTTCTGGCAGTCCGGCGGGGAGATAGAAGTGGCGGGCCCTCCCGACACCGCCGACGCGTCCAAGGTCATCGACTGGGCGCTCGCCAACACCCCCGCGGACGAGGGGCACATCGGCATGGCGGGCGTCTCCTACGGCGCCGGCATCAGCCTGCTCGCCGCCGCAAAGGACAAGCGCATCAAGGCGGTTGCGTCTCTCAGTGGCTGGGCCGACCTGATCGACTCGATCTACTCGGGCCGTACTCAGCACGTCCAGGCCGCGGCCCTGCTGGACGGCGCGAGCCTCGTCACCGGCCGCCAGAGCGCCGAAATCCGGCAGATCTTCGACAACCTCTACGCGTCGAACCTGTCGAAGGAACAGGAGATGATCGATTGGGGGAAGAAACGTTCGGCCGCCACATATGTGGACCAGCTCAACCAGAACGGCGCGGCGGTCATGCTGGCCAACGCGTGGGGCGACACGGTCTTCGCGCCCAACCAGTACGCGGACTTCTACGAGAAGCTGACCGGCCCGAAGAGACTGGAGTTCCGCCCCGGCGACCACGCCACCGCCGAGCTGACCGGGCTGTTCGGCCTGCCCAACGACGTGTGGACCGACACCGAGCGCTGGTTCGACCACTACCTCAAGGGCGCGGACAACGGGATCAACCGCGAGGAGCCGGTCCGGCTCAAGTCCCGTTCCGCGGGCGGCTACGAGGGCTACCCGGACTGGAAGTCGGTCGGCGCGACCCGCAAGAAGATCGCCCTCTCGGGCACGACCACGATCCACACCAACGTCGACTCGGGCGCCGACGGCGGGATCGTCTTCCTCTCCAGCATCCTCGACCAGATCGCCCAGGTTCCCCCGGTCGCCTCGATCCCCCTACTCCCCCGCCGCTGGGCCGCCGTATGGCAGTCGGAGAAGTACACGACCGCCCAACAGGTGCGCGGCACCGCCAAGTTGCACACCACGGTGACGCCCACCAAGGAGAGCGGCACCCTCGTCGCCTACCTCTACGACGTGGGGCCGCTCGGCCTCGGCAAGCTGGTCTCCAACGCGCCCTACACCTTCCATGGGCAGACACCCGGGAAGCCGTTCGGCGTCGACCTGGAGCTGTTCTCCACGGCCTACGACGTCCCGGCAGGGCACCGGCTGGCCCTGGTGGTCGACACGGTCGACCCGCTCTACATCGAGCACAACCCGTCCGGCGCCCAGCTGACCTTCTCCTCGCCGTCGAACGACCCGTCGTACGTGTCGATTCCGCTGCGCGAGCAGTGATCTCCGGCCGGCGCCGGGCGGGTATGGCTCTGTGACTGCCGCCCCCTGCGGTTCAAGAGCCGTGGGGGGACCCTCGACCCGGCAGCAGCGGCCCTGGGGGCTCGGTCGCCATCACCGTGGGGATGAACGGACCATGGTAGTCGAGGTTCAGGGACATGGCCGCGCTCCTCTCAGTGTTTGAGGATCTTGGAGAGGAAGTCCCTGGCGCGCTCGCTGTCGGGGTTGGTGAAGAAGTCGTCGGGGGCCCGGTCCTCGACGATACGGCCGTCGGCCATGAACACCACGCGGTTGGCGGCCGAGCGTGCGAAGCCCATCTCGTGGGTGACGACGACCATGGTCATGCCCTCCTGGGCCAGTTGGCGCATGACCTCCAGCACCTCGTTGATCATCTCCGGGTCGAGGGCCGAGGTGGGCTCGTCGAAGAGCAGGGCCTTGGGCTCCATGGCGAGGGCACGGGCGATGGCCACGCGCTGTTGCTGGCCGCCGGAGAGCTGGGCCGGGTACTTGTCGGCCTGGTCGGCGAGACCCACCCGGTCGAGGAGTTCGCGGGAGCGACGGTCGGCCTGCTCCTTCTTGCGCCTCCGGACCTTGACCTGGGCCAGCGAGACGTTCTGCAGGACCGTCTTGTGGGCGAACAGATTGAAGGCCTGGAAGACCATGCCGACCTCGGCACGGAGGTTCGCGAGGGCCTTGCCCTCCTCGGGCAGCGGCTGCCCGTCGAGCGTGATGGAACCGGACTTGATGGTCTCCAGGCGGTTGATCGTCCTGCAGAGCGTGGACTTGCCCGACCCCGAAGGGCCGATGACCACGACCACCTCCCCCTTGCCGACGGTGAGGTTGATGTCCTGCAGGACATGCAGCTCCCCGTAGTACTTGTTGACGTCACGCAGTTCGATCAGCGGATCGACGACGGCCATACCCAGCCCTACCCACTCTCAGCTGTGTCGTGGTTGCCGCAACTTATCGAGGCAAGATCGCACTTGAGGAACGACACGCACTTTTCGGTCATAAGCCGTATTTACGCCGTACTTACGGCCATGGTTTCACTCCTCGGCGACCTCCGCGTAGAGCTGGGACAGCTCGGGCACCCCGCTCGCGGCCCACTCGTGCCCGGAGGCCACGACGTCGAACTCCCGGCCTGATTCCAGCCGGATCACGGGCTGGCCGTCCGAGCGCAGATCCCAGGTCGCTCCGGGGACGGTCCGCACGATGACCGTGCCCAGGTAGAGCCCGGCGTCGTTACCGAGCCAGAGCAGGATCTCCTCGTCGTCGCGCCAACCCGGCACCAGCTGATCGAGCGCCTCCAACGAGGCCGCCGTGTCGTCCAGTCGGACACCTGAACGGGCCGCGTGGGAGCGCAGGAGCTCGCACTCGGAGAGAAGTTCGGCGATGCCCTCGGGGTCGCGGGTCCCGGGCTTCTCACTCCGGCCGCCCAGAAAAGGGATCTTCATACGCCCAGCGTGTCACTCACCCGGCCGCATGCACCACAGGCGCGCGGGCCCTCGTTCCCGGCCGACTTCGCACCAACTCCGCGCAGGGTGCGTCGACGTGCCACCGATGTCCCGTTGGCATCACCATGCGCCTTTCGTCCCTCTGTACTCGAGAAACGAGGGCTTCGCCGCGCTCGCGGGGTCGGTGGACCCGGCCCCGCTGTGAGCTCTGTCGTGACGTCTAGACGTCCAGGTCCACTACCACCGGCGCGTGATCGGACGCGCCCTTGCCCTTGCGCTCCTCACGGTCGACGTACGCGTCGGTGACGGCCTTCGCGAAGGGCTCGTTGCCGTACACCAGGTCGATGCGCATGCCGCGGTTCTTGGGGAAGCAGAGCTGGCGGTAGTCCCAGTACGTGAACGGGTGGTCGTACTTGAGGGGCCGCGGGACCACGTCCGACAGGCCCGCCTCGCGCAGGGAGGCGAGGGCCGCGCGCTCGGCCGGGGTGACGTGGGTGAGGCCCTCGAAGGCGGCCACGTCGTAGACGTCGTCGTCCGTCGGCGCCACGTTGTAGTCGCCCAGGACCGCGAAGGGGCGGCTGCCCGCGGCGTCACCCGCCACGGCGGCCCTGAGGGCCTCGAACCACTGGAGCTTGTAGGCGTAGTGCGGGTGGTCGACCTCGCGGCCGTTCGGCACGTAGACCGACCAGACGCGGACGGGGCCGCAGGTCGCGGAGATGGCACGGGGCTCCGGGGCGCCGTCGTAGCCCGGGTCGCCCGCCAGGCCCTTGACGACGTCCTCGATGCCCACTCGGGAGATCACCGCCACGCCGTTCCACCGGCCGGTCGCGTGTACCGCCGCCTCGTAGCCCGCCTCGCGAAGCTGGTCGAACGGGAACTGCTCCTCGGCGATCTTGGCTTCCTGGAGGCACAGCACGTCGGTGCCGGTGCTCTCCAGCCAGGCCAGCAGCCTCGGGAGACGGGCGGTGATCGAGTTGACGTTCCAGGTCGCGATGCGCATGTCCCACAACCTACCGGGCGGCACTGACACTCAGAGTGCGGTGCTCTCCCTCGGCTGCAGCCGCAGGTGCTCCGCGCCGCCGAGTGCGCCGATCTGGTTGTCGTAGACCGGGCGGGCGAGGTCCGTGAGAAGGGCGTCGTGGATGTCGTAGGCGCGCTGGGGCTTGACCTCACGGACGTAGTCGATGACCTCGGAGATCTTGCTCCAGGGGGCCATGACGGGAAGCATCAGCGTCTCGACGGCGTGGTCGGGGACGGTGAGGGCGTCGCCCGGGTGGAAGATCCGGCCGCCGTCGACGAGGTAGCCGACGTTGGTGATGCGCGGGATGTCCGGGTGGATCACTGCGTGCAGTTCGCCGTGGACCTGTACGTCGAAACCGGCGGCGGTGAAGGTGTCACCGTGGCCGACGGTGTGCACGCGGCCCGGGAAAGCGGTCGAGAGCTTCTCGGCGACCGACTTCAGCGTCCAGATCTCCGCGGCCGGGTTGGCGTCCAGGGCCGTCCGCAGCCGCTCCTCGCTGAAGTGGTCGAGGTGTTCGTGCGTGACGAGGATCGCGTCCGCGCCGAGGGCGGCGTCCTCCTCGCTGAAGGCCCCGGGGTCGAGGACGAGAGTCTGTCCGTCCTTCTCCAGACGGACACAGGAGTGCGACATCTTCGTGAGCTTCATGGGTCCATCCTGCCCCCAGGCGAAGCGCCCGGCTCACTCGGTGGGGGTGGTCTCCTCGCGGATCACCTGCTGGGCCACCTTGAACGCGCTGTTGGCCGCCGGAACACCGCAGTACACGGCCGCCTGGAGGAGCACCTCCTTGATCTCGGACGGGGTGAGGCCGTTGCGCAGGGCGGCGCGGGTGTGGAAAGCGAGCTCGTCCAGATGTCCGCCCGCGACCAGCGCGGTGAGGGTGACGCAGCTCCGCGAGCGGCGGTCGAGGCCCGGCCGGTCCCAGATCTCGCCCCAGGCATAGCGGGTGATGAACTCCTGGAAGTCACCGGAGAACTCGTCGGCCTGCGCGAGCGCCCGGTCGACGTGCGCGTCGCCGAGCACCTCACGGCGCACCTTGATGCCGGCGTCGTACGGGTCGGGACGGGTCCCCGACTGCGGGACGGGGGCGGCCGGGGCGATCTCGGCGATCGCCACCGGTTGCAACGGCGGGGTCGTCAGGACCGGTTTGAGCGGGGACGCGGGGATCGCGGTCTGGCCGGTCGCCGAGTCGAAGGCGGGCTGCCAGGCGGTGGAGAAGTGTCTGACCAGCAGGTCGGTGACGGCCGCGGGTTGCTCGACCGGCACCAGGTGGGAGGCGCCGGGCACGACGGCGAGCCGGGCGTCCGGAATGCCCGCGACCAGGGTGCGGGCCTCGGCGGGGCCGGTGACCTGGTCGTCGGAGCCGACTAGGACGAGGGTCGGCACCCCGACCCGCGCGAGATCGGCCCGCACGTCGAACGCGGCGAGCGCCTCGCAGGCCGCGATGTAGCAGCCCGGGTCGGTGGTGCGCACCATCTGCACGGCCCACTCGGTGATCGCGGGCTGAGCGGCGGCGAACCCGGAGGTGAACCAGCGCTCGGGCGAGGTGCGGGCGATGGGATCGAGCCCGTTCGTCCGTACGATCACCCCGCGCTGGCGGAACTCGTCGGCCGAGCCGAAGCGGGGCGAGGCGGCGATCAGCGCGAGCGAAGCGAGCCGCTCCGGGTGGCGCAGGGCCAGCTCCATGCCGACCGCGCCGCCCAGGGCGCAGCCCGCGTAGCCGAAGCGCTGCACACCGAACTGGTCGAGCGTGGCGAGCAGCCGGTCGGTGAGATCGCGGACCGAGCCCGCCGGGTAGGCGGGCGCGCCGCCGTGCCCCGGCAGGTCGAACCGGAAGATGCGCCACTGCTTGACCAGGTCGGGCACCTGGCGGTCCCACATGTGCCAGGTGGTCCCCAGCGACGGCCCCAGGATGAGGACCGGGGCGTCTTCCGGGCCGTCGAAGCGGTACTGGAGGGCGGGGGTCTTCGTCTCACTCACGGCCCCCACGCTAACCGCCTTTTCTTACGTTTCGGACCCTGGGCCCCTGCACCCCACACCTGGCTCCCGAACATCACCGCCGCACTCTCACACGGCCTTCACCGGGTGCGGGACGGCGGGAGCGGAGAGACGGCACCGGGCCCGGATGCGGTCGGGTGGGACGGTGAGGGCACCGACCGACGGGCGGGAAGGGGCGAAGGCGGTACGGGTGAGGCGGTACGGGCATGAGGCTGACCGGTCGGCGCGGGCGGCCTGGGACAAGGGGGCGGGCGGGTCAGAGGTCGGTCGGGGTGCCCAGGCCCGTGAGGGCGCCGACCGGGTCCAGGTCGGGGGTGCCGCGGGGCCACCAGTCGTCGTGCCCCGGTTCGGACTCGTAGGCGTACCACAGGCCGTCGCGGCCGAGGCGGAGTTGGATGTGGCCGCGGGGATGGGTGAGGTGGTTGTGCCAGGGTCGGAAGGCGGGGAGATCGGCGGCGAGGAGGAGGGGGCGGGCGCGGTCGAAGCGACCGGCCGGGGGGTCCCAGGGTTCTTCGAGGACCGCGAGTCCTTCGATCCCGCCCTGTCTCCAGGCGGCGACCGCGCGGGCCAGGTCGGCCGGGGTGCGGTCGGTGGCGGCGGCGAGGGAGGCGTAGAGGGCCCGGGTGCCGGCGGTGAGGCCGGAACCGGGGCGGGCGGCGGCGAGGCGTACCGCGTCCTGCCACAGGGTGAGTTCGCCCACCGGGTCGCGACCGGTGCCGAGCAGAGCGTGGGCGCGGGCGGCGGCGTCGGTGGCCAGCTGGTCCAGGGCGAAGGGGTCGGGGCCGCCCGGCGACGCGGGGTAGGCCGGGGGCTGCTCGGGGTGCGCGGGGGCCGGCAACGGGGCCGGAAGCGGCGGGAGTCGGCGGGGCGCGAGGACTTCAGCGGCCCGTACGCCGGGCAGTGGCACCGGTTCCTGTGCCTGGGCGGCACGGGCCGCGCGGGCGGCGCTGAGGCGGGACAGGGCGTCGAGCAGTTCCCGTTCGCCCCGGCCGCGCAGCAAAAGCAGGACGAAGGGATCGGCGTCGAGCAGGCGTGCCGTCTGGTAGCAGAGGGCGGCGGCGTGCTTGCAGGGGTGACCTCGGTCGGGGCAGCTGCACTGCGGTTCGAGATCGCCCGGACCGGGGAGCAACGGCACTCCGCACTCGGCCAGCGCCTGAGGCATCTCCCTGTCGAGGAGTGCGGCGATGTGTCCGGTCCGATCGGCGGCGAGGTCCAGGAACCGGTCCCAGTCGGCATCACCGAGCGTCCGCAACCGCACCTGCACGCGGTACGGACGGGGACGGCTCCCCTGCACATAGGCGAGCACCAGGCCCGGCGTCACGGTGATCGCGTCCACATTCCCCTGCTCGGCATAACTCCGGCCCCGCGCCAGCCGTTTGGCGTCCAGCGCACCCTCCTCCAGCGCGGAGACCCAGGCGTTGCCCCACCAGGTGGCGGCGAAGCGGGCGTCATCGGACGTGCGGGGAGGGAAGGCGGGGAAGGTGCGACGCAGGTCGCTGTCCCGGTTGGGGGCGGCCATGGAGTGGGGGCGGTGCGGGGAGGCCGGGGTGGGCGCGGCTGCGGGTTGCGGGAGGAGCCGGCTCTGGTCACCGCCGGTGTCCGTGGGGGTGTCGCCAAGCGGCTCCGACGGGGTCGTGCCGATTCGGTCGTCGGTGCTCGGAGAGCTGTCGTCGGCTGCGGGTGGCAGCGGAACGGAACTCCCCTGCCGCACACCGTCGTTGTCCTCGGGGTCCTCCCCCGGCAGGTCCACGTCGTCGGGCATCCGGAACGCGTCGGCCAGCAACTCCCGTACGTCACGCGCCCGGGCACCGGCGGCTGGAAGCGGTGCCTTGCTCCGGTCCCGGGATGCGGCGGGGGCGGTACGACGCGGCCGACCCGCGAGTGCGGCCTCGGCGGTCGCTGCGGCTTCCCGCCTCTTGCGTGCCGCACGCAGCGCTTCGCGGGCGGCATCCGCAGGGCGCGCCTCGGGAGGCCCGGATGCGGCGTCGTGGACAGCCGGGACAGGCGGGGCCGGCTCGGCGACTTGATGCGTCTCCCCATCCGGGGAGCCGGCGGTAGCCGCGGAGGAGGCACCTGCGTCAAGCCGGTCTGAGTCGGCGTCCGTACCCGCACTCGGGGCACGCCGCGCCGCGACGGCTCCTCGTAGGGCCGCGCGGGCCGCGTCACCTGGCCGGGACTCGGGCTCGGGCGGGGCCGAGTCGGGCACGCCGCTCTCGGGCGCGGCGCCCTCCGTATCCTGTCCGCCAGATGTACCCGGCTCCTCGGCATCCGCGTTCGCCCGGTGAGCCGCGCTCTCGTCCGCCGAGCGGTCCGCCCCTGCGGTCACGAGGCCTCCGGCGTCCTTCGCCGCAGGACCGTCGGTCCCTTCGCCCCCAGGGCCTCCGGCGCCCCGCACCGCGGAGCCACCGACCCCCTCGACAGCACGGCCCCCCGTGCCCCGCGCCGCAGGACCGTCGACCCCTTCGCCCCCAGGGCCACCCGCGCCCCGCACCGCGGAACCACCGACCCCCTCGACAGCACGGCCCCCCGTGCCCCGCGCCGCAGGACCGTCGACCCCTTCGCCCCCAGGGCCACCCGCGCCCCGCACCGCGGAACCACCGACCCCCTCGACAGCGAGACCCCCCGTGCCCTGCGCCGCAGACCCGCCGGCCTCCTGCGCTTCCCCGTCGTCCGTCCCGGTGACCGGCTGCCCGCTCGCATCCCCCGTCGCCTCCCGGCTCGCCTGCTCCCTCGCCGCCCGCAGGGCACGGCGGGCCTCGTCGGCGGGGCCGGGACTCATGACGGCCTCCGGAGGGAGACCAGGTCGGACAGGTCGCGGTCGGTGAGTTCCGTGAGGGCCGACTCGCCGGAGCCGAGGATCGCGTCGGCGAGGGCGCGCTTGGACTCCAGCATCTCGGCGATGCGGTCCTCCACGGTGCCCTCGGTGATGAGGCGGTGGACCTGGACGGGCTGGGTCTGGCCGATGCGATAGGCGCGGTCGGTGGCCTGTTCCTCGACGGCCGGGTTCCACCAGCGGTCGAAGTGGACGACATGGCCCGCGCGAGTCAGGTTGAGGCCGGTGCCCGCCGCCCGCAACGACAGGACGAGGACCGGAATCGCGCCGCTCTGGAAGCGGTCCACCATGCGCTCGCGCTCCGGCACCGGCGTACCGCCGTGCAACAGGTCCACCGGGACCGCGCGGGCGGCGAGGTGGGCGGTGATCAGACGGGCCATCCCCACGTACTGCGTGAAGACGAGCGCGGAGCCGTCCTCGGCCAGCAGGGTGTCCAACAGCTCGTCCAGCAGCGCCAGTTTGCCCGAGCGGGCGACCAGCCGCTCGCCGGCCGTCGGCGGGACCTCCTCCTTCAGATACAGCGCGGGGTGGTCGCAGATCTGCTTCAGCGCCCCCAGCAACTTCAGCACCAGGCCCCTGCGCGCGATGCCCTGCGCCGTCTCGATCGCCAGCATCGACTCGCGCACCACCGCCTCGTACAGCGAGGCCTGTTCGCGCGTGAGGGGGACCGGATGGTCCGTCTCCGTCTTGGGCGGCAGCTCGGGGACGATGCCGGGGTCGGACTTCTTGCGGCGCAGGAGGAAGGGCCGCACCAGCCTCGCCAGCCTGGTCACCGCCTCCTCGTCCTCGCCGTTCTCCACCGCGCGCGCGTGCCGGGCGCGGAAGGACTTCAGGGGACCGAGGAGTCCGGGGGTCGTCCAGTCGAGCAGTGCCCACAGTTCGGACAGGTTGTTTTCGACCGGGGTGCCGGTCAGGGCCACGCGCGCGGGCGAGGGGATGGTGCGCAGGGCCTTCGCTGTCGCCGAGTACGGGTTCTTCACGTGCTGGGCTTCGTCCGCCACGACCATGCCCCAGCGCTGCTCGGCCAGCCTCGTCGCCGCCGCCCGCATGGTGCCGTACGTGGTGAGGACGAAGCCGCCGTCGAGGTCGTCCAGGCTGCGGTCCGTGCCGTGGAAGCGGCGGACCGGGACGCCGGGCGCGAACCGGGTGATCTCCCGCTGCCAGTTGCCCAGGAGCGAGGCCGGGCAGACGACGAGGGTCGGCTCGCGGTGCGCCCGGCGCAGGTGCAGGGCGATGACGGTGATCGTCTTGCCGAGGCCCATGTCGTCGGCGAGGCAGCCGCCGAGGCCCAGGGAGGTCATGAGGTCCAGCCAGGCCAGGCCGCGGAGTTGGTAGTCGCGGAGCGTGGCGTGCAGGCCCGCGGGTGGTTCGGCGGGGTGGACTCCGGTCGTCAGGCGGTCGCGCAGGGCGGCGAGCGCGCCGACCGGGACCGCCTGCACGGTCTCGCCGTCGACCTCGGCGCTGCCGCTGAGGGCGACGGACAGCGCGTCGACCGGGTCGAGCAGGCCCAGTTCACGCTTGCGGGCCTTGCGGACGAGGGCGGGGTCGACCAGCACCCACTGGTCCCTGAGGCGAACGACGGGGCGGTGGGCCTCGGCCAGCGCGTCCATCTCGGCCTCGCTGAGCGGGTCGCCGCCGAGCGCCAACTGCCAGCGGAACTGGAGGAGTTCCTCGCTCTCGAAGAAGCCGGTGCCGTCGGTCGCCGAGCCCGGCGCGGGTCGTACCACCGCGGCCGCGGTGAGGTCCTGCGCCAGGTCCCGCGGCCAGTGCACCGCGACCCCGGCTGCCGCGAGCCGGGGCGCCGCCACACCGAGAAGGTCGCCCAACTCCTCGTCGGACAGGGCCAGTACATCGGGTACGTCCTGCTCGGAGAGCCGGTCCAGGGGCGGCCACACCCGGGCGGCGCGCCGCACCGCGAGGGCCGCGTCGACGCGTGCGCGTGGTCCGAAGACGGCGTCGGCGTCCCCCGCCCACAGGGCCGCAGCGTCGGCCACGAGGGTCGGGTCGGCGAGGCTGTGCACCTGGACGATCGCGGCGCCCGCACTGCGCGCACCGTCGGCGTCGGCGTTGAACAGGTTGTACGCCGACAGGTCCAGGCGGAGCGAGATCCGCACGCCCGCGTCCATGCCGGCGGCGACCTCCGCGGCCCAGTCGTGGGCATGGGGCAGCCGCTGCGGTGCGCGGGCCGCGAAGGGCTTGCCGGAGGCGAACGGTGCGGCGGGGGTGCGGGGCAGGGTGTCGGCGACCGCGTCCAGGAAGGAGCGCATCAGGGCTTCCGGTTCGGGCAGCCGGAGCGGGCCGGGGCCGGGCAGCGGGACCGCGTGACCCTCGTGGGGCAGGGCGGCCGCGACGGCGCGGAGGTGGGCGATGTCGTCCGGGTCCAGCGGTCCGGCCCGCCAGGCGTCGTGGCCGGTGGCGGTGAGCCCGGGCAGCAGGCGGCCGCGGGCGGACCGCTGGA
>NZ_MJAH01000039.1 GCF_001746295.1 Streptomyces sp. LUP47B | reverse complement strand
GGCGCCGCACGGTCGGCGGTGCCGAGCCGCACCGTGAGGGCCTCCGGATGCCCGGGCCCGCGCTCCCACAGACGCGCGCCGGGACCCAGCGCCGTCAGCAGCAGGGCCGCCGGGTCGGGCCAGGCCTCGGGCGCCTGGGTCGCGGCAGGCGACGGAACCGCGGTGACGGGCGCGGTCCGCTCGTCGTACGTCTCGTCGGGCCGGGGCGTCTCCTGCTCGCTCCGCCCCCCGGCCAGCCGCCGGGCCCACGCGGACAGTCCGCCACGGCGCCGCACGCCTTGCGGTACGTCGGTTCCGCGCAGGGGGGTGCCCTTGCGGCGGCCGGTCGCCGGGGCGTCGGGTGCCGAGGGCAGGTCCTGGCCGGTCGCGGGAGGCGGCGGGACCGCGGTGGTGCGTGTCACTTCGTAGGAGCCGATCCCGGACCGGCCGCCGTGAGTGTCCCCGCTGGGATCCCCGCCGTGTCCATGGCCCGGGTCGTCGGAGACCGCTTCGGTGGCACCCCTGAGACTGTCGTCGACGTCCTGACGTCCGCCGCCGGTTCCGTCCCGGTGCTCGATCCGGGGCGCGCCGCCCTGCCCCGGCACGACGACCGGCGGCTCTGCGGGGCCGTGGCCCTGCGCTGCCGTGCCCTCGGGGCCTCCGCCCGAGGCGCCCCAGCCCGCGGAGCCGTAGGTGTGGTGGGTCCGGTCGGTGGGCGACCGGGGTGAGGTGTCGCCACGGCCTTCACGCGTGCGTATCGAGCCGTCGGCCGGCCCCGCGTCCGTGGACGGCGCGGATCTGCCGGACCGGTCCCCTGCGGCGCCCGCCGACACCCGGCCACGCGCGCGTGGCGGGCGCTCGGCCTGTCCTGGGGCCGAGCCGGAGGCACCTGTGCCGTCCTCTCGGGCTCCTGCCGCTGTGCTCTTCTCGACCGCGTCCGACGGGTAAGGGGTGGTCTCCGAGCCCCGGCGCGCCCCGGTCCCGCTCGGTCCCTGACCACCGCCGACCGACCCGCCGGCCGCTTGCGAGCCCTGGTGGGCCCCGCTCGCGCCCCGGGCGTACCCGGCTCGGCCGGTCCGGGCGGCGGTGTCCGAGCCCCCGGGTGCCTGCTGGTCGCCCGTCATGAGCCCGGCCTCGCCGGCAGGCACCCGCACGTGGCCCTCGCCGTCAGGTTCCGTCTCGAGCCGTCGGCCCCCGCTCGGGGACAGCCGGAGCACCGACTCGCCGATCCTCAGCAGTGCCCCCGGAGGGAACCGGACCGGGCGGGTGCCCACGCGGGTGCCGTCCAGGGTCGTGCCGTTCGTGGAGTCGAGGTCGGCCACCGAGACGCGGCCGTCGGCGACGACCGTGACCGCGCAGTGCAGGCGGGAGACGTCGGGGTCGTCCAGAGGGACGTCGGCGTCGGCGGAGCGGCCGATGTGGATCTGCCCGCCGTGCAGCAGATGGACGCCGCCGGCGTCGGGGCCGGCGACCACGTGGAGCTGGGTGGGGGCGTCGTCGAGCTCGGGGTGGGGCTCGGGGGCCGCCGGGGCGCCCAGGGACAGCACGGCGCCGTCGATCAGCGGTGGCTCGCCCAGGGTGGCTCGCTGGGTGTCGAGCCGCTCCCCGTCCGCGTACAGCACGACCGGGCCGCCCCCACGCTCGGCTTCGCCCGCGCGGGAGGTGCCTCCGTCCGCCGGGACGGCCGAGGCGAGCGCCGTCGCCACCGCGGCCAGCGCCGTGCCGACGGGTGCCGTGACCAGCACGTCGCAGCTCGTGGCGCGGCCCCGGGCCCGGTCGGGCGGGCCCAGCGGGTCTACGACGGTCAGCCGGATCTGCATCGCCGTCAGCGGTCCCTTCTGCGCGGACGAGTTCGCGGACAAGCACGCGCCCAAGTTCGTCGGCCTTGACGGTAGGCATCCTTGCACCTGCCACTGACAACACGCCCGCCGCCCGAGGGCAAGTGATCTTGATTGGTCAGCTCTGCCCCCAAAAGTGCCTGACCAGTGCAGCGCCGACGATCACTTGAGATCGGTCACGTCCACGTCCCGCAACCGGCGGACCCGGCCTGAGCGTCTTTCCTTCGAACGCGCTCGGGAACGCTTACGTAGTGCCTGGAGGAGCGGCACTACAGTGGGTCGGAACGACAGCAAGCAGCAGGGAGTGCATGACGTGCGGCCGGTAGGCAGCAAGTACTTCCTCGAGGAGCCGCTGGGACGCGGTGCCACGGGGACCGTGTGGCGAGCCCGCCAGCGGGAGACCGCGGGCGCCGAGGCCGCCGTACCGGGACAGCCCGGCGAGACCGTCGCGATCAAGGTCCTCAAGGAGGAGCTCGCGAGCGATCCGGACATCGTGATGCGGTTTCTGCGCGAGCGCTCCGTCCTGCTGCGGCTGACCCACCCGAACATCGTGCGGGTGCGTGACCTGGTCGTCGAAGGCGATCTGCTCGCCCTGGTCATGGACCTCGTCGAGGGCCCCGACCTGCACCGCTATCTGCGCGAGAACGGCCCCTTCAGCCCCGTCGGCGCCGCCCTGATCACCGCCCAGATCGCCGACGCCCTCGCCGCCAGCCACGCCGACGGGGTGGTCCACCGCGACCTCAAGCCCGCCAATGTGCTGCTGCGGCAGTACGGCGGCCAGATGCACCCCCTCCTGACCGACTTCGGCATCGCGCGTCTCGCGGACTCCCCGGGCCTGACCCGGACGCAGGAATTCGTCGGCACGCCCGCGTACGTCGCTCCCGAGTCCGCCGAGGGCCGCCCGCAGACCTCCGCGGTCGACATCTACGGCGCCGGCATCCTGCTGTACGAGTTGGTCACCGGCCGTCCGCCGTTCTCCGGCGGCTCCGCCCTGGAAGTCCTGCACCAGCACCTGAGCGCCGAACCGCGCCGCCCCTCCACGGTCCCCGACCCGCTGTGGACGGTCATAGAGCGCTGCCTGAGCAAGAACCCGGACCGGCGTCCCAGCGCCGAGAACCTCGCGCGCGGGCTGCGTGTCGTCGCCGAGGGCATCGGCGTGCACGCGAACTCCGCGCAGATCGCCGCCGCGGACAACGTGGGCGCGCTGCTGCTGCCCGACCCGGCCCCGGCGGCGGTCCCGGACGCACCCGGCGCCGCCGACCCGACGCAGGTGCTGCCGTACGGCGCGGGCGCCCAGGGCGCCTACGACCCGAACGCCGCGACCAGCTTCCTGCCGCACACCGGCCCCGGGAATCCCGTCGGCGCCGCCGACCCCACCGCCGTACTCCCCAACCGTGGCGCGGCCGATCCGACCGCCGTCATGCCGCCGGTACCGCCCGGCCGGCCGGGACAGGGGCAGTACGGACAACAAGGACAGCAGGGGCAGCAGCCCGGCGGACCCGAGGAGCCGCACCCCTGGCAGAACCAGCTGCGCGCGGCCCGGGACCGCAACGAACAGACGCAGGTCCAGTACCTCGACCCCAACGAGGACCCGCTGCGCCGCCGCCCGCAGCGGCAGGTCGCGCGGCCCGAGCAACAGCAGCCGCAGCGACAGCAGCGGCCCCCGCAGCGGCCGCCGCAGGACGGCGGCCACGGCCGTCGGCAGCAGCCCCAGCCCCAGCAGTACGCCCCGCAGCAGCAGCCGCAGCGGTACGCGCCCCCGCCGCAGCCCGAGCGCCCCGCGCGCGAGCCCCGGCAGCCGCGGCAGCGCAGCGCCAACCCGATGAAGATCCCGGGTCTGGGCTGCCTCAAGGGCTGTCTGTTCACGATCGTCATCCTGTTCGTCGCGAGCTGGCTGATCTGGGAGCTGAGCCCGCTCCAGGACTGGATCGGCACCGGCAAGAGCTACTGGCAGCAGATCGGGGACATCGTCGACACCGTGAGCGGGTGGATCGGGGATCTGGGCGGCAAGTCCTCAGGTCAGTAGCGACTCAGGGGATTTGTCGACACCCGGCGGGTGATTTCCGTCTCCGCGGTGAAGGTTGGCTCCTCCGGCGCGTAGTTTTAGCGACAACACGCGTCTGTAGGAGCAGCCTTGGCACGGAAGATCGGCAGCCGGTACACCGCCAACCAGATCCTGGGGCGGGGCAGCGCCGGCACGGTGTGGCTGGGCGAGGGACCCGAGGGGCCCGTCGCCGTCAAGCTGCTGCGCGAGGACCTCGCGTCCGACCAGGAGCTCGTGGGCCGGTTCGTCCAGGAGCGCACGGCCCTGCTCGGCCTGGAGCACCCCCATGTGGTCTCCGTACGCGACCTCGTGGTCGACGGCAACGACCTCGCGCTCGTCATGGACCTGGTCCGGGGGACGGATCTGCGCACTCGGCTCGACCGGGAGAAGCGGCTCGCGCCCGAGGCGGCGGTGGCGATCGTGGCCGATGTCGCGGACGGGCTGGCCGCGGCGCACGCCAAGGGGGTCGTGCACCGGGACGTGAAGCCGGAGAACATCCTGCTGGACATGCAGGGGCCCCTGGGCCCCGGGGGCTCGCATCCCGCTCTGCTGACCGATTTCGGTGTGGCGAAGCTGATCGACTCGCCGCGGCGGACCCGGGCCACGAAGATCATCGGGACGCCGGACTATCTGGCGCCGGAGATCGTCGAGGGGCTGCCGCCGCGGGCGTCCGTGGACATCTACGCGCTCGCGACCGTGCTGTACGAGCTGCTGGCCGGGTTCACGCCATTCGGCGGCGGGCATCCCGGGGCGGTACTGCGCCGGCATGTCACGGAGACGGTGGTTCCGCTTCCGGGTATCCCCGACGAGCTGTGGCAGCTGATCGTGCAGTGCCTGGCCAAGGCGCCGGCCTCTCGGCTGCGGGCGTCCGAGCTGGGGGTGCGACTGCGGGAGCTGTTGCCGTTGCTGGCCGGGATGCCGCCGTTGGACGTGGACGAGCCGGACGCGGAGGACGAGGAGGAGCCGGACGGGGAGGCGCCGACGGCGGCTTCCGACGGGGACACGGAGTCCTCCGGGCGGCCGGCGCGCCGGGGAGCCGTGCCGTTGGTCCCGGGCGCGAAGCCCGCCGACTCCAACCGGGACACCCACACGTCGATGAGGGTGCCCGCGCCTGACGAGCTGGCCGGGGGCGCGCGGGGGACAGCCCGGGTGCCTCGGGCCGCGGGTGCGCCCCGTCCGGGTTCGGCCCGGCATCGGGCGACCACGCGGCGGCGTCGGCTGGCCGTGGGGGCCGCGGCGGTGGTGCTGGTGGCCGCGGCGGGGATCGGGGTGTGGGCGGTTACGTCCGGGGACGATGCGGGGGCCTCGCCGCAGGACCCGAGGAGCTCGGCGCCCGCTTCGCCATGAGGGAGCCGGGGCGGCGGTTCCAGCGGCATGGCGGCGACCGTGCGCTCGATGTCCGGGCCTGGTGGCCGCGGCGGGGATCGGGGTGTGGGCGGTTACGTCGGGGGACGATGCGGGGGCCTCGCCGCAGGACCCGAGGAGCTCGGCGCCCGCTTCGCCATGAGGGAGCCGGGGCGGCGGTTCCAGCGGCATGGCGGCGACCGTGCGCTCGATGTCCGGGCCTGGTGGCCATGGCGGGGATCGGGGTGTGGGCGGTCACGTCGGGGGACGATGCGTGGGCCTCGCCGCAGGACCCGAGGAGCTCGGCGCCCGTTTCGCCATGAGGGAGCCGGGGTGGCGGCTCCAGCGGCATGGCGGCGACCGTGCGCACGATGTCCCGGGCCCGGTTGCGGCTGCGCGGATCGAGGACGGTGGTCGGCTCGTCGAGGCAGAGCAGTTGAGGACGGACGCGGCGATGTCGATGCGGCGTCGCCTGCCGCCGGAGTAGTGCCCGACCTGCTTCCCGGGCGGTGACGGTGGTGGACGGGCGAGGTCGGTTGCCACAGCCGTTAGGCTGGAGGGCGTGGCAGTCGTCGATGTATCCGAAGAGCTCAAGTCCCTCTCCTCGACCATGGAGTCGATCGAGGCCGTTCTGGACCTCGACAAGCTGAGGGCAGACATCGCCATGCTCGAGGAGCAGGCGGCCGCGCCGTCCCTGTGGGACAACCCGGACGAGGCGCAGAAGATCACCAGCAAGCTGTCCCACCTCCAGGCCGAGGTCAGGAAGGCCGACGCGCTGCGCAGCCGGATCGACGATCTCTCCGTGCTGTTCGAGATGGCCGAGGAGGAGGACGACCCGGACACCCTCGCCGAGGCCGAGTCGGAGCTCACCTCCGTCAAGAAGGCGCTCGACGAGATGGAGGTCCGTACGCTGCTCAGCGGTGAGTACGACTCCCGCGAGGCGCTCGTCAACATCCGCGCCGAGGCCGGTGGCGTCGACGCCGCCGACTTCGCCGAGAAGCTGCAGCGGATGTACCTGCGCTGGGCGGAGCAGCACGGCTACAAGACCGAGATCTACGAGACGTCGTACGCGGAAGAGGCCGGCATCAAGTCGACCACCTTCGCCGTGCAGATCCCGTACGCCTACGGCACCCTCTCCGTGGAGCAGGGCACCCACCGCCTCGTGCGCATCTCGCCCTTCGACAACCAGGGGCGTCGCCAGACCTCCTTCGCGGGCGTCGAGATCCTTCCCGTGGTCGAGCAGACCGACCACATCGAGATCGACGAGTCCGAGCTGCGGGTCGACGTCTACCGCTCCTCCGGGCCCGGCGGCCAGGGCGTGAACACCACCGACTCCGCGGTGCGCCTCACCCACCTCCCCACCGGCATCGTCGTCTCCTGCCAGAACGAACGCTCGCAGATCCAGAACAAGGCGAGCGCGATGAACGTCCTCCAGGCCAAGCTGCTCGAGCGGCGCCGCCAGGAGGAGCAGGCCGCGATGGACGCCCTCAAGGGCGACGGCGGCAACTCCTGGGGCAACCAGATGCGTTCGTACGTCCTGCACCCGTACCAGATGGTCAAGGACCTGCGCACCGACTTCGAAGTCGGCAACCCCGAGGCCGTGTTCAACGGTGAGATCGACGGCTTCCTGGAGGCCGGGATTCGCTGGCGCAAGCAGCAGGAGAAGTAACTTTGTCGACTTGGTAATCCCCCCGCAACTGCCGCCCACCGGGCGGCAGTTTGCTTTATGTCTGGGTTTTACATCACACTCACAGACCGCTTTCCCCGGCATAGGGCGCTTACCAGGACATCGCGCGCGCAACGGCCTTGACGTTGCTTTGAAAAATGGGAAGGGTAAAGCGTGGCATGCGTATCTCTGGGGCGCATGTGAACCGGGGGATTCGAGTACAGCTACCTTCCTCCGTCGATCACGGCCCCGAGCGCCGCCTCATTGACGATGAGCTACTGGGGGTAGCAACCACATGACGAAGAAGACGCGGATCCGGATCGCGCGCATAGCCGCTGGTGCCGTGATCGCGGCCGGTGCCTCGCTGACCGCCGCCGGCGCCGCTTCCGCGCTGGAGATCGGTGTGAGCGTGGACGAGAGCGGGGTCGGCGTGAACGTCGACACCGGCCTCGGCGACGACGGCCCGGGTGACGGCACTCCGACCCCTCCGGACGGAGGCATCCCGACCGCTCCCAACCCGCCCACCGAGGAGCCGCCCACCGAGCAGCCGCCCACCGAGGAGCCGCCGGTCACCGAGGACCCGACGATCCCGACGGATCCCACCGAGGAGCCGACCGAGCCCACCGAGGACCCGACCGACCCGGGCAACGGGAACGGCAACGGCAACGGCAACGGGAATGGCAACGGAAACGGCAACGCCGGGGGCGGCAACAGCAACACCGACCCCGACGGCGGTTCCAACACCTCCGCCCAGGAGGAGGGCTCCTCGGCCCTCACCGAGACCGGCACGGACACCACGTCCGACACCGCGGCCCAGGGCACGGGTGGCGCGCAGCTCGCCGAGACCGGTGCCGGTCAGACCGCCTTCCTGCTGGTCGGTGCGGCGACGATGATCGCCGGTGGCATCGGCTTCCGCATCCTGCCGCGCCTCGCGAGCGGCCGCGGTGGCGCTGCCGCCTGAGGTGACTCTCGATAGTCACGCGCTCACTTGACGTGTGCGTGCGCTGTGACGAAGGGCCCGGAGCGACTGTCGCTCCGGGCCCTTCGTGTGTCTGCGTATGTCTTCGGGGTGCCCGCCTACGCGGTCTGGTGTGCCAGCAGAGCCACCGCTGCGATCAGCACCGCGAGCAGGGCGATCAGGGCCATCGGGTTCAGGCCCGCGAAGAGGTTGTCCTGCTGCAGCCGCTCGCGGTTGGCGCGGCACACGGGGCACCGGCCCTCGTTCACGGGCGCCGCGCAGTTTGCGCACACCAGGCGGTCGTACGTCATGCGCGTCACCCTTCTTGCCGTCGGTTCCATACAGGACAACGCTCCCGGGTAGCAGAACGTTCCCTTCCCTACTGTGCCAGGTTCCACCAAGGGTCGCCTGTGCGCTGCCGAAGCAGGGGTTTCCAGGTCGGCACAAAACCGCCCATCCAATACGCAACCCGAACCGGCGCCTGCGCTCCCGCACCCGGTTCGCGTATGGTCACGCTCATCTACCCCCGGCCTACCGTGGTGCATCCGTGATCCGATTCGACAACGTATCCAAGGTCTACCCCAAGCAGACCCGCCCCGCACTCAGGGATGTCTCCCTGGAAGTGGAGAAGGGCGAGTTCGTGTTCCTCGTCGGGTCCTCCGGCTCCGGAAAGTCCACCTTCCTGCGGCTGGTTCTCCGCGAGGAGCGGACCAGCCAGGGCCAGGTGCACGTCCTGGGCAAGGACCTCGCGCGCCTCTCCAACTGGAAGGTGCCGCAGATGCGCCGCCAGTTGGGGACGGTCTTCCAGGACTTCCGGCTCCTGCCGAACAAGACGGTGGCGGAGAACGTCGCCTTCGCGCAGGAGGTCATCGGCAAGTCGAAGGGCGAGATCCGCAAGTCCGTGCCGCAGGTGCTCGACCTCGTCGGGCTCGGCGGCAAGGAGGACCGGATGCCCGGCGAGCTGTCCGGTGGTGAGCAGCAGCGCGTGGCCATCGCGCGGGCCTTCGTCAACCGGCCCAAGCTGCTGATCGCCGACGAGCCCACCGGCAACCTCGACCCGCAGACCTCCGTCGGCATCATGAAACTGCTCGACCGGATCAACCGGACCGGCACGACAGTGCTGATGGCGACGCACGACCAGAACATCGTGGACCAGATGCGCAAGCGCGTCATCGAGCTGGAGAAGGGCCGTCTCGTCCGCGACCAGGCACGCGGCGTCTACGGCTACCAGCACTGACCGCCGTTCGAAGTCCCCGGAAAGGCCTGAAGAAGACGCCATGCGCGCCCAGTTCGTACTCTCCGAGATCGGTGTCGGTCTCCGCCGCAACCTGACGATGACCTTCGCGGTCATCGTCTCCGTCGCCCTGTCGCTCGCCCTGTTCGGCGGGTCGCTCCTGATGAGCGACCAGGTCGGCGCCATGAAGGGCTACTGGTACGACAAGGTCAACGTCTCGATCTTCCTCTGCAACAAGAGCGACGCCGAGTCGGACCCCAACTGCGCCAAGGGCGCGGTGACCGAGGACCAGAAGAAGGACATCCTCTCCGACCTGAAGAAGATGTCGGTCGTCGAGACGGTCGCCCACGAGTCCCAGGACGAGGCGTACAAGCACTACAAGGAGCAGTTCGGCGACTCCCCGCTGGCCGCCTCCCTCACGCCGGACCAGATGCAGGAGTCCTACCGGATCAAGCTGAAGGACCCGGAGAAGTACCAGGTCATCGCCACCGCGTTCAACGGGCGCGACGGCGTGCAGTCCGTGCAGGACCAGAAGGGCATTCTGGACAACCTCTTCACGATGCTGAACCTGATGAACCGGGCCGCGCTGGGCGTCATGGCGCTCATGCTGATCGTCGCCCTGCTGCTGATCGTCAACACGGTGCGTGTCTCGGCGTTCAGCCGTCGGCGGGAGACCGGGATCATGCGGCTCGTGGGCGCCTCGGGCTTCTACATCCAGGCGCCGTTCATCATGGAGGCCGCCGTCGCCGGCGCGATCGGCGGTGGGCTCGCCTGTGTCTTCCTGGTCGTCGGCCGCTACTTCACCGTCGATCACGGCATGGCCCTGTCCACGAAGCTCAACCTGATCAACTTCGTGGGCTGGGACGCCGTACTGACGAAGCTGCCGCTGATCCTCGCGGCGAGTGTGCTGATGCCCGCGCTGGCCGCGTTCTTCGCGCTGCGCAAGTACCTGAAGGTGTGACGCACGCCAAGAGGGCCGTACGGTCAACCGGCCGTGCGGCCCTCTTGCGTTGTCCTAGACTCACCGGCATGTCAGGCCGAGACCTGTTCTGTCAGCCCCGCCGCATCCGCCGCGGGGCGGCCCTGACATTGGTGTTCGCGAGCGTGCTGGTGGCCGGCGCGGCGACCGGTTCCTTTCCCGAGGCCGACGGCAGCGACCGGAAGTCCTCGTCGGATTCGGCCCGTTCGGCGGCTCCCGCGGCTCATCACGAGGACGTGGCGCACGCGGCCGAGGAGGCCAAGGCCGACGGCACGTCCCCCATGGAGGCTGCCGAGCGTGCCGTCAGCCGCAGCGGGGACCGCTGGGGCGCCGTCTACTCCCGGGGCGAGTACGAGGAGTTCGAGGAAGCCCTCGACGGCCAGTACACCGGCGTCGGGCTGTGGGCGCGGCGCGAGCGGGACGGCCGTATCGAAGTGACCAGGGTGAGCTCGGACTCGCCCGCGGCGTCCGCCGGGATCCGCAGGGGCGACCGGCTGCGCAGTGTCGACGGCGAGAAGGTCGACGGGCATCCGGTCACCGAGGTGGTCTCCCTGCTGCGCGGCGACGCCAAGGACGCGGCCGCCGGTACGACGGTCCGGCTGGGCCTCGAGCGTGGCACGCGCGCGTGGACGAAGACCGTACGGCGTGCCCGGCTGTCCACGGACTCGGTCACCGTTCGAGAGCTCGCCGGCGGGATCACCGTCATCAAGGTCGACTCGTTCACGAAGGGTGTCGGGGACCAGGTCCGGGACGCCGTGCGGGAGGCCCCGGCCGACGGGGGGATCGTTCTCGATCTGCGCGGGAACTCCGGCGGGCTGGTCACCGAGGCGGTGACCACGGCGTCCGTCTTTCTCGACGGGGGGCTGGTCGCGACGTATGACGTCGACGGGTCACAGCAGGCGCTGCACGCGGAGCCCGGCGGGGACACGACCCGGGCGCTGGTCGCTCTCGTCGACGGCGGGACGATGAGCGCGGCGGAGCTTCTCACCGGAGCGCTGCAGGACCGGGGGAGGGCGGTGGTCGTGGGGTCCCGTACCTTCGGCAAGGGGTCGGTGCAGATGCCCAGCCGGCTGCCGGACGGGGCGGTGGCAGAGCTGACCGTGGGGCACTACCGGACTCCGTCGGGGCGGGGCGTCGACGGGCGGGGGATCACACCGGATCTCGAGGCCGACGAGGGAGCTCTTCGGCAGGCCGAGACGGTTCTCGGGGGACTGGGAGACACGGACTGAAGGTGCGGCCTTTGGTGGGCCGAGGTGACGCCCGCTGATAAGGACTGGTCTTCGCCCCCCTCACTAGTGCGAAAATGGTCAGCACTATGAGCAAGGGAATGTACGTACCGAAGGAGTCCCAGCCGAAGCAGGGTGGCGGGGGTGGCAAGGCCCAGGACGGGGAGAAGGGCGGCAAGCGCAAGATCGTCGCCCAGAACAAGAAGGCCCGGCACGACTACGCGATCATCGACACCTTCGAGGCCGGGCTGGTCCTCATGGGCACCGAGGTCAAGTCGCTGCGCGAGGGCCGGACCTCCCTGACCGACGGCTTCGTCCAGATCGACGGGGGTGAGGCGTGGCTGCACAACGCCCACATCCCGGAGTATCACCAGGGCAGCTGGACCAATCACTCCGCGCGCCGCAAGCGGAAGCTGCTGCTGCACCGCGAGGAGATCGACAAGCTGGAGTCGAAGGCCCAGGAGACGGGTCACACGATCGTGCCCCTCGCCCTGTACTTCAGGGACGGCCGGGCGAAGGCCGAGATCGCGCTCGCGCGAGGCAAGAAGGAGTACGACAAGCGGCAGACGCTGCGCGAGAAGCAGGACCGGCGGGAGTCGGACCGGGCGATCGCCGCGGCGAAGCGGAAGCAGCGGGCCCAGGCCCAGTAGGAATAGGCTGGCACCGTCGTGCGTTGTTCACGTACGATGGGCCCTGCACCTCACCGAGGGTGCGCGCTCCTCTTCGGAGCATTGAAAAAACAACATGGGGATGATCGGTTTCGACAGCGGCTGTTGAAGCAGGGGAAGCGTGTCGAGGAAGCGGCAATGATCTCGTTAACCATATGTCGCAACCAATAATCGCCAATTCCAAGAGCGATTCCCGCGCCTTCGCCCTCGCTGCCTAATAAGCAGTGAGTGAAGGCCCTAACGGGTGTCAGCCCGGGGGTGTTCCCGACCCGGACCCTGGCATAATCTAGGGGACTAAACCATCGAGCCCGGTCACGGGGTTCGATGGGAAATCAAACAGTGACTGGGCCCGTCGGCGACTTGTTCGCGTGATCGCCGGGGCCGAGAAAATCGCAGCGAACTGCACACGGAGAAGCCCTGATTCTGCACCGTTGGACGCGGGTTCGATTCCCGCCATCTCCACTCGTCCCTCCGGGGACAACCCCATGTGGGCAAAGGCCCCGTAGCTTCACGGCTGCGGGGCCTTCGTCATGCCCTGTCCCGGACTGCCCGGACCGCCCCAGGCTTCACATGTTTCTCACATGTAACCCAGAACTCTCTTGTCCTGCACCCGACATGTATGTCTAAGGTAAGCGCCGCGCCGGACGGAGCCGACCACTCCGCCACAGGCGCGTCGAACGGCGACCGGGGGAACACCGTCGCCACGGGGAGGACAGACCACCATGCCGAGATATCGGCTCTTCACGCGTGCCCGCACGCGATCCAAGCTCATGACACCGCTGCTGACGTCCGCGGTCGCCGTGGGCCTGATCGGCTCAGTTGCCGTACAGCCCAGCCTGATCAGCCGGTACGCGGCCGACGACATGGCTTCCGTGGCCGACGCCGGCGACAGCTACGACGGCTTCGACGCCAAGGCCGCCGAACAGCTCCGGCAGGACCAGTGCCTGCTGGGCGAGGCGCTGCGGATGGGCGGGCCCGCCATGTTCGGCGTCGCGCAGGACGGGCTGAACCAGGCACCGGACAAACTGCACACCGCGGCGAACCGGGAGTACTGGGAGACCACTCCGCTGTCGACGGCGTTCCGTCAGGACAGGGACGCCGCCGACACGGAGGGCTCCGCCCTCTACGACCACATCCGGGACTTCCAGATCTCCGGACTGCCCCAGCCGGGCGGCTTCAAGTCCAAGGCCGACTTCGAGTGGCCGCCCGGGACGAGCAGTGACGACCGCCCCAACTTCTTCCAGCAGACCGGCATCTCCAAGTGGATCTGGGAACAGTTCTGGAAGTCCGAGGACGACTTCTACCGTGACCTGACCCCGAAGGCCGACGACGCCACCGTCAAGGCGGTCAAGGACCTGGGCGACCCGCTGTACGGCGGCGACCTCGACCCGACGCTGCCCAACTGGAACCAGAGGTACGAGGAACACCAGGCCTACGACCACCTGGTGAACTGGCCCACCGAGCCGACGGCCGCCGACAACGCCCGGCTCTTCCTGTCGTACGGCGGCTTCCCGCGCAGCGCGCCCGAACCGGGCAGCGTCGAGTACCGCATCGCCGTGGAGGACCTGAAGAGTCGGTTCGCCTCCTGCGCCTGGCGCACCCCCGTCGACCCGAACAAGGTGCTCGGCAAGGAGGTCGCCGCAGCCTCCGACGAGTGGCAGCAGGAGATCGCCGCGCAGGCCACCCCGCGCAACCAGCTCCTGACCGCCAACAAGACCGCCACCAAGGCCCTCGCGGCCGGCTCCAAGGCGCTCGGCGAACTGCTCGGGCTCTCCTGGCGCGCCGACCACCTGGTCCGCTGGCAGGACTACTGGTCGGCCGGCGGCCCCGGTTGGATCGGCACCAGTCCCTTCGTCGTGCACGCCCACGGGGCGACCGACAAGTGCCTGGACGTGGCGGGCGGCAAGAAGGACAACGGCACGCCCGTGCAGATCTACACCTGCAACGGCAGTGTCGGGCAGAAGTGGCAGATCGACGGCGACCGTCTGGTCAACCCCAACTCGGGCAAGTGCCTGACCGTCAAGGGCGGCGCGAGTGCCAACGGCACGCCGGTGCAGATCTCCACGTGTGGCACCGGGGCCTCGCAGAAGTGGCAGTACGGCACCCACGGCACCTCGCGGCTGTACAACCCGGGCACCGGCAACTGTCTCGACCTCGCGGACTACACCAACAGCCGTGACGGCCGGATGTGGGACTGCACCGGCAAGGCGCCGCAGCAGTTCGACGTCGTCCCGTCCGGGCACCAGGGCGCCGACGACGACCTCGACTACCCGACCAAGGCCCAGTTCGACAAGGCGAAGAAGGGCGTCACGGACGCCCAGGCCGAGGCGAAGAAGCAGCTCGATCTGCTCAAGTCCCAGGCCACGACGGCGAATACGGCCGCCACCACGTCGGACACCGCGCTGACGGCGGCGTACGGCATCGCCGACAAGGCGGGTGCGCCGCGCGGCCGGGGTCTGCTCGTCGGGCAGCAGAAGGCCCAGGTCACCAAGGCGTCGTCGGCCGCGCTGGACGCGCTGGCCAAGGCCGGCGACACCGCATACTCGGCCACCCGCGCAGCCGCCGGGGACAGCGCCACCGTCGCCGCCCGTGCGCTGACGCAGGCCGCACAGTCCAAGGCCGCCTTCCGTACCGCGGCCGCGAACGAGGCCCGCGCCCAGGCGAAGGCCGCCGCCGACGCGGCCGCCGTACAGGCGCAGACCGCCAAGGCCGCCCGCGACCTCGCGAAGGCCAAGCTCGCCGAGACGCAGAAGGCCGAGGCCGACGCGAAGGCGGCCGCCGCCGACGCGCACGCCAAGCGGCTCGCGGCGGAGGCCGAGGCGGCCACGGCGAAGGCGGAGAAGGAGACCGCCGCCGCCAAGCAGGCCGAGGCCGCCCAGCACAAGCAGAACGCGCAGGGGTACGCGCAGACCGCCCAGGAGGCCAAGGGCCGGGCGGAGAGCGCCGAGTCCACGGCCCGCGCCAAGCGCCAGGACGCCGAGGCCGCGCGGGACCGGGCCAAGGGCAAGCGGGACGACGCGTGGGACGCCGAGAGCCAGGCCAACGCCGCCCGCGCCAAGGCCAACGCCAAGGACGCCTACGCCGAGGCCCATGAGTCGGACGCCGACGCCAAGGACTCCCGGGCCGCCGCTGACGAGGCGGACAAGGCAGCCGGTGACGCCGAGTCGGCCGCGAGCTCGGCCCGCTCCGAGGCCGACGCGGCGACCCAGGCCGCGGCCGACGCGGACGCCGCCGCCACTCGTGCGGAGGCTGCCGCCCAGCGGGCCCGCTCCGACGCGGACGCGGCCCAGGCCGCCAAGC
>NZ_MJAH01000038.1 GCF_001746295.1 Streptomyces sp. LUP47B | reverse complement strand
GCGACCGGCCCGGCCGTGGGCGTGGCGGTCCCGTCAGCCGGCGGCGCGCCGTCCGGTTCTCCGTCCGCGGCCCCGGACACCCCCGGCGGCCACGTCGGCACGGCGCCCGGCCGGGCCGGTGGCGGCGGAGTGACCGGACCGGTCGCGGTTCCGCTCCCGTCCCCGTCCTCCCACCGCTGCGTCTCCTCGTTCCAGTACCGCACGCCCCCGCTCATGGCGTCCCCTTCCCACTCACCGCGACCCCCGTGGACCGGCACTTACCGCACCGCGCCCGCTCACTACCCCAGCAGCCCCGCCACGGCCCCCGCCGAGGCGACCAGACCGACCAGCGCCTGCGAGTCGTCCAGCAGCGCCCGCAGGCGTTCCCGGCGGGTCGGCCCCGCCTGCCCCGTCGTGACGATCTCGTCCTCCGTCTCGGCCAGCGCGCTGTCCAGCGCGGCCGTCTCGTCGGTGGCCCTGAGTCGCGTGAGGTCCTCGCGCAGTTCCCGTACGGCGGTCAGGAGCGCCTCGGCGGCCTCGTCCCGCTGAGGCGCCGTACCGTGGTGGCTCTCGGCGTGCGCGTGGCTGCCGATGGCGAAGGTGCTGCCGTGCACACCGCCGCTGATGCTGACGCCCGGCTCATCCGTTGTCATTGCCGCTGGTTCCCTTCTGAGGCGCAGACCCTGCGCCGCCGTTGGCGGAGGATGCGGTGGCGTTCTTGCCCACCGCGAAGGTGCTGCCGTGGACACCGCCCTCGACGTTCACGCCGCCGCTGCTGATGTTCACGATCTTCTGGACGAACTCGCCGGTCTGGTAACCGGATTCGGCCAGCGCGGTCAGCACGCCGTGCGAGACCCGGTCCTGCACGCTCCTGAGGTAGCGGATGGCGTCCATCTCCTGGAAGCGGGACCCCTCGTCCATCGAGCCCAGCTCCCGCACCGACAGCGCCGGACCGTCGGGCAGGGCGCCCGCGTAACCGCCGGTCAGCAGCTTCCACGCGTACCCCACGCCCCTGCCGAGGGTGACGAGGGAGCGGGCCGCGGAGCCCGGCACCCGGGCCACCGCCCAGGCCGCCTTCCCGACCACGTTGTTGTGCCGGTAGGTGTGGGCCGTGCGGTCGGCGTCCTTGAAGTCCTCGCGCACCGGCAGCAGCACATGCGGGGCGATCTCCAGCATGAGCATCCGGCCCTGGGTGTGGACCCGCACGAAGACCGTGACGACGAGCTCCTCCTCCCAGCCGCCGACCCGGATCCGCAGGAAGTGCCGCCGCTTCTCGGCGCCCTCCTCGACCGCGCGCGCCCGGTGGTCGTCGAACGCCTGCGGGTGGTACGGCGCCTCCTCGCGCCGGCGCAGTCCCTCCGCGGGCAGGAACACGCACTCGTCGATCTCCAGCCACCGGAGCCGGTCGCGGACCGTGTGTCCGGCGAACTCGGAGGGCAGCCGCAGTTGTTCGAGCAGCGGGCGGATCTTCTCCAGGACCGCGCGGTTGTTCAGCGGCAGCTGTTCCTTCTTCATCTCGTCGGGCCGCAGCTCGACGGCGAGCACCCAGGTCTCGTAGGCGGCGCCGGCCCCGCAGAAGGGGCGCTTCTCGTGGTACATGGCCAGCGGCGCGTGCTGCTCGATCCGGATGCGCTGCTTCAGCCGCTGGAACCGCTGCCCCTCGGCCCGCTCGGCGGGGTCGCCGGCCGCGTCCGGGAAGCGCTGCGGGGACAGCTCGGCGCCCATCGCCCTGGCGAACTGTCCGCGCTGCGCGGCCACGCACCCGGCGATCAGTCCGAAGACCACGATCAGCAGCCAGGCCTGAAGGGGCCCGATCAGCCCGCTGACCCCGTCGAAGTCGGGGAACAGCAGATCGGACGGGCCGGTCGAGTCGCCGTAGGAGCCGTACGAGTCGCCATAGCCGTACGAGTCGCCGAAGGACCCCGAGCCACCGTAGGACGACGAGTCGTCGTCGCCTCCGCCGAATGCGACGACGAGGGCCAGGATCAGGAACACCGCGAAGAGGACCCGCCCCCACCAGCGCAAGAAGAAGGCCGGCACCCGTCGGTACAGCGGCGGGTTCGCACCCTTGCCCCGGATCCATGAGGCGGCCGCGAGCATCATGCCGGGACCCAGGAACACGAACAGCAGCCCACCGGTCAGCGGCAGCCCGATCACCCACAGGCCCAGGATCAGCCCGGCCCACAGGAGCTCCTGGCGCCGCGCCCGCAAGGCGTGCGCGAGCACCCGGGCCGCGTCGAGGCCGAGCGAGGGCGCCACGATCCGCTGTTCGTTCAGGTGCAGTTGCTCGATGACCCGGTCCCGGTAACCGGAATCCAGGTAGGTGCCCGCGCACAGCAGTCGGGTCGCCTCACTGGCGTGCGGTGGTGTGGCCGGTCCCGGTGGTGCCGACGAAGGTGGTGCGCCGCCCGATGTCGGCTGCGGTTGCTGAGGCACGAATGCAGTACTCACGCCACTCCCCCGATGCGTGCAAAGACCTTGCTCAGTGCTGTTGTTGACAACGGATCAGCATAGAGGTGCGGGTGGGGTCGGCGAACCGGAATGCCCGATCTGTGGACAGCGGTAGATTCATTTGACTAAGGTCAAAGATTATGGACCCGGTGTCGACAGAGCACGTGGCGGAGTTCCGCCGGTTCAACCGCTACTTCACCCGCCGTATCGGCGCCCTGGACGACCACTACCTCGGCCAGGACCGACCGCTCGGCGAGGCGCGACTGCTGTTCGAGATCGGCGAGGGGATCTCGCTGCGCGAGCTCAGGACCCGGCTCGGTCTGGACGCCGGATATCTGAGCCGGATGGCGAAGACCCTGCAGACGCAGGGCATGGTCCGCATCAGCGTCCACCCGGGCGACAGCCGGCTGCGCATGGTCGAGCTGACCCGCGCCGGAAGGATCGAACTCGATGAGCAGAACCGCCGGGCCGACGCCCTCGCGGCCGGTCTGCTCGACGGACTCACCGGGCCCCAGCGCGACCGGCTCACCGACGCGATGAGCACCGCCCAGCGCCTGCTGCGCCTGGCCGGCATCACCGTGGCCCCGGTCGACGGCGCCGCCCCCGACGCCCGTGCCTGCCTCGACGCCTACGCCGCCGACATCGACGCCCGCTTCCCCGAGGGCTTCGACAAGTCCGACCTGGTGCGCCCCGAGGAGGTCTCCGGGGCCGCGGGCGCGTTCTTCGTGGCGTACGAGGAGGGCCGCCCCGTGGGCTGCGGCGCGCTGCGCCGGCTGGAGCCGCGCGTCGGCGAGATCCGCCATGTCTGGGTGCATCCGGACGCCCGCCGCCTCGGGCTCGCCCGGCGGATCCTGGGGGCCCTGGAGGCGGCGGCCGCCGCTCGCCGCCTGGCCGTCCTGCGGCTCGACACGCACGCCTCGCTCACCGAGGCGCGGACGATGTACCGGGCGTGCGGCTACAGGGAGATCCCGCCGTATGTGGATCACGTCTACGGCGACTACTGGTTCGAGAAGCGGCTGACCGACCGGCCAACCGGCTGACGGGTCGCGCACTATCGCGTCCGACCGTAAACGAGTACTATCGCGTTCGTTCGACCGACGGCCCAACCAGCCCTGCCCGCACCCGAGTTGCTCCGAGGAGCCGCCGTGCCCTCCCTCCTGAACCCGGTCGTCAAGGCGCTGCTGCTGCGAAGCGTCGTCACCGAGACCGCGCCGATCGGGGGCGACACACACGCCGGGCTCGACGTCCGTCCCCGACCGCGGGTGCACGCCCTGGTCGCCCCGGGACCTTCCTCGCGCACACGCTGCGGCGCTACGACCCGTCCGGCGCCGCGGAGTCCTGCGTGCCGGGCCGCGCGGGCGCGGGGCCGGAAGCGGCTCGGGGTCACGGTGTCATGGCCGGCGGGCAGGTGCATCTCGGCGGACCCGGGGAAGCTCGCTCCGCGCCCCCGCCGCCCACCGTGCCTTCGTCGGTGAGGAGACCGCCTCCGTGGCCGTGGCGGCCCTGCCCGTCGCACCGGCTCAGCTGCACTCCGTGTCCGCCGGGCAGAAGGAGGCCAGCGCCCTGCTGAGAGGCTCGCGCACCAGGGCGGGCGAGAGGGCGGCGGGGCCGGTGGCGCGGATCGCGTACAGCCTTCCGTCGGCGGCCCGGAAACGGTGGTCGAGGACCTGGCGGGCGCCGAGATCCGGGTCGTCGTAGCGGTAGGCGAGCTCGGCCCAGGTGGTGCCGGAGGCCCGGTCGAGGACCTGGTAGCCGGGCAGGCGCGAGAAGCCGTAGCCGGGGTCGTTCTCGGCCAGACCGAGGGACTGGGCCGGGGTGTCCTCCGCGAGCCGGAAGACCTGGAGCCGGCGGCCGTCGGCGGGAGCGTCGTAGACGACGACCGGAGCGGACTGCCCCTGCTTCTCGGTGCGGGTCCAGCCCCGGGGAACGTCGACGGTGTAGCCGACGGGATCCTGGACGCGGCGGTATCCCGAGGCGGTGGAAACGGAAGGCGACGGGGACGGCGTGGCCCTGACGCTCGGGACCTGACCGGCGCTCCTGCCGGAACCGGATCCGGATCCGGAGGTGTCGCGGATGAGCCACCAGACACCGACACCGACCGAGACCCCGACCAGGACGGCCACCGCGAGGGCGGCGAGCACCCGTCGGACGCGGTGGGGCGCGTGCGGGGGTGGACCTGTGGGAGCCGGCGCCACCGGCGGCCAGGGAGGCGTCGGAGAAGCCGGTGTCCCGGCCGTCGCCCAGGGAGGCGGGAACGAGGTCTGCGTCTGGGCGGACGCCCACGGCGGGGCGGTCCCCGTCTGTCCCGAGCTCCAGGCCGCCCGGCCTCTCTCCTCGCTCGGTTCGTGTTCCGCTCCGGAACCGGAGCTGTAACCGTTCCAGCCGTTCATGGCGAACCCCCCGCGTCACCCCACCGGGTACTGCTTCGACCGTAGGGCGAAAAACGGCCACGGGCCCTGTTCCGGAAGGAACCGGAACAGGGCCCGTGCAGGCTCGTGACAGAGCCGTCGAGAAGACGCGGACGCGAGGACTCAGATGAGGCCGAGGGCGCGGACCGCCTCGCGCTCCTCCTCCAGCTCCTTGACGGAGGCGTCGATGCGGGCGCGGGAGAACTCGTTGATCTCCAGGCCCTGGACGATCTCGTAGACGCCGTCCTTGGTGGTGACGGGGAAGGACGAGATCAGGCCCTCCGGGACGCCGTAGGAACCGTCCGACGGGATGCCCATGGAGGTCCAGTCGCCGTCCGCGGTGCCGTTGACCCAGGTGTGGACGTGGTCGATGGCGGCGTTGGCGGCGGAGGCGGCCGACGAGGCGCCACGGGCCTCGATGATGGCCGCGCCGCGCTTGGCGACGGTCGGGATGAAGTCCTCGGCCAGCCACTTCTCGTCGTTGACGGTCTCGGCGGCGTTCTTGCCGGCCACCGTGGCGTGGAAGATGTCCGGGTACTGGGTGGCGGAGTGGTTGCCCCAGATGGTCAGACGCTTGATGTCGGCGACCGTGGTGCCCGTCTTCTTCGCGAGCTGGGTCAGCGCGCGGTTGTGGTCGAGGCGGGTCATCGCGGTGAAGCGCTCGGCCGGTACGTCCGGAGCGGCGGCCTGGGCGATCAGCGCGTTGGTGTTGGCCGGGTTGCCGACGACCAGGATCTTCACGTCGTCCGCGGCGTGGTCGTTGATGGCCTTGCCCTGCGGCTTGAAGATGCCGCCGTTGGCCTCCAGCAGGTCACCGCGCTCCATGCCCTTGGTGCGGGGGCGGGCGCCGACGAGCAGGCCGACGTTGGTGCCGTCGAAGGCGACGTTCGGGTCGTCCGTGATGTCGATGCCCTGGAGCAGCGGGAAGGCGCAGTCGTCGAGTTCCATCGCGGTGCCCTCGGCGGCCTTGAGCGCCGGGGTGATCTCCAGGAGGCGAAGCTTGACCGGCACGTCCGCGCCGAGCAGCTGGCCGGAGGCGATGCGGAAGAGCAGGGCGTAACCGATCTGGCCGGCCGCGCCGGTGACGGTGACGTTCACGGGAGTGCGGGTCATGGCGTTCTCCGTATGACAGCTGGCGGTGGGGCGTCCCTGCCCCGGACGTTTGATCGATCTCTTGGCATCAAGAGAGATCCAGCGGTCAGGCTATCGCGCATCCGGGATGTCGGACGTCCGGCCCCGTGTGGCCCACCCCACAACCGTCCCGCAGCCACCCCGCGAACGCTCCGGCAAAAGAGGCGGCCGCCCGTCCGGGAGAGGGAGGACGAAGGCGGCCGCCGTATGGGGGTACCGGTATCCGGACTCCCGTGGGGGTACGGTTCGCGTGCCCCCGATTCGGCCGCCCATGCACGGTCCCTGAAGATTTATCCAACCAGGGGGCGGGCGCCCCTCAGTCGGTGCACCCCGACTGCCCGGAAGCCAGCGTCACACAGGCCTTCGCCTCACCGGCGTCCTTCACCGCCACCATCGGCGTATAGGCGATCGTGTCCCCGGCCTCGGTGATGTTCCCGCTCTGCTCGGTCGCCTTCCCGGCGGTCACCTCGACCTTGTCCCCCTGCCCGGCCTGGGTCACCCTCCCCCAGGCCGCGCCACAGGTCTCGCTGTACCGCACCTCGACCACCGTCGCCCCCACCGTCGCGGTCCTGGCGGTCGTCACCAGGTTCCCGCTGCACCCCATGGCCTCGGCGTCCTTGCCGGTGCACCCCGCACCACTGCACTTCACCCCGGCGGGCAGCGAGGCGGACGCGCTGGCGGGCGGCGACGGGGACTTGTCGGCCCCCGCGTTCTTCTTGTCGCCGCCCCCGTCGGTCAGGAAGAACACGGCGGCGACCACGACCAGCACCCCGACGACCCCGGAGAGGAACATCGTCAACCGCCGCTTCCCCCCGCCGGAACCACCGGACCCGCCGGCCCCACCGGCGTCGCCGGAAGAGCCGTCCCCGGGCCGCGCGTCCTGCGGCTGGTCGTACGGACCGGGCGCCTCCGGCGTCCACCCCGGGCCGCCCGCGGAGACGGGCGCCGCCGCGGCCGTACGCCCCGAAGAGGGCTGCGACGGTCCCTGATACCCGGCCACGCCCCAGGAGTTCGCGCCCGAGGAGCTCTCCCGGGCCTCCGCGCTGTCGGCTTCCGACGACGTCGGCTGCGGCGGCACCGTGGGGGCGACTCCCGCGGGTCCCGCCACCCCCGGCGTCGCCGTCGCGCTGCTGCTCCTGCGGGCCGTCTTGGTGCCCTTGGCGCCGGCGGGCGGCGCCCCGAACTCGCCGAGCGCGGCCCGCGCCTGGGAGATCCGGATGGCCTCCATGGTCATGTCGTGGCGCATCTCCGAACGGCTCCAGGCCCGTTCGGCGAGCTCCCACATCGTGGTCAGGTGAACGGGATTGGTGCCGGTGACCTCGGCCAGGGCGACGATCGCGCCCTTCGGCGCGAGCAGCCGACCGTTGAGATACCGCTCCCAGGACGTCTTGCTGTAACCCGTGCGGTCGGCGACGGCCGCGATGCTCAGGCCGCTGCGGTCCACGAGCCGCCGCAGCTGGCTCGCGAACTCCCTGACCTGCGGATCCATTTCATCCGGCAAAGCCCTCCAGCGAGGCATTGCTCCCCCTCTTTCCCCCCGGTCGGTGCCTTTGTTCCCGCTCCCCCGTGCCCCCCACAGGAGTGCGCTCGCCAAGGATCTCAGCTCCCGGCGTGGAGACGCACGGGGGCGTCGGCAAGTTCGACACATTAGCTCCGCTGTCGAACGGTTCTGTGTCAAATGCGCGAACTTGTCAATACATCGTCACAGGAGGAACACACCGGTAATAACGCCCGTCACGGCAGTTCCCGGCTCACCCGAACGCCACGGCACCGGCCACCCCGGCCAACAGCAGGAGGACAAGCAGAAGTACGGCGAACAGCAACAACCGGTTCATTCCGCGGCCACCCTCTTCGGGGCGCTCCTCCCACCACGGCAGGGTCGGGTCGTCCTCGTACTCCTCGCCCCCGGCGGTCGGTGCGGGCGCCGACGTGGGGCGGGGCCAGGCCTGGACGGCCAGTTCCCAGCGCACACCGAAGCGGTCGGCGTCGGCGGTCTCGAGACCCGCGATCCGGCACAGGGCGGCGACGGCCTGGCGGGGCGGGGGCTGGGTGGCGTTGAGATAGCGGTGCCAGGAGGACTTGCTGTACGCGGTGCGGGCGCCGAGTGCGACCAGGCTGAGCCCCGTGCGGTCCTTGAGCTGTCTGAGCTGCTCGACGAAGTGCCGTACCTCCGGCGGCAGATCGTCGGGCAGCGCCTGCCAGCCACTCATCGCCCACCTCCACGGCGTCCTCACCTGCTTCCAGGCAATTGACGACGTCAGAGGCCTGATCGGTTCCTGGTCCGGGGGCGGTTGTGGCTGGTCACGCACACCGTGCCGGAACGGTCACGGCTGTGCCACAGCGGACTGACAGCTGTTGAACAGGCCGTTCACGGCACGGGAGGCTGAGCCGTGACGGCGGTCCGTCCCTCATCGGGGGTGGGGGCGGACCGCCGTCCCGTGGCTGCCCCGGGTCAGCTGCTGCTGACCGTGAAGTGCAGGGTGTCCTTGAGGAAGGGGATCACCAGCCACGGGTTGGGCTGCACCATCATCGCCAGCAGGACGATCGCGGTGCCGAGCACAGCGTAGGTGGCGATGTCGGTGAAGCGGGAGCGCACGGCGAGCATGCCGACGTCCGGCAGCAGCCAGCGCAGCACGGCACCGGCGAGCAGGGCGACACCGATGAGCAGCGTGCCGTAGCGGAACCGGTCGACGGCGGTCAGCAATAGCCCGAGCCCCACCGTGGCCAGCACGGCGAGCACCGGCCACTGCCGGGCGGGCGCCGGAGCGTCCCGCGGCGCGGCCCGGCCACCGCCCTCGGGCCGCGCGGTGTCCCTGGTGAACAACGGAAACCGCCGCGTCGCCCGCCGGGGCCGCCCGTCGACATCGGGCGCACTGATCGCATCCCGCACGACGATTCCGGCCTGCGCCTCGGGATCCGACGCGCTGCCCGACTCGGACTCTGACACCTGGTCCGACTCGGGCTCCGCCACCTGGTCCGACTCGGGACCCGACCCCTTGCCCAAGTCACGCTCCGACACCTGGCCCGACTCGGGACCCGCCGCCTTGCCGGACTGGGGCTCCGACACCTGGTCCGACTCGGCATCCGACACGTTGTCCCACTCGGGGTCCCACTGCTTGCCCGACTCCGGACCCTCCCCCTTGCCCGAGTCACGCTCTGACACCTGGTCCGACTCGGCATCCGACGCGTTGTCCAACTCGGGGTCCGACACGCTTCCCGACTCAGGCTCCGCCACCTGGCCCGACTCGCGACCCGACGCGTTGTGCCAGTCGGGCGCCGACACCTTGCCCGACTCACCATCGGCTCCGCCCGACTTCCCGGCGGCACCATCCGCGGCAACCGTGGCACCGGGCTCACGAACGTCCCCAGACTCGGCGGCCGTGGCACCGGGCGCACGGACCTCCCCCGCCTCGGCCGCCGTGGCACCGGCCCCACGGACCTCCCCCGACTCGGCGGCCGTGGCACCCGGCATACGGAGCTCCCCTGTCTCGGCCGTCCCCGCACCCGGCCTTCGGGACGCGCCCGACCCGGTCGACGCCACGCCCTGCTCCTGAGAGCCCCGCGCCGCGGTCGCCCGTGTCCCGGGCGTCCGGGCACCCCGGTCGCCGACCGTCCGTTTCTCGGCTCCAGGCATCTCGGCCACCGGCTCATGGGACCCGGCGCCGTCCACACCCGACCTCCGGTGCCCTTGCGCCTCGGGCGACTCCGCACCCGCCTTGCGGTGCCCTTGCGCCCTGGCCGACTCCATTCCCGCCGACCGCGACCCACCCGCCCCAGCCGACTCCACACCCGCCGACCGCGACCCGCTTGACTCCGCGCCCGTCTCCGGCGAGACCCGTGTCCCGGCTCCCCGCTTCTCGGGGCTCCCTGCCTCAGCCGACACTGCGCTCCGCCGCCTCGACCACGTTGACGAGCAGCTGGGCGCGGGTCATCGGGCCGACGCCGCCGGGGTTCGGGGAGATGAAGCCGGCGACTTCGGCGACGTCGGGGTGGACGTCGCCGACGATCCTGCCCTCGGCGTTGCGGGAGACGCCGACGTCGAGGACGGCGGCGCCCGGCTTCACGTCCTCGGGACGGATCAGGTGCGCGGAACCGGCGGCGGCGACGATGATGTCCGCGCGCTTGAGGTGCGAGGACAGGTCACGAGTGCCGGTGTGGCACTGGGTCACCGTCGCGTTCTCACTGCGCCGGGTGAGCAGCAGCGGCATCGAGCGGCCGATCGTCACGCCACGGCCGACGACCACCACCTCGGCACCCTTGATCTCGACGCCGTAGCGGCGCAACAGCGTCAGCACACCGTTCGGCGTGCACGGCAGCGGCGCCGGCTCGTTGAGGACCAGCCGCCCGAGGTTCATCGGGTGCAGGCCGTCCGCGTCCTTGTCCGGGTCCATGAGTTCGAGGATGCGGTTCTCGTCGATGCCCTTGGGCAGCGGCAGCTGGACGATGTAACCGGTGCACGACGGGTCGTCGTTCAGCTCGCGGACGACCGCCTCGATCTCCTCCTGCGTGGCCGTCTCGGGCAGTTCACGCTGGATGGAGGCGATGCCGACCTCCGCGCAGTCCCGGTGCTTGCCGGCGACGTACTTCTGGCTGCCGGGGTCGCTCCCGACGAGGATCGTGCCGAGGCCGGGCGTGACGCCCTTCTCCTTCAGCGCCGCCACGCGGGCGGTCAGGTCGGACTTGATCGCGGCTGCGGTGGCCTTGCCATCGAGAATCTGGGCGGTCATGTCCCCATCCTCGCGGATGACCCGGCCCCGGTTCCAATCCGGGTTCCACCATCGCCCCGCTCAAGATCAACGAGGTTGCACTTGCACAACACATATCGAATGAGGGTGGACAACAACACACCTGCCTAGAACGATGTCTGGCGCAGTATCGCGGTTGATGTTCGGGGGGCAAACCGCTCAAACCATGACGTTCCTCCGCGCAGTCCGCATTGTCCCCAGCTTGGCCCACGGAGGAACACCATGAGTTTCGGCTCGCCCAACAACCCTTACGAGAAGCCGCAGAACCCCCAGAACCCCCAGCAGCAGCCGCAGCAGCCCGGCTACGGCTACCCCCAGCAGCCGCCGCAGCAGCAGCCCGGTTACGGCTACCCGCAGCAGGCTCCCCCCGGCGTACCGCCGCAGCAGGGATACCCCCAGCAGCCGGGCTACGGCTACCCGCAGGCGCCGCAGGTCCCGGCCTCCGCCTACGGCTACCCGCAGCAGCCGGGCTACGGCGCGCAGCCCCCGTACGCGAACTGGGGCCAGCGCTTCCTCGGCCTGCTGGTCGACATGCTCGTGTTCGTGGTCCCCTACATCATCGTCGCCATCGGGGCGGGCACCAAGGTGTGGGCCCTGGCGCTCATCGGTTACCTCGCCGTCCTCGGCGTCGCGATCTGGCAGCTGATCCGGGAGGGCCGCACCGGCCAGACGCTCGGCAAGCAGGCGGTCGGCATCCGTCTGGTGCGGGAGATCGACGGACAGCCCCTCGGCGTCGGCATGGCCTTCGTCCGCCGTCTCGCGCACTTCCTGGACAGCCTCGCGTGCTACCTCGGCTGGCTGTGGCCGGCCTGGGACGCCAAGCGTCAGACCTTCGCCGACAAGATCTGCTCGAGCATCGTCATCCGTACGAACTGAGCACCGCTTCACCACAATCGGCGACGGATCGCCACGTCGCCTTCTCGCCATACTTCCTCCGGGGCCGTGTCACGTCGTGACACGGCCCCGGGGCGTCACCCACCCTGGCTCGTAGACACGCGGGGGACGGGGAGACGGACCGTGTACAGCATCATCGTGGTACCTCCGCCGACCACGGAGGACCGGACTGCACCACAGCAGCTGCGACTCGCCCCGGGCGAGCGGCTGACCTTCGGACGCGGCGCCGCCTGCGCGGTGCGGATCCCCCACGAGGGGGTGTCGCGAAGAGCCGGCGAGATCACCGCGCAGGGGGCGTTCTGGGCGCTGAGCAACCTGTCCGGACTGCAGACGTACGTCGTGGAGAACCCGGAGGGCGCGGGCGAGCACATCAAGGTCGGGCCGGGGCGCCTGGAGGCGCCGGTCCCCTTCGAGTTCTCGCGGATCGTGCTGCCGGCCGCGGGCGACCTGATCGCCATCGACGTGTGGGCGCCGCGCCACGACTATCTGCGCGCCGACGACGACCTCGAGGGGACGACCACCGCGCCCGCCTTCTCCGTCGACCGGACCAAGCGGTACTTCGCGGTCCTCGCCGCGCTGTGCGAGCCCCGGCTGCGCGGCGAACCGCACGCCCCGCTGCCCACCGTGGACCAGGTGGTCGAGCGGCTGCGCCCCCACTGGGCGGCGGCCTCCCGCACTTCGGTGCAGTGGAACATCGACTACCTGGCGGTGAAGCTGCGCCTGAAGCCCGGCCCGGAGGAGGCCGACCCGGGCCCGCGGCTGAACGGCAAGAAGGAGTCCCTGGTCTCCCTCGCGCTCCGCTTCGACCTGGTCCGCGAGGAGGACCTGGTGGTGCTGACGGGTTCCGGCGGCGGGGCGGCCCGGTGACCGAGCCGTACGCCGTGCCGGTCCCCCGGGGCTACCGGGTGGGCGGCTGGGAGGTGCGCGAGCCGATCGCCACGGGCGCCTTCGGGAGCGTGTACGAGGGCCGGCGGCGGGACGGGCAGCCCGCCGTGGCCGCCCTGAAGTTCCTGCCCACCGGCACCGGGACGCCCCGCCGGCTCACCCATCTGCGGGAACTCGTGGAGCGAGAGGTGCGGTTGTACCGCCGGCTCAGACGCCCCCGGCTGATCCGGATGTACGACACCCTCGTCGTCGACGACCCCGAGCGCCCGGAGCTGGACGGCGCCACCGTCCTCATACTGGAGAAGGCGCGGACCTCCCTGTCGGCCCTGCTGGCCACCCGGCCCCGCCCGCCGTCCGGCCCCGCCCTGCTCGCCCAGATCTGCGAGGGACTGGCCCAGCTGCACCGCGCGAACTGGGTGCACGGCGATCTGAAGCCCGCCAACGTCCTGCTGATGGAGGACGGTTCGGCCCGGCTCGCCGACTTCAACATGGCGGCGGAGCTGGAGGGCACCCACGCCTACACCCCCGCCTTCTCCACACCCGACTACACCCCGCCGGAACTCCTGTGGGCGGAGATCGGTGAACGCGGCCGCCGGATCCGCCCCTCCGCCGACGTCTGGGCCTTCGGCGTCCTCGCGCACCTGGTCCTCACCGACACCTTCCCGCTGCCCGGCGGCACCCAGACGGCCCGCCGGGACGCGGCCGCCGCCTACGCCCGCGGCACCGACGACCTGCGGCTGTCCCCCGAACTCCCCGACGACTGGCGGGAGATCGTCCGCGACTGCCTCACCCGCACACACGCCGAACGCGTCACGGTGGAGCCCCTGTTACGCCGTGTCGAGACCGCCGCCGGCACCGCCCGCCCGCCTCTCCCCTTCCTCACGCGCCGCCCCCGCCGTACGACGGTCGCGGCGGCGGCACTGCTCGCCACCGGAGCACTCGCCGCGCTGGGCTGGGGCATCAGCGACTGGACCTCCGACGACGACCCCACAGGTGGCTCCTCCGCCACGGCGACCGTCTCACCCGCGACCTACGGCGCCGCCGAACTCCGTACGGACAAAGGCGTCCCGGCCGGCTACCGGGTACTGATCGTCGAGTCGGCGCACGACTGCGCGCAGCAGGACGTCACCCCGGCCCTGATCGCCGCCATGCTGAAGACGGAGAGCGACTTCGACCCGGATCTCTCCGACCCGACCAACGACGAGTACGGCATCGCCCGTTGGACCCCGAGGGTGCTGCGGTTCTGGATGAACGCGGACGGCACGCCCGCCGACACCATGCCCCAACCGCCCTTCCCGCCCGCCGAGTCCATCCCGGCGATGGCCCGTTACCTGTGCTGGATCGCGCCCCGCCTGGACGCCGGTCTGCCGGACGACCACCGGGTGCTGATCGCCGCCGCCTACCGGACGTCGTACGACAAGGTGAACGACGCGGGCGGGGTCCCCGCGAAGTACCGCGACTACGCGGCCCGGATCGCGCAGTACCTCAAGGAGTACACGCCGCCCGGCGAGAAGTGACCCTCAGACTTCTCAGGTACCCGTGCGGGGGACGGACCGGCAGGGTGGGCACACGCCGCTTCGGCGGCACCACACCGAAGTTCACCTGGGGGTATCGACGTGAACATCATCAAGCCCGCCGCACTGCTGCTCGCGGCCGGGGCACTGGTCGCCGGCTCCGCGGCGGCCGTGTCCGCGGCCGTGCCGGACTCGCGCGAGGGAACCGCACCGGACGGCACCCGCGTGACCGTCGTCACCGACGGCAACCGCGACTGGGCCGCGCCGGCCGACCGCGACCTCTCCACACCGGACGGCACGCGGGTGACCGGCGGCTACCACCCCGACGGCACGCGCGTCACCGGTGTACAGCCCTCCGGCACCCGGGTCACCTGACCCGGCGCGGACCGCGCGGTCTCCGGCCCCTTCGGGGGAGGGCCGGAGACCGCGCTCACGTATGCGCGGGCCGCGTTCCCCCCGTATCCCGGCACTCCCCGGCAGCGGGGCGCTAGCCTCTCCTCAGTCAACTCGCGTGACGCGAGAGCACGTTGAGGATAGAAAAGGCAGGTCGGGGGGACCGTGACAGACATACCGGCGGCCGGTGACGCGCTGCGGCAGGCGGGCGCGGCCCCGCTGCTGCCCGCCGATCCCGGACGTATCGGACCCTACGTCCCGCTCGGGCTGCTCGGCAGCGGCGGCATGGGCCGGGTCTATCTGGCCCGGCGCGCCGACGACGCCCCGGGGCTCGCCGCCGTGAAGGTGATCCGGCCCGAGTACGCCGAAGGCCCGGACTTCCGGCGACGGTTCGAGCGCGAGGCCGCCGTGCACGGCCGGGTGCGCACACCGCGCGCACCGCATCTGCTGGGCACCGGATTCGACGACGCGCTGCTGTGGATGGCCACCGAGTACCTGCCCGGCCTCAACCTCGCCGAGGCCGTCCGCGAGTGTGGGCTGCTGGAGCCGGCCGGGGTGTGGCGGCTGGTCGCGGAACTCGGGGAGGCCCTGTCGGCGCTGGCCGCCGCCGGGGTCGTGCACCGGGATCTCAAGCCGTCCAACGTGATCCTGTCCCCCAGGGGCACGCACGTCATCGACTTCGGCATCTCCCGCGCGGCCGACAGCAGCGCGATCACCACGACCGGCAACCGGGTCGGCACGGCCGCGTACATGGCGCCCGAGTATCTGCGCGAGGGCCGCTGCGACGCCGCCTCCGACGTCTTCTCCCTCGGCTGCACCCTCGTCTACGCCGCCACCGGGCACGCCCCCTTCGGCGACGGGACCGGCGTGGACGTGATGCACCGGGTCGCCTTCGAGGCACCCGACACCGAGGTCATGGCCGAACTCGCGCGGGCGGACCCCGCGTTGGCCGCGCTGCTGTCCGCCTGTCTCGCCAAGGACCCCGCCGGGCGCCCCGCCCCGCGGCAACTGACCGACGCGGCCACGGCCGCCGGGCACGGCCGCACGTCACACTGGCACGACACACTGGCCGCCCGGCTCATGGACCGGCAGCAGGGGTGTGCGGTGCTGGAGGGCGGGCCCGTCCGGCAGTTGCCCCACTTCCGCACGCCCACGGAGCCGGTGCTCTCACCGCTCCCCGCCCCGTCCACCGGTTCCGGTAAGCGGCGCAGGCCCCTGCTGGCCGCCGTCGCGGGGATCGCCGTCGGGGCCGTGGCCGTCGGGGCCTTCCTGCTCACCCGCCCGGGCCTCGACTCCCCGGCCGCCGCCGCCCCGACGCGCGCCGGCAGCGTCAGCGCCTCCGCCGCACCGACCTCTTCCGGGACCGGCGCCTCCGCCTCACCCTCCGGCAAGGACGCCGGCGAGAAGAAGAAGGACAAGAGCGAGCCGCAGACGGCCGCCCCCGCGCAGAGCAGCAGCGCACCGGACAGCACTCCGTCCGCGACAGCCACCCAAAACGGCGGCGGCACGGGCGGCGGAAACAGCACCGCGCCCACCCCCACCGCCACGGTGACCAGGACCGCGGCGCCCCCTGCCACCCCCGCCTGGATCTCCGGCTGCACCTACTACTCCGGCACCGAACTCACCGACTACGGCGACAAGGGCCAGCGGGTCGTGCAGGTGCAGTGCATGCTGACCAAGCGCGGCTACAGCGTGGGCGGTTCGGGCGTGGACGGCGAGTTCGGCAAGGACACGCAGTCGGCGGTCAAGCAGTTCCAGAGCGCCAAGGGGCTGGAGGTGGACGGCGAGGTGGGTACCAACACCTGGGCGGCGCTGCGCAGTTCGACGTAGCACCGCCCAGGTGGGTGTTCCGTCAGTGGAAGAAGTGCCGCGTCCCCGTGAAGTACATCGTGATGCCGGCCTTCTGCGCGGCCTCGACGACGAGTTCGTCACGGACCGAGCCGCCCGGCTGGACGACCGCCTTCACACCGGCCTCCAGGAGGACCTCCAGGCCGTCCGGGAACGGGAAGAAGGCGTCCGAGGCCGCGTACGAGCCCTGCGCACGCTCGGCGCCGGCCCGCTCGACGGCCAGCTTCGCGGAGTCGACCCGGTTGACCTGCCCCATGCCGACACCGACCGACGCGCCGTCCTTGGCGAGGAGGATGGCGTTGGACTTGACGGCCCGGCAGGCCCGCCAGGCGAAGGCGAGCTCGCCGAGCTCGTCCGCGCTCAGGGCCTCGCCGGTCGCCAGGGTCCAGTTCGCCGGGTCGTCGCCCTCGGCCTGGAGGCGGTCGGTGACCTGGAGGAGCGCGCCGCCGTCGATGGGCTTGACCTCGGCGGGGTGCGCGGGCGCGGCCGGGGCCTTCAGGACCCGGATGTTCTTCTTCTTGGCGAGAGCTTCGAGGGCGCCGTCCTCGTAGTCGGGCGCGACGATGACCTCGGTGAAGATCTCCGCGACCTGCTCGGCCATCTCCTTGCTGACCGGCCGGTTGACGGCGATGACCCCGCCGAAGGCCGACAGCGGGTCACACGCGTGTGCCTTGCGGTGCGCCTCGGCGACGTCCCCGCCGATCGCGATGCCGCAGGGGTTGGCGTGCTTGATGATCGCGACGGCCGGCTCGGTGTGGTCGTACGCGGCACGGCGGGCGGCGTCCGTGTCCGTGTAGTTGTTGTACGACATCTCCTTGCCGTGCAGCTGCTCGGCCTCGGCGAGGCCGACGCCGGTGCCGTCGACGTAGAGCGCGGCGGGCTGATGCGGGTTCTCGCCGTAGCGCAGGGTGCTGCGGCGCTCCAGGGTGGCGCCGAGGAAGTCGGGGAAGAGCGACTCGTCCACGGGGGCGTAGGCGCTGGCGAACCAGCTGGCGACGGCGATGTCGTACTCGGCGGTGTGCCGGAAGGCCTCGGCGGCGAGCCGCTTGCGGGTGGTGAGGTCGAAGCCGCCGCCCTTGACCGCGGCCAGGACGTCCGCGTATCGCTCGGGGCTGGTCACGACGGCGACCGACGGGTGGTTCTTCGCGGCGGCGCGCACCATGGACGGGCCGCCGATGTCGATCTGCTCGACGCACTCGTCGGGGCTCGCACCGGAGGCGACGGTCTCGCGGAACGGGTAGAGGTTCACGACGACGAGGTCGAACGGCTCGACGCCCAGCTCCGCCAGCTGCTCGCGGTGGCTGTCCAGCCGCAGGTCGGCGAGGATGCCGGCGTGCACGCGCGGGTGCAGGGTCTTGACGCGGCCGTCCAGGCACTCGGGGAAGCCGGTGAGCTCCTCGACCTTGGTGACGGGGACGCCGGCGGCGGCGATACGGCCCGCGGTGGACCCGGTGGAGACGAGTTCGACGCCGGCCTCGTGCAGCCCGCGGGCAAGCTCTTCGAGCCCGGTCTTGTCGTAGACGCTGACGAGCGCGCGACGGATGGCCCGCCTGCCGTTCTCGATGCTCTCGGCGGTCACTGGATAACTACCTTTCGTCCCTCAATGCGATAGCCGTTGCGGGCGAGCCGCCCCACGACCTCGACGAGCAGCCTTCGCTCGACTTCCTTGATGCGCTCGTGCAGAGCGCTCTCGTCGTCCTCGTCCCGGATCTCCACCACGCCCTGGGCGATGATCGGTCCGGTGTCGACGCCGTCGTCGACGAAGTGGACGGTGCAGCCGGTGACCCTGGCTCCGTACGCGAGCGCGTCGCGCACTCCGTGGGCCCCCGGAAAACTGGGCAGCAGCGCGGGGTGGGTGTTCACGAACCGCCCGCCGAAGCGCGCGAGGAACTCCTTCCCCACGATCTTCATGAACCCGGCGGACACCACGAGGTCGGGTTCGTACGCGGAGACGGCCTCGGCGAGGGCGGCGTCCCACTCCTCGCGGGTCTCGAAGTCCTTGACCTTGCGGACGAAGGTGGGGATCCCGGCCCGCTCGGCCCGGGCGAGCCCCTCGATGTTCTCGCGGTCCGCCCCGACGGCCACGATCGCGGCACCGTAGGCCGCCGTGCCGGTCGTCTCGATGGCGTCAAGGAGCGCCTGTAGGTTCGTACCGGATCCGGAGACCAGCACGACCAGTCGCTTGACCGGCCTGGCCTGCTCGGCCACGGGCTTGGCGGCCACGGCGGGGCCCTTTCTCGGAGAGCGTTTGTACGGTCGTACGAATGCTTCGAGCCCCGGGATACGGGGAAGTCTACGAAGCGGCCGAACGTCAGCAACGATACCGGCACACCGGAAGGCCCCCACGGGACGGGGGCGTGGCCGGAAGGTAGCGTCTGGGAGGGACCGGTCCGGGAACGCGGGTGGTGCGCGGTGCGTTCACCGGGTGAGGCTCGCGCCGACGGGCCCACGGAACCGTTCCGTCCACGCCGTGCAAGTCACATCCTTCAAGGGGAAGACGCTCACTTGATGTCGGACCGCAGCCTGCGACTCCTCACGCTCCCCCCGCAGTCGGTGCAGGGAGGGCAGCGCAGCGGCATGCTGCTGCGGGAGCAGCCCGCCTCGCCGCCGGACGCCCCCTCCTCCGACAAGAAGAACGGTGAGGGGCGGGGCGGTGCGGCCGAGGACGACAACCCCTTCGCCCCGCCGCCGGAGGGCACCCCGGACCGCCCGTGGCAGCCGCGCCGCCCCGAGGGCTCGGACGACGGCCAGGGCGACGACACCCGAGGGCGCACCCCGTGGGGCAGTCAGTGGAGCGACCGCCAGCCGGGCCGCTCCGACGGCGGCTTCGGCGACCGCCCGGGCGCCGGCCCCGGCGGCGGCCCGGAGGGCCGGGGCAACGGGGGTCCGGACCCGCGCTGGGACCCGACGGACCCCGCCCAGCGCCGCGCCCGCTACGCCCTGCTCTCCGGCATGTGGGCCTTCTTCTTCGCCCTCTTCGGCTGGCTTTATCTGGCCCTGCTCCTGGGTGCCCTGGCCCTGTACTGGGGCATCAGCGCGCTGCGCGCCAAGCCCCGCACCCCGGACCCGGACACCCCCGTTCCGCCCCAGTCCGCCCGCCCGCAGACCACCGCGGCGGTGAGCGGCCTGGTGACCGCCTCCCTGGCCATCACCGTGGTGGCGGGGATCTTCACCGCGCGGCTCGTCTACGACGACTACTACACCTGCGCGAACGACGCCCTCACCAACCAGGCGAAGCAGTCGTGCACGGACCTGCTCCCGAAGGAACTCCGGAGCCTGCTGAGCGAGAGCAGCTGACGCGTCAGTCGGCGGGCGGGGGCTTCTCCGGGGACTCCTCCGGCGGCGCGGACGCCTCCTTCAGGACCGACCAGCGGTTCTCGCGCGACGTCTCGTCGCACCAGGACGTCGACGAGGGCACCGACTCCGTCTCGGGGGCTGCGGGCAGGACGGCGTACGGCTCGTAGGTGTCGTCCTGGTCGTGACGGGCGTTGGTGGCGTCCTGGTCGTGGCGGGCGTATGAGTCGTGGCGGGCGTATGAGCTGTCCTGCGGGCCACTCGCCTCCACCGGGGCGGACGCTCCAGGAGCGGGCGCGGGGGCGGCCCCACGGGCGGTTCCGGGGGGAGCCCCGGAGGCGGAGGCGGTCTCACGAGCGGTTCCGGGGAAGGCCCCGAAGGCGGTCCCAGGAGGGGTTCCGGGGGAAGCCCCGGAGGCGGTCCCACGAGCAGTTCCGGGGGAAGCCCCGAAGGCGATCCCAGGAGCAGTTCCGCGGGAAGCCCCGGAGGCGGTCCCACGAGCAGTTCCGCGGGAAGCCCCGGAGGCGGTCCCACGAGCAGTTCCGCGGGAAGCCCCGGAAGCGGTCTCGGGAGCAGTTCCGCGGGAAGCCCCGGAAGCGGTCTCGGGAGCAGTTCCGCGGGAAGCCCCGGAAGCGGTCTCGGGAGCAGTTCCGCGGGCAGCCCCGGAAGCGGTCTCGGGAGCAGTTCCGCGGGCAGCCCCGGAAGCGGTCCCAGGAGGGGTTCCGGGGGAAGCCCCGGGGGTGGCAGCAGGGGCGGTCTCAGCCGTGTCCGTCGCCTTGCGTCGCGAGAGGCTGGGTACCGACGGCACCCGCTGCCGTGGCCCGCCTCGCGAGCGGTTCCGCCAGGCCCGTACCGCCAGCGCCACCGGAAGCCCCACCCCCGCGATCCAGCCCACCACCGCTCCGCCCACCTGCCACCACACCGGCCCGAACCGGGCCAGCGTCCCCACCCCCAGCGGCCCGCCGGCCAGCGCGGCCAGCACGGCGACCGCCGCGGCGCACAGCACCGCCGCCCAGCACACCGCACCCGCCGTCCGCGACCGTCCCGCGGCCGGGGCCCGTCCCACGAACCACCCGACCACCGCCCCGGCCACCACCGGTACCGCGCCCGCCGCCCAGTGCGCCGGCTCCCCGGGTCCCGCTTCCGGCACCGCGGCCAGCAGCGGGAACGGCGGCAGCATCGGCGCCGGATCCGAGGACAGCGGCCCCACCACATGCCCCGCACCAAGGACGAACCCGGGTCCGACGGCGTAACCAGCCGCCCACACCGCGGCGTTCGGCACCAGCGCCAGACACAGCAGCAGGACGGCGAACCGTCCCGACCAGCCCTCCGTCAGCTGCAGGAAGGAGCCCCGCGTCGCCGTGCCGTGCGCCACCAGCGCCACGCCCAGCAACACCGCCCCGCCCCCGACGAGCACGGAGATCCCGGCGCCCGCGGCTCGTGCCGCCACCGCGAGCCGGGCCCGGGCCTCCACCCCGAGGACATGCCGCCGCATCGCCGGGGGCAGCAGCACCAGCACTCCGTCGACGGCGTCGGAGGGACGGCCGTACGCCGTCCACACCCCCGCACCGGCCGCGCCCATGACGAGGGCCGGCAGGCACACACAGGTCCACACCCAGGAGGGCCGCAGCGCACCGCCGGAGGCGTACAGTGCGGCGGCCGCGGCGACCGGAAGGTACCCGAGCACGACCCCCGCCCACGCGGCCCGCCCGGAAGCCGTCGGCGACTCCTCGTCCTCCGAGGCCGCGTCCCGCGCCGCCCGGTGCACCAGCCACAACGGCAGCGCCAGTAGCAGCAACGGGGTGACGCCCACGGGCGCCGGAACCCCGGAGAGCGTGTCCGTCCGGACCAGCTCGACCCCGTGCGCGAGCAGCCACAGCGCCGCGGCCACCTGCAGCGCGCCACCCGGACCGCTGTCGGGATACGGCGAGCTGATCCACAGCATGATCACGAGCACGGCGAACGAACCGAGCCCCAGCCCGGCGGCCACCGCACCACCCAGGAGGCCGGCGGCCAAGCCGGGCGTTCGGTCGCGCACGCGGGCGATCAGGGGCGACAACGAGGTTCGGCGAGCGGTCATCTGGATCACGACCGCCATGCTCCCAACGACACGCGCTTTCCCGTCGTAACAGGCGAACCTCCGATGTGTCGCTCAATATACATCTATGTACTTTTTCGTACGAAGGGGCGCCTTGTGACGGTTCCTCAGCAGGAGCACGAGGAGCTCCCCGGCACCCCCCTGACACCCGCTCAGGCCTTCGACGCGCTCTACGCGTTCTGCGCCCCCGCGCTCGTCCGGCAGGCCTACCTGCTCACCGGCCGACGTGAGCTCGCCCGCGAGTCGGTCGAGCGGGCGTTCCAACTCGCCTGGCAGCGCTGGCCCGAGGTGGCGGTGGACCGGGACCCGGCGGGCTGGGTACGGGTCATGACGTACGAGTACGCCCTCTCTCCCTGGCACCGCTTCCGCCCCCGCCACCGCAGCCCCGAGGAACCCGTCGCCGACCCGTCCGACCGCGCGCTCATGGCCGTACTCCTGGAACTCCCGCCGTCACAGCGGCGCACCCTCCTGCTGTACGACGGCGTGGGCCTCGATCTTCCGGAGATGGCGGCGGAGACGGAGGCGAGCACTCCGGCGACGGCGAACCGGCTGATGAACGCGCGCTCGACGATCGCGGCACGGCTTCCCGACCTGGCCGACCCGTCCGAGCTGCACGAGCGCCTGGTCTCGCTGGCCTCCAGGGAGCGGTTGCGTGCCGCGCAGCCGCCCGCGGTGCGGACCGCGAGTGAGCGCCGGGCACGCTTCTGGACCAGGGCCGCGATCGCGTTCACGGTCACGCTGATCGGCACGACGGCGCTCACCGTGCGGACGGCTCCGACGCACTACGAGCCGCCGATCGCGCCGGGGGCGGAGGTGCAGGGGGTGCCGGCGCGGGTGGCGCCGGGGGCGCTGTCGGAGGCGGAGACGAAACTGCGGAAGAAGCTGCGGGAGGAGACGGCTAGCGGTCCGGAGAGGCTTGTACCGGTGGGTCGTTGACTGCGGCCGGTGGGGGGCTGGTCGCGCAGTTCCCCGCGCCCCTGAGTCGGTGCGGTCGACGCATGCCCAGCTGTACCCACCTAGGGGCGCGGGGAACTGCGCGACCAGCCACAACGCACCCGCACACGCCCGACGACCGGACCGCCCCCCGTGACGCGCCGATGGGCCCGCTCCAACCCACGGAGCGAGCCCATCAGACGTGCAGCTGAATACCTGTTCAGCCGGCCAGGATCTCCCGCGCCAGCTTCGCCGTCTCGGTGGGCGTCTTGCCGACCTTGACGCCGGCGGCCTCGAGGGCCTCCTTCTTCGCGGCGGCCGTGCCGGAGGAACCGGAGACGATGGCGCCGGCGTGGCCCATGGTCTTGCCCTCGGGCGCGGTGAAGCCCGCGACGTAGCCGACGACCGGCTTCTTCACGTTCTCCGCGATGAACGCGGCCGCACGCTCCTCGGCGTCGCCGCCGATCTCACCGATCATGACGATCAGGTCGGTGTCGGGGTCGGCCTCGAACGCGGCGAGCGCGTCGATGTGCGTCGTACCGATGATCGGGTCGCCACCGATGCCGACGGCGGACGAGAAGCCGATGTCCCGCAGCTCGTACATCATCTGGTACGTCAGCGTGCCGGACTTCGAGACCAGACCGATGCGGCCCGGCTTGGTGATGTCGCCCGGGATGATGCCGGCGTTCGACTGGCCCGGGGTGATGAGACCGGGGCAGTTCGGGCCGATGATCCGGGTCTTGTTGCCCTGCGACACGGCGTACGCGTAGAACGCGGCCGAGTCGTGGACCGCGATGCCCTCGGTGATGACGACCGCGAGGGGGATCTCGGCGTCGATGGCCTCGACGACGGCGGCCTTGGCGAAGGCCGGCGGTACGAAGAGGACGGACACGTTGGCGCCCGTCTTCTCGATCGCCTCGGCGACCGTGCCGAAGACCGGGATCTCGTTGCCGTCGATGTCGACGGACGTGCCCGCCTTACGGGGGTTCACGCCACCGACGATGTTGGTGCCGTCGGCCAGCATGAGCTTGGTGTGCTTCATGCCCGTGGCACCGGTCATGCCCTGGACGATGACCTTGCTGTCCTTGTTGAGGAAGATAGCCATGGCTGTATCTGTCCCTCTTCCTTACTTCGCAGCCGCGAGCTCGGCGGCCTTGTCGGCCGCGCCGTCCATGGTGTCCACGCGCTGCACCAGCGGGTGGTTGGCGTCGGAGAGGATCTTGCGACCCAGCTCGGCGTTGTTGCCGTCGAGGCGGACGACGAGGGGCTTGGTGACGTCCTCGCCCTTGTCCGCGAGCAGCTGCAGCGCCTGCACGATGCCGTTGGCGACCTCGTCGCACGCGGTGATGCCGCCGAAGACGTTGACGAAGACCGACTTGACGTCGGGGTCGCCCAGGATGATCTCCAGGCCGTTCGCCATCACGGCCGCGGACGCGCCGCCGCCGATGTCGAGGAAGTTGGCGGGCTTGACGCCACCGTGCGCCTCACCGGCGTACGCGACGACGTCCAGGGTGCTCATGACGAGACCCGCGCCGTTGCCGATGATGCCGACCTCGCCGTCGAGCTTGACGTAGTTGAGGTTCTTCTCCTTGGCGGCGGCCTCGAGCGGGTTGGCCGCGGCCTTGTCCTGGAGCACCTCGTGGTCGGGGTGGCGGAACTCGGCGTTCTCGTCCAGCGACACCTTGCCGTCGAGGGCGAGGATGTCACCGGAGGCGACCTTGGCCAGCGGGTTGACCTCGACGAGGAGGGCGTCCTCTTCGATGAAGGTCTTCCAGAGCTTGACCAGCACGTCGGCGACCTTGTCGGCGACCTCGGCCGGGAAGTTCGCGGCCTCGACGATCTGGCGGGCGACCTCGGGGGTCACGCCCACGTTGGCGTCGATGGGCGTCTTGGCGACGGCCTCGGGTCGGGTCTCCGCCACCTCCTCGATCTCCATGCCGCCCTCGACGGACGCGATGGAGAGGAAGGTGCGGTTGGCACGGTCGAGGAGGAAGGAGACGTAGTACTCCTCCACGATCTCCGGAGCCATCTCGGCGAGCATCACCTTGTGGACCGTGTGGCCCTTGATGTCCATGCCGAGGATGTCCGTCGCGCGGGCGACGGCCTCGTCCGGGGTGGCGGCGAGCTTCACGCCACCGGCCTTGCCACGGCCGCCGACCTTCACCTGGGCCTTGACGACGGACTTGCCACCGAGGCGCTCGGTGGCTGCGCGGGCCGCCTCAGGCGTGTCGATGACTTCACCGGCCAGCACCGGTACATCGTGCTTGGCGAAGAGGTCCCTCGCCTGGTACTCGAACAGGTCCACGCGCTTCCGTCCCTATCAGTGATCTCGCGGTTCGTTGTCTGCGTGGGCGTGCCGCGAGGGCAACGTGACGTCCGACCGTGTCTGTCACAAGGGAGGCGCACACGGTGTCCGAGCGCGCGGCATGTCCGTCTCGCAGGTTATCGCTGCTTGCGGGAGGCCCCTAAATCGAGGGTCACACCTGAGCGGTGATACCTGTCACATGATGCCGCGCTCACTGGCACGGCGTGCCGCGTGTGAGGGCGCCGGGACACGCGGGCGAGGCATGGGGAAGGGCCTCACCGGGTTGGGGTCGACCCGGTGAGGCCCCTTGTGCGGCCCCTTCTTCAAGGGGCCCTGGGCGGTCGATCCCCACCCCAATGGGGACCGCTTCGCCCCGCCCGTGAGGTTCCGGCAGAACAGACCGACGGCTTTCGGCCGTCCGGGGCCCGTCACCTCACGGAGTCGTTCGGCGGGTGACGGTCAGGCGCGGTACCGCATGTCCCGCGCGTCACCCGGGGTGAGGGACTCGGCCACGCCCTGGACGCCGGCGACGGCGTGCCCGGCGAGCGGTCCGGCGGTGTCCTGAAGGGTCCCGGTCAGATCCCCGGCGAAGGGGCCGACCTGCCCGACGAGGGGAGCGGCCTCGCCGACGACGCCGTACGCGAAGGGCGTGACGTCTCCCGTCACGCCGTACGCCAGCGTCGTGGCGCTGCCGACGACCGGCTCGGCCGTACGGGTGACGGTGTCGACGACCGGCTGGACCGCTCCGGTGACACCGTGCGCGAAGGCCGGGACCTCGCCCGTCACGCCGTATGCCAGGTCGGTGGTGTGGCCGGCCACGCCGTATGCGAGCGGCGCGACGTCGCCGACCACTCCGGTCGCGAACGGGTGGACGTCCCGCGTGACGCCGTACGCCAGGGTGGTCGCGTCCGTGACGGCCTGGCCGGCGACCGGCACCACGCCGTGCACGGCGGTGTTCACGACCGGGGGCAGTACGGCGTCGGTGGTGTCCTGCGCGACCTGCCCGACGAGGCCGGTGGCGTAGGGCGGCACGTCTGCGACGACGCCGTCGACGACCGGGAGCACGCCGGCGACCGTGCCGGTGGCGTACGCGGCCACGCCCTGCTGGATCCCCCCGACTCCGGCGACCGCGCCGCCGACGACGGGCCGCACGCCCTGGACGGCGCCGCCCGCGACCGGGGACACGTCCCCGACGACCCCGTACGCCAGCGCGGTCGCGGCACCCACGGCGTGCCCGGCGGTCTGCGCGACCCCGCCCACGGTCCCTTCGGCGACGGGCGTCACGCCGCCCACCGCGCCGGTGGCGACCGGGGTCACCCCGCCAACGGTCCGCCCGACGGCGGGCACCACCCCTTCGGCGACCGGCACGACACCGTCCACCGCCTGCGCGGCGACCGGCACCACTCCGTCCACGGCGTCGGTCACGACGGGCGGGACGACCCAGGCGACCGTCTGGTCGACGACGGGGGCGACGGTCCCGGGGACGCCCGCGACGGTGCCGAGGGCCTGCCGACGGACGCCGTCCACCGTGCCCGTGAGGTGGCTCGGGACGGAGGAGACCGTGCCCTCGGCGGTGGCCGTGGCGGCGGTGGCCTCTGCCCCGGCCGTGGCGGAGACGCCGGCGATCCGGCCCTGCGCTCCGGCGAGCGTGGTGTGCGCAGCGCCAGTAGCGCCCGCCGCGGTGCGGCCCGCGCCCGCGACGGTGTGCTGCTTCTTCGTCCGTACGACGCCGTCGACGCCCTGCGCCTGAGAACGGGCCGCCGACTGGACGCCCTGCAGCTTCGTCTGGGCGCCGGCCAGGGCTCGCTCCACCTCGGGAGCGAAGGCCGAGAGGGGACCGAAGAGGTAGTCGACGCCGTGCTGGGGAGCGGTGGGTGCGCTCGGCGTGGTGGGCGCGGCGACGTCGGAGGCCTTGACGGCGGCGGCCTGCGCGGCGTTGGCCTTCGCCTCGGCCTGCGCGGCCCGGGCCGCCTTCGCGCCCTGGATGGCCGCGGCGCCCTTCACCTTGGACGCCTTGGCCTCGGCGGCCTGGGACACCTGCGGGACCGTGACCTTCGCGTCTGCGTGGCGGCGGACCTGCTCGGCGGTGTCGGCGGTGGTCACCTGCTGCGCGGTGCCGGTGGTGTCGGCGACGGCGGTGGTGACGTCGGAGACGACGCCGTCGACCGTGCCGTCGAGTGTGTCGGTGACCGTGGCGAGGGTGTCGGTGACCGTGGTGTGCGTGTCGGACGCGGTGCCGGACGCGGTGTCCGTCGCCGTGTCCGTGGCGGAGAGGGAGGCGGCCGGGAGCTCGTCCGCGCTGGCCACGGCGGAACCGAGTGCCCACGCACCGGTGACACCGGCGGCTATGACGATGGAACGGCGGATGTTCTTGTTCATGAGTGCGTCAGATCCCTGGATCTTGGGGGGCCTGGAGAGGCATGGGGACATCCGGAGCCACGAGGCTCCAGGGGGGATCCGTCCGGAGAGCTGAGAAGACTGGGGGGTGTCCGAACGGCTGGGGCAGACCTGTTCCGCCCCCGCGCGGCAGGTCAGCGACGGGGGAAGGTCTGCCCTAGCCGGGGAAGACGGGGATGTCCCGGTGCCTGTCCCGGGTCCCGGCCACGTCGACGCTCGCGGCAGCGCCGGGCACGAGCCGCAGCGGCGCCCGGTTGTCGAGGGTGACGGCATACGCGTCGCCGTGTCGCGACGAGCCGTTGTCCACTGCCGACTTGCCGCCCAGGGCTCCGCCCTGGTTGTCGGAGGGCGCCTGGTGCGCGGGCGCGTGGGCGGCGGAGGTGGTGGTGCGGTGGGCGGAGGGGTGTGCGGCGGCCTCGGTCACGGTGCCGTGTCCGGCGAGCCGCGGCCCGTAGACGGCGTCGTCGCCCGCGGAGCCCTCGTCGCCGGCCGGCTTCGTCGCCGCGTGAGCCCCCGGCTGGGGCTGCGGCGCCGAGGTGACCGGCGCGGGCGCGGGCAGAGTCTGGCTCGGGATCCCGGGCAGGCCCGGCACCGTCGGGACACCCGGCACCGTGGGCAGGGTCGGCCACGACGGGGGCTCCGGGAGCGACGGCAGCGTCGGCAGGGTGGACCCCGCCGGTATCCCGACCGTCTCGGTCAACCCCGTGGTCACCGTCTCGACCAGATCACCGACGGGCCGCACGACACCGCCGGCCACGGCCCCGACGACGTCCTCGACCACCGGACGGAGAACCTTGTCGTCGGCCGGGTCAGTAAGGGCGTCGGCGTCGGGCTTGGAAGCGACCTGCTGGGGAGAGCTGCCCTTTGCCGTGTCCGTGAACGCGGGTGTGGCGGTGTCCTTTGGTGTGGCGGTGTCCTTGGCCCTCGGCTCGGTCGGCGGTTTCACCAGCTGACCGACCGTCTTCCCCGGCAACGCCCCGATGCCGTCGGCCGCCTGTGCCTGCTCCCCGCAGAGGAAGCCGAGCACGAACAACCCGCCCACCAGCATCCCCACTTGCAGCGCACGCCGCCCGAACGCCGCGCGCAGCACGCGCACCGCGGCACCGGGAAGGGCTGCTGACCAGGTCAAGAGGGGGCGGGTCCTTCCGTACGACGGAACGAAGCGAACCGGAATGGAATGGAACGGAACAGAGGCGAAAGGGAAACGGTGGGGAAGGGTGAAGACTGTGGAGAAGCCGATCCTCGCACGGGGTGCCCGAGGTCGCGCAAGCCCCCTGTTACCGATGCGTAGTCATGTCCGTTTTGCTGGGCGAAGCCGCAGGTCACCTGGTCGACAAATCACCAACGGGCAACCCGGGTTCACGCCGGGTCGGGTATCGGAAGCGGCCGCTTCTCGATGGCCGCCGCCATCACCTCCGGGAACAGGTCCGGCGTGCAGGCGAAGGCCGGTGCGCCCAACGCGGCCAGCGCGGCCGCGTGTTCCCGGTCGTAGGCGGGCGCCCCCTCGTCCGACAGCGCGAGCAACGTCACGAACTGCACCCCGGACGCCTTCATCGCCGCAACCCGCTTGAGCATCTCGTGGCGTATGCCGCCCTCGTAGAGGTCGCTGATCAGCACCATCACCGTCTCGGCGGGCCGGGTGATCTGCGACTGGCAGTACGCCAGCGCCCGGTTGATGTCCGTGCCGCCGCCGAGCTGGGTACCGAACAGCACGTCCACCGGGTCGTCGAGCTGGTCGGTGAGGTCGACGACCGCCGTGTCGAAGACGACGAGCCGCGTGTCGATCGACCGCATGGAGGCCAGCACCGCTCCGAACACGGACGCGTAGACGACGGATGCCGCCATGGACCCCGACTGGTCGATGCACAGGACGACCTCCTTCTTCACCGACCGGGAGGCCCGGCCGTATCCGATCAGCCGCTCCGGCACGATCGTCCGGTACTCGGGGAGGTAGTGCTTGAGGTTGGCCGAGATCGTGCGGTTCCAGTCGATGTCGTGGTGGCGCGGTCGGTTGATCCGGGCGCTGCGGTCGAGGGCACCGGTGAGCGTGGCGCGGGTACGAGTCGCGAGCCGCTTCTCCAGGTCCTCGACGACCTTGCGCACGACCGCCCGTGCCGTCTCCTTCGTCGTCTCCGGCATCGCCTTGTTGAGCGACAGCAGCGTGCCGACCAGGTGCACGTCGGCCTCCACCGCCTCCAGCATCTCCGGCTCGAGGAGCAGGGTGGACAGCCCGAGCCGGTCGATGGCGTCCCGCTGCATCACCTGGACGACGGACGAGGGGAAGTACGTCCGGATGTCCCCGAGCCACCGCGCCACGGACGGCGCCGAGGCCCCAAGGCCCGCCGAACGGTCCTTCCCCGCCTGCCCCTTCCCGTCCCCCCTGCCGTAGAGCGCGGTCAACGCCCCGTCCATCGCGGCATCCTGCCCACCGAGCACGCACCCGGTCCCATCGGCCGCCTCCCCACCCAGCACGAGCCGCCAACGCCGCAGCCGCTCGTCGGAGGGGGCCGTGGAGGAGGAGGCGGCTGCGCGGGCATTGACCGGCACCAACGCCGGGGCCGGTGCCGAGGCCGCGGCCGCACCTTCCGCCGCATCCGTCGTCCGGTCGTCGGCGGCATCCCGTACGGGATACGTCGGTGACTTCGCGGTCGGATCCGACGCCTGGCCCTTGCTCGGACGCCACGCTGGATTCGTCTGCGGGCGCGGGCTCCTGACCCGATCCGTCGTCTCCGTCGTCTCCGTCGTCTCCGTCGTCGTCAGGTCGTTCGGTTCGGTCGTCATCCCCGTGCCCCCGTCCGGAACCGGTCCCAGAGCGGGACCACGGCGGCCACGCTCATCACCGGATCGTGTTTCGCCCAGAACCCGGTCCTGTGCCCGGACGCGTCTCCGCGCCCGTCCCCGACAGCGACGGCTGTCCTGCCGCCTCCGCCTCCGCCTCCGGGTGTCCCCGCTACCTCGGTCGTCATCCCGCCACCCCCGCAAGGTCGTTGTCGTCGGCGCTCGCCAAATCGTCGTCGTGGTCGTCGTCCAGGCCGAGCAGCAGCCGCATCACCGGCAGCACGGCGTCCGCCCGGTCGCCGTCGAGGTCGGCCCCGAAACCCGGTATCCCAGCCCCGGCCCCCGCCGCACTCCCCCGCTGTCCCCGCCCTCGCCGTACCAGTTCGCCGAGGGTCCGGCGTACTCCCGGCTCGTACGCCGAGAACGTGCGCCGCAGCAGCGGAAGCACATCGGTGAACGCCTCCGCCGGCACTCCGGTCAGCCATGCGTCGACAAGTCCGAGCAGCCGCTCGTCGTGCACGAGAAGCATCCCGCCGCCGGACCCACCGCCGACGAAACCCTCGATCCACGCGGCCGCGTCCCCCGGCGCCGTCCCCGGCGACAGCACGAGACCCATGAGCCGCGCCGCCTCGTCGTGCGCCAGCTCCCCGTCGTCCAGCAGCAGCCGCACAGCCCGCCCCCGAATGACACCGGGCACGGTGTCCCGCAGGGACAACACCTTGAGCACGGCCAGCCAACGGCCACGGAGACCGCGGTGAGCCGGACTCGTTGCATCCCCCCTGTCGTCCGGCCCGGACACGGCGGTGGCGGCGGGAAGACCCTGTCCCGGTACGGCCGTTGCGGCGCCCTGATCGTCCTTCCCCGTTACGGTCGCTGACGGGCCGTTCGCGTCGCCGCCACCCTGCTGCCCTGAAATCCCCGGCGGGTGCTGTGCCGGGGACGCCACCTCAGCCAGTAGCCCCACCGACCCATGGACCGCGTCCACATGACGGCGCATCTCCTCCGCCGCCTCCGCGTCGAGCGCGGCACAGGCCGGGGGCAGACCGACGAAGACCCGCTCGGCGAGGCCCGCGGCGACCTCCGTCAGCGCGCCGGTGCCGGTGCCGCGCACATCGCCGTAGCGCAGGGAACGGACGAGGGCCGGCAGCGCCTGAGCGAGATGCCCGACGTCCGCGTCCAGCGCGGCGCGGTCGGCGAGAATCTGCATCACCGTGGGCAGGGCGTCCGGGAGTTCGGCCAGCAGACAGCGCTCGGCGAGAGCGGTGACGTCGGCGAGTCCCGACGCGGAGACGGCGTCCGCCTCCGCCTTGGCCGTCGCGGCGGCGAGCACGGTCGTGCCCCACACTCCCGCCTCGGCGACCCGCACCGACAGCTCCGGCTCCCACCTCAGCCGCCATGTCTCCCGGAACGTGCCCGTGCTCCCCCGCGAGGCCGCCGGCTCACCCCAGGCCACGCCCAGCAGCCGCAGCCGGTGCAGCAGCCTGCTGCGCTCGGCGTCGTTCTCCTTGCGCAGGTCGAGCTCCAACTCCCGCTCCAGTGCCTCCGGTCGGAGCCGAAGCCGCCGCTGGATCCGGTCGAGGTCGCGTTGCAACGGCACCGCGGGCGCCGCCTGCGGCACCTCCCCCAGAACGTCCCCCACCACCAGCCGGTCGTGCACCAGCGCCAACGGCACGTCCGAGCCCTCGCACATCACCGCCCGCACCGCGTCGGTCGTCTCGCTCAGGCCGGGCAGGGGACGGCCACGCATCGCCGCCAGGGTCTCGGCCAGCCGCACGGCCTCGATGACGTGTGCCGGGGACACGATCCGGTCCTCGTCCCGCAGCAGCCCGGCCACCTTGGTCAGCCACCGCTCGACGGGCCGGTCCGGCGCACCGAACAGGTGCCCGTACCAGCCGGGCGAGTCGATCCCCGCGCCGTAGCCGCTGTGCCGCGAGAGCCTGCGGTACGTCCACGGCACCCACGTCATGTCCGCCTTGACCTTGGGGAGCCCCTTCAACAGGGCCTTGTCGGCGGCGACCGTGCTCTTCCGCCGCAGCTCGGGGACGTGCCAGGCGCCGCACACCACGGCCACGTCGTCCCCGAACTCCCGCTGCGCCGCACGGATTTGGAGCCGCATGTACGCCTCGCGCACGCGGTCCCGGTCATGTCCGCCGGTTCCGTACGTCTCGCGCAGCACCCCCATCGCCTCTTCCAGCACGGTGAACGGCTCGAACACGTCCCCGCGCCCCGTGCCCCGGTGCTCCACGACGTCCTCCCACCACCGCTCGGGATCGTCGTATCCGGCGGCCTCGGCGAGCACACCGAGCGGATCGACACGGACGGCGACGTGAGGGGGAGGCTCGTCATCCACAGCGTCCTCGCCGGACGGGACGGTGCCGTGAGCGTCCGAGGGCGCCTCGGACGGACCCGTCTCCGGGATCTCGCCGACGGGGTCGTCCGGTCGGCCCGCCTGGCCCCCGTCCCCTTCGTCCCTTCCCCACGCCAACGTGTGCGTCGCCGGCAGGTCGATGAATCGAGCCGGGACCTCGTGGTCCAGCGCCCAGCGGATCGCCACCCACTCCGGGGAGAACTCGGCGAGCGGCCAGAACGCCGAACGGCCGGGCTCGTCCACGGCATGGGCGAGGAGAGCCACCGGTGGCCGCATGTCCTCCTCGGCGGCCAGCGGGATCAACGCGTCTGCCTCGGGCGGCCCCTCGATCAGCACGACCCGGGGCCGGGCCGCGTCCAACGCCGCCCGCACGGACCGCGCCGACCCCGGCCCGTGATGCCGCACCCCCAGCAGCAACGGCCCCGCACCGGCCTCCCGGCTTCCGTGAACACCGCCGCCGGTCACACCCCCGCTCCCGGACTCACCGCCTGCATCCATTCCCGCTCCGGCTGACGCGCGAGGGCCCCTCTCCCCTTCGCTCCCCGGCACCCCGCCCCCACTTCCCGACCCGCCGCCATCAGACGTCCCCGCAGTCCCGGACCCCCGGGAGCCACCCGCCTCCTCGCTCCCGAACCTTCCGCGGCCGGCGGTCCCCCCGCTCCCGACCTCACTCACGCCCGTCACACCGTCCCCCTCCCCTGCGAGGCCACTTGGAGTCGTCCTCGACGACCGTCCCGATCCCGCCTTCGCCGCCGTCCCGCTCAAGCCCCGTCACACCCGTCCCCCTTGCCTCGACGACCCCGGCAGTCCGAACCGGAGCCCTCCCGACCATCCCCGGCGTCCGAACCCAAGCCCCGGCGCCATCCCCGGCGCTCCGTACCAGAGCCCCGCCACCGCCCCCGACACCCCGTACGCCCAGGGACGGCAAGCGGCCACCCGCCCACATGTCCGCACGGCATCCGCCCGGCTGCCCGCCCGTGCGGCCCCGCCTCAGGTCCTCGTTCACGCGCTCACCTCCCGGCAAGCCCGGTAGAAGTCCTTCCAGCCGTCCCGCTCGCGAACGACCGCCTCCAGGTACTCCTGCCAGATGACCCGGTCGGCCGCCGGATCGCGGACGACGGCGCCGAGGATGCCCGCGGCGACGTCTCCGGCCCGCAGGACGCCGTCGCCGAAGTGGGCGGCGAGGGCGAGACCGTTGGTGACGACTGAGATGGCCTCGGCCGTCGACAGCGTGCCGCTGGGCGACTTGAGCTTCGTACGGCCGTCGGAGGTCATCCCGTCGCGCAGCTCGCGGAAGACCGTCACGACGCGACGGATCTCCGCGACACCGTCGGGCGCGGCCGGCAGGTCGAGGGAACGGCCGATCTGGTCGACGCGGCGCGAGACGATGTCGACCTCCGCCTCGACACTCTCCGGCAGCGGCAGCACGACCGTGTTGAAACGGCGGCGCAGGGCGCTGGAGAGGTCGTTGACCCCACGGTCGCGGTCGTTGGCCGTGGCGATGAGGTTGAAGCCCCGGACCGCCTGCACCTCCTGGCCCAGCTCCGGTATCGGCAGCGTCTTCTCGGACAGGATGGTGATCAGCGAGTCCTGCACGTCGGCAGGGATACGGGTCAGCTCCTCGACCCGGGCCGTCATCCCCTCCGCCATGGCCCGCATCACGGGGCTGGGCACGAGGGCGTCGCGGCTCGGGCCGTTGGCGAGCAGCTGGGCGTAGTTCCAGCCGTAGCGGATCGCCTCCTCCGGGGTGCCCGCCGTGCCCTGCACGAGCAGGGTCGAGTCGCCGCTGACCGCCGCGGCCAGGTGCTCGGAGACCCAGGTCTTCGCGGTGCCGGGCACGCCCAGCAGGAGCAGGGCGCGGTCGGTGGCGAGGGTCGTGACGGCGACCTCGACGAGCCGGCGCGGGCCCACGTACTTCGGAGTGATCACCGTGCCGTCCGGCAGGGTGCCGCCGAGCAGGTAGGTCGCCACCGCCCACGGCGACAGCTTCCAGCGGGCCGGGCGCGGGCGCTCGTCCTGCGCGGCCAGCGCGGCAAGTTCACCGGCGAAGGCATCCTCGGCATGCGGCCGCAACGCCTCGTCCGGCTCCCCCTGCTTCGGTACGACGGACATCGGTTCAACAGACACAGTCATGGCTGAGGCCCCCTCCAGCTCGGCCGGTTCGGATCTGTCACCAACCGTGCACCACGCCACTGACAATGCGATCCCACCTGCGGAAACGTGCTCACGACGACCGGCTCGCGGCCGATTGTCAGTGGGGGGATCTACCTTCGATGTCATGACTCAGCAGGGGGTGCGCTGGACGGCGGATCAGGTGCTGGCACTGGCGCCTGACGCCTCGTCACGCAAAGCGGGAAGCAAACTCGGCGCGGCCGGGCCATGGTCCGAGGCGGGGAGTTCCGACGAGGGGACGGTGTGGGGGCTGTGCAAGGGCACTGGCAGCAAGCCGTATCAGACGGTCATCGACATCGCGGACGCTACGGGGCCCGCGTACAAGTGCAGTTGTCCGAGCCGCAAGTTCCCGTGCAAGCACGCGCTCGGGCTGCTGCTGCTCTGGGCAGGCGGGGAGGGAGCGGTGCCGCCGGGGCCGCCGCCGGACTGGGCGGAGCAGTGGACAGAGGGGAGACGGCAGCGCGCACAGGAGAAGCGGACGGCGGGCGCGGCCGGTTCCGCCGCCGGGTCCGGTGATCCGGAGGCGGCGCGGCGCAGGGCGGAGCGCCGGGCCGTGCGGATCACGGCGGGTGCGACGGAGCTGGAGCAGCGCCTGACGGACCTGCTGCGCGGCGGCCTGGCGGGGGCGGAGCAGGCGGGGTACGGCATGTGGGAGGAGACGGCGGCCCGCATGGTCGACGCGCAGGCACCGGGACTCGCCGCCCGGGTGCGGGAGTTGGGCGCGATCCCCTCGTCCGGTCCGGGCTGGCCGGTGCGGCTGCTGGAGGAGTGCGCCCTCATCCACCTCCTCGACCAGGGCTGGCTGCGCCGCGAGCGGCTGCCGGACGGCCTCGCGTCGACGGTCCGTTCCCGGATCGGCCTGCCCGCCTCCGCGGACGGCCCCGCGATACGGGACCGCTGGCTGGTCCTCGCCCAGTACGACACGGCGGACACCCGTCTGACGACCCGCCGGATCTGGCTGCACGGCACGGACTCGGGCCGCACGGCGCTGCTCCTCTCCTACGGCGCCGCCGGCCGCGCCCCCGAGCTGGCGTTGCCGGTGGGTCTCGAGCTGGAGGCGGAGGTGACCGCCTATCCCGGTACCGGTCAGTTGCGGGCGGCGCTCGGCGAGCAGTTCGCACCGCCCACGCCCACGGCGACCCGGCCGCCGGGAGTGACGACCGAACAGGCGGCCGCCCGCTACGGCGACGCACTGCGGGACGACCCGTGGCTGGACTCCGTCCCCGTGACTCTGGACCGGGTGATACCGGCCCCGGACGGCGACTCATGGCAACTGATGGACGCCGAGGGCGACTCGGCTCTGCCGATCACCGCCTCCGCCCGTTCCCGCCCGGGCCTGTGGCGCCTGGTCGCGCTCTCGGGCGGTGCCCCGGTCAAGGTCTTCGGGGAGTGCGGCCACCGCGGCTTCACCCCGCTGACGGCCTGGCCGGAGGGGGCGGGCGAGGCGGTGCTGCTGTGCTGAACGGAATCGACCGGGCACCCGACCGGACGGAAAGGAACCCAATGGACAAGATCTCCGCTCCCGCGCCGGACGCCTGGGAGGAGCTCGTCACCTCGGCGCTGCTCGGCACCGCCCGCCGTACGCCGCCCGGCGTCGCGCCCGGTCCCGAAGCACCGGTGGCGTTGCTGGACGCGGCGGCCGTGGAGACCGTACGGCGGCGTGCGGGGCTGCGTCCCGCGCGCGCGGCACAGCGGCCGCAGCCGGCGCCCGAGGACACG
>NZ_MJAH01000037.1 GCF_001746295.1 Streptomyces sp. LUP47B | reverse complement strand
GGGGCGGGTCGGCCCGGTGGCGTGGTCGGCTCCATGAGCGTGCCCGGCGGTTCCCGCTCGGGCGGCACGAACGGCGCCGGGCTCACGGGCGCGACCGGCGGCCCGGTGGCCCCCGGCCACGGCGGCGGCACAGGCTCCTTCGACGTCACCGAGGCCCTGAACGGCGGCCCGCTGGGAGGCGGCCAGCGCGGCTCCGAACCCCGCCGCGACGACCTCCCGTACTTCGCGGAGAACGGCAACGGCTCCGGCGTCCCGAACCACGAGAACGGCCAGGGCGGGTACGGCGGCCAGGACGGCCTGAACGGCCAGGCTGGGTTCGGCGGCCGGAACGGCCAGAGCGGCCAGGACGCTTTGAACGGCCAGGGCGGGTTCGCCGGCCCCGGCGGTCAGGACGGCCCGAACGGGCAGAGTGGCTTCGGCACGCAGGGTGGCCCCGGCGGGCAGAACGGTCAGATCGACTACGGCGGCCAGGGCGGCCAGATCGACTACGGCGGCGGCTTCGGCGGACCGAAGGGTCCCGGCGGCCCGGGCGGCCCCCAGGGCCCCACGGGACCGACCGGCGGTCCGGTCACCGGCGACGGCCCGGTCGTGCCGCCCGCAGGACCGGACCCCTTCGCCGGGGCCGAGTCCTTCGGCGGCGAGTCCTTCAACGGTCCCGACGGCTTCGGCGGTCGGGGCGGACCCGGCGGTCAGGGCGGCCCCGGTGGCCCGGGCGGTCCGGTTGGCGCACGCGGTCCCGGCGGCCCGGGCGCTTCCCGCGGTCCGGGCGGCACCCGCGGTCCCGGTGCCCAGGGCGCTCCCGGCGGCCCCGGAATCTCCGGCGGGATTGCCGGCCCCGGTGGCCCAGGCATCCCCGGCGGTCAGGCCGGCCAGGGCGGCCCCGGCACGCACGGTCGCCCGGGCGGCCCCGGTGCCCCCAGCCCCGGTCGTGTCCCCGGCGCGGGCCTCGGCCCCGGAGGCGGTCTGAGCGACGACACCGCGATCCTCACCCCGCAGAAGCCGGCACCCGAACCGGGCACCCCCGGCTTCGGCAACCCTGACAACGTCTCCGGGCACACCGTCACCAGCGGCATCCCGGTCGTGCCGCCCGGCGCCCAGAAGGCCCCCTTCGGGCCGGGCACCGACGGCCGTACGCCCCCGAAGCCCGACACCGCGTCGCAGGAAGCCCCGGCAGCCGCGTCGAAGAAGAAGAAAAAGAAGGGCCGCAGCAAGGTGGCCCTGCTCGGCGGCGCCGTGGTCCTCCTCGGCGTCGGTGCCTACGGCGCCGGCCTCCTGATGAACCGCTCCGACGTGCCCAAGGGCACCACCGTGCTCGGCGTGGACATCGGCGGCGGCACCCGTGACGACGCCGTCAAGAAGCTCGACGACGCCCTCGGCGAGCGCGTGAACAAGGCGCTGAAGCTGTCGGTCGGCGGCGACACCGTCTCGCTCAAGCCGGACCAGGCGGGGCTCCAGCTCGACGATCAGGGCACGGTCGCCGCGGCCGCGAAGAGCGACTACAACCCCGTGTCCGTCATCGGCTCCCTCTTCGGCAACCACCGTGTTGTCGACCCGGTCATGCCGGTCGACGAGGAGAAGCTCCAGGCTGCCCTGGAGGACGCCTCGGGTGGCGCCGGCTCGGCGACCGACGGCACGATCAAGTTCGTCAACGGCAAGGCCGTCGCCGTCTACGGCAAGGCCGGCAAGGGCATCGACGTCGCCAGGTCGACCACCGCGGTCGAGGACGCGTACCGCACCCAGGTGGAGACCGGCACCGCCGGCTCGGTCACGCTGCCGACGACCACCAAGCAGCCGTCGGTCTCGAACGCCGAGGTCGATCGGATGATGAAGGAGTTCGCGAAGCCCGCGATGTCCGGTCTCGTCACGATCCAGACCGACGCGCAGCACAGCATCCCGTTCGGCTCCCTGTCCCTGCCGAAGATCCTCGGATTCAAGGCGGTCGGCGGCAAGCTCGTGGAGACGTACAACCTCGAGGCGCTCAAGAACGCGTACGGCGCCACCTTCGACGGCGTGAAGATCAACGGCGCGAGCGGGAAGCGTGACGTCCTGCCGCAGGACGTGGCCTCCGCGCTGGGCAAGGCGCTGCGCGGCAAGACGGCGGCCCAGCGCATCGGCGTCATCGACACGAACCCGAGCTGACCGACCCGCGCAAACCGCACCGGAGTGCCGCCCGACATGACATCTGTCATGCGGCACTCCGGACGGCCGACACTGCCCGCGGCCGCACCCGCGAAGCCACCATGGCCGTATGACAACGACAGCCCCCGTGGTCGCGTTCGACCAGGTGAGCAAGGCCTACGGCGAGGTACGCGCCGTGGACGGACTGACCCTGACCCTGCGGCCGGGGGAGACCGTGGCGCTGCTCGGCCCCAACGGCGCCGGCAAGTCCACCTCCCTCGACCTGCTGCTCGGCCTCAAGCAGCCCGACAGCGGCAGCGTCCGGCTCTTCGGCACGACCCCGCGTGAGGCGATCGTCGCCGGACGCGTGGGCGCGATGCTGCAGAGCGGCGGGCTGATGGACGAGGTGACGGTCGCCGAACTGGTACGGCTCGCCTGCGACCTGCATCCCAGGCCGTACAAGGCGAACGACGTCCTCGCCCGCGCGGGCATCGCCCAGATCGCCGACCGCAAGGTCAACAAGCTCTCCGGTGGTCAGGCCCAGCGCGTCCGCTTCGCCCTCGCGACCGCGGGCGACAGCGACCTGATCGTCCTGGACGAACCCACGACCGGCATGGACGTCACGACCCGCCAGGCCTTCTGGGCCACCATGCGCGAACAGGCCGACCAGGGCCGTACGGTCCTCTTCGCCACCCACTACCTCGAAGAGGCCGACGCCATCGCCGACCGGGTGCTGGTGCTGCACCGGGGCCGCCTGCTGGCCGACGGCACGGCCGCCGAGATCAAGGCCAAGGCGGGTGCCCGCAGGATCGCCTTCGACCTGGAGGGCACGATCGACGAGGCGCCCCTGCGCGCTCTGCCGTTCCTCAACTCCATCACTGTGTCGAAAAGCGGCTCCGCCGCGGCCAGCGGCCAGACGGTCCGCATCCAGTCCACCGACGCCGACGCGACCGTCCACGCCCTCTACGGACTCGGCGTCTACCCCCGCAATCTCGAAGTCGCCGGGCTCGGCCTGGAGCAGGCCTTCGTCGCCATCACCGCCGCCGAGGAGGCGAAGTCGAAGTGAACAGCCTCATCAAGCTGGAACTCACCCGCGCCCTGCGCAACCGCAAGTTCCTGTGCTTCTCGGTGATGTACCCGTCGCTGCTGTTCCTGCTCATCGCGGGCAGCGCCGACAGCACGTCGAAGGTGGACGGCACGGGCCTGACCCTGCCGACCTACATGATGGTCTCGATGGCCTCCTTCGGCGCCCTGACCGCCGTCCTGATGGGCAACAGCGAGCGCATCGCCAAGGAGCGCGAGGGCGGCTGGGTACGGCAGTTGAGGCTGACCCCGCTGCCGGGACGCGGCTATGTGTTCGCGAAGACGGCGAGCGCGGCCGTGGTGAGCCTGCCCTCGATCGTGGTCGTGTTCGCCGTCGCCGCGACCGTGAAGGACGTACGCCTGGACGCCTGGCAGTGGCTCGCGCTCACCGGCGCGATCTGGGCCGGAAGCCTCGTCTTCGCCGCGCTCGGCGTGGCCATCGGCTACCTCGCCACCGGCGACGCGGTCCGCCCCATCACGATGATCACCTACTTCGGACTGTCGATGCTGGGCGGCCTGTGGATGCCGACGACGACCTTCCCGCAGTGGCTCCAGGACATCGCCAAGTGGCTGCCCACGCACGCGTACGCTGCCCTCGGGCAGGCCATCGAGCAGAGCCGCGCCCCGCACGCACAGGACATCGCCGTCCTGGCCGTCTCCTTCGCCCTGTTCGCGGGCGGAGCGGCCTGGCTGTACCGGAAGGACACGTTGAAGGCGTGAGCGCGATGACGGACGAGCTGCGCGGGGACGAGGAAGCGCGGGCGGAGCGGCTGGTGCGCATCGGCCGGCCGCCCCGCAACCGGGGCGAGGTCATACGCAAGCTGGTGTGGATCGTGCCCTGGCTGGTCTTCCTCAGCTCACCGGTGCGCGACCTTGCCTCCGGCCACCACACCGGTTCGGCCACCGCGGCGGGCTGGGCGGGCCTGACCGTCTTCACCGGTACCTATCTGGCGCTGGTCTTCCGGAACATGGGCCGGGCGTTCCCCGGCCGGATGGTCTGCGCCCTGGTCGGCGTGCTCTGGCTGCTCGCGGTCGTCCTGACCCTGAGCCTCGGCGGCTCGTGGCTCGGACTGTTCGTGTACGTCTCCGTGGCCTGCGGCGTGACCTTCCCGCTCCGGGCCGCGTACTGGGCGATTCCGGCGACCACCCTCTCGCTGATGCTGGTTGGCCTGCGGACCGACCTCGATTCGGCCTGGGGACTGTTCCTCGTCGTGCTGCTCGTCGGCTACTCCATGACCGGCGTTCGCCAACTCGTGCGCACGACCGTGGAGTTGCGCAAGGCCCGCGCGACCGTCGCCCAACTGGCCGCGAACGAGGAGCGTCTGCGCCTGGCCCGTGACCTGCACGACCTCCTCGGTCACTCCCTGTCCCTGATCACGCTGAAGAGCGAGCTCGCCGGCCGGATGCTGCCCGACCATCCCGACAAGGCCGCCCAGCAGGTCAGCGACATCGAGCAGGTCAGCCGCCAGGCACTGGTGGACGTGCGCGAGGCCGTCAGCGGTTACCGCCGCCCCCGCCTCGCCGCCGAACTGGCGGGCGCCCAGGTCGCCCTGACCGCGGCCGGTGTCACCGCCCAGCTTCCCGCCGAACCCGACCTCGACGGCGTCCCCGAGGAGAGCGAGTCGACCCTCGCGTGGGCGCTGCGCGAGGCGGTCACCAACGTCGTACGGCACAGCGGGGCCCGGCGCTGCACGGTGGAGCTGCTGCACCGCCAGACCCTCGACGGGCCGAGGCTCGAACTCACCGTGGCGGACGACGGCTCGGGCGGCTCGGGCAACGGTCCGGGCAACGGTCTGAACGGTCTCACCGAGCGCCTGGAGAAGGCCGGCGGCACCCTGGAGGCCACCGGCACCCGGCACGGCTTCCGGCTGGTCGCCCGGGTGCCCGCAGGTTCCGCGGCCGACGTAGGATCCGCCACATGACGAGCCGCACGATCAAGGTCCTGCTCGCCGAGGACCAGTCGATGGTCCGCGAGGCCCTGGCCGCCCTGCTCGGCCTGGAGGACGACATCGAGGTCGTCGCCCAAGTGGCCCGCGGCGACGAGGTGCTGGCGGCGGCCCGCGCCCACGACATCGACGTGGCGCTCATGGACATCGAGATGCCGGGCGCGACGGGCATAGAGGCGGCGGCGCAGCTGCACAAGGAACTCCCGTCGGTGAAGCTCGTGATCCTCACGACCTTCGGCCGCCCCGGTTATCTCCGCAGCGCGATGGAGTCGGGCGCCGACGCCTTCCTCGTCAAGGACGCCCCGGCGGCTCAACTGGCCCAGGCGGTACGCAAGGTACTGGCGGGGGAGCGGGTCATCGATCCCACCCTGGCGGCGGCGGCGCTGGCGGAGGGCGCGAACCCGCTGACGGACAGGGAGCGAGAGGTCCTCCGCGCGGCGGCCGACGGCTCCACGAACGCGGAGTTGGCGCACACCCTGCACCTGTCCCAGGGCACGGTCCGCAACTACCTCTCGACGGCGATCCAGAAGCTGGCGGTGAGAAACAGGGCCGAGGCAGTCCGCATGGCAAGGGAGAAGGGCTGGCTGTGACCCACTCAGGGGCGCGGGGAACTGCGCGACCAGCCACAACGGACCGGTAGGCGCCAGGACGGCCTCAGTTCAGCATCGCTCGCGCGGCATGAGCCTGCTGTCGCACCTTGGCCGCCGCGGCCTCGTCCACCGCAGCCACCACCCCCGCATACGCCTCCAACTCCCCGGCCCCCTCGACGAAGTCACCCCGCTGCACGAGCAACTGCGCCCGCTCGTAACGCAGTCGCGCCGGATGCGAGGGCAAGAGCAGGGCCAACTCCACGGCCCACAGGCCCACATCCGAGCGCTCGGGCCGAGCCGCGGCCCACGCACGGACGTTGTTCAGAATCCTCTGGACCACGTCCAACGGATCCGCCGGACCCAGCATCGATGGATCCAGCGAACCGCCCGTCGCCCCGGCCACCAGCAACTCCGCGTCACCCCCGCTCAACACCCGCCCCCCGTCGAAGGGATCAGCCAGGACCTGCTCCTCCGGCGGCCCGAACCCCACCACGAAATGCCCCGGCAGAGCGACCCCGTACACGGGAGCTCCCGCCCGCCGGGCCACCTCCATCCACACCACGGACAGCAGGATCGGCAGCCCCCTGCGCCGCCGTAGGACCTCGTGCAGCAACGAGGACTCCAGCCGCTGATAGTCCGCGGCGGAGCCGCGAAACCCGCACCGGTCGCCCAGCACCTCCCGCAACGACACCGCCCACGACCGCGGGCCCCCGGGCCGGAACGGCAACTGCCCGGCCAGTCGGTCGAGTTCGATCTGGGCCGCGTCGATGCCGGTCTCGTCGAGTGCCTCGTCCGCCTGCGCCCCGACGAGCAGACACAGCGCGGACAGGTCCGGCCGCTCGGACCGCGCCTCTTCGGAGAACCGCCTCCGGAGCTCGGCGGAACGTTCGGGCGGGGGCGGAAACGGGGGACGCATAGCTGGCTCGTGCCCTTTCACGGCGATCGCTACTACCGGGCCTCGCCGGCGACGTCCGGCTCGCGGTAGTGGTGGTAGGCGTGGTGCGCGGCGAACCCCATGCCGTCGTACAGGGCCCGTGCACCGCTGTTGTCCGACTCGACCTGGAGCCACGCGGCCGACGCCCCCTCGTCGAGGGCTCGCTGTGCCAGCGCCGCCATCACGGTGGAGGCCAGCCCCCGTCGCCGTAGCGCCGGATCCACCTCGACCGCACCGAACCCGGCCCACCGCCCGTCGACGACACACCGCCCGATCGCGGCCGGCGCGTCCTTTCCGGGGACGGTGGCGAACCACACCGAAGGTCCGCTGTTCAGCACCCGCAGCGCCACCTCGCTCACCCCCTTGCGCTGATAGCGCGCCAGCCAGTCAGCGTCGGCCTCCCGGGACAGCACGACACCCTCGGCCTCCGAACGGTCCGCGACCGGCGCCAGCGCCCCCGTCCACAACTCCGCCGTCACCTCCCGCGTCCACCCCCGCCCCTCCAGCTCCGCGCACAGCGCCTCCTGGGTGCCCGCGGCGCCGGTCGCGGTCTGTATGTACGCCGGCAGACCGCGGTCTCCGTACCACCGTCGTACGGCGGTCAGGGCCTCGTCGAGCGGCAGACCCGGGTCGCCGAGCGGGAGGACGGAGTTGGCGCGGCGGGTGAACCCGGAGGCGGCCCGCAGTTCCCACTCGCCGAGCCGCTCGCTCTCCACCGGCCGCCAGCCGCGCGCGGTGATCCGGGCCAGCTCCTCGTACGAGGCGGACGGGCCCCGACGGCGGGCCGGCTCGGCGGGGACCACCTTGCCCGCGACCAGCGCGGATTCCGGAATGCGGACGCGCTCGCCGTCCCGGCGCGTGATCATCAGCACACCGTCGTCCCATGATGTGAGAACACCCACCGTGTCGGTGAAGTTCTGCCGTGGGCCGCCCGTGTCGTCCAGGCGCCGCACGGATACCCGTTTGCCCACGTCAGCTGCGGAGATACGGACGACGAGACGTCCCGCGGCGGAGATTTCCACAGGTCAGTTCACCCCTCCTGTTCGGATCATGCCCAGGAACGGAGATACTAGGGGCGGGCATCGACGACGCCGCGCTCCCGCGCGCGAGGCGGCGGAGCCTGAAGAGGCCCGCCAGCATGGAGGAGGAACGACAGCGTGACCTACGTCATCGCGCAGCCTTGTGTCGACGTGAAGGACAAGGCCTGCATCGAGGAGTGCCCGGTCGACTGCATCTACGAGGGCTCCCGGTCCTTGTACATCCACCCGGACGAATGCGTCGACTGCGGTGCCTGTGAGCCGGTCTGCCCGGTCGAGGCGATCTTCTACGAGGACGACACTCCGGACGAGTGGAAGGACTACTACAAGGCGAACGTCGAGTTCTTCGACGAGCTCGGCTCGCCCGGCGGCGCCAGCAAGCTGGGTCTGATCGAGCGGGACCACCCGTTCATCGCCGCGCTGCCGCCGCAGGCATAGTCATCCGCATCAGCGGCCCGCACTTCGTGCCGCCTCGGTCCCGTACGGCCTGATCGTGGCCGTGCGGGGCCGAGGCGTTTGCCGTACGACCCGAAAGTGAGCCCGAAAGCCGTGTCCGCAGTCTCCGACCGCCTTCCCACCTTCCCCTGGGACAAGCTGGAGCCGTACAAGAAGACGGCGGCCGCGCACCCCGGAGGCATCGTCGACCTGTCGGTCGGCACCCCCGTCGACCCGGTCCCCGATCTTGTCCAGAAGGCCCTGATCGACGCGGCGGACTCCCCGGGCTACCCGACGGTCTGGGGCACCCCGGCGCTGCGTGACGCGATCACCGGCTGGGTCGAGCGGCGCCTGGGCGCCCGCGAGGTCACCCACCGCCACGTGCTGCCGATCGTCGGCTCCAAGGAACTCGTCGCCTGGCTCCCCACCCAGCTGGGCCTCGGCCCCGGCGACCGGGTCGCCTACCCGCGCCTGGCCTACCCGACGTACGAGGTCGGCGCGCGCCTGGCCCGCGCCGCGTACGAGGTCTACGACGACCCCACCGAGCTGGACCCGGCGGGCCTGAAGCTCCTGTGGCTCAACTCCCCGTCGAACCCGACCGGCAAGGTGCTGTCGAAGGAGGAGCTGACGAGGATCGTCGCCTGGGCCCGGTCCCACGGCGTCCTGATCTTCTCCGACGAGTGCTACCTGGAGCTCGGCTGGGAGGCCGACCCGGTCTCGGTCCTGCACCCGGACGTCAACGGCGGCTCCTACGACGGCCTCGTGGCCGTGCACTCCCTGTCGAAGCGGTCCAACCTCGCCGGCTACCGCGCGGCCTTCCTGGCGGGCGACCCGGCCGTCCTGGCGCCCCTGCTGGAGATCCGCAAGCACGGCGGCATGATGACCCCGGCGCCGACGCAGGCAGCGGTGGTGGCGGCCCTGGGCGACGACACCCACGTCCGCGAACAGCGCGAGCGCTACCTGGCCCGCCGCACCCTGCTGCGCGAGGCACTGCGGTCCCACGGCTTCCGTATCGAGCACAGTGAGGCCAGCCTCTACCTCTGGGCCACGCGGGACGAGTCCTGCTGGTCGACGGTCGCCCATCTGGCCGACCTGGGCATCCTGGTGGCCCCGGGCGACTTCTATGGCGAGGCGGGCGAGAAGTTCGTACGCGTCGCGCTGACGGCGACGGACGAGCGGGTGCGGTCGGCGGTCGAGCGCCTGGCGTAGGTGCGCAGACACGGCGAAAGGGGCCCGGGATGGCGTTCCCGGGCCCCTTTCGCCGTCTGCGCGAGGTACTAGCCGAGCGGAAGACCCTTCACCGGCAGGCTGCCCGCCGCCGGCACGCCACCCTTGGCGAGGGCGCCGGTCGGCAGGCCGCCCTTGGCCAGGGCGCTGGTCGGCAGGCCGCCCTTCGTCGCGCCGGACGCGGTCTCCCCGAGGAGGCCCCCGGCGGAACCGGCGGCCTCGCCCGCCGTCTTCTGCGCGACCGGTGCCACCTTCTTCACGGCCTTGCCCGCGGACGGCACCGCCTTCTCGACCGTCTTGCCACCGGTCTTGGCCGCGGTCCCGGTCAGGTTCTGCGCCGCGCCGTCCACCGTGTTGCCGACGTTCGCCCCGTCCAGAGCGGTCAGCCCACCGAGGTTCGGGGTGGCCTGCGGCTGCGCGGGGGCCGCACTGGCGGCGCCGGCCGCACCGACCCCGGCTGCCGCTCCCGCAGCGACGAGCAGCGCGGCACGGGCGATCCTGCGGGTCAGGGGGAGGGACATGTTGCTCCTTCGACGGAGGAAACGTTGCTAGGACGCCGTGATTACCGCTCGAGGCCGACGAAGGTTGCGGAGGGCCAACGTAAAGAGTTGGCAATGCGTCGCATTATCACCTGCGGATAAAAACGGGCAAAAGGCTTCCGGTCTGAAAGTCCTCCGAATGCTCGCAGCCCTGTGATCTCAAGGGTTTTTGCGGATACGGGGGTGACGTGACGAAAACCTGCGCACACCCGCTCCGACAGCGGGCGGACGTGACCCTTGCAGGTGATCTTCCGAACTACCGTGCCGTCAGTATCCGCACCGAGCCCGTGCCGCCCTCGCCGGCCGCCGTACGCCACTCGCTCTCCGTGTTCCCGGCCGTCCACTGGCGCCCGGCGTACGAGACGCGCTCGATGCGCAGCGCGGAGGAGTTGGCGACGGCCCAGTGGGCGAGCTGCCAGCCGCGCTCCCTGAGACTGCGGCCGGAACCCGGGCCGGTGTCCCCGCGCACGGGCAGGGTCACGGTGCGCCCGTCGCCCGAGGTGGGTGCCGGGCTCGGCGAGGCCTTGCCGCCCACCTCCGCGGCGGCCGTCTCCAGCGCGTCCCGCCCGAAGTCCCGTACGAGAGCCGACCGCACCGCGTCCGGGCCCGTGGCGGTGGCCTGTGCGGCCTGAGCGGCCGGTGTGGAGTCCTGGCGCCCGTCACAGGTCAGGGTGGCCGCGGCGGTGCCGGTCAGGGCGGCGGCGAGCATGACGGCGTCCGGCTCGTGCTTGGCGTACGCCTCCGGATAGCCGCTGCGCTGCACACGCTGGGCGGCGACGGTCAGCGGGAGGTCCTGGTAGCCCCGCACCTTGACCAGGTGCTTGTAGAACTCGCCCGCCGCGTACGTCGGGTCCAGGATCTCCTGCGGGGTGCCCCAGCCCATCGAGGGCCGCTGCTGGAACAGCCCGAGCGAGTCACGGTCGCCGTGCGAGATGTTGCGCAGCCCCGACTCCTGGAGCGCGGTGGCGAGCGCGATCGCCACGGCGCGCTCCGGCAGCCCGCGCCCGGTGCCGACGGCGGTGATCGTCGCCGCGTTCACCGCCTGCTCGGGCGTGAACTCGTACGACGGTCCGCCCGCCCTGCCCGAGACGACTCGGCAGCTCGGCCCGTCGGTGCCTCCGGTGACGTACTGCACCACGAGGTAACCGGCGACCGCGCACAGGACCACGAGGGCCGCCCCGAAGCGGAGGAGGCGGCCACGGCGCTTGCGAGTAGGGGGCAACGGCTCTGGCATCCGGACAAGATACTGGAGAGTACTGAGACGGCTGCGCCGGATGTGGACAGTGGGCGCGAACAGCGGGACGTTAGGGTCGGGAGCATGGCCGACACCCCCCTTGACCTTTCGCTGGACGCAGCTCAGCTCACCGCGCAGCTCGTCGACTTCCCCTCCGAGAGCGGTACCGAGAAGCCCCTCGCGGACGCGATCGAGACCGCCCTGCGCGCCCTGCCGCATCTGACGGTCGACCGCCACGGCAACAACGTCGTCGCCCGCACGGATCTCGGCCGTCCGGAACGCGTCATCCTCGCCGGCCACATCGACACGGTCCCCATCGCGGGCAACGTCCCCTCGCGCCTCGACGACGAGGGCTACCTGTGGGGCTGCGGCACCTGCGACATGAAGTCCGGGGTCGCTGTCCAGCTGCGGATCGCGGCCACGGTCCCCGAGCCCAACCGCGACCTCACTTTCATCTTCTACGACAACGAAGAGGTCGCGGCCCACCTCAACGGCCTGGGACATGTGGCCGAGGCCCACCCCGAGTGGCTGGAGGGCGACTTCGCGGTCCTCCTGGAGCCGACGGACAACCAGGTCGAGGGCGGCTGCCAGGGAACGCTCCGGGTGCTGCTGACGTTCAAGGGGGAGCGGGCGCACTCCGCCCGCGCGTGGATGGGGTCCAACGCGATCCACAAGGCCGCCCCCGCCCTCGCGAAGCTGGCGGCCTACGAGCCGCGCAAGCCGGTGGTGGACGGTCTCGAGTTCCACGAGGGTCTCAACGCGGTGCGAGTGGAGGGCGGCGTGGCCACGAACGTCATCCCCGACTCCTGCACCCTGACGGTCAACTTCCGTTACGCCCCGGACCGCAGCGAGGCCGAGGCGGAGGCCTTCGTGCGGGACTTCTTCGCGGACTGCGGGGTCGACGAGTTCACCGTCGACGACCACACCGGCGGTGCCCGCCCCGGCCTCACCCACCCCGTCGCCAAGGCCTTCATGGCGGCCGTCGGAGGCGTCGCCCGCCCCAAGTTCGGCTGGACGGACGTGTCCCGCTTCAGTGCGCTCGGCGTGCCCGCGGTGAACTACAGCCCCGGTCAGCCGCTGCTCGCGCACAAGGTGGACGAGCGGGTGAAGGTGTCACTGATCCCGGAGGCGGAGGAGAAGCTGAGGGCATGGCTGACGTCGTGACGCCGGTCTGTGCCGTGGCGCTTCATGGCGGACACGCTTACGTCCCCCCTCCGTAACCCGCGTAGATCTACGCTGAGACGGAAAGACCAGGCAAGCGGAGGGAGCGCACATGGCTACCGGGAACCCCGAGGGCAAGAAGCAGCCGCCGGAGGAGCAGCGCCTGGGACCTGTCCTCCGCAGGCGGGGACAGGTCACGGCGAGCACGACCGACCAGCGCCTGCTGGACGCGGGCGGCCCCTCGGACTGGGTCCACACCGACCCCTGGCGCGTTCTGCGCATCCAGTCGGAGTTCATCGAGGGCTTCGGTACGCTCGCCGAACTCCCGCCCGCCATCAGCGTGTTCGGCTCCGCGCGGACGCCGGCGGACTCTCCGGAGTACGAGGCGGGCGTGCGGCTGGGGCGGGGCCTGGTGGAGGCCGGCTTCGCCGTCATCACCGGCGGCGGCCCCGGCGCCATGGAGGCGGCCAACAAGGGTGCCTGCGAGGCGAAGGGCACCTCCGTCGGCCTCGGCATCGAGCTGCCCTTCGAGCAGGGGCTCAACCCCTACGTCGACATCGGCCTCAACTTCCGCTACTTCTTCGTCCGCAAGATGATGTTCGTGAAGTACGCGCAGGGTTTCGTGGTGCTGCCGGGCGGACTCGGCACCCTGGACGAGCTGTTCGAGGCGTTGACGCTGGTCCAGACGCAGAAGGTCACCCGCTTCCCGATCGTGCTCTTCGGCAGCGAGTACTGGGGCGGACTGGTCGACTGGCTCAAGAACACCCTGATCGCCCAGGGCAAGGCGTCGGAGAAGGACCTGCTGCTGTTCCACGTGACGGACGACGTGGACGAGGCGGTGGCGCTGGTGTCCAAGGAGGCGGGGAGGTAGTCCACGCGGGCCTAGGCCCTGTCGTCAAATTCCCGCCTGCCGCGCGACGCCTGGCACGCGCGCTCGCCGCGTTGCCGAACCGCCGACGTGGCTCCGCCACGACGGCGCTCCGGCGCCTTGCGATCGCACGCACCAGACGCCGCGCGGCCCGCCCTCCGGGCGGACGACGGGAATTTGACGACAGGGCCTAGAAGGCCGGGGGGACTGAAATTCAGCCCCTCCGGCGTTTGAGGAGCGGGGGTCGAGGGGGCGGAGCCCCCGGGGGACGGGTAGGGGCGGCGGGGGCGAAGAACTCCCTACGCCAGCCCCCGGCGCGCGACCGCCGGCGGACGGTGCCCGGCGATCGACGCCACCATGTCCAGCACCTGCCGGGTCTCGGCGACCTCGTGCACCCGGTACACCTGGGCCCCCAGCCACGCCGACACCGCGGTGGTCGCCAGCGTCCCCACCACGCGCTCCTTCACCGGCTTGTCCAGGGTCTCGCCCACGAAGTCCTTGTTGGACAGGGACACCAGCACGGGCCACCCCGTCCCGACCATCTCGCCGAGCCGACGGGTCGCCTCGAGACTGTGCCGGGTGTTCTTCCCGAAGTCGTGCCCGGGATCGATCATCACGGACTCCCGGGGCACCCCCAGAGCCACCGCCCGCTCGGCGAGGCCCACGGTCACCCGCAGAATGTCGGCCATGACGTCGTCGTACGTCACCCGATGCGGCCGCGTACGCGGCTCGGCGCCCCCGGCGTGCGTGCACACCAGCCCCACCCGGTACCGCGCGGCGACCTCGGCGAGCCCCGGATCGACCCCGCCCCACGCGTCGTTGAGCAGATCCGCCCCCGCCTCGCACACGGCCTCACCGACGGACGCCCGCCAGGTGTCGACGCTGATGATCACGTCGGGGAACCGCCGTCGTACCTCCGCCACGAACCCGACGGTCCGCCGCGCCTCCTCCGTCGCGGACACCTCTTCGCCCGGCCCGGCCTTGACCCCGCCGACGTCGATGATGGCGGCCCCTTCGGCCACCGCGTGCTCCACGCGCGCGAGAGCGGGCTCGTCGAGGAACGTGGCTCCCTGGTCGTAGAAGGAGTCGGGGGTCCGGTTCACGATCGCCATGATCACCGGCTCGTGCGCGTCGAATTCACGCCTGCCCAGCCTGAGCATCCCCTGTGACCTCACTTCGTGCGTCTGTGTGTTCGGAGTCCGCGGCCGCCTGCGACCCTAACTGTCAGACTCGCATGGCACGATCGGACCCTGACACATTCGACGCCGGCGGCCGGCCGCCGGCAGGGACCATGGGGACCTCAGCGATGGTTATGTTCTTGTTCCTGGTCATCGCGCTCGCGGTCGTGGTCGCCGCGGTGACGCTCGCCGTGGTGGGCGGCGGGGAGAGCGACGGCCCGCTGCCGGACGTCACCCCCGAGCGGCTCCAGGACCCGCTGCCACCGGACCGACCGCTGAACCGCGCGGACATCGAAAGCCTGCGCTTCCCGCTGACCGCCCGCGGCTACCGCATGGCGGACGTCGACGACGCGCTCAGCCGCCTCGGCGCGGAGCTCGCCGAGCGCGACGCCCGGATCGCCGACCTGGAGTCCGCGCTGGCCGGCGCCCAGGCCGCGGCCCACGTCTCCATGGAGAAGCCGGAGCACGGCCATGGGGAGCAGCGGTGAGCGACGGCACCGCCCTGGCCGGACCGGACGGCGCGCCGCGCTGCCCCTGGGCCCTGTCCACGCCGGACTACGTGACGTACCACGACGAGGAGTGGGGCCGCCCGGTCCACGGCGACGACGCCCTGTACGAACGCCTCAGCCTGGAGGCCTTCCAGTCCGGCCTGTCGTGGATCACGATCCTGCGCCGCCGCGAGGGCTTCCGCGCCGCCTTCGCGGGCTTCGAGATCGCCAAGGTGGCCACGTTCGGCGAGGCCGACCGTGACCGCCTGCTGCTCGACCCGGGAATCATCCGCAACCGCGCCAAGATCGACGCGACGATGGCCAACGCGCGCGTGCTGGCCGAGTGGGCCCCGGGCGAGCTGGACGAGCTGATCTGGTCCCATGTGCCCGCTTCCCACGTGATCCCCAGGACCTTGGGAGACGTCCCGGCGGTGACCCCGGAGTCGACGGCCCTGTCGAAGGCGCTGAAGAAGCGCGGGCTGCGCTTCGTGGGTCCGACGACGGCGTACGCACTGATGCAGGCCTGCGGTCTGGTCGACGACCACCTGGAATCATGCGTGGCGAGACGCCTTTAGGGGCCCACACCGCGACGGCGGGTCAGCGTCCCAGATACTCCGGCGTCTCCTTGTTCACGAACGCCCGCACGGCGATCGCATGGTCCTCGGACGCCCCGGCCCGCCCCTGCAGCTCGTCCTCCTTCTCCAGCGTCTCCGCCAGGGAGTGCGACTGCGCGTACGCGAGCGACTCCTTGATCGCCCCGTACGCCACCGTCGGCCCCGAGGCCAGCGCCCGCGCCACCTTCTCCGCCTCCGCGGGCAGCTCGGTCGACGGCACGAGACGGTTCACGATGCCCAGCTCGTACGCGTCCTGCGCCGAGACGGTCCGGGGAAAGAGCAGCAGGTCAGCGGCCCTGCCCGGCCCGACCACCCGCGGCAGCGTCCACGAGATACCGGAGTCCGCGGTCAGCGCGACCCCCGCGAAGGACGTGTTGAAGGCGGCGGTGTCCGCCACCACCCGGTAGTCCGCGGCCAGCGCGAGCCCGAAGCCGGCCCCGGCCGCGACCCCGTTCACCCCGGCGACCACGGGCTTCCGCATCTCCGTCAGTGCCCGCACGATGGGGTTGTAGTGCTCCTTGACCGTGCTCATCACGACGTCGGACCCCTGCATCAGCAGCCCGATGTGTTCCTTGAGGTCCTGCCCCACGCAGAACGCCCGCTCCCCGGCGGCGGTGAGCAGCACGGCCCGTACGGCGTCGTCCGAGGCCGCCGACTCCACGGCCTCCCGCAGCGCGACCTTCGTGGCGACGTTCAGCGCGTTCATCGCCTCCGGCCGGTTCAGCGTGATCGTCGCGAGCCCGTCGTGCACCTCGTAGAGCACGGTGTCGGCCATGGCGTATCCCCTCCGGTGTGTCCGCTGCATCCGATGTCCGAGGGACAGCATGGCGGAGATCGCCGTCCGAGGACCGGACCGGACGTGTGACCTGCGTCAAAGAATTCCAGAGCGCTCACGGCCGACCTGGATCGGCGCGGCGGCGGAGTATCGCAGCCACATCGCCGAATTGAGTGGTTTTGCTCGCGCGCGTTGCCCAAGCGATGCCGACTGATGTTGGTCATCGGGTCCTGAGATGCGGGATAATGGCTTGGAAGCAATGTGTTCGATGCCGGTGGCGCGTGTCCCACTTTGACGCGCGTGCCCTCCCAGGGCTGTCGGCTTTGACGATGAGCTGGTTTCAGGAAGGGGAACGAGCATGGCGGCCATGAAGCCGCGGACGGGCGATGGCCCGCTCGAGGTGACCAAGGAGGGGCGGGGCATCGTCATGCGCGTTCCGCTCGAAGGCGGCGGTCGGCTCGTCGTCGAGCTGACCCCTGACGAGGCCGACGCCCTGGGCGACGCCCTCAAGAAGGTCGTCGGCTGAGCGGAAGCGACCATACCCTTTCGGCTGCCCCGGCATCTCTTGAGGTGCCGGGGCAGCGGTTTGCCCGGGCTTTTCCACGAATGGCCGTACGGCCCTCAACGGCTCAGCGCTTGATCGCGCAGAGCAGTCCGTCCCCCACCGGCAGCAGTGACGGCATCAGGTCCTGGCTCTCGTGTACGGCCCGCAACAGCTCCCTGAGGCGCAGCACCTCCGTGGGCTGCGGGCCCGAATCCATCGTGCGGCCGTTGGCGAAGACGCCCTCGAAGACGACCAGTCCTCCCGGGCGCAGCAGGCGCAACGATTCAGCGAGGTAGTCCATGACCTCCTGCCGGTCGCCGTCGCAGAAGACGAGGTCGTAGCCGGCGTCGGCGAGGCGGGGCAGGACGTCCAGCGCGCGGCCCGGGATGAAGCGGGCCCGGTTGCTGGCGAAGCCACAGGCGCGGAAGGCCTGGCGGGCGAACTGCTGGTGCTCCGGCTCGGGGTCGACGGTGGTCAGCACCCCGTCCGGGCGCATGCCGTGCAGCAGATGGATGCCGGAGACGCCGGTACCGGTGCCGATCTCGGCCACGGCCTTGGCGTCAACGGAGGCGGCCAGCAACCGCAACGCCGCGCCCGTGCCGGGCGACACCGAGCGCAGCCCCGCGTCACGGGCCCGGTCGCGGGCCCAGCGCAGGGTTTCGTCCTCGGCGACATAGGCGTCGGCGAACGCCCAGCTCGTCTGCCGGTTGCCGGTAATGAGCCTCTCCTTGCCCCGTGGTTGCCTGGGCGTGACTGTATCCGTTGCCGCCGGGAACCCGCAGATGGGACCGGGCGTTTAGAGGGGTGGAGACGCACCCGGGGGGACACAGTTGGATCACGATGCGGGGCAGGCCCTCGAGCAACTGCTGACGCAGGGGACCGAGTGGTATCAGCCCAGATCAAATTCTCGTAAAACCGCTTATCCGGAGCTAACGGGCGAGGTGGCTATGGTAGGGGCTCCACTGGAGACAACCAGAGCCCACAGGGGAGGTGCGGCCGCGCCTGGAGATCGTGGGGGAGTGCTGCGGCGCTTCCTCGGATCGGCGGGCAGGCCGAAATCCGTGAACAACACTGCTGACCACAGCCACGTCGGCGACTACGCCCAGACCGCGACCTTCGCCACCGACGCGGACGGGCAGGCGTGGACTCCGCCCACCTGGGAGGAGATCGTCAGCACGCACAGCGGCCGCGTCTACCGCCTTGCCTACCGCCTCACCGGCAACCAGCACGACGCCGAGGACCTCACGCAGGAGGTCTTCGTCCGCGTCTTCCGATCGCTGTCCACGTACACACCGGGCACCTTCGAGGGCTGGCTGCATCGCATCACCACCAACCTCTTCCTGGACATGGTCCGCCGCAAGCAGCGCATCCGCTTCGACGCCCTCGGCGAGGACGCGGCCGAGCGACTGCCCAGCCGCGAGCCCTCACCCCAGCAGGTCTTCAACGACGCCCACTTCGACGCGGACGTCCAGCAGGCCCTCGACACCCTCGCGCCGGAGTTCCGCGCCGCGGTCGTCCTGTGCGACATCGAAGGACTGTCGTACGAGGAGATCGCCGCGACCCTGGGCGTCAAGCTCGGCACCGTCCGCTCACGGATCCACCGCGGCCGGTCCCAGCTGCGCAAGGCCCTCGCGCACCGTTCGCCCGAGGCCCGCGCCGAGCGCCGCTCCTTCATGGCCAGGGTCCCCGCCCTGGGAGGAGGGGGCGCGTCCGCGTGAGTGGATCACTGCCCAAACCCGGCGAGGGGAGCCTCGCGGAACAGCATCTGGGAGACCGACTCGCCGCCCTGGTGGACGGCGAGCTCGGTCATGCCACGCGGGAGCGGGTTCTCGCGCATCTCGCCACCTGCCCGAAGTGCAAGGCGGAGGCGGACGCCCAGCGCCGCCTGAAGAACGTCTTCGCGGAGGCCGCGCCGCCCCCGCCCTCAGAGAGCTTCCTGGCCCGGCTCCAAGGGCTGCCGGGGGGTGATCCGGAGGACGGCGACAGCTCGCCGTTCGGCGGGGGAGGACTCGGAGCACTGTCGGGACGACCCGGTTCCGCCGGGGCCTTCGGCGTGAGACGTGGCGAGCGCTTCGAGTTCGGATACGTCCCCGCCCGCCCGCACGCCGCGGTGCTCCCGCCCTCCGCGGGCCGGGGCTTCCGCATCCATGACGTAAGCCGTCACGAGGCCGAGCGCTCCGCCTCGCGCGGCATGAGGTTCGCGTTCGTCGCCGCCGGGGCGGTGTCGCTGGCCGCGATCGCGCTGGGCGGCGTCACCACGGGGGCGCCGGGCGACACCGACGCCCGCGGGGCCGGCAGCAATGTGACTCCGGCGCGCACGCCCAGCACGGGAGCGGCGGTGCCGGAGAACCAACGGCGGCGTGGCGTGGGTCCGTTGCTCGCGCAGGAACAGGGACAGGGGACGCTCGGCGACACCCCGGTCTCCCCGACCGAGGCGTCCGCGCCGCTGCTGCCTGGTGTCCCCGCTCAGGTCAAGGAAGCGGCTCTGCACACCCTCACGGCACCCGTGCTCGCCGGCGCGGCCGCCATGTCCCCGCTCATACGTCCGCTCAGTTCCACCCCGCCGCTCACCCTGACGTCCTGGTCCGCGACCCCGGACCTCTCCGCCTCCGGCCTCCCCACCGCGCCCGTCCCCCACACGATGTCCGCGCCCACGCCTCCCAGCACCTCCCGCTGACCGGCGCCCTGCTCCGCGGCGCATGAACCTGGTTGAATCCACAGCTGACGTGCCGCGCACCGCGGCCGGTCAGCTGTGGGGAGAGCATGGACGAGGGGAAGCCCACGAAGGCGAAATGGTGGAGCCGACCCAAGCCACGGGGGGTTCCCGAGCCGGGCGAGAGCGACACCCCAACACGATCCGACGGCGACTTCCTGCTGAGGGCTCCCGAGGACGGGGTGCCTGGCGCGAGGTCTCGTGTGCTGGGGGCCGCGGGTGACTTCGAGCTCGGGGCTCGGGGGGATGCGGCCGGCGGCGCGGGGTCTGGTGTGCGGGGGGTCGACGGGGACTCCGCGCTCGGGGCTGCTGCGGGGGCGGTGGTCGGTGCGGGCACAGGTGTGGCGGGGGCTGAGAGCGACTTCGAGCTTGGGGCTCGGGGGGTCGAGGGGGACTCTGCGCTCGGGGCTTCGGGGGATGGGGTTTCCGGTGTGGGGGCAGATGCGTCGGCGGTCGGGGCCGGCTCCGCGCTCGGGGCTTCTGCGGGGGCGGTGGTCGGTGCGGGCACAGGTGTGCCGGAGGCCGGGGGTGACTTCGAGTTGAGGGATCCGCTCGGCGGGGCGAACTCGGAGGGTGACTACGAACTCACGGCCCCGCGGGACCCGGCCGACACGGAAGGAGACTTCGCACTGGCACGGCCGGTGCCGGCGGCGGCATTGCCGGCGGCTGCACTGCAGACCGAGGCCCCCGCGACGGAGGCCCCCGCGACGGAGGCCCCAGCCGCGGACCCTCCCGTCCACGACCGCTCCACCGAGCCGTTCGACGCCGTCGGCCAGGGGCCTGCCGAGCCCGCCACGGGCCGCCCCGAGCCTGCCCGCGTCTCCGACTCCACCAGCACCCCGCCGTACGGCGTACCGGGCCCCTGGGCCCCCGCACCGCCCGTCCAGCACCCGGCGACCGCTCCAGTACCCGGCACAGCGATACCCACACCGCCTCCGCCGCCCGCCCATGGCACGCCTCTGACTCAGGGCGCGGCCACTTCCGGGCCGCCGAAGGACCATGACGCGCCCGCGCCACCGGAAGCACCCCGAACGCCTTCCCACAACTCGGCACCCGCCTTCGAGAACCCCCTCCCGCCCCAGCCCTCCGACCGCACCCCCTGGCAGAACTACGACCCCTGGGCCCCCGTCGCCGCCCCCCTCCAGCAAACGGGCGCCGCCGTGGACACCCCGCGTCGCCGAACCCGGCGAGCGCTCCTCGCCGGTGCTCTCCTGCTCACGCTCCTCGCAGGCGGCGTTGGTGGCGTCGTAGGGGCGTATCTCGAGCGCAGTCATGGGGGAGGGAACCTCGTGGAGTTGCCGCAGGCCGCGGAGGAGCCCAGGGGCCGGGCTCCCGACAGTGTCGCCGGGATCGCCGCCCGGGCCCTGCCCAGCGTCGTGACCCTGCATGTGAGCGGGGCCGAGGAGTCCGGCACCGGTACCGGCTTCGTGCTGGACGACCGCGGGCACATCCTGACCAACAACCACGTCGTGGAGCCGGCCGGGACCGACGGCGAGATATCGGTGACCTTCCACAGCGGGGACACCGCCAAGGCCACCGTCGTGGGCCGGGACAGCGGATACGACCTCGCCGTCGTCGAGGTGAGCGACGTCAGCGGGCTGAAGCCCATGACCCTCGGCAACTCCGACAACGTCCAGGTCGGCGACCCGGTCGTCGCCATCGGCGCCCCCTTCGACCTGGAGGGCACCGTCACCTCCGGCATCATCAGCGCGAAGGAACGGCCCATCACCGCCGGAGGCGAGAGCGGGGGCGGCACCGATGTGTCGTACGTCGACGCCCTGCAGACCGACGCCTCCATCAACCCCGGCAACTCCGGCGGCCCGCTGCTCGACTCCCGGGCCCGGGTCGTCGGCATCAACTCCGCCATCCGTTCCGCCGACGACGGATCCGGTTCCGGGACCGGACAGGCCGGCTCGATAGGTCTTGGCTTCGCGATCCCCGTCAACCAGGCCAAGCGCGTCGCCGAAGAACTGATCAACACCGGCAAGGCGACCCACCCCGTCATCGGTGTCACCCTCGACATGGACTACACCGGCGACGGCGCCCGTGTCGGGGCGAAGAGCAGTGACGGCGGACCCGCCGTGACCCAGGGCGGCCCGGGCGACCGGGCTGGTCTCGAAGCGGGCGATGTCATCACCGAGGTGGACGGCCGCCGTATCCACTCCGGCGACGAACTCATCGTGAAGACCCGCGCCCACCGCCCCGGAGACCGCCTGGAGCTCACCCTGAAGCGCGACAGCAGGGAAAAGAACGTGTCGCTGGTCCTCGGATCCTCGGACGGTGCCTAAGAGAATCGATAGAGAACAGGCAGAGGGCCGATCGACAGAAACCTCACAGACACGCCCCGAAAGCCCGCTCCACAAGGCAAACAGCCCGGAAACCCGCCAACCCGCCCGCACTCCGAGCCCTCGGGACAGTACCGGTCGTACGGGAACGACAGGTACCGTGGACCCGGCCCGGACCACGGAAGACCGCACAGACCACCGAGGGCCGAGGACCGAGGACATCGCAAGGAGCTTCAGGTGTTCAATGACATAGGACCGCTCGAGCTGATCACGCTCGTTGTCCTCGCCGTGCTCGTCTTCGGTCCGGACAAGCTCCCGAAGGTCATCCAGGACGTCATGCGGACGGTGCGCAAGATCCGCGAGTTCTCGGAGAGCGCCAAGCAGGACATCCGCTCGGAGCTCGGCCCGGAGTTCAAGGACTTCGAGTTCGAGGACCTCAACCCCAAGACGTTCATCCGCAAGCAGCTGGACAACGACGAACTGGGGCTCAAGGAGATCCGCAACGGCTTCGACCTGAAGAAGGAGATGGCCGAGGTCACCGACGCGGTGCACAGCACGGACACCCCCACGCCGTCTTCCTCCGGTGGCCGGATCGACATGACCAAGAAGCCCGAGGAGCCCGGCGAGGACAACCGCCCGCCCTTCGACGCGGACGCCACCTGAGTCGTACGCCCCACCGGAAGGCGCCTGTCGAGCAGCTCGGCTCGCGGGCGCCTTTTGCCGTCGTACGTGACGCGTTTCATACCCTGCTCCCACCTCGTACGGCCTGAACGGACCCCCCGTGCGCCCCGCGCGTCGGGCGGTTTCCCGGCAGCTCGGAGCGGTGTGGCTATGCTGCCGAGTTGTTGTGCGGGCCGTACGCGAACCAGCGACGCCGCCCGAAGGGGGGCGGGCCGGTCCGGTCCGACGAGAGCTAGTAGGAGGCGTCCGGCACATGGAGACGACGAGTGGGGCGGTCGCGCAGGCGCCGGCCGCGGAGGTAGGCCAGCAGGTTTCCTCCGCCCGGCGTACGGTCGACGGCTACCTTCAGGCGCCCTTTTCCTGGTACGGCCTCGACGAGGCCTTCACGGGACCGCGCTGGCTGATGCAGGTCGGCACCTCGGCCGACGGGGCCGTCGAGCACGGGTCGATCGGGCACGGTGACGAGCCCTCGGTGAAGAACGAGGCGGGTTCCACGGCGGAGCCGAAGGAGAAGTTCGCGGTGGTCGTGACCGTCGCCGCGAACCCCTCCCGCAGGAGCGCGGACGGCACGGGGCTGCTGGAGGCCACGTCCGTCTCCTCCGCCGCCTGGCTGGCCGGGGTGGGGCTGCTGTCCTTCACCTGGCCCGGCCAGATGGACCACTCCCTGCGGGACGACTGGCTGGACCAGCAGACCGAGACGGCCTGGGTCCTGGCGGACGACCTCGAAGGAGCCGACTGGTCGACGCTGTCCCTGCCGGTGGACGGGGTGCCCACGCCCTTCCACTACCGGGAGTCGGAGTTCGGCTGGGTGCTCGCCGGCTCCACGCCGGAGGGAGTGCACGTGGGCGCGTACGGGAGAGGCATGAGCGCGTACGGGCTCGGGTTCGCGATGGTCAAGGACATCTCGGCGTACGCCTAGCGCGTACGGGGGCACCGCGGGCCCGTGCGGTGCCCCGCACCTGTCCTATCGGCCCAGTCGTCGCCGTATCCGCCGGACCTGGCGGTGGTCGGCGACCGCGTCGAGGAACCGGCGTCCGGTACCGGACTCGTGGGCCGGGCCCTCGATCCGCAGCAGGGCGCCGTCACGGACGACGGCGTAGGCGACGGGGGCCGCTGTCTTCGGGAGGGCGACCGGATGGCGTCCGTCCGGGAGCCGGAGGCGAGCGGGGAGCCTCAGCCGTGCCGTCGTCCCGTCGTCACCGGCGATCAGCTCGGCGTCCACCGTCAGGGCGGACACGGTGACCTTGAGGCAGGCCGGACCACTGGCCGCCGTCGCCGCCAGGTACGGCAGCGGGAGCGACCGCTCACCGCGCGCGGTGTTCGCCGCGGCAGCACCGGCCGTGTCGGAACCGAGCTTTCGCTGGCGCTGGTCCACGTCGAGGGCGAGCTGGCCGCTGCCCGTCCAGTACGGCAGCGCGAGCCGGCCACCGGTCAGCGCCGGGCCCGCGGCCGGGGCACCCGGGGTGCCGTCGCCGGTCAGGCGGACCATACGGTCGACGCCCAGCAGCTGGACGTACGCCCACACGTCGTGCACCCCGCGCTCCAACGGCCGCCCGCCCGCGAGCCGTTCCGGGTCGAGGAGCAGCCGCCCGGCCGCGACGAGCCGCGAGCGTCCCTCGCCGCAGGGCTCGAGCCGCACCTCCAGGTCGCCCTCCGGGTACCACCAGTCCTCGCGGTCACGGTCCTTGACGACCAGTTCGGCGTACGCCAGCCGGAACGGATCGCGGACCTCCCAGCCGTCCTCGGTCCCCGGGACCCCGGCGAGCAGCTCCGGGTCGAGCCACCGCTTCCCGTCCCGCTCGACCAGCACCAGCGGCTCGCCGTCTCCGCGCAGCAGGTCAAGGGTGACGTCGGCGACCAGCCGGCCGTCCTCCCACCGCAGTCCGCCGACCGTGCTGCGGGCCTTGACCTCACGGATGCGCTCGGCGAGGGCTACGGCGCCGTCGAAGTCACCGCGTTCGAGGAGTTCGGCGCGGAGGCGGGAGACGGTGGGGAGCCCTTCGCGTACGGCTGCCGGGAACTCCTCGGTCGCCAGCTTCCGGGCCGCCTCGAAGCGCTCCCGCTGTTCAGCCGGCTCCTCGCGGAGGATCTCGGGCTCGCGGGTACGGGAGAGGATCTCGACGTGGTACAGGCGGTGCAGGAGACGGTTCTGCAGCGCGTCGACGTCGTCGGACGCGGGTGTGCCGTCCTTGATCTGACGCACGATGGTGCGGCAGTTGGACCAGAAGCCGTGACGCGGGTTGAAGCGATGCTGGGTGTTGTTGCCGCCGTCGTCCCGCTTCATCCAGTAGTAGCAGGGGTAGTCGGCGAGGACCGATATCCGCTCGGCCTTCAGATAGGCGGCGCTGACGAAGGCCAGGTCCTCCAGGATCCAGGGCCCCTCGGGGAACAGCAGCCCGTGCTCCTCGACGAAGGCGCCCCGGAACATCTTGTGCGGCGACATGCTCTGCATGAGCTCGTCGTTCTCGATGGTGCAGGCGTCCACCGTGTGCCGGAACAGGCGCCGGGGACGCACCATGGTGCTGGACATCTTGCCGAGGACCACGTCGGCGTCATTGCGCTTGGCGTGCTCGTACAGCCGCTCCAGGGCCTCGGGCCCGAGCGTGTCGTCATGGTCGACGAACTGGATGTACTCGCCCTTGGCGTGCCGCATGCCGAGATTGCGCGGTGCGCCCGGCCAGCCGGAGTTCGGCCGGGTGTGCACCTGGACGTTCGGGTGTCCGGCGGCGATCTTCTTCAGCCGCTCCAGCGTGTCGTCCGTCGACCCGTCGTCTACGTAGATGACCTCGTACTCGTCGGCCGGCAGGCTCTGCCCGAGCAGCGACGGGGCACACTCGTCGACGTACTTCCCGGTGTTGTAGACGGGAACGACGACGCTGACTTTGACTCTCGGCATTCCACGGACCCTACCCGGCCCCTGGAATGCCTTCTGTCACGTGCGTCTCAGAACTTGTTCCTGGGAGTGATCCCCAAGGAGAGCCCCGAAAGCCCCCGCTGCCGCCCTCCGAGCTTCCCCGCGATGCCCCGCAGAGCCGCCCCCGCGGGAGAGTCCGGATCCGTCAGCACCACCGGCTTGCCCTCGTCGCCGCCCTCGCGGAGGCGGACGTCGATCGGGATGGAGCCGAGGACCGGGACCGTCGCGCCCGTCGTGCGGGTCAGGCCGTCCGCCACCGTCTGACCGCCACCCGTGCCGAAGACGTCCACCATCTCGCCGCAGTGCGGGCACGGCAGGCCGGACATGTTCTCGACCACGCCGACGATCTTCTGGTGGGTCTGCACGGCGATGGAGCCGGCGCGCTCGGCGACCTCCGCCGCCGCCTGCTGCGGGGTCGTCACCACCAGGATCTCCGCGTTCGGGACCAGCTGGGCCACCGAGATCGCGATGTCGCCCGTGCCCGGGGGGAGGTCCAGGAGCAGTACGTCCAGGTCGCCCCAGTACACGTCCGCCAGGAACTGCTGGAGGGCACGGTGGAGCATGGGCCCACGCCACACCACCGGCGCGTTGCCCGGCGTGAACATGCCGATCGAGATGACCTTCACGCCGTGCGCGGACGGCGGCATGATCATGTTCTCGACCTGGGTGGGGCGGCCGTCGGCGCCCAGCATGCGCGGCACCGAGTGGCCGTAGATGTCGGCGTCGACCACGCCCACCTTGAGGCCGTCGGCCGCCATCGCCGCCGCCAGGTTCACCGTCACCGAGGACTTGCCGACACCGCCCTTGCCGGAGGCGACCGCGTAGACACGCGTCAAGGACCCCGGTTTCGCGAAGGGGACCTCGCGCTCGGTCTGGCCGCCGCGCAGCGCGGTCGCCAGCTCCTTGCGCTGTTCGTCGCTCATCACGTCGAGCGTGACGTCGACGCGGGTGACGCCCTCGACGGCCGCGACCGCGTCGGTGACGCGTTGCGTGATCGTCTCGCGCATGGGACAGCCGGAGACCGTCAGGTACACGGTCACCGCGACCGCCCCGTCGGCCCCGATCTCCACCGACTTCACCATCCCGAGCTCGGTGATGGGCCGGTTGATCTCGGGGTCGTTCACCGTCGCCAGTGCCTCGCGCACCGCGTCTTCGCTAGCCATACAGACGATGGTACGGCGCCGTACAAGCACCCCTGTACGGCTCTCAACGGTCGTCTACGTCACGTACCGACGGCCGATCCGACCGTTCTGCCGGGAATACGCCGTGCCCGTCCTGCCGTGCCTCCAGCTCCTTCATCAGGTCCTGGAGCTCCGAGCGGATCCAGTCGCGGGTCGCCACCTCCCCGAGGCCGATCCTGAGCGCGGCGATCTCGCGGGTCAGATACTCGGTGTCCGCGATCGACCGCTCGTTCTGCTTGCGGTCCTGTTCGAGATTGACCCGGTCCCGGTCGTCCTGCCGGTTCTGCGCGAGCAGGATCAGCGGCGCCGCGTAGGAGGCCTGGAGGGACAGCATCAGGGTGAGGAAGATGAACGGGTAGTTGTCGAAGCGCAGATCGCCGGGCGCGAAGATGTTCCACAGCACCCACGCGATGATGACGACCGTCATCCAGACGATGAACCGCCCGGTGCCCAGGAACCGCGCGATCCGCTCCGACAGCCGCCCGAACGCCTCCGGGTCCCACTCGGGCAGCAGCCGGCGGCGCGGCGACCGCGGCTGGTCGAGCCGGGGGCGGGTGCGGGTGGCCGCCGTGGCCCCGGCCGGGCCGCGCTCCCGGGTCGAGCTCTCGCGCTCAGGCGTCATGACGGGTCTCCTCTTCGGAGTCGAACTCCGTCTCCCGCCAGTCCTCCGGCAGCATGTGGTCGAGTACGTCGTCCACGGTCACCGCGCCGAGCAGCGAGCCCGCGTCGTCGACCACGGGCGCCGCGACCATGTCGTACGTCGCGAAGAACCCGGCGACGACCTGCAGGGTCGCGTCGGGATCCAGGGCCTGCAGGTCGTCGTCGACCATGGAGCTGACGAGGGTGTAAGGCGGGTCGCGCAGCAGGCGCTGGAAGTGGACCGTGCCGAGGTACTTGCCGGTCGGCGTCTCGTCGGGCGCGCGGCACACGTAGACCTGGGCGGCCAGGGCCGGGGACAGGTCGGCGTTGCGGACGCGGGCGAGCGCGTCGGCGACGGTCGCGTCAGGACGCAGGATGATCGGTTCCGTCGTCATCAGACCGCCGGCCGTGTGCTCCTCGTAGGCCATCAGGCGCCGCATGTCGGCCGCGTCCCCCGGCTGCATCAGGCTCAGCAGCCGCTCCTGCTCCTCCGTGGGGAGCTCGGAGAGCAGGTCGGCCGCGTCGTCGGGGTCCATGGCCTCAAGGACGTCGGCGGCCCGCTCCTCCTTCAGCTTGCCGAGGATCTCGATCTGGTCGTCCTCGGGCAGCTCTTCCAGTACGTCGGCCAGGCGGTCGTCGTCGAGAGCCGCGGCCACCTCGGCGCGCCGCTTGGGGGAGAGGTGGTGCAGGACGTTGGCGAGGTCGGCCGCGCGCAGCTGCTCGAAGGTGGCGAGAAGGCTCTCGGCGCCCTGTCCGTGCTCCTCCAGGGTGAAGCCGGTGACCGCGGACCACTCGACGGTCAACGCCTCGCCCTTGCGACGGAACGCCCCGCCCTTGCCGCCCTTGCGCACGAAGACACGGTCGATCTCCCAGTCCCGGCGGGCCGGCAGGTGGTGCACCGACGCGTCGAGGACGGTGACCTGTTCGCCGGACTCCACGAGCGTGACGCGCCGGTCGAGGAGCTCGCCGAAGACCAGGCGCTCGGTGGGCCGTTGCTCGAAGCGACGGACGTTGAGCACGCCGGTGGTGATGACCTGGCCGGACTCGATGCTCGTGACCCGGGTCATGGGCAGGAAGATACGGCGCCGGGTGGAGAGTTCGACGACCAGCCCGAGCACACGGGGCGGCCTGCGCCCGACGCGCAGGACGACGACCAGATCGCGCACGCGGCCCACCTGGTCGCCGTTGGGATCGAAGACGGCGACGCCGGCGAGATGCGAGACGAAGATCCGGGGGGCTCCCGCTGCCATGGCTGTGCTTCCTTTGCATACGAGGCTGCGTACGGGGTGTTGCGTTCGTCGTGCGTTGTCCGGATTGCCCGCTCGGGAGGGCTTAAGGCTAGCCCGTACCGATCGGATACGCCCTGGTGAGCGCTCCGGACGGTCTGGCTCCGCCCGGGGCCCGCAGCCCCGGTACGCTGCCGTACGCCGCTGAAGGACCCTCGTCAGAAAGGCAGCCCCACCTGTGACTGCGATTCCCCAGGGCCGTGCCCGCAGGGCCGTACTGGTGAGCGCGATCTGCGCCCTGGTCGTGACGGGAACGGGGCTGACAGGGTGCAGCGAGGATCCCGACGAGGGCACCAACGGGGTCGGCAAACTGCCCGCCGCCCAGATCCAGTCCAGGACCCGGGCGGCCGCCGGGTCCGCCGACGCGCTGCGCCTGTCGGGGAACGTGGTCACCAGCGGGCGTACATACAAGCTCGACATGCGCCTGAGCTCCGACGGCGGCTCCGGATCGGTCACCGCGGAGGGGGCCACCTTCCAGCTGCTGCGGATCGGCAAGGAGCTGTATCTGAAGGCCGACGCGGACTTCTGGACCCAGGAGGACGGCAAGGGAGACGGTTCGGACTCGGACGCGGCCGCCGACAAGCTCGACGGCAAGTACGTGAAGGTGCCGTCGGGCGACCCGGCGTACAAGAAGTTCAGCGGTTTCACGGACAAGGACGTTCTCCTCGACGGACTTCTGACGCTGCACGGCAGCCTGGAGACCGACGGCCACCATGAGCAGGCGGGTACCCGCACGATCCGCATCACGGGTGACAAGGGTGACGGCGGCACGCTGGACGTCTCCCTGGAGGGCCGGCCGTATCCCCTGCGCCTGGCCCGGGCGGGCGGCGCGGGCACGCTGACCTTCTCGGCCTGGGGCAAGAAGTTCTCCCTGACCGCACCGGGCAAGGACGAGACGGTGGACTACGGCAAGCAGCTGCCGACGTCCTAGCGTTTGCGCCGTTTCATCAGCAGCCGCGGAAGCCCCGCGGGAACCGGCTCACGCGTGGTCGCCGGTGTCGGCAGCGGCGGTTCGGCCAGGTCGCCGTCGGGGAGCGAACCCGTGACCCCCGTCGGCTCGAGCCGGAGCACCCGGCACTCGCGGGACCAACGGTCCGTCATCGCCTCGCCGTCGGGGGCGTTCAGCCGTTTCCCCTTGAGCTCGGCGACCGCCGCCTCCCAGGCCTCTGATCCGGGCGCGAGTTCCACGACCTTCGCCGCCCAGGAGACCAGCCGACCGCCCTTGTCCTTGCTGCGGACGGTCACCTCGGCGGCGCCCTGGTCGGTCAGTCCGGGCAGCGGCTGCTCCCCAGGTCCGTCGCCCACCAGGCACGCGGCACCTTCGTGCCACACATGCCACAGGGCGCGGGCCGGGCCGCCGGGTCCCTTGACCCAGATGAGGCCGGACTTCTTCGTGGCCTCCTCGACGAGGGCCCGGTCGAGCAGCTCACTTGTCATGAGGCCCACCCTAGAGCCAGCCGTTGCGCTTGAGGGTGCGGTGGATGCCCAGGCAGATGACACCGGTGATCGCCATGATCACGGGATAGCCGAGCTTCCAGTGGGTCTCAGGCATGTAGTCGAAGTTCATGCCGTAGACACCGCACACCATCGTCGGTACGGCGACGATCGCGGCCCAGGACGTGATCTTGCGCATGTCCTCGTTCTGGGCGACGGACGCCTGCGCGAGGTTGGCCTGGAGGATCGAGTTGAGCAGTTCGTCGAAGCCGAGGACCTGCTCCTGGACCCGGGCGAGGTGGTCGGCGACGTCCCGGAAGTACTTCTGGATGTCGGGGTCGACGAGCCGCATCGGCCGCTCGCTGAGCAGCTGCATGGGCCGCAGCAGCGGGGCGACGGCCCGCTTGAACTCCAGCACCTCACGCTTGAGCTGGTAGATCCGCGCCGAGTCGACACCACGCGAGACCTTGCCGCCGCGCCCGGGGGTGAACACCTCGGTCTCCACCTCGTCGATGTCGTCCTGCACCGCGTCGGCGACCGCGACATAACCGTCGACGACATGGTCGGCGATCGAGTGCAGCACCGCCGAGGGCCCCTTGGCGAGCAGCTCCGGGTCGTCCTGGAGCCGGTGGCGCAGCGCCCTGAGCGAGCCCTGGCCGCCGTGCCGGACGGTGATGAAGAAGTCCCGGCCGGTGAAGCACATGACCTCGCCGGTCTCGACGATCTCGCTGTTGGCGGTGAGCTCGTCGTGCTCGACGTAGTGGATGGTCTTGAAGACGGTGAACAGGGAGTCGTCGTAGCGCTCCAGCTTGGGCCGCTGGTGGGCCTGGACGGCGTCCTCGACGGCGAGCGGGTGCAGCCCGAACTCACCGGCGATACCGGAGAATTCGGCCTCGCTCGGCTCGTGCAGACCGATCCAGACGAACCCGCCGTCGCGGCGCACCTGGCGCATCGCCTCGTGCGGGCTCAGGTGGTGGTCGGTCTCCACGCGCCGGCCGTCGCGGTAGACGGCGCAGTCGACGACGGCGGAGGGCGTCGAGGGGTCGCGCGTCGCGTCGTACGCGCCGGTGTCCTTGCGCAGCGAGGGGCGCGACGGCCGCACGGCGGCACGCAGGTCACGGATCATCGACATGGCAGGCTCCTTCGTGACGGGCAACAAAGGGCGCCGGCGACGGATGGAACTACCCGGAATGGGGACGTCCTGCTGTGGGTGTTTGGCACGTCCACAAAGCGGGGAGCACCGCACCATCGCGGTGGCGAACTTCGCTACTGATTCAGCTACTGCTGCAGATCAGACAGATCAGGCAAAACGAACGAAGTGCTCTTCCGCACGAAGACGCGAACGTGAAAGGCGGCGGTTGCCGAAAGTCACAGAGCTGCATCAGCGGCCGGAAGAACGAGTGGTACTACCAGGTCGACTTCGATCCATGACAGCCCCACCTCCTCCGGCCGGTCCCTCGTAAGGGACGATCCATTCCCGTAAGGGAGTCTCACTGGCGTCGGGACTCGATGCGCGACGCTTCAGCGTGCTGCCCCGACGACCGGGCAAGACTATCAGCCGGCCCAAGTGTCAAGGCGCTGCTTTGCCCGGTACTGACGAGTTCTATGCTCGCCGCATGGCAGATGTTCTTCCTCTGGTCGAGGCCCGGTTGCGCAGCGTGCTGGGCGAGCCGGACGCGCGCGCGGCGGTCACCTTCCTCGGTACGGACCGCATCGAGGTGCTCCGCTTCACCGACGGGGACGTCGTCCGCTACGCCACCCTCGGCATGTCCGCCCAGCCGATGGGCGACCCCACCGCGATGCTCGCCGACCCGGTCAAGGGCCCGCGCGCCGAACTGCTGATGTCCGTACGGTCAGGGCTCGCCGACACCGACAAGGTGCTCCGCCCGCTCGCCGTGCTCGCCGCGTCCCCGCAGGTCGAGGGCGTGGTCGTGGCTCCGGGCGCGTCACTCGACGTGGGTGAACCCCTGTGGCCGGGCGCCCCGTTCACCTCGGTCCTGGTCGCCGAGCCGGGCGGCCTTGTCGAGGACCTGGAACTCGACGAGCCCCTCGACCCGGTCCACTTCCTGCCGTTGCTCCCCATGACGCCGAACGAGGCCGCCTGGAAGCGCGTCCACGGCGCCCAGGCTCTCCAGGAGCGCTGGCTGACGAACGGGACGGACCTTCGGGATCCGTCCCGCAAGTCCGTCCCGCTGGAGTGAGCCTCGCGTGAGCAAGGTCACCAAGTGGTGGCAGGAAGCCGTCAGTTGACGAAAACGGCGACACTGTCCTCGCTCGCGTGCTTCGGCTCCAGCTCCTCCGCCTCGTGCGTGAGCGCGTTGCGTCGTACGACGACCACGAGCGCGCCCAGCGCCGCCGTCACCGCCGCCACCACGAACGGGATGTGGATGTCGGTCCACTCCTCGATCTTCGGCGCGAAGTAGGGCGCCGCGGCCGCCGCGAACCAGCGCACGAAGTTGTAGCCCGCGCTCGCCACGGGCCGCGGGGCGTCCGACACGCCGAGCGCCAGCTCCGTGTAGACGGTGTTGTTCACGCCGATGAAGGCGCCGGACAGGATCGTGCAGACGATGGCCGCCGTGTGGTTGCCGTAGCCGAGGACGAGCACGTCGAGCGCGAGCAGGACGAGTGATCCGCCGAGCACCTTGAGCGAACCGAACCGCTCCTGGAGGCGCGGCGCGACGAACACCGAGAAGACGGCGAGCAGCACACCCCAGGCGAAGAACACGGCACCCGACTTGTACGGGGTCATGTCGAGCACGAAGGGCGTGAAGGCCAGCACGGTGAAGAACGTGTAGTTGTAGAAGAAGGACGACACCGCGGCCGAGGCGAGCCCGCCGTGGCCGAGCGCCTTGACCGGGTCGAGCAGGGACGTCTTCCGGGCCGGCTTGGGCTGTTCCTTCAGGAACACCGTGATGCACAGGAAGCCGATCGCCATCAGGAAGGCCGTACCGAAGAACGGGTAGCGCCAGCTGGCGTCACCGAGCAGCGCGCCCAGGAGCGGGCCGCAGGCCATGCCGAGGCCGAGGGCGGACTCGTACAGCAGGATCGCCGCCGCGCTGCCGCCCGCCGCCGCGCCGACGATGACGGCGAGGGCCGTGGAGACGAACAGGGCGTTGCCCAGACCCCAGCCGGCCCGGAAGCCCACCAGCTCCTCGACCGAGCCCGAGGTGCCCGCGAGCCCCGCGAAGACCACGACGAGGGCGAGGCCGAGCAGCAGGGTCTTCTTGCCGCCGATACGGCTGGAGACGAAGCCGGTGACCAGCATCGCGATCGCGGTGATCAGGAAGTACGAGGTGAACAGGAGGGAGACCTGGCTCGCCGTGGCGTCCAGGCCCTGGGCGATCGACGGCAGGATCGGGTCCACCAGTCCGATGCCCATGAAGGCGACGACGGACGCGCCGGCGGTCGCCCAGACCGCCTTGGGCTGGCGCAGAAGACTGGTCGCTCCCGCGTCGAAGGGGTCCTGACTTGCTCCCATCATGTGCTCCCATCCCGAGGTAGATAGTTGGTATATGCACATAGTAAGTTAGCGGGGCTAATTAATGCAAGCTACATCTAAATGTCCTGGTGAACCGCTTCCGTCCGGACGGGTGATCGTCCTTGACGTGAGGGAGCGAGGGTAGGACCGTGGGGCCCTATGAGGGGCGAACCCAGTTGCCCGAAGTGTGGTGGCCGGGTCAGGGCTCCCGGACTCTTCGCCGATACCTGGCAGTGCGATGTGCACGGGACGGTGCATCCGCTGCAGCCCGTGATCCCGCCCAGCGTCGAGGCCCTCGAAGTCGTGGTGCATCGCACGCAGGTGCCGGTGTGGATGCCGTGGCCGTTGCCGGTCGGCTGGCTGTTCACGGGCGTGACCTGTGCCGGCGACGACCGCAGCGGCGGTCGCGCCACGGCCGTGGCCTGCACGGGACCCGGGCCGCTCGGGGGTGTCGGCGAGCTGATTCTCGTCGCCGAGGAGCTCGGGGTCGGGCTCGGGGCGCGTTACGCGGGCATCGACGGGCCGGATCCGGGGCCGTACATGAGCGTGGAGAAGCCGGCGCAGGCGAAGGTGCTCGCGGCCGGCCGGCCGACTCCGCTGTGGCATGTCGCCGGGGCGCCCGACGATCGGGCGGTCTTCGCGGGAGAGGCGCTCGGGCTGTGGTTGTGGGCGGTCGTCTGGCCCGAGCAGTCCGGATTGCTGATGTACGACGAGCTGGTGCTCACGGATCTGCGCGATGCGGGGGCGGAAGTGGAACTGGTGCCCTGTGGGGCGGTGTCGCCCCGACTGCTGAAACCCTGACTGTAGGGGTCGCACGCTGGTAGCGGGTGTGACAGGGCGGCTCGATGATCCGGTTATCCTTGAGCGTCCTACTGTTCCGTCAGCGTCTGGAGTCCGCGTCGTGCGCATCGATCTGCACTGCCACTCCACGGCTTCCGACGGGACCGACACGCCCGCCGAGCTGGTGCGGAACGCCGCCGCTGCCGGGCTGGACGTCGTCGCCCTCACCGATCACGACACGACCCGCGGGTACGGCGCGGCCATCGCCGCGCTGCCCGTCGGGCTGACCCTCGTCACCGGGGCCGAGCTGTCCTGCCGGATCGGCGGGGTGTCCATGCACATGCTGGCCTACCTCTTCGATCCCGAGGAGCCCGCGCTGCTCGCCGAGCGGGAGCTGGTGCGCGACGACCGGGTGCCCCGGGCGCGCGGGATGGTGGCCAGGCTTCAGGAGCTGGGTGTGCCGGTCACCTGGGAACAGGTGGCACGGATCGCCGGTGACGGGTCCGTAGGGCGGCCGCATGTCGCCACCGCGCTCGTCGAGCTCGGGGTCGTCGCGAGCGTCGACGACGCCTTCACCGGCGACTGGCTGGCCGACGGCGGGCGGGCCTACGTGGAGAAGCACGAGACCGACCCCTTCGAGGCGATCCGGCTGGTCAAGGGGGCCGGCGGGGTCACCGTGTTCGCCCACCCGGGCGCGAGCAAGCGCGGTCACACCGTCCCGGAGTCCGCGATCGCCGAGATGGCCGCCGCCGGGCTCGACGGCATCGAGGTCGACCACATGGACCACGACGAGGACACGCGCGTACGGCTGCGCGGGCTCGCCAAGGACCTGGGGCTGCTGACCACCGGCTCCAGCGACTACCACGGCAGCCGCAAGACGGTCGCCCTCGGCGAGTACACGACGGACCCCGAGGTGTACGGGGAGATCACGCGGCGGGCGACGGGCGCGTTCCCGGTTCCGGGGGCCGGCGGAATCTGAGGCTCGACCCCGCTTCCGTCACCCGGCGCCAGGCCCTGCCCGGCTCCGTGTTCCACCCCAATCTGTAAGGCCAGTTCCGTCATGTTCGACGTCGCCGTCTTCGGCTCGCTCTTCCTCACCCTGTTCGTCATCATGGATCCCCCCGGGATCACCCCGATCTTCCTCGCGCTGACCGCCGGCCGGCCCGGCAAGGTGCAGAAGCGGATGGCCTTCCAGGCCGTCTGTGTGGCGGGCGGTGTCATCGCCGTCTTCGGTCTCCTGGGCCACCAGATCCTGGACTACCTGCATGTCTCCGTGCCCGCGCTGATGATCGCGGGCGGGCTGCTGCTCCTGCTGATCGCGCTCGACCTGCTCACCGGCAAGACCGACGAGCCGAAGCAGACCAAGGACGTGAACGTGGCGCTCGTGCCGCTGGGCATGCCGCTGCTGGCGGGGCCGGGTGCGATCGTCTCCGTCATCCTCGCCGTGCAGAAGGCCCACAGCGTCGCCACGCAGGTCTCGGTGTGGACGGCGATCCTCGCCATCCATGTCGTGCTGTGGCTGGTGATGCGGTACTCGCTGCTGATCATCCGCGTCATCAAGGACGGCGGGGTCGTGCTGGTGACCCGGCTCGCGGGCATGATGCTCTCCGCGATCGCCGTGCAGCAGATCATCAACGGGATCACCCAGGTGATCCGGGCGAGCTGAACGGCCATGGGTATGCGCAGAGCCCCCGCCCGGCGTCGATGCCGGGCGGGGGCTCTGAAGCTTCGGCGGTGATCCGCGTCTGTTACGAGGCCGAGGTGTCGGCCGGACGGATCCAGAGCCGCTGTCCTATGGCGGCGGCCTGCTGGACGATCCGATTGACGGAGGCGGCGTCCACGACAGTGCTGTCCACGGGCGTGCCGTCGACGTCGTCGAGTCGCATGATTTCGAAGCGCATGGCTTCTCCCTTCGTCTGGTCATCCTCCTGCGGAGAATTACTGCGTACGTGAGTAGTCAACGGGGTGCGTGTTACAAACATTCCCTACGCTAAAGAAATTTTTCGAACGGCTAACTACTGACCGGTAAGTGAGTCTTCGGAGACTCCTCGGGACCGGTTGTGTTCGCAGCGTGACCGCCGGGACAATGGTGGCGATGAACGACGACCTGGCGCCACTGAGCGCCCGCATCGACCGCACCAACGAGCTGCTCACCCGCATGCTCGCCGAGGTCGCGAAGACGCCCTCGACGCATGCGATCTTCGTCGATGCGGGATACCTCTACGCGGCCGCGGGACGACTCGTCGCCGGCACCGAGGACCGTCGCGCCTTCGACCTCGACGCCGAGGGCCTGATCGAGGCCCTCATCGACCGGGCCCGCACCATCTTCGCGGACAGCAGACTGCTGAGGGTCTACTGGTACGACGGCGCGAGACGCCGTATCCACACCTCGGAACAGCAGTCCATCGCCGAACTCCCCGACGTGAAGGTCCGGTTGGGCAACCTCAACGCCAACAACCAGCAGAAGGGCGTCGACTCGCTCATCCGCTCCGACCTGGAGTCCCTGGCCCGACACCGCGCGATCAGCGACGCGGCACTCCTGGGCGGAGACGAGGACCTGGTCTCGGCGGTCGAGGCGGCCCAGGGTTACGGCGCCCGCGTGCACCTGTGGGGCATCGAGGCACCGGAGGGCCGCAACCAGGCGGAACCGCTCCTCTGGGAGGTCGACAGCCAGCGCACCCTCGACCTCGACTTCTTCAAGCCGTACGTCTCCCGGCGGGCGGCCGTGCCCTACGAGTCGACGACCACCCGGCCCGCCCGCGACGACGTCCGTTTCGTGGGCGCGCAGATCGCCGCGAAGTGGCTCGGGGAGCGGGGGAGGGCGGCGCTGCAGGAGCTGCTGCCCGGCCATCCGTATCTGCCGGGCTCGGTGGACCAGGACCTGCTGGTGGAGGCGGAGGGGCTTCTCCAGTACTCGCTGCGGGGACAGGCGGATCTGCGGCGGGCACTGCGGGACGGGTTCTGGGAGCACTTGCAGGGGCAGTACTGACCGCTTACTGGCCCGTCAAATGGCCGACGCTGTCCCAGAAGTCGGCCAGGGCGTGGGCCATGGGGAGGGGCTGGTCGGCGTTGGGGGAGTGTTCGGCTCCCGGGATCACCGTGCGGCGGGCGCCCAGTCGTACGGCCATGTCGTCGAGGAGAGGCACCGGCCAGGTGTCGTCCTGAGAGCCGGACAGGACGTGGAACGGCAGCGGCACGGCGGCGAGTTCGCCGACCCGGTCCGGCTCGGTGCACAACTGGCGTCCGGTCGCGAGGAGTTGGGCGGGCTTGTTGCCGAGCCAGCGGCGGCGGAGCTGTTCGACGTCCCCGATGCCCTTGGCGGGCCCACCGACCTCCTCCGGCGGTCCCATGGCCAGGATCGCGTCCCACACCTCGGTCATCGTCATCACACCGAGCGCGTCCCGCAGCAGCTTCACCCGCTGCTGCTGGGAGTCGGAGATCTGCGCGGGGCCCGAGGAGACGAGGGTGAAGGACAGGAAGGGCGAGTGGTCGAGCAGTACGGCAGCACGCGCGATCTGACCGCCCAGGGAATGCCCGAGCAGGTGCACCGGTGTGTCGAGGGCGGCGGCCTGGGCGAGCACGTCCCGCGCCAACTCCCCGCGTACGTAGGCGGATTCGTCGGTCTCGGGCCCGTCCGACTCGAACTGTCCCCGCCCGTCCACGGCCACGACCCGGTATCCGCGCGCCGTGAGCGGCTCGTGGAGCAGCGTGAAGTCCTCCTTGCTCCCCGTGAACCCGGGCAGCAGCAGCGCGGTGCCCTTCTTGGCGACAGCGGGGGGCACGGCCGAGTCCACGACCGCGAACTCACCGCGAGCGGTGCGCAGAAGGTAGGCACGGGCGCCGGGGGGCGGGGTGAAGACGGCTCGGGTGCTCACGGGGTGAGGGTATCGGGCGGGGGTGACGGGCCGGCGGCGTAGGGGGTGGTACGCCGCAGACGGTGGCACGGGCGCCGTCGGGCGGCTGCGGGCTGGTGCGGTGTGGATACGCCGACGGCCCGGCCCCAGGTGAAGGGGCCGGGCCGTTCGGTGTGGGATCAGCTGTCCGCGGGCTCCGCGGCGGCCGTCTTGCGGGTCCGGCGGCGCGGTGCGGCGACCTTCGGCTCCTGGTCCGCCTGGGCCGGGATGTCGGCGCTCACCGCGGGCTCGGCGGCCTTGCGGGTGGTACGCCGACGGGGCTTGGCCTCGGCCGTGTCCGTGACGACCTCGGCGGTGGCCGCGGTCTTGCGGGTGCGCCGGGGCTTGGTCTCCGCCGTGTCGGCGGTGGCCTCCGTCGTCGCGGTGGCGGTCGTGGTCTTGCGGGTGCGGCGCGGCTTGGTGGCCGTGCCTTCCGCGGTGTCCACGGCCGTCTCGGCCGCCTTCGCCGAGCTCGCCGTCTTTCGGGTACGCCGCGGGTTGGCCACCTCGACCGCCTCCGGCTCCTGGACCGACTGGGCCGGGATGTCGGCGGTCACGGCAGGCTCGGCGGCCTTGCGGGTACGACGGCGCGGCTTGGCTTCCGTCGCCTCGGCCGTGTCCACGGCGGCTTCTGCGGCCGGAGCCGCGGCCGCCGTCTTGCGGGTGCGGCGGGGCTTGGCCTCGGTGGCTTCGGCCGTGTCCACGACGGCTTCTGCGGCCGAGGTGGCAGCGGCTGCCTTGCGGGTGCGGCGGGGCTTGGTCTCCGTGGCCTCCGCCGTGTCGGCGGTGGCCTCCGTCGTCGCGGTGGCGGTCGTGGTCTTGCGGGTGCGGCGCGGCTTGGTGGCCGTGCCTTCCGCGGTGTCCACGGCCGTCTCGGCGGCGGGAGCGGCGGTCGCTGCCTTGCGGGTGCGGCGGGGCTTGGCCTCGGTGGCTTCGGCCGTGTCCACGGCGGCTTCTGCGGTCGGAGCCGCGGCCGCCGTCTTGCGCGTACGGCGCGGCTTCGTGACCGGAGCTTCCGCCACCGGAGCGGCCTCGGTGACCGGAGCGGCCTCCGTGACCGGCGTGGTCTCGACGACCGTCTCCACCGCGGCCGGCGTCTCCGCGGACCTGCGGGTCCGGCGGCGGCGCGGGGTGGCCGGGGTCTCGGTGTCGAGGGACGGGCCCTCTGCCGCCGTGACGGCGGACTCCGCGGCCTCGGACACGGCCGGCGTGGTCGCCGTGGCCGGCGCCGCGTCGGACGCCCCGCCGCGGGT
>NZ_MJAH01000036.1 GCF_001746295.1 Streptomyces sp. LUP47B | reverse complement strand
GTTCTGCCAAGGGCATGGCTGGTTGGCTACGTTCGGGAGGGATAACCGCTGAAAGCATCTAAGCGGGAAGCCTGCTTCGAGATGAGTATTCCCACCCCCTTTGAGGGGTTAAGGCTCCCAGTAGACGACTGGGTTGATAGGCCGGATCTGGAAGCCCAGTAATGGGTGGAGGTGACCGGTACTAATAGGCCGAGGGCTTGTCCATATTTGCTCGCGTCCACTGTGTTAGTTCTGAGGCAACGACCGTGTTTTTTCCGGTCGAACTTCATAGTGTTTCGGTGGTCATAGCGTGAGGGAAACGCCCGGTTACATTCCGAACCCGGAAGCTAAGCCTTACAGCGCCGATGGTACTGCAGGGGGGACCCTGTGGGAGAGTAGGACACCGCCGAACAAATTTTAGACGGAAAGGCCCACACCTTATGGTGTGGGCCTTTCTGCATTTCAGATTCGTTTTCTTCAAGGGGGGCGCTAGGCGCCTCCCTTTTTTCGTTTACAGCCGTCCTGCCGCCTTCAATGCCAGATAGGCATCGGCCAGCGCTGGAGCCAGGTCGTCCGGTGTCGCGTCGACGACAGTCACCCCATGACGGCGGAGTTGTTCCGCCGTGCGATGGCGCTCCGTCTGTGCCTGGGCAGCTGCTGCGGCCTCGTAGACCGCATCGGTGTTTCCGCGGGCCGTGGCCATGCGGGCGATGTGGGGATCCGCCACCGAGGCCAGAAGGACCGTGTGCCGTTGGGTGAGCTGGGGCAGGACGGGCAGCAGGCCCTCCTCGATCGGTGCGGCGTCGAGACTGGTGAGCAGCACGATCAGTGAGCGGCGAGGGGCCGTACGCAGGGCTGTGGCTGTGAGGCCCCGGGCGTTCGTCTCGACGAGTTCGGGCTGAAGGGGGGCCATCGCGTTGACCAGGGAGGGGAGGAGGTCCTTGGCCGTTCGGCCTTGGACCAGGGCGCGTACTCGGCGGTCGTATGCGAGAAGGTCCACGCGGTCGCCGGCGCGGGCTGCGAGAGCGGCCAGGAGCAGTGCCGCGTCCATGGAGGCGTCAAGACGGGGGACGTCGCCCACGCGGCCTGCCGAGGTGCGGCCGGTGTCGAGGACCACGAGGATGTGGCGGTCGCGTTCGGGGCGCCAGGTGCGTACGGCGACGGACGTCTGGCGGGCGGTGGCTCGCCAGTCGATGGAACGGGTGTCGTCGCCGGGGACGTACTCGCGCAGGCTGTCGAATTCCGTGCCTTCGCCGCGGGTGAGGACGCTGGTGCGGCCGTCGAGTTCGCGCAGACGGGCGAGCTTCGAGGGGAGGTGCTTGCGGCTGGTGAACGGGGGCAGGACGCGGACCGTCCAAGGGACCTTGTGGGTGCCCTGGCGGGAGAAGAGCCGGAGGGGGCCGTAGGAGCGAATCGTCACCCGGTCTGCCTGGCGGTCGCCGCGGCGGGTGGGGCGTAGGCGAGTGGTGAGGCGTCGGCGTTCGCCGGCGGGGACGGTCAGCTGGTGGCGCGAGGCTTCCACTTCCGTGCCGGGCTGCCAGCTGCTGGGGGGCCAGGCGTCGCGCGCGTGGGCGCGGAGGGGGCGACCGGACGGGTTGGTGATCGTGAGGGTGACGTCGGCGGCTTCGCCCAGGCGGGCGGAGGTGTCACCGGAGCGGGCCAGGCTGAGTCGTCGTACGGGTGCCGCCAAGGCGAAGTCGCAGGCGCAGGCCACTGCCAGGGGGGCGTTGACGGCGAGCATGCCCGTCCAGCTGGGTTCCCAGATGCCGACAGGGAGAGAACCCAGGGCCGCGAGGAGTGCGGCGCGCCCGGTGAGTGCCATCAGCGGGGGACCGGGACGTGGGCGAGGATCGCGTTGATGACGGAGTCGGCCGTCACGCCCTCCATCTCGGCCTCCGGGCGCAGTTGTACGCGGTGGCGGAGGGTGGGGAGGGCCAGGGCCTTCACGTCGTCGGGGATCACGTAGTCGCGGCCGGTCAGCCACGCCCATGCGCGCGAGGTGGCCAGGAGGGCCGTGGCGCCGCGCGGGGACACGCCCAGGGTGAGGGAAGGGGACTCGCGTGTGGCCCGGCAGATGTCGACGACGTAGGCGGTGATCTCGGGGGAGATCGTGGTCTTGGCGACCGCGGCGCGTGCGGCTTCGAGGTCGGCGGGGCCTGCCACGGGGCGTACGCCGGCGGCGCGCAGGTCGCGGGGGTTGAAGCCCTCGGCGTGGCGGGTGAGGACGTCGATCTCGTCCTGGCGGGAGGGGAGCGGGATCGTGAGTTTCAGAAGGAAACGGTCCAACTGGGCTTCGGGGAGGGGGTAGGTGCCCTCGTACTCCACCGGGTTCTGGGTCGCGGCGACCAGGAACGGGTCGGGGAGGAGGCGCGGGGTGCCGTCGACGGTCACCTGGCGTTCCTCCATGGCCTCCAGGAGAGACGACTGGGTCTTGGGCGGGGTGCGGTTGATCTCGTCCGCGAGCAGAAGGTTGGTGAAGACCGGGCCGGGCTGGAAGGAGAACTCGGCGGAGCGGGTGTCGTAGACCAGGGAGCCCGTCACATCACTCGGCATGAGGTCAGGAGTGAACTGGACGCGCTTCGTGTCGAGTTCGAGTGCGGATGCGAGGGCGCGGACGAGCAACGTTTTGGCGACCCCAGGGACTCCTTCTAGTAGCACATGTCCGCGGCAGAGGAGGGCGACGACGAGACCGGTCACGGCGGGGTCCTGGCCGACCACGGCTTTGGCGATCTCGGCGCGCAGGGCTTCCAGGGAGGCCCGGGCGGTGTCCGGGTCCCCGGTGGTCCCGGCGTTGTCAGTGGTCGGGTCCATCATGAACGGCGTACCTCTCTTTCGAGGGCGTCGAGTTGGTCGGCTAGGGAGATGAGAGCTGCGTCGTCGCCGGGCGGCGGGCCGAAGAGGAGGGAGTGCAGGGACTGTCCGTCTCCGTCTGCGTGGAGATGGGCGGACAGGGCGGGGAGCAGTGCTTCGGGTGCGTGCGCCTGGGTGGCGGGGACGCCTACGAGGGGGGCGAGGCGGGTGCGTGTGGTGGAGCGAAGAGCGGCGGCCGCCCGGTCGCGGGCGTTGGCTTTGCGGTAGAGGCGAGCGCGGCCTTCGACGGTTTCGGAGGCGCGGATCGCCACGGGGAGTTTCTCGGGCACGAGCGGGCCCAGTCGGCGTGCCCTCCACAGGGCGGCGAGTGCCGCCGCGAAGAAGAGCTGCAGTGTGCCCCACAACCAGCCCGAGGGGAGCAGATCGAGGAAGCCCTTTTCCTCGCCCGGGTCGGTGGCGGTCTGATCGGAGAGCGAGGGGAGGTACCAGACCAAATGGGGGCGGGAGCCGAGGAGTTGGAGGGCGAGCGAGGCATTGCCCTGCTCGTCGAGGGTGTCGTTGTAGAGAATGTCGGGGGCGCCGAGCACGACGGTGTCGCCGTCCCCGGTGGCCGCCGGGACGCGGACCAGGGTGGGCAGCCGCTCGCTGGGGTAGCACTCGTCGTAGCCGGGGACTGTGACGGTGTAGCGGATGCCGCCGGTGTCGGCGGTGCCCGCGCGCCGGGCCGCCGACAGGGCGCAGTCGGGGGAGAGCGTCGAGTCGAGGCTGGTGGCGGGGTCCGCGACGACGCCGGGGGCCAGCCTTTCCACGGACCAGCTGCCGGGGGCGACGAGGAGGGTGCGGCCGTCGGAGTCGGCGGTCGCGGAGTGCAGTTGGCTCTGCTGGCGGTGCGTCAGGAGGTCGGGTACGGCGATCAGGAGCGTGGTGTCGGGGCCGGCCGCGGCGCGTGCTTCGTCGAGGGTCGTGACCACTCGGGTGTCGACGCCTCGGTCGGCGAGGAGTTCGGCGACGGCGCGGCTGCCGTAGGGGTCCGCGGAGCGCGGGTCGAGGCCGCCGTGGCGTTCGGTGGAGCGGATCGCCGCGATCGCCACGGCCGCGACGAGAAGAAGCACCAGGGCGAGCACGATGCCTCGCGCGCGGGTCCACACCTGGCGGGCGGTGGGCGAGGCCGCGGTGGACGGGAGCGTGGCCTCGGTGGTCATTCGGCGGCCCCCTGGCGGGCGTTGTGGGCCGCGCTGTGGCTGCTCGCACTGGCCGCGAGCACCGGCTTGGTGCGTTCCAGGTCGCGGTCGAGTTCGGCGATGCGGTGGTACGACTGCTCGGTCGCGGCCCGGCCGCCGTACGTGACGTCGTCGAAGTCCCGGGCCGCGGAGCGCAGCCGGTCCGTGTGGGAGGGCAGGGCGTGGCCCGCTTCCGCGGCGGCCTCGTCCGCGGTGCGGCCGGGACGGACGTCGAGGAGGGTGCGTTCCTCCAGGGAGCGGACGATGGCTCGCATGCGTTCCTGGACGGCCTGGTTCCAGTGGCCCTGGGCGGCGTGTGCCTCGGCGGCCGCGCGATGGTCGGCTGCGCTGCGTGGGCGGTCGTCGAACAGGGCGGCGGAGGGGGCCGGGCCGCGGCGCGGAGTGCCCAGGCGCCACCACAGCGCGCCGGCGACCAGGAGGACGGCGGCTATGACGACGACGAGGCCGAGTGGTCCCCCTGGTGTCGCGGACGCAGCGGAGTTGAACAGCTTGTCGACCCAGTCCCAGAACGCGTTGAGGGCGCGCTGGAACCAACTGGGGTCGTTCTCGTGGTACATGCGCTTGGACAGCTCGCGGCGGGCCGCCTCTCGCGCGGGGTCACGCGGGATCGTCAGAGGCGGTTCGTCGGCGGACCGTGCCAGTGACAGCACGGATGTGTCGCCGGCGCCCAGCATGGTGAGCACTCCCCCCGGCAGGTTCACCGCATCAGCTCCCGGGAGTGGGGCCGGTGCCGTAGCCCTGGACGCCGGCTGCCCGGGCCAGTTCGAGGTCGAGGCCCTCGCGGCGGATGCGCTGGTCGATGTAGAGGAGCACGGTGACGCCCGCCGTGATCGGGAAGGTGATCATGGAGCCGATCACCGAGCCGATGCCGCTGATGATGAGGAACGTCCAGCCGAGGTCGCCGGTGCCGTTGATGAAGCCGCCGACGCCCTCGCCGCTGAGCGCTGCGGCGAGGAAGGTGAAAGGGATGACGACGATTGCCGCGACGATGTTCGCGATGATCCCGGCCAGCAGCTGAATGCCGAGGACCCGCCACCAGGAACCGCGGACCAGCTTCGTGGAGCGGCTCATCGACTTCACGATGCTCTGCTTCTCCAGCATCAGCGCGGGCGAGGCCAGGGAGAAGCGGATCATTAGCCACAACGCGACGACGCCGGCGCCGAGGACGCCCAGGACGACGAGGGCGATGCCGCCGCCGTTCGAGCCCGCGGCGGCCACGAGGATGCCGGGCAGCGCCCCGACGGCAAGCACACCGAAGGTGATGAGCAGCAGCAGGAAGATCAGGCCGAACAGCCTGGGTACCTGCGGGCGGGCGTCGCGCCAGGCCTCACCGGTGGTGACCGGCCTGCCGAGCACCGCCCGGCTGGTGACCGTTGTCAGCAGCGCGGTCGCGGCGACCGTGCCGATCAGGGAGATCAGGAAGACGACGGTGCTGCCGAGCAGGGTCTCGCCCAGGGCTCGGGTGAGCTCGTCGGCGCTGGCGCTGGGGTCGTTGAGGGCCTCGGTCCCTGCGCTGTCGTTCAGGACGAAGCCCTGGAGCAGGATGACGAGAACCTCGGTCACGACAGCGACGGTCAGCGAGATGCCGAGGACCGTGCGCCAGTACGTGCGCATCGTGGAGACCGCGCCGTCGAGGATCTCGCCCACGCCGAGTGGGCGCAGGGGGATCACGCCGGGCTTGGCCGCGGGCGGGGGGCCTCCCCAGCCGCCGTAGCCGCCGCCCCAGCCCGGGGGAGGAACGTAGCCTCCGGGCGGGCCGGCGGGGGGCTGGGATCCCCAGCCCGGGCCGGGCGGCGGGGGCGGAGGTGTCTGACCGGGAGCGGCGGGGCCTGTGGGGGCGGACCACTGACCGGGGGGTGGTTGCTCCTGGGACCACTTCGAGTCGGCGTCCTGCGGCTGTTGTGCGGGGTTCGCGGTCTCTGGCCGGTCGGCGGGCTCGGCGGGCTCGGACGTGCCGGGCTTGTGCCCGTCGGGCGGGGCGGATCCGGGCGAGGCCCAGCCCGGAGTGTCGTTCATCGTCGCTCCTTCACGGTGCCCGTCCGCGGTCGCGGCGGCAGGTTGGCAGCCATCGTGCCATGGGGTGGTCGGCGAAGGACCAGCCGCGGTATGGGCTGCGCACCTTCAATACTCCGGCGCACAAGGGGCAGACTGACGACATGGCTGATCAGTACGCGCAAACCGGCGAGGACAGCAAGACCACCGAGGTACCGGCGATCCGCTGGGAGGAGCCACCCGAAGGCCCCGTCCTGGTGCTTCTCGACCAGACGAGGCTTCCGGCCGAGGAGGTCGAACTTGTTTGTACGGACGCGTCCGCGCTGGTGGAGGCGATCCGTTCGCTCGCCGTGCGCGGGGCGCCTTTGCTCGGTATCGCGGGGGCGTACGGGGTCGCGCTCGCCGCCGCGCGTGGGTTCGACGTGGACGAGGCGGCAGCCGCGCTGGCGGGCGCGCGTCCGACCGCGGTGAATCTTGGCGTCGGGGTGCGCAGAGCCGAGGCCGCGTACCGGGCCGAGCTCGCCAAGAGCGGTGACCAGGAGCTGGCGGCCGGGGCTGCGCTGGCGGCGGCACGCAGGCTGCACCGCGAGGACGCGGCGGCCAGTGCCGCGATGGCCGAGCGTGGGCTGGCTCTGCTGGACGAACTGCTGCCGGGCGGCGGGCACCGGATCCTGACGCATTGCAACACCGGTTCGCTGGTGTCGGGCGGTGAGGGGACGGCGTTCGCGGTGGCGCTCGCGGCTCACCGGGCGGGGCGGCTGCGGCGGCTGTGGGTGGACGAGACGCGTCCGCTGCTCCAGGGCGCCCGGCTGACGGCGTACGAGGCGGCGCGCAGCGGGATGGCGTACACCTTGCTGACCGACAACGCGGCGGGCTCGCTGTTCGCGGCCGGGGAGGTGGACGCGGTGCTGATCGGAGCCGACCGGATCGCGGCCGACGGTTCGGTGGCGAACAAGGTGGGGAGCTATCCGCTCGCGGTGCTCGCGCGGTATCACCATGTGCCGTTCATCGTGGTGGCGCCGGTGACCACGGTCGATCCGGACACGCCGGACGGGGCGTCGATCGAGGTGGAGCAGCGGGCGGGGCACGAGGTGACCGAGATCGCGGCGCCCCAGGTGCCGGTGGTGGGTGTCGAGGCCGGCGGTGGGATTCCGGTGGCGCCGCTGGGGACGCAGGCGTACAACCCGGCCTTCGATGTGACGCCGCCCGAACTGGTGACGGCGATCGTCACGGAGGAGGGCGTGGTGTCGCCGGTGACGGCTGAGGCTCTTGCTGAGCTGTGTGCAAGGTCCCGGGAGGTGACGACCAGCTGATCCGGATGTGGTGGCCACGTATTCCGCCTGAATCCATGGCGGATCTTCGCGGCGGCGGCCGAGGCAGACAGTGACGGTCCAGTACGACTAAGGTCACTGGTCGGTGAGCTGTCTCACCACTGCCTTCACCACTGTTATGAGAATGGGATGATGTCTTTATGAAGGGACGAGTCCTTGTCGTCGACGACGACACCGCACTTGCCGAGATGTTGGGCATTGTGCTGCGTGGTGAAGGTTTTGAGCCGTCTTTCGTAGCCGACGGTGACAAGGCGCTGGCCGCGTTCCGTGAGGCCAAGCCGGATCTGGTGCTGCTGGATCTGATGCTGCCCGGGCGGGACGGCATCGAGGTGTGCCGCCTGATCAGGGCGGAGTCCGGCGTGCCGATCGTGATGCTCACGGCGAAGAGCGACACCGTCGATGTGGTCGTGGGCCTGGAGTCCGGTGCCGACGACTACATCGTGAAGCCGTTCAAGCCGAAGGAGCTCGTGGCCCGGATCCGGGCGCGGCTTCGGAGGTCGGAGGAGCCGGCTCCCGAGCAGCTCGCCATCGGTGACCTGGTCATCGACGTGGCCGGGCACTCCGTGAAGCGGGACGGGCAGTCGATCGCGTTGACGCCACTGGAGTTCGACCTGCTGGTCGCGCTCGCGCGCAAGCCGTGGCAGGTGTTCACGCGTGAGGTGCTCCTCGAGCAGGTGTGGGGCTACCGGCACGCCGCCGACACCCGGCTCGTCAATGTGCATGTGCAGCGGCTGCGCTCCAAGGTCGAGAAGGACCCGGAGCGGCCCGAGATCGTGGTGACCGTCCGTGGTGTGGGTTACAAGGCAGGGCCCAGCTGACATGTCCGGAGACAGTGCTGCTTCGTCGCCGGGACGGACCGGGGCGGGAGCGGGGCGGCCTGTCGGGCGGAAGTCGGCGGGTTCCCGCTGGGGTCGTTTCGTCGAGGGTGGGCTGCTTCAGGGTGGAGTCCAGGGCAGCCCGGTCCTCAGGCTCTTCATGCGCTGGGTGCGCCGGCCGCTGCTGCCCGTGATGCGGCTGTGGCGGCGCAACATCCAGCTCAAGGTCGTCGCAACGACTCTGCTGATGTCGCTCGGTGTGGTGCTTCTGCTGGGCTTCGTCGTCATCGGGCAGGTGCGCAACGGGCTGCTCGACGCCAAGGTCAAGGCGTCGCAGAGCCAGGCCACCGGAGGGTTCGCGGTGGCCAAGCAGAAGGCGGACGAGGCCGGTGCCGGGACCGACGAAGCCGCCCCGGCGGAGGGGCAGTCCGACCAGTTCGTCATCGAGTGGATGAGCAACCTCGTCTACTCGCTCTCCAGCGGCGGTCAGGGCGCCTTCGATGTGGTGACCCTGCCCGTGGGCGGAGACAGCGGGAGCGGGCGCGGACCGCGTGCCTCGGGCGACGTGGACCCGACGGCCAGCGTCCCCGAGGCTTTGCGCGAGAAGATCGACGAGAGCACCACGGCCGCCCAGAGCTACACCCGCATCGTCTACGACCCCTACCAGGATCCGCAGCCGGCCCTGGTCATCGGCAAGCAGGTCAACGACCCCAACGGCGACCCGTACCAGCTGTACTACCTCTTCCCGCTCACTCAGGAGGAGAAGTCCCTCAGCCTGGTCAAGGGCACGCTGGCGACCGCCGGGCTCTTCGTCGTCGTACTCCTCGGCGCGATCGCCTGGCTGGTGGTGCGGCAGGTCGTCACTCCGGTGCGGATGGCCGCCGGGATCGCGGAGCGGCTGTCCGCCGGGCGGCTCCAGGAGCGGATGAAGGTCACCGGTGAGGACGACATCGCGCGGCTCGGTGAGGCCTTCAACAAGATGGCGCAGAACCTTCAGCTGAAGATCCAGCAGCTGGAGGATCTGTCGCGGATGCAGCGGCGGTTCGTGTCGGACGTGTCGCACGAGCTGCGGACGCCGCTGACGACCGTACGGATGGCCGCCGACGTCATCCATGACGCCCGCGAGGACTTCGATCCGATGACCGCGCGGTCGGCAGAGCTGCTCGCCGACCAGCTGGACCGTTTCGAGACGCTGCTCGCGGACCTGCTGGAGATCAGTCGCTTCGATGCGGGTGCGGCCGCGCTGGAGGCGGAGCCAATAGACCTCAGGGAGGTCGTACGGCGAGTGGTCGGCGGGGCCGCGCCCCTTGCCGAGCGCAAGGGCTCCACGGTCCGGATCGTGGGCGACCAGCAGCCCGTCGTCGCCGAGGCCGACGCCCGGCGCGTGGAGCGGGTGCTGCGCAATCTCGTCGTCAACGCCGTCGAGCACGGCGAGGGCAAGGACGTCGTGGTCAAGCTGGCTTCGGCGGGCGGGGCGGTCGCGATCGCGGTGCGCGACTACGGCGTCGGGCTCAAGCCGGGCGAGGCCACGCGCGTGTTCAGCCGTTTCTGGCGGGCCGACCCGGCACGCGCGCGTACCACCGGCGGTACGGGACTGGGGCTGTCCATCGCCCTGGAGGACGCGCGGCTGCACGGCGGCTGGCTGCAGGCGTGGGGCGAGCCGGGCGGCGGTTCGCAGTTCCGGCTGACGTTGCCGAGGACGGCCGACGAGCCGCTGCGGGGCTCGCCGATACCGCTGGAACCCAAGGACTCGCGCCGCAATCGTGGACTCGATGACGCCGGTCTGCCGCGTGGGGGCGGCGACAAGGCGGCCACTGTGCCGGTTCAGCCGACGGGTGACCAGGTGACCTCGCGTGACCCGATAACGCCCAGGTCGGCCTCTGTGACACCCACGGCCGATCCGACGGCGCTGCCCGGCAACGGCGCGCGCGTGGTGCCCCGGCCGACGTCCGGTGCGCCCCGGCCGGACAGCACGTCCGCCGGGAGCAGGCCCGGTGGAGAGACCGTGAGCCGCCCGGACGTCGCCGGGTCGCAGGAGTCGTACGAACAGCAGGGGGAGGCATTCCGTGGGCGCTGACCGCGAGGGGTGCGGCCGGCGTACGCCGGGGCGGGCCATGGCGTACGCCGCCTGTGGTGTCGTACTGCTGGCGGGATGTGCCTCGATGCCGGACAGCGGGGATCTGCGTGGGGTCGACGCCACCCCGCAGAAGGACACTCAGGTGCGGGTCTACGCGATGCCGCCTCAGGAGGACGCTGAGCCACTGGACATCGTGCAGGGCTTTCTCGAGGCGCTGACCAGCGATGATCCGGACTACGAGACGGCCCGCAGGTACCTGACCCGTAGCGCGGCGAAGCAGTGGCAGCCGGGGCTGTCCACCACGGTGCTCGACGACGGACCCGGGGCCGACGTCGTGCCGCCCGTGGGCCGTGAGCAGCGCGACGACACGTCGTTCACGCTGACCGGCACCGAGGTGGCCGTGGTGGACGCGCAACAGTCGTACTCGCCGGCCTCCGGCGAGTACCGGGAGACCGTGCACCTCGTGCACGACAAGAAGACCAAGCAGTGGCGGATCGACAGCCCTCCGCCGGGTGTCGTCATGGGGAAGTCGGACTTCCAGCGCAACTACGTGTCCGTCAACAAGTACTACTTCGCCTCGAACACCAGGGCGGCGACGGCTCCGCAGACCGTGGCGGTCGCCGATCCGGTGTATGTGCGCGAACGCGTGGACCCCATGACGCAGTTGGTGCGATCCCTGCTCAGCGGGCCGACGAGCTGGCTCGACCCCGTCGTCAGGACGCGCTTCCCGACCGGGACCGCGCTGAAGGACGGTGTCTCCTCGCTGACTCCGGACGACCAGAACACGTTGACGGTTCCGCTCAATGACAAGGCCAGGCACGTCGGCTTGGACCAGTGCGAAGCGATGGGGACCCAGCTGCTGTTCACCCTGCAGAACCTCAGCCCCGCCGTGGACGATGTCGAGCTGCAGGCGGACGGCAAGCAGTTGTGTTCCGTGAAGGAGAACCAGGCCAACGGCGCCGCCACGCGCGGGTCGGTCGAGAATCCCGCGTTCCTGTACTTCGTGGACGGCCGGCACCGGCTGGTGCGGGTTTCGGCCGAAGCGGGTGCCGGCGGTACGAAGGCCGAGCCGGTGCCGGTGCCCGGAGCGCTGGGCGACGGTGACAAGGACCTGCGGTCGGTGGCCGTCTCGCGTGACGAGCACACGGCGGCCGGTGTCGGTATCGACGGCAAGGCGCTGTACGTCGGGTCGCTGGTGTCGGGCGGGTCACTCGGGGACCCGGTGCTGGTCAGCAACGGCAAGACGGCCGAGGACCGGCTGACCACGCCGAGCTGGGACACCGAGGGCGATCTGTGGGTGGCCGACCAGAACTCCGCCGATCCGCGGTTGCTGCTGTTCAAGGAGGGCGCGGGCAAGCCGCTGGAGGTGGCGACTCCCGGGCTGGACGGGCGTATCAGGGACCTGCGGGTGGCCGCCGACGGGGTGCGGATCGCGCTCGTCGTCGAGAAGGGCGGCAAGCAGTCTCTGTTCGTCGGGCGGATCGAGCGGGAGGGCAGGACCGGGGACCCGCAGAGCGTCTCGGTGCGGGAGCTGCGCTCCACGACACCGGATCTGGAGGAGGTCACGACCATGTCCTGGGCCGGCGACAGCAGGCTCGTGGTGGTCGGACGTGAGCAGGGTGGTGTGCAGCAGACGCGGTACGTCCAGGTCGACGGCTCCACGCCGGAGGGGCCGCCGCCGGCCGTGCTCACGGGTGTGAAGGAGATCGCCGCGTCCGAGGACGACGAGATGCCGCTGGTGGCCTACTCGGAGGACGGAATCGTACGGCTGCCTTCCGGGGCGCAGTGGCAGAAGGTGGACGCGGACGGGACGGCGCCGGTCTATCCGGGGTGAGCTGACGGGACCGCGCTGTCGGGAGCGGCCGCTTTTTGCCGGGGTGAGGCCCTGGTGGGGGTGGCCGCTTTTGTTTTGGGGCGGGTGGGTTTCCCGGTTCATCGGCCGAACTGGATTCGCTGGGTGGGACGGGCCGGATTGTCGTACGGATTCGTTGTACGAGGAACTTATTAGCGGGCTGCGTTCGGCCGACCGACGGGCTGTTTGGGAGCCCGGAGATTGTGGTGGGAACTGTTGTTCGTGTTGAAGGGTTGGTTTTTCCACAGGGAGTTATCCACAGGGGTGGCCGGTCGGCTTCGGCATTGGCACAGTGGTGGGCATGCGGGGGTGGTGGCAGGACCTGACTGATCTGGTGTTGCCGGCCGATTGCGGAGGCTGTGGGAGGCCTCGCACGGTGCTCTGTCCGGAGTGCCGTGCCGCCCTGGACGGGGCCGCACCGAGCCGGGTGCGACCGGTGCCGGAGCCGGCTGGACTGCCGGTCGTGCACGCGGCTGCTCGGTACGCGGACTCGGTACGGGCGGTGTTGCTGGCCCACAAGGAGCGGGGGGCGCTGGGCCTCGCTGGGCCGCTCGGTACGGCTCTGGCGGGGGCGGTGTGGGCGGCGGTGCGGGAGGTCTGTGAGCCGGGCGGTGGGGGATGTGCGTCGGAGGGACCTCGGGGGGCCTGGGAGGCGGGATACGGGGCTTTGGTTGAGCCCGGTGGCGCGGCGGAGAGTGCCTCTTCCGGTCGGGTGACGGTGGGCCTTGACGGGGGTCGGGGTGGCGCGGTGGGCGTGTACCTGGGGCCGGGTGACGTGATGGGTGCGTGCGGGGAGCGGAATGGTGCTGCGGGTGCGTTCGTGGACCGAGCCGGTGGGGTGGGGTGGTCGTGGACGGTCGGCGGTACAGGAGAAGCAGCTTTCGTCCGTGGCGGTGGCGTGTCAGGGGCTGAGGTCTCGGCCACGGGTGGTGACGCGCCAGGAGCGCAGGCTCTGGCTCGGGGTGGCGGCATGCGAGGAGTAAAAGTCCGGGCCGGGAGTCAAGATGTGCCAGGAGCGCAGGCTCTGGCTCGGGGTGGCGGCATGCGGGGAGTAAAAGTCCTGGCCGGGAGTCAAGATGTGCCAGGAGCGCAGGCTCTGGCTCGGGGTGGTGGCGTGCGAGGAGTAGAAGCTCTGGCCAGGAGTCGAGATGTGCCAGGAGCAGGAGGCCTGGCTGCGGGTGGCGTGCTGGGTGGTGCGGGCTCGGTCGGGGGGCGTGGCCTGCGGGCGGGGGCGTTCGGCGGGGGCAGGTGGRGGGGGAACGGGCTCGGTGTGCCGGTGCTTCTTGTTCCCGTGCCGTCCGCGCGGCGGGCGGTTCGGGCTCGGGGGCATGATCCGGCGCGGCGGATCGCGCTCGCGGCGGCGGGCGTGCTGCGCCGGGCGGGGATGCCGGCGCGGGTGGTGGCCGTACTGCGGCAGCGGCGGCGGGTGGCAGACCAGTCGGGGCTCAACTCGCGGCAGCGGCAGGACAATCTCGCGGGCGCGCTGACCGTGGTCCCCGGTGGCGGACGTCTGCTCGCCGAAGGGCTGGTCGTGCTGGTCGACGACCTGATGACGACGGGCGCGTCCCTCACCGAGGCGGCGCGGGCCGTCCGGGAGGCGCGGGCTCGGGAGAACTCCGGGAACCGCGGTGAACAGATGAGGACCGGACACCGTGATCAACGGCAACGGTGTCGGCCGCCGGAGACGGGTGCGTGGCCTGGTGATTGCCGACCGGGAGCAGGGGCACGGGAAGGTCACCGGCAGCCGGGGACAGTCGGACAGCGAGTCCAAGGGCGCCGGGGAAGGGACGAACGGCGTGGGCAACAGCGGCAGGACGTGAGTGGGCGCCGTGGTGGACGTGTGGTGGCCGGATGCGACGGTGAAGGGGCGGGCGCCGTGTACACCGCCGCAACTCGGGAAAGCATGGGGGAACGGTTGGTCACAGTGACGGAGGAGGACCCGGACCGCGAGCGCTGCTCGGTGACAGCGGCGGGCGTCGGTGGCGCCCGTGACGCGATCTGCGCAGCTGTGGTCGCGGCCTCACCGGATTCCTTCGAAATAAACCGGAACTGACTGCGTAGTTGCATCGTTGCAGGTTACGAGAGGGTAAATTCGCCTGAACGGAGGTACGCCGCAGTAGAGGGTGACGACATCCGTCCCAGCGAGATATGTTCGGTTGTGAGAGAAAGGCGCAGGCCACGCCTCGCAAATCCGAATGCCGTGCCCGCGGGATTTCCACCACCATCCGCGACGGTGGAATGGAGATCTTGCTCGCGGGGGAGGAGGTGGAAGTCACCGAGTCCGAGGTTCCGGGGCTCACCGGAGCCTGGTGCAAAAGGGAGATGCTCCGCATCGAGGCGGAGCGATCCGGGAACGGAGTTCTGCGTGGACATCGTCGTCAAGGGCCGCAAGACCGAGGTGCCCGAGCGGTTCCGCAAGCACGTGGCCGAGAAGCTGAAGCTGGAGAAGATCCAGAAGCTCGATGGCAAGGTGATCAGCCTCGACGTCGAGGTGTCCAAGGAGCCGAACCCCCGACAGGCCGACCGTTGTGACCGAGTGGAGATCACGCTCCGCTCCCGCGGTCCGGTGATCCGGGCGGAAGCGGCAGCCAGCGACCCGTACGCGGCACTCGACCTGGCGGCCGAGAAGCTGGACGCCCGGCTGCGCAAGGAGCACGACAAGCGCCACACACGCAGGGGCGCACGGCGACTGACGGCCGCCGAGGTCGCCGACCACGTTCCGGGCGCGGCGACGCTCAACGGCAACGGGCAGGCCGTCCACGAGGAAGAGTCGGACGGTGTGCCCACCAAGAAGATCGGCTCGCTGGAGATCAAGGGTGAAGGCCCCCTCGTGGTCCGCGAGAAGACCCACGTCGCCTCCCCGATGACCCTCGACCAGGCGCTCTACGAGATGGAGCTGGTCGGGCATGACTTCTATCTGTTCGTCGACTCCGAGACCAAGGAACCGAGTGTCGTCTACCGGCGGCACGCCTACGACTATGGCGTCATCCACCTGAGCACGGACCCGATGGTCGCCCGGGCGCACTCTCCCGCGGCCGGTGACACGACGGGTGGCTGACCCTTCCGGATGACAGCTGAGCCGGTGCCCCTGGAGCGCTTGTGCGCCCCCAGGGGCACCCGCGTGCGACCCTTTCGCGTACCGCTCTGTCACCTCACTGTCGTCCGGGCATGAAATCATGGCCACACCGGCCCAACCGGTGGGTCGTTGCCTTGGGTTGGCGATGGCACAGCAGCCACAGCCTTCAGGGGGAGGAACGATGGCGGACAGCTTCGGACCGCTGCACGGCGAAGACGCCGGCGACGGCGTCGTCAGCATGAGCACGGACGCGGGCTCTCCACGCAAGGAGCCGATCCGGGTTCTCGTCGTGGACGACCATGCCCTCTTCCGGCGCGGACTGGAGATCGTGCTCGCAGCCGAGGAGGACATCCAGGTCGTGGGGGAGGCAGGCGACGGCGCGGAGGCCGTCGACAAGGCCGCCGACCTGCTGCCGGACATCGTTCTGATGGACGTGCGGATGCCCAAGCGGGGCGGGATCGAGGCCTGCACCTCCATCAAGGAAGTGGCACCCAGCGCCAAGATCATCATGTTGACGATCAGCGACGAGGAAGCCGACCTCTACGACGCGATCAAGGCCGGCGCGACCGGATATCTCCTCAAGGAGATCTCCACGGACGAGGTGGCGACCGCCATTCGCGCGGTGGCCGACGGACAGTCGCAGATCAGCCCCTCCATGGCGTCGAAGCTGCTCACCGAGTTCAAGTCGATGATCCAGCGGACGGACGAGCGGCGTCTCGTGCCCGCCCCGCGGCTGACCGACCGTGAGCTGGAGGTCCTCAAGCTCGTCGCCACCGGGATGAACAACCGCGACATCGCGAAGGAGTTGTTCATCTCCGAGAACACCGTGAAGAACCACGTGCGCAACATCCTGGAGAAGCTGCAACTGCACTCCAGGATGGAAGCGGTGGTCTACGCGATGCGGGAGAAGATCCTCGAGATCCGCTGATTCGGCTCCCGGTCAGCGCAGGGCCGTAGCCAGCACTCCGGTGACCTCCTTGGCGAGGGGCTCGCGCAGGTCCGGCGCGTCCACCCGCTCGACCCGGATTTCCGTGCAGTCCACCCAGCTCGCCGCCTCGACCAGGGCCTGGGCCACCGCCGGGACCGCCTTCGGGCCGTCCAGAGTGACCTGCCTGGCCACCAGCGTGCTCCCCTCCCGGGCCGGGTCCACGCGGCCCACGAGACGCCCGCCGGCCAGCACCGGCATCGCGAAATAGCCGTAGACCCGCTTGGGCTTGGGGACGTAGGCCTCCAGTCGGTGGGTGAAGCCGAAGATCCGCTCCGTGCGCGCGCGTTCCCAGACAAGGGAGTCGAACGGGGACAGCAGGGTGGTGCGGTGGCGGCCGCGCGGGGGCGTGCTCAGGGCCGCGGGGTCGGCCCAGGCAGGCTTGCCCCAGCCCTCGACCGTGACCGGCACCAGGCCGGAGTCGGCGATCACCGCGTCGACCTGTTCGCCCTTGAGGCGGTGGTAGTCGGCGATGTCCGCGCGGGTGCCGACACCCAGGGACTGGCCGGCGAGACGCACCAGGCGGCGCAGGCACTCGGTGTCGTCCAGTTCATCGTGGAGCAGGTCGGCGGGGACGGCGCGCTCGGCGAGGTCGTACACACGCTTCCAGCCACGGCGCTCCACGCAGACCACCTCGCCGTACATCAGGGCGCGCTCGACGGCGACCTTGGTGCCCGACCAGTCCCACCACTCGCTGGTCTTCTTCGCTCCGCCCAACTCCGTGGCCGTGAGGGGCCCTTCGGTGCGGAGCTGCTTGATGACCTGGTCGTAGGTGCCGTCCGGGAGCTGGTGGTTCCAGTGCGGGCGGCTGCGGTAGGCGCGGCGGCGGAAGGCGAAGTGGGGCCATTCCTCGATGGGGAGGATGCACGCCGCGTGCGACCAGTACTCGAAGGCGTGGGGTCGTGCCGGAGACGCCCCAAGGGGAGTGGTCGTCCAGTAGGCGCTCTCCACCGTCTTGCGGCCCACCGCGCCGAGCCGGGCGTACGGGATCAGCTCGTGGGAGCGGGCGAGTACCGAGATGGTGTCGAGTTGGACCGCCCCGAGGTGACGGAGGACGCCGCGGACTCCGGCCCGGCGGTCGGGGGTGCCGAGGAAGCCCTGGGCGCGCAGCGCGATGCGGCGGGCCTCGTCGGCCGAGAGGTCGGTGGTGGGAGGCGGGGTCGTCATGGGTCCGAACGATAGGGCCCGGCACTGACAGTGCGGGGCGACCTGCGGATCTACTCGGAGGCGGGAAGATACTGCGCCGTCGACGGCAGGCTCAGGTCCGAGGGCAGCAACGCGCCCACCCAGCAGTCCCGGCGTACCCCCTGGTGGACGAGCGAGGAACGCAGTACGCCCTCGATGGTGAAGCCGGCGCGCTCCGCCACCGCGCGCGAGGCGTGGTTGCCGACCTCCGCGCGCCATTCGACGCGGTCGATCGACCACTCGCCGAAGGCCCAGCGGGCGGCGGCCTCGACGGCCTCGGTGACATAGCCGTTGCCGCGTTGTTCCTTGGCGATCCAGTAACCGATCTCGGCCGTGCCCGTGGAGCGTCTGGTGAGGCCCAGCATGCCCACCAGCTCCTCTCCTTCGGGAAGGAAGAGGCCCCAGGTGAGCATCGTGTCATCCGCCCAGCCCTCCGGGACCAGTTGCTCAGTGAAACCCTGGGCGTGCTCGGGCAGGTACGGCGAGGGCATCGTGGTCCAGCGCAGGATGTCGGGGTCCTGCACGGCCGCGAAGACGGTCTCGGTGTCCCGCGCAGTGGGCGTGCGCAGCAGGAGACGGGCTGTTGTCAGGATGACGGGTTCCATCAGCCGATTCTGCTCAGGTGTTCGGTAAGGACGCCATCGATTTCGCTGTGAGTGAGCAGGCGATCACAATTCGCGCAATTCGTGAGCGGGGCGCGGCACCATCGGTGTTCCCCGTCCGTTGTCCCCTTTGAAGCACATTTGAAGGAGCTGACAGTCGGCGTACCCAGCAGGCTCCCGACGCGGCGGGGTCCTCGCATACGATGGCCGTTGCTCAGTGAGTCAAATGGAAACCGACCGTCCCAGGCCCGACCGGCAAGGAGACCAACCCCCGTGTCCGTCCTCTCGAAGATCATGCGTGCAGGCGAAGGCAAGATCCTGCGCAAGCTGCACCGCATCGCGGACCAGGTCAACTCCATCGAAGAGGACTTCATCGACCTCTCCGACGCCGAGCTGCGGGCCCTCACCGAGGAGTACAAGCAGCGGTACGCCGACGGTGAAAGCCTGGACGACCTGCTCCCCGAAGCGTTCGCCACTGTGCGCGAGGCCGCCAAGCGTGCGCTGGGCCAGCGCCACTACGACGTGCAGATCATGGGCGGCGCCGCCCTTCACCTCGGCTATGTGGCCGAGATGAAGACCGGTGAGGGCAAGACACTCGTCGGCACGCTGCCGGCGTACCTGAACGCGCTGTCGGGCAAGGGCGTCCACCTGATCACGGTCAACGACTACCTGGCCGAGCGCGACTCCGAGATGATGGGCCGCGTCCACAAGTTCCTGGGCCTCGAGGTCGGTTGCATCCTCGCCAACATGACGCCGGCCCAGCGCCGCCAGCAGTACGCGTGCGACATCACGTACGGCACGAACAACGAGTTCGGCTTCGACTACCTGCGCGACAACATGGCGTGGTCCCAGGACGAACTCGTCCAGCGCGGCCACAACTTCGCCATCGTCGACGAGGTCGACTCCATCCTGGTTGACGAGGCCCGTACGCCGCTGATCATCTCCGGTCCTGCCGACCAGGCCACCAAGTGGTACGGCGACTTCGCCAAGCTGGTCACCCGCCTGAAGAAGGGCGAGGCCGGAAACCCGCTCAAGGGCATCGAGGAGACCGGCGACTACGAGGTCGACGAGAAGAAGCGCACGGTCGCCATCCACGAGTCCGGTGTCAGCAAGGTCGAGGACTGGCTGGGCATCGACAACCTCTACGAGTCGGTCAACACCCCTCTGGTGGGCTACCTGAACAACGCCATCAAGGCGAAGGAGCTCTTCAAGAAGGACAAGGACTACGTCGTCATGGACGGCGAAGTCATGATCGTCGACGAGCACACCGGCCGTATCCTCGCCGGCCGCCGTTACAACGAGGGCATGCACCAGGCGATCGAGGCGAAGGAAGGGGTGGACATCAAGGACGAGAACCAGACCCTTGCCACGATCACCCTCCAGAACTTCTTCCGCCTCTACAAGCGCCACGACCACAACGGCAAGGAACAGCCGGGCCTCTGCGGCATGACCGGTACGGCGATGACCGAGGCAGCCGAGTTCCACCAGATCTACAAGCTCGGCGTCGTCCCGATCCCGACCAACCGGCCCATGGTCCGCAAGGACCAGTCGGACCTGATCTACCGCACCGAGGTCGCGAAGTTCGAGGCGGTCGTCGACGACATCGTCGAGAAGCACGAGAAGGGCCAGCCGATCCTCGTCGGTACGACGTCGGTCGAGAAGTCCGAGTACCTCTCCCAGCAGCTCAGCAAGCGCGGCGTCCAGCACGAAGTGCTGAACGCCAAGCAGCACGACCGGGAGGCGACGATCGTCGCCCAGGCCGGCCGCAAGGGCGCCGTCACCGTCGCCACCAACATGGCCGGCCGTGGTACCGACATCAAGCTCGGCGGCAACCCCGAGGACCTCGCGGAGGCGGAGCTGCGCCAGCGCGGCCTCGACCCCGAGGAGCACATCGAGGAGTGGGCCGCGGCCCTGCCCGCCGCCCTGGAGAAGGCCGAGCGGGCGGTCAAGGCGGAGTTCGAGGAGGTCAAGGACCTCGGCGGGCTCTACGTCCTCGGTACCGAGCGGCACGAGTCGCGCCGCATCGACAACCAGCTGCGCGGTCGTTCCGGCCGACAGGGCGACCCCGGCGAGTCCCGCTTCTACCTCTCCCTGGGCGACGACCTGATGCGGCTGTTCAAGGCCCAGATGGTCGAGCGCGTGATGTCGATGGCGAACGTCCCGGACGACGTCCCGATCGAGAACAAGATGGTCACGCGCGCGATCGCGTCCGCGCAGTCGCAGGTCGAGCAGCAGAACTTCGAGACCCGTAAGAACGTCCTGAAGTACGACGAGGTCCTCAACCGCCAGCGCGAGGTCATCTACGGCGAGCGGCGCCGCGTCCTGGAGGGCGAGGACCTGCAGGAGCAGGTCGTGCACTTCATGGACGACACGATCGACGCGTACATCGCGGCGGAGACCGCCGAGGGCTTCGCGGAGGACTGGGACCTCGACCGGCTGTGGGGCGCGTTCAAGCAGCTCTACCCGGTGAAGATCACCGTCGAGGAGCTGGAGGACGCGGCGGGCGACCGCGCGGGCCTGACCGCCGAGTACATCTCCGAGTCGATCAAGGACGACATCCACGAGCAGTACGAGGCGCGTGAGGCGCAGCTCGGCTCCGAGATCATGCGTGAGCTGGAGCGCCGGGTCGTGCTGTCGGTCCTGGACCGCAAGTGGCGCGAGCACCTCTACGAGATGGACTACCTCCAGGAGGGCATCGGCCTGCGCGCGATGGCGCAGAAGGACCCGCTGGTCGAGTACCAGCGCGAGGGCTTCGACATGTTCACCGCCATGATGGAGGGCATCAAGGAGGAGTCCGTCGGCTACCTGTTCAACCTGGAGGTCCAGGTCGAGCAGCAGGTCGAGGAGGTCCCGGTCGAGGACGAGAAGCCGTCCCTCGCCAAGCAGGACGCGGTTCCGGCGCAGGCCGGCTCGCGTCCCGAGATCCGCGCGAAGGGGCTCGACGCCCCGCAGCGCAGGGACCTGCACTTCTCCGCGCCGACCGTGGACGGCGAGGGCGGTGTCGTCGAGGGCGAGTTCTCCGACGACGACGAGCCCGTGCGCTCCGAGGCGGACGGCCTCACGCGCGCGGAGCGGCGCAAGCAGTCCCGTAGCCGGGGGCGGCGCAAGAAGTAGTGCCTTACGGCGCGATGGGCGCCGTAGCGGATCGATGTGACGGCGCCTGGGGCGCCGTGGCGTAGGAAGGGCCGGTCACCTCGGGTGGCCGGCCCTTCGGCGTGTGACGGACCAGCGGGCTTCTGCGGGCCTGTCAGTCGTCGTCCGGACGGGGAGCCCGGGAGCCGCCCAGCTCGACCGCCGTGCAGCGCCAGCGGAGGTCCTGGCCCTGTTCCAGGCGGAAGGCCATGGCGCGCAGCTGGTCGCCGGCACCGATACGGGCGAAGGCCTCCACGGCGCCCGGTCGGGGGACGTAGTAGCCGATGTCCCGGACGACGGGACGGGTGCCGCGGGTGCGCAGGGGACCGCGTTCGGCGAGCCAGGCCAGTTCGTCGTAGGCCCGGCCCGCGGTGTGCCGGAGCATCGAGTGGACCGGGCGCTGACCGCTCAGGACGGCGAGGAGGAGATCGGCGAAGAGGTCGGTGGGGCGGGGCTGGGGGACCAGGGGGCGGCGAGGGGTCTGGGACGGGACTACGGGGGCGCGACGGGGCTGGGCGGCGGCGTCGGGGGCTGCGGCGCGTCCGTCGGCGGGTGCTGCTGCGACGCGGGTGGTGGACGTGGAGCCGGCCGTGGTGTTCGTGTCGGTGGTGGTGCCGGGCGTCCCGGGACCTGCCGTGGTGCTGCGCCTCGAAGCTCCGGTGGTCCTGTCGTTCGGACCCGGGGTGCTCTGCGGGCGGGTGTCCGTGGGACGGGTGCGAGCGCGGGGGCCGCCGCCGGGGGAGCCCGGTGGGCGGCCGTCGCCCGGGGCCGTGCGCGGCGCGCTGCCGCCGGGAGTGCGGGGTGGCGTGCCGCCCGGTCGGCGGGAGTCGCGGCGAGCCGGCGGGCGGGTGCCGGGGTGGTGCTGAGCCCTGGTCATGACCTTGTTCATGGGATCCCCGTTCTGCGAGCCCGGAAAGTACCGGGCGGTAACTTCGTTGAGGATCTTGTACGGGGCCGTGGACCGCGGCGGCAAGCAAGCGACGGGCCGCGTCGGGCGGCCGGAATGTTCACCTATCAGGGTGGTCGGAGAGGGTGGAACCCCGTGACCCCGGGGGCGGGGCGGGTGAATTCCGGGCCCGGGGTGGACGCCCGCCGAGGTGTGGGCAGGGACTCGAAAGGGGACGCCCGCACGTATCCTGAAGGCCTTCGCGGAGCCCTTCCGATCACGTTCTCCGACCACGAAAGCGGCCAGCCATGCGCGTCTACGTCCCCCTGACCCTCTCCGGTCTCGCCGAGGCGTACAAGACGGGTGAGCTGGGGGCCGGACCGCTCCTCGCCTACGCCGTCACGCCCGCCCTGCGCGAGTGGTACCTCTCCGACGACATCGAGGAGCTGGAGTACGCGGCGCTGAACCGGGCCGCGCTGGCCTCGTTGCGGCTGCTCGCGGCGGACGACGGGGCCGCGCGGCGCCGGGTCGTGGTGGCCGTCGACGTGGCCGACGGGGCGGCGGTCGCCGACCCCGACCGGGCGCTGGATCCCTCGGCGCTCGGTGAGGTGCGGGTGGCCGGGACGGTGAGGCTGGCCAAGGCGGCCGCGGTGCACGTCGACTCGGACGACGCGGAAGCGGACGTCACCGCCGCCGTGAACGCGCTGGAGGCGGCCGACGCCGGGGACGACGACGCGCAGTTCGTCGTGGACGGGGCCGAGGACCACGAGCTGCTGTGGTACGCGACGCAGGAGATCCCGAACCTGGTGGGGCTGGGCGGCTGAGCCTGTGATCGGCCCTGCCGGGTCGCTGCTTCACCCTCTTTGACCTGCTGGTCTCTTGATTGTCAGTGGGGGCGGGTACGTTTTTGGCATGGGGAAGCTGACAGGGGCGCACATCGTCTGGGACTGGAACGGCACGCTGTTCCACGACAACGACGCGATCATCGGGGCGACGAACGCGGCGTTCGGCGAGCTGGGGCTCGCGCCGATCACGATGGAGCAGTACCGGGCGCTGTACTGCGTGCCGGTGCCGAAGTTCTACGAGCGGCTGCTCGGCCGGCTGCCCACCGACGCCGAGTGGGAGGTCATGGACGAGACCTTCCATCGTTACTACACCGAGCATCGGGTCGGGTGCGGGCTCACCGACGGGGCGGTGGAGTTGCTCGCGGGATGGCGGTCGGCCGGGCACAGCCAGTCGATCCTCAGCATGTACGGGCACGACGAGCTGCTGCCGCTGGTGCGCGGATTCGGGATCGAGGCGCACTTCCTGCGGGTGGACGGGCGGACCGGGCCGTCCGGGGGGAGCAAGGCGGAGCACATGGAGCGGCATCTCACCGCACTGGTGGGGGTCGAGGCGGCTCGGACCGTGGTGATCGGGGACGCCGCGGACGACGCGGTGGCGGCGATGCGGGTGGGGGCTCGAGCCGTGCTCTACACCGGGGGGTCGCACAGTCGGGCCAGTCTCGAGGTGGCGGGCGTACCAGTGGTGGACACCCTGGCGGAGGCGGTCGCGGAGGCCGAGCGAATAGCGGCGTGACCGGTTCCTGTCGGTTGCGCGACCACGGCGGCATGCGGGTGCCCCGTCGGCCAACGGCGCGTTCGCCGTGGGCACTGTGCAGAGTGTCAAAGTTCCACCCCCGGTTTTGTACACATACGGCTCATGACGGCCCCCCTGTAGGGAGCGATAGCCTTGTGGCGTGATCAGCGCGATAGTTCGCGGGGGCGCTGTGGCCCCCGCCCTGCGCCCGGTGTGCACGGAAACCCTCCGTGGCCGGGCGGCGGCCGCTGGTCCTCGCGGGCGGGACGGGGCCGTAGGGGCCCTCATGACGCCGAGTACACCCTCGTCACCGGCGCGGCAGAGAGCAGCGTCACACCTGGCGGGCGTGTCGAGAATGGCTGATATACCCCCGCTCATCTCACCTTGCGGCATAGCGTCGGAGCAGACCGGAGACCCCGGGGCCGTGGCGTCGAGCCGCAGGGGAAGAGACCGTACTTCCTTCTACGTCACGCAACGGCGCGCGACAGGAGTCAGAGGACAATGCAGACCAAGCTGGACGAAGCCAAGGCCGAGCTGCTCGAGAGGGCCGCACGGGTAGCTGAGAACAGCCCGGCCGGGGGGCACCTACCGACTGGGACGACGGACGACGACACCCCCCGCACCCCGGACACCCCGGACAGCGAGACCGTCCTCGCGTTCCTCCAGCGTTACTACCTGCACACGGCCCCGGAAGACCTCACCGGCCGCGACCCGGTCGACATCTACGGCGCCGCTCTCTCCCACTTCCGGCTGGGCGAAACGCGCCCGCAGGGCACGGCCAACGTGCGGGTGCACACGCCCACGGTGGAGGAGAACGGATGGACGTGCACCCACACGGTCGTCGAGGTGGTCACCGACGACATGCCCTTCCTCGTCGACTCCGTCACCAATGAGCTGACCCGGCAGGGGCGCGGCATCCATGTCGTCATCCACCCCCAGGTCGTCGTCCGCCGTGACGTCACCGGCAAGCTGATCGAGGTCCTCACGGTCCCGCCCGTCGGCGATCTGCCGCACGATGCGCACACCGAGTCCTGGATCCACGTCGAGATCGACCGCGAGACCGACCGCGGCGACCTGAAGCAGATCACCGCCGACCTGCTGCGCGTCCTGTCCGACGTCCGGGAGGCCGTCGAGGACTGGGAGAAGATGCGGGACGCGGCCCTGCGCATGGCCGACGAACTGCCCGCCGAGCCCGTCGCCACCGATCTGCGCGACATGGAGATCGACGAGGCCCGCGAGCTGCTGCGCTGGCTGGCCGCCAACCACTTCACCTTCCTCGGCTACCGGGAGTACCAGCTCAGGCCGGACGACTCCCTCGCGGCGGTCCCCGGCACCGGCCTCGGCATCCTGCGCTCCGACCCGCACCACGCCGGCGAGGAGGGTCACCCGGTCAGCCCGTCCTTCGAGCGGCTGCCCGCCGACGCCCGCGCGAAGGCCCGCGAGCACAAGCTGCTCGTGCTGACCAAGGCCAACAGCCGGGCGACGGTGCACAGGCCGTCGTATCTCGACTACATCGGCGTCAAGAAGTTCGACGCGGACGGCAATGTCGTCGGCGAGCGGCGTTTCCTCGGACTGTTCTCCTCCGCCGCCTACACCGAATCGGTGCGCCGGGTTCCGGTCATTCGGCGCAAGGTGGACGAGGTGCTCGAAAGGGCCGGTTTCTCGCCCAACAGCCACGACGGCCGCGACCTGCTCCAGATCCTGGAGACCTACCCGCGCGACGAGCTCTTCCAGACCCCGGCCGACGAGCTGGAGTCCATCGCCACCTCCGTCCTGTACCTCCAGGAGCGGCGGCGGCTGCGCCTCTACCTGCGCCAGGACGAGTACGGCCGCTACTACTCGGCCCTCGTCTACCTGCCCCGCGACCGCTACACCACCGGCGTCCGCCTCAGGATCATTGACCTCCTGAAGGAGGAACTCGGCGGCATCAGCGTCGACTTCACCGCCTGGAACACCGAGTCGATCCTCTCCCGGTTGCACTTCGTGGTCCGTGTTCCGCAGGGCACCGAGCTGCAGCAGCTCAGCGACAGCGACAAGGAGCGCATCGAGGCTCGCCTGGTCGAGGCCGCCCGCTCCTGGGCCGACGGCTGGACCGAGGCGCTCAACGCCGAGCTCGGCGAGGAGCGCGCCGCCGAGCTGTCGCGCCGCTACGGCACCGCCTTCCCCGAGGGCTACAAGGCCGACCACACCCCCCGCTCCGCGGTCGCCGACCTCGTCCAACTCGAACGGCTCGGCGAGGAGAACGACTTCGCGCTCAGCCTCTACGAGCCCGTGGGCGCCGCCCCCGAGGAGCGCCGCTTCAAGATCTACCGCAAGGGCGACGCCATCTCCCTGTCCGCCGTGCTGCCGGTCCTCAGCCGGCTCGGCGTCGAGGTGACGGACGAGCGGCCCTACGAACTGCGCTGCTCGGACCGCAGTATCGCCTGGATCTACGACTTCGGCCTGCGCATGCCCAAGTCGCAGAACGGCGGCGGCGACTACCTCGGTGACGACGGCCGCGAGCGCTTCCAGGACGCCTTCGCCGCCACCTGGACCGGCAAGGCGGAGAACGACGGCTTCAACGCCCTGGTGCTGAGCGCCGGCCTGGGCTGGCGCCAGGCGATGGTGCTGCGGGCGTACGCCAAGTACCTGCGCCAGGCGGGCTCGACGTTCAGCCAGGACTACATGGAGGACACCCTCCGCAACAACGTTCACACCACCCGGCTGCTCGTCTCCCTGTTCGAGGCGCGGATGTCGCCGGACCGCCAGCGCGCCGGGCACGAACTCGTGGACGCCCTCCTGGAGGAGCTCGACGCGGCCCTCGACCAGGTGGCCTCGCTGGACGAGGACAGGATTCTCCGCTCCTTCCTGACCGTCATCAAGGCGACCCTGCGCACCAACTTCTTCCAGGAGGCCGCGGGCGGCAAGCCGCACGACTACGTCTCCATGAAGTTCGACCCGCAGGCCATGCCCGATCTCCCGGCCCCGCGCCCGGCGTTCGAGATCTGGGTGTACTCGCCGCGCGTCGAAGGCGTGCACCTGCGCTTCGGCAAGGTCGCGCGCGGCGGTCTGCGCTGGTCCGACCGGCGTGAGGACTTCCGCACCGAGATCCTCGGCCTGGTCAAGGCACAGATGGTGAAGAACACCGTCATCGTGCCGGTCGGCGCCAAGGGCGGCTTCGTCGCCAAGCAGCTGCCCGACCCGGCCGTCGACCGTGACGCGTGGCTGGCCGAGGGCATCGCCAGCTACAAGATGTTCATCTCGGCCCTGCTCGACATCACCGACAACATGGTGGCCGGCGAAGTCGTGCCACCTGCCGACGTCGTGCGGCACGACGAGGACGACACCTACCTAGTGGTAGCGGCCGACAAGGGCACGGCGACGTTCTCCGACATCGCCAACGGGGTCGCGGAGTCGTACAACTTCTGGCTCGGCGACGCCTTCGCCTCCGGCGGCTCGGCCGGCTACGACCACAAGGGCATGGGCATCACCGCCCGCGGTGCCTGGGAGTCCGTCAAGCGGCACTTCCGCGAACTGGACCTCGACACCCAGTCCGAGGACTTCACCGTCGTCGGTATCGGCGACATGTCCGGTGACGTGTTCGGCAACGGCATGCTGCTCTCCGAGCACATCCGCCTGGTCGCCGCCTTCGACCACCGGCACATCTTCATCGACCCGAAGCCCGACCCGGCCACCTCCTACGCCGAGCGCCGCCGCGTCTTCGAACTCCCGCGCTCCAGCTGGGCCGACTACAACACCGAGCTGATCTCCGCGGGCGGCGGCGTCTTCCCCCGCACCGCCAAGTCCATTCCGGTCAACGCCCACATCCGCGAGGCCCTCGGTATCGAGGACAAGGTCGCCAAGATGACCCCGGCCGACCTGATGAAGGCGATCCTCAAGGCGCCGGTGGACCTGCTGTGGAACGGCGGCATCGGCACCTATGTGAAGGCCTCCACCGAGACCCACGCGGACGTAGGCGACAAGGCCAACGACCCGATCCGCGTCGACGGCGCCGACCTGCGCGTGCGGGTCGTCGGCGAGGGCGGCAACCTGGGCCTGACCCAGCTCGGCCGGATCGAGTTCGCGCTGCACGGCGGGAAGATCAACACCGACGCCATCGACAACAGCGCCGGTGTGGACACCTCCGACCACGAGGTGAACATCAAGATCCTGCTCAACGGCCTGGTCACCGAGGGCGACATGACGGTCAAGCAGCGCAACAAGCTGCTCGCCGAGATGACCGACGAGGTCGGCCGCCTGGTCCTGCGCAACAACTACGCGCAGAACACCGCCATTGCCAACGCGCTCGCCCAGTCCAAGGACATGCTCCACGCCCAGCAGCGCTTCATGCGCCACCTGGTGCGCGAGGGCCACCTCGACCGGGCCCTGGAGTTCCTGCCCACCGACCGCCAGATCCGCGAACGCCTCGGCGCCGCACAGGGCCTGACCAGCCCGGAGACGGCCGTCCTGCTGGCGTACACGAAGATCACGGTCGCCGAGGAGCTGCTGCACACCTCGCTCCCGGACGACCCCTATCTGCACGGCCTGCTGCACACGTACTTCCCGGCCGCGCTGCGCGAGAAGTTCCCCGAGCAGATCGACAACCACCCGCTGCACCGCGAGATCACCACGACCGTCCTGGTCAACGACACGGTCAACACCGGTGGTACGACCTATCTGCACCGTCTGCGCGAGGAGACCGGCGCATCGCTCGAGGAGATCGTCCGGGCGCAGACCGTGGCCCGCGCCATCTTCCGCTCCGGCGTGGTGTGGGACGGGGTCGAGTCCCTCGACAACCAGGTCGAGGCCGCCGTACTGACCCGGATCCGCCTGCACTCGCGCCGGCTGGTCGAGCGCGGCACGCGCTGGCTGCTCAACAACCGGCCGCAGCCGCTCCAGCTCGCCGAGACCGTCGAGTTCTTCGGCGACCGCGTAGAACAGGTGTGGTCGCAGCTGCCGAAGCTGCTGCGGGGCGCCGACCTGGAGTGGTACCAGAAGATCTACGACGAGCTGAGCGGCGCCGGGGTCCCGGACGAACTCGCCACGCGCGTGGCCGGGTTCTCCTCCGCCTTCCCGACGCTGGACATCGTCTCGGTGGCCGACCGCATGGGCCGCGACCCGATGGACGTCGCCGAGGTGTACTACGACCTCGCCGACCGCCTCCACATCACCCAGCTCATGGACCGCATCATCGAGCTGCCCCGCGCCGACCGCTGGCAGTCCATGGCCCGCGCCTCCATCCGCGAGGACCTCTACGCGGCCCACTCGGCGCTCACCGCGGACGTCCTGGCCGTCGGCAACGGCACCTCGACCCCCGAGCAGCGCTTCAAGGCCTGGGAGGAGAAGAACGCCCCGATCCTGAGCCGGGCGCGCACCACCCTGGACGAGATCCAGGGCTCGGACGCGTTCGACCTGGCCAACCTGTCGGTGGCGATGCGCACCATGCGGACGCTGCTGCGGCAGCATTCATAAGTGAGCGGCAGCATTCATAAGTGATACGACGACGAGGGCGCCCGGGACCGTGAAGTCCCGGGCGCCCTCGTCGTCGTGGAGCGGCCGTGGGTCAGGCCGCGACCTTCGTCTTCGCCTTGTCCGGGCCACCCGTGAAGTCCTCGTAAGCCGCCAGGACCTCGTCGGTCGGGCCGTCCATGCGCAGCTCGCCGCGCTCCAGCCAGAGCACCCGGTCGCAGGTGTCGCGGATCGACTTGTTGCTGTGGCTGACCAGGAACACCGTGCCCGCGGTCTGGCGAAGCTCGCGGATGCGGGCCTCGGAGCGCTTCTGGAAGGAGCGGTCGCCGGTGGCGAGGGCCTCGTCGATGAGCAGGACGTCATGGTCCTTGGCGGCGGCGATGGAGAAGCGCAGGCGGGCCGCCATGCCGGAGGAGTAGGTGCGCATCGGCAGGGTGATGAAGTCGCCCTTCTCGTTGATCCCCGAGAAGTCGACGATCTCCTGGTAGCGGTCCCTGACCTGCTCGCGGGACATGCCCATCGCGAGCCCGCCGAGGTGGACGTTGCGCTCGCCGGTGAGGTCGTTCATCAGGGCCGCGTTGACACCGAGGAGGGAGGGCTGGCCGTCGGTGTAGATACGGCCGTTCTCCACCGGGAGCAGACCCGCGACCGCCTTGAGCAGGGTCGACTTGCCGGAGCCGTTGGTGCCGATCAGTCCGACCGCCTCGCCCTTGTAGGCGACGAACGACACGTTCTTGACGGCGTGCACCTTGCGTACGCCCGCAGCCTTCTCGGTCTGCCCCCGGCGCATCATGCGGTTGAGGGCGGCGGTGGCGGAGCCCCTGCCCGCGCCGGTGCCGTTGACGCGGTAGACGATGTCCACACCGTCGACGACGACGGTGGGGATCTTGTCGTTCTCGATGTCAGCCACGGCCGTACGTCTCCTCAGCCTTCCAGAAGTAGATGAAGCCGCCGACGCCGGCGACCAGCGCCCAGCCCACCGCGAGCGCCCACACGTGGTGCGGCAGCTGGCTCGCGTGGAAGCTGTCGATCAGGGAGTAGCGCATCAGGTCGATGTAGACGGCGGCCGGGTTGGCCTGGAGGACGGGGACCACCCAGGACGGCCAGTCGTGGTGCCCCTTGGCCAGCTTGTCGATGCTCCACATCACGCCGGAGACGTACATCCAGGTGCGCAGCACGAACGGCATCAGCTGCGCGATGTCCGGCGTCTTGGCGCCCATCCGCGCCATGATCATCGAGACGCCCGCGTTGAACGTGGACTGCAGGACCAGCGCAGGGATCGCCAGCAGCCAGGACGCGGCGATCGGCACCCCGAAGCAGAGCAGGATGACGACCAGGGCGGCCATCGAGAAGAGCAGCTGCTGGAGCTGCTGGAGGGCGAACGAGATCGGCAGCGCGGCCCGCGGGAAGTGCAGGGCGCGCACGAGGCCCAGGTTGCCGGAGATCGCGCGGGTGCCCGCCATGATCGAGCTCTGCGTGAACGTCCAGATGAACACGCCCGTGACCAGGAACGGCACGTAGTCCGGCACGTTCCTCTTGGTGCCCAGCAGCACGCCGAAGATGAAGTAGTACACCGCCGCGTTCAGCAGCGGGGTCATGACCTGCCAGACCTGGCCCAGCTTCGCCTGGCTGTACTGCGCGGTGAGCTTGGCGGTCGAGAACGCGGTGATGAAGTGGCGCCGAGCCCACAACTGGCGGACGTACTCCGTCAGCGAGGGACGGGCGCCGCTGACCGCGAGGCCGTGCCGGGCGGCCAGGGCCGCGAGGTCGTCGTCGGCCGGGGGCGCTGTCGGGGGCGGTGTGTCGAGGACCTGGCTCACATCCGCTGCTTTCGCTCGGGGGGTGTGGGGGTGGTGCGCGTGCGGTCGACGTGGCCGTCACCCGATGTTTCCTTACGTGACTCTTCACGTTCTCTTACGTCGGGACGGGACCGTATCGTCGCAACGTGAGCGTAGGACGAGTGAGCGTCGGAACGCAACCGTTTCGTCGTGACGGATGACGATGGAACGTAACCGTATCGTCGTAACGCGCCACGTCGGGACGCACCTGTCTCGTCGCGCCGACGCGCGTCGGGACGGGACCGTTTCGTCGCTACGCCCTATGCTGGTCCGCATGACGACCAACGCCGACGCGCCGCCGACCCGTCCGCGCCGCCGTGCCCCGGCAGGAGCCGCCGTACTCCGTGAGGATGTGACGGAAGCCATCCGGGCGGCCGTCTTCGAGGAGCTCGCGGCCGCCGGCTACGCACGGATGTCGATCGAGGGCATCGCGCGCCGCGCGGGCGTCGGCAAGACCGCGGTCTACCGCCGCTGGCGTTCCAAGCTGCACCTGGTCCTCGACGTCGTCTCGGAGATCGCGGTGATGGGCCTGCCGGTGCCGGACACGGGCTCGCTGGAGGACGACCTGCGGATGCTGTACGAGGTGACGTCCCGGGCGCTGCGCCACCCGGTGGCCTCGCAGGTCATCCCGGACCTGCAGGCCGAGGCGGCCCGCAACCCGGAGATCGCCGAGGCCCTGCAGAACGCGTTGCAGAAGGGCCAGGAGGGCGTCGCCAGCAAGATCATCACGGCGGCGGAACAGCGCGGGGAGCTCCGCACGGGCTTCAACGACGAGCTGGCCCTGGACCTGATCTCCGGCCCCCTGTACTGGCGCTCCGTGGTGATCCGCAGCCCGAAGCTGCCGAAGGGATATCTCGCGGCACTGGCGCGGGCGACGACGGAGGCGCTGAAGGCGCTCTGAGCCGGCCTCAGCCACTGTGGCGGGTGTATTGCGCCGTGTGCACGGCGAGGAGTTCCGGGGCGAACCCCAGGATCCGGCCGCCGCCCGAACGCCGTGCCGCCCGAACGCCCTACCGCCCGACCCGCTCACCGCGCGGCCGCCTGCACGGGGCCGCGTATCGGACCGGCCCCGTCGCTCCTCCGACGCTTCTGTCAGCCGGTGAGGCGATGGGTGAGGTTCGCCAAGTCGGACGTCCTCAGGACCCGGTTGGCGAAGCCCGGCAGTGGTACGTGCAGGGGTGCTGTCCAGCGTTCCGGGACGGCCGCGAGGCCGTACACCGTTCCGGCCAGGCCACCTGTCACCGCTGCCACCGTGTCCGTGTCGCCGCCCAGGTCGATCGCGGCGCGTACGGCCGTCTCGTATGAGGTCGTCGTGCGCAGGGCCCAGACCGCGGAGCCCAGGCAGGGCCATACGGCGCCGTTGAACTCCGTGGCCTGGTCGGGGTGCCAATCGGTGGCCAGGACGGTGGCGTAGCGCGGGCGGTGCTCCGGGTGGACCGCATCGAGGGTGGCCTCCAGGGCGTCCAGCGGGTCGTCGCCGGCGAGGGCCACCCGGATCAGCTCGTGGAAGACGGCCGTGCCCTCCCAGGCCGCCCGGTCGCCGTGCGTGAGGGCGGCGAGCCGGCGGGCGGCGTCCATGGTGGCTTCGCGGCCCTGAGGAGCGAAGTGCACGGCGGAGGGGGCCGCGCGCATCAGCGCTCCGTTCCCAGCGGCTCGCTGGTTCACCTGGAAGTGGAGTGCGGCGGCGGTGTCCCAAGGGTCGCCGCTGCTCAGCACGGCCTCGGTCTGGAGGCCGATGTCCTTCGGCTCCGCTGCCGCCCACCGCTGGAACCGCCGGAAGATGTCGGGGAGTTCGAGCCCGCCGCACTCCAGCAGGGACTCGGCGACCAGCACCGCCATCTGTGTGTCGTCGGTCGCCTCGCCCGGGTCCCAGCCGCCGCCTCCGCCCATCTCGCTGCCGTGCCCCGGCTCCGGAAAGCGGTCCGAGAAGGCGCCCTCGGGCCCGAACTCGAAGGGTGCGCCCAGCGCGTCTCCCACGGCGGAACCGATGACAGCGCCCAGGGCGCGCTCTGCGCGAACGACCATCCGCGCAGGTTAGCCCCGAGCGGTTACGGCCTCCCGCGCGGGTCGCTCCCGGCTGGGAACGCCCCTCCGTGCGGATCGCCCCTGACCTGGAACGCTCCTCCGCGCGGGCCGGACCAAGCCGCCGACCATCCGCGCAGGTTAGCCCCGAGCGGTTACGGCCTCCCGCGCGGGTTGCCCCGGCTGGGAACGCTCCTCCGCGCGGGCCGCCCTCGACCCGGAACGCTCCTCCGCGCGGGCCCGACCGAGGCGCCGACCCTCCGCGCGGGCAAGCCCTCGTCCGCCCCCCCGTGCGACGGCCGGCCGCCGTGGTCGGTACCGCCGTCCCGGGAGGTCGGGTCCGCGGATCTACTCGATGACGAGGTCGACCTCGATGTTGCCGCGGGTGGCGTTGGAGTAGGGGCAGACCTGGTGGGCCTGCTCGACGAGCTTGCGGCCGGTCTCCGCGTCCACGGAGTCGGGCAGCTCGACACGGAGGGCGACCTTGAGGCCGAAGCCCTCGCCCTGCTTGCCTATGCCGACCTCGGCGGTGACTGCGGCGTCGCTGACGTCCACCTTGGCCTGACGGCCGACGACACCGAGGGCGCTGCCGAAACAGGCGGCGTAACCGGCGGCGAACAGCTGCTCCGGGTTGGTGCCCTGTCCGTTGCCGCCCAGCTCCACCGGCGGGGCCAGCGCGACGTCGATCTTGCCGTCGTTCGTGTAGGCCCGGCCGTCGCGGCCGTGGGTGGCGGTGGCGACAGCGGTGTAGAGCGCGTCCATGAAAGACCATCCCTCTCGAAGTTCTCGTCGGTGAGGCGGCTTTTCCGCGCCGCCTCACGATCACAAGTAGAGCACACAATTCAGTTGTGTACAACTAAATGGCCCGCAAGAGCTATCCTGGGCACATGACCACGCCACCGACCGCCACCGACTGGCTCCGCCTCGACCAGCAGATCTGCTTCTCCCTGAACGCGGCCTCACGCGCCTTCGGCAGCGTCTACCGCGTGATCCTCAAGGATCTGGGGATCACCTACCCGCAGTACCTGGTGATGCTGGTGCTGTGGGAGCACGGCGACCTGCCCGTCAAGAAGCTCGGCGAGCACCTGCGGCTCGACTCGGGCACCCTGTCCCCGCTCCTCAAGCGCCTGGAGACGGCCGGCCTGGTCCGGCGCGAGCGCAGTGCCCGTGACGAGCGCTCGGTGGACGTGCGGCTCACCGAGCAGGGCGTCGCCCTGCGCGAGCGCGCGGTGCAGGTGCCGCGCCGGATCGCCTCGGCGACCAGCTTCGACATGGACGAGATCCGCGACCTGCGGGCGCGCCTGGACCAGCTCACCTCGTCCCTGGACGCGGCGGTGCACGCCGAACTTTCCGAAGAGGTCTGACACTTGCCGAGATCGGTTCCGGCACCGCGTGTCCCGGCATTCACTCGCGGTCACCACAGCGCCACCTGTCGGCCTCGCCCGCCTGGTTGACTGATACGCGGAAACGGGTCAACCGAAGAGGGGACGGCCGTACATGACCTGGCTGATCACCGGCGGCGCCGGCTACATCGGGGCGCACGTCGTGAGGGCGATGACCGAGGCGGGCGAGCAGGCGGTCGTGTACGACGACCTGTCCACCGGCATCGCCGCGCGCGTGCCGGCCGACGTGCCGCTGGTGGTGGGTTCCACGCTGGACGCCGAGCGGGTCGCGCACACCCTGGCGGACCACGAGGTCACCGGCGTGGTCCACCTCGCCGCGAAGAAGCAGGTCGGCGAGTCGGTGGATCTGCCGCTGCACTACTACCGGGAGAACGTCGAGGGCCTGCGCGTCCTCCTGGAGGCGGTGACGGCGGCCGGGGTCCCCTCCTTCGTCTTCTCGTCCTCCGCGGCGGTGTACGGCATGCCGGACGTCCCGTTGGTGACGGAGGAGACCCCGTGCGCGCCGATGTCCCCGTACGGCGAGACCAAGCTGGCCGGTGAGTGGCTGGTCCGCGCGACGGGCCGCGCGACCGGCCTCTCCACGGCCTGCCTGCGCTACTTCAACGTGGCGGGAGCGGCGAGCCCCGAGCTGGCCGACACGGGCGTCTTCAACATCGTCCCGATGGTGTTCGAGAAGCTCACGGCCAACGCGGCCCCGCGCATCTTCGGCGACGACTACGACACCCCCGACGGCACGTGCGTCCGCGACTACATCCACGTCTCCGACCTGGCCGAGGCCCACGTGGCCGCCGCCCGCGCCCTGCAGTCCTCGCCCGGCCGCGCCCTCACCGTCAACATCGGCCGCGGCGAGGGTGTCTCCGTCCGCGAGATGATCGACCACATCAACGCCCTCACCGGCTACGACCGCCCCCCGACGGTCACTCCCCGCCGCCCCGGAGACCCCGCCCGAGTCGTCGCGTCGGCCGACCTGGCGGCCACAGAACTCGGCTGGAAGGCCAAACACGACGTCCAGGACATGATCACGTCGGCCTGGGAGGGATGGGTACGGCTGCATCCGGAGGCGGCCCGGGGCTAGGGCCCGTCGCGAAAATGGATCTTGGTCGTGGGTGATCAGGTCTTGTGGGGTGTCGTGATCTGACGAACAGCCAGTGGGCCAGGCCGGAGCCGTAGTTGCCGCAGGGCATCAAGCCAGCCGTCGTCCGGTGTGGATGCGGCGGCCGGGCAGCTGATGGTCGGCATTTCGTGCCAGGGGCGGCCTGACCGAAACACGTTCAAGCGGATAGAGGATCAAGGGCAACGCAAGACCCCCTCTTTGTGGTGCCGGTGCCAGACTGCGCGCCAGGACATCCGATCTGTTGGGGGAATGGTGGGCTCGTCACGCTTCGTCGCCCTGGCCGCGAGCACGCTGGTCGTCGTGAGCGCTCCGGCCGGGGCGCCGGCCGCTGCGGCGGACACCGGGCAGCCCGGGACGTTGTACGTGCGGGGCGTCGACTGGTGCAGCGACACGGGCCCGGGCACGCAGGACGTGCCCTTCTGCTCGGTGCAGGCCGCCGCCGACGTGGTGGTGCCGGGCCAGACGGTCGACATCGTCGGCCCCCCGCGCTACGGCGGGAAGGTGACCATCACCCGGTCCGGTACTCCCTCCGCGCCGATCACCTTCCAGGGCGTCACCTCCAACCCCTTCGGCATCCCGACCGCCGAGATCACGCCGCCGCTCCTGGGCGGAACGATCACTCTGTCGGGCGCGCACGATGTCCACGTCTCCTACCTCCTGCTGGACCACACCACGACCGACGCCGTCGACGTCAAGGGCGCGCAGGACGTGGTGCTCGACGGCCTGTACATCGCCCAGCAGGGCCCCGAGGACGCGACCGCGGCCACCGACGGGGTCTCCGTCGACGGCGCCTCGTCGGACGTCACCGTCTCCCGCAGCCGGATCTACGACAGCCACGGGAACGCCGTCCAGGTCGCGTCCGGCGCGCACGACGTCACCGTGACGACCAACGAGCTCGAAGGCAGCAGGTACGCCGAGATCGCGGCCAGCGGCACCACCGCCGATCTGACGGGCAACACCCTCGACGACGCATGCGGGCCGGCCCTCACCCTCGACGGCGGCTCCTCCGCGACGGTGGAGAACAACGTCTTCACGGGCACCGGGCACGGCACCGTCTGTCTCGCCCCGACGGCCCCCGCGTTCTCCGTCGCCGCCGACTCGGCGGCCTCCGTGACCGCCGACTACAACGCCTTCGCGCCCCACAACGGCCGGACCGAGTACTCCTGGGGCGGCACCGGCTACACCACGGTCGCCGCCTTCACGGCGGCCACCGGCCAGGGCGCCCACGACCTCGACGACGTCGGCTACGCATACCCGGACGCCACGGACGAGAACTCCCCGGTGATCGACTCGGCCGACGCCGATGCGCCGGGCGAACCGGCCACCGACGTGAACGGCGCACCCCGGGTCGACGACCCCCTCGCAGCGGACACCGGCACCGGCGCCCGCACGACGTACGACCGCGGGGCCTTCGAGCGGCAGGACACGCTCTCCGTGGCCGGCGGCGCCACGCCGTCCAGCGGTATCGGCCCGCTCAGCGTGTCGGTGACGCCGCGCGGCGCCGGCTCCTGGGGTCTGCCGCTGACGTACTCGGTGGACTTCGGCGACGGCAGCCCAGCCGTCACGGACGCCTCGGGGACCGTCACGCACACCTACACCGCCCCCGGCGTCCATGCCGAGAAGGTCACCGTCACCGACGCCAACGGGTCCACCGCGACCCGGACGACGAAGGTCACCGTCGGTACGGCAACGCCCCCGGCCACGTCATTGGCCGTGAGCCCGGACATCGCCCAGGGCACCGTCGACGCGGGAACCGCCTTCCTCACGCTCGACCACTCGGACAACTGGGAGCTCGCCTCGCGCACGATCTCCTGGGGCGACGGCTCGTCCAGCAGCGTGCCGGTCACCGCGGGAGCCACGGGGCATGACTACGACGAGCCGTTCCGCAGCTACCCGCTGACGCTGACGCAGACCGACATCTTCGGGCGCACCGCCACCGCCACCGCCACCTTCCGGCCGGCCGACTCCTACACGCCGCTGACGCCGCCGGAGTACGACTACCAGGGCACCGTCAAGGCACACGGCCTCCTCGACCTCACCAGCAGCACCCTGCACACCGATTCGAACGGCGTCGACGCGGTAGCCCTGAGGGTCACGGTCACCGGCGGCACCGCGGGCGGCTATCTGACCCTCTATCCGGACGGCACGGCACGGCCGTCCGTCTCAGCTCTGAACTTCGCCGCGCACCAGACCACCGAGAACGGCATGACGGTCAGGACGGGCCCCGCCGGGGACGTGTTCCTCTACAACGGCAGCGCGGCCTCCGTCAGCGTGAAGGTCGTCACCGCCGGGATCTTCAGTCACGCCCAGCACGGGCACTCCTACGCGCCCGTCACCCCCGTCCGCGTGCTCGACACACGGAACGGCACGGGCGGCGTCACCGGCCCGGTGGCGGCCGGAAAGTCGATCACCGTCAGTGTCGCCGGGACCCACGGCGTCCCGGCGGACGCGGCGGCCGTCGTCCTCGACGTCCAGACGACGAGCGCCCAGGCTTCCGGGTCGCTCACCGTCACCTCGCACGGCATCGCGGACTCGGCCGTCACCACGTCGTACTGGACCAAGAGCCAGACGGTGTCGAACCTGACCGTCGTGCCACTCGCCGACGGCAAGGTCGTGCTGCACAACAGCAGCAGCGGCTCCGTGCAGCTGGTCACCGACGTCTTCGGCTACGCCGACACGACCGGCACCGGTTCGCTCTACCTGCCGTCCACGCCCACCCGGATCCTCGACACCCGGAACGGCACCGGCACCGGGGGCCGCATCGCCAAGCTAGGGGCGCACCAGACGCTGAAGCTCAGGTTCAGCGGCGTCCACGGCATCCCGTCGTCCGGCACCACCGCCGCCGACCTGGTGCTGACCGCCGTCAGCCCCGCCACCGGCGGCTACCTGACCGCCTGGGCCGACGGAACCACCCGGCCGGGTACGGCGAGCCTGGACTACGGCACCGGGCGGACGACACCGAACGAGATCATGCCCCCGGTCGGCTCGGACGGGTACGTCGACATCTACAACGGCGGCTCGGCGGCCGTGAACGTCCTCGCCGACCAGTACGGCGCCTACGTGGCCCAGTGATGCCGCAACCCGCGCGGGCGGAGCCCGCAACAGGCCATGGACGACACAGCCCAGGAGCCGACGCTCAGAAGCGGGTGCCGGACGCCGCCTCGCAGCAGCGGAGCCGGCGCCCCGGGCGTCCCACCGGGCGCCAGGTGGACGGACGGGTCGGGGTGGGGTGGGACGGGCCGGATGACATGGGGACCCCTTCTAGTGGGACTCGGTGACGGGCGTGTCCATCGCGGAGCGGTGCACGGTGGCCAGCGGGAGGCGGTCGAGCGCCGCCGCGGCCGACGGCACCGGGTGGCGCTCCGCGAGCGGGATCACCGGGGGCAACTCGGTCTCGCCCAGGACGACATGGCGTACGACCCGCTCGGCGGCGCGGCCGTCGTCGTAGGGGCAGAAGCGCTCCCGGAACGCCGAGCGCAGCTGGGTGGAGCGGGAGCCGCGCCAGTGGCCGGTGGCGAAGATGTCGGTCAGTTCGTCCTCGCTGTGCGCGACCGCGCCCGGCGCGAAGGACCGCAGGTCGAAGTAGGTGCCGCGGGCCGCCTCGTACGCCTCTTGGTCGTCGGCGTGGATCACGATCGGGCGGTCCAGGTTGGCGTAGTCGAACATCAGGGACGAGTAGTCGGTGACCAGGGCGTCCGAGGCCAGACACAGGGACTCGACGCTCGGGTGGTCGCTGACGTCGATGACCCGGCCGGTCGCGGGGGAGAAAAGCGGGCCGCCGTGGCGGTGGTGGGCTCGGGCCAGCACGACGAAGCGGGGGCCAAGGCGGCGCAGGAGGCGGTCCAGGTCGAGGGTGGCGCGCTGGGTGCGGCGGTAGTCGCGGTGGGTCGGCGCGTACAGGATCGCGACCGACCCCTCGGGAACGCCGAGGGACTCGCGCAGCCGCCGTACGTCCTCCGAAGTCGCCCACTGGAAGACGTCGTTGCGGGGATAGCCGTAGGGAAGCATGGTGTAGCCGCCGGGGTAGACGCGTTCCCAGGTCAGGGTGGTGTGGCGGTTGGGGGACAGGAGGTGGTCCCACTGGTCGACGCCGCTGAGCATCTCGTCGAAGTCCAAGTCCCCTGCCGCCGCCGGGCGTTCCTGGAGGTCGAGGCCCATGTGCTTGAACGGCGTGCCGTGTTGGGTCTGGACGAATACCTGGCCGGGGCGCTTGACCGGGCGGCGGTCGAAGTCGGTGTTGTTCACCAGGTACTTGGAGCGGGCGAGCGCCGTCCAGTAGGCGGCGGTGCCGGGGCGCAGCCTGAGGGTCGCGGTCGGGATCGTGTGATGGTGCTCGGGGTCGGCGATCCACGCGGTGCGGATGTGTGGGGCGAAGGTGCGGAACGCCTCCTCCAGTGCGCCCGGGTTGCAGCCGTGGCCGCGACCCCCGTACGCGGCGAAGACGGCCCGGTCCTCGCGCAGCGGCAGGCGCAGTTGGACGCGGTAGTGGAGCCGCAGGGCCGCCGCGTGCAGGGCCTTGGCGAGGCGGACGACCGGCCCGGTGGCCCGCTGCCTGAGTCGCCGGGCCGGCTCCACGACCCGATAAGTGCGGTACAGGCCCAGGTGGATCACCTTGTGGCGCGGCCAGGAGCGCACCGGGACGGGGTGGCCCGGGGTGCGGTGGGCGCGGTAGTGGTCGCGGGCCTGCCGCAGGAACTCGGCGCGGCTGCCGCGCGGGAGACGGTCCCGCTCCGCGAACACCGCCCAGAGGTCGTCCACCATGCGGCGGAACAACAGCGGCCGCCACCGCGCGAGTTCGGGGCGCGAGTCGACGTGGGCGAAGACCCTGTCGTACTGGTCGAAGACGTCGAAGTGGCCGGCCGTGCCGAGGGCCCGGCTCCGTCGGCGCTGCCGGTGGTGGACGCAGGCCCGGTCCAGGGTGGCGATCGACTCCCCGGTCATCAGGACCCGGTAGGTCCAGGGCGTGTCCGCGTGGTGACCGGGCGGGAAGGCGAAGCCCCCGCTTTCGATGAACTCCCTGCAGTACGCCATGTTCCAGGCCGCCGTCGGTGCCCGCAGCAGCCCCGGGCGGTCCTCCAGGAGGAAGGGGGCCGGGCCCTGCTCGGTGAGCTGTCCCGTGGGGGCGTTGCGGACGGTCTCGCCGGACCAAGGGACAAGCGCGTGGTCGTAGAGCAGGACGTCCGGTTCGCCGGTCTCCTTCAGCCGGTCGGCGATCGCCCGCAGCGCGTGCGGGGTGAGGGTGTCGTCGCCGTCCAGGAAGACGAGGTAGTCGCCCGTGGCCTGCGAGATCCCCGCGTTGCGGGCGGGACCGAGCCCCGTGTTCCGCGCCAGGTGAACCGCCCGGACACGTGGATCGCGGGCCGCGAACTCGTCGGCGATCTCTCCGCACGCGTCCGGCGAGCGGTCGTCGACCGCGATCAGTTCCAGATCCTCGTACGACTGTGACAGCACCGATTCCAGGCATGCGGACAGGTACGCCTGAACCTTGTACGCGGGGACGATGACACTGAACCTGGGCACGGCACCTCCATGGGGTCGGCGCGGGAGTCCTGCCCGGGAACGCCCCATAGGGGAGCTTGGTTACGGCGTGTACGGCATTCGGGCGAACGCGAAGGGGCGGACCGGTATCGGTCCGCCCCTCCAAGTCGGCTGTCTGACGGGCTACTTGACCGCGCCCGCCATCACGCCGGACACGAACTGCCGCTGGAACGCGAAGAACACGAGCAGCGGAATCACCATGGAGATGAACGCGCCCGGTGCCAGGACGTCGACGTTGTCGGCGAAGGCGCGCATCTGGGTCTGCAGGGCGACCGTGATCGGCTGGCTGTCGGCGTCCGTGAACACCAGGGCGATCAGCATGTCGTTCCACACCCACAGGAACTGGAAGATGCCCAGGCTCGCGATCGCGGGCGCGCCGAGCGGCAGCACCACCCTGGCGAACAGGCGCAGTTCACCCGCGCCGTCGAGCCTTGCCGCCTCCAGGAGTTCGCGGGGGATCTCCGCGAAGAAGTTCCGCAGCAGGAACACCGCGAAGGGCAGACCGAAGCCCGTATGGAAGAGGATCACCCCGAAGATGTTGCCGAACAGGCCCAGTTTGCCGAAGAGTTCGGCGATCGGGATCAGCGCCACCTGCACCGGCACCACCAACAGGCCGACCACGCCCATGAACCACCAGTCGCGGCCCGGGAACTCCATCCACGCGAACGCGTAACCCGCGAGCGCGCCGATGACGATCACCAGGACCGTCGCCGGGACCGTGATCAGCACGGTGTTGACGATGGAGCCGGTGATGTCGCTGTTGTGGAGCAGCTTGTCGTAACTGTCCAAGGTCAGCTGGGACGGCTCGGTGAAGACCTTCCACCAGCCGGTCGCGGCAAGGTCCTGCGGGGCGCGCAGCGAGGAGATCAGCAGCCCGACCGTCGGCACCAGCCAGAACAGGCCGACGAGGATGAGGACGACGCTGATCAGGCCGCCGCTGACGCGTTCGACGAGCCGTGAGCCGAGCGACTGCTTCGCCTGCACCCCGTCGGCCGCTGCCGTCTCGGGAAGCCTTTCGGCCTGAGTGGTCATCGCCGTACCTCCCGCCTGAGCCGACGAATGTTGAACCACATCACCGGGATCACCAGCAGCAGCAGGAACACCGAGATGGCGCTCGCGATGCCGGGCTGGTCCTCGGCGAAACCCTTGCGGTACAGCTCAAGGGCGAGGACGTTCGCGTCGTCCTGCGAGGAGCCCGGAGGGATGATGAAGACCAGGTCGAAGATCTTCAGCACGTTGATCATCAGGGTCACGGTGACGACCGCGAGAACGGGCGCCAGCAGGGGGACCGTGACCCTGCGGAAGACCTGCCACTCGCTCGCGCCGTCGACCCGGGCCGCCTCCAGGAGTTCGCGGGGGATACCCGCGAGCCCGGCCGCGATCAGCACCATCGCGAAACCGGCCCACATCCAGATGTACGACCCGATGATCGCCGGTGTCACCAGCGACGGGCCGAGCCAGTCGATCCCGTTGTAGGCCTCCTTGAAGTTGCTTGCCGGAAGCCGCAGTTGGGCCCCGTCGGCCTTCTCCGAGAAGGAGAACGTTCCGTCGTCCCCGGCCTTGGCCGTCTCGACGACCTTGCCGTCCTTGACCGCCTCGATCTTCATGCCGGGGTAGCCGAGTTCGGTCGGGTCGACCCCGCCGAGCTTGCCGACGCCCTTGCCGCGGGTGAAGTCCTGCCAGGTCGTGCCGGTGATCCGGCCCGGGTCCGCCTGCGGAGCCACGGCCTTCTTCGCGTCGCCGGGCATCTGGTCCGGGGCGACGCCCACCAGGGGCAGGGTGACGGTGCCGCCGGTGTGGACCGGTGTCTTGGTGATGAACCCGCCGCCCTGAGCCACCAGCGGCGACTCACGGCCCGGGTGCGCCTTCGGGAACGCCGAGGACTGACTGAACGTGTCGTGCACGCCCACCCACACCGCGTTCGCGAATCCCTTGTCCGGGTCCTGGTCGTAGACGAGCCGGAAGATGATGCCCGCCGCCAGCATCGAGATCGCCATCGGCATGAAGACGACCAGCTTGAACGCCGTTCCCCAGCGCACCCGTTCGGTCAGCACCGCGAAGACCAGACCGAGCGCGGTGCTGATCGTCGGCGCGAACACCACCCAGATGATGTTGTTCTTCAGGGCCGTACGGATGCCGTCGTCGGTGAACAGCGCCTTGTAGTTGTCGATTCCGGCGAAACCGTCACCGGACTGGTTGTAGAAGCTGCGGACGAGCGAGTACCCGATCGGGTAGACCACGAGCGCGCCCAGCAGCACGAGAGCGGGCAGCAGGAACAGCGCTGCCACGGTCCTTCGCGTGCCGGTCACGCTCTTGCGCGACTTGGGGGAGGCAGGGGCCGGTGGGACCCCTGCCTCGGTGGCCGACGTCATCGCGTCAGTTCCCGTACGCGGCCGCCGCGTCGGCCTCCAGCTTGGCCTGCGTGCCCGCGATGTTCTTCGGGTTCGTCAGGAAGTCCTGGAGCGCCTTCCACTCGCCCTTGCCGGGTGTGCCGCCGAAGGCCTGCGGTGCCTGGTCGGACATGTCGAAGCGGAAGTCGTCACCGGAGTCGATCAGAGCCTTGGCGATCTTCTGCTGCACCGGGTTCGGATACACCGAGATGTCCACGCTCTTGTTCGGCGAGAGATAGCCGCCCAGCTTGGCCTGGATGGTCGCCGCGTCGGGCGAGGCCAGGAAGGTCGCCAGCGCCTGCGCCGCCTTGGAGTCCTTCAGGATCACGGCCGCGTCGCCGCCGGAGACCACGGGGGCGGTGTCGCCGACCTTCGGGAACGGGAACACCTTCGCGTCCGTGCCGACCTTCGCCTTGGCCGTCTGGATGTTGACCTGCGCGAAGTCGCCCTCGTAGACCATCGCCGCCTTGGGCTGGTCGCCGCCGGTGAAGGTCTGCGTCACCGAGGCGGGGAAGTCCGTCTGCAGCGCGCCCTTGGCGCCGCCCGCGACATAGTCCTTCTTGCCCCACACCTGGGCCAGCGTGGTCAGCGCGTCCTTCACGGACGGGTCCGTCCACTTGATCTCGTGCTTGGCCAGCTGGTCGTACTTCTCCGGGCCCGCCTGGGAGAGATAGATGTTCTCGAACCAGTCCGTCAGGGTCCAGCCCTCGGCGCCGCCGACGGAGAACGGGGTCACACCCGAGTCGTAGACCGTCTGGGCGGTGGTGAGCAGTTCGTCCCAGGTCTTCGGCTCGGTGGCGCCCGCGTTCTCGAAGACCTTGGCGTTGTACCAGATCAGGGACTTGTTGGCGGCCTTGTAGTAGACGCCGTACTGAGTGCCGCCGATCTTGCCGATGTCCTGCCAGCCCTGCGAGTAGTTCTTGGCGAGCTCGGCCTTGGCCTCGGTGCCGAGGGGCTTGGCCCACTTCTTGTCCACGGCCTGCTTGATGGCACCCGGCTGCGGGAGCATCGCGATGTCCGGCGGCTGGCCGCCCGCGACCTTCGAACCCAGGAAGTTGACGATCGGGTCCTGGGCGGGCACGAAGGTCACCTTCGCGCCGGTGCGCTTCTCGAACTCCGCGAGGACCTTCTTGAAGTTGGCCTGCTCCTCGCCGCTCCAGACGGCGGCGACCTGGAGGCTCTGGCCGTCCAGCTTGGGCAGGGTGAGGCTGGTGCCTGTCGCCTTGCCACCTGTCGGGCCCGAGTCACTGCTCTTGTCGTCGTCTCCGCCGCATGCGGTGAGCGACAGGGCGAGGGCTGCCGCGAGGGCGGCGGCCGCCGTTTTCGCGGAAGCCCTGTTCGCCGGCCTGGGCTTCCGGTTGGTGCTGCTCGTGCTACGCATCACGACCCCGTTCTTCGTTCCTCGTCGAACGTTCGAGGGCTGTCCCGTGCGAACTGGTCTACGCCGGGGAAACGAGGTCGGCAAGTGGGCGTCCGCTGTCAACCGGAAGATCGTGATGCCGTCGTGACCAGTGCCGGTGCGTTGTGGCAGGCGTCGTCGGGGGGCGGTGCCCCCGGAGCCCTTCACGTCTAGAGCAGCGACGGGACTTCTGCTGCTTCGACTTCCCTCGCCGCCCGTTCCAATGCACTGGCCAGCAGGGCCAGATCCGTCGGGCCGTTGCCCAGTTCCCGGACCGGTCGGCGGGCCGGAGGGTCGCCCATGCGTTCCCACTCCAGGGGGACGACCGTGGGGCGGAGGGTGGCCGTGCGGGGGATACGGCCGGTGACCCGGCCGGCCTGGAAGGTGGTGACACGGCCGTCGGACCAGGTCAGCAGGCCGCGGCCGGGAGCCGGTTCGTCCGGCCCGGTGGCCGGGGTGTCCAGGGTGACGCGGAGGGTGGCCCGGCGGGCCGCTTCGGACTCCGCCGTACGGCCGCCCGGGCCGGTCGCGGCCACCAGGTGGACGCCCAGGCGCTCGCCCTCGCGGGACACCGCCTCCAGCGCGCGTATGACGGAGCCGGCGGCGGGCCGGCCGGGGGAGCCCAGGGGAGGGGAGACCAGGGCGTCCAAGTCGTCCACGATCACGACCAGACGGGGGAGCGGGGGTGCCGTGTCGGTCCGCCGGCGGGCCGCCGCCGGGCGCAGCCGGATCGTGGAGCTGGGCGGCGAGTCCAGGTCACCTGCGGCCGTGTCGCCGGAGGTGACCGCGCCACCGGTGCCGCTTGCCGTGCCTCGCGCGGCTGCCGTGCGCTGGGCGACCATACGGCCCGACAGCTCCCGGCCGGTGTGCCACTCCGCGAAGTCGGAGCGGCCGAGCAGCTCCGCGCGCCGCTTCAGCTCGGCACTCAGGGACTGGGCGAACTCCCGCATGCGGACCGGGTCGTTGGCGGTGAGGTGGGTGGTCACGTGCGGCACGTCCGTGCACACACGCAGACCCTCACCGTGACCGCCTGCTCCGGAGGCGGTGCCTCCGGAGCTCACACTGTCCCGGCCGTCCATCAGCACGATGCTCAGACGGTCGGGGCGCTCGGCCGCGGCCAGCGAGGCGACGACCGCCCGCAGCAGTTCCGTACGGCCGCTGCCCGCGGGCCCCTCGATCAGCAGGTGCGGGCCCTCGGCCACGAGGTCGGCGCAGACCGGGCCGCGCGGTCCGGCCCCCAGCACCGCCCACGCCCGGCCGCCGAGCGACTCCGGGTCGTCGGCCGCGTCCGCCCAGCGCGTCATCAGCGACGGCGGGG
>NZ_MJAH01000035.1 GCF_001746295.1 Streptomyces sp. LUP47B | reverse complement strand
CAGATGCCTGCGGTAGTGGTATCCGGTATTAGACCCCGTTTCCAGGGCTTGTCCCAGAGTGAAGGGCAGATTGCCCACGTGTTACTCACCCGTTCGCCACTAATCCCCACCGAAGTGGTTCATCGTTCGACTTGCATGTGTTAAGCACGCCGCCAGCGTTCGTCCTGAGCCAGGATCAAACTCTCCGTGAATGTTTACCCGTAATCGGGTGCACACATCACGAGAGCGGAGCGACCACCGGAATAAGGCGGTCGCTCACAGCGTCCTCGCTGTGTTTTCTTCAAAGGAACCTCGCCATCGGAGCAAGTCCGATGGACGGGGTATCAACATATCTGGCGTTGATTTTTGGCACGCTGTTGAGTTCTCAAGGAAGGAACGGACGCTTCCTTTGTACTCACCCTCTCGGGCTTTCCTCCGGGCTTTTCCCTTCGGTCTTGCGTTTCCGACTCTATCAGACCGTTTCCGGTTCCGATTTCCTCGGTGCTTTCCAGGTTCCCGCTCTCGCGTTTCCCTTTCCGGCGGTTCCGACTYTATCAGAAGTTCTGAGTCGGAATTCCCCCGCCCCTGGAGGTTGGCTCCGGAGCACGAAGCTGCCGGGTTCCCCCTCGGGCGGAGCCGTAAACGTACTGGAGCGGGGCGCCTCGATGCAAATCGAGGCGCCCCGCTCCCTGTTCACTCGGACGAGAGTCCGACGGTCTGTCAGACCTCCACCACCACAGGCAGGATCATCGGCCTGCGGCGATAGGTGTCGGAGACCCACTTGCCCAGGGTTCGCCGCACCAGCTGTTGCAGCTGGTGGGGTTCGACCACGCCGTCCTGCGCCGAGCGCTCCAGGACCTCGGTGATCCTCGGGATCACGTCGCTGAACGCCGAGTCGTCGATGCCGGAGCCGCGGGCCTGGATGTGCGGGCCGCCCGTGATCTTGCCGGTGGACGAGTCCACCACCAGGAAGACCGAGATGATGCCCTCGTCGCCGAGGATCTTGCGGTCCTTGAGGGCCGGTTCGCCGACGTCACCCACCGAGAGGCCGTCGACGTAGACGTATCCCGCCTGGACCTTGCCCGAGATCTTCGCCTTGCCCTCCACGAGGTCGACGACCACGCCGTCCTCGGCGATGACGATCCGGTCGTGCGGGACGCCGGTCAGGGCGCCCAGCTCGGCGTTGGCGCGCAGGTGCCGCCATTCGCCGTGGACCGGCATCAGGTTCTTCGGCCGGCAGATGTTGTAGAAGTACAGGAGCTCGCCCGCGGACGCGTGGCCCGAGACATGCACCTTGGCGTTGCCCTTGTGGACGACGTTGGCGCCCCAGCGGGTCAGGCCGTTGATCACGCGGTAGACCGCGTTCTCGTTCCCGGGAATCAGCGAGGACGCGAGGATCACCGTGTCGCCGTTGACGATCCGGATCTGGTGGTCGCGGTTGGCCATGCGGGACAGGGCTGCCATCGGTTCGCCCTGGGAGCCCGTGCAGACCAGGACCACCTCGTGGTCCGGGAGGTCGTCGAGCGTCTTGACGTCGACCACCAGGCCCGGGGGGACCTTCAGATAGCCGAGGTCTCGTGCGATGCCCATGTTGCGGACCATCGACCGGCCGACGAAGGCGACCCGGCGGCCGTACTCGTGGGCCGCGTCCAGGATCTGCTGGATGCGGTGGATGTGGCTGGCGAAGCTCGCCACGATGATCCGCTTGCGGGCGTTGCCGAAGACCTGCCGCAGGACGTTCGAGATGTCCTTCTCCGGTGGGACGAAGCCCGGGACCTCGGCGTTCGTGGAGTCGGAGAGAAGGAGGTCGATGCCCTCCTCGCTCAACCGCGCGAACGCGTGCAGGTCCGTGAGACGGCCGTCCAGCGGGAGCTGGTCCATCTTGAAGTCGCCCGTGTGGACCACCATGCCGGCGGGCGTACGGATGGCGACCGCCAGGGCGTCGGGGATGGAGTGGTTGACCGCGACGAACTCGCAGTCGAAGGGACCGATGCGCTCGCGGTGTCCCTCCGCCACCTCGAGGGTGTAGGGCCGGATGCGGTGCTCCTGGAGCTTGGCCTCGATGAGAGCGAGGGTCAGCTTGGAGCCGATCAGCGGGATGTCCGGCTTCTCGCGGAGGAGGAAGGGGACGCCACCGATGTGGTCCTCGTGGCCATGGGTGAGGACGATGCCCTCGATGTCGTCGAGGCGGTCCCTGACGGACGAGAAGTCCGGCAGGATCAGGTCGATTCCGGGTTGCTCCTCTTCCGGGAAGAGCACCCCGCAGTCGACGATCAGCAGGCGGCCGCCGTATTCGAAGACCGTCATGTTTCGGCCGATCTCGCCGAGACCACCGAGTGGGGTGACCCGCAGGGCGCCTTCGGCGAGCGGCGGGGGCGGGGCCAGTTCAGGATGCGGATGACTCAAAAGACTCTCCTCACCACGCACGCCATGTACCGGTGGGGCACATGGCGTGCGTGACGTTTGTGCGTGCAGCAGTTGTCGTTGTGGTGCGGGCACCGGTGGCCCGCGTATTCAGTTGTTGAGTCCGTTGCGCGCCGGGCGCGCGAAGTCTGGTGCTAGAGCTGTACCCCGCCGGCGGCAAGATCGATCTTGAGCTGCCCGATCTCGTCGGCGGAAAGCTCCACCATGGGGGCGCGCAGGGGCCCGGCGGGCAGACCCTGGAGGGCGAGCGCGGCCTTGGTCGTCATCACGCCCTGGGTGCGGAACATCCCGGTGTACACGGGGAGCAGCTTCTGGTGGATCTCGGTGGCCTTCTGTACGTCGCCGGAGACGAACGCCTCGACCAGGGCGCGCAGGTCCGGGGTGACCACATGGCCGACGACCGAGACGAAACCGACCGCACCGACGGAGAGCAGCGGGAGGTTCAGCATGTCGTCGCCGGAGTACCAGGCGAGGCCGGAGCGGGCGATGGCCCAGCTGGCGCGGCCGAGGTCGCCCTTGGCGTCCTTGTTGGCGACGATCCGTGGGTGCTCGGCGAGCCGGACCAGCGTCTCCGTGCTGATCGGGACGCCGCTGCGGCCCGGGATGTCGTACAGCATGACGGGCAGTTCTGCGGCGTCGGCGACGGCCTTGAAGTGCCGGTACAGGCCCTCCTGCGGGGGCTTGTTGTAGTACGGCGTCACGATCAGGAGGCCGTGCGCGCCCACCTTCTCGGCGGCCCGCGCCAGCTCGATGCTGTGGTGGGTGTCGTTGGTGCCGACGCCGGCGACCACGTGGGCGCGGTCGCCGACCGCCTCCAGTACGGCTCGTACCAGGTCCGATTTCTCCGCGTCACCGGTGGTGGGGGACTCGCCGGTGGTGCCGTTGATGACCAGGCCGTCGTTGCCTGCGTCCACCAGGTGGGTGGCGAGCCGCTGTGCGCCGTCGAGGTCGAGTGCGCCGTCCGCCGTGAAGGGCGTGACCATGGCGGTGAGGACCCGCCCGAAGGGGGTCTGCGGAGTGGAGGTCGGAGCCATGGGTAACACGCTACTCGTTGCTCAAGGTGGGGTCTGCCCTAGGGGGACGCGACAAGTGGTGACAAATGCGGAGCCCGGCACTGCCTGCTCGGGGGTTCAAGCAGTGCCGGGTCCGTTTGATCAGGCTAAGTGAACTTCTCCAAATGCCGCAATACGGACACTTCGCCGGGGGGACCCGCACATCTGTACTCAGCGGGGAAACAGGCGTCCGTTACGGCGCCACACGGCCGTTCGCATTGAAGGCGGCGTAGGTGAGCGGCATGAGCTTCGCCCACTCCGCCTCCATCTTCTCGCCGACCATCTCGATCTCCCGCTGCGGGAAGGACGGCACCTTCGCCTGCTCGTGCTGGGTGCGCAGACCGAGGAAGTGCATGAGGGAGCGGGCGTTGCAGGTGGCGTACATCGAGGAGAACAGGCCGACGGGCAGGACCGAGCGGGCGACCTCGCGGGCGACGCCCTGCGCGAGCATCTCCTGGTAGGCGCGGTACGCCTGGCGGTACGACTCCTCCATGGCGTTGCCGACGGACTCGTGCTGTTCGGGGGTGCCCTCGACGAAGACGTACTTGCCCGGGCGGCCCTGCTGGACGAGCTTGCGGTCGGGGCCGGGGACGTAGAAGACGGGCTGGAGCTCCCGGTAGCGGCCGGACTCCTCGTTGTACGACCAGCCCACGCGGTGCCGCATGAACTCGCGGAAGACGAGGATCGGGGCGTTGATGAAGAAGGTCATGGAGTTGTGCTCGAACGGGCTGCCGTGCCGGTCCCGCATGAGGTAGTTGATCAGGCCCTTGGAGCGCTCCGGGTCCTTGGTCAGCTCTTCCAGGGACTGCTCTCCGACGGTCGACACCCTGGCGGCGAACAGCACGTCGGAGTCGGCCGCGCTGTGCTTGACCAGTTCGACAGTGACGTCGTCACGCAGCTCGATCTTGAAATCGTCGTCGGGGGTGGGGGTCACGGTTCGGGGGGTCCTTCCCAGCTCGTCGTATGGCGACGCCACTCTACGACCCGCCAAACGGGACTTTCACTGTCGTGACCGAGTTAAGTCGGCGAAACCGGGCACCTTTTGCGGCAACCGCTCGTCTGTACAGACAGCAGCGATTCGTTCGATCCCCGAAGGGAGAAGTACCCCCATGCTGTTGCGTCGGCGCGAGCCCGTTCCGTTCGCATTTCTCGCCGAAGCCGACAGGTTCCGCAGCAATGTCACCCCGCCACCCCGCCGTAGGGCGTCCGCCGGTGAGGTGGCCGGACGCTGGTTGACGGGACTCACCATCGTCGCCGGACTCGTGGGATCCCTGGTCCTCGGGATGCCGGCGCTGTCACAGGATCAGGCGCCCTCACCGAACCAGCAGTCGCAGGCCTCCCAGGGGCACTGACTCTCCCCGCCGCCCTGATGGCCTGGGAAGTACCCCCATGGGCCCCCTGAGGTGGCCGACAGGGTTACCGGCGGATAGCCTCACCGGGCACAGCCCACCGCATGGATCGAGTGAGGACCCGCCGTGCCCCTGCCCTTCCTGACGGCCGACCGCGCATTCGAGACGACGGACGACGTCGCGCTGCCGTTCGACAACCGTGACCGCTGGCGTCGGCCGTACCGGCCCGGCCCGTGGCGGGTGGGCGTGGCCGCGATCCTGTTGCTGCTCGCCTCGTATGTGCTGTTCGCGGCTGTGATCATCGCGCTGACGGACTCGCCGTCCGAGGCCGGTGTGGTGTTCGGCATCGCGGCGCTCGTCATCGTCGGTGCGCTGCGGCTGCTGCGCATGGGTGTGTGGGTCAGCGCTCGCGGGGTGCGCCGGGTGGGTTTCCTCTTCACTCGTACGGTGTCCTGGGAGCAGGTCGTCGCCGTGCGGACGGCACAGCAGCCGGTGCGCTGGCTCGGACTGCCCCGCACGGTCCAGGGGCAGGCGCTGACCCTCGTACGGCAGGGCCAGGCACCGCAGGACGTGTCGCCGCTGCTGACCACGCACAACGCGGACTTCCTCGCGCGCGGCCAGGCGTTCGAGCGGGCCGCGGACGCGGTCGAGGCGTGGGCCGCGGAGTACGGGCGGGCCTGAGCCCGGCAGGGACGCATAGCGAAGGGGGCTGGTCCGCACCAGGACCGGCCCCCTTCGCCATGTCGGGCTTCAGAGCTGCTGGACGGGCCTGCCGTCGTGGAGGGCTATCGCGCGCTGCATCGCCTTGCGGGCCCGGGGGGTGTCGCGGGCGTCGTGGTAGGCGACGGCGAGGCGGAACCAGCTGCGCCAGTCGTCGGGAGCCACCTCCGTCTCGGCCTTGCGCTTGGCGAAGACCTCGTCGGCCGAGTCACGGTCGATGCGGCCGCCGGGCGTGCGCTGAAGCTCGTCGACGGGCAGGCCGCCCTCGGCGTCGAGTTCCGCGGCGAGAGCGTTGGCCCTGCGGACGAACTGGGTGTTCTTCCACAGGAACCACACTCCGATCACCGGCAGGATCAGCACCGCGACGCCGAAGGTGACGGTGATGAGAGTGCCGGACTGGATCAGCATGACGCCACGGCTGCCGACCAGGACGAAGTAGAAGACCAGGACGGCGGCCGTGACGGTGTAGGACAGTTTGGCGCGCATCAGCCCAGGTCCAGGAAGTTCTCCAGGCCGAAGGTCAGGCCCGGGGTCGTGACCACGCGGCGGGCGCCGAGCAGGATGCCCGGCATGAAGCTGCTGTGGTGGAGCGAGTCGTGGCGGACCGTCAGGGTCTCGCCCTCCCCGCCGAGCAGGACCTCCTGGTGGGCGAGCAGACCGCGCAGGCGCACGGCGTGGACGGGGATCCCGTCGACGTCCGCGCCGCGCGCCCCGTCCAGGGCGCTCTCCGTGGCGTCCGGCGCCGGGGCCGTGCCCGCCGCGCGCCGGGCCTCGGCGATGAGCTGAGCCGTGCGCGTGGCGGTGCCGGACGGGGCGTCGACCTTCTTGGGGTGGTGGAGCTCGACGACCTCGACGGACTCGAACCAGGGCGCGGCGATCTGCGCGAACTTCATCGTCAGGACGGCCCCGATGGAGAAGTTGGGCGCGATGAGGACGCCCGTCTGCGGGGAGGCGTCCAGCCAGCCCTTCAGCTGCGCGAGGCGCTCGTCGGTCCAGCCCGTCGTACCGACGACGGCGTGGATGCCGTGGCCGACGCAGTACTCGAGGTTGTCCATCACCGAGGCCGGCGTGGTCAGTTCGACGGCGACCTGCGCGCCGGTCTCGGCCAGGGTCTCAAGTGTGTCGCCCCGGCCGAGGGCGGCCACCAGCTCCATGTCCTCGGCGGCCTCGACGGCCTTGACCGCCTCGGCGCCGATGCGGCCCTTGGCTCCGAGGACCGCCACGCGCAGCTTGCTCATCTTCTTGCTTCCTTAACCGATGCGACCGGGGTGGATTAGGCGACGGCCTCGTGCAGCCGGGCCGCCTGCTTGTCCTTCAGCGGGCCGATGACCGACAGCGACGGGCGCCGTCCCAGGATCTCGCGGGCGACCGCACGCACCTCGTCCGGGGTGACCGACGCGATGCGGGTCAGCATGTCGTCGACGGACATCTGCTCGCCCCAGCACAGCTCGCTCTTGCCGATGCGGTTCATCAGCGCGCCGGTGTCCTCCAGGCCCAGGACCGTGGAGCCCCTCAGCTGGCCGATGGCGCGGCCGATCTCGTCGTCCGAGAGGCCGTGTTCGGCGACCTGGTCGAGTTCGTCGCGGCAGATCTTCAGCACGTCGTGGACCTGCGAGGGCCGGCAGCCGGCGTACACGCCGAACAGACCGCAGTCGGCGAAGCCGGAGGTGTACGAGTAGACGCTGTACGCCAGTCCGCGCTTCTCCCTGACCTCCTGGAAGAGGCGCGAGGACATGCCTCCGCCGAGGGCGGTGTTGAGCACTCCGAGAGCCCAGCGGCGCTCGTCCGTGCGGGCCAGGCCGGGCATACCGAGGACGACGTGGGCCTGCTCGGTCTTACGGCCGATCAGCTCGACGCGGCCCGCGGTGCGCAGGGCGCGGCTGCCGTCGCGCGGGGCGATGGGCAGGGCGTCGGGGCTCTTGAGGGCACCGGCCTTCTCGAAGGCGGCACGGACCTGTCGTACGACCTTGTTGTGGTCGACGTTGCCGGCGGCCGCGACCACGAGATGGGTCGGGTCGTAGTGCTTCTTGTAGAAGCGGCGGATGCGGTCGGCGGTGAGGGCGTTGACCGTGTCCACCGTGCCGAGGACCGGGCGGCCGAGGGGGTTGTCGCCGAACATGGTGTGCGCGAACAGGTCGTGCACACAGTCGCCCGGGTCGTCCTCGGTCATGGCGATCTCTTCGAGGATCGCGCCGCGCTCGACGTTGACGTCCTCTTCGAGGATGAGCGAGCCCGTCAGCATGTCGCAGACGACGTCTATGGCCAGCGGCAGGTCGGCGTCGAGCACGCGCGCGTAGTAGCACGTGTACTCCTTCGCCGTGAAGGCGTTCATCTCGCCGCCGACCGCGTCGATGGCGGAGGAGATGTCCAGGGCGCTGCGCTTCGAGGTGCCTTTGAAGAGCAGGTGCTCCAGGTAGTGGGTGGCGCCGTTCAGCGCGGGCGTCTCGTCGCGGGAGCCCACGTGCGCCCAGATGCCGAAGGTCGCCGAGCGGACCGACGGCAGGGTTTCGGTGACGATGCGCAGGCCGCCGGGGAGGGTGGTCTTGCGGACGACACCGATGCCGTTGGTGCCCTTGATCAGGGTTTGGGTACGGGCGACGGCCCGCGCCTCCGAGGAGGTGCGGGCCGTCGCCGTGGAGCTACTCGACGTCACTGGTCGGTGTCGTCCTTCTTCTCATCGTCGCCTTCGCCCTCGATCACGGGGATCAGGGAGAGCTTGCCGCGGGAGTCGATCTCGGCGATCTCGACCTGGACCTTGGCGCCCACACCGAGCACGTCCTCGACGTTCTCCACGCGCTTGCCGCCGGCGAGCTTGCGGATCTGCGAGATGTGCAGCAGCCCGTCCTTGCCCGGGAGCAGCGAGACGAACGCGCCGAAGGTGGTCGTCTTGACGACCGTGCCCAGGTAGCGCTCGCCGACCTCCGGCATCGTCGGGTTGGCGATGCTGTTGATCGTGGTGCGGGCCGCCTCGGCGGAGGGACCGTCGACCGCACCGATGTAGATGGTGCCGTCGTCCTCGATCGTGATGTCGGCGCCGGTGTCCTCCTGGATCTGGTTGATCATCTTGCCCTTCGGGCCGATGACCTCACCGATCTTGTCCACGGGGATCTTGACCGTGATGATCCGCGGGGCGTTGGGGGACATCTCGTCCGGCGTGTCGATCGCTTCCATCATCACGTCGAGGATGTGGAGGCGGGCGTCACGGGCCTGCTTGAGAGCGGCGGCCAGGACGGAGGCGGGGATGCCGTCCAGCTTGGTGTCGAGCTGGAGGGCGGTCACGAACTCCTTGGTGCCGGCGACCTTGAAGTCCATGTCACCGAAGGCGTCCTCCGCACCGAGGATGTCGGTGAGGGTGACGTAGTGCGTCTCGCCTTCGATGTCCTGGGAGATCAGACCCATGGCGATACCGGCGACGGGGGCCTTCAGCGGCACACCGGCGTTCAGCAGCGACATCGTGGAGGCGCAGACCGAGCCCATGGACGTCGAGCCGTTGGAGCTCAGCGCCTCGGACACCTGGCGGATCGCGTAGGGGAACTCCTCGCGGGTCGGCAGGACCGGGACCAGGGCACGCTCGGCGAGGGCGCCGTGGCCGATCTCGCGGCGCTTCGGGGAGCCGACGCGGCCGGTCTCGCCGGTGGAGTACGGCGGGAAGTTGTAGTTGTGCATGTAGCGCTTGCGGGTCACCGGGGAGAGGGTGTCCAGCTGCTGCTCCATGCGGAGCATGTTGAGGGTGGTGACGCCCAGGATCTGGGTCTCGCCACGCTCGAACACCGCGGAGCCGTGCACGCGCGGGATGGCCTCGACCTCGGCGGCGAGCGTACGGATGTCCGTCACGCCACGGCCGTCGATGCGCTTCTTCTCCTTGATCACGCGCTCGCGGACGAGCTGCTTGGTCAGGGAGCGGTACGCGGCGGAGATCTCCTTCTCGCGGCCCTCGAACTCCGGCAGGAGCTTCTCGGCGGCGAGCGCCTTGACGCGGTCCAGCTCGGCCTCGCGCTCCTGCTTGCCCGCGATGGTCAGCGCGGAGGCGAGCTCCGGGCGGACGGCGGCGGACAGCGCCTCCAGGATGTCGTCCTGGTAGTCGAGGAAGATCGGGAACTCGCCGGTGGGCTTGGCGGCCTTCGACGCGAGGTCGGCCTGGGCCTTGCAGAGCACCTTGATGAAGGGCTTCGCGGCGTCCAGACCGGCGGCGACGACCTCCTCGGTCGGAGCCTCGGCGCCGCCCTTGACCAGCTGGATGGTCTTCTCGGTGGCCTCGGCCTCGACCATCATGATCGCGACGTCGCCGTCCTCCAGGGTGCGACCCGCGACGACCATGTCGAAGACCGCGTCCTCGAGCTCGGAGTGCGTCGGGAAGGCCACCCACTGGCCGTTGATCAGCGCGACGCGGACGCCGCCGATCGGGCCGGAGAAGGGCAGGCCGGCCAGCTGCGTGGACGCGGAGGCGGCGTTGATCGCCACGACGTCGTACAGGTGGTCGGGGTTGAGCGCCATGATCGTGGCGACGACCTGGATCTCGTTGCGCAGGCCCTTCTTGAAGGACGGGCGCAGCGGGCGGTCGATCAGGCGGCAGGTGAGGATGGCGTCCTCGGAGGGGCGGCCCTCACGGCGGAAGAAGCTGCCGGGGATCTTGCCGGCCGCGTACATCCGCTCCTCGACGTCCACCGTCAGGGGGAAGAAGTCGAGCTGGTCCTTGGGGTTCTTGGAGGCGGTGGTGGCCGACAGCACCATGGTGTCGTCGTCCAGGTACGCCACGGCGGAGCCGGCGGCCTGCTTGGCCAGGCGGCCCGTCTCGAAGCGGATGGTGCGGGTGCCGAAAGTGCCGTTGTCGATGACGGCCTCGGCGTAGTGGGTCTCGTTCTCCACTAGCGTTTTCTCCGTTACTTTTCGTCTGCGTTGCGTCTTTTGTCCCGATCCGCCCGTGTGGCGGGGGGACGTGAGCGGAGAAGCGCTCCGTCTGGTGCGGGCCGGTCTTCGATCGAAGCACCCGGGTTCGCAAGGCCCGGGGGCCACTACCGAGGACCGGCGGCGGCGAGGTGCACTTCTCCTCGTGGTACTGCGTTGTGCTACCACACTACAAAGTGGGTGTGACACTGCGCACGTTTCCGCACGCACGTCGAGCACGTACGGCAAAGGGAGCGGTCCCCGATCGTTTCGGGAACCGCTCCCTTCACGGCGTCCTACTTGGCGCCCGCCGCACCGCGGCGGATGCCGAGGCGGTCGACCAGCGCACGGAAGCGCTGGATGTCCTTCTTCGCCAGGTACTGGAGAAGGCGGCGGCGCTGACCGACGAGGATCAGCAGACCACGACGGGAGTGGTGGTCGTGCTTGTGGGTCCTGAGGTGCTCGGTCAGGTCCGAGATACGGCGCGACAGCATCGCGACCTGGACCTCGGGGGAGCCGGTGTCGCCCTCCTTGGTACCGAACTCGGTGATGATCTGCTTCTTCGTAGCGGCGTCGAGCGACACGCGTACTCCTCGTAGTCTCTTGGGTAGCCACCGAGTGCCCCTGGTCCACTTCTCAGGGGAGCTTCCGTAACTCGGGAGGCGGGGATCCGCTGGGCGCGGCCTCCGGAGCGGTGAGCTCCGGGGGTGCGTACACAAACGGCCGTCAGTCAGCGTATCAGCCCGGCGGCAGTGCCCCGGCCCGCGCCGGCGGCGTACACATGCCGCGGCGGCTGCCGCCCGTGTGGGTGACAGCCGCCGTGAGGTGTGCGGGGCTCAGCTGGTCATGCCGCGGGCCGCCGCGTACAGGTCGAGGACCGCGAGGCACAGCGGGACGAGGGAGAGGAGCACCGCGCCCTCGCTCAGGTCGAGCATCCGGCCCCAGAAGGGGGTCACGCCCTTGCGCGGCACGATCAGGGCGATGGCCACCAGGAGCGTGGCACCCAGGGCCACCGCGGCGGACAGCCAGACGGTGCGGATGTCCAGCGGGGCGCTGTTGTGGTCGTAGACGAGGTCCTTGATGATGTCGGCCGGCGGGTTCAGGGCGAGGCCGAGGACCAGCAGGCTGACGGTGATGATGCCCGAGATCATCAGGGTCACGACCTGGGACGTGTACAGGAAGAGCCGGGCCCGCATCAGCATGGCGAGGCCGGCCGCCAGCGACAGCAGCTGGGCCCAGCCGCTGCTGGAGAAGCCGAGCACGACACCCGCGGAGGCGACACCGGTGACGGCGGCGCCGCCGACGAGGCCGAGCAGCAGTTCGTGGCCGCGGCGGGCCTGGTCGGTGATGAGCTGGTAGTCGACCGGCTCCTGCTCCTGCTGGTCCTCGGCGCGCCCGCGCTTGGCGATCTGGTCGGGCGAGCGGAAGCCGATGGGCAGTCGGGAGAAGCGGGCGGACCAGCCGGGCAGGAAGCCGATGACGGCGACCATGACCACGGCGGTGACGGCGGCCGTCTCGCGCGGCTCGGCCTCGGAGACGATCGCGGCGAAGGTGGCGAGTACGCCGATGCCGGCGCCGAACGCGGCGGCGATGAAGGGCGCGTCCTTCTGGGGCAGCATCAGGACGAGCAGCACCGCGGCGACGAGGACGACGGCGAAGCCGACGAGGAGGTTCAGCCGTCCGGGACCCTCGCCCGCGTCGAGGGCCATGATGCCGGAGCCGCCCACCATCAGGTGCGGCAGCGCGGCGAGGCCGAGGGCCACGGCCGCGTGGTGGTCGTCGTAGACCCGGGCGCGGACGGAGGCGAGCGCGACGAGGACGACACCGGTGACTCCGGCGATGACGCCCGGCAGTCCGTGCATGTCGTGGCGCAGCGGCTCGGAGAACCACAGGGCCAGCGCCATCATCGTCAGCAGCAGTGCGCCGGCGGTCAGGCCGACGACGCGCATCATGCCGTCGTTCCAGCTGCGCCGGTCGGCCTCGACGACGGCGGCCACGGCGTCGACGACGTCGTCGAAGACGGCGGGCGGCAGGGAGTCCGCGAACGGCCGCAGGAGCAGCAATTCGCCATCGCGTATCTGCTGTTCGGACAGCGAGCGGCCGTCGTCGAGGACGGAGCCGTCCCTGCGTACGAGGTTGTACCCGGTGGGCGCGGCCTCTTCGGGTGTCTGCCCCGACAGCCGCAGGATCTCCGGGTAGACGTCAGAGAGCGGCACGTCCTCGGGAAGTGCCACATCGATCCGGCTGTTCGGTGCCGCCACCGTGACCCGGCAGAATCCGGTTGCTGAAACCGTACTCACCTGACGGTTCCCCCTAGTCCAGTACTCGGTGATTCGTCGCGGTTTGCCAGGGCGATTCCCGCTCCGCGCTTCGTTTGGAGCGTCACCCTACCGTCCTCTTGCGGCTTCTCCCCATCCCCTCCCGGCTCAAGGGCCCCGCAGAACAGTAGGATCAACGCCCGACTCATGTGTTGGCAAAGCCCCATGAGTTGACGAACATACGGGGGCCGTCACGACGGGGGCGGTTCGACATTGCGACTGCGTGAAGGACTGGTGGATCGGTGAGCGTTGTCATCGTCAAGCGCCCGCCGCGGGTTTACCCGCCGGAGGTGCCGAGTGAGGAGGTCAAGCTCGAGTCCCCTCCCGAACTCCCTCGTACCGAGGACGACAGCCTCCTGATGAACCTGCTGCCCATGCTGGGCATGGGTTCGTCGGCGGCGTTCTTCTTCATGCCCGGCGCCCAGGGCTTCATGAAGATCATGGGCGGCCTCATGATGGTCTCCACGGTCGCCATGCTGGTCGCCCAGATCGTGCGGGCCCGGAAGGGACCGTCCGGTCAGATGGCCGAGGCCCGGCGCGACTACCTCAAGTACCTGGCGCAGAAGCGCCGTGAGGTGCGGCGCACGGTGCACAAGCAGCGCGACGCCCAGTACTACCTGCACCCGGCGCCGGAGCAGTTGTGGGCGCTGGTCGCGGAGGGGTCGCGGCTGTGGGAGCGGCGTGCCATGGACCCGGACTTCGTCCAGGTCCGGATCGGCCTGGGCCCGCAGCAGTTGGCGACGCCGCTGGTCGCGCCCGACACCGCGCCGGTGGACGAGCTGGAGCCGCTGACCGCGCACGCGATGCAGCAGTTCATCGCGAGCTACGGCACGCTCGGTGAACTCCCGCTGGCCATCGGGCTGCGCTCCTTCTACCACGTGACGATCTCCGGGGACGCGGAGACGGTCTACGGCCAGACCCGGTCGGTCGTCGGTCAACTGGCCTCGCTGCACTCGCCCGAGGACGTGGTGATCGCGGTCGTGGCCTCGCCGGGCGCGGCGGTGGACTGGGAGTGGACCAAGTGGCTGCCGCACATGCAGCACAAGGAGTCCGACGGCGCCGGCAGCCGCCGTCTGCTCTGCTTCGACCTCGGCGAGCTGGAGGAGATGATCGCCCACCAGCTGGAGGGCCGCCCCCGCTGGAGCCGGGACGGCTCGCCGGTGCTCGACCAGCCGCACGTGGTCGTCGTACTGGATGGCGGCGGTGTCCCCGCCGACTCGGTGCTCGCCTCCGCGGAGGGCCTGCAGGGCGTGACCATCGTCGAGGTGGTGCCCGGTGAACTCGACGAGGCGCGTGGCTCGTTGTCGGTGCGGGTGTGGCCCGACGCCATGGAGCTGGAGGCGGGCACGGGTGTCTTCACCGGTGTCCCCGACGTGCTGTCGCAGGCCCAGGCGGAGTCACTGGGCCGCCAGTTGGCGCCCCTGCGGCTCGGTGCCGCCGACGCGGACGAACCGCTGCTGGCCAACCTGGACTTCACCGACCTGATGCAGATCGGTGACGCGGCGAGCGTGGACGTCTCGCGCACCTGGCGGCCGCGCACCCTGCACGAGCGGCTGCGGGTGCCGATCGGTCTCGGCGAGAGCGGCGATCCGGTCATGCTGGACCTCAAGGAGGCCTCACAGGAGGGCATGGGCCCGCACGGCCTGTGCGTCGGCGCCACCGGTTCCGGAAAGTCGGAGCTGCTGCGCACCCTGGTCCTGGGCCTCGCGGTGACGCACTCGTCGGAGACGCTCAACTTCGTCCTCGCGGACTTCAAGGGCGGTGCCACCTTCACCGGCATGGGCAACATGCCGCACGTCTCCGCGGTCATCACCAACCTGGCCGACGAGCTCACCCTCGTGGACCGGATGCGTGACTCCATCACCGGTGAACTGACCCGCCGCCAGGAACTCCTGCGGCAGGCCGGCAACTACGCCAACATCACCGACTACGAGAAGGCCCGCGCCGCCGGTGCCGCGCTCGACCCGCTGCCCTCGCTCGTCCTGATCATCGACGAGTTCAGCGAACTGCTCGCCGCCAAGCCCGACTTCATCGAGATGTTCATCCAGATCGGCCGTATCGGCCGTTCACTGGGTGTGCACATGCTGCTCGCCTCGCAGCGCCTCGAGGAGGGCAAGCTGCGCGGCCTGGACACCTTCCTGTCGTACCGCATCGGTCTGCGCACCTTCTCCGCGGCCGAGTCCCGTACGGCGATCGGTGTGCCCGACGCCTATCACCTGCCGAACGTCCCCGGTGCGGGCATCCTCAAGTACGACACCGAGACGATGGTGCAGTTCAAGGCCGCCTACGTCTCGGGTACCTACCGGCCGAACGGGCCGATGGCCCAGGGCGGCGGCCGGATCGACCGCTCCCCCGTGCTGTTCACCGCCGCGCCGGTGCCGGTGCGCATCCTCGCCGAGCCGGAGCCGGAGACCCGGAGCAACCAGGTCGACGACGCGCTCGCCGACACCGTCCTCGACGTCATCGTCAGCCGCCTGGACGGTCAGGGCCCGCCCGCGCACCAGGTGTGGCTGCCGCCGCTGGACGAGCCGTTCAGCCTCGACCAGGTGCTGCCGGCCCTCGGCATCAGCGCGGAGCGCGGTCTGCACGCCGAGGGCTATCACGCCCAGAGCAAGCTGATCGTCCCGGTCGGCCTGGTCGACAAGCCCTTCGAGCAGCGCCGTGACGTGATGTACGCGGACCTGTCGGGGTCGGCCGGTCACGCGCTGATCGTGGGTGGCCCGCAGTCCGGCAAGTCGACGCTCGTGCGCACGATGGTCACGTCGTTCGCGCTCACCCACACCCCGGCCGAAGTGCAGTTCTACGCCCTCGACTTCGGTGGCGGCGGCATGCTCGCGCTGGAGAACCTGGCCCATATGGGCGGCGCCGCCTCCCGTCTGGACCAGGAGAAGGTCCGCCGTACGGTCGCGGAGGTGCACGGCATCCTCAACGCCCGTGAGGAGTTCTTCCGCTCCAAGAGCATCGACTCCATGGGCACGTTCCGAAACCGCCGGGCGCAGGGTCACTACCCCGACCAGCAGTGGGGCGACGTCTTCCTGATCATCGACGGCTGGGCGACGTTCAAGAACGACTACGAGATGCTCGACCCGGTCATCGCGGACATCGCGACCCGTGGTCTCGGCTTCGGTATCCACCTGATCATCACCGCGACCCGGTACACCGAGATGCGGCCCGCGCTGCGCGACCAGATCCTCAGCCGCCTCGAACTGCGGCTCGGTGACGCGATGGAGTCGGAGTTCGACCGCAAGCGGGCCGACAACGTGCCGATGGGCAAGCCCGGCCGTGGTCTGTCCCCGGACAAGCTGGACTACCTCGCCGCCACGCCCCGGATCGACGGGGCGACCGCGGTGGAGGACCTCGCCGACGGCATGGCGAACCTCGTCCAGAGCGTCAACAACGCCTGGCAGGGCCCGGTGGCACCGAAGGTGCGGATGCTGCCGACGATGCTGCACGCGTCCGAGCTGCCCGGCGGCGGCGACTTCGGCAGCCGCGGTATCGCGGTCGGTGTCGACGAGCTCACCCTCTCGCCGGTCTTCGTGGACTTCGAGACCGACCCGCTGTTCGTCATCTACGGCGAGAGCGAGTCCGGCAAGTCCTCGCTGCTGCGGTTCATCGCCAAGCAGGTCTCGGAGCGGTACGCGACCAACAAGGCGCTGTTCGTGGTCTCGGACTTCCGGCGCGCGCTGCTCGGCCAGGTTCCCGAGAGCCACATGTACAAGTACTGCGCCTCGGGTCCGCAGCTCCAGGAGGTCATGGAGTCGCTGGCCGGCTCGATGAGCCGCCGTATGCCGGGCCCGGACGTGACGCCGGACCAGCTGCGCAACCGCTCCTGGTACAACGAGCCGGACGCGTTCATCTTCATCGACGACTACGACCTCGTCGCCACGTCGATGGGTAACCCGATGTCGGTGCTCCTGGAGTACCTGCCGTTCGCGCGGGACCTGGGTCTGCGCATCATCCTGGCCCGCAGCACCTCCGGCGCCTCGCGCTCCTCCTTCGAGCCGGTCCTCACCCGGATCAAGGAGCTCGGCGCGCAGGGCATCGTGCTGTCCGGTGACCCCTCGGAGGGCCCGGTGTTCAACAACATCAAGGCCGCCCCGATGCCTCCGGGCCGTGGCCAGTTCATCTCACGCCGGACGAGCGGCCAGCTCGTCCAGACGGGATACCTGCCGGAGAGCTGAGCCGGCTCGGGTGGAGGGGCGGCCGCGTCTGCGGGCCGCCCCTCTTTGTTTGTGTGCGCCCGGATTCCCGAGTCCGCGGTCGAGGCGTCCGTGCGCGCGGTCTTCGGCTGACCTCGATGGAGCGAAACGCAGTGGACGTTCCCCTGACGAAAACGGCTTACGAGGACCCGGCCACCCGGCGGGCCTGGCGCCGCACGGCCGCGTTCCGGCTCAGTGCCTTCCTCCTCTCACTCGGGTCCTTCGTGGCCTGGCTGTACGCGGTGCTCCTGACGCCCGTGTGGACTCTCTGGGTCCTTTTCCCGGCCCTGTTCGTGCTGATCTACCTGGCCATGCTGAACACGGCGAGGGTCCTGGGCATCCGGTCGCTGCGCCGGGTCCTGCGGGTCTATCCATGGCAGTCGGTCCCCGGGGCCGCCTCGCTCGCGAAGAACGGCACCACCAGGTTCTCCTTCGCGGATCCCGAGCGCCCGGACAAGACCGTCTCCCTCGGTTACGGCAGCTTCCTGGGCAGCGGATACACCTTCTGGGTCCGCAGGGTCAGGTCGGGCGAGGTCGGCGAGGTCTGGTTCGCGGGCGACCCGCGTTTCCTGGGCGTCGTCGCCGTACCAGGACCGCGACGGCTGTTCGGAGTCGATCAGCGTACGGCCGTGGACGACCGGATGTCGGCCCGCAGACGCGGCGTCAACGCCGAGGCGCGGGAGCGGGCCAAGGCGGCGGGGGCGCGGGTCGGTTGAGGGGCTGAGCGGTTGCGGATACGGCGGTGGCGGCGCCSGGGGRGGGTGCCGCCACCGCCGTATGCGTGCTGTGTGTCAGAGCCGTGTGTCCAGGAGCTTGCGCAGGGGTGGCGAGAGCTCGTGCACGGGTGCTCCCGCGGCCTGGGACCTGGTCAGTTCGTCGAGGTAACGGAGGGCCTCGCCGGACAGTTCCTTCTGGCGTCTGCCGAGGCGGTGCCCGGCCAGCCAGGTCCAGATACCGAGGGCGATGAGCAGTACGGCCGCGTACGCTGCGGGCAGGTCCTTGACCACGGCGTAGCCCACGCCGACGGCTCCCGCGACGACGAGGATCCCGCCCGCCTCGTCGTGCCAGCCTCCCTGGTCGGCGATCCGCTCGTACTCCTCGACCTCGGCCGGCTTGGGCGGCGGGGCCACCGGGGTGGCTCGCACGCCGGTGGCCTGCGCCCCGGCCGGCGCGGCGTACGACGGCAGCGGGGCCACGTCCAGTGCCGCGCCGCCTCGGCCGGTCAGCCACGCGGGCACGTAGGTCACGGGCGCGCCGTGCGCCAGCGCCGCCGCGAGGACGTGGCGGTACCCCTCCAGGAAGGGGTGGCGGAGCTTGCGCCTGCCCTGGAGGTTGACCTGGACGAAAGCGGCGAGCGCCAGGACCAGCACGGCGGCCGGGGGTGCCACGGCGACCACCATGTCGTCCGGCTTGCGGGAGGCCGCCCACACCAGCCAGACGATCCCGACGACGGTCGCCAGGGAGCCGACCCAGACGAGCCCTCCGCGCGCGACCCGGCGCAGGGAGGCCTCATGTTCGGCGAGGGTCCGTCCGACCGTCTCGTCGTCGAAGTAGTCGTAGCCGTAGGTGCTGCCGAAGTCCCTTACGGCGGCGGCGAGTCGGGGGTCCGCGGACAGCGCGTGGGCGCCGATCGGCAGAAGGTGGCCGGTGTTCTCGTTCATGCTGGAACCACCCCCGCTATCCGAACACGGAGTCGCCCGGACCGCGCACCGTGCGGGTGCACGGGGCGACGACCTCGACGACGAGCCTCTGCCGGCCGTGGAGCAACGTGACGTTGACACGGTGGCCCGAGCCGCTGTCCGCGGCCAAGGACACGCTCTCCCCGGGTGTCCCCGCCAGCTTGAGCCAGCCCTGACTCTGGAAGGTCGCGTCCAACCGGTCGACAGCGGCGGTGAGCTGCTCCTCCGGGACGCCGTCGATCTGCCAGCGATGGCGGGCCGTGCACACCGTCGTCAGGCCCTTGGACCAGCAGTCGGCGCAGGTCACCGAGGACACCGCATTGCCCTCGTCCATCCTGCCCCGCACGCCGAGGCCGTCCAGGACGCGGCTGGAGAAGGAGTAGAGCTCCTGGACCATGGCCGGATCGGGCGTCACGTCCGGGACCGGCTGGGCCTGGGAGAGAGCAGCCTCCATCTCGGCCTGCTCCTCCGTCGCCCAGTCCAGGGTCCGGACGATCGTCGCGAAGAGCTCCGAGTAGAAGTCCCAGTCCTCCATGCAGGGCGTGGAGAGCTCGAACGCCAGCAGGTCCGCGTCGTTGGGCAGCGGGATGTAGACCTGGATCTGTCCGCGCGGCACCTCCAGGGGCTCGCCGGTGGGAGAGGCCTCGGCGGCGAGGGTGAAGGGGGCCTGGCCGATGCGTACGACGGCCCGGGCGTCGCCCTTGCCGGAGGGCAGGGTGCTGATCCGGACGTCGTCGTCGGGGTAGGCCCGCTGGAGGCCGGTGAGGGCCTCCGAGAGCACGTCCTCGGCGGTGATGTCGTGCAGCGGCATGCGGTAGACGGCGACGGTGGCGGTGCTGGGGCGGCCGTCGAAGTCCAGGTTGCAGAAGCCCGCGTACACCGCTCCGGCGTCCCGCAGGTCGTCGAGGATGCCGGCGTAGGTGACGAACATACGCAGCCGGTCCTCGTCCGTGCCGCCCGGCAGGACCTCTTGGACCGTCGCGTAGAGCTGCTCGCCCGCCTCGTCGACGTCGTCCGTCCCGAGGGGGAGTTCATGGAAGAACGGCGGGACCACCCATCCCACGTGGAGCCCTGGCTTCTCCGCCTCCGTGGCCGGGGCGGCGTTGGTGAGTTCGGTCATGATGCTCAGGCCGCCAGGGTCTGGTGGAACTTGTCACCCGAAGCGGGCCACGGCATCGTCGTGACCTCGGGGGTGGGCCGGGGCTGACCGGTGGCCGGGGCCGGCTGGGTCGAGACCGCGGGCCGGCCGCTGCCGCCGTCGTCCCCGCCGGAGATCAGGTGGCCGATGCCGAAGCCGGTGGAGAAGCCCTTGACGCCGCCGGTGATGAGCGACGGGTCGACGGCCTTGCCGAACTTGCCGAGTCCCCAGTTAATGACCTTCGTGCTCATGGGGTTCTTGATCTGGTTCATCATGGTCCTGGCGCCGGAGGCGATCGCCCCGGCTTCCCGCGCTCCGGTGAAGAGCGCCTTGCCTCCGGAGAACAGTGCCTTGCCCGCGCCACCGACACCGGGGATCACACCGAGCGCGTCGAGGCCGACCTTCCACATCGGCGCGCCGCCCATCCAGTGTCCGGCCATCGCCGCGCCGGCGAACGCCACCGAACCCGCGCCCAGGATGGCCGAGGCGACCTGACCGCCGACCGGAATGACGTTGACGACGATGGCGGCGGCGGCGAGCGCGGCGGAGATCGTGGAGAACAGGTCGGCGTTGTCGATCAGGAAGTTCTTGAAGCCGTCCCAGGCGCCCTTCAGACCGTCCGTGATCTTGTCCCAGATGCTGATGTCCGGCGGCCGGTTGTTCGCGGCCTCACGGATGGCCTTCTCGGCCTTGGATGCCTGCTCTTCCCAGTACTTGCGCAGCGCCTCGGCGTTCTGGATGAGGAGCTTGAGGTCGGTCGCGGCGTCCTGGGCTGCCCGCGTGGCGGAGTCGGCCTCTTCCGAGAGGGCCTTGGCCTGCTGTTCGGTGAGCTGCTGGAACTGTGCGCCCTCGATCTTGACGTTGACCTTGTCGACGTCGGCGTTCTTCTGGTCGAGCCGCTTGCGGGCCTCGACCGCGCGCTCCTCAAGGTTCCTGGCCTGGCGCTGCATGGTCTCGAGCTCGTCGTGCCAACCCTTGAGCGCCCTGGAGCAGGCGTTCATCGACTCGTGGCCCTGCTGAAGGTACTTGGGCAGTTCGCCGACCTTGTCCTGGAACTTCTTGGCGGCCTCGCCGTCCCAGATGCCGTCCGTCTTGCCGATGCCCACCAGCATCTCGCGCATCTCGTCGAGTTCGTCGCCGACCGTCTTCACGTCGTAGGCCAGTGACTCGATCGTGTGCAGGTCGCCCTTGGCCGGGTTGAACGTCAGTCCTGGCCAGCTGGGATCGTCGAACATTCCCATCGTCTTCTCCCCGTTGTGTGCGTATGCGTGTGCGCGTGCGAGCTGTCGGAGCGGTGGTGCGGGCTACTTCTGACTGAAGCCCTTCTGCAAATCCTGGTCCGTCGTCCGGTACGCCTCGAGCGTCTTCTGCAGTCCCTCGTGGAGCTGCTTGGCGCCGTCGGCGATCCGCTTGATGCCGTCGCCCCAGTCGTCCTGGAAGTCGTCGCAGGCGTTGTCGAGACCGTCCGTGCCCAGACCCTTGGGACCGACCTTGTTGAGCCGCTCCTGGGCGCCCCGCATGCGGTCGTCCACCTGGTCGAGCCTGTTGATCAGGGTCTTCATACGATCGACATCGATCTGGAAGTCCGCCATCGCCGTGTGCCTCCCCGTAGCGTGGTCAGTGATCGCCGGTCAGACTATCGGAGCAGCAACTTCCGGCCTACCTGGCGGTGTTCGCTGTCGCCAATTTGTGGCATGCGCATGCTATGCACGGTCCCACACGTGCAGGACGGCCTGCGCGTATGCCAGCCGGTGGTCCAGTCGGGAGGACGCGAGACGGTACTTACGGCCCGTCTGGTACTCGATGACGGTTTCCGGCCCACCCGGCTGACGCCACCGCGTCCACGTCGGCGGCTCCATCTCCCAGGCGGCTTCCTTCTTCGCCTCGTCCTTCTCACCGAGGAGCAGCCAGATCGCTCCCTGAGCGGCCATGACCGCCCAGCACACGAAGTACAGGGGGGAGATCAGCACGAACACCGTCCACGCCTTGCGGGTCCCGACCTCGGCGGCCAGCGGTTCGCCGCCCTGAGCGGGCTGCACGCTCCAGTGCACGCGGCGCGGCCAGGGCAGAGTGCGCCCGCCGCGCCGGGTGATCCGGCCGATAGGGACGCCGTCACCGCCGTAGACCTCGTAGACGCCCTCGCCGACGGACCGCACCGAGCTGAGCGGTTCGCCGTTCGGGCCGCTCACCGTGAACGGGGGCCGCGCCTGGCGCCCGCCCTTGGGGGCGTCCTGGGGGACGTGGACGTACGCGAGCGGTTCGCCGTTGGTGCCGGGGCCGGCCTGCCGGATGGTGACGGTCTGCTCCCCCGGCTTGACCTTGTCGTACTTGTGCAGCCGCTTGTTGGGGACCGCGATGACGGTCTCCACCGGAGCGGCGGCCTGCCCGTACGGGTTCGGGGTCTGCGGTGGGTACTGCGGCTGCCCCGGTTGCTGGGCCTGCGAGGCCCATTCCTGGCTGCTGTGGTTCATGGCCGCCCAACTGTCGATGAGGTTGACGATGACGGTCGACAGACTCTCAAAAGTGGGTCGGCGATGTCGCGGGGCGGTCGGTGTCGACCGGCCCGGATGCGACTCGTACACAGAACGTCCACGAGATTTCCTCGTTCGCTTCCAGACCCGGGTCGGGGCGCCGGAAGCCCGTGCTGGAGCAGTCGCCCGAGTTCGGCAAGGACGCCGGGCTCCTCGGCCTTCACGGACGCGGCGCACCAGAGGACGCGGGTGGCTCCTCCCGGCCCCCCGCGCCTCTGATCCCGCACCCGACTCGCGCCCGCCCCTCAGACCGGTCGCGGCAGACCTACCCGCGAGCGTTGAAGCGGGCCTGCCACAAGTCGCGGAGCAGCGCGATCTCCGCCATGTGGTGGATGAGTTCCAGGTTGGACCCCCACAGCACGGAGATGTACGGCTCGTCGGGCGCGGAGCCGTACGGGTACTGGGAGAAGCCGATCGTGTCGAGCTGTTCCTCGGTGACCCGGCCGACGGCTTCGCGCCAGCGGTCGAGCAGGGACCAGAGGCGTTCCTGGGCCAGGGCCGCGGAGGGGGTGAAGTCGACCAACTGGTGAGGATCCGTGCGGCGTTCGCCGAAGGTCCACTCCCACTCGCCCGCGAAACAGGAGTGCAGATGCCCCAGTCGCCAGGCGATGGTCGTGACCGGGGAGATGTCGGGCTGCACCGGGCCGGTGTGGGCGAGGACCTCCTCGACCCGTTCGACGCTCACGCTCCAGTCCTCGGCGATCTTGGCGACGCTCATGCCGTCGGCGGCCTGGCGGGCGACCTCGGTGTACTCGCCCGAGGGGATGTCCGGGGCGCCCTTGTCGAGGACCCACTCGCCGGGACCGTACGCCCGGGGCGTCACCGCCTCGTTCCGGCGCCGGATCGACCAGCAGTCGGGGACCGGCTCCCAGAGGTACTCCTCGTCGCCGAGCCCTTCGAGCCGTATCTGCGCCCGCTCCCTGACGCAGTCGAACTGGTCGAGCAGTACGCCCAGTCGGTCGGTCCGTATGCGTCCCGTCTCCATGCCCGGCTCCCCTCAGGTCCCGTCCAGGCGGAGGCTAACGGCCTGTCCGCGGAGGGCGCGACGGATTTACGTGCCCCCGGGTTCCGTTCGGAAAGGTATGCGCCAACTGAGCCTCGGTTCAGGTCATGTGACGCCGGGTGAACTTGTCCTCATGATCCGATCAAAGTTACGTTTTCCCAACTAACTTTCGAACGGGGGTCCTTGTGGGTGTAGTCCTGCCGAGCGAGCTGGATGCGGCCCTGGACCTGATAGGCATCAGTTGGCCCAACGTCGACGAGGACGACTACCGCGACATGGCCCAGGCCATGCGGGAGTTCGCCGACGACATCGAGGACGGTGCCGCGGACGCGCACCAGGCGATCACCGACCTGATCGGCGGCAACGAGGGCCTCGCGATCCAGGCGTTGGAGAAGCACTGGGACCTCGTCAAGGGCAAGCATCTGACCAACCTCTCCGAAGCGGGCCGAGTGGCGGCGACCGCACTGGACGCGGTCGCCGTGCTGATCGAGGGCGCGAAGATCGCGGCGATCGCCCAACTCGGCATCCTCGCAGCGGAGATCGTGGCCGCCATCGCGGCTGCCCCGGTCACCCTGGGCCTGTCGACGCTGGGCGGTATCGCCGGTACGCAGGCCACCCGGATCGCGGTGAAACGCATCTTCCAGGAGGTCTGCGAGGAGATCGCCTCGCGGATCATCGAGGTCGCCACGGGTCCGATATTCCAGGCTCTCGGCGCGATGGCGGGTGACCTGGTCCTGCAACTGGGCGGCAACGCCCTGGGGATGCAGAACGGCGTCGATCTCGGTCAGACCGCGAAAGCGGGCCGGGAGGGCCTGGACGACGGCGTCGACAGCCTGAAGTCGGGCGGGGGCATGCAACTGGCCAGCGCCGGCGGGGGCACGGGCGGTTCGATGCAGCTGGCCGGCGCGGGCGGGGACAGCGGGTCGAGCAGCGGTGGCGGTGGCGGTGGCGGTCAGTTCAGCATGGACCTGGAGTCGTACGACCGCGCGAGCAACGGGCTCAAGAGCGCGGGCGGCAAGATCCGCGACGGTGCCGGCAGCAAGCTGACCCGCGCGAAGTCCTCACACGGCCGTGCCCGTGGCAAGGATGCGCTCACCAATCTCCTCGACCCCATGGTCGACGAGCTCATGGAAGGCATCGGAAAGGGTGTCAAGCGCTCCGCGTCCCACCTCGACGAGAGCATGACCAGCGGCCTGAGCAAGATGGCCAAGCGTCACAAGGCCAACGACGACGACATCGCGACCCAGCTCCAGGGCATCACCAAGTCGCCGGGACGCGACATCCCCGTCTACCACCTCGACGACAAGGGCAAGGTCACCCGCATCACCTCGGCGGGGCACCACGACCTCACCGACGACGACCGCACCCGCCTGACCTCGTTGAACCTCCAGGGCGACAGCGTCCCCGAACGCAAGGCGGGCAAGTACCCACTGCCCAAGGGCAAGCGGGAGAGCAAACCCTCCCAGCAGGTAGCCTTCGGTAGCACTGATCTCTCGCAGGCCACCAAGACGGCCCGGCAGGCCAACGGTGACTACGGAAGGACGTCGAAGGGGAAGTTCTCCAGCCGGAACTACGCCGCGGGCCGGTACGGAAAGCCTGGCGCGGATGACGAGTTCATCATCGTCGGCCGCAGCAAATGGCCTGCCTCGCATTCGGAGCGCCAGGTGGGCATACCGTTCCTCAACGCCGGGACCAAGGACGGGTTGACCGAGMTCTACACCGAACGAGAACCGTGCACGACCGGAAAGGGCGCTCAGAACTGCAGCGCCTGGATGTCGGAGTACCTCCCGAAGGACGTCCGCGTCTCCCATACCGTCGAATACGGCGACACACCGGATTCGAAGCAGAAGGGCAACGACGCGATGGAGAAGTACCTGAACGGCATGAACCCGAAGAAGAGGTAGTAACAGCACATGCCCCCGCTCGTCGACCACGCGATGATGGAGTCGGTCTTTCCCGCCGAGGAGATCGAGACGTGGGAGGAGGAGAAACTCCCCGCCGGGCTGCACGCCTCGGCCCGTATGGTCCTGACCGAGGTCGGACTTCCGCATGACCGCAGCTCCTTCTTCCTCCTGGACGGCGCGCTCTTCGAGGGCGAGGACACCCCGGCCGCGTTCCGCCGTTGCGCGGAGCTGGACCACTTCTCCGCGTACGAGGACATGCCCAAGGGCTGGGAGAACTGGCTCGTCATCGGTGAGATCTTCTACGACGTCGTCGTCCTCGATCCCGAGTCCGGAATGGTGTATTGCCTGCCGGACGGCGAGTACCGGGCCCTCCCGCTCAACCGCGACCTCGTTTCTTTCGCTTATTTCACCTATCTGCTCCAGGTAGAGCGCCCGAACTACGACTTCTCGGTGTCCGAGGACGTCGAGGATTCGGAGGCCGTGGCGATCTCTCTGCGGGAACGGATGATCCAGGCAGATCCGCTTCCATTCGAAGGCGTAGAGCCTGCTTGGTCGGAAGAATTCGACTGGGATGACGACGACGCTCCCCGTCTGCCCCCGTGGGATGCTGTGCTCTCGAACGTGTACGAGTCCATCGACTAGGCGGAACCATCCATGACTGCCCTCACAGGCGACGTCCGGCGTTTCGATCCGGAGGAGCGCACCACCTTCTCCGCGGCGGCGGTGGCGAGCATCCGGCACGAGCCGAGTGCGGACTTTCTTCGGAATGTCGGCATTCCGGCCAGCCCGAATCCTTGGTTCGACCTCGTGGACGGCTCTCCGGAACAGGTCAGAACGCTCGGCGACGCCTACGAAGAGCTCCGTGAGCAGTGGACGGACCTGCCCGAAGGCGCCGAGGGCTGGCTTCTGCTGGGAATGGTGCCCTATGACGACATCGCCCTGGACGGGGTCTCCGGAACCGTGTACTGCCTCCCGGGCGACGCATCCGAGACCTATCCGCTGAACAAAGATCTCCCCTCCTTCGCCCACTTTCTCCATCTGTTGGAGAAGGAGCGTGCGAACTACGACTTCGAATCGGGAGTCGAGAATATCGACCCGAAGAGTGCGGCGGCTCGCCTCACCGAGCCGATGCGGGAAATCGACCCGGCCGCTCTTGACGTGACCGATTCCCGCTGGCACGACATCCTGGAGTATGTCGCCGAACCCGAGGCGAGGTAATGGCGATGAATGACAGCGATATTCGGCGCATCGGAGAGATCACCCTCCCCTTGGCCGTCGGTCCGTATTTCGCGACAGCCGCGTCCGACCCCGTTCCGCTGCAGGAGTTCGCCCTGTCCGTCGGGCGTACGGTCGTGCTGGAGGAGTGCCGGGAGTGGGCGCGGTTCGGGTCGGACCGCGGGTTCGAAATCTGTGCCGATCAGGAGGGCGTCGTACGCGCCGTGCTTCTCGACTGGACCGAGGAGTCGCGGTTCGTGAACGCGACTCCGGAGGTCTTCGTCCAGTCGCTCGCCGCACTCGACCAGGCCCTCGCCGTGATCCTCGGCACCGAGGTGCCGCAGGAGGCCGCCGCCGCGTACGCGGAGTTGGAGCAGCGGTTGCGGACCCTCGACCCGCGGGCGTTCGAGGGGCGGGAGCACTGGTGGCCCCTCGTCCTCGACGACATCCGGGACACCGCGAGCGCGGAGTGGTTCACCGCCTTCGAGTTGGTCAACGACCAGGGCGAGAAGCAGATCGTCACGCAGGCCGGTGACATCGGCGTGCACCCGGAGGAGCGGCTGTGGGCCCGGTTGCGGGCCGCAGGTGTGCAGCCGGAGCAAGTGCTGCGGATCCACACCGAGTTGGAGGCCTGCTTCATGCCGGGGCACTACTGCTCGCTGTGGCTCGGGCAGGTTTTCCCCGAGGCGCAGTTGACCCACAACTTCCCTTACGGGGAGACGGCGGAGTCTCGCGCGGAGGGCATCCGGCAGCTGCGCGAGGCGGCCGCCGAGCAGCCGCAGTAGAGCGAAGAGGGGACCCAGCACACCATGACTGTCGGTGCCGTCACATTGGACATCGCCTCCTGGCCGCCGCTGGACGAGGAAAAACGGGTCTTCGGACAGCGGTTGCTCGACTGGGCAGCGGACGACGCCGGAGTCGGGCCTCAGTTGTTTCTGGTGCGGGGGGCCGAGGGCAGCGGCAAGAGCCATCTGCTGGCCTGGTTCCTGGCCGGGGCGGCCGGGCACCCGCGAACAACCGTCCACGCCACTGTCCCGGCGGCAGGGCTGACGGCCGAGACCTTCGCCTGGAGCCTGGGGCGGCAGCTCGGTTACGGCCCACTCTCCCCGGCGCGTCTGCTGGATCGGGTGAGCCAGGACGAGCGACCGCTGCTGATCCTCGTACCCGATCTGCACCGGGCCGGGGCGGGCCCCGCGGATCTGCCGTCGGCGGCACCGGAGACCTTGGTTGCCGAGCTGCTGGAGCCGTTGCTGGCCCTGCCTCATCTGCGCGCGGCCGTTGAGGTCGGGACGTCGGGGCTGCTGGCCGCGCACGGCGCCGAGGCCGTCGAGATCGTCGACCTGGGCGAGGGCGGTGATGACGGCAGCGGCAACGGACAGGCCTCGTACGCCCAGCTCGTCGCCGCGGTCCCGCGCACGGCCGACGGCCGCCCCGACTGGTCTCAGGCCCCTGACATGGTGCTCCGGCGCGTCCTCGACGCGGCGCTGGGCACCGACGATCCCGGCGGCCAAGGAGCCGCCGTTCGCGGGCTGTTGGCCGACCCCGGGTTCCTGGTGCACGGCTCCGCCACCGCGCTCACCGCCGTCCTCACCGACGAGCGCATCCCGGTGCCAGGCCGGCTGCGCGAGGTGTGGAGGCGTGCCGCACCGGAACTGACGGCGTATCACACCGACAGCGCCGAACGGGCCGCCCTGCTGCACGCCGCCGCGGTCGACACGGACCCGGACCTCACCGAGTACCTGCGACCGCTCGCCCACCAGCACTGGTGGTCCGCGGTCTGGGCCCGGCGGGCCCTCCGCGTGAGCGCGGTGGCTCTGGTGCCGGGCGTGGAGCGAGGACTGCTGGCCTCGGACCCGACGGGGCGGCTGCGGACGTACGACGTGGGGAGCGGTGCGGCGCTCGGCGGGACCGCATCGCCGTCCGTCGGCGCGTCCGACGAGGCCGCAGCGCCCTCCGTCCACCCCGCCTTCGTACGACCGCGCTCGGTCGCCCCTCGTGACGCCCGCTCGGCGCTGCTGCTCGACCGGTCCGACGCGCTGCTGCCCCTCGTGACCGAGGACGACCCGACCGCCGCGTTCGCGCTCGAGCGCATCGCCGAGCACCACGGTTCGGCCGCGCTCGCCGGGGAGGAGTCGGTGGTCACCGCGCTCGGCAGCGGCGGCACCCGGAGTCCGTACGCGGTCGTCGGCGACCGGGGCGGCACGGTGCACGTGTGGTCTCTGGGCGAGTACCAGGACGTCCCGCGCTCCTGCCGTGTGCACGAACAGCCGGTCACGGCCGTCACCTGCGTCGACACCGCCGACGGGCTGACGCTCACCTTCAGTGCCGGGGCGGACGGCACGGTACGGCTGTGGGAGGCCTCGGCCGAGCCGATGCCGGTGCCGGTGCAGCAGCGCCGGTACCGGACCACCGCGCTCGCCGCCGCGGACACCTCCGCCGGTCCGGTGCTCGCCGTGGCCTGGAGCGACGGCGAACTGCATCTGTGGCATGTGTTCAGCGGCCGGGTGCGTGTGCTGCCCTGGCTCCAGGTCTGCGACGCCCTTGCGCTGACCTCCGAGGGCCTGCTCGTCATCGGGGACCCCGAGGGACTGAATGCCGTACGACTGCGGCTGGACGTGCTCTGGGAGCAGTGAGGCGCCCTGCCGGCCGGCCGAAGGGGCTGTGCCGCGGCCACGGCCGTCTTCGGTCCGCGGGACGGCGTCGGGCTGTGGAGGAGATCCCGGCGGCCGCCACTAGCGTGGCCAGTTCCAGGAACTCCTCCTCCGCCTCGATGATTTCGGTGGACGGGGACATCACCACGGCCGCGAGTTCACACGGCCACCCGGTGAGCCCCAACTCACCACCAGTGGCCCTTTCCGCGTGGATCACCATCTCTGTCCGCCGGGATGAGCGAGAGACCGGGGCGGCATCGACCGGAACCGACGTACTTGAGGGTGCCCCAACGACGTCTCGGACCCGGCCCCGACAGCGCACTCCGGACTCCCTGGAGCACTGACGTCTCTCAACCCGCCGCATTCCCGTCGCCGAGGTCCATCCGCGCCACGGCCTGGACGGTGATACCAGCTAGGGGCGCCAGTACACCCGCCGCAGCCGTCCACAGTCGCCAAGCCCCGCCGTCCGGGACGAGCAGCATGGCGGTCAGACAACCGAGCGCCACCGCGAGTCCCCCGAGGACCGGGACGGACGCGGTGACCAGCCAGCCGGCGCCGAGGTCCAGGAGGTGGGTCCGGCGCTCGGGGTCAGGGTGCGGCGGGTCCATGACGCCCGTCTCCTCGACCTCTTCGGCCACTCGGACCGGTACCACGCCCGGCAACTGCCAGCCGTCGTCGCCGACGAGTTCGGCGACGACATCCCGGCCTCGACGTTGCCGTGGATGCCAGAGCAGCCAGCCCTGCGCACCGGTCAGGGCGGCCCCTGCGTCTTCGCCGGCCATCTGGGAGTGGAAGGGAACCTGCCGGCCACGGCCCTCCAGCAGCAGACATCGCAGTGTGCGGGTGTTCTCCCGCCGCTTCTTCTCGTCGGCCGCCTCCGGGCTGCCGGGCGGGGGCGCGTCGATGTGCTCGCCGGTTCCGGTGACGGTGACCCGCAGCGCCTTCCAGTCGGGGCCGACGGTGCGCCTGGGGCGGCGCAGGCTCTCGTTCTTCCACCAGTAGCCGAGCGGACCGAGGGTGACCAGGGCCCAAAAGCCACCGATCGTCCACGAGTCCCCGAACTGTACGGCCCTCCCGGCCAGTTGGCGCTCCACGTCCTCACGTTGATCGTCACCGATGGCGCCCAGTTCGGGCCGGTCGGGGACGTAGGCCACGTAGAGCTCACTGCCGACTTTCCGACGGAAGTTCGTGGTCGCTTCGAATCTCGCAGGCACACCCTCGCCTGGCCGTGAAGGAAGCAGAACTGTGAAGTCCGCTGTGGCATCAGCAGTGCTGTGACGACTGTCGGCAACCTGATTCTCAATCTTCGCGATGGGAAGCTGCTCGATCACCGCACCGGCCTCTGCCAGTACGGCACTCGTGCCGGTTCCGCGCGCATCGACGACGGCAAGCGTCACCCAGAGTGCCAACATCGCCGGAACGGCGACCATCACGCCGGCGAAGCGGGCCGACAGCCAGCGCGTGCCGCCCAGCGACAACGGCACGGTGCCCAGCCCGCAGTCAGGCGTGATCGAAGCGATCCGCACACCCCACCGGTAGGTCTCGCGGCGGGACGGGCCGCCCCCGCACATCACCGCCACGCCCAGGATCACCACACAGGCGGCCAACAGCACCAACGAGCACCACGAGACAACCGCGCGCACCTGCGTGGTTCCCAGGAAGAGCCACGCGGCGGTCAAGGCCGCGAGGGCGAGCGGTGCAGCTGCGGCAACGAATCTCCCGCAACGGACGAAAAGACGAAGACCGAGGACCTCGGCTGCTCCGTTCGCGTCCTTGTCCATGGTCCATTCACTGCTCACCCGAACGCTCCGTACCTCTGTGGGTCGGGCCGTCCCCGCAGGGCGCCGGCGTCGTCTCCCGCGTCCCTTTTTGCGTCTGCGACCGCGCCGGGTCTGTCCTTTCCGTCTTCGGCGTTGGGGTTGCCGTTCACCACCCCGTCGACGTCCTTGGAGATGTTGCCTCCTGCTCCCAGTCCGAAGCTGATGGGAGCGTTGGTGGCCGCATCCCCTACGAGTTGGTGTGCCACTGAGAGCGTCCGCCCATCCGTGGCTCGGTGGACGGCAGCGCTTCCGGCGCCCCCCGTCAGCCCTCCGGCCACGGCTCCGAGGGCCATCTGAGAGGCATCGAACCGATCCCCGCTGTGAAGGTTGTTCACGGTGTCACCGACAACGGACGAGGCGGCCCCTACCGCGGCACCGTCGGCGGCGGTCGCCCACGCACCTCCACCCAGCCGCTGAGCCAGCAAACCAGCCCCGAACTTCCCGCCCAGCGCCCCTACCACTCCATTGACTGCGTTGTTGGCGAGCTCGGCATCCTTGCCCATGGCCAGGTTGGTAGCGATCCCCGTGCCAGTCCCCGCACCCCACTGCACACCCAGCTCGACTGCCAGCCGCCACCGCCCGCTGACCCTCACCAGCCCCCGAACCTGCCGAAACAAACGAGCGGCAGCGCCGAGCAACCGCCCCAGCTTCGACGCGGCATCCGCAGCCTGCGCCGCCAGCCGTACGGCATTGGCGGCTCCGGCCGCCGCGGAGAAGCCGACCGTGACGAAGGAAAGCGCGACGGACGCCGCGATCGAGACACCGATCTCGAGGTAGATCTGATGGATCTCGTTATTGATCTCCTCGATATTGTCGGCAGCCTCCTCAAGTCCTCTCGCCGCCTGCTCGAAAAGCGGCACGGCCTCCTCGACCGCTCGCCCGACCTTCTCCCAATACTCTTGGAAGGCCTCGGCGGATTCCCCCCGCCAATGCGCACCGAGAACGCCCCGCACCCTCCTGTCGAGCCCGCTGTATGCCTCCTCCAGCTCCTCCCCCATCGTCCGCCACCCCTTGGCCGCGGCCCGCAAAACATCAGGACGGCCACCGGGATTCACCACTTCGATCCCGGCTTCGTACACCTTCTCGGCGAGGCTCTCCTCACTCACGTCTTCCCACCCTTGAACAGCCCGGCGAGAGTCTCGTCCGACGTTTCGGAATTCTTCGCGTTGCCCTTGAGAGCCTGGCTCACCTCTTCGAAGTGCCGAGCCAGATTCCCCAACGATTCGGCCATCCCCGCCGCCAAGTCGACATAGGCCGACGTGACCTCTTCGGACTCCGTCAGAAACCCGAAACCGTCATGAATCTGCTCCGCCCCCGTGGCCCGCTCAAACACCCTGACCGCACTTGCCAGGTCATACGCCCGCGTATCGAACGCCCCTGCCAGCTTGGCCAGTCCCTGCGGATCTAAAGAGAAGTCACCAGACATGCGCCGCTCCGTACACTCATCCCTCGACGACCTTGGACGTGTACTTCCGCAACCTCACGCCGACCGAAGAGTCACGTACAGGCACACGATGGAGGGACGGCGTCAACTGCTTGCCGGGTGCCACCACTTCTTCCGGATCCGCGGTGTGAACCATCGACCTCGAAAACAGCTACCACCCGCTGACCCGGCCTCACCCGGAGACAGCGTCGTCAGGACCTGACCGGGACGGAGCAGCCGTGGGCCTTCGCCGAGCGCTCGGCGAAGGCACTCAGGGCGGCTCGCTCATAGGCGAGTTCGGACGAACTCACAGTTTCGTCGGCCTCAAGGGTGAACAGGGCTTGGCCGTCGGAGCACTTGGCCGTCGTCCAGCCGGTCCGGTCGCCGCGTCGGCGATCGTGCGCGGGAGTGCCGGAGTACGGCACATCCTCCCCGTCGTACTCCTGGTTGTCGGCGAACTCCTCCTGCGCGTAAGGGCCGAACCTGGCCACCAGGACGAGGCGCATGCCGAGGTCAGTATCCGCCAGTCGGCACACTTCGTACGGCGCTCCCCCGCGCTCGGTCTCAGTGGCAACCGACACGCTCTGACCGGGGTTGATGCCGGAACAGGTCCCGTCCGCCGTGCCGAGCGGCCGGTACTCGGTCTCGTTCACCGGCAGGCCGAGACTTCGTACGGGCTGTCCGAGTCGGGCACCGCAGCGGCGTGCCTTCGACGCCTTCGCCGCGGTGGACGTGGCGATCCTGGCGAACTCCGGTCGGTTCGCCGGGTCGTCCAGGGTCTTGTCGAGCGTGGTCTCGACGGTGACGGACAGGCCTTTGGTACGGCCGGCCTCGGCGCACCCGAGGACCAGGCTCACAGTGACGTCCTCGGCCTCGTCCGTGTCGAAGGGGTCCACGACGTGTTTCGGCCTCGCCCCGAATAGCCCTGTCCAGCCCTGTCCCACCGGCACGGAGAGTGCCGCCTCTCCGGGCGACCCCGTGTAGAGGGAGTCCAGGCGGTCCTCCCCCACGTGGGCGGTGTCGAGGACTCGGACGTCCGCGCTGCCGCCACCGTCCATCTGCACCTCACACCGCACCAGGCCTATGTCGGCCCGTTCAGTGTTCTCGACATCTACCGCTCCCGGACCGAGGACGTCACGCACCACGTCCCGGTCGAGCAGGCCGTCGCAGGCGCTGTCAAGCGCCGACTCGTCCTTCCAGCGCTGGAAATCCCCGTGTAAGAACAGGAATCCGGCGACGGCGACGGCCGCGGCGGCCAGAGCGGCCACCACCCGGAGGACGATCCGTCTCACTGCCATCCCTCCGCCTCTCCCAGCACCTCGCTGTCGTGGCACCGCTGTTGTCGGGGCCAGCCCTGGGGATCGGTGAGATAGGCGTCCATGAGCTCGCGGGCGTTGTGCGAGTAGGTGGCCCGCTGCGCTTCGCTGAGCGTGCGCTCGTCAGTACTGCCGGTTTTCATGGTCACCGTGACACGGTGGTAGGTGCTGCCCGCGGCGCACGTCGACCTGGCCCACAGGGCGAGTTCGGTCCTCTCGCCCTCACTGATGACCCTCGTACGGCGCCCTTTCTGGAAGCCGTAACTGTCGCCCGTGTAGTCGTACTGCTCGACGGCCGACCGGCCCAGTTCTCCGGCCCAACTCGCGGCCGAGACATCGGTGACCGCGTCCGGCGGCATCGGATCGGTCTCCGTCCAGTCCTTACGGTCCAGGATGGTGGCCGTGCAGACGTTCAGCAGCCGGGACTTCTGAAGGTCGCCGACAGCGGTCCAGTTCCCCGGGAAGCCGGTGCGCCTGCCCAGCCCACGGCACTTCTTCGCACCCAGTCCCGGCTCGTCGACGCGTACGGTCCTGATGTTGCTGCCGTCAGGATCCGCGGTGACGTCGGCCTCGTAGGTGTCGATGATCCGCGTGGGCTCCATGAGCGGGGAACCCCCACACTTCTGTCTGCCGGTGATGCCGTTCGCGACATGAACGGCGGTACGGATCCCCATGAGGTCCCGGCCCTGCTTCCCCTTGCCGGGTACGGGCAGGTCGACATCGGCGGTGACATACATCTGCGACACCTCGCGCACCTGACGGGCGAGCCCGTCGGCACACTCGGCGACGATCCACGCAGGCCCGTCCACACCCGCTCTGCCCGTGACGCCGGGCACCTCGTACGACTCCTTCTCGGCGCCCGCCATGATGTCCTCGACCTTCACCGTCATCGGCATCGGCGACACGAGCGCGGCAGCCCGCACCCGGACCGACCCGTGCCCCGGCCAGGTCACGGCGCAGTTCACGAGCGAACGGCTCTCCTCGCCGGGCTCCAGCACGGTGCCGTACTGGCTCACCTCGCCCTCGACCTCGTCGGGTACGAGACTCCTCAGTTCGTCATACGGCAGCAGTCCGCCGCAAGCACTCTTCAACTGCGCCCTGTTGGTCGCCGTATGTCCGCCGCCGGGCCCCTGGGCGAGGAAGAGACCGACCACCCCGCCGACGAACAACACGAGCGGCAACCCGATGAGCAGCGGCTTGCCCGGCCGCCAAGACCTCTGGACCACTGAAATCCCCCGTAGTGCCTGTGATTCAACGTCCGTGCTTCAAGAGGGCAGGGCCGCTGGTGCCGCGCACCCGTGGCGGGCCGCCGACTGCTCCGCGAAGTGCTCCAGGTCCGCGCGCTCCTCTTTCGTGAGCGGAACCGAGGTGAACTTCCGGTCGCTGCCCTCGACCGGCGAAGCGTGGTAGTAACCGATGCCCAGGGCGCCCTGGCAGGTGGCTGCCGTCCAGGCCGTGGACCTGTCGACCCCCGAGGGGGTGTCGTGGCCGCCGTACTTGCCGTTGACGACCGCGTCTGAGGCGTCGCTGAACGGGCCGTACGCGGAGACGAGTCGCAGGCTGCCGACAAGGATGCACTCCTCCACCGGGGACTTCGCCGCGGCGGTCTCCCGCACGGTCTGCGCGGAGGTCATGCCCTTGCAGGTCCCGGTGGCTGTGCCGGCCGGCATCGTGCGGGCGGTGGCCTCGGGGGCGGCGAGCTTGCCCGTGTTTCCTGATTCCGTCTGGCAGTCCGTCTTTTCCGCCGCGCGCTGTGCCGTGCCGGTGGCGGCTCGAGCGAGCTTGAGACGTATGGACTCGGTGGCCTCGGCGTCGTACGGCGAATCGGCCGTCACAAGGATTCCGCTGCCCTCTTTCGGCGACCAGTTCTTGCAGCTGAGGAGCACCGACGCGGTTGCCTCCTCGTTCTTGGTGACCATGAGCCCCTGCCAGCCGCCGTTCAGAGGTACCGGGGAAGTCTTCTCATCGTCCTGGTAGGCGCCGTACGCGTTCTGGGCACCGGCCGTGGTCTCGATGGCGATCTCGATGCCGTCGACCGTGCATCGCGTTGCCAGGCCAGCGGGCTCCTTCACATCGCCCGACACGTCGAACTGCCGAGTGGAGACGTCGAATCCCGGACCGAGCAGGGAGAGCTTCGACTTCCCCGCCAGGTCCAGCACCGAGTCGACTGCGAGCATCCCACTGCAGGCCCGTGCGGTCTTGGCAGCCGGGTACTGGAGCTGAAATCCGTAGTACCCGGCCCCCAGGACGGCCAGCGTCACCACGGAGCCGATCAGCCGACGTCTCCCTTTTCCTCGGAACAGAGCCCGAGAGTCCCACTTCATCCGACGTGATCCCTGTCTGCGTGACGAACGACCGAACCTGCATCTACCGCGTGCGACCGCCGGGCCGCCTCGGGCTTCTCGGGTCAGCCCTGGCCCGTGCCCCTCTTGTCCTGGCCGTAACCATCCAGGTTGCTCTCGGCCGACTGGAAGCCCTGTTCGACCTCGTTGGCCAGGATGTTGTTGTAGTCGGCGACGTCACCCTTGCCCTGGGCCGCCGCCGAGTTCTGGTAGGCGTCCTGGAGCACCGCCGTGGTGGAGTGCTTCGAGTTCTCCCAGTCCGCGCCGCTGGAGTACACCGTGTCACCCAGGGTGTCCCGCTCGGACCCCTGGACGATCTGGTTGATGAGATCTCCGGTGACCGTGGTGGCGATGCCGCCCACTCCGGCGCCGACGGCGGGCGTGGCGATGAAGGAAGTGCCGACGCCGATGCCGGTGCCCACGATGCCCGCCGCGTATCCGCCCGCCCGCCCCATGGCGTCGTTGTACGACTTGTCGGCCTCCACACCGGTGCCGATGTCCGACTCCCGTCGGCCGATCGCGATGCTGCCCTGGACCTCGCCGGAGGACCTGGCGATCTCTCTGAGCGCAGTGTCCGTGGACCCCTTGAAAGCGTCCGGGTGCTGGAGGTGGTAGTCGATGAGATTCGACGTGTACGCGCTCTCGCCGAGGTTGACCGCGGCGTAGCCGTCCGGGTCCTTCCCGACGGTCATCAGGAAGCGGGAAGTGTCCCGCTCGTCGAACACTGCTCGTGTGCCCGAGAGCGGATAGAACTCGCCCTTGTTGTCGGACTGGTCGTTCGTCAGGGACTGGTGGATGTCCGGCATGTATTCACCAGCCATGCGCCCCAGACTGTCCTGCATCCCGTCGTGGGCCAGTCCGTCGTCCTTGGAGACGTCGTGCACGACCTTCTCCATGAGAGCGGCCTGCTGCTCGTTGTGCGCTGGGGTGTCCGCCGAGGGACTGCTGTCGTACGAGTGTCCCGTCACAGCGGATTCCAGGGCGTGACCGAGGTTGTTGTAGCCGTTGGGGTTCTTGTCGTCACCGGTGTAGCCCGCGCCCTCGGGCCAGTGCCTGTCCTTCATCAAGTAGTCGTAGTGGTCGACCTTTTCGCCGTTGACCGAGGTCTCAGAACCGAAGAACTCCGTGGAGGCTTCCGGGTTGTGGCCCAGGGCGTCCATGTACCCCGCCATCGGGTCGAGCGCCCCGATGTTGGTCGTGCCCAGCGTCCGCGGATATCCCCAGTACGCGTCCGGGTTCTGCCCGGCGTTGGCGCCGTTCTTCTCCGCGGTGATCAGCGCGTCGCCGTAACCCTGGAGGAAGTCCTTGTCCCACTTGCCCTCGCTCATCAGGCTGCTGGTGAGCTGGTAGCCGGTGAGGCCGTACGGCGACTCGGTGGGGTTGGCGTTGAAGTCGCGCTGGCCCGCCTTGAGCAGGTCGTTCTGGAACTTGGTGATCTCCGGGTCGGGACCGCCCTTCCGGTGGTCGTCCGACGTGGTCGCCGTTCCGATGGTGGTGCCCAGGTTCGCCTTGAGCTCCTTGAGTTGGGCCAATTGCGCCTTGGAGAGCGTGGTGCCGGCCGGCGGGCTCATGAGCTCGTTGTACTTGCTCAGCATGTTCTCGCCACCGGTCTTGACCGCGAAGTCCCTCGAGAACTCGGGGTCGTTCTTGTTGGCGGAGAGGAGCAGGTTGAGCTTGGTGATCTCGGCGTCGGAGAGCCGGCCCTTCTTGTTCATCAGGGCGGCAGCCTGGTCGGCCTCGACGGAGTCGAGGGTGGTGTAGACGCTGGTGTTGAAAGACTGGCTGTCGCCGTTGGCGTCGCGTTCCAGAGCCGAACTGGCGGCCTCGTCCGCGGCGGTGGCCACTTCCAGGACCCGCGTCAGCCGGGAGACGAGCGAGTCCAGCTTCTTCTTGCGCTCCTCGGCAAGACCAGGCGAGGCGGAAGCGGTCGGGCTGTCCTGCCGCGGGTCAACGTCCTCGACGCGCCCGTCGTCGTAGACCTTGTAGTGGTCGTTGCGGGCCTCGTCGAGCAGTGCGTGCAACTGCTTCTGGGACGCGGTGAATTCGCCGTGCGCGTCCAGCAACAACTTGGCGATGCGCTCCGCCTCGGTGGCGGCGTTCTCGTACTCCGTACGGGCCTTGCCCATGGTGACGAAGGCGGAGTCGGCCGCGTCACCCTCCCAGTGACCCTTGAGGTGGTTGATGACCCGCTGCTCGAACTCCCGCTGCAACGCGTCGTACTTGGCCGGCAACGCTTTCCACGACGCGGCGGCGTCGGCCAGCGGGCCGAGGTCGGCCTTGTCGAGGTAGGGAATGGACACCATGTGCGGCTGCTCCTTGTGAGGGGGTTCAGGTCCGGCTCGATGGGCTCACCCGGGCGCGGTGCTGCGACGGCGACCTGGGCGGCCGGGCTCACCCGAAGGGTGTGCTGATCGCGCGCTGCCTGGCCTGTTCCTCCTGCTCGGTGCTGGTGTAGTGGCCGGAGGTGGTGTGGAGCTTGTCGCTGATGTCCTGGAGCAGGCTCTTGAGGTTGAGGACCTGCGAGCCCCAGCGGACGTCCATGGTCACCAGGGAGCCGGCGGTGGCCCAGGAGCCCGCCTCGGCCATGCCCCCGGCGCTGTGCTTGTTCAGCCCCCTGGAGGCGCTCAGGCAGTCGTCGTCGGCGCCGTTGTCGACGTTCTCGGTGTCACCGCGCAGTTCGACGAGGGCGTTGGCGGCCTCGTCGAGGCGCTGGGTGTCGACGTTGGTGCCGCCACCGCCACCGCCCTCTGCGGGCACGGAGTTCAGCCGCGTCCGAGTGGATCCGCTGTGCTGCGGTGCATCGAAGGGAGTACTCATCCCTTGTCCCATCCCCGTTGTAAAAGTGGTGGACATGCCCGGTTCGTTCACACGACCACGGATTTCGCTGCGCCCGTACGACGTGAGGTGCCCACTCCGGCCGAGCCTCGCGCCCGGCGACCTAGGCAAGGACATGCCAATCAGCAGGCCGAAAGATACCGGATCTTCCTTTGCGCGGCCCAGTGTTGGCCGCACTGTGGGACGCGAAAGTGAACGCGAACGCGACGGCTCGGCGGGCACCTGCCCACCGAGCCGCTCACTGCTCACCGCTCGCCGAAGATCAGGCCGCCGGTGCCTCAACGACCGCCCCGGAAGGCGCCTTCGCGCTCACCGCCCCGCCGAAGTCGGAGGTCCGTGAGGTCAGCAGGTCGTCTCGGGTGCTGTCCTGCTTGATGAAGTACGGCTTGCCTGTGGTCGCGACGTACCAGGTGACGGACTCGCCCTTCTTCGCCAGGACGACCGGCACCGCTTGCTGGCCGTCCACCGTGGTGACCTTGCCCTTAGTCGCCTTGCTGCCGGCGTCGAGCGTGTCGGGGGCACTGAGCTGCTCCTGGTGACACCAGCTGGCCAGCTTCGCCATGAGTGCGTTGCTCGACGTGCCATGGGTCCACTTCTTGGTGGAGAACGCGTTGTCTCCGAGACGGAGTTCATGCCCTTGGCAAACGTCGAATCAGGCATGGCCCAAATATCGTTGCCCTTGCGGATGATCTCGAAGGAACCCTTCTCCGAGATGTCGACGGTGCCGACACATTCCGTGGCGGAGAGCCGCAGATCACAGAACCGTTCGGCGGCGTTGACAGCGAATAGTCACCAGTCCCAAGGCGGCCCGTGCAGTCTGCTGGAGAACCGAGGGGTCGCGCCTACTGCTGCGGCGGCCACTGACTGTTAGGCGGGGTGGGCTGCCGCTGGTACGGGTTCTGTTGAGGCTGAACGGACTGCTGGTATGGGTTCTGCTGGGGTGGGAAGGGTTGCTGACCATATTGCTGGTAAGGAGCCGGCCCCCCGGGCCCGCCGTTGTTGTTCTTCTTGTTCCGCCTGGACAGCTTCACGATCAGGAGGACGATGAGGCCCACCACGACCAGGGCGACGACTCCGAACACGACAAAGAAGAGCATTTGCTTCTGGTCTGCGTTTTCCGTTTCTGCAGTGGAGTCAGTTTCGGAGGTACCAGAGCTTGCAGCAGCAGACGGGCTCTCCGACCCTGGGGCCGCAAGGGGTCCGTACTTGGATCCGGCAGGGATGTTCTCCGTCAGCGCGGCAAGCGGACGGATTTCACCGTATCCATACTTTTCATCGGGGAGGGAAATACCCTTAACCGAGTCTGGCAAGGTTGCCGTCTTTATAAGGCGATTGGCGACCTGACCCGCTGTAAGATTGGGAAATTTTGACCGGAGCAAAGCCGCCGCGGCAGAAACGAATGCAGTGGCATCGGAAGTGCCATCGCCGATACGCAGCTTACTACCGGGCCATGATGCACTCACAATACGCGTCGCGGGCGCAGTTAGAAGAACTTCCGGACCGTAGTTTGATCCGCTCCAGAAGGTCCCGTCCTCCCCCACTCCAGCGACTGCAAGAACACCTGGATACTTTGCAGGGTACTCAATTTTTGGATCTTTATTTTGGTTTCCGGCACCAGCAACGATCAACGCATCGTGCTTTAGAGCGTATGCAACTGCTGCACGATCGGCAGGGTCATCGTTACCTGTGAATCCGGAGACATTGATGACTGACGCCCCGCGGTCGACTGCGTAACGAATTTCATCAGCAAAACTAAGGTCTACGTCAAGATTATCCCGAATAGGGAGGATCTTGGTCTCAGGCGCCAGACCCATCACGCCGTCGGCCGCGCCTGAACCATGACCGTGACCAGCAATGATCGAAGCCATACCCGTGCCGTGGGTGGGATCGTCATCTGACGCTGAAGGGGAAGCGTCACCGTCACCATCAACGAAATCCTTGCCCTCGAGAACATTTCCCTTGAGGTCGACATGTTGGGGATTCACACCAGTGTCAATGACGGCAACAGTTACGCCCTTGCCCTCAGAGATTTTCCAGATGGACTCGGCCTGTAGTATCTCCAGCGCCCACTGGTCATTTCTGGTCTGGTCGGCAGAGGCAGCAGGAGCTGCCGTCAGGATCAGCGCACTAGTCACGGCCGTGGCGCCCAACGCGCCCATGGCTCGCCTGAAGGCCATTCCGTCGTCCCTCTTCCAGTACCGAACGTGGGCATGGCCGCGGAAGCCCCTCACGCAGGGTTAACTCGATATGAGCGGGACCGAGTCCCGCACCGCTACTGCTGCGGCGGCCACTGGCTGTGAGGCGGGGTGGGCTGCTGCTGGTATGGATTCTGCTGAGGCTGAGCGGGCTGCTGGTACGGGTTCTGCTGCGGAGGGAAGGCCTGCTGATCGTACGGCGGGTAGGCGGCCGGGCCACCAGGCCCGCCATTCTTGTTCTTGTTGCGCCGAGACAGCTTCACAATCAGAAGAACGATGAGACCGATCACGACCAGGGCAACAACTCCGAGCACGACGAAGAAGAGCATTTGCTTTTGGTCTGCGTTTTCCTTTTCTGCAGCGGAGTCACTGTCGGAGGTGCCGGTGCTTGCAGCAGCAGACGGGCTCTCCGACCCTGGGGCTGCGAGCGGTCCGTACTTGGATCCGGCAGGGATGTTCTCCGTCAGCGCGGCAAGCGGGCGAATTTCTCCGTATCCATACTTCTCATCGGGGAGAGAGATACCCTTGGCGGATTCCGGGAGTACGGCGGTTTTCACGAGGCGATTAGCAACCTGCCCTGCCGTAAGGTCAGGAAACTTCGATCGCAACAAAGCTGCAGCAGCAGACACGAAGGCCGTAGAGTCCGACGTCCCGTCACCAATTTGCAGATTATTTCCGGGCCATCCCGCACTGACGATGCGTGTGGCAGGGGCGGTCAGCAGAACTTCGGGTCCGTAGTTGGAGTCCTGCCAGATGGATCCACTCTGATCAACCCCTCCCACCGCCAAAACTCCCGGCGCCATGGCAGGAAACCCGACCCGACGCTTTCCATCGTTTCCAGTTCCAGCCACGATGAGGACATCATGTTTTAGCGCATATGAGATCGCGTCAAGATCTTCGGAGGATCCGCCGCGGTCAGAGTACTGGTCGCGGATGTCCATAGAAATATTTACCACGGAGGCCCCATTATCCACCGCGTAACGGATCTCATCGGCGAAGCCTGCTAGATCGGCGCGAATGGGAAGGATCTTAGCTTCCGGAGCCAGCCCCATGACCCCGTCTGCGGCACCTGCGCCATGCCCGTGACCTGCGATGAGTGCAGCCATCTGCGTGCCGTGAGTGGGTTTATCCTCCGAAGATTCAGGTGAAGGATCATCATCCCCGTCGACAAAATCCTTGCCGTTGAGGACATTGTTCTCCAAATCCACGTGTTTGGCGTTCACTCCTCCATCAATGACGGCAACCGTGACACCGTTGCCCTTGGAAATCTTCCACGCGGACTCGGCCTGCAGTGCGTCCAGTGCCCACTGGTCACGTCTGGTCTGGTCAGCGGAAGCAGCAGGGGCGGCGGCAAGAATCAGCGCGCCGCCCAGCGCCATGGCACTCAACGCGTGCACCGTTCGCTTCAAGGCCATTCCGTCTTCCCTATCCCGTTACTGAATCTGGGCGTGGCCCGGAAGCCACGCCCACGCATCCTGTCACGTGCCGGTGAGCACCAAACGACTACTCGATGACGCGAGGCGCCACGTCGGTCTGCGGCGTCCAGGTCTCCTCGTCCTCAACCAAGTAGTCGGGACGCTCGCCCTCGCGCTGCTCGTCTTCCTTGCGACGGCCAGTGCGTGAACCGGGGGCGCCTGCAATACCGCCCTTGCGGACAGCGCTGGCCCCCTTTCCTGCGGCACCGCGACTGCTGTGCAGGCCCGAGCCACCGGCTGTGCCCCTGCCCGCACCCGCACCGGACTTGGGCGTGCCACCGACTACGCCACCCCGAGCGGTGCCTCCGACGCGCCCGGCTGCACCCTTGGCGGCACCTGCGCCAGCCACGCCGCCAGCACCTGCGCGACCTGCCACACCTCCAGCGGCGCCGGCGCGACCGATCGTGCCACCACGAGCGGCTCCGGCTCCACCCGCCGTGGCGCCAGCCGCGCCGCCGATGAAGCCTCCGCCGCCGACGGCACCGCCACCAGCAGAGCCACCACTAACCGTGCCCCCGCCAGCACCGACCGTCGGCCCACCGGTACGACCACCAGAGATGCCGTCAATGGCCGTGCCGACCTGAGGCTCCGAGACGGTCGGCTTGTGTGCGCCACCCGTGATGCCCGAGGGGGGAGTTACTGCCTTGGACGAGCCGATGGTGCTGGTCTGACCACTACGAGCGGTACCCGTCGTAACCCGCTGCGGGCTACGCGTCGCGGTCTCGGTGGGGACAACCACGGGAGCGGGAGCGACACCGCCTGGGTCACCCGGATAGTCCTCACTGTCGTTCACGCTGCCACGCTTCCACGACCCCATCTCCGCAGCCCGACTGTTATAAGCCGCCCCGAGCGCCTCCATCTTCACAGCCATCCGAAGCTGCGCCTCGCGCCCCTCCGACAGGCTGCCCGCGTTGCCGTCGAGAGCCTCCTGGGAGCCGGCGCCGCCCTTGAGGGCGTTGTTCGCGCCTGAGTCGTCCCGGTCGCCCATGTTGCCGATGTAGTCGAGCGCGCTGGAGACCTTGCCCGGCTTCTCCATCGCCAGGACCTCGGGCTTGATCTGCGAGAGCGTTGCGGCGGCGCCCTTGAGGGAGACCGAGGTGTGGGAGGCGTACGTGGAGCTGTCGGTGATCTTCTTGCTGATCACCTGCGCCCGCTCCCTGAACAGATCCGCGCTCTGTCCTTCCCAGTGGGCGAGAACGTGCTCGACGGCGGCGTCAAGGGCCTCCTTGATCCCGCCCGGCCCGACCAGGTCCTTGCTCAGAGCCTCCCAGGCCGTCGCGACCCTCGTCACGGTGCCCGGGTCGGCGTCACGGACCATGTCCTTCATCTGGTCCATGTCGTAGTTGAGCCCGAACGGCGTGCTGTGCTTCGCCGAAATGCACTGATTCGTCTCGACGTACTCGAAGTCGTCGATGTCCTTGTCGCCCATGTCTACAGCCCCCTCAAACCCACGTAGCAGGACATCCCGTTACTTCCTGTTGAACGCCGCATAGTTCTCCGCCTCAGCGTCGCTGAACGCGTCATGCGTCCTCTTCGTCTTCTTCCCGAAGTCGTCCAGCACCTCTTCCAGGTGCGCGACGATCTCGTAGAGACGCTCCTTCATCGCTTCGTGGGCGTCGTACAGCGCCTTCGCCTCGCCGAAGCCCGTACCCAGCGCACCCTGCGGCAGGTACGTGTTGCCCATGCAGCTCGACTTGGACGTCGTCATGTCCCTGATGACGCCGTTGAGCTTGGTGATCGTCCCCTCGATCTCACTGAGATCGACCTTGTACTGCTCAGCCATAATGCTCAGCTCCCCGTTGACTCCACGTTGTTACCCACACCCTGCTTACGTCGCCAGTCGCTCAGGACCCGCCCGCCCCCGAACAGAAGGAGCACCAACGCGAATCCGGCCGCCAGGACGTACAGCGCGTACCGCTCCGTCCGTTGTTGTTCGGACTCGCCGAGGACGAGTGTCGCGGCCTGGACGTCGGCGGAGTCGCCCGCGGGGCCGGCCGAGTCCGGCTTCGGGCCGTCGGCCGAGGGCGCCGTCGTGTCGTCGTTGACCGCGGCGGCCGGGTCGATGACGCCCCAGCCCACGAAGTCGTCGCGGCCCGCCTTGGTCCGGTCCGCCGTCTGCTCGATCTGGGTGATGACCTGCTTGTAGCTCCAGTCCGGGTGCTTCGCGCGGATCAGTGCCGCGACACCCGAGACGTACGGCGCCGCGAAACTCGTGCCCTGGTCGACGCAGTTGCCGCCCACCGGGACGGTCGAGACCATGTCGATGCCCGGTGCCGCGACGCCCACGAACGGCCCCGACTGGGAGAAGGGGGCGCGGGCGTTGTTGCGGTCGGTCGCGGCGACCGCGAGGACACCGGGGTACGCCGCCGGGTACGTCTCCTTGACCTTGCCGTCCGCACCGTCGTTGCCGGCCGCCGCGACGATCAGGGCGTCATGCTGCTCCTGGGCGTACTTGATGGCCCCCCGGAAAGCCGTGTCGACCGTCGGGTCCATCTTCGACGCGGTGTCCTGCGAGATGTTGATGACCTTGGCGCCGGCGTCGGCCGCGAACTTGATCGCCTTGATCATCGTGCCGACGTTGCCGCTGCCCTTGTCGTCGTTCTGCCGGATCGGGATGATCGTCGCTTCCGGGGCGAGGCCGACGAAACCGGTGCCGTCGAGCTTCCTGGCCGCGATGATCCCCGCGACCTTGGTGCCGTGGCCCACCGTGGGGTCGGTCTTGCCGGTGCCGCCCTTGTGCAGGAAGTCCGTGCCGTTGGCGACTGCGCTCTTGAGCTGCGCGTTGACGGTGTCGACGCCGGTGTCGATGACGGCGACCTTGACGCCCTTGCCCTTGGTGTCCTGCCACAGCTGGTCCAGGACGACTCGCTGCAGCGACCAGGGCGTTCCCTTGATGATGTCGGACGGGAACGAGCAGCTGGTGTCGTCGACCTGGAAGCGCACGTCGTCGTCGGCCAAGGTGGTCCGCACGCGCTCGGCGGCGGCAATCGGTGTGGCCCCCGCCAAGGGCAGCCCACAGGCCAGTACCGCGACGGCGGCGGTGCCTGCGGCGCTTCGACGCGCGGTGCGCGATGCCCCGGATCCCACTGTCTTACGTCCTCCCGTTTTGTTTCTGTACGGGACGCATGAACCAGCTATGAGCGGAAAAGTCCATACGCCCCGTGAACTGCCGATGGGGGCGAGTGCGCGACAGCGCACTCGCCCCCATCAAGCGGTCACGTCAGCCGCCCCAGATCTGGGCGTTCTTCGACTCGGTCGCCTGGTAGTTCTGGGCGGCGCTGTCGAGGGCCTTGGCGATGGCCTCCAGCGTCTGCTGCATGGAGGCGGCGCGCTGGTCCCACTCGGCCTGCTTGGCGCGGTAGGACTCCTGCGCCGTGCCTTCCCAGCTGGCGGAGATGCGCTTGACGCCGCTCTCCAGCTCGTCAAGCTGCGTACGGATCTTGCCCGCGGTGCTGCGGACGTCCTGCGCGGCCTGGGAGATCGTGGCGAAATTTACAAGAATCTGCCCGGACATCTCTTCTATGTCTCCTCGGATCTGTGGATGGTCGGTCACGGACGTGCGCCGCGGCGCACGGGTCCGATCATCCGAAGGGGGACGAGGCCGCGATGTTCTGGATGGACGCGCGCTGCTCCTCTTCCGACGCCGCATAGGCCTTGGTGCTCTGGTCGATCGCTTCCTTGATGTCGTTCAAGATCTGGTTGATCTTGTTGGCATCCTGGTTCACCTGCGACTGCAGGTTGTTGTACGCGGTGGCCGCCGAGCCCTTCCAGCCGCCCGTGATCGTGTCGATCACGGTCTGCAGGCGGGAGATTTCGCCCTGGATCGAGGAGTTGACCGAGGAGATCTTGCCGCTGAACGCGACCATCTCCTCCTCGGTCATGGTGAACTGCTGTCCAGCCATGTTGTGTCCCCCATGAGACGTAGGAGTTCGAGATAGACCCACACACGGCACACCGCCGCCGAGGGGCGGCAGGCGTAGCCAGTCTGGTCTGGCACCACTCTAGACGCATCCGCCGACAGAACGAACATCCGAAGGGTTCTGTAGCAAGATCGCGATGAACTCAACTCACCTTTTTCACAAGATGTTTGCTATGCGCGCGCGACGCGCGCGGCCAACAGAGCGGCCAACAAGGGCGACGTAGGAAGACACCGTAGAAGACATGACAAGGGCCCTCCCCCGGCCCCAACAGCCAGCAGGAGAGCCCTCGTTCGGTACGGACGCCTGGCTACGACCCCTGCGCCTGCTCCGCGTTCCCGCTGCTGAGCTCCGGCCCGGCCGCCAGCAGATCGGCCCACGCGGCCGGCACCGCGACCGGCTTGATCTTGCCGTAACCGAGCCTGACCTGGGCGGTGTTGGTCTGCTGGGTGTCTGCCTTCTCGCCGCCGGTGACCGCGCTGTCGTTGCGTGCGGGGACCGAGTAGCGCAGGCCGGTGTCGGTGACGAGGAAGGTGCTGCCGCCACCGGCGTCGGCACCCGTGAGGCGCTTGAACAGCAGGCCGCTGCCGGGCGAGACGTAGGTCCGGGAACCGCTCTGGGAGAGGTCCTTGGGGTAGTCCGAGCCGGTCCACACCGTCATCAGTTCCGAGCCCGTCCTCGGGTTCTTCTCACCGCCGTGCCAGACACTGCACGAGATCTTGTCGCCGCCCCGCTCCCAGTGCGTGTTGGCCTGGACCACCGGCTCGTCGGGCCACCTCATCTCGTCCATCCACTCGCCGGTGTCCGGGTGGATGTCGTTGAAGCCGACCTCCACCGGTTCGGGGGTCTTGCCCGCGTACACGGAGTTGATGAAAGGACTGCGCATCCACATCTGCGCCGCGAAGTCGGACACCGGCTGGACCTTGTCCTTCAGCACGACGTACTTCTGCTCCCCGGCTCCGGAGCCGGCCTCGAGGATCATGCCCACCTTCGAGAGGTTGGGAGCGAGCCCCTCGACATTCGCCTGCGTCCCCGCCTCCGCCCCCATGTTGGGGAACTCAAGGGTTCCCGCGGTGTTCAGCGTCTTGAGGAAGTCCAGGCTGACGCTCTGCGGCTTGCCGACTCCGAACACTGCCCGCTCGATGTCCTGCAGCGTGTTCTTGCTGTCGAGCCGCCAGTCCTTGCCACCGATCAGGTAGGCGCTCCCGTCCTCGGTGACCATGTACCGCGGACCGTTGCCGCTGATCGAGGTGGGGTCCTTCGGGCCCTCGACGTACAGGACGTGGCCCGGCTTCAGCTCGCCCTTCGTGTGCAGCAGCTTGTTGTAGTCGCTCTTGTCCAGGACGTACGTGGCACTGACGGGCTGCCCGTCCTGCCCCGGCGACTGGCACAGCGCCCAGGTCTTCACCGTCTCCGCGTCCGACGCGGACGGCAGCCGGTCCGGGGCGAAGGGGATGCCGACGGTGGCGCCCATCGGGTACTTGCTGTTGTCGAGCACCGACTCCTTGATCTTCATGACCTGGGGGTTCTCGCCGTTCAACAGCAGCTTGGCGGACGCCAGGTTGAGGACCGGGTGCAGGCTGAGCTTGTTCTCGCCCTTGGTCTTCACCAGTACATAGCGCGTCGTCGACTCGCTGCCGACGAGGATGTTCTTGCCCTGGTCGTCCCAGCCCTTCGGCGCGGTCGGGCTGAGCATGCCCCAGGCGCCGAATCCGATGAGCACCAGCACCGCCACACCGAGACTCGGCAGGACGGTCTTGAGGGGCCGCGGTGCCGCCTCTTCCGAACCGTGCGGAGACGGCTGAAGAAACGCCGCCACCGTGCGCCTGCGCGCGAAGGAGTAAGCGTTCAGCTCATCCCGACGTGTCGCCATCGATGGGTCAACTCCCCGTTTTTTCGCTTTGTTGCCGAATGCGGAACTCCCCAGGGCCGCCCGGTAGTCCGTGGCGTTTGCTCCTGCAGGGGCCTCTACTATGCCGTGTGACGATCGCACCGTACGGTACGGGGTACGGTGATCCGCCGCCAGCTCAAGTCGCGGCCAGACAATGCAAAGGGGTTGTACCGGGGGATGAGCACTGCGACCAGGTCCCGGCGCCGTAACGGCAGCCGTCGTACCCAGGAGAACCAGGGGCCAGGGCAGGTGCCGGAACCGGCACAGCCGTCCACGCCCCCGAGTCCGGCGTCACCGTCGCTCGCCAGGCGCCCCGGCAGCATCGGCCCCATCCGCGTCCAGCACCTGGTCGGCTTCGAACTGGCCGCCGCGGTCCTGCTGATCGGCTGGCTGCTGCGCCCCATCGGTCTCACCGTCGGCATCGTGCTGGCCGTACCGCTCGTCCTGGCCGGACTGCTGCGCCGGCGCGGGCGTCCGCTGCCCGAGTGGTTCAGCACCGCCCGCGCCCTCCGCGACCGCCGCAGGCGCAACGCCGAACCCGTGCCCACCGGCACCGACCCCGGCTTCGCCCCGGCCGTCGAGTGCGACCCGGCGCTGCGCACCTACAGCTTCCAGGACCGCGAGCAGCGCGAGATCGGCATGCTCGGTGACGGCACCTTCCTCACCGCGCTGGTGCAGGTGCAGGCCGCCGACACCCCCCTGCGTCCTTCCTACGGCACCGGGGACATCCCCCTCGATCTGCTGCAGGGCCTGCTGGAGGTGGACGACATCCGGCTCGCCTCGGTCCAGGTCGTCCAGCACACCCAGCCCGCGCCCGCCCCGCATCTGCCTCCGCAGGCCATGGCGGTCCGTTCCTACGGGCCGCTGCAGGCCCAGAGCATGACACCGGGGCTGCGCATCACCTGGGTCGCGCTCAAGTTCGACCCGGAGCTGTGCCCCGAGGCCGTGGAGGCCCGCGGCGGCGGTATGCAGGGGGCCCGGCGGGCGCTGCTGCGGGTCGCCGACCAACTGGCCAGCCGTCTCATGGGAGTCGGCATGCGGGCCAAGGTGCTGAGCGAGTCGGACATCTGCGGCGCCATCGCGACCTCCAGCTGCGTCAACCCGATGGCCACGACCGGCGGTGCCGCGCTCGACGGGAGTCGCTCGGGCCGCCGTACGGCCGAGAGCACCCGTACCTGGCGCTGTGACGACCGGCTGCACACCACGTACTGGATCTCCAAGTGGCCGCAGTTCGGCGGCGGCGGACCGGCGTTCCCCCGGCTGGTCGGCGCCCTGACCTCCGCGCCCACGCTGGCCAGCACCTTCTCGCTCACCATCAGCAGGCGCCGGGGCAAGGTCATCGCCCTGTCCGGGCACGTGCGCCTGACCGGCCGCGGTGAGAACGAACTGGGCGAGGCGGCCGAGCACCTGGAGCGGGCGGCGTCCGCGTTCAAGGTCGGTCTCGTACGGCTCGACCGTGAGCAGCTGCCCGGAGTTCTGGCCACCCTGCCGCTGGGAGGTACCCGCTGATGTCCGCTCCCACCGTCCGTCCCTCCGGCCGCTCCGGCTTCGGATCCTCGTCGACGCCGGGCTTCCCCGGACAGCGTCCCGGGCATCTGCCCCGCTCCCCCGAGCCCGCCCGGATCGGTCCCGAGCGGCGTCTGCGCGAGGCCTTCGGTCTGCTCGGCCCCCGGCGTGAGCGTCACCTCGTCGACGCCGACGTCCTGGCGCAGCTGACGCTGCCCGTCGGCGACGACGGTCTGATCCTCGGCATCGACCAGGACAACCAGCCCGCGGTGCTGGGGCTGTGCCGCCCCACGCGGTTGGACATGGTGCTGGTGGGCGGTACCTGGATGGCCCAGGTCATCGCCCTGCGGGCGGCGGCGATCGGCGCGCGCGTGGCCGTGGAGACGGCACGTCCGCAGCTGTGGGCGCCGATGGCGCAGGCGGCCGGCGGCGGCCAGCAGTGCGTGACGGTGCACCAGGTGGGCCGGATCGCCCCGCAGGGCCCGTCCCCGGCCAGCCCGGTGCTCATCATCCGCGACCTGGGCATCCGCCCGCCGCGCAGCCGGCTCACCACGGCGCCCTGGCAATCGGTGCTGACCCTGCTCCCCTACCTCGGCCCCACCGCGCCGCGGCTGCTGGCCAACGCGGACGTCGTCGGCGTCCAGCGGATCTCTCCGCAGGAGTCCCAAGTGGTCGGCAAGTCCATGCGGTTGCCCCAGGGCGATGCCGCGTCCCTGCCGTCCCTCGCCGACAACGTCGCCCTGTGGTGCACACAGAAGCACCGGCAGTACGTGATGACCCAGCCCACCGACGCGGAGACCGGTCTCCTCGGGGCGCCCCGCCGGATGGACTGACGGGCGGGCTCGTGACGCGGCCAAGGCGTCGGCCCCTCATACGAGTTCGTAGCCGAACCGTTGCGCCGTGTGAGAGGGCCCAGGCCAAGTAGGGTGCTCGTGCACGAGGTTCGCTCATGAGAAAGGGCCCGCCGACCATGACCGACGCGGACGACATCGCCGCAAAGACACCGGACGAGGACGTCAAGGCGCGAAAGGCGAGGGAACGGGACGAGCTGTACGGCCTGGACATCTCCGGCGTCGAGTGGCACAGCGCGCCCGGTACCGAGGAGCACGAGGAGCGCGTCGAGATCGCCTACCTGCCCGAGGGCGCGGTGGCCATGCGGTCCTCCCTGGATCCGGACACCGTGCTGCGGTACACGGAGGCGGAGTGGCGGGCCTTCGTACTCGGCGCACGCGACGGCGAGTTCGACCTGGAGGCCGCACCGCACAACGGTGGGCTCACCGCGGAGTAGCGCGGCAGCCGAGCAGGCGCTGCTACCCGGGCTCAAGAGACAGACAACCGTCACAAGGCCGACATCAGGGCAGGCACCGGTCCGTTGGGCGCGAGCGCACAGCGGACGGGCCTGCCCCGCCGACGCCGGTGGCGTTTACGCTTGATGCGGGTGCGGCGTAAGAACCCACGGGTGGGTTGTTCGCGTCCAGGGGACTTCAGACGGATCGGACACCAGGAACGGTCGCCCCCAGCCCGGCACATGAGTGCGCACACGGCACGAGGGTGCTCGACCCCACACCAGGAGGAATTGTGCAGAGCGATCGGGACGGGCTGCGCGCGGGCTGGACCACGCCCAGCGACGACCAGTCCGACGCGGAGTCCGCCACCGAGGTGACGGGCGAGTTCACCATCGACTACGCCGCGCCTGCCTGGTACACGCAGAGCGCGGCGCCCGAGGCCGAGGCGGAACCTCCCGCGCCCGCCGCTGCCCCCACCGCGCCTGCACCGCACCCCGGTTACCCCGATACGTCCGGTTCCGCACCGTCGGCTCCCGTGCCCGGCCCGCAGTTCGCCCCGCCCGCGGGCCCGGCCGGCGCGACGCCTCCGCCGCCGCCGTGGGCGGGAAACCCCGGCGCGGCCCCCCAGCCCCCGCAGAGCGGCTACGGCTACCCTCAGCCGCCCGCGCCCCCGAACCCCCAGAGCGGTTACGGCTACCCGCACCCCCCCGCGCCCCCGAACCCGGAGAGCGGCTACGGCTACCCTCAGCCGCCCACTCCTCCTACGGCACCGCCCGCGGCGCCCGTCGCTCCCGCACCGCCG
>NZ_MJAH01000034.1 GCF_001746295.1 Streptomyces sp. LUP47B | reverse complement strand
GGCCGCCGCCTGCCGGGGCCGCGGTGGGCCAGCCACCGGGACGCCGACCGCCGCCGACGGGGGCGGCGGCAGGCCAGGCTCCGGGCGCGGGAGCAGATCCCGACGCGGCCGGGGGCGGTGTGACGGACGGCTGCTGGTGAGGCGTTTGAGGCTGTTCCGGGTGGGCGGTGGAGGGTTGGCCGGAGGGAGCACCAGAGGGCTGGGCCGTGGGTGAACCGTGCGCCGGGCCGGTGTGGGGGTCGCCGGTGTGGAGGTCGGGAGACGAACCGTGGGCCGGACCGGCGGGCGAGTCGGGGGCCCCGTCGACGGGCGGCGCCGAGTCGGCTGTAGCACCGGGGAATCCGCCTGTGCCACCTGTTCCGGCCGTAGCACCGGGGAATCCTCCGGTGGCACCTGCTCCGGACGGAACGCCGCCGCCCGGGACGCCGACTCCCTGCGCTCCGGCGCCGGGCATGCCGCCCCCCGGGGCGCCACTGCCGAAACCTCCGCTGCTCGCGCCCGACGCCCGGACCGCCGCACGCGCCGCGGCCGGGCCGCCACCGGGCGGTACCGGTGCCGCCGGCGGGACGGCGGCCGTCGAGCCACCCGAGGCACCAGGCATGCCCTGGACGACGCCCGGGGTACCCAGGGCCGCTCCCCCGTGGGCTTCCGGCCCCGGCACGTACCCCATCGCGGGGGCGCCGCCGGCCGAGAAGTTCACGCCTCGCTCGATGCGGTCGAGGCGGGCCATCACCGAGCGCTCGTCCCCATAGGCCGCGGGGAGCAGCACGCGCGCGCAGATGAGTTCCAGCTGGAGGCGGGGCGAGTTGGCGCCGCGCATCTCGGTCAGGCCTTCGTTGACGAGGTCGGCGGCGCGGCTGAGCTCGGCCGCGCCGAAGGTGCCGGCCTGGGCCTGCATGCGCTCGATGACATCGGCGGGGGCGTCGATGAGCCCCTTCTCGGCGGCGTCGGGAACGGCGGCGAGGATGACCAGGTCCCGCAGCCGCTCCAGCAGGTCGGTGACGAAGCGGCGCGGGTCGTTGCCACCCTCGATGACTCGGTCGACGACCTCGAAGGCGGCGGCGCCGTCACCGGTGGCGAAGGCCTCGACGACGGAGTCGAGGAGGGAGCCGTCGGTGTAGCCGAGGAGGGACGTGGCCATGGCATACGTCACACCCTCCTCCTTGGCCCCGGCGAGCAGCTGGTCCATGACGGACATGGAGTCACGCACGGAACCCTGGCCCGCCCGCACGACGAGGGGCAGGACGCCGTCCTCGACGGGGATGTCCTCCTTGCCGCACACCTCGCCGAGGTAGTCCCGCAGGGTGCCGGGCGGGACGAGCCGGAAGGGGTAGTGATGGGTTCGCGACCGGATCGTCCCGATGACCTTCTCGGGCTCGGTGGTGGCGAAGATGAACTTGAGGTGCTCCGGGGGCTCCTCGACGACCTTCAGCAGCGCGTTGAACCCTGCCGACGTGACCATGTGGGCCTCGTCGATGATGTAGATCTTGTAGCGGCTGCTCGCGGGCCCGAAGAAGGCCTTCTCGCGCAGCTCACGGGCGTCGTCCACACCACCGTGGGAGGCGGCGTCGATCTCGATGACGTCGATGGAACCTGGGCCGTTGCGTGCGAGGTCCTGGCAGGACTGGCACTCGCCGCAGGGGGTGGGGGTGGGCCCCTGCGCGCAGTTCAGGCACCTGGCGAGGATGCGCGCGCTGGTCGTCTTGCCGCATCCGCGCGGACCGCTGAACAGGTACGCGTGATTGACCCGGTTGTTCCGCAGCGCCTGCTGCAGCGGGTCGGTGACATGCTCCTGCCCGATGACCTCGGCGAAGGACTCCGGGCGATAGCGGCGGTACAACGCGAGAGACGACACGCATACGAGGTTATAGGCGCCCACTGACACCGGGGCCCGCGCGTGCGCTCCACCGGGAACGCAAGCGCCCCCCACGCACCCGCCAGAGCCGACCTACCCTTGCTGCCTTCCGGCCCTGGGGGAGTTCAGTCAGATAGCGCCGCGTGAGGGGCTGCCCAAACAGTACCCGATGGCAGCGGGTGGGAACGAGTTCGCGAGCACTCCTCAACGTCTTGTATTGTTTGCCGCGGAGGATTCGCCTAGAGGCCTAGGGCGCACGCTTGGAAAGCGTGTTGGGTTCACACCCTCACGAGTTCGAATCTCGTATCCTCCGCCAGTGCCTCACCGGGCACGATGTCGAAGGGCCCCACCGTTCGCGGTGGGGCCCTTCGACGGTTGCGGTCTCATCTACAGTCTCAACGTGAGCCTGCGGAGCACTCCGGGCCACCTTCGTCGGCAGCCTTGGCCACCTCCCAGATGAGACCGCCGACCCGCTGCGCCACGTCGGCCATGATCCCGCTCGTCACATGCTGGTAGCGGGCCGCCATCGCGGTCGACGACCACCCCATGATCTGCATCACCACCCGTTCCGGAACTCCGAGGATGAGCAGGATCGTGGCGGCGGTATGCCGGGCGTCATGCAGCCGTCCGTCCCGCACCTTGGCATCGGTGAGGAGCTGCTGCCACACGTCGTAGTCCGTGCTGGGCACCAGCGGCTCACCCACGGGAGACGTGAAGACGAAACCGGTCTCGTTCCACTCCTGTGCGGCGATCCGGCGCTCTCGGTCCTGCTCCTTGCGGTGCAGCTCCAGCAGTCTGACCAATTCGCCGGGCACGCCGATCACCCGGCGGCCGGCCTTCGACTTGGTGTTGGCCGTGTCCTCGTTCTTCCTGATTCGCTGCTTGCAGTACCCGGGCTTCCGGTCGCACTCTCCCCCGCAGCCGTGCAGGTACTTCGGTCGCAGTCTTGGACGCCATACGCACTTCGGCGCCGGCGTCGAGCCCTGCTGCGTGCTTCAGGACCGTCTGCGCCAGCAGGTCACCTTCGATGACGCCGTCGTTGAGGTCATCCAGACTCGCTCGGTACGCGGCCAGCGAGCCGAAGCCGGTCGCCGCGTCGAGCTGCGCGCACAGGTGGGCGAAGTCGGCCATCCGCAGGTCGGTGGGGGTGTCCGCCTCAGCGGCCCGCACCTTCACGGTCAGGTCCAGCAGGGAGCCGAGAACGACGGGGAGGATCTCCGCGTACTCCACCCACAGCTCTGCCTCGGTCCGCCGCACCTGGGGCCGCACGAGACGCAGCGCCAGGAGGCGTTCGGCGAGGTCGGGCCGGATGACGCCGACGTCGATACCGGTCAGCAGCATGGGGCGCCGGTAGCGGGAGCGCACGACATCACCATCGGTGAACAGCGCGCGCTTGATGCTCTCGGCACCGGTCACGATGCAGCACATGAGGTCGGACAGGTCCGGGGGCAGGTGGGAGAGGTTGTCCAGGGCGGTGACCCATCCGGCAGCAACGGCCGTGATCATGTTCTCCTCGTCCTTCGGGGCCCGGCGCAGGTCGCCGCTCATCCCCTCGATGATCCGCACCAGCATCCGGCCCCCGGTGGACTTGCCCGCCCCCTGCGGGCCGGTGAGGAACGGCGCGGGAACGGGCACGGAGGGTTCCAGGCAGCCGATCAGCCAGGCGATGGCCAGGCACTCGGTCTCAGCACTGGCGAAGTTGCACAGGCGCAGCAGGAGGTCGATGCCCTAGCCGTTGGTGTCCTTGGCGGGCAGGGGGAGTTCCCCGGTGAGCTGGGTGCGCCTCCAGCAGACTTCCTGCGGGTCGGGGGTGAGGACGTCCCGACCGGTGGCGTGGATGCGGACGGACCTGCCGTCGTTGCGGCCCAGGTCGAGCCAGGTCGCGCCGTCGAATCCGGGAGCGACGCGGATGTGGGGGGCTGTAAAGGCGGGCGGGAGGGCTTCCCGCAACCTGAGGTGGTCGGTGGACCAGTCGATGCGCTTCGCGGCGCGGATCTCATCCACGGTGGCCTTGCCACCGCCGGCGCCGTACGCGGCCACGTAGGGGCCCTCGCGGTAGACGCCGTGCCGCCAACCGCGCACATAGCCACGGTGCTTGGGATGAGCGGGCTGCGCGGTGATCCAGCCCCCGAGTTCGAAGTGGCGGTGCATGAGCACCCCCAGGCCGAACATCTCGCCGCACAGGCGCAGGTCTTTGGGACCTGGGAGCCGGCCACGTTCTCCATCACGTACGGGCGGCCCGTGCTTTCCAGGGCGGCCCGGGTCGGGGCGATGAGCCGGGGGTAAGTGCGGCCGATGGCTGCGTTGCGGGCCCGGTTGGTTCCCTGGGTCGGGGCGCCCTCGCCCTGGCAGGGCGGGGTGGCGTGGATGAAGTCGTACTCGTGGCCGTGGGCGCGGATGTACTCGATGGCGTCGCCCTGGTGGAAGGCGTCGCCGCAGTAGTCCGGCTGCGCCTGGATGTCGATGCCGGTGATGTGGCAGTTGCCGAACGCGCGCCGGTAGCCGGTAGTGGCGCCGCCGATGCAGCAGTAGGCGTCCAACACATTGAGGGGTTCGAGCAGGGCGAGCAGTCGCCCGAGGTCGGGTTGGTGGGTCATGCTGAAGGTCCCCAGTTCCTTGAAGGTTCTGGCTGGACAAGGGCGGCCCCAGTTCTTTGGCGAGATGCGAGGGCCGCCCTTGGCGTGACTACACACGAAGCGATTCGAAGGCAGGACACATGCGTGGGGTGGGAGTGGCCGTGACCGCGATAGCGGTGATGACGGCGCTGACAGGTTGCGGCGGCGGTGACAGCGTCGGCACAGCAGGCAAGCGGGCGACGACGACTGCTCGTGCGGCCGAAAAGAAGGCCAGGGACGAGCTGACCCCCGATGCCGTACGGGGCGATGTCCGGTCTGCGGCCGCTGCTGCGGGGATCGGGCACCTGGGTTTCCTCGACACGAGCAAGGCCGGCAATCCGTGCCGCGTGATCGCGTCCTTGCGGACTGGAGACGCGCCGAAGCGTGAGTCCGTGGACTCGGTGCTTGCCGTGCTCAAAGCACGGGGCTGGGGACAGATGGAGCAGATGCTGGCCGACGACACCGACCAGGCTTGGCGCCTGAAGAAGAACGGCTGGCAGATGATCCTGGGAGCGGGGAAGGTCCCCGAGGGCGCGGGGATCGTATTCGACGCGGACGCGTCGGGAAAGGCGTGCGGGGTGCCCATGCCGTCGCGGCCCGCAGCCTCCGACATCTCGCCTCCTGAGCCGCCCGTCCTTCCCTGAGAACGCAGGGAGGGTCTCGAAAAGGCCCCCGGCTCCGGCAAGACCACCCTTTCCCGCGCCCTCACGGATCGCGGGTTCGTTCGTCTGTGCCCGGATGAAGAGATGTACCGCCGGCATGGCGTGTACGGGGCCGACTTCCCGCGAGGCACGTTCCCCACCCTTGAACGGCCCGTGCTCGAAGACGTGGCGGTTGAACTCACGGAACAGCTCAAGGCCGGACATGACGTCGTCGTCGACCACGGCTTTTGGACCCCGGAAGATCGGGCTAGGTGGCGAGCCATCGCCACCGACGCCGGCGCCACCCCTGTGCTGGTCTATCTCGCAGCGAGCCACGATGAGCTTTGGGCGAGGGTCAGCAAACGCAACGAGGCCCATGCGGACGATCCAAACTCGATCTACTTCTCTGAGAGCGATCTCCAGCGTTACCGCACCCGGTTCATCCCGCCTGAGGCGGACGAACCGCACATGACGTACGACGGTGATGTTGCGACCGTAGTCGCGGCTCTAGAAGCTGCTCGTTTTTGACGATCAATGAACGCAGCCGCCGCTCGACATGGCGGTCGAAGGGGCGACTGCTGCACAGCCATTCTGGCGCCGCCTAGGAGGTCCAGAGCACCCCCGATTACGTCGGCAACGGCGTCACGCTCATCGTCGCTAAGTTCTTCAAGGAAACTGAGCACGCGGCCGGCGACACCCGTCTCGTTCCCGTCGATTCCAGATTCCGCTTACCCGAGCCAACGCAGAGCGGTGGCTCGCAGCCCCTTCTGCCCCTCGTCTGGCAAGAAGGCCACCGAGGCGCCAGGCACGATGTAAGGCCACTCAGCTTCGTCTATCAAATCTCTGAGGTGGAAGAAATAGTCCCTCCCCCAGGACCGAGTAAAGCCAAAAATCTTGTCAGGTGGCACATTTGTAACTTGCCCAACCCTGCGGTTCAGTAGGTTCGGATCGACTGTCCGCAATCGATCCCTAAGGCGATTCGAAAAGTTTTCTAGGCTTCCAATAAGGAAGTCGTCATCTACTCTTCGAAGAAGTCCTTCACTAATGTCGATCAACTGCAGAATGCGGTCCTCCGGCTCCCCGCTCAACATCTCTAGCCGCCCAGATTCAACAAGGTTGACCGCCGCCTCTAGAACCTCCACGGCAGCGTCGAGTTGCGTGTTCCGGATTCTTTTTTCGGCCTCATAGACTCCGGCTCGTACACCCATCGTCATTGCGGCAGATCCCTCGTGGATATCCGGTTTAAGGGTAATGGCATGAGATGCGCTAGTTAGCGCGGACTCAAAATCCCCCAACTGAATATGGGCCCAGGCGATTTCATTTACCACGACGGGTGGGACCTGCGTGAGGACAGCTGCCTTTTGGAGGAGTTCAAGTCCCAATGCAAGATCAACTGCATCATTTACCAAGAAGGAGCCGTATAGGAAGTTTAGAGTAGCCGATTCAGGCGCAAGCTCATGCGCACGTTCGTACGCTGCGCGAGCGCCCGGAACGTCATTCAGTCCGGTTTGAATATATGCCTCAACTCGCCAGGATTCATGATATCCGGGCGATAGCTTTTGGGCTTCACGGCAGATCAGCAATGCGCCATCTGCGTCACCCCGGTCGTAGCTTCTCAAGGCATCACGAAGAATACGCGCTGTGCTGAAATCTCCTGGGCCCTGAATATCAAGCGTCTGCGGATCGTACGGGGATGCAGTACTTTCCGCCTGTAGTCTCATACCTAGGTCGGATAGCTCCCGACTTCTCCCCTCGTATGTCGCCCGCTCAAGCGATCCAACCGAATGCTTCTTATCCAGATACTGCTTTCCGAAATCCGTGAGTTGGTACGTGGTTTCGGTAGTTTGTCCAGTGGACGCCCCTTGCATTTGGATAAAGTTCGTGGTGATCAATTCCAGCAAACTTGATTGAATTTCCCCTGCGGAGTAACCGTTAAGGAAGGCGAGTTCAGCTTGACTCCGCCGCCCTGGAAGTACCTGCATCGATCGCAGGACTGAGCGAGCATTCTCCTTTAGGAATTTATATACGTTCGACATGCAGAATTCGAGGAGAAGGTCATTTTCGTGAAGTAGCTCTTCGGGGCGCCTGCCAGCCTGGACGCCAGCTACGAACCACCGAATGTAGGCTGGGTGCCCCTTCATGGCCTGCACCATGTTATCCAGGACTGGCGGACGGAGGCTCTGCAACGCCTCCACGTTGCGCACTCGAGCAAGTTTCAGAAGTAGACGCCTTGAGTCATCGTTCGACAAAGGAGCCAAAGATACAGGATTCTCGATCCCCAAGCCAATGCGGCTTGTGATCATGACCTTGCTCCCCATTGGGAGATCAAGGAGGAAGTTGCGCAGACGCTGATCGAGAACAGTTTCCATGTTATCCAAGATCAACAGAACCTTGAAATGCTCCAGATAGGAGAGGACTTCGGCCACGGGGTCGCCCGCCCCCTGAGCCTCAGGGCTGCCCAATTGTTCAGCCGCTGAAGCAAAGAGACCCAAGGAGTTTTCGATCGCTCCACTAATGCGCTGGATCTCGTTGACGGTGAGGATTGTCGCTTTTGCAGTCACCCACACGAAAGCGTCAAATGGATTTTTCGGGTCGTCAAGCAGTTCATATGCAACCTTCAATGCAATGGAAGTCTTTCCGATTCCACCATCACCCAGAATCGACACTACGGGGTAAGCGCCCTTGATGGCCTTTTTGATCCGGTCGAGCTCCGGCCGGCGACCAAAGAACCCTGTTTCGTCGAACTCTGGCGCAGGGAGGTTATGCTGAGGAGCGGTATCTGGGTCCGTCACCAGATTGATGGTCAGCCCCAAGACATACGCCGGGTCTTCCTGGAGCTTCGCGAGAGTTCCACTCAATTTATCCCAGAAGGATGGAGCTGCAGCATAGACATTCTTCGCCACATCGTGTACGACTGCAAGGTCGTCAATCTCCATTGGTCGGGTGTGAGCAACCCTGTTGCGGACCTGTGTCAATTGACCCAGACGTGGCGCAAAATCCTGCAGAGATTCCTGTACTTGCTCAGGCAGATTCTTTTTATACTTTGAAAGCACTTCGTAAGACTCGGCGAAATCCAAGTAAGGGGATAGGCTGGCGATAGTGACCTTCTGCTGACTACCCAGTTCCCGCGTGATTCGACTGAGTGATCGGTCGTACCGAACCTCGCCTAGGGCGACCCGGGGGTCTTCGCTTTCACCGCATACGCCCAGAATGGCGTTCCGTAAATCCTCTTCCATTGCTGACAGGAGTGCAAAGCAGGTAAGTCGAGTGGCACTTGAACTCATATCTCCCCCAGAAGTTCACTTGGATCGTCCGTGTGAAGTGACGTCACCTTAGATGATCCATACATGGCCTGTCTCACAGTCGGCGTGGAATACATCCATACCCGCGCCTTACGGGCGGTACTCACCGCCAGGCTCGTGGCTATCGCTTGTCATTAGGGCGTCGCCGAACCTGGGAACGGCGACGGCTGGCACGGGGCCAGCCTTCTGGTCGACGTCACTTCTGGTGTCTGAACTACGGCGCGGGAGGCTCTTCGGAGTTCAGGCGGGCGAGAGTCGCGGCGAACGACCCCTGGTCGGATGTGAAGTGGCGGGCCCTGGTCCACCAGAAACCGAAGAACTGGCGCTGGACCGGAGTGGTCAGCCCGAGCAGCAACGCCCGCTTGGTGGCCTCTTCCCGTTCGGACAGGACTACGCCCCTGACGCTCGCCGCGTAGGAGACAGCGAAGTCCTTGTGGCGCTGCAAGGGCCAGCTGCCGGCGTACACGGCGACGTTGTCGACCATCCATCGCGTGGCGTCGTCGAGCTGCTGCAGCCACCGTTCCCGCTCTCCCTTGATCCGGTCCCGCAGTACAGGCCTCCAGGCCGGGTCGTCGATCGGCGTCTGTTCCAGGAGTGAGCAGGTCGCCAGGACCGTCATGAGGTGGGTGCCGAAGGTGTCGCGGGCAGTATGGGCCTCACTGATCCGCTTCTTCCGCGCGTCCAGCCGGGGAGTGACGAACAAGCCAGTTGCGGTGGCAGTCACCACAGCCGTAGCGGCGGCCACCAGGAGGGTTGGGGCGAGGTTCATGGCGCACATGCTTCCGCACTGCAGAGCCGAACACGGCCCCGAGCGTCATTCGGCAGGCCGCTCACGAGCGGTTCACTGAGGTCGTCGCCCGCTGGCGCGTGCTCCTCACGCAGGTCGAGGTCACCGACGCGGACGAGGAGACGTTGGGCGACCTGGTCCCGATGGCATCTACGTGCCAGGCCGGTGCTCCGTAGGTCAGGTCGCCAATCGTCTCTAGATCACCCAAGGTTTTGATATCGGAGGCGCAGTTGGCCACGCACGGCTGGACTCCACGCTCACTCAACGGTCGATCAGTGGTTTCTCGCCTGGGTACGACACCTGGCATGGATTGGATTGCTCCCGTGGGCACTATTGGCGGCGCCATCGTGGGTGTCGGGTCTGCTCTGCTTGCCGAGCGGCTGCGATGGCGTCGCGAAGGTAACCAGCAGTGGGTCCAGCAGCGTCGCGCCGTCTATCAGGAGTTCGTCATGGCCAGCAGTCGTGCTCATGCCCAGATGAGAGCGTCTGCCCTCAAGGACGGCCTCACCGACAGAGGGCGCTTCGGCGCGATTCATGAAGCTATCGATAGCTCGCAACTTTGGCAATATCGGCAGGCGCTGTCCCTCACCGCCCCAAGCCACATAGTGGCATTGGCCTCAGAGGTGACACGGGCCTTGGAGGCCATAAGGGACCAGTTGATCGACGTTCCCTCCATCACGGAAGATCGTTTCCTGCACCTGCGGGCGGTCTACTGGCTGAAGAACGCAGACTTACGCGAGGCGATGCGATTGGACTTAGGTATGAGCGGGCCTCCTGATCCCGAAGTCGGGAACTATCGAGGACCAGCCCCGCTTCGTTGAGTGCTGCTGTACAGCAGCGAAGTACCGCAACCGCGTTCATCGCAAGTGGAAGAGTCAAGTGAAGCGGGTGTCGACGCTGGCTGGCACCGTCGCCAACCCTTAATTCAATTCAATGAGATCCGAAGGAGCACTAGGCTCACGAGGAGCTGGCCACGACTTCCGGGGGTGCCCGTGTATTGCTTTCGTCTCCCCTTCACGATGCCGAAGCAGACCCAGCTCGGGCTGAGCGAAAGCCAGTTCCTCCTGGGGAGTCAAGGAGAGCAACAGGTTTGGCTGAAGCCCTTCGGGGATGCCGACCAACGTTTGTGTGACGCCACCAACTTGGTGATCCGGGGCGAGGGTTACGCGGCCCAGGACGAAGCTGCCCGGGACGGCGAGCGGTGGCGCGACGTGATTACTCGTGCCTTCGCTCGCGTCCACCTCGCCGCCGACTTTGGGGATCGACAGCCCGTCAATATGCTGACCAAAGCGGGTGAGGAATGGCTTTCCGGGCTAATGGGGCGCCCTGTGTTGGCACACCTGTCCGGCGTCACAGTCTTCGAAGATCAGCCGGACCTTCGCTTCGTTGCCGCGCCGAGTCTTGAGGGGTGCAAGCGTCCGTCCGAGGAGCGGAACCGCCTGGTGTTTACGCAGGCCGCGCGGCTCCATGATCCGTTGGACGGTTCTGAGCGGTTGGCCTTTGACCTGTACAGCGGCTCCTTCTTCCAACCATCGGCGGACTCGCGGCTTCTGATGCTGGCCATGGCGATTGAGACCCTGCTCGTCCGCCAGCCCCGCTCGGATGTCGCCAGGGCGCACGTGACCGCCATGATGGAGGCCACCAAAGCCAACCCAGACCTCACCCAAACCGAGCGGAACTCCCTACGAGGGAGTCTCAAGGAGCTGCGGGATGAGTCGATCGGACAAGCCGGGAAGCGACTGGCCCGGACCCTGGAGCCTCGTACGTACGCAGGCCAGGCGCCAGACGCCTTCTTCAGCCGCTGCTACACGATGCGCAGCGAGCTCACGCACGGAAACGTGCCGCGCCCTAACCGACGTGATGTAGATGCTCTCGCCGCGAGCCTCGAGTTGTTCGTCGCAGACCTTCTGGCCGGACGCCTTCTTACCGAGATCCCTGACTGACGCTGGGTGAGGCAACGCCTCCCAAGCACGGCGGCGCCCTGGCGAGTAGCCGTACCCAACGAGGGCTGCAACGGTGGTTCTTGAGGGCCGTGGGCCATGCGTGGGCCAGAACCTTCGTAGAGCGCTTAGCGGAGGCTTATCGTGCAGGTCAGAGGGCGTGGTCGCCGTGATCACCCATCGGTCTTGAAAGCCGTCACCGTCCTGGTCGATCAGGCTCTCCCTACGTCACCAAGGCTCGCTGCGCTCGCTCGCCCGGTGGCCGACGGGCGCCACCCAACGGCGAACAGGCGCCGGAGACGTTGCAGCATCATGGACTGCTATGAATCTCTCCGGCATCGCTGCCCTCCTTGCTCTTGCTGGGATCCCAGTGAGCGTGCTCATAGCCAGGTGGCAGATGAGGGCCATGCTGACGCAGGCAGAGAGCAGTCACCGTGCGGCTCTGGAGGCGGCTCAACTCACGCAGCAGGGCGCGTTGGAGGCTGTACGCGTTCAGTCTGAACGCGAGCGTCACCGTTGGCTGACCGAGGCGCGTCGTACCTCCTACCGACTGTTTCAACACTCGCTTGCTGAGTTTCGGCGAGCGCTCATGGCCGACGAGGTGGACGTGGTGCGGCTGGGTGAGGCGTATTACGGGGTCCACGACACCGGTCACGAGATCGCTGAGGTGGGACCTAACAGCATCACTGGTCTCACTTCGACGCTGACAACCGAGTGCGAACTTCTGCGACACGATATTGCGTTAGGACATCTGGCATCGAGGCAGGAGCGCGAGGATCTGTGGAACGGACTGATTGCACCGCTTCGCAAGGACTTGGACGAAGCGATCTACGACGTTCTTGCCAGTGACCAGTAGCGGAAAGTGAGGGTTTGGGGTTGGGGAGAGCCTCGCCGTGGCTGGGGCGGTCGGCTCCGCCGACCTGAGGTTGCGTCGTGTCACCACACCAACCCCGCCGCAGGATTCGAGTGTGCATAGTGGTAGAACCGCTCAACCGAGCGCACAAGAAGGCCCACCCCGTCGTACAGGCTTCCCGGCGAGTCGACAGGGTGGGCACCGAACCCTTTGGAGGTTCAAGATGAGTGTGGCGCTTCCCCTGCATGGACTGTCAAACCCGGGCTTGAAACCGTGGGTGATCACGGTGGTGGTAATCATCGTGATCACGTGGCGCCTAGCCGCCGATGTGGTGAGTGCACTTGCGGACGTACTTGGGTTGACGACTGCCGTCTATGCAGGGCACGACGTACAGCAACGAACTACCGCAACCACTCTGGCCGGCAACAATCGTGGTTGGCCTTCACAGCCCTCCTGACCAGCCCAGCGGACCTCAGCGACCCCCGTGCCCGTAGTTCGCATCGAGCAGCGCAGCCAACAAAGAAGGTGACGCAAGCCGAAGGAGCACACGCCCGGGCGTCCGGCGCGGCTGTGGTGGTGTCCCTGCTGCTGTCGCTCAGTCTCAACGGCAGTCTCATCCTTGGTCGTTCGCGCTCGTTCAAAGCCGTGTCAGCAGAAGGCGGCACGCAGAATCTGAACGGGTCTGAACTACCAGGAACAGGAACCAGCAGAGTTGGAAAGCGTGTTGGGTTCACACCGTCACGAGTTCGAATCTCGTATCCTCCGCCAGTGCCTCACCGGGCACGATGTCGAAGGGCCCCACCGCGAGGTGGGGCCCTTCGTCGTTGTCCGTCTGGACGCACACGCTCGGCGGCACGGCGGCCCCGGACGCTTGGAGGGGTCTGGTCCGTCACATCGCCCTCCCCGACGAAGGGGGCTCAGGAGTTCAGACGCCCAGCAGGTAGGCGGTGGCGACCACGCCGGCGAACGTCTTGCCCGTCGCGCGCAGCAGATCGGGACTCGTCGCGGCGAGGTCGCGCCGGAAAAAAGCTCGACTCAATGCCGGCCCCATCAGACCGACGCCGGCGGTGGACGTCGGCGTCGAATCAATCGGTTCCACCGGCACGCCCCGAGGCGAGCCCACTCGACACCGGTCATCGAGGAGAGAAAGCGCATCCGTGCGCCGAGGGCGACGCTGCTAACGGCGATGGCGCCGCGTTCCCTGTCGTGGTGGCAGAGTCAGCGTGATTTGCCGGACGAGTTGCTGGAAGCAGGCGAGGGAGGCGAGGGCCGGCAGGCAGGCTCCGGCGATACCGGTGACAGTTCTGTCTGCCTGAGCCACACACAGCATTATCGCGACGGATGAGAACAGCAGAACGATGAACCACGAATGCACGGCTCGGCGCTGGTGCAGGGCAGTCCGGAGAATGGAGAGAGACGCCACCATCCAGGGGCCGTACACGAGAAGTGGCCACGACGGGAACATGGTGCCTCCCGTCCCGGAGGTGATTTTCTGCAGAGGCCTGTAGGCCACCATGCCGCCGAAGACGCTGACCATCGCCACGATGACGGCGACGAGCGCGACGATGAAGAAGCTGCCGGTCTGCGCCCACTTGAGCCGGACTTTGCGGACGTGGAGCTTCCGGTGCCCGGCGGAGGAGCGTCGAGTGGGCGGCAGTTGAGCGGTGATCTGCGCCAGGTTCTCCATCGGGTCGCTGAAGGCGCCGCCGGACGCGGGCTCGCTGCGAGGTTGCGGGATCCTGGGCGGCTGCTCCGCCGGACCGGCCTCCTGCAGGAGATAGGCCAGTTCCTCGACCGGGTCCCAGCCTCCGGCGGGTGCGGTCAGGGGAACACCTGAGTGGACGCTGTCGGCATGTCCGTCGTTCCAGCCAGTACCCGGCCCGTACGAGTACGCGTCGGAGTAGTACTCACGCTGCGCAAAGGCGGGATCGACATAGTCATGATTCACGAAAATGCGACCCGTCGTGCGGTACGCGGCGGCCGGATTCATCCTGACCGTTCCATCGCGAATTGAGGTCGTCCTGGACTTCCTCCAGCAGGGCGAGGAACTCGCGAAGCAGTGGCTCGGTGACCTGACGCTCGAACCGCACGTCGTCCCCGGCCACCGCGCCCTGCGCCGTCAGCGCCGCGTACTCCGCACCAGGCTGGAAAGTGTACTTCCCCACTGTCAGATCGCGGACCACAGAAATATTATCCGTCCTCGTGGTGCGCCGAGGCAGGTCATGGGTCCTTGATGTCGTCATGGCTTGATAACGCGACTCCCCTGCCTCAGGGCGTGCGGCAAAAGAGTGAGCTTACGAGGCAGAAAACCTGAGGAACGGGTTCTCAATCATTTATGCTACACATCCAACTCCGCACCCTATTGGTCGATTAATTATTCTTCTCGACTCCACTTCAGGAGTAAATAGGATTCGCCACCGGTGTAACTGGATGAGTAACTCGCCCACTGATCAGTGCACCGACAACCCCCCGTCCACAAAGATCGACTGACCCGTGACATAGCCCGCCGCCCCGCTCGCCAGGAAGACCGCGGCGCCCGCGAAGTCCTCGGGGAGGCCGTTGCGGCCGGTCATGGTGCGGGCGGCCAGGGACGCGACCTTCTCCGGGTCGGTGGCGAGGCGGGCGTTGAGGGGGGTCAGCACGAAGCCGGGGACGAGGGTGTTGCAGGTGACGCCGTGCGGTGACCAGGCCTCGGCCTGGGAGCGGGCCAGGGACTCCAGGCCGCCCTTGGAGACGCCGTAGGCGCCGCTCTGGACGAAGGCGCGGTGGGCCTGCTGGGAGGTGATGTGGATGATCCGGCCGAAGCCGCGCTCGGCCATGCCGGGACCGAAGCGCTGGCCCAGGAGGTAGGGGGCCTCCAGGTTGACCGCCAGGGTGGTGTCCCACACGTCGTCGGTGAGCTCGGTCATCGGTGGACGCAGGTTGATCCCAGCGCAGTTCACCAGGATGTCCGGCTCACCGAACACACCGGCGGCCGTCTCCGCCGCCGCACGCACACCCTCCCTCGTGCTCAAGTCGCCGCTCACCCAGGCCGCCCGGCAGCCGTCGGACGTCAACTCCGCGGTCGTGGCGATCAGTTCGGCCTCGCCGCGGGCAAGGACCACCACCCGAGCCCCCGCCCGCGCCAACGCCCCCGCGATCGCTCTGCCGATGCCCGAACTCCCGCCGGTCACCAGCGCCACGCGGCCGTCCAGCGAGAACAGTTCGGAGAGGTACGCCCGGGAAGTCATGGCCGAACCCTAAGTCGGTACCCACTCCCCATGACCAGCATCCTCGTCGGCACCTGCTCCTGGACCGATCCCGCGCTCGTCCGCAGCGGTTGGTACCCGCCCGGCAGGCAGGACGCCGAGGGGCGGTTGCGGTACTACACCGAGCGGTTCCCGGTGGTGGAGGTGGACGGCACGTTCTACGCCCTGCCCAGCGAGCGCAACAGCCGTCTGTGGGTGGAGCGCACGCCCGCGGGGTTCGTGTTCGACGTGAAGGCGTACGCGCCGCTGACGGGGCATCCGGTGAAGCAGGCCGCCCTCGCGGACATGGCTCCTGACGAGGTGTGGGCGCGGTTCGCCGCCGGGATCGAGCCGTTGCGGGAGGCCGGGCGGCTCGGTGGGGTGCTGTTCCAGTTCCCGCCGTGGTTCCGGCCCGGGGCGCGGGCGGAGCGGTTCCTGGAGGAGACCGCGGCGCGGACCGCCGGCTGGCCCGTCCATGTGGAGTTCCGGCATCCGTCCTGGTGGGGGGAGGGGCAGCGGGACCTCACCTGCGCGCTATTGCGCACGTACGGCTTCGCCGCCGTGGCCGTGGACATGAGCCAGGAGCTGACCACCTCAATGCCGCCGGTCACCCCCGTGACCGCGCCCCGGCTGTCCGTCGTGCGCTTCCACGGACGCAGTGCCTCCTGGGGGCGCGGCAGCAAGGAGGAGCGTTTCCGGTACGACTACCGGCGCGCCGAACTCACCGAGTGGTTACCGCGGTTGCACGCCCTGGCCGAGCAGGTGGACGAGGTCCACGTCCTGTTCAACAACTGCTGCGGAGCAGCCGCCGTACAGGCCGCCGAGACCATGGCCGGCCTGCTCAGCGCACGATCCGCACCGTCTTCGTCACGCTGACCTGGTCGATGTCGGAGACCCTGATCGTCGCCTTCATCCGCCAGTCGCCCGCGAGGGGCAGGGTGAGGTCGTTGGTTCCCCAGTAGCCGCCCTTGTCCTTCAGTTCGGCGTCGATCGGGCCGATCTGCTTGGCCGGGAGGGTGAAGGACAGGTGGAGTTCGGGGACCGTGGCGAGGCCTCCGTCGGCCGCGTAGACGATGGCCTGGACCGAGTTGTCGCCGGTGCGGCCCGGGTCGAGGGTGACCTGCACCCTGCCCGTGGCGCCCCCCACGGCGAAGGGGACCTCGGTCAGGGACGCGGCGGGCAGTCCGCCGGTGGCCGGTCCCGCCTCGGCCGCCTCCGCTTGCGCCCGGCCGGGCAGCGTGCCGCTCAGCACGGTGCTGAGCACCAGGACCACGACACCGACGGCCACTTCGGCGAGGACGGAACGGCGCAGGCCACGCCGGTACGCCGGGGAGTCTCCCCCCGGTGCGGCGGGCTCCCGCTCCGCGTCGGAGGCGGCCGGCGGTCCCCCCACCGGCTCCGGCACCCGCTCCCGTACGACGGACTCCGACTCGACCTGCGCCCCGACCGTCATGAGCCGTCCCGTCCACTGCCGCGACAGCCTCGCCGCCGCCAGCAGCCCCGTCACCGCGAGCAGCTTGAAGACGAGCAGATGGCCGTACGTCGTGCCGGTGACCGCGCCCCAGGAGCCGAGGCCGCGCCAGGACTGGTAGACGCCGGTGGCGACGAGGACGGTCACGGAGACGAAGGCCAGCCGGGAGAAACGGGCGACCACGGCGGCCGGGATCTGCGACGACGCCCGGTACAGCGTGGTGAGCAGGGCCGCGAGGCCGCCCAGCCAGACGGCCATCGCGAGGACGTGCAGCACCGCGGACGTCATCGCCACCGGCACCTGGATCCCGGCGGACGCGTGCTCGGCGGACGCCCAGGTCAGCGCGAGACCCACGGCGAGCGCGCCGCCCGCCGCCTGCCACACGCGGGGGAGCCTCGACTCCCCGAGCCGCAGCAGTCGTACGACGAAGAAGTACCCGACGAGCAGCAGCGCCAGACGGACCAGGAGCGCCTCGCCCGGGCGGGTGGTCAGGGTGCGTTCGAAGGCCTTCAGCGAGAAGGCGGAGGCCGGGCCCGCCCCCGACTCGTAGGGTGCGCGCAGCACCAGCAGGAACACGGTCGAGCCGAGCAGGGTGCCCCAGCCGGCCCACAGGAGCCGGCGCAGCCGGGACGGCTCCGGGGGGCGGCAGGCCAGGAGGAAGACGGCCGTGCCGACGAGCAGGGCCACGGCGAGGTAGGCCAGATAGCGGCCCATGTTGAAGAGGCTCTCGGTGGCCGGGTTCTCGGTCGGGCCGGTGTCCACGACCACGGTGGCCGGGGAGGGTTTGCCGACCGAGAAGGTGAAGGCGCCGGAGACCGGGTGGCTGTCGGCCGAGACGACCCGCCAGGCCACCGTGTAGGTGCCCTGGGCGAGCTTGCCGGGCAGCGAGACACTGGCCGTGTCCGAGCCGCCCGCCCCGTGTCCGGCGTCGGTGACCTTCAGGCGCTTGCCGTCGGGGTCGAGCACCCGGAAGGAGTCGTCGAGCAGGCCGACGGACTCGGTGAAGGTCAGGGTGATGTCGCGGGGGGCGGACTTGAGGACGGTTCCGTCCTCGGGGTCGGTGGCCTTGAGGGCCGCGTGGGCCGACGCCGCTCCCGCACCGCCGAAGAGGAGCAGGACCAGCACGGTGCCCAGCAGCACCAGCCCTTGAAGTCCTCGCCTTCGTCGGCCTGTGCTGCTGCCTGCACGCTCACACCTCACGTCACTACTCCGTACCTGGGGCTCGAGGTCTTCCCGATAGGTACGCACGCGAGGCCGCGAGCGCTCACCACGTCGGCCGGGCGGAGACCCCGCCGTCCACCACCAGGTCGTGCCCGGTGACCCAGGACGCCAGCGGTGAGGCCAGGAACACGCACGCGTCGGCCACGTCCTCGGGCCGCCCGAGCCGCCCCAGAGGCGCTTTCCGCACCCACCGCTGCACCCCCTCCGGCCAGGCCTCCGCCAGCCCCGCCCGGTCGATCAGCCCGGGGGAGACCGTGTTCACGCGGATGCCCCGCGGTCCGTACTCCAGGGCCGCCGACCGCGCGTGCATCACGATCGCGGCCTTGGAGGCGGAGTAGTGGGAGTGCTCGGGCGCGGGGTGACGCGCCTCGATGGACGCGATGTGGGTCACGCAGCCGCCCGGCCCCATGACCTCGGCCGCCGCCTGCGTGCACGCGAAGACACTGGTGAGGTTGGTCTCCACGACCGCCCGCCAGTCCGCCGCCGTCATCCCGGCCAGGGGCTGAGTGGGCTGCACACCGGCGTTGTTGACCAGTGCGGTCAGTCCGCCACCCCATGCGACGGCCTCCCGGACCAGCCGCCGGCACGCGTCCTCGTCCCGCAGATCCGCTTCCAGTACGACGGCCCGGGCGCCCGAGTCCTCGATCCGGGACGCGACTTCACGGGCCGCCGCCACCGCCGTACGGCACTGGAGCGCGACCGCCGCGCCCTCCTCGGCGAACCGCAGCGCGATCCCCCGCCCGATGCCGCCGCTCGCGCCCGTGACCAGGGCGACCTGCCCGTCCAGGAGTCTCATGGGCGGCACAGTCCGGCGATGCGCGCGGCCTGGGACGGGAAACGCGCCGTCAGTTCGGCCGCGTCCCCGTGCTCGTAGTCCTCGTAGGTGAAGCCGGGCGCCATGGTGCAGCCGAAGAAGGTCCACGCGCCGCGGGTCCTGGCCCCCATCCAGGTGCCCGCGGGCACGGTCAGCTGGGGGTGCTGGCCGGCGCGTATGTCCGGGCCCAGGACGGGGGTCGTCGCCGTGCCGTCCGGGGCGAGGAACAGGAGGTCCAGCGGGTCGCCGAGATAGTGGTGCCAGATCTCGTCGCTGGGCAGGCGGTGCAGGGCGGAGTAGTCGTCGGCGGTGAGGAGGGCGACGATCGCCGTGCCCTGCGGCCTGCCGTCGCCACGCTCCTCGCCCGCCCAGGTCTGCCGGAACAGTCCGCCCTCGCGGGGGATCGGTATCAGGTTGTAGTGGGCGACGAGGTCGTCAGGCGTCACCCGGGAAGGCTACCTCCCTTGTCAGGAACGCCAGTTGGGCATGCTTCTCGGGCAGGTACACGTCCGGCAGGTCGATCTCCGGCAGCACGACCGCGGCACCGGCCACGAAACCCTGCTTGAGGAAACGGGCGATGGCCTTCTCGTTGCGCACGTCGGGGTCGACCACGACCCGCCGCTTGTCCAGACCCAGCAGCACGTACGAGGCCACGGCGGACAGCAGCGCCGACGACCAGCCGGGGTGCGTGCCCTGCGGGCCGGGGGGCGGGAGCAGCAGGTGGATGCCGATGTCACCGGGTTCCACGGGGTAGCACTCGCTGACGCGGTCCGCCTCGGGCTCGTAGGTCTGCAGGAGTCCGGCCGGTTCGCCGTCCTTCTCCAGCAGATAGGCGTGATGGGTGTCGAGGGTGTCCACGTGGGCGTAGATCTCTGCCACTTGCTCCCTGGTGAGGCCGTTCATGCCCCAGAACGCGGCCCGTTCCTCACGCACCCAGGCGTGGACGGTCGCGGCGTCGGCGTGCGGGTCGAGCCGCAGGACGCGGACGGTGCCGAAGCCGTCAACTGTCTGGGTGTGGAACGCTTCACGCGTGGGGGTCTCGGACATCGGTCCCACAGGTCTCACAGAGCTCACAGGTCTCCTCGGTCTTCCTTGGTCAGGTGCTGCCAGTCGCTGCCGACCGGGACGAGATCTCCCCTGAGCCACAGGGGGAGTTGGTCGCGGTGATGGGGTGAGCCGGGCAGGCCGGAGGCGCCCAGCGGGACCACCCAGAGACTGTCCTCGCGGCGGGCGAGGTCCCAGACGTAACGGGCGGCGGGGCCGCGGGCGGCGAGGTCGGTGAGTCCTGGGACCGCGGACGTGCACAGGACGCAGTCGTGGTCACCGGAGAGGGCCGGGGCGTCCCCGTCGCTCTCGGAGAGCGCCCGCCAGGGGGCGAGGCGATGGGTGTCGCCCCAGGTGCCCCGCGGCGGCTCGGCGGCCACTTCCTCCACGGCGGCCCGTACGATCCCGGCGCGGTCGATGCCGTACAGCTCCTCGGCGCGCAGGAGGTGTTCGAGCGCGAAGGCGACACGGGGGACGAGGCCGAGCCAGGGGAGGAGGACGTCCGGGTAGGCGGGCGGGGCGGTCAGGGCCGCGAAAGCGGGGTGGGCGGCGAGCCGTCGTACGACCGCGCTGCGGACGGCGGCGTAGAGGGCGGCCTCCCGGCTGCTCGCGACCATGCGGCGATCCCAGTGAAGGATCGTTTGCCTCATGGTCACGGCCTCGGGGCTCAGTCCGTCCAGGGCCTCGATGTGATCCAACAGGGGCTGTGCCGAGGCGAGATGGGTGTCCGTGTGGATCCGGGGCATGTCGGCGGCCGACCACCGCTCCTTGTCCCGCAGCAGGGCGGTGATGCGGTCGGCCCGGTGGGGCGGGGCGAACTCCACGCCGAGCGGGGCGGCCGGGCCGCGCTGGTTGGCCATCACGGCGATGCCGTCGGTGAGACCGGCGCGGGCAGGGTCGTGCCGGCCCTGCCAGTCGTGGCCGGGCTCCCAGGCGGGGACGGTGTGCAGCCGGTTGGCCTCCGCGCGCACGGGGACCCAGCCGGCGACCCGGTGCAGCAGCCCGCCCTCGGTGTCGGCGGCCTGGACGACGTTCACGGGCTCGGCCCACAGGTCGAACGCCCGGTCCACGTCGGCGGTGCGGCGGGCCCGGAGGAGAGGGAGCAGGGCGCTGAAGCCGAGGTCCTCGGTGACCCGGGGCGGATAGCGGAGGGAGAGGGCCACGGGCGTGCCCGGAGAACCCGGCCGTTCCTCCTCCGAGACCCCTCCGTCCAGCCCTTCCGGACCCCCCGCGATCACCGGCCCCCGACCGGTCTCGATCACCTCGATCTCGACCGGGGTCTCGCCCGCCGTCTCGACCGTCTCGGTGTGCCGGCCGGCGCGGTGCCAGACGCCGTCCGGGCCGAGGGCCTCCACCCCGGCGCCCGTGCGGCGCAGTCGCTCCCGGTACAGGTCCTGGTAGTCGGCCATGGCGTTGGTGATGGACCAGGCGACCGTGCCGGTGTGTCCGAAGTGGGCGATGCCGGGGACGCCGGGGACGGCGAGGCCGAGGACGTCGAACTCGGGGCAGGCGAGCCGGATCTGCTGGTAGACGCCGGGTTCCTCGATGTAGCGGTGCGGGTCGCCGGCGAGGACGGCATGGCCGGTGGTGGTGCGGGTGCCGGCGACCAGCCAGCCGTTGCTGCCGGAGGTGCCCGGGCCGTCGGCGGCGAACAGGCCGACCGCGTCCGGGCCCAGGTGCCGTAGCGCCTCGTCCCGCCAGAGCTTGGCCGGGAAGCCGGCGAACAGGATGTGGGTGGCGAGCCAGACGCCGAGCGGGGTCCAGGGCTCCCAGCGTCCGGGGGCGAGGCCGACGCGGGCGAACTCCGGGGCCCGCGTGCCCGGCAGCTCCTCGTTCACGCCGTCGACGTACGCCCGCACCCAGTCGGCCGTCTCCGGGTCCCGTCTCTCCAGCGCCCCGAAGCAGCGTCTCGCCGTGTCGTCGAGGCGGGCCCGTCTTGCGAAGGTGTCCCAGGACAGGGATCCGGCACCGAGGAAGGCGGCCGAGGTGCCCTGCGCGCGATGCCGTTCGACCTCGAGCTGCCAGGCACGGTCGCGGGCGGTGACCAGGCCCTGGGCGCGGGCGAGTTCACGCGCGCTGCCCGCGCGGAGATGGGGAATCCCCCAGGCGTCGCGGTAGATCTCGATACTCACCCTCGAACCCGCTTCCGTTTAAGTTAGGCTTACCTAAGTTTCCCCGGTGGGGGAATCGTACGCGAGGGGTGAAAAGGTCATGGGGCAGGGGCACGGCTGGGAGGGAGCGGTCCTGCGACTGCTGCGCGCGAAGGACTTCGTGTTCACCGTGACCGGCGCCGAGGACGTCACCGGGGCGTACCGGCGGGTGCACCTCACCGACGGCGGGATGCTGGCGGTCACCGGCGTCCACCCGACGATGTGGGTGCGCCTGTGGTTCTCCGCCGCGGGCAAACCGCACCAGCGCGCGTACACGCTGGTCGACCCGGACCCCGGGGCGGGCACCTTCACCCTGGAGTTCGCGCTGCACGACGGCGTGGCCAGCGACTGGGCCCGGACGGCGAAGCCCGGCGACACCGTCGAGGCCACCGTCCACGGAACCGGCTTCGAGCGCCCCGACCCCGAGCCCACCCATGTCTTCGCCATCGGCGACCCGGCCTCCCTGCCCGCCCTCAACTCCCTCCTCGGCGCCCTGGACTCCTCCCCCGCGACCGTCTGGTTCGAGGGCGGCGACGACGACCTCCCCTTCCGCACCGACCCGTCCCGCCACGAGGTCCGCCGGGTCCTCCGCCTCGACTCCGGCGCGCATCTGGTGGCCCAGGTGAAAGCGGATCTGCCCGGTCTGCTGACGAGCCACCCGGACGCGTATGTGTGGATCGCCTGCGACACGGCGACGACCAGGGCGCTGTCGTCGTACGTCCGCAAGGAGCTCGGCGTGGCCAAGGAACGGGTGAACGCGCTCGGCTACTGGAGGGAGCAGTCCACCGGCTCCCGGTAGAGGCGAACCCTCGGCACAGGCATGATCGGGGACATGGACGTCACCCTTCACCTCGCCCAGGACCCCGAGGCCGACGAACTCCTCGGCCGCTCGCCGCTCGCCGCGCTGGTCGGGATGCTGCTGGACCAGCAGGTCCCGATGGAGTGGGCGTTCAAGGGCCCCCGCACCATCGCGGACCGCCTCGGCGCGAACGACCTCGACGCGCACGAGATCGCCGCGCAGGAACCGGAGGCCTTCGCCGCGCTGCTCTCCGAGAAGCCGGCCGTGCACCGCTACCCCGGCTCGATGGCCAAGCGGATCCAGCAGTTGTGCCAGTACCTGGTCGAGCACTACGACGGTCGGGCCGAGCTGGTGTGGAAGGGCGTGGCCGACGGCCGCGAGCTGCTCCGCCGCCTGGAGGAGCTGCCGGGGTTCGGTAAGCAGAAGGCGCAGATCTTCCTGGCGTTGCTGGGCAAGCAGCTCGGCGTTCAGCCGAAGGGCTGGCGCGAGGCCGCGGGCGCGTACGGCGAGCCGAAGTCCTTCCGGTCCGTCGCCGACATCACCGGCCCCGATTCCCTGACCAAGGTCCGCGCCCACAAACAGGAGATGAAGGCGGCGGCGAAGGCGGCCAAGAAGCCCTAGCCGGCACCCACAGCCCCGGACGAGCCCCGCCCAGCCACCACCGCACCACCGGCATGCGTCCTCCCGCGACCGGGTGAACCCCGCAGCCGAAGTCACGATGCACACGGCCGTCCGGCAACGCACGGGCGCCACCTCCGACATCCGCCACGCCCCCACCGCACCACCGCACGCGCCCGCTGCTGCGACCGGGTGAATCGGGCGGCCGAAGTGATGAATCACGTGCGCCGGGCGGGGAGACGACCTGTGTGAGTTCCGTACGACGTGCCCCGGGCAGCCGTGACTGGCTGCGCACGCTCGTGCTGCTGCTCGCGCTGCTGGTTCCCGGGGCGCATTTCCAGGCGCAGGCGATGCCGCCCGTTCCGGCCGGGGAGCTCGTCGAGTACGACGTCCTCGACACCCCCCTGCGGCCACCGGCCCGGGCCGTCCACCGTGCGGCCGTACCTCTGCGCCCCGCTCCGCGACCGGAGCCGGCTCCCGGAGTGCCGGTGGACCACCCCGTCCCGGCGTCGCCGCGGCCGCCGTACGTGCTGCGCGCCCTGCGTTCCGTGGTCCTGCGCTGCTGACAGAGCCCGCTCACCGCAGGCCTGCTCAGCACTCACGCAAGGAACACCGTCATGCCCAACGACCCGTACGCGATCCTGCGCGCCCTGCTGCGCGCGGAGGCCGCACGCAGTGCGCCGAAACCGCAGAGCACGAAGAAGAAGCCTCCGTTGAGAGAGGAGAAGCGCGGCTGATCCTCGGGAGGAGGCGGGACTACCGCCTCCTCCGGGCCCTACCGAAGAGCGAGCGGGTGATCTCCCGCCCGATCCGCGTGCCCGGCGACCGCGCGAGCGACTTGAACATGCCACTGCCGACAACCTGCTCGACGACGGAGGGGCCCTTCTTCCGGGACGTGGGCGCGGCCTTCATCTCGTCCGGGCCCTTGGCGCCACGCGAGCTGAGCCAGGGCCTCCCCGGGCAGAGCGGCGGAGCCGGACTGTGCCTCCGGCATGGACCGGTCGGTGGTTCCCGCCACGGCCCCCGTGACGCCCTCCGGCGGGTCCTTTCGCTCGCTCATACCAAACCCCTGCTCCCGCTATGTTCACTTTCGCGGCTTTTTTCCAGCGTCACACTCGGTCGCCATGGCTGCGCCCGGAAGGTCTTGGCCGGTAGGCTTTCCGTGTGATCTTCAAGCGCATCGGAAACGGCCGGCCGTACCCCGACCACGGCCGGGAAAGCACCCGGCAGTGGGCGGACGTCGCACCGCGCCCGGTCCGCCTCGATCAGCTGGTGACGACCAAGGGCCAGCTCGACCTGGAAACCCTGCTCGCCGAGGACTCCACGTTCTACGGCGACCTGTTCGCGCACGTCGTGAAATGGCAGGGCGACCTGTACCTGGAGGACGGACTGCACCGCGCGGTGCGAGCTGCGCTCCAGCAGCGACAGGTGCTGCACGCGCGTGTTCTCGAGCTGGACTGAGTGACCGCGCTGTAAAGGTTTGGCCCTTTCGGGTTCACCTGCGCCGTGGCCAATGATCATCTAGTAGGCATCGCAGCCCGGGCGGCACTACGCTGCGCCCATGAGCATGCTGACGCCCCCCGGCATGGGCGGTAAGTACCGGATCACGGGCGACAAGTACCCCCGGATGCGTCGGCCCCGGCGGCGTGGCAGGCTCGTGTTCGGCGTGGTGGCCTCCGTCGCCGCGCTGAGCCTGGTCGGCTGGGGCACACTCCAGCTCATCGACGTGTTCACGGGCGGTGGGGACGAAGCCTCCGCGGTCGGTTCCAAAGGGGACTGCACGAAGAAGGCCGGCGCGTCCCCCTCCCCCTCCCCGGCCGCTTTCCCCAAACCGGGCCAGATCACCGTCAACGTCCTGAACGCCACGGCTCGCGGTGGGCTCGCCAAGAAGACGGCGGACGAGCTCAAGAAGCGGGGCTTCAAGATCGGCGACGTGGGCAACGCGACGGCGACCTACGACAAGAAGGTCAAGGGCACGGGGATTGTGCTCGGTCCGTCGTCCGCCCTCAAGACCTCACTACCGGTCCTCGCGACGCAGCTGGCCGCCGCCGAGACCCGCACGGACACCCGCAAGGGCGCCGAGGTCGACCTGATCATCGGGACGGGCTTCAAGAGCCTCACCAGCAAGGCGGCCGCAGACAAGGCACTGACCGCGCTGAGCGCCCCCCACCCGACGCCTACGGCATCGAAGAAGAGCTGCTGAGGTGTCGTAGGGCTGGGCGCTTACGGGGGTGCCGGGTTCGGTTGTCGGGCGGCTGCGGCCCGGTGGGGGCTGGTCGCGCAGTTCCCCGCGCCCCTAAGGAGTTGCAGTCACCCCCGCCACGACGGACCGTTCACCGCACGGCGCGCCACGACGGACCATTCGCCCCACGGCGCGCCACGACGGACCATTCGCCCCACGGCGCGCCACGACGGACCATTCGCCCCACGGCGCGCCACGACGGACCGTTCGCCGCGTACGGCGAGAAGGGGACGGGGTGGGGGGTGTCCGCCCGCAGCGGCCGGCGTCCGTCACCGAGCACTGTTGAAGCAGCCGAATCGCCGGACCGAGGACGGACACCCCCCACCCCGGCCCCGACCCACAGCACACCCTCACGCGCTACAAAGGCCCCCACCGGACCGAAACAGGCCGCCGCAGGCACCCAGGGGCGCGGGGAACTGCGCAAAACGCCCACCCCCACGCACCCGCAGCCAGCGCCGCTACTCCGCCGCCCCGTACAGCCGATCCCCCGCGTCCCCAAGGCCCGGGACGATGTAGCCATGCTCGTTGAGATGGTCGTCGACCGCGGCCGTCACCACCGTGACCGGAGTCCCCGCCAGCTCGCGCTCCATGATCTCCACGCCCTCCGGGGCGGCCAGCAGAACCACCGCCGTCACATCGTCCGCGCCGCGCTTGATCAGCTCACGGATCGCCGCGACCAGAGTGCCACCGGTCGCGAGCATCGGGTCGAGGACGTAGACCTGCCGCCCGGAGAGGTCCTCCGGCATACGCGCGGCGTACGTGGTGGCCTGCAGCGTCTCCTCGTTGCGGATCATGCCGAGGAAACCCACCTCGGCGGTCGGCAGCAGACGCACCATGCCGTCCAGCATGCCGAGCCCGGCACGGAGGATCGGCACCACCAGCGGGCGCGGATACGACAGCTTCACACCGGTCGTGGGGGCGACCGGTGTCCGGATGTCGACCGCCTCGGTCCGCACGTCGCGCGTGGCCTCGTACGCGAGCAGGGTGACCAGCTCGTCGGCGAGACGACGGAAGGTCGCGGAGTCGGTGCGCTGGTCGCGCAACGCGGTGAGTTTGTGTGCGACCAGAGGGTGGTCGACGACGTGGAGACGCATGGCCACAACAGTAGCCGGGTCGACCGCACCCCTCGCGCTGGCGTCAAACCGTCCGACCGGGGGAAAGTGGGAGGGACGGACTGGGGTGGTGAACCGATGCCTGACCTGCCTGAGCATGAACCGTCGTCACAGGAGACCGACGCCGCGCGCCGGCGCCGTCGCGCGCAGTTCCTGCGCGATCTCGCGGAGGCCAGAGAACTGCGTGACCGGGTGCAGCCACGCCGAGCGAAGGTGGCCCGGCTGCGACACGCGATGCGTATGCGGACCTTCCGCTGGTAACGAAGATACGCGCGCCCCGAGCCCGTCGGCGCACCGGCGGCGCACCCACGGTGCGCTGAACAGGTGGCCGTGCACGGGCTCTTGGGAAAGCCGCGTACGATCCCGCTCGTGGCGGCGACGAGTGCGCTGGTGAGTCCTTCACCGACGTGCCGACGCACGTGCGATCAAAACCACCGGACACAGGGTGCCGAAGACGTCCCCTGAACGCCTTGTTTCTGCCACGATTCCGAGTGGGCGGGACTCGGAGCCGAGCTCTACCCGCCCACAACCTCCGCCGGGGGGACCCCCAACCGGCACGCCTATGACCAGTGGGAGAGTCACGGTGTACTTCGCCGCACTGCTCGCGCGCACCGAAGACGGGTGGGAAGCGAGCGACACAGAGCTCGACGATGTGGAGACCCTGTCGGATCTGGCCGACCTCGCCCGGGAAGCCGCGGCCGAGGACGACACGGTGCTCGTACTGATCGAGCAGGAGGACGCTTGGTTCGGCGTCGTCCGCATCGACGGCGAGGAGGATCCTCGCATCTACGTCTCGGACGCCGCCGCCGCTGCCCGCAGCTCGTACGGCGAGATCCTGCTCACCGACGAACTGCTCGGAAAGGAGCCCGGCGACGACGACCCGGACCTCGACGCCCTCGACCTCGACGGCACCGAGGACGGTGAGGACGAGGACGACGACGACACCCCCGCCGCCGAGGCGGGCGTCTCCGGAGAGATCGTGCCGCACGGCCCGGTCGGCGACGCCCAGGTCCTCGACGACCTGGGGGTCAGCGAGAAACAGCTGAAGTCCCTGTCGGAGGACGCCGTCACCGAGATCGCCGAATCCCTGGGCGCCTCGGAGGTTCTGGAGACCGTCCGCTGACCGGAACCCCCGCGGCAGATCCGGTACGTGACCGCTGGCGGGCCGCGATGCGGCTCGCCCTGGAGGAGGCCGGCAAGGCGGGCCCGGACGTGCCGGTGGGCGCCGTCGTACTGTCCCCGGACGGTACGACCGTGCTCGCGGCCGGCCACAACGAACGCGAGGCCGGCGGCGATCCGACCGCGCACGCGGAGGTCCTCGCGATCAGGAGGGCGGCAGTGGAGCTCGGCGAGTGGCGGCTGACCGGCTGCACGCTCGTCGTCACGCTGGAGCCCTGCACGATGTGCGCGGGCGCGATCGTCCAGTCCCGGGTGGACCGGGTGGTCTACGGCGCCCGGGACGAAAAGGCGGGCGCGGCCGGTTCCCTGTGGGACGTCGTCCGCGACCGGCGCCTCAACCACCGGCCCGAAGTCGTCGAAGGTGTCCTCGCTGAGGAGTGCGCCGGGCTCCTCACGGAGTTCTTCCGCGAGCGCTGAATTCCGATTTCAAAGCACGCCCCACCTTGCTGTAAGGTCTCCCTCGGTAGCGTGTCCGAGCGGCCGAAGGAGCTCGCCTCGAAAGCGAGTGTGGCGCAAGTCACCGAGGGTTCAAATCCCTCCGCTACCGCTTGAGAAGGGCCCCGTCGAGAGACGGGGCCCTTCGTGCGTTCTGATCACCCGGTTACACTCGCGCCGCAGAAGCAACAGAAACATCAGGAGCGGGGGAGGCCGCGGTGGCGGTGAACGGAAAGAAGATCGCCGTCTATGTGCTCGTGGTCTTCATCCTGTACGTGATCATCACGGACCCGGAAACGGCCGCCGGCTACGTGCAGATAGGGTTCGAGGGCATATCGGACGCCGCCAAGGCCGTCGGCGACTTCTTCACCTGGCTGGCCGACGGGGCGCACTGACACACCCAAGGAGCGCCCATGATCCGCCACCTCGTCCTCTTCAAGCTCGACGAGGGCGTCGAGCGCGACGACCCCCGCGTGGTGGCGGGAGTCGAGGCCTTCCGCGCACTGGACGGCAAGATCCCCGAGATCCGCTTCTGGGAGCTGGGCTGGAACCTCAGCGACCGGCCCATCGCCTACGACTTCGCCATCAACTCCGGCTTCGAGGACGCGACCGCGCTGCGGACGTACGTCGAGCACCCGGAGCACCAGGCGGGTGTGGCGCTGTGGAAGGAGTTCGCCACCTGGGTGATCGCGGACTACGCGTACTGAGCCCGAGCGCTCCGAAGCCTCCCACCGGGAACGGCGGGGGGCTTTTCTGTGTCGTCCACCCCAACTTGCCCCTCAACACGGCGTAACCCAACGTATGCGGTGCTTGCACACAGTGCACATGTCTTGTGATGCTATGACCGCTTTTGACGGATGGGTTGATCAACGAAGAGGTGGCGTTGACCGTGTCGGCCAGTACCGCGCCTCCCCAGGAGGCCCCCCAGGAGGCCGCTCCACGCAGCCGCGGCGCCGACACCCGGGCGCTCACCCAGGTGCTCTTCGGTCAGTTGAAAGGGCTTCAGCCGGGCACGCCGGAGCACAGCCGGGTGCGGGCGGCGCTCATCGAGGCCAACCTCCCGCTCGTGCGTTACGCGGCCGCCCGCTTCCGCTCCCGCAACGAGCCGATGGAGGACGTGATCCAGGTCGGCACCATCGGGCTCATCAACGCGATCGACCGCTTCGACCCGGACCGGGGCGTGCAGTTCCCGACCTTCGCGATGCCGACCGTCGTCGGCGAGATCAAGCGGTACTTCCGCGACAACGTCCGTACGGTCCACGTCCCGCGCCGGCTGCACGAGCTGTGGGTGCAGGTCAACGGCGCGACGGAGGACCTGACGACCGCCTTCGGACGGACCCCGTCGACCGCCGAGATCGCCGAGCGGCTGCGCATCACCGAGGACGAGGTGCTGTCCTGCATCGAGGCCGGACGGTCGTACCACGCCACCTCGCTCGAGGCGGCCCAGGAGGGCGACGGGCTGCCGGGCCTGCTCGACCGGCTCGGCTACGAGGACCCGGCGCTGGACGGCGTGGAGCACCGCGACCTGGTCCGTCATCTCCTGGTGCAACTCCCGGAACGGGAACAGCGAATCCTGCTGCTGCGCTACTACAGCAATCTCACCCAGTCACAAATCAGCGCGGAACTCGGCGTCTCGCAGATGCACGTTTCGAGGCTACTCGCGCGTAGCTTCCAGCGGCTGCGATCCGCCAATCGGATCGACGCTTAGGCCGATGCATAAGGGGCGCACGGTCGCACGTTCCGGAACACCCCAGTTCGCAAGCAGTATCGAGGCGTAACCGGCACGAGCGAATCGCTCACCAGCGCCGTTCCCAACCCTTCTGCGCCGAAAAACCGTCAGACCCCCTTTATCCAGGGCGTATTCGGGTCTCACATGTCGACATGTCACTACAGCGTGTTGCCGACATGTGACATTCTGCGGGAAGCGCGTTTGCCGAGGCTTCGGCACCGGTATTCAGGTGAAGGCTGACGTTCCACCCGGGGCGTTCGCCACGACCGTCCCGCGACCCAAAGGGGGTGGCATGTCCGCAGATCAGGGCAGCTCGAAGGTGCTTACGCTCACGAAGAGCGAGGCCGAGCCAGTGCTCGACGTCATCACGGCCGTCGAGGCCGCACCGGCCCCGGTCCTCCCGACTCCCCCGACGGTGTCCGGAGCCATCGACACCCGCACCCTGTCCCGCTCCCTCTTCCTGCGGCTCGCCGCACTCGACGAGAACAGCCCGGAGCGCGCCTACGTCCGGGACACCCTCATCGAACTCAACCTCCCACTGGTGCGCTACGCGGCGGCCCGCTTCCGCTCGCGCAACGAGCCGATGGAGGACATCGTCCAGGTCGGCACCATCGGCCTGATCAAGGCGATCGACCGCTTCGACTGCGAACGCGGTGTGGAGTTCCCGACCTTCGCGATGCCGACCGTCGTCGGCGAGATCAAGCGGTTCTTCCGCGACACCTCGTGGTCGGTGCGCGTCCCGCGCCGCCTCCAGGAGCTGCGGCTGGCCCTCACCAAGGCCAGCGACGAGCTCTCCCAGAAGCTGGACCGCTCTCCGACGGTGGCCGAACTCGCCACCGTGCTGGGCGTGTCCGAGGAGGACGTCGTCGACGGCCTCGCGGTCGGCAACGCCTACACCGCCTCCTCGCTGGACTCCCCGGCCCCCGAGGACGACGGCGGCGAGGGCTCCCTCGCGGACCGCCTCGGCTACGAGGACACGGCCCTGGAGGGCGTCGAGTACCGGGAGTCCCTGAAGCCGCTGCTGGCCAAGCTCCCGCCCCGGGAGCGGCAGATCATCATGCTGCGCTTCTTCGCCAACATGACGCAGTCACAGATCGGCGAGGAGGTCGGCATCTCCCAGATGCACGTCTCCCGTCTGCTGACCCGCACGCTGGCGCAGCTGCGCGAGGGCCTCATCTCAGACTGACCGCCCGACCCGGGCGCACCCGAGAGGGGGCGCCCGGCCAGGCCGTAGGACGACTGCGGTCAGCTGCGCTGGGCTTGGGCGGGGCGCCTACGGGGGTGCCGAGTTCGGTTGTCGGGCGGCTGCGGCCCGGTGGGGGCTGGTCGCGCAGTTCCCCGCGCCCCTAGGTGGGTGAAGTCACCCGCGCCAGGACGGACCGTCGACCACCTCGCGCACCACCAGGACCATTCGCCCCCTGCGCGCCGCGACGGACCGTCCGCCTGCTCCGGCATCCCTACGGACCGCTGGCCGCACCGTGCGCCACGACGGGCCGTTGGCCGCGTACGGCGCGCAGGGGACGGGGTGGGGGGTGCCCGCCCGCAGCGGCCGGCGTCCGTTACCGAGCACAGCCGAAGCAACAGCAACCGCCGGACCGAGGACGGACACCCCCCACCCCGGCCCCGACCCACCCACCGAACCCCACGCGCTACACCCGCCCCCACCGAAGCCGAAACGGGCCGCCGCAGGCATCAGGGGCGCGGGGAACTGCGCAAAAAACGCCCGCCCCCACCGAACCCGCACAGCCCGCCGCAGGCACAGGCACCCGCCCCGTTACTTCAGCGCCAGCCACGCCACCGCCGCGACGATCGCCACTGCGACCACCACGCCGAGGATGAGCCCGACACGCGGGCCGCCCGATGACGCGGGAGCGGTCTGCTGGCGGCGGCCCTGCGGGCCCTCGTCGACGAACGCGCGGAACATCTGGGTGCTGCCGGCGGGGTCGTGGTTGCCCTGGGGGACCTGGTTCTCAGCCATGCCCAGAGACCCTAGCGAATCCGGGAGCCGGGCCCAAGTGCGGGGCACAAGGGCGTAGTACGACCCCCCACCCGCAGGTTTACGTTCGCAATACTTGCCTTTGCCAAGTTTTTATGGCGCCCCTACCCCGTTTTATTTGCCTGTAGCAACCAAGCACGCCTATGGTTGCCCTAAGCAACGAATACGGGAGGCGTGATGGCCGAGCAGGCGCGATACGAGGAGCTGATCCGTCAGTTCAGTGCCTTCGGCGCCGTGAAGAGGGAGATCGGTCGGATGATGCCGTCCGAGTGCCCCTCCGGTTCCGCCGCCGTGCTGACCCTGCTCGGGCGCTACGGAGACATGCGCATGAGCAAGCTCTCCGAGCTGCTCGCCGTGGACATGTCCGTGACCAGCCGGCACGTGGCGCACGTCGCCGAGCGCGGCTGGATCGAACGCTCCCCCGACCCGGCGGACAAGCGCTCCCGCATCCTGCGGCTCACGCCGGCCGGCCAGGCGCTCCTGGACCAGCTGTCCCGTCGGACCTGCCGGCTGCTCGCCGAACGGCTGAGCGACTGGAGCGACGACGAGGTCACCCAGCTGACCGCGCTGATGGCCCGCCTCCGGGCGAGCTTCGACGACACCCGCGCCCACGGCCCCGAGCCGAGGCCGCCAGTTTCCCCCGTACTCGAACAGATCACCCGTACACCCGCGACCACCCAGTAAGAGAAGGAAGCCCATGGCAACGACCACACCAACCGGTGTGCGGGCTCACGCCAAGCACGGGGGAGGCGCCACCGAGCACGCCCCCATGACGCACCGGCAGATCATGGAGGCCATCTCCGGCCTGCTGCTCGGCATGTTCGTGGCGATCCTGTCGTCGACGATCGTCACCAACGCCCTGCCGCACATCATCGGCGACCTCGGCGGCGGCCAGTCCGCCTACACCTGGGTCGTCACCGCCTCGCTGCTGGCCATGACCGCGACCACCCCGCTGTGGGGCAAGCTGTCCGACCTGTACAGCAAGAAGGCGCTCGTCCAGATAGCCCTGGTCATCTACGTGCTGGGATCGGCGGCAGCCGGTCTGTCGCAGAACGCCGGCATGCTGATCGCCTGCCGTGTCGTCCAGGGCATCGGCGTCGGCGGTCTGTCCGCCCTCGCGCAGATCGTCATGGCCGCGATGATCTCCCCGCGCGAGCGCGGCCGTTACTCCGGCTACATCGGCGCGACCTTCGCCGTCGCCACCGTCGGCGGCCCGCTGCTCGGCGGTGTCATCACCGACACCTCGTGGCTGGGCTGGCGCTGGTGCTTCTACGTCGGCGTCCCCTTCGCCGTGATCGCGCTGATCCTGCTGCAGAAGACTCTGCACCTGCCCGTCGTGAAGCGGGACGTCAAGGTCGACTGGGCCGGCGCGTTCTTCGTCGCCGCGGCCGTCTCGCTGCTGCTGGTCTGGGTCACGTTCGCCGGTGACAAGTACGACTGGATCTCCTGGCAGACGTACGCGATGGTCGGCGGTTCGATCGTCCTCGGCCTGGTCTTCGTGCTTGTCGAGTCCAAGGCGCGCGAGCCGATCATTCCGCTGCGGCTGTTCCGCAACCGCACCATCACCCTGGCCTCGCTGGCCTCCCTCTTCGTCGGTGTCGCGATGTTCACCGGCACCGTGTTCTTCAGCCAGTACTTCCAGCTCGCCCGCGACAAGTCCCCGACGATGTCGGGTGTGATGACCATCCCGATGATCGGTGGTCTGTTCGTCTCCTCCACCGTCTCAGGGCAGTTCATCACCCGCACCGGACGCTGGAAGGCGTGGCTGGTCAGCGGTGGTGTGCTGGTGACGGCCGGACTGGGCCTGCTGGGCACCATCCGGTACGACACGGACTACTGGAAGATGGCCATCTTCATGGCCCTGCTGGGTCTCGGCATCGGCATGATGATGCAGAACCTGGTGCTGTGCACCCAGAACCAGGTCGACCCGAGCGACCTCGGCTCGGCCAGCTCGACGGTCACCTTCTTCCGTTCCCTCGGTGGTGCGGTCGGCGTCTCCGCGCTCGGCGCGGTCATGTCCCACCGGATCTCGCACTACGTCACCGACGGCGTCGCCGCCCTCGACCCCAAGTACCGGGCCGCCCTGTCCGGTACCGGCTCGTCCACCGACAGCATCCCGGACCTGGGCAAGCTGCCGGCCCCGGTGCGCACGCTCATGGAGAGCTCCTACGGCCACGGCATCGCAGACGTCTTCCTGATCGCCGGTGCCCTGGCGGCCGTCGCGTTCCTGATCACCCTGTTCATCAAGGAGGTTCCGCTGAAGACCAAGGGCGCACTGGCGCAGGCGGCCGGCGAGGACTCGCCGGCCGAGGCCCCCACGGAGGCCGCGACCCCCGCGGAAGCCGCTGTTCCGGCTGCCGGGCACACGCCCACCTGGGCCACGACCACCTCCGACACCGAGACCGCTCCCGACGGCACGCAGCGGCTGTCCGCCGTCGCCACCCTGACCCGCCCCGAGGAGTCCTCGGCCGGCTCCGGCGGCATCCCGGTCCGCGGCTTCGTGCGCGGCAACGAGAGCGCGCCGGTCCCACAGGCCGCGGTCACGCTGATCTCGCTCGCGGGACGGCAGCTGGGCCGGTCGGTGACCCAGGCCGACGGTTCCTACGCGGTCGAGGCGCCGAGCGTGGGGTCGTACGTCCTGATCGCCTCCGCCGACGGCTTCCAGCCGCAGGCGTCCACGGTGCTCGTGAACGGCGAGCCGGTGGCCTACGACGTCCTCCTCAGCGGCACCAGCGGGCTGAACGGGCTCGTGCGGGCCGCGCAGAGCGGGGAGCCGGTCAAGGACGCGATGGTGATCGTCACCGATGTGCGGGGCGATCTGCTGGCCACCGGGACCACCGGTGAGCATGGCGAGTTCGCCTTCGGTGAGCTGGTGCCGGGTGCGGTGACCGTCGCGGTGAACGCCGCCGGGTTCCGGCCGCGCGCACTGCCCGTCGAGGTCGGCGGCACCGGCGTCACCCGCATCGAGGTCGACCTCGACTCGGGGGCCCGCCTCCAGGGTGTCGTACGGGCGCCGCACGGTCCGCTGGCCGACGCGCGGGTCACCCTCGTGGACGCGGCGGGCAACGTGGTCGGTACCGCCACCACGGGGACGGACGGGGCGTACGCCTTCACCGACCTGGACGGCGGCGAGTACACGGTCATCGCCACGGGCTACCCGCCGCAGGCGACGGCCCTGACGGTGAACGGCCCCGCGGTCGACGGCCACGACATCGAACTCGCCCACCCCGGCGAGTAGTCCACCGACTCCGGCCCGTGGCAGGGAGCGCGCTCCGAGCGGAGGTGCGCTCCCGCCACGGGCCGGTCTTCTTCGAGGAGTTACGTGAAATGGGACTGAGCGCGAGGATCCGGACCCGGGACGGATGGGCCGTGTCGCACGCGGTCGTCACGGTGACGGACATGACCGGGACGCAGGTACTGCGCGCGGAGGCGGACGCCGAAGGGGCGGTACGGGACGGCACACCGCTGGAGCCGGGGCCGTACACCGTCATCGTCACGGCCGTCGGCTACGCGCCCGCCGCGTCGAGCGCGATCGTCACCGCGAGCGGCCGGGCCGAGGTCGGCACGGTCACACTGGCCCGTATCGGCGGGGCGGAACTTCCGCCGCCGGGACCCTGGACCGTGGACCCGGCCCACTCCGGCGTGAGCGCGGTCGCCCAGCACCTGGGCATCTCCAGCGTGCACGGCCGCTTCACCGACTTCACGGCGGCGATCGAGGTCGCCCCGGACGACGTGACCAAGTCGCGGGTGGAGGCGGTGATCCGGGCGGCATCCATCGACACGGGGAACGCGATGCGGGACGAGCACCTGCGGTCGGCGGACTTCCTGGACGTCGAGCGGTACCCGGAGATCACGTACCGGTCCACCGGGCTGGACGTGGCCGGTACGGACCGGTGGACCGTGCGGGGTGAACTGGCGATGCGTGGTGTCGTACGCCCCGTCGACCTGGACCTCGCGTACCTGGGGACGGGGGCCGACCCCTGGGGCGGGACCCGTGCCGCCTTCCGGGCCACCACCCAGCTGCGGCGGGAGGACTTCGCCATGAACTACAACCAGGTCGTGCAGGCGGGGATCGCGGCGATCGGTACGACGCTGAAGGTCGAGCTCGATGTCCAGGCGGTGCAGGGGGAGTCGCTGCCGCAGGCCTGAGGGCGTTGTCAGTGGCGGGTCGTACCGTTCTGGCATGGAGCGAACCGCGGGGGTTGGTGCTGCTCACCACGGAGTGCGCACAAGTCGGCATTAGCTCGATCGTGTGATCGTCCGCTTCCGGGCTTGCGGCGCCCTGGGCTGTCCGGGCTAGCGTGGTCGTGCGACCTGGGACACCAGGTGCGGCGTCAGCGTGCGGGGCCCCTGCTCCACCAGAGGATGGTTCAGGGCCTCCCCGTCGCCTCTGGCCGTACCGACCTGCCAGGTCGTAAGGGAACTGGCCTCCCGGGCCCGGACCACGCACAGGATGCGTGTCGCCGCCCCGGGGTCGAGTACGCCGGGGACCAGCTCGCCCAAGACCGTTCGGGGCGCGCGGCTGAACGGACTCACTCTGCTCAGTCCACAGGAACGGTGCAGGCCTACTACGCCGAGTCGGCGCAGCGGCTGGGAAGGGTATACGAGAGCGTTTCCTTCGAGTCGGTGCACGAGGCGCTGCTGGATCTGCTGGCTCAGGCGCCCGCGCGGGCGCTCACCCTGCGGCGCGGTGAGCCACCGGTGGACCGGCGGATGTTCGACATCGCGCCGGAGGAGGTCGCCGGGCACGGGGCGGACGCGGGGCTGAACCTGCTGCGGATCGTGGACGAGAAAGCGGACCGACTCGGCCGTGACGCGGTGCACTGGAACGCCGTGGCACTCCAACTAGGCTGACGTCATGGCACCGAACATTGCGACCAACAAGGCCGTCTCGCTGGACGAGTTGCTGGACTTCGTACGGCCCCGGCACCGGGCGATCCTGCTGACGCGGCGGGGGGACGGGTCACCGCAGGCCTCGCCGTTGACCTGCGGAGTGGACGACTCCGGACGGATCGTCGTCTCGACGTACCCCGAGCGGGCCAAGACGCGGAACGCGAAGCGGGACTCCCAGGTCAGCGTGATCGTGCTGAGCGACGACTGGAACGGACCGTGGGTGCAGGTCGACGGGACCGCGGAGGTCATCGACCCGCCGGAGTCCGTGGAGCCGCTGGTGGAGTACTACCGGAACATCGCCGGTGAGCACCCCGACTGGGACGAGTACCGGGCTGCGATGGTGAAGCAGGGCAAGTCGATCATCCGGGTGACGCCGGTGCGGTGGGGTCCTGTGGCCACCGGTGGATTTCCTGAGCGGTTGGCCTCGCCGGACGCCTGAGGGGCCCTGGGTCGGCGCCCTAAGCGGGTTCGACCATCGCCTCGATTCCCTTGATCCACAGGTCCAGGGCGAACGTGAAGTCCCTGTCCCTCATCTCCTCCACCGTGTCGCCTCCCCTCGCCGCCATGATCTCCTCGTTCTCCTTGAGGATCTCCGCGGCGCCGGGGGACCGGGTGGCGGTGGTCATGGCGTGGCGGAAGTAGGCCTCCTGGGTCATGCCTGCCTGTGCGGAGCGGGCGATGAAGTGGCCCTCGATGGTGCCGAAGCCGTAGACGAACTGGAAGACGGCGGAGATCGCGCCCGTGATGCCGTGTGCGGGCAGGCCGGTCTTGCGGACGACCCGGTGCACGATCCGGGAGAACGCCAGGGAGTGGGGGCCGATGTTGAGGAAGGTGCCGGCCAGCGGTGAGATCCAGGGGTGCCGGACCAGCAGGCCCCGGTACTCCCTGGCCACCGTGCGCAGTTGGTCCCGCCAGTCCTCGTCGGCCTCCGGGTCCGGCAGCTCCAGTTCGCCGAAGGCCGCGTCCAGGGCGAGTTCGAGGAGGTCGTCCTTGGTGTCGACATACCAGTAGACGGACATCGCGGTCACGTTCAGCTCGGCGGCCAGCCGGCGCATGGAGAACTTGGCCAGCCCTTCGGCGTCCAGGAGACGGACCGTCACCTCGGTGATCCGGTCCCGGTCGAGTCCCGAGGGCTGCCCGCCGCCGCGCCCGCCCCGGCGCACCTTGCCCTCCAGCCACACACTGGTCCGACTCGAGGCCTTCTGGCCTGCGTTAGGCATGGCGCACCTTTCGAGTACATCCGTCCACTTGCGAAGATGCTAGGCCTTTCCGGTGCACGAACCGTATCGGTGTGCGGCCCCGCCGCGTGGGCGCGACCAGCCCCGACGGACTCGCACCCGACGACGGTCCGAAGCCCGGAGCTCCTAGGCTCCCTCTGCCCGCTCAACCCGCCGCAGCAACACCGCGGCGACCACTCCGCCCAGCAGCACGGCGCCCGCCCCCACCAACTGGCTGCTCTCCAGTCCGGAGGCGAACGCCTCGGTGATCCGCGCCCGCTCCGCTGCCGAGTCGGCCTGCGCCAGCGCCGCCGGCAAGGACGCCGCCGCCACCGGGACCAGCGCCGCGAAGCGGGAGTTCAGCACCGCGCCGAGCACCGCGACCCCGAGCCCCTGTCCGAACTCGGCGAGCGTGCCGTTGATACCGGCCCCCACCCCCGCCTTCTCCCGAGGGATGGCGCTCATGACGGCGTTGGCCATGGCCGGCATCGCGAAGGCGACCCCGGCGCCCATGACGACCAGGCCGGCCAGCATGCCGCCGTACCCGTGACGGCCGAGCACGGCGATCGCCGCGAGGCCCACCGCCAGACAGGTCATCCCGAGGGCGATGGTGAGTGGTGTGCCGGCCCTGGGCAGGAGCTTCGCGCTGACCCCGGTGAGGTTGAGGGCGACGATGGTGAGGGCGAACGGCGCGGTCCGCAGTCCGGCCTGCAACGGGTCGTATCCGAGGACGAACTGCAGGTGCTGCGTGAGCAGGAAGAGCGAGCCCGCCATGCCGAAGGCGACGAGGATCGCGCCCGCGACGGCCCCGGTGAACCGCTGGTTGCGGAAGAAGTGCATGTCCAGCATGGGGTAGGGGGCGCGCAGTTCCCATACGGCGAACCCGGTCAGCACCACGGCTCCGACCGCGGCGGAGGTGAGGGTGGTGGCGGAGGTCCAGCCGTGGTCCGGGCCGGAGATGATCGCGTAGACGACGCTCGTCATGCCGATCGTGGACAGCAGTGCGCCGAGCAGGTCGGGGCGGTCGCCCTGCGGGTTCTTGGACTCGGGCACCAGCGCCAGGACGGCCACCAGGCCGATGGCCGCGACCGGGATGTTGACGAGGAAGATCGCGCCCCACCAGAAGTGGTCGAGCAGCACACCGCCGAGCAGCGGTCCTGTGGCGAAGCCGAGCGAGTTGACCGTCGACCAGAGGCCGATCGCCTTCACGCGTTCGCTGTCGTCGAAGATCTGGACCACGACGGCGAGCGTGGTGGTGATGAGGAGCGCGCCGCCGACGCCCATGCCCGCGCGCGCCGCGATCAGCTGTTCGCTGGTGGTGGCGAGACCGGCCACCAGGGAGCCGACGCCGAACAGGGCCAGGCCCGCCATCAGCAGCTTCTTGCGGCCGTAGCGGTCGGCGGCGCTGCCCGCGGTGAGCAGCAGACCGGACTGCACCAGCGAATACGCGTTGATCATCCACTGGATGTCGGAGGTGGCCGCGCCCAGTTCCCGGGTGAGCGAGGGGATCGCGACGTTCAGGACGGTGTTGTCGAGCAGCACGGTCAGCTGCGCGAGACAGATGACGCCGAGTATCAGCCAGCGCTGGGGATGGGCCTGGGAGACGGTGACGGATGCGGGAGCGGACATGCCGTACACCGTAGAACGTTTCCTATACGCCGTACAACAAGCTTTGCGGCCGTGGACATGGCGGAGGGGCGGCGACCCGCGTGGTCGCCGCCCCTCCGCCCTCTTCCGGTCCTGCGTCAGCCGCTCGCCTTCTGGGTGAGGTCGTAGAAGGTGGCCGAACCGACCGTCACCTTCTTGAAGGTGGCCTCGACCCACGAGGTGATCTGCGAGGACGTACCGCTGCTGCTGCCGCCCATGCCACCGCCGGAGCCGCTGGAGATGAAGTAGTGGATCCTTCCGTCCGCCACGTACTCCTTGAACTGGGCCAGCGTCGGGGACGGGTCGGTGCCGTTGAAGCCGCCGATCGCCATCACGGACTCGTCGGTGGCCAGCTGGTAGCTCGCCGCGTTCTGGGCGCCGATCGCGGCCGCCGCCCAGGTGTAGTCGTCCGCGTCGGCCTTCAGCAGCTTCTTGGCCTCGGCGGAGACGGACGCGCCGTTGAGCAGGCCGCCGACCCCGCCGCCACCGCCCATGCCGCCGCCGTCACCCGCGGTGCCGCCGGGCATCCCGCCCTGCTGGTTCTGCGTGGTGCCGTTGCCCTGGGTGTTGCCGTTCTGGCCGGGCATCCCGCCGCCGAAGCCGCCGGTGCCACCGGTACCGCCCGTGCCGCCGCCCGGGAAGCCCTGGCCCTGGGTGCCGTTGCCGTTCCGGGTCTGGCCGCCCGGGCCGCCGGTGCCGCCGCCGAAGCCGCCGCGCCCGCCGCCACCGGGACCGCCGCCCATCATGCTCGCGCCCGCGGGACCGGCCGTCGGGATGGACCCGGTGTGCGCGGAGTTCACCGTGCTCAGGGTGTACGCCGTCGGACCGGCCAGCGCGGCCACGATGCCCAGGGCCGCGGCACCGAGCGCCAGTTGCCGGCCGAGCCTGGCCACGAAGATCAGGCCGAGCGCGGCGACCAGGCCGCCGATGAGGACCAGCCACTTCAGCCAGGGCAGATAGTCGGGGGTGCGGTTGAGGAGGACGTACCCCCACGCGCTGCTCGCCACGACCGCGGCCGCGAGGGTGAGCGGGGCCCACATCTCGGCGCGCCTCTCCCACAGGATCCCGGCGCCCATGCCGACCACGGCGGCGATGTAGGGGGCCAGGGCGATCGTGTAGTACTGGTGGAAGATGCCCGCCATGAAGCTGAAGACCACCAGGGTGATCAGCAGCGAGCCGCCCCAGACGAGGAACGAACCGCGGGTCACCGACGTCCGCTTGAGCTTGCGCGTCGCCACCAGGCCCGCGACCAGCAGGATCAGCGCGGCCGGCAGCAGCCAGGAGATCTGGGAGCCGATCTCGGAGTTGAACATCCGGTTCCAGCCGGTCTCGCCCCACTGGCCGGTGCCGGTGCCGCCGCCTCCGCCGCCCACGCTGCCGGTCTCGTCGCCGCTGAGGCGGCCGAGGCCGTTGTAGCCGAAGGTCAGCTCGAGGAAGGAGTTGTTCTGCGAGCCGCCGATGTAGGGGCGGGAGGAGGCCGGCCACAGCTCGACGATCGCGACCCACCAGCCGCCGGAGACGACCAGGGCACCGGTCGCGGCGGCCAGCTGGCCGAAGCGCTTCTTCAGGGAGACCGGCGCGCAGACCGCGTACACGATCGCCAGCGACGGCAGGATCAGGAAGGCCTGAAGGGTCTTCGCGAGGAACGCGAAGCCGATCGCGACACCCGCCCACACCAGCCACTTCGTCTTGCCGTCCTCGATGGCACGGACGACGAAGTAGCAGGCCAGCGCCATCAGCAGGGCCAGCATGGCGTCCGGGTTGTTGAACCGGAACATCAGCGCCGCGACGGGGGTGAGCGCCAGCACGGCGCCCGCGATCAGACCGGCCCCGGGGCTGAACCGGCGGCGCACGGACGCGTAGACGACGGCGACCGTGCCGACACCCATGAGGACCTCGGGGCCGAGGATCGTCCACGAGTTCAGGCCGAAGATTCTGGCCGCGATCTCCATCGGCCACAGGAAGGCCGAGGGCTTGTCGACGGTGATGGCGTTGCCCGCGTCCAGCGAGCCGAAGAACATCGCCTTCCAGCTCTTGGTGCCGGCCTGGACGGCCGCCGAGTAGAAGGAGTTCGCGTAGCCGGAGGCGCTCAGGTTGTAGAAGTAGAGCGCCGCGGTGGCGAGCAGCAGGCCCCAGAAGGCGGGGCGTGCCCAGCGCGGGTCCTCGGGGCGGCCGCGCCACAGTCTCCGCGCGAAGGGCTGCTGGGGTTCGCCGGACTCGGGGGCCGGGGGAGCGACCGGCGCCTCGGGGGCCGTCGCCGCCGGACCCCACCCGGAACCCTGCCGGGTCGGATGATCGGTCTGCGTGGTCATCAGGAGTTCCTCGGGTCGGTGTCGGTCGGGCGCACCGGCTGCAACTGCACGGTGGCGTCCCTCCAGGAGCGCTGCTCCGCGGCTTCACCGGCGCGGAACTCGGTTGTCTCGTACGACGGCTGCGGCGCCGTCGCGTACTGGTGGTGCGGGGTGGGGCGCTGGGGCAGCGGCGCGTAGGGCTGCTGGGTGGAGTAGGTCGGCGAGGACGGGTGGTGGCCGGCCACCACCGTGGTGCGGGGCTGGTCGTCGTCGCGGTCGGGGAAGACCCAGGCCCTGAAGAGCAGGAAGCGCAGCACGGTCGCCGCGAGGTTGGCGGCGATCAGCACCGCCAGTTCGGTGGAGTGCGCGGGGTCGCTGCTGGCCGCGTTGAGCGCGGCGAGCGAGCCGCTGGTCAGCGCGAGGCCGATACCGAAGACGACCAGGCCCTGCGCCTGGTGCCGGACGGCGCCGCCCCGCCCGCGCACCCCGAAGGTCAGACGCCGGTTGGCGGCGGTGTTGGCGACCGCGGAGACCAGCAGGGCCAGCGCGTTGGCGATCTGGGAGCCACCGAACTGCCGGAAGGCGCTGTAGAGCACGAGGTAGAAGAGGGTCGACAGACCGCCGACGACGCAGAACCCGACGAGCTGGCGGGCCAGCCCCTTGGGCACGTCCTGGATCTCGCGGTCGCGCGGGTCGTCGCCGAACGGCCGGGTGATCCGGTCCAGCGGCAGCGATCCGCTCGCCAGGGCCTTGCCCACCCGCCAGACTCCCTTGAGGTCCTCGGTCGCCGTCTTCACGATGTGGACGGTGGAGTCGGGGTCGTCGACCCAGTCGACGGGCACTTCGTGGATACGAAGGCCCGCGCGCTCGGCGATGACCAGCATCTCGGTGTCGAAGAACCAGCCGGTGTCCTCGACGAGCGGCAGCAGGACCTGCGCCACGTCACGCCGGATCGCCTTGAAGCCGCACTGCGCGTCGGAGAAACGGGCCTGGAGCGAGCCGCGCAGGATGAGGTTGTAGGCGCGGCTGATGAACTCGCGCTTGGGGCCGCGTACGACCCGGGAGCTGCGGGCGAGCCGGGAGCCGATCGCCAGGTCGGAGTGGCCCGAGATCAGCGGGGCCACCAGCGGCAGCAGGGCGTTGAGGTCGGTGGACAGGTCCACGTCCATGTAGGCGAGGATCGGGGCGTCCGAGGCGGACCAGACGGTCCGTAGGGCCCGGCCGCGCCCCTTCTGCTCCAGCCGGAAGGCCTTGACCTCCGGGATCTCCGCCTCCAGCCGCTGCGACACCAGGGGAGTGGCGTCCGTCGACGCGTTGTCCGCGATGGTGATGCGGAACGCGTACGGGAACGTGCGCTTGAGATGGTCGTGCAGTCTCAGCACACACGGCTGGAGGTCCTTCTCCTCGTTGTAGACGGGGATCACTACGTCCAGGACAGGCGTACCGGCGTCGCCGGCCGGGAGGTGCTCCCGCGCCGGCAGGGTGCCGGGAGAAGAGTCGGTTCGCATGTGAACGACTCTGGTCAAGCCCCCTGTTGCACCCATATGGCGGCGCTGTGCTGTGCCTGTGAGTGCGATTGCCAGTTCGTTTCGGGCGCCGGACGCGGGGCCACGGGACCGATGGCGGGCAGGTGCATGGTGAACACGGTGCGCCCGGGAACGCTGTCGACGGTCACGGCGCCGCCGTGCGCGGTCGCGACGGCCTCCACGATGGCGAGGCCAAGCCCCGTCGAGCCGGAGGCACGCGAGCGCGAGGAGTCACCGCGCGCGAACCGTTCGAAGACGTGCGGGAGCAGATCGGAGGGGATGCCCTGGCCGTTGTCCTCGACGTCCACGCACATCCAGGGACCACGCCGCTGGATCCGCGCGGTGACCGTCGTGCCCTCGGGGGTGTGTTTGCGGGCGTTGCCGAGCAGGTTGATGAGCACCTGCTGGAGGCGGGCCGCGTCACCGGAGACGAGAGCGGGTTCGTCGGGCAGGTCCAGGCGCCAGTTGTGGTCCATGCCGGCCGCGCGGGCGTCGCTGATGGTGTCCACGACGAGCGGGATGAGGTCGGTCTGCTCGAACTGCAGCGGCCGCCCGGCGTCCAGGCGCGCGAGCAGCAGCAGATCCTCCACCAGCAGCGTCATCCGGCCCGCCTCGGACTCGATACGGCCCAGGGCGTGCCGGGTGTCGGGGCCGACCTCTTCCCTGCCGCGTCGGGTGAGCTCGGCGTACCCGCGGATGGACGCGAGCGGGGTCCGCAGCTCGTGGCTGGCGTCGGCCACGAACTGGCGCACCCGCATCTCGCTCTGCTGGCGTGCGTGCAGGGCGCCATGGACGTGGTCCAGCATGCGGTTGAGCGCGGAGCCGACCTGGCCGACCTCGGTGTGCGGATCGCACTCCGCCTCGGGGACCCGCTCGCTGAGGTTCACCTCGCCGGTGTGGAGAGGCAGTTCGGAGACCCGGGTGGCGGTGTTGGCGACCCTGCGAAGGGGGCGGGTGGCGAGCCCGACCAGGACGTAACCGGCGATGACGGCCGCGCCCAGACCGGCGGCGGTGACGCTGATCTCCACGAGGATCAGGGTGTTGACGGTGCTGTCGACCGTGGCGGTGGGCAGGGCGACGTAGTAGTCGGCGCCGTCATTGCCCCGCACGTACATCACGAGGTAGTCGCCGAGGCCGGGGATGGTCACGGCGTGCTTGCCCGTCGTGGACACGTCGGCGAGCGCGGCACTCTGGTCCTTGGTCAGCGGTGTGGGGTTCATCTGCTGGCGGGTCTCGTCGGACACCTGCTTGGCGATGACCGCCTTGGAGATCGTGCCGTCGGCGCCGACCTTCGCGACGACGGTGTCCTCCTGCGTCGGTCCGTAGGAGACGAACTTGTCGAGCTGGTCCAGTGCCGCGGAGTTCGGGTCGTTGTCCCTGCCGAACGGAGGGCCCGCGAGACGCTTCCCCGCGTCGAAGACTTGGTCGCCCAACTGGTCGTACAGATGGGTCCGCAATGCCAGTGTCGTCACGGTGCCGATCACCGAGCAGATCACGGCGATCAGTACGACCGACGCGACGACGAGCCGCGTCCGCAGCGTGCGCGGCTTGCCTGCTCGCCCTGCTCGCTTCTGCGCCCGCGGCCGTCGTCGTCCGCTCATGAGGCGGCGGGCTTGATCAGATAGCCGGCTCCGCGCCGGGTGTGGATCATCGGCTCCCGTCCCGCGTCTATCTTCCGGCGCAGGTAGGAGATGTAGAGCTCGACGACGTTGGCCTGGCCGCCGAAGTCGTACGACCACACGCGGTCGAGGATCTGCGCCTTGCTGAGCACCCGCCGGGGGTTGCGCATGAGGAAGCGCAGCAGTTCGAACTCGGTCGCGGTGAGGTGGATGTTCTCTCCGGCGCGCGAGACCTCGTGGCTGTCCTCGTCGAGGGTGAGGTCACCGACGACCAGCACGGAGTCGCTGCGGCGGTCGGCGGCACCCGACCGGCGGATCAGCCCGCGCAGCCGGGCCACGACCTCTTCGAGGCTGAACGGCTTGGTGACGTAGTCGTCGCCACCGGCAGTGAGCCCGGCGATGCGGTCCTCGACGGCGTCCTTCGCGGTCAGGAACAGCACCGGCACGTCCGGCAGGTCACGCCGAAGCCGCCCGAGGACGGCCAGTCCGTCCATGTCGGGAAGCATCATGTCGAGAACGACGGCGTCGGGCCGGAACTCCCGCGCGGTCTGAACGGCCCCCTGGCCGTCTCCCGCACTCCGGATCTGCCATCCCTCATAGCGAAGGGCCATGGACAGCAGTTCGGTGATCGACAGCTCGTCGTCCACCACAAGCACTCGGACGGGGCTCCCGTCCGGCCTCAGCAGTTCGGTGCGCCCCTGGGGCGAGGTCGTGGTCATGGCGCCCACCATGTCGGGGCCCCCTGAGAGCACCCTTTCGGATATCTGTGATTTCCCTGAGAAACGCACAGGCGGCTCTCAGGGAACCCCTGGGGAATCCCATGCTCGACTGTTCGACGGGACGGACGAGGCACCCGCCCGCCAATCCGACGGCTCGAGACTCCGACCGCTCGAACTCCGTCCGCTACCGGACCGGCCCCTGCTCGTCCACATGGACCGTAGGCGCCCCGAGGAACACCTCGGCGCCGACCGGGCCGTAGGCGATGTTGAAGGTGTCCAGCCAGTACGACCAGTCCCGCAGCCCACTGCTGAAGCGGTAGTTGAGCCGCCACCGCACCCACTGCCCGGACTCGAGCCGCACGCCCGGACGCCGCCGCGGCCGGGGCGGCACCCCGAACATCGGTCTCACCCTGGGAAGGACCCGCAACCGCCCGTCCGCCTCACGGAGTTGGACGTCGACTCCTCTGAGGTTGTCGCCCTGGTGGTCGTGCGGCACGAAGTCGTCCCCCTCGTCCATCCGGACCGCGTGGACGAACGGATCCCCGTCGCGCCCCACCGCGGACGGCGGCAACACGAAGCCGACGGGAGCCGCGTTTCTCCTGGTCGCGGCCTCGCCGCCACGGGACCGCTTCGTCCACGACGTCCGTATCCACTGCACGGTGACGTCCATCCCCGGCCCTCCCCCTCATCAGAACAGCCCGTCCTGAACCCCCGGTACCTCCTTGAACTCTCTCATCGGCACGGTGATTTCCGCCCCGTCGGCCGGAACGAGATCCCACCCCGTCATCAGCCGTGTGTCCAGTACGACGACTCCCCCGCCCGCCGTCTCCAGGTGCAGGTCCGGACCGGCGGCCGCGACGAGCCGGCCGCCCACCGACCCGCCCGCGACGAGCTCGCTCACCTCACCGACGGCCGTGGGCAGGTCGGCGAGGCCGAAAATCTCGACGTGGTCGACCGGTTCGCAGGGCGCGCGCTCCAGGGACTCGGGCCAGCCGCCCAGGCTTACCGCCCGCGCGTGCAGTTCGGCGATCTCGGCGGCCCGCTCGGCGGCCGACGCCGGCAGGACGGACCGGACGGCCCGCTTGTCGCCGTACGGAATGCGGTCCGGCACCGAGAGCGCCGCCCGCAGCAGTTCCTCGGTGCGCCGGGCGGCCATGAGCGGACCGGTGCCGAGCCAGCTGAAGCAGACGGCGGCCTGTTCCCACAGGCGCGCGCTCCCCCGCTCGTGCGCCGTGATGCCGACCTTGACCATGCCGGGCCCGAACCACGCCAGGTACACCCGGTACGGGCGGGGGTCGTCCGCGAGGGTGTCGGCGGCCACGGAGTGGGCCCGGTCCAGCCGCGCACACTCCTCGCACCGCGCCCCGGTGCTCCGCCCCGACACCGCGGCCCGCGCCGGACACGCATGCCCCCGCGCTCCCACGCATGTCCGCACACCCCCCTCCACGACCCCGAAGGCCACCCGCTTCCCCCAGCTCAGCGCGCTGCGCCGACCGCCGACCCACCCCAACACGGGCCCACCGGCCGACCACCGCAGCCCCGAGCACTTCCATGCCTGTGCCATCCCTCACGAGGGTAGGGGGCACCACTGACAACGGCGATCACACGAAGAGCCGGGGACCGGTCCGTAGGAGTGGGGACCGGTCGAGGGAGCCGGGGACCGATCCGTAGGAGTGGGGACCGGTCGAGGGAGGCGGCGACCAGTCGACGGGAGCCGGAAAGCGGTCCGCGGGAGCGGGAGACCGGCCTGCGGGAGCCGGAATGCGGTCCGCAGGGGCCCGGGGCCCTGCCCGCCGGGGCAAGAGACCGGTCCGCGGGCGCCGCGACGCCAGGGCTTCGGAGGAGGTCAGCCCACCGGCTCCGCGGAGACGGGTTCCGTCATCCATCGCCCCGGCCCTGGGCGCGACCACTGGGATCCGCGAGCCTCCCGCCCCGTCATCCTGCACTCGACCACCGGGCGTACCCTTGCCGCGCGCTCGTGTCCCGCACCCGCATCCCCCACTGTTCGCGCGGCCGCCGACGCCCCGGCGGCTTGCCCCAGCCGGCACGGTGCTGGACCCAGGTGACGAGGAAGCCCACCGCAGTGATCGCGAGACCACCGGCCATCGCCACACCGGCGCCCTCCACCAGCCGTACTACGACCGCCTCGACGCCGTCTTCGCGGGCTGCTCCGCCGACGAGATCGCCGTACTCCACGACTGGTTCAGCCGTTCGACGAACCTCGCGCTCGCCCATATCGAGGAGCTGCGGGCGACGGACGCGGACGGCGAGCAGCAGGGCCGCCCCACCCCGGGGGTGGAGCTAGCCCCACCCCCGATTCGGGAGGGCACTCCATCGTTCCGGCGAGCCCGCGACGGCATCGTTGATCTCAGCCGATCCACCCCGGATCAGGCGGATCGAGAAGCCCGCGCCTAGCCGGAGGAAACACCATGGAGCCGCAGACGGTCGACAGGACCCAGTCCGCGTCCTCGCCCTCCCTGTCCTTCCCGGTCACCCCCGGCCCCCTCGCCTCCTTCGTCCGCTTCGTCGTCTGCGGCGGCGGGATCGGCGTCCTCTCCAGCTTCGCCGTACCGCTGGTGGCGATGACGATGCCGTGGGCGCTCGCGAACGCGGTGATCACCGTGGCCTCGACGCTCCTGTGCACCGAGCTGCACGCCCTGTTCACCTTCGGCACCGGGCGGCGCCCCGGCTGGCGCCGGCACCTCCAGTCCTCCGGCTCCGCGGCGGCCGCGTACGCCGTCACCTGCGCCGCGATGTTCCTCCTCCACGTCATCCAGTCCGCGCCCGGCATGCTCACGGAACAGGCCGTCTACCTCACCGCTTCCGGTCTGGCCGGCATCGGCCGCTTCCTGGTCCTGCGCCTGTTCGTCTTCGCGAGTAGCCGCAAGAGCCCGCTCCCGCCCCGGCGCCCCGTGCTCCCCCTGCCCCGCCCGGTGCTCACCCAGGCCGCCGTCGGCGCCACCTGCTGACGTACGGTCACCACGGTCGCCCCCGACGGGAGCTGTGCCTCGCGGGTACTGGCTCGACAATGCGGGGCCGCCGCCTGGGCGCCCTGCCCCAGATCCCCTACGACGACGATCCGGACCGCAGGCTCTGGGGAGCCCCGTCGGTGGGAGGCGCTGCCGACGCTCCGGGCGAGCAGGCCGCCAGGTGACGCCGTAGGGCCTCCACTCCGTCGGACACGAACGTCCCCCGCCCGGCCGCCTCCAGCAACTCCCCCTCGCCGAACCAGCCGTGCCACGCGATCTCCGCCGGATCGGGCACGAGCGCCCCGGTCACGACGACTTCGTGCACCCCGAGCCAGTAGGGGCTGATCTCGCCGCGGCACAGGAACTTGAACAGGAAGCGAGGCGTCCCGAACACCCCGAGCTCCTCGGCGAGTTCACGGGCCGCCGCCTCCTCGTACGGCTCCCCGACCTCCACCGCCCCGCCGACCAGCCAGTTGTATCGCCCCGGAAACCGGGAAACGCCGTCCGGCCGCCGATGCACCAGAATCCGCCCGTCCGGATCACGGCAGACCGTGGTCGCGACCCGGTGCAGCCACCCCTTCTCGATGGCCTCCGCCCGGTCCACCACCCCGATGACCCGATCCTCCTCGTCGACCCGCTCCACCAGTTCACGCATGACAGGTCACGATCGCAGAGGGGTACGACAACCCCGCGTCGGAGGCTGCCGACACCCTGGAGGTACAGCTGCCCCCACCCCGGACTGGGCGGTGGGCTCCATGTTGCGGTCCCGGTTTCGGCGGCATCGTAGAAGCCAGCGGATCCCGGAACCCGGATTCCCGGGCCCCGCGACCGAGTTCACCGCCCTCACCCGAGCGTCGCCCTCCGGAAGGAACTCCCATGAGCCCGCTGCTGTCCTCCCTGCCCTCCCCGTCGATCGAGATCTCACCGGAGGGCGAACTGGCCCCGCTCCTCACCGCCTGGGACCTGGCCCACCCCGCCGCGGCCGACCCCGACTGGCGCCACCTGCTCGACGAACTCGCCCACCCCCGCACCACCCAGGCCTTCCACGGCCTGGCCACAACCGCCGCATGACCTCGTGCCACGCCATCACCCCCACCGCAAGAGGCCCCGGAGATCCCCTCCGGGGCCTCTCTCATTTCCGGGCCGGGCGTTGATGTCAGAAACGGCCCCGCCGGCTGCGCGCCTTCCGTAGGGTTCGGCCGTGACGTCGTATGAGCGGTGGTCCCTGATCGCTTCGTTCAGCTCTCTGCTCGTCAGTGTCGTTGCCTTCGGCGCACTGGCGTGGCAGCTCCTCCTGCTGGCTCGCGGCACAAGCCAAGATCACGACAGGCGCCGCAAGCAGGCGACCATGGAGTACCTCACGGCCAACATGGAGCGGCGAAAGATCCTGTTCGACGAGGGGATACCCAACGAGCGGGACCACGAGGCCATTTCAACTCTGATCAGCCTCTCGCTGGCGGGTGACGAGCCAACGACGAAACTGATCACGTCCTACCTCACCATGTTCAACTTCCTGGCCGTCGGCGCGCAGTCGGACGCCTTCGACCCCGAAGTCATCGACGAGGCATGGGGAGGACTCATCATCGCCGTCTGGAACAACTACCGGCCCTGGGTGGAGACGCAGCGACAGGCGCACGGCGAGCCCCGCGTGTGGGAGAACCTGGAATGGCTGGCCGGCAATATGACGCCACGCCGATCCGTCACTCCCCCTGGAGCCGGAGCGAACCTGCCCCCGCAGGGACAACCCGTTTCCTAGGGCAGCCCGGGTGCAGGGCCAGCCGTCACCCAAGACGTTCCGGCTCCGGGGTCTCGTCCACAAAGCCGTGCTCGGCCGGGTACGTCGGCCGCTGGGCCAGCCAACCCGAAACCCGAGGCCCTCCGGCGATCGCCGACCCGTCCAAGACCGTGCGGACGTACGCGAACCCCTGGCGGAGGTAGTAGGCCTGTAGATCCTCGTTGGTCGTCCACGCGTCGAGCCTGAGCCAGGTGGCCCCGGCTCGGTGGGCACGGTCTCCGGCCCAATCGAGCAGACGGCCGCCGACGTTCTGTCCGGCATGCGTTCGCACGACGGAGAGCTTGCTGATGAACATCGAAGGCTCGGAGAGCTCTCGCTCTGTCCAGAGGCCCGACTCCACCTCGAGGGCCAGGGTGATGGTCGCCACCGTCGCGGCACCGTCCCGGACCATGAAGACGGTCCCGTCCTCCACGGTGTCCAACAACTTGTCCGCCGGGTACGGGCGTTGCCACTGGTCGGTTCCGCGGCGAGAAAGCCAGGCCGCGGCCTCCGACCGGAAGGCCAGCAGCTTGGACACATCGCTCGGTTGGGCGGGAGTGATTCTCACTGAGGCTCGTTCTCGCTTCGGGCGGACAGATCGCCGATCTCGTGGTTCATCCGGTTGAAGTCCCCCCGGAAGACCGTGATGGTGCACCGGATGAACCAAGCCGCGGTGACGCGTCGACCGGCCCGATGGATAGTAGGTCGCTCGCATGGCCCAAAGGCCGTCGTCCACCCAACGCTGACAAAACCGCAAGGAATCAGCCGACGAGCAGGAGCCGGACACTGGAGAGTGATCGGCGTAGGGGGCCGCGTTGACGTCAATCGTGCACCTGCGGCGACATGGATGGTTGCTGCGTGGCGCCGCCGGAACGAGGCATTGGGGTTGCGGCGGCCGGGGAGGGAACAGTGAACGACTGATGATCTTCGCCAGGTCGGCCTTGATTCCCTTCTGCCCCGCCCGCTCATCCGACGAGTGCGAGGATCGCGGCCAAGAGGTTGAACACGGCCGGCAGGGCGAAGACGCAGCCGACGACGATGTACATGCACCCGCCTGTGCGGTACCCGCGACTCGGAGTCGGCGGCGGGATCAGCCGATCGGCGGCTCTCATGGTCTCGGTTTGCGCCAGCGCGTTCCGCCCCGTGCTGCGCTGCCGTCGCCCCAACCATATGAAGAAGACCGCGGCCATGGCCGTGAAGGCTGCCAGTTGGAGATGCTCACCCGGCGTATCGGCACCAGCAAGCGTCACGGCTACGTACGACAAAACAACTCCCCCACTGGATCACGGTGCGTGGATCACCTCACAACCACATGATCGTGTCAAGACAGCGCTGTTCAACCGCGTGGGGCCGGGCTCGCTAGCATCGTCGCTGTTGAAGGGGGCGTCATGGCACTGGTCCGCAAGGGATCACGACGGATCGTTGTCGACGGTACGGTCTACCGCTGGCGGCTGCGAGGCAGGCCGACGTACTTTCAGGGTCTGGCCTGGTCACCGTGCTCGTTCGCGGTCGAGCATGCGGAGACCCCGGGCATGACGCTCGTGGTCACCACCGACCAGCCGCATCCGAGCAACTGGATCGGCCGTGAGGCTGATCCTGTACGGCCGTCCGGTGTTGCCGCAGCCGTTCGGCTTGCCCTGCGAGCGGGTTGGACTCCGACGGCTCCGGGCTCCGCATTCCACCTCGACCAGTCCGCCGGCTTCACAGCCTCGTTCTGACCGAAGAGCCCACCGTGGGAGCGACGTTGGGCGAGTTGTGGTCCGACCTGCGGGATGCCGACTTCCGCTTCGCCGGCTGTGGCCTCCGCCGGCAGCCGCAGTTCGCTGTGAGTCCCCTTCCGATCCGGCGCGACTGCGGCACGGATCCCGTCTGATCCATAGCTTTGGCCGGAGCGGTCAGTCACGGCGATGCCGCAGGTACGAGGCCCGGCGCCGACCACTACGTGGGGGAGGCGAATGGGTTCCCGTCAGGAATCGGTGGGCCGCTCAACTGTGCCGCAGGAGGCGGGACGGGTGTCCAATCCGGACCGCGGTGGTCCTGCCACCACTTGCCGATGGTCTGGAACTTCTCCTCGAACCCGCGATCCCAGCGGAGGAAGCCGGTGATTGGTGCCCGCAGGCGGGTACGACGGCCACCCGCTTCGTAGATCACAACGGTTCGGGCGCCCTGGAAGCCTTCGACGCAGATGGCCTGAACGTTCGACCACTGGATGGTCCGGCGACGGAGGTTGTGCACGATGGCTGTCGACTCCGTGAGAGTGACGCCGAAGTACTGCCCGGCGATCAACAGCGCCAACAGCGTGGCGCCCCACAGGCCGAACGACTCGGTCATCTCAGCTCCGACGGGCTTCCAGCTCATCCACTCCCAGACCTTCGTACCCCAGACGACGACAAGGAGGGGCAGAACGGGCAGTACGGATTGGAGAAGTGCGGACCGGTAGCGAATGCGCTCCGGCGGCCTGGCCACGACCTGCGATTGCTCCATCAACCCCCACCTCTCACACAACGCAGCCAACATGGTCGCGTGATCACTCGGGCAGCATGGCGAACAAGAAGCACGCTGTCCATCGCCTACCACTGCTGGGCCGAGCGGGTTTCCAGGTTCATCGCCCTCAAGGTCCATCCCACGGTGGCTCAGCGCATCCTCCGGCACTCCCAGATCGCCGGTTCACGGTCTGACGACTGACGTCAATGGCTGACATCGGCCGTTGCCGTGCGCCCCTCAAACGCCAAAGGCCCCGGAGTGATCCGGGGCCTTTGACCTGTGTGCACTCGGCAGGATTCGAACCTGCAACCTTCTGATCCGTAGTCAGATGCTCTATCCGTTAAGCTACGAGTGCTTGTTCTGTTTTCTCGCCGTTCCTTGCCCTTCCGGGCCGCTCGCGGCGACAGGAAGAACATTACATGACTGCCGCTCGCATGTGAAATCCGTTTGCCGTAGCCATTGTGACCTGCGGAAACACCCATCAGAGCAGGGGACAACGACGAAGCCCCGGTCGCTCGGACCGGGGCTTCGGTGATCTTGCGCGGAGGCGGAGGGATTTGAACCCTCGATGGGATTGAAGTCCCAAACCGCATTAGCAGTGCGGCGCCATAGACCGGACTAGGCGACGCCTCCAGCACAGCCGCCCGCGCGAGCGCGAGTGGTGCGTGCAGATGATGACACAGTCGAAGGTCGTGCCACCAATCGGTTCCCACGGTACTAGGCGGGCGGGGCGCAGGGCAAAGTGCTTCGGCGCAACGTACGGCGCCGTCCGGCGTTAGTCAGGGCATGTCATACGTCACCCGCCTCGGCCGGCTCGCCCGGTTGAGTCCCCTCCCCCTGTTCCTCGCCGCCCTGGCCCCCACTCCCGCGTCGGCGTACACCGACGGCGGCGACCATCTCGTCGTCACCGTCCGGGACGCGGGAAGCGGTGCCGACGGGACCTTCGAGGTGGACTGTCACCCCGCCCACGGCACCCACCCCGACCTCCCCGGCGCCTGCGCCGCCCTGGAACGGAACACCCGGTGGGGGAAGGACACCTTCGCCCCCGTCCCCGAGGGCAGCTTCTGCACCATGCTCTACGGCGGTCCCGCCACCGCCCACGTCACGGGGACCTGGGCCGGGCGTCCCGTGGACACCTGGTTCGACCGGAGCGACGGGTGCGACATCGTGCGCTGGGACCGGTTCGTGCCGCTCCTCCCCAGCATGGGCACCTAGCCACCGGGGGGCGGTCACACGTTCTACTTCACTTCGTCGTGCGACCTCCCTCTCATCCGGCACCTCCGCGCAACGGCTGCGCTTAGACTCCCTCGCGTGACACGTCGCGGGCCCCTTGGCAAGATGGCCCGAGCGGTCGGCAAGGTGCGGTAACAGGGAGGAAGCGTCTCGTGAGCAGCAGGCCATCCCGAGGCGCTGCTCGCCTCGCAGCCATACTCGACGCGCTTCCCGATGCGTTGGTGCTGGTCAACGCCAATGGGACCGTCGTCAACGCCAACACCATCGCGCTCGAGGCGTTCGAGGCGCCGGGCACCGCACTGGTCGGGCGCGGGCTGCTCGATCTGCTGCCGCACTTCGACTCACGGCTCATCCCCGGCTCCATGCGGCGGCCCGACCACATGGACCCGCGCGGGCGCACCAAGCCGACCCGGATGGTCGCCCGGCGGACCGACGGCACCGAGTTCCCCGTCGAGGTCACCAGCGCCAACCTGGAGAACGGCCAGCAGGCCTACGACGGTTACGGCTACAGCGGAGACGAGCTGCTCATGCTCGTCGTACGCGATCTCACCGGGACAGTGGACACCGAGGCCGAGCTGGCACGGTCACAGCGGCAGACCGAGATGATCCTGCGGGCCGCTTCGGAGGGTGTCGTAGGGACCGACACCGACGGGCGGATCGTGCTCGTCAACCCGGCCGCCGCCCAGATACTGGGTTACCGGGCCAGTGACCTCGGTGGCCGCGAGCTCCACGACCTCATCCTGCACTCCCGCGCCGACGGCACCCCCTTCGCGTACGAGGAGTCCCCGCTCGCCGACACCCTGCGCTCCGGGCGCAAGCACCGGGTGCGCGGACAGGTGCTGTGGTCGAAGAAGGGCGACAAGGTCCCGGTGGACCTGACGACCGCGCCGGTGCGCGACGGCGACCAGCTCGTCGGCGCCGTGCTCACCTTCACCGACCGGCGGCCCTACGACTCACTCGCCGACGAGAAGACCGCCGCCGAGAAGGCCCACTCGGCGGAGCTGGAGCGGATCGAGGAGGAGTACGCCTCCGAACTCACCGCGCTGCGCCAGAAGCACATCACCGAACTGGAAGAGCTCCAGGAGCAGCACGCCGAGGAACTCGCCGCCGGTGAGGAGCGGTACGCCGCACTCGGCGAGCGCGAGAAGGACCGTTTCGAGGCGCTCGCCGGGCGCCACGACCAGCTCCTCACCCTGCTCGGCCGCTCCCTGCGGGGACCCCTCGACGAACTGCGCCGCGAACTGTCCGCGCTCGCCGCCGACGACGCCGGCCAGCTGTGGCCCGAGGCCAACCAGGTCCTGCACCACCTCTCGGCCGGTTACTCCCGCATCACCAACCTCATCGACAACGTCCTCGGCTATCAGCGGCTCGACGCCGGCACCGACGACATCGTCCGTACGAACGTCATGCTCGACGCGGTCGTCGCCGCGGGCGTGGACGGCGCGGTCGAGCTCATCGGGCCGGGACGCGTCCAGTTCGCCGTGCACGCGCCGCCCATCGAGGCCGAGGTCGACGCCCAGCGCCTCGCGACCGCGCTCGCGCATCTCATCGCGGACGTGGCCGGGGTCGACGCGACCGGGAACTCTCCCGTGTCCGCGGGCGGTTACATGGACAACACGGTCGTGGTGGCGGCCGCACAGCGCGGCGAGGGCGTACGGATCGAGGTGCGCGGGCCGTACGCCGGGGGAGACCCGGTGCACGAGCCGATCGTGCGCGGGATCGTGCGCGCCCACGGCGGTGTGCTGCAGACGCACGAGGTGCCGGGCATGAGCGGCAGCGCGTACGTCCTCGAAGTGCCCATCGGCGGTGGGGCGGGGGCCGTCGCGGTTCCCGGTCCGGCCGCGCTGGAGGCCGCCCCGCTGGAAACCGCCCCCGTGGAAACCGCCCCTGCCGAGGGCGGCGGGCGGCGGCGGGCCCGGCGCTCCTCCACCGACTCCTTCCTGGACGCCGACGTCCCGGCCGAGACCGACGAGTCCGTGGCGCCCACCGGGCGGCGCAGGCGGCGGGCGGCGGCCGAGCTGGAACAGCCCGTGTCCGTACCGGCGCAGGCCTCCGGCGATGACGTGGACGGGTCCGGCGGTACCGGTCGGCGCCGTGCTCGGTCCGCCGAAGCCGGTGTGTCCGAGGGTGCCGTGGTGATGGCGGCCGAGCATGGCGCCGGGTCCGCCGCCGCGGGGACCGGTCTCGGCGGGACCGTGCCGCCGCAGGGCGTGCCCGTGCCGGCGGGGCGTCGGGCCCTGAACGACGGCGGCGAACAGCACGCGCTGCCGGCGGCGTTGCCCGCGGGCGGCTCCGCCGAAGCGGGCCAGGCGCAGGGTCAGGGTCAGCTCCAGGTCGCCGTGCAGGGTTCGTCCGTACCGCAGCAGGACGGGCGCCGACGGCGCGCCCTGGCCGCCGCGTCGGAGCGCGCGGCCGCGCAGGAGGCGGCCCCCCGCGCGGTGTTCGCGCTCCCGCCCGCCGACGCGGACCGGCCGTCCGACGCCGCGGCCGCGGCGGGACTGACGCCGGTGCAGGCACAGGGACAGGGACAGACGCCGGCGTCGGAGCAGATTCCGGGACAGGTTCAGGTCCCGGGTCAGGGCCAGGTGCCGAACCAGGTTGCGGGGCCGGCTCAGGTGCCGGGTCAGGGTGCTGCGGGGCAGCTCCCTGGCCAGATGCAGGTACCTGGGCAAGGCCAAGCACCCGGCCAGCTCCAGGCCCCGGGGCAGGCACAAGCGCCCGGCCAGGGTCAGGCCCCGGGTCAGACTCAGGTCGCCGGCCAAGGTCAGGCCCCGGTCTCGGCACAGCTCCCGGGTGAAGTGCAGGTACCCGGTCAGATCCAGGTACCCGGTCAGATCCAGGCACCGGGGCAAGCGCAGGTTCCGGGACAGATGCAGCCCCCTGGCCAGGCCGCGGCCCCCGTTCCGGTCAACGGTCTCGCACAGGTCCCCGGTCACGCCGTCCCCGTCGACGGTCACGGTGACGACGGTCGGCACGACGCCGTGCCGCACGACCAGGCCGACGACCACACCCCTCCGCAGCCGCACCCCACCAACGCGCCGACGGGCCGCCGCCGACGGGCCGTGGCCCAGCCCGCCGAGGCGCCCGGACAGGGTGTCCAAGCGGGCGCCCCCGGCCAGCCCCTTCCTGTGGGCGTTCCTACGGCCTCTGCCCAGCAGGCCCCCGGCGCGGTGCCGTCAGCCCAGTTCCCGGGTGTCCCCGTGCAGAACGCGACCGGACAGGCCGGCCTGGTTCCGCAGACCGTACCGGCCCCGGCCTCGCCCCTCCAGGCGGCCCCCAACCAGCCCCTCCCCGCCGAGACGCCCCAGCCGCAGGCACCGGCACCGGCACCGGCACCGGCAGACCAGTCGCAGGCCACGCCCACTCCCCAGCCGTGGCCCAACCACGACTCCGTACCGGCGAACGGCGCCGCCACCGCCGTACCCCCGAACCAGCCCGCCCCCCAGCCCGCGCAGGCCCCCGAAGCCGGTCAGTCCACTCCGCCGCCCGGCACGCCCCTGCAGGCCCGGGTCGCCCAGCCGCTGCCCGCCGAAGCCGCGGCCGCGCCCGTCGACCCGAACTCCACCCAGGGCCGGGCGATCAGCGTGCGCACCCTCGGTCAGGGCGTCCCGTTCACCCGCCAGGCGGCTCAGGTGCAGCAGCCGGGGACGGCCACGCCTCCCCCGCAGCAGCCCGGTGGTTCGGGGCGGCGGCGCAAGCTCGGCACCCGG
>NZ_MJAH01000033.1 GCF_001746295.1 Streptomyces sp. LUP47B | reverse complement strand
CGCAGCCCGCAGCCCGCAGCCCGCAGCCCGCAGCCCGCAGCCCGCAGCCCGCAGCCCGCAGCCCGCAGCCCGCAGCCCGCAGCCCGCAGTGGCATCCCGTCGGCGTGGGCGAGCGACGCCCACCCCCAGGCACTCGCCCCCGGGCACCCGCCCCCTCAGTGCCGCAGCAACACCCTCCGCGTGGCCCGAGCCAGCCGCACCGCCGGCCTGCGGGACCTCGGGGTGGGTCCCGACCGCTCCAGCCACCATTCCCGCAGCTCCCGCCGCACCCTCGCGTCCGCCAACTCCCCGCCCAGCAGCAGCTGTTCGGCGAAGCTCAGCGCGTCCCGCCGATAGCCGTCCGTCATCGGCGCCCCCTGCGCATACGCCAGGAACGCCGGCCGATAGCCCGCCCCGAGGATCACCGGCAGTTCGGGCGCGACCTTCGCGACCACATCCGCCCGCTTCCCCGCGAGCGCCCGCGCCTGCACCCCCAGTCGCACCCGGTCGAACCCCTCCGGCACCGGAGTCCCCGCCACGAGCGCGGACAGCAGCGCGGTCTGGTCGAGGGCGAGCCGCTGACGGGCGGGGTCGGTCGAGACGCTCGACGGCTCCACGGTGGCGGCAGCGCGCCACGCACCGTCGGCCCGTGCCCCGCCGCCCTTCTCCACCGCCTCCCGGATCGCCCCCAACTCCCGCTCCAGTTCACCCGGTTCGGGAAAGTTCTCGTCCCGCTCCAGCAGCACCCCCGGCGGCGAGATGCGGGAAGCGAGGTCGGTGAGGATGTCAAGAACGGGCCGCGGCACCGGATGGGCGTGGCTGTCGTGCCACACCCCGTCCCGCTCGAACCCGCCCGCGACATGGACGTACGCGAGGGCCTCCAGAGGAAGTTCGGCGAGTGCCTCGGCCGGGTCCTCGCCGCGGTTGACGTGGTTGGTGTGCAGGTTGGCCACATCGATCAGCAGCCGTACGCCTGTCCGGTCCGCGAGGTCGTACAGGAACTGCCCCTCGGTCATCTCCTCGCCCGGCCACGAGATCAGCGCGGCGATGTTCTCCACGGCGAGCGGCACGGGCAGCGCGTCCTGCGCGATGCGGATGTTCTCGCAGAGGACGTCCAGGGCGTCCCGGGTGCGCGGGACGGGCAGCAGGTGCCCCGCCTCCAGACGCGGGGAGGCGGTCAGCGGGCCGCCCGCGCGGACGAACGCGATGTGCTCGGTGACCAGCGGCGAGCCCAGCGCCTCGGCCCGCTCGGCGAGAGCGAGGAGCCGCCCCGCGTCGGGGCGGTCGGCGCCGCCGAGGCCGAGCGAGACGCCGTGCGGCACCACGGTCACCCCGCGCTCGCGCAGCCGCCGCAGCGACTCGGGGAGATGGCCGGGGCACAGGTTCTCGGCCACGGCCTCGACCCAGTCGATGCCCGGCATGCGCTCCACCGCGTCCGCGATCTCCGGCCGCCATCCGATACCCGTCCCCAGTCGCTCCATGGTCCGTCCCCCCTCGGCCTCTCCCGCATCCGCTCCGGTCGCCGACTGCTCGGCGTGACGGAGGTATGGCCCCGGCCCCCGGACCCGAACCGCGCCCGGGGGACCTTCAGAGCAACATTTGAGGTTCGGGCAGGCAGCGTCACCCCCCGATTCCGGGCCACGCCCGCGCCACCGTGACCTTCAGCGGGGGCGCGGCGCGCACCCGGGCCCACCGCCGCCGACGTCATACGCCGCTTCCGCTCCACGCCCGCGGTTCCCGGCCCAGTAGTCGCAGCGTCTCCTCCGGCGGGCCGGCCCCGCCCGTGGCCTTCAGCGTGGGCGTGAATCCCGGCTCAGGGCCGGCGATGTCACGGGCCGGTTCCGGTCCACGCTCGCGGTTCCCGGCCCAGCAGTCGCGGCGTCTCCTCCAGCGGGCCGGCCCCGTCCGCGGTCTTCAGCGGGGGCGCGCACCCGGGCCCACCGCCGCCGAGTCATACGCCGGTTCCGGTCCACGCCCGCGGTTCCCGGCCCAGTAGTCGCGGCGTCTCCTCCAGTGGCCCAGCCCCGTCCGCGGTCTTCAGCGGGGGCGCGCACCCGGGCCCACCGCCGCCGAGTCATACGCCGGTTCCGGTCCACGCCCGCGGTTCCCGGCCCAGTAGTCGCAGCGTCTCCTCCAGCGGGCCGGCCCCGGCCGTGATCTTCAGTGCGGGCGCGAACGCGAAGGCGGGCCCGCGGCCGGCCGGGTTCGTCGGCACGCGTCGGGCCACGGCCAGTGCCGCGGTGAGTACCTCGTCCGCCAGGTGGAGGCGCATGCCGAGCGTGGCCGCCACGTCCCACGCGTGCACCACGTAGTCGACGAAGTGAAAGCTGATCGCCGTGCGGCCGGGAAACCCTCCGCCCAGCTCCGGCAGCACGAACTCCCGGTCGAGAACGCCCGGTTCGGCGAACGCCCCGAGTACCGCGTCCGCAGCCGCCCGATGTGCATGGGCAGGCTCGCCCGTCACCTCCTGCTCCTGCCAGTACTCCGGATCGCCGCCCACGCCTCGGGCGGCGGCTGCGAACCCGTGGTGCTGGGCGGTCATGTGCGTCACCAGCCGCCGCAGGTTCCACCCCGCGCAGGGCGTTTCCCGCTCCCAGTCCCCGTCCTCGCCCCGGGCCGACTCCACGATCCGCGAAGCCTCCTGTACGGCGATCCGGTCCAGCTCGACGACATCCATCCGAACTCCCGTGAAGTCGGTACTCATGCACCCGACCATAAAACTAGACGAACGATCGTGCTACTAGTTTGGGCCGAAACGGCGCGGTGACCGGCCTACCTCGATCTCAGGTGCGCAGACGTGACGCGATGCCCCGCCGGGCCCTGGCATAGGGCGTGGACTCGCCGTGCAGCACCGACATCGCGTTCGCCGTCTCCATCAACGCGACGACCTCGAAGGCGAGTTGCGCCGGATCCGTGTCCGCGCTCAGCTCACCCGCGGCCCGCGCCCGCTCGGCAGACCTCTCCAACTCCCCGAGCCAGGCACGCTGGGACTCGACAAGCGCGTCGTGGACCGGCCCCTCGCGGGCGTCGAACTCGGCCATCACGCCGTAGAAGAAACAACCCCCCGGGAAGACCCGCTCCTGCGAATACCGGAGCCAGCCCTCGCACAGCCCCCGCAGCCGTTCGATCCCCTCGGCCGCCCCGGAGACCGGCTCCAGCACCTCGACGACGAAGATCCGCGAGGCCTCCCGCACGGTCGCCAGCTGCAGCTCCTGCTTGGACCCGAACAGCGCGAACACCCCGCTCTTGCTCAGCTCCAGCTCCCCGGCCAGCCGTCCCACGGACAAGGCCTCCAGCCCCTCGACGGAGGCGATGTCGACGGCGCGCCGCAGCACGGCCCGCCGAGTGCGGTTGCCCCGCTCGACGCGTCCGTCGACCCGCGTCACCGCAGCGCCGGATGGTCCGCGACGACCGTGCAGGAGCCCGGCGCGATCTCGGTGAACCCGGCGTCACGGACCAACGGCAGCCCACTGGTGGTGAGTTCACCCCACCGCGCGGGATCCGCGGCCCGTACGGCGAGCGGGAACCCGGCGTCCCGCCAGGCGGCCCGCTCCTCGTCCGACAGTTCCCACCAGGCCAGTTGGGCGCCGTGACCGGCCTGAGCCATCGCCTTGCCCGCCGACATGTCGAGGTCCGGATTGAGCCACAGGACGGGGGCCGTCAAGTCCGCGGCCGCCGGCGGTTCGGGGTCGTCGAGGTCGGTGCCGGAGACCTGGAGCCTGGCCAGATCCTTCGGCCAGCCGTCGAGCGGCACCGGCGGGAACACCCGTACCTCCGCCGACTTCCCCGTCACGGTGATGCCGGGCAATCCCTCGGCCCGCCGCCATTCGGCGCCCCGGGCCCGTCGTACGACCTTCCGGATCCGGGCGTCCTGCCAGTCCCGCACCACCTCGGCCCACTCCCCGTCGCCGACGGAACGCTCGTCGCTGAGCAGGACGAGAACGGCGCGGGCGGCGGTCTCGAGAGCGTCGGTGCGAGCGGGCGGATCCGACTTTTCGATGCGGACGACCAGGGGCAGCACGAACTGGGGTGCCTGGTCGCGCGCGGTCGGCTCGGAACGGAAGGGGCTGTCGGTCGAGGGCGTCACGTCGTGGCTCACCCGGACAACCCTAAGCTCACCCGGAGCAGGCCGTGCGCTGAGCCTCCTGCCACTCGCAGACCGGGCACAGGGTGATCCCCTTGAACGACTCCGGATACTCCGTCGGCTTCCGGCACAGCACGCATTCCGCGTACGGCGGCCCGTCGGTGACCGGGGGCTTCGGCACGTTGCCGATCGTGCAGTAGTCCTCGCTCATACCTCCAGCCTAGGCCCTCTCGTTTGGATCAGCTCGGCGTCGCGGGCCCTGGCACGCACTCCCCAGAGGGGGTGCCCCCAGCGGCGTTGTCGTCGGTCGCCGACGCTCCGCGTCGACTCCCTCCTCCGCCTTGTAGTTGCACGCACCAGACCCCGCTCGGGTCGGCCCGCAACGCACCGCCCCTCGTAGCCGACCGATCCAAACGACAGGCCCTAGGACCCGATCAGCTCGGACACCTTCACGAACCGGAACCCCCGCGCACGCAGCTCCGGCACCACCGCCCGTACCACCCGCTCCGTCGTCGGCGCGGCACTGCGCGTGCAGTGCATGACCACGACCGACCCCGGCCGCACCCCCTCAAGCACCTGTCGGGTCACGGCCTCCGCGTCCGTCGCGAACGCGTCCCCGCTCACCACGTCCCACTGGACGGCGGTCACCCCGACCGGGGTCAGCGCCTTCAGTGCCCGCCGGTCGTAGCACCCGCCGGGAAAGCGGAAATACGGTCGCGCGTCCAGCACCCCCACCCTCCGGAACGCCGCGTACGCCCGCTCCACATCCGCCCGCATCCGGTCTCCGGAGACCGTCGGCAGCCCGTAGCAGTCGTCCGTGAAGGCGTAGTGGCTGTAGGAGTGGTTGGCGACCTCGAAGAGCGGGTCCCGACCGAGGGAACGGGCCTGCTCCGGATACTGCTCGGCCCACCGCCCGGTCATGAACACGGTGGCCGGCACCTTCAGTGCGCGCAGGGCCGCGATCAGCCCGGGGTTGTCGAAGTGCTCGCCTGCTGCCGCCCGCGCCCCCTGGTCCGCCGTCATGTCGGCGTCGAAGGTGAGCGCGACGGTCCTGCCGTGGGTACGGGAGCCGTTCTTGAAGACGGGGGTCAGACCGCCGGGGCCGGGGGCGAGAGTCGGGGGCGCCGAAGGAGCCGTGATGGTCGCGGAAGGTGCCGGGCGGACGGGCTGTGCGGAGGCGGCGCAGGCTGCGAGGGCGGCGCCGAGGGCACACGCGGCGGTGATTCGTCGTACAAGAGTGATCACCGTATGAAAATAGGGCGAACTGTCCTATTTACGTCTCACCCCGGCCGCAACGTCACCCGCTCAGATGTCCCGCTGCTCCAGCGGCTTGGTCGCCGGCCCCTGGATGACCTTGCCGTTCGTGTCGAAGCGGGAGCCGTGGCAGGGGCACTCCCAGGCGTCCTCGGCCCCGTTGAAGGAGACCAGGCAGCCGAGGTGGGTGCAGCGCGGGGAGACGGCGTGCAGGGCGCCCTCGTTGTCCCGGTACACCGCGAGACGGTCGCCGTTCACCCGGACGACCGCGCCCTCGCCGGGCGGGAGCGACTCCAGCGGGGGTGAGGGGCGCAGCCGGTCGCCGACGAAGTGGCCTGCCACCTTTGCCTGTGTCTTGAGGAAGGACGGGGCCTCGCGGACCGTCGAGCGCAGGCGGCGCGGGTCGTACAGTTCGCTCCACGCGCACTTCTCGCCGTTGATCTGGGCCGTGAGCAGACGGCTCGCCATGATCCCGCCGCTGATGCCCCAGCCGCCGAAGCCGGTGGCGACGTAGGTGTGCTTGGCACCCGGGTGCAGGGGGCCGACGAGCGGCACAGTGTCCGTGGGGTCGTTGTCCTGGGTGGCCCAGGCGTGGCTGAGGTCCACGTCGGGGAAGTGCCGGGAAGCCCAGGCACCCAGGTGGTCGAAACGGCTCCGGGTGTCGCCCGTGCCGGGCGTGAAGTGCTCGCCCGTGACGATGAGCAGGCGCCGGTCGGCGTCCCAGGGAGCCGTACGGACCGAGCGGGTGCCCTCCTCCGGTGTGATGTACATACCGTCCGGATCCCGTTCCCCGTCGATCGTCCCGGCGACGACCAGCTCGCGGCGCGGGGAGAGCCGGGTGAACAGCAGGGCACGGTCGAAGATCGGGTAATGCGTGGCGACCACGACGTCCCGGGCGGTCACCGTGGCCCGCGTGTCGGTCGTCAGGCGGCACGGCTCGCCCTCTTCGAGGCCCAGGACGGCGGTGTGCTCGTGGACGGCCGCGCCCGAGGCGACGAGGTCCTCGGCCAGGGCCAGCAGGTACTTGCGCGGATGGAACTGTGCCTGCCCGGTCACCCGCACCGCGCCCGCCACGGGGAACGGCAGCCCGGTCTCCGTCACGAACGAAGCCGGCAGCCCCGCCTCCCGGGCGGCGGCCGCCTCGGCCCGCAGTTCGTCGACGCGGCTCGGGTCACAGACGTAGGTGTAGGCACTGCGCTCTTCCCAGTCGCAGTCGACGCCCAGCTCCTCCGCGATCCCGGCGGCCCGCTCGATCGCCTCGCTCTGTGAGCGGGCGTACAGCCGGGCGCCCTCCGGGCCGCGGGTGCGGCGCAGCTTGTCGTAGATCAGCGTGTGCAGGGCGGTCAGTTTGGCGGTGGTGTGCCCGGTGACCCCCGCGGCCACCTGCCCGGCCTCCAGGACCACCACCCGGCGCCCGGCCCGCGTCAGTTCCCACGCCGTGCTCAGCCCGGCGATGCCGGCGCCGATCACGGCCACGTCGACGTCGAGGTTTTCGGTCAGCGGCGGCCGGGATCCGCCGGGTGCCGTCTCCAGCCAGTACGAGCCCTTGACGTGTCTGTTCTCGGTCATGCGCCCCGAGTACCCCGGGATTCACGGTTCGAGCAGCCGCCTGCGGGCTTCCTCCACGTCGAAGTCCGCCTTCGGATAGCGCGGGTCCAGCTCCGACAGGTGTTCGAGGAGGAGTCGGCTGACCGCCCAGTTGCGATACCACTTGCGGTCGGCGGGGATCAGGTACCACGGGGCGTGCGGTGTCGAGCAGCGTTCCAGTGCCAACTCGTACGCCTGCCGGTAGGCGGGCCACAGGGCGCGCTCGTCGATGTCCGAGACGTGGAACTTCCAGTGCTTGTCCGGGCGGTCGAGGCGCTTGAGCAGGCGGTCGCGCTGTTCGTCGTACGAGATGTGCAGGAAGCACTTGATCACGGTGACGCCGTCGCGGGCGAGGGACTTCTCGAAGCGGTTGATCTCGTCGTAGCGGCGCTCGATCTCCTCGGCCGGGGCGAGGGCGCGGACGCGGGCGATGAGGACGTCCTCGTAGTGCGAGCGGTCGAAGATGCCCAGCTCACCGGCTTGTGGGAGGGCCTTCTTGATGCGCCAGAGGAAGTGGTGCGCGCGTTCCCTGGGGGTCGGTGCCTTGAAGGCGTGGATGCGGCAGCCGGACGGGTTGAACAGGCCGATGACGTGCTTGACCGTGCCGCCCTTGCCGCTGGTGTCCATGCCCTGCAGCACCAGCAGGACGCGGCGCCGGTCGCCCGCCGTGCTCGCCGCCCACAGGCGTTCCTGCAGGTCGGCGAGCGGGGTGGCCAGATCGGTCATCGCGGTCAGGCCCGTCTGCTTGTCACGGGGGCCGGCCGGGACCTGCCGGGTGTCGTAGGAGGTGAGGTCCATCGGCTTGCCGCCGGGTACCCGCAGCAGCTCACGCAGGGCGAGGTCGTCGCCGGTCGTGGAGCCCTTCACCGGCCTACGGCCCTTCGAGTCCTTCTTCGGCATGGGGCACCCCTTCCGGTCCGGGTCCGGGTCCGGCCCCTCGATCCTGCGCCGGGGGACCGGGGCGCGCCAGCCGTCGTGCGGGGCGGCTACCGGCGCCAGGGGCCCGTCACCGCGAAGGTCGTCCCGGGCGTGTAGCAGTTGACGTACATCGTCTGCCCGTCGGGGGAGAAGGTGACGCCCGCGAACTCGCCCCACTCCGGCGCCTCGGGCGTACCGATGTTCTGCCGGCCGCGGGCCATGGCGTACACCTCGCCGTGCCGCGTCACGCCGAACACGTGCTGGGCGCCGCTGCCGTCCTCGCACACCATCAGACCGCCGCTGGGCGCGAGGCAGATGTTGTCCGGGGACTCGCCGGGCAGCTGGACGTCGGTGTCCGGGCCGAAGACGATCACCAGGGTGAGCCGGCGCGCCGAGGGATCGTAGCGCCAGATCTGCCCGAAGTGGTCGGCGGCCGAACCGTCGGCGCTGTGCGCGAACGACGAGACGAAGTAGACGCTCGTCCCGCCCCAGTAGCAGCCCTCCAGCTTCTGGGCATGGGTGATGCCCTTCGGGCCGAAGTCCTGGAGCCGGACGGGCGTTTCGCCGGCCAGCGGGTCCGGTACGTCGACCCACTCGATGCCCTCGAAGCAGGCGCCGGTCTCCTGGATCGCGGACAGGTCGGGCACGCCGGGCACCCGCATCGCCTGGAGCCGGCCGCCTGCGCGCAGCGAACCGAGGCCGCCCTCGGGCCGGTTGGGCAGGAAGCGGTAGAAGAGGCCGAAGGGCTTGAGGAAGGCGTCCTCGGTCTCGTAGACGATGCCGCGCTTCGGGTCGATCGCGATGGCCTCGTGCTGGAAGCGGCCCATCGCGGTCAGCGGTACGGCCCCGGAGCGGTGCGGGTCGACGGGGTCGACCTCGAAGATGAAGCCGTGGTCCTTGGTGTAGCCGTTGGTGCCGGCCTTGTCCTCGGTCTCCTCGCAGGTCAGCCAGGTTCCCCAAGGGGTGTGGCCGCCCGCGCAGTTGACGGCGGTGCCGGCGATGGCGACCCGCTCCGACAGCACGTCGTTGCGGGAGTCCAGCGTGAGGGCCGTACAGCCGCCCTTGCCCGCCGGGTCGTAGGTGAGGCCCTCGACGGTGGGGACGGCGATGGCCGCGGTGGGGCGGTTCTCGTGGTTGCGGACCAGGTGGACGCGCCCGTGTCTGCCGGGCAGGGCGGTCATGCCGTCGTGGTTGGAGGGGACCTTGCCCTCGCCGGAGCGGAGCGGGTCGCCCTCGCGGGACAGGACCTTGTAGCGGAAGCCCTTCGGCAGGTCCAGCAGGCCCTTCGGGTCCGGGACGAGGGGGCCGTAGCCGGTGTGGCCGAGGGACTGGGCGGCGGCGGTGCCGGCGAAGAGCTCGGAGAGGGCGCCGGTGAAGGCGATGCCCACACCCAAGGCGCCGGAGCGGGCCAGGACCTGACGTCGTGTTGCGGACATGGCGGAGCAACCTTCCTGCTGGCGGACAGGACTGTGACTTCGCTGTGTCTATCACCTGGGTCGGCCCGCGGGAACCACGCGCGTAGCGTGTCCCCGCCCGTCACTTGCCGATCGGGCGCTCCTGCGCCCTCTCCAGGAAGCGCAGCAGCTCCACCGGGAAGGGCAGGACGAGCGTCGAGTTCTTCTCGGCGGCCACCGCCACGACCGTCTGCAGCAGCCTGAGCTGGAGCGCGGCGGGCTGCTCCGACATCTGCTCGGCGGCCTCCGCGAGCTTCTTCGAGGCCTGGAGTTCGGCGTCGGCGTTGATGATCCGGGCCCGACGCTCACGGTCGGCCTCGGCCTGCCGGGCCATCGACCGCTTCATCGCGTCCGGCAGCGACACGTCCTTGATCTCCACGCGGTCCACCTGCACGCCCCAGCCGACGGCCGGGCTGTCGATCATCAGCTCCAGGCCCTCGTTGAGTTTCTCGCGGTTGGACAGCAGGTCGTCCAGCTCGCTCTTGCCGATGATCGAACGGAGCGAGGTCTGGGCCATCTGGGAGACGGCGAACTTGTAGTCCTCGACCTTGACCAGGGCGCTCGCGGCGTCGACGACCCGGAAGTAGACGACCGCGTCCACGCGCACCGTCACGTTGTCCCGGGTGATGCCCTCCTGGCCCGGCACCGGCATCGTGACGATCTGCATGTTCACCTTGTGCAGCCGGTCCACGAACGGCACGACCACCGTGAACCCGGGCTCGCGCACCTCACCCGCGAGCCGCCCGAGGCGGAAGACCACCCCGCGCTCGTACTGCTTGACGACCCGGGCCGCCGCCGTGAGGTAGACGAACCCCGCGGCACCGGCCGCCACGGCCGCCGTCAACAGTTCCTGGAGCATTCCGACCTCCTCGTCCAGAGGTCCGTATGTCTGCTCCTGCAACGATATGCCCGGTACCTGGTCCGGGGCCACGATCGGCCCCGGACCAGGCGGGGGAGTGCTACGGAGCGGTGGCCTTCACCAGCACGGGCTCGGTGACCCGGACCGGTTCGGTGCCGACCGCGCTGTGCCGCTCGGCCCAGTTCTCCAGCGCCGTACGGCAGGCGTGGTCCAGGTGGTGCAGACCGGAGAGGTCCAGCTCCACGGGCCGGTCCTGGGGCAGCGACTCCAGGCTGTCGAGGATCTTCGGCAGCCGAAGGAAGGTCGCGTTGCCCGACAGATGCGCCTGGATGGGGCCCGCGCCCTTGTCGACGATCTCCAGCTTGAGGTGCGAGGCCTCCCAGGCGGTCTTGACGACCGACAGGGCCAGACCGATCAGGACGCCCTCGAACATGTTCACCGCGACGATCGAGACCGCCGTGACCACCAGGATCAGCGCCTCACCGCGGTGGCCCCGCCACAGCGACACGATCTCCCGGAAGGGGATCAGCTTGAAGCCCGCGTGGACCAGGATGCCGGCGAGCGCGGGCAGCGGGATCAGCGCCAGCGTCGAGGGCAGCAGGGCCGCGAACAGCAGCAGCCACACGCCGTGCATGACCCGGGAGGCCTTGGTCCTCGCGCCCGCCTGGACATTGGCGGAGCTGCGCACGATCACCGCGGTCATGGGCAGGGCGCCGAGCGCGCCGCAGACCGCGTTGCCCGCGCCCTGGGCCATGAGCTCCTTGTCGTACTCGGTGCGCGGGCCGTCGTGCAGCCGGTCCACCGCGGCGGCGCTGAACAGGCTCTCGGCGGAGGCGATCAGGGTGAAGGCGATGATCGTGCCGAAGATGGCGGGGTTGGCCAGTTCGCCGAAGGCGTCCATCCCGGGCGGCTGGATGGAGCCCAGCAGGCCGTTCACCTCGACGGTGGCGATCGACAGGCCGAAGACCTGGGTGACCAGGGTGGCCAGAAGGACCGCGGCGAGCGCGCCCGGCACGGTCTGCGCCTTCTTGGGCAGCTTCTTCCACAGCACGAGCACCGCGACGGTGCCCGCCCCGACGGCGAGCGAGGCGAGCGCCGTGGTGCTGCCGAGCGCGTCGACGGCGGCCCCGGGCAGCCCCAGGATCTTGTCGATGCCGGTGGTGGGCGCCTTCAGCCCGGCGGCCGAGTACAACTGGCCGGCTATGAGCACGAGGCCGATGCCGGCCAGCATGCCCTCGACGACCGAGACGGATATCGCCCGGAACCAGCGCCCCAGCCTCAGGGCGCCCATGGCGAGCTGGATCAGTCCGGCGGCCAGCACGATCACACCGAGGGCGGGCAGCCCGAACTCCTGCACCGCCTCGAAGACCAGAACGGTCAGACCGGCGGCGGGACCGGACACCTGCAGGCTGCTGCCCCGCATGAATCCGGTGACGATGCCGCCGACTATGCCGGTGACCAGGCCGAGTTCGGCCGGAACACCGGAGGCGACGGCCACGCCCACGCAGAGCGGGAGCGCGACAAGGAAGACGACCAGGGAGGCGGCGAAGTCCTGCCGCAGGTGAGGGAATTTGGTTATCACGGCGATCACAGGCCCTCGAACGCGTCGGACTCGGTGCGGTGAACGCGGACCGCGCCCGTGTGCACCTCGTAGTACCAGGCGTGCAGGGTCAGTTGTTCTTCCGCCAGCTTCTTGTCGATGAAGGGGTACGACCGCAGGCGCAGTACCTGGGCGAGGACGTGGCTCTGCACGCCCTCGGTGACGGCCGGGTCCTCGGCCGCGCCCATGGGACGGGGGGTGGCGTGATGGAGCCAGTCGCGCACGGCGGGTACGGCGTCCAGGTCGTCGCCGCGCACCAGGGCGCCGACGGCACCGCAGTGCGAGTGTCCGCAGACCACGATGTCGCGGACGCCCAGCACCTCCACGGCGTACTCGATGGTGGCCGCCTCGCTGGTGGGGTGCTCGGAGGCGTACGGGGGGACGATGTTGCCCGCGGTGCGAAGCTCGAAGAGCTCGCCCGGGCGGGCCCCGGTGATCAGGGCCGGCACGACCCTGGAGTCCGAGCAGGTGATGAACAGGACCTGGGGGGACTGGCCTTCGGCCAGCCTGGCGAACTCCTCAGGGCGCTGTCCGAACGTACGGGCGTTGTCGATGAGGGGCTGCATGTGGTGACTCCTCCTGGCGCGCAATGGGGACGCGTCGGGCTTACCTGGCGCGCAATGGGGTGCGCGTCGGCTTACATGACAGGTGGGGGAACTGCTCTGCCGTCAGCAGCGGAACACTTGAAGTGCCGCCGGAGCGTGGGCTGTCGAGGGTCTCGACAGGGGGAAATCGCCGGTTGCGGCCCGCTCGGGCGCGGCCGCCGGCTCCTGAGCCGACAGCGGACGCTCGGGCCCCTCGGGGGCGAAGTCGACGGCGCGGTGCCGGTCGCGGGTGCGCAGGGGACCGGTCGGGTCCCCGACGTGGTTGCAGTGTCGCTTGCCCGAGGCTTCGGCGCGGGCCGCCTTGCCGGAGAGCGTGGTTCCGGTCTGGGCTTTGGCCTTGGTCTGACGGACCGTGTGCGCGGTTGCGAATTCCTCGGTAGACGCGAAGAAGGGGAGCGCGAGAAGGACGGCGGTGAGGACCGCCAGCGCGGCCCGTACCGTCGCACCTCGGAACATGCGCCCCCCTCTCGGCAGTTCAAACTTCTAGTCCAGACCAACCATTGGTCAACGACTGGTCAAGAAACACCTTAGCCCGGCAAAGTTGTTTGCTGGGTTAACTTAGCGTTTCCGGCTGAAGAGAGGCTGAAGCGCGGCGGGTCGTGGCGCGAACCGGCTCTTGATCTTGCGTATTCGAGGCGTTAGAAGCGCCTCAGGCGCCTTCGACCAGGCCCTTCGCGTCCCGCGCCAGCGCGGTGAGCCGGGATATCGCACGGAAGTACTTCTTGCGGTAGCCGCCGTTCAGCATCTCCTCGCTGAACAGCCGGTCGAAGGGCAGCCCGGAGGCCAGCACCGGCACCTCGCGGTCGTAGAGGCGGTCCGCGAGCACCACGAGCCGAAGTGCCGTCGACTGGTCCGGGACCGGCTGGACGTCCGTGAGGCACACCGCCTTCAGGCCGTCGGTCAGGGCGCCGTAGCGGCTCGGGTGGACCTTGGCGAGATGCGCCAGCAGGCTCGGGAAGTCGTCGAGCGAGGCGCCCTCGGTGGCGTACGCCGCCTTGCGGACCTCCTCGTCGGCGAACGGCGCCGGCGCCTCGGGCAGCCCGCGGTGGCGGTAGTCCTCGCCGTCGATGCGCAGCGGGTGGAAGCGGGCGGCGAGGCCCTGGATCTCGCGCAGGAAGTCGGCGGCCGCGAACCGGCCCTCGCCGAGCTTGCCCGGCAAGGTGTTGGAGGTGGCGGCGAGCGCCACGCCCGCGTCGACCAGCTTGCCGAGCAGGGTGGAGACCAGGACCGTGTCGCCCGGGTCGTCCAGCTCGAACTCGTCGATGCACAGGAGGCGGTGGCCGGAGAGCGTCTGGACCGTCTTCTGGAAGCCGAGGGCGCCGACCAGGTTGGTCAGCTCGACGAAGGTGCCGAAGGCCTTGAGGGAGGGTTCGGCGGGGGTGGCGTGCCAGAGCGAGGCCAGCAGGTGGGTCTTGCCGACGCCGTAGCCGCCGTCGAGGTAGACGCCGCGCGGGCCTGCCGGGGTCTTGGCCTCCTTGCCCTTCCCGAACGCCTTTCCGAGACCGAGGAAGCCGCGCTTGCCGCCGCCGACCGCGTGTGCGCCGGACAGGCCCGCCGCGAAGCCCGCGAGGACCCGGACGGCCTCGGTCTGGCTGGGCTGGTTCGGGTCCGGGATGTACGTGTCGAAACGCACCGAGTCGAACCGCGGCGGCGGCACCATCTCGGCGACCAGCCGGTCCGCGGGGACGTGCGGCTCACGGTCGCACAGGGAGAGCGGGGCGGTGTCGGCCATGGAGCCGAACCCGGACGCGGCGGGGGAAGTAGACACGGTTCACCATGCTAAGGGCCGTGCCACACTGCACGACATGCGACGCCTGTTCCCTGTGACCGACGAGACAGCGACCCGGAGCCCTCAGGGGGCCGACCACGAGTGGGGCCTCGCCGAGCTGGCCGCCGCCTACGCGTATCCCGAACTCGGACCCGGCCCCGCGACCCCGGAGGTGTGGCTGCGCGCCAACATGGTCTCCACGATCGACGGGGCCGCCCAGCACGACGGCCGTTCGCAGCCCATCTCCACCGCGACCGACATGCGGATCTTCGGGACGCTGCGGGCACTGGCGGACGTGGTGATCGCCGGTGCCGAAACGGTCCGCCAGGAGGGGTACCGGCCCGCACGCGTGCGGGACGAGTTCGCGGAGCTGCGCGAGGCGGCAGGGCAGGGCCCGGTCCCGGCGATCGCGGTGGTCACCGCGAGCCTGGACCTGGACTTCTCCCTCCCGCTGTACACCTCGCCCCTGGTGCCCACGCTGATCCTCACGGGCGCCGCGGCCGCCCCGGACAAGATCGCCGCGGCCGAGAAGGCGGGCGCGCGCGTGGTGATCGCCGGGGACGGCGTCGGCGTGGACCCCGCGCGCGCGGTACGGGCGCTCGCCGAGCTGGGACACACCCGGCTGCTGACCGAGGGCGGCCCCCGGCTGCTCGGCCAGCTGGTGGCCGCCGGAGTGCTCGACGAGCTCTGTCTGACCCTGTCCCCGATGCTCACCGCGGGGGACGCGCAGCGGATCGCCGGGGGGCCGTCGGTGGCGGTGCCGGCGCGGTTCGCACTGGACTCCCTGCTGGAGGAGGACGGGTTCCTCTACAGCAGGTACCGCAGGGCTTGACCGCCCGGATGCGGATTCGACCGGTACCGCTGATGTCGCCATCGGTGGAACCTGTCGTTCCGCTTGGCTTTCCGACGGGCACACTGAATCCGGCAGTACCCGTGCGATCGCGGGGCAGGATGGTTTCCGCAGAGGACAGAGAAGGGGACGCCCGGTGTTCACAAGCGTTTTGATGATCGAGAAGGCCCTGACCTCCGCAGACGTGGAGTTCGTCACCACCTTGCACGGTGACGAGTCGGTCGCGTTCCATGTGCTGCTCCAGCCGCGGGGTGATCAGGCCGACCGCCTGCTGCGGGCCATCGACGACGTGGCGCTGGGCGAGCTGGACGAGGCTGTACGGGAGCGGGAGACGCCCGAGGGTGAGGCCGCGAAGGGCGTGGGGGAGCGGGCCCTGGAGGTCTCCCTGCAGGCGCTCAGGGCATCCGGGAGCGAGGCGGAGGGGCGGCTCATCGAGGACCACCCCCTGGACGCGCTGAAGTCCCTGGTCGACGAGATCGGCGCGGACGAGGTGATCGTGCTCACCGATCCCCACTACGTGGAGGAGTTCTTCCACCGGGACTGGGCGTCGAGAGCGCGGCACAAGGTGGGCGTGCCGGTGCTGAAGCTGTTCTCCCACAGCAAGGAGTAGGCGGTGGGCGCGGTCGCCGTAGGCAATAAGCTGGGGCCTTCGCCGTAGCCGTACGCACAGGGAGACACCACATGGCCCCCGGCCTTCCTACCGCCATGGACCGACCGCACTTCATCGGGATCGGTGGGGCCGGGATGTCGGGGATCGCGAAGATCCTCGCGCAGCGCGGCGCGAAGGTGGCCGGCAGTGACGCCAAGGAGTCCCCGACCGCCGAGGCGCTGCGGGCGCTGGGCGCGACCGTGCACATCGGGCACGCGGCGGAACACCTGGCGTCCGACGCCACCTGTGTGGTCGTGTCGTCGGCGATCCGGGCCGACAACCCGGAGCTGGCGCGGGCGGCCGAGCTCGGCATCCCCGTGGTGCACCGGTCCGACGCCCTCGCCTCGCTGATGGACGGCCTGCGGCCGATCGCGGTCGCGGGGACGCACGGCAAGACGACCACGACCTCGATGCTGGCGGTCTCCCTGTCCGAGCTGGGCCTGAAGCCGTCGTACGCGATCGGCGGCGACCTGGACGCGCCCGGCTCGAACGCCCTGCACGGCGAGGGCGAGATCTTCGTCGCCGAGGCGGACGAATCCGACCGCAGCTTCCACAAGTACGCCCCCGAGGTCGCGATCGTCCTCAACGTCGAGCTCGACCATCACGCCAACTACGCGTCGATGGACGAGATCTACGCCTCCTTCGAGACCTTCGTGGACCGCGTCACCGAGGGCGGCACGCTGGTGATCTCGGCCGATCACGAGGGCGCGCGGGAGCTGACCCGGCGCGTCACCGCGGGTGACGTGAGGGTGGTGACCTACGGCGACGCCGAGGACGCCGACGTGCGTGTGCTGTCGGTCGTCCCGCAGGGGCTGAAGAGCGAGGTCACCGTCGAGCTGGACGGCTCGCCGCTCACCTTCACCGTGTCCGTGCCCGGCCGCCACTACGCGCACAACGCGGTGGCCGCGCTGGCGGCCGGCGTCGCGCTCGGTGTCCCGGCCGCCGAGCTGGCTCCCGCGCTGGCCGCGTACACGGGCGTCAAGCGGCGCCTGCAGCTCAAGGGCGAGGCGGCCGGGGTGCAGGTCATCGACTCCTACGCCCACCACCCCACCGAGATGACGGCGGACCTGGAGGCCATGCGGGCGGCGGCCGGTGACGCCCGCATCCTGGTCGTCTTCCAGCCCCATCTGTTCTCGCGGACGCAGGAGCTCGGCAGGGAGATGGGCGAGGCGCTCGCGGCGGCGGACGGTTCGCTGGTCCTGGACATCTACCCGGCCCGCGAGGACCCGATCCCCGGGGTGACGAGCGAGCTGATCATCGACGCGGCGCGGGCCGCGGGCGCGGACGTGACGCCGGTCCACGACAAGGCGGACGTGGCGTCGGTGGTCGCGGGAATGGCGAAGGCCGGTGATCTCGTTCTCACCATGGGCGCGGGTGACGTGACGGACCTCGGCCCGCTGATTCTGGACCGTCTCGCCAAGTAAGGGGCTGAGCTTCATGTCGTACGACGTCGAAAAGCCGGACGAGCAGTGGCGTGCGGAGCTGACCCCGGCCGAGTACGCCGTACTCCGCCAGGCCGGCACGGAGCCCGCCTTCACCGGCGAGTACACCAACAGCAAGACCACGGGCGTGTACTCCTGTCGCGCCTGCGGGGCCGAGCTCTTCACCTCCACCACGAAGTTCGAGTCCCACTGCGGCTGGCCGTCCTTCTACGACCCGAAGGACACCGACGCGGTCGAACTGATCCAGGACCGTTCCCACGGCATGGTCCGCACCGAGGTCCGCTGCGCCCGCTGCGGCTCGCACCTCGGGCACGTGTTCGAGGGTGAGGGATATCCGACGCCCACCGACCAGCGGTACTGCATCAACAGCATCTCGTTGCGGTTGACGGCGGACGAGGACTGACCGAGCGGTTCCGGTCAGGTTCCCTCCGGACGCGCCACCGGGCGGTGGGGGCCGCCCGGGGTGACGCCGCTCGTGGTGGGTCTGTCGGCTGCTCGCGTTCGCGGGACGCCGACCGATCAACTCCGGCCACCTGGGCCCTCTTTGTGATGCGGTGCCGGGCACGCGGGCGGGATAGCGTGCGGATTCGGTGATCCAGAGGGAGGCCCGATGCGCGTCGGGGGAGTGGCCGAGGTCCGGCCGGTGGTGGAGTTGCTGGTCGGGAACTCCTCACGATACGGCGGGAAGCTCGCGTTCGCCGACGACCGGCGGGCGGTGAGCTGGGCCGAACTCGAGCTCCGCACAAGGCGGTTGGCGGGTGCCCTGGACGTCGGGCGCGGGGCCAGGGTGGCGTTCTGTCTCGACAACAGCGTGGAGCTGGTCGAGGGATTGCTCGCGACGGTCCGAGCCGCCGCCGTGGGTGTGCCGTTGAACCCGCGCGGCACCCACGCCGAACTCGCGGCGCTGCTCGCGGACTGCGATCCGGAGGTACTGGTCGTGGACCGGCGGCAGTTGGCGCGGATCGCCAGTGTGGTCGGGGAGCGGTCGCCGCGACTGGTGGTGACCGGGGAGGGGCCGGTGCCGGAGGGTGTCGCGCACTTCGACGACCTCGTGGCGGACGGCCGGTCACCCGAACCGCGCGACGATCTCGGTCTGGACGAGCCCGCCTGGCTGCTCTACACCTCCGGCACCTCGGGCACCCCCAGGGCCGCCGTCGCCAGCCAGCGGTCCGCGCTCTGGTCGCCGGTCGCCTGCTATGTGCCCCGGCTGGGGCTGGCGGCGGACGACCGGCTGCTGTGGCCGTTGCCGCTCGCGCACACCTACGCCCACTCGCTCTGTGTGCTCGGTACGACCGTGGCGGGCGGCAGCGCGCGGATCACCGCGGTGCGGGAACCGGCCGCGCTGTTACGGCTCATCGACGAGTTCGCTCCGACGGTGCTGGGCGGAGTGCCGCTCACCTACCAGCAGCTGCTCGACGCCGGACTCGGCGAGGTGCCCTCGCTGCGGGTGTGCGTCACCGCCGGGGCGCCGAGCGAACCGGAGCTGCGGGAGCGGGTGGAGCGGCGGCTCGGGGCGCCCCTGCTCGACGGGTACGGCAGCACCGAGACCTGCGGCAAGATCGCCATGGAGTCGCTGGCGGGGCCGCGGGTGCGGGGGAGCAGCGGGGCGGTGCTGCCCGGCATGGAGGTGCGGCTCACCGACCCCGGGACCGGGGAGGAGGCCGTCGGCGCCGAGGGCGAGATCTGGGTGCGCGGGCCCGGCGTCATGCTCGGGTACCACGACGGGGGCGCGGTGGCCGGGGAGGGCTGGTACCGCACCGGTGACCTGGGACGGTTCGGTGAGCACGGATACCTGACCGTCAGGGGACGCGTGAACGACCGGATCGTCCGCGGCGGCGAGAACGTCGATCCCGTCGAGGTCGAGCAGGTGCTGCGCGGACTGCCCGGAGTGCTGGACGCGGCCGTGGTGGCGCGACCGCACCCGCTGCTCGGCGAGGTCCCGGTCGCCTTCGTCGTACCGCGGGAGCGGGGCCTCGACACGGGCGCCCTGCTGCGGGCGTGCGCCGAGGTGCTCTCCGCGCACAAGGTCCCCGACGATGTCCTGTTCACCCCGGCCGTCCCCCGCACCGCGGCCGGCAAGCCACGGCGGGCCGTCCTCAGGGAGGGCCTCGCCGCCCGCCCGCCCGAGGAGACCCTCACGGGCCTCGCCGACCGTACCCCGGCGGAGCGTCGGGCGGCCCTCACCGAGCTGGTGTGCGCGGAGATGGCGGCGATCGGTGGGGCGGGTGCGATCGGTGGGGCGGCGGCTGTCGACGCGGACGCGGTGACTGTCGACGGGGATGCGGCGGCTCGGCGGGAGGCCGGGGTCCGTGGGGAGGCGGGGGTCCGCGGGGGTTCGACGGTCGGCTGGGCGGGGACGGCTGGTGGGTCGGCTGGGGGTAGTGGGTCGGAGGGCGTCGGCGAGCCGGGCGATTCTGCCGGGTCGGAGGCCGTGGGCGAGCCGGTTGCGTCTGACGGGTCGGCGGTCGGTGGGGCGTCCGTGCTTGCGCCGGCGGCGGGTGGTCGTGAGGTGCCGGTGGTCGCCCCGGCGGCGGGTGGTCGTGAGGTGCCCGTGGTCGCGTCGGTGGCGGGTGGTCCTGGGGCGTCCGGACTTGGCCCGGTGGCCGGTAGTCGTGAGGCGCCCGTCACCGATGCGGCGGCTATCGATCCGCACACCGCCTTCGCCGATCTCGGGCTCACCTCCATGGGCGCGATGAACCTGTGGCATCGGCTCAGTCTCCGTACCGGACTGCGGCTGCCCGCCACTCTGGTGTGGGACCACCCCACTCCCGCCGCGCTCGCCACCCACCTGGACGAGCGTCTTCACGGGGGCTCACGCGAGACGGCGCAGCCGCGCCGCGGGCCCGCCGCGGAGCCGATCGCGATCGTGGCCGTCGGCTGCCGTTACCCGGGCGGGGTGCGCTCGCCCGAGGACCTGTGGCGGCTGGTGTCCGACGGTGTGGACGCCACCGGCGAGTTCCCGGCCGACCGGGGCTGGGACGTCGACGCCCTGTACCACCCCGACCCCGACCGGCTCGGGACGACGTACACCCGACGTGGCGGTTTCCTCACCGACGCGGCCGACTTCGACCCCCTGTTCTTCGGTGTCTCGCCGCGCGAGGCCACGGCCACGGACCCGCAGCAACGGCTGCTGCTGGAGGTCGCCTGGGAGACGCTGGAGCGTGCGGGCATCCCCGCGCCGTCGCTGCGCGGCAGTGCCACGGGTGTCTACGTCGGTCTGATGCACGGCGGATACGGCGGCGGGGCGTCGCAGCACCCGCTGGAGGCGCACCTCGGTGCCGGGTCGGCGGGCAGCGTGGCCTCCGGACGGATCTCCTACGTGCTGGGCCTGCGTGGCCCGGCCCTGACCGTCGACACGGCCTGCTCGTCCTCCCTCGTCGCCATGGACCTGGCCGCCGCGGCGCTGCGCGCGGGCGAGTGCACCCTCGCGCTGGCCGGCGGGGTGACCGTACTGGCCAGTCCGAAGCCGTTCGTGGTGTTCAGCCGGCAGCGGGGGCTGTCGGCGGACGGCCGCTGCCGGTCCTTCGCGGACGGCGCGGACGGCACCGCTTGGGCCGAGGGAGTGGGCCTGGTGCTGCTGGAGAGGCTGTCCGACGCCCGGCGCAACGGCCACCCGGTCCTGGCGGTGCTGCGGGGCTCCGCCGTCAACCAGGACGGCGCGTCCAACGGCCTCACCGCCCCGAACGGCGAGGCCCAACGGGAGCTGATCCGGCTGGCGTTGGCCGACGCCGGACTCCGTACGGCCGACGTCGACGCCGTCGAGGGCCACGGCACCGGGACCGCGCTCGGCGACCCCATCGAGGCGGGCGCCCTGCTCGCCACCTACGGTCAGGACCGCGACCCGCAGGACCCGGTCTGGCTGGGCTCGGTCAAGTCGAACTTCGGGCACACCCAGGCCGCGGCCGGGGTGGCCGGTGTCATCAAGATGATCGAGGCGATGCGCCACGGCGAACTGCCCAGGTCGCTGTACGCGGAGCAGCCGTCGCCGCACGTCGACTGGTCCGACGGGGCGGTACGGCTGCTGGACCGGGCCAGGCCCTGGCCGCAGCGGGACCGGCCGCGCCGGGCGGCGGTCTCCTCGTTCGGGATCGGCGGGACCAACGCGCACGTGATCATCGAGGAGCCGGAACAAGCCGAGGAGGAACCCCGGAACATCCGCTCCGGAAGCCCGCGCACCGCCGCCGCCTGGCTCGTCAGCGGCAGCGACGAGGCCGGACTCCGGGCCCACGCGAGGGAGTTGGCGGCAGCTCTCGCCGACGTGGAAGGTGACGCGGCCGCCCTGGATGTCGCCTACTCGCTCGCCACCACCCGGACTCCGCTCCAGCGCCGCGCCGCCGTGCTGGCCGCCGACGCCGGCGGACTCCTTGCCGGGCTCCGGGAGTTGGCCGACGGCGCCGACAGCCCCGTACTGCGCAAGGGCACCGCGCGCGGCACCTCCAAGGTCGCGCTGCTCTGCGCCGGCCAGGGCGCCCAGCGGACCGGCATGGGAGGTGAACTGGCCGCCGTCTTCCCCGCGTTCGCCAAGGCGTTCACCGAACTGTGCGACGCCTTCACCCCGTTCCTGGACCAGCCTCTGCGCGAGGTGATCGACGACCACGGCGGCGACCTCCTGCACCGCACCGACTACGCCCAGCCCGCTCTGTTCGCCTACGAGGTCGCGCTGTACACCCTTCTCGCCGACTGCGGGGTACGGCCGGACTTCCTGGTCGGCCACTCGATCGGCGAACTGGCCGCCGCTCACATCGCGGGCGTCCTCTCGCGGTCCGACGCGGTACGGCTGGTGGCCGCGCGGGGCCGACTGATGGCCGGACTCCCCGCGGGCGGCGCGATGTTCGCCGTACGGGCGCCCCTGACGGACGTGCTGAAACGGCTCGACGAAGTCCCCGGTGCCCCGGTCGCCGTCGCGGCGGTCAACGGCCCCGAGTCCGTGGTGCTGTCCGGTGCCGAGGAGGCGGTGTCCGCGCTGGCGGCTCGACTCGGGCGGACGGCGACCAGGCTGAAGGTCAGCCACGCCTTCCACTCGCCGCTGCTCGCCCCCATGCTGGCGGAGTTCCGCAAGGTCGCCGAGTCGGTCACCTTCCACCGCCCGTCCCTGCCGGTGGTGTCGATGCTGACCGGCGGCCCGGAGCCGGACGCGATCCGGACCGCCGAGTACTGGGTACGGCAGGCACGCGAGACCGTACGGTTCGCCGACGCGGTGCGGTGGCTGGCGCGGGCCGGGGTGACGGCGTACGTGGAGGCCGGACCGTCGGCGGCGCTGATCACGGCGGCCGAGGAGTGCGTCGAGCCGGGCTCAGGGGCCCTGTTCACGTGCGGTGCCGAGACGGCCGTGGCCCTGGCGGAGCTGCACGTCCACGGCGTGCCGGTGGACTGGCGGTCCGTGTACGCCGGGACCGGCGCCCGGCGGCGGCCGTTGCCGACGTACCCCTTCCAGCGGCAGCGCTACTGGCTCGACGTGCGCGGCAACGGCGGCGGCAACCGGAAGCTGGTAGGACCGCCGCAACCGGACGCCGACGGGCCCCGGACCCGGTACAGCGGTGTGCTGTCCACCGCCCGGCAGCCCTGGCTCGCGGACCATGTGATCGGCGACCGGGTGCTGGTGCCCGCGACGGTCTTCGCCGAGCTGGCGTTCCGGGCGGCCGGGGCAGGCGTGGCGGCGGGCTCGCCACGGCTGTCCGAGCTGGTCCTCCATGAGCCGCTGGTGCTGCCCGCGTCGGAGCAGGTGCCGATCCAGGTGGTCGCGGACGCCCCCGATCAGGAGGGGAACCGCCCGGTCACCGTGTGGGCACGAGCCGGCGAGACGTGGGTCCGCCATGCCGAAGCGTCGGTCGCCGCGGCCGGCACACCACCCACCGCTGCTCAGGACGTCACCTGGCCGCCCGCCGGTGCCGAGGAGTTCGCCGTCGACTACGCGCGGCCCGCCGCGTACGGCCACCACTACGGCCGGGCCTTTCGCGCGGTCACCAGGCTGTGGCGGCGCGGCGCCGAGACGTTCGCGGAGCTGGCACTTCAGCCGCAGGAGGCGGCGGAGGCCGGCTCGTACGCCCTGCATCCCGTGCTGTTCGACGCGGCCCTGCACGCCGCCCTGCCGGCCGAGGGGCCGGGCGAGGCGCGGGTCCCGCTCGCCTGTACCGGAGTGACCGTGCACGCGACCGGCGCCACCGCCGCGAGGGCGCGTCTGGAGCGGCTCGGACCCGACGAGGTACGGGTGACGCTGACCGGCGTGGACGGGCGGCCCCTGGCCACCGTCGAGTCACTGGTGACCCGGGCGGTGAAGGTCCGGCCCACCGAGCTGTACAAGGTGGACTGGCGGCCCGCCACGGAAGCCGGACACACCGACACCGCGTACGAACTGCTCGACGCCGCGCACCTGCCGGCCGGATCCCGCGAGGACATGCCGGGCCGGGCCCGGGACCTCGTCACGGCCGTCCTCGCCCGCGTACGCGACTGGGTCGCCGACCCCCGTCCGGGCCGTCTGCTGGTACTCACCCACCACGCCACCGGGGACGACCCGGACCCGGCGCAGGCCGCGGTGGCCGGGTTCCTGCGCAGCGCCCAGTCCGAGCACCCCGGCCGGATCGCTCAGGTCGACCTCCGCGGCGGCACCGCCACGCCCGCGGAACTGGAAGCGGCCCTGCGCACCGGCGAACCCCAACTCGCCCTGCACGAAGGCACGGTACTGGTGCCCCGGCTGGTCACCGCCGGACCTGCGAGCGCCCCGCCACCCGCCCTCGATCCCGACGGCACCGTGCTGATCACCGGTGGCACGGGTGCGCTCGCCGCGAGCCTCGCCCGGTATCTCGTTGCCGAACACGGGGCACGGCACCTGCTGTTGGCGAGCCGCGGCGGCCGTACTCCCGACTGGGCGGCCGAACTGTCCGCGGAGGTAAGGGTGGTGGCCTGTGACGTGAGCGACCGGGCGGCCGTCGACGCGCTGGTCGAGTCCTGCAGCCCGCCGCTGACCGGTGTGTTCCATCTGGCCGGAGTGGTGGCCGACGGTGTGGTGGACGGCATGACTCCGGAGCGGGTGGCCGAGGTGCTGGCGCCCAAGGCGGACGCCGCCTGGCATCTGCACGAGGCGACCGAGGACCTTGGGCTGGCCGCGTTCGTGCTGTACTCGTCGGCCGCCGGTGTGCTGGGCCGGCCGGGACAGTCCAACTACGCGGCCGCCAACGGCTTCCTCGACGCGCTGGCCGAGTACCGGGCCGCCCGTGGGCTGCCCGCGCAGTCCCTCGCGTGGGGCCCTTGGACCACCACGGACGGCGAGGGCATGGCGGGCCGGATCGCGCCGCACCTGTCGGACGAGGGCGGAGTGCCCGCGGTCACCGAGCTGACGGGAGTCGAACTGCTGGACTCCGCGCTACGCACGGCCGAACCGGTGCTGGTGCCCGTCCCGTTCGCCCGTGCCACGGCGAGCGGCTCGACCCTGCCGCCGGTGCTCGCCGACCTGCTCCCGGCGCGCCCGGCACCCGTCGCCGTGGCACGGGCGGCCGACCAGGCTCCCGGTGCCTGGCGCAAGCGGCTCGCGGCGACTCCCGAGGCGGACCGCGCCGATGTGCTGGCGGATCTGCTCCGCGCCGAACTGGCCGCGGTGCTCGGCTTCCCGGACGCGGAGGCGTTCCCGGCCGACCGGGAGTTCGGACAGCTCGGCTTCGACTCGCTGACGGCCCTTCAGTTCCGCAACCGGCTCAGCGCGTTCACGCGGGTGCGGCTGGCGCCGACGGTCGTCCTCGAGCATCCGACGCTGGAGGGGCTGTCGGCGCACATCCTCGACGCGTTGGGGGAGGCGGGCGCGTTTCCGGAGGAGCCGGAGGGCACCCCGGTGACGGAGACAACGGATCAAGTAACGCCGTCCGCCTACCGGTTCAGCACCCTCTATCACCGCGTCCTGGGGGAGCAGGGTCCGCTGGAGGCGATGACCCTGCGGTACGTCGCCTCGTACGCCCTGCCGTCCTTCACCGCGGCCGAGCGCGCCCGGCATGCAGTCGGACCCGTCCGGCTCGCCCGAGGCGGCACCGGAGGAAGGGCCGCCGCGCTCGCCTACATCCCGGACTACCTCGCACCTTTCCAGCGCGTCCCGGCCGGACTGGCCCGGCAGTTCGACGGGGAGCGGGACCTGTACCTGCTGGAGCACCCCGGATTCGGGGCCGGCAGGGCGGTGCCGGACTCGATGGAGACGCTGGCGCGAGCGCACGCCGACGCGGTGCGGGAGATCGCCCGGGGAGGGCCTGTGGTCCTGGTCGGCTATTGCGCCGGCGGGGTGATCGCGCACGAGGTGGCACGCCGGCTGGCGACCGCCGGTGAGCCGCCGGCCGGTGTCGTCCTGATCGACTCCCACGCGGGCGTGCTCCAGCGCGGTGACGCGCGCGCACTCGCCCTGATGGCGGCCGGTGCCGCCCTGCCGGAGGACGTGGTCGCGGAGTTCGACGACTCGTTGCTGATCGCGGGCGGTGGCTATGCGCGGGTCCTCGAGGGATGGCATCCCGAGCCGGCCCCCGAGTCGTGCCCCGTGCCGACGCTGCTGCTGCGTGGCCGCCCGACCGCCGAGATGCGGAGGATCGACCCCGCGGGGGACTGGCTGCCGCACTGGCCGCTGCCCCACGACACCGCGGACGTCCCCGGCGACCACTATTCCGTCGTCCACCAGGACGCCGACGCCACGGCCACGGCGATTCGCGCCTGGCTGCCCGCGTAGGCCCACCACGATCGGCGTACGGCCACGATCGACGAGCGCCCACGACCGACGAGCGCCCACGACCGACGTAAGCCCACGACCCCGCGACCGCCCACGACCGACGTAAGCCCACGACCCCACGACCGCCCACGACCCCGCGACCGCCTACGTTCCCGCGTAAGCCCTCGACCCACGAGCGCCCACGATCCCACGTACGCCCACGACCCACGACCGCCGACGACTCGCGAACGCCCACGATCCCGCGTAAGCCCTCGACTCGCGACCGCCCACGATCCCGCGTAAGCCCTCGACCCGCGACCGCCCACGACCCACGACGGCCCCCGACCCACGACGGCCCACGACCCGCGACCGCCCACGACCCGCGTCACCCCGACCGAGAACTGGAGTTCCCGATGGACCCCGAGTACGACCTGATCGTCGTCGGTGGTGGGCCGGCCGGCTCGACCGCCGCGGCCGCCGTGGCGATGCGCGGGCACCGGGTGCTACTGCTGGAGCGGGAGACCTTCCCTAGGTACCAGATCGGCGAGTCGCTGCTGCCGGCGACCGTGCACGGTCTGTGTGGCATCCTCGGTGTCGCCGAGGAGGTCGCCGAGGCCGGGTTCACCCTCAAGCGCGGCGGCACACTGCGCTGGGGGCGCGATCCGAAGCCGTGGCAGTTCTCCTTCTCCATGACGCCCCGGCTGCCCGAACCCACGGCGACCGCCTTCCAGGTGGAACGCTCCCGGTTCGACGAGATCCTGCTGCGCAACGCCGCCCGCGTCGGCGCCGAGGTGCGTGAGGGCAGCACGGTGCGCCGGATCGTCGCCGACGACGAGCGGGTGCGCGGGGTCGAGTACACCGACGGTGACGGCAACGCCCGTACCGAGTACGGCCGTTACCTCATCGACGCGTCAGGCAACACCAGCCGGGTGCACTCCGGGGTGGGCGGGAAACGGGTGTACTCCGACTTCTTCCGCAACCTCGCCGTGTTCGGGTACTTCGCGGGCGGACGCCGGCTCCCGGAGCCGAACAGGGGCAACATCTTCTGTGCCGCGTTCGACGCCGGCTGGCTCTGGTACATCCCGCTGCGTGACGACCTCACCAGCGTCGGCGCCGTGATCTCGCCCGAGCACACCGCGGCCGTCCAGCGGGATCCGCGGGCTGCCTGGCAGGACATGATCCGGGCCTGCCCGGAGGTCGCCGAGCTGCTCGACGGAGTGCCGGCCGCGACCGAGCCGCCGTACGACCGGGTGCGGGTGCGCAAGGACTGGTCGTACTGGAAGAAGTTCTTCTGGACGCCCGGCATGGCGCTCGTCGGGGACGCCGCCTGCTTTGTGGACCCGGTGCTGTCGTCCGGCGTCCATCTGGCCACCTACGGCGCCCTGTTGGCGGCCCGCGCGGTCAACTCGGCACTCGACGGCAGTGTGCCCGAGGAGCGTGGCTTCACCGAGTTCGAGGCGCGGTACCGGCGTGAGTACGGGGTGTTCTACGACTTCCTCATCGCCTTCTACGACATGGAGCGCAACGACGAGTCCTACTTCTGGTCCGCGAAGAAGGTCACGAAGGTCGACAGCACCGAGGTGGCGGCCTTCGCCGAGCTGGCGGGTGGACTCGTCTCGGGTGACTCGGCGGTGCTGGGGCCGGAGCGGCTCGGGGACCACTGGAGTGCCGCGGCGGCCGAACTGGACGGCGCGGTGGGCGGGTTGGCGAACGCTGACGACGGGGTGAACCCGCTGCTGTCCACGCGGGTCGTCGGCGAGACCTTCCGGACCGGCAATGATCTCCAGGAGCAGGCGCTCTACGGCGGCCCCCTGGACGACACCGGTACGGCGGGCCCGGGTCACCTCGTCGCCTCCGCGGACGGGCTGGGCTGGGAACGGCTCGAGTGACGGTCCGCCCGCCGGGCGATGAATGACCGAACCATTGGTATGTTGACTTTCGGCTGGACGAGCCAGAGGATTCCAGGGGTGACCCCTACCGAGCGTCAGCCTGTCCGCACCGCCCTGCCCGTCGACCTCGACGAGGCCGCCCACCGCTGTCTCGTCGCCGGCTTCGAAGGCACCACGGCCGTCCCCGACACCCTGAAGCGACTCATCGACCGCGGCCTCGGCGGAGTCATCCTGTTCACCCGCAACGTGCGCGACGCGGAACAGGTGCGCCGGCTCACCGACACGCTGCGGGCCCTGCGTCCCGACCTGCTGGTCGCCATCGACAACGAGGGCGGCGGCATCGGGCACCTGGTCGCCGCGGGCGCCCCCGAGGTCCCCGGCTCCTACGCCCTCGGCGTCGTCGACGACCCGGACCTCACCGCCCGCTGCGCCGACGCGCTCGCCGGACATCTGGCCACGCTGGGCATCACCGCCTCCTACGCCCCCGTCGCCGACATCCAGCGTGAGGCCGGCAACCCGATCGTGCGCACGCGGGCCTTCGGTACCGAGCCCGAGCTGGTCTCCCGGCACCTGGGCGCCTGGATCGCGGCCACCGAGGCGCGGGGCGTCGCCTCCTGCGCCAAGCACTTCCCCGGGCACGGCGGCACCCTCACCGACAGCCACCACGAACTCGCCGTCGACCCGCGCCCGTACGACGAACTCGACCTCGGCCCCTTCCGGACCGCGATCGCCGCGGGCGTGCCGATGCTGATGAGCGCGCATGTCGTCTTCCCGGCACTGGACCCCAACCGGCCGGCCACGCTCAGCCGGCGCATCCTCGGGGATCTGCTGCGGCACGAACTCGACTTCGACGGGGTGCTGGTCAGCGACGCGCTGGAGATGAAGTCGATCGCGGACCTGTACGGGGAGGCCGCGGGGGCGCGGATCGCCCTCGCCGCCGGAGCGGACCAGGTCATCGTCGCCGTGGCGGATCTTGCGGTGAGCCTGGAGTGCCGGGACGCCGTGCTCGAGGCGCTGCGGGACGGGGTGCTCGGCGAGGAACGGGTCCGGGAGGCCGCGGGGCGGGTTCAGCGGCTGGTCGAGCGGTATGCGACGCCGGCCGACGAGATCGCCGTATGGGACGAAGGGGCGGGGCTGGAGGCGGCTCGGCGGGCCGTGCGGGTACCTCCGGTGGGTGTGCGGGGGGCCCATGTCGTGGACCTCTTTCCGGCGCCGCATCCGGCGTTGAACTGGGGTGGAGAGGATCTGCTGACCGAGGTGCTGGCCATTGATCCGACGGCTACGGGGACGGCGGTCGCGGGGGAGCCGGTCGATCCCGCCGCGCTCGTCGACGTGATTCTGGCCAAGGCCGGGGAAGCGCCGCTGGTGGTGGCCACGTCCGATGCGGGCCTGTATCCGTGGCAGGCCCGCATGCGGGACGAGCTGGTGGCCCGGCGGCCGGGGGTCGTGCGGGTGGCCACGGGGCTGCCGGAGGAGGGGGCGTTGTGTTCTTACGGGCGGGGGAGGGTCAATTTGCGGGCGGTGGCCGAAGTGCTGGCCGGAGCGCGGTGATTCGTCTGCGGGCCGGTGGGGGCTGGTCGCGCCCACGCGGCGGAGCCGCACATCGACACAGCCCCGCGCCCCTAAGGGCGCTCACCTTCACGGTATGTGTATGAGCTCCTTGACTCCTCTTGCCGCCAGGTAGCCCTCGTCCTCCGCCCGTTCCGCCAGGATCACCGCCGGGCGCACACCCTCCTGGCGCAGGTTCATCCACGCCTCGAAGTAGGCCCCGCCCGGCCCCGACACCGAGCGCGTGGACGGCGTGCAGTCCAGGACCAGGGCCGTGTCGCGGGGATCCGGTGTCGAGGGGCCGGCCCGAAGTTCCGTCGCCGTGGCCGCCACGGCCTCCGCGATCGGTTTGGGCCGCCCGTCGGAGTCGAACAACCCCAGCGTGTACTCCAGCTCCGGGAAGTCCGCCAGTGAGCGGTCCACGTCGTGGGAGCACCACCACGTCACGCCCCACAGGTTCTCGCAGCCCGACGCGTTCAGGATCGTCTCGCGGGCGAAGTGCGGGGCGTCGGCGGCCGGGATGTGGGGTTCGGGGGCGCCGGTTTCCTGGACCCAGACCGGGCGGGCCGGGTCCTCGGCGTAGGCCTTGGCCAGTTCCGTGCCGTATTCGGCGAGGTGCAGGACCTGGGGGGAACGGGGGCCGTAGAGGCTCGCGCAGCCGCCGGAGAAGACCCAGGGGTGGACCGTGGTGAGGTCTCCCTTGCGGGCCGAGGCCTCCGGGGTGAAGGGGTGGTCGTCGCCGTACCAGGCCGCGTCGTACGCGGAGTGGGTGACGAGGCCCTCGGAGCCCAGACCGTCCCGGGCGGCGGCCAGCAGGGTGTCCAGGTAGTGGTCGACCTCCGCCACGGTCGCCGGGTTGTGCTCGACGAGGTTGTTGAGCTCGTTGCCCAGCTGGAGGCCGATGAGGTTCGGACGGCCTGCGAGGGCGCGGCCGAGGGTGCGGAGCAGGTCGGCCTGGGCGTCGATCGCCTCCGGGTCGGTGAAGACGTTGCGGTGGTGCCAGCTGCGGGTCCACTCCGGGTAGAAGTCGAAGCTCGACAGATGGCCCTGCACGCCGTCCACCAGGACGTCGAGGCCCGCCTCGGCCGCCAGATCGACCAACCGCGTCAGCTGGTCCACGGCCGCGGTGCGGATCAGCGTGCGGTTGGGCTGCAGGAGCGGCCAGAGGTGGAAGACCCGGACGTGGTCGAGGCCGAGCCCGGCTATCTGTGCCAGATCCTCGCGGGCGCGGCCCGGATCGAAGTCGTGCCAGGCGTGGAACCAGCCGTGGCGGGGTGTGTAGTTGACGCCGAAGCGGAGCGTGGGAATGGGATCCTCCTCGGGCCGGGCCCTTGTCCTGCGCGAATGTATCAATCACCATAGTCGTCGATGGGTAATGATTTGAACCACGAATTGCGCGACGGTCGCGATCTGGTCGTCGGCCTCGACGCCGGCGGCACCCGCACCCGCGCGGTCCTCGCCGCCGCCGACGACGGTCGCGTGCTGGGCGAGAGCACCGGCGGCCCGGGCAATGCCATGACCGTGCCGGTCCCGCAGCTCACCGACCACCTCGCCGAGGCGCTCGCCCGGGTGGTGCCCGAGGGTGCGCGCGCCCGGGTCGTGGCCGTGACCGGCGGTTTCGCGGGCGCCACGGCGGCCTCAGCGGAGGACCCCGGCACCGCCAGGGCCCGCACGGCCCTCACCGAGGCCCTGGGCCGCCTCGGCATCCCGGCCGGTCGGGTGGGCGTCTGCAGCGACATCGAGGCCGCCTTCGCCGCCGCCCCCGGCACCCCCTCCGAGGGCCTCGCCCTGGTGGCGGGCACGGGCGCGGTCGCCATACGCATCACCGACCGTCACGCCACGACCACGGTGGACGGCGACGGCTGGCTCCTCGGCGACGAGGGCAGCGGCTTCTGGATCGGCCGCAGCGCGGTCCGCGCGGCCCTGCGCATGGCCGACGGCCGCGGCCGGCCGACCGTCCTCGCCGGCTGGGTCGGCCGCACCCTGGGCCTGCCGGTCGACGTCCTCCCGAAGGGCTCAATCCCTTCGTACGACCATGGCGGCACCGCCCTGCCCAGCGGTACCGGAGCCCACCCCACCGGCGTCCCCGGCTGGGAACGCGCCCGGCGTGAGGACTTCCGCCGCCATCTGCTGCCCGCCGTCATGGCCGATCCGCCGATCCGGCTGGCCCGCTTCGCCCCGCTGGTCGCCGACGCGGCCGCCGAGCAGGACGCCGTGGCCAGGGCGATCCTGAGCGAGGCGGCGGACCACCTGCTGGAGACCGTACGGGCGCTGGAACCACGCCCCGGCGAACGGATCGTCGCCACGGGCGGCCTCCTCGGTCCCCAGGGTCCGCTCACGACCCCGCTGGCCGAGCGGCTCCACACCCACGGCCTGAGCCTCGACTGGGTGGCCGACGGCTGTCCAGGCGCGGTCGCCCTCGCACGGCTGGCGCACCCGTCATGAGCGACGCCCTCTACCGCGACCCCACCGCACCCGTGGACGCCCGCGTCCGCGACCTCCTGTCCCGGATGACCCTGCGCGAGAAGGTCGGCCAGCTCAACCAGCGCATGTACGGCTGGGACGCCTACCGCCGCACCGGTGACGGCGGCTTCGAACTCACCGAGGCCCTGTACGCCGAGACCGACCGCTTCGAGGGACTCGGTGCCCTCTATGGCCTCCAGCGCGCAGACGCCTGGTCCGGCGTGGATCACGGCAGCGGACCCGGCGTCGCCGACGGAGCCGCCCTCGCCGAGTTGGTCCAGCGGCATGTCGTGAGCCGGAGCCGGCTCGGCATCCCCGCACTCCTCGTCGAGGAGGTCCCGCACGGCCACATGGCCCTCGACGGCACGGTCCTCCCGGTCAACCTGGCGGTCGGCGCCACCTGGGACCCCGACCTCCACGAGCGCGCCGCCGCGCACGCCGCCGCCGAACTCCGGGCCCGCGGCGGCCACGTGGCCCTCGTCTCGGCGCTGGACATCGTCCGCGACCCGCGCTGGGGCCGTACGGAGGAGTGCTTCGGCGAGGACCCGTACCTGGCCGCCCGGCTGACGGAGGCGCTGGTCCGGGGAATGCAGGGTGTCCCGGGCGACGGCGTCTTCGCCGCCGACAAGGCCCCCGTCGTCCTCAAGCACTTCGCCGGTCAGGGTGCCACCGTCGGCGGCCGCAACTCCGCCGAGTCGGAACTCGGCCTGCGTGAACTCCACGAGATCCACCTCCCAGCCGCCCGGGCCGGTGTCCGCGCGGGCGCCGCCGCCGTCATGGCCGCCTACAACGAGGTCGACGGGATGCCCTGCTCCGGCAACCGTGCCCTGCTCACCGGGCTGTTGCGCGAGGACTGGGGCTTCGACGGGCTCGTCATGGCGGACGGCCTGGCCGTCGACCGGCTGGCGCGGATCACGGGGGACAAGGTCTCCGCGGGTGCTCTCGCCCTCGACTCCGGTGTGGATCTGAGCCTTTGGGACGAGGGCTTCACCCATCTGGAGGAGGCGGTCGAGCGAGGACTCGTCAAGGAGACCGTTCTCGACGGCGCCGTCGCCCGCGTCCTGCGCCTCAAGTTCCGGCTGGGACTGTTCGAGCAGCAGCACACGACGGCCTCCCCGCCGGCCGGCGGCGAGGAGCTCAGCAGGGAGGTCGCGCGGGCGGCCGTCACCCTCCTGCGCAACGACGGCGTACTTCCCATCGGCGCGAACGTCTCACGGGTCGCCGTACTGGGCCCCCAAGCCGCCACCACCGCCCACCAGTTGGGCGACTACACCGCCCCGCAGCGCCCCGCCACCGGCAGCAGTGTCCTCGACGCCCTGCGCCGGCTCGCCCCGCCCGGCCTCGACATCCGGTACGCCCCCGGCTGCGCCCTCACCGGCGCCGACGTCTCCGGGATCCCCGAGGCCATCGCCCAGGCCGCCGCGTCCGACCTCGCCGTCCTGGTGCTGGGCGGCAGCAGCGCCCGTACCCCCGAGACGGAGTTCGACGCCAACGGGGCCGCGCTCAACGCCGTGTCCGAGATGACCTGCGGCGAGGGCGTCGACCTGGCCGGACTGGGGCTGGGAGCAGCCCAGTACGCGCTGCTGGACGCCGTCGTGGCGACGGGCACACCGACCGCGGTCGTGCTGGTGCAGGGGCGCCCGCACGTCCTGCCGGACACCGCGCCCGCGCTGCTCACCGCCTGGTACCCCGGCCCCTGGGGCGGTGAGGCGATCGCCGAGGTGCTGCTCGGACTCGCGGAACCGGCGGGCCGCCTGCCGGTCTCGGTACCGCGCTCGGCGGCCCAACTCCCCGTCTACTACAACCACAAGGACACCGAGTACGGCGGATACGTGGACGAGAGCGCCGAGCCGCGGTACTCCTTCGGGCACGGGCTGTCGTACACGAGTTTCGCCTACGGCGAGCCACGCCTCACGGGACGCACGGTCGAGGTGGATGTCACCAACACCGATCGGCGGTACGGGCGTTCGGTGGTCCAGGTGTACCTACGCCGCCTGATCACCCCCTTCTGGCCGCGCACCCTCGAACTGTGCGCGTTCGAGGGTGTGGCTCTTGCTCCGGGCGAGCGCCGTACGGTGACCCTGTCTCTCGAAGGCCTCAGCGGCACGGTCGAGATCAGGGTCGCCGCGTCCGCACGCGAGGCGCTCGAAGCCCGGGGTCAGAGCTTCACGGCCCCCGCCGACACGCCCTTGTAGAACCACCGCTGGGTGATCACGAACAGCACCAGCACCGGGACCACGGAGATCACCGAGCCGGCCATGACCATCCGCTGGTCGTAGCCGAAAGACGAGTTCTGCAGGCGTGAAAGCCCCAGCGTCAGCGTCATGTTGCTCTCGGAGCGCAGCACGATCAGCGGCCACAGGAAGTCGTCCCAGGCGCTGATGAAGGTGTTGATGACGACGACCAGGATCGCGCCCCACGCGGACGGCAGATACAGGTGCCTGAAGCGCTGCCACTCGTTCGCGCCGTCGAGCATGGCCGAGTCCTCGATCTCGCGCGGGACCGCGAGGAACGCGCCGCGCATGAGGAGGACGTTGATGGCGCCCACGAACCCGGGCAGCCACACGCCGGCCAGGTGGTCGACCAGGCCCATGTCCCGGATGCTCAGGAACAGCGAGACCATGATCGACTCGAAGGGGAACATCATCGAGGCGATCAGGACCACCCAGACCGCCTTGCGGCCCTTCCAGCCGGGCTTGGAGAGCATGTAGCCGGCGGTGGTGGAGAAGACCAGCTGGCTGGTGACCGACAGGGCTACCACGATCAGGCTGTTCCTGATGTACGTGCCCACCGGCACCTGGTCGAAGATGGTCCTGTAGGCCCGCAGGGTCGGGTGGTGGGGCAGCAGGGTGGCGTTGGCGCCGAAGACGTCCTCGCCGGTGCTCTTCAGGGAGGCGAGGAGCTGCCACAGCAGCGGGCCGACGGTGAGGCCGAGGACCAGGAGGAGCAGCAGATAGCGGACGACGAGCTCGCGGGGGCGGCCGTAGTCCCGCCAACGCGGCGTCAGGCGGCGGCGCTTGGGTGCGACAGCGGTCGTCATGCCTCGTCCTCCTTCGTCAGGCGCTGCGCCAGCAGGGTCAGTCCCAGCGTCAGCAGGAACAGGGCCACGCTGACGGCCGAGCCGTATCCCGCGTTGCCGGTGATCGGGTCCAGGCCGACGTCCCGGATGTAGAAGGGCAGGGTGCGGTCGGCGCCACCGGGTCCGCCGGTGGCGCTGCCGAGCATGTAGATCTCGGTGAAGACCCTGAGCGATCCGATGCCGGTGAGGGTGCCGACGAGCATCATGGCCTGCCGTACGCCGGGCACGGTGATGTGCCAGAAGCGCCGGGCCGCTCCGGCGCCGTCCATGGCGGCGGCCTCGTGGAGCTCCTTGGGGACGTTCCCGAGGGCGGCCAGGTAGAAGACCATGTACCAGCCGAGGCCCTTCCACAGGGTCAGGCCCATCGCGGACAGCAGGATCAGCCAGGAGTCCGACAGGAACGGGACGGCCGACCTGATCAAGTGGGCTTTCTGCAGCCAGGTGTTGACCAGTCCGTCGTCGGCCAGCAGCCACTGCCAGCTCAGCCCGACGACCACGCTGGAGGCCAGCACCGGTGTGTAGAAGGCGGACCGGAAGAAGCCGATGCCCGGCAGGTTCTTCTCCACCAGCACCGCCAGCAGCAGCGGCAGCAGCACCATCAGCGGTACGACGATCAGCGCGTACAGGATGCTGTTGCGGGTCGCCAGCCAGAAGTCCGAGTCGTCCAGCATCCGCGTGTAGTTGTCGAGCCCGACGAACCTGTACGCGCCGCCCAGCGGCTTGGCGTTGGTGAACGACAGCAGCATGGTGTTGAGGAACGGGAACACCCCGAAGATCACCGCGCAGGCGATCGCGGGCGCGGTCCACAGCCAGGGCAGCCACCAACGGCGGTACATGGCGGCGCCGTTGGCGCCCGGGGCGGGGCCCGGCAGGACGGCCCTGGCGAGCCGGCGGGCGCGGGACGGGGCCGGGCCCGGCGGGGAGACCTTCGCCTCCGCACCGGGCACGGACACCGGGTTCGTGGTGTGCGTCGCCGCCATCAGCTGCTCTGCTTCAGCATCTCGTCGGCCTTCGCCTGGGCGTCCTTCACGGCGTCCGCCGCACTCTTCTTGCCCTGCATGGCCAGCTGCACCTGGGCGACGATGGCGTTCTGCATGGCCGAGGAGATGTTGGTCTGGTAGGCGGTGGCCGTCTTCAGCTGCTCGGCGACCAGCTGGCGGGCCTGCGCGAACGGGTCGTCACCGGTGACCTTCTGGAAGAACGGGTCGTCCAGCGAGGCCGAGGTGGTCGGGAAGATCACCACCTTCGGGTCCTTGCACCAGGCCGTCTGGTTCTCGGCGTTGGTGAGGAACTCGGAGAACGCCAGCGCCGTGGGGGCGTTCTTGCTGGTCGCCGCGGTCGCGATGTACTGCGGGGCGCCGGTGGTGTGGCCGAGCGCGTCGAAGGGCTGCTGGCCGACCGCGGTCTTGTCGTAGACCGAGGGGCTGTTCTGCTGCACGAAGCGCACGAAGCTCGGGTTGGTCGAGCCGTAGGCGACCTTGCCCTGGCTGTAGAGCGTGGAGGGGTCGTTGCTGGAGGACAGCGAGTCCTTCGGCATCGCGCCCTCCTTGTACAGCTTGGTCATCCACTCGACCCACTGGACCGTGCGCGGGTCGTCGGCGAAGACGGCGGACTTGCCGTCGGCGGAGAGCGTCTTGATGTTCATCTGGTCCCAGTCGGCCGGGATCCGCCACACCGGGTTGGCCATCGTCGCGTAGAACTTGCCCTTGGCCGCCTTGGCGACCTTCTCGTAGTCGGCGAACAGCCCGAACACGGTCGTCGGCGGCTTGGCCGGGTCGATGCCGGCCTGCTTCAGCAGATCGGTGTTGTACGTCAGGAGGATGCCGCCGGTGTACCAGGGCAGGACCGTGTGGACCGACGCGCCGGAGGGGTCCTTCATGACGCTGGACTTCCAGAAGGCCGGCACGAAGGGCTTGGCGGCGTCGGGGTCCTTGACGCCCACGTTCAGCAGGTAGCCGGCCTTGGTGAGGGAGGTCGCGGTGGGGGAGTCGACATTGAGGACGTCCGGCAGGGTGCAGGCCTGGGCGTCGGCGACGGTGCGCTGGCCGAACGTCGAGTCGCCCGGGTCGTCGATCCACTTGACCTTGGTGCCGGGGTGGGCCGTCTCGAAGTCCTTGATCACTCCGTTGAAGAAGTCCCCGAAGTCCTTCTTCAGGTTGGTGGTCTGGAAGGTGATGTCGCCCTTGACCTCGCCGGTGAGCTTGCCCGACCCGACGTTGCCCTTGTCGACCTTGCAGCCGCCGGCGGTGGAGTCACCGCTGTCGGATCCGCCGCCGGACAGGCCGCAGCCGGCGGCCGTCAGCGACAGAACGGCGAAACAGGTCAGGGTGCGGGTCAGTCTCTTTGCACGCATGTCATGCCCTCCACGGCTGGTTCAATGAACCAACTCCGACTCCGATTGATGAAAAGGTGGACCAGAATTCATCGGAGGTCAATGGTTTCCCGTGTTGCGTTTAGGTTCCGTACGAGATCAGTGCCGGTGTTCGTGGTCCGGGTGGGAGGGATCGCCGGGGTGTTCGTGCCCGTGGGCGTAGGTCACGGCGGCGCGTGCCTGGTCCAGCCAACCGAAGAAGGCCTTGCGGGCGGCCGCCTTGTGGAGCTCGCGTGAGATGCCTTCGCGGACCTCGTCGTAGGGCAGCGTGTCGCCGGGCGCGGCCTCGTCGAAGGGATCGACGCCACGCCTGAGGGCGTCCGGGGTGAGGAAGCGGTCTCGGTTGCGGTCGTAGTAGTCCCGTACGGCGGTCTCCGGGACCGTCTGTTCGGACTCCAGGGCGGCGAGGAGGGCGCGGGCGGCGGGGGAGTGGGCGAGGGCTGCGGCGACGATGCTGCCGAGGTCGGCGACGTCTGTCTCGGCGATGGCCAGGACGGAGGCGGGTGACACCTCTTCCGGTACTTTCAGGCCTCGGTCTGTGCAGGCTCTTCGGGCGAGTTCGTCGGTGACGACCACCTGGGTTGCCCAGCGGCGGCGTTGTCTCGCGGCAGAGGGTGCCTCTGTTTGTCGTCGGGCGGGTGCGGGTTCGTTGTGGTTGGTCGCGCCGTTCCCCGCGCCCCCAGAGGGGGTTTTCAGAAAGGAGTTCACCCGTTCTGTCGGGATCGGGTCGCCGTCCACCAGTGCCGCGTGTTCCGTCACTCCGTCACCTCCAGGGTGATCGCCCTCGTGTACGCCACCCGGCCGTGCCACGCCGCCTTCGCCAGCAGCCAGTACGAACCCGGTGGGATCGACGAGCCGTCCACCTCGATGACCGTCTCCGCCTGCTCCCCGCCCGGCACCGTGAAGTCCCGCAGTCCTGGGCCCACGCCCCGCCACGTGCCCCACGACGACACCGCCCACAGCTGGCCGCCGACCGGGCCCCGTGTGGTGTTGTGCAGGCTCACCGGAACCTGAGCCCGCTCACCCCTGCGCACGGTGACCCGGTCGGCGTTCAACTCGCACGTCAGCCCCTGGCCGGCGGGCGGACCGCCGGGTACGTCGAGGCCGACGACGTCCTCGTAGTGCTGACCGCCGTACGACAGCCGGGCCGTGAGCCAGTGGCGGCCGGGCTCGGCGTCCGGTGACGGTGTCACCGTCACCTCGGCCAGCGAGAACCCGCCGGGGCCGAGCGCGTACGGCAGTTCGGCGGGCTCCGCGGACCAGCCGGGCGGCACCTCGAAGACCACCGTGCCGTTCGTCGAGGTGTCGGTGAGCTCCGAACTGATCCGGACCGTCGCCGTGACGGGGCCGGAGGCGGTCAGCGCCGTGGGGGAGAGGTAGACGGAGACGGGCATGTTGCCGCGTGGGGCGGGCCCGGAGTTGTGCAGCCAGTAGCGGGTGTGGACGGGCTGGGCGGGCTCGTGGGCGGCGACACCGGGGTCGGCCGTCGGCTCGGGAGCCAGTGGGGGCGTGGCCAGGACGGTGGCCACCTCGAAGCCGGTCAGCTCCGCCTCCAGAGCCCCCTCGCCGTCCGGTATCAGCGACTCCCCGGGCCTTTCCAGTACGTCAGCCCGCGCGCCCTCCGTCCACGCGACCGGCCCGCGCACCCGTGCCCGCACCGGCCTGCCGTTCACCTCGTGCACGCGGACGACGACCCCGCGCCCCGGGTCCGCCGGCGTCGTGCCGCCCCGGGCCAGCGGCGAGCCCAGCGGCTTGAGGGCGTCGAGGAGCACCTCGCGGGCGGGCTCGACCGCCAGCAGGGAGGTCTTCCTGGGCAGGAGCGGAGACGCGCCCTCACCGCGCACCCGGGCCGTGAGCGGATGGTTGAACTCATGGCCGCGGGCCGGGAGTCCGAGGTCCCGCCAGTCGCCCTCGCCCGCCACGACGGCGTACTCGAAGGTGTGCGACCAGCGCTGGAGCTGGAAGCCCGAGCCGTCGGGGGTCGTGCGGCGTGGCGGGTCGATCCAGACGCCGGACGGCCAGCCGGTGCAGGAGCGCATCAGGGACATGTAGAGGTCTCCGGAGGAGGTGACCACACAGCCCGGCGTGCCGCGGTTCAGGACGGCGAAGCCGCGTCCGTCCCAGGCGTCGCCCGGCGGCAGGGCCTCGCCGCCGCCCGGCGCCGTGGCCGTGACGGTGAAGTCCTCGAGGTCGGCGATCAGCACGTCGACCGCCTTCGCGTCACCCGACGGGTCCGCGCCCGCGATCACCAGCAGCGGCAGGCGTTCCAGGTCGCGCACGTCGGCGCCCGGCACCCACTCCTCGCGCAGCGAGGCGCGCGGTGCGACCCACACGGCCGCCACGCCCCGCTCGGCGACCTGGCGGCGCAGCTCGCGGTCGGCGGCCGGGTCCATGGCGAGTGCCTCGGCGACCAGGGAGTTGCGTTCCGGGCCGCCGACGGCGATCCGGATGTCGGGGAGGTTGGAGTCCACCTCCAGGTCTCCGTAGCGGGGGCCGCCCGCGATGGTCGAGGTGGCGGTGACGCCCGCGCGGACGAGGGCCGCCGCGAGCGGGGTGCCCAGCTCACCGGCCTCGTCCCAGTCGGCGTACACCAGTTCCGCGACACCGATGGCCCGACTGCCGAGCGGCGCTCCGGAGTCGTCGTGCAGGAGGACCCGGGCCGTGGACGCCAGGGCGAACCAGGTGTTGGCCGGGTTGTCCAGCGTCCACGGGAACCGCTCGCTGTCCACCTCCACGAAGCCGAAGCCGCGTCCGATCACCGCGTCGGCGACCTCGTGCACGGGCAGCCCGCCCCGTACGTCGGACGGCCAGCGGACCCGGATCAGGCGGTCGGCGCCGTCGTAGCCGTCGATCGTCGTGGAGACGTCGAGGCGGTCGACGCCCGCCCAAAGGGTCAGCCGCTGGGTGTACTTGAAGACGCCGAGGTCGGCGCGGACGGTGATCCGGGAGCCGGCCGGGGAGTGCTCGACCTCGATGTCGGCGGTCACGTCACGGCCGCGGGCGGTGGTCGTGCCGGTCGGGGTGAGGTGCCAGGGGCCCTCGCCGAAGCGCGGGTGCCTCGGGAACTCCTCCTGAACGACGAGCTCGTTGCCGATCTCCCCGGCGGGCAGGAGCTCCCGGCCGCCCTCGGCCACCGCCCGCAGACTGCTCACGGCACCGCCGCGGGCCGCGTCGACCGTCACCTCGTAGAACTCGTTGCGGATGGTCGTCCCCTCGCCGGGGGCCCACCCGGGGAGGGAACCGGCCGCCAGGGGAAGGGTCTTGAGGCCCATGCCGGGCACCTGCGGGACGACGACCCGCAGGGTGCCGTCCCGCTCGCGCACGGCGGGCAGCGGCTGGAAGTCGTCGCCGACGGGCACCAGGCCCGGGTCGTCGACGGTGAGTACGTCCTGCCGTTCCCAGGTCGTCGGGTTGAAGACCACCAGGTCCGGGCCGGTGCCCGGCTCGACCCGGTCGGCCAGCGCCTTGGTGGCGTCCGCGTGCACGGTCTCGGCGAGATCGGCCAACTCCCGCCAGCCAGTGAGGAGATCGATGTACACCTGGTCCGACTCGGAGCCGGTGACGGCGTCGTGGTGGGCGCCGTAGACGAGCTGGCGCCAGGCCTTGTCGAGGGCCGCGTCCGGATAGGAGTGCCCGGTGACGAGCGAGGCGAGGGTCGCCCAGGCCTCCGCGTCGGCGAGGAGGGTCTCGCCGTGGCGCTGGGCCTGCTTGGTGTCGATGTAGGAGACGTCCTTGCCGGTGTAGATCGGGTTCATGTCCCGGGTCTGCGGCGAGGCCCTGCGACCCTCGGCGTCCAGCTCCGCGCGCACGGCGGCGAAGAAGTCCCGGGGGACGGCACTGATGAACCGGGGCCAGACGTAACGGGCGTTCCAGTCCCGGTGGATGTCCATGACCCAGCGGCACGGCGGTGCGTAGTCCCCGCCGACCGGGAGCAGCACATTGCGCGTGAGCGCGACCTTCTTCAGCCCCTGGAACAGCTTGAGGGCGGCGGCCTCCGCCTCGGGCAGGGCGGGCGCGCTGTCGATCGCCCAGCCGGCGGCGTAGTGATTGACCATGTACGCGGTCAGCAGCCCGCGTCCCGAGGGGGCGATCCACTCGAACTCGGCCGGGAACTGCATCCGTCCGGGATCGCGCGGCTCCTCCCCGAACACGGACATCGTCGGCCCCCACTGGTGGTGCGGCCCGCGCGCCCACGAACTGGAGGTCACTCCCGCGTCCGCCATCAGCCCCGGGAACTGCGGATCGTGCCCGAACGCGTCCAGCTGCCAGGCGGTCTGCGGGGACGCCCCCATGACCCCGCGCTGGAACCCGTCGCCGTACAGCGCGTTGCGTACGGTCGCCTCGGCGCCGGTGAGGTTGGTGTTCGGCTCGTTGTACGTGCCGCCCATGACCTCGACGCGTCCGGTGCGGATCAGCTCCCGCAGGAAGGCGCGCTCCTCCGGGAAGGCGTCCCAGTAGGGCTTGAGGTAGTCGACCTCGGCGAGCACGAAGGTGTACGCCGGGTCGCGCCGGGCCAGATCGCTGTGCGCCCGCACCAGGCTCATCCCGGAGTCGCCGCGGTAGCCGAAGGGGCGGGCGGGCAGGCCGGTGGCGGCGGGGTCGTCGACGACGTCCCAGGTCTCGGTGTAGGCGCCCTGGGTGTTCCACCAGACGGGGTCGTAGTGGAAGTGGCTGACCATGAACATGGTCCAGCCGGGCTCGGCGACCGTGAACTCGCCGGTGCCGTGCGCACTCTCGTCGCCGTCGGTCGCGGTGACCGTGATCGGTCCGCCGTCGCCTGTCACGGGTATCTCGGCGCGCACGGTGCCGTTCTCGCCGACGGTGACGACCGTCTCTCCGACGCCGCGTCCCTCGACGGTGACGTGGACCGAGCGACCCGGAACGTGCTCGATCCCGGCGGCCACCACCTGGAGCGGCCGCTCGGGTGTACCGACGAACAACTCGGTCGACTCAACAGCGGTGACACGCATGGGGCTCCTACGAGATGACTCGGGGGAGCCCCATCCTGGCACTGAGAGGATGATTCAAACAACCATCCTTGAGTTATGTCGGTGGTTCATCCATGCAAGATCGGCCACGGTCAACGCGTACGGCGAGCCCTCACCGCGTGCTGCGGGCTGATGTGCTCGGTGAGCGCGAGGGAGGCGCTGGCCCGCTGGTAGCCGACCTGGCCGACGCGGACGTAGAGGCAGTCGATGATCATCAGGACGGAGTGCCGGCCGCCGATGCTGCCGGTGCGGAAACTGGTCTCCGAGGTCGAGGAGATGAGCCGGATGTCGGCGGCCTTGGCCAGCGGGGAGCGCGGGTCGGTGGTGATGGCGACGGTGGTCGCGCCCCGCTCCTTGGCCATCTCGAAGGGCTCGAGGGTCTCGCGGGTGGCACCGGAGTGGGAGATGCCGATGGCCACGTCGGCGGGGGTGAGCAGGGCCGCGGAGGTGGCCGCGCCGTGCACCTCGGTCCAGCCGCGGACCTGGCAGCCGATGCGGAACAGCCGGGTCTCGGTCTCCTGGGCGACCGCGCCACTGCCGCCGACGCCGTACACGTCGATGCGGCGGGCCTTGGACAGGGCCTGGGCGGCGCGTTCCAGGGCGTCGAGGTCGATACGCTCGATGGTCTGCTGGATCGCGCGCAGATCCGCGCTGCCGACCACCTGGACGACCCGCTCCAGGCTGTCGTCCGGGGAGATGTCGGGACCGATCTCGGCCGAACCCCAGTCGGAGACCTCGCCCCGGCCGCGCTCCTGGGCCAGTTCGATCAGCAGGTGCTGGTAGGACTCGAGGCCGATGGCGCGGCAGAACCGGGTCACCGTGGCCTGCGAGGTCCCGGTGCGGCGGCCCAGCTCGGCGGCCGAGCAGTGGGTGACGGCGGCCGGATCCTCCAGGATCAGCTCGCCGACCTTCCGCAGGGAACCGGCCAGCCGGGGCAGCTCGGTGCGGATCAGGGTGGTGACGTCGGTCGGAGGCATGGAAAGAAGGTATCAGCCACCCTTAGGGCCACTGATTGAATACCAGGACCGCATAGTGGTTTATTGATTCATCGATGGGTGGTTGTATGGTGGTTCAATCCATCAGTGGGGAGTGTCGCGTGTCCGTCGAGTCAGTCAGCGCCCAGGGCTTCTCCGAACAGAGCCTGGACGTCCTCCGTAACGTCACCGAGTCCGCCCGGGAGGACGTGCGCCGCGCCGCCGAGCTGATCGCCGACTGCATCCGCGCCGACGGTGTGATCCATGCCTTCGGCACCGGTCACTCCCAGGCGATGGTCCTGGAGATCGCGGGCCGCGCGGGCGGTCTCGTGCCCACGAACCGGCTCCAGATCTCCGACCTCGTCCTCTACGGCGGTGCCGACCCGAGCGTCCTCGACGACCCGCTGCTGGAGCGTGAGCCGGGGGTGGCCGTCCGTCTCTACGACCTGGCCGCCCCGCAGGCCCGGGACCTGTTCGTCATCATCTCCAACTCCGGCGTCAACAACGTCATCGTGGAGATGGCGCTGCATGCCAGGCAGAAGGGGCACAAGATCCTCGCGATCACCTCACTGACCCACACGGCGGCCGTGCCGGCCGGGCACGCGAGCGGGAAGAAGCTCGTGGACCTGGCGGACGTGGTGCTGGACAACGCGGCGCCGGTCGGGGACGCGTTGCTGTCGTTGCCGGGGGGTGGGGCGGTGGGGGCGCTGTCCACTCTGACCGGTGTGATGCTGGTGCAGATGGCTGTGGCGGAGGCTTCGGGGCTGCTGCTTGCCGCGGGTCAGCGTCCGCCGGTTTACGTGTCGGCCAACGTGCCCGGTGGGTTCGAGGGCAACCTCGAGCTTGAGAAGCGGTATGCGGGGCGGGTTCGGCGTACGGCCAGTTAGTACTTGGGCGGCGGTTTGCGGGGAAGCTGCGGGCCGGTGGGGGCTGGTCGCGCCCGCGCGGCGGTAGCCGCAGATTCGACTCAGCCCCGCGCCCCTTCAGGGAACCAGCGCCACCGCCAGTGGATAGGCGCCCGTGCTGAAGGGGGGCCCTGCGGTCCCCGAAGTGACGTCGATCGGTACCAAGGCGTTTCCGTCCGCCGTCGTGACGTAGGCCGTGCTGCCGTTCCAGTTCAGGGCCACGTCGAACGCCGACTTTCCGACGGTCACCTGCCGGCCCGGTGCGCCGGTCACCGTGTCGACCGGGGTGACGGTGTCTCCGTTGCTCGGGCTGACCCACAGGGTCCGGCCGTCCGGTGAGAGGGCGAGGCCGTATGCCTGGCCGGAGACCAGGAAGGTCGGTTCGGTCTCGTTCGTCGTCGTGTCGATCGGAGTCACCGTCGAGCCACCGGAGTTGGAGACGTAGACCGTCCTGCCGTCGGGGGCCGCCACGACGTTGAAGGGGCTCGGGCCGACCGGGATCGCCGGGCCCGCCCTGCCGGTGGCGAGGTCGACGGGGCTCACCGTGTTGTCGTGGATGTCCGCCACGTACAGGGTTCTGCCGTCGGGCGTGATCGCCATGTTCTCGGGCCCGTCGCCGACCGGGACCGGGGTGCCGGTCCTCAGGGTGCCCGTGTCGATCGGCTGCACGGTGCCGTCCGTGTAGTTGGCGACCCAGAGTGTGCCGCCGTCCGGGGTGAGCGCGAGTCCGGCGGGGACCTTTCCGACGGCGACCGTGGTGGTGACCGTGCCACTCGCCACGTCGATCACGCTGACCGTGTCGGAGCCCTGGTTGGCGGCGTACGCGGTCCGCCCGTCCGCGCTCACGACGACCTCGCCGGGGTTGTCGCCGACGGCGATGTTCCTGGTCGTGCCGGAGGACAGGTCGATGGAACTCACCGACGCGCCACTGAAGTCGGCGGTCAGGGCGCGGGGTGTGCCGGTGCCGTCGGTGACCCGGACCGGGAGAGCGCGGTCCAGGATGCCGGTGCCCGACACGACGACGGAGTGGACGCCCTCGGTCTTCCCGGTGAGGGTGACGGTGACCTTGGCGTCCGGGGTGGTCGCCGTGCCCTCGGAGGGTGAGGCGGTGACGCCGTCGGGCACGTCGAGCTTCCAGCTCACGGTCCTGGCCTGCGCGTCGGAGAAGTCGAGGGTGACCGTGGCGGAGGCGCCGGGCCGGACCGACACGGAGCTGGGCGAGAAGGCGGCGTCCACGCCGGGATCGGGGGCGTTCTCCAGCATCGTGGTGTAGAGGAACTGGTCCATCACACCCGGCGACACCTGCTGCGGAACGGCGTCCAACTCCTTGCGTTCCTGCTGGAGTTGCTTCCAGTACGTGGCGACCGCGTCCGCGTCACCGCGCTTGTGGGCCAGCAGCAGATCCACGGCCGTCCCGCCCGCGCCGCCGTAGCGGCCGAGTTTGTCGAGCCAGGGGGAGGTCTCGTCGAGGAACCCGGGGTTGTCGAGCCGGGCACGCAACTCGGCGGGAGTGGCGGCCATGTCGGCGAAGTAGGCCTTCAACCGGGTTGCCGCGCGGTCGAGTCCGCTGTCCTGCTGGTAGGCCTTGCGGAAGGCGGCGATCAGCCGGGTGAGGGTGGGGGACTCGGTCGCGTCGAGCTCGGAGGAGTAGTTGTTCTCGGCGAAGATCCGCAGCCACTTGGCGGCGCGGGGTCCCGCCAGGTCCTGGACCGAGGCGGCGAACGCCTTGCGCGGATCGTAGGCGGTCGGGTTCCACAGAAAGGCGGCCGAGGTGAACAGGGCGATCCGGCTCGCCTCGCCCTGGACCATCGGGTTGGCGGTCACACCGGTGGCGGCGCTCGCCACGCCGGGTTCCCGGCCGGTGTAGGGGCCGAGGAGGAGACGGCTGGTGACGTAGTCGTTGACCGGGTAGTTGTCCCAGACCAGGATCGGATGGCCGTAGACCTCGCGGGCCTGCTTCACCTGCTCGGTGGTGATGGTGGGCGCGATGACGCCGACGCCGGTCCACTCGACGACCACGGACGGATCGAGCTGCTCCCGAAGGGCCTTCTTGTACGGGGAGTCGGCGAGGTCGGAGTACTCGGTGGGGACCATTTCCAGGGGTTGAAGTCCGGTGTGGTCGGCGGAGAACCGCTTCCACGCGGTGTTCAGCAGATGGGCCTGCGCGGCACCCGCCGCACCACCGCCCGTGCCGAACTCCTGCTCGTCCTCGGGGCAGTTCCACTTGGTGTAGCTGATGTCGTCCAGCGGTATCGCGAAGGAGCGGACGCCGATGGCGTACAGCGAGTCGAACTTGGCCGTGAGCGCCTCGATGTCGGCGTCCGACGAGTAGCAGACCGACAGGCCGGGGGAGAGGGCGTAGGTGAAACGGACGTGATTGGCGTCGGCCCGGTCGACCAATTCCCTCAGCCGGTCCAGCGCCGCGGCCGGGTACTCGTCCCGCCAGCGGGCGCGCAGGTAGTCGTCGTCCTTGGGGGAGTAGACGTAGACGTTCTGCTTCGTCCGCCCGTAGAAGTCGAGCTGGGCGAGTCGCTCGGCGTGCGTCCAGGGCGTGCCGTAGAAGCCCTCGATGACTCCGCGGAGGGCGGCGGTGGGCCAGTCGCGGATCTTGACCACGGGCAACTGGTTCCTGCCGGCCAGGAGTTGGCGCAGCGTCTGGGCGGCGTAGAAGGTACCGGTCGTGTCGACGCCGGAGAGGGAGAGGAGGGCCTGGCCGTGGCTGCGGCCGGAGGCGAGGACGTAACCGCCGGGGGCCAGACCGGACGGGGAGGCGGCGTGGAGCTGTTTCAGCGTCCGGGCGGTGGCGCTGTTCTCGCCGGGACCGCCGACGTAGACGGTCAGGGCGGCCGCGGGCGGCCGGTCGCCGGCGTCGACCGTCGTGATGCGGTCGGCTCCGGCGGCTCGCAGAGCCGCCTCGACGACCCGTCTCGCGGACGGGTCGGTGTGGGGGCCGACGACCTCGACGACCCGGCGGGGGACGGGGAGCCGGCCGCTTCCGGCACTCATGCTCTGCGGAGTCGGCCAGACCTGGGGCGCGGGCTGCCGGGGCCCGGCAGCGGCGGGCGCCGCCGGGGCCGCGAGGCCGAGGGCCAGAAGCAGGACGGCGGCCGTATGTCTGAGACTGACGAATGAAGCCACCCTGAAATGCTATGGATGTTGAATGAAGCATTCAATGGGGCGAACGTTCAAAGAACCTTCCGGTGCACGAGGGCCGACATGCAGAGCACTCCGGGCAGCAGGGGCAGCCACACCGTCAGGACGCGGTAGCCGATGAGGGTCGCCGTGCCGAGGCTCACGGGGACGCCATAGACGGCGAGGGTGAAGACCATGGCCGCGTCCACCGGACCGATGCCGCCGGGCGCCGGCACGGATCCGACCGCGCTGCTCGCGGCGAGGTACGCGAACGCGACCTGCGCCCAGGACAGCGTCACGCCGAGCGAGGCGCCGACCGCGTGGATCACGCTCGCCTGCAGCAGGGGCGCGGCGGCCGCGCCGCCCCACAGGGCGAGGATCCGGCTGGGCATGGTGTGCAGCCGGCGGGCGTCGGTCAGGGCGGTGCGCACGAACGTGACCGCCGGGCGGCGCAGCGGGCGGACCAGGGTCAGCACCAGGAGTGTGCCGCCGAGCCCGAGCCCCGCGGCTACCAGGGGCAGGAACAGCATGCGCCGGTCCGGGACTAGCTCACCGAGCCGCAGCAGACCGGGCAGGGCGACCAGGAAACCGATCAGGACGAGCGTCTTGGCGATCGGCCTGACCAGCGCGTACAGGGCGAGTGAGGCGGTGGCGCGGCCCAGCGGGATGCCCTGCCCCTGAAGGAAGCGCAGGGTGACGGCGTGCGCGCCGAGGCTCGCCGGCAGCACGTGGTTGGCCGCGCCTGCGGCGAACTGCGAGGCGACCAGCAGCCCCGACGGCAGCCGCTCGGGCAGGGCGCCCTGCCGGACGACGGAGGCGGACACCCAGCCCAGGCAGGTGTAGAAGAGCCCGATGAGCAGCCACCAGGGGTCTGCGGTGGCCAGCCGCGCGGTGCCGTCGTACAGGGCACGCCAGTCCAGCGCCGCCCAGGTGCCGATGAGGAGGACGGGGAGCAGGGTGAGCAGGCGGCGGGTGAGACGGGTCAGGGAGCGGCGGGAACCGGCGGGAGCGGGAGCCGGAACACTGATCGGGAGCGGGGCCGGGGCGGAGGCGGGGAGCGGCCCCGGGGGACCTTCGAGCGGAAGCAGGGACACGGCGCACGTCGTCCTTTCGCGTCATGCCCCGTGCGGGACACGGGGCATGACGGAGGCAAGGCGATGCAGAGGGGACGAAGGGAAACGTTCCCGCTCGGTGTGACGTTCAAATGTCCGGCAGTCGAAGGGGCGCGGGCGGGTGGGCGAAACGGGGTGGGGCGTCGGCGCCGAAACGGTCAAGCGGCGGCGAGAACCCCGGTCATTGAAGTCGCCCCCAGAAATTTCGGAGAGCCCTCATACGAACGCCCCCGACCAGCCGTCCCTCAGGTGAGGGGCAGCTCTGGGCACCGCCGAAATCCAGCCAACCGCCGTCCGGGGGAAGCCGTGCGCCCGGCTTCCGTGCGCCGGGCGCGACCCGCTGTTCAGGGCCCGCCGCCGGGCGGCCGACTGGCCGGATCCGGCCAGGTCCGCCCCGATCTCGTCGTCCGGCGGCACCGCCCGTCGATATCGTCGAACACGCATCCGTGGGGCGGGCGGTACGGCGATCGGGGAACGATGCTCCAGGTACGTCTTCTCGGTCCGGTGGAGGTGTGGGAGGGGAACCGACGGGCCCCGCTCGGCGGGGTCAGACCCCTGGCCGTACTGTCCGCACTCGTCGTCCATCTGGGCGAGGTGCTCTCCACGGAACGGCTCGTGGACTGTGTCTGGGACGAGCAGGCGCCCGCCACCGCCAGCGCCCTCGTCGCCACCCATGTCTCGGCGGTGCGCCGCGCGCTCGCCCGCGTCGGTGAGGCGGAGGTGATCCGCACCCGGCCGCCGGGATACGTCGCCGACCTCGACCCCTCCCAGGTCGACGCCCGCCGCTTCGAGGAACTGCTCGCGTCGGGCCGGGCCGAGGCCGCCCGGGGCCGCTCGGCCGAGGCCGCCGAGCTGCTGTCCGAGGGATTGGGGCTGTGGCGGGGGCCGGAGGCCATGGAAGGGCTGGGCCAGTCGTTCGCCCGGATCGAGGCGGCCCGGCTGGGCGAACTGCGGCTGGTCGCCCAGGAGGAGTCCTTCGGCCTCCAGCTGGAGCTGGGCCGCGCGGACCGCACGATCGCGCCCCTGCTCGCGCACGTCGCCGCCCACCCCCTCCGGGAACGGCCGCGCGGCCAGCTGATGACCGCCCTGTTCCGCACCGGACGGGTCTCCGACGCCCTGCGCGCCTATCAGGAGGGCCGCGAGGTCCTGCGCGAGGAGCTGGGCATCGACGCCGGGCCGGAACTGCGGGCGCTGCACAAGGCCGTACTGACCAACGACCCGTCGCTGCTCGGTCCCGGCCCCGGGGCCCACGGCTCCTCGCTGCTCGCCACGGACTCCGGGTCCCACGCCTATTCGCCGCACGGTACTCGCCCCGGGCCCGACGCCGCTGTGCCACACGACACCGGCCCCGGGCCTCACTCCGCTGTACCGGACGGCACCCGCCCCGGCGCCCAGCCCGCCGCACCGCACCGCCCCGGCCCCCAAGTTTCCCCGGCGCACGGCACCGGCTCCCGGCCGCCGGTCCAGGACCCGGACGGGATCACGGCGGACCGGCGGCGGGCCACGGACCCGGCGGCCGCCGGCCGAAGTACCGCCCCGGGCATGCCCGCGCGGCCCGCGCCCTCCCATCTCCCCCCGGACATAGCCGACTTCGTCGGCCGCTCGGACCAGATCGACTGGGCCGTCTCGCTGCTGGGCCGGGTCGACGACCCCGGCCGTACCGCCCCGCCGATCGGGGTGATCTCCGGACGCTCAGGAACGGGCAAGACCGCCCTCGCCGTCCACGTCGGCCATCGCACCGCCGAACTCTTCCCGGACGGCCGCCTGTTCGTGGACCTGCGGGCCGCCGACACCGCCCCGCTGCAACCGGCCGACGCCCTCGCCCGGCTGCTGCGGGCCATGGGCGCCGAACCGGCGACGCTGCCGAGCTCCGTCGAGGAACTGACGGGGCTGTACCGCACGTACACCGGCCACCGCCGCATTCTGCTGATCCTCGACAACGCCGCCGGCGAGGCGCACGTACGGCCGCTGCTGCCGCCCGGCCCCGGCTCCGCGGTGCTCGTCACGAGCCGGCGCCGACTGGTGGCGCTGGAGGGCGCGGCCCACCTCGATCTGACCGTCCCGGACGAGGAGGAGGCACTCGAACTCCTCAGACGGGTCGCCGGGGCGGACCGGGTCCACGCGGAGCCGGCACAGACCGCCGAGATCGTCGCGCTGTGCGGGCGGCTGCCGCTCGCCGTGCGCATCGCCGGAGCGCGGCTCGCGGCCCGGCCGCACTGGGTGCCCGGCCGGCTCGCCGCCCGCCTGCGCGACGAGCGCCTTCGGCTCAACGAACTGCGCGCCGGGGACCTGGAGTTGCGCACCAGCCTCGAACTGGGCTACGCCGACCTCGATCCGCAGGAGCGGCGCGCCCTGCGCCGGCTGGCCCTGCTCGACCTGCCCGACTTCGCGGCCTGGATCGCCGCGCCCCTGCTGGACATCGGCACGGAGGAGGCCGAGGAGGCCGTCGAGCGGCTGGTGGACTGCCACTTCATCGACGTGATCGGGGTGGACGGCACCGGCCGCAGCCGCTACCGCATCCACGACCTGGCCCGGGAGCACGCCCGCGAGCGCTGTCTGTCGGAGGAGAGCGCCGAGGAGCGGGCGGCTGCCGTACGGCGCCTGGTCGCGTGCTGGCTCGGACTGGCCGGGAAGGCCGCCGCGCGGGGCCCCGGCGGCACGGCACGCTACTTCCCCGAACCGGCCGCCGTACGGCCCCTCGACCCGCTCGATCCGCAGGCCGAGGAGGATCTGCTCAGCCGCCCCGCGGCCTGGTTCGCCGCCGAACAGACCGGTCTGCTGGCGGCGGTGGAGTACTGCGCCGACCACGGGATGGACCGCGCCGCCCGGGACCTCGCCGGCGCGCTGATCGCGAGCTCGGTCGCGCTGTACAACCAGTTCGACGCCTGGTCCCGCTCGCACACCGCGGCGATGGCGGCGGTGCGGCGCAGCGGCGACGGCGAGGGCGAGGCGTGGTTGCTCACGGGGCTCGGTCAACTGCGCTACGAGCAGGACGAGTTCGAGGAGTCGTACGCCTACTACCGCGATGCCCTGCGGCTGTTCGAGGCGCAGGGCGGCGGGCCGCGGGGGACGGCCCAGGCCCTTCTCGGCATGGCCACGGCCCGGCGCGAACAGGCCCGCTACACCGAGGCGTCGGAACTGCTCGACGCGGCGCTGGAGCGGTACGGGCGGCTCGACGACCGCGGTGCCCTGGCCCGGGTGCTGTACGGCCTCGGTTACGTCCACCGGGAACAGGGCGGGGGCCCCGCGGCCCGTGAGGCCTTCGCGCAGGCCCTGGAGCTGTACCGCGCGGAGGGCGACCGGCACGGAGAGGCGCTGATCCTGCGCGCGCTGGCCCTCTGCCACCGGGCCGAGGGGGAGTACGAGGCCGCCGAACGGTTGCTGCGGGGCGTGCTGCGGATTTTCGTCGGCCTCCACGACACGTTCGGCGTGATGTACACGGAGCAGTCGCTGGCGAAGGTGGAGCTGCGGCTGGGCCTCCTGGACGAGTCGCGCGAACGGCTCGGGCGGTGTCTGGAGCTGGCGCGGGAGCGGCAGGACCGGTTCGGCGAGGCACTGGTGCTGCGGACGCTGGGGGAGTGGTGTCTGGCGTCCGGTGACGCCGGCAGTGCCCGGGGGCCGCTGGAGCGGGCGCTGTCCCTCTGGGAGGCGTTGCGGCTGCCGCTGTGGCGGGCGCGGACCCTCTGGGACCTGGCCGAGGTGTGGGAGGCCGACGGGGAGGCGGGGGCGGCTTCGGGGGCCCGCGCCGAAGCGATGGAGGTGTTCCGGGAGTTGGGGGCTCGGGAGGCGCGGGAGCGGGCGTAGGAGCGAAGGGGGCGCGAACCGGCTGCGAACCGGGTGCGAGGTGGCTGCGGCGATTTCGCGGATGTCGCTGCAGAACCCATGGTCCACCGCTTGCAGGCGATCTGCAGAGCATTTGCAGAGGACTCCGCGACGCTCCTCTCGTGACAGACATCATCACGCTCGCGGATCCCAGGGTCGCCGCGGTGACGCACGACGAGTGCGGGGAACCGCTCGTCGATCTGCGGGACGACGGCCGGTTGCGGCTCGATGCCCGGCAGGCCGACGACGAGGGGAGCTACGCCCATCTGCGGGCCGGCGCGCTGCACCGGCTGGTGCGGGCGCAGCGGCTGCTGCCCGCGGGGATCCGGTTCCTGGTGGTGGAGGGGTACCGGCCGCCGGACCTCCAGCGCCGGTACTTCGAGCAGTACGCGGCGACCATGCGGCAGGCTCACCGGGACGCGGCTCCCGAGCGGATCCGGGAGCTGGCGAGCGCGTACATCTCGCCGCCGGAGGTCGCGCCGCACGTCAGCGGCGGCGCGGTCGACCTGACCCTGTGCGACCACGCGGGCCGGGAACTTCCGCTCGGCACGGAGGTCAACGCCACCCCGGAGGAGAGCGCGGGCGCCTGCCGCACCGACGCTCCCGGCATCGACGCCGAGGCACGCGAGTACCGGGCCCTGCTGCGCCGGGTGCTCACCACGGCCGGGTTCGTCAACTACCCGACCGAGTGGTGGCACTGGTCGTACGGCGACCGGTACTGGGCCCTGCTGCGCCGCGTGCCGGCCGCCCGCTACGGCCCCGCCGACCCGCCCCGCCCTCCGGCCTGACCACCGGAGCGGGACAGCGCACGAAGAACACCACGAGGGGATCACCGCAAGGGATCGCCGCGAGGATCACCGCAAGGGGGAACGACATGCACAGCCACGCCACCTGTCCGCCACCGCCGCGCGAGGCCGACAACCGGACGAGCCGGGACAGCGGTACGAGCCCGGACAACCGGATGACACCGGGAGACTTCGACGCGTCCTTCACGGCCGACATGCCAAGGCTGCGAAGGCGGCTGCTGGCACTGACGGGCAATCCGCACGACGCCGACGACCTGCTCCAGGAGACCTATCTGCGGCTCTCCCGGCGGGCCCGCTCCCAGACCCTGACGCGGCAGCAGCATCCGTACGCCTACACCTGCGCCGTCGCCCTCAACCTGCTGCGCGACTCCTGGCAGCACCCCTCCCGCCGCGAGCGCACCACGGACGAGCTGCCGGAAGCCGGCTGGGACGGCGGACTCGCCTCCTACGAGGCCTCCGCGACGGCGCTCGCGCTGCTCGGCGTGCTCTCCGAGAAGGAGGCCGCCGCGGTGATCCTCGTGGACCTGGAGGGACTCACCCACGACACGGCCGGGGAGCGCCTCGGCGCCCACCGCGGCACGGTCCAGCGCAACCGCCTGCGCGGCCTCGCCAAGATGCGTGCCGCTCTCCACAACTAGGGCCGGACCGGCCCTGGCCGGGTGGCACTCCCCCACGGGGGTGGGGTGTGCCACCCGGGTCCTTGCGTCTCCCACCGGTGTCACCGGCCCCCCGCTGACGCCACCTCGACGAAGGAAGAGTCCCTTGAAGACCATCAGTACGCGCCGTCGGACCAGCGGCGCGCTCCTGGGCGCCTCGGCGCTGGCGCTCACCGCGTTCTTCTCCGCCCCGGCCCACGCCGCCCAGGACGCCACCTGCGGTGTCCTCGCGCCCGGTGCCTCGGCCACCGCGCAGGCCGCCGTCGACGCGGCCTGTTCCCAGATCGGCGTCTGGTACAGCTGGGGCGGCGGCCACGCGGCCACACCCGGCGCCAGCTACGGCTACTACGACGGCTCCGACCCGGACAGCCTCCACGACGGCGAGCGCAAGGGCTTCGACTGCTCGGGCCTGATGCGGTACGCGTACTACCGGGCGACCGGCAAGGACCTGCTCAACGGCACGGCCGACGACCAGTTCCACAGCTCGCAGGCCTCCGCCCGGTTCTCCGCAGGGCAGGGCACCGCCCCGCTGCTGCCGGGCGACCTGATGTTCTGGGGCAGCGGCCACATCCACCACGTCGCCATGTACCTGGGCGGCGGCCAGATGGTCGAGGCGTACGAGTCGGGCACCCACATCAGGGTCACGTCCGTGCGCACCGGCGGCGACTACGCGGGCGCGATCCGGATCAACGGTTCCGGCACCCCCGTCCCGCCGCCCGCGAACGGCGGCACGGTCTTCGAGACCTGGGGCACCGGTGTGCGCACGCACAGGACGCCGAGCGTGGGCTCCGCCGTCGTCGACACCTTCGCGGGGCCCACCCAGGTGTCGGTCCAGTGCCAGCAGCACGCGGAGACCGTGACCGCCGAGGGGTACACCAACGACGCCTGGGCCAAGCTCGCCGACGGCTCGTGGGTGACCAACATCTACATCAAGGGTCCGGCGTGGCTGCCCGGCATCCCGGACTGCGGCGGCAGCAGCACCCCGCCGCCGTCCGGTGGCAGCAAGGCCTTCCAGACCTGGGGCACCGGGGTGCGCACCCACAGCGAGCCGAACGTCAACGCCGGCGTGGTCGACTACTTCGCGCAGCCGACCACGGTCAACGTGGTCTGCCAGAAGCACGCCCAGGAGGTGACGGCCGAGGGCTACACCAACGACGCCTGGTCGAAGCTGACCGACGGCTCGTGGATGACCAACATCTACATCAAGGGCCCGGCCTGGCTGGACGGCGTGGCCACCTGCTGACCCGTCCCCTCGGGTGCGTGTCCCGCGCACGACAGGTGTTGTGATGCGCGTCACAAGGGGTCTACGGTGTGAGGGCCTGGAGGGCGCCGGGGGCCGAGCCGAGCGGCGGTGAGCGACCGGGCCGCCTCCGGGTGAGGGAAGTGATTCCGTTGTCCGTCACCTGGGACGACATCGGCGGGCTGGTGGATGCCCACGAACGATTCCTGACCGGTGCCCGGGTGGACGCGGACGTCCGGGGCGCGGTGCTCGACTCCTGGAAGCGGTGCAGGTCGGTCGGTCTCGAGCCGGACCGGCTGCTGGTGCCGTACGCACCCGGTCTGGCCCTCGACGACACCCTCCTGCGGGCCGCCGAGCCGGTGCTGCAACGGCTCACCGGCTCGCTGTCCGAGGTCGGTATGACCATCGCGCTCTGCGACGGCCAGGGCCGGATGGTCCAGCGGCTCGGCGGCGACCGGCTGTTGCGCGGGCGGCTGGACGACGTGCGGTTCGCCCCGGGCTTCGACGCCTCCGAGAAGGTCGTCGGCACCAACGGTGTCGGCACCGCGCTGGCCGAGCGCGGACCCGTCTACGTCGTCGGGCGTGAGCACTTCGCGGACTGCCTCCAGCCCTTCGCCTGTGCGGGCACGCCGGTGCGCAACCCGCTCAGCGGGCACATCGAGGCCGTACTCGATCTCACCTGTCTGCGGGACGACGGCGACCCCCTCATGCTGCGGCTGGTCCGCGAGGCCGCCCGTGACATCGAGGCACGGCTGCTGGAACAGGCCACCCAGCGGGAGCAGGCGCTGCTCGCCGCGTACCGGCGTGCCGGGCGGGACGCCGACGGGTGGCCGCCGCAGCCCGCGGGCACGCGGCCGGGGCGGTACGGCGAGGGGGCGGGCGCTCGCCTCGGGCGGATCGATCTGGCCGTACTGCGGGAGAAGGCCGAGGCGCTCATCGCCGCGCCGCACCGGACCCTCGACGAGGTGATGCTGTCGGGCGGCCGCAGCGCCATGTTGCTGCGCCGCCAGGTGCGGGGAGCGGCGGGGGAGACGGGAGTGGTGGTCGAGGCGCGGATTCTCGGCGGAGCGGGGATGGGGCCGATCGGCCTCGCGGGGCCGGGGACCGCCGACGGGCCGGCCACCGTGAACGAGGTGGTGCCGTTGCCCAGGACCACCCCGCCGCCGCTGCCGAAAAAGAAGAAGCGGGCGGCCACCACCGCCCTGCCCGGTTCGCCCATGTCACCGACCGTCCCCACGCTCCTCCTCCCCTCCCCGCAGCCCTTCGCCGCCGAACCCGTGACCGACGACCGGCTGCTCCTCCTGGGCGACCCCGGCGTGGGCCGGCTCGCCGTACTCGCGCGCGGGCGCCTCGAGTTGCTGCACGAGGCCGGGATCAGGATCGGCACCACGCTGGACGTCGCACGGACCGCGGAGGAGCTCGCCGAGGTGGCCGTACCGCGGTTCGCCGACTTCGCGTCCGTGGATCTCCCGGACCCGGTGCTGCACGGCGAGGAGCCGGGACCGCTCGGCGCGGACACCCCGCTGCGCCGGGTCGCCGTGGGCAGCGTGCGCGAGGAGCCCGACCTGTACGGCGTCGGCGACCAGGTCCGCTACGTGCCCTCCACCCCGCAGTCCCGCAGCCTGGAGACCGGGCGGGCGGTGCTCGAACCGGTGCTCGCGGAGGCGGGCGGCTGGCTCGCCCAGGACCCGGCGCGGCTCGCCCGGGTGCTCACCGCCGGCATCCACTCCCTGATCACCGTGCCGCTGCGGGCGCGCGGCACGACCCTCGGCGTGGTCAGCTTCTACCGCTCGGGACACCCCGCCCCCTTCGAGGAGGACGACCTGTCCCTCGCCCAGGAGCTGGCCGGACGCGCGGCGATCTGCATCGACAACGCGCGCCGCTACACCCGCGAGCACAACACCGCGCTCGCCCTCCAGCGGAGCCTGCTGCCGAAGGGCCGCCCCGAGCAGAGCGCCGTCGAGGTCGCCTACCGCTATCTGCCCGCGCAGGCCGGTGTCGGCGGCGACTGGTTCGACGTCATCCCGCTGTCCGGGGCGCGGGTGGCGCTGGTCGTCGGAGATGTCGTCGGCCACGGACTGCACGCGGCCGCCACCATGGGCCGGCTGCGCACCGCCGTGCACAACTTCTGCTCCCTGGACCTGGCGCCCGACGACCTCCTCGCCCACCTCGACGACCTGGTGGGCCGCCTGGACCGCGGCGAGGGCTGGGCGGTGGACAGCGGTCAGGCGGACTCCGGCATCGTCGGGGCCACCTGCCTGTACGCCGTCTACGACCCGGTGTCCCGGCGCTGCGCCCTCACCCGCGCCGGGCACCCGCTGCCCGCGGTCGTCGGCCCCGACGGCACCGTCGAGTTCGTCGACCTGCCCTCGGGACAGCCGCTCGGACTCGGCGGCATGCCCTTCGAGACGGTGGAGCTGGAACTCGCCGAGGGCAGCCAACTGGTGCTCTACACCGACGGGTTGATCGAGGACCGGCACCAGGACATCGACGCCGGGCTGGAGCGGCTGCGTACTGTCCTGGCCGGCGCCGACCGGTCACCGGAGGAGACCTGCGAGGCCGTGCTGGACGCGCTGCTCCCGGCCCGCCCCAGCGACGACGTGGCCCTCCTCGTCGCCCGCACCCGCGCCCTCGGTCCCGAGCGGGTGGCCCAGTGGGAGCTGCCGAGCGACCCGGCGGTCGTCTCCCGCTCCCGCGCCGCGGTCACCGAACAGCTCGCCGCCTGGGGGCTGGAGGAGCTGTCGTTCACCGTCGAACTCGTCGCCAGCGAACTGGTCACCAACGCCATCCGCCACGCCACGGGCCCGGTCCAGCTACGGCTGCTCCGCGACCGCGCCCTGATCTGCGAGGTCTCCGACGGCAGCGGCACCTCCCCGCGGCTGCGCCGCGCCCGCACCGAGGACGAGGGCGGCCGCGGCCTCTTCCTCGTCGCCCAGCTCACCGAGCGCTGGGGGACCCGCTACACCCCCGAAGGAAAGGTCATCTGGACCGAACTTCCGCTGCCGTGAAGGCTCACCACCCCGTGAGCAGGCGAGCACCGACACCCCAAGGGGGCGCGAGGAACTGCGCGACCAGCCCCCGCCCCGCCGCACCCGGACGGCTGACATGCGACGGCGTCAGAGTTTCGTCATGGTTCGCAGGCCCGTTTCCCGGGTGGCGCGGGCCTACCGTCGGGGCATGGCACGGTCTCCCTTCGCACCCTCCTTCTGGCGCAGCCCGCTGCGTGGCCCCTGGCTCACCTCCGTCCTCGGGGTCGTGCTCCTCGGCGGCATCACTCTGCTGTTCGTGACCGGGCTGCTGTCGTACGCCGCCTACAACCCGGACCTCTCGCCGGTGAACGACAAGACCCCGGACAAGGGCGTCCTCGGCTTCTACCTCTTCTCCTGGCCGACCGACCCGCACTGGCTGTACCGGCTGAACCAGGGCGTCCACGTCACCCTCGGCATCACCCTGATCCCCGTCCTGCTGGCCAAGCTGTGGTCGGTCGTACCGAAGCTGTTCACGTTGCCGCCCGCGCGGTCGCTCGCGCACGCCCTGGAACGGATCTCACTCCTGCTGCTGGTCGGCGGTGCCCTGTTCGAGTTCGTGACCGGAGTGCTCAACGTCCAGTTGGACTACCTCTTCCCGGGCTCCTTCTATCCCCTGCACTTCTACGGGGCGTGGGTGTTCTTCACCGCGTTCGTCGCCCATGCCGTGCTCAAGATGCCGCTCGCCTGGCGGAGTCTGCGCCAACTCCGTGAGGAAAAGACCGAGTTGGTGTCGCCGGACCCTGCCCGCCCGACGGTGTCCCGGCGCGGCGCCCTCTGGTTCGTCGGGAGCGGCTCGCTGCTGCTGTTCGCCACCACGGTCGGGCAGAACTTCGACGGCGTGCTCCGCAGAACCGCCCTGCTCGCCCCGCACGGAGGCAGCGATCCGGCCTCCGGACCGGGCGGCTTCCAGATCAACAAGACCGCCGCGTACGCGGGGATCGACCCGGGTGAGACGAGCGAGGAGGCCTGGCGGCTCGTCGTCGTGGGGCGTGCGGGGCGCACCGTCCGTCTCGGCCGTGCGGAACTCCTCCAACTTCCCCTGTACAGCTCGGCGTTGCCCATCGCCTGTGTGGAGGGCTGGTCCACCTCGGATCAGTGGTGGCGCGGGGTGCGGCTGCGGGACCTCGCGGCGCTCGTCGGGTACGAGGACGATCCGCCGGACGTCTTCGTGGAGTCGCTGCAACGGCACGGCGCCTTCCGGCGAGCCGCCCTGCGCGCCAACCAGGTCGCCGATCCGCGCTCCCTGCTGGCCCTGTCCGTCAACGGCGAGGACCTGACCCCCGACCACGGCCACCCGGCCCGGATCATCGTGCCCGCGGCGCCCGGTGTGCTCAACACCAAGTGGGTGGCCCGGCTGACGTTCGGAGACCTGTGATGCGGATCCCTCTCGGCAACCCTCTCCAACTCCTCCTGCTCGTCTGCTCGTTCGCCCTCGCGGGGTATGCGGGGGTGCGGCTGCTCGCGGGGGACTGGTTCGGGGTCGCGCTGTGGTTCGTAGGGGCGGCCGTGGTGCACGACGTGGTGCTGCTGCCGCTGTACGCGGCGGCGGACCGGGCGCTCGTGAAGACGGCGGGACGGCACGTGATGTACGTGCGGGTCCCCGCCGCCCTCTCCGTTCTGCTCCTGCTCGTGTGGTTCCCGCTGATCAGCGGGCAGGTCGCGGACCGCTACGCCTCCGCGACCGGCCTGTCCCCGGACGGCTTCCTGGCCCGCTGGCTGCTGGTGACGGCCGTGCTGTTCGGTGGCTCGGCGGTGGTCTTCGTCGCACGAAGGCGCAGGGACACGAAGGAACGGCCGCCCGCCGTCCACTGATCCACGGGCGCCCAGTCGGTGCGGGCCGCGTGCCGCAGCAGGGCCGGGCTGCCGAGCCGGGCCCACGGGAACGGGTTGCCGGTGGCCCCCCGGGCATCGGTGACCCGCACCTGGACCCGCTCGTCGATGTCCGGGTCGGCGACCGTCTCCGCGATCAACAGTCCGCCGGGGGAGAGGAGTTGGGACATCCGGTCGAGCAGGGCCGGTGGGTCGCCGCCGATGCCGACGTTGCCGTCGATCAGCAGCGCGGTGCCCCAGCGGCCCTCGCCCGGCAAGGACTCGAAGACGGACCGCCGAAGGGCCTGCCCGCCGAGCGCGACGGTCCGTGCGACGGCCGCCTCGCTCACGTCGATGCCGAGCACCCGCCGGCCGCGGGCACCCAGCGCGGCGACGAGCCGCCCCGGCCCACAGCCGACATCCAGCACCGCGCCCTCGCAGCGCCGCAACACCTCCAGATCCACGGCATCCGCGGCCGCGCACCACCGCTCCGGTTCCAGCAGGAGCAGCCATCCGTCGGAGCGACGCAGGAACAGGGGGCCCTGACCGGTGCGGAGGGCCTGGGCATAGGGGTCGGCGGACCAAGTGCCGTCGTCCAAGGGGCCCTTGGCCGCGTACAGCCGCAGGCCACCCGTACCGGGCTCGGCCCCGGCCCCCTCCGCGATCCGTGCCGCGACGTCGACCCCCCGCCCGCTCACCGCCTCGCCCCCGCGAGCCGTCCCAGCTCCGCCGCGAACCGTCCGCCCGGTGCCGCCCTGGCCACCAGCTTCGCGTCGTGCGCCGTGTCCACGTCCCGCAGCGGCGGCAGCTCCCGTACCCGCAGGCCGGTCAGCCGGGCGCGCTGGGCCGCTCCGGTGTGGGGTGTCGACATCGGCACCCCGCGCAGCAGGGACGGATCCGGTTGTGCCAGACCCAGTGCCCAGAAGCCGCCGTCCTCGGCCGGCCCGAAGTACGCCTCGCAGTCGGCGAAGTCCACCGTGAGCAGTTCCGGAGTCACCTGGGGCGTGTCCATGCCGATGAGGAGGGCCGGTCCTTCGCAGCCCGCGAAGGCCGCGGCCAGCCGTTCGTCGAGGCCGCCCGCGCACTGCCGTACGACATCGAAACCCGGTGGCAGCCAGGGGCCCGGCGTGCCCTCCAGGACCAGGACCCGGCGGCGGGCCGGGGTGCGGGCCACGACGTCGAGGGTGTCCGCGAGGGACGCCTCGGCCAGCGCGGCCGCCTCCTCGAGGGTGAACGGCGGGGTGAGCCGGGTCTTGACCCGCCCCGGCCGCGGTTCCTTGGCGATGACGAGAAGCGTGGTCACGCCCGCACCCCCGTCTCCGACTCGGCGAGGACCTGGCTCATGTCCCGCACCGCCTGCCAGGTGCCCCGCCAGGTGCCCGTCACCTTGGAGACGCCGGTGCGCGGCCGGTACGGGACGTCGTGCTCGGCGATGCGCCAGCCCGCGTCGGCCGCCCGCACCACCATCTGCAGGGGGTAGCCGCTGCGCCGGTCCGTGAGGCCGAGGGCGAGCAGCGGCTCGCGCCGGGCGGCGCGCAGCGGGCCCAGGTCACGCAGGCGCAGACCGGTGCGGCGGCGCAGCAGCCGGGCGAGCGCG
>NZ_MJAH01000032.1 GCF_001746295.1 Streptomyces sp. LUP47B | reverse complement strand
CGCGTCGCGCGCTGGGCCGACGGCGCCCTGGGCCCCGGCAGGGACGGCCCGGGCGCCGACGGCAAGGGCACCCTCTCCGACGAGACGGCCGGACGCGCGGCCGGGGACCTCGGCCTGACCGCGGCTCAGGTCCGCGCGGCCTGGGACACCGCCCGCCTCGCCGGTCTGATCGAGGTGCACGGCGACAGCGCGCGCCCGGGCTGGCGGCTGCGCGCCTGGAACCGCGACGACAGCGCCGTACTGCGCGGCTGGGTCGCTCTCTTCGACGCCTGGTCCCTCGCCTCCCCGGAACCCACCGACCGCGAGCCCTCCGCCGTCGCCGAGGTCGTCTCGGCCATGCCGCAGGTGCTCTCCTTCCTCCAGCTGTCGGCCGGCCCCGTCCCGGTCGAGCAGCTCCTGGACCTCCTGGAGCAGCGCGTCACCGAACTGCGCACCGAGCGCTGCGAGATCCCCTACGGTCCCCAGCCGGAGCCCGTGGAGGAGCCCGAGGCGGCCGACGCCCCCCTCGCCCCGCTTCTCGACTGGGCCCTGCGTGCCCTCGCCTCCGTCGGCGCCCTGACCTACGGCGACGGCCAGGCCACTCTCACCCCGCTCGGCAACTGGGCGGTGTGGGTCAAGCTGGAGCAGATCTGCGTCGCCGCGCAGAGCCCCGCCGGCAACATCGAGGTCGCCGCCGAGGAGATGCTGCGCGGCTGCGCCCAGCTGCGCCCCAACGCGGCCCGCGCCGAGTACCGCGCCTGGCTCGCGGCCCGTCCCGTCGGCAGTGCCGTCACCGAACTGCTCGGCGCCGCCCGCGGCGACGACGCCCTGCTGCGCGGCCTCGCCTTCGAGGCCCTGCGCGTCGTCGGCGCCCCGGCCGAGCCCGACGTCCGCTCCGTGGCCGACGAGCCCACCCTGCGGCCGTACGCCCTGCTGTGGCTGGCCGAGCACGACGGGATCGACCCGGAGGACGCGCACGAGGTGCTCACCCGGGAAGAGGCCACCTGGCTGTGGGTCGACACCGCGGCCGCCGTCGCCGACCACGGTGAGGCCCCGATGCTGGTGCGGCACCTGGAGTCCGCCCTCCAGCCGACCGTCCCCCGACTGCTCGACGAGGTCCGGGCCGTCGGTCACCCGCGCACCGTGCAGGTCCTGGTCGCCCTCGCCGCCGCCCACCCCGACCCGGCTCTCGCCAAGGCCGTACGCCGCGCGGCCTTCCAGGTGCACACCGGCGGATGAGTCAGGCGTGGATCTCCGGGGCGTACGTCCCGAAGCTCCACACATTGCCCTCGGCGTCCCTGGCCATGTAGTCCCGGGAGCCGTATTCCTGGTCCGTCGGGGGCATCAGGATCTCCGCGCCGTGCTCCACGGCGTGGCGGTGGTGTGCGTCGACGTCGTCCACGACGACGTACACCCCGCTCGTGCCCGCGTCCTTCATCGCCGCGTCGAAGACGCCGCCGCGGCCCTTCGAGCCGAGCATCACCGCGCCGTTGCCCTGCACCAGCTCGGCGTGGAGCACCGAGCCGTCCTCGCCCTCGTACACCGACAACTCGGTGAACCCGAAGGCCTCGGTCAGCTGCTTGATCGCCGCCTTCGCGTCGGCGTACAGCAGCGTCGGATAGATGCTCGGACGCCCACCGCTCGTGCCTGCCATGCCGATCACTCCCTTGTGATCAAACGCCGGATCGGAAACCGGCTCATGCCGGCAATCCACTCTCCCGACAAGTCTCGCAGCGACCACTGACAACGGCCCGACGGCAACCACGGACCGCCCCGGAGCGAGACCAACCCAACACCCGAACCCACAAAAGTGCTTGCACGCCCCCGTTAGACTTGGCCCATGGCCATTCTCCTCGCGCATTAGACGGCGGGAACGTCCTCAGCCGCCCATCCGTCAATCCCGAATCCGCCCTGGAGTCTGTCCGTGATCTCCGCCTCCGGTATCGAGCTGCGCGCCGGCGCCCGAGTCCTCATCGAGTCCGCCACCTTCCGGGTCGCCAAGGGCGACCGCATCGGCCTGGTCGGCCGTAACGGCGCGGGGAAGACCACCCTCACCAAGTGCCTGGCCGGCGAGGGCATCCCGGCCGCGGGGCAGATCACCCGCTCCGGCGAGGTCGGCTACCTCCCCCAGGACCCCCGCACCGGCGACCTCGACGTGCTCGCCCGCGACCGCATCCTCTCCGCGCGCGGCCTCGACGTACTGCTGAAGAAGATGCGCGACAACGAACAGCGCATCGCCAACGGCCAGGGCGCCACCCGGGAGAAGGCGCTCAGGCAGTACGAGCGCCAGGAGACGGAGTTCCTCACCAAGGGCGGGTACTCCGCCGAGGCAGAGGCCGCCACCATCGCCGCCGCGCTGAACCTCCCCGACCGGGTGCTCGGCCAGCCGCTGCACACCCTCTCCGGTGGTCAGCGCCGCCGTATCGAACTGGCCCGGATCCTCTTCTCCGACGCCGACACCCTGCTCCTCGACGAGCCGACCAACCACCTCGACGCCGACTCGATCATCTGGCTGCGCGACTACCTCAAGTCCTACCGCGGCGGCTTCATCGTGATCTCCCACGACGTCGACCTGGTCGAGACGGTCGTCAACAAGGTGTTCTACCTGGACGCCAACCGCGCCCAGATCGACGTCTACAACATGGGCTGGAAGCTCTACCAGCAGCAGCGCGAGGCCGACGAGAAGCGCCGCAAGCGCGAGCGGCAGAACGCCGAGAAGAAGGCCGCGGCCCTGCACTCGCAGGCCGACAAGATGCGCGCCAAGGCCACCAAGACGGTCGCCGCGCAGAACATGGCCAAGCGCGCCGACCGGCTGCTCGCCGGCCTCGACGCGGTGCGCCAGCAGGACAAGGTCGCCAAGCTGCGCTTCCCCGAGCCCGCGCCCTGCGGCAAGACCCCGCTGATGGCGGAGGGCCTGTCGAAGTCGTACGGCTCGCTGGAGATCTTCACCGACGTCGACCTGGCCATCGACAAGGGTTCACGCGTGGTCATCCTGGGCCTCAACGGCGCGGGCAAGACCACCCTGCTGCGCCTGCTGGCCGGGACCGAGCAGCCGGACACCGGTGCGGTCGTGCCCGGCCACGGCCTCAAGCTCGGCTACTACGCCCAGGAGCACGAGACCCTCGACCCCGAGCGCACGGTCCTGGAGAACATGCGCTCGGCGGCCCCGGACCTCGACCTCGTCGAGGTGCGCAAGACGCTCGGCTCGTTCCTCTTCTCCGGCGACGACGTCGACAAGCCGGCCGGAGTCCTCTCCGGCGGCGAGAAGACCCGCCTCGCGCTCGCCACCCTGGTCGTCTCCTCGGCGAACGTCCTGCTCCTCGACGAGCCCACCAACAACCTCGACCCGGCAAGCCGCGAGGAGATCCTCGGCGCGCTGCGCACCTACCAGGGCGCGGTCGTCCTGGTGACCCACGACGAGGGCGCCGTCGAGGCGCTCCAGCCGGAGCGGATCATCCTGCTGCCGGACGGCGTCGAGGATCTGTGGGGCGCCGACTACGCGGATCTCGTGGCCCTCGCCTGAGTAAGTGCCGCTTGATCGAAAGCGTGATCCACGGCGTGATCCACGGCGTATGGATCATTCGGCCCACCGGTGATCCATCATCTGTGTGAGATCTCCTCGTACCGAGGTGTGTCCTACATCGATTTCACGGCCGAGTCCTTTATCGACAAGGGCTCGGCCGTCGTACGTCGCTGACCTGGTATTTCACAAAGGAACCCGTTCGGCGGTACGAACGGCTCTCGGTGGAATTACAGATTCCGCTTGTGGGGATGCGCTCCTGTCGTCAAAACCCTGTCTTACGGACCTTGCCGAATGGGTGGCCATCGCGCCCCGGAGGGGTGATCATGAGGAGACCAGAGCGCACTTCCCATGAGGAGGCACGGGTGGCCGAGACTCTGAAGAAGGGCAGCCGGGTAACCGGCGCCGCGCGCGACAAGCTCGCGGCAGACCTGAAGAAGAAGTACGACTCCGGTGCGAGCATTCGAGCACTGGCCGAGGAAACCGGCCGCTCGTATGGCTTCGTGCACCGGATGCTCAGCGAATCGGGCGTCACGCTTCGTGGGCGTGGCGGAGCGACGCGGGGCAAGAAGGCCGCATCGTCCTGAACCGGGCGGCCCATCGGCTTCGATGGTGGCCACCCGGTCGGTCGGCTGACTGACCGGGTGGTTACTGTGCAGTCACTTAGCTGTGCCGTCCTGCGGCACGGAGGATGACCGCACTCATCGGAGGCGCCCCATGGCGACGTCCAGCCAGGATGGCCAGGAACTCGTTCCCCTGCTCGACAAGGACGGCGTACGGCTCACCGTCGAGGACACCCTCGCCACGGTGACGCTGACCAACCCGGCCAAGCGCAACGCCCAGAGCCCCGCTCTGTGGCGAGCGCTCGCCGAGGCGGGCCGGCTGGTGCCGGGCTCCGTCCGGGTCGTGGTGCTGCGTGGCGAGGGCAAGTCCTTCTCCGCCGGGCTCGACCGGCAGATGTTCACGCCCGAGGGGATCGAGGGCGAGCCGTCGTTCATCGACCTCGCCCGCAGTGGTGACGCCGAACTCGACGCCGCCATCGCTCAGTTCCAGGAAGGCTTCACCTGGTGGCGGCGAAGCGACGTCGTGTCCATCGCCGCCGTGCAGGGGCATGCCATCGGGGCGGGCTTCCAGCTGGCCCTCGCCTGTGACCTGCGCGTCGTCGCCGACGACGTGCAGTTCGCCATGCGCGAGACCAGCCTGGGCCTGGTCCCCGACCTCACCGGCACCCACCCCCTGGTGGGCCTCGTCGGATACGCCCGGGCGCTGGAGATCTGCGCCACCGGGCGCGTCGTCACGGCCGAGGAGGCGGTGAACACCGGCCTCGCCAACCTCGCCGTACCGCTCGACCAGCTCGACGGCGCCGTGCAGGACCTGGCGGGCGCACTCCTGTCCGCCCCCCGCGACGCGGTCATCGAGACAAAGGCGCTGCTGCGGGGCGCCCAGGACCGCACCTACGACGAGCAGCGCGGCGCCGAGCGGGCGGCCCAGACCCGCCGGCTGCGTGACCTCGCCGGAGTCGGCGACTAGGCCTGTCGGCGGATCGGGCCGGCTGAAGAAAGCAGTGCGGACCGGCCGAGCCGCGCGTGCCGGGGCCCCGGCGCCGCCATGATCCGCGGGGCCGGCCCTAGATCACCACGGCCGTCACCAGCACGGCCACCGTCGGCCGGTCCGGCAGCACCTCTCCCACGGCGGCGCGGACCTCCCGGGCCACGTCCAGGGCCCGGCGGCCCGCGCCCACCGCCAGTTCGACGCGGACATGGCGGCGCGGAAGCGAGCCGTCCCCGGTCTCCCGGTCCCCGATGTGCACCGGCCGTCCGAGCAGTCCGGTCAGCCGGTCCACGCCGGGCACCGTCAGCGCGGCGCCGGCCGCGAGAGCCTCGTCGCCCGGCCCCGCCGCCACGGCACGCGGCAGCTCGGGCTGTCGTACGGGAGACGGTTCCGCGTCCTCGTCCACGAGGGCCGTCACCCGCAGGTCCACCTCGCCGAGCTCCAGCCCCAGCAGCAGCGCCGCTCCGGCGAGTGCCGTGCGCAGCCGCTCCGCCGTCACCGGCAGCGGCCGTGCGGGGGTGGCCTCGAACTCCGCCGAGACCCGCAGCGGGCCGGGCGGCAGCGCGCTCGGCGGCGGCGGTACGGCGGGCTCGTGCGTGTCCTCCGGATCGGCGAGGCCGATACGCACATCGCCGAGCCGTACATCCGGTAGGTCCCGCACGGCGGCTCGCAGCACTCCCTGAGCCACCTCCTCGGAGATCCACACTCCGTCGCGCGGCCCGCCCAGGGGCAGCAGCCGCCCCAGCCCCAGCTGATGCCGCACCGTCCGTGCCCACTGCTCCGCCGTCATTACCCCAGCCTGCCGCATCTCCGGCGCGCGATCGCGCAACCGCGCATACGGTGGTCGAAGGAGGATGACCGAAAGGGGTGATGGCCATGACCGACATGACGCAGAGCAACACCGAGGTGGAGTCGTCGGTGCAGCCGCGGAAGACCACCAAGCGCGGTGGAGGCGACGCGGCGACACGTGGGCGGACCACCATCGCCGACGGTGTCGTGGAGAAGATCGCCGGACTCGCGGCACGCGACGTCCTCGGCGTCCACGCCATGGGCAGCGGGCTGAGCCGCACCTTCGGGGCGGTACGGGACCGGGTGCCCGGCGGTTCGAAGTCCGCCACCCGCGGGGTCAAGGTGGAGGTCGGCGAGGTGCAGACCGCGCTCGACCTGGAGATCGTCGTCGACTACGGCGTCTCGATCTCCGACGTGGCCAGGGCCGTGCGGGAGAACGTCGTCGCCGCGGTGGAGCGGATGACCGGCCTGGAGGTCGTCGAGGTCAACATCGCGGTGAGCGACGTGAAGCTGCCCGACGAAGAGGACGAGGAGCCGGAGACCCGGCTCCAGTAGCCGACCACACTTTCAGGGACCTTTAGGGAGCGCGCGATGAGCATGGCCGTGGTCGGCATGATCGCCGGCATGGCGCTGGGCTTCGCAGGTTATTTCGGCGGATTCGGCGCCTTCCTGTTGGTGGCGGCGCTGGGCGCCATCGGCTTCGTCGTCGGCAGGTTCCTGGAGGGGGACCTGGAGGTCGGCGACTTCTTCCGCAGCCGTGACGACCGGCGTGACCGGCCGCGATGACGTCCGTGAGCAGTGAGGCAGGCGCGGCGGACGAGGTCCGCAGACCCCTGACCGCGACCGCCGTGCCGCCCGGCGAACGGGGGGCGACGAGGATCGCCGACCGGGTGGTCGCGAAGGTCGCGGGACAGGCGGCCCGCGAGGCGCTCGGACAGCTCCCCGCCGAGGCCCAGCCGCCGTACGCCGGGGTCGTCGTCCACCGCGGAGTCGCCCGGATCCGCATGCACCTCGAACTCGACTACCCCTGTGACATCGGCGCGCGTTGCCGCGAGGTGCGTCAGCAAGTGGTCGAGCGGGTAGTCGCGTTGGTGGGCATGGAGGTGTCGGAGGTCGCCGTCCAGGTGGAGCGGCTGCATCAGGCACAGGCGCACGGCGTGGCACAGGGGAGGACGCGATGAGCGAGCTCCAGGGTTCCGAAGGCACCACACAACGGCTGCCGGTCATCGAGAAGGCACCGGACCAGCGCGACCAGTCCGCGTCGGCGGCCGCGTACGGACCACCACCCGTCCTGGACGGCGGGGCGGGCGGCGGCGCACGCCGTTTCTGGTCGGCGCGCAGGATCCCGGCGGGCATCGTGGCCCTGCTGCTCCTGCTCGTCGCGGGGATCTTCCTGTACGACATCGCAGCCGTCCGGGCCGACCGGCCGGCCATGCACTGGCGCCGCGAGCTCGCCCGGCAACTCGCCGAACGCCCCCTGGACGACACCTGGGTCCTGGTGGGCGCCGGAGTCGCCGCGGCCCTGGGCCTGTGGCTGATCGTCCTGGCCGCCACACCAGGTCTGCGCGGCGTCCTCCCGATGAGCCGCACCCATCCGGACGTCCGGGCGGGCCTCCACCGCGACGCGGCCGCGATGGTCCTGCGGGACCGGGCCATGGAGGTGGCCGGCGTCCAGTCCGCTCGCGTACGGATGCGCCGGAAGAAGGCCGACGTCCGCGCCGTCTCCCACTTCCGCGAACTGGACGACGTACGCGCCGACTTGGACGTGACCCTCACCGAGGCGATCACGGCACTGGGCCTGGCCCGGCCCCCCGCCCTGTCGGTGCACGTGGCGCGGACGACCAGGAAGAAGGGCTGAGGCCGATGCTCAGGACCGTCAACCGCGTACTGATCGGCCTGGTGGGGCTGGTACTGCTCGTCGTCGGCGGCTCGGTACTCGCCGTCGGCCTCGGCCTGAACCCGCCCTCCTGGTGGATCCACGACGGCGAGAAGGACGTCCTGCTGAGCGACGCGGAGCGCACCCGCTGGGACGGCGAGGGCTGGTGGTGGCCCACCGTCATCGCCGCACTGGCACTCGTGGTGCTGCTGACCCTGTGGTGGCTGACCGCGGTCCTCCGCAGGCGCCGGCTCACGGAGGTACGCGTCAACACGGGCGACGGCGAGGGCGCACTGCTGAGGGGACGGGCCCTGGAAGCCGTACTGGCAGGCGACGCGGGCCAGTTGGACGGTGTGCAACGGGCCCAGGTAGGCCTGAAAGGCCGCCCGGACGCCCCGGAGACCCACGTACGCCTCCACCTGGAACCGCACGTGGATCCGGGAACAGCCCTGAACACCCTGACGGAAGAGGCCCTGGCCCATGCCCGCAACTCGGCGGGGCTCGACTCGCTACCGGCCGAGGTCCGCATGACCGCCGTCAAGCACAAGGCGGAAAGGGTCAGTTAGAAACCGTGCCGCATGCCCCCGTCGACAGGCAGCATGACCCCGGTCAGATAGGAGGCGGCAGGAGACAGCAGGAACGCCGCCGCCCGCCCGAACTCCTCAGGCGTCCCGTACCGCCGCAGAGGAATCCGGGACTCGTTCGCCGCTCGGGTGGCCTCGGGATCCGCGGACAACGCATCCAGCTCCCGCACCCGATCCGTGTCGATACGGGACGGCAGCAGCCCCACCACCCGAATTCCCCGGGGCCCCAGTTCGTCGGAGAGCGACTTCGCGAACCCGGCAAGGCCGGGCCGCAGCCCGTTCGAAATCGTCAGCCCCGGAATCGGTTCATGCACGGACCCGGAGAGCACGAACCCGATGACACCTCCGGCCTCCAGCTCCGCCGCAGCCGCCCGGGCCAGCCGTACCGCGCCCATGAACACGGACTCGAACGCGGCCTGCCACTGCTCGTCCGTGTTGTCGGCGACGAACCCGGGCGCCGGTCCGCCCACGCTGATCAGCACCCCGTCGAAGCCCCCGAAGTGCTCCCGCGCGGCGGCGATCAACCGCTCCGGCGCCGAGGGATCGGCGTTGTCGACGGCCACCCCCACGGCGTTCGGCCCCAGCTCCGCCGCCGCAGCGAGCGCACTCTTCTCCTCCCGCCCGGTCACCACGACCTTCGCCCCGTCCGCGACCAGCGAAGTCGCGGCCGCGTTGCCCAGCCCCCGGGTCGCTCCGGTGACGACGTACACACGGTCCTTCAGTCCAAGATCCATGGCTCCTATCCTGCCTCCTCGTCGCCGTACAGCGTGAGGGCGGTGTTCACCAGTCCGATGTGGCTGAACGCCTGCGGGAAGTTGCCGAGCTGGGCGCCGGCCACGGGGTCGTACTCCTCGGACAGCAGCCCCACGTCGTTGGCCAGTCCCAGCAGCCGTTCGAAGAGTTCCCGCGCCTCCTTCGTACGGCCCGTCATGTGGAGCGCGTCGGCGAGCCAGAACGAGCACACCACGAAGGTGCCCTCGCTGCCCGGCAGTCCGTCCACCGTCGTCTCGTCGGCGCTGTACCGGCGGACGAATCCGCCGTGGTCCAGCTCCGTGCGGACCGCGTCTACGGTGCCGACGACACGGGGGTCGTCGGGCGGCAGAAAGCCGACGCGCGGGATCAGCAGCAGGGACGCGTCGAGTGCGCGCGAGCCGTAGTACTGGGTGAAGGTGTTGCGTTCGGGGTCGTAGCCCTTCTCGCAGACCTCACGGTGCACCTCGTCGCGCAGCGCTCGCCAGCCGTCCGGGTCGCCGGTCAGATCCGGGAAGGCCTCCAGGGCGCGCACGGCGCGGTCGGCGGCGACCCACACCATGACCTTCGAGTGGACGAAGTCGCGGCGGTCGCCGCGCACCTCCCACAGTCCCTCGTCCGGCTGCCGCCAGGAGGACCGGAGAAAGTCCAGCAGGACACTCTGCAGGGACCACATGTGCGGTTTGGCGGGCAGGCCCGCCCGCCGGGCCAGCGACAGCGAGTCCATGACCTCGCCGTACACGTCCAGTTGGAGCTGTTTCACGGCCGCGTTGCCGATGCGTACCGGTCTGGAACCGCCGAAGCCGGACAGCCACGGCAGCTCGAACTCCGGCAGCCGCCGTTCTCCCGCGAGGCCGTACATGATCTGGAGGTCCGCCGGGTCGCCGGCCACCGCGCGCAGCAGCCAGTTCCGCCAGGCCTCGGCCTCCTCCAGATAACCGCACTGCACCAGGGCGCCCAGGGTAAGGGTGGAGTCGCGTAGCCAGCAGTAGCGGTAGTCCCAGTTGCGCACCCCGCCCATCTCCTCCGGCAGCGAGGTCGTGGCCGCGGCCACGATGCCGCCGGTCGGCCGGTAGGTGAGCGCCTTCAGAGTGATCAGGGAACGGACCACGGCGTCCCGGTGCGGGCCGTCGTAGCGGCAGCGCGCCGCCCACGCCTGCCAGTCGGCCACGCTGCTCTCGAGCGCCTCGAAGGGGTCGGTCAGCGGGGGCCGCGGCTCGTGGGAGGGGTGCCAGGTGAGGACGAAGGCGACCTTCTCGCCCTCCTCGACGGTGAACTCCGAGCGCGTCGCGAGGTGTTCGCCCCAGGTGCGTACCGGGGGCTCGCTGCGCAGCCACATCGCGTCGGGTCCCGCGACGGCCACCCGCTGACCGTCGGATCTGCGCATCCAGGGCACGATCGAGCCGTACTCGAAGCGCAGCCGGAGCGTGCTGCGCACGGTGACCCGGCCGCGGAGCCCCTCCACGACGCGTACGACGTCGGGGGCCAGGTCGCGCTGCGGCATCAGGTCGGTGACGCGCACCGCGCCCTCGTCGGTCTCCCACTCGGTGTCCAGGACGAGGGTGCCGGGGCGGTAGGCGCGCCTCGTGCACCGGTCGGCGTTCTCCGGAGCGATCCGCCAGTGCCCGTTCTCCTCGTCGCCGAGCAGCCTCGCGAAACAGGCCCCCGAGTCGAAGCGGGGCAGGCACAGCCAGTCGACGGAGCCGTCCATGCCGACCAGAGCGGCGGTCTGTTCGTCGCCGATGAGGGCGTAGTCCTCGATACGGGGGTGCACGGAGAGCGGGTTCCCGGCCGGTCGAGACGGCAATCAGGGGTGGGGCCGGGGGAGTGACGCCGCAGTGCCGGAGAAGATCACCCCCGGATGGGCCGGAGTCTGGTTCAGCACCCACAGACCGATCAGCGTCGCCAGCGCGAACACGACCGCGACGAGCACGGCGAGGACGAGCCGTCGGCGGCGCTCGCGGCGCAGCCACTCGCCGCGTGCCGTGCGATAGGCGTCGGGTGCCGCGTGCACCCCGCCCGCCAGCGCGGCCAGGGCCTCCTGGAGTTCCCGCTCGGTGCGGTCCGGACTCGCGTCGTTCATCATCGCCGGGCCTCCATCGCCTGGGTCAGGGCGGCCAGGCCGCGTGCCGTGTGGGTCTTGACGGAGCCGCCGGAGATGCCCATCGCCGAGGCGATCTCGCTCTCCTTCAGCCCGAGCCAGTGCCTGAGCACCAGCGCCTCACGCTGCCGGGCGGGCAGCTGCTGGAGCGCGTCGACGAGGACACGCTGGTCGTCGTGGAGGAGCGCGGTGCTCTCGGCGGAGGCGACGAGTTCCGTGGACGGGGCCTCGACGTGTCTGCGGGCGACCTGGAGGTGCCGTATCCGCATCCGCGTCAGATTGCAGACGGTGGAGCGCAGATAGGCCTCCGCGGCCTCGGAGTCCCGCAGCCGCCGCCACTTGCGGTAGATCTGGTAGTAGGCCTCGGCGACCACGTTCTCCGGGTCGTCGGCGCCGAGCAGCACGGCGAGGCGGAGCATGGAGGCGTAGTGCAGCTCGAACAGGCGGGCCACCCCGGCCTCGCGCTCCAGCTCGGCCGGGTCGGCCGCCGCCGGGGCGAGCGGGACGGGCCCGGGGGTGCCGTGTCTCAGATGCTGTCTCACGGGTTGTTCGCTCCCGTCTCAGGGCGCCGCCTGACGGTCAGGCGCGACGGTAGGTCGGTCAGGTCGGCGCCGCGCGGGACGCCGAGCCGTTCGAGGGCCGCGGTTCCGGCCAGGGCGACGGTCAGGTTGAGCAGGAGGGCGACGAGACCGGCGTAGATCTGGAAGGGCCCGCTGCCGAGCGAGGAGAACCCCTCGCGGACGACCAGGAAGGTGCCGGCCAGCATGCCCGCGCCCCACCCGGCGAGCAGCGCCCGCGGATGCAGCCGCCCGGTGAACAGGCCCACGGCGACGGCCGGGAAGATCTGCAGGATCCAGACGCCGCCGAGGAGTTGGAGGTTGACGGCGTCCTGGTCGCGCAGCCCGAACACGAACGCCACCGCGCCCACCTTCGCCGTCAGCGACACCGCCTTGGCGATCCGCACCTGCCGTTTGGGCGTGGCCGTCGGATGCACGTACTCGACGTAGACGTTGCGCACGAAACTGGTGGCCGCCGCGATCGACATGACCGCCGCCGGGACCAGCGCCCCCACGGTGATCGCCCCGAACACCAGCCCGGCCAGCGGCCCCGGCATCAACCGGTCCACCAGCATCGGTACGGCGGTCTCGGCGCCGCCCTCCGGTGCCCGCACCCCGGCCGCGAGTGCCGCGATGCCCAGGAACCCGAAGAGCGCGAGCAGCCCCGTCCAGGCGGGCAGGGCCACGACGACCTTGCGCAGGGTGCGTGGGCCGTCGGCGGCGAAACCCGCGGTCAGGACGTGCGGGTACATCAGCAGGGCGAGGGCCGAGCCGAGGGCGAGGGTGGCGTAGGCGGGCTGCTGCTGCGGCGAGAGGAGCAGGGCCGGTCCGCCCAGGCGCTCGGCGGCCCCGTCGAACACCGCGCCCGGTCCGCCGAGCCGTTCCAGGACCAGCCAGGTGACGGCGGTGAGCGAGACGAACACGGCGACCGCCTTGAGCGCGGAGATCACGGTCGGCGCCCGCAGCCCGTGCCGGTAGGTGGCCACCGCGAGGCCCGCGAACAGCGCCACCATCACCAGGTCACCGGTCGCGCCCCGCGGATACACGCCCCCCGCGGTCAGCACCGCCCGTATCCCGAGCAGTTGCAGCGCCAGGTAGGGCATCGTCGCGAGGATCCCCGTCAGCGCGACCACCAGGGCCAGCGGCGGCGAGCCGTAGCGGCCGCGCACGAAGTCGGCGGCGGTGATGTAGCCGTGCCGGCGGGCCACCTCGCCCAGACGGCTGAGCAGCACGAAGGCGATCGGGCACACGATCACCGTGTACGGCACCGCGAAGAAGGCGGCCGCGCCGTTGCCGTACGCCAGTCCCGGTACGGCGGTGAAGGTGTACGCGGTGAAGATCGTGCCGCCGAGCAGCAGCCAGGTCCACACCGGCCCCAGACTGCGGTCGGCCAGCGCCCAGCCCTCCAGGGACGGCAGCCGGTCGCTGGGACGCAGACGGCGCGCGGTCACGGCGAGCAGCGACGCTCCGCCGATCACGGCGAGGAACGTCGCGGTCATGGCGCTGTCGGCCATGGTCACCGTCCTTGGTGTGTCTGTGCCCTCGCGCATAAGTTGCGCGGGCCGCCGGTTCGGATGACCGACATCGGCGGGAAATCTCCCCGGAATTCGCTGTCAACCGTCCGGGGGAGGTGGGCAACTCTTGCACAGACCCACAGCGATGAGGAGAGGAGCGCAGGTCATGGCACGGACCGGTCATCACCGGCTACGGCGCGTCGCGATCGCCGTACTGCTTCTCGCACCCACCGCGGGACTGCTGTGGGTTCCGCTGTACGCCGGTGCGGAGCCGCGCCTGGCGGGCACGCCGTTCTTCTACTGGTACCAGCTCGCCTGGGTGCCGGGGTGCGGTCTGTGCCTGCTCGCCGCGTATGCGCTGACCGACCGACATCGCCGCTGACTGTCTTCGTGTCTTTCCCGTTCCACCGTTTCCGGTGAGGAGCCGCCATGCCCGAAACCGTCCTTCAGCCTGCCCTCGAGGCGCCTGAAAAATCACGTATGTCACCCCGGTCGATCTTGCTGTGGTGTGTCGTCGCGCTGCTCGGCGCGGTCGCCTGGGGCGTGCTCGCGCTGGCCCGGGGCGAGAAGATCTCCGCGGTCTGGCTGGTCGTCGCCGCGCTCGGCTCGTACGCGATCGCCTACCGCTTCTACTCCCGGTTCATCGCCCGCCGTGTCCTGAAACCGGACGACCGTCGCGCCACTCCGGCCGAACGCCTGGAGGACGGCGTCGACTTCCAGCCCACCGACAAGCGGGTGCTCCTCGGCCACCACTTCGCGGCCATCGCGGGCGCCGGACCGCTGGTCGGCCCGGTGCTGGCGGCCCAGATGGGATATCTGCCGGGCACGCTGTGGATCGTCGCCGGAGTGATCTTCGCGGGGGCCGTGCAGGACATGGTCGTGCTGTTCCTGTCCATGCGGCGGGACGGCACGTCGCTCGGGCAGATGGCCCGGGACGAGATCGGCCGGGCGGGCGGCGCGGCCGCGCTGGTCGCGGTCTTCGCGATCATGATCATCCTGCTGGGTGTGCTGGCCCTGGTCGTGGTCAACGCCCTGGCGCACTCCCCGTGGGGCACCTTCTCCGTCGCCATGACCATCCCGATCGCCCTGTTCATGGGCTTCTGGATGCACCGCATCCGACCCGGCCGGGTCGTGGAGACCAGCTTCATCGGCGTCGCGCTGCTGCTGCTCGCGATCGCCGGCGGCAGCTGGGTCCAGAACTCCTCGCTGGCCTCCGCCTTCACCCTGAGCCCGACGACCCTGGTCTTCTGCCTGGTCGGCTACGGCTTCGTGGCGTCGGTCCTCCCGGTCTGGATGCTCCTGGCCCCCCGCGACTACCTCTCCACCTTCATGAAGATCGGCACCATCGCGCTGCTGGCCGTGGGGGTCGTGGTCGCCGCCCCGGTGCTGCGCGCGGACGCGGTGAGCGACTTCGCCACCTCGGGCGCGGGGCCGGTGTTCGCGGGCTCACTGTTCCCCTTCCTGTTCATCACCATCGCCTGTGGCGCGTTGTCCGGCTTCCACGCGCTGGTCTCCTCCGGTACGACACCGAAGCTGATCGAGAAGGAGTCGCAGGTCCGTCTCATCGGTTACGGCGCCATGCTGATGGAGTCCTTCGTCGCGATCATGGCGCTGATCGCGGCGGCGACCCTGGAGCCCGGCCTGTACTACGCGATGAACGCCCCGGCGGGACTGCTGGGGACGACAGCCCAGTCGGCCTCGCACGCGGTGGCGGGCCTCGGCTTCACCATCACGCCCGACCAGCTGACCCAGGCAGCCAAGGCGGTCGAGGAACAGTCGCTGATCGCCCGGTCCGGAGGCGCCCCGACCCTCGCGGTCGGCATGTCGGAGATCTTCTCCGGGGTGTTCGGCGGGACCGCCATGAAGGCCTTCTGGTACCACTTCGCGATCATGTTCGAGGCGCTGTTCATCCTGACGACGGTGGACGCGGGCACGCGGGTCGGCCGCTTCATGCTCCAGGACATGCTCGGCAACGTGTGGAAGCCGGTCGGCCGGGTCAACTGGAAGCCGGGCATCTGGCTGTGCAGTGCTCTGGTGGTGGCGGCCTGGGGCTACTTCCTCTACACCGGCGCCACCGACCCCCTGGGCGGAATCAACCAGCTCTTCCCGCTCTTCGGCATCGCGAACCAGTTGCTGGCGGCGATCGCGCTGGCCGTGTGCACCACCGTCCTCGTCAAGTCCGGGAAGCTGCGATGGGCGTGGGTCACCGGGGTCCCGCTGGCCTGGGTGGTCGCGATCACGTTCACCGCGGGCTGGCAGAAGATCTTCTCCGACGACCCGCGGGTCGGGTTCTTCGCCCAGCGGGCCAAGTACGCGGACGGCATCGACGCGGGCCAGGTGCTCGCGCCCGCCAAGACGCTCGACGACATGCACACGGTGGTCACCAACTCCACGGTCGACGGGGTGCTGATCGCTGTGTTCCTGCTGCTGGTCGCGGTCGTGATCGTCAACGCGGGCGTGGTGTGCGCACGGGCCGTCCGGGCGCCGGGCGCGTCACCGACCACCGAGGCGCCGTACGTCGAGTCACGGATCGATGTGCCCGAGCAGGCCGGTGAGGAGCTCGTGGGAGTGCGCTCGTGACGGTGACCGTGACGGCGCGGCGGTGGGCGCGGGCCGTCCGGTGGTACCTGCGGGAGCTGACCGGGGAGGCGGAGTACGACCGCTACCGCGAGCGGCATCTGCGCCACCATCCGCTCGCACCGGTACCGACCCGACGGGAGTACGAGGTGCTGCGCAGCCGGCACCGGGAGGCTCACCCGCAGGGGCGGTGCTGCTGACGCCGCCGTCGTGGACCACGGGGCGGGCACACCGCCCGCCCCACTCACCTTTCGGGACCGAGATGTTCAGACGCCGTACCGCCCTGCTGGTCCACCCCGCCCTCGACGACGACGCGCTGCACGCGACGCTGACCGAACTCCGGCCCACCCCTCAGCTGCACGGCCTCGGCGCGGGTTCCAGCCGTCCACTGTGGCAGCCGGTCGCCGACCTGCTGCGGGACACGGGGCGGGACTGGGATCGCCGGTGGCACCGGATGTCCGTACTGGCGGACCGGCTGCCGGTCTCGGTGTCCGAGCGGTGGATCACCGAACGGCCCGGAGACGGGGACGCGCTGGCGTTGTGGGCCTGTGTCCGGTGTGTACGGCGGGTCCCGGCCGACGGGTGGGCCGCTGTCCGGGACGCCGAGCGGGCGTGTCTGCGTGCCGCCGACGTCTGCCCCGAGGATCCGACACCCTGGCTGGCCCTCCTCGACCTGATGCACTCCCTCGCCGTACCGGTCCGGGACGCCGTGCCCGTCTGGACCGAGGCCGTCACCCGTGCCCCGTGGCACCGGGGCGCCTACCACCGGTTGCTGAGTTATCTGTCCCCGCGCGGTCACGGCTCGGTCGCCGACATGATGGACTTCGCCCGGCAGGGTGCCGCCCGCGCCCCGCACGGATCGCCCCTCGCCCTGCTCCCCGTGGCGGCCCGCGTCGAACTCGTCGCCCACCGGCAACGGCAGACGTCCCTCGGGGCCGACAGCCACTGGAACGAACCCCTGGCCGGCGCCGAGATCGAGTCGGCCCTGACTGACTGGTTCCACACCACCGCCGCACCGCACGCCGAGGCCGTCGCCGACCTCAACATCCTGGCCTTCGCACTCGTCCGCGCGCACCGCCCGGCCGACACGGCGCCTGTGTTCCGGCGGATCGGCCGCCGTATGACCCCGCATCCGTGGGAGCTGCTGCCCGAGCCGGAGCGCACGTTTCTCTATTGGCGGGACCGGGACGGGGGCCGTCCGGGCCGGTGAGGCGGACGCTGTGGTGGGTGCGTCCAGGCCGGGGCGAGGGCGCACATGGGCGGTGCGGTGGGCCGGGCCACTGGTCACGTTGTGGTCGGCGGTCTGGGGTACGGGGCTGGTGGCGGCGGGGCCGGCGGTGTGGGGGCGGGAGGGGCGTCACCCCGTGGCTGACGTGGGGCGGGGCCGGTCGACGACACTGCGGTCCGCCTGGGGGCCGGGCCGGTGTCACACCCCCGTCGGGCCTGGGACCGGGGCGGCGTCACACCGCGGTCGGCGTAAGGCCGTGCCGGTGTCACACCGCGGCCGGCTCCGCACTCGTCGTGCTGTCCTGCTCCGCCTTCTCCCGCCGGTCGCGGAGTTCCCGCCGCACCAGGACCACCCAGCCGATCGGAACGCCGACGGCGAACAGCCACCACTGGATGGCGTAGGCGTAGTTCAGCGCGGCGTCCTCCTTGCCCGGGTTGGCGCCCATCAGTTCCGGGCTGTCGCCCTTCGGCTCGGGTGCCGTCTGGGCGATGTAGCCGCCGAGCACCGTGGCGCCCAGCCGCTCGGCCTCCTGCTCGCTGTTGATCAGCATGACCTGCCGGTCGGGCAGTCCCTTGAGGTTCTTGATGCCGCTCGCCGCGGTCGTCTCGTCGGGCATCAGCCGTCCCGTGACGGTGATCTCACCCTTCGGGGGAGCGGGGATCTTCGGGAACGCGGTCTGGGTCGGGCCGTCCGAGGGGATCCACCCCCGGTTGACCAGCAGCACCTTGCCGTCGTCCAGGACGAAGGGGGTCAGGACGTGGTACCCGACCTCGTCGTCGGAGTTGGTGCGGCGCCGGACCACGACCTCGTCGTCGGTGTCGAAGTGACCCTTCGCGGTCACGCTGCGATACCGGTCGTGGGTCGTGACGGTGTGTCCCGGCGAGGTCATCTGCTCCGCGGGCACCGGCTTCGCGGACATCGCCTCGGAGACCAGCTGGTTGCGGGCGGTGCGCTCCTCGTAGCGGTGCATCTGCCAGATGCCCAGCCTGATCATCGTGGGGATGAGGAGCAGGGCGACCAGCGTGAGGATCACCCACTGCCGGGACAACAGGAAGCGGTACACCCCACGACCGTACAACTCGGACCGTGGGGTGTTCGCACAGGGGTGTGGTCAGACCCGGTCGACGATGCCCGCCCTTCCCTCCGCACGGGCGCAGTGCGCCCCGCAGAACCAGTGGCCCTCGACCTCCACACCCTGCCCGATGATCTGCACACGACAGTGCTCGCAGATCGGGGCCATCCGGTGGATCGCACAGGAGAAGCAGTCGAAGACATGCACCGCGCCCTGTGCGTGCACCTCGAAGGTCATGCCGTAGTTATTGCCGCAAACTTCGCAAGTCGCCATGCGCCACAGGGTGGGCCGTCGGCACCGCGCGGACGGGTCGGCGCGGGGCGAGTCGTACGGCAAATCACCCGTCCGTACGGTCCGCCCCGTCCGTACGGTCATCCCTCCGACGCGGGCTCCACATCCCTGAGAAGCTGCCCGAAGGCCGCCTCGTCGACGACCGGTGTGCCGAACTGCCGGGCCTTGACCACCTTGGACGTGCCCGAGTCCGGGTCGTTCGTCACGAGCAGACTGGTCAGCCGGGAGATGCTGGTGGCGACATGCAGCCCGGCCTCGACCGCCCGGTCCTCCAGGAGGTCGCGCTCGATCGAGGTGTCCCCGGAGAACGCGATCCGCATGCCCTGCTTGAGCGGCCTGCCGTCCTCGTAGCGCCCCGGGTTGGGGTAGGGGCACGCGGGCCGCCTGCGCGCGGGCCGCCAACTCGTCGGCCGGTAACTGCCGTAGCCCGCCGACTGCCTGGGCACCGCCCGGTCCGTCCACTCGGTCAGCGGCCGGCACTCGTGCAGGGGCAGCCGCACGCTTCGCGCGGCCGCCGCCCGCAGACTCGGCCGGAACGCCTCCGCGAGCACGCGCGCGTCGTCGAGGGCATGGTGCGCCCGCTGCTGTACGACGCCGAAGTGCGCCGCCAGCGACTCCAGCTTGTGGTTGGGCAGCGGCAGCCCCAGCTCCTTGGACAGGACGATGGTGCACAGCCGCTGACTCACCGGCGGCACCCGTCCCGCGCGCGCGTACTCGCGGGCGATCATCTGCCAGTCGAAGACGGCGTTGTGCGCGACGAGCACGCGACCGTCGAGACGGGTCGAGAACTCGTCGGCGATGTCCTGGAAGAGAGGCGCGCCTTCGAGTGCCTCGCTCGTGAGCCCATGGATCCACACCGGGCCGGGATCGCGCTCCGGATTGACCAGCGTGTACCAGTGGTCCTCGACCTCGCCGCGCGCGTCAAGCCGGTAGACGGCGGCGGAGATTATCCGGTCGTCCCGGGCCAGGCCGGTGGTCTCCACGTCGACGACCGCGTATCCCTGCGGATACACGGCCGGCCACGTTGTGGGGGAGGACGCTGCGGTCGTCTGGTCTTCGAGCATGGTCAATGAGGATACGGGCCGCGACTGACAGTCCCTCACCGTGGCGTCGGTGCCCGGCTCGCGGCGACCGGGGTGCCATCCTCCGGAGATGACCGAACCGACGCACGACGAGGCCCACGGCGGCGCGCTCGGCGCCCGCCTCAACTGGCTGCGCGCGGCCGTCCTCGGCGCCAACGACGGCATCGTCTCCACGGCGGGACTGGTCGTCGGCGTGGCCGGCGCGACGAGCGACCGCGCGGCGTTGCTGACGGCGGGTCTGGCGGGCCTGCTGGCCGGCTCGATGTCCATGGCGGCCGGGGAGTACGTGTCCGTGTCGACCCAGCGCGACTCCGAGATGGCCGCGCTGGCGGTGGAGAAAAGGGAGTTGAGGGAACAGCCGGAGGCCGAGCTGGAGGAGTTGACGGAACTTCTGGAGGAACGGGGGCTGTCACGCGACGTGGCCCGTGAGGCGGCGGAACAACTGACGGAACGTGACGCACTGCGGGCCCACGCGCGCGTGGAGCTCGGCATTGACCCGGACGCCCTCACGAACCCCTGGCATGCGGCCTGGGCGAGCTTCCTGGCGTTCACGGCGGGGGCGTTGCTGCCCCTGCTCGCCATCGTGCTGCCACCGTCGGGATGGCGGGTCCCGGTAACGGTGGTGTCGGTGGTGGCGGCGCTGGTCCTGACCGGCTGGAGCAGCGCACGGTTGGGGTCGGCGGCTGCGGGGCGGGCGGTGGTGCGCAACGTGGTGGGCGGGGTGCTGGCGATGGGGGTCACGTACGGCGTGGGGGTGTTGTTGGGGGCGGCGGGGGTCAGTTGACGTGGAGGCGGTCCGGAACAACCTCCTATTGACACCCCTTGGCGGAGATCGCCAAGAAGCAAGCGCGTACCACCGGTAATACTTGTGGGTAACAACGTCTAGCCGCGCCCGACCGGCGGTTCTACGGTGCACGCATGCCGAACCTCCCCGACGTCGTGGTCTGGTCCATACCCGCCTTCGTCCTGCTCACCGTCATCGAGATGATCAGCGTCCGCGTCCATCCCGACGAGGACGCGGCCGGCTACGAGACGAAGGACGCCGCCACCAGTATCGGCATGGGACTGGGCAGCCTCTTCTTCGACTTCCTGTGGAAGATCCCGATCGTGGCCCTCTACACGGCCCTGTACGAGCTCACCCCGCTCCGCGTCCCCGTCCTGTGGTGGACGGTCCCCCTGATGCTGCTCGGGCAGGACTTCTTCTACTACTGGTCCCACCGCGGCCACCACGTCATCCGCATCCTGTGGGCCTGCCACGTCGTCCACCACTCCAGCCGGAGGTTCAACCTCACCACCGCGCTGCGCCAGCCCTGGACCACCCTGACCGTCTGGCCGTTCTACGTCCCCCTCGTCGCCGCCGGCGTGCACCCGGCCGCCCTCGCCTTCTGCTCCTCCGCGAACCTCGTCTACCAGTTCTGGATCCACACCGAACGCATCGACAAGATGCCCCGCTGGTTCGAGTTCGTCCTCAACACCCCGTCCCACCACCGCGTCCACCACGCCTCCCAGGGCGGCTACCTGGACCGCAACTTCGGCGGGATCCTCATCGTCTGGGACCGGCTCTTCGGCTCGTTCGTCGCCGAGACCGAACGGCCCGTCTACGGGTTGACCAAGAACATCAACACGTTCAACCCGATCAAGGTGGCCACCCATGAGTACGTAGCGATCATCAAGGACGTCAAGAAAGCACGGAGTTGGCGCGAGCGGGCGGGGCGGGTCTTCAGGGGGCCGGGCTGGGCACCGGCACCGGTACCGGAGACGGCCGAGGAAACCGTGCCCGCGTGAGAATCCCGAGCGCCCACGGAACCCACCGCACCCGCCGCGCACTCCTCGCGGTCTTCGCCCTCGCCGCCGCCGTCGACCTCACCTGCCTGGCCACCGGCTTCGCTCCCGGGCACGCCGTCGCCAAGCCCTTTCTGATGCCCCTCCTGGCCGCCTACTCCGTCGCGTCCGCGGCACCCCGGCTCCTGGTCGCCGCCCTTCTGTGCGGCTGGGGCGGCGACGTCCTGCTGCTGTCCGACTCCGATCCCGCCTTCCTCGCCGGCATGGCCTCCTTCGCGGCGGGCCACGTCTGCTACCTCGCGCTCTTCCAGGCGTACGGCAGCCCACGCGCGCGTGTCGGCCTCCTCGCACCCGCCTACGCCACCGCACTCGTCGTCACCGTCGTGGCCCTGTGGCCGGACCTGCCCGCCGGACTGCGCGTGCCCGTCGCCGGCTACAGCGTCCTGCTCACGACCATGGCGTGCGCGTCGGCCGTGCGGTTCGGGGCGCTCACCGGACTCGGCGGCGCGCTCTTCCTCCTCTCGGACACGCTCATCGCGACCGGCGTCGCCGACCGGCCCCAGCTCCCACGGCCCGACTTCTGGATCATGCTCACGTATCTCGCCGGGCAGTTCCTGCTGGCCGGCGGCACACTGCGAGCCCTCGAAGCACGCCCGGGACCGATGGCGACGTACGGTGAGGTGCGCTCGACCACCCCCTGAGCGCCGCCACGCACTCGCACGAGAAGGACCCTCGCCATGCGCGCCACCACCATCCACGCCCCCTACGACATGCGCGTGGAGGACGTGCCCGAGCCCGTGGTGCAGCTGCCGACCGACGCCGTGCTCCGGGTGCTGCGCGCCTGCATCTGCGGCAGTGACCTGTGGGCCTATCGCGGAGAGGCGGCCCGGAAGCCGGGGCAGCGGATTGGCCACGAGTTCCTCGGCTTCGTGGAGGAGACCGGCTCGGAGGTCGGTACGGTCCGCCGCGGTGACCTCGTCGTCGCGCCCTTCATGTGGTCCGACGGCGTCTGCGACTACTGCCGCGAGGGACTGACCACCTCCTGCGAGCACGGCGGATTCTGGGGGTCCGTCGGCTACGACGGCGGCCAGGGTGAGGCCGTGCGCGTCCCCTTCGCCGACGGCACCCTCGTACGGCTGCCGAAGGAGGCGGCTTCCGACGACCGCCTGCTGTCCTCCCTGCTGACCCTCTCCGACGTCCTGGGCACCGGCCACCACGCGGCCCTCGGCGCCGGAGCCCGCCCGGGCGCCACGGTCGCCGTCGTCGGCGACGGGGCCGTCGGCCTGTGCGCGGTGCTCGCGGCCAAGCGGCTCGGCGCCGAACGGATCATCGCCCTGGGCCGTCACCAGGTCCGCACCGACCTCGCGCGCCGCTTCGGCGCCACCGACGTCGTCGCCGAGCGCGGGGACGCGGCCGTCGAGGCCGTCCGCGAACTCACCCGCGGCCAGGGCGCGCACGCCGTCGTCGAGGCCGTCGGCACCGAGCAGTCCATGCGGACGGCTGTCGGCATCACCCGCGACGGCGGTGCCATCGGCTTCGTCGGTGTGCCGCACGGCAGCGGCACCGGCGTCGACCTCGGTGTCCTGTTCGACCGGAACATCGCGCTGCGCGGCGGGGTGGCGCCGGTCCGTGCCTACATCCCCGAGCTGCTCCCCGACGTCCTGGACGGCACCGTCGACGCCTCACCCGTCTTCGACATGACCGTCGACCTGGAAGGCGTCCCCGACGGCTACAAGGCGATGGACGAGCGCACCGCCCTCAAGGTCCTCGTCACCAACTAGCGCTCACCAGGCGGCTTTCACCAGCGGATCGGCAGCGGCAGCGCCGTCAGCAGCCCCGACACCACGACCACGAGCCCCAGGGCGACGACCTCCGCACGTGCGGGGGCGCAGGCGGTCAGCGACGTGGGGGCGCGGCGCAGCCGGATCCGGGCCCACAGGGCGAGAGCGGCGACGACCGCCACGAGGAGCACCTTGGCGAGCAGCGTGCGCCCGTAGGCCGTGTCCGTCAGCTGGTCCAGAATCGTGCCGGGCGGCATCCGGCGCAGCGAACTCCACACACCGGTCGCGGTGATGGCGGCGAGCAGAACGGCCGCCACGCGCGCGTAGAGCCCGAGCAGCGCCGAGCCCGGCTCCCCGGGGCCCCAGCGGCGCAGCGTCCGCAGCACCCGCAGCAGTCCGCCCGCCCACAGCGCCGCGCACGTCAGATGAACCAGCGTCAGTCCGGAGCCGGTCAGCGGACCTTGTTGGGTCGGGGGATGCGCGCGCAGGGCCTCCGCCACGACCACGGCCGCCAGGGGCCACACCTGGGTGGCCGGGCGGGCAGAGCGGGCGCAGAGGCCGGCCACCAGGAACGCGTTGACCTCCAGGAGCGCCAACTTGCCGTCCCGGGACTCGTACAGGCCGCCGATATTGATCTCGGAGAGGCTGTGCGGTACCAGATTGCCGGTCGCCACGACCGACGCCAGACCCAGCGCGGCGAGAAAACCGGCGGCGGCCGCATACGGGGCCCAGGAGCGCGGCACGTCCGTCGGGGCATCGGGCACGGAGCGGGCCAGCAGGCCCACGAACAGCTCGCCCAGCGGCACACACAGCGCCGCGAACAGCACCGCCCGCAAGAGGGCCACCCCGCCGGCCCCGGGCGCGGCGGCTTCCCCGGTGCCGTGCAGCGCGGCGGACGGCCCGAACAGGGGTATCGCCATGGCCAGTACCGCCAGGACAAGGACGGCGACCGCCCGGCCGGTGCCGGGACGCCGGGTGGGGCCCCCCGCGTCGGTCGCCTCGGAGGTGGGTCTTATCAAGGTCACCCCACGATCTTGACCACAACGGACAGAACCGGGCAACTGCAGCGAAACAAGTGGTGGCAAGGCATTCCACCCATAGGTACGTTCCCGGCGCCGCGCTCGGTTCCGGCCCGCTCAGCGCAGGCGCGCGGCATCCGTGCCCCACGGCACCGGCGGCCGAGCCCAGTCCGCAGGACCGCCCTCGAAGGAGACCGGCGAGAGGGCGTACCGCAGCCGCCCGAGCGCGCTGTCCGTCTCCGCCAACCAGGGATCGGGGCCGTCGTACGGCTCGCTCACGGCGTCAACCGCCGCGCTCCCGTCCATGCCGTCGGTCAGCCACTGGGCCGTCCGTGCCAGCGCCAGCCGCACGAACCGGCTCCCGCCCTCGTACGACTGCTCGATCAGCGCCCGCAGCACGGCTGCCGCCAGCAGATAACCCGTCCCGTGGTCGAGGGCCTGCGCGGGCAGCGCGCCCGGCCGATCCGGTGAACCCTCCAGCACCGCGATCCCGGTGGCCGCCTGCACGAGGCTGTCGAAGCCTCGCCGTTCATGCCATGGCCCGTATCCGCCCCACGCCGACAACTGCGCCACGACCACCCCGGGCCGCCGCTCCGCCAGCGCCTCGGGTGACAGTCCGAACCGGTCCAGCGCGCCCGGCCGGTATCCGGTGACGACCACGTCCGCCGCCGCGAGCAGTTCCTCGAACGTCCGCCGGTCGGCGGCCAGGTCGAGCGTCGCCGACCGTTTCCCGAAGCCCGTGTCGGCGTGCTGGTCCGGCAGTTCGGGCAGCTGGGGCGCGTCCAGGCGCAGGACGTAGGCGCCGAGCAGGGCGAGGGTGCGGGTGGCGACCGGTCCCGCGAGAACCCGCGTCAGGTCCAGGACGTGCAGGCCTGCGGCCGGCAGCAGGGGAGAGGTACCGACCGGCGCGAACGCACGCGCGCGTGCCGTGTCCAGCCGCCCCCGCTCGACCAGCGGCCGTTTCGCCACCTCGGCCGCCTGCGGGTGCGCGGCCCACTACTCGGGAGAGCGCAGGGCGACGGCGAGACCCCCGGCCGCGTACACGGCTTCCTCGACGTCCAGGGCGGACCGCTCGGCCAGCGCCGCCTCCACGGCCGCCGGGTCCTCAGGCACGCCCAGCGTCCGGAGCAGCCGCGCGCGGTGGTGCGGATAGTTCGCGTGCGTGCGGACCCATCCGTCCGCCGTGCGCCAGAACCGGGAGAGCGGCGCGAAGTTGACCGGAGCGCGACCATTGATCAACAGATGACGTTCGCTCAGGAAAGCGGTGGCGACCGCACCGTCGTCCACCCGCACCGCCGGCACCTCGGCGAGCCCGGCCCGCAGCGCCCCCAGTTCGGCGGCGGCCAGTGCGCACTCGCCCACACAGGTCCGCGCCAGCTGCTGTGCGGGAAGGCGCCCCTGCAGAGCGCCCTCCCGCACCACAAACTTGATTCCCGTCATGACTGCACTATGCAGTATTGACGCAATCAATATATGGAGGGACCTTGATCGTCCTTCACTGCTACTTCGTCACCGCGTCCAGTGCGTCCACCGTGCCCCAGCCGTAGAAGCCGTTGCGGTTCTTGGATCCCTCGCACACCGCGTCGACCTTGCCGTCGCCGTTGATGTCGTAGGGATCCGTGCACGGCGTGGCGTCGGCCTCGGCGTACAGCAGCGCCTTCACCAGGGCCGGCGGGGCGTACGGGTGCGTCGACTTGATCAGGGCGGCCACGGCCGCGACGTGCGGCGAGGCCATCGACGTACCGGCCATGTAGCCCCACTTGCCGCCGGGCAGCGTACCCAGGATGAGTCCGCTGGTCGCGGGCGGCGCAGGCGTCTGGTACGCCGTCGAGTCACCGCCGGGCGCGGCGACGTCGATGACACCCAGGCCGTGGTTGGAGAAGGACGACTTGATGCCCTTGGCGCCGGTCGCCGCGACCGTCACGACACCCGGCAGCTGGGTCGGTATGTCGAAGCACTTCGACGGGTCGATCACCCGGTCCGAGGGCGTGCCGTCGTTCGGCGAGACCGGGTCGGTGATCTCGTCGGCCGCGAGGTCGTAGTTCTCGTTGCCGGCCGCGGCGACGTTGACCACGCCCTTCTTCTCCGCGTACCGCGAGGCCCGGGTGATGGCGTCCACGAGGGCCTTCTGGTCCTGGTCGTCGGTGCAGTTGAAGTACCACGGGTCGGTGTAATAGCTGTTGTTGGTGACGTCGACCCCGTGCGTGGCCGCCCACACGAAGCCGCAGACCACGGCCTCCGTGTAGAAGTAGCCGTCGGTGGTCGCCACCTTGATGCCCGCCACCTTCACGCCGGGCGCGACCCCCGTCATACCGACGCCGTTCTTGGCGGCCGCGATCTCACCTGCCACGTGCGTGCCGTGCGGGCTCTCCGCGGCGCTCGGTCGCCATGCCCCGTCGGTGGTGTCCGGCTTGCCCGTCACGCAGTTGACCGACGCGGCCCGGTCGAAGTTCGGCGCGAGGTCGGGGTGGGTGTCGTCCACGCCGGTGTCGATCACGGCGACGGTCACCTTGCTGCTGCCGAGCGACTTCTCGTGCGCCTTGTCCGCCTTGATGGCGGGCAGGTCCCACTGCAACGACTCCAGCGGGTCCTGGCCGGCGTCGGCGGCGGCCTGTGCGGCGGCCAGCTGCGCCGAGTTGAGCGCCTTGGGCGTCCCCTCGTCGGTCGTCGACTGCGCGGGCAGCGGCGCGTTGCGCGTGTTGCCGGCCGACTCGACCCCGCGGACCTTGCGGATCGTCCTGGCGAAGTCGGCGTTCGACGAGTGGACGACGATCACGCCGATCTGGTCGTACGACGTCACGATCGTGCCGCCGGCCGCGGCGATGGCCTTCTTCACCTGGGTGGAAGGACCGTGCCCGGGACGGACGTTGACGACGTAGCTGAGCGCCGTGCCGTCCGCGTCGGCGGAGGCGAGGACATCGCTGACGGCACCGGTGACACCGGCCGAGCTGCCGGGCAGGCCGGCCGCGGACGCCGTGGCGCCCGGGAGGAACGCCATGGCTGTCGCCATGGCCATACCGAGCGGGAGCGCGAGCGCGCGCCGATGGCGCGGGTGGGGCCCTGTCATGATGAGACTCTCTCCAGTTCGTATGCGGGACAAGCGGTGCGGGGAGGTCACTTGACCGCGCGCAGCGCGTTGACGATGCCGAAGCCGTAGAACCCGTTGGCCCGGGTGCCGCCCTCGCACACCGCGTCCTGTGTGCCGTCGCCGTCCTGGTCGTAGGAGGCCGGGCAGCCGGTGGCGTCCGCCTGCGCCTTGAGCAGCGCCTGCAGTTGGGCCGGGCTCGCCTTGGGATGCGTCGACTTCAGCAGCGCGGCGACGCCCGCGGCGTGCGGCGAGGCCATCGAGGTGCCCTGCAGGAAGCCGTACTGGCCGTTCGGCAGGGTGGACAGGATGCGGCCGTTCTGCGACGGCGTGTCCGGGATCTGGTAGAGCCGGTCGCCACCGGGGGCCGCGACGTCGATGACGCCCTTGCCGTACGAGGAGTAGTACGACTTGAGGTTCTTGACGCCCGTCGCGCTGACCGTGACGACACCGGGCAGCTGTGTCGGCACGTCGAAGCACTCGTGCGGATCGACGGTGCGCTCCACCGCGGTGGAGTCGTCGGGGCTGGAGGCGTCGACGAGCGCGTCGGAGTCCAGGTCGTCGTTGGAGTTGCCCGCCGATGCCAGGCTGAGCGTGCCCTTGTGTTGCGCGTACAGCTGCGCCCTGTTGACCGAATCAACAATGGCCCGCTGATCGGGGTCGTCCATGCAGTTGTACAGCCAGGGATCAACGTAGTAGCTGTTGTTCGTGATCTCGACGCCGTGGTCGGCGGCGAACACGAAAGCGCACACGACGCTCTCCGGGTAGAAGAGGCCGTTGCTCCGGTCGGTCACATTGATGGCCGACACCTTCACGCCGGGCGCGACACCGGCCACACCGACACCGTTGCGGGCCGCGGCGATCTCACCGGCCACGTGCGTGCCGTGGTAGTCGTCCGCGGTGTACGGCCGCCAGGCACCAGCGGTGGTGTCCGGGACACCACCGTCGCAGTTGGCCGACTGCGCGGCGGAGAAGTTCGGCGCGATGTCGGGGTGGGTGTCGTCGACGCCGGTGTCGATCACGGCGACGGTCACCTTGCGGCTGCCCGGGTTGATCTTGGCGGCCTTGTCGGCGCCCATCGCCCGCAGGTCCCACTGGTCGGCCTCGAGGGGCTCGCTGTCCGGCGTGGCGGCCGAGGCCTTCGTGAGCTTCGCGGCCTGCGCGTCCGACAGCACCTGGACCGCGCCCTCGTCGGTCGTGCCCGCCGGGGTCAGCGGCGAGGTGCGGGTGGCACCGGCCGACTGCACCCCGCGTGCCTTGCGGATCTTCTGGGCGAAGTCCGGCGCGGACGAGTGGACGACGATCACGCCGATCTTCTCGTACGCGATCACGACGGTGCCGCCGGCCGCCGATATCGCCTTCCGCACCGACGCGATCGTGCGGTGGTCCACCTTGGTGTTGACGACGTACGACAGGTTCGTCGCGTCCGCTGCCTGTGCCACGGACCCCGTGGCAGGAGCGGCCGAGGCCGCCGAGGGCAGGAAGCCGAGCGAGGCCGTGAGGGACAGCACGACGGGCACGGCGAGCGCGAGACGCCTTCTTGAACGTATCGAACGTCTCGAAGGTCTGGAACGCGGCTGGGACATGGGGTCTCCACATCATCCGGAAACGAAACCGGCCCGAGACACAGGTGTCGCTCGGGCAGGTACATGACGGGTGGTGCAGGCCGAAGCTATCTCCCGAAGTCGCTGGCCAGCAATGACTTCCCCAAGGTGAGTTCGGAAAGAAGCAAAGCGAGTTGAACCGGTCCGAGCGTGCCGCCGTGACCTTGGGCAGGGAACGCGAGGACACTCGCGCCCGAACCCCGTCACAACCGCACCCGCAACGCGAGGAGACTCCGTGGCCACCGACGCACCGCCACCCTCGAAAGAGACCCACAAACTCCCCACCACCGAGGAGTTCACCGAGGTGCAGGAGAGCGCTGAGTTCGGTGAACTGCGCCGCTCCTACCGCTCCTTCGCCTTTCCGCTGACCGTCGGCTTCATCGCCTGGTACCTGCTGTACGTCCTGCTGTCCAACTACGCGGGCGACTTCATGGGCACCAAGGTCGTCGGCAACATCAACATCGCGCTGGTCCTGGGCCTCGCCCAGTTCCTCACCACGTTCCTCATCGCCTGGTGGTACGCGCGCACCGCTGCCGCCCGCTTCGACCCCAAGGCCGAGGCGATCAAGTCCCGGATGGAGGGCGGCGCATGAGCCCCGCGATCACCCTGGCGGCCGGCGAGGCCAGCGAGCACCGAGGGCTGATCATCAGCCTGTTCGCGGTCTTCGTCCTCGCCACCCTCGTCATCACGATCTGGGCCGGACGACAGACCAAGGACGCCTCCGACTTCTACGCGGGCGGCCGCCAGTTCACCGGCTTCCAGAACGGCCTCGCCGTCTCCGGCGACTACATGTCCGCCGCGTCCTTCCTCGGCATCGCGGGCGCCATCGCCCTCTTCGGCTACGACGGCTTCCTTTACTCCATCGGCTTCCTGGTCGCCTGGCTCGTCGCCCTGCTCCTGGTCGCCGAACCGCTGCGCAACTCCGGCCGGTACACGATGGGCGACGTCCTCGCGTACCGGATGCGCCAGCGCCCGGTCCGCACGGCGGCCGGCACCTCCACCATCGTGGTCTCGATCTTCTACCTGCTGGCCCAGATGGCCGGCGCCGGCGTCCTGGTCTCCCTGCTGCTCGGCATCACCAGCGACGGCGGCAAGATCGGCATCGTCGCCCTGGTCGGCGTCCTGATGATCGTGTACGTCACCATCGGCGGCATGAAGGGCACCACCTGGGTTCAGATGGTCAAGGCCGTGCTCCTGATCGTGGGCGCCCTGCTGCTGACCTTCCTGGTGCTGCTGAAGTTCGACTTCAACGTCTCCGACCTCCTCGGCTCCGCCGCCGACAACAGCGGCAAGGGCGCGGCCTTCCTGGAGCCCGGTCTGAAGTACGGCGCCACGGGCACCACCAAGCTGGACTTCATCTCGCTCGGCATCGCCCTGGTCCTCGGCACCGCCGGCCTGCCGCACATCCTGATCCGCTTCTACACGGTGCCCACCGCCAAGGCCGCCCGTAAGTCGGTCATCTGGGCCATCGGCCTCATCGGCGCCTTCTACCTGATGACCCTCGCCCTCGGCTTCGGCGCCGCGGCCCTGATCAAGCCGGACGAGATCATCGCCTCCAACAAGGCGGGCAACACGGCGGCGCCACTGCTGGCACTGCATCTGGGCGGCGTCGACTCCAACTGGGGCGCGATCCTGCTGGCCACCATCTCGGCGGTCGCCTTCGCGACGATCCTCGCGGTCGTCGCCGGCCTCACCCTGGCCTCGTCGTCGTCCTTCGCGCACGACATCTACGCGAACGTCATCAAGCGCGGTCAGGCCACAGAGAAGCAGGAGATGAGCGCGGCCCGCTGGGCGACCGTCGGGATCGGCGCGGTCTCCATCCTGCTGGGCGCCCTCGCCCGCGACCTCAACGTCGCAGGCCTCGTCGCGCTCGCCTTCGCGGTCGCCGCCTCGGCGAACCTGCCGACGATCATCTACAGCCTCTTCTGGAAGCGGTTCACCACCTCCGGGGCCCTGTGGTCGATCTACGGCGGCCTCGTCACGGCGGTCGGCCTGGTGCTGTTCTCGCCGGTCGTCTCCGGCAAGCCCACCTCGATGTTCCCGGACGTCGACTTCCACTGGTTCCCGCTGGAGAACCCGGGTCTCATCTCGATCCCGGTCGGTTTTCTGCTCGGCATCATCGGCACCTACCTCTCCAAGGAGGAGCCGGACAAGGGCAAGTACGCGGAGCTGGAGGTCCGGTCGCTGACCGGTACCGGCGCCCACTGACACGCCCCCGGAGCGGCCGTGTCGTAGATCTCTACGACACGGCCGCTTCGTACGTCGTGGGATCGGGCACTGTCGTTGTCAGCGACGTCACGTAGGCTCGCAAGTGACGGAAACCGATGGAGTCGGCACTGATCCGCGACGAGGGAGGGGGCCCACGTGCTCATCGACACCTACGGCCGGGTGGCCACCGACCTGAGAGTCTCGCTGACCGACCGCTGCAATCTGCGGTGCACGTACTGCATGCCGGAAGAGGGCCTGCAGTGGCTGGCCAAGCCCGATCTGCTCACCGACGACGAGATCGTCCGCCTGATCGACATAGCCGTGACCTCCCTCGGGATCGAGGAGGTCCGCTTCACCGGCGGTGAGCCCCTGCTGCGCCCCGGCCTGGTCGGCATCGTCGAGCGCGTCGCGGCTCTTGAGCCGCGCCCCCAGATGTCCCTCACCACCAACGGCATCGGCCTCAAGCGCACGGCGAAAGCCCTGAAGGCCGCCGGCCTGGACCGGGTCAACGTCTCCCTGGACACCCTGCGTCCGGACGTCTTCAAGACCCTCACCCGCCGCAACCGCCACCAGGACGTCCTGGAGGGCCTGGACGCCGCCCGCGAGGCGGGCCTGACCCCGGTCAAGGTCAACTCCGTCCTGATGCCCGGCCTGAACGACGACGAGGCCCCCGACCTCCTCGCCTGGGCCGTGGAGCACGACTACGAGCTGCGCTTCATCGAACAGATGCCCCTGGACGCCCAGCACGGCTGGAAGCGCGACGGCATGATCACCGCCGGGGACATCCTGACCTCCCTGCGCACCCGGTTCGACCTCACCGAGGAGGGCTCGGAGAAGCGCGGCTCAGCCCCCGCGGAACGCTGGACAGTGAACGGCGGTCCTCACGTAGTGGGTGTCATCGCCTCCGTCACCCGCCCGTTCTGCGCGGCCTGCGACCGCACCCGCCTCACAGCCGACGGCCAGGTACGCAACTGCCTCTTCGCCCGCGAGGAGACGGACCTCCGAGCGGCACTGCGCTCCGACGCCGGTGACGAGGAGGTCGCCCGAATCTGGCGCGAGGCGATGTGGGGCAAGAAGGCGGGAGCGGGCCTGGACGACCCGACGTTCGTCCAGCCGGACCGGCCCATGTCGGCGATCGGCGGCTAGGGCTAGGCCCCTTCGGGCGCCTTCCAGTCCTCGAACTTCACGACATCCTTGAGGAAGCCCCGCACCCCGAGGAACTGCGACAGATGCTCCCGGTGCTCCTCACAGGCCAGCCACGTCTTGCGCCGCTCCGGCGTGTGGATCTTCGGGTTGTTCCACGCGAGCACCCACTCGGCGTCTTCGCGGCAGCCCTTCGCGGAGCAGATCGGGGTCTCGTCACTCACGGATTTCGTCTCACAAGCGGGGGGAAAAGGCGACGCCGAGCAGCCACGGGGGGAGCTGCCCGGCGTCGGTCTGTCGCTCCGACGGGGGATGCGGAGCGCGTACGAAGTATGTCACGGGTAACCCTTGGCCCGGCACTGGAACAACATGATTGATCTGAGCTTTTCTTGAGCTTGGTGCCGGGAACACCTGTCACGTCCGCTCGCGCGGTTCCCCCCGCGCACCCGACGCCGCCCCGCCCGCACCGCCTTCCGGCACGGGTTCCGCGAAGTCGTCATCGGCTCGCGGCGGCATGATCATCGGCGGGGTCGGTGCGGTCACGAAGGTCGTCGGCAGTGAGGGCGCGTTCTCCCGCCCCGCGTTGGCGATGACGACGGCGATATAGGGCAGAACCGCCCCGAGCACCAGCGCCACGATCGCGACATGCCGTTCGACGTTCCAGAGCGTGGCCGCGAGCACCACGGAAATCGTACGCACCGTCATCGAGATGACGTACCGGCGCTGACGTCCGCGCACGTCCTCCTGAAGGCTCGTCCTGGCTCCGGTGATCCGGAACACCTGGGCGCTGCCGCCGCCATGCTGCTTCCGCATCACATTCCACCATCCGCCCGCATCGGACTCTCCCCGTTCCCCGCAACCACTCCGTACCCGGTGGAGGTACCGGGCCCGGACAGCTTCCACGTTACGCCGCGTCTGCGCCGTCTACGAGACCGGGGCACCTCCCGCCTGGGCGAACGGGCTCGCTCCCGGCACGTACGGCCGTGCCCGGCATGCGGCGTAGCCCGAACGGACCGACACTTGCCGTAATGCTCACGTCGAGCCGCACGAGGAGGCAGCCATGGGCTGGTTGTGGGCGATCATCGTGGGATTCGTGCTGGGCCTCATCGCGAAGGCGATCATCCCCGGGAAACAGCACAGCCCCCTCTGGCTGACCACCATCTTCGGCATGCTCGGCGCCGTCGCCGGCAACGCCATGGCACGCGGGTTCGGCGTGGACGAGACCCCCGGCATCGACTGGAGCCGCCACGTCTTCCAGCTCATCGCCGCGATCATCATCGTCGGCTTCGGCGACATGCTCTACATGGCGACGCTGGGCAAGAGGAAACAGCGGCGGACCTGAGAGCCGTACGACGAAGGGGCGCCCTCCCTCGGGAGAGGCGCCCCCTTCTGCCGTGCTCAGGACCTAGGCCGAGGTGACCTCGACCGCGGCCAGGTTCTTCTTGCCCCGGCGCAGCACCAGCCAGCGACCGTGAAGCAGGTCCTCCTTGGCGACCACCGCGTCCTCGGCCGACACCTTGACGTTGTTCACGTAGGCCCCGCCCTCCTTCACCGTCCGCCGCGCGGCCGACTTGCTGGCCACGAGTCCCACCTCCGCGAACAGATCCACGACGGCACCGAGCTCGGCGACCCGGATGTGCGGCACCTCCGAGAGCGCCGCGGTCAGCGTCTTCTCGTCCAGCTCCGCCAGCTCACCCTGCCCGAACAGGGCACGGCTCGCGGCGATCACGGCGGCCGTCTGGTCGGCGCCGTGCACCAGCGTCGTCAGCTCCTCCGCCAGCGCCCGCTGCGCGGCCCGGGCCTGCGGACGCTCCTCGGTCTGCTTCTCCAGCTCCTCGAGCTCCTCGCGGGACCGGAAGGACAGGATGCGCAGGTACGTCGAGATGTCCCGGTCGTCCACGTTCAGCCAGAACTGGTAGAACGCGTACGGCGTCGTCATCTCCGGGTCGAGCCAGACGGCGCCGCCCTCGGTCTTGCCGAACTTGGTGCCGTCCGCCTTGACCATCAGCGGCGTCGCGAGACAGTGCGCCTCGGCCTCGGGCTCCAGCTTGTGGATCAGGTCGAGCCCCGCCGTGAGGTTGCCCCACTGGTCGCTGCCGCCCTGCTGCAGCGTGCAGCCGTACCGCCGGTACAGCTCAAGGAAGTCCATGCCCTGGAGCAGCTGGTAGCTGAACTCCGTGTAGCTGATGCCCTCCTGGGACTCCAGCCGGCGCGCGACCGAGTCCTTGGTGAGCATCTTGTTGACGCGGAAGTGCTTGCCGATGTCCCGCAGGAACTCGATGGCCGACATCCCGGCCGTCCAGTCCAGGTTGTTCACCATGACCGCGGCGTTCTCGCCCTCGAAGGACAGGAACGGCTCGATCTGCGAGCGCAGCCGGGAGACCCAGTTCGCGACCGTCTCCGGGTCGTTCAGCGTGCGCTCCGCCGTGGGACGCGGGTCGCCGATCTGGCCGGTCGCGCCGCCCACCAGCGCGAGCGGACGCAGACCCGCCTGCTGGAGCCGGCGCATGGTGAGGACCTGCACCAGGTGACCGACGTGCAGGCTGGCCGCCGTGGGGTCGAAACCGCAATAGAACGTGACGGGACCGTCCGCGAGCGCCTTGCGCAAAGCGTCCTCGTCAGTGGACAGGGCCCACAGCCCACGCCACTTCAGCTCGTCGACGATGTCCGTCACGGTTCTCGTATCTCCTCGAAAGGTCCTCGGGCAGTCGAGTGACTACCGGCTACGAGGTTATACGCCCTGACTGACAGAACTCATATTGAAATCCGGCACCCGCAGCGCCGGCATCGCGGCCCTGGTGAAGTAGTCGCTCCACTCCCTCGGCAGCGTCTTCTCCGTCCGCCCCGCCTCCGTCGCCCGCCCCAGCAGGCCGACCGGCGACTCGTTGAACCGGAAGTTGTTGACCTCGCCGGTCACCTCGCCATTCTCGACGAGGTACACGCCGTCCCGGGTCAGCCCGGTGAGCAGCAGGGTGGCCGGGTCGACCTCGCGGATGTACCAGAGGCAGGTCAGCAGCAGCCCGCGCGTGGTGTTCGCGACCATCTCCTCCAGCGACAGGTCCGAGCCTCCGTCGAGGACGAGGCTGCCGGCCGCCGGGGCGACGGGCAGCCCGGTCAGGCCCGCGCTGTGCCGGGTCGTCATCAGATGCGCCAGCTCGCCCTGCCGGATCCAGTCGGTGGCGGCGACCGGCAGACCGTTGTCGAACACCGACTGGTCGCCCCCGGAGGAGTGCGCGACCACGAAGGGCGCGGATTCCAGGCCCGGCTCGTTCGGGTCGCTGCGCAGGGTCAGCGGCAGCTCGGTCAGCCGCTCGCCGACCCGGGTGCCGCCGCCCGGCTTGGAGAACACCGTCCGCCCCTCGGCCGCGTCCCGGCCCGACGCCGACCACAGCTGGTAGATCAGCAGGTCGGCGACCGCGGTCGGCGGCAGCAGCGTCTCGTACCGCCCGGCGGGCAGCTGGTGGCGCCGCTCGGCCCATCCCAGGCGTACGGCGAGCTCGGCGTCCAGCGCCGCCGGGTCGACGTCCTTGAAGTCCCGGGTGGAGCGTCCGGCCCAGGCCGAGCGGGTCCGGTCCGGCGACTTGGCGTTGAGCTCCAGCGTGCCGTTGGGCTGGTCGTGGCGCAGCCGCAGCCCCGTGGACGTGCCCACATACGTCGACACGAGCTCGTGGTTGGCGAAGCCGTAGAGCTCGCGGCCGCCCGCACGCGCGCGTGCGAAGGACTCGCCGAGCGCCGGCGCGAAGTCGGCGAAGACCGCCGAGGAGGTCTCGGCGGGCGCGTCCGTGAAGTCCGGGGACTCCGGTACACCCGTGACCAGCGGCTGGGCGTCCTCCGCGGGCGCGGCACCGCGTGCGGCGGCCTCCGCGGCCCGCACCAGCGGCTCCAGCTCGTCCGCGGTCACCGCGGACCGGGAGACCACGCCGGAGGCGGTGCCCTCCTTGCCGTCGACGGTCGCGACGACCGTGAGCGTGCGCCCGCGCGTGACGCCGTTCGTGGTGAGCGCGTTGCCCGCCCAGCGCAGGTTGGCGGTCGACTGCTCGTCGGCGATCACGACACAGCCGTCGGCCCGGGACAGCGCGAGGGCCCGCTCGACGATTTCGTGCGGCTTGTTGGTGCGGGCGCTCATCGACCGGCCTCCTGAGTGGTGTTCAGAATGTTGACGCCCTTGAAGAGGGCCGACGGGCAGCCGTGCGAGACGGCCGCGACCTGGCCGGGCTGGGCCTTGCCGCAGTTGAAGGCGCCGCCGAGGACATAGGTCTGCGGGCCGCCCACCGCGGCCATCGAGCCCCAGAAGTCGGTGGTGGTCGCCTGGTAGGCGACGTCCCGCAGCTGCCCGGTGATCCGCCCGTTCTCGATCCTGAAGAACCGCTGGCCGGTGAACTGGAAGTTGTAGCGCTGCATGTCGATCGACCAGGACCGGTCCCCGACGACATAGATGCCGCGGTCCACGCTCCCGATGAGGTCCTCGGTCGACATCCCGGCCGGGTCGGGCTGGAGCGACACGTTGGCCATGCGCTGCACGGGCACGTGCCCGGGGGAGTCGGCGTAGGCGCACCCGTTGGAGCGCTCGAACCCCGTCAGCTTCGCGATCCGGCGGTCCAGCTGGTAGCCGACGAGGGTGCCGTCCTTCACCAGGTCCCAGGATTGGCCCTCGACGCCCTCGTCGTCGTAGCCGATGGTCGCGAGGCCGTGCTCGGCGGTGCGGTCACCGGTGACGTTCATCAGCTCGGAGCCGTACCTGAGCTTGCCGAGCTGGTCGAAGGTGGCGAAGGAGGTGCCGGCGTAGGCCGCCTCGTAGCCGAGCGCGCGGTCCAGCTCGGTGGCGTGCCCGATGGACTCGTGGATCGTCAGCCACAGGTTCGACGGGTCGACGACGAGGTCGTACAGGCTCGCCTCGACACTGGGCGCCCGCATCTTCTCGGCGAGCAGCTCCGGGATCTGCTCCAGCTCGCTCTCCCAGTCCCAGCCGGTGCCCGTGAGGTACTCCCAGCCGCGGCCGACCGGCGGCGCGATGGTCCGCATCGAGTCGAACTCGCCACTGGAATCGTCGACGGACACCGCGGTCAGCTGCGGGTGCAGCCGGACCCGCTGCTGCGTGGTCACCGTGCCGGCGGTGTCTGCGTAGAACTTGTTCTCGTGCACGGTGAGCAGCGACGCGTCGACGTGGTTGACCCCGTCCGCCGCCAGCAGCCGAGCGCTCCAGTCCGCGAGCAGCGCCGCCTTCTCCTCGTCGGGCACGGAGAACGGATCGATCTCGTACGACGAGATCCACGTACGGTCGGCGTGCACGGGCTCCCCGGCCAGCTGCACACGCTCGTCGGACCCGGCCGCGCGGATCACCTGGGCGGAGAGCTTCGCCATGGCCACGGCCTGCGAGGCGACCTTGGCGGCGGCGTCCAGGGTCAGGTCCACGCCGGACGCGAAGCCCCAGGTGCCGCCGTGGACGACCCGCACCGCGTACCCGAGGTCGGTGGTGTCCGAGGACCCGGAGGGCTTGGCGTCCCTGAGGCGCCAGGACGCGCTGCGCACCCGCTCGAACCGGAAGTCCGCGTGCTCGGCGCCGAGCGCACGCGCGCGTGCCAGCGCGGCGTCGGCGAGGGCACGTAGGGGAAGCGCTGTGAAGGCTTCGTCGATGGTATGAGGCACCTGGGTCTCTTCCTGTGGGCATGAGGTGGGCGAAGGGCTGCCCCGATCATGTCGCGGCGACCGGTGCGCAGACCACACGTTTGTGACCGCTGCCGGCAACTTTCTGTAGGGACCCGACAGCGAGTCCCGTAAGCCACTGTCGGTGCCCGAATGTCCCCGACAGCGACCGGCCCGATAGGTTTTCGGGGAAGCCGCCTGTCATCCACGTGCTCGGGCGGATGTGTCAGACCCCTATGGAAAGGGTGATCCGTTGAGCCGCTCGGTTCTCGTCACCGGAGGCAACCGGGGCATCGGCCTCGCCATCGCCCAAGCATTCGCCGACGCCGGCGACAAGGTCGCGATCACGTACCGCTCGGGTGAGCCGCCGGCCCGCTTCCTCGCGGTCAAGTGCGACATCACCGACACCGAGCAGGTGGAGCAGGCCTACAAGGAGATCGAGGCCGAGCACGGCCCGGTCGAGGTCCTGATCGCCAACGCCGGCATCACCAAGGACCAGCTCCTGATGCGGATGTCCGAGGAGGACTTCACCTCGGTCGTCGACACCAACCTCACCGGTACCTTCCGCGTGGTCAAGCGCGCCAACCGCGGCATGCTGCGCGCCAAGAAGGGCCGGGTCGTCCTGATCTCCTCGGTCGTCGGCCTCTACGGCGGCCCCGGACAGGCCAACTACGCCGCCTCCAAGGCCGCCCTCGTCGGCTTCGCGCGCTCCCTCGCCCGTGAGCTGGGCTCGCGCAACATCACCTTCAACGTCGTCGCGCCCGGCTTCGTCGACACCGACATGACCAAGGTGCTCACCGACGAGCAGCGCGAGGGCATCGTGAAGCAGGTGCCGCTCGGCCGTTACGCGCAGCCCGAGGAGGTCGCCGCGACGGTGCGGTTCCTGGCCTCGGACGACGCCTCGTACATCACTGGAGCCGTCATCCCCGTTGACGGCGGACTGGGAATGGGTCACTGAACACCATGAGTGGAATTCTCGAGGGCAAGCGCGTCCTGATCACCGGTGTGCTGATGGAGTCCTCCATCGCCTTCCACGCCGCCAAGCTGGCCCAGGAGCAGGGCGCCGAGATCATCCTGACCGCGTTCCCGCGGCCCACGCTGACCGAGCGCATCGCCAGGAAGCTTCCCAAGCCCACCAAGGTCATCGAGCTCGACGTGACCAACGACGAGCACCTCGGCCGACTGGCCGACATCGTCGGCGAGGAGCTCGGCGGCCTCGACGGCGTCGTGCACTCCATCGGCTTCGCTCCGCAGGACGCGCTCGGCGGCAACTTCCTGAACACGCCGTTCGAGTCCGTGGCCACGGCCATGCACGTCTCGGCGTACTCCCTGAAGTCGCTCACCATGGCCTGCCTGCCGCTGATGCAGAACGGCGGCTCGGTCGTCGGCCTCACCTTCGACGCGCAGTACGCCTGGCCGCAGTACGACTGGATGGGCCCGGCCAAGGCCGCCCTGGAGGCCACCAGCCGGTACGTCGCGCGCGACCTGGGCAAGCAGAACATCCGCTGCAACCTCATCTCCGCCGGCCCGCTCGCCTCGATGGCCGCCAAGTCCATCCCGGGCTTCAGCGACCTGGCCGCCGTGTGGGACAACCGCTCCCCGCTGGAGTGGGACCTCAAGGACCCGGAGCCGGCCGGCAAGGGCATCGTCGCCCTGCTGAGCGACTGGTTCCCGAAGACCACCGGCGAGATCATCCACGTGGACGGCGGCCTGCACGCCATCGGAGCCTGATCTCCCATACGTCGTCGACGCCCCGTTCCCCCAGGGAGCGGGGCGTCCCCCGTTCGGCCTACCAGGCCGGGCGCGCACGGCCTGCAACTGGGCACGCTGGATTACGCGTTCACCTGCGATTCCCTCCCCAGCACGGCCGAGGAGGTCCCCTTGTGCGCCTGTCCCGCAGTCTGGCCTCAGTGACCGCAGCCGTCTGTCTCGTGATCTCCTTTCCGTACGAAGCGAAGCCGCACGCACGCGTGGATGCGCCCCGAGCCGCGGCCTCGGAGCTGTTCGGCGCCTCCTGCCGCAGCAGTGTCACCGGCTCCCGGGTGACCACCTACTGCCACAACCCCTATCCGCGCACCGACGGCGTCCGCCTGCACATCGAGTGCGACCGCTGGTGGGACCTCGACACCGACGGCGCCGAGGTCGAGGCCGGGCCCGCGCAGACCGTGCGGCTGACCGGCCGGTGCTGGAAGGAGGTCCGCTCGGTGTGGGTCAGCCACCGGAAGCTGGCGCGCTGAACCGTCCCGGACGGCACAGGAAGGGGTAGCCGGCCGCCTCTTCGGCAGCCGCCGCCACGTCGCCCGCGCGGATCGCGTCGACGAGCCGGGCGTGGTCCATGTAGGTCTCCGGCGTCAGCTCCTCGCCGACGTCCTCACGCAGCCAGTCCCGCAGCACCTCGCCGAGGTCCGCGTACATCTCGGTCATCACGTCGTTGTGGGAGGCGGCCACCACGGCCAGGTGGAAGGTGGCGTCCGCGGTCACGAAGGCCTCCGTGTCGCCCGATCCCCAGGCCTGTTCGCGTCGTACGAGAAGCGCGTCGAGCTGCTTGAGGTCCTTCTCGGTGCGCCGCTCGGCGGCCAGCCGCGCCGCGGACGACTCCAGGGTGGAACGCAGCTCGGCGATGTGCCGGGGTTCCGCGTCGGCGAACCGGCGGTGCATCACGCCGGCCAGCTCACTGGTGGCCAGGACGTACGTCCCCGAGCCCTGGCGGATGTCCAGCAGGCCGTTGTGCGCGAGCGCGCGGACCGCCTCGCGGACGGTGTTGCGGGCGACCCCCAGCTGCTCGACCAGTTCGGGCTCGGTCGGGATCCGGGAGCCGACCGGCCACTCGCCCGAGGTGATCTGGTTGCGCAGCGCGGCGATGACCTGCTCGGACAGCGCCGAGCGGCGGGGATGGCTCAGGGGCATGGCACACCTTCGCACGGGCGGGACGAACGAGGACGCCCCGGGGATGGACAACCAATCATCCCATGATTCTATGATGGGTGGCATGGCAAGCGAGGAAACCCGGACACTGAAGTCCACGACCGCACGCAGTTCCGCGACCCCGCCCGATGGGGAACCCCTGGTGCCCGCCACGCGCGCGTGGGCCGTGCGCCTGGTCGTCGTCGGCATCGTGCTGTCCGCTCTCAACCTCCGCCCCGCCATCACCAGTTTCGGCGCCCTCCTCGAAGAGGTGCGCGACGGACTCGGCATGAGCGGCAGCATGGCCGGCCTGCTCACCTCGGTGCCCCCGCTGTGCTTCGCCGTCTTCGGTGTCATGGCCCCGCGTCTGGCCCGCCGTTTCGGCGCGGGGGCAGTGGTGTGCGCGGGCATGGTCGCCATCACGGCAGGTCTGCTCATACGGCCGTACACGGGCTCCACGGCGGGCTTCCTGGCCGCCAGCGCACTCACCCTCATGGGCATCGCCGTCAGCAACGTCCTGATGCCGGTCATCGTCAAGCGCTGGTTCCCCGACCGGGTCGGCTCCATGACCGGCCTGTACTCGATGGCCCTCGCTCTCGGCACCGCCGCCGCGGCCGCCGTGACCGTGCCGGTGACCGAGGCACTGGGCGGGAGCTGGCAGTCCGGGCTCGCGGTGTGGGCGGGCCTGGCCGCGGCGGCCGTACTGCCCTGGATCCCGCTCGTGCGGGACCGGGGAGCCGCCCCGGCGGAGCGGGAGGCCGGGCAAGAGGTCTTGACGCATGTCCACGCGCGCGTGGACGGGGCGGGCCCGGTCCGGCAGGTGCACGCGCGGGTGGAGCCGCCCACGCTGCGGATCACCCGGAGCCGGACCGCCTGGGCGCTCGCCGTGTTCTTCGGGCTCCAGGCCACCGCCGCCTACATCACCATGGGCTGGATGGCGCAGATCTTCCGGGACGCGGGCGTGTCCGCCGGCACCGCAGGGCTGCTGCTGGCGGTCACGATGGTGATGGGCGTCCCGCTGGCCTTCGTCATCCCGCGCCTGGCCACGCGGCTGCCGCACCAGGGCCCGATCGTGATCGCGCTCGGCGCCTGCGGTCTCGCCGGATACGCGGGCCTGTACCTCGCCCCGGCCGCCGGCGCCTGGGCCTGGGCCGTTCTGCTCGGCGTCTCCAACTGCGCCTTCCCGCTGGCCCTCACCATGGTCGGGATGCGGGCAAGGACCGGCGCGGGCGTGGCCCAACTGTCCGCCTTCGCACAGAGCACCGGCTATCTGATCTCCATCCCCGGACCGCTCCTGGTGGGTGTGCTGTACCAGCACAGCGGCGGCTGGGGCCTGCCGATCGCGCTCATGGTCGGCCTGATGATCCCGCAGATGGCGGTCGGGGTGCTCGCGGGCCGCGACCGCACGGTGGAGGACGAGGCGGCCCGGTGAGGTCACCCCGGCAGTTTCGGCAAGAGACCGGGGTGCGAGACTGGCCGTATGCCAGTGCTCGATCCGAATCCCCAGAACGGCCAGAAGAAGATGCTGCTGGTCTTCGGCTCGTTCTTCGCCATCTTCATCGTCATCGCGATCATCGCGACGATCGCCTCGCCCTGATCCGGACACCCGTTTCCCCGGTCCGACGGTGGGGTTAACCCCCTGTCCCCTAGGGGGTGAGTGTCAGGGTCAACTGGGTGGATCTCCGGATGGGTTGAGGGCCCCCGGTTCCGTAACTTCGAGATGTGACCGCGCCACACCGGTCACCGCCCACCGGCCACTCGAAGACAGCGGAGGCACCCATGTCGGCCCCTACGCACACCCCGCCCCACCCGGCGTCCCGGGGCGGCGTCGACATCCGGCTGCCCTGGTGGGCCCTCGCCCTGCCGACACTTGCCTTCGTGGTGCTCCTGGCCCTCATCCTCAACCCCGCCGACGCGCACGCGGCCTCCGGCGACCCGGCCGTCACCCAGTTCCTGGAGCGTGTACAGCAGCTGATAGCGCGCTGAGCACCCATAAAGCCGCCCGTCAACTCCCTGCGCCCCATGGCCTGTTTCGTGCGAAGCTGGATCCCATGAGCGTCGCAGAACCCCGCAGGATTGTCCTTTTCCGGCATGCGAAAGCCGACTGGCCGCAGGTGACCGATCATGAGCGGCCGCTCGCCGACCGTGGCCGCAAAGAATCAGCGGAGGCCGGACGACGACTGGTCGACTCCGGCATCCCCTTCGACCTGGCCCTCTGCTCCACCGCGACCCGGACCCGTGAGACCTGGAAGCTCGCCGTGCAGGAGTTCCCGCACCGGCCGAAAACGGTCTACGAGGAGCGGATCTACGAGGCCTCTCCCGGCGAGCTGATCGCCGTGCTGAACGAGACCCCGGACGACATGCAGAACGTCGTCCTGATCGGCCACAACCCGGGTGTGCAGGGTCTCGCCGATGTCCTCGCCGGCGCCGCCGAGGATGACGCCCGCCGGCGGATGAGCGCGCGCGGCTTCCCGGCCGCCGCCTTCGCCGTCCTGTCGTTCAGCGGTCCCTGGAAGTCCCTGGAGCCGGGCGTGGCCACCCTCGCCGACTACTGGGCGCCGTCCGACTGACGGCGACCTCCCACCGCGTGTGACACGGCAGGGCCCGGCACCGTCACGGTGCCGGGCCCTGCCGATGTGCCGCTCAGTCCTCCTCGTGCGCGTCCGCCGCCTCGACCTCTTCGCGGGTGACGCCCAGCAGGTACAGCACCGTGTCCAGGAAGGGCACGTTCACCGCCGTGTGCGCGGCCTCCCGCACCACCGGCTTGGCGTTGAAGGCGACCCCGAGTCCGGCCGCGTTGAGCATGTCCAGGTCATTGGCGCCGTCGCCGATCGCCACCGTCTGGGACAGCGGCACCCCCGCCTCGGCGGCGAACCGGCGCAGCAACCGCGCCTTGCCCGCGCGGTCCACGATCTCCCCGGTGACCTTGCCCGTCAGCTTCCCGTCGACGATCTCCAGCGTGTTGGCCTGGGCGAAGTCCAGCCCCAGCCGGTCTTGGAGGTCGTCGGTGACCTGGGTGAACCCGCCCGAGACGACACCCACTTGGAAGCCAAGCCGTTTCAGCGTACGGATCAGGGTCCGCGCGCCCGGCGTCAGCCGCACTTCGGAGCGCACCTTGTCGACGACCGAAGCGTCCAACCCCTCCAACAGCGCCACGCGCGCGTGCAGCGACTGCTCGAAGTCCAGCTCGCCGCGCATCGCGGCCGCGGTCACCTCGGCGACCTCGTCCTCGCAGCCGGCGTGCGCGGCGAAGAGCTCGATCACCTCGTCCTGGATGAGCGTGGAGTCCACGTCCATGACGACGAGCCGCTGGGCCCGGCGGTGCAGACCGGCCGCGACGACGGCCACGTCGACGCCGAGTTTGGCGGCGTCCGTGACGAGCGCGGTGCGCAGCGCTTCGGTCGCCACGCCGGACACCGCGAACTCGACGGCCGTGACCGGATACTTGGCCAGCCGGAAGATACGGTCGATGTTGCCGCCCGCCTTGGCGATCTTGGCGGCGATCGCGGCGGTGGCCTCCGCGGTGAGCGGGTGACCGAGCACGGTGACCAGGGAACGCCCCAGGCCTCGCGGCCGGTTGTCGCCGAGACCGGAGATGATCTCGGCCTGCATCTTGATCGACTCGGCCCAGCTGTGGACGGTCGCCCGCAGGTCGCCCTCCAGCGCGCGGGGCGGCGCGGTCACGAGCGCGCACAGCACCATTCGGCCACGCGTGACGACCTGCTCGATGTCGACCACGTCGACCGAGTACGCGGCAAGGGTGTCGAAGAGGCCGGCCGTGATGCCCGGCCTGTCCTTCCCGAAGATCTTGACGAGAAGGGTGGGGACGTCGGAGGACGAGGTCTGTGAAGCGCTCATGGTGTTCCCACCGTATCCGGCACCCAGTGCCTCTGCGCCCGCGGTCCGTCTGACGGACACGGAACACTCGGTGTCGGGCGGGTGGCGAGATCCTTACATACGGGACACGGCTTGGGTGCGGCGGGCGTGGGAGTCGGTCGCCGGGGGAGGGGTCCCGGTCCGGTGGTCGGCAGCGACCCGCCTTCCTACGCTCCCGAGACGCCCAGCCTTCCGGCCAGGGATGCAGACGGCGACCGGCCGTGTCCTACGCCCCCGCGAGGGTGCCGGCTCCGAACGACCTCACCGCACGGTGGGAACGGCCGGCTCTCGCCGGGAACGCCGGGGTGGCGACCCACGCCGTCCCCCCACAGGCCCCGCGCTCGGACCAGGCCCTGCGGCAGGCGCCGTATCAGCGCCGCCCCTTCGGCTTCCCCGGCGGCGGTGGCGGTGGTGGGGGAGGAGGCGGTGGTGGCGACTGACGGGCCTCGTCCCCGGAGGACGATCGTCGGCCACCCGGGCGCTGCCTGGGAGGGCGTTGCGGTGAACGAGGGGGCTCGTCGATCGGTCGGGCCACCGTGGGGGCGCCGTAGACGTTGCCGGACGGTGGTGACCCCACGGGCCGACGCGGTTCGCCCGACGGCCGGGAGTCCGGTTCTCGCGGACCGTCCTCAGGCGCCGGCCCTTGCCAACCGTCGCCACCGGGCCGCGCATCCTCGGGCCCCTGCAACTCATCCGGCACCCGCAGATACGGGTTCGTCGCCGGGTTCGGAGGCCGATGAGGCGCCCCCTGCACGTAGGGGCCCGGCTCACTGCCGTATGACTCCGGCTCACTGCCGTAGTGCCCTGGCCCACCCTCGTAGGACTCCGCTTCTCGGCCACGTGGGCCCGCCTCTCGGCCAGGGCGCCCCGCCTCCCGGCCATGCGGCCCCGCCTCACCGCCGTAGGCCCCCGCCTCTCCGCCGTACCGCTCCGCCCCACCACCACTTCGGCGCGGCCCGGCGTCACTCCGATAGGCGGCGCCTCCGCTGTCGTACGGTCCGGGGCCACTCCCGTGGGCCGGAGCCTCACTCGCGCCCGTCTCGCTTCCGCTCCCGTAGGCCGCGCCCTCGCTTCCGCCTGGCCCGCCTCGACTCTGGTAGGCGGCGCCTCGGCTTTCGTACGGTCCGGCGTCACTTCTGCGGGCCTGAGCCCCACTCCCGTCCGTTCCGCTCCCGTAGGCCGCGCCCTCGTTCCCGTCTGGCCCGCCTCGGCTCCCGTGGGCGGCGCCTCCACTCTCGTGCGCTCCGGAGCCGCTCCCGTGGGCCTGAGCCTCACTCGCGCTCCTCCCGCTTCCGCTCCCGTAGGCCGCGCCCTCGTTCCCGCCCCGCCCGCCTCGGCTCCCGTGGGCGGCGCCCCCGCTGTCGTACGGTCCGGCGCCGCTTCCGTGGGCCGGACCCCCACTCCCGCCCGTCCCGCTCCCACTCCCATAGGCCGGGCCCCCCGCCCCACCGGGCCCGCCCCCACTCCCATACGGCCCGTCCGCCCGCTGATACGCCCCACCCGCAGCGCCATACGGTGAACCCCCGGCAGGCCCAACCGACTGCACTCCCACAGCCCCTGCCCTCGCACCGCCCCCTGCCAAGTCACCCAGTGCCAGCCCCGCCGCCCGGGACCCCGCCGCCCCCGTCGCCCGGGCCAGCAACGCCCCCGCGGCGCCCGCACCCGCGCCCCACAGCGCCCCGAGCAGCAGTGCCATGCCGAGCTGCCCCCGCAACCGGACCCCGGCGCCGAAGGCGTCGAACCCCAGCACCGACAGCGAGGCGTCCACCGACACCTCCGTCAGCCAGGCGAGCAACGGCAGCGCCAACGCGGTGGCCAGCCCCAGCCGCACCGCACACCGCCCCGCGAAACGAAGCGCCCCAGGATCCCGTACGACCTCAGAGCCCGCCTCCGCCGCCCCCGCGGAACCGGAGCTCCACCCGCGCCCGCCACCAGCCCCAGCAGCTCCACCATCGGGCGCTCCCGTCACCCCCGCGGAACCGTGGCTCCATCCCCGGCCTGCACCCGCAGCACCGGAACCCCACCCCCGCCCGTCACCCGCCCCAGCAGCCCCACCACCAACCACCGCATCCCCCCGAACCCCCACCGGCGTCCGCACAGCGGTAAGCACCCCCGCCAGCAGCATCATCAGCGCCGCGGCCACCCCAAGCAGCCACACCCGCCCGTCCAGCTCCGCCAGGCGTCCCAGGGACACCGACTGGTCGGAGTCCGAGTTGAGGAGTCGGTCCAGGGGGTCCGGGAGGAAGTTCGTCAGCACGCCCGTGGCCCGGCCGTCGAAGGGGACGAACAGGCCGATGGGGATGCCCAGCCACACCCCGTTCGGCGCCCCGAGCAGCGCCGCTCCCGCGATCCGCTTGGGGTGGTCGTCGCCGATCGCCGCGTACGCCGCCGCCGCGAGCCCCGCGGCCACCGCGACCAGCAGCACCGTCACGACGGCGGACACGGCCGGCCGTACCACGCGGTGCACGGCCTCCCAGCCGCGCGGCAGCGGCGTACGGCGGGACGCCAGCAGCGCGACCAGCAGGATCCCGGCCGACCAGCCGAGCCCGCCGAGCAGCGTCGGCGCGGTGTCCACCGTGAAGCCGACCGCGGCCTTCGCGTCGACGAGGTCGCCGATCCGGCCGGGCAGCAGCCCGCCGATGTCCCCGACGTCCCCCAGTCCGGGGATGTCGAGGCCGCCGCTCCCGCCCGCGCCGGGCAGCTTGTCGAGCCCCAGCGCGCCCCCGTCGATCGTGATGACGTCGTGCCCCGCCCAGGCCAGCCCGCCCATCATCGCCGTGAACAACGCGACCACCGAGCCCCCGCGCGCGAGGAGTTCCGACGGCGCGATCACCGCTCCGGCGCCCCGCAGGGACCGCAGGAAGAACCAGGACAAAAGCACCGCGCCGACCAGACTGACGCCCAGTGGCGTGATCTCGATGGCGGTGGCCGCCTGCGCCCCCGTCAGCCCGAACGCGGACACGTCACCGGAGGGTGTCACCGAACCACCCGCCGCAAGGGCCACAACCGCCGCGGTCATCGGCCCCAGCGAGGCCGCGGAATCGGCCTCCAGCAGATGCAGACCGAGCGCGGCCACGCCCGCCATCCCGATCAACGCCCAGCTCACGGAGGCTATGGCGGACAGCAGGATGTCACCCCACGGCAGCCTCACGCCGTGCTTCGCCGTCTCGGCGCTCATGGACGCACTCATGGCAGACCCCCCGATCCGCGGCACGGACAAGACCGCGCTCGTCCCCCTCGCGTGGATTACCCACTCTCCGGGTCGGTTTCAACCCCGTCAACGGAACCGGCCGAAGCGCGCGAACGTGGTGTTCTCAGGGCTCGACTTTCGGTCAGGAGGTGGATCCTGAAATAGTTCCCGACGATGTTCGACATCCCTACACTCCCTGTGACGGGGGCAATTCGGGGGACTACTCAGTGGGGCTTGGAGTGCCGGAACTCGTACTGGAAGCGAATGGACGTACCTGGACGCTCGATCCGTCCAGGCCGTACAGCCTTGGACGCGATCCGCAGGGGGACATCGTGTTCGACGACGCCAGGGTGTCCTGGCGGCACGCCACGATCAGCTGGAGCGGGCGCGGTTGGGTCATCGAGGACCACGGCAGCACCAACGGCACGTTCGTGCTGGGCCAGCGGATCCATCAGAGGGACATCGGCCCCGGCACGGCGGTCCACCTCGGCAACGCGAGCGACGGCCCGCTGCTGAGCCTGTCCGGCACCGCGGCCCCGGTCGCCGAGCCCCAGCCCCGGCAGCAGCCGTTCGTCGCGCAGAGCGCGAACCCCGGCTGGGCCCAGCAGACACCGCAGCAGTCACCACAGCAGGCACCGCACGCGCACCCTGAGCAGGCCTCGCCGTCCGGCTGGCCACAGCCCCAGCAACAGCCGCAGCCGTACTCGCACCAGCCGCCGCAGAAGATCCCGCAGCAGCAGGGCCCCGGCGCGGGCGCGGGCGCGCCGCCGGTCTACGGCGACCGCAGCCCGACCACGTTCCACCAGTTCACCATCGGCCGCATCATGCGCATCGGCCGTGCTCTGGAGAACGACCTGGTCGTCTCCGACCTGCAGGTCTCCCGCAACCACGCGGAGTTCCACTCGACGCCCGACGGCCGCATGGAGATCCGCGACCTCGGCTCCCACAACGGCACGTACGTCAACGGCCAGCCGATCCCCAAGGGCGGCTCGACGATGCTCGGCCCGAGCGACATCGTCGGCGTCGGCCACTCCACGTTCCGGATCGTCGGCGACCGCCTCGAGGAGTTCGTCGACACCGGTGAGGTGACGTTCTCCGCGCGCCATCTGACGGTCACGGTCGACGGCGGCAAGCAGATCCTCAAGGACGTCTCCTTCGGCGTCCCGGAGAAGTCTCTGATCGCGGTCATCGGACCGTCCGGTTCCGGCAAGTCGACGCTGCTCAAGGCACTCACCGGCTACCGGCCCGCCAACCAGGGCGACGTCCTCTACGACAACCGCAACCTCTACAAGCAGTTCGCCGAGCTGCGCCAGCGCATCGGTCTGGTCCCGCAGGACGACATCCTGCACAAGGAGCTGACCGTCAAGAAGGCCCTCAAGTACGCGGCCAAACTCCGCTTCCCGGCCGACACCACCGGCGCCGAGCGCGAGTCGCGCATAGACGAGGTGCTGCGCGAGCTGAAGCTCGACGTCCACAAGGAGAAGAAGGTCACCTCCCTCTCCGGCGGCCAGCGCAAGCGCGTCTCCGTGGCCCTGGAGCTGCTCACCAAGCCGTCCCTGATCTTCCTGGACGAGCCGACCTCCGGCCTCGACCCGGGTATGGACCGCGATGTCATGCAGCTGCTGCGCGGCCTCGCCGACGACGGCCGTACGGTCCTCGTCGTCACCCACTCCGTCGCCGAACTAGCGCTGTGCGACAAACTCCTCGTGATGGCCCCGGGCGGCGCGGTCGCCTACTTCGGCCCGCCGGAGGAGGCGCTGAACTTCTTCGGCTACGACACCTGGGCCGACGTCTTCTCCGCCTTCGAGAACTACCGCGACTACGACTGGGCCGGACGCTGGAAGGGCTCACAGCACTACCAGATGTACGCCGCGGACATCGACGCCGTTGCCGCACAGTCCGTACAGCTGCCGCCGATGCAGGCGATGAAACCGCCGAAGCCGCAGGGCTGGGTGGGCCAGTTCGGGACACTGGTGCGCCGCTATGTCTCGGTCATAGCGTCCGACAAGGGCTTTCTGGCCCTGACGGTGATCCTGCCGCTCGTCCTCGGCGCGGTGAGCCTGCTCATCGACTTCGGCGACCCGCTGTTGCCCAAGCCGGTCGACCCCAGGACGAAGCTCCCCGAACCCAACAGCACGGCCACCACCGTCCTGCTGATCCTGGCGGTCGGCGCCTGCTTCGCCGGCGCCGCCAACTCCGTCCGTGAACTGATCAAGGAACGGGTCATCTACGAACGGGAGCGCGCCACCGGGCTGTCCCGCTCGGCGTACCTGATGTCCAAGGTGTTCGTGCTCGGTGTGATCACCGTCCTGCAAGGGCTGCTGGTCGGCGTCATCGGCTTCGCCAGCCGTGGCCTCCCGAAGGAGGGCCTGGTCCTCGGCAACGCCACCCTCGCGGAGCTGTGTCTGCCGATCATGGGCCTCGGGTTCACCTCGATGATGTTCGGCCTGATCATCTCCGCCCTCGTGAAGACGTCCGAGAAGACCATGCCGCTGCTGGTCATGTTCGCGATCGTCCAGGTCGTCTTCACCGGCTGTCTGTTCACCCTGCACGGCACGCTCGGCGTCAACGAACTCTCGTATCTGATGCCGTCACGCTGGGCGGTCGCCGCCGCGGGCGCCACGCTGGACTTCAACAAGGTCAACCCGCCCGTCAAACCGGGCGACTCGACCGACCCGCTGTGGAACCACACCGTCGGCGTCTGGGGCCTCGACATGATCGCCCTCATCGCCATCGGCGTGGTCTGCGGCTTCTTCGTGGCCCGCTTCCTGCGCCGCCACGAGCCCGAGGTCATGCGCAAGTGATCACTGTCGTACGACGGTGAAGGGCGGCACCCCGACAGGGTGCCGCCCTTGTGCGTAGAAGAGGTCCGCGCGGCCTCAGTACGCGCTGTTCACGTTGTCCATCGAGCCGTACTTGTCGGCCGCGTAGTTCGCGGCGGCGGTGATGTTGGCGACCGGGTCGTAGATGTTCCAGGACGTGCCCGCGACGTGGTACGCCCGGAACGTCGGCGGGATGACCTGGAGCAGACCCTTCGACGGGATGCCGTTGATGGCGTTGATGTCCCAGTTGTTGATCGCGTTCGGGTTGCCCGAGGACTCCCGGAGGATGTTGCGGTGCAGGCCGTTGTAGGAGCCCGGGATGCCCTTGGACTTCATGATGTCCAGGGACTCCTTGATCCAGCCGTCAAGGTTGTTGGCGTAGCTCTTGTGCACCGCGGCCTTGAGCTTGGCGCGATGCGCGGCCCGGCTCGCGGCCTTGGCCTTGCGCGCCTGCGCGGCCTTCTTGGCTGCGGCGGCGTGCGCGGCCTTCTTCTTCGCGGCGGCCGCGGCCTTGGCCTTGGCCTTCGCCTCGGCGTGCGCCTTCGCTGCCTTGGCCTCTGCGGCGGCCTTGCTCTGCAGGGCCTTGGCGGCGAGCTGCTCGCTGACGTCGGCCTGGCGGATCTTGAGCTGCTCGGAGGAGTACTTCACCGGGGCCGAGGAGACGGTGGCTTCGGACGTGGTGGTCTCCGCGTTGCCCGGAACCGCGCTGAACACGACGGCGGCGGCACCGAGCGTGGCGACGCCGGCGACGGCGATCTTGTGGCGCTTGCTCAGCTCGCGACGATGACCACGGGTGAAAGGGTTCTTGGGCATGCGGGATGGACCTCTTCGAATAGCGCGGGAGGTCGCTCGCTGTCCTGCTGGACACGGGTGCTTCCGGCACAAACGCCGCGGTCGGAATCCGCGGCGCTGAGCGACGTTGGCCATTCTTAGCTGGCGCAAAACGTCCGGGCAAAGGTGTGACGTACGACCCCGGATAGTGGACCGGGGGAGGACAAAAACGGACAGACTGGAACGTCTTTCCCGTTCATGCCGGGAGCCTTTGTCTCCTATGTCTCTTCGTACGTGATCTGCGCCCTATGCGCGGGCTCACACCACCTGCACAGCGTTCTCACTTGCAGTTGCTTGAGCAATGCTCTGCGTGAGAACCCCTGTCGGGGAGGAGCAGATGCACGTCCCCGAACTCGTGCCACAGGTAGCGCCGGCACAGCGCCTCCTCGTAGCCGCGGTCGACCGCCGCCCGCCCCGCGACCGCCTCCAGCATCAGCAGATGCGAGGCCTCCGGTTCGTGCAGCCCGGTCAGCAGCCCGTTCACCACCCGCACCCCGCGTTCGGGGGTCACGACGAGATCCGTCCATCCCTCACGCGCGCGTACGACCCCGTCGGCCCCGGCGGCCGACTCCACGGCCCGCACGGCGGTCGTCCCGACGGCGACGACCCTGCCGTCCCCGGCCCGCACCGCGTTGATCAGCCGCGCGGAGGCCTCCGGCACCGAGAACCGCTCCGGGTACGGCGGCTCGTGCGCCTCCGCCGAGGCCACCCCCGTGTGCAGCGTGACCGGCGCGAACTGCACGCCCCGGCTCACCAGCTCCGCCACCAGCCGCGCGGTGAAGGGACGCGCCGCACTGGGCATCTCCGCACTGCCCGACCCGTCGGGCGACGGCAGCGCGAACACCGTCTGATAGACGGACAACGGCTGGTCACGCTCCGTATAGGAGTACCGAATGGGCCGCCCGTGCTCCCGCAACAGCCCGGGAACCTCACCGCCGCACACCCGCGCCCACCACAGACGCTCGCTCACCGCCTCCTCCAGCACCAGCCGCCCGCCGCCGGGCAGCCGCACCTCCGTCCCCGCGGGCCCACCCGCACGCGCGCGCGTGGTGCCCCTTCCGTCGGGATCCCGCAGTTCGACGGCCCACCTGCCGTCGTCCCCGCGCGTGGAGAAGTGCACCACCACACGCGCGTGCCCGATCCGCCCGTCGACGGCCGCGGCCAGCGTGGGGGAGGTGTTCACGACGAGCAGGTCCCCGGCCCGCAGCAGCTTCGGAAGCTCTCCGAACGAGTGGTGCGACACCGCCGTACCCCGCGACACCAGCAGCCGTACGGCGTCCCGGTCGAGCCCCGGCCCGCGCTGCTCGGCGGGCAGCCGCGCCGACAGCTCCCGTACGCGCACCGCGAGCGTCATCGCCCCTCCAGCAGCGAGGGCGCCCCGTACCGGCCGCTCGCCGGCCGCTCGTCCAGCAACCGCAGAAAGGCCGGCACCACGCTCGCCGGCTCCGGCCGCGGATCCCCGTCCTCCGGTACGGCCGCCGCGTACAGGTCCGTCGCCATGTCCCCGGGGTCGACGGCCCACACCCGCAGCCGCGGCTCCTCCTCGCCCAGCACCGCCGCGAGGTGGTCCAGGGCGGCCTTCGACGCCCCGTAGCCGCCCCACGTCTCGTACGCCTCGGCGGCGGCGTCCGAACTCACCGTGATCACCGTGCCGGCCTCCGACGCCCGCAACAGCGGCAGCGCCTCCTGGACCAGCCCCAGCGCGGCCACCACGTTCACCTCCAGTGCGCGGCGCAGCCCGTCCAGGGACAGCCCCTCGAGCCGCACCAGCGGCTCGGCGCCCAGCGCGCTCGCGTTGTTCACCAGCAGATCCACGCCACCGAGCCGCCAGGCCGCGGCCACCAGCTCCGAGCGGTGCACCGGGTCCGTGACGTCCCCCGGCAGAGCCGTCACCTGGATCCCGTGCCCGGTGAGCGCGGCCGCCGTCTCCTTCAGGACCTCCACCGTCCTCGCGTCGAGCACCAGGTCCCACCCCCGCGCGGCCAGCGCCTCGGTGAGCGCCCGTCCCAGCCCCTTCGAGGCCCCCGTGATGATCGCTACCGGCATGACACACGTCCCCTCGTCCTCCACGCCTCCTGATCGGCGTGCCCCCAACGTAGGAACGAAGCCGTCCCGGCCGCCTCGGACGCGGGCCGCAAAGCGGCGAGGCCCTTCGCCCTAGGTCGCTCGCCCTAGCCCAGGGCCGTCACAGGACCGATCCGCGCTGTCACACCCCGCCCGTACTCTGAGGTCATGAGTCAAGGCCCCCGGTCCGGCCTCGCCGCGGTGAGCTCCGCGCTGCTGGCCATGAGCAGACACCTCGAGGTGCGCGACGTCCTCAAGACGATCGTCTCCTCGGCCCGCGAGCTGCTCGACGCGCAGTACGCCGCCCTGGGCGTCCCCGACGACCACGGCGGCTTCGCGCAGTTCGTGGTCGACGGTGTCAGCGACGCCCAGTGGAAGGCCATCGGCCCCCTCCCGCGCCAGCACGGCATCCTCGCCGCGATGCTGCACGAGGCCACACCCGAGCGCCTCGCCGACGTCCGCAAGGACCCCCGCTTCGAGGGCTGGCCGTCCGCCCACCCCGATATGGTCGACTTCCTGGGCCTGCCGATCCGCGACGGCGACGAGGTCATCGGCGCGCTCTTCCTCGCCAACAAGAACTGCCCGAAGCCCGAGGGCAGTTGCGGCTTCACCGAGGAGGACGAGGAACTCCTGGGGATCCTCGCCCAGCACGCGGCGATCGCCCTCACCAATGCCCGCCTCTACGAACGCAGCCGCGAGCTCACCATCGCCGAGGAGCGCTCCCGCCTGGCTCACGAACTGCACGACGCGGTCAGCCAGAAGCTCTTCTCCCTGCGCCTGACCGCCCAGGCCGCCGCCGCCCTCGTCGACCGCGACCCCTCCCGCGCCAAGGACGAGATGCAGCAGGTGGCCACGCTCGCCGCCGAGGCCACCGACGAACTGCGCGCCGCCGTGGTCGAGTTGCGCCCCGCGGCCCTGGACGAGGACGGTCTGACCGCCACCCTGCGCACCCACGTCCAGGTCCTGGACCGCGCCCACACCGCGCGCGTGACCTTCGCCGCCCGCAGCTTCCGCGCGCTGCCCGCGGCCCAGGAGGAGGCCATGCTCCGCGTGGCCCAGGAGGCCCTGCACAACGCGCTGCGGCACTCGGGCGCGGCCCACGTCGACGTCACCGTGGACCGGCGCGGCGGCGGAGCCGTCCTGCGCGTGACGGACGACGGCGGCGGCTTCGACCCGCAGTCCGTACGCCGCGCGGGACGCCACCTGGGTCTGGTCTCCATGCGGGACCGCACCAGCGGGGTCGGCGGCAAGCTGACCGTGGAATCGACGCCCGGCAAGGGCACCACGATCGAGATGGAGGTACCCGGTGGCTGACGCGATCAAGGTCCTGCTCGTCGACGACCACCAGGTCGTCCGCCGGGGCCTGCGCACCTTCCTCGAAGTGCAGGACGACATAGAGGTCGTGGGCGAGGCGGCCGACGGCGCCGAGGGCGTCGAGCGCGCGGAGGAACTGAAGCCCGACATCGTCCTCATGGACGTCAAGATGCCGGGCATGGACGGCATCGACGCCCTGCGCAAGCTCCGCGAACTGAACAACCCCGCGCGCGTGCTGATCGTCACCAGCTTCACCGAACAGCGCACCGTGGTCCCGGCCCTGCGCGCCGGCGCCGCCGGATACGTCTACAAGGACGTCGACCCCGACGCCCTCGCCGGAGCCATCCGCTCCGTGCACGCCGGCCACATCCTGCTCCAACCCGAGGTCGCCGTCGCCCTGTTGTCCCAGGAGGAGAACAACTCCGGCCACGGCAGAGGCGGTTCACTCACCGAGCGGGAGCGCGAGGTCCTCGGGCTGATCGCGGACGGCCGCTCCAACCGGGAGATCGCCCGGGCGCTGGTCCTCTCCGAGAAGACCGTCAAGACACACGTCTCGAACATCCTGATGAAACTCGACCTGGCGGACCGGACACAGGCGGCCCTGTGGGCGGTTCGTCACGGTGTGGCCGGTTGATCCACGAGACACGTGGCAACACGGAGGGTTCCGCTCCGGACTGAGATTCATACCGTCGTGGGAATGTCCCCCGGATGGCGCATCCTTCGTGGATCTCCGCCGTTCTCCAGTGCGTGCTGCGGCGGCTGCCGCGGCAATCGCTAGGGAGGGCTTAGAAGTGAAGAACCTGAAGAAGGTAGCGGCCGTGACGATGGTGGCCGGCGGACTGGTCGCAGCCGGCGCCGGCATGGCCTCCGCCACCGACGCGCACGCCGACGGCAAGGCCGTGGGCTCGCCCGGCGTCGTCTCGGGCAACCTCATCCAGGCCCCGGTGCACGTCCCGGTGAACGTGGTCGGCAACAGCGTGAACGTCATCGGCGCGCTGAACCCCGCCTTCGGCAACCTCGGCGTCAACCACTGACTTCCCCCGAGCGGGCAGTGACTTCGGCCTCCCGGGTGCGCCACGCACCCGGGAGGCCGGTCCGTTTGTCGTGCGAATGATCCGAACGGGCACTCCTGCTCGTATCTGCGTACCGTCCCTTCTCTCTGCCGCGTTGATCAGCGCACGACCCTCGGCCGGGTCGGACTCGCAAACGCAGGAGGAACGCTTCTCATGAACATCGCCAAGAAGGCTGCCGTGGCCCTGACCGTCGCCGGTATCGCCACGGGTGCCGCTGCCGGTGCCGCTGTCGCCGACGCGGGTGCCGACGGCGCGGCCGTGAAGTCGCCGGGCGCCGTCTCGGGCAACCTCGTCCAGGTCCCGGTGCACGTCCCGGTCAACGTGGTCGGCAACACCGCCAACCTCATCGGCGCGCTCAACCCCGCCTTCGGCAACGCGGGCGCGAACGACTGACGTCGGGTCTGAGCGACGGGGCCTCATAAGTCAACGCGACTTGTGGGGCCCTTGGTGTTGCTCCCCGCGCCCCTAAAAGCAGTTGGGTGCGGTCGTGCGAGCCTCGGCTGCACCCACCCAGGGGCGCGGGGAACTGCGCGACCAGCCACGAACCACCCGCACCCGCACGACGGCACAGCGAGGCACATCCTCAGGCGCAGCTCACCGCACCCCTCGCTCCAACTCCTCCACATACGCGTTGTACGCAGCCACCTGCGCCCGCCGCCCCGTCCGTTCCACCGGCCGCAACGCCTCCCCCCGAGCCCGCATCTCGGCGGAGCTGACCGCACCCCCGTGCCCGTTCTCATAGGCCAGCGACACCAACAAACCCACCCGCTGAGCAAGCTCCAACACCCGTACCGCCCGAGGCGGATACCCCGGCGCCAGAACCTCCCGCCCCCGCTCGGCCCGGGCCCGGTACGCATCGATCGCCGCCTCCGCCACCGGCCCCGAGCCGGCCAGGTCCAGCCCCGACAACACCTCGGTCGCCTCCCGGAGCGCCTCCGCGAGCTCCCGCTCGGCCTCACCCAGCGAGGGAACGTCCGCCGGCGGAGCCTCCCGCACCGGCAGCACATGCCACACCACCTCGACATGCACATCACCCGACGGCCCGGCCTCGTACACCTCCGGCACCAGCCCCAGCGCGACGCCGTGACAGACCACCGCCTCCTCCGCCTCCAACGCCCGCGCGTTGAAATCCGGCGGCCCGCTCAGCCCCAGCGGATGCCCGGGCGCGGGCAGCGCGACCCGCAGACCCGTCACGCCGAGCGACCGCAGCCGCCCCAGCGCCAGCGTCAGACCGACGGCCGCCGTCTCACCCGGCAGCCCTTCGACCCGGTGCACGGCATCGTCACCGACGATCGCCAGCACGGCGTCGTCCGGCGAGACAAGTCCGGCCAAAAGACTGTTTCCCCAAGCGGCAAGGCGTCCAGAGCGCGGTTCCGAGAGCATGCCCCCAGCCTAAGGACCGGACCGATGGATGGGAGCGGCCGACCGGTGGCGTAGATTTCTTCGAGGGCTGCGCCCAAAACGCGCACGCGACAGCCGAGACGCCGACACCGGTCACACTGCAAGGGGAGACAACGCGCTCATGAGCGATGTTCTGGAGCTTCAGGACGTATCCGTGGTCCGTGAGGACCGGGCTCTGGTGGACCAGGTCTCCTGGTCGGTCAAGGAGGGCGAGCGCTGGGTCATCCTCGGCCCCAACGGCGCCGGCAAGACCACGCTCCTGAACCTCGCCTCCAGCTACCTCTACCCCAGCAAGGGCACCGCCACCATCCTCGGCGAAACCCTCGGCAAGCCCGGCACCGACGTCTTCGAACTGCGCCCCCGCATCGGCATGGCCGGCATCGCAATGGCCGACAAGCTCCCCAAACGCCAGACCGTCCTGGAGACCGTGCTGACGGCGGCGTACGGCATGACCGCGGGCTGGCAGGAGGAGTACGAGGACATCGACGAGCAGCGCGCCCGCGCCTTCCTCGACCGCCTCGGCATGACCGACTACCTGGACCGGAAGTTCGGCACCCTCTCCGAGGGCGAGCGTAAGCGCACCCTCATCGCCCGCGCCCTGATGACCGACCCCGAGCTCCTCCTCCTCGACGAGCCCGCCGCCGGCCTCGACCTCGGCGGCCGCGAGGACCTGGTCCGCCGCCTCGGCCGGCTCGCCCGCGACCCGATCGCCCCCTCGATGCTCATGGTCACCCACCACGTCGAGGAGATCGCCCCCGGTTTCACCCACGTCCTCATGATCCGCCAGGGCAAGGTGCTCGCCGCAGGCCCCCTGGAGCTCGAACTCACCTCCCGCAACCTTTCTCTCTGCTTCGGCCTCCCCCTTGTCGTCGAGCAGGTCGGCGAACGCTGGACCGCGCAGGGCCTGCCTCTGTCGTGATCACGTGAAGTCCCCGCAAAAACACGGGTAAGAAGCCCCTTCCCGCCCCATCGCGCCCTGTCCGCAGCGGTCTGCCGCACCTACCATGACCCATGTGAACGACATCGACGCATGGGTGTGGTGGCTTGTCGGCGCGGCTGCGCTCGGAATCCCGCTCGTGGTGACCGCGATGCCGGAGTTCGGCATGCTCGCGGTCGGCGCCGCCGCCGCCGCGATCGCGGCCGGACTCGGCGGTGACATCGTCGTCCAGGTGCTCGTCTTCGCCGTCGTCTCGGTGGCCCTCATCGCCGTCGTACGACCCATCGCGACCCGGCACCGCTCCCAGCGGCCCCAACTCGTCACGGGCGTCGACGCGTTGAAGGGGAAACAGGCCGTCGTCCTGGAACGCGTCGACCACGCGGGCGGCCGGATCAAGCTCGCCGGCGAGGTCTGGTCGGCCCGATCTCTGGACACCGGCCGGGCCTACGAAGCGGGCCAGGAAGTGGATGTCGTGGACATCGAGGGAGCCACGGCGATCGTCATGTGACCTCGCAGGATGCAACTGAACGGAACGCACCACGAGTTACGGGACGGTCTGTCAGACTCGACCAGCAAGATCTTCAACAACCATAAGATCTTCCGAGAACGCCGAGGCAGAGAAGGGCACGGGGAGCACGATGGAACCGGTCATCATCGTCTTGATCATCCTGGTGGTGTTGGTCTTCATCGCCCTCATCAAGACGATCCAGGTCATCCCGCAGGCGAGTGCCGCGATCGTGGAGCGGTTCGGCCGCTACACGCGGACACTCAACGCGGGCCTCAACATCGTCGTCCCGTTCATAGACACCATCCGCAACCGCATCGACCTGCGTGAACAGGTCGTGCCGTTCCCGCCGCAGCCGGTGATCACCCAGGACAACCTGGTCGTCAACATCGACACTGTCATCTACTACCAGGTGACCGACGCCCGGGCCGCGACCTACGAGGTCGCCAGCTACATCCAGGCCATCGAGCAGCTCACCGTCACCACGCTCCGCAACATCATCGGTGGCATGGACCTGGAGCGCACTCTGACCTCCCGCGAGGAGATCAACGCGGCCCTGCGCGGCGTCCTCGACGAGGCCACCGGCAAGTGGGGCATCCGCGTCAACCGCGTGGAACTGAAGGCCATCGAGCCCCCGACCTCCATCCAGGACTCGATGGAGAAGCAGATGCGCGCCGACCGTGACAAGCGCGCCGCGATCCTCACCGCCGAAGGTACGCGACAGGCCGCGATCCTCACCGCTGAAGGTGAGAAGCAGTCCCAGATCCTGCGCGCCGAGGGCGAGGCCAAGGCCGCGGCCCTGCGCGCCGAGGGCGAGGCCCAGGCGGTCCGCACGGTGTTCGAAGCGATTCACGCCGGCGACCCCGACCAGAAGCTCCTGTCGTACCAGTACCTCCAGATGCTCCCCAAGATCGCCGAGGGCGACGCCAACAAGCTCTGGATCGTCCCCAGCGAAATCGGCGACGCCCTCAAGGGCCTCTCCGGAGCCATGGGCAACTTCGGCAACTTCGGCGGTGGTTCGAGCGGAGGCAACGGCGGCTCGGACCGCCGGGAGACCCCGAAGATCGACTGAAACAGGAATTCCCGTACGACAAAGGGGCCCGCCTTCCCAACGAAGGCGGGCCCCAACGTACTTGGGGGCGCGGGGCTGTATCGACATGCGGCTCCGCCGCGGGGCGCGACAAGCCACGACGAACCCGCGCCAACAAACCGATGCCGGCAGATGCTCAGGCGGCGTCCCGCGCCAACCACTCCGGCAGCGCGGAGAAGTCCTCGTGCCCCAGCGACAGCAGCATCGCGTCGGCCGGAGTCGGCTCGAACGGCTCCCGCAGCAACGGCATCCCCGCCTCCGCCGGAGTCCGGTTCGCCTTGCGGTGGTTGTCCTCCGCGCAGGAGGCCACCGTGTTCAGCCAGGTGTCCTGACCACCCTGAGACCGCGGCACCACGTGGTCCACGGTCGTCGCCCGCCGCCCGCAGTACGCGCACCTGTTCCGGTCACGCACCAGAACACCCCGCCGAGACCATGGGGCTTGTCTTCGGAAGGGCACCCGTACATACCTGCACAGCCTGATCACCCGGGGCGCCGGTATGTCGACCGCGGCCCCGCGCATGCGCAGTTCGGGGTGGGACTGCTCGACGACGGCCTTGTCCTGAAGCACCAGAACGACGGCTCGGTTCAACGTCACCGTCGACAGCGGCTCGAAGCTCGCGTTGAGTACCAGCGTGTCCCGCATACCAGCCCACCTCCCGTGCGCACCGGCCCACCCCTTGGCGGGCTTGGGCTTGGATCAACTCTGGCCGGGCACGCCGAGATGGACAACGCAATAAAAAGTGCCCGCCCCTGATCAATTCCAAGACCAGAGGCGGGCAAACGCTCAGTGAACGTCAGTCTTCGGCGGGCACCTCGTACTCACCGATCAGGTGAGCACGCGCGATCGCGTGGAAACGCAGGTTGAAACCCACAACGGCAGGAGAGGCATCGGAATCGGGCCCGAGCCTCTCCTGGTCCACCGCGTACACGGTGAAGACGTACCGGTGCGGCCCGTCCCCGGCCGGCGGAGCGGCCCCACCGAAGCCCTTCGACCCGTAGTCGTTCCGCGCCTGTACGGCACCCTCCGGCAGCCCCTCGAACTTGCCGCCGCCCGCGCCCACCGGCAACTCGGTCACCGAGGCCGGGATGTCGAACACGACCCAGTGCCAGAACCCGCTGCCCGTGGGCGCGTCGGGGTCGTAGCAGGTCACGGCGAAGCTCTTGGTCTCCGGCGGGAAACCCTCCCAGCGCAGCTGCGGAGAGGTGTTGTCGGCCGCGTAGACCTGAGCGTCCTTGAGCTTGCCGCCGTCCTGCACGTCCTCGCTCGTCACCGTGAACGACGGTACGGGCGGATGGAAGTCATGGGGGAGCGGCCGCCGCTTGAGCTCGGTCACCTCGGTACCTCCTGGTCGATTACCGGAATCAGCAGTTCCGAGCCTAGAACCAGTTGCGCTTGCTGCCGACCTCGGACAGCCACTGGTTGAGGTAGGCGGCCCAGTCGGTGCTCTGGTAGTCGTGCAGACCCACCTGGAAGGACCGGAAGGTGTCACTGCCCTCGCTGAACAGCCCCGGCTTCTTGTCCATCTCCAGCACGACGTCCATCGCGTTGCCGTCCGCGACAAAGCTCAACTCGACCTGGTTGAGCCCGCGATACTGCTGCGGCGGGAAGAACTCGATCTCCTGGTAGAACGGCAGCTGCTGCCGCGTTCCACGGATGTGGCCGCGCTCCAGATCCGCGTTCTTGAAACGGAAGCCCAGCTGGACGAACGCGTCCAGGATCGCCTTCTGCGCGGGCAGCGGGTGCACGCTGACCGGGTCCAGGTCACCGGAGTCCACGGCTCGCGCGATCGCCAGCTCGGTGGTCACACCGACGTTCATGCCGCGCAGCGCCTGGCCGTCGATCGTCGTGATCGGCGTCTCCCAGGGGATCTCCAGACCGAACGGCACCGCGTGCACCGCGTTCGCCTGAAGCGTGAAGGCACCGCCGAGCGAGACCCTGGTGAACTCGATGTCCTGCTTGTACTCCTGGTCGCCGCTCTCGACCTCGACCTTGGCCTGGAGCCCGACCGACAGCCCCTCGATCTCCTGGTCGACGGACCCACCCTGGATCCGGACCTCGCCCTGGACGACACCACCCGGGACGACGTTGACCTCGGTCAGCACCGTCTCCACCGAAGCCCCGCCGGCCCCCAGGCTCGCGAGCAGCTTCTTGAACGCCATGTCTCTCCTCTTAAGAACGCGCGGATTCCTGATCCCTACAAACGCGATCCGGCCGTGGTCGGTTCCGCGCCATCACCCTGGCAAGCGGACGAACCCTTGACCACCCCTTGGCACACACCCGTCTGGACTACGCTCGTACGCCATGATCACGCCCCCGGACCGTACGCCACTGCCACGAGAGTTCTTCGACCGCCCTGTACTGGAAGTCGCCCCCGACCTCCTCGGCCGCACGCTTGTCCGCACGACTCCGGACGGGCCGATCACCGTGCGCCTCACAGAGGTCGAGGCCTACGACGGTCCGAACGACCCGGGCTCCCACGCCTATCGCGGCCGCACGGCCCGCAACGAGGTGATGTTCGGTCCGCCTGGGCATGTGTACGTCTACTTCACCTACGGCATGTGGTTCTGCATGAACCTGGTGTGCGGGCCGGAGGGCCGGGCGAGCGCCGTCCTGCTCCGCGCCGGCGAGGTCCTCGAAGGGGCGGATCTGGCGCGCAAACGTCGACTCTCGGCCCGAAATGACACGGAACTGGCCAAAGGGCCGGCCCGCCTGGCCACAGCCCTGGGCGTGGACCGGGCCCTGGACGGCACGGACGCGTGCGCGTCCGGTGAGACCCCTCTGAGGATGCTCACCGGCACCCCGGTCGCCTCCGACCAGGTACTCAACGGTCCGCGGACCGGAGTGGCCGGCGACGGGGGCGTGCACCCCTGGCGGTTCCGGATCGCCAATGATCCGACGGTGAGCCCCTATCGGGCCCATGTGCCGAGGCGCCGCTCAAGTTGACTCGCTCTTGGAAGATGCGTAACGTGGCCCGAGCCGCTTGAACCGGTTACGGCGATCGCCAGCAGCCGAGAGCGGCCAAACCACTACCTACGACATCCCCTCAGCGGGGGCGACTTCGGCGTGCTCGCACGTTTGAATTCGAACTCGCGGACTCGATTATGAGTTGCCGAGGGAGTCGGCTAACGTAGTGAATGTCGAAAGGCCCCGCCGACAGGGAATCAGGCCCGAAAGGATCTGATAGAGTCGGAAACGCAAGACCGAAGGGAAAAGCCCGGAGGAAAGCCCGAGAGGGTGAGTACAAAGGAAGCATCCGTTCCTTGAGAACTCAACAGCGTGCCAAAAATCAACGCCAGATATGTTGATACCCCGTCCATCGGACTTGTTCCGGTGGCGAGGTTCCTTTGAAGAAAACACAGCGAGGACGCTGTGAGCGACCGCCTTATTCCGGTGGTCGCTCCGCTCTCGTGTGTGTCGACCGGATTACCGGTAAACATTCACGGAGAGTTTGATCCTGGCTCAGGACGAACGCTGGCGGCGTGCTTAACACATGCAAGTCGAACGATGAACCACTTCGGTGGGGATTAGTGGCGAACGGGTGAGTAACACGTGGGCAATCTGCCCTTCACTCTGGGACAAGCCCTGGAAACGGGGTCTAATACCGGATACCACTACCGCAGGCAT
>NZ_MJAH01000031.1 GCF_001746295.1 Streptomyces sp. LUP47B | reverse complement strand
CGCCTTCCAGAGCAGATTCCAGGACCCGCTTGGTCAGCTGCTGCAGCAGCCCGCCCTGACCGGTCAGCTGCAGCCCCTCCGACCGGGCCCGTTCCACCAGCATCGCGACCAGTTGCTCATCAGACACGGGCGCAGGCTGCCCGGACGGGGCACTCTCGACAGGTTCCACGGTCTCCAACTCCACGGCGGTGTCAGTCACTTGACGTCTCTCCCATGATCGTCGGATCCGCCGTTAGATTTACACTCCCCCAGTTCCTCCACCCAGACACAGGCAGCGACCTCCCGCGCCCCCAGCTCCTCGATCAACGACACCATCGACGCCCCGTACTTCACCCGCGCTTCCCCAGAAAGGAGCTACACCCATGGGCGATGTGCCCGGCCCGATGCAGAGGTTCCGGCCGGAGTGGCAGGCGAGGAACCTGATCGAGCGCGTTCGACGCATCCTGCCCGTGGATCCGAGCAGCGCCTGTCCGCGTTTGTTCAACGCCGCCGTCCGAGATCTCCGGCGGCAGGATCCTGGTCGTGGGTGGCGGCATCGCCGGCGAGGCCGCCAAGACGGCTGATCAGTCGGACGGATGGAGGGTCGCGCTGGCCACGACCGAGCGGTCGGCCGCCAGCAGGTGCACCTTGGTCACGGGTGGCGAGCCGGTGGTGTAGGGGGCGACCCACTGGGTGTAGTCGGCGGCCAGGGGAAAGGTGCCGATGATGGTGGTGGAGCCGTCCGCCCGTTCGATCTGGCAGGTGATTGTGCCGTGCAGGTCGGCCCGGACGCGTGCGGGGAGGTCGTCGGCGTCCACCGACATGTACACCCAGTGCGGCCGACCCGTGTAGGCGAAGACACGCCCGACGTCCTGGCTGTGGGAGGTCAGGTCGGCGCTGAGCAGCCGGTCGGTCCGGGCGGGGCCGGCGGTCGGTGAGGACGCGGAGGTGACGCCGATCGCCCATCCGCCCACCGCCAGCGCCGCGGCCGTCACAGCGGTTGCGACACCGAGGGCGAACCGTTGGCGCAGTGTCCGGCGACGGCGTTGGGGCGGTAGTCCGATGCGCTGGAGCACACGGATTTCGAACCCCACCGGCGGCTCGCGTCGGGGAATCAGGTGGAGCAGTTCGTCGGCCGTGCGCGCCAACTCCCGGACGTTCTCCAAGCAGGCGGGGCAGCGCTGCAGATGGGACAGGGCAGCGGCGCGCTCCTGGGCGGGCAGTACTCCCAGTGCCACTTCGGCGGCGATGTCCCGCAGCCGTTGGCAGGTGAACAGGTCGTCGCCGGTCATGATGTCGTGTCCTGCCTGTGCGTCAGGGTCTCGCGCAGCTTGGCCAGAGCCGTCCTGATCCGCGTCTTGGCGGTGCCGAGGGGCACCTGCTCCAGGTCCGCCACCTGCTGCGCGGTCATTCCGTAGACGCCGGCCATGACGATGGCACGGGCCTGGCCCGGCGGCAGTTCCGCGATGGCCCGCCGCAACTCGGCCGAGTCCTCGTCGGCCACCGCCAGCCGCTCGGGGCTGTCGGTGGCCGCGTCCAGCAGCGGTGCCATGCGGGTGGGGTCCACGGGGACAACCCTGCGGGAGCGCACGGCGTCGATCGCCAGGTTGTGGGCGATGGCCGTCAACCAGGTACGCACTGATCCACGGCGCGAATCGTAGACCTGGGCGTGGCGCCAGGCCTGTTCGAAGGTCTGCTGGGCCACGTCCTCGGCGAGCTGGACGTCGCCGGTGACCGTCATGGCCACGCCGAACACCCTGTGCTGGAACCGGCGGACGAACGCCACCGCGAACTCGGGATCGTCGGTCGTCAGTCCCGCCAGCAGCGCGTCATCGGGCATCCGTTCCAGAGAAAGCCCCATATGGTGCATATCTCTAATACGTAGCATCCTCGCGAAGGGATTGTCCGCAGGACGGCTCAGGTTCCGGTGACTCCACGTCCCTGCGATGGAAGGGCAACAGCGCGTCGAACGCCGAGGCGAGGGAACCGATGCTCGGCCGGGCGGCGGGGTCCGGTTCCAGGCACGCGTCGATCGCGGTGGCGAGCGCACGCGGCAGGCGGCGCCGGGTGCCCACGGGTGCGGCCCTGCCCTCCAGCTGCGGGTACCGGTGCTGCCGGCTGTAGGTGTCGCTGAGGCTCTCGGACGCGGACGCGGACGCCGACGGGACGCCGGGGTCGCCGGCCGGCTCGCCGTCCGTCGTGGCGGAAGCGACCTCGGGGAAGGGGAGGTCCCCGGTGGCGGCCTCGTACAGGGTGATGCCCAGGCCCCACACATCCGCGGCGGCGGACAGACCGGTGCCCCGGGCCTGCTCGGGGGCGAGGTAGCAGGGGGTGCCGATGCCGGCGGGCGCCGGCCCCGGCGGACGGGCGACGCTGAGGTCGAGGAGTTTGGCGCGCCGGCAGTCGATGATCACGTTGGAGGGCTTCACGTCAAGGTGCAGCAGGTCCCGGCCGTGCAGGTAGTGCAGTGCGGAGCACAGGTGCAGGCCCAGGAAGGCCACGTCATGGGCGGCGAGCCGGTGCCGCAGGCGGCCGATCAGGTGGGTGAGCGTCTCGCCGGTCAGTGTCTCCAGGACGACGAGGGGCTCGGGCATCTCGACCGTCTCGTACGCGCGGACCAGATGCGGGTGGCTGAACGCCTGCAGCCAGCGGCCCTCGCGCAGGAGCCGTTCACGCAGCCGTGTTTCGTGTCGGCGGTCCGGACGGAGCGTCTTCACCAGGCAGCGGCAGTCGCGCTCGTGGCTCCAGGCGTCGTACACGTCGAGCCATCCGGTCCTGGTCAGATGGGCCAGGACCTCGTAGCCGGCGGCCGGCGTCGCCCCCGCCGGCAGCGGAGGGACCGGCGGAGCCGCCGGGTGTCGGGGAAGCGCTCGCGGTGAGGCGAGGTTCGGACGGCTCATGGGAAGGCCTTGATCATGGAAGCCGTGGCAGCGGGATCCGCGGGGGCGTGCAACCGGTGCAGTCGGGCATAGGTCTTGCCGCTCAGCAGCAGGTCGTGATGGGTTCCCTGCTCGACGACCCGGCCGTGGTCCAGCACCAGGATCCGGGTGGCGTCGCGGACAGTGAGCAGGTTGTGGGAGATGACGATCGTGGTGCGTCCGGCCATCAGCCGGCGCAACGGCTCCATGACACGCCGGCCCGACTCGGCGTCCAGGCCGGTGGTCGGCTCGTCCAGGAGGAGCACGGGCGCGTCACGGATCATGGCCCGTGCGATCGCCAGGCGTTGCCGCTGACCTCCGGACAGCAGCCTGCCGCGCTGGCCCACGACAGTGTCGTAGCCCTCCGGCAGAGCGGTGACGAAGTCGTGCGCGTCCGCGGCACGGGCCGCCGCGACGACCTCCCGCTCACTGGCGTCCGGACGGCCGTAGAGGATGTTCTCGCGCACGGTGCCGTGCAGGACGAGCGTCTCCTGGAGCACCACGGCCACATGGTCACGGACGTCGGCGAGCCGCAGGGTCCTCAGGTCCGCTCCGTCGAGGTGGACGGCCCCGTGCTCGGGGTCGTAGAAGCGCAGCAGGAGCTTGGCGACGGTGGACTTCCCCGCACCACTGGCCCCGACCAGCGCCAGGATCTGCCCGGGCTCCACGCGCAACGACACGTCGCACAGCGCGGGCCGGGCGGTCCCCGGATAGGTGAAGCCGACACTGTCGAACTCCACCTGTCCGCGAACCCGGCCCAGCCGGACGGGAGCGGGGCCATCGCTCACCTGCGGGCGCTGGTCGAGCAGCTCGACGATCCGCTCCGCCGCGGCGGAGGCCGCGTAGAAGGTGCTGTTGAGGTGGGACATGCCCCGGATCGGGCTGTAGAGCTTGCTCAGCAGGGCCAGGAAGACCAGCAGCTCGCCCAGAGTGAGACGGCCACGGGCCAACTGCCAGGTGCCCAGGCCCATCACCAGGAGAGCCCCGCTCAGCTCGACGAGGTCGACCAGCGGTCCGAAGACGGCACGGATCCTGGTCGAGGTCATGGTGGCGCGGTACCGTCCGAGAATCTCGCGCTGGAACCTGCCCTGCTCCCACTCCTGGCGGTTGTACGCCTGCACCAGGGCGATGTTGCCCAGCACCTCCTCGGCGACCGCGCTGACCGAACCGCTGCGCCGACGGCGCTCCCGGGAAGCGGCCTTCACCAGCCGGGAGAAGTACCGGGCCGCGCACCAGAACAGCGGCACGACGACCAGGGCGAACAGCGTCAGGTCCCAGCTCAGGTAGAAGAGCATGCCCAGGAAGATGCCCAGCCGCATCACGTACCACAGCGCCTGGGCCACACCCGAGAGCAGAAACGTCTCGACGGCGTCGACGTCACCGGTGACCCGGGCCAGTACATCGCCGAGCCTGCGCCGCTCGAAGAAGCCGAGGGAGAGGCGCTGCACGTGCCGGAAGACGTCCGCCCGCAGCGCGAGCAGGAATCGCTCGCCCACCCAGGTGGAGGTCACGTCGTCGGCGAACGACACGATGCCGGAGGCGAGGCTGAGCCCGACGTACGCCAGGGCGATCGGCAGGAACGGGCTGAGGTCGCGCTGGACGAGCACTTCGTCCACCACCACCTTGAACAGCCATATCTCCGCCGCGTCGATGGCGGGGCCGACCACGCAGAACGCCACGAGCGGCAGGAGCCACCTCCGTCCGCCGCGCGTGTACGGCCAGAACCGGCGGAAGATGTGCCGCACCGGCAGTGCCGGCGCGGCAGCGACCACCTGTTCACCCTCCGGCTCGGCGACAGTGAGCAAGCGCCGCAGCGCCGCGAGCGGGGCGGCGCCCCGCTCGCGGTGACGGCGAAGGTTCACGGAACCGCGACTCACCGGACGCCGCCCCCGACGACCGGGACATCAAGCTCACCGGCCGTCGAGGGAGCCCGGCGTCACTTGTGCGTGCCGGTGCTGGAAGTACGGCGATGGTTTTTGCGGTGGTGTGACGTCCTCCCCTTCGAGGTGGTCGTGGTCTTCTTGCCCTTGGAGTGCCTCTTGGCTGGTGCCAGGTGACTGAAGAGCGACATGGTCTTTCCCTTCATCTCGCACGGTTCTCTAGGACATACGTGCGATCTCCCGTTTTGGATGGCGATTCCGGCAAGATTTCCGCGCACGGAATCCTCTCGACGCATCGCCGCCATCTGCTCGTCGAGGCGTCGGCCTCGGGTGCGCTTGTCGATGCCCGTGACCTGCTGGCCGTCGTCCCGGCCATCGATGCCCAGGCGAGGACCAGACGGCCACCGGTCATCCGGGCCAGCGTGGCGGCCTGCTTGGCGGACAGGGCGGTGTCGCGCAGGGGCGACCATCACCTCGGTCTCGACGCGGATGCGGGAGGTGGCACCGGCCAGGACGGCGAGTGCGACCAGAGATCGTCTCCAAAGGTGGCCAGGTGACGAGGGATCATGCTTGTCGTAGTGCGTCGTCATGAGCTTTCGGATGCCGAGTGAGCAGTGTTATCGCGGTTGTTGCCAAGTTCGGGGACTGCCGGGCGGCCTCATTCGGACGACCGGGTGGTACTGAACGGGATCGTGTGGAAGCTGCGGACCGGCTCGGCCTGGCGTGATGTGCCGGAACGTTATGGCTCCTGGCAGACCTTGTACACGCGGTTCCGCAGGTGGGCGCTGGACGGCACGTCCGGGCAGCGAGTCCCGGCTATCGCGCGCGATTCGAGCCCGCAGCGTCTGACCCGTCGCGCAGGACGCCTGACCTTGAGCGGAGGCCCCGAGCCTCGGCCATGACTGCCCAGGACGTCCGCCTGCCGGGGCCCAACCCGGACAGAGCGCGGTCCCGCACCTGAACGCCGGGCCGGATGCGGGACCGCGGCGCCACACGACCAACGCGACGGGCATCCCAACGGAATCGGACCGCGTCAGCGTCGGTTCTGCTGCGTCAGCCCTGCGGGAGGACTGCGGTGGGAGACACGGCACGACGGCCGTCGACCGTCTTGCCCGACGCATGAACCCGGACCCGCACGTCGATCGACAGGTCCCGTACCAGCTGCCAGCCGAACCCGCCCGGCCTGGTCGCGTCCAGCAGCTGGGGCCGCGGCGGCAGGGGGCTGGCATCGTGCACCGCCACCGTGACCGTCCCCGCACCGGCCTTCAGCTCGAACCAGGTCACCCCGCCGGTATGAAGCACCGCGTTGGTGAACAGTTCCGCCACCACCATCAGCACCGTGTCCACGGCGTCGCCGCCGTCCGGCGCGGCCACCAGCGGAATTCGCGGGCCATGTCAGTGGCCTGCGCAGCCGTCCGTACGCTGCCGTCGCCCAGGGGTTCGGGTCCTTCTCGGGGCGGATGCACCATCAACGGTTAACAACGGCTCGGTGAATGCTCATATCAGGCGACCGGCGGGGTTCCCGCCGGGGTCGTCGGCGAGTGCGATGGCGGCCGTGATGCGTTTGCCGACCGGTTCACGTCGCATCTCGAAACTCCGGCTCCCGCCGATGACGATTTCGAGGCCGTGCTGTCCGACCCGGCCCGGATCAGGGCTCTGGGCCACCGGCAGCGTCGGGTCGGTGTCCCACACGCTGACCTCCACGGCACCGTCGCTGATCTCCAGGTCCAGCAGACACGGGCCGGGCGCGTATTTGTGCGCGTTGGTCACCAGCTCGCTGACCACCAACTGCACCAGGCCCATCGCACGGTCCGACACCGGGATTCCGTGCACGGCCTGCACCTCGGTCAAAAAACCACGGGCGGCACGCCGGGCCTCAGCCACCGGCTCACTGCCGGCGAAGGTCAGAGCCGACAGGATCGGGCGATCGGCCAGTGACAGATCTTCGTTTTCGGGCACCACTGGACCACACCGCCACCCTCGTCCTGAGCAACACGGCTAAGACCCTCAGCTACCCCCGAAGCCGCATCCCACACCACGGGCAGAAGCACCCCTCACCGCAGCCACGCTTCCTGTCGGTGATCGTGCGCGAAACCAGGCCTGTGACCTGCAGCTCAGGCCACATCCACAAACAGGTAGTGGGGCGGATGTCAGGGGCGGGGGCGCAGTTGGGGTGCAGTGGAGGGCCGGCCGGGGAGGTTGGTGATCAGTTCGGTGCACAGGTCGCGGAGTTTGATGTTGCGGTGCTGGGAGGCGGAACGCAGGACGGCGATGGTCGATGACGCTGCGATGCCGCATGGCCTGCTGCATCTACTCGGTGATTTCCTGCGTGTCGGTAATCCCGCTGGGACAGCGCGGTCACGCCCATCGCCTGAGCAGCCAGGGCCCGCAAGGCGGTGAGACCGGCGTGCCTGAACGCGCCGGGCGGGGCGGCATACAGGTCCAGAGCACCGACGGTGTGGGTCTGGGCGGCGATCGGCAGCGAGAGCGAGGAGCGGATCTCGCAGGCAGCGGCGTAGACGGGGTAGTCACCCCACCTCGTTTCCACCAACATGTCGTCAACGCGGAGTTTCTCGCCGGTGCGCAGGGAGCGCCGGCAGAGGCCGTACTGCTTTTCGTCCAGTTTGGTCCCCCGCCGACGCTGACAACGCTCAGCGGCCGGCCGTCGCGCTCCAGTGTCAGCCCGGCTCCCTGGGCGCGGAAGAGTTCGAGCGTGGCGTTGGCCAGTGTCTGCACGAAGTCCTCGAGGGCGTCGGTTTCCAGCAGCCCTCTTACGCGGCCAGCGTTTCATGCTGCTGAGAGAGGCTCGCCCCGCTCGCGCTGTACTGCTCCAGCAGTGCATCGGCCGCCAGCAGCGCCTGTTCCGCGGTGCGGGCTCCGGTCATCACACACAGCGTGTACGTGGCGTCCTCAAGATCCCTGCTCGTACGGCCGGTAGGACGCACGTCATGCTCGATCCTCGCCTGAGCAAACCGGGCCAGTACAGCACGCAGATCCTTTTCCGCAGGAATGATCACGGTGATACCTCTCCCTCAAAGCCCCTCCCGCAGGCGGCCACCGCACCGCAAGGAACTGGCTGCATCCATCCACTGCCGCCACGGCCCGTCACCGGGCACATGAGCAGACATCAAGTGCCCCACCTCGGCAGGGCTATGCCACCGTGACGTCGTCGACGTCGCCCGGGACAGTGCCGGGCGCTGGCGGCACCAGCCCCCTGATGCCGCGCCCGGCCTGACCTCTCCCCCTTGTCGTGTTCGGGCCCTTTTGCTCCCGCCGTGCAGCGGCTGCTGCAGCTGACGGACAAGGCACCGCTGCTGGTGGCGAAGGCTGCCTGACCGTGACCTGCCAAACCGCCGACGCCGAGCCTGCCGATGTGACACGTGCAGCGCCCGTTAGGCCGTAGCCGGTAGGCCGTGAGTACGGCTGCCCAATAGCCGCTCCCCCCGTGCGGGCGTTGCTCCCGGGGCGGCAGCGGACACTGGCGGGTCTCACGCCCCGTACCGTGCCCGGCTCATCAGGCCGGGCACGGTGTGTTCTGTGTGGGCCTTCTGCCCGACGTCGCACAGCTTGACGTTGTGGTGCTGGGAGATGCGGCGCAGCACGTTCACCGACAACGAGGACTTCGGCGCGCTGAATCTGTACGCACGCGGCCCGGGCGCCTTCAGCAAGGAGATCGAGACCGCGGGCTGGCTAGAGCAGGACGCCGGTGGTTCGCCGACAGAACAAGCCGCGGAGCTTGACCGGCTCCTGGTCGTAGTCGTCCTCCGGCTCCGGCGGTGCGGCGGCCTGGAGGCGGGCGGCTTCGGCGGCGGCTTCCCTGCCTGCGAGGTAGTCGGTCCAGCAGTTGGGGCACATGTACGGGTTGCCGGTCGTCCAGGGATCCCGTGTGGCGGTCTCCTCCCAGCGCTGGTCGGTGAACTTCTCCCCGCACTCCTGACAGACCGGTCGCCGCACCTCCCGCTCAGCCGCCCGGCGCTGCCTCTCTTCGCTTCGGCGCGGGCAGCCTGGCGGCTGCCGCGTCCGCGCCGTCCTCCTGTAGCTGCTCCAGGGTGGTGCCGAGGACCGGCACGGCCTGGCCGTAGTCGAGAGCGGTGATGCCCCGGGTGGTAGGTGTCGTACCGGCGCGGTGCCCAGTAGCGTCGGCCGGCCTCTTCCAGCACGGCGAACGTGTTGACGATCTTCGCGTCCGTGGTGTCCGCGCACACGAACGCCACCGGCGCCAGGCCCTCCACGCCGGTCGACGGGTAGATGCGGCGCCACAGCCGCATCTCGTGGCCGATGTGCTCGACGCGTACAGCCGGGAGCGGGTCAGATCGCTGGTGTACTCGTCCGCGTCCCGCGGCAGCAGCTGGCTCCACAACCAGTGCCGGCGCAAGGTCGTGGACGGCCTCGGTGCGGCGGTCGATCTCCAACGGCAGCAACGGAACGTTCGAGGCCGGTGCCCGCACGACCAGATCCGCCCGTTGCCCGTGCCCTAGCCGAGCCGGTGCGGGGCCTCGGTCTGGAAGCTGAGCCGGTGCCCGATCCCGGCGCTGTACAGCTCGGCGGCCGTGGAGGTGACCGCCGCGGCGTGGTCGTCGTAGCCGCCTGCTCAGGTTCGCTGCCGTTGCTCGCCACGGGGTGCTCCTGGTGGTGGGGCGGGCTTCCCGACGTGACCCTTCTACAGGTGTGCCTCTTTGGCTCCCGTGTGACGTCGATCTTGGAAAACCCGTCGGCCGTGACCGCATCGTGATCGACATTGTGTCGCGCCGAACCTTGAGCAAATCTCACCGAACCCTGACGGATCCCAGTTCGTCTCACCGAACATCAGGTAGGCAGATCAGGGCGTTGCCCCAGCGGGCGAGAGCCTGTTGGATCGACCGGTCTCAGTACAACCTCCCGGGAGGCGTCCGTGAGCAGCAACGCAACAGGCGATGCACCCGCTGCCCCGTTCATCGTCCGGCCGCTGGACACGGACACCTGGCCCGCGTTCGCCCGACTGGTCGAGGCGAACAACGGCGTGTGGGGCGGCTGCTGGTGCATGGGCTTCCATGTCAAGGTCGGGAAGGGGCGTACCCCCCAGCAGAACCGGGCCGAGAAGGAGCAGCGAGTCCGTGAGGGCCGCACCCATGCTGCACTCGTCTTGGAAGGCGACGACTGCCTGGGCTGGTGCCAGTTCGGCTCGCCGACCGAGCTGCCGGAGATCAAGAGCAGACGGAAGTACGAAAAGGACCTCAGGACGCTGCCGGACTGGCGCATCACCTGCTTCTTCACCGGCAAGGGGCTGCGCAAGCGCGGCGTCGCTCACGCCGCTCTCGGCGGTGCGCTGGCCGAGATCGCCCGTGCGGGTGGCGGCTCAGTCGAGGGCTATCCCGAGGAGACCGACGACCGTTCGATGCCGGGCTCGTTCCTGCACACCGGCCCGATGGCCGTCTTCGAGAACCACGGTTTCACACGGACCCGGCCGATCTCGCCTCACCGCTGGGTCGTCACCCGGATCATCGCTCCAGCCTGAGGTTGTCGACGTCGCCGACATCCCCCCGCAGATGGAAGCCGTCGGCCTGGCCCAGGCCTTCGATACGCACCCGCACCGGCCGGTGCGCACCCGGTGCGCCTGACCATCGTGTAGTGCGCGTCCGGGGACGGCGGTGGTGCACACCCTGCGCATCGGGTGCGCACCACCGCCGGCCGGTGTACCGCGCCTGGCGCCCCATGTGCCGCGCCACCCATCGCGGTGTGCGCCATCGTCTCGCAGCACCGCACCAGGTGCCCCGCCGAAGGCGGGCGGGCTCTTGTATCACACGCCCCTTGTCCGAGACCTGATCAGCGACCGGGACGATGGCTGACAAGACATCTCAGGGGGTGAAGAAGTCAAGCTGGCTCTTCGGCAGTCGGCTTGTAGGCCAGGAGACTTGCGAACTTCCAGTTCCGTTTCTCGTCGGGCTCCTGCACCAGCTGAGCGGTGATGGAGAACCCGGCCTGGTTCAGCAGCTCAGCGAGCTGGTGTGGGGGCAGCCGATAGGACGCGAAGGACACGGGGTGGCCGCCATAGCCGTGTGTCGGACGGCGGTGCTCACCGGTGCCTACGTGGCCGGCGAGGAGGAGATGTCCGCCGGGCGCCAGGGTGCGGTGGAACTCGGCGAACACGACCGGCAGAAGCTCCGGAGGTGTGTGGTGGGTGGAGTAGTACGCCAGGATGCCGCCGAGCGTGTCGTCGTCGATCTCTAGCGCGGTCATCGAGCCCACGGAGAAGCGCAGGTTCGGATAGGCGCTTCGGGCCAGTTCGATCATCTTTGGGGACACGTCGATGCCGAATACGGAGACCCCGAGTCCGGCCATGTGCGCCGTCACTCTTCCGGGTCCGCAGCCCAGGTCCGCGACCGGTCCGCGGTCAGGTGCCTGCACCAGCTCGGCGAAGGCGATCAGCATCGAGCGGGAGAGGGGGTCCAGCTCGGACGGCGTCTTAACGAGGGCCACGTAGTCGTCGGCCACGGTGTCGTATGACTCCCGGACCGCAGCAAGGTAGGAGGGCTCAGTCACACGGTGAATCTAGACGGGTGCACTGACACCGACTGTGGCCGATGGCCGGCTCACGCAGGTACTTGAGGGGGTGGGACGAAGGCGTGTTGTTCGTCGAAGTGTTGCCGGGTCTGGAGGCAGTGGTGGAGCTGTCCGAGGAATCGGTTGAGCAGGTGACGCTGGGCGGCGTTGTGCCAGTCGCCGTGCTCGCGTCGGCGCCGGTGGTGGGACTTGGCTCCGGACGAGGCCTGGAGGGCTGAGAAGGCCCAGAGAGACCCGGCGTGCACGAACCGGTTGTTCTGGATGAAGCGGCAGCCGCCGAAGCGTTTCTTGCCGGAGGCGCGGGTGATGGGGACGGAGCCAGCGTAGGACTTGAGTGCTCGGGCGTCGGCGAAGCGGGTCCGGTCGTCGCCGATCTCGGCGACGTTCTACGCGGCTGAGGTCTGCCGGGCGCTCGTGCTGGTCTGGGACAACGTCCGCCCTCACCTGACGGCAGACTCGCGCGAGGACTTCGCGGCGAACACCGACTGGCTCACGGTGTTCCAGCTGCCTGCCCACGCCCCGGACCCGAACCCGTGCAAAGGCGTGCGGTCTATGGTCAAGCACGACCTCGGCAACCTCGGCGCCGCCGACCTGGGGCAGATCACCCGGACGGTGAAATGCAAGCTCAAGATGCTGCAGTATCGGCCCCGGCTGCTCGACGGCTGTCTCATCGGCACCGCGGCCTGGCCCTCGACGCGTGATCAGCCCGGGAACCTGCCACCCGAACATGCGTTCAATGGCATCGTGTCACCTCGATGAGGTTCCCGCCCGACGAATCGAGTGAGCCGTGAGTGAAGACGTCCTCTCTGTCATTCCGACCGACCCGCACTGGCAGCCCGAGCAGGTCGCGGCTGACCGTACTGCGTCGATCGTGGAGGACCTGGCCCCCGGGCTCCCCGGCGGCGCCGACGTCGAGATTGACGTCACCTGGCACGACACACTCACCGTTGTCGACTGTGGTCAGAATCTGCAGAAGATCGGCTGTCCCCACTGCGGCGCGTCGATCGACACCCGGTGGTGGGGCGACCTACTCGAAGCCCACTGCGACGACGGCTTCGCAACCCTCGCCGTGGTGGTCCCCTGTTGCGGCACCGCGACCTCGCTGGACGCACTGGACTACGACTGGCCCTGTGGCTTTGCTCGATTCGAGATCGCCATCTGGAACCCCGAGCGCGCTTGGTTCAGCGATGAGGAACTCACCGCCATCGGGGACGCACTCGGACATTCAGTGCAGCAAATCAGGGCCCACATCTGAATCACCTCAGCCCGCCAGGCCCGACATCACGAGTTCAGGTTCAGCAGCACGGGATGTCATCGACATCAGGTCACGCGGGTTACCGCACCGGAGGTAAACCACTGCACCAGTGTCGCCGCAGCGTGGACGCCGGCACGGGCGGCCTCCAGGGTCTCCGGCACAGTGCCACCCTGCCCACCGTGCCGGGAGGTCTGCCCCTCCCACAGCGCACGCATCATCGCCTCGGCCGGCGCAGTCGATCCTGCTCCCAGCGTGGTGGTGAACCGGTGCGACGCATCGCGGATCACGCGCAGCATGGTGCCGAGGGTCGCCTTGCTGTTGTTCGGTTCCACGACGGCATGTGCGGCGGACTCGACTGCCTTGATCGCCTCGCTGTACGCCCGTACCGGGTCTGGGTGCAGCCCGTACGCGGCCTGCCAGGAGAGCGACAGGTGCTCGGCTGCGGAACCTGCGTCCGGGGCAGTGGATGCGTCGGCGATCGTCTGGCTCACCGCGTCGCGGACGGTGGGGACGAGGCGTTCTTCCAACCCGGTCCCTGCGTCATCGACTCGGTAGGCCGATCCCGCAGCGTCCAGAATTCGGGCCAGCCGTCCCTCAAAGTCTCCTCCGAGCCCCAGGTCCTCGCCATCCTCGGACTGCTCCCATCCGAGGATGGCGTCCACCACGTCGAGCAGGACCATGCCGTCTGCGCTGACCAACGCCTCATAGGCGTTCTGGCCAGGACGCGGCGCCAATCGAAGCCGCAGACAGGCCTCCACCGCGTACTCGTGGTCCCGCGAAAAGTGCCCTGCCACCCACTTCTGCAGTGCTCCGACAAGATGGCGGGGAACACCGTCATAAGGGGCGAAGTCGTAAGGCTCGCTTTGGCCTATCCGAACGGAGAAGGGCGGCCGTGCCAGGGTCATGGTCCGTGAGCCTACTGCTCAGCAAGGGCAGCAGAGGACAGGATTTTCCGGCATTCAACAGCCCTTCGGCCCGCGGGTTACGTTGATGCTCTGGACAGCTACCCTCCGCCGCACCTAGCCGAGTTGGTGCGCAGAGTGGCCGGCGTGCGGGAGGTGCCTCAGCCGACACCCGCGTGACGGCGGGTCCGCAGCCTCGTTGGACGGTGCGCCGGCCTCGGGGACGTCATGCCTGATCCCCCGGGGCCGTGGCGTGTCCGGCCAGGTCAGTCCCCACGCCGGCTGGTACTGCGGCTGGGGCTTGCTATACCTGGCCAGGGGCCGGAGCCGGGGGAACAGGAGGGCGTGCAGGAGGCGAATGCGGGTAGGGGCCACAACTTCGAGATCATCGCCGCGGCCGGGACATCAACCCAACTGGCGCAGGCCGACGACACCTGGCACCAGGTCTCTGGCGAGCTCCTTTGAACGTTCCCTGTCCCCCAGAGGATGAAGACCGGGGACGCGAAGACGTGCGCTCCGCCCCGAGCAAGCGGCGACGCCGACCGCCTCCGGTGTGGGCACAGTGCCAGACAGCTGTCGCAACTGTCCTGAACCGTCACAGCATCCCGCAGTCGTCAGGTCCGGGGCACCTTGCAACCGACGCCTGCGCTGCCTGACGACACTCGGGGACCGGCCGTGTCGCCGACAGGATCGTCGCTCAGCGGATTCACTGCGACCACCCGCTTGCCCACGGATTCGCGGTGGACCTCGAAGCTCCGGCAGACAGCCGTGACGATCTCCAGACCGTGTCGCCCCACACGCTCTGAATCCCTGGCCAGGATCACCGGCAGCCTCAGTTTGGTGTCCCACACCGCGACCGCGACGGCCTCTCCGGTGAGCTCGAAGGTCAGCAGAAGGGTCCCGGAGCGTATTTACGGGCGTTGGTCACCAGCTCGCTCACCACCACCTCCACCGTGCCCGTCGCTCGGTCCGACATCGGCAGGCCGGGTTCCTCTCGCAGGTCCGCGAGGAAGGCCCAGGCCAGAACACCGGCACCTGCCTGGCTTAGTGACTTGCAGGTTCGTGGCCAGGCCAGTGAGGAGGTGCGTCGTCGGAAGGATGTGGGTCTCGTCGACTACGTGGAAGCGAATCGGCGGCCAAGTCAACAGCTACGCCGCCGAGATCGCTCAACGCGGTTGACGACCGGTTCAGGTCTCGGGGCTGGCGCTCGGAAGTCCGGACAAACGGGAGCGAACGGCCTGTCTACGGGGGGTCGGCCATGCCCAGTAGCGTCGGCTCGGGTCCCCGGTCCTGGACGTCAGGGGGTGAGCTGTTGGTGTCCGATGACGGAGAGCAACTCAAGTTTGCTGTGGCTCTCCGTGCCGGGGCGAGTGGTCAGTACCACCAGGGTCTGGGCGCGGTTCTCGGTGTACAGGAGCTGGGCGTCGACGTCGATGCGGCCGAGTTCGGGATGGAGGAGGGTCTTGCAGTCGCCGTAGCGGGCGACCTCCTGGAGTTCCCACATGCGGACGAACTCGGGGCTGTGTTCCTGGAGTTCGGCGAGGATCCGGGCGGCTCGGGGGGTGTCGCTGCCGGCGGTCAGCGCGGCCCGCAGGCGTGCTGTCTGGGCGCGGCCGTGGCTTTCGTGGGTCTCCTCGGGATACACCAGACGTTCGGCCGGGTCCATGAACCAGCGGTAGTAGCCGCTACTGGCCAGACCGGTGTGGCGCATCTGGTCGCCGAGCAGTGCGACGGCCAAGGGGTTCATCGCGAGGGTATCGACCAGGTCGGTCGTTACCAGGGCCGGGGTGTCGTCGAGGCGGTCCAGGACCCGCATCAGTGTCGGGCTGACGTGTTCGGAGCGGTGGAAGCGGGCCGGGGCGTTGTGGCCGATGAGGACGAAGAGGTGGTCGCGTTCGTCCAGGGTCAGCCGCAGCGCCCGGGCGAGACCCGCGGTGATCTGGACGGAGGGCTGCGGCGCACGCTGCTGTTCCAGCCGGGCGTAGTAGTCGGTGGACATGCCGGCGAGCTGCGCGACCTCCTCGCGGCGCAGCCCCTGCGTACGCCTGCGCGGCCCCTCGACCAGGCCGACGTCGCCGGGGCGCAACATCTCACGCCGCCGGTACAGGAATTCCGCGAGTTCCTTCTTGTCCATGCCCTCATCCTCGCCGCATCCCGGCCGGCTATCCAGAGACCGCCGATCCATGGCTGAGCCCTCCTCCCCCACCCGCGCGAAGCCGCCGGGCCGAGGACGAGGGCGCTATATGAGCCGCTGGAAAGTCCGCCGGCTGTCGGCGGTGCGGCGTAGGCCGTCGGTGTGGAAGACGGCCCGCGGCCCCGGTCCTCCGTCGAGGACGCCCGACGCTTCGGACCGGCCTCGGGCCTCGCCGTTCGCCCTGGCCGACGCGGCGATGTCCGTCGTGTGAGGGGCGCTCGACGCGCCGTCGGTACTCAGGACGGTGCCGGTCGCCTCCAGTGCGACGACCGAGGCGAAGCCGAAGGCGCTTCCTGACCGTTCTGCGGCTTGGGCGAGGACCTCCCCGAGGCGGGTCGAGCTCGCGTTCGTCCATGCTGTGGCCCGACGGGGCCGCCTCCTGCGTGCTGTTGTCGCCCGTCGGGCATGTCACGTCGGTCAGCTGCTGCTGATCATGGCGAGGACGTCGTCGTAGGAGCCGTTGGCCTGCGCGTCGCGGAGGAATCTGGCGCGCTCGACGACCAGCTCCTTCGCGTCGGGCTTCTCGCGCAGCAGGCCGAGGGCCTCGGTGAGGAAGTCGTCCAACGGCATGGACTGCTCGTTGTCCTGCTGGCCCATCAGGGTTGTGCGCACGGGCGGCGGGACCACCTCGATCACCTGGACGCCGGCGTCGGCACCGGCGAGCTGGACGCGCAGGCTCTCGGAGAAGGAGTGCAGCGCGGCCTTGGTCGCGCTGTAGGTCGGCGTGATCGGGAGCGGGACGAACGCCAGCGCGGAGGTGACGTTCAGGACGACCGCGTCGTCCTTGCCCACCAGCAGCGGCAGAAAGGCGTACGTCATCCGGATCGGGCCGAGCAGATTGGTCGCGACGTGATCCTCGGCGACCTGGAGTCCGGCCGGGTCAAGGACGCTCTCCAGCAGCTGAATGCCGGCGTTGTTGACCAGGACGTTCAGCCCCGGGTGGCTCGCCGCCACGGTCTCGCGGGCCCGGGCGATGGAGTCGGGGTCCGCGACATCGAGGACGAGGGCGTCGATGCCCGGGTGCTCGGCCGTGATCTCGTCGAGGAGTTCCTTGCGCCGGCCGGCGACGATCACCTTGTTGCCGGCCTCGTGCAGCCGCAGGGCCAGGCCGAGGCCGATGCCCGAGGTTCCGCCGGTGATCAGGATCGTGTTGCCCGTCATCTTCATGGGGGTCTGCTCCTTCGGTACGGCGGGCCGGTGAGCGCCCGCAGCCCCGACCGTAGGAGGGCATGCGCAGGGGCGGGAGAGGAAGGTTTGTCCATGGATCGGCGGTCTCTGCCTCGTGAAGGGACCGCCGGCCGTCGGGCTGGGTCCTGCAGAAGCTGCGGACACTCCCGCTAGGGTCCACAGCTCCTTCTTGTGCACGATCTCCATGACGGCTGGCTGGGGAGGATCGTCGGTCCATGGATATGTGATCCTCTCCCGCCCTCGCCGATACATGCCCATAGTCGAGACTGCCGGGCGCACCCAGCCCCTGCGGCGAAGAAGAAAACCGCTGAGGCAAACGGCGCCTACCACCAGATGCTAGCCATGCTGAGCCGCGCCAAGGCCCGATCCAGCAACGCACAAAATGGAGAGCCGAACATGAAACCCACGAATGAAGACACCGTCGAAATCGGCAGGGCCCTGGCGCTGTGGGCGCACATCATGGACGACCATGAGCTGGACCGTCTCGGCGAATGCCTCACCGAAGACGCGGTGTGGGACGGCAGCGTCTTCGGCGGCGACCCGGTCGTCGGGCTTGAGGCGATCGCGACCTTCATGAACGCCCCCGGACACGCGAAAGCCCACCACACGACGACCATCGTCGTGTCGGAAGGCCCGGGTGACGAGGTGCGGGCCCGATCCAAAGGTCTGAGCCTGCTGGAGGGCGGCGGTGTCGCCAGCGTCGTGTACGCCGACGACCTGCGACACACCGATGACGGCTGGCGCATTTCCCGACGGGTCATCCATTTGACGTGGCCACATCGCTTCTAAGAGGCCGCTGAGTATCGCCGTGTCCGAACCTGGTGCTGATTCCACTGCTGGCCCTGATCCTGCTCGTCTCCGCGGGCAAGCTCGCCCGTCACGGCTGACATCGGGCAGTGACTCGACACCTCATTGCGCAGCAACTGATAGCCGGGAGGAAGCGAGCAGACCTCGATGATCGGCGTGGATGTGGGTGGCGGGGACCGGCTGGCGGTGTTGGCCCAGTACGGATGGCCACCGCCTAGCAGATGCACCCGATGATCGCGCGCGGGGTGCGGATCGAGCAGACGCGGCGGCGGCTGTCTCGGCTCGCGAGGAAGGACTCATCGACCGGATCACGCTGCCTCGGCTGGGACCAGTCCCGGCACGCGTAAGAAGGTTTCGCCGTTCACGACGTACCGGAGACGGTGGAGGCGGGCGAGGACCTCGGTGCCGCGGTGGGTGGGGATGCATCGGCTGGGCCAGGCACTGAGCACGGTCGAGCGGACGCACAGCCGTCCACCTCGAAAGAGTTGACGGCTCTCGCCTGCTTTCCTAAGAGGTCCTAACAAAGGCGTTGGACGTGTCGGTGGGTGATCAGACAGGTGGCGAGGCCGAGGAAGGCTTCGTGGATGTCGTCGCGTCTCTCCCAGCGGACCCGCAGACGGCGGAATCCGTGCAGCCAGGCGATCGTGCGCTCGACCACATAACGGAAGGTGCCCAGGCCACTGCCGTGTTCTTCGCCCCGTTCGGCGATGACCGGTCGGATCCCACGGGCACGAAGCAGCCGGCGGTACTTGTCGTGGTCGTAGCCGCGGTCCGCGAGGAGCGCGTCGGGCCGGCGTCGTGGCCGGCCGACCGCGCCGGCCACGGGCGGAACCTTGTCCAGCAGGGGCAGCAACTGTGTGACGTCGTTGCGGTTTCCCCCGGTCAGCGACACCGCGAGCGGGATGCCCTGCCCGTCGGTGAGGACATGGTGCTTGCTGCCCGGCCGTGCACGGTCGACCGGGCTGGGCCCGCTTTTGGGCCGCGCCGAGCCGCCCGCACATGGGAGGAGTCGATCACCGCCCGCGACCAGTCGAGCTTCTTCGCGGCCCGCAGCTTCTTCAGCAGCACCAGATGCAACTGGTCCCACACGCCCGCCTCGTTCCATGCGGCCAGCCGCCGCCAGCAGGTCATCCCCGACCCGAAGCCCAACTCCTGCGGCAGGTACTCCCACTGGATGCCGGTGTGCAGGACAAACAGGATCCCGCACAGCGCCTGCCGGTCCGGAATCCGTGGCCGGCCCTCCACCAGCTTCGGGCCCGGCTGCGGCAGCAACGGCTCGATGAGCGACCACAGTTCGTCCGAGACGATCCACGGACGCGACTCCCTCTTTCCCACGACCAGACCAACGAACAACCAGACCAACAGTCACATGATCAACAGCTTCTGTTAGGACCTCTAAGCGAGCCCCATGTGCGAGGGTCCGTCTCTGTTTCACCAGAGCCTGTACCCGCTTGCCCACAGTGTCATCGCAAGCGGCGTTTTGGCCAGTACGTACGCCCGGCCTCGGACTTGGGCACATGTTCCTCACTGACCCAACGCGAAACGGTCAGCGGTGATCACGGGCGGTGCTGTGGATGTGTTCCAGGGCGTCGAGGACGACGGTGTGGCGATGCCAGTGCAGCCATCGGCCCACGGTGGCGCCGGTCTTCTCCAAGGCGGTGAGCTGTGTCTGGCTGAGGCCTGCCAAGGGTCGTTCATGGTGGGAGGAGATCATGCCGAGCACGTGGCCACGGCTGGTCAGGGGAAGGCTGTGGGCGGCGCGGCTGCCGGCCTGGAGGATGGCGTGGCGGGAATCGTCATCGAAGATGTCGGCTGATTCGACGTCTTTCACGGTGACCTGTTGACGCTGCTCGGCGGCCTGCGCACACGCGGTGGTCGAATCCTGGACGAAGGCGAAGAAGTCGGTGAAATACCGGTTCAGCCCCGTGTGCTTCTCCAGCCGCAGCATCCCGTGTTCGGCGAGCTGGACGTTGCCCATATCGGTTTCGGTGACATGCAGGACCCGCCGCAACGCCGCCCGGAGAACCACTGCGTGACTTTCGGCCCCCGCGCCTTGCAGCGCCAGATCCGGCAGCGCGGGGGCGACGAAGCGGGCTCTGCGTGGAAACCACTGCGCGGCACCGGCGTCCGGGCCGGCGATACGCACCACGGCATCAGCGAGCGTGTGCAGCTTGATGTTGTAGCGCTGAGAGGTCTGCTTCAGCAGTTCGAACCCTGCGGCGGGACTGGCCAGACGGTAGCGGTGGACCAGGATCCGCTGCGCCGGTTCGACCGCGGCCCGCGCGAGCTGCCGGTTGCGGACCTCTAGGGCATCCGCCGAAGCGGTGGGTATGCCCTCACCAGGCCCGTCCGTGCGGGGAGCGGCCGGCAAGGGGCCGGACATCTCTTGGCTTTCGTCGATCACAACGGCACCTCCTGAGCGCATAAGGACACAAACGGACCGCAGGAGCGCACGCTTGCTCGCGACGCGTCCCGCGGTGTGCCTGTGGCCTAAGCACTCACGCTCACCCTAGACACACGACCGCCCAGCTCGAAACAGGGCCCCACCTGCTAGAAGTTCGAAAGCGCGGGCTCGCGGACTTGCCGTCGGGCCTCGAAGATGCCCACCGCGCTGGCAGCGGACTGCGAGATGACTGAGCGCAGCGGACAGTTGGCGCGGACCCACCACGTTGGGCAGCGCCACTGCGTTCGCTACGTGGAAGAGAGCCGGCGGCCGTCTCGGTGAGCGGGACGGGGTCGCACCGCCCACCGTGCGGGCGGCGCGACCCCGTTGGGACTGTCGGCGTCGTGGATCGCCACCATCGAGATCAGAGCGCCGTCGGCGGCATCGACGTACATCGGGTCCGTGGCAGGGCCCAGCCCCTTCCCAGGAAGGGGCTGGGTTCGCTGTCAACGCCTCGATTCGATGGCAGCGGACAGCGGCGTCATCGGCCGCTCTGCGGCCGCGACCTCCGCGCTGCCAGGAACACCAGCGCGCCGCCCGCCACGAGGAGGACGGCGGTGCCTGCCCGCAGCAGGACTCCGTCCGTGCCCGTGGCGGCGAGCCCGCCACCAGTCGTCGTCCCGCTGCTGGTTCCCTCCCCGGAGCCGGACGGGCCCGCGGTGGCCGTGGCCGACGGGGACGGGGAGGCGCTGGGCGACGGGCTGGGCGTCGCCGAGCCGGTGGCCTTCACCGCGATGGCCGCGGTGTCGTTCGCCGCGTCTTCGTCACGGTTGGGGTACTCGGGGTTCGCCACCGCCCGCACGCTGCCGCGCGCGCCGGGGACGACCCGGTCGATGCGTACCGTGAACTCCTGGGATACGGAGTCGCCCGGGTGGAAGTCCGTGCTGGTGATGGCGCAGGTGTAGCTTTTCGCGCCGGCCTTGCCCGGTGTGCAGTTCCAGCGCGGCCCGGGGTCGCCCTGTTCGTCGGGGCCGGGGGCGCCGGTGATGGTGGTGCCGGCGGGCGGGGTCACCACGAAGGTGCCGGAGTCGTCGGGGTCCATCCACCGGAAGTTCATCCAGCCCGGCCCGTTGTTCCGCACGCCTACGGTGATGCTGACCGTCTCGCCGACCTTGCCCTCTATCGTGCCGCCGACCGCCTGATAGTCGGCGTGTTGAGTGGTGGCAAAGGTGCCGTATCCAGAGCCGGTGAATCCGGAGCCTGAGGCGACGGGCTTGAGGCCGAGCGGCGCGCCGGTACCGGTCTCGGGGAAATTGGCCGGGTTGAAGGAGTCGGGCGCGGCGGCGCCGACCGGCCACACCATGTAGGTGTTGTAGCCGTACATCGTGTCCGTGGAGGCGGTGTAGCGCAGCGGCGCGATGGTCTCGTAGGCCGCGCCGGGCGTGACCGGGGTGTCGAACCGGCACCAGGCGCCGGCGGCGGGCCGGTCCGAGTAGTGGCAGTTGGAGTGATCATGTGCGAGAGAGACGCCTTCGGAGTCCTGAACCAGCAGCATGACGCCCTTGTCGGCGGAGGCAGTGCCGGTGTTGGCGAAGGCCGGGGTGCGCTCGAAGACGGCGCCGGGCGCGATGCTTTTCAGCGCCGGGTAGGGCGGGGTGACGAGTTTCGGCCCGCCGACCAGGACGTCCGTCTTCCCTGTCACGGTGGCCGCGTCGGAGGCGGTGGCGGTGTAGGTGATGGCACCGGTGTCGCCTGCCTTGGCGGCCGCGGTGGGCTTCAGGAAGAACGGGTCGATCGACTCCCTGTCCGACAGCGGGCCCACGTCGCACCTGACCTTCAGAGTGCCGGTGCTCACGCAGTCCCCCGTGATCACCATCGTCGCCTTCCCGGCGAGGGACGACGCGTCGACAGCGACCGAGACGTCATGGGCGTCCCCGCCCGAGGCGGTGATGCCGAGGTCCAGGTTCGGGCCCTCGCCCGCGGTGGGAAGGTAGTAGTTCTCCTGGGCATCCAGGACGAGCGTCGTTCCGGCGGCGTGCGCGGCCGGGGTTGCGACCGCCATAGCTGCGGTCGCGACAGCGGCGGCCGCCGCTGTCCGCCAGGTTCTGCGTATCTTCAGCACACTACGTGGACACGCCAGAACCCCCGAAGGTTGCGCCCGAGCGTCCGTCAGCTGACGGACGGGTTGCGCTCCGGAGCACCCGAACCAGCGACAGCCGACGGTCAGAAGTTCACCAGGAATCTGTAGGGACCAGCGCGTGATCCCCACAGGCCAGACGCCGCGTTGCCGGAGATCACCGAATCCTGTCGGTAGTCCCCGTGGGAAAGCGACCAGACGCCCCGAGAGCGTCGTCGACACGCGTCAGTCCGAGTGCGCGCCACCGCTGCATGTCCGAGGAGCTCTGCGAGCGCCATCGTGGGCGCGTCGTCCGGATCGACTCTGTACTTACGCGGCATGTCCGGGTCGACGTGCAGGATGTGCCGGGTCCGCGGGGACAGGTGATCGCGGATCTTCAGCTCGACCACCCGGAGGGCAGGATCTGCCGTTGAGCCCGTGACGCGCCTGGCATTCGACCACCTCGAAGTGGGCGGCCAGGGAGGTTCAGCCCCGCCACCAGCGGCATGCAGGGCATCGATGATGAGCGCGTACCGCTCCGCGGCCTTTGGGAACCGCTGCGCGCGGTGGTGTGCCTCCCCCAGTGCCTTCGGGCGTTGCGCCGCGAGCGAGCAGATGGTGCACCATCTGCACCTGCCCGATGAGGGCCGCCCACTCCAGAGACGTCCTGTCCTTCATCACCGCATCGATGTCCGTCCCATGGTTCAAGAGCAGGTCCACAGTCTGCGGGTGTCCGTGGTCTCCCGACGTCGCCGCCAGCACTATCGGCACGTACCCAAGCCTGCCCTGGGCGCAGGTCGGGGCACCGGCGCCGAGAAGGACCCTCACCGCTTCTGTGTGCCCGTGCATCGCTGCCTGGCACAGAGGCGTCGTCTAGTCGTACTCACCTGTTTGCTGTTGCGGGTCCGCCCCCGCCGCGAGCAGTAGCCGGACGATCTCGGCATGTCCCTCCCCGGCCGCGAGATCCAGTGCGGTACGCCGAGCCGCGTTCGGGGTGTCCACCTCGGGACCCTCGCTCAGCACCCGTGCCACCGCAGCCGCGTCGCCATCCTTGGCGGCCCGTGTCAACTGCTCCGCTTGGTTCATGTCGTGATCATGCCTGGCCATCCAGGTTCACTGGCAAACGGTCCAGGTCCGTGGCGCAGTGCCGTACCCATGGAAGGCGCGGCACTGCGCCGAGTACCGGCGCAACGCGAACGAGGACACGGCCCAGCCGCACCTGCACCCGCTGCGCCGTGTTCAGGGCTGGCGACCCCGTACCCCCCGGGGACTACTGATCGGCGAGCCCGCCCACGGGCGCCTACGCGATCTCTCCGGCACATGCACGTGGCCCTGACCGGGATTCCGGTCAGGGCCACAGCCGTACGTGTGGGGGTGAAGGGCGGTCGCCTACGCGGCGAAAGGCTCTGCGGGGCTTCAGCCGAACGATCGTCCCCGCAGGCAATAGGTGAGGCCCGGGGACACTGTCCCCTTCACTCCCACGCCCTCCACAACAGACCCGGCCGGGCAGACATTCCCGCCGGACGAATCCGGCTGGGTACGACGTCCATTCCCAACAGCTTCTCGTCAACGGGCGGGAGGCCAGAAGCGATTGTGTCTCTACGCACGGCCGAGTGATGTGCGATCAGGCGCTGATCGCGCTCGGATCAAGGCGGCAGCTGTCGCATTTCCGTGGCCCCTCCCCCAGCATGCGGCAGCGGGCCAGCAGGCCGAACTGGTGCGCCTCGTCTACGACGGTGCCGTAGGAGACCTCTGCCTGCCAAGCATCACGGTGTCCAGCTCAGGACCCGTCTCCGCAGCGTTCTCCGGGACCGAGCCGCAGACACGGAACTCGCATCGCATTGACCCACCCATTCCAGGCCTGTCTCATGCTGAGATCGGCTCTGGTCCACGGGCATCGCCCGCAACGGGTGAGCAAACCCACCTCCGGGGGACGTCAAGGGGCGGGTCAGCCGGGCCAGGTGCCGGTCAGGCGGCGGGTGGCGGTGGCGCCACCACGGTCGACGACGGCTTTGACTCCGGCGAAAATCGCTCCCTGCAGGACGGCTGCCGAGACCACCTCGCGCCAGGTGCGGCGCTCGTCGGTGGCGTCGGGGGCGTCTTCTTCGTGTCCGAGCTGTTTCCAGATCTGCTTGAACAGTCCGCCGGCCAGGACGCCGCTGAGGGCGCCCATGGCCAGGCCGACCGGCTTGTAAGCGATCTTCGAGGCTTTCATCGGTGCCTCCTGGCGCGGCGGATGAGCAGCAGCGCAACGAGCGTGCCGGCCGCCGCCAGGAGCGGGGCGCGGTTGGCGCGGGCCGCCTGCAGGCTCTGGCCGGCCTTATCACGGACAGGTTCCGGGGCTTTGTCCCGGGCCAGCTCGCCGAGGTGCGTGGCCTGGTGGCGGGCCTGCTCGGTGGCCGCGGCGGCCTTGGCACGCACCGGCTCGGGCGTCTTGTCCTGCACCGCGTGAGCCGCGTGCGTGGCCTTGTCTCGCAACTGGGTCGTGACCTGCGTGGTCTTGGCGGCGACCTGCTGCTTGACGGCCGTGGTCTTCTCCGCCGCGCGGGTCTTGACGTCGGTCTTCGCGGCGAGGGCCTCGACGGTCTCGCCGAGTTCCTCGCGGGTCGCCTCCACCTGCTCGCGCAGTTCCTCGGGCGAAGGCGTTGCCCCATCACCCTGCGGCGTGTTCTCGGTCATCGCTGTGCCCTCTCCTTGATCTCGGCCACGTCGGTCTTGACGCTGTCCACCGTCCGCTCGGGCGTCGGCGGGGATGCCTTGCTGACCTGCTGCTTGCCGAGGGCCGCCATCAGCGCGGTGACGACGGCCAGCACGCCGGTGACGATCAGCGCCGCCACCCACACGTCCATGACGAGCGAGAGTGCGGCGATCACGGTGGCCACCAGGGCCTGCAGGGTGAGCACCCCCATCAGGCCGGCGCCGCCGAACAGGCCGCCGCCCTTGCCGAACCGCTTGCCCTTCTCGGTCATCTCCGCCTGCGCCAGGCGCATCTCGTCGCGGACCAGCTGCGACAGCTGCTGCGACGCGCGCTGGACCAGGTCACCCACAGGCTCCTGTGCGCTGCTGCCCGGGCGGGCAGAACCATCTGCTGTCATGAGTGCTCACCTGTCCTTCGTTCCCGTCGGGCCGGCTGCCCGGGCGCCCCCGCCGGTAATGCATCACCGCCCGTCACAGCACCCATCGCCACGGCAGATGGGGTGCGGCCCGGACCGGGGCGGCCGCGGCCAGCCCGATCACGGCTCCGGCGGCCACGTCGGAGGGACAGTGCGTACCGCTGTCACACACCGGTATGGATCGGCCTCGCCGTTGCCGGGCACGCCGCGGCCGCCAGGGCCAAGCCCTGGAGGGGGTCCGCGACATTGCCAGGCGCCTCAGTCGAGGCGGCGGTGGTCCTCCTCGTCCCACTTGCGGGTGTCCCGCGGCTGCACGTACGGCTCCTTCTCAGCCGGGTGACCGCCGGCCACGGCGCGCTGGCGGTGCAGTTCGGCGTCGAATTCCAGGCCGAGCAGGATCGCCAGGTTCGTGATCCACAACCACACCAGGAAGATGATCACTCCGGCGAAGGTGCCGTAGGTCTTGTTGTACGAGGCGAAGTTCGCCACGTACAGCGCGAACCCGGCCGAGGCGACCAGCCAGATCACCAGTGCCAGGAAACTGCCCGGGGTGATCCACCGGAAGCCCCGCACCCGCGCGTTCGGCGTCGCCCAGTACAGGATCGCGATCATGGTCGTGACGAGGACCGCCAGTACCGGCCACTTCGCGATCGACCACACCGTCAGCGCGGTGTCGCCCACCCCCAGAGCGGAGCCGATCTGCTGGGCCAGGCTGCCGGTGAACACGACGATCACCGCGCTGACGACGGCCAGGACCATCAGGACCACCGTCACGCCGACGCGGACGGGAAGCACCTTCCACACCGGGCGGCCCTCCGGGACGTCGTAGACCGCATTCGCACTGCGGATGAACGCCGCGACATACCCGGACGCCGACCACACCGCGAGCACCAGACCCACGATCGCCATCACCGAGCCGATCCCGGCATTGCCCTGCATCTGCTTGACCGCGTTACTCAACACGTCCCGCGCCGCGCCCGGGGCGAGCTTTTGGATGTTGTCCAGCACCTGCTGCGACGCCGACTGCCCGACGATCCCCAGCAGTGAGATCAACGCCAAAAGAGCCGGGAACAGCGCCAGGATCCCGTAGTAGGTCAGTGCCGCCGCCCGGTCGGTCAGCTCATCCTTCTTGAACTCCTTCAAGGTGCCTTTCAGCACCGCCCCCCAGGAGCGCTTGGGTAGATCCGTCGGAGTATCCGGCGCCTGCCGCTCCACCTGCTCATCCGGCCCGGCCTCAGGTGCCCGCACGGTCTCGGCCCTCTGGCCTGCCGCGGCGTACCCGCCGTGCCTTCCATTCCGTTTCAAAGTCCGCACCATGGCGCACGGGTAGCCGGGCACGCATACCCCACACCCACATTCGTGACAGAACGCAAAATTTTTGGACGTTTCTCCGCAAAGGCGCCGTAACGGTGGTCATGCCCTGCCCACCGGCGTCATGCCAAGGGCCGAGGGCATTCCTGATCCAGCCAAGACACGATCTTGCCAGGAGTGGTGCGCACAGTGTTATGGACAGGGTGCGGGGCTGTCCGGTGTCCACAGAACTCATGAGGTCATTGCGAGGGCTTCCTGGCTCCACCGGGCGCCCACAGATGGACCAGGGCCTGTCCGATCAGCGGGGAGTGAACACCGGACAGGCCCTGGCGCATGGGGGCGCGGCTGCGCGCGCGTGGGATGTCGTCTGTGGTGATCCTCTCGCCGTCCGTCAGTCCCGGTGCAGCAGGACCGTGGTGTCCGGTGGCAGCACCCCGTCCTTGCCCAGCGGTCCTGACGCGATGAGGGGGCTGCTGGCGTCGGGGAGCGGGATCGGCTGGTCGGAGAGGTTGACCGCGCACAGCAGTCCGGTGCCGCGTTCGAAGAGGAGCGTGCCTGGCGGGCTGTCCAGCCAGCGGAACTCCTCGCCCCGCAGGCCCGGGTTGGTGCGGCGCAGGCGCAGGGCGGAGCGGTAGAGCTGGAGCATGGAAGTGCGGTCGGCCTGGTTGGCTTCGGCGGTGTAGGACTTCCAGGCGTCGGGTTGGGGAAGCCAGGGGGCGGCGGACACGAACGTGCCGAAGCCGAAGGGAGGGGTGTCGCCGGTCCAGGGGAGGGGGACGCGGCAGCCGTCGCGGCCTCGGACGGTGTGGCCGGAACGTTCCCAGGTGGGGTCTTGGAGGACCGACTCGTGGAGGTCTTCGACCTCGTAGAGGCCGAGTTCCTCGCCCTGGTAGATGTACGCGCCTCCGGGCAGGGCCAGCATCAGCAGGGCCGCCGCTCGGGCTCGGCGGGTTCCGAGGGCGAGATCGGTGGAGTGGCCCTGGTCGCGCATCGGGGTCGTGACACCGGTGTGGGCGCGGCCGTAGCGGGTGACGTGGCGGGCTTCGTCATGGTTGGACAGGACCCAGGTGGCGGGGGCGCCGACCTTCGCCAGATCGGTGATCGTGCGGTCGATCACCTCCCTCAGCTTGTCCGCCTCCAGGGCGCACTTGAGGAAGTCGAAGTTGAAGGCGGTGTGGAGTTGGTCGGGGCGGAGGTAGTCGGCCAGGCGGCCGGGGCGGACGTGGGCCTCGGCGACGAAGACGCGGGGGTCGGGGTAGCTGTCGGCGATGACTCGCCAGCTGCGGAAGATGTCGTGGACGTCGTCGCGGTCCCAGTGCGGGTGACCTTCCTGGCCCTCGCCGGCGATGACGGAGAACTCCGTCAGGCCAAGGTCCGGGAGGGCCGGGTCCTTGGCCATGCCGTGGGCGACGTCGATCCGGAAGCCGTCGACGCCCAGGTCGAACCAGAAGCGCAGGATCGACTCGAACTCGGCCCGGACCTCGGCGTTGTCCCAGTTGAGGTCGGGTTGTTCGGGGGCGAAGAGGTGGAGGTACCACTGGCCGTCCGGCGTGCGGGTCCAGGTGGAACCGCCGAAGGCCGCGTACCAGTTGTTCGGGGGCAGGGATCCGCCCTCGCCCCTGCCGTCACGGAAGACGAACCGCTCTCTTTCCGGGGAGCCGGGCGGTGCCGCCAACGCCTGCTGGAACCAGGCGTGCTGGTCGGAGACGTGGTTGGGGACGATGTCCAGGATCACTCGCAGGCCCAGCTGGTGGGCCTCGGCGAGCAGCTTCCGGGCGTCCTCGAGGGTGCCGTAGGCGGGGTGGATGTCGCGGAAGTCGGAGACGTCGTAGCCGCCGTCGGCAAGCGGGGACGGGTACCAGGGGTTGATCCAGATCGCGTCGACACCGAGGTAGGCCAGGTACTGCAGGCGGGAGCGCAGGCCGGCGATGTCGCCGGTTCCGTCACCGTCGCCGTCGGCGAAGCTGCGTATGTAGACCTGGTAGATGACCGCGGAGCGCCACCAGGAGTCGTTCGCGGCGTCGTGCGTGACGTCGTTGGTGCGGGTTGGGTTGCTCATGGGGCTCGGTCCTGTCGGAATACACAGACGCGTTGTTGATGGTTGATCACTCGGGGCGCCGGCCCGGTCAGCCCTTGGTCGCGCCGGATGTGCCGCCGCGGACGAAGTGCCGCTGGAAGGCGAAGAACACGAGGGCCACCGGGATGGTCATGAGCAGGGTGGCCGCGAGTTTGAGCGGGTACTGGTTGCCCGAGCCAAGCTGGCCGGAGACGAGTGAGGCGACCCCGGTGGTGAGGGTGTTCAGGTCCGGGCTCTGCCGGGACACGATGAAGTGGCCCAGTTCGTTCCATGATCCCTGGAACGACAGGATGGTCAGGGTGAGCAGTGCGGGCCGGGCCATCGGCAGCACGATGGACCAGAAGGTCCGGAAGGTGCTCGCGCCGTCGATGCGGGCGGCTTCCTCGACGCTGACAGGGATCGACTCGAAGAACTGCTTCATGATGAACACCCCCGCGGCATCCGCGAGCAGCGGGACGATCATGCCGGAGTAGGAGTCGTACATCCCGATCTGGTTGAGGACGAGGAATTTCGGGATGAGCAGGACGACGCCGGGCACGGCCATGACCGCGATGACGGCGGCGAACAGTGCGCCCCGGCCGGGGAAGCGCAGCCGGGCCAGTGCGTATCCGGCGAGGGAGTCGAAGAAGACGCGGCCTGCGGTGACGAACAGCGCGACGATGGCGGAGTTCGCGAACCAGCGGGGGTAGTCCGCTTCGGCGAGCCGGCTGAAGGCGGCTGTCGTGAAGTGCTGCGGCCACAGTGACAGCGGGTTGTTGGTGGCGTCCGCGTCGGTTTTGAAGCTTGTCGCGAGCTGGATGAGGAACGGGTAGATGTAGAGCATCGCGACGAGGACGAGGGCCGTGTAGCCGAGCGCCCGGGTGAGGCCGCCGCGTCGTGTGCGGTTGCCTTTCCCACGGGTCGCGTGCAGGCCGTCTGCGGGCGCTGCGGTGTCTTTGCCGGCAAGCTTGGGATGTGTGCTCATCGCGTGCCTCTGTGGACGTCGGGGGTGGCCGCCGGTGCGGCTGCGGTGGTGGGCGAGGTTGCGTCGGTTCCGCGTTGTGGGCAGGGGGCCGCTGCACGGGTGCGGGGCATCAGGCAGTCTCCGCGGTCGGGCCGGACCCGGAGCGGGCCGCTCTCGCCGCGCGCCGTGTAGCGGCCCTGGCGCGGGCCTCGTCCTTGTCGCGCAGGACGAACCGCTGCAGGAGTGTCATCACGACGATGATCGCGAAGAGGATGAAGGCGATGGCGCTGCCCTGTCCCCACTCGTTGTTGATGAACGAGGTCTGGTAAGAGAGGAACGCGGGGGTCAGTGTCGTCTTGCCCGGACTGCCCTGGCTCATGACGTAGATCTGGTCGAAGACCTGCCAGGTGCCGATGAGTCCGAGGGTCAGGACGAGGAAGAGGGTCGGCTTGAGCATGGGCAGCGTGACGTGGCGGAACCGCTGCCAGCGCCCGGTGCCGTCGATCTCGGCGGCTTCCTCGACCTCGACGGGGATGTCCTGGAGCGCGGCGAGGAACATGAGCATGAACGTCCCCGCCGTCGTCCACACCACCAGCACGATGATCGCGGTCATGGCGACGCTGGGGCCGGAGATCCAGTCCCACAGGGACAGGCCGCCGACGGTGGTGTCGGCGAGTGCGGACGGGGGCGCGTCGGTGTTCATGCCCAGGGCGCCGAGGGCGAGATGGATGATGCCGCGAGGGTCGGCGAACCAGGCGGGTCCGTTGACTCCGATCTTCTCGAGCAGGGCGTTGACCACTCCGCTGGAGGAGAAGATGAACAGGAAGACGACCGAGATCGCGACCGAGCTCGTCACCGACGGGAAGTAGTACGCGGTACGGAAGAACCCTTTGCCCTTCAATCGTCTGCCGTTGACCAGGAGAGCCAGGCCCAGCGCGAGCGCGGTCTGCAGCGGCACAACGAAGAGCACGTAGTAGGCGTTGTTGCGCAGGCTCGTCATGAAGTCGCTCTGCGCCAGGCCGGGTTTGGTGACGATCTGCTCGTAGTTCTGTGCGCCGGCGAAGTGCACGCCTGAGGAGAAGGGGCTGCCCTGGCCGTTCCAGTCGGACAGGCTCACCCACAGCGCCATGACGATCGGCACGACCAGGAAGAGTCCGAGTACGACGATGACGGGTGAGACGAACAGCCAGCCGGCCAGACCTTCCCGGCCTCGGATACCGCCGCGGGGGGTTCGCGTGCGGCGACTTCCACCAGATCCTCCACTGCCCTTGCGGCGTCCGCGCAGCGCGGATGACGGGGTGTCGGCCTTGGCTACGCCTGCCGGGTGGGCCGGTGCCGGGCCGCCGCCCGGGCCCTGGGCGGGCCCGGGATTCGGTTCACTCATCGCAGGTTCACTCTCGCTTTGTTCGTGTCCGCACTGTCCGCGATATCCGGGCTACTGGCCTACGACCGCCTGCGCGTTCTTCTGAAGCCGCGCGAGGATCTGCTTCGGGTCGGCGCCCGGCAGCCCCTGAAGGCCGGTGTCGAAGTCGGCGAGCACCTGGTCGATCTTCGCGACGTTCACCGGGGCCTGGGCATACGCGGCGCCGTCGATGAACGCCTTGTCCTGCGGGAACTGGGCGACGTACTCGGCCTGGGCGGACTGCCGCGACGGCATCACGCCGATCGCCTTGGCGAAGGTCAGCTGGTTGTCCTTCGCGGTCATCGCCTTGACGAAGTCGATGGCCGCGGCCTTGTGCTTGCTCTTGGCCGCGATGCCCCAGCACTGAGTGAAGGCGAGCGTGCCCTTCTTGCCCGTGGGACCGGCAGGCAGAGGGACCGTCGTGTACTTGACGTTCGGGTAGTCGCTCTTCATGGCGCCGGCGATCCAGTTACCCTCGATCGCCATGGCGGCCTTCTGCTTGCCGAACGCTTCGCCCGACCAGCCGGAGTCGAGTTGCTTGGGGTACTTGGTCGAACCGTCGGCGAGTAGGGACTGGACGAACTTCAGGGCCTTGAGGTTCTCGGGAGAGTCCGCGGTGACCTTGGTGGCGTCCTTGTTCGTGACCCAGCCGCCGGCCTGGACCATGAAGGCGCCGATCCGGTCACGTGTGTCGCCCAATGCCAGACCGACCTGCTTGCCCGTCGTGAGCTTCTTCGCCACGGCCGCCAGCTGCGGCCAGGTGGTGGGGTAGTCGGCGGCGGTCAGGCCCGCCTTCGCCCACGCCGCGGTGTTGATCTGCAGGCCCAGCGTGGAGAAGTCCTTGGGGATGCAGTAGAGCTTGCTCTTGTAGGTGAACGCCTGACGCAGCGCGGGATAGAAGTCGTCCTTCCCCGCGAAGCTGTCGCCGTACGGTTCGAGACTGCCGGCGCTGGCGTACGTCGCGAAGCGGGCGGCGTCGACGTAGAAGACGTCTGGCGGGTTGTTCGAGGCGAAGCCCTGGCCGAGCTGCTGGTTGATGTCCTGGGCCTGGGTGACGGTCGCCTTGTTGCCTGACTTCGTCGCCCAGGCGTTGGCGGCGTCCGTGACGGCTTTCGTCTCGGCGTCGCCGCTGGAGGCGATGAGGACCTTGATCGAGGCGGGACCGGCCGACTGCTGGCTGTCGGTGCCGCTGTCGAAGCCGCTGCCGCCACACGCCGACAGGCTGAGCGACAGCAGCGCGGCGCCACCAACAGCCCAGCGTGTACGGGTATTTCTCATGATAAATCTCCTTGCGCAGGCCGGCCTGACGCGCCGGTGGTAGAGGGGACCGCATCCCGGTCGCTGCACTGCTGCTACGAGCGGGATCGCGGGTGTTCGCTGAGCGGGCCACGGAGCCGCTCGGCAGGGTGTGAAAAGGGTGTGGGTGCCGTGGGACGGCTCAGCCACTGGCCCGGACGACGAGCCGGGGCGGCAGCAGGATCGGGGGCGGCGGGACGGTCGGCGGCTTGGGAGTCGCCAGCAGTTCCTGGAGCATCCGCAGACAGGCGGCGGCGGCTTCGTCGTACGGCTGCGCCACGCTGCTCAGGCCGACGACCGCCGCCGTCGGCGAGTCGTCGAAGCCGACCACCGCGACATCCGCCCCGGGGCGCAGCCCGCGTGCGGTGATCTCGGTCCAGGCCCCGAGCGCCAGCGAGTCGCTCGCGCAGACGATCGCCGTCGGCGGACTGGGCAGGTCGAGCATCGCCGCAGCGGCTTTGCGGCCGGTATCCAGCCCGTCGGGGACGCCCATGTCGTAACCGGCAGGGGCGTCGATCCCGGACACGGCCAAAAGCGCGGCCCAGCCGCTGCGCCGGTCATCGCCGACCTCTGATCCTCGCGGCCCTTCCGGCCAGCCGAGGAACGCGATCCGTTGGTGGCCGCTCTCGATGAGGTGCCGGGTCGCGGCAAGGGTCCCTTGCGCGCCGTCGACATCGACCCAGCCATGCCGCTCGGCCGCCTCGGGTTCGGCCCCCCAGGGGCGGCCGAAGGTCACGAACGGCACCCGGCGCTCGGCAAGCCACTCCGTCCGGCGGTCGCCGGCGTGAGTGGCGTGCAGGACGAAGGCGTCGAGATCGTGATCCTCGAGAAGCTGTTCGTAAAGGGAGCACTCGTGGTCGTCGTCGGTCGCCGTGAACACCACGATCCGGTAGCCGGCCTCCTGGGTCCGAGCGGTCAGCGACTGGAGGAACTGGGCGAGAACGGCGCCGTTGACGCCATCGCCCACTGGCTCGATGCGGGCACCGATCAGACGTGAACGCCGGGTCCGCAGCGTCCGGGAAGCCTGGTTGGGGCGGTAGTTGAGCTCTTTGATGGCGGCCTGCACCCGGGCCAGCGTCTCTGGACGCACCCGATGCGGAGCGTTGATCACGTTGGACACGGTCTGTGTCGACACGGAGGCATGCCGCGCCACGCTCTCGAGTGTTACTCGCGCCATCGCGAAGCCACCTCCATAAGTCCACTGCGCCGCAGCGTATCCGCCTTGGTGGTGCCGCAGCGTGTCGCCGTCCCGTTCGATTTGAACGTTAAATTTAGCGTTCTAATCGGTTACTGTGGCGATCGCCGCGCAGGCTGTCAAGAGTCGGCGCGGTCACAAACCGCCCCCCACCACCGCCCACGACACACGAGGGCACCGGACGGAGCTTCCATGACTTCACCCCAACGGCAGCCGCTCCTGCACGATCTCGCGGTCACTCTCGCCGCCCCGACCGTCGTGCTGTCCGCGCCGGACGGCAACCTGGACGCCTCCGCTCCCGGGGCCGGCGTACACGGGCTCTTCCACGCCGACCTACGGGCGCTGAGTCTGCTGCGCGTAACGCTGCGGCCCGACCACGCACCGTCGGGCGAGCACGCGGGGAAGGCGCCTCCCGCTGCCCGCGGGAACAGCGAGGCTGAAAGCGAGGCCGAGGCACGCGCGGGCGGGGACTGGCTTCCGGTCGTCGCGGTCATGCACGCGGCGGACGGACCCGGCCGCAGCCGCTTCGTCGGCCTGGCCCAGGCGCTCGGCGACGCCGTCCCCGACCCGACCGTCCGCGTCGACCGACAGCGCACCGTCACGCCCGGCCGGCTCACCGAACAGCTGACCGTCCGCTCCACCGCGACGACGCCGGTGCATCTTGCCGTCCGCGTCGAGGTCGCCGGAGACCTCGTGACACTGGAGCACGCCAAGGCGGGTCTGCCCCCTCGCTCCCCCGCCGGGCCGAGCAGCGAACTGCGCTCCGGCGCAGGCGTGTTGCGCTGGAGCGATGACGCAGTCGCCATCGCCGTGAGCGCCCGCGGCGCGACGCCCGACGCCGAGCGTTCCACCCTGACCTGGACCCTCACGGTCAAGCCCGGCGAGAGCGCCGACCTGCACCTGACCGTCGAGGTGTCCGACACGACGGCGGTCGTCACGGCCGCCGGCCACAAGCCCACCTGGCAGCGGCCGGACATCACTGCCGACGACCGCCGACTGCCCGCCCTCGTCGCGCAGAGCCTGGACGACCTGCACTCGCTGCGCATGGCCACACCCGCCGCACCCGGAGACACCTTCCTCGCCGCAGGCGTGCCGTGGTTCTTCACACTCTTCGGCCGGGACAGCCTGTGGGCCGCACGGATGCTCCTGCCCCTGGGCACCGACCTCGCCCTGGGCACCCTGCGCACCCTGGCCGCCCAACAGGGGACCCGCACCGATCCGGCGGCGGAGGAAGAACCGGGCAAGATCCTCCACGAAATCCGGCGCGGACTCTTCGACGACGGCCAGGGCCTGCGCCTGCCGCCTGTCTACTACGGCACAGTCGACGCGACGCCCCTGTGGATCTGCCTGCTCCACGACGCCTGGCGCTGGGGCCTGCCCGCCGATGACATCGAACCCCTGCTGCCCGCGCTCACAGCGGCACTCGGCTGGATCGAGGCCGCAGCCCAAGCGGGCGACGGGTTCCTGTCCTACATCGACCACACCGGAAACGGGCTGGCCAACCAGGGCTGGAAGGACTCCGGCGACGCCGCCCGCTTCGCCGACGGCCGCCTCGCCGAAGCGCCTCTAGCTCTCGCCGAGGTACAGGGCTACGCCTACGAGGCGGCCCTCGCCGGCGCGGCACTCCTCGACGCCTTCCAACTGCCCGACGGCGACCGCTGGCGCACCTTCGCGTCCGACCTCGCCGACCGCTTCCGCGCCCGGTTCTGGGTCTCCGACCAGCACGGCCCCTACCCGGCCATGGCACTCGACGGCTCCGGCCGCCCCGTTGACGCCGTGACGAGCAACATGGGCCACCTCCTGGCCACCGGCATCCTCAACGCCGACGAGAATGCCGCCGTCGCCGCACGGCTCGCCGCCCCCGACATGTCCGACGCCTACGGGCTCCGGACGATGTCGTCGACATCCGGTGGCTTCGGCCCACTGCGCTACCACTGCGGCACCGTCTGGCCGCACGACACCGCCATCGCCGTCACCGGCCTCGCCCGCACCGGCCACCCCAAAGCCGCCGCACGGCTCATCGAGGGCATACTCGACGCAGCGCCCGCCTTCGACTACCGGCTCCCCGAACTCTGGGGCGGCGACGCCCGCACGGACACCCCCGCACCGGTCCCCTACCCGGCCGCCTGCCGACCGCAAGCCTGGTCAGCGGCAGCGGCCATCGCCGTCATGACCGCACTGACCGGACTGGACCCCGACGTACCCGCAGGCCGCCTCCACCTCCGCCCGACAGGCCCACTGTCTGTCGGCGCGCTGACCGTCACAGGGCTCACCCTCGCCGGAGAACGACTCGACGTCGCCATCGGCACCGACGGCCGGACAGCATCGGTTACGGCACCTGCGGGACTGATCATCGAGGAACACCTGGCGCCGCACTCCTGAGGATCATGCCGGCAGGCCGGTGCCACGACCGTCTCGCCAAAGCCGGCGGCGACTCGGCGGCGGACCTGCCGCCACGTGCAGGGACCAGTTGCCCAACCGGAGCAGCGGCCGGTGTGGCAAGTGCCGCCCGACCGCGCCGGCGCGCGACGGCGATCCCGGTCCGACGGTGCAGCGCCGACAGGGGGGCGCTCGACATCGTCGGCGCCGTTCCGGGAAGCCTCTTGACGGACCGTCATGCCCCCCCCGATGCGGTAACAAGCGATTCTCAGAAGTACCCCGAACCCGCCTTTGAGCGAGAACAAGTTCTGCGAGTCGAATCGGCACGTCGGACCCTCGTGTCGCTCCTTTTGATCTTGCTCGGGCAAAGGAGCGATTGGGAGAATCGCCCACCCCATCGGGCTCGTCAAAAGCGATCCGGGCGGCAACCTGACAGAACCGACTCCACGGTTCCGTCGACCAACTCCCGCGCGACCAGGCGGCCCACGGCAGCGGCGAGCGTGACCGCCGAGTGCATCACTGCCAAGTAGAGGCCGGGAACCTCGGCGACCGGGCCGACGATCGGCTCACCGTCGGTCGGCATCGGGCGCACTCCGAGTCGGGTGCTGATCAGCTCGACGCTCCCGGCGCCGTGGAAAGTGGATCGGATGGCGGCAAGAGTCCGTTCGGGCGAGTCCGCGGCAGCGACCAGCTGGTCCGCGGCGACCTGCCGAAGATCGAAGTCCTCATTGTTGACGACAGTGCGGACCAGACCGGCCGGGGCGCTGAGCCGGAACAGCGGGCACGGCGACGGTTCAACCGGAACGTGCACCCCGAGCGGCGCGCCCAGCGCGGCCGTGGCAACTCCGGCCGCCAGCACCACCGTCGCACCGGAGAGGGGGCCTGCTGTCGTCTCGACCCCGGCGACCCGGCCGGCCGTGTCCCGGCGGACCGCGGTAACCGGCGTGTCCAGATGTACCCGGGCTCCATGGGTGCGAGCGGCCGCGACCAGCCGCTCTGTCACGCCCACCGAGTCAACAGCGCCGTCACCTGGCGCCCAGACAGCCCACTCCGGAGGCCGCCGAAGGTTGGGTTCGAGCGTCGCTACGGTGGCCGCGTCCACGATCGTCTGCTCTGGTCCGGCGTCCGGCGCGCTGTCCTGCCTGTTCCAGCTCAGCGAGCCGGACCAGGTCACCGGGAGTCCCGGCAATTCGGCCCCGAGTCGGTGGTACTCCGCCGTTGCGGTGGCCCGCAGCCCGGCGGAGGGCACTTTGGGCACGCCGGACGATCCGACCCAGGCGAACGAGTCCGCCGTCACGCCGGCGCCTGGCCGCCCGGCGTCGACCAACGTCACGGTGGCGCCCGCCCGGGCGGCGTGATAGGCCACCGATGCGCCGACAATGCCGGAGCCGACGACGACCAAGTCCGTAAGCACCGGTGGGCTCATCACGTTCACGACCGTAACGTCCGCAGCCTCCGCCCGTAAACGAGATGTAGACGCGGGGCACTAGGCCGTCCATCCAGGCCCCGACTGTCGGCAGCACAACGATGCTCCCACCACAGGACGCCCCCGGGTCCACTTCTGACGAACACTCAATTCCCGATCAAGCCCCTGGGCCACCAGACTCGTTCCTCTGGGCCAGAGAAACCGTTCAGAGCCAACCGTCAGCTGGTCGGCGTGCATCTGCATGGTGGGAGCTTCCGTGTCACGGTCTTCAACGGCAACCCGTCTATTTCCGGTCGACCGGGCAGTCCGGACTCTGTCAGGCTGCCCATCCATGACTGCTTACGAACTGTTGCTCATCAGTGGTGGGGCCGGTGTCGGCAAGACGACCGTTGCATGGGAGGTATCTGCGGCATTGCAAGAGAGGGGAACGGCGCACTGTCTGATCGAGGGCGACTACATGGACCAGATCCATCCGGCCCCACAGGACGACCCTCACCGCGCTGCCATCACCGAACGCAACACCGCGGCGGTCTGGTCGAACTACGCCGCTCTCGGCCAGCAGCGCCTCATCTACTCGAACACGGTGAGCATCCTGGAAGCGCCGATGATCAGCCGGGCCATGGGCGGAGACAAGGTCAGAACCATTTGCGTACTGCTCACGGCAGGAGAGACGACCGTGCGGGAACGCCTCGCCCAACGCGAAATCGGCTCGCAGCTCACCGCCCACATCGAACGGAGCCTGCGGAACGCACGGGAACTGGGCGAGAGGGCTCCGGCGGGCACGGTCCGTATCCCGACCGACGGACGGTTGGTCGGGGACATCGCCGTGGATGTGATCAAGGCGGCTGCCTGGTAGGCGGCCGATGATCATTGGACATCGCTCGGGCCGAACGGCGAAGCGGCATGCCCCAGGAGGAGCGGCTGGCCCTTGTCGATGGCACTGTGTCAGGCCTCCCAGGTTGCAGGTGCCGCATCGTGGTCGGGTTCGGGATGCCGGTCGTGGTCTCCGGTGCAGCGATCCGTTCAGCGAGAGCGAACTCGTCCCCTCCGAGGCGTCCGGCCACGCCGCGGCTGCCCGCCCATCTGCGGAGTCGGTCAGCGGTCACGGCAAGCATCCGGTCTCCGGCGGCATGCTCGACCGTGTCGTTGATCTGCTTGAAATAGATTTTCCGGACCAATAAAGGATCTTCCAGTTGAGTCGTAGGCTGCCTGTCATGGCGCGACTCGATGAGATCCAGGCGACGTTCTGGGCTGGCGTTGATTACGGCGTCCAGCCGCCGCTGACGGACGAGACGGTGCGAGAAGCCGAGCGTGTGCTCGGGGTGACGCTGCCCTCGGCTTTGCTTGATCTTCTGCGGGTTCAGAACGGCGGCACCGTGGCTGCTGATCACGATGCGTTCCCCACCAGCCGGCCGACGTCGTGGAGCAAGGACCACGTCGCCTTCGATGCCCTGATGGGAATTGGGGGACTCGAACAGGTGACGTCGTTGCTTGATACGCCGTACTTGGTCAAGGAGTGGGGGCTGCCATCGCCGATCGTGCTTCTCTCTGGCGATGGACATTGCTGGATCGGTCTGGACTACCGAGTTTGCGGTCCGGAGGGCGACCCCTCGGTCACCTGGTTCGACACCGAACTCGACACGGAACTCACACTGGCCAGTGACTTCAGGACGTTCGTCGAGAAACTCACTGCAGCCAGCGGCTTCGATCTCGACCCTGGCGCCTCCACGACGAATTGACGCCGGTCCTTTCTGGACGAAGCAGCACCAATCGTTGCGTGCAGGGGCGGTCGCAGTGCTGTCGTCGGTAGCTGGCAGCCTGTACGGGTGCTGATCGACGGATATGACGATGCCCCGCTCGTTGCCGGGGAAGAGCTGCTGTCCTTGCCGGGGTACTGGGCTGCCTATCTGATGTGGCTGTGTGAAACGGAGGACGACGAGCCCGATCCGGCCTGGTTCGGCGCGGACGAGGCTGACGCCGACGCGGCGTACGAAGGCCTGGCGAACCAGGAGCGGTGGCCGGTTTTCCGGATCCCTTTCAGCGAAGGCCACAGCGCCGTTGTGTTGGCGCGCAATCTTGCCGACGACGCGGGGACCGAGTACCTCGTGACGCATCCCTCGTGGGATCGCCTTGGACACCTGGCGACGCTCGACGGACACCAGGCCGGCCCCGGCCTGTCGTGGCGCGAGCTGATCCACATCGCTCGCACCACCGAACTGGCGGCCCCCGGCGTCCACGACCCGAGCGCTCGCCTGCTCCTCCTCCTGCCCGCCCTGGGAGACAGCGATCTGCCCACCGACGCGGCGGACGTGCTGCGCGGCGCCCTCACGTGGGCAGGAGCACCAGAGACAGAAACCCACCGACTGATCGACGCCCTGCTTCTGGACCATCCATACTGGAAGCCGGCCGGATGGTCGCTGCCGCCCACGTCCCCGCTCTCCGGTGGCGAGGAAGGTTTCGCCGGCATCCTCTGCTGCGACGAGCCCGGAAGTCCTCGGTGCGGAACACGCATAGCTCAGGGCATTTCCCGAGACCAGAGCGACCGGCTGGCCCGCTCGCTCGGTACGTGGCCCCCTACCTGAACCCCGCCCTGTAGCACGGGAGGTGGCCAAGCCCCACCGCGTGCGGCAACAGCCCTATCGGAAGTAGGTGGCGACCGGCCGGCCCAGCGGCGCGACGGGCCGGATACTGCGGCAGTTCCCCAAGCTGTCGTCACCGGAGGCCTGTCGGGAACCCACCGCAGAAAGACGCCGTCGTTCTCGTCGCCTTGGCGGGCAACCAGTGCGATGCTCGCCGCAGGACGGGCAGGTGTACATCTCCCAGAACGTCGGAGCAGCCCCGCGGACGTCCGTCGGGGCCTTGGACACAACTGCGTTCCGGCCAGTCGCCGTCACACTGAACGGAACGAATTGCATCGCTGCGAAAGCACCGCACCATCCGCAGTTCGCCGTCGGCACTCTCACGGGGCAAGCCTAGAGAGGCGCGCCCTATCCGGGAGGCTGGCGATCACTTGAATGGTGTGATGGTCCCGGAAACCTGCCTCGATGCGCTTGTCGATCTCAGCAACTGCCGGTTGAGGGCTATCGCCTCCGCCGTCAGCGTGTGCACCGCCTGGGCGTCCAGCCTTTCGCCGGACAGCCTCAAATTCCATTGTCGCGGTACCCGGCCGGTCACAGGAGGAAGGGAAGGTTCACCACCAGGGCGATGTATGCGATGCCGCCGAGCACGATGAGCAGGGTGGACAGGACGATGTGGACGTGACGCCACGGCGTAGGTATCCCGGGAAAGCGCTTCTTCAGTAGAGGCCAGTTGAGGAAACCGTGGTCCTGGAAGGGAAGACGCAGGTGCTGCCACAGTTCCCGGAGCCCTTCCGCGTCCCAGAGTCGGGGGTCGATGAGTACGGGCCGGTGGGCTCTGGAGGTGATGACGATCCGGCTGTCGTGCGGACCGTCGATGGGCGCCCTGACCGTATGCAGCCCCGTGAGGGAGGACACTGGGGCGTGCAGAACCTTGCGGTTCCATCGGTCGCGCAACGTCAGGACGCCGTCTTTCAGGAGGATGCCGGCGTTGGCCCAGCGCAGGCCGATCAGCGCCCCGACCCAGAGCAGCGGGAATAGCACTGCCAGGATCCCGATCACCAGGCCCGCCGTCCCTGACCCCGCTGACGTACCGCGCCCCGCGGCCATCATGAGACCCAAACGCAGTGCCCCGATGGCGATGAGCGGCGACCCCTTGATCAGTAGGGCCTTGCTGGTCCCGTTGTCGGGCTTGACCGAAATCCAGAGGAGGTCCGCCTCGTCCGCCGGGTCGGTGAGCGGGGCATCGTCCGGTGGCCGAGAAGCCATGCGCCTGTCCTCCTTCTGCGTCGCGCCGCACGCTCCGCCGTGTGGGCCGGCCCGGAGTTGTGGGCAGCGGCGCACGACCACGCTCCCGGAATTCTGGATCAACGACATCGGGGAAACTACGTAAACCCACACGTGACCGACTGCTCTGATCAGGGAACTCGCTGCGCGCGATCGACTGGAGAGCTCGGCCACGACCAGCTGGGAGGTGCGGCGCAAATCTCGGAGTCAGCTGACCCTGACCGTCCAGGACGAGGAGGACGTGGCTGTCAGGTCGGTCGTGCCCGGGCGGTAGACGCGGAGGGTCCATGTTCCGGCATGGGAGAAGGTGATCTTCGTAGTGGCGCTGCCGGTGCTGGAGAGGGTGCTGCTGGTGAGCGTCACCCACGTGCCGTCCTTCTGCCGGGCTTGGAAGCGCAGTGTGGTGCCCTTGACGTAGGGGGAGCTGTGCGCGGTGAAAGACACCGGCTTTCCGTGGACCGCGGTGGTCTTCGGACTGCTGATGGTGAGGACGGCTTTGACGTGCGACGTGACGGTCTTGCTTGTCGAGGTCGCCCACGCCAGGTTCTTGGCCGCGGTGACGGCACGCCAGGAGCCGTTGTACTTGGCGGTCGTGCTGAAGGACGCCTTGCCCGTGCCGTCCGCGGTGACGGTGGCGAGGGTCTTCCAGGTGGTGGTGCCGGCCCGCTTGTACTGGAAGCCGACCTTGGCTCCGGGCGCGGGCTTCGCGCCTGTCTGGCTCACCGTCGCCGTGTAGGTCGCCTTGCTGCCATAGGTGCTGGTGCCCGGTCCGGTCAGCTGGGTCGTCGTGGCGGCCAGGACACGGAGGGGCAGGCCACGGGTGGTGGTGTCGCCGTACTGGGAGACAATCGTCAGCGTGACGTCGTGCAGCCCGGGGGTGGTGGCCTTCCAGGTACCCGAGGGCTGCGCGGGGTAGTCGCCGGAGGAGACCTGGGTGCCGTCGACGGCGAGGGTCCAGTGCTCGGCACGGCTGATGCCGTCGGCGGCGGCGGTCGTGGCGACGAACGTCTGGTTGTGCCCGGCGACGGGGAAGTTCTGGAAGCCGTCGGTCCAGGTCGGCTCGACGGCGGACACGACCCTGACCGGCAGGTCCACCCGGCCGTGAGCGCCCCGGTCGTCGACCGAGTCGAAGGTCAGAGTGTGGGCGCCGTAGGGAAGTTGGCCGTCACCGAGTCCGGCGACGAAGCCGGCGGGGTTGCCTGCGTAGGTGTAGTCGGTGACCGGCGTCGTCGTGCGTACCGTGCCGTCGAGGGACACGGTGGTGCTGACCGGGTAGGCGTAGTTGAGGTTGGACGGGAACGTCTTGTTGAGCGCCGAGGGGTAGGCGTAGTCGATGTTCACCGGCCCGTCGTCGGGGTGGAGCAGGGCGGCGAGCTTCGGCGTGATCGTGAAGCCGTGGTCGACCAGAGTGTCGGCGCGGACCGGGGAGCCGGCGCGGCCGTCGCTGTCGTAGGCGACGACGTAGACCTCGTTCCACAGGCCCGGCTTGATCGCGCTGGTGTCCAGCGTGGTGGTCCACAGGCCGTCGCCGTCGGGGGCGGTCAGGTCGGTGGCAGCCGGCCAGCTGCCGTTGGAGCTGAAGTAGCGTACGCGCGACACGCCGTTGCCACCGACCGCGGTGGCCCGTAGGGACAACTCGGCGTCCGCGGACAGGCCTATGGGTTTGTACGTGGTCCAGGCGTCGGCTCCGGGCAGGTCGGGCAGGGTGGTGACCGGCCGCTGGTTGTCGACGGTGACGGCGGCGTCGGCAGTGACCGTCCTGGGGCGGGGGCTGTTCACCTCGACGTGGACGGTGTTCGAACCGTCGTTGACGAGCGGCGCGTCCACCCCGTTCGCCGGGCCTCCGAACTGCTGGGTGGCGTCGGTGTCGAGGGTCGCGTGCAGAGTGCACGACGGCAGACAGTCCCCCGGACTCAGGCTGAAGGCCTGCTTGACGGTTCCGCTGCCCAGGTACTGGTTGCTGCCCGTGATGCTGACCACGACCGTGGCCGGCTCGTCCCCCGGGTCCGCCTGAACCGTGACGGTGACCTCAGCCTTGCCGGCAATGGTCTGCCCAGCGCTGACCGTTCCGTCGCCTACGGCGTCCGAGGTGATGCTGACGAACGTGATCGCGGCGCCCGCGTCGTCCGCCACAGCAGCCGACGCGGGTGTCACAGCACACAGCACGGCGACACTCGCGACAGCGGCGAGCGGTCTGACGGATCGGGATATTCCCACGGTGTTCCTTCCGGCCCGGTGCCCGACCCGGCGGAGGCGCTCGGTGCGACCCGCACGCCGCTTCCGCTCAGGGCCCGGTCCATGACGGACCGTGGCGCAAGACGCGGGAGAGCAGACGGTCTCCCGCCCTGGTGCGGGCGGGAAATCGAGTAGCCAGTGTGGCAGCAGTGTGAAGATCTTCGAGGGGCCTCGGCTCCGTGTCAAGCACGGCCGGATATCCGTCGTTCCTTCCCCCTGCCTGCAACGATTCCGGCTCCCGCCTTCCGGACACGCCAACGGCACCGTAGCCGGGAGCGCTGGCTGACCCACGAACGTGCCGCTGGGTGGGATGCCAGCCAGCCGCATGTAGGTCACGCCGGCGTCCGGCTGCAATGGAAGCACCACCAAGGCAGGTTCGGCAGCAGCCGAGGCGGTGCCTTTACCCATGGAAAGCGTGGCACTGCCGAGTACCAGCGCAAAGCGAACGAGGACAACTGCCGCATCCGCTGCGCCGCGTTCAGGGCTGGCGACAAGCGATGTCCCGCGCCACGCCGCCGAGTTCCTCGCCCGGCTGCTGACTGGCCACCAGCGGCGGTTGCGCGCCCACGACTTCTGCCCTCCGGTGGCCGCCGACCTCTGACCCCCGCCGATGCCTTCGAGGCATGTCGTCGAACCCCAATGGGTCTTCGACGGCCGCACCGCGCGTCCCCAGAATGCGGGCACTACCCCTTCGCCTTCCCGAGGAGTTCACTGTGTCCGTCTTGTATGCCCGGCGCTGTTGTGCCGTGTTGGCTTTTCTCGTACTGGCTCTGGTCCTCGTGCCGTTCCCGCCGCTCGCGGCGAGACCCGCGTACGCCGCGACCGCCGTACCCGGTGACCGGCTCACCGGCAGCGGCGCCGTGAACAGGTCGGTGCTGACGGCCGCCGACCTGACCAGCGGCGCGGCCACCGGCACCGTCACCGACGACGCCTTCGCGCTGCCCGCGGCGGCCGCCGCCCCGACGCACACCTTCGAGGGCACCCTGACGCTCAACGGCGTGGCCACCGCAGGCCGTTTCCGCACCATCAAGGACACCTACCACTACGCGGCCACCGCCGCGCTCAAGCATCTGCCCCCGGTGAGCATCGACCTCGTGCAGAACGGCAGCCACGTCATCCCTGCCGTCCGCGGACTGCAGATCACCGGGAGCGCGTACTGGAACGTGATCCTCGGGGGCGGCCGCGCCTGGAACGAGAAGGGCGACGGCGGCCGCACTCGCGTCTCGCTGCCCTTCGCGCTGGTCGAGCGCAACGCCAACTGCGTGCACAACGGCCTTCTGACCTTCCTCTTCGACGGCAGCACGATCTCTCAGGTCCGGTACCAGATCGTGAACGAGACGTGCGAGTACTTCCAGTTCGACATGTGGGGCCAGGTCGGCGCGACCTACTCCCGGCACACCGTGACCAGTGACACCGCCCTGAAGAACGCGTACGCCGCCGAGGTCACCCACCGCATCCCGACCAAGCCGATCAGCGCGCTGAGCACCGACTACCCGAACGCCGGCATCGACACCAGCGCGTTCGGCAGCGGCGTCACCGCCTCGGCGCTGAGTACGTACGGCGTGTCCTACGGCGGGGTGAACTACGTCGGCACGTGCCGGACCCGGCAGGGCGCGTACCCGTACTGCAACCAGATGGTGCTGCCGTCGTACTCGCTGGCCAAGACGATGTTCGCCGGCATCGTGCTGATGCGGCTGACGCAGGTCTACGGCTCGTCCGTGTCGTCGCAGCTGATCCGCGACTGGGTCAGCGAGGCGGACACCTCCGCCTGGAACGGCGTCACGTTCCAGGACACCGCGAACATGGCCACCGGCAATTACCTCTCCAGCGCCTTCGAGTCCGACGAGGCTGGCGGCGGCATGACGGCGTTCTTCGACGCCGAGGCGTACGGGCCGAAGATGACCGCCGCGCTGGCCTTCCCGCACTCCGCCGCGCCCGGCACGAAGTGGGTCTACCACTCCTCCGACACCTTCGTGCTGGCCCGGGCGATGCAGAACTACCTGGCGTCCAAGGCCGGCACCGGCAGCGATATCTACCGCTGGATCCGCGAACAGGTGCTGGTCCCGCTGCACCTGAGCCCGGACGTGCTGAGCACCGAGCGCACCGACAACAGCGCCACCGGGCAGCCGTTCGGCGGGTACGGGCTGTTCTACACGCAGGACGACATCGCCAAGGTCAGCCGGTTCCTGAACGCCGACGGCGGGAAGATCGGCGGCGTGCAGAAGCTCGACCCGACGATGCTCGCCGACTCGATGCAGCGCAACCCGGCGAACCGCGGCCTCACCACGACCGCCGAAACGACCGGCAAGACCTACCAGTACCAGGACGGCCTGTGGGCCCGGCAGTTCACCTCGGCGGACAACCCGGTGTTCACCAGCCCGGTGTACGTACCGTTCATGTCCGGCTTCGGCGGCATCACCGCGGCGATGCTGCCCAACGGCGCCACGTACTACTACTTCAGCGACAACAACGAGTTCGGCTGGTCGGCGGCGGCCGCGCAGGCGTACAAGCTGCCCGCCACCGGCGGAGGCGGCGGCCGGCTGCTCGGCAACGACGGCTTCGAGACCGGGACGGCGCCGCCGTGGACGGCGGACGACAAGGTCGCGTCCGACAACACGCGGGAAGTACCGCACAGCGGCGCCCCGTTCGCCTTCATCGGGATCGAAGCCGGCGGCCGGTAGTCGAGCCTGGGCCTCTGCATCCCCCTGATCGACTGCATGATGCGCGGGTGTCCAGTGCCCGTGGTCACTGGACACCAAGGCCGGGAGCATGACCCGCGGTTGACGGCCCCCACTGGCTGCTCGTGGGAGGGGGCCCGGCATCTGCCGGGCCCCCTCCCACGCTCCTGTCAAGAGCTGTCCGCCCCTCGTGTCGAGGGGGCCCCGCAACTCGCCCGCCGGTCCCGCTACTGATCCCGCCTTCCCGAACTCCGCGGCCGTACCGTTGATTGCCTCCGAGACCGGACGGGCCTCGCCTCGCCGCTCGGCGGCCATCAGCGCGTACGCCAGCAGAGTCTGGTCGGCGACGGCCGCCGCGTGGTGGAAGAACCCGGGCCGGGCCCAGGTGCGTGCCGCACGGTCGAGGGCTTGGGCGGCCGACGCGCGTGACCAGTGGGTCGTGCCATCAGCGCCTCGACTCCGCCGCGGGCGAGGATGGAGTGGTACTGCAGAACCTCGGCGGTGAGCTCGATTGCCGCACAGGATCGCGTTCCCGAGGCCGCGGCGACTGTCCGCGAGCTGCTGGGCCAGCCTCGCGGGCCGGCAGCCGATGCGGGATATCGCCGCATGGCGGGGCGTGCCGGGGCCACCGTCCAATGCCTGCCCGGTCTGGGCGGGCTGCCCGCAACGCACACCTCCAGATCTTGGGGGCCTGCCGACCGTCGGATCGGCTTCGCGTCGTGGTGAGGGCCGTGGTCTGTAGTCGTCGCTGCAGTTCACAGGCGGTCGGCGACCTGTGGCCCGTATCGCTCGACACAAAAACGGGACAACCCGGCCGCGAATGCCTCGATGCTGCGCAGCGCGTAGTGGCCGGCGTCCCACGCCGCGTGCAGGTGGATCTGCAGCGGTTCGCCCGTGCTGTCGAGGATCAGCAGCGGGTGCAGGTCGAAACGCGGATCGTCGGAGACCACCGCGACACCATGGCCCGAAGCCGACATGGCCTGTGCGACGTGCGGGGTGTCGCATTCGAGCACGATGTCGTACGAGGCGTCCGCATCCTGCACGGCATGGTCCAGGATGCGGCGGGTGCCGTGCGCCGGGGTGAGGACGATGAGGGGCTCCGCGGCAAGTTCCCCGATGGTGACGCGGTCCCGATCCGCCCAGGCATGGTCGGCACGGACGTAGGCCCACAGCGGCAGGCGGGCCACCGGGAGCCCGGAGAAACGGCGCCTCGGAGGTGCCGAGGAGATGGCTACGTCGGCGCCCCTCGCTAGGGCCTGGTACGCACGTGCCGGACTCTCCGCCTGCACGGTGACGAGCGGATCCTCCGGCCCCCAGGTGGCCAGGAACGGCGCGATCACGTCGGTGATGGTGGTGGGCGGCGCCGCCACGGTGATCCGCATGGCACGACCGGCAGCCAGCGCACCGACCGCGGCCTCGGCGGTGTCCGCGCGGGCAACCAGGTCGCGGGCCAGGGGAAGGAAGCGCCGGCCGGCCGCCGTCAGGACCATCTGCTTGCCGCCGCGGTCGAAGAGCGTCATCCCCAAGGCCCCTTCCAGGCCGCGCAGTTGGCGCGACAGCGAAGGCTGGGCGACGCGGACCACCTCGGCAGCCTTGGTGACCGAACCGGTCTCCACGATGGCCAGGAAGTAGCGCAGCACTCGGAGTTCCATGGCGGTGGCCCCTCGGGAAACGAAGGAGGCATGACACCTTCATGCCTCAAAGGCATGGTAGTCACCCCTCACAAGTATTTGAGGCTATGGCTGACCAGCCGCATTCTTGTCCCACCGAAATCTCTGGTTATCGGCGTCCGAATCGCCGTCGACTACTCCTCGAACAGTTCCTTCGATTGGCTGGTGTTCCCGCATGGCCCGCCCCCTGCCCCTGATCCTCGCCCAGGCGCCCGGACGCCCGGCCGACGACCTCGCAGGCTTTGCCGCCGACGTGGAGCGGCGCGTGAAACTGCGCGCACCCGGCGCCCTCGTCGTCTACCCCGAACTGCACCTCGGCGAGTGCGCCCCCGGCGTCCCGGCCGCCCCGGAGAAGGCCGCCGAGCCGCTCGACGGCAAGCGCGATGCGGCCTTCGCCGAGCTCGCGGGGGATCTGGGTATCTGGCTGGTGCCCGGCAGCGTCTACGAGCGAGGCGCGGGCGACCGCGTCCACAACACCACACTGGTCTATTCACCGCAGGGTGAGCGCCTCGCCGCGTACCGCAAGGTCTTCCCGTGGCGCCCGTACGAGACGACCACGCCCGGCGACCGGTTCGAGGTCGTCGACCTCGCCGGGGTCGGCCGCATCGGACTGTCCATCTGCTACGACACCTGGTTCCCGGAGATCTCCCGCCATCTGGCCTGGATGGGCGCCGAGTTGATCGTCAACGTGGTCCGCACGTCGACGAGCGACCGTGCGCAGGAAGTCGTCCTCAGCCGCGCCAACGCCATCACCAATCAGGTCTTCGTCGCCAGCGTCAACTCCGCTGCCCCATCCGGGCTCGGCCGCAGCCTCGTCGTCGATCCCCAGGGCACGGTGCGCGCCGAAACCGTCGACGCCGGCGACTCCACCCTCACCGACGTGATCGACCTCGACGAGGCCAGCAACGTACGCCGCTACGGCACCGCCGGCCTCAACCGGATCTGGGACCAGTTCCGCCCCGGCGACCCAGCTCTCGAGCTCCCGCTGTACGGGGGCCGCATCGACCCCGCCACCTGGAACCCCGCCCACACCACCGAGGAGCCACGACGATGAGCAGCGAGACCACAGAGAGCACCATGAGATTGAAGGGCGACCTGAGCCTTCTCTCCGTCGTCCTGTTCGGCCTGGCCTACATCTCCCCCGGCATCGTCGTCACGATGTTCGGCGTGGTCGCCGCCACCAGTGGCGGCGCGGCCCCGACCGCGTTCGCCGTCGCCACCCTGGCGATGCTGCTCACCGGGCTGAGTTACGCGAAGATGGCGCGCGCCGTGCCCGGCGCGGGGTCGGTCTACACCTACGCCCGCAAGATGCTCGACAGCCGCATCGGATTCCTGTCCGGCTGGGCGATGCTGCTCGACTACTTCTTCATCCCGATGGTCGGCTGGCTGATCACGGCGATCTACTTCCACGCCCAGTTCCCCGAGATACCCAAGTGGGTCTGGCTGATCGTCTCGGTGGGCATCACCACCGCCATCAACGTCTTCGGCATGAAGCTCGCGGACCGCGTCAACAAGGTCCTGATGTTCATCGCTCTGGGGTCGCTGGTTCTCTTCGCCACCCTGTGTGTCGTCTTCCTCGGCAAGCACGGCTCCTCCGCGCCTGCCACGGACGCCCTGTGGAACTCCGGCACGTCGATCGGCGCGGTCACCGCGGCCGCCGCCATCGCCGCCTACTCGTTCCTCGGCTTCGACGCCGTCTCCACCCTGGGCGAGGAGGCCAGGGGCGGGGCGAGGACGATCGGCCGCGGCATCATCGGCTGCGTCATCGCAGCCGGAGCGATCTTCATCGTGCTGTCCTTCGTGATGCAACTGGTCCACCCCGGCGCGAAGTTCGCCGACGTCGACGCGGCCGCCTACCACCTGAAGGTGCAGGTCGGCGGCACGACGTACGCCGAGATCATCAACTTCGTCACCATCGCCGGATCCATCGCCTCGTGTATCGCCCTGCAAGCCTCCGCCGCCCGCCTCATGTACGTCATGGGACGCGACAGCGCACTGCCCAAGGCCGTCTTCGGCAACCTGTCGGGGAAGACCGGCACGCCCGTCCTGAACCTCCTGCTGACCGCGGCCGCCGGTGTCATCGCCATGAAACTCGACCTGACCACAGCCACCTCGTTCATCAACTTCGGCGCCTTCCTCGGCTTCACCCTGGTGAACGTCTGCGTGATCGCCCACCTGGTCCGAGAGCGCGGACACGGGCGCACCCCCCACCTCTTCTCGTACCTGGTGATGCCGGCCATCGGCGCCGCCGTCTCCCTCTACCTGCTCACGAAGCTCGGTCACGTCGCACTCCAGATCGGCGGCATCTGGCTGGCGATCGGCGTCGTCTACCTGGCCGTCCTGACCAAGGGCTTCCGCCGGCCCGCACCGGAGATGACCTTCGACGACGACACCGCGGCCCGGGACAGAGTCACCGCGTAGCTCCCTCGCGACGTGCGGAGACGAGGGCGCCGACCGCCGGGTGAGTTCGTCACGTACGGCTTCGTCGCCCGCGCGGGGCTCGGCGCGCTCCAGCGTGCCGAGCTCGCGCAGCGCCTGGAGTTCATCGGCGCGGGCCGCGACCCCTGCGGCTTCACGCAGCTCGGCTTCCCGCGCGGCGGCGGCCGCGGCGTCGGTGGCGAGCTCCGCCTGGACGACGTCGTCGGCGTCCGATTCGTAGACGCCGTCCGGGGCCGCGTCGGCGAGCAGCTGCTCGATGCGCTTCCATCCCACGAGCTCCGCCCCGCCGCGTTCGTCGTGGCCAGGTGCTCGCGCCGCGCGTCGAACCGGGCGCTTCGCGCGCGTGTGGGTGTAGAGGAATTCCATCTGGGCCTTCGCGGATTTCGGCATGAGCCGAGTGAACACTTTGCGCTCCGCCCGCTGGAGGGCGTCCAGGACCCTGTTGCGGCGCGGGGTCGGGTTCTCCAGAGTTCCTCAGTCGTGGGTGGGCAGAGACCGCGTTTCTGGCTAGGTGGCGGGCCGGGGCAGAGCTGCAAGACGAGCGAAGGCGACCATGAGTTCGTGCCGTCAACTGGTCAGGTGAGCGTGGCTCGCGCCCGGTGTCTGCGGACGGCGTCGCGGTTGGCGCAGCGCAGGGAGCAGTAGCGCTGTCGTCCGGTGCGCGAGGTGTCGGCGAAGGCCGTGCCGCACTCAGTCGTCTCGCAGCGCGGCAGCCGGTGCATGCCCCGCCCCCAGATGCAATCGGGCCGGCGGTCTGGAACCCTTCAAAGCTGTTGTCTTTCCGGGTGTGATTGACGTGTTCCGCTCGTCACGGATAGGCGCGGCACAACCCGTGGGAGTAGCGGCTGTCAGGTCGTCGTTCCTGCGGCTTACCCCTCGGGACGCTCCGGCAGGGCGAGCCAGTCCGACCAGGAGATCTCGCGGCCGATGAAGCGCGGCCGCTCGAACGGCCAGTCGGCGGCGATCCACTGCGGCACCAGCGCGTCGAGGGCCTGCTCGACCTTGCTGCCCACCAGCTCGTCCACCACCCACCAGGAGATCTCGCCGTCCGCGCCGGCCTTCTCCGGTGGGTCGATGTAAACGCAGCCGAGCAGAGCTGTCTCCGCCGCGTCGAACAGCGCGTAGTTGAAGGACTGGTGGGCGGCGATCTCCTTCTCGTGCCGCAACAGGTCGGCCTGGTCGGCCTCGTAGGTCATGGTGGCCGCGGGCCAGCCCCAGGCCGGGCCGAAGATGGTCCACAGCCGCTCGCGCGAACCCATCACAGCCGGATAGTCGAGCGGGGTGTCCGCCTCCCGGATCGGCCGCAGGTGATGAGCACCGCCCGGCAGCGGTACCAGGACGGGGTGGACGAAGTCATCGGGAAGCCAGCTCATGGCGCCCGACCGTAGCAGCGCGCCGCCGTTCCATCCCCTGGATTTTCCCCGTATACCGCCAGGTCCTGCTCTCTGGTCCGCGAGGGCGGCGGCATCGTCAACGTCCATGCGCTCATCGCGGTCGGCACCTTCCCGCGCTCCCCCGCCCACGGCCTGTCCGGAGTCCGCGTGGTGATCTCCCACGCGCACGACGGCCTCGTTGATGCCATCGGCGCGGTCCTACCGGGTGCTTCGTAGCAGCGATGCCGCACGCACGACCCGACATTTGCTGAGCCAGGTTCCGAAATCGGCCCAGCCATGGGTGGCCACCCTGCTACGCACCGGCTTCGAACAGCCCGACACCGACGCCGACCAAGCCCAGATACGGCACCTCCTGGACGCGCTGGAGACCAAATTCCCCAAGCCGCAACCCACTTGGACACCGCACAGCACGACCTGCCGGCCTTCACCGCGTTCCCGCGGGCTATCTGGTCCAACAAACGCAGGAGCGGCTGAACAAGGAGATCCGCCGTCGCACCGACGTGGTCGCGATCCTTCCCAACCGCACCGCCGTGATCCGGCTCGTCGGCGCGGTCGGGCTGAGCGGAACGACGAATGGACTGAAGCACGCCGCTACATGGAACTCGACCGGCCGGCCAAGGCCCGCCTCCACCCGATCGAATCAGAAACCGACGACACCGCCCTGCCCACCGAACTCACCGCATTGCCTCAAAACGAGATCACCGGGTGCCGTCAATACACCACTCCCGCGGTCGTGACCGACCGGGCCGCAACTGTCCCCACGACCGGGCACCCAGCATCCCATCCTGCTGACACCCACCCGATGCCACGAACACGCCACCCTGTCCTTTCGAGATACGAGCTTGCAGAAACGTGTGGGTCACATCAACAATCCACGGGCCGTAATCGATCATTGGGAGGCTTCCCCGGTCTTCATTCCAGATCGAATGGGAGCCCAGTCATGGCACAGCCTCAGGTCGGGCCGGGAACGAGTCGCCGAGCGTTCCTTCGCCGCGTAGGAGTTGCCGGTGGCGCCGGAGCCATGTTCGCCACCATGGGGGCGCTCGGCCTCGCGCCCACGGCCGCCTACGCGGCAGAGAAGGAGGCGTCCTTCCAGGCACCACGCCGCAGCGACTTCACCCTTCAGGGACGCGGCGGCAAGCCCGCCAGAGTGGTCGTCATCGGAGGGGGCATCGCGGGCCTCACCTCGGCTTACGAGCTGGGGAAGGCCGGCTACGACTGTACGATCCTCGAGGCCCGGGACCGCGTCGGTGGCCGAAACCTCACCATCCGCGGCGGCGACAGCCTCACGGACATCAACGGCATCAGCCAGACAGCCCACTTCAGCGACGGCCAGTACATGAATGCAGGCCCGGCCCGCCTCGCCCAATGGATGGTCACCCTCGACTACTGCCGCGAACTCGGCGTACCGATCGAGGTCTTCACCAACACCAATGCCAGTGCGCTCATCTACAACCCCGGCCGGGGCATGACGAAACCGGTCCAATACCGGACCGCGAAAGCCGACGTATACGGCTATGTCTCCGAGCTGCTCTCCAAGGCAACCAACGCAGGCGCTCTCGACGGCGAGTTGACGGCCGACGACAAGGAGCGGCTGCTCACCTTCCTCAAGAGCTACGGCTCGCTCGGCGCCGACTACACGTACACCGGCACCGAACACCGCGGGTTCACCGTCGACCCCGGCGCCTCCGGCACGCCCGGTGAGGAACTCGGCAGCGTTCCGTCACTGTCGGACGTCTTTGCCTCCAACGTGGGCCGCACCTTCTCGTTCGAATTCGGTTACGACCAGGCGATGCTGATGTTCCAGCCGGTCGGCGGGATGGACCAGATACCCAAGGCTTTCGCGCGAGCCGTCGGACACGAGAAGATCCGCACCGGCGCGGCCGTGACCGATATCAAGAACACTACGGACGGCGTGGTGGTCACCTACACCCAAGGCGGCCGAACCCGTGTGGTCAAGGCCGACTACTGCATCGCCACCCTGGCACCGCATGTCCTCGCCAAGACCCCGCACAACCTCGGCACCACGGTGCAGACCGCGCTTCTCGCCGTGAAGCCCGCCAACGCCTCCAAGATCGGCCTCGAGTACAAGACCCGGTGGTGGGAGAAGGACCTCAGAATCTTCGGCGGCATTACCGAGACCGACATGGACCTGGACCACATCTGGTACCCGTCCTATGGCCACCTCGGCGACCGTGGCCTGATCATCGGCTACTACAACACCGGTGCTCACTCGGACGTGTATTCGGCGCTCACCCCGACTCAACGGCTGGAGCGTGCCGTCGCGCAGGGCGTCATGATCCACGGCGACAAGTACCGTACCGAGCTGGCGACTTCCTTCTCCCATCAGTGGAAGCTCGCCCCGTACCTCGAGGGCGCCTGGCACTCGATGCCCGGAGGCCCCGACGCGCCGGCGTACGCGCCACTCAACATGGCGCAGGGCAATGTGTACTTCGCCGGCGACTACCTGAGCTATCTCGACGCCTGGCAGCACGGGGCGATCTCCTCGGCACGCAAGATCGTCACAGAGCTCCACACACGCGTGCTCGCCGCCTGACCTTCTCCTTCGGCGGCGCGCGGATCGATTCGGAAGGGCGGGCGCCAGATAGCCGACGGCTCGCCGGTGGCTGGTCCGTATGCGGCCCACACGGAGGGCCGAGTCGTCATGCCGCTGTGGCGCAACGCCTACCACCGGTTCCGCGTCGCGGCCGTGGTGCACGGAGTCGGACAACGTGGTCTCCGTGTACGTCACCGGCCGACACCTCGACAAGCTGCCGGCCAGGGCGGGTCAGTTCTGCTTCGGCGGTTCCCCGGGCACAACCACTGGCGGCTGGCCAACCCCTATCGGCGGCGCCAGGCGGAATAGGGCTGCGCCTCACGGCGAAGGCGGCGGGCAGCACCAGCGCCGGCCTGCGAAACGTCCAGGTCAGCAGCCGCGCCTTTGTCGAGGGGCCGTACGGGGCGTTCACCTCGCTGCACCGGACCCGGCCCAGAGATCTGGGCCTGGGACACTTCGCGGTTCTGTCCGACGGCACGAAGATCGACGCCCCGCGCTTCTTGCGCCGGGCCGAGAAGAAACTCAAGAGGGAACAGCGCCGCCTGTTCCGCAGGGTCAAGGGATCGAAGAACAGGGACAAGGCTCGCATCAAGGCCGCCCCGCGCTTACGCGTGGGTGGCCGACGCACGGCGCGAGTTCCACCACCAGCGCTCAACGAGGATCATTCGCGATCACCAAGCGATTGCCGTTGAGGACCTGGCGATGAAGGGGCTCGCCCGTACGCGGCTGCCCAAGTTCATCCACGACGCGGGATGGTCCGCGTCCGTGACGATGCTGGAGTAAAAGGCCGCGAAGTTCGGCCGCAGCTTCCATCGCATCGGACGGCTCGAGCCGACCTGCCAGGTCTGCTGGCAGTCAGCCGACCGTGGTAGGCATCACCTCCCCATAGGAGGGCGAGCGGAAGTCAAGGCGGTCGCGCACTCAGCGATCGCAGGCACCCACGCCGTCTGGCGCAGATCCATTCACATCCCACAGTTCTCAATATCAGAACCAACAGCTGTTGGATTTCCAGATCGGTGATTTCTAGAGTGAGCACGCGACGTCGCACTGCACCGCGCACTCGCCAAGGCGTCCGGGAGGAGGAAACTCATGCAGCATCGCACTCTCGACGACCGGACCGTCTCCCCGATCGGCGCCGTCGACGCGATCAGTCCCGTCGACGCGATCAGTCCCTACCGGTTCCATCGTCCGAGCCCGCCCTCACGGTGGGTGCAACGTGGGAGTTGCTCGACGAGGGTGTCGTCGTGATGGCCGGCATCTCGAACGCCGGCGTCTCGCAGACCGACGTAGCCCACGAGCCCGCGAGGTGCCCGGCGAACGGCTCGTGTCGGTGCAGGACCAGTTCTCGCCCGCCTTCCACCCCAGCCGGGGCGGCCTTTGCTTCCTGCCCTGGCGGTATCGACCAACGTGAAGGACCTCGCCGCCTCGCGCTCCGCAAGCACCGCGACTCCGCAGCCGGGCCCGGTCTCGAGCCCACGGCTGACCAGTTCGCACTTTCCTCCGTCTGAAACGTCAAGTCACAGCGAAAGAAGCACATGAAGACCTTCATTCTGCCCGGCACCGACATCGTGGTCCCCAACGTCGTCCTTGGCCTGATGCGCATCGAGAACATGACCGACGAGGCGGTGCGCAGGCTGGTGAACACTGCGCGCGACGCCGGCATCACGTTCCTCGATCACGCCGATGTCTACGGCTCGGACGACCACGGTTGTGAGCGTCGTTTCGCTGAAGCCATGAAGCTCAGCTCGTCGGAGCGTGAGCAGTTCGTCATTCAGTCGAAGGCAGGCATCGTCAAGGACGGGCCGTACTTCGACTTCTCTCACCACCACATCATCGAGTCCGTGAACGGTTCACTTCAGGCATTGGGCACGGACTATCTCGACATCCTGCTGCTGCACCGTCCCGACGCTCTCGTCGAGCCGGAAGAGGTGGCCCGCGCCTTCGACGAGCTGTCGGCGGCAGGCAAAGTGCGTGCTTTCGGCGTCTCCAACCAGACCCCCCGACAGCTCGACCTGCTGCGCAAGCACGTCACGCAACCCATCGTGGCGAACCAGCTGCAAGTGTCGATCACTCACGCGCCGATGATCGCGCAGGGCGTTGCCGCGAATATGCAGGACCTCGATCAGTCGGTCGTACGTGATGACGGAATCGTCGACTACTGCCGCCTGCACGACATCACGATCCAGGCGTGGTCGCCTTTCCAGGCCGGATTCTTCGACGGCCCGTTCCTCGGTTCCGATCGCTTCCCCGAGTTGAACGCGGTGATCGACCGGCTGAGCGACAAGTACGGCGTGCCGGCCGAGGCGATCGCGGTCGCCTGGATCACGCGCCATCCCGCGCAGATGCAGGTCGTGCTCGGCACGACCACGCCAGAACGCGTCACGGCCGCCGCGCTCGGTTCCGACCTCCCGCTCACCCGATCCGAATGGTACGAACTGTTCCGCGCCGCCGGATACAAGGTGCCCTAGCCTCTGCCCCTTCCTGATGACCTTTCCGTTCGGTTGTTGGGCCTGACAGCACAGGATCCCTGCGGTACCGCCGTGGCCGGGAGTGGCCGCATCGCTTTCGTGCGGGCCCGCTCGAGGGCGACGCCCAGACGGCACCGGGCGTATCAGGCAGAGCCCTGATCAGCCGCTGTCGCGGACGGTGCGACCCCCTTCCACATAAGATCGACGGCGCTTCGGTTCTGCACCGTTCCTTGGCGTGCCAGGGCATCGGGCGGCGGTCACGCCGCCGCGTTCAAGAGATCGGCGAGGATGCCTGATCAACGTCTTCCTCTTCCATCCGGGCCGCTCCGCTATCAAGGAAGACCGTTCGCGGCTGCAGTTCCGGATGATCCTCGCCGTCTCCAGTGACGACCCGGCAGACCAAACTGAACGGCTCGCTGAGCAACTCGTCGCAGCTGACCCACGCCAAGCCACCGAGGTCTGCGGTGGCTCACCAGGGTTTTCGCCAGGCAACTCGGTTACCCCTGGCCTCAGCGTCGCTAAGCCTGAGCGCACGGAATACCCCGCCGCGCCAGGAATAAGTGATCTCCGTCAGTACGCAGCAGTCCGAGGCGTTCCCACGCGCTCCAGGCGTACTTGGCGATCGCCACCCTCGACGCCCCCTGCCGCAGCAGTTTGTACGGCTTCGCCGCCACTTGACCGTCCGGCACCAGGCAGTAGCCCCCCGGGACACGGATCGGATCGATCCCCTCCAGCGGCACGGAGGCCTGGATCTCGATGGACCTCGCCGTGGGCAGCGGCGCAGCAGGTCGGGCGGGGCGTCGGCAAGGTCGAAAGCACGCTTGAGGCCCTCCAGGAGGGCCGGATCGATCCAGTGGATGCGCCTGCGGTCGTTCCTCTCCAGGAGGTTGGACCGGTTGTCGGGGCCGACCCGGCGCCGAACGGCGCGGATGCTGGTGAGGGTGCCGTCGATCCGCTTCGGGGCGATCGGCGTCGGGGTGCACGGGGAAGTGGCCCTGGACGTCTTCGTACGAGGCGGTGCAGCCCACGTCGTCCAGGTGGCGCCGCACGGCCCGGGCGCCGGGCACCACGGCGGCGACGGTGTCGAACAGCATCCGCTCCGTCCAGCCCTGCCCGAGGCTTTCGCGACTCAGGCTCTCGGGCCCGGCCAGGGCACCGTGCTGTGGCTGCGTAGGCGAGAAGGAGGAACGTTTGTAGACGAGTTGCTGGAGCAGTCGCCTTTGCTGGTGTGCGGAATGTTGATGAGAGTCGCAACCACTCGCCCAGCGCGTTGGCGTCAGTCGATGGCCGACGGAGGCTGCCCTGTGCGTGATCGCTACGTGGGTGTCGTCTCTCGGCGTCGGGCCGCCGTCGGCGCGGCGACGGCGGCGTTAACTGGCTCTAACAAAAGCTGTTGATCATGTGACTGTTGGCCCGCTGGATCGTTGGTCTGGCCGTGGGGAAGAGACAGTCGCGGCCGTGGATCGTCTCGGATGAACTGTGGTCGCTGATCGAGCCGTTGCTGCCCGAGCCGCCGCCGAAGCAGGTCGAGGGACGGCCGCGGGTGCCCGACCGGCAGGCCTTGTGCGGCATCCTGTTCGTGCTGCACACCGGAATCCAGTGGGAGTACCTGCCCCAGGAACTGGGCTTCGGCTCGGGCATGACCTGCTGGCGCCGCCTGGCTGCCTGGAACGAGGCCGGCGTCTGGGAGAAGCTGCATCAACTCCTGCTGAACAAGCTGCGGTCGAAGAACCAGCTGGACTGGTCGCGGGCGGTGATCGACTCCTCCCACGTTAGGGCCGCACGCAGGGGCCCAAAAGCGGGCCCAGCCCGGTCGACCGCGCACGGCCGGGCAGCAAACACCACCTCATCACCGACGGCCAGGGCATCCCGCTCGCGGTGTCGCTGACCGGCGGAAACCGCAACGACGTCACCCAACTGCTGCCCCTGCTGGACAAGATCCCGGCCGTGGCCGGAGTCGTCGGCCGACCGCGTCGGCGGCCCGACATGCTCTTCGCGGACCGCGGCTACGACCACGACAAGTACCGACGACTCCTGCGGCAACGCGGCATCCAGCCTGCGATCGCCGAACGAGGACAACCGCACGGCACCGGCCTGGGCACCTTCCGATGGGTCGTCGAGCGGACGATCTCCTGGCTGCACGGTTTCCGCCGCCTGCGCATCCGCTGGGAACGCCGCGACGACATCCACGAGGCCTTCCTCGGACTTGCCGTCTGCCTGATCACCCACCGGCACGTCCAGAGGCTTTGTTAGGGCCAGTAAGGCATTGGTCGAGGAGTGCGTGCATGCGGTGGACGGGGAGGGAGGGGTTGGCCGCGGCGCCCTCTGCGGTGCGGAGGTCGGTGAGGAGGGTCTCCAGGGTCTCCGGTGTCAGGGTCGGGTTGGCGGCGGCTGCCCGGCGTACTGCATCGTCGGTGTCTCCCAGCGGAGGTTCGGGCAGGGTGGGGTCGGCCGCCGCCAGCGCGCGCACCTCGGGGTCCGGGTGGGCGATGAGATGGGTCCAGCCGGTGCGGGGGAACGCGGGCAGGGTCAGCAGGTGCGGACGGTGGGCCGGGCGGGTCACGAAGACGTCCCGGAGAAGGTGCGGCGGAGCCAGCGGATGGTGGCAGGCCAGCCGGATCCGTACCTCCTCGTCATCGTCCAGCGCCAGCGTCCCCACGAGCTCTGCGGGCAGGCCGGGCCAACTCGCCGCGACCCGGCGCAGCACCGGTTCCTCGGACGCGGCGCAGGTGGCGTACCAGTCCGGCGACGGCTCGGAGGCCGGCTGCGTGATCGGGCACGTGCAGTCGCGCCCGTGATCGACGACCTTTTGGACCTCCTGGAATTCGACCCAGGTACGGATGGAGGGCTGGAGGCGGGCACGCATCCGCACGTCCTGGTCCGGATCCTGCCTCAGCCGCTCCGCCGCCTGTCCCAGGTCGGGACGGGTGGCGACCAGCCTGCGGATCTCAGCATCGGGGTGGCGGGCGAGCCGGGCGAGGGCGTCGGCCGGTGTATGGCGGTTCCGGGCCAGCGGGTCTACCTCGTCGGCCGCGAAGCACCGTTCGACGACGGCGGGTGACAGGGCACAGGTGCTGAGCACGGACACCGCGTAGCGTGATCCGATGGGCGGCAGCTCGGCCTCCACCGCCTCCGGGTCCAGCTGCCGGCTGCCCTTCTTGGCTGCTTCCCGTACGGCGGGGTCCGGGTCGTCGAGCAGGGCATGGCGCTGCGCAACGGTGAGCGACTGCCACTGGAAGACGGCGTAGAGACGGAGTGCGGGGTGGTCGTGACCGGCCATGTCCCGCGGGAAGGACAGAGGGACTTGCCGGGAGGACCAGAGCTCCCCGGCGATCTCCTTTTCGGTGACCCTGCCGTCCTCGCCTCCGTCCTGGGCGGTCAGAAAGGTGACGAGGATGTCGTCCGGCAGGGGCCGGACCCATCGGGGCTGGAGCCGGGTGCCGCCGGCGAGACGCGCACGGACGAGTCCCGAAGGGTCCGATGCCAAGGGAGCGAGTCGCGCCGGGTCGACGTACAGGTTGCGGGCGAGGGCGCAGCGGATTCGCTCGACGGGGTGGCGGAGGGCCGCGTCGATGACGGCGCCGGGCAGGTCGCGTCCCTCGCACATCAGCGAGCCGGCCTCACCTGCCGCTTCGTCCAGGAGACGTATCAGTACGTCGGCGGACGCCACCGGGTTGAAGGCGATGCCGCGCAGCCACAGTTCACAGAGAGAGTCGGACACCGCGTCATCCTGCCACCTCGCCTCCTGGACCAGGCCGTCCGATGCCTCCCTCGTCGGCGCTGACCGGCGGCTCCGTCCGCAGGGCTTCGGACCACGTCGCGCAGTGCCTTGCTCATCATGCGTACCCTGACCGTCCGCGGCACACCGCCAGATTCCGCATCCACCCCCGCCGACGGATGCACGACAATCTGCGGTCAGAGCCCACGAATACCTCAGCCGACACGGACCCATGCCGTGAAGTCGTCAGCGAGTCCGGGCGGGTTGGCCGCAGGTTGTTGGCGCCCGGACCGCCGGACTGCGCGCGCCACGACGCAACGAGAAGTCCGACAGGCTCAGTGCGACAGGACGACCTTTGCCCCGTACAGAGGGGACTGCGGTCTGGTTCTTGGACCAGATCGGCCGGCGGCCCGTGATCAGAGCAGGGCTCGGATGGCGTCGCGCTGCTCTGGCAGGCCGGCTTCCCTGAGCCAGCGGAATTTGTTGCCGATGTTCCCCCAGCACTTGCCGTTTGCGGTGACGGCATTCAGAAGCTCTCGTTGCGCGGCCGACAGTGGCAGGCCGGGGCTGTAGCCGGTCGGGAAGGCTTTGACGAGCAGCGGACCCCAGTCGCGGTCGACGGTGTAGTCGCTGGCGAGCGGTATCAGGGCCATGGCCGCCGGAACCAGTTCTTCGAAGGCGTCGACACGGTCAAGGACGGTCTTCAGGAGAGTGAAGCGGAGCCAGCCGTCGAATTGAGGGAGTGGGTCGGGGAACCAGTGGTCTGCCTCGACCGGGTCTTGCAGGGCTTCGAGCAGGACGGCGGTGGCGCGTGGCAGGTGCGCGCATCCGGTGGCCAGAGCGGCGCAGGTGCGCACGGCTGGATCAGGATCGTTGAGGAGGCCGGTGATGTCCTGGCTCCAGGCGCCCATGGCCAGAGCTGCGGAGGAGCGTTCTCGGCGGCTGCCGTCCGCTGCGAGAACGCTGCGCAGGCGGTGGGCGGCGCGGGGAACGAGCTCGGTGAGGTCGGGTGCCTTCAGAAGCAGGGTGACCGCTCCGAGGGCTGCCTCTCGGGTGTCCGGATGCGGATCGTCGAGGAACGGTTCGACCGCGTCGTAGAGCTCCCGTCGGATACTCCGGCATGCGTGGATCGCTTCGAGCTCGTCTTCGTCCCCGCCGTCGTACTCATGCCCGTATTCGTCCTCGCTGCCGGGGGTCTCGCCGTAGGAGGCCGAGTCGGCAATCTGGCCGAGCCAGTCGAGTAGTGCGGCCCGTAGGGGTCGGGTCCGGTCGTCCCAGGGCAAGGAGCTCTCGTGCTCGGCCAAAGTATGGGGGTGGGTCAGGATCGCTGCGACGAACAGTGCGGCCGGCGGGGTGGAGCTGTACAGGGATCCTTGATGCAGTACGGACATATCGAGCTTTCCCAGTGCCTCGGCCTGCACCTCGGGATCCTCGTTCAGAAGTTGACACAGGTACGACGAGGTGTCCTCGGCGCTCCCATATGCATGCTGCAGAGCGCTCCATTCGGTCGCCATGAGCAGTTCTCCGGCCCTCGAAGGCAGCCCTGGCCAGATGGGGGCGCCACGTTCCTCGTCTCGATTCGTCACATGGACACCCTGCCGAACAGCACTGACAACCGGTCACACGGGGGTGCCCGGGGCCCCCACAGGCATAGCTCAGATGGTTACCCGTTGCCGCCTGTGGGTGGTTCTGTGAACTACCCTCCAGGAAAGCCAGGTCGACGGCTCGCTATCCGACGGATGCAGTTTGACAGGGCGGTTGCCGCCCCCCGTGGTTGCGGCGCAGGTCAGCCGATTGCGGGGCGCCGCAGCCGGTGACAACCGGGATACGAGATCGCCGGGATGGCCGGCAGGCCACTTCTTCCCGAAGGCGACCAGGCCGCGGAGGGGCGGTTCTCACCGGGCCAGGGGTATGCGGACGGCGAGCTGATGGCCGAGCCTGATGAACAGCGGCTGTTCACCGAAGCGGGTCCGCACGGGCGGTGGGCCCGGCTGTGTGACGACGTCGACGCGACTTCGTACAGACTTCCGCATTATCCTGGCGACTGTCTGACAGCGTTGTCCGCAGACCTCATCTCTTCGGGGGACCGTGTGCCAGTTCACGAACAGCCGTCCGCAGTGCCGGACTTGGACGAGCTGGGTCGGCGGGCGGTGGCCACCGCTGTCCCGCAACGCGAGGCCGGGCTGGTGGTCTGCGAGAACCTGGTGCGGATCTATCAGACCGAGGGCGTCGAAGTGCAGGCTCTCCAGGGCCTCGATCTGACGGTGGCCCAGGGCGAGATGATCGCGGTGATCGGGGCCTCCGGTTCAGGCAAGTCCACTCTGCTGGGCATACTCTCCGGCCAGGACGTGCCCAGCGCGGGTGGCGCCGAGGTCGCCGGACACGACCTGCTGGCGATGAAGCGCCGCGAGCGGCTCAGCTACCGGCGCCGCACGGTGGGCTTCGTCTGGCAGCAGACCTCCCGCAATCTGCTGCCCTATCTCTCGGCGGCGGAGAACGTGATGCTTCCGATGACGTACACCGGGATCAAACGGTCCCGGCGCCGGGCCCGGGCGGAGGAACTGCTCGATCTGCTGTCGGTCGGGCACTGCCGGGACCGCACCCCCGACACGCTCTCCGGTGGCGAGCAGCAGCGGGTCGCCATTGCCGTCGCCAGTGCCAACGAGCCGCGGGTGCTGTTCGCCGACGAACCCACCGGTGAACTCGACACCGCCACCAGCGACGAGGTCTTCGCGGCGCTGCGCCGGGCCAATGAGGACCTGGGTGTCACCGTGGTCGTGGTCACCCACGACGCGCTGGTGTCCGAGCAGGTGCAACGCACCGTAGGGATCCGCAACGGCCGTACCTCGACGGAGGTGTTGCGCCGCGTCGCCACCGGCGATGACGGAGTCGAGGTGCTGAGCGCCGAGGAGTACGCGGTACTGGACGGCAGTGGCCGGCTGCAGCTGCCGGGCGAGTTCACCGAGCGGCTTCACCTGCGCAAGCGGGTGCGGCTGGTTCTGGAGAGCGACCACGTCGGTGTGTGGCCCGACGAGGCCGCGCGCCGGGCACGGTCCGCCGCGCAGGACGCGGCCGGCGGTGGCCCCGAACGCTGATCGCGTCGAGGCTTCACGCGAGGCGCAGTACGGCTCGCAGTCCGCGCCGGCGGGCGAGGACGGCCTCGGTGAGCGCGGCGGCCAGGATCAGCGCCGTCACGCCGGCGACGAGGGCGACGGTCAGTGAGTAGTCGGTGTGCAGCGCCGGTTGGGCGGGGCCTGCGGTGAACTGCTGCAGGTCCAGGGTCCGTGCCATGAGCCGCGGTTCGAGCAGCCCGAGCAGCGTGCCGCCCACCGCTGAGGCGACCGCCAGCGGCAGCAGTTGCAGGAAGTGCAGTGTTGCGGCTTGCCTGCCGCCGAGTCCGAGGGTGCGCAAGAACGAGGTGGTGCGGCTGCGCTCGTTCGAGGTGAGGGTCAGTTCCAGGATGAGCGCGAGCAGGCCCGACAGGGCGGCCAGGATCGAGCTGGTGGTGTAGATCGTGCCGAGTCCCCGCGTCAGGCCGTCCGTGCGCAGGGCGCTCAGCGTCTCGGAGCGGACGCGGATCCGGGCCAGTGGCCCGAGTGCCTTGGCCGCCGCCGCTCGCAGTGCGGCGGGTTCGGCGGTGGCGGGGGTGTCGCCCTTGAGGAGCAGGACGGTGCTTCCCGAGGGCTGATGGGGTATCAGCTGTTCGGCTGCGGTGGTGGTGATCAGCATCGGTGCTCCGGCGGGGATCTGCGCGGTGACCGGGCCGAGGAGCGGGTCTCGCAGTTCCGCGGCGGTGAGGGTGCCGACCGGCTTGAAGGTCAGGTCCCTTGGGCGCTGCCCGTCGGGCACGACGGTGGCGGTGAATCCTCCGGTGCGCTCTCTCGCCCGCAGGCCGGGCGAGAGGAGGGACGGCAGCGGGGTGTTCGGGTCGGCTCGGGCGCCCGTCGGGGTGGTCAGCCGGGCCAGCAGGGTTGCGGCCATCGGCGACTTCGGGGCGACGGCGGCCAGTTGCCGGGGATTCACGGTGATCACGGCGACCGGGGAGATCTCCGCGCCGTCGGCCTGTCCTGCCATGGTGAGGGTGTACACGTGCTGGAGGGCGGTCCGTGTTCCGGTGGTGCCTGTGTCCGGTGCTGAGGTAACGGTCCCGGCCACGGTGGCGCTCGCGTCGGCGCCGGTGGTCCAGGCCGCCCCTGTGGCCAGGCCGTCGTCGATCGTACGGTGCACGAGGCCGCCGAACACGGCCGTCCCCAGGGTCAGGACCAGGACGAACAGGGCCAGCCCGGTCGCCGGGGCGTCGTGGGCGGCCCGGGCCGCTCCGACGAAGCCCACCGCTCCCCGGCCGCGCCGGGTTGCCCGCACCACCAGGCGCAGCACGAGCGGGTAGATCCGAAGCAGGATCAGTACGACGGTCAGCGCGACCAGCACCGGCACCGCGCCCAGAATCCCGTCGGGGCCCTGCGAGCGCAGCGCGACCACGCCCGCCGCCGTCGTGACCAGCACCGTCAGCTCCAGGACCACGCGCCGGCCGATGGCGATGTTCCGGCGTGAGCGCCGCAGTCGGCCGGGTCTGCGCGGCTCACGGACCGCGAGCCAGGTCAGCAGCGGCACCGTCAGCGCCACCACCGCTGCGGCGAGGGCGGCGGTCATCGGTTGCGGTGATCCGGACGTGCCGGTGGGAGCGAGGGCCCCTCCGAGCGCCCAGCCGAGCAGTGCGGCGATCAGCACCACCGGCCAGGCCACGGCGCAGCGCAGCAGCACCAGCCGCACGGTGGACGCGCCCCGCGCGCGCTGCAACCGCAGGTGCGCCTGTCTCCGGCGCAGCAGCAGCCGTACCGCGACAGTGACGGTGGCCAGCGCGACCGCGGCCAGCGCGTCGACGGCGAACGTCGCCAGTCCCCTGGCCTGTTGGTCCTGAGCGGTGAAGTCGGCGAGCAGTGGCGTCAGGGAGTCGATCACCAGAAGTTCCCCGGTGGCCTGGCCGCCGACATGGCAGCTGAGGTCGCTGGTGATCGGGTCGACGCCCTGGCACAGGGCGTCGCTGAGGTCCGCGCCGTAGTGGGACAGCGGGCCGGTCAATGCGCTGGCCTGGTCGAGCGCCGCTCCGGACAGGTCGGCGCGCAACTGCCAGGTCACCCGGGGGCCGCCCACCCCGGCGCCGGCCAGCAGGTCGGCCGCGTCGAGGCCGACGAGGCCGCGGACGGCGAGCACGGTGCCGGCGGAGTGCTCGGCCGGGTAGCGCAAGGGCTGATCCAGCGTTTCGCGGCCCGACCAGAAGCCGTCGGTCGCGGCCGTGGTGCGGTAGACCCCGCTCACCAGCAGCCGCGCGCGGGGCGGTGCGTTCTGTACCCCGAGCGTCTTCGCGAACTCGAGGGTCAGCCGGCTGCCGGCCCGGACGCCGAGCGCCTGCGCGGTGGCCTGCGACAGCCCGATCTGAGGCGCGGTGCCCGGCGGTGTGTGGTCGGCCGGCGCATGGCCGCTGACGTAGTGCAGATGGGTCCGCGCGGACGGCAGATAGCTGACCCGCAGTTGGGTGCCGGTGTTCGCCGGCCCCGGCGGGCGCGGTGAGATCAGGGACGCCTGCGCGTAGTCGTAGCTGCCTCCGGTGATGGTCACCTGCCGCGCGGCTGGGCCGCTGAGCTGCTCGGTGAGGGTGCGTCCGGCGTCGAGCAGTCCGGCCGCGTCCATGGCGGGCGGCACGGTCTCGAAGACCTCAGGAGTGGTGCTCAGACTGATCAGGGGCACTTGGGCCTGCGCGGCGTCGACACGCTGCCGCAGTGCCCGGTCCTCCTGACCGCCCGCGAAGGCGGGGACCCACGCGCAGAGCGCTGTCAGCCCCAGGACGACCACCGCCAGGCAGGCCAGCAGCGGCAGATCGCCGCGGGCCTCCTTGCGTATCAGGCGCCGCGTCACTGCCGCGCCCGCGCCCACGGTTCGCGTCACCGTCCGCCCTTTCCGGTCCTGTCCGCCCCCTGGCCTCAACGGTCCTCCCCCGCTCGCAGCACACGCACCAGGTCCACTCGGGACAGCAGCCGGGCCAGCCCCAGCACGACCGCGCTGATGGCAGCAGCCGTCGCCACCACGGTGAGCGCCACAGTGCCCCAGGGGATGACCAGCGGCAGCGGCGGATAGGGGGTTTGCCCGCTGTCGTCCACGGTGACCAATGGCAGCACCGCCGACGCCAGGGCCAGACCCATCAGCGCCCCCGGGACCACCGCGAACAGCGCCAGACCCAGTTGCTCGGCGCCCAGCAGCGCGGACAGGCTTCCGGCACGGACGCCGATGGCCCGCAGCAGGGCGAATTCCTTGCGGCGCTGGCGGGTGGAGACCACGGCGTGCACCGTGAAGGCGATGACCGCGAAGCCGGGGGCCAGATACCGGACCAGTTCCAGCACCCGGCGCAGCCCGCTGCGGAACGGGTCGGCCTGCAGGGAAGCGGCGGTGCGCGCCGTGGTGGTGACGCGGCCCAGCGCGGGCTGCGCCTCGGCGGCGGAGGCCGTGCGCGCGCTGTCGGTGCTGCTGAGCCACCAGAACGCGGGATCCTCGGGGTCGGCGCCGGCCCGCGTCATCGCGGTGGCGAGTTGGCGCTGGTCGGCGATCAAGTGCCCCTGTCCGCGGCCCAGTCCGGGCAGCGAGTCGACCCGGCCGACCACCTTGGCGGTGATCCGGGCGCCACCCACATCGAGCGTGGCGGTGCTGCCCACGCCCAGGCGCGCCTCGCGCAACGCCGGGGCGTCGGCGCGCACCGGCAGCGGCGCCTGCCCTGCGGCCGGGCCCGCCACGAGTCGCACCTGGCTGAGGGGACGGGTGTCGTAGTCACTGTCGGACAGGTCGCCACCGAAGGCGTCATCGACGGCCTGGGAGGCCCGGATGCCGGTACTGATGGTGGTCCGGAGCACTTCGGAGCCGCCGGCAACGATGGAGCACACCCCGGGAGTGCCGAGTTCGTAGGCGCCGGTGGACGTTCCTTCGCACGCCCCCGCCGTGGAGTCGGAGGCGTTGTCCGTACCGTTGCTCCAGACCTGCCCACCGGGCAGTCGGGGGCCCCAGGCGTCAGCGGTACGGCGCGCGCCCACCCGGATCAGTTCCAGGTCCAGTCGTGCGGGACGCACGTTCGGCTGCGGCAGGACGCTGACGGCGGTCACCGTCAGCGGATACTCCCGCAGATGGCCGCCACTCAGCGCCACATCAAGGGGGACCACGACGGTGTGCCGGGCTCCGTCGGCGGCGGGCAGACGGGTCGTCACGGTGCTGACGAGGCCGGACGCGTCCTGCACGGTCAGGCCCAGACTGGGCGCCGCCCGGCTGCCGTCGCTGCTCAGCCGTTCGTCCAGAAGCAGCGCGGTCGGACGTCCGGGGAGCCGTATCCCGAAGACGTCCGGTGACGGGGTGCGCGGCGCGGGCCCGCCGATGGTGCCGACCAGGTCTTCGGTAGCGCCGCCGGGCAGGTTCACCGTCGACCGTGTCACCGGTGTCACGGCGGTCACCGCGGGCAGTGCGCGATAAGCGGTGGCCAGTACGGAGGAGGGGTAGCTGTCGGCCGCGGACGGGGAGATCCGCGCATCGGCACCGACGGTGAACGCGGCCTCCTCGGACGCCAGGCCGCCCAAGCAGGCAAGCGCGGTGGTGGCGAAGGCGCTCACCGACACGGCCAGACACATCAGCGACACCGGTCCCGCGTTGCGGGCGGCTCGTCGGCTCAGCTGCCATCCGGCCAGCGCGAGGACCAGTCCCCGGCTGCGACGGCCGAACGCGTCCAGCAGGACAGAGGTCAGCGGCAGCAGTCGTAGCAGCAGGAGCGCTCCGGCGCCCGCCACCAGGGCCGGTACCAGGACCAGCACCGGGTCGGCGGACGCGCTGCCGCTGCCCAGGCCGGCGAGCAGTGAGTGGTGCCGCCGTAACTCCAGATACCCCAGGGCGGCGACCGCCGCCAGCGCCAGGTCGGCGCCGAGCCGCTGCGCGGCGGCGGCCCGTGCGCCGCGGCCCGGACCCGTCC
>NZ_MJAH01000030.1 GCF_001746295.1 Streptomyces sp. LUP47B | reverse complement strand
CGCCTTCCAGAGCAGATTCCAGGACCCGCTTGGTCAGCTGCTGCAGCAGCCCGCCCTGACCGGTCAGCTGCAGCCCCTCCGACCGGGCCCGTTCCACCAGCATCGCGACCAGTTGCTCATCAGACACGGGCGCAGGCTGCCCGGACGGGGCACTCTCGACAGGTTCCACGGTCTCCAACTCCACGGCGGTGTCAGTCACTTGACGTCTCTCCCATGATCGTCGGATCCGCCGTTAGATTTACACTCCCCGTGGGTATCCGCGGCTTCAGCCGGGGAGGGAAACGCATCCTTGCTCCGGAGCCGCGCAGCGGCGGAGTTCTCTGCGGTTCAGGGGTTGACGGTCAGACGGGCCGCTTCTGGCCTTCGATGTACTGGCGGATCACGGTGAGTGGCGCTCCGCCGCAGGAACCGGCGAAGTAGGAGCGGGACCAGAAGACGGAGCCCATGCCGATGCGGTTGATCCGGCCGGTGTATTCGGCTCGCAGGTAGCGAGAGCTGACGCCCTTGAGGGAGTTGATCAGCTTGGACAGGGCGACCTTTGGCGGGTAGTGCACCAGCAGGTGTACATGATCGGTCTCGCCGTTGAACTCGCGCAGTTCCACATCAAAGCCGGCGCACACCTCGCGCATGATCTCTTCGCACCGCTTGAGCATGTCGTCATCGAAGACGCCCCGCCGGTACTTCGTTACGAACACCAAGTGCGCGTGCAGGTTGTAGACAACATGACGCCCGGTACGGACATCGGGATTTGATTCCCAGCGTGGTGACATACGCCAAGGGTAGTATGATCAAGCAAGCTGACCAGGGGAGGGGGTGGGCCGGATGATCCGTGCGTACAAGTTCCTCATGCGACCCACCGTGGGCCAGCAAGCCGCGCTCACCGCGATGCTCCGGGATCACTGCTCCCTCTACAACGGGGCGTTGCAGGAACGCCGTGACGCCTACCGGCACAGCTCCAGGACAAGCATCAAGTACGGCGACCAGTCCGCGCAGCTCAAGGAGATCCGGGCGTTCGACCCGGAGCGCCAGGGCCGCTGGTCGTTCTCCTCCCAGCAGGCCACGCTGCGCCGTCTGGACAAGGCGTTCGCCGCGTTCTTCCGGCGCATCAAGGCCGGCGACTCGCCGGGCTACCCGCGCTTTCGCGGGGCGAACTGGTTCGACACGGTGGACTTCCCCAAGGACGGGGACGGCTGCCGGTGGGACTCCACCCCGCACGACCCGGTGACCCGCGTTCGCTTCCAGGGTGTCGGGCACGTCAGGGTCAACCAGCACCGGCCCGTGGTGGGCCAGGTCAAGACCGTCAGCGTCAAGCGCGAAGGCAAGCGCTGGTATGTGATCCTGAGCGCCGAACAGGACCAGCCGAAGCCGCTGCCCGCAACAGGCAGTTCAGTCGGCATCGACCTGGGCATCGCCCACTTCCTCGCCGACTCAGGCGGCGGGTTCGTCCCCAACCCGCGCCACGGCCACAAGGCCGCCGCGAAGCTGGAGGCGGCACAACAGGCCCTCGCCCGTTTCCCGCGAGTGGGCCGGGACAAGCGCACCAAGAACCACCAGCGGGCGGTTGAGAAGGTTGCCGCTCTGCACCGCAAGATCCGCTGTCAGCGCCTGGACCACGCCCACAAGACCGCGCTTGATCTCGTGCGCGAACACGACGTCATCGCGCACGAAGACCTCAAGATCCGCAACATGGTCAAGGCTCCCGCGCCGAAGCCCGACCCCGGCCAGCCAGGCCGTTTCCTGCCCAACGGGGCCGCCGCGAAGGCAGGGCTGAACCACTCGATCTCGGATGCCGGATGGGGGGTGTTCCTGACGATCCTGAATGCCAAGGCTGAAAGCGCCGGACGCGAAGTGATCGCCGTGGACCCCCGCAACACCTCCCGGACCTGCCCCCAATGCGGGCACGTCTCAGCGGAGAACCGGCCCACCCAGGAGAAGTTCCACTGCGTCTCGTGCGGCCACAGCGCGCACGCGGACACCGTGGGCGCACTCAATGTCTTACGGGCCGGGCTGGTCCGTCGCGAAGCCCAACCGGCATAGCGAGAAGCTCCCTCGTTTCGAGGGGGAGGAGTCACCTCAGTGCCTCGCCTTGAGCGCAGCACCACCCGGCCCGCATCGACGGACAACAGAGCCCGACACCCGTCCCACTTGGGCTCTGCCGCCCAGCCGGGCACCAGAGGATGTACCGGGCAGGAGTCAGGAATACGGCCAGTTGCGCAGGGTGGCGTCGGCCATCTCCTGGAGTTCGTCGCGGTCGACACCGCTCGCTGCTTGTACGGCGATGCCGTAGGCGAAGGTGGTGAGGCAGCGGGCCAGTAGCCCCGGATCGGTCCCGGGGGGCAGGTCGCCGTCGTCGACGGCCCGCCGGAACCGCTCCCTGATGCAGGAGTAGCCGTTGTCGCGCCAGGCGACGAGGAGGTCACGGACTTCCTGTCCGGAGTCGCTGGTGGACAGGGCGCCCTGGACGCCCAGGCAGCCGTGGGGGTGGGCCGGGCGGGTGGTGGTCCGAACGGCGCCCGCCAGGATCGCGGTGGCGACGCCGAGAGCGGTCGGCTCCTCCAGGGCCCGGGCCAGGTATGCGCTCGGACCCTCGGTGTAGCGCTCCAGGGCCTTGCGGAACAGCTCCTCCTTGTTGCCGAAGGCCGCATACATGCTGGTGGTGGAGATGCCCATCGCATCAGTCAGGTTGGACAAGCTCGCGCCCTCGTAGCCGTGCTCCCAGAAGACCAGCATGGCGCGTTCGAGAGCTTCGTCGGTGTCAAATCCTCGTGGCCGGCCGGTGCGGCCGCTCTGTTTCGTCTCCACTCCCACAGTCTACCCCTTCCGCATCGATCGCTGCAGAAGTGCTATGTTCGACTTCCGCAGCGATCGTTGCAAAAGTCGAAGGGGTGCTCACGTGGGACTACTTGAAGGAAAGACCGCTCTCGTCACCGGGGGCAGTACCGGAATCGGCCTGGCCAGTGCCGTCCGGCTGACGGCCGAGGGCGCACACGTGTTCATCACCGGCCGGCGCAAGACCGAACTCGACGCCGCCCTCGAAGTGATCGGTCCAGCGGCTACCGCGGTGACCGGCGACATCTCGAACCTGGCCGACCTGGACCGGCTCTACGAGACGGTCCGTAGCCGGGGACGGGGTCTGGACGTGCTGTTCGCGAATGCCTCCGTCGCCTCGCTCGTGCCGCTGGAGCAGGTCACCGAGGAACACTTCGACACCCTCTTCGGTATCAACGTCCGGGGCATGCTGTTCACCGTCCAGAAGGCGCTGCCCCTGCTCAACGACGGCGCTTCGGTCATCTTGAACGGCTCCACCAACGTGGATGTCGGCGATGAGGCGCTCGGCGTCTACGCGGCGACCAAGGCCGCCACCCGGTCGTTCTCCCGGACCTGGGCCAACGAACTCAAGGGACGCGGTATACGGGTCAACACCGTCACGCCCGGACCGACCGACACCCCCGCGCTGTCGGCACTCACCCCCGAGCCGGAGCGGTTCCAGCGGCAACTGGCCACCCGGGTGCCGCTGGGCCGGCTCGGACGCCCCGAGGAAGTCGCCGCCGCCGTCACCTTTCTCGCCTCCGGGCAAAGCAGCTTCATCACCGGTTCGAGCCTGTACGTCGACGGCGGCCTGAACCAGATCTGAGAAGCGGAACCACCCCTGACCTGGTCAGGAGCGGCTCTGCTCGGCGGACATCTTCCTCAGCGATGGCCAGCACGGCGAGGCCGTGGAGGGCGTCGCGTCTCCTCTGCATCCAGTCGCGGCCCCAATCCGGAGCCGCCCCATAGAAGGGTCCTCTTCATGTCCGACAGTGATCTGCGCGCGTTCTACCTGCGCTATATCGAGGCGCTCAACGCCCACAAGTTCGATGGTATGGACAAGTTCATCAGCGACCGGACCACCCTGAACGGTGAGCCGGCGACGCGGGACGACCTCATCGCGGTTCAGAAGCATGACGTGGACGCCGTCCCGGACCTCCGCTGGGAACTCAAGGAACTGCTCTTCGACGGTGACCGTCTGGCTGCGCGCCTGGTCAACAGGGGTACCCCGGTGAAGAAATGGCTCGGTGTGGCTCCCACCGGCGCCTCGTTCGAGATCGTGGAGTACGCCATCTACCAGGTCCACGACGGACGGTTCGTGCACATGACTGCCCTGCACGACGCCGGCGAACTTCTCCGGCAGCTGACCGGCTGACCTCGCGATCAGCGCCCACCTCAAATAACAGTCCGGACATCACCAACGGCCCACTCGGGCCACGCACCTCGTGAGGATACGCATGACCATCACACTGATCACTGGGGCCAACAAGGGCATCGGCTTCGAGACAGCCAGACAACTTCTGGCATTGGGCCACGTTGTCTACATCGGTGCTCGTGACGTCGAGCGAGGCGAGAAGGCCGCGACGGCGCTCGGCGCACGATTCGTGCAGCTCGACGTGACCGACGACGCCTCGGTGAGCAGCGCGCTGGCGACGATCGACTCGGCCGAGGGCCGGCTCGACGTCCTGGTGAACAACGCGGGCGTCCTGGGGCACGGAGTCACCGACGGTCCCACGGCTCTGAGGGCCTTTGACACCAATGCGGTGGGAATCGTGCGCGTGACGGAGGCGGCGCTTCCCCTGCTGCGCAAGTCCTCGAACCCCACCGTGGTCACCGTGTCGAGCAGCGCCGGGTCCTTCTGGGCGGTGACCAATCCGGACCGGCCGGAGTTCAACCTGCCGTTGGCGCTTTACTCTGCGTCCAAGTCCGCAGCCACCATGCTCACGGTCCAGTACGCCAAGTCCCAGCCGGGCATCAAGTTCAACGCAGTCGAACCCGGCACCACCGCGACCGACCTGACTGCGGCATTCGGAATCGGAAGGGCGCCGGAGGAGAGCGCCAGGGTCGTCGTGCGTCTCGCAACCCTCGACGCGGACGGTCCGACAGGAACCTTCCAGGACGAAAACGGGGAAGTGCCCTGGTAGCCCTGTGGGAAACGGGCGGGGGCCATCCCGGGCGGGATGGCCCCCGCCCGTTTCCCACAGGCATCTCGTCGCCGCCATCCCTGCGACCTTTTCGACCACTGCGTCGGCTATGGTCGTCCGGCCTCGGGTTGCCGGATCTGCATTCGCCCCGGGCTTGCCCTGCAGGGTCGTCGTACCAGAGGCACGCATATCGGTCCTGGCTGTGCTGGCCGCCTCCGTCATGGGAAGCCACCTCCTCCACGTACCGAGCCGGCGGTGTCCGCCGGTCTACTCATTTCCACGGCTCCGTTGACCCACCCGCTGACGTCAGCGGATATGCCGTCCCGTGCGTCGGTCTGTCCGGCGGGACCAGCGCGCAGCGGCCCAAGCCATGGTGGCCGCGAACAACCCGATGGCGATGTCCAGCAGGTAGCGCAGCCCGTCGGCTGAAGTTGCCGCGTGATCTTGGACACTCGTTGGTTATGCCGCGAGAGCGTGTTGGTGGCGCTGCCTGGTCTCGACCGGGGTGAGGTAGCCGAAGGTCCTGTGTTTTTGCGCAGGCGGCGGCGGTCATAGAAGGTCTCGATGAAGGAGGAGATCCCAGAAGCTCTCCGCGGCGGCACCTGCGGCCAACGGCGCGTTGTACCTGCCCGGGTCACTGATGCCAGGCGTTGCAGGCAACCCGGAGTCAGCAGCAGGGCTGCCGGTCCCGTGAGGAACCAGCCAGGCATGGCCGGTGGCACGTGGACCGTTCGGGCGATCTCGATGAGGTCAGGGGACCGGCCTTCGCGGCGCGCTCGGGCCAGCCCCGTTCCGAGTCTCGGGTGGCCCTGTGTCGCCTCGGCGCAGGATCCCGGAACCGTCACCGCCGGGCGACGGTTCGACGACGCTGTGTACTTGCGGTGCGGGATGTGGGCACGCTGGTCGTATGACGAGCCCTTTGGCGGACGGCCGGTTGGCCTGTGGCTGTGGTGAAGATCAGATTCCTTGGATGCTGGCGAAATTCGGGTTCCTGGGGCTGGCGGGGCTGTTTCTGGCGGTTCTGGTTGTGATGACTCTGGCGGGGTGGTTGATGGCCTCGGCGGTGTCACTGGTCATGCGGTGGCGGCATCCGCCGGTGACGGGCCAGGAAACTCCACCTGGCTCTCTGGACGGTTTCACCTGGCGGACCGACGAGCCCCGCTAAGCGTTGTCCCGTAAATGATCTTTGATGTGCTGGATGACCTGCTGTTTCTCCGTCACCCGGCGAGGGTGATGTTGTGCAGGCGGGCGATGCCGAGCATGGCGTGGTGGACGCCGTCGCCCTTGAGACGGCAGTCGCGGAGGATCTTCCAGGTCTTCATGCGGGCGAAGGCGTGTTCGACGCGGGCGCGGACTTTGCGGTGGGAGGCATTGTGTTCCTCTTTCCAGTCAAGGAGTTGGGCCTGGCCACTGGTGGTTGGTGGAGTAGCGGTAGTTCTTCGACTGCTCGGCGATGTCGTGGTCGCGGGTGGGGACCAGGGTGCCGTCCACGATCAGCACAGCGTCTTTGCGGAACCGCTTGCGTTGCTGGAGAGCGAGTACGGGTCCGAGGTTGTCGATGACGCGCTCGGCAGCCGACTTCGACACCCCGAACAGCGGCGCCAGTTGGCGCAGCGTGAGGTTGGTCCTCCAGTAGGCGGCGACCAGCAGTACCCGGTCCTCCAGCGGCAGGCTCCACGGTCGGCCCTTGCGAACCGGGTCAGCGCCCTCGCGCCGCAACGCGGTGATCAGCGTGCCGAACTGACGCGGGCTCAGCCCGGTGAACGGAGCTATCCAGACACCTCAGGGCCCTGACGCGTCAAGTGCTGTTCGGTGAGTGAATGGTTTCCCCAGCGGTTCCAGAGCGTGTGATGCCATTCGTCGGAATCGGTGCCGGGTGGCGTCACCGGCGGCACCGGCCCTGGGCTGGTCTCGATCAGGTGCAGCAGTGACCAGGCGACGCCGTAGCAGTCGTCGGGGCCGAAGCAGGCAGCCAAAGCATGCGCCTCATCGGGTGTGACAGGCGCGGAGATGGCTTCGAGTTGTTTGACTCGCCGGTCGATCTCCTCCTCGTCGGCATCCCAGTCGGGCAGAGGTCCGTCGGCGACGAAGGTCTGAACTTCGGGTCTCATCCGTGAATGATCGACCGCTGTGGGCGACCTGAGCAAGGCGTGTTGCCACAGGTCAGGCAGCAGCTTTCTCCGTCACCGAGGGCGGTGTGGGGAAGGCGACCAGCTCATCGAACCGTTCGCCGTGCTGGAGGCAGTGATAGAGCTGGCCGATCATGCGGTTGAAAAGGTTGCGCTGGGCGGCGGCGTGCGAGTCTGCGTGGTTGTCGCGTCGTCGTCGGTAGTGGGCTTTGGCGCCAGGTGAGGCGGTGATCGCGGAGAACGCCCAGAGGTAACCGGCGTGGTTGAGACGGTCGTTCTTCACCCAGCGTCGCGTAATACTGGACTTCTTGCCGGACGCCCGGGTGATGGGCGAGCGCCGGCGTATGCCTTCAGGCCGCGGGCGTCGGCGAACCGTTGCCGGTCGTCCCCGATCTCGGCAAGCACCCGGGCGCCGAGCTGGGTGCCGAGGCCGGGGAAGGTGAGGATGATCTCAGCGTCAGGGTGCTCAGGGAATGCCTCCTCGACCGCCTCGGCCAGGTTATCGGCGGCGGTGCAGGCGGCCTCCAGTTGCATCAGGAGTGCGAGCATCTGCTTGCCGAGCGCGTCCTCGACCAGGTGCGGCTGGCGGGCCCAGTCAGAGCGGAAGATCTGGCGGAGCCGCTCGGCCTCGGCTGTCATGCCCCGCTGCCGACCCGGACCCTTCAGGGCTGCCTGCAGCTGCGTGCGAGTAAGTCGAGCGGCCTTCGCTGGTGTCGGGGCCGCCTTCAGGAACTCGTGGGCCTCGCGCCGGCAGAGGCCGTTCTTCCAGGACTCGACGGCTGCGAGAGCGGCTGGGTAGTACTCGCGCAGCAGGGAGCGGAGTTGGTTGGCGATCTGCTGGCGGTTCCAGGTTGCGTCCTGCTGGACGCGACGTGGCGATCATCAATCTCCACGGCGTGTCTGCCGTCCGGTCCGAGAACGTCCCGCCCCCGTTTGAGGAGCAGGTGCGGATGTTCGTGGTGAGGCACGGAGCATAGACGCGGGACGGTACGCGCGATCACGGCGACCAGACCCTTTCGGGCGGACAGTTCATTCTCGAACACTGCGACCGGAAGTCTCACTTCGTGACGGCGCCGCACACGAAGGCGAAACTCTTCATTCTGCCTGCCGCGATACTCAAACCCCTGCTGGGGAGCCGGATCGGTTTTGGGTCGGCGGACTCGGCCGAGATGCGCCTGCTGACGGCCCACTCCAAGATGGTCCACAACACCGTAGCCGACTTGAGTTCGGCCGGTGTGGAAGCGGCCCGCAGCAGCCTGCTGGAGCTGGCCAAGGCAGTGGCGATAGGCCACTTCGACGACGTGGAACCGCGGCTCGCACCCGCCCTCGCCCAGGCCGCGAAAGACCTCGCCAACGGGCATCTCGCCGATCCCGAGCTCTCTGCGACCATGCTGGCACGCGATCTCAACGTCTCCGTCCGCACGCTCCAACGGGCGTTTGCAGCGGCAGGAGAAACAGTTGCCTCATACATCCGCCACCGACGGCTTGAAGAGGCCCGGCTCGCCCTCACCACGCCCCACGGCCGATTGAGTGTGTCCGAACTCGCCGCTCACTGGCAGTTCGCGGACAGAAGCCATTTCATCCGGGCCTTCAGGCAGCACTACGGCCAGACACCCACCGAATACGCCCGCTCGACCAGGGCCGCCGGGAACTGAACTGACGCTGGACCGGCGGTCCCACTCCAGATGGTTGGACCGGTTGTGGGGCCGACCCGGCCGTACCGCGTGTTCGTGCGGTGACCGGCAAGGTTCACCGTGTCGCGACGGCCGGCACTGCGCCTCGACGCGTTGGTCGGACCACCGAGGAACGTGCGGTAGGAGCCTTGGCCCTCCGCCTTGCGATGCACCGCACGGGCCACCGGCCTGGCGGCCTCCTTACGGTTGGTGACCTTCGCGCCCCGGCCCGGGTTCACATTCGCCGCCCCGCCCTCTCAGGCGGAAAAGACGGGGCAGGCGTTTAATCGGATGTGCGTGCGGCGCAGGGTTGTTAGATTCGCCGTGTGCCGAAGCTGAATCAGATCATCGCAGTCGAAAAGGGCGTCAAGTCCAAGGCCCTCCAAGAGCTCACCCAGGCCCACCAGGACGTGCAGAAGCCCGCCCTGCTGGCCGGCATCTCCCGGACCTACCAGCCCAAGGACGAGGAGGGCGAGCAGCTGCCGCCCGAGTCCACGCGGGTGCAGATCAAGGCCGAGGATGCTCTGCGGGCGACCGCCGGGACGCTGACGCGGCTCTTCGACGTGACCGCGACGAAGGACTGGGCGAACCGGTCCGCGGTCGCGGACGTGGTGGTCGACGGTACGGTGCTGTTGCCCCAGGTGCCTGTCCCCTACCTGTTGTTCCTGGAGAAGCAACTCACCGACCTGCACACCTTCGTGCGTAAGTTGCCAGTGCTCGACGCCTCCGAGTCTTGGAACCTGGACCCCTCGACGGACTCGTGGAAGACGGACCCGGTGCGGACCATCCGCACGAAGAAGGTTCCGCGCAACCACGTGAAGGCCGAGGCCACGGAGAAGCACCCGGCGCAGGTCGAGGTGTACTACGAGGACGTCGCGGTCGGTTACTGGACCACGGTGAAGTTCTCCGGCGCGCTGCCCGCCCGGCGGGTCAATGAGCTCCTCGACCGCGTTGAGAAGCTCCAGCAGTCCGTCAAGTTCGCCCGCGAGGAGGCCAACAACACCGAGGTCACCGACCAGCGGGTCGGCGACGCGGTATTCGGCTACCTGTTCCGGTAGCCTCCACACACGCCCTCCGTCGCGAGCGGAGGGTGCGCGATGAGCGCAAGCTGAAACTGATGTTGAAGCTGATGAAGGGGTGTCAGTTGGGGGTTCGAATCCCTCTCCCCGCACCACGTGCGGGGGTGGCCCAAGGCTGGCAGAGGCGGCCCCGTGAAACTCAGATTCTCGCTCCAGTCTCAGTATTCGCCGCCGAACACCGGATCGACCGAGCGTGGGCGAACATCGACGGATAGGGGTTCAAGTCCCTTCGGCGCCTCTCTCGTGGCGCTGTAGTTCAAAGGCAGAACACGTCGATCTCAACATGACCCGCGGTTCTTAAACGCCGCCGGTGTGCGCAAATGGGTGGCAAGCTGGAGCCCGGGAGCTGGACATGCTCCCGGGCTCCGTCACGTTCCGGCCCGCGGCTTGTGCTGTGACCGGGAAGGTTCACCGGGTTGAGTGGTCAGGCCGCGGTGGGTAGGGGTTGCGGTGTAGAGCAGCACGTCATGGGCGTCGAGGCCGGTGAGGGCGTAGTACCAGCCCTGGCGTTCCTCCCAGTCCAGCCGGATCCCGCCGCGACCGCCGGTGCGGCTGACGTCCCAGGCCTTCCATACCCGACAGCGCAGGCGCTCCGCGCTGGGCATGCTCAGCCCGGTGGAGTACGAACTGCCCACTCCGCCAGTAACCTGGCAACCAAGCAACCCGATTCCAACCAACTCGGGGCAGTCCGGAGCCTCCATCAGACCCGGAGCGCCTCAATAGGAGTCCAGCCAGCGGTCGTGGAATCCAAGGGCAGTAAACGATTCTCCGGGTACGGCGATGACCGTACCCGGAGAATATGGATATCAGCCCCTCTTCATTCGAGAAATTCCGTACGCGGCCAGCGCTATGAAAACAATCACGATGACGACCCACAACCAGGTGGGGAGCGGCGGGCCGGAGGCACCGCGAGCCATCAGTTCAGCCGTCGCACTGGTCATGCAACCTCCTGTGTCTTACAACGGCTAACACAATGAGGTGGCTCGGTCCTGATGGCCGTGTCCGAGGCGGGAGTTGAGCGTTCGGCTGGACGTGGGGACATCGCCGTGGATCGTGTCGGATGAGCTGTGGGACCGTCTGGAACCGTTGCTGCCGCAGCGTGCGCGCAGGTTCCGGTATCCCGGCCGCAAGGCATTGCCGGACCGCGAGGTGCTGTGCGGGATCCTGTACGTGCTGCACACCGGCATCCAGTGGGAGTACCTGCCGCAAGAGTTGGGGTTCGGGTCGGGCATGACGTGCTGGCGCAGGCTGAGGGACTGGAACGAGGCCGGCGTCTGGCAACGGCTGCACGAGGTCCTGCTCGCCGAGCTCAATGCGGCCTCGCGCCTGGACTGGTCCCGCTGCGTGGTCGACTCCTCCCACGTCAGGTCGCTAAGAACCCCTAACGGAATGCTCTACGTGGACTTGGGAGCTAACTCGGGGGCGGTGAACGAACGCGGTTGCTACTGTCCGGACGTGACCCTGACTGACCTCAACAACGGCTTTCGTGACGATGAGCAGCGGCGGCGCGTGCAGAGGGTCATTCATGATCGCCTCGCAGACGACCGTGACCCGCAGGAATGCCGCTTCCTCATGCGGTTCTGGTGGCAGCTGGTCATGTCGTACCAAGAGGTGTCGATGGACGAGCTCAGCCTGAACGTCGGCAAGCCGAAGCTGGACGTGATCGAGGCGCTGATCAGCGCCATCAGGTCATCCCATGCCGACATCGACGCCTGGATCGCCACCACACAGCAAGTCTTCCCGGTGATCCAGGATCGCGGCTTCATGGCTGCTCAGGACAACGAAAGTTAACGCGGACGGAGCTTCTTCAGCCGTCGCCAGCAGAGGATGCTGCAGGCGAGGCTGAGGAAGGCTTCGTGGATGTCATCGCGTATCTCCCAGCGGATGCGCAGGCGGCGGAACCAGTGCAGGTGGGCGAACGCTCGCTCGACTACCCAGCGTTGGGTGCCCAGGCCGGAGCCGTGCTCGGTGCCGCGACGAGCGATCTGCGGCTTCACGCCGAGGTCCCAGACCATGCGGCGGTACTTGTCGTGGTCGTAGCCGCGGTCGGCCAGCACCACATCAGGGCGGCGTCGAGGCCGGCCGCGCTTGCCTCGCACGGGCGGTACGGCCCGGAGGAGAGGGATCAGCTGGGTGACGTCGTTGCGGTTGCCGCCGGTCAGGGTCGCGGCGAGCGGAATGCCCGTGGCGTCGGTGATCAGATGATGCTTGCTGCCCGTCCTGCCCCGGTCAACGGGGCTTCGTCCGGTCTTGGCTCCCCCTTTAACGCCCGGATATGTGAGCCGTCGACCGCCGCCCGGGAGAAGTCCAGGGCGTTCGCGCCCCGGAGCTCGGCGAGGAGGACCTCGTGTAGCCGGGGCCACACGCCAGCCTCGGTCCACTCGGACAGGCGGCGCCAGCAGGTCATGCCCGAGCCGAAGCCGAGTTCCTGTGGCAGGTGTTCCCAGGCGATTCCGGTGTGCAGGACGAACAGGATGCCCTGGAACACCAGCCGGTCTGGATGTCGCTTGCGACCCGGATGCCGCATCCGACGTTCAACCTTCGGCAGCAAGGGCTCGATCACCGCCCACAGTTCGTCATCGACTTCCCACGGCTTCGGCCGGGCCACCCGCACCTCCAGATCACCAGTCTCAGAGTGATCCAACCACCTCGAAGATCATTTCGTTAGGAGTTCTAAAAGGGGGCAGCACACGGGCCCGTCGCCGGTCGACCGGGGGCGAGCCGGCTCGAAACACCATGTGATCACCGACGGCCACGGCACCCCGCTCGCAGTCCTGCTGACCGGCGGCAACCGCAACGACGTCACCCAGCTCCTGCCCCTCCTCGACGCGATCCCACCGGTCCGCGGCCGAGTCGGTCGCCCCCGCCGCAGACCCGACTCCCTCTTTGCCGACCGCGGCTACGACCACGACATCTACCGCGACCAGGTCCGCGCCTGCGGCATCGTGCCCGCCATCGCCCGCCCCGGCACCCGGCATGGCACCTACCGGTGGGTGGTGGAGCGGACCTTCGCCTGGTTGCATGGCTTCCGCCGCCTGCGTATCCGCTGGGAACGCAGAGCCGACATCCACGAAGCGTTCCTCCAACTCGCCTGCTGCCTCATCACCCAACGACAGATTCGCTTCCTGTGTTAGCTGTTGTCAGTAGGCTGCAGGTATGACCGAGTTGGCGGCCAGCAGGCCCGGGCCACGCAAGCCGCGAGAACTGCGTGATGTCCACGAGTTCCTGGATCAGGTGAGGCTGCGCCCGGGAATGTGGGTTCGCCGCGGCTCTCTTCAGCATCTGGACTCCATGCTTGTCGGCTACGCGGTCGCCTGCGAGATCCACGACAACGACGAGAGTTTTGACTTCTGGAACGGCGGCCCCTTCTCCCAGTGGCTGTGGAAGCGGACGAACATGGCGCACCCCAGCAACCTGGGCTGGGCTGTCGAGATCGAACGGGCAGCCGAGTCGGCGGGCACGCCACCGATGGAGATGTTCTTCTCCCTCTTGGACGAGTTCCGTGCTGAGCAGGGTAGAGCGCGGAGCACACAGGAGAGGTAGCAATCCCTCCCGACAGACGGGACCCCCACTCCCAGCCGAACGCACAACTCGCTCCACCAATGCTCCGATCAGCAGCCATCCGCCTCATTGTGTTAGCCGCTGTTACAGCGATTCTTCTGGTTGGCCCTGTGCCCAGGTGCCCACACCGTATGAGGCTCCGAGGCAGACTCCCTGGCCGGCGACCTCGGCGACTCCGGCGGTCGGGACAGAAAGACCAGCAAGAACGGCTTCACATACGACCTGGGTGACTGCCCCGCCCATATGCCGACGGCTGTCGACGCAGCTCCTTTCCAATCGCCCTTGATGAGACTTGCGCCCAGGTTGCCGTAGTCGTAGGCGTCGAATACCTTTCCCACTCCGCTAAGGAAACCCAACCCGGTGGGATCACTGAGCGTTTTCAGAATGGCACCACCACGGCAGCCCGCCCACGGCGGCCGTCGCAGCCAGCGGGTTCTTCGCGGCGAGGACCACCAGGCGGTGAACGCCAGCACCGAACAGCTGGAACGCGATGTCGATGAGTACCAGCGCGTTCGCGGCGGTGGCCTCCAGGCGCAGCACGCTCTCCGCGACGGGGATCCAGTCAATGACGGCGAACCCGAAGCGGGAGAAGACGCTGTCCCTGGAGACGATGACGCACCGTCCCAGGAACTCCGCGAGCGCCATCGTGGGCGCGTCGTCCGGGTCGCCCCGGTGCCGCTTCAGCATCTCCCGGTCGACCCGCAGAATGTGCTCGGTCTGCGGGGCCAAGTGGTCGCGGATCTCCAGGTCGACCACTCGAAGGGCGGGCAGGATCTGCTCATTGAGTACCCGGCGTGCCTGCCGTTCCGACGCTTCGAGGCCGGCGGCCACTTTGGCCAGGTGTTCGTCGACTTCGCCGGGGACGTGCGCGGCGATGTACGGAGTGGCACGGCCGGTGACGGCCAGCGCGGTGACCCGGTCCTGCCGACCGCCGCTCTTGGCCAGGGCGCAGGCTTCGACCAGCAGCGCGTTGGTGTCGAGGACGGGCAGCAGCATCCGCCGGTCACCCCCATCGGGTTGAACGCCGACCCGGAGGGGATCAGCAGAGGCGGTGCCGCATCGGCACGGTCGAGCGTCATGGATCAAGTGTTGCCACCGCCACTGACATCCGTGCGGGAGTTTCAGGCCCGGCACCGGCTGGGTGACAGGTCCTCAGAGCCCGTCGGCCGTCAGCTGGAGCACCGCATGGCCCTCGCGGAGATGCTCTTCCAGGTTCTGACAGAGCGCGAGGAGAAGAACAGCATCGCCATCGCCTCCAACGAGGCGTTCACCGGCTGGTCAACGACGTTCACCGATCCGCGGCGCTGCGCGGCCATCGTGGACCGGCTCACGGTCAACCGAACGTCCTGAGGTGAGCGCCTGCCAAGGATCAGGAGCTGAGATGCTCATGCAGCATCTTCAACTTGCCGTCCCGCCGCACGATGACGTTAGTGCCCCGGCCCTGGCCAGAGCGGAGTTCGCCGTTCACGACGCCGGTCCAGGCGAACAGATAACGACACACCGCGACATCAGCGGTGAGCACAGGCCACTCCAGTTCACGCACCTCATACACCTCGTCGAGGATCCCCGCGAACGTCTTCTCGATCGCGGATCGGATCTCCTCGATGCCCCGATGCGAACCGTCCGAGAACCAGTACACGGCGTCCTCGGCGATGAACGGCACCACACGTGAGATGTCGTGAATGTTGTTGGCCCGTTCGTACTCGCCGATGAACGCGGCGAGCTCAGTTTGCAGAGATGTCCGATCCGCCATGCGGCCATTATGCCGACGCCCTCGCGCGGCCGTCACTCCTCCCTCGCCGCTCAGTGGCCCCAAAATCAAGCTGCCCTCCGGGGCTACCGCACGACGCCTGATGTTTACGAATCACCCGCGAACTGTGGCCAGTTGGAGTTGCCCTGGGTGGAGCCAAATGATGCCGCCCTAGCCAGCCCACCCCGGCCCGGGGCTGTGGCACGTCCCGAAGAGGTGCCGCACATGGACAACCGCCTCTACAACGGCGCCGAAGCCGCAGCCCTCGCCACCTCATGGCGACGCCTCATCAGCGCCAACGCGGCCCGCGTTACCCGCCCCGCCATCTGCAACTGGGTCAACCGCGGTCGGCCGCCCTCGACGGACACGGCCGCCCGCTCTACGACTTCCCCGACATCGCAACCGCAGAGAAGGCCACCAGGCCCCGCCCCTCGTCGGGGCGGCGCTGCCGGGGCGTGCCTCCTTTCCTGGCACTCGTGGCGATTCCTACGAGCCCCGACGGCGTCCTGATGGGCCCGGCAGTACGTCGAATCGACGCTCATCATCGACCAGTCGATCCGGCCGTCCACATCGGCGTCGGCCAGGACGGCCGCGAACATCCCGTCCCAGTTGCCGTCCGCCGACCAACGTCTGTGCCGTTCGTACACCGTCTTCCACGGACCGAAACGCGCAAGTAGATCCCGCCATGGCACTCCAGTGCGCAGTCGGTACAGGACCCCGTCGATGACCCTGCGGTGGCTGGCCCAACGGCCGCCCCGCTTAGCGGACTTCGGCAGATGCGGCTTCAGCCGGGCCCACTCCTCATACGTTAAATCTCCCCGCCCCATGCTCATGGCAACGACCCGAAGCCACGACGGTCACATGATCCGCCGGACAACCCCTAATCATCGGCCCTGGCCGCCGGGACCGGGCCGCGCTCCTCATCACTGCGCGGACCGACCCCGGCTCGCCCCACATGCCATCTGCGGCCCTGGGAGGGCTCACTCCACTTCAGTTACCACGCCGTCCGCGTCCATGACCCAGCTTCCACCCTCGACGCCGTAGACCTTCTTGTCGTCGAGCCACTTCCAGGACATCTGCTGCAGGATCTGGTTGGGCCGGCGGTCCCAGACAGGCTGGTGGTCCCAGCCCTCGACCCGGATCATCAGCTTGTCGGCGCCCGGAATCGCCTGGTAGAGGTCCGGAACGGAGAAGTGCAGCACCGGTCCCAGCTCCACTGCGGTGTTGGCCGTCGTGTCTTGGTCTCCGTAGACGATGCACACCGGCACAGAAGTGCCGAGCGTGGAGCCGTACGGCACAGTGCTTGTGTTCCAGCCCCACCAGTAGGAGTTGCGCCACCGCATGACGCCTTCCGGCGCCCCCGCGGTGGTACCGCCCCACTTCTGGCCGACGCTGTCGCAGTCCATGATGGACTGCCACACGTGGCCGGCCAGGTCCTTGTCACTGATGGTGGCCTGCAGGCCCGCCTTGCTGGTCAGGTTCATCGGGAAGCCGAAGCCCGCGGGCGGCTTGGACTCGGGCTGCGTGGGCAGGCCCGTACCGGGAGGCGGAGCGAAGGGTGCCTCGGGGTGCGTCGACCACCGGCCTGCCGGAGGAAAGATGGGCGCGAGAAGGAACATTCTCGCCACGTCCCCGGGGTTCTGCAGCGCGTACGGGCCCATGACGAACGAGGCCGCGGACCAGCCGATGAAGGAGACCTTCTCGTTGCCGCACCGCGCCCTGATGAACTTGACGACGGTGGCCAGCTCGTCCCACTCGCTCTGCGAGTTGCCCAGCTGGTGCGGGTAGGGCGCTGTCGGGGAGCAGGTCCCCGTGCCGGGGTTGGTCTCCAAAAGGCCCCGCTGGGCCGGGTTGGCGTTGCACGGGTCCTCCATCTTCGGGCGGGGGGAAAGCCCGGAGCCCTGGAGGTCCATGATGTACACGTCGTAGCCCTTGCCCGCCAGGAACTGCGCCCAGCTGTAGCTGGTGTCCGGGTGCGTGGAGCCGCCCTTCGGCGGGAGCACGAGATCGAAGCCGGGCAGAGCCGGAACACTCCTGCCGTGGAGCATGAGAACCGGCTTGGGTGTACCGCTGGATCCGGCAGTCTTGTATTCCCGCACGAAGAGCTCGACGTCCTCGCCGGCGTTCGCCGGGATAGATGATTTGTGCTTGACCTTGTGGTCGACGAGGGTGAGTTGCGGCATGGTCGCCTCCGATACCTATTCGCCCTGAGGAACGGTTGTTCCAGAGATTGGTGAGCATCTCCGTCGCCCCCGGGCTATACGGGGAGCCGGCACGGTGGGGCGCACAGACGGTGACCGATCGGGTGGGCGCTGCTCCTCCAATCGGCGGGGCGCACCCGGGGAGCACGACATCGATGTCGACGATGTGCGCATGACCGCCTCCGGTGGGAACTAGGGTCCGTCTTCAAACGGATCTTGCCCAGAGCAGGAATGACGCGAGTGTGACCGCTCCTTCGTAGGAGGTGGCGGTCTGCTCGTATCGTTTGGCGATGCCGCGGAAGCCTTTGAGGCGGCTGAAGCAGCGTTCGACGATGTGCGGCCGCTGATGCTCTTTGGGAGCTGTGGCCCGAGGTCGACCAGCCCCATCCCGACCTTGCGTGTGGCGAGTGCCAGCTGCTGGTCCTCGGGGACGGTCTCCCCCACAGCACGTGCGGTCAGGGCGTGCCACCAGCGTTCGACCGGCAGATCTACCGTCAAAGCACGCCCGCCGCGGCTGCCGCGGAACGCGCGGCGGAGCGTCAGGCGCTCGGCCGGTCCCGCTGCGGACCGACCACCAAGGTCCACCTCGCCTGTGACGGCCGGGGCCTGCCCCTGGCCGTCCTCGTCACGCCGGGCAACGTCAACGACTCCACCGCCTTCGACGCGGTCCTGGAGGCGGTGAGAGTGCCCCGGGCCGGCGTCGGTCGGCCGCGCCGCAGGCCCGACGCGGTCATCGCCGACAGAGCGTATTCGTCACGGGCGATCCGCCAGACGCTGCGGCGCCGGGGCATCCGAGCCGTCATCCCCGAACGGGCGGACCAGAAGGCCAACCGGACGCGGATCGGCCGAAACCGGCCGGTACAGCGCGGCGACGACCATGGAACCACTACGAAGGAACACCGGTCGTCGACCGGTCGTCGGCTGGCACCGCGTCACCGTGCGGCCCGCTGGTGTGGGCGTAGCGGCCCCGGGTGTTATTGAATGAGGTTTGCGGTCAAGAATCCCGGGACTCTGTCGCCCGGGTTCTGGTACGGCTCCGACGTGGTGCCGGGGTCGGCGAGCAAGCTGAGAGAGTCGCATGGACTCCACCCCACCCCCCTCGTCTGCGTCACCGTTCGACATGGTCAGCAGCGCTTTGGGGCAGTACATGCCAGTCGATGGAGCGGCAGCGGCCGCCGGTTCCGCCGACCCGCAGGGGGACGACGCCGCCCGTCGAGACGTATCCGACAACCCGACTGCTGCCGGTCAGGAGCAAATCCTCGGCGCGGTCAATCTGGACCGGGATCTGAGAATCACCCGCTCCAATCTGGACGCCCCGGTCTTCGCGGGGGTGGAGGCCGTGGCCGGGAGCCCTTTCGTCGATCTCCTGCCTCCCTCGGACGTACCGACGGTCACCCGGCGCCTGCGGCAGGTCCTCGAGACCGGTGAGCCGCACGTCGCCCGGGTCCAGCGCCTGCGACGCGGCGACGGGTCGGAGCTGGTGGTCTCGATGAGCATCCTGGCCGCCGCGGCGCCTCAGGAGGGCCTGACCGTCTCACTGATCGCCATGGCCAGGAGGCTGCACCTGTACGCCGCCGAGACCGCGATCGGCACCTCGTTGGACATCGGCGAGACCGCGCAGTCGCTGGCGGAGTCCCTGCTGGCCTGGGGTGACGTGACGGCCGTCGACCTCGACTTCGCCGTGTGGACGGGTGAGGCGGTCACCGAGCAGCCGCAGGGGCGCCTCCGGCTGCGGCGGGCGGCCCTGGTGCCGGACCGGGCGTGGCCCGACGGCTACGTGACCCCGGGCGACGATCTTCCCGGCGATGCGAGTCGACTGCTGTCCCAGGCCATACGGCGTGACGATGCCGCGCAGGCCATCGTCATACCCGACCGAACGGCGATCGAACGGGTGCTCGAAAGTCCTCGGCTGGTACGTGCTCTGGTGCCCGGCGACCAGGCGGCGGCCGTGGTGTGCATACCGCTGGTCCTGGACGGCACGCCGCCCGTCGTCCTGGGTGTCGCGGAGGTCTGGCGGCGGGCGGACCGCCCCTTCGCGGACAGCGAGCTTTTCGACCTGCAGGAACTGGTGGCCAGGACCTCCCACCACGTGGACCTGGCCCGTCAGCACCAGCGCGAGCACACACAGGTACTGGCCTTGCAGCGCCGACTGCTGCCACGGTCCGGCGGCGACACGATCCAGACGGCGAGCGTCTACCAGCCCGCCACCCCCGACAGTGCGGGTGTCGGCGGCGACTGGGTGAACAGCTTTCCGCTGCCGGACGGCCGTACCGCGCTGGTGGTCGGAGACGTCGTCGGGCACGGGCTGGGCGCCGCGGCGACCATGGGACAGCTGAGCATGGAGGCCCGCGCGCTGTTGTCGGCGGGGCTGGCGCCCGACGAGGTGCTGGAGCACCTGGACGAGACAGTGGCGCTGCTGGACGACGCGGATTCCGGGCTGGCGGCCGGTTACAGCGCCCTCGGGTCGACCTGCTGCATCGCCGTGTACGACCCGGTCAGCCACCAGGTGGCGGTGGCCAGCGCCGGTCACCTCCCCCCGGTCCTGGTACCCCCGGACGGACCCGCCGGCCCGGTCGCGATACGTCCCCACCCCGGACTGGGCGCCGAGTTCGCGCTGCGGGAGCCGTACGACGTGCACGCGTTCCGTGCGCCCCCGGGCTCGCTGCTCGTCCTCTACACCGACGGCCTGGTGGAGGATCCCCGCCTGTCGATCGACGAGGGCATCGACAGGCTGACGGACGCCGTGTCCTCGGTGCACCCGTGGGACGCCCTGGACCAGGCCGCGCGGCGCGTGGTCTCGGCGGTGGCGCCGACGCGTCGGCGCGACGACGTGACTCTGCTGATCGCCCGCATGATCGGTTACCGCAAGGAGGACACCGCGACGTGGCGTCTGCCCGCCCGCGGCGATGCGGCCGCCCGGGCCCGCACACTGGTCTCCAAGCTGCTGGGGCAGTGGAGCGCCAGGGAGCACACCAGGGACAGCGTGCTGCTGGTGGTCGACGAACTGGTCGCCAACGCGGTCCGCTTCGCCGGCGGACCCATCACGGTACGGCTGATCAGGACCGGCCACGGGCTGCTGTGCGAGGTGGGCGACACCGGCAACGGCAGGCCGCGGCTGGGCCCGAGCGGGCTCCTCGACGACGCCGGCCGTGGCCTGCACGTAGTGCACGGGCTCACCACCCGGTGGGGGGTGCGATGGACGGACACCGGGAAGGTGGTGTGGGCTTCGGTCGAGCGGTGACGGTGTGTCGGCTCGGCGGTGATGAGGCGTCAGCGGGCTGGCGGCGAGACCCCGGCCGGGCGGTGACAGGGCTTCGGCCGGGTGGTGACGGGGCGCCGGCCGGGCGGCGCGGGAGCTGTTCGTCAGGCGGCGGCACCTGCGTGACGAGGGGCGCGAGTCCGCACTACAGCCACTCCCCTTCCAGGGCGGTGGCAGTGAGGCCCGGGGCAGCCGCGTACAGGACGGCACGGCTGCCCGCCTTCTGCCCGGCGTCGTACGCCCTCCGCATGATGTCGAACACGGCGGCGCCTCCGCGGTTGCCGCTGGTGTAGCTGTCCCGGCTGTAGCGCAGGAGCCCCGACGGCCACCCGTCGGGCATCGTCTGCTCCATGTACTCCAGCACACGCGTCCCGCCGGGATGGGCGAGCAGAACGTCAGGGTGCCAGGAGCCGGGGTCGTCCTGGTATCGCAGGCGCAACCACTCCCACATAGCGGTGACCGTCTCCTGCACGGCGCGCGGCCCGCGCCGGTCCATCACGAAGTGCGTGCCGTCCTCCCGTGTCTCCAGGCGGTGCAGGTCCTGGGTGCCGGGCAGAGTGTGGTGCCAGGCGGTGTCCAGCCGCAGCGTCGACTCGGGCCTCGGGCGGCCCGTGACCACCGTGGCAACCGCAGTGTCCGCGAACAGCAACCGGACGATCAGGGATTCAAGAGTGTCGTCCGCGGGCTGGTAGGTCGTGCTCAGTGCCTCCGCGATCACGACCAGGACCACCCGGTCGGGGTCCGCGGCCACGAGATCCGCCGCCAGCGCCAGGGAGCGGGTCCCGGCTATGCACGCCCACTGCGTGGCGGGCAGCAGCAGCACGTCGGGCCGGAGCGGGAGTCTGTTGGCGAGGGAGACGTCCAGCCCCGGCAGCGCCGGGGTGGTGGAGTGACTGGTGATCAGACAGTCGACATCCGCGGCGTCCAGCCCGGCGATCTGCAGGGCCCCGCGCGCCGCACGCTCACCGTAGGACTGCACTGCCGACCAGGCCGGCGCAGTGCGTTCCTGGACGGTCTGCGGCGCGGGTATCGCCTCAAGGGCAGCGATCACGCGATCCACATCCTGTTCGCTGAACCCGTCACCGGCCAGCGCCTCTCGGGCCGGCCCGATGCCGGCGGCCGGCAGGCCGCTTCCGCTGCCGGGCGCGACGGCGGCCTCCAACGGCAGCATCCAGCCACGGGTTTCGATGCCCGTACTGGCCGCGATGCCGTCGATCCGCGGCGCCCACGCCGCGTTCGGGTGCCGACCACGCACTTCGTCCACAATCTGACTGGTCGGCACGGCGTGCTTGCCGTGTATCACGGCGGGCGGGCACAGGTAAGCGGTCACGTTTGGCGCCTTTCTGCAGAGAACGAGATGAATTGTCACGGGGGCTGTGCCATAGATCACTTGTGAGCTATTCACCCAAGTCCATGGCAGTGCGCTCCGGTTAGGGAGTCCATGTCCGTTTCGAGCATGGATGCCACAGGGGCGTTTGCGCTGTGATCTGGGCAACTTGGGAGCCTGTGCGATACGTGAAACGGCGCACACTGCTGCAGAAGGGCCGACGCGGTGCCGCGCCGACCTGACATGCCACCGGTGGACCTCGCCACCGCGGCTACCACGGCCTCACTGTCCTCCACAACGAGGAGCCGGTGGTGCCGATCCGTGGATTCCCGCACCCATAGGCGCGGTGTCCCGGGTCCTGGAACGCGGTTGTACGACTTCGTCGCGGCCAGGGTGCCCCTCGTCCGGAACGCGAGGAGCGTGGCGTGAAGTACGTCGAACTCACGGGCCGGGCAAGAGCCCCGACACCGGTCGCGGTCCCAACCGGACCTGCGCGAGCCCGCCCACGGCCTGCCGACCGACGCCCACCGGCACGGGGCCGCGGCCAGAACTGGGCCGCCCGGTCCAGCTTCGGTCAGGCCCGGCCGCAGGGACGTGACCGCTTGCGAAGTCCGGGCCGCCGGCCTGGGGTTCGCATGGTGAGGATCGAACTCGCGCTCTCAGCTCGGGATGCGACGGCGCTTGGATGAACATCGACGACTTCTGGACCGTCATCGAAACAGCACGCACCGACGCCGCTTCGGCCTCCGGAGACCCGAGCCAAGCGTTCGCATCGGCCCTGGTCGAGCGGCTTGCGGCGACCTGGAAGCAGACGATCCTCGAATACCAGCAGTGCTTCGATCAGTTGCACGGGGCGATCTACTGACGAGACATGTGGGCTGCTGGCCATCTGATCGGTGGAGGATGCTCCGACGACGCTTTCATGGACTTCCGCGCCGGACTGATTGCGCGGGGCCGACAGTGGTACGAGCGGGCCGCCACCGCACCCGATGTTCTCGCCCAGCATCCAGACGTCATCGCTGCGGCGGTCGAAGGCACCGACGAGGCGCTGTTCAACGAAACCGTCAACTATGCGGCCTCCCACGCCTACGAGCGCATCAACGGCGACGACGACGACTGCACCTTTCTACGACGACTACGACCAGTTCTGCGGACCCCGCACCGACCAGGCACGGGCCGAAATGGGCGAGAGCTTCGATTTCAACGGCGCCTTGGAAATGCAGGCCCGTTTCCCCGGACTGGCCCGCCTCTTCCTTGAGCACAACCACGCCTGAGCTCACCGGATCCCGTCGCCGCCAAGTTCAGAGAACACGTCAAGGTCATTCGCACGCTCTACTCGGCGCCCTGGAAGCTCATTGGCCGCCGGGTCGCTGTCCGCTCCACCGCCACCATGGTGCAGATCTTTCACGAGGGCATGCTGGTCAAGACCCACGCCGCCCTGGAGCAGGGCAAACGCACAAGAACGACTACCCGCCCGAAAAGATCGCCTTCCAGATGAGAACGCCGATCTGGTGCCGCGGCTAACCCTCGCAGTCGGCGATGCCTGCCGGGAGGTGATCGACCAGCTGCTTGACTCCGGTCAAGGAGCCACGCTGGGTCGGCGGTGGAGCCGAAGGAACTGCGCAAGAAGGTGAACACGCAGGGGCCGAACGCGGCGACCGTGTTCCTCACTCGGGCGGCGGGGGCGCCGGTGATGCTGGTCGGACATCCCGCCCGAGAGTGAGGGGGTGGAGTGTGCCGTCGCGCAGGACACGGACCTGGGCGCGGCGACTCGCCTGGTGGACGTGGTGATGGGCCTGGGGAAAGTGGGCGCCCGCGAGGTCACCGCCGGGCAGGAAGCGGATCAGACACGCGAGTTCGTCGGCGTTCTCGACCGCGGCCGCTGCGGCGGCCAGAAGTTTCTCGTAGTCCCCGCGCGGGGTGAAGCGGGCGCTCGGGGTCAGCTCGAAGTACCGGAAGACCGCTTGGACCCGTGACGACGGAACCCGGTCGGGGACCTCGTACGGCCGCAGGCGCTCCCCGCTTTCCAGCCGGCGCAGGCAGTGGTCCACCGCGTCCTCGGGGGAGAAGACGTTCAACCAGGCCCGGGAGACGTAGCCCTGACGCCCCGGCTCCTCGGCCTGCGCGCGCAGGCTCGTGACGATGCCCTCGACACCGTACGGCACCAGCACGGCGACGAGCCGGTCGGCGTCCCGGGCTTCGGCGAGGCCGCCCCATCGCTGGCCCGGCTCCACCCGGCCCTCCAAGACCGCTCGGCGAATCACGTCGAGGCCCACGGGGATACCCCACGCGGCGAGGGTCACCGCGGCGGAGACCTGTACGCGCCCGTCGCTCGCGGTCAACAGTCCGGTGAGCTCGTCGGGAGTGCCGGGGCTGTAGTCCAGACACCCGAGTGCCAGAGTGCGGACCCGGGGGTTCGCGGTCCGGTTGTGGGCGAGCGCCAGCAGGTCCTCACGGTGACCATGCCCGTGGCCGTCGGCGATGTGGTCGCGGACTGCCGCAAGCAGTTCGATGCCGCTGTCCGGGGCCCGGCTTCGGTCGATCAGCGTCCCGATGCCCGCGTCGTCGGCCGCGTTCAGATATGCCCGCGCGGCTGCCCTGGTGGCCGGGTGCCGGTCGAGGTGGGCCAGCAGACGCTCGGCGAGCCCCGGCTCTCTGCGGTCCTTGAGTGCGTCTCGCACCGCCGCCTCGACCTGGTCGCGCAGGTCCTCGAGCAGTGCGTGCGTATGGTCACGCAGGCCCACGCACTCCTCCAGAACGCGCAGAAACAGGTCGGTGGGAGCACCCGCCGGACCGAGAGCGCGCACGAGCAGACCGATGCGCCGGCCCTGCGCCCACTCGTCACCGACTCCAGGGGTCACTGACTCCAGCTCGCGATCCAGCTCGTCGCACAGCATCGGCACCGCCGCTTCCACCCGCAGCGTGCCCAGCGCGGTGACCAGCGCCTGCCGCACCTCTCCCCGGCACAGCGCGAAAGCCCCTAGTAGCCGCTCCCCCACGCGCCGGCCGCCGTGCGCCTCCAGCGCCTCGACCAGCGCCAGCCGCGCGTCGTCGGCACGCCGGGCGTCACAGACGTAGGCGATGATCTCGTCCGTCTGTTCGTCGGAGCGCAACACGCTCACCAGTACCTCCGCCGCCCGGCGTTTCTCGTCCGTGTGCGGTGACCGGTCCAGCAGATCCCATACGGCTGCCACGATCCGTCGCCGTAGCACGACGTCCGCGATACGCGGGCTGCCGGTCAGACAGCGTGCCGCGAGCAGGAGGTCCGTGTGGAAGAGGTCGTCCCCGGCCAGGTGGAGGAGGTCACCGGTGTCGTTGTCGGGCTGCAGGAGCCCCGCCAGCAACGGCGTCGCGTCCGGCAGCACCCCCGCGAGCAGCAGGATAACCTCCTCCCACCACGGATCGTCCCGCGCCGCGGTGGCCTGCCGGACCCCCTCCGCGCCCCGCTCCAGCAGCGCGGCTGCAGTGAAGTGCTCCTGGAGGGTGAGGTGGAGGAAGCCGAACCAGCCGTGCGCCTGGGGCTTGAGCAGGCCGTACTGGGCGGCGATCTCGTCGAGGATCGCGCGGCTGTCCTCGGGCGCGAGGTCGATGGTCGGCAGGAAGCGGGCGATCTGGTCGAGGAGGTCGTCCTCGGGGAAGTAGCGCAGTCCGCGCTGGTGGTAGTGGCAGGCGATCTCCTTCAGCAGGTCCTGTTTGCGGTCGGTGGTGAAACGGCTGTACCGCGAGATCTTCCGGTGCGCGTCCCACTCCCTCAGCAACACCTCCACACACCGCTGATACAACGCAGCCCGCCGCTCGGGGAGTTCGAGGTCCCGTTCGTACACAATCGCGATCAGGCTGAGCAGCAGGGGGTTGGCGGCGAGCGTCTGGAGGCGGCCGTTCGCAGACAGAGCCCGTACCAGCCCGGCTCTACGGCGGTCGGCGGCACCGAACCAGTTGGCGACGAACGTCTCGATCTGCGGCCACTCGAAGTCCAGTGCCTCCAGCACCTGGAACTGCGGCAACCCGCCCCGCCAGCCCTGCCGACGGCAGGTCGCGGCAATCGGCGCCCGGGGGAAGCGGCTGGCCAGGCGGGCGAGTTCGGCGGTGACCCTGCGGTAGGCGCTCTCCGCCTCCTGCGCGCTCTCCCCACCGAGAACCTCGTCCAGACCGTCCAGCAGCAGTGCCGCGCTGCCGTCGGTGAGCCTCTCCACTATGTAGTCGCGCGCATCCTCGAACCCGTACTGCTCGGCCCACTGCTCGGCGAGGTGGTCCAGCAGCGATTCGTGACCACTCTCGACGAACCGGAACAGCTCGACGTAGGCCGGAAGTTCCGGAAGCGTCTCGTGCTCGGCCTGGGTGGCCATGCGCAGGGCCAGATGCCGGAGCATCGTCGTCTTGCCGGCGCCCGGGTCACCGACGACCACGATCCGCCGGTAGCGCTGCAGGGCGTCGATCGGGGCGTAGGTGTGGACGGTTGCCGCCTGTGCCTCGGCCGCCGCTTCCCGCGCCTCGGCACGTCGGCGTTTGTGCTCCTGCTCCGCCGATGCCTCGCGGTACGGGCGGGTCAGGTCGGGGGCCAGGCGCCGGGTCCGCCGGTCCACCTCGTCCGCGGACAGGAACCGCAGGGGCTGCTGCTCCTGCACCCCTACCTGCACATACAGCCGTTCCAGCCGGAGCGGCCGGGACATGTCCAGAATCCGCAGCGTCGACAACTCCTGCACCATGCGCCCGCAATACGCCGCAGCCCCCGCGTCCAGCGTGGAACGCCGGGCGGCCACCCGCTCGGCCGCCCTCTCCCGTTCCTGCTCCGCCTCCCGGTCCGCACGCCGACGTTCACGCTCCGTCAGGTGCCGTTCGTGCTCCCACTCCTGCTCCTTCAGGCGCATCTGGGCAGCCGTCTCCAGCCGGATCTTCTCCCGCTCCAGATTCTGCGCCCGCTGCACCTGGAACAACGCCACGGTCGCCGCGATCATCGCGACCAACAGCCCACCCAGCGCCGTGACGACCGACGCGCCGTCCAGTGCGAGGTACTCCCCCGAAGCCCGCCACGAACACGACAGCGACACAGGCCCCCCTGCCCCTCTGTGTCCCCTATGTACCTCTGTTGATTCTGACAGCGACGGCGGCTGGTGACACCCCCTGGGGAGAGCCTCAGTCGGCCGCCCTGCGCAGCAGCAGTTCCCGCTCCCGAGCGCCACTCGGGGTGGCCTCCTCGGCGGCCCGGGCATAGCCGATCATGCGAGGGGACGGGTCGATACCGACAACGGACCCACCTCGCAGGGCCAGGACGCGTGTGATGAGCCCTTCCCCACACCCCAGATCCAGAAGGCGCCGACCATGAAGGTCAGCAGGAAGCCCGTCGAGGAGCGCGTCGCGGACGAATTCGTGCAGCGCCGAGCCGGTCCGCACCCGCTCGGCATACCAATCAGCCATCGTGTCCCAGGTCTCCGTCATCAAGACCTTCACGCTACTGACCAATCACCCGACGAACCAACGGATTCAAGGAGAGCCTCCACCAATCTCGGAGTGGTTCAGTCAGCTCGGGACGCGCCTGGCGCCACGCATCTCCAACGCCTCCTCATTCCGGTCGAACAGAACGCCAATAGATCAGTGAGCGGCCTCATACTTCTCGATGACGTCCCGGGGTACTCGCCCACGGGAATTGACCTCGATGCCTTGACTCTGGGCCCACTCACGCACCTTCACGGCGTCCGGCCCCGTAGCCGGCTTCCTTCCGCCCCCACGACGTGAGCTGCCACCTGCCTTGCGGCCCACCTGGACGAACGGCCCAAGGGCATCCAGCAACTTCTGATAGCTGTCAGGGTTCAGGTCGACTTCGTAGTTGACACCATCGAGGCTAAAGATATGGGTGGCGATGTCCTCACCCTCGGTTCCGGTCAGGTCATCGGTATAGACCGTTACGGTGCGCTGAACCATGGCAACATCCTCTTTGTTAGGTCGGGGTAGCGCAGCCTAATCCGTAATCGGGCTACGTCGGCGCCATTCACGGACAAGGACCCGTCGACCTGAACTCCTCAAGCCCGGCACGTCGCCATGACACTAAGGGCTTGCAGATCATTTGACACGTCGTCTTGATCTTGGTGTGGGGCTCGCCGGGCGGGCGAGGACTCGAGCCTTGAGGGCGGCGAGGACGATGGGTGGCGTCGTCGCGGGTGGGAGGGTGATGCCGTGTGCTTCGAGGAGTTTCCTGTTCTTCAGGAGGGTGCGGTGCATCGCCGTCCGGCTGCTGCCGAACAGCACGGCGAGAGGTTCCGCGGCGAGGGCGAGCCGCAGATGGAGCAACCGTGGCCAGGACCTGTTCAGGGAAGGCGAGCCTGGGCGGACGGCCGCGCCGGGTATCGCCTTCGAGGGCCAAAGTCCCTGTCAGGGCGTCCAGTTGCCGCCGGGACATGCCGGTCAGGGCGGGATCGGACACCAGGCCTGGTCCCACTGCGGGGCCGGCTCCTGCGGAGCCCGGGCCATCGGGACGTTCCACTTCGATGGGCCGGGCGGCAGATGACACACGGTGATGGTCAGTCCCGTTTCGGCGGCGAGCTGGGCCAGTTCGAGTTTCCAGGCTCGGGTGCGGTAGCCGTTGGAGCCGCCTGCGTCGGCGGTGATCAGCAGTCGTGCCGCCTGCGGGTAGGCAGCCCGGCCCTGGCCGTGCCACCAGCGGCGGATCGACTCGACCGCGAACGCGGCGGTGTCGTGATCGGTACTGACGTTGACCCAGCCGGTGTCCGCCGCCAGATTGTAGATGCCGTAGGGGACGGCCTTGCCCAGCTGCGGGTCGGCGAAGTCATGAACGTTCACCGGCACCGGCTCACCCGTCGGCCGCCATTGGCGGCCGTTGTTCTTGAACTCGCCGACGAGTTCCTTCTTCTTGGTGTCCACGCTGATGACCGGCTGGCCGGCGGCAGGCCCCGGTGCTCGCGGGCCTGCTCGTTGAGATAGCGGAACTGGAGATCCCGGTCCGGATGCTGGCTGCCCTCGATGGTCTTGGCATTGGCCTGCAGGCTGAACCCTTCCTCCCGGCGCAGGCCGGCGACGGTGTCGGCGCTGACGCGGTGCCCGGCCCGGGTCAGCTCCCGCGCAAGAGTGCGGGTGGACTTCACCGTCCACCGCAGCGGCGACATCGGGTCACCTCGCACATCCGGCTCAACCAGCGCCAACCGTGCCGGCCGCAGCCCCGGATCAAGATCCGCGACCCGCTTGCGGCCCCCGCCCGGAAGACGCACCCGCCCCAGAGGCTCCTCACCGGCCTCGAGTTCGAACACGCCCTTGCGGACCGTCGCCTCGCTGACCGCAGCGGCCTGTGCCACGGCTCGGACACCGCCGTGTCCCAGACTGCGGGCCTCCGCAGCCATCAGCAGCCGCCGCTGCCGCTCGTCCAGATGTGGGAACAACCCCGCGAACTTCACGGCGAGTTGGTCACGAGCCTCATCGGGGATGCGCGTACTACACCAACGAGCCTCAGAACGGGAAGCAACACCTTGATTCCCTGCAAATCCTTAGCCAGGCTACCCCTCGGATGAGTCCGAGGGCGGCAGGCGTTTGAGCCACCACCTGGCGAGCGGATAGGCAGCCGCTGCGGCAAGGCATCCCGCCAGGGCGGTGACTGTGTGCTCGTACTCGGGAAGCATCTGGCTGACTGGCTCGAAGACCAGCATTTGGGTGCCCCAGAAGGCCGCGAAGCCCGCGAACGCGCCTCCGGCCGACTCCTTGGTCCACCTCCTCCTGCCTGCCGGGGCGGGCGTGGCCGGCCGGGTGGGTTGGCCGTCCGGAGGTGGCGCGAAAGGGTCGGTCACGGCCCTGTTGTACCGGTGATCGACCAGCGTGACAAGGGAGCTCCCCGCCTGTGGAAAGGCCCGCGACCGACGCCCCTACCCGGCAGCGTTCGCTGGTCAATGAGCAAATGACGGCGTCCTCTGTAGTCTCGGCGCCGGTGCGACTTCCGCCGTGGATGGCATCGGGCCGACCGAACCGACACCGGCCTGCGCCTGCCGAAGGCGTCTGTGCCCGTTACCCACCCGCGAGCCTGACGGGCAGACTGCGCTCATGCAGCTGCCCGCAGAAGCCTTTACCGCCACTGTGCTGATCGAGGTCGTACGGATCTCCGCCCTTCCCACCAGGCGGGACGTCCCCTACTCCGGCACGGCGGTTGCCCACTGGGCCGGGAGTGAGGCCGCAGCCGCCCTGGCCTTGATCGAGAGCCTGCCCGGCAGTGAACAGCACCGCTGCGGCTTCTCGCCGGGCTGGAGCGTCCGGGCCTACGACGACTCTCTCGATCCGGCGCTGTTCGAGGCGGCGTTCTGCTTCACCTGCCACGAGGTCCGCATGCAGGGAACGGCGGTGCCGCCCGCTCTGGCCACGCAGTTCTTCGACCCGTGCGCCCTGCCGGCCCGGACCCTGCTGTCTCTCTTCCGTAAGGAAGCTCCGTAGCCGACTGCATGGATGAGCGTCACGACAGCGGCCCAGGGCGCCTCCGTGCAGCCCACCGACACCGCGGGCAAGCCCGGCACGTCGTACGTCCCGCTCGTCGGCCGGATCGCCGCCGGTGGCCCGACCCTCGCCGAGGAATCGGTCGAGGACGTGTTCCCCCTCCCCCGCCAGTCAGAGGTGCGCCGGGCGGAGAGGGTGGAGGCATATGGGCAGGCTGCGAGAGATGGCGGCGCCGTTCGTCGCCCTGGGGCCGTCCGGTGCGGCGGTCCGCGACCCCGCTCAGGCATCTGACTGCCGAGGACGAGAAGGCTCTTCGTCTGGTCGGTGACCATCTGCGCATGCTCGCCTGCCGGCGGTGAGGTCGTACACCACGGCGATGACGGCGCCGCTTGCCGGCACCTCGTTTCCGTCGACGTGGCCAGCAGTCGCGGACGGAACGGGTGAGCTTGAACACATCGGAGGTCTTTGGCGCATACAGGCATTCCGTACCACCGCTGTTGCGTATCGTGCACTATTCCCGCTGTACAGGCACGTGTCACCAATATCTTGACGCCCTGTCAAATGAGCTCGTTTGAAAGGGAGAAGGGCTGGTCAGCTACTTCCGGGTAGCGTGGAGCACCTCTTGAGATGAACCTCAGTGGACACTCCAGCCCCTACTGTGTTGCCAGACCCCTGCCGGGCCCCTCCCCCACTCAGCGGGCGGGACTCCCGTCTGCCACCACTCAGAACAGGCAGCCGCGGGTATGAAGCCATTGCGTCCAGAAGATCCCGGACACCTGGGCCCCTACCGCCTCGTGGCCGAACTCGGAGCAGGCGGTATGGGCCGGGTGTACCTGGCCACCTCACCGGCGGGCCAAACCGTCGCGGTCAAGGTCATCCGTCCCGAGATGGCGGAGGACAAGAACTTCCGCATCCGCTTCCGACGCGAAGTAGCGGCCGCGGCGGCCGTCGGCGGCACCTACACCGCATCCGTGGTGGACGCTGACCCCGACGCGGAAACACCGTGGCTCGCCACCACGTATATTCCGGGTCCCACCTTGGCCGAGGCTGTCGCCGAACATGGGCCGCTGCCGGTGCAGTCGGTTCTCGCCCTCGGCGCGGGCATGGCCGAGGCGCTCACCGCGGTGCACGCCCAGGGGCTCGTGCACCGTGACCTGAAACCCTCCAACGTACTGCTCGCCGCCGACGGACCACGCGTCATCGACTTCGGCATCGTCCGCGCCCGCGACGGCTATCAACTCACCACCACAGGCGGCGTGTTCGGCTCCCTGGAATACATGTGCCCGGAACAGGCCACAGGCGAGCCAATGGGAGCGGAAGGGGACGTCTTCTGCCTCGGCTCGGTGCTGACGTTCGCCGCCTGCGGGCACCCGCCCTTCGATGGTGCCGCGGCAGCCACTCTCCTCTACCAGGTGGCCCACGGCTGGCCCGACCTGGCCGGGGTGCCTGAGCCACTGGACAAGCTCATCAGTCTCTGTCTGGCCAAAGACCCCGCCTTGCGCATCAGCCCCGACCGGCTGTCCGCGGCATGCGCTCCGGGCGGCGTCGAACAGTTGCTGACCGAGTCCTGGCTGCCCGCTCCGGTGGCGGCGACCGTCGCTCGCTATCAGGGCGCCGTCATGGATCTCGTGTCATATCCGACCGTCGTTCCGATCGCCCCCGACACCCCCGACGCCCCCGACACCGCCGACACCGCCGACAGCAGGGCCGGGGCGGACGGCGGCCATGGACCCCGGGCAGAGGCCAACTTCCTCGGCCCGACGGATCCGGAGAAGTCCGAGAAGTTCGGGAAGTCCGACCCGGAGACTTCGGTTCCGCGCATGCACCGCCGCTCCCCCGCACACTCCGGTCCCTCCCGGCGCTCGATCCTGGCCGCCGGTACGGGAGTGGCGGTCGTCGGAGGTGTCGCCTCTCTCGTCGCCGCGCTCAAAAAGCCTCGCGCCCACCCTGCGTCCTCACTGGTCCCGGCGCCCGAGCCGAGCTGGGTCTACCTCAGCGACCCGTTGCTGCAGGCTCCGGCGGTCTTCAGCAACAGCACCGCCCTGCTCAAGGCCCGGCCGGGCACCATGATCTGCCTCGACCTCGACAACGGCTCCCGCCCCAAGTGGATCTACCAGGGCATCAGTCTCTCGCCCACTCCTGTCCTGTTGACCGACGGTGCGGCCGTCGCACTAGGTACGGGCGCCACGGTGATCGGCGTCGACCCGGCCAGCGGGTCGGAGCGATTCACCCTCGATTTCGGCGCGGACTTCCAATTCGACCAACTGCTGGGCGCCTACGAGGGCTTCAGCCTTTCCGTGCTCGGCGCTCGACTGGAGCGCCAGTCGGCCGAACAGGGAGTCGCGACATCCACCGACGCCGTCTTCGGCGTGGACCTCCAGGCCCGCCAAGCCCGGGTCATACCGATCAGCCCGGAAGACGTCGGCATCCGTCTCCAGCCGGTCGTCACGTCCGACTACTTCGTCTACGCCGACGGTCTGCGCAACGTCTCGGTGCGCAGCACCCGCGACGCCGGTGCCCTGCGGTGGCGGCACCCGGTCGGCTACGACCTCCGGCCAGGCCTCGCCGTACTCGGCCAGACCGTGTTCGCCATCGGCTCCGAGCTCATCGCCCTGGATCTGAGCACCGGCAGGCTCCGCTGGCGGGCAAAGCCCAAACACGGCTTGTTCGCCTCCCTGGGAGTGGGTGGCAACACCGTCTACGCCATCGGCAACGACCCCCACGGCGTCTACGCTTTCAACGCGGCGAACGGCTCCCAGCGCTGGTTCTGCGAGACGCCCCGCCTCGACGGCGACCATCCCATCGCCGTGGGACCGCAGGCCGTCTACGCTGCCGCCCTCGAGAACAAGAACGGCTTCTTCGCCATCGAGGCTGCCTCTGGGCGCCTGAAGTGGAACTTCACGGACGGCCGCGACACAGGCGTCAACGGCTGGCAGATCTCCTGTGACCGAGACGGACATCTGGTGGCGCACCACTACGACCGGGTCTACGGATTGCAGAACGCCTGAAACAGGGCACATGTCCAGTGCGTCGACCGACGTACACGCCGGCTCCGAGGCCGCAGCGGCCGCTGCACCGAAGCCGCCTGGACGGACCAGCTCGCGGATGATTCACCAACTCGTCCCGCAGAGCGGCGAAAGGAACAACACCCTGGCGTTCTTCGCCGCGCAGAACCGGTGCTGTGAGTCGGCCGGGGCCGGCTCCGGGCTGGAACTCAACCAGCGCCTGCGAGCGGGGCCCGCGCCACCTCGCCACTGGAGCGGGGTCGGCGCACGCCTGGGCCCCGGCACGACTGTCGGCGGTCGCCGAACCTGGGTTCGGATCACCTTTAGACGTCAACACCTCGGAGACCCCCACGGCTTTGCGCTCGTGGCGGCGATGGAGGCGATGGCATCCAGCGAGCCAGGCGGATTGGCCAGCCGCGCGGTGAGGTATCTGCTGTGGCAGGCACTGTTCCGCGCGGCACTGTTGCAGGCCGGTGGCGATGATGGCGAAGCCGGCGCGGTCCAGCGCGCGGGAGGCAGCGGCGACCTGCGTGACGACGTCCTCGCAGTCACGGCCCTCCTCGATCATCCGGATCACCCCGGAAAGCCGCCCCTGCGCCCGCCGCAGCCGGTTCAGGACCGCTCGGAGTTCTGCGCCCGCGAGTTCGAGCTCCATCATCACTCGCCATACCCCCCGGGTGATGCACTCCACTCAGCACAAGGTCGACGAGTCGTGAACGCTGCTCACGAACAGGCCCGGCGGCACCGGCACATGGTGCACGCAAGGCTCCCGGACGCATGGCAGGCGTGACCGTCAGCGCGGTCCTCTCCAACGGGCACAAGCCCGGCTGAAGAAGCTCCTCCTCTCCCCGAACCGATCGGGGAACCCGCCCTTCCCCGTACTGCCCGAGGTGCCTGAAGCCGAGCGGCGCACTCCTCCAATACCCCCCTGGGTATACCTGCTACCCTCACCAATACCCCCCGGGGTACTCAATGCGAGGAGGACATGTGACCAGCACGACGTTCCCCCAGGTGACGGGGCATGAGCCGGAGCCACCGCGGCCAGGACGGTCCGGGCCGTTGGGGCGGCTCGGTGGCTGGACCGCGGGGCACTTCAAACACGTACTGATCGGCTGGCTGGTCGTGGTGGCCGGGCTCGGCGCCTTCGCGCCGCAGGTCACGTCGGTTCTGTCCGGGGCGGGCTGGCAGAGCAACGGCTCGGAGTCGGTGCGGGTGCGCGAACTGGCCCAGGAGCACTTCGGCGGCAACGCCTCGTCCGCGATCCAGGTGGTCGTCAGCTCGAAGAACGACAGGGTCACCGACGCGCCCGTGCGAAAAGTGATCGCCGAGGTCACCCGCGAGCTGAAGGCCGACCACCGGATCGGCGAGGTCATCGCACCCCAGCCGGGGGTCAGCATCAGCCAGGACGGGCAGACCGCGGTCGTCCTCGGCGGCGCCAACGCGAACCCAGACGACATGGTGCGCGCCGCCGACGACCTCAAGGACCCCCTGCGGAAGCTGTCGACCGACGACATCACCGTGCGCGCGACCGGCGCCTCGACGATGTGGAGCGACTTCAACACCGCCAACCTCGACGCGATGATCCACGCCGAGATCCTGTCCTGGCCGGTCGTGCTCGTCGTGCTGGCCATCGCGTTCGGCTCACTGGTGGCCGCCGGCCTCCCCCTGCTCCTCACGATGGCGGGCCTGGCCGCCTCGGTCGGCTCGCTGGTACTGCTCAGCCACGTCATGCCCATCTCGATCTGGGCGATGGACTTCGCCCTGATGTTCGCGCTGGCGCTGGGCATCGACTACGCGCTCTTCCTGGTCGTCCGTTTCCGCGCGGCCCTGGCAGAGACCGGCGACCGTCGCCGCGCGGTCATCCAGACGATGGACACGGCCGGGAAGGCCGTCCTGCTGTCCGGCCTCACCGTCCTGGTCAGCCTGTCCGCGGTGACCCTGGTACCCGCCCCCGCTGTACGCACCATGGCGATCGGCATCATGCTCTCGGTCGTCTTCATCCTGGCCGCCACGCTTACGCTTCTCCCGGCCGTCCTCGGCAAACTCGGCCCGCGCGTCAACAAGTTCGCGCTGCCCCGAACCCGGGCCGACCGGCCGTCCTCACCGCGCTTCGCGGCCTGGGGCGAGCGTCTGTGGCGTCAGCCGCTGCGCTTCGGCGCGCTCGCCCTCGCCGTGCTGATCGCCCTGGCCGTGCCCGTCCTCGGCCTGAAAACCGCGATGCCCTCCATCAAGGTCGTACCGGAGAACGACAGCTCCCGTCAGGGGTACGAACTCGTCTCGACAGCCCTTGGCAAGGGCGCCCCGGGCATGCTCCAGGTGGTCGTCCCCTCCGCTGATGCCGACGCCACGGTCAAGGTACTCACGTCCACCGACGGCATCGCCGCCGCCGCGCCGGCCCAGCCGGCCGTCGACGGTTCTCGCTGGACCATGATCCAGGCCATGCCGTCCGTCGATCCGTCCGACGGCCAACTCGCGCACACCGTCGCCGACCTGCGCGCCGAACTCCCTCCCCATGCCCTGGTCGGAGGTGCGGCCGTGGAGAACCTGGACCTCAAACAGGCCCTCGACGACAAGGCCCCGCTGGTCATCGGAGTCATCCTGACCCTAGGCTTCATCCTGCTGCTCATCGCCCTGCAGGCCCCACTGATCTCCGCCCTGGCCGTCCTGACGAACCTCCTGGCCACCGCCGCCGCCTTCGGAGTCGCCAAGCTGATCTTCCAGGACGGGCACCTCTCCGGCCTGCTCGGCTTCGAACCACAAAGCTTTCTCGACGGTTGGGGACCGGTGTTCTTCTTCGCGATGATCTTCGCCATCGCCATGGACTACACCGTCTTCCTGCTGTCCTCGGCCAAGGAGCACTACGAGCACACCGGTGAGCCCAAGCATGCGGTTGTCGGCGCGCTCGCCCATTCCGGTCGCGTCATCTTCGCCGCCGCCGCGGTCATGGTCGCCGTATTCTTCACATTCGCCCTCGCCGACCCGCTGCCACCCAAGGAGATGGGCATCGTGCTCGGCGTCGCGGTCCTGCTCGACGCCTTCCTCATCAGACTGGTCCTGCTGCCGGTCCTGCTTCGCCTGACCGGCCGCGCCGCCTGGTGGGCCCCGGCCTGGCTGCGCCGGATCCTGCCCGACGTGCGTTTCTCCCACGACTGAACCGCGACTGAACGCCGCGCGGCGCAAGGACCCGATCGGGGGCACCTGCGCCGCCTGGCTCGTCGGACCGGCCCGGGTGGAAGGCGGGGTCTGTACGCCCGGTGGTCATGGGCCGATGGGTCCCCCACAAACTTCCCTCATGGACGCTCACAGTGGGAAAGCGGGAAGTGGCGCCCCAGCGCCGGGCAACGCTCCTTCACGCCCCTTCTGGATACCGCCCTCCACCTCCACTCTGAGGCATCGGCCACCGCAGGTGGCCGCGATGGGGGGACGGATGCACCACACAAGAGGACATCTGCGCGGTCGGCGGGCTCGTCTCTGCGACAGGCTGCTGGGCCTGGTCGCCGCCGTCTGCACGGTGGTCGTCATGAGTACCGCGCCGGCACAGGCGGCCCAGCACCAAGACGCCAACGAATACGCGCTGTGGGACTTCCACGGTGCCAATGGGTTCTGGAACATCGACCAGCGCGTGCAGATCACGCGCAAGGCCCACCACTCGTACTGGGCCATGCTGTGGGACTTCACGGCCACGCCGGGCAAGGGCGGCTACATGGGCTTGCAGACCAACGGCACGCGCTTCAACCACACGACCGGCGAGACGGCGATCTTCTCGCTGTGGAACGCCAACGGCAGCAGGGGAGGTCACTGCGGATCCTTCGGCGGCGAGGGGACCGGCCTCAGCTGCAGGATCCCGTACGCCATCGACCGGCAGACCGACTACCGCCTGCGCGTATGGCGACTGACGGCCGACTCCGGGGGCCAGTGGTGGGGCGCCTGGGTGCGCAACCTGAAGACCGGCGTCGACACGCCCATCGGAAGTCTCCGCGTGCCGGGCGGTCAGCGGCTGCTGGGCACACCGTCCAACTTCAGCGAGTACTACGGCGACGCCGTCCCCTGCAATAGGGTCCCGCTGTCGGTCGCGTACTTCACTCAGCCCGCGGCCAATGCCCTGGGAGGCGGCCGGTACCAGTACACCTCGGCATACGGGTCCTCCACCCGGGGCGCCTGCACCGGCGGCTCGGTGTCCTTGGTGGATCTGGGGTGGACCAAGGCGGCCAAGGTGTCACTCGGCGGACCATGACCCGGGTCACGAGCCCGGGAGTTCGGTGCGGGAGGGTAGCGTGAGTGACTCCTCGTCGGCTGCCTGGCGTCAAGCATTCTGCCTCGTTGCAAATGAATCGTGGCGGGCGACTGCCCGTCTGGCTTCCCGATGACTTCGTCCACCCCGTCCTGGTACCGCTGCCGGGCAGTGGTCATCACCTGCGGCCGATCCGGGAGGCGGACACCCCGCTCGACTATCCGGCTGTGACCACCATGACCTACGAGGCAGACCAGGCCGGCCTGTTGCGGCACGAGAAGGAGATCGCCGCCCACCAGTCTTTCAACCACGGGCTGTTCGACGCGGCGGAGACAGCTGGGCTGTGTCTACGTCGACCCACCGGACAGGGCCGGCGCGGACGGTGAGATCTCCTGGTGGGTGGTGGACGAGCTGGTGGGCAGCAAGGTCGAGCGGGCCCTCGACGCGCTGGTGCCGCAGTGGATCGCCGCCGACTGGCCGTTCGAGCAGCCGCGCTTCCTCGGCCGTGAGATCTCCTGGTCGGGCTGGCTCGCCCTGCCGGAGCATCCCGACACGTAGGTGGTTGTTGCCCGTACCGATCTCGAAGGCTGTCGATCGAACGGGAGTCTCGATCGGGCGACGGCGGCGGTTTCCGCGCGTGAAAGCAGGGCCTCTTGGTAGATCGCGGGGGTGCAATCCCGTTCCGGGTGGTTCCCGGAGGCCCCGTTGCCTTTGTTGTACGTGCCCAGCACGTTGACTTCAACTGTGTGATTGCCTCGCGCACGTATACGACAACGCGGCCGACCATCCGGACCGGGTGCGCCGGTACCCGTCGGACATGACAGACGCGGAGTGGGCGGCCCTCCGGCCGTTGCTGTCGGTGCGGCCTGGTTTTAGGAGCGGGGCGGACGGCCGGAGGACCACTGCCGCCGGCATCTGCTGGACGCGGTCCGCTACCTGGTCGCGGGCGGAATGTCGTGGCGGGCGATGCCCGCGGACTTCCCCACATGGGCCTGGGTCAACGCCTTCTTCTGGCGCTTGGCGCGAGCACGGGCTGATCGCCGAGTTCCACGGCCGGCTGGGCGGGACTGTCCGTGAGCGCGAGGTCCGCGAGGCCGAGCCCGCTGCGGGGATCATCGGCGCGCAGTCGGTGGAGGCCGCCGGGACGGTGCCCGCCTCAGTGTCCCGGTGGGACATGTGTCCCAATGGGACATCAAGGCGTATGCTGGCAACCATGAAGGCTACGGAGCCAGTCCACCCGACGCAGGACCGACGGCGGCGCAAGGCGCAGCAGACACGGAACGCACTGGCCAGCGCCGCTGTGGAGCTGATCCTGGAGCGCGGGCTGGCGGCCACGACCGTGGAGGCCATCGTGGAGGAGGCCGACGTCACCCGCCGCACCTTCAGCCGGCACTTCACCGGCAAGGAGGACGCGGCCCTGGACTTCGTCCGGGGTGACGGCGACCGCATCAACGACCTGCTGCGCGTCCGGCCCGCCGGGGAACCGCCGCTGCTCGCATACCGGCGGGCGGTGCGCGCGTGGCTCACCGACCAGGAGAACCCGGCGCATCATCTGCGGCCCCGGATGCGGCGGCTGCTGACCCTGGTGGACGCCGAGCCCGCCCTGTTCGCCGCCTACGAACGCATCCGGGTCGACGCCCAGGAGGAGTCGATCCGCATCATCGCCGAACGGCTCGACACGGACGACGTACGGGACATGCGCCCAGCCGTTGTCGTGGACGCCGCCGCCGGAGTCCTCACCGCAGCGCTGCGCGCCTGGGCGCGCGGCAGTGAAAGCCACGACTCGGGCGCAGACCTGGCCGCCCTGGTGGAGCAGGCCTACGACGCCCTGATCTCGGAGGCCGCCTCCGCGGCCACCGAACCCCCTTCCGAAGAGTGAGAACAGCACATGAGCACCACCCCCAGCAGTGAGTTCACCTACAACAGTGAGTTCGCCGGTCGTACCGCCCTGGTCACCGGCGCCGCCTCCGGCATCGGCCTGGCCACCGCCCGCCGTCTCGGAGCCGGCGGCGCGAACGTCGTCATCGCCGACTACAACGCCGAGGGCGCGGCGCAGGCCGCCGAGGACCTCAAGGCCGAGGGCATCAAGGCCGCCGCCGTGAAGCTCGACGTGACCGATCCCGAGTCCGTTGCCGCCGCCGTCGCCTTTGCCGTGGACACCTTCGGCGCACTGCACCTCGCCGTCAACAACGCCGGCATCGGTGGCCCGAGTGCCCCGACCGGCGAGTACGACCTCGACGCCTACAGCCGGGTCATCCGCACCAACCTGGACGGAGTCTTCTACTCCCTGCGCTACGAGCTCCCCGCCATCGAAGCGGCCGGGCAGGGCGGCGCGATCGTCAACGTGGCGTCCATCCTCGGCTCGGTCGGCTTCGCCGGCTCCTCCGCCTACGTCGCCGCCAAGCACGGAGTGGTCGGCCTGACCAAGAGCGCCGCCGCCGAGTACGCCGCGAAGAACATCCGCGTCAACGTCGTCGGCCCCGGCTTCATCGAGACCCCGCTGCTGAAGGACATGGACCAGGAGGCGTACGACGGCCTGGTCGGCCTCCACCCGATCGCCCGCCTCGGCCGCCCCGAGGAGGTGGCCGAGCTGATCGCCTTCCTGCTCTCCGACCGCGCCTCCTTCGTGGCCGGCAGCTACCACCTGGTCGACGGCGCCTACACCGCCCTCTGAGCCGCGGGCACAGAAAGGATTTCGCACCATGAAGGCACTGCAGTACCGCACGATCGGCGCCGCCCCCGAGGTGGTCGCGGTCCCCGACCCCGAGCCCGGCCCCGGCCAGGTCCTGTTGAAGGTCACCGCCGCCGGCGTCTGCCACTCCGACATCGCGGTGATGAGCTGGCCCGCCGAGAACTTCCCCTACGAGTTTCCGCTCACCCTCGGCCACGAAGGTGTCGGCACGGTCGCCGCGCTGGGCGCGGGCGTCAGCGGTGTACGCGAGGGCGACGCGGTCGCGGTGTACGGGCCCTGGGGCTGTGGCACCTGCGCCAAGTGCGCGCAGGGCAAGGAGAACTACTGCCTGCGTGCGGACGCCCTGGGCATCCGGCCGCCGGGGCTCGGCAGGCCGGGCGCCATCGCCGAGTACTTGCTCGTGGACGACCCGCGCCACCTCGTACCGCTCGATGGCCTGGACCCGGTCGCCGCCGCCCCGCTGACCGACGCGGGCCTCACCCCGTACCACGCGATCAAGCGATCGATGCCGAAGCTGGTCCCCGGCTCGACGGCCGTGGTCATCGGCACCGGCGGCCTCGGCCACGTCGCCATCCAACTGCTGCGCGCGCTCACGCCGGCCCGCGTGATCGCCCTCGACGTCAGCGAGGACAAGCTGCGGCTGGCGAAGGAGGTCGGCGCCCACGAGACGGTGCTCTCCGATGCCGGCGCGGCCGCCGCCGTACGCACCTTGACCGGCGGTCTCGGCGCCGAGGCCGTCTTCGACTTCGTCGGCGCGGAGCCCACCTTGCGAACCGCGGGCGCCCTGGCCGCCGTGGAGGGCGACGTCACCATCGTCGGCATCGGCGGCGGCGCCCTGCCCGTCGGCTTCGGGTCCCTGCCCTTCGAGGTGTCGGTCGCCGCGCCCTACTGGGGCAGCCGGAGCGAACTCATCGAGGTGCTGAACCTGGCCCGCTCGGGAGCCGTGTCCGTACACACCGAGACGTACTTCCTCGACGAGGCCCCACTCGCCTACGAGCGCCTGCACACCGGGAAGGTCAACGGCCGGGCGGTCATCCTTCCCAACCGCTGAGCCACCTACGGCGGTTGACAGCCGCCACGCTCCGCCGGCCCCGGTTACGCCGGGGCCGGTCCGCCCGTGCCGATCACCCAGCGAGCAGCCCCGCGTCGTGCGCGAGGACGGCGGCCTGTACGCGGTTGGCGCAGCCGGTGCGGGTGAGGATCCGGCTGATGTGCGCCTTGACCGTGCCGGCGCTCAGGTAGAGCTGATCGGCGATCTCCGCGTTGGACAAGCCCGCGCCGAGCAGCCGCAGGACATCCCGTTCGGCCGGGGTCAGCTCTTGGGTCCTGCGCACAGCTGCCTCGGTGTCCCGGCCGGACCGTACGTGGCGTTCCAGCAACTGCCGGGTGATCCTGGGTGCCAGGACCGGTTCGCCCTTCGCGGCCAGTTGCACGGCGCGGATCAAATCGGCGGGACCGGTGTCCTTGAGGAGAAAGCCGCTCGCCCCGGCCCGCAGGGCTCGCGTCACACTCGCTTCCTCGCCGAACGCCGTCAGCATCACGACACAGGTGCGGGGCGAAAGACGGGCGATGTCCTCGGCAGCCGAGATTCCGTCCCGGGTGGGCATCTGAATGTCGAGGAGGGCGACGTCGATGTCCTGGGCCCGGCACGCCGCAACGGCTTCGCGACCGTCGCCTGCTTCCGCGACCACCTCGATGTCCTCGGCGTTCTGCAGGATCAGCCGGATTCCCGCACGCATCAGTGCCTCGTCATCGGCGATCAGGACTCGGATCATCAGCTCATCTTAGGGCCGCAGTCGTCAGCAGTACGACGAGGAAGCCCACCGTCGGCAGGACCACGAGCAGCGCCACACAACCCGATCCCAGGACCCTCGGCCAGGTCAGGATCTCGTCCGACAACGGGGCACGGGCGCCTTCCTGCCCGATGCCTGCGGGGGGTAGGCGGACCGTGTCTGGAGGAGTTTCGACGAAGGCCCCCTCATGCGCGGTGGGTTGAGGGATCCTGCCGTGGTTGGGTAGCCAAGCCGCCATACGGAAGCCGCCGTTCGTCAGGGTGCCCGCTGAGAATGTGCCGCCGAGTAAGGCGATCCGTTCCTGGCAGCCGGCCAGCCCGCTGCGGCTTCCGCCCTGGGAGTGGTTCGCCGCCCGCGGTGCCTCGTTGCTGACGGACACCTCGATCCCCTTGTCGGTGCTTTTCACCTCTACCCTGGTGGGGGCGCCGGCTGCGTGTTTCAGCACGTTCGTCAGTCCTTCGCGGACCATCCGGTGGATCGCCTGACGCGTACGGAGGTCGAGTTCGGGCAGGTCGGGGACGGACCAGTCGAGCTCGACGGTGCTGCCTGTCCGCCGGGATTCCGTCACCAGAGCGGTGATGTCCTCACGCGTTCCCTTCTCTTCCCCGGTGCTGTCCGTCGGGTCCGTGAGGTCCGAGTGCCGCAGGACACCGAGGATTTCGCGAAGTTCCCCCATGGCCGTTCCGGCGGTTGTACGCAACAGCTCGGCCTGTTCCACGAGGGCGGGTGCCTGTCGCGCGGCGGTGAGTTCAAGGGCCCCGGCGTGCACCGAGATCAGGCTCAGGCGGTGGCCCAGGAGATCGTGCATCTCTCCCGCGATCCGGGTCCGTTCCTGGGTTCGGGCGGCAGCGGCGGCCAGCGTGCGGGTCTGTTCCAGATAGGCGTTGCGTTCCCGCAGCAGGCTGACCAGGGGCCGCCGCTGCCCCAGCAGGGTTCCGGCCAGGGTGGGGAGCAGTACGAGCAGCAGCGCTGAGACCGCGTTGCCGGCCAGTTGCAACAGCAGGGACTCGGAGTGGACCGGGGCGGAGGCGACGGTCAGAACGCCGACGGTGGCACAGGCCAGCGCCGCGACCTGCCACGCGCGTCGCGGCGGCGCGATTCGACGGGTGGCGGAGAGCACGATCAGCGGTACCACCGCCAGCGTCCATATGTTGGCACCCACGAGCAGCAAGGAGGCGGACACAACGGCGGCGGCCGGCCGACCGCGTCGAGCGGGGACGACCAGCGCCGCCCACACGCCCTCAAGTATCGCTGACAGCGGCCTTTCCACGGGAACCGTCAGCAGCGGCAGCAGGCAGAAAGCTGCCGCCAGAACACAAGCCAGCGCCTCGCCGGCGACCGTACGACGCTCAGCGGTACGTACAGCGGCCCAGCCCTCGGCCGCCTCCCGGCGCACCCACCCCGACACGCCGGTCAGCGTGCGCGCCAGCCGCACGGACGGACGCGGCGGCTGTACGTCTTCGGACACCTGACTCATCATCACCCCTGCCCGGCCACCGTCGATCTCCCGGGCAGAACGGTAGCCGCGGTGGTCGTGGTCGCCGCATGGCGGGCCCCGGGTGTCATGCGCCCAGCCGTAGGCTCAGCTCTGCCCGCAGTGCGGCCATGTCCACCTGGCCGGCGGCCAGCAGCCGTACGATCGCGCCGCCATCCCCGGCGTCCACGTCCGCCGCCGGCTCGTCGAGCAGCGCGGACAACAGGTGGAGCGTCCCGACCGTGGGCGATCCGTGCTCGGCGGCGGACAGCCGGGCGGCCGCCATGATCCGGTCGGCGGCAGCGGACAGACGCACCCGGTCACCGTCGGGAACGACGGCGGACGGGATTGCCGAAGCCGAGGAGACCAAAGAAATCTGCCGCACACCGTTCCGGCGCATCAGGGTTGCGGCAGCGTTGGCGTCCGCCAGACTCCGGGGAAGCGAGTGCCCGGCAACGGACAGGGCCCGGTCCAGGGCCAGTATCCCCAGCAGAAGATCCACCGGTTCCGCCGCCGCGCGCCCGCACCGTACCGCTTGCCGCACGGCCTCCACCGAGACCGCGAACAGCAGCGGTGAGCCGTTCACGAAGGTACCGGAGGTCCACGAAGTCAGCGCGCGTGTCAGGCGGTTGCCGCTCCTGCCCAGCGTTCCGGCCCGGCGCAGAAGGGTGACACCGCGGGATTCCGGCCCCTCGGTCCGTGCCGGGGCGCTCGCGTCCAGCGCGTCGAGCTTGGTTGCCGCAGCGGCCGTATCCAGCTTCTGCAGCAGCAGGGCCTCCTGTGCCCTGCTGCCCGGCAGATCCAGCAGGGCACGGGCAACATGGCGGCAGCGCACCGAGATCGTCCCCTCGGCGCGGGCCGACCTGAGTGCGAGGAGCAGGCATCCGCGCATGGCGCCGGTCATCACGGGCAGTACCGGGCTCTGCGAAGCCGGTACGCGCGAGCCGAGGCCGAAGCGCCATCCCGCCTCACGCCAGGCGGCATCGACCTCCACCCCGTCGGCTTCCGCGCAGGCCGCGACCGGCGCATCGTAGGTCTCGTCGTGGCTCACCCAACCCCGGTCCGCCCGGCCGGAGATCATGCCGCTGAGTGAACCGGCCTTCCGCATCCCTGGGGCGATCGCCGCACCGGCGTCCGTGTCCCCCATCACGAGCTCTCCCAGCAGCGTGTCCGTCCCCACGGCCGGCAACTCGTGCCTGACCCCACGGCGCAGTGCCCCCACGAGGAGGTCCATGACATCCGGCTCGAACTCCATGGTCGCCCCGATCACGGCCGTGGCGTCGGCGTGTGGTGCGGTCGTTCCTGGCTGATCCATCGAACATTCCCCTCGAAAACGCGGTGGCCCGGTCCGAACGACGCTAGAGGCACCCACCGCGACACCGCGTCGGCCGACCGGCCACACTCCCGGTCCGATCGGCACACCGGCCAGAGAACATCAGCAACCCGACGCACCGGGACGTGCGACGACCGGACCACCAGGAGCCTGCTCTCCGGTGCCCTATCGGACGAGTCGAGCGACCAGCCCCGTACGGTGCGCAACCTGCCAGCGCTGCTCCCGCGCTCCGAGGCCAACCAGACCTGCTCGGAGCGGACAGCCTCGTCGCGCAGCTGACCGGGATGGGGCGGACGCACGCCGACGCCGATCCGGGGCACCCGCGCGCCGTCGGATTTTCTCCTGGACCTGCGCCTACGCGATCGCGCCCCGGTGCTGTCGTGGTGTTCATGCCGTTCAGGCGCTGGCGGGTGGCTGCTCTGCGAGTGCGTCGCGTAGTGCTGCTCGTGAGCTGATGCCGAGCTTGGGGAACGCGTTGTCCAGGTGGGTGCTCACGGTGCGGGGGGAGAGATAGAGCCGTTCGCCGATCTGCTTATTGGTGAGGCCCGCTGCGGCGAGCGCAGCGATCTCGCGTTCCTGCGGGGTGAGCGGAGCGGTCGGCCCGGGGGCCAGGTGAGTGGTGGGTGTGCCGCTTGCGTGGAGTTCGGCGGGTGCGCGTGCCGCCCAGCCGCCTATGGGGCGGCGCGGAGGCGTTCGAAGGTGTCGAGGGCTTTCCTCAGTTGGTGCCGGGCTTCGGAGGCGGACTGTGCTCGGCGTAGGCGTTCAGCGTAGGCGAGCCGGATCCGCGCCTGTGCGAACGGCCAGCGGCTTGCTGCCGGGGTGGCGAGCGCGGAGTCGAATGCCTCACGGAACGACGCGGCCGGGGCCGTCCTCCCGGTTGCGGCGGCCGCGACGATAGCGAGCCGGGGCGAGAGGTCGGCGACGCCTGAGTGGTGGATGTCGGCCATGTGCGGGTTCGCTCTGCCGTCCGCCCGGCGCGGGCGGCCGCCTCGACGAGGTCGAGCGAACGCGTGGCGGTAGGCGGTCTCGAACTCTGCGTTGTTCTCAACTTGCTTGCTGGTTACGAGAGTTCGTGTCTCTGCGGCCGTGGTGCAGGTCACTCCGGATGGAGTGGCGACCCGACAGCCTTCATGGCATGCTCACATCCGATCGACAGTTACTCACCGGTAACTCCAGATACCCTCCACCCCCCCTCAGGACTGATCTTGCGCCCTCGCAAGCGGCCCCTGCGCGCCCTCGTGCCCGCCCTCGCCGCCTCCGCCCTGTTCCTCGCAGCCGGCTGCTCCGCAGACCCCGGCTCCCACTCCCCCGCCGCCGAACGGATCCCGGACGCCGGCACCTCCGCGACCGCGACTGCGGACAAGGACCAGCCCCTCGCCGTGGCCGCCGCCCCCGCGGCGGCGCCCGCCTCGACGGCCGTCGCGCGGCCCCGCACGGGCGGTGGAAGAGCACACAAGAGCTCGCTCAAGGTCCGGTCGTACGACAGCCGTACCCGACGGGCCGTCATATCCGCTGCCGGCAGCGGGGGTTCCTCGCCGTCGCCGAACGTGACGCCCGGCGGCACCGCGGCCCCCCGCCCTGCCGCCATCGGTGACGTCATCGCCAGCGCACCCGCGCCCGGCGCACCGGACGGGCTCCTCGTCAAGGTCACCAAGGTGATCGACGAGACGGCCGAGGGCACCGAGGTGCAGACCGCACCGACGACCCTGGACACCTTGCTCGGCGACAGCCAGGCCAAGGGCACCGTCCCCGTCGACCCCGCCTCCTTCGACGTCGAGCGCCTGCTGCCTGACGTGAAGGTCTCCTGGGCGAAGACGAGAGACATCCACTCAGGTCCCGAGGGCACGAGGGTGCCGCTCGGCAGCCTGCGGGTCGACGTCGCCACGAAGGTCGCCACGGCCGAGGGTGCACCAGCCTCGGCTGCGGCATCGGTGTCCGGGTTCGTCCAGGTCGCACCCGAGGTTGACTTCTCCTACGACGGAGGGGCCTCGGCCCGCTCCACCGGTTCCGGACCGGGGGCGGCCTCACTGGGCGTCTCCGGTGACTGGTCTTCGCAGTGGGCGCTCAAGGGGCGCGTCGCCGCCTCCGCGAAGCCGTACCGGGTGCCGTTCGCCAAGCTGCACGCCGACCCCGTGATCCAGGTGGGCCCCGTTCCCGTCGTGGTGAACCTCGACCTGACCTGCTACTTCGAGGTCAGTGCGGACGGCGGCGTCACCGTCGACGTCCAGCAGAACTTCAAGGGCGACTTCAAGGCGGGCGGCACCTTCGTCACGGGCAAGGGCTGGACACCGGTCAGCGAATCCCACATGGCAAGCACCCCGGTCCGTACGTCCGTCACAGCCGCCGGACGCGTGAAGGCGGCCCTCGGTGTACAGCCCTCTGTCGGCCTGTACGGCGCCGTGGGTGTCTCCGCCGACCTGGCTCCCTACCTGCGTGCCGAAGCCGCGGGCACAGTCACCGGAACCATCCCGGCCGGCTCCCACACCAAGCCCCATATCGGAGTAACCGGTGCTTGGACGCTCTACGGCGGCGTCGACCTGAGCGGCACCCTGGTGCTCCAGCTGTCCGTCTTTGGCACCTCCGTCCTCCAATACCCCATCCCCCTGGGCACGTTGCACCGGGAGTGGAAGCTCGCGGACGGCAAGGTGTAGCCCGGGCGAGTTCCCTGTACGTCGCCGTGTCCGACCGGCCCCGACCGGAGCAGGTCGGACACGGCGCTCGACCGACGGGCGCACCGCACGGCCTTCTGCTGCCGCCAGGAGGCTGTGCAGGCCACCTGTGTCCAGCCGCCAAACGCATCGCCCACTGCTCCTGCGCGGCCTACGCCGACTTCCCCCGCGCCCGCGACACCGTCGCCGACATCACAGGAGCCCGGCCCACACCCTTCCGGCCCCCGTACCGTGTGCTGTCGAGGTCGCTCATCGGGCCGCCCACCGGCTCGGTCTCACCCCAGTGCCGTGGACCTGCTGGGGCGAGCACTGAACTGCTACCCAAGGTGGCGATCCGGACGACCTCGCGGCGCTACGGGGGTGCCACCCAGATGTGTGTGACATCTAGGAGTGATTTCGGCGGTGGGGCCGACGCGCCCGAGAAAGACGTCGGCCTCCGCCGCTCACTGCGGCGGAGGCCGAACTCCAGTAGCGGGGACAGGATTTGAACCTGCGACCTCTGGGTTATGAGCCCAGCGAGCTACCGAGCTGCTCCACCCCGCGTCGGTTGGACCACCGTACAACATGTTCCGAGCCAGCAATGGCCAGTCGATGGTTCGTGGCCGTCGTTGAGCACGCCCCCAGAATGCCCGAAGTCGCCACGCCTTGCGATGGCCGGAAAGCGAGGGAGGGGTTCGCCTACGACATCCCCGCTTGGATCGCCATTATCGCCCCGGCCCACGCTGTGGCAAGTCCGCGTCACTCGAAGGAGTTGGGTGCTCTTCCGCTGCTGAACGCGCAGCACCGGCCTCGCGTACTGTCACATGCCTGCCGCATGGCCGGGCGTAGCTGCTGGCGGATTCGGGGAGGGGACGGTGCCGAGGTGATAACGGATACTGACTGGGGCGACCGGGGGCTGTGCAAGAGCGCCGACCCGGACGAACTGTTCGTTGAGGGAGCCGCGCAAAACCGGGCGAAGGCCGTGTGTACCGGCTGCCCTGTTCGCACCGAATGCCTGGCCTATGCCCTGGATCAGCGCGTCGAGCACGGCGTCTGGGGCGGGATGACCGAACGCGAGCGGCGGGCACTCCTTCGCCGTCGGCCGACTGTGACGTCGTGGTGGCGTCTCCTCCGCACCGCCCGCGTGGAGCATGAGCAGCAGGCGTATGCCGCCATCCCGGGCGAGGACGGCATCCGGGTCCTGCACGAGGCCTGCTGACCGTGCGGGTGGGCACCAGCACACGAGGACAGGGCCTTGTGGCATGGCCGATACGGAGGATGGTTCCGGCAGGGGCGGAGGAACGTTCAACAGGATCCGCCGTTGCCTCCTCCGTCCGCTTCCTCTCTCCAACGATGAGGGAGAGCGGGTAGAGGCCGGCGAAACGGTAGTTGCCGAGGGCCCGCCCTGTATCGGGGAGTTGGCGAATGCGGCGACGAGCACTGGACCGATACGGTGTGCGAGTTCCCAGCGGCAGCGGTAGCCGCCGACGCCGCGGGAGTCCTCGCCGGAGCCCAGGTTGATCTGTACGGATGCGGTGCGGCCCATCATGTCGCGTCCCCAGGGGCCCTCGCGGTCGAAGAAGCTCTCCGTGGCCGGTAGCGGGGGTGGTCCAGCGCGCGAGGCGGTTCACGGTAGGGGTCGAGGCCCCGGCCGACGAGTGCCAGATCGGGCTGCTCGGCTGCCGTGCGCAGTACGGCGAGATCCGCGGCCATCATCTCGACGCACGCGCCGAGCGAGAGGGCCTGTGGGGAACTCATCTCCAGTCGGTTCCTGTTGGCGTGACGTCCACGGCCAAGGGCGGGAGACCAGTCACCAACGAACCAGATTCATCGGTGCGAGCCTTCCTCTGCGGTCCGGCACAAGGCTCGCACCGCGTCAACCCAAGAGCCACCTCGTTCGGCGGTCAGGCGGCGAGCGGCGACCGCGCTCGTCGCGGCCGGCCAACTCGGCATTGGAGGCGTCGTCTTCGGACTCCGGAGCAGCGACAAGCATCCGTCGCTGTCCCTCGCGGACGATGCTGTCGATCAGGGAGCAGCAGCGCGAGCCGCGGGCCCGGATCAGGTGCTCCACAGCACGGTGCCCCCGTCCACGATCACCACCTTGCCGTCCTTGCGGAGGACGAGCTTCGCGCCCGGGTGGCCGAAGGTGCCCGTGGCCCAGACGGGTTTGTCGTCGCCGTTGTAGACGCAGAGGTTGCCGTCGGTCTGGAAGCGGGCCGTGTGGCCCTCGCCGAAGACCATGGACGCCCATGTCGCCTTGTTGTTCTCGTTGTAGACGACGAGGTTGCCGTCCCCTTGCATGACCATCCGGATGCGGTTGGTCTTCCAGGACTCGCCGGTGGAGAGGATGTTCGTGGCCGCGATGACCGTCTGCGTCCACTCCGGTGTGCTGGGCGCCTTCGGCGCCTTCTTCGTCTGCTTGGCGGCCGGTTTCTTGCTGACGGGGGCGGCCTTGACGGTGGTCGTCACGACCACGGGCGCGGGCTCCTCGCGCTCGGTCTCCTTCTTGGAGGGGCTCGGCGAGGCGGTCTTCTTCGAGGCCTTGGGGCTCGGCGACGGGGAGGGCGTGACGGGTTCGGGTGCCGCCATCACGGTCTGGCCCGTCTCGTGCTTGTCATCATCCCTGTCGGCCAGGAGCGGGGGCACGGTCATGAGGACGGTCACCGCGGTGGCGGTCGTGACGGCCGTCCAGCCGGTGACGGCCCATACCCGGGAGCCGGGGGTCAGGCCGCGTGGCGCGCGGGCCGGCCGACGCCGGAAGGTGTCGGCGAAACCCTTCCCGGAGCCGGGATCGCCGGGCGGTGATGCGGACTTCGACGGCTGCGGCTGCGGTGACTGGTGCGGGCTGGGCTCGGGCATGGCTACGGGCTCCGGGGGGGGTGGGTTACGGCAGGTCCTGCTCGTCCAGCTGGATCAGCTGGGCGGAGTCGGGCGCGGTGAGTTCGGACACCCGCAGGGCCTGGCGTTCGGTCATGTGCTGGAAGAGCTGGCGGGCTGTGCGGCCGTTGCCGAACTGGGCGTTGCGGGGGATGCGTTCGACGTATTCGGCCAGTGCCTTGCGGGCGGCGGTGGTGAGTTCGTACTGGTGGCGCTGGGCGTGGTGTTCGACGATGCTGACGAGTTCGGCCGAGCTGTAGTCGGCGAAGGTCAGACTGCGGGTGAAGCGGGAGGACAGACCGGGGTTGGAGCCGACGAAGCGGTTCATGTCGTCGGGGTATCCGGCGGCGATGACAACGACCTCGTCGCGGTGGTCCTCCATGAGCTTGACGAGGGTGGCGATGGCCTCGGTGCCGAAGTCGTTGGCGGCTCCGGCCGGGACGAGCGCGTAGGCCTCGTCGATGAAGAGGACGCCGCCACGGGCGCGGAGGAAGGCCTCGGTGGTCTTGGGGCCGGTGTGGCCGACGTACTCGCCGACGAGGGCGCTGCGGTCGACTTCGACCAGGTGGCCCCGGGTGAGCAGGCCGAGGGCCTTGAGGAGGCGGCCGTAGAGGCGGGCGACGGTGGTCTTGCCGGTGCCGGGGTTGCCGGCGAAGACCAGGTGCCGGCTGAGTGGTGGGGCGGGCAGTCCCGCCTGCTCGCGCAGCCGCACGGTCTGCATCAGCTTGACCATGCCGCCGACATCCCGTTTGACGGTGTCGAGGCCGACCAGTTCACCGAGTTCGGCGAGCAGGTCTTCGAGGGTTTCCGGCTCGGGTTCGGGTTCGCCCTGCTGCCACAGTTCCGCTTCGGCGGGTGTGGTGGGGTAGCCCGGGGTGTTCGGGGTGCTGGGCTCGAAGGGGGCCGTGGGCCGGGGCGGGGGCGGCGTGGCGGGCCGGTCGGTCAGCGTCGGGAGTACGGCCGTGCGCACGCGGATGGCCGCGCAGTCCTCGAAGAGCGGCTCGGCCCCGTCGGCGAGGCCGACGTCCTGCCCGCAGTCGAAGACGCGGCAGCCCCGGAAGCGCACCTTGGAGCCCTTGCCGATGTGCAGCGCGGGGAAGGCGGAGCCGGTGAGGTCGCAGTGGTCGAAGGTACCGCTCACCGAGTCGCCGACCAGGATGGCGTTCTTGCCGCTGCGGTCGACGCGCACCCCGCTGACTTCGGCCGTGGCTCCCCGGCCCAGCACCAGGCCGCTCCCGGCGGCACCCGAGACGCCGCCGCCGGTCATCATGAGGCGGCCGCCCGCGTCGACGGTGACGCCGGCGGCGCCCGCCTCGGCGATCCTGGTGCCCCGCAGGACGGCGGCGGAGTCGGTGCCAATCTCGACACCGCTGCGGCGCTGGCCGAGGGCCGTGCAGTCGCGCAGTTCGGCGGGCCGCTCGGCGGTGGAGCGGATACGGACGCCGGTCTCGCCGCCCGTGACGCGGACCGCGTCCAGGACCGCCCGCGCCTCGCCCTCGATGTGCACTCCGCAGGTACGGAAGCCGTCCAGGGTGCTGTGGGCCATCTCGACCTGCGCGCCGTCGACCGCAGCCATGCCGTGGTCGCCGCTCCGGCGCACCCGGCCACCACTGATCACGGCGACCGCATGCCCGCCGAAGTGCAGGGCCGTGCCGCCCGCGTGGTCGACGGTCGTCTCCTCCAGCAGCACGGTCGCTTTGCCCACGGCCAGCACCCCATGTCCGCCCGGCGTGGCGATCTGGCAGCCGCGGGCGGTGAGGCGGGCGGTGTCGGTGGCCTCCACGCCGTTGCCGCCGGGCTCGGTGACCCGGCAGTCGACGAGTTCCGCCCGCGCCGCGTGGGACAGGCGTACCCCGGACCGTGCGGCCTCCTCGATCCGGCATTGGGCGAGCACGGCCTCGGCATCGTCCTGGACCAGGAGGCCGTTGCGCCCGGCGCCGGTCAGGGCGCAGTCGAGGGCCAGCAGCCGTGCCGCGCTGCGGACCCGCAGCGCGGAACCGGAGACGCCCCGCACCCGCAGCCGTTCCGCCAGCAGTACGGCGGTGCCGGAGAGCACCGCGCCGATGCCGTCGACCTCCTCGATCAGCGTGTCCTCGACCCGCGCGCGGGCGTCGCCGGTCAGGTGCAGGGCGGTGTTGCGGGCGTTGCCGAGCGTGGTGCGGCGCAGCAGCAGGACGCCGCCGCCGTTGACGGGGTCGGCCAGTTCGGCGGCGAGGTCGGCGTCGGGTGAGAGGCTCGCGTTGGCCACCGTGGAGGAGCCCGTCGCCGAGCCGACGACCTCGATGCGGCCGCCGTTCAGCTCGCACTCCTCAAGCGTCAGCGCCGCCGCGTCCTCGACCCGGACCAGCGGCTCGGCTGGGTCGGTGCCGCGCAGCACCAGTCCGGTGAGCGCGCAGTTGGGCGCGGTGACGGTTACGGCGGGTCCGGCGGGCGGGCAGACGACCACCGAGCCGACGCCGCCCTCGGGTTCCAGGACGACCCGGCGGGCGAGCCCGAGCGGCTCCGGGTACTTGCCGGGTTCGATGCTGACGACCGCGCCGGCGGGGGCGGCGGCCAGCGCGGCCGTGATGGTCCGGTGGGCTCCCCTGCCTTTGGCGGCCACGCGTATCACCGTCATGCGGGGGTGCCTCCGTTCGAGCCGTCGACCGGGTGGGTGTAGTAGCCGGGGCCGATCAAAACGGTGAGGTCCTTCATGAGGAACAGCTGGTAGAAGGTCTTGTCGATCAGCTTGCCGGTGGCGCCGATCGCGATGGTGTCCAGGAAGCCGCCGCGGTGGAACCAGCGCCCGCCGAGGTTGTTGGTGAGGAGGGTGCGGCCCAGGCCGGTGCTGACACCGGCGATCGCGCCGCCCGCCGCGCCGATCGCGCCCGCCAACAGCGCGTCCGTGCCGTGGAGTTTGACGGTGTTGCCGTCCTTGTCCTTCACGCCGAAGACCGCCGCCGTCGCCGCGCCGCCGACGAAGCCTGCCACCACGCTGCTGGTGAGGCCTACGCCGAAGTCGTAGCTGCCCAGCCGCCAGCGGAGCACCTTCTCGTTGCCGCCCCATTCGTCGCCCCAGTTCTTGTCGTTGGGGCGGCGGTTGTACGGGTTGCCCTCGTCGACCTGGCCGAGCCCTGTCCGCCACGGGCCACCGCGGTAGGCGGCGAGGTGGCCGGCGGAGAAGGTGCCCTTGACTCCGGCGCTGATGGTCGCGCCGAACGCGGCCTTGGCCACGTCGGTCACGGTGAACGGGGTGCCGGTGGCGGCCGCGACGATGCCGTAGACCGCCAGGTTCATGGTGAAGTCGAGGATCCACTCCTGGACGAATTCCACGAGGAGTTGCCGCCCGGCCCGGTAGGCGAACGGCTTGACGGTGGAGGCGCCGTCGATGCTCGCGCCCCACTGCCAGATGTTCGCCTCCTTCCAGGTCCGGTTGAAGCCGCGGAAGTCGGCCAGGGCGCCGGTGAAGTTGGTCTCCCGGCCGGCGAGGGAGACCCGGCCGAAGGTGTCGGTGTGCCAGACGAACCCGGAGACGGTCCGCTGGTCGATCATCGTCACGCCGTCGGTGCCGTAGCGGCGCCACTGCTTGTGCCAGTCCTCGCTCTCCAGGTAGGTGCCGTCCCGGAGTTCGATCTTCCGGCCGATCTCGACGCCGTTGTCGTACTCCTTCCACACGTGCCGGTCGATGGTGGTGAGCCCCGCCGGGTTGGCGGCGTATTCGCGCACCCGGTGGGGCACGTCGGTGAGCCACGACGTGCCGGCGGGCTTGGCCAGGATCTCCTGGACGGTGTGGTTGACGCTGGTGACCTGGTCCTTCCAGACGGCGCCGGACTGCCAGTCGGGCAGGGGATTGCCGTGGGCGTCGATCCACTGGCGGATGCGGTCGCCGGGGCCGGTGCCGAAGGTCTTGATCGTGCCGTTCGCCTCGATCTTGTTCCAGTGCCAGGTCCGGCCGCCGGTGGGATTGGGGACGGACCAGGAGTCGATCGTGGTGCCCTTGGCCAGGAGCCGGTGGTCGCGGACCAGTTGGCCCGCGCGGTCGAAGTCCTGGAAGGACTCCCGGTCCCAGCCCCAGGCCGTGACGTCACCGCGGTGGTGGTTGAGCTTGCGGACGCCGCCGTTGCCGAGGCTGTCGGTCCAGCGCACGTTCCCGTCGAGCATGCCCGTGGAGGTGACCTGGATCGGGTTGCCGGTGCCCGCCGGGTCGGGCCAGGTGTCCTGGCGGGCGACGACGAGGCCGTGGTGGTCGTAGCGGGTCCAGTCGCCGTTGTTCAGATGGGCCGGGGTCTGCTGGCCGGGGGCCGGGCGGTATTCGACGACCGTGCCGTCGTCCAGTCCGGACCGCACGACGTTCCACTGGCGGCCCGGCACGTTCGGCGTGTACCAGTCGTTGCCGGTGGGGTTCACGGCGACCCGGTCCTGCCAGACCACCCGACGGCCGTCGATGGTGGCCGAGGTGAAGTCTGCGCCGCTGTAGGTCCGATGGCCCTGTGGTTTGCCGGTGCCCTGCGACCAGGGGAGGTAGCCGTCGTGGAGGTTCACCCCGTTGGGCATCTTCACGTCGCCGACGGTGAGGGTGTCTCCGTTGAGCAGCTTGCGGCTCTCGCGGACGACGATGCCGCCCCGCAGGATGTCGGTGGTGGTGTCGCCGCTGACGAGCCGTACACCGTAGGCGGAGGGGCCGCCGCCCGCCGGGGTCTGGGTGAAGGTGTGGACCTGGAGCTTGCCGTCCTTCTTCAGCCAGGGCACGTGGTCGAGGTTCACGGCCCGGTAGTCGCTGCTCATCAGCGAGCGCCAGGCGACCGGGGGCCGCTGTTCGGCGAAGCGGCGGATCTCCAGGAAGTCGCCGTTCTTCAGGGTCAGTCCGGCGCCGTTCTCCTTGCCGTGCGCGGACCAGGACGTGTACTCCGCCTTCGGCACGCCGTCCGCGCCGATCTTCGTCTGGTGGAAGCGGCGCACGTCGTGCGCGGACCAGGTGAAGCGGCCCCACTTCTCGTGGACGACGACGTTCGCGCCGGACTTGGGATGGACCATCGTGTCGGTGAAGCCCCGGCCGGGGCCCCAGTCGCGGGTGCCGTTCGCGATCGGCCGGTACTCGCTGTCGTAGCGGGTCCAGGTCGTCTTCGCGAAGCTCTGGCTCAGCGGCTTGTTGTCCAGTTGGGCGAGGACGTGACCGCCGTCGGGGGTGGCCTGGAAGTGCCGGATCCGGGTGTCGACGCCCAGGTTCGTCGTCACGTCGAACCAGCTGCGGCCGCTCTCGCCCCAGTGCCGGGTGCCGAAACGGACGACCCCGCCGTTCCCGTCGTACTCGGTCCAGCCGCCGCGCTGGTTGAAGCGGCCGAAGTCGCCGGCTCCGGCGGGCGAGTGGTAGGAGTCGAGCACGTGCCCGTTCGGCAGGGGCCTGCGCTCGAAGACTTCGACGCCGGAGTGGCTGACGAGCTGGACACGTCCCTCGCCGAGGCCCTTCGCGTTCAGGGTTCCGCCGTCGTACCAGCCCCGGGCGCCGGTGACCGCCTGGGGGTTTCCGGTGCCGTCCAGGCGCACGCGCTCCCAGGTCGGCTTGGTGACGCCGTCCGTCGGGTGGGTGACCTTGAGGTACTCGGTGGGCTTGAGGGTGCCCTTGTTGACGATGTTGATCCGCTGCTCGGTGATCCTGCCGAGGTTGTCGTACAGCTTGTACTCGCCCGCCCGCGCGCCCGGAAAGCCGTCGACGCGGTAACCGCCGCCCGGCTGGGGCGTGATGGTGTGGCCACCCGCGGGAACCGGGGTCAGCTCGCCGTCGAGGAGGGTGTGGGTGTCGGTGCGGATGAAGCGGGTGCCGACCGAGTCGGTGAGCTGGATGGTGTCGAACTGGTGGGCGCCCTGGCCGTCGTGGACGCGGAACACGCCCGTGCCCGCCGTGTCCACGGCGGCGAGGTCGACCCGGCCGCCCGCGTCGACGAAAAGGATCTCGCCGTCCTGGGTGATCCGGAAGCCGGCGCCTCCTGGCCTGGCGGCGACCCGTACGTCGTCCATTCGGACCAGGTTGGCGTCGAGCAGGTCGACGCCGCCTGCCGGGTGGATCTGCAGGGTGCGGCCGACGGGGGCGCCGCCGCCGTCGACAACGCCCCGGCTGACGGTGAAATTGCCGCCGGGACCGGCGGTGACGGAGGCGTGCGGTACCGGGGCGCCGTTCATGTCCTTCAGCACCGGGACCGGGTTGGCGCCGGTCGTCGGGGTGTGGACGAGGCCGCTGCCCTGGGCGGGGGTGAGGGTCGCGATGTCGTCGGTGTGCACACCCTGGGCGTTGACGGCGATGTGGTGGTCGCCCTGGTGGATCCGGAAGCCGCCGCCCTGCTGCGGGACGACGACGGCGCCGTCCAGGCGGGGCGGGGTGCCACCGAGGCCGATCCGGATCTCGCCGCCGGCGAGCGGGCCGCCCTGGAGGGTGAGCAGGTCGTGGGTGTGGGTGCCGTTGGCGCCGTAGACCGTGGTGCGGTTGTTCGGGGCCGGTACGTGCAGCTCGTTGCCGACCTGGGTGATCGCGCCCTGGTCGACGCCCGTCAGGTCGGTGCGGGCCGGCACTCCGCCCGGTGTGTTCGGTACGAGGGCCACGTCGCCGGTGCCCTGGAGCGGGACCGCGGTGTGGGTCGGGGTCCCGGTGCCGTCGAGCGCGTGGCCGGGGGTGCCGGTGAGGTCGACGTGGAGGCGGCTGCCGGCGAGCGGGCCGCCCTGGATGTCCAGCAGGTCGTGGGTGTGGTTGCCGTTGCCCGCGTCGAAGACGGTGGTGCGGTTTCCGGGTGCGGGGACGTGGAACTCGCCGCCGACCTGGGTGATCGCGCCCTGGTTCGCGCCGACCGCGTCCACCCGTACCGGGGGCCCCTGTCCGGCGGGGATGTGCACGAGGTCGTTGGTGCCCTGGAGGGCGAGCACGTCATGGGTGCGGACGCCGTCGAGACCGACCACGATGTGCCGGTTGCCGTCCTCGATCCGGAACGCGGACGGCGGCTGCGGAGTGGGCGGGACGGCCGGGTGCTGGGGGGTGACGGTGGCGCCGGTGATCCGGGTGCCCGCGGCGTCGACCAGGTCCGGGCCCCTCAGATAGCCGCCGCCCTCGATCCTGATCGCGTCGTGGGAGAAGGCGCCGTTGGTGGTGTGAACAGCGACGACTCCGGCCGGAGTCTGGGGTGTGCGGACGTGGTAGACGCCCTGCACGGGGGTGACCGTGGCGCCGGGGTGCGGGACGGCGAGGGCGTCGGTGAGCTGGGGACGGCCGGCGCCGGTGAGCACGTACAGGTTGTTGCCGGCGCCGCCGCCGGTCAGCTGGGTGCCGGTGCGGCCGGGCAGACCGGTCGCCGGGTCGTAGAGCTGGAAGCCGCCGTGGGTCGAAAGGCTCAGCTCGCCGCTGGCAGTGTAGTAAGGCTGCCCGGGCGGCAGCGGAGGCCCGGACACGTGCCGTACGGCGTTGGTGCCCAGCAGGTCGATACCGACCGTGGTGCCTGCGTGGGGGCCGCCGGCCAGGGTGATCAGGCGCTCGTCGCGGACGGGGGTCGGGCCGCCCGCGGCACCCAGGGTGAGGTCGAGCCGGCGGATCTCCACGGCGCTGACGGCGTGGTCGACGCGGACCAGGTCGGTGCCGTTCGGGCCCGCGCCGGACAGGTGCTGGGTGGTGATCGGGGGCGCACCCGCGGCCTGGAGCGGGGTGACGCCGGTGATCCGGCCGGGTGTGGTGCCGAATTGGACCTGGATCTGGGCGTTGGTCACGCCGGGGACGTTCACCGTGACAGGTGGGGCCGCGGGGCCCTGGGCGGGCAGGTTGGCGGGGTTCAGGTGGGGAGGACTGACCGTGCCGTGTACGGCCGTGAGGCCTGCGTTGCCGGTCAGGCCCGCGTTCGTGGGCGGCATCGGGCCCAGGACGTGGGAGGTGGCCAGGGTTCCCGGCGGGAAGTGCTGCATGCCGCCGACCGGTGCCCAGTTGTTCGCTGCGTTGAGGGAGTAGGTCCACTGGTCGGTGCCGCCGTTGTTCGGCAGGGCGCGCTGGACGATGAGGACGTCCTGGCTGTTCTGTACGGCGTGCCAAGCGGTGACGCCCTGGACGCCGCCCGTGTTGACGTGGATGTTCGTGCCGTTGGGGCCCGTGCCGGGGGTGACCCGGACGCTGACGCCGGGCAGCGAGGTGTCGATGTTGGTGAAGGTGTGCTGGAAGTTCAGCCGCACGCCGGTCATCATCCGGACCTCGATGGTCCGGGAGGCCAGCGCGGACAGGTCCACCTGGCCGAGCCGCGGCAGGTCCACGATGTGAGCGCCGGGCGGGTTCAAGCCGCCCGTGTTGGCCGGGGTGGGTGCCGGGGTCGGGCTCACGTGACTCACGCCGGCGGGCGTGGTCGCGTGCCCCGTGCCCGGGGTGGCGACGTGGGCCGGGGKGGGGGCGTCGAGGCGCGCGGCGGGGGTGGTGCCGAGGGCGGGGACGTCGACGTGGGCGAGGTTCACGGCGGGGGCGCCGGCGGCGGTGACGGAGGGGAGGTCCACGTGGGTGGCGTTCGGCCCGGACGGAACGTCCACGTGGGTGGCGTTCAGCCCGGACGGAACGTCCACGTGGGTGGCGTTCAGCCCGGACGGAACCTCGACGTGGGCGATGTTCAGGTCGGCGCCGTTGGCCGCGCCGGTGCCCACGGAAGGCACCTCCACGCGGCCGACGTCGACGTTGACGCCGCTCACCCCCCGCGCGTCGACCGACGGCACGTCGGCCCGGCCGATGTTCACGGACGGCAGGTCCACGCGCCCGGAGTGCACGGACGGGGTGTCCAGCCGCGACAGGTTCACCGCCGGCAGGTCCAGGTGACCGGCCGACGGCATGTCGACGTGGGCCATCGAGCCTGCTGTCGGGATGTCGGTGATCCGCGCGTCCACGCTCGGCATGTCGATGTGGATGGCGTGGGAGCCGGAGGACACCGAGCCCAGGCTCGGCACGTTGATCTGTGCGACGGACGGGACGTCGACCTGCCCGGTCGCCGGGAGGTTGATGTGTCCCACCGAGGGTGTCGACACCGACGGCAGGCCGTCCAGCCGGCCGACGCCCGCCGAAGGCGGTGAGAAGCGCACGCTTGCGGTGCCGACGGAGCCGAGGTTGGGCACGTTGACGGGCCCGGCGTCCAGTGCCCCGGCACCGGTGCCCATCGACGGCACGTTGATGACGCCCGTCCCCGGCGCCGTCACCGAGGACATCGGGCCCAGCGTGGGCAGGTCGAGGTGGCCGACGCCGCCGATCGTCCCGCCTGTTGCCGGGATGTCGACGACGCGGGCGTCGATGCTGGGCATCGAGGCGGAGAGCTTGCCGCCCAGGCCGTTAAAGCCGCTGAGGTTGATCGTGCCGATGGAGCCGGACAGCTGGGTCGGCGTGAGGTTGCCGAGACCCGAGGCGATGCCGCCGCCCGTGACGTTGGGCGTGAACTGTCCGGTGCTGATGCTGGGCAGGGAGCCAAGGCCGGCGCCGGGGCGCAGGATGTCGAGGCCGGCCGCGATGCCGCCGCTGACCTTGCTCGTCACGCCGAGGAACTGGCCGCCGGCGAAGGCGCCGTAGCGGTACATGCCGAAGATGCCGCGGTCGATGACGCCGATCTTCAGCGCGAAGGCGAGGCCGTTGCCCATCTCGTCGGCGGCCACCGGCAGGAAGAACCGCAGTCCGTTCAGGCCGCGCACGCCGTTGATCATGCCCGCGCCGAGTGAACTTCCGAGCCCCCGGATGCCGTTGAGGCCGCCGATCACGGATCGCAGGCCGAAGAAGGTCTTCGCGCCCATCAGGTTGATCACGGTCAGTTCGGCGGAGGCGGGGATGACGCTGAAGCCCTTGCCGAAGGAACCGCCGGTCATCGTGAAGCCCTTGATGCCCGGCATGAACGTCAGGTTCGGGACGTGCAGGCCGCCGATGCCCTTCAGCCCGTTGCTCAGCCAGATGTTGGTGGCCCGGAAGGCGTCGTCGACGCCGAGGCCGAGGCGGCCGAAGAGCCCGAGCGCGTTGGGGCCGCCGAGGAAGAGGTTCTTGCCGCCCGCCCAGGCTCCGACCCCGGCGCCCTTCAGGCCCTTCCAGACGTTGGCGAGGTTGATGCCCTTGGTGGTGGGCGCGATGACGCCGATGATCGACAGCACCAGTTCGGTGATGCTCGCCTTGCCCTGGGAGAAGTCCACCGCGGTCTTGATCAGCAGGGCCACGTTGAGCGCGATGGTGAACAGCGCGAGCGGGCCGCCGACGATCATCGCCGGGATGACGAGGATCAGCGCGAGCCAGCCGAGCGCCTTCCAGAACTCCTCGCACTCGTCGATGGGCGAGGCGATGCTGTCGGCCGCGTCCCGGATGGCCGCCGCGGCCGTGCTCGCCGCGTCCTGGAGAGCGTCCTTGGCGTCCTCGGCGGTGGACTTGTGGGTCGCGCGGCCCTCCTCGTCGTCCTCGGCGAGTGCTGCCGCCGCCTCCAACGCGGCGTCCGCCCGCCGCTGTTGCTCCCGCATCACACCGGAGAACGTCCGCAGCGCGCTCTGCACGTCCACGTGCGCCTGCCGGAAGGTGGACACGTAGTTGCGCAGATCGCCGTCGATCACATCGCGCAGCGCGTCGGCGGTCTTTCCGACGAACGCCCCGTCGGTGGTGTCGAGGATGCTGTCCAGACCCGAGTCGATGGTGTCCGCCAGCTCGACCAGGTCGTCCTGGGAGGTGATCAGCTCGTCGATGCGGTCCGGGTCGCCGGGCGTCGGATCGCTGTCCATGCCGAGCGCGCTCCAGTCGGCGGGGCGGGCCATCGGGTCGAACACTCCTTCCGATCGGGGACCTGTCGCCCTGTCCACGCACGGGGGTGGTGAAAAGGTTCAACCAAGGGGACGGCATTTTCCGTTGAAGCCGTTGAACCATTCGGGGCCACTGGTGCGTGGAGAGACGGAAGGGATCCCGGGACCGCCCGGGGCAGGACCGAGCGGGAGGCGTGGTGCCCGATTTCTCCATCGACTACGGCGCCCTGCACAACGTGCAGGCGCAGATGCACGAGCTCGCCGACGCCGCCGACTCGGGCGGCGCGAGCGGGGTGTTCAAGGAGGTCGGCGAAGCCACCAGCTCCGAGCGCAAGGCACTGTTCGGCTCGTCCGACCTGTCCTACGCCTTCAATCTCTTCTACACGCGGTCCAGTTCGCGTACCAAGCAGGCCAAGGACGGTCTCTCGGAGCTCGCGGACACCTTCAGCGGGGTCGCGGACGCCTTCTTCAACGCGGACGCCCAACTCTCCTCCGCCGCCGGGCTGATGAGCGGAAGCATCGGCCTGGACGAGTGGAAGAACGACAAGGCGGCCTACGACGCCTGGCAGAACGACAAGACCGCCTGGGACGCCTATCTGCACGACATCGGCGCCTCCGACTACTTCGCCGAGCACCCGGACGCCGACATCGGCACGGTCTGCAACGCGGACGACGCGCCCGGCTGGTGCGACACGTGGATCAACGACGACGACGCGCCCACCGACCCGGGTCCTGCCCCGGAGAAGCCAGCGGACACCCCGCCGACCTCGTACACCTACGAGGACGAACAGGGCAAGGTCGACGTCACCGTCGAACTGGACGACGACTACAACGTCATGAAGGAAACGTCCACCATCACCACCCCGGACGGCCAGTCCTACACGTCGGTCACCACCTACGACTCCGCGCCGCAGCTCATCACGCCGGAGAACGGCGACTCCTTCGACGCCCGCGACTACACGATGGAGACCACCTACGCGGACGGTTCGAAGACCACCACGGAGGTCGTGATCAACGACGACGGCTCCGGGACCATGACCACCACCGACGCGGACGGCAACACGACCGTCTCCACACGCCCCGGTCCGGACGACGACTGGTCCGAACCCGAGGAGGACGAGGAGTAGTCCCCCGGCCGGGCCGCTCCCAAGGACCCATCAGAAAGGTCAGTCAGGCATGGCAGCCAACATCTCCCTGTCGTACTCCGAGATCGAACGCGTCTCCAACCTCCTCGACACCAGCGTCGAGGAGACCCTTGTCCCGCGCATGGACGAGGCCAAGACGGAGGTCGACACCCTTCTGGACAACGGCCTGGTCCTCACCAAGGCCAGTCCCGCGCTCCAGGGGCAGTACGAGAAGTTCACCCAGTCCCTCAAGGACGCCACCGACAGCATCAAGGGCTTCGCGGAGCAGTTCCGCCAGATCATGCAGTCCGTCCAGGACATGGACCAGGACATCGCCGACAAGGTCAACAGCAACGGCTGAGCAGCACACGGGCAGCAGGAGGCACACAGCATGGCAGTCACCATCAGCGGCAACCAGGACGTCGTCTTCGACTACGACGAGATCGCCCGGACCGCGACGACGATGGGCACCAAACTCACCGACATCAGCACGGAGTTGACCAACCTGCAGACCACGGTCAGCAACCTCCTCCAGGACGGCCTGGTCTTCGAGAAGGCAAGCCCGGCACTGCAGTCCGCGTACGAGAACTTCAGCAAGCAGATGGGCGAGTCCGCCGCCAACATCAAGGCCTACGCGGACAGCTTCAACGACATCGCCGAGGCCATCGCCGAGTCGGACCAGACGATCGCGAACGACGTCGCGGCGGCGCAAGAAGGCTAGCTCCGGGCCGTTCAACGACGATGAGGGGTGACGCGGTGTCGCGTCACCCCTCATCGTGTGCCCGGCTATCCGCCCAGGACCGTCAGCGGCACCTGGACCATGATGGGCGTGCCCGACTCGCTCGCCGTCCAGCCGCGGCCCGCCGGAAGCGGGATGCGGACCTGTTCGGTGGCGATGCGGACACCGATGAGGTCGCCCTCGGCGATGCTCTTGGGGCCCAGGAGGATGCCGCGCCTGGAGCGGCGGGCCATGCCGACCCAGCCGAGGGAGCTCATCGACTCGGGCAGTCCGGCCAGCAGCAGCCCCTGGCGGCGGTCGCGTCCGGCGGCGGCGACCTGGCGCAGCACCTTGTCGGCCTTGCAGCTCAGCAGGAGGTCGGCGTCGTCCACGACGACCACGGTGGGCTTGCCCTCGACCGCCTTGAGTGCCTCGGTGACGGCATCCGGCGAGGGATCGGGGTCGGTGAGGACCTGGGCGAGGTCGTGCGCGGCGAGCTGGCGCAGCTGGGACTCGCGGGGCGTGATGACGACCAGTGAGGTGCCGCCGAGCAGCAGGGAGACGCACATGGAGGCGAGCGTCGTACTGCGTCCGGTGCGCGGCGGGCCCGCGACCATGAAGGAGCCGCCGCCGGCCGCGAAGTCGTAGCCGAGCGGCTCGCCGGTGTCGCCGCCAACGCCGAGGAGGGCCCACAGCGGGCGCCGGTTGGCCTCGGGGACCTGGTCGACGGCTTCCTGGAAGCCGATCAGCGCGGGCAGTTCCGCGATGCCGAACGGCCGCCGCGCCTGGGGCACGGTCGCGTCCCGGGCCGTCGTACGGCGGCCGATCTCACGCAGCGCGTCGCCCTGGTCGGCGCCGTCCTCGGCCGGCAGGAGCGCGATCTGGGCCTCGATGCCACTGGGCGCGAGCCAGCCACGGCCGGCCGGAATGTGCTTCGGCACCTTGTGCCGGCTCATGCCGGCGAGGTTGTAGTCGCTGGGGTCGGCCTGCCTCAGCAGCAGCCGCTGGTCGTTGTGGGCCGCGAGCCGCCCGCCGAGCAGCAGGCGTTCGGAGGTGGCGATGACATGAACACCGGCCGCCGTGCCCTCCCGGAGCAGGCGGATGATCTCGGTGTAGACGCGACCCCCGTCGTAGTCGTCGAGCAGGGCGCCGAGCGCGTCCCAGCCGTCGATGAGGAGCAGCAGCCGGGCGGGGCGGCGATCCTTGGGCAGCTTGGCCCGCAGGTCGTCGAGGCCGGCGCAGTCGTGCTGCGAGAGCAGTCGCTGACGTGCCGTCAGCTCGCTGCTCAGGCGGGCGATGAGGCGCTCCATCCGCTCGGTGTCGTGGCGCGGGACGACAGCCCCGCAGTGCGGCAGGGACTCCAGGGCGCCGAGCCCGCCGCCGGCCGCGTCGATGCCGTAGATGTGCAGGTCGGAGCTGGGGATGGCGAGCGCGGCCGCGCCCGCGACGGTACGCAGCACCTGGGTGCGGCCGGAGCGTGGGGAGCCGATGACGTAGAGGTGGCCGAAGGTGGCGAAGTCGATGGTGCCGAGCCGCTGTTCCTGGAGCTGGGGGATGTCGAGCCGGGCGTAGGGGACGAGCGGCAGGGCGCCCGGCGGTGTCTTCGCGACCGGCGGCAGGTCCCCCACGCCGACGCTGTCGGCCATCGGGGGGAGCCAGGGGCTGGGCTGCGGCTGGTAGTCGTCGAGCAGGTCGGCGGCCCGGCCGATGGCCTCGACAAGGGCGCGCAGATCGGTGAGCGGCTCCTCCCCCGGCAACACGGCCATGGCCGGCTCGTCCTCCTCGTGGGCGGACACCTCGGCGGGACGGCCGAGCCGGGCCCAGGTCAGTTCGACGCCGCGCACGGGCCGGGCGGACACGGCGCGTTCGGCGCCGCTCCCGCCGCCGCGTTCGGCTCCGACCCAGGCGCTCTGGAAGGGCGTGGGCGCTCCGGAGCCTCGCCGGATGAGGGCCCGGCCGGGGTTGGCGGGCGAGATGCTGACCGCGTCGGGGGCGTTGATGATGTCCTGGCTCTCGGCCCGGTCCGTGACGCGCAGCGCGATCCGCAGGTTGGTGTTGGCACGGATCTCGTTGCTGACCGAGCCGCCGGGCCGCTGGGTGGCCAGGATCAGATGCAGGCCGAGGGAACGGCCACGCTGGGCGAGGCTGATCAGACCCGGTACGAACTCCGGGAGTTCGCGGACCAGGGTGGCGAACTCGTCGATGACGAGCAACAGGCGTGGTAGCGGCGGCAGTTGGGGGTCACGGGCCCGCTTGGCCCGGTACTCGGGGTGGTCCTTCGCCTCGACCTCCGCCAGCACCCTTTCCCGGCGCCGCAGTTCGGCGTCCAGGGAGGCCAGGGCGCGCTCGACGAGGTGGCCGTCGAGGTCGGTGATCATGCCGAGGGTGTGCGGGAGTTCGGCGCATTCACGAAACGCGCTGCCGCCCTTGTAGTCGACGAGCACGAAGGTCAGTTCGTCGGGCCGGTTCGCGGCGGCCAGCGAAGCGATCATGGTCTGCAGCAGCTCGGACTTACCGGATCCGGTGGTACCGCCGACCAGTCCGTGCGGCCCGTCCCTGACCAGGTCGAGACGGAGCGTGCCCTCGTAGCCGGTGCCGAGCACGAACGCGGTGGACGCCGGGCGGCGGGCCCACTGGGCGGCCAGCGCGGCCGGGTTGGGCGGCTCCTGGCCGAGCAGCGGCAGCAGCCGTACCTCGGTGGGCAGTCCGGACTCGCTGTCGACGGTCACATCGCGTACGGGGGCCAGCGCCCGGGCGACCTCCTCGCACCAGTCGGCGTCCACGAGGTCGGCGCGGACGTCCTCGACGACGGGGGCGCCCGAGGTACGTACGGTGAGCCGGTTGCCCTCGGTCGTGACGACGGTGGAGCACTCCTCGGGCAGCAGCCGCTCGCGTTCGTCCACGCAGAGGCTGAAGATGCGTACCGACGGTCCCTGAGTGAGGAGTTGGACCACGCCGGGCACGTCCCTGAGGCGTCGGGCGCCGTCGAGCACGACCAGGATGTCGGGTTCGCTGAGCAGGGTGTGGCCGAGGGCGGAGGAGGCCTGGGCGCCGGTGCGGGCCTGGATGTCGGCGACGAGTTCGTTGACGCGGTGGGCGGTGGACTCGGGGTCGTTGCCGAGGGCGATGACGCTGCCGGGGCGGCCGGGCCTGAGGTGCGGCAGCCAGCGCACCCAGCTCCAGGCGTCCGCGTGTTCGTCGCCGGTCAGGACGACGATCCTCAGGTCGCGCGGGCTGTGCAGGACAGCGGCCTGGGCGACGGCCCAGCAGGCCACCGTGCGGGGGGTGTCCCCGGGTCCGGCGAGGCCGACGACGCGCAGGTCGGTGAGTTCGACGCCGAACGGGGCGTCGGCCAGGCGCCAGTGGACCTGGCGGTGGTTGGTCTCACGGGCCTGGTCGTCGATGCGCTTGAGGGAGGGGCGGGTGACCGTGCCGAGCCGCAGGGTGAGGTGGTCCGGATCGCGGCGGCGGCGCTGCCACAGCAGGCTGCCGGGGCCGGTCGCGGTGAGCAGCACGGTGGCCGGGTCGGGGAACGTCGTGTTGCGCAGTTCGCGCTCCTCGACGGTGGCGTCGCGCATCTCCAATTCCAGGGCGGCGCGGCGCAGCCGGTACAGCCGTAGCGCCTCCTCCTGCGCCTTGCGCCCCGACCGGCGGCCCATGACCCAGTTGCTCACCGCCATCATCGGCGTGAAGAAGATGAAGACGACGAAGTAGAAGGTACGGAACAGGCTCATCATGACCAGGCCCATGACCAGCGGGGCCATCATCATCATGAACGGGAAGGGCCTGCCCCGGCGTTCACCCGGCGGGCCCTGCATACGCATCGACTCGGTGTCCAGGTGCGGGGCGATGCGCGGAGGCCGGTTGTACTCGATACCGAGACCGTCGGCGGAGGCGTTGACGGCGGCGTCCGGCTCGAAGGGCTCGACGCGGCGCAGGAGATGGTCGCCGAGGGAGAGGTCGGCGTAGTCGGGCCAGGGCTCGGAGCCGTCGTCCGGGGGCGGCAGTTGTCCGGCCGGGGCCGGCGCGGGCTCGGCCGGCAGGCCGTCGGGACCGGGCGGAGCGGGGTGCGGGGTGTGGCCGCCAGGTCCCCCGTCGTACGGCCCCGCGGGTTCCTCCGCGGTGAGCGGGGTGCCGGTTTCGGGGTCGACGGGGGGCGGCGGGGTGAGGCTGCGCAGACCGTGCCGGGCCGGGTCGGCGTCCTCCGGCAGACGGAAGGTGACCTCGCCGTCGCTGCCCACGGTGAGCCAGACGCCCTGCTCGGGGGCGTCACCGCCGTCCAGTCGCAGGGCGCAGCCGCGATCGGTGCCGACCTCGTGGCTGCCGGGGCCCAGCCACCAGGACCTGCCGGCCCCGGGGCCGCCCACGTGCCGGATCTCCACCAGCACCGGGTCGGTCGACGGCGGCTCCCAGGACCGGGTGGCGCTGCGCGAAGGGACGGGAACGCCAAGGCCCAGAACCGCCCCGGTGCGGATGCCGCTGGCGGCGACGGGCACATCGGGGCTGACAGGCCGTTCGCCGAGGTAGAGCCGAGGGCTCTCCAGCGCCAGGCCGAGATCGGCGACAGTGGCGTCCTCGGGCAGGTCCAGCAGATGGTCCGTCCGGCGCCCGGCGGGGTCGGCGGTGGTGAGGGTCAGTTTCACGGGGCGGTCCGTTTCACGGCCGGGCTCGGCTCGGCGGTCTGGGTCGGGCGGACGGCGGGAGCGGTTGCCACGGCGGCAGCGGCAGGCCTCGGCGGGCCGGCGCGGAACACCTGCGCCGGCTCCTCGCCCTCCTCGAACAGATCCGTCTCGCCCAGCCCGGTGGCGGCCTCGGAGGACGGGGCGGGCGGCAGGACCGGCGGGATGCCGGGCAACACCCGGGCAATGGCCCGGCCCAGCGCGTCACAGCGGGCGAGCAGCGGGGTGCCGGGTACGGCGACCCGGCCGTGCCGGTCGGTCAGCAGGGTCCGTACATAGCCCCGCCCCGGGCCCCGGACAAGGACGCGCAGGGCAGGGGTGTCACCGGGCGGGGCGGCCAGCTCCGGGGGCAGGGGGTCCGGCAGTTCGGCGGCTACCAGGACAGGAGCGATGCCGAGCCTCGGCGGGGTCTCGCGGGCCATCCGGTAGGCGGCGCGGACCGGTTGCCCCGGGTGGTCCCGGTGCACTCCCTCGGCGACGACGACCAGCGGGCGGGGCAACCGTACGTCGAGCTGGGCGGCGAGCGCTTGGAGCAGGGCACGGGAGGCACGCTCGTCGCCGGTCACGGAGAGCACGGGCGGGCCGACGGCCAGGTCCAGGAAGGCGCACTGCTGCTCGCCGGCGAGATCCACGGTCCCGGCGGCCACCACGATGGGGCGGGCGTCGGCCGCCTGCGGCGTCACCGAGGGCAGGTCGGCGCGAGCCACGGTCCAGGGCTCCGGCTCGCCGCGCCCCGCCAGCAGGACGGTCACCGTGCCGACGCCCACCAGCGCGGCGTACGGGCGCGCGGGCGCGGCGGCGC
>NZ_MJAH01000003.1 GCF_001746295.1 Streptomyces sp. LUP47B | reverse complement strand
TCCGGCGATCAGAACAGGCCGTTGTCGTGCGGCAGGCTGCGGGCCGGGCCGCGCGATCCTCGCGGAGCGGGATGAACGACAGCGGTGGATCCTCACCATGCTGGCCGCCGACTGCTCGGCAGAACTTCCTGAGGACGCGTGCCGCCTCGCGGTAGACGCCGTGCCGCCAACCGCGCACATAGCCACGGTGCTTGGGATGAGCGGGCTGCGCGGTGATCCAGCCCCCGCGACCAGTCGAGCGTCTTCGCGGCCCGCAGCTTCTTCAGCAGCACCAGGTGCAACTGGTCCCACACGCCCGCCTCGTTCCATGCGGCCAGCCGCCGCCAGCAGGTCATCCCCGACCCGAAGCCCAACTCCTGCGGCAGGTACTCCCACTGGATGCCGGTGTGCAGGACAAACAGGATCCCGCACAGCGCCTTCCGGTCCGGAATGCGTGGCCGGCCCTCCACCAGCTTCGGGCCCGGCTGCGGCAGCAACGGTTCGATGAGCGACCACAGTTCGTCTGAGACGATCCACGGACGCGACTCCCTCTTTCCCACGACCAGACCAACGAACAACCAGACCAACAGTCACATGATCAACAGCTTCTGTTAGGACCTCTAAGGGATTCGGGCGTACTCGGCCTGCAGCCCGTCCAGTCCACCGGCCGCCTCCGGACCGCCGAAGAACACCGTGCCCGCGCGCGGTCCCCCCGGGTTGGCGTTGTCGCACTGCGCGTAGTAGCCCGCGCGACAGTAACTGCACGTCCCGCACGCCACGGTGGACGGCACCACCACGCGGTCGCCGGGACGGAGATTGCGCACCTCCGGCCCTACCTCCTCCACGACGCCGACGGCCTCGTGACCGAGGATCCGCCCCTCCTGCATGCCGGGCATGGTGCCGCGCACGAAGTGCAGGTCGGTGCCGCAGATGGCGGAGGTCGTGATGCGTACGATCGCGTCGTACGGATCCTTGATGGTCGGCTCGGGCACGTCGTCCAGGCGTATGTCGCCCAGTGCGTGCCATACGACAGCCTTCATGCATGTTCTCCGTTCGCTCGTGACGGGCTCGGAGGTCATTCAGGAGGGACCAGATGCAGTACCGGTCGACGTCCGGGGGAGCCCGCCCTGGCCCGCGCCTCGTCTCCCCCGCAACCGCAGCGATCACTGTGCGATCCCGGGTTTCCTCCCCTACGGCGCCAAAACAGTGTCACCGTGCCCAGCAACTCGGCGTGGGACGTGCACCGACCGTCCTCTGGCGACCGATGCCCACCGTCCTGTGCCGCGAAGGGCATGGCGACGACCACACCGGCCGGTGACCGAGGCGAGGCGAGGAGTAGCGTGAAAAGACAGAGACCATGCCGCCGGCGTCAGGCGGTGGCCGCGCTGAGGTGTTCCTTCGGACCTTGGACTCCGTTGCCGCAGTGACACGACACGAGCCGACGACGGGGCCGCGGGCCACGAGCCAACGGCCACTAAGGAACAGCCGATGAGCGCGGAAGACTACGACAGCACGGCCATCACCCAGTGGCTGCTGGACACCGAGTCGCTCGAGGACTTCTTGCAGACACTGGCCGATGCCGCGCTCGACCTGTCCCATGCGCAGGGCGCCGGTCTCACTCTGGAGCGCGACGGTCGGCCACTGACCGTGGTCAGCGCCGGAACCGCAGCGACGAAGCTGGACGAGAAGCAGTACGGCCAGGACGACGGACCTTGCCTGCAGTCCCTGCGCACCGGGCGGGAACTGGCCGTCGAGGACATGCTCACCGAGACCAGGTGGGGCGACTATCCCGCCTACGCCGCGGACTGCGGGATCCGTTCTTCCCTGTCTCTGCCGATCGCCGCCCGCACCCAGACCGTCGGCGCTCTCAACCTGTACGCCGCCCCACCCGACTCGTTCGGACAAGCCGATCTCACCGCCTTGCGCTCACTCACCGCGCAAGCCAGCGGCGGCATCGCACTTGCTCAACGCATCGCGGACACCCAGGAGTTCGCCGAGCAGATGCAGACCGCCATGAAGTCCCGCAGCGTCATCGACCAGGCCCTCGGTGTGATCATGGGCCAGCGACGCTGCACCGCCGACGAGGCTTTCGGCGTCCTGCGGTCGGCGTCCCAGCACCGCAACATCAAACTGCGTGACCTGTGCGCCGAACTCATCACGAACATCACAGGCCAACCACCCAACCCTCCCGCGCTGCGTCCCCGGTCGTGACCCGGCCAACCATCGCGCTTCCGGAGCGGGCGAACCACATCCTCCGCCGGGCGGCCGCCCCGGCTCACCACCGTTGCCCGGGCCCTCTGCCAGGCGCTGCCCAGCCTCATCACGGCCGTGGCGATGCCGATTTTTGAGGCTTGAGCACCGCCAGTACATCGTCGAGCGAAACTTCGGTGGGGTCAGTCATATCGGGACCATCGAACGTATGCCAGATGTAGGAAGAAGTTCCACTCTCCCGCAGCGGATGCAAGTCGGCCAAGTCCGGATCGTCCCGGAAGGTGTTGAACGCCTCTTCGGACTCCCATTCGACGAGAAACAGAACCTGCCGTGGCGCGAGGTCACCCGCTACATTGTCTCGGAAACGGCCGAACGCCACCATTCGACCACCATATTGTGGAGCCGCTTCGGGCAGACGGCTGAAATACGCGAGGTACTTCTCCAAGTCGGCCACGTCAAACATATTCAGGGCGTAAAACTTCTTCTGCGAATTCGCACTCATTGCCAATACTCTCTCTGTCTCAGGAAACCGTAGGCCGTTCCCGCCCGTTTCGCCGGTCTCTCGCTCCCCCACCCCCGAAGGCTTGCGGCAAGGGCGCCGCACTCTGGGCGAGTTCGCTCAGCCACCGATCTTCACGCCGACTGCGCGCCGGCGCTGATCTGTTGGGTCAGCTTGAGCAGTTCCTCGACGTGGTAGATCTCGGTGATCTTGCCGTCGACAACGCGGATGATGTCGGTGCCCTTGATATCGACCGGGTTGCCGCTGGCGGCGAACCCGAAGGCGTCTCCGGTGTGGGTCCCGGTCATCCTCCAGTGGAGGACCACCCAGCCGCCAGGAAGCTCCTGTTGGAAAACGATCCGGTGCTGCGTGTCGGTGAATCCGTCGCGGACCGCGGCGATCAGCGCTCGCATGCCGTCGATGCCCGAGGCGGCGCCGTCAGGGGGGTTGTGGTCGATCACGTCGGGGGCGAACACCTCGTCCGCCCCGGCGATGTTGCCGGTGTCGTAGAGCTCAAGGTTGCGCGCGGCGATCCGCAATGCGGTGGTCGTGGCCGAGCGCACCATCTCGCTTGAGGTGTTTGCCGTACTGATTGCAGTCATGAGGCCCTCCAAGGTGTGTGGTACTTCAAATGCACTAAGGGGGACGGGTGCCGATCGCGTCCGTCTACAATTCGCCCGTCCTGAAATCCGCGCTGCTTTTGAGGACCGCGGAGCCCACAGTCCAGTTCTCAGACTGAACCCACACAGCATTCGGAAACCGATCGGTTTTCATTACTGTACACCGGTCGGTTTCCAGGTGGCAAGCGGGCAGGCGGGCGCGAACGGGGTTTCCCTGGCCTGCGAGCGACCGCATCGGCGTCGACACGTTGTGCCGCACCGCCGGGGTACCGGAGCGGTCGCTGTACCAGCTGTTCGACTGTCGCGCTGCCTTCCGCGCTCGCTGTCTCGGGGTGTGCTGGTACCGGCTCGGGCACGGCCTGATGCAGCGTCAGCCCTCCTGGTGGTGGGCAATGGGCCCGCTTCGTGCACGCACTCTCGAGGAGGACGCCTCCGTTGCTGGAGCACGCCGGGGTGAGGACATCACGGATCAGTCATCCTGGCCGGGCTCCGCCTCCTGGCGGTCGACGCCGGTGGTGCGGAACCGGCTGCGGTAGCCGCCCGGCGAGACTCCGAGGTTGCGGCGGAAGATCCGTCTCATCGTCTCCGGGGAGCCGAAGCCGGCGCGCCGTGCGACGGACTCCTGGCTGTCGTCTCCGCTCACCAAGAGAAGCTTGGCCGCCTCCAGCCGGGTCTGCTCCACATAGCGGGCCGGCGTCACGCCCACCTCGTCGCGGAACATCCGCCCCAGGTGGCGTTCGCTCACCGCGGCGCGGACGGCCATCGCGGCAGTCGAGTGGTCTGCGGCCGGATCGAGGACCACTGAGTCCAGGACCTGGCGCAGGCCGCGCGTGGTGGGGGCGCCCGCCTCGGACCAGACGCTGAACTGCGCCTGGCCGCCCGGGCGTTGCAGGAACACGACCATCCACCGGGCGACCCTGCGGGCGACGTCTGTGCCGTAGTCGTTCTCGACGATGGCCAGGGCCATGTCGGTGCCCGCGCTGATGCCGGCACCGGTGACGAAGGGGCCGTCCTGGACGAAGAGGGCGTCCAGATCCACGTCGATACGGGGGTATTCCCGGGCGAGTCGCGCGCAGTGCGCCCAGTGGGTCGTCGCTCGGCGTCCGTCCAACAGCCCGAGGGCGGCCAGCACGAAGGCGCCGGTACAGACGGAGGCGATCCGCGATGCCCGGGGCGCCAACTCCTGGACCATCGCCAGCGCTTCGGGGACCGTGTCCGGGGTCAGCTCCTCCGGAATGTCGTGTGTGCCCGAAGCGAACGTGAAGTCGGCCGGTACGCCTCCCGGCACCAGGAGGGTGTCGATGGAGTCGGGAGCGTCGGCCACGGGAATGTCCGCGCTCAGCCGGGTGAACGCGGTGGTCCCGACCGGTTGCCCCGTGGGAGAGACCAGCAGCACCCGGTAGCGGGCCCCGAAGTCGTTGGCCCGGGCGAAGATCTCCAGCGGCGCCGCCACGTCCTGCAGCGTCACCTTGTCGTACAGGACGAAGACCATGGTCCGCTCTGCGCCGTGGTCCGCGGCCGCCGCGATACTCCGGTTCATGCTCCGACCTCCTCAGTGGAGCGAGGGTTGCCCTCGTGTCCGAAATCGTGGCTCGTGTGTCCGTTGCAGCCCTTGGCCCCTGCCCTCTCCAGGCGGGACCGTGGAGGCCGAGCAAATCACCTGGCCGGGTATCCGGGTTCCCGGAAATACCGAGTGAGGAATACTAACCGCACGGAGACCTGATTGGTCCAGTGCTCATATTTGACTTTGCAGCCTCCCGTGGCCTCACCGACAGGCCTGGGCGGCTTTTTCTGCGTTGACACCATAATTCCTCCGCCGTCAATTCCGGACATCACTTATTCAGCCATCGTTAACTTGCGTGAAACACGGTAGCCGGAACCTGTTGATGTCTCACCGCGCCGTAAGCCGACACAATCGGCACCGACGTAACTGCGGTCGTCGAGGGCATCCTGCCAGGACGTATCCGGCAACAGAAGCCGAAGAAGCACGCCTGTCCACGTCCGAATCGAAAAGCACGAGCTACCTGATTCGGCACCAGCAACCGAGCCTGCGCGCGAAATCTCCGCGCCATGGATTCCCATTCTCTTCCGCCCCTCAGCGGGCCAATTATCGCCTGCCCATCTTCGGGCACAAATTCCCGCCGGACCGTGAGAACCCGGCACCAGAGGAGTGGTTTGGCCATGCGCCAGCTAAATGCTCTATCGATCAGTATCGGCGTGCTCGGCGGAGTCGCCACGCTGATCACCGCCACCGTCCTGACCGTTCCGGTCTGGGTCATCTTCATCGCCTGGGCCTCCTTCTTCATTCTCGGAGCCGGCACCGACGGCATGGCGAGGTCGATCGCCTCGAACCTGACCGGCATCGTCATCGCCTCGTTCACACTGTTGGTCATCCACGCGCTGGGCGGTGGCACCGCCATCGCCGCCATCGCCGTGGGTGTCGGCAGCGCCGCCATGGTGCAGGCGTCGAAGATCCCCCTGCTCTCGAAACTCCCGGCCATCGTGTGGGGATTCGCCTCCACGGTCGGCACCGTGGCCGCCACCGGCCACGACATCACCACCGCGTCCATCAGCAACCCGGCGCTCGTCGCGGCGCTGTCCATGGTCCTGGGCGCGGTGTTCGGCATCGCCTCGGAGTACTGGGGCGCCGCGATGACCGCACGCCCGGCCGCCGAGCCGACCCCGGAAGGGCAGTCATGAAACTTCAGCACCACCTCGGAGGCCTGGAAAACCTCGGCCCCGTCGCCTACGAGCCCCGCGTCTTCGTCGAGGACTGGGAGCAGCGCATCTTCGGCATCCACGTCGCGATGATGGGACTGAGCGCCCACCTCGCCGACGCTGTGCCCCAGTACCCCATCGACGACGTACCCACCGCCTTCTCCTCCGTCTGGACCTGGGCGGACCTGCGCAAGGGCGCCGAGGCGATGCACCCCTTCGCCTACTTCCAGTACCGCTACTACGAGAAGTGGCTCGGCGGCATCGGCGGGTTCTTCGTCTCCCAGGGCTACATCACCGCGGAGGAGTTGGAGGAGAAGGCCGCGGAGTACCTCCAGGAGCCGGGACGCGGCCTGCCCGAGGGCGGGGACGAACGCATCGACGACCAGGTCATCCGCTACCTGCGCGAGGGTGACTCCCCCCGCCAGGGTCCGGCCGAATCCCCCGCTTTCGCCGTCGGTGACCGGGTGACCGTCACGGACGTACCGCCCACCGAACACACCCGGCTGCCGGGCAACCTCCGCGGCCGCACCGGCACCGTGGAGCGCGTCTTCGAAGGCAACTACGGCTACTTCTGCTCCACCGGCCCCGACGGCATCGGAGAGCCGATGCCCGTCTACGCCGTCCGCTTCGAACCGACCGACATCTGGGGAGAACTCGCCGAACCCGGCGCCGTGCTCTACGGCGAGCTCTACCAGACCTACCTCACCCACGCGACGGAGGACCAGCAGTGACCGTGCAGTTCGACTACCCCGAGGACCGCGAAGCCCGCAGCGCCGCCCGCGTGCGGGCGCTGGAAGCCCTGCTCATCGAAAAGGGGGTGATCACCGACGCCACCGTCGACAAGGTCCTCGGCTACTTCGAGACCGACATGACGCCGCTCAACGGAGCAAAGATCGTCGCCCGCGCCTGGACCGACCCGCAGTTCGCGGAACGGCTCGTCAAGGACACACCGGCCGCCGTCGCGGAACTCGACCTCCCCATCGGCATGGACGGCGCCGAGGGCGAACACCTGCAGGCCGTGGCCAACACCCCCGGCGTGCACAACCTGGTCATCTGCACCCTGTGCTCCTGCTTCCCCTGGCCCGTGCTCGGCCTCCCGCCGTACTGGTACAAGGACCCGACCTTCCGCGCCCGCGCGGCCCGGGAACCCCGGGTGGTGCTCAAGGAGACCGGCCTGGACCTCGACCCGTCCGTCGAACTGCGGGTGTGGGACAGCAGCGGCCATTCCCGCTGGTTCGTCATTCCGCAGCGACCCTCCGGAACCGACGGCATGACCGAGGAAGACCTCGCCGCCCTGGTCACCACCGAGTCGATGATCGGCATCGCCGCGGTTCCCTCACCCGCCGCCTGAGCCGCAACCGGACACCACAGAAAGGGAATTCATGGAGGCCACCGCCACCACCACGCCCCCCTCGCCCCTGCACGACACCTGCGTCACCGACATGAACGCGCCCACCTTCGACGCCGACTGGCAGCGCCGGGCGTTCGGCGTCGCCGTGGCCCTGTCCGAGTTCGGCCACTACCCCTGGGACGCGTTCCAGCAGCGACTCATCGCCGCCATCGGCGCATGGGAGGCCACCTCCGCGCCCGAGCAGGGCAGTTGGCAGTACTACGAGCACTGGCTCGCGGCGCTCGAAGGCGTGCTCGTCGATCACGACCTGGTCGCCGACGACGAGATGCGTGCCCTGCTCGGGGCGTAACCCGCTCCAAGGCCCGGGCTGGGCCACCCAGGACGTCCGTTCCGGCCCGTCCGCCAGGGCCGCACCCGCGCATGACTCACGATCAGCGGGTGCGGCCCGCGCTATCTCACTGCTGACGACGGCACCGCGCGGTGCCCCCGCCAAGGATGTGTGTGTGACCACAACGACCATCACCGCCGGCCGATGGACCCGCGCCGAACGGCTGCGCATCACGGGCATCGTCGGCGTCATCGCCGCCCTGCACGTCATCGGATGGAGCCTGTACCTCTTCTACGCCCGCGGCCCGGCCGGCGCCGGGGCCTTCGCCGGAGCCGGAACCCTCGCCTACACGCTCGGTATGCGGCACGCCTTCGACGCCGACCACATCGCAGCCATCGACGACACCACCCGACTGATGATGCAACGCGGACGCAGACCCGTCGGCGTGGGCTTCTTCTTCGCCATGGGCCACTCCACCGTGGTCCTCGCCCTCGCCTTCGTCGTCGCCCTCGCCGCAGGCGCCGCCGGTTCGGGCATCGACACCTTCCGCCACGTCGGCGGCCTGGTCTCGCAGATCGTGGCCATGGTGTTCCTGCTGCTCGTCGCCGTGCTCAATCTCATGGTGCTGACCGGCATCGTCGGCCTGTGGCGGCGCATGACCTCGGGCCGGCTCGACCAGGGCGAGCTCGATCTGCACCTGCTCAACCGCGGCCTGATGAACCGTATTCTCGGTCGCCGCGCCCGCGGACTGATCCGTTCGTCATGGCACATGTACCCGGTCGGCATCCTCTTCGGCCTCGGTCTGGAAACCGCCAGCGAGATCACCCTGCTGGCCCTGTCCGCCAGCGCCGCCGCCCACGGGTCCGGCCTGCCGACCCTCGCCGTCCTCTCCCTCCCGCTGCTGTTCGCCGCGGGAATGAGCGCCTTCGACACCGCCGACAGCATGCTGATGACCCGCCTGTACTCGTGGGCGTACCGCAGCCCCGCCCGCAAGCTCTACTACAACATCGCCACGACCGGCATGACCGTCGCCGTGGCCGCGTTCATCGCCAGCGTCTACGTCGCGGGGCTCGTCGCCGACGTCACCAGATCCGGGACACTGGTCACGGCCTACGCCTCCCTGGCCGACCACTTCGAACTGCTCGGCTACATCGTGGTCGCCATCTTCGCGGCCTCCTGGCTCTGCGCCGCCGCCATCTGGCGCTTCCGCGGACTCGCCGAGAAGTACGGCGACCGGCAAGGCGCCGCTGACGACGCACCTCAGCGATCCTGAGCTCTGGTTCCGGATGAGCACGGCCGCGCGCCAGGCGGCGACCAGGGCGGAGCAGTCGGCGATCGACATGTCCTCGGAGCCGAGGGCGAACGCCTGGACGTCGAGGAGCCAGGAGACGTCGATGTGCAGGTGCATCAGGCGGCCGCGGCCCCGCCCGGACACTCGCCGCAAGAGCCCCGCTCCCCTGCCCTCCCACCCGGTGCCGGAAGGCTGGAGCGCGAGAGCTGCCCTCCCCGAGGTCCGCGCCCCCGCGTCTGCGTCCCCGGCCGCCGACAGCGGCCGGGGACGCGCACGTCCATGGGTCAGCGCGCGGTCAGTTTCCAGAGGTGGTCGGCGGTGCCGTTGTCGGTCCACTGGAGGACCTGGGCGCCGGAGGACGTGTTCATGTCCTGCACGCCGAGGAGCAGGCCGCTGTTGTAGTTGGCGATCTTGTAGTAGCCGTCGCGGGCCGGGATGAGCTGCCAGAGGTGGTCGGCAGTGCCGTTGTCGCCCCAGATCAGGGCGGTGCCGCCGTCACCGGTGCCCGCGTTGGTGATGCCGAGCAGCAGTCCGCTCTTCTGGTTGACGATCTTGTAGAGGCCGGAGCCGGCGGCCACCAGGGTCCAGTTCTGGTCAGTGCCGGTGGTGGACGTGGCCTGGACGACCGAGGTGCCCTGGGCGGTGCCCGCGTTCAGGGTGTCCAGGGCGAGGCCGCTGTTCTTGTTGGTGATCTGGTAGCGCCCGGCGAGCGAGGTGTTGGTGCCGCTGGGCGTGACGACCACGTGGTAGCCGTCGGTGGCGTTCATGGTCACCGGTACGGTGACGGAGCCGCCGGACACCGTGTAGTCGGCGTCCGAGACGGTGATCGGGCCGGGGGACGCCGTGGTGCGGCCGGTGCCCGGGCTGTACTCCACCTTCACGTGGACCGTGCTGCCGAAGGCCGACAGGGACGACAGGCCGTTGACCGTCACCGCGCAGGAACCCGTGCAGCCGCCGGCGACGACGCTGATCTGGTTGCCCGCACTGTTGCGGGAGGCGATGCCGTCGATGCCGGTCTGTGCGGGAGGCGTGGTGACGAGCATGTTCCCCGACATGTCGCCGTACCACTTGTACGTCCAGTACGAGCCGTTCGGTGAGCCGCCGGTGTCGGTCAGGGTGTCGCCGAGGGTGCCGTAGTGGTTCCAGAAGGCGAGTTCGGCGTCCCGGACTCCCGTCCGCTCGAACTTGGCGGCGTAGCCGATGAGAGCGCCGGAGTTGCCCATCTCGGCGGGCGTGCCGTACTCCTCGATGGAGATCGGCCGCGGGCTGATGCCGAGGCTCGACTCCAGGGACCGGTACGCGGAGACGTGCGCGGCGATGTCCTTGCTGCCGTTCAGCTCGTGCCAGGCGATCACGTCGGGGACGGTGCCGCTCGCCTTGGCGTCGGTGAGGAACGAGCTCATCCAGGACTGGTTCCACGCCGAGTAGCTCGGGCCCTGGATGGGGGCGGCGGCGTCCTTGGCGCGAACCTCCTTGAACGTGCGTGCCCAACCCGCGTTGAAGGCGCCCGCGTTGGTGGTGTCCCAGGTCCAATCAGGCTCGTTCCACAGCTCGTACGCGCTGATGTTGGTGGCGCCGGAGGACTGCACCGAGGCGACCTGCTTGTCGACGGCGGACAGCCAGTCAGTCCAACTCACCCACTTGTAGGGGAAGTTCGGGTACCAGTCAGGCATGCGGACGACCACCTTGGCGCCGGCTCGGGCCGCCTTGGGCGCTACGACGAGCGCGTCACCGGCGGGCTTCGGCTCGCCGTTGGGCAGCTGACTGCCGCCCGGGGCCATCTGCACGAAAGTGTTCGGCTTGAGCGCCTGGACCACGCTGTCGGCGGGAGTGGTCCCGTCGGCGAGGCCGTAGAGGCTGCCGGTCGCGACGTGGGTGACCGCGCGCAGGGTCTGGTTGGCGTTGACGACGAGGGTGGTGGCGGAGGTAGGGACCGCCTCGGCGGACGGCACGGTGACGGCGAGTGCCGTGACGGTCAGCGCGGCGGCGCCGATGGCGGCGGTCAGGCGGCCGGGCGTGGGGGGTCTTGTGCGGCTCATGACAGGGGTTCTCCTCAACGGAGGGGGTTGGATGGAAGGTCGTGCGGCTCAGTCCTTCACGGCGCCCGCGGTCACACCCGCGGCCACGTAGCGCTGCGCGAGGACCAGCAGGACCGTGGCGGGGACGGACGCGACGACGGCGGTGGCCATGATCGCGTTCCACTCCTGGTTGTTGTTGCCGATGTACTTGTAGATGCCGAGGGTGATCGGCCTCCAGTCGCCTCCGCCGTCGAGGGTGTTGGCGAAGACGAAGTCGGACCAGGCCCACAGGAAGCTGAAGAGCGAGACGGTGACGACGGCGTTGCGGCTCACGGGCAGGACCACCGACCAGAAGGTGCGGAAGGTACCGGCGCCGTCGATGCGGGAGGCGGCGATCAGCTCGCCGGGGATGCCCGACATGAACGCGGTGAAGATCATGACGCCGAACGGCACGGCGATGGTGGAGTCCGCGACGATCAGGCCCCACCAGGAGTTGAGCAGCCCGAGATCGAGGAAGATGCCGTAGAAGCCCATCGCCATGACGATGCCGGGGATCATCTGAGCGACCAGCAGTACCAGGCCGAGCGCGCCGCCGCCGAGGGGACGCAGTTTCGCCAGGGCGTAGCCGGCCGGGGCGGCCAGGACGAGGGTGAGGGCGACCGTGCCGAGGCCGATGAGCAGGCTGGTGCCGAGGTAGGGCATCTGATCGTCGAGGACGGCCCGGTAGCCCTCGAAGGTGGGGTGCAGCGGGAACAGGTCGGGCGGGGTTTTGCGCATGTCCTGCTGCGGGGTGAGGGACACGTTGAGCATCCAGTACACCGGGAACAGCATCAGGGCTGTCAGCAGGAGCCCGATGAGGGTGTAGCGGCGGGAACCGGTACGTGACTTCACGCCTCCTGCCTCCTCTGGCCGGACTGGACGCGGATGTACAGCAGGCCGAACACGAGGGCGATGAGGATGAGGATGTTGCCGACCGCCGCCCCCGGCCCGAACTTGGGCAGCAAGGTGCCGAAGCCCAGTTGGTACGACCAGGTCGCCAGGGTGGAGGAGGCGTCGCCGGGCCCGCCCTTGGTCATGATCCAGATCAGGTCGAACACCTTGAGGGTGTAGACGAGTCCGAGGAGCAGGGTGATCGCCGACACCGGCCGCAGCAGCGGGAAGGTGATCCGGCGGAACTGCTGCCAGGCACTCGCCCCGTCGAGGGACGCCGCCTCGTACAGCTCGCCGGGGATGTTCTGCAGCCCGCTGTAGAGGATGACCAGGTTGAACGGGATGCCGATCCAGACGTTGGCGATGATCACCGAGGTGAGCGCCCAGTCCGGCGAAGTGAGCCAGCCGACCGGGTCCACGCCGAAGAAGTGGAGGAAGTAGTTCACCACGCCCGACTCGCTGTTGAGCATCCACGACCACGAGGACGCCGACACGATCAACGGCAGCAGCCACGGAATGAGGAACAGGGCGCGGAGGGTCGGGGCCAGGCGGAAGTGCCGGTTGAAGAACACCGCGAGGGCGAGGCCGATGGCGTACTGGAAGGCGATCGACACGAAGGTGAAGATCATGGTGTGGCGCATCGCCGGGCCGAACGTCGGGTCGTCCAGCACCTTCTGGAAGTTGTCCCAGCCGGAGAACGGCGCGTCCCCCGACACGAACGACCGGACGGTGTAGTCGCGCAGGCTCAGGTCGAGGTTGCGGTAGAGGGGATAGACGTAGAACGCGGCGAGGTAGGCGAGCAGCGGGGCGACGAAGGCGAGGGCGGTCAGCCGGCTCCGGCGCCGCTGCCGGCGCCGCAGCGGCAGGGAACCGGTGCCACCCGTAGAGCTCGCCTTCGACACGGCCCCGGCCCGCCGCGGTCGGTCGACTCGGGCGATGGTCATGGCGGCGGCCTAGCCCTTCTCGGCGCTCGACTGGGCCGTGTCCAGGGCGTCCTTGGGGCTCTTGGCGCCGGACAGGGCCGACTGGACGGCGGTCCACATCGGCTGCGAGATGGTCGGGTACTTCGAACCCAGACCGCCGCTGGTGCGGCCGCGGGCCGCGGCGACCGCGCTCACCCACGGCTCGAGCTTCGGATTGGCCGCCACCTGCTTGGCCTGCACGGCCGCCGTCGGGGCGATGTACGTCAGGGTCGTGTCCGTGGCCAGGAGGTTCGTGTCGTTGGTCAGGCACTCGACGATCTTCTTGGTGACGTCATAGCGGGCGCTGTCTTTCTGCACTGGCACGGTGACGAACTCGCCGCCCGTGGGTACCGGCGCCGAACCGCCGTTCTGCGCGGGGACGTTGATGACGCCGTAGTCGAAGCCGGCCTTGTCGGCATTGCCGAGCTGCCAGGTGCCGTTCTCACCGAAGGCGTAGTCGCCGGTGGCGAACTCCTGCCAGCTGGTGGTCTGCGTGTTCTGCAGCACGTCCTTGGGGGCCAGTCCGTCGTCCACCCATCCCTTCCACAGCGACAGCGCGGCAACTCCCTTGTCGGAGTCGAGCTTTGTCAGATCGCCGCCCGCGCCCCAGAACCAGGGCAGGAACTGGAAGCTGCCCTCCTCCGTGTTGATCGCGGAGAAGGTGATGCCCTTCTTCCCGGCCGCCTTGACCTTGTTCAGGGCCGCGGTGAGGGACTTCCAGTCCTTGATGCCGGCGGGGTCGACGTCCGCCGCCGTCAGAACCTTCTTGTTGTAGTAGAGGGCGAGCGTGTTGGCGCCGATCGGGACGCCGTAGGAGGCGTCGTCGATGGTGCCCGCGCCGATGATGTTCTTCTGGATCGACTTGGTGTCGAGGCCGAGGTCGCTCGTCTTGTTGAGGATTCCCGCCTCGACGAGCGTGGAGACGACCGGGTTGTCCACCAGCATCACGTCGGGCGCGTTGCCCTGCTGGGCGGCGAGCAGCGCCTTGTTGCCGAGGTCGGTGGTGTCGTACGCGGTGCGCTTGACGGTCACCCCGGCCTTCGTTCCGCAGCCGGTGACGAGCTTGCCCCACGGGGAGGAGGCGTCGAACTGCGGGTACGGGTCCCAGAAGGTGTACGTCCCTCCGGACGCGTCGGTGGAGCCCGACCCGTCGTCGGAGCCGCCCGAGCAGGCAGTGAGTGAGGCGAGGGTGCCGACGGCGGCGAGCGCGGCCAGGAGGGTACGGCGGTTGGGTATCACGGGGTGACCTCGTTGTCGTGGAAGAGGGGAAGGCAAGGGGGCTTCAGGAGGTGGGCAGCCAGACGCGCATGCTGCCGTCCTCGCGGTTGGCCCAGGCGTAGTAGGGGACAGCGGTCAACTCGACGGGGTCGCCGTCCTGTTGCGGCGAATCGGACGACTCGTCGACTGGGGCGTACGGCCACCAGCCCGCGTCCGGGTGGTGCCGCCGGCTGCCCGCCGCCACCACGGTGGTGACGCCGCCGAGCAGGTCCGGGCGGTGCTTCAGGGCGAGTGGGCGGGTGGTGTCGATGACGATGTCGTCGAGGCCGCCGCCGGGGTGATCGACCCCTTCCAGGCAGTAGACGAGGGGTCCGCGTTCGATGGCCACGCAGCCGCGTACGGCGTCCACGCGGGGGTCGGCGGCCGTCAGCCGCGGCTCCAGGGAGAGTTCGAGGACGACCTGGTCCCCGGGCGACCAGGTCCGCTCCAGCCGCAGCCAGCCGTCGGCCACGGGACCCTCGTACGTCTCCGGCCCGCATCGCACCCGGAACTCCCGGCACCACTGCGGGATACGCAGGGAGAGCGTCCAGGGCTCCGCCGGAGTCTCCTCGACGGTGAGGGCGATCGTGCCGTGCCAGGGGTAGTCGGTCTCGGCCCTGATGACGGCCACGTCGCTTGCGTAACGCCCGGATACGTACTGGTGGATCTGCAGGCCGTTGTCGTCGCTGCTGGCCAGGTAGTGTTCCAGGCTCGCCAGCAGGCGCATGACGTTCGGCGGGCAGCAGGCGCAGCGGAACCAGCGGGTGCGGCGGGCCGACTGGTCGCCGCCGGGGTCGGTGTGGCCGTCGCGGACCTGGAGCGGGTTGACGTACAGCCAGCGCTCGCCGTCCAGCGACACCCCGGCGAGGAAGCCGTTGAAGAGGGTGCGTTCGATCAGGTCGGAGTAGCGGGCCTCGCCGGTGAGCAGGGCCATGCGCCAGCTCCACTGGATCGAGGCGATGGCGGCACAGGTCTCGCAGTAGGCACGTTCGTTGGGCAGTTCGTACGGGTCACCGAAGTCCTCCTCCTCGTGGTGGGCGCCGAGGCCGCCGGTGAGGTGGGTCTTGGTGGTGGTCATGGCGTGCCACAACCGCTCGGCGACGGTGCGCAGTTCGGCGTCGCCGGTCTCGGTGGCCAGGTCGGCCGCGGCGGCCAGCAGATACAGCTGTCGTACGGCGTGGCCCTCGACGTTCGTCGCCTCGCGCAGCGGGACCCGGTCCTGGCAGTAGGCCTCACCGCCGAGCAGTCCATGGCCGTAGCGGTCGACGAAGTAGGCGGCCAGGTCCAGATAGCGGCGCTCACCGGTCTCCCGGTACAGCTCGACCAGGGCGGTCTCGACCTCGGGGTGGCCGTCGATGCCGTCGATGGGTTTGCCGCTGCCGGGCGGCCCGAAGACGGAGTCGATGTGATCCGCGAACTTACGTGCCACGTCGAGGAGTTCGCCGCTGCCGGTGGCCCGGTGGTGGGCCACGGCCGCCTGGATGAGGTGGCCCGCGCAGTACAGCTCATGGCCCCAGCGCAGTTCCTTGTAGCGCTCACCGCCCTTGACCAGCTGGAACCAGGTGTTGAGGTAGCCGTCGGGCTGCTGGGCGCCGGCGACCAGGCCGATGATCCGGCCGACTTCGGCGGCGAGGTCGTCGTCCGGGGCCAGGTCTCCGTCCGGGGCCAGGTCTTCACGGGCCTGGTCTTCGCCCCGGTCCTGGGCGAGCTGCCAGGCGGCCGCCTCCAGCCACTTGTAGACGTCCGTGTCCACGAAGGGATAGGCGCCCTGGAACTCGCCCGCGGCCGTGCCGGCCGCCAGCCTGAGGTTGTGCAGGTTGCCGGCGGCCTCCAGCAGTGCCGGTCCCTGCGGGATGGAGACATGCGCGTTGCTCGCACGGCGGGCCTGCCAGAACCCCGTGTCGATGCCGACGGCGGCGGGCCGCAGTGCGGCCCGGCTGTCCGGGCCGAGTCGGACCGGTCCCGTCGCGGGCAGGGCGGAGTGTGTGCGGGGCATGGCTCTCCGGTGGTGAGTGGCGGGGCGAAGCCGGCATACGGCCGTGACGGGCAGCCTCGCCAAGGACCGCCTCCCGTGCACGAGGAGCGTCGAAGGCGGGTGACCGACTACCTGGAACTCGTTTTGAGCAATCGTTTTCTCGTCGAGAATGTAGAGGGCAGACCACCTGACAGGTCAAGGGTCACGTCAGGTGTTTGTTCAACTTTTCCCTGGACTGGCGCAACGACGCAGCACCTGTCACGATGTCGGGCGTCTGACTCATCCAGGAAAAGGTTTGCCCGTGACTCCTGCCGCTCCAGACTCTCCTCCGGCCGGGCGGGCCCGGCTCGCCGACGTCGCCGCCCTCGCCGGCGTCAGCGTCGGAACGGCGTCCAAGGCGCTCAACGGCGCCGGACGCATGCGGCCCGAGACCCGGCAACGAGTGCTGGACGCGGTCGCGCAACTCGGATTCAGTCCCAACCAGCACGCCCAGAGCCTGCACAGCGGCCGCAGCTGGACGGTCGGCCTCATGACCACTGACGGCATCGGCCGCTTCAGTACCCCGGTGCTCCTTGGCGCCGAGGACGCGCTCGGCGCGGGGAAGATCTCCGTGCTGCTGTGCGACACCCGGGGCGACGCCATCCGGGAGCAGCACCATCTGCAGAACCTCATGGACCGCCGGGTGGACGGAATCATCGTCACCGGCCGACGCACCGACCCCCGGCCGCCTCTGCCCGGCGTGGAGGGCATCCCGGTCGTCTACGCCCTGTCTCCCTCCACCGACCCGGCCGACACCTCCGTGGTCACCGACGACCGCGGCGGCGCACGCCTGGCGGTCGAGCATCTCGTGGCCGCCGGACGTACCCGGATCGCGCACGTCACCGGCCCGGAGCACCACGCCGCCGCCCGCGAGCGCGCCCGGCACGCGGTGGAACAACTGCAGGCCGCCGCGCTGGAACCGTCCACCGGGCGCATCCATCACGGCGAGTGGAGCGAGGCGTGGGGCCGTCGGGCCACCGAGGCGGTGCTACGCACAGCGCCGGACACTGACGCCTTCTTCTGCGGCAACGACCAGATCGCCCGAGGCGTGACGGACGCACTGCGTGAGCGCGGGGTGGCGGTGCCAGACGACATGGCTGTCGTCGGCTACGACAACTGGGACACCATGGCCCTGGCCAGTCGCCCCCCTCTGACCACCATCGACATGAACCTCGCCGAGATCGGCCGTATCGCGGCCCTGGAACTGCTGCGGGCCATCGACACCGAGCCCCGGCCGGGCGCGCACACCGTGCCCTGCCGGCTGGTCGTGCGCGAATCCAGCTGAATGCGGACGCGGGCCCGTGCGGATCTCCGGTAGCGAGTGGGCCGGTCCGGCACCTGCCCGCCGTCCCGCCGCGGGCACCGCGTACTTCAGCGGTGCCGACGGGGCGACGGCATGCAGGCGGGAGCCATCGAGGGGTGCCGCAAGAGACATCCCCGGTGTGACTGGTGGCGGACGAGCACCCGCCGGAGCGCAGAGCGAGACACGCGTGGGTGACCATCGCGATCGTCATGGGTGGGTCGGCCGCGGCGGCTACGGTCATGGCGGGGACGATTCTGCGCGGGCGGGGAAGCGGTGTGCGGGACGTGGGCGTCCACCTCAACGCCGGCGACCGCGCCCTCGACGCCGTACCCGCCGGCGAACACCGCAGTTGATCGTGCAGTTCCCCACCGCGACCACCAGCCGGGCTCGGCCATGTTCCGCATGACGAGTCCGGTCACCGCGCCACGTCCGTATGCCGGGGCGGGGCCACCAGCTGTGCGCGGTACGTGTCGGCGCGGGTTCGGCCATCTTCCCGGTACTTGACCTCTGGCGCCCCTCGCCACGGGGGGAAGACGGCCACCGCTCAAGAGACCGTCGCTACGACGACGGTTTTCCCTCGGCCTGGGCCGCTTGCAGGTCAGCGAGCAGCTCGGCCTGACCGGCCAGCACACCCGACAGGATCGTGCGCGCCACCCGCAGCAGCTCCGCCACGTACGGGCTGGTCAGTGAGTAGTAGACCGTCGAGCCCACCTTGCGGGTCACGACCAGGTTCGCCCGGCGCAGCACGGCCAGTTGCTGCGAGAGGTGCGCCGGCTCGATCCCCACCTCGGGCAGCATCTCGGCGACCGCGTGCTCGCGCTCGCTCAGCAGCTCCAGGACGCGGATACGGGCCGGGTGGCCGAGGGTTTTGAAGAACTCGGCCTTCAGCTGGTACAGCGGCGTACTCACCGTGCCGTCCCCTCCGCCGTAAGGCAACACGGCCCCAGCGGCCGGGCCTTGGCGCATCGCATCCACCCACTCGTCAAGAACATGCGGCCAATCCTCGCGTGTGGCGCCGGGCAGGCCGAATCCAGCAGTGACGGTCTCAGTAATTGCTAATATTAGCAATTACTGAGACGAGGGAGCCGCCTTCTGGCGTTGCCCCGGCGAGAGGGGTGCAATGGGTGGCTGGGACGTCCAGTCCGGAAGCGGAGTGCGCTTCGAATGGGGGCCCGCGGGTGCGAGCCGGCTCGCGAGCGAGGCTGTCTGTCTTGTCGCCGTCGACGTGCTGTCGTTCACCACAGCGGTGAGCGTCGCCGTCGACCGGGGCATCCGCGTCCTTCCCTTCCGGTGGCCGGGCGGCCCCGTGTCCGGCGCGGAACGGACCGGCGCCGAGCAGGCCGCCGCCGCGTATGCGCGCCGGTCGGGTGCCCGGCTGGCCTCCCACCGCCACACCGTCACACCGGAAACGCCCTGGTCGCTGTCGCCCGCCCACCTGCGCGCCGCCCCGTTCGTGGGCCGCCTGGTGCTGCCGTCACCGAACGGCGCCGCGATCGCAGCCGCCGCGCCGCCCAGGGTGCGGGTGGTCGCCGTCTGCCTGCGCAACACCACCGCGGTCGGTACCTGGCTCGCCTCCCACGGCTACGGCACCCCCGAACGTCCCGTCGTCGTGATCGCCGCCGGTGAGGCGTGGCCGGACGGCAGCCTACGGCCCGCGATCGAGGACCTGCTCGGCGCCGGAGCCCTCATCAGCGACTTGTGCTCCCGGGGCGCGGGCCCGCTCTCCCCAGAGGCCGCCGCCACGAAGGCGAGCTACGAAGGCACCGCCGATCTCGCCCACACGGTTGCCACCAGTGCGTCCGGCCGTCAGCTGGCCGCGATGGGATTCGTCGAGGACGTGGCGATCGCCACCGAAGTGGACACGTCCGCCCTCGTCCCGGTACGCCACGACGACGGTTCCTTCGTCTCGGGTTGAGAGCCGGAGCGGTCAGCCGGCCGGCTCATCACCGTCCGGCCACCCCGTGGTGCGCCATTCGTGACGCCCCTCCACCTGGTCCCCGCATGCTGAGCGGTGTGCGGCACGCGCGGCAGCCAGGTCGGCATGGATCGGGATGGGCGGGCACTCGGCGGCGGGGACGAGCGATCCGTCAGCGGGAATGGCGGCCAGCTCCAGAGACCGGCCCGCCTGGGCGAGGCGACGGGCGGCCTCGGTGATCGCCAGCTGCCCTCCGGCCGACCAGCTGCGCAGCTCGGTGAGGTCGACGACAACCGGGCCGGCGCCACGGGCCAACGCCCAGCCGATGGCGCCGGTAAAGCGGCGCACGGCGTCGGGGCCAAGGTAGCCGGCGACGGAGAGGATACCGAGGTCACCCTCGGCGGTGTAGCGCCAGTCGATGGTCATAATGGTGAACTTCCTTGCCGTTCAGCCCAGTTGGACTCAGAGAGGGAGAGTGATCCAGATGCTCTTGCCGCCGCCGTCGGCATCCGCGCGGACGACGGCCGTGCCCGCCAGCCCGAGAACCAGCTCCATTACGGTGCCCAGTCCCCCGACTTCAGAGTCTGTGACGGCCTCGTACAGGACGGGCTGGTAGGGGTGGCGGTCGTGGACGGCGAAGGCGAGGCAGTCCGGGCCCGCCGCGTAGATCACCGTGAGCTGCGGGGAGACGACGGCGGCGTGCCGCACGCTGTTGGTGACCAGCTCGCTGACTATCAGCAGGGCCGGGTCCACGGTGGGGTGGCGCAGGCCGATCCCCCATTCCACCAGTGCTTGTTGGGCGGTCTTCCGTGCTATGCGGACGGCTGACGGCTCGGCGGGCAGGGTGAGTACATGCCGGTGGGGCAGGGCTTCGAGGCGCGTGGACATCAGCCCTCCGTGGGCCGCGCGCAGCGGTAGCCGGTCGCACTCTGCGGGCGGATGCGCACGACTGGGTCGTGTGGACCGTGCACCCGGCCGGGCGGGGTGCACCGGTAGTGGGCGGCCTCGCCCAGGTCGGTGAACACGTCGGCGGGGCCGACCGCGGTCACCGTCCAGCGGTTGTCGGCGGCGGACAAGGACAGCGGCTCAGGCGGGGTCGGGGTCAGGGTGCGGACGATCCGGCGGACGAACTCCCCCACGTGCCGGACGGGAGGCGCAGCGGCCATCCCCCGCTGTACGTGCGCAGGCCGCACCGGAGTGCTGCCATCCAGCAGCCGCACGGCCTCCGCGCCGGAGACCTCGGTCAGAGGCAGTTCGGCGGAACGGGTCCTCATCGGACGGCTTCCTCGCTGGTGGCGGTGGTCCGCTGGGCCGGGCCGCCCGACAGGACGCCGGCCTTCTCCAGGTGATCGCGGGCACCCCGGATCGCGTCAGGTGTGGAGGCGTACTCCCGCCCTTCGTGGCGCAGCAGGTCCAGTGCCCCGACGGAGTCGAGGACCTGAATCTGGCTAGGGCGTATCCCGGAGGCGAGGACGAGGATGCCGCGCCGCTGCAACTTCTCGACCGCGTCCTTCAGGACGAGGGCCCCGGTGGCGTCCATCGTGGAGATGCGCGACATGCGCAGGATGACGACGCGGACGTCGGCCACCTCGGTCAGCTCGAGCAGGAAACGGTGCGCGGCGGCGAAGAACAGCGGGCCGTCGATGCGGTACGCCACTATGTGCTCGGCCAGCAGCGCGTGTTCCTCCGCGCTGTGGTCGCCGCGGTCCAGCGGTACCTGGTCGAGACGAGCCTGCTTGGCCACGGCACGCAAAGCCAGGGCGCCCGCCACCACCAGGCCGATGATCACGGCGTACACGAGGTCGAGTGCGAGCGTGGCGACGCAGGTGAGGACGAGGATCAGCGCGTCGGAGCGGGTGGCCCTGGCCATGGCCCGGAGCGAGCCGACCTCGACCATCCGGATCGCCGTGGCCAGCAGGACGCCCGACAGGGCGGCCAGTGGAATCTTCGAGACGAGAGGCGCCGCCGCGAAGACGATCACGGCCAGGACCGCGGCATGCGTCAGGGCTGCCAACCGGGAGCTCGCGCCGGTGCGGACGTTGACCGCGGTGCGGGCGATCGCTCCGGTCGCCGGGACACCGCCGAACAGTGGGGCGGCGATGTTGGCCAGACCCTGCCCGAACAGCTCCCTGTCCGGGTCGTGCCGCTGGCCCACGGTCATGCCGTCGGCGACCGAAGCCGACAGCAGCGACTCCAGTGCGGCCAGGGCGGCGACGGCCACGGCCGGCGCGAGCAGCGTCCCGAGCGAGCCGAGTTCCAGGAAGGACAAAGACGGTACGGGCAGCCCGGAGGGCAGGTCGCCGATCGGCTTCGCCTCGTCCAGGTGCGCGAGCTGTGCCACGGCCGTAGCGGCGATCACGGCCAGGATGGAGAACGGCACGGTCGGCAGCCGGCGGGCACCGAGCAACATGACGGCGGCCACCGCGGTCGCGAAGCCGACGGCCGTCCAGTTGGGGGCCTTGGCGAACTCCTCGATCGCCCGCCAGGTCACCACCAGGACGCGGTCGCCCCCGGGCTTGGGCACGCCGAGGGCGCTCGGGACCTGCTGCAGACCGATCACGCAGGCGATGCCGAGGGTGAATCCCTCGACGACCGGGGCGGGCACGTACTGCATGTACTTGCCGGCCCGCAGCGCGGCCAGCCCGACGAGCATGACGCCCGCCATCAAGCCGACGGTGAGCACCCCACTCGCCCCGTACTTGCCCACGATGGGCACGAGGACCACCGTCATCGCACCGGTCGGGCCGGACACCTGCAGATTCGACCCGCCGAAGACCGCAGCGAGCGCACCCGCGATCACGGCGGTCGCCAGGCCCGCCTGAGCGCCGAGCCCCGAAGAAACACCGAAACCCAGCGCGAGCGGCAGCGCGACGATCGCCACGGTCAGACCCGCGAGCAGGTCCCGTCGCGGGTCACGCCGCATCTGAGCCAGCTCGACCCGCCTGGGCAGCAGTGCGGCGATCCGGTCCCCCGCCCGGCCAAGTGCCGTGGTCATCGCGCGACGACCTCGGCGTTCCGCAGCTCGGCCAGCAACTCGTTCCGTCCGGCCAGCACCTCGGTGAGGATCCGCCGCGCCGCCTGCAACAGGGCGGCCACATCGCCGCCGGCCAGCTCGTAGACGACGGTCGAGCCGTTCCGCGTGGAGGTGACGATCCCGGAGCGGCGCAGCACCGCCAAGTGCTGCGACAGGCCAGAGGACTCCACCTCGATCGCCGTGAGCAGGTCCCGTACCGGCAGCGGGCCGTCCTGGAGCAACTCCAGCACCCGTATCCGTACGGGATGCCCCAGCATCCGGAAGAACTCGGCCTTGGCCTGGTACAGCGGAACGGACACGGCCCCTCGGCTCCCTTCGAAGACCCCACCTCGGGGCAGACACCAAACGCTGCGTCCGCTTCTACTTGCGATCCCAGCCAACCCAGCATCTAACCAATTGCGAAATTTTGCAATTAAGCATTCGGTTGTCGCGCTCTCGGTGCCGGTGCTCAGCCCTCCGTGTGGGCCAGCCACAGGTCGGGGCCGAAGACCTCGTAGCGGATGTGGCGGGCGGGGATGCCGGCCTGCAGCAGCTGGGCCCGCACGGTGCGCATGAAGGGCAGTGAGCCGCACAGGTAGACGTCCGCGTCGGCGGGCAGGTCCAGTCCGTCGAGGTCCATCAGACCGGGGTGGGCGCCGGGTTCGGCGGCGGCGTCCTGTTCGTACCAGAACTCGGCCCGGGCGCCGGGCAGTCGGCCGACGAGGCGGCGGGTGTCCGCGCGCAGGGCGTGGTCGGCCGGAGAACGGTCGGCGTGCAGCACCGTGACCGGGCGGGCGGCTCCGGTCGCCGCGAGGTGTTCGAGCATGCCGACCATCGGGGTGCAGCCGATGCCGGCCGAGACCAGCAGCAGCGGGCTGTCGGCGTCGTCGAGGACCACGTCGCCGAACGGGGCGGACAGAGTGAGTTCGTCACCGGCCCGGACGGTGCGGTGGAGCTGGTTGGACACCTCGCCCTCGGGGGCGTCGGCCACGCTCGCGACCCGTTTGACGGTGATGCGGCGCACCTGGTCGCCGGGAGCGCCGGAGAGGCTGTACTGGCGCAGCTGGTGTATGCCGTCGGGCATCTGCACGCGGACGCTGACGTACTGGCCGGCCCTGCCGGAGGGGATCGGGCCGCCGTCGGCAGGGCGCAGCAGGAAGGACACCGCGTCGGGGGTCTCCTCCCGCCGCTCGACGACCGTCCACTGCCGCCACGGATCGCGGGGATCGACCCGCGCCTCCTGGTACAGGCGGGCCTCCTGGGCGATGAGCGCGCCGGCCATCAGCCAGTACACCTCGTCCCAGGCGGCGGCGACCTCCGGCGTGACCGCCTCGCCGAGCACCTCGGCAATGGCCCCGAACAGGTACTTGTGGACGATCGTGTACTGGTCCTCGGTGACACCGAGTGCGGCGTGCTTGTGGGCGATCCGCGACAGCAGCGCGTCCGGTCGGGCGTCGGGGTCGGCGAGCAAGGCCTGTGCGAAGCCTGCGATGGACCCGGCCAGAGCGCGGCGCTGTTGTCCGCTGGCCTGATTGCCGCGGTTGAACAGCCCGTCCAGCAGCTCCGGTTGCTCGGCGAACATCGTGTCGTAGAACCGCGCCGTGATCTCGTCCAGGGCTCCGCCGACGGCGGGCAGGGTGGCACGGACGACGGTGGCCGACTCGGGCGAAAGCATGGGTCTCCTCAGCAGACGAGGTGGACAAGGGGATTGGCGCCCACCATCGTGGCTTGATCCATGGACGGGGGCCGAGGGCCGAATGGCCCTCTCTTTGAGGCCGATCGGCTCGTGTGGACGCGGACGCCCCCACCAACGGATCCGTCGGCGGCAACAGCGCCCCCGGCCACCCCTCGGTCCGAACAGGTCACGGAGTCGCGCCTGGTTTCCGTGCGGGTCACCCCGCGCGCTGTGCCGGACGTGCGCGGAAGACGCCGATGGCCAACGCCGTCGTCCGGCCACGAAGGTGAAACGGTGCGGTTACACGATGTCGAGAACGTCAGCGACCGGGCGGCGGGGGGTGGCCGGACCCCGCGGGCCGTAGCCGAGACGCAGCACCATCTGCACCTGCCCGGGCCCGACCCCGGGTCGCGGACCGGCATGCGCAGCTCGGGGGTCTCCAGCGCGTGGGAGGTGAGGGAGGTGGCCAGGTCGGCCGCAGTTGCCTCCAGGAGCACATGTTCCAGTGCCTGACCGGCACGCAGCCAGTCGGCGGGCCCGTCGCCGGGGTGCTCAGCAGGGCCAGGTGCGGGGTGTACTCGAAGGTGGTGGTGCCGCGGTCGGCCACCGGTCGGCGCCCGGCGAAGTCCGGTACCGGGGCCTTGCCGTCCCGCTTGCGCGGCCCGAAGGCGTACTCGGGGACACCGTCGACGGCGCTGTACGCCTCCGGGCCTGTGGTGCTACGGCCCGGGTGACACCGGGCTGCCCCGCGACCCGGTGGGCGGGAATCAGAGATCCTGGGGATCGACCGGCGTCCCACGCTGTTCGAAGTCCATGCCTGCCTTGCTCTGGGCGATGATCTCCTGCACGTGCTGCTCGATCTGCAGAGGGTCGAGGCCCAGTGCCTTTCCTATGTGAACGGACCACACCTCGGAGCGCAGGTTGGTCTCGAAGTCCAGGTCGGCGCGTACGTTCTCGCGTGCCGCCTGCCGGTTCTGGCTGACCATGACGAACGTCGACAGGAAAATCGCTTCCAAGCTGACGATCATGGTGAGCAGCCCGTAGGGATACGGGTCGAAGATCGCTGCTTTCCCGAGCAGGCCCTCGTTCAGCGCGATCCAACCTGCGAACCAGAGAGCGTGCAGGTACACGAATCGCATCGTCCCCGCGAACGAGGTGATCGCGTCCGCGACACGGTCCTGCGAGGTGCGCATCCGTGCCAGCCGGACACGCTCGTGGGGAACGCGGACGGCAGCACGCCGAGGACGGCTCCGGCCCGCGGAAGCGGGGCTGCTCTCATCGGCGGAGCCCGGCTTCACGCCCTCCATCCGTCGTCCTTTCGATCGGTGCCCGGTGGTGACCGGGGTCGCGCTCCCAGCGTGACAGCAGGGAAGCATGTCATGTGGCCCGCATGGGGACGGCATCGGGGACGTCCGGCCCAGCCGCCTCCTGCGAGAACGCCGGTCCCTTCGCGCCGGAGCCGGCCGTCTTCCCCGCGAGGAAGAGCCGGCCGATCTGGATGAACTCCTTTCCAGGGGGCCGGAGGTCCCGGGGCAGTTCGGTCCTCGACCCAGGGACGCTCGGCCCTGCCCCCGCCGCCCATACGGAAGGGAAGCTGAAGGAAATGGCACCAGGGGGCGGCTCGGAAGGAAGTGGGCGCGATGACGCACATTGTTGGTGACGTGATGACCCGCGAGGTCGTCGAAGCCCGCCGCGAGACGCCGTTGAAGGATCTGGCACGGCTCCTCGACCGGCACCGGATCAGCGGGTTGCCCGTGGTCGACCACGACGACAAGGTCCTGGGCGTGATCTCGGAGACCGACCTGGTCCGCCGTCAGGCGGCCCGGTCCGCCGACCGTCCTGTACGGCGGTTCCGCGTGCCCGCACTGCGACGCTCCGCCCGCCGCGCGGCCGCCGTCGCCCGGGCCGCCACCGCGGAGGACCTGATGACGTCTCCAGCCATCACGGTGCACCCCGAACAGCGGGTGGCGGACGCCGCGCGCGTGATGGAACGCCACGGCGTCGAACGTCTCCCGGTCGTGGACGAGGAGGACCGCCTGATCGGCATCGCCACCCGCCGCGACCTGCTGCGCGTCTTCCTGCGCAGCGACGAGGAGATCCGCCGGGAAGTCATCGTCGAGGTGTTCACCCGCGCCTTGCGCGTGCCGCCCGACACCGTGACCGCCTCCGTTCGGGACGGCATGGTCACGCTGGAAGGGTGCCTGGAGCACGACAGCGACATTCCGTCGGCAATCCAGCTGACGTACCGGATCGACGGTGTGGTCGGCGTCGTCAACAGCCTGACGGGCGGCGACGGCGACGGCCGGACCCCGACTTCGCGGAGGCCGGGCAGGAACAGCCATCACGTCGGGTGAAACTCTCTGCCGCAGGAACCCCCGGATCGGAGAGTCGTAGGCGAAGGCTGATCGGTACGCGCGATCGCCCTGCCCACCCGAGATGGACGGAAGCGTCGGTGCCATGACGTCCGGAGTCGCCCATCAGCCGCCGTTTCAGCCGGAGCAGCCTGGACACCCACGCGCATGACTGAGCCCTGGCGATGGTGCTCGCGACCATGGTTCCGCGCCGGTCGAGCAGATCGATTGTTCGGCCGCTGACGGTCGGCGTCGGCGATCCGATCGGGATGCCGGGAGAAAACCGGGCGCTGGTGGCAGTAGGGCCGAACGGCCCTGGCCCTTTGGCCCCGGATCGCGCAAGATCGGCCATAGGCAAGGATCGGTCACACCCTGTGGGTGACAGCCCGGTGCAGGATTCGGACGGCGCAGAACAAGGAGCATCCAATGGCGGACGGCGCGCAGCCCAGCCCCGACAACTCGATCCGGGTCTTCCTGCTGGACGACCACGAGGTGGTACGGCGAGGGGTGCACGACCTGCTGAACGACGAGCCGGACATCACCGTCGTCGGCGAGGCCGCCACTGTCGAGCAGGCCCTGATCCGCGTGCCCGCGCTGCGCCCGCAGGTGGCGGTGCTCGACGTCCGCCTGCCCGACGGCGACGGCGTGACCGTGTGCCGGGAGCTGCGCTCGCAGATGCCGGAGCTGGCCTGCCTGATGCTGACCTCGTTCGACGACGAGGAAGCCCTGCTGGACTCGATCATGGCGGGGGCGTCCGGCTACGTACTGAAACAGATCAAGGGCTCGGACCTCGTCTCGGCCGTCCGCACGGTCGCCGCCGGCCAGTCCCTGCTCGACCCCAGCGCCACCGCCAAACTGATGGCCCGGCTGCGTCAGGGCCAGGAGCCGGAACCCGAGCCCGACGCCCTCCCCGGTCTGACGGACCGGGAGCGGGAGATCCTGGCCCTGATCGGCGAGGGACTGACCAACCGCCAGATCGGCCAGCGGCTCTTCCTCGCGGAGAAGACGGTGAAGAACCACATCTCCCGACTGCTGGCCAAGCTCGGCGTGGAGCGACGCATCCAGGCGGCGGTCATCGCCACCCAGGCCCAGGACCGGGCCACGCAACAAAAGCGCTGAAGCCGCACGGCGAGTCGCCGGGCCGAACGTCCCCCCCGGCTCGCCCCCGTCCGGCCCAAGCACGATCCCGTACCCGGCCAGCACGCTGGCAGCGACACGGAAGCGGATCGATCGGGAGGACGACGGACATGAGCGTGCGCGTGGGAATCAACGGCTTCGGCCGCATCGGGCGCAACTACCTGCGGCTCGTGCTGGAGCGCGCGGAGACAGCGGCTGGCACGCCGGTCGAGGTGGTGGCGGTCAACGACCTCACCTCACCGGCGGCGCTCGCCCATCTGCTGGAGTACGACTCGACGTACGGCAGGCTGCAGCGCACGGTCGAGCACGACGACACCTCGATCACGGTCGACGGCCACCGCATCGCCGTGACCGCCGAACGCGACCCCGCCGCGCTCGACTGGGCCGGGCTCGGCGTGGACGTCGTCATCGAGTCCACCGGACGCTTCCGTAGCCGCGAGGACGCCGGGCTGCATCTGAAGGGTGGCGCCCGCAAGGTGCTGCTGTCCGTGCCGGGCAAGGGAGTTGACGCCACCATCGTCATGGGCGTCAACGAGGGCACCTACGATCCGGAAAGCGACCACGTCGTCTCGAACGCCTCGTGCACCACCAACTGCGTGGCACCGATGGTGAAGGTCCTCGACGACGCGTTCGGCATCGACAAGGGCCTGCTGACCACCATCCACGGCTACACCAACGACCAGGTCGTCCTGGACGGCCCGCACAAGGACCTGCGGCGGGGCCGCACCGCCGCTGTGAACATCATCCCGACCAGCACCGGAGCGGCCCGTGCCGTGGGCCTGGTCCTGCCGGAGCTGGCCGGCACCCTCGACGGCCTCGCGGTCCGCGTCCCCGTCGAGGACGGTTCCCTGACCGACCTGACCCTCGTACTCGACCGGGAGGTGACCGTCGACGAGATCAACGCCGCCTTCCGGGAGGCCGCCGACGGGCCGCTGAAGGGGATCCTGCGGGTGTCCGACGCCCCGATCGTCTCCCGCGACGTCGTCGGCGACCCCGCGTCCTGCGTCTTCGACGCCCCGCTCACCCAGGCCCACGGGAACCTGGTGAAGGTGTTCGGCTGGTACGACAACGAGTGGGGCTACACCAACCGGCTCCTCGACCTCACCGAGTACGTCGTCGCCCGGCTCCCCCTGGGCTGACCGGCGAGCGCAGATCACGGGGTGTCGTCGCCCCACATCGCCCACGGCCGCACCAACGCCGTCCTGAGCAATACGACCGACGAGCAGGCCCGATCGGACGGCACGGCATCCGCACCGCGCGGGTGTGCCGATCCGCCCGTCGCGGCCTTGCCTGTCGGCACAGATGGCGAGGCTCCCCGTCAGCGGCCAGGCTGGTCTTGGGCCCGATTCAGCGGCCGTCGCTCCGGGCCCGGAGGAGTTGATCGCCATGACAACCCTGGCAGGAACACCAGAGCGCCCGGTCCGGGTGAGTGCGGTGCTGGATACGCGGCTGTCCCGGTGGCTGTGGCTGGTGAAATGGGTCCTGGTCATCCCCCACTACGTGGTGCTGTTCTTCCTCTGGATCGCCTTCAGCGTGGTGAGCGTGATCGCGTTCTTCGCCATCCTGTTCACCGAGCGTTACCCACGCCCCCTGTTCGACTTCAACGTCGGGGTGCTGCGATGGAGCTGGCGCGTGACCTATTACTCGTACGGCGCCCTGGGTACCGACCGCTACCCGCCCTTCAGCCTGGGTGAGGAACCCGACTACCCGGCCCGGCTGGACATCGCCTACCCGGAGCGCCTCTCCCGCGGCCTGGTGCTGGTGAAGTGGTGGTTGCTGGCCATCCCCCACTACATCGTCATCGGCTTCTTCCTCAGCGGCTGGCACCCCGGCTGGTGGGGCGGCGGGCTGATCGCGGTACTGGTGGTGATCGCCGCCGTGGCCGTGACCTTCACCGAGAAGTACCCGCGGAGCCTGTTCGACCTGATCCTCGGCCTCAACAGGTGGGTGCTGCGCGTCGTCGCCTACGTCGTCCTGATGACGGACTCGTATCCACCGTTCCGGCTCGACATGGGAGGCACGGAACCGCACGAACCGGCGGTGGTGCCCTGATCACCTTTGCGTCTGGACTGCGCCGCAGACACGGCGAACCGCTCGGCGCGTCAGAGCGCCCGCAGGCCGTGGTCCCGAAACTGCTCGCGCACCCGCTCCGTCAGGTCCGGATCCGGCGTGGGTGTGTCGCGCAGGGGGAAGGGGATGCCGAGCGCGTCGTACTTGTGGGTGCCGAGCTTGTGGAACGGCAGGACGTCCACCCGGTCGACGTTGCCCAGCCCGGCGAGGAACCCGCCGAGGGCGTCGACGGCCGGCGGGTCGTCGGTCCAGCCGGGCACGAGGACGTAGCGGATCCACACCGGGACGCCGAGCCGGTCCAGGCGGGTGGCGAAGTCGAGGGTCGGGGAAAGGTCGCCGCCGGTCAGCCTCCGGTAGGTCCGGACGTCGAAGGACTTGATGTCCAGGAGGACGAGGTCGGTGTCGGCGAGCAGCTCGTCGGTGGCGCGGGCGCCGAGGAAACCGGAGGTGTCCAGGGCCGTGTGCAGACCGAGCTCCTTGCAGCGGCGGAAGACCGAGGCCGTGAACGCCGGCTGCAGCAGGGCCTCGCCGCCGGTGAGCGTCACTCCCCCGCCGGCGACGGAGATGAAGGGCCGGTACCTCTCGATCTCGGCCATCACCTCGTCGACGGTGGTCTGCTTCCCGTCCCGCATGTGCCAGGTGTCGGGGTTGGCGCAGTACAGGCAGCGCAGCGGGCAGCCGCTGAGGAACAGCACGAACCGGGTCCCGGGACCGTCCACTCCCGTGGACAGGTCCCAGGAGTGGATGCGGCCCGTCACCGGTGCGACCGTGCTGCTCACAGCGATCCGTGGAAGGTACGGCTGATCACGTCGAGCTGCTGCTCGCGGGTCAGGCGGACGAAGTTGACGGCGTAGCCGGAGACCCGGATCGTCAGCTCCGGATACTTCTCCGGGTGCTCCATGGCGTCCTCCAGCGTCGCCCTGTCCAGGACGTTGACGTTCATGTGGAAGCCACCGGAGGCCGTGTAGGCGTCGAGGATGCCCACCAGGTGGCCCGGCCGCTCGTCGGGGTTGTGCCCCAGTCCCTCCGGGGTGATCGTCGTGGTCAGCGAGATGCCGTCCCGGGCCTCCTCGTACGGCAGCTTCGCCACCGACAGCGCGGAGGCGGCCACCCCGTGCCGGTCCCGGCCGTTCATCGGGTTGGCGCCGGGCGCGAAGGGCTGTCCGGCGCGGCGGCCGTCGGGGGTGTTGCCCGTGTGCTTGCCGTACACCACGTTGGAGGTGATGGTCAGCACCGACTGGGTGTGCTCGGCGTTGCGGTAGGTGGGGTGCTTGCGCACCTTCGCCATGAAGGACTTCACGAGGTCGACGGCGATGGAGTCGACACGGTCGTCGTTGTTGCCGTACGCCGGGAACCCGCCCTCGATCTCGTAGTCGACGGCCAGGCCCGTGTCGTCCCGGATCACCTTCACCCGGCCGTACTTGACGGCGGAGAGGCTGTCGGTGGCCACCGACAGTCCGGCGATCCCACAGGCCATGTAGCGGTACACGGGGTGGTTGTGCAGAGCCATCTCGATGCGCTCGTAGGCGTACTTGTCGTGCATGTAGTGGATGACGTTGAGGGTGTTGACGTAGGTGGCCGCCAGCCAGTCCAGCATGCGGTCGTACGCCGCCGACAGCTCCCCGTACTCGAGGTACTCGCCGGCCAGCGCGGGGGCTTCGGGCGCGATCTGCTCGCCGGTCATCTCGTCGCGGCCGCCGTTGATCGCGTACAGCAGCGCCTTGGCGAGATTGACGCGGGCCCCGAAGAACTGCATCTGCCGACCCACCGTCATCGCGGAGACGCAGCAGGCGATCGCGGTGTCGTCGCCGGTGCGCGGGCGCATCAGGTCGTCGGACTCGTACTGCACGGCGCTGGTGTCGATGGACACCCGGGCGCAGAACTCCTTGAATCCGGAGGGTAGTTGGGGTGACCAGAGCACGGTCAGGTTGGGTTCGGGGGCCGGGCCGAGGTTGTAGAGCGTCTGCAGGAAGCGGAAGGAGGTCCGGGTGACGAGTGTGCGCCCGTCACCTCCCATGCCGCCGATGGACTCGGTCACCCAGGTCGGATCGCCGGAGAACAGCGCGTCGTACTCCGGGGTGCGCAGGAACCGTACGATCCGCAGCTTGATCACGAAATCGTCGATCAGCTCCTGGGCGCGGGGCTCGTCGAGGGTCCCCTCGTCCAGTTCCCGCTGCACATAGACATCCAGGAACGTGGAGGTACGGCCCAGCGACATCGCGGCGCCGTTACGCTCCTTCACCGCCGCCAGGAAGCCGAGGTAGAGCCACTGCACGGCCTCGTGGGCGGTGACGGCCGGGCGGGAGACGTCACAGCCGTACGAGGCCGCCATCTGCGTCAGTTCGCCCAACGCCCGGATCTGCTCGGCCAGTTCCTCACGGTCGCGGATGACGTCCGGGCTGGAGAGCCGTGCGTCCAGCAGCGCGCGCTCGGCCCGCTTGGACTCGATGAGCCGGTCGGTGCCGTACAGCGCGACCCGCCGGTAGTCGCCGATGATCCGGCCGCGGCCGTAGGCGTCCGGCAGGCCGGTGATGATCCCTGCCTTGCGGGCGGCGCGCATCTCGGGGGTGTAGGCGTCGAAGACACCTTCATTGTGGGTCTTGCGGTAGGTGCCGAAGACACGGGTGACGAAGGGGTCGGCCCGGTAGCCGTACGCCTTGAGACTGTTCTCGACCATCCGCAGGCCGCCGTTGGGCATGATGGCCCGCCGCAGCGGGGCATCTGTCTGCAGGCCGACAATCAGCTCCCGGTCGCGGTCGATGTAGCCCGGCCGGTGCGAGGTGATGGTGGACGGGTTACCCGGGTCGACGTCGAGGATTCCCTTGCGCCGCTCCTCGGGGAACAGCCGAGCGACCTTGTGCCAGACGGCCAGCGTGCGCTCGGTCGGACCGACCAGGAACGCCGAGTCGCCCTCGTAGGGCGTGTAGTTGGCCTGGATGAAGTCACGTACGTCGATGCGGTCGCGCCAGCGCAAGCCGGCGAAGCCCCGCCACGCCTCGGTTGCCGCCCGGGCTCCAGTTGTCACCGTTGCCGTCATCGCCGGTCTCTCCCTCGCTCTGCACGTGGAACTTCTTCGCCTTTGATGCTCGTCGCTCGCGATGCCCACGAGGAGGGCCTGTCGGAGCACCTGGGGCTCGCCATCGGTCCCTCGTCTGCTGGGCCGTTGGGCCCGGTCGGGCCCCCGGAACCGCCCCTGGCTGCCGGCAAGGGAGCAACTGGCCCCCAGAGCAGCCCGCGGTTGCGGCTGACGAACGGCAGCCGCTCCCAGGCGTACGGGTTGGTCGACACGCCCGTCGAGCCGTCGGACAAATGCTTCACCGGCGGCCACTCGGCGATCCAGATGAGCGCCATCTTGGCGATGCCGGAGACGAAGGCAAGGCCGATGCCGAGCAGGCCGACCGGGCCACACGCTGTGCCGCTGTCGTTGTCTTCAGGTCGTGGGCACCAGCACCACAGGGCAGTGGGAGTGGTGCAGAAGGACATGCCCGAACGGGCCGAGTGGTGGACCGAGTCGGCCCGCGCGCCGGTGCGTGCCGATGATGACTACGTCGGCCTCGCAGGTAGCCGCCAGCAGGGCATGAGCCGGGCCGGTGCGCACCGTGCGGCTGTCGACCTCGACTCCGGGGTACTCCTCCCGCAGCCGGGCCAAACTGAAGCGCGGCACGGCTTCGTCCGCACGGTCGCTCTGGGCCCGGCGCTGCCGGACAGGACTCGTCGCGGCCACCAGCGAGGCCGGTTCCGGTGTGGTGTGCGGGTGTGTCGCGGAGTGCACGACACGCAGCCGGACCCCACGCCGGGACGCCTCCTGGAAGGCATGAGCAGCCGCGGCCTCATCGGCGTCGCTCTCCAGGCCGAGCAGCACCTCGCGCCCCTCGTCGCGAGGGTGATCCCCGCGGACGACCAGCAACGGACCGTGGACGTGCGCGGCCAGGCGCCAGCTCACGGAGCCCGCCAGCAGGCCGGAGACACCGCCGAACCCCCGGGTGCCCACAGCGGTGAGAGCCGCGCTCTCGCTTTCCCGTGCCAACACCCGCACGGCGCCGCCCTCCACGGCCCTGGCCTCCACCGGCAGTCCGGGATGACGCTCGTGCACCCGCGAGACTGCCGACGCCAGCACCGGCCCCGCCTCGTCCCAGTCGGCCACGGCGTAGACGACGCGCAACGCGGCGCCGCGGCGCACCGCCTCCTCGGCGGCCCGGTCCAAGGCCCGTACGGCGACCAGTGAACCGTCCACTCCAACAACCACATGACGCTCCGTCATTGTCCTGTTCCCTTCTGCTCCAAGGAAACGCTCGTCGTCCGCGGGCGCTGCGGGCAGAGGCCGTCGGAACCCGATGGCGTGCCGTACGGCCCCATGTCGTCGGGCCGTACGGCCCCGGCCGACGACAGACAACGGGAAGGAGGAGGAAGACCTTCAGGCGGGCAGATCCACCCCATACAGCGTTCGTCCGCCGACGAGCTCCCGTCCGGTGACAAGTTCGGCCTCGATGCGGACGAAGACCTCCGGCGGCGCGGGCACCCAGGAGACAGGGCCGGTGCGGGCCAGGCGTTCATGCTCGGCCGGGTCGGTCACCACGGTGGCCGTACCCGTGACGACAACGCTCCAGCCGGAGTGGTGGGCCGCATCGACGTCGTCGGCCTCGAAGGCGACCACCGCGCCGTCGATCGCGCGGACCAGTTCCGAGGCTGTTGAGGTGCGCAGCAGGATCGCGTCGTCGCCGTCCAGGGCGAAGTTGACCGGCAGCACGGCGGGCAGGGCGCGGCGCGTGTAGACGATGCGGCCGATGGGCGCCTTGGCCATCAGCCGCAGGCACTCCTGCCGCCCGAGTTCGCGGTAACCGTCATTGGAATCCATCAGCCGACCTGTCTCTCACCTGGTACAGCGGCATTGCGTTCTTCCACCCTGCATCGGAGCAGGCCCCAGGATGAGGGGCCATGAGTCCCGTCCGAGACGGAGAGCGGCCCGCGCACCACCACAGTCGATGGGCCGCACGGCAGGCCTGTCCGCGGTGTTCGGCAATGCGCGGCAGGCTCGCTACTCAGACAGGCCGTACGAGCACTCGGGCGGTTCCCGTTCCGTAGTCGCGCGTGCCGGGAAACCGATGTGCGCCACGGTTCGCGTATCGCTGCGATGGCGGGAGAAGAACTTCTTCTGGAGCCCCACGCCCTTCGCGCCGGCGGCTCTCAGCCGACGGTCAGGTCGGAGCGCACGAGGGTCCCCGACCGCCCGTGGACGATCTCGTACGCGGCGTCGAGGGCGCCGATGGCGGCCAGACCGCCCGTGCGTTCGACGAACCGGGCGGCGGCCTCCGTCTTGGGGCCCATCGAGTCCTCGGGGAAGCCGCCGCGCCGCAGATCGTCGGGGGTGACGTCGGTGACGGACTGCTGGTGCCGGGTGCCGTAGTCGGCGTAGACGTTCGGCACGTCGGTGAGGATGAGCAGGAAGTCGGCCTTGAGTTCCTCGGCGAGCAGGGCGGCCGTGAGGTCCTTGTCCACGACCGCCTCGACGCCGGTCAGCGCGCCGGTGTCGTGGTCGGCGGTGACGGGAACGCCCCCGCCGCCGGCGCAGATGACCAGCACGCCGCAGGTGAGCAGGTCGTGGATGGTCTCGGTCTCCACGATCCCCTGGGGCGCGGGCGAGGCGACGACCTGGCGCCACCCGGTGGCGTCCTTGGCGAGGTGCCAGCCGCGCCTTCGCGCGAGGGAGTGGGCGACGTCCCGGGGATACACGGGGCCGACGGGCTTCGTGGGCCGAGCGAACGCCGGATCGTCGCCCCGTACCAGGGTGTGGGTGACGAGTGCGGCGATCTTGCGTCCGGGAAGCGTGTCGTGCAGGGCCCGGACCAGCAGCGATCCGATCAGGCCCTCGGTCTGGGCGCCGAGCAGGTCGAGCGGGAAGGGGGCGGTCAGGACGGGGTCGGCCGCGCTCTCCATGGCGAGCAGGCCGATCTGCGGCTCGTTGCCATGAGTGATGACGATCTCGTGTTCCAGGGCGAGGGCGGCGACTGCGGTGGCCACCCGGTCGACGTTCGCCTGCTGTACGGCCGCGTCGGGGCGATCACCCCGGCGCAGCAGGGCGTTGCCGCCGAGGGCGATGACGATGCGCACTGTTCTGTCCTCCAGAGTGACGGCCGGCACGGCCTTCATGGTGTGCAACCCAGTTGTTGATGAGCTCCGGCCCGTCGAGGTGGTCGGGCGGCGCCGGTCGGAGCACCGTGGGGGCCGGTTCAGGTGTGCGGTACGACGGCGACGGGGCAGCCGACATGGTGCAGCGCCGCGTGCGTCACGGGACCGATGTGCGTGCCGAGGTGACCGTCCCGGATGCGGCGTCCCACGACGACGAGGGAAGCGCCGGACGACGCGCGCACCAGTGCGGTGGCCGCCCTGCCTTCGGAGACGGTCTCGGTCACGGAGATCTCGGGGAACTTCTCGCACCACGGACGCAGCGTCGAGACGACGGCGCGTTCCTGTGCCGCAAGCAGTTCCGGCCCCGTCCCCCTGACCGCGGGCAGGTCGGCGCCGTCGGCCGACGGAACGGTGAAGGCGTGGATCACGCGCAGTGCGGCGCCGTAGCGCCCGGCGGCCTCGAAGGCGAACTCGATCAGCTCGTCGCAGGGGCGCCGGGTGTCCAGCCCCAGGACGACATCGCGGTACGGGGTCCCGGGAATCTCCTCCGGTGAGACACCGTCGGACACCGGAAGGTGTTCGTCGGCGGCGGCCTCGCCCGCCCGGACGAGCACCACGGGGCGCACCGACCTGGCGACGACCCGCTGGGACACGGATCCGACCACGAAGCCCGCGACACCGCCGAGCCCGCGGGACCCCAGCACCAGCGACTCCGCCTCCGCCGGCGCGGCGAGCAGGGCGTCGACCGCGGAGCCGGACACCAACTGCTCCACGATCCGCAGCCCTGGGTGTGCGGCCCGGACGCTGCCGGCCGCTCGGTCCAGGGTCTGCTGGGCCCACTCGCGCTCGCTCGTGCCCATGGGTACGGAGGCGGCAGGGCGGGGATGCCGGGTCCACGCGTGCACCAGCCTCAACGAGGCTCCGCGGCGCAGGGCTTCCCTGGCCGCCCAGTGTGCGGCCGCGAGGCTCTCGGTGGAACCGTCGACTCCTGCGGTGACGTGCTGAACCATGATGCCTGCCTCCTCCGGTTGAGCCTGTCTGCTCTTCTGGGTCGAGCGGCGTCCAGGAGCGGCCTCGAGCGCTGGGCTCCGGACGGGGCGGCGGCGCGAGTCGCTCAACAGGTTGTCTCTCGTCTTCATCGAACCGCCCGGCCCGTTCCCGGCCCAGGGGCCCAAGGGCTCTCATGGGGTACCGGACGGCCCGGCGATGGGGCCGGGTGGCCCATGGACCAGGAGCAGGCACGGGAACACGCTGGACATAGCAGGTTCGTACGCCCTGACTGGAGGCACGCCATGAACGCTCCCGCCACGGCCGGCATGCTGCGGGCACTGCCGGCCGAGCACCGTAACCGGTTGATGTGCTTCGCCCGGGAGGTGTCGTTCCCGCAGGGCACCCGCCTCTTCGAGGAAGGCGGCAAGGCGGATCGGTTCTGGATCATCCGGACCGGCACCGTCGCCCTGGACATGCGCGTGCCCGGCCGCTCCGCGGCTGTCATCGAGACCCTCGACCACAACCAACTCCTCGGCTGGTCCTGGCTGTTCGCGCCGCACAGCTGGCATCTGGGCGCCGAGGCGACCAGCCCGGTGCGGGCATACGAGTTCGACGCCACCGCGATCCGCTCGATGTGCCGGGACGACCCCGCGCTCGGCGCGAGCGTCGCCCTGTGGGTCGGGAACGTCCTCGCCCACCGCCTGCGCTCGTCCCGCACCCGGCTGCTGGACCTGTACGCCCCCTACGGCAGCGGCAGCCTCCTGTGAACGCGCCGAGTCGAAGTGACAGCGCCGATGGAGGCGTCATGCACGGCGGCCCGCACATCGTCAGCGACGTCATGACCCAGACCGTCGCCGCCATCGGCAGGGGCGCCTCCTTCAAGGAGATCGTGCGGATGATGCACGACTGGAAGGTCAGCGCCCTGCCCGTACTGGAGGGCGAGGGCCGCGTCGTCGGGGTGGTGTCCGAGGCCGACCTGCTGCCCAAGGAGGAGTTCCGCGACAGCGACCCCGACCGGTACACCCAGTTGCGCCGCCTGTCCGACCTCGCGAAGGCCGGCGCGGTGACCGCAGGGGAGCTGATGACCTCGCCGGCCCTCACCGTCCACGCGAACGCGACGCTCGCCCAGGCCGCGCGGGCCATGGCCCACGCGAAGGTCAAGAGGCTGCCCGTCGTCGACGACCTGGGCATGCTGCAGGGCATCGTCAGCCGCGCCGACCTGCTCAAGGTGTTCCTGCGCGAGGACGAGGACATCGCGGAGGAGGTCCGTCGCGAGGTGGTGTCGTACCTCTTCCCCGCTCCGGCGTCGGCCGCACGCGTCTCGGTACGGGACGGTGTCGTGACGCTCGGCGGCCGTATCCGGGATGCGTCACTGGTGCCCGTGGCAGCACGGCTGATCCGAGCCGTCGAGGGCGTCGTGGACGTGGAGTTCGACGTCTCCGAGCACGGCCGTTCCTCTGAGTCGGCCCCTGCCCCGTCGAGTCACGGCGGCGAGGACGCCGCACCGTCGTGATCCAGCAGCTGTGTGCCAGGCCGCCCGGGCAGCGCGCGGGGGGCTCCGGCGGTTGCCGCAATCGATGTCGCCGCTCTACTCAGGCCCCGGTGCCGGGCACCGGGGCCTGAGTAGAGCGGATGACCCGCCCTATGTAGGCGTCAGCTCGTCGGCGACACGTGCCGCCCACGTCTCGATCGCGGTGAAGTCGCGGAAGTCCCCGCCTTTTCCATTGCGGAGGATCATCCGTGCGACCCATCCCTTCGCGCCCTCCTCCAGGCATCCCCCGAAGGTGACGTGGTCCCTGACGTCGAGCTCGACCATGGCCTTCCTCACCCCGGGAACGGGCGGGATCTCCCGCTCCGAGGCCGAGGCGTCGAGCGGGCCGCTGCTGAACAGCCACAGCGGGCGTTCGGCCAAGTCGTGGCGGTGCCGGCGGAGGAACCGGCGCGCGTCCTTCTGCCAGCGCCCGGCGTACAGTCCGCCGCCGACCACCACCGCGTCGTACGCCGTCACAGTCGGGACGGCCTGGGCCGGAAGGGCCTCGACCGTCAGCCCGCTCTTGCGCAGGACGTCGGCGATGGTTTCGGCGATCTGTGCCGTCGATCCGTTGGTGGTTCCGTAGGTGACCAACACGGTGCCGGTCATGGCGGTACGCCTCCTCTCACATCTTGCGCAGCCAGTCGTCGGCCACGCCGTGCAGTGCCTGCTCCTGGGGGTGCAGGCGTGTGTCGTCCAGTCGGTAGGTGAGCTTGTCGACCACGCCGACCACGCCGTCGATCCGCGCGATCATCGACAGGGCGATCACCGTCTCGCTCTTGCGTTCCATGTGGCCGGTGAGCGTGACGACGCCCTGCACGACGGACACGTCGACGCTGCGGGGCGGAAGCCACAGGGTGCGCCCCAGTACGTCCTCGATCACCTCGTCGCGGATGTCCCCGTCAGGCCGGAGGAACACCTGGAGCAGGTCGCGGCGGGTGACGATGCCGACCAGCCGGTCCGCCTCGTCGAGCACCGGCAGGCGTTCCACCTGACGCTGGGCCATGGTGCGGGCGGCCTCGACGATGGTGTCGTCGGCGTGGGCGGTGACGGGCGGCTCGGTCATGAGCTGCCCGGCGGTGCGGGCGTGCGCCTTCGCTGTCTGCCGCCGGGCGCCGCGTGTCACCCCGGGGAATGCGAGGCGACGGCGCGGTTCGTACGGTCCTGGGGTGGCCGCCTGGCGTGCCACCAGGTCCGTTTCGGAGATGACGCCGATGACCTTGTCGTCCTCGTCGACCACCGGCAGCCCGCTGATCCGGTGGGCCGCGAGCAGCCTGGCGACCTCCTTGAACGGGGTGCCGTAGGTGGCGCGGACGACGTCCGTGGTCATCACGGAGCCGACCTTGTTGTGCCTCATGTCCGTTCCTTCCTCAGCGGAGTCGGCGCAGATAGGGGTCCTGGGGCCTGCACGGCACCAGGCGGATCCGCGCGTCCAGCACGGTGACACCGCCCGGTGTCGCGAGGACCGGGTTGAAGTCGGTCTCGGCGAGCTGTGGCAGGTCCGCCGCCATGCGGGACAGCCGCAACAGCAACTGCTCGAGCTCCCCGAGGTCGACGGGGCCGCTGCCCTGCGCGCCGAACAGGAGCGGGGCGCAGCGCGGGGAGGTGATCAGGTCGTGCACGTCGTGGTCGCTGAGCGGGGCGAGCCGGGCCGCATGGTCGGCGAGTACCTCGGTTGCCGTACCGCCGAGGCCGAACAGGACGAGCGGCCCGAAGACCTCGTCCTGGACGACGCCGGCGAACAGCTCGGTGCCACGGGCGGCGAGCGGCTGCAGCACGACGCCGGTCGTCAACCCGGCGAAGCGCGTCTCCAAGTCCCGGTAGGCAGCGCGGACTTGGGAGTCGCCGCGCAGGTCGAGGTGGACGGCGTGCTGCCGGCTCTTGTGCACAAGGCCGGGCCAGTGGGCCTTCATGACCACCCGGCCGTCGAAGCCGCGCAGCCGGTCCGCGGCCAGGACCGCGTCGTCCTCGGTCTCGGCCCAGGCCCACGGGATCTGCGGGATGCCGTAGCAGGACAGGAGGTCGGCGCAGGTACGCGGGTCCAGCCAGCCGCCGTCGGGGTGCGCGGCGAGGTAGGTCTCGACGACGGTGCGGGCTCGGTCCGTCTCGATGCCGTCGAGGTCGGGGACGGTCCCGGCGGGGCGGGCGAGCCAGGCCGCGCGGCGGGTTGCGTGGGCCAACGCTCGTGCCGCCGCCTGGGGTTCGGCGTACGACGGGACGGTGCCGTCGTCCGTTGCGGGCAACAGCTCGACGGGCAGGCCCTGTTCGAGCCGTACCGCGACGATCGGCTTCGCCCTTCGGCCGGGTCCGCTGGTGAGGGCCCGGACGAGGTCGTCACCGGTCGCAGCGGCGACCGCCGTGGGGACCAGGGCCACGAGGACGGCGTCGACACCGCCGTACCGCATGATCCGGTCCAGACAGTCGGTGAGCTGTTCCTCCGTGACGGCGGCGGTGGTGTCGACCGGGTTGCCCACCGCGGCCCCGTCCGGCAGTACGGCGAGCAGGTCGTCGACCAGTGCCGGTGCGGGCGCTGGGAGCGACAGTCCGGCTTCGGCGCAGGCGTCGGCCGCGAGGACACCGGCGCCGCCCGCGTTGGTGATGATCGCCACCCGTGCGCCCTGGGGCAGCGGCTGGGAGTGCAACAGGGCGGCGGCCTCCAGGAGTTCGCCGACCGAGCGGGTCGCGGTGATGCCCGCCTGGGTGAACAGGGCCTGGCGGGTCATGGTGCGGGTGGCGGCGGCTGCCGTGTGCGAGGCGGCGGCGCGACGGCCCGCGTCGGTACGCCCGGCGTCGACGGTCAGCAGCGGCATCCGGCGCGTCACGCGCCGAGCGGTACGGGAGAAGGCGCGCGGGTTGCCGAAGGACTCCAGGTGCAGCAGGGCGAGGCCGGTGCGGCCGTCGCTCTCCCACCACTGGAGCATGTCGTTGCCGCTGACGTCGAACTTGTCGCCCAGCGAGGCGAAGGACGACACACCGATCCCGAGCCGCGACAGCCCGTCCAGCAGGGCGATGCCGACACCGCCCGACTGCACCGCGACACCCGCGGTGCCGGGGCGCGGATGTCCGGCGGCGAACGTGGCGTCCAGGGTCAGCTGCGGGTCGGTGTTGGAGATACCGAGGCAGTTGGGGCCGACGAGGCGCATGCCGTACGAACGGCAGGTCGCCAGCAGCGCCTGCGCCTGATCCGCGTCCAGGCCCGTAGTGACGACGAGGAGGGCGCGTACGCCCGCCTTCCCGCACGCCTCGGCGGTCTCCGGGACCGCGGCGGCGGGTACGGCGAGCACCGCGAGGTCAGGTGTCCTGGGCAGGGCGCTGACCGACGGGTAGGACGGCACGCCGATAATCGCGTGCGCGGCGGGGTTCACCGCGAACAGGCGCCCGGTGTAGCCACCCGCGTGCAGCTGGTGCAGGATCGCCCGGCCGACCGAACCCGGCTTGCGCCCGGCGCCTATGACGGCTACCACCTTCGGCCGCAGCAGCGGCTCCAGGCTGGCGACGTCGGCGGCCCGGCCACGTTCCTCCACGGCCGTGAGGTAGCTGTCGCTCTGGTCGAGGGCGATGCTGCAGCGCACCTCCGGGCCCTCGAAGCGGCGGGTCGTGCGCAGACCGAGGTCGGCGAAGAGCTTGAGCACCGCGTGGTTCTCACTGAGCGCGTCGGCCGTGAAGGCCTTGATGCCCTCCGCACGGGCGGCCGAGACGAGGTGCTCGACGAGCAGGGTGCCCACGCCCCGGTGGTGCAGCCCGTCGGCGACGGCGATGGACACTTCGGCCGCGTCCGTCTCGTCCCCGGAGTCCCCGGCGTCCCCGGCGTCGTACTCGGCAAGGCCGACCACCTGGCCCTGCGTCTCGGCCAGCAGCGCCCGGTAGCCGCTGCGGGCCGGAGCACAGGCCCGGTCGGCGGCCAGATGGGCGGACCGGTGGCTCACCGCGAAGAACCTCAGGCGCAGGTTCTCCGGCGACATCTCCTCGTACAGCCCCTCCAACTGGTCGTGGTCGCCCGCCACCACGGAACGGATGCACACGGTGGTGCCGTCCGCGAGCAGGGCGTGGACGGGGGGTCGGTCGGTCAGGTGGTGCGCCATCTCGGGATCCTCCAAGCCTCTTGTCACTTCGAGCATCCGGCGGATCAGGAGGTTGTCCCATGGGCTGTCCGGGGGCGACGTGGGGGCCGATAGGCCCCAGATCACACTGGTCGTCCCCGACCCGCATGCGGGAGGCACGCCTGACGGCGCACGTTCAGGTGCGCTGGTCACCTTCGTCACGCCTGCTGCGGTACGACGGCGACGGGGCAGTCGGAGTGGTGCAGCGCCGCGTGGGCGACCCGGCCGAGCTGGAGCCCGAAATGCCCCTCACGGCGCCGGGCACCGACGACCAGCAGGTCGGCCTCGTGCGAGGCGGCCAGGAGCACCCGGCGGGCATGACCCTCGACGGTACGCCGACGCACCTCGATGTCCGCCGGGACGTCCCGCAACGCCGCTTCCAGTTGCTCGGCCGCCCGTTCCTCGTGCAGGCGGGCGGGTTCGCCGGAGATGAGCGGGTGGTCGGTGGACTCATGCGCGGGGCACCGCCACGCGCGCACGGCCTCCAGAGTCACCCCACGCCGCCGTGCCTCCGCGACGGCGAATCCGACGGCTGCCGACTCCTTGACGTCCTCGCCGACGCCCACGACGACGCGGCGGTGCACCGGGGGCGTCGCCCGGTTGTCGTGGCTGCCGCGCAGCACGATCACCGGGCAGTCGGCACGGGCGGCGACGGCCAGGCTGACGGAGCCGAGCAGCATCTCGGCGATGCCGCTGCGGCCGCGGGTGCCCACGACCAACGCCGAGGCGTGCCGCCCTTCGCGGACCAGGGCGTACTCCGGCTCCTCGAACACCACGTCCGCGGTCACCTTCAGGTCAGGATGCCGGACACGTGCCCGCTCGGCGGCGGCGCCGACAACGTCCTGGGCCAGCGGCAGAGCGGTCGGCCTGCCGATGTCCCGGGCGAGTGCGGCACCCTCGTACCGCTCCCACAGACAGGCGTACACCAGCCGCAACGGCACCCCGCGCAGCACGGCCTCGTCCGCCGCCCAGTCGACGGCCCGCAGGCTCGGCTCGGAACCGTCCACGCCCACGACCAAAGGCCCACCGAGGGCTCGTTCCACCGCTGTGTTCATGATCCCACTCCTTCAGAGGGTGCGTTCAGTCGTGCGCGACGACGGCGACGGGGGCGGTGGCGTGGTGCAGTACCGCGTGCGTGACGGATCCGATGTGGACGCCGATCGGGCTGCGGCGGATCGGCGGCCGACGACGACCAGCGATGCGTCATGGGAGGCGTCGATGACGTGGTGGGCAGGGCTTCCGGACCGGGACTCCTCGACGACCTCGACATCCGGGTACTTCCGCCGCCAGGGGCGCAGCACCTCGCTCAGCGCGGCAGCCTCCTGTCGGCCCAGTTCGGCGTTGAGCTCGGGGTCGGCGGGCACGCCGTAGGCGGAGTAGGGCGGTAGGTTCCAGCCGTGCACGACCCTCAGCGAGGTACCGCGGCGGGCGGCCTCGTCGAAGGCGAAAGCGAGCACCGCGTCATCGGGGCGGCCGGTGTCGATGCCGAGCACCACCGGCCGGTACGCGGTCGCGGCGGACGGGATGCCCGCGGGACCTGCCTCGTGCTCGTCGGCGGCCTGCTCTCCGGCCCGCACCAGGACGACGGGGATCTCCGTGTCCGCGATCACGGCCATGCCCACGGATCCGACGAGGAATCCCCCGATCCCGCTCAGGCCGCGCGAGCCGAGGACCAGCAACTCGGCGCCCTTCGCCGCCACGGCAAGAGCATCCGCCGGCCTGCCGGGAATCTGCTCCGTGTCCACGTGCACGCCGGGATGGCGCATGCGCAGTTCCTCGGCCGTCTCACGCGGAATGCGCTCCCTCCAGTGCGCTGGCGTCTCGGCCCCGAGCAGCGGGGCCTGTGCCATGGGCTCCGGGACGGGTTCCCAGACGTGCACCAGCCGCAGCGGCAGTCCGCGCAGCTTCGCCTCGCGGGCCGCCCTCCCCCACTGCCCGAAAGGCGTGGGAGGTGCCCCCATGGCGGCGGCGCGGCTCTCGGTCGAGCCGTCGAGGCCCACGGTGACGTTGCGGGACATGGTGTCCACCTCCTGGTCGGCTTTCCGACTCCAGGGTGGCGACGAGATGAGACGGGGTGCAGAGACCGCAGGTCCCCGGTCGGGGGCCGACCGGCCCCATGGCCGTTCGGCATCTCCCGGCCATCCAGCGGCCCGGAGAATCATGAGACCCTTCGGCCCGAGGAGGATCATGTCCCAGAGTTCGGTCGGCAGTGCTCCGATGTGGCGCCGGCTCGTCCCCGGGCTCGCCGCGCTGCTCGGCTATCGGCGCTCGTGGCTGAAGGGCGACGTCCTGGCCGGGGTGACGGTGGCCGCTTATGCCGTGCCCCAGGTGATGGCGTACGCGGGCGTGGCCGGCCTGCCGCCGGTCGCAGGACTGTGGGCCATCCTGCCCGCCTTCGCCCTGTACGCCCTGCTGGGCTCCTCCCGCCTTCTGTCGGTCGGCCCCGAGTCGACGACCGCGCTGATGACGGCGACAGTGGTCGGTCCGTTGGCCGCCGGAGATCCGGCGCACTACGCGACGCTGGCGGCCACGCTCGCGATCGCGGTCGGCCTGTTGTGTGTGGTGGCCTGGGCGGCGCGCCTCGGCTTCGTCGCGGACCTGTTGTCCCGGCCGGTGCTGATCGGGTATCTGGCGGGCGTCGCACTGATCATGATCGTGGACCAGCTCCCCAAACTCACCGGTGTCCGGACGACGGGCTCAGCCTTCTTCCCCCAACTCTGGTCGTTTGCAGGGCACTTGTCGCGGCTTCACCTGGCCACGCTGTTGTTCGCCGTCGCAGCGCTCGCGGTCCTCTTCACGGTGGCCCACTTCTTCCGCACCGTCCCCGGACCCCTGCTCGCCGTGGTGTTCGGCACGGCCGCCGTGTCCGTCTTCGACCTCGACGGCCGCTACGGCATCAAGGTGATCGGTGACGTCCCCTCGGGCCTGCCCACCGTGGCCGTGCCGGACATGACCGAGTTGCCGCACCTGGTGCTCCCCGCCTTGGGCGTGCTCCTGGTCGGCTACACGGATTTCATCCTCACCGCGCGGGCCTTCACCAAGCACGAGGAAGGGGAATCCGGGCTCGACCCCAACCAGGAGTTCCTCGCAATGGGCGCCGCCAACCTCGGCGCGGGCACGCTGCACGGCTTCCCGGTCAGCAGCAGTGCCAGCCGTACCGCGCTGGCCTCCTCGGCCGGCGGTCGCAGCCAGGGGTACTCGCTGGTGGCCGGCGCGGCCGTCCTGTCGGTCCTGCTCTTCCTGAGCCCCCTGCTGTCCCGCACGCCAACGGCAGTCCTCGGCGCGCTCGTCGTCTATGCGGCGGTTCGCATGATCGACCTGGCGGGCTTCCGACGGCTGGCGTCCTTCCGCCGCCGGGAACTCCTCCTGGCGCTCGGCTGCCTGGCAGGGGTTCTCGCGCTCGACATCCTGTACGGCGTGCTGGTCGCCGTCGGTCTGTCCGTGGCCGAACTGCTCACCCGGGTGGCCCGCCCGCACGACGCCGTCGAGGGCCTGGTACCCGGCGTGGCCGGCATGCACGACATCGACGACTACCCGCAGGCCCGCACCATCCCCGGCCTGCTCGTCTACCGCTACGACTCCCCTCTCTTCTTCGCCAACGCCGAGAACTTCCGTCGCCGGGCCCTGGCCGCCGTCGACGAACAGAGGGAACCGGTCCGCTGGTTCGTCCTCAATACCGAGGCCAATGTGGAGGTCGACATCACCGCTCTGGACGCGGTCGACGAACTCCGCCGCGAGCTCACGCACCGCGGCATCGTCTTCGCCCTCGCCCGCGTCAAGCAGGAGCTGCTGGACGACCTGACGGCGTACGGTTTGGCGGGCACCGTCGGCAGCGAGCGGATCTTCCCGACCCTCCCGACGGCCGTGACTGCTTACCGGACGTGGAGCCGCGAGCAGTAGTTCGGTGGTAGCGCCACGCGCTTCACGGCCAGGGGCGAGCCCTGGTCCAGCACGACAACGACAGGTGACGACCAGCGGACCCCCTGCCAAAGCAGCGGCAAGTCGACCGCTCGCCGGGGACCCGCCCACGGTCCGGAGCGCTGTGTCGGCGCCGACCAGTCATCACATACCTATCGGACCGGAAAACCCGCGCTCGCCCGGGTACGCGAGGCAGGCGTTCGCCGGTGTCGCCACCGGGGCGGACACCGTGCCCGCCTGCCGGCCCCGCCGGACTCGGCAGGTCGCAACCATGCCGTCGCCGCGCGGCTCACTCACCGCCGAACAGGTACCGCACCGCTGTCTGGGTGAGGTGTCGGACGAACACGTCGGTGTCGGCGGCGGGAGCTGCGAAGTCGGGGCCGTAGCCGACCCTCATCATGAGAGAGGCGAAGACCGTGCTGAAGCAGAGGCGTACCGCCGTTTCGGGGTCGGGATGTGTGATCTCGTGCGCGGCGCCGAGGACCACGGCGGTGAACCGGTCCGCCATCTGCGCGGTGTAGGAACGGGCCCGGCGGTAGACCTCCGCGTGCGCTCCGCTGAGCAGCACCATCGGCTTGAGGAACGCCGCGTGACGCTCGAAGATCCCGGCGAACTCGGCGACGGCCTCGCCCACCAGCGTGTGCGCGTCGAGGCCGGCCCAGCGCTCCTCGCGATCGAAGACCTGTTCGTCGACGCGGATGCGGCTGAGACCGTGCTCGTAGACGGCGAGGAAGAGCGCCTCCTTGCTGGTCGTACGGTCGTAGATGGCCCGTGGGGCGACCTTGGCGCGCTCACAGACGGCCGCGATGGTGAAAGCCTCGTACCCGCCCTCCTCGATGATCGCGGCGCCCGCCTCGAGGATGCGGGTCCATGCCTGCCGGGTCCGTTCCTGGCGCGGCGGACGTATCGCGAGCTCGTTGTTCCTGTCCGTGGATGTCACCACGCCATTCTCCCCGTGAATCGCCGGCATCCGGCTTGCCGATAGGCCGCGGAAACCCCTCCGCGCCCATTGACAGCGCCCCATCGTGAGTCGGATGCTTCCCGCTAATCGTAGCGCGTACTACGGTTTTTCCGCAGCCTCATCACCACTCAAAGGAGAGTCCGCTGTGACGCAGGCGACCTTGCCCGTACCCACCTCCGACGTCGACCTGTTCGCCGACGAGACGTTGCACGACCCGTACCCGGCTCTCCGCCGACTTCGGGAAGCCGGCCCGGCGGTACGGCTGACCACGTACGACGCATGGGTCCTCCCCCGCTACGACCACGTCCGCGCGGCCCTGGCCGACCACGAACGGTTCTCGTCCGCGCAGGGTGTGGGCTACGAGGACCAGTTCAACGCCCCGATGAGGGGAAGCGTGCTGGCCAGCAACCCGCCGGACCACACCCGGCTTCGGGCGGTGCTGTCCGACAGGCTCGCCCCCAAAGCCCTTGCCAAGCTCCGGACGCGGATCGCCGAGCTCGCGGACGACCTCGTCGCCGGCGCCGTGGCCAAGGGTGATTTCGATGCCGTGGCGGATCTTGCCGCGGTGTTCCCCGTGACCGTGGTCGCCGACCTGATCGGGCTCGCCGAGGAAGCAAGGGGTCCGCTGCTGTCGTTCGCGGACGCGGCGTTCAACACCTTCGGCCCGTTCAACGCCCGCGCCCAGGCGTCCCTCCCCTTCATCGGCCAGATGTTCGAGTATCTGAACACGGTGATGGTGCCGGAGAACCTCCGCCCGGACGGCTGGGCCGCCGCGGTCTACCAGGCCGCGGACCGGGGAGAAATCGAGCCGACCTCCGTGGTGCCCCTACTGTCCGCCTACGTGGTCGCGAGCATGGACACCACCATCAACGGCATCGGCAACACGATCCTCCTCTTCGCCCGCCATCCCGAGGCATACCAGGAGGTACGCGCGGACCCGGCGCTCCTCGGACCGGCGTTCGAGGAGTCGCTGCGGCTGGAGTCGCCCGCACAGGGCTTCTTCCGGCGCACCACCCAGCCGGTGGACATCGAGGGCATCACCATCCCCGCCGACACCAAAGTCCTGCTGTCCTGGGCCTCGGCCAACCGGGACGAACGCAAGTGGGAGCGCCCCGAGGAGTTTCTCGTCCGCCGCAACCCGGTCGACCACGTCGGTTTCGGCTACGGCGTCCACGGCTGCGCCGGCCAGGGGCTGGCCCGTGTGGAGGCGCAGGCGGTGCTCGGCGCGCTGGTGCGGCACACGTCGTCGATCGAGCTCGCGGGCGAGCCGGTCCGCAAGCTCAACAACGTGATCAGGGGCCTGGCCTCGCTCCCCGTCACGGTACGCGCGGAAGGGAAGTGAGATGTCGAGGATCGTGGTGGACTTCGACCGTTGCGAGGGCCACGGGCTGTGTGAGCAGACCGCGCCCGACGTGTTCCGGCTCGACGACGAGGGCGAACTGCACCTGACCCACGAGGAGGTGGCCCCTGAGCACGAGAGCACCGTCGCCGCCGCCGTACGGGTCTGCCCAGTCGCGGCCCTGAAGGTCCAGTCGTGAAGCGGATCGTCGTGGTCGGCGGGTCCATTGCCGCGCTGACGGCAGCGGAGAGCCTGCTGGCAGAGGGGTTCGACGGACAGGTGACCGTCCTGTCCGACGAACCTCACCCGCCCTACTCGCGGGTCCCGCTGTCCAAGGGCGTCCTCGCCGGCCGGGAACCCGTGGAATCGGCCCTGCTTCCCCCTCCGGCCGAGGGCATCGACTTCCGCCCCAAGGCACGGGCCGTACGACTGGACGTTCACGGTCGTGCGGTGACACTGACCGACGGCACCCGGGTGCCGTACGACGGGCTGGTCGTCGCCACCGGCGCCCGGGCCCGTCGCCTGACCGGCCGCGACGATCTGGCGCTGCGCACCCTGGACGACGCTTCGGCCCTCGCTTCCCGGCTTGCCGTCGCCCGAAGTGCGATCGTGCTGGGCGGCGGATTCCTCGGCATGGAGATCGCCACGACCTGCCGCGCCCTGGGCCTGGACGTCACGGTGGTCGACCTCGTCCCGCCGTTGCTCAGGCTCCTCGGACCCTGGCTGGCCGATCTCGCCGTCACGGCCGCGCGGGATCACGGCATACGTGTCCGGGTCGCGCCGGACGGCGTCGACGTCCTGGGTGAACACCGCGTGCGCTGTGGCGAGTCGGTCCTGGAGGCCGACGTGATCGTGTGCGCGGTCGGAGACGTACCGAACACCGAGTGGCTGAAGGACTCCGGCCTGCCCCTGGACGCCGGCGGCGGCCTCGTCGCCGACGCGTGCTGCCGTGTCGCGCCGGGCGTGGTGGCCGCCGGGGACGTCGTGTCCCGGCAGGGACGCCGGACTCCGCACTGGACCAACGCGGTCGAGCAGGGCCGGGTGGCCGCGGCCGGCCTGCTGCACGGCGCGTCGGCCCGGTCCTACCGACCGGACCCGTACTTCTGGACCGAGCAGTCCGGACTCGACATCAAGATCAGCGGCGAACTGCCCCTGACCGGGACCCCCGAAGTCCTCGCGGGCTCGGTGAACGACCGCAGTGCGCTGCTGAGGTGGCGGAATGACGGAGGCACGGCCACAGCCGTCGCGGTCAATCACCGCCTCCCCGTCATCAAACTCAAGCGGCTCGGAGCCGGAGTACCCGACGCTCGCACGCCCCGGCATCGTCCCGTCCTCGGCCACTCCTCCTGATACGCCTGCCTGGCGGATCACCACCGACGTGTCCCTGATACGTGAAGGAAGCTGACCACGGCTCCCTCCTGGTGAATCCGGTCAAGCCGCGCCTGCTGCAAGGAACTCGTACTGCAGTCCGCGCGCGCCGAGGCCGACCTGACCGGTCAGGTCGGACAGGTCGGACAGGTCGGCCAGTTCCGGCAGGGTGTGGGGACGCTCGGGGGCGGCCTGGATCGCCTCCGCCACCCTGCGGAACGAGCGCGGCAGAGCGGCCTGGCGCGGCCTGCGTCAGTGTGTAGCTGTAGAAATGGGCGTGGGCCGGCAGCAGGCCGGAGATCAGGCTGCGCTGAAGCAGCTGCTGGTCCATGGCCGCCCCCGCGGTCCAGTTGGGCCCTGCTCCAGACGACCGAAGCGGACGTAGCCGATGGTCACGTGCTCGAGGTCGACGGCTGACAGCCGCGGTCGGCGCATGAACGGCGAGCTGTTCTGTCCAACGGCTCAAGCCCGGCGGCGTGATAGTGCCGGCGGTCTTCTTTGTCACCGCGGCCCAGTCCCCGTGCGACCACGAGGAGCCCGGACTCTGCCCTCCGGGAGACAGCCGCCCGTCGACGGAAACGGTCAACAGGGCGACCGTCAGGTAAAGCTCACGTTCACGCAGGTGCGCCTCGCTCCCTCCGGACACCGGAGGGGACGTCCGCCGCAGACCTCAGGTCAATCACCTCGCGGCGGGCGCACGGCAACCTCGGGCGGCTCAGGCCGGGTTGCGGCCGATGAAGAACTCGCGGAACGGGTCCATGCTCGGTTCGAGGCCGGCGTCGACGAGGCCCTTGCGCAGGGCGTTCATCTGGGCGTCGTGGATGCGCTGGGTCGGCATGCGCAGCGGGCCGCCGTTGTAACCCTGGAGCCAGCCCTGGAACTTCCACGCCTGGCGGTTGATGAATGCGCCGCCGTGCAGGGCCGGAGCGAGGCCCCCCTTGATCTTGCGGGCCGGGTGGAGCTGCCAGTAGATGTCGGCGGCGTCGTCGTACTTGCCCTCCCGCAGGAGCTGGAAGACGCGCGGGATCATCGGGCCGTAGTACTCGTGGTCACTGGTGGCGGAGAACTGGAGCGGCATGATCTGCGACAGCGGGATCAACTCCCCCTCGATGGGCATCGAGATGACGACCTCGTCACCGAAGTGACGGTGGCACTCGATGACGCTCTGGATGCTGGGGAAGCCGCCCTCGGCCTTGATGGCGACGATGTTGGGGCAGTCGTCGAGCAGGCGCCGGATCAGGCGCACGGGGATGTCGGAGGGGTGGATGCGCGGACTGAAGCCCCACAGGTACATCGGGAAGAGCATGACGCCGAGGTTCGTCGCGTCGCAGACGGCCTTGGTGTAGTCGTAGATCTCCTGCTCGGACTCGGGGTAGAAGTTCGGCGGGTACGACAGCAGCACCAGTTCGGCGCCAGCCTCCTCCGCGCCCTTCACGGCCTCGATGTTCTGCTCCAGGTTGTTCCAGCTGGCGTGGTGGGTGAGCAGCAGCCTCTCGCCCGCCTCGTCCTTGATGATGCGCAGGAAGTCCAGGTACTCGGGGAGCTGGATGGAGACCTCCGAGACACCGAGGGTGCCCATGAAGCCGTGCTCGATGGCGAGGCGGGTGTCGTGGCGGATCGCCTTCTCGTTGATCGCCGTCAGGTCGGCCGTGAAGGACGGGATCGTGCAGTTGACGACGCCGACGAGATTCTCGCGCGCCCAGTCGCGGGCTTCGGCGCGGGTGTAGCGGGCCATGGTGTGCTCCTTGTGGGGTGATCAGCTGGGTTCGGGGGCGGAGGTGGGGGTCTTCGCGCCTTCCCAGGCGAGGTACTTGAGCTCCAGGAACTCGTCGAGGCCGTAGACCGAGCCCTCGCGGCCGACGCCGGACTGCTTGACCCCGCCGAACGGGGCTGTCTCGTTGGAGATCAGGCCGGTGTTGATGCCGACCATGCCCGCCTCCAGGGCGGCGGCGACGCGCCAGATGCGCTCGGCGTCCTTGGCGAACAGGTAGGCGGCCAGGCCGAATTCGGTGTCGTTGGCCATGCGCACCGCGTCGCTCTCGTGGGTGAACCGCACCAACGGCGTCACCGGTCCGAAGGTCTCCTCGCGGGTGACGGCCATCTCGGCGGTGACGCCGGTCAGCACGGTCGGCTCGTAGAAGAGGCCGCCACGCGCGTGGCGCCTGCCGCCGTGCAGGATCACGGCCCCGTGGGCGACGGCGTCGGCGACGTGGGATTCCACCTTGGCCACCGCGTCCTCGTCGATGAGCGGGCCCTGTTGGACGCCCTCGTCGAAGCCGTCACCGACGGCAAGAGCGCCGACCCGTTCGGCGAGTCTCTTCGCGAACGCGTCGTGGATTCCGTCCTGTACGTAGACGCGGTTGGCGCTGATGCACGCCTGGCCGGTGTTGCGGTACTTGGTGGCGATCAGGCCCTCGACCGCCTCGTCGAGGTCGGCGTCGTCGAAGACGAGGACGGGGGCGTTGCCGCCGAGTTCCATCGATGTCTTCTTCACGGTCTGCGCCGCCTGGGCCAGCAGCAGCCGGCCGACCTCGGTGGAACCCGTGAAGGTGATCTTGCGTACCAGTGGGTTGCCCGTCAGCTCGGGGCCGATCTCGCGCGGATCGCCGGTGACCACGTTGAACACGCCCGCCGGGATGCCCGCCCGGTCGGCGAGTTCGGCGAGCGCCAGGGCGGTCAACGGGGTCTGCTCGGCGGGCTTGAGGACCATCGTGCAGCCCGCGGCGAGCGCGGGCCCCGCCTTGCGGGTGATCATCGCCGCGGGGAAGTTCCACGGGGTGATCGCCGCGCACACACCGACGGGCTCCTTCAGGACGACGATCCTGCGCGAGGCCTCCGGCGCCTCCATGACGTCACCCCGGATACGCTTGGCCTCCTCGGCGAACCACTCCAGGAACGACGCCGCGTACGCGACCTCGCCGACGGCCTCCGCATACGGCTTGCCCTCCTCGAGCACGATCAGCCGGGCGAGGTCCTGCGCATGCTCGGTGACCAGGTCGAACCAGCGCCGCAGGAGCCGGGACCGCTCCTTGGCCGGGCGTGCTCGCCAGGCCGGAAGGGCGCGGTGCGCCGCCTCGATCGCCGCGGTGGTCCGCTCCCGGTCGAGGAGCGGCACTTCGGCCAGCAGGTCTCCGGTGGACGGGTTGTGTACGGCGAGGGTGACGTCGGTGGTGATCCAGGTGCCGTCGACGTACGCGGCGCTCTTCAGCAGCGACGGGTCGTCGAGTTCTCTGCGCACGGCGTTGCTCACGGGGTCGCTCACTTCGAGACGGGGGAGATGGTGACGGGCAGTTCGGTGCCCAGGGACAGTTCGGCGGCCCGCCGCACGCACATCGCGGCGACGGCGAGGTCCTGCGCCGCCGAGCCGACGGACTTGTAGATCACGACCGCGTCCGGGTCCTCGGCCGGTCGGCCGGGCGCGCGGCCGGAGACGACGTCGGCGAGCGGGACCACCTTTCCGGCGAGGTCGACGCCCGCCTTCCTCGCCGCGATCAGGTCTCCCGTGTCCTCGGTGACCTCGTCGGCCATGTCGGCGACGATCACCTCGGCGCGAGCGATCACCTCGGTCGCCAGTTCGCGCTGCTCGGGAAGGGTGGAACCGATCGACACGACGGTCACGCCGGCCGGAACCTCCCGCAGGGTCGGCTGCTCGTCGCGGGAGCGGGCCGCGCAGATCACCAGGTCGCTATCGGCGACGGCCGCCTCGGCGCTCTCCGCGCCGACGAGCGGCAGCCCGAGGTCGGCGAGTTCCCCGGTGAAGCGGGTGCGGCTGGCCGGGTTGGGGCTGAACACCGTTACGGACGACAGCGTGCGCGTCGCCGCCAGGGCACGGACATGGTTCTGCGCCTCGAAGCCGGACCCGATCACGGCTACCCGCAGGGGGCCGGCAGGGGCGAGCAGGTCGGCGGCGAGTGCCGAGGTGGCCGCGGTACGGAAACCCGTGATGGAGTGGCCGTCCAGGAGCGCCGTCAGCTCCATGCTGTCCTGGTCGAACAACGGGATCAGATACGAGGCGCGCCGGTGCCGGGGTGAAGCGGCGATCAACTTCGCCCCCATGGGGCCGCCGTCACCGGGCACACCGCTGAGCGTGCGCAGCCACAGGCCGTCTCCGCGAGCCATCGTGCGGGCAGGGAAGCGGGACTCGTCAGGCGGTGCGGCGTAGGCGCTGTGCAGGGCCGTGATGGCGTCGGCCCAGTCGAAGGCGGCTCTGACGTCGGCGTCGGTGAGAAAGACGGTCATCTCGGGGCTCCGTGCGGGATGAAAGGACGAGGGGAATCAGCAGGTGGCCGTGACGGCGTCGGTGTGCAGCGGCGCGCCGGTGCGGGCGCGAATGTCCTCGACGGCGACCCCGGGTGCCGTCTCGACGAGCGCGAGGCCGGTCGGCGTGACGTCCAGGACGCCGAGGTCGGTGATGACGCGATGGACGCAGCGCTCGCCGGTCAGCGGCAGAGAGCATTCCCCGACGATCTTGGGGGTGCCGTCCTTGGCGGTGTGGTCCATCAGGACGATGACACGCCGGGCGCCGTGAACGAGGTCCATGGCGCCGCCCATGCCCTTGACCATCTTTCCGGGAATCATCCAGTTGGCCAGGTCGCCCGTGGCCGACACTTGCATGGCGCCCAGGACGGCGGTGTCGATGTGCCCGCCGCGGATCATCCCGAAGGACAGCGCGGAGTCGAAGAAGGAGGCGCCGGGCAGCACCGTGACGGTCTCCTTGCCGGCGTTGATCAGGTCGGGGTCGACCTCGTCCTCGGTGGGGTACGGCCCGGTGCCGAGGATGCCGTTCTCGGAGTGCAGCACGACATGCACGCCGGCCGGCAGATGGCCGGGGATCAGCGTCGGCAGGCCGATGCCCAGGTTCACGTAGGAGCCGTCGGTGAGTTCGGCGGCGGCGCGGGCGGCCATCTGGTCGCGGGTCCAGGCCATCAGGTACCTACCGTTCCTCGTGTCGGAGACGCGGAGATCGAAAGCCGCTCGACCGGCTTGTCGGCTGCCTCTTCAGCGGTGAGGGCCACGACCCGCTGGACGAAGATGCCGGGCAGGTGCACCTCGTCGGGACGCAGCTCGCCCGGCTCCACGAGCTCCTCCACCTCGGCGACGGTGATGCGGCCGGCCATCGCGGCGAGCGGGTTGAAGTTGGCGGCGGACCTACGGAAGACGAGGTTGCCGTGCCGGTCGCCGCGCCAGGCCCGTACGAGGGCGAAGTCGGTGTTGATGCCGTGCTCCAGGACGTGGGTACGGCCGTCGAAGTCCCGGGTCTCCTTTGACGGCGAGGCCACGACGACCGTGCCGTCGGCCGCGTACCGCCAGGGCAGTCCGCCCCGCTCCACCTGGGTGCCGACGCCGGCCGGGGTGTAGAAGGCGGGGATGCCCGCGCCGCCCGCGCGCAGGCGTTCGGCCAGCGTGCCCTGCGGCACCAGCTCCACCTCCAGCTCGCCCGACAGGTACTGGCGGGCGAACTCCTTGTTCTCGCCGACGTAGGAGCCGGTCACCCGGGCGATACGGCCCGCGGCAAGCAGAACGCCGAGGCCACGGCCGTCGACCCCGCAGTTGTTGGAGACGACCTTCAGACCGTCCGCACCCTGTGCGTACAGGGCACGGACGAGGACTTCGGGTACACCGCTGAGGCCGAAGCCCCCGACGGCCAGCGAGGCGCCGTCCGTGATGTCGGCGACCGCCTCCGCGGCGCCGGCGCTGACCTTGTTCACTTGCGATGGTCCTTTCTGGTGACGGCACGGCACAGGGTGTCGGTCATGGCGTCTCCGGTCGCAGGGCGTCCGAGACGGACTTGACTCCGCCGTGCGCGGTGAGGCCGCCGTCGACGGGGATCTCCGCGCCGGTGATGAACGACGACTCGTCCGACAGCAGGAAGACGATCAGTGGGGCGACCTCGTCGACGGTGCCGGTGCGGCCGAGCGGGGTCTCGCGGATGTTGGCCTCGCGGAAGGCGGGGGCGGCGGAGGCGGTCATCTCGGTCTCGATGTAGCCGGGGTGGATCGTGTTGACGCGGATTCCGCGCGGTCCGAGTTCCAGCGCGGCCGCCTTGGACAGCCCGCGCAGGCCCCACTTGCTGGCGGTGTACGCCACCGGGTAGTGGGCGGTGAGCGCGGCGGAGGAGCCGACGTTGACGACCGAGGCGCCGGGCGGCATGAGCGGGGCGAGGTGCTGGATGCCGAGCAGCGGGCCGGTGACGTTGACGGCGTGGACGCGGTCGAAGTCCTCGGGGCGTACGTCGCCGAGCCGGGCCCGCCAGGTGATGCCCGCGTTGTTGACCAGGCCGTGGACCTGCCCGTACGCCTCCTTCAACTCGGCAGCGAGATCGGCCCAGTCCTGCTCGCTGGTGACGTCGAGACGGCGGCAGCCAGGCGCCTCGGTCACATCGGTGGCGATCACCCGAGCGCCCTCGCGGGTCAGTGCCTCGGCCTCGGCGGCACCCTGGCCGCGAGCCGCGCCGGTGACCACGACCACCCTGCCCAGCAGCCTCTTGGAGCACAGGTCCGTCATGGCCGCTCCCGGCTGCGGCGCCGGCCGGCCGGCAGGGGCACGGGATCGACCCCGGGAATGACTGTGTTGGTGAGCGTGCCGATGCCCTCGACGGTGAGCGAGACGGTGTCGCCGGGCCCCAGCGGCGGCGGGGTCCGCTCGCCCCGCAGCCCCCACAGCTCGGCGAGGCAGCCGCCGTTCCCGCACGTGCCGGAGCCCAGGACGTCACCCGGCACGACCCGGGTGCCACGGGAGGCGTAGGCGACCATCTCCTCGAACGTCCAGCTCATGTTGGACAGCAGGTCCTTGCCGACCACCTGCCCGTTGACCTCGGCGGTCAGGGCCAGCCGAAGAAAGCCCTCCGCGTCCCGGTACGGCTCCAGTTCGTCGGCGGTGACCAGGTACGGGCCGAGGGTGGTGGCCGTGTCCTTGCCCTTGCAGGGGCCGAGGCCGACCTTCATCTCGGCGGACTGGAGGTCGCGCGCGGACCAGTCGTTGAAGACCGTGTAGCCGACGATGTGCTCACGCGCCTGCTCGGGGGTGAGGTCGCGGCCCTCGCGGCCGATGACGGCGGCGACTTCGAGTTCGAAGTCCAACACCTGGGACCCCGGCGGCATGGGGATGTCGTCGTACGGCCCGTACACGGCGTGGGGGTTGGTGAAGTAGAACGTCGGCGCCGCGTACCAGGCGTCCGGCACGCCACTCGCCCCGTCCACCGAGCGCCGTACGCCCTCGACATGCTCCTCGAAGGTGACGAAGTCACGTACGGAGGCCGGCAACAGCGGCGAAAGCAGTCGCACCTCGGAGACGTGGGGTCCGGCCGGGACATCCAGGGCCGTGGCTCCCGCCTCCAAGAGGGCGCCGCCTGTGATCAGTTCGGTGAGTGTGCGCCGGCCGGGGACCGGGTGGAGGTGGCCGTCCTCGCCGACGACGGCCACCTGGCGCTGGTGTCGGTGCTCGTACGCGGCGAAACGCATGTGCGTGCTCCAGGCTCTGGGATACGAGGTTCTCGGGGGCGGGAGGAACCGGGGGCGCGGCGCGCAGTCAGGGCAGGACAGGAGGTGCCGCGCCCCCGGATCTGAAGGGGTCAGACCGGCGGGGCGACGAACACGCCGGGGTCGACGTCGTTGAACGACTCCTTGGCGACGAGTTCGTTCATCGGGTTGGCCGTGCCCCACTGGTCGGCGACCTCGGGCTGGGAGAAGTCGTAGACATGCGGGTGCCAGGTGTCCTCGTCGACGAGCTCCAGCTCGGTCGTGTACTCGACGGTGTTGCCGTGCGGGTCGAGGAAATAGGTGAACGTGTTGTCGCCCGCCGTGTGCCGGCCGGGGCCCCAGACCTTGTGGACTCCGGCCCGCAGCAGGCGTCCGGTGCCACGCAGGTACTCGTCGACGCCGCGCATCTCGAAGGAGACGTGGTGCACGGAGGTGTGCGGGCCCTGCGCGACGGCCATCGAGTGGTGCTGGTTGGAGATCCGCATGAAGTGCATGACCTCGCCCATGTGCGGCGAGCTGAGCGTGTCGGTCAGGCGGAAGCCGAGGTGGCGCTCGTACCACTCCCGAGTCCTGTTCAGATCAGGGGAGTTGAGGACGACGTGGCTCAGCCTGACCGGGATCGACTCCTTCTCCTCGATCCTGCGGTGCCGGCGGGCCTCGACGTCCGCGGAGACCTCGACCGTACGGCCGTCGACATCGAAGAAGCGGAAGCCGTAGCCGCCTCCGGGGGTGTCGACCTTGCCCGGCTGCGAGATCAACTGCACACCACCTGCGAGGAGTTGCTCGGCGAGAGTGTCCACGTCGGCCGGGTTCGCGGCGCCGTAGGAGACGAGGTCGAGGCGCTTCTCCTCGGCCTTGCGCAGCCGGACGACGTACTGCTCAGGGCTGCCCTCGGCGGCCAGGAAGGAGATCCCGGAATCCTCGGCGACCTTGGTCAGGCCCCAGACGCCGGCATAGAAGTCGAGCTGTTTGTCGTAGTCGGGTACGGCGAGGTCGACGTGGCGGAGGTGGGTCAGCAGACGTGCACTCATGATGGGTTTCCTCCTGTGGGGGCAGGCGTGGGGTCAGGCGAGCGTGGGGGTCAGGTGAGCCGCAGCAGCGCTGCCGCGTTGCCCCCGCGTACGGCGTGGAAGTCGGCTTCGGGCAGGTGGGCGGAGCGCAGTGCCCCGACGGGGTCTTCGGTGCCCATGTCGAAGGGGAAGTCGGAGCCGATCAGGACCCGGTCCGCGCCCGCGGCGGCGATGAGCGCGCGCAGGACGTGGGGGTCGTGGACGAGGGAGTCGAAGTAGAGCCGCTTGAGGTAACTGCTGGGCAGCTGGGCGCAGTCGGTGCCCGCGTCGGCGCGGACGGACCAGGCGTGGTCGGCGCGGCCGATGTGGGTGGGGAGGTAGCCGCCGCCGTGCGCCGCGATCAGTTTCAGTCCCGGATGGCGGTCCAGGACCCCGGAGAAGATCAGGTGGGACAGCGCGACCGCGTTCTCGGTGGGCTGGCCGACGGTGTTGGACAGGTACCACCGGTCCAGCCGCTCGTCGAGGGTGCAGCCGAACGGGTGCAGGAAGAGCACCGCGCCGGTTTCCTCGGCCCGCCGCCAGAAGGGCTCGTAGGCCGGGTCGGACAGCTCGCGGTCCGGCGAGTGGCTGGAGATCTCCACACCCAACAGACCAAGTTCCAGGGCGTGTTCGAGTGCCGCGACGGCCAGGTCGGGGTGGTGCAGCGGGACCAGGCCAAGCCCTTTGAGTCGGTCCGGTGCGGCCGAGCAGTGCGCCGCCGTGCCCTCGTTGGCCAGCCGGCACACCTTGTCGGCGGTCGCCTCGTCCGTCCAGGGGTGGTAGTGCGACGGGGACGGGCTGACCAACTGCACATCGACGCCCTGGGCGTCCATCGCGGCCAGCCGCACGTCGGCGTCGGTGAGCCGGGGGATCCGCTCGCGCACCATGGGCCCGTTGACGGCGAGCGCGGCCGGTCCGTTGCGGCGGGCGTCGAGTGCCCTCGCTTCGGCGAGGCCCGGCGAGCCGTCCACGAGTGCCTCGATCGCGGGCAGCAGGACGTGGGCGTGCACATCGACCGTGGGCCAGGGGTACGGGTCGGTGCTCGTCGTGGGCTGGTGGCCGGGTGCCAGGTGGGAGGTCACGGCAAGTCCCTGAGCATGGTCGACATGCGGTTGACCAGGCCGGGCACATCGGCGTCACGCACTCCGTCGAGCTGCCACTGACCGATCTGCATGGAGGCGTCCACCACCGGGCGCACCCGCGAGATGCGGCGCTCGTAGTACGTCTGGAACAGCTGGTCGTCCCAGTCGTCCGTGCCGGTGAGCAGCTCGGCGAGAACCAGCGCGTCCTCCAGGGACATCGCGGCGCCCTGAGCCAGGGTGGGCGGGCAACTGTGGGCCGCGTCACCGATCAGCACGACCCGTCCGCGATGCCAGGAGCCCTCCACCAAGAGCCGGTGGTACCACGTGTAGTTGACCTTCGCCGGATCGTCGATGTGCTTGACGATCTCGGTCCAGTGGCCGCCGTACCCCTGCACGAGGCCGCGCATCTCGTCGGCGTAGCTCTCGGGGGGTATGGACGCGCGATCGCGGTTGGCCTCGACCGCGTAGGCGTAGATGGTGTCCTGACTGGTGGGGCAGTAGCCGGCGATGTAGGCGGGACCGCCGTAGGCGAGGTCGGTCCGCTCCAGGCCCTCGGGACGGGGAGCGGCGATGCGCCAGATCGCCATACCGGTCGGCACGGGACGGTCGGGGATGCCGATCGCGTCTCGTGTGCTCGATCCCATGCCGTCCGCGGCGATCACCAGGTCGTAGCGGCTCTCGCTGCCGTCGGTGAAACGCACCCGCACGCCGTCGGCGTCCTGGTCGAAGCTCTCGGCTCGGGTGCCGAGCCGCACCGAGGCGCCGCTCGCCCGGACGGCGTCGATGAGGATGCACTGCAACTGCGGCCGCTGCATGCCGACGGTGGCGGGCAGGTCGTCACCGCCGGTGCGGATGTCCTCCACGACGTGCAGGACGGTGCCGTCAGGGCCGGTGATGCCGAGCGATCCGAAGCCGAACCCGGAGGCCTGCACCTGCTCCCACACGCCCAGTTCACGCAGGACCCGCAGGGCGTTGCCCTGGACGGTGATGCCGGAACCCGCGGTGGCGTTCCAGTCCTCCCTGGCCTCGATGAGGTCGACGGTCAGTCCGGCCCTGCGGAGCAGGATCGTGGCGGCGTTGCCGGCCGATCCGCCGCCGACGACCAGGACGGTGCGGGGTGTTCTCATGGGAAGTCCTTTGTTCCTCTAGTTGCTCCGGGCGAGGGTGTTCCTCTGGTTGCTCCGGGCGAGGGTGTTCCTCTGTGTGGGCTGGGCGAGGGCTACTTGACGGCGATCGGGTTGACGGGAGAGCCGACGGCGCCGGTGATCGGGAGGGGGGCGGCGGTGAGCCAGAACTCGTACACGCCGTCGGCCGCGCAGTCCGCGGCGAGGGCGTCGAGGTCCCACATCTCGCCGATCAGCAGGCCCATGTTGGGGATGACGACCTGGTGCAGTGGCTGGAAGGCGTGCTCGAACTCGTTGGGCCTGACCTCGAAGCCCCAGGTGTCGGTGGCGATGGCGGCGATCTCCGTGCGGTGCAGCCAGCCGGCCGTGGTGAACGACAGGCCGGGCGCCGCGCCGCCCGCGTAGTCGCCCCAGCCGTCGCGGCGGACCCTGGTGAGCTGCCCTGTGCGTACGACGACGATGTCCCCGCGGCCGACCCACACCCCGTGGGCGGCGGCGGTCCGGATGAGGTGTTCCTCGGTGACGGCGAAAGCGTCGGGCAACTCGCCGTTCCGCCCGTGGACTTGGCCGACGTCCAGCAGCACGCCGCGCCCGGCGACGTGCGGCGCCATGTGCTCGATGCCGGTGACCAGGTCGCCGTCGGAGGTGACGACCTTCTCGGCCGCCCGGCCGTTCCACGCCTTGCCGTGGTCGAAGATGTGCCCCAGGCCGTCCCACTGGGTCGAGCACTGCAGCGGCATCGCGATCACGTCGTCGGCGCCGCCGATGCCGTGCGGGAAGCCCTGGTTGCCGAGGGCGGCGTCGGTGCCGGTGTCGAGCATGGTGTGCACCGGGTTGGTGCGGCGTCGCCAGCCCTTCTGCGGGCCGTCCATGTCGAACCGCTGCGACAGCGAGAAGCTCACGCCCCGCCGGACGAGGGCGGCGCCCTCGCGGCGCTTGCCCTCGTCGAGGAAGTTGAGGGTGCCGAGGACGTCGTCCTCGCCCCAACGGCCCCAGTTGGAGTACGCCTTGGCGGCCTCGGCTATCGCGCCTTCGGGGTCGTACCGGTTCATGAGGCCTTCTCCCCGATACACCGGGTGCGCTGGGCGCCCAGCCCGGTGATGGAGCCGTCCATGACGTCGCCGTCGCGCAGCAGCCGCCCCCAGTGGATGCCGTTGCCGGCCGGGCTGCCGGTCAACACGAGGTCGCCGGGCAGGAGTCGGGAAGTCCGGGAGATGTACGACACCAGCCTGGCGACTCCGAAGAGCATGTCCTTGGTGGACTCGTCCTGCATGGTGTCGCCGTTGAGTCTGAGCGTGACCCGTAGATCGCCGGGGTCGGCGATCGACTCGGCGGGCACGATCCACGGGCCGAGGGGGGTGAAACCGGGGGCGTTCTTGCTGCGCAGCCAGTCGGTGCCGATGGCGGGCATGTCCCGGCGGAAGACGGTGGCCCGGTCGGTGAGGTCGTTGGCGATGGTGTAGCCGGCGACGTACTCCAGCGCCTCTTCCGTGGACACCCGGTAGGCGGGTTTGCCGATGACGGCCGCCAACTCCAGTTCCCAGTCCGGCTTTTCGGCCCAGTCAGGAAGGTGCACGTCGTCGTACGGCCCGGTGATCGCGCTGGGCAGCCCGATGAACACGTACGGCAGGTCCTCGGCCGCCCGCCGGTCCATGACCGCGGCGATCTCCTCGCGTGCCTCCTCGACCGTGCGGGGGTCGTCGGGGGCGCGGTGGGCGACCTCCAGGTCGATCACGTGCTGCCGGTAGTTCGCACCCGACTGGAAGACCTGCCGGGGCTCCACCGGAGCGTGCGCCCGCAAGTCCCCGAGGGGCTGGCAGGCGGCCTTGTCGTCCCTGGCGAGGGCGTACAGGCGGGGCGTGGCCTCGGCCCAGCTCTCGAGGAGTGTGCGGGTGGTCAGCTCCCGCTCGCCGAAGGCGGCGCGCAGGTCGAGGGCGCGGCCGTCCGGCGTGACGAGAGCGGGGAACGGGACCCCGTCAGGGGCGGAGAGAGTACCGAGGGCAAAAGGTCCGGCGAAAGGGACGGACGTGGCTGCGGGTTTCACGAACGTGTCCTCCTGATTGCGATGGGACTAATCTGGCCGCAGCCCTTGGGATAAGGGAAATCGATTATCTGGATGACAGTCATCCGTCGGACTTATCCTGTCGACGCCCTCGCACGCTGGAGTGCCGCCGTGAACCTGGCAAGCCTTGATCTCAATCTGGTCGTCGCCCTGCGCGCCCTGCTCGAGGAGCGCAACGTCACCAGGGCCGGCCGGCGGGTCGGTCTGAGCCAGCCCGCGATGAGCGGCGCGCTCGCCCGGCTGCGCCGGCACTTCGACGACGACCTGCTCGCCCGCGTGGGAGGGCACTACGAACTGACGGCACTCGGACAAGTACTGCTCGACCGCACCTCCACCGTCTGCGACCAGCTGGAACGCCTCTTCACCAGCCAGGCCGCCTTCGATCCGGCGACGGAGTCCCGCGAATTCACCCTCGGCGTCAGCGACTACTCGGTGGCCGTCTTCGGGGCCGAGCTCACCCGGATCCTCGACCGCGAGGCGCCCGGTGTCCGCGTGCGCTTCGTCCAGATCCCGCCCCGCATCACCGAGGTGGCCGGTGCCGTGCTGAGCAGCATGGACGGCGTGGTCATGCCGCACGGCATCATCAGCGACTTCCCCGTCACCGACCTGTACGAGGACGGCTGGGTCTTCCTCGTCGCCGAGGACAACCCCGAGGTGGGCGACGGTCTCTCCCGCGACGACCTGGCGCGCCTGCCGTGGGTGACCTATCTGCGCGCCTACGACACCCCTGCGGTCCACCAGCTCGGCATGCTCGGCATCGAACCGCGGGTGAGCGTCTCCGTCGACAGCTTCACTGTGCTGCCCTTCCTGGTCGCGGGCACCCACCGGATCGCCCTCGTCCCGGCACTCCTCGCCGAACGCCTGCGCGGCACCGCACCGGTACGCATCATGACGCCGCCCTACGAGACCGTCCCGCTGCGGGAGGCGCTGTGGTGGCACCCCGTCCACACCCACGACGCCGCGCACATCTGGCTGCGGGAGACCGCCGCCCGCGTGGCGTCGGCGGTGCGGGCAGACCCCATCCGCGGCACGGATGACGAGGATCCGGCAGTGCGATCACGTAAGGGCTAGTCGCCGGGAACGGCCTGGCTCATAGTCGGGGCAGTCCCCGACGCCCGCTGTCCAGGGCGTGTCCCCTCCGGTGCGCCGGTGCCCCGCTGCGTGGCCCAAGGGCAGCGGTTCTGCGCCGCACCCCTGCCACCATCCGTGGAGTTCGGCATGTCCAGACCCATGTCCCCGCCCGCGCCCGCCGACAGCCTGCGCCCGAATACCGAGAACGCGGGGCCGCTGCGCGCCGTGCTCCTGATGGCGGGCAGCTGTCTGCCGGTGCTGGGCGCCGTCCTGCTCGCGCCGGTCCTGCCGAAGATGCAGGACCACTTCGCGACCGTGCCCGGAGTGAAGACCCTCGTCCCGATCGTCCTGACCATCCCCGCCCTCGCGCTCGCGCTGCTCGCCCCCTTCGCGGGCGTCATCGTGGACCGCCTCGGCCGGGTACGGCTGCTCGTCGCGGCGACGATCCTGTACGCACTGCTCGGCACCGCCCCGCTGTGGCTGGACTCGCTCGGCGCCATCGTGATCAGCCGGGTGCTGGTCGGCATCGCCGAGGCGGCCATCATGACCTGCTGCACCACGCTGATCGGTGACTACTACAGCGGTCGGACGCGCGAACGCTACCTGGCCCTGCAGACCATGTGCGCCTCCATCTCCGCCACCGCGTTCTTCGTCATCGGCGGCGCCCTCGGCTCGGCGGGCTGGCGCGCACCCTTCTGGATCTACGCCGTAGGCCTGCTGCTGGCCCCCGCCATGGCGCTCACCCTGTCCAGGCCCGGGCCTGCCGGCGCCGCGGAAACCGCGGAACCCGCGGGCGAGAAGCGGCCGTTCCCCGTGCGCCTGCTGGCGGGCATCTGCGCACTCACCGTGTTCGGCGCGATGGTCTTCTACACGGTGCCCGTCGAGATGTCCTACCTGCTCGACGACCTGGGCGTGAAGTCCACCGGCGTCATCGGCCTGGCCACCGCGGTCGCCAGCGCCGCCACCGTGGTCGGTTCCATCACCTTCACCAGACTGTCCGGCAGCCCGGACCGCAGGCTGCCCCTGATCTTCGCCCTGTGCGCGACCGGTTTCGTGGTGATCGCTCTGGCGAACAGCCCGGTGATCGTGATCGTCGGCGCGGTGCTCAACTGCCTCGGCACCGGGATGCTGTTGCCCTCGCTGCTGACCATCGCGATGTCCAAGCTCAGCTACGCCGACCGGGGCCGCGGCACCGGTCTGTGGACGGCCGCCTTCTTCGCGGGCGAGTTCATCTGCCCGCTCATCGTGATCGGCCTGGAATCGGCCGCCGGCAGCATGGCCCACGCCGTCGGCATCCTCGGTCTCGCCTCGGCCCTGGTCGCCGGCGGGCTATTGCTCGGCCGTCGCCGGTAGGCGTTGTTCCGCCCCCGAGGGATCCGGCGGGCGCACGCCGCTCAGGCCCCACCCCACAACGAGACAGGCCCCCCGTCACGGCATCACAACGCACCCGGATTCCACGACATGTCCTCGATGACATCCGCCTTCGGGAACCTGAAGGCCATGGCCCGGTACAGCTGTTCGCGACAGTCCCGGCGGACCCTACCGATTGAGTTGACGTGGCGTTTCTCATCAACGTCTGCCGTGACCGATGAGTTTTGTGCGGATCCGTGGTCGATACGGCTGGAACACCGACAGCGGTGGGCCTGTGCTGGGAACGTTCCAGCGCGGGAGGAAACAGATGGAGGCTGTGATGAGCGTCGACGACTCCGACCAGGGGCACGCGATCCGGACGGGCGCGCAGGGGGCGCGGGTGAGCGGTCCCAGGGTGTTGGTGGCGGGGGCGAGCATCGCGGGACCCGCGCTGGCCCACTGGCTGCGCCGGTGGGGGGCTGAGGTGACCGTGGTCGAGCGGGCTCCCGAGCTGCGTCCGGGCGGGCAGGCGGTGGACGCGCGCGGGATCGCCAAGGAGGTCATCGGGCGCATGGGGCTGGACGCGGCAGTGCGCGCGGCGTGCACCGACACCGCCGGCGCGCACACCGTGGATTCGGACGGGCAGGTGCTGGAGACCTTCCGTGCCGATGACCACGGTGGCGACGGATTCATCGCGGACATCGAGATCCTGCGCGGGGACCTGTCCCAGGTGCTCTACGACGACACCCGCGACGGCGTCGAGTACATCTTCGGCGACCGTATCGCCCAGCTCGCCCAGGACGCGGACGGGGTCGACGTGGTCTTCGCGGGCGGCAACCGGCGGCGCTTCGACTTGGTGGTCGGGGCGGACGGGCTGCACTCGGAGCTGCGAGCGATGGTCTTCGGGCCGCATGAGCGGTACCTCCGCCACCTCGGGCAGGTGCTGGCCTTCTACAGTGTGCCCAACGAGTTCGGACTGGACCGCTGGCTGCTGGAGTACCAGGATCAGGAGTCCGGGCGCTCCGCCCTCCTGCGGCCCATCCAGGACGCCACCCGGGCGATGGCCATGTTCTACTTCGCCTCCGCTGACTTCAACGTCGACCACCGTGACGTCGCGGCCCAGAAGGTCCAACTGCGGGAGCGGTTGGCGGGCCTGGGCTGGTTGACCTCGGACATCCTCGCCCACCTGGACGACACTCCGGACTTCTACCTCGACCAGGTCGCCCAGGTGGTGATGGACGGCTGGTCGAGTGGACGGGTTGGGTTGCTCGGGGACGCGGCGTTCAGCTCGTCGCCGATGTCCGGGCAGGGCACGGGGCTGGCCCTGGTCGGCGCCTACGTGCTGGCCGGAGAACTGGCCGCTGCCGGATGGGACCACGACGCCGGGTTCGCTCGCTACGAGGCGCGGATGCGCTCGTTCGTCGAGGCCAACCAGGAGATCGGCCGGTTGAACGCCCGCACCCGCGACGTCCCCGGGCCAGACGCCGAGCCGCGCCCCGATTTCGCCGGCGAATGGTTCACCGAGCTGGTCGGGCGCGCGATCAACGGCGTCGAGCTGCCCGACTACGCGGTGCCGGACTCCGCAGCCCCGGCCGGATCGCCGATCACCTCGTCGGCCAAGCCGTAGGTGTCACAGAACGTGTCGAGAGGGACCACGCTTCGGCAGGCCACATTCTGATTCGGCGCAGATCGCCGGTATGGCTCCCTGACCCGATGGATGAGAACGGACAGCTGCTGCTCAGCGCCTTGTCTCGTACCTGGTCAGGACCACGCCGCCGGGGCACGTCCGCGTCTCCACCAAATTCAGGTTCACCCAGCTGTCCAGCGCGGTGAAGAACGGCGTGCCGCCGCCCACCAGGACCGGATGGGAGGCGATGACGTACTCGTCGATCAGCCCGGCGCGCATGGCCGCCCCGGCGAGGGTTGCGCCGCCGATGTTCATGGGGTCGCCGTCCTCGGCCTTGAGCCGGGTGATCTCGGCGATCGCGTCGCCGGTGACCAGGCGGGTGTTCCAGTCGACCTTGTCGATCGTCGAGGAGAACACCACCTTCGGCGTGTCCCGCCAGTTCCGTGCGAACTCGATCTGCGCCGGGGTGACGCCCGGCTGCTGGTCACCGGTCGGCCAGTAGGAGCTCATCGCCTCCCACAGCTTGCGCCCGTACAGCGACAGGCCACTCGCCTGCTCGTGGTCGAGCCACCACTGGAACAGCTCGTGGCTCGGCGGTCCGCTCCAGCCGATGTCGTCCCCGGGCGCGGCGATGTAGCCGTCCAGGGTCAGATTCATGCCATAGATCAGTTTCCGCATGGCCCAGCCTTCCGTCCGTGGGTGTCCGGCGTACAGACCAGCGCGGCGCGAGAAACTCATCGGTGCACGATCTGGGCTCGCCGCTAGTACTCATGCTCGGGGCTCAGCGTGGTGCACTCGGCCGACGCGGGCAAGCCGCCTGATCTCGCCCTCGCCCTCACCTCGCGAGGAATGCGGCGGACTTGAGGCCGATCATGGGTGACAAGGCCGTGAGTGTGGCTGAGGAGCCAGGTGAGCGCTACCTGCCGGGGGGCGTCGAGCTCGGTCGCCCCGGACCCCAGGTACGGGGGGTCACGTCGGAAACCCAGTCGTAGGCGGGGTGGTCGGGAGGCCGCCGGACGACCACGGCCGCAGCTCGGCGAACAATCCCCTACTCGGTCTCGACCGGATGCCGCGCTCCGCCAGACATAACACCGCCTTGCTCTCCAGGAGCGTCTTGCGGGTGCCCCATCTCTTCGACGGTGCAGTGGAACTGCTCCAGCTGCGCGGACAGCTGACAGGCCGGTCAGTGTTCCCAGACGTCGGCCCCGCCACCGCGCCATTCGATGAGCCCAGATCGGGCGACGTCCATCTCGTCCCAGTCCTGCAAGCCGGCTTCTTGGACGAAAGCGGCGATGTCGAGGAGCCCGTAGGCGATCCCGACGAAGTGGTCGCCTATCCGGACGCGTCGGCCTCCGTCTTCAGTGGGCGGGTATACGACGACGGGCTGATCAGACGCCATAGAGCCAGCGTGCCGTCGGCGCGGTTGGGCTGCGCGGTGGGGTGCGCCAGTTGGGGGACGCTCCTCGGTGTAGGTGTTCAGCTGCGCAGGCGGCTGTCTTGGAGCGTTCTTCACGCACTCCGGCCGGAGGAAGTCGTCAAGGGTGTCGTCGTTGCGTGCCGCAACCTGACGTGTAGGATCTCGCGACTCGTGGCACGGAGCGCTGCCCTGACCACGAAGTTTCGGGCGTGCCTCACAGCGTGTCCCTCATCCTCGCGGTCTCAGCTCCCCCTGGTATTTCCTCGGCCCGGCATCGGGCCTGTGCGCAAGGATGAGGCCGTGCTGCCCTACGCGTACCGCGTCACCAAGTACGACCCCCCGACCGCGACTGGGCACTTCGTGAGCACCCAGGGTGAGCGCTCCGACCAGCCTGACTCCGAGTCGTGGCCGACCATTGGGCCATGCAATCTCAGCTCCCCCAAGCCGGTTCAAGCACCAAGTCCTTTCCGCTGTTGTGCAAGTCAGTCGGCGTGTCATCGGATGCGGTCCAAGGTTTTCTGGGACCTGAGCGTGCCAAGATGCCGAAGGGCACGAGCGCCAGCACGTCGACGGGGCAGGAGCCAGCCATGATCAGCGGTGCACACGTCATCCTCTACAGCCACGACGCCGAGGCGGATCGCGCCTTTCTCAGTAACGTTCTCGGCTTTCCCGGCGTCGACGCGGGTGGCGGCTGGCTCATCTTCAAGCTGCCCCCAGCCGAGGTGGCCGTCCATCCAACCGACGGCCCGCCGCAGCACGAGTTCTACTTGATGTGTGACGATCTTGACGCCCAGCTCGGCGAGCTCCGCGCACAGGGGATCGAGATCACCCGCCCGGTCAGTGAGCAGCGTTGGGGCAAACTGACTGCGGTTCGCCTCCCCAGCGGCGCCGAACTCCCGCTGTATCAACCGCTGCACCCCATCGCCCACAGCCTGTGACCTCACGGCGCCCAGCCCAGCCTGACGCATCTCGCGCCGGCCATGGCGCATCGGCAGCTTCGCCACCTCAGCGGGGCCGTCCGCAACGCACATCACGATCGCAGCGGTTGGTAACGCTGCGACCAGTGCGCGACGCTGGGATGTTGTGTCGTCGGACTTGAGTCGCCGCAGGTCAAGGCGCCGCAACAGATCAGCTTCGGTTGCAGGTTGTCACTGCTACCCCAGTACGCCCGGCTGCTCACGCGACAGGACATGCCCCGCCACGGCCGGTAGCATCCGCGCGCTCACACCTGTTCGCTCGAACTCGAGCACCCTTCGGCGGCGGTCCCACCCCCGATCACGATGACGGGCCGGCCAGCCCGTCGGGAACCCCTCCCGAGCCGGTCCTTCTGTCTGCGCGCCCCAGAGCCCCCGGACGGCTCCCCCGGTGAGCGCCGTGGGAAATGTCGATCTAGCCTCCGAAATGAGCGCTTGGTGATCTTTGACGGCGCGCTCCATTCGACTCCAGGAGGACAAATGCGCAAGCTTCACAAGGCCGCTGTCGCGGTCGCCATCATCAGTGGATTCAGCTTCATGGGCGTCGGCCCTGCCACCGCCCAGGCTGCGGGAGGCTCGCATGGCGGCGGGTGCAAGTCCCACGACCTCAACATCGACATCCTCGGCGAAGTGAACCTCCTCGGCGGCCTCGCCGGCAACCTGATCAACGGCGAGGGCAGCCCGGGTGCACAGAGCACCGACATCGGTTCGGACTGCGGGCACGGCTGGTAAAGACACTCCATGACCCACTGAACCGGCTTCCGCCGCCCGGGCGCGGAACCCCTGCACCCGCCCGGCCGTCAGTGGCCGCTTGCGTTCATCTCGAGGTGAGGCCAGAGGCCCCGGACCACGGTCGGTCCGGGGCCTTCTGCCCGTCGGCCCCGGCAGGCACTTGGACCGGCGGAACCCGCTTCCGGAGGCGTCGTGCCCGACGGCGCCGCTTCCCTGCCGCTCCCGGCCGGCGACATCGTCGAACGCCTGTGGTGGCGTCGGGTCAGCAGCCGGAGGATGAAGGCGACCGAGACGGACACGACCTTCCGAGCATGCTGTCGTCCCCGCACGGTTTCCTGCTCAAGTAGACCCGACGTCCCAAGGGCAGCTCATGCCCGGAACACCCACGCCGCGCTCTACCTGGTGAGGTCGGCCGGTTTGTCGAGTCGCGTCAGCTTCTGCGGATTGGAGGTCGCGTAGATCCGGGTGATGCGCCCGTTCTCGACCACGATGCTGACCGCGGCCCGCCCCCTGTCGGATTCGATCCGGATGGCCGGGGCGCCGTTGAGCCACACTGTCGTGGTCTTGGAGGCGGCCCGGTCGGTGCCGGCGAGCATTGTCGCCACCAGACCGGCCCCGTGGACGGGGGCCAGTGCGGCGCCGGACAGCCCGCCGCCGTCAGCGATGAAGACCACGTCCGGCGCCATGATCTCCATCAGGTCCTGGATGCGCCCGGTGTGCAGCGCGGTGACGAACCGGGCCACCACGGCCTTGTGTTCCGACCGGCTCACGCTGACGCGTGACTGCCGAGCGGCGATGTGGCTCCGGGCCCGCCGGGCGATCTGGCGAACCGCAGCGGGGGTCTTGCCCACGGCCTCGGCGACCTCCTCGTACGGAATGTCGAAGACCTCGCGGAGCACGAACACGGCCCGCTCAGTGGGGCCGAGCGTTTCCAGCACGGTCAGCATCGCGATGGAGACGCACACAGACCCGGCAGCGCCTCGAACCCGGCTTGGCTCAGGAACGGGTGGTCGGCCCGGACGGGAGGAGGGGCGACCGGCGACCCCGGTCCGAGTTCCATTCGGTTCGGGGCAGCGGCATTGCTGGGGCCGTCGCCGCCGACGTCCTCCGTTTCGCACCCCTCACGTCAGAGCGGACAGCTCTTGGGCAATTTAGGCCGGAGTCAGCTGCTCCGCCCAGATGACCTTGCCTTCGCGGTTGTGCCTTGTGCCCCAGTGCTCGGTGAGCTGGGCGACGAGGAGCAGACCGCGGCCGCCCTCGTCGAAGACCCGGGCGCGACGCAGGTGTGGGGCAGTGCTGCTGGCGTCGGAGACTTCGCAGGTCAGAGCGGATTGAAGGATCATCCGCAACTGGATGGGGCTCTTGCCGTAGCGGATGGCGTTCGTCACCAGTTCGCTGACCACGAGTTCGGTGGTGAAGGCCATTTCTTCCAGCCCCCACGCGGTCAGCTGGCCGGATACGTGGTCGCGGGCCTCGGAGACGAACGCCGGGTCGCTGGGAAGGTCCCATGTGGCGACGTGATCGGCGTCGAGAGCCGCGGTTCGTGCCATGAGGAGGGCGACGTCGTCCGTGGGGCGGCTGGGCAGCAACGCGGCGAGCAGTTCGTCGCAGGTCTCCTCGAGTGACGCCGGTGCCCGGACGAGCACGTCGTGCAGCAGTGCGAGGGACGTCTCGAGGTCACGAGAGCGGCTCTTGACGAGGCCGTCGGTGTACAACACCAGCCGACTGCCCGGTGGCAGTTCGAACTGGGCGGTCTCGAAGGGGAGCCCGCCCAGGCCGAGAGGCGGGCCGATCGGCAGTTGCGGGAAGTCGACCGCGCGGGGTGCGGAGGCTGCGCCGTCGGCGGTCGGTGGAGTCACCACGGCGGGAGGAAGGTGTCCGGCGCTGGCCAGGGAACAGGTGCGGGAGACGGGGTCGTAGACCGCGTACAGACAGGTGGCGCTGATCTCGTCCGTGCCCCGTTCCTCCTCGCGCTGCATGCGGATGACCACGTCGTCGAGGTGGGTCAGCAGCTCGTCAGGGGTCAGGTCTATGTCCGCCAGAGTGCGCACGGCCGTCCGCAGCCGGCCCATGGTGGCCGCGGCATGCAGGCCGTGACCGATCACGTCGCCCACGACGAGTGCGACGCGGGCGCCGGAGAGCGGTATCACGTCGAACCAGTCCCCTCCCACGCCCGCCCGCGATCCGCTGGGCAGGTAGCGCGATGCCGTCTCGACCGCGGACTCGTCCGGCACATGGTGTGGCAGCAGGCTGCGTTGGAGGGTGAGCGCGGTGGAACGCTCCTGGGTGTAGCGACGGGCGTTGTCGATGTTCACCGCCGCTCTGGAAGCGATCTCCTGGGCCAGCAGCAACTCGTCGTCGTCGAAGGGCTCCGCCGTTTGACGGCGGAGGAACTGTGCGAGTCCCAGCGGGCTTCCGCGGGCCCACAGCGGGACCAGGAGCACCGCGCGCAGGCCCAGGGCGCGCAGCGCGAGCTCGTGGTCCGCCGACATCGCCAGCCATGGGGGAACGTCGTCGGCGGTGATGCTGAGCCGGGAAGGTTGTCCGGTGGCCAGTACGCGAGCCGGCTCCGAGTCTTCCGGGTAGGTGTGCGTCTGTCCTGTGCCGACCGCCGGGGCCGGGCAGCTGTCCGAGACGGCCTGGGCGATGCGGCGGAGCGTCGCGGGACTGGACGGCGGGTATGTCCCCTCCTCCTGGAGGGCGGAGGACAGGAGGTCGACGGTGACGTGGTCGGCGAGGTGGTCGGCACCGACATCCGCCAGTTCCTGCGCGGTGCGGGTGGTGTCCAGGGTGGTACCGATCCGTGCCCCGGCCTCGTTGATCGTGATCAGGCGCCGCTGCAGCCAGCGGTCGCGTTCCCTCTGGTAGGCGGCGACAGCGTGTTCCGCCGTGCGATCGACGTACTCGAAGGCCATCGCGCTCAGGGTGAGAGTCGTCGCGTTGATCAGCTCCTGGGACCCGGCGACACGGGCCGTTTCCGCATAGAGCTGATCAAGCATGTCTGCGTGGACGAGCCGATAGATGCGAAGGAGTTCGCTGATCGGCACCCCGTGCTCGGCGAGTCGGCAGGCGAACTCGATGGCGGCGGGGGGCGTCCTGACCTCGCTGATGTCGAGGTCGCGCTCGAGGAAGTCCAGAACGACCCCGATGTTTTCGGACAACGCCAGCGGCGCCACGGAGGCGATGTCCTCGTACTTCCACACCTCGGGGAGCTCGTCGATCAGATGGCGCAGGAGGGCGTCGACCAATTGATCCGCTCGGGGTGCGAGGCCCCGAGCGAGATCGCTGAGGAAGGCATGGGTGTCGGTTCCCATACTCAAAAGGTACGCCTGGCCTGGGCGACGGGCCGTGTCGGCCAGAGCCAGCTGGAATGCGCTCGCACGCCGTCGGCCAGGGACGCGTCGTCCGTTTACCGCGGCCGTCGGCGATGCCGCGCATGGTCTTGCGCAGGAACTTTCCCGAGCGGGTTTTTGGGCGGGACGGCCGCGGCCGTGACGTCCACGAGAGAGGCGACGGCGCCGATGCGCTCGCCCCCGAGCTAAGCCCAGGTCGCCGCAGGCATACGCGGATCCGGGCGGCGTACGCGCGGGGGTTGCGGACGAAGCTCGCAGGGTCGTCCTGCACGCGCGGTGGCACGCTCCCGTATGGATCGCAAGATCGCGGGAGAACCGTGATCGCCGACCCGCAGGACGCGAACAGGCCGAGCCACTGTGACCGTTGGAGGGCGCGCGGGACATCCGCAGTATCTGGGCCTGTGACGGCGGCGCAGGGCAAAGTAACTGGCAGCAGGTGTCCGCCGACTCCTGCTCATGTTGGTGTGGGGCGAAAAGCCTGCCAGACGCCTGATGTTCGATGGTTCGCTCGTGGAACGCGTTGGTCATGCGGCGCGATGACGGGCTGTCAGAGCGGCGTCAATCTGGTCGCGAATGTCGGCGAGGACAGCGTCGTCGCTGCGATGCAGGTACACGGTGGCAGTCGTGCTGATGTGGATGATCGCGGTGACCACGCGCGCCAGCGTCGCCGCGTCGGCGGCGTCGATGGACTCGCCGCGAGTGAGCAGGCCGGTCACGGCGTCCTCAAGGCGGGCCGAAAGAGCGAGACCCGCCCGCCGGTAGGGCTCATCCGGATCGCCGAAGACCAGCTCGTGCAAGTACGTGCGGCCATTCTCGGTCTGCTCCCTGATACAGGCGACCACAGGCCGTATGAGAGCTACGACCGGCTCTGGCAGAGCCTGCCCCAACGCGGCGTTCGCGGCAGCGAGGCCCTCGTCGATGGCGTCGGCGAACTTGTCGTTCTGCACCATGATCAGCAGCTCCGCCTTCGTGGACGCGTACAGGTACAGGGTGCCGATCGCGACATCGGCACGCTCGGCGACCTGCTGCGTCGTGACCCCGTTGACGCCGTGTTCGGCGAACAGCTCGCGAGCTGCGGTCATGATGCGCTCGATCTTTTCCTTCTTGGCCCGTTCTCGGCGCCCTGTCGGCATCTGACCGCGTCCCATGAAGCGTCCCCTCCCTTGACAGAATTCTGAATCCACTCATAATTGAGTATACTCGGCTTGGTCGAGTGGAGAGAGACCTGGGGAAGGCATTCCGCAGACGGGGCCCCACCCGGGCATACCTGAACAACTGACATGACTGCCGCGTCTGGCCGTCGCAAGCCTCAGCGGCAAGATCCGTAAGCGGGCGGAGCAGCTCGACGTGACGTACGAGTTCCTGTTCATGCACACCGCCGACCACCGGTCTCGCCAGATCATCGCGCTCGTCGACCAAGAGGTGGTCCGGTCGGCCGTGGGAACGGTGCCCGGTTTCGGACCAGACGGGCACGGGCTGCAGTCGTGTCCAAGGGCGGCATCCCGAGGCGAGGCCATTGATCACCCCCGACATCCACCCCCCCGACCGCGACGGGCGGCCCGGCCCCCCGACACCAAACGAGCAAGGAAAACCCTCATGAGCACCAACGGCACTGGCACCCCGAACGAATCCGTCATCACCTCCTACGCGAAAGCCCCGGCCCGCACCATCACCGCCGGCGGCGTCACCTACGCCTACCGCGAGCTGGGACCCAAGGGCGGCATTCCCGTCGTCTTCTTCGTCCACCTCGCCGCGACCCTGGACAACTGGGACCCGCGCATCATCGACCCCATCGCCAAGGGCCGTCACGTCATCGCCTTCGACAACCGCGGTGTCGGGGCGTCGACAGGCCAGGTGCCGGACAGTGTCGAGGCCATGGCCGACGATGCCTACACCTTCATCAAGGCGCTCGGGTTCGACAAGGTCGACGTCTTCTCGTTCTCCCTCGGCGGCATGGTCGCCCAGGCGCTGGTGGTGAAGCACCCCGAGCTCATCCGCAAGCTTGTCCTCACCGGCACCGGGCCCAAGGGCGGCAAGGACATCGACAAGGTTGTCGCCACCACGTACTGGGACACGCTGCGAGCCACCCTGACCCGGTCGGACCCCAAGGAGTTCCTCTTCTTCAACCGCAACTCCACCGGCAAGGCCGCCGCTCGCGCGTTCGTCAACCGGCTCAAGGAGCGCACCGTCGACCGCGACGCGAAGATCAAGTTCAAGGCGTTCCAGACGCAGCTGAAGGCGATCACGAAGTGGGGGCGCTCCACCCCGGACGACCTGTCGAAGATCACCCACCCGACGCTGATCGCCAACGGCGACAACGACCGCATGGTCCCCTCGGTCCTCTCCGAGGACCTGCACCGGCGCATCAAGGGCAGCGAGCTGATCATCTACCCCGACTCCGGTCACGGCGGCATCTTCCAGTACTACGACGAGTTCGCCCCGTTCGCGGTCGAGTTCCTCGCCCGATGACCACCGTCTGGGGGGGAAGAGTCGGCCAGGGAGAGGAGGGCAACACCATGAGCATGCCAGCAAGCGCCGTGCAACTGGCTGTCAAGAAGCACCTCACCTGCTCGATCCTGTTGTGGATGCGCACCGACCCGCCCCGCCAGACCGGCATGGACCACTGGAAAGGCCCGCACTCGGGGATCATCTCCGCCAGCCCGGGCCTGGAGGAGTACCGCCAGATCCACCTCGCCGAGCACAACTCGGGTGCCTACGCGGACGAGATCAACGTGTTCCGTCGCACCCTGCTCTACGGCGGCCCGCCGAACTCGTCCCGCTGGTACGACGTCGCAGGCCCGGGCGAGAAGGTCGGTGCCCTCGTCCTCGTCTGTCTGCGCCGCAAGGACGGGTCGGCGCGGGTGTGTCCCGGAAGTTCGTCAAGAAGCAGCTCGCCCGCGCAGTCGCCGGCACCGGAGTGCTGAAGGAACTGCGTACACAGACGCTCCTGCCCTGGATCCAAAAGCTGTAGGACACCCCGAACGTCGCCCACGACAACCCCACGACCAGCGCTTCCACGCCTCGCTCACCCTCGAGTTCCCCCGACACCGCGGCACGGGACGCCTTCTTCACCGGCCACGTGATCCAGGACCAGTCCAGCCGGCCGGCACCTCTGGTCTCCGCGATCCACGCCTACGACGTCGCCGCCGCCCTCACCTACGTCAAGAACGGCGACATCGTCCCGCACTACCAGGAGTGAGCGACAACGGCCGGCAGCAGAGCCGCCGGACCTGCTCGGCAATCCCCCATGCCTCCCCATCCCCCAAGCCTCCCTCCCCCTGACGCCCCTTCGGCCGTCGACACCCATCACACATCTGGAGCCAGACCATGAGCGAGCAGAGCACCATCCACTACGAGCGCAGCTCACCCCAGGTCGCGAAGATCACCTTCGCCAACCCGCCCGTCAACCTCATCGTCGGCGAGACCGTCCTGCGCCTCACCGAGATCGTCGAGAAGCTGGCCACCGACCCGGACATCCAGGTCGTGGTGTTCGACAGCGCCACCCCCGACTTCTTCTACAACCACTTCGACCTGGCCGCCGCCGCCGACTTCCCCGCCCCCGAGGACGAGAACGAGGTGCCGGCCTGGACGAACCTGGTCCTGGCACTCTCCAAAGCGCCCTACATAACCATCGCGGCCATCCGTGGGCGCACCCGCGGCGGCGGGAACGAGCTCGCCCTGGCCCTCGATCTGCGGTACGCCAGCCGGGAGAAGGCGATCTTCGGGCAGCCGGAGGTCGGCAGCGGACTGCTCCCCGGCGGTGGCGGCACCGAACGCCTCCCCCGGGCCATCGGGCGCGACCGCGCCCTCGAAGCCATCCTCACCAGCGACGACTACGACGCCGACACCGCCGAACGCTGGGGCTGGATCACCCGTGCCCTCCCCGACAGCGAACTCGACGGCTTCGTCGACACGATCGTCGGCCGGCTCGCCTCCTTCGACCGCACCTCACTCGCCTCGGCCAAAGCCCAGATCAACCGGGCATCCCTGCCCCCGGACGAGGATCTGGTCGCCGCCTACGGCGAGTTCGCCCACTCCCTCGCCCTCCCCGGGTTCCTCGTCCGCGCCGTCGGCACGCAGGCCTTCGTCGAGCAGGCGGGCATCGACTTCGAGTACCGCCTCGGGCACTACATCGGCCTTGCCAACCAGCAACTCTGACCCCCATCACGAAGCGAGCACCGACGCAGCAGATGCTGCGGCGGTGCTCGTCTGTCGGGGGGCCACCATCGCGGCGACCCGACGATCGTGGCGGCGCACACCTCCTCGACGCCGGCCAGCCGCTCGAACGCCATGGACCGACGTGAAAGGACCATGTCGGGGCCGCAGAACAAACTCAGGCGTTCGTGCTCTGCAGGTCCGGGTAGAGCGCCTCGACCGGGCCGCTCAGGGCCGACTTCACCTGCACGGTCAACTCGTCGGCCAGGACCTCGTACGCGCCGGCCTCGACGGCGTCGTAGACCGTGGTCACCAGCTCTCCCGGCAGCAACTTGGGGCCTTCGGCGTGCTCGGCCATAGGGGTGTCGACATAACCCATGTGCACCCCCGTCACGTGGACGCCCTTGGGCGCGAGCTCGATGCGCAAAGAGTTGGTGGCCGACCACAGTGCGGCCTTGGACGCGCTGTAGACGCCGCCGAAGGCGTACCAGCTGGCAACGGAGTGCACGTCGACGAGGAGCGAATCCGGCTTGGCGGCGAGGATCGGTGCGAAGGCGCGGGCGAGGAAGACGGGGCCGAAGAAGTTCGTCTCCATGTTCCCCCGGATGTCTGCCTCGCTGACGTCGAACAGGCTCGCGCTCGGCGGGACCGCGCCCGCGTTGTTGATGAGCATGGTGACGTCCGGCGCGGCGGCGACAGCCGCGTCGATCGACGCGGGATCGGTGACATCGAGCGTGAGGGGGACGATGCGCTCATCGTCCCAGGTCCGGGGGGAACGGGCGGTGGCGTAGACCTTGGTGGCTCCGCGAGCCAGGGCGTCGTGGACGAAGTGGGTTCCGAGGCCGCCGTTCGCTCCGGTGACCAAGACGACTGCTCCGTTGAGGGAGGGCATGGGCGTTCCTTTCAAGGGGTACGAAGCGCGCGGTCGGCGCCATCGCTCCGCACGGAGAGAGCAATGGCTCCGCTCCCGGCTGTGGGAGCATGAGCGAAGACACTTTCGAGCCGACACGTTAATGACTACGTTCACAACTGAGTCTAGTCAGAATCTATTCCCGGAGGGCACCGCCATGTCTCTCGCCTCCCAGCCGACCGGACGGCGCGAGCGGAACAAGCGGGACAAACTCGAGCGCATCATTGCCGCCGCGAGCGAGCTGTTCGCCGAACGCGGCGTGGACGAGGTCACGACCCAGCAGATCGCCGACAAGGCCGACATCGGCACCGGGACACTGTTCCTGTATGCCAAGACCAAGGGCGAACTTCTCCTGCTCGTGCAGAACGTCAAGTACGCCGAATCACTCGCCCGGGGCCGGGCGGAAGCCGAGACCACCCCGGGCGTGCTCGACGCGGTACTGGCGATCGTCCGGCCGATCGTGGAGTGCAACCGCACCCAGATCGACAACGGACGCACCTACATGCGAGAGGCGGTCTTCGGCGACCCCGAGGAGCCCCGGCACGGCGAAGCACTCGCCATCGCCGCGCAGGCCGAGGAGGCCATCGCCGCCGTGCTGCGCCGAGACGAGCGGGTCACAGAGGGCGATGCCGCGACGCTGGCGCACATCGTGTCCGCCGTGATGTTCCTCAGCATGGCGGCGAGCGTGAACATCACCTTGAGCGTCGAAGAGCTCGTGCAGGACATTCGACGGCAGGTCAGCGTCCTGCTGCCTCGCTGAAGCGCGCCGCACGTTCTGCAAGCGGACGCATCCCAGGACGTCTTGCACCTGCAAGCCCTCCAAGACCGCCCTCTGGGGCTGCGGCGGGGCGTTGCAGCCCTCGGTGGACAGACCGGACACCACAAGGGCACCGGCAGTTCGACCGGCGCCTTGCTCAACCCGGCGGAAGACGCCGCCTCGGACTGTGCTTGTTCGGTCGGCCCGCTTACGGGCCCGTCGGACCCGATCAGCGCCGCCGCGACCGACGGACCACGCGGGCCCGCAGGTCACGGCGAGCACGGAAGCGTTCCGGCACAACGGCACCCGGCGTCCTCGGGTGACATGCGCCGCCGAAATCGACGGCGTCACGCACCCACCCGGCCGGAGCCGGCCGGCGCCGTTCTCGACCTTGGTGAACCGCGGGTTCTCCCCCGCCCTTGATGCCGCCGCCCGGCCGAAAACTCAGCTCGGGCAGCCGCGAGGAGATTCGTTGCGCAGCCTCCAGATCTCCTTCCACTGCCGGGCATGGTCGACCGCCACCAGCGGGTCGGGTCCGTCGGCCCGCTGCACCGCGAGACTGACCCCGCATTCCCTGCACAGCCGATGGATCCGGTAGGCACCGTCGTACCAGACGATGGTGTCGTCCAGGCTTCCGCACACACGGCACGTCAGTACAGGAGCCTCATCCGGCGCCACCGACGAACGGAGCACCCGCTCGACCACCGCCGGCAGCGGCTCGTCGGGATGAATCGTCGGCTCGGGACAGTAGGCAATGTTCCCCCACCCACGCTGCCAGCCTCTCCAGGACTCGTCTCGTTTCACTTGCCGAAAGCCACGCGCTTTGTCCGCTCGGCGACTGTTGGCATAGGCCCGCTCATCGGCGAGCCAGAGCTGTCGTGCGTGGTGCAACTCCTCGACGGCACGTATGAGCGAGCTCGGATCCTTCTCCAGATCCTTGGGGATCCCCGCGCTGAGGCAGAGATGGTGGTACGTGGCCCGGAAGCCGTAGGGCGCGAAGTGGACGAGGCACGACCGAAGATTCGTATGCCGGACGCGCGTCGGCAGGCCCTCGTCGTACACCCGTCTCCGGTGCGTGTTGAAGCTGCTCATCCCAGGACGCTATGGCCTGCCACGCACCGATCGCACTTCACTTTCACGCAAGGTTTCGCCTCTGCCGTATTCTTCACGAAAATGCCGCCAGAACCGTTTTCAAGTTGCGCCATGACTGGCGGGAAGCCGCACCTGACCCGCGCCAGTGGTTGACCGAGCGTCACGCTCCACGTCAGCGCGGCAAGCAGAGTGGTGAGGGAGACCGCGGCGTGCAGAGCGCCCCGAGCCGCTGTGATAGCCGGGCTTCCATGGACATCGTCCGGTGATCGGCACTCTTTCGGCCCACCGAGATAGGCAGAAGGAAGACAGCGCACGAGCCGAGCTCGGCGGAGTCGGCCCGCAGGGTCTCGAATCCGCCCGCGACCCTTCTGGCCGCACTTCTAGAGCTCGTCGGGGTCGCCCTCCGTCGCAGGTCAGCACCTTCAGCGTGGCTGACCTCCACATCCTGAGGTGTGGCGAGTGCCGACTCACTGCCCCAGCATGCGGTCGCGAGCCCTGCCCAGACCGTCGGCCAAGGCAGTGAGCTGCTCGGGGGTCAGGACGTCGATGAGCAGCTCGCGGACCGCGGTCACGTGGCCCGGGGCCGCCCGCTCCAGCGTGGCGAAACCGGTGTCGGTCAGGACGGCGTACACGGCACGAGGGCCGCTCGGGCAGATCCGGCGCCGTACCAGCCCCGCCTTCTCCAGTTGGGTGATCTGGTACGTCACGCCGCTCTGGGAGGCGTACACCGACTCGGCGAGTTCCGTCATGCGCAGCTCCCGGCCCTCGGCTCCGGAGAGCCTGGCAAGGATTTCGTACTGCACGTGGGTCAGGTCGGCGTCGTCCTTCAGCTGCTGGTCAAGGCGCCGGTTCAGCAGCGCGGCGGCGCTGAAGAACGCCATCCAGGCCCGCGTCTCCTCGCCGGTCAACCATCGCGTGTGACCCACGGCGCCACCTCCTTCATCAAATTTTAAGTAGAGGGTAGTACCTTGGCGAACGACTTCAAATTTGAAGCCGATTGCGTAGCGAGAGGTACCCACGATGGGATTCAGCAGAAGGACGCTCCTCCGGACCGCGGCGCTCGGCACCGCCGCGGCCGGTCTTCAGGCCATGACGTCGAACACGGCCTCCGCCGCGCCCTCCGGCCAAGCGGCGGCCGGTGAACAGGAACAGCTCCAGGCCCTGTACCGCACGGCCAAGGACGAAGGCGGACGACTGACCGTCTACATGGGCGGCGACGCCCCCGGATTCTTCGACTTCATCCCGCAGGCCTTCCTAACGCAGTTCCCTGGCATCCAGGTCAACACGATCACCGACCTGAGCAAGTACCACGACGCGCGCATCGACAATCAACTCGCCACCGGCAACCTGGTCGCCGACCTCGCCATCCTGCAGACCACACACGACTTCGACCGCTGGAAGGCCATGGGCGAACTCCTGCGGTACCGCCCGGTCGGCTGGGACAACGTGTTCGACAACGCCAAGGACCCCGATGGCCACTGGACAGGCGCCTACTACGGGGCGTTCGCCCCGATCGTCGGCATCCATCAAGTGCCGGCCGACCCGAACGACTTCCGTGCCACCGACCTGCTCAGCCCCGTCTTCACCAACAAGATCGTCTCCACCTGGCCGAACGACGACGACGCGGTGCTCTTCCAGTACAAGCTGTTCGTCGACCAGTACGGCTGGGGCTGGCTGGACAAGTTCGCCGCGCAGCGGCCCACCTACGTGCGCGGCCTGCTGGGGTCGATCAGCGGCGTCACTGACGGCACCTACCTTGCCAGCCCGGCCGGAGCCGGGGGCACGGGTCCCAACAGCGTCCAGGTGCTGCCCCGCCACGACCGATTCCCGTCCTGGGCACAGCGCGCCGCCATCTTCCGGCGGTCCCGGCACCAGGCCACCGCCAAACTGTTCATGAGCTGGCTGCTCTCCCAACAGGCTCAGCAGAACGTCATCGCGAGCTTCACCTGGTCGGTACGCGCCGATGTCGCCCCGCCCGCGGGGCTGAAGCCCCTCGCCGACTACCCCACCACCGACCCCCTCGCCTTCCCCAGGTTCATGAGCGACCGCGCCGCCGTCGATCGGTTCAAGTCCCAGGTCGAGTTGTACGTCGGCGCGGTACAGGGCCCCGACCCGGCCGACTCCCAGAACACCCTCGGCCGCACCCCCGGCGGATTCTGAAACCCGCCATCCACGCCTGCGCATCAAACCGACCCCGGTCGGTGTGCGGGCCTCCGAGATTCGGTAGGTGAGTCCGGCCGTTGGGGCGGTGCTTGGGGTGCGGACACCGTGCCGCGGTGTCGCCCCAGAGAGCCTTGATGTAGGCGTCCGGCACGGACAGCGCGTCTGCGGGGACGCCTAGTCGGCGGCCGGTCGCCCGGTGCCAGCAGCCGCAGCAGGGTTGGCGGCGTCAAGGCCTGGGCGTCCACACCGACTTCACCTGTTCAGGTCAGACTTCGGGCGCGAGGCCAGCCAGCCGGTGAGCTCGCGGATGTGACGGGGATGGGCTGCCGAGGTCGAGCCGGTGAAGAAGTGGCGACCGCAGGGCCGTGCGGCGGGCATCAGGTGCGGCTGCTCCCGTCGCTGGACAACTGGCTGACCCAGCACCACCTGGCCCGGTTCGTCGCGGATTTGGCCGGCGTGCGCTCGACCTCGGACCGGTTCTGGCTGGCTGCGCCGGAAAGTGCGGCTAGTGCTGTGACCGCACAGGTTCACCGGTTTGGTGGTCGCGGCGGTTGGATGTGGGGTGACGTCCTATCCGACCGCTGGAGGCGCGGTGGCTGAGCCCGTCCGTGTGCGCAGGCTGACCGACCAGGAGGGGCAGAAGCTGCAGCAGATCGTGCGCCGGGGCAACACCAGTTCGGTGCGCTACCGGCGGGCAATGATGCTGCTGGCAGCGGCCGGCGGGAACGCCCGTGATCGCCCAACTCGTGGCGGCCGACGAAGACACAGTGCGCGATGTGATCCACCGATTCAATGAGATCGGCCTGGCCTGCTTGGACCCTCGGTGGGCGGGAGGCCGTCCCCGCCTGCTCAGCCCTGACGACGAGGACTTCGTTGCGGCGACGGCCACCACCCGACCGGCCAGGCTCGGCCAGCCCTTCACCCGCTGGTCGTTACGCAAACTCGTCGTCTACCTGCGCAAGGTTCACGGCCGGGTGATCCGCATCGGCCACGAGACCTTGCGCTGCCTGCTGGCCCGCCGCGGCGTCACCTTTCAACGGACCAAGACTTGGAAGGAGTCCACCGACCCCGAACGTGACGCCAAGCTGGACCGCATCAAGCACGTTCTGGAGCAATTTGCCGCCGCGTTTTCGCCTTCGACGAGTTCGGCCCGCTGGGAATCCGGCCCACCGGTGGGACCTGCCTGCTGAGCCCCACCGAAGCGGCCCGACCGCGTCCCTGCGACCTACCACCGCACCCACGGTGTGCGCTACTTCCACGGCTGCTACTCGGTCGGCGACGACACGTTATGGGGCGTGAACCACCGAAAGGGAGCCGTGAACACGCTGGCCGCGCTCAAGTCGATCCGCGCTGCCCGCCCGGACGGCGCACCGATCTACGTGATCCTGGACAACCTGTCCGCGCACAAAGGCGCCGACATCCGCAGCTGGGCGAAGAGGAGCAAAGTCGAGCTGTGCTTCACCCCGACCTATGCCTCGTGGGCGAACCCGATCGAAGCCCACTTCGGACCGCTGCGGCAGTTCACCATCGCCAACTCGAATCACCCCAACCACACCGTGCAGACCCGGACTTTGCACGCCTACCTCCGCTGGCGCAACGCCAATGCCCGCCACCCGGCCGTCCTGGCCGCCGAACGCAAGGAACGCACCCGCATCCGCAGCGAGAAGGGCATCCGCTGGGGCGGACGCCCCAAGGCCACCGCAGCCTGAACGACCCGGCGAATTGCCGCGCTCACAGCACTAGCATGGGCGCAGGGCCGACGGAGGGGAGTGACAGACCTGATGGAACCCTTGGAGCCGAACATCACTCCCCTGCCCGCGTCGTTTCCCATCGTGCCTGCGACAAATCCCGACGGCGGCTGGGGTGCGCGGCGGACTCCGCTGCCCGCGCCACCGCTCGTTCTCGACCCCGCGCAGCGAGACGGGGACCTCGACCCCCTCGCACTGCGCACGTTCGTGCTGTCGACGCTGTCGCCGCAAGACCGTCGAGCCCTGCGCGAAAGGCTCACCCCCCAGGAACGAGCCCGCCTTGCAGCGGAGACGGCGGGCCCTGAAGGAGAGCGCCTCCTCATGGTCCGCGCGGGGCTGCGGCTCCTCCTCGGGCAGATGCTGGACGCCGACCCAGGGGCCGTCGTCCTCGATGACGGCCCCTGTCCGCACTGCGGCCAGCCCCATGACCTCACCGCCAGCTCCCCGGCCGGCCGACGACTGCACTACGCCGCCGTCGGGCGAGGCGATCTCGTCGTGTACGCAATCTGTCGCTTCCCCGTCGGACTCGGACTCGGCGTGCCCGACGGACCTGGCCGCCAGGCATGGCTGAGGGCCCGCCGTCCGGCCCGGCTCGCCGCGCGCTGGCAGGCCGTGGCCCGGGGACTGTGTTCCGCTCCGCGGGACAGTTCGGTGGAGTACATCCTGCGCTTCGTCGATACGGCGCCCGCAAACGACTGTGTCGTATCGGTGGCGCTGGAGGTGCCCTACCGCCCGGACAACCCCGTTTTCCGGGACCCGCCAACCGACTCACACAGACGAAGGGGAGTGACAGACCTGGTGGAAGAACGCGTGGAGCGAGATGTCACTCCCCTGCCCGCGTCGTTTCCCATCGTGCCTGCGACAAATCCCGACGGCGGCTGGGGTGCGCGGCGGACTCCGCTGCCCGCGCCACCGCTCGTTCTCGACCCCGCGCAGCGAGACGGGGACCTCGACCCCCTCGCACTGCGCACGTTCGTGGTGTCGACGCTGTCGCCGCAAGACCGTCGAGCCCTGCGCGAAAGGCTCGCCCCCGAGGAGGAAGCCCGCCTTGCAGCGGAGATGACGGGCCCTGAAGGAGAGCGCCTCCTCATGGTCCGCGCGGGGCTGCGGCTACTCCTCGGGCAGATGCTGGACGCCGCCCCAGGGGCCGTCGTCCTCGATGACGGCCCCTGTCCGCACTGCGGCCGGCCCCATGACTTCACCGCGAGCTCTCCGGCCGGCCGACGACTGCACTACGCCGCCGTCGGGCGAGGCGATCTCGTCGTGTACGCAATCTGTCGCTTCCCCGTCGGACTCGGACTCGGCGTGCCCGACGGACCTGGCCGCCAGGCATGGCTGAGGGCCCGCCGTCCGGCCCGGCTCGCCGCGCGCTGGCAGGCCGTGGCCCGGGGACTGTGTTCCGCTCCGCGGGACAGTTCGCTGGAGCACATCGTGCGCTACGTCGACACGGCGCCCGAAAACGACTGTGTCGTATCGGTGGTACTGGAGGTGCCTTACCGCCCGGACAACCCCGTTTTCCGGGACCCGCCAACCGACTGACAGCCTGGAACCGTCAACTCCTAACAAAATGATCTCCAAGGTGGCTGGATCACTCCGGGACTGATGATCGAGGGTTGGAGTGGCTCGGCCGAAGCCGCGGGAAGTCGACCACGAGCTGTGGGCGGTGATCGAGCGGCTGCTGCCAAAGGTGGAGCGTCGGCCGCGGCACCCCGGGCGAAGGCGGCATCCGGACCGACTGGTATTCCAGGGCATCCTGTTCGTCCTGCGCACGGGGATCGCTTGGGAACATCTGCCGCAGGAACTCGGCTTCGGCTGGGGCATGACCTGCTGGCGCCGCCTGGCCGAGTGGACCGAGCCTGGAGTCTGGCCCCGGCTGCACGAGGTCCTGCTGGCCAAGCTTCGCAGGGCGAACGCCCTGGACTTCTCCCGGGCGGCCGTCGACGGCTCCCACATACGGGCATTGAAAGGGGGATCCAAGACAGGACGAAGCCCCGTTGACCGGGGCAGGACGGGCAGCAAGCACCACCTGATCACCGACGCCACCGGTATCCCGCTTGCCGCCACCTTGATCGGCGGCAACCGCAACGACGTCACCCAGCTGATTCCGCTGCTTCAGGCGGTGCGCCGGTGCGAGGCAAGCGCGGCCGGCCCCGGCACCGCCCGGGCGTGGTGCTGGGCGACCGCGGCTACGACCACGACAAGTACCGCCGCCTCGTCTGGGATCTCGGCGTGAAGCCGCTGATCGCCCGTCGGGGCACCGAGCACGGCTCCGGACTCGGCACCCAACGCTGGGTCGTGGAGCGAGCATTCGCCCACCTGCACTGGTTCCGCCGCCTGCGGATCCGCTGGGAGATACGCGACGACATCCACGAAGCTTTCCTCACCCTCGGATGCGCACTGCTCTGCTGGTGACGCCTGAACTCCTGACAGGAGCTTCAAGACAGGCACGGCCTACATTGACAGCCCGGTGGCCGACCTCAGGTTGGCTTGCGCCACACGGAGATGTGCTTCGCGGAGCCCTGGGTGAACGGATTCTCGTCCCAGTCCGCGACGCGACGTTCAAGCTCAAGGCCGGCGATCCGCGCCATCAGGTCGAGCTCTGCCGGCCAGGCGTACCGGTGTCGGGAGTTGTCGCGGCGGTAGCGGCCGTCGTCGCCGTCGCGGGTGAGGTGGTGCGAGACGAGAATCTGCTCGACCAGATCGAAGGTGTCGAAGCCGAGATGCTGCTCGGAGACATCGAACGGTACCGCGACCTGGCCGGGCGGCAGGAACCGCAGCGGCGGCACACCCAGCTCAATGACGAATCGGCCGCCGGGCTCCAGATGCCGTGCGGCGTTGCGGAAGCACTCGACCTGCTCGTCCTGAGTGAGCAGGTTCGTGATGGTGTTGTAGACGAGATAGACCAGGGTGAACCCACCGGGAACGACGGTGGTAGCCATGTCACCGATGACTACCGGGAGCGTGTCCTCGTCGATCTTGCGCCGCAGCACCGCTGCCATGTGCTCGGATAGTTCGATGCCCACTACCGGCACGCCGCGTTCCCGGAGTGGGACTCCAACTCGTCCGGTACCGATGGCGAACTCCAGTGCCCGGCCGTCTCCGGCGAGCTCGGCGAGGAAGGCGAGGGTCGGTCCGAGGACGGCAGCCGAGGACGCTTCGGCCTCCTCGGCGTCGTAGCGGTCGGCGGTCTCACGGGGCCACAGTTCACTGCTCGTCACGGACGGCCACTTTGCCGGGGACTGAGGGGCGCTGTCGACGCATTTACGTTCTCTCCAGCGGAGCGTGAACCACCCACAACTCGTCGCCACCTTCCCACGGCTTCGGCCGATCCACCCCGCACCCCGAATCATCAGTCCCGGAGTGATCCAGCCACCTTGGAGATCATTTCGTTAAGAGTTCTAAGAGGTCGTTTCTTTTGGTGTGCGTGAGGGCTGGCTGGTGAGTGGTGAGCGTGGCCATGGCTGGTGTCACTGCGTGTGTGGAAAGGCTGTTCCAGCCAGAGCCTTTGCGGCGAGGTGTACAGCGTTCTCCCAGGCCCGGACCTCTTCGGGGGACATGAAGTCGAGGTGGTACTCCAGGCCCACGGCCGCCACGAACTCCCGCTCAGGATCTGTCAACGCCTCGATCCCCTGCCAGACTCGATCTGCGACCATCTTCGGTGACAAGGCACCGGCGGTCAGCTCTGTCGCCATGTGATGCAGGAGGCAGCGTTCAGCGGTCTCGTAGTCCGGGATCTGGATCCCGAGCTCCTCCATGGTGTCCCCGAAGAGCTGGCGGATCTCTGCTGGGTGCTCGCGCCGGGAACGGCCAGCCAGGTCGCGCAGTGAAGGAGAGTCATGGCCGGCAGCCAGTAGGTGGGCCGCCAACATGGGCAGGTCTTCCTCGCAGATGGGGTTCGCCGCGTACTTCCAGGCGATGGTGGCTGGCTCGTCCATGAGCGAATCCTGACCGAGGGGAACACCTCTGACCAGTGAGTTATCGGATCCGTGTGAGGCGCCGATGGCCGATGAGGAGGGCAGCGATGCCCACGAAGGCCAGGAAGTGCTCGGGCTTGCGCTCGTAGCGGCGGTGGAGACGGCGGCAGCCTGCCAGCCAGGACACCGTTCGCTCGACCACCCATCGGTGGCGGCCGAGTCGTTGTGAGGATTCGATGCCTTTGCGGGCGATGCGGTGGCGTATGCCGCGGCTGCGGAGCCATCGGCGCAGGTGGTCGTAGTCGTATCCCTTGTCGCCATGGAGTTCCCAGGTCGCCTGCGACGCGGGCCCCGGCGGGACCGGATCGGCGGTATGCCTCGTACGAGCGGCACCAGGCGCTGACTGTCGTGCAGGTTGGCTGCGGAGATACCCAGGGACAGGGGCAGTCCTTTTCGGTCGGTGATCAGGTGGATCTTCGATCCCGGCTGCCGCGATCGGTCGGATTTGGTCCCGTCAGTAGCCCCCTTTTGCGGCCCTGACGCTTACCGAGTCGATTGCACATCGGGACCAGTCCAGCTCACCGAGCGCGCCGAGTTCGTCGAGGATGACGCGGTGCAGTCTGGCCCAGACGCGGGCACGGCTCCACTGCGCGAAGCGCCGGTAGACCGTGGGCCACGCCGGGCCGAAGGCCGGCGGGAGTTGCCGCCAGGTGCAGCCCGACGTGGCCACGAAGATGATCGCCGCCAACGTCTCGCGGTCGCCCGCCCGTCGTCGGCCCCCGCCCTGGGGACGTATGACCTCCGTAGGAGGTACCACCCGGCGAAACAGCTCGCACAACTCGTCCGGTACCAGCCGCTGGACCAGGTCTGCCATGCACTGACCAACGACCACCCCAGGCCAAAAGAAACGGTGCCTAAGGCTTGCCGGGAAACAAGTCGTGGCTTCCAACTGCGGGACTCGTTGCTCTGGTGTGGGGAGACCAGAGGGGATCGAGGCCGTCCTGGCTGCGAAGTTTCAGGTGTTGTTGCCGCACCTGGACGAGCGGCAGCGTCGGCTGGCCATAGGGGCGGAAGCACGGTCGCTGGGGCAGGGTGGGCTCGTCGTCCCTGCGCCTCGCCATGAAGCTCGGCATGGTCAAGGACGCGTCACCCTGGGACGGCATCGAGCTCGAGGCGAACGCCTCCAAGCGCGACGCGAGGAATGACAACTCAAGGCCGAGATCGCCATTTTCGGAGGAGAGGGCCGGGCCCCTGCCGGTCGAGGCGGAGGCCAGCGAGAACCGAGGACCAGGCCTTCGGCTCCGACTGCAAGAACGTGGACCTGCCCACCGAGCTCGACCACCGCGAAACGCGCCTTGCCAAACTACCGGCCGTCCGCGCACAGATCGAGGCCGAGGCCGCCGGCAGAACCCGCGGGCATGCCGACGACAGGAAACCCCGCTGCCAGGGCTGCGGCGGCACCAGCGACGAACAAGGCCGTCACCGACGCCCGTGCGAGAAAGCTGCCCGGACCGGTAGAGATTTCGGCCTGCCAGGTGGACCCCCCGCCGGCGTCTCGTGCGTAGGTCCGCTCGAGATGCTGTCGGCTCGAGCCGGGTGACTTCCTCTGCCCGGTGGCGACTTGGGTAGGCATCACCCCGCGCCTTGCCCGCGAACCCGCGAATGAAGAGCGCGCACGGTCGAGACGTCTTCGCGACGGTTCGTCGGACCTGAGCCTTCGGTGACAACCCCAGTGGTGCACAACCCTTGCCACCACCCCGTTCCGGCGTGTATCTATTACAACCGTAAGGCAAACGAGCGTAATATAACTACACGGAGCCGCGGTCCTCGCGCCGTATCCGGTGAGGTCAGATGAAGACGACAAAGAGCACGAAGTGGATCGACGTTCCCACCCGCACGATCGACGTCGGCGGGGTGCCCTTCGCCTATCGCGAACTCGGTCCGACCGGCGGTGTTCCGGTGGTGTTCCTGCACCACCTGATGGCTGTCCTTGACGACTGGGACCCGAGGATCATCGACGGCATCGCCGCCCGTCACCGGGTGATCACGTTCGACAACCGCGGGGTCGGCGCGTCCGGAGGATCCGTGCCGACCGACATCGCGGACATGGGCCGCGACGCCGTCGCCTTCATCCGCGCGATGGGACTCGAGAAGGTCGACCTCCTCGGGTTCTCGCTCGGCGGCGGAGTCGCACAGATGGTGGCCCTGCAGGCACCCGAGCTCGTGCGCCGGATCATCCTGGCCGGGACCGGTCCCCGCGGGGGCGGCGGCATCAAGGAGATCAACAAGGTCGCGGTCAGTGCGTACGTAAAGTCCGCGCTCACCTTGAAAGACGCCAGGACGTTCCTGTTCTTCCCCCGCGACGCGCAGGGCAAGAGGGCCGCGAAGGACTACCTCGCCCGGCTCAAGGAACGCACCCGGAATCGCGACGAGAAGATCTCCCTGCAGGCTCGACGCGCGCAGCTGAAGGCCATCCGCGCGGCCGGGCTGCACGCACCCGACGACCTCTCGGTGATCACCCAGCCGGTCTTCGTCGCCAACGGTGATCACGACCTCATGGTGGCGAGCAGCAACTCGGCCGACATGGCCCGCCGGATCCCGAACGCCCGGCTGAAGATCTACCCGAACTCCGGGCACGGTGGCGTCTTCCAGTACCACCGGGAGTTCGTCCCCGAGGTTCTGGAGTTCCTCGGTGGCTGAGAGACCCGACCGGTCGATCGCCGGAAAGGTCGCCCTCGTCACCGGTGGCGGCCGGGGCCTGGGCGCGGCGACCGCGCGGTCCCTGACCGCCGCCGGCGCCCGGGTCTTCGTGATCGATCTGCACCGCCCGGCGGCGGGCGAGGCGATCGACGAGCGGGTCACCTACCTGGTCGGCGATGTGACCGACCTCGGCGACATGACCCGAGCGGTCGAGACCGTCGTCAGGGACGCAGGACGCCTGGACATCGTGATCGCGAACGCAGGTGTACTCGGGCGGGGCGTGACCCTCCGGGCGTCATCGCCTTCGGTGGTCGACCGGCTCTTCGACGTGAACGTCGGGGGTGCGCTCAACACGGTCCGTGCTGCCCTTCCGAGCCTCATCGAGAACCGCGGTCGGCTCGTACTGGTCTCGTCGGTCTTCGCGTTCGTCAACGGCGCCGGCGCCATCCCGTACGCCATGAGCAAGGCGGCGGTCGAACAGCTCGGCCGTGGACTGCGAGTCGAGCTCGCCGCTCATGGCGTCAGCGTCACGACCGCGTATTTCGCGGTGATCAACACGGACATGACCCGGCAGGGCCTCGACGAGGATCCCGTAGCCCAGGCACTGCTCGGCACCCAACCGCGGTTCCTGCGCAAGCGCATCAGCGCCGAGCAAGCGGCGCAAGCCATCGTCGTAGGACTGTGTCGCCGGGACGTACAGGTCTTTCGTCCACGCAGATGGACCGTGGTCTCGAAAGTCCGCGGACTCATCGCACCCGGGTTGGACTCCGGCCTGGCGCGGGATCGCACCGTCCAGAACATCCTCGGACGCCTCGACACGCGTGAAGGCGAGGACTTCCTGACCACCTGACGTCAGGACGGACTCGGTGCCCCGACTACGCACAGACCAGGAGCCATTGATGACAAGTTCGACCCGGAACGTGTCCGGTCTACTGACCCGCAGCGCGTCGGAATATCCCGCGCGCACCGCGATCGTCTTCGGTGGCGATCGAATCTCCTACGCGGAACTCGACGCGGCGTCGAACCGGGTGGCGAACCTGCTGACCGAGCGCGGCATCCGCCCCGGCGAGAAGGTCGCCCTGTCCTGCACGAACATCCCGCAGTTCACGACGATCTACTTCGGGATCCTCAAGGCCGGCGCGGTTGTCGTGCCGGTGAACGTGCTCCTGAAGGCGCGTGAGATCGCCTACCACCTCAACGACTCCGAAGCGACGGCGTACTTCGCCTTCGAAGGCAGTGCAGAGCTCCCGATCGGGCGCGAGGCATGGTCGGCCTTTCAGGACGCCGACCATGCCGCGCACTTCTTCCTCATCGGCAGCGGCGCAACTGTGGACGGCGTCACCCCGGACCAGATCTACGCCCCCGCTGTCGCCGGGCAGCCAGAGACGTTCGAGACGGTCGAGCGGGCCGACGACGACACCGCGGTCATCCTCTACACGTCCGGTACCACCGGGCAGCCCAAGGGAGCAGAGCTCAGACACCGGAATGTGTACGACATTGCCCGAGCTGGTGTCCAGCTGTTCGAGTCGGACCCTGTGACGCCTGACGTCTACCTGTGCGTCCTTCCGCTGTTCCATGCGTTCGGCCAGATGGTCATCCAGAACGGCGCGATTGGGTTCGGCGGCACACTCGTCCTGCAAGCCAGGTTCTCCGCCCGAGAGGCGCTGGAGCTCATGCTCGACCATGACGTGACCTTCTTCGGCGGCGTACCGACCATGTACTGGGGCCTGCTCGATGCGCTCGACGACAGCGTTGACGTCGCCCGGCTGGCCGCCGGCCTGCGCATCGCCGTGTCCGGTGGTTCCGCGCTTCCCGCGAAGATCCATCACGAGTTCAAGAAGCGTTTCGGTGTGACGATCCTCGAGGGCTACGGGCTCTCGGAGACGGCGGCGATCGCGTCGTTCGCCAAGTACGGCGAGGAGCCGCGTGTCGGATCGATCGGCCGGCCCATTGACGGGGTCCGGATGAAGCTCATCAACGACGACTGGTCGGATGTGGAAGACGACCCCGGTGCGGTCGGCGAGATCGCGATCAAGGGCTACAACGTCATGAAGGGCTACTACAAGCGCCCCGAGGCGACTTCGGAGGCCATCAACCAAGGATGGTTCCGCACCGGAGATCTGGCTCGCAAGGACGCGGACGGCTTCTACTCCGTCATCGACCGCTCCAAGGACATGATCATCCGCGGCGGGTTCAACGTCTACCCGCGCGAGCTCGAGGAGGTGCTCATGGAGCACCCCGCAGTCTCCTTGGTCGCTGTCATCGGAGTTCCGCACGTCAGTCACGGGGAAGAGATCAAGGCCGTCATCGTCAAGAAGGCCGGGGACAGTACGACTGAGGCTGAGCTGACAGCCTGGGGAAAGGAGCAGTTCGCAGGCTACAAATACCCCCGCATCGTCGAGTTCGTCGACGCCCTGCCCATGACCTCGACCGGGAAGATCCTCAAGCGCGAACTGTCCTAGAAGCAGGGCTGTCTCCGGCGCCACGGGTTCCCTGCGCACTGCCGGCGCCTCGGGGCTGTCACCCGGTCCCGTCCGGAACCGTGCCGGCACCGACATCACCATCAGCGCCACGGACATCGAAGACGGCATCGCCGACATGGTCGCCGTCGGCGTGATGGCACTCACCAGCGCCGATCTCGTCGAGCGCATACGCACTGGTGCGCGGCTGAACACCCGCGCCCTCCACCTTTTACGGCGGCGGCGTGGCCGACTGAGAGGCAGGCAGGCACGGAAAGAGCCTGCAGCTGCCGGGGTGGGCGAAAGGCGGCTCGTCGATTGGATGCGCATCGCGGGTGAGTGCTGCCCGTGGAGGGATCCTCATGAAATCCTCGCGTGTGAAGCGGCGATGGAGCAGCCCGCCGAGAGTCGCTCATCTGACGCGCCGGCCGCCACGGACACCCTCTTGCAGTCCTTGGTCGGGCGACAGCTCGGCTGCGGTCAACCGCTTGTGCCCCTTCGGCGACAGCTGACGTCAGGTTGAGCGGGCTTCGGCATCCTGCCTGGCCGCTGTGCTCCTGTCCTCGCGTTCGCGCGCGAAGGCCGGGCTGAGTTCACCAAGTACTTCGTCCATGGTGAAGGGCTCGCCGCACCCCTCACACACGGTGCCGCTCAGGCCCACCTCGCGCCCGCATGCCTGGTGGATGTGGTGGACGGCAATGCCTTCCCCGGGCTCCTTGCACCATGTCTCGCCCCATGCCCGCAGGGCGAGCAGCACCGAGGCGAAGGCCTCGCCCTTTGCGGTCAGGTGGTACTCGTAGCGGCGGGGTTTCGCGCTGTAGGCCCGGCGCTCGACCATGCCGTCGGCCTCCAGTCGCTTGAGGCGGTTGGTCAGCATCTGCGGCGAAGCCAGGGTCTGGACCTGTAGCGAGTCGAAGCGGCGGTTGCCCATGGTCAGCTCGCGCATGATCACCAGCGTCCAGCGGTCCCCGATCACCGCGCTCGAACGCGCGATGGGGCACTCCGTGCTCGTGATCTCCGACCAGCCGCCCATGTCGTCCTCCTCGTGAACTCGTTCCGTTCCCATCATCGCAGAGATCGAACGAATCCCTATGAAAAATAGAGTTGGTAACTATGATTTATTGAGTTACGGTGTGGATGGGCCGAGCGAGCGTCCGCGGCACAGGACCTGGACCCCTTGGCCCTTCTGGAGGAACGACTCATGACCGACACGCAGTACGAGCCGGCGCACACAGGGCTGCTCCTGATGGACCCCTACAACGACTTCCTCTCCGAAGGGGGGAAGCTGTGGCCCCTGGTCGAAGAGGTGGCCACGGAGGTCGGCCTGCTCGACAATCTGCGCGCGGTGACGGCCGCCGCGCGTGCGGCCGGCATCCAGGTCTTCGTCGTCCCGCACCGCCGCTGGCGCGAGGGCAACTACGCGAACTGGAACTTCCTCACCGCGGACCAGGCCGGCGGCAACCAGAACCGAGTCTTCGAAGACGGAGCCTGGGGCGGCGACTGGCACCCGGACTTCGTTCCCCAGGACAACGACGTCGTCGTCCACGAGCACTGGGGACAGAGCGGGTTCGCCAACACCGATCTCGACCTCCAGCTCAAGCAGCACGGCATCACCCATGTGGTGACCGTCGGCATGCTGGCAAACACCTGCATCGAGTCGACCAGCCGCTACGCCATGGAACTCGGCTACCACGTGACCCTGGTACGCGGAGCGACCGCCGCATGGACCCGGGAAATGCTGCACGCGGCCCACGACCTCAACGGCCCGTCCTACGCCCACGCCATCGTGAGCGCCGACGAGATCGTCACCGCATTCAAGGGAGCACAGGTCTGACGCTCACCAGAGAACCGCCCATGGGGGGCCGGTGCTGTCGAGTTCACTTCGACGGCGTGCCGAAGCGGCACTCAATGGATTTGAGCAGGCGGTCGGGGCAGTCCGGCGGACCGGGAGCCTCATTGTCCCTGACGCCATGACGGCCGTCCGGGACGCCGCTGCAGCACGTCAAGGCTTCCGCCGCCGAGGGGCCAACTTCCTCGCCAACTGACCACGCCGACCGAAACGTCGGCACGCGACTCGGGCGGCGAACCGCTGACACGGGGTCAGAGGCACCTGCTGGGCGTGCGAAGTGCCGCCTGATCCGACCGCCAATAACCACCGCCGAGCGACCCAGGGCCCGGGCCCGATGGTGACCCCGTACAGCTCACGGTTCGACCCTGTTCCGCTGTCCATCACCCCGGCGGAGCCGCTCCGTCCCTCCACATTGGAGAAGCACATGTCTTCCTCAGACGTCGAAATCGGCACGTCAACCGCCGACTCGCACCGACTTGCCGATGAGTACGTCAGGCGCGTCAACCTTCGTGACCTCGACGCCCTGTTCGCCCTCTACGCGCCGGACTTCCGTAACCACGCCGCGGACGGCACAACCTCCGGCGTCGAGGAGACCCGCGCGGTGCTGGCGTCGTTCCTCGACGCGGTCCCCGACTTCGCCGCCACGCCGGTCCGTGTCGTCGCCGAGGGCGATTGGTTCGCGATCACCTTCGTCCTCACCGGCACGAACACCGGACCGTTCAACGGCACTCCCGCCACCGGCCGATCGATCAAGGTGCTGGAAGTCCGCATGTTCAAGGTGGCCGAAGGGAAGCTCACCGACCACTGGGGCCTCATCGACCTGGCAACGCTCTTCGCCCAGCTGCAGGCCTGAAAAGGGCAGCCGCTACAGGAAAATTGGCCCATAGCTCTGGTAGGAGCCTCGCCAGGTGGGTGCGGTCCGGGAAGCTGGGTTTTCGCTCACCGTGAGCGCGACGGGCCCCGAACGAGTGCGGCAACGTCGACGGTTCCACGCACTGGGCGGATCCCTTCCTGACCTCCATCGTCCCGTATCTGGCGTTCAGCGACGCGGACGCCGGGTTCGAGGACGGACTCGAGCTACAGATCTGTCTCTTCGCGATGGGTGCGGGCCGGTGCCCAGATCGGGACCGGGCGCCGTCGAGGCCAGGGCGGACGCCGGCTGCCGGCACCCGCGGCGGTGAAGCGGACCGTGCCCGCGACCGTGTCGCGGGTCGGTCAGTGCGAGCGCCGTCATCCAGACGCGGTCGGGATGCGGGGCCGTGAGGCGCGCGTGAGGCTGGTGCCATGTCGACGAGGCGCCGCATGATCGTCTGCCCACCGTCCGGGGCGGGCAGACGCAGGGTGGGCATCGGTGGTCAGATGCCCGGCGCGGCCTTCAGCGTCCATGCCCTCACCGTGCTCGCGCCGAACTCGGGCCTGACCGGCCGGGACGTGCTGGACGTCGTCGAGCCGGGACGGATCGAGTGGGCCGCGGGCGAGCCGGAGGTGTGGAGACTCTGAACGCGCGCACAGGCCGCCGGGGCGGCGAAGATCCCGACGTGGAAGCCGTCCTCGACGACCTCTACACCACGCCGCCGTCCGACTTCGTCGCCCGACGGGAGACGCTGGCCCTCGCCGCGAGAACAGCCGGCCGGGCGGACGATGCCCGCCGCATCCGCGCCGCCCGCCGACCCACCCTCGCGGCCTGGGCGGCCAACCTCCTGCTGCGCTCCCAGCCGGAAGAGAGCCGGAAGTTCCTGGAACTGGGGCGCGCGCTGCGCGAGGCCTATCACGCCCTGGACGCCGAAAGCCTCAAAGATCTCTCCACACAGCGCCGCCACGTCGTCTCCGCCCTGTCCCGGCAGACCGCCCAGCTCGCCCGCGATGCCGGGCAACGGCTGTCGCAACCGGTCCAGCAGGACCTGGAAGAGACCCTGCGCGCCGTACTCGCAGATCCGGACGCAGCCGGTCAGTGGGCGAGCGGCCGCCTGGTCAACGCCCTCACCCCGCCCTCGGAGTTCCGCCCGGACAACGCTCCAGTGGCCAAGAAACCGGGCAAGCGCAGTCGCCTCGCGTCTCCGTCTCCGGCACGGTCCTCCAAGGACGAACTCGCCGAGCGGCGCCGCGCCCGTCAGGAGCAGCTGGCCCGGGCGCGGGAGGCCGCCGAGGCGGCCGAGGAGCGCCTGCGTGAAGAGCGGGCACGCCAGGCGGACGTCGACGCCGAGCTGCAGCGGGCACGCAAGCGCACCGAACAGGCTCGCCGACGGATGTCCGCCATCGAGGAGCAGATGCAGCAGGCACGCGAGAAGTACCGGCAGGCCGAGAACGCACAGCAGGAAGCCGAGGAACACAGCCGGTCCGCCGCCGACGCCCTCGCCCAGGCCGAGCGAGCGGCACACGAGAGCGCGCAGCAGGTACGCCGTATGGCCAGAGGCGGCACGTAGACAGCGCCGCACCAGCCTTGAGCCCTGGGCGTACGGTCAGGCCCGCGTTTCCAGCCGGGGACGGCGGGCACCCGCCACGCCATGAATCAGAGTCGTCCGCCGATTGCCGACAGCTCGCTCGCACTTCTCGCCAAGGGGTACACCTGGCTGCCCGACCGTCGACTCCATACCACTGCGCCACTCGTGCGCACCCGACTGATGGGACAGCACGCCGTCGCCCTGCACGGCCCGGAAGCGGTGCGGTTCTTCTACGACGAACGGCATGTGGAGCGCGGTACGGCGCTTCCCGGTCCGGTGCTGAGCACTCTGTTCGGTCACGGAGCCGTGCACACCCTCTACGGGCAGGAACACCGCGAACGCAAGGGAGTGTTCCTCTCCCTGCTCACCGGGCCGCAGACGGTCTCCGCGCTGGTCGACCGCGTCACGGCGGTGTGGGACGAGGCGGTGGAGTCGTGGTCCCACCGCCCGGTCGTCCTGTTCGACGAGGCGAGCCGGATTCTCACCCGGGGAGTGTGCCAGTGGGCCGGCATCCCCTTGGCCGACGCGGATTCCACGGCCCGGGACCTTGTCGCCATGGTCGACGGCTTCGCCACGCCGGGACCGCGCCACTGGCAAGCACGCAGGGCGCGGGCTCGCAGTGAGGCCTGGCTGGGAGGCCTGGTCGAAGAGGTACGGGCGGGGCGCGCCACCGCTCCGGCCGGATCGGCGCTGGAGACGGTGGTCCGCCACCGGGACGCCGACGGCCGGCTCCTGGACCCGCACACCGCCGCGGTCGAACTGCTCAATGTCATCCGTCCCACCGTCGCCGTGTGCTGGTTCGTCGCCTACGCCGGTCACGCACTGCGCACCCCCGGAGTCAAGGAACGGCTGAGCGGGGACGATCCCGCCTACGCCGTGGCCTTCGCCCACGAGCTGCGGCGCTTCTACCCCTTCGCGCCCTTCCTCGGCAGCCGGGCCGTGACAGATCTGGAGTGGCAGGGCGAGCCGATCCCGGCCGGCACCCTGATCCTGCTCGACCTGTACGGGCAGAACCACGATCCCGACCTCTGGGACGAGCCGTACGCCTTCGCCCCGCAGCGCTTCGTGGGGCGGCCGCCGCATCGCGACGAACTCGTTCCGCAGGGCGGCGCGGACCGGGCCACCGGCCACCGCTGCCCCGGCGAGGACATCACGGTGGCGCTGTTGGCGGCCCTCGGACCGCGGCTGGCCCGGCTGGAGTACGACGTGCCCGAACAGGACATGCGGATCCCGCTGACCCGCATGCCGGCGCGAGTGCGCAGCGGGTTCGTCATCCAGGCTGTCCGGACCCGTGTTCCGGCGGCGGCTCATGGCCCGACATAAGGAGTGTCATGAAGACGCTTGGTGTACCCGGGCGGCAGGAGACGGTCTGGGCCCGGCCGGGCGGGACTGCTGACGGCGCTGCGCCCCGGGAGTCCCGCGGAACGGGCCACTGATCTGTCGCGGCGGCCGTTGCCCGTCCGGTTTCGCTGTCGCACCGGGCGGGCAACGTTGTGCCGGCACGGGGCCGGGGCCCCCAGGCCTCGGCCCCATCACCGTGTCAGGACCCGCAGCCGTTCGCCCTCAGCAGCCGCCGCGGCCCGAGTCATCTTGCGCCCGGCGGTCACGGCCGCTCCGGCCAGTGCGGCGGCGACGGCGGTCCTGCGCATCGCGGTGCGCCGCCGCCCGTGCCAGCCGCCGCGCACCGCGCCTTCCCCGGAAGCAGGTACGTGCAGCGCTCCGTGGGTGGCCGGGGCGGCCTCGTCGTGATCGAGATGACTCTTGTCCGTCTGCCGTGCCATGGTCCGCTCCGCGAGCCCGGGCATGATCCGGGACTGGCGTACCAGGGCGCGGCCCGCCGGACCGACCACCACCTCGCGGCGAGGATGGCGCACGAGGTCGACGACCGCCCGGGCGACGCGTTCCGGGGTGTAGACCGGCGGCATGGCAACGACCTTGTGTCCGGTGTAGTTCGCCGCCTGCTGGAAGTGCGGCGTGTCGATGGTCGCGGGCATCACGGTGCACACGTGCACGCCCTTCATCCCCTCGACCCGCAGCTGCTGCCGCAGGCTCGAACCGAGCCCTTGGACGGCGTGCTTGGACATGCTGTACGGGTGGCTGTACGGCTGTGACACCGCACCCACGATGGACGAGATGTTGATCAGCGTGCCCGTTCCCTGCTCCCGCATCACCCGCAGCGCGGCCCGGGCTCCGTGCACGTAGCCCATCACGTTGACGTCCAGGACCTTGCGGAAGTCCTCCAGCGGCACGTCCTCGAAGCGGCCGAAGGCGTTGACAGCCGCGTTGTTCACCCAGACGTCGATCCGGCCGAACTCCGCCACCGCCCGCCGGGCGAGGTTCTCGACCGCCGCGGCGTCCGTCGTATCCGTCGGTACGACCAGCGTCCGTGCCCCGCGATGCTTCTCGCACTCCTTGGCCGCCGCCTCCAGTGCCTCCTCGCGGCGCGCGGCCAGCACCACGGCGCAGCCCTTGCGGGCGAAGGCCTCGGCCGTGGCCCGTCCGATGCCGCTGGATGCTCCGGTCACCACCACGACGTGATCGTGCAGTCCCATGGGTACCTCCTCAGGTCCGCCGAGCCGGGCGCCCTGTGCCCGCCTCCGTGGCGGAACGGGTACCCGACTGACGCCGAACCGACCTACAAGGCCGCCGGTCACACGCAAGCGCTTCGGCACGTGACCACCTACGTGAGTGCGCCAACGCGAGCCGTGCCAGGCGGCGGCTGAAACCGACGGATCGGCCGCCCACAGCACCTCACGGCAGCCGTAGAACGCCCGAGATGGCAGACGGTGCGGAGCGCCGGAGCGGCCCGTGCGCCCTTCAGGAACCGTCCGGTTCCAGTGACCGGACGGCGTTGTCGATCTCCGAATCGATCAGCCGCTGCGCCTCCAGGGGACGGTTGTCGAAGACGCCGGTGAGTTCGAGACTCACGATCCCGTGCACCCGTGACCAGATCAGGATGGCGGCGCGGGCGGCGCGCGGTGGGGTGTCCGGCCGCTGCTGGGAACGGGCCCACTGCCGCAACTGCCCATCGAGCGTGCGGTCGCCGCTGCCGCTGTCGGCCTGTGGGGTTCCCTGTACGGCCGTGAGCAGGTCGATGAGCAGCGCCATCGCCTGGTCGAGCGGCGTGTGTTCGGTGACGTCGCCGGGCAGGTCCCCGGCCTGCTCGCCGAAGAGCATCCCGTAGCGACGCCGGTGTCGCAGGGCCCAGTCGCGGTATGAGGCGACCAGTTGGCGCAGTCGCGCGCGGGGGGCCCGCCTGCTCCCTTCCACCGCCTGGCTCATCGCCGCTACGAGCTGCTGGTAGGAGAGCGTCACCAGGTGCGCCACCAGCGCGTCGCGCGACGGGAAGTAGCGGTAGACGGCCGGTGCGGACATCGCCATGCCCCGGGCCAGAGCGGCGATCGTCAGAGCGTGGATGCCGTCCGCGTCGATGATCGCGAACGACGTGTCCTCGATCTCCCGGAGGGTCTGCGCCCTAAGCCGCTCGCGCCTGCTCATGGTCTGCGGTGGGTTAGTCATGGACGCATCGTAAGGGACCGTCGGAGTTCGGGTCACCCATAGCTGCTGTTACGACCCGTAGCACTTTCGCTTGACAATCACTGACGGCCAGACACATAGTTACGACCATTAACAGAGCGACTGAGAGTCGCAACTGCTTGAGGAGCCGGCCATGACCGAGTTGAACGCCACCGCAGAGGGCACCACGGCCGCCACCGAGATGGTGCTCCCGGGCAAGGTCGCCCCGAGCGGCCTGCAACTGGTGCGGCGGACACTGCCGGCACCCGTCGCCGGCCAGGCGCTGGTGCGGGTCGAGTCGACCGCGGTGTCCTTCGCGGAGAGCGCGATGCGCCGGGGCCGCTACTACGGCCAGCCCGCCTTCCCGTTCGTGCCCGGATACGACCTCGTCGGCGTCGTCGAGGCCGTCGGCCCCGGCGTGGACCGCGCCCTCATCGGCCGCCGGGTCGCGGCCCTGACCAAGACCGGCGGCTGGGCCACGGCCGTACTGCTGCCCGCTGCAGATCTGGTCGAGGTGCCCGACGGTATCGACCCGGACGAGGCGGAGACGCTGATCGTCAACGGCCTCACGGCCTACCAGATGCTCCACGCCAAGGCGAAGGTGCGGGAAGGACAGACCGTCCTCGTGACCGGCGCCGCCGGGGGCGTGGGCTCGATCCTGGTCCAGCTCGCCCGGCACGCCGGCGCCCAGGTGATCGGCACGGCGAGCCCGCGCCATCACGAGGCGCTGCGCGCACTCGGCGTGGAGCCGATCGACTACCGCGACCCCGACCTGGCCGCCCGCGTCCGCGCACTGGCCCCCGACGGCGTGGACGCCGCGTTCGACCACCTCGGTGGCGTGAGCGTCACCCTCTCCTACGGACTGCTCAGCCGCACCGGCACGCTGGTCTCGTACAGCATCGCTGCCGCGCTCGACGACGCCCGCCCCATACTGCTCGACTTCCTGCCGCTGCTGGCCAAGCTGGCGTTCTGGAACCACCTGCCCACACGCAGGCACGCGAGCTTCTACGACATCTGGGCGGGCGCCGGCAAGCCTGACTCGGCCAAGCGCGAGGCGTTCCGGGCCCGAACGCGCACGGACCTCACCCATGTCCTCAACCTGCTGCGCGAAGGCGTTCTCACCCCCCAGATCGCCGCCCGCTTTCCGCTGACCGAGGCGGCCGCGGCGCTGGAGCTGGCCGAATCCTCAGCCCGCACGACCCCCGGCAAGATCATCCTCACGCCCTGACGGCCGAGTGCTGACGGCGGCTTGGACAACCCACTCGAAAGGCTTGCTCAAATCGGTTAACTTATTAATCTGTAACTGCGGTAGCGGCTCGCGCCGGCACCCGGGAGGAGACGAGCATGGGCCGACTTGGACCCTGGACACCGAAGACGGTCGAAGAGCGACTCGACCGCATGGAGTCGCTCGCCGAGATCCGCCAACTCCCCTACCGGTACGCGCTGGCACTCGACTCACGGGACATGGACGCCGTCGCGGACCTGTTCGTTCCCGACGTACGGGTGGGACGCGACGCATTCGGCCGTGCGGCACTGCACCGCTGGTACACCGAGGCCATGCGCGCCTCGAGAACCACCATCCACCAGGTGACCAACCACATCGTGGACTTCGACGACGCCGACCGCGCCAGAGGCGTCGTCTACTGCCGGGATCAGCTCGAACGGCCCTCCACCGGCCAATGGGAGGTCGGGGAACTGCAGTACTGGGACGACTACCTGCGCGTGGACGGCGAGTGGTGCTTCCGGCGGCGGAAGTTCCACCGCTGGTACCTGGCCGACGCACTGTCCAGACCCGCACACGGCACGGGCGTGAACGACGGCAGCGACCCGCTGGGTGCCCACCAGCTTCCCGAGTCCTTTCCGACCTGGGCGCCGTACTGGGACTCCGCCGGCAGCCACTCTCCCCACGCCTGACCGCCCATGCCGCCCGCAGGGCGGCGTCCGGAGGTGCGACTGGGATCCCGCGCCTCAACCGAGAGTGCGTTCATCGCGTCGACTCCCCTCTCGTCGGGCGTCCGCTCCCCCGGGCCGGCCCCCGTCACGCCGCGTGCGGATTGAATCGGGAGTAGTTCAGAAGTTCCCATCGCAGCGGGCTGGCGTTGTCGATCTCCACCACAGTGTCGATGGTGAACTCCACGACGCGCAGGGCCCCGGGGTACTCCGCGGCGCTGCGAGGGTCCCAGTCGATCCGGCCCGTGCCGGTGAGCTGCAGGGTGTGGCCGCGCTCCCAGTCGAGAAACAGCAGGCCACACGCGGGGTCGAGGTGCAGGTTGCCCAGTGTCATGTAGAACTGGTTGCCGGTGTAGTCGGGCCAGCGCAGTGTGCGGGGCCCCGTGACGGTGACGAAGCCCGGCATGCCGCCGCGGTGTGACGAGTCGGCGCCCTGATCGGGGGCGTGGCTGGCGATGAAGAAGGTGTCGGCCTGCTCGATCCAGCGGCGCTGGCCGTCGGTGAGCTCTTCGCCGGTGCGCGCCTTCCCGGCCGGCGCGTCATCCGCCGGCCCGGTGATGACGCGGTTCTGCAGGTACTTCGGGCAGTTGCCGAGTACTTGCTCGGTGCGCATCCGCAGGCCGTCCCCGTCACGTACGGCCACGCCGTTCGCCCGGATACGGCGCTGGGTCTGCGGGTGCAGGGCGAGCACGCCTATGGCGCGTTCCGCGTCGAAGGCATGGCGAAGCGGGTCGCCGGGTGCGGGCAGCGCATGGATGGCGAGAGTCCGGTCGTCCTCCGGCTGGGCGAAGCCGGGCGGCCCTGTCACGATCGTCGACCAGACGGCGCCGGCCTCATCGGCGGCTGCGATGATCAGCATCTGCTGGGCGCGGATGAACGGGTAGAACCCGTGCGGGATCTGCGGGCCGAACATCGGCGATCCCCATCCGGGACCGCCCTCGTGAGCCTTGCGCTGGACCGCCTGCTCACCGGGATGGTCCACGGGGCGATCTACGGGCAGTGCCATGGCGTGCCTCCTTGATCAGCGTGCGAGCAGGTCGGGTGCGAGCAGGTCGGGCAGCTCGCCGAGGACCTGCTCGAAAACGGAAGGGTCGTCCAGGACGCGGGCCACCACCAGGGCACCCTCGATGCGGACGAGCGCCGCACGGGCCCGGTTCTGAGCGTCCTTTTCGCTCGCGCCCGCCCGGGCGGCGGCGTCGGCCATGGCCTGGAGCCAGGTTCGAGCGAGGCGGCCGGCATGGGCCCTGATGTCCTCCGGCGCCCCGAGCAGTGTCATCGTGTCGAGGACGCAGGCCATGCGACCGTCGTCGTAGAAGAGCGCCATCCGCCGCGCCATCTCGGCGACGCCTTCGGCGACGTCCGACTCCGAGGCGAGTGGCTGCAGGACTTCGCCGAACCGGGCTCCAAGGCTCGTGAGCATGGCGGCCGCCATGGCGGGTTTGCCGTCGGGGAAACGGTGGTAGAGGCTCGCGCGTTGCAGCCCTACCGCCCGTGACAGGTCGGAGAGCGATGCTCCGGCGTACCCGTTGACCCGGAAGACCTCGGCGAGCCGGGCATGGATCCGTTCATCGTCGACACTCGCGGTCCGTCCCATGGTTGATACTTTACCGAACGTTCGGTAAAACTGCAAAACCCCGGACGACTCCGCACCCGGAGCTCCGAAACGCAAGCGAAGACCCGATCCCGTACGGCCGCGGCCGTGGGCGCCGTTGCGCAGGCGTGCGTGTCAAAGAGGCCGGCGGGACGCCGATTGCGCGCCGGATTCCTGGGTGTCGAGCAGACCTGCGAGCAGTCGGAGCCGCTCGGTGTCGGGGCTGCCGTCCTCGGCGGTGAGGACGATGAGGACCGGGCCGGAGGCGCCGGGTATCGGGTAGGCGTCCCAGTCCAGGTTCAGTTCGCCGACGAGTGGGTGGTTGACACGCATGCGGCCGCGGGTGACTTCCTCGATGTCGTGGCGGGCCCACAGGGTGGCGAACTCATGGCTGCGTACCGCGAGTTCGCCGACGAGTTCCGCGCCGCGCGGGTGGCTGGGGTCGGCGGCCACCTGGGCGCGCAGCATCCCGGTCAGTTCGGCGACGGTGGCCGCCCGCTCCGGGCACGCGTGGTCGGCCTCGGGGTGCAGCAGAAGACCCAGCAGGTTCCGCTCGGCCTGTGGCAGCTGGGTGAACGCCCCCAGCAGGGAGCCTGCCAGCGGGTTCCAGGCCAGTACGTCGAGGAAGCGGCCCACGACCATCGCGGGCGCGGTCGTCGTGTGCAGCAACCGCAGCGTGGTGGGCGGTACTTCCTCCGGCCCGTACGGTCGCGGGGGCCGGGCCGGGGTGCGCGCGGCGGCGGCGAGGCTGTGCAGGTGCCGGGTCTCCTCGGCGGAGAAGTTGAGGGCGCGGGCGAGGGCGTCGAGGACCTGCTGCGAGGGCCGTACGTCGCGTCCCTGTTCCATGCGCTGGTAGTAGTCCGCACTGACCCCGGCGAGCAGGGCCAGCTCCTCACGGCGCAGTCCGGCGACGCGGCGCCGCGGGCCAGGTTCCAGGCCGACGTCCCGTGGGTGCAGCCGGGTGCGGCGGGTGCGCAGGAAGTCGGCCAGTTGGCGCCGGGGTTCGTCTGTCACGGCGTCAGTATGCCGCTGGAGCGGCCCACAAGGGTGGGTCTGCCAGTCCCAGGAAAAGCCGAACGACCACGATGTCGCGAGGAGGGGCCAGGCTCGGTGGCACGCAACCGACCCCCGAGTGAGGAACGCTCATGGAATCCGCTCAGATCACCCGCTTCGGTGGACCGGACGTCCTGCACGTCAATGACATCGAGCGGCCCGTTCCCGGCCCGGGCGAGGTGCTGGTGCGGGTCGGGGCGTCCAGCGTGAACGGACATGACGTGCTCGTCCGCTCCGGCCAGGTGCGCATGGTGTCGGGACGCCGGTTTCCCATCGCTGCCGGGCTGGACTTCGCGGGCGAGGTCGCCGAGACCGGAAGCGGCGTGGAGGGTTACCGGGTTGGGGACCAGGTGTGGGGCATGGTGCACCCCCGTCAGCGGCACACGACGGCCGGGGCGGCCGAGTACGTCGTGGTCCCCGCAGGCCGCATCGCTTCCACCCCGGCGGGCCTGTCGCCGGTGGACGCGGCCTCCCTGGTCGTCGGGGGCGCGACGGCGCTGATCGCACTGCGGGACTCCGTGCGGTTGGTGAAGGGGGAACGGGTCCTCGTGCGGGGCGCGGCCGGCGGAGTCGGTACGGCCGCCGTGCAGTTGGCGCATGCCATGGGTGGCCACGTCACCGCGCTGGCCCGCGCCCGTCACGCCGAAGCCCTCGGCGACCTGGGCGCCGACCAGGTCCTCGACTACGGCGACACCACCCCTGAGCAGAGCGGGACGTTCGACGTCATCGTCGACACGGTCGGCTCCGACCTGAGCCGTTACCGCCGGCGCCTGACGGACAGCGGCCGGATGGTCACCGTAGCTCTCTCGGGTCCCGTTCTGGCCGCGATCGCCGCGTCCACGGTGCACGGAGCCCGCCGCGTGCGCACCTTCAGCGCCAATCCCGACAGCACCCTCCTGCACGACCTGGCCGACCAGGTCACCTTCGGCGCGCTGCGCCCCGTCGTGGCCGGCGTGTACCCCTTGGCGGACATCGCGTCAGCCCACCGGGCGTTCGAACGGGGCGGTGCCATCGGCAAACACGTCGTTGCCATGTCCGGCTGACGGGGCTCACCGAGCGGGTTTGGTCAGCGATGGACGGGGGTCGCCTGCGCTGCGCTTGGGTCGAATTCGGGCAGCAACGGCACCATGGTCTGGCGCTCGTGGCGGTCACCGTTTCGACCAACGCCCCTGCATCGGCTACGCGGAGTCGGCCGACCACGTTAGGCCGACGGTCTGGTCACCCCTCATGTCCCCGGCGTCGAAGGCCGAGACATTGAGCTGACGCATCAGCATCGTCGGGGAAAGCTCCGGTGCACAGCGGCCTGACCGCGTCGAACGGCCAGGCCGACATGTACGGGATCGACAATTGACCGGTTGCTGACGGCCCGCACCCGCCGGTGGCGGCCCGGGCGCCACCGGGTGGGCCGGCCGCCTGATCACGGCTCGACGCTTCCAGCCAGTATCGGACGAGACGAACCTGCGGCAGTGGAACGGGAAAGCCTCCCGGAAGATCTCCACGAGACCTGCGCCGGGGAACGAGCTATGTACCGTCGTTGCTCTCGCGCAAGGAATGGATCATGCTCCGCAGGCTCCGGAACGCGTCTGACTGCTCGGTCTCGGTCATGCCGGCCAGCATTCTGACCTCGACGGAGCGGACCGCCACGGTCGCCTTCTCGAGGCTCCGTCGGCCGCGAGGCGTGAGCCGCGTGGGAAGAACCTTTCCGACGGGTGCCTCCGTGGGCCTGGTCACGTAGCCCTCTCGTTCCAGAGCCTGGAGCAGCACGTTCATCGACTGCCGTGTCACGAACGCGCCCCGTGCGAGCTCGGAGTTCGACAAGCCCGGTCGTTGAGCCAGCAGTTCGAGGCAGGAGTAGCGCGTCACGTTCATCCCGAGCGGTCGCAGCACCTCCTCCATGGCCGCGCGGAGGGCGCTCGACGCCTCCTTCAACAGGTAGCCCAGTGACGTCTCGAGATCGACACCGTCTTGATTCATGTCAGCATTCTGACATAGGTTGACCTGTGTCAGAAAACTGACATGAGCAGAAGGAGCAGCGTCATGCCCGCCACCGGTCCCGACTTCATCTCACTCCAAGCGCGCGACCTCGACGCTTCGCAGGCGTTCTACGAGCAGTACCTGGGCCTGGTCCGCTCACCCACCGGACCTCCGCACGCCGTCGTCTTCGAGACGAAGCCGATCGCGTTCGCACTCCGCGACGTCATTCCCGGCACCGATCTCGCATCCGTCGCTCAGCCCGGCATCGGTGTCGCGATCTGGCTCCACGCCACCGACGTCCAGGCCATCCACGACGCGCTCGCCGCCGACGGTCACACCATCGTCTCCGCACCGATCGACGGCCCCTTCGGTCGGACCTTCACCTTCGCCGACCCCGACGGCTACCAGGTCACACTCCACGACCGCGCCTGACGATCACCGGCCGGGGTCCGATCCGGTACCGGCCAGCGAGCCGATCTCACCCCGGCAGGTGCTCCCAGCGGCGGTCGGTGCGGGTCAGTTCACGGAAGCCGGCCGAGGTCAGGTAGGCGATCGCCGTCTGGTCGCTCGCGGCTTCGTAGGCGAGGAGACGGTCGGCCCCGCACAGGCGCAGCCAGTCGGCGGCCTGGGCCAGGAGCCAGTGCTCCAGGCCCAGGCCGTACGCGCCCGGGTCGACGTGCAGGTTGCCGATGTCGGCGAGGCCGGCGGCGCGGGCGTGCCGCTCCGGGCGGGCCAGGGAGGTGTCGACCTCGATGAAGCCAAGGGCGCGCCCGTCGGCGTACGCCGTGAGACGGGTGCCGCACTCCCCCAGCGTGCGCTGGACGGTGATGCCCGGGCGGGCCTCGGCGGGCGGCAGGTCGGGCACCCGAGCGATCAGGATCACCTCCGTGTCGCCGACATGCCTGAAGCCCGCGCGTTCGAAGGCGGCACGGATGTGCGGCCAAGTGTGGGGCAGGCCGTACACCCCGGGAGCGGGCACCTCTCCGCCGGCGTACCGGACCCGTACGTTCCACCGGGCGAGCTGGGCCAGGCAGGCGCCCATCAGCAGGTCGGCGGCCTCGTCGGTACCCTGCCGGAAGGAGGCCGCCGGATGGCAGAGAAACCAGTCGATCTCCCCGACTTCCCGGTAGGACTCACCGACGTCCGGCCCTGACCGGTAGCGCAGCAGATGCGCGGCGGCGATCACGTGATCGCGCTGCTCGGCGACGAGGGTGACGCGTTCACTCACCCACGGGTCGGTGATGAACTCGTCGGGCCGCCGCTCCAGGGCGCTGAGCACCGTGTTCGTCGAGACCGAGACACCGGGGACGACGGCGGATACATGCGCGTTGACCAGGTCGGTGAGCTGGTCGCGGTCGTCGCGGCGGAAGGGGCGCACCGTGAGCGCGGGCATGCGGGGACCTCCGGGTCTTTGGGGTGTGCGCTGGAGGCCGCCATGTGGTGCGGTACGGGGCGAGGGTACGTCGGTCCGCGCGCCGCACGCCACCCTGTTGCCGCGAGACGGCCGGGACCGTGGCCCGGGCTCACAGCGTCCGACACAAGGGCATCGCCCAGTACTGCGACTCGCAACTGCTCGGCATAACAGTCGCGCACCGGGTCCTCGAAACCCGACGCCTCGCGGACGACCTGCTGCTCGGGTACTTGGGCGTCGACTTCCCGTTCACCGACCGGCCCCCCGCTCGACGTCGAACTCGCGACGCTGGTGAAACGTGCCGAGGACGACTGGTCCGATCGTCCACCAGCAGGTGTCCAGCCTCCGGAGGGTGTCGGTGCGCACGCGCGACACGGAGTCCGGTCGTGCGGGCGGTCGCTTCAGGCGGTCCCTGGCCGCACGTCGGCCAGGGACCGTACGAGTTGCGGGGCCGGGTGTCGAGCGAGACGGTGGTTGGCGACCGGACTGCGTGATGCGGCCGCCCGGCGTCCGGACCGCCGTACCTCACCGCGACGAGGTGATCCCGCCCGGTGTTCCTGTTGTCGAACCGGTGTGACTTCTCGGCCGTCTCCAGGCCGTGTCCGGGAAAGGTACGTCATGGCCAAGCAGGTGACCTGTCGCACGGTCTACGAACAGACGCCCGTCGAGGACGGCACCCGGGTGCTCGTCGACCGCGTCTGGCCGCAGGACATCAGCGAAGAGGCAGCGCGTCTCGACGAATGGCTGAGCACGGTCGCACCCTCGGCCGCGTTGCAGCGCAGCTACAGCCAAGACCCCCTGGAATACTCGGAGTTCCGCCACCGCTATCTCGCCGAGCTGGAGGATCCTGAGCACCGACAGGCGGCGAACCATCTGCGCGACCTGGCCGAACACACCAGACTGACCCTGCTGACCTCCGCCGAGGACCCGCACGGCGGCCATGTCGCCGTCCTCGCGGAGTGGCTGGCCCGCGCGGACCCCGCGCGATCGGATCCGCCCTCGCGCGGATTCCTGGCGCGTGTGTCCTCCGCGGTCGCCGACCTCAACGCGGGGGCGTTCGCGTTCGTCATGGGCACCGGCATCGTCTCGACCGGCCTGAACATCAACGGCGCGCACACCGCCTCCGCCGTTCTCCTGGTGGTCGGCCTGATCGGCTGCGCGGTGCTGCTGCCCGCCTACGCCTGGCGTCTGCTGCGCCGGCGGGAGCGCATCGTCGCGGACTTCGTCGGGCCGCGCGGCTTCTCGTTCCTCACGATCGTCATCGCCGCCGACGTGATGGCCGCCCGCCTCGCACCGGACGGCCATACGGCGGCGGCCGGCGCGTTCCTGGCGTTCGGAGCGGTGGGGTGGCTGCTGCTGGGCTACGCAATTCCCCTGGGACTGATCGCCGGCGTCCGGCGGAACCCGTCGCTCGACCACGTCAACGGCGCCTGGTTCCTGTGGGCCGTGGGGTCGGAGTCGGTGGCCTTGGCGGCGGCGGCTCTGGCCCAGCAGGTGTCGGGCCGGCAACTGCCTGTCCTTGCCCTGGTCTGCTGGGGCATCGGACTGGTGCAGTACCTGTTGATCGCCGGCATGGTCCTGAGCAGGCTCCTGACGCGACCGGTCGAGCCACGAAGCCTCATGACCTCGTCCTGGATCTTCATGGGGGCGGCGGCGATCACGGTGCTCGCCGGAACGAGGCTGCTCTCACTGCCCTCAGGAAACATGCTGCTGTCGCGTCCTGTCATCGCCGGCACGTCGGTGGTCCTGTGGTCGTTCTCCACCTGGCTGATCCCGCTGCTGCTCGCGCTGGGCGTCTGGCGGCACGTGGTGCGCAAGGTTCCGTTCCGCTACGAATTCGGCTGGTGGAACCTGGTGTTCCCCATCGGCATGTACGGGGTCACCACCCACGAACTGGGACGCGCGACCGGAACGTCGTGGATGACCACGCTGGGCCGATGGGAGATCTGGGTCGGCGCACTGGTCTGGGTGGCGGTGATCACCGCCATGGCGGCGACCGCGGTCCGGGCCCACCTCACGACCGGGCACGGAGGCGATGCCGTCGGCTCCTCCGCCTGAGGGCAGCCGCCGTCACCTGACCGAGCGGTTCAGTGGCCGGCGTTCTGGCCGCCGTCGACGTGGAGGATCTCGCCGGTCACGAAGGGGGCGTTCTCCAGGTAGACGATCGCGTCGACGACGTCGCCGACCTCACCCATCCTGCCCAGGGGATGACTGCGGGCGAGGGAGCCGTCGTCCGCGTCCGAGTTCATCGGCGTCCTGATCACGCCCAGGGAGACCGCGTTGCTGCGGATGCCGCGGGCCGCGTACTCGATGGCCAGAGCACGGGTGACGGACTGCAGTCCACCCTTGGTCAAGGAGGCCAGCGTCGCGGTCACCGCGGAGTTGGCGTGGTCGGCCAGACTCGTACTGATCTGGACGACATGACCGCTCCCCTGGCGGAGCATCTGCGCGACGGCCAGCTGCGTGACGAAGAAGAAGCCCGCCAGGTTCACGCCGGTGATGGCCTCGTAGTCCGCCCGGGTGTACTCGGTGAACGGCTTGGCGATGTAGATACCGGCGTTGTTGATCAGGGTGTCGACGCGGCCGAACCGTTCGATCGCGGCCGCGACCACATGCTCAGCTGCCGCGGGGTCGGTGATGTCGCCCCGGACCGCGAGGACATCCGGGTCCGGTCCGGGGGCGATGCTCCGCGATGTCGCCACGACGCCGTAACCGAGCTTCCCGTACGCCTCGACCAGGGCCGCACCGATGCCCTGCGAGGCACCCGTGATGACAGCGACCTTCCTGCCCGGCACGCTCATGATGGCCCTCTTCCGTCGTGTCGTACGAAGCGATCGCCCCGTGACCGGCCGGCCGGGGGGCCCACTGGTGCACTGGCCCCACGTGGGGCAACCGGGTCAGCACCGCACCGCCCTGCCCGCCTGCGTAGTGGCCCGACGGACAACACAGGACCACAGTGGGGGACGACCCCGTTTCGTCGCGCCCGTGGAACTCACTGGCCGGCACACGACCAGGGAACTTCACAGGCGCGAGCGTTCGCCCGGCCGTCCGATGCTGGACGCGGCGACCGCCTGGTCACGACCACCACTCGGTTCTCCGCCGAGGTCGCCGCGTTCCCGATCACCGGCCGGGACTCAACCGAAGCAGGCAGTGACCGCGCGAGGAGGAAGCAGTGAACGATCTCTCGGGAAGCACCGTGGTCGTCATCGGCGGCAGCTCCGGCATCGGGTTGGAGACCGGCCGTCAGGCACACACGGCCGGGGCGAAACTCATCCTCACCGGTCGTGATCAAGGACGGCTCGACGCCGCCCGGGACGAGTTGGGGGCGCTGGCCGCCACACTCGTCCTGAGTGACACCGAGGGCCTGCGCCGGTTCTTCACCGAGCTGCCCCTGCCCGTCGACCACGTACTGGTCGGTGGCGGCGGCCCCGTCTACGCCCCGATCCTCGAGATGGACTTCGATCAAGCCCGGAGTGTGCTGGACGAACACGTCCTGGGGTCGCTGCGCATCGCCCGGGAGTGCGCGAGCCGTGTCCGTCCCGGCGGATCACTGACGTACATCACGGGCACGCACGCCCGTCGTCCCGGTGTGGGTCTGAGCATCGCGGCCGTCGCGGCGGCCGCACTGCCCGCCATCGTCGCGAACGCCGCCCTCGAACTCGCCCCTATGCGGGTCAACGCGATCGCCGCCGGGTTCGTCGACACGCCGTTGTCGGCACACCTCCTCGGCGACGAGATCGAGTCCCGCCGGGAGCAGTTGCGCGCCACACTGCCCATCCGGCGCGTCGTCGGACCCGAGGACGTGGCGGCACTCGCACTGCACCTGATGACCAACACGGCGCTGACGGGGGCGACCTACGACGTGGACGGCGGCCAGCAACTCATCCCTTGAAGCCCCACTCCGGTGCCAACTCGCCGTGCGGCAGATCGTCCCGCAGCTGCCTGCGGGAGGTGATCGACAGCTTGGTGAAGACCTTCCGCAGATGCCACTCGACCGTCCGCGGGCTCAAAAAGAGCCGCGTTCCGACCTCGGGGTTGGACAGGCCGGCCCGCACCAACAGCGCGATCTGCCGTTCCTGCGGCGTCAGTTCGTCACTCGACGACGCCTCGGTCGTGCGTTTGCGGACGGACTCCCCGGTGGCGAGCAGCTCGCGGCGGGCCCGTTCGGCGAACGCCTCCATCCCGATGGACACGAAGATCTCGTACGCCGTGCGCAGTTGCTCACGGGCCTGGACCCGCTGCCGCTCACGGCGCAGCCATTCCCCGTACAGCAGGTGGGCACGCGCGAGTTCGGGACGCAGCCGCGTCCGGCCCAGGCGCTCGACCGCCGCACGGTACAGGCGGTCCGCAGCCGCTCCCTGGCTCAGCAGCGCCCGGGACCGGGCCAGCGTTCCCTGCGCCCAGTCGGTCTCACATTCCTCCGCCGCCTCCGCCAGCCGTTCGAGTGCGCCGCGAGCGGTTTCCTCGTCACCGACACGCACCGCGGCCTCGACGAGTTCGGGCAGCACCCACACCGAGACCCACAGCTCCGCCGTCCGCGTACCGGCGCGGGCCGCCGACATCGCCTGTTCGTAGCGGGCGAGACCGTTGTAGAGGACCGCGGCCGCCCACTGCGCGCCGGCGACCCCCTTCAACTGGCCCCCCGCGCCCGCCACTTCGATCGTGTCGGCGATGAGGGCCTCGGCCTCGGCGCCCCGGCCCCGCAGGGCGCTGAGCCGCAGCCTGACGTACGGCGCGATGGGAACGCCGGTCGCCGCGGCCACGGCGTCGGCCTCGGCGACGATCGCCGCCGCACCGTCGAAGTCCCCGGCCCAGGTGGTCGCCATCCCCAGCGAGGCCAGGTACAGCGGGAGTTCGGTCAGGGCGCCGGCGGTCCGGACCACCTCGACGGCCTGGCTGTACATGACGCGCAGGATCTCGTCGTCCCAGAGGACCGCACTCACGCAGTTGGCCACCCAGCCCCACTTCAGGACGTCGCGCGCGGGCAGGTCCGCCAGTTCGGTCACAGCCCGCCGCAGTACGGGAACGGCGGCGGCCCTGCCGTCGGTGACGAGCAGGGCGCACCCCTTGATCACGAGATCGAGGGCGTGCGGAGCGCCCTCGGCGGGCGGAAGTTCCTTCATCGCGCGGGAGACCAGCTCCAGGCTGTCCGCGTCGGCGGCGATCAACGCCGCCGCGCCCCACGCGATCAGACAGGTCTCGTGCGCGAGGACCGCGTCGAACGGTTCGAGCCGCTGCGCGGCCCGCAGCAGGAGACGCGGCGCCTCGTTGTCGACCCCGGCCGCGAGAGCCATCCGGCCGCGAACGAGGTCGCATCGCGCGCGCTGGAACTCGGTCCGGGCATCGGTGTCCGCAATGTCGACGAGTTTGCGTGCGCCTTCGACGTCGCCCGCCTGAAGGGTGGCGGCCGCGGCTGCCACGGCGCGGTCCGCCCGCCGTGTGATGTCGACGGTCAGCGCGACGGAGCGTTGCAGGAACGCCGCCGAGGCGGCCGGCCCACCGCGCGCCTGTGCACGGTCGGCGGACCGCTCCAGTTCGCCGGCGACGCTCTCGTCGGGCTCGGTGGCGGCGGACGCGAGGTGCCAGGCGTGGCGATCCGGGTCCGCCTGCGGGTCGGTGACCTCCGCGAGGGCGAGGTGTACCGCTCGGCGATCCTCTTCCGTCGCCGACCTGTACACGGCCGACCGCACGAGCGGGTGGCGGAACGTCACGCGTACGTCGAACGACAACAGCCCGTGTGTGCCACCGGCCAGGGCCCCCTCCGGGGTCACACCGAGTCGGCCGGCGGCACGCCACACCAGGGCCGGGTCACCGACCGGCTCGATGGCGGCGACCAGCAGCAACAGACATGTCTGCCGGGGCAGTTCGGCGATTCGGCTCATGAAGCTCTGCTCGATCCGGCCCGGCACGCTGTCGGCGTGCACCAGCCCGGAGCCCCCGGCCGCCTCGCCGACGGCCGGCCCTTGTGGCAGCTGCAACAAGGCCAGGGGATTGCCATGGGTCTCCGCGACGATCCGGTCGCGGACCTGCTGGTCGAACCGAGCGTGCGTGACCGAGTCGAGCAACATGTGGGCGTCGGCGTCACTGAGTCCGGTGACCTCCAACTCCGGCAGACCGTGCAGCTCCTGGGCCCGCTCGCGGGTGCCGAAGACCAGGACGACCGACTCCACCGGTAGCCGGCGGGCGACGAAGCCCAGCACCTGCGCCGAGACGCGGTCCATCCACTGCGCGTCGTCGACGACACAGACCAAGGGGCGTTCCAGCGCGGAGTTCGAAAGCAGACCGAGCACCGCAAGGCCCACCAGAAGGCGTGGGGGCGGAGCCCCCGCCCGCACCCCGAACACCGTCTCGAGCGCGCCGCGCTGCGGGGCAGGCAGGTGGTTCAGCCGGTCGAGCAGCGGAGCGCACAGTTGGTGCAGGGCGGCGAAGTCGAGTTCCCGCTCGGATTCGATCCCGACGGCGCGCAGCACACGCAGATCGGTGGCCGTGTCCATCACATGGGCGAGCAGCGCCGATTTCCCGACGCCGGGCGCGCCGTGGACGACGAGTGCGCGGCTCTCCCTGGCCCGGACCGCCTTGATCATTTTGCCGAGGAAGGCACATTCGCTCTGCCGCCCGAGCAGCCCTGCCTGCGTCGCGTGCTCTGCGTCGTGCGCCGGAAATGCCACCGTTGCCCGCCTCTGCCGGTTTCCCGCCCGACACATTGCACGCTACAGCGGTGTCGCGGTGGCACGCACCTTCACCTGGCGGGAGCCTCGCCGTCGAGGGGCCGCGTCTATCGGACCCGCGCTGCCGCGTCGGCCGCACGCCTGTCCCAGCCGTGGAACGCCGAGTGGTCGCCGGAGTCCCAGGCCTCGCGCAGGCCGGGAGTGCTCAGGTCCCAGTCCGGTCGGATCTCCCGCGTGGCAGCGGCGAGGTCGCGCCACAGGTCGTAGGGCGAGGGGCGGCCCCAGAACCAGTAGCCGTTGTAGACGCTGTGCACGATCAGCCCCGGCTTGAGCACCAGCGTGTGCGGGATCATCGGATCATGGTCGGGGTCGGTGTACTCCTGGATGTCGAGTGCCCGCTGGACCGTCCTGCCCGGATCGGACAGGAACGGCCACTGGGCGCCGACCGAGAGACGGAACTCCTGCAGTGTGTGATGTTCGTCGGTGGCGATCGTCACTATCTGTGTGTAGGCGACCGCGGCCTTCGGCTGGAGCACCGACGCCATCTCGCGGTGCTGCTGGTGCTCCTTCGGGCAGTAGTGCCCTCGCGCCAGAGTGAGCACCAAGGGGTCGCTGCCCTGCAGCTCGCTGAGCGTACGGACCTCTCCGGTGTGATCGGGCAGCGCGAAGTCCGGAAATATCCCCCCTGGGACGATGTCGGGACGCATGAGCTCAACCGCCTCTCTCCGTCGGTGTCAGGAAGGCCCGGATCCGCTCGGCCGCCTCTGCCCGTCCTCGGCCGCCCTCAGGACGGCAATTCGCTACCGGCCTGTTCCCGCACCATGTACCGCGCGTACCAGTCCGGCCAGTCCGGGTCCTCCGCGCCGGTCCTCGCTTCGTGCTCGCCATGTGCCGCCGCGGCGCGGCGCAGCGCGGCGGCCATGTCCTCGGCCGAGGCGAACACCGTGGAGGCCGGGTCCAGCCGTCCCGGCAGCCGGGTGGTGATCTCCTGCAGCAGCCAGCCGTTGCCGTCGGGGTCGCTGAACGACAGGAACGAGCCGTAGCTGGCGCGCTGCGGGTCCGGACCGGGCACCCGCGCGTCGGTGCCGGCGTGGTGGAAGACGCCGCCGGCGTCGTGGAACACATCGCTGACATCGACGCCGAGCCGCTTCAGCTCGTCGTGGGCACCGACGATGTCGTCCACGACCAGATGCAGGCCCTGAGCGGAGCCCGGTACCTGGGACGTGACCGAGGTACCGAAGATGACGGACGCCGAGGAACCCGGCGGGGTGACCTGCACGACCCGGAAGTTCTCGTCCATGGCGACCTCCGCGTCGAGCCGCCAGCCCAACGTCGTGTAGAAGTCCTTGGCCCGGTCGACGTCGGTCACCGGCACCACCACGACCTCCAGCTTCATGTCCATGACCTGTGCCTCCCGTGTTGGAACACGACCGTCTTCGCGAGCTACTTCACGACCTGCAACAACCGCTCTCCGAGTACAGCGGCGGAGTGGGGGTTCTGCCCGGTGACAAGGTTCCGGTCCTCAACCATGTACGGCTTCCAGATCTCGCCACGGCTGAAGTCGACGCCGAGTTCCTTGAGCTCGTCCTCCAGCAGCCACTGCGTCTTGGAGGCGAGCCCGACGGCCTCCTCCTCGTCGTTGGTGAAGCATGTGACCCGGTAGCCCTTGAACGGCGACACGCCGTGGATCCGTGTGGCCAGCATCGCGGCGGGGGCGTGGCACACGATGAAGAGCGGCCTGCCCGACTCGAGCTGTTCGGTGAGGAGCCGTCCCGCGTCGGCGTCCACCCACATGTCCTCCATGGGACCGTGGCCACCGGGCAGGTACACCGCGTCGTAGTCCCCGAGTCGCACGTCGGACAGCTGAAGCGGCCGGCGCATGACCTCCGCGGAGCGGATGATGGCCTCCAGTTCGAGGGCCGCCTCCACACCGCCCGCCATCTCGGGCCGCAGGCTCATCATGTCGACGTTCGGAGTCACCCCGTTGGGTGTCGCGACGACGACCTGGTGGCCGGCTTCGGTGAGTTGCTTGTACGGGGCCGCGAACTCCTCGGCCCAGTAACCGGTGGCGTGCCTGGTGCCGTCCTTCAGCGTCAGGTACGTGGCACCGGACACCACGAACAGTATCTTCGCCATCTGCGATCACTCCTGTCGTCCCGGGCTCGCGGCAGCCGTACGCACCGCGAAATCGCCATGCCCTCCACGCTCCCGCGCGCGGCGGTCGGTCGCACCCGTGGAACACCCTGGTCGGCGTCCCTGGCCACTGCGCCGGGTCCGTCGGCGCGATCACGCTCTCGCTCAATGCCTCCGGTCCTGCCCGGCTGCCGGCCCGCATGAGAAGCGCTCCACGCCGCCGCCGCTGCCGGTCTCCGCCGGAGAACAGGACTGAGATGCCGTACCTCCCAGCAGGGAGGGAGCCGGTCGTAGCGTCTGCGCGGGTCGCCTGCGTACGTTGGGCGCACGGACATCCGTCGCGACCCCGCCTTGAAGAGCGGCAGCGCGCCGACCCGCACGGTGTCGGCGGCGTCTCGGCCGTTCAGCGCTCACAGGCATCGTCCAGGAGGCATTCCATGCATCATGAGCACCGTGGAGCGGGCTCGCGCACCGTGACCGTGTTCGTCTTCCCGGGGGTGCGACTGCTGGACGTGACAGGTCCCATCGAGGTGTTCACGACGGCGAACGAGTTCGGCGGACGCTACCGGGTTGAGATCGTCTCGCAGGACGGCGCCGAGGTGATCACCTCCGCCGGAACCCGTCTGGGCGCCGATCTCTCTGTCGACGACCTCACTGAGCCGTCCGACATCCTGGTGATCCCGGGCGGCCCGGAATGGGAGACGGTGATCAAGGACGACGCTCTGCTGGATGTGGTGCGACGCCTGAGTGACCAGGCCAACTGCACAGCATCGGTGTGCACGGGAGCGTTCCTGCTGGCGGCGGCGGGACTCCTGGACCGTCGCCGCGCCACGACGCACTGGCGGCACACACGGGAACTGGCCCTGCGCTTCCCGTCCGTGCGGGTCGATCCGGACGCCATCTTCGTGCGGGACGGGCGGATGATGACGTCGGCGGGTGTCACCGCCGGTATCGACCTGTCGCTGGCGCTGGTCGAGGACCATCACGGCGCCGAGGTCGCACGAGCGGTGGCCAAGGACATGGTCGTCTTCATGCAACGGCCCGGTGGCCAGTCCCAGTTCAGCGTCCGCTCGCTGGCCCCCCACACCCGTCAGGAGATGCTCCGCGGGGTCCTGGACGCGGTCGCCGAGAACCCGGGGGCCAATCACACGCTGTCGGCCATGGCTCGCCGGGCGGGCGTCAGTGTCCGGCACATGACCCGGCTCTTCCACGAAGAGGTGGGCACGACACCGGCCCGGTATGTGGAGGACATCAGGCTGGAAGCCGCCCAGGCGATGCTGGAGACGGGTGATGACCCGATGTCAGTGGTCGCGCGACGCACCGGGTTCGGCTCATCCGAGTCGCTCCGCAGGGCGTTCGTGCGACGCCTGGGCGTGACCCCTGGCGCCTACCGGACCAGCTTCCGAACGACCGGCGTCGGCGCGGAAGATCCCGCGCCCGACGGGGTCTCCTCCTAGCAGAGGAGCAACTTCCCTCCGCCTACGGCTCCTTGCGCGACGGACAGCCTACGGTCACCGGATTGCGAACCGTCTCAGATCCCCGTACATGACCGACGTGCTGCCCGGGATGAACCTCGTGGCCCTGGGGGGCGGCCTGGTGCTCGTCGGACTCACCGTCGCCGAGTGGACGGCGCAACGGGTGCGGACACGGGCGTCGCCATCAGCATGAACAACGCGTCCCTGCAGATCGGCAGCGCCATCGGTCTGGCCGCTCCGGTCTCGGTGGGCACCAGCCACGCCACCTCGCTGTGGCATGCGGGCATCGATGCTACGACCGCCATCGCGGCCCGTTACGTCCTCAGCTTCGCCGTCGCTGCCGGTGTGAGGGCCTTCGGCGCCGGCTCGGGTTCATCGGCATCCACCCGACCGACCGCTGCCACCATCCGGACGGTGCGCAAGACGTCACGGCAACGCGCGGCCTGACACGTCACCGACCCAGGTGAGCCCGCGGCGGGAAACCGGTCACGGGCTCGATGCGGGGCCTTCGGTTCGGGCGGATCGATCCGCGGAGAGCAGTGCGCCGGACCGGGAATCCCGCGGCTCGTCCAGATACGGTCGGAGGCACGGCCGTCGGATGTCGGCCCCGATGAGCCTGACGGCCGCGCCGCGTCGGCGGCGGAGTCAGCGGAAGGCCGACACCACGAGATCCCGCTGCTCATCGGCATGACGCCGGGCGGAGCCCACTGCGGGAGCCGGGGCCTCCGGCCGGCTGACGCACCCGACGGGCCGATCGGTCAGCCGATGGACGCGCGGCGACAGGAAAGACCAGGCGCCTTGGTTCTCCGGCTCCTCCTGCACCCACCGCACCTCAACCCCGGCGGGGAAGCGCGAGAGCTCCGTGCGGAGTTCCTCAGCGGGGAACGGGTGGAGACGCTCCAGGCGGACGACAGCGGTATCCGCCTGGCCGGAGGTCCGCCGGTGGGCGTCCAGGTCGTAGAAGACCTTCCCCGAGCACACGAGCACGCGCCGGACCCCGGCGGCGTCCACCGTCTCGTCGGGGACGACCGCGCGGAAGGAGCCCGTCGTGAACTCCGCCAGGGTGGAGGTGGCCGCCTTCGACCGCAGCATCGACTTCGGAGTGAAGACGATCAGTGGCCGTCTGCGCTCGTCGAGGGCTTGCTGCCTGAGCAGATGGAAGTAGTTGCTGGGCAGTGTGGGCACAGCGACGGTCATGTTGTCCTGCGCGCACAGCTGGAGGAATCGTTCGATCCTGCCGGAGGAGTGGTCCGGTCCCTGACCCTCCAAGCCGTGCGGCAGCAGGAGTGTCACCCCGGAGCGCTGCCCCCATTTCTGTTCCGCCGACGAGATGTACTCGTCGACGACCGTCTGGGCGCCGTCGGCGAAGTCGCCGAACTGGGCCTCCCACAGCACGAGTGCTTCGGGGCGCGCCAGGGAGTAGCCGTACTCGAAGGCAAGCGCGGCCAGTTCGGACAGCATCGAGTCGTAGGGCGTGAAGTCCGCGGTCTGCCGGCCGAGAGACCTCAGCGGTGTGTGCTCCGTGCCGGTGCGCCGGTCGGTGAGCACGGCATGCCGTTGGCCGAACGTGCCGCGGCGGGAATCCTGCCCGGTCAGCCGCACCGGAACACCGTCCAGCAACAGGGAGCCGATGGCCAGAGTCTCCGCGGCGGCCCAGTCGATCGTCCCCGCGTCCGGCATCGCGGCACGCCTTTGGAGCTGGGGCAGAACGCGCGGGTGCGCGGTGAAGCCCTGCGGCAGCGCGGTCTGCGAGGCGATGACGTAGCGGGCGGTCGCCTCCGTGATCGCGGTCACCACCTCGGGGACGACTTCGTCCTCGGCGACCTGATGGTCAACGGGGTGCACGGAGGCGGGCGCCGGCGTCCGGGTTTCGGCGAAGGCGCGCTCGAGGTGTCCCCGGAAGTCCTGGAGGGCACCCTTCACCTGCCGCTCGTCGATGTCCCCGCGCCGAACCAGCGACTCGGCGTACAGCGTGCGCACCGAAGGCGTGGCGTCGATGCGGTCGTACATCGCGGGCTGCGTGATGGACGGGTCGTCGACCTCGCTGTGTCCGTGGCGCCGGTAGCAGATCAGGTCCACCACGACGTCCTTGTGGAAGGCCTGGCGGTAGTCGAAGGCCAGGCGTGCGACCCGGGCGACGGCTTCGGGGTCGTCTCCGTTGACGTGGAGGATCGGGGCCTGGACCGCCCGAGCCACGTCAGTGGCATAGGCACTCGAGCGCGCGTTGGCGGCCGAGGTCGTGAAGCCCAGCTGGTTGTTGATGACCAGATGGACCGTTCCACCGGTGCGGTAGCCGGGCAGCTGCGACATGTTCAGCGTCTCGGAGACCACACCCTGACCGGCGAACGCGGCATCGCCGTGGATGGCGATCGCCAGGACGTCGGCCGCTTCGTCACCGTCTGTGGCCTTGTCCTGCTTGCCGCGGACGACTCCCTGGGCGACCGGTCCGACGATCTCCAGATGCGAGGGGTTCGCCACTACGGAGACCGAGATCGTGCCGCCGTTCAGAGCACGGTAGGTGCCCTCGGCACCCAGGTGGTATTTCACGTCGCCGGATCCCTGCACCGAGCGAACGTCCACCACGTCCTCGAACTCGTGGAAAATGTCCGTGTAGGACTTACCGACGATGTTGGCCAGCACATTGAGCCGGCCCCGGTGCGCCATTCCGATGACGGCTTCCTTCATTCCCTGCCCGATGGAACGAAGCAACAAGGCGTCGAGGAGTACGATCGCCGACTCGGCGCCTTCGAGTGAATACCTTTTCTGACCCACGTACTTGGTCTGCAGGAACGTCTCGAAAGCCTCAGCCGCCCCCAGCCTGTACAGAATCTGCAACTGTTCGGCCCGGTCACGCCGGGACTCAGGCGATTCGATGCGCTGCTGGATCCAGCATCGTTCGCCGAAGGACTGGATGTGCATGTATTCAGTGCCGACAGTCCTGCAGTACGATTCCCGCAGGACGTGGAGAACGTCCCGGAGTTTCATGGTGACCCGTCCGGCGAATCCGTCGACGACGAACTCCCTTTCCAGATCAGCCTCCCGCAGTCCGAACGCCGTGATGTCGAGTTCGGGGTGCGTGGCCGTCGGGCCGGTGAGCGGGTCGGTGTCGGCGACCAGATGTCCGCGTACGCGGTACGCGTGGATGAGCGCGGCGACCCGGACGGCCTTGACCGCCGCCTCCTCCGCGTCTTCGTGCGCCGTCACGGTCGTACCGGTCGACTGCGCCGGTACGGTTGCCGACGAGGTGAAGAATTGTCTCCATGCCTCGTCGACCGAGTCGGGGTTGTTCAGGTACCGCTCGTACTGTTCGTCCACGAGCCATTCGTTGAGGCCGAATGCGAGCCCATGAAGCACCGGTTCCCCGGTGCGTGATCGCGATGCCACGAGGTGGATCGCCTTCTTCCCTGATCTGGAAAAACCGATGGTCGACACGGCCGGGCCGCCTGGTCGTCCCTCATGGGACCCACGGTTCTCACCTCACGTCGGTGGGAGGCGAGTCAGCCCGTTCGTGTCACACCCGCGAGGCTAGGACATCGCCGGAGCGGAAAGGACTCCCGGATTGGACACAACGGCCTCACATCGGGACATGGCATCAGTGCGGCGGCCTTCAGCTGACACGCTGCGATGTGCGGGGCCGCTGACATCTCATAAAAGCAGGCAGGACGACATACATGACACCCACCGACCCTCTCGACTACTGGAATCCAGAACTCGTCGTCATCCCGTGCGGCAGCCGCAAACTGAACCGACCCGCACGCGCGGCGGACATGTACATCGGCTCGTATCACCGTGCGTGTCGAAAGACCGCCGACGCACTGCGACCCGACCGGATTCTCGTCCTCTCCGCGCACTACGGCCTCCTCGACCTCGACGACATCATCGAGCCGTACGACACACCCCATGGCGCGACCGGCGCCGTGACGGCGGAAGTCCTCCTGGAGCAGGCGGCCCGGCACGACAGCCTGCTCCTCGACCCCGTCGTCGCCCTCGGCGGCGCACGCCACGTCAGCCTTGTCCGATCCCTCTGGCCCCACGTCCGCACACCGCTGGCCGGAACCCGAGGCATGGGTGAACAGATGGCACGACTCGCGGCTCTGCGCGGGGAGGCCGATCTGTTCGTGGAAATGGTCGGAGACTGAGCGAACCGGAACGCACGGCGTTGAGTCGGTGTCCCGAACCGGCGTCAGTGCCGGCGCACCTACCTGACGGCGTCGCCCGCCGGGTCGCGCGCCCCGGCCGCCGCACAGCCGTCACCGCAGGTGGTGAGGGTGTCGCCGAGCACGGTTGCCACACCGGGCCGCGGATCCCGGTCGCCCTCGGGCCGCCGGCGTACGTGCCTGGCGGCGTGCCGCAGGGAATGTACGGCCACCACCACCCAGGCCGGGACGAGCAGCGCGTAGAGAATGACGGCCGCCCAGGTGAACAGGGTCGAGCCGGTCTGCGCCGCGAGAGCACTGGTGGCGGTCACGCAGGCGCCGACCGGGAAGATGAAGGACCACCACGTCGGCGCGAAGGGCAACCCGTGCCGGATCGTCCGTGCGGTCAGCCCTGCGGCGAGCGCCAGCCACAGCATGGCGAAGCCCCACATCACCAAGCCGCCCAGCAGCGCGAACACGGCGCTGCCACGCGGGTACGGCGCGGGCAGCGCACTGGGGGCAGCCACGGCCAGCGCCCCGAGCGCCGTGATCGGCTGGCTCAGGGCTCCGAGGCCGATCCACACCGTCGGCACGACCGTTCCGGTGGGCGCGTCGTGGTGCACCAGACGGCCGTAGATCATGGACAGCACCAGCAGAGACGCGATGAGTCCGAGGCCGAGCATCGCGTAGCAGCTCAGCAGCAGCGCGAGGCGTACCTGTCCGGCCGGTGCGTAGGGAACCAGGAGCGCACCCGTCGCGGCGGAGACCATCGGCGGTACCACCGGCATCAACCAGCCGCCGAACGCCGCGTCGGGCGCGAACCGGTGCCTGGTCACCATCAGGTAGGGCACGGCGCAGGCCGTGACCAGGCCGAGGGCGGTGCCGGCGGACCACAGCACCCAGTCCACGTACAGAGCCGTCTGGAGCCCGATCACTCGTCGGCCGAGCAGCAGGGCCCCGGCGCCCACCGTGAGCAGCGCCATCGGCGGTGCGCCGAAGAACTGGACCGTTACGGGATCAGCGGCGTGCAACCGCGCCGCCCTCTGCCGGAAATAGCCGACAGCCAGCAGCACCAACAGCACAGCGGCGGCCAGCCAGACCACCGTCGCGGCGTTCCGCAGCCATGGCCAACCCCGCGGCAGGGTGACCGCCGCGTCGGCGACGATGCCGGTGCCCATGACGGCCGCGAACCAACTGGGGCCGAGCAGTGGACGTGTCGGCCTCGTTGTCGTCGGCGACGGAGGACGAGCGAACGCAGAGAAGATCATGAATCGAACCCTAGGGCGGGTTTGAGGCGGATCCCCAGCAGATGTCCCGATGTGAGGGCCGCTTGGCACACAGTGGAGGGGGCCCGGTGCGGGCGTGTGACTCTCGTCGTCTCGCGGCGTCCGTACGCGGACCACGGATCCACGGCTCATCGACTCACGGTGCGAGGCACACCGCAGGGGTGGTGGTAGGTCCACCCCTGATTCCGGTGATCAGGCCCAGGGACTGCGGGCGCCGGGACCGGCAGGCTTCAGTTGTCGGCGGGAACGAGCACGAACACGCGGCCGCCGGCTCCGAATCCGCCACACCGAGAGCTCGGGGGATCCTCATGTCCGAAACCGTCGCCCGGCGCCTGACCGGCCTTACCGCCGTCATCGCCGCGGTCGCCCTCATCGTCCAGGTACCGCTTTACTTCCTCTACTCCGGTCCGCCGCCGGACGCCAACGTCCTGTCCCGGCTCCTCATCGGAATCGTCGCGCTCGCCTCCTTGATCGTCTTCGTGACGGGCTTCCGGGAGCTGGTCAAGCGGGTCAGCCCGGCGCATGAATGGGTCGGCTCGATCGCCTTCGCCACGGGCCTCGTGTACGCCACGATCACCCTCGTATCCATGGGTCTCGAGGCGGGCGCGGTCATCGCCGTCGACCATCCGATCGACCCGACCATCGACGTGAGCGGGACCTACATCCTGTACGGCTCCATCTCCCGGCTCATGCTGGCGCTCTTCCTGACCGCGCTCGGCCACGCCGTGATCCGCACCCACCTGCTGCCGCGCTGGACCGGCCGCTCGGCCTACGTCCTGGCCGGCCTCAGCCTGGCCTTCGTGCCGTCACTGTTCTTCGGCAACGACCCCTCCTTCTTCTACGCGGCGAACGGCTGGGGCACGACCGCCCTGATGGGCGCCATCCTCAGCTACTGGCTGCTGGCCCTGGGCATCTGCACGTACCGCAGCGCGGCACGCGTCGTCACCCCGGCGGCAGACGCGGCGGCACTGGGTCACTGAGCGAACAGCGGGCATGCGTCTCCGCCGACGGCCGGACACACCCGGCCGTCGGCGGCTGACCGCCAACCCATCGGGCGGCTGCGGACTCCGGACCGCCCCGCAACCGGTACGAAAGGCAGTCGGCCGCGCGGAGGAGTACAAACGAGAGATGAAGAAAAACACGGAGACACCGCATGGGATGGACGAGTGGGCCGATCGCGTTCAGGGCCTCTCCGGAGCCCCGGACAGCCAGGCCGCCAAACAGATGGTCAGCGACATCTACCGAAGCGCCCAGGACGAGCTGGACGCCCAGCGGGCGCAGGCGGAGTTCGAACGCGAGGAATGATTCCGGGACCAGCCGCGCGCTGGATCCGTGGCTTTGCCGCGCTCGGGGCAACGCCGGACAGCGCTGCCGCCTCCGGGCGTCGCGCAGGGCCCGGCTCGTCACGTCCGCGCGGGCAGCCTCGTAGCGCACCCGACCTGCGCTCTTCGGCCCTCGCCCCACGCCCCTCGTCCCTCGCCTGTCGCCTGTCGCCTGTCGCCTGTCGCCCGAAGATCCACCGCCGACACCGCAATACCGCACCCCTCCCCCTGTGCCAGGACCACCCGGAGATGCTCATGACTGCAGCCGTGGACCCGGATCGCTCGACCTGGGATGTGATCGTCCTCGGTGCCGCCGCGGCGGGCGAGAACGCCGCACAGTACGCGAGCCAGTTCTCGGGGCTTTCCTCGGTGCTCGTCGAGGACCAGCTCGTGGGCGGCGAGTGCTCGTACTGGGCGTGCATGCCCAGCAAAGCCCTTCTGCGTCCCGTGGAGGTGGTCGAGGCGGCCGCCCACCTGCCCGGAGTGTCGGCGCGGCTCGATCCAGCCGGTGCACTTCAACAGCGCGACCGTGTGATCAACGACCTGGACGACACCTCACAGGTGACGTGGGCGCTGAAGACCGGGATCGACGTGGTGCACGGCTACGGGAGGCTCGCCGGCGAACGGACGATCGAGGTCCGCCTCCCCGACGGCGGGACGCGGACCCTGAGGGCCGAACACGCCGTGGTCGTCGACACCGGTTCCTGCCCCGCCCGACCGGACATCCCCGGTCTGCGGGCTGCTCTGCCCTGGGACTCCCGGGACGCGACGAACATGAAGGAGGTGCCGCGGCGCGCGGTCGTCCTGGGCGGCGGCGTGGTCGCCTGTGAGGCGGCCACCTGGCTTCGCGGTCTGGGGGCCGAGGTGAGTGTCGTCCACCGTGGCGAGCAGCTTCTGCCCCGCCACGAACCCTTCGTGGGAAGCCTCGTCGGCCAGGACCTCCGGGAAGCGGGCGTCCGGGTGTGTCCGGGGCGCACCATCTCCCGGGTCGAGCGCACCGACCCCCGCGACACGGGCACGGGCAGGGTCCACGGCGGTGAGGTGAGCGCGACCCTCGACGACGGCACGCTCATCGTGGCCGACGAGATTCTCGTGGCGGCCGGACGTACGCCCAACACCGACGACATCGGCCTGGAGACCGTCGGCGTGTCCCCCGGCGGATACCTCGACGTCGACGACCACCAGGCGGTACGCGGGGTTCCCGGTGACTGGCTCTACGCGATCGGCGACGTGTGCGGGCGCGCACTGCTGACCCACATGGGCAAGTACCAGGCCCGCATCGTCGGGGAAGTCATCGCGGCACGCCACGCGGGCCTCATCGACCTGCCGTCGGCGGCGGCCGGACACGCCTGCGTGCCCCAGGTCGTCTTCACCACCACCGAGGTCAGCAGCGCCGGCCTCACCGAACAGCAGGCACGTGAGCAGGGCCTTGACCCGGAGGTCGTCGAATACGACCTCGCCGCGCTCGCCGGAACCTATGTCCTGCGTCCCGACTACCGCGGCCGCGCCAAGCTGGTCGTCGACCCCGCCCGGGACCTGGTGGTGGGAGCGACCTTCGCCGGTCCGGGCACCGCGGAACTCGTGCACGCGGCGACCACGGCGATCGTGGGACGCATCCCGTTGTCCACCCTCTGGCACGTCGTGCCCAGTTACCCCACCGTCAGCGAGGTGTGGCTGCGCCTGCTGGAGACGCTGCGCGCACAGCGCCACGCGGCCCGCACCGCCTAGCGCACCGCGGGTACCTGAGCCGACCTCCGAACACGCGGGCCGTTCACGCGCCGCGACCGCCGTATGCCCAGCCGACCAGAACGACCCGCGGGGAGCCCCGCACATCACCGAGCCACGCCGGTTGACGCGGTGTCACTACTGGACGCGCGCGGATCAGGTCGAACCGGCCGGCACCGTGCATCTCCGCGCGGACCTGAGCGACGACCTCGCGCCGCCGGGCGGGGCCAGGGACAAACGCGGTCAGGCCGCCGCAGCGGTGACCGTCCCGACCAGGACGTCCTCGACGCGGCGCACCAACAGGGCCTGCACCTGGCCGATATCTCGGGCCGCACCGAGGCACAGGGCAAGGCAAGGATCCACGGCACCCGGCCGGGCGGGCGTACCCCGGAGGGATCCGGCATCGCCACGTCGGCGTGAGTTGCCATCGCGACTTGGCGTACTAGCGTAGCCCGGGGGTGTCCACCCGACAGGAGATGCGCACATGGCGACACTGATCGCGGTGAATGTGGGAATGCCACAGGACGTGCCCTGGAAGGGCCGCACCACGCACACGGGCATCTGGAAGCGGCCGGCCACCGGACCGCTCATGGTCCGGCGGCTCAACATCGAAGGCGACGGACAGGGTGATCTCAACGGGCACGGCGGCCCCAACCGCGCCGTCCTCGTGTACCAGCTGGACTCCTATCGACACTGGCAGCAGCACCTCCAGCGCGACGACTTCACGTACGGCCAGTTCGGCGAGAACTTCACGGTCGACGGTCTGCCGGACGACGAGGTCTGCATCGGCGACCAATACCGCATCGGCACCGCGGTGTTCGAGGTGACGCAGCCTCGCGTCACCTGCTACCGCGTGGGTCTGCGGATGAACGAACCCCGGATGCCCGCCCTGCTCGTCGCCCACGCACGTCCCGGCTTCTACCTGAAGGTCCTCACCGAGGGAACCGTCGAGGCGGGGAACGAGATCTTCAAGATCGCCGCCGGCCCGGAGAGCATGACGGTGGCGGAGATCGACGCGCTCCTCTACAAACCGCACCACCCCCGTCCGCAGCTCGAGCGGGCCCTGCGCATCCCCGGCCTGAGCCCAGGCTGGAAGACCTCCATGCAGTCGCTCCTCGACGGCTACGACAGCACCGGCAAGACCACGGGCAACACCGGCCTCACTGCCGCCGCCGGCAGCGCGCCCCCGGTCTGGCCGGGCTTCCGGACACTCGCCGTCACCGACGTCGTCCCGGAGAGCACCAGCATCTTCTCCCTCCGCCTCGACAGCCCCGACGGCCTTCCGCTCCCTCCGGCTCAGCCGGGCCAGTTCGTCACCGTTCGTATGCGACCGGACCCGCTCGGCCCTCCCGTGATCCGCAGCTACTCACTGTCCGGAAAGCCCGGCGATGCCTACTACCGGATCAGCGTCAAACAGGAACCCCACGGCGTCGGCAGCGGCTACCTGCGTCAGCACGTGGCCGTACACGACACCCTGGAAGTGGCGGCGCCGCGAGGCACCTTCGTCCTGGGCGACTCCCCGGCCCCGCTCGTGCTGATCTCGGCAGGCGTCGGCGCCACCCCCGTACTGGCCATGCTCCACAGCCTGGCCGACAAACACGACCCGCGCCCGGTGTGGTGGATCCACGGAGCGCGCGACGGAACCGAGCATCCCTTCGCCGACGAGGTCCGCACCCTGCTGGCACGACTGCCCGCAAGCCACCGGCACGTCACCTACAGCAGGCCACGCGCCGAGGACCGCCTCGGTGAGGACTACCAGAGCGCCGGCCGGCTCTCCCGCGAGGTACTCGCCGGTCTGGGCCTGCCGCCGGAGGCGGACGCCTACATCTGCGGACCCGTGGCGTTCATGGACGACATGAGCAAGGCGCTGGTGGACTGCGGTACGGACCCCTCGCGCATCCATACGGAGACCTTCGGCTCGGTGTCCGCCATCACCCCCGGCATCGTGCCCACCGACGCTCCGGCACCCCACCTTCCGACCACACCCCCGGGACCAGGAACCGGCCCCACCGTCTCCTTCGCCCGCAGCAGCCTCACCGTCTCCTGGGACCCTGGTTACGACACTCTCCTGGAGTTGGCCGAAGCCTGCGACGTACCCGTCCAGTGGTCCTGCCGCAGCGGCGTGTGCCATACCTGTGAGACCGCCCTCGTGTCCGGCCAGGTCGACTACTCCCCCGAGCCCATCGACGCCCCGGCCGACGGCAACATCCTCATCTGCTGCTCCCAGCCACCCGTCGACGTGATCCTCGACCTGTGACCGGGGCGGCCCTTCGCCGACGTGCCTCCTCATCCGTTTCCGGAACGGCCCTCTTGGAGCGGCGCCATGCCGAACGCGAACTCCGCTGCGACCGGATAGAGAGCCGGGGGCTGCACCGTCGCGCACCTCGGCGACGCGGCCGTCGCGGCACTGACGCCGCTGTACCAGGAGTCGCAGCCGGTGGCCTGGAACGTGTCCTTCGCGGTGACGGACGCCGACGCCGCCGCGCGGAAGGCGACCGATGGAACTGCTGACGCGGGCCCCGAGCGGGCCGAGGCCTTCTACACCACAGTGTCAGTGGGGACCTGGACGGCGCCGACTTCGGCGGCATGGTGACCATGGACGACAAGTTCCCGCCCGACGTGCCGCCGCACCGCACTGGGGCGACGAGGAAGCGGAAGCGACTGCTCCGACCTTACGCGCCGACCAACTCGGCGAGTCAGCCCCGCCGGCGGCGCAACCGGCCCGGCAAATCGGGGCAGTTCATCGGGGCGGATCGACACTCCGTCCCCCGACTCGGTCGGATGGTTCACCCTCGGACAGCGGTTCAGTAGGCCAGGTCCGCCTTGGATATGCGGCCGTGGACGCCTTTGACCATGTCGACCACCTGGGACACGTGGAAGTCGGCGGCCGCGCTGAGGTAGGCGAGGCCGACGGGGCCGGGGATGTCGAACCGGTCCGTGAGAAGCGTGAGCGCGTCGCGTACGGCGTTGCGCAGGGCCTCGTCGAGGTCGTGGTCGAGGCCCAGCACGATGTGCTCGGTGGGCGTCTCCGCGAAGGGGGCGCGCAGGCGGGCCGCCAGCGAGCGGGTGGCCGGGTCGCTGTGGACGGTGAGGCGGAGGGTGGCGCGCAGCGGGGCCTCGAAGGCGGTGAGGGCGACCTCGCCGTCGCCCTGGGAGAAGTGCGGGTCGCCGACGTAGAAGAGCGCCTCGGGGATCTGGACGGGGAGGAAGAGCCGGGTGCCGGTGCCGAGGTGGCGGACGTCGATGTTCCCGCCGTGCGGGCCCGGCGGTACGGAGTGGACAGGGGCTTCGGTGGCCGGTGCGACGCCCATGATGCCGAGGAAGGGGCGCAGGGGGAAGGTGAGTTGGCGGCCGTCGCCGACCGGGATCCGGCCCCGGCCGTCGTCTCCCACGGTCGCCACGATGCTGGCCGGCTCGCCCGGAGGTGTCTGCGGGTACTCACCGGGAAGCGCCCCCTTGCCGTGCCGGTTGCTGATCACCCCGTAGGAGGCGCGGCGGCGCAGGGTCAGTACCTCGACCTCCAGGACGTCGCCGGGCCGTGCGCCGTGCAGCGCCACGGGTCCGGTGACGACGTGCGGGCCGTGTATCTCCGGCAGGTGTTCGCGTGCGGAGGCGGCCAGTTCCACGGCGTCGTGCAGGAGGCCGTTCGCGGCGATGCCGGCCGCGCCGAAGAAGGCGGCCGGGTCGCGGCCCTGGTCCTCGAGGATGCCCTCGTGGCTGGTGGTGTCGAAGGTGACGGTCTCGCCCGAGCGGACGGTCAGCGCCGGTTTGGCGGTCGCGTTGGGGAGCAGGCCCCAGTGCACCCGGGAGGGGTCGGCGGGCAGGTAGTGCTCCCCGTCCAGGGGGCCGAGTCCGGGTTGGAGGAGGTTCACTTCAGGGCCTCTCGCAGGGCCTCGGAGGCGAGGGTGAATCCGAAGCACTGGCGGACGTTGTAGAGCGTGGCGTCCATGCAGTACGCGGGCGAGGTGGTGGCCACCGCGTCCTCCACCATGAGGACGTCGTAGCCGAGGTGCGCGGCGTCCATGAGGGTGGCCAGGACGCACTGGTCGGCATTGACGCCGGCGAACAGCAGGGTGTCGACCCGCAGGTTGCGCAGCACACTGTCCAACTCGGTGTCCTGGAAGCCGCTCATGCGGTACTTGGCGACCTGGATGTCTCCTTCCGCTGTCTCCAGCCCGTCGACGAGCTCGGCAGAGGGGCTGCCGTGCTCCAGCACCCGGCCCGCCCCGCCGGGCAGGGGGGCGCCGATGCCGCCGCCGGTGCCGTCCGGGTCGTAGACGTGCAGGACGCCGGGGGGAAGGTTGGCCCGGTCGGGGCGGTTGCCCCAGTTGAGCCAGACGACCGGGACGCCGGCGGCTCGCAGTGGGGGCAGCAGTCCGGCTATGACCGGGATCGGGGCACGGGCGGGGGTCACGTCCACGCCGATGGAGGCGAGCCAGCCGTCGGGTGAGCAGAAGTCGTTCTGCATGTCGACGACGATCAGCGCGGTGGCGGCGAGGTCGGCGACCACGGTCTGCGGAAGGGCCTCGACGGTGACCGGACGCGGGTCTCGGTGCGGTCGGGCCAGGGTGACGGATCTGCCGTCGGCCCGCCAGGTGTTGCGGGGGTTGGGCCCGATCAGACCGTGGGGCTCAGGCATGTGCGGGACTCCTCGATTCGGTCGTGCGGGCGGCGAGGTCCAGTAGCGCCCGGTCCGTGCCCCGGGCGCCCAGCGCGCACAGTCCGACGGGCAGTGAGCGCACCCGCAGCAGGGGCGCGACGACCGCCGGGAGCCCTGCCAGCGAGGCGAGGCAGGTCAGGCGGAGGGTGGCGGCTCGTACGGCCTCCACCTCCTCGGGCGGCGCGTCGGCGTGGAGGGCGGGACCGCTCGTGGCGGGCAGCAGCAGGGCGCTCCCGGGCGGTGGTACGGCGTCCAGCGCCTTCCGCGCGTCGGCCAGGACCTGCTCGCCGGCCGCCCGTTCGGCCGCGCTCACCCGGCGTCCGTTCTCGAAGCGCGCCGCGACGTCCGGGGCGAGGGCGCCCGGGTGGCGGGTGATCCAGGCGCCGTGCTGCTCCCAGGCCTCGGCGGCCTGGACCGTACGGAAGGCGGCCAACCACTCGGGCAGGTGCTCGGCGGCTCCGGTGGCCGTGCGCACCAGGGGCAGCCCGGTGCGCAGGGAGAGCGCGCGGCAGGCGGCCTCGAAGGAGGCGCGCACCTCGGGCTCGGCGTGCGACGCCAGTTCCTCGTCCACGATGAGCTCGGCGACCGGCACGGGGGCGTCGTCCGGGGGTAGCAGCACCTCGGCCGCCGTCCGCAGCAGGGCGGGGTCGCGGGCCAGGAGGCCGGCGGTGTCGAAGGAGGGGGCCAGCGCCAGCACGCCCCCGGTGGGGGTGGCTCCATGGGTGGGGCGCCAGCCGTACAGGCCGCAGTAGGAGGCGGGTACCCGGATCGAGCCGGCGGTGTCGGTGGCCAGTCCCAGGTCCGCCCAGCCGCGGGCCACGGCGGCGGCCGGGCCGCTGCTGGAGCCGCCGGTGATCCGGCCGGGGGCGGCGGGGTTGACGGGGGTGCCGTAGTGCGCGTTGGTCCCGGCGAGGCTGAAGGCCAGCTCGTCGGTCTGGGCGAGGCCCGTGAGCTCGGCGCCCGCGTCGAGCAACCGCCGTACGGCGTCCGCGTGTGCGGGCTCCGGGCGGGCCTCGGCCAGCCAGGCGGGGTTGCCCGCGCCGACGCGCTGCCCGGCCACTGCGAACAGATCCTTCACCGCGGTGCGGATGTGCGCCAGCGGGCCCTGTCCGGTGGACGCCACCAGCGGCCCACCGTCCTCGTGGCGACCCGCCACGCGCCACACCGCCGGATCGGGGCGGTCGTCCGGCGTCGGCGCGGCTACGGCGCTCACGTGCGCGGCGGCGATCCGCCACCCGGCGTCGGTGTGCTGCCACACCTGGGTCTGCAGTCCGCGCGTCCCGTCCTGGCGCCGGGTCTCGGCGGTCACGACCGCGACCCCGGTCGCCGGCCAGACCACGTGCACCCGTTCGACGACCCGCGCCGGAGCCCCGCCCCGTCCGCGCCGGAAGTCGGCGATGGCCCTGTGGCCCACCAGCACGGTGTCGCCCTCGGCGCGCAGGGTGCCCGGTGCGTCGAGAAACCAGTGGTCCAGGCTGGTCAGGTCGTTGGTGGCCAGTGCCTGTTCGTACGCCCAGAAGGCGGCGAGAAGTTCTGCATCCGGGGAGTCGGTCACGACGTTCCCGCCCGCAGTACGGCCAGGTCCTTCTCGTCGAGCGTGGCGAGCGGCCCGCGTTCGATGAGGTCGGCGAAGCCCTCGTCGGGGGACATGACGGTGAGGGTGTAGAGGCGTTGGGTGGCGGATGTGTTGACGATGCGGTGCTTGGACCCGGCGGGCAGGACGAGGACGTCGCCGGGGGCGAGGTCGCGTTCGTGCTCGTCGCTGGCGGCGCGACCGTGACCGGCGAGCACGACGAACGTCTCGACCGCCTCGGGGTGCCAGTTGAGGGGCTGGGCGCCGCCCGGTTCCCAGACCTCGAAGACGACGGTGGTCGGCGAGCCGTCCCGGGGGCCGGTGAGCACGGCGAGCTTGACGGTGTCGCCCGCTGTGATCTGGTGGGCGGTGATGTCACGCAGCGGAGTGTGCAGCGGGGGGTTGGCCATGGCGGGCTCCCTCAGGAGGTCAAGGGGTGGTCGGGCAGGAAGCGCGCGCATTCGCGCAACGCGGCGGCGGCCGCGGCGATCGACGCGTCGATCAGTTTGCGGCCGAGTTCGGGCGTGGCTCCCGTGGGATCGCCGATGAGGCCGTTGCCGGTGGCGAAGTCGTCGCTGGTCCAGCCGAAGGAGACCGGCTTGCCGAAGCCGATGTGCTCGTAGGAGTTGAGGTGTTCGGGGACGCTGCGGCGGGCGTGGGTCATGTCCACCAGGTCCGGGTGGAGGTGGAGCATGGCGGCGGTTTCCTTGAGTCCGCCGTGCACGCCCATGCCGTACTCCGTGGCCGGGGACGTGCCGCCCTGGTCGGCGGGGAGGGAGGCGTGCAGCAGGAAGGTGCGCAGGCCGTGCCGGGTGCGCAGTTCGCGCAGGGCGACGCCGAGCAGGGCGCTGTTGCCGCCGTGCGCGTTGAGGAAGGCGAGCCGGCGTACGGGGCCTGCGGCCAGGGAGCGGCCGAGATCGTCGAGGACGGACAGCAGGGTGCGGGCGCTGAGCCACAGCGTGCCCGGCGACCAGGCGTGTTCGTCGGACTTGGTGTACGCGAGCCCCGGCAGCAGCGTGATGTCGCAGCTCTCCCCGGCGAGGCGGGCGGCGCCTTCGGCGACGGCTTCGGCCATGTAGTAGTCGGTGGCGACGGGCAGATGGGGCCCGTGCTGCTCGATCGCGCCGACGGGCAGCACGGCGACGGTGTCCTCGCCGAACCGTTCGATCTCCGGGCCGCGGAGGTCGATGAACCGGGTGAAGGTCACGAGGTCTCCTCGGATGCGGCGGGGATCTTGCCGGGGTTGAGCAGGCCGAGCGGATCGGCGGTGCGGGCAGCCTCCCGGACCAGCTCCAGGCGGCGATCGACGTGCCAGTTGTGCGGGCTGTGCACACCGACGCCCAGGGCCTGCAGTGCGGCGATGCCGTCGTACACGGTCTGCTCGTCCTGGTAGCGGGCCATGAGCATGCCGACCGTGCCGGAGCGCATGCCCTCCAGGTGGAGCAGGGTGTCCGGGAAGACCTTCCTGATCTCGGTGGTGTCGCCGAGCAGGACGTCGCCGCCGATCTCCAGGTGGAACCAGCCGTCCTCGGCCTTCATCAGGTGGTAGGTCGGGTGGTTGAAGGACAGCGAGCTGATCAGCGCGGGTCCGTCCGGTGCGGGCCGTACGTCGAGGACGCGGCCGCCGGACGCCTCGACGATGGCGCGTGCCTGGTCGACGGCCTCCTCCTCGACGATCGCGCGCAGGCTCAGGGCCGTGGGGTCCAGTGCCGGGTCCGGTCGGTAGACCCTGACGAGGCCGGCCTCGTCCAGCGAGGCCAGGCGCGGTGCCGGTTCCATCCGTACGAGGGCCGAGAGGGCGGCGGTGGCGGACGCCCAGTCGGCGAAGGCGGCGAACAGCCCCGTCCAGGTGCGGGCCCGCTGGAGCCGTACGGTCGCGCTGGCGATGAAGCCCGTGGTGCCGTAGGCGTGGATGTACGGCAGCGCGTCCGACTCCCGCACGGTGAAGGGCTCGGCGTCCGCCGTGCAGGGCACGACCGTCAGCTCCTGGACGAATCCGTCACTGTTGGTCCTGTGCACGAGCGAGCCGGTGCCGCCGCTGCCGCCGGACAGGAAGCCGCCGAGGGTGGTGCCGAATGTGGACGGGAACATCCACAGCTCCTGGCCCAGCGTGCGGGCGTGAGCTTCGAGGTCGGACATCTTCGCCCCGGCCTCGGCACGGATCCAGCCGTCTCCGGCGTCGAGGACCCGGCCACAGCCGGTGAGGTCGAGCACGGCACCGTCGTACAGCGGGATCGCCTGGCCGTAGTTGCCGGTGCCCTTGCCGCGCGGGGTGAGGGGAACGCGGTGACGGTGGGCCAGGGCCAGGATGCCCGGGAGCTGCTCGTGGGATGTGGGGCGCAGGACGGCCTCGGCGTGCCCGGCGGGGAGTTTCGCGGACAGGATGGGCGACATGTGCGCCCAGTCGCAGGAGGCCTTCTCCCGTGCGGACGGATCGCGGATCACCCCGTCGGAGCCGAGGATTTCGGCGGCCTCGGTGCAGAATTCCTCGATGCCGGGCGTCGGCTGACGCTCCGTCACCTTCGTCGCCGGTCCGTCGTCGACGAGTTCGGTGAGTGCGGTCAGGTTTCCGGTCGTCATCGCTTCAGTCCGATCGAGGTGTCGATGAACTCGTCGGTCGCCACGTCCTTGGCGGTCAGGTCCGGCTTGACCTTGGCGCCGCTCTGCTCGACGAGTGGGGTGAAGGTCTTCAGGGCGGAAGCGACGCGCTTCATGTCGAAGCTCCCGATACTGCCGTCGGACTCGTTGCCGAGGATGCCGAGCTTGACCATCTGCTTCGCGGCGAAAGTGCCGGTGCCTTCGGAGTAGACCCATCCGGTGTTGTACTGCTGCACCAGGTCGCTGATGACCTTGACCGTCGCCGACGGCTCGGCCGCGAAGTCGACGGCCGACTGCTGCAGAACGGGGACGAGCTTCTTCAGGCAGGGGCTGAGCGACTTCACCTCACCGCTGCGCACCGACAGGGCTTCCGGATAGACGTTGAAGCCGACGTCCGCGAGCAGTTGGTACTTGATCGGCTTCTTCCAGGCCGACACCTCGTGCTGGTAGATGTACGGCTCGGCGGTGGCGAAGCCCTGCTGGGCGATGCCCGGGTTGGACACGAAGCGGGCGGGTGCGCCGTCGTAACTCCCGTCCAGCTGGCTCTTCTTGATGAGGCCCTTCGCGACCAGCATCGAGGCGTAGGTGCTGCCGTCCACATAGACGATCTTCGCGTTCGACTTTCCGATGTCCGCGATCGTCTTCCAGTCGGGGTGGGTGGCGGGGTCCCACATCAGGACCTGCGGGCTCTTCTTCATCAGCGCCGCCACGGCCGTGACGGGCTGCTTGGCGGACGCCGTGATCGCCACGTCGGTGGTGACCGTGCCCAGGGTGATGCTCTTGTCGACGTACATCTGCGAGGGGACGCTCTGGTAGCCGATGGCGGAGCCGCCCGCCCGGATCTGGATGTCGACGCCGGTGTCCTTGCCGTCGACCACCAGCGGACCGGTGACCCGCTTCTTCGCGGTGTCGACCGTGTAGCCGGGGCCCACCAGGCGGTAGAGGGGGCCGTGTTCGGCCTCGGGCTCCCAGTCGACCTGGACGACGATCGTCTTGGGGCAGACGCCGGCCAGGCGCTGGGCGGCGGGGGCTGCCGGGAGTTTGTCCGCGGAGCCGGTCGAGGCGGTGGAACCACCGCCGCACGCGGTGATCGATACCAGGGTGATTACGGAGGAAACGCCCGCGATGGCGGCGCGTCTGGCGGATGAAGGCATGACTGACTCCCTGAGGGACCAGAGGGAAGGTGAAGGGAAGGCCGGGGGTGAAGGGAAGGCGGGAAGGCGCCGGGTTACGGCCGGTCGGCCGAGGCGTGCCAGGAGCCGACGGCGAGCCGCGCGACGAGGGTGAAGACGGCGAAGACCGCGACTCCGAAGAACGACGCGAGGATGATCGCGGCGAACAGATCCTCGGACTGCAGCCGGGAGCGGTAGACGTCGAGCAGGGTGCCGATGCCGGGCTCGCCCTGCTTGAAGAACATGTCGCCGACGATCGCGCCGATCACGGACAGGCCGGAGGAGGTGCGCAGCCCGGTGAAGACCGAGGGCAGGGCGGCAGGCAGTTCGAGCTTGCGCAGCCGGGCCCAGCGGCTCGCCCGCTGGAGGGTGAACAGGTCGTGGTGGGTACGGTCCACCGACTGGATGCCGAACAGTGTGTTGGCGATCATCGGGAAGAGGGCGATCAGGACGCAGACGACCACCCGGCTGGTGAAACCGAACCCGAACCAGAGGCCGATCAGCGGCACGATCGCGAGGATCGGCACGGTCTGCAGGATCACCGCGTACGGGTACAGGGAACGTTCCAGCCAGCGGGCCCTGCTCATCAGCACCGCCATCGTCACACCCAGCGCGGACGCGATGAGCAGGCCGACGAGCGCCACCTGGGCGGTGAGCCACAGTGCCTGGAGCATCGGCTGCAGATGGGTCCAGTCGAGGAACGACACGGTGAGGACCTGCTGCGGGGGCGGGACGAGGAAGCGCCTGGCGGGGCTGAGCAGCAGGTAGCTGACGGCGTACCAGATACCGACGGCCGCGCCGAGCGACCCGAGCGGCGTGAGCACCGCGACGGTCCGGGCCCGGCGTCGGCGTACGGGGGCCGGGGGCGTGGCCTGCGTGGAGTCCGTTGCCGGCCGGACGTCCTCGGACTGAGCGGGGACGGTGACGTGGGCGCTCACTGGAAGCCTCCTCGAAGCGCCGCCGAGACCTCGCCGGCGATACGGCCGAAATCGGGGTCGTAGCGCAGCTCGGCCGGACGGGGATGGGCGAAGGGCACCTCGAAGGAGGCGGTGATCCGGCCGGGGCGGGCCGACATCACGACGACCCGGCCGGCCAGGAAGACGGCCTCGGTCACCGAGTGGGTGATGAATAGAGCGGAAAAGCCGGTCTCCGCGTAGATGCGTTGGAGTTCCTCCTGCATGCGCAGACGCGTCATCTCGTCGAGGGCGCCGAACGGTTCGTCGAACAGGAACAGCGACGGACGGGTCATGAGAGCGCGGGCCAGGGACACGCGCATCCGCATGCCGCCGGACAGTTGCCCCGGCAACTGCTTCTCGAAGCCCTCCAGACCCACCAGGCGCAGGGCGTCCAGCGCCCGATCCCGCCGTTCGGCCTTCGGGGTTCCGGTGAGTTCGGCGGGGAGTTCGACGTTGGCGAGGACGGTGCGCCAGGGCAGCAGGGTCGGGTCCTGGAAGACGTAGCCGACCGCGTCGGTGGGGGCGTGGACGGTACCGCCGGTCGCGGTGTCCAGGCCTGAGGCGAGGCGGAGCAGGGTGGACTTGCCGCAGCCCGAGGGTCCGACGACGGCGACGAACTCGCCCGGGGCGATGGAGAGTTCGACTCCGGTGAGGGCGGTGGTCCCGTTGTCGAAGTGCTTGTCGACGCCCTCGAAGCGCAGCGTCGCTTCGAGTGTCGCTTCGGCGGTGGTCGGCACGTCAGCTCCCTTCAGTGCCACAGTCAGGAATGTTGATAGTATGAACATTGGTTGTTTCCGGCCAATGTCGTGGCCGTATCCGTTCGCCGAGAGCTGCCGGGCGGCAGACTCGGAGGATCTTCAGAAGATTTCGCGGACCACCGACGTACGGCTGACCAGCCGCCCGCCGGCGAAGACCAGCCGCTCGGGACAGGACGCGCCGAGAACCTCCGACACGGTCTGCGCGCGCACGGCCAGCAGATCGGCGACAGCGCCCTCGTACGGTCCTGCCGCGGGCAGCCCGAGGACCGCCCGAGCTCCCCCGGTGACCGCGCGCAGCGCCTCGTCCGGGGTGAGATGACCGGCCGTGACCAGCAGGGACGCCGTCTCGAGCGGATCCGCCCGGCCCACGGGGTTGAAGGGGTCCCGGATGTTGTCGCCGCCGGCCGCGACCGTCACGCCCGCGTCCAGCAGGGCGCGTAGGGCGGTGAGGCCACGCGGGGTGGACGACGGTCGGTCGCGGCCCTGGAGGTAGAGGTTCGTCAGCGGGAGGGTCACCACGCCGATGCCCGCAGCCGCGACTTCCTTGGCCGTGCGAGCCACTTCGGCCGGCTCCACCACGCCCAGGCTGACGCAGTGACTCGCGGTGACGCCGGAAACGAAGCCGCGCTCCAGCACCGCACGGGTGAGCAGGCGCAGATCCCCCGCCCCCGGGTCGAGGCTCTCGTCGGCGTGCAGGTCGACCCCGACCTGGTGCTCGGAGGCGATGCGCAGAGTGCGCTCCACGGACGCGGCCGGATCGGCGGACAGGTGGGGGCAGTCGCCCAGCAGGTCCGCGCCGAGGTCGAGCGCCTCGTGCAGCAGCTCGTCGGGGGCGTCGACGTGCAGGACGGCGATCTGGAGCCGTACCCGCCCGCGGAGCTGTCTGCGCAGGCGGAGCAGGGCGCGCAGACCGCGCAGTGGATCACCGCCGTAGCCGCCGTCGTCCCTCAGGAGATCCACGTGGGTCCTGACCGCCGTCACGCCGTTCGCAGACAGCTCGTCGACCGCCCGCCTGGCGCGCTGGAACACGTCCTCCTCGGTGACCCGCGCGGCGTACGCACGCCAGGCGGTGACGGCCGAGAGCAGGTCCCCGGGCAGTGCGCCCGCCAGGTCCCAGGTCAAGGCCTTGTCCAGGTGGGCGTGCGGTTCCGCCGGGGCGGGCAGGAGCAGGTATCCGGTCAGGTCGAGTTCGTCGGGGCCGGAAGGAAGCAGACCGGGCGGGGCGACCCGTGCGACAAGGCCGCTGTCCGTACTGACCAGGACGTCGCGGACACCCTCATCGGGCAGGCGGGCGCCGCGCAGCAGCAGCGGTGACATGTTCAGTGCTCCGTTCCGTGCGGCGCGGTGAGCACCGCGAAACCGTCGAAGTCATGACGGCGTACCGGGACGCCGAACATGTCGGTGGAGGCGTACGGGCGGGTGCGTCCGTCCCGTACGGCCGCGAACGCATCGGCGACCCGGCCCACGAAGTCCGCCGACTCCCGGTGCCGCAGGTTGTGGCCGAGCAGCGCGGTGGCGACGGGCAGCTCGGCCAGGCGGCGCGTCGAGTCGGCGAAGGCGGTCACGTCGGCGCCCGGCACATGGGCGAAGAAGGTACCGCTGATCAGCGTGTCCCCGGCCAGCAGCAGCCCGGTCTCCGGCTCCCACAGGCAGACGCCGTCCGGGGAGTGCCCAGGGGTGTGGAGCACCTCGAGGCGACGACCGCCCAGGTCGAGGACGTCTCCTTCGCGCAGCAGCCGGGTCGGACGTACGGCCTCGATCCGCCAGTCGGCCAGTTCGGGCACCGGCCGCACCTCGACGCGGGAGTCGGTGAGGAAGAACCCGCCGACGTCCAGGACACGGAACTCCTCGTACCGCTTCCGCAGGCCGTGCGCGATGTGCGCGTACGCCTCCAGCCACTCGCGTGGAGCCGGATCGCTGTGCAGTGCGGCGCCGGTGGCGTGTACGGCGATGTCCTCGGCGTATCCGGCCACGGAGGCGTTGCCGCCGCGGTGGTCGAAGTGGTGGTGGGAGTTGACGACGAGCAGCGGCAGCCGGGTCAGCCGTCGTACCTGCTCGCCGATGTCGCCGACCCCCATGCCGGTGTCGTAGAGCAGGGCCAGCTCATCGCCGACCACGAGGTAGCTGTTGACGTGGCCGGGCTCGGCGATCACGAACGCGGCCGGGCCGGTCTCGGCGACTTGGAACCAGTCGGACCCGCTCATGCCGCACCGAGTGCGTGATAGCGGCGGTCGTGGTGCACGAGTGCCGTCGGTCCGCCGGTGCCGGGCACGACGTGCTCGACGGCCGCGACGATCAGCTGGTGATCCCCGGCCGGGAGGTCGCGTACGACGCGGCAGAGGACCGCGTACGAACTGTGCGCGAGCAGCAGGGGTAGTCCGCCCCGCTCCTCGGCCGACCACTCCAGCTCCGCGAACCGGTCCGCGGAGCGGTCGGCGAAGCGCCGGGAGACGTGCTCGCCGCCGGCGTGCAGGATGTTCAGCGCGAACCTGCGGCCGTCGAGCAGTGAGGTCAGCGTGCGGCCGCGGCGGCCCACTCCGATGGCCACCAGCTGCGGTTCGCGGCTGACGCTCATCACGGCGGTGCTGGTGAAGCCGACCGGGCGCCCGTCGGCTGTCAGGGCGGTGACGACACAGACTCCTCCGGCGAGGGCGGCCATGGCGTCGAGGAAGCCGGAGTCCGGCGGGGAGTCGACGGGACGGTCGGAGGTGGCCGCGGCCATGAGAGCTCCCTAGGGGCTGGACGGGACGGGAAAGCGCGTACGCCGCGTGCGACGCGTTGGACTTGACGACATCTAGAATGTTCGTGCCATCAACATTGAGCGTAGGGCCCTGGTGTTTCACCGGCGTAAAACCTCTCCCCAGGCCGCCGGGGCCCCGACGGCCCGCCGACCACGACCCTTTAGGATTCCTGCCATGCCGGCCCAACCCGCCCACAGCACATCGCCCGCCGCCGGGGACGCGGACGCGCCGTTGCGCGCCGAACTCGGCAGCGCGATCCGCCAGTTGCGCAAGGAGCGGGGGCTGACCCTTGTCCAACTCGCCGAGCGCGCCGCGCTCTCCCACCCGTTCCTCAGCCAACTGGAGCGGGGACTGACCAGGCCGAGCATGCCGTCCCTACACCGCATCGCCCGCGCCCTCGGCACCACACAGCAGGCACTCATGGCCGCGGCGGTGGTGCCGCAACCCGGCGCCTCGGCCGGCTCGGCCCACCTGGTGCGCTCGGGCGAGGGCCTGCCCGTGGACAACCCCGGCGGCACGGCGCGCATGCTCGGCGCTCCTGCCTTCTCCGTCCACCCCGTGGAGTACACCGGGACCCGGGAGCGGTTCGAGGACTACTACGACCACCCCGGCGACGAGTTCGTCTACGTCGTCGCCGGTGAGATCGAGATCGACCTGCACACCGCGGACGGGCCCCGTCTCCACGTGCTCGGTCCGGGCGACAGCATCTGCTACCCGGGAGGAACCCCCCACCGCTGGCGCGCCGTCGGTGACGGTTCGCGGGTGCGGCTCCTCACCGTCCAGAACGCGACGGGCGAAGCGGACAGGCACTCCTGACGCTGACACGAGCAGACCTGTTCGCAGGGCTGTCCGGCTGCTGCGCAAGGTGAAGCCGCCCGTGGCCGCAGGCGCCGGCGAGCACCTCGGCCCGGATCACGCCAACCGTCTCCGCTCCACCGCGACCGCCGCCCCGGGCCAACTCGGTCAGAGCCTGCGCCATCACGGCGGGGGCATGGCTCGGACGCCGGCGTTCCTCGAACTCAGGTGATCATTCCCGGTCGCGAGGACGACGGAGCCCGCGACGGGTCGCACCCGCTTGGAGATCGACCGATGCCCGTGGACCGGGCGAAGCCGTGCCGCAGAGCCGCCGGAGCACCGGGAGGACAGTCCGCGTCGCGTGGCGCGGGTCAGCGGCGGGATGGCAACGCCGTCGACCACAGGCCGAGCAGAGCATGGCGCATGAACAGGGCAGGAGCACAGGGCTCATCGATGAATCGCGCGTCCTGGTCCAGGACCACACCCGAATGAGCCGAGTTCAGCATCACCTTCTGATTCGTGGGTCGTTCGACGCGTATCGTCCAGACATGGACACCACCCTTTCACCGCGCGTTCTCGTCATCGGACTTGATCCGCATCGGGTGCCCGGGCCGTGGGATCCGGAGCCGGCAGCCAAGGCGATCGAGGCGGGACTGACCAAGTTCGTCGAACACGGCGTGGGCGTGGAGACCTGCCTCATCGGTCTTGATGGAAGTGACGACGTGGAAGCGGTCGTCGGGGACGCACTGCGGGCCCACCCGTGGGAGTGCGTCACCGTCGGCGGTGGCCTGCGGCACTCGGACGACGAGGTCGAACTCCTCGAGCAGGTCATCAACCTGATTCGTCGGTACGCACCCGATGCGGCCATCGCGTTCAACAGCACTCCGGACACCACCTATGAGGCCGCTGCCCGCTGGATCGGGTGACTGGTGAACCAGGCGGCTTGAATCAGTTCGGGTCCCGGGTGTCCGAAGATGGCGTCCTCCAGGCGGCCGGTAAGGGCCAGGCGTGGGCTAGACGTTCTCGATGTGCTCCCTCATGCCCTTCACCACGGGGCGGATGAGAGCGACGACCGGCTCCAGCACGTCCTGTCCGTCGGCGGCGTTCGCGGCGGCGAGGCCGACCCACCACGCGGCGCCACCCGACCGCTCAGCCGAGGCGTCGGGAGGCCCGCTGGAGCAGCGCTCGCAGCAGGGCCGTCTCCTCCGCACCGAGTGCGGACACGATGCCCTCCTGCTCCTGTTCGACCGCCGCCGTCCAGCGGGTCAGCGCCTCACTGCCCCGCTCGGACGCGAAGACCAGCACGCGCCGCCGGTCCTGGTCGTCGACCCGGCGCAGGACGAGGTTCAGGGAGACCATGCGGTCGACGACCTTGGTCAGGGTGGGCGCGGACAGCAGCGCGAACTCGGCGATCTCGGTCATGGCACGGCCTTCGCCGTCGCCCAGGAACGACAGCACCCGCCACTCCTCGAGCGTGCCGCCCTCGGCCTTCAGCGCCTCACCGAGCCGTAGGACGACGCTGCGCTCGACGAGGGTGAGCGCTCGCGCGAGGTCGAGATCGGCTACGGCCGCCGGGGTGGTCGTGGTCATCGCCCTGCCAGAGTCGTCGTATCTACGGGTGAAGTGATTCCACGATACAGTCCTTTCCTTATCGCTGTGAAATATTCCCGTAGCAAGCAATGGCTAGGGTGAGCGCCTATGATCGAGAAGGCGTCTGTCCGGCTCGGCGCCCCGGCGAGCCGGGCCCGTGACGCACTGGATGTCGCCCTGGTGATACCGCTCCAGGGCCCGGCCGGCATCTTCGGCCCCTCCTGCGAGTGCTGCGCCCAGCTCGCGGCCGAAGAGGTCAACGCCGCATCGGGCGTGCTGGGCAGGGAGGTGCGCCTGGTGCTCGTCGACGGCGGGGCGCCGCCCGAGCAGGTGGCCACAGAGGTCGACGCACTGATCTCCGGAGGTGTCGTCGACGCGGTGGCCGGCTGGCACATCTCCGCCGTCCGCGAGGTCGTCGCCCCGCGTATCGACGGCCGGGTGCCCTACGTCTACACCGCGCTGTACGAGGGCGGCGAGCGCTCCCCGGGTGTGTTCCTCACCGGTGAGACCCCGAACCGCCAACTGCGGCCCGCGCTGCGGTGGTTCGCCAGCGAACTGGACATCCGCCGCTGGACGATCGTCGGCGACGACTACGTCTGGCCCCGCTCGTCGGCCCGCGCCGCGCACCGCTATCTGCGCGAACTGGGTGGCGAGGTCCGTGACGAGATGTATGTGCCGCTGGGCACCCAGGACTTCGGGCCCGTCCTCGCGCGAGTGGCGGCGAGCGGCTGCGAGGCCGTGCTGATGCTGCTGATCGGGCAGGACGCCGTCCTGTTCAACCGCGCCTTCACCGCGGCCGGGCTGGACCGCGACCTCATCCGGTTCAGTTCCCTCATCGAGGAGAACGTCCTGCTGGCCACCGGCCCGGAGAACACCCGGGGCCTGATGACCTCGGCCGGCTACTTCGAGGACCTGCCGACCGCGTCCGGACTGGACTTCGCCGCCGCCTACTTCCGCCGCTTCGGCCCGGGCGCACCAGTACTCAACAGCCTGGGCGAGTCGTGCTACGAGGGCGTGCGCATGCTCACCGAACTGCTGCGCCGGGCGGGCGACACCGATGTGCGGCGCATCCAGGCGACCGCCGAGGGGCTGGAGTACGAGAGCCCCCGCGGCACGGTCCAGATCCGCGACCGCCACCTCGAGCAGCGGGTTTTCCTCGCGGCGGCCGACGGCCTGCGGTGGGACGTGCTGCAGCAGCTTCCCTGACCCGCGGGGAGTTCTTTTTTACCTGTGCGCAACACGCCACCCCCTTGTCCAATTGCTTCGGATAGAAATACTTTTTTCTCGAAGCTTTTGGAGGTTGATCCCCATGGCCACGTATCAGTACCGCTGTGCGGGCTGCGGCCCCTTCGACGTGATCCGGCCGATCGGCCGGGCGCTCGCCGAGGAGCCGTGCGCGACCTGCGCAGGCCCGGCCCGCCGGGTCTTCACCGCCCCGATGCTCGCCCGCGCCTCCGCTCCCCTGGCCCGTGCCCTGCACGCCCAGGAGGCCAGCGCCCATGAGCCGCGGGTCGTCACCGACGTACCCCCGACCCGCCGCCGTCCGACCCCGTCGGCCGATCCCCGGCAGGCCGGGCTCCCCAAGCGCTGATCCCAACGCACCGCGAAGTACCGGATTACGGAGGCAGTCCATGCCCGAAGTCGTCTTCAGTGTCGACCAGGCCATGTCCATGCGTGACCAGAAAGTGCCCGGCCACAACCGCTGGCACCCCGACATCCCGCCCGCCGTCACCGTGAAACCCGGCTCGGAGTTCCGTATCGAGTGCCGGGACTGGACCGACAACCAGATCGGGAACAACGACTCCGCCAACGACGTCCGCGACGTCGACCTCACCCACGCGCACATGCTCAGCGGCCCCATCGCCGTGGAAGGCGCCGAACCCGGTGACCTGCTCGTCGTGGACATCCTCGACCTGGGCCCGGTGCCGCAGGCGGACGGCGAGGGCTCGGGCCAGGGCTGGGGCTACACCGGCGTCTTCGCCCGCGACAACGGCGGCGGATTCCTCACCGACCACTTCCCCGACTCCTACAAGGCCGTCTGGGACTTCCACGGCCAGCAGGCCACCTCGCGGCACATTCCCGGCGTCCGCTACACCGGGATCACCCACCCCGGCCTCTTCGGCACCGCGCCCTCAGCCGAACTGCTGGCCCGCTGGAACGCCCGCGAGCAGGCCCTCATCGACACCGACCCGCACCGGGTGCCGGCCCTCGCGCTCCCTCCGCTCACCGACAACGCGTTGGCCGGGACGGCGGCCGGCGAGACAGCTTCCCGTATCGCCGCGGAAGGCGCCCGCACGGTCCCGGCCCGGGAGAACGGCGGCAACCACGACATCAAGAACTTCACCCGCGGTTCCCGGGTCTTCTACCCCGTCCTCGTCCCCGGCGCCCTGCTCTCCGGCGGCGACCTGCACTTCAGCCAGGGCGACGGCGAGATCACCTTCTGCGGCGCCATCGAGATGGGCGGCTTCATCGACCTGCACGTCGACCTCATCAAGGGCGGCATGGAGAAGTACGGGGTAACGACCAACCCGATCTTCATGCCCGGCAACGTCGCCCCGCAGTACACCGAGTTCATCTCGTTCGTCGGCATATCCGTCGACCACGAGACCGACACCAACCACTACCTCGACGCGACGATGGCGTACCGCAACGCCTGCCTCAACGCCGTCGAGTACCTGAAGACCTTCGGCTACAGCGGCGAACAGGCCTACCTGCTGCTCGGCTCCGCCCCGATCGAGGGCCGCCTCAGCGGCGTCGTGGACATCCCGAACGCGTGCAGCACCCTCTACCTCCCCACGGCGATCTTCGACTTCGACATCCGGCCGACGGCCGAAGGGCCGCGGAAGGCCGACCGCGGCCAGTGCGCCGTCACTTCCTGAACGTCTCGAAAGGCAGCCCCATGAGCAGTGACCATCTCACCTTCCAGCTGGGCGACTTCACCACCCAGCACGGCGCCACCCTGCGCGGCGCGCACCTCGCCTACACCACGTACGGTGAACTCAACGCGGACAAGTCCAACGTGATCGTCTACCCCACGTGGTACTCCGGCCGCCACTGGGACAACGAATGGCTCATCGGCCCCGGCATGGCCCTCGACCCGGCCGAGTACTTCATCATCGTCCCGAACATGCTCGGCAACGGCCTGTCCACCTCGCCGAGCAACACCCCGCCACCGTACGACCGCGCGCGCTTCCCGCACATCACGGTGTACGACCAGATCGAGGCCCAGTACAAGCTCGTCACCGAGGAGTTCGGCATCGAGAGGATCGCTCTCGTGACCGGCTGGTCGATGGGCGCCGGGCAGACCTTCCAGTGGGCCGTCAGCCACCCGGAGATGGTCGAGCGGATCGCCCCCTTCTGCGGCTCCCCCCGCACCAGCGCCCACAACAAGGTCTTCCTGGAGGGCGTCAAGGCCGCGCTGACCGCCGACGCGGTCTTCAACGGCGGCTGGTACGACGCGGACAAGTGGCCGACCACCGGACTGCGGGCGCTCGCCCGCGTGTACGCGGGCTGGGGCTTCTCGCAGGCGTTCTACTGGGAGAAGGAGTACGAGAAGCTCGGCTACACCTCCCTCGAGGACTTCCTGATCGGCTTCTGGGAGGGCTTCTTCCTCGACGGCCGCGACCCCAACAACCTGCTCACCATGCTCTGGACCTGGCAGAACGGCGACGTCGGTCTCACCCCCGGCTTCGGTGGGGACACCGAGGCGGCGCTCGGCTCCATCAAGGCCACCACGCTCGACATGCCCGCCGAGAAGGACCTCTACTTCCCGCCGGAGGACGAGGCATGGGCCGTCAGCCACATACCCGGCGCGGAACTCCGCGTGATCCCCGGCATCTGGGGCCACTTCGCCGGCGGCGGCAGCAGCCCGAAGGACACCGAGTTCATCGACACGGGCATCAGGGAACTGCTCGCCAAGCCCGGCGGGTTGGCCTAGTCATGAAGGGCAGACTGCCACACGAGGTCAGCGCCTCGATCGTCGCCTTCGCCACGGTCCTCCTGCTCCTCAGCCCGCTCCACATGCCGACCTGGGCGATCTTCATCACCTGGGCCGGGACGTTCCTGCAGGGCGGTCCGAGCATCGCCAACGCCATCTCCATGATCACCGCCACCACGACGGGCGCGGGGTTCGCGGTGGCGGCCGTGTTGCTCAACCGGGAGACGGGCACCATGTTCGGCACCGGGGAGTTCGCCCAGACCCTGGCACTGGGTGTGGTGATCTTCTTCGTCAACGGCACCCTGCTGGCGACCGGCCGGCTGAAGCCGTTCGCTCTCATCCCGGGAATGTTCTTCGGCTTCGCGTCGACCTTCGCCACGTACTTCGGCGGATTCGGCTATGACGCGGGCAATCTGGGCGCCGCCTTCGTCAGCGCCGCCGCGATGTGCGCCCTCGGCCCGCTCTGCGCCGTCCTGGGACTGCGCCTGATGTTCGCACCGCCTCCCGCCCGCGAGCCGGAGCAGCACCTGACCGAGGAGGTGGCGCCATCGACCACTTAAGCGGCCGGATCCATCGCCGAGAGGCGATCCTCCTTCCCCAGTCCGCCTCTGACAGCCCCGGACGGCCCTCCCCCAAGCCGTCCGGGGCTGTTGCGTGCCGTCGAGTTTGCCGTCCGCACATCGAGGCACTGCGGTACCTGTGCGCCAGGGACCCTTCCGGCGGCGTCGTTCCAGCAGCCAGTGCGGGAAGTAACTGCCCTGGCGCAGCTTGGGGATGGCCAGTTCGACGGTCCCGGCCCTCGTGTCCCACTCTCGCGGGCGATAGCCGTTGCAGTGGTTGACGCGTTCGTCGCTGACCTGCCCGTATTCAGCGTTGCAGAGGGCATCGGCCTCCGCGGACATGAGCGCGTCGGCGAACGTCTTCACCATCGCGCGCAGCAGATCGGGACTCGCCGCGGCAAGGTTGTCCTCGGCGAGGGCGTGCAGGGGCAGACTGTCTGGTGCGGTCATCGTGCTGATCTCCTTCGAGGCTTCGACACTTCGAAGATCAGCCGGTGGCCGTTCATCTATGCGGGCACCATCCCGATGCCGGAGCAAACCCCCGGATCAGGTCGAACCCGTACACCATCTCCTTGGACGCAACCCAAGGGGCCGCCCGGGTTGCGCACACCTCGCTCAGATCATCGGCGAGGTCGGGTTGCCCTTGCGATGGTTCTCGACGGGTGCAGCCGTTTCCGAGGCGCCGTGCCACTCGCACAGCAGGACGGTGGCGTCGTCACTGAGGTGGCCGTCGTGATGCTCGAGCACGGCACGCACCAGACGGCGCAGGGTTTCCGGGGCCGGAAGACCGTCGGCCTGGTGGCGGAGGACGAAGTCGACGAAACGGTCACGCCCGAACTCACGCCCTTTCGCGTCACGAGCCTCGACGATGCCGTCGGTGTAGAGCAGCAGCTGGTCGCCGGGCTCCAGGTGCTCGCGGCACAAGATCGCGGGAAGGCCGAGGTTGGTGCCGAGCGGGTGGGTGGGGGTGCTGGTCAGGTGGGTGGTCCAGCGTCGGCCGCGGATCAGGACGGGCGAGTGGTGGCCGCAGTTGATCCAGGTCAGGACACCGGTGTTGAGGTCGAGGTCGGCCAGAAGCGCGGTGGCGTAGCGGGATTGGGCGAACTGCTCGATCAGTGTGGCTTCGATGGCGTCCCGGGCTTCGTTGATGCTGTTGCCCTGGCGTCGCTGGTTGCGGCAGGTGGCCATGGCGAGGTTCGCGGTCAGTCCGGCGGAGGTGTCGTGTCCCATGGCGTCGAAGACCGCAAGGTGAACGGTGTCGCCGCCCAGGGCGTAGTCGAAGGCGTCACCGGCGGTGGCATAGGCCGGTTCCATCGTCGCGGCGATGGTCACCCGCTTGTTCGCGAACGCCCGGGGTGGCATCAGAGTCCACTGCATCTCCGCGGACACCGTCATCGGACTGATACGCGTGAGGCGGGCGTAGGAGTCGCTGTGGTGACGCTTGGAGACCAGCAGCAGGCCCACGAGCGAAGCCAGGCCCTCCATCGCCGCCCGCGTGGGCTCGTCGGGTTCATCGTCGGTTTCGACTCGAAGGACACCGAGGCGTTCGGTGCCGTCCAGCACCGGCAACCAGTGCTGCAGTCGGCCGTCGACGGGCGTTGAGTACGACTGCGTATCGCGAAAGGCGCGGCCTGCCAGCGTGGCGTCGATTCGCATCTCCCGGCCGCCCGCTCCGGCGTCCAGGCCTCGCCCGGTGGCCTCCCGCAGCACCAGTTCCTGGATGTCCGCCACGTAGATACCTACCCGGCGCAACCCGGCCTCGTCGGCGTGGTGGGCCACCAGGGCCGGCAGCTCCTCAAATGCTGACAGGTGGCTGCCCCGCAGCAAGGCGTGGAGCATGCGGGCCGAGTCCTCGAGCGAAGTCATGCGGTCAACCTGACAGCCGGGGGCCTCCCGCAGCCGCCACCCCCACCGACCCGCCGCCCCGAGAGGCCTTGCGTCGGCCGACGAATCGAGAAACCCGAAACGGACATTCGCAACCACATGTAACCCCGCAGCAGACGTCCACACTCGAACACGCAGGCGGTTCACCGAGGAGGACGCAGTTCCCCGGTCCGGTCAGGGCTGCGGGTGGTGGACAGCGCGCAGCTCGTCGGTGTACCGGGCGAGGGTGTCGTCGGCCGTGGGGACGGGGCCGAACAGCTGCTCCTGGCGGCGGGTGTCGGCGACGTAGCGGCCGGTGTCGAACCAGCCGAACATCGCGGCCATGTCCTTGACCACCGGGTTGAACCGGCCGACGACGGCTCCTGCGGCGCGGACGACGACGGACGGGACGGCCCACACCTTGATCTTCCGTCCGGCCCGTTTGCCCATCAGGTCGGCCATCTCTCGCATGCTGACGGGGCGGTCCCAGCCGATGTCGATGCGCTCGCCGTTGGCGGCGTCGGCGTCGACGGCGGCCGCCAGGTAGGCCGCGAGGTCGGAGGTGCGGACGAAGGTCAGCGGGACGGTGGCCTTCGCCATCCAGATCAGGCGGCCCTTGTCGATCGGGTTGCCCGCCATGGTCGCGATCTGGTCGAGGAACGCCCCCGGGCGCAGTGCGACGAAGGGGACGCCGAGTTGTACGAGCTTGTCCTCGGCGAGCTTCTTGTGCCAGAAGTGCGGGACGTGCGGCGTCCGGTCGCTGGTGAGGATGCTGGTCAGGACGAACCGCCGGATGCCGGAGCGGTGAGCGGCCTCGGCGAGGTTGGCGTTGCCGACCGTGTCGATGTCGTGCGCGTTCTTGCCGCCGCGGGTGTAGCCGGCAGCGGTGGTGATGACGGCATCGGCTCCGGTCATGGCGGCGACGAGCGAGTCGAGGTCGAGCATGTCGCCGCGGGCGATCTCGACACCCCGCTTTTCGAGCCTGCTCGCGTCGGTGGTCGGCCGGACCAGGGCGCGGACGTTCTTACCGCGCCCCAGCAGTTCGTCGACGACCTTGCCGCCGAGGGAACCGGTCGCACCGACGACTAGTACGGGGAGGGTGGTGGTCATGGCGGTCTCACTTTCCATCAGGTCAGGAGTGGGGAATTGAAGGTGGCGCAGGCGTGGGCATCGTCGCCCCGGGTTGCTCAAGGGGCGGGCCTGTGAGGGATGGATCTGCGGGGCGGGTCACCGCCGGTCCGCAGGAGCTTGCGGGGCCGACGGTGAACCGGGCGGCGTCCTCGATGTGCGGTCGGCGGGCGGCGGGGAGGGGCTCGACATCCCCGTGAGAGGGGTGTTGCCCTTCCCCGGCCGAGTGCCGCCTGCCTGCCGGAAAGGATTCGCACTTTCGCCAGAACTGGGGTGCAGGCCGAGGGGAGTTACTTGGACTCTTCCTGGGGAACAGCAGGGCTGTTGATCGCGTCGGCTATGACGTAGGCGATACGGACGAAGGCCTCTGCCTCCTGCGCCGAGAGGTCCCGTGCGGAGGTCTCCTCCAGGGACCGCCACATGTCTGCCAGGGGCTGGCGCGTGGCACGGCCCTTGTCGGTGAGGTGGACCACCATGACGCGCCGGTCGTGTGCGGCCGGCTCGCGCACGAGGAGGCCGGCGTCCTGCATGCGGCGCAGGGACTTGGAGACGGTGGAGTGGTCCAGGCCGACGCTTTCGAGCAACTCGGACTGGGTCTGGCCGTCCCGGTCGAGGAGTTGCATCAGCAGCAGTTCCTGTCCGGGATGCAGCTCCATCTCGCGGAGCATCGCGCTGGCGCGGGCGCGGTGAGCGCGGGCGAGCTGGAAGATCGCGTAGCTCATCGGCCCCTCGCCGGCCGTGGAGGGGGTGCGGGGTGTGAGGGCGGCCATGGCTCGGTTCCTCAGACGGTGTGGGTGGGGTAGTCGGTGTAGCCGGCCGCTCCGCCGCCGTAGAAGGTCGCCGGGTCGGGGGTGTTCAGCGGCGCGCCGGCACGGAGCCGCTCGACCAGGTCGGGGTTGGCGAGCGCGAGGGCGCCGACGGAGACGAGGTCGGCCGTGCCGTGGTCGATGTCCTTGGCGCGGGTCGGCATGTCGGTGCCGGCCCGGTTGAGGATCAGCGTGGTCGGCCACAGCGCGCGCAGGGTCCCCAGCAGCGCGTCGTCGCCGGCGTGCATCACGTGGAGGTAGGCCAGGTCGAGGGGGCGCAGGGCCTCCAAGAGCGCCGGGTACAGCGCGGCGGTGTCGGACTCGGCGATGTCGTTGTAGGGGTTGCCCGGGGAGATACGGATACCGGTGCGGGCGGCGCCGATCTCGTCGGCCACCGCAGCGGCGACCTCGACGGCGAAGCGGATGCGGTTGTCGATGGAACCGCCGTAGCCATCGGTGCGCTGGTTGGTGTTGTCGGACAGGAACTGGTGCACCAGGTAGCCGTTGGCGCCGTGGATCTCCACACCGTCGGCGCCCGCCGCGACGGCGGCCGCTGCGGCGCGGCGGAAGTCGTCGACGGTCGCCGCGATCTCCTGCGTCGACAGTGCACGGGGTGCCGGCATCTCCTGCGGCCCGGAGGCGGTGAACATCACGCCCTGCGGCCGGATCGCCGAAGGGGCGACCGGCTGACGGCCGTGGGGGGTGTTGTCGGGGTGGGCGATACGTCCGGTGTGCATCAGCTGGATGACGACCCGGCCGTCGGCCGCGTGCACCGCGTCGGTGACCTTGCGCCATCCGGCGATCTGCTCGTCATTGTGGATGCCGGGGGTCAGGAGGTAGCCCTGGCCGTCGGCGGAGGGCTGGGTCCCTTCGGTGATGAGGAGCGCGTGCGAGGCCCGCTGGGCGTAGTACTCGGCGTTCAGTTCCGTGGGGACGCCCTCGGGCGTGGAGCGGTCACGGGTCATGGGGGCCATGACCAGGCGGTGCGGGAGGGACATGCCGCCGACGGTGGTCGGTGTCCAGAGGGAGTTCAACATGAGTGGTCCTTCGGTGCGGTGACGGCCTGGTGGTGATCAGGACGGCGAGGGGTGTGGTGAGTGCGGTGGGTGCGGTGGCGGGGTGGTCAGTCGACGACGAGGGCGAGCTTGCCCCGGCCGTGCCCGGCGTCGCTGACCTGCTGGGCCGTGGCGGCCTGGGTGAGCGGGTAGGCGGTGACGGTGGTGACGAGCTTGCCGTTCGCGGCGTCCTGGGCCAGCTCGGCCAGGCGGGCGGCCGAGCGTTCCTGGCCACCGCTGGAGAAGGTGATGCCGAGCTGGTGCGCGCGGAAGTCGGCGATGGTGACGATGCGCTCGGTGCCACCGCGCAGGGTGATGGAGTCCTCCAGGGCCCCCTTCCCGGCCAGGTCGAAGACCGCGTCCACGCCGTCGGGGGCAAGCGCCCGGACCCGCTCGACCAGGCCCTCGCCGTAGAGGGTCGCGGTGGCGCCGAGCGAGGTGAGGTAGTCCTGGTTGGCGGGGCCGGCGGTGGCGATGACCCGCGCTCCGCGGGCCGTGGCGAGCTGGACCGCCAGGGTGCCGACCGCTCCGGCCGCGCCGTGCATCAGTACGGTCTCCCCTGCGGTGACGCCCAGCAGGTCCAAGACCCGCTCGGCCGTCTCGCCCGCTACCGGCAAGGCGACCGCGTGCTGCCAGTCCAGGCCGGCGGGCTTGGGGGCCACGGTGGTGGCCAGCGCGTACTCGGCGTACGAGCCGGTGTCCGACCAGCCCACCACCTCATCACCCACCTGCACGTCCCGCACGCCCTCGCCCAGGGCGTCCACCACGCCGGCGAGCTCGGCACCGGGGACGGCGGGGAGCGATGTGGGGAACACGGCCTCCATTGCCCCGGAGCGGATCTTGCCGTCCAGCGCGTTCAGCCCGGCCGCCCTGACGCGGACGCGGATCTGCCCGGGACCGGGCTCCGGGACCTCGATGTCCGCCTCGTGCAGCACGTCGGTGCCTCCGAAACGGTCGAACAGGATGGCTTTCATGACGACTCCTCTCGTGTCGCCACCCATTTAGGTGGCTGGACACATAACTAAGGTAACAGCAATCGTGTGGCTAGCCAAGTATTCGCTTCCCCTCGGGCCGCGCACGATCGGCCATGGTTGAGAAACGGAAACGGAGAACGCCTCCGCTCAACTTGTCGAGAGCGCGGAGGCGTCCTCCGAGGTACCAAAAGCCAGGCAGGAACTACTGCCTGTCGAGGACTCCCGGGGTGTCGTGCAGGACCACGCTCCGCTGCAGCGGAACCCGCTCCGTGCGGAGCCTGTTCACCGGTGCCGCAGGGTCGGCCATGCCGAAGGAGATGCCGAACAGCAGCTTGAGCTCCGCGGGGACACCCAGGAACTCGCGGACTGTGTCGGCGTAGACGCCGAGTACGGTCTGCGGGATGCCGGCCAGCCCGCGGGCCGCCAGCGAGAGCAGGAAGTTCTGCGCGTACATGCCGATGTCGCCTGCCGTCCGGACCCCGTCGCCGAGTGCCGGCATGAACAGGAAGGCGGCATGGGGAGCGCCGTAGAACGCCAGGTTCTCTCGTACCGCCGCCCGCCTGCCGTCCCGGTCCCGGCGCTCGATGCCCCGGACCCGGTAGACATTCGCGCCCAGGGCCTGCGACCGCTCGAGGTAGAGGCCCTCGCCATAGCCGTCGGTGAAATCGGGGGAGGTCCGTCCCTCCTCCTCGGCCCGGAGCAGCTCCATGGCGAGGGCGTCCCGCGCCGCGCCCGAGACGACGTGAACCGTCCATGGCTGGGTGTTGCTGTTCGAGGGGGCCGTCTGTGCGTCTTCCAGTACGCCGCGGATGTCCGAAGGGGACAGGGCGGTGGGCAGGAACTGCCGGGGGGAGCGTCGGGAGCGTGCGATGTCGGTGAAGGGTGATGCGGTGCCGGGCAAGGAGTTCCTCCCATGGCGCGCAGTCACCGCCGCGGCGTCCGCGGTGAGGCGCGGTACGGCAGGCAGTACGACGAGGCAGCCGGCGTGAGGGCCGGTCCGGACGCATCCTTGCGGGCAGCGGCATGCCGAAGCTGCGGGCTGCAGCGCGGGGACCGCGCGCTCTTCGTGTTCGTCCTATGTGATCGTGGTGTGCCGACGCCGCCGCCCTCGTGCCGTTGCGTGCACGAGAGCCGCGTCGGGTGAGTCAGCGGTGGGCGGCGCGGTTCATCTCGACGACGTCGTCGACGGTGGGATCGGCACCGAGGGCGGCGAAGCGCTCCGGCATGCTGTCGCGGACGGCCCTGTCCTTGACCGGATCGGCCGCGGCCAGGGCGGCGGGGAGTTCGTCGAGGGTGAGTTCGGTGCAGTAGGCAGGACCCATCGGCTGCTGGCGCCAGGAGTCGGCCAGGACGCCCGCGTCGTACGGGTCGAAGCCCGTGTCGTCCACCAGGCTCATGGCCACTTTCCGCGCCTCTTCGGAGTCGCCCGCGACCGGGATGGCGATACGGCCGGGAGTTCCCGCCGGGACGCCCCGCGTGCGCTGGGTCTCGGCGAGCGCGGCGTTCCACGCCTTGATGACGGGACGGCCGAGCTGCTCGGCGGTGTACACGCTCTCCACCTGGCCGTTGTCCACCGCCTCGATCTGCCCGCTGAGGACGCCCGGGTAGTAGTTCGCGGTGTCGATGATCACCGTGTCGGCGGGGACTGAGGCGAACAGGCCGGCGAGCTTCCCCGCCGCCCCGAAGGGGATGGCCAGGATGATGACGTCCCGGCCCTGGACGGCGTCAGTGAGGTCGACCGCGCGGGCACCCGACTCCAACACCTCGGCCTTGACGGCCTCGGGACCGCGGGTGACGGCCACCTGGACGTCGTGACCGGCCGTGCTGAGCTTGACAGCGAGGTTCCCGCCGATGGCGCCGGCGCCTATGACGGTAATTTTCATGATTTGTCCTTCGCGAGGTTGTGCTGCCCCTGAGGGCAGCGCGATGGGATGGCTGTGTCGTGGCGCCGCTTGGCGTTGGGAGCGGAGCGGCGTGGGGTGGCGTGGGGCCTGGCGGTTACGCCTGGTTGTCCCGTTGGCGGTAACCGCTCGCGATCAGTGCGCGAAGTCGGTCGAGCGACTCCTCGTCGGGACCGTTGCCCTTGATCCAGGCAATGGAACAGGCCGCGAGGAACAGGTCGTACCCCCGTACCGACGCGCGCACGTGCCCCGCGCGTTGAGCTGCTCGCACGTACTCGTCGGTGGCGGTGATGAGGATGTCGCAGGGAATCGTGAGCGGGCTGTCCGGCTCCTGCGCCCGGGCCGCGGCCATGAGCGGTTCCGGAAGACCGCTGTAGGCGCTGAAGTACTCCTCCATTGCCCGCAGCCACTGGTCCAACGCCTCGGCGGGGTCGATGAGTTGCTCGATGTCCGCCTGGCGGGCCACCAGCTCCTCGGAGCGCGTCTGCAGCACCGCCGCCAGCAGCGCCTCCCGGGTGGGGAAGTGCCGGTACAGGGTGCCGGGTCCGACGCCCGCCTCCTTGGCCACCGACTCGAGGGAGGTGCCGACCCCGTGCTGCAGGAAGTGACGCTGCGCGGTCTCCAGGAGGGCGACGCGGTTGCGCTGAACGTCCGCGCGGGGCTTGCGTACCCGCTGTTCACCGGTGCTCATGCACCCTCCTGCCTGCCCTGATCCTGCGACCGCACCAAAACGGATGCTGCCTCCGTATGCATTCGAGAGTAAAGCGGAGGCGGCATCCGGTCAAACCGGCGGCCCGATCACGGAGAACGTCAGGGCGTGACCTGCTGCTGTCCTATGACGGAGAGCAGTTCGAGCTTGCTGTGGCTCTCCGTGCCGGGGCGGGTGGTCAGCACCACGAGGGTCTGGGCGCGGTTCTCGGTGAACAGGACCTGGGCGTCGACGTCGATGCGGCCGAGTTCGGGATGGAGGATGGTCTTGCAGTCGTCGTAGCGTTGGGCGACCTCCTGAAGTTCCCACATGCGGACGAACTCGGGGCTGCGTTCCTGCAGTTCGGCGAGGATCCGGGCGGCTCGGGGGGTGTCGCTGCCTGCCGTGAGCGCGGCACGCAGGCGTGCTGCCTGGGCGCGGCCGTGGCGTTCGTGGGTCTCCTCGGGAACCATCAGACGTTCGGCCGGGTCCATGAACCAGCGGTAGTAGCCGCTGCGGGCCAGACCGGTGTGGCGCATCTGGTCGCCGAGCAGTGCGACGGCCAGGGGGTTCATCGCGAGGGTCTCGAACAGGTCGGTCTGCACCATGGCCGGAGAGTCGTCCAGACGGTCCAGGACCCGCATCAGTGTCGGGCTGACATGTTCGGAGCGGTGGAAGCGGGCCGGGGCGTTGTGGCCGATGAGGACGAAGAGGTGGTCGCGTTCGTCCAGGGTCAGCCGCAGTGCCCGGGCGAGGGACGTGGTGATCTGGACGGAGGGCTGCGGAGCACGCTGCTGTTCCAGCCGGGCGTAGTAGTCGGTGGACATGCCGGCGAGCTGCGCGACCTCCTCGCGGCGCAGCCCCTGCGTACGCCTGCGCGGTCCTTCGACCAGGCCGACGTCGCGGGGGCGCAGCGTCTCACGCCGGTGGCGCAGGAATTCCGCGAGTTCCTTCTTGTCCATGCGCTCATCCTCGCCGCATCCCGGCCGGCTATCCAGAGACCGCCGATCCATGGCTGAGCCCTCCTCCCCCACCCGCGCGAAGCCGCCGGGCCGAGGACGAGGACGCTCACAGCGAGACGACCCGACGGTCATCAGACCTGTTGACCTGCCGCAGGCCGGTCAGCTGCTGGTGATCATGGTGAGGACGTCGTCGTAGGAGCCCTTGGCCACCGCATCGCGGATGAACCCGGCGCGCTCGACGACCAGCTCCTTCGCGTCGGGCTTCTCGCGCAGCAGATCGAACGTCTCGGTGAGGAAGTCGTCCAACGGCATGGCGTGGTCGCTGTCCTGCTGGCCCAGCAGGGTCGTGCGCACGCCGGGCGGGACCACCTCGATCACCTGAACGCCGGCGTCGGCGAGCTGGACGCGCAGGCTCTCGGAGAAGGAGTGCAGCGCGGCCTTGGTCGCGCTGTAGGTCGGGGTGATCGGGTACGGCACGAACGCCAGCGCGGAGGTGACGTTCATGACGACCGCGTCGTCCTTGCCCACCAGCAGGGGCAGGAAGGCGTACGTCATCCGGATCGTGCCGAGCAGGTTGACTGTGATGTGGTCCTCTGCGACCGGGAGTCCGGACGGGTCGAGGAGGTCCTCCCGCAGCATGATGCCGGCATTGTTGACCAGGATGTTCAGCTCAGGGTGGCTCGCCGCCACGGTCTCGCGGGCCCGGGCGATGGAGTCGGGGTCCGCGACATCGAGGACGAGGGCGTCGATGCCCGGGTGCTCGGCCGTGATCTCGTCGAGGAGTTCCTTGCGCCGGCCGGCGACGATCACCTTGTTGCCGGCCTCGTGCAGGCGCAGGGCCAGGCCGAGGCCGATGCCCGAGGTTCCGCCGGTGATCAGGATCGTGTTGCCGGTCATCTTCATGGGGGTCCTGCTCCTTCGGTACGGCGGGCCGGTGAGCGCCCGCAGCCTCGACCGTAGGAGGGCATGCGCAGGGGCGGGAGAGGAAGGTTTATCCATGGATCGGCGGTCTCTGCCTGGTGGAGTGGCGCTCACACCGGCGGTCCCACCACCCAGGTGCGCCCTCATGTGCTGCATGCCGCGGCTGTCCGCGAGGTTCGCCCCTCCCCCGGGCCTCACTTCGGCGCCGCGGCCTCGTCCCTCGGCGAGCGCACAGCGGTGGAAGGGGACTCGCCTGCGCCCTGCTCCGAACTGAGCCCGTCCAGCAGGAGGTCACCGAGCTCGGAGAAGGCGTCGCCGGCGGTCAGGCCGGTGCTCTCCAGGAGGGCCCCCGACTGGACCGCGTCGATGGTGACCGCCACGACCTGGGCTGCGAAGTGGCCGTTGAGCGCGCGGAAAACGCCGGTCCGCACGCCGTCCTCGATCAGTTCGTGGACCCGGCGCGCCGCGGCGGCGGAGTTGGTGCGGTAGATCTGCGCGGTCGGTTCGTAGCCGACCATGTCGTCGTAGAAGGCGTGGGAGTGCCGGCGCATGGCCGTGCCGACGCCGGTGAGGTAGACCCGGATGCGCTGCCTGGGGTCGGGCTCGGCCTGGACGGCCTGTTCGATCTCGGCTGTCGCGTCCCGGAAGAAGGCGCGGGTGACCGCCAGGACGAGTTGTTCCTTCGTGGAGGCGAGGCTGTACAGCGTCGCCTTGGAGCACCCCAGTCGCTGGGCGAGCTCATCCATGGTCACGGCGGTGAAGCCTTCGGTCAGGATGATCGCCTCGGCCTGGCGCAGCAGCTCGTCCCGCCGACGAGTGTCGACGACGCGCCTGCGCGCCGTTCGGCGGGGGCGTCGGTCACGCGAGTCAGTTGGGGCCGTCACCGCAGCAGTCTCCCATGGGCGTCCCCGCCCGGAGCGACGGGTGGTCGTCCGGGCCAGAGGAAACGACCCCTGCAAGTGGGTACTAGCGTACGGCCTGACGTACCCACAGCAGTGTCCTGCCGAGGCCTCTTCGCTTCAGCAAGGGCCAGAGTTCGTGCCAATGCACGCGGGCGGCTTCCGGATCCTGCCGCCAGTACTCGTCCATCCCGACTCCGAGCACCGAGGTGTTGGTCATCAGCAGACGGTTCGCTTTGACCGTGGGGATGCCCCGGCCGGCGAATCCCAGGACGAGGAGGCGTCCCCCGCCGTGCCGTAGCGCGCGAAGCGAGTCCGGGAAGCGGTCCCCGCCGACGGGGTCGACCACGAGGTCGACGCCTCGGCCGTCGGTGAGGAACCTGACCTCGTCGAGGAATCCGCCGACCCGTACGACCTCGTGTGCTCCCGCCGACCTGGCCAGTTCGGCCTACTCGTCGGTGGACACGACGGCGATGACGCGCGCGCCGTACGCCGCGGCCAGTTGCCTGGGCGGAAAGCACCCCGGTGAACCAGGGCGAAATGTGCGGTCAGGTAGTTGAGGGGCTGGGCCGCCCCACGGCGGGTGTCGACGTTGTCCGGGAGTGGAAAGGCCATCGACGCGTCGACAGCGGCCGTCTGGGCGAAGCCACCGGTGACCGGCAGCGCTGCCACGCGGTCACCGGCATGCAATCCGGCACCGTCCGTGCGGACCGTTCCGGACATCTCCCAGCCGGGGATGAACGGCAGTTCGGGACGCGTCTGGTACTCCCCGCGAGTCTGCAGGAGGGTCGGGGAAGACCACGCCCGCCCACTCGACGTCGATGAGGACCTGACCCTCTTGGGCCTCCGGCTCCGGAAGCTCTCGTACGACCAGGGCATCAGGTCCCTCGAACGCGGTGACGACTACACCCTGCATCAGTACCTTCCGGTCCAAAGGACCACCTCGAGACCACCATGTGCCTGCACGACGGCGAACCGGATCGGTCGCGTTCGCGGTTACCGGATGGAGGATCCGATCGAGATGCCGCCGTCCACGTCGAGAACGATGCCGGTGATGTAGCCGGCGGCTTCCCCGGCGAGGAAGGCCGCGGCTTCGGCGATGTCCTCGGGCCTGCCGGTGTGGCGCATCGGGACCTTGTTGGTGAGCTTGTCGCGTGCGGGGCCGTTCATGGAGGCGAGCATCGGTGTCTCGATGAGGCCGGGGGCGATCGCGTTGGCGGTGATGCCGTGGCGGGCGCCCTCGAGTGCGAGGGTACGGGTCATGCCGACGATGCCGGCCTTGGCGGCCACGTAGTTGGTCTGGCCGAAGTTCCCGCGCCAGGACATGGAGGAGAAGCTGATGATGCGTCCGTAGCCCTGGCGTTTCATGGGGGCGAACGCGGCGCGGGCGCAGTGGAAGCCGCCGGTGAGGCTGACGTCGAGGACCGCGTGCCAGTCGTCGTCGGTGATGTCCTCGACGCGGTTGTCGCGGATGATGCCGGCGTTGTTGACGAGCGCGTCGAGGCGGCCGAGATCGCCGGTGACAGCGGTGATCCAGGCGTTGACCTGGGCGGAGTCGGTCACGTCCACCACGTCGGTGCGGAGTGTCGCGTCGTGGGCGTCGGTGATGGTCTTGGCGGCGTCGCTGAGGGCCTGGTGGTTGACGTCGGCCAGCGCGACGGTGGCGCCCTCCGCGGCAAACCGGGTCGCCATCGCGAGGCCGAGGCCTTGGGCGGCGCCGGTGATGGCGACGACGCGTCCGTGGTAGCGGTTCACTGGGTGTCTGCTTTCGTCGTCCGGGGAGCAAGGAAGGCCCGCAGGGCGTCGGCGACCGAGCTGGCCTGCCAGTTGTCGGCGAAGACGGCCAGTTCCTCGCGCAGGGCCTGCTCGGGGGGCATGCCGTCGATGCGGTGCAGGAGCATCTTGAGGCGTTGCTGGGCGGGGCTGCTTTGGTCGGCCAGTTGCCGGCAGATGCGGGTGGCGGTGGCTTCCAGGTCGGCCTCGGGCACGATCGCCTGGATCCAGCCGGTGTGCGCGAAGGCGGTCGCGGGCAGCAGCTCGCCGGTGAGCAAGAGCCGGCGTGACAGTCCGCGTCCGACCGCACCGGGAAGCCGGACGCTGGACCCGCCGGCCGGTACCAGCCGCCGCATGACGTGACCGTCGCCGATGAGCGTGGTGTCGGCGGCCACTACGACATCGCAGGCCAGGGCGAGTTCGAGGCCCCCGGCGACAGCGTGACCGTGCAGGACGGCGACCCAGGGTTTCGGGCCGGCCGCGATGCGGCTGAAGCAGGCCGACACGTCGGACAGGAAGTCGACCGGGTTGTCACCCCGCTCGTGCAGCTCCAGGAACTGGTGGAAGTCCCCGCCGGCACAGAAGCTCGGCCCCCTGCCGGCCACGGCGATGACGGCGGTGCCGGGGTCGGCCTCGGCGCTGGTGATCTGCTTGTCCAGGGCTTCGATGAGGGTGATGTCGAGGGCGTTGCGCCGCTCCGGGCGGTTGAGCAGCAGCCACCTGACGGTGCCGCGTTGCTCGACGATGAGGGGGTCCGTGTCGGTCACTGTGTCTCTCGGCTGGAAAGTTCGGTGCGACGGCGGCTGCGCAGCAGGTAGCGCTGGGTCTTGCCGCTGGGTGTCTTGGGCAGGGCGTCGATGAAGTGGATCGTGCGCGGATAGGCGTGGGCGGCGTAGCGGGTCTTGACCAGCAGCTGAAGGTCGGCGGCCAGGTCCGGCGAGGCGTCGTGGCCGTCGCGCAGGACGACGTACGCCTCGATGACCTCGCCGCGGACGTCGTCGGGTGCGCCGATGACGCTGCACTCGGCGACGGCGGGGTGCTGGGCGAGGACGCTCTCGATCTCGAACGGCCCGATCCGGTAGCCGGCCATGATGATGACGTCGTCGTCGCGGGAGGAGAAGAAGAAGTCGCCGTCGGTGTCGATGCGCCCGGCGTCGCCCGTGAGGTACCAGCGGCCGTCGGCGGTGAACTTGGCGTCGGCCTGCCCTGGGATCTGGTAGCCGCTGAAAGTCATCAGCGGGCTTTCCGCGACGTCGATCGCGACCCTGCCGAGCACGCCTGGTTCCGCGGGCTCGTCCTTCTCGTCGGCCAGGACGGTCAGGCTCCAGCCGGGCACCGGCCGGCCCATCGATCCGGCCTTGAGCGGGCGGGCGAGTTCGGGATGGTGGTGGTTGGCCAACGGCATGCCGACCTCGGTCTGGCCGAAGTGATCGTGCACGGCCAGGCCGAGCGCGGCAGCGGCCCACTCGTTGACCTCGGGGGTCAGCGGCTCGCCCGCGCTGGACGCCCGCTGCAGGTGCAGTCCCTGTGGCACCGGCACCGGTGAGGAGCGCAGTCCCCGGTACACGGTCGGGGCGGCGGTGAAGTCGGTGACCTGGTGGTCGGCCAGGGTGCGCCAGGTTGTCTCCGGGGAGAACCCGCCGGACAGCAGCAGGCTGGGGATCCCGGCGGCCATCGGAGCGACGATGGCGGAGTACAGGCCGTACGCCCAGCCGGGGTCGGCGGCGCACCAGTAGCTGCTGTCCCGGGTGACACCGAGACCGTACTCCAGGTAGACCTGCCATCCGGCGATGTAGGAGACGGGGTGGATGACCCCCTTGGGCTTGCCGGTGGTGCCGGAGGTGAACATGTGCACCAGCGGTCCGTCCCCGCTGGTGGTGACGGCGGGCACCGGATCCGGTGACGCGGCCGCTGTGAGGTCGGACAGCGACGCGTCGCCGTGCTGCGCGCCGCTTCCGGTGACGACGACACGGCGCTGGGGGTCGTCCGGCATGTCGGGGCCGGGGTCGAGTTTGTGGCGCTGGTCCGGGTCGACCACCACCACGTGCGCACCCGCGCCTTCCAGACGCAGGGCGATGGCCTGGGGCGCGAACGCGGTGAACAGCGGGACGTAGACGGCGCCGAGCCGCCAGATCGCGAGGATGACGGTGACGAGGTCGGTGCTCTTGCCCATGAGGGTCGCGACTCTGTCCCCCGGGCCGACACCGAGGTCTTTCAGCGCCCGAGCACAGCGGTGGGAGTCCGCCGCCAGCTCTCCGAAGGACAGAACGGAAGGTTCACCGGTGGCGTCGACGACGGTGAACGCGACTCGGTCGGCGGGGTGTTGGTCGCACAGCAGCCAGGCCACATCCAGGGAGGGCGCCGTGAAGGTCGCGGTCAGTTCGGCGACCCGGTCGGCGGCGCTCACTGCTGGTCCTTGCGGTCGATGACGGGCAGGACCAGGCGGCTGGGGTGGTTCGGTCCGTGGTGGATGTGGTTGACCGCGGGGATCATCTGCTCCTCGCTCTCCCGGGCGATGACGCCGCCGGTGTTGGTGTTGCGGTCGTAGCGGGGGAAGTTGCTGCTGGAGACGTCCACGCGGATGCGGTGACCGGGAAGGAACACGTTCGAGGTGGCGGTCATGTCGACGGTGATCTCGTAGACCGTGCCGGGCTCCATCAGTTCTTCCGTGGCGAGGCTTTTGCGGTAGCGGGCGCGCAGGATCCCGTCGCACAGGTTGATCGCCCTGCCGTCGGGGAAGACGTCGACGAGCTTGGCGGTGAAGTCGGTGTCCACCGCCGAGGAGGACACGAACAGGGTGAGGCTGACCGGACCGGTGACCTCGACGGGCTCCTCGAGCACGGGGCCGGTGAAGCACAGGACGTCCTCGCGGCCGGCGACGGTCCGCTGGTCGACCGGGCCGCCGAACCCCGGCGTCATCGGCAGGCACGCCCCGCCGGCTGTGGGAACCGGGCGGCGCGGGTCGTAGAGATAGGTGTCGTGCCCGGCGCCGGTCGGCGGCTCGGTCGTCAACACGCCGTCCCCGCTTGCGGTGTTGGCGTGGCCGTCGCTCGTCAGGTGGAAGTCGGTCCACTGCGTGTCGGGCAGCGGCCATTCCTGCTCGTCGCGCCACTGGTCGATGCCCATGACGAAGATCTTCACGGGTGCCACGTCGTCCAGGGCGGTGGTGTCGCCGCGGAGCCAGTGGTCGAAGAACTTCACATGCAGAGCGGTCAGGCCCATCATCTGGGCACTGGCCAGCGGGCCGAAGGAGCGGTCGGGATAGACGCCGCTCGCGGACATGTGATCCCACGGACCGACGATCAGCCGTTGCCCCTCGCGCGCCGGCGCACTGCCTGCCTGTCGGCGGGCGGCGGTGTAGGTGCGCAGGGTCTGCCCGATGTAGAGGTCGTACCAGCCGCCGATGTTGAGCGCCGGGGCCGTGACGTTCTTGAGCTCGGGTGTGAGCTCCATGGCGTCCCAGTACCCGTCGTGGGACGGGTGGGCCATCCAGTCGTCCCACCACTTGCCGTACGCCGCCAGGACCGGGACCTCGGCCGTCGGCAGCACCTCGTTGAGAGCCTCGGGGAACAGCGCTGCCTGACCGAGCTGCTGCAACTGGGACAGGGTGTCCTCGCCTGCCGCCAGGGACCGCTGCGCGTCGGCCGTGTACATCATGGCGTTCCACATCGTGACCAGGCTCAGTGACAGCGCTCCGCCCGCGGAGTACCAGGGCGCCTCGTAGTTGTCGATCGAGGTGAACGTCGGCGCGATCGCTTTGAGGGCGGGGGCGCCGGTCACGGCGGTCTCCCACTGGACCATCCCGAGGTAGGACGGACCGTACATGCCCACCGTGCCGTCCGACCACGGCTGGTCCGCGATCCAGGCGACGGTGTCCTCGCCGTCGTTCCGGTCGGCCATATGGGGAACGAAGTCGCCCTCCGAGCGGTGGGTGCCCCGACAGTCCTGCACGACCACCGCGTAGCCGGCCTGCACCAGAGCCAGGAGGTCGGGGATGGCCGACTGGCCGAAGCCCATCACGTCCTTGCCGTACGGCATGCGCACGAGCAGCGTCGGGGCGGCCCCGTCGGCCGGATGCCACACGTTGGCAGCGAGGGCTACGCCGTCACGCATCGGAACCTGGACATCTATGTCGTACAGGTGCTGCATCGGTGCTCCTCTTTGAGCCGGCGCGTCGCCTCCGGATGTGGGTACGTTAAGAGGTACTTCCGTACCCTGTCAATTACCGACGGGCGCCATCACCGGGAGCCCTGGGATCTCAGGGCTCCCGGTATGAGCGGCTGTGCGGGGCGTCAGCGTGCGAACTTGGCGATGGCCGCAGGGGTGACGGGGGTGAAGAAGTTGACGAGGTTGCCGTCGGGGTCACGCAACAGCAGCGAGCGGTTGCCCCAGGGCATCGTGGTGGGCCCGTTGACGAAGTCGGTGACGAAGTCGGTCAGGTTCTGGTGAGCGCGGTCCACGTCGTCGACGAGGAATTCCGTGATCACGCTGTGGTTGTCCGCCGGGCGGGCAGAGCCTGGAGCGAACAGGGGGACGGTGCTGGTCCCGGCGATCGCGAGGGTGGCGCCGGCGGTGTTGAGCTCGGCGAAGTCATCGGTGGCCCACGTCGCCCGCACCCCGGTGGCTCGTTCGTAGAAGTCGACGAGGCGCGCTACGTCGCCGGTGATGATGCGGATCGAGACGAACTCCATGGGGATCTCCTTGGCTGTGCTGAAGGCGGGCACTGCGCAGGCTAGGAGAGATAGTGGACAGAATCGGTCCTGTATTCGCATTAGGGTTGGCACATGCCCCGACCCACTGCCCGCGTGCTGACACTCCTGGAGCTGCTGCAGTCGGGCGGCACCCGGACGGTGGCCGAACTGGCAGACCGGCTCGGTGTCGAAGGGCGCACCGTGCGGCGGTATGTGGACCACCTGATCGACCTGGATGTGCCCGTGGAATCGGTACGTGGCCGCTACGGCGGGTACCGGCTCGCTCCCGGGTACCGTCTGCCGCCGCTCATGTTCAGCGACGACGAGGCGCTGGCCGTACTGCTCGGTCTCGTCGCCGGACGCCGGGCAGGGCTGACGACGACGCAGCACACGGCGAACGAGACGGCATCGGCGAAGATCCGGCGGGTACTGCCCAAACACCTCGCCCGTCGGCTCGACACACTCCTGGAATCCCTCGCCTTCACCGAGCAGCCCGGAGAGTTCGATACGCCGGACTCCGGGATCCTGCTCACCATCGCCGACGCGGTGCGCCACCACCGGCCGGTCTCGCTCCGCTACACCGGCCGCGACGGACGGCGCAGCGAACGCACGCTGCACGCTTACGGGATCGTCGCGCATGCGGGCCGGTGGTACGTCACGGGCGAGGACGCCGAGATCGGCGAGGACCGGACCTTCCGGCTCGATCGCATCGCGGACGCGCGGGCCCTGCCCGGCTCATTCGAGGTGCCCGTGGGTCCCGGTCCGGCACAGCGCGTGTTGTCCGCGCTCGCCACGGCCGAGTACCGGCACGAGGTGACCTTGCGTATCCACGGGACGGTTGAGCAGATCCGGGCCCACCTGCCCGCCAGCGTCGCGAGCCTGGAGGAGCACCGGCCCGCGGCAGGCCAGGACCGGACGACCGAGCGCTGGCTGCGCGTCGAACTGCGGGCGGAGCGGCTCGACTGGTTGCCTCCGGTACTCGCCTCACTCGACCTGCCGTTCGTCATCGAGCGCCCCGATGAACTGCGCGACCTCGTCACCGCGCTCGCCGATCGCCTCGCGTCCTGTGCCCGCCGAGCCTGACCGAAGTGGCCGGGCAGCGGACGGCAGGGCGGGCGCGGCGCCGTCGGCCGGCGGTGTCGGCCTGTACGACAGGCCGACACCGACGTAAGCGCCACGACTCAGTCCGGCAGCCCCCACGGCTTCGCGTCGCCGACGGCCGGCACGTCCCGCGGACGCAGGTCCGGGTCGGTGCCGTGCGGCAGGACGACGGCCGTTTCGTCCCGGCCGAGCGGGATCTCGATGCGACCGGGCCCCGTCTCCCGGTACCGCAGCCGCCGCCCGCGTTCGTCCCGTACGTCGATGGCACCGTCGATGCCGTGGTCCAGAACGAGCGGCGCGCCCACCTCACTGTGGACGCGCACCCAGCGGGTCCGGCCACCCGATCGGTCGGCGTCGACGAGGAACGCGCCCTGGGTACGCAGGCCTTGGACCGACACGTCGGGCCAGCGCCCCGATACCGAGGGGAGGACCCGTACGACGCCGCCGTGGCTCTGCACGACCATGTCGAGGACGGACTGGGCCGCCGTCAGCGGGCTCTCGACGGCCAGGTTGCCGCCCTCCACGTACATGGTGTTCGGGGTCATCCACGCGTTCTTGATGACGTTGCCGTCGGTGAAGTAGGTGAGGAAGTCGAGGGCGTCCTCGGGCCGTTCTGTCAGGGAGGCCATCGAGGACGCGGCGGCGTAGCTGTAACCGGCCCACAGGCTGCGGTCCTTGACCCAGTGGTCGAAGGTCGTCCGGATGGTGTCCCGGTCGGAGGGGCGGTCCCAGTCCAGCTCGTGCAGCGGGAAGAGCCACAGCATGTGCGAGAAGTGCCGGTGCGACTCGGTGAGGGGTTTGCCGGCGCCGATGTTGATGCCGGTCTCGTCACGCGGGTAGGCCACCAGGCGCTGCAGGATCTCACGCCAGCGTCCGGCGCGCGGATGGTCCGTGCGGAGAATGCGCAGGCAGTCGAGGAGGGTGGCGCAGCCCCAGCGGATCAGGGAGAGGTCGTAGGTGCAGTCGGTGGCGTCCGCCCACTCGGGCGACCGGGTGAGCGGCAGGTGCAGCTTGCCGTCGCTGCCCTCGTACAGGAAGTGGTCGTAGAAGTTCACCGCCTTCACGAGGATCGGGTAGAGGACGTCACGCACGATCGACACGTCCATGCTGTGGCGGTAGCTGAGCCAGACGTTGTGCATGGCCCAGATGAGGTTGCCGTTGTTGTCGGTCTTCGTGGCGGTGCCGGGGATGCCGACCGTCTTGGCGCCGGGGCGCAGCATCCAGTCCGAGGGGTGGGCCAGGGCGTAGGTCGCGCCGTCCTGGTACTCCGGCGGGACGGACTGCGGCAGGTACTTCTCGAAGCTCTTGAAGGTGGAGGTGACGGAGTCGAGTTCGGGGTGATCGGATCCCTGGATCAGCCACGTGGCGATCTGCACGTTGAGGTTCCACCAGACGGCGCTCCAACTGCCGCCCGTCTCCGGGTACCACGGCCCCCACTCCGACATCGAGGGACCGCCGGCCCGGGTGGCGCAGGCGGCCTTGTAGAGCTGGATCCAGTAGAAGTCCTGAATGCGTTTGTCCGGGACCGAGACCAGGCTGCGCCGGTAGAAGCGGTGCCACCAGGCGCGGTGGACGCGCACCAGCCCGTCCGGGTTCGCGGAGAACGTGCGCCCTACCTCGGCGACCGCCCGCTGCGTCGTGCGCGAGAGGTCCTCGGGGAAGCCGTAGACGATGTGCGCGGCCAGCAACCTGCCACTGCCGACGCGCCGTTCGCGCCAGGCGGTCGTCCATCCGCCGCCCGCGACCAGCGGCTGCTCGACGTAGTGGGTGGTGCCGGCGGATCCGGTGCGGGGGTCCGGGTTGCCCGTGTAGTCCGCGGGTTTGTCCTTCTCGCGGGGCGAGATGGCGGGCAGCCACGTGAACGACCAGGCCGCGGTCTCCTCGCCGGCACTGGGTCGGGTGGAGATCAGCAGCGCGGTACGGGCGTTGTGCACCAGCATCGAGAAGCGGACGCTGCCGCGGGTGGTGGTGACGGTGCCGCGCAGCTCGGCGTCCCAGAGGTCAAGGGTCCAGTCGACGCCGGTCACCTCACCGGCGAGCGTGAGGTCGAAATGCCCAATGGGCAGACGGGAGAAGCCGTACGGGGCACGCCACTGAGGTCGCTGGTCCTGCACCTGACTGTGACTGACCATGACCTTCACGGAGTTGGCCGTCGCGCCTCGGTAGACCTGCACCCCGAGCAGGCCGTTGCCGAGGAAGGGGCCGTCCTTCCAGTCGCCGGGCAGCCGCCGCCAGCGCAGGGCGGCCGCTCTCGCCATGCGTTCGTACACGTCCTCCGCGCCTTCGGACGACCCTGGCGCCGCCCAGGCGGTGCCGGACCCTGCTGTCCAGCCTGCGGCGGCCACCGCGGCTGCGGTGCCGATCACACCTCTTCGAGAGATCCCGTTCCCTGTTGGCGCGGTCACCTGGCTGCCTCCCATTTCTGGTCGTGGATACGGATTCGGCGGGGCCGGGCAGCGGGGTTCCGTGTCCCGCTGCTCGGCCGGTCGTCGGGGGTCAGGGCCTGATCGTGAGCCAGTCGAGCGCGGCGACCCGACTCGTGCCCTTCGCCACGACGTAGAGGTCGTGCGTACCGGTGACCGCACGCTTCAGGGTCACGGACTGCTCCTGCCAGTCACCCGTGCCCGTGACGGGCACCGATGCGGCCAGCGGGCCGTCCGGCGCGTCCAGGCGCAGTTGGAGCGAACAGCCCTTCGTGCAGGTGGAGTTGAGTCGTGCGGTGAGGTGCTTCCCGTCGACGTTGGCCTTGCGGAAGGCCACCCAGTCACCGGAGCCGAGGACTCCGGTGGCCGCCGTGCCGCGTCCCACCCCGTGCACGGTCGTGGCCTTTTCGGCCTGGAGCGTCGAGGTGGCGTCGGGCCCGTCGCCGTACAGCCGGATGTCGTTGACGACCCAGGGCGCAGGTCCGCTCGCGGTGAGCGTGATCCGCACATAGCGGGCGGTGGTCTGCTTGGGGAACACCGCGTCCTGGGTGAAGGAGCGGCCGGAGACCCGGGCGAGCGGCTCGCCCCAGTGCCTGCCGTCGCTGCTGACGGCGACCGTGAAGCCGTACGGCTGCTGGCCGCCGGTGTCGCGGCCCGCGTCGAGGGAGAGCCGGTTGAACGTCTTGCTCTCGCCGAGGTCGACGGTGAGGGACTGGCCGGCGGTCTGCGGGGCGGCGCCCGTCCAGCGGGTGTTGATGTCGCCGTCCACGGTGACGGCGGCGTTGCTTCCGTCGCTGGCGGTGGCGCTCCAGTTGCCGTGCCGTACCCGCTGCTGGCAGCCGGGCAGGTCGCAGCCGGTCGACCAGATGGGTGCGCCGTACTCGTAGGCGCCCTGGTCTGGGGCTGCGCCCAGGGTGTCGGTGGTGATGCCGTCGACCACCTCGCCCGCGTCGATGGCGGGTGAGCCGGGCGTCAGCCACAGCTCGCCGTTGACGGCGTTCGTGTAGCCGGGGGTGGCGCTGATCAGGTTGGAGCGGACGATCGGCAGCGGGTTGCCGGTCTGCGTCGCGGTGACCGGCTTGGGGCCGATGATGTTGCTGAAGTACGAGCCGGATGCGTCCGTCGCGCCGCCGAGGGCGGACGAGGCGGTACCGATGCCCACGCCGTAGCTGGAGTTGTGGTCCTCGTTGGCGATGCTGGGGCCGGTGTGGCCGTTGAAGTAGACGCCCCGGGCGCCGGTGTTCCAGGCCACGTTGTGGTGGAGGCGGAAGTGGCCGGAGTAGTTGTCGACGTAGAAGCCGTTCTGCCCGCTGGAGTCGTGCGCGGTGTTGTGGTCGATGGAGCTTCCGGTGCCGTTCAGGTAGCAGCACACGTAGAAGGGTGAACCGTCGCGGGAGGTGCGCATCGCCTCGGAGATGTCGTTGTAGGCGATGCGGTTGTCGTGGTATTCGGTGCCGTTGATCTGGTAGGCGGTGTCGATGGCCGCCCGTCCGGTGCGCCGGATCGTGTTGTGGGTCACCGTGTGGCCATTGCCGTTGATCTCGATGCCGGGGGTGTAGCTGCCCATCCAGCCGACGTCGTGGATGTAGTTGTTGGTGACGGTGTTGCCGTTGCCGCGCACCAGGACGCCGTCACCGGCCGACTGGGCGATCTCGCTGTTCTTCAGGGTGTTGCCGGTGCCGAGGATCTGCACGCCGGAGTCCAGGATGCGGGAGGCGACGATGTGCCCCTCGGCCGGCTCGATCGCGAGGTCGCTGTCCGGCGGCATGGGCAGGGTGGAGTACTCGGAGATGTACGTGGCGTGCAGTCGGTCGACCACGACTCCCGTACTGGACTTGCCCGTTCGCAGCGAGGTGCCCCACAGGTCCAGGCCGCGCACGGTGACATACGAGCTGTCGCTCAGGTCGACGCCCCACAGCCGGTGCTTGGCGGTCACCGTGTGTCCGGCGATGCCGCCCTTCGGGGGGACCATGAAGAGCCGGTGCGCGGTCTTGTCGTAGAACCACTCCCCCGGCTGGTCCAGGGCGGCCTTCGACCCGACGAGGTAGTAGTTGCGGTAGGGCTGGTTGCCCATGCAGAGCGGGGTGCAGCGGTAGTTGCCGCCCTTGAAGTCCAGCTTGCCGGGTGCAGAGGCCGTGGCCGTGCCGGTCTGCTGCGCCCACGGATTGGAGCCCGCCCACAGGTGCACCGTGGCGCCGGTCCAGTTCGCGTCGGGCAGGTCGGTGTCGTCGATGTGCTGGTCGGTGGAGGTGGTGTCGGCCTCGGCCCAGGTCGCGTTCAGCGGATCGGCGCCGGAGTTTGGCCAACGGCCTTCCGCCGCACGGGCGTTGTCCAGGAACACCGCGTTGAAGTCGGGGTCGGGCGGCAGGTCGGTGTCGGCGGCGATCAGCCCGCCGCCCGCGTCCTTCCAGCCGGTCACCTTCTCGGTCCCGTCGACGGTCACGGGGCCGTCGCCGTACGCGGCGATCGTCACCGGGGCACCCTCGGTGCCGGAGGGAGGGGTGAGCTGTTCGCGGTAGGTGCCCTTGTGGATCAGGCAGGTGTCGCCGGGGCGAACGAGGTCGAGGCAGGCACCGATGGTGCGCAGCGGGCTTGCCTGCGTGCCGAGGGCATGGTCATTGCCCCGGGGGGCGACGTGGTACGTATGGCCGGACTGCGCTGCCTGCGCCTGCACCGGGGAGGCCAGCAGCGCGGCCGCGGCGGCCAGTACGGACAGATGTCTGAGTCTCAAGTCCCGTCTCCAGTCGTCGGATGTGCGGTGGTCGTCGGGTGTGCGGTGGTCGTCGGATGGGTGAGAAGTGGAGGTTCTCGCCACGCCGTCTCGGCCTCGCTTCCGGCCGGGGCACCGAGCACGGCACACCTCAGCCAGTGCTCGCCGGGAGGGAGTCGGCCCACGAGGGCGGGCAGGGCGGTGCGTCGTGCGAGGACGTTCGTGCCGGGCAGACAGTCGACGACCACGCCCTCGCGCCGGCCGTCGAGGTCTCGCAGACCGGTGAGTCCCGCGGGGGCCGACACCCGTGCGCGTCCCGGCCCGGCCACGCGGTCCGTGCCCGCGTCCCGGTCGACGGCGAAGCCGCCCTCGGCGGTGTACAGGGCGCGAGCGGTGCGTACGCGGTGGGTGCGCACGTGCCAGGGCGCGGCTGCCGTCAGCCAGGTGGTGATCTCCACGTCGGGCCACGGATGCCAGGTGCTGAGGACCGTGTCGCCGCTGACGAAGTGCGCGGCCGGCTCCTCCCGCACCCGGTAATGCGCCCCGCCGTCGTCGCTCAGCGCCAGCATCGAGTCGTACGCGCCCTGTTCGAGCCCGAGCGTGCCGTTCGGCAGGCTGAAGCCGAAGCGGGTCGAGTACGCGAACTTGGCGTACTTCTCGGCGCCATGGCGTACCCACGAGTGGTGCTGGCGCCCGGCGAGAAGGGTGACGTCGCCGTGTGTGCGCATCAGCACCGCCCCGGCGTGCGGCTGGGCACTGACGTCAGGCAGGGCGGCGGGTGCCGGTTCCTCCTTCGCGGTCCAGAACGCGTGCTGTTCGGGCAGCGCGAGCGGCAGATACGCCTTGAGCGACCAGTAGGGCGAGCCCGGCGCGTTGTACTGCTCGGCCAGCGCGGGCTGCGGATAGCCGTACCCGACGGACAGCAGCCCGTCCGGCCCGGTCACCGGCCGCCCCTGCCACCAGCGCAGATGCCGCAGCAGATACCCCTTCACCTCGCCCCATGGCAGTACGTCGACGCCCGCGAACGGCAGCGCGCCCCAGAAGGCGGCCTGCGCCCAGCGGTAGGTGAGGCTGCGGCCGTACGGGACGGCCGCGCCGTCGTCGGCGAACCAGTGCCGGAAGTCGCCGGTGAACCGGGCCGCCCGCTCCTTGAAGCGGTCGCCGCCGGTCAGCGTGTCGTGGAGCAGGCCGTAGAAGTGCATGGCCCACGGGACGTAGTAGTCGCGGCGTTCGGTGGGGCCGTCCGCGTACCAGCCGTCGCCGAGCCAGAAACTCTCCAGGCGGTCGAGGCGCGCGGTGATCAGCGACCGGTCGTAGGGCACTCCCACCCGGTCGAGGCCGAGGCTGATCAGCACCGGGAAGAAGAGCCAGTTGTTGTCGGTGGTCTCCCGGGGCAGTGCGCTGAGCAGCCAGCGGGCGAGCCGGTCGCGTTCGGGGCCTGTCAGCGGGTCCCACCACTGCTCGGGGGCGAGGGCGAGCGCGAAACCGATGGCGGCCATCTCGACGATGCGCTGGTCGTGGTCGACGGGCTCGCCCCAGTACTCGGGGTGCGCGGGATCGCTGCCGTGGGCGAGTCCTCGGACCCACAACTCGGCGTGCGGTACGGCCTGTCCGCCCGCCGCGAGGGGCGCCAGCCCCCACAACGGCCGGGCGAACGCCTCCAGTTCGGCGGCCGTGTCGTCGTGGATCGCGGTGTTCACGCCGAGCCGTACGCGCGCGCGGCCCGCGCTGAAGCGGGACACCAGAGGGTCCATCAAGTCGTTGAGTTGGGAGGCCAGTTGGGTGCGTGCGTCGTCGTCCATCAGCCCTTCTCCGCCCCGGCCAGCAGCCCGGTGCGCAGGAAGCGCTGGGCGAGGACGAAACCGATCAGCAGCGGCGCGCAGGCCACGAGTCCGGCCAGGGCCGCCTCCGGCTGGTGGATGTCGAGGTCGGCGAAGCCGCTGGAGTTGTTGACCGCGCCGGTGGACTGCAGCAGGGACATCAGGCCGAGCTGGAGGGTGAAGGTGCGGTCGTCGGAGAGCATCACGAACGGCAGGAAGAAGTCGGTCCAGCAGCGGACGAAGCCGAAGAAGGCGATCAGCGCGATGGCGGGGCGGGCCAGCGGCACCGCGACGGACCAGAACAGCCGCAGCTCGCTCGCCCCGTCGACGCGTCCGGCGTCCAGCAGGCTGTCGGGCAGGTTCGCCTGGAAGTGCAGAAAGGCGAGGTACACGCCGAAGGGGTAGAAGGACAGCGGCAGGATCACCGACCAGACCGTGCCGGTGAGATGGACCGCCGACATCTCCAGGTACAGCGGGAGCACCAGCGCGGCCGGGGGAAGGATCATCGTCACGATCGACAGGGTGAGCAGGGCCCGGCGGCCGGCGAAGTCGTGCTTGGCGAGGGCGTAGCCCGCGGGTACGCACAGCAGCAGTGAGATGGCCACGCTGGCCGCCGCGTAGATGATCGAGTTGCCGATCCACAGGGTGATCTGGCCGTCGTTGTACGACGTCAGGTGTGACCAGGCGTGGCCCACGTTGCCCAGCGAGCCGAAGCCGAGGGGTGAGCCGGTGGTCAGGTCGTCGGCCGTGCGGGTGGGGGCGAGCAGCAGCCAGAGCAGGGGCAGTCCGAAGAAGACGGCCGCGCCGAGCAGGAACAGGGCGCGGGCGCCGCGCGACAGAGCGGTCATCACTCACTCACCGGGAGTCGGAGGAGTCGGTGGCGTACATACGGGTGCGGGTGATCACGATCCAGGCGGCGAGTACTCCGACCGCGAGCATGGCCAGGGACAGTGCGGCCGCCTTGCCGAAGTCGCCGTCCTGGGTGGCGTAGGTGTAGGCGAGCTGGTTGAGGGACCAGGTGGGGCTGATCTGGCCGGGGGCGCCGGTGGACAGCACGGTCGGCTCGACGAACACCTGGCTGCCGGAGGCGAAACTGGAGATCAGCACGAAGGCGACGTACGTGCGGACCATCGGCAGCTTGATGTGCCACATGGTCCGCCAGGCCGAGGCGCCGTCGACCTGCGCGGCCTCCAGGACATCCTTGGGGAGCGCGTTGAGCGCCCCGTACAGGACCACGATCCAGCCGCCCGCGTGCACCGCGACGCCCATCACGGTGAGGACGGCGATGACGCTGCCGCCGGACAGCGCTTCCGTGGCGCTGTGGACGTCCATCAGTTTGAGCAGGGGTGAGAACGGGCTGCTGTCCGGGCTGACCATGAACAGCCACAGCAGTGCGGCTGCCGAGCCGGTGACCGCGCCGGGCAGGTAGTAGACGAGTTGGAGCGCACTCGTCGTACGGCCGGGGCGGGCGTGCAGGGTGAAGGCGAGGGACAGGACGGTCAACAGCAGGATCGGCAGCCAGAGCAGCAGATACGTCGCCACGTTGGCGGCCGCGTCGCCGAGCCGGTAGTCCTCGAACACGGTCACCCAGTCGCGCCCGCCGGTGAAGGAGCCGTTGTCGACGAACGAGGTCCACAGGGCGTATCCGGCGGGCGCGAGCCCGAACACCACGAGGAACGCGGTGTACGGGCCGACGAGGATCCATACGGCGGCTCGGCGGGAGGGGCGGCGCCGGCGGCGGGGTGTCACCGACGCCGGGGCCGCGGCGGCGGACGGGCGGGGTGTGGTGAGCGTTTTCATCCGACCGAGTACCCGGTGGTCTTGGCCGCCGCCTCCAGCTTGCCCTGCCAACTCGTCAGCGCGCTGCGGAGGTTGCCGTCCGAGTCGATCGCCTTGACGAGCGTGTCGTTGAAGCTGCTCTGCCAGTCGGCCTCGAAGCGGACCGCGCCGAAGCCGGGACGCAGTGCGTTCGCGGCCGCGGTGAGGGCGGGCATCGGGTCGAAGGCGTAGTACGGGTCCTTCGACTTGGCCTCGCCCCACTTCGTCGCGGCTGCCGTGAAGGCGGGGTAGGTGGGCTGCTTCGCCTGGAGGCTGACGTCGGTGGTCATCCAGCGCACCAGATCCGCGGCCTCCTTGGCGCGCTCGCCGGCGTGCGAGGAGACCAGGAAGGCGCCGCCACCGACCTGTCCGGCGTAGGGCTTGTCCTCGCCGGGCCAGGTGGGCATGGGGGCCGCGGCAATCCGGCCCTTGGGCACCTTGAAGGCGGGCGCGAACATGAAGTCGCCGAACCAGGCCGGGGCCGGCAGCATCAGGATCTTGTCGCCCTTGCCGAACTTGGCGAAGCCCGGGTCGATGGGCACGACGGTGGTGACGGCCTTCTCGCGGGCGAGCGGCTGGAGCAGATCCGCGACCCGGGTGCAGTTCGCCTGGCCCAGGTCGATGTGGACCTCGGTGAGGCTCAGCGTGTCGCGGGTGGCGCAGCCGCTGCTGCCGAAGTAGATACCGGCGCCGTACTTGCCGTTGACGGCTCCGACGATGGTGCCCGGGTGTTCCCGGGCCGCCTTCAGACCGGTCTGCTGGTACTCGGCCCAGGTGTGGGGGACTTCGTAGCCGTATCGCTTCATCAGCGTCGCGTCGTACCACAGGACGGTGGGCGCGATGTCGTTGCGCAGGCAGTACGTCTTGCCGCCGAAGGTGCAGGTGTCGAGGGCGCCGGGGGTGAAGCCGTCGCGGACGGACTTGGGGACGAGGTCGTCGAGCGGAGCCGCGTAGCCGAACTTCTCGCTCGCGAGGGTCGCCGCCTCGGCCGGGTTGGCCAGGAAGACGACGTCGGGCCAGCCGCTCTTGGTGCGGTTGGCGAGCGAGATCTTGGTGGGGACGTAGCCGGCGTCGGGCGGGATGGTGACGATGCGCATCTTCAGGTCGGGGTGGGCCTTCTTGTACTGCTGGGCCGCGGGCATCCGGGTGTTGTCCACCCAGACCAGCAACTCGCCCTTGCCGCCGCCCGAACCGCCGCCGGCACCGCCACCGGTTCCTCCGCAGCCGGAGAGGACCAGAGCCAGGGCCGCGGCCGCGACCGCGGAAGCCGTGCGCCATCTCTTCATGAGGGACCGCCTTTTCGCCAGGAGTCTTACGTCGGGAGCAAGGATTGCGATAGTTTTCGCAAAACTCGATCGCCCGGCAACGTAGGAGATTCATCCGATGACGTCAACGGTTCGGACAGGATCCGGTGAGGCGAGACGGCGCACCCTGGCCGAAATCGCCGATCAGGCAGGCGTTTCGGTGTCCACGGTCTCCAAGGTGCTGCACGACAGATCCGATGTATCGGCCGAGACGCGAGCCAAGGTGCAGCGCCTGCTCGGGCAGCACGGCTATCTGGCGAAACACCGCCCGGCAGCCACCGCGGCCCCGCCCGGAGGGCTGATCGACTTCGTCATCAACGAACTCGACAGTCCCTGGGCGGTCGAGTTGATCCGGGGCGCGGAGGACGTCCTGCACGACGCGGGCATGGGGCTGGTCGTCTCCTCCACCCACGGCCGGACCAAACGCGCCCGTCACTGGCTGGACTCGCTGGCCACCCGCTCCACGCGCGGAGCGATTCTCGTGGTGCCCGAACTGACACCGGAGCAGCACGAGGAGCTGAGCCGGCTCGGCATCCCCTTCGCCCTGGTCATGCCGATCGACGAGCCTGCGCCGGGCACGCCGTGGGTGGGCGCGACCAACTGGCCCGGCGGACTGGCCGCGACCCGTCACCTCATCGAGCTGGGACACCGGCGCATCGCGATCATCAGCGGCCCGGAGCGCCGGCTCACCTCCCGGGCACGGGTCGACGGCTATCGCTCGGCGCTGGCCGAGGCGGGTCTCCCCTTCGACGCCGGGCTGGTGCGCTACGGCGACTTCACCCACAACCTCGCGCACCAACACGCCCTGGAACTCCTGGCGTTGCCCGACCGTCCGACAGCGATCTTCGCCGGCAGCGACCACCAGGCGCTGGGCACCTACCGGGCCGCCGCCGAACTGGGCCTGCGCATCCCGGCCGACGTCAGCGTGGTCGGCTTCGACGATCTGCCGTTCGCGGACTGGGTGACCCCACGCCTGACGACGGTCCGCACTCCCCTGGCCGACATGACGGCGCTGGCGGCCCGGATGGTGCTCCGGCTGCTGTCCGGGGAGCAGCCGGAGACGACTCGGGTGGAGGTGGCGACGGAACTGGTGGTGCGGGAGAGCAGCGGACGCCGTCCACCGCACTGAGCCCGCTGTGCGGGCGGCGGTCCACTCGGCGAGGTGGCGCTCGATGCGGTCTGCGGGGCGGGCTCGAGTACCCCCGGTGACTGCTGTGCCCTGTTCGGTGAGACCGCTCTGCCTCAGTACCGTGCGCCGACCACCTTGGCGGCCACGGCGTCCAGGGCCGCGAGGTCATCGGCGCTCAACTCGACGTCGAGAGCCGCGACGTTCTGCTCCAGCCACTTCACTCGCTTGGTGCCGGGGACGGGGGCCACCGGGATGCCGAGTCGCCCGCTCCGAGCGGCGACCCAGGCGAGGGCGACCTGTCCCGCGTGGGCGCCTCTGGCCTCGGTGATCTCCTTCACCGTGTCGGCGATGGCCTGATTTGCGGCGGCGGCTTCCACCGTGAACCTGGGGAGCCGGCGACGTCCGTCGTTCGCCGCCGGCGCGCCCGCGTCGAGCGTTCCGGTCAAGAAGCCGCGTCCCAGCGGAGAGTAGGCCACCAAGCTCCACCCAGTTCTGCGACCGCACCGGCGACAAGGGTCTCCGGCTCACGCGTCCACAACGAGTACTCGCTCTGCACCGCCGCGACCGGGTGAACCGCGTGCGCCGTCCGCAGTTGCTCGCCGCTGACCTCGGAGAGGCCCAGGTGGCGGACCTTGCCCTCGGCGACAAGCTCCGCCATGGCGCCGACCGACTCCTCCAGCGGGGCCTCGGAGTTGACCCGGTGGAGGTAGTACAGGTCGATGCTGTCGGTGCCGAGGCGCAGCAGCAACGCGTCGGCGGCGGCCTGGATGTAGTCGGGACCGTTCCTGATGACGACGTTGCCGCGACCGAGGCGCGCCGCGACGGCGCTATGGCGTCGGCCCGGCGGTGGGTCGCCGGACAGACGGCCCGCTACCGAGGTGGATCGCCGGTGTGAGCGCTGGGGGCGTCCCCGCCACCGGATCGACGCCCACCGGCGCCCGCCCCGCCGTCGCCCGGAGCTCTTCGTCCCGCGCGAGGTCGGACCAGCGCCGGTGTCCGCGGTCTTCCGGCCGGCCGGTCTCCCGGTCCGGGCGTGGCCCGGGGCGCCGGGTTCGCCGTGGTGGAAGCCGTCACTCGTCGTTGACCCACCGCATGAGCCGTTCCGGGCGTGGCGCGGGGCGCCGGGCTCGCCGCGGCGGAAGCCGTCACTCGTCGTTCACCCACCGCATGAGCCGTTGCAGCGGGTAGAAGCCGTCGTGGGAGAGGCCCGGCGGCATGCCGCCCGCCCTGCCGAGGGAGACCACGCGTTGCACGCCGGCGCAGGCGAGGGCGTCGCGCAGTTCCGCCTTGCGGGTGTCGGGGTACACGCCGACCGTCTGGGTGGCGACCCCGGCATGGGCGACCGCCTCGGACAGTGCGCCGACCGGGACGACGTCGACGATCTTCCCGTCGGGGTGGAAGTCCACCGGTTCCGGCGAGCGGATGACCAGGCCCCGGCCGTCGTAGCCGCCCCACACCCGGTACTCGGGATCCATGGAGCGCAGGACGTCGATCTCCTCGCGGAGCTCCCCGGCGACACGGGGGCCGCCGGCCGAGCTGAACTCCCTTGCCACGCCCAGGCGTTCGCACAGCAGGGCGGCGTAGCGGTCGGCGTCGTCCCAGGATCCCTCGACGAACTGGAAGCGGCTGGCCACACAGGCCTGCTGGTTGAAGAAGGTGGCGTCGGCGGCGCCCGCGTCGGCCGCCCGGGCCAGGCTCTCCTCGGACGCGAAGGCCTCGCGGCCGATCATCGAGATGGAGGTCTTGGGGTCGAAGGAGACGAGCTCGAAGCCCGGGCCGACGTACTTCACCGCGCTGCGGATGGTGGCCTCGCCGCCCCAGGCGACCAGCTTGTCGAAGAACTGCGGGCGGAACAGCACGCTCTCCACCGTCTCGTCGCCGCCGCGCCAGTACACCGCGGAGAACGACCGCACCACCGGGTGCCCGGGGGCGACCGCGGCCATGGTGCGCAGGATCGCGGTCGCGGTGAACAGGTCGTTCGAGGGCAGTTTCAGGAGGTTGACGCCCTTGGTGAGGGCGCCGCGCACGACGGACATCGCCGCGACTCCGGGTGCGTTGCCAGCGATGATGTGCACCAGGCGGGGCGGGAACGCGCGGGTGGCCGCGATCCGGTCGTCGGGCAGGCGTACCTCACGCCAGCCGTCGAGGACGTCCGCACCGCCGAGTTCGTGGTCGATCTGGGCGTACAGGCCGGGGCGTTGGAAGCTGCGCCACAGCACGGCGTAGGCGCGCTCCAGCACCTCCGCGGGCAGCGGGCTGACCGGGATCATCCGCTCCAGGGCTTCGGCGAGCAGGCCCGCGCGGTCCGCCTTGAGGGCCTCGCCGGTCTCCACCAGCAGGTCGATGATCTCGGCCACGGGCACGTGGAAGGCGGGGCCCGGTTCGGTGCGGGGCCACACGAGGCGGTCCAGGTCGAGGGCCGGTGCGGTGAACCGGCCGAGATCGACCGGGGCACTGTCGTCGACCTCGCCCCGGATCACGTGGACGACGGCCACGGATGCGGCCGTGGTGCCGTCGAGTGTCGTGCCGCTCATCAGTGGATCATCCCCCGCACATAGGAGTCGAGTGTCGCGGCGCAGGTGATCTTGTCGTCGCCGCCGAGGTCGCCGTAGCGCCGGATGTCCGGCAGGACCGTCGGTCCCGTGCGGCCGCAGGCGCACGGCGAGAAGTCCACGAAGACCCGGTCGCCGCTGATCAGCCCGCCCCAGCGGCCCTCCAGGGAGACGTCGAGGAAGGCGAACCGTCCCTCCACGACACCGTGTTCGGGGTTGAGGAGCCTCTCGCCCGGCTCGTCGAGCACCAGCGGGATCACCCAGGGCGGCACGTGGTAGTTGCCCTCCTCGCAGGCGAGGCAGGAGCCCTGCAGCTCGGTCATGCCGTAGCTGCGGACGCGGCGTACCCCGTCGTAGAAGGCGGTGAGCTGCTGCTGGTAGTCGTCGGGCAGGGCGCGGCCCTTGTTGCCGCCACCGCTGAGCACCAGTGTGTCCGGGTGCAGGCTGCCGTCGGGCACGCCGCGGGCGCGCAGGGCCTGGATGAGGGTGAACTGCTGGTTGTTCATGCCGGCGATCAGCAGCGGTTCGTCGCGGTGTGCGGCGATGTCGTCGACGATCGCGGTCATGGCCGCGCCGAGTTCCCCCTCGCGGGACTCGGAGGCGGCCTCGAAGGAGCTGATCTCCTGCGGGGTGGCGGTGCCCTCCGCGATCCGGCGGCGCAGCAGCGCGCTGCTCATCAGCTCGGACACCCGCATCTGGTCGTCGGTGAGCAGCCGGGTCTCGCCGGGTTGGGCGAAGACGTCGGCGTGCCAGCGGAAGCCGTCGATGGACCGCATCGGGCCGCTCGCGGGGGCGAGCAGATAGCCGCGGCGGGTGGGTTTCGGCGGCAGGGGGTCGGGCCAGCAGGTGAGGTTCTCCAGGATGTCGTGCAGGAAACTCAGGTCACCGGCATCGCAGTTGAGGAAGGAGACCTTCCCGGAGGTGCCGCTGGTGATGTACGGGCGGTGGCCGGCCGCGGTGATGCGGTCGGTCCACTCGTCGATGTCGCGGACGCCGTCCATGTCGACGTCGCCCGGTTCGACCGCGGACACGGTGGTGTACCAGCGCAGGAGCTGGTCCCAGCGGCCCGCGGTGATGAGGGAGACGGGGTACGACTTGTAGCTGGTGTGCGAGAACAGCAGCGGTACGAGGTCGTCAAGGCTCGTGACCTCGTCCACGCCGGTCTCGTCCGCCCGGGTGCGCAGCAGCGGAACGCGCTCCCGGTGGGCGGTGAAGGTCTCCCGGGCGGCCTCCAGCTGCAACGCGCCCAGTTCGCCGGCGGGTTGGTCGAAGGTGTCGCCGGAGAGGACGAGTGATCGGATCTGCTCGCGTGCGCCTGGCACAGCGTTCACCTCAATCAGTTGCGTACGTTGTCTTTTCCGCTGTGGTCTGCGCGAGGTACGAGGACTCGATCGCGTCCAGGTGTCCGCGCAGTTCCTTCGGGGTGCCGGTCATGGTGACGCGGCCGCGGTGCAGGACGTACACGCGGTCGGCGATGTCCAGCACCTTGCGCACGTGCTGTTCGACCAGCAGTGCGCCGAGGCCGCGGTCGGCCGCCTCGCGCACCGCGCGCAGGAGGCGGTCGACCACCAAGGGGGCAAGACCTAGGGAGAGTTCGTCCGCGAGGAGCAGCTTGGGCGCGCGGCACAGGGCGCGGGCCAGCGACAGCATCTGCTGCTCCCCGCCGGACAGCATGCCCGCGCCGGTTCTGAGACGCTTTTCGAGCTCGGGGAAGAGTTCCAGCGCCTGCTGGGACCTCACCCGGCCGACCCGCAGGTTGTCCGCGGTGTCTAGCCGGGTGAAGACCGCCCGCTCACCGACGTACGCCAGGCCCTGGCGGGCCCGGCGGTGCAGCGGTGCCCGGCCGGGCTCGCCCAGCCAGCGCACCTCGCCGCCCATGGCGGCGAGGCTGCCGGAGAGCGCCCGGAGGGTCGTGGTCTTGCCCGCCCCGTTGGGGCCGAGCAGGGCGACGACCTCGCCGGGCCGGACCTCGAGGTCGAGGTCGCGGACCACGGGCTGGCTGCCGTACCCGGCGGACAGGGAGCGTGCTTCTATCAGGGGTGCGTCGGTGTCCGGCACGGGCCTGCTCCTCAGCTGGACGGCAGGGCCGTCAGGACCTTGCGGACGTCGACGAAGGTCGATCCGGGCTTGGCCCACTCGATCTTCCCGTCGCGGATGGTCAGTTCGGTGGCGGTGGTGTTGTGGATGCGGTTCAGCCCCTTGATCGGCAGGGCCGTGGACGCCTTCCAGCTCAGCGGCGGGGTCAGACCGCCGGTGTCGATGCCGGCGGTGGTGTCGAGCTCCTGCACCAGAGCCTTAGCCGTGATCGTCGGGAGCGTCTTGGCGGCCTCGGTGAAGACCTTGAAGGCCACCCAGGTCGTCTCGTTGGCGCCGTTGGTGGTGTCGATGTCCTTGTCGCCCTTGGTGGCTGCGAGGAAGTCCTTCCAGGCGGCGTCGGAGGTGGGCGGGAAGTAGCCGGTGATCGCGGCGCCCTCCAGTGGGCCGCCGGCTCCGCCGGTGCTCTCGGCGAGCTGCGGGGTGAGGTTGCCGACGACGCTGCCGAGCTTCGTCTTGGCGCCTGACTGCACGTACGACTTCACGAACAGGCCCGAGGCGGTGCCCATGATGACGCTCACGCAGTCGGTGCCCTTGGTCGCGGCGGCGACCTGCGGGGCGAGGTCGGTGGCGGTGAGCGGCACCTTGATGTCCTTGGGCGCCGCTCCGCCGGCGGAGACCGCGCCGACGGTGAGGAACTGCGAGACGACGGCGGCGGCGGCCACGTCGTAGCGCACGCCGGAGATCTTCTTGCAGCCGTTCTGCACCAGTTGCCGGCCGTGGGCCGTGAAGATCACCGGGGTGCCGCCGTTGACCGGGAACGACAGCGGGTTGGAGAACTCGGCCGCCGAGACTCCGGTGCCGCCGAGGTACGGGATGCCGGCCTTCTGCAGGATGGGCATGTAGCGATCACCGGCGAGGCTGTAGGAGCCCACCACCGCGGCGACGTTCTCGGAGACCGCCTGCTGGGCGCACTTCTCGGCCTCGTCGGGGTTGTTCTTCTCGTTGCAGGTCAGCACCTTCAGGGGTGCTCCCTTGATGCCGCCGTTGGCGTTGATCCACTTCTCGTAGGCCTGGGCGGTGAGCCGGACCCCGGGCTGGGCGCTGCCCTGGGTGTCCTCCGGCGTCCAGACCATCACCTTGACCGGTGTGCCCTTCAGGGTGGAGGTCTCCTCTTTCGAACTGCCGGACGCGTCTCCCCCGCAGCCGGCGGCGAGCAGGGCACCGGCGACCGCGAGGCAGCTTGCTGCGGCGGTTCTGCGTCGGCGTGAGTGGTTCATGGTTCCTCCGCTGGGCTCGTCGTCGAGATGGCGAACAGCATGGGGTCTGTTTTGTGGTTAGTGAAGTACTCTCGGCACAATTATTTAAATGAATGCACTGTCTCGCCCCTGCCCTCGGGAGGTTCCTCGATGGACGACGTCCTGCGTTTCGCCCTGCTCGGCCTCGGGCTCGGCGCCCTCTACGCGCTCACCGCGCACGGCATCGTGCTGGTCTACCGGGGCTCCGGCGTCCTGAACTTCGCGCACGGCGCGATCGGCATGGCCGGGGCCTACGTCCAGTGGGAGCTCGCCACCCAGCACGGCGTGTCGTACTGGCCCGCCACCGCGTGCGGCGTGCTCACCTCCGCGGTGCTGGGCGTGCTCACCCACCTGTTGGTGCTCCGGCCGCTGCGCAGAGCGTCCTCGCTCGCCCGTCTGGTCGGCACCCTGGCGGTCTTCATCGTGCTCACCGCGATCGCCGTCAAGCGCTACGGAGACAGTCTGGAGCTGGTGCCGGGCAAGCTGCCCACCAAGCTGCTGACGATCGCCGGGGCGACGGTCTCCGAGGACCGCATGTGGCTGATCGGCATCGCGCTCGTCGCGACCCTGCTCCTGCACCTGCTCTACAAGCGCACCCTGTTCGGCCTGGGCACCAGCGCGGTCGCGGAGGACGAGGCCACGGCCGCCTCGCTCGGCTGGTCCCCGGACCTGATCGCCACCGGCAACTGGGCACTGGGCTCGGCGCTCGCGGGCCTGACGGCCATCCTGATCGTGCCGGTCATCGGCCTGTCGGTGACCGGACTCACCACCCTCCTGCTGAGCGCCCTGGCCGCCGCCCTGGTCGGCAGGTTCTCCTCGTTCCCCGTCACGCTGGCGGGTGGCCTGGTCATCGGCCTCGTACAGTCCGAGCTGACCCGGTTCGGCTCCGACGTCACCGGGCTCGCCGCCTCGGTGCCCTTCCTCTTCATCGCCCTGGTACTGGTCGCACGCGGCCGGGCGCTGCCGCTGCGCGGCACGTTCCTGGACCGGCTGCCCGGTCTGGGCACCGGCAAGGTACGCCCCCTGCCGTTGGCGCTCGCCGTCGTGGCCGGACTGGCGCTGGTGAGCCTGGCGACGCCGCTGTGGGCCGACGCGATCACCACCACCCTGGTGTTGTCACTGATCATCCTGTCGATCGTCGTGGTCACCGGGTACGCGGGACAGGTCTCTCTCGCGGCCTACGCCCTGGCCGGGACCGGCGCCTTCCTCGCCGGACACGCAGCGGCCGACTGGGGATGGCCGTTCGAACTCTGCCTGCTCGCAGGTGTGTTGGGCACAGTGCCGATCGGCCTGCTGTTCGCACTCCCCGCGGTCCGCACCCGCGGCGTCAATCTCGCGATCATCACGCTCGGCCTCGGCACCACGCTGGAGGCGATGGTCTTCCAGAACACCGATCTGTCGACGACCCCCGGCAGCGACGGCATCGCGGTGGGCAAGCAGACGCTCTTCGGGATCAGCATCTCGGGCGTCGACCATCCGCAGCGGTACGCCGCCGTGGTGCTCGTGCTGTTCGTCGCCGCCGCGCTCGTGGTCGCCAACGTGCGGCGCAGCCGGACCGGCCGCCGGCTGATCGCCGTACGGGCGAACGAGCGGGCCGCCGCCGCCCTCGGCATCGACGTCCGCGCCGCCAAGCTCTACGCCTTCGGCCTGTCCGCGGCCATCGCCGCACTCGCCGGAGTGCTCACCGGTTTCCGCTCGACCTCGGTCGTCCTGTCCGACTTCGCGAGCTTCAACTCCATCACCGCGCTCGGCCTCGCGGTCATCGGCGGTGTCGGTTTCCTCGTCGGTCCGCTGTTCGGCGCGACCTTCGCCGCGGGCACGGTGGGTGCCCGGTTCGGAGACCTCGTGCTGCCCGGGCTCAGCGAGTGGATGCCGCTGATCGGCGGAATCATCCTGGTGCTGACCCTGGTGGGCAACCAGGACGGCATCGGGAAGGGGCTCGGCAAACGGCCGGCCAGGAACCGACGCACGCTGCCCCAGCAGCGGCCGGCGACCGTCCCGACCGACGAGCCGTCAGCCGCCCGGACCGTGACCCGCGCCGCCCCGCTCCCCCTCCAGGTGCGGGACCTCACCGTCCGCTACGGCGGTGTCGTCGCCGTCGACGGGCTCTCACTGGACGTCGGGCCGGGCCAGGTCGTGGGGCTCATCGGTCCCAACGGCGCGGGCAAGACCTCCGCCATCGACGCGGTCACCGGCTTCACCCGGGCCGCGTCGGGCAGTGTGCGCCTCGGCGACCGTGACGCGACCCGGCTGCCGGTCCACCGGCGGGCCGCCGCCGGCCTGAGCCGGTCCTTCCAGTCACTGGAGCTGTTCGAGGACATGAGCGTCCTGGACAACCTGTACGCGGCCTGCGACCGGCCCGGCCGGTGGGCGTACCTCACCGACCTGGTCCGTCCCGGCAGCCGCCCGCTGCCGGCCCACGTACTCGTCGCGGTACGGGAGTTCGGCCTCCAGAACAGTCTGGACCGGCCGGTGGGCGACCTGTCGTACGGAGAGCGCCGGCTGCTGGCCATCGCCCGCGCGGTGGCGGCCTCGCCGTCCGTGCTGCTCCTCGACGAACCGGCGGCGGGCCTGTCGGACGACGAGACCAGGGAACTGGCCCACCTGGTACGGCGGCTCGCCGAGGAGTGGGGCATGGGGGTGCTGCTCGTCGAGCACGACGTCGACATGGTGATGAGCGTCTGCGACCAGGTCGTCGTCCTGGACTTCGGCCGCCGGATCTGCGCCGGTACGCCGGAGGAGGTCCGTCGCGATCCGGCGGTACGGGCGGCCTACCTGGGCGACCTGGAGCCGGAGACGCTGGCCTGAGCGTCCGGACGACGCCGAAAACCGGAGGCGCTGGGATCAGCGCCTCCGGTGGCCGTAACAGGGACTTGTCAGGCGTCGCGCAGGTCCGCGACATACGGCTGATGGGACAGCAGCCCGCCGTCCACGCGCAGCGTGTGCCCGGTGATGAAGGCCGACTCGTCGGAGGCGAGGAACACCACCGCCGACGCGACGTCCTCCGGACGCCCCAGGCGCGGCGTGAGGTGATGACGCAGCATCGCCTCCCGGATCGCCCCGTGCGCCGAACCGGAACTGGCCGGGGTGATGATGAACCCCGGCGCGATGGCGTTGCAGCGCACGCCCTGCTTGCCGTACTGGGTGGCGACGTACTGCGTGAGGTTGATGAGGGCGGCCTTGGACGCCCCGTACGCGGGATTGCGCAGGTCGCCGGAGAGGCCGGCGCCGGACGAGGTGTTGATGATGGAGCCGCCGCCGCGCGCGACCATGTGCGGGACGGCGGCCTGGATGGCGACCATCGTCCCGCGCAGGTTGATGCGCATCGTGTCGTCCCAGACAGCCGGATCGGCGTCCACGACGGCGAGGTCCTGGCGGGCGGCCAGATGCGTGGCGGCCGCGTTGTTGTGCAGGACGTCGAGCCCGCCGTAGGTCTCGACCGCCGTGGCCACCATGGCCCGTACGCTCTCCACGTCACCGAGGTCGACGGCGACCGCCGTCGCGGAGCCCCCGGCGGCACGGATCTCCTCCGTCACCGCCTTGGCGCCGTCGAGGTTCAGGTCGGCGACCACCGTGTGGGCGCCCTCGGCCGCCAGGCGGCGGGCGGTGGCCGCACCGATGCCGGACGCGGCCCCGGTGACGACGGCAATCTTGTCCTGGAGTCGCGTCATTGCGAATCGCCTTCTCTATTCGGTGAGTTGACTTCCGACGACCGACACGAACGAGACGCACTCGCCGGGTCCGCCGCCGAGGTTGTGGGTCAGGGCGAGCGAGCGCCCCTCGGCCACGGACTTCAGGGCCCGCTCGGCCGGTGCCTCGCCCCGCAGTTGCAGCCACGCCTCGAACATCATGCGCAGGCCGGAAGCGCCGATCGGGTGGCCGAACGCCTTCAGGCCGCCGTCCGGATTGACCGGCAGCGAGCCGTCCAGGTCGAACGCCCCACTGGCGACGTCCTTCCAGCCCTGACCGCGCTCGGAGAAGCCCAGGTCCTCCATCAGCACCAGCTCGGTGGGCGTGAAGCAGTCGTGGACCTCGGCGAGCGCGAGCTCGGTGCGCGGGTCGGTGATGCCCGCCTGCCGGTAGGCCTCCTGCGCGGAGGCGACGACCTCGGGGAAGGTGGTGAAGTCGTACTCCGGGTCGAGGAGCCCGTCGGCCGGCCCCGCGGCGAAGGACAGCGCCTTCACGAAGATCGGCTTGTCGGTGTACCGGTAGGCGTCCTCGGCGCGTACGACGATCGCTGCCGCCGAGCCGTCCGAGACGCCCGAGCAGTCGAAGACGCCGAGCATGCCCGCGACGATCGGGGCCGCCTTGATGCGCTCCGGCGGCACCTCCTTGCGGAACTGGGCGCGGGGGTTGCGGGCCCCGTTGTAGTGGTTCTTCCAGGCGATCCGGGTCATGACGTCCTTCATCTCCTCCTGCGCCAGGCCGTACTTGTCGGCGTAGGCGGGGGCGAGGAGGGAGAAGTTGGCCGGGGCGGTGATCTCACCGCGGCTGTCGTCGCCCGCGCCGGGGATGGCGGTGCCGGACAGCCCGGACATCCCGGAGTCCTTGAGCTTCTCGACCCCGACGGCCATCGCGACGTCGTACGCCCCGGAGGCGACGGCGTAGCAGGCGTTGCGCAGGGCCTCGGAGCCGGTCGCGCACATGTTCTCGACGCGGGTCACCGGCTTGTTGGGCAGGTGCAGCGCCCGGCTCAGGGTCAGCCCGGACACGCCGGACGCCTGGGTGCCGAACCAGTACGCGTCGATGTCGTCGAGGGTGATGCCGGCCGAGGTGACCGCCTCGCCGACGGCGTCGATCAGCAGGTCGTCCGCCGAGCGGGTCCAGTGCTCGCCGAAGGGCGTGCAGCCCATGCCGACGATCGCGACCCGGTCCCTGATTCCGTGCGAGCCCATCAGCGTGTCTCCTCAGCCTCGCCCGTCCGTACCGGCCGGGCCTTCCAGAAGTAGTTGTGGACGCCGGACGCCGTGACCGTGCGCCGGAAGGTCATCTCCACCCGGGCGCCGATTGCGGCGTCGGCCTCGGTGGCGTCGGTGAGCTGGCAGCGGAACCGGCCGCCGCCGTCGTAGTCGACGACCACGACGAGCATCGGCGGGCTCGGCGTGGCCGCCAGCCGGTCGACGGTGAACGTGGCGACCGTGCCCCGCACGTGTGCCATCGGCTCGTCGGTCATGGCGTCGACACTGTGGCAGGAGGTGCACACCCGGTCCGGCGGCAGATGCCGGGTGCCGCACTTCTCGCACCGGGAGGCGACGAAGCCGTACTTCCAGGCGGTGCGGCGGTGTGCGGGCGGGGCGTACGGCGGCTCGGGGTCCGGCCGGCGGGGCGGTTCGCGGTCGAGCAGACCGCGCCAGGACAGATAGGTGGCGTACGGCATCGGGGCGCTGCCCTGCGCGATCTGCTCGGCGACCGGGCGGGCCGCGCGGTGGGCCGGGAGCGCGTCGGTGGTGCGCAGCAGCAGGACTCCGACGCCGTCGCCGAGCACGACGAGGGCGATGGTCTCGCCGGGCCGGGCCCGGTCGAGGACATCGGCGAGGAGCAGTCCGGGCTGGGCTGTGCCGGCATTGCCGATCGCTCCGGCCAGATCCGGGGTCACCGCCTCGGGACGGACACCCGCGGTGCGCCGTACCGACGCGCACGCGCGTGCGTGCAGGCCCGCGACCACGAAGTGGTCGATCGATCCGACGTCTACGCCCGCGTGGTCGAGGGCCGCGGTCAGCGCCTTGTCCGCGAGGGACACGTAGATCTCCTCGGCGAAGCGCTCCTCCCAGACCCGGGAGACGGGCGCCCCCGGCAGCCGCCAGCGGTCGAGGATCTCGTCGCTGACCGTGTCGTGGGCGAGCAGCTCCGCGATGACGGGGGCGCCGTTGCGGTGTCCGCCGAAGACGAAGGCCGCCGCGCCGTCGCCGCCCGCGACCTCGTCGGTGCCGCCGGGCAGGCCGGTGCGCAGGTCGGACAGGACCGTCAGCGTCGGAATCGGGGAGCGGGCCGCGGTCAGCAGCGCGCCGAGACCCGAGCGGACGGAGCCGGCCATGTCGGCGGCGAGCACGTGCTCGTCCAGGCCGAGCGCGGCGTGCACGGCGGTCGCGTTCGTCTTGTCGAGGTAGGCGGGGGCGGCGGTGGCGAGGAAGAGCTGGCCGATGCGTCCGCGCAGCCCGTCACGGGCCAGGGCGCCACGGGCCGCCTCGACGGCCATGGACGTGGTGTCCTCGTCGTAGCCCGCGACCGCGCGGGTGCCCTTGCCGCCCCGCGATCCCAGTACGGCGCCGACGTCGGCCCGGGCGAGACGGTGGTACGGCACGTAGGCGCCGTATGCGATGAGTCCGGCCATATCAGCGTCCTCCATGAGCGTGGGTGGTGTCGGTGGGCCGTTCGAAGACCGCGGCCAGGCCCTGGCCGCCGCCGAGGCACATGGTCTCCAGGCCGTAGCGGGCCTGGCGGCGGTCGAGTTCGCGCAACAGGGTGGCGAGGATACGGCCGCCGGTGGCGCCGACGGGGTGGCCCAGCGAGATGCCGGAGCCGTTGACGTTGAACCGTTCGAAGTCGGTCGGCGTCAGATCCCAGGCGCGGGTGCAGGCGAGTACCTGGGCGGCGAAGGCCTCGTTGAGTTCGATCAGGTCGATGTCGGCGAGCTTCAGGCCCGCCCGTTCCAGGGCCCGGGCGGTGGCGGGCACGGGGCCGATGCCCATCGTCTCCGGCGGTACGCCGACCACGGCCCAGGAGACCAGACGGCCCAGTGGGCGCAGGCCCAGCTCGGCGGCCCGGTCGGGGTGGGTCACGACGCAGAGCGCCGCGCCGTCGTTCTGGCCGCTGGCGTTGCCCGCGGTGACGGTGGCCTCCGGGTCCTGGCGGCCGAGTACGGGACGCAGCTTCGCGAGCTTCTCCAACGAGGAGTCGGGGCGCGGGTGTTCGTCGGTGTCGACGACCGTGTCACCCTTCCGGGTGCGTACGGTCACGGGCACGATCTCGTCGGAGAACCGGCCCTCCCGCTGGGCCGCGACGGCCTTCTCGTGGGAGCGCAGGGCGAGTTCGTCCTGTTCCTCGCGCGGGATGGCGTACTCGCGCCGCAGGTTCTCGGCGGTCTCCAGCATGCCGCCGGGGACCGGGTGGTTGACTCCTCCGGACGTGACGCGCCCGCGCGCCAGCCGGTCGTGCAGGGTGGTGCCGGCCCCGCGCACGCCCCAGCGCACCCCAGTCGTGTAGAACTCGGCCTGGCTCATGGACTCGACGCCCCCGGCCAGCACGAGGTCGCTCGCGCCGGTCTGCACCTGCATCGCGGCGGTGATGATCGCCTGGAGCCCGGAGCCGCAGCGACGGTCGATCTGCAGTCCCGGCACCTCCACGGGCAGACCGGCGTCCAGGGCGGCCACGCGGCCGATGGCCGGGGCCTCGCCGTTGGGGTAGCACTGGCCCAGCAGGACGTCGTCCACGGCGGCGGGCGGTACGCCGGTGCGTTCCAGCACGGCGCGTACGACCGTGGCGGCGAGCTCGGCCGCCGTCACGTCGCGGAAGACGCCGCCGTAGCCGCCGACGGGGGTACGCAGGGGTTCGCAGATCACTGCGTCACGCAGGGGGGCGGGCATCGGCTGGGCCTTTCTTCGGTCGTGTCGTGAGTCGTGCGGGACGTACGGGGATGCGGTCGGCGCTCACATGTACCGGCCGCCGGTCACCTCGAGCACGGCTCCGGTGACGTAGCTCGCCAGGCCGGAGGCGAGGAAGAGGACGGCCTGGGCGACCTCGGCGGGTTCGCCGGCGCGCCCCATCGGGATCTCGGCGAGCTTCGCGTCCCAGGCGGCCTTGGGCATCGCCTCGGTCATGGCGGTGCGGATCAGACCGGGCTGCACGGCGTTGACGCGGATGCCCGCTTTCGCGAGCTCCTTGGCGGAGGCCTTGGTGAGGCCGACGAGTCCCGCCTTGGCGGCGCTGTAGTTCGTCTGCCCGAAGTTGCCGACCTTGCCGGCGATGGAGGAGATGTTGACGATGCTGCCGCCCCGACCATGCGCGCGCATCGCCTCGGCGGCGTACCGGGTGCCGTTCCAGGCGCCGGTCAGATGGACGTCGACCACGGCGCGGAAGTCGGCGATTGCCATCTTGCGCAGGGTCGCGTCCCGGGTGATCCCCGCGTTGTTGACCATCACGCCGACCGGTCCGAAGGTGTCGGTACAGTGGGCGACGAGAGCCGCGACCTCGTCCTCGTCGGTGACGTCACAGCGCAGCGAGGTGGCCGCCACGCCGTTCTTGGCGAGGCGTTCGGCGGCTTCCGCCGCCGCGTCCGCGTTGATGTCGCCGAGGACGACGGACGCCCCCTCGGCGCCGAGGACTCCGGCGATCTCGAAGCCGATGCCCTGTGCGCCGCCGGTGATCACCGCGTTGTGGCCGTCCAGCAGTCCCATGTCAGCCCGTCCTGGCTCGACGCTATTCCTCTCAAATAGATAACCTATTATGCTGAAACAATCAATACAGCGATCGGCTGGGTGAGCGGGCCGGACGAGGAGAGACGCCAGGTGGACATCAGCTATCCCCCCGAGACCGAAGCGTTCCGCACCGAGGTCAGGGCCTTCCTCGCCGAGACACTGCCGCCGGACTGGAAGGGCATCGGCGCCCTCGACGAGGAGGCGGCCTGGGCCTTCGCCCGGGACTGGCGCCGGCTGCTGGCCGAGCGCCGCTACCTCTCACTGACCTGGCCCGAGCAGTACGGCGGCCGGGGCCTGACCAAGCTCCACCAGGTGGTGCTCATGGAGGAACTCGCGCTGGCCGGTGTGCCGTTCGGGTTGCCGCAGGACACCTTCGGCGTGAAGATGCTGGCCAACACGCTGCTGCGCTGGGGCACGGACGAGCAGAAGGCCCACTTTCTCCCCCGCATCCTCAGCGGCGAGGACACCTGGTGCCAGGGGTACTCGGAGCCGGACGCGGGCTCTGACCTGGCCTCCCTGCGGACGCGCGCGGTGCGTGACGGTGCGGAGTGGGTGATCGACGGCCAGAAGGTGTGGACCTCCGGCGCCCATCACTGCGACTGGATCTTCGTCCTGGCCCGCACCGACCCGGACGCCTCCAAGCATCGAGGCATCTCCTTCCTGCTCGTGCCGCTCGACCAGCCGGGCGTCGAGGTGCGGCCCTTCCGCATGATGAGCGGACAGCTGCACTTCAACGAGGTCTTCTTCAACGGCGCCCGCACCCGCGCCGACCTCGTCGTCGGCGGCGTCGACAACGGCTGGACCGTCGCCCAGAGCCTGCTCGGCGTGGAGCGCGGGGAGGAGGCGGCGACCAACCCGATCCTCTTCAAGGCGGAGGTGGAACGCCTCGTCGAGCTGGCACGCATGTACGGCAAGGACCAGGACCCGGTGATCCGGCAGCGCATCGCCTGGTGCTGGTCCAAGGTCGAGATCATGCGCTATCTCGGCTACCGGATCCTCACCGGCTGGCTCAAGGGCGCCGACCCGGGCCCCGAGACGTCGATCGCCAAGCTGTACTGGAGCGAGTACCACACCAAGGTCACCGACCTCGCGATGGACATCATGGGCCTGCACGGCCAGGTACCGGTCGGCCGCCCGCCCCTGCGCACCTACCGCACCGACGACCCCGGCGCCGCGAACTCCTCGGCGTCCTGGTCGACGACGTACCTCATCGCCCGCTCCGGCACCATCTACGCGGGGACCTCCCAGGTGCAGCGGAACATCCTCGCGGAGAAGGTACTGGGACTGCCGCGCGAGCCGAGGGCAGCGGCGGGTTAGGCCCCGGTCGGGGGCTGCGCCGACCGCTGGGGTGGGCCGCGCCGGAGGCTGGCCGGTTGCTGCGGTGGACCACGTCGGAGGCCGTATCGGCTGCGGCGGCGGACCRCGYCGGAGGCCGCATCGGCTGCGGCGCCGGACCGCGCCGGKGGCTGGCTGGCTGCGGCGGTGGACCGCGCCGGAGGCTGTGCCGGCTGCGGCGGCGGACCACGTCGAAGACCGCATCGGCTGCGGCGCCGGACCGCGCCGGAGGCTGCGCCGTATCGGCTGCTGCGGTGGGCCGCGCCGGGGTCTGGCCGGCTGCTGCGGTGGACCGCTTCGGAGGCCGCATCAGCTACGGCGGGTGGACCGTGCCGGAGGCTGTGCCGACTGCGGCGGCGGACAGCTTCGGAGGCTGGGCGAGCCGAGCGTGACGGGCTGGATCGTCATGCCCGTTGGGTCCCCGGCCGCAGTGGGTCTATCGTCGGGATCCTGGGACCAGACGATGGAGGGCGGCCGTGATGCCGCAGGACGAGGCCGTGATCGGCTGCACGGGGACAGTTCTGATCGGAACTCGCGGATCCGCGGGTCCCGGCGAGATCCTCGTGCGCGTCAGAGGCGGCTCCGAGACCTTCCTCGCCTGGTCCGAGGATCCCCTGCCCACCGGAGCGACCGTGCTCGTGATCGAGTCGCGTGGCTGTCGCGAGGTCGGCGTCATCGAGTGGGCGGATCCATTGGACGCGCTCGGCGGCGACCCTGCCGGCGCCGATTGAGGGGTAGTAGACAATGTTCGGTTACCGCGTTCCCGCTCCCGACGAGGCAATGCTGATCTCGGGGGGCCGGCGGGGACTGGGGGGCGCGCCGTTCCGAGTGGTGACGGGGCACGGCAAGTTCGTGCTCCCGATCTTCCGAAAGACCCGTTTCCTGACCCTGTCGATGTGCGAGTCCGAGGTCACCGAGACCTGTGTGACCCGGCAGGGCATCGCGCTGCACGTCCGTGCCGTCATCGCCTTCAAGGTCGGCAACGACCACGAGAGCATCATCAACGCGGGCCAGCGGTTCCTCTCCGACCAGGACCAGATGTCGGTGCTGACCGGCCGGATCTTCGCCGGTCACCTGCGGGCCATCATCGGCTCGATGACGGTCGAGGAGATCGTCACCGAGCGACAGAAGCTCGCCGCGGAGGTCCTGGACACCTCGAAGACCGAGATGGCGAAGATCGGCCTGATCGTGGACTCGCTGCAGATCCAGTCGATCGACGACGGCGACACCGGCTACATCGACGCGATGTCCGCCCCGCACAAGGCGGCCATCCAACGGCAGGCCCAGATCGCCCAGGCCCAGGCCACCCAGGCCTCGGTAGAGGCGGAGCAGGTGGCGGCCCGTAACCAGGCCGAGTACGCCCGGCAGACCGCCGTGGTCAAGGCGGAGTACTCGGCCGAGGTGGACCGCGCCCAGGCGAGGGCCGCGCAGGCCGGGCCGCTGGCGCAGGCCCACGCCCAGCAGGAGGTCCTCGACGCCCAGACGGAGCTGGCCCAGCGGCAGGCGAAACTGCGCCAGCAGCAGCTGGTGGCCGAGATCGTGAAGCCCGCCGAGGCCGAGGCCGAACGGATCAGGGTGCTCGCCGCCGCCGACGCGCAGCGGATGAAGATCCAGGCGGAGGCCGCAGCCTCCTACGACCGGGTCGCGCTCGACCGGATGCTGATCGACCAGCTCCCGCAGATCGTGAAGGAGGCCGCCGGCGGCCTCGCCGGCGCCAACGTCAACGTGCTCAACGGCGCGGACGGTCTCGGCGAGATCGCCGCCGGCCTGGTCTCGCAGGGCCTGACGATCCTGGACTCGGTCCGGCAGAACCTGAACGGCCAGGACTCCTCCGACGGCCGCCGTCCCGCGGACAGCAACGGCGACGGCAACGGCAACGGCCTGCTCCAGTTGCACGCGCGCAAGGACGGCAAGGGCGACGACGGCCGGGTCGACGTCGACTGAGTCGGTTCCCGCGATCGGCAGCCCCTAGCCGGGCCCGGGCAGGACGCGGCCTTGCAGACCCCAGGCGGGGTCGATGGGGACGCCGAGACGGTCCAGGACGGTGGGGGCCAGGTCGATGAGGCGGGGTGTGTCGAGCAGGGTGCCGCCGGGCATGCCGGGCTCGGCGAGGATGACGAAGACCTCTCGCTCGGCGCGGGTGTCGCCGCCGTGGCCACCCGTGTCGAGATGGCCGTGGTCCGTGGTGACGAGCACTGTCCAGTGCTCGTCGGCGCGGCCGGGGTGGGAGCGTCGGGCGGCGATCGCGTCCAACAGCCGCCCGAGGTGGGCGTCCTGGGAGAGGAGAGCGTTGTCGTAGGCGGGGCTGAGAGGGCCCGTGGCATGACCGGCTTCGTCGGCGGCGCCGAAGTACACGAACACGGCGTCCGGGTCGCCGTGCGTGAGCCAGTCCGCGGCGGTGTCGGCGACGACGCGGTCCGCGGCTTCGTAGCCCTCCGCCTCACCGTCGTGGAGTACCCGCAGGCCGATGGCGGGGCCGAGCGTGCCGCGGTGGACCAGCTCGGGCCACGACACCGCCGCCGCGGTACGCAGATCGGGCCGGGCGGTGACGGCGCGGCTGAGGAAGTCGGGATAGGTCGAGTAGTCGGCGCCGGTGAAGTCGTTCCCTGTCACCCCGTGACGGTCGGGCCACACCCCGGTCAGCACGCTCGACCAGCCCGGTCCGGAGTCGGTGTAGGCCATGCTGGTCGACGGCCCGTCCTCCGCCTGCCCGTCCACCTCGCCGTAGGGCAGCAGACTGGTGCCGTAGGAGCCTGCCGCCATGAGCCCCTGCAACACCGGCGCCGTGGACGGCGAGCGAAGCGACAGGGGGATTACCCGGCCCGGAGGCTGAGGCAGGGTCAGCCGGTCGAAGCGCACCCCGTCCAGTCCCACCACGAGCACCTTGCCGCGGTCACCGGGCGCCGGCCGCCCCGGCGGATGGACATCCGTCATTCCTCACCTCTCTGCCTCTCCACTTCCCTCGACGCGGGGGAGCCGCCTCCTCCCCGTCCGGGTCGACAACGGCTTCAGCTGCCCTGCACGGCACCTTCCGTCGCGCCCGCGATGAAGCCTCGGGCGAAGATCGAGAAGACGATCAGCATCGGGACGGAGGCCATGAGCACACCGGCCATCACCATGCTGTAGTCGGTGTTGTGGGCGACGTTGAGCTGGGCGAGCGCCACCTGCAGCGTGACGTGGCCGGGCTTGGTGAGCACGACGAGCGGCCAGATGTAGTCGTTCCAGGCGTTGACGAAGGCGTAGATGGCGAGGAAGGACAACCCCGGCTTGATCATGGGCAGCGTGATGTTCCAGTACTGACGGAAGAACCCGGCGCCGTCGATGCGGGCGGCGTCGAGGAGTTCGTCGGGCACGCCGGTCTGGATGTACTGGCGCAGCCAGAAGATGCCGAAGGCATTGGCGAGGGCGGGCGGGACCAGTGCCCTGAGCGTGCCGACCCAGCCGATCTTCGAGACGAGGATGAACTGCGGAAGGATGCCCAGCTGCAACGGCAGCATCATGAACCCCAGCAGCGCGGCGAAGAGCACCCTGCGTCCGGGGAAGTCGAACTTGGCGAAGGCGAAGGCGGCCAGGGAGTCGACGAACAGCACCAGGAGGGTGGTGACGGACGCGACGACGATGGTGTTGAGCATCGACCCGAAGAAGTCGATGGTCTTGAGCATGTGCCGGATGTTCTCCAGCAGATGGGAGCCGAAGGTCAGTTTCGGCGGGCTCTTGTAGATGTCCTGGGTGGTGTTGGTCGCCATGATGATCGTCCACACGAACGGGAAGACCGAGATCAGGACGGCCAGGATGAGGAAGACGTGCGCGCTCAGGCCCCTGGGGCGTCGGGACCGCCTCGCATCCACCGCCCTCGGCGTCGTGTCCGCTGCGGTCATGTTTTCCTCCCTCGTTGCACGATGCGCCAGTTGATGAGGACCAGCACGATGATCAGTACGAAGAAGGCCCACACGATGGCCGCGCCGTAGCCGTAGTCGTTGTTGACGAAGGCCGACTGGTAGAAGTACAGCAGCGTGGTCAGGCCCGCCTGGCCGGGACCGCCGAGGCTGGGGTTGGCGGCCTCGCTGGCGAAGAGGATCTGGGGTTCGCTGAAGCTCTGCAGGCCGTTGATGGTCGAGATGATGACGGTGAACAGGATGATGGGCCGCATGATCGGCATGGTGATCTGGAGGAAGGTGCGGACCGGGCCGGCGCCGTCCAGCTTGGCCGCCTCGTAGATCTCCTTCGGGATGGTCTGGAGCCCGGCCAGGTAGATGATCATGTTGTAGCCGGTCCACATCCAGGTCATCAGGAGCGCGATGACCAGTTTGATCAGCCACGGGTTGCTCAGCCACGGGACGGGCGAGATGCCGACCGTGTCCAGGATCGCGTTGACCAGGCCGAAGTTGTTGCTGAAGACCGCACCGAAGAAGATCGCCACGGCGACGATCGAGGTCACGTTCGGCACGTAGAGGGCGATGCGGTAGAAGCCCTTGAAGCGGCGCACCGAATGCAGCAGCGTCGCCAGGACCAGGGCACCGACGAGCGTGGGCACGGTGGAGAGGACCCAGATCACCAGGGTGTTGCGGATGGACAGCCAGAAGACCGGGTCCTTCCACAGGAACCGGAACTCCTGGAGCCCCACGAAGTGCATGTCGCCGATGCCGTCCCAGCGCTGGAAGGCCAGATACAGCGAGTAGAGGACCGGGAAGAACGAGAAGCCGAGGAAGACCAGGTAGAAGGGCGAGATCGCCAGGTACTGCCGCCAGTGGGACAGCACCCCGCGACGCCTGACCCGTGAGGCGCCCGGGGGCGGGGTGCGCCGCGGGCGGAACCGGGTCGGGCCCGGCCCGCCGCGGTGTTTGGGCACCGCGGCGGGTCCGGTGACCGGAGGTGAGGACACGTCAGCTCACCCCCTGCCGCTGGCCGATCTGCTTGGCCTGGCTGACCGCGTCCTTCCAGGCGTCGTCGGGCTTCTTGCCCTTGGCTTCGATGTTGGTCAGCTCGGTCAGGTAGGGAGCCATGACGGCGGCGTCGGCGGGCGCCTCATAGCTGGCCGGGATGGCCTCGGCGGCCGGGCCGAAGACCTCGATGATCTTCTGCCCGCCGAAGAAGGCGTCCGGACCCGTCATGGCCGGCATCGCGTAAGCGGCAGGACAGGCCGGGAAGATGGCGGCGTCGGTGAAGCCCCGGGCGTCGTTGGCCGGGTTCAGGATCCAGCTGATGATCTTGAACGCTTCTTCGGGGTTGCGGCACTGCTTGGGCAGGGCCAGGTAGGAGCCGCCCTGGTTGGCCGGTCCTCCGGGGTTCGGGCTGACATGCCACTTGCCCTTGGTGTTGGGAGCCGCCTGCTCGATGTCCAACGCGTGCCAGGCCGCGCCGAGTTCGGTGGTGAGGGTGCCCTTGCTGAGGGCCGCGTTGTGGGTGTTGTCGTTGATCTTTCCGTCGAGGCCGAGCTGGTAGGGGCGGACGGAGAGATCCCAGGCGGCGCGTATGTGGTCCTGGTCGCCGATGAAGTGGTTGTTCTCGTCGATGAACCGCTTGGTGCCCTGACCGACCGCGATGTTGAACACCGAGCCGAGGTTGTTGATCAGGTAGGTGCCGGGCAACGCCTTCTTCAGCTCGGCGCCGAGCGCGTAGTAGTCGTCCCAGGTCTTGGTCGCGGCGGCGACCTTCGCGGGGTCGGAGGGCAGCCCGGCCTTGTCGAACAGGTCCGCGCGGTAGTAGAGCGCGGTGGGACCGATGTCGATCGGGAAACCGATCTGCTTGCCGTCGGTGGTCTGGGCGAGCTTGGTCTTCCAGTCCAGATACTGCGAGGAGAGCTTCTTGAAGCCCAGGTCGTTCAGGTCAAGGAAGCGACTGCCGTTGGGCAGGAAGGAGGCGATGTCCTCCCCCTTGATGCCGGTGATGTCGGGCACGGCCGCGCCCGCCGCGAGGGTGGTGGTGAGCTTCTGCTTGAAGTCGCCGCCGATGGAGTTGGTGGTCAGCTTGACCTGGCTGCCGAAGTGCGTCCTGGACTCGGCGACCACCTTTTCACTGAGCGCGCCTCCCCAGTACCAGAGGGTCAGGTTCTTGCTGTCCTTGCTGCCGCTCGATCCTGAACTGCCGCCGCACGCTGCGGTGGCGCCGGCCGCGGCGGCCGTCAGGGCGGCGGCCTGAAGGAATCGTCTGCGGGAAAGATCCACGATCTTCTCCTAGTTCGGGGCGGGTTCTGCGCATCGGCCATATCCGGTATGTCCGACAGGACCTGTGAGTCGTGAGCCGTGGCGGGGGTGTGACTGGAGGGGGTGTGACGGGAAGGCCGGGTGGCTGAAGAGCATCGGCGTGGTTGGGAACCCTTCAGCCACCCGGGGTGTGTGAGCTGGTCCTCTCAGACGGTGCCGACGCGTCCACGACGGCGGGATACGCCGTTCATCCGCTTCGGCCGACCGGAGTGGGGTCCGGACCTCGCTTGAATTACGCAAGAGAGTGCACCCGATGCGCGACTTTGACAAGGGTCAAGCGGGTATCGAGACATTCATGCGTGACTTTGCTTGAGTTTGAAGACTTCGCGAGTATGGTCAGCGGCATGCTCGCTGACCGGAGACATCAGCTGATCCTTCGCGCCCTGCGCGCGGACGGGCCCATCTCGGTGGTCGCCCTGGCCGAGAAGGTCGGGGCGAGTCAAGCCACGATCCGTCGCGACCTCGTCCAACTGGAGGACGAGGGACTGCTCAAGCGGGTCTACGGCGGTGCCGCCCCCGTGGTGGGCGAGGACGACCCCTTCGCCGACGTGGCCGGCGTCCGTGTCGAGGCGAAGGACGCGCTCGCCGTCTGGTGCGCGAACCTCGTCAGGGACGGCGAGACCGTGCTGCTCGACATCGGCACCACGGCCCACCGGGTGGCCCGCCATCTGCACGGCCGGTCGCTGACCGTGATCACCAGCAACCTCGCCGTCTACGAGGAGCTCCAGGACGACAAGGACGTCCAGCTGATCCTGCTGGGCGGCGTGGTCCGCCGCGACTACCGCTCGCTGGTCGGCTTCCTCACCGAGGACAACCTGCGGCAGGTCCACGCCGACCGGTTGTTCCTCGGCACCAGCGGGGTCCGCCCCGACGGCCAGGTGCTGGACACCACCGCCGTCGAGGTGCCCGTCAAACGGGCGATGATCGCCGCCAGCGCCCAGGTGGTCCTGCTGGCGGACGCGGGCAAGTTCCCCGGAACCGGAATGGCCCGGGTGTGCGGTCCCGAGGAACTCGACGTCGTGGTGACCAACGCCCCGGTGGACGAGAAGACCGGTGGCCGTCTGCGTGAGGCGGGAGTCGAGGTGGTCGAGGTATGAGACTGACGATCCTGGGTGGCGGCGGCTTCCGCGTCCCGCTGGTCTACCGGGCCCTGCTCGGCGACCGCGGCGAAGGACGCGTCACCGACGTGACCCTGTACGACCTGGACGCCTCCCGGCTGACGACCATCGGCAAGGTCCTCACCGACCAGGCGGCCGGACACCCCGATCCGCCCCGGGTCACCCTCACCACCGACCTGGACGAGGCCGTCACCGGGGCCGACTTCGTGTTCTCGGCGATCCGGGTCGGCGGGCTCGCGGGCCGCGCGGCGGACGAGCGGATCGCCCTGGAGGAAGGCGTGCTGGGCCAGGAGACCGTCGGCGCCGGCGGCATCTCCTACGGGCTGCGCACCATCCCGGTCGCGCTCGAGATCGCCCGCCGTATCGCCGCCCTGGCCCCCGATGCCTGGGTCATCAACTTCACCAACCCGGCCGGCATGGTCACCGAGGCGATGACCGCCCTCCTCGGCGACCGCGTGATCGGGATCTGCGACTCCCCGGTGGGTCTGGGCCGCCGCGTGGCGGGGGCGCTCGGCGTCGATCCGACGCGCACCAGCCTGGACTACGTGGGTCTGAACCACCTGGGCTGGCTGTGCGGTCTGTACGCCGACGGCCGTGACCTGCTGCCGTCGCTGTTCGCGGACGAGGTCGCCCTGACCTCCTTCGAGGAGGGCAAGCTCTTCGGCGCCGACCTGCTGCGCACGCTCGGTGCGCTGCCCAACGAGTACCTGCACTACTACTACTTCCACCGTGAGTCGGTCGGCACCGCGCGGGCCGCCGAGCACACCCGGGGCGCCTTCCTCCACACCCAGCAGCAGCGCTTCTACGACTCCCTGGACACCGCGGGCGGCGGCCCGACCGCACCCCGGGCCGCCTGGAACGCCTGGGACGCCACCCGGCTGGAGCGCGAGACCACGTACATGGCGGAGAACCGTGACGCCGTCGGCATGGGCGAACGGGACTCCTGCGACCTGGAGTCGGGCGGGTACGAGCAGGTGGCCCTCGCTCTGATGCGGGCGATCGCCCGGGACGAGCGCACGACGCTCATCCTCAACGTCCGGGGCCGCGGCCGGATCCCCGCCCTGGACGACGACGCCGTCATCGAGGTCCCCTGCCATGTGGACGCCAACGGCGCACGCCCCATCGCCGGCGCCCCGTTGCCCGACCATGGCCAGGGCCTGGTGTGTGCCGTCAAGGCGGTCGAACGGGCGGTGATCCACGCCGCGACCACCGCGGAGCGGACCCACGCGGTCAAGGCGCTGACCATCCACCCGCTGATCGACTCGTACACCGTCGCCAAGCGCCTGCTGGACGCGTACCAACGGCACTTCCCCGAACTCGGGTACCTGGGCGGCTAGTCGGCTGACCCCGGGGTCGCTGATGGACGCTGCCCTGCGCTATGTCGCCATGTGGGTACGCCAGACACGACGGGCAGGTCGCGAGACAGCCGCGGATCGTCCTCCGCATTCAGGCGCCGGACGTCCCCGGTCCACGGCCCTCGAAGGTCTTGAGCGGCGGCACCGGACGCGGGCCCGTCCCCGGGACCCAGCCCGTGTCCAGTTTGCGCAGGCCCACGCCGTCCGGCGCCCAGATGTGGCAGCTGTTCAGCACACCGGCCGTGGAGCGCGGGTCGTGGGACTGCTCGCCGGCGTACCGCAGGCCCGCGTTCGCCGAGATGGCCGCCTGCACCACCGCGGGGCCCAGGACGCGGGCCAGCTCGTGCAGGTGCGAGCAGCCCAGCACCCCGCGGAACCGGTCCTGGATGGCCCGGTTGTATCCGGCGGCGACGCTGAGCCCGACCAGCCCGTCGAACACCGGGGTGATCAACGGGCACTCGGCGTGCGGGAAGGTCCGCATGTCCGCGTCGGCGTGCACGATGACCATGTCGGCGAGGCGTACCCGGACCGCGAGCACCATCCGGTGGACGACGTCGGCCGACGGTTCCGCCCAGGGGCGCACATCGCTCAGTTCCGCCTCGACCGAGATCTCGTCGCGGCCCTCCGCGTACGCGGTGACGGTGATCGTGCGGCGGTGCAGCGGGAGTTCGGAGCGCGTCATGACGACGCCTCCTGCGGAAGCGCCGGGGCCACGGCCGGAGTCTCCCCCAGCCCCGCGAACTCCGGCGGCCGGCGTTCGATGAAGCTGCGCACGCCCTCGCGGTAGTCCGGGGCGCGTTTCGCCGTGGCCAGCAGGGCGGCGGCGTGGTCGCGGCTCTCGGTGAAGGTCCTCGCCTGGTCGTCGGCGAGCTGCCGCTTGATGAGGGACATCGCGTAGGGGCTGGCCGAGCGGGCCAGTTCGGTCGCGTACGCGAGCGCCGCCGGGAGCAGCTCCGCCGGCTCGACCAGTCGGTTGACCAGCCCCATGGTCAGGGCCTCCGTCCCGGTGATCCGGCGCGAGGACAGCAGCAGGTCGGCGGCGTTCCCGTAGCCGATCAGTCTGGGCAGGATCCAGGACACGCCGTCCTCGGCCACCAGCCCGCGCGCACTGAAGGCGGCGGCGAACTTGGCGTGCGGTACGGCGAACCGGACGTCGCACATCAGCGCCTGGTTGAAGCCGATGCCGGCGCAGGCGCCGTTGACGGCCGCCACCACGGGCTTGGGGAAGGACATGGGCCGGGAGCGCGGGGGCAGCTGGTCGGTCGGCCATGGGCGGGCGCCCGACGAGGCGGCGTCCAGGACGCTCATGTCCATGCCCGGGCAGAAGCTGCGCCCGGCGCCGGTGAGCACCACGGCCCGCACCCGTGGATCGTGCTCCGCCCGGTCGAACAGGTCGTTGTAGAGCAGCTCCATCTCCAGCGTCCAGGCGTTGTGCCGCTCGGGCCGGTTCAGGGTCAGCAGCATGACCCCGTCGTCGGTGAGATCGGTGAGGATCTCCGGGGCCGGGTTCTCGGTCATCGAGGTCACTCCCGCGTATCCGTCGGCTGAACCGGCTTTATAGATAGATGAATCATCTATATACCAAACGACCGCCAGGGCACCAGATCAGGTCGTGCAAGGAGAAGATCACCGATGGCTTGACCTGGTACCCTCGATGCACTAAGACGATTCATTTAGCTATACGAGGAGCCCACCGTGGCCGAGGCAGCCCGCACCGCAGAAACGGCGACCGTGCCCGTCCCCGCCCGCAGTCGCGTCGGACGTCAGGTGCGGGTGCCGAAGACCGCCGAGCTGGTCGCCGCACACCTGCGTCGCCAGATCGTACGGGGCGAGCTGAAGCCCGGCGACGCGCTGCCCCCGGAGTCGGGCCTGATGGAGCAGTTCGGCATCTCGCGGCCCACACTGCGCGAGGCGTTCCGGGTGCTGGAGTCGGAGTCCCTGATCACGGTACGCCGCGGCGCCCACGGCGGCGCCCGAGTGAGCGCTCCGGACGCGGATGTCGCCGCCCGCTTCGCCGGCCTGATCCTCGAGTACCGGGGCGCCACCCTGGGCGACATCTATCGTGCCGCGGCCCTCATCGAGCCGCCCTGCGCCGGCCAGCTCGCCACCAAGCACACGGCCGACGACATCAAGCAGCTGCGCGACGCGGTGGCCGCCGAGAAGGCCGTCCTCGACGACCCGCTCGCCCTGGTCGACGCGCAGGACGCGTTCCACGCCCTGCTGATCGAGCTCACCGGCAACCAGACCCTGATCCTGCTGTGCGGCATGCTGCGCAACATCATCGACCGGGCCAACGCCTCGTACACGGCGGGCGCGGCCGATGCCGAGGCGCAGAAGGCGCAGGCACTCAAGGGACACCGGGCGCATGTGCGGATGGTCGGCCTGATCGAGTCCGGCAAGGCGGACGAGGCCGAGAAGCTGTGGCAGCGCCACATCTCCAGCGCGGACGACGTGGTGAACTCCGCGGGACCCAAGACGGTGCTCGAACTTCTCGACTGACCGGCCCCACATGGCCGCAGACCACCTCGCGGCGGACCCGCCCCGACTCCCCCCTTGCGCTCTTTAATCAGTTAGATAATTATAGAAGGCGTACTGAATAGTTCCTGGGGCCCGGAGGCGACGCCATGGCCGAACAGCGCAAGCCCATCTTCGACTGCGACCAGCACATGTATGAGGAGCGGGACTCTTTCACCCGCTACCTTCCGAAGGAGTTCCTCGGTGCGGCCGTCGCCCCGGTGACCCTGCCGGACGGGCGGGAGGTGATCCTCGCCGGGGACCGCATCGTCGTATGCCTTGAACCGGAGTTCGGGCAGGTCTACCGTCCCGGTTCGCTCAAGGAGATGCTCAAGGCGATGGCCTCGGGCAACCCCGAGGAGACGTACCAGTTCGAGCCGATGCACGAGTCGTACCAGAACCGCGAGGCCCGGCTGCGCGTCATGGACGAGCAGGGGCTGGACCAGACGATCATCTACCCGGGTGGCTGGGCGCTGGTCGCCGAGGAGTACGTGAAGGGCGTGGAGCCGCTCTACGCCAACTACCACTCCTTCAACCGGTACATGAACGAGGTCTGGGGCTTCAACCACCAGGGCCGCATCTACGCCCCCGCGCTGCTGTCACTGCGCGACCTGCCCAGCGCGGTCAAGGAGCTGGAGTACGTCCTGGAGCAGGGCGCCCGCTTCATCCTGCTGCCCACCGGCCCGGTCTACGGCCGCTCGCCGGGCGACCCGTACTTCGACCCGTTCTGGAAGCTGGTCAACGACGCCAAGGCCAGCGTCTGCTACCACATCAGCGAGTTCTACTACAACTCGCAGGTGGCGCCCTCCTGGGGCTACGACCCCAACCCGATCCACTTCCGGATGTCGGCCTGGCAGTGGCAGAACACCTACGGCCAGCGTCCCGTCGAGGAGACGCTGTCAGCGCTGATCTTCGACAACCTCTTCGGCCGGTTCCCCGACATCAACGTCCTGGTGTCGGAGTTCGGCTCCGAGTGGGTGCCGCACTTCGTGCGCCACATGGACAAGAGCCGGGGCATGGGCCGCAACGGCCCGTGGGTCGGCGGTCAGCTGGACGAGCGTCCCAGCCAGGTCTTCCGCAAGCACGTCCGCGTGGTGCCCTATCCCGAGGACGACATCGTGAACGTCGTCAAGCGCCTCGGCTACCACGAGTCCATCGTCATGGGCTCCGACTTCCCGCACGCCGAGGGTCTGGCCAACCCGGCCGACTTCCGCAAGCTCATCGCCGAGCTCGGTGAGTCGGCCCAGGACGACATCATGTACAACAACGCTCAGCAGCTGATCACCCGCTGAGCGTCACGGGGGAAAGACGTGGAGCCCGGTACCGGATTTCGGTACCGGGCTCAGTGCTGTCCGGCCCGTTCCGCACACGCAGCGGTGAATCGGCGCATCCGTACAGGGGCACTCGGCGGAAGCATGGGTGTGCGGGTGACCGAGAGTGAGAAGGGGTTGCGCATGCGGGGACTGCGGCCCACGGCGGCCGAAGCGGCGGGGTCGGCCGACCGGCCGTTGACGGCCCATGAAGCCGTCCGTGCCGTCGAGGCGGAGCTCGGGCGTGTTCTTGACGAACGTATGTGCCGGGCTCGGGAGACCGATCCGGTGTTCGCCCGCGATGTCGCCGACCGTGTCTCCACGTTCGTCCGGCGCGGCGGGAAGCGGCTGCGCACGGCGTTCGCGTGGTGCGGATGGCGGGCCGTCGGCGGATCGGGCGACGTCACAGCGGTCCTGCGGACGGGCGCGGCCCTCGAACTCCTCCAGGCGTGCGCCCTCATCCACGACGACGTGATGGACGGATCACCCCTGCGCCGTGGCGTCCCGGCGGTGCACGTGGATCTCGCCCGTATGCACCGGACCGCGCGGATGACGGGCCGGCCCGAAGAGTTCGCGCTGTCCGCCGCGGTCCTCGCCGGCGACCTGGCCCTGGCCTGGGCGGACGACCTGCTGACCGAGACGGCCCTCGGCTCACCACACGGCCCCGGGCTCTTCCGCGAGTGGCAGGCCATGCGCGGTGAGATGGTCGCCGGGCAGTACCGGGACATCCACGCCCAGGCCACCGGAACGTCCGGGCTCGACGAGGCGGTGAGCATCGCCACGCTCAAGAGCGCCCTGTACACGGTCGAGCGGCCCCTGGCTCTCGGCGCGGCACTGACCGGAGCCGACGCGTCCGCCCTGGACGCGTTGCGCTCCGCCGGACGGTGTGCCGGTCTTGCCTTCCAGCTCCGCGACGACCTCCTCGGTGCCTTCGGAGACCCCTCCGTGACGGGCAAACCGGCCGACGACGATCTGCGCACGCGCAAGCTCACCTACCTGCTCGCCGTCGGTGTCAGGCTCGCCGACTCCTCCGATGACGAGGAATCCGCCGACGCGCTCGCCCCGGGCACCCCCCTCCCGTCGGACGAGGCCGTGGCGCGGATGCGGGCGGCGCTGGAGCGGACCGGGGCGCGGGCCGTCGTGGAGTCGAAGATCACGCAGCTGGGAGCGACGAGTCTGCGGCACTTCGACCGGACCGGCGCGGAACCCTTCGTACGGCGGGAGTTCGCCACGCTCGTCGAACAGGCGGCGGGCGTCGCGCTGGTGCGCGCCGGGGAGGCCGCGTGAGGACCGTACCGGGGCCGACGGACCATGTCGTCGTGGTGGGCGCGGGGCTGTCCGGGCTCGCCTGTGCCCTGCACCTGCTGGGTGCGGGCCGCCGGGTGACGGTCGTCGAACGGGACGCCGGTCCGGGCGGCCGGGCCGGCCGCGTACGCCTCGGCGACTACGAGGTGGACACCGGACCCACGGTCCTGACCATGCCGCACCTGGCCGACGAGGCCTTCGCGGCCGTCGGCGACAGCCTCTACCGCCACGTCGAGCTGACGGCCCTGCACCCCGCCTACCGGGCGTGCTTCGCGGACGGGACCTCCCTCGACGTGCACACCGACGGCGAGGCGATGGAGGCCGAGGTCAGACGGTTCGCCGGACCGGCCGAAGCGGCCGGATACCGCGGACTGCGGGACTGGCTGGAGCGGCTGTACCGGGCGCAGATGCGGCGCTTCATCGACACGAACTTCGACTCGTCCTTCCAACTGCTCCACTCGGACCTGGCCCGCCTCGCGGCGCTGGGCGGCTTCGGGCGGCTGGACCGGCGCATCGCCCGCTTCCTGGCCGACCCCCGCCTGCGCCGGGTCTTCTCCTTCCAGGCCCTGTACGCCGGCGTCGCCCCGGCCAGGGCCCTGGCGGCCTACGCGGTGATCGCCTACATGGACACCGTGGCCGGCGTCTGGTTCCCCCGGGGCGGTATGCACGCGCTGCCCCGCGGGATGGCGGATGCGGCGGCCGACGCGGGTGCCGCGTTCCGCTGGTCGGCCGAGGTGACCTCGCTGGAGCGCTCGGCCGGACGGGTCCGTGCCGTACGGCTGGCCTCCGGCGAGCGGATCGCCTGCGACGCGGTGGTGCTCTCCTGCGAGCTGTCCACCGCGCACCGGCTGCTGGGGCGCGCGCCTCGACGGCCGGTGGGGCTGCGGCACTCACCGTCCGCCGTGGTCCTGCACGCGGGGACCGACCGCACGTGGCCCGGCCTCGCCCACCACACCCTGTCCTTCGGCGGGGCCTGGGAGGGCACGTTCGACGAGCTGACCCGCTCGGGGCGGCTGATGAGCGACCCGTCCCTGCTGATCACCCGGCCGACGACCCACGATCCGGCCCTGGCGCCGCCGGGCGGACACCTCCACTACGTGCTGGCGCCCTGCCCCAACACCGACATCGGCCCCGCCGCCGAGGCGTGGCGTGACCTGGGGCCGCGCTACCGGGACAGCCTGGTCGCCGAGTTGGAACGCCGGGGCCTGGACGGATTCGCGGACAGCGTCCAGGAGGAGCTGCTGGTCACCCCGCTGGACTGGACCGCGCAAGGTCACGCGGCGGGCAGCCCCTTCTCCGTCTCCCACACCTTCGCCCAGACCGGCCCGTTCCGCCCGCGCAACCTGGTGCGCGACGTCGACAACGTCGTGCTGGCCGGCTGCGGCACCACCCCCGGTGTCGGCGTTCCGACCGTGCTCATCAGCGGCAAACTCGCGGCGGCGCGTGTCACCGGGGGCGTCCCGCGCCGATCCGACCGCACCGGCCCGGCGCCACGCGCCGCACGTGTTCCCGCCCCCTCGACCGTGGAAGACGCCCATGACCCGTCGTGAACTGGACGCCGCCGGGATCACCGACCCCGCCCTGCGCGCCGCCTACACGTACTGCCGGCGGCTCAACGCCCGCCACGGCAGGACCTACTTCCTGGCCACCCGGCTGCTCCCGGTGGAGCGCCGCTCCGCGGTGCACGCGCTGTACGGCTTCGCACGCTGGGCGGACGACATCGTGGACGACCTCGACGGGCGCCGGACGCCTGAGGAGCGCGACCGGCGCCTGCGCCGCCTGGAGAGCGATCTCGCGCACGGGCTGCGTACCCGCGGCGGAGACGAGCCGGTGGTCCGGGCCGTGGCCGACACCGCCGACCGGTACGGCATCGAGACCGCGCTGTTCGCGGACTTCCTGGCCTCGATGCGCAGCGACCTGCACGTCACGGACTATCCGACCTACGCCGAGCTGCGGGCCTACATGCATGGCTCGGCCGCGGTGATCGGACTGCAGATGCTGCCCGTGCTCGGCACGGTCGTGCCGCGCGCGCAGGCGGCGCCGCACGCGGCCGACCTCGGGGTGGCGTTCCAGCTCACCAACTTCCTGCGGGACGTGGGCGAGGACCTGGACCGCGGCCGCGTCTACCTGCCGGCGGACCTGCTCGCCGCCCACGGCGTGGACCGGCCACGGCTGGAGTGGAGCCGCCGCACCGGACACGGCGACCCGCGGATCCGCGCGGCGCTGATCGCCGCCGAGGCCATGACGAGAGAGGTCTACCGGGCGGCGGAACCCGGCATCGCCCTGCTCGACCCGCGGACCCGCCCCTGCATCCGCACCGCGTTCACCCTGTACGCCGGCATTCTCGACGCGATCGCGGACCAGGACTACACGGTGCTGCACCGCCGTGCGGTGGTGTCCCGCGGTCGCCGCGCGGCCACGGCCGCCGCCGGTGTCGTACGCATCGCGGGCGGTCGGTGGCGTGCCCGCACCGCCCATGGGGTGCCCCGGGCGAGTAGCGAGGTAATCCCGACGAAAGGACCGGCGCGATGAGTGACCGACCGGAACGGGCAGGCTGGACACCGCCGTTGCGGCGACGCCGGCGGTCGGACTGGGCGACGCAGACGCCCACCTGGCGGGAGGCACGCCCGGCGCTGATCGCCGACGCGCTCAAACGGGCATCGGCCCGCCGGTCCGGAAACTGGTTCGTCGTCGGCGCCTCCCGGGACGTGCGCGCCGGTGGCCGCCCGTACGGCAGGACGGTGGGCGGTGTCGAGGTGGTGCTGTGGCGGTCGGACACCGGCGCGGTGCACGCCGGCCCGGGCGCCTGCCCGCACCTCGGTGCGCCCCTGCGCGACAGCCGGGTGGTGTGCGGCACGCTGGTGTGCCACTGGCACGGACTCACCCTGGACGGTGGGTCGTTCGCCGGCTGGGATCCCTATCCGGTCCATGACGACGGGGTCCTGGTGTGGGTCCGGCTGGACGCGGTCGGCGGCGAGGAGCCGTTGGAGCGTCCGATGGTGCCGGAACGGCCGGCGGCGGGCATCGGAGTGGACGCCGTGTTCACGACGGTCGGGCGGTGCGAACCGCAGGACGTGGTCGCCAACCGGCTCGACCCGTGGCACGGCTCGTGGTTCCACCCCTACTCGTTCGTCGACCTGACGGTGGCCCGGCCGCCGACGGCCGAGGACGACACCTTCGTCGTCGACGTCTCCTTCCGGGTGACCGGACGTCTGGTGGTGCCGGTCCGGGCGGAGTTCACGGCGCCCGGACCGCGTACGGTCGTCATGCGGATCACCGAGGGTGAGGGGTCCTCGTCCGTGGTGGAGACCCACGCCACGCCGCTGACCCGCGAGGCGGAACAGCGGCCGCGGACCGCGGTGGTCGAGGTGGTCGTCGCCGCCTCCGACCGACGCGGCTTCGCCCTCGCGCGGGCGGCCGCGCCCGTGCTGCGGCCCCTCATGCGGCGGACGGCCGGCCGACTGTGGCGCGACGACCTGGCGTACGCGGAGCGGCGATGGGCGCTGCGCAGCACGGGACGGTTCCCGGGGTAGCGCTGCGCGCGCGGTCAACCGGCGGCCGGAGGGGGCTCAGCGTCTCCCGGGCGTGCCCAGTGCGCGTAGCACAGGGGTACGGCCCGCCCGGGCACCGTCCACAGCACCTGGCCCCGGACGCCCCAGGCGGGACGGTTCCCGGGCTAGCGCTGCGCGCGCGGTCAACCGGCGGCCGGAGGGGGCTCAGCGTCTCCCGGGCGTGCCCAGTGCGCGCAGCACGGGGGTACGGCCCGCCCGGGGCACCGTCCACAGCACCTGGCCCCGGACGCCCCAGGCGGGACGGTTCCCGGGCTAGCGCTGCGCGCGCGGTCAACCGGCGGCCGGAGGGGGCTCAGCGTCTCCCGGGCGTGCCCAGTGCGCGTAGCACAGGGGTACGGCCCGCCCGGGGCACCGTCCACAGCACCTGGCCCCGGACGCCCCAGGCGGGACGGTTCCCGGGATAGCGCTGCGCGCGCGGTCAACCGGCGGCCGGAGGGGGCTCAGCGTCTCCCGGGCGTGCCCAATGCGCGTAGCACAGGGGTACGGCCCGCCCGGGGCACCGTCCACAGCACCTGGCCCCGGACGCCCCAGGCGGCGAGCAGGGACCCCGCTGCCAGGAAGCCCGTGGTGGCGGCGCGCTCCATCAGGGCCACCGGCAGGTCGCAGCGGATCGCGTCACCGGCCAGCGTCACCCCGGGGTGGGGCGTCACCACGGTGGGCCGCCGGGAGTGGGAGCCGACCGGGAAGAACGGGCAGTCGGAGCGCCACTCGTGCCGGGCGTCCACGACCCGTGCGTGCCGTGTCTCGGGGTAGACCCGGCGCAGACTCTCGACGAGGCGGTTCTGCATCGCCTCCGGTGCGGTGCCGGCGGGGACGGCGTAGGCGTGCAGTTCGACCACCGAGCCACCGGTCCGGGCGGCCCAGCGGGCGGCCTCGCCCTCGTAGCGGTTCAGGACGCTGATGTTGTCGAGGCCGTCGTAGCCGCTGGTGCCGAGGAATCCGGGGCGGTCGGCGCGGACCGGCCGGTCCAGCCAGAGCCGGGAGACGAGGAAGGCGGGGGCGGTGACGAGGGCGGCGACGTCGTCACGCCAGGCGGGGGTGCCCAGGCCGGGTGACGCCGCGACGACCGCGCGCAGCGCCCCGGGGTCGAGTGCGAGTACGGCAGCGTCGTACCGGTAGGCGGCGCCGTCGGTCCGCACCTCCACTCCCCCGCCGTCGCACGGGTGGGCCCCGTGCACGGGGGTGCCGGTGCGGACCTCCGTCCCGAGGCTGCGGAGATAGTCGCCGAGGGGCTCCCACAGGGCTTGGGGGAAGGGCTCGTTCGGCACGTCGAAGAGCAGGCCTTCGGAGGAGCCGAGGAAGTAGATGTGGAACATCAGCAGCAGTTCCGCGGCGGACAGTTCGCGCGGGTCGGCGAAGAAGCTGCGCGAGAACACCTCGAAGGCCAGGTGGTGCGCGGCCTCGGGGAAGCGGACGCGCTCCAGGAAGGCCGTCGCGCTCATGTGGTCGAAGCGTTCGTAGACCTCGGGCACACGGACGTCCAAGAGGGGCAGCGCGGCCTTGGCGTTCATCGCGGCGAGGTCGCGCCAGCCGAAGGTGGGGCTGAGGGCGACGAAGCCGAGCGCGCTGAACGGCGGTGTCCGCGGGACGCGGGCGAAGCTGTCGGTCAGCCCGCCGCTGTGCCGCAGCGGGTAGTCGGGCAGCGGCCGAAGCCGGCCGAGGCCGGGGTCGGTACGCCGCAGCAGGCCGCGCAGGTTGTAGTACTGGCGGAAGAAGGCGTGGAAGCCGCGGCTCATGGTCGCCTCGGAACCGTCGGCGAGGCGGGTGCGCCACCCCGCGAGCCGGCCGCCGAGCGACTCCTCACGTTCGTAGAGGGTCACGCGGGCGCCCCGTTCGGCCAGCAGGGTGGCCGCTGCGAGACCGGCGATCCCTCCGCCGACCACGGCGACGCCCGGCGCGTCCGCAGGGGCGAAACGGTCCCGGCCGGGCGCGGGCATCACGATCTCGGCCTTGCGGTCCCGGCCCCTCCGGGCCGCTCGCGGCGGGGCGCTCACCGGGCGTCCCCCGCCGCGGCGGAGCCGTTGCGGGCCAGGAAGGTGTGCACGATGCCGGTCTGCCATCCGGCGGCGGGTGCCGCGCGCACGCCCGTGAATCCGGCGCCGGTCAGACGCGCGGTGAAGTCGGGGACCGTGTCGAAGTCGAGGACGCTTCGCCACAGGTGACGGTAGAGGGCACGGTCACCGCTGAGGGTGCCCGCCGGGATGATCACTCCCCGGCACACGGCCGTCCACACGGCGCGGTGCGCGGGTGAGCCGCTGAGACTGTACTCGTGGACGGCGAGCCGTCCGCCCGGCCGGAGCAGCGACCGTACGGTGCCGAGGACGCCGTCCGGGTCGGTGACGTTGCGGAACAGGTAGGCGGCGAACACCGCGTCGTACGGTTCCGCATCGGCCGTCGCCGCCTCCTCGGCGGTCAGGTGCAGGAAGCGCACCTGGTCCGGCCAGGGTTTGGCCAGTGCGCGCCGCAGCATCCCGGCCGAGGCGTCGACGGCCGTGATCCGGGCGCGGGGTGCGGCCCGCAGCAGGGCCCGGGTGGAGGCGCCCGTGCCGCAGCCGAGGTCGAGGATGTGCAGGCCGGCCCCCGACCGGGGCAGCCGGAGCCGTCGGGCCGAGCGCAGGAGGTCGGTGCGGTAGCCGGGGTTGAGGGCCGTGAGGCGGTCGTAGGTGTGCGACGCGTGGTCGAAGGCGTGTGCCAGGTCCTGGTCGCGCAGCAGTGTCATCGGGGGCTCTCTCCGGTTCATGGGTCGGGCTGGGACCGCCGGGGCAGGAAGGGGAGTTCGACGGCGGTCCGGAGCATGGGCCCCACGGGGGTGTGCAGGCCGATGCTCCACTCCTCGCCGAGCGAGGTGTCACCGTCGAGGAAGCGCAGCAGACGTTCCGGCGGAACGCGTCGGAACAGGCCGGTGAAGAAGCCGGGCCCGTCGATCCGCCCGGTGTCCAGCGCTCGTAGCAGCACCGCGTCCATGGCCAGTGCCCGGCGCCCGTGCGGTGCGGGCACGATCGCGCGGCCGTCGCGCAGGGCGGCGGCGACGGCCCTGCTCTGCCGCTGCACGGCGGCGAAGGTGTAGCCGGTCGACGGGCGGGTCGCACCGCCCGCGGTACCGATCCGGAAGACGGCGGGCCCGGTCCGGCGGGCGAAGCGCGCGTCGGTCATGGGGATGACGCCCTGCTCCGCCGATTCGACGGTGAACGCCCCGAGGCCGAGGACGTCGCGACAGTAATGGGCCAGAGCGGCCTCGTACGCCGTCGTGGTCAGCGGGGCACGGGAGAACTCGGTGTACTCGACGAGCGCCCGGTCCGGCGCCAGCGGCAGCGTGTAGCCGAAGGCGAGCCCGTGGCGCGGCTGCGGCACCCGGAAATCCATCAGATCGGCGACCGCGGGGTCGAAGCGGTCCGTATCGGTGCGCACGTACCAGCCTCGGAAGTGCTGCAGCAGCAGCGTCCGGGCCGGGGGCAGGGAGCGCAGCGGGCGGGAGTCGAACACGTGGCGGGCGCGGAGTGTCAGCGTCCGGCCGTCGGACGTCGTGCAGCGGACCTCGGCGCCGTCGGCCGTGTCCTGCACGGTGTCCGCGGTGGCGCGCAGGACGCGCGAGCCGGGTGAACGGGCCAGCCGGGAGTGCACCAGCTGTTCGAACGCCGTGGACCGGAGCATGCGGTAGCGCAGCGGAGACGGGTCCACGGTGATCGTCCGGCCGTCGGTGCCGTGAACGCGGAGCCGGGACCAGGAGGCGCTGACCGCCTCGGCGAAGTCGCCGGTGCCGCGCTCCCAGTAGCACCAGGTCCGTTCGGGCGGCCGTCGCGGCCCGTCCGGCGCTTCCACCAGGGTGACGGTGGAGGAGCAGGCCGCCGCCAGGTGGTGCGCGAGGCTGAGTCCGGACGCGCCGCCGCCGACGATGATCACGTCGGAGGTCTCCGCGGGGGCCTCAGTACGTCGGCTCACCGGACACGCCGTTCGGCGGTGGCATCGCGTACCGCGCGGGCGCTGAACGCGGGGTCGTACGCGTCGGACTGGCCGCCGTCGGTGGCGGCGGCTCCCAGCACCGGTGCGCCGTTGGTGTCCACGTCTCACTCCTGATCGCAGAGGCCACGCCGGCGGCCTCCCTCTCCTCGCCCTGTCTTCCGTGCCCGGGCCGCCGGTGGATGCGCCGGACACAGACCAGCCGGAGTGGAGCCGGCGCTCTCCGCACGTCCGCCCGACCAGGTACCCGGCGGACGCACCAGGTCACCTCAGAGCGATGGACTCCACCGCTGTGAGTGCCTGTGCCAGCCCGGACGGATGCGGCGACCCCGGCACGGTCTGCCCGGCCCAGCCGGGCCCGAGCGTCAGGACGACCGGCTTCCTGCGGGCGCCCCGCACCCCCCATTCGAGCGCGGCCACGTGCTGGGCCAGCGGCCGGCTCGCGGTGGTACGCGACTGCGCCCACAGACCCACCGCGGCCGGACCGGTTCTGCGTACGGCGGCCACGAGTGACTCGACGGGCAGCGCGCCACCGAACATGCGTACCGGCAGGCCCCGTTCGGCCAGGGCGGCGGCCAGGACCTCCAACGGCAGCGTGTGGTTCTCGCCCGGTACACAGGCGAGAACTGTCGTGGCGCCGGGCCGGTCGGCGACCGCGGGCGGGGCATGGCGCCGCAGCACACCGGACACGTGCCAGGACAGGAAGTGCTCGACCTCGACGTATCTCTCGCCCGAGGTCTCCCACTTGCGGCCGACCGCCTGCAGAGTCGGCATGATCACCTCCGACCACGCCGCGACCAGGCCGTGTTCCTCGATCGCGGCGCCAAGCAACCCGTCGAGCGCGGCGGCGTCGAGACGCAGGGCCGCACGGGCGACTCCCTTGCACTCCTGACGTACGTCGCCCAGGCGCAGGCCGGTGCCGGCCCGGCTCCGGCCGCGGACGGGCAGTGGGGGCCGGACGTGAACCACCTGGGGGGCGGGCGCCTGGAGACCCTCCTCGCCCAGGGCCAGACGGGCGGCCTCGGCGGGCGGCAGTCCGGTCGCCGTCAGCGCGCACATCCGCTCCAGCCGCGCCACGTCGACGGCGGTCCAGCGGCGATGCCGGCCGCCCGTGTGCGCCGTCGGGCCCAGACCGTAGCGGCGGTCCCAGGACCGGACCGTGGTCGGTGCCACCCCCAGACGCCTCGCCACCTCACCGGTGGTCAGCCCGCCGCCACGCGACGCGCCCCGATGATCACCGTCATCTCTGTCCGGGCTCATATCCTCCATCGTACGACGCACAAACGACGCATGTTGTCTGCGTCGTTTCAGCTCACAACACTGGCACGCAGGCGCTCGGCCACTGTGCCGCCCGCCGACCGCAAGCGGTTCGGCAGGCGGCATTCCGGCCCCATCACGGGACGCACGGCAGGAGGGACAAGCCCATGACCACGAACACGCGATCCGCCGGTGTTCGCACCCAGGCCGCGGAGGAGACGCCGTGCGACGACGAACTGGCACGCGGTCTGTGCGCCGCGGACGAGACCGCGTTCGCGGCCGTCTACCGGCGCTGGGGCTCACTCGTCCACACCATGGCCACCCGCTCGCTCGGTGACGCCCATGAGGCCGAGGACGTGACCCAGCAGGTGTTCCTCGGCGCCTGGCGCGGACGGGACGGCTACCGTCCGGAGCGGGGACCGCTGGGCGCCTGGCTGGTCGGCATCGCGCGCCGGAAGATCATCGACGCGCTGTCGGCCCGGACGAGGCGTCTCACGCTGATCGACTCGATGGCCTCCGACGCCGACGCGTACCGTCACGAGGCGGGCGCCCCGGACGACGTCCTGGACCGGGTGCTCCTGGTCGACGCCCTGTCCCGGCTGCCGCGCCACCAGCGCGAGGTGCTGTGCATGGCGTTCTACGAGGACCTCACCCAGGCCCAGATCGCCGAGCACACCGGCATCCCCCTGGGCACCGTGAAGAGCCACGCCCGGCGCGGCCTGCATCGGCTGCGTGAGGGGATCGAACGAGGCCGCGCGGGCGGGAACGGCGCGTAGGCACGCACCGGAATCCGGCGCCGAGCGCATCCAGGGCGGCGCCCGCGCGCGAGACGGCCACGAGACTCCGCAGCCGTGCGGAGCGGGTGCGACCGCCCTACTGGTCGGTGAGATCCGCCGCGAGGTTCGCGATGTTGGTGAGCAGTGCCGTGCCGCGCCGGGAGTGGTCGTAGCCGGCGAGGGGGTAGCCGTTGCTCAGGCAGGCGAAGGACAGGCCGGTCTCCGGGTCCAGGAAGCCGAGTTGGTAGGCGGCTCCGGCGCTGCCGAAGAGGGCGGGCGAACCGGTGGACGGCAGGTTGCTGCCCGCGTCCGGGCCGGCCACGGTGACGAACAGGCCCATGCTGGTACGGCGGTTGGAGCCGCCCCCGTAGATCTGCTCCCCGTGCGGGTGGTCCGTCAGCCGGATCCGGGTGCCCTCCGCCACCGCCTCCGGCTTCCACAGGCCCGAGTGCTCCAGTGCCTGGAAGTACAGGGCGACATCGGCGGCCGTGGCGACCAGCGCGTGGCTGGGTTCCCCGGCGGCGAGCACTCGCGGGTCGGACAGGTACCAGGGGCCCCAGGGGTCGGGTTCCTGCTCGTCGCTCGTGCGGTCGGTGGCGGTCATCGGAGCGACGCTGCCGGCCTGACGGTCCACCGGGACGCCGAGTTCGAGCGAGGACAGGCCGAGCGGCACGGCGATCCGGTCACGCAGGTAGTCGGCGAACACCAGGCCCGTACGCCGCTCCACGATCTCGGCGATCAGCCAGGCCGCCGAGGTGAGGTGGAACTGGAAGCGGCTGCCCGGCGGGTAGTCGAGCCGCCAGCGGCCGAAGGCGGCGAGGCGCTGCTCGCGGTCGAGCATCTTCGGATAGCCGAGCGGTGCGAAGGGGAAGCCCGCGGTGTGGGTGAGCACCTGCTCGACCGTCACCGTCTCCTTCCCGTTCGGCGCGAACTCCGGGATGATCGCGGCAACGTGCTCGCCCACGTCCAGCAGGCCTTCGCCGATCAGCTTCCAGACCGCGCCCGCGACGATGGACCGCCCGACGGACTGCAGGACGTATCGCGTGGACGGTTCGGCGTCCCCCCAGGTCTCGAAGGCGACCAGCCGTCCGCCCCGCGCGACTGCGACCTGCACGGACGGCAGCGGTCCGTGCTCGACCTCCAGACGGATCCGACTCAGGAGCACGTCCAGCCGGTGCGGGTCGACACCGACGGCTTCGGGGGCGACGACCGAGTGGTCAAGCGTCACGTGGTTCTCCTTCGAGCGCGGTGGGTTCCCGAAGGCTTCGGCGTACGACCTTGCCGTTCGCGTTGCGCGGCAGGTCGTCCACGAACCACCAGCGGACAGGGACCTTGAACCCGGACAGCCGGGCGCGGGTGTGGCTTCTGAGTGCCGCGGGCTGCGGTGGGGCGCCGGGATCGGCGGGGACGACGAAGGCGACGACGGTCTGGCCGAGCCGCTCGTCCGGTACGCCGGTGACCGCGACGTCCGCCACCCCGGGGTGCGCGGACAGGACCGTCTCCACCTCGAGCGGGTGGACGTTCTCGCCACCGCGGATGATCATGTCGGTGCGTCGGCCGAGCAGGTAGAGATACCCGTCCTCCGCCACGCGGCCCAGGTCGCCGCTGTGCAGCCAGCCCTCGGCGTCGATCTTGAAGAGGTGGTCGGCGCGGGCGTGGATCTCGCCGACGCCGTCCGGCCCGGGGTCGTGGACCCTGATCTCGACACCGGGTGCGGGCCGCCCCACCGACCGCAGCAGCTCGGTGCGTCCTGCCACCGCCTCCCGGTGGTCCTGCGGGGTGAGCACGCTGATCGGCGAGCCCTCCGTCTGTCCGAACATGTTGAGCATGCGGACGCCGGGCATCGCCTCGTACGTCCGGCGCAGGGTGCCGGGGCGGACGGGCGCGCCACCGTACTGGAGGGTGCGCAGCGTCTCGTGACGGGCCTGTCCGGCCGCCAGCAGGGTCTCCAGCATCGCGGGGACCATGCTGGTGTGCGTGGTGCCCAGGTCCCGCAGCAGGGCCCAGCCCTCGACGGTGAAGCGGGGCAGGCCGGTGACGAGGGCGCCGGCGGCGAGGGCGACGGCGATGTTGCCCAGGCCCGCGATGTGGTGGAAGGGCGCGCTGCCGCCGTAGAAGCTGTCGGGGTCGAGCCCGCACAGCCGCCCGTTCACACCGGCCCGGGCGGCCAGGCGCCGTTGGCTCATGGGGACGGGCTTGGGCAGGCCCGTCGTTCCCGAGGTGTGCAGGACGGTGGCGAGGTCGTCGGGTCCGGCAGTCAACTCCCTTTCACCGAGCAGAAGTTCGGGCACGATGGCGATCCGTCGGCCGGACAGTTCGGCGACCTGCCTGCCGAGGTCGGCGAACTCGGGCTGCGCCAGCAGGACATGAGCCCGCGTCTCCTTGACCACGGCGGCGATCTCGTACGCCGTCATGCGGACGCCGAGCGGTGCGAGCGGGTGGCCGGATCCGGCGCCGCCGATCACCAGGGCGAGGGCGTCGGCGGAGGTGGCGACCAGTGCGGGCACCGGTTCGCCGGGCTCCAGGCCGAGGGTGTCCAGCCAGTCGGCCGCGCCGGCCGCACGGTCGAGGAGTTCGCGTCCGCCCCAGGTCAGGTCGCCGAACCGGACGGCGGGGCGGCCGTGGTCGTAGGCGCGGCTCACCATGGCGGTCCAGGTGGCTGTCGCCCCGGCCTCCTGTACGGCGCCCACCGGGTCAGGGCTCCAGGCGGGCCGCCGCGGTGCCGGTGACCACCTCGGCGCCGTCCTGGTTGACCGTGCGCAGGACGAAGTGGGCGACCGGACCGGTCGGGGTGTCCTCGATCGACTCGACGGTGGCCGTGGCGGTGAGGGTGTCGCCGGGCCAGACCTGGGCCTTGAAGCGCACGCCGTAGCGCAGTAGTGCCTCGGTGCCGACCCAGTCGGTCAGGACCCGGCCGGTCATGCCCATCGTCAGCATGCCGTGGGCGAACACGCCGGGATAGCCCGCCGCATCGACGGCGAACCTCTCGTCGGTGTGCAGGGGATTGAAGTCGCCGGACGCGCCCGCGTACTGCACGATCCGGGTGCGCTTGAGGTCGTCGACGAGGACGCTCTCGCGGGTCTCGCCGACCTTGATGTCGTCGGGGCTCAGGCTCATCGGGCGTCCTTCGGGGTCGCCGGGCCCTCGGGGACGACGGCCACGGTCACGGCACTGACGACCGGTTCGCCGTCGGCGTCCCGGTACTCGGTGATGCGCTCGCTGAAGAGCAGGCGGCCGGTGCGGCCCTGCTTCTCCCAGCTGCGGCCGGTGGAGAGGTGCGCGTAGAGGGTCTCGCCGGCGCGCACCGGACGGTGGTACTCGAAGTGCTGCTCGGCATGGAGCCCGCCGGCGCCCTCGGCCATGACGCCGGCGCCGCGTCCCGACCCGAACCACTCCTCGTCCGGCTTGGGACGCAGGTGGTAGTCGGGGTCGTAGTGGGCGCTCGCCATGGTGAAGGTGGGCGGTGCGACCGCCGACTCGCCCGTGTACGCCGGGTTCTCGTCACCGATGGCGCGGGCGAACATCATGATGTGCCCGGCCTCGACGGGGAAGGGTTGCCCTGTCATCTGCGTGTGCTCCTAGCATCGGTTCAGTACGGCAGAAACGCGTCGCGCGTGGCCTCGTCCGGGTCGAAGTCCGGCGGCAGTCCCTCGAACTTGGGCTCCCGCTTCTCCACGAAGCTCGACACGCCCTCCCGGAAGTCGGGCGAGCCCGCGAAGAACTCCATGGCGGAGTAGGACCGGGCGAGGGCGTCGGTGAAGGGGCGGTCGAGGTCGCCGTACACCTGGTGGCGCAGGACGGCCATGGCGCGCGGGGAGCAGTTGCGGGCGATGTCCCGGGCGTAGGCGCGGGCGGCGTCGAGCAGGTCCTCGGGCTCGACGACGCGGCTGACGAGGCCGAGGTCCTTGGCCTCGTCGGCGTCGAAGACGCGGCCGGACAGCAGCAGGTCGAGCGCGTTCTCCAGGCCGATCACGCGCGGCAGGACGTACGGCATGTTGTACTCGCCGGCCAGGCCGCGTCGGGTGAAGGCGGTGGTGAAGCGGGCCCCACGGGCGGCGAAGCGGATGTCGCAGATGAGCGCCTGGACCAGGCCGATGCCCGCGCAGGCGCCGTTGACGGCGGCGATCATCGGCTTCGGCATGTTGCGCCTGCTGTACATCGGTACGCGGGCCTGGAGGTTGAGGGACTCCCCCGGCTGCGAGTTCTGCTCCAGGCGCTGCATGTCCATCCCCGGGCAGAAGGCCCTGCCCGCCCCGGTGATGATCACCACCCGGACGGCGGGGTCCTGCGCGGCTTGGTCGAGGAGCGCGAAGAAGCGGCGCTCCATGGGGATGCTCCACGCGTTCTTGCGCTCAGGCCTGTTGAGGGTGACGGTGGCGACGCCGTCCTCGTCCACCTCGTACAGGACCAGGTCCAGGTCCTCGGGGGCCACTGCGGTTTCCTCGGGCATCACGTCACTCCTCGTCCAGCGGTTCGATCGGATCGCCGACGCCGGGCCGCTCCCCGGAGATGGTCACCACCACCTGCCCGCGGGCGCAGATGCGTCCGTCGGCCCGCACGTCCACGTCGGCGAAGTGCACCCGGCCGCCCCGCCGCACGCAGCGCGCGTACGCGACCGCCTCACGGCCGCGGGCGGGTGCCAGGTACTGCACCGACATCGACACGGTGCTGAGCCGGCTGCCCTTGGTGAAGTCGTGCCCGGCGATCACGGCTCCGGCGCCGGCGGTGTCGATGAGCGCGGAGATGACGCCGCCGTGGAAGACGCCTTCGTGGGCCGAGAGGGACTCGGCGTAGGGGAGCACGATCTCGACCGCTTCCGCGTCCCAGCGCGTCACCCGGATGCGGCAACGCCGGTTGAAGGCGACCCCGCGCTCCCAGCGGGCCCGGAACCAGGCCCGGCGTTCTCGCTGTTCCTGATCGGTGAGGGTCCTCGCCGCGACGGTCATCAGCCCGCCCTCCGGTCCCGGCCTGGCGGCCGATCCATATAGTTACATGAATTGAATAGATGAGGCAATCGCGTCGGCCGCAGCCGAGCGCTAGATGTATTATTTATATAACTGATTCATCGTCCGTGAACAGAGGGAGACCCAGATGCCGTCGACCGCACTGGCCGGGATCCGCGTGCTCGATCTGTCCCGCATCCTCGCCGCGCCGCTGGCCACCCAGATGCTGGCCGATCTCGGCGCCGAGGTGATCAAGGTCGAGCGGCCCGGATCGGGGGACGACTCCCGGACGTACGGCCCTCCCTTCGCCCCCGGACCCGACGGCGACCGGACCGACACCGCCGCCTTCTACCTCGCCGCCAACCGCAACAAGCGGTCGGTCACCGTCAACCACGCCGCCACCGAGGGACAGCAGCTGATCCGCGCCCTCGCCGCACGCTCGGACGTACTGGTCGAGAACTTCCGGACGGGCACGCTGGCGAAGTACGGCCTCGACCACGAGAGCCTGCGCGCGCTCAACCCGCGCCTCGTCTACCTCTCGGTCACCGGCTTCGGCCAGACCGGCCCGTACTCCGACCGCCCCGGCTACGACGGCATCTTCCAGGCCATGTCGGGGATGATGAGCGTCTCCGGGCACCCCGAGGAGCCGATGAAGGTCGGCGTCAGCATGATCGACATCCTCACGGGGCTCTACGCCTCCACGGCCGTCCTCGCGGCCCTGCGCCACCGGGACCTCACCGGCGAGGGCCAGTTCATCGACCTGTCCCTGCTGGACTGCGGCCTGGCCTCGCTGTCCCACTTCGCGATGAACTACCTGGTCTCCGGCGAGGTTCCGCAGCGGCGCGGAAACGGCGGCTACGGCGGGATCCCCTCGCAGGCCTTCCCCTGCAAGGACAGGCCGATCTTCCTGGTCGCGGGCAACGACAAGCAGTTCGCCGCGTTCTGCGCGGCGGCCGACCGCACCGACCTCCTCCAGGACGAACGGTTCGCCACGACCTCCGCCCGGATCGCCCACCGCGAGGAGATCCTGCCGGTGCTGGCGGCGATCCTGCGCACCCGCACCCGGGACGAGTGGCTGACCGTGCTCGACGCACACGACGTGCCCGCGGGCCCGTACAACGAGATGCCCGAGGTCTTCGCCGACCCGCAGATACAGCACCGGGGGATGCTGATCGAGGTCGAGGACCCGGCCTCGGGGCAGCTGCCGATGCTCGCCAACCCCATCCGGTTCACCGCGACGCCGGTCGAGGGGTACGCCCCGCCGCCGGCGCTGGGTGAGCACACCGACGAAGTGCTCACCGCTCTCGCGGGGTTGACGGAGGACCAGTTGGCCGGGCTGCGCGCCCGGGGCGTTGTGTGAGGTGGGTGGGGAAGGGGGCCAAGCTTCGGGGATGGGACGGGTAGGGGCGGCGGCGGCGAGAACTCCTGCTCACCCGATCAGCGTGCGCCCACCCTCCAGCATCAGCGTCGCTCCGGTCAGATATGCCATGTCGTCACTGACCAGAGCGACCACCGCCCGCCCGATGTCCGTCTCCGGATCGCCCATCCGCCCCAGTGGAATCCCGGCCAGCACCCCTTCCGCCCGCTCCGGATAGGCGGCGAAGTACTCTTCCGCCGCCGGGCTCAGCGCGGCCGGACAGATGACGTTCACCCGGATCCCGTACGGGCCCCACTCTCGCGCGGCGACCCGGCTCAGGCCGCGGATGGCCTCCTTGGCCATCGCGTACGCCGCGAAGGTCGCCTCGCCCTGCACGGCGGCCGACGAACCGAGGTTCACCACGCTGCCGCGGCTCTCCTTGAGATGGGGCAGGGCGGCCTGCATCGCGTGGAAGGCGGCCAACGGTCCGCTGCGGTAGGTGAGTTCGACATCCTCGTACGATGTCTCCGCCAGCTTGCGCTGCACCGAGGACTGCGCGTTGTTGACGAGCACGTCGAGACCGCCGAACTCCCGTACCGTCTCGGCCACCATGCGGTCGACGTCGTCCCGCTCCCCCACGTCCCCGACCACGGTGTGCGCCCGGCCGCCGCGCTCGGTGATCTCCCCGGCCGTGTCCTTCAGCTTGCCCTCGGTGCGGCCGGTGATCACCACTGCCGCCCCCTCGGCGGCCAGCGCGAGCGCGATGCCGCGGCCCACGCCCTGCCCGCCGCCGGTGACCAGCGCCGTCTTACCTGACAACCGTGCCATCACGTTTCCTTCCAGAAGGCCGACCAGGAGGGGAAGGCCTCGGGCAGCGCCGGCTCCCCGGCGCCCTCCCAGCCCTTGAATCCCACCGCCTGAGGGCGCTCGGTCACGTCCGCCGCGTACCAGTGCCGCTCGCGGCGCCGGGAGAAGTACCAGTCACCGTCCACGCGCGCATAGTCGTCCCAGTAGCAGATCGCCATCACGATCCACCGGTCCCCCACCTCGTGCTCGGCCCGGCAGTAGACCGCGCCGGTCGCCGTGTCCCGTCCGGTGAACTCGACGCGGTGACCGCAGATCTGGTGGACCGACCGGTGGAAGCCCCGCACCTGGGGTTCGATGTGCTGCCGCAGGACAGTCCGCCCGCGGCCGTGTCGTCCCATGTCCACGTCCGGCCGGAAGCAGCCGACCCAGGCGTCCAGGTCACGGCCGTCCACGGCGAGCGCGTAACGGATGGGCAGTTGCTGGATGGCGAGCTGCGACTCGATGCGATCGAGACGCTCCTCGAGCGACGTCACGGGCGCGGCTCCTTCGGCAGACCCAGGACCTGTTCTCCGATGATGTTGCGCTGGATCTCGCTCGACCCGCCGTAGATCGTCTCCGCGAGGGCCAGCAGGAAGGAGCGCTGCCGGCGGTCCAGGCCGTAGTCCTCGCCGACGATCTGCCCTGCGGGGCCCGCCAACTCCGTGGCCAGCTGGCCGAGTTGCTGGTGCCGGGTCGAGGCGTACAGCTTCGCGGTGGTGGCCTGCGCGCCAGGCGTGCGGCCGGCGGTCAGTTCGGCGATGGTCCGCAGGTTGGTGGTGCGCATGATGCGTACGGAGATCCAGGCGTCGACGATGCGGCGGCGCAGCATCGGATCGTCGAGCGCACCCCGCTCGCGGGCCAGGTCGATCAGCGCCTCGGCCTCCCGCTCGAAGGCGAGCTGCTGGGGCAGCAGCGTGGTGCCGCGCTCGATGCCGAGCGTGGCCATCGCGGTGCGCCAGCCCTGGCCCACCTCGCCGACGACCATGTCGGCGCCGGTGCGCGCGTCGGAGAGGAAGATCTCGGCGAACTCGTCCTGGCCGGCGAGGTTGCGGATGGGGCGGATCTCCACGCCGGGCTGGTCCGTTGGCACCAGCAGCATGCTCAGGCCCTTGTGCCGCGCGGACTGCGGGTCGGTGCGGGTGAGGACGTAGACCCAGTCGGCGTGGATGCCGAAGGACGTCCACACCTTCTGTCCGCTCACCACCCACTGGTCGCCGTCCCGCTCCGCCCGGGTGCGTACGGACGCCAGGTCGGAGCCGGCGCCGGGCTCGCTGAAGCCCTGGCCCCACAGTTCCTCGACGCCGAGGATCGGCGGCAGGAAACGCTTCTTCTGAGCGTCGCTGCCCACCTTGAGGAGCATCGGGCCGAGCAGGTCGAGCGCGTTGACGGTGGCCCGGTACGGGGCGTTCACGCGGGCGTACTCGTACTCGAAGACGATCTCCTCGAGCAGCCCGAGCCCGCGTCCGCCGTACTCCTGGGGCCAGCCGATGCCCAGCCAGCCGCCGGCGGACAGCTCGCGGTCCCAGGCGAGGCGGACCTCCCAGGCCGCGCCGTCGGTGGGGCCGCCCACGCCCCGGTTCTCGGCGAACTCCCCCACGAGGTGGTCCGCCAACCAGTCCCGCACCTCGTCGCGGAAGCCGCGTACCGCGGGCCCGAAGTCCAGCTCCATGTCAGCTTCTCCCTCTCAGATGCCGAGCCGGGTGGCGAGCAGTTCCCGGTGGTACGACGGTGTGCCGAGCAGTACCTCGGAACTCTTGGCCCGCTTGAAGTACAGGTGCGCGGGGTGCTCCCAAGTGAAGCCGATGCCGCCGTGGACCTGGATGTTGTCCGCGGCGACCTTGGTGAAGGCTTCCGAGCAGAAGGCCTGCGCCAGGGCTGCGGCCATCGCGATCTCCGTCTCGTCGCCCGCGTCCAGTGCCCACAGGCCGCCGTACGCGGCCGAGCGGGCGGACTCGATCTCCATGAGCATGTCGGCGCACTTGTGCTTGATCCCCTGGAACGAGCCGATGGGCCGGCCGTACTGCTCACGGATCTTGGCGTACTCCACGGCGGCGTCCAGGGCGGCCGCGGCTCCCCCGACCTGTTCGGCGGCCAGGAGTACGGCGGCGCCGGCGAGGGTGCGTTCGAGGGCGGGCCATGCCCCGCCCTCGGGGCCCAGGAGGCGGGCGGGGGTGTCCGTGAACTCGATCCGGGCCTGTTTGCGGGTCTGGTCGAGGGTCGGGAGAGGGGTGCGGGTGAGGCCCGGTGCGTCGGCGGTCCCGACCGCCAGCAGGCTGATGCCCGAGGGGGTGCGGGCGGCGACCAGGAGCAGGTCGGCGAGGTGGCCGTCGGGGACGTACGTCTTCACGCCGGTCAGCCGCCAGCCGCCCGTCCCGTCACGGGCGGCGGTGAGCCCGATGCCCTGCTCGTCCCAGCGGCCGCCGTCCTCGGTGAGCGCCAGCGTGGCCACCGTCTCGCCGGACGCGATGCCCGGCAGGAGGTCGCGTCGCGCCTGCTCGTCGCCGCAGCGCAGCAGTGCCTCCGCGGCCAGGGCCACCGTCGCGAAGTACGGCCCGCACAGCAGCGCGCGGCCCGCCTCCTCGAAGACGATGCCGAGATCGACGTAGCCGAAGCCCGAGCCGCCGTACTCCTCGGGGACGGCGAGGCCCTGCAGGCCGAGTTCGCCGGCCATCCGCCGCCAGACGACGGGGTCGTGACCGTGCGGGTCGCCGGCCAGGCGGCGCACGGTCGCCTCGTCCGAGTGCTTGGCGAGGAACGACCGGACGACCTTGCGCAGTTCGTCCTGTTCCTCGCTGAAGGTGAGATCCATGCCGAGCTTCCCGTCCTCCGTGCAACGTCACGTGCGGGCTGCTTGCCGCACACCCTTCGATACAGTTAGATAATTATAGTATCCACACTGAATACACCAGGAGCGCGACGTGACCGATCCCTACGCCCCGTTCACGAGCCTGACCTTCGAGCGGCCCGCGCCCGGCGTGCTGCGGATCGTGCTCGACGCCCCGAACCTCAACGCCGTGGATCCGCGGATGCACGGCGAACTCGCCGACATCTGGTCCGTCGTGGACCGGGACCAGGAGACCCGCGCGGTGGTCGTCCAGGGGGCGGGCCGGGCGTTCTCGGCGGGCGGGACCTTCGACTCCATCGACGCCATGACCGAGGACTACGCGGTGCGCGCCCGGGTGATGCGGGAGGCGCGGGACATGGTCTACGGGGTGCTCAACTGCTCCAAGCCGGTGGTCTCCGCGATCCACGGCCCGGCGGTCGGGGCGGGGCTCGTCATCGGCATGCTCGCGGACATCTCGATCGCGGCTCGCACGGCGAAGATCGTCGACGGGCACACGCGGCTCGGCGTCGCGGCCGGTGACCATGCCGCCATCTGCTGGCCGCTGCTGTGCGGCATGGCCAAGGCCAAGTACTACCTGCTGACCTGCGAGACGCTCACCGGTGAGGAGGCGGAGCGGATCGGGCTGGTGTCCAAGTGCGTTGACGACGCCGAGGTGCACACCGAGGCCCTGCGCGTGGCCACCGCCCTGGCCGCCGGGCCCACCAGCGCCATCAGCTGGACCAAGCGGTCCCTCAACCACTGGTACCGCACCGCCCAGCCGATCTTCGAGGCCTCGCTGGGGCTGGAGTTCTTCGGGTTCGGCGGGCACGAGGTCGTCGAGGGGCTCGCCGCGCACCGCGAGAAGCGGCCCGCGGACTTCGAGGGAGTCAGCGACAAGCACCCGCTCGACCTGTGACCACCGACCGTACGAGAGGAACCGAACATGGCACCGCAGCAGACCACCACCGAGGCCCCCCTGCTGGTCAAGGGGTTGACCTATGAGGAGATGCCGGTCGGGCAGGTCTTCCGGACCGCCCGCCGCACCGTCACGGAGACCGATCTGGTCAACTTCGTCACATGGGGCGGCTTCACCGAGCCGCTCTTCTGGGACGCCTCCCACGCCGCGGACGGCGGCTACAGCGGGCGACTGGTCCCGGGCGGACTGACGTACTGCCTCGCCGAAGGGCTCGTCCTGCAGACGAACGTGCTGCACGGCACGGGCCTCGCCTTCCTGCACATGGAACTCGACGTGCTGGGCCCGGTGTACGTCGGCGACACCCTGTACGCCGTCGTGGAGACCACCGGGTCCCGGCCCTCCAGCAAGCCGGGCCGGGGCGTGGTGACCAGCCGGATCGCCGTGCGCAACCAGCGGGACGAGGACGTCCTCGTCTACACGCCGGTGCGGCTGATCCGCGGCAGGGACTACGAGGCTCCGGCGTCGTGAGCGCGGGGCCAGGACCGGCTACGAGGCTTCCGGCATCCTGAGCCCGACGCGGGGCTACGGGGTCCGCTGCCTGGCTACGCGGTTCCGCCGTCCCGAGCCCGGGGTCCGGACCGGCTACGAGGCTTCCGGCATCCTGAGCCCGACGCGGGGCTACGGAGTTCCGCTGCCTGGCTACGAGGTCGCGCCGTCCTGAGTTCGGGGCGCGGCCGGCACCAGGCTCAGGCCGGTGGTCCGTCCCGCTTCGGGTGCGGGGGCGCCGGCGAAGGCGCCGCTGCGCAGCCAGTCGGACGGGATCGGGGGACGCGGCGGGGCCTCGTGGTCCGGGACCGCCATCGAGTAGAGGCGGGTGTAGCGGAACTTGGCCTCCAGGTTGTCGAGCACCGACCAGTACTCGTAACCGCACACCTCCACACCGGCCGCGGTGAGTCCGGAGAGCCAGGACAGCCGAGCGCGCAGCAGGGCCCGGCGCCGGTCGTCGTCGCTGTGTCCCGTGGCGTCGACGAGGTCCAGGTCGCCCATGCCGTTGTCGATGACGGACAGCGGCGGCAGCACGTCGCCGTACAGGTCGCAGAGGCCGGCGACGGCGTCGGCGAGTCCTTCGGGGATGATCGGCCAGCCGTAGGCGGTGGTCTCCACGTCGTCGAACGGGACGATCGCGAAGCCCAGGCCCACGAGCAGGCGGTTGACCTCGTTGAGGGCGCTCAGACAGGTTGTCGTCGGCAGCACGCGGGGCAGGTTCTCCGGCGCGGTGACGCGGAACGGGGTGTGCCAGGACAGGCCCAGCAGGTCCTGCTCGGTGGTGATGGTCTCCAGGTCGCCGGCGCGCACGCAGCCGGTGTCCTCGACCGGTGAGTCGCCGTCCTCGGTCACCATGTGCTCGCCGAGCAGCATGGGGTCGAGGAAGAGACGGTTGGTCCAGCTCTCCAGGCGTTCCAGGGCGAGACGGTCGTAGGGGTCGTCGGTGGCCGGGTAGCCGCCCACGAGGGTGACCGTGGTGCCGATCCGGCCTCGCGCACCGCTCGCCCTCAGGGCCTGGGTGGCGAGTCCGTTCGCGAGCAGAATGTGGTGGACCGCGGGCAGTCCGGCCCGTCCCGCGCCCCGGTTCGGGGGATACATTCCGGCCACGTGGTCCGCGAGCGTGGGGCCGGCGAGGTCGGTGGAGGTGATCCAGCGTTCCACCCGGTCGCCGAATCGGCGGCCCAGCTCGGCGGCGTACGCGGCGAAGTGCTCGGCAGTGTCGCGGGAGAGCCAGCCGCCGGCCGCGTCAAGCCATGGCGGCAGTGAGCGGTCGAGCAGGGTGAGACCGGGCCGGGTGCCCTGCGCGAGCAGTGCGTCCAGCGCCCGGTCGCAGCGGTCCAGGGCGTCCTGGTCCCAGCCGCCCGGGCCGTCGGGCTGGAGCTGCGGCCATCCGGCGACCATGCGGTGGGTGTCCGCGACGACGCCGGTCAGCTGCCGGAGGTCGTCGGTCCACTGCCGGAAGTGCCCGCCGCGTTCCGGCGGGGGCGGCGGTGGCGCCGCGATGGTGTCCGCGGTGGCGACCCCCCAGTCGGCACAGCGAAGGGATTCGTGCAGGAAACCATCGCTCATGGTTACCGTCCAGGCGGTCAATGGTTTAGCGCATTCAGCTGAATGTCCGCCGACCGGACGCTAACAGGTCAAAACCACTACGACAATGTTTCGGCCAGATATCCCGATACGTGATCAGGCCGTCCCCAGGATGAGGTCGGCCGCCCGCCACGCCATGGCCATGATCGGTGCGTTCAGATTTCCGGACACCATGGTCGGCATGACCGAGCAGTCGACGACCCGCAGGCCCTCGATGCCGCGTACCCGCAGCCGGCCGTCGACGACGTCCTCCTCGTCCGGGCCCATGGCGCAGGTGCCTATGGCGTGGTAGCCGCAGCGTCCCTGGTCGAGACCGGCGTCGATGATGTCCTGGTCGTCGCTGACGCCGGGGCCGGGCAGTGTCTCGGCCGTGATCCGGCCGGCGATCGGCTCGGTCTCGAAGAGTTCCCGCATGCGCCGGAACAGGGCGGTTCCCACCGTGCGGTCGTGGTCGGAGCCGTAGTAGTTCGGCGTGATGGCGAGGGGTGCGTCGGGATCGGCCGACGTGATGTGCAGGCCGCCCTCGGCGGTGGGGCGCAGGATGTAGCCGAGGCCCATCACTCCGGGCTCGCGTTCCACGCCGGTCTCCTTGCCGGGGACGTCCGGCAGCAGGGACACCGGCGCGATGAGCAACTGCGCGTCCGGCCGGGCGAGCTCGGGGCGGGTCTTGAAGAAGGCGATGACGTCGAAGGCGGGCGCGGCCAGCGGTCCACGTCGGGTGGCCAGGTATCTCGCCCCCGACAGGGCCTGTCGCAGCGGGGTGCTCAGCGCCTTGTTGTAGCCGAGGTCGTCCTTCAGCCGGTACTGGACGACGAAACAGCGGTGCTCGCGCATCCGGCCGCCCACGTGCGGGCTGTCGACCAGGACGTCGACGCCCGCCGATTTCAGCGTCTCGGCCGGGCCGATGCCGGACAGCTGGAGGATCTTGGGCGTGGCGATGCTGCCGGCGGAGAGGATCACCTCGCGCCGGGCCCGGACGTCGGCCTCCAGGCCCTTGCTGCGGGTGTGCACGCCGACGGCTCTGCCGTGCTCGGCGAGGACGCGCGTCACGACGGTGTCCACCGAGACGGTCAGGTTCGGCCGGTCCGCGACGGGGTGCAGGAAGGCGCGGGCGGCGCTGAAGCGCCGCCCGTTCTTGATGGTGGCCATCGCATAGCCGATGCGTTCGTCGTCGCTCGCGTTCAGGTCGTCGGTCCGGCGCCAGCCGAGTCCGGTCCCGGCGCCGATCGCCTCCTCGCAGAGCGGCTCCGGCGCCGGTGCGGTGGAGACGTGCAGCGGGCCGCCCGCGCCCCGGGCCTCGGAGGCGCCGAGCGCGTTGTCCTCGATGCGCTTGAAGACCGGCAGCATGGTGTCCCAGCCCCAGCCGGGGTTGCCGAGGCGTTCCAGCTCGTCGTAGTCGGCGCGGTCACCGCGGTTGTAGACCATGCCGTTGACCGAGCTGGACCCGCCGAGCGTCCGGCCGCGGACCCAGTGCTCGACGCGGCCGCTGGGGCCCACCGGCTCGACCGGGTAGTGCCAGGCGAACCGGGGATCACCCAGCAGCTTGCCGAACCCCTTGGGCATCCTGATCAGCGGTGTGGAGTCCCGGCCGCCCGCCTCGATCAGCAGTACGGATGTCTTCGGGTCCTCGGAAAGACGGCTCGCGAGCACGCAGCCCGCGGACCCCGCGCCCACCACGATGTAGTCGAACGTCGTCATCCCTGGGCCTCCGGTGCCGGCGCCGGCTCTTCCAGGGGGCGGAACTCCTCTTCCTGCCACCAGGGATACAGGGGTGGCATGTCCTTGCTGACCTTGCCCGGGAACTCGGGCGGCCGTTTGGCGAGGAACGACTGGACGCCCTCCACGGGGTCCGGGCCGCCGCCGATCTGGCTCATGATCCGGGAGTCGAGCCGGTGGGCGGCCATCGGGTGGGGTTCGCCCAGCATCCGCCACATCATCTGCCGGGAGAGGGCGACGGAGATCGCGGAGGTGTTGTCGGCGATCTCCCGGGCGAGTTCGTATGCCGCCGGGAGCAGTTCCTCGGGCGGGTGCACGGAGCGCACCAGTCCGGCCGCGAGTGCCTCGTCCGGTCCGAAGACGCGGCCCGTGGCCACCCATTCCATGGCCCGCTGCATGCCGACGGCCCGGGGCAGGAACCAGCTCGCCGCCGATTCCGGCACGATGCCGCGACGGGCGAAGACGAAGCCGAACTTCGCCGAGGTCGAGGCCAGGCGGATGTCCATGGGCAGGGTCATGCTGGCCCCGACGCCCGCGGCCGGGCCGTTGATCGCCGCGATCACCGGCTTGGTGCTGGAGAAGAGCCGCAGTGCGACCCGGCCACCGGTGTCCCGGTGCCAGGCGCCCGCCTTGCGGTGGTCGAACGAGGAGCCGCCGGAGCTGACGTCGGCGCCCGCGCAGAAGCCGCGGCCTGCACCGGTCACCACGATCACCCGGATCTCGTCGTCGGCGTCGGCCGCGTCCAGGACGTCGAGAAGGTCGGCCATCATCCGGGGGTTGAACGCGTTGAGTTTCTCGGGCCTGTTCAGCGTGACGGTGAGGATCCGGTCCGTCACCTCGGCCCGCACGGTCTCGTACTCCTGCTGCGGCATACGCGTCCTCCGTCACTCCGGCGAGCCGTTTCCAGAAAGCTTAATTAGTTATAGCATTCAACTCTACTGACTCGTTCGATGATGACTGATGGCGGTGGAGATGACGGACCTCTTGGTGACGGCCGTCGGGCCGGTCCGGCTGATCGAGCTGAACCGGCCCGACCAGCTCAACGCGATGAGCGAGGAGCTGCACGCGGGTCTCGCGTCGCTGTGGGACTCGCTCGCCGACGACCCGGAGGCCCGGGTGGTCGTGCTCACCGGGCGCGGCCGGGCGTTCAGCGCCGGGGGCAACTTCGACATCATGACCCGGGTCCAGCGCGACCGCGCCTTCCGGGAGCGGAACGTCGACGAGGCCCGGCGGATCATCACCGGCATGGTCCGCTGCCCGCTGCCGGTGATCGCAGCTGTCAACGGGCCCGCGGTGGGGCTCGGATGCAGCCTGGCGCTGCTGAGCGACCTGGTCCTGATGGCCGACGACGCCTATATCGCGGACCCCCACGTCCAGGTAGGACTCGTCGCCGGCGACGGCGGCGCACTCGTCCTCCCGCTGCTCGTCGGCCTGACCCGCGCGAAGGAACTGCTGTTCCTCGGCGACCGAGTGAGCGCCGAGGAGGCGGTCCGGCTGGGCATCGCCAACCGCGCCGTACCCAAGGACAAGCTCCTGGACGAGGCCATGGACCTCGCCGGGCGACTGGCCGCCCTGCCCGCACAGGCGCTGCGCGAGACCAAGCGCGCGGTCAACCTGCATCTGGAGCAGGCGCTCGCCACCGTGCTGGAACCCGCCCTGCTCGCCGAGCAGGAGACCATGCACTCGCCGGACCACATCGCCGTCGTCGAGAAGATCATCACGTCCCGCGCCCGTCGCCGGACCGCCGGGGAGGGCTGAGGGATGGACTTCGCGTTCAGCGAGGAGCAGGAGGAACTGGGGCGCACCGTACGGGCGTTCCTGGCCCGCACCTCGCCCGAGACCGAGACGCGGCGCCTGATGGAGACGCCCGAGGGCTTCGACCGGGCGCTGTGGCGCCGGATGGGGACGGAGCTCGGACTGCAGGGCCTGGCGGTCCCCGAGGAGTACGGCGGTGCCGGGTGCGGGCCGGTCGAGGTGGGCGTGGTGATGGAGGAGATGGGCCGTGCGCTGCTGTGCGCGCCGTTCCTGTCCTCGGCCGTGCTGGCGACGACTACCCTGCTGCGCTGCGCCGACGAGGACGCCCGCAAGCGCCTGTTGCCGGGCCTGGCCTCCGGTGAACTCGTCGGGACCCTGGCCCTGACCGAGGACTCGGCCCGCTGGGACGCGGCGGGGGTCGGGCTCACCGCCCGGGAGAGCAACGGGAGTTGGCTGCTGAGCGGGCACAAGACGTTCGTCCTCGACGGCGCCACCGCCGATGTCGTCCTCACCGTCGCCCGGACCGTTGACGGCATAGGGATCTTCTGGGTGGACGGCGACGCGACCGGCCTGACCCGTACACCGCTGCCCACGATGGACCCGACCCGCCGCCAGGCCCGCCTCGACTACCAGGACGTACCGGCGACCCGGCTGCGTACGCACGGCGACGGCTGGGACCTGGTGGCGCAGGTGCTCGACCGGGCCGCGGTGGCGCTGGCCGCCGAGCAGGTCGGGGTGGCCTCCCGCGCGCTCGACATGGCGGTGGAGTACGCCAAGGTGCGCCACCAGTTCGGACGGCCCATCGGCTCCTTCCAGGCCGTCAAGCATCTGCTCGCCGATGTCCTCCTGGAGGTGGAGTCGGCGCGCGCCGCCGCCCACTACGCGCTGCTCGCGTCGGAGAACTCCGAGAGCGCGGACCCGGAGCTGCCCGCCGTGGCGAGTCTGGCGAAGGCGTTCTGTTCCGACGCGTGTGTACAGGCCGCGCAGGAGAACATCCAGGTGCACGGCGGCATCGGCTTCACCTGGGAGCACCCGGCCCACCTCTATCTGAAGCGGGCCAAGACGTCACAGCTGCTGTTCGGGGATCCGGCGTACCACCGGGAGCTGCTCGCACGGCGCATCGGCATGGATATCGGCACGGAAAAGGACAAGGGAGCGGCATGAAGGTCGACGGCAAGCTCAATGTGTGGAGCACCACGGAGGTCGTGGAGGAGGCCCGGCACCACGAGAAGGCCGGCTACGACGGCCTGTGGGCGTCGGAGTCCAAGCACGACCCCTTCCTGCCGCTGATGCTGGCGGCCGAGCACACCGACCGCCTCGAGGTCGGCACGGCCATCGCGGTCGCCTTCGCCCGCTCCCCCATGCAGCTCGCGTACACCGCGCACGACCTGCAGACCTACGCGGGCGGACGGTTCTCGCTCGGTCTCGGCAGCCAGATCAAGCCGCACATCGAGCGACGCTTCGACATGCCGTGGAGCCGGCCCGCGGCCCGCATGCGGGAGTACGTGAGCGCGCTGCACGCGATCTGGGCCTGCTGGAACGAGGGCGAGAAGCTCGACTTCCGCGGCGACTTCTACTCGCACACCCTGATGTCGCCCTTCTTCTCTCCCCCGCCCGCTCCCGGCGGCGCGCCCAAGGTGTTCGTCGCCGCGGTCGGCCAGGCGATGACCCGGGTGGCGGGCGAGGTCGCCGACGGGCTCCTCGCGCACGGCTTCACCACCGAGCGGTACATGCGGGAGGTGACCCTGCCGACCGTGGAGGCGGGGCTCGCCGCGTCCGGCCGTACGCGGGCCGACTTCGCCGTCTCCCATCTGCTGCTGACCGCGACCGGCCGCACGGAGGAGGAGATGACCCGCGCGATCGACGGCACCCGCGCCCAGATCGCGTTCTACGGCAGCACACCCGCCTACCGCGGGGTGCTGGAGCTGCACGGGTGGGGTGAACTCGGCGACGAGCTCCACACCTTGTCGACGTCCCGGCGCGAGGACAAGTGGGAGGCGATGAGCCGCCTCGTCGACGACGAGGTGCTGCACACCTTCGCGGTCGTGGCGGAACCGGAGCGGGTCGCGAGCGAGATCCGGCGCCGGTACGGGGCGCTGGTCGACAGGGTGTCCTTCTACACGGCGTACGAGATCGACGCCGAGGTGTGGGAGCCCATCGTCGAGGAGCTCCACAGCACGTGACGTCGCGTCAGCCGAGCAGGTCCAGGACGGTGGTCATGGACCTGTTCTGCAGCAGGTAGTCCTCGGCCTCCTGGAGGTGGAGACGCCACAGTTCCTCCGCGGCCTCGGTCCGGCGCGCGGCGACCAGTTCGACGAGCGCGCCGTGGGCGCGGAAGCCCCGGCGGTTGGCCCGTACGTTCTCGGGGCTGCCGGCGTCCAGGTCGACGTGGGACCAGTTCGCCTGGTCGATGATGTGCCGGACCATGCCGTTGAGGACGCTCAGCGTCTCGTTGCCCGCCAGTTCGACGACCAGGGCGTGGAACTCCATGTGGGCGCGGATGAAGGCCGACGGGTCGTCCATGAGTGCCTCGGCCTCGGCGACGGCGGCCCGCAGCCGCACCAGGTCCTCGTCCGTGCGCCCCTCGGCCAGCAGCCCGGCGCACGGCGCCTCGATCACCGTACGGGCGTCGTAGACGTCCTTGAGGGTGGTGCCCCGGTATTCGAGGACCACGCCGGCGTACCGGGCCGCGACGGTGCCTTCCGGGGTCTGCACCCGTGCCCCGCCCCGGGCGCCCCGGCGCACGCTGATGAGCGACTCCGACTCCAGCACCCGGAACGCCTCACGCAGCGTCGGCCGGGAGACGGCGAACTCCGCCATGAGCGCCGACTCGGCCGGCAGCGCCTCGCCCTCGGCCAGCTCCCCGCGCACGATCTTGCGGCGCAGCTGTGCCGCCACCAGCTCGGCCATCTTGGGGACGCGGACCTTGACGCCGTTCACGCCCCCACCGCCACCGCCCTGCCGTCCCGACGCACTCATCACCGGGCCCACCTCCGTCCGACCCACAGGTGCGGGACACAGCCCGAGCACCGGGTAGACGGCCAACTCTACTAGATAACTGATTGAACTAGGTTACCGAGTTCGCGGCAATAAGATGTTCGGCCAGCGCGAGCAGCAGGTCGCGGCCGACCGCCCGCTGTCGCATGTCCCCCATCACCAAGGGGACTTCCGGATCGAGGTCGAGCGCTTCGCGGATCTCCCGCTCGCTGCGTTCCTGGTGCCCGTGGAAGCAGTTGACGCCGATCACGAAGGGGATGCCACGGCTCTCGAAGAAGTCGATGGACGCGAAACTGGACTCCAGCCGGCGGGTGTCGGCGATGACCACCGCACCGAGCGCGCCGTGCACGAGGTCGTTCCACATGAACCAGAAGCGCTCCTGGCCGGGCGTCCCGAAGAGGTAGACCACCAGTCGGGGGTTGACCATGATGCGGCCGAAGTCCATGGCCACCGTGGTGGTGGCCTTGCGCTCGACGCCCTCGACGTCGTCGACGCCCACGCTCGCCACGGTCAGGTACTCCTCGGTGCGCAGCGGCGCCACCTCGCTCACCGCCCCGACCAGGGTCGTCTTGCCCACACCGAAGCCACCGGCCACAAGGATCTTGACCGCCGCGGGTGCCGAGCCGTCGTAGGCCCGGCCCGCGGGGTCAGAGTCTGCGAAGGCCATCCCTCACCGCCCGAAGAAGTGTCATGTCCATTGTGTTTCCTACTGCTACAGCGATCGGCGGACGGGTTGTCGCCCTGCCCAGCGCGACCAGGTCGTCGATCAGGATTTTCGTGACCGCCACGGGCAGGTTCAGTTCCGCGGCGATCTCCGCCACCGCGGCGGGGGCCCGGCACTGCTGGAGGATCGAGCGGTGCTCGGGTTGCAGGCCCCGCAGTCCGGACCGGCCGGGGGCCGGTTCGACGGTCGTCACGAGGGTGATCAGAGTGAGGTCGTCGCGCGCGGGTGCCGTCCGGCCCTGGGTGATCGTGTAGGGCCTGACCGACAGCTCTTCAGCGTCCCCCGACTCCAGGTCGTCCATCCAGTGGCTCACTCACGTACACCGCGCTCGTCGGCGGGCGCCCCGAAGCGCGTCTCGGTGCTCATGCGCTGGCCCACCTGCTGCATCAAGGTGTGCATGGCCACGGTCATCAACTCGGCGTCCACCTCCTGGGAGGCCACGACGGCCAGATGAGTGCCGCGGCCCGCGGCGGAGATGAACAGCCACAGGTCGTCCAGCTCGACGATGACCTGGTGCACCGAACCGCCACCGAACAGCTGCCCGACGCCGCGGGCCAGGGACTGCTGGCCGGTGGCGATGGCGGCGAGGCGCTCGGCGTCGCCGCGGGCGATGGTGCGGGACTGGCTGACCACCAGCCCGTCGTCGGACAGCACGATGGCGTGGTGCGTACCGGGAACCTGTTCGACCAGGCCGTCCAGCAACCAGTCGAGGTCCGGATGGGTCGCGGTCGTTCGCATTGTCATGGTCAGTCTTCCGTCGGGATCCGTCTACGTTGCGGCAGCACGTCGGTGGGTTCGTGGTCGGTCGGGGGAACATCACGCCGGACCATCCGGGACTGGCGCTGGAAGGCACCGATCGTCGCGCCGGAACGGGTGGGTGCGGGCCGCCGGACCGCTGTCTGCTCGTCGGTCGGCTGGGCGGCCTGGCCGGCGGCCGGGTCCCGCAGCTCGTCGGCGAGACTGGCCAGGCGCACCCGTTTGGGCAGCGGTTGCACGTCCGGCGCGGCATCCACGCGCAGGGTTCCGTTGCCCTGTGGCGCGCCGGCCATCTGCGGCACCGGGTGGGGTCGCGGCGGCCGGGTCCACACATCACTCGGAGGGGCCGCGGGTGCGGCCAGGTCGACACGGCCGGTCACCAGCGTGTCCTCGTCCGGGGCCGTCCTGTGCTCCACGCCGGACACGTCCGCGACGGCCGCCTCGGGAGGCGGCGGCCAGGCGGCGGCTGCTGCTTCGGGTGTCGGCGCGGTCCGTCCGGGAGCCTCGACGACGAGTTCGTCGGGGATCAGGACCACGACCCGGGTGCCGCCGAACGAGGAGGGCCGCAGTTCCACCTGGATGTCGAGGGCACGCGCCAGCCGGGCGACCACATAGAGGCCGAGCCTGACGTCGTCCGCCCGGGACATGACGTCCATGCGGGGCGGCTCGGTCATCAGCCGGTTGGCTTCGTCGTACTGCTCGGGGTCCATGCCCACGCCGCGGTCCTCGATCTCCACCGCGAGACCGCGTCCCACCCGGGCGGCGTACACCTCCACGGGCGTCGGCGGCCTCGAGAAGCCCACCGCGTTCTCCATGAGCTCCGCCAGCACATGGATCACCAGGCCGACCGCGCGCTCGGCCAGCCACACCCGGTCCTCGACGTCGATCTGGATCCGCCGGTAGTCCTGCACCTCGCTCTGCGCGGAACGCAGCACGTCCAGCAGCAGGACGGGCTTGCGCCAGCGTCGCTGCGGCTGGCCGCCACCGAGGATCACCAGGTTCTCCTCGTAGCGCCGCAGCCTGGCGGTCAGATGGTCGAGGTCGAACAGGCCTTCAAGGACCTCGGGATCCTCGTGCCGGCGCTCCAGCTCACTGAGCTTCTTCATCTGGAGTCCGATGAGCAGCTGGGTACGGCGGGCGATGCGCTGGAGCAGCTTCTCGAACCCGCGGAACTGCGAGACCTGGGCCATCGTCGTGTCCAGCGCGCTGTGGCGCGCGAGGTTCAGCGCCTGGCCCAGCTGGCCCAGTTCGTCGTCGCCGTGCTGGATCGCGGGGAGTTCGGCGTCCAGGTCGACGACGTCTCCGCTGCGCAGGCGTTCGACCACGGCCGGCATGCGGGTCTGCAGGTCCAGGGCGGCGACGCGCAGGGCGGAGATCCTGCGGCGCAGTGTCCGGGTGAGCATCGCGCTGACCAGGACGACCAGAAGGACCGCCACCGCGCCCATCACGCTGGTGATGACCAACCGCCGCACCATCGCGTTCAGTTCCTTCTCGGTGGCCGCTGTCAGCGTCACGGAGTAGGCGGTGTTGAACTGCTGGAGCTGGGCGACGACCGGCCCGACGCTGCCGCTCCACGTCGTGCCGAGCGCCTTGGAGAACTTGTCCTCGTCGCCCCCGGAATCGGAGCCGGAGCCCGACAGGACGTTCTGCTCAGCCGTCGTCTTCTGCTTCCACGCGCCGCCCGCCATCAGCTTCCGGTAGAGCGCGGCCTGGTCGTCCGGGACGAGGGGCAGGATCTTGTTGTCGTAGATGAAGTGCTGGGAGCCGATCCATCCGGCGAGCTGCCCGCGTTCGGTGCCGTTGAGCCGTCCGGTCACCGAGCCGCGGGTGAACAGCGCGTTCTCCCGCGAGATCATCTCCATGCCCCAGACCGAGTCGATGGCCGGCCTGGCGAGATAGTCGATGTTGGGGAGACCCACATGGCTCAGGGTGGTGAACACGTTCAACTGGCCGGAGATGAGCGTCGTGTAGCGGTCGAACGTCTGCTGCTGCGAGGCGTTCCGCTGGTCCACCCCCGCCCGGTAGTCGGACAGTTTCCGCAGGTTCCTGCCCACCTGGACGACGTTGGCACGGATGTCGTCCGGGGCGCTCCAGTTGCTGTCGGGCAGTTCCTGGACGGTCGCGACATCGGCGTCGGTGCGGATGCGCTGCGCGCGCAACGCCTTCTGGTAGCCCCCGGGATCGGCCAACTCCGCGCCGCTGAGCCGACGTTCCTCCTGGAGGTCGAAGAAGGCCGCCATGATCGGACGTGCCGCCGCGTTGGAGGCCGCGTTGCGGTCCTTCTGCCTCTGCCAGTCCGTGTACAGCTGCGCGGAACTCGCCAGCCACAGGGCCACGAGGGTCACACTGGGCACCAGAGCCAGGATGAGCAGGACCGTGCGGAGCGACGGTTGTCGCCGGGCTCCGCTGCCCGTTGGGCCTTGTCTCTTCGACGCACGCGCGTGCACTGCCACTGAGGTCCCCAGCGATGCTCCAAGTGACAGGCCACTCCGATGGGCCCGCACGATGACGCGCCGATGCTATCCCCGGATACCGCTATCTAAATACACTTAGCTCGCTAAATTTTCACAAGAGTGGGTCAACCGGCTCGGTCAACTCCGGCACGAAGTACGGCAGCGTGATCTCGTCCGTGAAGAGCCGGAAGTCGACGCGTACCCGCATGCCGATGGCCACCGCGTCCGGATCGCCGGCGTCGACGTGGGAGAGCAGGGTTCCGCCGTCGTCGAGGTCGATCACGGCGAGCGCGAAGGGTGTGTCGAAGCCCGGGCCGGGTGCGCGGTGCACCACGGTCACCGAGTAGACGGTCCCCCGGCCCGCGCTCGGCGCGTAGTGCCAGTCCGCGGCCATGCACCCCGGGCAGGCGGGCTCGGGGACGAAGAAGCGCAGTTCGCAGTTGGGGCAGTAGGGGACGACCAGGTCGCCGCGTCGGGCCGCGTCCCAGAACGGCTCGGACAGTTCGGTGGGGACGGGTACGGGCCGGCTCATCGCATTCTCCCCAGCAGGCTCATCTCGTAGTGCTGTGCTCCGGAACCGGCGTTACCGACGACCGCGAGCTCGGCGCCCTCGACCTGATGCACGGCGGTGCCGCGCAACTGCCGCACGGCCTCGACGACTTTGAGCGTCATCTGCTGTGTCCCGTTCCAGGCGTACGACAGACAGCCCCCGTCAGGATTGACGGGATGCTTGCCGCCCACGGCGATGGCACCGCTGGCCGCCAGTGGTCCGCCCTCGCCCTCGCCGCACAGGCCGAGTGCCTCCAACTGCCGGATGATCTCGAAGGAGTTGGGGTCGTAGAGGGAGAAGACGTCCACGTCGTGGGCGCTGACGCCGGCCATGGCGTAGGTGCGGGTGGCGGCGTCCCGGCCGAGCCGGCCGACTTCCCGGTGCAGGGCCGGGTTGGCGTACGCGGCCTGGTGGTACTCCATGCCGCCGCCGAGGACGGCGACGGGCACATGCGGCAGGTCACGGGCCCGTTCGGCGGTGGTGACCACCATCGCCGCGCCGCCCTCGCCGACGATGCAGCAGTCCAGCAGGTGGAAGGGCGTGGCCACCATCCGGGAGGCGAGCACGTCGTCGGCGGTGTACGGGCCGCGGCCGTACATCATCGCCTCCGGGTTGGTACTGCCGTTGTTGCGGATCGTGGCGGCGACCTCGGCGAGCTGGCGGGAGGTCGTGCCGTACTCGTGCATGTGCCGTGCCGCCACCAGCGCGAACTGGGCGACGACATAGCTGCCCCACACATCGGCGAACTCCAGCGGCACACCCGCCCCGACGGGACCGGCTCCGCGCGAGACCAGCTTGCAGCCGCCGACGACGACGGTGTCCGCGAGACCGGCCCGCACGGCTGCCGCCGCCTTCAGCAGGCCGCGCGAGCCCGCGTTGTCGAGCATCGAGTCGCTGGTCCAGCGCAGGTCGCGGCCGAGCATCCGCGCCCAGGAGCTGCCCTCGCCGGGCACGCCGCCCGGGCCTGGCCAGTCGACCTGGGCGCCGTCGACGTCGGCCGGGGTGAGTCCGGCGTCCGCGATCGCACCGCGCACCGCTTCGAGGGCAAGGTCCATGGCGTCGCGGTCGGGAAGCTTCAGCGCCTGTTCGGTGGCGTGCACACCGACGACGACGGGTTGGCGGCTGCCGTTCATGAGGTCACCGCCCCGCGCCGAGCTGCTCGCCGCCGGGATAGCCGCCCCCGCCGAAGCGCTCGTCGAGCGTCTCGTAGTCCTTGGCGTAGTCCTTGGTGCGCGGCAGTGCCTCGACGAACTCCACCGTCTTCGGCTTCTTGTACGAGGCGATCCGCGCCCGGCAGTGCTCGATGACGTCCTCCGCCGTGACCGGTTCGGCGCCCGGCTGGAGCACGACCACGGCCTTGACGTCCTGCGCCCAGCGCTCGTTGGGCACACCGATCACCGCGGCCTCCTTCACCCCCGGATGGGCCTCGATGCAGTTCTCCACCTCGGCCGGGAAGATGTTCTCGGCGGCCGACTTGAGCATGCGGGTCGTCGTACCGAGGAAGCTGATCGTGCCGTCCGGCTCGCGCCGGCCGAGGTCGGTGGTGTGCCACCAGCCGAAGCGGAAGCGTTCCTCGTTGATCTCGGGCCGGTTCCAGTAGCCGAGGTGCACGAGGTCGCCGCGGACACAGAGCTCGCCCGCCTCGCCGACCGCGCACTCCGTGCCGGTGCCGTCCAGGACGCGTACGGCGGTGAAGGGGCCGGGGCGGCCCGCGTTGCCGGTGCCGGTGCCGCCGTAGGCGCCGGTCACGGCGAAGCCGGTCACCTCGGTCTGTCCGTAACCGCGGCCCATGCCGCCGCCGTTGCGGGTGAAGCGGCTCTCGTCGGTGGGGACGGTGCCCTGCCACAGCTGTGCGGCGACGCTCGCGCGCAGGTGGGACAGGTCGTGGCCGGCCTCGCGGTTCAGCGCGACGAGCTGCGCGATGGTCGGGGGCATCAGGTAGGCGTGCGTGCACTTCTCGTCCGCAAGGAGCGGGAGCAGTTCCTCGGCGACCACGCGGCGGACGATCACGTTCTTGCCGCCGTGCACGAAGGCCGGGACGCCCCAGAACTGGTAGTTGCCGATGTGGAACATGGGTCCGGCGCCGAGGAAGGCGGTCTCCGTGCCGATGTCCCCCATCCAGGCGGCGCTCGCGCCCATGGCGAGCAGGTTGCGGTGCGAGAGCATCGAGCCGGACTGCCGGCCGGAGATCGCCGCGGTGTAGATGACCAGCAGGGCGGCGTCGGGGTTGACCTCGGCGACGGGGTCCTCGGGCGAGCCGGAGGCCAGGAATGACTCGTAGGAGTCGGCGCCTTCGGAGTCGTGGCGCAGCCACAACGCCCGGTGGTCGCTGCCGAGTTCGGCCCGCGCCTTGGCGACCGTGTCGCCGATCTCCTCGTCCTGCCAGACGACGACCTTGGGGTCGAAGTCCTCGACGGCGAAGGCCATTTCGGGGGCGGCCCAGCGCCAGTAGCCGGGGCAGACCATGGCGCCCACCTTCGCGGCGGCGCCGAGCAGCTCCCAGATCCGGAAGGAGTTCTGGCCGAGCCACAGGATGCGGTCGCCGGAGCCGACTCCCGCGTCCGTGAGGGCGCCTGCGAGTCGGTTGGTGCGCTCGTCCAACTGGGGCCAGGTCAGCCGGACGTCGCCGTCGACGAGGGCGACTCCGTCGGGAAAGGACCTTCGGTGCTCACGGATGATGTCGCCGAACGTCAGGCGGCGGGCGGATTGCATGCTGTTGGCTCCAAAAGCTTCGAAGGCTTCGAAAGGTCGAGAGGTCGTCAGACGCGACCGATGCCGACACCCTTGACGTTGATGAACTCGTCCAGACCGGCCTTGCCGCCCTCCCGCCCGAACCCGCTCATGCCGACGCCGCCGAACGGTGTGGCGGGCGAAGTGATCGGGTTCGGACCGGGGTTGACGTAGACCGTCCCGGCCTTCAGGCGCGGCACCAGGCGGTTGACGCGGGTGATGTCACGGGACTGGATGTAGGCGGACAGGCCGTACTCGCTGTCGTTGGCCAGGGCGACGGCCTCGTCCTCGGTGTCGAACGGGGTGATGGCCAGGACCGGGCCGAAGACCTCCTGCTGGGCCAGGTCGCTGCGGTTGTCGACGTCCGCGAAGACCGTCGGCGACACGAAGTAGCCGTCCGAGTCGATGCGTTCGCCGCCGTACACGAGCCGGCCGGCACCGTCCTCGACCGCCTTGGCGACCATGCCCTGGACGCGGTCGCGGGCTGCTTCGTTGATGAGGGGTCCGATGTACGTCGTCGGGTCGAGCGGGTCGCCCACGGGCAGGTGGGCGATCACCCCGGTGACCCGCGCGATGACCTCGTCGTAGATGGAGCGCTCCACCAGGAGCCGGGTGGGCAGTGCGCAGCCCTGCCCGGTGTTGCTCATGGCGAAGGCGGCGCAGTACGGCACGACGGAGTCGAGGTCGGTGTCGGCGAAGAGCAGGTTGGCGGACTTGCCGCCGAGCTCGAACACGACCGGCTTGAGGCTCAGCGCCGCGTCGGCCATGATGCGGCGCGCGGTGGCGGGGCCGCCGGTGAAGGAGATCTTGTCGACGCCGGGGTGTGTGACCAGGGCCGATCCCGCCTCGCCGAGCCCGGTGACGACGTTGACGACGCCCTCGGGGATGCCGGCCTCGCGGGCCAGGTCGGCGAAGAGCAGCGCGGAGAACGGCGTGGACTCGGCCGGCTTGATGACCACGGTGTTGCCGGCGGCGAGCGACGGCGGGACCTTCATGGCCAGCGACAGCGCGGGCGAGTTCCAGGTGATGATGTGGCCGATGACGCCGTACGGCTCGGCGATGGTGTACTCGACGTTCTCGTGCGGGCTGTAGGCCGCGCCGACCATGCCCTCGATCTTGTCGGCCCAGCCGGCGTAGTACTCGGTCCACTCGGCGACGTGCGGTCCGACGTTCTCCGCCCAGCCGCCGATGCACACGCCATTCTCCAGCGGGCAGATCGCCGCGAAGTCGGGGATGTGGTCGCGCAGCAGGCCGGCGAAGCGGGTGAGCAGCCGGCGGCGCTCCGCGGGGCGCATAGTGCCCCACACCTCGAAGGCCTGGCGGGCGGCCGCCACGGTCTGGTCCACCTCGGTGGGCCCGGCGAGCGGGATGTGCGCCTGGATGAGGCCGGTGGCCGGGTTGCGGTGCTCGTAGAGTCCGCCGCTGGTGTCGGTGACGTCCTTGCCGCCGATGACCAGACGGGGCTGCGGCAGGTCGTGCTCCGCTCTGTCCTGGTGCAGCTTCACATCGACCGTGATCACGGATACCTCCTAGAGACCGCGCAACATTGCGCACATCCAGGCTAAATAGCTAACCTATTTAGCCAAGGTAGTCAATAAGTTCAGGGCACTCCGGACCGTGACCTACAGGCCCAGTGACCGTCCGATGATCTCCAGCATGATCTCCGAGGTTCCACCGAAGACCCGCTGCACCCGGCTGTCCCGCCAGATGCGCGCGATCTCGTACTCGTTGACGTAGCCGTAGCCGCCGAAGAGCTGCATGCAGCGGTCGATGACCTGCCAGCCGGTCTCGGAGGTCCAGTACTTGGCGGCGGCGGCCTCGTCGGGCGTCAGCTCGCCCTGAAGCAGGGCCATGATGCAGCCGTCCACGTACACGCGGGCGGCGTTCAGCCTGGCCCTGATGTCGGCGAGCGCGAACCGGTTGGCCTGGAACTCCCCGATGGGCTGCCCGAAGGCCGTACGGGTCTTGGCGTAGTCCAGCGCCAGCACGTAGGCCCGCTCCGCGGCCGCCAGCGAGGAGACCGCGATGGCCAGCCGTTCGGTGGGGAGGTTGCCCATCATGTGGTAGAAACCGCGGCCCTCCTCCCCGATGAGGTTCTCGGCCGGCACCCGGACCTCGCGGAAGAAGAGCTCGGCGGTGTCCTGCGCCTTCATGCCGACCTTGTCGAGCTTGCGTCCGCGCTCGAAGCCCTCGGCGCCGCGCTCGACGACGATCAGGCTGATGCCCTTGTGGCCGGCCTCCGGGTCGGTCTTGCAGGCGACGATGACCAGGTCGGCCAGGATGCCGTTGGTGATGAAGGTCTTGGAGCCGTCGATCACCCACTCGTCGCCGTCCCGGCGGGCGGTGGTGCGGATGCCCTTGAGGTCGGACCCGGCGGACGGCTCCGACAGCGCGAGCGCGCAGATCGTCTCGCCGCTGATCACGCCGGGCAGCCAGCGGGCCTTCTGCTCCGGGGTGGTGAGGTTCATCAGATAGGGCGGCAGGACGTCGTTCTGCAACCCGAGTCCGATGCCGACCGTGCTGGTGGCCGCCATCTCCTCCGCCATGATGGCGTTGTAGCGGAAGTCCCGGATGCCCTGACCGCCGTACTCCTCGGGGAACTCCCACCCGATGAGTCCGGCCTTGCCCGCCGCCGCCCACGCGGCCCGGCTCACCTGGCCGTCGCGCTCCCACTGCTCGGCGTACGGGGCGCATTCGCGCAGGTAGAAGGTACGGGCGGTCTCGCGGAAGAGCTCGTGCTCCTCGGTGAAGATGGTTCGGCGCATGCTCGACTCCACTCACACATCTCGCTTATTTAGCTGAAGTAGTTATACGATAGCCCTGTATCGGGACCTAGGCGAGGGAGGGCGCGTGAGCGTACGGGACAAGGTGGCACTCGTCACCGGAGCGGGACGCGGTATCGGCGAGGCGATCGCCGACCGGCTCGCCGCCCAGGGAGCCGCGGTCGCCGTCTGCGACCTGGACGCGGAGGCCGCCGCCAAGGTCGCGGGCCGGCTCGTCGAGCGGTACGGAGTGCGGGCGACGGGGGTCGGCGCGGACATCTCCGACAGCGCGGCCGTGCACGCGGCCGTGGAGCGGGTGACCGTCGACCTCGGTCCGGTGGGCGTCCTGGTCAACAACGCGGCCGTCGACATCATCGGCCGCTTCGTCGACAGCACCGAGGACACCTGGGACCGGATCATCGACGTCAACCTGCGAGGCACGATCACGATGACCCGGGCCGTACTGGACTCGATGATCGAGAACGGTGGCGGCCGGATCGTGCACATCGCCTCGGACGCCGGCCGCGTCGGCTCGTCCGGCGAGGTGGTGTACTCCGCGACGAAGGGCGGGGTCATCGCCTTCGGCAAGGCGCTGGCCCGCGAGGTCGCCCGGCACGGCATCACCGTCAACAGCGTCTGCCCCGGCCCGACCGACACCGCGCTGCTCGGACAGGTCGCCGACTACAGCCAGAAGATGTACGACGCGACGGTGCGGGCCATCCCGCTGCGCCGCGTCGCCCAGCCCGACGAGATCGCCGGTGTGGTGGCCTTCCTCGCGTCCGACGACGCCGCCTACATGACCGGGCAGACGCTCTCGGTCAGCGGCGGACTGACGATGGTCTGAGGTGAGCACCGTGCTGCGAATGGAACTCCGCGACCGAACGGCCGTGCTCACGCTCGACCGGCCGGGGCAGCTCAACGCCATCGGCTCCGAGACCGCTGACCAGCTGAAACGGATTCTCGCCGACGTCCGCGACAACGACGACGTACGCGCCCTGGTCATCACGGGTGCGGGACGGGCCTTTTCGGCCGGTGCCGACCTCGGTGAGATCGAGTCGTTCACGGCACCCGGGCAGTTCCGTGCCTTCGTTGGGCGCCTCACCGAGGCGTTCGCGCTCCTGGAGGACTTCCCCAAACCGTCGGTCGCCGCCGTCCACGGGTTCGCCTTCGGCGGCGGTCTGGAGCTGGCCCTCGCCTGCGACCTGCGGGTGGCGGAGCGGGGCACCCGGCTGGGCCTGCCCGAGATGAAGCTCGGCGTGCTGCCGGGCGCGGGCGGCACCCAGCGGCTGCCCCGCCTCCTGCCGCCGGCGATCGCCAAGCAGATGATCCTCACCGGCGAGCCGATCGACGCTGAGCGCGCCCACGCACTCGGGCTCGTCAACGAACTCGCCGAGCCCGGCGGTGCGCTCAAGACCGCCGAAGCCCTGGCCGCGAAGCTGACCGCCGGGGCCCCGCTCGCGCTCGCGGCGGGCAAGCGGCTCGTCGACTACGGACTCGGCATGGACCTGGAGGCGGCCATCGCGTACGAGCGCGAGACCGTCGCGGTGCTGTTCTCCACCGAGGACCGGGCCGAGGGACTCAAGGCCTTCCGGGAACGCCGACCGGGCGACTTCCGCGGCGTGTAGCAGGCGTACAAGCGCCCGATGATCTGGAGGTGGGCCGTGCGGCCACTGGAGGGCTATTCCGTAGTCGAGCTGGGCATGTGGGTGGCGGCACCGGCCGCGGCCACCATGCTCGCCGACTGGGGCGCGGACGTGGTGAAGGTGGAGGCGCCGACCGGCGACCCCAACCGGTATACGCTCAAGCACGTCGGGCAGGACATCGACAGCGCTCCCCCGTTCGAGACCGACAACCGCGGCAAGCGCGGGATCGTCCTCGATCTGCGCTCCGAGGACGGCAAGGACGTACTGGAGCGGCTGCTGTCACGCGCCGACGTGTTCGTCACCAACCTCCGCCCGGGCGCCCTGGAGCGGCTGGGCCTGTCCCCGGACGAGCTGCGCACCCGCCATCCCCGCCTGGTCGTCGGCACGTTGACGGGCTACGGCTGGACGGGCGCCGAGCGTGACCGCGCGGGGTACGACGTGTCCGCGTTCTGGGCCCGGCCCGGCATCGCGGCCATGCTCAACCCGGCGGGCGAGCCGCCGCCCGGCATCCGGCCCGGCCTCGGCGACCGTACGGCCGCGGCCAACCTGGTCGCCGGGGTGCTGGCCGCGCTGCTGCGCCGCGAACGCACCGGCGAGGGCGGCGTGGTGGACGTGTCGCTGCTGCGGTCCGGGACGTACGCCAACGGCAACGACCTCGCGCTGCAGAACTTCTTCGGCAAGCGGGGCCGTACCCGCCACCGCACCGAGCACGAGTCGCCGCTCTACAACTCCTACCGGGCCGCCGACGACCGCTGGTTCTGGCTGGTCGGCCTGGAGGGCAACCGGCACTGGCCCGGAGTCGTCAAGGCGCTCGGCCGCGAGGACCTGGCGACGGACGAGCGGTTCGCGACCGGCAAGGCCCGGCGCGGGCACGTACGCGAGCTGATCGCCGCGTTCGACGAGGAGTTCGCGAAGCGGCCGCTGGCCGAGTGGGCCGAGCGCTTCGACGCCGAAGGCGTGTGGTGGGCGCCCGTGCAGACCCTGGCGGAGGTGGCGGCCGATCCGCAGGCGGAGGCGGTCGGTGCCTTCGTCGAACAGCCCGGCATGGGTGATGGGCCGCCCCTGCGCACGGTGGCGACTCCGGTCGCCTTCTGGGGCGTCGACGAGAAGCCGCGCGGCGGCGCTCCGACCCTCGGCGAGCACACCGACGAAGTGCTCCGCGAACTCAACTGAACTCATCTATCTGGAGGTACGGCGTGGGCATCCTCGACGACAAGGTCGCCATCGTCACGGGCGGCGGAAGGGGCCTTGGCCGGGCGCACTGTCTGGCGCTCGCCGAGGCCGGCGCGACCGTGGTGGTCAACGACCTCGGCTCGGGCATACACGGCGAGCAGACCGGCGACTCCCCCGCCGACGAGGTCGTCGCCGAGATCACCAAGCTCGGCGGCCGGGCGATCGCCAACCACTCCTCGGTGACGGACTGGGCGGCGACCGAGACCATGGTCGCGGACACCGTCGCGGAGTTCGGCCGCCTCGACATCGTCGTGAACAACGCGGGGATCGTGCGCGACCGCATGCTGTTCTCGATGACGGAGGCCGAGTTCGACAGCGTCATCGCGGTACACCTGAAGGGCACCTTCGCGCTCACCCGGCACGCCTGCGCGTACTGGCGCGAGGCGTCGAAGCGGGGCGAGCAGGTGGCCGGCCGCGTGATCAACACGACGTCCGGGACCGGCCTGTTCGGTAACCAGGGGCAGTCCAACTACGGGGCGGCGAAGGCCGGGATCGCCGGGCTCACCGTCCTCACCGCCCTGGAGATGCGCCGGTACGGAGTCACCGCGAACGCCATCTCGCCGATCGCGGCCACGCGCATGACCGACGGGTTGGCCGTCGGCGAGTCCCTCCAGGCCGTCGAGGGCTTCGACCCGCGCGACCCCGCCAACGCCTCAGGTGTCGTCGTCTACCTGGCCTCCGACAGCGCGGCCTGGCTGACCGGCCAGGTCCTGCGCATCGAGGGCAACCGGCTGAACCGGCTGCAGGGCTGGACCGTCGCCGCCGTCCACCCGAGCCAGTCGGGCCAGGCCCTCACCTACGACGAACTCGTCGACGCCGTACCCCAGTTGTACGGCGCCGTGCCCGCGGGCCGGGCGACGGGCGTCGGCCAGTGAAGGGCCATGACGCCGCCGCCCTCGCGCTGCGCGCGACCCTCGGCCCGATGCTCTTCGCGCACGGCTGGAACAAGGTCGCCGGGCCGGGCGGGCTCAAGGGCACCACGGGCTGGTTCGAGGCGCTCGGTCTCCAGCCGGCCGAGGTGCACGCCCGTATGGCCGCCGGCACCGAGATGGCCGCCGGGGTGGGCATCGCGCTCGGCGCGGCCAACCCGCTCCCGGCCGCGGCGGCCGTCGGCCTGATGACCGTGGCGGCCCGCACCGACCACCGGGGCAAGGGCTTCTTCGTCTTCAAGGGCGGCTGGGAGTACGCCGGTGTCGTGGGCGGTGCGGCCGTCGCACTGGCGGCCCTCGGCAACGGCCGGTACTCGGTCGACGGCCTGCTGCGCCGCCAACGCGCGGGCAGCCGGCACGCGTTGCTGGCGGCCTCGATCGGCACGGCGAGCGCGGCTGCGCTGCTGGCGCTGTGCTACCGGCCCGAGAAGAAGCCCGACGAGACAGATCAGTGAGACCGATGAGGGCAACAAGGGAGAGTCGACATGGACGCGGCTGACTTCAGCGCGGTGCTGTCCGAGGTCCGGCGTTTCGTCCGGGACCGTGTCGTGCCGCTCGAGGCGGAGATCGACGAGAAGGACGAGATGCCCGCGGACATCCGCGAGGCGGCCAAGAAGATGGGCCTGTTCGGCTTCGCACTGCCCGAGGAGTACGGCGGGCTCGGGCTGTCGATGTACGAGGAAGCCCAGCTGATGTTCGAGCTGGGCTACACGACTCCGTCCCTGCGCTCGATGTTCGGCACGAACAACGGCATCGCGGGTCATGTCCTCATGGTCGGCGGTACGGAGGAACAGAAGGCGCACTGGCTGCCGAGGATCGCCTCGGGTGACGTCCTGGCGTCGTTCGCGCTCACCGAGCCCGACGCGGGTTCCGACCCCTCGACGCTCACCACGAAGGCATACCTCGACGGCGACGAGTGGGTGATCAACGGCGCCAAGCGGTACATCACCAACGCCCCGCTGGCCGACGTCTTCATGGTCTTCGCCCGCACCGACCCGGATGCCCCGCGCACCCGCGGCATCTCGACCTTCCTGGTCCCGGCCGGTACCCCGGGTCTCACCGTGGCTCCCAAGGACCACAAGATGGGTCAGTTCGGCGCCTGGACAGCGGACGTGTTCTTCGACGACGTCCGTGTGCCGGCCTCCGCGCTCGTCGGCGGCGAGGACGGCCTGAACCGGGGCTTCTCCACCGCGATGGGCTGCATCGCCCACGGGCGGGTGCACATCTCCGCGCTGATGGTCGGCATGGCCGAGCGTCTGGTCGACGAGTCGGTCGCCTACGCGAGCACCCGCAAGCAGTCCGGGAAGCTCATCGGCTCCTTCCAGCTCGTCCAGGGCCTGATCGCCGACTCGCAGACCGACTACTACGCCGGACGCGCCACCGTCCTGGAGGCCGCCCGCGCCTTCGACGCCGGCACCGACACCAAGATCGGGCCGTCCTGCACGAAGTACTTCGCCAGCGAGATGGTGTGGCGGGTCGCCGACCGGGCGGTACAGGTCCACGGCGGCGCGGGCTACATGCGCGGGGTCGCCGTCGAGCGCTTCTACCGTGACGCCCGGCTGTTCCGCATCTACGAGGGCACCAGCCAGATCCAGCAGGTCATCATCGCGAAGGCGCTGCTGGGGGAGGCGGCGCGCGGCTGACCGGCGCAAGGTGAGTGAAGAAGGGTGAAGGCCCCGGGAGACCGGGGCCTTCACCCTTCTTCGTGTTCCGTCGTGCCTGTCAAATCCCGAGCCGGTCCAGCAGCCGCTCGTGGTACACCGCCGGGCCGCCGAACAGCAGTTGTGAGGACTTGGCCCGTCGGAAGTACAGGTGGGCCGGGTGTTCCCAGGTGAAGCCGATGCCGCCGTGGACCTGGATGTTCTCCATGGCGGCGGTCATGTACGCCCGTGAGCAGCAGGCGTGGGCCACGGCCGCGGCGACCGGGAAGTCCGGGGAGTCCTCGTCGGCCAACCGGGCCGCCTCACGGGAGGACGCTTCGGCCAGTTCCACCTGGACGAGCATGTCGGCGCACTTGTGCTTGACCGCCTGGAAGGAGCCGATCGGCCGGCCGAACTGATGACGGACGCGGGCGTAGTCCGCGCTCGTCTCCAGGCACCGGCGTGCCCCGCCCGCCTGCTCGGCGGCCAGCCCGACGGAGGCGATGTCGAGGACCCTGGCCATGATGCGGCCGCCCGCCCCCTCCGACCCCACGAGGGTCGCGGGTACGGCGTCGAAGGTCAGCCGGGCCATGGCCCGGGTGGCGTCCAGCGTCTCCATCGGTTCCGCCGCGAGTCCCGCGGCGTCCCGCTCAACGGCGAAGAGGGTGGGTCCTGCGACGGTACGGGCGACGACGAGGATCAGGTCGGCCGTCGTACCGTCGATGACGAAGGACTTGCGGCCGCGTACCGTCCAGCCGCCGTCGCCGTCCGGCACGGCGCGTGCGGAGACCATAGCGGAGTCCCAGGAGCCGTGGTCCTCGGCGACGGCGAGGGTGGCCGTGGTCCGTCCGGCCGCGATGCCGGGGAGAAGTCGCGCACAGGCCTGCTTGTCCCCCGAGGCCAGCAGGGCCTGGGCTGCCAGGAGGACGGTGGCGAAGAAGGGGGCGCAGAACAGCGCTCGGCCCATCTCCTCCAGCACCACGCCGAGTTCGACCAGGCCGAAGCCGTCGCCGCCGTACTCCTCCGGGATCGCGAGGCCGGGCAGGCGCAGTTGGTCGGCCGCCTGGGACCACACCGCCGGGTCGAAGCGCGGCTGGCTCTCCATGAGCTTGCGCACGGCCTCCTCCGGCGACTTGACCTCCATGAACTCCCGTACGGCTGCCCGCAGTTCCCGCAGTTCGCTCTCGTCGGCGGTCACGACCGCACCTCCTTGGCAGCGGCGGTCACCGGTTCCTTGGGCAGGCCGAGGACGCGTTCCGCGAGGATGTTCTTCATGATCTCCTCGGTGCCGCCGAGGATGCGCAACGCCGGTGTGGCCAGGAGCAGTTCGGTCCAGGCGTAGGTGCCCCACTGGCCGGTGTCGGCGATGATCCGGGGACCGAGCACGTCGGACACGAAGTGCGCCGCCTGAGTCAGGTTCTGGCCGTACATCAGCTTCGAGATGGACATCTCGGGGCCCGGCGCGACTCCGGCGCGCAGCTTGCGCAGGGCGCGGGCGTTGAGGTGTTCGGTGGCCAGCACGTCCACCAGGAGTTCGGCGAGGCGGGCGCGCAGGGCGCGGTCGTCCCAGGTCCAGGTGGCCCGCATGAGCGCGGAGAGGTGGTCCGGGGACAGGGCGGCGCCCACCGGGCCGACCCCTTCGCTGCCGACGGTCGCGCGCTCGTTCATCAGGGTGGTCAGGGCGACGGTCCAGCCGCCGTCGACCTCGCCGAGCCGGTGGTCGTCGGGGATCCGGACGTCGGTGAGGAACACCTCGTTGAAGTCCGCGCCGCCGGTCATCTGCCGCAGCGGCCGGACCTCGACGCCCGGGGTGTCCATGGGGACCAGGAAGGCCGTGATGCCACGGTGCTTGCGCGCGTCGGGGTTCGTACGGGTCAGGGCCAGGCCGATCTGGCTGTGCTGGGCGACCGACGTCCACACCTTCTGGCCGTTCAGCACCCAGCTGTCGCCCTCGCGGACGGCCCGGGTCGCCACGCTCGCCAGGTCGGATCCCGCGCCGGGCTCGCTGAACAGCTGGCAGGCGATGGCGTCCCCGCGGTACATCGCCGGCAGCCAGCGGTCCTTGATGTGGGGCTGGGCGTGGGCCAGGATCGTCGGCCCGATCATGCCCAGGCCGATCACACTGAGCACACCGGTGTCGGCGACGTCGTACTCCGACTCGACGGCGTCGTAGAGCAGGTCGTGCACGGGGGTCAGGCCCCGGCCGCCGTACTCCACCGGCCCGGTGATCCAGCCGAAGCCGTTCTCGTAGCGGATCCGCTGCCATTCCCGGGCACGCTGCACGAACTCCCGTTCCTCTTCGGGCGGGAGGCTGCTGAAGTACGCCATCGAGTCGTCGCCCTCGCCCCAGGCGACGGCGGTGCGGTCGGGGGCCTTCGCCACGTGGGCGTCGAGGAAACGGCGTGCCTCGGCGGCGAAGTCCTGCATGTCGTCGGATTCCATCGCGTTCGCTCCGCTGTCAGGTCGAGAGGATCGTCACCGCCGACGCACCGGGCGCGCCGTACAGGTGGGTGTAGCCGACGCGGGGTGTGCCGGGGATCTGGCGCGTGCCCGCCGCACCGCGCAGCTGGAGGACGATCTCGTGGATCTGGCGCAGCCCGGACGCGCCGATCGGTTCCCCGTTGCCGAGCAGTCCGCCGTCGGTGTTGACCGGGAGCCGGCCGCCGATCTCGGTGGCGCCCTCGGCGATGAGGCGTTCCTGCTCGCCGTCCTTGCAGAGACCGTTCTCGGCCATGTGGATGATCTCCGAGCCGGCGTCGGTGTCCTGGAGCTGGGCCACGTCGACGTCCTCGGGGCCGATGCCCGCGCGTTCGTACGCGTCCCGGGAGGCATCCACGCTGGGGCTGTCCACGGGCTCCCCGACCGGGAAGGACGGGCTCTGCACCTCGAACGCGCCGAGCCTGCGGCTGCGCAGGGAGGTGGAGCGGACCCGTACCGGCTTGCCCGTGTACTTGTGGGCCTGGTCGGCCCGGCACATCACGATCGCCGCGGCGCCCTCGTTCGGGCCGCAGTACATGAACTGGCGCAGCGGGTAGTTGAGGACCGGGGAGGCGAGGACCTCCTCGGGCGACAGGGGCGTACGGCGCCAGGCCTTCTCGTTTCCGGCCGCGTTGCGGAAGTTCTTCGACGCCACGCGGGCGAGCGTCTCGTGGGAGATGCCGTGCTCGTGCATATAGCGGTTGATCTTCATGCCGAAGAAGTGGGTGGTGAGGAAGAGCCCGGTCTGTCCGTACCAGGAGGGGATGCCGGCCACCGACGGGTCGGCGGCGAACGCACCGCGCGGGTGCTTGTCCAGGCCGATCGCGATGGTCAGGTCGTGCTCGCCGGTCTCGATGGCGCGGGCGGCCAGCGCCACCGCCGTACCGGCCGTCGCGCAGCCGTTGAAGACACCGCGCAGCGGTACGCCGGTCAGGCCGAGCCGGCCGACGATCGCGTCCGGGTTGGCGACCTCGTAGCTGCCGATGTAACCGCCCTGGATCTGCGGCCAGGTCACGCCCGCGTCGGTGAGCGCCAGCCGTACCGCGTCCGCGCCCATGTCCAGCGCGGGCTTGCCGGCGAACCGGCCGAAGGGGTGGAGGCCCACCCCGATGATGACGGCCTCGGTCATGACGCCTCCTGTTCGGCATGGGTGGACTGGTCGACAGGGGCGAACGCGAAGGTGACGACCTCCGTGCCGTCGTCCTGCACGGTGTAGGGCACGAGCGTCAGCCGCATGTCCTGCCCGATCCGCAGCTTGTCCGGGTCGGGTTCGGTCAGTCGCGCCTCGACCAGCAGCTCGCCGGGGAGCTCGACGTATCCGACGGAGTACGGCTCGAAGGCCTCGGGGCCGTCGTACGGCGGGGACGGCGGGCGGAAGTCCTGGGTCGTGAACGTCCACAGCGTGCCGCGGTCCGCCAGGAGCCGTTCCTTCGACTCGTCGCTCGTGCACCGGACGCAGGTCGCGGCCGCCGGGAAGCTCACCAGGCCGCACACCCTGCACTCGGAACCGATCAGCCGGAGGGGCGCGGCGGCCGGCGGCCAGGTGAACAGGCCCTCGGCGACCGGGCGTTGTGTCGTCGTCATCTCAGGCCCCGTTCCGGTTGCCCAGGACATCGGCGTTCGGAGCCGCCTTGGCCACCAGGTTCGGGACGACGGAGGACAGCTCCTCCGGTGTCCAGCGGGTGTCCGCACCGGCGGTGGGGCCGTTGGCCCAGCCCTCCAGGACCGTGATCCGGTTGCCGACGACGCCGAACACCCGGCCGGTGACCTCGCGCGAGGCGGCCGAGCCCAGCCACACCACCAGCGGCGAGATGGCCTCGGGGGTCAGGTCCTGCATCTCGGCGGCCTGCTTCATCATCTCGATGTCCTCGGTCAGCCGGGTCAGCGCGGTGGGCGCGATGGCGTTCACCGTCACGCCGTAGCGGGCGAGTTCGGCGGCGGCGATGAGGGTGAGGCTGGCGAGGCCGGCCTTCGCGGAGCCGTAGTTGGACTGGCCGGGGTTGCCGAAGATGCCGGACGGGGAGGTCGTGTTGATCACCCGGGCGTCGTTGTCCTGACCGGACTTGGCGCGCTCGCGCCAGTACGCGGCCGCGTGGTGCAGGGTGGCGAAGCTGCCCTTGAGGTGGACGGCGATCACGCTGTCCCAGTCCCGCTCGGTCATCGACACGATCATCCGGTCGCGCAGGATGCCGGCGTTGTTGACCAGCACGTCCAGGCCGCCGTAGGTGTCCACGGCCTGCTGGACGAGCCGGCCGGCGCCCTCCCAGGTGGAGATGTCGTCCGTGTTGGCCACCGCCTCGCCGCCGGCCGCGACGATCTCGTCGACCACGCTCTGGGCGGGCCCTGCGGAGGCGCCCCCGCCGTCCCGTCCGCCGCCCAGGTCGTTGACGACGACCTTCGCCCCGTGTGCGGCGAACGCCAGGGCGTGCGCCCGGCCGATCCCGTTGCCGGCGCCGGTGACGACCGCGATCCGGCCTTCGACCACTCCTTCAGACATGCTCAATTCCTCCATTGGAAAGGTCAGTTGGCCTCGGCGAGCAGGACTCGCGGGTTGTCGCTGCCGCAGCCGCACCGGCTCACGACGACGCGTCCGGTGATGCCGAGCGGTGTCTCGGGCAGGGGCGAGGTGCGCCCCTCCCCCGCCGCCACGGTCAGCTGTCCGTCCCGCTCGCCGAACCGCCATTCGGCGCCGTTGACATGTGCGCCGCTCCGCTCGGGGCACTCCAGCGCGAGAGCCGGTCCCACCGCCGAGATCACGGAGGCGGTCACCCCCACTCCGCGCAGGACGGGTACGGCGGTGGGCCGGGCCAGCACGACGGGCGTGGACCGGAACATCTCGCCGATGTCGGTCATGCCGGCGAGCCCTTCCAGCGTCTCCGCCGACAGGCCGATCACCGCGTGCGGGGTCAGTTCGCGGTGGAAGACCGCGGTGCGGCGATGGTCCCAGCCCATCGCCTCGGCGATGCCGTACGGCACCTTCAGTGCGCGCAGGGCGCCGATCACCGCATGTCCCCAGAAGCCCTCGAAGCCGGACGCGGTCAGCAGGGCCCGCTGCCCGGCGGCGAGGCCGTGTTCGCGCAGCCGTGCGGTGGCCCACTCGGTGTCGCGGGCGAGTTCCGCCCAGGTCAGCTCCAGGTCCCGGACGCCGTCGGCGGTCGGGAAGCGCATGAGATAGGCGAGCTCGGGGCGGTCGAGCGTCCTGGCACGGGCCAGGGTGTCGGCGCGGGCCATCAGGTCTTCACCACCCGGGGGAACTTGGCGACGCTGGTCATGGTCTTCAACAGGTCCTCCTCGGTGCGCATGTCGAGCACCGGCTTGACACCGGTCCGCTCGCGCACGGCCTCACTCAGGCGTCCGGCCAGGGCGTCGACGTCGCCGGTGAGATGGGGGTCGTAGCCGACACGCAGCCGCAGTTCGTCGACCTCGCGTCGGTCCCGGACGATCTGGAAGACCCCCGCGACGGTCTCCGGCTGGTCCTCCACCGCCTGCCAGACGTCCCGCAGGACGACGGAGCGTCCCTGGACCACCGTCTCGTCGCCGCGCCGCCCGGCCACCCACATACGGGCGTGGGTGCGGCCGCAGCCACAGGTGTCGCGGGAGAGGCGGACGAGGTCCTCGCTGCGGTAGCGGATCAGCGGCGCGGCCCGGTTGTCCAGGTCGGTGGCGACCAGTTCGCCCAGGTCGCTCTCGGGGACGTCGTGCCAGCCGTGCTCGTCGACCTCGACGCACTCGGCGAAGACGGTGTCCTCCCAGAGGTGGAAGCCGTCGTGCTCGCGGCACTCCCAGGCGGTGCCGGTGTCGGCGGCGCTGGTGTACTCGTAGACGTCGATGCCCCAGTCGTCGCGGATCCGCTCCTTCATCTTCCGGCTGAGGGGCTGTCCTGCGCAGGAGGCGCCCTTGAGGGAGGAGAAGGCCTCTTTCAGGTCGGTCTTCTCGGCCAGGTGCTCCAGCTCCACCATCTGCGGATACATCATCTGCAGGTAGGCGGGGCGGTAGGTGCGCAGGGCCTCGACGACCTCGGGCATGTTGCCCATCCAGGTGTCGACCTCGATGACCACCGCGCCCAGCGCCTGGAAGCCGGCGTCCATGAAGTTGCGGAAGGTGCCGGGCGGGCTCAGGACCCGGTCTCCGGGCCGCAGGCCCAGCTCCCACAGGTCCCGTACCTGCGCGGTCACCAGGGGCGGGGCGTCCTGCCAGATCTCGGCGAAGAACTCCGGGTCGCCGGTGGTTCCGGAACTGGAGGAGACCGAGGTCAGCTCCTCGACCGGGACGCAGAGCAGGCCGGCGAAGGCATCGCCGGTACGGCTCCGGTAGGCGCGGATCATGTCCTTGGTGATGAACGGGATGCGCGCCCGGAAGTCCTCCACGGAGCGGATGTCCCGCGGGTGGACCCCGTGCTCGTCCCACAGCTCGCGGTAGAAGGCCGAGTTGGCGTAGGCGTACTCCACGAGCTCCAGGAGCTGTTTCTCCTGCCGGGCGCGCAGTTCCTCGCGCGGCATGGTCTCCACCTGGGGCTCGAAGTACCTGTCAGCGGTGTCCCTGTCACCGACCATGGCGCCTCCTCGCGGCTCAGTGCCCAGATCTTCCAGCTATCAGCGCAATCAGTCAACCAATTCGACGGATTGAACGCGAGACTCGCGCTGGACCGATCTATATAGTTAACTATTAGAACTCATTGAACCACAGGAGGGCTGCCGTGAAGATCGTTGTCTGCGTGAAGCACGTCCCCGACGCCACGGCGGACCGCACCTTCACCGAGGACGGCACCACCGACCGGGCGTCCGTCGACTCGCTGCTGTCCGAACTCGACGAATACGCCGTCGAGCAGGCGCTGCGCCTGGCCGAGTCGGACGCCGACGCCGAGATCAGCTACCTCACCGTCGGGCCCGACGACGCGCGCGACGCCCTGCGCAAGGCCCTGGCCATGGGCGGTGACGCGGCGATCCATGTCAGCGACGAGGACATCGAGGGCAGCGACGCGTTCGGCACGTCACTGGTGCTGGCCAAGGCGATCGAGCGGCACGGCTTCGATCTCGTGCTGTGCGGGATGGCCTCGACGGACGGCACCATGGGCGTGCTGCCCGCGCTGCTGGCCGAGCGGCTCGGCGTCCCGGCCGTCACCCACCTCGAGGACCTGGCGATCGAGGACGGTACCGTCACCGGCCGCCGCGAGGGCGACGGCGCCACCGTACGGATCCAGGGCGCCCTGCCCGCCGTCGTCTCGGTGACCGACCGCTCCGGGGACGCCCGCTACCCCTCCTTCAAGGGGATCATGGCCGCGAAGAAGAAGCCGCTGGAGACCCTCGGCCTGGCCGACCTCGGCGTCGAGGCCGCACAGGTCGGCCCGGCCGGGGCAAGGTCGGCCGTGGACACCGCGACCCGGCGCCCGCCGCGCACCAAGGGCGAGATCGTCGCCGACGAGGGGACGGGCGGCGTCGGACTGGCCGCGTTCCTCACCACCAAGAAGTTCATCTGACCGCGTTCCGCCCCTAAGCCGACCGCGTCCCACCCCGAAGACCTGAAGGAGTTGCATCACCGTGGCCGAGATCCTCGTCCTCGTCGACCACGTCGACGGTGCCGTACGCAAGCCGACCCTCGAACTGCTCACCCTGGCCCGCCGCCTGGGCGAACCCTCGGCCGTCTTCCTGGGACCGGGCGCGGACACCGCGACCGAGGTCCTCGGCCGGTTCGGCGCGCGGAAGGTCTACGTCGTGGACGCCCCGGAGATCGACGAGTACCTCGTCACCCCGGCCGTGGACAGCCTCACACAGATCGCCGAGCGCACCGGCCCGGCCGCGATCCTGCTGCCGTCCGGGCCGGACGGCAAGGAGATCGCCGCGCGGGTCGCGCTGCGGCTCGGCTCCGGACTCATCACCGACGCCGTCGACGTCACCGCGGGACCCGAGGGACCGGTCACCGAGCAGTCGGCGTTCGCCGCGACGTACCAGGTCACCGCGCACGTCACCCAGGGCGTGCCGGTGATCACGGTCAAGCCGAACGCCGTCGCCCCCGAGGCCGCCCCCGCCGAACCCGTCATCGAGAAGCAGGACGTCACCTTCGGCCCGGCCTCGCACGCCGTCCGGGTCCTGTCCCGCACACCGCGGGAGCGCGGCGACCGGCCCGAGCTCACCGAGGCCGACCTCGTCGTCTCCGGCGGCCGCGGGGTGAACGGCGCCGAGAACTTCGCCCTCATCGAACGGGTCGCCGACGCGCTCGGTGCGGCGGTCGGGGCCTCCCGCGCGGCCGTGGACGCGGGCTGGTACCCGCACAGCCACCAGGTCGGCCAGACCGGCACCCAGGTCTCCCCGCAGCTCTACCTCGCCGCCGGCATCTCCGGCGCGATCCAGCACCGGGCGGGCATGCAGACGTCCAAGACCATCGTCGCCGTCAACAAGGACGCCGACGCCCCGATCTTCGAGCTCGCCGACCACGGCGTGGTCGGGGACCTCTTCGCGGTGCTGCCGCAGCTGGTGGACGAGATCGAGCGGCGCCGGAGCTGATCTCCCATCGGCCCGGCCTTCCCTTCGGCCACCCATACAACTAAAATCGCTAACTGATTACATCCATTGAGCTTGCAGCCCTGACCCGAAGGAGCGTCATGACGAAGATCTGGGTCAACTCCGGGGACTCCCACGTGATGGAACCCGCCGACGTGTGGACCGAGCGGATGTCCGCGCGGCTTGGCGCGCGGGCGCCACGCAGTGAGCGCGGCGAGAAGTACGAGATGCTCTACATCGACGGCGAGCGCATCGACCGCCAGCTCGGCGACTTCATGGACGCGATGCGCCCGCCGGGCGCCTGGGACCTGAACGTCCGGCTCAAGGACCTCGACCAGGAGGGCGTGTGGGGCCAACTGGCCTTCCCCTCCATGGGGTTCTGGCTCGTGTCGATCACCGACCGGGAGCTCGCCCGGGAGACGGTACGGGCCTGGAACGACTGGGCCCACGAGGAGATCCTCAGCAAGAACAAGCGGGTCATCACCACGGCCTGCGTCTCGACGGCCGACATCGACGACGCGGTCGCCGAGGTCGAACGGGTGGCGGAACTGGGCTTCCAGGCGGTCTTCCTGCCGTGCTCGACACGACCCGGCGAGGAATACGCCCTGGACCGCTGGGAGCCGCTGTGGACCGCGGTCGAGCGGGCGGGGCTGGTGCTCGGCTTCCACATCGGCACGGGTGCGCAGAACGTCGTCTTCCGCGGACCCGGCGGCGCGGTCGTCAACTACATGGAGACGACCTACCCGGGCATGCGCGTCGTGTCCCACCTGGTCGCCGGCGGCGCTCTGGACCGCCACCCCGACCTGAGGGTCCTCATCGCGGAGGGCGGCGCGGGATGGATGCCGGCCATCGGTGACCGCATGGACGAGGCCTACCGCCAGCACGGCATGTTCGTCCGGCCCAAGCTGAGCCGACTGCCCAGCGAGATCATCAGGCAGCAGGTGTACGCCTCCTTCCAGCACGACAAGAGCTCGGTGGAGATCGTCGAGTCGACCGGCTACCGCAACGTGATGTGGGGCGACGACTACCCCCACCTGGAAGGCACCTACGGCCACACCCAGTCCACGCTCCACGACCTGTTCGACGGCGTGTCGGACGACATCCGCGAGCGCGTCACGCGCGGCACCTTCAACGAACTCTTCCGCCTGCCGGAGCAGACTCCCCAGCAGGCGGCCGTCTGAGCGGCGCCGACGGAACCACTCCGGTGACCACTCCCCCGTACCCCTCGTATCCAGAAGACCTGGAACGGCCCGGACTCGTCAGGACCGGCCGGTCGACCTTCGTCCGGCCCATCCGGCCGGAGGACGCCGACCGCCTGGTCGCCTTCGTCGGCACCCTGTCCCGGGCCACCCTGGCCTACCGTTCCCTCGGCCCGGTGGTCCGCGCCCGCGACGACGTCATCCGGCGCGGCGCCCACGTGGACTACCTCAACGAGCTGGCGCTCGTCGCCCTGGCCGGTGACGAGATCGCCGGCCTGGTGCGCTACGTCCGCGACCCGGAGGAACCGGAACACGCCGAGGTCACGTTCACCATCCGGGACGACCACCAGAGCGAGGGGTTCGGCAGGCTGCTCCTGGAGCACATCGCCGCCGCCGCTCGTGCACGGGGCATCCGGGTGCTGGAGGCCGACGTCCTCGCCGACAACGCCCGGATGATCAACGTGTTCCTCGGCTCGGGCTACCGGATCGAGGCCGGTCCGCCCAACCAGATCATCCACTTCGAGATCGCCGTCGACCCGCAGGCCCAGGCGGTGGCCCGGGCCGAGCGCCGGGAGCACACGGCCATACGACGCTCCCTGCGGCCGCTGCTCGAACCGCGCTCGGTCGCCGTGATCGGCGCCAACCGCGACCCCCTGACGATCGGCCACGAGATCGTCGCCAACCTGCTGCGGGGCGGCTTCGCCGGCAACGTGTTCCCCGTCAACCCACGGGCCGAGCAGATCGCCGGAGTGCGGGCCTATCCCAGTCTCCGGGACCTTCCCGAGCCGCCGGACCTGGCGCTGGTGGCCGTACGGGCCGAGGCCGTGCCCGGTGTCGTACGCGAGTGCGCGGACGCCGGCGTCAAGGCGGTGGTCGTCGTCTCAACGGGCTTCGGGGAGACGGGAGTCGACGGACGAGTCACCGAACTGGAGCTGGCCCGCTTCGCCCGTGCCTCCGGAATGCGGCTGGTGGGCCCGAACTGCATGGGCGTGGTCAACACGACCCCCGCGGCGCGACTGGCCGCGACCTTCTCGCCCGCCCTGCCGACTGCCGGCCGGGTGGCGATGTCCAGCCAGTCCGGGCCGCTCGGACTCGCGGTGCTCGACTTCGCCCGGCGGCTGCGGCTCGGCTTCTCCGGCTTCGTGTCGGTGGGCCACGCCGTCGACGTGTCCACGAACGACCTGCTCCAGTGGTGGGAGGAGGACCCAGGCACCTCGGTGATCCTCTTGCACGTGGAGACCTTCGGCAATCCGCGCCGGTTCGCCCGCGTCGCCCGCCGGATCGCCCCGCGCAAACCGATCGTCGCCGTCCACCCGGGCCACGCGGATTCTGCGGTGAGCTCGCTGTTCGCCCAGTCCGGCGTGATCCGCACCCGCAGTCTCCAGGAACTGTTCGACGTGGCCCTGCTGCTCGCCCACCAGCCTCCCCCGCCCGGCAACCGGGTGGCCGTGATCACCAACGCGGGCGGCCCGGCGGCGCTGACGGTCGGAGCGTGCGAGGCGAGCGGACTGTGTGTGCCCGCGCTCGGTGAGCGCACCCGGCAGACGCTGCGTACGGCCCTGGCGCCGCGCGCCGACGTCGCCAACCCGGTCGACCTGACCCCGATGGCCACCGCCGCGCACTACCGGCAGGCCCTGGACGCCGTCCTGGCCGACGACGACATCGACGCGGCCGTCGTGCTGTTCATGCCGCCGCTCGCGGACAAGCCCGACGAGGTGGCGTCTGCGATCCTCGACGCGGCCGCGGCCCGGCCCGACAAACCGGTGGTGGCCAGTTTCCTGGGCGGCGCGGGAGTCGCCGATCTCCTGCACCGGGGCGACCTGGTGGTACCGACGTACACGTTCCCCGAGGCGGCGGCCACCTCGCTCGGACACGCGGCGGCCTACCAGGCCTGGCGCAGCACCCCCGCGGGCGTCGTGCCGGACCTGACGGGAGTCGACGCCGAGCGCGCCCGGTCGCTGATCGCCTCCTCCGCCCCCGGCCAGGTCCCCGCCCCGGTCGCCGCCGAGCTGCTCGCCTCGTACGGTATCGCCGTACGCGGGGGTGAACCGGGCCCCGGACCCGACGCCTTCCTCACCGTCCGAGCCGACCCGGTCTTCGGCCCGGTGATCGCCTTCGGCCTCACCGGGGACTACGCCGACCTCATGGCGGACGTCGCCCACCGCGTCACCCCCCTCAGCGACCGCGACGCCCGCGAGATGGTCCGCTCACTGCGGGCCGCCCCGCTGCTGGACGGCCGGACCGGGGGCCCGGGGGTGGACCTCGCGGCCCTGGAAGAGACCGTCCTGCGGATCTCGGCGATGGTCGAGGACCTCCCCGAGATCGAGGCGCTGGAGCTACGCCCGGTACGGCTGCTGCCGCCCGGGGACGGAGTGACCGTCGCACACGCGACGATCCGGCTGGCGGACAACACAGCAACAGCAGGAGGTTCCTCGTGAAGGTGGGCATCTACTTCGATCTGCGCAACCCGCCGCCTTGGCGGCAGAGTTGGTCGCGGGTCTACGGGTTCGCCCTGGAGATGTGCGAGGAGGCCGACCGGCTCGGCCTCGACTCGGTCTGGTTCTCGGAACACCACGGTTTCGAGGACGGCTATCTCCCCCAGCCGCTCACCATGGCCGCCGCGGCCGCCGCCCGCACCCGCCGGATCCGGCTGGGCACCGCGGTCATCCCCGCACCACTGCACGCGGCCCCCGAGATCGCCGAACAGGCCGCGCTCGTGGACATCATCAGCGACGGCCGCCTGGACCTCGGGCTCGGCACCGGCTACCGGGTGCCCGAGTACCAGCTGTACGGCGCCGACCTCACCAAGCGCTACAGCACGACCGATCAGCGGGTACGGGAGATCCGCGGCCTGTGGGCCGAATCCCTGGTCACCCCGGGCCCGGTCCAGGACCCGCTGCCGATCTGGCTCGGCTACCAGGGCCCGCAGGGCGCCCGCCGGGCCGGCCGGCTCGGTACAGGGCTCCTCTCGCTCAACCCGGCACTGCTGACTCCGTACCGGGAAGGGCTCGCGGAGAGTGGGTACGACGTGTCGGCGGGCCGGATGCAGGGTTCGTTCACCACGTTCGTCACCGAGGACCCGGAGGCCGACTGGCCGCTGGTCCGCAAGCACCTGTCGTACCAGTGGGACAGCTACCGCCGCTACATGGTGGAGGGCACCGACACGCCCGCCCCTCGCCCCATCGACCCCGAGAAGTGGCGGGAGACGGGGCTGAGCGCGACCGGCGTCGGTCAGTTCCTGTACGGCACTCCGCAGGACGTCGCCGATGCCATCAAGGCGTACGTGGCAGGGTTGCCGGTGGAGGGCGTGTTCCTGTGGGCCTCGCTGGCCGGGATGCCCGAGGAGACAGTGGCCCGGCAGGTCCAGCTGATCGCCGGGAAGCTGCGTCCACTGCTTGCCGATGTCTGACACGCCGTTGCCCGACAAGAGGAGCCACACCATGTCCACTGCGTCACCGACGGGCCCCTGGGCCGGGGCGGACTTCCAGGAGCCGCCCCGCACCCCCGGCGGGGTGGCCCTGTGCGGGGCGTGCCGCGCCGCCGGTTCCTGCCGGCTCGGAGTGGAGCACGAGCGGCTCGACGAGGACGGGTCGGCGCGGTTCGAGCTGTCCTGCCCGCGAGACCAGGAGGGCGGGCCCGATGTGGCGCACGGCGGCTGGACCGCGGCGGTACTGGACGACTGCCTCGGTCATCTGCCGCTGCTGCACCGGGTGTTGAGCGTGACGGCGGAACTGACCGTGAGCTTCGTGAAGCCGGTGCCGGTGCAGCGGCCGCTGGAGGTCCGGGCCTGGGTGGAGAAGCGGGAGGGCCGCCGCTGGTACATCGCCGGCGAGATGGTCCTGATGCCGACCCGGGCCGTGCTGGCCCGGGTCTCCGGGATCTGGGTAACCCGGGACCAGGGCCACTTCGCCCGCCACCAGGAGTGGCTGGCGGGCCAGGACGGCGAGGCTCGGAAGGGGTAGTCGGCGGGCCGGGGTGACGGCGTCTGTAGGCGCTGGGGCCCATCGGCGGCGGGCGGGGCCCAGTAGGCCCCGGGTCCCGTGGCCGGGGGGGCGGGGCTCTGTGAGACCTGGGCGCCATCGCGGGGAGCGGGGCCCGGTCCCGTCACCAGCCGGCGGGGCGCAGTAGGACCTGGACTCCGTCACCAGGGGCGGGCGGGGCTCAGTAAGACCTCAGCCGCATCGCCGGGGAGCAGGTTCCAGTAGGACTCGGACCCCCTCACCTCGGGGCGGGGCTCAGCAGGACCTGGACCCCGTCACCAGGGGCGGGCGGGGCTCAGTAAGACCTCAGCCGCATCGCCGGGGAGCAGGTTCCAGTAGGACTCGGACCCCCTCACCTCGGGGCGGGGATCAGTAGGACCTGGACTCCGTCACCAGGGGGCGGGCGGGGCTCAGTGAGACCTGAGCCCCTTCACCGGGGAGCGGGGCTCAGTAGGATCTGAGCCCCATGCTGCGGGCTATGCCGTTGCGCTGGATCTGGCTCGTGCCCCCGGAGATCGTGGCCACGATCGACTCCCGGTAGCGGAAGCTCATCACGCTCTCGGTCGAGAAGCCGTGCCCCGCGCAGACCTGCATCCCGAGCCGGGCGGCCGCCACGTACGTCTCCGAGCCCTTCAGCTTCGCCATCGAGCCCTCCCTGGTGCACGGCTTGCCCTGCGCGAGCAGCCAGGCCGCCCGGTAGGCCAGCAGCCGGGCGGAGTCGATCTCGGTCTGCAGGTCGGCCATGGCGTGCGCGAGGGCCTGGAAGTTGCCGATCGGCCGGCCGAAGGCGTGCCGGTTGCGGGCGTAGTCGAGCATCTCGTCGAGCGTGGCCTGCGCGGCGCCCAGATAGCCCCCGCTGATGATCACCTTCTCCAGCTCGATGTTGGAGAGCATCACCTTCCAGCCCTCGTCGCGCGGGCCGACGAGGTTCTCCTTCGGCACGAGGGCGTCGTTGAAGAAGACCTCGTTGGTGCCCAGGATGTGCCGGGCCAGGGTCGGCGTCCGGCGCACGTCGACGCCCTCGGTCGCGGGATCGACGAGCAGCAGGCTGATGCCGCCGTGCTTGGGCTCGCGGGGCCCGGTGCGCACGTATGTGGCGATGGTCGTGTCGGGCAGACCGCCACCCGTGCACCACGCCTTCTGACCCCGGACGAGGAAGTTGTCCCCGTGGTCCTCGGCGGTGGTGCGCAGCGCCGCGGCGTCGGACCCGCTGTCCGGTTCGCTGAGACCGACGGCGAGCCGGTGGCGACCCGTCATCACCTGCTCGCGGATGAAGTCCCGCTGCGCCTCGCTGCCCCACCGGAACACCGTGATGCCGGGGATGAGCACCCCGATGTAGCACATGGCGACGTCGAAGCTCGCCCGCCCGAGCTCCTCGGCGATCAGGATGAGTTCCAGCGGTCCGCCACCGTCACCGCCCTCGTCCTCGGCGAACGGGAGCGAGAACCACCCGAGGTCGGCCATGCCCCGAAACAGCTCGGGCGGTACGACGCTCTCCTCGTCCCACTGCTTGGCCTTCTCGGCCGGACACACGTCGGCGACGAACTTCCGAGCCGTCGCACGCAACAGGTCCTGCTCGTCGGTCAGCCCGAAGTCCACGGCCACTCCTTGCCAGTACTAGGCTATTCATCTATCTAATTGTTCTATGTTAGCTGATAGGAAGCGGCGGTAGTACTGCCGGACCACGGCTACCTGCGCACCGGTTCCCGGCGGCCGGGGAAGTGGCCGGGTTCCACCAGGTCACGGGCAGTCCGCAGACGCCGTAGATCCGCTGGTGTCGGTTGGAGCTCAGGGCAGGAGGAGTACCTTGCCGGTCTGCCGGTGGCTTTCCAGGTAGGCGTGGGCTTGCGCGGCTTCTTGCAGGGGGTAGGAGCGGTCGATGATCGGGGTGATCTTCCCGGCCGCCAGCAGCTCCAGGCACAGTTGCTGGTCGCGCAGGGTGGCGCCGCGCACGCTGGCGACCTTCACCTGCCGGCCGATGAGGGCGAGTGCGTCCAGCTCGAGGCGGGATCCCTGGTCGGTGGGTGTGCCCAGGACGATGACCGTGCCACCGAGCCGTGTACAGGCGAGGGAGAGCTGGAAGAAGTCGTTGCCGCCGACGCAGTCCCAGACGGCGTCGGCACCAAGGCCGTGCGTCAACTCCCGTACCTGTGCGGGCAGTCGGGGGTCGGTGGAGTGCACGATGTGGTCGTAGCCGAGCCTGCCGAGCGCTTCGTCGTGGTCGGGCTTGGTGGTGGTGCCGATGACGGTGGCGCCGCTGAATTTCGCCAGTTGTGCGCAGGCGATCGCCATTCCCCCGCTGGCGCCGGTGACGACCACCGTGTCGCCGGGGCCGACGGGTGCTTGGCGCGCGCAGTTGAGCGGGGTGGTGTAGGTCCACATGGTGGCTGCGGCCGTCTCGTAGTCGACGCCGTCGGGGATGGGCAGGACGGCGTCCTGGCGGCGCACGACGTACTGGGCGTATCCGCCGAAGACCTGGTGTCCGGGGTAGGCGGTGTCGATGCACAGGTTTTCGAGCCCACGCACGCACAGGGCGCAGTTGCGGCACGGCGGGTGCGGGAGCTGTACCGCCCGGTCGCCGAGGCGCCAGCGGGTGACGTTCTCGCCGGTGGCGACGATCTCACCGGCCGCGTCCCGGCCGAGCTGGAACGGCAGCGGCCACGGCGGCCGTCCCGGTAGAGGCTGCGGCAGGTTGCCCGCGCGGTAGCGCAGGTCCCAGCTGTTGACGGCCGTGGCGTGCACGCGGATCAGAACGTCGTCGGGGCCGACCTCGGGGATCGGCGCCTCGATGTACTTGAGCACCTCGGGCCCACCGTGTTCGAACAGGCGGACCGCCATCATGGTCTGTTCCACTCTCACGTTCCTTCAGATCGCTACGCAACTCATCGCAGGCTCCGCACAGCCGCCCACACCACACCGGCTCCGGAGACCGGCGTGCGCGAGCGTCGCCGCGCAGGATCCCCGGGTCCACTTGTCTCCGGAGGGACGAGCACACCCAGCAGGACGGAACCGGACGGCGCGATGTGAACCGCCGTAGCAGCCACCAGGCAACTGCCGCCTCATAAAACCCGTACCACTCCGGGTATGAAGCTTCCATGAAGCCGGGCGCTCCCTCACCGAGACCGTCGGGACCTACCGATTCCGAGCCCGGGCAACGGAGAAGCCGGCGGCGAGCAAGGGTTCTGCAGCCGGCCGCCGCCGACTCGGCGGTCCGAACTGTTGGCGCAGACAGACATGCCTGCGGCTCCTCGGTCTCCGCGAAACGCAGGACCTCGGAGCCGCCGACAGGGGATGTGGGCCACGCTGTCATTTCGCCAGGCGCGGCGGTGTGGGCTGTCAGGTGCCGAACAGCTGAAGGGCGCTGAGCCAGATCGCCCACGGGTTCACACGCTCGGGGTAGCGCTGCTTCATCGCGTTGAAGTATTCCGCGGGGCTCGTGGACTGCTCGAGGACGGCGGCACCAGCGTCGAGATAGCGCCGCGTTTCGTCGATGTCCGATGCGGGATTTCCGCGTTGGACATCCTTGTGACTGGCCACCACGAACCGTGGCTTCAAGGCGGCTACCTTGTCGAGGGCCCGGTGCCACGCGTCCAGGCCGCCGTCTCGGCCTTCTCCGAGGTACTGGTGCACGTTGTTGTAGACGACGTCACCGGCTATGACCAGGTCCAGTGAGGGCACGTGCAGCACGCTGGTGTCGTCGGTGTCGGAGTGGCCGACCTCGTGCGCGAAGAGCTCGTGCCCGTCGAGGAGGAGTCCGTCGGCGGGGAACACGGAACCCTGGACAGTCAACGGAGGCTCGGGAAGGGCGTCGCCGAAGATGTCCCTGTAGACACCGGCGAGCACTCCACCGGGTGTCTGGCGGGCGATACCCGCGAGCACCGCGTCGCTCGCCACAACCGTTACGTCCGGGAACCGGCGGAGCAGGTAGTTCGTGGTCGCGAAGTGGTCGAAGTGCGCGTGGGTCACATAGATGTAGCGCAGCGCCACATCGTGGCTCTCCACCCACTTGATGAGCCTGTCGGCCTGCCCGCGTGTGACCGGCGGGTCGGTCAGCAGCGCCTCGTTCGTTCCGTAGATGAGCGTGTGGGACATCGATGACCAAAGCGACGGCCCGTCGTCCGGCCTCGGCGGAGCCGCCACCGTGACCGGCTCCATGTCCGAGACGAAGACCTCATAGCGAAGATCGGTGCTGCTCATCAGATTCCTGCCCGCCCGCCGGCCGCCGCGGGGCTCTCCCGCCGCGGGAAATGCTTGCCGTACTCGGTGCCGGCGAAGTGCATCGCGACACCGTCCTCGACCACGCCGCTCGCTGCGGATGCGGGCGCATCGCCCGTCCGCCCCAGGGCGGTATTCCCTCGGTCCGGATAAGTGATCACAGTCAATCCTCTCGATCGTCGTGACATAACCGTATGACTGACACCTCTGTCATTGCCAGGCCGGATGCTCCATTTCTCCGTAGGGTGGCCGTCAGCCTGGCGCATGCAAAACGTGTACACTTATGTCATGGAGGAGCACGGGAAGGACGGTCCAGACATCGGCGCCGGGCACGCGGGCGGCGACGGCAACAGTCGCTTCGGCGTCGCGGTGGCACCCGGCGAGCTGCGGATCGTTCAGGACCTGCTGAACACCGCTTCCATCCGGAGGGCCGGCGGCGATGTCCCGGACCTCCTGGACGCGCCGGATACCGCGGCACGGTGGCTGGACACCTACGGGGTCGCGGGCGACAGCCCGGGCGTGGGCGATCTCCGGACGCTGCGTGACGCGATACGGCGGTCGTTGGTCGAGCGCGACCACGGCCCGGATCGCGACGACGGCGACAGGCAGGCAGCCGTCGAATCAGTCGCCCGCCTTCGGCTCGAAGCAGACGGATCCGTGAGGCTCGTGCCGGGCTCGGTGGGCATTCCCGCGCTCGGCCAACAGGTGCTCCTGGCGATCTACGACGCCCAACTCGCTGGAACGTGGCGCCGCTTGAAGCTGTGCCGTAATCCGCTGTGCGCGGTGGCCTTCTGGGACAACTCCCGCAACACCAGCGGTGTCTGGCACGACGTGCGGACCTGCGGCAACGTCGCCAACCTACGGAAGTCGCGTGCGCGACGCGGGCGGCCGGGCCCGAACCTTCCGACTGGTCGCCCGGACTAAAGGGTCCTGCAGAAGCCGTGTCGGTGAACTGCCGTCACTGGTCACGCCGTTGGAACCTGATCGGGCTGAACACGTGCATCCGGTGGGAGTACCTGCCGCAGCAGCTTGGCTTCTGTTCGGGCATGAACTACCGGCGGCGCCTGGCGGCTTGGAACAAGAAGGAGGCCGCTGCGGGAACAGCGGCCGGCCGGCCGTAGGGCGCGGCCGCCTCCTCCTGATCCGAGCGTCGCCGACCGTCTCATGCGCCGCGACGTGTTCGTCACCGCCGCTCCGCAGTCGATGGGTCAGGGAGAGAACGGAGGCAGGCCGCCCCCGGGAACGTGATCCTGCGGTAGCTGCAAGGTGATCGTCGCTCCCTTGCCCAGGCCGGCGGATTCCGCGGTGATGTCTCCGCCGTGGGCTCGGGCGATGCCCCGGGCGATGGTCAGGCCGATGCCGCTGCCGCCGGCGGCTGCGGGTCGGCCGGGATGCTCAAGGCGTTCGAAGCGGTGGAAGATGCGCTCCCGGTCGTGTTCGGCGATGCCGATGCCGTCGTCCATGACGCGGACGATCACACGGCGCGCGGGAGACGGTTCGGCGTGCACGGACAACGCCACATGTCCCTGTCGATCGCATGCGGCCAGTGCGTTGCCGAGCAGGTTCACCAGGATCTGCGTGATCCGGTCCGGGTCGCAGAAAACGGCCACGGGTGTGTCGGCGTCAACGACGAGGGTCACCATCTGGTCGTCGTACTGAGGACGCAGTCGCTCGGCTGTGCTCCGAGCCAGCATGGCCACGTCGGAGGGTTCGCGGCGAAGGTCGAAGGCGCCCTCCTCCGACCGGGACAGGCTGGAGAGGTCGCCCGCCAGGCGCTGCAGCCGGTCGAGGTCGTCGGCGAGAGAGGCGAACATCGCCTCGTCCGGGGTGAAGATGCCGTCGGCCAGGCCCTCGATCTGGCCGCGAAGGATGGTGATCGGGGTGCGCATCTCGTGGGCGACCTCGGAGATCAGCCGGGCGCGGCGGCGCTCGGTGTCGGCGAGGGCTGCCGCCAGGGTGTTGACGTCCTCGACCAGCGCTGCCAGGCCCGGCTCGCTGGGAAGTTCGAGGACGTCGTCGTAGTGCCCCTCGGCGAGCCGGCGCGTGGCGGCGCGCACCCTGTCGAGCGGACGCAGCAGAAACCGGGACAGGGCGACGGACGCCGGGAAAGCCGCGGCCCCTCCGAACAACAGGCCGACCTGCAGGACCACGTCGCCTTGGATGTCGGCAAAACCGAGCCACACCTCGATCAGCGCGCTGATCCCCGCCATGGCCGCCAGTGCCAGAAGGAGCACCATGACGTGCGAGAGCACCAGCCGGTTGCGGAGCGACAGACGTTCCTTGATTCGGCGCAGCCGCGCACGAGACCGGTGGTAGACCGGAAAGCGGGAGCCAGGCATGGGTGGGTGTCCTTCCCGGCCGCTAGGCGGGGCGCCCGATGAACCGGTAGCCGATGGTGCGGACGGTGCCCACGAACCGGGGTGCGCCCGCGTCGTCGCCCAGCGCGCGCCGCAGGGTGCGGATGTGTACGTCCACGACGCGCTCGTCGCCGAAGAAGTCATCGCCCCACACCTGGGCCAGCAGACCGCGCCGGGTGAAGACCCGCCCGGGGGCACGGGCCATCGCGGACAAGAGATCGAAGTCGAGAGCGGACAGCTCCACCGTCCGGTCGGCATCGACCAGCACGGTCCGTGTCTCGGGATCGACCGTCAGTCCCTCGAAGCGCAGCACGCCGTCCTCGTGGTCCGCCGCCGATCGGCTGTCGGTGCGCCGCAGGATGGCGCGGACGCGCAGGGCCAGTTCGCGGGGGCTGAACGGCTTGGTGACGTAGTCGTCGCTGCCGGTGGTGAAGCCGATCAGCCGGTCGACCTCCTCGTCCCGGGCGGTGAGCATGATCACCGGGATCTGGCTCGCCTCCCGGATGCGGCGCAGGACCTGGAATCCGTCCAGGCCCGGAAGCATCACGTCGAGCACCACGAGGTCCGGCCGGTCGCGGGTGACCGCCCGCAGGGCGGACGGCCCGTCCGCGGCTTCGATGACGTGGAACCCGTCCGCCTCCAGGTAGCCGCGCACGGTCATGCGGATCTTGGGCTCGTCATCGACGACCAGAACCCGCTGCGTACCCATCGTGCTCGCTTTCCAGTGCCGGGGTGAGAAGTGGGAGGGGGAGGTCGTCACGGCCGCCGCGGGGACAGCGGCGGCATGGGGGCAGAAGGCCTCGAATGCCGCCAGCGTACGGCGTCTGTCGTGGCCGGCGCCGCTCTGGTCGGGCCGGCAGCCGGGGGTGGCCCAAGAGGTTCTCCGGCAGGAGTGCTTCGGTCCGTCGATGGCCTCCTCGTCACCCGGCACCGGCCTTTGCGCAGAGCCCCGCCCGCGCCCCTCGGCCGGGCAGCGGGGGCGGGCCGGGCCGGCGTACGGACGCGCGGTTCAGTGAGAGGCGGCGCGGCGTATGCGCGCCTTCAGCTTCGGGAACTGCTCAAGCGCGTTGGTCCGCTCGAGAGCGATCCGCTGGCGCCGGTTGTAGATCTCGTCGACGGTCGGTTCGGGGTCGCCTGCCTGGAGAAGCGGCAGGCTGCCCTTGAGGAAGGGCATGGTCTCGACGTTGTCGGCCGCGTAGAGGTGGCGGGTCGCCGGCCAGTCGCTGCCGAACATGATGTGGTCGGCGGGCACGAGGGACGACAGCGGCTGCAACTGCGCGGCGGTGAACGCCTGTGCGTCGTCGAAGTAGAGCCGCTTGATGTACTTGAGGGGGCCTTCCGGCAGCACCTCGTTGAACGGCGGGAAGGCCGAGTGCCGGGTCGCGAGCCGGTAGGCCAGGAACGGCAGCGCCCCGCCGGAGTGCGTGAAGTGCCAGCGGATGTTCGGGTAGTCCCGCAGGACACCGTTGTAGATCAGGCTCGTCATCGCACGGGTCGCGTCGAAGGTGTACTCGAAGACGTTGTTCCCGGCCGGGATGTCGGGGCCGAAGCAGAGCTTCGGAGCCGGGTTCACCTCCGGACCCGTCGGGTGGACGTAGACGTAGGCATCCCGGTCGTTGAGGATCTCGTACAGCGGTGCGAAGGACGGATCCCCCAGGTAGGTGCCCTGGTAGTTGGTGAGCAGGCAGATGCCGTCGAGGTCCAGTTCGCCGAGCGCGCGGTCCACCTCGGCCACCGAGCCCTCGATGTCGGGCATCGGGGTGACCGCGAAGATCCCGAACCGGTCGCCGCGGGTCCGCACGAGGTCGCGGGCGTAGCCGTTGACCGCGCGGGCGGTGGCGCGCCGGTCGTCGACCGGGCCGACGGTGACCTGAAGGTCGCCGAAGGACAGGACGCTGGCCTGGATCCGGTACTGGTCCATGAAGGCCAGGTGCCGGTCGACCGACCACGGACCGTACGCCCCGGTGATGGCGCCGAGGAGGCCGTAGCGCTTCAGGTAGTCGTTGTACACGTCCGGGGAGTAGTGCGCGTGGGTGTCGATACGCCAGTTGCCCTTCGGCAGCCCGGGGTCGGACGCTGCCGCCTCCGGACTGGCCATGGCCGTGGGGACCGTGGCCGCGGCCGCCGTGACGAGCGCCGCGGCCGATGCCCCTTCGATCATCCTTCGACGCGAGATGTTCCGTCGCAGGTTCATTTCCCGGTTCCCCTCTTCATGCTGTGTGCGAGTCAGGTCGTGTGTGCGTGCGTCACGGCGCCGTCGACAGGCCGGCAGGGCCTGCGCAGAAGGGCGATGGTCCCCGCGGCGCTCTCTCCTCGGACGGACGCGCGGCGAGGCCGATCAGGGAGCGCAAGGGGCCAAGTCACCCCTCGGAAGGGGCTGTTGTCGCCAACAGGTTGATCCAGCGCTCAGGCGTGGACGCCGGCCGGCAGTCGGCCGTGGAGCGACCCCGCGAGCAACGTCGCCGGGCCCCTCGTCGCACAGGTTGGCTGCTTCTTCATGCGGCACGTCATCGCCGACCTCGTGCCCGGCGGGCTCCACCTGCCTGGCCGACCCCAGCCGCAGGAACGCGCCGCACAACAGGGTGATCAACGATTACGTGCATGACCACCAGACAACAGCCGCCTCATAAAGCACCTACCAGTCAGCACATGAAGCTTCCATGAAGCCAATGACTGCTACTGGGAGTCCCGCGCTACGTCGGCATGCTGCAGCGTGGTGAGCCATTGGGCCACGACGGCGTCGATGAAGGCGTCGGTGACCTGGCCGCGGTCGAGGAAGAGCCGGGCGAGGACGGGCCCGTACAGGAGGGTGAACTCGTCTTCGCCGATCTGGACGCCGGCAGGCTCCAACAGCCTGTTGAAGCCGGCGTGGCGGTCCTCGCCGATGCGGACGAGCGCCCGGGCGCTGTCGGGGTCATGGTCGGCCTGGGCGGTGACGGCCAGGGCCGCGGCTCGTACGGCCGGCACGCTGACGCCGGCGCGCAGGCTCTTCAGCCAGGCGGTGGCCACCTCGCGGACGTCGCTGCCCGGTTCGGGGTAGGTACCGAGGTCGGGCCCTTCGAGGACGAGGTCGAAGAGGAGCGCGGCTCGCGTGGGCCAGTGCCGGTAGAGCGTCTGGCGGGTGACGTCCGACCGCTCGGCCAGCAGGGCGTAGGTCAGCCCGGCCGGTCCGACCTGAGGCAGCAGTTCCCGCGCGACGGCCAGCACGCGGTTGCGGGTGCGCTGCACGCGTGGGTTGCTCTGGGTCGGCTGTCGGCGGTGGAGGGGCTGCTTCATGCCGCCACCCTACCGGCACATCATACGGCGCGTGTGATTGACGTCACAGGCCCGAATCATACGTAGCGTGTGATAGACCTGAGGAAGTAATCACACGCCCTGGATGATTCTCGTGTGTCGACGCATTCGAAAGGCAGACATGCCATGTCACCTCGCAACCTGACCGCACCCACGTTCGCCCGCACTCGCCTCGGCTCCGGCCCCGGCCTGCTCCTCGCCCACGGCGCCGGCAGCAGCCTGGCCGGCACCTACGGCCCCGTCCTGGAGGCCCTCGCCGCCCGCCACACGGTCGTCGGCATCGACTACCCCGGCAGCGGCGACACCCCCCGCTCCACCACCCCGCTGTCCGTCGACGACCTCGCCGACCAGCTCGTCGCCGCCGCCGACGCCGAGGGCATCGACCACTTCGCCGTGTCCGGCTACTCCCTCGGCGGCCCGGTCGCCGTCCGCGCCGCCGCCCGCCACCCCGAGCGCGTCACCGCACTCGTCCTGACCGCCGCCTTCCCGCACCGCGACAACCGGCTCGCTCTCGCCTCCTCGGTCTGGAGCAAGATCGCCGCGTCCGGCGACCGCGAACTGCTCGCCGAATTCCAGCTCATGGTGGCCCTCGGCACCCAGGCACTGGAGTCCATGCCGGCCGAGCAACTGCGGCAGACCCTCGGCTACGTCGCCGCCGGTGCGGCCGACGGCAGCTCCGAGCAGACCGACCTCGTCGGCCAGGTCGACGTCCGGGACGACCTCGCCGGCCTCACGGTGCCCACCCTGGTCGTCTCGACCACCGACGACCGGCTCGTCTCCACCGACCTGCACCGCCGGCTCGCCGAGGCCATCCCCGGCGCCCAGCTCGCGGAGATCGCCACCGGCCACCTGCCGATGCTGGAGCGGACCGAGGAGTGGCTGCAGCTCATCACCGACTTCCTCGACAAGCACCACGCCTGACCGCAGACCACGGGCGGGGGCCACAGGACCCGGCCCCTCACCCGAACCGATCACCACTCACCGCACGCGAGTTCATGGAGGAATCATGCTCAGCTTCGGCCACCTCGACGAGTCCACCCACTTCCACGACCAGCAGAAAGAGAAGGCCGGCCCGGTCACCATCATCAACACCTTTGTCGCCCCGGAGGGCAAGGAGGACGAGGTGGTGGCCGCCTGGACGGACGACGCGGAGTACATGAAGAAGTCGGGAAGCCTGCTCTCGGTGCAGCTGTACCGGGGCATCGGTGGCAGCCGGCTCTTCACGAACGTCGCCGTCTGGAAATCCACCGAGCACCTCCGTGCGGCGCTCGGCACGCCGGAGTTCGCCTCGCACCTGGCGGGCTACCCGGCCGGCACCGTCGCCTACCCGCACCTGTACCAGAAGTTCGCGGTCGAGGGCATCTGCGAAGGGGAATGACGACCGCTGACGGGCCGGCAGGTTGCTCGAAGTGCCGGCGTTGACGGCGGCGAGCGCCGTCACACCACCTCCACGGAGTCTTCCGTGCCACGGACGACACCCCTCAGGCGCTTCTTGTCGATCTTGCCGACCTTCGTCAGCGGCAACTCCTCCACGACGAGCAGGTCTTCGGGGAGCTTGTATCGCGCCACCTGCATCGCGGTGAGGGCGGCACGGACCGATTCGAGGGTCAGGTGGGTCCCCGGTTCGACGACCACGACCGCGCACACCCGCTCCCCCAGGTCGGGGTCGGCCTTCGCGACGGCGGCGACACGGGCGACACCGGGCAGGCGGTAGATGAGGTTCTCGACCTCCTCGGCGGAGATCTTCTCGCCGCCCCGGTTGATGAGGTCCTTGTCTCGTCCTTCGACGACGAGGTTGCCCGACGGGTGCAGCCGTACGACGTCACCGGTGCGGTACCAGCCGTCGGGGGTGAACGCGCGGGCGTTGTGCTCGGCGGCCCGGTAGTAGCCGCGCGGGGTGTACGGGCCGCGGGTGAGCAGGGCGCCCATCTCGCCGGGCGGGACCGGGTCGTCGGAGGCGTCGACGACGAGGATCTCGTCGTCCGGGCACATGGGGCGCCCCTGCGTCTCGATCTTGATGTCGTCGGGGTCGTCGAGGCGCGTGTAGTTCAGCAGCCCCTCCGCCATGCCGAACACCTGCTGGAGCGTGCCGCCGAGCGCGGGTTCGGCGCGGCGGGCGACCTCCGGCGCGAGACGGGCTCCGCCCACCTGCAACAGCCGTAGAGCCGGCGGGGCGGGGTGGCGGCCGGAGGCCACCGCTTCGATCCAGCGCTGGACGACGGCCGGTACGGCGGCGGTGGCTGTCACGCCCTCGGCGGCCATCAGCGGCAGAACCTTGTCGGGGTCCGGGGTGCGGGCCAGGACGACCCGTCCGCCGTTCATGAGGGTGCCCAGGATGCCGGGACAGGCCAGGGGGAAGTTGTGTCCGGCGGGCAGCGCCACCAGGTAGACGGAGTCGGAGCCGAGGCCGCAGACCTCGGCGCTGCGGCGCGCGTTGTACTCGTAGTCGTCATGGGTGCGGGTGATGAGCTTCGGCAGTCCGGTCGTGCCGCCGGAGAGCAGGAAGACGGCGATGTCGCCGCTGTCCGGGGCGATCCGGTCGAGCCGCTCCCGTGCGGCGACCGGGTCGTCGGCCGGTTCGGCCAGGGCGCGCAGATCCGTGGCGTCGATGCCTGCCGTGCCACCCGCGACGAGCAACAGCCGAACGCTCGGGGTAACTTCGGCGACGTCTCGCCCCAGGGCCTGGTGGTCGAAGTCGCCGAGTCGGTCCGGTACGGCGATCGAGGTGACCTCGGCATGGGCGGCCAGGTAGCGCAGTTCGTGACCGCGGTGCGCGGGCAGCGCCATCACCGGAGCGATTCCGGCCCGCAGACAGGCAAGAGTGAGTGTGACGAACTCCCAGCCGTTGGGCAGCTGGACGAGCATCGCGTCACCGGGGTGAAGACCACTGTCCAGTAGTCGGCACGCCAATCCGTCGGCTCGGTCAATGAGTTGACGGTACGTCAGGCGGGTGTCGCCGTCCACGACGGCCACCGTGTCGCCGTAGGCCTCGGCCCATTCGTGGAGGTACGAGCCGAGCGGCCTGCCACGCCAGTGGCCGGCCTCGCGGTAGCGGTCGGCCGCCTCCTTGGGCCAGGGCACGAATCCCTCACGCGTCATCGGATCCTCCTTGATCCCGGGGGTCACGCAGCAGCAGTACGGCGTCGAGCGCGACGACGTCGCCGTCGGGCAGGACGCGCAAAGGGTTGATCTCGCACTCGGCCACGGTGTTGTCGGCGGCGAGGGAGGCCAGGGCGAGCAGCACGTGGGTGAGTCGGGCGCGGTCGACCGGGGTGGCGCCGCGCGCGCCGAGGAACATCTGGCGGGTGGCGAGCTCGTCGAGCATCGCGTGGGCCTCGTGCGCGGACAGGGGCGCGAGACGCAGGGAGATGTCGCCGAGCATTTCGGCGGCCGTGCCCCCGGCGCCCAGAGCCAGCACGGGGCCGAAGACCGGGTCTCGGCGTATGCCGACGATGAGTTCGGGTCCCGCGGGGGCCATCTGTTCGACCAGCAGCGCGGGGCTCGCGGGCATACGGACGAGGGCTTCGTCGAGCTCGTCGTGCGTGCGGATGCCGACCTGGACCCCACCGACTTCCGTCTTGTGCAGGATCTCAGCGTCGAGGATCTTCACGACGACCGGTCCGTCGAGCTCGTCGAGAGCCGCGTGCGCCTCGGCGGGGTCGGCACACGCGCGCCGTACGGGCGTACGAATGCCCAAGTCGGCGAGGACGCCCTTGGCGGTGTGCTCGTCGACCGGGCCCGGCGGGGGGAGGGTGGGGGCGTCGGAGGCGGTGACGACGGCCTCCAGCCGGGCACGGGCGGCCGCATCCTCGACGAGGGCGCGCACCATCGCCGATCCGGAGGCCGGCGTGGCCGCGCAGGGAATGCCGGCCTCACCGAGTTCCCGGCGGGTCCGCCGCGCCTGCTCCACGGGTCCGCCGACGACGGCGACGAGCGGAGTGGCCGTACGCGCGGCGGTCAGTGCGACCGGGAGGTCCACCGCGGTGGGTTCCAGCAGCCCGTACACGGCTGTGACGTCGATGCCGGGGTCCTCCGAGACGCGCTCCACCACCTGCGTGAGGACGGGCGAAGGGCGGCCGGTGTCGACGGGGTTGTTCAGATAGGTGAGGGCCGGGAGCAGCTCGCGCAGCTCCTTCACCGTGCGTTCGACCAGCGGGGGAACCTGGATGCCGTGGGAGCGCAGGTCGTCCGTGAGCAGCAGTCCGGGCCCGGCCTGTGCGGTGACCAGGCCGATGCCCGGGCGGGGGTGGGCGGGGAGCCGTACCCGGCTGAGCGCGGTGACGGCGTCGACGAGGTCGCGCTCGTCGTCGACGAGGACGGCTCCGGCCTGGCGCAGGGCCGTCCTGGTCACGCGCCAGGAGGTGGCCAGGGCACCGGTGTGGGAGCGGGCGAAGTCGCCGATGTCGCTGCGGCCCACGACCAGGGCCACCACCGGGACCCGATCGGTCAGGCGGCGTACCGCCTCGGTGAGGCGGCGGCCTTCCGCGGCGGTCTCCACGTGCAGGGCGACGGCCCGTACGCCCTCGTCCTCGGCGAGGTGGCGCAGGACGTCGCCCTGGGTGACGTCCAGGCTGTTGCCGAGGCCGACCCCGAGGCGCAGGCCGACGCCGGCCTCGGCGAGGGCGAAGGCCAGCGCGTGGTTCACGCCGCCGCTCGCGGCCACGACCGCCACCGGGCCCGGTTCCAGGTCGGCCACGCCCGGGACGAAACTGGCCGTGAGTCGTCGGTGAGGGGCGAGGAAGCCGGAGGTGTTCGGCCCCAGGATCCGGATGCCGGTGTCCCGCACCACCTCGGCCAACGCCTGTTGGTACAGCGCACCCTCACCGCCGGCTTCGGCGAACCCGCCGGCGCACACGAGTGCGGCGCGGGCACCGACGGCCGCCGCCTCGCGCAGGGCGTCGGCGGTCACGGCGGCAGGAATGCAGGAGACGACCAGGTCCGGTGTGATGCCGTGGGCCTGGGCGGCCGCGGCGACGGTCGGGAAGAAGCCCCGATCGGGGTCCGGGCGGCCGGCGTTGACCTTCATCACCGGTCCCGGGAAGGAGGACAGGGAGTCGGTCATCGCCGCGCCGAGCTTTCCGGGCGTGGCGGAAGCGCCGAGCACGGCGATCGCTCGGGGTGCGAACAGTGGGTCCAGGGCGGTCACTTGGCGCCTCCGACGAGGTCGGCCCGGCCGGACAGCAGGAGCGTGGTCGCGCTGTCGTCGTCGTACGCGCCGATGACCGCGGCGGGCAGGCCGTGTGCGAACCGGGCCTCCTCCGCGATCAGTACGCGGGTCAGCGCCGTGCCGCCGCATACGCCGATGAGCGGGGCGCCCGATTCCGCGGTCTCCCGCACCTGGTCGAGGGCGAGCGGCAGGCCCTCCTCGGTGTCCGGTGCCTCGATCCACACGCCCGCCCCGGACGCCTGACCGCTGAAGGGGACCATGGGGATGTCGGTGCCGTCGGTCCCGGTCAGAAGACCGTCACCGGCCGTAACTCGGCGCGACGGGAGCCGGAACGGCCCACCGCGGAAAGGTGTCTCCAGGGGCGGCGTCTCGTGGCGTTGCCGCCACCATCCGTCGACGCGGTCCACGTACGCCGCGTCGCGCACGGCGAGTTTGCCGCGCGGGATGCTGCGGGTGAGGAAGTGGAAGGCGAGCTGCGTCGGATCGTCGAGCGTACGGACGTAGCGGCCGAAGTGCTCCCACCAGGACAGGCTGGGCCGCGCCGAGTTCTGGATCTTCTCGACCTTGGGGCGGCGGCGCTCCTCGTAGATCTCCAGCGCCTCCGGCACGCTGTGCGGCGCCTGTCCCAGGGCCTCGGCCAGCGCGACCGCGTCCTCCATGGCCATCTTGGTGCCGGACCCGACGGAGAAGTGCGCGGTGTGCGCGGCGTCGCCCAGCAGCACCCACTTCCCGCGCCGCCACGAACGGGCCCTGCGAGTCGCGAAGTTGGCCCACCGGGAGTTGTTGCCGACCAGCGGGTGCCCGTCGATCTGTTCGCGGAACAGGTCTTCCAGGTAGCTCTTGCTCTTCTCGTCGCTCAGGCCCGGCGGCGCCGAGGGATCGAAGGCGTCGAGTCCGGCCTTCGCCCAGGAGTCCGCGTCGGTCTCGACGATGAAGGTGCTCAGCGAGTCGCTGATCGGATAGGCGTGCGCGGCGAAGACACCGTGCGGGCCGTCCTGATGGACGAAGGTGAGCCCGTCGAACATGTACGAGGTGCCGAACCAGATGAACTTCGCGCTCGCCACCTCGGCTGCCGGTCCGAAGTCGTCGGCGAACAGGGTGCGGAAGCGGCTGTTGGCGCCGTCGCACACCACGACCAGGTCGAAGTCGTCCAACTCGGCGGGATCGCGGACCTCGTGCTGGAAACGCATCCGAACGCCCTCGGTGCGCGCCCGTTCCTGCAACAGGCTCAGCAGCGTCTTGCGTACGACAGCCGCCATGCCCATGCCGCCGACGCGCTCCCGTGCGCCGTGCACGCGGACCTCGATGTCGTCCCAGTGCCGGCCGTGCTTCTCCAGCGCCTCGCTGAGGACGGGGTCTGCGGCGTCGATGGCGTCGAGGGTGGCGTCGGAGAAGACCACTCCGAAGCCGAACGTGTCGTCGGGGCGGTTGCGTTCGAAGACCACGACCTCGGCGTCGGGCCGGTTCCGCTTCAGCAGCGTGGCGAAGAACAGTCCTCCGGGACCCGCGCCGATGCAGGCAACTCTCATTGTCTTTCCTTCGTGCTCACAGCCACGCGGGCAGCGTGGGCAGGGGTGCCCCGCCGGTCGGGTACAGGGGGCCGGGAACGGGGCGCCCGGTCGCGTAGGCGGCCAGGCCGGCCAGGTCACCGCTCACCCCGACCGGTTCCGCACCGGCGGACGCGCCCAGGAGCCAGGTGCGGTCGGCGTCCTTGGCCCGCAGCTCGACGGGGGCACAGTCCGGGCGGGCCCGGAAGGCGGCGGTCACGTCGTCGAGGAGCGCGGCGCACACCTCGTGCGGCACGTCGTCGAAGCCGGCGTCGACGTTCAGGTCGACGGCGTGGACCCACACTTCGCGCACCCGCAGCCAGGGCACCTGGGAGACGGGCACCTCACGGCCTCGCGCGGTGCGGACGGTCGCTGTCCAGCGCTCGTCGGGCAGTGCGGCGAGTGCCGCGGCGAGACGGCCGTCGGCCGCGAGCAGCTCCGCACGCAGTTCTTCGGCCGGGCGCCGGGCACCCTCCTCGATCTCGCGCGCCCGCTGGTCGCCACTCGCGTACATGGGCGTCTCGACACCTGTCCGCGCCCAGGTCAGCAGGTTGACGAGGGCATCGGCGTTGCGGGCGACATGGGCGACGACGTGGGCCCGGCTCCAGCCCGGCAGGTTCGAGGGCCTGGTGAATCCTGGGTCGGTCAGCCGGTGCACGGAGGCTTCGAAGGCCGCCGTGCCCTTGGCCGCCCGCTCCAGCATCGCCGCCGGACGTGCGCTCACCGCGTCTCCCGGCGGCAGGTGTTGCGGGTCTCGCCGATCCCCTCGATCCGGGTGACGAGGACCGAGCCGTCCTGCAGATAGCGGGCGGGCTTGCGGGCGTGGCCGACCCCGCCCGGCGTGCCGGTGGCGATGACGTCACCGGGCACGAGGGTGACGATCTCGGACAGGTACGCGACGAGTGCGGCCGGCTCGAAGACGAGGTCGCCGGTGTCGGCCTTCTGGACCGTGTCGCCGTCGACCTCGCAGGTCAGGCTCAGGCCCTGGGCGGACACCGCGGGGTCGTCGGCGGTCACCAGCCACGGTCCGACGGGCGTGGTGGCCTCGAAGGTCTTGCCCTGGTCCCACTGGGTGGTGCGGTACTGCCAGTCGCGGGCGGTGACGTCGTTGAGCACGGTGTACCCGGCGATCGCGGCCCGCGCCTGTTCCGGGTCGGCGTGCCGGACCTCGGCCCCGATGACGACGCCGAGTTCGGCCTCCCAGTCCATCTGCGTGGAGGAGGCGGGCAGGGTCACGTCGTCGTAGGCGCCGACCAGCGCCCGAGCGAACTTGGAGAACAGCGTGGGATGCGAGGGGAGTTCGCGGCCCATCTCCAATATGTGGGTGCGGTAGTTGAGGCCGACGCAGACGACCTTCTCCGGCGCGACGACCACGGGGGCGTAGTCCAGGGCGCCTTCGTAGGTGTCGCCTGCGGCGTCCGCGGCGCGCTCCGCCCAGTCGGTGTGGCGCAGGAAGGTCACCAGGTCGTTCTCACCGAGGTCCACTGCCTTGTCGTCGTCGACGCGGACGGCGCGCGTGGTGCCGTTGACGCGGATGGTGGCGAGCTTCACTTCTGTTCTCCTCGGGAGGTGCGGGCGAGGCCCAGGGCCTCGTAGACGGGCTCGTCGCTGAAGCGGAAGAGGTCGACCCGGGTACGGGCGGACAGTGAGACCTCGCACCAGGACGGGACGACGAACAGGTCCCCCTTGGCGATCTCGAAGACCTTGTCGCCGACCTGGGCGACCGCCTCGCCCTCGAACACCTGCCAGACCGCGGAACCGACCGTGCGCACCGGCACGGTCTGCGTGCCGGCCCGCAGTCGGCGCATCTCGGTGCGCATCGTGACCAGGGCGTCCCTGCCGGTGGTGGGGTTGGAGAAGCGGACTCCGGCGTGCCCGGGCTCGATCACACCGGGTACGCCTTCGTCCTCCAGCTCCAGCTGAGCGGTCAGGGCGGCGTCGGTGTGTTCCCAGCGGTAGGCGCCGAGCGGGGAGTTGGGCTGGTCGGGTCGGCCGATCGGGCGCAACCCGGGGTGGCCCCACAGCCGTTCGCCGCGCGAGCGCTCGGGGGTTTCGCGGGTGGAGAGCTCGTCGGGGCCGAACTCGAAGAAACCGGCGTCGAGTTGGGAGACGAGCGGGATGTCGAGGCCGTCGAGCCAGGCCATCGGCTGGTCGGTGACGTTCTGGTGCTCGTGGAAGGCCCAGCTCGGCGTGAGCAGCAGGTCACCGCGCCGCATCGCCACCGCGTCCCCGTCGACGTTGGTCCACACGCCTTCGCCTTCGAGCACGAACCGGAAGGCTCCCTGGCTGTGCCGGTGCGAGGGGGCGACCTCACGGGGCCCCAGGTACTGGATCGCGGTCCACAGGGTCGCGGTGGCGTAAGGGAGGCCCGGAAGGCCGGGGTTGGACAGGGCCATGGCGCGGCGCTCGCCGCCACGTCCCACCGGTACGAGCTCGCCGGAGCGCTGTGCGATGGGCAGCAGGTCGGCCCACCGCCACAGGTGCGGGACCGCGGCGGGCTGCGGCGACATCGGCATGAGGTCGTCCACCTGGGTCCACAGCGGGATCAGGCCCGCGTCCTCGAAGTCCGCGTACAGCTCGTCAAGCAGTTTGCGCTCGGTCTGTTCGCTGGTGGTGTCGGTCACGGAAACCTCCACGTCGTGTGTTCGGCGACCGCCGGAAGAAGCGCGCTCGTTCCGCGCTGCTCCATGACGCTACGTACGGTTTCCTCTGACCGGAATCGCTGAGAGGTAGAATTCCTCTATGGAGAATTCAGGCGGTTCCTCGCCCAGCCCCTCGTATCCGGTGAGTGCCGCCGGCAACGCCCTGCGCGTCGTACGGCTGCTGCACGAGCTCGACGAGCTCCGGGTGATGGACGTCGCCGACCGGCTCGGCGTCGCGCGGTCGACGGCGCACCGGATCCTCGCGATGCTCGTGTTCGAGGGATTCGCGGCACAGGACCGCCACAAGGTGTACCGGCCGGGCCCGGCTCTCCAGGCGATCAGGGGAAGCCAGGCGGCCCCTCCCCCGGACCTGATCACTGTCGCCCACCCTCACCTGCAGGGGCTGGCGGACGCCGTCCGCGAGACGACCCACCTGATGGTGCTCGAGGGCAACGGCAGCCGCTTCCTCGACGGCGTGGAGGGTCCCCAGGCGCTGCGCGTCAGCTACCGCACCGGCACACTCCTGCCCGCGCACGTGACCTCGGGCGGCAAGGCCCTGCTCGCGGCACTGCCCGCGGACCGGGTCCGGGCCCTTTACCCCAACGGGCTCCCCGGGGGCCGCGCCAAGTCTCCCAAGGACTTCGAGAGCCTGATGAACGAACTGGTGTCCGTGCGCCGCCACGGATACGCCATCAATCTCCAGGAGAGCGAGCGCGGAGTGCACGCCGTCGGCGCGTGTGTGCGCGACCGTACGGACGCCACCGTGGCTGCCGTGGTCGTGGCGGCTCCGTCCGTTCGCTGCACCCGCGCAAGGCTCGCTGAACTGTCCCAGCCTCTGCTCGCGACCGCGCGGGACATCGGTCAGGGGCTGTGAATGACGGCAGCACCCGCCCCCGACCGCAGGACCGAGGCCCGTCAGGGCTTGAGCACGATCTTTCCCCTCGTGTGCCGACGTTCCAACTCCCGGAAGGCCTCCCGGACTTCGTCGAGCCCGTAGACATGGGCGATGGGGATCTCCAGAGCACCGTCGGCGATCAGCTCGGCGAGTTCGCGCAGCACGTCGGCGCTTGCCGCCGCCGCGCTGCCCTCCGCCTTGGTGCCGTGCTTCGCCGCGCCCGCGAAGTCGATGATCGTGTTGATCCGCTCACCGGGCACGCCGAGTTCCAGCGCCAGTTCGATGTAGGGAGCGCCGTAGGTGTCGATGAAGGCGTCGACCGTGCCGTGCGCCGCGGTACGGACGCGGTCGCCGACACCCTCGCCGTACGTCACCGGAATCACTCCGAGTCCGGCGAGCCATGCGTGGTTCGGCTCGCTTGCCAGACCGATGACGGTGGCCCCGGCGTGCAGCGCGAGCTGTACGACAAGAGAGCCCACGCCGCCGGCGGCTCCGGAGACGACGACGGTCTCGCCACGCTCGACCTTGACGGCATGGACCGCCGCGTACGCCGTGGCACCGGCGACGTAGAGCGCGCCGGCCTGCTCCCACGGGACGCCCGCCGGCCGGCGAATGAGCTGGTCCTCCTCGACGATCACGTACTCGGCGTGACTGGCCCGGCTGTGGGTGAAACCGATCACCTCGTCACCGACGGCGAATACGGTGACTCCCGCGCCGAGTTCCTCGACGATTCCGGCGAGGTCACTGCCCTGACCTGACGGGAACGTCGCCGGAAACCTGTCATGCAGGAACCCCCGCCGGATCGCGGCCTCGCCCGGGTTGATCCCGGCGGCCACCACCTTGACCAGTACCTGGCGGGCACCGGGCTCGGGCCGTTCGACGTCGACCACGTTCAGTACGTCGATGCCCCCGTACTCCGCGAATCGCACCGCTTTCGGCATCGTGACTCCTTCGATCGCACTGCGGGTGAGGAAAAATCCGGGACTACACGGAACGATGGTCGTTCACAGTCCCAGAACGCGCTCGGCATTGGCGTGCGCGATGCGCCCGAGGTCGGCCGGCGCGTACGGCGCGGACCGCAGGAACCCCACCGCCTCGGCGCTGGACTCGAACGGGTAGTCGATGGAGAACAGCACCCGGTCGACACCGACGGCATGGACGGCTCCCAGCAGCGCGGCATGCGACATGACTCCGCTGGTGGTGACGTACACGTTGTTCCGCAGGTAGTACGACGGCAGGTGCCGCACCCTGTGCTCGACGGGCACCTGGGGATAGCGGCTGTCGAGCCGCGACATCTGGAACGGCAGCAGCTCGCCCATGTGGCCCAGCGTCACGGACGCGCCCGGGAACTCGTCGAACACTCCGCCGTAGATCAGCCGGAGCGCATGGGCACCCGTCGTCGCGGTCCATCCCCACGACGGCCCGACCAGCACGGGGTACCCGTCGAAGACATGCCAGTTGTCCGCCGGAACCACTGCCGGATGCAGATACAGCGTCACACCCAGGCGCTCCAGTTCGGCCCATACCGGCCTGAACTGCGGTTCGTCCAGGTAGTGCCCCCGCACATGGTCGTTGTGCAGCACTCCCTTGAGCCCGAGCTCCTGAACCGCCCGCCGCAGTTCCACGACCGCGGCCTTGGGGTCCTGCAGCGGAAGGGCGGCGAAGCCCGCGAAGCGGGTCGGGTGTGCGGCGACCGCCTTGGCCAGATAGTCGTTGATCCGCCGCGCGGCCGCCACGGCCTCCGCGGGATCCTCGATCACTTCCACGCCCGGCGTGGAGTACGAGAGGACCTGAATGTCGACGCCGTTGGCGTCCATGTCCGCCAGCCGCAGGTCGGTCAGATCGTCCAGACGTCGGAACCACTCCTGCTTCATGGCCTCCGGCACGGCCATGTGCTGACGGATGGCCTCCTCCTGCCGGATGGCTCCGGGAACGGCGAACGCCTCTTCCACGGCCACGATGCGCATCTTTTCCTCCGAGGTGTTCCGATGGTGCTTCGAACGGCCGCCTTCGGGTCGGCTCGGCGGACCTTGCGTCGGCTGCTTGTGGCCGGCTGCCTGGATGCCGCCGGCCGTGGTGGAGGCGCGGTTGCCGGACGCGGCCTCGGCTGCCGACGCGGACGGCCCCGCGAGCAGGCCGTCGACCACGGCGGCTCCACCGGCAGCGGCGGTCGCGGCGGTCGCGGCGGTCGCGGCGGTCGCGGCGATGAATCTTCGCCGAGTGGCGTCTGCGGGAGGCTCGGGGGTGGGGCCGGGCGACGGAGTCGCTGCTTGGAAGGGACGAACGTCGGACATGTCCACTCTCCCTCGATGGTGCGCGGGTGCTGGCCGGGGTCCTGCCGGTGCTGTCGCGCTCCGCGAAGGTGCGCGTCTCTCCCGAGTGGTCCGACGGCCCTTCGAGCCACGGCCGTTGGGGGCGTGGCGGCGGTCAGGGCGTCGGTCGGTCGTGGTCGGCCCCCGGAATCGGTGGGCCGCGTACGGCGACCGGATCCGACGTGGTGCGTCATCTCGGACCCGGTGCCGAACCGGTCGATGACCGGTCTCGTGACGGGGTGGACGCCGGACCGGGCTCGGCTGGGACCGTTCGCTCCTGCCCGTCAGTCGGTCTGCTCGCCGTTCTCGGCCAGGATCCTGTTGCGCACGCCGGCGAGGGCTCCGGCCATCGCGCCCGCGGGCCTGCCGAAGGTCGTGGCCGAGAACTGAGCGGGGCCGGTCTTGGCGGTGAAGGAGTGCGGGTAGGCGAACTCCCGGAGTCCTTCCTCGCCCTGCTTGCGCCCGTAACCGCTGTCTCCGCGACCGCCGAAGGGCACCGCCGGGTTGATGGAGAACACGAGGGCGTCGTTGATGCTGGTCATTCCGACACGGAGTTGACGGGCGATGGCTTCGCCGCGGTCGCGGCTGAAGACGGCGCTGCCCAGTCCGTACCGACCGCCGTTGATGTGGGCGATGGCCTCCTCGGTGTCGGCCACCTTGACGACGGCGAGCGTGGGCCCGAACGTCTCCTCCGTCGCCGCCAGGGCGTCGGGGGCCACCCCGACGAGGACGGTGGGAGTGACATAGCGCTCCCCCACCGCATCGAGGCCGCCGACCGTGGCTGTCGCGCCGCGCTCGAGAGCGTCCTTGATGTGCTCCCGGATGATCGGGATCTGGGTGGGCAGAGGGACCGGTCCGATCTCCGCGTCGTCGCCGCTTCCGACCCGTACCAGCTTGGCGAGGTCGCTGATCTTCTCGACGAAGGCGTCGTGAACCGACTCGACGACGTAGGCCACTTCAAGGCTGATGCAGCCGTGCCCGGTGTTCTGCATGGCGCCCCAGACGATATGGCGGGCGGCTTCGTCCAGGTCGGCGTCCTCGGCAACGACGACTCCGTCCTTTCCGCCGAGTTCCAGCAGAACCGGGGTCAGGGTCTGTGCGCACTGGGCGGCCACCGTCCTGCCCGTGGTGACACTGCCGGTGAACGCGAGCTTGTTCAGACCGGCCTCGATGAGCGCCTGGCCCGTGGCCCCGAACCCGTTGAGGCACTGGAGGACGTCCGGGAGGTCGGGGACCGCGCGCCGCCAGGTCCGGACGAGCCACTCCCCGACGCCGGGCGTGATCTGGCTGGGCTTGAGGACGGCGGCGTTTCCGGCCGCGATCACCTCGATGAGGATGGCCCCCGGTGTGAGCAGGGGGAAGTTCCACGGGCCGATGACACCGACGACGCCGTAGGGCTGGTACTCGACCCACGCACGCTGATTGGGCACGGTGGGGCTGCCCGGGACGTCCCGGCGTCCCAGTACACGCTCGGCGTTCTCGATGGCGAACTGCACGTGCTCCAGAATCCCGAGCACCTCCACGCGGGCGTCGTCCAGGGGCTTGCCGTTCTCCGCGTGGATGAGGGCGGCCCCCTCCTCGCCGCTCACGGCTATCTCCCGGCGCCATGCGCGCAGCCGTTCCGCGCGGCCCTCGAATCCGAGGGCCCACCAGGTCCCGGCGACCGAGCGGGCGGCGGCGACGGCCGAGGCAGCCTCTTCCGTGCCGGCCACGGGGTACCGGGCGAACTCGGCTCCGGTGGCCTGGTCGACGGTGACCACCTCGCTCCCGTCCTGTCCGATGACTCCGTCACGCGTGATCGTCGGAGTGTTGTTGGTCACGGGTTTCTCCTACTTTGTTACGACCGCCTGCGCCAGAGCGGCACCCCGAGGGCTACGGCAGGTGAAGGGGGCGGTCTTCGGCGCGATGAAGGGCCGCTGTGCGACAGCGGACGCGCGCCGGGGTGAATGACTTCAGCGACGGCTCATGGGCCGCGCGCAAGTACTAGAGTATCAAACCCTTGGGTAGCGTCAAGCGTTTGATAGTCAGCGGTGCACCTGCGACTCAGCCGGTCAGGTCGAGGGCTGCGCGAACGATGCTGTCCGCATCCAGACCGTGATGGCGGTAGACGTCCTCGATCGATCCGGACTGCCCGAACCGGGTCACGCCGAGGGAGGAGACGGGCACACGGTTGACGGTGGCCAGGAAGGCCAGGGTGTGCGGATGGCCGTCCAGGACCGTGACCAAAGGCGTGGCGCGGTTGGCCGGGAAGACCTGGTCCAGCACCCAGGACTCGGCCTGTTCATGACCCTGCCTGGCGCGCACCGCCCGGTACAGGAGGTCGGGACTGGTGACACACACGACGTCCGCCGGAACGCCGACCTGCGCCAGCCGGTCAGCGGCCGCCAGCGCCTCCGGAACCACCGCACCCATCACGGCGATGGTGACCTTGGCGGCGTCGGTGCGCACCAGGGGGTAAGCCCCGGCGACGACCTGGCGACGGCGACGCTCGCGCGCGGCGGGGTCGCCGGGGACGGCGGCCAGTGTCTGGTCGACGGGCCGCGTCGACAGCCGTACGTACGCGGAGCCGCCGTCCGGTCTGCCGAGCCGGGCCAGGCCGGCGAGCAACGTCCATTCGGCGTCGAGGGCGAACGCCGGTTCGTAGGTGACGCAGCCGGGTTGCTCCAGACCGATCGACGGCGTCTTGATCGACTGGTGCGCACCGCCTTCCGGGGCCAGGGAGACCCCCGAAGGGGTGCCGACCAGGAGGGACTGTCCGCCGGCGTAGATGCCGAAGGACCAGGGTTCGAGGGCGCGTTCCACGAAGGGGTCGTAGAGCACACCGATCGGCAGGAGCGGCTGCCCCCACCTGCTCCAGCAGGCGCCCAGTTCGCCGATCAGGCCGACGAGGTTCGTCTCGGCGATGCCCAGTTCGATGTGCTGCCCGGAGGGTCTTTCCCGCCAGTGCAGGATGGTCTCGGCGTCGTCGGCGAACCAGTCGAGCCGATCGGTGGAGGCCCAGACGCCGACCTTGTTCACCCACCCGCCCAGGTTCGTGCTGGAGCTGACGTCGGGGCTGACGGTGACGACCCGGGCGGCCACCTCGGGGGCCGCTCTGGTCAGGTCCAGCAGCACCCGGCCCAGCGCGGCCTGCGTGGTCGCGGTCCCGGTCGGTGTCCGTCCGATGTCGACGGGCACGGCCGCCGGCGCGTGGCGCACCGGCTCGCTCCTGCGGAGCCGTCGCGCGGTCTGGCGGCACAGCTCATGCACCGCGCTGTCCTCGGGTACGCGGTTCGCGTGGTGAGTGATCGCCGATGACAGCCAGAGCACCCTGCCTTCCACCTCGCGGAGAACGCCGAAGTCGTCCTGTGCGCCGAGCGGCGTGGTGACTGGGCTGCTCATGACTGACCAACTCCTGCGGTCGGTGGCGGATTCGCCACTCTTAAACTGGAGCCAAGTTAGTTCTGCAGAATTGATCCAGTCAACACCAGGGACATGGCACAGAAACTTCAATTTCAATCTCATGACCCGGAGCCAAGAGCAAGAGATAGAGGGAACGCTCCTACATGCGAGCCGGCGGACAGGAAGCAATCCTCTACCCGCCGGCCATGACCGCCCTAAGCTCGCGGTTCCGTGTAGCGGGACGCGAGCGTGGGCTGGTTGCCGCCCGCGACAAAGGCCGTCTCCGCGGCGAGCAGGGCGTCCAGGGCGGAGTCCAGATCTTCCAGACCGGGGGCACAGACGGTCTCGCCGAGGCGCAGCCCGGCCAGGCTCGCCGACGCCACGTCCTCGGGCGACATCGCCCAGGGGATGATGTGGCCGGCGCCGCTGTTCCAGTCGGTCGCCACGACGCCGGGACACACCACCTGGACGCGGACCGGGGTATCGGCGAGTTCACCGGCGAGAGTGCGGGTGAAGCCCACCGTGGCGGCCTTGGCAGCGACGTACAGGGTGCGCCGTGGGGCTCGCGGGTCGGTGCTGCCCGCACTGAACGCGAGGAGGGAGGCGACGGTGACGATGGTGCCCTCGCCTGCCGCCAGCATCGCGGGAAGTGCGGCGTGGACCAGCCGGACGGGGGCGACGGCGTTGAGGGTGAGCAGGCCGTCGATGTCGGCCGACTTGACCTCCGCGAGTGGGGCGTAGCCACCGGCGCCGGCGTTGCTGATCAGCATGCGGACGTCACCGGCGGCCAGACGGTCGGTGACGGCGGCGATGCCGTCGTGGGTCATGAGGTCGGCGGGCAGCACGTCGACGGCCGCTCCATGGGCGCGGAGTTCCTTGGCATGGTCGGCCAGCCGGTCGGCCCGGCGCGCCACCAGGACGAGGTCGTGGTCGTCCGCCAGGAGTCGGGCATAGGCGGCACCGATACCGGAGGAGGCGCCAGTGATCAGAGCAAGGGTACGAGTCATGTGGCCAGTCTTCGTCAAGTGCTGGACTGCTGTCAAACGTTTGATGCTAGTGAAATGTCGTACCCTTCTCCCGTGATACGAAACAACGAGGAGCCCCTCGGGCTCGAGGCTCTCGACAATGAGGAGCCCGTCGGGCTCGACGCCCTTGACCGGGTGACGTGGGCCCTGCGCCGCGCGGAGCTGGCGGTGCAGACCCTCAAGGAGCAGCGGCTGCGCCCGTTGGGCATGGCGGCCCCCCATTACACGCTCCTGATCTCGGTGCACGCCGACCCGGGACTGACCGGCGCCGAGCTGGCCCGCCGCCTGAACGTCACCCCGCAGGCCGTCGCCTCACTGGTGGCCCGCCTGGAGAGCCGCGGACAGTTGGAGAGACGCGAGCACCCGCGCCACCGGCATGTGCAGGAGCTGCACCTCACCGACGCCGGACGCGATGCCCTGCGCGCGGCCGACAAAGTGATCGCCGACATCGAGCTGCAGATCACCGATGGTCTCGGCCCGGAGGAGACCGTGCGGCTGCGGGCGCTGCTCGACCGGGTGGCCCGGACGGTTCGCGAGGACTGACTGCGCGTCCCGTGGACGGGAATCGCCCGCAAGCGGTGGCCTTCGTGGTGAGCCACTGGGGAACCCGGAGGCCATCTCCTGCGCCACCTGTCCCGCGCAGAGGGCCACCCGCCGACACGTGCCGCGACGATCTCCGCCTGACCGCCGTCGGGTTGGGCGGCCCGACTCACCCTCCGGCCTGCTCGCTCCTCCCCGGAGAGGGATCCCGAGACCTTCACTTGGTTGAGTGCTGTCAGGCCGTTTACTAGTGCCCAGGTGCCGTAGGGTCGCGGCGTGACACACGACGACGAGCGGTCCGTCGCCGCCGACGCACTGGACCGGGTGACCTGGGCGCTGCGGCGGGCGGAGTGGGCGGTGCAGGCCCGGAAGGATCAGCGACTGCGACCGCTGGGGCTCGCGGCCGCGCAGTACGCCCTGCTGATCTCCGTCCACAGCGACCCCGGTCTGACCGGCGCGGAACTGGCCCGGCGTCTGAACGTCACCCCCCAAGCAGTGGCCTCCCAGGTGGGCCGCCTGGAGGAGCGGGGTCAGCTGGAACGCCGACCACACCCGCGCCACCGCCATGTGCGGGAGCTGCACCTCACCGAAGCCGGCCGCGACTCCCTGCGGGATGCCGACGCCGTGATCGTGGGGATCGAAGGGCGGATCGCCGAGAAGCTGGGTCTCCGAAAGGCCGCACAGCTGAGGACACTGCTCGACGAGGTGGCCGACGTGGTCCGGGAGGCCTGAGCCGGTGGGCCTGCCGACCCTCGACCCCCTCGACCTCCAGATCCTGCAGGCGCTGCAGCTTGACGGACGCGCCCCGTTCAGCCGTATCGCCGCCGTCCTCGGGGTCTCCGACCAGACCGTGGCCCGGCGGTACCGGAGGCTGCACAACACCGTCAACGTGCGCGTTCTCGGCATGACGGACGAGGACCGGTTCGGTCGGCAGACCTGGGTCGTACGACTGCACTGCGTCCCTGACGTGGCGGAGCAACTCGCGGACGCTCTGGCCAGACGCCCCGACACCCTCTACGTGAACCTCATCTCGGGTGGCACCGAGGTCGTCTGCGGCATGAAGCCCCGCAACCGGAAGGAGCGGGACGAGCTGCTCTTCGGCCGGCTCCACCGCACCCGGCAGATCGTCAGTGTGACCGCCCACTGTCTCCTGCACTCCTTCTACGGCGGCTCACTGGGCTGGTTGAACAAGTCCCACGCCCTCACCCCCGAACAGGAGTCCGCGCTGCGGCTCCCCGGTCCGGTTCCGCTCGATGCCCCGCTCGTTCCGGACGCGGCCGACGAGGCGCTGCTCGCGGTACTGCGCCGTGACGGCCGGGCCACCTTGGCCGAGCTGCACAAGGCCACCGGCCAGTCGGAGTCGGCGGTCAAACGGCGGCTCGAGACCCTGCGCTCCACCGGCGCCCTGTACTTCGACCTGCAGTACGACCAGGGGTCCCTGGGACAAGACGTCAGCGTCATGCTCTGGCTCACCGTGACGCCCCGTGCGCTGGCCGACGTGGGCCGCAGTATCGCCGCGCACCAGGAAGTGAGCTTCGTGTCCGCCACCACGGGCAAGGAGAACATCGTCGTCTCCGCCCACTTCACGAGCACCGACGAGCTCTACACCTATCTGAGCGAGAAGATCGGTGCCCTCGACGGCATCCAGGCGGTCGAGACGGCTCTCGTCCTGCGCCAGGTCAAGCAACTCACCTACGAACCGAACCGTGCCGCCGACCACACCACGTGAGCCGGTCCACGGCGGCACGTGGTGGTCCGGGAGCGGGGGCGAGGTCCCGGACCACACGCAACCCACGGAGCGCCCCGTACCGGCCGGGCCCTCCGTGCCCTGGGCGGGCGCGGACCGGTACGTACCGCTGCCTCGCTCTCAGCCGACGGTTGCCGATCGGGTGGCCCGTTCAGCGCTCCGCATGAGCGAGCTCCACGTCGAGCTCATGTCCTGGTCCGGCCACGGAAACCGGCGCGGCAACCGGCGGATAGCCGCCGGCGATCACCGAGTAGACCCCCGCGTCCAGGTCGGTGAAGGCGTAGCCGCCGTCCGGACCGGTGGTCGCCGTGCCGATGACGTTGCCCGCCTTGTCCACGAGCGTGACCCGCGCGTCGGTCAACGGCAGGCGGGCGGCGCCTGCCCTCACGGTGCCCCGAAGTTCCGCTCCGGGCCGCAACACCACGTCCAGACGGCCGAGTCGAGGGCCGGACACCCGCACCGGGAGCGCGGCGGGCCGGAATCCCGCCGCGTTCACCACCACCGTGACATCGCCTTGCGGCAACTCGCTGAACGCGAACGCGCCGGACACGTCGGTCGTTTCAGCGGCCAGTGCCTCTCCCCGTACGTCCGTCACCGCCACCGTGGCACCCTGCACGGGCACCCCGTCCCCGGCGGTGACCACCGTGCCGACCAGCCCGCTGTTCGCGGACAACAGAACGTCGTGGGACAGCGGCTCCTCACCCACCACCACGCCGGCCGCCTGCGGTTGGTGGCCATCGGCAGCCGCGATCAGAACGTACGATCCCGCCGCCGGCACGTCGAGACGGTAACGGCCTTCGGAGTGCGCCACGGCCCGGCCCAGCTGTCGCCCGCCCGGGGAGATCAGCGTCAACGTGGCATTCTCGACCGCCTCCCCTGCCGTACCGAGTATCCGGCCGTGCAGGGCGGGACCGGAGCCACCGTCAGGGACGAGGCCTTCAACACCGGCTGCGAAGCCGACCGCGCCCATCCGTTGCCCGGACTCCCCCGACCGCCCCAGAGCATGGGCACCGACCAGCACCGGCTCGGACTCGGACTCGGACTCGGACTCGACGGAAGGTTCGGAGTGTGCCGGATGATCGGCAGCGGTGACGGCGGACTTCGCGGCCTGCGGGGTCCGCAGTAGTACGGCGCCGAGGAGAGCGGCGAGCAGAACCAGGCACGCGGACACGATCAGGCACAGGTGGAGCCCGTCGAGGAATGCCTCACCCAGGGCGCCCATCGCCCGGCCGGTGTCCTTACCGAGGTTCATCCCGGCCACTGCTCCCAGGCCGTCGGCGTCCGCGACGCCGGTGATCCGGTGTGCGAGCGGTCCGGTGAGGCCGGCGTCGCGCAGGTGGCCGGGCAGGGCGTCGGTGCTCCTGGTCGTCAGCAGGGTGCCCAGGACGGCGGGGCCTAGAGCACCGCCGACCTGCCGGAAGGCGTTGTTGCCCGCCGCCGCCATGCCGGCCAGGTGATGGGGCACCGAAGCGACGGCGGTGGCGGTCATCGGGGTGATCACCAGACCCAGGCCCAGGCCCATGACGGCCAACCGCCAGGCCAGCGGACCGAAGGAGGTTCCCGCGTCGATCGCGGTGAGGGCGAACAGCGCACCGGCGGTGGCCAGCAGACCGACGGTGATCATGACGCGAGGCGAGGTCCGGTGCATCAGGCGGCCCGCCAGGGCGCCGACGACCAGGGACATCACACAGACGACCAGCAACCGGTACCCGGCGTGCAGGGTGTCCAGGTGCTGCACCATGCCGAAGTAGAGGCTGAGGACGAAGAAGAAGCCGATCAGCCCCAGGAACGTGATCATGGCGATCAGGGTCGTCGCGCTGAACGCCGCACTGCGGAACAGGGACAGGTCCAGCATCGGGCTGGGGCTGCGCCGCTCCACCAGGACGAAGACGACGGCGCTGACGGCCGCCAGTGACAGGGCCGCGATCACCCGCCCCTCGGTGAACGAGGTGGCGCCGCCCTCGATGACGCCGTAGACCAGGGCGCTGATCGTCAGCGCCGCCACGATCTGACCTGGCCAGTCCAGCCGGCGATCGCCGGGAGCGCGGGAGTCGGTCACCAGCGGTGCCGCGACCGCGAGGGTGATGACGGCCACCGGTATGGTCGGCAGGAAGATCCAACGCCAGGTGGTGTGGTCGAGGATCACACCGGCGATCATCGGCCCGACGGCCAGCGCGGTCATCAGGGACGCCGCCCAGAGCCCGACGAACGTGGCGCGCTTTCGCGGGTCGGGCACGGCATGACTGATCAGCGCCAGCGTCGAGGGCAGCAGCGCGGCGGCGCCCAGACCGGCGCACGCCTGGCCGATCCAGAGGACCTCGACCGACTGGGCCGACAGTGCGACGGCCGCTCCCACGCCGGCCATCGCGAGGCCCGCCAGGTACACCTTCTTACGGCCGTGCACGTCGCCGAAGACCCCGGCGGTCAGGATGAGAGCGGCCATGGGGAGCTGGAACGCGGAGGAGGCCCAGGTCAGTTGGGAGGTCGAAGCGTGCAATGCCCTCTGGATGGCGGGCAGGCTCACCGAGACGGTGGTCACCGGCAGATAGGCGACGAACATTCCGAGACAGGCCATGACCAGCGTGGCCACCTGCCGTTCTCGGTGGTCGTTCACTTTGTGTGTAGCACTCACAGAACTCTCCCTCATGGCACGGCGATGCCGCACTCGACTCGCAGCGCAGTCAGCTTCCGGCCACGTCCTCGTCCGATGCCAGCCACGACCTCAAATACCTGGAGAACCGACATCCGGAGCGGGCCGGCGAAGGATTTCCGACAGGCCGGCGGCTTTCATACGGCTGCACTGACAGTGCGATCAGGCTCTGCCTGACCCGGGTGCGGCACGGCGCATTCAGGCCGTGCCACGCAGGGCCGGCGCCGGCAAAGCGTCGGGATTGAGCTCGGCCTGGGGAGTGGCATAGGCACAGCCGGCTGCGTCCCCACGCCGGCTGCCGATGTCCTGGAGCGACGCTCCCCTGCCGCCGGGACGGGATGCGACAGGGGAAGGCCGTGAGCGCCGGGCAGCCCTCTCGAAGAGGGCCGCGATGGTCTTCGCCGCTCAGCCGCCGTGGACGGTGTCGACGCCGAAGCTGTAGGACCCCGAGCCGACCTCGAACACGGCGGCCCCGTTCTCCATCCGGAGGAAGCGGATTCCCTTGGCGGCCTCGGCCCGTCGGCCGCCCTCGGTGACCGCCCACCGGCTCTTCGCCGGTACGTGGACCTCCGCGACGGTGTTGACCGGCACCGTCACCTTCAGGTCGAGAGCGCCGTTGCGGGTGCTCCACCGCGAGGACAGCGGGCCGTAGACGGTCTTGAGGCTTCCTGATCCCTGCGTCAGGTTTCCGCCGGGCACCGGCGCGATCCGGGAGCGCTTGTAGCCGGGTCCGATCGCGGAGAGGCCGCCGATGTTCTGGAACATCCAGTTACCCACGGCACCGTAGGCGTAGTGGTTGAAGGAGTTCATGTCGACCGGGCCGAAGCTGCCGTCAGGCATGATCGAGTTCCAGCGCTCCCACATGGTGGTGGCTCCGTTGGCGACCTCGTAGCCCCAGGACGGGTAGTCCTTGTGCAGCAGCATCTTGTAGGCGAGGTCGTCCCGGCCGATCCTGCTCAGCGCGGGCAGCAGCAGTGGTGTGCCGATGAACCCGGTCCTCAAGTGGTAGTCGGTGAGGGCGAGTTTGGCCACGAACTTCTCGCCGGCCTTGTCGACCAGTGCCGGATCGGAGATCAGGTTCATGCCGAGGGACAGGGCGTACCCCGTCTGCGAGTTGCCTTTGACGGTGCCGTCGGCTGCGACGTAGGCCTTGGTGAAGGCGTCGCGGATGTCGGCGGAGAGCTTGCCGTAGTCGGACGCCGCCTCCGTGTCGCCCAGGGCCCCCGCCACCTCGGCCATCATGCGGGCGTCCTCGGCGTAGTAGGCCGTGCCCAGGATGCCCTGCTCGGTCGGGTCGTCCAGGTTGAGCCAGTCGTTGGTGAAGAACGTGGTGCGGCCGGGCTCGAGCAGGTCCGGTCCGGCGCTGTCGCGCACAAACTGGAAGAACTTCTGCATGGCCGCATAGTTCTCCCGCAGGATGCGGGTGTCGTCAAACGCATGCCACACCGAGTACGGCACGGTGATCATCACGTCGGACCAGCCGACACCGCTGTCGCTCAACTGGCCCTGAGGGGACGGTACGACTGCCGGCAAGTCACCGTCGGGGTGCTGGGAGTTGCGTACGTCCGCCATCCAGTGGGAGAGGAACGCGCGGGTGTCGACGAGGTAGTTGGCCGTCGGCGCGAACAGGCTGATGTCTCCCGTCCATCCCAGTCGTTCGTCGCGGGCGGGGGTGTCGGTGGGGATGGAGAGGAAGTTGCCCCGCTGACTCCAGGAGATGTTGCTCACCAGTTGGTCGAGCATGGTGTCCGAGGTCCTCAACGTGCCGGTGGTGGGGAGGTCGGAACCCCACACGACGCCCTTGACGTCGGAAAGCGCGGGAGGTTCGGTCACGCCGGTGATCTCGACGTAGCGGAACCCGTGCTGAGTGAAGGTGGGCTCGTAGGTGGCCTTTCCCGACTGGGCGAAGGTGTAGCGGTCGGTAACCTTGGCACTGCGGAAGTTGTCGGTGTAGAGGGTGCCGTTCTTGTTGAGTACCTCCGCGTAGCGGATCCTGGCCGTCTGGCCGGTGGAGCCGGTGAGGGTCAGCCGTGACACGCCGACCATGTTCTGGCCGAGGTCGTAGACGTACGTTCCGGGGGTGGGCTCCGTCATCTTCCGGGCGTTGAGCACCTGGGTCCGGCGCACGGGCTCGTCACTCTGCGGGACCAGGAGGGCGGTACGGGACTCCAGGCTCGCGACGGGTTCCCACCGCGCGTCGTCGAATCCCGGTCGGCTCCAGCCCGTCGGCTCCAGACGGGCGTCATACGTCTCGCCGTCCTGCAGGTCGGCCTTCGCGTAGGGTCCCTCCGCCGCCTTCCACGAATCGTCCGTGGCGACCCACTGGGTCGAGCCGTCGGTGTAGGTGATGCGCATCCTCGCCACGAGAGCGGGGGTGTCCCCGTACTGACGGCTCCAGCCGATCCCGACCTTGCCGGCCCACCAGCCGCTCGCCAGGGACGCGCCGATCACGTTGTCGCCGCTCGCGAGCAGCTTCGTCACGTCGTAGGTCTGGGACTGGATGCGCTTGTCGTAGTTCGTCCAGCCCGGGGCGAGCACCTGGTCGCCGACCGCCTTGCCGTTGATCTCCAGCTCGTACAGGCCGAGTGCTGATGCGTAGACGCGCGCGGAGGCGACCTTCTTGCCGGTCTGTGTCCCGAAGTCCTTGCGCAGCAAGGGCAGCGGTCGGGCCGCGGGGCCGTACAGGGCGTCGGTGGTGCCGGACACCGCGAGGGCGGAGTCGACGATCTCACCGTCGGTGAACGGATTGCGGCCGGACGCGAAGTCGGTGTCGAGCAGGGTGCCGCCGTCGGCGCCGGTCACGACGGCGTCGTAGACGGTTCCCCGTTCGCCGCAACAGGAGTGTGTGCGGAAGCCGATGTAGCCCTTGGTGAACGTGGAGTCCGTGAAGGTGTTGACCTGCTTGCCGTCGAGCGTCGTCGTGATGGTGCTGCCCGCCACGTCGTAGCGGACGGTGTGCCGGTCGGCGAGGAGATCCGCGTCGGTGAAGCCGTAGGGCGCGAGATCCACCTCCTGGACGACGGAGTAGTTGCCCTTGACCTGCTTGTGCAGTCGCAGCATCGGGGTCGGGCCGGTGACGCTGAACTGCCACATGTACCCGTTGCTCACGTCGGGGGCGCGCAGGAACATGCCGAAGGCGGCGTTGTCGAGCTTGAACTCGACCGTGGCCGTGTAGTCGGTCCACTTGTCCAGCTCACTCGGCGGCGCTGGACGAGTGATCCACTGGGCACCGCCCCAGTCGCCGGGCTCCAGCAGACCCGTCTCGAAGTGCGCGTCGGTGCTCCACCGGCTCGCGGTTCCCTTGTCGTCCCAGGCCCGGACGTGCCAGTAGTAGCGGGTGGCCGGCTCCAGTGCGGGGCCGCCGTACCGCACGTCGACCTGGCGGTCGGACCTCACCCTGCCGGACGACCAGACATCGGCAGACCCCGGCGCGCGTCCGACCTGGATCTCGTAGGCCTTCTGCGACGTCGCTCGCCGGGCGGACGCCAACTGCCAGCCGAAGACGGGCTCCTCGCCGCCGATGCCCAGCGGGTTCACCCGGCCGTTGGTGGTCAAAGCGTTCACGGCGAACGGCGAGTCCGGCTCCGACGCCGCGGAGGACACGGACGCCGGCAGGGTCGCCACGCTTGCGACGACGGCCAACACCACAAGGGCTCTGAGGAGTTGGAGTAGGAGCGAGCGTGTTCGGAGCATGACACCTCCAGGATTGAATCGTTTCAAACGCTCGAAGTGCCGGGACAGTACTCATGTGACGAGCGACACGTCAACAAGCGGAGCGTGATTGCTGGAGAGTTCTGCCTCCCTCGCGACGACGCCGGAGGGGCAGTGCGACCGAATGGGCGGTATCGCGCGGTTTGGGCAAAGGCGGCCCGAGAAGACCACCTTCCTTTTCGGACAGAACGGTTCGACGCCCGTTGTCCTTCCGAACGGTTCGTACCGGACGGAAGGACAACGGGCGGGAGTGGAGGCTCGGTTGCACCGTCGCGCCGAGCGAGCGGGTGCCCGGTCGCTACGAGTGGCAGGCCGAGCTCAGCCGCGCGCGGCGAACGCGGCGGCCGCTTCCACGAAGGACGCGGGTTCGCGGCCGAGCAGCATCCGCAGGACGTTGCTGTTGCCGTGCAGGCCGTGCCGGTCGTAGTCCTGCCACATGGCACGCATGTCGGGGCCCCGGGACGGGTCGTCCGCCACTCCTGGCGGGAGCGGTGCGTCCGCCCAGTCCACCGTCCTCGCCTCCAGATCCACTCCTCGTGCCCGCCCGGCGAGGCGCACCGCCTCGGCCAACGTCAGCGCTGGTCCGGCGAGTTCGTAGGTCGCCGAGCCGTGTCCCTGTTCGGAGAGCACCTTGACGCCGACTTCACCGAGGTCACGCAGGTCGATGAACGAGAACTCGTTGTGGACGTCGAACGGCACGTTCACGTGCCCGGCCGGAGCCCTCCCCCACGTCGACAGGACGATCTGGGCGAACATCGAGGGCTGGAGGATCGTCCAGTCCAGGCCCGAAGCCCGCACGGCGGCCTCGGCGTTCGCCTTGCGCAGGTGATGGCGCAGCCCGGGGGTGTGCGGATGGAGGACGGACAGGTACACGAACCGGCGCGCACCGGCGTGCTCGGCCGCTTCGAGCGCCCTGCTCGCGAAGACGTCCTCCTCCGGGTGGAACGCAGGAGGGATCATGAACACCAGGTCGGTGTCCTTCAGCGCCTGGCGGACGGATTCTGGCTCCGCCAGATCCGCCTGGACGATCTCGTCGGCACCCAGGGCGGCCACACGCTCCCGCCCCGCCGGCCCGTGCACCACGGCACGGACCCGGAACGGTGCCTGCCGAGCCGCCTGAAGTACGTGCGTACCGCAGAGGCCGGCGGCTCCGACCACCGTGAGCAAGGGCTGCTCTTCGCCGCGTACGGCTTCTGTCTCGGACACTTTCCGGTTTCCTCTCGCTGGACCTGAGTCGCGGTATCTGAGTCGCGGCATCTGAGTCGCTGGATCCGAGCCCGCTCCGCAGAGCACCGTGCTGGACCCGAGCGTCGGGTCAGGGGTTGACCACGGTCATCCACATCGGGTTGTCGGCGCGCTGCTGTATGGCGTCGATGGCCTTGATGGCGTCGGTGAGCGGGAATCGATGGGTGATGAGTTCATCGATGGTGAGGACGCCGGTCTCCAGCAGGCGCAGCACGTCCTGCGCGTCCGTGCGGGTGTAGGCGCGGGTGGCGACGAAGCGCCAGCAGTGCATCATCTGGACGATCGGTATCAGCGGCAACGGGGCGGAGTTGCCTCCCATGTGGACCAGTGTGCCGCCGGTGGCCAGCGCGGCCATGGCCTGGCCGATGGCCGGTCCTTCGGGGATGAAGTCGATGACGCCATGGACCCCTTCGGGTGCCGTCTCACGCAGTCGGCGGGTGAGTGCGCCGTCGGCCGCCCAGTCTTCGGGCAGTTCGTCGAGGGCTACGACACTGGCGGGGACGTTACCGGACAGCGCCGCGACGGAGTTGAGGCGTTCGGCGTCCCGGCCGACGAGGATCAGCCGGGCGACGCCGAAGTGCTCCGCGAGCTTCACCGTCGCGGTACCCATGGTTCCGGTCGCCGCGGTGACCACCAGGGTGGATTCGCTGGGCAGTTCGGCACATTTGAGCGCGCGCACGGCGTTGGCCATGTCGTGCACCTTGGCCGCGACGTCGAAGCCGATGAAGTCCGGCAGCGGATCGATGAGCCAGTGGGGCACCCGTACGTATTCCGCGAGTCCGCCGTTGTGGTACTCCGCGTAGAGCGGCATCGGGATGTCACCGAAGGCGGCGTGGCCGAGTATGGACTGCTCGGCGCACATCATGTCCCGGTCGGTACGGCAGTAGTCGCACGCACGGCAGTTGAGGAAGGGATGCACACGCACCCGGTCGCCGACGCGGTGCCCGGTGACTTCCCTGCCGACGGCGGTGACGGTGCCCGCGGCCTCGTGGCCGAGGGTGGTGGGCAGATGCTTGAACGCGCCCATGTCGAGCAGCCGCATGATGCCCGGGGCCAGCCCGGCGGCGGCGACCTTGACGACTACGTCGAGCGGACCGGGCTCGGGGACGGAGATCTCGTCGAGCACGAGCACTTCGGAGCCGTGGTGGGCTCGCACGGCAAGCATCGTGGTCATCGTTGGACCTCCACGTCGAGGTTCGAGAGCCGTTCGGGTGTGCAGGAGTCGGCCGTGCGAGAGGTCTTGGCGACCTGGGGCAGCTCCCGCCGTGAGAGGAGACTTACGTAGTGGCCGGGCTCGGTCACCACGCTGGTGTGGGAGATGCCGAGCGGGATGCGCACGAAATCGCCGGGCTCGAGGTCGACGATGCCGCGCTGGGTGATCAGGGTCCGGTGGCCGGCCGCCTGGTACTGGATCTCGTCGGCATCGAGGGTGCGGCGATAACGGCGTTCGCTGCCGGGCGTGGTGGTGACCGCTCCGAGGCGGATGCCGTCGGTTCCGTACAGCCAGGTGACGTCCTGCTCCGGATCGGCCCTCAGTACCGGCATCCGGCGGTCCTCGCTGTGCACCTGGTCGAGCAGGAGCTGCTCGTCGACCCCGAAGACGGTGATGTCGTGGCCGAGTGCGGCCATGCACTGGGTGACCGCCTCGTTGGCCGCACCCGGCTGCCAGCCGGGGAACGGCGGGAACATCGGCTGGGACTCGCGTCGGCCCGGCAGGAGCTCGGTGACCGGCGCCGGAATGTAGAACAGCAAGTGGCTTTCGGTACGGCAGTAGTTGTCGTGGGCCACACCCCGGGGGATGCGGGAGAACTCGCCGGGCTGGAATTCGATCGAGCCGAGTTCACTCATCAGCGTGCGCTCGCCGGCGATCTGATAGGAGATCTCGTCCACATCGCAGTTACGGTGATAAAAAGGCTGCCTGCCGTCCAGTTTCTGCCACTCGACGCGGATTTCGTCGTTCTCGTACACACCGCGTGGTGGGGCGTATGCCTCTGCCTGGTATTCCTGCGGGTAATGCACCACGCTCAGCGGCGGGTGGTCCTGCCACAGTTTGACGGGCACCTTGGGCGGATGCGGGGGCGACAGCAGCAGGTGCTCGTCGCGGGCGACACTGCGCAATGGCTGAGCAGAGCCCAAGACCATGACGTCTTCGATGACCTTCACGGGGACCTCCTTGTCCCTGGGCGGCGTGGGGTGAAACGAAGCGCGGTTACTTCTTCCGACCCCAGAACATCTCGATGCCGCGCCACTCCATCAGTTGGGGGTTGGCAACCCGGTCCCCGAACGCTTCGCGGATCTCTTCCCCGGAGTAATACGGGATGTCTTCCTCGGGAACATGCTGGAAGAGCTTGTCGAACCACTGGCGGAGATGGACATCGGAGTTGATGCGGGCGTAGAACGCCGAGCCCTTCAGGACCGACTCGGCCAGCACGATGCGACGGCCGGGCTTCATGACACGCAGCAGGTCCCCGGCCGTCTCCTCCCAGTCGTCGGCGTGCTGGGTCGCCTGCAGCACGGCGACGCAGTCGTACGACTCGTCCGCCAGCGAGTCCGCGTAGTCCCAGCGCCAGCATCCGGTCTGGCCGTTACGGCCGGGGATGCGGCCCAGGACCGCCTTCCGCCCGTCCTGGATGATCTCCACCGAGTCCACGGCGCCCTCGGGGCCCACCAGCTCACGCATGTCTTCGAGCCACCCGGCGGGCGCGATGCCCTCACCGATGAGCAGAACTCGGTCTCCGGCACGCAGTTCGAGGAGACCGTAGACGATTTCGGAGATGGGCCGGGCCAGTTCCTGCCAAATGTACGGGAGCCCGCCGGCGATGGCCACGGCCATCTCCCATTTCGCCCGTTGGCCGTCGTCCTGAATTTCCTTGCCGAAACGCTCATCGTCCCAGGGCTGAATGTAGTCCCAAGGGTTTCCGCCACCGAAACCGTTCTTGGTGTCACCGCTCATTTTCATGGCCTCCAATGGAAGGGCCGCCGACTTGTGATGGCCGCCGGACGTTACTTCGAGGGCGTTGCCCTCTGTCAGCATGACCCTGCTTTTCAGGCGCAGGTGTTCACGAGAATTCCGATCCCCTCGATCTCGATCCGCACCTCGACGCCCGACCGCAGGTACAGGCCGCGTTTGTGCCCGACTCCGGACGGTGTTCCGGTCGCGATCACGTCGCCGGGCTCCAGCGTCGTCTGCCGCGACAGGTAGGAGACCAGGGCGGGGACGGGGTGAATCAGCTGGGAGGTGCGTGCGTCCTGGCGCAGCTCGCCGCCGACCCAGGTGCGCAGGTGCAGGTCGTCGGGGTCGGTGAACCCGTCGAGCGTGGCCAGGGCGGGGCCCATCGGGGTGAACGTGTCGAAGCTCTTGGCCGCGGTGACGTCGGCGGCTCGGCCGGGGACACGTCCCTTCTGGATGTCGCGCGCGCTGACGTCGTTGCAGATCGTGAAGCCGGCGACGAAGGAGTACGCGTCCGCTTCCGACACGTCGGTGGCGCGCCTGCCGATGACGACCGCGAGTTCGCCTTCGTAGTCGACCTCGTCGGGGGCCGCCTTGGGGAAACGGATCCGCTCTCCTGGGCCGGTCACCGAGGACGGGGCCTTCAGGAAGATGACCGGGTCCTCGACCGTGCCGGTGTACCCCACCTCGGTGCGGTGACCGGCGTAGGCGTAACCCACTGCCCAGATCTTCGAGGGTCTGGGCACCGGCGCGATGAGCTGGGCCTGCGTCGCGGGTATCCGGTCGCGGACGGCGGCCGTGGCGATGGACGTGATGTCGAGGCCGGCCTGCAGGGCGGCACCGAGGTCCGTCGCGTCGAGGTCGAGCAGGGCGACGGTCTCGCCGTCGTCCTCGAGTCTGCCGATCCCCTTGGCCATACTGACGAGTCTGGTCACAGGGCGACCGCCTGGTTGTCGAGGCGCAGCAGCTCGTCCACGGGATCACCTGCGCGGTAGCGGGCGACGAAGCGATCGGGGTCGAGTTCCAGGCCGGAGGGGTTGGCGGCGAAGACGGGGCCGGACATGAAGGCCACCTCCTCCTCCGTGGTGGCGAAGTTGGGGCAGGAGAACTCGACGATGTTCCCGTCCGGGTCGCGGTAGTAGAAGCTGGTGGCCTGGCCGTGGTTGGCCGCCCGGTGCGGACGCGTGCCGATGGACGCCATGTGCTCGTGCTGGGAGACCAGTTCGCCGAGCGAGCCGACACCGAACTGGAAGTGATGCAGGCCGGGCCCGGAGGCGTCGGTCCCGATCAGGCTGTCGATGCCGAACAGGGCCAGGACCTGGCTGTGCGGGCCGTCTACGACGCGGAAGAAGCCAAGTCGGACATCGACCGCCCGCTCGGGCATTCCCGCGGGACGCGGCGGGGCGTCGGGATCGGGGGTCCGCTCGTAGAACGGGCCGTGTCCCAGTACGTGCGTGTAGAAGGCGGCCATGTCGTCGTAGCGGCCGGTCTTGAGCACGAGCTCGGATATCTGGAGCGCGACGGCTTGGGTCTCGGTGGCCGCGGGGGCGGCCGTGCTCTGGGGGGTCGTCGTCATCGTGGGGGCCTCCTTGCCCGTCAGACGGTGGGGTGCAGCGGCCTCGAGAGACGGTGCGTGATCTGCCACCGTCCGCCCGAGTGGCGGAACCGGTGGACGGTGTCGAGGACGCGGTCGAGGACGTAGGCGCCGTCGGGCCGGCGGACGTGCAGCAGAACCATCGTCCGCAGCTCGACGCGCCGGTCGTCACGTCCGTCGTCCTCGCCGTCCTGACCGGTGACGACCTCGTTGGCGAGCACATGGACGGTCTGCCGTCCGGTGTCGGCCTCGCGCGCGCCGAGGAAGCCGAGTATCTCGTCCCGACCGCGGAAGACCCGGCCATGTGCCTCGAACTCGGCGTCATCGGCGAACGCACCGATCCCTGCGGTGGCCCGGCCGCTGTCGATGTCGCGGTGATAACCGACGACCAGGGCACGACAGCGGCCCACAGCATCGCTTCGATCGGCCGGTGACATCACGGCGCTCCCCTATCTCTTGAACCGAGGTCAAGCGTAACACCGCACCCGCACCGTCGATAGATATCAGCTCATCATGCTCTTCCACAGAACTGCACGGGCATGCGACTCTGACTCGGGTTCAAGAGATTGGGTCGCGACTGATCCAAGCCGTGTTCAGGAAGGCAGGTCCCCTGTGTCTGACCGCAACGAGAGAGCCGGATCGCAGCGTGTCCTCGTCGTGGGAGCGGGGCCCGTGGGGCTCTCGCTCGCGATCGAGCTGGGGTGGCGCGGTGTGCCGGTCACCGTGATCGATCAAGGCGACGGCCGCGTGCCCTTCCCCGCGGGCGAGGCGATCTTCTCCCGCACCATGGAACACCTTCGGCGCTGGGGCTGTGCGCAAGAGGCCCGCGCGGAGTCGGCACCGCCCACGGACTACCCGCACCGGACGGTGTTCGCCACGTCAGTGACGGGACATGTACTGGCCGAGTTCGATTACGGGGTCACGAACCGGTCTCCCGGCGTGTACGGTCGGCTGACGCCGGAGGGCCCCGCGTTCCTGTCCAAGTTCTCGTTCCTGCCGCTGCTCGAACGGACGGCGCGGGGCCTGCCCGCTGTCGACATCAGGTTCGCCACGCGCCTGGAGTCCTTCGAGCAGAACTCCGACGGTGTTCTCGCCGTGGTGCGCGACCTGGACAGCGGCGCCTCCGAGACACTCACCGGCGACTACCTGGTGGCCTGTGACGGTGGCCGCAGCAGCGTACGGCGGTCGCTGGGCATCGAGTTCGAGGGCAGGTTCGCGCAGGGTCAGAACTTCGCGGTGCACTTCCGTGCGCCGCAACTGCTGGGCCTGCTCCGGGAGCGGCTGGGCGGCCACGCGGTGCAGATCCACACGCTGTCGTCGGCCCGCAGGCCGTACATCACCGTGGTCAACGGCGTGGACGAGTGGCGGCTCTCGGTCTACCTGGACGAAGAGCCGGAGCCCGGGGACGCGGTCGCCTGGGTGCACGAAGCCGTCGGTGCGCCCATCGACGTGGAGATACTCGCCGCCCAGCCCTGGAGCGGGCACTGCGTTGTGGCCCGCAGCTACCGTGCGGGACGGGTGTTCCTCGCGGGCGATGCGGCACATCTCCTGTGGCCCAAGGGGGGCTTCGGTGCCAACACCGGGATCGGCGACGCTGTCGACCTCGGCTGGAAGCTCGCCGCGGTCCTGAAGGGCTGGGGAGGCCCCGCGCTGCTCGACAGCTACGAGCTGGAGCGACGGCCGATCGCCGTCCGCAACGTCACGGAGGCATCGAGCAACTGGAGGTCCGACTCCCGGCTGGCACCCGACGCGGCACTCGGCCTCGTCGGCGCGGAGGGCGAGCGGGCCCGCCGTGAGATGGGCGAGACGATCCGCCGGGCGAGGGGCAAGGAGTTCCGCTGCACGGGCGTGCAGCTCGGATACCGCTACAGCGGCTCCCCCATCTGTGTGCCGGACGGCACCCCGGAACCGCCTGACGAACCGGACGACTACGCCCCGTCGACCTGGCCCGGTTGCCGGGCACCGCACGTCCGGCTGCCCGACGGCACCTCGGTGCTCGACCACTTCGGCCGCGGTTTCGTGCTCGTGGCTTCGGGGGCGGCAGACCCGTCCCCGCTGGTGAAGGCAGCACGGCAGCGTGACGTGCCGTTGACGGTGCTGCACCTCGCCGATCTTGCGGCGGCGAGACTGTACGAGCGGCCGCTGGTGCTGGTCCGCCCTGACGGGCACGTCGGGTGGCGGGGCGAGCAGGCTCCGGCCGACCCGGTCGCCGTACTCGACCGGCTGCGCGGGGCAGAGACCGGGAATCCGGCCGCGGATGCGGTCAGGGTGCCGGAGGCGGTCTCGGCGGGAGTCGCCACCCACCAGCACTGACCGGCCGCGTTCAGCGGTCGCGCCCCTTGACCGGTGACCGGCCGACCAGCATGGACTCCATCACGAAGCGGATCATCTCGTGTGCCGGTCTGTTCCGGTCGTTGGGCACATTCGCGCCCTCGAACACGGCGACCGCGACATCGCGCAGGAGCGCGGCGTCGATGCCGGGGTCGCCGTCGAGGCCGTGCTCGGCCATGACCTCGTCGACAAGTCCGACGATCCAGTCGAGGAAGGTGGTGTGCGCGGCGCGAACGGCCTCGGAATGCGGAAGCCGGTCGTGCATGGCCTGGTGCAGCGGCCTGTACAGACGCATGTCGGACAGGCCGCGCACCAGCCGGCTCAGTGGGTCGGCACCCGCCTGCTCCGCGCTGAGCGTGCGGATCTCGCGGCTGAGCATCCGGTCCATCACCGCGGCGAAGATGTCGTCCTTCGAGGCGAAGTACCAGTAGACGTTGCCCCTGGCGACACCGGCGGCCGCGCTGATGTCCGCCATCGTGGTCTTGTCGTAGCCCTTGGAGAGGAAAAGCTCAGTGGCCGCGGCTAGCAGATCACCCGCCCGCTCTTCACGGGGGATCTGTTGGCGGTTGCGCGGCATCCCGGGCTCCTCTGATGTGTTCAGCTCGTCTCAACTGAGTGTAGACAGCGAGCTGAACCGGTCCGACGGCGATGACGGGATCCCGCCGGGACACAGTGGCCTCTAAGAAGCCCGCGCGATGACACGGGTCTACGGATGCGCTCGGGTCACGGCACCAGGACGACCTTTCCGCTGGTGTGACCGGTCATGATCTGGCGATGGGCGGCAGCGGCTTCGCGAAGCGGGTGGCTGCCGGCGATCAGGACGCGCAGTCGCCCTGCCTCCACAGCCTCCGTGAGCTGCAGGCGGGCGGCGTCGCGGACGTCCGTGCCCGGATCGGCGCCGGGCGAGCCGCCGAGGAGCTTGATGCCGGCCTGGGCCCCACGCCCGAAGCCCGCGATGGTGGCGATGCGGGAACGGTCCGCCACGAGTTCCACCGAGACGTCCACCGCCTCGTCGGTGCCCACCAGGTCGGCCGCCGCGTGGACGCCCTCCGGTGCTGCCGCGCGCACCCGGTCGGCCAGGCCGGGCCCGTAGGCGATCGGGATCGCTCCGAGGTCGCGCAGCAGTTCGTGCCTGGCCGGGCTCGCCGTTCCCAGGACCGTGGCGCCTCGCGCGACCGCCAGCTGCACGGCCATCAGGCCGACTCCGCCGGCGGCGCCATGGATCAGCACCGTCTCGTCCTTGCTCAGGGAAATCGCCTCGAGAACGTGCACGGCGGTGGCGCCGACGACCATCAGGCCGCCGGCCTGCTCCCAGGACAGGCCGGCGGGCTTCGGCACCACCGACGAGGCCGGGACGACGAGTTCGGCGGCGTAGGCGCCGGGCGCGCGATAGGCGATCACCTCGTCGCCCACCTGGACCGGACCTGCCGGGCCGGTCGCGTCGGCGCCCACCGCCGTCACCACACCCGCCGCCTCGGCACCGAGCCGCATCGGCAGCTTCGCCGGATCGGTCCCGAAGGCACCGCTGTACATCTTGTGGTCGAAGGGGTTCACCCCGGCCGCGCGGACCGCGATGCGCACCTGGCCCGGCCCGGGTTCCGGGACGGTGACATCGATGACCGACAGGACCTCGGGACCGCCGTACGCGCTCGCTACTACTGCTTCGCTCATGTCAGGGCCAACACGGTTCCGGAGGTGACCATTCCTCCACGCTCGCCGTCGGCCGGACATCCCCTCACTTGCCGAAACCGGCGGTGAGCCCGCTGATGAGCCGGCGGCGGCCGAGGACGTAGAGGGCGAGGATCGGCAGCGTGGACAGGACGACCGCCGCCAGGATCGCGGGGGTGTTGATGGTGAGCTCGCCCTGGAAACTCGACACGAACAGCGGCAGGACCCGTTTGTCGGGGCTCTGGGTGAGGATCAGCGGGAAGAGGAAGCCGTTCCACACGTTGAGGGCGTCGTAGATCGTGACCGTGATCAGGGCGGGGCGGGACAGCGGCGCGGCCAGGCTCCAGAGCATTCGCCAGTGACCGGCGCCGTCCGCGCGCATGGACTCGTACAACTCGTCGGGGATGTCACGCAGGAAGTTGACCAGGATGATCACCGTGAGCGGGATCGCGAACGCCGCCGACGGGAGCACGATCGCGGGCAGGGTGTCGTACATCTGCGCCTTGGCGATCAGGTAGTACACCGGGATGATCGTGGCCTGCAGCGGGATCGCGAGTCCCAGCAGGAAGACGCTGAACGCCCAGCGCAGCGCGCGGCTGGTGCCGCGGACGATGGCGTACGCGGCCAGGAACGACACGGCGAGGGTCAGCAGCGTCGCTCCGACGGTGACCAGGGCGCTGTTGAGGAGGTAGTGGGAGAAGCCGCTGTCGAGGACGAGCCGGTAGTTCTCCAGGGTGGGACTGGTCGGCAGGGCGAGCGGGTTGGCGTCGAAGAAGCCCTCGCGGGTGCGCAGGCTGGTGACGACGACCCAGTAGACCGGGACGAGGACGACGACCAGCCAGAGCACACCGACCAGGGCGCCGAGGGGGTTGGTCCTCACCGCGCGGATGCCGGTCACCGGTGAACGGGCCGCCGCGCTCCACCTGCGCTACCTCGACCTGGTCCTCGCCGGGCTGCGCACCTCCGCCGCCGACCCGCCCACCTTGCAGGGCCCGGCACCGCACTGGGACGAACTCCGGGAGCTGTGGAACACACGTGAGGGCTGAGGGATGAGTTCGGCCCCACGCAATTCCCCGAGGACCAGGTCTTTCCGTCGCGCCTGAAGGGGAAAATCGGTTACCCGGAGAATGGCATGCAGGGGAAAATTTCTTCCCCCTCACAGCGCGCTCTTCCGATGCAAGGCTTGGTCACATACCGAGCAAGACATTCGAGGAGCCCTCATCACCATGTCCCTTTCCGGCCGCCCCACAATCGCCATTGCCTTTCATTCGGGCTACGGCCACACGGCCGTCATCGCCGAAGCCGTGGCGCGTGGCGCAGCGGAAGCCGCCGAGGTGGTGTCCGTGTCCGTGGACACCATCACCGACGAGCAGTGGGCGCAGCTGGACGCCGCTGACGCGATCGTCTTCGGTGCCCCCACGTACATGGGCACCGCCTCCGCCGCCTTCCACGCCTTCGCCCAGGCGAGCACCAAGCGCTGGTACTCGCAGGCCTGGGCGGACAAGCTCGCCGCGGGCTTCACCAACTCCGGAGCCAAGAACGGCGACAAGTCGTCCACTCTGAGCTACTTCGCCACCATGGCCGCCCAGCACGGCATGCACTGGATCGCCCTGGGTCTGCAGCCGGGCTGGGCCTCCACCACGGGCAGTGAGGACGACATCAACCGGCTCGGCTTCTTCCTGGGCGCCGGGGCCCAGAGCCCGACCGACGCCGGCCCGGAAGCGGTCCACAAGTCGGACATCGCCACCGCGGAGCACCTCGGTGCGCGCGTCGCGCGACAGGCCGCGATCTTCCGCGCCGGGCGGACCACCCTCGCCGCCTGATCACAGGCTTCCGTTCCCGTATCAGATCACCTCCCGCAAGGAGCGAACCATGTCCGACTCTGCGAACGTCACGCTCGTCCGCCGGCTCTACGACTCCGGAATGGCGCCCGAGGTCACCAAGGAGGTCATGGCCCCCGACCTCGTCTGGGACATCACCCCGGGCTTCCCGAACAGCGGCGTGTACCACGGCTGGGACAACGTGGCGAAGGACTTCTTCGGCGTGATGATGCCGAGCTACGAGTCCTTCGGCGCGGTGGCCGAGGAGTTCTACGGAGCCGACGACGACCACGTCGTCGTGTACGGGCATTACCGGGCCGAGACGAAGACCGGGAACAAGGCCGACGTCCGTTTCATCCACCTGTGGACCGTCCGCGACGGCAAGCTCGCACGGATGCGGCAGGCCGCCGACAGCCACCTCCTCCAAGAAGCCCTGAAGGGCTGACACCATGACCGGGAGCCCCTCAATGGCGAAGATCCTCTTCGTGATCACCGCGTCCGACCACTGGACGCTGGCCGACGGAACGCGGCAGCCGGCCGGCTTCTGGGCCGAGGAAGCCCTCGGCCCGTACGCGGTCTTCAAGGAGGCCGGATACGAGATCGTGGCGGCGACACCCGGCGGTGTGCCGCCCACGGCGGACGCGCTCAGCCTCAGCCCGGACTTCAACGGCGGGGAGGAGGGCGCGGAGCGGATGCGGACCGCGCTGCGTGAGGCGACCGAGCTGGCCCAGCCGTTGCGGATCGAGGACGTGCGTATCGAGGACTACGCGGCCGTCTTCTACCCCGGCGGCTGGGGCCCGATGGAGGACCTGCCCGACGACGCCGAGTCCGGGAAGCTGCTCACCGAGTGGCTCGCCTCGGGCAAACCGGTGTCGCTGGTGTGCCACGGCCCCGCGGCCCTGCTGGCCACCATCGGTCCCGACGGGACGTCCCCGTTCACCGGCTACCGCCTGACGGGCCTGTCCAACGCCGAGGAGAAGCAGAACGGTCTCGCGGACCGCGCCAAGTGGCTGCTGCAGGACCGCCTCGTCGGCGAACTCGGAGCGGACTACCGCGAGACCGAACCGTTCGCCCCGCACATCGAGATCGACCGCACCCTGTACACCGGCCAGAACCCGGGCTCGGCGACTCCGCTGGCCCAGGAGGTCCTCAAGGCACTGAGCTGACGCCGCAGCCGTGTGTTCTTGCGGCGGTCCGGTACGCGCTCGAAATGCGTACCGGACCGCCGACTCCTGTGTGCGCCGCCGTACAGGTCGAACCCGTACGATTTTCGTGCGCCGGCCGAGGCAACGCAGGGAGGGTCCCGCCCCCACACAAAGCCGGGCTTCTGTGCGAGGCTGGAGATCATGAACCGCGACCCGCATCTGAACGAGCTGGGTGAGTTCCTCAAGGCCCGCCGTGCCGACCTCAGCCCCTCCGAGGTCGGACTCCGCGGCGGACAACGGCGGCGTGTGCACGGACTGCGCCGCGAGGAGGTGGCCCTTCTCGCGGCGATCAGCACCGAGTACTACGCGCGCATCGAGCAGGGCCGTCTCCAGGCGTCGGCTCCCCTCCTGAACGAGATCGCCCAGGTGCTCCGCCTGAACGAGGACCAGCGGACGTACCTGTTCCAGCTCGCGGCGAAGGCGACGGCAGGCCCGGTCACGGCGGGCGATCGCCAGCAGGTGGACACCCAGCTGCGGCGCATGCTGGACAACCTCACCGCCACTCCCGCCTTCGTCATCGGCCGACGGACCGACATCCTGGCCTGGAACGAACTCGCCGGCGCGCTGTGGACCGACTTCGGGCGCATCCCCGAGCAGGAGCGCGTGTTCGTCCGGTTGCTGATCACCGAGCCCTGGATGCGTGAGCTGTACGTGGACTGGGAAGAGGTCACCCGTCTGGCCATCGTGCAGCTGCGCATGGAGAGCGCGCGCTACCCCGACGACCGACACCTCGCCGCCCTGGTCGACGAGCTCTCGGCCCGCGACGCCCAGTTCCGGCAGTGGTGGAACGAACATGACGTCGCGGCGCGCGGCAAGGGCACCAAGAAGCTCTGTCACCCGGTGGTCGGGGAGCTGACGCTCGACTGGGACACGCTCACCTGTGCCACCGACCCCGAGCAGCACATCATCGTGTGGACCGCCGCACCCGGTTCCCCGTCCCACGACGGACTGCGCCTCCTGGCATCCTGGGCCGCGGACCAGAAGCGAACGGCGCCCGACACCGTGGGCTGATCGCGGACGCGGCTGACGTTCCTGCTCGGTTCCCAGCCGTTCATCCTGGCGGCAGCCGACGGCCTCGTTCCGATCAGGCTGTCGCACCCGGTACCGGCTCGTACGGGTCGGCGGCCCACGACGCGAGGAAGCACAGTCCGTCATGGGACGGACTTCCGGGCTCGGCGGTCCAGATCACCCATTGCTGTGCCGGGTCGGCTGTGCAGATCAGGCTGTCCCAGTCGAGTGTGAGGTCGCCCTCCACCGGATGGCGCAGTCTCTTGGTGCCCATCCGCCGGCCGGTCACCTGTCGCCCGGCCGACCACCGACGGAAGTCCGCGTCCGCCACCGACAATTCGCCGACAAGGGCGGCCAACTCGGGGTCGCCGCCGGGGCACTTGGCGGCGTCCACGCGCAGTTGGGCGCCGCAACTGCCGGCGATCGCCCTCCAGTCGCGGTAGATCTTCCGGAAGCCTGGATCGGTGAAGAGCAGCCGGACGTAGTTGCGCTTCTTCTCCGGGACCCGGTCGAAGTCGGTGAGGAGAGCGGCTGCCGGAGCGTTCCAGGCCAGGATTTCCGCATAGCGGCCCACGACGAGCGCGGGGGTCGCCGTCAGCTCGCCCAGAGACGTCTGAGCTGCGGCTGAGCCCTCTACGTCGGCCGACGGCGCTGCGCGCACTCGTCGGTCGTCGAGGTGCAGGACACGGACGAGTGTGGCGAGCACCGACGTCGACGGGAGGACCCGCCCGTGCTCCAACCGCGTGTAGCGATCGGTGCTGATGCCCGCGAGCCGAGCGACCTCCTCACGGCTGAGTTGTGCTCGGCGAAAGGAAGAGTGAGGGGGAGAGTTCTCTCCCAGATCAGTCCCCGCGAGGGGGGTAAGGATCCTTCCCTGGATAAGTCTTCCCCGGGGTGGAATTCTCCCCTTTGCGGGTTCGCGCAATGGTGGCAGGGTCGACGACGAGGTCGGCGACCAGGGACCCGCCCGCGGAGAGCGTTCACCGAGGTGGCGGGGCTCCAGCCTCTGGTGTGGGGGGCGCTTCCCCAATGTCACTGACATTCCGTGGTTCCGGGCGCTGACGGAGGAGGCGAGAAAAGCGAGCCGTTGCTCGGCATGGGCGTTCCCCGCGCTCCCGCGTTGCCCGCCGCTTCCCTGGCGCCGGTCTCGGCGGGCTCGCCACCGGCCTGGACACGGACCCGAAGATCACCGGGTGGCCGCGCCGGTAGCAGGAGGCCTATCCGGCGGCCGTACGGAACCAGGTGCGGACGCCGCCGACGACAAGCCGGTGCCGATCCGGTAGCAGCACCACGTCGTACCGCGTCCGGCTTCGTCGCCCCGCGGACACGTCTCCGTCGTGCGCCTCCGCGACACCGCAAAGAGATCGTGACCAGCAACGGAAGAGTAAGAGCAGCGATGGACTACACACGCCTCGGGTCCTCTGGTCTCAAGGTCAGCAGGATCACCCTGGGCTGCATGAGCTTCGGCATCCCTTCGGAGATGCTGCCGTGGACCCTCGACGAGGACGGCGCCGCACCACTGTTCCGGCAGGCGGTCGAACTCGGCATCACCTTCTGGGACACGGCCAACATCTATGGCGTCGGCAGCTCCGAGGAGATCGTCGGTCGCGCACTGCACAAGTACACCCGGCGCGAGGACATCGTCCTGGCGACGAAGGTGTACTTCCCGATGCACCCCGGTCCCGGCGGCGGGGGACTGTCCCGCAAGGCGATCCTGGAGCAGATCGACGCCTCCCTCGCCCGCCTCGGCACCGACTACGTCGATCTCTACCAGATCCACCGCTTCGACCCGGAGACCCCGGTCGAGGAGACGATGGAGGCCCTTCACGACGTCGTCAAGGCGGGCAAGGCCCGCTACATCGGGGCCTCCTCCATGTGGGCGTGGCAGTTCGCCAAGATGCAGCAGACCGCGAAGGAGAACGGCTGGACCCGGTTCGTGTCCATGCAGGACCAGTACAGCCTGCTGTACCGCGAGGAGGAGCAGGAGATGTTCGGGCTGCTCGCCGACCAGGGCGTCGGCAGCATCCCGTGGAGCCCGCTCGCGGCGGGACGCGTCGCCAAGCCCTGGGGCGAACGATCGACACACCGCGCGGAGACCAACGCCGAGGTCGACCAGCGGGGTCGCCCGCTCTATCTCGACAGCGACAAGGCGATCGTCGACGCCGTGCAGAGGATCGCTGAGGAGCGAGGGATTTCCATGGCGACGGTCGCGATGGCCTGGGTGCTGAAGAACGCGGTCGTCGACGCACCCATCGTGGGCGCCACCAAGCCGCGCCATCTCGCCGACGCGGTCGCCGCGCTCGACATCGAGCTCACCGACGAGGAGATCCGCTCCCTCGAAAAGCCGTACGTCACCCGGACGCCCACCTATTTCTGAGTCTTTCCCACGGTGAACGCGCCGTCGGCCGAATACCCGGCGGCCTGACATACCGAACACACGCAAGGAGCACCCCCCATGCCCGAACGGAAGAAGTTCGCGCCGCCCGCGATCCAGGAATTCGCCCCCAAGCTCGCGGAGGTCACCGACACGGTCCTGTTCGGGGACATCTGGGAGCGGCCGGATCTGTCCCCGCGCGACCGCAGCCTGGTCACCGTCATCGCTCTCGCCTCCCTGTACCGCACCGACCAGCTCGGCTTCCACCTCGGCAAGGCGCTGGAGAACGGCGTGACCAAGGACGAGCTGATCGAGGCACTCACCCATCTGGCCTTCTACGCCGGCTGGCCCAACGCCATGACCGCGATGAACCAGCTCAAGGAGATCGTGGACAAGGCCGACCAGTCCGACCAGTTGGGCTCCCGCCCCTGAGCACCCACACCCGTCCCTGCACCCCACGGCAGACCCGACAAGAGCTGAGACAGCGTCATGCGAGCAACCTTTATTCACGCGCCTGGTGACATCCGGGTGGAGAACGCCCCCGAGCCGAAGATCGTGGCGCCCACGGACGCGGTCATCCGCACCGTCGCCACGTGTGTGTGCGGCTCCGACCTGTGGAGCTACCGGGGCATCAACCCGGTCACCGAGCCGCAGCCGATCGGCCACGAGTACGTCGGCATCGTCGAGGAGGTCGGCAGTGACGTCTCGACCGTCAGGCCCGGCCAGTTCGTCATCGGCTCCTTCATCGCCTCCGACAACACCTGCCCGAACTGCCGGGCCGGCTACCAGACCAGCTGCCTGCACCGCGACTTCCCCAACGGCTGCCAGGCCGAGTACGTCCGCATCCCCCTCGCCGACGGCACGCTGGTCGCCACCCCGGAGCAGCCCGCCGAGGAACTGATCCCGAGTCTGCTGACCCTGTCCGACGTCATGGGCACCGGCTGGTACGCCGCCAGCGCGGCCGAGGTCAAGCCCGGTGCGACAGCGGTGGTCGTCGGCGACGGCGCAGTGGGCCTGTCCGGCGTCATCGCGGCGAAGGAGCTGGGCGCCGAGCGCATCATCGCCATGAGCCGGCACGAGCCCCGGCAGAAGCTGGCCCTGGAGTTCGGTGCCACCGACATCGTCACCGAGCGCGGCGAGGAAGGCGTCGCGCGCGTCAAGGAACTGACGAACGGCATCGGCGCCGACTCGGTCCTGGAGTGCGTAGGCACCCAGGAGTCGATGCACCAGGCCCTGCTGTCCACCCGCCCCGGCGGCAACGTCGGCTTCGTCGGCATGCCGCACGACGTGCGGATCGACGGCCAGGAACTCTTCTTCTCCCACGTCGGGCTGCGTGGTGGTCCCGCCCCCGTGCGGGCCTACCTTCCCGACCTCATCGAGCGCGTCGTCAGCGGCCGTATCAACCCGGGCAAGGTCTTCGACCTCACCCTGCCCCTGGACGAGGTCGCCGAAGGCTACAAGGCCATGGACGAGCGCCGCGCCATCAAGGCGCTGCTGCGTCCTTGACGTGAGGCCCGGTGGTGGTGAGCGCAGGGGCAGCCGCGTCCACCACCGCCGCCGTCGCCGAGCGGCAGTCGAGCCCACGCATCCCAGCCGAGCAGAACTGACCGACGGCCATGACCAGCGAGGCGATCGCGTCTTCGAGGACTCGCTCGGCATCACGCGTACCCACCTCGGTGAGCCGCTCACCACCACTCCCCCGTGAGCCCAGGCGTTCCGGCCCCACACCTTCTTCCCGCTCTCACCGAATCAAGGAGACTGGAGCAGCACCGATGACGACATGGACCAGCGACGAGCTCAACCGCATAGCCGGCGCCGACGAGTTGGAGATGGCGCCGCTCCGCCGTGACGGCACCCTGCGGGGGCCGGTGCCGATCTGGGTCGTCCGCGACGGTGACGACCTGTACGTCCGCTCCTTCCGGGGCACCGACGGTGCCTGGTGGCGCACGGCCCGTACAAGCCACGAGGGGCACATCCGCTCCGGCGGCGTCGACAAGCGCGTCACCTTCGTCGAGGTGGCGGACTCACAGGTCAACGATCGCATCGACACCGCCTACCGCACCAAGTACGACCGCTTCGGCGGCGCGTACGTCGACCCCATGGTCGCCGCCCGCTCGACGACACTGCGGCTGGTCCCCCAATGAGCAGAACACTCCTCGTGAAGCCCGTTGAGCTCCCACCGACAGCCCGCACGTCACGGGAGCAAGCGCCATGCTCGGTCTAGAACTCGTCGTCGCCCTCGGCGCGGCCGTGCTGGCGGGCAACGTTCTCGGGCGGCGCTTCGGCCTCGCGCCGCCCGTCACGCTGCTCGTCGTGGGCGCTCTCCTCGGGATCGTCCCGGCTGTCCGCCAGACCCAACTGCCGCCGGAAGTAGTGCTGTTGCTCTTCCTTCCCGTGCTGCTGTACTGGGAGAGCCTGACCACGTCGATGCGGGAGATCCGTTCGAACCTGCGCGGCATCGTCCTGCTCAGCACGGTCCTCGTGATCCTCACCGCGGGGGCGGTGGCGGTCGCCGGCCATGCGCTGGGACTGCCGTGGGGACCGGCGTGGGTGCTGGGCGCGGCCGTGGCTCCCACCGACGCCACCGCGGTCGGCGCCCTGGCCGGTGCCCTGCCGCGTCGTCAGGTCACCGTGCTGCGCGCCGAGAGCCTCGTCAACGACGGCACCGCGCTGGTCATCTTCGGCCTGGCGGTCGGTCTGACCGTCGGCGAGGAACATCTCACCCTGCCGCACGTCGGCGGACTGTTCCTTCTTGCCTACGGCGGCGGGGCCGCGATCGGCGTGCTGGTCGCCTGGATCAACATGAACCTGCGACGCCGCCTGGACGATCCCCTGCTCGGCAACACCGTCATGATCCTGGCCCCGTTCACGGCGTATCTGCTCGCCGAGCTGATCCATGCCTCGGGAGTCCTCGCAGTCGTCGTGAGTGGGCTGATCATGGCCCAGGTGGCTCCCAGCCTCATCCGGGCCGAGCATCGCCGGCAGGCGCTGGCGTTCTGGCCGCTGGCCACGTTCATCATCAACGGCACGCTGTTCGTCCTGGTGGGAGTGGAGCTGCAATACGCTCTACGCCACTTGAGCCGGGCCGACCTCCAGGACGCCCTGATCGCCATCGGCGTGGTCGGCGTGGTGCTGGTCGCGGTCCGGTTCGCGTTCCTGTTCTGCTCCGCCTACCTGATCCGCCTGATCGACCGTCGTCCGCAGCAGCGGCTTCGGAGGATCAGTCACCGGGCCCGCGTCGTCAGCGGGTTCGCGGGCTTCCGGGGTGCCGTGTCGCTCGCCGTAGCACTCTCCGTACCGAAGGCCCTCGACTCGGGTGAGCCCTTCCCGGACCGCGCCTTCATCGTCTTCGTGACCTCCGGTGTCATCGTGGTGACACTCGTGGTGCAAGGGCTTCTGCTGCCGCGCGTGGTGCGCTGGGCCCGGCTGCCGCGCGACACGTCCGTCGACGAGGAGCACATCCTCGCCGAGACCATGGCAACCGAGGAAGCCATCAAGGCACTGCCGCGGCTCGCTGCCGAACAGGGCGCCGACGCACGGGTCACCGAATGGCTGCGCCAGGAGTACGAGGCTCGCCTGGCGGCGGCGCGGGCGAAAGGCGCGGGTGACGACGACGATCCCGCGCTGCTCCACAACCGGCACTACACGGATCTCGGCCTGGCTCTCGTCGCCCACAAGCGGGCGACCATCGTCCGCCTCCGCGACGAACGCGACATCGACGACACGGTGCTGCGGCGCCTCCAGGCCGCCCTGGACTACGAAGAGGTGCGGCTGGCCGGACGTGAGCAGGTGGAGTGAGCGGAACCCGACACTCGGCCCCGGCACAAGCCCCACGAGAAGGGATCACCCTGCATGCCCTCCCCACTCATCGACGTCCACGCCCACCTCCTGCCCGACTTCTACGTCCAGCAGGCGACCGCGGCGGGCCACGCCCAGCCCGACGGCATGGCCGGCTGGCCCTCGTGGTCCGTGGAAGCGCACCTGGACCTGATGGACCGCAACGGCATCGAGACCGCGATGCTGTCCATGTCGTCCCCCGGCGTGCACTTCGGTGACGACAAGGCGGCCCGTCTCCTCGCCCGGCAGGTCAACGAGTACACCGCCGAACTGACCCGAGACCGCCCCGGCCGCTTCGGCAACTTCGCGTCGCTGCCCCTGCCGGACGTGGACGGCTCGTTGGAGGAGATCGGATTCGCCTTCGACGAACTCGACGCCGACGGCGTGGCCCTGCTCACGCACACCCACGGTGCGTACCTGGGCGACCGGCGCCTCGACCCGGTCTTCGCGGAACTCGACCGCCGGCAGGCCGTGGTCTTCCTGCACCCCACCTCACCGGTGTGCTGGGAGCAGTCAGGACTCGGCAGACCGCGCCCGATGGTCGAGTACATCTTCGACACGGCCCGCACCGTCACGGACATGGTGATGGCGGGCGTCCTGACGCGTCATCCCGGCATCCAGGTGATCGTTCCGCACTGCGGTGGCGCGCTGCCCGTCCTGGCCGACCGCATGAACGAGTTCATGAGACTGTTCCTGCCCTCGGACAAGGCGCCCGCCCAGGACGCGGTCCAGCAACTACGAGGCCTGTATTACGACATGGCGGGCACAGCCTTCCCCCGCCAGACCCCGGCGCTGCTGCAGCTCGTCGACCCGGACCGCGTGCTGTTCGGCAGCGACTACTGCTGGACCCCTCCCCCACTGGCCGACGCCCACATAGCGGCGATCGACGCGGTCGAGTCACCGGTGGACGGGACCACGTGGCGGTCCCTGACGACGGCCAACGCCCAGCGCCTGTTCCCAGGGACGACGCGGTGAACGACAGCCGCCCGGGGCGGTGGACACCGACCGGTATCGGCATCGACAAGGAGGAAGAATGCACACGCGAACGCTCGGGCGAGACCTCCGGGTATCCGCCGTCGGCCTCGGTGCCATGGGTATGTCCCAGAGCTACGGCCCGAACCCCGGTGACCGGAACGACATGATCGCCGTGCTCCGTGGGGCCGTCGAACGCGGGGTCACGTTCTTCGACACCGCTGAGGTGTACGGCCCCTACGTCAACGAGCAGCTCGTCGGCGAGGCCCTGGCTCCGGTCCGTGACCAAGTGGTGATCGCCACGAAGTTCGGATTCCGCATCGAGAACGGTGCCTCCGTCGGACTCGACAGCCGGCCAGAGCAGATCCGTGCCGTCGCCACCGCCTCCCTCGAACGGCTCGGGGTGGAGAGGATCGACCTGTTCTACCAGCACCGCGTAGACCCGGAGGTGCCGATCGAAGACGTCGCCGGCACCGTGGGCGAGCTCGTGCGGGAGGGCAAGGTCCGCTCCTTCGGGCTCTCGGAGGCCGGCGCGGAGACCATCCGCCGCGCCCACTCGGTCCACCCGGTGACGGCAGTGCAGAGCGAGTACTCGCTGTGGACCCGGGATCCGGAGCCGCAGGTCCTGCCGACGTGCGCGGCGCTCGGGATCGGGTTCGTGCCCTTCAGCCCGCTCGGCAAGGGGTTCCTGACCGGGGCGGTGGACGCGTCGACGTCCTTCGCGGACAACGACGTCCGCACGACGATTCCACGGTTCACGGCCGAGAACCGGGCGGCGAACCAGGCTCTCGTCGAGCACATCTCAGCGCTCGCGCAGACCAAGGACGCCACACCGGGACAGGTCGCGCTCGCCTGGCTGCTCGCACGGCACCCGTCGATCGTCCCGATTCCCGGAACCCGGCGCATCACGCGTATCGAGGAGAACATCGGCGCCACCCAACTGCCGCTTTCCGCCGACGAACTGGCGGACCTCAACGAACTGGCCGGTCGGGTCGGGGTGCGGGGAGACCGCTACAACGAGCACCACATGTCACTGGTCGAGAAATGACTCCACAGGCTGACTCCGTCAGTCCATCGTTGTGGACCACCACTCACACCTCCTGATCAGGGACGGAAGGTGCGGCGGTAGGTGTCGGGCGGGACGCCGACGCTGCGGTGGAAGTGGCGGCGCAAGGTGGTTGCGGTGCCCATGCCGGTGGCCGCCGCGATGGTGTCCACCGTGGCGTCGGTGGTCTCCAGCAGTTCCTGGGCATGGCGAATGCGCTGGGTGTGGAGCCACTGCAGCGGCGTGGTGCCGGTGAGGTGCTTGAAATGACGGCCGAGGTGGCGTGAGCTCATGCGGGCCTGGCGGGCCAGGTCCTCCACGGTCAGCGGCTGGTCCAGCCGCTCCAGCACCCAGGGGAAGAGCTCGCCCAGGGGGTGGTTGCCTTCGGCCGGGAGGGGGGTGGCGATGAACTGGGCCTGGCCGCCGTCCCGGTGGGGCGGGATGACCAGGCGTCGGGCGATCTTGTTGGCGTTGGCCGATCCGTGGTCGAGGCGGACCAGGTGCAGGCACAGGTCCATGGCGGCGGCTTTCCCCGCGGAGGTGAGGACGTCGCCGTTGTCGACGTAGAGGACGTCCGGATCGACGGTGGTCGCCGGGTGGCGCCGGGCCAGTTCCCGCGTGTGGGCCCAGTGCGTGGTGGCGCGCCTGCCGTCGAGCAGTCCTGCCGCGCCCAGGACGAAGGCGCCCGTGCACAGTGAGGCCACGCGGGCACCGGCCGCGTGGGCGGCACGCACCGCATCGACCAGCTCGACGGGCGGGTCGCGGTCGGTGTCGGCCCAGCCGGGGACGATCACTGTGTCCGCGTGCGCGAGGTGGTCGAGTCCGTGGTCGGGTTCCAGGCGGAAGCGGCCGATGTGCACCGGACCGCTCCCGCAGAGGGAGAAGTCGTACCAGGGGTCCACGACATGGGTGAGGTCGGCTCCGAAGACCTCGAGGGCCACGGACAGTTCGTAGTGGAGCATGCCGTCGGTGACGGCCAGCGCGACAGCGGGCATGTCCGAAACTGTACGCGGCATGTCGTTTCCGACACTCTCGGGGAGTGCTGCCGGAGGGACAGGATGTGGGTGTCAGGCCGCAGCGGATGGACCTCGCAGCGGGCGTTCGAGTACACGGGGAGCAGTCTCATGGGGTCAGGTCAGCTGGTGACGGTGTTCGGCGCATACGGTCACACCGGGCGGTTCGTGGTCGCGGAACTGGCCGCGCGTGGGTTCGTCCCGGTGCTGTCCGGGCGCAACGCTCAGCCGCTGGAGGAGCTGGCCCACGAGTACGGCCTTGAGGCCCGGGTGGCGTCGGCCGACGACCCGGCGTCGCTGGACCGGGCCCTGGCGGGAACGGCGGCGGTCATCAACTGCGCCGGCCCCTTCGCGTCGACCGTCGGCCCCGTGATCGAGGCAGCGCTCCGCGCGAAGATCCCCTACCTGGACGTGGCCGCCGAACTCGAGGCCAACCTCGACACCTTCGCCTACTACCGCGAACGGGCCCGGGAGGCGGGAGCGGTCATCGTCCCGGCCATGGCCTTCTTCGGCGGCCTCGGCGACCTGCTGGCCACCGCGGCGATGGGCGACTGGACCGAGGCCGACGAGGCACACATCGCCTACGCGCTCAGCAACTGGCACCCCACCGCCGGTACCCGCCTCTCGGGCGCCGTGTCCCGCGAGCGACGCGGCGCCCACCGTCTGCGCTACAGCGGCGGACAGTGGGAACACCGCACCGACGCCGCGCCCCTCCTGGAATGGACCTTCCCGGAACCGATGGGACGCCGGCCGGTGATCGGGGAGTTCACGATGGCGGACGTCGTGACCGTCCCCCAGCACCTCTCCATCCCCGACGTGACCACCTACATGACCGCCGAGGCGGCCCGGGACGTCACCGCCCCCCACACACCGGCCCCGACCGCCACCGACGAGAGCGGGCGCTCGGACCAGACCTTCCTCGTCGACGTCGTCGTCCGCCTCGGCGGAGCCGAACGCCGGGCCACGGCCGGCGGCCAGGACATCTACGCCGTCACCGCGCCCCTTGTCACGGAGGCCCTCGAGCGCGTCCTGACCGGCCGTACCAAGACCGTCGGCGTCGCCTCCGCCGGCGAGATCTTCGACGCTCCCGACTTCCTGCACGCGCTCGCCCCGCACATCACACTCGACCTGGTTTCGGTCTGAACCCTGTTTTCATGTGTCACCGGGCGAGGGAGACGGCGAAGGGCTTGAAACCGTGTCGGCGCAGAATGTGGGGCACGACCAGGATCATGGCCTCGGTGGCGCGGGCCGTGGTGATGTCGCCGAGGTCCTCGATCCGTTCGGGCCGCCAGCCCAGGTCGCCGAGCAGGCCGGTGACGGTCCTCTTCGCGTGTTCGTCGTCGCCCGAGAGATAGGCGGTCGGTGGGGTGGCCAGGGCTTCGGGAGCGGTCATGACCGTGAAGAGCATGGTGTTGAGGGTCTTGACCACATGAGTGTCGGGGAGCGCGGCCTGAAGCTTCTCGGCGAGGCTGCTGCCGGGATAGCACAATTCACCGGGCAGGCCGTCACCGTCGTCGCGGGTGGCGTTGGAGACGTCGATGAGGATCTTGCCGACGAGGTCGGCACGCAGGTCGGTGAAGCGGGCCAGGGAGCTGTCGCCGGGCGTCGCGTTGATCACGATGTCCGCGGTGCGGGCAGTGGTGCGCTGGTCGGCGAAGGCGATCCGCGCGGCGAGCCCGGCGGTGCGGGCGGCGGTGTCTTCGGGACTCCGGCCACCGAGGGTGACATGGTGTCCGGCTGCGGAGAGCTTGCCGGCGAGGTTGGTGCCGACGCGGCCGGCGCCCAGGATGCCGATGCTGGTCATGTGGTGACGCTCCTTGCGGTATCGAGGTGAGGAGAAGGGACTTCCGGTCAGGCGGTCGACGAGAGGACCTTGAGGGCGGCGCCGTGGATGCCGGGGGCGGCGGCCAGGAAGTCGCGGCTGCCGGTGTTCCAGGTTTCGCCCGCCAGGTCGGTGACGGTGCCTCCGGCCTCGGAGACCAGCAGGGCGCCGGCGACGAGGCCGGAGCGGACGTCGGAGAACTGCCAGAACGCGTCCATGCGTCCGGCGGCGACGTGGATGAGCTGCATCGTGGCGGGAACGGACACCCGTACGACCAGGCCGTTGACGAGCATCGCGGTGACTGAGTCCCCGATCCGCCGGAAGGTGCGCTCGTCCTCGCCGGGCTTGGCCTGGCCGGTGCCGATGAGCGCCGCGCCCAGGTCGGTCTTGGCGGACACCTTCAGGGGCCGGTCGTTGAGGCGGGCACCGCCGCCGGCGACCGCGGTGTAGGTGTCGCCGGTCAGCGGCAGGTGGACGACGGTGAGTACCGGCTGGTTGTCCCGGACCAGGGTGGCGGTGACGGCCCAGTCGTCCATGCCGTGGACGTGGTTGATGTTGCCCTCGGCGGGGTCGACGACCCACCACTCCCCGGGCGGGAGCGCGCCGCCGGCCAGCTCGTCCTCGGCCCACTGCGATCCCGGCCGGGCCCGCAGCAGCGGCTCCCGCAGCACCTCCAGCACCGCGTCGTCGTTGGCGTAAATCTCGCCCACGACCTCGTCCAGGCTCACGCCCCGGGCGTACGAGGTGTGGCGGTCGCGCAGCGTGACGCCGGCGGTCTTCACGGCGGCTGTCACGTCGGACAGCAGCGTCGTACCGGCGTCAAAAGGCATGGCTGTGCTCATGACTGGCTCCCTGGTTTCGGTCGAAGCGGGGCAGTTGTCTCGCCCCCGCACTTCGAAGGTAGGCCGCCCAGTCATTAACAACAAGTGCATGCTTGTCACTTGTAGAGTTACTCTCATGCAACTGGATCTGAACCTGCTCACGGCCCTTGATGCCCTGCTGGAAGAGGGCAGCGTCGCCGGCGCGGCAGCTCGTCTTCATGTCACCGCCCCGGCGATGAGCCGTTCCCTGGGCCGCATCCGCAAGGCCACCGGTGACCAGATCCTGGTCCGCACCGGCCGCAGCATGGTCCCCACCACCCGCGCGCTGGCCATGCGCGCCGAGGTCCACGCCCTCGTGCAGCAGGCCCACCACCTGCTGTCGGCGCAGCAGGAACTCGACCTGGCGGCTCTGGACCGGGTGTTCACCGTGCGCTGGCACGACGCCCTGACCGCCGCATGCGGCACAGCCCTGACCACGGCCGTCCACCATCAGGCCCCAGGTGTACGGCTGCGCCTGTCCGCCGAACCAGGGTCGGACGACGCCGAGTTGCGCCGGGGTGAGGTCGACCTCGAATCAAGCTCCGGCGTGCCGACGCTCCCCGACATCCGCCACCGCCTCGTCGGCACGGACCGGCTGGTCATCGCCGCCCGACCGGGCCACCCGCTCACCGCGGGCCCGCTGACCCTCGAGCGTTACGCAGCCGCCGAACACCTCACCGTTTCGCGGCGCGGAAGCCTGCGCGACCCGATCGATGACGCCCTGACCACACACGGCCTCGAACGACGCGTCGTCGCCGTCGGGCCCACGGCCGCCTTCGCACTTCAACTCGCCCTCGCCACCGACCTGATCGTCACCCTCCCCGACGCGGTCACCCGCACGGCCCGGGAACAACTCGGCCTGGCCACACTGCCGCCACCACTCCCGCTGCCCGACGTACCCCTGTACCTGCTGTGGCACCAGCGCTACGACAACGACCGCGCCCACACCTGGCTACGAGACCTGGCCACCGAAACCGTCCAGGCACTGTTCACACCTCCGACCGCCGCTTAAGACGCCTGCGGCACGGGACGGGTGGCTCGTCGTCGCCGCTTGGCTCCGGGCCGGGAACTCGCTGCGCGATCGCCCGGTGGCTCGGCCGGAGTTCCGGGAGGCCCAAGGTCACAAAGCGATCAGACCTGCCGTCGTCTCTCTGAAGCCACAGGCATCGAAGTAGAACGCTCGCAAGTTCTCCTCGAAGTCGACATGCAGCCACTCACACCCCGCAGCACGGCATCCCTCAGCAGCTGCCTTGACCAGCGCGGCTCCCACCCCGTTCGAACGACGGCGCTGAGCGACGACCGTGTCCAGGACAAACGCATGGACGCCGCCGTCCCAGGCGACGTTGACGAAGCCGACCAAACGGCGATCTTCCCAGGCGCAGACCCAGCCGAGGCTGTGACGATGAAGCCTTGCCCGCCAGTCCGTCTGCCCGACCGGGTGATCGAATCCTTCGGCATGCAGCTGGTTGAGAGCTGAGTTGTCGACGTCGCCCCGCCACTCATATGTGATCGCCATGATCCGAACCTAGTGACCGCCAGAGCGGAGATCAGCAGCCAGGTCATAGGCGCAGATGCGTCCGTCAACGAGCCGCATGTCTTCCTTCCGGTGGCCCTGGCACGCTCCAGCCTGTCGCTCAGTTGTCGGCCCGGCCCCATGCAGCAGCGCTCACGACGGCTCTAGTAGCTGTCGTAACCGGGCTTACCGCTCGGCCGGTACACGCCGAGGACGGTGCCGCCCTTCGTCGTCGAGACGCTGACCGGCTCGAGCGCAGTGGGGATCGCTCCGTCGGCGAAAAGCCGCTTGCCGGTGCCGATGATCACCGGATGGATGGTCAGCCGGTACTCGTCGACGAGGCCGTGTCGCATGAGGGTCTGAGCGAGATCGCCGCTCCCGACGACGTTGATGTCGCCGCCGTCGGACGCCTTCAGCTTGCCTACGGCATCGACGGTGTCGCCCTCCAGCAGCGTGGAGTTCTGCCACTCGACGGACGTCAGGGTCCGAGACGCCACGTACTTGTGCATGCTGTTCATCCGATCGGTGAACGGGTTCTCGGGATCGGCGGTCGGCCAGTACGACGCGAAGATGTCGTACGTCTTGCGACCGAGCAGCATCGCGTCGGAGTGCTCGTACCAACCGGCGATGGCCGTGCCGACCTCGTCGTCGGCCACCGGCTTCTGCCAGCCGCCGTGCTCGAAGCCGCTCTCAGCGTCCTCGTCCGGGCCTCCCGGCGCCTGCATGACGCCGTCCAGTGTCAGGAACGTGCAAACGATGATCTTGCGCATGGTGCGCTCCCTTCGTCGAGGGGTAGACGGCACGACCGCCGGAAACTCATCGCTGGGACCAGGGCCAACGATGTAGCTCGATCGTCCAGGGAATCGGAAGACGGCGCTACCGGCGGACCGCCGAGATCAGTCCGCCCGGCCGCTCCTCACGCTGCGGCGGGGTGTTGATCGGGCGGCCGTAGGCCGCAGCGCGCTCGCGCAGAGTGTGGGCGTCGGCCTCCCAGCCGTGCCCTGCCAGCCAGCCCACCGGGTCGTCGGGCATCTCGGAGACCCACATGGACGCCGCCGATCCCGGCACCGCGTCCGCGGCGAAGCGCTCGATCACGCCGCGCGAGCCCAGCGTCAGCCCCATCCGGCTGCCTGGCGCCGACTGCGCGCTGATCCGGGCAAGCAGCAGCTCCACCGCGTCCTCGGGCAGATAGATCAGTAGTCCTTCGGCGATCCACGCGGTCGGCAAGGCCGGGTCGTGCCCTGCGGCGGCCAGCGCGCCCGGCCAGTCCGCACGCAGATCCGCCGCGACGGTGATCCGCTCGCAGCGTGCGACTGCTCGCTCCTGGCGCAGCACCGAAGCCTTGAAGTCCAGGGGCGCGGCGGTGTCGACCTCGAACAGCCGGGTGCCCTCGGGCCAGTCCATCCGGAAGGCCCGACTGTCCATGCCGGCACCGAGCAGCACTACCTGCCGGACCCCGGACGCGGAGGCCTGCTGCAACAGGTCGTCGAGGAACTTCGTCCTGATGACGATGGAGAACGACACGGCCAGCCGACGGCGTTGCGCGGCCTCGTCATCGGGCGGCGGCGAGTCGGGCCACAGACCGCCGGCGGTGGCGAAAGCCTGTGCCAGGGGATCGCGGAACAGCGCGTTCTCCCGCTCGGTCTCCAGCGCCCGCACCCTGGCAACCCCGACTGCCGTGGCCCACACTCCCGACGGCTGCACCCGCTCCTGCTCATCAGTCACGGCGCCACCCTAGGCGATCGATTCCGAGGGGACGGATCAGGTGCATGATCCGCTGCCGCGGCGAACGCGCCGTCGCCACCCACTAGACCTGGCATCCTGGCCAGGCAGCGTTGCCGCCCCTCCCGGACGACCGCGATGGTGCAGGCCATTCTCGCCAGTGATGAGTTTTCGCGCCCGTACCCGTCACACCTACGACGGGACACGACGAGGCGTAAGGGTGACGTGATGAGTGCGGACACGCGGCTGGAGGAGCTGGACGTGAGCGGGTTGGGTGAGGTCGACGAGCCGGCGTTCTCCGGGCTGGTCGAGCGGCACCGGCGGGAGCTGCACGTGCACTGCTACCGGATGCTCGGGTCGTTCGAGGACGCCGAGGACACCGTGCAGGAAACGTTCCTCCGTGCCTGGCGACGGCGGGAGACCTTCGAGGGGCGGTCGACGTTCCGGGCCTGGCTGTACCGGATCGCGACCAACGCCTGCCTGGACCTGCTCGCCAAGTGCCGCCCGGAGCCGGCGACCGGCGGCGAGGTGCTGTGGCTGCAGCCCTACCCGGACCGGCTGCTCGACGAGGTGCCCGCGGGCGGCGCGGACGAGCCGGAGACCGTCGCCGTCGCCCGGGAGACGATCGAGCTGGCGTACCTGGTCGCGGTCCAGCACCTCGCGCCGCGCCCGCGGGCCGTGCTGATCCTGCGGGACGTGCTCGGCTGGCCGGCCAAGGACGTCGCGGAGTGCCTCGGTGACTCCGTCAACTCCGTGAACAGCGCGCTGCAGCGGGCCCGCGCCGGCATGCGGGAGCATCTGCCCGCCGAGCGACAGGACTGGACCGGCGCAGAGGAGGACCGAGAAACGCGCGAGCTGGTGCGCCGCTTCACCGACGCGAGCGTGGCCAAGGACGTCGACGCTCTCGCTGCCATGCTGCGGGACGACGTCCGCAGCTCGATGCCGCCCACCCCGGGCCTGTACGTCGGTCGCGACACGGTGGTGAACAACTGGGTCGAGGACGGGTTCGCGGACCTGGGGCGCCTGCGCTGTGTCCTCACCTCGGTGAACCGGCAGCCCGCCCTCGCCTTCTACCTCTGGCGGGAGCAGGAGAGCGCGTACCTGCCACTGACGATCGACGTCCTGCGCATCACCGACGGGGCGATCACCGAGATCGTCATCTTCCACGACGACCGGTTCCCGCGGCTCGGGCTGCCGGAGCGCCTGCCGGCCGACCGCATGAAGTAGTCCCGGTGAGATGACGGCACCGCCGTCGCCGTCAGCCGACGCGCGGTGTCCTCCTGGTGTGTCCCTAGCCTTCGGAACGCTCCGGCGCTGTTTGAATCGCTGCATGACCAAGCGCGACGATGCACTACTTTTCGGTAACCGATTCCTGACCGCGCCCGCTCCCTCGGACACCTTCCCCGAGGAAGGCATGGCTGCGTCGGACGCCATGAGGCTCGTGGACGTGGATCTCGCCATGGAGGGTGACCCACAGCGCAACCTCGCCACATTCGTCACCACCTGGATGGAGCCGGAGGCGCAACGGCTGATCGCCGAGAACCTCCACCGCAACTTCATCGACCACGCCGAGTACCCCATCTCCGCCGAGATCGAGCAGCGTTGCGTGCGGATGCTCGCCGACCTCTTCCACGCGCCTGGCCCCACGACCGGATGCCGGACCCAGGGCTCGTCCGAGGCGATCATGCTCGGCGCGCTGTCGCTGAAGTGGAAGTGGCGCGAGCGCCGCCAGGCGGCGAACCTGTCCACCGACCGCCCCAACCTGGTCTTCGGCGGAGACGTCCACGTCGTATGGGAGAAGTTCTGCCGCTACTTCGACGTCGAGCCGCGAATCGTGCCGCTTGCCGAGGGCAAGTACACGATCGGCCCCGAAGACGTGGAGCCCCACCTCGACGAGAACACGATCGGCGTCGTCGCCGTCCTCGGCACCACCTTCACCGGCCACAAGGACGATGTCGTCGGGATCGACAAGCTCCTGCGGGACGTCCGCGAAAAGCGGGACCTCGACATCCCGATCCACGTCGACGGCGCCAGCGGCGCATTCGTGTGGCCCTTCCTCTACCCGGACTCGAAATGGGACTTCCGGCTCGAGCAGGTCCGTTCGATCAACGTCTCGGGACACAAGTACGGCCTCGTCTACCCCGGCATCGGATGGCTGGTCTTCCGCGAGGAGTCCGACCTGGCCAAGGACCTCGTGTTCTACGAGAACTACCTGGGCAAGACCGACGCGACGTTCACGCTGAACTTCTCCACCGGTGCGTCGATGGTGCTCGCGCAGTACTACAACTTCGTGCGGCTCGGTCGCCAGGGCTACACCTACGTCATGAAGATCATGCAGGAGAACTCCCGGGCATTGGCGGACAACCTGCGCAGCAGCGGCCGCTTCGAAGTGATCGGGAGCGACCTCGAGCAACTGCCGCTGGTTGCTTTCCGTCTCGCCGGCCAGCATGCCTACGACGAGTCCGACATCGCCTGGCAGCTCTCGGCCGAGCGGGGCTGGATGGTGCCGGCATACACGCTCCCGCCCAACGCGGAGCGGGTGAAGATCCTGCGCGCCCTGGTCAAGGAGACTCTGAGCCGCGAGCAGATCGACCGGCTGAGCCAGGACATCGCCGACGCGTGTCGCACGCTGGACGACAAGGGCGCGGCCCACGGGATCGAACGGGCCCAGGTCAAGCGCGGCACCGGCTACTGACGCACGGCGACGGGGCAGGACTTTCGGACGACCGGCCATCGGCGACCCGTCCGGCTCCAGCGCCGGCGTTCTGGACTTCCGCACCCCACCTCGCCCACCTCGTCTGTGCCGGAGCCTGCTTCGAGCGCGGCCGCGTCATCGAACACCCCGCGTGCCAGGCAGCTTGAACGACCTCCTCTCATCCCCAGATCTGCACTGCGACTCCCCGCGCCGGCCCCAGGCAACAGGGCCGGCGCGTCAGGCCGATGAGTTCGCCGGTTGCCTGAGGTCTTCCTCGTGACATGCGCGCCCCGTCGGCAGACCAGGAAGCGGTGGGTCCCGGTGTCATCGAGGAGAGATGGAGGCAGGGATGCACAATCCGATTCGGCTGTACATGTCCATGTCGCTCGACGGCTATATCGCCGGGCCGGACGATCGGCCAGGTCAGGAGCTCGGACGAAACGGCGGGCGGCTGTTCAACTGGCTCGACGACCGGAAGTCCGACGGTCCCAGCGGACAGATCTACCGCGAGGCTCTGGCGACCGGCGCGGTGATTTCCGGTCGCCGGACCTTCGAACTCGCGGGGCGCTGGCAGGGCGACCATCACGACGGCGTGCCGATCTTCGTCCTCACCCACCATGTTGACGACGGGGACGTGCCACCCGGCCACGCGCGATTCGTCACCGACGTCGAGGACTGCGCCCGCCAGGCTCGCGCCGCCGCAGGGGACCGGCCGGTCATGGTCCATGGGGCCGGTGCGGCCCAAGCCCTTCTCCGAGCCGGGCAGATGGACGAGATGGAGATCCACCTGGTGCAGGTCCTCCTCGGGGACGGCCGACGGCTCTTCGACCACCTCGGTGGTGAGCACATCGAACTCGACCTCGTTCGACGGCTCGAGGACCGAGACGTCACGCACCTCCGCTACCGGGTGCGCCGACCCGGGGAGGCCGGGTGAAGACGCTCTTCGTCGCCTACCGCGTCACCGATCTGGACCGCTCGCTGGGTTTCTACACCGCCTTGGGCTACGTCGAGTTGGGCAGGGTCGAGACCGGCGAGGGGGGTCGCCTCGTGATCCTCAGGTTCCCCGGCGAACCGGCGGCCTCGCTCGAACTGGTCCACCGTCCCGCGGACGGACGTGTCGACGTGGGCAGCGGAGTCGACCACCTCGCGATCCAGGTGGACACGCTGGCAGTCACCCTGAAAACGCTGGCCGAAGCCGGCCTGGAGCCGGGGCCCGTCCAGTATCCGGGCGGCCCCGACGGTCCGAAGACGTCGTGGCTCATCGACCCGGACGGCTACCGGATCGAGCTGGTGGAGTGGCCGTTCGGACATCCCGACGGCATCACCGAAGCCGATTTCTCCTGAGGTGGTCACAGTGAGCGGGGTGGGGGCTACGGCCCACCGCACCGCGATGGAACCTGGTGACTCGGGCCGTACTTGTCAGGCGACCAGCTCGGCGATGCTCCGGGCTGTCAGCCACAGTCCGAGCAGCAGGGCGAACATGACGACCAGCCGCTCCTGATGCTGCGCGAGCCACTCCCGCAGGGCGCTCAACCGGGCGTTCGCGACGGCGGGCGCCCAGACCACGTACATCTCCATGGCGATAAGGCTGAGGGTGGCCAGCAGGCAGTAGCCGGCCAGCGCGAGCCAGTCGGCCAGCGTGGAGAGGTTCGCGTCGACGGCGGTCGCGGCTCCGGCGCCGACCAGTGCCCAGGGCTGCAGCAGCCATGCCAGGCCGGCTGCCGTGGCCGGGGAGGCGTTGTCGACCCGGGCTGTCCAGCGGGGCGGACCGTGCGGGCGGGGCGGCCGGAAGTGCCGGTGTACGCCGTACAGCACCAGTGCCAGGCCGATGGCGAGTTTCGCATAGCCGGCGGCGGTCGAGGGCGCGCTGTGACGGGCCGGAGGCTGACCGCCGGTCAGCAACACCACGCAAGCGATCACCGCGATCATGTTGGCCAGCCACGACAACAAGAACGCCAGGCCCTGGCGAACACCGTGCCGTGAGGAGAGCAGCAGCATGAAGGCGCTGTTGTGCAAAGGCCCCAGGGTGACGGCCGTAGCGATCACAACCAGGTCGAGGACCATCGGATCAGCCGCTCCTGGGTATCAGGGCCGTGTGCCACCTGTGGACGGACGGACCGGTCGGCAGCTTGAGGCAGTGCCGCTGCGGTGCCGCTTCCCGACTGTGCAGGCGGAGGTCCGGCTGGTCAAGCAGGCCACGCCCGCATGGCGGCACCCAAGGCCGAGCACTTCTGCGTCGGCATCGCCGCAGCCGGCATCGGCTAGCGCGGGCTCACCGCCTGACCCGGCCTTTCAGGCGTTCGGGCCGGTGTGTACGAAGAGGCAGAACGGGTGGCCCGCCGGGTCGAACAGCACGCGTACATCGTCCTGGGGCTGGAAGTCCGTCACCGTCGCTCCGAGGGCAAGAGCTTGCTCGACGGCTGCTGACAGATCGTTCACCTCGATGTCCAGATGCATCATCATCTGCTGTTCGGACCGTACGGAAGGCCACCGCGGGCGGGTGAAAAGTGGCTCTGTCTGGAACGACAGCCCTGGACCGCCATCGGGCGGACCGATCTCCACCCAGGCGGGTTCCAGCTTCCGCACCGACCATCCGAGCAGACCCTGATAGAACTGCGCCAACTCGTGGGCGTCCGGTGCGTCAAGTGTCGTCGCGGCCAGCGTGAAACGCGGTTGCGGCTTCATCCCCTACTGCTGCCCCGTTTCGCTGCTGCAAGGCCGGCGGAACGTTCCCGACCGGAGCGGCCGACTTCTATTCGGAGGAGCGGCCCGTGCACCCGGTGACTTGGACGGACGGCTTCTGGATGGATGCCCATCCGGTCGCCGTCGCCGAGCTCCCGGAGGCTCGTGAAGGCCACCGGCTACAGCACAAGGGCCCTCAGGCCCGTCGGCCGGTGATCGTCACCCACCGTCAGCGAGGCCGGGTGGACGGCAGGCCATCAGGAATGGCGCGGTCGGCCTCGGCCGCGTCGGCGAGGGCCGCGGCGGCGGCTTCCGCAGCCTGCGCCGCGTCGTCAGCGGCCCGCTCAGCGCTGTCGTCCGAGGGTTTCTCGCGGGTGGCCGGGGACTGGGGCAGCACCTCGGTGAAGGCGCGGGACACGCCCTGGAGCGCGGAGGTGATCTCGCTGGGAATCACCCAGAAGTTGTTCCCCGAGCCCTGCGCCAGTTGGGGCAGGGTCTGCAGGTACTGGTAGGCCAGGAGTTTGGGGTCGGGGTCGTTGCGATGCACGGCCTGGAAGACCTCGTCGATGGCCCGGGACTGACCCTCGGCCTGGAGGATCGCAGCGGTACGGTTACCCTCCGCGCGCAGGACGGCCGCCTGCTTGTCGCCTTCGGCGGTGAGGATCTGCGATTGGCGCTGTCCCTCGGCCCCGAGAATCGCGGCCCGCTTGTCCCGCTCGGCCCGCATCTGCTTCTGCATCGCGTCCTTGATGGACTGCGGCGGATCGATGGCCTTGATCTCCACCCGGTTGACCCTCAGACCCCACTTGCCGGTGGCCTCGTCCAGTACGCCGCGGAGCTGGCTGTTGATGGTGTCCCGTGAGGTGAGCGTCTTTTCCAGGTCCATGGATCCCACGACATTGCGCAGGGTGGTCACGGTGAGCTGTTCGACCGCCTGAAGGAAATTCGCGATCTCGTAGAAAGCCGCTCGCGGGTCGGTGACCTGGAAGTACAGGACGGTGTCGATCTCGACGACCAGGTTGTCCTCGGTGATGACCGGTTGCGGCTTGAAGGAGACGACCTGTTCCCGCAGATCGATCACCGGATGAACCCGGTCGATGTACGGAATGACCAGGCTGAGGCCGGGACTCAGGGTCCGGTGGTAGCGCCCGAGTCGCTCGACATTACGAGCACGCGCCTGGGGCACGATACGGACCGCCCGTACCACGGTGAAAACCGCGATCAGCGCGAAGATCAGACCGGCAATGAGGAACGCCGTGGTTTCCATGGTTTCAGTCCCGGGGGTAGACGAGCGCGGTGGCGCCGCTGATCTCCATGACGTCGACGGTCTTTCCCGGCGGAATCACCAGCGTCTCGTCGTAGGCGCGGGCCGTCCATTCCTCACCGTCGATACGGACCCTGCCGCCGAGGCCCGTCACCTCCGAGAGGACATAGGCAGGCTTGCCGATCAGAGCGTCGATGCCGAATCGCTCCACCTGCGGCCGGAGCACGTGGCGCAGCGCGATAGGACGCACGAACACCACGGTGCCCGTGGCGACGAGGGCGAACACCAGGAACTGGAAGGGCAGAGGCAGCCCGACCGCGGCGGATCCCGCCGTGACCAGGGCGGACACACTCAGCATTCCGAGCGCAGCGGTAAGGGTGACGATCTCCGCCAGCGCCAATACGGCTGCGACGACCAACCAGATCAGCCATGGATCCATTGGGTGCCTCTTCTCACCGGTGCGGGTGCAGGTGCGGAAGAGCCTTACTCCCACCATTGGACCCCGACATCGGACAGCGGCGATACCCCTGGGGAAGGCAAACCCGACCGATCCGGTGGCCCTGAGACTCGGGTGATCAAGGGAGTCGGCGGCTGATCCGGGGCGCAGTTCGGTTCGGGTGCCGATCAGTGGTGGCCGGTGAGTTCGCCGCTGAGCGTGTCGTGAATGCGGGCGCTGGGCTCGTTCAGTCCGGTGATCCTGACGGTTTTGCCGCGCTGTGCGTACTTGGTCTCGATGGCGTCGAGGGCCGCGACGGAGGAGGCGTCCCAGATGTGGGCGGCGGACAGGTCGACGACGACCTCGTCGGGGTCGCCGGCGTAGTCGAACCGGCCGACGAGGTCGTTGGAGGAGGCGAAGAACAGCTCACCGGTCACCCGGTAGATCACGGACGAGCCGTCGGGCTCGGTCACGGCGGTGGCCTCGGCCAGATGGGCGACCCGCTTGGCGAAGACGACCATCGCGGTGATCGAGCCCACGACGACACCGATGGCGAGGTTGTGGGTGGCGACCACACACGCGACGGTGATCAGCATGACCGTGATCTCCCCGGCCGGCATCCGCTTCAGGGTCTTCGGCGCGATGGAGTGCCAGTCGAAGGTGCCCACCGACACCATGACCATCACGGCGACGAGCACGGCCATCGGAATGTCCGAGACGACCGGCCCGAACATGACGCACAGCACCATCAGGAACGCACCGGCCAGAAACGTCGACAGCCGCGTCCTGGCGCCCGACACCCGTACGTTGATCATCGTCTGCCCGATCATGGCGCAGCCGCCCATGCCACCGAAGAAGCCGGTGACGATGTTGGCGATGCCCTGGCCGACGGACTCGCGGGTCTTGGAGGAGGGGGTGTCGGTGATGTCGTCCACGAGCTTGGCGGTCATCAGGGACTCCATCAGACCGACCAGCGCCATGGCGAGCGCGTAGGGCGCGATGGTGGTGAGGGTGTCCAGGGTGAAGGGCACGTCCGGCAGCCCGGGCACGGGGAGCGAGGAGGGCAGCTCGCCCTTGTCCCCGACGGTCGGCACCGCGATCCCGGCGGCCACCGTGATGACCGTGAGGATCACGATCGACACCAGCGGGGCCGGGATCACCCTGGTGACCTTCGGGAAGAGCACCATCAGCGCCAGACCGGCCGCGATCAGCGGATAGACCGGCCACGGTACGTCGGTCATCTCCGGCACCTGCGCCATGAAGATGAGGATCGCGAGGGAGTTGACGAAGCCGACCATCACGCTGCGCGGCACGAACCGCATCAGCTTCGCCACCCCGAGGGCGCCGAGGACGATCTGGAAGACGCCGGCCAGGATGACGGCGGCGACGAGGTAGCCGAAGCCGTGCTCGCGGTTGAGCGGGGCGATGACCAGGGCGACCGCGCCGGTGGCGGCGGAGATCATGGCCGGTCGGCCGCCGACGATCGCGATGGTCACGGCCATGGTGAACGAGGCGAACAGGCCGATGGCCGGGTCGACCCCGGCGATGACCGAGAACGAGATCGCCTCGGGGATCAGGGCGAGGGCGACCACGAGCCCGGCCAGCACTTCGGTGCGCAGCACCTTCGGATCGGACAGCCAGGCAGGACGCCGGGAGCCACGCAGCCACGTGGCCAGGGACAGTGCGGAGGAGGACAAGACGAGAGGAACCTGTCGTGCTCGGGCACACCCGGCATCACGGCGGGCGTACGGGAAGGAGTGGGAGGCGGGGCGGCCGGCCACGGGGTCCGCGAGCGGCGGACCGAAGTCAGGGGGCGGCAGCGAAGCGATCCGCCACGGGATGGTGCGCTGTGCGGGGGTGACGGGTCACGGCGGGCAGGCGGCGGCGCCGGGCATCATGGGCACACGCACGCTCTCTCCTGCAGGTATCGGTCTTCGCCGGAGGCATCATCGGCCCCGACACCGGTGACCTGGCACCGAGGCAACTCTACCCTAACGTTAGGGTAGAGATCGGCGGCCGTGCGCGGCCCTGGCGAGAGATGAGGAAGGCACCCGGCGTGAGCAGCGAGCGCATGCAGATCGGCGAGGTCGCCACCCGGACCGAGCTGTCGCTGCGCACCATCCGCCACTACGAGGACACCGGCCTCGTCATCCCCTCCGCCCGGTCCCAAGGCGGCTTCCGCCTCTACACCGAGTCCGACGTCGCCCGCCTGATGGTCATCCGCCGTATGAAGCCTCTCGGGTTCACCCTGGACGAGATGCGCGCCCTGCTGGAGGCCACCGACCGCCTCGACACGGGCGCGGAACTGCCGCCCGAGGAGCACGAGGAACTGCTGGACCGGATCCGCGGCTTCGAACAGGCCGCCCAGCAGCGGGTCGAGGATCTGCGCACCCAGCTGACGCGTGCGGAGGAATTCGCGGCCACGCTGGGCGAGCGCCTCGCGCGGCCTCCCGCCCCCTGACGCGGTAGCGGGCCGCGACCATCCGGTTGATCGCGATGACCGTACGTCTGCCGGTTCGCAGCACGGCGACGAGGCAGGATCTGGCGTGGTCGGGCGCCTCGCGTCGGTGCGGTGTGAGATCGCGGACACGAACCCGCAGGTTGTCAGTGGCGTACGACAGGATGTGCGGGGGCACCAACTGCCGTGGGGGGCATGAGGCATGACGACGCAACGGACACCGCTGGTCGGCAGAGACGCTGAACTCGCGCGCGTGGAGCGGCTGCTGGCGGAGCTGGTCGGAGACGTGCCCGGGCGCCCGGCGGTGCTGGACATCAGTGGTGAGGCGGGCATCGGCAAGAGCCGGCTGGTCCATGAACTGTGCCTGGGCGCGACGCGACGCGGGGCGACGGTGCTGCGCGGCCGGGCGACGGAGTACGAACACCACATCCCCTTCCAGCCGTTCACCGACGCCTTCTGCGACCTCGACCCGCAGGCCGTGGAGTCCTTCCCTGCGGCCGCCGAGGTCGCCCCGGTGCTCAGCGGCGCTCCCCGTCGCACGGACCGCTTCCACCTGCACCGGGCCACCGCCGACCTGTTGACGCACGCCGCGGGGTCCGCGCTGGTCGTGGTCCTGGACGACATGCACTGGGCGGACGCCGCGTCCCTGGAACTCCTCGACCATCTCGTACGCCACCCCGTGCGCGCCCGTGTCCTGCTGGTCCTGGCCCGCCGCGACCGGCAGAGCCCCGCATCCCTGACCGCGACCCTCACCCGTGGCACGGACACCGGCACCGTGCGGCGGACGGTCCTGGGCCCGCTCGACGAGCGGGAGGGCATCGAGCTGCTCGCCCCCCACCTGGCCAGCGACGAGGCCGTTCGGCTCTTCACGGCGAGCGGGGGCAACCCGCTGTACCTGTTGACCCTGCTCCAGGCGCACCGCGAGGGCGCGTCGGTGAGCCGGCTGTCCACGACCGGTCTCGGGGCGCTGCTGCTCGACGAGCTCGCCCCGCTCACGCCGTCGCAGGGCCGACTCGTCCAAGTGGTGGCGGCGCTGGGCGACCACGCCACGCCCGCGCTGCTCGGCCCGGTGACCGGCCACGAGCCGGGACAACTGGCCGAGGACCTCGCCGTACTGACCCGGCGCGACCTGCTGCGCACCGGCGCGCACGGGCGGATCGCGCTGCGCCACCCCGTGCTGCGCAGCCTCGTCCGCGACGGCACCGACCCCTGGCTGCGCACGCAGACCCACCGGCTCGTCGGCGCCGAACTCGCCCGGACCGGAGCCCCGCTGGCCGAACAGGCGCACCACGCCGAGCAGTCACTGTCCGGCTGGGATCCGCGGGCGGCGGCCGTGCTGGACGAGGCAGCCGCGCAGGCCGCGCACACAGCGCCCGCAAGCAGCGCGCACTGGCTGGAGGTGGTGCTGCGGCACCTTCCGCACACGCCGGAACACGCCAGCAGACGGCGCGAGTTGATGCTGCGGCGGGCCCGGGCGCTGGGCGTCGGCGGTCGGCTCCGGGAGAGCCGCGACCTGCTGCACCAGGTGATCGCCCTGCCCGACCCGGCAGACGGGACGGGGTCGCGGGCGTCCGCTGTCGTGCTGTGCGCCGTCATGGAGCGCCATCTGGGCCGGTACGCGGAGGCGTCCGCCCTGCTGCACCGCGAACTGCACCGCACCGATCCCGCTCCCTCGCTCGCCGACCAGGTGGCGCTGGGCTTGGAGTTGGGCGCATCAGCCCCGCACGACACCTCGTACCCGGCGGTGCGCTCCGAGGTGGCACGCACCCTGGAGGTGGCCCGTCGCCTCGGAGACGAGACGGGGGTGGCGGGTGCGCTGAGCGTCGCGGCACTGGGAGAGGCGTACGAGGGGGAGACGGCCGCGGCGGAGGACTTCGCTCGCCGGGCGGCAGCCCTCGTGGACTCGTTGCCGGACGGCGATCTGACCGACCTGTGCGAGCCGCTGGTCCGGCTGGCCTGGGCGGAGGCGTTCCTGGAGCGCTTCGTCGACGCCGAGCGGCACGCCGATCGCGGGCTGGCCATAGCCCGTCGTACCGGCCAGCTCTACCTCCTGCCCCACCTGTTGCTGTGCAAGACCCACGTACGCATCCAGACCTGCCGGCTCGCGTCGGCGGTGGAGCTGTCCGAGGAGGCCGAGGACATAGCCCGCGGCATCGGCAGCGACGAGCTGCTCGCCTTCGTCCTGGCGACCAGGGCCCACGCCCTGGTGGACGCCTGCCCGCCCGGCGATCCGCGGCCACTGGCCACCGCCGAGGAAGCCGTGGCCGCGGCAGGCGGAGGCGTCAACTGGTGGGCGTCCATCGCCTGGTGCGTGCTCGGTTACGCGGCGCTCGCGGCCGGAGACCCGGCCCGCGCCCGGGAGGCGGTACTGCGTGCCGGCGGTCCCGGCCTGCGGCAGATGCAGCCCTCCATGCGCCCGTTGTTCCTTGAGGTCCTGGTGACCGCCACCGTCGCCATGGGTGACCTGGACGCGGCGACCGACTGGGCCGAGCGGGCCCACGCGGAGGCCGAGAGACTCGATCTGCCCGTGCAGCGTGCCTCGGCCATGCGCAGCGCCGCGCAGCTACGCCTCGGTCTCGGTGACGACGGGGCCGCGGGGGACCTTTTCGAGGCGGCGGCCGAGGAGAGCGCACGCAGCGGAGCGGTGTTCTGGGAGGCGTTCTCCCTGCTCTTCGGCGCCCCTCTGCTGGCGGCGGATCCGCGCGGTGCGCGGCGCGGGCAGGCGGCCTGGCACCGCGGGCGGCGGCTCGCCGCTGCCGGTGGCTGCGGAATACTGACTGTGCTTGCCGAGGCCGTCGGTCCGGCGGTGGCCGCCGCCGACGACGGACCGCTGCGCCTGCTCGCCCAACTGACCGTCCGGGAAAGGGAGATCGCCGACCTCGTCGCCGACGGCCTCACCAGCCCCGCGATCGCCGAACGACTCTGCCTGAGCCGCCGCACGGTCGAGACCCACATCTCCCGCGTCTACCGCAAGACGGGCGTCTCCTCGCGCGCGGCCCTGGCAGGCCTGATAGCGGGGCTCACACCGAGGCCTTCCTTCGGCGGGTGAGCTCCTGCGCGGTTCAAGGTGTGGTCCCGTAGACGCGGACCTGAGGCGCGCGGACCCTCTCGCACAAGAGATCTTCTCGGACGTCGCCGACAAGCGGGCGTTCCTGATCATCGAAGCTCTCGGAGAGCGCACCCTGCGCTGCAGCGAGTTGCGCAACGAGGTCGAGGGTGTCAGCCACAAGGTGCTCACCCAGGTCGAGTACACCCTCACCGAGCCGGGCCGAGCCTGCGAGCCACGGTCGACGGCATGCGCGGATGGCCCCACCAGTTCCGCGGTCACATCGAGGCCGTCCGCCGCCGCTTCGACGTCTGACAGGTGCACAGGCACGCGCATGAGCCGGCCGGTCGGGCGGTGGCCGGGGCGCCCGGCGTCGCACCGCGCCTCGCGTCGACCGTGCAGGCAGTGGATCACCCCGGCAGACCCTCCGGTAACGTGAGGGTATGAGCCATCCGCACCCAGAACTCAAAGCCGCCCCGCCACTGCCCGAAGGCGGACTGAGGGTGACCGCCCTGGGTGGTCTGGGCGAAATCGGCCGGAACATGACCGTCTTCGAGCATGCCGGCAAGCTGCTGATCGTGGACTGCGGCGTGCTGTTCCCCGAGGAGAACCAGCCCGGCGTCGATGTGATCCTTCCCGATTTCACCTCGATCCGGGACCGCCTCGACGACATCGTCGCCGTCGTTCTCACCCACGGCCACGAGGACCACATCGGGGGCGTGCCGTATCTCCTGCGGGAGCGCTCGGACATCCCGGTCGTCGGCTCGAAGCTCACTCTCGCCTTCCTGGAGGCCAAGCTCAAGGAGCACGGCATCCGCCCCCGCACGGTGCGCGTGCGGGAGGGCGACCGGCGCGGCTTCGGCCCCTTCGACTGCGAGTTCGTGGCCGTCAACCACTCCATCCCGGACGGCCTCGCCGTGGCCCTGCGGACCCGGGCCGGCCTGGTGCTGCACACCGGTGACTTCAAGATGGACCAGTTCCCGCTGGACGACCGCATCACCGACCTGCGCGCCTTCGCCCGCCTCGGCGAGGAGGGCGTGGACCTGTTCCTCACCGACTCCACCAACGCCGAGGTCCCCGGCTTCACCACCTCCGAACGGGAACTGAACCCCGCGATCGAGCAGGTCCTGCGGACCGCCCCGCGGCGGGTCATCGTCTCCAGCTTCGCCAGCCATGTGCACCGCATCCAGCAGGTCCTGGACGCCGCCCACCAGCACGGTCGCAAGGTGGCCTTCGTGGGCCGTTCGATGGTCCGCAACATGGGCATCGCCCGCGACCTCGGCTACCTCAAGGTGCCGTCCGGTCTGGTCGTGAACGCCAAGGAACTGGAGAAGCTGCCGGACCACCGGATCACCCTGGTGTGCACGGGTTCTCAGGGTGAGCCGATGGCCGCCCTGTCGCGGATGGCCAACCGCGACCACGCGATCCGTATCGGCAAGGGCGACACCGTCCTGCTCGCCAGCTCCCTCATCCCCGGCAACGAGAACGCCATCTACCGGGTGATCAACGGCCTGACCCGCTGGGGCGCCAACGTCGTGCACAAGGGCAACGCCAAGGTGCATGTCTCCGGCCACGCCAGCGCCGGGGAACTCGTCTACTGCTACAACATCGTCCGGCCCCGCAACGTCATGCCCGTGCACGGCGAGTTCCGTCACCTGCGGGCCAACGCCGACCTCGCCATCCGTACCGGCGTCGACCCCGAGCGCGTCGTGATCGCCGAGGACGGTGTCGTCGTCGACCTCGTCGACGGCCGCGCCTCCATCGTCGGCAAGGTGCCCGCGGGCAACGTCTACGTGGACGGCATGGAAGTCGGCGGCGCCACCGAAGCGTCCCTCAAGGACCGGGTCACCCTTGCCCAGGAGGGCGTCATCACGGTCGTGGCCCTCGTCGACGCCGACACCGGCGCGCTGGCCGAGCCCCCGGACTTCCTGGCCCGCGGCTTCGTCCACGACGAGGCCACCTTCGAGCCGGTGATCCCCGTCATCGAGAAGACGCTGGCCACCGCCGCCCAGGAAGGCGTCGGCGACGCCCACCAGCTCGAACAGCTCATCGCCCGCGCCGTGGGCAACTGGGCGTTCCGCGCCCACCGCCGCAGGCCACTGATCATCCCGGTCGTCATCGACGCCTGAGACGGCCGCCGCCCCGGCTCACCGCTTCCATGCTGCGTCACTCATGCGTCCACGAACGAACGTCAGAAGGGTGAGCGGATGAGCCGGCGCTTCGAGGAGATCGACTGGCAACCGACACCGATCGGTGAGATCAGTCTGCGCCGGCGCCGTCACCCGGTCTCGGGAGACGACGTGTACGAGGTGAAACTCGGCGACGAGTTCCTGATGTCCAGCCTCTTCACCACCGGGGAGATCGCGCTCACGGAACTCGCACTGGCGCAGCTGCCGGACACCGAACGGGCCGAATTCGACGTCGCCGTCGGCGGACTCGGGCTCGGCTACACCGCCCGGGCGGCGCTGGACGACCCCCGGGTGCGCTCGCTGATCGTGATCGACGCGCTCGCCGAAGTCATCGACTGGCACCAGCGGCACCTGGTGCCCCTGGGGGCCCGGCTGACGTCGGACGCCCGCTGCCGCCTGGTGCACGGCGACTTCTTCGCGCTGGCCGCCGAGCCCGGCGGTCTGGATCCCAAGGAGCCGGGCCGCCGCTTCCACGCCATCCTGCTGGACGTCGACCACTCACCGCGCCATGTGCTCCATCCCCGGCACGCCGCGCTCTACCAGCCTACGGGGCTCCGTGCCCTCGCCGAACACCTCCACCCCGGCGGGGTGTTCGCCCTGTGGTCGAACGACCCGCCCGACGAGGAGTTCACCTCCGCACTCAGGGAGGTCTTCGCACAGTCGGCAGCCCACGTCGTCGACTTCGACAACCCCCTGCAGGGCGGCACCTCGGCCAACACCGTCTACCTGGCCGGCACGGCACCGGGCACAGCGTAGGACGACGGAGACGCGGCGCTGCCCCTCCCGCCGGGGAGGGCGGGAGGGGCAGCCTGGGGTGGTGCTCAGGGTGTGGCCCAGCTTGCTCGGGTCACTTCCCCCAGAGCTTCCGGTAGGCCTCGCGGTACCCGCTGGGGTCCCAGGAGGACTTGCCGCCGCTGTTGGCGGCCGTGGCGATGTGCACCGGAGCGACGTAGCCGCTGGCGGGCTTGCCGGCGAAGGCGCGGTTGAACTCGTCGATCATCTGCCAGCCCTGCTCGGACAGCGGCTCGGGAACCGTCGCCGACTGGAACTGCTTGCTGTTGACACGCTGGAAGGCGGACGGGTCGCCGTCGCCCGCGCCGATGTTGAAGGGGGCTTGATTGCCCTGCTTGCCCGCTGCCCGTAGTGCTGGGGCGGCGTCGGCGAAGTAGAGGTCGTTGATGGCCACCGAGCTGGTCCACTTGGCGCCGAAGCGGGACAGCAGCGCGGAGACCTCCTGCGGCGTGCGGTTGCTGGCGTCCGCGATGGGGATGTTGGAGGTCGTCAGGACCTTCACGTCGGAGCAGGTGGCGAGCTCCTTCTCGATCAGGTCCGACTTGCCCTTGGCGAAGGGTATGGACGCGTCGGTGAAGACCACCACGCCCGCCCGGCCGTTGGACTGGCCGATGATCCAGTCGGCGCTGATCTTGGCGACATCCTGCACCTTGGTGGTGACGTTGCTGAAGAGCTTCGGGTCCGTGCTGGGGCCGGGGGCGTCCACGGCATGCCAGCCGATGAGGGGGATGCCTGCGGCGTTGGCCTGGGCGACCTGCTGCGCTGTCGACTTGGGGTCGAAGCCGGAGAGCACGATTCCGTCGGGCTTGACGGCGACGGCCTGACTGAGCGCGGCCTGGATGCCGGCCGGGGTGCCCTGGCCGTCGATGATCCGTACGGTCCATCCGATGGCCTTGGCGGCTTCCTTGACGCCGCCGGCGGCGCCGGCGACTCCCGGGTTGGTCATGCTCTGGGCGACGTAGACGATGGTCTTGCCCGTTGCCGCCTTGGGGCCGGTGGTCGGGCCGTCCCAGGGAGCGTTGGCGTCCTCCGCGGCCTTGACCGCCGTCTTGGCGGTGGCGAGGACCGCGGGACAGCCGGCCTTCGAGTCGGCGACGGCGCTGGCGGTGCCGACCTCCGACCCTCGAGTGCAGCCTGCGGCGAACGCGGTGACCACGGCGCATGCGGCCACGGCTCTCAGGGGCGCTTTGCGGGTGTGGTGGTACGACACGGACGGGCTCCTTGCTGATGTACGGGGAGGGCGGGTGACGTCCGGACGACGGGCCGCCTGGGCTGTACGTGGGGTTCGGTGGTTCTAGTCCGTCGTCGTGGACGGCGGTGGGGGCGCGGATTCCGCGGCGGCGACGGAGGTCTGCACGGAGGCTGCCGGCGGCGCGGACGCCGACGGTCCGGACAGTGAGGTGCGGGTGGCGTCGGCCCCGGCGCGCAGTCGGCGGCGGGCGGAGTAGCCGGCCAGGCCGACGGCGAGGAGGAGGGTGCCGCCGTTGAACAGGGAGGTGGCCCAGAACTCGGCCCCGAGCTGCTGGATGCCGGCGAGGCCGATGGCGAGGATGGCGACGGCGACGACGGTGCCGGCGGCGTTGGCGCGACCGGGCTTGATGGCGGTGGAGCCGAGCAGCGCGCCGACGAAGGCGGGCAGCAGGTAGTCCATGCCGACGCTGGGGTTGCCGATCTGCTGCTGGGCGGCGAGCAGGACGCCGGCGAAGCCGACCACGAGCCCGGATCCGGCGAAGGCGTAGATGCCGTAGCGGCGGGTGGGGATGCCGACCAGGTCGGCGGCGCGGGCGTTGGAGCCGATGACGTACAGGTAGCGGCCGAGCGGCAGCCGTTCCAGCAGCAGCCAGAGGATGACGGCGAGGCCGAGGACGTAGAAGGCGGGTACCGGCAGGCCGAGGAACTTCGAGTCGTACAGGTCGGTGAAGGCCGGGGGCAGTCCGCTCGGGCCGGGGACGATGCGCGCGCCGTCGGTGATCCAGCCGGTGCAGGCGTACAGCACGCTGCCGGTGCCGAGGGTGGCGATGAAGGAGTCGATCTTGGCGAACTCGACGAGCAGCCCGTTGAACACGCCGATGACGCCGCCGCCGACGATGACGACGAGGCAGGCCAGCGGCCAGGGCCAGCCGTTGTTGACGATGAGCTGCATGGCCAGGACGTGGGCGAGGCCGAGGCCGTAGCCGACGGAGAGGTCGAACTTGCCGGTGACGATGGGGATCATCGCGCCGAGGGCGAGCATGGCCGGGATCGACTGGTTGGACAGGATCGACGAGATGTTGTCGAGGGTGGGGAAAGTGTCCGGCAGGGCGAAGGAGAAGACGAGGAAGAGCAGGACGGTGAGGGTGAGCAGGCCGTAGGTGCCGATGACGTGGCCGCGCAGTCGGCCGCCACCCCGGCCTCGGGACGGTCCGCCGGGGGCGGCGCCGGTCGTGCGCCTGCTCCTGGGCGTTTTGGCGTCGCCGCCGGTCGTGGACCGCTGGGCTCTGCGGGTGGATGGGGTCTCGGTGGCCATCAGTGGTTGCCCGTTCCGGTCAGCGCCGGCATGGCCGACGCGGCGTGGGTGAGTTCGGTGACGGTGAGGGCGTCGCCGGACAGTTCCGCGGTGACGTGGCCCCGGACGAAGACCAGCGCGCGGTGGCAGACGTCGGCGACCTCCTCGAAGTCGGTGGAAATGAGCAGGACGGCGAGCCCTTCGGCGAGGGCGTCGTCCAGGAGCCGGTAGATCTCGGCCTTGGCGCCGACGTCGACGCCGGCGGTCGGCTCCTCGAGGATCACCACGCGGCGGCTCAGGCGCAGCCAGCGGCCGATCATGATCTTCTGCTGGTTGCCGCCGGAGAGAGTGGCGATCGGGGCCTCGGAGTCGGCCGGGCGCACGCCGAACCGCTCGACGAGCGACCTGGCCTCCGCGCGTTCGCGTGCGGGGCTGATCCAGCGCCAGGGGGCCCGGGCGTCCGCGCGGGGGTTGGCCAGGAAGTTCTCGCGCACGGTGAGTTCGAGGGCGCAGCCCTCCTCCTGGCGGTTGCTGGTGACGAAGCCGATGCCCGCGTCGACGGCCGCGGCGACCGAGTGGGGGCGGTACGGCTTGCCGTCGAGCAGCACCTCGCCGCCGGTGAAGGGCCGGGACCCGGCCAGAGCACGGCCGAGATCCATGTGCCCGGCTCCGGTGAGGCCGACCATGCCGAGGACTTCCCCGGTGCGCAGTTCCAGTTCGACGGGGCCGGCGCCCTCGGTGGTGACGCCGGTCAGGTGCAGCACGGTGGAGGCGGGGGTGCCGGTCGCCCGGGGGCCGGGAGGGCGGTGGCCCTCCGGCTCGCGGCCGACGATGTCGTGCACGATCCGGTCCGGGCCGTGGTCGGCCAGGAGGCCCTGGCTGATGAGGCGGCCGTCGCGCAGGACGGCGAAGCGGTCGGCCACCTGGTAGACCTCGTCGAGGCGGTGGCTGACGTAGACGATGGCATGGCCGCGGTCGCGCAGGGTGTGCAGGACGTCGAAGAGCCGGGCGCAGTCGGCGGCGGGAAGGCTGGCGGTCGGTTCGTCGAGGACGATGAGGTGTGCGCGGGTGGCCAGTGCGCGGGCGATGGCGACGAGGGAGCGTTCGGCGCGGGTGAGGTCGGCGACGGCCGCGTCCGGGTCGAGGTGGCCGGCGACTATCTCCAGGGCCTCGGTGCAGCGCCGGCGTACCTGCCGCCAGGAGACGAGCCCGGCGCGGCGGGGGTAACCGGTGCCGAGGGCGACGTTCTCGGCCACCGTCATCCACTCCACGAGGCCGAGGTCCTGGTGGATGAAGGACATCTCGGTGGACGCGGCGCCGGAGCCGAGCGGGTGACCGGCGACGGTGACCTGGCCCTCGTCGGCGCGATAGACACCGGCAAGGATCTTGATAAGTGTGGATTTTCCCGCACCGTTATGGCCCAATAGGGCGAGAACGCTGCCTGCCTGAACGTCGAGGTCCACATCGGCGAGGGCGAGGGTTCCGCCGAACCGCTTGCGCAGTCCGCGGATCGTCACGAGCGGACGGGAGGCCACTCCCCCGTCGCGCGACGGAGAACTGGAGGCTGTGTCGTCGGGAGCGTCGTTCACGGACTTCTCCGGGGATTTGCAGGCCGAGGACCGATCCAACGGCTCGACCAGAATCCTGAACTCGTTACAGCATCCTGGTCAATACTCCCGTCGCCATAGATTGCTCCAAAGTTACGGCGGCGGTACGGAGAAGTTCCGTACGGCCGCCGTTGTCCCGATCGCCATGGGCCCCCCGCACCAGCGGGCAGCCCATGTCACCTCATCCGCCCCCCGCCGTCAGCCCTCGCGGAAGCATGGGGTTCTCCAGCCCTGCCGCGATGGCGCGCAGGTCCTTCAGAAGCGCCTCACGGAAGTCGTCGTCGAGTCGCGCCTTCAGCACGGTGACGCTGATCGCGAAGGGGGCCGAGTCGGTGCGGAATCCGGTGACCGGCACGGACAGGCACAGGACGCCCGCGGTGGCCTCCTCGTCGTCGACCGCGTAGCCGCGCTCCCGGGTCGCCGCGAGGTCCTCCAGCAGCGCGGGCACCGAGGTGAGGGAGCGCTCACTGAGCGCGGGCAGGGTGCGGCCGCGCAACCGGTCCTCGGCCACCGCCGGATCCAGCGTCGACAGGATCGCCTTCCCGGTCGCCGTGCAGTTGGCGGGGAAGCGGTCGCCGATGTTGGCGGTGAGCCGCAACGGCTGAGTACCGTCGTAACGGGCCAGATAGAGAACGTCCAGACCGTCCAGAACGGCCACCCGGGCGGTCTCCCGCGAGATGTGCGCACTGCGCCGGCACAGCTCGTAGAAGTCGCGCAACTGGTCGACCGTGGACAGGTAGCGGCCACCGAGTTCCACCAGCTTGCGCCCGAGGCCGAAGCCTGTGCCATTGCGCGTGATCATGCCCGCCGCCTCCAGCGAGGCGCAGAGATTCCCCGTCGAGGACTTCGGCAGGCCCAGGGCGCGCGCGATGTCACTGACCGACAGCGGCCGGCCCTCCGCCTCGCCGAGGACGTCGAGAATCGCCACCGCTCGGGTCACCGCCGGGACGAGGCTTCCCGGGTCGCTTGCGCTCACCGTCGTTTCCACCCATCATTCTGTTCGTCGTTCAGCATGTTGTTATTGTCTCTCGTCTGTCACCGAACGACAATGCCGTCGCCGTGCGCTTTGCCATCGAGATTCGCCGAGTCTCCTGACCGTAGCGCGCCTTCCGGGCCGATCGACGACACCCTCCGAGCCTTGGAGCGCTGAGCAGCTCATGACCAGCAGCCCACCCCCTTCCCCGCCACCTCCGCCCGACAACGGCCCCCGCCTGTCCCGCGAGGACTTCGATTCCCTCTTCGACTCCGTTCGGACCTGGGGCACGTGGTCCCCCGCCGACCGCGGTGCGTGGAACCGGGTCACCCCCGCCCATGTCCAGCGAGCCACCGCCCTCGTCCGCAGCGGCGTCACCGTCCCCATGGCTCTGCCCTGGAACACGGTTCCCGGCCCCGACAACGGCAAGCCCGCTCTGCATTACATGTCCGATCTCGGCGACGTCGAGGCCCCGGAGCCGTCCTGCCACAAGGACTTCATCGCGGTCGACTACCACGGCAAGGGCGTCAGCCACCTCGACGCGCTCTCCCACATCGCGTACCGCGGTCAGCTCTACGACGGCCGCGCGGCCCGCGAAGTGGTCGACGCCGCCGGCGCCCACTTCGGCGCGGTCTCCGCCCTGGGGCCCCTCGTCACCAAGGGCGTTCTGATCGACCTGCCCGCCGTCCTCGGCACCGACTGGCTCGAGCCGGGAACCGCCGTGCACGCCGAGGACGTGCTCGCCGCGGAGAAGGCGCTCGGCGTGACGATCGCCGAGGGCGACGCGGTGCTGCTGCGCTCCGGCCACTTCCGACGCCGTGCGGAACTCGGCGCCTGGAACCCCGACAACGCCAGTGCCGGCTTCCACGTGGACGCCGTACCCCTCCTCGCCGAGCGCGGAATCTCCCTGCTGGGCGGCGACGGCGACAGCGACGTGCGCCCCTCCCCCGTCGACGGGCTGCACTCCCCCGTGCACGCCCTCGCTCTCACCGCCATGGGCCTACCGCTGCTGGACAACCTCGACCTGGAGGCGTTGTCCGCCGCCTGCGCAGCCGAAGGCCGTTATGAGTTCCTGCTGGTCGTGGCACCACTGAACGTCCCCGGTGGCACGGGCTCGCCCGTCAACCCGGTCGCGGTGCTGTGATGACGAGCTCCCAGCCGGCGGAGGGCCGGTTCACCGTCGGGGTCAGCCGTGACTTCCGCGACGCGGACGGACACAACGTGTGGGGCGACATCCGGCTCAGCGAGCTGGACGCCGCCGGGATCCCCTGGCACTACCTCCCGCGGGACACCGGCGAACTCCTCGCCCCGGACATCGACGGCCTGGACGCCGTCCTGTTCGCCGGCCCCGCCGTCACCGCCCGCACGTTCGACGGCGTCACGCGGCCCCCGCTTCTCTTCGCCCGCTTCGGCGTCGGCTACGACGCCGTCGACCTCGACGCCTGCACGCGCCACGGCGCCCTGGTCACCATCACCCCCGACGGCGCCAGACGCCCGGTCGCCACCGCCGCCCTCACCATGCTGCTGGCGGTCCTGCACAACGTCACCGCCAAGGACCGGCTGGTGCGTCAGGGACGCTGGTCCGAGCGCGAGCAATGGATGGGGCTCGGGCTCACCGGCCGCCGGATCGGCCTGCTCGGGCTTGGCAACACCGCCCGCGACCTGGTCGGTCTGCTGCGGCCGTTCGACACCGAGGTCATCGCCTACGACCCCTACTGCCCGCCGGAAACGGCCCGCGAACTCGGCGTGCGTCTCACCGACGCCGACACCGTGATGGCCGAGGCCGACGCGGTGATCGTGATGTGCGTGCTGACCGAGGAGACGTATCACCTCGTGGACGCCCGCCGACTGGCCCTGATGAAGCCCTCGGCCGTGCTCCTCAACGTCGCCCGCGGGCCGATCGTGGACGAGGCGGCACTGATCGACGCTCTGCGCGCCGGCCGCATCCGCGGCGCCGGACTGGACGTGTTCGAGTCCGAGCCTCCCGGCGCCGACAACCCGCTGCTCTCCATGGACAACGTCGTTCTCAGTCCGCACAGCCTCGCGTGGACCGACGAGATGTCCGCCGGCAACGGCGGAAGCGCGGTCCGGGCCGTCCTGGAGGTGGCGACCGGCCGCCTGCCGCGGTTCGTCGTCAACCGGGACGTGCTCGGCCACCCGTACCTCTCCGAACGGCTGGGCGCCCTCGCGGCGGACACGGGGCAGCACGCACCGGCAGGGGTCCGTCCGTGACCTCCCCGCCTCAGCCTCCCGGCACGGTCGGCTTCGTGGGGCTCGGCGCGATGGGCCTTCCCATGGCGGCCAACCTCGCGAAGGCCGGCTTCCACGTCCTCGTGTGGGCCCGGGGCCGCGTCCCACTCGACGCCGCCGTCGCCGCCGGCTGCCGTGCGGCCGGCCAACCCGCCGACGTCGCCGCCGGCGCCCGTACGGTCATCACCATGCTCCCCGATCTGCCTCAGGTCCGGGACGTGTCGGCCGGCCCGGACGGACTGCTCGCAGGCCTGGGCACCGCCGCGCCGGGCGAGGCGATGGACACCCTCGTCGTCATGGGTACCGTCTCCCCCGTCGCCGTACGTGCCCTGGCCCGGGAACTGCGTTCCTCCGGCGTCACCGTCGTCGACGCTCCTGTCAGCGGTGGCGTGACAGGCGCCCAGGACGCCACCTTGTCGATCATGGCGGGCGGAACGCCGTACGCCGTCGACCGCGTCCGTCCGTACCTGACCGCCATGGGCTCGACCGTCCGCCGCATGGGCGACATCGGAGCCGGATCGCTCGCCAAGGCCTGCAACCAACTCGTCGTGGCCGGCACCCTCGTGGCGCTCGCCGAGGCCGTCGTACTCGGCGAGCACGGTGGCCTCGACCCGGCCGCCCTGCTGGAGGTGCTGGCCGGCGGACTCGCCTCCTCGGAGGTGCTCGCGCAAAAGCGCCGTCACCTCGCCGACAGCGACTTCACCCCCTCGGGCCCCGCCCGCTATCTCCACAAGGACCTCGGCTTCGTGCTGGACAGTGCCGCGCACGCGCACGTCGAGCTGCCGCTGTCCACCTCCGTCGCCCGCCTGTACGCGGCGATCGACGACCGAGGCCTCGGCGATCTGGACAACAGCGTCGTCCTCCGGCTGTTGCGTGAGGACAACAGTCCCTCCCGCCCGCACCACACCTCGAAGGACTGAGCAATGCAGATGGGAATCGTCGGCCTAGGACGCGTGGAGGAACTGGTCGGCAATCGTTCAGGAGGTCAGGTGTCAGGAGATACAGAGGTCGGCGTGGCCGGGCTCGGAGTCATGGGCTCCGCCATCGCGCGACGGCTGCTCGACTGCGAGCACGCGGTGCGCGTCTACGACATCAGGCCGGAGGCCGTCGCCGAACTCGCCCGGGAGGGGGCCGCCACGGCGCAGTCACCGGACCGGCTTTCCCCCTCGGGAGTGGTGCTCCTCTCCCTCAACACCGCGCGGATCGTGGAACAGGCGGTCTTCGGACCGGGCGGGATCCTGACCGGGGCACCGGACGGCGTGCTGGTGATCGACATGTCGAGCATCGAGCCCGGCCGCACGCGCGAGTTCGCCGAACGTGCCGCAAAACTGGGCGCCGGCTGGGTCGACGCCCCGCTGTCCGGCGGCGCACCGGCCGTCGAGCGCGGTGAGCTGACGCTGATGCTGGGCGGCGAAGCGGAGCACGTCGAACGCGCCCTCCCCGTCCTCGGGTTGCTGGCCTCCCGGCTGACGCATCTCGGCCCCGCCGGTGCCGGCCAGCTGGTCAAGGCCGTCAACCAGGTGCTGGTCGGCTGCGGATTCGCCGCACTCGCCGAGGCAGCCGCCCTGGTGCGGGCGGCCGGCCTTCCGCCCCGGCAGGTACTCGCCGCGCTCACCGGAGGCAGAGCCGACTCCGCGCTCCTGCAAGAGTTCTTCGTGAAGTTCGCCGACGCCGACCTCTCCCCCACCGGACGGATCAGCAACATGGTCAAGGATCTCGACGCCGCGCGCGACCACGCACGCTCCGCAGGCGTGCCCATGCCCGTCACCACCGCTGTCGCCGAGCTGCACCGCTGGCTCACCGCCGCCGGCCACGGCGACGCCGACAACGCCGCGCTGATGCACTACTACGCTCCTCTGGAGGTACGGCCGTGAAGGCTCCCGCACTGTTCGACCTCACCGGCCGCCGCGCCCTGGTGACCGGCTCCAGCAAAGGCATCGGAGCCGCCCTCGCCGCCGGACTGGCCGAGGCGGGCGCCGAACTCGTCCTCAACGGCCGCGACGTAGGTGCGCTGGAGCGCGCGCGGCAGGAACTGGCCGAGAAGACCGGGGCCAAGGTCCACACGGCGGCCTTCGACGTCACCGACGAGACGGCCGTACGACGCGCGGTCCGGGAGATCGAGGACGACCTGGGCCCTGTGGACATCCTCGTCAACAACACCGGCGTGCAGCACCGCGAGCCGCTGCTGGAGGTCTCGGCAGAGAACTTCGAACGGCTGCTGCAGACCAACCTCACCAGCGCCTTCCTGGTCGGCCGCACGGTGGCCGCCGCCATGGTCGAGCGCGGCCACGGAAAGATCGTCAACATCTGCTCCGTCCAGACGTGGCTCGCCCGGCCGGGCATCGCCGCTTACGCGGCCTCCAAGGGGGGCCTGGCGATGCTGACGCGCAGCATGTGCGCGGAGTGGGCCGGATCCGGACTGACCGTCAACGCACTCGCCCCCGGCTACGTGGTCACGGAGCTGACCAGGCCCCTGGTGGACGACCCGGCCTTCGACACTTGGATCCGAGGCCGCACCCCGGCCGGCCGCTGGGCCACGGTCGAGGACCTGGTCGGCACGCTGGTGTGGCTCGCGGCCCCTGCGTCGGACTTCGTCAACGGTCAGGTCATCGCCGTCGACGGCGGACTGACCGCGGTCGTCTGAACGCACTGCGATCCACGACCCTCACGGCCGGCCACAGCACGCAGACACGCAACCAACCGAAGCAGCCGAAGAGTTCGGCAGAGAGCGGGACGAGCACATGGACTCAGCGACGATGCGAGCCGTGGTGGCGCATGGTGCGGGAGACCTCCGCCTGGAGGAGCGTCCGGTACCGGTGCCCGGCCCGGGCGAGGTGGCGGTCGACGTCCAGTACGGCGGTATCTGCGGCTCCGACCTGCACTACTGGCGCCACGGAGCCGTCGGGGAGTTCCGGCTCCGCGAACCACTGGTGCTCGGCCACGAGATCGTGGGCCGGGTGCGCGAGGCGGGTCCCGGCGTCCAGGCGCCGCCGCCGGGGACCCCGGTGGCCGTACACCCACTGGATTCCTGCGGACGGTGCCGGCAGTGCCACGCGGGTCGACGCAACACATGCCTGGACACGGGCTATCTGGGCAGCGCCGCCAGGAACCCCCATGTACAGGGCGGCTTCGCCGACGTCCTCGTCGTCCCCGCGGAACGGGTGCTCACGCTGCCGGAGGGCCTGGATCTGCGGCTGGCCGCGGTGGCCGAGCCCGCCGCGGTCGCGTGGCACGCCGTACGGCAGGCCGGAGACGTACGGGGGAAGCGAGTGCTGGTCACCGGCGCGGGCCCCATCGGTTGTCTGGTGGTCGCCTCGCTGCGGGCCGCGGGCGCGACCGACATCACCGTGACCGACATGCACGAAGCGCCGCTGGCCGTGGCCAAGCAGGTGGGGGCCACCTCGGCCGTACGGGTCGGCGTCGGAGCCGACCACCTTGAGGAACTCGCCGCGGACATCGCCATCGAGTCCTCGGGCAGTCCCGCGGGCCTGCGCACCTGCGTGTACGGGGTCGACCGGGGAGGCCTCGTGGTGGGCCTCGGCCTGCTGCCGCCCGGGGACACTCCGGTGGCGGCCAACGCCCTGATCACCCGGGAACTGCGCCTCGTCGGCTCCTTCCGTTTCGACACCGAGCTCACCGAGGTCCTGCACGCCCTGTCCGACGGCCGCCTGGCCGTCGAGCCGGTGGTCACTTCCGTGGTCCCGGTAACCGACACCCAGAAGGCGTTCGAGCTCGCGGCCGACCCCGCCCGCTCGTGCAAGGTGCTGCTCGACTTCGGCGAGCCGACATCGCTCTGACGGCGCGTCGCCTTCTCCCGCGTGCTCCTGATCCCGCCACCCGAAACGGAGTTCCGCATGTCGGGCACATCCTCCCGCCGCCCCCCGCGTGGCGGCCAGCCGCAACGGCCTTCCGGGAGAGGGCGTCGAGCGCCTCTCCGCCCGCTGTGACGTCACCGCCTGGGCGGGAACCGCACCGCCGACGGCCGCCGAGCTGGCCGGGCTGGTCCGGGGCTGCGAGGGCCTGCTCGTCCTGGGCGCCGACCGCGTCGACGCGGCGCTGCTCGACGCGGCGGGGCCCGGCCTGCGGGTCGTCGCTCTCGCGTCAATGGGCTACGACGGTGTCGACGTCGCAGCCGCGGCGGCACGGGGCGTCGTCGTCACCCACACCCCTGAGGTGCTCGCCGACACCACCGCCGACGTCGCGATGGCGCTCATCCTTATGGCCCGACGTCGCCTGCCCGCCGCCACTGACGCGCTGCGCCGCGGTGCATGGGGCGCCTTCCGCATGGACGCCTTCCTCGGACTCGACGTGCACGGAGCCACCCTCGGGCTGATCGGCTACAGCCAGATCGCCCGACCCCGCCCAGCAACCGGTTCGAGCGGCGCCGCGCCGAAACCCGTGGCACCCTCATTCGCGCGGCCCGGCAGATACTCGCCGAGACCGGGGACACCGGCGTCAGCATCCAGGCGATCGCGGAGCGCGCCGACGTCGGCTTCGGCTCCTTCTACAACCACTTCCAGTCGAAGACCGAGCTGTTCGAGGCGGCCGTGGTGGACGCCCTGGAGGAGTTCGGCCAGAGCTTCGACGAGCGCCTGACCGGCGTCGACGACCCGGCCGAACTCGTCGCGGCGGGCTTCCGGCTCAGCGCCCGTATGGCCGACTCGCACCCGGAGCTGATGCAGGTCCTGCGCCGTCGCGGCCTCGGACACCTCCACTCGGACAACGGCCTGGTCCGGCGGGCACTGCGTGACCTCGAAGTCGGCATGGCCTCCGGCCGCTTCACCGCCCTCGACCCCGCGGTCGCCCTCTCCGCACTGGGCGGAACCCTGCTGTCCCTGGTGGAGCTGCGGTTCGCCCGCCCCGACCTGGACGGTGACGAAGCCGCGGTGAACCTGGCCGAGATGGTCCTGCGCATGCTGGGCGTACCCTCCGACGACGCCCACGAGGTCGCCCGACGACCCCTTCCTGACGCAGCATGACCGACCGGGCCCTGCCTGTTGGACGAGGAGTCCGGCCGGGAGGTGCCTCGAGCAACTCCTCCCTTCGGCAGATGCCTCCTTGAGGGGCGGTTCCGTTGCCGTCCCCCGTTGCTTCAGCCGGTTCGGGAGCGCTCCCAACCATGGGCGGCAGGATGACCGTCCGTATCCACACCCCTGGTGAAGTCTCATGTGCGCGATCCCCTTCGGCGGCTAAGATCTGTGATCTCTTGGGGGAGGTGGCATGGGCAGGCGACGCCCGGAGGCACCGACGCTGGAAGAGGTGGCCGCACACGCAAGGGTGGGGCGAGGCACGGTCTCCCGCGTCATCAACAACGCCGCGGGCGTCAAGGAGTCGACACGTCGGGCCGTGCAGCAGGCCATCGACGAACTCGGGTATGTGCCCAATCTCGCGGCCCGTTCCCTGGCCGGGCGGCGGGCCGACGCCGTAGCCCTGGTCATGACGGAGCCGGACTGGCGGCAGTTCGCGGAGCCCTTCTTCTCCGAGATCGTCACCTCGCTCGGGGACGCCCTGACCGACACCGGAATGCAGCTGATGCTGACCCTGGTCCGCTCGGACGCCGAACGACAGCGTTTCCTCGAGTACGCGCGCGGCGGCCGGGTCGACGGCGTCCTGCTGATGTCCGTGCACGCCGGTGATCCGCTGCCGGACATGCTCGCCGAGGCCCGGCTGCCGACGGTGCTGCTGGGGCGCCGCTCCGGCGACGAGTACGTCAGCTACGTCGACATGGACAACGTCGGCGGAGCGCGCAGCGCCGTCTCCCACCTTGTGCAACGGGGCCGCAGGGTCATAGCCACCATCACCGGGCCGCTCGACCTGCATGCCGCCCAGTGCCGGCTGCGCGGCTACGAAGAGGCCCTGGCGCTGGCGGGGCTGAAGGTCGAGCGGACCCGCGTCGCCGAAAGCGACTTCACGGCGGAGAGCGGACGGCTCGCCATGGCGGAGCTCCTCGAACGGCATCCGGACATCGACGGCGTTCTCGCCGCGTCGGACACCACAGCCGCGGGGGCCCTGGAGGCCCTGCGCACGGCCGGACGCCGGGTGCCCGAGGACGTCGCCGTGATCGGCTTCGACGACTTTCCGCTGGCTCAGCGGACCGAACCACGGCTGACCACGGTGCGTCAGCCGATCGAGGAGGTCGGGCGGGCCATGATCCGGCTGCTCCTGGAGGAGATGGAGGAGGGCGCCGTGGCCTGGCGACATGTCATCCTCCGTACCGAGCTGGTCGTCCGCGAGTCGACCTGACGCGCCCGCACAACTGCCGGGGAGAGGCCCGGAGTCGGGTGCCGTGTCTCGCAGCCCCGTCTGACCTGAGGCTCCCCGAATCGGTTCAACTTGTTCCTGCCGACAGCCTTGTCATGGACCTGAACCCTCCCTACAGTCCTGGCGAACCCAGAATTGGGAGCGCTCCCATTCGCTAGGTCATGGGAGCACTTCCCCGTCACCTCTCCCCCACCTCGAAGAGGATCCGCATGCGTCCTTCACGGCTCCATGCCCGCCGCGCGCGTGGCCTGCTCGGCGCGCTGCTCACCTCGCTCGTCTCGCTCGGCGCGCTGCTGACCACCGCCCCCGTCACGCAGGCCGACACCACGATCTGCCAGCCCTTCGGTACGACGACCATCCAGGGGCGATACGTGGTCCAGAACAACCGCTGGGGCACCAGCGCCACTCAGTGCATCACCGCGACCGACTCGGGATTCAGGATCACCCAGGCCGACGGATCCGTCCCGACGAACGGCGCCCCGAAGTCCTACCCGTCCCTCTACAACGGCTGCCACTACACCAACTGCTCTCCCGGCACCAACCTTCCCGCTCAGCTCAGCGCCATCTCGACCGCGCCCTCGAGCGTCTCCTTCAACTACGTCAACGGCGCGGTGTACGACGCCGCGTACGACATCTGGCTCGACCCCACGCCCCGCACCGATGGCGTGAACCGAACCGAGATCATGATCTGGTTCAACAAGGTCGGATCAGTCCAGCCCATCGGCTCCCCGGTCGGCAACGCCAACGTGGGCGGGCGCGACTGGCAGGTCTGGTCGGGCAACAACGGCTCCAACGACGTACTGTCCTTCGTCGCACCGTCGGCGATCACCAGCTGGAACTTCGACGTCATGGACTTCGCCCGGCAGGCCGTCTCCCGGGGAATCGCCCAGAACAACTGGTACCTGACGAGCGTTCAGGCGGGCTTCGAGCCCTGGCAGAACGGCGCCGGTCTCGCCGTGACCTCGTTCTCCTCCACCGTCAACAAGGGCACCTCCGGCGGCCCGGGCACCCCGGGAGGCTCTACGGCCTGCACGGTGGCCTACGGGACGAGCTCCTGGCAGGGCGGCTTCACCGCGGACGTAACGATCACCAACACCGGCGCCTCCCCCGTCAGCGGCTGGAAGCTCGCGTTCACCCTCCCCTCCGGGCAGCAGATCACCAACGCCTGGAACGCCAACCTCTCCGGGTCGTCAGGAGCGGTCACGGCGAGCAACGTGAGCCACAACAGCGAGCTGACGGTCGGCGGCCGGGCAACCTTCGGGTTCCAGGGCACCGCCGGCGGAACCGTTGCGAAGCCCTCCACCTTCACGCTCAACGGCACCGACTGCGCGACCGTGTGACACCCGCCTATCCTCCGGGCCCGCCCGGTTCCGCCGCGTCGGCGGGCGGGCCCGGAGGCCGAGAGTGACGGCAGCGCGCGGGAACGAGCAGGTGACCAACCGTACGTTCTTCCTGTCGCCCGCGTTGAGCCCGTCGCTACGGCAGGCCCGCTCCTACGACCCCGGTCGCCGTGACAGCCTTGACCAACTGCACCTGTATGGGGGGCAGTTGGATGTCGGCCGTCGACCCGGTGCCGCGTCAGGTCAGCCGGGTGGACGAGCTCGTCGCCGCAGGTGCAGCCAGGACCGGGGTCTCGTGGCGGTGGGGGTAGGCGGCCGCCCGGTGCTGGAAGGAGAGGATCTTCGGGTTCTGGACGACGCCGTCGCGCATCTCGGTGGCCTTGGTGATCGTGACGTCGGTGTCCCATGCCGTAGGGCCGCTCATGACCTTGCGCAGGTAGGGAAGGAGCGCCTCGCTGATCTCCCAGGTGGCGGAGTTCCACAGGTGGGACGGGCTGTGATCCACCGCGTAGTAGTGGCAGCCCGGACCCACCGTGAACATGGGCGCGCCGAAGGTCGTCGGGCGGGCCCACGTGAAGCCCATGCCCTCGTCGCAGGAGACGTCGACGAAGAAAGTGCCCGGCCGGAACAGGGTCAGTTCCTCGTCGGTGACGAAGGTGAGCGGAGCGTCGGTGTCCTGGAGGACGCAGTTGACGATGACGTCGAACTCCGCCAGGTACTCCGCCAGCGGCATGGAACCGGCCGCGGTGACCGCCCGCAGGCGCGACGGATCGTCCTCCTGCTCCTCGAAGTGGGCCATCACGACCGAGGGCATCGGCGAGGCCACCGCCGCGGCGGCACGCTGGGTGAGCACCGTGACGTCGGTGACCCCCATGGCGCCCAGTCCCGTGACCGCTCCGCGCGCCGTGGCGCCGAAGCTGATGACCACCGCGCGCAGGCGGCGGCCGTAGTGTCCGGTCAGTCCGCCGAGCTGCAGGGCGTGCAGGACCGAGCAGTAACCTGCCAGCTCGTTGTTCTTGTGGAACACATGGACGCTGAAGGCGCCCGTGGAGGTCCAGTGGTTCATGGCCTCCCAGGCGATCAATGTCAGCCGTCGGTCGATGCCCAGCTGGGTCATCTTCTCGTCCTGCACGCAGTGCGGCCATCCCCACAGCACCTGCCCCTCGCGCAGCGCGGCGATGTCGTCGTGCGTCGGTTTGGGCAGCAGCACGATGTCGCTCTCGGCGAGGAGTCGCTCGCGGGAACGCAGGCCCGCCACGAGCGGTAGCAGCGCGTCGTCGGTGACGCCGAACCGCTCGCCGTACCCCTGTTCGAGGAAGATTCTTCCGCGAATGTCCGGGGCGATCCGTTCGAGGTGGGCAGGGTGCAAGGGCAGCCGGAACTCGTTCTCCTTGCGGGAGGAGGCGAGTACTCCGAGGCTCATCAGACTCATACGGGTGCGGCTCTCTTCCGGCTGTATGCGATGCACTCCAGCCTTTGCCGTTCCCCGAGGGCGACGCCGCAATGGATGGCGGCGTACGAAGTGCACTCGGTAGGGCAACCGTACTCCCCTCCTGTCCCCGAGCCGACCCATCGGGCGTAGCCGCCCCTTCCCGCCCAAACGGGAACTTGCCCGGCGTCCGGGTCGTTGTAGCGGGTGGTTGTAGCTGAAGAAGGAACCGTGGAGTGGTTCACCGGCGGCCAGGGCCCGAAGGGCATGCAGGCCGACCGGTTTCGCGCGTTCTGAGGGCCCCCAATTCCGAGGCACGCCCGTCCCGCGGGCCTGCCTCGCGCTGCTTCCGTACTGGCTTCTCTCACCCCGGCGCCCTGCCCCCGCGCCGGCGGTGACGGCCCTCACGCGTTCGAAAGGAAAACCGTGACCATTGACACCGTCAACCGGGGCACCGAGCCGGCGGACCCCGCAGGGACGACGAAACACTCGCCCAGCGGCCGGGGCAGCGACTACGCCGCGCTGTCCCGCGAGGTGAAGCAGAGCGGGCTGCTGAGGCGGCGGCCGGGTTACTACTCCGTCAAGGTCGGCGCGAACCTGCTTCTGCTGGCCGCCGGATGGACGGCGTTCGCCCTGATCGGGCAGTCGTGGTGGCAACTGCTGACCGCTGCCTTCCTCGCGGTGATGTTCACTCAGACCGGGTTCATCGGTCACGACGCCGGTCACCACCAGATCGCTGCCTCCAAGCGCGTCAACAACCTCCTCGGCCGCGTGCACGCCGACCTGCTGGTCGGGCTGAGCTACGGCTGGTGGATCTCCAAGCACAACCGGCACCACTCCCACCCCAACCACGTCGACCGCGACCCCGACATCGCCGACGGCGCGATCGCGTTCACCGAGGACCAGGCCCGGGTCCGGAGCGGGGCGTACGCCTGGCTGGCCCGTCACCAGGCCTGGCTGTTCTTCCCGATGCTGCTCCTGGAAGGGCTCGCGCTGCACATCGCCGGCGTACGGGCACTGCTGGAGCGCACCGGCACCACGACCTCGCGGTCGACCAAACTCGCCGAGGCCGGACTGCTCACGGCTCACCTCGTCGGCTACCTCGCCGCGCTGTTCCTGGTCCTGTCCCCCCTCCAGGCCGTGGTCTTCCTCGCCGTGCACCAAGGACTGTTCGGGCTGTACATGGGGTGCTCGTTCGCGCCCAACCACAAGGGCATGCCCATGTTCGCCAAGGACGACAAGATCGACTTCCTGCGTCGGCAAGTGCTGACCTCACGCAACATCCGTGGGCACCGGTTCACCGACTTCGCGCTCGGCGGGCTGAACTACCAGATCGAGCACCACCTGTTCCCGTCCATGCCGCGGCCCGGCCTGCGCGACGCCCAGAAACTCGTACGCGCCTTCTGCGCCCGGCACGGCATCGCCTACCACGAGACCGGCCTCTTCAATTCCTATGCCCAGGTGCTGCGACACCTCCACGCGGTAGGCGGCCCTCTCCGACCCGAGCTGGAGTACTGATCTCGCACTCCTGGCGCACCGGCGGCGGACGCCGATTTCGTTGAGTCCCACCGCATTTCTGGCCCGCCGGGAGAACGGTGCCGCCCCGCTCGACTGCGACATGGAACAGCTTGCGATCTGAACGCAGGTCATGACGGCGGCTCCATCCGTCCGGAGGTACGCCGCGAAGGAGCGTGCGTCGGCCCGTTGCGACCGGTTCGTCCTGCCGAGTTCCGAATCCGTCCGCTGCCATCCGCGCGCAGGGCCTGCGGCTCGGCTTCGACGGGAAGCAGACGGATCCAGTACGCCGTCCGCGGAGCCGGGTTCATCGTCTGCGGGGCGCCGAAAAGCTCAGCCCGCTACGGCAGCACCGCGCGCCCTCGCGTGTCCGAACCCATGTGAGTCGCCATGCTCATGCTTCGGCCTCGGCTATGGCTACGAGCTGTGACGGGCGGGCTCGGAGGCCCGCCCGTCAGTGGCGATGAGTGAGTCGCACCCGTTCAGTGCTGCCGCATGCCGTGGTAGCGCTCGGCGAGACGGGCGAGGGCGACGGCGGCGAGCAGGAGCCCGAAGTCGCGCAGGGCGATGTCGTAGTAGTCGGGGATGGTCAGGAGGTTGACGATGATGCCAGCCAGCCAGCCGGCCACCAGCCAGGCTCCGAAGCGGGGCGCAAGGCCCACGGCGATGCCGGCGACGATTTCGATCACGCCTACGGCGTACATGGCGGCCTGGGCGCTGCCGGGAACAAGGTCGTTGATCCAGGGCGCGAGGTAGGCGGGCCAGTCCACGAGCAGGTTGGCGAACTTGTCCAGGCCGAACAGGATCGGCGCCACTGTGAAGGCGGTGCGCAGGATCACGAACGCCTGATAGCCGGGATCGGCGAGCAGCTCACGCCGCGGGCCGGCCGAGGATGTGGTGCTTGTGGTCGCGGAGGTCATGACGCCCTCTCCTTCTATCGACAACTCTCATCACCTATAGAAGCGTGGGTCCCTTCTTTAGTCAATGGCTGTTGGTTTTACACTGGTGTTCGTGGACGACCCGAAGGAAGTACGCGACGCCGATGTCTCCGCCATCGCCGCTCTGGACGAGCCGACACGCAGGCGGCTGTACGACCATGTGGTCCGCCAGCCCGGCCCGGTCGGACGGGACGAGGCGGCCGCCGCGCTGGGTCTGGCACGGCAGACCGCGGCGTTCCATCTCGACCGCCTGGCCGATGAGTCCCTGCTCGACGTGGTCTACGAGCGGCGCAGCGGGCGGGCCGGGCCGGGCGCGGGCCGGCCCGCGAAGCTCTACCGGCGTTCGACGAAACAGATCGCGGTCAGCCTGCCGGACAGGCGCTACGAGCTTGCCGGGCGGCTACTGGCACAGTCCGTGGAGGAATCCGGAGCGACCGGTGCGCCGGTGCAGGAGGTGCTGCACCGCAGGGCCGAGGAGCTCGGCACGCTGTTGGGCGAGCCGGGCAGCGGAAGTCTTTTCGATCTGCTGGAGCGGTACGGGTTCGAGCCGCGGCACGAAGAAGGCGCCATCGTGCTCGGCAACTGTCCCTTCCACTCCCTGGCCCGTGAGTACACGCAGACGGTCTGCGGGATGAACCTGCATCTGCTGCGGGGTGTCCTTCAAGGGCTGAGCGAGAGCGGGTACGCGGCCCGCCTGTCGCCCAGCCCGGGCCAGTGCTGCGTCCGGTTGGAGCCCGTCGCCTGACGGACCCAGGCGTCAGTGAGGACGAATGCGGCACCTTCACCAAGGCGCCGTGGGCGACCCCGACCGTGCTCACGCGGTAACGGAATAGCTCAGGTCCTGTGCGGTGAGGGAATCGGGAACCAGCCGCAACCACGTCGTTCCCCTCACCTCGGGGTCGTCGTACAGGTAACGCAAGAAGCGTGTGTCCCAGCGGGACTCGTCCGCGCCGAGGTAGCGGATGAGCTTGCGCCGGCCTCGCGGTACGTCGAAGGGCACGAGTTCGGCATCACCACGGGCGATCACCTGTTGGACGAGGCCCTTTTCGATGTCGCAGACGTCGACCACGAGGGCGACCGCGGGGTTCGACCTGACGCGATCGAAGAGCCTGGCCCACGGACCCGTGAGGACCCAGAAAGCTCCGTCCTCCCATAGGAACCACACAGGTCGGACCGTCGGGCCATAGGTCGCGATGCGCGCGGTGAGCGGCTGGTTGAGGAAGGTGTCCACATCGAGCGCGGGAGAGGTCACCCGCTCATTCTCTTCTCGCCGGCGTCCATTGGAATTCGACAGGTCGCACCAGTCCTCCAGCCCGGCTGCAAAAAGGGTTGGAGGAACGCGGCGCCCCGCTGCTACGTTCCTGATGGACCGTGAAGTCGTCGTATGGAGGTGAGACCCGTGAACACAGTTACCCATGGGTGCTCCCTCAACCCGTCACGGTCCGGCGGCTGACGTTCGGTGTCGCCAGGAGCGCCTGAGATCGAGGCACTCCTGGGAGGAGACTCCGATGAACACAACACCTTTCACATCTGGCCTGAGCGAGAACGCGGTAATGATCACGCGCGTCGCGGACAGGCAATGGCATGCACTGGATGACGACCTCGTGGTCGGCCGCGGGCAAGCACAGCACCGGCCCGACGGACGCTTGTTCGTCAGCATCGACGCCTGGCACGACTCCATCTTCGACCGGCTCGCCGAGGCGATGCTGGCGGAACTGCCGGCCCCGCTGTACACGGTGGTCGACGAAGCCGACGTCGAGCTGACGGCAGGCTGGCGGCGGGCCGGATTCACGGTCCGGCGCCGCGAGTGGGAGTACGTCGTGCCGACCGACCCACGGGTCACAGGACTCGAATCAGTCATGCCGCCTGCGGGCGTGACGATCGTGCCCGCCGGCCAGGCGGACGAGGGCCTGCTGCGGGCGGTGGACCGCGCGATCCGTGACGAAGTCGAGGCGACCGTCGGGTGGCAGTCGATGCCTGCGGAGGTGATCCCCCGCCCCGAGGGGGACACCATCGTCGACCCGTCGAAATACGCGGTGGCCGCGGGGCCCGACCGCTACCTGGGCCTCATCCGGGTGGTGACGGTGATCCGGCCGCGCATCGGGCTGATCGCGGTCCGGGCCGACGAGCGGCGCCTCGGCATCGCGCGGGCTCTGCTGGCCCACACGCTGGAGACGCTGCACCGCTCCGGGGCCGCCGCGGCCTGGACGGAGGTCCAGGAGTCCAACCACGCGGCCTCGGCGCTGTTCAAAAGCCTCGGTGCCCGGCCGATGAGCAGCAACCTGGAGCTGGTGCGATGACAAAGCACAAGAACGTCATCGAAGTCGAGGGCAAGGTCGTCGAGTGCCTGCGCAGCGCCATGTTCACCGTGGAGCTCGAGAACGGCCACCAGGTGCTCGCGCACATCAGCGGGAAGATCCGCAAGAACTACATCAAGATCATGCTGGAGGACCGGGTGCTGGTGGAGCTCCCGCCGTACGACCTGACGCGCGGCCGGATCGTGTTCCGGTACCGGAACTAACGGTGGTCGACACCCTCCGCGACAACTGATCCTTGCCCCGGTCACAGCGTTTCCGTGACCGGGGCAAGGTCATGCCGCAGCGAATCAGCCATGAACCGGCCGAGCTCGACCACACGGTCAACCGCCGCGGCTCGGTGCCGCGGCCAACGGTTATAGTCATGACAGGGAACGTTCCCGGACGACATTGACCGAAGCGTGATGGGGAGCTGGAACGGATGGCGAGGGCCCGCGGCAAGGCTCCTACGATTGTGGACATCGCTGCGGAAGCGGGGGTGTCCAAATCCGCCGTGTCACGCGCCCTTTCGGGACAAGGTGAGGTGAGCGCCGCGACCCGGGACCGGGTCGAGCGCGCCGCCCGCAAGCTCGGGTACGTGGCCAATGCCATGGCACGTGGGCTTGTCGCCTCGCAGACGAAGACGGTCGGTGTCCTGCTCCGGGACGTCACCCGGCCGTTCTACGCCTGGCTGCAGACTGCGATGCAGCGTGCGGCCGAGGAACGCGGCTACCAGATCGTCACCGCCACGAGCGCCGCCGACCTGGGCGTGGCCGACGCGCTGCGTGCGCTGACAAGCCTCGTCTCCTTGCAGGTGGACGGCCTGGTCGTGTCGTCGGCTCGGCTGCCCTCGGAAGAGATCGTCCCGTTCATCGAACGCGTACCGATCGTGGTGGCCGGCCGCCGCGAGACAAGTCGCGGCATCACGAGTGTGTTCTGCGATGACGCTGACGGCGGCGCGATGCTGGCAGACCATCTGCTGCAGCTCGGGCACGGACGCATCGCGGTGGTCCTGACCGACCACTCGTACTCGCTGAGCCAGTACGCCCGGGGCATTTCCATGATCGAACGCATCCGGGCCGCAGGGAAAACCGCCGTTGTCTGGGAGGCCGCCTCGGACAGAGAGGCGGGCCAGGTGATCACCGACCGGATCGACGGCTCCGGGGTCACGGCCATCATGTGTCCCACGGACTCGGCTGCCGTCGACGCCCTGGAAGTGCTGCGGCAGCGGGGGGAATCGGCACCCGAGGAGTACGCGGTGACCGGTTACGACGGATTCGGCCCGCTGGCCACCCCTTATCTGGGGCTCACCACGTTCCGCCAGCCCGTGGAGGACATCGGCAGAACCTCGATCGAGCTTCTGATCGACAGAATCGAAGGCAAGACGGACCAGGACCGCCTGGTCGAACTCAGGGGCACTCTCGTCGAAGGCCGGACAGCGGCCGGGGTTCGTCGGCCGACTTGATCGGTGCTCGGCCTGCCGGCCCGATCAGTCGTCGGTTTCGGCCGGCCACCACCGACTGGACGTCACCTTCGGGTCCAGACCGATCCGCTGGACGGCGACCTCCAGACCTGCAGTGTCTCCGGCGTGCTGTGCGGAGACACCCGCCATGACCTTCGTCTGCGAACTCTTCCCGGGCCGTATGTCGAGCGACCGCAATGTGTACTCCGGTCGGTCGACCGCCTGCAGTACCAGCGCCCTGATGCGCGGCTCGCTCTTGTCGGTGGTGACGACCTCGAGCATGAAGTCGGTCGGTACGTCGTCATCGTCCGCTTGCTGCAGCGGTGCCCCGAGCCGCCGTTGGCGTCCGTTGACGAATCGACCCAGGGGCCGCAGGAGGGTGTTGGTGGCGATGATCGCCACGCAGCCGATGATCGCCATGACTTCCATCCCGGCTCCGGCCAGAGAGCCGACCGCCGCCGCGCACCACAGGGTCGCGGCCGTGGTCAGTCCTCTGATGTTGAACCCGTCCCTCAGGATCACGCCGGCCCCGAGGAAACCGATCCCGGACACGACCTGAGCCGCCACGCGCGTGGGGTCAGCCCCGGGGTTCTCGCCGAGTCCCACGGCTCCCATGACGACGAAGAGCGAAGCGCCGACGGAGACCAGGGCGTTGGTCCGGATGCCCGCGGTGCGCAGGCGCCACTGCCGCTCCATGCCGATCGCCGCGCCCAGCACCATCGCGATGAGGATTCTGAGCGCGAGCCCGAGGGTGACACCGGGGTCTGACACAGGACACCCCTTTCCTGTTCGGCCGTAGGTTCCGGCACACCATCGGACCGGGAGCGTTCCCGGCCGCAGGTTACGCGGATCACCCCTGTCCAGCAAGGACAACGGGCTGCCGATACGGACTATTGTCGCAACCTGCCGTTTGCCAGAACGTCGCTTGTTCCCGTCGTCGGGCCTCTGATACGTTCACGCCATTGCCAGCCCGGGAACGTTCCCGTAACGTCGCGGACATGCTGTACGCCGGGCAGAGGAGTTCATATGCCTTCAAACACGTCGTCTTCCCTGGCGGCCGGGTGGCGCAGAAACGGCGTCGGCCCGTGGCTTGTTCTGCCGACTGCCGCGCTGCTGGCGGTCTTTGTCTTCAGGCCGCTCGCCCGGAGCGTGCAGCTCAGTACCTATGCCAGTGACCTCATCGGGAATCCGACGCGGTTCGTCGGCCTCGACAACTACACCTCGTTGCTGTCGGACCCGGATTTTTTGCACACGGTCGTCGTCTCGGTCGTCATCGCCCTGCTGGGCATGTTCCTGGCGACCTTCGGCGCCCTGGTCGCGGTGCTTCTCCTGCGCGGCCGGCTTCTGGGCGGCGGGATCTTCAACGTGGTTTTCTCACTGCCGTTCGCGTACTCCGCGGCCTCGGCTTCGACGGTGTTCGCCGGGCTCTTCGCACCGTCGGTGGGAGTTCTCAACATCATCCTCGGCAACCTCGGAGTATCCGGTCCGCACTGGCTGGACAGCCCTGTCGCCGCAGTGTGGTCGATCGCCATCGCGACCGCCTGGTACGAGTTCGGGTTCGCGTTCCTGGTGCTGACGGCAGCTGTGCGTGACGTGCCGCCGGAGGTCATCGAGGCTGCGCAGCTCGACGGCGCGGGCGGCTTCCGCCTCGCGGCCCGCATCCTCGTGCCCGTCATGCGGCCGAGCATCCTGTTCCTGGTGGTGACGCAGACGATCACGGGACTGCAGTCGTTCGCCCAGATCCAGGTGCTGACCCGGGGCGGACCCGCGGGAGCCACGACCAACCTGGTCTACCGCATGTACCAGTTGGCCTTCGGCAACGGAACTCCGGACTTCGGCCGGGCATCGGTCATCGCGGTCGTTCTCGTTCTCATTGTCGCCGCGATCACGGCGCTGCAGTTCCGGCTGCTCGGACGGGAGAAGACAGCATGATCTCGACAGACGTCAGGCCGGCACGGATGGAGCCCGAGGCAGTCGCGGCGCCCCGATCCGGGCGCGGAGTGCACGTTCCGGGAGTGTGGGCCATCGTCCGGTTCGCAGCTGTGCTGGTCTTCGCGGCGATCGTCTTCCTGCCTGTGTACGTCTCGTTCGTCGGAGCTTTCACACCCAACGGGGAGTTCGCGCGCAGCGGGATCCTTCCCGACCCCGCCGATGTGACGCTCGGCAACTTCCACGAGGCACTGACGGCGATCCCGCTGGTGCACGAGTACTTCGTGAGCGTCGGCGTCGTCACACTGCAGACGCTCGGGCAGCTGCTGACCGGTGCGCTGGCGGCATACGCCCTGGTCTTCCCGCGCTGGCGGGGCCGGAAGATCGCCTTCGTCCTGGTCCTTGTCACGCTGGCGATCCCCGCCGAGAGCATCGTCATCCCCAACTACGAACTCGTCAGCTCGATCGGGCTGCGCAACACGATTCTCGGGGTCGTGATCCCGTACCTGGCAGCGGGATACCCGGTCTTCCTGCTCCGTCAGGCGTTCGCCGCCGTGCCCACCGAGATCTGGGAGGCGGCACGGATGGATGGCGCCGGCGACCTCCGGGTCCTGTTCACGATCATCATGCCCGCATGCCGGCCCCAGGTCACCAACGCGGTGATCTGGAGCGCCCTGGCCGCGTGGAACGGCTTCTTCTGGCCGCTGCTGATCACCGACACGGCCGCCGCCCGCACCATCCAGGTCGGCATTTCCCAGCTCTCCGCCTCCGAGGCGGCCAGCCCGGCGGTCATCTTCGCGGGTGCCGTCCTCGTGGTCGTCCCCACGATCCTCCTCGTCATCTTCGCCCAGCGCTTCCTCATCAACGGCCTGACCCGCGGTGTCCTGCGCTGAACCGGCCCGTCCCTCCTCACTGATCCGACTGATCCGAAGGAAGCGTCATGAAGAACAGATTCGCGGCTGCGGCCATAGCGGTAACCGTCATGGCCGGCTCAGCGGCCTGCAGCTCGACCTCGAGCGGGAACGACAGCGCGTCCTCCGTACCCGACGCGTCCGCTCTGAAGAACGCCAAGGGCGTCACCGAGATCACGGTCTGGCACGGTCTCGGTGCCGCCAACGGTGTCGCCTTCAACGAACTGATCAGCCAGTTCAACGCAGCCAACAAGGGAAAGATCCACGTCAAGGCCACCTTCCAGGGCATCTACGCCGACCTCCTGGCCAAGTACACGGCGGGCCTGCGCGGCAACTCCACCCCGACCATCATGGTCGCCGGTGACATCGCCACCGGGTTCATGACCGACGTCAGGAAGAGCATCCCGGCGGCGGACATGGCCAAGGCCAACCCCGGTGACCTGAAGCTCGCCGACCTGTCAGCGGCAGGCCGCAACTACTACACGGTCAACGGCAAGTTGCAGGCCGTCCCGATGAACATGTCCACCCCGGCACTGTGGGTCAACCGCGACCTGCTCGCGAAGGCCGGCATTCCCATGAGCGCCGACCTCAGCACGCTGGACGCCGTGGTCGCGGCGGCCAGGACCGTGGCCGAGAAGACCGGTCAGAAGGGCTTCACCATGCCCGACGACGACTGGTACATCGAACAGCTCGCCGCCACCGCGGGCCAGGACTTCTGCACACCGGACAACGGCCGAAAGGGCACCGCCGCCTCCGGCATCACCATCAACACCGGCGCGGCCAAGTCGGCCATCACGAAGGTGGCGGACCTCTATCGCACGGGGGTGGCCGTGGACGGTGCGCCCGACGGCTCCGCTGCCCTCTCCGGCTTCCAGGCCGGCAAGGTCGCCTTCCTGCTGAACAGCTCGGGCGCCCTCGGCGCGCTGAAGAGCGGCACCTCGTTCGACTACGAGGCCCTGCCGTTCCCCACCACCGGTCCCGAGGGCAGCTCCGGCCCCGTCATCGGCGGCTCCGCCCTCTGGCTCAGCAGCACCGCCACGGACGCGCAGAAGGTGGCCGGCTGGAAGCTGGAGACCTTCCTCACCTCGGTCGCCGCTCAGGAGCAGTTCAGCCACGCGACCGGATATGTGCCGGTCAACACCAAGACCGACGCGTCCTCCGCCCAGCAGGCGTACCTCAAGGCGAACCCGAACTTCCAGACGTTCACCACCCAGATCAAGAACACCCCGATCGTGTCGGCACCGGCCGGCTGCGTGACCGGCGCGATGACCGCCATCCGCACCGGCAACATCAACCAGATCCAGGCCGCCTTCGCCGGCCAGAAGTCGATCGGCGCGGCACTCGACCAGGCAACCGCCGACGCCGAGAAGGCGATGAAGGCGTACCAGGGCCAGCGAGGCCAGTAGCCGGCCCAACCATCACCATCACCGCCACGGCCACTGCCCTCGCCAGAACAGAAAGGGATGACCCTTGACGGACATCCGCTACGGCATTTTCCTCCGGCCCGACCCGGCGACGTGCTGGGCCGTCACCCAGGTGACCTTCGCCCTGAACCGGCAGTTCGGACTCGTATCGGCAGGGGCCTTCCCACCGCACGCCACCCTCATCGGGAATCTGTGCACCCGCGCCACCGAGGCCGAACTCATCGCCGCCCTCGATCCCGTCTTCGACAACGTCACGCCATTCCCCGTCTACAACCAGGGCATCACCCGGACAGGGACAGGCGCCTACGAATACGACATCAATCTCGACGCGTCCGGGAACCGGCCCAACGAACCGCTCGGCCGAGTCGCCGGCGCGGTGGCCAAGGCGGTGGCACCGCTCTCGGTCCCCGTCGACGACTTCATGGTGACCCCGGTGGCCGAGTACAGGTTCGCCGCACATCTCGGCCTGGCGAGCCACGAACTGGCCGTCGACAGCCGGCTGAGCAAGGAGGTCGGGGACTTCCTGGCAGGCCTCCCGGTGCACGCGCCCGAATCCTTCGCCGCACGCTGGTACTCACTGTTCGAGTTCCAGGCCGACTGGAGCAGCCACTGGTGGCAGAACATGTCGTGGCGCCACCTCCACTCGTGGGAGACCGTATGACACCCTCCAGGGCAACCGCCGCGAGCGTTGTCATCTTCGATCTCGGTGAAGTGCTCGCCACCCCGACAGATCTGTACGCATCGCTGGCGGCATGCCTGCCCCAACGGGCTGCGGCTGTGGAAACCGCCTACTGGGCGCACCGTGACGCGTACGACCGGGGCGGTACGGCGCAGGCCTTCTGGACCTCAGTCCTCACCGATCTCGGCACCCCTGTGACACCCAGCCTCATCGCCGACCTGACCTACATCGACACCCAAGCGTGGACGACCGTCCGTCCTGACGCCACGTCCCTCCTCAAAGCCCTGTCGGACAGCGGCATCCGGGTCGGGGTACTGTCCAACGCGACACTCGAGATGGCCACGGCCGCCCGCGCGACCCCGTGGGCCGAGTACATCACCGACTGGTTCTTCTCGTGCGAGCTCCGCCTGGCCAAACCCGATCCCGCGATCTACCACCACGTCACGAAGGAACTGGCGCTCCCGGCCGACTCAGTCCTGTTCATCGACGATCGCCGCGTGAACGTGAACGCCGCCCTGGACGCCGGCTGGAACGCCCACTTGTGGACCTCGGGCCCGGACACCGCGAACCTGCTGACCGACGTGGGACTGCTCCGGCCCGTCTGACCACGGTTGGCACGGGTCTCCCTACAGCTTCGCATCCCGAAAGGCCCACGACGCTATGCGCTTTACTTCTGAGACGTCGTCCGACGGCGTCTTCGAACAGCTCTTCCTCCTCGGTGACATCCCTGGAGCGCTGTGGACTCCACAAGGTGCCGACGGGACCCGCCCGCTGATCGTCCTGGGGCACGGCGGCGGTCAGAGCAGGAAGGCCCCTGACATCGTGGCCCGTGCGCGCCGTTTCGTGGCCGAGTGCGGTTTCGCCGTGGTGGCTGTCGATGCGCCCAGCCACGGCGACCGGCCGGAACATGAGGAGTTCACCCGGATTGCGACCGAGTACGAGGCCCGGCTCGGCACCCGTGAGGGACTGGCCCCGCTGATCGCCGACTTTCAGGCGCTCGTTGTCGGCCAGATTGTGCCGGAATGGCAGACAGTCCTCGACGCGGTCCAGATGCTAAGTCACGTTGGCATTGGGTCAGTTGGCTACTGGGGTGTGTCGCTCGGCTGCGTGATCGGCGTCCCGCTTGTCGCCACCGAACCGCGCGTCCGGGCGGCGGTGCTGGGCCTGGCCGGTTCCGAGGTGTCAGCCGAGGCCGCCGCGCGGATAGCCGTCCCGGTCGAGTTCCTCGTGCAGTGGGACGATGAACGAGTGCCACGGACCCAGAGCCTGGCACTGTTCGACGCCTTCGCCTCAACCGAGAAGACACTGCACGCCAACCCCGGCAAGCACGGTGAGGTCCCGGCGTTCGAGATGGACAGCGCGCTACGTTTCTTCGCTCGACACCTTGGCTGATGTCGCCAGATGGGAGCGTTCAGCGCGCACTGGCCAGAGTGTGGCCGGCGCGGCAATAGGACTTGCCCGGCGGGTGGCAGCACACTTGCCGCTTTCCCGGGGAGGCGCAGTTGAACTGTCATCGACGTACTGCGCGAAACGCCCTTCTGGGACCGGTACTCCGAGGTCGTCGAACTCGCCACCCTTGGTGCGCTGTCGCCGCCGACGTCCCGCTCTCGTCACCCCTCCGACATGGCTGTCTGGCGGGCTGCCTCACGCAGGGCGGACACGGCCGGTGCGTTGCGGTGGTCCGGAAGCCAGGCCAGTTCGGCCGTGGAGAGGCCCAGTTCGGGGCAGTCGACGTAGGTGATGCCGGCGCGCGGGTACAGGCGGCGGGCCGCGGAGGGCAGGAAGGTGATCGCCCTCCCTTGGGTGACGGCGAGGACCATGGCCTCGGTGTCCCTGACGACGGGGCCGAAGCGGACCGTTGTGCCGTCGGGGCGGGGATTGACGGTCAGGTGGTTCCACCATGACCGGGGCACTTCCGGCGGCATGTCGACGACCATACGATCGGCGAGGTTGCCGAGCGTCAGGATGTCCCGGCCGGCGAGCGGGTCATCGGCGGACAGGCAGACCACCCGCGTCTCGGTGGCCAGTTGGAGGGACTGGATCCCGCCGGGCAGGGGGCCGCGGAGGAAGGCGGCGTCGACCTCCCCGGTGAGCAGAGTGCTGAACATGTCGACGAAGGTCAGGTTGCGGACCTCTATCTCGAGATCCGGGTGCTTTCCGCGCAGGCGGGACAGGATGGCCTGGGCGTAGGGCATGGCGGCCTCGGCCCCGAGGCTGCCGATCCTCAGGAGCCCGCGCGCCGCGCCGGCATGACGGTCGGCCGCCTGACGCAGCCGGGCCATGGCATCGACCACTGCCCCGGCCTCCTCGGCGATGGACCGGCCGACCGCGGTGAGCCGCACACTTCCGCCGCCGCGTTCGACGAGTACGACACCGAGCCGCTGCTCCAACGATCGGATCTGCTGGCTGAAGGCGGGCTGAGTGACGTAGACCCGCGCTGCCGCGCGCCCGAAGTGAAGCTCCTGCGCGAGAACCAGAAAGAGCCGGAGTTGGTGGAAGCTCGGCTCTCGTTTGGCACCGGATCCGCCACCAGGACTCATAAACGAAAGTTTATCGACAAGAAGGTCATCCTCTCCCAGCTCTCGGCTTTCCCCTCCAGACCCACTACATCAGGATCTATGGGGCCGACTACCTCCCTTCGCAAGGAGCCACTTGCTTCGTATCCACTTCGGCTGGCGCGATCTGGAGAACATCCGGATCGCCCAACAGCCAGAACCGCTGTGGGAGTTGATGTGCGCGGTGTGCCGCCTCCAGACGTCCCAGGGGCTGGTGGAGTTCGGGCATTGGCGCCGCGAGACAGGTCGGCGGCTGTCGCGGGACCGACGCGCCTCGCATGCCCTGCACACCCTGCGCAGCGTCATCCCGGCCTCCGGCTACATCCCCGACTTCCTCACGCCTTCGGCCACGGGCGAGTGCCTGGAGGCGGGGCTCGACACGCTACGGGCGACGCCCCGTGATCGATTAGCCGCGGAACTGACGCGATTCGCCGACACAAGGCCGGTGCCGGGCTGGATGCGTGGCCCCCACGAACCGGCCGTCGCCTCGCTCACACTGGTCTCCGACGCTCTACGGGCCTCGTTCCGGACACTCCTGGAACCCCACTGGCGGCACGTCCGCTCGGCGGTGGTCGACGACGTCGCGGTCCGCACGCGCGCGGTGCTCGGCGGAGGGAGCGCCGCCCTGCTGGAGGGCCTGCGCCCCTTCGCGAGATGGAACCCGCCGTATCTGGACGTCGACTATCCCGTCGACCGGGAACTGCGGCTGGAAGGGCGGGGGTTGACGCTCGTGCCGTCGTACTTCTGCTGGCGCAGACCCACGGCCCTTGCTGATCCCGACCTCGACCCGGTCCTCGTCTACCCCGTCATGAAGCAGCCGCTCGACATCGCGAAAGCCGGCGAGGAGCGGCTGGAACGATTGCTCGGGCGGACGAGAAGCGCTGTTCTCGTCGACGTGGCCGGTCATCGCACCCGTACCACCACCGAGTTGGCGCGGGCTCTCGGGCTCGCACCGGCCAGTGCGAGCTATCAGGTAGGTGTCCTGCGCGGTGCGGGACTCGTCGTCAGCAGGCGCGACGGCAAGCACGTCGAGCACACGGCGACGCCCCTGGCCCTCAACCTGCTGGCCGGCACCGGGACGACGTTTCGAAGAGGTTCGAAAACATAGCGGCCCGTGCAGGGGCGTGGCACTCTTTTCGCAACCGTTGACGACCAGGGAGAACCACATGGGGCGTGCCGTCAAGGCTGCGCTGATCGCGCTCTTGGTGCTCGGCTGTTGCTCCGTCATCGCCACCAGGTCGGCACCGCCCCAGAGCGTGACGATGACGGCACCCTAGCGGGCGGGAACAACGTCGGACACGACCGATGGGGGAACAAATGAACGTGCACAAGCGGGCGATCACCGTGCTGTTCCTGGCAGCAATCGCCCTGGGATCAATCGGCGCACCCGCCATGGCGGCACCGATGCCGTGGGAAACCAGTAAGGTGCCGGCAGTCCCGGCCGCGTCCGACGGACCGAACGGCACCTTCACGGTCCAGTGTGCGCCTCCCTGCTACCAGTAGGCGCAGCGAGCCTCGCCATTCGCATCAGCTCGGTTCATGCTGACCCGCACGGCGGGTCGACTGCCACCGGTCGCCCGCGCCGGGGCCGGACACCGACCCGTCCGCGCCGACCGGCGGCAGCGCTCAGTGGCTGCTGAGCATGCCCTCGCGCAGGCGGGCCAAGAGGCGGGTGATCAGGCGGGAGACGTGCATCTGGGAGACGCCGAGGTGTTCGGCGATCTGGGCCTGGGTGAGTTCCTCGACGAAGCGCCAGTGGATGATCTTCCGGTCGCGTTCGTCGAGTTCGGCGATCATCGGTGCGAGTGCGTGGAAGTCCTCGACCAGGCCGAGCGCCGGGTCCTGGTTGCCGATGAAGTCCGCGAGGACACTCTCGCCCTCCTCGCTGCCGCCGATCGCCGCGTCCAGAGAAGCCGACCGGTAGCCGTTCGAGGCCAGTCGGGCCTCGACGATCTCCTCCTCGGGCAGACTCATCAGCTCGGACAGTTCCCTGGTGGTCGGCGTCCGGCCCAGTCGGCTGCTCAGCTCCTCGCTCGCGCGGGCCAGCTGCACACGGGCCTCCTGCAACCGGCGAGGCACGTGCACGGCCCAGGAGGTGTCGCGGAAGAACCGCTTGATCTCACCGACGATGTAGGGGACGGCGAAGGAGGTGAACTCCACCTCGCGGGACAGCTCGAACCGGTCGATCGCCTTGATCAGACCGATCATGCCGACCTGGACGATGTCCTCCATCTCCTCCTGGCCGCGGCTGCGGAACCGGCCTGCCGCGTAACGGACCAGGGAGATGTTCATCTCGATCAGGGTGTTGCGCGCGTACTGGTACTCGGGCGTGCCCTCCTCCAGCACCGCGAGCTGCTCGAAGAACAGCTTCGACAACTCCCGCGCGTCCTTGGGAGCCACCTGGGACGGGTCGGTGATCTCCGGCATGGTCACCGTCTGTCCGGCGGTCCGCACGGTCGTCGTCGCCATGATGTGCCCCTCCCACTGTGTCGGTCTCGTGTCAGCCTGTCCGCTGACCGATGATCATCCGTCTACCCCCGGCTTGAACACGCATGCCCGCGAATTTTACTGCCGGCGTGGCCGGGTTCCGGCGATCGAGCCGGAACCCGGCCAGGTTCCTCCGGCCCTGTCCGGGTTTGCGGGCAGAAGGCCTAGCGGACCAGTTTCCAGTCCTGTGAGCCGTCGTCGGCGGCGCTCTGGAGGGTCAGCGGGGCTCCCGCGGACGCTCCCGTCAGGTAGAGGGCGGTGTTCTTGACCGCCTGGAGCCGGTAGTAGCCGTCGGGGGTCTTGACGAGGTTCCAGCTGCCCGACGCGCTGTTGTCGACCCACTGGCCGATCCGCTGGCCGGCCGTGGCGTTGCCGGTCCAGATGGCGGCCGCGCGGCCGCCCGACTTGTTCAGCAGGGTCGTGCCGCCGTTCGGTTCGGTCACGACGTGCCAGTACTGGGTGTCCTGGTCCGCCGCTGCACCGGCGTCCTCCAGGGCTACGTCGGGCACGTCGCCGTTGCCGAGGTTCGCGTCGTTGGTCCTGTTGCCGGTGCCGATCACCTGGCCGGTCCTGCGGTTGACGAGCCGGTAGTACGTGCCGGCCGAGTCCCCGAGGTCGACCTCGGCGTAGGCGATCGTGGAGGTGCCCTGGTTGTTGAGGATCGCGATGCGGCCGGTGCCGTCGACGTACTGGAGGTTGCGGCTGTAGCCGGCCGGCGAGGTGGTCTGGTACTCCGTCCACACCCCGTCGCTGCGACCGCTCTCGTTGACCCACACGTCGCCGCTGTTCGACGCGTTGTAGACCAGGCGTCCGTCGGGCAGCCTGATCAGGACCGGACTGCCGCCGCCCGCGAGCGGGTGGGAGCCGGCGACGACCGGGAGCGAGCCGACGGACATGCCGGTCTGGGTGCCGCGGAAGAACGTGAGCGGATCGTCGGCGATGGCGTAGCGGGTGTTGGCCCCGCCACCCCAGTACTCGAAGGTGAGCATCCACTTGCCGTCGGCCGTACGGACGACGTTGGTCATGCCCGGACGTCCGCCGCCGATCTCGGTCTTGCCGCCGCCCATGTCCTGGACGGATCCGGAGATGTCGACGACGGGGTCGCTCCATGCGGCGTTCCCGCCGTCCCAGGTGCGGTGCACGAGGATCTGGCCGTGCGAGTCGGTGGCCGTGTCGTTGGCGGGATCCTTCTTCGGGACACCGGTGACCGGGTCGAAGCCGGTGTAGTCGTTCTCGTCGGAGTAGTAGCAGACCAGCTTGCCCTGGTAGACCATCAGGTACGGCTCCCAGAGCGGGTCCACCTGCCGGTACTTGTTGGCGGTCGCGATGTTCTGCCCGACCGCGCCCGCGCTGCCGCCCTGCCAGCCGGCGGTCGAGACGACGTTGACGACCTTCCAGCTGCTGCCCTGGTCGGTGCTGGAGTACAGGGCGATGGCCATGTCGCCGCGGTCGCCGTCGTTGTTCGGCGTCCAGCCCGGGTCGGCCGCCTTGTGCTCCTTGTAGTAGTAGTCGTCACCGGAGACGACACTCGCCAGGAGCAGCGTGCCGGCCTTCAATCCGCCGACGCTCTGCGGGAGGACGTAGAGGTACGGGTTGGTCCAGTTGCTCGTGTACTTGGCGTACTTGGGGTCCTTGGAGAGGTACGCCGGTGCCTTGACCTCGGACAGCGGCTGCCAGCTGGTGCCGTGGTCGTCGCTCTTGTAGACGGGCAGGGTCTGCCCGTCGGCGCTGCCCGACGTCGGCACGACGGTGGACTTCTCGAACGACGCGACCAGCCGCCCGCCGGGGAGTTGGGCCGACTTCGGGTAGACGGCGCAGTTGCCCCGGCCCTTCAGGCAGGGGTCGCTGCCGAGCTGGTAGAGGATTCCGCCCGTCGGGTTGTAGGCCTGCGCACTGACCATGGGTATCGCGAGTATCGCGGATGTGGCCGCGAAGGTTCCGAGGGCTCGTCCAAGCCTTCTTCTCTGCATTGCCCCTCCTCAGGGGATGGATCAGGATGGGTCGGTTGCTTCGGAGGCCGGCGCGCTGTCGGCGTCGGTTGAGGCGAGAACGCGTACGTCCCACGGGCCGAGGTTCAGAGCCGAGCCTGCGAAGACGGAGGTGCCCGTCAGGGCGTCGGAGAGGTCCACCGGTGCGGGGACGCTCGCGGGCTCCCAGCTCCAGTTGTGGACGATGTGCACACGGCTTCCGTCGGGTGAGGTGCCGGTGGTCGCGGTGACGGACGCGGGAAGGTCGCGCCATCCGCTCCGCGCGACCGGGACCAGCCACTCGGCCAGCGCTTCGGCGAGGTCTCGACCCGGCACCGTGCCGACGGTGGTGACGCGGCCCGCACCGTGGCTGCGGCTGGTGACCGCGGGCCAGCGGCCGTGGTGCGGGTGCTCGTACACGGCGAGAACCTCGGCGTCGACGACCGTGAGGCCCTCGGCCCAGTGGGCCGCCGTCGCCTGAGCCGGCACCTGGAGCGGGCCACCGGGTACGGCGCGGACCGGGACCGTCCCCACCAGGTTGCTGAATTCGTCGTACTGGACGCCCGCGGCCTCGGCGAGACGGCCCGGCGCCGGTTCGTGCCGGGCCCGGGCCTCGTGGTCGGCGTAGCCGGTGCGCGGGCCGAGGACCAGGTGGCCGCCCGCGTGCGCGTAGGCGGCGAGCCAGTCGAGGGCGGCGTCGGCGGCGATGTACAGCGCCGGTACCACCAGCACGGGGTGGCGGCGCGCGGCCTCTTCCGGTGCCATCCGCTCGTACAGCTGCCGGGCGTGCACGATCCGCACCTGACGGCCGGCGTCGAAGGCGCCCCGATAGAAGGGGTCGAAGATGCGGTGGTAGGCGGCGGGGTCGGGCGAGCCGTCCGGCTTCGCGAGCGGCGGGTACTTCTGCATCAGCCACTTGCTCGGCATCGAGTAGACCATCGTGATGTCGGCGTCCGGTTCGAGTCCGGCGACGAGCGGTCCGGCCTTCGCGAACTCCGCGCCCAGCCGGGCGACTTCGGCGTAGGTGCGGCCTGGCTGTCCGCTGTGCGGGAGGACTCCGCCCCAGTAGGTCTCGGCTCCGAAGCGGAGGGTCTGCCACTGCCAGTACTCGATCATCCGGGCGCCGCGTGCCACGTGCGCCCATGCGGCCTGGCGCCACTGGCCGTCGTAGCCGGGCCTGTTGTCCCAGGCGAAGCCGATGGAGTTGGCGTTGGTCTCGGTGACGAGGAAGGGCTCCTGGCGGGAGGAGAACATCCAGTCCGCGGTCTCGTACATCGACCACACGCCGGTGGTCTTCCAGACCTGCTCGTGCTCGTCCGGTGTGGGGTCGGGCAGCAGCAGGCCGTCCTGCATGTCGTAGTACGGGTTGCCGGAGGCGATGTCGAGGCGATCGCTCATCTCGTCGTCCGCCACGCCTTGGCGGGTGTAGGAGATGCACGTGGTGACGAAGTGCTCGGGCCTGGCGTACTCACGGACGATGTCCGCCTGCCACCCGATGAACTCGGTGACCTGGCGGGCCTGGAACTCCCGCCAGGCGACGTCGTACTGAGGCTGTTCGTTGCCGTCCGGGGTCCACAGGTCGGCCCAGGTCGACAGGCGGTGCGACCAGTACACCAGCCCCCACTCGCGGTTGAGGGTCTCGACGTCGCCGTACTTGTCGCGCAGGTGGTCGACGAACCGCTGGAAGACGCCGTGGTTGTGGAAGAGATGGAGACCGGGTTCGTTGTCGACCTGCCAGCCGATGACCGCCGGATGGCCGGCGTACCGGGCGACGACCTTCCGGATGATCCGCTCGGCGTGGAAGCGGAAGGCGGGGTGGGTGAAGTCGGCCTCCTGTCGGGCGCCCCAGCCGATGCATTCGCCGGTGCGCCTTTCGCCGGTGATCTCCGGGTACTGGCGGGCCAGCCACGGCGGAACGGCGTAGGTCGGGGTGCCGAGGATGACGGAGAGGCCCCGCTCGTGGGCGCCGTCGAGGACCGGCTGGAGCCAGTCGAGATCGAACCGACCGTTCTCGGGCTCCCAGGTCGACCAGACCGACTCCCCCACGCGGATCACGGTGAAGTTCGCCTCGGCCATGAGGTCGAGGTCGGTCTTCAGCCGTTCGTCGGGCCGCAGTTCAGGGTCGTAGGCGGGCGTGTACTCGTGGTAGTACGCGGCACCGAACAGGACGCGGGCGGGCAGAACCGCCATGGGGGAACCTCCGAAGAGTCAATGGGGGGTGGGGCGGTGCGTCGGCGCGAAGGTCGGCCGGGCGTCACTGCTTGACGCCGCCGGCGGCCAGACCGCTCTGCCAGTACCGCTGCAGGAGCAGAAAGGCGACGACGAGCGGGATGACGGAGATGAGGGACCCGGTCACCACGAGCGCGAGCATGTTGCTGTTCGCTCCGCTTCCGCCGCCGAAGGCCTGGGACGCCCAGGAGGACAGGCCTACCGTGACGGGGTACAGCTTCGGGTCGTTGAGCATGATCAACGGCAGGAAGTAGTTGTTCCAGGTCGCCACGAGGGTGAAGAGCACGACGGTCACCAGGCCGGGCGCCAGCAGCCGCAGCGCGATCGTGACGAAGATGCGCAGTTCACCGGCCCCGTCGATGCGCGCGGCCTCCAGGAGACTGTCCGGGACGGCGTCCGCGGCGTAGATGCGCATGAGGTAGAGGCCGAACGGGCTGACCAGGGAGGGCAGCACGATCGCCCAGGGCGTGTTGACCAGGTCCGCCTTCGCGAAGAGCAGATAGGTGGGGATGGCCAGGGCGGTGGTCGGGATCATGATGGCGCCGAGCACCAGGGCGAAGGCCGCGTTGTTGCCCCGGAACCGGTACTTGGCGAATCCGTAGCCCGCGGCGGCGGCCAGGAGGGCGGCACCGAGTGCGCTGCCGACGGAGTACAGGACCGTGTTGAGCAGCCAGTGCAGGAAGACCCCGTCGTCGTGGGTGACCGTCTCCCGGACGTTCGCGAGCAATTGAGGGGCGTGTGAGAACCACAGGCCGAAGGTGGTGAAGAGGTCCTGGGTGCTCTTGGTCGAGGAGACCGCGAGCCAGAACAGCGGCAGCAGGAAGTAGGCCAGGACGGCCAGCATGACGATGGTCAGCGGGGTGCTGCGGCGGCCGACCGACCGCCGGCGCTGTCCCCGGGCGGTCCGTCGTGCGCCGGTCGTGGTGGTGCGCGGGGCCGACCGGGACGTGGAAGGGGAGGTCGTGGTCGTCACGAGGTCCTCCTGCGGTTCGCGATGAACAGGACGGCGTAGGAGAAGATCACGATGACGAGGCCCAGGAAGAAGGACACCGCGGCCGAGTAGTTGACCTGCTGGCCGGTGAACGCGAGGGAGTAGGCGTAGAGGTTCGCGGTGTACGCGTTGTCGATGACGTCGGGCGCGACGGGCTGCAGCAGCTTCGGCTCGTTGAAGAGCTGGAAGCTGCCGATCACGGAGAACAGCAGGGTGAGCAGCAGCGCGGGGCGCAGGGCGGGGAGCTTGAGGGACCAGGCGATGCGCCAGGCGCCGGCGCCGTCCATCGCCGCGGCCTCGTACAGCTCCTGGGGGACGGTCCGCAGAGCCGCGTACAGGATGATCATGTTGTAGCCGACGAACTCCCAGGTCACGATGTTCGCCAGGCTTGCCGGCATCCATCCGTCGCTGAGGAAGTGCGGGACAGGCAGGCCGAGCTTCTCGCTCAGCTGGGCGAACGGCCCGAAGTCCGGCCCGTAGAGATAGCCCCACATCAGGGTGGCGACGACGCTCGGGACGGCGTACGGCACGAAGATGCCCAGGCGGATCACGCGCGCGAGCCGCAGCAGGCCGCTGTCGAGAGCGAGCGCGAAGGCCAGGGCGAGCAGGAGCATCAGCGGGACCTGGATCACGAAGAACGTCGCGACCCGCAGGACTCCCTGGCGCAGGAGCGGGTCCTTCAGGGCGGTCACGTAGTTGTCCAGCCCGACGAACGCGTTCCCGCCGATGAGCTGTTCCCGGAACAGGCTGAGGTAGGCGGCGTAGCCGAGCGGGGCGAGGAACATCAGCAGGAACAGCACCATGAACGGTGCGACGAACAGGGGACCTGCCGCACCTTGACGCAGGCCACCGAGTGGGCGTCGCTTCGGCCCCGTTCGGCGCGGCTCCTCGGTGGAGGCCACGGTCGTGGCAGTCATCATCGGGCCTTTCTGGTGGGAAGGGGTGGCCTCGTGGGAAGGGCCGGCCGGGCGCGGGTCCCGCGTCGCCGCCGTAGGGCATCGGCGCGGGACCCGCCGGACATCACGGCGTCTTGACGGTGAAGCCCTGGGCCTTGGCGTAGGTGGTGAGCCGTGACTGCCACGCGTCGAGGGCGGCGACGGCGTCCTTCTTCCTGGTGAGTGCCGTGCCCACGGTCTCGGTCCAGTCGGTGACGGCCTGGTCGAGGAACGGCGGCCACTGGAAGTCGGGGCTCACCGTTTTGCCGATGTCGGCGAACGCCTGGTTGACCTTCTGTCCGCCGTAGAAGGAAGCCGCCGCACCGGTGAAGGACGGGTCCTCGAGCAGAGGCTTCGTCGCCGGGAAGAACGACTGCTTGGTGTTGAACAGCTTCGCGCTGGCCGGGTCGCTGTTGAGGAACTGCGCGAACACCGCGGCCGCGATGGGGTTCTTGGTCTGCTTGATGACCGCGCTGGTCGAACCGCCCCAGTTGCCCGAGCTCGGCTTCGACGCGTCCCACTGCGGCAGCGGGGCGGCCCGCCACTTGCCCGCGGTGGACTTGGCCGAGCCGGCGAGGAAGACCGGCCCCCAGGCAGCGGTGATCCAGGTGGCGTACTTGCCCTTGTTGAGCGCGGAGAACCAGGCGTCGGTGAAGTCCGGCTCGACGCCGATGACACCCTCCTGGGCCAGCCCGCCCCAGTAGGCGGCGAGCTTCTTGGAGATCGTGTCGTCGACGTCGATGGAGACGTTGCCCTTGCCGGAGGTCGCGTAGGGCTTGGCGCCCGCCTGCCAGAGCAGGCCGTGCCAGGCGGCTGCCTCGTTCCCGGCCAGGTTGGTCAGGTAGACCTCCGGGTCGGCCTTGCGCAGCTTGCGTGCCGCGGCGGCGAAGTCGTCCCAGGTCTTCGGCGGCTCGATGCCGTGCTTCTCGAAGATGTCCGCCCGGTAGAGCATGCCCATCGGACCGGTGTCCTGCGGGATCGCCCAGATCTCGCCCTTGGGGCCGCTGACCTGTCCCCAGGTCCAGTCGACGAACGTGTCCTTCAACTTGGCGGCGCCGTAAGGGTTCAGGTCCAGAAGGCTGTCCGTGATCGTGAACGTGGGAATGGCCTGGTACTCCATCTGCGCCACGTCCGGGGCGCCGCTGCCGGCCTTGATCGCCGTGCGCAGCTTCGTGTAGTGCTGCACGCCCTGGCCCGCGTTGACGACCTTGACCTTGATCGCCGGGTACTTCTTCTCGAAGAGCGCGACCTCCTGGTCGATGTCGGGAACCCACGTCCAGAACGTCAGCTCGGTCGGCTTCTTCATCGCCGCGTCGATGTCTGCCTGGCTGACCGGCTTCGAGGACGAGGAGGCCGTACCGCCGCCGTCACCGCCGCCGCAGGCGGACAGGGCGGCACCCAACGAGACCGCTCCCGCGGCGGTGAGCAGGAGCCGACGGCTCATCTGGGACTGGCTGGGGGTGGAGTGGGATCTGCGCATGACGAACTCCCGCCGATGGCTGAGGAATGGCACGCCGAGCACGGGCGTGCCTAAGGAGGTGATGAGGAGTGGAGGGTGAGGAGGAAGACAGGAGGCTCGGACGCGACGGCCAGGACACGGAGGTCCGGCATGGCACGGGTGCACGTCTTCGCGGACGCCGCCCGGGGGTTCCACCTGCTGCGGAGGGGGAGACCCGTGGACGGGAGGGGTTACGGGTGGAGCGGAGAGCTGGGGCGGCGGGGTTGCTCAGTGGCTGCCGCCCGGAGGGGAGGACGAGTCGCGTCGTCGGGGTGACGAACTGTTCGGGGATGCGAGGCCGGCGGGAACAGGACAGGTACGGCGGCTCGCCTCACGATGGCTTGCCCGGCTGGGGAACGCTGTTTCCCGGTGCGGTCGGTGTTGATCAGTTGTATGTGGCTGCACCTCCGTCCCGGGGCGGGTCGGTCCGGCTCCCACTCGGAGAAGAGGCCAGGGCCCGGTCCCGGCCCGGGGTCGTCCGGGTCGGCGGTGGGGGCCCGGTCGAGGCACGGACCACGAGGTCGACCGGTGGTTCAACGGCCGACAGGGGTGGTGCGTCCGGGTTCTCGATGGAGTGCACGAGGCGTTTGAGCCCCTCCTGTGCCACGGTGTCGAAGGGTTGGCGCATCGTGGTGAGAGGGGGAGTCACATAGGCGGCGACCGGAATGTCGTCGAAACCCACGACGCTGACGTCCTCCGGCACCCGTCGGCCGGCTTCCGCCAGCGCGCGGACGAGACCGATCGCCATATCGTCGTTGGCGGCGAACACCGCGGTCATGTCGTGGTCGCGGGCCAGTTCGCGACCCGCCGTGTAGCCGCTGGCGGCCGACCAGTCGCCCTCGACGACGCGGGGTACCGTCCTGCCGTGCGCGGCGAGCGTGGACCGCCAGCCCTCCAGCCGGTCCCGGGCGGCGTACCACCGCCACGGACCGGCGAGATGGTGGACGGTGTCGTGCCCCAGTTCCAGCAGGTGTTCGGTCGCCCTACGCGCCATCAGATCGGCGCCGACGCCCGCGGCCAGCGTCCTGGGCACGGACAGGGGTGGCGCCCCGAGGACAAGGACCGGTACGTCGACGCGGGCGGAGAGGTCGTCGCCGTGTCCGTCGTCGATCGGCTCGGAGATGACGATGCCGTCGACGCCCTGCTCCAGGAGTGAGTCCACGGCACCGGCGACGCCCGTCGGGTCGCCTTCCACGGTGTTGACCACGCGAAGGGCGTATCCCGTGTCCCGTACGGCACGTTCGACCCCCATGATCAGTGAGGCGGGTCCGTACAGGGCGGTCCCGAGCGTCACCACGCCGATGGACCGGGTACGCCCGGAGGCCAGTGCCCGGGCGGCGTTGTTCAGCCGGTATCCGAGTTCCTCACCGGCTTCCAGGACGCGGCGGCGTACGTCGGCGGAGACGTACGGCTCGTCGTTGTAGACCCGGGACACGGTCTTCTGGGAGACGCCCGCCAGCTGGGCCACATCCACACTGCGCGGTGCGCCGGAACTGCCGCCCCGCCCTGCGCCTCGCCTCATGGTGGCTCCAGATGTTGGTGACCGGTGGTGGCCGGCATCCGTCTGACTGCGCTGACATGTCTACGCAGTCATAGTGCGGCCGTCAAGCGCCTGAAACGGATTCGTAATCTTGCGCGGGCGGCGACGGGATTCTTGCCGGAGGGAGGTCTCCGAGTCGGTCGAAAGCCTTGACGCGTCTGCTCTGACTGCGTAGACAGAGTGCGGCAAACCTTCGTGTCACGGGCGCCCGGGAGCGACGGATCGCGACCGCCGTTCGCCTGCGGGGAGCCGGGCCGCTGCCGGTCGCCGAGAGCTGAGCGCGCGCCGCAGCCGGCGCTGCCCTGTTGTCTGCACCGTCTGGTCATCTGGCCGCTCGGCGGCGACCGTCGCCCGGCCGCTGTGGCTGCCGGCTACAGATGCGGCGATCTCGACCGGCAGTCGGTCGCCGGGCCGGCATTCCCACGCCACGGTCGCCTCACCGACCCGGGACACCCCGCGCGCACCTCCGTGCCGTACGGAAGGCGGCGACGGTGAGGCCCTCGACAGTCGGCACGTACCGGTGCAGCAGCCCGATCCGCTCATCGAGCGTGCGCCGCCCACGAAATGGAAGTCGACCGGCGGCGGAACAGGGACGACGGGAAGACCGACGAGGGCCGCCTGAGCAGCCCGATTAAGGCGGGAATCGAAGCGCTTCGACGCTGGCATCGGCACTCGTGGAGTGTCACCAGGCAGGCATTAAGGAAGCTTCTTGGCGTTGCCCCTCTTGTTTAGCGAGAAACATGTCATTAACGTACCCCGCCAGGTGAAGCGCTTCGACGCGCTTCGAACCGCCGACGGGAAGCACCGCGTCATGACCAACAAGTTGAACCGGACATGCTTCCTCGGCACAACGGCCGCCGCGATGGCCCGCCTTCTGTCGTCCCGCGGAAGCGGCGAGCGGCCGCAGACCGGCACAAACATCGCTCGCGCCAGGCCTGAAGAAGGTACTGACCGTCCACGCACCCGTGGCGAACGAGCTCTGCGCGCAGCATTGCTGACGATACGTCAGAACACTCCCTGGCCCGAGTCCCCTGTCCCGAAGGACCAGCCATGACCTCGCGCAGCCTCACCGACCGTCTCCGAACCCGGCCACGACCTGCTCACGGGCGGCACGGTCGCCGAACTCGCCGCCGGTGGCAGCGCCGTACTCCGTATCGCCTGAGCACACGTCTTTCTCTCCCTCTCCTCGGAAAGGCAGCAATGACCAGCGCACCCCAGATCGTCCGATGGGGCCACCGGGCCCTGGAGGCCGAGGTCGTCGTCGGCGAGGACGGCATCGCCCGCCTCACCCGTCTCGGCCTCCCCGGCGGACTGCCTCCCGAGCGGCGGTCGTGGCCTCCGCTGCCCCTGGTGGAGGTGACGGCTGCGGGGCACGGCCGCGCCTGGTCGGGCGGGCGCCTCATCGACTCGTACATCGGCGGGCGGCTGCGTCACCGCGCGCACCGTGCCACCCGCGACGGCGACTGGCATGTGCTCACCGTCGAACTCCACGACCCGGAGACCGGGCTCGCCGCCGAGGTGACCTACCGCTGGCCGGACGGGGTGCCCGTACTGCGCGGCGAGGTGGTCCTGCGCAACGAGGGGGACGCCACCCTGCACCTGGAGTCCGTCTCCTCCCTCGTCGTCGGGCCCCTCGCCGACGGTCCGGACGCCATCGACGGCGCCGACCTGCTGTGGGCCGAGAACGACTGGGTCGCCGAATGCCGTTGGCAGCGGCGACCGATGCGGGTGTCCTCGCCGGTGATCGGCGACCGTGTCGCGGTCTACGACAACGGCAAGGGTGAGTTCACGCAGAGCGGGCGGGGTGTGTGGTCCAGTTGCGGACGGCTGCCGATGGGCGGCCTTACCGACCGTCGCCCCAGCCGCACCTGGCTGTGGCAGATCGAGCACAACGGAGGCGGCTGGCACTGGGAGTGCGGCGAGCGCGACACGCTGGCCTACCTCGCCCTGTTCGGCCCGACCGACATCCACCACGGCTGGCGGCATCCGCTGGAGCCGGGCGCGGAGTTCCGCACCGTGCCCGTCGCCCTCGCGTTCAGCGACGCCGGGGGCCCCGACGAGGCGTTCGCCGCGCTCACCCGCTACCGCCGGGCCGCCCGCCGCCCGCACGCCGACCACCACCGGCTCCCGGTCATCTTCAACGACTACATGAACTGCCTGATGGGCGACCCCACCACGGAGAAGCTGCTGCCGCTTGTCGACGCGGCGGCCGAAGCGGGCGCGGAGTACTTCGTCATCGACGCCGGCTGGTACGACGGCGAGAACGGCGGCTGGTGGGACAGCGTAGGAGCCTGGGAGGCGGCCGCGTCCCGGTTCCCCGGCGAGCGCGGCATCCACGAGGTGCTGGACCGCATCCGGGAGCGCGGCATGGTGCCCGGTCTGTGGCTGGAGCCCGAGGTGATCGGCGTCCGCAGCCCCATGGCCAAAGCCCTTCCGGACGAGGCGTTCTTCCGCCGGGACGGCGTCCGCGTCACCGAGACCGGCCGCCACCACCTGGACCTGCGCCACCCCGCCGCCCGTGCCCACCTGGACCAGGTCGTGGACCGCCTGGTCGGCGAGTGGGGCGTCGGCTACCTCAAGCTCGACCACAACATCGACCCCGGCTCCGGTACCAGCGCCCACCCCGGCGAGACCCCGGGCGCCGGACTGCTCGGCCACAACCGCGCGCACCTGGACTGGCTCGACGGCATCCTGGACCGCTATCCGCACCTGGTGGTGGAGAACTGCTCCTCCGGCGGCATGCGCTGGGACTACGCGCTGCTGTCCCGGCTGCAACTGCAGTCCACCAGCGACCAGCAGAACCTCCAGCTCTACGCCCCCATCGCGGCCTCCGCGCCCACCGCCGTCACCCCCGAACAGGGCGCCGTTTGGGCCTACCCGCAGCCGGAGGACTCCCTCGACGAGGTGGCCTTCACCATGGCCAACGCCCTCCTCGGGCGCATCCACCTGTCCGGGTTGCTCCCGGACCTGCCGCCCGAGGCCCGTGCCCTGGTCCACGAGGCCGTCACCGTGTACAAGGCCATCCGGACCGACCTGACCCAGGCGGTGCCCGCGTGGCCGCTGGGCCTGCCGGCCTGGGACGACCCGTGGCTCGCCCTGGCGCTCCACACCCCGGTCACCACCTATCTCACGGTCTGGCGCCGCGCCGGTGCGGAGACCAGCACGACCCTGCCGCTGTCCCCTCTGCACGGCCGTGCGGTCCGCGTCGACGTGCTCTACCCCGCAGCGAGCCAGGTCGTCGCCTCCTGGCACCCGGACACCGCCGCCCTCACCCTCACGCTGCCCGCGGCCCCTTCCGCGGTGCTCCTCCGCCTCGCCCACGCGGCGTCGGACACCCCCTGAACACACCGACACACCCCACTCCGAAGGGACTTGACCGAGTGTCAGAGACATTGCGGGCGGCTGCCACCCTGGCCAACCCCGTCATCCCCGGCTTTCACCCCGACCCCAGCGTCTGCCGTGTGGGAGACGACTACTACCTCGTCTGCTCCAGTTTCGAGTACTTCCCCGCCATCCCCGTCTTCCACAGCCGCGACCTGGTCCACTGGACACAGCTCGGCAACGCCCTGGACCGGCCGAGCCAGCTCGGCCTCACCGCCGCCACCCTGTCGTCCGGCGGCATCTACGCTCCCACCCTGCGCCACCACGACGGCCGCTTCTGGCTGATCGTCACCAACGTGACCGAGGGCGGCGGCAACGTACTGTTCACCGCCACCGACCCCGCCGGCCCCTGGTCCGATCCCGTCCGTCTGCCCGGGGTTCCGGGTATCGACCCGGATCTGGCCTGGGACGAGAACGGCACCTGCTGGTGCACCTCCGCCGGCGGCGGACAGGTCCGTATCGACCCGTACACCGGGGAGACCCTCGGACCGCCGCGCAAGGTCTGGGCCGGCACCTCCGGAGCCCTGGCCCCCGAGGCCCCGCACCTGTATCGCATCGGCGCCTACTGGTACCTCCTGATCGCCGAGGGCGGCACCGAGCGCGGTCACAGTGTCTCGATCGCCCGCGGCCGCACGCCCGACGGCCCCTTCGAACCGTGCCCGAACAACCCGGTCCTCACCCACCGCGGCACCCATCACCCCGTCCAGAACACCGGGCACGCGGATCTGGTCCAGGGGCCCGACGGCTCCTGGTGGATGGTGCTGCTGGGCGTCCGGCCGCGCGGCGGGACCCCGGGCTGGCATGTGCTGGGCCGCGAGACCTTTCTCGCGCCGGTGAAGTGGGTGGACGACTGGCCCGTCGTCGACGAGGTCCCGTCCGTCCTGCCCGTGCCCGCCTGGCCGCTGGTGCCCGGCCCCGCCGAGGAGGTCCGGGACGACTTCGACCTCAGCGAACTGCGGCCGCGGTGGATCTCCGTACGCGACCGTCCCGCCGAGTACTGCACCACCAAGGAGCGGTCCGGCCATCTGACCCTGCGTGCCCGCGGTGACTCCCTGGACGAGCCGGACGTCGTGTTCGTCGGCCGTCGCCAGGAGCACCTGTCGTGCCGGGTGCGGGCCCTGATCGACCCGGCCGAGGGGCGCGGTGGTCTCGCCGTCCGCCTCGACGAGGAGCACCACTACGAGATCGAGGCGGCCGAGGGCGAGGTGCGCGTCCTCAGCCGTGTCGGACCGTTGCGCACGGTCGTGGGATCGCGGTCCGTGCCCGCCGGTCCCGTGGTGCTCCGTCTCCAGATCTCCGACGCCCCTGACAAGGGCCCCCGCACCGGTCCCGACATCCTCACGCTCGGCGTCGAGGAGCCCGACGGGACCTTCACCCCTCTCGGCGAGCTCGACGGCCGCTACCTGTCGACCGAGGTGGCCGGCGGCTTCACCGGACGGGTCATCGGCCTGTACGCGGCGGCCGGCACGGTCCACTTCGACTGGTTCGACTACGAGCCGCTCGTCCCCTGAACCAGTTGCCTTGAACTCCATTCCCCCCACGGGCGGAACGTCCGCTCACCAACAGAAAAGGATCGAAGATGAAGGGAACGCACTCCCCCACCGGTCACCGCAGACGCGGCCCCGCCCGTCTGCTCGGCCTCGTGGTGGCGCTGATCGCCGCGCTCGGCCTGATCAGCACCGCCGCCTTCGCTGCACCGGCCCACAAGGACGCGTCCGGGGCACTCGGCTCCAAGGCACTCAGCCCCATGAGCACCGTGGCCGCGATGCAGCCGAGCTGGAACCTGGGCAACAGCCTGGACGCCATCCCCGACGAGACGTCCTGGGGCAACCCCGCGGTCACCAAGCCCCTGTTGGACACCATCAAGGCCCAGGGCTTCCGCAGCGTACGCATTCCCGTCACCTGGTCGGGCCACCAGTCCACCACGGCCCCGTACACGATCGATGCGACCTGGATGAACCGCGTCAAACAGGTGGTCGACTGGGCGCAGGCGGACGGTCTCTACGTCGTGCTGAACGTCCATCACGACTCGTGGCAGTGGATCTCCACCATGCCCACCGACCACGACAACGTGCTGGCCCGCTTCAAGGCGACCTGGACCCAGATCGCGGCCAAGTTCAGGGACTCCTCCCCGACCCTGCTCTTCGAGAGCAACAACGAGCCGCAGTTCAACAACACCACCGACGCCCAGGGCATCCAGTACAACGACGAACTGAACACCGCGTTCCACACCATCGTGCGCCAGTCCGGCGGCAACAACGCGACGCGTCTGCTCGTGCTGCCCACCCTGCACACCAATTCCGGGCAGAACTTCCTGGACGCCCTGGCCGGCGAGATGAAGGCGCTCAACGACCCCAACCTCGTGGTCACCGTCCACTACTACGGCTACTACCCGTTCAGCGTGAACGTCGCCGGCGGCACCCGCTTCGACGCCACCTCGCAGCAGGACATGACCGACAACTTCAACCGGCTCCGCGCCACCTTCACCTCCAAGGGAATCCCCGTCTACCTCGGTGAGTACGGGCTGCTGGCCTACCCCGACAGCAACCACCCCTCCCGCGTCGAACGGGGCGAGGCCTTCAAGTACTTCGAGCAGTTCGGCTACGAAGCCCGCGCCGCCGGAGTGACCACGGCCCTGTGGGACCCCGGAACCTTCGCCTACCTGAGCCGCACCACCCTGAAGTGGACCGACTCCGAGCTGATCAACCGGATCAGGTCGAGCTGGACCACCCGCTCGGGGACCGCCTCCTCGGACCAGGTCTTCCTGGCGAAGTCGAGTGCGATCACCGCCCAGACGCTCACCCTCAACCCCAACGGCCTCACGATCCGTGGGCTCTGGCAGGGCAACACCCAACTCGCCCAGGGCCGGGACTACACCGTCTCAGGCAACCAGCTCACGCTCACGGCCTCCGCGCTGACCCGACTGGCCGGCAACCGCGCCTACGGGACCAACGCGACGATCGAGGCCAGGTTCTCCGCCGGTCTCGCCTGGCCGATCCGAGTGATCACCTACGACCGCCCGGTGCTCTCCAACGCCACCGGCAGCACCACCGGTCTCACCATCCCGACCCAGTACCGCGGTGACCAGCTCGCGACCATGGAGTCCACCTACGCCGACGGCACCAACGCCGGCAACACCGGCTGGACCCCCTACCAGGAGTTCAACGGCGCCTTCTCGCCCGACTACGCCGACAACGCCCTCACCCTCACCCCTGACTACCTCAACGCACTGCGCGACGGTGCGCCGGTGACACTCACCTTCCACTTCTGGAGCGGAGCCACCGTGACGTACCACGTGACGAAGTCCGGCAGTTCGGTGACCGGCACCGTCGGCTGACGGCCCCTCGCCCCGGGTGCCGGACCCGGCGCCCGGGGTCCCGCTCAGCTCTTCGGCGAGGCCGTGCTCTCGCGGATCGTCGAGCATCGCCTGTGCTGCACGGATCTGTTGCCGTACCCGGTCCGCCGCCGGTGTGTCGACGCCGGCCACCACATCGTTCCGCCCACGCGGCCGACCTGGCGGACGGAGCCCGGGCACCCGCCGTGCGCGGCGGGTTCGCGGTCCCGGAAGCCTCCGGCCCGTCAAGTGGCGAGCAGGGTTCGGCGATACCACCCCGCCGACTCCGCGAAGTCCGCCCCGAAGCCCGGGCCGGGTGCCAGGCGCAGGTCTCGCCAGAGCGGGGCGCCGTCGAACCAGTGGTCGGTCCTCAGCATGTCGAGCGCGTGCGACAGCCGGCCTTCCGCCGCCAGGTGCGTCCGCGCACTGGAGACCGAGAGATCCTGCTCCGGCCAGGGCAGCGAGGCGCACTCGGCGACCGCCTGCAACAGCGTCGCCGCGTCGACGGGCACCGGGTGGGCCGCGTGGTAGGTCGTGGACCTCAGATCGGCCGCGGGCGCGAGGCCCGTACCGACCACGAGCCGGCCCAGGTCCCGGGCGGAGATCAGCGAGAGCCGGGAGGCCCAGCCCTCTACCGTGCCCTGCAGCGCGCGCAGGAGACTGGCGAGGCCCGGGACGACCCACATGTCCCCCTGGCCGTGGACCAAATGGGGGCGCAGGACGATCCCGCCGGCTTCGAGAACGGCGTCCTCGGCCATGGCCCGGCTTCGCGACGTGGGTGAACTCGGGTTCCTGACGAGTTGTCCGGGCGTGGCCTCCCAGAAGGTACCGCGGCCGTAGACGGACGCCGTGCTCACGTACACGATGCGGGACACCCCGCAGCGGCGGGCTTCGGCGACCAGGTTTCTCGTCCCCCCGGCGTTGACGGACGCATTGCTGTCGAGTGCCGCGCCGATGTACGACGCGCAGTGCAACACGACGTCCACACCCTCGCACACGCCGCTCAGCGAGTCCGGGTCGGTGAGGTCGGCCCGCACGACCCGATGCCCGGCGTCGGTGACACGCACCGGACGGCTGTGCGACAGCAGGGTGAGGGCCACGCCCTGCCGTGCGGCCTCGTGGAGCACATGGCCGCCGACGAAGCCCGCGGCGCCGGTGAGCAGAACGGTACGCACGTGGGGACTCTCCAGATGACGCGTCGGAATCAGGCGATCGGGCGGCGCAGGTACAGGTCCGCGGTGAAAACCTGTTCTCCCTGTTGGGTGCCGTTCACATGGACCTTGAGGTCTCCGGCCGTGTCGGGGTCGTCGACACGGGCCTCGATCCAGCACGGGGCATCGAGTTCGGCGTACCGGGCGAACTCGGTTTCCAGGCCGAGGAGAAGGGCCGTGGGCAGTCCTGTCGCGGCACGGGCCGCCTGCCGGGCCGCCTCGATCAGGACCATGCCGGGGACATGGTCCACCGGGTGGTCGAAATAGACGGCGTGCCCGGTGTCAACCCGGAGCTCCCACCGGGCCTCGCCGGGCGTCGCAGGAGCGGCGAGTACGACGTGCTCCGGGCCGGCGTGACCCACCTCGGCCGGGTCGACCGGTGCCGGAAGTGCGCGGCAGGTGGTCGTCGGACGCCCCTCGCGCAACCGTCGGTGGGCTGCGGGGCTGGCGCAGCTGAAGCCGGCGCCGCCGGTGGCTATGGTCAGCCCGTCGCGGCGGACGGAGACCTCGTAGTGCATGCCGGCGATGGTTCTGCCTCGGCGGACGATGTCGCGGCACACCGTGCGCAGTTCGACGTCGGTCGGCGCAGAGCCGACCTCGAACGCCGAAGGGGCGGCGGTGAAGGAGATGTCCCGCATCAGGAACTGGTGGCCGAACGGGACTCCGTACTCGGCGTGGGCCAGCAGGCTTCCGGTCTGGCGGATCGACTCGACCATCAGCAGCGGATCCTGGTGGCCGGCCATCGGGGCGAAGAGGGCGTGGCTCCGCGGCCACTGGGCCCGGACCACGAAGGAGTCGGACGGGTTGTCCGAGCCGGTCGGGTCGGCCCGCCAGCCAATGAGGAACACCTCTGCCACGGAGGCGCGATGGACGTACTCGCGCGGGACCGTGGTGGTGAGAAGGGGACCTGCCGTCAAAGCGCTGTCGGTCGGGGTCGTTCGGGCCGTGGCCAGCATGCTGCGCTCCTGTCTCTGTTCATGGACAGGGGCCGACCACCCGTGCGCCCGCCCCCGTTCCCCCGTCACCAACGGAACGCGCACCCCTCGAACATACAGACAGGTCAGCTTGGTTTTAAAGTAAAACATCGACAAAGGCAGGCGGACCTGCCGGGTTAACATGATCGCTACACCCGCCTCATTTGCATGTCACGCGCCGATCAGGCTCAGCGAAGAGATGTTTAGTCGGGAATGCCATCATATTTCCCTGCAGATAAGCGATCTGCCGACCGCTTGACATGTCGGCTCTTCGGGCGAGCAGCCCTGCCTGGCCGCGTTGACAAACCGACAACCTTGCCTGGTACATTCCCGTGGGATTTGCGCTCAACAGTTCGATGTTGTGTCCTTTGGGGGAAGGAGCGTGCGGTGAATCGACAGGTCATGGATCTGACGAGACCACACAGCGGGAGAGGGCAGACGCCGGCCGGAGGACAGGCCTTGCAGGTTCTCGTCGTCGAGAACGACGCCCGCGCCGCCGAGGATCTGGCGCAGGAGCTGCGCAGGCACGGATATCTGGCCGACAGTGTGTCCACCGGCGCGGAAGCACTTCAGGCCCACAGTGGTGTCGACATGGTCCTGCTGGACCTCGACCTTCCCGACCTGGACGGCCTCGAGGTGTGCCGCCGGATCCGCGTGCTCGGGAGCGTGCCGATCATCTCCATGACCGTGCGCGACGCCGAACTGGACTGTGTGCTCGGGCTGCAGGCCGGTGCCGACGACTACCTCGTCAAGCCCTACGGCTTGCGGGAGCTGCTCGCCCGGATGGAAGCGGTGCTGCGCCGGGCCCACCCTCGGTCCGCACCAACGGCACAGGTCATCACGCACGGCCCGCTGCGCATCGACGCCGGGGCACGCGAACTCCTGCTGGAGGGACGGCGGGTGGACCTCACGCCCAAGGAGTTCGATCTGCTGTACCAGCTCGTCTCGCAGCCGGGGACCACCCTTTCCCGCCGTCAATTGCTGAGTCTGGTATGGGACGACGAGTGGTCGCACCGCGGCCGTACCATCGACACGCACGTCAGCAGCCTCCGGAGCAAGCTCGGATCGAGCCACTGGATCGTCACGGTGCGCGGTGTCGGCTTTCGGATCGGGCACGCATGACTCAGTAGGGCTCCGGGCGCATGAGGGCACTGCGCCGGTGGAATATAGTGCAGGCAAGTCTGTATGTTTTCGAGCCTGAGATGCGAGGATCCCACGATGGCCCGACAGGAGCGAGGCATCAGGTCGAGACACTCCATCCTGGAGGCCGCCGCTGCGGTGTTCGGCGAGCGCGGCTACGACGCGGCGAGCACCAACGAGATCCTCGCCAGGGCCGGCCTCACCCGCGGCGCGCTGTACCACCACTTCCCCTCGAAGGAGGCGATCGCCGCCGCGCTGGCGGAGGCTCAGGGCGACGCCCTGGTGGTGCCGGAGCAACCGGTGAAGCTGCAGGCCGTCATCGACCTCACGCTGTCGTTCTCGACCCGGCTGCAGACGGACATGGTGCTGCGGGCCAGTGTGCGGCTGGCCGTTGAGCGGTCGTCCTTCTCGGCCTCGGCCCAGGCTCCGTACAACCAGTCGATCACCGTGGTGGAGGATCTCCTGCGTCAGGCCGAGAAGCAGGGCGAACTCCTGCCGGGGGCCGACCTGTCGGAGGTCGCCGCGACGATCGTCGGCGCGTTCACCGGTTTGCAGGTGATGTCGGAGGCCTACAGCAGCCGGAAGGACCTGCCCGCGCGGGTCTCCGCACTGTGGCGACTCCTCCTGCCCGGACTCGCCGCGTCGGGCATGCTGCCGCGCCTGCGGACCAGTTGCCCGCCCGCGTCCGCGCCCGAAAGCCCGACGGGCACTTCCGGCGAGACCGCACAGGCCTGACGGACGGGCCTGGGTCACGGCGGCGGTCCGGGCCCGGCGCTCACGGGGAAAGCAGATCTCCGGTGCGCGCTTCCCCGACCTCCCGTTTGAACTCCTCGACGACCGAGGCGATACGTTCTTCGTCGCGCCGGTAGTGCGTCCACTTCCCGACACGCGTGGAGCGCACGAGACCCGCGCGTTCGAGCACCGCCATATAGGCCGAGACCGTCGACTGCGCGAGTCCGGTCTTGGCCTGGATGTGACTGACACAGACGCCGACCGTGCGTGGATCGGTGACAGCCGGATCGACCGGAAAATGCTCTTCCGGATCACGCAGCCACTGCAGCACCTGGAACCGCACGGGGTTGGCGAGCGCCTTGAGGGGTTCGATCAGGGTGGCGAGGTCGCCTGTCACGGGCATGTGTCATGCGCCTTCCGGTGCCGAAGCGGAGCCGACTGTGGTCGCATCGACGATAATCGATGCGTTGCGGCCGCGCGAGCCGCCCCTCGCCGTGACGCATCGGTGTCGAGAGCCCGGCGGGCTCCCGACACCGATTCTTAAGTTTTGCCGAGAATTGGCCCTTTCATCTCTCCGGCCAGTTCCTTTTCTCTTCTCTGACATTCCCCTACAGAGACCCGCAGAGGCTTGAAAAACCCTGTACCGGAATGTGTGGAAACAGGTTCGAGCGAGCGGAAGAATTCATTTCGTACTCGCGAGTGAGGATTCCCCGCGCCCAAAGGTGAGCGTGCGATGTTCCCGCCCAGAAGAACCCGAGAGGCGATACTTGTGTCCCCCTCCCTGTCTCATGCACCCACCCGCGCCCACCCCGCACCGGCCGCTGACGCGCGCCCCGCGCTCGTCGAAGACGTCCTCAGCACGACGGACAGAATCCGCGTGGCCGGGTTCTTCCCCGGCCTCGGCAGCCGGGCCTTCTACCGGGATCTCGGCCGGCTGCTCCTCGACTCCGGCGTCCCCGAAATCACCCACATCTACCGCGAAGCTGCCCGAGCACTCGGTTTTCCCGCCCGTCCGGACCTGCTTCTCCTGGACCCCGACAACCTTCCCGAGGGCAGGATGGAGCGCCAGGGCTTCATCGGGGCGGCTTTGCTGGTGCACAGCCTCGCTCTGGACGCGTATCTGCGCGACCGGATCGCGAAGAACGGGGTCCCGGTCGACTTCGCCGCCTACACCGGCGAGAGCTTCGGCATCCTGACGGCCGCGGTGGCAAGCGGCTCCCTCTCCGTCTTCGACGGCACCCGGATCGCCCAGGTGTTCACGCCGCTGATGCTCCAGGCCGCCGGCGCGCAGAACTCGGACGAGTCCTTCGCCCGGACCGTCGCCTCCTATCTGGACGAGTCCGTCCGGCAGACACCCCTGGTCGGAGAGCCCTATCACGTGGTTGCCGTGAAGGCGCAGAGCCCGGACGTCCTCGCGGTGGTCCTGGACGGGTTACGGACGACCTTCCCGCTCACGGACGTCGAGTTGCACAAGACCTACGCCCCGACACAGGCGAACCTCTACGTCCGCTCCGGGGTCCGGCCCGAGTTCGACGCCTTCGTCGCCTCCTTCGCGAACGCGACCATGTCGGAACTGAAGGAGCCGACCGTCTTCCTCGCCCACTCCGCGCGCATGCGTCCCGCCCGGGATGCCTTGGAGCAGTTCTTCGCCACTCACCGGATCCACTTCGACAGCCCCCGCGTCCCTGTGGTGTCGAACCACGACATGTCACTGCTGACCACCGCACACGACGTCCGCGAGGGCGTCCTGGCCATGACGGATCGGGTCATGGCCTCCCGTGACACCTGTGAAAGCCTGAACGGTCTCGACGCGGACATGGTGCTGGAGCTCGGGCTGGGGGCGAAGTCCGTCAGGCTGCTGCAGGACAACCATGTCGTCGCCCCCGTCATGGCCTACACGGGAAGCCATGAGGACACCGCCGGGTTCCTGCGCGCCGTCAACGTGGTGAGCGCCCTGATGTCCCGGCTGGAGGAGCTGTACGGCTCGGGGCGGGAGCTGACGCGCGAGGACTACCACCTCCTGCAGGAGCTGTTCCGCCTCGCTGCCGAGAACGACTTCTGCGACGACTACTTCTCCCGCACCCTCGGGCGCGTCATCACCGCGGAGATGCTGCGCCCCGACCGGGAGGGCTCGCCGACGTTCTACCGGTTCCTGGAGATCTTCCAGCACACCCGGGGTCACAGCGAGCGCATCGCCACCGACCAGGGCGAACTCGTCATCAGGGCGCGGACGAAGAAGAGGATCACCGCGGGCGACTCCACGCTGCTGGGCAAGGCCTACGTGGAACTCACGGTGCGGGACGCGGCCGGCGACGTCCGTGCGCGGACACTCCACACGACCCGTCCGGAGGTCCTCGTCTTCCACTTCGGCGGCCCGTCCGACCTCGACGACCAGGCGCCGGCCCGCAGGACACGGATACTGCTGGACACCCGGCCGGCAGCGTACGACATGCACGACAGGACGCTCGCGGGCCTGCGCCCGGACGGCTGCCACCACCCGGTGGGACAGCGGATCGTCTACCAGTTCCTGCTGTTCAACACCCTCGCCCAGCACCGGCCCGCCCTGCTCGCGCAGAGCGACCACTACCTCGAAGGGGGCGACGTCCCGGGCTGGCTCACGGCCCTGGCCGTCTCCGGAGCCATCTCGCCTGCCGACGCGGTCACCCTGAGCGCCCAACAGACGCCCGAGGAGGTGCGGGATCGGATCCTGAACGGTCTCACCGCGGCCGGGATTCCCCTCGTCTCCCCGGACGGCATGCCGATCCAGTCACGCAAGGATCTGCAGGACGCCACCCGCGCCGTGCTCCGGGACGGCGCCCTCGACACCGAGGTACGGCCGATCCACCTCAACGGCAACTGCCAGATCGTCGCCCTCGACTCGCAGCCGGCGGCGGCCGACGTCGACACCGGACCGTACGCCATCCATGTCGTCGCCGTCACGGAGCCGGCCGAGACCTGGAGAAAGCGGGTCAACCCCGCCCTCGACGCGCTGGAGTACGCCTGCGTCCTCGCCCTGACCGAGGAGAACGAACGTGTCCTGGCCAACGCTCGCAGCCGCCGCGTTCTCTCCAGCACGGTCTACGCCTACATCAACACCGACGAGACGATCGTCGGCTTCGGTCAGGGCGGAAGCGAGTCCATGACCGTCTTCATCCGCAGGGAAGGGGAGGAGCACGTCACCGTCCGGAAGATCCTCAGCGAGGCGCTGACGACCGCGCGCTGGAACCCGGAGGGGGAAGGCGTGATGCTCCCGCCGTTCACAAAGGCCAGGAAACAGGCCGAGTTCCTGCAGTCTCTGCCCGAACCGGTGCGCGGCTACTTCCCCGAGGTCTTCTCCGTCCTGGAGCGTGACGCACCCGTCCCGTCGCATCTGCGGTCCGGCGACCGCACGGTGGATCGGGAAGTCATCTACGAGATGAGCTACGTCGCGGGCGAGGAGGTCAGCCGATACGTCGAGAAGCACACCCCGCCGCCCGCCGTGGTCGCCCGGCTCTACGAGCAGATCATCCGGGTGCTGAACGACGAGGTCCACAGCGTGGGCCGGGTACCGGCACCGGGTGAGACGCTGGACACCTCGTACTTCAGGAAGATCGAGGACCGGCTGGATCTGTGCCGCCGTACGGCACCGCAAACCTTCGGCGCGCATCTCCTGGACACCGACCGGATCGTCGTCAACGGAGTCTCGTACCTCAACCACTCGGCTCTGCTGGAGCGGTTCCGTGCCACGCCGGAGTTCGCGGAGTTACTGGAACCGGCCTTCCACTCCCTCGTCATGGGCGACACGAACACCGAGAACATCAAGATCACCAACGACGACCCGCTACGGCACGCCCAGCGACTGATCGAATCCGGGGCACCGCGAGAGGACATCGACGCGGCCCTGGCGGCCATCACCCCCGCCGCGCTGGGGATCAGGTTCCTCGACCCGCGGGCCATCGGCTTCAAGAGCGACGGCAAGGAGACTCGCGACGACGCGATGTACGACAACAAGCCGTGGCACAACTCCATCGGTCACTACGACGAGATCCACTTCGAGCAGTTCACGATGAGCGTCGACGCCGGCGAAGGCAGGACTCCCCACGTCGACATCGCGTTCCTGCACGGCAACCCGTACCAGAAGGCGTACCGGATACGGGACGTGATCGCGAGCGGCGGCAGCGTCGACACCGAGGCACCCCAAGGCATGGAGGACCACTTCGCCACCGTCATGACGGCCGCGCTGGGTCTTGACGATCCCGACTCGCCCTACCTGCGGGACGACCCGTACTGGCTGATCCGGTTCGTGTTCATGATGGGCCAGCACTTCACGGCGATGCCCCCCTTCCACTTTCAGAAGGAACTGGACGGCACCCTCGTGGACACCTACCAGACCCAGCGCCGCCCGGTCGCCATCTACTGCGAGGGCATCAAGTGGCTGAACTGGGCCCTGCAGATGCTGGAGGGAAGCAGGACCGAGTTCCTGGGCCTCGCCGTACCCCCGCTGCCCTATCTCGACAGCTGACGGCACAACCCCGGGGGACGGTCGCCCTTCCTGCGGCCGTCCCCTCGCCGGGGCGGGCACCTTCACGTCTGCCCGGCCCCAACTCCCTTATCACATCCGCCCGTTCCCGGGCCGGATGGACAACCGTTCCCATCGAAGGACCGGCCTCATGAACTCTGTCACGCGCTCGCTCCCCGTCTCCGGACTGGGCGACATGTCCAACGAGTCCCGGATGATCGCGACCCCGTGGAGCCGGATGCTCCGCGGCATCGGCCTCGGCCAGTACCCGATCGACTACGACGCGGCTGTCGCCGGACACATCCGCGACGCCTTCGACCGCCTGGCAAAGAAGGTGTCGCCGTCCGACGGCTACACCCTGTTCTGCCGCGACATGGCGGACTTCACGCTGAGGGTCGCCGAACCCGGCGGCGACCGTGACTGGATGGCACCGGCCGTGGGGCCGCTGCTGGAAGCCGTCCGGTCCGTGCCCAACCCCTACTACCGGGCCACGGCCGGAAGCATCCTCATGGACGCGTTCGCCAAGCTCGGCCTCGACCTGTCGCTGCTGGTCAACGACGAGCGGGACTTTCCGGCAGAGGTGCTCGGCATGCTCGACGAGATCGCTCCCGACGCGATCCCGGACGAGAACCAGGGGCGGCACGGAGAGTACGAGCGGGTCTCCGCATGCTGCACGGTCTTCCTCGCCCTGGGGCAACTGGGCCTGCGGGACCGTCTGGTCACCGCTGAGCGGAACCACGTCGTCGAAGCGCTGAATCTGCTGGAGCACTTCCCCATCCCCTACTTCTGCGGGCGAGTGGGCGGGATGCTGATGTCCGTGATCGCGCTGCTCGGCTACACCGAGCACATCTTCGACGGCGAGCGCGACTACATGGCGGAGGTTCTCGGGTATCTGACGCGGGCCGACGAGGTGGGGAACTGGCCGGCCTTCCCCAACCCGATGCCGACTCCGTGGCTGAAGGTCTATCCGCTGCTGACGATGCTCAACGCCGTTGCCATGTGCGGCAGGGCGGAGTATCTGACACAGCCGATCGACGCCCTGGCCGAGTCCAGGAAGCTGATGTCCGAGATCCCCTGGAACACCCGGGTCCACATGTCGCAGTACTACGTCATCGCACTGCACAACCTGGGGCGCCTCGCGGACCAGCTGCCCGACCTGAACTCCTTCATGCAGGACGTCACGGCGGTCCTCGACATCGTCGACCCCGGGGAGAACTTCTCCCCCCGGGGCAACGCCTACCCCTACATCATCGAACTGTCGATGATGACCGGCCGAATGGATCTGATTCCGGACGAGGCGCTGGTGCGCATGGCCGACTCGTTCCCCGATCTGGACCGGGTGGGCGACTGGACGAACAGCATCGACGACAACCGGGCGAACCGCGCGTTCCCGTTCAGCTACGCCCTCAACGTTCTCGGCGAGATCGGCGCCGCGGAGCTGATCTTCACGCCCCGGGAGCGCTACGAGGGCCGCTCGGCCATCACCTGGTTCGTCGACGACCTGTCCGAGGACACCAGGGAAGAGGGCGACCGCATCTCGATGCTCGATCACTGCCTGGTCAGCTACGCCCTGAGGATGCGCGGAGCCGACGCCGGGCAGACCAAGCTCTTCCAGTCCTTCTCTTTCCCCTTCTCCGGGTGAACCCACCCCGTCACCACGCGTGGTGACGGGGCACCCCCCACTGGGCGGGCCGGACCGCGTCAATGCGGCCCGGCCCGCCCCGCGGCCGTTGCGGGCGACCACGCGGCCGCTGCGCAGCACGACGCCCGGGCAGGTCATGACCTGTCCGGGCAGTACGTCACGGGCCTGCACACCGGCCGGCCCGCCCCGGCGTCGAGCACCCGGGGCTCCCTCCCTGACGGAGGGACGGCACCCGGGTGGCTCGCACCGCCTGTGGGTTACTGCGCGGTCGACCGGTCGCTGCGCAGGAACACGGCACTGGTGAGGAGGCCGAGGAGCACGATCGCGGCGTTCACCGCGATCGCGACCTTCAGACCGCCGAGGATGGCCGAGGCTCCGGTGCCGGCCATGGCGGCGGTGACGACGGCGCTCATGATCGGCGTGCCCATCGTGATGCCGACCTGCTGGGTCATGGTGGCGAGGCCGGTGGCCAGACCCTGCTCGTGGTTGGCGAGCCCCGAGGTGGCGGTCACCATGAAACCCACGATGGCGAGCATGTTGCCGACACCGCCGAGGAAGCTGGCGACCAGCATCAGCCACATCCACGAGCGGTCGTCGCCGAGGCCGACCAGAGCCGCGGTGAACACGGTCTGCAGGACGCCTCCCACGATCAGCGTCCGCTTGGTACCGATCTTCCCGATGACCTTCGAGGCCGTGACGCCTCCGGTCACCGTTCCCAGGCCGAGGAAGCCGAACGACAGGCCGGCGACGAGCGCGGAGTAGCCGAGCACTTCCTGCAGGTAGAGGGTCAGAGGGAAGACCAGGGAGGTGAAGGTCGCGAACGCGATCAGACCGGCGACATTGCCCCAGGCCACCGACCGCTTGCCGAGCACGCTGAGCGGCACCAGCGGCGCGGACACCTTGCGCTCGACGACGTAGAAGATCACCAGCAGCACCACGCCCGCCGCGAGCGACGACAGGGCGCCTGCCGAGCCCCAGCCCTTCTCGCCCGCCTGAGTGAGCCCGAAGATGATGGCGAGCAGACCGAGCGTGACGCTGACGGCGCCGGGCAGGTCCAGCTTGGGGCGCTCGTCGAGGCGGGACTCCTTGATGATCCTCGGGGCGATGATCAGCACGGCGAGGGCGACGGGCACGTTGATGAAGAACGCCCACCGCCACGACAGCAGGTCGGTGAGCACGCCGCCGAGGATGGCGCCCGTGGTGAACCCGCTGGACATCAGTGCCCCGTTGAGGCCGAGCGCCTTCTGGCGCAGCGGGCCCTCCGGGAACGAGGTCGTCATCAGCGACAGCGCCGCGGGGGTCACGGCGGCGGTGGCCAGCCCCTGGAAGACGCGGGCCGTGATCAGCATCTCCGGGTTCTGCGCCAGGCCGCCCATGAGGGAGGCCGCGCCCAGGACCACGAGGCCGCCGAGGAACACCCGGCGGCGGCCGAAAAGGTCCGCGACCCGGCCGAAGAGCAGGGTGAAGCCGGCCGCGCACAGCGCGAACGAGGTGCCGATCCACTGCAGGTGCGCCAGCGAGAAGCCCAGGCCGTTGCCGATCACCGGCAGCGCCACGTTCAGGATGGCGAAGTCCACGGCCAGCATGAACTGCGTGGCGAGCAGCAGTACCAGCACCAGCCGGAGCCGGGGGGTGAGCACGGCTTCGGCTGGTGCCGTGTCGACGGCAGCACCGGGCGCGGTACCGGCCGCCTCCGTATCAGTGACAGACATGACGTCGAGTCCTTTTCCTCAGGGTTCCTGGCACGCGGCACGCTCGGTCACGTCACGCGCTGTTACGGAAAAGGATCGGCGGCGCCCGGATTCCCAGCCAGAACCCTGCCTTGCACAGCCATCACGAGGGTAGTCATCACACGACTACCCTTATGGCTACCGGCCCTTGGGCCCGACGGGCATCATGGGAGGTCAGTGGCCACGGCCCGACGCACTCCCCCGACCGTTGCGAGGGTAGTCATGACAGCACCGTCCTTACCGCTACCGGCACTTCGGGCCCGGTGGGCAGCACGGGAAGCCTGTGGCCACGGCCTGACGCACTCCGCCGACCTGGAGGCATGAATGGACGCCTCGTCCGAGCTGGGAGACTTCCTCAAGTCGCGCCGTGCCGCGCTGCGCCCCGAGGAAGTCGGCATCACCCCGCACCCGTCCCGCCGCCGTGTCACCGGGCTGCGCCGCGAGGAACTGGCGATGCTGGCCAACGTCAGCATCACCCACTACACCCGCCTCGAACAGGGCCGCGCCACCAACGCCTCCGACGGTCTGCTGGAGGCCATCGCGCGTACCCTGCGCCTCACCGACGACGAGACGGCCCATCTCAAGGACCTCGCCCGTCCCGCCACCGCGCCGTCCCGCCCCGCACCATCGCGGGTGGCGCACGCCAGCGTCTCGGCCCGGCAGCTGCTGAAGGCCATGACCGACGTACCGGCCGTGGTCATGGACCGGCGCAACGACGTCCTTGCCTGGAACCACCTGGGTCATGCCCTGCTCGCCGGACACCTGGCGCCCGAGAGCCCCGACACACCCGGCGACCGCCCGAACCTGACCCGGATGCTCTTCCTGGACGAGCAGTACCGGGAGTTGTACAGGAACTGGGACGACCAGGCCCAACTCGCCGTGGCCGCCCTGCGTCTGGTCGCCGGCCGCCACCCCGACGACCGCTCGCTGGCCGAGCTCATCGGCCAACTCACCATGCACAGCGATGAGTTCGCCTCTCTGTGGGCCCAGCACCCAGTGCGCACCTGCACCTCCGGAGTGAAGCATCTGCGTCACCCGCTGGTCGGTGCCATGGAACTCAGCTTCGAGAATCTCGTCATCCCGGGCACCTCGGGCCAGCGAATGATCGCCTACACGGCAGAACCCGGCTCACCGTCGGAGGCGGCACTGCGGCTCCTGGGCAGCGCGACGGCTCCGGTGGCCCAGGACCCGGCAGCGGTACGGCACGGCGTCACCGCCTCGGCGGTACGGTGACGCCCGCCCCGCTCGGACGTCGAGCGGGGCCGGCGTCGGCGTGGACCTACCGCGCCGTCAACGGGATGGCGGGGAGGGAAGCCGTCGCGGTGCGCGCGACGGACTCCTGGACCGCCTCCAGCGCCGCTGCCCTCTCCCCGTCGGTCAGGTGGGCCGGTCCGTAGGTGATCACGGGTTCGAGGACCTGGTAGCCGACGAACTCCAGCATTCCGCGGTGGATGTGGAACAGGAAGTCGTCCACCGCGCCGAAGGCGCCACCGGGTCGGAACGCCTCTCTGGAGCCGCCGGTCGTGAACAGCAGCATCGCCCGCTTACCGGCGAGCGCGGCGTCGCCGAAGAACCCGTGGTCCCCGCCGAAGAGGGCGCCCATGACGAACACCCGGTCGATCCACCCCTTGAGGATGGCCGGTAGCGAGAACCACCACAGCGGGAACGACAGCACGAGAAGATCGGCGGCGAGCAGCCGCTCCAGATGGTCCTTGACGGCCTCGTCGAGCGTGCCGTCCTGGACCGCGCGCATCTGCTCGGCCTGCGGCTTGAACGGCCCGTCCACAGGGGCGAACTCCTCACGGGCGAGGACCGGGGCCCAGGCGTCGCCGTAGAGGTCCAGGACGTCGACTTGGTAGCCGGCGCCACGGAGGGCCTGAGCGGCGGTGGCCATCTGGGCGGTGCTGAACGAGTCGGGCTCGGGATGAGCGTGGACGATCAGGGCGGTGGGAAGGGCAGCGGAGGTCGACATGCCGAGATCATATCGACGCATTGCGATACGTCAATATGAGTTCGGCGGGTGGCGGGGGGGGACGTCGCGCTACGAGGCGCCAGAGAGGTACGTGTACGGCTGGGCCGGTGTCAGCTTCGTTCCATGCGGGCGCAGATCCGGGTGGCCAGGTGGAAGGGGGTGACCGGGTACTGCTGGAGCGGAGCGACGAGTGTGCGGTGCGCCCTCGCGGGGACGAGCAGCGCGTGCGAAGGCATGGGCGGCGCGCCGGACTGATCGACGACCTCCACGACGAGACACCAGGTCGGCTCACGCTCGACCACAAAGCCTCCCAGGTCGCCGGTCCACAGGATGCGGCCTGTGTCGCCAACGGCAACAGGCGGTGCGCCGACCGCAGTCAGCGACCACCGCCTGTTGCCGTTGGTGGCACAGGTCCCTTGGCATCGGTCGGCTCATGCACCGCCGCAGACTCGCCCGCGACTACGAGAGACGACCGAACACCAGCCCTTGAGCCAGGCGCCGTGCGATGACACCCGCGGTCACCAATAGTGGCGTCGGCCGGCGACGGCGTGCCCCATGGACCCCATCAGCCAGAAAACGGCGCCCACCACGGCCAGGATGATGCCGAGGGTCCACAAGATCGATATGCCGGTGAGGAAACCGACAACAAGCAGGATGATGCCGAGCGCGATCATGACGTACCTCCTGGCGTGAGCTGATGTGTTACCTCCCGAGTGCCCCGAACCGGCAACCTCACCCCACTCCGCCGAGCAAGAAGCAACCACCGACGGGACTTTGGGGCGGGATCGCCTCGCGACCCCGCCCACCAACCCCCTGATGCACAGCACTTCCGCATCCGTATGTATCCCAGACCTTGCCCAGCCTATCGAATTTCGATAGGTTTCCATCGCAAATCGATGGAAGGACGGAACATGGGAAAGCTGACCGTGGGTGCGCTGCGTGTCGTGCTCGTGGTGGTGTTCGCCGGCACCGTGTTGGTACAGGCGTTGATGGTGTGGACATTGGTCAGCGGGAGCGACCCGGAGGACGGGTCGCTCCCGCTGACCGCACTGCGCGTGATCACGATCCTGGGCATGGTGTCGGTCCAGGTCGCCACGGTCTGCGTGGGGCGGTTGGTGACGATGGTGCGGCGCGGAACCGTGTTCTCCCACGCCGCCTTCCGATATGTGGACGGCGTGATCGGCGCGATCGTGGCGGCTTCCCTCGTGTGGTTCGCGGTCACGATCGTCAATGCGCCGGGCCAGCGGGACGACCCGGGCGTCACCGTGATCATGGGCGGCATCGGCCTGGCCATCCTGGGAGTTGCGCTCATCGTGCTCGTGCTGCGGATGCTGCTCGCCCAGGCCGTTGCCCGCGACGTCGAAGCGGCGCAGACGCAGGCCGAGTTGGACGAGGTGATCTGATGCCGATCGCCGTCGACATCGACGTGATGCTGGCCAGGCGGAAGATGTCCGTGGGTGAACTCGCGGACCGCGTGGGGATCACGCCCGCCAACCTGGCGGTGCTCAAGAACGGCCGCGCCAAGGCGGTACGCTTCGCGACCCTCGCCGCCCTCTGCGAGGTACTCAAGTGCCAGCCGGGCGACCTGCTGCGCTGGGAGGCCGACGACGCCGCGGGCGGATGACGTGCCTCAGGGCGGGCGGGACCACCGGCCCGTGACCCGCCCCCCGGACCGCCCTCGCGCCGCGCACAACCCGGGGCTCGGCAACCGTCGCCCGCGTCACGACCGCCGGCCTCCTCACCCCCCGCTGCCGTACCGCGCCGACCTGTCGACCGGTCAACTGTCGCTGCGCCTGACGCTGTCCCCACATCCACGACGCCGGGTACTGGCGGGACTCTTTCCCGTAACCCGTGATCTCGGCGCTCCAGGTACTCGCCGTCGCCGTCGAGGCCCGTCCCGGTGCACTCGGGACGGCTACCGCGAGGCTGTAGTCAATGAGCAGAAACTACGGCCGCGGATGCCGTCCCCTCAGGATCCCGCAGGTCCGGCGGATCCGGCCGGACGAGGCTGCCGGTAAGGCTTCACCACGCGGCGGGCGATGGCGAACCGGTGGGTCTCGGACGGGCCGTCGTAGATCCGGAACGGCCGCACCTCGCGGATCAGCCGCGCCAACGGGGCGTCAGAGGCCGAGATGCCCAGCGCCCCGCAGATCTGCACCGCCCGGTCGACCACCCGGCCCACCGCCTCCGCCACGAAGACCTTGGACACCGAGGAGAACTGCGCGGCGGCCCTGGAGCCGGTATCCAACTCCCATGCGGTACGCCAGATCAGCGCGCGGCTCGCCTCAATGTCGATCTCGGAGTCGGCGAGCATCTGCTGCACCATCCCGAGGTCCCCCAGCAGCGAGCCGAAGGCCTCACGGCTCCCCGCGTGTTGCAGCGCGACGTCCTGGGCGCGGCGTGCGGAGCCGAGCCAGCGCATGCAGTGCGTCAGCCGGGCGGGGCCGAGGCGGACCTGGGCGTTCTCGAAGCCCCGGTCCACCTGGCCGAGCACCTGTTCCTCGGCGACCACGCAGTTTTCGAACACGATCTCGCCATGACCGGCGAAGAAACTCTCGTCCAGGGTGTCGATGCTCCTGACGATGCTCATGCCCGGGGTACCGGCGTCCACGAGGAACATGGTCGCGCCGCCCGGGCTTCCGGGGCCGCCCTCGGTGCGGGCCATCACGATGGTGAAGTCGGCACCGCCGGCCCCGGTGATGAACCACTTGCGCCCGTCGATGCGCCAGCCGCCGGGAACCCGCGCGGCCGTGGTCCGCAGCGCCCGGGGGTCGGCGCCGGCGCCGGGCGCCGGTTCGGTCATCGCGAAGCAGGAACGGTACTCACCGGCAGCCAGCGGGCGCAGATAGCGCTCCTGCTGCTGCTCGGTGGCCACTTTCTCCAGCAGGTGCATGTTCCCCTCGTCCGGAGCCGCACAGTTCAATGCCAGCGGGCCGAGCACCGAGTAGCCGGCGGCTTCGAACACCACGGCCTGTCCCCGCAGGTCCAGGCCGTGCCCGCCCCACCGTTCGGGAAGGTGGGGCGCGAAGACGCCCGCCTCACGGGCGCCCTTCTGCAGGGTCTCCCGCAGCGCCTGCGGAGCGTCGTGGACGGACCCGCCGCACTCGCGCTCGGCCGGGATCACCACCTCGCGGACGAATTCGGCGGTGGCCTCGGCGAGCCGGGCGACGGACGGATCGACATCGAACTGGATCGGCATGGTTCCTCCGGCCGACGGGCGTACGGGCGCCGGTGCCCGTCGCGTCGTAGAAACTGTACAACGGGTCAAGTATCTTTCCCGAGGGGTGGCGTCGATCCTCTTCTGAAGAGCCCTCATTTGTGACCAGAAGAGGACCTGCCGCCACTGAAACTTTAGGACGGGCCCAGTATGTAAGCCCGATCGCCGACGAGCTGTGCCAACGAATGGGAGAAGACCTCCGATGAGCACCCAACCGGTCCGGGTCGTCCGCCACTCCGACGGGATCGTCGAACTGCTGCTGGACGATCCCGGCCGCGGAAACGCCCTCGACCTGCCGACCGCCGAGGCCTTGCGGGACGCGGCCCGTGACGTCGCCCGGGACCCCGGCGGCGCGGTCCTGCTGCGGGCAGTGGGCGGGAACTTCTGCGTCGGCGGCGACCTGCGCGCCTTCGCGGGCCGGGGCACGGAAACCGGCTCCTATGTGCACGCGGTCGCGAGCGCCGCCCACGCGGCCGTGCAGGTCCTGCATGAGCTGCCCGTGCCGGTGGTGACCGCCGTGCGCGGCGCCGCGGCGGGCGGTGGAGTAGGGCTCGCACTGACGGGCGACATCGTGGTGGCGGCCCGGTCGGCACGCTTCCGGCTGGCCTACACGGCGATCGGGCTCACCCCGGACTGCGGTGCGTCCTGGGTGCTGCAGCGCCTGCTGGGCCCACGCCGGGCCGCGGATCTGATCCTTACCAACCGGGTGCTGACCGGCGACGACGCCGAGGGATGGGGCCTGGTGTCCCGGGTCGTGGAGGACGCCGAACTGGACGACACGGCCTACCGGACGGCCGCCGCCCTGGCCGCGGGATCAAGGGGCGCGCTGCGGGCCGCGAAGGCGCTGTTGCGAGCGGGGGCCGACGCGCCGCTGGAGGAGCAACTCGCCGAGGAGTCGCGCTCCATAGCCGCCCTGGCGGGCGGCACGGAGGCCCAGGACGCCATGGAGTCCTTCCTCGCCGCCCGGTCCCGCGCCAGGGCATCGGCCGAGCGGTCGGCGGACCAGGAGCCGCAAAGTGTTTCTTGAGTTCCTCTTCACTAACAGGGTCGCTGGAGCGTAACCTCCGGGCAACACAGATCGCAGTTCCCTGCGACCCGGCATCCGTCGCCGCGCGGCCTGAGCCCGCGCCCCCACAGGAACAAAGGTGTGGAGATGCATTCTGCTGCCGCGGAGCGGACAGACACCATAGACCCGTCCCTCGCCGACGCCGTCATCGACCTCGTCCTGCGCGGCATGTGGCGCGGAACGCAGGAGTCCGCGCACCGCCCGCTGGTCGACGCCGGGCTGGCCATGGTGAAGGGCCCGATGGTGCTGCCCACCGAGTCCGCCAAGCAGGCCGCCGCACAGATGCTGCGGATCCCGGCCGGCTCCGGGCAGGAAGCGCAGATCAGCGCGGTCTACGAGGCGTTCCTGCCGGTCAACAGGAAGATCCGCGAGGTCTGCACGGCCTGGCAGTGCCGCCCCGACGGCAGCGTCAACGACCACGGCGACAGCGTCTACGACGCCGAGGTGCGCGAGCTGCTGGAGGACGTGCACGAGGCGATCCAACCTGTACTGCGCAGGCTGGAGCGGCTGCTCGCGGACAGCGGCCGCTATCTGACCGGCCTGGAGGAGGCTCTCGACCGGTTCGACGACGGCGACCGGCAGTGGCTGGCCTCCCCCCTGTGCGACTCGTACCACACCGTGTGGATGCGGCTGCACCAGGAACTGCTGCTGGTCCTGGGCATCAGCCGCGCCGAGGACGAGGCCCGCGAGGAGCAGCTCGTCCGAGGGAGCCACGGGTGAACATCACCGACCACCGCCCCGGCGTCGACACGCCGCCGCAGGCCCCCGGCCTCGCCCTGGTGCCGTACGGCCAGGGACGGACCCGCGGACTGGACGCGGACGCGCTGGGCACGCACGGCGTCGCGATGGACCGGCTGGTGGCCCTCGGGCTGACGGTGGTACCGGGGCTGACCGTGCCCGCGGGCACCGCGGCCTCGCTGGGCGAGCCCGGCACCGCCCGTGCGGCCGTCGAGCTCGTCGAGCAGTTGTCCGGGCGCCGCGTCGGCGATTCCGCCAGGCCGCTGCTGCTGCGGCTGTCGGCCAGTGCGCCGACGGACATCGCGGGGCTCCCGCCCGACCTCGCCTGTCTCGGAGTCACCCCCGACAGCGCCGTCGACCTGTGCACCGTCATCGGCCGCGCGGACGCTTTGGACGAGGTCTGGACGGCCACGGTGCGGATGATCGCCGAGTACGGACTCGACGTACCGGCCGCGCTGCTCGACGACGCCCTCCTCGACAACCCCGCACCCCATGCCCGCGTCGAGGCACTGCTCTCCCTGGTCGCCCGACATGCCGGACGGCCCTTCCCCGACGACCCGGCCGAGCAGCTCGCGCTGGCCGCCCGCGCGGTCCTCGCCCGCTGGGACTCGCCAAGGGCGCGAAGGGCACGCAAGGCCCAGAAGCTTCCGGCCGACCTGGACATCGCGCTGCACGTCCAGGCGCTGCGCATCGGTCCCGCCGACCGCTCCGGCTACGGCACGGCGGTCAGCCGCCACCCCGAGTCCGGCCGCTTCTCTCCGCGGGGTTCGTTCTTCCGGGGCGTACGCCGCAGCGCACCGCCCCCGCACACCGGCGAACCGCTGGAGAAGCTCGCGGGCGGGACGGTGCTCCTCGAGCATGCCCTGCTCACTCTCGAACGCCATCTGCACGCCCCCGTGTCCGTCGACTTCGAGGTCCGCGACGGCGAGGTCTCGCTGCTCGCCGCCTCGGCGCAGAGCCGCCCGCCGCTGCGCGCTTCGGTGTGCCTGGCGGTCGACCTGGTCCGTGACGGCGCCCTCGACAAGGACGCCGCCGTACGCCGCATCGGTCCCGCCCAGGTGCAGGAACTCCTGCACCCGCAGCTGAAGTTGACCGGCGACGAGGAACTCCTGGCACGGGGCCTGCCCGCGTCTCCGGGCGCCGCGACGGGCACGGTCGCCCTGTCCAGCGAACGCGCCCTCGAACTGGCCGCCGAAGGCGCGCACGCCGTCCTGGTGATGCACGAGACCACACCGGCCGACGTCCCCGGGATGCTGGCCGCCACCGCGGTGCTGACCGGCAGCGGCGGCATCGCCTCGCACGCGGCCGTGGTGGCGCGCGGCGCCGGCAAGCCGGCCGTCTGCGGCGTCGAGGGTCTGCGGCTGGACAAGGCGGCCGGCACGGTACGGATCGGGGAGCGAGTGCTGCGCGAGGGCGACGCGGTGTCGCTCGACGGCCGTACCGGCGCGGTGTACGCCGGAACGCTCAGTGTCAGCGTCGCCGGACCGCCGCCTGAGCTGTCCACCCTGCTCGAGTGGGCGGACGACTCCCGGCGGCTCGGAGTACGGGTCAACGCCGACACCGCGGCGGAGGTGACCACGGCCGTCGCGCTGGGCGCGGAGGGGGTGGGCCTGTGCCGTACCGAGCACCAGTTCCTCGGCGACCGGCTGCCGCTGATCCGCAGGGTCATCCTGGCCGCCGACCCGGCGGCTCGCGACGAGGCGCTGCTCGCCCTGGAGCACGCACAGCACGAGGACTTCACGGCGCTGCTGGCCGCGGTCGGGGACCGCCCGGTGACGGTACGTCTGCTGGACGCCCCTCTGCACGAGTTCCTGCCCGCTCCCGGCGAGGCCGGGGACGCGGCGGCCGAGCAGCGGGCCGCTTCGCTGCGCGAGGCCAACCCCATGCTCGGGCTGCGCGGGGTACGCCTGGCGCTGCTCCACGAGCGGCTGTACCCGGCGCAGGCGGAAGCCCTGTTCTCCGCCTGGGTGGAGGTCGCCGCCACCGGCGTCCGCCCCCAGCTGGAGGTGATGATCCCGCTGGTCAGCCTGCCGGAGGAACTTCGGGTAGCCGCCGCCTTCGTGCGCGACGCCGCCCAGACGGTGGCCGCCCGCACCGGCGTCCGGGTGCCGTACCGGCTCGGCACGATGATCGAGACACCGCGCGCAGCCCTGCTGGCCGCCGAACTCGCCGAGCACGCCGAGTTCTTCTCCTTCGGCACCAACGACCTCACCCAGCTCACCTACGGGTTCTCCCGGGACGACGTGGAGCGCCAGGTGCTCGCCTCCTACCAGGAGCGCGGATTCCTCACCGCCAGCCCGTTCGCCCGGCTCGATCCGCACGGCGTCGGCGCACTGATCGCCCTGGCCGTGGAAAGGGCCAGGAGCGTACGGCCGGACATCAAGCTCGGCGTGTGCGGTGAGCACGGCGGGGATCCCGAGTCGGTCTCGTTCTGCGACGACGTCGGACTGGACTACGTCTCCTGCTCCGCGCACCGCGTGCCGGTCGCCCGGATGGCGGCGGCACACAGCACGCTGCGCGGAAGCGGAAGCGACGAGAACGGGACGCCGGCATGACGACCACTGTGACCGGCCCCGCCGCCGGAACGACCGAGGCCTCGGAGGCCGAACTCGAGGATCTGCGCGCGACCGTGCGGTCCGTGTGCGCCGACGCGGGCGGCATCGCCGCGGTGCGCCGGCTCGACGAGCACGCCCCCGGCATCGACGCCGGCCTCTGGGACACCCTCGGCCGGCAGGTGGGCCTCGCGGCCCTCGGACTGCCCGAAGCGGTGGGAGGCGTCGGCGGCCTCGCGGAGATCGCCGTGGTCTGCGAAGAACTGGGCAGAACGTCGGCCGCCGTGCCGCTGCTGTCCTCCACCGTGCTGGCCGGGCAGGTGCTGGCCGGCTGCGGTACCGCCGAAGCACCGCTGGCGGAGGTGGCCGCAGGCACGGTGCACGCACTGGCCGTGGCCGCGCCCGACGGCGTGTGGCGGCCGGACGCCGTGCCGATCGGCGTCACCTGGCAGGGCAGTACCCCGACGCTGGACGGCATCGCACCCTTCGTGCTCGACGGCGCCGACGCCGAGGCCCTGGTGGTCGCGGCCGCCGGACCCGACGGCGTGGACCTCTTCCTCGCCGACCCGCGCGGACCGGGCGTGACCGTCCGCCGGGTGCCCACGCTGGACCTGAGCCGGGGCCAGGCCGTGGTCACCTTCGCCGCTGCCCCGGTGCGTGCGCTGACCGCTGGGGGCGAAGGGACGGAGGTCGTCACCCGCGCCCTCGACGTGGCCTTCGTGGCGCTGGCCGCCGAGCAGCTCGGCGGGGCGCAGGCGGCCCTGGACATGACGGTGGCGCATGTGCGGGACCGTACGCAGTTCGGCCGGGCGATCGGCAGCTTCCAAGCGATCAAGCACACCTGCGCGGACATGCTGCTCCAGGTCGAGTCCGCGCGGTCCGCAGTGGTCCGGGCGGTACGGACGGCCGGGTCGCCCGAGGCTTTCGCGGAGGCCGCGGCGGTGGCGCAGTCCTGGTGCGGCGAGGCGTTCACGTACGTCGCCGCCGAATGCGTCCAGTTGCACGGCGGCATGGGCTTCACCTGGGAGCACGACGCGCACCTGTACTTCCGGCGCGCCCAGTCAGACGCCGTGCTGCTGGGCGGCGCGGCCCACCACCGGGAACGACTCGCCGGGCTCCTGAGCTGGTGACCGCAGGACGGAAGCGACCGGTCACGTCGGGAAGGGCCGACCGTGACGGCAGGAAGAAGGCGGGCGGCATGACCACCAGACTCATCGACGAGAGCCTCTTCGACGGCGCGGATCCGCCGCGCCTCGTGGGCGCGCGCTGCACCGGGTGCCGCACCGTCGTCTTCCCCCGGCAGAACTCCTGCCCCAAGTGCTCGGACGGGGCGATGGCCGCGCACGTATTGCCGGACAGCGGCGAGATCTGGTCGTGGACGGTGCAGTCGTTCCGGCCCAAAGAGCCGTACCGCCCGCCCACCGGCGATCACCAGCCGTACGCCCTCGGCTATGTCGACCTCGGGGAGATCCTGGTGGAGGCGCGCCTCGACATCCCTCGCCGGCTGATTCGGATCGGGCTGCCGGTCCGGCTGACCACGGTGGAGGCGTACCGCGACGAGGACGGGACCCGGATCCTGACCTTCGCCTTCGGCTCGGCTGCCGAGGACGAGCGATGAGCCGCTCCGAAGAGGTCTACGTCGTCGGATGCGGCATGCATCCCTTCGGCCGGGACGAGAGCGTCAGCGGTATGGACATGGCCGAACGGGCGATACGGGAGGCACTGGCCGACGCCGGTGTCGGCTGGGCGGACATCGGGTACGCGGCCGGCGGCTCCGACGTGTCCGGCAAGCCCGACACCCTGGTGGGGCGTCTGGGGCTGACCGGCGTGCCGTTCGTCAATGTGCAGAACGGCTGCGCGACCGGCGCCTCGACGGTGCTCGCCGTCGCCAACGCACTGCGGGCGGGCGAGGCGTCGCTCGGACTCGCCGTCGGCTTCGACAAGCACGAACGGGGCGCGTTCCATGTCTCCGCGGCCCGGTACGGACTGGGCGACTGGTACGCGGAGACCGGGCTGATGTTGACGACCCAGTTCTTCGCGCTGAAGACGCAGCGGTATCTGCACGAGTACGCCATCCCTGAGCGGGCGTTGGCGATGGTGGCGGCACGCGCCTTCCGCAACGGCTCCCGCCACCCGCTCGCCTGGCGGCGCAAGGAGCTGACCGAGGAGGAGATCCTCGGTTCCGCGGAGGTCAGCCCGCCGCTCACCCAGTACATGTTCTGTTCTCCGGGGCAGGGCGCGGCGGCGCTGATCCTCGCCCGTGGCGACCGCGCCTTCGATCTGTGCGAACGTCCGGTCGAGCTGGCCTCGTTGGCCTTCCGGACCAGACGGTTCGGCTCCTTCGAGGTGTTCGCTCCCTGGCTGCCGCCTGGGCCGCACCGCAGCCCCAGCGTGGACGCGGCCGAGGCCGTGTTCCGCGGCGCGGGTCTGAGGCCCTCGGACGTCCAGATCGCGCAGTTGCAGGACACCGACAGCGGTTCCGAGCTGATCCACCTGGCGGAGACCGGGCTGTGCGGGCACGGCGAGCAGCCGGAACTGCTGGCCTCGGGTGCCACCGACCCCACCGGCCGGATCCCGGTCAACACCGACGGCGGCTGCCTGGCCGGTGGTGAGCCGGTGGGCGCTTCCGGTCTGCGCCAGTTCCACGAGGTCGTACGGCAGTTGCAGGGCCGCGCGCCGGGGGTGCAGGTGCCCGGTGGTCCCCGGGTGGGCTTCACCCATGTGTACGGGGCGCCCGGGATCAGTGCCTGCGCGGTACTGACGGTCTGACCGCAGTCGAAGGGAATCACCATGAGCGAGAACAGAACCGCCCTGGTCACCGGCGGCGCTCGCGGGATCGGCGTGGAGATCTGCCGACAACTCGCGGAGCGGGGGCTGCGGGTACTGGTCGCGGCACGGCAGCTGGAGGCCGCCGAGGAGGCGTGCCGCACCATCGGCCAGGGGGCGCTGCCGCTGGCCCTGGACGTGAGTTCCCCGAAGAGCGTCACCGAAGCGGTGCGGGAGGCCGCGGAGCTGACCGGCGGCGGGGTGGACGTGCTGGTGAACAACGCGGGAGTGTCCCTGGACGGCGAGCTGCGGCCTCCGTACGTCGACGAGGAGATCCTGCGTGCCACCCTGGACATCAATCTCGTGGGCGCCTGGCGGGTGGCCGAGGCCGTCGTCCCGGGCATGGTGCGGGGCGGCTACGGACGCGTGGTCAACCTCACCAGCTCGTACGGCTCCCTGGCGCTGATGGACTCCGGCCGGCACCCGGCCTACCGCGTCTCCAAGACCGCGCTCAACGCCTTCACCCGGATGCTCGCCGGCGAGCTGTCCGGCACTGGCGTCCTGGTCAACGCGGCCGACCCCGGGTGGACCCGCAGCGGCATGGGCGGTCCGTCCGCGCCGCGCGGCCCGGAGGAGGGCGCGGACACGCCCGTCTGGCTGGCGACCCTCCCTGACGGCGACGAGACGACGGGCGGGCTGTTCGCCGGCCGCGAGCCACTGCCCTGGTGAGCCAGGTCTGCCTTCCGCCGCCCTGGTGACTGACCGGCTCCGCTGAACGTGCCCGAGGGCGGTCTCAGGCCGGGGCGGCCGCGCTCCCCCGGTCGGCGGCGACGATGCGCAGCGCCAACGCCCTGACGGCCTCCTGCACGGACCGTGACGGCAGTTCCGACAGCGGCCCGCCCTCCGCCCGCAGCGCGGTGACGAGGATGGTCGTACTGATCAGCGTGCGCACGGCGAGCGCCTGCGACGCATGCCGCGTCTTGGCCGCCCGCGGGTTGCGGGTGGTGCCGTCCGGCAGATAGTCGTACGCCCGCTGGATGTGCCGCTGCTCGAACTCGTCGCGCAGCGCCTTGAGGTTGCCGTTGGCCGAGGCGACCTGGACCTGGTAGAGCCGGGCCTCGTCCGGGTTCTTCTCCACCCAGTCCCACACGGCGTCGATGACCCGCACCAGGCCTTCGGCGTCACCCGGCTCGGACTCCGGCCGGGCCGCCTCCACGACCGCGTTCAGCTGGTCGAAGACCCGCCGCATGGACAGTTCGAGCAGCTCCTCCTTGCCGGCGAAGTGGTAGTAGACGGCCGTGGGCACCACCTCGGCCTCGTCCGCGATGTCCTGCACGCTGGTCTCGGCGAACCCGTTGCGCCCGAACACCCTGACCGCGGCCGCGATGATGTGCTGCCGCCGCGAAGGACGGTGGGCCGGTTGCTTGCCGTTCTGCTTCGTGGCCATGCTGCTCCCTGTACGCCCGACGGTACTCGCCATGCTATCCAGTAACTCTGCCTGGTCGGGACCGTAATTCCTGGTGCCCGTGCGGTACGGGCGCAGAAAGATCCCGGCATACTTGACACCATGACTACATCCGGAACCCGCGCCGCTCACCGCCCCTCGCGCAGGCAGTGGGTGATCGAGGCGGCCACGGAGCTGTTCGCGACCCAGCCTCCGGACGAGGTGACGGTGGCCGACATCGCCGCGCGGGCGGAGATGACGTCAGCCGCGGTGTACTACCACTTCTCCTCCAAGGACCAGGTGCTCGTGGAGGGCATGCGGGTGTTCGCCGCGGCGCTGCGTGAGCAGGTGGAGACGCTCGCGGAGACCCACACCCCGGCCACGGACATCGGTCCCGCCATCACGGCGCTGGTGGCCTGGCTGGGCGAACACCGCTCCGCCGCCACCGTCTTCTTCGTGTCCTCGGCCGGTATGAGCCAGGAGGCGGAGGCGCTGCGGCACGAGGTCCGCACGCAGCTGCTGGAGGACTTGGTGCGGCTGGTCCGCAAGGCCGGCGGGCCGGTCACGGACGCGGAGGCGGCGGTGATCGGCCTGGGTGTGCTGGCGCTGCTGGAGACCGCGGCGATCTCACAGGCGCGGGGGGACGAGGCGTACCGCTCCCTGGGGCACCGCTCCTTTCTCCGCGAGGTGGGCCGCCTCGCGGAGCGGATCGCCGATCCGGTGACGAAGGGCTGAGCACTCCGCCGGAAGAACGGGACGCGGGCGCCGGAGACGACGTCAGACCAGCAACCGCAACGGCCTGCGCAGCAGTTCACCGACCGTGCGCAGGTACTCGGCCGCCGGAGCCCCGTCGACGGCACGGTGGTCGAAGGTGAGGCTCAGGGTGAGCACCCGCGTCCGCCGCGGCTGGTCGTCGACCCACTCGACGCCGTCCCTGAGCCTGCCCACGCCGAGGATGGCCACGTTGCCGGGATTGACCACGGGAGTGAAGAAGTCCACGCCGTAGCCACCCAGTGAGGTGACGGTGAAGGTGGCGCCCTCCAACTGCGCCGGGGAGATCCGCCCGGCACGGGCGTTCTCGGCCAACTTCCGGGAACAGCGCGCCATTTCGGGCAGCGGCAGGTCCGCCGCGTCCTGGATGACGGGAACGAGCAGGCCGTTGGGCACCGCGACCGCGAACCCGAGGTGGATGTCCTCGAACAGGTGGATGCCGTCCTCGAGCACTCCGGCGTTGAGCAGCGGATGGTCCCGCAGGGCCAGCGCGGCGGCCTTCATCAGGAAGTCGTTGAGACTGGGCACCGGCAGGTCGCTGTCGGCCCACTCCTGCTTGAGTTGCTCCCGCAGGGCCACGACGGCGTCCATCCGCACTTCGTAGCCGTGTGTCAGCTGGGCCATCTCCTGGAGGCTGGCGTGCATCCGGCCGGCGATGATGCCGCGCATGCCGGTCAGCGGGATGACGTCCCCTGGCTGTGGCGACGCGGTGGCCCGGCCGGCCGGCGCCGGAGTCGGTGCGGCCGCCGGGGTGACGGCGTCGAGGTCGGCCCGTCTGATCCGCCCGCCCGCACCGGTGGGCCGTACGTCCGCGAGGTCGATGCCCCGTTCCTTCGCCAGCCGGCGGACCAGGGGGGAGGTGGGGGTCACCGGGTCCGCCGAGAGGACGACGGGCGGCTGCGCCGGCAAGGCGAGCAGGTACTCCTCCACGTCCTCGGAGACGATCCGGCCACCGGGCCCGGTGCCGCGCAGGGCGGCCAGGTCGACTCCGGTCTCGGCGGCCACCCGCCGGGCGTTCGGGGAAGCCAGGAGCCGGCCCCCCGAGCCGTTGAGCCCACCGCTCCCGTTGAGGGATGCCGCCACGGGGGGAACTCCTGCGGCGGCCGACACCGCGTCCGCCGTGCCGGCGTCCACCGGTTCGGTGGGCACAGGCCCGCCGGATACCGGCAGCGCCTCCCCTTCGGCCAGCAGCCAGCCGATCAGCGCCCCTGCCGGAAGGGTCGCCCCGGCCTGGACCACGGGGTGGAACAGGCCTCCGGCCTCCGCCTCGACGTCCACGTCGACCTTGTCGGTGGCCAGCCGCAGCAGTGCGTCACCTTCCGAGACCGCGCCACCGGTCGGCACGAGCCACTCGTCGATCGTGCCTTCCTGCATGGTCAGGCCGATCTTCGGCAGCAGAACCTCGACCGCCACTTCGGTCACGACCTTTCGAGGAGACGACGGCAGCCCTGCACGATGCGGGCCTGGTCGGGCACATAGGCCTTCTCCAGCACCGGGGAGAACGGCACCGGGGAGAAGGGCGCGCCGATGCGCAGCACCGGAGCGTCCAGGTAGTCGAAGGCCGCGTCCTGGATCTGGGCGGCGATCTCCCCGCCGAGCCCTCCGAAGGTCACGGCCTCGTGCACCACGAGAACCCGGTTGGTGCGGCGCACGGAGGCGAACATGGTCTCGGTGTCCAGCGGCTGCACGGTACGCGGGTCGATGACCTCGACCTCGATGCCATCGGCGGCCAGTTCATCCGCCGCCGCGAGGGCCTCGCCCACCATGCGGCCCAGGGCGATGACGGTGACGTCGGAGCCGTGCCGTGCGGTGTGCGCCTGCCCCAGCGGAATGCCGTAGATCTGCTCGGGCACGTCGCTCGTACTGCCGAGGAGCACCTTGTTGAGCATCACGACGACCGGGTTGTCGTCCCGGATCGCCGACACGGTCAGGCCCTTGGCCGTGTACGCGTCGCTCGGCATGACGACCTTGAGCCCGGGGACATGCGCGAGCCAGGCCTCCAGGCTCTGGCTGTGCTGGGCGGCGGCGCCGAGGCCCGCGCCGGAGGCGGTGGTGATGGTGAGCGGCACCGAGACGGAGCCACCGAACATGTACTTCATCTTGGCGGCCTGGTTGACGATCTGGTCCAGGCAGACGCCGATGAAGTCCATGAACATCAGGTCGACGACAGGGCGAAGTCCCCGGGCGGCGGCGCCCACGCCCAGGCCGACGAGTGCGGCCTCGGAGATCGGGGTGTCGATCATGCGGCGGGGCCCGAACTCGTCGAGCAGGTTGTCGAACATGCGGAAGACGCCGCCGTAGCCGGCCACGTCCTCGCCGGCGACGAAGACGTTCTCGTCCTCGCGCATCGCCTGGGCGAGTCCTTCGTTGAAGGCCTTGACGTAGCTGAGCTTGCGGGCCGTGCCGCCCGGAGCGAGGGCCGGTGCTTCGGTGATCGTGGTCATGGCGGTCATCCCGAGTAGACGTTGAGCAGCAGGTCGGCGGTGTCGGGCAGCGGGCTGGCCTCGGCGTACGCGATGGCCTCGGCGATCTCGTCGCGGGTGCGCCGCCAGGTCTCGTCCAGCTCGGCGCGGGTGGCGGTGCCGTCGGAGAGGGCACGGGCCTCGATGAGGTCGATGGCGTCGCGGGCCTTCCACTCCTCGACCTCCGCGTCCGAGCGGTAGGGGTGCCGCAGTCCCTTGACGCCTTGGTGGTCGTAGTAGCGGTAGGTCTTGGCCTCGATGAACATGGGGCCCTCGCCGGCCCGGGCGCGTTCGACGGCTTCGACGGTGGCCTGGTGGACGGCGAGCGCGTCCATGCCGTCGACGATCACGCTGGGCATGCCGTAGGACGCGGCCCGCTCGGCGACGTCGGTGATCAGCATGTGCTTCGACTGCGGGGTGAACTCGGCGTAGCCGTTGTTCTCGCAGATGAACAGGACCGGCAGCCGCAGGATCGCGGCCATGTTGGCGCCCTCGTGGAAGCTGCCGATGTTGGTGGCGCCGTCACCGAAGAAGGTGACGGCGATGTTGTCCTCGCCCCGGTACTGGGCGGCGAAGGCGGCGCCCACGGCGATCGGGACGCCGGCACCGACGATGCCGTTGGCGCCGAGCATGCCGAGGGAGACGTCGTTGATGTGCATGCTTCCACCGCGGCCGAGGCAGGCGCCGGTGACGCGGCCGTAGAGCTCTGCGTACATGTGCTTGAAACTGACACCCTTGGCCACGGCATGCCCGTGCCCGCGGTGCGTGGAGGTGATCTGGTCGTCGTCGCGCAGGGCCGCCATCACGCCCGCGGCCACGGCTTCCTGACCGACGTAGAGATGCAGGAAGCCCGGCAGTTTGCCGGCCTCCATGAGCTTTCCGGCCTCGGTCTCGAACAGCCGGATGCGCACCATGCGCTCATGCAGATCCCTGACGACCTGCGCGGATGTGTGGTTCGCGGCCGGACCGGCCGACTTCTTCGATGCCCTTTGAGCCATCGTCCGCCCCTTCGCCCCGAGCGAGGTGTTTCCAGCAATCGGACTTTGTTGTACCGGTCTACAGTAACCAGCAGCGGGCACGTTACTGGAGAGGTTCTCTAATTACTACGCTTCGGTCCGACCAGGCTCCGGATCACCTCCGGGCCCGTCGCCCGACTCGAGCGCATCACCTTCCGGTTCGGCCCGGAAACCGACCCGGCGGGCGGCCGGCGGCACGGCCGACCGTGCACACGGCGGGGCCGGACGATCAGCAGTTCACCACCCTGGGCGGCCGGGATTTTCGATGGAGCCCGGGAAGTGGGAGCCAACGGCCCGTCACGCGCGAGCGACTGGAGCCGCTCCCCAGAAAGATCGAACATGTTCTGTAGCCATTTGCCCCGACTGAAGGTGATGTGACCTGCGGTATACCGTGCGGCGAGTTCCGGACTTTCTATTGACAGACAACACTTACCCCTGTTGTCGTGTCGCTCACAGCCCGGCCGCCGCATCTGAAGCCCCTCGCCGGTTCGCGGCCGAGAGGATTGTGAGGACATCGTGGTCCAGACCAGTTCGCCGGAACTCCGGGAGACAGGTGCCGATCACCGGCCGCCCCCGGCACCCGAGTACTCCTCGTGGATCAGCCGCGACCGGTCCACCGACGCCGCCGCCGTGGCGATGCGGCAGGAAGCCGCCGAGCTCGTCGAGCGCGTGCTGGAGCACTACCGCAACAACACGACGCACGAGGCGGACGGCCAGTGGACGGAACCCGTCGCCAACTACCTCGACGCCGACCGCTGGCAACGGGAGATGGACGCCGTCCACCGGACCGTCCCACTGCCGCTCGCCATGTCCGCCGAACTCCCCGGACCGAACACCTACAAGGCACTCGACGTGCTCGGTGTGCCGGTACTGATCACCCGGGACCGGCAGGGCGCCGTGCACGCGATGATCAACGCCTGCCGGCACCGCGGGGCCAAACTGATCGAGCCGGGTTGCGGGGTCTCCAAGCGGCTGACCTGCCCCTACCACTCCTGGTCCTACGACCTGGCCGGTGAACTGCGGGGCGTGTACGCCGAGAAGACCTTCGGCGACGTGCCCCGCACCGGGCGCGGTCTGGTACGGCTCCCGGCCGGCGAGCGCGCCGGCATCGTCTTCGTCTCACTGGACACCGCGGCCGAGCCGGACCTCGACGCCTGGCTCGGGGATCTGCAGCCGCTCCTCGAGGGGCTGCGTCTCGCGGACTGCCACCACTACTCGACCAAGGAGCTGACCAGCCCCAACTGGAAGGTCACGCTCGACGGCTACCTGGAGACGTACCACTTCGCCTCGCTGCACCCGAAGACGGTGTTCGAGACGAACCTCTCCAACATGATGGCCCATGACACCTGGGGTCCCCACCAGCGCATCGCACCGGCCCTGCGCCCCATCGCGCAGGCGGTCGAGCTGCCTCCGGAGCAGCGCGACCCCGGAGAGTGCGTCGGAGCCATCTACTGGCTCTATCCCGGTCTCGCCATAGCCGGAGGCTGGCGCAACAAGATCGCCGTCTCCCTGGTGCTTCCCCGGACGGCCACCGAGTCGGTCACCCAGCAGATCATCCTGCTGCGCGAACCGGCGGTCACCGAGGAGGAACGCCGCGTCGCCGACACGTTCGGCGAGTGGTTCTACGAGGTGGTCCGCGACGAGGACTACGCGACCACCTACGGAGTCCAGCAGGGGCTTGCCGCCCTCAACGGGACCGACTTCGTCTTCGGACGCAACGAGCCCGGACTCCAGCACTTCCACCGCACCGTTCACGAACACCTGGACAGCAGAGCCGCCAGGTGACGCACCGACAACCCTCGCAGGAGAACAACATGGTGGCTACGGGCAGCCTCGACGGACGTGTCGCGGTGATCACGGGCAGCACACGCAGTATCGGCCGCGCCATCGCCGAGGCCTTCCTGGCCCACGGCGCGACGGTCGTCATCAGCGGCCGCAGCGAACTCAAGGGCAAGCAGGCGCTGGAGGAGCTGGACGCCGGGGACAAGGCGGTCTTCCACCCCTGCGACGCCAACAGCCAGGCGGACATCGAGGCCCTGGCCGACTTCACCGCCGAGCGCTTCGGCCGGCTCGACATCTGGGTCAACAACGTCGGCGGGACCTCGGGCTTCGCTCCGGTCCACCAGCTCAGCGACGAGGCCTGGCACGACGCCCTCAACCTGAACCTCAACGCCTACTTCTACGGCACCCGCCGCGCACTGCCGACCATGCTGGCGGGCGGCTGGGGACGCGTCATCAACATCTCCTCCGTCGAGGGCAAGCAGGCCAACAAGCCCGCGATCAGCCACTACATCACCAACAAGCACGCCATCCACGGCCTGACCAAGGCGACCGCCTTCGAGTACGGCACGCAGGGCATCACCTGCAACGCCATCTGCCCCGGCGCCGTCGACACCGATCTGATGCGGGCCGCCGGTCCTGCCGCGGCCGAGGCCGAGGGGATCTCGTACGAGGAATGGCTGGGCCGCTTCGCCGAGCACGCCGCCACCAAGCAGATCACCACCGTGGAGCAGGTGGCCGCGGTCGCCTCGCTCCTCGCGAGCGACGCCGGCGCGGGCATCACGGGCACGCTGATCAGCGTGGACGGCGGAACGGCGCAATGGTAGAGACCGGCACCGACACGGACAGCAGGAGATCCTCGGCATGAAGAGCTGGATCACGGACGGGCGCCGCAGTGAGCGGCTGCCCCACTACACCCGCGCCAACGCGGGCGAGACCCTGCCGGAGCCCGCCAGCCCACTGGGCTGGACCCTGGTGTGGGGACGTGGGCTGCAGGGCTGGCGCCGCGGCTTCGTCGGCTTCGGCATCTACCACGAGGAGGAAGTGACCGGCCCCTGGCCGCCGTTCGCCGGAATGTTCGGCGGGTACTTCTACCTCAACCTGTCGCACATGCGGCTGTTCGGCATCCGTATGGGACAGACGGCGGACCAGATCGACACCGCCTTCGTCGGGCAGCGCTCCGACACCCCGGTGTACGTGGCGCATCCGGAGGACGAGGACGCGGAGCTGACGGCCAAAGCCGGGGCGACGGTGCAGCGGATGCTGGGACAGCCCGGCTTCCCCGAGGCCGACGCCGACCAGGAGCGGCTGCGCCGGATCCGGCGCGAGCGGCCCGACCTGACGCAGTTGTCCGCGGCGGAACTCGTGACCCACGCCCGCTCGCTCCTCGGCGAGGTGGAGACCACCTTCCAGCGGCACGTCGAGTCGTCGCTGCCGGCGTCCGTCGGACCGGCCATCCTCGGTCCGCTGTGCGCGGGTCTGGACCGGCCCGGCGCCATGCTGGACCTCATCGGCGGTCTCGGTGACGTCGACTCGGCCTCCCCCTCCACCGGCCTGTGGGCACTGTCCCGCCAGGTGGTGGCCTCGGCCGAGCTGACCGCGCTGTTCGACCGGGGTCCGGCGGCGGTGGAGCGGGCGCTCGACGGGGCGAGCGGCGACGTGAAGGCGTTCCGGGACGCCTTCGAGGAGTTCCTGGCCGCGTCCGGGGACCGGGGCCCCAACGAGTGGGACATCCACGCGCTGTCCTGGGAGGCGGCACCGGTCCAGGCCCTGGCTCTCGTCGACCGCATCCGGCACAGCCCGGACGACGACTCCCCGGCCGAGCGTCACCGGCGGCTGACCGAGCGCCGCGAACGGCTCGCGAAGGAGATCCGGGAGGCCCTCCCCGAGGACGTCCAGCCGGTGTTCGACGCCGGAGTGCACGCCTCCCAGGTGTGGATCCCGGCCCGCGAGCGGACCAAGGCGAACTGCGTGACCGTCATCAACGAGATCCGGATGGCGGTACGGGAACTGGGCCGCCGCGGGGTCGGGGCGGGGCTCTTCGCCGAGCCCGAGGACGTGATGATGCTGCTGGAGAGCGAGCTCGACGACTACGTCGCCGATCCGGGCCGCTTCGGCCCCGTCATCGCGCAGCGGCTTCGGGAGTACGCCGGACTGCGGGAGCTGGAACCGCCGTTCTTCGTCGCCCAGGACGCCCAGACGGCGATCGACACCTGGCCGCGGCGCAGCGAGGACGGGATCGCGACCGCCGGTGAAGGCGATGTGCTGAAGGGCGTGGGAGGCAGCCAGGGCACCTACACCGGCCGGGTGCGGGTGGTCACCGACCCCGCGTCGTGCGAGGCGCTCGAGCCGGGCGAGGTGCTGGTGGCGCCGATCACCGACGCGGCCTGGACACCGCTGTTCCTGGTCGCCGGGGCCGCCGTGGTGGACGTGGGCGCGCTCAACAGCCACGCCGTCGTGGTCTGCCGGGAGCTGGGCATCCCGGCCGTCATCTCCGTCGAGGGCGGTACCCGGCGGCTGCGGGACGGCATGGTGATCACGGTCGACGGCACCAGGGGCACGGTCACCGTGGACGGCGTCCCGGCAGCGCTCGCCATCTGAACGGCCCACGGGCCCGTCGTTCCTTCCTGACAGAGGGCGGCGGGCCCGAGGGCATGAGTACGAAAGGACCACCGTGACTGAGGAAGTCATCGTCGCCGGCTGGATGGACTACGAGCCCGCGGACCGCGACACGATGCTGGGCCACCTCGTCGAGGCCGGAAAGCACACTCGTGAACAGGAGCCCGGCTGTCTGGACTACGCCATGACGGCGGACCCGTCCGACGAGCGCCGGATCCGGGTGTACGAACGGTGGGCGTCCCAGCAGGCCCTGGACGAGCACTTCACCACGGCGCACATCAAGGACTTCCGCGCGGCCACGACCGGGCTGACGCGGGTGGGTGTGTTCCTGGAGGTCTTGACCATCGGGGCGAGTCGCTCCATGCGATAGGCACAGGGCATGCCGGGGGCGTGGGCCGGCCCACGCCCCCTGAACTATGCGCGGTGGTACGGATCGTCGGCCAACCGGACCAGCATCTTGCCGACGTTGCCACCGTCCAGCAGCGTCAGCAGGGCGCCGGCCGCGCTGTCGAGGCCGTCCGTCACGGTCTCACGGGCGGTGATGCGGCCCGAGCGGAGCCAGTCGGCGACGCGGCTCTCGAACTCCGGCCGCAGGTCGTCGTGGTCGCGGACGATGAAGCCGCACAGGGTGAGCCGCTTGAGGACCGCCTGGATCAACTGGTTGATGTCGGCGGAGCGCGACGCGCCGCCGAACTGCGACATCATGCCGCACAGGGCGACCCGGCCCCCGGTCCGCAACGCGTGGAGGGCGGCGGCGAGTTGCTCCCCGCCGACGTTGTCGAAGTAGACGTCGATGCCGTCGGGCGCCAGCCGCGCGAGCGCGTCGCGTACCGGCTCGGCGCGATAGTCCGCGGCGGCGTCGTAGCCGAACTCCTTGACCAGCAGGGCGCACTTGTCCGGCCCTCCGGCGGTCCCGATGACCCGCTCAGCGCCCAACAGCCTGGCGAGCTGGCCGGCCGCGCTGCCCACTGCCCCGGCCGCCGCCGACACGAAGACGGTGTCGCCGGGGCGCACCTCGGCGATCCGCGTGAGCCCGACGTAGGCGGTGAAACCGGTCTGTCCCAGCAGCCCCAACCACGTGGGCAGCGGAGCGAGTTGCGGGTCGATACGGCCCGCGGCATCGGTTTCCGCGAGGTCGAGCACGGCCCACTCCCGCCAGCCGAGCTGATGGCGTACGAAGGTGCCCGGCGGCACTGACGGACAGCGGCTCTCCACCACGACGCCGAGGGCGCGGCCGTCCAGCGGTGAGCCGGGCGTGAAGTTGTGCGTGTAGTGCTTCTCGGTGCTCTCCAGGCGCCCGCGCATCGACGGGTCGACGCTCATGTAGAGGTTGCGGACGAGCAACCGCCCCTCGCTCAGGGGCGGAAGCGGGCGCTGTTCGACGGCGAAGTCCCCGAGGGCCGGTTCCCCGTCGGGCCGGCGCACCAGGCAGACCACGCGGGTGGTGCGGGGCGGCACCGGCTCACGCCTCCGGCGGCGTGGCGCCGCGCCGCTGGGCGAGACGGCCCACCCAGCCGGCCATCTGGAGGTCGGCGTGGCGCAGTTCGCCCGACTGCCAGCGAGCCTGGAAGTCGAAGATGCCACTGGCTCCGGTTCTGGGGTCGGTCACCTCGACCAGCCCGTCCTCGGTGAGCCGGTACACCTGCCCGGTCAGCGGATGGGTCACTTGCTTGCGGCTCACGGCTCACTCCTGCGGTCGGCGGCGTACGCCGCGTTTGGTCACGGTCACCGGGCCCTCGACCCGGAGCCGGCAGGCGAGCCGGGTCAGGCCGTCCACCGGCCTGCGCAGGGCCTCGATGCCCTCGCGCTCCAGCGGGCCCACGGGAGAACAGTTCTCCACGCCCTCCTCGACCTGGACGAAGCAGGTGCGGCAGGTGCCCTTGCCGCCGCAGACGGTGGGCCAGCGGTAGCCGAGCCGCTGGGCGGCACTGAACAGGTCCTCACCGTCGCGGACTTCGATCTCGACGTCCGAGGGCCTGACCGCCACCGTGTGGGTCACTTGTTCATCCACTGGTCGAGCGTCTGGTTGAAGTGGCGGATGCGGCTCTCCTGGTAGTTGGACAGCGTGATGCCCGGCTTGCGCATCGCCTTCAGGCCCTGCTGGACGTAGGGCAGGTTCTCGCAGTCCTGGTCGAAGACCGGCCCGAGCACGCCGAGTTCGGGGATGTCCGCGAAGAGCATGTCGTCCGGCACCCAGCGGATCTTGACCGGGGGCGGCATCTCGCCGGGCTTCTTCGGGGCCGACATGAAGATGATCTCCGCGGTGCAGGAGTCGGGGTCGAGCCCGTGCGGCCGGAACCGGTAGATGATGTTGGACTTGGCGCCGCCCCAGGGATTGAAGTTGGGGAACAGCAGGTAGTTGATGGCGTCCAGCAGTTCGGTGTCCGCAGTCTGCGAGAAGTCCTGATGCGAGGTGGCTGCCAGCTGGTCGCGCATCCGCTGGGCGAGGACCTGGCGGGCGGTGCCGCCGGGCGGGATCGACGGCAGTTCGTCGCCTTCCTGGATCACCAGATCCCGGCCCTGGGCCGCCGCGTAGAAGGCACGGGAGTCGTAGAAGGTCTCCAGGACGTCCTCCTCCGTGACGGAGTCGGCCACGTGCGGGCTCGGGGCGCCCTGGATGTTGATCATCCGGTTCCAGTTCGGCTGGTCCGCCATCACGTCGTACTGGGAGTTGGCGTCGGCCAGCCACGGCAGCATCTGCGGGTGCGTGGCGATCACATGGAAGGACTCGATGAACGCGTCCTGGGCGACCTTCCAGTTACAGGGCAGCACCTTGGCGATGTGCAGCGACTTGTAGCGGTTCTCCAGCGGCCAGATGTAGTAGTCGTCGAAGGTGCCGCGGTAGCTCTCGAAGGACTCGGCGTACGGGTCCATGTTGATGAAGACGAAGCCGCGCCAGGTGGCCACCTGGGCCTCGGGCAGCGAGAACTTCTCGGGGCTGACGTGCGGGAAGTCCCAGGCGCAGGGCGGACTCTGCATGCTGCCGTCGAGGTTCCAGGCGAAGCCGTGGAAGGGGCAGCGGAACTCGCCGACGTTGCCGCCGCTGGTGCGCAGCTTGCGGCCGCGGTGCAGGCAGACGTTGACGTACGCGCGGATCTCCTCGGGGGCCGTGCGCACCACGATCAGTGAGTCGTCACCGATCTCGTAGATCTCGTGGTCGCCGACCTCGGGGATCTCGCTCTCCAGGCAGGCGAACTGCCACACGCGCCGCCAGACCTGTTCCATCTCGCGTTCGGCCCAGGCGCGGGAGGTGAAGCGGGCGGCGTCGACGTCCTCGCTGCCGATGTGGTCGTTGTGGTCGAACCTCAGCGCCTTGGGGACCGGCCGGCTGTCCCGGTCGAGATAGTCCTGGACGCTGGGTCCGGGGCACCGCGCCGGGCCCGTCTCCGACGTATCGTCCATCTTCGCTCCTCCGACAGAAACTTTAGAGTGAGTGTAGTTATCGATCGCGGTCAGGAGCAACACTCACTGAATCACCGACGCGACGTTCACCTTGAATTAGTGAGGACCAACCCCTCCCCAAGCCGGTCGGGGCGTGTCACACTCCGTCGCATCCGAGGCTGTAGAGCCTCAAAAGTTTCTCCACGGCCAGAGGTGGCGTTCCGCCCGTCTCGGCCACAGCGCCGCCCGGTCATCCCGACGGCCCGCGCCGTACCCCACGACGGCGATCCACGCAGCTTTCGATCACCCATGCGTGCCGTCCCGGACCGGGCGGCAACGGATCCCGCCTGACAGAGCCGGCCGCCGCGGACGCACAAGCGACGCGGGCCGCCGCAGCGCAGGCCCACACCACGGGAGTACTCAACGATGAGTCCCAGACCCGGACGCGCGCTCCGTCGCGCGCTCACCGCGATCGTCCCCGTCACCGCCCTGCTCACCCTGGCGGCGTGCGGCACCGACACCACTCCGGCCGCCGACTCCGCCAAGGCCGCGGGCGCCGACCCCGCCGGGCTGAGCGCGGCCCGTGCGGCCATGACGAAGTACTCGGCGCGCCCGGACAAGATCCCCGTCACCGCACCGGTGGGCAAGAAGATCCCCGCGGGCAAGAAGGTCGACTTCATCCTCTGCGGCGTGCAGTCCTGCAAGGATCTGGCCGACTTCTTCACCGCCGGGGCCAAGGAACTCGGCTGGGACGTCAAGCAGATCGCCACGCAGGGCACACCGGAGTCCGTCCAGGCCGCCTACGAGCAGGCACTGCGCGACAAGCCGGACGCCGTCGTAGCCTCCGGGTTCCCGCGCGCGGTGTACGCCAAGCAGCTGGCGCAACTGAAGCAGGCGGGGATCCCGGTCATCCAGTCGAACGCCGACGACGTGGCCGGCGACGGCATCTCCCTGCTGAAGAACGGGCCGAAGGACGTCGCCGTCCAGGGCGAGATGCTCGCCTCGTGGGTGGTGTCGGACAGCGGCGCCAACGCCGACACCGTCTACTTCGACCTGCCCGCGTACACCATCCTGAAGCCCGTCAAGGACACGTTCGCGGCCAAGTACCAGCAGTGGTGCGCGGGCTGCGGGCTGGACACCGTCGACGTACCGATCACCGCGATCGGCAAGGACATGCCGGACCGCGTGGTCTCCTACGTCCGCTCGCACCCGAAGGTGACCCACATCGTCTTCTCGCTGGGCCTGCTCAACGTGGGCGTGCCGGCCGCACTGAAGACCGCCGGCATCACCGGCAAGCACATCGCGGTGAACGTCGGCGACGCGCAGAACTACCAGTACATCGAGGGCGGTCTCAGCGACGCCGCCATGGCTCTCAACTCCCACGAGGCCGCCTGGCTCCAGGTCGACGCGCTGGCCCGCCACTTCACCGGCCAGTCCATGGCGGTGGATCAGAAGGCGGTGCTGCCCAACATGCTGATCACAGGCAAGGACAACCTCCCGTCCGCAGACGGCGACTTCCCGCTCGTCGAGGACTACCAGGCGCAGTTCAAGGCGCTCTGGGGTCTGAGCTGAGCGCCGGAAGGAGCAACGGTGCACGCTGAAACGTCGCTCGGGTCGGCCGGGACGCAGGAGACCGACCGGCCCGTGCTGCGGGTGTCCGGGCTGTCGAAGCGATTCGGCGCGACCCAGGCACTCCAGGACGTCGACCTCGACATCGCCCACGGCGAGATCCATGCGCTGATCGGGCCCAACGGCTCCGGCAAGTCGACCCTCATCAAGATCCTCGCCGGGTATCACCACGCAGCCCCGGGAGCGGCCGCCGAACTCGACGGCGAGCCGTTCGACCTGGGCCAGGTCACCGGCTCCCGGCACGACCGGCTCCGCTTCGTCCACCAGGAGCTGGGCCTGGTGGGCGAGTTGAGCGCCACGGACAACCTCGCCCTCAGCCGCGGCTTCGCCCGTACGGCCCTGGGCAACATCCGCTGGCCGGAGATGGAACGCCGTACGACCGCCCTGGTCGAACGTTTCGGCCTCGGCATCGACGTACGCCGTCCCCTGTCGACCGCCACCCCCGTCCAGCGCGCGGTGGTGGCCATCGCCGCCGCCCTGCAGGGCTGGGAGGGCCGCCGTGGCGTCCTCGTGCTCGACGAGCCGACCGCGGTGCTGCCGCCCGGGGAGGTGGCCCGGCTCTTCGACATCGTGCGGGAGATCCGCGACTCCGGTGCCAGCGTCCTGTACGTCTCGCACCGGATGGACGAGATCTTCGCGCTCGCCGACCGGGTCACCGTGATCCGCGGCGGTCGCCGGATCGCCACCCGCCGGGTCGACGAGCTCACTCCCCGGTCGCTGGCGGAGCTGATGGCGGGCGAGGAGACGGAGACCGAGCACCGGCCGCGGCCCGTTGCCGATGGCGCCGAGGCGGTGCTGGAGGTGCGCGGGTTGTCGGCCGGTCCGCTGCACGGCGTCGACTTCACCGTGGCCCGGGGCGAGCGGCTGGGCATCACCGGCCTGGTCGGCTCGGGCCACGAGGTGGTGCCGTACGCGGTGTGCGGGGCGTACGGCGGACCCGTGCGCGGCCAGGTGCGGGTACCGGAGCGCTCCCCGCGCTGGGGCGAGGCGAAGGACGCGGGGCGGCTCGGTATTCCTCTCGTTCCCGCGGACCGGGCCGGCGAGGGCGTGATCGGTGACTTCTCGGTCGGCGAGAACCTCACCCTCCCGCTGCTCGACCGGCTCCGCGCCGGGGCCGGGCGGCTGCACCGGCGCCGCGAATCCTCACTCGCCGAGGAATGGATCCGGCGGGTCGGGGTGCGCACCGCCGGCCGCGGCGCCCGGATCACCACGCTGAGCGGCGGCAACCAGCAGAAGGTCGTGGTGGCCCGCTGCCTGGCCCAGCAGCCGCCGGTACTGGTGCTGTGCGAACCCACGGCGGGCGTCGACATCGCGACCCGTCTGCAGCTGTACGACCTGATAGAGCGTCAGGCCGACCACGGGATGGGCGTGATCGTGTCCTCGTCCGACACCGAGGACCTGCTCGCCCTGTGCACCCGGGTCCTGGTGGTACGGGACGGCCGGATCGTACGGGAGATCAGCGGCCGGGACATCACCGAGCCCGCGCTGGTCCACGCCATGGAAGGAACCGAGTGACATGACATCCACCCCGACCCGGACCGCCGAGCTCCGGCCGAGCGGAACGGAGGTGCCCACGGTGTCCGGCGCACGGACCCTGGGCACGCTGAGCCGACGGGCGGTGGCAGCCCTGTCGTTCCGCACCATCGGCGCCGTCTACGTGTGGCTGCTGATCATCGTCCTCTTCTCCGTGTGGGCGCCGGACACGTTCCCGACCGTCACCACGGTCAAGCAGGTCCTGAACGGCAACGCGGTGGCCGGACTGGTGGCGCTCAGCGTCGTACTCCCGCTGACCGCACGCGTCTTCGATCTGTCGGTCGCCTACACCATGTCCCTCACCAGTGTGCTGACCGCCTACTTCATGGTCACCAAAGGGCTCGGCCCCGGCACCGCGATCGCCCTGGCGATGACCGCCGCCCTGCTGATCGGGTTGGTCAACGGGGTCGTGGTGGTGGTGCTGCGGGTCGACTCGTTCATCGCCACCCTGGCCACCGGAGCGCTGATCCAGTCCCTGATCACCATGGTCACCAACGACAGCTCCATCACCGGGGTGAAGCTGCTGGCCAAGCCGTTCGCCAACATCGCCCAGCTGGACGTCGGTGGCATCACCCTGCCGGTGCTGTATCTGCTGCTCGCCGCGACGGCCATCTGGTTCCTGCTGGAGCACACCGCGACCGGGCGCCGGTTGTACGCGACCGGCTTCAACGCCGACGCGGCACGCCTGCAGGGAGTGCGCACCAACCGGCTGCGCTTTCTGACCCTGGTGACGTCCGCGCTGCTCGCGGGCTTCGCGGGAGTCGTCTTCGCGTCCTCTGTGGGGTCCGGATCGCCGAGCGCGGGCACCCCGTATCTGCTGTCGGCCTACGCGGCGGCCTTCGTCGGGGCGACCCAGTTGCGTGCGGGCCGGTTCAACGCCTGGGGGACGGTGATCGCTGTGCTGCTGCTCGGCACCGGCATCACCGGGCTCGGACTCGCCACCAGCGCGCAGTGGGCCGCGAGCCTGTTCACCGGTTCCGTCCTCATCGTCGCGCTCGTTCTCACGGGTGGGCGGATCACCCTGCCGGCGGTCCTGCGCCGCCACAAGGCGCCCACGGTCGCCGAGACCGACGACGTGTCCGCCCCGGACGAGGAGTTCTCAGGATGAAGGCGGTTCAGTACCGGACGGTGGGCAGCGCGCCCGAGGTCGTCGAGGTTCCCGTGCCCGAGCCGGGCCCGGGTCAGGTGCTGCTGAAGGTGACGGCCGCGGGGCTGTGCCACTCGGACCTGGCGGTCATGAGCTGGCCGCAGGAGCAGTTCCCCTATCCCCTGCCGATGACGCTGGGCCACGAGGGCGTCGGCACCGTCGCGGGGCTGGGCAGCGGGGTCAGGGGAGTGGCCGAGGGCGACGAGGTGGCGGTGTACGGCCCGTGGGGGTGTGGTCTGTGCCGGGCGTGCGCGGAGGGCAGAGAGAACTCCTGCCCGCACGCTGCCGGGCTCGGCATCATGCCGCCCGGGCTCGGTCGGCCGGGTGCGCTCGCGGAGTACATGGTGGTGGACTCGCCGCGCCATCTGGTGCCACTGAAGGGGCTGGACCCGGCGCAGGCCGCGCCCCTGACGGACGCCGGCCTGACGCCGTACCACGCGATCCGCGCGTCCCTGCCCAAGCTCGTGCCCGGCAGCACCGCGGTGGTGGTCGGCGTCGGCGGTCTGGGCCACATCGCCGTACAACTGCTGCGGGCGTTGACCCCTGCCCGGGTGGTCGCCCTCGATGTCGGCAAGGAGAAGCTGGAACTGGCCCGCGCGGTCGGCGCCCACGAGACGCTGCTCTCCGACGGCGAGGCGGCGGCCCGGGTGCGGGAGCTGACCGACGGCATCGGGGCCGAGGTGGTGCTGGACTTCGTGGGGGCCGAGGCGACCCTGGCCTTGGCCGCCGCTTCGGTGGCGGTGGCGGGCGATGTCACCGTCGTCGGCATCGGGGGTGGCACTCTCGCGGTCGGCTTCGGCGGCGGTCTGCCGTTCGAGGTGTCCGTCTGCGCTCCCTATTGGGGCAGCCGCCGCGAGCTGATCGAGGTCCTCGAACTGGCGAGGCAGGGGCTCGTCTCCTCCCACATCGAGACCTACTCGATCGAGGACGCGCCCCGGGCGTACGAGCGCCTGCACGCCGGGGAGGTGGGCGGGCGCGCGGTCGTGCTGCCGCACGGCTGAGCCACGCGTGCGTGTCTGGGCCCGGGCCCCCGCAGGGACTCGGGCCCAGACACGTCAGGCCGACGCCGGTGCGGTGACCGGACGCTCGGCGCCCACCACCCGCTCCAGACACCGCCCGAGCACCGTCAGGAACTCCGGTGTCTCCCAGGGGCCCCGGTCCACGCGCCCGGTGTCGGCCACGCCGAGGTCCTGCATGTCGTACCGGCCCCGGCAGTGGCCGAGGGTGAAGTAGCAGACCTCGCCGAGACCGTGCCGTTTCAGATAGAGGACGGGGCGGGCCGCGGCGTCCAGCGCTGCCGTGTCGCCCTCCTCGAAGCCGCGGCAGGGCCCGGTGTACTCGGCGTGCAGCAGCACTTCCAGCTCACCGTGCAGCTCGCACACGTACAGCTCGTCGGTGACGGTGAACGGTTCGATCCCGGCGACCAGCGGATGGTCGGGCCGGGTCACGCGCACCTCGTACGGCTCGATGGGCGGGTGCGCCAGGAACTGGCTGCCGAGCACCTCGGCCAGCTGCCCGAGCAGCCGGGGGGTGGAGAACGTCCGGGGGCCGCCGGGGGCGGGTGCCTCGATCACCGCGTTGGTGCCGTGCAGGGCGAGCCAGCGCCCGCCCCGCGCGGTGAAGCGTGCCAGCGCGTCCCGCTGCGCCGGGCGGGGCCGCACATCGCAGGTGTAGCTGATCAGCAGATCAGCCTGCTCCAGCGCGGGGAGGCAGTCGTAGTCCTGATAGACCCTGGTGCGGACCCGGGGGTGGGCGCCCAGCATTTCCAGCAGCCTGAGCCGCGCGTGGTCGAAGTCGTGCCATCTGCCGCCGCAGACCAGTACGGCGTCCAGGCGGCCTGCCGGGCCCGCCACGGCTCAGTACTGGACGCGGGTCAGCAGCCCGCCGTCCACCACGAGGTTGACTCCGACGCAGAAGGAGCCCGTCCGGCCGAGCAGGAACGCCACCGCGGCGGCCACGTCCTCGGCGGTGCCGTAGCGGCCGATCGGCAGCTTGGCGAGCACCTCCTCGTAGACCTCCGGGCGGCTGGTGCGGATGGTCTCCCACGCGCCGCCGGGGAAGTCGATCGGGCCGGGCGAGACGGTGTTGACGCGGATGCCCTTCGGTGCGAGGGCATGGGCGAGGGCCGAGGCGTGCTGGACGACGGCGGCCTTCAGCGCGGAGTAGGAGTTGGCGCCCGCCGGGCGGGCGGTGTCGGAGGCGTTGGTGGTGCCGATGGCCACGACGGCGGCCCGGTCGGATGCCTCCAGATGGGGAAGAGCCGCCTCGACGAGGCCGGCGAACGGGATCAGGTCGCCGCGCAGGCTGGCCTCCCACGACTCGGGCCCTTTGACGTTGCCCGCCGAGACGTTGGACACCAGCAGGTCCAGTCCGCCGAGTTCACCGGCCGCCCGCTCCACGAAGCCCGCGAGGGCGGCCGGGTCGGTGACGTCGACCGGTTCCGCGAAGACGGTGGCCCCTTCGCCCCGCAGTTCGGCGGCCGCCTTGGCCAGCCCTTCCTCGCCCCGGGCGCACAGGGCCAGTGCACAGCCCTCGGCGGCCAGGGTCTCGGCGATCGCCCGGCCGATACCCCGGCTCGCACCGGTCACCAGCGCCTTCGCGCCTGTCAGTCCCAGTTCCATCGATGTCACTCCTTTGTGAGAAAGCCGCTTGGAAGCCTTTTAGTCGCCGGGAAGCTCCGAGAAGGGCGCCCGGTCCACCCGGGGTTCCGGCGGCAGCTTGAGGACCCGTTCGCCGATCAGGTTGCGCTGGATCTGGTCGGTGCCTCCGGCCAGCCGGTAGCCGGGGGCGCCGAGCAGATGCTGGGTCCAGGCGAAGGTGCCCGGTTCCCCGGTGTCGGCGCTGATCCGCGCTCCCATCAGCTCGGCGGCGACCTGGCCGGTGCGGGTGAGCAGTTCGGAGGCCATGAGCTTGGTCAACGAGGCCTCCGGACCCGGCCGGCCGCCGGCGGCGCTCGTCCTGGCGACGCGGTCGACGGTGGCCGTACGCAGGGCGGCGCGGACGTAAAGGTCGGCCAGGCGCTGGCGGACGAGTGGGTCCCCGGTCCGGCCGAGGGAGCGGGCGAGCGCGAGGACGTCGGGGAAGGTGCCGCCCTTGCGGCGGTTGCCGCTGCCGGATGCGGTCCGCTCGAAGGCGAGGGTGGCGTTGGCGACCTCCCAGCCCTGGCCCGGTCGCCCGATCCGGAGCCGGTCCGGGACGCGTACGCCGCTGAGGAAGACCTCGTTGAAGGAGGCGCCGCCGCTCATCTGCCGGATGGGGCGCGCCTCCACTCCGGGTGCGTCCATCGGGACCAGGAAGGCGGTGATGCCTGCCTGTTTGACGACGTCCGGGTCGGTCCGGGCGAGCAGCAGACCGTAGTCGGCGAACTGGGCGCCCGACGTCCACACCTTCTGGCCGTCGATCACCCACTCCTCGCGGTCCTGCCGGGCGCGGGTGCGCAGGGCCGCGAGGTCGGAGCCGGCGCCGGGTTCGCTGAAGAGCTGGCAGGCCAGCAGGTCGGTGCGCAGGAACGCGCGGGCGTGGTCGCGTCGTTGCTCGTCCGTTCCGAACAGGGAGACGGCCATCGCGACCAGGCGCACCGTGACACTGATCAGCTCGGTGGACGGCGGCACCTCGAACGCGGACTCCTCCTGGGCGAAGACCGCCACGTGCGCGGCGCTCAGGCCCGCGCCGCCCTTGTCCTCGGGGAGTGTCAGCGCCTGGTAGCCGGCGTCGAAGCGGGCCCGCTGATAGGCGCGGCAGCGATCCAGCAGGAGGCGTTCCTCGTCCTCCGGAAGGTTGTGGAACACGGCGAGGTCGGCGGCCTGGGTGGTGGACTCCGGCGCCGGCGCCGGTTCGAGCACCGTGGCCAGCCACTGCCGGACCTGCTGGCGCCATGCGTCCGGATCGGGCTGGGACATGGCTCCTCCTCGGGTACTTACCAGACGACAGTTTGAGTAACGGTGAGTGGGCCGTGGATCTCTTGCACCGCTGGAACATGCGGGAACGGCTTCGTCTGAGGTCAGAGTGTTCCGTACTTTCTTGATAAACGCTACAGTCTCCGCATTCCCTCTCTCCCGTCGACATCGGGAGAGGACCGCGGAGCCGCCGGAGGAGCCATGTCGCTGCTGCCACTCGACCGTCGCGCCCAGGAGACACCCGAGGAACCCGCCCTGGCGGACGACTTCGGAGTGCTGTCCTGGTCCGGCCTCGCCGACCAGGTGGCCCGGGCGGCGGCCCGGCTGCTGGAGTTCGCGCCCGGCCCCGGCGACCGGATCGCCGTCCTCGGCGACAACGCGATTCCGACGCTGGTGGCCCATCTGGCGGGCCTGCGAGCCGGAGTGGGGACCGTGGCCACCTCCCGGAACCTCACCTCGGGCGAGCTCGTCGACCAGATCACCGACGCGGGTGTGACCGGCATCGTCGCGGGACCGGCCGGCGCGGGCGCCGCCCTCGACGCGGCCCGGGAACTGGGTCTGCCGATCGTGACGCACGGAACCCCGTTGGCCGGGCACGCCTTCGACTGGGACAAGTGGCTGGCCGCCGCGCCCGCCGGACACACCCTCCCGACGGACCGGCCCGCCCGGCCTCCGCTCGTGTACACCTCGGGAACCACCGGACGAGCACGCGGCACCGAGGTGCGCTGGGTGAGCGGCCCGGTCGCCGACAGCTCCGCCTACCTCGCCGCGATGTCCGCCCGACCGGGATTCCCGCCGGGACCCCACCTGGTGTGCGGTCCGCTGCAGCACAACGCGCCACTGACCTCGCTGCGGCACCTGGCGGCCGGTCAGCCGGTGGTCGTCCTCGGCAGATACGACGCGGAGTCGTTCCTCAGCCGGGTGCAGAAGTGGCGGGTCTCCTCGACGGTGATGGTGCCCACCCACTTCCAACGACTGCTCGCCCTCCCGGAGGACGTCCGCGCCCGGTACGACGTCTCCAGCCTGCGGCAGGTCTCCCACACCGGCTCCGCGTGCCCGCCGGACGTCAAGCGCGCCATGATCGACTGGTTCGGTCCGGTGCTCACCGAGTCGTACGGCGCCAGCGAAGCGGGAACCGTGGCCCGCATCAGCAGCACCGAGTGGCTGGCGCACCCGGGCTCGGTCGGGCGGGTACACCCCCCGTTCGAGGTGCTCGTCACGGACGACGAGGGCGGGCAACTACCCTCCGGGGAACGCGGGTTGCTGGCCTTCCGGGCGCCCGACGACCAAGGTGTCCGCTACCACGCGGACCCCGACAAGACCAAGGCCGCCTATCTCTCCCCCGGCGTCTTCACGCTCGGCGACATCGGCTACATCGACGCCGACGGCTACATCTTCATCACCGACCGGGCTGCGGACGTCGTGGTCTCCGGCGGCGTGAACCTGTACCCGGCCGAGAGCGAGGCGGTCCTGCGCCGGCACCCCGCGGTCGTCGAGGTCGCCGTGATCGGCGTGCCCGACCCGGACTTCGGCGAGTCGCTGCGGGCGCTGGTCGTGGTCGCCGGGGACGAGCCGCCCGCCGGCGAGCTGGAGGCCTTCTGCCGCGAGCGCCTCGCCGCCTACAAGTGCCCGAAGTCGTACGAGGTCGTTCCCGAGCTGCTGCGCAACGCCATGGGCAAGCTCGACAAGCGCGCGATGCGCCGCCCCTACTGGGGCTCGGAACGCACCATCGCCGGCTGAGCCGCTCCCACATACCTAAGGATCATCCATGACCGAACTCCTTCTCGTCCGGCACGGCCTCCCCGTGGCGGGCGTGTTCGACCCGGGTCTGTCGCCGGAGGGCACCGCCCAGGCCGAACGCCTCGCCGACTGGCTGGCACACGAAAAACTCGACGCCCTCTACGTCAGCCCGTTCCAGCGGGCCCGCGAGACCATGGCGCCCCTGGAACGGCTCACCGGCCTGACGGCCACCGTCCTCGACGACCTGCGCGAGTGGGACACGGACGTGTCCCAGCCCTACACCCCACCGGAGCAGATCGGCACGGGTGACCCCCGGGCGGCGGCGCTCGCCGAGGGACGCTTCGAGGACTTCGTGCCCGACCTGGACTGGGACGCCTTCCGCGGGCGGGCCGTGCGCGCCATGGACACCATCCTCGACGCCCATCCCGGCGGACGGGTCGCCGCCGTGTGCCACGGCGGCATCACCAACACCTATCTCGCGACAGTGCTCGGTCTGCCGACGATGTTCTGGTTCCACCCCGGCTACACCTCGGTCAGCCGGGTGCGGCGCATGCCCGGCGGACGAGTCGTTCTGCACTCGGTGAACGAGACCGCCCACATGATCGCCGAACGCGCCGTCGACCCCGTCGTCTGACCGTCCCACACCCCAGGAGGTCCCGGCCATGCCCGGATCCGTCATCGTCGCCGGAGCAAGGACGCCCATCGGCAAACTGCTGGGCGCCCTCAGCCCGCTGTCCGCGGTCGATCTCGGCGCCCACGCCATCCGCGCGGCTCTGGCCGCCGTCCCTCTGGACCCGCGGGCCGTGCAGGCCGTCGTCATGGGGCATGTGGTGCAGGCCGGCGCCGGCCCCAACCCGGCCCGGCAGGCCGCGGTCCTCGCCGGCATCCCCTTCTCCGTACCGGCGAGCACCGTCAACAAGCTCTGTCCGTCCGGCCTGCACGCCATCGCCCTGGCCGACCTCATGATCGCCTCCGGCCGTCACGAGGTGGTCGTCGCGGGCGGCATGGAGTCCATGTCCGGCGCCCCGCACCTGCTGCGCGGATCACGCGCCGGCTGGAAGTACGGCTCGAACGCGGTCGAGGACGCCCTCGACCGGGACGCCCTCGTATGCGCCTTCGACGGCGTCTCCATGGGCGCGGCCACCGAGCGCTACCAGCAGCCGTTCGCCCTGACCCGGCAGGAACAGGACGAGTACAGCGCGCTCTCCCATCAACGGGCCGCCCACGCCCAGCAGTCGGGCGCGTGGTCCGAGGAGATCGCCCCCGTCACGGTGGCCGGACACCGAGGCGAGACGGTGGTGGACACCGACGAGGGCGTACGGCCGGGAAGCACCGCCGAGACCCTGGGCCGCCTGCGGCCGGCCTTCTCCGGCACGGGCACCATCACCGCCGGCAACTCCTCGCAGCTCTCCGACGGCGCCGCGGCCGTCGTCGTGATGAGCGCGGAGCGCGCCCGGCGGGAGGGCCTGACGCCGCTCGCCGAGATCGGCGCCTACGGCACGGTCGCCGGCCCCGACCCCTCACTGCTCGTCCAGCCGGCCGGCGCCGTCCGCGACGCCCTGGAGCGGGACGGCCGGCTGAAGGCCGCCGACCTGGATCTGTTCGAGATCAACGAGGCGTTCGCCGGAGTGGCCCTGGCTTCCGTACGCGAACTGGACATCCCACTGGACAAGGTGAACGTCAACGGCGGAGCCATCGCGCTCGGTCACCCGGTCGGCATGACCGGAGCCCGGCTGGTGCTGACCCTGGCGACGGAACTGCGCCGGCGCGGAGGCGGCGTCGGAGCGGCGGCCCTGTGCGGGGGCGGCGGTCAGGGTGACGCGCTGTTGCTGCATGTACCGACGCAGGCCTGAGACCGGGAGCCGAACCAGCATGAACGACCAACTGCCCTCGGTCCCGACCACCCTCACGGTGGCCGCCCGCGCCCTCGCCGCCGACGGCGTCGTCTCCCTGACCCTGCGCCGCCCCGACGGCGGCATGCTCCCCGTCTGGGCGCCCGGCGCCCACATCGACGTGCTCCTGGACGGTGACGCCGACGGCCTGGTCCGTCAGTACTCCCTGTGCGGACACCCGGCCGAACGCGAGGCCTGGCAGATCGCCGTGCTCCGCGAACCGGAGGGCCGCGGCGGTTCCGCGTACGTCCACGACCACCTGCGTGAAGGCTCCACCGTGCGGGTCCGCGGACCGCGGAACAACTTCCCGCTGCGGCCGGCCACCCGCCAGCTGTTCGTCGCAGGCGGCGTCGGCATCACGCCCATCCTTCCCATGGTCGAGGCCGCCGAGGCCGCCGGGGCCGACTGGCGTCTGCTGTACGGCGGCCGCACCCGGACCTCCATGGCATTCCTGGACCGCCTCGTCCCGCACGGCGACCGGGTACTCGTCCGCCCGCAGGACGAGTACGGCCTCCTGGACCTCGCCGCCCACCTCGACGTGCCCAAGGAGGGCACCCTGGTGCACGCCTGCGGTCCCGAGCCCCTGCTGCGGGCGGTGCAGGAGCAGTGCGCGGACTGGCCGCCCGGCACGCTGGGCGTCGAACGGTTCACCCCGGTCGCGACGACCGGGACCGGCGCGGCCACGGCCTTCGAGCTGGAGCTCGCCCGTTCCGGCCTCACCCTCACCGTGCCGCCGGACCGTTCGGTGCTCGAAACCGTGGAGGGGGCCGGCGTCACGGTCGACTTCTCCTGCCGGGAAGGCACGTGCGGCACCTGCGAGACCGACGTACTGGACGGCACACCCGACCACCGCGACTCGCTGTTGACCGAGGACGAACGAGCCGCCGGCGACACCATGCTCATCTGCGTCTCCCGCTCGTGCGGGCCTCGTCTCGTCCTCGATCTCTGACGCCGATCACTTCCCGCTCACCAGACCCGCTCACCAGAAAGGACGGACCCCGGATGGATCCCGTCACCCGTCTCGGCGTCGTCGGATGCGGCCTCATGGGCTCCGGCATCGCCGAAGTCGCCGCCCGTAGCGGCATCGACGTCCGTGTCGCCGAGGCCACGCATGACGCGGTCGAGGCAGGCCGCCGCCGGCTCACCGCCTCCCTCGACCGGGGCCTGCGGCGTGGCAAGCTCAGCGAGGAACAACGAGACCAGACCCTCGGCCGGCTCTCCTTCACCCGTGACCTCGGTGACATGGCCGACCGCCAGTTCGTCGTCGAGGCCGTCGCCGAGAACCGCGACATCAAGACCGGTGTCCTGCGCGACCTGGACAAGGCGATCGAAGACCCTACGGCGGTCCTGGCCACCAACACCTCCTCGATCCCCGTCGTCGATCTCGCCGTCGTCACCGAGCGGCCCGAGCGGGTCATCGGTCTGCACTTCTTCAACCCCGTCCCCGTGCAGCAGCTGGTCGAGGTCATTCCCTCCCTCGTCACCGGCGCGGACACGGTGCGGCGGACCCGCGGCTTCGCCGAGCAGCTGGGCAAACAGGCCATCCAGGCGCCCGACCGTTCCGGCTTCGTCGTCAACGCCCTCCTCGTGCCCTACCTGCTCAGCGCGGTACGGATGGTGGAGTCGGGCTCCGCGCGGCCGGACGACATCGACCGGGGCATGGAACTCGGGTGCGCGCACCCCATGGGGCCGTTGCGCCTGCTCGACCTCATCGGCCTCGACACCGCCCAGGCCGTGGCCGAGTCGATGTACGAGGAGTACAAGGAGCCGCTGTACGCACCGCCCGCTCTCCTGCGCCGGATGGTCGCCGCGGGTCACCTCGGCCGCAAGAGCGGCCGCGGTTTTCACACCTACGACAGCTGAACAAGATCCGGACGCCGAGGTCGAGGTCGACCTCGGCGTCCGGATGTGCACTGCCGTCCCGCTGAGGTGGTCAGTGCGGTCCGGGCAGGTGGGTGTCCGGTCTGGTTCGGTCCGGTGGCCTCCCGCGCGGCGGAAGGCTCAGGCGGCGTGGCAGAGGACTGCGGGGCCGGCCGGGGCCGCGGTGCGGGCCACGGTCGCCTGCACGCCAAGGGCGGTGCCACCGGTGGGCGCGGCCTGCGAGCGGCTCCTCGCGAAGACGACGAGACGCAGCAACGTGAATCGCGCGACACCGGCGAATGCTGAGGCCGAGAGGTAGACGACCTGCTCGAGGACCGCACCCGGCGCCGCCACCAGCTGCTGCAGGAGCAGCATTGCCGCACAGGTGACCGCGTAGGCGATCGCTGCGGACCCGGCCGACTGCGCATGCTGGCGCCAGGTCGCGCGCCCGCCCCCGAAGGTGAACCGGCCGTGCAACTCGGTGGCGAGGAGCGTGGAGACCACGGTGATCAGGGCGTTGGCCACAGCCCATGGAATCCAGGAGGCCAGGGCCGCCACGGCGAGGCTTGAGGCGACCCCTACCCCACCGCCGAAGAGCACGAAGCGGGCGAAGGCGGCGAAGGCAGCGGGCGCCGTCTGCTCCTGGCTGTGCGCTGACTCCATGGTCCGACCCCTTCGATGGCTCACTCAGCGAAAACGCGCGCCCCTCGCCTGCGAGACCGGGAGTGCGCGGTTAGTGATGCCACTATGGCACACACGTGGCGCCACTACGAGCCCAAATTGGCGCCCCAGTAGGGACGCCGCAGCGCACCGAAAGGCTCCAGATGGCACCGGAAGAGGTCACTGACGCCATTTCGCGCACCAGAGAACACGGTCCCACCACATGGAGGCACCACTCGGGGTTGCATGTGGCACTGCATTGGTGCCATCATGGCGTCATGGACCTCACCCCGTATGTCGACTCCCTCCGCCGTGAACTCGCGGTGGCCGCCGAAGCCGGCGGCGAAGAAGCCCGCGAGCTGGCCGAGAGGCTCACCGCTCCCCTGGAGTCGGCCACCCGTCTGACCATGCTCAACATGCTCTCCGCCGCGATGGACGAGATCACCCGTGAACTCGCCCCCGGCTCGGTCGACGTACGGCTGCGCGGGCTCGACCCAGACTTCGTGGTGACACCGCCGCCCACCTATGGCGGCGCCCCCGCCGAGCCGGTCGCGCCCGCCGAGCCGTTCAGGGCCCCGGTCCCGGCCGACGGCGACGACGGGGGCACCGCCCGCGTCAACCTGCGTCTGCCGGCCCACCTCAAGACTCGCGCCGAGGAGGCCGCGACCCGCGAGGGCCTGTCGGTCAACGCCTGGCTGGTGCGCGCCGTGTCGGCCGCGGTCGACGGCGGGACCCGGCCGCGTACGACGGAGAAGGCCCAGACCGTCGGGCAGAGTTTCACGGGCTGGGTGCGCTAGTCGCACCCCCCTCCACACCACTTCACCCACACCGCGTCCCACCAGCGGGGACGATCCAAAGACTCAAGAGGACGGGACAGCCATGCCTTCTTTCGACACTCCTGAAGCGATCTCGGTCACGGCGCGCGTGGAGGCCGGTTCCATCCAGTTCACCGCGGGCGACCGCCTCGACACGGTCGTCGATGTGCGGCCCCGCGACCCGAAGAAGGACGTGGACGTACGGGCGGCCGAGCAGACCGACGTCACGTACACGGGCGGCGCACTGACCGTCAGGACACCCAAGGGCAATCTGCTCGGGCTCGGCCGCACCGGCACGGTCGACGTGACGGTCGAACTGCCCACGGACTCCCGCATCGAGATGACGGGTGCCTGGGCCCAGGTGCTGGGCGAGGGCCGCCTCGGTGAGGTCAACGTGAAGACCTCCTCCGGCGATGTCCGCCTCGACACGACGGGTCCGCTCCAGCTGACCGCGTCGCACGGCTCGATCACCGTGGACCGGGTCGAGGGCCGGGCCGAGATCACCACCAGCTCCGGCAGCCTGCGCGTAGGCATCCTCGACGGCCCCGCCGTCCTGAAGAACTCCCACGGCACCACTACGGTCGACGCCGCGACCGGCGAGCTGCGGGTGAGCGGCGCCAACGGCGACATCGAGATCCGGCGGGCCGAGGACTCGGTCACCGCCACCACCGCCCACGGCACCCTGCGGGTGGGCGAAGTTGCCCGCGGAACCGTCCAGTTGGAGACCAATTACGGCGCCATCGACATCGGCGTCCGCGTGGGCACGGCCGCCTGGCTCGACGTCAGCTCGGGCTCCGGCCAGGTGCGCAACACGCTCACCGCGTCCGAGAGCCCGGAGCGGACCGAGGACACGGTCAAGGTCCGCGCCCGTACCAAGTACGGCAACATCGACGTCCGCCGCGCCAGGGCCTGAGCACTACATCCTCAACCAGCTCCGGCCCCCACCCACTTCAGCCTTCGACCGGAGGGCCCCATGCCTTCATCTGTCATGCCCACGCCCAGAAGGAGCGACGATCCGCGGTCGCCCGCCGCCGTCTCCACCGTCGGTCTGCGCAAGTCGTACGGCGACAAGACCGTCCTCGACGGCATCGATCTGCGTATCCCGGCCGGGTCCGTGTTCGCGCTGCTCGGGCCGAACGGTGCCGGTAAGACCACCGCCGTGAAGATCCTTTCCACGCTCGTCACCGCCGACGGCGGACAGGCCCAGGTCGCGGGCCACGATGTCGCCACGTCACCGGACGGCGTGCGTGCCGCGGTCGGTGTCACCGGACAGTTCTCCGCCGTCGACGGACTGATCACCGGCGAGGAGAACATGCTCCTGATGGCGGACCTGCACCACCTGCCCAAGCACGAGGGGCGGCGGGTCACCGCCGAACTGCTGGAACGGTTCGACCTCACCGAGGCCGCGAAGAAGCCCGCCTCCACCTACTCCGGCGGTATGAAGCGCCGACTCGACATCGCCATGACCCTGGTCGGCAAGCCCAGGATCATCTTCCTGGACGAGCCCACCACCGGCCTCGACCCGCGATCCCGCCACAACATGTGGCAGATCATCCGCGAGCTCGTCTCCGACGGCGTGACCGTCTTCCTCACCACCCAGTACCTGGAAGAGGCCGACGAACTCGCCGACCGCATCGCGGTGTTGCACGAAGGCAGGATCGCCGCCGAGGGCACCGCCGACGAGCTGAAGCGGCTGATCCCCGGCGGTCACATCCGGCTCCGCTTCACCGACCCGGACGCCTACCAGTCCGCCGCCTCCGCACTGCGCGAGGCCACCCGGGACGACGAGGCACTCGCGCTGCAGATCCCCAGCGACGGCAGCCAGCGCGAGTTGCGCTCCCTCCTCGACTGGCTGGACTCCGCCGGTGTCGAGGCCGACGAGCTGACCATGCACTCCCCCGACCTCGACGACGTGTTCTTCGCCCTGACAGGCGGCAACGACCGAACCGACAAGAAAGGTGAGGCTGTCCGATGAGCTCCGCCCTGGCTCCCGCCCGCCCGACCCGGATCCCGCTCGCCGTACGCGACTCGACCACGATGCTGCGCCGCAACCTCCTGCACGCCCGGCGCTACCCGTCCCTGACCCTGAACCTGCTGCTGACGCCGATCGTCCTGCTGCTGCTGTTCGTCTATGTCTTCGGTGACGTGATGAGCGCGGGCATCGGCGGTGGCGGCGCCGATCGCTCGGAGTACATCGCGTATCTCGTCCCGGGGATCCTGCTGATGACCATCGGCGGCACTCTGGTCGGCACAGCGGTGTCCGTCTCGATGGACATGACCGAGGGCATCACCGCCCGCTTCCGCACGATGGCGATCCACCGCGGCTCCGTGCTCATCGGACACGTCATCGGCAGCGTGCTGCAGTCGCTCATCAGCGTGGTCCTCGTCGGCGCCGTCGGCGTGGCCATCGGCTTCCGCTCCACGGACGCCACGGTCCTGGAGTGGCTGGCGGCATTCGGGCTGCTCACGCTCTTCGCCCTGGCGTTCACCTGGATCGCGGTCGGGATGGGCATGGTCAGCCCCAGCGCCGAGGCAGCCAGCAACAACGCGCTGCCGCTGGTCTTCCTGCCGCTCATCTCCAGCGCCTTCGTGCCGGTCGACGCGATGCCGGGCTGGTTCCAGCCGATCGCCGAGTACCAGCCGTTCACTCCCGCCATCGAGACCCTGCGCGGGCTGCTGCTCGGCACTGAGATCGGCGACAACTGGTGGATCACCATCGTCTGGTGCCTGGGCCTCGCGGCGCTCGGCTACCGCTGGTCGAAGGCGGTGTTCGACCGCGACCCGAAGTGACCATGCGAACTGCCTTCGACAGCTCGTCCCGCCAGTCCTCACGCGCGCCATGCTGTCCGAGGCGCACCGCCGGAGCTCGCCGCGGGCCATGTTCACCCTTCGAAGCGGTAGCCCATGCCTGGCTCGGTGATGAGATAGCGGGGGTGGGAAGGGTCCGTCTCCAGTTTGCGCCGCAGCTGGGCCATGTAGACGCGCAGGTAGTTGGTCTTGTTGCTCTGGGAGACGCCCCAGACCTCCTGGAGCAGGTGTTTCTGTGTGATCAGGCGCCCTGGGCTGGTGACCAGGATCTCCAGCAGGTGCCACTCGGTGGGCGTGAGGCGTACGTCGCGATCGCCCCGTACGGCCTTCTTGGCGAGCAGGTCGATGGTGAAATCAGCCGTCTCCACCAGGGTCGCCCCCGGCGCGAGCGGCAGGTCCTCGGTGCGGCGGACGGCGGCCCGCAGCCGGGCGAGCAGTTCGTTCATGCTGAACGGCTTGGTGACGTAGTCGTCGGCGCCGGCGTCCAGCGCGGCGACCTTCTCCTCGGACGCCTGCCGCGCGGACAGGACGAGGATCGGCACCCTGGTCCAGCCCCGCAGTCCCTTGATGACGTCGACCCCGTCCATGTCGGGCAGCCCGAGATCGAGCAGCACCACGTCGGGCTGACGGGCGGCTGCGAGCCGGAGCGCGGTGGTGCCGTCGGGGGCCACGTCGACCCCGTACCGGCGTGCCTGGAGATTGATGACGAGGGCTCGTACGAGCTGTGGGTCGTCCTCCACCACCAGCACCCGTGTCATGGGCGTGCGCCTTCCTGTCGTACGTCGGACCATGAGCAGCGGAGGCCGTGCGGTCGGCCTTATGGCGGCGGGAGTCGGCGGAACCCGGTTCTCCCCGGACCCGCCAACTCCCCTGTGGATCGCGTAACTCCATCAGCTCTTCGAAACGAGTTCCTTGAGCGCGATGTTGAGTTCGAGGACGTTCACCCGGGGCTCGCCGATGAAGCCGAGGGTGCGGCGCTCGGTGTGGTCGTCGACCACCTCCCGCACCTGGGCCACGGAGAGGCCGTTCCTCTCCGCGATCCGGTGGACCTGGATGTCCGCGTACTGCGGGGAGATGTCCGGGTCGAGGCCGGACCCGGAGGAGGTCACCGCGTCGGCGGGTACGTCGGAGGGCCTGACCGTGTAGCCGTTCACCGAGTTGTCCTTGACAACGGCGGCCTTGGCGGCGGTCACCCAGTCGATCAGCTCCTTGTTGTCGGCGGACCGGTTGGTGGCGCCGGAGAGGATCAGCTTGTACTGGGTGTTGACGCTGTTGCTGCCGAGGCCGTTCTGCGGACGGCCCTGGAACCATTTCAGGTCGGGTTCCGGGGTCTCCTGGCCCTTCTTCAGCGGCAGGTTGTACGCCTGGCCGATGAGGGACGAGCCGACGACCTTGCCGTCCGCCTTGATCTCGCTGCCGTTGGCCCGGTCGCTGAACAGTCCCTGGGCGATACCGGTCACCACCAGCGGGTAGATGACGCCGGTCACCAGGGTCAGCACGAGGAGGGCACGCAGGCCCGCCCAGAGCAACCGGGCAGTGTTGGATACCGAGTTGTTCATGGGGATCAGCACGCTTTCAAGGAATTACAGCCCGGGGATCAGGGAGATGAGCAGGTCGATGAGCTTGATGCCGACGAAGGGGGCGACCAGGCCGCCGATACCGTAGATCGTGAGGTTGCGGCGGAGCATTTTGTCCGCGCTGACGGGCCGGTACTGCACACCCTTCAGAGACAGCGGGACCAGCGCGATGATGATCAGCGCGTTGAAGATGACCGCGGACAGGATCGCGGAGTCCGGCGAGGCCAGGCCCATGATGTTGAGCTTGTCCAGGCCCGGGTAGACCGCCGCGAACAGCGCCGGGATGATCGCGAAGTACTTCGCCACGTCGTTGGCTATGGAGAACGTGGTCAACGCGCCCCGGGTGATGAGGAGTTGCTTGCCGATCTCGACGATCTCGATGAGCTTGGTCGGGTTGGAGTCGAGGTCGACCATGTTGCCGGCCTCCTTCGCGGCCGACGTACCCGTGTTCATCGCGACGCCCACGTCCGCCTGTGCGAGGGCCGGTGCGTCGTTGGTGCCGTCGCCGGTCATCGCGACGAGCTTGCCGCCGGCCTGCTCCCGCTTGATCAGCGCCATCTTGTCCTCGGGGGTGGCCTCCGCGAGGAAGTCGTCGACGCCGGCCTCCTCGGCGATGGCCTTCGCCGTCAGCGGGTTGTCGCCCGTGATCATGACGGTCTTGATGCCCATCCGCCGCAGCTCGTCGAACCGCTCCCGCATGCCCTCCTTGACGACGTCCTTGAGGTGGATGACGCCCAACACCCGTGCCCCGTCGGTGTCCTGGACCGCGACGAGCAGAGGTGTGCCGCCCGCCTCGGAGATCCGATCGGTGAGCACGCCGGCGTCCTCGGACACCTCGCCGCTCTGCTCCCGGACCCAGGCGACGACCGAACCGGCCGCTCCCTTGCGAATCTTTCGACCGTCTACGTCCACCCCCGACATCCGGGTCTGCGCGGTGAACGCGATCCACTCGGCGCCGGTGAGTTCGCCTTGGTGGCGCTCGCGCAGGCCGTACTTCTCCTTCGCCAGTACGACGATGGAGCGGCCCTCGGGTGTCTCGTCGGCCAGCGACGACAGCTGGGCGGCGTCGGCGAGATCGGCCTCCGTCGTCCCGCTCACCGGCACGAACTCGGACGCCTGCCGGTTGCCCAGAGTGATGGTGCCGGTCTTGTCGAGCAGAAGCGTCGAGACATCACCGGCCGCCTCGACCGCCCGGCCGGACATGGCCAGCACATTGCGCTGCACCAGCCGGTCCATGCCCGCGATGCCGATCGCGGACAGCAACGCCCCGATGGTGGTGGGGATGAGGCAGACCAACAGGGCCACCAGCACGACCATCGTGAGGTGGGTGCCCGCGTAGTCCGCGAACGGCGGCAGGGTCGCCACCGCCAGCAGGAACACGATCGTCAGCGAGGCGAGCAGGATGTTCAGCGCGATCTCGTTCGGCGTCTTCTGCCGGGCCGCGCCCTCGACCAGGTTGATCATCCGGTCGATGAAGGTCTCGCCCGGCTTCGTCGTGATCCTGATGACGATGCGGTCGGAGAGGACCTTCGTGCCGCCGGTCACCGCGGAACGGTCGCCGCCGGACTCCCGGATGACCGGCGCCGACTCGCCGGTGATCGCCGACTCGTCGACGCTCGCGACGCCCTCGACGACGTCACCGTCGCCCGGGATGATGTCGCCGGCCTCGCAGACGACCAGATCACCGATCCGCAACTCGGTACCGGGCGCCTGCTCCTCGGACTCCCCCACGAGCCGCCGCGCCACCGTGTCGGTCTTGGCCTTGCGCAGGGTGTCCGCCTGCGCCTTGCCGCGCCCCTCGGCGACCGCCTCGGCCAGGTTGGCGAAAACGACGGTCAGCCACAGCCAGGCGCTGATGGTCCAGCCGAACCAGTCGCCCGGGTCCTTGAACGAGAACACGGTGGTCAGCACCGAGCCGATCCACACCACGAACATCACGGGCGACTTGACCATCACCCGCGGATCCAGTTTGCGGCAGGCGTCCGGCAGCGACTTCACCAGTTGCCTGGGGTCGAAGAGGCCCGCGCCGACACGGCTCTCCGTGTGACCGGTCGGGACGTCCTGGTGGGGTGCCCGGGCCGGGGTGGCTGTGGACATCGAGTCCCCTTGCTTCTGCGTGTCGGTCGTCATGACGCCAGCCCCTCGGCGAGCGGGCCCAGCGCGAGCGCCGGGAAGTAGGTCAGACCGGTGATGATCAGGATCGCGCCCACCAGCAGGCCGGTGAACAGCGGCTTCTCGGTGCGGAGTGTGCCCGCGGTCGCCGGCACCGGCTTCTGCTCGGCGAGCGAACCGGCCAGCGCCAGCACGAACACCATCGGCAGGAAGCGCCCGAGAATCATCGCGAGGCCGATCGTGGTGTTGAACCAATGCGTGTCCGCGTTGAGACCGGCGAAGGCCGAGCCGTTGTTGTTGGCGCCGGACGTATAGGCGTACAGGATCTCGGAGAATCCGTGCGCCCCGCTGTTGGTCATCGAGTTGCCCGGGGTGGGCAGGGCCATCGCCGCGGCGGTGAAGACGAGCACCAGCGCCGGGGTGATGAGGATGTAGCAGGCCGCGAACTTGATCTCACGGGTGCCGATCTTCTTCCCCAGGTACTCGGGGGTGCGGCCGACCATCAGCCCGGCGATGAACACCGCGATGATCGCCATGATCAGCATTCCGTAGAGGCCGGAGCCGGTGCCGCCGGGTGCGATCTCGCCCAGCTGAATGCCCAGCATGGTGATGCCGCCGCCGAGTCCGGTGAAGGAGGAGTGGAAGGAGTCCACCGCTCCGGTCGAGGTGAGCGTGGTCGAGACCGCGAAGATCGACGAGGCGCCGACTCCGAACCGGGTCTCCTTGCCCTCCATCGCGCCGCCCGCGATCTGCAGCGCCGGGCCGTGGTGGGCGAACTCGGTCCACATCATCAGGGCGACGAAGCCGACCCAGATGGTGGCCATGGTGGCGAGGATCGCGTAGCCCTGTTTGATGGAGCCGACCATGATGCCGAAGGTGCGGGTCAGCGCGAAGGGGATGACGAGCAGCAGGAAGATCTCGAAGAGGTTGGTGAAGGGGGTCGGGTTCTCGAAGGGGTGGGCGGAGTTGGCGTTGAAGTAGCCGCCGCCGTTGGTGCCGACCTCCTTGATGGCCTCCTGCGAGGCGACCGCGCCGCCGTTCCACTGCTGGTGCCCACCCATGCTGTGCCCATTAAAGAATTGCCCGACCTCGTGGATACCGGAGAAGTTCTGGATGGCACCGCAGGCGACCAGGACGATCGCGGCGACGACGGACAGCGGCAGCAGGATGCGGGTCACACCGCGCACCAGGTCCGACCAGAAGTTGCCCAGCTCACCAGTCCGGGAGCGCGCGAATCCGCGGACGAGCGCCACCGCGACCGCGATGCCGACGGCCGCCGAGACGAAGTTCTGCACCGCCAGACCCGCCGTCTGCACGACGTGGCCCATGGCCTGCTCGCCGTAGTACGACTGCCAGTTGGTGTTGGTGACGAAGGAGGCGGCCGTGTTGAACGCCTGGTCGGGGTCGATCGACTTGAAGCCGAGAGAGCCGGGCAGGTGGCCCTGGAGCCGCTGGAGCAGGTAGAGGAAGACGACGCTCACGGCCGAGAAGGCGAGGACGCCGCGCAGGTAGGCCGGCCAGCGCATCTCGGTGTTCGGATTGGCACCGATGCCCTTGTAGATCCACTTCTCGACGCGCCAGTGCTTGTCGGAGGAGTAGACCTTGGCCATGTAGGTGCCGAGGGGGACATAGGCGAGAGCCAGCGCCGCTATGAGCGCGAGCAGCTGGAGCGCGCCGGCGAGTACGGGACCCATGCTGTGTCTCAGAACCTCTCGGGGAAGATCAGCGCGAGGACGAGATAGCCCAGCAGGGCGACGGCCACGATCAGGCCGACGACGTTTTCGACGCTCACAGCTTCGTCACCCCCTTGGCGACGAGGGCCACCAGCGCGAACACCGCGACTGTGGTGACGACGAAGGCCAGATCGGCCATCGCGAACTCCTGGAGTGAGGTTCGGGTGGAACGGACGATTAGAGGTAACCGCCCTTCTGGCCCGATTCCGTGGTCGTTGACGCCTCCCTTACGGCGGCGCCCGCACCTTTGACGGGTCTCATACGCCGGCGAGGGCGAGGTCACGGCAGCCGGGAGCCCAGCCGGCTCGGTCTCCGGGATCAGCAGAGTGACCTGGGTGGCCCAGGCTTCGGCTCTCGCAGGTCAGCCGTACCCAGGGCCCCCGTGGTCCACCTCGAACCCCACCGTGGTCAACGTTTCCAGCAGCGCCGGATCCTTCTGGGCGGTGACCGATCCCGACCGGCCGGAGTTCAACCTGCCGTTGACGCACTACTCCGCGTCCAAGTCCGCGGCCACCATGCTCACGGTCCAGTACGCCAAATCCCAGCCGGGTATCAAGTTCACGCAGTCGAGCCCGGGACCACCGCAACCGACCTCACCGCTGCGTTCGGAGTCGGGAGGACGCCGGAGGAGAGCGCCAAGGTCGTCGTGCGCCTGGCCACTCTCGACGCGGACGGCCCGACAGGAACCTTCCAGGACGAAAACGGGGAAGTGCCCTGGCAGCCATGTGAGGTCGTGCACCGGGGCACGTTGAGGCAGCGCGATAGTCGCCAGGCATATGCCAGGAGTACCACCCCCTCGATGGACGGCACGCCACTGCGGCATTCGACGTACCACTCATCACCCCGCCGACCGGTTCACTCCCGTCGGAGCGATCGATGCCGATGGGACTGATGTACGACGTACGTGCGACCGAATTCGAAGGGGAGGGACCACAGGAGACGCCCCTGGCACTCCGGCCACACCATCACCACGGACCTCAGCCGCGGCTCGCATGCCTTCCGGACTCCCGTCAGAAAGTTCAACGGAACACACATCCACCTCCCGGCCACCCGCATAACGTGCGGTGACCCGAACCGCGCCCCCCACTGCGCTTGGAGTTTTGGGATGTCCTACGACCGCTCGGAATTATCCCTGTCGCACCGGCACAACGGACGGGTCCCCTCCCCCACCGCACACCGGCCGCCGTCACTCGCGTCGGCCGGAACGCGTCCGGGAAGCGGGGCCCGTCAGCGTTCGTGGTCCAGCTACCACCGCGCCCTGCGCGTCCTGCGCCGCGCCTGCCGGTGGCAGCGACGCGTCGCCACCCTCGCCGCCCTCGGTTACTTCGCCGTCTTCCTCACCCTCACCGTCAAGGCCCCCGCCTTCATGGCCCGCCCGGCCCTCGGCGGGCTCCCCACCGGCCTGATGCTCGCCGTCGTACAGATCCCCGTCACCTGGCTGGCCGTCCTGCTGTTCGAGTACGCGGCACGGCGGTTCGTCGATCCCCTGGCCCGCAGAGTCAGCCGGTACGCGCCACCGGCCGACGGCGACGGACGGGCACAGGCATGACCGACCTCGGCGGCTCCGCGCAGTCCTGGTCCCTGGTCGCGTTCTGCAGCGTCGTCACCCTCACGCTCCTGCTGTGCGTACTGACCGGCCCCGACCGCGACGACCTGGAGGAGTTCTACACCGGCTACCGGACACTCTCCCCGCTGCGCAACGGTCTGGCGGTCGCCGGCGACTACATCTCCGCCGCGACCGTACTCACCATCGGCGGGGTCATCGCCCTGTGCGGCTACGACGGAGTCGTCCTGGCCCTGAGCACGCTGCTGTCCCTGCTCCTGCTGATGTTCCTGCTCGCCGAACCCCTGCACAACACCGGCCGGTTCACCATGGGTGACGCACTGAGCCGACGTGTTCCCGGCCGGGCCGTGCGCATCACCGCGTGCGTGGTGACCCTGCTGTCGCTGATCCCGATGATGATCGTGCAACTGGCGGGCGTGGGACAGCTGCTGGCGTTCATCCTGGGCTTCTCCGACCGTGCCACGCAGACCGGCTGCATAGCCGGCGCCGGCATCCTGATGATCAGTTACGCCGCCCTGGGCGGGATGAGGGGGACCGCGCTGATCCAGATCATCAAGACGGTGATGCTCCTCGGGTCCGGCCTCGTGGTCGCCGTACTCGTCCTCGCCACTTTCGGCTGGCACCCGGGCACGCTGGTCGACACCGCCGCGCAGCGCAGTGGGACAGGCCAGGCGTTCCTTCGGTACGGCCTGCAGTTCGCGGACGGGCCGCACCCCGGGCTGGACATGGTCAGCACGCAGGTCGCCATCGTGCTCGGCGGTGCCTGTCTGCCGCACGTCACCATGCGGATGTACACCGCGGGCAACGCCCGCCAGGTACGGCGCACGATGTCCTGGGCGGTGTCCACGGTCGCCCTGTTCATGCTGGTGATCACCGTCATCGGCCTCGGTGCCACGGCACTGGTCGGCCGCGAGCGGATCACGGCCGCCGACCCGCACGGCAGCACCGCCTACCTGCTCGGCGCCCGCGCCGCGTTCGGCCCCGACGTCTCCCGCACCGAGAGCCTGGTGTTCAGCACCGTCACCACGGCGGTCTTCCTGACCCTGCTGGCGTCCGTCGCCGGGATGACACTCGCCTGCGCCAACTCCCTGGCGCACGACGTCGCCGCCTCCCGGCGCACGGGAATGCCGGCCCTGCGGGAGATGACCCTGGCGAGGGCCGGCGCGCTGGTCGTCGGCATACCGGTGGTGCTGCTGGCGGCCCTGGCCCAGCACCGCAGCCTGCAGCCGCTGGCCACCCTGTCCTTCTGCATGGGCGCCTCCGCCATCGCGCCCGCGCTGCTCTACTCGCTGTTCTGGCGGCGCTTCGGCAAGGCCGGGCTGCTCGGCACGCTGATCGGCGGATCGGCTGCCGTCCTGGTCCTGATGTCGGGCACCCGGCTCGTCTCCGGCTCCCCGGCATCGGCCTTCCCGGAGGCCGACCTGAACTGGTTTCCCTTCACGACGACCGCCCTGGTCTCCGTACCTGTGGGCTTCGCCTGCGGCTGGCTGGCCACCATCCTGAGCGGCCGTCGCAGCGCCCGTCGTGCCCGCGAACGGTACGCCGGCATCGAGCAGCTGATTCTGGCCGGACCTCCGCAGCGCCACCCGAGCTGGAGCGACAACGACTAGAACTCGATGTGTTGCCGGGTGTCGAGAAGCTGGCACCGACTCCGTCCCAGGTGTGACCGACGCCGACGACAACGGAGGAGCGACCATGCAGACGAACGAGATCACCGAGGTCCTGAACCGACCGATCAGCCAGGAGCTGCTGGCCCGTGACGTGACCCGCCTGGCCTACGTCGCGAAGGACGGCACACCCCGCAACGTACCGATCGCGTTCGTCTCGAACGGCTCGCAGATCATCATGTGCACTACGAAGAACGCACCGAAGCTCCCCGCCCTGCGCGAGAACCCGGCGGTCGCCCTGACGATCGACACCGAGGTGCACCCGCCCCGGATTCTGCTCATCCGGGGCCGGGCCGAGCTGGACTTCGTCGATGGCATCCCGGACGAGTACCTCCAGCCGACCAGCAGCTACGAGATGACCCCCGAGCAACGGGTCGACTGGGAGGCGGAGGTGCGTTCGCTCTACCACGACGGCATGGTCAGGATCGTCGTGACCCCGACCTGGGCCAAATTGATCGACTTCGAGACGACGCTGCCGAGCGCGGTCGAGGAACTGGTCCGGCAGCGGGAGGAGCGTCAGCGCGCGTGACCCACCTCCATACGGCCGTCAGCCGCACGTCAGTGTCGGCACCGCCCAGTCGCCGTGGTCGTTGCCGTTGCCGTCACCGCCGTCACCGACCTTGAGGTCGACCACCTGGGCGCCGCTGACGTCGACGTCGACGGGGACGGCGGCCTGTCGGCCACTGATCGTCGGCGTGGTGACCAGCGTTTTGCCGTCGGCGATCACGGAGAACGTGACCGTACCCGCGCCGCCCGTCTCGTCGTCGACCCCTACCTGCGCCGTCAACCGCGAGCAGTTGCCGGCGAGGTAGAGCTGGATGTCGCTGAGGGCGTTGGTGCCGAGGCCCTTGGCGTAACCCACTCCGCCGATAGTGATCGCACGGCCGTCCCCGGCCGCCTGCTCACCGACGCTGCTGTCGCGTTCGACCGGACCCCACCCGTTGGTGGAGGACAGGAACGGCAGGTCGCTCACCGCACTCTTCCCCGTCGGCGGAGCCGGAGGTATCCCGCCGATGATCCGCTCGTCGGTACCGGTGGCCTGCCGGCCGTTCTGTACGTAGTGCACCGTGGTGGTGAGTGCCGAGGCGGAGGGCAGGTCCCCGGCCGGTGGCTGGACCTTCCAGGTGAAGGTGGCCGATCCGCCCGGCTGCAGGCGGTTGAGGGACAGCGGGCCCGTGGCGCTCACGTTCCAGCCGTCGGGGGCGGACAGCGCGGCAGTCAGCGAGGACGCGGACGCTCCGCCCTTCGGCACCCGTACGGTCGTCCGGGCCGTGAAGGTCTCTCCCGGCTGAGCGGTGTCGGGCACGTCCAGGGTGACCTCCGCGCCCGGACGCTTCGGCATCGCGTACTTCCGGGAGTCGTAGCGGGGGCTGTCGTTCTGCGCGACGCGCAGGGACGAGGCGTAGCTGCCGTAGTCGGTGAGCGAGACCTTGCCGAGGCCGCCGGTGCTGCCGTCCAGGTTCCACACGGCGATGGCGATGCTGTTGCGGCCGTTCGGATCGAGGATGCCGTTGGGAACGGGGAAAGTGTGCTGCGGGCCCAGGTAGTTGACGTAGTTGCCGACCTGCCAGCCGTTCACGAAGATCGTGGCACGATACTTGCGTGCCGGGTCGTCGGTGAACGTCAGGCCGAGTGAGGTGTCCTGGCCGTGCGGCAGGTCCAGAGTGGCATCTGTGCGGTACCAGGACACCCCGGGGCTGGTGTCGGTCGTCGGCAGGGTTACCCGGCCCCACTTGCCGTCCGGGTAACCGGGGAGGGACCATCCCGCCCGCTCGCCGTAGAGGCCGCCCGTCGAGAGCGGGCCGCGCACCGTGTCCTGCAGGTCCTCGCCACCGCGTACGCCCTGAAGGCGCCAGGTGACCGAGGTCAGCGGCGCTCCGACGAGGGAGGCGCTGGTCAGACCGCGCGCGGTCTTGTTGCCGTTGGTCGAGTTGTAGTCCTCCTCGTGGCCCATGTTCACGGTGAGCACGGAGAGCACGTTGTCGCCCTTGGACTTGACCGAACCGGCCGGGAAGGTGAAGTCGGCGCTGCCCGTGGTGGAGCTGCCCAGGAAGGTGCCGTTGAGCCAGGCGGAGAACGCCTGTGCGCCACCGCCGGAGTCCGAGACCAGGTTGATGCCCGTTTCCTTGCCGGTGGCGCGGAAGCGGCCGCGGTACCAGGTGTTGCCGGTGTGGAAGCCGTAGTCGTCGGCGTAGAGCACCGGCAGTTTGTTGATGCCGGAGACGCTGTTGGTCGTCGTCCTGTCGGCCACCTGCCAGCCGGTGTCGTCGAAGCCGGAGGCGGCTTCTGGGGACTCCTGTGCGTGCTTCCAGTTGGACAGCGTGGGCAGGTGTATCGCGGCGGCCGTCGGGATGCCGCCGGTGAGGCTTCGGGTGTCGGTGGCCCGGGTGGCCACCTTCTGGCCGTTCCAGGTGACCCGGGCCGCGGAGGTGAACACCTCGATGTTCTTGTCGTCGGCGTTGTCGCCGGTGAGCGCCACGGTGCGGCCACCGTCCAGGCTGGTCGCCGTCCGCACCAGGTGCGTGCCGCGCACCAGGACCGGGCCGGTCGCGGTGTCCTGCCGCCAGAACGTCTTCGCGGTTGCCTTGTCGCCCACGAGCAGCAACAGCGGGCGCTGTCCGCCGCCGCTGACACTGATCCGGATCAGGCCCTTGTGGGTGTAGTTCAGCCGCAGGTCGCCGGTGGCCGGATCCCAAGTGGTCGTGACCGCACCGCCGGTGGCGGTCACGGTCGGCTTCGAGGCGTAGCGCAGGACGGTCTCGCCGTCGCTGTCCGGGTCGCCGTAGAGCACGGCCACGTCCCGGTCGCCGATGGTCGCGCCGGTCATGATCTCGGAGGTCGAGTACTGCAACTGGGATTCCCCGAGGCGGTAGTTCGCCACGATCACGTGGGAGTCGCGTCCGTCGAGCGTGATCGCGGTGCCCGGCTGCTGGGGCACGACCGGGTAGGTCGGCTCCGAGGCCGCGGTGCCCGTCGGCACGTCGATGGCGTCGACGGCCACATAGTTGTCGGTCGATCCCGAGCCGTGGTTCCCGGCTACGACGATCTTCAGCGTGTGCGCGCCTGCCGGCAGGCCGGTCTTCTGGAAGACGACCGCCTGGTTCTCGGCGCCGGAGTCGTCGACCGTCGCCACCTTGGTGCCGTCGAGGTAGACGTCGGCGTTGCCGTGGTTGTTGGTCTTCGAGCCGATCCAGCGGATCGCGGTGCCGTCGAAGGGGACGGTGACCGAGTCACCGGCCTTGTTGGAGAACGACTCGGTCTTCTTGTAGTCGCCGCCGGTATAGCTCTGGTTGGCCACGTGCGACCACGAACCGGCGTACTGGAGCGCGGAGTCGGGGTCGTCCCAGGTGTAGCTGGTGTCCCCGGCCGGCTGGGCGTTGAAGTCCAGCGAGATGTGGGCCTTGTCGACCGCCGTGGACGTGGAGTTCCCGTGCCGCAGCACGTGGAACTGCGTCTTGGTGTCCGGGTTCATCCGGGCGGTGTCGACGACCGCGGAGTCGTCCGGTGGCGTGGTCCTGATCGCGTCGGTCTTGGTCAGCGGGGCCACCGACTGGGTGAAGTACCCGATCAGCTTGTCCTCGTCGTACTTCGGATCGAGCTGCCGGGTCTCGCGGATCGCGGCTCCGTAGTCGTACGACGTGTAGTTCTGGGGCATGCTGAGCCAGCCCCAGTTGGTGCCGCCATAGGTCATGTAGAAGCTCTGCGCGGTCGCGCCCACGGCGATGTTCTGCTTGTAGAAGACGTTCGCGAACTGGTCGTTGATCAGCTGGGCGCACTTGTCGTAACCCGGGCCGCCCCAGGGGTCGAAGGCGCCGCCCTGGAACTCGGGTGAGTACAGGGGCTTGCCGGCCGGGTGGTCGTAGCTGATGTCGGGGACGCCGTTCCACTTCGTGGGGTTGGAGCAGTCGAAGCCCTGCGGGTAGGAGTCCGGGCCGTCCACGTCCAGGGCGCCGGCACCGGAGTTGAAGGTGCCGTTGTTGTTGCCGGTCAGCGGCACGGTGATGCCGTCGGCGCGGGCCTTGTCCTCCAGGTGCTGCATGTAGGAGCGGGCGGAGGCGGAGCCGTTGTAGTACTCGTTCTCGACCTGGTAGGCGATGACGGAACCGGTGCCGTTGGTGAGTTGATGCCGGGCGATGATCCGGTCGATCTGCGTCAGCCACTCGTCCGCGTACTTCAGGAACCGCGGGTCGTCACTGCGGTTGTTCTCCGCCTTGGTGGTCAGCCAGCCGGGCAGGCCGCCGCTGTCGACCTCCGCGTTGATGTACGGCGCGGGGCGTGCGATGACGTAGAGACCGGCTTCCTCGGCCATGTCGAGGAGCTTGTCGACGTCGCGCACCCCGGTGAAGTCGTACACGCCCGGCTTGGGCGAGTGGTAACCCCAGTCGAAGTACAGGGAGGTGGAGTTGAAGCCGGCGGCCTTCATCTTCTGGAAGATGTCCCGCCACAGGTCCGGGCTCGGGAGCCGGAAGTAGTGGAACTCGCCGGACCACAGGTAGGTGCGCTTGCCGTCGACGAGGAACGAGTAGCCGTCGAGAGTGACCGTGTGCGCCTGCGCGTCGGCGGTGGGAGCGGCGGCGGGCGGCGGCCCGCCGGTCACCCGTGCCGCGGCGGGCGCGGTCATGCCCACGGCCAGGGCGAGGGTCGCGGCCGTCGCGAGGATCGCCCTCCACCACCCGCGGCGACCGGGTCTCGCGGTCTCTGAATCGGTCCGGTTCGCTCGCACTGCGGCCTCCCTCTCGCCTGAGCGATCAGCATCAAACAGACTCAGGCAAAGTCGAACAGTAGGGGGGCAGTTGGCTCAGCACAATGGGGCGGGAGAAGTCGGACGGGGCGGTGGGGGCGAGTGACACGCCGGGGGCCGTCCGACGAAGGCGGTTGACTGCCGGGCGGCTGTCCGGCGCGGCAAGTGCGGAGCAAGCCGCCGTAACGGCGCGGGGCTTGACGCGTGCGGGCCGCGCGATGGTCTCGCGGGGTCGGCCCGGCCGCTCAGGACGCGGCCGTTCGTCGCTCGAACACCACTTCCCGGGCCGTCCCGAGCGCTGTCGCCACCGCGCCGAGGAGGACCGCGTCCTCGCCCAGCCGACTCGGGGCGAGCCTGGGGCGCAGCGGGGTCAGGGCTTTGAGGTTGTCGCGCACCGGCTTCAGAAGAAGGTCCACGCTGTGGCCGACTCCCCCGCCGAGGACCACGAGATCCGGGTCGAGCACGGCCGCCGCCACGGCCACCGTGTGGGCGATGCGCTCGCCCTCCAGCCGGACCGCCTGGACCGCGGCGTCGTCTCCGTGCCGGGCCGCGTCGAACACGGCCTTCGCGGTGAGCTGTCCCCGCATGCCGAACCGGCGCGCCGCCTCCACGACCGCCACGCCCGACACCGCGTCCTCCAGCCGCTCCGGCTTCTGCTGCCCGGGCCACGGCAGGAACCCGATCTCCCCGGCGAGACCGTGCGCCCCCGTGAACAACCGCCCGTCGCTCACCACTCCCATGCCGAGCCCGGTGCCGATGAGGATGTACGCGAACAGCCGGCTGCCCGCCCCGACGCCGTACGTGTACTCACCGAGCGCGGCGAGGTTGGCGTCGTTGTGCACCTCCAGCGGGACGCCCAGTTCCTCACGCATCCGGTCGAAGAGCCCGGCACGCCCCCAGCCCGGCAAGTGCATCGCGTACCGCACCCGGCGGTGCTCCTCGTCGTACACACCGGGCGTGCCCACCACCGCGTGCACCACCTCGTCCGCCGCCATGCCCGAACCGGCGACCACCTGCCGGGCCGTCGACACCACCAGGTCGGCCATCGCACCCGAGCTGCGGGCCTGGTTGCGTACGTCGCTGCGGGCGACGACGGAACCGTCCAGGTCGGCCACGGCGACCCGCAGCCAGCTGCGGCCGACGTCGATGCCGAGGACGTGACCGGCCGCCGGATCGGGCGCGTACAGCACCGCCGTACGGCCGCGCTCGGGTACGTGGGTGCCCACCTCGCGGACGAGTCCGGCCGACTCCAGTGCCGCGAGGGCGCTGGAGACGGTCGGCTTGGACAGGCCGCTCTCACGGGCGAGCTGTGCCCGGGACGCGGGGCCGGACGCGCGCAGCCGCTCCAGCAGCAACCGCTCGTTGGTACTGCGCAGCCGCTGCCGGTTCCAGGGCTGCTCGTGCTGCTCTACGACGTCACCGGCGGCCATCACACCATTCTCACGCACAGCAAGCCCCCTCTTGACGCATCAAGTAAGGCTCCTTAACTTTATCGGCCAACAGACACCGGATACCGGCCCGCACGCCGCGTCTCACACCCTTCGCGCCTCACCCCCAGGAGCCCCCATGTCCGGTAGCCCACCACCCAACGGTGGTTTCGTGCGTCGTGTCGGCCTGTTCCAGGCCACGGCCATCAACATGAGCCAGATGTGCGGCATCGGCCCGTTCGTCACGATCCCGCTGATGGTCGCCGCGTTCGGCGGCCCGCAGGCGGTGGTCGGATTCGTCGCGGGCGCGGTCCTCGCGCTCGCGGACGGGCTGGTGTGGGCCGAACTGGGCGCGGCCATGCCCGGCTCCGGGGGCAGTTACGTCTATCTGCGCCAAGCCTTCCAGTACCGCACCGGCCGCCTGATGCCGTTCCTGTTCGTCTGGACGGCGATGCTCTTCATCCCGCTGATCATGTCCACCGGCGTGGTCGGCTTCGTCCAGTATCTGGGCTACCTCGCCCCCGACCTGGGACGGACCTCCGGCGACCTGATCGGCCTGGGCGTCATCGCCCTGGTCGTGATCCTGCTGTGGCGGGGCATCGAACACATCGCCCGCATCACGGCCGTGATGTGGGCGGTCATGATCGTCTCGGTACTGCTGGTCATCCTGGCCGCGGCGACCGACTTCAGCGCCCATCTCGCGTTCACCTACCCGGCACACGCCTTCGACCTGGGCAGCAACAGCTTCTGGATCGGGTTCGCGGGCGGACTGACCATCGGTATCTACGACTACCTCGGCTACAACACCACGGCCTACATGGGCGCCGAGATCAAGGACCCGGGCCGCAACCTGCCCCGTTCGATCGTCTTCTCCATCCTCGGCATCATGACGATCTACCTGCTCCTGCAGATCGGCACCCTGGGCGTGATCGACTGGCACCGCATGACGGACGCCAAGGACATCGCCTCCACCTCGGTGGCCTCGGCGGTGCTGGAGGAGACCTGGGGCAAGGGTGCCGCCGACACGGTCACCGTCCTGATCCTGATCACGGCCTTCGCCTCCGTCTTCACCGGTCTGCTGGGCGGCTCACGCGTGCCCTACGACGCGGCCCGCGACCGGGTCTTCTTCCGGCCCTACGCCAGGCTGCACCCCCGGCACCGTTTCCCGACCCTCGGCCTCGCGACGATGGGCGTGATCACGGCGATCGGCTTCCTGATCGGCCGCCACACCGACCTGGCGACCCTGATCCAGCTGCTCACGACGGTGATGGTCATCGTCCAGGCGCTGGCCCAGATCGTGGCGCTGAGCGTGCTGCGCAGGCGCCGGCCGACGATGAGGAGGCCGTACCGGATGTGGCTCTACCCGGTGCCGAGCATCATCGCCTTCGCCGGCTGGTGCGTGATCTACGGCTACGCGGACAAGAACTCGCCGGGCCGCCACCCCATCGAGTGGTCACTGGCGTGGCTGGCTCTCGGCTGTGTGGCGTACGTGCTCTGGGCGCGCTTCGAGAAGGTGTGGCCGTTCGGCCCGAAGGAGATCACGGAGGACTACCCGACGCCCGAGACGGCACCGGCGGAGCCGACCGGCGCGTGACCTCGCCGACCCGGGTTCAGAGGGGCGTGGACGAGGAGGGCACGAAGGGCTCTCCGTGTCCGGGCACGATCAGGGCAGGGCCGAGGGCAAGGACCTTCTCCCTGGCCGCCCGCAGCTGCTCGCGGTCGGGGGCGAAGGGGTCGTCGGCCGGTCCCTCGGCGGTCCACCACAGATGGGTCAGGACGACCAGCCCCTGGGCGGCCGTGACCAGGGTGCTGACGTCCTGCTCGGTGTGGCCGGGTGTCGTCATGAGCGTGATCGACGGCGAGAGCCGGAATCCGTCGGCGTCGCGGTCCTCCCAGATGTCGTCGCGGTAGACCGCCATGTGGTCGTGGAAGCGGGCTTCGGGGAACAGGGCCGCGTTCAGCGTGTGGTCCGGGTGGTGGTGGCTGAAGATCACGTCGGTGACGTCTTCCGGGCGCAGTCCGTGGTGCGTGAGCGGATCGAGGATGAGTCGGCGGTCCGCCACCATGCCCGGATCGACTACCGCGACCGTCGCACCGTCGACGAGCAGGGTGACGGTGCCGGCCACCCGCTCGTCGGCGTATCCGGTGGTCAGGACGTGGAAGGCGGCGGTCATCGGGGACTCCTCGGGCGAAGGGTGTGTCGGACGAACGGTCACCGGGGCGATGAGGACGGCGCGGGCGCCGCTCCCCCGTCAGCCCGCGGTCGTACCGGAGGGAAGCGCTTCGGCCGAGCGCAGGTGCTCTTTCAGCCACCGCTCGGTGTTGCTCACGTGCAGCAGTGCCGCCGCCTGGCTGAGAGCCGCGTCCCGTGCGGCCAGGGCCTCGAAGATCGCCTCGTGCTCGGCGAGGGTGCGGCCCGCCGCCCGTGTGTCGACCAGGCCGCGCCAGATCCGGGCACGCAGTGTGCGGCCGGAAATGCCCTCCAGGAGCGCCAGCAGGGACTCGTTGCCCGTGGCCGAGACAACTGCCCGATGGAAGGCCGCGTCATGGGCGTTGAGCCGTTCGACGTCGTCGCACGCCTCCCGCATGGCATCCAAGTGGCCTTTCACTTCGGCCAGTTGGTCGTCGGAGATGCGGGTGGCGGCAAGGGCTGTGGCGACCGGCTCGAGGAGCCGCCGTACCTCCATGAGGTCCTGGAGAGCGACCGAGTCGCCCTGCAGCAGTTCCACCGCACCACCGAGGCCCTCCAGGAGAAGGCTGGGCTGGAGACTGGTGACATAGGTGCCGTCGCCCCGCCGGACCTCCAGGACCCTGGCGACGGCCAGCGCCTTGACCGCTTCGCGGGCGAGGTTGCGGGACAGGCCCAGCTGGGCGGCGAGGTCCGGCTCCGGAGGGAGCTTGGACCCTGGAGGCAGGGCTCCGGTCCGGATCAGCTCACGGATCTGCTCGATCGCCTTGTCCGTCAGAGACACCGCGCATCCCTTCCTCCACGTCGCGCCCCGACCCGTGCCGCAGTCCGCATGCCAAAGGCGCCGCTGATGATACTGGGGTGCGTATGACCGAAAGGCGACGGCGCCGGCAGGCGGAGTTGGTTCCGAGGGTCTTACAGACCTCGGCGATCGCCGCAATACATGCGATGTCTGACCGGGTAAATCACGAAGGAAAACGCAATAAATAGGGCAACTCGCCTTGCCTGGCAACCGCTTTCATCCCTGCATACCGATTGACATCCCAGGGAGCCATGACAGACGGTCATGCTTAACAAGCGGCCCCCACGCCCCAGGGATGTCTCCATGTCGAGTTCCATCAGCAGACGCAACTTGCTGGCCGGTGCCACCTGCGTGGCGGCGGCCGTCGCCGGAGGCACGTTCGGCGCCGGTGTCGCCCAGGCGGCGCCCAGCACGTACACGCCCGACTGGAACTCGGTCGACCAGCACCCGCCGGCCCCGGAGTGGTTCCAGGACGCGAAGTTCGGCATCTACTTCCACTGGGGCGTCTTCAGCGTCCCCGCCTTCGACAACGAGTGGTACCCGCGCAACATGTACCAGGCCGGAAGCAACGCCAACCGGCATCACATCGCGACCTACGGCCAGCCGGCGACCTGGCCCTACCACAACTTCATCAACGGCGCGCGAGACCTGGCGGACCACACCGTGCAGTTCGCACCGAAGCTGAAGTCGGCCGGCGGGAAATTCGACCCGGACGAGTGGGTGCAGTTGTTCGTCGACGCCGGCGCCAGGTTCGCCGGCCCCGTCGCCGAGCACCATGACGGCTTTTCCATGTGGGACAGCCAGGTCAACGAGTGGAACTCGGTGAAGAAGGGCCCGGGCCTCGACCTCCTGCGGCTGTTCTCCACGGCGATCCGCGCCAAGGGCCTGAAGCTGCTGGTGGCCATGCACCACGCGTACCACTTCAACGGCTTCTACGAGTTCGCCCCCGCGCAGACGGACCCCAGCCTCAAGAAGTTCTACGGGCAACTGGGTTCCACCGCCGAGAACCAACTCTGGTACGACAAGCTCAAGGAGGTCATCGACCGCGCCCAGCCCGACATCCTCTGGCAGGACTTCAAGCTCGACGCCGTCGCGGAGACGCAGCGCCTGAACTTCCTCTCCTACTACTACAACCAGGCCGACAGCTGGGGCCGCGAGGTCGTCGCCACCTACAAGGACGGCATGAACGGCAAGGGCGAGGTCTTCGACTACGAACGCGGCGGCCCGGCCGACCTCACCACGCCGTACTGGCTGACCGACGACAGCATCTCCAGCAGCAGCTGGTGCTACACCCAGGGCATCGGCTACTACACCGTCCAGCAGATGCTGCACTCGCTCCTCGACCGGATCAGCAAGAACGGCAACATGCTGCTCAACATCGCGCCGATGGCCGACGGCACCATCCCCCAGGCGCAGAAGGACATCCTGCTCGGTATCGGAGACCACCTGAAGCGCTTCGGCGAGTCGGTGTACGCGACCCGCGCCTGGACGACGTACGGCGAGGGCCCGACGAAGATGGGCGGTGGCTCGTTCACCACCCCGCACGCCGGCACCGCGCAGGACATCCGCTTCACCCGCGACAAGGCCGGCAACGTCCTGTACGCCACCGTCCTGGGCTGGCCCGGCAACTCACTGACGATCAAGACCCTCGGCTCGGACCGGATCAACCTGTCGTCGCTGACCTCGGTCAAGCTCCTCGGTGCCACCGCCGGCACCTACATCGACCTGCCCACGCCGACCCAGAACGCCTCCGGCCTCACCGTCACCCTGCCGTCCGCGGCGCCGTACAGCGCCGACGCCTACGTGCTGAAGCTCGCCTTCTCCGGCGGGATCCCCCCGCTGCGGCCGCTCGCCGGCGCCGTCGTCTTCACGGACGTCGGCTACACCGGCAAGGCCGCCGTGCTCACCGTCGGCGACTACACCGCGGCGGACCTGAGCGCGGCCGGGGTGGGGCCCGGCACCGTCTCCTCCCTCCGGCCGGCCTCCGGCTACCAGGTGATCGGCTACTCCGGCGACGACTTCACCGGAACCGCGTGGACGTTCACGGCCGACAACCCCGACCTGAGGGTCACCGGCAACAACGACCGGATCACCTCGGTGAGGGTCCAGTTCAACCCGACGACGTACTTCCGGATCGTCAACGCCACCGACGGTCTCGCTCTGGACAGCGGTGGCGACGTGGCCTCCGGCTCCAACCTCAAGCAGTGGACCTGGGACGGCAGTTCGAACCTGCAGTGGCATGCGGAGGCTGTCGGAGACGGCTACTACAGGCTGGTCAACCGCACGAACGGCATGGTCGCCGACGGATGGGGCGCCACCGAGGACGGCTCCCCGGCCCGGCAGGCTCCCTGGAACGGCGGCACCAACCAGCAGTGGACGATCACCCACCGGGGCGGCGACCGCTATTCGATCGCCAACCGCACCACCGGTCTGGTCCTCGACGGTGGCGGCGACGTCGCCTCGGGCTCCGTCACCAAGCAATGGACCTACGGCAGCAGCGCCAACCTGCTGTGGACCTTCACGGCGGTGTAGTCGCCCCCCGCGGTCGGTTCCTCAACTCCCCACTACGGCGCAGGCGTTGCCGTTGAGGGTGTAGGAGCCCGGCGCGGCCGTGTCGCCGGTGTGGACGGCCTGGAAGCCGATGCCGACCGAGGCGCCCGGCGCGATGGTGGCGTTGTGGGAGAGGTTCCTGGCCGTGACCTGGCCGGAGGCGGGTGAGTAGTCCGCGTTCCAGCCGGAGGTGATGGCCTGGCCGCCGGGCAGGGTGAAGACCAGGGACCAGCCGTCGATCGCGGTGGTGCCGGTGTTGGTGATGGTGATGTTCGAGGTCAGGCCGCTGTTCCACGCGCTGACGGTGTCGGTGACCCGGCAGGTGGCGGTGCCCGGTGACGGGTCGGAGGTCTGGAACTGCGTGAAGAACTTCCACACCTCTCCCGGCACCCATGTCCTGCCGCTGTCACCGGGGGCACCGTCCTGTGGAGCGGCGATGTGTCCCTCGTCGAACACGGCCCAGGCGACCGGATGTCCGGTCGAGCAGCCCGAGTAGGTGGTGACCCGGTGCGTCAGGCTGCCCTGGGCGGGTTCGGGCGGGTTCTGGGGGGTGCAGCCGTTGTTCCTGACGAACGTGTCCCGCATCGCCCGTCCGCCGGAGATGGCGAGGACGTTGTCCCTGAGGCCGTGCACTCCGAGGTAGGCGATGGGCTGGGTTCCGCCGCTGCATCCGCTGAGCTGCCCGCCGCTCTGCACCGCGACCGCGCGGAAGACCGTCGCGCGGGAGCATGCGAGGGCGTACGACATGGCGGCGCCGTAGCTGAAGCCGAGGGCGAAGCGCTGGGTGGTGTCGACGCACAGGTCCGCCTCGATCCGCCGGAGGATGTCGTCGACGAAGGCGACGTCCTCTCCGCCGGAGTTGGCCCAGCCGTTGTTGAGGCCTTGTGGTGCCACGAAGACGGCGCTGTTGTTCGCCAGTCGCTGCAGCCCGTAGTAGGCCCAGGTGCCCGTTTCCACCGTGCGGCCGGTGGCGACGTCGGTGGAGGTGCCGCCCAGCCAGTGGAATCCGAGGACCAGCCGGTAGGCGTGATCGCGGTCGTAGCCGTCCGGGATCTTCAGGATGAAGCTGCGGTTCTTGCCGCCGCTCTGGATCGTGTACGTACCGCTGGTCAGCGTGGGGGCCTTGCCGCATCCCGCGGTCGGGGCGGCTGTTGCGGAGGCGGTGAGCGCGGCGTTCTCGCCGCGGCCGGCGGCCAGTGCCGAGCCTCCCGTGGCCAGCACGAGCAGCACCGCCACAACGGCGTGCCATAAGCGGAACCGTGCGCTTGTCATCGTGCGACTCCCCTTGTCCGGTCGGTGCTTTCCTGGTGGTGGAACAGGAGCGCGACGTCCCTTCACGCGCGGGTCCACTTCTGGCCGGCCTGCCCGGTGCAGGTCCACAGGACCAGCGGCGTTCCGTTGGCGGTGCCTGACTGGTCGGCGTCGAGGCACAGCCCGGCGTGGACGTTGCGGATCGTCCCGTCGGAGCCGATGGTCCACTTCTGGTTGTCCTGGCCGTTGCAGGGCCAGGTGATGACACGGGTGCCGTTGGAGGTGCCCTGGTCGTAGGCGTCCAGGCACTTGTCGCCGTAGACACGGATCTCGCCGCCGGCCCATGTGGTCCACAGCTGGTTGGCGGCCGTGTGGCAGTCCCAGAGCAGTGCGGTGGCTCCGGCCACGGTGGAGGCGTTGTCCACGTCCAGGCAGCGGGCGGAGGCGTTGCCGCGCAGTCGCGAGGTGGTGGCGGCCACCGGGCTGCCACCGGTCACCCGGAACACGGCCACGCCGTGCGCGGGGACGCTCGCCGAGATCTGCCCGGACGTGCCGGCGGTACCGCCGGTCCACAGGTCCGTCAGGGTGAACGCCCCTCCGGACAGCCCGACTTGCGCGGCCGTGGTGGTGATGTTCGCGGTGCCGCCTCCCCGATTGAACAGGCCCACGGCGACCGAGCCGTCGGACAGGGGCTTGGCGAACACCTCGGTGCTGCCGTCGTCGCGCACCCTGCGCCCGCCGGCGCCCAGCGGATCCTGGTTCACCGCCAGCAGCCGCGGGTTGCGCAGGATGGCGCTCACGTCGGCGGACATGGTGCGGATGTCGTTGCCGGCCATGAGCGGTGCGGCCAGCAGCGCCCACAGGGCGAAGTGGGAGCGGGACTCGGTGAGCGACAGGCCGGGGCGGCCCACGACCAGCATGTCGGGGTCGTTCCAGTGTCCCGGGCCGGACTGGGCCGCCAACGGCGCGGTGATGTCCAGGACGTTGCCGACGCCCATCGGGTAGCTGTTGGTGTTGCCGTTCTGCCAGATGTCGAGCAGGTCTTCGGTCGTCCGCCACAGGTCGGCGACCTCTCCCCAGTTGTACGTGGCGCCGGTGATGGCGTGGAAGCTGTTGGGGTTGATGCTGTAGACGATCGGCCGTCCGGTGGCTCGCAGGGCGTCACGCATCAGCGAGAAGCGCGCGACCTGCTCGTCGCGGGTGCCGCTGGAGGAGCACCAGTCGTACTTGAGGTAGTCGACGCCCCACGAGGCGAACGTCGCGGCGTCCTGGGCCTCGTGCCCCCTGCTGCCCGTCGATCCCGGATAGGCGCCGCTGGTCTGCGCGCAGGTGCGCTCGCCCGGCACCTGGTAGATGCCGAACTTCAGGCCCTTGCCGTGGATGTAGTCCCCGAGCGCCTTCATCCCGCTCGGGAACTTGGCCGGACTGGCCCGCAGGTTGCCTGCCGCGTCACGCTGCGGGTCGAACCAGCAGTCGTCGACCACCACGTACCGGTAACCGGCGTCCCGCATGCCCGAGGAGACCATCGCGTCGGCGGCCTGGCGGACCTGTGCCTCGGTGATCCCGCACCCGAAGCTGTTCCAGCTGTTCCAGCCCAGGGGCGGGGTGAGTGCGGGGCTGCCGGGAGCGGCCGAAGCGGTGGAGTGGGCGGAAGCCGTCAGGGACGCGGTGACGGCCAGCGCGGTGGCCGCGAGGACGCGGAGCAGTCGTCTGCCTGAGGGTCGGGGCACCGGTGACTCCTTCCAAGACAGTGGATGAAACCACGCTGACTGGTCTCATATCAGGTACATGACATCCATCTGCAGTTCGAAATTTCGGTCGAGTTTCGGATCGTCGGCTGTACGGATGCTAGGGAGGATCCCGTGCATGTCAACACCTGACGGGCCGCCTCCCGTTCACCTCGGCGTACCCGGAGGGCCCAGATCCTCGAAACCTTTCGGCCTCAACAGCGAATCCTGCGAGAGGCATTGACGGGATGTGTCAGGCACATATCATCCTGGTTGCTCGACGCGTCAGTCGACGTTCGCACTCTCGAACGAGCAGGACAGCCCCGCCCCCACAGCGCTCCCTCGCAGAGAGAACGACACATGGATATGTCATGTCCTCGCCAATTCATGGATCGCCGCCAGGCGCTGACCGCCACCGGCGGCCTGGTCGCCGGTGGCTTCCTGTCTCTGGTGGGACCCTCCCCCATCGCCGCTTCCGCGGCCCCCGCGCAGTACACGAACCCGGTGATCTGGCAGGACTTCGCGGACATCGACGTCATCCGCGTCGGCGGCACCTACTACGCCTCTGCCTCGACGATGCACTACTCACCGGGCGCACCCGTCCTGCGTTCGTACGACCTGGTGAACTGGGAGATCGCCGGTCACTCGGTGCCCGTCCTGGACTTCGGCGCCAAGTACGACCTGAACGGCGCCCGCGGCTACGTCAGAGGGATCTGGGCGTCCTCACTGGCCTACCGTCCGAGCAACAGGACGTTCTACTGGCTCGGCCAGATCGACTTCGCCAGGACATACGTCTACACCGCCACCGCCGCCGAGGGGCCGTGGAGCAGACTGACGACGATCAGCACCCCGTACTACGACGCGGGCCTGCTCGTCGACACCGACGACACCTTGTACGTGGCGTACGGCAACACCACCATCAGCGTGGCCCAGCTCTCACCCGACGGCCGCGACCAGGTCCGCACCCAGCAGGTGTTCACCACACCGTCAAGTGTCGGCACCCTGGAGGGCTCCCGCTTCTACAAGATCAACGGGCAGTACTACATCTTCCTGACCCGCCCTGCCAACGGCCAGTACATCCTGAAGTCGTCGGGCGGCCCCTTCGGTCCGTACACGATGCGACAGGTCCTCCTCGACCTGCGCGGGCCGATCTCCGGCGGCGGTGTCCCGCACCAGGGCGGGCTGGTGCAGACCCAGGGTGGCGCCTGGTACTACATGGCCTTCGTGGACGCCTACCCCGGCGGCCGGGTACCGGTCCTCGCACCGGTCGGCTGGACCTCGGACGGCTGGCCCGTCGTCCAACTGGTGAACGGCGCCTGGGGCGCGTCGTATCCCGGCCCCGCCGTGCCCACCCCGCCCCGCCAGGTCACCCCCATGACCGGCGTGGACACCTTCGACCACACGGCCCTCAATCCGAGGTGGGAGTGGAACCACAACCCGGACAACACCAAGTGGTCGGCCGGCAACGGCCTGACCCTGCGGACCGCGACCGTCACCAACGACCTGTACTGGGCCCGCAACACGCTCACCCACCGCATCCAGGGACCCACCTCCACCGCCACGGTCCGGATCGACCACTCGGCGATGCGCGACGGCGACCGGGCAGGACTCGCGCTGCTGCGTGACTCCTCCGCGTGGATCGGCCTCAGGCGCGACGGCGGGACGACCCGGGTGGCGATGGTCAACGGGCTCACCATGGACGGCAGTTGGAACACCACCGGCACCGGCTCCGAACTCGCGAGCGCGCCGCTGTCCCAGGGCGTCATCTGGCTGCGGGCGAGCGCGGACATCCGCCCGGGCGCGGCACGCACCGCAACCTTTTCCTACAGCACCGATGGCACCACCTTCACCCGGCTCGGGCCCCCCTTGTCCCTGGGAAACGACTGGCGTTTCTTCATGGGCCACCGATTCGCCCTCTTCAACCACGCCACCCAGGCACTCGGCGGTGCGGTCCGCGTCCTGCGGTTCGAACTGTCGACGCCCTGATCCCATCCCTCCGATCGCACGGCGCAACCCCCCACCCGACCGTACGAGGAGAACCATGAACCCGCTGAAGCGGCTCGGCCGTCGCCGAGCCTCGGTGTTATCCCTGCTGGCCGTGGCCGCCCTGGTCACCCCCGGCGCCGCGAGCGCCGCGCCCGACGACGTCCGCGCCTCCACGCTGGGCGCCCAGGCGGCCCAGTCCGGACGGTACTTCGGTGCCGCCGTGGCCGCCGGACGGCTCGGCGACGGCACGTACACCGGGATCCTGGACCGTGAGTTCAACTCGGTCACGCCCGAGAACGAGATGAAGTGGGACACGGTCGAGCGCTCCCGCGGCTCGTTCAACTTCGGCCCCGGCGACCAGATCGCCAACCGGGCCGCGGCGCACGGGCAGCGCCTGCGCGGACACACCCTGGTCTGGCACCAGCAACTGCCCGGCTGGGTCAGCTCCATCAGGGACGCCAACACCCTGCGCAGTGTGATGAACAACCACATCACGCAGGTGGCGAACCACTACCGGGGCAAGGTCTACGCCTGGGACGTGGTCAACGAGGCCTTCGCCGACGGCGGCAGCGGCCAGATGCGCAGCTCGGTCTTCCGGGACGTACTGGGCACCGGCTTCGTCGAGGAGGCCTTCCGGACCGCGCGGTCGGCCGACCCGTCGGCCAAGCTCTGCTACAACGACTACAACATCGAGAACTGGAGCGACGCCAAGACCCAGGGCGTCTACCGCATGGTGCGCGACTTCAAGGCGCGTGGCGTGCCCATCGACTGCGTCGGCCTCCAGTCCCACTTCGGAGCCGGCGGACCGCCGGCCGGCTTCCAGACGACCCTGTCGAACTTCGCCGCGCTCGGCGTGGACGTCCAGATCACCGAACTGGACATCGCGCAGGCGTCGACAGCCGCGTACGCGAACACGGTGAGGGCGTGCATGAACGTGGCGCGCTGCACCGGCATCACCGTCTGGGGCATCCGCGACAGCGACTCCTGGCGCAGCGGCGAGAACCCGCTGCTCTTCGACCGCAACGGCAACAAGAAGCCCGCCTACCAGTCGACGCTCACGGCGTTGGGCGGCAGCGCCGCGGCACCGCGGACGGGCTCCCGTACACCCCGGTCCGCCGCGGCACTCCCCTCGTCCTTCCGCTGGAGTTCGAGCGGCCCGCTGATCGCGCCGAAGCCGGACTCCACGCACAACATCGCGGGGATCAAGGACCCGTCGGTCGTCTACTACAACGGCAAGTACCACCTGTTCGCGAGCACCGCGAGCTCGGCCGGGTACAACCTGGTGTACCTGAGCTTCTCCGACTGGTCCCAAGCGGGCTCGGCCACGCACCACTACCTGGACCGCACCGCAATCGGCGCCGGGTACCGGGCCGCGCCCCAGGTCTTCTACAACACACAGCAGCGCCTGTGGTACCTCGTCTACCAGACCGGCAACGCCTCGTACTCGACGAACCCCGACATCAGCAACCCCAACGGGTGGAGCGCACCGCGCAACTTCTACTCGTCGATGCCGGACATCATCAGGCAGAACATCGGCAACGGCTACTGGGTCGACATGTGGGTGATCTGCGACAGCGCCAACTGCTATCTGTTCTCCTCCGACGACAACGGCCACCTCTACCGCTCCCAGACCACTGCCGGACAGTTCCCGAACGGGTTCACCAACACCGTCATCGCGGCGCAGGACTCCAAGTACGCCCTGTTCGAGGCGAGCAACGTGTACAAGGTGCAGGGCAGCAACCAGTACCTGCTCCTCGTCGAGGCCATCGGCTCGGACGGCCGGCGCTACTTCCGCTCCTGGACCGCGAGCAGCCTCGCCGGCTCCTGGTCACCCCTGGCCGCGTCCGAGAGCAACCCGTTCGCGAAGTCGGGCAACGTGACGTTCCCCGCCGGTGGCTGGACCCGGGACATCAGTCACGGTGAGATGATCCGCGCGGGCTACGACCAGACGCTCACCATCCCGGCCTGCAAGCTCCAGTACCTGTACCAGGGGAAGGACCCCAACGCCGGCGGCGACTACAACAACCTGCCGTGGCGGCTGGGCCTGCTCACCCAGAGCAACTCGACCTGTTGAAAGTGTGGGCCCCGCATGGTGTGCGGGGCCCATCGGGGTGAGGCGCGGTACGGGTCGTGGCCCCGCACGTCGATTCAGTGGCCCCGTCCCCGGAGCCTGCCGAGCAGCTGCCGGGCCTGGGCTCGGCGACGCGGATCGGCCGAGGCACGGCGCACCTGCTCGGCGGCGCGGCGTCCCTGCGGGCTCCTGCTGAACTGCTTGATCTTCTCCAACATGCCAGGCACGACTGTCCTCCTGAGAAGGTCGACGACAACTCCTGCACGACAAGGCCTTCGTACAGACGCGATTACCCCGCACCCGCCGTCCCACCCCTGTCGCCGCCCCGTGCGAAACGGCTCCGGCACGACAGGGGCCACGCCGAGAGGGGCCGGCTGCTCCCGGAGGAGGAGACCGGCCCCTGCGTCGAGCGGACGGGATCAGCTCAGGCCGAGGTCCGACAGGGCGGTCGTCCAGTCCGTGACGATCGCGTCCTGTGCGTCGGCGAGGGTGACAGTGCCGGCGCAGACGGCCTTCTTGAGCTTGTTCTCGACGGTGTCCTTGTTGGCGGCGGTCTTGGTGCCGTACTCCGGCTCGGGCCAGAGGTTCAGCGCACTCTTGGGAGAACCGCCGAGTTCCAGGGGGACGAAGTGGTCCTCCTCGTAGTCCGAGGTGCTGGTGTCCGTGTAGCCGTACTCGACGATCTGTGTCTTCTTCAGCGCGGTGGTGTAGGAGCTGGACGGCCGGACGGTCGCGGTCCACCCGGAGACGCAGATGGTGGAGCCGATGGTGGACTGGGTGACGTCCGGGTTGAAGTCGCCGGGCTGGCAACTCGGGTCGGGCAGGGGGAGGTAGTCCTGGCTGCAGCTCTGGGCGTGCGCGGTGCCGGCTGCGACCGTGAGTCCGGCGGCGGCGAGGGCCAGGGAGGAGAGAGCGGTGACCAGGGAGCGGGATATTCGGGGCATGGGGGGTCTCCCGGAGGGGTGCCCGGCAGGAGTTCCGGGCGGTCGTGAGCATGACAGCATCCGAGTCGTCTATGCGGGTAGACCCTTTTGCCGGTCACGGAGAACCCTTTCTTGAATGTTTGATTACGACGGGACTGACGGAGAGCAAGTCATGGCCAGGACTTGGTTTTCGGGCCTCGCAGGAGGACTTGTTCGCGAGGAACGCTCAGGGCTCGTCCGTCACGGCGGCGGTGAAACGCGCGGCGAGTGCCTGCACCGCCGCGCGCAGTTCCTGCCCGCCCTCGACACGGAAGGCGAGCGGCAGCTGAGCCAGCCACTCCTGCGCGTACATCGTGGGGTTCCTCGTGCTGCCGACGAGCACGCACCCGTCATCCGAGGGTTCTAGCCGTCCCATGGGCGGACGGATCGACGGCAGCACCTCGGACATCGGGGCGTCGAACACCACCCGGGTGGGAAACTCCCACCCCGTGCCCAGGTTCTCCTCCAGCGTCGCCACCGGGTCGAGGCCGTCGGGCACCTCGAAACCGTGGGTGGTCTGCCGGACCGCGCGGACCCGGTCGATCCGGTATGTGCGGATCGCGTCCGCGCGATGGGAGTGGCACAGGAGGTACCAGCGGCCGTAGCGGACGACGACCGCCCAGGGGTCCACCTCGGCCTCCCACTCGCTGCCGGACTCGCTGCGGTAGGTGACCAGCACGCGGCGTCGCACCGCGCTCGCCGCGACGAGCGTGCTCGTGAGGGCGGGATCCGGACGGGACGCGTGCCGGTCGGGCGCCGCCGACGCGTGCTCGCGCAGGGCGGCCGCCTGCCGGCCGACGCTCTCCGGGAGTGCCCGGATGACCTTGCCCAGGGCGGCACCGACGAGGTCGTCGGCACCGGGGTCGGCGGCCGCCGGCTGACCGTCGAGGACCGCCATGACCAGGCCCAGCGCCTCGGGCTCCGTGAAGACGACCGGAGGCAGCCGCGCCCCGCGCCCCAGTCGGTAGCCGCCGTAGGGGCCCCGGGCCGAGTGCACGGGGATGCCTGCCTCGCGGAGGATTCCGACGTACCGGCGCGCGGCCCGTTCCGTGACACCCAGGGACGCGGCGAGCTCGTCGGCCGTCACCCCCGCGGTGCGGGACTGGAGGATCTCGAGGGTGCGCAGGGCTCGCGCGGTGGGGCTGAGCTCGGTCGGCACCCGAGCAGATTAGGCGGTCACGAGACATACCGGAAGTGGATTGTCCGGAACCGGTCGTAGCGTGAGGGCACCGACCTCACGGGCTTCACGGGAAAGAGAACTGATCCATGGACATCCTGCTCATCGCCGGCCTGTGGCTCGACGGATCCGCCTGGGACGACGTCGTGCCCGCGCTCGAGGAACTCGGCCACCGCCCCGTGGCGCTCACCCTCCCCGGTCAGGGTGACGGAGCTGAGTCCGCCACGCTGGAGGACCAGGTGGCGACCGTGCTCGCCGCCGTGGACGCGGCGCCGGACAGGCCCATGGTGGTCGGGCACTCCGCCGCCTGCACCCTGGCCTGGCTCGCCGCCGACGCGCGGCCGGAGCGGGTCGCCAAGGCGGCCCTCATCGGAGGCTTCCCGTCCGCCGACGGGCAGCCGTACGCCGACCTCTTCGAGACCGAGGACGGCGTGATGCCCTTCCCGGGCTGGGGCCCGTTCGAAGGACCGGACTCCGCCGACCTCGACGAGGAGACACGCAGTCGCATTGCCGCGGCGGCGATCCCCGTGCCCGAGAGGGTGGCCAAGGGTACGGTGCGGCTGAAGGACGAGCGGAGGTTCGACGTCCCGATGCTGCTCATCTGCCCCGAGTTCACCCCCGCCCAGGCCCGGGAGTGGATCGACGCCGGCGACGTGCCCGAGGCCGGTCGCACCAGGCATCTGGACTTCGTCGACATCGACTCGGGCCACTGGCCGATGTTCACCAAGCCGGTCGAACTCGCCCGGCTGCTGGCTGCGGCGGCCGATGCCTGAGCCCTGGCCGCACCGTTCAGCGGCCGGGCGTGCCGGTCCGGGCCGCCGGATTCCCGGGCACCGCCGCGCCGGTCCGCCGTGCTGCACGACTCGACGGCTCCTCCCGGCCCATCTCGATCGCCCTGACCAGCGCGCCGAGGTCGTCGGCTCCCTCGCCGCACCGCGCCAGGGCCGGATGACCTCGTACGACATCGCCGTAGAGCTGCCACTCGGTGTCGATCCCGGACCGTACGCGCGAGCGGGCGCAAGGTGGTGGTTGCCGGCGCTCCGCGACGGCCCCGCGGCGTGAGGAGACGGTCACCTTGTTCGACTACGACTCGGAGCTCGCTCGCTATCACGAGCGACTGCTGGAAGCCCTCTGCATTCGTCCCGGCGATCGTGTCCTCGACATCGGCTGCGGCACCGGCCGGACCACCCGGGACGCGGCCCGCGCGGCGTCGCCCGGCAGCGCGCTCGGCATCGACGTGTCGGGTCCCATGCTGGCGCGGGCCCGCCGGCAGACCGAGACGGAGGGGCTCCGCACTGTCGATTTCGTGCAGGGCGACGCCCAGGCCCATCCGTTCCCGCCGGAGTACTTCAGTCTGGGCGTCAGTCGGTTCGGCACGATGTTCTTCTCCGACCCGGTGGTCGCGTTCGCCAACATCGGGCGGGCCCTGCGTCCGGGTGCGCGCTTCGTGCAGCTGGTCTGGCAGGCCGCCGACCGCCAGGAATGGCATACCGCGATCCGGGAGGCGCTGACCGGCGGGCACGCGTCAACGTCGTCCGCCTCGACGGCCGACGGCCCCTTCACGCTGGCCGACCCGGACGTCGTGGCCGGGATTCTCACCGCGGCCGGCTTCACGGCGGTGGACGTCGTCGACGTACGCGAGCCGGTGCGATACGGCCCGGATGCAGACAGCGCGCGTGCTGCCGTACTCCAGCTGCGCATGGCGAAGGAATGGGTCGCCGAACTGGATGCCGCGTCCGCCGAACGCGCCCTCGACCGGCTGTGCGCGACTCTCGACGCGCACGACACCGGCGACGGCGTCTGGTTCGACTCCCGCGCCTGGCTGGTCAGCGCGCGCCGACGTTGACCGTCCGCGAGCGGACGCGGGAGCGGTCAGGCCTGGGCGGCGCGGTTGCCGCGGACCCGCTGGGCGACGTCGCGCAGCTTGATGTTGTGCTGCTGCGAGATGCGGCGCAGCACGTTGAAGGCCTCGTCCTCGCTCAGCTTGTGGCGTTCCATCAGGATGCCCATGGCCTCACCGATGGCGTGCCGGGTCTTCATGGCGTCCTCGAGCTGGTCGATGGTGCGGGCGTCGGCCAGGGCGACGGCGGCGTGCGAGGCCAGCATCCAGCCGGCGGTCTCTATGTCCTTGCCGAAGGCGCCCGGGCGGCGGGAGTACAGGTTCAGCGCGCCGAAGTCCTCGTCGTGGGTGTAGAGCAGCACGCCGGTCATGCTGCCGATACCCAGATCGCGGGCCGCCACGGCGAACCGGGGCCAAGCAGGCTGCGGCTCGGTGATGTCCCCGATCCGGAACACCCGCTCCCCGTCCCCGCCGGTGGCCCGGGCGGCGAGATCGAAGCACGGGCCCTCCGCCAGCTCACCCTGCAGGCGGTCGGATGCTTCCACCCCGTCGCCGCACGAGGACAACGTGACCGCCCGGCCCTTGCGGACCGCCAGGATCCCGGCCGCGTCACAGCCGTCCACCAGTCGCACCGCCGACGCCGCGATCTCGTCCAGTGTCCCCTGCACCGACTCCTGCGCCAGCAACGTCCGCGCGAGCTGGGCCATCGCCTCAGCGAATTCCCGCCACTCCACCGCCACCACCCACCTCGCCCCTCGGTGCGGCCCACCCTACCGCCGACCCACACTCCACCATCGGCCGAACCGGCCTCGCCGGCCCACGCCCCGGCGTGGGCGGCGTGACGGGCACACCTGAGCGCGGCCTCTCCGGCTCGTTGGCAGAACCGGAGAAGCCTGGCCGGAGCGGCCCCCATGGGGTACGCCGCCACACCCGGCCTGTCCTTCTAGTCCCCACCCTTGACCACGCTACTCCTGCGCGATTCCGGTGCCGTCATGCCGTGAAGGGCGTGGGCCGACAGCCACCGGCCGTGATCGATTTTTCAACGGTCCTCATGTCGGACGCGGACGACGAGCTTGCCGGTGGCGCGGTCGTGTTCCATGTCGTCGTGGGCCCGCGGCACCTGCTCCAAGCCGTCGTAGACGCGGTCCACGGGGAAGGCCAGCCGCCCGGAGGCGACGGCGTCGAGGATCTCCTGGAAGGCCTCCCGAGGCAGGTCGGCGGCGTCCCCGAAGTAGCCGGCGAGGCGTACGCCCCTCGGCAGGTACTCGTTCGGGGAGAAGTCCCGGACCGTCCACTGGTTGGAGAGGCTGCCACCGAAGCAGGCCGTGCCGTGTACGCGTACCGCGCGCAGAGTGTCGGGCAGGGTCGGAGTGCCGACCAGGTCGAGGGCGGCGTCGACGCCGTGCGGGTACAGCTCGCGTACGGCGGGCGCGACCTCGCCGGTGTCGAGGAGGGGGTGGTCGACGCCGTGCTCCGACAGCAGCGCGAGGCGGTCGGCCCGCCGGGTGGTGGACAGCACTGTGGCACCGCGCCAGGTGGCCAGCGCGGCGGCTGCCAGGCCGACCGAGGAGGTGCCGCCGCGGATCAGCAGGGTCTGGCCGGGCCGCAGGTCCAGGCCGACGGTGAGCGAGCCGTAGGCGGTCTGCACCATCTCCGGCAGGGCGCCCAGCACCTCCCAGGGCAGGTCGGTGTCGACGGGGATGACCTGGGACAGCGGCACCGATGTGTACTCGGCGTAGCCGCCGTCGTAGGTGCGCCCCATGTCCCCCATCATCGCCACGACCTTCTGCCCGGGAGCCGGCCCACTGCCGGCCGGGGCCGCGTCGACGGTGCCGGCGACCTCGATGCCCGGCACCCGGGGAAAGCTGACGCCCTCGCTCAGGCCCAGCCGGAGCTTCAGCTCCGAGCGGTTGAGACCGAACGCCTCGACGCGGATCCGTACCCAGCCGTCCTTCTCGGGCGGGAGCGGGAGTGTGGTCAGCCGCAGGTTGTCCACGGGGCCGGGAGCGGAGAGCCGGACGGCGCGCATCGTGCTGGGCGAGGACGTCATGAGCCTGCTTTCTACCCGGAGGCGGAAGAGTCGGTCGGCGGTGGTCAACGTGCGGTCGCCTCGGGTTCATTCCCGACTCGCCCCGGGTTTCCGCCTGTTGAGGGCCGGCTGGCGGCGAAGTCCGTGCAGAGGGCTCGGCGGCGAGGTTCCGGACAGGATGTCCAAGCGCCGCGAACCGGAAACGTGGACGTGAAGCGCTGCGTCACTCGGTCGACAGGGTCCGCGCCCTGCGGTACTCGCCCCGCGCGAGCAGGGAGAACGTCAGCGTGGCGCACAGGGCCAGGGCGACGATCGCCCACTCCAGGGCGCCACTGTGCTGGTCGGGGTCGACTCCGAAGACTTCCTCGATCCAGTCGGGCCAGATCAGCGTCACCAGGAAGAGCAGTCCGCACAGACCGGCGGCCACCGCCTCGATCCGGCCCCGCCGCCGCATGTTTCGTGTCATCGCCGTCACCTTCGATGAGTGCCGAGTCGCGGCCCGGTCAGACCGTCGACAGGTCGATTCGGAACATGCCGCGGCCGTGCGTGGCGCTGACCAGCGTCTCGTCCATCCAGAACAGCTGGTCCACGGAGCAGTTGGCGGGCCCCTCGTTGGTCGGCGACCAGGTCGCTCCGCCGTCCTCGCTGGCGAAGAGCCCGACTTCCGTGCCGCAGTAGAGCAGTTCGGTACGGCGCGGATGGATGGCGACCGCCCTGACCGGAACGTCCGGCAGCGACTCGGCGAGCTGAATCCAGCGAGCGCCGCCGTCGTGGGTCACCCAGAGGTTGTCCGGTTCGAATCCGCCGAAGGCGACGAAAGCGGTCTCCAGGTCCCGCGGGTCGACGGTGACGCAGGTGCAGTAGCGGCTGGGACGCAAGCGGCTGGGCCCGGTCGCCCCGACACGCTCCCAGGCCGGTGTCGACGCCGTGCCGTTGACGGTGCGGAACAGCATGCCGTTGACGTGTCCCACCCAGATCAGGTCGGAGTTGCCGGGTGCCACCGTGACGGCACTGATCTTCGATCCGGCACTGGGTTTGACGGCCTGCCAACTCGGCCCGGACGCGGGTGTGTTGACCGCCTTGGCGTTGTTGGTCCGCCAGAGCGACAGACCGCCGGCGAGCAGCCGGTCGGAGTTGTCGGGGTCCAGCGCGAACGGGGCGATGAAGAGTGCCTGGTTGTTCTTCGCGTCCGGGATGTGGAAGGGCAGGGGCTTCCAGTCCCAGTCCTTGATGTCGTTGTTCCAGAACTGGCCGCTGATGTAGCGGTCGCCCTCGGTGTCGTCGCTGGTGCCGCCGTCGGTGTTGCGATGGATGTTCAGGAAGACGTACTCGCCGTAGAAGACATCGGGATCGTCCGGGTCGGCGGCGCACCAGCCCCCGTCGCCCCCGAAGATCTGCTGCCAGCCCTCGGTCCCCGTGGCGGGGTCGAAGCAGAGGGTGCCGTTGTCCTGTGCGCCACCGATGATCTTTCCGCTGAGCCGGTTGCCGGCTCCGGAGAAGAACTGGGTCACGCCGTAGTTGTTGTCCAGCTCGGTCCATCCGTTGACGAACGGGGCCTTCGGCTCGGTGCCGGTCCGCGCCAGGTCGGCCGCCGTGAAGACGCCGCCGTCGTTGCCGAAGAAGACCGTGCGGTTGTCGGTCCCGTCGTACCCGGGGTGCGAGACGATGGCATGGTGGTCGGCGTGCACCGACCGCCCGTCCCACCAGGTGCTGATCTCGGTGATGTGGTCGCCGCCGTCGGTGCTGCGCCACAGGTCGATGCCGCCGAGTACGACGAGGTTCTCGTCCGTCGGATCACCGGCCCACACGGCGTTGCCGTACCAGCCCTGGTCGCCGAGGTAGTCGGCCACGTGGCCGCTGTGGTCGAGGGTCTTGCGGAGGTGGTAGCTCCGGCCGCCGTCCGTGGAGCGCCAGATTCGGCCGCTGGTCATCTGGACCGAGGCGTAGACGACGGCGGGGTCCTTGGCCGCGTAGGCGAGTTCCACCCGGCCCGACCACGGCTTGCTCTCGTGTGTCGCCGTTTGCCAGGTCTGTCCGCCGTCGGAGCTGACGAAGGCCGCGCCCGCGTCCAGCGCGCCCGCCACGGCCCGCGTGTCGTCGGTGAGGTCGAAGAGGACGATGCCGACGGGGACGTCGAGGACCTGCGTCCACGTCTTGCGCTCGGCGTCGGCGCAGCGGAACAGGCCGGTCGTGGTGGCCGCGAGGACGACCTCGCCGGTGCGGGAGACCGCGATCCGGGTCACGGCACGGAAGTCCGCGGTCTGCGTGGCGGTGAGCGGCGCCCAGTCGACGCCGTCGGTGGTGCGGAAGACGCCGTTGCCGCGCAGGGCGTCGCTGTTGGAGAAGCCCTCGCCGGTGCCGACGTAGAGCGTCGTCGGGGTGCTCGGGTCCATGGTCAGGCAGGAGCAGGCCAGGTTGCCGAGGAAGTCGTCGACGGGCGCCCACCGCCGACCGCCGTCGAGGGAGTGCCACACCCCGCCGCCGGCGCTCGCGGCCCAGATCCTCAGCGGGTCCTGGGGGTGGATCGCGATGCCGCGGGTGCGGCCGCCGATGTTGCCCGGGCCGAGCCATTCCCACTCGGTGAGCTGCATCCCGGCCGTCGGGGTCGGGCCACCGGCGAGGCCGTCGCCGGACGGGCCGGTGGGGACGCCCGCGGTCCGGGCGGAAGGGGGTTCGCCGCTCTGCAGGCGCGCCCGCATCCGGTCGAGGGCGGTCCCCTGGGCGTGCGCGGGCACGGTGCCGTCGTCACCGCGTTCCTGTTCGAGCCTGAACAGCCGTCGGGCGTTGGGCAGATCGGGATGGTTCAGGCGGCGCAGTGCCCGCCGTATCGCGGCGTCCGGCAGTCCGAGGAGGGTCTCGTTCGTCGCGCCACGGCTCCTGCGCAGCAGCGGCACCTGTTCGATCCGGATGTTCTTGGCCCGTGCCAGCTGTGCGTCGGAGATGGTCATGATGCCCCCTGGGAGGACGCGTTGAGCTTGCCCCGCACACTGCTCGCTTTATGCGGATTCGACAATCACATCCGGGAAAGCGAGTGGATTAACTCCGCTTCGAGCCACTCGAGTTGTCAGGCTGCGGCCAAAGCCCGGGCAGTCGGCCCTACGTCCATCGTCACCCCGGGCGCCGGGGAGTGCCAACTCGACGGTCGCACGGTCGGCCGATTCCCTGAACGCCTGCACGGGCTGGGTTACGCTCATCACCCGCTGGGGGGAACTGGCGTGCATCGAACGTGACTTCGGGGGTTCTCTTGTCGGGACAGCGGCCGGCGTCGGCGGACGACGCGGCTGCCGCACTGCGGCAGACCGGTGCCTTACCACTGCGCCTCGGTGACCCGAGGCGCGTCGGACCCTATGCGCCGGTCGCGCTGCTCGGCAGCGGTGGGATGGGACGGGTCTATCTGGCGCGTCCCGCGGACGACAGCCCGGGCCTGGTCGCGGTGAAGGTGATCAGGCCGGAGTACGCGGAGGATCCGAGGTTCCGGCGCCGGTTCGAGCGCGAGGCAGCCGTGCACGCCCGCCTTCGTACACCGCACGCACCCCGACTGTGCGGCACGGGCTTCGAGGACGAGTTGCTGTGGATGGCCACGGAGTACCTGCCCGGCTTCGATCTGGCGGAAGCCGTCAAGGCGTACGGCGCCCTGGAGGCGGCCGCGGTCTGGCGGCTGGTGGCAGAGCTGGGGCAGGCACTCGCGGGTCTCGCCGTCGAGGAGATCGTGCACCGGGACCTGAAGCCGTCCAACGTGCTGCTGTCCGTCCGGGGCGCGCATGTGATCGACTTCGGTATCTCCAAGGCCGCCGACGCGAGCGCGATCACCGGCACGGGCAACCGGGTGGGGACCCCCGCCTACATGTCGCCCGAGCATCTGAGAGAGGGCCGGTCCGACACGGCGTCGGACGTGTTCTCGCTGGCCGGGACGCTGGTCTACGCGGCAACGGGGCGTGCGCCGTTCGGTGACGGCACCGGGGTCGACGTGATGCACCGGGTGGCGTACGAGGACCCGAACCCCGAGGTGGTCGGTGAGATCGCGGAGGCGGACGCGGAGCTCGGTTCGCTGCTGACCGCCTGCCTGGACAAGGAGCCCGCGCGGCGGCCCACTCCGCAGGAGCTGGTCGACGCCGGGCGGTCACGCCCCGTGCTGTCGACCTGGCCGGAGCCGCTGGGCGGCAAGGTACTCGCCCGGCAGCGGGCGTACGAGGCGCTGCACCGGCTGCCTGTCGAAGGCATCAGCGGTCTCCGGTCCCCGGGCGACCTGCTGCTGCCCCCGTCCGAACGGTTGCCGGCGCCTGCTCCGCCCGACGCGCGGGCACCGGAGAAGGACGACAGCTCCGCGGCCGTGCCCCCGCCCGTACAGCCGGGCCCGGTGGAAGTCCCGACCCGGAGCCGTAGGACAGCGTTATTGGTCGCCGCCGCGGGCGTCGCGATCTGCGTCGTGGCCGCCGTGGCCTTACTGCTCATCCGTCAAGATCCTCCCGCGTCCGCATCCCCGAAAGCCGGTGTCACCAGGGTGGACGGCACCGGCCCCCGCGACGCTTCCAGCGGTTCGGTGTCCCCGAGTACGAGTGGACTGACCCGCCCGGACGTCGACGGCGCCGTGGCGGAGAACCACGACACCAAGCCGGGAACCGCCTCGGCGGAGCCCGAGGCCTCGGGCTCCGCCGGCGACCAGGACGACAACGCAGTGCCTCCAGGTGACACTCCGTCCACCGTGCTCTCCCCCACGCCGTCCGCCGACAGCCCGTCCGCCGGGACCGACACCGCGCCCTGGCTCTCGGAGTGCACGTACTACGGCGGCAACGGACGCACCCGCCTCGGCGACAGCGGCAAACGCGTACAGCAGGTGCAGTGCATCCTGACTGAGCGTGGATACAGCGTCGGAAGCGCCGGTGTGGACGGTGAGTTCGGGTCGGGCACGGAGACCGCGGTCCGGGCCTTCCAGAGCGACCGGGGGTTGAACGCCGACGGCGTCGTCGCGCACGACACCTGGGTCGCCCTGCGCAGCGCCCAGTGACGATCCGGGACCACCGGCCGCGCCGCGCTCACTCGTCGATCACCGAGCCGAAGTAGGCCCCGTGGGCGCTGCCGCCGAGGGCGGCGGCGCCGTAGGAACGGGAACCGTCGGCGAGCAGTCCGTTACCGCTCGCGGGCAGCAGCCACACCGCGCCGTCGCCGGCGTTCTCGTCGGGCGCGGCGGCCACCAGCTCGGCCCGGCCGTCGCCGTCGGTGTCGATCAGCCGCACCTGGGCGCCCCAGCCGTCACCGGCCTCGGCGGCTCCGGGGATGCCCGGGGTGTTCTGGTCGAAGTGCTGGGCGCCGGTGCCGGTCAGGCCCGCCTGCGCGCCGCGCAGCAGCCACACCGCGCCGGCACCGGCTTCGCCGTCCGCGTCCTCGCCGGGCGCGCCGACCGCCACGTCGGCGAAACCGTCACCGTCGACGTCCGCGACGGAGAGCTCGTTGCCCCAGGAGTCGTCCTTCTCCCCCGCTCCGGGCACGCCCGGGGAGTTCTGCGACCACCACTGCGGGGCGGTGCCGGGGCCCTCCTCACCGGCGGGCCCTTCCTCACCGCCGTAGTAGACGCCGACCAGGCCGCCGGGCGCTTCCGCGTCACCGGCCGCCTCGTCCACGCCGCTGAGCTGGCCGACGACGAGGTCGTCGTAGCCGTCGCCGTTGATGTCGCCGGAGGCGGTGCCCAGGCCGCCGTGCAGGTCGCGCCCGTAGCTCAGGCCCTCCTCTCCGCCCGCGTAGAGCGCCGACCAGCCCTTGATGTAGTCGTCGTCGGGGCTGTAGCCGGAGACGACGAGGTCGGCGAAGCCGTCGCTGTCGTAGTCGCCGGTGGTCAGGTAGGCGGACTGGAGGGTGTGGCCTGTGGAGTGCGGGGTGCCGACCTGGCGCAGGACGCCGGCGTGGTACGTGAAGACGTGCAGGCCCACCTTCTGGTCCAGGACGACGAGCTGGTCGCCGTCGATGTCCCCGGTGAACCGGGCGGCGGCCACCGAATGGCCGAACCGTGCGCCCTCGGCGGGCGTGGCGGCGGCGACGGTCGCGGTGCGCCCGGTGTCGAGGCCGTTCGCGGATCCGTAGACGACGGTGACCCGGCCCGCGTCCTCGACGGTGCCCTCGTCCTCGCCGGGCGTGCCGATGACCGCGTCGTCGTAGCCGTCGCCGTCGAGGTCGCCGGTCGCGACCGCCTGTCCGAAGTGGTCCCCGGTCTCGGAGGTTCCGGGCACGCCCTTGGTCGACTGGCTGAGAAGCTGGACCCGGCCCTTGGGCACGGTGGTGTTGGTGCCGATGCCGTTGGGAGCGCCGTACTGCGCGGTGACGTATCCGGCGCCCTCCTTGCCGTCGACCGTGCCGTCCGGGACGCCGGTGAGGAGGTCGCTGTAGCCGTCGCCGTTGAAGTCGCTGTTGCGGTCGACGGCGGCGGTGCCGCCCGGGACGCCCGCGAAGGCGGTCGGTGCGGCCAGGATGCCCGCTCCCGCCAGCAGCAGGAAGGAGGCCGCCGCGACGGCGGCCGAGCCTGCGGTACGCCGCTTGGTGCGCATGGTGATGCTCATGTCTGTTCCCCCCGTGGGAAGTTGATGACCCGTCAGTCGGCTGGTCCGGCCGACCGGTCTTGGTGCAACGCAGGGTTCGACACGACGGGCCCGGAACAAGTTGTGGGGCCCGGGCGTGCTGTGACATGCCAGTGACATCCGTTGCCGCACCACGACACGCGGGGGGAATTGCAAGATCAGTGCACCGGCTCACCGATGCCCAGCAGGTTGCCCTCGCTGTCGCGGAACCAGGCCGCGCGTTCTCCTCGGGCGTTCTTGCTCGGGTAGTTGCCGTCGATGTCGGCGATGCCGTTCTTCGTACGGAAGCCGGGGAGGTCGACGTCCTCGAAGACCACGCCACGCTGCTGCAACTGCGAGACGACGGTCCCGATGTCGTCCACCTCCCATCCCATCTGGGTGAAGGTGCCGGGCGAGGCCCCTGCCGACCGGAAGAGGGCGAAGTCCGTGCCCCCGCAGCGGTACAGCAGTCCACCGGGGCGTTCGTCGACGGGCTCGAGACCCAGCTTCTCGGCGTAGAAGCGCCGGGCCCGGTCGAGGTCCTGAGCGGGAAGCCTGGTCGCCACGCGGCCCCGGGCCAGAATGTTCCTGTCGTCTGCGGTCATGCTTCCACTGTGCGCCGGTTCGCCGCCGTGTGCCGGGCGCACCCTTCCCGATCTTGAACTGACGGTCAGTGCTGGGCGAACTGGACCCGGGTCGGCTGCACGACGTCCGGCTTGACGCCGATACCGTCGATCTCCAGTCGCTCGCCGTAGATGTCGGTGATCCTGATCGCGCCACCGCAGCCGCTGCCCTGCTCGGACAGGAAGTAGTTGTAGTCCGTGCGGGGCAACTCCTTCCAGCCGGCGGCGGTTTCGACCTCCAGCCGGGCCAGCGGGTTGCGGTGGCCGATCGCCTGGACACCGCACCAGTAGCGGCTCGATCCGGTCTTGTACCGGATGGAGACCGTGTCGGAGGTGCTGGGGCTCAGCAGGCTCCAGGTGATCGGGATCCGGCCCTGTACGGGGGCGGCGAGTTTCGCGAACGCCTGGGGGCTGAGGTCGAGTTGGCCGGGCGCGCAGGGCAGGGGGCACTCGTTGGTGATGCGGACCGTGACGGAGGCGCCGCTCCCGGCCCGGACGCGGATGTACGCCCCGCACGCCCTGGACGTCTCATAGTCGGTGTGGTTCATCGCCGCGGTCATGACGTCGCTGGTGGGGCCGTACAGGCAGGCGCCGTCGCCGTTGCCCACGTCGTAGAAGGTGGCCACCCCGTCGTAGGTGACGCCCGGTTTGATCCGTCCGGTCAGCGGTGCCGAAGCGGACACCTTCCGCGCCGGAGGCGAGGACGGCGCCGTCGACGGCCTGGGCGACGCGGTGCTCGCGGTGGCCTTCGGGCTGCTGGTGCGGGCCGACGCCGAAGGTGATGCCTTGGCGGGCTTCGACTCCTGTGTCGTCGGGGTGGGCGTGCCGCTGGTGCCGGCGACGGCCGTCGCCGCGGCCGGGTCGGCGACGTCGGTCTCGTGGTCGGGGCCGAAGGTGACGAACAGGGCCGCCACGAGCGCGACGACGACGGCGACGGCCGCCGAGACGAGAGCCGTGCGTCGCCTGCCCGACGAAGAGGAACGATGCGAACGAGATGCCACTGGTGCGTCCTTCGGTGATCCGTGCGAGCCTCCGGCGGAGGGTGCTTCCGACCGTCAGTCGCCACCGCGCGCGGAAAGGTTGCCGGGGACTTCCCGGGCCACCGCCTCCCCGGTCGGGTCCAGTCCCGTCATGAGTTCCGCGAAGGCACCGGCGGCGGCCGGGGAGGTGAAGAGGCGGTCGAGACGGGCGCGGGCGAGGTTGCGCAGAAAGGGCTCGGCGTCGCCCGCGTCGTGAAGGGTCCGGGTGAGCCAGTGGGAGAACTCCTGGTCGTTCCAGACGCGGCGCAGACAGCGCGCCGAATAGGTCTGCAGGGCAGTGTCGTCGCCCTGGACGGAGTCGCGCACGGCCCGGGCGAGGAGATCGGCGTCGTACAGGGCGAGGTTCATGCCCTTGCCACCCATGGGTGACACGATGTGCGCCGCGTCGCCGACCAGGAAGAGGCGGCCGTACCGCATGGGGTCGTGGACGAGGCTGCGGAGCCGGAAGATCTCACGGTCGGTGATCGGACCGGACACGAGGCCGGGGTCGCCGAGCCTGGTGCGCAGGGCGTCCCAGACGCGGGCCTCGGGCCAGGCGTCGGGGTCGTCGTCGGGCGGGCACTGGAGGTAGTAGCGGCTGGCCTGCGGCCCTCGCGGGAAGTGCGCGGCGAAGCCCTCCCGGCTGACGGCCAGAAGGGGGTGGGCCGGGGGCGGGGCCTCGGCCAGGACGGTGAGCCAGCCGATGCCGTGGTCGAAGGCGTACGCGGTCAGCGCGCCGTCGGGGACGGCCGTACGGCTGACGCCGTGGTCGCCGTCGCAGCCGGCGACGAAGTCGCACGTGATCGTGCGGGGCGTGCCGTCGGCGGTGCGGTAGCGGACGGTCGGGCGGTCGCCGGTCAGGTCGTGCAGGGAGACGTCGGCGGCCTCGAAGCGCAGGTCGCCGCCGTCCTCGAGATAGGTGGCGGTGAGCTTCTGCACAAGGACCTGCTGAGGGCACAGGCGGGCCGGAGGGCCGTCGGAGCCGTCGCTGTCGGACACCGGATGGCTGCGGCCGTCCACCCGGAACTCCAGGATGCCGTCGTACGGGACACCGCCGAGGACCCGGTCCGTCAGCCCCCACGAGTCGAACATGCGGACCGCGCGTGTTTCGACGATGCCGGCCCGCTGGCGCTGCGCCACGTAGTCGCGGGAGCGGCGTTCCAGGACGACGCAGTCGATGCCGCTGTGCCGCAGCAGCGTGGCGACGGCCATCCCGGCCGGCCCCGCGCCGATCACCACGACGGTCGTGGATTCGGCGGAACCCGGCAACTGTCTTGCTCCTTCGGCCACTTGGGCACCTCCGGAGTCAGCCTATCGAGGACGCCGGCCGAAAAGAGGCGGATCCGATCAGCACGGGCACAGCTGATCGGATCCGTCTTCTGAACAACAGTGCGCTCAGCGGTAGCAGGTGGTGAGGCCGGGCCGCCACGGGCAGGCGAGCGCGGCGAAGCCGCCGTTGGCCACGACGTCGACGCTCAGCGTGTCGCCGCCGCGCAGGACCTGGCGGTCCTGGACGAGGCCGTCGGCGCCGTCCCGGATCGTCTCCACCAGCCATCGGCCCGGGCCGAGGGACAGCGGCACCGCGGCCGTGCGGGCGGCACCGGCGTAGATGCCGCCCAGGAACCAGCGCCCCCCGCTGCGGCGGGCCAGCACGGCCTCCTGACCGGGTTCGCCGGCGAGGAGGCGGGTGTCGTCCCAGGCCGCGGGGACCTGGTCGAAGTAGGCACGGGCGAGCGGCCGGGCATCGTACGACTCCGGGGTGCCCGCGAACATCTGCAGCCCCGACTCGTAGGCGACGGTGAGGCCGACCTCGGCCGCGTCGGAGTTGGGCCGCAGACCGACGCGCTGGAAGGCGCCGGGCGTGAAGTCCATGGAGCCGATGACATTGCGCGTGAACGGCAGGGTGGTGAGATGCGCGGCGGTGTTGGTGCGCTTCTCCTCGCCTCCGACGCCCTCCAGGGTCATGACCTGCGGCCAGGTGCGCTGGATGCCCTTGGGGATCGTGGAGCCGTGGAAGTCGATCATGAGGTGGTGGGTGGCGGTCTCCTTGAGGATGGCGTCGTACCACTGGAGCATGGGCTGCGCCTCGGAGTTCATGAAGTCGATCTTGACGCCCTTCACACCCCACTTCTCCAGGGTCGGCAGCCACTGGGCGCGTTCCTCGGGGGTGTCGAGGTCGCGCTGGTGGATCCAGACGATGATGCCGACGCCCTTGGCGCGGGCGTACCGGACGAGCTCGGGCATCCAGCTGTCGGTCTGCCAGTTCGGGTCGGTGGTGTCCCATTCGTCGGTCTTGAAGTACCAGCCCGCGTCGACGGCCTCGTAGGGCCAGTTCCGCTCTGCGGCGTAGTCGACGAAGGCTTTCTGCGCCGTCAGGCTCTGGCCGGCTTCGCGGCCGCCGGCGAGCCAGGTCCACAGCACGGTGCCGGGCCGGATCCAGGAGGGGTCGGCGACTTTGGAGGCGGGGGCGAGGTCGTCGGTGAAGGTGGACCGGGTGACGGTGGCGAGGTCACCGGTGACCATGGCCCGCCAGGGGGTGGCGAGCGGGCCGTCGGTGTGGACCCGGTCGTCGGCGAGCTTGATGCGGTAGGTGCCGGTGCCCTGGGTGTGGGCGAGCCGGGCACCGGAGTAGGCGCCGGTGAGGTCGGACTCGGCGAGCAGGGTGTAGCCGCCGTCGGTCGCGAACAGGGCCTGGTCGGAGTAGTCACCGGTGGGTGCGGTCGCGGCCGTGTACTGGGCGAACTGGCCTTCGTTGTCCACCCGGTAGGTGCCGAGCCAGCTCTTCGCGTCCGCCGGGAGATTGAAGGCGGACGTCTCGCCGAGGACGTCACCGGATCCCGCGGGCAGGGCATAGCGGTAGGCGATGCCGTCCGCGGAGGCGCGGACGACGAGGTCGAGGCGGGCGCCCGCGGCCGTGGCGAAGGAGAGACGGGTCTCGTTCATGCGGACGAGGCGGTCCAGGCGTTTGCCGGACTTCGTGCGGTAGCGCTCCTGGACCGTACGGCTCTTGCGGTGCAGGAAGCGCAGGTCCTTGGACAGGTCGGCCTGTTCGGTGACGATGCCGACGGGTGACGGCTCGATGACCGTACGGCCGTCCCGGGACACGGCGAGGCTCAGCGTGCCCGTGGCGTCGTCGAGGGTGACCTGCGCGCGCGGCGCGTGTGCTCCCGCGGACAGGGACCAGGACTGGTCGTGCGGTTCGGCCTGTGCGGGTGCCGTGGTGAGGAGTGCGGCCGCCAGCGAGGCGCAGAGTGCGGTGACCGCGGTTCTGATCGGAACTGCCATCGGATACCTCCGAGTTGTGTGGCCTTTACGGCAGACCCCAGGCCGGTCCCGGCTCGCTGACGGCGACGGGCGCGATGCTCAGGTCGGGGCGGGAGCCGGTGTGGACGAGCACCTCGCGGCCGCGGGGCAGGTCGATGGCGAGGGTGCCGTCGCCGAGGTCGCGGGTACGGGCCGCGGTGCCGTCGTCCAGCACCGCGGTGAGGCGCCCGGTGAGGCCGTGCCGGAGCTTGAGGGGCTCGCCCGCCAGGCTCCTGACCCTGATGAAGCGGGTGGTTCCCGCCTTGCGGACGGCGCTGACCAGGAAGGCGCCCTCGGTGCGGAAGTTGTGCAGGGTCAGGTCCGCCCAGGCGGTCGGGACGGCCGGGAAGACGCGGATCACTCCGCCCCAGCTCTGGCAGAACATGTCGTGCAGGGACTGCGAGGCGGACAGCGGGGTCTCGATGACCGGGCCGGACTCCGTGTAGTGGGTGTTGGGCCGGCACGGGTAACGGGTGGTGGGGTCGAAGAACTTGCGGAGGTAGCTGATCGCGGTGTCGCCGTCGCCGCTCATCGCGTACATGGAGGCCGCGCCGGTGTAGCTGTAGCCGCGGTGGGCGCCGGTCAGCGCGTGCCAGTGGACCAGCGACTTGGTGATGAGGTCGCGGTTCTCGGGCTGGTCCCAGTTGACGAGGTAGAGGGGATAGACCATCAGCAGGTGCGAGTAGTGGCGGTGGGACTGGGCGTAGGGGGTGTCGGCACCGATCATGAAGCCGTTCGCGTCGACCGGGTACGGCGTGAGCCGGGCCAGCACCTCCTGCCAGCGCGGGGCCAACTCGTCGTCGATGCCGAGGAGTTCGGCGGAGTCGAGGAGGGTCCGGCAGCCCCAGCGGATCAGGGCCAGGTCGTAGTTGGTGTCCTGCGGCGGTACGACGGGGTATTCGGGCGAGAGGGTGCTGGGCAGGTGGAGCTTGCCGTCGCTGCCCGGGGTGAGGAAGTGCAGGTAGTAGTTGATGGCCCGGCGCAGCACCGGGTAGATCGTGTCGCGCAGCAGGGACTTGTCCATGGAGTGCCGGTACGACAGCCACACGTTGTGCAGGGCCCAGGTGAGGTCGCCGGTCTCGGCGCCGGTGCCGGGCCGGCCGACGCCGCGGTTGGCGAACATGTCGGAGCTGCGGCCGATGCCGGAGCTGTCGGCGCGGTAGGCGGCCGGCACGTTGGCGCTCAGCTGTTCCTGGTTCTGGCGCAGGGTGGTGGCCAGCGAGTCGAGCTCCGGGTGGTTGAAGCCGTGGATGAGCCAGTACTCCAGTTGGACGTTGAGGTTCCACCAGACCGCGGGCCAGGGCGTGGGCTCCAGCCAGGGTCCGGAGGTGGCCATGACGGGGCCGCCGGCGCGGCTCGCGGAGGCGACCTTGTAGAGCTGGATCCAGTGGAAGCTCTGGAGCCGCTGGTCGGGGAACGAGACGAAGCTCTTGCGGTAGAACTCGTGCCACCAGTCGGTGTGGCGGCTCCTGAGCGCGCTGTACGACTTCACGCGGCGGAGGTTGCGCAGCGAGTCGGCCTCCGCTGCGGTGCCGGAGGGGTGGCTGTGGCCGACGCTGAGGAGCAGGTCGTCGCCGGTGCGGCGGTGGGCGGTGGCGGTCTGGCCGCCGCCGGTGAGGGGCTGGAGGACCTGTTCGGTGCCGTCGGTGGCGGTGCGGGTGGTCCAGGGCGGGTTGGCGGTGTAGTCGGCGGGCGGAGCCTCGCTGATCTTGCGGGGGCTGATGGCCTCCTCGGGGTGGAAGGTCCAGCCGGCCCGTTCACCGCCGGCGGCCTTCACCCGGACGGCCAGGACTTCGTCGTGGATGAGGGCGGCGAGGGTGAGGGTGCCGGCCGTGGTGGTGACCGTGCCGGTGAGTTCGGCGTTCCACAGGCTCAGCCGCCAGTCGACGGCGGTGATGGTGCCGACCGGTTCGAGGGTGAGGTGGCCTACGGGGAGACGACAGGTTCCCCAGCCGCTGCCGAACTCGGGGCGGTGGTCCTGGACCCGGCCGTGCTGGACGGTGAAGCGGATCCGGTTGGCGCCGGGCTCCTGATAGATCATGCTGCCGAGTTGGCCGTCGCCGAGGAAGGGGCCCTCGTACCAGAGGGTGGGCAGCTTGGTCCACAGCAGGTCCTGGTCGCGCAGGAAGCGGGACCATGCGCCGTCGGTGGTCATGGTGTCCCGGAGTTTCCAGGGGCTTCCGGCGGCACCTGCCGAAGACATCGGTTCTTCGGCGCGGGCCGTACCGGGTAACGCGGCCACCGCGGCTCCGCCCAGCGCGGTGCCGAGTACGGCCCTGCGGGCCGGCTGCGAGTGTCTCTCCGGCTGTGAGGTCATCGTCGTCCTCTCTACCTGACGGATCCTCGATACATCGGGTGTATCGGGGAACCTAAGAGGCCCTTGTGTACCTGTCAATGACTTCAGCACCATGCGAACCACATGACAGTCAGGACATTCATGGGGCTGCTCACTCCGGAGCTCCATGTCAGCAGGCCTAGGCCAGCCCTTTGACCCATCCGATGTATCCGCGTCGTTCAGGGCGTGGGCGCCTGCGTCCATGGCTCGTCAGCCCGGCCTGAAGGGGCCGTTGACACCTCACAGGTTCGGCGTCACGGTGAGGGTTCCCTGCGCAACGGGCCCCGGAGGTCTTGCCTTGGCTGGTTCATCCGCACCGAACTCGGACGCCGAACTCGTCGAACGTGTACGGAAACTTCAGCCCCTCATCCGTTCGCACGCCCTGCGCACCGAACAGGAACGCCGGGTGACAGGCGAGGTCGTCACGGCTCTCACGGACGCCGGGGTCCTCCGCATGAACGTGCCTCACCGGTACGGCGGTTACCAGGCCTCGGTGCGTACGCAGGTCGACGTACTGAGCGAGGTCTCCGCCGCGTGCGGGTCGACGGGGTTCATGGCGCTGATCCAGGCCGGGTGTGCCTTCATCGCGGCGCTCTTCCCGGACGAGGCGCAGGACGAGATCTTCACCGGCCCCGGCATACGGGTCAGCGGCACGCTCGTACCGAGGGCGAAGGCTCGTCCGGTGGACGGCGGTTACGTCGTCGACGGAACCTCTCCGTTCGCCACCGGCTGCCAGGACTCCCACTGGCACCTGCTGACCGCTGTCGCGGACTCCGGGGGCGGCCCACCGGAACTGCTGTGGACGGCCGTTCGGATGACCGACCTCGACGTGCTCGACGACTGGCACGTCTCAGGTCTGGCCGGGAGCGGCAGCAACAGCGTCGTCGCCCGTGACGTCCATGTGCCGGCCCACCGTGTGCTGCCCCTGGGGCCGTTGCTTGGCGGGTCCTTCCCCTCGCGGCGCAACGGCGCCGACCCCTTCTACGGCATGCCCGTCCTCCTGCTGTTCTGTGCATGGACAGCGGCCGGTGCCCTCGGTCCGGCCCGGGCGGCGCTCGCGGAGTTCGGCGAGCGCATCCATCAACGGGGCATCACCTACACGGTCTACGAGCAGCAGCACACCGCCCCGGTGACGCATCTGCAGTTCGCCGAGGCCGCGATGAAGATCTCCTGCGCCGAACTGCTCACCGCCGACTTCGTCTCACTGATCGACGCCCGGGTCGCGGACGGCAATCCGTACACGCCGGAGGAACGGGCTCGGATCCGCGCCCAGGCCGGCTATGTGGCGCGGCTGTGCAAGGAGGCCGTGGATCTGATCGGTTCCGCATCGGGGGCGTCGTCGCTGCGTCTGGAGGTGCCGGTCCAGCGTGCCGTGCGGGACCTCAACGCCCTGAGTCTGCACTCCTTCGTCAACCCCGCCGCCAATCTGGAGCTGTACGGGCGGGTGTTGTCCGGGTTGGACGCCGGTACGCCGTTCCTCTAGCGCGCCTCCCTCCGGCCACCGGCAAATGGCGGCCGGGGATCTACCTGTCCGTCAGCGCGCTGACCAGTTGGTCCAGTCCGTCGAACCGTTCGTCGAAGTCGTCGCGGTCCGTCGGCGGGTCCCCGACGGGCCGGTGGACGTAGGCGGTCCGCATCCCCTTCGCCTGGGCTCCGCGCAGGTCCCAGGCGTGGGCGGCCACCATGAGGACGCGGTCCGGTGCGCATCCTGCGGTGTCCAGGGCGAGTTGGTACACCTCCGGGGCCGGCTTGTAGGCCTGGACGGTTTCGGCGGACAGGGCCTGGTGCCAGCGGAGTCCGGCATGGGCGTTGAGCCGGAGCAGCGCGGTGTGTGCGGCGTTGGAGAGCCCGAGCACGGGGAAGTGCCGGGACAGCTGCTCGAGACCGGCCGGAGAATCGTCCCAGGGAGGCAGGCGCCGCCCCGCCGTGGCCAGCCGGGCCACGGTCGACGGATCGGCGAACCCGGCCCGGGCGGCGATCAGTTGAGCGGCTTCTGCGTCGATGACGGAGGTGCTGGCGTACGCACGGTCGCCCTGGCCGATACGTTGCTGCTCTCGTTCGCCGTACCGCTGCCACAGCGCGAGCAGTTCGTCGACCTGCGCCTCGTCGGACCCGGGCACCGCTTCACGGATCCCCGCTCGAAGCCCGCTCGGTTCGTCGACGAGGGTGCCGAGGACGTCGAAGACGACGACCTCGATGTCACGGATCGCGGCCATGCGGACTCCCGTCGACGCCGATGTCATCTACTCGACCGGTGATGATCCTGTCATCCAGGATCATCACCGGCCAAGACGGTCACGCGCGGCTGTCCGTGTCCGGGTCCCGGTCAGCCGTTGGCCAGGAGCTCCAGCGTGTCGATCACGCGGTTCGAGAAACCCCACTCGTTGTCGTACCAGGCGACGACCTTCACATGGCGGCCCTCGACGCGGGTCAGAGCCGAATCGAAGATCGACGAGGCGGGGTTGCCCGTGATGTCCGAGGAGACGAGCGGGTCCTCCGAGTACTCGAGGACGCCCGCGAGGGGCCCCTCGGCGGCGGAGCGGTAGGCCGCCAGTACGTCCTCGCGGGTCACGTCACGCGAGACGGTCGTGTTCAGCTCGACGATGGAGCCGACAGGGACCGGGACGCGGATCGAGTCGCCGGACAGCTTGCCGTCCAGGTTGGGCAGCACGAGTCCGATCGCCTTGGCTGCGCCGGTCGTCGTGGGCACGATGTTGACGCCGGCGGCGCGGGCGCGACGGGCGTCGCGGTGCGGGCCGTCCTGGAGGTTCTGCTCCTGGGTGTAGGCGTGCACGGTCGTCATGAAGCCGTGCTCGATGCCGGCGAGCTCGTCGAGCACATGGGCGAGCGGTGCGAGCGCGTTGGTCGTGCACGAGGCGTTGGAGACGATCGTGTGCACGTCCGGGTCGTAGGCGTCGGTGTTGACCCCGTAGGCCAGCGTGACGTCGGCGCCGTCCGAGGGCGCGCTGACGAGGACCTTCTTCGCGCCCGCGTCGAGGTGGGCGCGGGCGGCCTTGGCCGAGGTGAACCGCCCGGTGGCCTCCAGCACCATGTCGACGCCGAGCTCGGCCCACGGCAGTTGCGCCGGTTCACGCTCGGCGAGCACGGTGATGCGACGGCCGTCGACGACCAAGGTGTTGCCGTCGACGGTCACCGGACGGCCGAGTCGGCCGGCCGTGCTGTCGTAGGCGAGCAGCCTCGCGAGAGTGGCGGGCTCGGTGAGGTCGTTGACGGCGACGACCTCCAGGGCGCTGTCCCGTTCGAGGAGCGCGCGCAGCACATTGCGTCCGATGCGGCCGAATCCGTTGATGGCGATGCGAGTCATGAATGGTGTCCCTTCCCTATGCCCACCAGGCTCGCGCGCGGCGTCGCTCGCTGACAGTGGCGGGATCGCCATGGTTCAAAAGGATCGCGCCACACGCTCTTCGGAAAGGGTTGGACGGAGCAATGCCCGGGCTTGTAGCTTGCAGTCGACCGCGACGCCGCCCGAGGAGGTGAGACCCATGAACGCTGTATCGATGTGGGTGCTCCCCCTTGCCGTCACGGTCGGGCGATTGACGTAGGTGTCGCCGGGAGCGCCGCCACCACAAGGCACTCCCGAGAGGCAACACCTCATGTTCGATGTGATCATTTCCGGCTGCGGGTCGACTGGCGCGATGCTGGCCGCAGAACTCCGGCTGCACGATGTGCGGGTACTCGTTCTGGAGAAGGAAACCGAGCCCCCGTCCTTCGTGCGCATCGTCGGTCTGCACATGCGCAGTCTTGAGCTGATGGCCATGCGCGGGCTACTGGACCGGATGCTCGAACACGGCAGAAGGCGTCCGGTCGGTGGGCTCTTCGCCGCCATCGACAAACCTGCGCCCAAGGACCTGGATTCCGCGCACGCCTATCTGCTGGGCATCCCGCAGCCAGTGATCGAGCGCCTGCTCGAAGAGAACGCGACCCAACTGGGTGCGCAGGTCCGGCGCGGTGGTGCGGTGACCGGTTTCGAGCAGGACGACAAAGGTGTGACCGTTGAGCTGGCCGACGGCGAACGGCTGCGTTCGCGCTATCTCGTCGGCTGTGACGGCGGGCGCAGCACGGTGCGCGAGCTGCTCGGCGTCGGCTTCCCCGGTGAGCCCTCGCGCACCGAGACGCTGATGGGCGAGATGAAAGTGGGTGTGCCGCAGGAGGAGGTCGCCGCGAAGGTGGCCGAGATCGGCAGAACCAATAAGCGCTTCTGGCTCAGGCCCTTCGGGGAAGGCGCGTACAGCGTCGTAGTGCCTGCCGCGGGAGTCGGCGATCGTGCGGAACCGCCCACCCTCGAGGACTTCAGACAACAGCTGCGCGCTGTCGCCGGAACCGATTTCGGCGTGCACTCCCCGCGCTGGCTGTCCCGATTCGGGGACGCCACCCGGCTGGCCGAACGCTATCGGGTGGGGCGGGTGCTGCTGGCCGGCGACGCGGCACACATCCATCCGCCCACCGGCGGACAGGGTCTCAACCTGGGCGTTCAGGACGCCTTCAACCTCGGCTGGAAACTGGCCGCACAGATCCGCGGCTGGGCGCCGGAAACACTGCTGGACACCTACCAGGCCGAACGCCGTCCGGTCGCCGAGGACGTGCTGGACAACACCCGCGCCCAGATGGAACTGCACTCCACCGAACCGGGCCCGCAGGCCGTGCGCAGGCTGCTCACCGAACTGATGGACTTCGACGAGGTGAACCGCCACCTCATCGAGAAGATCACCGCGATCGGTATCCGCTACGACTTCGGCGAGGGCCCCGAGCTGCTCGGCCGTCGCCTGCCCGACCTCGACGTGAAAAGCGGCCGCCTCTACGGTCTGCTGCATCGCGGCCGCGGACTGCTGCTGGACCGCACCGAACGCCTGTCCGTGGGCGGCTGGGCGGACCGGGTCGATCACCTCGCGGACCCCACCGCGGCACTCGATGTTCCCTGCGTCCTGCTGCGCCCCGACGGTCACGTCGCCTGGATCGGCGACGATCAGCGGGACCTTGACGACCACCTCTCCCGCTGGTTCGGCAAGCCGGCCCGGCCGGACCGCCGCTCAGCTCCCACGGCTACTCGCCCCGGGTGAAGGTGCGCCGGTACTCGCTCGGCGTCGTTCCCAGGATCCGCTGGAAGTGCAGGCGCAGGTTCGCCCCGGTGCCGAGCCCGACGTCGGTCGCGATCTGCTCGACACTGCGCTCCGAACGCTCCAGCAGCTCACGGGCCATGTCGATGCGGGCCCGCATGACCCACTGCATCGGCGTGTATCCGGTCTCCTCGACGAAGCGCCGCGAGAAGGTGCGCGGCGAGACCGCGGCCTGGCGCGCCAGGAGGTCGAGGCTGAGGGGTTCGTCGAGCCGGTGCAGGGCCCACTCCCGGGTGGCGGCGAAGCGCTCGCCGAGCGGCTCGGGCACGCTGCGCGGCACGTACTGCGCCTGACCGCCACTGCGGTAGGGGGCCGCGACCAGGCGCCGGGCCGCGTGGTTGGACGCGGCCACGCCGAGGTCGCCGCGCAGGATGTGCAGACACAGGTCGATGCCGGAGGCGGCGCCGGCCGACGTCAGGACCCGGCCCTCGTCGACGAACAGCACGTTCTCGTCGACCCGGATGAGGGGATGCCTCGCCGCGAGCGCCCTCGTGTAGTGCCAGTGGGTCGTGGCGCGTCTGCCGTCGAGCAGGCCGGTCGCGGCCAGCGCGAACGCGCCGGTCGAGATGGCGGCCAGCCGCGTGCCCCGGCCGTGGGCGGCGACCAGCGCCTCGACGACGGCCGGCGGCGGGTCCTCGCGGTCCGGGAACCGGTAGCCGGGGATGAAGACGAGGTCCGCCCAGGCGAGCGCCTCCAGACCGTGGGCGACGTGGTACGACAGCCCGTCCCCACCGCTCACCAGCCCCGGGGCCGCGCCGCACAGCCGCACCTCGTACGGCATGCTCGCGCGGGTGGTGAACACCTGCGCGGGGATGCCGACGTCGAGCGGCTTGGCACCTTCGAGGACGAGAACGGCGACGCGGCGAAGGCGGGAGGCGGACACGGGGACAGGCTACGCAGAGGTCAGGCGTCCTCGACCGTCGCGGTGACGGGCGTGCCGATCTCGACCGTGCGGCTGACCGTGCACAGGCGGTCGTGGGAGGTCTGCACCGCGCGGGGCAGGATGGTGCGGGCCCGGTCGGCGCCCTCGCCGTCGGGGAAGGTGACGGTGAAGGTGACCGCGAGGTCGGTCAGCCGGTTGCCGAGCTCGTCGTTGATCTTGTTGCCGCTCACCTCGACGGAGAAGGAGGTCGGCTCGGCGTGCCGGCTGGTGGCGAGGTCGACGTCCACCGCCGTGCAGCCGCCGAGCGCGGCTAGGAGCAGTTCGACCGGTGTGAACTCGCTGTCGGAGCCGGTGCCGAAGCTGATCGTGCCGCCGCGGGTGTTGGTGGCGACGAAGTGGCCGGTGCTGGTGCGCTCGACGGTCACGGACCGCGCGGAGTTTTCGCTCATGCCGAGGACATTAGTCCGGGGTGCCGAGCGGTGCCCGCGGGCATCGGGTCTGGTCCGTCACCACTCGGCCGCCAGCGCCTCCACCAGCCGGGAGACGGCGGTCGGGTCCGGCAGGCTGCGCAGCTTGGCCACGGCCTCGCGGCTCCCGAAGGCACGCTGCTCGGCCGTCATCGCCGGATCGACCGCGCACTCGGCCTGTACGTACACGTAGTTGAGGTCGGTCGCGAAGAGCATCGAGAACGCGTCCAGGTTCTTGATCACGGCGCGGCCCCCGGCGTCCCGGTAGGCCCGCACCAGGCGCCGTGCCGCGTCGACGTCGAAGCGGTTGCCGCCCGACCACACGTGGACGGCGCGGGCCAGTTCACGCTCCGCCGAGACGGGCCCGGCGTTGTCCCAGTCGAGCAGGACCGGTCCGTCGGGGCCGACCAGAACGTTCTGCGGCCGCATGTCGAGATGGGAGGTCACCACGTCGCCGGGGGACGACGGCGAGACATGCCGCGCCAGCTCGACGGCTGTCGTGGCGACGAACCGGCCCAGCTCCCCCGCCCAGGGCAGACCGGCCCGCTCCACCTTCCCGAGCAGTTCGGCCCAGTCGGACTCCGGGTTGCACCGTTCGTACCAGCCGCTCGGTGTCCCGCTCGTGCCCGCTCCCGCCTTGTGCAGGATGGCGAGCGTACGGCCGCACCAGCTCAGGGTCGCCGGGTCCGACGGGTCGGCCGCGGTGCCGTCGACCCAGTCGTACAGCTTCACGTAGGAACCCTCGGGGAGCCGTACGACATGGGCGCCGGTGCGGTCGGCCATGAGACGCGGCGCGGAGATGCCGAGCGTCTCCGCCGCGCCGCGCAGTGCGGACTCGGCGCCGACGTCCGGCTCTTCCTTCTCGAAGAGCAGCTCCTTCACCGCCCAGGCGGTGCCGTTCCCGGACAGTTTCCAGATCTGTCCCAGGGCGCCGCGGGCGACGGGCGTCATCGTCCAGTCCCCCGGGCCGAGCGCATAGGTGTCCGCGATGAGCTCAGCCGTGTTCCGCATACAACTCCCCGCTCCTGCCGCGCAGTTGATCTCAGCCTATCCGCAGCAGTCCGATGTCCCGGCCGAACCGGTCTCCAGTCGGCAGAAGCAGGCCACGGCCTCCTCGTGATGGAAGGCGTACGTCCACACCAGGCCACGGTCGAATCAGAGTTGGGCCTCGGCGGAGTCGGTGGTGACGGGTCTGCCCGAGGAAGGGCTTTTCGGCCGCGTGGGAGCCGATCTGTCGCCCGAACGAACGCAGGTGCCGGAGAGAGGACTTGGGAGACCGTCAGTCCTCTCTGCGGCACCTGCCGGGCGGTGCTAAGCCGTCACACACGGAAGATCTCGAGGAAACTGCTCCAGAAGCCCTTCTTGGCCGGCTTCTGCGCCGCGGGCGCGGGCGCGGGGACGCGTGCCCCGGGAGCGGACTGCTGGACGACGGTCGGGCGGGGCGCGGTGGGCACGCCGTACGCCGATGCCATGCGGGTGGCCGGGGTGGGGCTGAACTGGACGGGGAGGGTGGCCAGGGCGCGGTGGAACGGGCCGGGACGCCACTCCAGTTTCTGGGCCGGGACGCTCAGGACCAGGTCGGGCAGGGCGTTGAGGATCAGCTCGATGGCGGTGACCGCGATGACCTGGGCCGGGCTCTTGGCCGGGCAGGCATGCGGGCCCGCACCCCAGGCGAGGTGGGCGCCGCGGCTGTGGGCCTGGCCCGACGAGGTGAGCGCCGGGTCGCTGTTGGCTCCCGCGAAGCTGATGACCAGAGGGGAGTTCGCCTGAACGACCACTCCGCCGAGGTCGACGTCCTGCACCGGGAAGTGCGTCGCGTAGTTGGCGATCGGCGGGTTGTTGAGCAGGACGTGGTCGAGGGCGTCCTCGATCTGCATGCTCGGCCCGTTGTCGCCCTCCCGGTCGAGGAGCAGCAGGAGGGAGTTGGCGATGAGGTTGCGCTCGGGCTCCACGCCGGCGCCCACCAGCATCACCAGCTGGTCCTTGAGCTCCTCGTCGCTGAGGCCCGCGGGGTGCTGGACCAGCCAGGAGGTGATGTCGTCGCCGGGTTCGCGGCGCTTGAGGGAGACCAGCTCCATGAAGCAGGCGGTGAGTTCGTCGCTGGCACGCAGCGCGTCCTTGCCGTCGAACATGTCGGCCATCGCGCTCGTGACGCGGTCACCGATGGCGGCGGGGCAGCCGAAGAGCTTGTTGATCATCAGCAGCGGCAGCAGCTTGGCGTAGTCGTTGATCAGGTCCGCCCGGCCCCGCTCACTGAACTGGTCGATGAGGTAGGCGGCGATCGGTTCGACATCGCGGCGGATGCGGGTGACGTTGAGCCGGTCGAGGCTCTCGGTGACCGCCTTGCGCAGCCTGAGGTGCTGGGCGCCGTCGGTGAACAGGCAGTTGGGCCGGTACGCCATCATCGGCAGGACGGGGCTGTCGAGGGGAACGCGGCCGTCGTTGAGGGCGGTCCAGCGGCGGCCGTCACGCGCGAACAGGGAGGGGTTCTGGAGCACCCGCAGGGCCGTCTCGTGTCCGACGACCAGCGTGGCGTCGACGCCGGGGGCCAGTTCCACCGGGCCGGCCGGTCCGTGCGCCCGGAGGTAGTCGTAGACCTTCTGGGGGTCCGCGGCGAAGGAGCCGTCGTACATGGGGCATCTGGCCGCACCGGTGGCGGCCGTGTCGTGAACGTCCATGTCTGTGTCCTTTGGTGGCCCGGACCGTGTGGTCCGGGCGGGGGTGGTGGTTCAGGCGGCGCGGTCGAGGAGGTGACGCACGAGGGCGATCAGGGCGCGGGCGGAGGAGCGCTGGTCCCGGGCGTCGCAGTAGATGACGGGGGTGTCCGGAAGCAGGTCGAGTGCTTCGCGGATCTCGTCCTCCTCGAAGTGGCTGGTCTGCGAGAAGGTGTTGACGGCGATCGCGTACTCGAGGCCGTACTCGTCGATCAGGTCGATGACCGGGAAGGTCTCCTCCAGGCGTGAGGGGTCGACCAGGAGCAGGGCGCCGAGCGCGCCGCGGGCCATGTCCTCCCACAGCTGCATGAAGCGCTGCTGTCCGGGGGTGCCGAACAGGTACAGCACCAGCTCGTCGCTCAGGGTCAGCCGGCCGAAGTCCAGCGCCACGGTGGTGGTCGCCTTCTCCGGCGCCCCGCGCAGGTCGTCGACGTGCATGGACGCCTGCGTCATCTTCTCCTCGGTGCGCAGAGGAGTGATCTCCGACAGGGACCCGATGAAGGTCGTCTTGCCCACGGCGAAGTGTCCGACCACCAGGATCTTCGCGGCGGTGGTCACGTCGGCGGACACGTAGATGGAGCCGTTCGCCCCGGGGTCAGCCGATGTTGAGGGTTTCGAGTCCATGCAGAACCTTCTCGAGTATCGCTCGGGGAACGTGCTGGGCGGGGGCCGGTTCAGCGCGACGCAGGAGGTGCCCCTGTTCGAATAAATCGGACAGCAGCAGTCGGGCCACGCCGACGGGCAGTCCCAGATGACCGGCGACTTCGGCGACCGACAGGTAGCCGCCCGAACAGAGCTCCCAGATGGCCCGTACCTCGGGTCCGGCCCCGAGCGGCAGGGTCCGGTCGGGGGCCAGGCACACCAGCGTGTGCAGGGCCAGGTCGTCGTCGGAGGGGAGACGACGGCCGCCCGTGATGACGTAGGAGCGGACGAAGTCGCTGGTTACGGGAGCGTCCTCGCCAGGCCAGGTCATGCGTCTACGCCGGTGTTCTGGCGCGGAGTGGCGCTCATCGCCTTGGTCAGCGCGCCCACCGTCTTCTGCATCCGGATCGACATGGCCTCCATGTCGACGTCCAGGGCGGTGGAGACGGCGAGGTAGGAGCCGCTGCCCCCGGCGATGAGGAAGATCCATCCTCCGTCGAACTCGATCAGTGTCTGCTTCCAGAGGCCCCTGCCGCCGCCGACGAAGGGGGCGACGCTGCGGCACAGGGACTGCAGGGAGCTCATCGCGGCGGCGTTGCGTTCCGCGTCGTCACGGACGATGCCGTCGGACCGCTGCATCAGCAGGCCGTCCGCCGAGACGAGGATGGCGTGGCGGGCTCCGCGCACCTCGAGCACGTCGTTCAGCACCCACGACAGATCGGGATTCACTGGTTCTGAGGTCCTTCCGTGTTGTCTGAGTCCCGCCCGAGCAGGGTTCCGCGAGCGAATGCCTTGAGCCGCGACGCGGTCTCTTCGCCGGCCGCGTCCAGGTCGGGTACGTCCACGCCGGGCGAGGCCACCACGGAGACGGAGCCGTTGCGCCGCCGGCGGCGCTTGGGAAGTCCTCCGGCGGTCTGTCCGACGACGAGGGAGGCCACGGGGGCCGGCTTGGCCGCCATGGGCTCGCCCTCGTGCTCGTCGAGTTCGACGGGTGCGGGTGCGGGCACGTCCGCCGTCAGAAGGTTCTCGGGCACCCGGATCACGGCACGCACACCGCCGTAGGGGGAGACCGCGTCGACGGAGACGTGGAACCCGTAGTGGGCGGCGAGCTTCCCGGAGAGGGCGAAGCCGAACTTGGGCGGGTCGCCGAGACTCGTGATGTCCACGGAGCCGCCGGTGGTCAGCAGGGACGCGGCGCGGGCCTTGGTCTCCTGGTCCATACCGAGACCGGCGTCGTCGACGATCAGGCATATCCCGGTGGGGACGGCCTGGATGTTGATCTCGACGGGGGTGCCGGGGGCGCTGTACTTGGTGGCGTTGTCCAGCAGTTCGGCCAGGACCATGGCGACCGGTTCGACCGCGCGGCTGGTGATGGCGACGTTGGCCTGGGAGTGGACCCTGACCCGCTCGAAGTCACGGATCCGCCCCTGGGCGCTGCGGGCGACGTCGTACACCGAGGCGTCCCGGTCACGCCGGCCGAGCCACCCGCCGCAGAGCACGGAGATGCCCTTGGTGCGGCGGCTGAACTGGCTGCCGGTGTGGTCGACCAGCATCAGGTCGGCGAGGACCGCGTGGTCGTCGCCGTACTTCTGCTGGAGGCCGTCGAGCAGGGCCAGCTGCTCCTCGGCCAGGGTCGCCAGGGTGCCGACGGCCGACTTCAGGGTCGCCTTCGTCGCCGACTCGGCGTCCTTGCGCACCTCTTCCAGGTCCGCGGCGTGCCGCGCACTCACCGACGAGTAGGTCGTCTGGAGCTCGGCGAGCTGGCCTCGGACACCGGCCACGTCGCCGTGCAGTTTGTTGTTGTTCGCGCGGAGCTGGATGTTGGTTCTCCGTGCGCGCATCACTGCGAAAATCGCAGCGATGAGTACCACGAGCAGGACCCACAGGAGTGGATCTTCGAACAATGACGTCATGAGACTCTCTTCAAGTCGCCTCGCGTCGGGAGACTGACCATGCATGGGCCTCCGGAAATGCCCGCCACCGTGCGGCGCGGACCTTACCGGCGGACCAACCGTCACTCCTTCACGATGGGGCCGTTTTGGCTGTCCCCCGTACGCGCGTATGACGCGTCATCAGCCTACTGAAAAGTGTAATGATCTTATCAGCCGTCACAGTGTCAACAGGCGTACCAGTGGCGACACTTGACGACTCTCCACAAAGATCCCGCAAAGGCCTCATCGACCCCTGCCGGCGGCCACCGCCGCCCACGCTTCGGCACTTCATGATCAACGCGCGCAGCCTACCAAGGCCGCGAGAACGCTCTCCGGCCCCTCGGTGAAAACTCGATTGCGGCCGCCGGACCCGCCCCGGACCCTTGCCTCATGCCCTACCTGCTGCGCGCTGCCGCGCCCACCGACGCGCCGGCCGTCACGGAGTTGCTCAACGACATCGACCGGATCGAGGTCGGGCGGCCCGAGACCGATCTGCACACGGTGGAGTCCGATCTGGGACACCCCGGGACCGACCTCGAGCGCGACTCCTGGCTGGCCTTCGACGGAGCCCGTCTCGTGGCGTACGCCCTGGTCTGGGACGACTCGAAGGGCGAGCGCATCAACGCGGACCACTATGTGCTGCCCGACCACCAGCAGGCCGGCGTACTCCTCCTGGAGGCGATCGAGACCAGGGCACTGGAGAAGGCCCGGGCGAACGGCGCCTCGACGGCCGTACTCCATCTGCACCTCAACTCGGCGCCCACGACCGACCTCACGCTGATACGGGCCCGAGGCTGGTCGGTCGTACGGCGCTATCACGTACTGGAGCGGGCGCTGCGCGGGAGCGAGGACCTGCCGCCCGAGCCGCCCGCGGACGTGCGGGTGCGGGCCTGCGCCGACGAGGCGGACCGGAAGCAGACCCACGCCCTCTACCAGGCCACGTTCGCCGAGCACTTCGACTTCCAGCCGCGCGAGTACGAGCAGTGGCTGTACGACATCCACGCCGACCGGCTCGACTGGTCCCTCGTGTGGCTCGTCTCCACCGAGGACCTCGGGGACGTCGGCTTCCTGATCGCCCGCGACGACCGCGAGGCCATGGGGTGGATCCGCAGCCTCGGCGTCGTCCGCGAGGCCCGCGGCCGGGGTCTCGGCGGACTGCTGCTGCGACAGGCCTTCGCGGCGTTCGCGGCCCGCGGGCGGGACACCGTGGGCCTCGGTGTGGACACCGAAAACACCACCGGCGCCCCCGAGTTGTACGCACGCAACGGAATGTCGGTCCATTACGCCGTGGATACCTGGGAAATCGTGCTGAGTTGAATACCGGGGCCGCGGGAGACCGCTATTGGTTTGTGCCGCGCAGCAATTCGCAGACGAAGTTCTCCTGCAGCGCGCGCATTTTCCGCAGCCCTTCCGCGTCGCCGGACTGGGTGATCTGGGCGGTGACCGAGAACGTCAGTGAACGGCGGCCGTCGGGGGTGGCCGCGATGAACTGGGTATAGCCGAGCGTGTTGCCGGTGTGGCCCAGGACGACACCGCATCGCGTCTCGTAGCGGAAGATCGCGAGACCCGCGGAGTTGCGGCCCGGCCCGGCGGGCTCGGACGCGCCCTTGACCCACTGCCGCTGCCGCTCGACGACCTTCCCGCCGTAGAGCCGGCCACCCGCGTAACCCCGGATGAAGCGGGTCATGTCGTTCGGCGTGGAGACGATGCCTCCGGAGGCCCAGACGCCCGACATGCCGATGACCTCGCTGACGTCCTCCGGGGACGCCGACGGACTCACGTCATAGCCGTGCAGGTAGGGCTTCGGCATCCGGTACCCCTGCGGGAGGCTGGTGGAGTGCAGACTCAGCGGCGCGTAGACGCGTTGACGCAGGAGTTCTTCGTACGGCGTGTGAGTCGCCGCCTCCGCCATGAGTGCCACGGCGATGTTGTCCGAGTTCGAGTAGCGGTACTGCGTGCCCGGCTTGAAGAGCAGGGGCTGATCGGCGATGTAGTCGAGCAGGCGCCGGGAGTCGAAACGGTGGCGCGGGTCGGCCCGCAGTTCGTCGAGGAACCCGGCGCTCCGGGAGTAGTCCGGAAGACCACTGGTGTGGTTCAGGAGTTGACCAAGCGTCACCGATCCCCATGCGGCGGGGAGTTGGGGCAGGCGTTTGCGCAGGGTGTCGTCCAGGCGCAGGGTGCGGCGGTCGACCAGGGTGAGCGCGACCGCCCCGCTGAAGGCCTTGGCGGTGCTCGCGATGCGCATGTGGTCGTCGGGGCGGGGCGCGCGGCGCGCGCGGGTGTCGGCCACTCCGGCGCGCACGATTCGGGTCCCCTTCTCGGTCCGCAGGACGACGATGGCCCCGGGCGGGCCGCCGGGTCGGCGCACGAAGTCGTCGAGCTGACGCTGAAGCGTCTGGTTGCCCGAGGCGTCGGCGGCGGTACAGCCCATCACCGGAGACAGCGCGGCGAGACAGGCCGCGAGGGCGGACGCCGCTCGCAGGCGGGATCGGCGGAGAGGCATGGAGGCTCCCGGGGGAGGGACGTCATGGCCCGTCCAGCTTCACCGGCAGCGACGGTCCCCTGCTTCCCGTGCTGCTGCATACGGACCAGTGCCCGGGGCACGGAGGGCTGCCGTGAATTCGCCCTGCCGGGATCAGCGGTCGCCCTTGTGCAGCTTAGTTTGCGGGTACAACGGCATCTTCCGGGGCGGTCGCCGGGGGGTGCGGTCGGATTCGGTTTCCCGGACCGAGAATGGGCTCACGTCGATTTTCCGAGGCCCACGTCGCCTCCGTTTCCCGGCCTCGCCCCTGTTCTGACTCGGCTGTCTCGCCCAGCAGGGGGTGGCCGTCCGCCGGTGGAGCTCTGCGGCGGACGGCCACCCCCTGCTACTCGGGCGTTCCGGTCGGTGTCACATCGAGCGGCGGCTGGTGCGTCGCAGGAGAACGAAGCCGGAGATCAGGAGGATCGCGCCCAGTGCGGCCGGCCACAGCTGGGTGCCGGTCTCGGCGAGACTGCCCTGGTTGCCCTGAGGCTCGGGCTGCGCGGCGACCGGGGGCTGGGCGACGGCTCCGGTGGTGCCGGTTCCGGGGGCGTCGGTCGCGGTGTCGTCCTGGGGGGCGGGCTGGTTCGCCTGGCCGTTGCCGCTCCCGTTGCCGTTCCCGATCTCGGGCGACGGCGCGGTGGTGCTGTGGGCGGTGGGTGAGCTGTAGGTCTTCGGCTGGTCCGCGGCGGGGGCGGTCGTCTGGCCGCCGGCGGGGGCTTCGGTGGTCGGCGTGGGCTGCTGCTGCGGCTCGTCGCCGTTTCCGGGGTTCTCCTCGGAGCCGTTGCCGTTGCCGTTGCCGTTACCGGGGTCCTGACTGGCGCCGGGGTCCGGGGTGGAGCCGTTGTCGCCGCCGTTATCGCCGTTGCCGTTGCCGTTGTCGCCGCCGGTGTTGCCGTCGCCGTTGCCCGGGTCGTCCTGGCCGGTGCCGGCGCCACACTGACGGCCGTCGTTGATGCAGCCGACCATCTCGTTCATCAGGTTCTCGTCGAAGACGTTGATGAAGTCGCCGTGGTCGGTGACGGGCTTGTGCAGCTGCTCCGGGAAGGAGTCGACCGCGAACAGAGGGGTCGTACGGCCGCCGTCGTTCAGGCTCGGCGCGTCGACGTCGTAGACGATGCGCTGGACCAGCTGCGGGATGGCCTCGAAGCCGTCCGGGCAGGTGCCGTCGTTCTGGGCGAACGCCACGTGGGTGCGGTGGTTGGCGCTGTCGATGTTGCGGCCGTCCCAGCAGCTCTGGAACTTGAAGGTGCGCACCACGTCGCTGCCCTGCGGGCACAGCGGGTACTTGTCCTTCAGCTGCCGGTCCTCGAACCCGGTGCAGCTCCAGGACGCGTTGGCGTTGGCGGTGCCGTTGACGAACGCCTTGGCGTCACCGGTGATGATGCGCAGCAGCCGCGGCATCGCGGTGACCTTGCTGCGGGGGTTGCCCACGAACGTCAGCGTCACTTCCTTGGGGGTGACGATCTTGCCGGCGTTGCCCTCGATACCACCGCCGGGCGAGTTGGCGTCCTGTTCCTGCGTTCCGTTCTGGAGCCGGATCACGGGCCAGTAGTACGTGGACTTGTCGCCCTGGTCGACACAGCTCGTCTCGGCGTTCGCCAGGTCCTGGTCGCTCGCGAAGGCGGTGTTGGACTGGTTGCCGACGTAGTCGTGGAAGTGGTGGGCGCCGTTGGAGACACCCGGGGCGACGATGACGTTGTCCGAGTTGAACAGGCCGTTCGCGTTCACACCGCAGCTGGTCACGAAGGTGCCACGGGAGGCGTCGCCCTGAGCCTGCGGCGCCTGTGCGGCGGATGGAGCGCTGTTGATGTCGGCGTAGTCCGCGGCGACGGGACCGTTTCCGGCCTGTCCGCCGTTGCCCTGCTGACCGCCCTGGTCCTGGCCGTCACCCTGCTGGCCGTCACCCTGTTGGTCGTCGCCCTGCTGTCCGTCCTGGTTCTGGCCGTCGCCCTGCTGGTCTCCCTGGTCCTGACCGTCGCCCTGCTGCTGGTCCTGACCATCCCCGTTCTCGTTCTCGGTCTCGCGCAGGGTGCAGGCGGCCATGTCACCGAGGCCGTCCGGCTGCTCTCCCGTGCTTTCGAGCGCGGCGGTGATGCGCTGGATCGTGGCGGCGCGGTTCTCCTGGAGCGGGTCGACGATACGACTCTGCGCGGCCTCGCGATTCTCCACTGAGGGGTCCTGGAGTTGCTGATAGGCCTCGGCTATCTGCTGGTCCAGCGAGGCGAGTTCCTTGTCGACCTCCGCCCTCGACGCGTCGGGCACGCTGGTCAGCGTGTCCCCGACGTCCGGACAGTCGATCGTGACGGCTCCCCACGACGTCTGCTGCGGCGTTCCGCTCTCCGTGGCGGAGGCGTACACATTCACCGCGACCAGGCCACCACCCCCAAGCATCAGGGCCACTGCGGCGAAGGTCGCACGTCGTGCGCCTGTCGGTCGTCTGCGATTGCTGCGTCCCACGGAAGTACTCCTGCGCGTGTCGGCTCTCTCCGGGCATGCAAATCCCTCGCCCCATACGGACGGCGGGCCCCCTGTGTTCAAGCGCCTCGGAAATTCACAGCACTCTCATACGGAGCACGAGGTTCCACCACCCCCCTCCCGAACTTCTGTGCAGGGAAAACGAGGTGACTCGTACACAGCTGCGCCCCTACGGTTCTCGTCATGAACAGCGCGAGCTCCCGGCGCCTCCTGAACGTCGTGGACGTCGAAGCCACGTGCTGGTCCGGCTCCCCTCCCCCTGGCGCGGTCAGCGAGATCATCGAGATCGGGCTGACCGTCGTAGACCTGTCGACAGCCGAGCGGGCCGAGCGGCACCGGATCCTGGTGCGGCCCGCCCGGTCCGAAGTCAGCGACTTCTGCACGGAGTTGACCGGCCTCACCCAGGACGAGGTCAACAGGGGGCTGCCGTTCGGGGAGGCCTGCCGGCTGCTGGCCGCCGAACACGCCTCCGGCGCGCGGCCGTGGGCGAGTTGGGGAGACTACGACCGCCACCAGTTCACCCGGCAGTGCGGGGCCACGAGAACGGCGTATCCCTTCGGCCGCCGCCACACCAACGCCAAGGCGGTCTTCGCCGAGGTACACGGTCTGCGCAAGCGCCCCGGGATGGCCCAGGCCCTCGGCCTTGCCGGGCTGCAGCTCGAAGGACGCCATCATCGCGGCGAGGACGACGCCTGGAACATCGCCGCCCTGGTGTTGCACCTGGCGGGGCGGGACGGCTGGCCCACGGAATGAGTGAGCGAGCCTCCGAGCCCACGACGGTGGCCGCCGCCGTGATCATCCGCAGCCGGAAGCCTGACGGGTCTCCTGGCGGGAGGCCGACGCCAACCTGTCCCCTGCCCGAAGGGCGCCGCATCCACAACGGGAACTCGCCGTCCCTCGCGCCCGGAACGCTGACGCATCCGTCCCCGCAGGCCGGCCTGCCCGCCCGGCCGCAAGGCAGACGCATCCACGCCGGAGGCACACCTCCCCCGGCCGGAACACTCACGCATCCATCCCCGGAGGTCGGCCTGCCCGCCCGGCCGCAAGGCAGACGCATCCACGCCGGAGGCACACCTCCCCCGGCCGGAACACTCACGCATCCATCCCCGGAGGTCGGCCTGCCCGCCCGGCCGCAAGGCTGACGCATCCACGCCGGAGGCCGGAACGCCCACGCATCCGTCCCCAAGGCCGTCCCGCCCACCCGGCCGCAAGGCAGACACAACCACCCTCATGAGCCCGGCCTGCCCCCGGCCGGAAGCCGACGCCTCCCCGGCCCCAGGCCGGTCTGTCACGGGCCGGAGGCCGGCACGTCCGCCGGCCGCAGGTCGGGCTCGTCGTGTCGAAGGCGGTGCGCCGGGTACTCGGGGCTCGACGTCACGGTCCCGCGGGTGCGGGCCGGTCAGGAAGGGGGCACTGATGACGCAGCACGCCGACGACGACGTCGACCGCCACCGCGGCGTCGCCGGACTGCGGCTGGCGACGGGGAGCGCCGACGCGCTCGGCTCGACGCTGCCGGTCGACCGCAACCAGGCGATCCTGGAGGCGGCCAAGCAGGTCGGCGCGATCCTGAAACGGGAGGGGCACCCGTTCGCGCTCGCGGGCAGCGTCGCCGTGTACGCCCATGGCGGCGCCCAGAACCTGCAGCACGATGTCGACTTCGCCATCCTCCCCGAGGACGCGCAGTCCGTGGCCGAGACCCTCCGTCAGGCGGGTCTGCAGGTGCGGACGCCTCCGGAGGACTGGCTGCTGAAGGCCGACTGCATGGGCCAGCAGGTCGACCTGATCTTCGAACTCGCGCACCAGCCGGTCACCAGGGAACTGCTGGCACGGGCCGACGAACTCTCGGTGGACTCGGTGTTCATGCCGGTGCTGTCCCCGACCGACCTGCTGCACAGTCTGCTGTCCGCTTTCTCCGAGCACCACTGCGACTTCGGAGCGGTCCTGCCCATCGCCCGCGCACTGCGGGAGAAGGTCGACTGGGAGGCCGTACGCAGGGACTGCGGGGACGCGCCGATGCCGGACGCGTTCTTCTACTTCCTGGAACGCCTGGAGGTCATCGAGCCGAGGACGAGGGAGGGACGGCCATGAGCGAGCCGACGGCGGAACACTCCGAGGAGAACGTGGAGTACCGCGTCGCCCACCTGCGTGACCGGCTGGCCGCCGAGGAACTCGGCGAGCTGGGAGTCCGTGCCGAGGTGCGGGCCGGGTCGGTCGTGGTCAGCGGCACGGTGCCCTCCGCGCAGTGCCGGGAGACCGTGCTGCGGACCGTCCGCGAGGAACTCGACGGCCTCGCCGTGCACACCGATGTGGTGGTGGCGGAGAACGTCACGCCCGATCATGCGGAGGAGCTGCCGTGATCCGCGTCGCCGCCGTGGGGGACATCCACATGGGCCCCGAGAGCCAGGGCCTGCTGCGCCCCGCATTCGACACCCTGCCCGACTGCGCCGACCTGCTCCTGCTGGCCGGCGACCTCACCCGGCACGGCACGCCGGAGGAGGCCCGCGTGGTGGCCCAGGAGGTGCGCGATCTCGCGGTACCCGTCGTGGCTGTCCTCGGCAACCACGACCACCACGACGAGCAGCCCGAGAAGGTCGCCGCGCTCCTGGAGGACGCCGGAGTGCGGGTGCTGGAGGGCGAGGGGACGGTCGTCGAGTGCGGCGGCACGCGCGTGGGGATCGCCGGGACCAAGGGCTTCGGCGGTGGGTTCGTGGGCCGCAGCGCCGGGGAGTTCGGCGAGCCGCTGATGAAGGAGTTCGTACGGTACTCACGGCGCTGCGCGGACGGTCTGCGCACCGCGCTGGAGGAGCTGGAGCGGCAGGGCTGCGCGGCCCGGGTCGCGCTCACCCACTTCTCCCCCGTCGCCGACACCCTCGCCGGTGAGCCGCCGGAGATCTATCCGTTCCTCGGCACGTATCTGCTCGCCGAGGCGATCGACACCGCCGGAGCCGATCTGAGCGTGCACGGACACGCCCACGCCGGCACGGAGCACGGGATGACGGCCGGCGGGGTGCGGGTGCGCAACGTGGCCCAGCCGGTGATCCGGCGGGCGTTCAACGTGTACCACCTGAACGTCGACTGACCACGTCGAGGGACCACGTCGACTGGCGGTGTCTCAACTGCGGACGGTTGCCCGGTCGTGGTGCTCCCACGCCTCGTCCCGCAGTTCGGGGCGGAGCAGCACCTCCACCGCGGTGCAGGCCAGTGCCTCGGCGGCGGCGAGCATCACCTGACGGCCCCGTTCGGAGCCGGCGGCGACGGCGAACTCGGGTGTGTGGTCGGAGCCGTCCTCCTCCATGATCGCCACGAACGGATGGATGGCGGGCACCCGCCCGCTGACGTTCCCGACATCGGAGGAGCCCAGGTAGACGCCCGGTTCCGGCGGTGTCACCGAGATGCCCGTCGCCGCCAGGTGCCGGGCGAACCGTGCCGACAGGACCGTGCTGTTCCGGAAGTGTTCGTATCGCGGTGTCGCGCGTTCCACGGTGACCGTGGTCCCCGTCGCCCGCGCCACCCCCTGGGCGCAGGTCAGCAGTTCCCCCGCCAGGTCCTCCAGGGCGGCCGTCGTCACCGCGCGCAGGCCGAACAGGCCCTCCGCGTACTCGGGGACGATGTTGGTCGCCCTGCCGCCGTCGGTGACGATGCCCTGCACATGCGAGCCCTCGGGCAGCCTGCGCCCGATCACGGCCAGGGTGTTGAACAGCTGGATGAGCGCGGCGAGGGCGTCGATGCCCTCGGTGGGGTTCCCCGTGGGATGGGCGGAGCGCCCGTGGAACCCGACGCGGTACTGGGCCTGCGCGGTCAGCGGCGCCCACTGCCAGCTGTGCACGCCGGGATGGAACATCAGCGCCGCGTCGATGTCGTCGAACACCCCGGCGTCGGTCTCGGCGACCTTGCCTCCGCCGCCTTCCTCCGCGGGTGTGCCGACGGCCCACACGGTGCCCGCGTCCCGGTCGAGTACGGCTCGGGCGGCGAGGGCCGCGCCCAGACCGGCCGCGGCGATCAGGTTGTGCCCGCAGGCGTGGCCGAGGCCGGGCAGGGCGTCGTACTCCAGCATCAGGGCCACCGCGGGCCGGGGCCTCGTGCCGGAGCGTGCGGTGAACGCGGTGGGCAGTCCGGCCACGTCCCGCTGCACCTTGAACCCCGCCCATTCGAGTTCCCCGCACAGCAGCGCCGCCGCCCGGTGCTCCTGGAAGGCGTACTCCGGGTCGGAGTGCAGCATCCGCGCCATGTCCCACAGCCGATCCGCCCGTGCGGCCACCTCTCCGCGCACTCGCGCGAGCACCTCGTCCACGGCGTCGGTCACATCGGCCTCCTGGGAGCGTCGTACGGCTGTGTCCTGGAGCGGGTTCCATCGAGCGGCCCGCCTTACACCCACCGTTACCGGCGCCGGGCTCCGGGTACTCAGGAGCGATCAGCGGCGTTGTCAGGGAGGCCGTCATGAAGGCGGACCGGATCGCGGATCCATGGGGTGCCCGGTTGCCGTACCGGCGCCACGGGACCTGGCCGTCCAGGGTGGACACATATCTCGCGGAAGGTGTGGAGCCCGGCGCTGTGCAGAGGTGGGTGGGGGCGGCGTCGCTGCTGCACTCCGGCGGGGACGCCATGGACATCGCCGTCGTCGACGGCCGTATGGCGGGCGTGCGGGGACGGGCGGAGGACCGTGTCAGCCGGGGCAGGCTCGGGCCGAAGGACCTGTTCGGCTGGCAGGCGAACGCCTCCTCGGACCGGCTGACCAGGCCGCTCGTACGGCGCGACGGGCATCTCGTGGAGACGGACTGGGACACCGCGATGGAGCTGGTGGCCGCCCGCACCCGGGAACTGCTCGACGAGCGCGGGCCCGGCTCGATCGGCTTCTACACCAGCGGGCAGCTGTTCCTGGAGGAGTACTACACGCTCGCGGTGCTGGCCCGGGCGGGTGTCGGAACGAACCATCTCGACGGCAACACGCGGCTGTGCACGGCGACCGCGGCCGAGGCGTTGAAGGAGTCGTTCGGCTGCGACGGCCAGCCGGGCAGCTTCGACGACCTCGACCACGCCGACGTGATCGCGCTGTTCGGCCACAACATGGCCGAGACGCAGACCGTGCAGTGGGCGCGGGTGCTGGACCGGCTGGCGGGCGGCGATCCGCCGCGGCTGCTGTGCGTGGACCCCCGCCCGACCCAGGTGGCCCGGCACGCGACGGTGCACCTGGCACCGCGGGTCGGCGCCAATGTGGCGCTGCTGAACGCCCTGTTGCACGAGACGATCCGGCACGACCGGGTCGACCACGACTTCGTCGAGGCGCACACGGTCGGCTTCGAGGAGCTGGCCGAGCGGGTCGCGTCCTGCACGCCGGAGTGGGCCTCGGACATCTGCGACGTCCCGGCCGCGCGGATCAGCGAGGCGGCCGAGCTCGTGGGTACGACGGACGCACTGCTGTCCACGGTCCTCCAGGGCGTCTACCAGGCGCACCAGGCCACCGCCGCGGCGGTGCAGGTCAACAACCTGCACCTGATCCGCGGGATGCTGGGCCGCCCGGGCGCGGGCGTGCTCCAGATGAACGGTCAGCCCAGCGCGCAGAACACCCGTGAGTGCGGCGCCGACGGGGATCTGCCGGGCTTCCGCAACTGGCAGAACGACAGCCATGTGGCCGACCTGGCGAAGGTGTGGAACGTGGAGCCGTCCACGATCCCGCACTTCGCGCCGCCCACGCATGCGATGCAGATGTTCCGCTATGCCGAACAGGGCTCGATCGGGATGCTCTGGATCAGCGGCACCAACCCGGCCGTGTCGCTGCCCGAACTGGCCCGGATCCGGGCGCTGCTGGCGCAGGATCGGCTCTTCACCGTCGTACAGGATCTGTTCCTGACGGAGACGGCCCGGCTCGCCGACGTCGTCCTGCCCGCCGCCACCTGGGGCGAGAAGACGGGCACGATCACCAACGCCGACCGGACCGTCCACCTGTGCGAGAAGGCGGTCGAGCCGCCCGGCGAGGCCAGGCCCGATCTGGACATCTTCCTCGACTTCGCGCGCCGCATGGACTTCCGTGACAAGGACGGCGGGCCGCTCGTCGGCTGGCGGGCGCCCGAGGAGGCGTTCGAGGCCTGGAAGCGGTGCAGCGCGGGCCGGCCCTGCGACTACACGGGCCTCTCCTACGACCGGCTGCGCGACGCCGGTGGCATCCAGTGGCCGTGCACCGAGGCGAACCCGCGGGGCACCGAGCGGCTGTACACGGACGGCATCACCTGGGCGCACCCGGACGACTGCGAGAGCTACGGCAAGGACCTGGAGACCGGGGCGGCCGTGGACCCGGTGGAGTACCGCTCGCTCAACCCGGACGGCAAGGCCGTGCTCAAGGCGGCCGCTTACGTCGAGCCGCACGAGATGCCCGACGAGCGGTATCCGTTCCAGCTCTCGACGGGCCGTACGCTCTACCACTTCCACACCCGGACCAAGACCGGCCGGGTGGCCCAGCTCGACGAGGCCGCGCCGGAGGTGTGGGTGGAGGCCTGCGCGGCGGACGCGGTGCGTCTGGGTCTGGGCGAGGGCGATCTGGTGCGGGTGGCCACCCCGCGCGGTGCCCTGGAGGCGCGGCTGCGGGTCACGGACATCCGGCCGGGGCTGCTGTTCGTGCCCTTCCACTACGGCTACTGGGACACGAAGGAGGGCGACGGCCCGGACGGGGGCGGCCCGGGGCGTGCCGCGAACGAGACGACGATCACCGACTGGGATCCCGCCTCCAAGCAGCCCCTGTTCAAGACCGCGGCCGCGGCGCTCACCCTCGTCGCCCGCGCGGACGGACGGTACGCACCGGCGCCGACCACCACGGCCTCGGCCCCCTCGGACCCCGACTCCGTGCCGGCCACGGCCGGCGGGCAGCAGGCGTACGCGACACAGAACGGTGAGCCGGGAGGCACGCCATGAAGGACGGCATCGCCCACACGCTGCGCGCCCTGCACCACGGGGAGCGGCGGCTGGCGCGGGACCTCGTGGCCGTGGCCGAGCGGCACGCCGAGGAACACGAGGTCCACCACGTCGCCACGGACCTCGCCGACTGGTCCCGCGAACACGCCGACCGGCTGTCCGAGCACGCCACGGGCGAGGGGCTGCGCCTCGACGACGACACGGCCGAGCCCAGTTCCGACGAGGGCGAGGGACCGGAGGGGCTGCTGCTCCTGCGCGACCTGCGGGCCCTGCATCTGGCCGCCACGGAGAACTCCCTGCACTGGGAGATGCTCGCGCAGGCGGCCCAGGCCACCCGGGACGAACGGCTGCTCGCGCTGGTGACGGCGTGTCATCCGCAGACGCTGCGGCAGCTGCGCTGGACCAACACGTTGATCAAACAATTGTCCCCACAGCTCCTCACAAGCCTCTGACCAGGCATAGGGAGGGCGGCCGAGGGCACTCGAGGGGCGGAGGTGAACGAACATGGGACACGGAGGAAACGTCATCGACGAGCTGGTGACCGATCACCACGAGGTCGAGGAGCTGTTCGGGAAGATCGAGGCGCTGGCGCCCGGTGAGAAGAACCGGAAGCTGTACGCCGACCAGGCCACCATGGAGCTGATCCGGCACTCGGTCGCGGAGGAGGAGTACCTCTACCCGGCGGTACGGAAGCACCTGGTCAACGGTGACACCATGGCGGACCGGGAGATCGAGGACCACTCCAAGGCCGAGCAGCTCATGAAGGACCTGGAGGGGTGCGGGGCGGACGATCCCGAGTTCGACCGGCTCGTGGGCGAGTTGATGAGCGAGGTGCGCTCCCACATCGCCGAGGAGGAGCAGACCCTCTTCCCGCAGCTGCGTGTCGCGTGCTCGGACAAGGAGCTGAACGAGCTGGGCGAGAAGGTGCGCCGCGCCAAGAAGATGGCGCCGACCCGCCCGCACCCGTCGGCCCCGGACACCCCTCCGGCCAACAAGCTGCTCGCTCCGGGGGCCGGCCTGGTCGACCGGCTGAGGGACGCCATGTCGGGCCGGGGCAAGGAAGACTGAGATTCGGGACGCGGCCAGAACGGTTTTGGCACGGCCCGGGCTGGACTCGGCCGTCACCAGAGGCTTCCGGCAGGGCGCAGCCGGCCTGCGAACGTCATCAGAGGGCCCCAGCAAAGCACAGCTGGGGCCCTCTAACGGCACCGGCGGCCTGCCCGGGAGCGCAGGCGCGCGGCCCGCACGATCGCCGCGGCCCGCCCCGTCGGAGGCGGAGGCGAGGACGCCCGGCGCCTCCCGCCCCCTCCGGCCTGCCGACGCCGCGCCCGCGCTCAGGCGACGAGCGCCTCGTCCGAACCCAGTCGGCCCAGCAGCTCGACCCGGTGCAGGCCGGCCACCGACGCGAGCAGGTCGGGGTGGCGGAGCAGGGCGGCGGCATGCCGATCCGTCGCGTCGGGGGCGAGCAGGCGGCGGAACACGGTCGGTGTGCCCGTCGTGTGCTCGCCCTTCGCTATTCCGGCCACGGCCAGCTCGGCCAGGTCGGGGTCGGTGAGCAGACAGGCCGCCCAGCTGGCCACGACCTCGTCCACCCAGCTGCGCCAGGCATGCTCCTCGGCGTCCCGGTCGTCGGCACTGTCCGCGCCGGTGACCCAGTCGAGGCGGGCGGAGCCTCCCGGGCCCGCCATGCCGACGAGCGCGGCGTCCATCGCCGTCGGATAGCGCAGCCACGCGGCGACCGTCACGGCCTGCCGCGCCTGCACCTCGCACAGCGCGGCGGCCAGCGCGCCGCCCGACGGTGGAAAGGCGCGCGTCAGCCAGTGAGTGGTCGCCGCGATGACCGGGGAGAGATCTGCTTGCACTGCCGGGCCGCCCGAGGTGCTGGTGGGTGAGGGGACTGCGCGAAACGGTAGCCGCGGTCCCGCCAGGAGGACATGGCTCCGGTCTCCCCCGGCACGTGGCTTCGGCCACACCGGCCCCTCCGTGCGCCTACGCCTCCAGCCAGAACCGGGTGCGGCCGAGCCACAGATCCAGCAGCTCCGAGTCCCCTCGCGTCTCGACCCCGGGCGCCGGGCGGGCGTAGAGGAACAACAGCAGGTCCGTCACCGGCCCGCGCACGCTCACCGACGCCTCGCCGGTCCCGCGCCGCCATACCGGCCGCTCCCCGGAGAGGTCGAGCAGCCACTCCCCCGCCGACCCCGCGTCGAAGCGCAGGGCACGTCCGGGGCCGAGCAGCTCCGGCACGCCCGGCAGGGGTGCGTAGGCCTCGGGGACGGTCGAGAACTCCAGCCACTCCTCCACGGCGTCCACCGCGAGGGACTCCTCGACCGCGAACTCCGCGCCGGTCACCAGTGCCGCGTCGGCGCGGTGCAGCAGGGTCTCGTACGTCATGCGCCGGGCCCAGAACCTCGCGGACCGCTCGACAAGCTGCTCGTCGGCCGGCGTCCACACCGGCACGTCGGGTCCGGCCGCCCGCAGGGTTCCGGCCAGCCGCGCGGCGCCCTCGACGAGCCAGCCGCCGAGCGCGGAGTCGTCCAGGTGGGCGTAGGCGGCCGGGTCGTTGACCATGCCGTCGTCGATCGGTTCGGTGGCCCGGGTTCGTACGATGTCCTCCGCCCACCGGTGGTCACCGCCCACGTGCCGCAGCAGCCGGCCGAGGTCCCAGCCGGGGCAGGTGGGCACCGGAGCGGTCGGGTCCGCGCCCTTGACGTGCCGGGCCAGCAGGTCGGTCTGGGCGACGATCGCCTCGCAGTAGTCCTCGAACCTCAACAACGCTTCCCCCTGGCCGCACGATTCGTCGTTCCTGCCACCTAACCTGACTCCTTCCGGTACCACCACTGAATAGAGGGAGACACGGCCATGCTGGTCGGGGCGGGGAACACACGGCTTCGGATAGTCCATGCGGCGTTGCTGGCCGGTGTGCTGACGGGCTGTTCGGAGGCCGCTGAGGGGGACGACTCGAAGGCGTCCGCGCACCCGTCGGCGACAGCGGAGACCTCCCCTCCGGACGACACGGCCGCGACCGGCGGCGGCACGATCGGCGCCGCCGGTTCGGCGTGCGAGCTGCCCGTCACCTTCGACATCGCCAAGAGCTGGAAGGCGGAGGCCGTGGAGGCGCCGCTGAGCCAGGGGCCGGTCTCCTTGGCCTGCGAGATCGACGCGAAGCCCGCGGGCAACATCGGCTTCCTCCGCGTATGGGCCGGGAAATCCGGTGACGCCGACACACAGGCCGTGCTGGAAGCGTTCGTCGCGGCCGAGGACGGGGTGACCAAGGAGAAGTACCGCACCTTCACCACCGGCGGTGTCTCGGGGGTGGAGGTCGAGTACCTGTACACCAGCGAGCTCCTGGAGGAGACGAAGAAGGAGAGCGCCTTCGCGGTCACGACCGCGGACGGGCCGGTGGTGGTGCACCTCGGCGGGCTCGACACCGCCGAGCACGAGGAGATGCTCCCGGCGTACGAGCTGGCCCGCCGCACCCTGCGCACCGCCTGAGCAAGGGCCGCGGCCTCAGGCCTCCGTGCCCGTGTAGAAGGCGATCGTCGCTGCCGCCGTCCTCGTCGCCGTCTCCTGGTCGGCGCCGGAGGCGGCGTACGCCTCGCCCCAGCCTTCGCCCGAGCCGGTGATGAACGCACTGCCCTCGGGCGTGGTGTGCCAGGTCGCGGCCTCCTCCTTGCTGAGCCCGCCGCCCGCCAGGTGCAGGGCGAGTCCGTAGAGCCCCAGGTCCCAGCCGACTCCGACGGCACCGGGTCCGAACTGGTCCCAGAAGTCGTCCGGTACGACGGCCACGTGCTCGAGTTCGAGGACCGTGCGCTCCCCGCTCCCGGGGGTGAGGCGCACTTCGACCTCGCTGAAGCCGGGGTCGGGGCCGTACAGCCAGCTCACCCGCAGCCGCTCGGGTTCCACGCACTCGAGGATCTCGCCGCCGGCGTTGCCCTCCAGCTGGTAGCGGCCGCCGACCTTGAGCTCGCCGCTGACCGGCATGAACCAGCGTGCGATCCGTTCGGGGGAGGTCACCGCGTCCCATACGTCGGCGATCTCGGCGTCGTACGTACGGCGCAGCAGGACCGTCCGGGCCTCGCCGCTCTCGACCCGCCGGGTGCCGACCCGTCGGTGCATACGGTTGATCTCGTCGGCGATCTCACTCATCGTCGCTCACCTCTCCTTGCGTCCTGCGCTCGCGCTTTCCCCGCGCGAGCTCCGTTCCGAGCGCGTCGAGCCGCTGGTCCCAGAAGCCCCGGAAGCGCTCCAACCAGGCGTCCACCTCCCTGAGCGGCCCGGTCTCGACGGCGTACAGCCGCCGAGTGCCGTCGGCGCGGACGGAGGCGAAGCCGCTGTCCCGCAGCACCTTCAGATGCTGCGAGACGGCCGGCTGGGAGATCCCGAACTCTTCCCGGATCACGGCACTGACCTCGCCCGACGCCTGCTCACCGGAGGCGAGCAGCTCCAATATCCGGCGCCTGACCGGATCCCCGAGTACGTCGAACGCGTGCACGCGACCCACTATGCCACCTGTCGCTTATATAAGCCAAGGCTTAAAAGGAAATCGGGGCCGCGGAGTGTTTCCGCGGCCCCGGGACGCTTCTCGGCGGGTCAGGACGTGGCCGAGAGGATCACGCCGGCACCCCCTCGGATCGGAGCATGGGATTTTGCGCCGTGAGCTCCTCCGGCACGGCGAAGGCGTCGGTGAGCGCCAGGGCGTGCGGCGCCAGCGCCGCGACGGTGGCCTCCAGCACCTCCGGCAGGTATCGGACCTGCTCGGCGGTCATCCGCTCGTGAGCGAGCAGTTCACCGCTGTGCGCGGCTATGTAACGCAGGGCGAACAGCCGGTGGAGGTGGTCCAGCAGGAGGCCCACCTGCGGATCGGTGGCCTGCGCGGCCGCGGCGAGGAGTTCCTGGGCGGCCAGCCGGTGGGCGTGGGCGTCGACCAGGGTCAGCGCCGCGCCGGAGGCGCCGTTCCAGCGGTCCAGGGGCGAGCCGACCCGTTTCGCGCGCAGTCGCACACGGGCCCGCTCGTGACGTATTCGCTCCAGGTCTCCCAGCAGGTCGTGCAGGTGGGCCGGATCGTGCAGGGACCGGGTGGCCGGGGGCACCTCGCTGAGGGGACGCGGGGTGAAGCCGCCCAGCAGCATCTCCCCCGCCGCCTTCACCCAGATGACGGTGTTGTCGCCCTCCGCGGTGATCGTGCCTTCGTTGGCCGCGAGCTGGCCCGCGATCCCGTTGGAGAGCAACAGGCCCTGTGCGCCGCAGCGTTCGCGGCACTCGGTCATCACGGCCCGGGCCTGCCAGGTGATCCAGCCCTTGGCGATGGCCACGAGCCGCTCGGCCTCGTCGCGTTCACCTTCCGCCGCCTGCGCCCACCGTCGTACGACCCCGCGCTGCAGCAAGGTGGCGGCGTAGGTCGTGGCGAGCGCCTCCACGAGCGGGGCATGGTGGGTGCGATGGGTGAACAGCGGCACGCGCTGTCCGCTGGTCATGCCCGAAGTGACCCGCTGGTGGGCGTGGCGTATCGCGACGGCCAGGGCGTGCCGTGTCACCCCGAGGCTGTAGGCGCTCATGCACAGTTTGCCCATGGTGACGCGGCCGATGGAGCGCAGGAACCGCTTGCGCGGACTCCCCAGGGAGGAGACGAGTTCACCGTCGGGCGTCAGCCGGCCGTGCTCGCCCTGGAGCATGGCCGTCCGCGGCAGCCGCACCCCGTGGAAGGAGGTGGCGCAGTGGTCGACCGGGCTGCTGGCCGTCTGGGGCAGCAACTCCACTTCCACGCCCGGCAGATGACGGCCGTTGGCGTCGGTCAGCGAGGTCAGGAAGAGAAAGACGCCCTGGTCCTTGCCGTCGATCACCAGACGGGCGGCGACCAGCGCGTCCTTCGGGCCGCCGGCCACCGAGGTGTTGGGCATCCACTTGCGTGCACCCCGTGTCGGAGTGGTGAGCACGAAGCCGCCCGTGGCCCGGTCCAGGGTCGCGGTGGTCTCCAGCTGGGGGGCGTCGTTGCCGTGCGCCTGCTCGGTGCACAGGAAGGTGCCGATGCGCTCCATCCGCAGGTACGGCCCCAAGTCCCTTTCCTCGTGGTCGTGTTCGAGCAGACTACCGAGGAACAGGTTGTAGTGGATGCTGGCGATCGTCGTCATGCCGGCGTCCGCCACCCCGGCCCATTCGTGCAGGGCGCTCAGGGCGACCGGGTCGCGGGCCAGGGCCTGTGCGTCGGGCACCGCAGCGTTCACCAACCGTAGGCGTTGATAGGACAGTTCCGTGCGCTCCTGGTGCGTCAGCCCCTCGTGGTAGGCGAAGACGTCGGAGCTGAACAGGCGGCGCCACGGCTCATGGATCTCGGCCTGCGTACCGAAGAGCAGATGCCGAAGTGCGATGGTCTCGGTCAGCGGGGGTGACGTTACGGGGAGTTGAGAGGTGATCACAGCGGCAACGTAGCCCCAGGTGCCCCCTGATCACATCATGATCATCACCACGATTGAACACCCGCGCGTGGTGGTAGTTACCCCTTAAACGGCCTCTCCAATACCACAAGCCTCAATCTACACAAGGGTGATTCCCCACCCACGCCGCACTTTACGCCTGCGCATCGGAGCAAGTCCGATTACCGCCCTCGGCGTGTCGCCATGGCGGGCACGCTGGACGAAAGGCCAGGGTGGCCGCCGGGCCGGCGCACCCGCTGACTCCAACCGCCCTCGTCGCAGGCAGCTTTGGCCGATCGCTTCCCCAAATACCTTGCGAGATCCCCGCAATTGACGGAGATGGCGGCGGCGACGGGCGCGGCGCGCTCCGCCACCTCGGCCTGCCGGCGGATCACCACCCGCTGACACGGCCCCAGAAGGCCTGGACGACCGGCGCACCCGCCGTCGGCCGCGACCCGTTGACGACGTGGTAGCCGTGGTGTTGGGCCGCTGTGGCGCAGGCGTGGTTGGGCAGGATGCGCAGACGGGTGCCGATGGGCAGATCGGGCAGGTGGGTGCCGTCGCGGACGGTGAGGGTGCCGTGTTCCTGGCTGGCGGCCGTCATGACCAGGTCCTGGACGAGGTTCCCGTCGAGGTCGGTGACCAGACCGTACCCCTGGTCCTGCGCCTGGGCGGCGGTGCCGCGGTCGCGGGACATGGCCATCCAGCCGCCGTCGGTGAGGATCCACCCGAACTCGGGGCGGTGACCGATGACGGTGACGACGACCGACAGGGCGAGGTCCTCGATGCGGCAGACACCGAGGCCGGCCATCACCAGGTCGAAGAACACATAGTTGCCCGCCCGCAGTTCGGTGACGCCGGTGAGGTCCTCGGCGGCATGGGCGGTGGGGGTCGAACCGACGCTGACGGCGGACACGGGCAGGCCCGCCGCGCGCAACCGCTCGGCCGCGGCGACGGCACTGTCGCGTTCGTTCCTCGCGGCCAGGCGCTGTTCCTCGGCCGTACGGGCGAAGTAGGACTCGCCGGCGTGGGTCAACACCCCGTCCAGGCAGCCCGCTTCGTGCAGAATGCGGCCGATCTCGGGGAGCCCGGGAGCATCGGGCCGAAGGCCGCCGCGGTGGCCGTCGCAGTCGATCTCGATCTGGGCGGGGACGACAAGTCCGGCCCGGCGCGAGGCCTCGGCGACGAACTCCGCCTGCTCCGCGCTGTCCAGCAGGACGCGCAGGGTGACACCGCGTCGCAACAGGGCCACGACACGCGGGAGTTTGTGGGGGTCGATGCCGACGGCGTAGGTGATGTCGGTGTAACCGCCGTCGGCGAACGCCTCCGCCTCCGCCAGGGTGGACACGGTGACCGGGCAGGGGCTGTCGCCTTCGTGGAGGAGGGCGGCGACATCGAGGCTCTTGGCCGTCTTCACATGGGGCCGCAGGCCCACACCGAGCCGGTCGGCCCTGGCCGCCAGCCGTTCCACGTTGCGCCTGGCCTTGTGGACGTCGACGACGGCGAACGGAGTGTCGGGGTCGGACAGAGTGGGCGTGGTGGCGCTCGCGGGGGTCCTCACGTGGCCCTCAGGACTCACGGGGCTCACAGGGTCCTCGTCGACGGGTTCGGTTCGGCGGCGGTCATGTGGGCGTCCTTCACTTGCTGTAGTTGTAGACGGTCGCCCGGGACACCCCGAGCAGATCCGCGATGGTCTGCGCGGCGTCCCGCGAGTCGAAGTACCCGTCCTGGTACAGCTGCCGTACGAGTGCCTTCTTGTCCTGTCTGCTCAGCGACCGGGGCGTGGCGGCGCGCTCCGCGGCCAACTCCTCCACCGTCTGCCGCAGTTCGCGGGTGTTGCGGTCCCGCAGGGTCTCCAGAGGCTGCTCGCGGTGCTCGGTCTCCGTGGCGACCAGGTTGGACAGGGCGAGCGTGACCGGCGACAGCACGGAGACGTCCAGATTCAGGCACAGGGCCGCGATGTACTCACCCGCGGCGTTCTTGAGACCGATGGACGTGCTCTTCACGGGGCGACCGTCGGGGAACCGGTTCGGATAGTTCTGCAGGACACTCGGGTACTCGGGGTCGGCGATGCGCGCCAGTCCCAGCTCGGTCGCGGAGTCCCCGACCCGACGGCCGGAGAGGTTGTTCTCGATCGTCCGGATCGCATGGCGCGGATCCCGCAGATCGTGCAGCACCACCTCGCACAGCCCCGGAAACATCCGGCCGAGCGCGACGGCGATCTTCTCGGCCTCACCGATGAGGTGCTCGTCCGCACCGTCGACGACGTCTTTCACCACCGGCGCTCCGCCCTCGAACATGAATAGACAGAATTTCGACATCTGGATATTCAGCCTAAGAGGTCGTTCTGTGGTTGTCCAGCAGGGTGAGCGAGGTGTACATATGGGCCGCCCGGGTGCGGGCCGGTGTCCTTGTGGCGCATTCTTGCTGTGTCGCCCGCGGGACGGCGCACGGACGAGGTAGGGCCGATGACTGGGAGCGTCGAGGACGCAGACCCGACGGCCGGGCGGTTGACGGCGCTGCTGATCGACGCTTCGACGGAGGCGGTCAGTGCGGCCGGCGGCCACGCCGGAGGGGTCTATCTGCGCTCCCGCACGCCCGGACTGCTGCGGCTCGCCGTCCTGTCGGGGCTGCCCGGACCGCTGTTCCGTCCCTGGTGGCGGCTGCACTCCGACCGCCCCTTCCCCGTCGCCGACGCCTACCGGCTCGGGGTCCAGGTGGTCCTGCCGAACGCCACCGAGACCATGCGCCGCTACCCGCAGTTCGCCGCGGGACTGCCGTTCCAGTTCGGCTCGCTCTATGTGCCCGTCGTCGGCGGTTCCACGACCTACGGTGTGCTGACCGTGCTGCGCCCGGCCGTCAGCGACGCCGCCGAGGTGCTGTCCGAGTACGACCGTGTGGTGCGCCTCGCCCAGGAACTGGGCGCGGCGCTGCGGGGCCTGGAGGACGCGAACCCGGACCAGGTCGCCTGGGACGGCGAGCCCGTCTGTCTGCGGCCGCCGACCGCCTCCACGTCCTTGGGACGCGCCGGGCGTTTCGCCTGGGACCCCGAGACGGCCGACATCACCCTGGACGAGGACCTGCACACCCTGCTGGGCGTGCCGCCCAGTGAGTTCCCTGGCACCGTCGAGGCGTTCGCCGAGGCCGTGGCCCCCAGCGACGCGCATCGCATTCTGGCCACCCTGCGGGACACCGCCGTCGGACGCCCTCCCGCTCTGCCCCTCTATCTGCGGGACGAGGACGGTGCCCTGCGCCTGCTGGATCTGTGGAACGCCTACGAGCCGCCCGCCGACCCCGCGGTCCGGGGCGTCGTCGTGGCCCCGGGTCCCGGCCCCACGGCGGACTCGGCGGCCGACCTGCTGCCCGACGGCGTGTTCTGCGTGGACCGGCTGGGCCTGGTCGTCTACGCCAATCCGCGCGCCGCCCAGCTCCTCGGCCGTCCCCGCGCCGAACTGGTCGGCCGCGACCTGTGGGAGGCCGTGCCCTGGCTGGCCCGCCCCGACTTCGAGGACCACCTGCGGGCGGCACTGCTCACCCCGGACCCGGTCCACTTCCATCTCGTACGCCCGTCCGCACAGGGCTCCGAGACACGGCCGACTGCTCAGGACACCGGGTCACCACGGTCGGCTCGGGACGCCGGGTCGCCACCGTCGGTTCGGGACGCCGGGCCACCGCCGTCCGTCCAGGACACTGGGTCGCCACCGTCCGCTCCGGACGCGGGGCCACCGCCGTCGAGCCGGGACGCCGGGTCACTGTCCGCCCGGGACACCGGACCACCGCGCTCCGCCCAGGACGCCGGATCACCGCTGTTCGCTCGGGACGCCTGGCCACCACAGTCCGCCCGGGACACCGGGCCACCGCCGTCCTCACGGAACAGCGGGTCACCGCTGTCCACTCAGGACGCCGGGTCACCGCGGTCGGCTCGAGACACCGCGTCACCACCGTCAGCTCGGGACGCCGGGCCACCGCCGTCGGACCAGGGCGCCGGGTCCGCGCTGTCCGCCCAGGACGCCGGATCACCGCGGTCCGAGCGGGACACCGGGCCGCCGTCGCCCCAGGACGCCGAGTCCGCGCAGCAGCCGTACGAAGGCGACTGGCTCGCGCTGTCCGTGCATCCCGGTCCGGACCGGCTGACCTGCACGGTCCGTCCCGCGAGCCGGGTGGAGGACAGCCCCGAGGGGCGGGAGAACGCCGAGTTGTCCGAGACGGGCATGAGCGCGCTCGCGCCGCTGTACCGTCCGATCGCGCTGGCCATCGCCCTGACCGAGGCGGTCACCGCCCGGCAGGTGTCCGCCGTCGTGATGCGGGAGCTGCTGCCCGCGTTCGGCGGCCGTCGGCTCGCGATCTACCTCCTCCAGGAACGGCACCTCTACCTGGAATGGGAGACCGGCTTCCCCAAGGGCTTCCTCGCGCCCTTCGACGGGGTTGACCTGGGCACCCACCTGCCCGGCGTGGAGACCCTCACCACCGGTCGTCCGCTGTTCTTCGACTCGATGGAGCAGCTGACGGCCGCCTACCCCGGTATCGCCCTGGACGCGACCGAGGGTGCCCGGGCCTTCCTGCCGCTGATCGCCTCCGGGCGGGCGGTCGGCTCGTGCATCCTCGGTTTCGACCGGCCGCGCGGCTTCAGCACCGAGGAGCGCACGGTGCTCACCGCGCTGGCCGGACTCATCGCCCACGCCATGGAGAAGGCACAGCGCTACGAGTCGGAGGCCGCGCTCGCCCGAGGCCTGCAGCAGGCGCTCCTCCCCCGCCGCCTCTCGGCACATCCGCAACTGGAGACCGCCGGACGCTATCTGCCGGGTACCGCGGGGATGGAGGTCGGCGGGGACTGGTACGACGTCGTCGAGTCCGGTGACGGCCTGGCCCTGGTCATCGGGGACGTGCAGGGGCACGGCGTGCAGGCCGCGGCCACCATGGGCCAACTGCGCAGCGCGGTCAGGGCGTTCGCGCTCGGCGACCGCCCGCCGGACGAGGTCCTGAGCAGCACCAACCACCTCCTGATCGACCTCGATCCCGGCCTGTTCGCCAGCTGCTGCTACATCCGGCTCGACCCCGCCACCGGGCTGGCCAGGGCCGCCCGCGCCGGCCATCCCCCGCCCCTGCTGCGCAGCCCCGACGGCCGCACCCGGGTCCTGGACCTGCCCGGCGGGGTCGTCCTCGGCGTGGCCCCGAGGGCCCGCTATCCGGTGACCGAGCTCCGGATGGAGCCCGACGCGATCCTGGCGCTCTACACGGACGGGCTGGTCGAACGGCCCGGCACCGACATCGACGAGGGGATCACGGCGCTGCGGGTGGCCCTCTCGAAGGCCGGAGCTCCGGCGGCCCGGCCGGGCGGGCGGTCCCTGGCAGGTGTGGCGGACCGGCTCACGGCGACCGCTCGCCACGCCCAGGACCGCCCGGACGACATCGCCCTACTGCTCGCCACCCGGCGCACGGCACCCCCGCCCGGGCCGCACTGAGAAGAGTCCGTCGCCGACCCGTCACACCACGTGCCCCCCGCCTCCTTGCGCCGGAGCAACGCGACAGCAAGGACCAGCCGCCACACCCAGAACCGCCCGGACGACATCGCCCAGCACCACCGCCCGCCCCGCACTGAGAAGAGACCGTCGCCGACCCGTCACACCACGTGCCCCCCGCCTCCCCGGACGCGACAGCAACGACCGCCGCCACGCCCAGAACGCCCCAACGACAGCGCGATCCTCCTCGCCACCCGGCGCACAGCACCCCCACCCGGGCCGCACTGAGAAGAGACCGTCGCTCACCCCTCACACCACGTGCCCCCCGCCTCCCCGGCCGCGACAGCAACGCCCGCCCGCCCCACCCAGGACCCCCCGAACGACAGCGCGCTCCTCCTCGCCACCCAGCGCACAGCACCCCCACCCGGGCCGCACTGAGACGAGACCGTCGCTCACCCCTCACACCACGTGACCCCCCGCCTCCCTGGAGGCGACAGCAACGCCCGCCCGCCCCACCCAGGACTACCCGGACGACATCGCGCGCCTCCTCGCCACCCGGCGCACCGCACCCCCGCCCGCGACGCACTGAGGAGGGTCTGTGGCTGTTCTGTCACACCATGTGACGCCCCTCGCCTCGCGGGGCGCGGCAGTGTAGACATGGGCACATGGTCCGACTCCCGGGCCGTTCCGGGGGCGGGCCGGCCCGTCGCCCCGGCGGCCCCCGCGCGCCCCAGACGCCCGACCCCGCTCACACACAGCACGAGGGCCCGCTGAGGGGTAGTTCGCCCACGCGGGTGGAGCGTGACGGAGCCCGGACACGACGGCGGCCGGGAGCCCTGCGGGCGGTGGTCGGCGGTCGCAGTGTGGCGGGACAGGTGTTCGTCCTGCAGGTCGTGATCGTCCTGCTGCTGGTCGTGGCCGCGGTGGTGGCTCTGGTGCTCCAGGTGCGGCACGACAGCACCATCGAGGCCCGCAACCGTTCCGTCGCCGTGGCCGAGGCCTTCGCCAACGCTCCGGGCACCGTGGAGGCACTCAGCTCCCCCGACCCGTCGGCGGTGCTCCAGCCGCGCGCCGAGGCGGCCCGCCGGGCGACCGACGTGGACTTCATCGTCGTCATGAACACCGACGGCATCCGCTACACGCACCCCAAGCCGGACCGCATCGGGAAGAAGTTCGTCGGGAACATCGCCCCCGCTCTGGCCGGGAAGGTCGTGACCGAGGACATCACGGGAACCATCGGACCGCTCGTGCAAGCCGTCGTCCCGGTCAAGGCGGACAACGGGAAGGTCGTCGGCCTGGTGTCGGCCGGCATCACCACGGCGAAGGTGGGCGGCACCGCGAACCAGCAGCTGCCGCTGCTCCTGATGGCCGCCGCCGTGGGACTCGCCCTCGCCACCGGCGGCACCGCGCTGGTCAGCAGACGGCTGCTGCGCCAGACGCACGGTCTGGGTCCGCACGAGATGACCCGCATGTACGAGCATCACGACGCGGTCCTGCACGCCGTACGGGAGGGCGTGCTGATCGTCGGCGGCGAGGGGCGGCTGCTGCTCGCCAACGACGAGGCCCACCGGCTGCTCGACCTGCCCGCCGACGCCGAGGGCCGGCACGTCCTCGACCTCGCCCTCCCGGCCGACACCGCCGGGCTGCTGGCCTCCGGGCGGGTCGCCACCGACGAGGTGCACCGGGTCAAGGACCGGCTCCTCGCGGTCAACCAGCGGCCCACCGACATCCAGGGCGGCCCCCCGGGCAGCGTCGCCACCCTGCGCGACTCGACCGAGCTGCGCGCCCTGTCCGGGCGCGCCGAGGCGGCCCGCGAGCGCCTCGACATGCTGTACGACGCCACGGTGGGCATCGGGACGAGCCTGGACGTCACCCGCACCGCCGAGGAACTGGCGGAGCTCTCCGTGCCGCGGTTCGCGGACTTCGCCACCGTCGACCTGTTCGACGCGGTGCTCAGCGGCGGCCAGCCGGAGGCGGCGACCACCCTGCGCCGCACCGCGCTCAGCGGGATCCGTGAGGACGCCCCGCTGTACAAGGTCGGCGAGCGGATCCCGCTGGTCGACTCCGCGCCCCAGGCCCGCGGCATCGGCAGCGGCCGGGCCGTCCTGGAGCCTCGTCTCGCCGAGGCCACCGGGTGGCGCGCGCAGGACCTGGAGCGCTCCGCGCAGGTCATCGAGTACGGCATCCACTCGCTGATCGCCGTCCCCCTGCGGGTCGGCGACCTCGTCCTGGGCACCGTCAGCTTCTGGCGCTCGGACAAGCCCCAGCCCTTCGACGCAGACGAGGTCGCCCTCGCCGAGGAGCTCGTCACCCGGGCCGCGGTCTCCATCGACAACGCCCGCCGCTACACCCGTGAGCACACCATGGCGGTGACGCTCCAGCGCAGTCTGCTGCCGCGCCGGCTGCCCGAGCAGGACGCCCTGGACATCGCCTACAAGTACCTGCCGGCGCAGGCCGGGGTGGGCGGCGACTGGTTCGACGTACTGCCGCTGTCCGGTGCGCGGGTCGCGCTCGTGGTCGGCGACGTCGTGGGGCACGGACTGCACGCCGCGGCCACCATGGGGCGGCTGCGCACGGCGGTGCACAACTTCTCCGCGCTCGACCTGCCCCCCGACGAACTGCTCGCCCTCCTCGACGAGTTGGTCGCCCGGATCGACCAGGACGAGGCGGAGGAGAGCGGCAACTCCCCCGTCACCGGCGCGACCTGCCTGTACGCCGTCTACGACCCGGTCTCACGGCTGTGCACGATCGCCCGGGCCGGGCATCCGCCGCCCGCCCTCATCCACCCCGACGGCAGCGTCGAATACCCCGACGTGCCCGCCGGCCCTCCGCTCGGCCTCGGCGGCCTGCCGTTCGAGACGGCCGACCTGGAACTCGCCGAGGGCAGCCGTCTGGTGCTCTACACGGACGGGCTGGTGGAAGACCGCGAGCGCGACATCGACGTGGGCCTGGAACTGCTCCGCACAGCCTTGGAACAGGCGGGCCCCTCGCCCGAGGACACCTGCCGGGCGGTGCTGGACGCGCGGCCGCCGACCCGCGCCACCGACGACATCGCGCTGATCGTGGCCCGCACCCGGGCGCTCCCCGCCGACCGGATCGCCGAGTGGCAGGTCCCGGCCGACCCGGCGGCCGTCTCGGACGTCCGGGCGGCGGTGTCCCGGCAGCTCGCCCGCTGGGACCTGGACGAGCTCGCCTTCACCACGGAGCTGATCCTGAGCGAACTGGTCACCAACGCCATCCGCTACGGCGGCGACCCCATCCATGTGCGCGTGCTGCACGACCGCACCCTGATCTGCGAGGTCTTCGACAGCAGCAGCACCTCACCGCATCTGCGGTACGCGGCGATGACCGACGAGGGCGGCCGCGGCCTGTTCCTCGTCGCCCAGCTCAGCGACCGCTGGGGCACCCGGTACACCCCGGAGGGCAAGGTCATCTGGGCCGAACAGCCACTGCCATGACCCGCTTTGACGGCCTTCGCCACTCATAAGGTGATCTTATGAGTCCATAGACCGGACCCGCGTACCGACTTAGGCTTGCCTTAGCTTAGGCTTCCCTCGAGTTGATCTGTCACCGCTCGAAGGGAACCTGATCATGCCCCGCCCCCTGCGGGTAGCCATCGTCGGAGCCGGCCCCGCCGGGATCTACGCCGCCGACGCGCTGCTCAAGTCGGATGTGGCCACCGCACCCGGTGTCTCCATCGACCTCTTCGAGCGGATGCCGGCCCCGTTCGGACTGATCCGTTACGGCGTGGCTCCGGACCACCCCCGGATCAAGGGCATCATCACGGCCCTGCACCAGGTGCTCGACAAGCCGCAGATCCGCCTCTTCGGCAACGTCGACTACCCGACGGACATCAGCCTGGACGACCTGCGCGCGTTCTACGACGCCGTGATCTTCTCCACGGGCGCGACCGCCGACCGCGAGCTGCGCATACCGGGCGTCGAGCTCGACGGCTCGTACGGCGCCGCCGACTTCGTGTCCTGGTACGACGGCCACCCGGACGTGCCGCGCACCTGGCCCCTGGAGGCCGAGAAGGTCGCCGTCCTCGGCGTCGGCAACGTCGCGCTCGACGTGGCGCGCATCCTGGCCAAAACGGCGGACGAACTGCTGCCGACCGAGATCCCGCCGAACGTCCACGAGGGCCTCAAGGCCAACAAGGCGCTGGAGGTCCACGTCTTCGGCCGCCGCGGCCCGGCGCAGGCGAAGTTCTCCCCGATGGAACTGCGCGAGCTGGACCACTCCCCCAACATCGAGGTCATCGTCGACCCCGAGGACATCGACTACGACGAGGGCTCGATCGAGACCCGGCGCGGCAACAAGCAGGCCGACATGGTCGCCAAGACCCTGGAGAACTGGGCGATCCGCGATGTCGGCGACCGTCCGCACAAACTGTTCCTGCACTTCTTCGAGTCGCCCACCGAGATCCTCGGTGCGGACGGCAAGGTCGTCGCCCTGCGCACCGAGCGCACCGCCCTCGACGGCACCGGCAACGTCAAGGGCACCGGCGAGTTCAAGGACTGGGACGTCACCGCGGTCTACCGCGCGGTCGGCTACCTCTCCGACAAGCTGCCCAAGCTGCCCTGGGACATCGACTCGGGCACGGTCCCGGACGAGGGCGGCCGGGTCATGCAGGAGAGCGGCGAGCACCTGCAGTCGACGTACGTCACCGGCTGGATCCGGCGCGGCCCGGTGGGCCTGATCGGCCACACCAAGGGCGACGCCAACGAGACGGTGTCGAACCTCCTGGACGACTTCGCGAACGACCGTCTGCAGAAGCCGGGTTCGCCCGAGCCGGAGGCCGTGGACGCGTTCCTCGGTGAGCGTGGCATCCGCTTCACCACCTGGGAGGGCTGGTACCGGCTGGACGCCGCCGAGAAGGCGCTGGGCGAGCCGCAGGGCCGCGCGCGCGTGAAGCTCGTCGAGCGCGAGGACATGCTCCGCGAGAGCGGCGCCTGACCGACACGGGGACGGCGGCGGAACCCTCGCCGTCGTCCCGTCGTTCCTTCCGTGTCCGTACGACCGTGCGGGCTGAGGCAGGACGAACGGGGCGGGTGTGGCACGCGTACTGGTCATCGGTGGCGGCATCGCCGGTACGGCGGCGGCTCTGGCGCTGCACAAGGCGGGCTTCGAGGCCGCCGTGCACGAGGCCCATCCGGACTCGGCCGAGGACATCGGCGCGTTCCTCACCCTGGCGAGCAACGGCATGCGCGCCCTGGCCCAGTTGGACGCCTCCGCGGCGGTGACGGCGGTCGGCTTCCCGCTGACCTCACTGCGGGTCATGGACGAGACAGGCGCCGAGTTGGCGCACGCGCCCATGGGCGAGGCCTCCGACCCGCTTCTGCGCTACCGGTGTCTGCGCCGCGGCGAACTCAACACCGCGCTCCAGGCCGAGGCCGCGCGGCGGGGCATCACCGTCCGGCACGGCGCACGGCTCACCTCCGTCGAGGACGGCCCCGACGGCGTCACCGCGCACTTCGCCGACGGCACCGCCGCGACCGGCGACCTGCTGATCGGCGCCGACGGCCTGAACTCCGCCGTACGACAGTCGATCTCGCCCGGGACACAGCCGTTCTACGCCGGCCAGTACGTTTTCTACGGCTACACACGCGCCGCCTCTCCCGCCGGCCCGGACGCGTGCATCACCATGGTCCGTGGCAGCGGGGCCGCCTTCGGCTACGCGGTGTCACCCGACGGGGAGACGTACTGGTTCGCCCGGGTGACCGGAGACCCGCTGCCCGCCGAGGAGTTGGCGCAGGGCACGCCCGCACACTGGCGCGACATGCTGTTGCCGTTGCTGCGCAAGGACCCCACCCCGGCCGCCGACCTCGTCGCGGCCACCGGCGACGACCTCATGGTCACGCATGCCACCGAGATCCCCACCGGCACGCCGTGGCGCTCCGGGCGGACCCTGCTCATCGGCGACGCCGCCCACGCGGCCTCCCCCGCGACCGGCCAGGGCGCCTCGATGGCTCTGGAGGACGCCGTGGTGCTCGCCAAGTCCCTGCGGGACGCACCGTATCCGGATGCCGCATTCGCCCTCTACGAGACGCTCCGCCGCCCGCGCGTGGAGCACAACATCACCGTCAGCGGCAACATCTCCCGGGGCACCCACACCCCCTCGGCCGCCACCCGCCCCTCCGACGAGGACCTCGTCCGGCACCTGAAGTGGGGCGGGGACCTCTGGACCGAGCGGCAGGTGAAGAAGGGCTAGCGAGGGGCAGCGGGCGGCACCCCAGGGCCTGATCCCTCAGGAGAACAGGGCCTGGATGTCCGGCTTCTTGTCGCCGAAGATGCCGTCCTTCTCACCGAGTTCGGCGAGCTTCTCCAGTGAGGCCGTGTCGACCTGGGGCGGCCAGCTCGGGAGGACGAGCCCGGTCAGCACGTCGCCGCTGATCTTGGTGTAGACGGTGAGGATCTGCCGGGCCTCGTCCGGGTGACCGGAGGCGTACTTCAGCGACTCCGTCATGGCCTCGGTGAACTTCTTCACCAGCTCGGGGTTCTGCTGCGCGATCTTCGTCGAGGTGAACCAGGTCGCGACTGTTAGCTTCGGGTCGGTCTCGGCGAAGGGCGAGGCGATGACCCGGGCGCCCTGCGCCTTGGCGACCGTCTGGGCCGGCTCGCCCATCCACGCGGCGTCCACCCGACCGCCGTCCAGCGCGGCCGGCATCTGGTCGAAGGGGATCTCGACGAACTTCACCTTCGCCGGGTCGCCGCCGTCCTCGCGCACCGACTCGCGGACCGTGGTGTCCCCGATGTTCTGGAGGGTGTTCACGGCGACGGAGCGTCCGGCCAGGTCCTTCGCGGACTTCACCGGGCTGTCCTTCTTCACCAGGACACCGGTGACGTCGGCCCCCACCTTGCCGTTGGAAGCGGCCCCGTTGACCACGGACTTCACGGGGACGCCCTTGGTCTGCGCGAGCATCAAGGACGTGGTGTTGCTGAAGCCGAACTGGAACTGGCCGCTCACCACTCCCGGAATGATCGCTGCACCGCCCTGCGCGGTCACCATCCTCAGCTCGATCCCGCGACTGGCGAAGAACCCCTTCTTCTGCCCGAGATAGAGCGGCGCCACGTCGACGATGGGGATGACACCGACCGTGACCTGCGTCTTCTTCGCTCCGCCCGCGGACGAGGTGCCGCCGCTCCCGGAGTCCGAGGATCCGCATCCGGCGGCACCCGCGAGGGTCACCACCGCAACGGCAAGTCCGAGCACACGCCTTTGCACGGGGCCCTCCTGACGAGGCGCCAGAACGCCTCACGACGCGCCCACTGATGTTGTGCACATCATTGACGCCCGCAATGTACACGCCTACTTTCGCCGGTGTCAGTCCCCCCGACCGCAGCAAAATACGGACTGCCCCCAAGGAGCCCACGTCTCGTGATGCACCGCATCCGCACCCGTACGCTCGTCACCGTCGCGGCACTGCTGCTCGCCGCTCCCCTCACCCCAACTGCCCACGCCGCGCAGGACGTCCATGCCGAGGGCCGGCTGCCGTCCGGTGCGACCTACCTCATGGATGTACCGGCCGGCTGGAACGGCACGGTCCTCCTCTACAGCCACGGCTACACCCCGCCCGGCGTCCCCAACCCGGCACGCAACGCGCCCGACGACACCACCAAGTCCCTGCTCCTGCAGCAGGGGTACGCGCTCATCGGGTCCTCGTACGCCACCACCGGCTGGGCCGTGACCGAGGCCGTGCCCGACCAGCTCGCCACCCTGGACACCTTCACCGCCCGCTTCGGACGCGCCGGGCGCACCATCGCCTGGGGCACGTCCTACGGCGGCTTTGTCACGACCGCCCTCGCGGAGCGCCACGCGAACCGTCTCACCGGGTCGCTGTCGATGTGCGGCCTTGTCCAGGGCGGCGTCGCCAACTGGAACAGCACCCTGGACCCGGTCTTCGCACTGAAGACGCTCCTCGCGCCCGGCTCCGGGATCCGGCTGACCGGACTGCCGGGCCCGGCTGCCGCGGCCCAAGCGTCCGATGCCATGGCCGCCGTCCTCACCGAGGCGCAGCAGACCGCCGACGGCCGGGCCCGCATCGCGCTGGCCGCGGCCCTGCACAACATCCCCGGCTGGAACGACCCCGCACAGCCCCGGCCCGCGCCCACCGACTGGGAAGCCCAGCAGTCCGGCCAGTACCAGGCCGTAGTCGGGCTGGTGAAGTTCCCCGCCTTCGTCTGGCGCCAGGAGGCCGAGTCCCGGGCGGGCGGCAACATGTCGTGGAACACCGGGGTCGACTACCACGCGATGCTCCGCGACTCCCCCTACCTCAACGAGGTCAAGGAGCTGTACGCGAAGGCCGGTCTCTCCCTGAAGTCCGACCTCAACACCCTCGGCAAGGCCCCGCGCACCCGCGCCGCCGCGAAGGCCGTCGACTGGATGAGCCGTACCAGCTCCTTCACCGGCCGCCTCACCAAGCCCCAGCTCGACATCCACACCACTGGCGACGCGCTGATCCCGGTGCAGTCCGAGAGCGCCTACCGCCGGACCGCCACCGCTGCGGGCTCGGCAACCCTGCTGCGACAGCGCTATGTCGACAACGCGGGCCACTGTACTTTCAGCCCCGGCGAGCAGGTCGCCGCCCTGCACACTCTGGAGGACCGCATCGCGACCGGCCACTGGACAGGCAGCGATCCCGCCGCACTCAACTCACGTGCCACCCAAGCCGATCCGGGCTCTCCGGCCCGCTATGTCCCCTACTCCCCCGCCCGTTACCCCCGCCCCTACGACCGGACGCACGCTTCCGACGGCCGCCGGAGCTAGCTCCGAGCGGTCACGGCTCCGAGGTCTCGGACTCGAGTGCAGTGCGCGTCGCCTTGCCGTACACGCCGGACTCGTCCTGAAGGACGAAGCGGCTGACCTGGTAGCTGCGCACCGCACTCTGGACCTGCTGGTCGAAGTCGCCGTCGGCTTCCCCGCCGTACATGCCGACCTGCCGGAGGCGAAGCTGGAGTTCGACGACCTCGGGCCCCTGGTCGCCGAGGCGGAGCACCGGGGGCCGGCCGCTCGACGCCGTCGGGCCCGGGGCCACCGTGGCGGTGGCGACCGCGCTCGACGGGGTCCCGGTCGGGGTGGCGGTGCCCGTCGGGGACGCGCTGCCGCCGGCCTCCTCCGCGCTCGGCGAGGAGGAGGGCGGCCGGGACGACTGTGCCGAGGTGGCGGTAGGAGAAGAGGCGGTGACGGACGGGCCGCTCGACGACGGCTGCGGCTCCGGTACACCCGCGCGCACGCCGCCGGCCACGGAACCATCCCGTGACGGGCCGTCGTAGGTGAAGAACCCACCGACGAAGCCACCCGTGACCAGGACGGCGGCGGCCGCTCCCGCCCCGGCGACGACGACCGTCCGCCGCCTCCGACGGTTCGGAGCGCTCTCGGCCGGGGGCTCCACGGGCGACTGCCGAAGAGGCTCCTGTTCCGCGTCCGTCCCGGCTGGGGTGACGTCACTCAATTCCCTTGTCAGGCCCGCCGGTTCCGGCTCGTCGGCCGGGTCCGCCGGTTCCTCGCCGACCTCCACGAAGGGTCGTATGCGCACCGGGTCGAAGTCCTCCGCGGCCGCCGCCTCGGCCGTACGGGACTCGAGGTGGGCCTCGGAGGCGCGGTGCGCGCAGGCGCAGGAGGGGGTGCCGTCCGCCGCCCGGGGCGCCCCGCACTCCGGGCAGACGAGAACTGGTGGTTCACTCACGCGCGTTCCCTCTCCGTACGATCTTCATATCGTAGACAGATATGCCGCGCGGAAATTCCACAACTCTTATCGATCTGGAGCCACGGCATCCGCAGGGCCGAGATTCAGCCACCGGGCGTGAAGGAGAGATGAACGGTGGCGGGCGCGGGGTCCCAACAGCCGGTCAGGTGCAGGGGACTTGGCGGCAAAGGCGCACACGAGACCGCGACAACATCGGGTAACCGGCGGTAACTTCTGTCCCGCTCGCTCCATTCACCCGCGCCACTCCGTCAGGAGACACTCCCCATGCGCAGACTCTTCGCCGCTCTGGCGGCGACCACCGCCGTCCTCGGCGGACTCACCGCGGCCGCCCCCTCCGCCACGGCCGCCGACTCGGGCAGCTTCAGCGTCCTCAGCTACAACGTCGCCGGCCTGCCAGAGGCCATCTCCAGCGCGTCGACACCCCGCGAGTCGAGCACGACGGCGATCGGCCAGCGCATAGCGCCCTACGACATCGTCCACGTGGAAGAGGACTTCAACTATCACGCCTACCTCTACGCGGGCGACACGAACCACGCCTACCGCACCCCCACGAGCGGCGGCGCCGGCATCGGCAGCGGCCTCAACACCCTCTCGAAGGTCCCGTACGACGGTGATGACTTCGAACGGGCGCACTGGAACTCCTGCCAGGTGGACTCGGGCGACTGTCTGACACCCAAGGGCTTCACCTTCATGCGCGAGCGCCTCGCCGAGGGCGTCTACGTCGACTTCTACAACCTGCACACCAACGCGGGCACCAACGACGGCGACCTCGCCTCCCGCGCCGACAACCTCAACCAGCTCACCGCCTTCATCCAGACCCACTCCGCCGGGAACGCGGTCGTGGTGATGGGCGACACCAACACCCGCTACACCCGCTCCGGCGACACCATCGCCGAGTTCGCCGCCGCCAACGGCCTCACCGACCCCTGGGTCCAGCTCGTCCGCGGCGGCACCCCGCCCGCCAAGGGCAGCGACGCCCTGGTCTGCGACCAGACGGGCCCCACCGTCCCCAACACCTGCGAGGTCGTCGACAAGGTCCTCTACCGCAGCAGCAGACTCGTCTCACTGAACGCCACCTCGTACAACAACGAGCACGCCAAGTTCCTCACGGACGCCGGGCTCATGCTCTCCGACCACGACCCGATCAGCGTCGGCTTCACCTGGTCACGCAGCGCCGCCTACCAGCTCAGCGACCAGTACGGCGGCCCGCACGGCGACTACTACAACGACATCAACAGCGTTCCCGCCGGCGCCCGCGCCACCACCCTCGCCCTGCGGGCCGGCTCCCGCATCGACCAGATGAGCCTCACCCTGTCCAACGGCACCACCCTCGCCCACGGCGGGACCGGCGGCACCGCGTCCTCCCTCACGCTCGGCAGCGGCGAGTACGTGACCACGGCGAACCTGTGCCAGGCCGAGAAGGACGGCCACACACGGATCTTCTACGCCAAGTTCACCACCAACCTCGGGCGCAGCCTGACCGGCGGCACCACCACCTCCGACTGCGTCACCCGCACCGCGCCGGCCGGCTGGCAGATCGCCGGGTTCCACGGCCGTGGCGGCGACGAGGTCGACAAGATCGGCTTCATCTACACCCAGCGCTGACCCCACCCGCCCGGGGCGCTCCGGCGCCCCGGGCGCACAGGAATCACAAAAGAGTGACAGGACGATTGACGCGCTCATGGCGAGGCCCTACCTTCTGATCGATTTACCGAACTCCGTTCGAAATACCGGTCATTGAGGTGCCCCGCACGCCACCTTGGAGAGCAAGATGAGCGCAAACCCCCACCTGTCCCGCCGCGGCCTCCTGGGCATGACGGCCGCCGTGCCGCTCGCCCTGACGCTCGGCGCGGGCACCGCGCAGGCCGCAGACTCGGCGTACGCGATGGTGTACTTCACCGAGTCGACCAACCTCGGCGACGGCACCGACTACGGCCTGCACCTGGCCGTCAGCCCCGACGGGCTGAACTGGACGCCGCTCAACCAGAACAACCCCCTGGTCACCCCCACCGCCGGCGCCCTGGGCCTGCGCGACCCGTTCCTCATGCGCAAGCAGGACGGCACGTTCGTCGTACTCGCCACCGACCTCAAGGGCACCGACTGGAACTACAACAGCCAGTACATCCACGTCTGGGACTCCGTCGACCTGCGCACCTTCACGGGCTACCGGCGTCTGAAGCTGCACGACATGACGACCCACAGCTGGGCGCCCGAGGCGTTCTGGGACGCGGGGCGCGGCCAGTACGCGGTCATCTACTCCTCGGTCAACTCCAGCGGCCACAACGTGATCATGGTCAACTACACCAGCGACTTCGTCACCGCCTCGGCCCCGCAGGTGTTCTTCGACCCCGGCTACGACGTCATCGACGGCGACATGGCCGTGGGTGTGAACGGCTACAACTACCTCTTCTTCAAGAAGAGCCAGACCCTGGTGAGCGCCCGGTCCACCACTCTGAACCCGGGCAGCTTCACCGAGTACAGCGCGGGCGTGGCGCACGGCGGCACCGAAGCCCCCACTGTGGTCAAGTCCCTCAGCTCCGGCACGTGGTGGCTGTGGGGCGACACCTACACGCCCAACGGCGTCTTCTACGCCTGGCAGGCCGGCAGCCTCGCCTCCGGCACGTGGACCGCCCTCGACCAGAAGACCTACACCCAGCCGGTCAACTCCAAGCACTGCGGCATCGCGACGATCACCACGGCCGAGTACAACAACCTGCTGGCGAAGTGGGGCGCCCCGGCCTGGAACCGGCTCAAGTCCTACAACTACCCGGCCCGTTACGTCCGCCACTCCGACTACGCGGGCCGCATCGACGAGTACCCGGTCGAGCCGTACAAGGACTCCCTGTGGACCCTCGTCCCGGGCCTCGCCGACAGTTCCGGAGTCTCGTTCCGGTCGGTCAACTACCCCGACCGCTACCTGCGGCACTACAACTACGCGCTCCAACTCGACGTCAACGACGGCACGTCGACGTTCGCCGGTGACGCGACCTTCTACCGTACGGCGGGCCTCGCGGACGCGAGCTGGGCGTCCTTCCGCTCGTACAACAACCCGACCCGCTACATCCGCCACTCCAACTACGTCCTGCGCATCGATCCCGTCTCCACGACCACGGAAAAGCAGGACGCCACATTCCGAGTAGGTTACTGATTCAACCGAAAAGCCCCCTTGGTGCTCCGCGTTGTATACGCTCCAGGTCTTCTTCACGAGACCTTCACAGGGGGGGGCTTTTCCATGCGCAGAGGACACATAGCAGTGGTCGCGGCCGCAGGTGCGCTGACCATGCTGGCCGCGGTCCCGGCCCACGCCGCCGAGTACTCGTCGGCGCTGAAGATCAAGGGCGTCCAGTACGACGCCCCCGGCCGGGACTCCAACAGCTGCACCACCGGCAACACCGACGAGGAGTACCTGACGATCAAGAACTACTCGCGGACCGCGACGGTGAACCTCAAGGGCTACGTCGTCAGGGACTCCACCAGCACCAACAAGTTCACGTTCACGAAGAACCACACGCTCCAGCCCGGCGACTATGTGAAGCTGCGCGGCGGCCGCGGCACCGACTCCGACGCGCACAACGTCGTCTACCGCAACAACTGCAACTTCATCTGGAACAACGACAAGGACACGATCTACCTCTACAAGCCCTCGGGCGCGCACGCCGACACCCACGCGTACACCGCGAGCGCCAATGACCGGGACGGCAACGGGTACATCACGTACCACGGCTGAGCAGGTCGCGTCCGCTCACGACGGCCGGCTCGGCGGTCAGTGCGATCAGGGCCGCGGCCTGGGTCAGGGCCCCCACGCGCAGCGCGCCGGGCAGCACGTCGAGCCACGGGTGAACCGCGGTGATCCGGACCGCCGGGAGGAGTAGACCCAGTGCCGCGAGGGCGGCAGCCTCTTCGGCGGGGAGACGGGGGCCCCGCGCGCGGTACAGCAGCCAGGCGAAGGCCGTCACCAGGTAGCACGTGACGAGCGCCCAGACGGTGTCGACCCCGCCGGGCAGTGCCACCACGGAGCCGCCCGTCAGAGCGGCCCTGGAGGCCGAGGCGGAGCGGCCGGCCACCGGAGCCGGCGCCGCGGTGCACGATCAGTTCGTCGGCGGTGCGCCGGTCCGGTACGCCGTACAGCGTGCCGACGCGCATGTATTCGGCGAGCCGAAACGCACGATCGGGTGGGGGCGGCGAACAGGGCCCGCCCCAATGCGGATGGTGGGCGGGCCCTGTTCGGGAGGTCATTTTGGCGTGCGGAATCCCGTACCGGGCACGAGTGAAGCGCGGTCGCTCGGTGCGGAGCGTGTGCGCCCCGTGTGCGCGGGGCAGATCATGGGTCGGCGGGCACCGCACATCGGCCGTGTCCGCCCGCCGGACCCCGCCTGGTCGGTACGGGCCGGCGGCGACGATACTTGCCCCCGGCACGCACCACTCCTTCTCACAGATGGACCCATGTCAAGCACTCGCAAGGCAGACCCCACGGCACCTTCCACCGTCTGGCTGGCCCGCGGCCGCCATCTCGGATCCGACGCGGCCGACGTCCTGCGGCAGAACCTGGAGCGACTGAAGGAGCGCGCGACCCTCGACGACTTCCAGGAGCCGTCCGGGACCGGGGAGGACCCGGACCGCATCTTCGAGGCCCGCTGGCGGGTCGCCGACGAGGTGACCGTCCGGTCCCGGCTCTCGCTCGCCCCCGTGTCGAGCGGCGGACAGGAGTGGGTGCTGGCGGCCGAGGCGGAGCAGCCGTGGGATCTGCGTTGGCCGTCGCCCGCGACCATGTTCTGGCCCGACAGCGCGGACGTCTTCTGGGACCGTGACGCCGCCACGGGGCTGCGCCTGAGGGACCTGAGTGTGCTGCCCGAGGAGGACAAGGACGTACGGCGACTGTTGCGGCAGGCCGTGCGGAGCAGCTGGGCCGTGCATGTCGTCGTCCACGAGGCCATGACCACCGACCAGCGCGGCCGCCGCCCGCTGGCGGACATGGTGCCGCCCGGTCTGCGCCACCGCGTGGTCGAGCACCGGGCGGAGCCGCACCAGCTGCGGGTCCTCAACTGGGCCGTGAAGGACTTCGGCGTGGAGGTGCCGCGCGGCGGTGCCGTGGTCCTGCCCGGGACGCCGGTGCCGCCCGGCTACGACGGCCAGGACTTCTCCGTACGCAGCGTGTTCCTCGACGGCTCGGAGCCCACCGAGCTCATCGCGACCGTGACGCGCTACGCCATGATGCCCAAGCCGCTGCCGGACGGCGCCGCGGCGGCCGTGACCTCCCTGCGGGAGCAGTGGCAGCTGCTGACGCTGGAGGAGGAACTCGCACGGGAGCGCGCGCTCGTGACGATGTACGCCGATGCGCTGGAGGCCATGACGAAGTCCCGGGACCTGTACCGGGAGGCCGCCGAGCGGGCGAACGAGGCGCTGGCCATATACCGCGAGAACGCCCCGGCACCGGAGTCCCGTGCGGATCCGGAGGCCACCTCGCCGTTGCAGCAGCTGTCCCGGACGTTCGGGCGCTGGAAGGGCACCTTGAAGCCCGCGGCCCGCGACGAGGACTCGGACCAGCAGACCAGCTGAAGAGGCAGATCAGCTGAACAGCGGGAAGCGGTCCGCGTCGGCTCCGAGGGCGCGGCGTTCGGCGTCCGTGAGCGGCGTGCGTCCGGTGGCGGCGCGGGCGTAGTGCTCGTCACTCCAGTCGAGCGGCACGGGCCGGCCGAGGAGACCGTCGAGGGTGGCGCGCACCGCGGCCAGGCCCGCCGTGGACGGTCCGGCGGCCCCCGGCAGGTCGGTCACGAGGTCGAGGTGGTGGACGGTGGCCTCGACGGCGAGGGTGAGCATGAGGTCCCCGGCCGTCAGCACATGGCCCTGGGTGGCGACCCGCAGTTCCGGCCGGGCGTCGGCGGCGGCGTTCACGGCGGCCGCGGTGGTCTCCAGGTACAGGTCGCGCAGCTGGCGGAAGTCGAGGAACATGCTGGCGCTCACCCGGTTGAAGCGCCGTCCGTTCGCCGCGCCGGCGGGGTCCGGCGCCCAGTCCCACCAGTAGGTCACGGCGTCCCGGTCGGGCGGTCCGGCCGCGGGCGTGTGCAGGGCGACCAGGGCCCGCTGGACGTCCCCGGCACAGTGGAAGACCAGGTCGCGCACCGCCCAGCCCGCGCAGCCGGTGGGCCGCCAGGACTCCTCGTCCCCGAGGGGGCGTACGACGACGGCGAAGGCCTCGTAGGCGGCGCGCAAGACGTCTGCGTTCATGGCGCCAGCCTAAGCGGGCTCATTTCCCGGGTGGCGGGAGGTGTCGGAGGGCCCGCTGTGGATACGCGGTGGGGACCGTACCTCGGCCCGTCCGAAAGGTCACCGTCATCATGAGCGGCGAGAACAGCGACCACGCCACCTGCTCGGAGACGACACTCACGGTCAACGGCAAACCCCACACCCTCCTCGTGGACCACCGGCGCGTCCTGCTCGACGTCCTGCGCGAGGATCTGGATCTGTGGGGTGCCAGGAAGGGCTGCGACCACGGACAGTGCGGCGCCTGCACGGTCCTGGTGGACGGGCGCCGGGTCAACAGCTGTCTGCTGCTCGCGGTCTCCCTGGACGGCAGCGAGGTCCGGACCGTCGAGGGCCTCGGCGGCGACGGGGAGGAGCTGCATCCCCTGCAACAGGCCTTCCTCGACCGCGATGCCTTCCAGTGCGGTTACTGCACCCCTGGCCAGCTCTGCTCGGCGCTCGGCATGCTCGACGAGGCCGCGGCGGGCCACCCCTCGCGCGTCACCGGCGAGACGCCGCCCGGCGGTCCCGTACCGCTGGACCGGAACGAGATCCGCGAGCGGCTCAGCGGCAACCTGTGCCGCTGCGGCGCCTATCCACGCATCGTCGACGCGGTCGAGGACGTGATCCGGTGAAGACCTTCGACTACGTACGGGCCACCAGCCCCGAAGAGGCGGCGGATCTCTTCGCCGCCCGCCCCGGCGCCCGCTACCTCGGCGGCGGCACCAACCTGGTCGACCTGATGAAGCTCGGCGTCGAACGGCCCGACCTGCTCGTCGACATCAGCCGCCTGGCCCTGGACGAGGTCCAGGAGCTCCCGGACGGCTCGGTCCGCGTCGGCGCCACGGTCCGCAACAGCGACCTGGCGGCCCATCCGGCCGTCCGCGACCGCTACCCGGCTCTCTCCCAGGCCCTGCTCGCGGGCGCCTCGGGGCAGCTACGCAATGCGGCCACCACGGGCGGCAACCTGCTCCAGCGCACCCGCTGCCCCTACTTCCAGGACGTCTCCAAACCCTGCAACAAGCGGTCGCCGGGCAGTGGTTGCGGCGCCCGTGAGGGCGTGCACCGGGACCACGCGGTACTCGGGCACTCCCCGCACTGCATCGCCACCCACCCCTCGGACATGGCCGTCGCGCTCGCCGCGCTGGACGCCCGCGTCGAGTTGTACGGCACCGAGGGCGCCCGGAGCGTGCCCGTAGCCGACTTCCACCGCCTGCCGGGAGCACATCCCGAGCGGGACACCGAGATACTCCCCGGCGAACTCATCACCGGCGTGCTGCTGCCGGCGGCACCGGCCGGACTGCCGTCAGCCTATCGCAAGGCCAGGGACCGGGCGTCGTACGCCTTCGCCCTCGCCTCGGTGGCCGCCGTGCTGCGGGTGACGGACGGGGTGGTCGACCATGCCGGGATCGCCTTCGGCGCGCTGGCGCACCGGCCGTGGCGGGCACGGCAGGCCGAGCAGGCGCTGGTGGGCGCCGCGCCCACGGCGGCCGCGTTCGAGCACGCGGTCGACCTGGAGCTCTCCGCCGCCGAGCCGTTGCGGGACAACGCCTACAAGCTGCCCCTGGCGCGCTCGCTCGCCCTGGACGTCCTGACCCGGCTCACCGCGGCCGCCAGGATCTGAGGAGGACGCATGGACGTCTCTGTGCAAACCGCCGCCACCGCCCTTGGTGCTCCCGTCGAGCGCCGCGAGGGCCGGGAGAAGGTCACCGGAACCGCCCGCTACGCCGCCGAACAGCCCCGTCCGGGCCGCGCGCACGCCTGGCCGGTGCCCGCCTCGATCGCCCGGGGCCGGGTCACCGGCATCGACACCGCGGCCGCTCTGGCCGTGCCGGGGGTCCTGGCGGTGCTGACCCACCAGAACGCGCCGAGGCTGTCCGAGCCGGAGGACGCCACGCTCGGCGTGCTGCGCGACTCCCGTGTCCCGCACCGCGGTTGGTTCGTCGCCCTGGTGGTGGGCGAGACCCTGGAGGCCGCCCGCGCCGGTGCCGGCGCCGTGCGCGTCGACTACGCCGTGGAGGACCACGACGTCACCCTCACCACCACGCACCCGGAGGCGTACGCCCCCGAGCAGGCCAACGGCGGATACCCGGGAAGCCGGGAACACGGCGATCCGGAGGGCGTGTTCGCGTCCACCGAGGTCCGGGTCGACGTCGACTACCGGGTGCCTCCGCTGCACAACCACCCGATGGAACCGCACGCCACGACGGCCGAGTGGCACGACGGCCGGCTCACGGTGCACACCTCCACCCAGGGCTCCACGGTCGTACGCGCCGTCCTGGCCGACCTGTTCGGCCTCCCGGAGGACCACGTCACCGTTCTCGCCGAGCACGTGGGCGGCGGTTTCGGATCCAAGGGCACACCCCGTCCGGACGTCGTGCTCGCCGCGATGGCGGCCCGGCACACCGGACGGCCGGTCACCCTGGCGCTCCACCGCCGCTACATGCCCGCCGCCGTCGGACACCGGGCCCCCACCCTGCACCGACTGCGCCTCGGAGCCCACCCCGACGGACGGCTCACCTCCCTGATCCACGAGGTCACCACCCACACCTCGCGGATCAAGGAGTTCGTGGAACAGGCCGCCGTGCCCGCACGCGTCATGTACGCCGCCCCCGACTCCCGTACGACGCACCGCGTGGCGCCGCTCGACGTGCCCACCCCGTCCTGGATGCGGGCCCCCGGAGAGGCTCCCGGCATGTACGCCCTGGAGTCGGCCATGGACGAACTGGCGACCGAACTCGGCATGGACCCGGTGGAGTTGAGGATCGTCAACGAGCCGGGCACCGAGCCCGACAGCGGCAAGCCCTTCAGCAGCAGGCACCTGATCGAGTGTCTGCGCGAGGGCGCCCGGCGCTTCGACTGGGCCGAGCGGGACCCACGGCCGCGCTCTCGCGCCGAGGGCCCGCTGCTGGTGGGGTCAGGGGTCGCCGCCGCCATGTATCCCGTTATGGTGCAGCCGTCCACGGCGGCGGCACGGGCGCTGCCCGACGGCACCTTCCTCGTACGGATCAACGCCACCGACATCGGCACGGGTGCCCGGACCGTGCTCACGCAGATCGCCGCGGACGCGCTCGCCGTACCGGTGGCGCGGGTGCGGACCGAGGTGGGCAGCAGCGACCTGCCCGCCGCGTCACTGGCCGGCGGCTCGTCGGGCACCGCCTCCTGGGGCTGGGCGGTGCACGAGGCGTGCGCCCGGCTCGCGGAGCGCCTGGCCGAAGGACCGCTGCCGGCCGACGGGATCGAGGTCCGTGCCGACACGGCCGGCCGGGCGGACGCCGACAGCCCCTTCGCCCGGCACGCCTTCGGCGCCCACTTCGCGGAGGTCACCGTCGACACGGTCACCGGCGAGACCCGGGTCCGAAGGCTCCTGGGGGTGTACGCCGCCGGGCACATCCTCAACTCCCGTACCGCCCGCTCCCAGTTCGTCGGCGGCATGACCATGGGGCTCGGCATGGCACTGACCGAGGGCAGCACACTGGACGCCGCGTTCGGAGACTTCGCCGAGTCCGATCTGGCCGCGTACCACGTGCCGACGCACGCCGACGTGCCCGACATCGAGGCGCACTGGATCGACGAGGACGACACCCGCCTCAACCCCATGGGCAGCAAGGGCATCGGCGAGATCGGCATCGTGGGGACGGCGGCCGCGATCGGCAACGCCGTCTTCCACGCCACCGGCGTGCGCCTGCGCGAGTTGCCCCTCACACCGGACCGCGTGCTGAGCGGCATCCGGGAGAGGGGCGGTTCCTCAGCGGGCTAGGCCCTGTCGTCACATTCCCGTCGTCCGCCCGGCGGAGGGCGGGCCACGCGGCGACGATGGGGGCCTTCCCACGCGAGCCCGGTTCGAGCGTGGGGAAGCGCGGCGAGCGCGCGTCAGGCGTCGCTCGGCGGCCGGAATCCGACGGCAGGGCCTAGGGGGCCAGCGGAGCGTCGGCCGCCTCGCGGACCGGCTCCGCCGTCCGCCGCTCCGTCAGGACGCCGTTCGGCGGTGTCGGAGACGCCAGGTGCACCACCAGAGCGGTCAGCGCGGCCAGCGACGCGCACGCGGCCACCGTCCCCGCGAGCCAGGCCGGCGCGAGCGGCAACTCCAGGGCCCGGGCGAGCCCGTCGGAGCGGAACCGCCCGTCGAGCAACTGGCCGGCGGCCACCCCCGCCGGCACGACGACCGCGAGGACCAGAACCGGAAGGGTGGGCCGGATCATCAGCACGGCGAGCAGGACGCCCAGGACCGACACCCCGAGCGCGAATCCGTACGTCTGCAGGGACACTCCGTCCTGCTGGACGGGGAAGCACAGGACACCGCAGAGCAGCAGTGCCAGGGCGGCGAGCCTGCCCGGCCACGCCGGTGCCGTTCGGGGCCACCTCGACTCGGGGGGATGCGGTGGCGGGGCCGGGAACACACTCAGACCCGGCATCCAGGGCAGCTCCGGTACGGGCCGCCCCTCCCCGTCGTACGCCTCGTACGACGGCTGCGGGGGCTGCGGGGGCCTTTCCGTCGCCAGCCGCCCGATGAGTTCGACGAGTTCCTCCACGGGCCGGCCGGTCGCCGCCGCGCGCACCGCCTCCTGACCGCAGTGGGGCTGCAGTTCTGACCGGTTCAGCAGGGCCACCAGACGGGTCACCTCCTCCACGGGACGGGACTCGGCGGCGGCCCGGATCGCCTCGTCGGCGCTGTCCGGGTTCCGTGGCGGCCGGGTCAGCAGGGCGACGAGCCGGGTGACGTCCTCCACGGACCGGTCCACGCCGACGGCACGCAGGGCCGCACCGGTGGCCTGCGCGTACTGGGGCGACTCTTCCAGCAGGGTGATGAGGTGGACGACCTCCTCCAGGGGACGGTCGGCCACGGCGGCACGCACCAGGTCGCCGACGGGATCGCCGTACGACCCGTCCATCGGTATGGGGGAATCGTTCGGGTGAGCTGCTGACGGGCCGGTGGTCATGCTCTGCTCCAGACAAAGAGTGCGGTCGCTCCTACGCGCCCCCGTCGTGCGACCCCGACGTTGAGATGACCCATTCGTATGCGGGTACCCGACGGCGTGCCACTCGGATGAGCCATGGGTGTGAGTGCCGTCCTTCGGCGAGCCTTAGCGCGACCGGATGCGGGAATCCGTCAGACAGCGCGCCGCGCGGCGCCCGGAGGAGGAGGTCGGCCCGTGGATTCGACCACAGCACTGATCGTCGTCGTCGCGGTGCTCGCGGCGCTGGCGCTGGCGGTGGCCGTGGCACTGCTGGTACGGCTCGTGAGAACCCGGCGCGGTCTGCGACGGGCGGGACTTCCCACCGGGCCCCGCTGGGTCTTCTGGGGCGCCCTGTTGTACTTCGTACTGCCCACCGATCTGCTGCCGGACCCGGTGTACCTCGACGACATCGGTGTCCTGCTGCTCGCCCTGCGCACCCTGCGCGGCTCCCCCGCCGACCGGGCGGCGCTCCGGCTCGACGAGCGCGACCGGGAGACGTCCCGCCGACCGTGATTACGCAGTGTAAGGAAACCAATCACTCGTTCGATTCGTATAAGTCTCTGGAAGCCGAAGGAAGTCGGCTGACCTGACGGCGTCGTGGGGAGACGCCGTCGGCGAGAGGCAGTACCGGCGAGGGAGAGACGATGCAACCGTTCGCGCTCAACTACGCACGTCCGGCAGCGACGTTGGAGGCGACCACTCCGTACGTCTACGACTCCGGGCTGCAGTTGAACGTGCTCATGGACGGCCGGGTCGCGGCCCGCGACCACGCGCTGATGAGGGAACTGGGGACCACCACCTCCACGGCGGGCTCCAAGACTCACTTCGACGACTGAACACGAGTCGCCGACCGATGACCGTTTTGATTCTTACCTGCGAAGAGGACGTGACGGCCGACATGGTCGTCGTGCACCTCAACGCCGCGGGGGTACCGGTGGTCCGGCTCGACCCGGCCGACCTGACCGACGGTGTCGCGCTGTCCGCAGAGTACGTGCACGGCAGCTTTCGCGGCCACCTGTCGGCCGGCGGCCGTCTGGTGGGCATCTCCGGGCTGCGCTCGATCTGGGTGCGCCGCCCGGGCACTCCCGCCGCGCGGGCGGCCGCGCCCTCCGAGTGGCTGACCGAGGAGTCCGCCCAGGCGCTGTACGGCATGCTCCGGGGCAGCGACGCCCGCTGGATGAACCACCCCGACGCGGCCCGCCGGGCGCGTCACAAGCCCTGGCAGCTACGGCTGGCCCAGCGCTGCGGTCTGCCCGTCCCGGCCACGATCGTGACAACGTTTCCGCAGGCAGCCCGCGAGTTCGCCGAGCGCTATCCGGATCTGGTCGTCAAGCCGGTCTCCGGCGCGCACCCGCAGGACCCGCCACGGGCGGTGCCGACCAGCCGGGTCGCACCGGACGCCGACTTCTCGGCGGTCGCGTTCGGGCCCACGCTGCTGCAACGGCGGGTGGCCAAACGGGCCGACGTACGCCTGACCGTCGTGGGCGGGACCATGCTGGCCGCCCGGAAGGTCACCGGCGCCGATGACGAGGTGGACGTCCGTTTCGCCCCGCCCACCTCCTCCTGGCAGCCCACCGAGGTCCCGCCGCGGGTGGCCGCGGCCGTCCGGGACTATCTCCGGGCGGCCGAACTGGCTTACGGCGCCTTCGACTTCGCCGAGGACGGGGACGGGACCTGGTGGTTCCTGGAGTGCAACCAGTCGGGACAGTTCGGCTTCGTCGAGGTGGAGACGGGGCAGCCGATCGCGCGCAGCATCGCCGAGTGGCTGGCCCGGCCCGGTCCGGACCCGCGCTCCCGCTCCAACGGGGCCAACTCCACGGTTCCTTGAGGTCGGGTCAGTAGGGCCGCGGGGCGGCGGGCGGAAGGGCCGGCACCCACCCCTGGCCGGGCGAGGCCGGGCGCTCGGGGACGGGCGGGGGCATGAGGGACTGCAGTGGCCGCATGACGTACTCCAGTTCCCTGCGTACGCGCTCGGCCTCCCTGCGGGTCAGAGCGGGGACGTCGCCGCGCTCGGCGACGAGTCGGTCGTAGATGGGGGAATCCTGGAACACCCGTCAACGCGCCTTTCGTTTTCGCGGGCCCACGTGTATGGGCACGGTTGACGAGTCTAGGCGCCTCCACGCACCGACGTACGAATTCCGGCGTCGGGCTTGACGGCTCGCGGGCGGTCATGCGCCGGTGCTGGACCCAGGGCGGACGATCATCAGGACGGTCACGGTCGCCCACAGAAGGTTGAAAATGCCGGTGAACATGGCCAGTTGGACGGTGCTGCCGCGTTCGACGCTCCCCTGTCCGGTCAACTCCTCGACCAGTTCGCCCTGCCGGGGCAGGACGAAGGCGGCGAGGACTCCGGCGGCCGCGGCGGTCAGGGCCATGGACGTGGTCAGCCATGCGTCGCCCAGAACGCCCATCGCGGCTCCGGTGGCGACGCCGAGGACGGGGACCGCGATGCCGATGCCGGCGTAGACCCGGCAGATGCGGTGCAGCAGCCGTACCGTGCCGAGCCCGGCCTCCTCCGCATGGGCCCGGCGGGCCGCCGGTGGGAACATGCTGGCCGCGACGGTCACCGGCCCCACGGCGACGATGGCGACGAGGACGTGCAGGGTCAGCAGGAACTTGGTCATGGGGTGGCGTGTCCTTCTCCGGTGCGGTCGGCGGTGCCCGCCCACCCTAGGAACCCACCGGATGATCACACAGGGGCTGAAACGACAGGTTCCAACGGATTCCCGCCAACGCCTACGGCTTGGATTTCCCGCCTGATCCCGTGGTCGTGACCGTGGCGGGAATCCGCCTATCGTGGCGTTCATGCACTCCGTGGTGATCCTGGTTCTCGACGATGTGGTGCCGTTCGACATGGCGGCACCCATGCAGGTGTTCGACTGGACACGGCTGCCCGACGGCCGCCCCGCCTACCGCGTCCGGCTGTGCGCCGAGTCGCCGGAGGTCCGCGCGGACGGCGGTTTCACCCTGCGGGTCGAGCACGGACTCGATGCCCTGGCGGACGCGGACACGGTCATCGTGCCGGGCTGCTCCCCCACCGCCGGGCCGCCCTCCCCGCGCGCGCTGAAGGCACTACGGGAGGCCGCGGCGGCCGGCACCCGGATCGCCTCCGTGTGCGTGGGCGCGTTCGTACTCGCGGAGGCCGGGCTCCTGGACGGACTGCGTGCCACCACGCACTGGGTGGCCGCGGACGACCTCGCGCGGCGCTTCCCCGCCGTCGACGTCCAGCCGGACGTGCTGTACGTCGACAACGGGCAGATCCTGACCTCCGCGGGTGCGGCGGCGGCCCTCGACATGTGTCTGCACATGATCCGCCGGGACCTGGGCTCGGCGGTCGCCGCGCACGCCGCCCGGATGTCGGTGATGCCACTCGAACGGGAGGGCGGACAGGCTCAGTTCATCGTGTACGACCACCCGCCGGTACCCCGTGGGTCGACGCTGGAGCCGCTCCTGGAGTGGGTCGAGGACAACCTGGCCCACGAGATCACCCTCGGGGCGATGGCCGCCCGTTCGGGGATGAGCGAGCGCACCTTCAGCCGCCGATTCCGCGAACAGACGGGCAGCACGCCTCTGCAGTGGCTGCTGCGGGCCCGGGTGCGGCGCGCCCAGTACCTGCTGGAGAACACCGGCCACCCGGTCGAACGGATCGCGCGGCAGGCGGGATTCGGCTCCCCCACGGCGTTCCGGGAACGCTTCCGCCGGGTCGTCGGCACCACTCCGCAGGCGTACCGCGCGGCCTTTCACGCGAAGGAGGCCGTCCCGGCGGCGGCGCACTTCTGACCGCCCGCCGGGTCCGGCCTGGTCTCACCCGGCCAGTGGCAGGCTGTTCTCGCCGTCCGGGTCCGCGCATCCGGCGGCCGGCAGCAGGGCGTCGGCCCTGGCGACCGCTTCACGGACGTCGGTGGTGCCCATCATCACGCACAGTGTGTAACTGACGTCCTCCAGCTCACGAGCCGTCGCCGGTCTCTCCCTCTCCGCCTGAGCGATCCTCAATGACGCATACCGGGTCAGCAGGCTCCTGACGGCCTTCGGGTCCGGAACGAGCACGAAGCGCCCCTCTCTCGAATTTTTCGCTGCGTATGCCCCATGTGCACCGGCTCAATCCCATCCGGTGCCGCCCGGCACGCGATTGGCGCAATACCGTGCGGCCGGACCCGCTTCCCCAAGCGTCGCAAACCGTTGAACAAGGGGCATCCCTCGCACCATGAACGGTATACGCCCATGAACCGCTCCGCAGGCCTCCTCAGCGCCCTCTACCTCGCGACGAGCACCGGACTGGCCTGGACCGCCGTCATCGCGCTGCGTCACGACCCCCCATGGGCCGTATGCCTGTTCGCTGCCGCGAGCCTGGTCCCGGTCATCGCGGTCGTACGGGAGAGCGTGCTCTGCGACCAACGGCGTGCCCTGGCCGAAATGAGGAGGCCGTCAGCGGGCCCCGGCGGGCCCGGTGCGGGGGCCGCCGACGACATCGTCCGCGCCGAACTCGACACCGCGTGCTGTGAACGCTGGTGGACGAGCTGCGGCACCGACCACGACTCGGCATGCCCCCGCAGGGTGCCCCGGAGCAGCGCGGCATGACGCTCGGGGGGAGGGCCCAGTCTCAGGCGACCTGCCCGGCGTGCAGCGCGGTGTAGGCCCCGCCGCGGCGCAGGAGTTCCTCGTGGGTGCCGGTCTCCAGGATCCGGCCCTCCCCCATCACCACGATGCGGTCGGCGCCCCGCACGGTCGACAGCCGGTGTGCGACCACGAAGGTCGTGCGCCCGTGCAGCAGCCGGGCCAGCGCCTGCTGGACGAGCGCCTCGGAGCGGGTGTCCAGGGCCGAGGTCGCCTCGTCGAGGACCAGCACCCGCGGATCGCGGATCAGGGCCCGGGCGATGGCCAGGCGCTGACGCTGCCCGCCGGACAGCCGGGCGCCGCGCTCGCCGACCAGGGTGTCGAGCCCCTGCGGCAGCCGGTCCACGAACTCCAGCGCGTTCGCGTCGCGCAGCGCCGTCCGGACCGTCTCCTCGTCGGCGTCGTCCATGCCGTACGCGACGTTCTCCCGGATGGTGCCGTCGAAGAGGATGGACTCCTGCGGTACGACGGACACGAACCGGCGATAGGTGCGCAGGTCGAGGGAGTTCATGTCGGTCCCGTCGAGCAGCAGCCGTCCCGCGGTGGGCCGGATGAAACCGATGACGAGGTTGAGGACGGTGGACTTGCCGGCGCCGGACGCGCCGACCAGGGCGATGGTCTCGCCGGGGGTGACGGAGAGGGTGAAGTCCCGCACGGCGGGCAGCCCGTTGTCGTACGCGTGGCCCACGCCCTGGAACTCGACGGCCCCGCGCACCGAGTCGACCTGTGCCTTGCCCTCGTTGTCCTCCAGTTCGGGCGCCTGGAGCACCTCGCCGACGGAACGGACTGACTCCAGGCCCTTGGTGATGACCGGGGCGAGTCCCGCCAACGTTGTCGTGGAGTTGGTGAGCGTGGTCAGGAACGCGCTGAGCATCACGACGTCTCCCGGGGTGACGCCCCAGACGCCGTAGTACGACACCAACGCGGCCGCGGCGAGAACGAGCACGCCGACCACGTTGAGAACGACCCAGGCCAGCGAGCCGAAGCGGCCGTTGACCAGGTCGAGACGCATCCCGGAGGTCAGCAGGCGGCGCAGGGTGCCGTCCATGCGGCGCAGTGCCTTGCCCTCCAGGCCGTGGGCGCGGGTGACCGGGATGAGGCGGGTCATCTCCGTGACGCGGGACGACAGGGTCTCGACCTCGTGCCGGAAGTGTTCGTTGTGGGTCCGCAGCCGCGCCCTGAGCCGTGCCACGACGAGGGCGGCGGCGGGCACGACGACAAGGAAGACCGGTACGAACTCCGGTGTCCGTACGGCGATGATGACCAGTCCGCCGACGAGCACGGTGATCGCGCCGAGGCCGGTCTCCGCGGTCTGCTGCACCATCTGTTCGACGGTCTCGACGTCCCGCACCACCTTCGCCTGCAGCACACCGGCGCTGACCCGTGAGTGGTAGCCGATGGACAGCTGCTGCATGCGGGTGCACAGGGCGGAGCGCAGGGTGGTGCCCATGCGGCGGACGCTGCCGTACAGGAGGCGGACGTAGAGGAGATGCAGGGGGTAGTTGACCAGCAGGATGAACAGGATGACGCCCGTGCTGGTCCAGAGCCGGGAGATCGGCTGGTGCTGGACGACGGTGTCGATGATGGACGCGGTGATCAGGGGCAGCAGCCACACCGGGCTGTGCTTGACGGTGAACACCGTGGCGGCCGCGGCCAGTCGGCGGCGGTCGGCGCGGAACAGGTAGGTGAGCGTGCGTATCGGGTGTTCGCCCCGATAGCGGTGGTCGAGCGGTTTCTCCAGCGACGATGCCATCGTCGGCGGTCCTCCCAGGTTGCCGATGTGAGGGCAAGCGCTTTCTCCCCCTCGTCGGCAAGGGATACACCAGCTGGTGGCGAGGACTCCTACTCGTCCAGAGTGCGGGCGAGTTCCGTGGTGGCGTGGGCGATCTCGATGTCGTCGTCGGCCATCAGCCGGCTGAGGGCGCCGCTCTTGGCGCGGACGGCCTGACGCGCCTGGCGCTCCCACACCACGGGGTTCTCGCGGTGGTTGAGCAGCTTGGGGTAGACGGCCGCCGTGCTCTCCCACTGGCGGGCGCCGGCGATGCTCCGCAGCAGCTGGATGATCTCGGCCCGGCAGGTCACCTGGGGCAGTTGGGCGAGTTCCCAGAGGAAGGGGACCGTGGCGGCGGTGGCCTGCTCCACGACGAAGCCGTACTGGCAGATGCGCTTGCGCAGGTCGCCGAGTGCGGCACTGGCGGTGTCGGGGTCACCCCAGGCCACGCTGTTGAGGAGCAGGGGGATGGCCGCGGCACAGCCGGTGGAGTCCTGGATCTCGGCCCAGGGGACCCGGGTCAGCGCCGCGAGGGGCGCGGTCGGTGTCACCCCGGTCGGGGGCACGGGGCGGCTGGTGCGCTCGTTGCTCGGCTGGTCCGGAGCGGTGCGCATGGCGTGAGACCTTTCCATGGCAGTCATGTCAGGGAGGAGGGGCGGTCGACAACTTGGCCCAGACGGACTTGCCGGCCGGAGGCCGCGAGGTCCAGCCCCACTCCTGAGCCAGGGCGTCGACGATGTACAGGCCACGGCCGTGCTCCCGCAGGGCGGTGACGTCGGCAGGCGTGTACGCGGGCGGTTCGTCTGCGGGGTCGGAGACGGTCACCAGCAGATGGGCGGGGTCCAGGGACAACCCCAGCCACACCTCGGCCGCACCACCCGCCGCGGGCCGGAGCACCGCGTGCGCCACGGCGTTGGCCGCGAGTTCGGTGATCACGAGGGTGGCATCGTCGCTGCGGTGGTCGAGGGACCAGCAGCTCAGCGTCTCGCGGGTGAAGGCGCGGGCCCGGGCGAAACCCTCCCTGCTGCAACTGATGAGCAGCGTGGCGGAGTCGACGGGGCCCAGGCGTTGCAGTGCGCCGGCGGGGCCCGGACGCCGCACGGTCGCACCGGCCGGGCCCGCATCACCCGCCCCCGGCACAGCCTGGCTCGGCGGCCGGATCGCATGGTTCGCAGGTGACGACACGGCATCTCCTTGATGCGACGTCAAGACGGGGCGCAACCGCAGGGATTGACGCTGGAGCTATTATCCACGCTGAAGGCGTCCGCGTGCAATTGCACGAGAAATTGCGCGAAGATTGGGTGGGGCCACGAAGGTTGCCGTTGTGCAGCCCTGTCCCACCCCGCACGGCCGGGCACCGCGCCCGGCGAAGAACGTGAACAGCAAGGAGACTGCAGTGCCACCAGTGCAGAACGGAGTGCGGGCGAGTTCGCTCGACGCCCGCTGGGTCAAGAGCCGGCACAGCAACGCCGAGGGCAACTGCGTCGAAGTGGCCACCCTCGTCGGCGGCGGCGTCGCGCTGCGCAACTCCCGTGATCCCGACGGTCCCGCGCTGGTCTACACACCGGCCGAGGTCGCGGCGTTCCTCGCCGGCGCGAAGGACGGCGAGTTCGACCACCTCCTGTGAGGTGCGCGACCTGTGGTGCCAGTGGCGGGCTCCAACTCCCGTACCGCCACCGGCACCGGCACCTACGGAATGATGCGGAACGGCCACACTGCGTGCGATAGTGTGAGTCGTCTCTGTGCCGGTTTACTGGGAGTCAGGATGTCTGCCCCGTCCCATCGCACCTCCCGTCTGGAACCGTATCTGGACCGGTCCGAGCCGGCTCCCACCCTGCTGAAGATGCTGGTCGGCGTCCAGTTGGCGGGATTCCGCGAGGATGCCGGGCTAGCCCAGGACCAGGCGGCGCGGGCTCTCGGGTTCAGCCCGGCGAAGCTGTCCCGCATCGAGTCGGGCAAGGGCCGCAGGCCCCCGTCGGAGAGCGATGTACGCGCCCTCCTCCAGCTGTACGGCACCGAGGACTACGAGGCCTCGGTGCTGCTCAAGCTGTTGCAGCGGGCCGGTGAGCCGGGCTGGTGGCAGCGGTACGACAAGCGGCTGATGCCCGAGTGGTTCGACCGCCTGGTAGGGCTCCAGGAGGCGGCCGCGGCGATCCGTACCTTCGAGATCCAGTACGTCCCCGGCCTGCTGCAGACCCCGGACTACACGCGGGCGGTGGTGGAACGCGGCCTGCCGACCGCGGCGGCCGGCGAGGTGGCGCGACGCGTCGAACTGCGTACGCGGCGTGCGCAGTTGCTGCAGCGCGTGGATCCTCCGCAGTTGTGGGCGGTGATCGACGAGTCGGTGCTGCTGCGGGTGCTGGGCAGCCGGGAGGTCATGCGGGCACAGCTGGCGCACCTCGTCGACATGGCCCAGCGCCCCCATGTGACGGTGCAGGTCGTGCCCTTGGACGTGACCAACGCGTCCGCCCCGGCCATCCCGGTCACCTACCTCCGCTTCGGAGGTCTCGATCTGCCGGACGTCGTCTACCTCGAGCACATCAAGAGCGCGAACTTCCTGGAGGACCGGGACGAGACGGAGGAGTACCGGCTCGCCCTGGACCGGCTGGCGGACGACGCGCTCGAACCCCGGGACTCGCTGCGGCTGTTGCAGCAGACGATGGAGCAGCGCTACGGCGGCTGAGAACCGGCGCGGACGCGAGTTCCCTCAGTGGTCACGGCCGAACAGGCCTGCCCAGAGGAAGGGCTCGCCGAAGCACGAGGAGTCGGGCGGCTCGTCGCGCATGCGCCGCAGCTCGATCTCGGTCAGGTCGCCGAAGATCCCTCGCAGGGATTGGGCCGAGTAGGCGAGACCGCCGTCGAGTCCGCCCTGGCGATACAACTCCGCGTCCGACAGGTCCGATCCCATGGCCCCGTCGGCGAAGCAGACGATGCCGAAGCGGCCGCCGGGTGCGAGGTGCCGTTCCAGGAGCGCCAGGTAGCTGACGCGGCGGTGCGGCGGTAGATGGTGGAAGCAGCCGGAGTCGTAGATCAGGTCGGAGGGGCCGCCGAGCCCGGTGTCGGGCAGTGAGAAGGCATCGCCGCACACGAAGCGGACGTCGGCCGCCGTCTCGTGCGCACGCTCCCTGGCGACGGCGTCGACCTCGAAGCCGAGGTGCAGCGCGGTGCGGCCAGCCCGGCCCGCAGCGCAGGTCGGGGGCGTGGCCCGGGGTGACGAGGCCGCGGTCGAGGTACGACACCAGGTTCTCGTCCGGCTTCGGCACGAAGAAGGGAACGCGCGTAAAAACCGTCCCACCAGGAATGGGCCATGATCGGGCTGTTGCCGACGCGAGTACGCCCCCGGCACAGGGCGTGCCCTCTCGCGCCAGGGACGCTCGGGTCCGGGTTCAGGCCAGTCGGGCGACGCCGCCGAACTCGATCCACTCGTGGGTGAGCTGGCGGGGGGCCACCTCGGAGTCGGGGCGCCAGGTGGAGACCTCCACGAGGCCCGGGTCGAGGATCTCCAGTCCCTCGAACCACTCGGCGACGTCCTTCTCCTCACGCACCCGGCCCCAGTGACCCTGGGTGGCCTGGTCCATGAAGTTCGTGACGAAGTCGCGAACCTCGGGGTCGCCGCTGACCAGCTGGCACATCACCATGAAGCTGCCGGGCGCGAGCCGCTCGCGGACCCGGCGGGCCACGGCGGCCGGCCCGTCCGTCTCGTGGTCGGGGATGCAGTGCATGACGGAGTTGAACAGCACGGCGACGGGCTGCGAGAAATCGATCAGCCGCTGGGTGTCCTCGTGGTCGAAGATCGCATCGGTCTCCCGCATGTCCGCATGGATGACGGCGGTGCGTTCGTCCTGCTCGAGCAGCGCCCGGCCGTGGACGAGGACCATCGGGTCGTTGTCGACGTAGACCACGTGCGTGGTGGGGTCGATGCGCTGGGCCACCTGGTGGACGTTGTCCTGGGTGGGCAGGCCTGAGCCGTGGTCCAGGTACTGCCGGATGCCGAAGTCCGTCGAGAGGGTCCGCACCACTCGCTGGAGGAAACGCCGGTTGTTCACGGCGAGCCTGCGGGTGCTGGGGACGACCTCGTCGAGTGCCTCGCAGGCCGCCCGGTCGGCCGCGTAGTTGTCCTTGCCGCCCAGATAGTGGTCGTACATACGCGCGGCCGTGGGTACGGAGGCGTCGATCTCCGTGGACAGCTTCTTACCGGTGCTCATCTTTCCCCCAGCTTGTGCCGCCAACTGGCCTGGCAGGACAGGGAGTCCATCCTAGAGACACCACGATCGCCGGTGCCAGTCCGCGCACGGGCGGAAGGCACCGGCGGGGCCGGGCGGGCGAGGGGTCAGACGGCGTCCAGCTCCGTGACCTCGTCCGCGCCGAGCACGAGGTCGGCGGCGGCGAGCGAGTCGCGGATGGTCTCGGGGCGGCTCGCGCCCGGGATCGGCACGACCACCGGGGACTTGGCGAGCATCCAGGCCAGGCAGACGCGCTGCGGGCTCACCCCGTACTTCTCGGCGATCCGCGCGAACGGGGAGTGCGCCGAACCCAGTTCACCCGCCCGGGTGATGCCGCCCAGGGGGCTCCAGGGCAGGAAGGCGATGCCCAGTTCGTCGCACAGCCGCAGTTCCGGTTCGCTGGAACGGAAGGCCGGGGAGAACTGGTTCTGCACCGAGACCAGTCGGCCGCCGAGGATCTCGTTGGCCAGCCGGATCTGGTCGGGGTTCGCGTTGGAGATGCCCGCGTTGAGGATCTTGCCCTCGTCGAGGAGGTCGCGCACGGCGCCGACGGACTCCTCGTAGGGGATTCGGGGGTCGGGGCGGTGGAACTGGTAGAGCCCGATCGCCTCCACACCCAGCCGGCTCAGTGAGGCCTCGCAGGCCTCCTTCAGATGCCGGGGGCTGCCGTCGAGCGTCCAACTGCCGTCCCCGGGACGGAGATGGCCGCCCTTCGTGGCGACGAGGACGTCACCGCCGAGGTCGTGGGAGGCGAGGGCCTTGGCGATCAGGGTCTCGTTGTGGCCGACCTCGTCGGCGTCCCGGTGGTAGGCGTCGGCGGTGTCGATCAGGGTCACGCCCGCGTCGAGCGCGGCGTGGATGGTGGCGATGGAGCGTTCCTCGTCCGGCCGTCCCTCGATGGACATGGGCATGGCGCCCAGACCGATCGAGCTCACTTCGACATCACCGATGCGGCGGGTGTGCATGGCCTTGGACCTCTTTCGCCTGTCACGCGGTTCTGGGCTCTCATCAGCCTGGCCGCCGCACACGCCGAAGGTCCAATAGAAGAATGAGAACGCATTCAGCGACGGGAGTGCTGAATCCCGGACCGTTCCGCCTGGAGCCGACCGGGGGGCGAGACGCGGTTGCGTGCTCGCCGTGTCCGTGTGACACCCTCGCCTCGACCGGCGGCTGATCCAGTCCGGTCGTCGTGAGGTTCCGCAGTACGGCGAGGAAGGCGGCGCCATGCGTATCGGACTGCTCGGCACCGGTCCCTGGGCCAGGATGGCCCACGCCCCGGCGCTCGGCGCGCATCCGGAGCTGGACTTCGCCGGCGTGTGGGGCCGTCGCACGGAGGCCGCCGAGGAGCTGGCCGCCGAGTACGGCACGCGCGCGTACGCCGACGTCGACGCGCTGCTCGCCGACGTGGACGCCGTGGCGGTCGCCCTGCCGCCCGCCGTACAGGCCGACCTCGCGGCGCGGGCCGCGCGGGCGGGGTGTCATCTGCTGCTGGACAAGCCCCTCGCGACGACGGTCGAGCAGGGGCGGGCGGTGGTCGAGGCGGTCCGCGAGACCAAGGTCGCCTCGGTGGTGTTCTTCACCTCGCGCTTCCTCACCGAGACCGAGGCGTGGATCGGTGAACAGGCGGGCGTGGAGGGGTGGTTCACGGGGCGGGCGGAATGGCTGGGGTCGGTGTTCACCGAGGACAGTCCGTTCGCCGACTCACCGTGGCGGCAGGAGAAGGGCGCCCTGTGGGACGTGGGTCCCCATGCGCTGTCGGTGCTGCTGCCCGTCTTGGGCGAGGTGCGTGAGGTGGCGGCGGCCGCGCACGGTCCCGGGGACACCGTCCATCTGGTCCTGAGACACACCGGCGGCGCGTCGAGCACCCTGACGCTGAGTCTCACGGCTCCGCCGGCGGCCGCGGGAGTCGGCCTCGAACTGCGGGGCGCGGGCGGAGTCGTCCAGCTCCCGGAGTCGTCCGAGGGTGTCGGACCCGCCGTGCTCCGGGCCGCCGACGCACTGCTCGCCGCCGCCCGCACCGGGCAGGCACACCCGTGCGACGCCGCGTTCGGTCTCAGGGTCACCGAGATCCTCGTGGCGGCGGAGGCCCTGCTGACCGGCGGAACCGGCGCGCCCACGGCGTAGGCCGACGACTCAGTCCCCCGGCGCGCCCTCGCCGAACGGCTCGTCGCCCCGCCGAACCAGGCCCGATCACCCTCCACACGACCAGACCCGCGCGCCCACGACACAACCCAGCGACTCAGCCCCCCGGCGCACCCTCACCGAACGGCACATCACCCCACCCGAACCAAGCCCGATCACCCTCCACACGACCAGACCCGCGCGCCCACGACACAACCCAGCAGCTCAGTCGCCCGGCGCACCCTCACCGAACGGCACATCACCCCACCGCAACCAAGCCCGATCACCCTCCACACGACCAGACCCGCGCGCCCACGACACAACCCAGCAGCTCAGCCCCCCAGCATGTCCTCGTCGAACGGCTCGTCGCTCCACCGGAACCAGGCCCGGTCGTCCTCGATGTGCAGCAGGAACTCGGGCACGGGGCCGCCCGGCGCGTGCAGCGACACACGTCGCCGGATCTCGTCGTAGGCCTCCTCCCACTCCTGCCATCTCTCCTCGTCGTCCTCCTCCACGAGGGCGAGTTCGCGCGCGAACAGATCGCGCACACCGGCGAATCCGGGTCCCGCCGTGAAACGGCCCGACAGCCACGGAAAGTCGGCTTCGTCGATCAGGATGTCCCCGACCCTCTCGTCACCGCTGTGCACCTTCCAGACCGCGCCCTCGAACCCCACCGCGCCTCCCCCCACCGAGCCGACGATCACCACCACGACCAGCATGGCACCCGGCACTGACAGCCGGGACTGGACCGGCCGTCAGTGCCGGACGAGGGCTCAGCCGACGTGCGGGGGACGGTAGTTCAAGCGCTCCCGTACGACGGGGTAGCCCGCCTTGGCGAAGTTCGCGGCCATGGGGAAGTTCCCCTGGTCCGTCGCGGCCGAGACGAACTCGGCGCCCCGCTCGACCAGATAGTGGGTGCACTCGGCGAGCAGGTCGTAGGCATAGCCGTGGCCCCGGTGTTCCGGCACCACACCGATGAACCCGATGCAGGGCCCCGACGGGTTGTGTACCGGAATGTGGATCCCGGCCACGTCTCCCTGCGGGGTGTGGGCGATCTGCCACCACTCGCGCGGCGAGGGACACCAGTGGAAGAAGTCGAGTTCCTCTTGGGCGGCCCGGTCGAGTCCGTCCTCCTCGATGGCCTTGAGGGCGTGCGCGTCGAGGGTGGCGGAATGGATGCGCCGCAGCAGGTCGAAGATGACCGCGTCGTCCGGTTCGGGCCGGAACTCGAGGCGTCCGGGCCGCTCGGGCAGCCCGTGCTCCGGCGTCCACCGGTAGAGGAACCGCTCGACCAGGAGCTCGTACCCGGCCTGCTCCACGGCGGTGAAGCGGGCCTTGGCGGCGGCCCGCAGCTCCGGATCCTCGCGCCAGCCCGCGGGCAGGTTCATCTCGAGCTCCACCTGCCAGGGGGCGGTGCGCAGGAGTTCGGCACCGGCCTCCTCCTCGCCTTCGGCCACGTCGAACCAGTTGACGTTGACGGGTGCGGTGTCGGCGGGGCCGCCCCACCAGGCGCCACGTGCCACGACCTTGCCGTCGCGCAGGGCGACGCGCTTCCAGTCGGGGCGGTGCCGGGTGAGCCGGTGGGACTCACGGGCCCCGAGAGGGTCGGACAGGGCGTCGAAGAGAGGGGCTTCGCGCTCGTCGAGCGCGCGGATGACCAGATCGGTCATGGGTGGATTCCTCCGGGATGCGTACTGCGTGGAGCGCTCCCGGTCAGACGAGGCACGCCGGGGCGACGGAGAGGGAGCGCTGAATGACGGTGAACTGCACGGCACTCGCCTCCTTCCGCTGGTCTCCGGGCGTGGCCGCTCACGGTACGGGATCTTCGGGACCGGCGTCCATCGGTTTTCGCGGCGCACCTCCGGTCCCGGGGCCGCCGCTTAAACGGTCCTTAAGGCCGGATTAAACGCTGTCCGCTCTGTTTGCCGTGGAGCCCGCCGTCCGTACCATCGGGCCTCGTCCACATCGTGAGAGCGCTCTCAATTCTCCGAGGAGACCCCCCACATGACACCTCGTCACCAGCGCCACCTCGGCCGCCGCAAAGTCCTCTTCGCCCTCGGTGGGGTGATGGCGGCCGCGCCCGCCGTCGCCGCTCTGGCCCCCCACGCCCTCGCCGAGGGCAACCGCGACACGGCGGCCGGCGCCCTGCCGCTGACCGTCGTCAACAACACCGGCGCCTTCGACAACGCGAACGTCCACGTCTACATCGTGGGCAACCAGGACGGCAGGCAGGTCCGCGTGACCCCGGACGGCACCCTCGCCCCGGTCGCCCTCTCCGACAACGGCGCCGACGGCTACACCGACTACGCGATAGGCCTGGCGGGCAGCGGCGAGACCAGCCTGTCCCTGCCCTACCTGTCCGGCCGTATCTACGTGGCCCTGGGCGCGAATCTGAAGTTCAAGGTCGTCACCGACGGCAACGGCAACCCCGCCCTCCAGTACCCGGCAGGCTGGGTGACCTCGGACCCCAACTACCCGGTGCTGCACGACTGCGCCGAGTTCACGTACAACTCGGCGGGCATGTTCTGCAACACGACCATGGTGGACATGTTCAGCGTGCCGCTGAGCATCCGGCTGACCGGGGCGCGGGACCAGACGACGGGCACCCTGCGCGCCTCCGGACGGGCCGGTGCCTTCGACGCGGTGCGCCAGGTCGGGGAGTTCGCGCCCCTCGTGGTGGACGACACGCGGGTCATCGCGCCGGGTCACGGTCTGGACGCCGGCCTGTTCCCGGCGGACTACTTCGCGCCGTACGTCGACGAGGTGTGGAGCACGTACACCGGCAGGGACCTGACGGTCACCACGAACGCGGGCACCTTCACCGGCCGGGTGCGCGGTGGGCAGCTCGTGTTCGACGGGCCCGCGCAGGTGTCCTTCGCCCGGCCCTCGACACGGGACGTGCTCTTCTGCGACGGCGCCCTCGCCGCTCCCAACGACGGCACGACAGGGCCGGTCGCCGCGGTGCTCGGTGCCGGATTCAACCGGTCGACGCTGCTGAGCACCGCCGCCCAGCCGACCACCGACCCCGCCTCCTTCTACCGGACCGCGCTCACCAACCACTACGCCAAGGCGGTGCACGCGGCCACGGAGGACGGCAAGGCGTACGGGTTCGCCTTCGATGACGTGGCCGACTTCGCCTCGTACGTCCAGGACACGGCGCCGACGGGGATCCGGCTGACGCTCACGCCGTTCTAGGCCCTGTCGTCAAATTCCCGTCGTCCGCCCGGAGGGCGGGCCGCGCGGCGTCTGGGGCGTGCGATCGCAAGGCGCCGGAGCGCCGTCGTGGCGGAGTCACGTCGGCGGTTCGGCAACGCGGCGAGCGCGCGTGCCAGGCGTCGCGCGGCAGGCGGGAATTTGACGACAGGGCCTAGGGGTGGCCCGGCGAGCGGTTCGGGGTGCGGGGCCGGTCGGGTCGTAGCAGCGTAGTGGTGTGAGCGGACGCGACCGGGACCGGCGGAGCTGGCTGCGGGGCGCGCCGCCGCCGGGCTGGGTGCGGGTGCTGCCCGCCGTGCTGCTGGTGGGGGTGTGCGTGGCGACCCTCGTCAGCCCCGATCCGCTCGACATCGGGTTTCTGCTGGGCGCCATCCCGCCGCTGGCCGTGCTGTCGTACGGACCGGCGGCGACCGCGGTGCTCGGCGTGTCCGTCCTGGTCGTACTGAATGTGCCGGCCTTCCGGCTGAACGATCCGGGCAGCACGGATGTACTGACCGTGGGCTTCGTCGCGGCGCTCAGTGTGGTCGTGTCGTTCGTACGGAGTCGGCGGGACGCCCAGCTCGTGACCGAGCGTGCGGTCGCGGAAGCCGCACAGCGGGCCGTCGTGCCGCCACTGCCTGCGCGGGTCGGGGGCGTGCGGTGTGCGGGGCTGTACCGGGCCGCGCAGCGCGGGACGCTGGTCGGGGGTGACTTCTTCGACGTTCGGGAGGGGCCCCGCGGTGTGCGGGTGGTCATGGGCGATGTCCAGGGGCACGGGCTGTCGGCCGTCTCGACCGTCGCCTCGCTGCTGGGGGCCTTCCGGGAGGCGGTGCTGGACCGGCCGGATCCCGAGTCGGTGGCCGCGCTGCTGGACCGCAGGCTGGTGGTGGACTCCGCGGGCGTACGGCACTCGGAGCTGTTCGCGACGGCGGTGGTGCTGGACTTCGGCGTCGGAGCGAGAGCCGTGCGGATCGTGGCGTGCGGGCAGCCCGGCCCGGTTCTGCTGCGTGACGGGCGGGCCCTGGAGCTCGACGTCCCGGTCGGCACCCCGCTCGGCCTGGGCCTGTCCGGTGCCTCGCCGCCGACCGGCGTCACGGTCCCGCTGCACCCCGGCGACCGGCTCTTCCTGGCCTCGGACGGAGTCTGGGAGGCGCGGGACGCGGCCGGGGTCTTCTACCCGTTGCTCGACCGCATCACCGGCTTCGCGGGTGACCTCCCGGATCTCGTCGAGGAGGTGTGGGCCGACCTCGTGCGCTACGCCCCGGCGCTCCAGGACGACGTCACGATGCTCGTTCTCGCGCCGGGGACGCCGGAGCCCCGCTGACCGCCCCGCTCCCTTCGGCGTCGATGTGCGGGAGGATCCGGTCGAGCCAGTGCGGTGTCCACCAGGCGTGCTTCCCCAGCAGGGTCATGACCGCGGGGACCATGAGCAGCCGTACGACGGTCGCGTCGATCAGCACGCTCACCGCGAGGCCCAGTCCGAGCATCTTGACCACGATGTTGTCGCTGACGATGAAGGCCGCGAAGACGCTCACCATGATCAGGGCCGCGCAGGTGATGACCCGGGCCGTGATCTCCAGCGCGTGCGCGACGGAGTCCTTGGCGTCCCCGGTGCGCAGCCAGGCCTCGTGGATCCGGGAGAGCAGGAAGATCTCGTAGTCCATGCTCAGTCCGAAGATGATCGCGAACATCATCATCGGCACATAGCTCTCGATGGGCACCTTGCCGGAGACGCCGAGCGCCGGACCGCCCCAGCCCCACTGGAAGACGGCGACGACGACGCCGTAGGAGGCGGCGATGGACAGGACGTTGAGGACGGCCGCCTTGAGGGCGACGAGCAGTCCGCGGAAGACCGCGAGGATGATCAGGAAGGCGAGGGCGACGACCACAGCGATGATCAGCGGCAGCCGGCTGGAGACGATGTCGCGGAAGTCGACCTGGGCCGCGGTCGTGCCGGTGACGTATCCCTTGGCGTCGGTGCCGGTGACCGCGGTGGGCAGGGTGGTGTCGACCAGGCGGTTGGTGAGGTCGGTGGTGGTGGCGCTCTGCGGGGACTGCTTGGAGTAGACGGTGGCGAGCAGGACATCGCCGTCCGTGGTGGGGGTCAGCTGGGTGACCGTGGCGGCTCCGGACACACCGTCGAGGGTCTTCTGCGCCTGGGAGGACAGGGACGAGCGCTGGGACGACGGTACGGAGGTCTGGTCGATGACGACGGTGAGGGGGCCGTTGGAGCCGGGGCCGAAGGCGTCGGTCATCAGGTCGTAGGCGCGTCGGTCGGTGAAGGACGTGGGGTCGGCGCCGTCGCCGATGTGACCGAGCTGGATGGAGAAGACAGGGATGGCGAGGACGACGACGGCTGTCACGCCCGCGGCCAGGTAACGCCACGGCCGCCGCTCGACCCGCTGGGCATAGCGGTGCCACGTCCCCTGGGCCGTCTCGCCCTCGGCGGTGTTCGTCTCGGCGACCGGGCGGCGCACCCGGTAGCGGTCGATCCGGGTGCCGATCAGTCCCAGCAGGGCCGGGACCAGGGTCAGGGCGCCCAGGACGGCGGAGACGACCGTGACAGCGGCGGCGAGTCCGAGTTTCGCGATGAACGAGACCCCGGACACGGACAGCCCCGCCAGGGCGATGATCACCGTGCAGCCGGACACCAGGACGGCCCTCCCGCTGGTCGCGGTGGCCCCGCCGGCCGCGCGCACGGGGTCCTTGCCGTTCATCAGGCTCTGCCGGTGGCGGGTGAGCTGGAAGAGCGCGTAGTCGATGCCGACGCCCAGGCCGATCATCGTGGCCAGAGTGGGCGAAACGGTCGCGAAGGTGAACGCCGAGGCCAGCAGACCGAGGCAGGCGAGCCCCCCGATCACACTGATCAAGGCGGTCACCAGGGGGATTCCGGCGGCGATCACACTGCCGAAGCCGACGAGCAGGACCACGATCGCCACGGCGAATCCGATCAACTCGCTCAACCGGTCGTTGCCGGCAGGCCGCGCGAGTTCGCCGAGCGGTCCGCCGTACTCGACGTCGACGCCGGCCGCCCGCAGGGGCTGTACGGCGTCGTCGACACCGTTCAGGTAGCCGTCGCCCAGGGTGGAGGGCTGAACGTCGAAGCGGACGGTGATGTAGGCCGTCTTCGCGTCCGACGACAGCGGCCCGACCTTCGAGGCGGGCGCGGACAGCGGGTTCTGCGCCGACAGGACGTGCGGCAGCTTCTGGAGATCGGTGACGGTCGTGGAGACCTGCGAGCCGAACGAGGTGAGCGCCTTGTCACCGTCGTGGAGCACGATCTGGCTGCCGTAACCCCCGGCCGCCGGGTCGTGCTTCTTCAGGACGTCCAGGCCCTCCTGCGACTGGACGCCGGGCAGGGAGAAGTTGTCGGAGTAGTCCCCGCCGAAGGACCGGTTCAGGGTCTGCAGGGCGACCAGGGCCACGAGCCAGGCCACCAGGACGATCACGAAGTGCCGGGCGCACCACTCCCCCAGCCTGCGCAGGGCGCCCTTGGGCCTGTTACGGGTAGTGGACATGTTGCCGTCTTCCCTGCCGCCCCGAGCGATCAGTACTCCCATTACACGCCTGCGGGATCATCCGGGCATCCCGGCGTCCGTCCGGCCGACGGCCCGCGGACGGGGCCCGCTCCGGACGCTTCAGGATGCAAGGTCGGCCCGGGCGTTGAATGGTGATAGCGGACCCGTTGACACCACCGGGACCGCACAGCGATCCGGATCCGAGGAGCAGAGATCATGCCGACGTCACAGCCCGACGCGTCCCGGTCGTCCGAGGACCGCACCACCCCGGACCACCTGCTCCACACCCGTACCGGCACCGAGGTGTCGCCGGAGGACCTCGTCCTTGCCTCGGGCAAGGACATCACCCCGCACAGTCTCGAATGGGCCCGGCGCAAGCTGGCGGCGGAGGGCCCGGCAGCGCTCGACAAGCTGCTGCCCTGACTCGAACCCGGTTCCCGGAGGGCCGCGTGGATCCACGGCGACGGCGGCGTCGTGGATCCGGACGCGGCTGTACGTCAGCCCCCGGACTCCTCGTCCAGGCACAGCACTTGGACCCGCTGCACGAGGTTGTTGGCGAACCCGCCCCGGTTCCAGGGCTGTTCCAGCGGCTGGGTGTGCCCCTCGGCGTCGGTGGCCCGTGCGCTGAGCACGTACTCCCCGGGCTCCGCACGCCAGTTGAAGCGCCAGCGCCGCCACGCCCAGCGGTGACCGGCGTCCGGTTCGAGTTGCGCCTCGTGCCAGGACTGTCCCGCGTCGGTGCTGACCTCGGCCCGGGTCACCGGCGCCCGCCCCGACCAGGCGCGTCCCTCCAGCGTCACGGTCCCGGGCCGGACCACGCGGGCCCGGGACATGAAGTCCGGGAATCCGGGCGGGACGAGCAGGGCGCGCGGCGCGATCCGGGTGACGGGCTCGCCGTCGTCCCCGGGGTGCTGCCGGAGCCGGTAGGCGACGGTCTGCTGGAAACCGGTGAACGCCGTGTCGGTGACGGTGATCTCGCGCAGCCACTTCACATGGGCCATGCCGTACCAGCCGGGCACCACGAGCCGGAGCGGGTGGCCGTGCTGCGGGGGCAGCGGGGTGCCGTTCATCTCGTAGGCGACCAGAACTTCGGGCTCCGTTCCGGTGGCCACGCCGAGGGGCAGGGCCCGCTGGTAGTCCTGTTCGACGCCGCGCTCCACGCCGTGGTCGGCGCCGGTGCACACCACGTCGACGGCGTCGGCCTCCACTCCGGCCTCGGCAAGCAGCAGCCGCAGCGGTACGCCGGTCCACTCGGCGGTGCCGACGGCCTCGACCAGCCAGGGCTGGCTGACCGGGCGGGGCGTGAGCACGGCCCGGCCGTTGCCCGCGCACTCCATCGTCACCCTGGTGGTAACCCTCGGCAGGGAACGCAGCTCGGCCGGGGTGAGGGCGAGCGGGCGGCGGACCCTGCCTCCGATCCCGAGCTGCCAGGGGGTGTCCTCGGGGACGTACGGGATGTCGTAGTGCGTGAGGAGGTAGTGCAGCCCGGGCGGGGTGAGGTCGTGGCGCATCGCCTCGAGCGGCAGACCGTGGTTGCGGGTGGCGAGCGCCAGTTCGTCCCGGCCGATGCCCTCGTCGGGGGCGGCGAGCCGGGCCGGGGTGCTCGTGTCGGCGAGTCGGTGGCCCATGGCCGTATTGTCCCGCGGTCCGGCTGCGCTGTCGCGGTCCGCGCGCCGACTCCTACAGCCGCTGCGCCGGTTCAGTGGGTGACCGGTTTCCTGCTCACCCTTTCGAAAGGGCCCCTGCGGCTGACAGACTCCCGAGGTGCCCGACTTCGACATGCTCGTCATCGGATCCGGTCCGGGTGGCCAGAAGGCCGCCATCGCCGCGGCCAAGCTGGGCCACCGGGTGGCCGTCGTCGACCGCCCCGACATGGTCGGCGGGGTCTCCATCCACACCGGCACCATCCCCTCCAAGACCCTGCGCGAGGCGGTGCTGTACCTGACCGGCCTCACCCAGCGCGACCTGTACGGACAGAGCTACCGGCTCAAGGAGGACATCACCGTCTCCGATCTGACCGCGCGCACCCAGCACGTGGTCGGCCGCGAGGTCGACGTGATCCGCAGTCAGCTCTCCCGCAACCACGTCGCTCTCTACGCCGGCACCGGCCGCTTCGTCGACCCGCACACCGTCGCCCTGCGCGAGGTCACCGGTCACGAACGTCTGCTCAGCGCGGAGAACATCGTCATCGCCACGGGCACGCGCCCGGCGCGGCCGGACACCGTCGAGTTCGACGGCCGCACGATCATGGACTCCGACAACGTGCTCGCCCTCGAACGCGTCCCGCGGTCCATGGTCATCGTCGGCGCCGGGGTCATCGGGATGGAGTACGCCTCCATGTTCGCCGCGCTCGGCAGCAAGGTGACGGTCGTCGAGAAGCGGCCCGGAATGCTCGACATCTGCGACGTCGAGGTCATCGAGGCGCTGAAGTACCACCTGCGCGACCTGGCCGTGACGTTCCGCTTCGGTGAGACCGTCGCCGCGGTCGAGCGCCACCCCCGCGGCACGCTGACCATCCTGGAGAGCGGCAAGAAGATACCCGCCGACGCCGTGATGTACTCGGCCGGCCGACAGGGCCTGACCGACGAACTCGACCTGGGCAAGGCGGGGTTGGCCGCCGACCGGCGTGGCCGGATCACGGTCGACGAGCACTACCGCACCGAGGTGCCGCACATCTACGCCGTGGGAGACGTGATCGGCTTCCCGGCGCTGGCGGCGACCTCCATGGAACAGGGCAGGTCGGCCGCCTACCACGCCTTCGGCGAGCCGGTCGGACAGATGCACCATCTCCAGCCCATCGGCATCTACACGATCCCGGAGATCAGCTTCGTCGGACGTACCGAGGATCAACTCACCGAGGACAGCGTGCCCTTCGAGGTCGGTATCTCCCGGTACCGCGAGCTCGCCCGCGGTCAGATCATCGGGGACTCCCACGGCATGCTGAAACTGCTGGTCTCCCCGGAGGACCGGACCCTGCTGGGCGTGCACTGCTTCGGCACCGGGGCCACCGAGCTGATCCACATCGGGCAGACCGTGATGGGCTGTGGCGGCACGGTCGACTATCTGGTCGACGCGGTGTTCAACTATCCGACGCTCGCCGAGTCGTACAAGATCGCGGCCCTGGACGCCACGAACAAACTCCGCCAGATCGACCGGATCGGGGACTGAACTTCCGTCAGGGTTCCTCGGCGGGGTCCTCGACGATGTGCACGGCGGCCTCCTCCGCGCCCGCCGCGCCCGCGTCGATGCCCACGTCCGTGGCGACCTCGTCCTTCGTGGTCGTGGGGTGGGCGCCCTCGTCGGGGGCGACGAGGCGTCCGGCGCGGTCGGAACCGGCCTCCGGGTCGACCGGTTCGCCCTCGCCGCCGGGGAGGTCGCCGATCTCGTCGCCGAGGGGCTCGGTCGCCTCGGGGACCTCCTGGGCGAGGCGCTCGTCGAGGGTCTCCCCGTCGTGCTGTTCGGCCGCGGTGGTGCCGTGCCGGGTGACGCCGAGGGGCTTCTCCGGTGGCGAGTAGCCCTCGTCGAGGGTGTCGTCGTAGGTCCGTTCGTCGACGGCGTCCTGAAGGTCGAGCGGCGCCGCGTCCTCCTGCTCCTCGTTGGTTCCGGTGGGCTGGTAGGCGTCGTCGGCCAGCGGCTCGGCGGATGTCGGTTCGGTGCCCATGGGCTGCCTCCCTCGCGCGTCGCGTACGGTTCGGTGCGATGTCCTGATCCGCGTTTCCCCGTATGCGCTCTCCAACCTCAAAAGGCCGCCGGAGTAAGGCATTCCACGGCCGGAAGGTTACCCCCCAGTTAATCTTGAAGGATCAAGGAATGCGGCTATCATCACTCGCATACACGGAGTGACCGGCCGTCCACGCAGCGGCCGTACGGTCGTCCTCCGCCACCCCCTTCGTTCCCCTCTCCACCGCCCCTGCCCGAGGCCATCCCTCTCAGCGCCCGGGGCGGAGCCACTCCCCACCCCCTTTGCGCCGTACGGTCCCCCGCCGCCGTGCGTCGTGCCCTACCGAAAGCAGCGCAACCATGATCAACAGCAGGGGCAGAGGGCTGCAGGCCAATGCCCTCGGTACCTTCGACACCGTGGTGATGGCCGTCGCGGGCAGTGCGCCGGCGTACTCGATCGCCGCGACCACCGCGGTCCTGGTCGGCTCGGTGGGCCTGGCCAGTCCGGCTGCTCTGCTGTACTGCGCGATCCCCATGCTGGGCATCGCGCTCGCGTTCAGCTACCTCGGCCGGATCGACGTCAACGCGGGCGCCAGTTACTCCTGGGTGGGCCGCACGCTCCACCCCTTTCTGGGCTTCGTCAGCGGCTGGGCGCTGGTCATCTCGGCGACCATCTTCATGGTGGCCGGATCGCTGCCCGCCGGTTCGATGACGCTGTCCCTCTTCGACCAGGACCTCGCCGACAACACCGCGCTGTCCACCGTCGTGGGCGCGGCCTGGTTCGTGCTGATGCTGCTCGTGGTGCTCGGCGGTGCCCGGCTGACCGTGCGCGCCCAGCTCGTCATGTCCGGTGTGGAGCTCGCGATACTCGCCCTGTTCGCGGTGCTCGCGTTCTTCCACACGGGCAACGCGCTCGCCTTCGACTGGTCCTGGCTCGGCTTCGGCCACTTCGACGGCGTGCAGGGCTTCGCCTCGGGGGCGCTGATCGCCGCGTTCTACTACTGGGGCTGGGACGTCACCAGCAACCTGAGCGAGGAGACCCGCAACAGCCGCCGTACGACGGGACTCGCCGGGCTCATCGGGGTCGGCATCGTCTTCCTGCTGTTCGAGGTGTTCACCATCGCGGTGAACGTCATCCTCACCTCGAAGCAGATCGAGGACAACGACGCCAACGTGCTCGCCGTGCTCGGTGACGAGATCTGGCCGGGCTGGGGCGGCAAGCTGCTGATCGTCGCGGTGATGCTGTCGACCATCGCCACGCTGGAGACCACACTGATCCAGGTCACGCGCTCGCTGTTCGCGATGGGCCGGGACCGTACGATGCCGTCCGCGCTGGGCCGGGTGCACCGCCGCTGGAACACGCCGTGGGTGGCGATCGTGGTGGTCGGCGCGGTGGCGCTGATGATGTTCATCGCCTCCAACGCCCTGGGCTCGGTGGGCGACATCCTCTCCGACGCGATCTCGGCGATCGGGCTGCAGATCGCCGTCTACTACGGCCTCAGCGGCCTCGCGGTCGTCGTCGCGTACCGCAAGATGCTGCTGAAGTCCCCGGCCGACTTCCTGCTCGGCGGGCTGTGGCCGTTGCTGGGCGCCCTGTTCATGTTCTGGATATTCGTCGAGTCGCTCGGCGAGCTGAGCACGGCCGCGATCACCATCGGCGTCGGCGGGCTCGCCGTGGGCCTGATCCCGATGCTCTGGTACTGGAGGCGGGGCAGCGACTACTACCGGCCCGCGAGGCTTGACGCGAGCCGTACTGTCGAGGCGGACTACGTTCCCGACGGCGGGGCATCGGGGCCTTCGCTCGTCCACGACGGTCTCCCCACCGACTTCTGAGGGGTTGTGCGATGGCGAGAGACCGTTTCGCCCCCGAGTTCGACTCCGACTGCGGGGACGTCCCGCTCACCACCGCCCGCCAGGACATCGTCATCGGCCGCTGGCAGGGCCTGCGGGAGCTGTTGCGCGCCACCGGTCCCGACTGGCTCTCACGGGGGCACCGGGTGCGGACGCTCGCCCAGGCCTGCGCGGGCAGTTCGACGGTGGAGTCATGGCTGGCGGCCGAGCCGCACAACGGTGACGCGCTGGTGCTGAGGGCGGCCACGGAGACGGCCAGGGCGTTCAACCTGGCCATCGCCGCGGGCCGGGGTGTGCCGATCGACCAGCGTCGCATCGACGCCGCGGTGATGGCCTGTCTGCAGGCCGCCGAGGCTTTCTTGGACGACCCGACACCGTGGATCTCCCTGATCTCGGTGGCGCGGCTGTACCCGGCCGGGGTGCGGCGGCAGGAACTGGGCCGCTGGTGGGACGAACTGCACGGGCGTGATCCGTACAGCGTCGAGGGCCACCTCCAGGTGCTGCACTACTACTCGTCCCGCTGGCACGGCTCGCACGGCCTGATGTACGACTTCGCCCGCGACGCGGCCGGGGTGGCACCACCGGGATGCGCGCTGCCCGTGCTGGTGCAGTACGCGCGGGTCGAGGAGTACCGGGCCGCGGAGGACGCGGCCGAGGACAGGCGGACGTCCGTGGGGCTGGGGCAGCACTGGAAGAACGACGGGGCCGTCAGCGATGTGCGGCGCACCTGGCAGCGCTGGATCATGGGCCGCGCCGACCACCCGGTCGCCCCGGGTGAGCTGCGCGACTTCAACTATCTGGCCCACGCGGCCTGCCACGCGGGCCTCCACGAGATCGCCGTCCCCCTCCTGCAGATGCTGGACCGCCGGGGCACCCGTACTCCCTGGTCGTACACCGGGGATCCGGAGCGCGAGTTCACGAAATGGCGCAGGGACTTCAAGGTGCGGGCCTGAGCGTGTCCAGCGGGGTCAGCCTCCGGACCGCTCCCCCGCCAAGCCCGCCGTCCACTTCTCCTCGATCCGGCCGACCTTCCACACCACCAGCGCGACGACCCACGTGGCGAAGAACAGTCCCACGATGACGAAGCCGAGGAGGTTGAGGTCGAGGCCGCTGATCCAGTCCCAGAAAAGGCCGTGCAGGCCGAGTTTCTCGGCGAGCAGGCCCAGGAGCTCGACCGTGCCGATGAGAAGGGCCACCGCGACGGACAGGCCGGTGACCGTGAGGTTGTAGTAGACCTTGCGGACCGGCTTCGAGAACGCCCAGCCGTAGGCGAAGTTCATGAAGGAGCCGTCGATCGTGTCGAGGAGGGACATGCCGGCGGCGAAGAGGACCGGCAGGGTGAGGATCGCGTACCAGGGCAGTCCGGAGGCCGCGCCCGACCCGGCCAGGACCAGCAGGGCGATCTCCGTCGCCGTGTCGAAGCCCAGGCCGAACAGGAGGCCGAGGGGGTACATCTGCCAGGGCTTGGTGATCGACTTCATGACACGGCCGAGCAGGCGGTTCATGAAGCCGCGGTTGTTCAGCTGCTCCTCCAGCGCGGCCTCGTCGTAGCGGCCCGAGCGCATCCGCCGGAACACCTTCCAGATGCCCACGAGAACGACCAGGTTGACCGCCGCGATCAGATAGAGGAACACGCCCGAGACGGTCGTACCGATCAGCGCGGTCACGTCGTGGAGCCCGGAGCCGTCGTCGCGCACGGGTCCCGCGAGGGTCTTCACACCGAGCGAGAACAGCAGCGCCAGGACGAAGACGACACTGGAGTGGCCGAGCGAGAACCAGAAGCCGACCGACAGCGGCCGCTGTCCCTCCCCCATCAGCTTGCGGGTGGTGTTGTCGATGGCCGCGATGTGGTCGGCGTCGAAGGCGTGCCGCATCCCGAGCGTGTAGGCGGTCACGCCGATGCCGATACCGAAGGACTTCTCGCCGACGCTGTAGTGGTGCGGGGCGACGATCGCGACGAGGGTGAACCAGCCGATCACGTGCAGCGCCACCACGAACGCCGCCATGCCCGCCGCCCTGACCCACTCCTGTCGCGTCATGGAGCCACGGACGCGGTGCCATACCGAGCCTCTCGCGGGTCCGGCGGCGGGGAGGAGGGGCGGAGCGGAGTCAGGGGCGGCCGTCATCGGGCGGAGGATCCTTCTTTCGGGTACGGCCGCACTCAGCAGCCTTGTGCCATCCTCCGGTACCTGCAAGTCATGTGCAGTAAAGCCCGTGACAGGTCTTCCCCACGACTGGGGAAAGTGCCCTGTCAGGGCGTCGCGTTCGGCCCGTCCGGCCGGTTGCCGCGCTGCTCGACCATCTCGCGGCTGAGGGCCTCGGTCTCCGGCTCGGACAGTCGCTCGAAGCCGTCCTCGGTGATGACGGAGACGATGGGGAAGATCCGGCGGCTGATGTCGGGGCCACCGGTCGCGGAGTCGTCGTCGGCCGCGTCCCACAAGGCCTGGAGCGCGGCGAGGGCGGCGTCGCGGCGGTCGAGGCCCTTGCGGAACAGTTTCTTCAGGGCGCCTCTGGCGTACGGCGATCCGGAGCCCTCGGCGTGGAAGTCGGTCTTCTCGTAGAGTCCGCCGGCGATGTCGAAGCTGAAGATGCGGCCGCGTTCGCCCTCGGGCGCCGAGGGGTCGTAGCCGGTGAGGAGGGGGACCACGGCGAGGCCCTGCATGGCCTGGCCGAGGTTCTGCCGGATCATGCCGGCCAACCGCCTCGCCTTGCCGTCGAGGGTCATGGCGACGCCCTCGATCTTCTCGAAGTGCGTCAGTTCGACCTGGTACAGCTTGACCATGTCGAGGGCGAGGCCGACGGTGCCGGCGAAGGCGACCGCCGTGTGGTCGTCGGCGGGGTGCACCTTCTCCAGGTCGCGCTGGGCGATGAGGTTGCCCATGGTGGCCCTGCGGTCACCGGCGATGAGGACGCCATCGCGGTAGGAGAGGGCCAGCACGGTCGTGCCGTGCGGCACCTGGTCGGGAGCGGCCCGCACATCGTCGGGCAGGACGCGGCGGGTGCTGAGCAGCTCGGGGCGGTGGGCCGCCAGGAACTCGGTGAAGGACGAGGAGCCCGGGGTGAAGAACTCCTCCCCTAACCGTCCGCCGTTCTCGTTCCACGTCATGGCACTCCCCCTCGCCTCGGGCCGACACCCGAAGTCCTACCAGAGCGACAGGGTCCGGAAACGCCCGTCGCGCTCGGCGAGGTGGGGCGACGCCGATCCGCTCGGACGTCAGGCCGGCCCGCGCCCGCTCACGTTCGGCGCGACGTGGATGTCCATCCCTGCGGCGGACAGGGTGTGCCAGTCGCGGGCGTAGGCGGGTGGCGAACCGCCGGGCCTGGTGAGGACGGCGACCGGCATACGGCGGGACGCCGCGACGATCCCGGACTCGCTGCTGTTCGCGTTGTGGCCGAACGCCGCCGCCGAGGTGCACCCGGCGTAGTACGCCACGGGGACCGACAGATGGCCGGTGAGCAGACAGGGTGGGCGCACCCCGAGGCGGTTCAGCTCGGCCGCGGTACGGGCCCAGTCGCGGTGGTCGCGCGTGGTGCGGTGCACCGCGCGCTCCAGCACGGCGTACTGCACCGCCAGATGCCCCGCCAGTCCGATCCCGAGCAGCACCGCCGCCACCGGACGCCAACGGCCCGACGGGGTGGTCGCCAGGTGGAACAGGGCGTCGGCGACCGGGATCGCGAGCAGGGCGTAGGCGGGCAGCAGGAAGCGGGGAGCCGCGTATCCGATCAGGAAGAGGTAGGGCACGGCGGCCGTCGCGGCGCAGGCCAGCGGGACGAGGGAGCCTCGGGTGCGCCCGGCCCGGACCGCGACCGCGAGCCCGACGGCTGCCAGCAGCGGGAGCACGGCCCACCAGGCCATGACGGCGGGGTCCGGCAGCGGCCCGGTGCACGGGCGGCACAGGGCCCGGCCGCCCAGGCTGCGCAGTTGGTCGTCGACGGCGAACTGCGGGCCGAGGCCGCCCTGGATGCGGGAGCCTTCGTGCAGACGCTCGGCCAGGCCGCCGTAGCTGAGGTACGCCTCGATCACCCACTGCGCACCACCCGCCACCAGTCCGGCCACCAGGGCGAGGGCGGACCTCGGACGGCGGCCGAGGGCTGCGGCGACGAGCAGCGGCAGGGTGACCCACACGGCGTCGGTGGGCCGCATCCACGCCATGAGCGCGGCACCCGCCACGACACCCCACAGTGCCCTCGGGTCCTGACGGGCCCGCAGGAAGCAGCCCACCGCGCCCAGTGCGCCGACGGCGACCCAGTAGTTGGGCATGGCCTGCGGGCCGTAGAACAGTGTGATCCACAGGGAGGCGAACAGGGCGCCGCCGACGGCGAGGACGCGGGCCGGGAAGAGGCCGCGCCAGGCGCGCAGGGCCACGTAGAGGCCGAGGCCGGACAGCACTGCGAGATAGACGCGCAAAAGTTCGGTCGAGGTCGACCAGCTCGCGATCGGCGCCACCAGCAGCGAGACGCCACGGGCCCGCGGGGCGCTGAAGAAGGCGGCCGGGGCCTGCACGCCGACCTGGCTGACATAGACGGTCTCGTCCCAGCCGAGGCCCATGCCGGGGCGGACCAGGACGAGTTGGGCCAGGGTGAAGACGGCGGCCACCGCAGCGATCGGCCGGGTGCCCCCGGCCCGCGGAGAGGCCGCCGAGGCAACGGACGGCGTACGTCCTCGCGCGACGACGAGCAGGGCGCGGTCGCCGCGAGCCATCGTCCACCCCTCACCCCCGTGTGCCGCGGGGACTTGATCCACTGCAAAACATGGACAAAGTAACCCGCGGCAGCGGCGGGTGCAGGGTGGAGTTCGGCCAAGCGGTGTCTGTCCGGATCGCGTCCTCGGGTCAGCGGGCGTGGGGGCTGCGATGGGCGGGCTGGCCCGGGGCCGGGCGGTCCGGCGTTGGTGGGACGGGGCGGACGACCGGGCCGTCGCCGTTCACGGTCAGGGCGGCGCCGTGGTGGCGGATCGTCAAAGGAGCACCCGACATCAGGGTGTACGTCGCCTTGTCCGGGCCGATCTCCACCCGCAGACAGCGCCCGAGCAGCTGGAGGTTGAAGGCGAGGCGGCTGAGCCGCTCGGGCAGCCGGGGCGCGAAGCGGAGGGACTGGCCGTCACGGCGCAGACCGCCGAATCCGGCGACGAGGGCCGTCCAGGTGCCGGCGAGGGAGGCGATGTGGAGTCCGTCGCGGGTGTTGTTCTCCAGGTCGGCGAGATCCATCAGCGCCGCCTCGGTCGTGTAGGCGTACGCGAGGGACAGGTGTCCGGCGCGGGCGGCGACGACCGCCTGGACGCAGGCCGACAGGGAGGAGTCCCGTACGGTCAGGGGCTCGTAGTACGCGAAGTTGCGGGCGATCTGCTCCTCGCCGTGGAACTCCTCGAACCAGCCGCTGCACAGGTACATCGCCAGCACCAGGTCCGCCTGCTTGACGACCTGTTTGCGGTAGATGTCGAAGTAGGGGAAGTGCAGCATCAGCGGGTACTGGTCGGGGCGGGTGCCGTCGAAGTCCCACTGCTGGTACCGGGTGAAGCCCGCGTGCTGTTCGTGCACGCCGAGTTCGTCGTTGTAGGGGATGTGCACGGCCTCGGCCGCGTCCCGCCAGGCGGCGCTCTCCTCGTCGTCCACGCCGAGTGCGGCGGCCTGTTCCGGATGGCGGGCGCAGGCGTGGGCGGCGGCGAGGAGGTTCGCGCGGGCCATGAGGTTGGTGTACGTGTTGTCGTCGGCGATCGCGCTGTACTCGTCGGGGCCCGTGACGCCGTCGATGTGGAAGACGCCGTGGTGGTCGTGGTGGCCGAGCGAGCGCCACAACCGGGCCGTCTCCACGAGGAGTTCCACGCCGGTGTCGCGTTCGAAGTCGGTGTCCCCGGTGGCCTCGGTGTAGCGCACCACGGCGTCCGCGACGGCGGCGTTGACGTGGAAGGCGGCGGTACCGGCGGGCCAGTAGGCCGATCCCTCCGAGCCCTCGATGGTCCGCCAGGGGAACGCGGCGCCGTTCAGGCCGAGCTGGGCGGCGCGTTCGCGGGCGGCGGGCAGGGTGTGCTGCCGCCAGCGCAGGGCCTCGGAGACGGCGCCGGGCTCGGTGTAGGTGAGCAGGGGCAGGACGAAGGTCTCGGTGTCCCAGAAGGCGTGCCCGTCGTAGCCGGATCCGGTCAGACCCTTGGCGGGGATGGCCCGTTGCTCCGCGCGGGCGCCTGCCTGGAGCACATGGAAGAGCGCGAAGCGGACGGCCTGCTGGATCTCCTCGTCGCCGTCGACCTCGACGTCGGCGCGGGCCCAGAAGTCGTCGAGGTAGCCGCGCTGTTCCTCCAGGAGTCCGTCCCAGCCGCTGTGACCCGCGGCCGCGAGCGCCGCGTCGACCTGGTCGCTCATCGCGGGCCGGGAGCGGACCCCGGACCAGCCGTGGGCGACGAGCTTCTCCATCCGCAGCCGCTGTCCCGGCTCCAGTACGGAGGTGACGGTCAGCCGGGCCAGGTCCACCGTCTCCTCGCTGCTCGTGGTGGTGCGTTCGGGTCCTTCGACGACGTGGTCGGCGGCCACGGCGACCCTCAGTCCGCTGCGCCGGGTGCGGTGCACCAGCCGCAGACGCGTGCCGTCGGCGAAGCCCTCCTCGTGTTCCAGCGGCGACTTCAGGGCCTTGGAGGCGCGCGGGTCGCCGTTCGCCCCGGGCAGGCTCTCGTTGGTGACGAGTTCGGACTGGATCACCACGCGGGTGCGGCTGTCGACGGGCTCCACCTCGTAGGCCACGGCGGCGACCGCCCGCTGGGTGAGCGAGACGAGCCGGGTCGAGCGCAGCCGTATCCGCGATCCCGCCGGTGAGATCCACTCGCAGGACCGCTCCAGGACGCCCCGGCGCAGGTCGAGGGTGCGTTCGTGGGCGACGAGACGGCCATAGCGCAGGTCGAAGGGCTCGTCGTCGACGAGGAGCCGCACGATCTTGCCGTTGGTGACGTCGATGACGGTCTGGCCGGACTCCGGATAGCCGTATCCGGCCTCGGCGTACGGCAGCGGGTGCAGTTCGTGGACGCCGTTGAGGTAGGAGCCGGGCAGGCCGTGCGGTTCGCCCTCGTCGAGGTTGCCGCGCCAGCCGACGTGGCCGTTGGACAGGGCGAACACGGACTCGCTCTGGGCCAGGACATCGAGGTTGAGGGAGGTCTCGCGGACGGCCCAGGGCTCGACGGTGTAGGAGCGGTGGGTGATCACGCGTGTCCTCCCAGTTCGGCGAGGCCCTTCACGACCACGTCGGCGCCGTGCTCGTAGAGGGCGTCGGCCTGCCCGACGCGGTCGAGGCCGACAACGTATCCGAAGCGGCCCGCGCGGCCCGCGTCCATGCCGGCGAGGGCGTCCTCGAAGACGGCGGACCGGGGTGCGTCCAGGCCCAGGTCGTGGGCCGCGGCGAGGAAGGTGTCGGGGCGCGGCTTGCCGGGCAGGTGCCGCTCGGCCGCGACCACGCCGTCGACGCGTACGTCGAACAGGTCCTCGGCGTCGATCGCCCGCAGCACGTCACGGCAGTTGGCGCTGGAGGAGACGATCGCGGTGCGCAGACCCTGTGCGCGGGCCGCCCGGATGTAGGTCAGGGTGTCGTCGTAGGCCTCGACCCCGTCGGTGCGGATCTTCTCCAGGACGAGGGCGTTCTTGCGGTTGCCCAGGCCGTGCACCGTCTCCGCGCCCGGCGGATCGTCCGGATTCCCCTCCGGCAGTTCGATGCCGCGGGAGGCGAGGAAGGTGCGCACGCCGTCGGCCCGTGGCAGACCGTCGACGTACTCGTCGTAGTCGTGGTCGTCGAAAGGCCGGAAGTCCTCGCCCTCGCGTTCCCGCAGGAACGCGTCGAACATCTCCTTCCACGCGGCCGCGTGCACGACGGCCGTCCTGGTGACGACCCCGTCGAGGTCGAACAGGCAGGCCTTGATCTCTTCTGGCAGACCGAGCTCCGTCATACAGGACACGGTTCCCTGCTGAGCGCTGTGCCAACAGGCGGATTCAGTCGTGGGGGAAGGAGTGGTGCTCGTGGGCCACCAGCCAGCGGCCGCGCTCCTTGCGCAGACCGAAGGTGAGTCTGAGCCGGAAGCCGGGATGTTCGGCGAGTTCCTCCGGGGTGGCGCAGCGCACCAGGGCATGGGCGTACGCGACGTCGGAGCCGGCGGTGATGTCGAGGGACTCGATGTCGAAGCAGGCGCCCTGGGCCTGCCACGCGAAGAAGGGCGGCCAGGCCGCGCGGTAGGCGGCGAGGCCACGGATGCCCTGGTGGGGCGGCGGCACGTCGAACATCACGAGGTCCTGGGCGTGGTCGGCGATCACGCCGGCGAGGTCGCCGCGGTGGACGGCCGCGGCCCACCCGGTGATGAGGGCGCGGATCTGCGCCTCGTCGTCGGAGGCGTCGAAGTCGGCCGAGGCGTCGGAGGCGTCGAAGTCCTGGGGCACGGCTGGGGCTCCTTTCTCCCCTTCCGCCCTCCAGGGTGCCTGGCCGACCTGTGGTCGCCGAATGACACACTCGGCGTGTGCCGCTGACCTTCGACGACCTCCTGACCCGCGCCCGTTCCCTCGCCGGACCCGAGGGGCGGGCCGTCCTCGGTATCGCCGGTGCCCCCGGCTCGGGCAAGACGACCCTCGCCGAGCGTCTGGTGCGGGCGCTGAACGGCTCCGGGGAGCCCTGGGTGACGCACGTCCCCATGGACGGCTTCCACCTCGCCGACGTTGAGCTGGAGCGGCTCGGTCTGCGGGACCGCAAGGGCGCGCCCGAGACCTTCGACGCGGGCGGGTACGCGGCCCTGCTGCGGCGGCTCCGCGAGGAGACGGACAGCGACGTGGTGTACGCGCCGGGTTTCGAGCGGGTGCTGGAGCAGCCGGTCGCCGGGGCGATCCCGGTGCCGCCGACGGCCCGGCTGATCGTGACCGAGGGGAACTACCTGCTGCTCGGCACCGGTGCCTGGACGCGGGTACGGACCGCTCTGGACGAGGTGTGGTTCTGCGCGCTCGACGAGGACGAGCGGGTGCGCCGGCTGGTCGCCCGGCACGAGGAGTTCGGCAAGACCCACGAGGAGGCGTTGGCGTGGGTGCGGCGCTCGGACCAGCGCAACGCGGAGCTGGTGGCGACGACCCGGGACCGGGCCGACCTGGTGGTGCCGGTGGCGACGCTGCCGCGCGCCGGCAGCCGGGCGTAGGCCCTTCAGCAGGCGGACAGCGTCAGTTCCGGCTCACCGTGGGCGTCGCCCGCCGGGTCGCCGATGCGTGCGGTGAACGCCTCGGTGTGCACCGTGAGACCGGCGCCCTCGCGCTCGAAGGTGGCCGCGAGGGTGCCCTCGGGTCCGTAGCGCACGGCGAAGACGTGCAGGTCGTCCGGGGCATCCGGCACGGAGCCGGCCTCCAGCGCGGAGGAGCCGACCAGATGGCGCCAGCCCTCGTCGGGGTTGCCGTACCCGCGGGGGTCGGCGGCCAGCGCGAACGCCGCCTGCTCCTGGGTCGTCTCCGAGCAGGCATCGAAGTGGTCCACGCCCTGCGCCTCGGGGTGCGTCAGCCGCAGGGTGCCCGCGGAGGCCACCTGCGCCTCGGCCGTCCGGCGCACCCGGTCGCCGTCGTCCTCGGCGTACGGCAGACCGGCCAGCAGGTAGGGCGTGCCGGGGAGCCGTTCCACCGAAACCGTGGTCCACAGGCTCCTGCCGTCGGTGACGTACAGGGACTGGATGTGGCGCAGGACGTGGTCGCGGTCGACGACCGGCTTGGTGACCAGCTTCGCCGCGAGGCCGTCGGCGCGCACGTCACGCACCCGGACCTGACCCATGGTTCGTCGGGGTCACACGTCGGGTGCGAGGCGGCGGGCGTGCAGAGCGACGGTCAGGGTCTGAGGGCCGTGTCCCCCGATGTAGACATGGTTCCCGGTCGTCGCGTCGGTGCCGCCCACCACGGTGTAGTCCTGCCCCGGGTCGTAGCGCAGTACGTCGCTCAGGTCCGGCCCGGCGAGCGGTTCGCCCGCCTCCACGCCGGCCTCGACGCGGATCTCGTCGTCGCCGACCCGGTAGGTCATCGGCCCGGTCGTCAGGCACCAGCGTCCGTCACCGATCGGTACGGCGCCCTCGGTCACGCCGCCCGGCCGGAAGGTCAGTTCGAGGGCCCAGGGCACCCGTGGTCCGCTGATGTCGATCCGCAGGTCGGCGCCGTCCTCCCGCAGGTCGACCTCGACGCGGGTCGTGTGCGAGACCTCGTCCCGGGGCCGGTCGGGGAAGGCCATCGCGGCCGAGAAGCGGCCCTCGTCCGTCATCCGGTAGGCGCCGCCGTCCCGTCGCCGATCCGGTGGGAGCGGCTGGTAGTAGGCGGCCGTGAGGGTTTCGGTGAGCCGGTAGCGGCTGTCGGCGAGCTGTTCCATGTCGGCGGCGCGGAACGGGCCCAGGTCGAAGAACCCCCGCGAGAGACGCACCGCGTCGAGGACGGCGTCGCCGGCGAACAGCCGCAGGAAGGTGGGATTGCAGGCGAGGCCCGAGCGGATGCGCCGGTGCTCGGGCACGTCGGAGCCGCCGTACACCACCGTGTGCGCGGTGGCCGAGGCGCGAGCTGCGAGACGCGCGGTGGTGAGGTACCGGTCGCGCGGAAGAGTCTCGGCGGTCGGGGCCGGCAGGGCGCGGCACAGGTCCGGGGTGAGGAGGGTCTCGGCGAGCAGGTCGGGGTCGTCGATACCGCCGGCGGCCGCCAGCCGCGCCACCCGGGCGAAGTCGCCCCGGCCGGTGCGGATCGCGAGCAACCGGTAATGCGGCAGGTAGGGCGCCAGCGGGAACGGGTGGTTCTGGTCCTGCCGTCGCGAGTGGACGGTCTCCACCGTGCCGTCCGGCCTGATCAGGTCCAGGGTCGTGGCGAGATTGCGTTCGACCACGTACAGCAGGTCGGCGCGGCCGAGCACTTCGGCCAGCAGCAGCAGCGACGGGTTGGACACGTGGGCCGCGTAGTTGGCGCTCCGCTCCGAGTACAGGCCCTCCGCGTCGATGTCGACGCCCTCGGCGAGCCACTCCTCGATGCGGTCGAGCAGCCGGTCGTCGGGGAACGACCGGTGCAGCCGGGCCAGCGCCGCGCTCAGCTCCCAGCGGTGGTTCGGGGTGTGCGCCCCACCGGTCAGGAGACTGCCGGAGGCGGCGTCGGCGATCTCCGCGAGCGCGGCCGTGACCTCGCTCAGTTCCGGCCCCGCGTCGGCGGCGAGGACGTGCGCGTCGCACACGTCGTTGACGGTGAAGGCGGAGTCCGGCGGCGACTGCACGTTGTCGCCGCCGGCGAAGAGGCCGGTGGGTGTCTGTACGGCCCGCAGGGCACGCAGATGGGTCATCGCTGCGGCGACGGCCTGCCCGCTGCCGTGCAGTGCCGAGTCCGGGGAACGGTAGGCCGCGACCAGGGTCTTCACCCGCCGCGCCAGACCACGGTGCGGCACACCGGCGGGCTCCTCGTGGGGGGCGGCCGCCGGCGGGACGGCCGACCGGTCGGCGGCGGCGGCCGCCGCGCGGACGAACTCGTGGTCGAGCGGCGTAAGCACGGTCAGTCCTTCAGTCCGGCGTTGATGTCGGCGCTCATGACGTAGCGCTGGAAAACCAGGAAGATGGCGATCAGAGGGATCATCGAGATGACCGAGGCGCCGAGCAGCACCGACCAGTTGATGTTCTGGGCGCCGACGATGCTCTGGATGCCGATCTGCACGGTGAACTTGTTCGGGTCGTTGAGCATCAGGAGCGGCCAGATGTAGTCGTTCCAGCGCCACTGGAAGGACAGGATGGCGAGGGTCAGCATGATGGGCCGGGAGAGCGGCACCATGATCCGCAGGAAGATCGACAGTTCGCGGGCGCCGTCGATGCGTGCGGCTTCGACCAGTTCATCGGGAACCGTCAGGAAGAACTGGCGGAACATGAAGCATCCGGTCGCCGTGAGCACGGCCGGGAGGATGATGCCGGCGAACGAGTTGTAGAGGCCGAGGTTGCGGACCACCAGGAACTCCGGAGCGAGCATGACCTCGCCCGGCAGCATCGTGGTGGCCAGGATGCAGAGGAAGAACGCCTTGAGCCATCTGTTGTCGTACTTGGCCAGCGCGTACCCCGTGCAGCAGCTGACACCCACCGTGAGGATCGTCGTGATCACGCACACGATGGCCGTGTTGATGAAGTACTGGGAGAAGTTGGCGCTGTCCCACGCTGCCCTGAATCCCGACAGGGTGGGGTTGTGCGGGACCAGCGTCAGCGGATAGGAGAACAGGTCGCTGGCCGGCTTGAGGGAGCTGAGGACGAACCACAGCACCGGGAACCCGTACAGGCACGCCATGATCCACAGCAGTGTCGTCGCGGACACCGCCTGCCGGAGCCCACCGGTGGCCGTCTTGCGGGGCCGCTTCCTGGAGACCCGCCGGCCGGAGTCGACTTCGGCCGGGCGCGGGATGTCTGTGGTTGTCATCGGTTCTCCACCCGCCGGTTGACCATCAGCTGGACGACCGCGACGGCCATCAGGATGAGCATGAGCACGAACGACGCGGCGCTCGCGTAGCCGATCTGGCCTCGTTTGAAGCCGGTCTCGTAGATGTACTGGACGAGCAGGTTGTTCGACGTGCCGGGTCCGCCGTTGTTGAGGGCGACGAACACCGGGTACTCCTTCATCGCGTTGATCGTGTTGAGCAGGATCACGATGAACGAGGTGGGCGCGATGCTCGGCAGGGTGATGCTGAAGAACTGTCGCCAGGGGCCGGCGCCGTCGAGCGAGGCGGCCTCGTAGTACGACACCGGTACGTTCTTGATCGCCGCGATGAACAGCAGCATCGTGAAACCCGTCCAGGCCCAGGCCGCCGCCATCACCACCACGAGCAACGAGAGGTCCGCGTTCGACTGCCACGGAACGGCGTCTCCGCCGAACTTCTCGATGACGTAGTTGACCAGTCCGAAGTTCTCGCCGAACATCCACCGCCACAGGACACCCACGACGATGGGCGACAGCAGCCACGGGATGAAGAAGAGGACGCGGGCGACCGACCCGCCCTTGGCGTGCTTGCTCACCACCAGGTTGGCGGCGAGCAGCGAGACCACGAAGTTCAGCGGGACGAAGAGGACGGCGTACAGCAGAGTCCGGGACAGCGCGTCGTAGAACGTGGAGTCCCCGAACAGGTTGTGGTAGTTGTCCAGCCCGACCCACTGGAACACCCCCACGCCCGTGTAGTTCGTGAAGGAGTAGACGAGCCCGATCACCGCCGGCCAGACGAAGAACAGCGCGAAGAGCACGACGTTGGCCGCGATGAGGACGAGCGGCGCAAGGGTGTACTTGCTGCGTCTCCTGGGCGGGCTCGCGGACACGGCGGACACGTCCGAGGCGCGTTTTGTCATCTTCCTGACTCCGTGCTGGTGGAAGGGATTGCGAGGGGCTCAGGCCATGAGCCCGGCGTCACGTGGACGGCCGGGGCCGGGCGGCGGGGTCGGGACACCGCCGCCCGGGCGCTGGTGGCCTGCGATCAGCCGCCGACCTGCTGGTTGTAGCCGTCCACGATGTTCTGCAGGGCCTTGTCGGCCGACTGCTGGCCGTTGATCGCCTTGCCGAGCTCCGTCTTGGTCGGGTCCTCGGTGATGCTCTTGCCCTTCAGCACCCAGTTGGTCTGGGCGCTGTTGAAGTAGCCGGAGATCGGGGCGTAGAGCGGGATCTCCTGGTTGTAGAGCTTGAACGCCGCCTGCGCCGCATCGGACTTGAAGGGGTACGTCGGGTTCAGACCGCTCTCGACCGGCAGGAAGCCGGACGCCTCGCACAGGGCCTTGTAGTGGGCCGGCTCGTAGAGCCAGGACAGGAACTTCGTCGCGGCCTTGGACGCGTCGCCGTTGTTGTTGAAGCCCACCACCATGCCGCCGCTGTTGACGTCACTGGCCTGCACCGGCTGGGCGGGGGTCGGGACGCTCGCCCACTGGAACTTCTTGATGCTGTCCGCGAAGGAGGCGACCTGCCACACACCGGACCAGTAGGCGACCACGTCACCGCTCTGGAACATGGCGGACGGGTCGGCGCCGCTCGTCCACACCGACTTCGGCATGGTCTTGTCGTCGTTCCATCCGACGAAGGTGTTCACGGCCTTCTTGGTCGCCGCGTCCACGGAGAACTTGCCGGAGTCGTCGGCGTGGACGTACTTGCCGCCCATCTCGTACACCATGGCGCGCAGTCGGGAGGGCGACTGGTCGAAGGTCAGGGAGTACTTGGCGCCGGTCTTCTCGCGGACCTTGTTGGCCGCGGCGATGAAGTCGGTCCAGGTCCAGGTCTTCGACGGCTCGGTCGGGAAGGAGACGCCGGCCTTCTCGAAGAGCGACTTGTTGATGAACAGGCCGGACGCGGTGACGTCCGAGGGGATGGACAGCACCTTCCCGGACGAGTCCTTCGCGAGGAAGTTCTGGTTGATGTTGTTGCTCTTCTTGTTGGCGATGGAGCTGAGGTCGAGCAGCTTGCTCGACCAGATCGGGTCCAGCGCCGGCACGGCCGCCACGTCGGGCAGGGAGTTCGCCTGCGCGGCGTTGTGCAGCTTGGTGGTGTAGCCGTCGTAGGGAATGTTGACGAGCTTGAGGTTGACGCCGGTTTCCTTCTTGTACTGCGCCACCATCTTCTTCCAGCCCGCGTCCTGCCCCGGAACCGTGGAGATCCAGAACGTCAGGGACTTGGAGGTGCCGCCCGAGCCGGAACCCCCGCCGCAGGCGGAGAGCAGCATGACACCCGCCGTGGCTACGGCAGCGAGGGGAGCCAGACGGCGCATGCCGCCGCGGCCGAGTCGGCGGGAGCGCCGCACACCTACAGTGGTCATCTTCGTTCCCTTTTTCGTCGTACGGGACGGAGCACGGCGCCGACGGAAGCGGCACGGGTGCATTGTGCAGGAGGGTTCTGCTTTCCGAGGGCGCGGCCTCGCCCGGCCGCGTCATCCTGAAGGGCGAGGGTCCCCGGCCGTCATGGCCGCTGCCGCACAAGCACGCCCTGGTGCGGTTGCCGTACGTCGAGTACGGGCGGGACGCTCGCTCCAAGCCGGCGTCCCGGCCGACTTAGAAAGCGCTTGTCCGGACATTGGCAGACCGAGTCCGAACCCGTCAATCCTTCGTCCGCGACGCCTGGGTCACGGTTTGGACTCCTCGGGCGACCGCGAGCCGGGCGGCGCCCACGACGGTGCCGAGATCACCGACCTGGCTGCTGACCACCTCGGTGGGCCAGCTGAGCCGCTCCAGCTCGGCCCGCACACCGGGCAGGAGCTGCGGATACGCGCCGGTGCTGCCGCCCAGCACGAGCAGTCCCGGGTCCAGTACGGCGGTCACGGCGGCGGCCAGCCGGCCCACGTCCACGGCGTGTCTGTCGACGACCGCGCGGGCCGTGGCACTGCCCTGTCCGGCCAGGGCGAAGAGCCGCTCGGCCGTGCGGGGGCATGCGCCGTCGGATTCGGGCCAGGCCTCGGCGGCCCGGCGCAGCAGGGACCGGGACCCGATGTAGTCCTCCAGGGCCTCGTGGCGGGGCTCCAGGCCGTCGTCCCAGGGGTAGGGCAGCCGGGCGACCTCTCCGGCCGCGCCGTTGGCCCCGGCCAGCACGTGTCCTCCCACGACGATGCCCAGACCGATACCGACGCCGATCCGCAGATAGCCGAAGGTGTGACGGCCACGAGCCGCGCCCTCGTGCAGTTCCGCGAGCGCGGCGCAGTTCACGTTGTTCTCGAGGTGGACGGGCACTCCTGGCGGCAGCGCGACGGCCACCGCGTCGAAGACGGGGCCGGCCTTGGCGGTCGCCGGCCGCACCGTGCCCTCCTCGGCCCGTGCGGTGACGTCACCGACGGCCACGACGATGGCGCGCAGCGGGGCGTCGGCGCGCAGCGCGGACAGGGCGTCGCGCACCACGTCGGCCGCCTCCTCCCGGGGGCCGGTGGCCTCGGCGAGGAGGGTGCCGTCCAGGGCGCAGGCGCGGACCCGGGTGACGGCGGGGCCCAGGTCGACGGCGAGCACGGCACCCGCGGCAGGGCCGAGGCGGTAGACGGCGGCGCTGCGGCCCGTACCGCCGGAGGAGGTGCCGGAGTGGGCCGCGAGGTGGACGCCCTCCAGTTCGGCGACGGCGGAGGAGACCGTCGGCTTGGACAGCCGCGCGAGGCTCGCCAGCTGCGGCCGGGTCGCGGTGCCGGCCTGGGCCAGCACGGCGAATACGGCGCCGGCGCTTTCGGTCAGACGGGGGGCTCCAGCCACGTCGTGTTCCACACTTCCCCCAGGTCACAGGCCACTCTCCCGGGCCGAGCGGCTCGGCGGGAGGCGGCGATGGGTTGCTCCGGCGTCTTGCGTTCCCACCCGGGACAAAGGACCCGGGAATACGAGTGCGTGACGCCTATTGACACGCACTGTACTTCGTTAGTTAACTTCCTAACGAACGTCACGGTACTCGCCTGCCGTGGTCCGTCAGAGGCCCGTCCCGGGGCTTCCCTAGTTCTCCAGAGCCCTCCAACTGCCTTGCCCTCCGGTACGGTTCGCCCACCGTCGCAGCACACAGCGCAACGACGAAAGAGGTTCCGTGCAGGACACCGCACCCCTGGTTGTCGGCATCGACGTGGGCGGCACCAAGACACAGCTCCGCGCGTTCGCGGGCGACACCCTCGTCGCCGATCACGTCCGGTCCAGCAGCGGCTGGCGGCCCCACGACCCGGTGGCCGCCGCCGGGTGGCTGGCCGCACTGGCCGCGGACGCGCTTCCCGCGGGCGCCCGCCCGTCCGCCCTCGCCGTCGGCGGACACGCCTGTGAGACCCCGCGCCAGTGCGCACAGATCCGCACCGCTCTGCAACTGCACTTCGACGCGCCCGCGCTGGTCGTGGGCGACGCCGAACTGCTCGTTCCCGCGGCGGGACTGGACAAGGGCGTCGGCCTGGTCGCCGGCACCGGATCCGTGGCCGTGGGCCGGTTCGCCGACGGCACTCCGGTCCAGGTCGGCGGCTGGGGCGCGCTCCTGGGCGACGAGGGCGGAGCCGCGGGCCTGGTCCGCGAGGCCGTACGAGCCGTATGGGCGGCCCACGACCGTGGCGAGGAGCCCGACCCCCTGGCGCTCGGTCTGCTGTCCGGGTTCGACGTCCCCGAAGTACCCGCGCTCGGCGCCGCGCTGGAGCACGCCACGGCCGCCTCCGCCGAGTGGGGCCGGCACGCCCCGGCCGTCTTCGCCGCCGCCGAGGCCGGATCCCCGCTCGCCCGCACCGTGATCGCCGAGGCGGGCCGCGCCCTGGCCGGGCTCGTCGAACGGCTCGCCGCCCGCGGAGTGGCGGTCGACGATGTCGTGGTCGCGGGCAGTACCGTCCTCGCCCAGCCCTCGCTGTACGACGCCTTCGTGTCGGCGCTGGCCGACGGTGCGCCGTCGGCACGACCGCGACCCCTGCGGGCACCCCCGGTGGACGGCGCGGTGGCGATGGCCCGTTCACTTCTGTGACATCCACCGGACGCCGAGTCTCCTCCGGTCCGACATGACTCGCCCGTAGATGTTCGCTCGTACGACTTCAGAAAGCGCATTCGGCACTCCAGCTGCCTCACGCATCATGAGTCGCATCCGCACCACCCCGGCCGCACGGCCGCCGAACTCCAGAGAGGCAGACCCATGCCGTCATCCGCCGGGCAGCACTCCCCCGCGTCGCTCACCGAACGCGCCGTGAAGCGAAGGGGATTCCTCAAGACGTCCCTGGGCGCCTCGGCCGGCATCCTGGCCGCTCCCACGTTCGCCTCCTGGCTGGGCGCCGCGGACGCCAAGGCCGCCACCGCCCCCGCCGCCTTCGTGGACGACTACAAGTCCAACGTCATGGCGAACCTGACGCCCGAGACCAACGCGGTGGTGCGGATCCTCGGCGGTTTCGCCCAGGTGTGGAAGACCGGTGGCGCCTGGAACACCGGCACCCCGCTGCGGCCCGAGATACTGCGCGCCAACATGCGCTACTGCGCCCGCATCACCCAGGCGCGCACCGAGGCGCAGGCGAAGGAGGCCTTCCTCTACGACCGCCAGCACCAGAGCTACGCCATGATCGGCGGCCTCGGCCCGCTGGCCGGCCTCTACCGGTCCGGTGCCAAGGCGGTCACCTCGATCACCAGCGCGCCCGACACCACCCCGGCGACCACGATCAGCGACGCCGTGCCGGCCGACGCCCCCGCGGGTTCGGCGCTCGGCGCGGGCTCCTACGACTCCTCGCTCGGCCAGGTGGCCAAGCTCGTCGACACCGTGCGTGGCCCGTACGCCTCGGGCAACCCCGGCAAGTACGCCTTCCAGTACCCGCGCCCGTGGCGCATGAACGAGAGCAGCGAGGTCGTCGACACGGGCGCGAAGGACGCGCTCGGCTACCCGGTCTACGACTCGCAGGTGGTCGTCGCCACCCAGCTGCTGCGCCAGCGCAGCACCTCGCCGGTGGACGACGGCGGCTTCCCCAGCGGCCACACCAACGCCTTCCACCTGGCGGGCCTGGCCTTCGCGTACGCCGTACCGGAGCGCTTCCAGGAACTGGTCACCCGCGCCTTCGAGCTGAGCCACACCCGGATCATGTCCGGCATGCACTCGACGGTCGACGTCATGGGCGGTCGCATCATGGCCACCGCACTGGCCGCCGCCACGCTGGCCGACGCCGCCAACGCCGACCTCAAGGCCGCGGCGCGGGCGCAGGCGCTGAAGTACTTCACCGAGCAGACCGGCAGCACGGCCGACACGCTCTTCGCCTACGCCCACTCGGACGCCGCGGACGCGTACGCGGACCGGGACGCCAACGCCCGTTCCGTGGCCCCCCGGCTGACCTATGTGCTGAACCGGGACGGCGGCAACAAGCCGTTCACCGTGCCCAAGGGCGCCGAGGTGCTCCTGGAGACGCGGCTGCCCTACCTGGACGCGGCCCAGCGGCGCGAGGTGCTGCGGACCACCGGGCTGCCCTCGGGGTATGTCCTGCTGGACGGCTTCGAGCAGTGGGGCCGGCTCAACCTGTTCGCCGCGGCGGACGGATACGGCTCCTTCGACTCCGACGTGACCGTCACCCTGGACGCGGCCTCGGGCGGCTTCCACGCGGCGGACGCCTGGCGCAACGACATCGACGGCTGTGGCTCTCTGACCAAGCGGGGCAGCGGCACGCTCACCCTGACGGGCCACAACCGGTACACCGGCGGAACCGTGCTCAAGGAAGGCGCGCTGGTCGCCGGTTCTGCGCACGCGCTCGGCCACGGCGATGTGCGGGTGCAGGGCGGGAAGCTGACACTGGCCGGCAAGTCGCTGCAGGTCCACGGGACGTACAGCCAGGAGGGCGGCGCGCTGGAGCTGACCCTGCGGTCGGGCCAGGAGCCGGTCCTGGAGGTGACACGGCGCGCGGTGCTCGGTGCGGGCAGCGTCCTGTCGCTGAAGCTGGACGCGGACAGGCCGCCGACGGCCGGGCGCACGGTCCGTGTCCTCGGCTGCCAGGGACTGCGCGGCCAGTTCGACCGCGTCGAACTGAACTCCGACACCCTGCGAGCCGTACCCGTCTACACGACGGAAGGTCTGTCGGTACGACTCCTGAAGCGGTGACGCCCGCGCGGGGCGGGAGCTGATGCGAGAGTGGCCCTCATGAGGTGCCTCCGGATCGCTCCCGCCACCGCCCGGCCGGTCGCACCGCGGGGCGGATGATGGCGAGCGAGCAGCAGACGGTCCTGGACCCGGCCTCCGGGTCAGGGCACCGCGACGACGAGGTGCGGCAGCCGCGACCGGCCCGGCGGTGGCTGGTGCCGCTGCTCGTCGTGGTGCTGCTCGCGCAGATGGCCGCCGTCATGGTGACGACCGCCGTGCAGCAGACCCCGACGATCGACGAACCCGTCTACGTGGCCACGGCCGCCGAGTACCTGCACGGTCAGGGCATCCGCTACAACCCGGAGCACCCGCCCCTCGGCAAGCTGGTCGTCGCCGTCGGGGTGGCGATCGCCGACCCGCACGTGGACACGGCGTTCGACGGGCCCCAGATCGACCTGGGCCCCCACCTGCTGTACGAGTCGGGCAACGACCCCTGGCGGCTGATGTTCTGGGCCCGGCTCCCGGTGATCGTGCTGACACTGCTGTTCGGGCTGGTCGTGTTCGCCTTCGCCCGGGAACTCGCCGGAAGCGCGGCGGGCCTCACGGCGCTCGCCCTGTACGCCTTCTCCCCCGACGTCGTCGCGCACGGCTCGCTGGCCACGCTCGACGTGCCGACGGCCGGGTTCCTGCTCACCTCGGTGTGGCTGCTGTGGCGGGCCCGCCTGCGGCCACGGCGGTACGTGCCGCTCGCCGGTCTGGCGCTCGGCGCCGCACTGGCGACGAAGATGAGCGCGCTGCCGGCCGTACCGGTCCTGCTGGCACTGGCCGCCTTCTCGGTGTGGAGCGCGTCTCGCGGCGACGAGAGGCGCCGACGGCTGCTCCACGTGCTCGCGGGGGCCGCGGTCCTGACGCTGGCCGCCGTCGCCGTCGTATGGGCGTCGTACCTGGTGGTCGACCCGCGGCTGCGGTGGACATCCCAGGACCAGGTGCCGGTGGTGCACGGACTGCGGGGGACCCTCGCCGATCTGCTGCCGTTCCCCCAGGCCTACGCGGACGGGATGCGTCTGCAGTTCCGCTTCGAGAACCACCCCTGGGAAGGCTTCCTGTTCGGGCGGCTGTACACCGGGCACCTCTGGTACTACCTGCCGGCGGCGCTCCTGGTGAAGACCCCGCTGGGTCTTCTCGTGCTGTGGGCCGCCGGTGCCGTGGTGCTGGTGGCGGTACGGCGGCTGCGGCCGGCCGCGCCGTATCTGCTCGTGCCCGCCGGGGTGCTGCTCGCCTCGGCCATGACGGGGTCACGCGACTTCGGCACCCGGTACACGCTCTTCCTGCCGATGTTCCTGACGGTGGCCGCCGGGTGTGTGGTGGCGGTCCGCCGACGCCTGGCGCCACTGGTGACCGGGGCGCTGGTGCTGTTCGTCGCGGTCAGCTCGCTGCTGACTTTTCCCTACTATCTGCCGTACTCCAACGAGGCGTTCGGCGGACCGGCCCGCACCCATCTGCGGCTGCACGACTCCAACGTCGACTGGGGACAGGACCTCGGCCGACTCGCCGACCGGCTGCGCGAGCGCTACCCGGACGAACGGATCTGGCTCGTCTACAAGGGCAGCGGGCTGCCGTCCGCCTACGGCATCGAGGCGTCCGATCCGCGCGAGGTGCCCGTGGACGACGTGCGCGGACTGCTGGTCGTGTCGGACTCCTCGGTTGCCAAGGCGAAGGGGCGGCTGGCCGAACTGATCGACAGCAGCCGTCCGGTGGACGAGGTCGGTCACTCCATCACGATCTATCGCCGATGATCAGCACACCGGAGGTGCGACGCATCCGCTCAGCGCATCGCGTGGTGGAACCCGTCGGCGCTCACATGCGGCATCGCCCCGCTCGTCACGCGATAACGGCCGTTGGGCACCCGGCCCGACCTGGTGATGTGCACCGTGAGCGGACCCGCCCATTCATAGCCCTGCCGCTCGCCGTGCCGGGCCAGGCGGTCGGTGAGCTCCTGGCCCACGTCGGTGCCCCGGCGCACGAGTTCGTCGTAGGCGAAGTCCGCGAGCTCGACGTCGTAGGCGTTCGGGACCACCACCCGGTGCTCACTGCACACGACCACGTTGCTGTCGCACTCGCGCCGCAACGCGTCGATGAGTTCGACGGGCTCCCGGTCGACGACCCGCGCCCACAGCGCATCCCAGCCATGCTCCATTGCCTGTTCCAGCGCGCTCAGCGCACCCATTGCGTCTCCCCTGCCGAAAGATCCGGTGTCGCGTGCGGCGTCATTCCCGGGCGAAGTCGTCGGGCTCCACCCGCGCTTCCTCGAACGCCTCGCGCAGGGTGCGTCCACTGCCGCCGGGGGCGGGGGCCTCGCCCTCCTCGGTGGAGTTCTCCAGGAGCTCGTCGGTGGTGTCGGTCTTGGGCCGGTTCTCCTCGGGGACCGTCATGCGGGGCTGCTCCTCGGGTGTCGTCGAAGGTTGTGTCCAGCGGCGGGTTCCCGCTCGCGGGCGGCGTATCCGTCCCGATCGGCGGTCGCCGAAGGCTTTCGCACAAGCGCTGGTCACCGAGGGGTGTGGGCTATGTTGACTCCCCGTGGCAGACAAAGGAGGCGCCCCGGTGTCATCGCCGCAGCAGGCACGCGCACAGGCATCCGCGATCACCTCGGGCAAGACCGCACCGGAAGCGGAGGCCGCCCCGGCCTCCCAGCTCAGGACCCTCTTCGACAGGCCCCGGCTCTCCCCGGGGCAGCGGCGCATCGCGCAGTACCTGATCGAGCACATCACCGAAGCGGCGTTCCTCTCCATCACCGATCTCGCCGAGCGCGTCGGCGTGAGCCAGCCCTCGGTGACGCGGTTCGCCGCGGCCGTGGGCTTCAGCGGCTACCCCGCCCTGCGGGAGAAGCTCCAGTCGATCGCGCTCAGCACTCTCGCGGGCGGCCCGGTCGCGGACGACGAGTCGCGCGGCAACGAACTCCAGTCAGCGGTCGACGCGGAGATCGAGAACCTGGAGAACCTGCGCCGCGACTTCGCCGACCCCGACCGGATGATCGAGCTCGGCCGCAAGCTGTCCGAGTCGACCCCGCTGACCGTCCTGGGCCTGCGCATCTCGGCGTCCCTGGCCGAGTACTTCGCTTATGCGGCACGCCGTATCCATCCCGACGTACGGCTGGTCACCCGTGGCGGCAGCGTCGCCTACGACGCCCTCCTGCAGTCCCGGGAGGCGGGCGGCACCTGGGTGCTCGCGTTCTCGATGCCGCGGCACGCCCAGGAGACCCTCACCGCCCTGCGGGTCGCCCGCAGCGCCGGACTGAAGGTCGCCCTCGTCACGGATCTGGCGCTCGGACATCTCGCCGACGAGGCGGACGTGCTCTTCAGCACCGGCACCGGCTCCCGGCTGGTCTTCGACTCCTACGCGGCACCCGGTGTGATCGCCGCCGCCCTGCTCCAGGCCATGACCGACGCCGACCCCGAGCGCACCCAGGCACGGCTCGAGGAGTACGAACAGATCTCCGACCAGCACCAGTTCTTCCTCAGGGACTGACCCTTCCACCCCCGGCCATACGGCTTCACAAGGGGACCATCCGTAATAAATCGAGCATGAATGTTTTCATACTCCTTGCCAAGAAGACGGCATATATAAATACTGCTCACGGATCACCCCCGGGGTCACTCCGGGATCCGCCCGCACCCCTGTCCCGTCCACACCCCCCACATCCGCCCGAGAGGGCTCCTGTACGGACATCCCGAGCCGTCGTACCTACCCGCGTCGGCGCCCGGGATGTTCGATGGGCCTCGCCTGCACGCGAGCCCTTGGCGGCCCCGGTCATCCCCTGGACCGGGGCCGCACAACCCCTCGGACCACCCGCACGACGCCGTACACCCGGAAGCGATCACCATGCCCCTGACGACCACGCGGACCACCACTCGTCTCGGCCCGGACTGGCCGTGCCAGGTCAAGACGCCAGGCAGCTACGACTGGGAGCGCTCCGCGGCCAAGTGGCTGCGCGAACTGGTGCCGGCGCGGTACGCGAGCTACCCGGCCCTGATGCGGCACACCGTCCTGCTCGCCCGGCACGCGCAGATCCAGGTCCAGCACGAGATCCGGGTCGCCCGCACCGCACTGCAGACCGCCCGCGCGGACCTGCCGTCGCTGGGGCTGCCGGAGTCGGTCATCGAGCACACGATCAAGCTGTACGCCGCCGAGGTCCTGCAGCTCCAGCACATCGCCCGCAGCATCCGCGCGGTCACCCAGGCCCTGGTCGACCACCACCACGGGCGCTGACCCTCCCCGAGGGCATGACCCGCGCCAGGCGTGGCACCCGTGGTGACCATGAGCACCACCGAAGTACGGCGCGGGGATCCGGTCACCACGGTCCTCACCTGGGAGGTGCGCCCCGGCCGGGAGCAGGAGTTCGAGCGCTGGACGCGCGGGATCACCCGCTGCGCCAGACGGTTCCCGGGCAACGAGGGTGTCTCCTGGCTGCGTCCCGAGGACGGTCACCGCTTCCACGCGGTGCTGCGCTGGTCCGACGCGCACCGGCTCACCGCCTGGCTGGAGTCGGACGAGCGGGCCGACTGGCACGCGCGGATCGACGACATCGCCATCGAGCTCGGCAGCGAACGACAGTCGACCACCGGGCTCGAGACCTGGTTCAGTCTGCCCGGCACCACGGTGCGGCCCCCGGTCCGCTGGAAGATGGTGCTGACCACGTTCCTCGGCGCCTTCCCGTGCACGCTGCTGATCCAGTGGCTGGTGACGCCCCGCACGGCCGCCTGGCCCCTGCCGCTGCGGGCCGCGGTGTTCCCGGTGGTGCTGCTGCCGGTACTCACGTACCTGGTGATGCCGCTTCTGAGCCGGGTGCTGCGAAGGTGGCTGTACCCGCCGCCCGACCACTGACCCCACCGCGAACCGGGGCGCGTGGCCGGCTACGTCAACCGTCGGGCTCACCGATGTCCGGGAAGTCCGGCGACAAGAGAGCGAACGGCAGGTGGTGGATGTGCGATGCTCAACGCGTGACGAGTGAGTCCACCGACCCTTCACACGCCGGTACCGTGCCCGACATCGCCGCGCTGGCCAAGGTCGTGGCCAGACAACGCGCGGAAATGGACCGGTTGCGGGATCAGGTCGCCACCTCGGCGGTACTGGAGCGGACCAAGGGCACTCTCATGGCGCTGACCGGGTGCACTCCGGAAGCGGCCGGCGAGCAACTGCTCCAGCGCGCGAAGGCCGGCAACCGCACCCTGCTCGAGGAGTGCTGGATCACCCTCGGCGCTCTGATGCCTTCGGGGCCCGGCGCCGCTCAGGAACCCCGACCCGACCACGGCTTCCCCGGCCTGGCCGCGGTGCCCGGGCCGACCCCTCCGCGGGCCGTTCCGCCGGGCGCCGCCGTCCCCACCGGGCGGGACACCTCCGACCTGGACGACGGCTTCTCCGCGCTCGGCCGCCTCGGCAAGGCCCTCGTCCATGTCGCCACCCCCCAGGACCTGGCCGGCTGTCTCCTGGAGGAACTCGCGGCGGACGTCGACGCCGACGCTCTTCTGCTCTTCCGGTCGCTGCCGGGCGGAGGGCTGGAGATGATCGGCCATGCCGGCATCGAAGCCGCCCTGGCCACCCAGTGGTCCCAGATCCCCCCGCTGAGCGGCATCCCCGCGCTCGACGCGCTCCGGTCCCGGGAGCCGCGCTGGCTGGAGGACTTCGAGAGGGACCGGAGGCAGCACCTGCTCATAGGGGATCCGCCCGACCGCTGGCTGTCCCGCGCCTGGCTGCCGGTGCCGACCGGCGACGGGGCCGAGGTCTGCATCGGGGTCCTGCGCGCGCGAAACGGGCCGTTCTCACCGCAGGCCCGGCAGCTGCTGCGGGCGGTCGCCCGGCTGTGTGCCGGATGGCTGCGCTCCTTCGGCCCCCGGTCGGAGCACAGTGCCGCCGCCTCGGCCGCCGCAGCCCAGCCGGTATTCGACTCGCTGCCCGGCTCGGCGATGCTGCTCACGCCGCTGCGCGGCCCCTCCGGGGACGTCGAGGACTACCGCATCGACGCCGCCACCGAGGAGGCGGTCGACGTCGTGGGCCGCACCGGCAGGGAACTGCTCGGCCGACGGATCCTGGAGTGCTTCCCGAGCATGGCGGAGGAGGCGGTGTGGCACGGCTGCCTGCGCACGCTGACCACGGGTGAGCCGTTCGAGGGCGAGCCGTTCGCCTACCAGGAGGTCGTGGACGGCGCCGTCGCACTGTCCACGCACGCTATGCGCGCGGCCCGCCTCGGCGGCGCCCTGGTCGTCACCTGGGTCCGGCACGACTCCTCCGACCGGCAGGAACAGCGGCTGGCGGACGTGCAGCGGCTGGGGAACCTGGGCTGGGCCAACTGGAACCTGGTCACCGACGAGGGCAGCTGGTCCTCCCAGGCCTTCCTCGTCCTGAACCGGGATCCGGCGCTCGGACCGGTCCGGCTCGCCGACCTGCCGGAACTCGCGCTGCCCGAGGACGCCCCCCTGCTGGCCCGGGCCGTGCGCGACGTCGTGCGCACAGGGCAGCAGTTCGATGTCCCGTTCCGGATCCGGACCGGGGACGAGGTCCGCCATCTGCGGATGGTCGCCGAGGTGGTGGCGGACACCGACGACAAGCCCGCCGAGGTGCACGGCTTCGTCCAGGACCTCACCGCGCAGCGCAGCGCCGAGCTGGCCCTGGTCGAGAGCGAGCAGGCCATCGTGACGCAGCACGGCGTGCTGCGTGCCGAGCGGACCCTGGCCGCCCGCCTCCAGCACGCGCTGCTGCCGCTGCCGACCCGGCCGGTCCGCCTCGCCGGGCTGCGGGTCGAAGTGGCCTATCTGCCCGCCCAGTCGGGCATACACGTCGGCGGCGACTGGTTCAGCGCCATCGAACTGCCCGACGGCGACGCCCTGTTCGTCGTCGGTGACGTCGCCGGGCACGGCATCGACGCCGTGGCCACGATGGCCCAACTGCGCTTCACCGCCAAGGGCATGGTCATCACCGGCTCGTCGCTGACCGGAGCGCTCGCCCGTCTCAACACCCTGCTGCTGCACTCGCGCGACTCCCACGGCACCGCGACCATGGTCCTGGCCCGCTTCGACCCCGCCGAGCACTGCCTGATGTGGGCCCAGGCCGGCCATCCGCCACCGCTGCTGGTGCGCGACGGAGAGGTGCGCTATCTCCAACGTCCGCTCGGCATACTGCTGGGGGCGTGCTCCGATCCGCACTTCGAGGAGGCGCGCTGCGACCTGCGGCCGGGCGACCGGGTCCTCCTTTACACGGACGGCCTGGTCGAGCGTCCCCCGGAGGGCATCGACCACGGCCTGGACCGGCTCGCCGCGGCGGTCGCGGCACACCACACGGACGAGCCCGGCTCCCTGGTCCGGCTGCTGACCTCGGTGCTGGAGGGTGAGCGGCGCGACGACGTCTGCGTCCTGGACATACGGGTGCCGTCCGGGCCGGAGTGAGCCCCCGGGACGCGTGCGGTGTTCCGGTCCCGGCTCAGTCCGCCGGGTGGCCGGGCGAGATGGAGACCGTGTCGGAGAGCCGCAGCGGCTTCGCTCCCTGGGTGTCCTCGCGCTCGCCCCACACCTGGGGCTCCAGGACGAACCCGACGTGGTCACCGCCGTCGGCGCGCAGCACGACCGTGCCGACGAACCAGGCCGCCGCGTCCTCCAGTACGACGGCCCCGCCGGCCTCCTCCCGCCAGCGGACCCGGGCGAACTTGTCCGTCCGGTCCCCGGTCTCCCCGCCGAACAGCTCGGCGAGGCCGTGCTGTTCGCGGGTGAGGAGATGGACGGCGAGGCGGCTCGCGGTGCGGGCCACCCGATAGGTGCGGTTGGCCTTCGACAGCCACACCACGTACCGCACGGGCTCGATCGAGCACTGGGAGGCGAACCCGACGAGACAGCCCGCGCGGTCGCCGTCCGTCGCGGCGGTGACGACGCACATGTCGGGGTCGAGCCGGTCGATGAAGGCGTCCATGAACGCCATCCTCGTCGATCAGCCGCCGCCCGTGCGGGACTCCAGGTCGCGCCGTGTGTCATCGCCGTACACCCCGTCCTCGTCGCCGCGGATGCCGTACCAGAGCTGGAAGCGGGCCACGGCGGCGGCCAGGGTCGGGTCGTAGGTGCCGTCGGTGGAGCCGTTGGCGTAGACGTCCGGGATCCGCAGCAGGCGTTCCTGCAGGTCGGTGACCTCGGGCCCGTTGTCGCCCTCGCGGAGGGTGCCCGGACCGTCGGGATCGGTGGCTCCGGAGGCCGTCGGGGTGGGCGTGGGGGTCGCGGAGGCGGTCGCCGTGGGCTGCGGAGCCGCCTCAGCGGTGGTCTCCCCGCGATCGGCCAGCAGCAGGGCACCGCCGAAGCCGACCACCGCGGCCGCGGTCACGGCCGCCGCGATCGCCGTGCGGCGCAGTCCGGGCACTCGCCCGCGGGGGATGTCACGGGAGCGGCGGGCGCGGTCGTGGTCCCTGACGGGCGGCAGTTCCTGGGTGGAGTCCTCGGCCCCCGACGGCGGACCGGGCAGCGTGATGGACTCGTATCCGACGGCCGCCCGGGGCGGCAGGTCCTTGAGCAGTTCCGCGAGCGCGTCGGTGCGGCGCGGGCGCAGCACCCGGATGGGTTCGAGGGGCGTCCTGTCCGGCGGCGCCCCTCGGTCGGACGGTGTCGGCATCCTGGTCTCCTTCCGTCCCGTGCACACGGGTCTGGGCCGTCCCCCAGGGAGTGATACGGCGCCACGGGCCCGGGAGTTCAGCGGTTGCCCGGGCTTCCGCTCAGCTGGACGGGGAGCCGAGGAACCCGTGCAGGGATGCCTTCATCGCCGCGACGAAGGCGTCCCTGCCCTTGTCGTCGAGGGCGTCCAGGGACAAGTACGGGTTGAGGTCCTCCAGCTCGACCAGCAGGAGTGCGCCGTCCGGGGCCCGGCAGGCGTCCACGCGCTGGATGCCGTGGCCGAGGGCGTTCCAGTGGATGAAGCGCCGGGCGAACTCCAGGTCCTCGGGCGTGGGCCGGTACGGCTCCAGCGCCCAGCGCCGGTCGGTGTGCGGGGCGTACAGGGCGTACTGGAAGTCGTGGTCGACGAAGTAGAAGGACACCTCGTAGACGAAGTCGACGCACGGCTGGACGAGGACGTGCCCGTCGATGTGGTCGCGTACCTCGTCGGCGGGCACGATCCGCAGACCTATGGAGTCGGCGCCGAGCCTGGGCTTGACGACGTACCGGTCCGTCGCGGGCAGCCGGTGCAGGTCCTCGGCACGGTCGACGGTCGGGATGACGGGGTACCCCGCGGCCGTGAGATCGAGCAGGTACTGCTTGCCCGCCATGTCGGCCCTGCCGGAGAGGGGGTTGTACACGCGCGTGCCGTTTCGCAGCGCCCGCTCGCGGAAGGCGTCGTACGCCTCCTGGTACGCCAGGACCGGACCGCTGTTGCGGACGACGACGCCGGCGAAGCCGTCCGCCAGCGCGGCGGCGTCCCGGGGATGGCACAGGGCGAGATCGAAGTCCTCCCTGAGACGCGAGGTGAGGAAGATGTCCTCGTCGCAGTAGCGGCGCCCGCGGGCCTGGTAGGCCAGGTCGGTGACGTACAGGAGGGTGGGGCGGGGCATGCGGGGCTCCTCGGCGGGCGGAAGCCGATCGTATGCGGCGGCACTCCTACCGGACAACGCCGATGACAGCACTCAGTTCCCTCATCGGACTGCACCCAGTGCCATGGGACGGGTTCAGGTGCTACGTTCGCGACCATGAGCTCCACCAAGCCCGCCATGCGGGACGCGCTGGTCGCGGCCGCCTTCCAGCTGTTCCTGGAACGGGGTTACGAGCAGACCACCGTCGACGACATCGTCGCGCTCGCCGGAGTCGGCCGTCGCTCGTTCTTCCGGTACTTCCCGTCCAAGGAGGACGTGGTCTTCCCCGACCACGAGCGGTGTCTGACCGACATGACGGCCTTCCTGGCCGCCAGCGACCCCGGGTGCGACCCGCTCGAGCGGGTCTGCGAGGCGGTCCGGCTGGTCCTGCGCATGTACACCGAGAACCCGACCTTCTCCGTGCAGCGCTACCGCCTCACCAAGCAGGTGCCCGGCCTGCGCGCCTACGAGCTGTCCGTGGTGTGGCGCTACGAGCGTTCCTTCGCGGAGTATCTGCGCGGGCGCCTGAAGGGACTGCACGACGGCACGCTCCGGGCCGATGTGATCGCCGCCGCCGTGGCCGCGGCGCACAACAACGCCCTGCGCTCCTGGCTGCGCTCGGACGGGCACGGCGACGCCGAGCAGGAGGTGGAACACGCGCTCGGCTATGTGCAGGCCGCGTTCGGTGCGCCCGGCGCGCCGGCCGCCGACGAGCCGCCCGAGGACGTGGTGGTGATCGTCTCCCGCCGCGGCGCCCCTCTGTGGCGCGTGGTCCAGGAGATCGAGTCCACGCTCGAGCGGGACTGAGCCGGGCCGGGCGGACGGCACGGGCAACCGTGCCGTCCGCCCGGTCGGCGTCCGCTCAGGTCTGGCACTGCGCCGTGCCGGCGGTGGACCACCCGCTCCATACGCCCCCGTCGGCGCGGGCGTGTACGCGGATCTCGACCTTCACCGGCCCGCACACCCGGGTCGAACTTCCCACCTCCGTGGGCTCGACGGTCGCACCTGCCGCGACATAGGCACGACCACTGCCCAGCTTCACCCAGTGACCACCGTCGACGACACGGAAGAACGCCTCGTAGGCGACGTTCACCGCCCTCGGCCCCGTGTTGCGCGCCTTGACGTACGCCGTGATCTCCCGCGTGTAGACGCGGCCTTCCTTGCCGCGTTCGGCACTGATGCAGCCGTTGACGGCCACCCGGCCGGTGGACACACCACCGCCGCAGGCGACTGCCGCGGCGTGAGCGTTCGCCGGAACGGCCAGCACGGTGAGCGCGACCGCGCTCAGGATCGTTCCGATACGCCGGACATGCACAATCCTGCTCCCTTCAACCCTGATTGCCTCAGACGAACCCTGACGGGTCGAGGCGTGGAGAGCAGCGGATCTTGGAGTTCTTCACTCCAACGGAAGATGAGGGTACCGAGTACCTTTACGGCCGACACTCAGTGCCATACGCTGAGGCCGTGCACGGTGGCACAGGGAGCCGCGCACATCCGTGCACGGTTACCCGAGCACGTGGGATTCCGGCCGAGCGCAGGGAGTTGACCAGCGTGTACCACCCCTCAGGAAACATTGCTCGTCAGACAGCCGGTTCTGGGACGGGCGTACTCGAGCCCGCCGCCCCGGCCACGGACGCGATCCTCTTCCAGCGCTGCACCTGGTGCGGCACGGCGATGTACCACCGCCTGCTGTGTCCGGTCTGCCAGTGCGGCGACCTGCGCACGGAGCGCAGCGAGGGCGTGGGCACCGTCCGCCACGCCACGGTGGTGCACCGCAACACCCCCGTCGCGCGCAATGTCTCGCTGATCGAGCTGATCGAGGGCTTCGTCGTCCGGGGCCGGGTCATGGGTCCGCCCGCGGCGATCCACAGCGGTGACCGGGTGCGGATGTCGACGGTCAAGGACCCGGTCCGCGGCGAGCCGGTCTTCCAGCTGCTCGACGAGCCCTACCGCGCCTGGCACTGACGAGACGTCAGCCCAGCGCGGAACGGCGGTACTTCGGGCCTCACCAGGCCCCCGGGATCAGATCCCGCACCCGCACGGGCCGCCCCGTCTCGAAGCACCGGTTGGCGGCGAGCCCCACCCCCAGCGCCAGGGCGCCGTCCCGTTCGGTGGCCGTCGGGTGGGTCGCGGCACCGGCGTCCTCACGCACCGGACCCGTCCCGGGGTCCACGGGCCCGAAGAGCGCGTCGAGCATGCGTGGGTCTCCCCCGCCGTGCGCCTCGTGCGCGGTGACGAGCGGGACGTCGACCGGGGGCTGCCACAGGGGCCGCAGGGTCAGACGCGCGCCGCCCGCGTGCTCGGCCGCGGTGTCCCCGTGCACCGCGCCGCCGGCCGAGGCGATACCGGTCAGAGGTGCCTGCCAGCGGCTCTCCTCCACCTCCAGTTCCAGACGGCCCCCGCTGCCGTTGAACATGACCCGGTAGCCCTCCCACGGGGAGTAGGCGGTGAGGTGGTACGTCATCGTCGCGCCCCGGGCGTGGCGGACGAGGAGCGCCATGTCGTCCTCGATGGTGACGGGCCCGTCGAAGACGTTCCGGTCGCGGACGTATCCGTCGTCCCGCTCGGCGTCCAGGTACAGGGCCCGCAGGGTGTCGTCGGCGGCGAGATCGAGGGCGAAGGGGTCGTCGTCGGCCGGATCCGCCCCGTGGGCCCGGGTGTAGTCGCGGCGCAGGCCGTGGCGTTCGCCCGCCTCACGGCCGTAGAAGCCGAGCCGCCCGTAGCCGAAGACGTCCTGCGGCTCGTCGGCGAGCCACCAGTTGACCAGGTCGAAGTGGTGGCTCGACTTGTGCACCATGAGGCCGCCACTCAGGTGCTTCTCGCGGTGCCAGCGGCGGAAGTAGTCCGCGCCGTGCCGGGTGTCGAGAAGCCATTCGAAGTGCACCGAGAGGACCTCGCCGATCGCGCCGTCGGCGAGCAGGGCGCGGACCGTCTCGTGCACGGGGTTGAAGCGGTAGTTGAAGGCGACGGTGAGGGAGTTGCCGGTGGACCCGACCGTGTCCAGGATGCGGGCGCAGCGGTCCGCGTCGACCGTCATCGGCTTCTCGGTGACCACCCGGCAGCCCGCTTTCAGGGCCGGGACGATGTAGCGGTCGTGCTCGGCGTCGACGGTGGTGACGACGACCTCGTCGATGCCCTCCTTGGCGAGGAGGTCGGCGAAGTGTTCGGGTTCCCACTGGGCGGCGGCCGGTTCGCCGGCCTCGGCGAGCAGCCGGTTGTGGAAGGCCATACGGGTCGGGCTGGGATCGCACAGGGCGGCGACGCGGTGGCCGGGGCGGGCGGCGAGGGCCCGGGTGAACAGCTGTGCCCGGTGGCCGGTGCCGACGACGGCTGCGCGGAGATGGGGAGTTCGGCTCATGGAAAGCGCTTCCCCCGTGGAGTGATCCGCTAGTCCCCACGGCCGCGCTGGCTTGATCGCATCGCTCGTCCGCGATCACTGTCTCCGCACAGACAACCCACAGACGCCCCTCCCCCGTCCTAGGTGACGCGAGAGGCGCCCGGGACCGACGGGACGTCTGCGCACGGGGCCTTGAGGAGAGAACCATTGATCCGTACCCGGCGAATATGTGTGACCGCCGTGGCGGTGCTGGCGGCCCTGGCGGGCACGCCAGGACTGGCACAGGCTGAACAGCCGCCCGACTCACGGCTGTTGAGCGCGACGGACGACAACTCACTTCCGCCGGGATGGCGGATCGACGGGAAGAGCGGGGCGCGCCAACTGGTCTGGCGTGCGCCGAAGACCGTGCCCATGGGGGATGCCCGGGTCGAGTTCCGTACCGGGGACCGGCTGCTCGGGGTGCCGAAGCCGGCGAAGGACGGGCGGACCTTCCGCCTGGCCCTCGACGAGGCACGGCCCGCACAGCTGTCGGATCTTCAAGTGACGGCCGCGGGGCGCCGGTTGGACGCGGCGGCCGATGACACGCAGCAGTCCCGCTCGCGCGGGGCGCGGGTGCCCGCGCAGGCTCCGGCGAACGGCGTCGACCCGGGCAGACCCGGCTCGTACCGCACCGTCTCCGGTGAGTACGACCTCGACCCCGTGCGCCTTCCGGGGTTCGCCACACCGGTCGAGATGCGTGCCCAGGTGGTGGCGCCGAAGGGTGCCACCGGCAGCCGGCCGCTCGCGCTGTTCCTGCACGGCCGTCACTCCACCTGCTACAAGCCGGGCTCCGAGGACGACATCACCGGCGACTGGCCCTGCGCGGACGGCTACAAGCCGATCCCGAGCGACAAGGGCTACCTGGCCGACCAGCAACTGCTGGCCTCCCAGGGCTATGTGACGGTGTCCATCTCGGCGAACGGCATCAACGCCCAGGACTGGCAGGCCGAGGACGCCGGCGCGCAGGCGCGTTCCTCGCTGGTACGGCAGCACCTCGCCCGCTGGGCCGACTGGAGCGCCCACCGCTCCACCGCCCCGGCAGTGGTACGCGAGGCCGCGAAGGCCGACCTCTCCCGGGTTCTGCTCGTGGGTCACTCGCGCGGCGGCGAGGGCGTCAACCGGGCCACCATGGACAGCCTCTACCCGCCGCCCGCCGCCGAGGACGGCTACAAGGGCCCGGTGCGCTGGAAGGTGCGCGGGACCGTGCTCGTCGGACCGACGATCTTCGGCCAGAATCCGGTCGCCGACGTGCCGAACGTGACGCTCCTGCCGGGCTGCGACGGCGATGTGTCGGACCTCCAGGGCGAGGACTTCGTCGACGGCACGCGCGGCGTCAGCCGGGGCACCGCGCTGCACAGCGCGGTCTACATCGTCGGCGCCAACCACAACTTCTTCAACAGCGAGTGGACTCCGGGTGTGGCCGAGGCGCCGGCCTCGGACGACTTCTGGACCGACCCCGAGCAGCCGGACCCGGTGTGCTCGCCGGGTGCCGCGACCCGGTTGACCGCCGCCCAGCAGCACAAGGCGGGCTCCACGTACATCGCCGCCGCGGCCCGGCTCTTCCTCGCCGGGGACGACCGGGTACGTCCGCTGCTCGACGGTTCCGGCAAGCGGGCCCCGTCCGCGGATCCGGCCCGGGTGCTGACCCACGCGGTCGGCGGCCGCCGCAGCGGTGGCTTCCTGCCGGACGCCGGTGCGAAGGTGACCGGCGCCCGGGTGTGTTCGGCGATCGATCCGGATCCTGCCGTGGCCTGTCTGGACCCGGAGACCCCCGGCTCGTCACCGCACTTCGCGTGGTGGGAAACGACACAGGAGACCGGCCGCAGCGCGGTGGACCTGAAGTGGTCCGCGCCGGGTACGGCCGCCCGTATCACTCCGGCCAAGCCGCTCTCCCTGCGCGACTCCCAGAAGCTCGCCTTGCGGGTCTTCGTGCCGCCGAACACCACCGGCACCAAGTTCGACGTGTCCGTCACCGACTCCTCCGGCCGTCGGGTGACGCTCGGCTCGGTCCAGGTGGACGGGCTCCCGGGCTCCGAGAACACCGCCTCCTACTGGGCGCAGGAGCTGCGCGTCCCGCTGACGGCGGCGACCCGGGCCGGACTCGATCTCCGACACGTCAAGTCCCTTGAGCTGACGCCCCGTTCGCCGTCCGGGCGGGCCTGGCTGATGGACGCCTGGGGCTGGGCACCCGGCACTCCGGCGGTCAAGGCGGCCGCACTCCCCCGCGTCGACGTGGGCCGCACGATCGTCAAGGAGGGCGACTCGGGCACCCGCACCTACCGGATCCCGGTCGAGATCTCCGGGCACGGCAGCGGGCAGGTCCGCGTGTACGTCCTCGACCCGGACAGTGGCCGGGCCGAGAACCGCCTCGTGACCGTACGGCCCGGCAGCCACGCGATCGACGTGCCGGTCGAGGTGAAGGGCGACACGGTCTACGGCGACGACGTGGAGCACGACATCGCCGTCAAGGCGGTCCGGGGCGCCGTCGTCGGCAAGCACCGGGGCGGGCTCACCGTCGAGAACGACGACCCCGAGCCGGTGATCACCCTGTCACCGGTCGCGGACCGGGTGACCGAGGGCGAGACGCTGACCTGGCGGCTGTCCGTGGACGCGCCCACGGCGGTGGACATCTGGACGCCGGTGCGGGTGCTTCCGGTCACCGAGGGCGCCGAGCTGTCCACCAAGGACGTGGACCCGCAGTGGCTCCAGGACTGGTCCGGTGATGTGCCGGACCCGGAGCGGCCGCTGTCCGACGCGAACCTGTGGGTGTGGATGAACATCCCGGCCGGGAGCACCGGCGTGGACTTCGTCGTGCCGACCGTGCGGGACCAGGTGGCCGAGCCGGCCGAGTCGATGCGCCTCGCGCAGACCGACGACAACGCCAAGCCGCTGCCCGACAAGCCGGTGCTGACGGGGACGGTGCTCGACAAGCCGTAAGCACGAGGTACGAGGGTTCGTGAGCACCCTCCTGTGCGGGGTCCGGTCCTACCGGGCCCCGCACTTCACAAGGTCACGCGGATCCCGACCGTTCCGTCCGCTCCGCGGCGCAGCCTGCTGCCGAAGAGCGAGAGCCGGCCGACGATGCCGTACTTCCGGGCCAGGAGCTGCCGGTAGCGGGCGGTGGTCGACGCGTCGCAGATCTCCGCCGTGGCCGGGATCTGGTCGCCGGTGGGGTTGCCGCGCAGGTCGCAGGGGCCGACGAGGACGTCCGCGCGGGCCCGGATCCGCTTCACCTTCCAAGCGTCGGCGGCCGACCACACGCCGAGCGCGTCGCCGTCGCGGACCACCCACACGGGAGTGGCGACCGGGGTGCCGTTCTTGCGAAAGCTGGTGAGCAGCAGGTACTTGCCCGCGCCGAGCCGCTCCAGCTGCGTGTCGTCCATGACGGAAGTGTAGGCAAACGCGCCCGACCCGCACAGACGCGGTACGCGATGCTGGTCGTGGAGCACGAGACAGGCGGCCCGGGTGACCCGCAGCCGTGGCGACGAAGAGACCGCGAGCGACGAGTCCGGCTCGGACGGCGACTGCTGACGCCACCGCGTACGGCCTGGGTCGCGGAGTCGGCCTGGCCCGCCGGTGCGGGCCGTGTCGAGTTGCGGCTGGTGGAGGCCAGGCTGGACGTGTGAGTGCGGTCGGCCACATCCTCGCCGGAATCGCCCGCAAGGTCGCCTCCGACAAGCAGGGCGGCCGCGGCGACGCACGGCTCACCGCGCTGCCGCGCCCGTACATCGATACGGAATCCGTGTGGGGCGACGCTCCCAGCTGGGCCCGGTTGCGCGGGAACGCGTCCAACACGGGCCTGCGCGTGGCTGGTTGAGACGCCTCGGGAGGATCCCGCGGCACAGGATCACCTGCTGTCGTGAACGCGCCCGGCCCCGGCCACGTATGCAAGGAGGGCACTCAACGACCGGAGTGCCCTGCGGTGCACACACCGCTTTTTCGGGTTCGGGAGCCATGCATGAGGCACGCACGACGACGGGTCGTCCGGCGAGTGACACGGCTGGCGGCAGTCGGCGGACTCCTCCTGGGAGGTGCGATGGTCACGCGCGCCGTCGCGAGCGAGATTCCCGCCGTCCCCGCCGTGCCGCACACCTACGCCATGAAGGCCGGGCAGACGGGGGCGGATCTGGTGTCACGACTCGGCTCCTCCCGTACGGCCGGTACCTGGATCGGCACCGACGGCAAGCCGGTCGTCGCGGTCACCGACGAGCAGGCGGCCGCCGAGGTGCGCGAGGCCGGTGCCAGGGCGAAGGTCGTCGGACACAGCATGGACGAGCTCAAGTCGGCGACGAAGACGCTGCGTTCCGCGCCCCGGGTCGCCGGGACCGCCTGGTCCATGGACTACCGGACCAACGAGGTGGTGGTGCAGGGGGACAGCACGGTCTCGGCGTCCGACTGGTCCGACATGACCGAGGTCGCGGACGGTATCGGCGGCTTCGTCCGCATGGAGCGCACCGAGGGCACCTTCGCCCCCCGCCTGAACGGGGCGCAGCCGATCCTGTCGACCGGTGGACGCTGTTCGGCGGGCTTCAACGTGACCAACGGTCAGAGCGACTTCATCCTCACGGCCGGGCACTGCGGTCCCGCCGGTTCCATCTGGTTCGCGGACACCGGAGGCAACAACCAGCTCGGCAAGACGGTCACCCAGAGCTTCCCGGGCAACGACTTCTCGTTGGTGCAGTACGCCAACGGGAAGGCGGGCGACGGAGCCGGTGTCGTGTTCATCGGCAACGGCAAGGGCGTGCAGATCACCGGCGCGGGTGATCCGTCCATCGGGCAGCGGGTGTTCCGCAGCGGCAGCACCAGCGGCCTGCGCGACGGTCAGGTGACGGGGGTCAACTCGACGGTCAACTACCCGGAGGGCACGGTCACCGGGCTGATCGAGACGAACGTGTGCGCCGAGCCCGGGGACAGCGGCGGCCCGATGTTCTCCGAGGGGATCGCACTCGGCATCACCTCGGGCGGCAGCGGTGACTGCACCCAGGGCGGTACGACCTTCTTCCAGCCGGTGACGAAGGCGCTGACGGCGCTCGGCATGCGGCTGATCGTGTCGAACCCGGCCGCCGGCGGGGCGTCTCCCGCCCCGTCGGCCACCTCGACGCAGGCGCAGGGCTCGATCGCTCCCGGTGCGGCCTCTCCCGGCTCCTCGGCGGCGGTGGAAGGGGCACAGGGCACGCCCCTGCTGAGCCGGCTCACGGACACCCGGAACGTCGGGCCCGGTCTGCTGGTCGTCGGGGGAAGTCTGATCGCGCTGGTGGCAACGCGGTACATCCGCTCGGAACAGGACCGCAAGGCGTATCAGCGCTATTACTCGGCGACTTGGGGCTGAGTCCCCCCGCCTCCTCATCCCAGGCTGAGCAGGACGGTCGCGACCCCCGCCCCCAGGAGGCCCACCACCTGCTTCCGGCCCAGCCGCTCGTGCAGCAGGGCGAGTCCGAGGATCACGGGGAGGGCCGGATAGAGAGAGGCCAGGACGACGGCGACCGCCAGCAGCTGTCGCTGGGCGGCGAGCAGATACAGGATGAGCCCGAGGGCGGCGCCCGCTCCGACGAGCACCGCCTGAACGGCTCGTACGGGCGGCAGGCGCAGACGCCGAGGATGTCGTGCCGCCGCGGGCAGCAGGACGAGGACGGCGGCCATCCGTCCCGCGGCCACCGGCCACAGTCCGCTCGAGGCACCGGCCTGGGCGAGGGCGATGTACTGGAGCGCGACGCCGGCACTGGCCAGCAACCCGTCGGGGACTCCTCCGCCGTCGTCCGTGCCGCCGCCGCAGACCATCCAGAGGGCGGGCACCGACAGGACGATCCCCAGCCAGGCCACGGCGGTCGGCCGGTCGCCGAGCAGCACTCCGCACACGACGGAGAGGGCGACCCCGGTGACGGCGCTGACGGGCACGACCACGCTCATCGCGCCGTGGCTGAGGCCGCGGTTGAGGAAGTGCATGGCGGCGCCGCTTCCGACACCGGAGAGCGCGCCCCACAGAAGGTCGACGGGGCGTACGGCGTCGGCGGGGAGGAGGAGCGCTGCAGAGGTGGCCAGGAGCAGGCCGCCGACCTGCCCGAGGAAGGTGACGGCGGCGAAGTGGGCGCGGCGGGACAGCAGACCGCCGGTGAAGTCGACGATGCCGTAGCAGACCGCCGAGGCCAGTGCGAGGAGAGGGCCCATCCCGTCAGGGGTGCCCAGGGACGGGGCGGTGATGCCCCGCGTCGATCGTCGGGGTCAGGCCGCCCGGACCGGCTGCGGAGCGGCGGCGGCCCACTCCAGGACGAGGCGCTGGTATTCCTCACGCTGCTCGCCGCTCAGTGTCCCGCCCGCCCGGCGCCACAGGGCCCGGATCTCCTCGTTGACCTCGTCGGCCGATCGATCGGTCACGGGTTCAACAGTGGTGGACATGGTGTGAAGCATACGGCCGTCGAAGTGAAGGCGCCGTGAGTAATCACACCAGAAAAGGACATATCAGACCGTGTTGCTGATCACGTCCATGTGTCAAGGCGCGCGATGTCAAGGGCCGTGACCGGCTTCACACTTCGGCCACACCCAGGACGAGCACCTGGATCGCCAGCACGGCGGCTCCGCGGGCCCAGTCGTGAAAGTCGGACACCCTGGTCTCCAGGTCGACCGGGCCGGCCAGGGGGTGGCGGTGGGCGCGGATCGTGTCCTGCACGGTCCTGCCCGCCACGTCCATCAGACCGACACCCTCTCCGGCGAGCATGATCTTCTGCGGCATGGCGAAATTGGCGATCTGGGCGACCAGGACGCCGAGGGCGCGCCCGGCCTCGTCGATGACGCGGGCGGGCATGGGGTCGCCGGCCGCGGCGAGGGCGAGGATCTCCTCGTAGGTGTGGTCGTGGCCGGTGGCGGCCTGCACCTGGTAGCGGATGTTGGGGATGGTGAGCAGGGAGACGGCGCTGCCGCGGTTGCCGTCGGGCGTGAGGGGCCCGTTGGGGTCGATGATCCAGTGCCGCCCGAAGCCCCGGTCCTCCTCGGCGTAGGGGACGCGCCGGCCGCCCAGGACCAGGCCGTAGCCGATGCCGGCGCCGATGGTGAGGACGACGAAGCGGTCCAGGCCGCGGCCGGCACCGAACCAGGTCTCGGCCTCGACGAGGGCGGCGACGTCGTTCTCGACGACCACCGGCAACCCGGTGCGCTCCTCGACGAGTTCACCAAGGGGGACGTCCCGCCAGTGCAGGAACGGGGACTCGCCGACCACGGCACGCTCCTGGACGAAGCCACCGACCCCGATGCCGATGCCGGCGAGACGCGGGTACCCGCGGGCCAGTTCGACGGTCATCTCCGCGAGCAGGTCGGCGACTTCGGTGGGATCGTGGCTGTCCAGGGGCCGGTCGTGGCGGGCCACGATCTCGCTCCTGAGGGTGGTGACGACGCCGTAGACCATGTCCTCGGTGATCTTGAAACCGATGAAGGACCGGGACTCGGCGACCACGTCGAGGGGCTGCGAGGGGCGTCCCTGGCGCACTTCGGCCGGAGTGCCCGCCTCGGGGACCTCGATGAGCAGGCCCGACTCGATGAGCGGTTTGGTCAGCCGGGTGAGGCTGCCCGCGGAGAGGTCGAGACGGCGGGCGAGTTCGGTGCGCGACAGCGGGCCGTGGACGAGCACCTCGATCGCCACCGAGCGCTCACCGGTGCTCAGGGGTAGCCAGCTGGCGGCAACTGCGGTCATGAAGGTCAGACTCCCACAAGGATTTCTTTCGCCATAGAAGCAATGTGACCATGCTAGGGCGTCCTTGACGGCCCTGAAAAGATGTTCGCACGGCTCTTGACGCCTGGATTCTTCCGCGACAAAAGTAAGTGGCCGAGGACGAGCCACCGAAGACGAGGGAGTCTCCCGATGACCATCGCCTCCAGCAGCCCTCCGTCGCGGCTGCCGCTCAGCGGCGCCGAGGGGGCACGGACGGAACCGAGCACGAAGCGGGGCTCAGGCGGATCGAGCGGGGGCGACGGGCGCCTGGCCGCGGTGTTCATCGCCCCGGCGCTGGTGGGCTTCGTGGTCTTCCTGCTCTGGCCGACGCTGCGGGGCATCTATCTGAGCTTCACCCGCTTCAACCTGCTGACCCCGGCGGAGTGGGTGGGCCTCGCCAACTACGACCGGATGATCCACGACCCCATCTTCTGGGAGTCGCTGAAGGTCACCGTCGAGTACGTGGTCATCAACATCGGCGTCCAGACGGTGTCGGCCCTCGCCATAGCCGTCCTGTTGCAGCGGCTGACCCAGTCGGCGGTGCTGCGCGGCATCGTGCTCACGCCGTATCTGATGTCGAACGTCGTCGCGGGCCTGGTCTGGCTGTGGATCCTCGACAACCAGCTCGGCATCGGCAACGAGATCATCGCCGGGCTCGGCTTCGATCGCATCCCCTTCCTCGCCGACGAGACCTGGGCGATCCCGACGATCGCCCTGATCAACGTGTGGCGGCACGTCGGCTACACCGCGCTGCTGCTGTTCGCGGGGCTCATGGCCATCCCGAACGACATGTACGAGGCGGCGAAGGTGGACGGCGCGAGCGAGTGGCGGATGTTCTGGCGGATCACCATGCCGCTGCTGCGGCCGGTCCTGGCGGTCGTTCTGATCATGACGGTGATCGGTTCGTTCCAGGTGTTCGACACGGTCGCCGTGACGACCGCGGGCGGCCCGGCGAACGCCACCAACGTGCTCCAGTTCTACATCTACCAATCGGCCTTCGGGCGCTTCCAGTTCGGCTACGCGTCCGCGATGTCGGTCGCCCTCCTGGTCGTGCTGAGCGCGATCACCGTCCTGCAGTACCGGCTCACCCGGGCCGGCCAGACCGATCTCGGCTGACCCGGAAGGAGTCGACATGGCTGCCGTGACCACCACCACGACGACACGCGTACGGCCCACCGGGCGCCGTCCCCTCTCCCCCGGCCGGATCCTGGCCTGGACGGCGATGGGTGCGATCGTGCTCGTGACCCTGCTGCCGTTCTACTGGATCCTGCGCACCGCGCTGTCCACCAACTCCGGACTCGCCGCCCACGCCTCCGACCCGCTGCCGGTGAACCCGACCGGCACCGGGTTCGCCCGCGCCCTGGGCCTGGAGTCCACCAAGGACGCGATCGCGCAGGGCGGGGCGGGCGGCGGACTGAAGTTCTGGCGCTATCTGCTCAACTCGGTGATCGTCTCCACCTTGGTGACCGTCTGCCAGATCTTCTTCTCCGCGATGGCCGCGTACGCCTTCGCCCGGCTGCGCTGGCGGGGCCGCGACAAGGTGTTCGCGCTGTTCCTGGCCGGGCTGATGGTGCCGACCATCTTCACGCTGCTGCCGAACTTCGTGCTCATCAAGGAACTCGGCCTGATCGACAACCTGCTGGGCATCGCGCTGCCGACGATGTTCATGACGCCGTTCGCGGTGTTCTTCCTGAGGCAGTTCTTCATGAACGTGCCCCGCGAGGTCGAGGAGGCGGCCCTGCTGGACGGCGCCGGGAAGGTGCGGATCTTCTTCCGGGTGCTGCTCCCGATGGCCTCCACACCCGTCCTCACCCTGGCCGTGCTGACGTACATCACGTCCTGGAACGACTACTTCTGGCCGCTGATGGTGTCCTACAGCGACAACTCACGCGTGCTGACCGTCGCCCTGGCCATCTTCCGCGCACAGACACCGCAGTCCGGCGTCGACTGGTCGGGCCTCATGGCGGCGACGCTGATCGCCGCGCTGCCGATGCTGGTGCTGTTCGGCTTCTTCGCCCGCCGCATCGTGTCCACCATCAGCTTCACCGGGATCAAGTGAGGGACTCGTGATGCGACTTCGTACGCTGACCACACTGGCCGGCGCGCTTGCCCTGTGTCTGACGGGGTGCGCGGGGAGCGGCTCCGCCGGGTCCTCCTCGAAGACGGTGACGTACTGGCTGTGGGACTCCAACCAGCAGCCCGCCTACCAGGCCTGCGCCAAGGACTTCGAGCAGCGGAACCCCGGACTGCGCGTGAAGATCACCCAGTTGGGCTGGGACGACTACTGGACCAAGCTCACCGCGAGCTTCATCGCGGGCACCGAGCCGGACGTGTTCACCGACCACATCCAGAAGTTCGGCCAGTTCGCCGACCTGAAGGTCCTCGAACCGCTCGACGACCTGGGCATCGACGAGTCCGCCTACCAGCCCGGCCTCGCGGCCAACTGGATGGGCCAGGACGGCCACCGCTACGGCGCCCCCAAGGACTGGGACACCGTCGCCCTCTTCTACAACAAGAAGATGACCGACGCCGCCGGGCTCACGGCGGCCCAGCTGAACGATCTCGCCTGGAACCCCGAGGACGGCGGCACCTTCGAGAAGGCAGTCGCCCACCTCACCGTCGACAAGAACGGCAAGCGGGGCGACGAGCCGGGCTTCGACAAGAACAACGTCAAGGTGTACGGCCTCGCCACCAACGGCGGCGGGGACGGCGACGGCCAGACCCAGTGGAGCAACTTCACCGCCTCCGCCGGCTGGAACTACACCGACAAGAAGCGGTGGGGTACGAAGTACCGGTACGACAGCCCCGCCTTCCAGTCCGCCGTCAAGTGGTACTTCGGACTGGCGCAGAAGGGCTACATGGCGCCCTTCACCGACTACAACTCCCAGTCCAACCAGGCCAACACCCAGGTCGCGGCGGGAAAGGCGGCCACCGCCTTCGACGGGGCCTGGATGATCTCGACGTACGCCGGCTTCAAGGGCCTCGACATGCGCACGGCCGTCACACCCGAGGGCCCCACCGGCAAGCGCGCGACCATGATGAACGGTCTCGCCGACTCCATCACCAAGAACGCCCGCAACAAGGAGGGCGCCCGCAAGTGGGTGAAGTACCTGTCCTCGGACGAGTGCCAGAAGACGGTGGGCGGTTACGGCATCGTGTTCCCCGCCACCCCTGACGGCACCGCGGCCGCCGTGGCCGCATACAAGAAGAAGGGGATCGACGTCACGGCCTTCACGAAGCCGGTCGCCGACAAGAAGGACTTCACGACCTTCTCCTACCCGATCACCAACTACGCCGCGGACGTGTTCGCGTTGATGCATCCCGCCATGCAGGACATCTTCGGCAACGGCAGGTCCGTGACCAGCCTCGACCAGACCAACGACCAGATCAATCTGATCCTCTCGCAGTGATACCGCGACCATTGAAGGGCACGCACTTCATGACGTTCTCCCTCGGCATCGTCGGCGCCGGCCAGTTCTCCGGCCAGTTCGCCACGCTGTTCCAGGCCCACCCCGGTGTCGGCGACGTCTACGTCACCGATCTGCTGCCCGAACGGGCCGAGCAACTCGCAGCGGCTCAGGGACTGGCCGGCACCTTCCCCACGTACGAGGCCATGCTGGAGTCGAAGGAGGTCGACGCGGTCGCGATCTTCACCCAGCGCTGGACGCACGGCCCCCTGGTGCTCCAGGGCCTGAACGCCGGCAAGCACGTGTACTCCGCGGTGCCCATGGCCATCACGACCGACGAGATAGCGGCGATCATCGACGCGGTCCGGGCGACCGGGCTGACGTACATGATGGGTGAGACGAGCCAGTACAACCCGGCGACCGTGCACGCCCGCAACCAGATCGCCGAGGGCGCCTTCGGGCGGCTCTTCTACGCCGAGGGCGACTACGTCCACGACATGGACCTCGGGTTCTACGAGGCGTACCAGTACTCCGGCGGCGAGACGTGGAAGGAGACCGCCAGCTATCCCCCGCTGCTCTACCCCACGCACGCGGTGGGCGGGGTGCTCGGCGCCTGGCAGACGCACGCAGTGAGCGTGTCGGCGATCGGTGTCGTCGACGACCGCGGGGACGGCGTGTTCGACAAGGAGGTCAGCCAGTTCGGCAACGACTTCTCCAACGCGACCGCGCTGTTCGAGGTCGCGGGCGGCGGATCGTTCCGTACGAACGAGTTCCGGCGGGTCGGCTACCCCTCCCACATCCGGGAGTCGCGTTTCCGGTTCTTCGGGACCGAGGCGAGCATGGAGCAGCTCGCCACGGTCGCCCTGTGGCAGGACAAGAAGGGCGTCAAGGACATCAGCGAGCTCCTGGAGCCCAAGCCGACCATGGCTCCTGACGACCCGTCACTCCAGCACATCGCGCCGGACCTGCGGGCCGCGTTCACGTCCGGGTCGGCGCCGGTGCACGACCGGGCGCGCCTGCCGCGGGAGTTCGACAACCTGCACAACGGCCACGAAGGCAGCCACCACTTCCTGGTGGACGACTTCGTGACCGCGGTCAACACCCGCACCCTGCCGTCGGTGAACGCCTGGGTGGCGGCCCGCTACACCCTGCCGGGCGTCATCGCGCACGACTCCGCGCGGCAGGGCGGGGCAAGGCTGGAGATCCCGGACTTCGGGGACGCGCCCGACGCGTGACGCTGTCGTCGCGCCGGGCGCCTGGTGTCTCAGGTGCCCGGCTTGCGGCCGTACACGAAGACGTCGTCGCCCTTCTTCAGCAGCGACCAGTACTTCTTGGCGTCCTTGGGGGTCATGTTGGTGCAGCCGTGCGAGCCCGGCGGGTTCCACATGCTGAGGTTCACCGAGTGGAAGGCCTGGCCGCCGTCGAAGAACTGGCTGTACGGCATGGGGACGTTGTAGATGTTCGACACGTGATCGATGTCGCGCCAGTAGATCTTCTTCAGGCCCGTGCGGGTCTCGTAACCGTCGCGGCCGGTGCGAACCGGGACGGGGCCGTAGACGAGCCGGTTGCCGTCCTGGATCCAGCTCAGCTGGAGGGTGAGGTTGACGCAGGCGATGCGGCCCTTGTTCGTCGGGCACTTGCCGTCCCTGTTGGGATTCGAGCCGACGGCCTTCTGCTTGTTCATCAGGTCCATCACGCCCCAGGTGACGGATCCGGCGTAGCCGATGTTCGGTGTGATGCCGTGCTTGGTCTGGAAGGCCTTGATCGCCTTGCAGTCGGCGGTGGACTGCCTGCCGTCGACCGGGCGGCCCAGGAACTTCTCCACCTTCTTCTGGTACGGCCCCGCCTGTGTGGTACAGCTCGCCGCCTGCGCGGGCGCGGCGCCCAGCGCGATGGTCAGCGGCGCGACGAGTCCGGTGATCCCCAGCACGACGGCACCCCGTCTGCGTATGTCCCCCATGGTCCTGTCCCCCTTCATAAGGTCCTGCGATCTCTACCAGCTAGACGGGTGTGCCTGCCCGTTCGTTGTACCGCCAGGCGCGCTGGGACGGAACGGTGACAATGCTCACTACGGAGCGCCCCGGTCCGGATGGACGGCCGCGTGGAATCCGGTGTTGACCGCGGTGAGGCCGCCGTCGACGACCAGCGTGGTGCCGGTGATCCACGCCGCGTCGCGGGAGGCGAGGAAGGCGACGGCTGCCGCGATGTCCTCGGGTTCACCGACCCGGCCGAGGGGATACAGCCGCTGCATCTCGGTGAGCTCGGCCTCGCGCCCCTCCCAGGCGGAGGTGCGGACCGTGCCCGGGACGACCATGTTGACCCGTACCCCGCGGCCCGCCGCGTGCCCGGCGAGGGTGCGGGTCAGGGAGCCGAGGCCCGCCTTGGCTGCGCTGTACGCGTGGTTGCCGAAGTCCTGGAGGCCGTTGACGGAGCCGATGTTGACGATCGCACCGCGCCCGGAGGCGACCAGGTACGGCAGCGCGGCGCGCGAGCAGCGGTAGGGACCGCTCAGGGTGATGTCCAGGTCACGCGCCCACTCGTCGTCGGAGTCGTCCTCGAAGAGCGGGGTCTCCGGGGTGCACCGGGCGGCGCAGTTGACCAGGACGTCGAGCGAGCCGAACGCGTCGACGGCGTGGGCGACGGCCGCCTCGACGGCCGATCGGTCCGCCACGTCGCACTCCAGGGCCTGTGCGCGAAGACCCTGATCACGCAGGCGTGCGGCCGTCCTCTCCACGACCGTCCCGTCCCGGTCGGTCAGCAGGACCGCGGCTCCCTCCTCGGCGAGGCGGCGGGCCGCCGCCGCACCGATGCCGCGGGCGGCGCCCGTGACGAGAACTCCGTGTCCTTCGAAGCGGTTGGTGTGCGTCATGGGGCAGAAGGTAGTCCCTCACCACGCGTTTCCTGCCGCCGGTGCATCCCTCTTGATCTAGCGGTAACCCGTCGTGTCGGCCGGCTTGTCCGCGTCCTGGACCTCGACCAGATAGCGCCAGGCGTCGGGGCGGCTGCCGTCGAGGTCCGTGAAGCCGTACGTCCGGGCGAGCGAGCCGCTGTCAAGGGACTCGCCGTTCCAGCGGGCCACGTCGGGGTCGGCTGCCAGCGCGGCGACGGCGCGGCCGACGTAGTGCGGGGTCTCCGAGATGGCGAAATGGGGGACGTTGTCGAGGGCGTCGCGCCAGTTGTCCTCCCGCACCCCGAAGTGGTCGAGCATCATCTCCGAGCGCAGCCAGCCGGGGGTGAGCGCGACGGCGGTGGCGCCGCGCGGGCCGAGTTCGTGGCCGAGGGAGAACGCCATGCGCAGGACGGACGTCTTGGCGAGGTCGTAGAAGAAGGAGACGCGGTAGTTCTCCCGGTTGTAGGCGTCGTTTCCGTCGGTCATCTCGACGACCAGGCCGCCTGGCCGGCGCAGCAGCAGGGGCAGTGCGTGGTGGCTGGTGATCGCGTGGGTGTCGATCGCGAGCCTGAGCAGGCGCAGGCCGTTGTCGAGGTCGTGCTCCCACACCGGGCTGTCCCACGCGAAGAGGTGTTCGCCGCCCCAGATGTCGTTGACGAGGATGTCGAGACGGCCCTGCTCGTCGGCGATCCGGTCGACGAGCGTGCGGACCTGCGCCGGGTCCAGATGGTCGGTGGGTACGGCGACGCCGTGGCCCCCGGCCGCGGTGACGAGGTCGGCGGTGTCCTCGACGGTCTCCGGGCGGTCGTACTCGGAGCGGCGGGCGCGGGTGCTGCGTCCGGTGACGTAGACGGTCGCACCCGCCGTCCCGAGTTCCACGGCGATCCCGCGCCCGGCCCCACGTGTGGCCCCGGCTACCAGCGCGACCTTGCCTTCCAGCGGTTGTGACATGTCCGACCTCTCGTTGTGCCCGATGTCTCTTCGAGCATGACCGGGAAGCCGGACAACCCCTGTCGTGATTTACGGGCGGGTCACCCGGTCGGCGTCAGTGGCCGCGGTCGATCCACTCCTGGAGGTGCGGGGCCTCGGCGCCGATCGTCGTCGGGTCTCCGTGGCCGGTGAGGACCTTCGTCTCGGGTGGCAGGGCCAGCAGGCGGTCGCGGATCGAGTCGATGATCGTCGGGAAGTGGGAATAGGAGCGGCCGGTGGCGCCGGGGCCGCCCTGGAAGAGGGTGTCGCCGGTGAAGACGGTGGCGAGACCCGGGTCGTAGAGGCAGACCGCGCCCGGTGCGTGCCCCGGGGTGTGCAGCACCCGGAGGTCGGCGCCCGCGGCCTCGATGACCTGGCCGTCGCGCAGGTGGGCGTCGGGGTCGCGGTCGGGGTGGGTCTGCTTCCACAGCGGCAGGTCGTCGGGGTGGAGCCAGATCGTGGCGCCGGTGCGGTCGGCGAGGGCCGGCGCGGCGTCGATGTGGTCGTTGTGGGCGTGGGTGCAGACGATCGCCGTCAGCCTGCGGTCGCCCACGGCTTCGGCGATGGCGTCGGCGTCGTGGGCGGCGTCGATGACGATCGCCTCGTGGTCGTCGCCGACGATCCAGACGTTGTTGTCGACGTCCCAGGTGCCGCCGTCGAGGCTGAACTGCCCGGAGGTGACGAGGCGTTCGATGCGGACGGCCATCAGAACACCACCACCGAGCGCAGGACGTCGCCGTGGTGCATGCGCTCGAACGCCTTCTCCACCTCGTCGAGTTGGATGGACTCGGTCACGAACGCCTCCAGGTCCAGGCGACCCTGCAGATGCAGGTCGATCAGCATGGGGAAGTCCCGGGAGGGCAGGCAGTCGCCGTACCAGGACGACTTGAGCGAGCCGCCGCGGCCGAAGACGTCGAGGAGCGGCAGCTCCAGCTTCATCTCGGGGGTGGGCACGCCGACGAGCACGACGGTGCCGGCGAGGTCGCGGGCGTAGAAGGCCTGTTTGTACGTCTCGGGGCGGCCGACCGCCTCGATGACGACGTCGGCGCCGAAGCCGCCGGTCAGTTCGCGGATCGCCTCGACCGGGTCCGTGTCCTTGGAGTTGACGGTGTGGGTGGCGCCCATCGTGCGGGCCTTCTCCAGCTTGCGGTCGTCGATGTCGACGGCGATGATCTTCGCCGCGCCCGCGAGGTTCGATCCGGCGATCGCCGCGTCACCGACGCCGCCGCAGCCGATGACGGCGACGGTGTCGCCCCGGCCGACCTGCCCGGTGTTGATCGCGGCACCGATGCCGGCCATCACTCCGCAGCCCAGCAGCCCCGCGACCGCCGCCGAGACGGAGGGGTCGACCTTGGTGCACTGTCCCGCGGCGACCAGCGTCTTCTCGGCGAAGGCGCCGATGCCGAGGGCGGGCGAGAGCTCGGTGCCGTCGGTGAGGGTCATCTTCTGCTGCGCGTTGTGGGTGTTGAAGCAGTACCAGGGCCGCCCGCGCCGGCAGGCGCGGCAGTTGCCGCACACGGCACGCCAGTTGAGGATCACGAAGTCGCCGGGCGCGACATCGGTCACCCCCTCGCCGACCGACTCCACCACGCCGGCGGCCTCGTGGCCCAGCAGGAAGGGGAAGTCGTCGTTGATCCCGCCCTGCTTGTAGTGCAGGTCGGTGTGACAGACCCCGCAGGCCTGCACCTGGACGACGGCCTCGCCCGGTCCCGGGTCTGGCACCACGATCGTCTCCACCCGCACCGGCTCGTCCTTGCCGGGTGCGATCACTCCTCGTACCTCCTGCGCCATGGCCCTGACCCCTTCTGTCGCCCGGTGTACGTCCCTCCGACCCTACGCGTGACTGATCAGTAACGGCACCGATCCCGGAGGTGAAAATACCCCCTGGGGTACCTCTGCTACGGTGGACAACATACCCCCGGGGGTAATTGAGTCCGGGGTTGTCGCGAGGAGAGGAGCGCTGTCGTGTACTTCGTCGACACCATCGAGGTGGCCGGTCCGGGCAACCGCGGCTACCTTGCGGGCGGCGCCGGCAGTGCCGTGGTGGTGGATCCGCCGCGGGACGTGGACCGGGTGATCGGGGCAGCCGCCGGGCGCGGGGTCCGGATCACCCACGTCGTCGAGACACACATCCACAACGACTACGTGAGCGGCGGCCTGGAGCTGGCCCGGATCACGGGGGCCGCCTATCTGGTGCCGGCCGGCGCGCGGGTCGCGTTCGAGCGGACGCCGGTCGCCGACGGGGACGTGGCGGAGATCGAGGACGGGCTGGCGCTGCGGGCGCTGGCCACGCCCGGGCACACCCCGCACCACATGGCGTACGTCCTGGAAGCGGCCGGGCGCGCGGTGGCCGTCTTCACCGGCGGCTCGCTGCTGATCGGCACGGTGGGGCGGCCCGACCTCGTGGAGCCGGCACTGACCGGGCGGCTGGCCCGGGCACAGTACGACTCGGCCCATCGGCTGGCGGCGGAGCTGCCGGACGAGACGGCGGTGCTGCCCACGCACGGGTTCGGCAGCTTCTGCGCGGCCACGCAGGCGGCCGGCGGGGCGTCGACGACCATCGGGCGGGAGCGCGGCTCCAACGAGGCTCTGGTCAAGGACGTCGACACGTTCGTCGCCGAGCTGCTCGCGGGGCTGGACGACGTGCCCGCGTACTACGCGCACATGGGGCCGCTCAACGCGCGGGGGCCCGCCGCCGTGGATCTGACCCCGGCCCGCCCGGCGGACGCCGAGGAGATCGCGGCGCGGCTGGCGGCCGGTGAGTGGGTGGTGGATCTGCGGGACCGGCGCGCGTTCGCCGAGGGGCATGTCGCGGGGGCGTTCAACTTCGAGGCGGAGGGGCAGCTCGCCACATATCTGGCCTGGCTTCTCCCGTCGGGCAGGCCCGTGACACTCCTGGCCGCCTCGCCCGCTCAGCTCGCCCACGCCCAGCGGGAACTGGTCCGCGTCGGCATCGACCGGCCCGCCGCCGCGGCGACCGGTTCACCGTCCGAGTGGATACGGGACGGGGAGTCGCCGCGCTCGTTCCCGCGTGGCACGTTCGCCGAGCTGGCCGCCCAGGGTTCCGACGCAGTCGTGGTGCTGGACGTGCGGCGAGACTCGGAGCGGTCGGGCGGTCACATCCGGGGCTCGCTGCACATTCCGTTGCACCGGCTGCGGGACCGGCTGTCGGAGATACCGGACGGCACGGTGTGGGTGCACTGCGCGGGCGGGATGCGGGCGGCGACAGGGGCCTCGATCCTCGACGCGGCGGGACGTGACGTGGTCGCCGTCGACGACGGGTTCGCCTCCGCGGCCGCGGCCGGGCTGCCGATGGCGAGGATCACCGCCGAGGAGGCTCATGAGCGGACGGAGGCGGAGGCCGTACTCCTCGACGTGCGCGAGCACGCGGAGTGGGCGGCGGGGCACGCGCCCGGGGCCGTCCACGCCCCGCTGTCCGAGCTGGTCTGCGGTGGCCGACTGCCCAGGGCCGCGGAGGACCGACCGGTGGTCACGATCTGCCGCTCGGGCAAGCGGTCCCGGGAGGCGGCCGGGCTGCTGGCGGCGCGGGGAGTGGACGCGGTGGACGTCCTGGGCGGGATGCGGGCGTGGGTGGAGGCGGGGCTTGCGGTGATGGAGGGTTCGCCCGGCGCCGACGGCGGCTCGGACGCGCTGATGGTGGCGGCCGGTTCGCCGGGCACGTCCCAGGCACGCTCTTCTGCTCCCGGAGACTCTTCCGACGCCGCCGCCCGCCTCGCGTGAGCGCGCTCGTCCTCGCCCTGCTCGCCGGTGGCCTCACCGGTCTGGCGCTCGGCGCGCTCGGCGGTGGTGGCAGCATGCTCGCCGTGCCCGCGCTGATCTATCTGCTGGGCTTCAGTCCGGCCGCGGCCACCACCGCCGGGCTCGTCGTCGTCACCCTCACCTCCGTGACCGCGCTGGTCACCCACGCCCGCGGAGGCGAGGTGCGCTGGCGTGCGGGCGCCCTGTTCGCTACGGCGGGACTCGTGCCCGCGGCGATCGGCGGGGCGGTGTCCGGGCGGCTGCCGGCAGGCGTGCTCACGAGCGCGTTCGCCGTGGTCGCCGCCCTCGCCGCCGTCCGTATGCTCCGGCCGTCGGCCTCCGTACGGCCGGACGGTGTGCCGGTGCGCACGAGTCGCGTCGCCCGGGCCGGGGCGGGGCTCGGCGCGGTGACCGGTGTCCTGGGCGTGGGCGGCGGGTTTCTCGCCGTACCGGCGCTGGTGAATGTCGTCGGACTGCGCATGCGGGCCGCCGTCGGGACCAGCCTCCTGGTCATCACCGTCAACTCCCTGGCCGCGCTGACGGCCCGCGCGGGCACGAGCGTGGACGTCGACTGGGGTGCGGTCGCCCCGTTCGCGGCGACCGCGGTGCTCGGCGCCTGGGACGGCAGGCGCCTGGCCGCCAAGGTGTCGGCAGGCGCACTGCAGCGGACGTTCGCCGTGGCACTGCTGGCCGTGGCCGCGTTCATGCTGGCGGACGCCGTCCGGTGAACGTCAGGCCAGTGACAGGAACAGCTTCTCCAGCCGGGCCTTCATCTGCTCCGTCGTCTCGCCGTCGACGCGGTTGCCCTCGGGGTCGGTCAGGCACTGCTGCAACCCGGTCGCGATGATCGCGAAGCCGGCCCGGTCGAGGGCGCGGGAGGCCGCGGCGAGCTGGGTGACCACGTCCTCGCAGTCCCGGCCCTCCTCGATCATCTTGATCACTCCGGAGATCTGACCCTGCGCCCGGCGCAGTCGGTTCAGCACGGACTTGAGCTCATCGCCCTCGAACTGAAGCTCCACCATCACTCCTCTACATACCCTTGGGGGTATTTTACCCCCTCGGGTCGCCCCCTCGTCTCACCAGCCTCTCAGGAAGGACCACGCGCGACATGACCCCCACCGCTCTTGACGCCTCTCAGGCGGGCGCCCGATTGGACGAACTGACCGTCCTCGACGTCCGCACCCCGGGCGAGTACGTCTCCGGACATCTGCCCGGCGCGCGAGATCCGCTCCGAGCACGGTATACGGGCCGTCACCCTGACCGGCGGCGCACAGGGCTGGGGCGCGACCGGACAGCGGCTCGACCGGCCGGTCGCGGGCGCCCGTGCCGTCCGGGCCATGGAACGCCAGGTCCGCTTCACTGCGGGCGCCGTCGTCCTGGCCGGGCTGGGGCTCGGACTCCTGCACCCGGCCTGGCAGTTGCTCTGCGCGGGAATCGCGGGCGGCCTGGTCTTCTCGGCACTCACCAACACCTGCGGCACGGCGCCCTGTTGGCGAAACTGCCGCACAACAGGACACGGGACACCGATCTCGACACGACCCTGGCCGCGCTCACACACCGCTGGCCCCCGGCGCAGGAGGTTCCGGAGAGCGCCGACGTAGCCTGAAGTCTCCGCACGCCGTCGGGCCCCGAGGAGCACCGTGAGCATCACCGAGACGGAGACCGGCCCGCCGACCTGGCGGCTGCTCCTCGGATACGTACGACCGCACCGGTGGACCCTGTTGGCGGGTGCCGTGCTCTCGCTGCTGACGGGGGCCACCGGTCTGCTGCTGCCGCTGGTGGCGCGGGAGTTGATCGACGACCTGTCCCACGACCGCACGATCACCGGCGCGTTGTTCGTCATGTCGGGGCTGGTGATCGCCAACGCGGCGATGGGCGGGCTGGGTTCGTACGTGCTGCGGCGGACCGCGGAGTCCGTGGTGCTCGGCGCACGGCGCGCGCTGTCGTCGTATCTGCTGCGACTGCGCATCGCCGCCGTGGACCGCACCGAACCAGGCGACCTGATGGCCCGGATCACCTCGGACACCACCCTGCTGCGCGAGGTCACCACCGACTCGCTCGTGGGCCTGGGCACCGGCGGGCTCACGCTGGTCGCGACCGTCGTGATGATGGGCTTCGTCGATCCGGTGCTGCTGGGCGTCACGCTGGCGGTGATCCTGACCGCGGGCACGGTCCTCGGGGTGATCGTGCCCCGCATCAACCGGGCGAGCCGGCAGGCGCAGGACGCGGTCGGTGTGATGGGCGCCTCGCTGGAACGCATCCTCGGCGCGCTGCGCACGGTCAAGGCGTCCGGCGCCGAGCACCGCGAGGAACGGACGCTGCACGCGGCTGCGGAAGAGTCGTGGCGGCAGAGCGTGCGGGCCGCCAAGTGGTCGGCGGCAGCGGGAAATACGGCCGGGCTCGCGATGCAGATCGCGTTCATCACGGTGCTCGCGGTGGGAGGGGCGCGGGTCGCGACCGGGGCGATCGACGTCGGTACGCTGGTCGCGTTCCTGCTGTACGTCTTCTATCTGATGTCGCCGATCCAGCAGGTCGTCGGGGCGATCACGCAGTACCAGACGGGGGCCGCGGCTCTCGCCCGTATCCAGGAGGCGCTACGGCTGCCCGCCGAACCGGCCGCTCAGCCCGCGCCGTTGCCCACCGACGGGGCGGAGCCGGCTTCCGTGGCCTTCTCGGACGTCCGGTTCCGGTATGCCGACGATCTGCCGTACGTCCACCACGGGGTGACCTTCGAGGTGCCCGCGCGAGGGATGACGGCGTTCGTCGGGCCGTCGGGGGCGGGGAAGACGACGGTGTTCTCATTGATCGAGCGGTTCTACGATCCCGAGGCCGGGGTCGTCACGCTGGACGGACGGGACCTCTCGGAGTGGGATCTTCCGCAACTGCGGTCCGCGATCGGCTACGTGGAGCAGGACGCGCCCGTGCTGTCGGGGTCGCTGCGGGAGAATCTGCTGCTCGGGAATCCGGACGCGGACGAGGACGCGGTCTCGCGCGTGCTGAAGACGACCCGGCTCGACGGTCTGGTGGCCAGGCTGCCCAGGGGGTCGGAGACGCTGGTCGGGCATCGGGGGACCAAGTTGTCGGGCGGGGAGCGGCAGCGGGTGGCGATCGCCCGGGCGTTGTTGCGGCGGCCCCGGCTGTTGCTGCTCGACGAGGCCACGTCCCAGTTGGACGCGGTGAACGAGGCGGCGTTGCGGGACACCGTGGCGGATGTGGCGCGTACGACGACGGTGCTGGTGGTCGCGCATCGGCTGTCCACGGTGACGATGGCGGACCGGATCGTGGTCATGGACGCGGGACGCGTCCGCGCGGTGGGGACGCACCGGGAACTGGTCGCCGGAGATCCGTTGTACGCGGAGCTGGCCGCTACCCAGTTCCTGGCCACCGCCGGTTGAGACGAGTCTCCCGCACAGACTTCGAGGGCCGCCCGGACTACCGGGCGGCCCTCGGTGTCCGTGCGAGGGACTCAGCCCCTGATACCCGGCAGCAGCCCGGTGACGGGGGCGGCGAGGCCGGTGAGTTGGCGCAGTTCGTTCAGCTTCTTGAACTGGTTGAGCGCCGCCAGTTGCTCGGAGGCGCGCGGGATCTCGTCCTGGTGCTCCGCGGGGATGTCGCTCACCGCGAGCGAGTCGAGCACGGCGATCGGGCTGAGCTGCCCGGCGTCCGGGCCGCCCGCGTCGGCCGCGTTCGCGAGGGGGGCGGTGAGGCCGGTGACGCCGACGGCGAGACCGACGGCGGCGACGATACGTCGAGTTGAGATCATGTCTGCAGCAACGCGGGCCGGGTCCCCGCCGACACGGCCGCCCGGCGCCGCTCACCCGTCAGGCGGAGCGCCCGGCTGCGCTTGCCGTGACCGCCGGGGCGGAGGAGTCTCGAAGAAAGAGGCCTGCGGCCCGCTCCTTGTCGGCCGGGGCCTTCGAAGGAGGTCATCATGGGCACCGCGGCACGACCCGGCTTCGACACCGACATCCTGCGCCAGGGCATCGAAGGACACACCCCGGAGACACTTCTGTCTCTGTACGCGGACGACGCGGAGATACGCCTCGTCAACCGGAACGCCACACCCAGCAACCCCAAGGTCCTGCACGGCCGTGACGAGATCGGCCAGATGCTGACCGACGTCTACAGCCGCGACATGACCCACAAACTGGAAGGGTGCGTGGTCCAGGGCGATCGCGCGGCCTACAGCGAGTCCTGCCAGTACGCGGACGGCATGCGCGTCCTGTCGGAGTCGATGGTCACCCTGCGCGACGGCAAGATCTCCGAGCAGATCATCGTCGAGGCATGGGACGAGTAGCAACCGGAGCCGGGAGGGCCCCGTCACATCACTGCTGACCTGGGCCTTCCCGGCTCGTCCGGGGCGGACTCGGCGGCCACGACCAGTTTCCGCAGCAGGTCGGCGAGGGTTCCCCGCTCCGCCGGGGTGAGCACCGAGAGCAGCTCGAGTTCACCCGCCTCCTCCGAGGCGACCTGCTGTTCGAACGCGGCGTGGCCGGCCTCGGTGAGCCGGACCCGCACCCGTCTCCGGTCGTCGTCCTCATGCGTCCGGACGATCAGCCCGGCGTCCTCCAGCGGCGCCAGCCGGGCCGACAGGGCCCCACGGGTCAGTCCGAGGTGATCGGCGAGGAGCGAGGGGCTCCCGGTGTACGGCGGGCCGAGCCGGCGCAGGGTCAGCAGCACCTTGTACTGCCAGTTCCGCAGTCCGTCGGAGTCGAGGGTGTCACGGCGGACCCGGTACGCGTACCGGGCCAGGATGGCAAGCCGCGCGAAGATCGCCTCCTTGACGGGGTCCATCCAGTCGAGTTCCTTCGCCCACACCTCGACGTGCCGGTCGACCGAGTCCCGCATTACCCGCCCCCTGCAATGGTTTTCTTGTGGATGGTTTTTCGTCTGACTACCTTCCCCTGCCATGACGAACACCACGAACACAACCGTAGAACTCGACGAACTCCTCGCGTCCGCACGTGAGTTGTCACTGGCGGGACGGTGGGAGCGGGCACTGCGCCTGCTGGACGCGACGACCTGCGACACCGCCGGGGACCGTGCCCGGCTCGCTCTCGCGGCGGCCGAGGTCGCCCAGCAGAGCGACTGGTTCGGCGGTACGGACCTCACGGCCGGCCGTGTCGAGCAGGCGGAGAAGGAGTCGTCGGGCGCCGACTGGGAGCTGGCCTTCGTCCGGCTGCGGCACACCTACTTCCGGCTGCTGCGCAGCGAGGGCACCTTCCGGCCCGGCCCCGAGGGCAAGGATCCCGAGGCACTCGCCGGCCTCCGGCGCGACGCGCACGACCTGCGCGAGAAGGCCCCGGACGAGGTGCGGCGCGGCTGGGCCTCGATGTACCTGGGGCTGATCGCCGACAATCTCTTCGCGGAGCGTACGGCCGCCCCCGCCCACTACGAGGCAGCGCTGGGCGCCGGTGAGTCGGGCGGTGACGATCTGCTGGTCCGGGAGGCGCTGCGGCACCTCGGCGATCACGACCACGACGCCGGCGATCACGAGGGCGCCCTGGATCGCTGGCGGCGGGCCGCCGCCCTGGGTGCTCGGGCCGGGATGGTCCCCGGTGTGCTCAGCCAGCAGCTGCTCCTCGCGGTCCTGGCCCGGGACACGGGTGACGAGGCCGGGGCGACCGCGCTGGCAGGGGAGATCGCCCGCTGGGCCGGGGCGATCGGCGCCGACCCGGTCCACGCCCAGGCGGCCGGCTTCCTCGCGGGGGCCGATCCGACGGCTCCGCCGCGGGAGAGCGGATCGTGACCGCCGTGGCGCGTCGGCTAATCTGAGGTACGGACCGTGACTGGCGCTGAGGTGGAGCACCACCGGGGAGCGGTCCGCACACCCGATGCCGTGCGCCTGGGCGATTCCTTCGATCGGCTCAGGAGTGGATCATGTCTCAGGCACGGCTCATGGAGGGCACCGCGCTCGCCGGGCGCATCCTCGAGGAGACCGCCAAGCGGGCGGCCGACCTCACCGAGCGCACCGGACGGGCACCCTGTCTCGCGACGGTGCTGGTGGGCGAGGATCCCGCCTCCGTCACCTACGTCCGCATGAAGCGCAACCGCTGCCGCAAGGCGGGTATCGAGTCGCGGCACGTGGAGCTGCCCGCGGCCACGACCACCGGCCAACTCGTCGGCACCCTACGGGAGTTGTCGGCCGACCCCACCGTGCACGGCATCCTGCTCCAGCACCCGATGGGCCCGCACATCGACGAGCGGGCGGCGTTCGAAGCGATCGCTCCGCACAAGGACGTCGACGGCGTCACCTTCGCGTCCTTCGCGACGATGAGTTTCGGACTGCCGGGCTTCGTGTCGTGCACACCCGGCGGCATCATGCGGCTGCTCGACGAGTACGACGTCGACCCGGCCGGCAAGCGGGCCGTGGTCGTGGGCCGCAGCGCGATCCTCGGCAAGCCGGCCGGCATGCTGCTGCTCGCCCGGGACGCCACGGTGACCTACTGCCACTCCCGTACGGCGGACCTGTCGGCGGCCGTACGGGAGGCGGACATCGTGGTCGCCGCGGTGGGCCGGCCCCGCCTGATCCGGGGCCAGGACATCAAGCCCGGCGCGGTCGTCGTCGACGCCGGATACAACGCCGGGAACGTCGGTGACGTCGACTTCGACTCCGCGGTGGAGCGGGCCTCGCTGATCACGCCGGTGCCGGGCGGGGTCGGTCCGATGACCATCGCCACGCTGCTGGAGCAGACCGTCGACGCGGCGGTGGCCGCCGCCCGGCAGGGCTAGATCAGTTCAGCGTCCACTTCTGGTTGGCCTGGCCGCCGCACGACCACAGGACCGTCTGGGTGCCGTTGGCCGTGCCCGCACCGTAGGCGTCCAGGCAGAGACCGGCGTTGACGTTGGTGATCGTGCCGTCGCTGTTCACGTTCCACTTCTGGTTGTTCTGGCCGTTGCAGTCCCAGATCACGACCTTGGTGCCGTTGGTCGTGCCGAGGTTGTAGGCGTCCAGACACTTGTTGCCGTACACCACGAGTTCCTTGCGCGAGGTGTACGTCCACTGCTGGTTCTGGCCGCCGTTGCAGTCCCACAGCTCGGCCTGGGTGCCGTTGGTGATCGTGTTGTCGTAGATGTCCAGGCAGCGGCCGGACTGGGTGCCGACGGCGAGGGTGCTGTTCGTGCCGGGCAGCGGGCGGACCGTGATGTCGGCCAGGGTGGGTGCGCCGGTGAAGGTCAGCGTGTTCGAGGAGCCCTTGGACAGGCCGACCTGGACCGAGACACTGCCCTGGGAGGAGCCGGTGGGCGGGAAGGAGACCGTGGTCGCGCCCTGGCCGTTGACCTTGAGGGTCGCGGTGCGGGCCGCCGAGGTGTTGTTGGTGTAGGCGACGTCGACGGTCTTGATCCCGGTGTTTCCGGCGACCACGCCGGTGAAGCTCGAGGCGCCTGTGTACGTGCTGCTCGCCGCCTCGGTGCCGCCGGTGACCGTGAGCATCACCGAACCGCCCGCCGGGACACTCGTGGTGTAACCCGTGCCGTACGAGCCGACGTCGGAGCGCGCCCACAGGTCACGAACGGTCGCGTTGGCGTTGGTCAGACCGAGGTCGGACCAGCGGACGGTGATGTTCTGGGCGGAGGAGGTGCGGTTGAGGAGGACGACGGCACGGTTTCCGGTGCCGGCCAGGACCTTGCCGTAGACCTGAAGCCCTGTGGTGTCCTCGGCGACCTTGACGCCCTGGAGGCCACGTGGGTCCTGGTCGACGCCGATGACCTCGGGGTTCTTGAGGATGTTCGCGGTCTCGGTGGTCATGGTGGCCAGGTTGTTGCCGGCCAGGAGCGGGGCTCCGGAGACGGCCCACAGGTTCATGTGGGTGCGGTTCTGTGCGGCGCTGAAGCCGTCCATGCCGACCATCAGCATGTCTGGGTCGTTGTAGTAGCCGGTGTGCTGGGCGGTGGGGTGCAGGTTCCGGTCGAAGTTGGTCAGCAGGTTCGTCATCGACGGCTTGTTGCCGTAGAGGATGATGTCGTCGTTGGTCCGCCACATCGCGCCCTGTCCCGGGGCCCAGTTCCACGGGTTCTGCCTGCCCCAGTTGCACAGCGAGAGGGTCATCGGACGGCCCGTGGTGGCGGTGGCCCGGGTGATCGCGTCGCTGATCGACTGGTACGTCGTCTTCGCGTCGAGTCCCTCCGCGTCACCACCGCACCAGTCGACCTTCACGAAGTCGAAGCCCCACTGGGAGAACTGGAGCATGTCCTGGTCGTAGTGGCCCTCGCTGCCGGAGCCGGGGGCGGCGGGGCGGCCCGTCGGGTAGTAGTAGCCGCAGCCGTCCTTGCCCGCGTCGGTGTAGATGCCCGCCTTGAGGCCCTTGCCGTGGATGTAGTCGGCGATGGCCTTCATGCCGCCGGGCCACTCGGACTCGTCGACGGTGATGTTCCCGCCGCTGTCGCGAGTGCCCTGCCACCAGCCCTCGTCGATGTTGACGTACTTGTATCCCGCCGCCGGAAGACCGGACGCGACGAACGCGTCGACCTGCGCCTTGATCACGGAGTAGTCGATCTTCGCGGCGAAGCTGTTCCAGGAGGCCCAGCCCATCGGCGCCGCAGGGACCGCTGTCTGCCGGGTGGTCGCGGCCTGTGCGGGGGCCGGCTGGGCGAAGAGCAGCGCGGCGGTGGCGGTGAGGGCGAGGACGAGAGCGCGGACGGCGGCGGCTCTGCAACGTCCTGCGAGACCTCTGGGGGTCTTTCGCGGCGGGGGGTACATGCGGCTCCTTCTGGCGGGGGCACCGAGCTGGTCGAGATATCGAACAAGGATCGGCTATTCGAACACCATGCGCGCCGAAGCTAGAGTCCCCCGAGGGTGAAGTCAACGGCTGTGACAGGAGTGAACTGGCCGGTGTGCACGGGTCGTTCGCGCGGGACGGCAGCCCCCGGCGCCATACTGTCCGTCGTGCGGGTAGCGATCATGACAGCGGGCTCCCGGGGCGATGTGGCCCCGTTCACCGGCCTGGGGCACGGCCTGGCGCGGGCCGGACACGAGGTCACCCTGGTGACCCACGGCCGCTTCGAACCGCTGGCGGCGCGGGCCGGGATCGGCTTCCACGCCCTGCCGGTCGATCCTCGGGCGGAGCTGGAGTCCTCGCGCGGACGGGCGCTGCACCGCAGTACGACCGGTGCGGGCAAGCTGGCGCGCGTGGTCGCGATGGCGCGGGCGCTGGCGGTGGAGATGGCCGACGACCTGGTGGCCGCAGCCCGGGTGAGTGACGCGCTCCTGCTCTCCGGATCGGTGGCCCCGCTGGGCCACGCCATCGCCGCGGGCCTGAGACTGCCCAGCCTGGGTCTCAACCTCCAACCCCTCGCGGCCACCCGGGAGTTCGCACCACCCATGCTGGGCGTCGGCTCCTGGGGCGCCCTCGCCAACCGGATGGCCGGAGTGGGCCTGAACCTTGCGGTGGAACAGGTCTTCGCCGCGGCCCTCCCACCGGTCCGGGCCCGGCTGGGCCTGCCTCCCATGGGCACGGCCGCGGCACTCCGCGCCCGTGAACGGCAGGGCTGGCCGGTGCTGCACGGATTCAGCCCGCGCGTGGTCGGCCGGCCTCGCGACTGGCGGTCCGGGCTCGACGTGGCGGGCTACTGGTGGCCGTACGACGGCGACGCGCCGCTCCCCGACGATCTACGGGACTTCATCGAGGCCGGCCCGCCCCCGGCCTTCGTGGGCCTGGGCAGCGCGACCGTGCCCGACCCCGTCCGGGTCAGCACCGAGATCGTGCGCGCCCTGCGCCGGGCCGGACTGCGCGGTGTGATCCAGCGCGGCTGGGCGGGCCTGACGGCGACCGGCGACGACATGATGACCATCGACGAGGTGCCGCACTCCGCGCTCTTCCCGCGGATGGCGGCCGTGGTCCACCACGCGGGTGCGGGCACGACGGCGGCCGGCCTGCGCGCCGGGGTTCCGGCGGTACCGGTACCGATCCAGTTCGACGAGAGCTTCTGGGCGGCAAGGCTGGTCGCGCTGGGCGTGGCCCCGTGCGCCCTGCCGTTGCGGCGTCTGACCGCCGACGCGCTGGGGGCGGCACTCGTCCGGGCGACGCGGGACACCGGATGTCGGGAGACGGCACGGACGCTGGGCGCGCACATCCGTGCGGAGGACGGCACTGCCCCCGTGGTGGAGGCGGTGAACCGGCTGGGAGGCTGACGACCGCGCGCCTGCGGAGGCGCGTCGCGGCTCCGCTCTCACCCTTGAGCGGGCTCCCACCCGGGCGGCTGCAGAATCCCCAGCAGCTGCCGCACCAGCTCCTCCACGACCTCGTCCAGGGTCGCGTCGACCCACCCCGCACTCCAGTCGTGCAGCAGCCCGTTCACACTGCCGATGAACCCGGTCGCCGCGAGCCGGTAGTCCCGCAGCGCCGCCTCCCCCCTGACCACGGCCCGGTTCGCCTCGGCGCACACCAGATCGACCCAGAGCGCCCGACGGGCCAGCCGCTGCTCCTCCAACCGGGCGCTGACGCCGATGATCTCCACGAACGTGATCCGCACGCGCCTCGGATCCGAGGTGACGTTCGCCGCGTAGGCGCGGAAGATCGCTGCCGCGCGCTCCGCGAGCGGCAGCCGGTCCGCGTCGGCCACCGCGGTCAGCACGGCGGCCGTCGCCCAGTCGTTGACCTCGAGGTGCAGCTCGGCCAGGACGTCCTCGAGGGTGCGGAACTCCTCGTAGAACTGGCGGGTGGAAAGGCCCGCGGCCTCGCTGAGGGCCGCGACGGTCGTGGCGCGGTAGCCGGGGGTGTCCCCGAAGAGCTGGAGTGCCGCGTCCAGGAAGCGGCGGCGCCGCTCGGCCTGCCGCTCCTCGGCTGTCTTGCCGCCGTAGCGACCGGTCGGGGCCTTGAGCCTGCCCGTCACCGCACCTCCCACTCGGGCCGGAGCGTCCGGCCTTCCGTATGAGCGCCAATTTTGTCGTGTACGCAGTCTTGTGGAGAAGGGCCCCCCTTCCTTACTTTGCAGTAAGTTAAATCTGAAAGCACGCATCTTCAGTTTTGCCACCTTGGCATGCCCCCGTCACGAGCCGCCCGAGGGAGACCCGTCATGCCTGTTCCGAGAACCAGACACCTGTGGGCCATGGCCGCCGCCGTCGTCCTGACCGTCACCGCCCCCGCGACCACCGCCTCCGCCGCGGACACCGCCGCCCTGCGCGAGGTGCTGTTCGTGGCCAACAACTGGGACGGCACGGCCGACGTCATCAAGTCCTCCGGCGACCTGGCGAAGATCGGCCGGATCAACGTCATCCCCGACAAGGACGCCCGGATGGCGGCGATCAACGCCGATCCGATCAAGTGGATCTACTTCATGGCGATCCGCAACAGCGTCGGCGAAGGCCACGACCAGTTCGCCGACGACATGTACTCCACGCCGGACGGCAAGTCGGTGGTCGTCTCGCGGCCGAGCTTCGCGGACGTCGTGTCGATCGACGTGGCCACCGGGAACGTCAACTGGCGCTTCCCGGTGTCGGGTTACCGCGCGGACCACATGGCGGTCTCCCCCGACGGCACCCGGGTCGCGGTGTCGGCCTCCACCGCGAACACCGTGCACGTGCTGAACATCAATACGGGCAAGCAACTCGGTTCCTTCGCCACCGGTGACAAGCCGCACGAGAACATCTTCACCAAGGACGGCAAGTACATCTGGAACATGGCGATCGGTGACGTGAACACCGACTCCGACGCGCCCTGGCTGGACTGGACGAAGGGCGACCGGCACATCACGGTGGTGGACGCGACCACCTACAAGCAGGTCAAGACGATCGACATGCGGGACAAGCTGAACGCGATCGGCCTCACGGACTACTCCGACGCCGTCCGGCCCGCCGTGTTCTCGCCGGACGAGTCCAAGCTGTACTTCCAGGTGTCGTTCTTCAACGGCTTCTTCGAGTACGACGTCGCCACCGACAAGATCACCCGTACGAAGACCCTGCCGAAGAACCCCGCGACCAGCGACGACCGCACCACCATGGTCAACGACTCGCGCCACCACGGGATCTCGATGAGCCCGGACGGCAGCAAGCTGTGCGTGGCGGGCACGATGGACGACTACGCGACCGTCGTGAACCGCACCACCCTCCAGGAGGGCCCGCTCGTCCCCGCCTCGAAGCCCTACTGGGCCACCGTCAGCGGCGACGGCAAGAGCTGTGTCGTCTCGGAGAGCGGTGCCGACCAGGTCACCGCGATCGACTTCGCGACCGGGCAGAAGACGGTGTCGGTGCCGGTGGGCGACCATCCGCAGCGAGTGCGCCTCGGGCATGTGGCCGCCGACTGGACGAGTCCCGCCTCCTAGCCGGAACGCGACCCGCGCGGTCCTGACGGATGATGCAGCCGGCCCGGCCTCCACCTGGAGGCCGGGCCGGCTGCGTGGGGTCAGAACTTCTGCGCCACCCAGGCCGAGAGCTCCGACTTGGCCGCGCTCAGCAGCGACGCGGAGGGCGCGGTCGTCCCGTTCGTCACCAGCGCGTAGTGCAGGACACCGGAGTCCGAGTCGGTGAGCAGCAGCCGTCGGCTCCCCGTGCCGCCCGGCTCGGGGGCCGCCCCGACCGGGGTCGACGAGCTGTACGCCGGAGGGCCGTGGACCGTGCCCAGGTCGGAGACCACCGTGGTCACCGGGTTCGGGAAGGACGCGGGCAGGTGGAGTTCGGTGGGGGCGGAGCCGCTTCCCGAGCGCCACACCAGCACCGAGTACTGGCCGGAGCCGACCAGCGACGAGACGTTCGGCAGGCTGCTCGGCACCGGGTTCCACGTCAGGGTCGTGGAGCCGTCGCGTGAGCGGTCCTCGTAGGTGAAGGCGAGGGTCGTCCCCGCGGTGGCACTCGGGTAGATCCGGTCGAGGAGCCGGGCGTCCTGGCGGAGCACCGCCGTGCCCGAGTCGTCGAGTTTCACGGCCGACAGGTCCTCGTCGTTCCAGGCGTCGCCCGAGGTGAGGACCTTGTCGGGGTTGTCGTTCATCAACTCGTGGTGGCGGCCGTTGTAGATGTCCCACTGCCATTGGGTGCCGGAGAGGACCGGCCCCGAACCGGTGGGCGCGGACCACCAGTTGGCGCCCTTCACCCGGGAGTCCAGGGCCTGGTACATGGCCTTGAGGACGGTCGGCGCCTTGCCCGCGGTCGAGCCGTTCAGCGGGTGCCCGAACTCGCTGACCACGGCCGTCGTCCCGGCGGCCGCCGCACGGTCGCGTACCGTGCCGAAGTCGGTGACGTACTGGCCGTCGGAGGCGTTGCCCCACATCAGGATGCCGGAGATGGCCTTCTGGTCGTAGAAGTGGGTGTTGAAGACATACCGGGAGCCGAGCGTGCCCGCGTCGAGAAGGCCGCCCTCCTCCTTGCTCACGTTGCCGTTCCAGAACAGGTTCGGCTCGACCATGGCGGGCTTGTCCGTCCAGCCCGCCGCGTCCATCCGGGCCCGGAACTTCACGTAGAAGGGCCAGAGCAGGTCACGTTCCCAGGTGCGGCTGTTCTGGCCGGAGTCGTACGTACCCGCGTAGGGCTCGTTGTAGGGGTCGAAGCCGACCACGCCGGCGAACTCCTCGGTTTCGAGGTTCGCCTTGAGGTACGCCATGGTCTTCTGGGCGGTGGCCAGGAAGGAGTCCTGGAGGCCGTACTTGTTGTGCCAGAAGTCGTACTGGGCGGCCTTGACCGCGCCGTTCTGGGTGATGTTCTGGCCCCACAGCAGGCAGATGCCGCAGGACTCGGCGGGGTAGTTGCCGAGCGCCACGGCCCACGCGGGGGCGCCGTCGCCGGTGTACCAACTGCCCGAGTTGAACAGCCAGCGGGAGTACAGGTCCTGGTGGAAGTCGGGGTAGACCCGGATTCCCGCGTCGAGGAACGCGCGCATCTGTGCGGTGGCGTTCGCCAGATACGTGGTGTCGACCTGGCCCTTCACCGGTTCCGCGTAGGCCCAGGACAGCAGGAAGCGCACGGAGTTGCCGCCGCCGAGGGCTCTCAGCGCGGTCGCCGACTTCCTGGCGTCGGCGACCGATGCGAAGGGCAGGCCCTTGTTCTCGGCGAGCTTGGTCTCGCCGGAGACGTTGTAGCCACGCAGCACGACCTCGCGGCCGTTGCCGTCGACGAACCGTCCGTTCTGGACGGTCAGGGGGGTGTCGTCGAAGGAGAGGGAGTCGGTGAGGGCGTCGGCGGGGGCGGGTCGGGCGCCCGCGAACGTCAGGAATCCGCAGAGGACAACCAGAACAACGAGCAGACGTGCGCGTTTATTCGGCATGTCCATTACAGTCCGACCATTTCGGTACAACGTCAACACCATCTGACTGATGAGTAAGTTTCACTTTCGTCGCATCTGACGCCTCATCCGTCGCCCCGACGCGTCACGTTCAACAGATACTCCTTCCGGTTGAGGGGATTGTGATCACTGCGTGGGCGCCGCGGAACGGTTCCGTGGGAGACCGGCGCGTAGTGGGCGGAGCCGCTCTCCAACTCCCCCTCGCCACGGGCGAGTCCGGGCAGCCGCTGCTCCAGTGCGTGCACCCGGGCGGCCGGCACCACACCCTCCAGGACGCAGCGGTCGCCGCGCGTCTCGGTGGTGTGCGGTACGGCCCGCAGCGCGGCCGGCACCGGCAGCAGGGCCCCGAGGGTGCCGGCCGGGGCCTCGACGCGGAGCCGGTGCGTCGGTCCGTACACCTGGGTGCCCGCCCGGCGCAGCGCCTCGACGAGGACCAGCGGGGTCAGCCAGCGGCGTCAGTGAGGATTGCCCGCAGTCGTGCTCGGCACTCGGCGACGAAGGCGGGGAAGGTGCGCCAGTAGTAGGAGATGCCGCTGACGCCCACCGCGATGGCCCAGGCGCGGGCGCGGGTCCAGGTCACATCGTCGAGGTTCAGGGTGTCCCAGTAGGCCTGTCGTGCTTGTGGCGGCAGGTCCCAGAGAGTGGCGTGCTCGGCGTCGGGAAAGCCGACAGAGAGTCCTCCGAAGTCGATGACTGCGTGGAGCTTGCCTTCCCGGACCAAGAGGTTGGTCGGTTTGAGGTCGCCGTGGAGCCATACGTGAGGGCCGGAGGGCTCGGGCAGTGTGAGCGCGGCTCGCCACAACTGTTCCAGGGAGTCCACGTCGATCTCAGAACCCACAGTCGTTCGGCAATCGTCGAGACACCTGGCGACCCACCGGTCGCACGGCCCCAAGCTGCCTCCGCGGTACCAGCTGAGGCCATCTGCGCGAGTCGCACCCATCAGGTCGATGCCGTGGAGTTCCCTCACGACCGCCGCCAGGTCGGCTCCGAAGGCGGCCCAGTCCTGGACGGTGGCGGGGCCGGCTTCCTCACCGTCGATCCATCGGTGGACCGACCAGACCAGCGGGAAGTCGTGGGTGGGCGTCCCGGCGTGGACGGGCTCGGGAATGGGACACGCAAGGAAGGGCGCCAGGCGAGGAAGCCATTCCTGCTCCTTTCGCACGGACTGTCCGTTGTCGGCGGTTCGTGGAAGTCGCACGAGCAGGTCATCGCCCAGCCGATACATCGTGTTGTCCGTGCCCGCGCCCGCTGGCGACAGTGGCAGGTCGGCCCACTCCGGGCGCTGTGCCTTCAGTAGTGACCGTACCAGCGTCTCGTCGACCGGAATCTCATCCTCGTGAAGCGTCACGTCGGAAATCTCACCGCATGGGGGAACGGGAAGCCAGTGACTTTCTGCATGAGGCAGGTTCGCCGACCAGGACGCGGGACCGGCCCAGGCCCGGATCCCGGTCTGGCGATGGCCGCCCTGGCGCGGTGGGTACCCGGCTCGGTGGGGCGGTCGTGGTGGTGCTGTCGGGCGGCTGGGAGCGTGGCGATCCGGAGCTGCTCGCGGCGCGGATGCGACGCTTGCACCGGCTGGCGCACCGGGTGATCTGGGCCAATCGGCGCCAGGGGCGCCCCGGTTACGCGCCCTGGCCGCGCCGGAGCGTCTGGCGGCGGTGGTGAAAGGAGCCGACGATGCGTGACATCCTCCCGGTGCTGAACGGCTGGTACACGGCAGGGGTGCCGTTCGGACTGGCGACGGTGGTCTCGACGAGCCGCAGCGCGCCGCGCGATCCGGGCGCGGCCATGGCCGTGGGTCCGGACGACGAGGTCGTCGGCAGTGTGTCCGGCGGCTGTGTCGAGGGGGCCGTGTTCGAGCTGGCCCAGGAGGTCGTGGCGAGCGGCGAGGCCCGTCTGGAGACCTTCGGGTACAGCGATGAGGACGCGTTCGCGGTGGGGCTCACCTGCGGCGGGGAGATCACGCTTCTCGTACGTCCCGTGACGGCCGCCCACGATCCCGCGTTCGGTGAGATCGCGGAGTCGGTCGCGGCGGCCCGCCCGGTGACCGTGGCGACGGTGACCGACGGCCCCGCACCGCGCGGTGCCACGCTTGCCGTGTGGCCGGACCGGGTCGCGGGGGCCCTCGGCAGTACCGGCCTTGACGTGGCGGTCACCGCCGACGCGCGCGGCGAACTCGCCCTGGGAGCAACGGGATTGAGGCACTACGGCCCGCACGGCGAGCGGCGCGAGGACGCGGTCACCGTCTTCCTGCACTCCTTCGCCCCGCCACCTCGCATGCTGGTCTTCGGCGCGATCGACTACGCGGCCGCGGTCGCCCGGATCGGCGCCTTCCTCGGCTACCGGGTCACGGTCTGCGACGCCCGCCCGGTCTTCGCCACGCCGAAGCGCTTCCCTGAGGGCGTGGAGGTCGTCGTGGACTGGCCGCACCGCTACCTCGGCGGCACCGACACCGACGAACGCACCGTGATCTGCGTCCTGACCCACGACCCGAAGTTCGACGTGCCGCTGCTGGAGGAGGCGCTGCGCCTGCCCGCGGCGTACATCGGGGCGATGGGCAGCCGGCGCACTCACGACGACCGGATGAAGCGGCTGACCGAATCGGGGCTGACCGGGGCCGAGTTGGCGCGGCTGCGTTCGCCGGTCGGCCTCGACCTCGGTGCCCGTACACCGGAGGAGGTCGCCGTGTCCGTGGCCGCCGAGATCGTCGCGCTGCGCTGGGGCGGCAGCGGTGCCCCGCTGACGGCGACGGCGGGGGCGATCCATCCGTCTTCGTGAAGCCTGCACGGAGGAAGCCATGGCACTGCACTACGAGTTCACCGTGCCGGTCCCGGTCGACGAGGCCTGGCGGGCGCTCCTCGACATCGAGCGGGTCGCGCCCTGTGTGCCCGGGGCGAGTGTCGAGAACTACGACGGCAAGACCGTGACCGGCTCCGTGAAGGTCGAGGCCGGACCGATCACGGTGGCGTACCGGGGACCGCCGTCTTCGAGGAGCAGGACAAGTCCGCGCACCGCATGGTGCTGATCGCGAGCGGCCGGGAGACCCGCGGCCAGGGGTCCCGCACGGGCCGCTGTGACCGGCACGCTCACCGGGCAGGACGGCGCTACGGCTGTGTCGGTGCGGACGGATCCGGCGGTGACCGGGCGGCCGGCGCAGTTCGGACGGGGTGTGCCGGCGGAGGTCGGACCGGGTGTGCCGGCGGAGGTCGGCGACTGGCTGATCGGCCGGTTCGCCCGGTGCCTGGCGGATCGGCTGGGCGAGGCGGAGACAAGGCCGGGGCGGACGGACGAGCAGGAGACTGCTGAGGACTGCTGCGGAGCCGTTCCGACCCGCCCAGGAGCCCGACGACGAGGCGCTCGATCTGCTGCGCACGATCGGCGTACCGGTGGCCAAGCGGGCCGCGCCCGGCACTGGTGGCGGTCGCCGTCGGGTGGTCGCGACCACCCGGATACGGCGAATGTGGACTCGACGGGTGTGAGCCGCACTCAGAGGGGTAGGCGGCGGGCAGCGGGAGAGGGCGTCCGAAACCCTCGCCCCACCTCCGATCGGGAAGGAGGTCCGTGAGAACGCACACTCGCAGCGTCCGGGCCGTTCCCCTGCATTCGGAGCGGCCCGGACCGTCATGAGTGCCGGTGTGTCGGCGTCAGCGCTCCCGGCAGCAGAGTCAGCGCCAGCGCCGCGGCGGCCGTGTAGAGGCCGGCCGAGCCGAGCGCGACGGCATGGAAACCCCGCAGGAAACGCGCCTGGTCGCCGGGCTGTCCCGCGACGGCGCCCGCCACCGCGATGCCGATCGCGCCGCCCGTCTGCCGTGCGGTGTTGTTGACCGCGGAGGCGAGGCCCGAGCGCTCGGCGGGGACCGTGGCGATGGCCGCCGCGACGACCGCGGGGGTCAGCAGCCCGCAGCCGATCCCCCACAGCAGGAACGCCGGCAGCAGATCGGCGTACCCCGGGTGGGCCCCGGAGCGGGCCAGCAGCGCGAGCCCGGACGCGGCGACCAGCAGCCCTGCCGCCGCGGGCAGCCGCGGACCGAACCGGCTGGTGACCCGCCCGCCGACGGGCGCCATGACCGCGAGCGGGGCGAACAAGGGGAGGACGGTCAGGCCGGCGAGCAGGGCCGAGCGGTGCTGCACCGACTGGAGGAACAGCATCAGCACGAACAGCGTGCCGAGGGTGCACAGGTTCATGATCCCCGCGGTCGTGTTGGCCACGGCGAAGGCAGGACGCCGCAGCAGCGCGGGCGGCAGCATCGCGTCGTCGCCGCGCCGCAGTTCCGCCGTGGCCAGTACCGCCAGGGCCGCCACGCCCACGGCGGCCGCCCTGAGTACCTCCGGTGAGCCGGCGCCGGAGCGTCCGCCCTCGATGAAGGCGTAGGTCGTGGCGAGCAGCAGCACCCCGCCGGACAGCATCCCGGGCAGGTCGAGGGGCCTGGCCCGGTCCTCCCTGCTCTCGCGGACGACCGCCGTGGACCACAGCAGGGCGAGCGCCACGACCGGCACGTTGATCAGGAAGACGGCCCTCCAGCCGAGGCCGTCGACGAGGGCACCGCCCACGAGGGGTCCGGCGGGCAGGGCGAGACTCCCGATGCCCGCCCACACGCCGATCGCCCTGGCCCGGGCCGCGTCGTCGGGGAAGGCCCGGCCGATGATGGCGAGCGTGCCCGGCAGCAGCAGGGCGGCGCCCACGCCCTGGACCACCCGGGCGGCCACGAGCACCCCGACGCTCTGGGCGAGACCGCAGGCCAGGGAACCGGCGCCGAAGACGCCGAGGCCGGTCAGCACGACCCGCTTGTGGCCGTACCGGTCCCCGGCCGCGCCGCTGGTCAGCATGAGGGAGGCGAGCGCCAGCGCGTATCCGTCGACGACCCACTGCAGCCCCCCGACGTCGGTGCCGAGGCCCGAGCCGATGGCCGGCAGGGCGACGTTGACGACGGTGACGTCGAGCAGCACCAGGAAGTATCCGGCGCACATCACGACAAGGACGGTGCGCGGCGACCCGGAGTTCCCGGGACGCACCGCGCGTCTGAGCAGCGTTACCGGTGTAGCGGCCATGTTTCCGTCGTATCAGGCGGCACTGACAGTCCCGGGTGCCCGTGATCCCTAGGGCGAAACGATCCGCGGCGGCAGCCGGTGCAGGGTTACGTCCGTGAGGCGGCCGTCGGCCACGGTCGCCGTCATGTAGGTGCAGTGGGGCTGGCTGCGGCGGTCGGTCGGCGAGCCGGGGTTGAGCAGCCGCAGTCCGCCGGGGGCGGTGGTGTCCCAGGGGATGTGGCTGTGGCCGAAGACCAGGACGTCGGCGTCGGGGTAGCGGGCGGCACAGCGCGCCTCGCGGCCCTGGGCGGCGCCGGTCTCGTGGACGACGGCGAAGCGCAGGCCGCCGAGTTCGGCGTACGCCACCTCGGGCAGCCGGGCGCGCAGGTCGGGGCCGTCGTTGTTGCCGTGGACCGCGACGAGCCGTGCGCTGCGGCTCTCCAGCAGGTCGAGGGTGGCGGTGTCCACCCAGTCACCGGCGTGGAAGACGACGTCGGCGCGCGGGAGCTCGGCGAGCAGCGGGGCCGGGAGCTGCTTGGCGCGCTTGGGCAGGTGGGTGTCGGACATCAGCAGCAGGCGCACGGGATCACCCTAGAGGGGCTTGCGGCCCACCCCGCACCACATGGGCAGCGCGCCGGGCCCGGATTCGGCGTCGGGACGCCACTCGGGCAACTGGACGACGCCGGGGTCGAGGAGTTCGGTGCCGTCGAAGAAGCGGGTGACGTCGGCGTGGCTGCGGGGTGTGGCACCCGCGTGCTCGGCGGCGCGCTCGTTGGAGACGCCCGTGGACGCGGCAACCGCCTCGGCCCCGATGTCGGCGGCCGGGTGGGAGAGCACGAGATGACAGCCGCGGGCGAGGGCGTCGAGGAGGCACCGGGTGATGCCGTGGGGGTCGTCGGCTTCCGGGACGTACTGGAGGACCGCGACCAGCATGAGGCCGACGGGCTGCGACAGATCGAGGGTCTCCTGGGCCGCCGTGAGGATGCGGTCGACCTCGCGCAGGTCCGCCTGGAGACAGTCGGTGGCGCCCTCGGGGGTACTGACTCGGGGGTACTGATCAGCAGCGCGCGGGCGTGGGCGAGGACGATCGGGTCGTTGTCGACGTAGACGACCCGGACACCCGGATCCACCCGCTGAGCGACCTCGTGGGTGTTGTCGGCGGTCGGGATGCCGGTGCCGACGTCGAGGAACTGGCGGATACCCGCCTTCCCGGCCAGTTCGCGCACGGCCCGCCCCAGGAAGGCCCGGTTGGCGCGAACTGCGGGGACGATCCGAGCGTTGGCCGCGGCCTCCTGGTCGGCGAGGTAGTTGTCACGGCCGCCCAGCCAGGCGCTGTGGACGCGAGCGGGGTGGGCCACCGAGGAGTTGACCGCCGCCATCGCGCCCCTCGGGTGCTCGTGCATCGACAACCGCTCCCCTCACCGCCGTCCATCCGCCGAAGCCCACGCCATGCCCCCGCGATCCCGCCCCTGGGTGAACTCGCCAAGACGGCCTGCTGACACGGGACTTACCCGTCGGCGTTAACATCGGCGCACAAAGCGTCGATCCGTGACGCAAGCCACAAGCCACCCAAGGAGTCCGGACACCGATGCCGGTCAAGGTCAGCGTCGTCATCCCCGTCTACAACCCGGGGAACTACATCGAGGACTGCATCGCCTCGCTGCTCAGGCAGTCACTGCCCCCCGACGAGTACGAAGCGATCTTCGTGGACGACGGTTCGACCGACGACACGCCCGCCCGGCTGGACGAGTTGGCCGCCGAGGTCGAGAACGTCAAGGTCATCCACCAGGAGGCCTCGGGCTGGTCGGGCAAGCCGCGCAACGTCGGGATCGCCGCCTCCCAGGGCGAGTTCGTCATGTTCGTCGACAACGACGACTACCTCGGCGACGAGGCCCTGGAGCGCATGTACGACTACGCGGTCGCCAACGGCGCCGACGTGGTCGTGGGCAAGATGGCCGGCAAGGGGCGGGGCGTGCCGGTGGAGCTGTTCCGCCGCAACCACCCCCGTGCCACGGTCGACAACGCCCCCCTGATCGACAGCCTGACACCGCACAAGATGTTCCGGCGGGCCTTCCTCGACCGGATCGGCCTGCGCTTCCCCGAGGGCAGGCGGCGACTGGAGGACCACGTCTTCGTCACGGAGGCGTATCTGCGCGCGGACAACGTCTCCGTGCTCTCCGACTACGTCTGCTACTACCACCTCAAGCGCGACGACGCCTCCAACGCGGGCTTCCAGCGCTTCGACCCGGTGGGCTACTTCCGGAACCTGCGTGAGGCGCTCGACGTCGTCGAGAAGTACACGGAGCCGGGACCGACCCGCGACCGGTTGTTCCGTCGCTGGCTGCGCAACGAGATGGTCGAGCGGATGCGCGGAAAGCGGCTGCTCGCCGCGCCCGAGGACTACCGCGAGCAGCTCTTCACCGAGATCCGCGGGGTGGTCGTCGAGCGCTTCGGCCCCGGTGTCGCGGCCGGCCTCCAGCCCACCCAGCAGGTCGTCGCCGCCCTGATCGCCGACGGCCGGCTCGACGACCTGGTGAAGTTCGCCGAGTGGGAGGCCTCCGTCGCGTCCAAGGTCGAGCCGGACGGCGTCGAGTGGGACAAGGGTGTGCTGCGGGTCGGCCTGTCCGCCGAGCTCGCGTCCCGCGCTACGCCGATGACATTCCCCTCCGAGGGCAGCGCCGCCCCGCTCACCGAGCCGCCGGCCTCCGTCGAGGAAGCCGTGGACTGGGTCGGCGCCCACAGCGTGGCCGGCTTCAAGCGCGCCACGGTCGATCTGCTGCTGCGCGAACGCGCCAGCTCCGCCCAGTACTTCCAGCCGGTGGAGTTCACCCGGGAGAGGGTCCCCGCCGAGGACGGCAGGGTGCGGCTGGTGCTGCGGGGCACCGTGGCCGTGGATCCGGCCACCGCGGCCGACGGCGGCCCGCTCGGTGCCGGGCTGTGGGACGTGTTCGTCCGCGTCAAGCTCGGCGGCTGGACCAAGCAGTCCCGGCTGGGCCCGGTCTCCCTCAAGGGGCGTACGGCCGCGGACGCCGGTGTGGCGGGCGGCCGGGTCGTGCTGCCGTACTGGACGGCGAAGCAGGGCACGCTCGCCCTGGACGTCGACACGGCGGGCGAGCGTCTGGAGCTCGGGCGGGTCACTCCCGGGGAGGTCACGGTCTCCGGCGACCGCGTCGAGGTGCCGGTGCCGTTCCACGTGCCCGGTGACACACCGGTGCTGTTGAGGCTCACCCGTGGCTCCGGTGGCGCGTCGGCGAAGGTGCCCGGCATCCTGCGTCCCCAGGGCTCCGCGGCCCTCCTGGAGGCGGAGCTGCCGGTCGCAGACCTGACCGGAGCGCCCTGGCGGGTCGAGCTGAGCCCGGCGCCCGACGCGCCGGAGCCCCGCTTCCATCCGCTGCCGTTCGCGCTGCGGGCGAAGGCGGGCACGGTCGAGGTCGTGGCCGTGCGCCCGCCCCGGCCCGCCGGCGGAAAGCGCCTGGTCAGCAGGGCGCGGCGGCTGGCCGGGAGGCTGGTCGCCCGGCTGCGGGCACACGGCAGGTAGCAACAGATCCGGGGAGGACGCCGACGCGTCCTCCCCGGTTCACCGCCAGTCGCTCAGCCGGCGTCGCTGAGCTGCTTCAGGCTGGCGCGCAGGTGTTCCCAGCTGCGCTCACGCTTGCTGCCGCGGTTGCGGGCGTTCACCAGGGGCTTCCAGAAGGCCCCCTCGATCAGCGTCTCCGGCTTGATCGCCACCGTCCGCTCCAGGACCGTCTCCGGCACCTTCTGCGGGTCGGGGACCACGTACTCCGCGATGATCTCGTCGTACTTGTCCTTGAGCACCGTGCTGTTCGGGTCCGCGCCGAAGACCACGAGCTGGCCGGTGGGCTCGGTGTCGACCAGGACCGTCACCAGGTCGGGCCGGTAGCGGTTCAGGACCTCGATCACCTTGTAGACGTCACCGGTCCAGGCGTTGGTGTGCCGGTCCCGGGCCGCCTCGTCCACGTTGCGCGGCAGCATGTCGTCGAAGACGATCACGCTGGCCCAGTCCGAGTACTTCTCGACGTTGATGAAGTCGCGGAGCGCGTACTCGAACAGGTGCATGCCGTCGATGAACGACAGGTCGAGCGTGACGTCCTGCCAGTAGCCGAAGGGGCTGCGGTTGCGGACGATGTTGCGCAGCGGGTGACGGCCGCCCTTGAGGTGCTGCAGCGGGTTCTCGCGCGCGAAGAAGTCGTCGCTGGTGGCCTTCGCCAGGTGGACGTCGCAGCGGATCTCCGAGACCACCTTGAACGCCGGGTCGATCGCGATGCTCGGTACCCGGGAGAACGTCAGGCTGCGGCCGTCGTTGACGCCGATCTCCAGGTAGTTGCGGTTCGCGCTGGCTTTGTGGAGCCCCCGCAGGAACTCGTGACGTTTCACTGGGAAATCTCCTTGCGGATGTGTGGCAGTGCTTCGTGCAGGGCGGACCGCCGGTCCCGGCGCTAGGCCGGCGCGGCCCCCGCCCACCGGCCGTACCCGAGGGCACCGATGGCGGGGCGTGGTGCGGGCCCGTCGAGGGCCGCGCTGCTGGTGGGGCCGACCCGGTAGGGGTCGTCCAAGGTGCCGGAACGCTCCCCGCACCCGTCCGTACCGGCTCCCCTGGCCAGAACCGGTTCCGTGGAACATACCTGCTGTGAGCTCCCCATGACAGGACTTCGCGCCCAGGAACATGATCCTGAGGGAAAGGGCTTGCAAAGCGCGGGAAGACGGAAGGGGGCCCTCCGGGCGAGGAACGCGGGGCTCGGGTCGCCGGAGCGCGCGTCGTCGGCGGCGAGAAGGCTCATGAGCGGACCCGCACCTTGCCGCGGTCTCCGCGCACGTCGGTTCCGGAGCCGATGACGGCCGGACCGACGATGCGTGAGTCGGTGAGCCGAGCGCCCTCCTCCAGGACGACGTGCTGGAAGGAGGCGTGGGGGGCCGGTTTCTCCTCCAGACCGACCGCCTGGCCGTCCGGGCCGAATTCGGCAACGCCGAAGGCGCGCGGGCCTGGCACCTGGGTGAGCGGGATCCGGGCGTCGGGGCGGCTGCCGCGGAACTCGTCGACGACGTCGGTGACACCACCGACGTCCAAGTCGTCGCCGAGACGCGTCACGAGGCCGTCGGCGCCGAGCCGGTCCCGCGCGGCGGTGTCGCCGACGGTCATCCCGGCCTGGGTGATCCTCGCGTCGGCGAGGCATTCGAGGCCGTGGGACGGGACGGCCTTGTCGGCGACGGGCACCAGCTGTTCGGCCGAGGCGTGCGTGATCGGCCGCGACCGGGTACCGGCCCCGCCGGACAGCACGAGAGCCTTCATCTGCGTCACCTTAGCCCGGATCCGGAGGAACCGGCCAAGGCCTGGGGGTGACTTGGAGTGTTACGCGGCGTGGACGCTCAGTCCTCGCCGCGGAAGATGTTGCCCTCCCCGGTGCTTGCCGTCGTGGTCGCGGTCCGGTCCTCGATCGCGGGCAGGCAGGTCCGGAGGTCTCCCTTGCCCTGCAGGCGGCGGGTCCTGGACCAGCCCGTCTCGGGCCGGCGTGCGACGGGTTTCTCAACGGTCTGCGAGGTCACGGCGGTTCACCGTCCTTCCATGCTGCCCTCCCGGGTCCCCCCGCAGACGAGGGACAAACGGGCCGGGAGACCCGTCAGCCCCTCGTCGCCGTACACACATTCGCCGGGGACCGGGCGCACCGGGACTTGACGGCGGGGCCGAATCGGCTTGCCCGGCTCAGGTGTTGGGCCGGGCGACGCTGATGTCGCCCAGGGCCGATCCCGGATCGCGTTCCATGGCCGCGTCGCCGAGGGCGACGATGCCGACGGGGTGGCCGTGGTCGACGACCGGGATCCGGCGCACGGCGTGTTCGCGCATGAGCTCGATGGCGTGGTCCAGGTCGTCCTCGGGCGTGACGGTCACCAGATCGTCGCTGCACGCGCCGACCACGGTGGTCTGCTCCGGATCGCCGCCCTCAGCGAGGGAGCGCACCACGAGGTCACGGTCGGTGACCAGGCCGCGCAGTTCGTCGCCGTCGGTGACCAGGACGGCGCCGAGGTCCTGGTCGCGCATGATCCTGGCGACGGCCGTCACGGAGGTCTGCGGTTCCACGGTGACCGGGGCGCTGGTCATGATGTCGCTGACGTGCTGAGTCATGACGTACCTCTCTGCTGCGGGGATGGTGCGCTCCGGGTACCCGTCCTCACGAGTCCAGTGCGATTTCGCTCCACACCTGTTTGCCGCCGCTGACGGGGACACTCCCCCAGGCCGCCGACACGGCCTCCACGAGGAGGATGCCGCGGCCCCCGGTGGCCTCCCAGCCGATGTTGGTGGGCTTGACGGGGGTGCGGGGCGAGGCGTCGGCGACGGAGACGCGCAACCGGCGGCCGACGAGGGTGAGGGCGAGGCGGACCTGGCCGCCGGTGTGCACGAGGGCGTTGGTGACGAGCTCGGAGACGACGAGCAGAGCGGTGTCCATCGCGTCCTCGGGGACGCCCCAGACGCGCAGCGTGCGCCGGGTGAAGCGGCGGGCGTGCCGGGCGGCCTCGGGAACCCGCCAGACGGTCCAGCTCTCCCGGAGCGGATGACTGGCCATGCCGTCGTAGCGCAGCAGGAGCAGGGCGACGTCGTCGCTGCGGCGGGCGCCTCCGAGCAGGGCGTCGGCGACGAGGCCGAGGTGTTCGGGGTCGGCGACGGCCAGCCCGTGGGCGAGGCGGTCCATGCCCTCGTCGATGTCGGCCTCGGTGGACTCGACCAGGCCGTCGGTGGTGAGGGCGACCAGGGTGCCGGGCCGCAGCCGGAGCGGGGTCATCGGGAAGTCGGCCTGGGCCACCACGCCGAGCGGGGGGCCGCCGTCCGCCTCGGCGATCTCCGTGGCGCCGTCGGGGTGGCGCAGCACCGGCGGCAGATGTCCGGCGCGCACGCACCAGGCGGTGCCCTCCTCAAGGTCGAGGTCCACATAGACGCAGGTGACGAAGAGGTCGGTCTCCAGGTCCATCAGGAGACGGTTGGCGCGGGCGACGACCACGTCCGGGGAGTGCCCCTCGACGGCGTAGGCGCGCAGGGCGGTGCGCATCTGGCCCATGAGGGTCGCGGCGGCGGCGCTGTGGCCCTGGACGTCGCCGATGACCAGGGCGACGTGGTTGTCGAGCAGCGGGATCACGTCGTACCAGTCGCCGCCGAGCTCCAGCCCCGCGGTGCTGGGCAGATAGCGGGCGACGGCGATCGCGCCGGGCAGTTTGGGCAGGCGACGGGGCAGCAGCTGGCGCTGGAGCATGCCGACGAGTTCGTGCTCGGCGTCCAGGGCGTGGGCGCGCATCAGGGCCTGTCCGGCGAGGCCCGCGGAGGCGGTGAGCAGGGCGCGTTCGTCGGGGCCGAAGTGGTGCGGGGCGTCCCAGCCGATGAGGCAGGCGCCGGCCATGCGGCCCGCGGCGGGCAGCGGAAGGACCGCGAGGCCGCCGGGGCCGACGTCGGCGAGGGCGGGTTCGAGGACGGTGCCGGCGGGCCAGATCTGGGCGCGGCCGTCACGCAGGGCGGTGGCCAGGGTGGGCATGGCCCGCACCGGCGCCTCGGGCCACTCGCTGCGCCACTCCAGGCGCCACAGCTCGGGCCAGGACTCCGGTTCGGGTGGGTCGAGGACGGTGACGACGAGCCGGTCGTTCTCCAGCTCGGCGAGGGCGATCCGGTCGGCCCTGAGCGGGGCGCGCAGGGCGGAGACGACGGCCTGGCTGACGTCGCGGACGGTGCCGGCCATGGCCAGGGCGGCGGCCAGGCGCTGCACGCGGGCCACGTCGGTGACGTCGGAGCGCAGGGTGGACGCGTCGGCGACGGTGCCCACGAGCTGGGAGGGACTGTCCTCGCCGCCGGGGAGCATGCGGCCGCGCAGCCTGAGCCACTTGGGTGGCCCCGAGTGCTGGAGGATGCGGAACTCCAGCTCACGGTCGCCGATGGACATGTGACCGGCCTCGAACAGCGACATCAGCGAGGGCAGGTCCTCGGGGACGGTCAGGCCGAGCAGGGTCTCGACCTTGCCGTCGAAGGCGGCCCGGCTCATGCCGAACAGCTCCAGGATCCCGTCGCCGACCTCGATGCGGCCGGTGTCCATGGCGAGGCTGAAGGCGTCGGAGCGCAGTTCCGTGCCGTCCATGGCGACCACGGGGGCGGGGCAGACGATCGCGTCGGCGATCAGTTCGAGGCACTTGCGGTCCTCGTCGTCGAAACCGTGCGGGTCCTCGCTGACGGCGACGAGACAGGCTCGGCCGTCGTCGCCGTGCGCGGGCAGGACGGCCAGGTGGAAGTCCCGCCGGCCCGCCCTGCGGGGCTCCGAGCAGGCGGCGGCCTCCTCAGGGCCGAGGAAGAGCGGCCGGCCCGAGCGGTGCGCGTCGGCGGGCGGGGAGTCACCCGAGCTCGGATAGCTGTCGTGCAGTCCGTAGACCGTTCGGGGGACGCCGGCCGACTCGACGAGGCCCAGCAGGTCCTCGTCCTCGCCGGGTGTGTACACAGCGGCGAGGGAGGCCCCGGCGAAGACGAGCGCCTGTTCGAGGACACGGCGCAGCCTTTCGGGCGATCCGGGACCGTCCGTGACCGATGTCAGGGCATTTTCGGCACGCAACGCTCGCGTTCTGCGTCCCGTAGCGCCCTCACTCACCACTTCGCCATTACAGCGCTTATACGGCAGGTGCGCAGCCCCTGTGAGCGTTCCGTGGAGTCTCTGCCGTCAGACGCGCTCGAAACCTTTCGAACACTTCTTGACGCATGCGTTCCGCACGGTGATCTCGTGACAGCCGTGACTGTCCGTGGCCATCGCCCCGCTGGAAGGCTCGGTGCCGGGCCACGGAAGGGGACGCATGGACAAGCGCTACGAGGTGTACGCGCTCGCCGACAGACACTTCTACGAGACGCCCGACCGGATCTCGGCCGGCGAGGCGCCCGTCTACGAGACGGCGCGCCGTGCGGTGCCGGACGGCTGGGACGCGGCACGCATCGGTGACTGGCTGACGCTCACGCCGCTCGGTCCGGACGGGAAGCCGGTGCCGGGCCCGTCCCAGGGCTGGAAGATCCACGCCTCGGCCACCCGGGCGAACGCGGACCGGATCGCCGCGATCGTCTGGGACTACTGCGTGCCCCGGCGCATCTCGTTCAAGTTCGTGCCGGGCCCGCATCTGCTGCACCTGCGCAACACCAAGTACGCGGCCCGCGACACCAGCGGCAAGTTCGTCACCGTCTACCCGGCCGACGAGAAGCAGCTGCACGACGTACTGCGGGAGCTGGGCGAGCTGCTTGAGGGCTTCGACGGGCCGTACATCCTCACCGATCTGCGCTGGCACGAGGGCCCCCTCTACGTCCGCTACGGCGCGTTCGCACGCACCTTCGTCGTCGACGACCGGGGCTCGCTGGTGCCGGCGGTACGGGACGGCGAGGGCAAGCTGGTGCCGGACCGCCGGGCGCCGTCCTTCCAGGTGCCCGAGTGGGTGACACTGCCCGCCTTCCTGGAGCCGCACCTGGAGGCGCGGAACACCACGACGGTCGGCGAGCTGCCGTACCGGATCGAGAAGGCGCTGCACTTCTCCAACGGCGGCGGGGTCTACACGGGCACCGACACCCGCGACGGGCGCAAAGTCGTCCTCAAGGAGGGCCGGCCGCACGCGGGCCTGGCGGCCGACGGCGCGGACGCGATCGCCCGGCTGAAGCGCGAGAAGGCCGCCCTGGAGCAGGTCGCGGGGACCGGTGTGGTGCCCGAGGTGCGGGACTGGTTCACGCTCGGTGACCACCGCTTCCTCGTCATGGACTTCCTGGAGGGGCGCCCGCTGAACTCGTTCTTCGCCGAGCGGCATCCGCTGCTCACCCCGGACCCCGATCCGGGGGCCGTGGCCGACTACACGGCGTGGGCGGTGCGGATCCACGGGGCGGTGGAACGGGCCGTGGAGGCGGTGCACGCGCGCGGGATCGTCTTCAACGACCTGCATGTCTTCAACATCATGGTCGGCCCCGACGAGGAGTCGGTCTCCCTGCTCGACTTCGAGGCGGCGGCGCCGGTCGAGGAGAACGGCCGCCAGGTGGTCGCCCACCCCGGCTTCTTCGCCCCGCCGGACCGCAAGGGCATCGACGTCGACCGCTACGCCCTGGCCTGTCTCAGGCTCGCCCTGTTCCTGCCGGTGACCACGCTGTTCGTGGTCGACCGGGGCAAGGCAGCCCATCTGGCCGAGGTGATCCTGCGTCAGTTCCCGGACGTGCCGAAGGAGTTCCTCGACGAGGCGGTCGCGGAGATCACCCGGGACACCGCCACGGACACCGGTGGCGAGCGTACGGTCCTGAACGCAGCCCCGTCCTTCGTCGAGCCCGGCGACTGGCCCTACAGCCGTGACTCCATGGTGAAGGCGCTCCTCGCCTCGGCCACTCCGGAACGCGAGGACCGGCTCTTCCCCGGTGACATCACGCAGTTCAACGACGGCGGCGGCCTCGGGCTCGCGCACGGCGCGGCCGGGGTGCTGTACGCGCTGGACGCGGTCGGCGCGCAGCGGTACGAGGAGGGCGAGCGCTGGCTGCTGGCCCGCACCGCGCCGCCGCCGACGGGCACACCGCTCGGGCTCTACGACGGTCTCGCGGGCATCGCCCACGTCCTGGACCGGCTCGGCCACCGGCAGCGCGCCCTCGACCTGGTCGAGCGCGTCCTCGCGGAACGCTGGCAGAACCTCTCCTCCGACCTGCACGGCGGCCTCGCCGGTCTCGGGCTGGTTCTCGCTGAACTGGCCCGCACCACAGGCGAGTCGGAGCTGCGGGAACGTGCCGCCGAGGCCGCCGACATTCTCGTACGACGACTCGCGCAGCCCCTCGCGGACACCCCCAAGCGGCGCCGGGCCGGGCTGCTGCGGGGGTGGACCGGGTCCGCGCTCTTCCTGCTGCGGCAGTACGAACGCACCGGTGAACCGCTGCTGTTGAGGGCGGCCGAGGTGGCGTTGCGCAGGGATCTGGAGTGCTGCCTGACGCATCCGAGCGGCTCACTGGAGGTCGACGAGGGCTGGCGGACCCTGCCCTACCTCGGTGAGGGAAGCGCCGGCATCGGGATGGTCCTGGACGACTACCTCGCCCAAGGCGCCGACACCGAGGGCGAGTTCGAGCGGGCGCGGGCCGGGGTGCTGACCGCCGCCACCAGCCGCTTCTACGTCCAGCCCGGTCTCTTCCAGGGCCGCGCCGGGATGATCCTGCACCTGGCGCGCACGGACACCCCCGGCGCCACCCGCGAGCGGCTGGCCGAACAGATCGACGGGCTCGGCTGGTTCTCGATGGACTACCAGGGCCAACTGGCCTTCCCCGGCCACCAGATGATGCGCCTGTCGATGGACCTGGGCACCGGAACGGCAGGGTGCCTGCTCGCGCTCGGCGCGGCCCACGCGGCCCCGGGCGATCCGGTCACCGCGCACCTGCCGTTCCTGCCGCCGCTCCGGCGGCCCCCCATACGCGGTTCCGCGACCTGACGGAGCCGTGACCCAACCCCGTCCCCACGGGTGGACGACACCGAAGAAAGGAAACCGAGATGGCACTTCTCGACCTGCAGACGATGGAGTCCGACGAGCACACCGGCGGCGGCGGCAACAGCACCCTGAGCCTGCTGTCCTGCGTCAGCGCGGCGAGCGTCACGCTCTGTCTCTGACAGCCATCGTGCGCCCATGACTCCGGGCGGTCCACTCCCGCGAGGGAGGGGCCGCCCGGGGTTCCGCACATCTGCGGAAGGCCGCCGTATGACGACTCGCCCCGCGCCGCCCACCACACCCGGCCTCCTGGGCCCGGCCCCCGCGCGCTGTCTGCTCCTGTGCCTGGTGAGCACGGCCGCGACCGGCGCCGGACTGCTGCTGCCGGCCGCTCTCGGCCGCACCCTGGACCTCCTGCTCGCACAGGCACCGGCGACCCGCTGGGTGCTGTACTGCGCCGCGCTGGTCCTCCTCATCGCCCTGCTCGACGTGGCGGAGACCGTCCTCGGCGGCACCGTCGACGCCCGCACCACCGCCTGGCTGCGCCGTCGCCTCACCGGACACGTCCTGGCCGTCGGCCCGCGCGCCACCGCCCGCTTCGGGCCCGGTGACCTCGTCGCCCGCCTCGTCGGCAACGCCGCGCAGGCCGGCACGGCGCCGACCGCCCGCGCGGCACTGCTCGCCGCACTCGCCGGACCGGTCGGCGCCGTCGTGGCCCTCGGCCTCGTCTCGCCCTGGCTCGCGGCCGTGTACCTGGCCGGAGCGCCGGTGCTCGCCCTGCTGCTGCGCGCCTTCGCCCGTGACACCCGGGAGTGCGTGACGCGCTACCAGGAGGTGCAGGGCCGGATCGCGCAGGCGCTCTCGGAGGCCGTCGGCGGACACCGCACCATCCGGGCCGCGGGGACGGAGGACCGGGAGACGGCCCGCATCCTGCGTCCGCTGCCCGAGCTGTCCGAGGCCGGTCACCGCATGTGGCAGGTACAGGGCCGGGCCTCGGGCCAGTCCGTCGCCGTGGCCCCGCTGCTCCAGCTCGGTGTCGTCGCCGTGGCCGGAGTGCTGCTCGCCCGGCACCGGATCACGGTGGGCGAGGTCCTCGCCGCGTCCCGGTACGCGGTCCTCGCCACCGGGGTCGGCGTCCTGGTGGGACAACTCGCAGGCCTGGCCAGGGCCCGGGCAGCGACGGGACGTCTGGACGAGGTGCTCGCGGAGTCCCCCGCCGGACACGGCGAACGCCGGCTGCCGCCCGGTCCTGGGCGGCTGGAACTGCGCGGCGTCACCGCCCTGCGCGGCGCACGTGCCGTGCTCGACGGGGTCGACCTCGTCGTACCGGGCGGCACGACGCTCGCGGTGGTGGGCCGGTCGGGGGCGGGCAAGTCCCTGCTCGCCGCGGTCGCCGGGCGGCTCGCCGAACCGGACGCCGGGGAGGTCCTGCTCGACGGGGTGCCGCTGCGCGAGCTCACCCACGACGAACTGCGCCGTTCGATCGGGTACGCCTTCGAACGTCCCGCTCTGCTCGGCGGCACCGTCGAGGAGGAGATCGGCCTCGCACTCCGGTCCCCCTCCCCCGCCCGGGTCCGGGAGGCCGCCCGCACGGCCCACGCGGACGACTTCGTGCGCCGGCTGCCCCACGGTTACGACACCCTCGTCGCCGACGCCCCACGCTCCGGCGGGGAGTCCCAACGGCTCGGTCTCGCCCGGGCGTTCGCGCACGGCGGCCGCCTGCTCATCCTCGACGACGCCCTCTCCAGCCTCGACACGGTGACGGAGGCCCGTATCGCCGAGGCGCTGGTGAACGGCGGGGCCGGCGGCACCCGCCTGCTCGTCGCCCACCGCACCGCCACGGCGGCCCGAGCGGATGCGGTGGCCTGGCTGGACGGAGGGCGGGTGCGGGCGGTGGGGCCGCACGAGGAGTTGTGGCGCCTGGCGGAGTACCGGGCGGTGTTCGGGAGCGGACCGGAGGGGGCGGACAGCGTGGAACGGGGGCCGTCATGAGCCACGGATCGCCATGGTGCCGCGCCCGAGGCGGGCGGGCCGACGGAGGCAGGGCACCGTGACCGACGGGATGTACGCGCGCGGTCTGCGGTTCCTGCGGGCCCGGTGGCGGGTTCTCGTCCGGCTCGGTGGCTGGTCCGTGCTGGAGACCGGGCAGACCTTCCTCACCGGGTACGCGCCCGCCCGCGCCCTGGACGAGGGGTTTCTGGCCGGACGGCCCGGCACCGGACTCGCGTGGCTCGGGGTGGCCGGGATCGGGGTGCTGGTGGGCGCCTGGGGGACGGTACGGGTGTACGCCGCCGTCGCCGCGTTGGTCGAGCCGCTGCGGGACGTCCTGGTCGGGCGGGTGGTCGAGCGCGGGGTGCGGGAGGCGGACGCGGGGGCGCTGTCCGGGCTGACCCAGCAGGTGGAGATCGCGCGCGACACGTTCGCCGGGCTGGTGATGGTGTCGCGTTCGTTCGTGTTCACGGCCGCCGGGGCCGTCGTCGGACTGGCCTCGCTCGACCCGCTGCTCCTGCTGGTCGTAGTGCCGCCGCTCGCCGCGGGACTGGGTCTGTTCGCGGCCACGCTGCGTCCCCTGGCCCGCCGCCAGGAGGAGTTCCTCGTCGCCGACGAGGCTCTGGCCGAGGGTCTCGGCAGGGTCTGCCCGGGGCTGCGGGACATCACGGCGGCCGGTGCGGAGGACCGGGTCGCCGCCGACATGGGCCGACTTGTCGACACCGAGCAGCGGGCCGCGTACTCCCTCGCCCGCTGGTCCGTCCTGCGCGTGGTCTCCCTCGCCCTCGGCGGCCAGCTCCCGATCCTCCTCCTCCTCGCCTGCGCGCCCTGGCTCCTGGCCCGGGGCATCACCGCGGGCGCCCTGGTCGGCGCCCTCGCCTACGTCACCCAGTCCCTGCTCCCCGCCCTGCGCAACCTGGTCCACGGGCTGGGAACGAGCGGATCCCGGCTGGTGGTGGTCCTACGACGATTGGTCCGCGAGCCGACCACCGAGGAGTCGACCGCACGAACGGGATCACACGACACCAACCCTCAGCCCAACCACACCCACACCACCGGCCCGGGCAGCGAAACGCACCCCACGGCCCACAACCTCACCGCCACCGCAAGCACTACGACCGAGCCGCACACGGCCACCAAGCAGACGCCCGCACGGACGAAATCACACGACACCAACCCTCAGCCCAACCACCCCCGCACCACCGGCCCGGGCAGCGAAACGCACCCCCTGGCCGACGACCTCACCGCCACCGCAAGCGCTCCCGCGGAGTCGGACGCGCGCGGCGCCGAGACCGACGACGGCCTCGCCGACGCGAGGACCGCCGAGCCGGGCCACCGCCTCGTCCCGCACGCCCGGGCTCGGGCGGCGGACCACGGGTGCGAAACCGGCCCCACCGAGGCCGCCGCACACGCAGCCCCCGACTTCGACACCGGCCCCACCCACCGCACCGCACCGCACCCGACGGACCGCGCCCCCGCCCTCTCCCTCGCCTCCGTCTCCTTCGCCTACGGCCCCGCCGCCACCCCCGTCGTCGACCGGCTCGACCTCGACGTCCCGGCCGGCGCCCACCTGGCCGTCGTAGGCCCCAGCGGGATCGGGAAGTCCACCCTCACGGCCCTCATCGCAGGGCTTCTCCACCCCACCGGCGGCCGGATCCTGCTCTGCGGGCTTCCCGTCCCCTCCCCCGACGCCGCCGCGCTGCGTGTGCTGATCCCGCAGGAGGCCTACGTCCACACCGGCACCCTCGCCGAGAACCTCGGACACCTGCGGCCGGATCCGGTGCCCGAGCCCGAGCTGCTCGCGGCGGCCGGGGCGGTCGGGCTCACCCCGCTGCTCGAAGCCCTCGGCGGAACCCGGGCGACCGTCGACCCGGCCGCCCTCTCCGCCGGTGAGCGGCAGCTCGTCGCGCTGACCCGGGCCTACCTGTCGTACGCCCCCCTCGTCCTGCTCGACGAGGCCACCTGCCACCTCGACCCCAGGGCCGAGGAACGCGCCGAGCGGGCCTTCGCGAGCCGGCCGGGCACCACACTGGTCGTCGTCGCCCACCGGATCAGCTCCGCCCGCCGCGCCGGGCGCGTGCTGCTGATGGACGGCCCGCGCACGGCGTACGGCACCCACGAGGAGTTGGTGCGCGACTCGCCGGCGTACCGCGAACTCGTGGGCGGGTGGACGGCCGTCGCCCCGAAGCGGTCAGAGCCAGCCCTGCCCCTGGGAGATCCGGATCGCGTCGATGCGGTTGCGGGCCCCGGTCTTGCGGGTGATCGCGGCCATGTAGTTGCGCACGGTCCCGTGGGACAGGCACAGGCTTCCCGCGATCTCCGCGATGGAGGCCCCCTCGGCCGCGAGGGATAACACGCTCAGCTCCCGTCTGGTCAGCGGCATCTCGGCGGCCTGGAGGAAACCGAAGCCCAGCGAGTCGTCGACGAAACGTTTCCCTTCGGCGACCCGCCGGATCCCGCGCGCGAGCCGCTCCGGTGCCGCCCCCTCCTTGTCGACGTACCCGAGCGCCCCCGCCTCGACGGCCCGTTTCAGCAGCCCCGGCCGGTTGGCGCTGGCCATCACGAGAAGGCGCGGCGGACTCCGGTCCGGCTCACACACGGACAACTCGCCCAGCGGCGGGATGCCGTACGCGTCGGAGCAGTCGAGGTCGGCCGCGCAGACGTCGGGACGTACCGCTCGCAGCCGGCCGGGCGCGGTGTGCCACGGGGTGTCGAACACCCCGAGGTCCGGTTCCCGGCGCAGCCACTCCGCCAGGGCCGATCTCACCAGACACGCGTCGTGCACCAGAAGCACCCGGATCACTGCTCGTCCCCCTCGACTCGCTGTACTTGTTTCCGTGGCATGAACGCGTGCCCCATTGTTCGGGTCCTGGACCGCCCTCGGGCGCGAAGAACTGGCCATCAGGGTGCGCGGGGGCGCATAGAGGGCGCCCGTGTGCAGCCGCGCGCTTCCACTGAGGGGGCATGGCCCGGGGCCGAGGGGGTACGCGGTCGTTCTCGCCGTCGCGCGGGCAGCCGTGTGCCCGCGCGAGGGAAGGCTCGCCGTGCGGGACCCGCCGTGAGGGGGGAGATTTGATCCCTGGGGGCCCGGCACGCGACAGCGGCCCGCGCCCCTTGCGGGACGCGCCCGTGCGAGGAGGTGGTCGGCGTGTCCGACGGGCACAGGTCCGCCCAGGCGCCGGCGAGCGCACGGACCCGGGTGGGACGGCCACTGCTCTCCCTCGCGCTGGCGTCGATGATGGACGAGGTGCACGCCCACTCCGGCGCGGTGTATCTCCTGGCCGCCGACGAACCCGTGCTGGAGATGTCGGTGATGGCGGGCCTGCCGCGGGCGTTCGCGGCGCCCTGGGAGCGGGTGGGGCTGAGCGCGCCGATCCCGGTCGCGGAGGCGGTACGGGAGCGGCGGCTGGTGTGGGTGGGCGGCGAGCACGAGATGGCACGCCGCTATCCGCGGATCGCGGTGGTGCTGCCGTATCCCTTCGCACTGGCCGCGGTGCCGGTGGCGACCTCGTCCAAGGTGTACGGCGCCGTCTTCGTGACCTGGCCCGGTTCGCACCCGCCGGACCTGTCCGACCGGGAGCGGGACCATCTGATCGCGGCCTGCGGGCGGCTCGCGGTGCGGCTGGAGCGGGCGGTGGAGGACAACCTGTCGCCGCACACCGAACCGGATCTGCTGGGCGGGGCCCAGGTCGGAAGCGCGGCCGGGACGCTGGGCACGGTGGAGGCGGCGCGGATGGTGGCGAGGCTGCCGTACGGACTGTGTTCGCTCGATCTGCACGGGCGGATCTCCTTCGCCAACGCCGCGGCGGCCGAGCTGATCGGTGTAACGGCCTCCCAGTTGCTGGGCTCGCAGCTGTGGGCGGCGGTGCCCTGGCTCAACGACCCGGTCTACGAGGACCGTTACCGGGCCGCGCTGCTCAGCCAGCAGAGCACGTCGTTCGTGGCGCTGCGACCGCCCGGGGACTGGCTGTCGTTCCGGCTGTACCCGAGCACGACCGGGCTGAGCGTCCGGGTCAGCCGGGCCCGGGCGGTGACGGAGATGAACCGGTCCGGTCCGCAGCCCGGGGACTCACCGTCCCGGCTGGTCACGATCTCGCAGGTGCTGAGCCTGGCCGGGGCGCTGACCGAGGCGGTGGGTGTGCAGGACGTGGTGCAGCTGGTGGCGGACGAGATCGCCCCGGCGGTGGGGAGCCGGGCACTGGTCGTCCTCGGTTCACGGGCGGGCCGGCTGCGCGTGCTCGGGCATCGCGGGTATCCGGACGCGCGGATCGTGGAGCGGTTCGACGGGCTGCCGCTGTCGGAACCGACGCCGGGTACGCACGCCCTGACCACCGGGGTGCCGGCGTTCTTCGACTCCCGGGAGCAGTTGGAGCGCCTGTATCCGAGGCGGCACGCCACCCCGGACGGGTTCGAGGCCTGGGCCTATCTGCCGCTGATCGCCTCCGGGCGTCCGGTGGGCACCTGTGTGCTGGCCTACGCCGAACGGCATCCCTTCCCCGCGGACGAGCGGGCGGTACTGACGAGTCTCGGCGGGCTGATCGCGCAGGCCCTGGAGCGGGCCGTGCTGTACGACGCCAAGCACCAGCTGGCGCACGGCCTGCAGGCGGCCCTGCTGCCGCACAGCCTGCCTTCGCTGCCCGGCATCGACGCGGCGGCCCGCTATCTGCCGGCCACGCAGGGCATGGACATCGGCGGCGACTTCTACGACCTGGTGCCGGTGGGCGGGCCGGCGGCGGCGGTCATCGGGGACGTGCAGGGACACAACGTGACGGCGGCCGGGCTGATGGGGCAGATCCGGACGGCGGTACGGGCGTACACGACCGTCGGCCAGGCACCGGCGGAGGTCATGCGCTCGACGAACCGGCTGCTGATCGACCTCGGCGCCGAGCTGTTCGCCAGCTGCCTGTATCTGCGGCTCGATCCGCGACAAGGGCGGGCCGTCATGGCCCGGGCCGGGCATCCGCCCCCGCTGCTCCTGCGACCGGACGGCCGGGTACGGGTACTGGACCTGGCCGGGGGCCCGCTGCTGGGCATCGACGGCTCGGCCGTCTACCCGACGACGGAGGTGGACCTCGCGCCCGGTTCCGTCCTCGCCCTCTACACCGACGGACTGATCGAGTCCCCCGGTGTCGACATCGAGGACGCGCTGGCCGATCTGGGACGGCAACTCGCCGAGGCCGGTGACCGTCCGCTCGAGGAGCTGGCCGACGAACTCGTCCGGCGCAGCGCGGCCGCGCGGGAGCGGATCGACGACGTGGCGTTGCTGTTGCTGCGGGCCCGGGACTGACACGGGCCACGGGCGGCGAGCCGACGGCCCGCCCGGTGCGGACACGCCGGTCCGGCCCTCCCGCCGGAGGGCCGGACCGTTGCACCTCCCGGGCCGGAACGCGGTGTGGCCGGGAGATGGTCGTGCGGGCCGGCGTCGGCAGCGGAGGGTGGGGGGGGTGGGCCGCTGCCGACGCGGCCGGTTCTGGGTGTGGTGTCAGAGCGACGGGGTCAGTTGTGCGTCTGACCCGCGGCATCACCCGCAGCATCGCCGGCGGCATCGCCCGCGCCGTTGCCGGTCTCCTGGCCGTTGCCGGTCTCCTGGCCGCCGATCACGTCGCCGCCGGCCTGCTCGCCGCCGACTTCCTGACCGGCGCCGGCCTCCTCACCGGGGCTCGCGCTCGCGTCGCCACCGGCACCGGCCTCCTCGCCCGCACCGGCCCCGGCGTCGCCGCCTGCNCCTCGTCACCGGCGCCCGCGCCGGCACCGGCACCGGCCTCCTCGCCGCCGGCCTGGTCGTCGCCGGCGCCCGCGCCGCCGGCCGCGTCACCCGCGCCGAGCGTGGCGCCGACCGCCTGCAGGGCGGTGGTCACCGGCTGGAAGAAGGTCTCGCCGCCCACGGTGCAGTCGCCGCTGCCGCCGGAGGTCAGACCGATCGCCGAGCCGTCCTGGGTGAACAGCGAACCGCCGCTGTCGCCGGGTTCGGCGCAGACGTCGGTCTGGATGAGCCCGGTGACCGTGCCCTCCGGGTAGTTGACGGTGGCATCGAGTCCGAGGACCTGGCCGTCGGCGAGGCCCGTGGTGCTGCCCATCCGGAAGACCTGGAGGCCCACCTCGGCGTCCGCGGCCTGGCTGATCGCGACGGTCTGGCCGCCGCCGACGTTGACCTCGCTGGGTGCCACGGTCGCCGGGTCGTCGTACTTGACCAGGGCGAAGTCACCGTCGCCGGGGAAGGTGGCCTGGTCGACGGTGGCGATCGGCTGGCCGTCCTGGGTGTCCGACCACTGTTCGGCCGCGACCCCGCAGTGACCTGCGGTCAGGAAGGCGGGGCTGCCGTCGCCGGCGGTGACGTTGAAGCCGAGCGAGCAGCGGGCGCCGCCGCCGAAGATCGCGTCACCGCCGGACACGAAGGTCTTGAAGGTGCCGGCCGACTTCTTGATGGTCGCCATGTCTGAGCCGAGGCTCTTCACGGTCGACTCGATGGTGTTCCACTTGTCGCCGGTGACCGTGCTGTCGGCGGTCACGAGAATCTTGTTCGTGCGCGGGTCGACCGCCCAGGAGGTGCCCGGGATGGTCGCCTCCTCCTTCAGGGTCTTCGCGCCGGCCGCCAGTTCGGGGAGGCTGTTGTCGACCTCTCGGACCTGCGCGCCGGCCTTCTTCGCCTGCACCACGACGTTGCTGTCACCGGATATGACGTTCACGACGAGCTGCTTGCTGTCGGTGTCGTAGTAGGACCCGGCGAAGGCGTCGCCGAGCGACTTCTCGAGCTGCGAGGCGAGATCCGAGGCGTCCGTCGCCTTCAGAGTCTTCGGTGCGATGGCCGCCGCGTCGTTCGACGAACCGTCCTGGGACGCGTTGGCGTTGGGCAGCAGAATCGCGGCAGCTCCGAGCGCCACCACGGTGCCTGCCGCGAACGCGGCCTTGCGCTTCGGAATTCGCTTGTGACTCAAACTTCTCGACCTCCTGGGGGACCGGAGTCTGTAACCGCCCTATGGCGGTTGGTTGTTCGGGGCGCCTGGATGGCCATGGGTACGCACGGTGCACGCGGTGCGTTCAATGCCGTTTCTTTACGCCCCGATTGCCACGCCGATTCGGCCACGGGCCGTGCCGGGCGGGCCGCGGGCGGGAACAATCCCCCATATGACGATGACGCCCGCCGAAGCCGACAAGGTCCTCGCCGACAACTTCGCCCCTTGGGTCCTCGACCTCGGCCTGTCGGTCGAGACGCTCGGCGACGACCATGCGGTCCTGCGGCTTCCCTGGTCACAGCGGTTGGCGCGGGAGGGCGGCGCGCTGTCGGGCCAGGCCCTGATGGCCGCCGCCGACACCGCCACCGTGATCGCCGTCTCGGCGGCCAGAGGCGCCTACGGACCGATGACGACGGTGCAGCAGTCCACCGGCTTCCAGCGGGCGGTGTCCGGTTCGGATGTCCTGATCAAGGCGGTCGTCACCAAACTGGGCCGCCGCATGGCGTTCGCCGACATCACGATGACCGAGTCCGCGTCGGGTGACCTCGCGGCCCGCGCGAGCACGGTCTGCGCACTTCTGGGCTGACACGCTCAGCAAACGGTCGGCGACGGTCCGTTGCGAACAGCGCCCCGAATCCTCTCTCCAGCGAATCTGCACATCGAATGCGCAACCGGGTCACCCCGAGCGGAAGTTCTGCACAAGCGCGGACCGGCAGCCATGTCATTGGCGAGGAGTGTCGCATTCGCCACGGCGACGACAAGGGTCCCTTCACGCCGCCGTGACATCACCTGTGAAGAAGTCGGCACCAAGGCGTGCGCAAGCCTGCACGGATGGCGGCTTCCGTGACTCAAGTTCCCTGGTGAGACGGGTGGTTAATTGGAAGGGCGGAGCTGCCGCGTGCTTTGATCCATCGCACCGCAAGGCCGTCGGGGTTCCCGGAAACGGGATCCGGCGCTTTGTGATTGCGGCCGTCATCTGTCCCCAGAGGGGGCCGCTCCCCCTTGTGAAATACCCATACGAAGGGAAGTTCCATCATGAACTCCACCCCCCAGGTTGAGACCGTCGAGATCTCGGACGCGGACCTCGACAACGTCTCCGGCGGCCTGCAGCTGAACGCCCTCGGCACCGTCACCGGCCTGGTGGACGGCGTTGCCCCGGTTTCCGGCCTGGTCAACACGGTCGTCGGCACGGTCGAGGGTGTGACCGGCCTGAACACCGCCCCGGTCTCCGGCCTGGTCTCCGGTCTCTGATCGCATTCTTTGCGGTCTGATCACTCTCTTGTGGTCAACCCGTCCCGGAGCCGCAAACCGGCGGTTCCGGGACTCTTGGGTGCCGTAATGCGGCCGGCTCGCGCGAGCCGGTCCTTTCTCATTGGCAGCATTCAGCTTTCGCAGGTGAGGGAAGACCCGTGCAGTTCCGCCAACAGGCCCTCGCCAAGCTCCAGTCACCGGAGGAGCTCGACCTTCCGGTGCGCTTCGCCCGGCCGCAGGGCTGGCTGGTGATGTCCGTGACGGTGGTCGTGATGGCCGCCGCCTGCGTGTGGGCGGTGACCGGGTCGGTGGCCTCCACGGTGAGCGCGCCCGCCATCCTCACGCACGGGCAGGGCAGTTACATCCTGCAGAGCCCGGTCGCGGGCCAGGTCACCCAGGTGATCGCCAAGGAAGGCAGCCGACTGCCCGCCAACTCCCCCGTACTGAAGGTCCGTACGGTCGACGGCGACACCCTGGTCCGCACGGTCGCCGCGGGCCGGCTCACCGCACTGGCGGCCACCATCGGGCAGATCATCTCGACCGGCGCGAACGTCGCCGCCGTGGAGAAGGTCGGCCACGCCTCCGATCCGATGTACGCCACGGTCTATGTACCCGCCGAGAACGCGGCCTCCATTCCCGAGGACGCCGCCGTGGACCTGACCGTCTCCTCGGTGCCCACCCAGGAGTACGGCGTGTTGCGCGGCCATGTGAAGTCGGTGGACCGCTCGGCGCAGTCGGCGCAGCAGATCGCCGCGTTCCTCGGGGACAGCCAGCTCGGCGAGCAGTTCACCAAGGAGGGCCGGCCGGTCGCCGTACTCGTGCGGCTGGACAGGTCCAGGAGCACGAAGAGCGGTTACCGGTGGTCCTCCGCCGAGGGCCCGCCCTTCGCCCTCACCTCCATGACCGTGGCCTCGGGTTCGATCCGGCTGGCCGATCAGCGTCCCGTCGATTGGCTGCTGCCGTGAGCACCGCACAGGACACCCGGAGCAGGCGCCGCTCCGCCCCGCCCAGACGCCCGGTCCCCAAGGGGAAGGCGAAGACGGTCCGTACGCCCACCGTCCTGCAGATGGAGGCCGTGGAATGCGGCGCGGCCTCCCTCGCGATGGTGCTCGGCCACTACGGCAAGCACGTCCCGCTGGAGGAGCTGCGCATCGCCTGCGGTGTCTCCCGGGACGGCTCGCGCGCCAGCAACCTCCTCAAGGCGGCCCGCAGTTACGGCCTGACGGCCAAGGGCATGCAGATGGACACGGCCGCGCTCGCCGAGGTGAAGACGCCGGCGGTGCTGTTCTGGGAGTTCAACCACTACGTCGTCTACGACGGCATGGGCCGCCGCTTCGGCCGCCGCGGTGTCTACATCAACGACCCCGGCAAGGGCCGCCGTTTCGTCCCGATGGAGGATTTCGACGGGAGCTTCACCGGTGTAGTGCTGGTGATGGAGCCCGGCGAGGGCTTCACCAGGGGCGGCCGCAAGCCGGGTGTTCTCGGCGCGATGCCGGCCCGGCTGCGCGGCACCGCGGGCACCATGCCGACGGCGGTGCTGGCGAGCCTGCTGCTGGTGCTGGTCGGCGCGGCCACTCCCGCGTTGAGCCGCACCTACATCGACATGTTCCTGATCGGGGGGCAGACCTCGCTGCTCGGCGTGCTGTTCGCGTCGATGGGGGCCTGCGTGGCCCTCACCCTGGCCCTGACCTGGCTCCAGCAGGCGAACCTGCTGCACGGCCGCATCATCTCCTCGACGCTGTCCAGCGCCCGCTTCCTGCGCCATCTGCTGCGCCTCCCGGTGACGTTCTTCTCCCAGCGCAGCCCGGCCGACCTGGTGCAGCGCCTGCAGTCCAACGACCAGGTGGCCGAGACCCTGTCCCGGGACCTAGCGGCGGCGGGCGTCGACGCCGTGGTCGTCGTCCTCTACGCGATCCTGCTCTACACCTACGACCCCCAGCTCACCTATGTCGGCATCGGTGTGGCCCTGCTGAACGTGGTGGCCATGCGGGTCGTCATCCGGCTGCGCGCCACGCGCACGGCGAAGCTGCGCGCCGACAGCGCCCGGCTCACCAACACCGCGTACACCGGCCTGCAGTTGATCGAGACGATGAAGGCGACCGGCGGCGAGGACGGCTACTTCCGCAAGTGGGCCGGGCAGCACGCCACCACGCTGGAGGAGCAGCAACGGCTCGGGGTGCCGAGCGCCTGGCTGGGCGTGGTCGCCCCGATGCTGGCCACCTTCAACAGCGCCCTCATCCTCTGGATCGGCGGCATGCGGGCGATCGAGGGCGGTATCTCCGTCGGTCTGCTGGTCGCCTTCCAGGCCCTGGTCACCCGCTTCACCGCGCCGATCACCCGCCTGAACGGCGTGGCCGGCCGCATCCAGGACTTCGCGGCGGACGTGGCCCGGCTGAAGGACGTCGAGAACTTCAAGGCCGACCCGCTCTACGGCCGCCCCGGCGCCGGCGACTCGACGCGCAGGCTGCAGGGCCATGTCGAGCTGCAGAACATCACCTTCGGCTACAACCCGCTCGACAAGCCCCTGCTGACCGGCTTCGACCTGACCGTCGGCCCCGGCCAGCAGGTGGCCCTGGTCGGTGGCTCGGGCAGCGGCAAGTCGACCGTCTCCCGGCTGATCTCGGGGCTGTACACGCCCTGGGAGGGCGTGATCCGCATCGACGGACAGCGCCTGGACGACATTCCGCGCGGCGCGCTCGCATCCTCGGTGTCCTTCGTCGACCAGGACGTCTTCCTCTTCGAGGGCTCGGTCCGCGACAACGTGGCGCTGTGGGACCCGTCGATCCCGGACGAGGCCGTGGTGGACGCGCTGCGGGACGCGGCCCTGTACGACGTGGTGATGCGCCGCCCCGGCGGCATCCACAGCAGGGTCGAGCAGGACGGCCGCAACTTCTCCGGCGGGCAGCGCCAACGCCTGGAGATCGCGCGGGCGTTGGTGCGCCGGCCCAGCATCCTGGTCCTCGACGAGGTGACCAGCGCGCTGGACGCGGAGACCGAGCTGGTCGTCATGGACAACCTGCGCAAGCGCGGCTGCGCCTGTGTGGTGATCGCGCACCGGCTCAGCACGGTGCGCGACAGCGACGAGATCGTCGTACTGCAGCACGGCACGATCGTGGAACGCGGGCGGCACGAGGAGCTGGTGGCGCGCGGTGGCGCGTACGCGGCGCTGGTCAAGGAACGGTGACATGACCTCCCCAGACATCACCTCCCCCCAGGACGGTGACCTCGTCCTCAACGCCCTCGGGCAGATGGGCACGCGGGTCGACTGCGCCGGTTTCAGCCGTATCGACCTCGAAGGGCCGCAGGTGCTCTGGCTGGTCGTGTCGGGCGCGGTGGACCTGTTCGCGGTCGATGCCGGACAGCAGGGCCACTGGCACCACCTGGGCCGTCTGGAGCCGGGCGCGCTGCTGCTCGGGCCGGTGGCCGGCCCCCAGCACACCCTGGTGGCACGACCGCTCAGGGACTGCGTGGTGCACCGCATCGGCCTGCGCGAGCTGTACGAGCCCGCGCACACCCAGACGTGGTCGTACGACGAGTACGGCAATCCCCAGTACGTGCCGCCGACGACGAGCCCGCTGGAGTACGCCCTCGCGCTCGGGGTGGGCCGGAGTCTGTCCATCCTCTTCCAGGCGCCGATGGCCGACGAGCGGGCCGCCGCCCCGACCGACGACGACGTCTTCTGGATGCAGGTGCCGCCGGGCAGCGTGCAGTACGGCTCGCTCTACGGCGCCGAGGCGGCCGCCGACCTGCTGATGGATCCGGCGGTCTGGCAGTCCATGGTCGACCAGCAGTACCGGCTGCTGACCACGCTGGACCGCTGGATCGAGCAGCTGGAGCGCACCCACGAGACCCGGACGGCCGCCGGCATCAAGGCGGGTGAGGCCGTGCGCGCCCAGGCCGACCGGACCTTGCTGGCGTCCATCGGCAAGTCGAAGCAGCGCGCGACGACGGCCGACGCCGACGCGAGTTACGCGGCCTGCAAGCTGGTCGCCGACGCGGCCGGGATCCCGCTCGCCGAGAACGCGCACAGCGGCACCGAGAGCGACCGTCTCGACCCGGTCGAGCGGATCGCCCTCGCCTCCCGCGTCCGGATCAGGTCGGTGCGCCTGGACGGCAGTTGGTGGCGCGACAACGTCGGCCCGCTGGTGGGCCACCGGGCGCTGTCGGGTGCGCCGGTCGCGCTGCTGTGGCGGCGCGGCGGCTATGTGGCCGTGCATCCGGCGACGGGACGCGAGACGCCGATCGAGAAGGACAACGCGGAGGAGTTCGAGCCGCGCGCGGTGATGTTCTACCGACCGCTGCCCGACCGCGGTCTCAGCCCGCTCGGGCTGCTGCGGTTCAGCATGCGCGGCACCGGCGGCGATGTCACGAACCTGCTGCTCAGCGGTCTGGTGACGGTGGCGATCGGCGCGCTGGTCCCCATCGCGACCGGCAAGGTGCTCGGCGAGTTCGTGCCGAAGGCCCAGACCGCTCTGATCGTGCAGGTGTGTCTGGCCGTGATGGTCAGCGGGGTGGTGACGGCGGCCTTCATGCTGCTGCAGAACCTCACCATGCTCCGTCTGGAGGGCCGTATCGAGGCGACCCTGCAACCGGCCGTCTGGGACCGGCTGCTGAGGCTGCCGACGAAGTTCTTCACCGAGCGCTCGACCGGCGAACTGGCCAGCCAGGCCATGGGCATCAGCTCGATCCGCCGGATGATGGCGGGCATCGGCCCCACCGTCGCCCAGTCGGTGACCATCGGGGCGATGAACCTGGGCCTGCTGTTCTGGTACAGCGTTCCGATGGCGATGGCGGCGATCGGCATGCTGGTCGTCATCGCCGCCGGCTTCCTCGGCCTCGGGCTCTGGCAGGTGCGCTGGCAGCGGCGGCTGGTCGTGCTCGGCAACAAGCTGAACAACCAGGCCTTCCAGACCCTGCGCGGTCTGCCCAAGCTGAGGGTGGCGGCCGCGGAGAACTACGCGTACGCGGCCTGGGCCTCGGAGTTCGCCCGCAGCCGCGAGCTCCAGCAGAAGGTCGGCCGGATCAAGAACCTCACGTCGGTGATGGGCTCGGTCTATCTCCCGCTGTGCACGCTGCTGATGTTCATGCTGCTCGCGGGCCCGGCGCGCGGCTCGATGTCGGCGGCGGAGTTCCTCACCTTCAACACCTCGGTGACGATGCTGCTGACCGCGGTCACCCAGCTCACCGGCGCCTTCGTCTCGGCGGTGGCCGCGCTGCCGTTGTTCGAGGAGATCAAGCCGGTCCTTCAGGCGCAGCCGGAGGTGCGCACCGCGAGCACCCGTCCGGGGCCGCTCACCGGCGCGATCGAGGCCCGCAGGCTCACCTTCCGCTACTCCGAGGACGGTCCCCTGGTCCTGGACGACGTGTCCTTCGAGATCCGGCCGGGTGAGTTCGTGGCGATCGTCGGCCCGAGCGGCTGCGGCAAGTCGACCCTGCTCCGGCTGCTGATCGGCTTCGACCGGCCGGTCTCCGGGAGTGTCCTCTACGACGGCCAGGACCTGGCCGCCCTCGACCAGTCGGCGGTGCGCCGGCAGTGCGGTGTCGTCCTCCAGCACGCGCAGCCGTTCACCGGCTCCATCCTGGACGTCATCTGCGGCACCGAGCCCTACACGCCAGAGGAGGCGATGGCGGCGGCCGCGATGGCGGGGCTCGCGGAGGACATCCAGCGGATGCCGATGGGGCTGCACACCATCGTCTCGGGCAGCGGGGCCATCTCCGGCGGCCAGCGCCAACGGCTCATGATCGCCCAGGCGTTGATCCGGCGGCCGCGGATCCTCTTCTTCGACGAGGCGACCAGTGCCCTGGACAACGACACCCAGCGCACGGTCATCGAGTCCACCAAGGCCCTCAACGCCACCCGGATCGTCATCGCCCACCGGCTGTCGACGGTGCTGGACGCCGACCGGGTGATCGTGATGGAGAACGGCAAGGTCGCCCAGCAGGGGCCGCCCGCGCAGCTCCTCGCGGACACCGGCGGCCGGCTGCACGAGCTGGTGCGGCGGCAGATGGCGTAGCGGCGCTGGGGGCCACCCCTTCAGCGAAACGTTGCCGTTTCGCTCGACATGGTCTAGCCTCCACGTGTACGAAACGGTTTCGTTTATGAGCCGGTCGAGCACAGCCGACTTTCCCTGGAGTTGTTCCCATGTCCCAGAAGACTCTGTCCGAGAGCGGTCAGGAGGGCGCCGTCGAGGCCCCGGCGGCCGCTTCGGCCAAGCGATGGTGGATTCTCGCCGTCGTCGCGCTCGCCCAGCTGATGGTGGTCCTGGACGCCACCATCGTGAACATCGCCCTGCCCTCGGCCCAGGCCGACCTCGGTTTCTCCGACGGCAACCGGCAGTGGATCGTCACGGCCTACGCGCTGGCGTTCGCCTCCCTGCTCCTGCTCGGCGGGCGGATAGCCGACCTCTTCGGCCGCAAGACGGCCTTCCTCGTCGGTGTCGTCGGCTTCGCGGCCGTCTCCGCGCTCGGCGGTGCCGCCACCAACTTCGAGATGCTGGTCACCGCCCGTGCCCTGCAGGGCGCCTTCGGCGCGCTCCTCGCGCCGGCCGCGCTGTCCCTGCTCAACACGACGTTCACCGACGCCCGCGAGCGGGCCCGGGCGTTCAGCGTGTACGGCGCCATCGCCGGTGCCGGCGGTGCGGTCGGACTGCTACTCGGCGGCGTCCTGACCGACGCGCTCGACTGGCGCTGGACCCTCTACGTCAACGTCGTCATCGCCGTCGTCGCCTTCGTGGGCGGCTGGGTGCTGCTGCACAACCACCGTGACGCCGCGAACTCCAAGCTGGACGTGCCCGGCACGCTGCTCGTGGCCGCCGGTCTCTTCTCCCTGGTGTATGGCTTCTCCAACGCCGAGACCCACGACTGGAGTTCTCCCGAGACCTGGGGCTTCCTGGTCGCGGGCGGTGCGCTGCTGGCCGCCTTCACCTGGTGGCAGACCCGTGCCGCGCACCCGCTGCTGCCCCTGCGCATCCTGCTCGACCGCAACCGGGCGGCCTCCTTCCTGGCCGTACTGATCTCCGGCGGCGGCATGTTCGGTGTCTTCCTCTTCCTCACCTACTACCTCCAGCTGAACCTGGGCTTCAGCCCGACCAGGACGGGCGCGGCGTTCCTGCCGATGGTCGCCGCACTGATGGTGGCGGCCCAGGTCAGCACCACGATGCTGGTCCCGCGGATCGGACCGAGGCTGGTCATCCCGCTGGGCTTCGCGGTCGCCGCGGTCGGCATGGTCTGGCTGACCGGGATCGACGTCGGCTCCAGCTACCTGTCCGCAGTACTGCCGCAGCTGATCGTGACCGGCTTCGGCCTCGGCCTGGTCATGCCGCCGGCCATGCAGCTGGCCACCGGCGGGGTCGCGGCCGAGGACGCCGGAGTGGCCTCGGCCACCGTCAACGCCATGCAGCAGGTGGGCGGTTCGATCGGCACCGCGCTGCTGAACACCCTGGCCGCGAGCGCCGCCACCGACTACCTGGTCGGCAAGGACCCGACGAACAAACTGGTCCAGGCCGGGGCGACGATCGAGAGCTACACCACCGCCTTCTGGTGGTCGGCCGGTCTCTTCGCCGTCGGCGCGCTGATCACCTTCCTGCTCTTCCGGCGCGGAGTGCCGGAGCAGGCTGAGAACGCCGCACCCGTCGTACACATGTAGTAACCACAGCAGGAGCCGCTTGGTCCGAGGGGCCGCCGTCAGCAGGGAGACGGCGGCCCCTCTCGCGTTCCCCGCCAGGCGACAGCGACGCGCTGTGCCGGGCCGGTGGCCGAGAGCGACGCTCCGGCAGAACGGCTGACGTTGGAGGCGGTCGTCCGTGGGTACCCACAGGTCCATGCGGATAAGCGTGGTGGATGTGGGATCGAACACGGTCCGGCTCGTGGTGGCGGACGCCGAGGGCGGGGTGCCACTGCCGGTGCACACGGCGAAGTGGCGGCTGAGACTCTCCGATCATGTGCGGCCGGGCGGCCCGGTGCCCGAGGAGGCCGTGGAGCGGCTGGTGGAGGCGGTGGAAGAGGCGAGCAGGACCGCCGCCAAGTGGGGTGCGGCCGGTCCGCTGGCCTTCGCGACCGCCGTCGTGCGGTCCGCGCCCAACCGTCAGGAGGTGCTGCGCACCGTCCGTACCCGGACCGGCGTCGGGCTGTACACCCTGCCGGGCGAGGTGGAGGCGGAGCTCACGTTCCTCGGGGCGCGGCGCTGGATGGGCTGGCGTTCGGGGCCGCTCGCTCTGTTCGACATCGGCGGTGGATCACTGGAAGTCGCCTTCGGACGCGGGCGGTTGCCGGACTACGTGGCCTCGCTGCCGTTGGGCGCGGGCAGGCTGACCCATGAGTTCTTCGGGGGACAGGACCCGCCGCCCCTGGAGGCGGTGCGGGCACTGCGCCGCAAGGTCCGGCACCAGCTGCGGGACGTGGCGTCGCGGATCCGCTGGGAGGGACCGCGCACCGCGGTGGCCACCTCGCGCACCTTCGAGCAGCTGGGACGACTGTGCGGAACCCCGCCCGGCCGGCGCGGTCCGTTCGTGGAGCGGCGCATGCACCGCGCCGACCTGCGGGAGGCCGTCGAGGCTCTGGCCGCCCTGCCGGCCGCACGGCGGGCCGAACTGCCCGGCATCTCCGCGCCGCGCGCCGCCCAGAGCCTGGCCGGTGCGGTGGTCGGACACACGGCGATGAAACTCACCGGCGTCAGGACCGTCACCATCTGCCCCTGGGCGATCCGCGAGGGGGTCCTGCTGCGGCACATCGAGGACGGCGCCTCCTGGTGGGCCGAGATCGCCCGCCGCAACGAGGAGCACACCGCCGCTCCCGTGGAGCCGGTCCCCCTGCGCATCGCGGCCGCCACGACCTGAACGAAGAGCACGAAGAGAAAGAGGAGACAGCCGTGCCGGAGAAGAAGCAGAAGCCGGACACCGCCCTGGACGAGGTCCTGCACGAGTTCGAGGACGCCGAGAAGCGCGTCCGGGACCCCGACGCAAAGCGCGGGCGCAAGGGTGAGGCCGCTGAAGCCATTACCCCCAACGCCCGGGCCCAGGAGGAGTCCGAGGGCGAGTGACCCACCGGCGGCGCGCCCCGCGGGCGGGCCGCCGGCGACGACCTACCCGGCCCCCCGAGCAGGCGGGTGACCTCCCGTTTCACGGGTACCCGGGGCACATGGATCACGATCGCCAAGAACCGCCGCTGCCGCCGGCCCGGGGCCCGGTCTCCGCCGCCGTCCAGGAGTATCTGCTCGGTGCCGGACCCCTGCCTCGGCACGAGACCGTCGCGGGCGCGGACGTGTACGGCGACGACCTCCAGCTCGCCCTCTACATCTGCTACGAACTGCACTACCGCGGCTTCTCGGGTGTCTCCGGCGACCACGAGTGGGACCCCGGGCTGCTGCGCACCAGGGCGGTCCTGGAACACCGCTTCCTGTCCGCCCTGCGAACGGACACCGCGCCCCACGACAGCGTCGAGGACGCGCTCGCCGGGCTTCTCGTGGAACCGGTCGACGGCACCGGAGTAAGCCATTTCCTGAGCAAGGAGGGCGAACTGTGGCACGTACGCGAATACGCGGCCCAGCGCTCGCTCTACCACCTCAAGGAGGCCGACCCGCACGCGTGGGTGCTGCCGCGGCTGTGGGGCCGGGCCAAGGCCGGCATGGCGGCGGTGGAGTTCGACGAGTTCGGCGGCGGCCGCCCCGACCGCGTCCACGCCCGCCTGTTCGCCGACCTGATGACGGACCTGGGCCTGGACACGACGTACGGGTACTACCTGGACGCGGCCTGCGCGGAGATGCTCGCGACGGTGAACCTCATGTCCCTGCTGGGCCTGCACCGCAGCCTGCGCGGAGCTCTGGTGGGCCACTTCGCGGCGGTCGAGATCACCTCTTCGCCCGGCTCCCGGCGACTGGCCGAGGCGATGCGCCGCACCGGCGCGGGACCGGCCGCCGAGCACTTCTACGACGAGCACGTCGAGGCCGACGCCGTCCACGAACAGGTCGTACGCCACGAGGTCATCGGTGGTCTGCTGGCCGAGGAACCGCACCTCGCCGCCGACGTCGCCTTCGGTATCGACGTCACCGGACTCGTCGAGGACCGTCTCGCCGAGCGCCTGCTGCGCGACTGGACGGACGGACGCTCGTCGCTGCGCACCCCTGCGCTTTCCGAAATCCACCATATTTCCTGAATGTCGGGGTACTTGGGCAGCGTGAGATCACTGATTCCACCTCTGACCCTTCCCGGTGTCTACAGCCCCCAGGAGGACACCGCGCTGCTGGCCGGGGCCCTGTCCGAAGAACCGCTGCCACCGGGCGCGGACGTTCTGGACGTGGGCACCGGGACCGGTGCCCTCGCTCTCCAGGCGGCGCGCCGGGGCAGCCGGGTGACCGCGGTCGACGTGTCGTGGCGAGCGGTGTGCACGGCCCGCGCGAACGCCTGGCTGACCGGCGCGTCGGTCCGGGTCCGGCGCGGGAACCTCTTCCACCCCGTGCGGGACCAGTCGTTCGACCTCATCCTGACCAACCCGCCGTACGTGCCGGCACCGACGGACGCCCCGCCGCCACGCGGAAGGGCGCGGGCCTGGGACGCGGGCCACGACGGGCGGTTCGTCCTTGACCGCGTCTGCCGTGACGCACCCGGCCTGCTGCGCCCCGGAGGGGTGCTGCTGATCGTGCACTCCGAACTCTCCGACTCCGGACGGACGGTGGGGCATCTGCGCGCGGCAGGCCTCAAGGCCGCCGTGACCCGCCGTCACCGCATCGCGTTCGGACCGGTGCTGCGCACCCGGGAGGCATGGCTGCGCGAGCGCGGTCTGCTGCCCGCCGACGCCGCCCACGACGCAAAGGAAGAGCTGGTGGTCGTCCGTGCCGAACTCCCCCTCTGAGTCCGACCGACCGCGCCGCATCCGGGTCCAGCACCGGGGCCCGCTGCTCGTGGAGGGCCCCGTGGAAGTGGAACTGGAGGACGGCAGCACCGTCGCCTCCGACCGCTTCCGGGTGGCCCTGTGCACCTGTCGGCGCAGTCGCCGCTATCCGTGGTGCGACACCAGCCACCGGGAACGGACCCGCTCCTAGACGGGACGGCGGGTTCACGGTGGTGGAGAAGACGTGACCCGAGGGTCCGGCGGACGGCCCCACTCCGTCCGCCGGACCTCGGTGCGGGATCACGGTGTTCCGTGAGAGGGGCGGCACTCCCCAGCCACCGGCCCCTCGGGCAGGTCACGGGGTCCCCGCGATCCCGGTCTCTCAGAACGCGAAGACGCTCGTCCCGTAGGAGCTCTTCACGCACTCGTTGGCGAAGGTGCGCTCGTAGGAGACCCGCTTGCCGCGCCAGACGCCGTCGACCGTGACCACCACGGGGTTGTACTCCCTGGTGCACAGGGCGTCGGATCTGGCCCCGAGGGCGTCGAAGTCCCCTTGGACGGCACGCAGTTCGGCACAGGCCACAGTCGCGGCCGGATGAGTGCCCGAGGAGGTCGGGGCGCAGGTGAGCGTCACGGCACGTTCCGGGGTGACGGTGGCGGCACTGTCGCCGTGGCCGAGGGTGAGCACGAGGGCCGAGGGAGCGTAGAGGCCCGAGGCGGCGGCCGGTTCCGCGAGGGCGGCTCCGGTCAGGGGTCCGCAGACGGCGGTGGCCGTGAGGCCGAGGGTCGCTGCCCAGCGCGCGGTGTTCCGCATTGTGTGCATCCTTCCGCTGGATTCGAGGGTGTGCCCTCCGGCTCGGTCGGTGCCGGAGCGGCGAGCGCGAGTCTGCCGAGTCCTGGACCGAACTTCACATCGACCCCACGGCTTTCAGTAACCTTGCGTGTTGAATCAGTGGCGCGAAGTCACATCATCCGAACAGGCGAGCCCCTCAACCGGGCGGTTCTTGATCGCCCGATCCGGCCGGATGGCCTGAATACCCCGCCTGCGCAATAGGCCTGAAACATTCCGCTTCAGCCGTCAGCGCACACCGTCACAGCCTCTTGCATTCCTACAGCAACGGAGTAATCGTCATTACATGATTACTGACGAGCAACGAGAGAAGCTGCGCGGCTGGTTCACCGGCCGGTTGCCCGACGACCTCTTCGAGGCGCTGGTCGAGGTGGTCGTCGACCGCGAGGAGATCACCGTGATCGGCCGCATCCCCGGCCCCCGGCTCACCGAGGACGTCTCGGCCGCCGAGCGGGAGGCGGCCGTACAGGGCAGGATCCAGGAGTTCCGGGAACGCACCCGGGAGGAGCGAGTCGAGGTCGCCCGGGAGGCCGAGCACAAGTTCCGCCGGAAGGTGTCCTGGGGCGTGGAGTGCGACGGCGAGCGTGCTCTGTTCACACATGTCGCCGCGCCCGTCATGACCCGGCTGCGCCAGCCCGAGCGCCAGGTCCTGGACACCCTGATCGCCGGCGGCGTCGCCCGCAGCCGCAGCGACGCCCTCGCCTGGTGCGTCCGGCTGGTCCAGCGGCACACCGACGACTGGCTCGCCGAACTGCGGGACTCCCTGGAACACGTCCAGCGGGTGCGGGAGCGGGGTCCGGACACCGAGGGGGTGGCCGATTCCTCCACCGGGGACCCGGAGGATGGATGACCGTACGGTCGGCACACCCCGGCAGGACGGCAGCCGCGCGGCGGCCGTCACCGGTTCGCGCACGGCTGGGACCGGCGGGGCATGACGGCGTGGTGGGTGTCCGCGGTGATCGGCGTGCTGTTCACCAACATCCCGGGCCAGTTCGTGGGCTCGCTGGGCGACCTGGCGAACGGCGTCGACATCAGCCTGCCGCTGTCGCTGGCGGTGGCGGCGGTGCTGTTCCTGACCCTGCTGCGGGTCTTCCCCGAACCGCGGGCCGTGTACGGGCCCGGGGGCGCGCGGCCGGCCCGCACGGTCGAGGTGCCGGTGCCGCCGATCACCGGGCCGGATGCGGTGTCGGTGCCCTCGGCTACATTGCGGGCATGACCAACTTCGTACTGGTGGCGGGCGCGAGGCTCGGTGCGTCGGCGTGGGACGAGGTCGCGGCCGAGCTGCGCGCGGCCGGGCACGACCCCCGTCCGCTGACGTTGTCGGGCCTCGCCGAGAAGCGGGGCGTGCCCGCGGGACAGCAGACACACGTGCAGGACATCGTCGACGAGGTGGAGCGGCTGGACCTGCGCGAGGTGGTGCTGGTCGGGCACAGCTACTCCGGCATACCCGTGGGACAGGCCGCCGAGAGGATCGGCGACCGGCTCGCGCGGGTGGTGTTCGTGGATGCCGGCGTGCCCGTCGACGGGGAGTCGTTCCTGTCGGGGTGGCCGAGCGACCACGTCCGCAAGGCGATCGAGGAGAGCGACGGCTTCTGGCTGCCGGTGGGCCCGGAGCACTACGCCGACCAGGGCCTGACGGACGAACAGATCGCCAGGATCATCGACCACTCGTCTCCGCACCCGGGCGCGACGCTCACCGAGCCCGCCGTCCTCACGCGCCCCCTGGGCGAGCTTCCGGCGACCTACATCAAGTGCCTCCTCGACGACGAAGAGCCGATGCCCGTAGTGGCCGAGCTGCTCAGGAGCGAGCGCTGGGAACTGGTCGAGATGGACACCGGCCACTGGCCGATGTTCTCCCGGCCGCGCGAACTGGCCCGGATCCTCGCCGAGTCCGTTTCTCCCTCGGCCCTCCCCTCCTGACCAGCGTCCGCCCGCGGATATCGTCGGCGCACCCGACGACGAGAGGCGGTTCGGACGGATGGCCAAGCACTGGGCGGACTTCCAGTACGAGATCTACCTGAACGGCATGTCCGGGGCGGTGCCCCGGCTGCCCACCGACCTGACCCGGCTGGAGGAGCTCACCGAGCAGCGCCTCGGCCCCGGGCCGGTGGGCTATGTCGCGGGCAGTGCGGGCGACGGCAGTACGGCGCGGGCGAACCGGGCGGCGCTGGAGCGGCGCCGGATCGTGCCGCGCATGCTGCGGGACGTCCACGAACGCGACCTGTCCGTCGAGGTGTTGGGGCGTGCCCTGCCCGCCCCGCTGGCGCTGGCGCCGGTCGGCGTTCTGTCGATCATGCACCCGGACGCGGAGTCGGCGGCGGCCCGGGCAGCGGCGGCACAGGGCGTGCCGTACATCCTGTCGTCCGCCTCCAGCACGCCGATGGAGCAGGTCGCCGAGGCGATGGGGGACGCCGAGCGCTGGTTCCAGCTGTACTGGCCGAAGGACCCGCAGGTGGCGCTGAGCTTCCTGAACCGGGCCCGGGCCGCCGGGTTCACGGCCCTGGTCGTCACCCTGGACACTCCGCTGCTGTCCTGGCGGCCCCGCGATCTCGACCAGGCGTATCTGCCGTTCCTGCACGGCGTGGGCACCGCCAACTACTTCTCCGACCCGGCTTTCCAGGCCGGTCTGGCCAAGCCGGTGCACGAGGATCCCAACGCGGCCGTGCTGCACTTCGTGGGCATGTTCGCGGATCCCGGCAAGACCTGGCCCGACCTCGCGCTGCTGCGGGAGAACTGGGAGGGGCCGATCGTCCTCAAGGGCGTACTGCACCCGGACGACGCCCGCCTCGCCGCCGACGCCGGGATGGACGGGGTCGTGGTGTCCAACCACGGCGGCCGCCAGGTGGCCGGTTCGGTCGCGGCGGCCGACGCGCTGCCGCGGGTGGTGGAGGCGGTCGGTGACCGGCTCACGGTCCTCTTCGACAGCGGCGTCCGCACCGGGGACGACGTCTTCAAGGCCCTCGCACTCGGCGCCCGCGCGGTGCTCCTCGGGCGGCCGTACGTCTACGGTCTCGGCCTGGACGGACAGGCCGGCGTCGAGCACGTGATCCGCTGTCTGCTCGCGGAGCTCGACCTCACGCTCGCGCTCTGCGGACACGCGACACCGGCGACGGTCGGCCCCGACGACCTCGTGCAGGGCCCCGCCTGAGGGGAGGCCTCCCGTGAGCGGAGGCCTCCCTGGTCCCTAGATCCGGTCCGTGAGCTCCGCCGGCCGGGCCTGCGGGGCCTCGCTCCCGGTGACCGACAGCGAGCCGGGGCCGGCGCTGGAGCGCGGGTCGGTCAGCCAGCGCTGCTGGTCCGAGTCGTCGCGGACCTTGACTACGACGTCGGCGCCCGGGGCCCCGGTGGTGGAGGCGAGGGCGAGCCGCTCGTCCCAGCGAGGCAGTAACTCCCCCCGCACGGTGAGGTCGTAGCGCACGTCGTCCGACCGCTTCGTCTTCTCCCCCGCACAGGTGCCGAGGATGACCACGCCCGCGTCCCCGCGCGAGTCCAGACACAGCTGCGGATCCGCCTCGCTGCGCAGCAGACCGTCCTTCTCGTACGACCACTGCTGGGTCCGCTCGCTCGAGCAGGCCGCCAGTTCGGTGCCGGCGCCCTCCTTCACCGTGCCCCGGACGTCCAGGCAGAGGTCGGCGGCGGCGTTGCGCAGCCGGGTCACCGCCGGTGCCGTGGGCAGCTGGGCGGTGCCGGGCGTCGCCGTGTCGGCGCCCGGGGCCGTGGTGCCGCCGGTGGCGCTGGTGGAGGCGGCCGGGTCGGCGCCGCCGTCG
>NZ_MJAH01000029.1 GCF_001746295.1 Streptomyces sp. LUP47B | reverse complement strand
TGCCTCGTCCTGGGCGGCGAGGCGCTCTTCGGCCCGGCGCTCGAGCGCTGGCGGGCTCGCCACCCGGACGCCGTGGTCTACAACGCATACGGCCCGACCGAGGCGACCGTCAACTGCCTCGACCACCGCATCCCGCCTGGCGCCCCCGTGCCCGACGGCGCCGTGCCGGTGGGTCGTCCCTTCCGCAACACGCGGGTGTTCGTGCTGGATGGTGCGTTGCGGCCGGTTCCGGTGGGTGTGGCGGGTGAGCGGATGTATCGCACGGGTGATGTGGTGCGGTGGTCTGCCGGTGGGGTGTTGGAGTTTGTGGGCCGGGTCGACGATCAGGTGAAGGTGCGGGGTTTCCGTGTCGAGCTGGGTGAGGTCGAGGCGGTGCTGGCGGCGCATGAGGCGGTCGCGCAGGGTGTGGTGGTGGTGCGGGAGGACCGGCCGGGGGATCGGCGGTTGGTTGCGTATGTGGTGGCTGACGGTCTGCTGGAGCCTTCGGGTTTGAGGGCTCATGTGGCCGTATCCCTGCCGGAGTACATGGTGCCGTCGGCGTTCGTCGTCCTCGACGCGTTGCCGTTGACGCCGAACGGGAAGCTGGATCGTGCGGCGTTGCCGGTTCCTTCCTATGAGTCGGGCGTGGTCTCGCGTGCTGCTCGTGATGCGCGGGAGGAGATCCTGTGCGGTCTGTTCGCGGAGGTGCTCGGGGTCGGNGGAGTACATGGTGCCGTCGGCGTTCGTCGTCCTCGACGCGTTGCCGTTGACGCCGAACGGGAAGCTGGATCGTGCGGCGTTGCCGGTTCCTTCCTATGAGTCGGGCGTGGTCTCGCGTGCTGCTCGTGATGCGCGGGAGGAGATCCTGTGCGGTCTGTTCGCGGAGGTGCTCGGGGTCGGGCGGGTCGGGATCGATGACGACTTCTTCGAGCTGGGCGGGCACTCCCTGCTCGCCACCCGCCTGGTCAGCCGCATCCGCACGGCACTGGACGCCGAGCTGACCATCCGTGAACTCTTCGACGCCCCCACCGTCGCCGGGCTCGCCGCCACCCTCGACCAGGCCGGCCGGGACACCGCGGCCCCGCGCGCCCCGCACCGCGTCCACCAGCGGCCGGAGCGCATCCCGGCCTCCTTCGCGCAGCATCGCTGGTGGTTCCTCGACCGCCTCGACGGAGCCAGCGCCACCTACAACATCCCCGCCGCCCTGGAGCTGTCCGGCACCCTCGACGTGCCCGCGCTGCGGGCCGCCCTGGCCGACGTGGTGGCCCGTCACGAGCCGCTGCGCACGGTCTTCGCGGAGGACGGGGACGGGCTGCGGCAGATCGTGCGCACCCCGGAAGCGGCACCGGTCGCCCTGGACGTGGTCGCCTGCGACGCAGGACACCTCGACGAGGAACTGGCTGCCGTCGTCCGCTACCGCTACGACCTCACGCGGGACACCCCGCTGCGCGCCCACCTGTTCACCTTCGCCGACGATCCGCGGCGGCACGTGCTGCTCCTGCTGCTGCATCATGTCGCGGGTGACGGCTGGTCGATGGACCGCCTGGTCCGCGACCTCGCCACCGCCTACACCGCACGGGCCGCGGGGACGGCGCCCGCATGGCCCGAACTCCCCCTGGACTACGTGGACTTCACTCTGTGGCAGCACCGCGTCATGGGATCCGAGAGCGACCCCGACAGCACCGTCGCGCGACAGCTGGCGTACTGGAAGGACGCCCTGGCCGGCATCCCGGACGTCCTGGAACTGCCCACGGACCGGCCCCGACCCGCCGTGGCCACCCACCGGGGAAAGCGCCTGGAGTTCAGTGTGCCCGCGGCTCTGCACGCCCGCGTGCGGGCGCTCGCCGAGGAGACCAGGACCAGTGTCTTCATGGTGGTCCAGGCCGCCCTGGGCGCACTGCTGACCCGGCTGGGCGCCGGCACCGACATCCCCATCGGCAGCCCCATAGCGGGCCGCGTCGACGGCTCGCTCGAAGACCTCGTCGGCGTGTTCGTCAACACCATCGTGTTGCGCACGGACACGTCGGGTGCCCCCGCCTTCCGTGAGCTGCTGGAACGGGTCCGGGCCACCGACGCCGCGGCGTACGCCCATCAGGACGTGCCCTTCGAGTCCCTGGTGGACGCCCTCAACCCGGATCGCTCGCTCTCCCGGCACCCCCTCTTCCAGGTGATGCTCAGCTACCAGAACACCTTCCGCCAGGACGGCATGGACGCCCTGGGCCGGATCCCCGGCATCGAGGCCGAACTGCTCGACACCGACACCGGGGGCGCCGAGTTCGACCTGTCGATCGACCTCGGTGAGCGCTTCGCACCGGACGGCACCGCGGCCGGCATGGACGGCGGGATCCGCTTCAGCAGCGACCTCTACGACCCGGACACCGCCATGCTCCTGGTCGAACGCCTGCTGCGGGTCCTCGACGCGGCCGTCGCCGACCCCTCCCGTTCGATCCGGGAGCTGGAGATCCTGGACGCCGCGGAACGGCGACGCACGCTCGTCGAGTGGAACGCCACCGACCGGCCCGTCCCGGACGCCACATGGCCCGACCTGTTCACCGCCCAGGCCCGCCGCACCCCTTCCGGCACCGCCGTCGAGTACCAGGGGGAAGAACTCGACTACGCCGCACTCGACGCCCGCTCCAACCGGCTGGCCCGCAGACTGATCGCCCTCGGCATCGGCCCCGAAAGCTTCGTGGCCCTGGCCGTACCCCGCTCGCTCGACCTCGCGGTGGCCGTGCTCGGGGTCCTCAAGTCGGGTGCCGCCTATGTGCCCGTCGACCCCGAGTACCCGCGCGAGCGCATCCGGCAGATCCTGACGGACGCCGCCCCCGCCGCCGTGGTCACCGTCTTGGCGGTGCGCGACCGGCTCCCCGCCGAGTCCACGGCCCCGCTGGTTCTCCTCGACGACCCAGCCGCACCGCCGACCGTGTACGACGACACCGAAGTGACCGACGCTGAACGCACCCGGCCCCTGCTGCCTGCCCATCCGGCCTACGTCATCCACACCTCCGGCTCCACCGGCCGCCCCAAGGGCGTCGTGGTGTCGCACACCGGGATCGCCTCGCTCGCGGCCACGCAGATCACGGGCTTCGGCGTCGACGCCACGAGCCGGGTGCTCCAGTTCGCCTCGGTGAGCTTCGACGCGTCGGTGTCCGAGTTCTGCATGGCGTGGCTCGCGGGCGCCACCCTGGTGATCGCGGCACCCGAGGAGCGCGCCGCGGGCGAGCCGTTGGAGCGGCTGCTCACCGAGCGCCGCATCAGCCACGCCACGATCCCGCCCGCCGCTCTCGGCCTGATGTCCCCCGACGCGGTCCCGGCGGGCCTCACCGTCATCCTCGCCGGCGAGGCGACGGCACCGGATCTGGTGGCGCGCTGGGCGGACCGCCACCGGCTCTTCAACGCCTACGGTCCCAGCGAGACCACCGTCGACGCGGCCTTCCACCCCTGCCGTCCCGGCGCGACAGAAACCGTTCCGATCGGCCGCCCGTCCGTCAACACCCGGGTGTTCGTGCTCGACGAGGCGCTGCGGCCGGTGCCGGCCGGCGTGGCGGGCGAGCTGTACGTCACGGGAGCGGGCCTGGCCCGCGGCTATCTGAGCCGGCCGGGTCTCACGGCCGAGCGCTTCGTCGCCGATCCCTTCGGCAACACCGGGGAGCGCATGTACCGCACCGGCGACCTGGTGCGCTGGACGCGCGGCGGCGTCCTGGAGTTCGTCGGCCGGACCGACGGCCAGGTCAAGATCCGCGGCTTCCGTATCGAGCTGGGCGAGGTCGAGTCCGTGCTCGCCGGGCACCGGGCGGTGGCGCAGTGCGCCGTCGTCGTACGGGAGGACCGCCCCGGCGACCGTCGCCTGGTCGCCTACGTCGTCCCGAATGGCGAACCGGCCGGGACCACCACCCTGCGCGCCCACCTGGCCGCCGCACTGCCCGAGTACATGGTTCCCGCCGCCTTCGTGACGCTGGATGCCCTGCCGGTCTCGCTGAGCGGAAAGCTGGACCGGGCCGCCCTCCCCGAGCCGGAGCACGAGGGCGAGCAGCGTGGCCGCGGCCCGCGCGACCCCCGCGAGGAGATCCTCTGCGAGCTGTTCGCCGAAGTCCTCGGCATCGCCCGGGTCGGCATCGACGAGAGCTTCTTCGACCTGGGCGGCCACTCGCTCCTCGGCACCGCCCTCGCATCCCGGATCCGCTCCGCCTTCGGCGCGGAGATCACCATCCGCCAGCTCTTCAAGACCCCCACCGTGGCCGGACTCTCCGCCGTCCTCGGCGAGGCAGGCACCGCGGGGCCCGTACGCACCGCGGTGACCGCCACCGGCCGGCCCGACCGGATCCCGCTGTCCTTCGGACAGCAGCGCCTGTGGTTCCTGCACCGCCTCGAAGGACCGAGCGACACCTACAACATCCCGCTCGCGCTGCGGTTCACCGGCGGCCTCGACCCCGACGCGCTGCGCGCGGCCCTCGCCGACACCGCCGACCGGCACGAGGTCCTTCGCACCCGTTTCTCCGAGGACGACGACGGCGCCCACCAGGTCCTGCTGGACGGCCCGTCCGCGCACGCCGAGCTCAGCGTGGTGGCGACCACCGGGGACCGCCTGGAGGAGCAGCTGCGGGAGGCGGCGCGCCGCCCCTTCGACCTGTCGACCGAAGTTCCCTGGCGCGCCTTCCTGTTCACCCTGCCCGGCGGGCACAGCGTGCTGCTGTTCGTGGTCCACCACATCGCCGGTGACGGCTGGTCCCTGCCGGTGCTGGTCCGCGACGTTGCCACGGCGTACGACGCCCGACGGGCCGGGCTCACCCCCGGACGGCCGCCGCTGCCGGTCCAGTACGCCGACTACGCGCTCTGGCAGCGCCGCGAACTCGGCTCCGAGGACGACCCGCGGAGCTTGGCCGCCCGTCAACTCGACCATTGGACCCAGACCCTGCGCGGTCTCCCGGAGGAACTCGACCTGCCCTACGACCACCCGCGGCCGGCCACGGCCACCTACCGGGGCGACCGGATCACCTTCGACATCCCCTCCGACGTGCACGAGCGCATCGTCAAGGTCGCCCGGGACTGCGGTGCCAGCACCTTCATGGTGGTGCAGGCGGCGCTCGCGGTACTCCTCTCGCGGCTCGGCGCGGGCGACGACATCCCGCTCGGCACCCCGGTCGCGGGGCGCACCGACGAGGCGGTGGAGGACCTGGTCGGGTTCTTCGTCAACTCCGTCGTGCTGCGCACGGACGTGTCCGGCGACCCCGCCTTCGACGCACTCGTGGCCAGGGTGCGCGAGACGGACCTGGCGGCCTACGCCCATGCCGACCTGCCGTTCGAGCGGCTGGTGGAGGTGCTCAGGCCCCGGCGCTCGCAGAGCCGGCACCCGCTGTTCCAGACCATGCTGACCTTCGACACGACCGAGGACCGGGTGGCCGACGGGAGAGTGAGCGAACTCTTCGGCGCCGACGCCGAGTTCTGGCCCGTGGACGCCCCGGTCGCCAAGTTCGACCTGCTCTTCGGCTTCGCCGAGCGCAGATCCGCCCAGGGCGCGGCGGCCGGGCTGCGCGGCGCGCTGCTCTACAGCACCGACCTCTTCGACCCCGGCACCGCCCATGCGATGACGACCCGGCTGGTGCGCCTGCTCGACCTGCTGACCGCCGCCCCGCAGCGACCCGTCTCGGCCGCCGGGATCCTGGCGCCCGCCGAGCACCGCCTCCTGGGGGAGTGGAACGACACCGCACACCCCGTGCCGGACACCACCCTCGCCGCCCTCTTCGCCGAGCAGACGGCCCGCACCCCGGACGCCGTAGCCGTCGTCTTCGAGGACCAGGTGCTGACCTACGCCGAACTCGACGCCCGGGCGGGCCGGCTGGCGCACTGGCTGCGGGATCGGGGCGCCGGGCCCGAGAGCGTGATCGCAGTGACGCTGCCCCGCGGCCTGGATCTGGTCGTCGCCCTGCTGGGTGTGCTGAGATCGGGCGCCGCCTATCTGCCCGTGGACCCCGGCTATCCTCCGGAGCGCGTCGCCTTCATGCTCGACGACGCCGCCCCGCTGCTGACCCTCGACCGACTTCCCGACACCGCCGGTCTCCCCGTCGCGCAGTCACCGCAGTCGCTGCGCCCGCACCACCCCGCGTACGTCATCTACACCTCGGGTTCCACCGGCCGTCCCAAGGGCGTCGTCGTTCCGCACCGCGGGATCGTCAACCGGCTGTTGTGGATGCAGGACACGTATCGCCTCGGCGCCGACGACCGGGTGCTGCAGAAGACCCCGGCCTCCTTCGACGTGTCTGTCTGGGAGTTCTTCTGGCCGCTGATCACGGGCGCCGGCCTGGTGGTGGCGCGACCCGAGGGCCACAAGGACCCCGCGTATCTCGCCGAGCTCATCCGGCGCGAGCGGGTCACCACCGCGCACTTCGTGCCGTCCATGCTGGCGGCGTTCCTGGCCGAGCCCACTTCGGCGGACTGCGCCCCGCTGCGCCGGGTGATCTGCAGCGGCGAGGAACTGCCGACGAGCCTGGCCCGTCGCTTCTCCAGCTCGCTCGACGCGGAGCTGCACAACCTCTACGGCCCGACCGAGGCGTCGGTGGACGTCACGGCCTGGCCCTGGTCCGCGGACAACGGCCGGTCCGGCGTACCGATCGGCCGCCCCGTGTGGAACACCACGGCCCACGTGCTCGACAGCACGCTGCGGCCGGTTCCGGTGGGTGTGCCGGGTGAACTCTGCCTGGGTGGCATCCAGTTGGCGCGTGGGTATCTGCGGCGGCCGGGGTTGACGGCGGAGCGGTTTGTGGCGGATCCGTTCGGGGGTGCGGGTGAGCGGATGTATCGCACGGGTGATGTGGTGCGGTGGTCTGCCGGTGGGGTGTTGGAGTTTGTGGGCCGGGTCGACGATCAGGTGAAGGTGCGGGGTTTCCGTGTCGAGCTGGGTGAGGTCGAGGCGGTGCTGGCGGCGCATGAGGCGGTCGCGCAGGGTGTGGTGGTGGTGCGGGAGGACCGGCCGGGGGATCGGCGGTTGGTTGCCGTTGACGCCGAACGGGAAGCTGGATCGTGCGGCGTTGCCGGTTCCTTCCTATGAGTCGGGCGTGGTCTCGCGTGCTGCTCGTGATGCGCGGGAGGAGATCCTGTGCGGTCTGTTCGCGGAGGTGCTCGGGGTCGGGCGGGTCGGGATCGATGACGACTTCTTCGAGCTGGGCGGGCACTCCCTGCTCGCCACCCGCCTGGTCAGTCGGGTGCGTTCCACGTTCGGGTGCGAGTTGTCGGTGCGGGGACTCTTCGACGCCCCGACCGTCGCCGGCATCGCCACCGCCCTCGACCGGTCGACCGGTCCCGTACGCGCAGGGTTGCGCAGGGCCGAGCCGCGCCCGGAACGCATCCCGCTCTCCCCGGCTCAGCGGCGCCTGTGGTTCCTGGACCGGCTCCACGGCCCGAGCCCCGTGTACCACATCCCGGCCGGTCTGCGCCTGACCGGCTCCCTCGACGTCGCCGCGCTGCGGGCCGCCCTGGCTGATGTGGCGGAGCGGCACGAGGCACTGCGGACGGTCTTCGCGGAGGACGAGGACGGCCCGTACCAGGTCGTGCTCGACCACACCGCGGCCCGTCCGGACCTCAGCCCGGTCCTCTCCGGCGAGGACCTCCTCGACCGGCAGCTCCAGGAGGCCGCGCGGCGGCCCTTCGACCTGACCGCGGAAGCACCCTGGCGCGCCCGGCTGTTCGTGCTCGCCCCCGACGAGCACGTCCTGCTCCTCGTGATGCACCACATCGCGGGCGACGGCTGGTCCATGCCACGGCTGGCCCGCGATCTGACGCTCGCCTACACCGCCCGGTGCGAGGGGGAGGCGCCCGAGTGGGCGCCGCTGCCGGTGCAGTACGCGGACTACACCCTGTGGCAGCGCGAGATCCTCGGCTCGGAGAGCGACCCGGAGAGTGCCGTGTCGCGTCAACTCGGCTACTGGATGGAGCAGTTGCGGGACCTCCCCGAGGAGCTGGAGCTGCCGGCCGACCGTCCGCGTCCGGCCGTCGCCTCCTACCACGGCGGTGAGGTGACGGTGGTGCAGGCGGCGTTGGCGGTGTTGTTGACGCGGTTGGGTGCGGGGACGGATGTTCCGGTGGGCACGCCGATCGCCGGTCGTACGGACGAGGCCCTGGACGATCTGGTCGGCTTCTTCGTCAACACGCTGGTGCTGCGGACGGACACCTCCGGTGACCCGAGCTTCGCCGAGCTGGTGGAGCGGGTGCGGGAGACGGATCTGGCGGCCTACGCCCACCAGGACGTCCCCTTCGAACGCCTCGTGGACGTGCTCGCTCCGGAGCGTTCGCTGGCCCGTCATCCGCTCTTCCAGGTCGCCCTCTCCTTCGACGCAGCGGACCAGCAGGCCGCCCTGGAGACCCTCGGACAGCTGCCAGGACTCGATCTCGCCCACCACCGGGTGGGTGTCGGCGCCGCGAAGTTCGACCTCTCGTTCGCCTTCCTGGAGCAGCGGGACGCCGCCGGAGCACCCGCGGGCATGCGTACCACGCTCGCCTACCGCACCGACCTGTTCGACCACGCCACGGCCGGAGCGCTCACCGAACGGCTCGTGCGTCTCCTCGACGTCCTGACCGAGCGTCCCGAGGAGCGGATCGGCGCACCCAGTCTTCTGGACGAGGCCGAACGCCACCGGGTCCTGACGGCGTGGAACGACACCCGGCGCCCGGTTGCCGCCGCCACCGTGCCCGACCTGTTCGAGGAGCAGGTGGCCCGCACCCCCGCGGCGATCGCCCTGGAGGACGGCGAACTCAGCCTCACCTACAACGAGTTGAACAAGCGGGCCAACCGCCTGGCGCACCGTCTGATCGCCGACGGCATCGGACCGGAGGACCTGGTCGCGGTGCGGATGCCCCGGGGGGCCGACACGGTCGTCGCCGTCCTGGGCGTGCAAAAGGCCGGCGCCGCGTATCTGCCCCTCGACCCGGAACTGCCCCCGGCCCGCGTCCGGTCACTGCTCGCCGACACGCGGCCGGCCCTCGTCCTGGACGAACTGCCCCCGCAGGAAGAGGGGGACTCGGACCGCAACGCACGTGACACGAACCCGGGTGACGCGGACCGGAGGCGGCCGCTGAGGCTGGAACACCCGGCCTACGTCATCCACACCTCGGGCTCGACCGGGACGCCCAAGGCGGTCCTCACCACGCACGCCGGCGCGGCGAGCCTCGCCACCCTGGCACCCGGACACGGGATCGGCCCCGGTCACCGGATCCTGCACTTCGCCTCGTTCAGCTTCGACGTCTCCGTCCTGGAGATGTGGACCGCGCTGTTCACCGGCGCCACGCTGGTCCTGGCCCCGGCTGACGCCCGTACCCCCGGAGCGCCGCTCACCGACTTCCTCGCCGAGCGGTGCATCGACTTCGCCAAGCTGCCCGCGTCCGTGGTCGCGGCGCTGCCCCCGGAGGCGGAACTGCCCGTGTGCCTGACCACCCTGGTGGTCGGCGGTGAGCGGAGCAGTGCCGACACCGTGCGCCGCCATGCGCGGGGCCGGGCCGTGATCAACGCCTACGGACCCACCGAGTACACCGTGAACGCGGTGGTCAGCGCCCCCCTGACGGGGGTGGGCACGGTACCCATCGGCCGGCCGCTGGCCAACGTGCGCACCTACGTGCTGGCCCCCGATCTGACCCCGGTCCCGGTCGGCGTGCCCGGTGAACTGCACCTCGCGGGGCCCGGCCTCGCCCGCGGCTACCTGGGCCGCCCCGCGACCACCGCCGAACGGTTCGTCGCCTGCCCCTTCGGCGCACCGGGCGAGCGCATGTACCGCACCGGCGACCTGGTGCGGTGGCGCTCGGACGGCACCCTGGAGTACCTGGGCCGTACCGACGACCAGATCAAACTGCGCGGGTTCCGGATCGAACCGGGCGAGGTCGAGGCAGCCCTGACCCGACTGCCCGACGTGGCGCAGGCCCGGGTCGTGGTCCGCGAGGACCGGCCGGGCGACCGGCGCCTGGTGGCCTACCTGGTGGGCGACGCCGCGGTGGAGCCCGCCGCACTGCGCAGCGCGCTGGCGGCCACCCTGCCCGACTACCTGGTGCCCGCCGCCTTCGTGCGCCTGCCGGTCCTTCCACTCACCCGCAACGGAAAGCTCGACCGGACCGCCCTGCCCGCGCCGGACTACGGAGCCGGGTCCACCGGACGGGCCCCGCGCACGGACGCCGAGGAGTTGCTGTGCGGACTCTTCGCCGAGGTGCTCGGCCTCGAAGAGGTGGGTGCCGACGACGAGTTCTTCACCCTGGGCGGGGACAGCATCATGTCCATCCAGCTGGTCAGCCGGGCGCGCCGCGCGGGCCTGGTCCTGTCGGTGCGGGACATCTTCGCCCACCGCACCCCCGCCGCCCTGGCCCTGGTTGCCACCGCGGACGAACACACGGAGGCCGAGACCGAGGACGGACTGGGCGTCGTGCCGCTCACCCCGGTGATGCGGTCGTTCGCGGAACGGGGCGGCCCCGTGGACCACTTCAGCCAGTCCCATGTGCTGCGGGTGCCCGCGCAACTGGAGCACCGACACCTCGTCGCGGCACTGCAGGCCGTACTCGACCACCATGACGCGCTCCGCGCCCGGCTGAGCACCGACGGCCCCGAGTGGCAGCTGGAGATCCCGGCCCCGGGTTCGGTGTCCGCCGAGCACTGCCTGCGCCGGGTGGACGCCGAAGCGGTGACCGACGAGGCATACGCGCTGCTCCTGGTTGCCGAGGGAACCGCGGCCAGGCGGGAACTCGCCCCCCGGGACGGGCAGATGCTTCGGGCGGTCTGGTTCGACCGCGGGCCCTCGCGGTCCGGCAGGCTGCTGCTCGTCGCCCATCACCTCGTCGTCGACGGAGTCTCCTGGCGCATCCTGCTGCCGGACCTCGCCGAGGCCTGGCAGGCCGTGTCCGAGGGCGGCACGCCCCGGCTGCAGCCGGTGGGGACCTCCCTGCGCGGCTGGGCGCTCGGGCTGCGCGCCCGGGCCGGCACACCGGAACGCGAGGTCGAACTGCCCCTGTGGACCGACACCCTGGGCCGGGACGAGGCCCCGCTCGGCGCCCGGCGGCTCGACCCGACGCGGGACACGCACGCCACCGCGGGCCGGGTCACCGTGACGGTGCCGAGTGCGGTGACCAAGGCGGTCCTCGGCTCGGTCCCCGCCGCCTACCAGGCGGGTGTGGACGACGTCCTGCTGGCCGCCTTCGTGCTCGCCCTCACCGAGTCGCTGCGCGGCTCCACCGTCCTTGTGGATCTGGAGGGCCACGGCCGCGAGGAGGACACGGTCGGCGGCGCCGACCTCTCCCGAACCGTCGGCTGGTTCACGAACGCCTATCCGGTACGGCTCGACGCGGGAACCCTGGACCGTGCCGACGCGTGGGCCGGCGGGGCCGCCGCCGGCCGACTGCTCAAGACGGTCAAGGAACAGTTGCGCGGCTACCCCGACCACGGGATGGGCTACGGCCTGCTGCGCCACCTCAACCTCGGCACGGCAGCCGTTCTGGAGGCGTTGCCGCGTCCCGAGATCGGCTTCAACTACCTTGGCCGGTACCGCGTCGGGGGCTCTGAGCAGACCGACTGGACCATCGAGACGGGCGTGGCCACCGGGCCCGAACACGACCCGGCGATGCCGCTGTCGCACGTACTGGAGCTCAACGCCGCCACCAAGGACGCTCCCGAGGGCGCCGAACTGGTCGCCACCTGGACCTTCGCGGAACGGCTGCTCCCGCCCGACGACGTGCGGGAGCTGGCACGGGCGTGGGTCCGGGCCCTGGAAGCCCTCGTCACCCATGCCGAGCACCCCGACGCGGGCGGACTGAGCCCCTCCGACGTGGCTCTGTCCTCGATCGGCCAGAGCGAGATCGACGACTTCGAACAGGAACTGCAAGAGGAGTGGGGAACGCTGTGAGCCGAGCACAGACGACCATCGAGGACATCCTGCCGCTCACTCCGTTGCAGGAGGGTCTGCTCTTCCACCACGTCTACGACGAGTCCGGCACCGATGTGTACACCGGCCAGGTCGTCTTCGACCTGGCGGACCCGCTGGACGCGGACACGCTGCGCGCGGCCTGCGCGGCCCTGCTCGACCGGCACACCACCCTGCGCACCTGCTTCCGGCAGCGCAAGTCAGGCGAGTGGGCCCAGCTCGTCCTGCGCAGCGTCCCGCTCGCCTGGCACCAGGAGGACCTCGCCGGCCTGGACCCGGCAGCCCGCGAAGAGGCCGCCGGACGCATCGTCGAGGCCGACCGGCTCAAGAGGTTCGACCCGGCGGTCCCGCCCCTGTGGCGGTTGACCCTGATCGGCCTCGGCGAGGGCCGCCACCGCTTCGTCCTGACGTTCCACCACACGCTCGTCGACGGCTGGTCGCTGCCCGTCCTCGTACGCGAGCTGATCGCCCTGTACGCCGCGGGTGGCGACCCGTCCGTCCTGCCCGCCGCGCGCCCCTACCGCGACTACGCGGTCTGGCTGACCGCGCAGGACCGGGCCGCGGCGGCGGACGCATGGCGGGACGCGCTCGCGGACGTCACGGAACCCACACTGGTGGCGCCCGGCGCGCCCCGCGCCCCGGTGATCCCGGAGCGTGTGCCCGGCGAACTCCCGGAGGCGGACACACAGCGGCTGACCGCCTGGGCCCGGGGCGCCGGACTGACGCTCAACACGGTGGTCCAGGGCGCCTGGGCACTGCTCCTCGCCCAGCTGACCGGCAAGGACGACATCGTCACCGGCACCACCGTGTCCGGACGCCCGCCCGAGGTCGACGGCATCGAGTCGATGGTCGGCATGATGATCAACACCGTGCCGCTCCGGGTGCGGGTCCGCCCCGCGGAGACGCTCGCCGGCCTCCTCGCCCGGATCCAGGACGAGCAGTCCAGGATGCTGCCCCACCAGCACCTCGGTCTCGCCGAGATCCAGTCGCTGGTCACCGCCCCAGGCGGCGGCGAACTCTTCGACAGCCTCTATGCGTTCCAGAACTACCCCTCCAGCGGTGCGGGCCGCGACAGCCTCGGGGACACGCTGCGGATCTCCTCGGTGCGCACCCAGGACGCCGCCCACTACCCCCTGACCCTGGTGGTCGGCCCGGGCCGCACCTTGCGCTTCCACTTCGACCACCGCCCCGACGTCCTGCCGCGCTCCCGCGTCCAGGCCCTCGCCGAGGCGTTCACGCGCCTGCTCGCCGCCCTCCCCGACCGGGCCGACCTCCCCGTCGGCCGCCTCGGCCTCCTGGACGCCGTCGAGCGGGAGCGGTTGCTCGCCCTGGGCGCGGGGCAGGAGGGACCGGCCGAGGAGGCCACCCTGGTGGGCCTGTTCGGGGAGCAGGTGCGGAGTCGTCCGGACGCGGTGGCCGTGGTGAGCGGAAGCGAGGCCCTGACGTATGCGGAGCTCGACGCCCGCGCGGGCCGCCTCGCGCACTGGCTGACGGCGCGGGGCGCCGGCCCGGAGACCTTCGTGGCACTGGCCCTGCCGCGCGGCGTGGACCTGGTCGTCGCCGTGCTGGGCGTCCTGAAGTCCGGCGCCGCCTACGTGCCCATCGACCCGGACCACCCCCGTGACCGGGTGGCGTTCATGCTGGAGGACTCCCGCCCCGCGCTGGTGCTCGACGCCCTGCCCCCCGAGGTCACGGACGCCGCCGCACCCGTGGCCGAAGCGTCGGACGGCCTGCGTCCCGACCACCCCGCGTACGTGATCTACACCTCCGGTTCGACGGGCCGCCCCAAGGGCGTCGTGGTGCCGCACCGGAACGTGGTGCGGCTCTTCTCGGCGACCCGCCACTGGTTCGGCTTCGGGTCCGACGACATCTGGACGCTCTTCCACTCGTACGGATTCGACTTCTCGGTCTGGGAGCTGTTCGGGGCGCTGCTGCACGGCGGACGCCTCGTCGTCGTCCCGTACGAAGTGAGCCGCTCCCCCGAACGCTTCCTGCGGCTGCTCGTCGACGAACGCGTCACCGTCCTCAATCAGACCCCCTCCGCCTTCTACCAGCTCATGCAGGCAGACGCCGAGAACCCGGAACTCGGCCGTGAACTCGCGCTGCGTCACGTGGTGTTCGGCGGTGAGGCGCTGGAACTCGCCCGGCTGGAGGAGTGGTACACCCGGCACCCGGACGACGCGCCCGTCCTGGTCAACATGTACGGCATCACCGAGACGACGGTGCACGTCACGCACCTCGCGCTGGACGGGGAGACCGTGGCCGGACGGCCCGCGAGCCTCGTCGGCGCCGGCATCCCGGACCTGCGGGTCCGCGTGCTCGACAGCTCCCTGCGGCCCACACCGGCCGGCGTCACCGGTGAGCTGTACGTCGCCGGTGCCGGACTCGCCCGCGGCTACCTGGGCCGTCCCGGGCTGACCGCCGAGCGCTTCGTCGCCGACCCCTACGGCCCCGCGGGCGCCCGGGTCTACCGCACCGGCGACCTCGCCCGCTGGAACGCCGAGGGGGGTCTGGAATACCTCGGCCGCGCCGACGATCAGGTGAAGGTCCGCGGGTTCCGTATCGAACTCGGCGAGATCGAGGCCGTCCTCGCCGCACATCCGGCCGTCGCCCAGTGCGCCGTCGTGGTCCGTGAGGACCGGGCAGGCGACCGCCGGATCGTGGCGTACACCGTGCCCTCGGACCCGCCCGCGGACGCCTCCGCCCTGCGGGAACACGCAGCGGCCGAACTCCCCGACTACATGGTGCCGGCCGCGTTCGTGTGGCTGGACGCCCTGCCGTTGACCGGCAACGGCAAACTCGACCGCCGCGCCCTGCCCGAGCCGGAGCAGTCCCCGTCCACCACGGTCCGCGGTCCGCGTACCCCGCGTGAGGAGATCCTCTGCGGTCTCTTCGCCGAGGTGCTGGGCCGAGCCACGGTGGGGATCGACGAGAACTTCTTCGAGCTGGGCGGCCACTCGCTGCTGGCCACCCGGCTCGCGAGCCGGGTCCGAGCCGTGCTCGACGTCCAGCTCTCGGTGCAGCAACTGTTCGACGCGCCGACCGTCGCGGGGCTGGCGGCCGCCCTGGACGCGGGCGCCGGGAGTGCCCGTTCCCGGCTGACGGCCGGGGCGCGGCCGGAGCGGCTGCCCCTCTCCTTCGGCCAGCAACGGCTGTGGTTCCTCAACCGCTTCCAGGCTGCGGACGCCACGTACAACATCCCGGTCGTGCTCCGGCTGGACGGCCCGGTCGACCCGGCCGCGCTGCGGGCCGCGCTGGACGACGTAGTGTCCCGCCACGAGTCGGTGCGCACCGTCTTCGTGGAGGACGAGACCGGGCCCCGGCAGAGCGTGCTCGACCCGGCGGCGGCCGAACCCGAGTTCCACCACATCCAGGCCGGTGACGAGGAGGCGGCGGCACTCGTCGCCGGTCTCACCGGACGCGGCTTCGACGTCTCCCGGGACGTCCCCGTGCGCGTCGCTCTGCTCAGCCATGCCCACGACCGCCACACCCTGGTGGTCGTGGTGCACCACATCGCCGCCGACGGCTGGTCCCTGCCCGTCCTCGTCCGCGACCTGGCCACTGCCTACGCCGCGCGCCGCGCGGGCGGCGCACCCGCCTGGTCCCCGTTACCCGTGCAGTACGCCGACTTCGCCCTGTGGCAGCGCCGCGAACTCGGCGCGCCGGACGACGGGGAGAGCCTGCTCGCCCGCCAACTGGAGTACTGGCGCGCCGCACTCGCCGACCTCCCCGAGGAACTGGCCCTGCCCACCGACCGGCCCCGCACCGCGGGCACCGCGCACCGCGGCGAGCGCGTCGAGTTCGACGTGCCGGCCGCCCTGCACCAGCGCGTGTCGGACATCGCCCGCTCCCACAACACCAGCGTCTTCATGGTCGTCCAGGCCGCGCTCGCCGTGCTCCTGTCCCGCCTGGGCGCCGGGCAGGACATCCCGATCGGGGCCCCGGTCGCCGGGCGCACCGACGAGGCCGTGGAAGACCTGGTCGGCTTCTTCGTCAACAACCTCGTCCTGCGCACCGACCTGTCGGGCAACCCGACGTTCGCCCAGCTCCTCGGCCGGGTCCGGGAGACGGACCTGGCCGCGTACACGCACCAGGACGTGCCGTTCGAGCTCCTGGTGGAGGACCTCAACCCGCAGCGGTCACTGGCCCGCCACCCGCTGTTCCAGGTGCTGCTCACCGTGGAGACCGCGGACCACCAGGACGTTCCCGACGCTGTCGGTGAACTCTTCGGCGTCCGGGTCTCGCCCGCCGTCGCCGAGGCCGGCGCGGCCAAGTTCGACCTGCTCTTCGGCTTCGGCGAACGCCGTACAAAGGACGGGGCGCCCGCCGGGATGCGTGGCTCCCTGCTGTTCGACACCGATCTGTTCGACCGGACGACCGCCGATGCCATGGCAGGCCGGATGGTACGGCTGCTCGACGCGCTGACCGCCGAGCCGCGGCAGCACGTCGCGGACGTCGAGATCCTCGACCCCGGTGAGCGCGTACGGGTGCTGACCGAGTGGAACGACACGCGACAGCCCGCGCCCACCCCCTTGACCGCACGGTTCGCCCGCGCGGTGCAGGAGACCCCGGACGCCACCGCCCTCGTCGCGGGGGACGAGGAGCTCTCGTACGCGGCCCTCGACGCGCGGGCGGAGCGGCTCGCCCAGCTGCTGCGGGCACACGGAGCCGGACCCGACACCCTCGTCGCCGTCGCACTGCCGCGCACGGCGGATCTCGTGGTGGCGCTGCTCGCCGTCCTCAAGTCCGGTGCCGCCTATGTACCGATCGACCCCGACTACCCCGAGGACCGCATCGCCTGGGTCCTGGCGGACGCGGACCCCGCGCTGCTGCTCACCACCCGCGCGGCGGGCTTCGCGTCCGCCGGTACGGGGATCCGCCGCATCGACCTGGACGCCGAGGAGACCCGCGCCGCGCTCGCGGTCCTCCCCGACGGCGAGCTCCCCGCCGTGCACGGCGCGCACGCCGCCTACGTCATCTACACCTCCGGGTCGACCGGCCGCCCCAAGGGCGTGACGGTCACCCGTGCCGCCCTCGACAACTTCCTCGCCACCATGCAGGACCGGTTCGCGCTCACCGCCGCCGATCGGCTGCTCGCGGTCACCACGGTCGGTTTTGACATCGCGGGTCTGGAGCTCTACCTCCCCCTCACGGCGGGCGCGGCCGTGGTGCTCGCCGGTCCCGAACAGGTCCGGGACCCGGGCGCCCTGTGCGCGGAGGCCGAGCGGACCGGTACGACGGTGCTGCAGGCCACCCCCGGACTGTGGCGGGCACTCGCCGAGCAGGGCGGTGCCTCCCTCACCGGGGTCAGGGTCCTGGTCGGCGGCGAGGCGCTGCCCGCGGACCTGGCCCGTCTCCTGCTGGACCGAGGCAACTCCGTCACCAACCTGTACGGTCCCACCGAGACCACCATCTGGTCGACGGCGGCAGAACTGACCACCGGCACCACGGTCCCCGGACCGGTCCCCGCCTCGGCCGCGTCTTCCATCGGGCGGCCCATCGGCAACACCCGCGTCTTCGTGCTCGACGAGCGGCTGCGTCCCGTGCCCGTGGGGGTGCCGGGCGAGCTCTTCATCGCTGGTGACGGTCTCGCGCGCGGCTACCTGGGCCGCCCCGGTCTGTCCGCGGAGCGTTTCGTCGCCTGTCCGTTCGACACCCTCGGATCCCGGATGTACCGCACCGGGGACGTGGTGCGCTGGCGGGCCACGGGCGAGCTGGAGTTCCTGGGCCGTGCCGACCAGCAGGTAAAGGTGCGCGGCTTCCGCATCGAGCCCGGGGAGGTGGAGACGGCCCTGGCCGCCCACCCCGGCGTCGACCGGTGCGTGGTGACGGCCCGCCCGGACGGCTCCGGCAGCACCAGGCTGGTGGCGTACACCGTCGCGGCCGACGCGCAGTCGCCGACCGCGGGCGAGCTCCGTGACCACCTGGCGGGGCTGCTGCCCGCGTACATGGTGCCCTCGGCCTTCGTCCCGCTCGACGCCCTGCCGCTGACCCCGAACGGCAAACTCGACCGCAAGGCGCTGCCCGAGCCCGAGTTCGGCTCGGCCGGCGCCCGCCGGGAGCCGCGCGGGCCCCGCGAGGCGCTCCTGTGCGGCCTGTTCACCGAGGTGCTCGGCGTCGAACGCGTAGGCATCGACGACGACTTCTTCGACCTGGGCGGGCACTCCCTGCTCGCCGCACGACTGGCCGGGCGGATCCGCGGGGCTCTCGGTATCGAGCTGAGCCTGCGCGAGCTGTTCGAAGCGCCGACGGTGGCCGGGATCTCCGCGGTACTGGAACGCAGCCATCCCGAGGTGGACGGCCGCCCCGCCGCCGCCATCGCGCTCACCCCGGCCCAGCGGCGGCTGTGGTTCCTGCACCAGTTGCAGGGCGAGAGCTCGCTCTACAACGTCCCCACCGCCGTGCGCCTGTCGGGCCCCGTCGACGCCGAGGCCCTGGGCCGGGCGCTGACCGACGTGGCCGAACGCCACGAGGTGTTGCGCACCGTCTTCGCCGAGGACCGGCACGGCCCGTACCGCACTCCGCTTGACGCCGCACCGGACCTGCTGGAGGTGACGGACACCTCCGAGGAGGCGCTGACCGAGCGCCTTGAGGAGGCCGCCCGCCGTCCCTTCGACCTGACCGCGGGCCCCGCCTTCCGCGCCCTGCTGATGCGGACCGCCGACCACGACAGCGTGCTTCTTCTGGTGACCCACCGCATCACGGGCGACACCCTCACGGCTGCCGGAACGGCCCGCGACCTCGCCGCCGCCTACGCGGCCCGCCGTGCGGGCCGGGCACCGTGCTGGAGTGCTCCGCTTGCCGCCGCCCGGCCCGGCACGAGCGGTACCGACACGGAACTCACGTACTGGCAATCCCAGTTGGCCGATCTGCCGGAGGAACTGGAGCTGCCCTTCGACCGGCCGAGGCCGGCCGTCGCGGGATACGGCGGCGACCACGTGGAGTTCACCGCCGAGGGCGAACTGCACACCGCGCTCACCGACCTGGGGCGCTCCCACGACACCGGCCTCCGCACGGTCCTGCACGCCGCCCTCGCCGCCCTGCTCACGGGCCTCGGCGCGGGCACGGACATCCCGGTGGGTGTCCCGGCAGCCGACGTCGTCGACGAACTCACCGACGCGCCCGATCCGGTCGCGGACACCCTCGTCCTGCGCACGGACACCTCCGGGCGCCTCGACTTCGCCGCTCTCCTCGACCGGGTGCGGGACACCGCCCGGGCCGCGGCGGGCCGGGCGAACGTGTCCTTCGACCGCCTTGTGGACCACCTCGACCCGGCGCGCTCACTCGCCCGGCACCCGCTCTTCCAGGTGCAGCTCTCGCGCGCCCGGCGGCAGTTCACCGACGCTCTCGACGGCCTGGGCACGTACGACGGACGGCCCGCCCCGACCGCGAGCGCCGTCGACGTGTCCACCGGCACTTGCCGCTACGACCTGCAGCTCACCTTTGACGAGCGGACCGGCCCCGAAGGCGACCCGGCCGGGCTGCTGCTCCGCCTGGACTTCAGTACCGAGCTGTTCGACCGCACCACGGCCGCACGGCTCGGCGAGAGGCTGCTCCGGCTGCTGCGGACGTGCGCCGAGCGACCCGACCTGCCGCTGCACCGCATCGAGATGCTCACGGCCGCCGAACGGCACCTGCTCCTCGAACAGCTCGGCCGCGACGCGACGACCGCACCGGCACCTGACCTCGTGGCGCGCTTCGAGCACCGCGCCGCGCTGACCCCCGACGCGCCTGCGGTCGCCCACCACGGCACCGTGCTGACGTATCGGGAACTGAACGAGCGGGCCAACCGGATCGCCCGTCATCTGCTCGCCCAGGGCCTGCGCCCCGAGCGGTACGCCGCGCTGGCCCTGCCCCGGACCCCCGACCTGTGGGCCGCGGTGCTCGGCGTGCTGAAGACCGGCGCCGGCTATCTGCCGGTGGACCTGTCCTATCCGGCGGACCGCATCGCGTACATCTTCGACGACGCCCGGCCCGGGCTCGTGCTCACCGACACGGCGTCGATGCCCGCACTTCCGGCCACCGGTGCCCGCACCCTGGTCCTCGACGACCCCGCCGTGCGCAGCGCGCTCGACGCGCTCCCCGCCCACGACCCGGACGACGGCGAACGACACGTACCGGTACTTCCCGCTCACCCCGCCTACCTCGTCTACACCTCGGGCTCCACCGGCCGTCCCAAGGGCGTCGTGGTCCCGCGCGCCGGCCTGTCGAACGTGCTGACGGCGCTGGACGCCCGGTTCCGGCTCGGCCCCGGTGACCGCCAACTCGCCGTCGCCCCGGTCGGATTCGACATGGCGGGTCCCGAACTGTTCCTCCCGCTGCTGTGCGGCGCCACCGTCGTCCTCCCCGACCAGGACACCGTCCGGGACCCCGCGGCACTCCTCGCGGCCATCGGCGACGAGGACATCACCGTCCTCCAGGCCACCCCGAGCCTGTGGCACGCCCTGCTCACCGAGGACACCACCGGGACCCTCGGCGGGCTGCGCGCCTTCGTCGGCGCCGAGGCGCTCCCCACCGCGCTGGCCCAGGAACTGCGCGGCCGGGTGCGGGAGTTGACCAACCTCTACGGACCCACCGAGACCACCATCTGGTCGACGTCCTGGCAGGTGCCCGAGAGCGTCACCGCACCGGCCATCGGCCGGCCCCTGGACAACACCCGCGTGTACGTCCTCGACGATCTGCTGCGCCCCGTTCCTCCCGGAGTCCGCGGCGAGCTGTGCATCGCCGGCGACGGCGTGGTCCGCGGCTACGCGGGCCGCGCCGGGCTGACGGCCGAACGTTTCGTGGCGGACCCGTTCGGGCCTGCCGGCTCCCGCATGTACCGCACGGGTGACGTCGTGCGCTGGAACGCCGAGGGACAGCTGGAGTTCGTCGGCCGCGCCGACCACCAGGTCAAGGTGCGCGGATTCCGCATCGAACTCGGCGAGATCGAGACCCGCCTCGCCGCCCATCCGGACGTCTCCGCCTGCGTCGTCGTCGTACGGGAGGACCGCACCGGAGACCGGCGCTTGGTCGGCTACGTGGTACCGCACGGGGAGCCGGCCCCGACCGCCGCCCTGCGCACCCACCTCGCCGAGACCTTGCCCGCGTACATGGTCCCCTCCGCGCTGGTGACCCTCGACGCGCTGCCGCTCACCCCCAACGGCAAGCTCGACCGCAAGGCGCTGCCGGCCCCGGTGTACGAGGCCGGCTCCGCCTCCCGGGCCCCCGGGACCCCTCGTGAAGAGGTGCTGTGCCGGCTGTTCGCGGAGGTGCTCGGCGTCGAGCGGGTCGGCGTCGACGACGGCTTCTTCGAACTGGGCGGCCACTCCCTGCTCGCCACCCGCCTGGTCAGCCGCATCCGCACGGCACTGGACATCGAACTGTCCGTTCGCGAGCTGTTCGAGGCGCCGACCGTGGCCGACCTCGGCACTGTCCTCGACCAGGCCTCGGCCGCCCGGGCGGGGGTCCGCCGGGTCGCACCGCGCCCTGAGCGGATACCGGTCTCGTACGTGCAGCAGCGACTGTGGTTCGTGAACCGGGTCGAGGGAACCCGCGCGACCTACAACGTCCCGCTATCCCTGCGCCTGACAGGGACGCTCGACCGGGCCGCCCTGACCGAGGCGATCAGCGACGTCGTAGCCCGCCACGAACCGCTGCGCACCGTCTTCGGCGAGGACGGAGAGGGCCCGTACCAGAAGATCCTGGACGCCGAGAACGTCCGCCCGGCACTCACCGAGGTACCGGTCACCGAAGAGGAACTGGCGGCCCGCCGTGACCAAGCGGCCGGGCACGTCTTCGACCTGGCCGCCGAACCTCCGGTCCGCGCCTGGCTGTTCACCCTTGGCGCGGACGACCAGATGCTGCTCCTGCTGCTGCACCACATCGCGGCGGATGGCTGGTCGATGCCGGTCCTGGTGCGGGATCTGGCCACCGCCTACGCCGCCCGCCGTGCGGGCCGCGCCCCGCAGTGGGAGCCGCTGCCCGTCGACTACGCCGACTACACGCTCTGGCAGCGCGCCATGCTGGACGCCGAGGACGGCCCGGCGGCCCGCCAACTCGCCCACTGGACCGCACAACTCGCGGACCTGCCCACCGAACTGCCTCTGCCCACCGACCGCCCCCGCCCGGCTGTCCCCTCCTACGACGGCGGACGCGTCGCCTTCGAGATCCCGGCCGAGATCCACAACGCGCTCAGCCGACTGGCCAGGGAGCGGCGAGCCAGCCTCTTCATGGTCGTGCAGGCGGCCGTCGCCGCGCTGCTGACCCGGATCGGCGGCGGCACGGACATCCCCATCGGCTCGCCGGTCGCCGGCCGCACGGACGAAGCGCTGGACTCCCTCGTGGGACTGTTCATCAACACGCTCGTGTTGCGCACCGACACCTCCTCGAACCCGTCCTTCACCGAGCTCGTCGACCGAGTGCGGGACACCGACCTCGCTGCCTACGCCCATCAGGACGTGCCCTTCGAGCGACTCGTCGAGGTGCTCAATCCCGAGCGTGCCCTGGCCCGGCACCCGCTCTTCCAGGTCGTCCTGACCGTCGACAGCTCCGACCAGCAGGCTGCCACGGACGAGGTGGCCGACCTGCTCGGTCTCACCATCACGCCGGGCACGACCGAGACCGGCGTCGCCCGCACCGACCTGCTCTTCGGCTTCGGGGAACAGTTCGGTGCGGACGGCGCACCGGCCGGCCTGCGCGGAGCGCTGCTCTACAGCAGCGACCTCTTCGACCGGGCCACGGCACAGTCCATGGCCGACCGGCTCGGCCGGCTGCTGGCCGCGGCCGCCGAGCGACCCACCGCTCGCATCGGCGAGTACGACATCCTGGAGGCGGCCGAACGGCACCGGTTGCTCACCGAGTGGAACGGACCCGTCGATCGGGTCCCGGCCGCCACCGTGCTCGACCGGTTCGCCGAGCAGGTCCGGCGGACCCCCGCCGCGCCGGCCGTGGAGACCGGCTCCGAGGTGCTCTCGTACGCCGAACTCGACCGGCGCTCCGACCGGCTGGCGCACCGGCTGATCGAACGGGGCGCGGGCCCGGAGGTGTTCGTCGCGCTCGCGCTGCCCCGCTCCGCGGAGATCGTCGTCGCCGTCCTCGCGGTGCTGAAGTCCGGCGCCGCCTACCTGCCCGTCGACCCCGAATATCCCGCCGAGCGCATCGCGTTCATGCTGGCCGACGCCGGTCCCGCCCTGCTGCTCACCGACGCCGACACCATGGACCGGCTGCCCGAGTCCGGGGTGCCCCGGTTCCTCCTGGCGGAGCTGCTCGCCGAGGCCGCCGCACGGCTGGGGGAGGGTGCCCCGGTCACCGACGCCGACCGCGCCGCACCCCTGAACCCGGCCCATCCCGCGTACGTCATCTACACCTCGGGCTCCACCGGCCGTCCCAAGGGCGTCGTCGTCCAGCACGCCTCCGTCGACGCCTATCTGGCCTGGGCCAGGGACGCCTACCCCAGCCTCTCGGGGCGCGCGCTGCTGCATTCGCCGATCGCTTTCGACCTGACGGTGACCGCGCTGCTCGGCCCGCTCACCGCCGGAGGTTCGGTGCGCCCCGCGGCCCTGGAGGAGCGGTCCGCGAGTGAGCTGAGACCGGCCTTCCTGAAGGCGACGCCAAGCCATCTGCCGCTGCTCACCGCCCTGCCCGACACGCTGTCACCCAGCGGTGACCTGGTGGTGGGCGGCGAGGCGCTCGGCGGTGAGATCGTCCGGGCCTGGCGCGGTCGCAGCCCCGGCGCGACGGTCGTCAACGAGTACGGGCCCACCGAGGCGACCGTCGGCTGTGTGGTGGCCTTCGTCCGGCCGGAGGACGAGCCCCCCGCCGGGTCCCTCACGATCGGCAGGCCCGTCCGCAACATGCGCGCCTACGTGCTGGACGCCGCACTGCAGCCGGTGCCCCTGGGCGTTCCCGGCGAGCTCTATCTGGGCGGCGTGCAGCTGGCCCGCGGATACCTGGGGCGACCCGGGCTCACGGCCGAGCGCTTCGTGCCCGATCCGTACGGGCCGGCCGGGGAGCGGATGTACCGCACCGGCGACCTGGCCCGGTGGACCGCCGACGGGCGGCTCGACTTCCTGGGGCGGGTCGACGACCAGGTGAAGGTGCGGGGTTTCCGTGTCGAGCTGGGTGAGGTCGAGGCGGTGCTGGCGGCGCATGAGGCGGTCGCGCAGGGTGTGGTGGTGGTGCGGGAGGACCGGCCGGGGGATCGGCGGTTGGTGGCGTATGTGGTGGCCGACGGCCCGCTGGAGCCTTCCGGGTTGAGGGCTCATGTGGCCGTATCCCTGCCGGAGTACATGGTGCCGTCGGCCTTCGTCGTCCTCGACGCGCTGCCGTTGACGCCGAACGGCAAACTGGACCGGGGCGCCCTGCCGGCTCCCGATGCGGGGACCGGCGCGGTCTCCCGGACGCCTCGTGATCCCCGCGAGGAGATCCTCTGTGATCTGTTCGCGGAGGTGCTCGGGGTCGGGCGGGTCGGGATCGATGACGACTTCTTCGAACTCGGCGGGCACTCCCTGCTCGTCATCCAGCTGGCCGCCCGGATTCGTACCACTCTGCGCGCCGAGATCAGCATCCAGCAGCTCTTCGAGACCCCCACGGTCGCCGGGCTCGCCACCGTCCTCGACGGGGCGACCGGCGCGCGCACGGCGGTCACCGCGCGTCCCCGGCCGCCGCGCGTCGCGCTCTCCTTCGCGCAGGATCGGCTGTGGTTCCTCAACCGCGTCGAGGGAGCGGGTGACGCGTACAACCTGCCGTTCGCGCTGCGGCTTTCGGGGGAGCTGGTCGTGGCGGCGCTGGGGGCCGCGCTGACGGATGTGGTGGGGCGGCACGAGGTGCTGCGGACGGTGTTCGCGGAGGACGAGGACGGTCCGTATCAGGTGGTGCGCGATGCCGTCGGTGTGGACCTGGCGGTGGAGGCGGTGTCCGAGGAGGAGCTGACGGGCCGTCTGGAGAGCGAGGCACGGGGCGGCTTCGACCTGTCGGAGCAACTCCCGTTGCGTGCCTCGCTGTTCCGTCTCGGCGACCGGGAACATGTGCTGTTGCTGTTGATGCATCACATCACGGCCGACGGCTGGTCGGTGCCGGTGCTCTCGCGTGATCTGAGCGTCGCGTACGCGGCCCGGTGCGAGGGGGGCGCGCCCGAGTGGGCGCCGCTGCCGGTGCAGTACGCGGACTACACCCTGTGGCAGCGCGAGTTCCTCGGCTCGGAGAGCGACCCGGAGAGTGCCGTGTAAGGCTGTCCGCGGTCGCGCGGGAGCGGCGGGCGAGTGTGTTCATGGTGGTGCAGGCGGCGTTGGCGGTGTTGTTGACGCGGTTGGGTGCGGGGACGGATGTTCCGGTGGGCACGCCGATCGCCGGTCGTACGGACGAGGCCCTGGACGATCTGGTCGGCTTCTTCGTCAACACGCTGGTGCTGCGGACGGACACCTCCGGTGACCCGAGCTTCGCCGAGCTGGTGGAGCGGGTGCGGGAGACGGATCTGGCGGCCTACGCCCACCAGGACGTCCCCTTCGAACGCCTCGTGGAGGCGGTCAACCCGCAACGGTCCGCCGCCCGGCACCCGCTTTTCCAGGTGACGCTCGCCATGGGCCTCGGCGACCGGGGCCGGGACCCCGACGCTCTGCGTCTGACCGGCCTCACGGCGGCCGGAGTCCCGGTCGGGGACGCCACGGCCAAGGTCGACCTCGGTTTCCATCTGCAGGACCTGCACCGCGCGCCGACGCCGGGCGGTCTTCTCGGAGCGCTGGAATACAGCGCTGATCTGTTCGACCGTACGACAGCCGAGTCGCTGGTCCACCGGTTCACGAGGCTGCTCGACGCCGTCGCGGCAGCACCGCTGCGGCCGATCGGCGAACTCGACGTACTGGACCCCGGTGAACGCAACCGGCTGCTCGTCGAGTGGAACGACACCGACGACGACACCCCGTCGCGCACCCTGCCGGCCCTGTTCGAGGAGCAGGCCGCGCGCACCCCACGGGCCATCGCGGTCGAATCCGGCGACATACGGCTCTCCTACCAGGAGCTGAACAGCCGCGCCAACCGACTGGCCCACCATCTGATCGGCCTGGGCATCGGCCCGGAGAGCCTGGTGGCCCTCGGGGCGGAGCGGTCGGAGCAGTGGATCGTGGCCATGCTCGCGATCCTCAAGGCGGGCGCCGCCTATCTGCCGCTCGACCCGTCCTACCCGGCCGACCGCATCGCCTACATGCTCGACGACGCGCGCCCCGCTCTCGTCCTCACGCAGCAGACCACGGCGACTGCTATTGCCGGGCGGTCCGGCTCATCCGGTCCGGACCGGACGCTGCTCCTGGACGCCGCCGAAACCATCACCGCCCTGGCCGTTGCCGCCGACACGAACCCGACCGACGAAGAGCGCACGGCGCCGCTCGGTGTCGACCACCCGGCCTACGTCATCTACACCTCGGGCTCCACCGGCCGCCCCAAGGGCGTGGTCGTCCCGCACACCGGTGTGGCCTCCGTGATGGCGGAGCACATCCGCCGCGCCGGACTCGACAGCGGAAGCAGAGCCCTGCAGGTCCTCTCGCCGAACTTCGACGCGGCGGTCGCGGACATGGCGCAGACCCTGCTCTCCGGAGCCACCCTCGTACTCGTCCCCCTCGGGGAACGCCCGACGGGCGAGGAACTGGGCGAGCTGATCACGGCCGGCGGCATCACCCACCTGATGCTCCCGCCGCCCGTACTCGCCACGGTTCCGGCGGACCAGGTGCCCACCGTCCGCTCGGTCGTCACCGGCGGGGAGGCCTTCACCAAGGAACTGGCGCAGCGCTGGACCGAGGGCGGCCGCCGCGTGATCGACGCGTACGGCCCGACCGAGGCGACCGTCACGGCGACCATGAGCGAGCCCCTCGCGCACGGGGATACCCCGTACATCGGGCGGCCGATCGCGAACACGCGGGTGTTCGTGCTGGATGGTGCGTTGCGGCCGGTTCCGGTGGGTGTGGCGGGTGAGTTGTACGTCGCGGGTGTGGGGTTGGCCCGCGGATACCTGGGGCGACCCGGGCTCACGGCCGAGCGTTTCGTGCCCGATCCGTTCGGGGGTGCGGGTGAGCGGATGTATCGCACGGGTGATGTGGTGCGGTGGTCTGCCGGTGGGGTGTTGGAGTTTGTGGGCCGGGTCGACGATCAGGTGAAGGTGCGGGGTTTCCGTGTCGAGCTGGGTGAGGTCGAGGCGGTGCTGGCGGCGCATGAGGCGGTCGCGCAGGGTGTGGTGGTGGTGCGGGAGGACCGGCCGGGGGATCGGCGGTTGGTTGCGTATGTGGTGGCTGACGGTCTGCTGGAGCCTTCGGGTGCCGTTGACGCCGAACGGGAAGCTGGATCGTGCGGCGTTGCCGGTTCCTTCCTATGAGTCGGGCGTGGTCTCGCGTGCTGCTCGTGATGCGCGGGAGGAGATCCTGTGCGGTCTGTTCGCGGAGGTGCTCGGGGTCGGGCGGGTCGGGATCGATGACGACTTCTTCGAGCTGGGCGGGCACTCCCTGCTCGCCACCCGCCTGGTCAGTCGGGTGCGTTCCACGTTCGGGTGCGAGTTGTCGGTGCGGGGGCTCTTCGACGCCCCGACCGTCGCCGGCATCGCCACCGCCCTCGACCAGGCCGTCGACGGACGCACTCGGGTGACGCCCGCCGTCTCCCGTCCGGAGAAACTGCCCCTGTCGTACGGGCAGCGCCGACTGTGGTTCACCAACCGCGTCGAGGGAGCGGGTGACGCGTACAACCTGCCGTTCGCGCTGCGGCTTTCGGGGGAGTTGGACGTGGCGGCGCTGGGGGCCGCGCTGACGGATGTGGTGGGGCGGCACGAGGTGCTGCGGACGGTGTTCGCGGAGGACGAGGACGGTCCGTATCAGGTGGTGCGCGATGCCGTCGGTGTGGACCTGGCGGTGGAGGCGGTGTCCGAGGAGGAGCTGACGGGCCGTCTGGAGAGCGAGGCACGGGGCGGCTTCGACCTGTCGGAGCAACTCCCGTTGCGTGCCTCGCTGTTCCGTCTCGGCGACCGGGAACANAGCGCCGACTGTGGTTCACCAACCGCGTCGAGGGAGCGGGTGACGCGTACAACCTGCCGTTCGCGCTGCGGCTTTCGGGGGAGYTGGACGTGGCGGCGCTGGGGGCCGCGCTGACGGATGTGGTGGGGCGGCACGAGGTGCTGCGGACGGTGTTCGCGGAGGACGAGGACGGTCCGTATCAGGTGGTGCGCGATGCCGTCGGTGTGGACCTGGCGGTGGAGGCGGTGTCCGAGGAGGAGCTGACGGGCCGTCTGGAGAGCGAGGCACGGGGCGGCTTCGACCTGTCGGAGCAACTCCCGTTGCGTGCCTCGCTGTTCCGTCTCGGCGACCGGGAACATGTGCTGTTGCTGGTGATGCATCACATCACGGCCGACGGCTGGTCGGTGCCGGTGCTCTCGCGTGATCTGAGCGTCGCGTACGCGGCCCGGTGCGAGGGGGGCGCGCCCGAGTGGGCGCCGCTGCCGGTGCAGTACGCGGACTACACCCTGTGGCAGCGCGAGTTCCTCGGCTCGGAGAGCGACCCGGAGAGTGCCGTGTCGCGTCAACTCGGCTACTGGATGGAGCAGTTGCGGGACCTCCCCGAGGAGCTGGAGCTGCCGGCCGACCGTCCGCGTCCGGCCGTCGCCTCCTACCGGGGCGGGACCGTCGAGTTCACCGTCCCGCAGGAGACCGCCGAAAGGCTGTCCGCGGTCGCGCGGGAGCGGCGGGCNAGGAGCTGACGGGCCGTCTGGAGAGCGAGGCACGGGGCGGCTTCGACCTGTCGGAGCAACTCCCGTTGCGTGCCTCGCTGTTCCGTCTCGGCGACCGGGAACATGTGCTGTTGCTGTTGATGCATCACATCACGGCCGACGGCTGGTCGGTGCCGGTGCTCTCGCGTGATCTGAGCGTCGCGTACGCGGCCCGGTGCGAGGGGGGCGCGCCCGAGTGGGCGCCGCTGCCGGTGCAGTACGCGGACTACACCCTGTGGCAGCGCGAGTTCCTCGGCTCGGAGAGCGACCCGGAGAGTGCCGTGTCGCGTCAACTCGGCTACTGGATGGAGCAGTTGCGGGACCTCCCCGAGGAGCTGGAGCTGCCGGCCGACCGTCCGCGTCCGGCCGTCGCCTCCTACCGGGGCGGGACCGTCGAGTTCACCGTCCCGCAGGAGACCGCCGAAAGGCTGACGGCCTTCGCACGGCGGCATCGCGTCAGCACGTTCATGGTGCTGCACGCCGCGGTCACCGCCCTGCTCTCCCGGCTCGGAGCCGGTACCGACATCCCGGTCGGCACCCCGATCGCCGGCCGCACCGACGACGCCCTCGACGATCTCGTCGGCTTCTTCGTCAACACGCTGGTCCTGCGCACTGATCTCTCCGGGCGGCCGACCTTCGCCGAACTGGTGGAGCGGGTGCGGGAGACGGACCTGGCGGCCTACGCCCACCAGGACATCCCCTTCGAACGCCTCGTGGACGCCGTCAGTCCGCAACGGTCCCTCACCCGTCACCCGCTCTTCCAGGTGATGCTGTCGGTCGCGGGCGCCGGCCGTGCCCCGGACGGCGAACCGGCCGCGTTCGCCAAACTCACCGCGGCCTCCCAGCCGGTGGGAACCGGAGCTGCCGCGTTCGACCTGCTCTTCGGCTTCGGGGAACAGCGTGACGAGAACGGGGACCCGGCAGGGCTGTCCGCCCTCCTGGAGTACAGCGCCGATCTCTTCGACGCCGAGACGGCCCGGTCGGTCACCGAGCGGTTCCAGCGGCTGCTCGCCGCGGTGCTGGCCGACCCCGACCAGCCGCTGGACCGCATCGACGTCCTGGACCCGCGGGAGCGGCACCGGCTGATCGAGGAGTGGAACGACACCGCGTGCGAACTGCCGCAGGGCACTTGGGCCGAGCTCTTCGAAGCCCAAGTGGCACGCACCCCCGACCACCCGGCCGTGGTGGACGGCGACACCGCGCTGACGTACGCCCGGTTGAACGAGCGGGCCAACCGCTTCGCGCACCGGCTCATCGCGCTCGGCGTGCGGCCCGAGCAGTTCGTCGCCGTCGCCCTGCCGCGCACCGCGGACCTGGTGGTGGCCCTGCTCGGCCTCCTCAAGGCGGGCGCCGCCTATCTGCCCATCGACCCCAACTACCCCGCCGACCGCCTGGAGTTCATGCTGACCGACGCCAGGCCGGACCTGCTGGTGACCACCTGCGCACTGGCCGGGCGGCTGCCGCACACCGACGCCCCCCGACTGGTCGTCGACGACCCGGCGACCGCGCACGCCCTGCTCCAGGAGCCGGTCACCGATCCCACTGATCAGGACCGGAACGCTCCGTCGCACCCGACACAGCTCGCCTACGCGATCTACACCTCGGGCTCCACCGGCCGCCCCAAGGGCGTGATGGTGCCGCACACCGGCCTCGCGAGCCTGGCGGTCGGCCACGCCGAGAAGTTCGGCCTGGACGCCGACAGCCGTCTGCTCCAGCTGGTCTCGCCCAACTTCGACGCCGCTATCGGTGACTTCGTGATGGCCCTGCTCACCGGAACCACCCTGGTACTCGGTCCGGTCGACGGTCACCCCGGCGGCGACGAACTGGCCGAACTGATCCGCCGGGACGGGATCACGCACGTGACGATCCCTCCGACCCTGCTCAGCACCCTCCACCCGGACGCCACGCCCAGCCTGCGCGGGGTACTGATGGGCGGCGAGTCGTTCTCCGCCGAGCTCGCGGCCCGGTGGGCGGGCGCCGGAGTGCGCGTCGTCAACGTCTACGGCGCCACCGAGTCCACCGTGCTCACCACCATGAGCGACCCGCTGCGCGGAGACACGGCCCCCGACGCCGGCCGGCCCATCCCCAACGACCGTCTCTACATCCTCGACAGCGGGTTCAACCCGGTGCCCGCGGGGGTGGTCGGCGAGGCGTACCTCGCGGGAGACGGAATCGGCCGCGGCTATCTGCGCCGGCCGGTGCTGACCGCCCAGCGGTTCGTCGCCGACCCGTTCGGCGGTCCCGGAGCCCGCATGTACCGCACCGGCGACCTGGTGCGCCGTAACGCCGCGGGCAACCTCGAGTTCGTCGGCCGGGCCGACGAACAGGTGAAGATCCGCGGTTTCCGGGTGGAACTCGGTGAGATCGAGGCGGTTCTCGCCGGCCACCCCGCCGTGTCCCAGTGCCTGGTCCTGGTCGACATCGACGCACACGGCAGCCGCCGCCTGGTGGCCTACGCGACGCCGGGCACAACGCAAGGGCACAGCGCCCCTGAGGAGCTGCGTCGGCATCTGGCCGCGAGTCTGCCCGACTACATGGTCCCCGCGGCTCTGGTCCCGCTCGACGCCTTCCCCCTGACGCCCAACGGGAAGATCGACCGCAAGGCACTGCCCGCCCCGGACTTCGAAGCCGCGACGACCGCTCGGGAACCGCGCGACGAGCGGGAGACGGCGCTGTGCTCCCTCTACCGCGAGGTCCTGGGGCTCGAACGGGTCGGCATCGACGACGACTTCTTCGCCCTGGGCGGCGACAGCATCATGTCCATCCAACTGGCGAGCCGCGCCCGCAGGGCGGGCCTGGTCGTCTCCGCGAAGGACGTCTTCGAACACCGCACCGTGGCCGCGCTCGCCGGCATCGCCGCCGAGACGGCCGACCAGGAGCAGGAGCAACAGGGGGAGGCCCTGGGCACCGGCGCCATGCCGCTGACGCCGATCATGCATCACTTCGCGGAACTCGGCGGCCCCTTCGCCCGGCTGAACCAGTGGCGGATGCTGCAGGCACCCGCCGGATGCGACGAGGAACGGCTGCGGGCGGTCATTCAGGCGCTGCTCGACCACCACGACGCCCTGCGCCTGCGGGTGACGAAGGAGCCGGACACGCCGGACGACGGCCCCGCGGCGGGCGCCGGCTGGCACATGGAGGTCCAGGAGCCCGGGGCGGTGCGGGCCGAGGACTGTGTACGGCGGGTGGACCTGCGGGGCCTGGAGGACCGGGCCGGACTGCACGCGATGGCCGACCACACCAGGGCGGCGCGCGAACGGCTCAGCCCGGAGCGCGGCCTGATGCTCCAGGTGGTCTGGTTCGACCGCGGCCCCGACCAGCCCGGCTTCGTCCTCGTGGACGCCCATCACCTCGCCGTCGACCCGGTGTCCTGGACGATTCTGCTGCCGGGATTCGCCGAGGCATGGCAGGACGTCACCGAGCAACGTGTGCCGCGGCTGCAACCGGTGGGCACCACCTTCGGCCAGTGGGCGCACCGGCTCACGAACTGGGCCCTGACTCCCGAGCGCGAGGCCGAACTCCCTTACTGGACCGAGCTGCTGAAGAGGGCGGAGCCCCTGCTGGAGCGGAGCGGACGGGACTGGGACGCCGAGACCAACGAGAACGCGCAGGTGGTCGCGGTCACCGTCCCGGCCGATGTCACCCGCGCGGTGCTCACCAGCGTCCCCGACGCGTTCTACGCGAGCGTCGACGACGTGCTGCTCGCCGCCCTGACGCTGGCCCTCGCCGAACGGCGCCACGGCAGCGGCACGGGCGTCCTGGTGGATGTCGAGTCGCACGGCCGTGAGGAGGAGGTCATCGCCGGTACGGACGTGTCCCGCACCATGGGCTGGTTCGCGGCCATGGCCCCGGTCCTCCTCGACGCCGGGAGCTACGACCTGACCGAGGCGATGGCCGGCGGCCCCGCGGCCGGCGAGGTGCTCCGGCAGATCAAGGAACGCCGTAGGTCGGCACCGGACCACGGGATGGGCTTCGGCGCCCTGCGCCACCTCAACCCCCGCACCGGACCCGAACTGGCGGCGCTGCCGCGACCGCAGATCGGCTTCAACTACCTCGGACGCGGTGGAGAGTCGGAGTCCCGCGGTTCCGGGGGCGGCGCCGGCGCCGGAACCGCGGGCGACTGGGCCGTCCGCGGCGACCTCATGGGCATCGGCGGCCAGGACGCGGCCATGCGCATGCCGCACGAACTGGAGATCGCCGTCGCCACCCGGGACCGGACCGAGGGCCCAGAGCTCCAGGCGCACTGGGTGTGGCCCAGCGGCCTGTTCGACGGGGCGGAGATACGTGCCCTCGCCGACGCCTGGATCCGGGCCCTGGGCGCGCTCGCCGACCACGCCGAACGCCCCGAGACGGGCGGCCACACCCCGTCGGACGTGGCGCTGTCGGAGCTGAACCAGAACGAGATCGACCTGTTGGAAGCCGAGTGGAGGATGACGAAATGAGCCAGTCGGGCCTGGAGGACATCCTGCCCCTGTCCCCGCTTCAGGAAGGAATGCTCTTCCACAGCGTCTACGACGCGACCGCGCCGGACGTCTACGCTGCCCAGCTCGTGGTGGACCTGGAGGGTCCCCTGGACCGGGACGCGCTGCGCGCCGCGGCGAGCGGACTGCTCGCCCGGCACGGCAATCTGCGCGCCGGCTTCCGTTACGAAGGACTCAGCCGCAGCGCGCAGATCGTGCCGCGTCAGGTCACCCTGCCCTGGCAGGACGTCGACCTGACCGAGACACCCGCGGCTGAGCGGGCCGCTGCCGCCGACCGCGTGGTGGAGCAGGAGCGCGGCCGCCGTTTCGACCTGGCCGAGCCGCCGCTGCTGCGCTGCACCCTGGTGCGGCAGGGCGAGTCCAGCCACCGCTTCGTTCTGACGTTCCATCACATTCTGTTGGACGGCTGGTCGTTGCCGATCGTCTGGCGGGAACTCCTGGCGCTCTACGCCGGCAAGGGCGTGGCCAGGGGGCTGCCCGCGGTCCGCCCGTTCCGCGCGTACCTCTCCTGGCTGGCCGGCCAGGACCGCGCCGTCGCACAGGCCGCCTGGCGCGAGGTGCTCGCCGGGACGGACGGCCCGACCCTCGTCGCACCGGGGATCGGCGACATACCCGTCACCCCGGGCCAGCTTCACACCGAACTGTCCGCCGAGCAGACGGCCGCGCTCACCGCGTGGGGCCGGGAGCGGGGCATCACCCTCAACACCCTGGTGCAGGGAGCCTGGGCGCTCGTGCTGGCCGGCATCACCGGCCGAGCCGACGTCACCACCGGCATCACCGTCTCCGGCCGGCCCTCCGAGGTCGACGGCATCGAGGGCATGGTGGGCCTCTTCATCAACACCGTGCCCCTGCGGGTCGTGTTGCGTGCCGCAGAGCCGGTGGCGGACTACCTGCGACGCCTGCAGGACGAGCAGACCCGCATGATGGCCCATCACCACATCGGCCTTGCCGAGATCCAGGCGGAGTCCGGCCTCGACGGGCGCAAACAGCTCTTCGACACCCTCGTGGTCTTCGAGAACTACCCCTCCGGCGGCCAGAGCGGCGGCAGTACGCCGGGCAGCGGTAGCGGGCTGCGCGTGACCCGGGTCGCCGGACACGACGCCACGCACTATCCGCTGGCACTGATCGCCGGTCCCGGAGAGACTCTCTCACTCCGCCTCGACCACCGCCCCGACGCCTTCGGAACCGACGCCGCCCAGGCGGTCCTCGACCGGGTCGTCCAGGTCCTCGCGGCCATCCCCGACATCACCGACGTACCGGTCGGCAGACTCGAGCTCCTCCTGCCCGGCGAGCGCCAGCGGCTGCTGGAATGGGGAGCGGGGGAGGAGCCCGTGGCCGAGACCGCCACGTTGGCGGGCCTGTTCGAGGAGCGCGTACGACGGGATCCGGACGCCGTGGCCGTGGTGTGCGGGGACGAGAGCCTGTCGTACGCGGAGCTGGACGCGCGGGCGGGCCGGTTGGCGCACTGGCTCGTGGAGCGGGGCGCGGGCCCGGAGTCGTTCGTGGCGCTGGCGCTGCCGCGGGGACTCGACCTCGTGGTGGCCGTGCTGGGGGTGCTGAAGTCGGGCGCCGCGTATGTGCCGATCGATCCGGACCATCCGGAGGACCGGGTGGCGTTCATGCTTTCGGACGCCCGGCCGGCCTGGGTGGTGGACCGGCTGCCGTCGGTGGTGACGGACACCGCCGCTCCGGTGGCCAAGGCGCCGACCGGACTGCGGCCCGAGCATCCGGCGTACGCCATCTACACCTCGGGGTCGACGGGGCGCCCGAAGGGTGTGGTGATTCCGCACCAGAACGTGGTGCGTCTCTTCTCGCAGACCCGACACTGGTTCGACTTCGGGCCCGACGACGTGTGGACCCTGTTCCACTCGTACGGGTTCGACTTCTCGGTGTGGGAGTTGTGGGGTGCGCTGCTGCACGGCGGCCGGCTGGTGGTGGTCCCCTACGACGTCAGCCGCGCTCCGGACCGGTTCCTTCGGCTGCTCGCCGATGAGCGGGTGACGGTCCTGAACCAGACCCCCTCCGCCTTCTACCAATTGATGCAGGCCGACCGGGAAAACCCGGAAACGGGACGCGAGTTGGCGTTGCGATACGTGGTGTTCGGTGGCGAGGCCCTGGAGGCGGGGCGGCTGCGGGAGTGGTTCGCGCGCCACCCGGATGACGCTCCGGTGCTGGTGAACATGTACGGGATCACCGAGACGACGGTGCATGTCACGCATCACGCGCTGGACGCGGCCCGGGTGGCGGGGCAGCCGCCCGGTCTGGTGGGCACCGGTATTCCGGATCTGCGAGTGCGGGTGCTGGACGGTTTCCTGCGGCCCGTGCCGGTGGGTGTGACGGGTGAGTTGTACGTGGCGGGTGCGGGGCTGGCCCGGGGGTATCTGGGCCGGCCGGGGCTGACCTCGGAGCGGTTCGTGGCCGACCCGTACGGCCCGGTCGGCAGTCGTGTCTATCGCACCGGTGACCTGGCCCGCTGGAACGAACACGGCGTGCTGGAGTATCTGGGCCGCGCCGACGACCAGGTGAAGGTACGCGGTTTCCGGATCGAGCTGGGAGAGATCGAGGCGGTGCTCGCCGCGCACTCGGGGGTGGCCCAGTGCGCGGTGACGGTGCGGGAGGACCGTGCCGGGGACCAGCGGATCGTGGCCTACACGGTGCCGTCCGAGACGCCCGCCGACGCGGCCGGGCTGCGGGAGCACGCGGCCTCGGAGCTGCCGGAGTACATGGTGCCGGCCGCGTTCGTGAGCCTGGACGCGCTGCCGCTGACCGCCAACGGCAAGCTCGACCGGCGCGCCCTGCCCGCCCCGGTCTACGAGGCGGGCGCGGGCAGCCGTGCCCCACGCGATCCCCGTGAGGAGATCCTCTGCGGTCTGTTCGCCGAGGTACTCGGCGTCGAACGGCCGGGCATCGACGACGATTTCTTCGAACTGGGCGGGCACTCCCTGCTCGCCACCCGGCTCGCCGGCCGTATCCGTACCGCGCTGGGCGTGGAGCTGTCCGTCCGCGATCTGTTCGAGGCGCCCACCGTCGCCGCTCTGTCGGTCCACCTCGACCACGCGGCGCGCTCGGCGCGTCCCGGCGTGCGCCGCGTCGATCCGAGCCCGAGCCGCGTGCCGCTGTCCTACGCCCAGCAGCGACTGTGGTTCCTCAACAAGGTGGAGGGCGCCAACCCGACGTACAACATTCCGGCCGCACTCCACCTGTCCGGGCCGTTCGACCCGGATGCGCTGCGGGCGGCGCTGGCCGATGTGGCCGGGCGCCACGAGGCCTTGCGCACCGTCTTCGCGGAGGACGCCGAGGGCCCGTACCAGCGTGTCCTCGACGGGGACACGGCCCGGCCCGAGCTGATGGTCGAGGCGGTCACCGAAGCCGGCCTCGACGCCCGCGTCGCGGCCGCCGCCAGGCACCGTTTCGACCTCGACTCCGAAGTGCCCTGGCGGGCCTGGCTGTTCGAGTGCGGGGACGACGAACGCGTCCTGCTCCTGCTGATGCATCACATCGCCGGCGACGGCTGGTCCATGCCGCTGCTGGTCCGGGACCTCACGTCCGCCTACGCCGCGCGTGCCACCGGCGGTGTTCCGCGGTGGGCCCCGCTGCCCGTGCAGTATGCCGACTACACGCTCTGGCAGCGCGAAGCCCTCGGCACCGAGGACGACCCGGACTCGCCGATGTACCGGCAACTCGCCTACTGGACAGGCACCTTGGCCGATCTTCCGGAGGAACTCGCGTTGCCCGCGGACCGGCTGCGCCCCACCGTGTCCACCCACCGCGGAGGCACCGTCGAGTTCGAGGTCCCGGCCGCCCTGCACACAGGCCTGGAACGGCTCGCCCGCGACACCAGGACCACCCCCTTCATGGTGATCCAGGCGGCGCTCGCCGTCCTCCTCGGCCACCTCGGCGCCGGCCACGACATCCCCATCGGCACCCCGATCGCCGGGCGCACCGACGACACGCTCGGTGAACTGGTCGGCTTCTTCGTCAACTCGCTGGTGCTGCGCACCGACACCTCGGGCGACCCGGCCTTCGCCGCGCTCCTGGCCCGGGTGCGGGAGACCGACCTCGCCGCCTACGCCCACCAGGACGTGCCCTTCGACCGGCTCGTGGAGGTGCTCAACCCGAGCCGGTCACTGGCTCGCCACCCGCTGTATCAAGTGCAGCTGTCCTACGACAACAACGACCAGGCGTCCGCGGCGGCCGGTGTCCCCCTGCCGGGGCTGGCCGCGTCCCGCCGCTCCGTGGGCATCGACGCCGCCAAGTTCGACCTCGTCTTCTCCTTCGCCGAACAGTTCCGCGGCTCGGACGGCACGAGGCTGCTCACCGCCTCGGTCGGCTACAGCGCCGATCTGTTCGACGAGGAGACCGTGCGGGGCATGGCCGACCGGCTGCTGCGGATCCTCGAAGCCGTGACCGCCGACCCCACGCGCAAGATAGGGCAGCTCGACGTGTTGCGGCCGCGGGAACGGCAGCAGGTACTGGAGGGGTGGAACGCCACCCACAGCCCCGTGGCCTGGCGCAGCCTGCCGCGGCTCTTCGAGGAGCAGGCGGCTCGTACGCCCGACCGGACGGCCGTGGTCGATGGCGACAGGCGGCTGAGCTACGCCGAACTCAACGTCGCGGCCAACCGGCTGGCCCGTGACCTCATGGCCCGCCGGATCGGCCCCGAGGACCGGGTGGCGGTGGCGCTGCCCCGCTCCCTGGAACTGATCACCGCCGTCTGGGCGGTGTTCAAGGCGGGGGCCACCTACGTACCGGTCGATCCGGCCTACCCGGCCGAGCGCATCGTGTACATGCTCGACGACTCCGCACCGAACGTCGTCGTCACCAACACCGCCGTCGCCGCCGCGCTGCCCGAACGGCACCGGGGCCGGACCACTCTGATCACCGACGACCCGGTCGTCGCCCGCCGGATCGCCTCGCGTGCCGGGGCCGACATCGCCGCGCACGAACGGCCCGTACCCCTGCTGCCCGACCACCCTCTGTACGTCATCTACACCTCCGGCTCCACCGGCCGGCCCAAGCCCGTGCAGATGCGTGCCGCGGGCATCCTCAACCTGGTCACCTGGCAGGATCCCGTCGTGCCGCGCACGGAGGGCAAGATCACCGCCCAGTACGCGCCGATCAGCTTCGACGGATCCGTACAGGAGATGTGCTCGGCCCTGCTGTACGGCAAGACGCTCGTCGCATGCCCCGAGGAGACCCGCAGGAACGCCGAGCAGCTCGTCACCTGGCTCGACCGCCACGCGGTACAGGAACTGTTCGCCCCCAACCTGGTGGTCGACGCCGTCTGCCGGGCTGCCGACGACCTCGGGCTCGAACTGCCCGCGCTGTGCGACGTCGTGCAGTCGGGAGAGGCTCTCGTCCCGAACGACACGATGCGCACCTTCTTCGCCCGCCCCGGACGGCGGCTGCACAACCAGTACGGCCCGTCCGAGACCCATGTGATGACGGGCCGGGTGCTGCCCGCCGACCCCGCCGAGTGGGCCGCCGCCCCGGACATCGGCGGTCCTGTCGCCAACGCCCGGACGTACGTGCTCGACGCGGCCTTGCGCCCGGTCGCTCCGGGTGTCACCGGTGAGCTGTACATCGCCGGAGCCGGACTGGCCCGCGGCTACCTGGGACGGCCAGGGGCGAGCGCCGAGCGGTTCGTGGCGTGCCCGTTCGGTGCCCCCGGGGAGCGGATGTACCGCACCGGTGACATGGTCCGCTGGAACCGGGACGGCCGGCTCGAGTACGCCGGCCGCGCCGACCAGCAAGTCAAGATCCGCGGCTTCCGCGTGGAACCCGGCGAGATCGAGGCGGTGCTGAGCCGGCACCCGTCGGTGGCTCGCGCAGCCGTGGTGGCCCGCACGGACGGGCCGGGCCGGCGCCTGGTGGCGTACGTGGTTCCGGCGGGCGCGGCCCCGGCGGACCCCGCCGAACTCCGCACCCACCTGGGCCGGAGCCTGCCCGACTACATGGTGCCGGCGTCCTTCGTCCCGCTGGCGGAGTTGCCGCTCACCCCCAACGGGAAGCTCGACCGGCGGGCGCTGCCCGATCCCGACGCCGACCGCGGCGAGGACCAGGGGCCGCGCACCCCCGAGGAGCAGATCCTCAGCGGGCTCTTCGCCGAGTTGCTGGGGCTGGCCGGCGTCGCCGTGGACGACGACTTCTTCCAGCTCGGCGGGCATTCCTTCCTCGCCACCCAGCTCGTGAAGCGGATCCGCGCCACCTTCGGCGTCGACCTGTCGGTGCGCAGTGTCTTCGAGGAACCCACGGTGGCCGGGCTGGCCCGGGAGATCGCCTCCGACGTCACCAGAGACCCGTTCACGCCCCTGCTGCCGCTGCGGCCAAGGGGCAGCCGACCGCCCCTCTTCTGCATCCACCCTGGCTCCGGCACAAGCTGGAGCTACGCGGGACTGCTCAGCCACCTGGACCCGGACCAGCCGCTGTACGGACTGCAGGCCCGCGGGCTGAGCGACCCGGACGCGCTGCCTTCCTCGATCGCCGAACTGGCCGACGACTACGTGGCGACCATCCGCGAGGTACAGCCCTCGGGTCCGTACCGGCTGCTCGGCTGGTCCTTCGGCGGGCTCGCCGCGCACGCCGTCGCCACCCGCCTGGAGCGCCTCGGCGAGGAGGTCGGCCTGCTGGCCGTCGTCGACGCCTACCCGCCGGTGGCGGGCCTGGCGGCACCGGACGTCTCCGAGCACGAGCTGCTCGCCGGCTCCCTGCTGCCCGGCTTCGCCTTCCACCCCGACGAGCTGCGGGACGACATCGACGGTCTCGTGGCACGGTACGCCCGCCATCTGGAGCGCGTGAACCACCCCCTGGCGGCTTTGGGCGAGCGTGGCCTCAAGGGCGTGATGCGGGTGTACGCGGCCAACGACCGCCTGATGGGCACCTTCGAACCGGCCGTCTTCAGCGGCGACCTGACGTTCTTCGGCGCCCTGCGCGAGACCCCCGGGGCGGTGCTCGACGAGGAGGTCCGCGGCTCCATGACCGTCGACGCCTGGCGGCCGCTGACCGCCGGGACCGTCCACCACCACGACATCGACGCCACCCACGGCGCGATGCTCTCCGACCCCGAGGCGCTCGCCGCCATCGGAAAGGCGCTGCGTGGCGCCCTGTGAAACCGGGCGGTGGCTCCACCGCCCGCAGCACCGCCGTACGGCACCCGACCAGTAACCGAAGCAGTAACCGAAGCAGGAGGACATCCACGATGAGCAGCAACCCGTTCGAGGACAACGACGGCACCTACCTCGTTCTCGTCAACGACGAGGGCCAGTACTCCCTGTGGCCCGCGTTCGCCGAGGTGCCGAACGGCTGGAGCGTCGAACTGGCCGAGACCGACCGCCAGTCCGCGCTGGACCACATCAACGAGAACTGGACCGACATGCGCCCCAAGAGCCTGATAGCGGCGATGGAGGGTGCGGCCTGACACGGGATCACCACAGCAGTCACCGGGTGCCGCCCGCCGGGAACGGCGGGCGGCCGCGGCCGCCGTGCGGCACCGCACGGCGTGACCAGAGAGGTTTCCCCAGCCCATGGCTTACCCGAGAACACCCCTGGCGGCCCGGGTCCGCACGGCGGTCGTCGGCCTGCTCGCCCTTGCCGCCGCGGCCGTGCCCGGCACCCTGCCCGCCTCGGCCGACCAGGGCACCCGCTCCTCGGACGTGGTCATCCGCTACACCGAGTACGGCATTCCGCACATCCAGGCGTCCGACTACCGCGGACTGGGACTGGGCTACGGCTTTGCGGCCGCCAAGGACAACATCTGTCTGCTCGCCGACACCTACATGACGGTACGGGGCGAACGCTCGTTCTACCTCGGTGCCGACTCCGCCGCCAACCCCGCTCTGGGCGCGGCCTCCGACAGCCTCACCAGCGACCTCTACTTCCGCGGCGTCGAGGAGAGCGGAGTGGTGCGGCGGCTCGCCCGCAGCGCGCCGCCCACCGGCCCCGAGCCCGAGGTCGCCCAGCTCGTCCGCGGTTACGTCGCCGGCTACAACCGCTATCTGCGCGAGACGGGCCCGGACGGCATCACCGACCCTGCCTGCCGGGGCGCCGACTGGGTACGGCCCATCACCGAACTCGACGTCTACCGTCATGTGCACGCGATCGCCACCGTCTCCGGCAGCGGCAGCGCCATCGACGGAATCGTCGGCGCGCAGCCCCCCACGGGATCGGCCGCGATCCTCGGCACCACCGGGAGCCCGTCCGCCGCCCGCATGATCAGTGAGCTGCGGGCGACCCGGCAGGACCAGGGCCTCGGCAGCAACGCGATCGGCGTAGGGGAGAGCGGATCGACCGACGGCGGCAGTGTGCTGTTGGGCAATCCCCACTACCCCTGGCAGGGCGCCCGCCGCTTCTGGCAGAGCCAGCTCACCATCCCCGGCAAGCTGAACGTCTCCGGTGCCTCCCTGCTCGGCCTGCCCGTCGTCGCCATAGGCCACAACGAGAACGTCGCCTGGAGCCACACGGTGGCCACCGCCGCCACGTTCGGACTCCATGAAGTCGCCGTCGTACCCGGCGATCCGACCAGTTACCTCGTCGACGGCAAGGCCGAGCGCATGCGCTCGGAAGAGGTCTCCGTCCGGGTGCGCGGGGACGACGGCACGACCGGAACCGTGGAACGGACCCTGTGGTCCACCCGTTACGGGCCCGTCGTCAACGCCGGTCCCGGAGTGCCGCTGCCCTGGGGAACGACTGCCTACTCGCTCGACGATCCCAACACCGGGAACCTGCGGCTGCTCAACAGTTGGTTGGGCCTGGACCGCGCGAAGGACACCGACGGCGTGCGCGGCGCTCTCACCCGCACCCAGGGGCTGCCCTGGATCAACACCGTGGCCACGGACCGCCGCGGACGTGCGCTTTACGCCGATCTGCAGGTCGTCCCGCACGTCACCGACGACCTCGCGCAGCGGTGCAGCACCCCGCTGGGCCGACAGGTCTTCCCGGCCGCCGGCATCCCCATCCTCGACGGCTCCCGCAGCGAGTGCGCCTGGGGCAGCGACCCGGGAGCTGTGCAGCCCGGCATCCTCGGCCCCTCGGCACTGCCGACCCAGACCCGTGACGACTACGTCGCCAACGCCAACGACAGCCCCTGGCTCGCCAACCCCCTCTCTCCGCTGACCGGTTACCCGCGCGTGGTCGGGGACACGGGCACCCCGCGATCCGCCCGGACCCGGGAGGCCATCACGGCGACCGAGCGGAGACTGGCCGGCACGGACGCCCTGTCCGGCACGGGTTTCTCGCTGCGCACCATGCAGCAGACGCTGTTCAGCGACCACAGCCAGGTCGCCGCGCTCATCGGGCAGGACTCCGTCCGGATGTGCCGTGCCTTCCCCGACGGGCGGGCCCCGTCGGCCGGGGGACCGGTCGACGTGACCGACGGCTGCACGGCGCTGGCCGCCTGGGACGGCACCTACGGCGCGGACAGCAGAGGCTCGCTGCTCTTCGCGCGCTTCGTCGCCCGGCTGGCCTCGGTGCCCGGCGGGCCCTGGCGCACCCCGTTCGACCCGGCCGACCCCGTGGGCACCCCGAGGGGACTGACCTACGAACGGGCCGAGGTCCAGCGGGCGTTCGGGGACGCAGCCGCCGAGCTGCGGGCCGCCGGTATCCCTCTCGACGGGCGGCTCGGCGCCTACCAGTACGTCACGCGCGACGGTGAACGCATCCCCATCCACGGGGCGCCGCACATCCTCGGCGTCCTCGACGTGATCACCCCTGTGTGGGACCCCAGGGCCGGAAACACCGAAGTGACCCACGGCTCCAGCTTCATCCAGGTCGTGGCCTTCCCCGGCGGGCACGGCCCACGGGCGGCCACCCTGCTCACCTACGGGCAGTCCGCCAACCCCCGCTCGCCCCACTACGCCGACCAGACACGGCTGTTCTCGGCGGGGCGGTGGGTCACCGACCGGTTCACCGCCGCGCAGATCGCCGCCGCGCCGGGCCTGCGGACGGAGGTGCTGACCGGCGGCCGGTGAACAGGAACGTCCATGGACACGGCACATCTGAGAGGAAGGAGGCCGACATGCCGGTGGCTGCGGTGAACGGGATTCGGCTGCACTACAACGACATCGGCTCCGGCGAGCCGGTGGTGATGGTGATGGGAAGCGCGGGCAGTGGCCGGATCTGGCACACGCACCAGGTGCCCGCCCTGAAGGCGGCCGGATACCGCGTGATCACGTTCGACAACCGGGGGATCCCCCCGACCGACGAATGCGCCGAGGGGTTCTCCATCGGCGACCTGGTCGCGGACACCGCCGGGCTGATCGAGCACCTCGGCCTCGGCCCCGTCCGACTCGTCGGCACCTCGATGGGCGCCTGGGTCGTCCAGGAACTCGCCCTGCAACGCCCCGAGCTGGTGCGCGCGGCGATCCTGATGGCCAGCCGGGGCCGCAGCGACGCCCTGCGTGCCGCACTGGCCCGGGCCGAGATCGCGCTGTACGACTCCGGTGTCGAGCTTCCGCCCCGCTACCGGGCGGTGGTCCAGGCCATGCACTCGCTCTCTCCGCACACCCTGAGCGACGAACAGGCCGCGATCGACTGGCTCGACCTCTTCGAAATCGCCCATGGGCACCTCGACCACGCACCCGGAGTCCGCGCCCAGATGGCGCTGGAGCCGATGCCGGACCGGCTCGCCGCCTATTCCGGAATACGCGTGCCCTGTCACGTCATCTCCTTCGCGGACGATCTGATGACTCCGCCGCAACACGGCAGGGAACTCGCCGACGTCATTCCCGGAGCAAGCTTCCACGTGATCAGAAGGGCCGGCCACTACGGCTATCTCGAATGCCCGGAAACGGTCAACGAAAGCATCCTGGAATTCTTCGCCGACGGGTGGAAAGGAGCCGCATGAGATGAACAGAATACTTCTCGTGCCCTATCCGCTGCATGGGCATGTGTTTCCCATGACGGCACTCGCCGCAGAACTGAGAAACCGTGGTCACGAGGTCACGGTGGCGATCGGACCGCCCTTCGCCGAGGCGTTCGTGGAGGTCGGCTGCGAGGTCACCGAGGTTCGGATCGAACCGCGGGCGGGCATGTCCGAGCCGCCCGCCCGAAGCGGCCCGGTCGCCTCGGCACGGGCCGCGCGTCACGCCCGCCGGCGCACCGCGGACGAACGAGCCCGGCTGGCCGTCCGGCTGGCCGAGGAGATCGGCAGGGTGGATCCGCACCTGGTGGTGTCCGACGCGATGGCCTCCTGGGGCGCGGACGCGGCACGGGCGACCGGGGCCCGCAACGCCACGCTGTACGCGACGTACGCCCTCAACGAGGAGGTGATCCTGGCGGACCTGGCCCGACGGCTGGCCCCCCGGACGGTGCGGCTGCTGCGCCGCTCCCGGCTGCTGCGCCGCCATCCCGCGGTGCGCGACCCCGCGGCCCGCTGCGGGCTCGTCCTGGTCAACAGTGTTCCCGACCTGCAGCCCGAGCACGGCTCGTTCGACGACCGTTACCACTTCGTCGGCCCACTGCGCCCCGCCGTCGCCGACCGCGGGTACACCGTCCGCGATGGACCGGACCGGCTGCCCTGGGAGCGCATCGAGAAGGGCCCCACGCTGTATGTGTCCACCGGCACCTTCTCGACGCGCGGGGCGGAGTTCTTCAGGACCGTGGCCGAGGCGTTCGACGGGACCGAGTGGTGCGTCGTCCTGGCCACCTCCCACACCGACCCCGCGGACCTGGGCGTACTGCCGGAGAACGTCACGGCTCGGCGGTACGTCCCGCAGGCCGCGGTCCTCGAACACGCCGACGTCTTCCTGACCCATGCCGGGATGAACTCCGCACTGGAGGCCTTGGTCCTGGGGGTGCCGACGGTGCTCGTGCCGTCGTTCTGGGACCAGCGGACCATCGCCCGGCAACTGGTGGCCATGGGTGCCGGTGTCGCGGTGGAGCCGAGCGCGTCGGCCGCGGAACTGCGCGAGACGATCACCACCCTGGCGGCCGACACGGACGTGCGCGCCACGCTGAGGGACCTGTCCGGCCGCATGGCGCGCACCGACGGGCCCGCGCGGGCCGTGCGAGTCATCGAGAAGTACGCCGCCTGGGGAGCGGCGCGCCGGCGATGAACAACGGCGACCGGGGACCGCCGGACCCTGTGGTCCGACGGCCCCCGGTCGTCACTGCCCGGCGGATTCCCTCACCAACGGCTGGCCATGCCCGAGGTGTTGCCCGGCTTCCCGGGTTCCCCCATGCCCCAGTGGTTCCAGATGAACGTCTCCTCCGGCAGGTGCACGAACGTCGCCCCCACGTCCAGCAGCGCCAGCCAGGCCCCCCAGTCGTCGAACGGACAGCCGGGGAAGTCCTTGGGCAACTGGAATCCCCCCGCCTTCTTGAAGAGGTCGGTGCGCACCAACGTCGTGGTCTGGATGTACGAACGACGGCGCAGTTCCTCTTCGTCGAACGGCACCCCGTAGCGCCCCATCGGGTCCCGCCCGCTCTCGTACCGCGGCACGCGCGGGATGGGGTAGACGACGTCGGCGCCCGTGGTCTCGGCGCAGTCGCGGATCCGCTCCAGATGGTGCGGAAGGAACTCGTCGTCGTCGTCCAGGAACGCCGTCCAGGCGGTCGTCACCTTGGCCAGCGCCCTGTTCTTCGTGGCCGCGGCGCCGGTCCGCTCGTGGTCGTACTCGACGACTATCGAGGCGGGCTGCAGGGTCTGCCGCGTCACCGACGCGAGCGCCTTTCGCAGATGCTCCTGACGCGGTGGGATCGTGGCAATGCAGACGGTTATGTCATTCACGCGGACTCCGCTCGTCTTTCGATTCCCTATATCTCGCGCAGTCTGCTCCGCCGCACCGGAGCCGTCAATGCGGTCGCGTACTGTTTCATGTACTGCTTAACAAGGGTGACCGGAAAGTGCGGCGCTGTTAGTGTCCGCTGGCAAGAATCCATGAAACAGCAACCTGAGTGCGGGAAATGGGGGAATGCGTGCCCGAATTGGATACCCGTCGGCTGGAGGACGTGAGCAGCAACAGCTCGCCGATCTACACGCTGTTCGACGCGGAGGTCACCGACGATCTCCGTCCGGACCACCTGCAGCGGCTCGCCTCCGGCGTGCTCGGTGCGGTGCGGGTGCGGGGCTTCGGCTCCGCCGAGATGTGCGCGGAGATCATGAAGGCGCTCGACGAGCACCCGCTGGGCGCCTACGACGCCGAGGTCGTCTATCCGCCGGTGGCCAAACTCGGCCCGGCCGCCTACGACTACTACGGCGCCCGCGAGCTGAACCAGGACTACTGGCACAACGCCGAGGAGTCGGCCGCCGTCCGCAGGACCCTGCTGGGCGGCACCGACCCCCTGGACCACGCCGTCGAGCGCTTCCGGTCCGCCTGGCCGGGGCCCGTCACGCCGGCGACCTGTCAGGGGCGGCCGCTCTTCGCCGGGATGATCCGGGAGATCTCCACCGGAATGAAGATGCACTGGGACGAGATCGTCCGCGAACTGCCCGGGGCACTCGACACAGAGCCCATCTGCCAACTCGCCTTCAACTGGTATCTGTCGATGCCCGAGGGCGGCGGCGACACCTGGGTCTACCGGCGCCGATGGAGCCCGGCGGACGAGCAGTTCCGCGACGGCTACGGCTGGGCCGAGGACATGGTCGCCGACGAGCCGGTCGCCGCCGTGCGCCCCGAGGCCGGCGACGCGATCGTCTTCGACCCCCGCAACTACCACCTGGTCAGGGCGAGTGAGGGCGAGGGACGCCGGATCAGCCTGTCCTTCTTCCTGGGCGTCACCGGGCAGGGCCGGCTCCTGTACTGGTCATGAAGCAAGTGGAGGAAAGAGTGCAGCTCAGTCCCGATCAGATCGCCCAGTACCGGGAGAACGGCTTCCTGGTCCTCAACTCCCTCTTCGATCCCACCGAGACCGAGGCCCTGTCGGACGCCTTCGACGCCGACTGCCTGACCCCCGGGCCGCAGCGCATCCTGGAGGAGAACGGCGAGGCGGTGCGCGCGGTTTACGCCTCGCACGAGCGACGCCATGAGTTCGCCACGCTGGTGCGCACCCCACGACTGCTCGGGCCCGCCCGGCAGCTGATGTCCGACGACCTCTACGTCTACCAGTTCAAGATCAACGCCAAGCCGGCCTTCGGCGGCGACAAATGGGCCTGGCACCAGGACTTCCTGGCCTGGAAGCTCGCCGACAACCTGGCCGCGCCGCGCCAGGTCAACATCGGCGTCTTCCTCGACGAGGTGACCGAGTTCAACGGCCCGTTGATCTTCCTGTCGGGCTCCCACCGCTCCGGCCTGCTCCGGGACTTCCGCAACGACGCGGCCCGCTCCGTCCAGCACCTTGACCCGGACGACATCGCCCTGCGCCCCGAGCAGATGAGCGCGCTGGTCGACCGGCACGGCATGGTCAGCCCCAAGGGCCCCGCCGGATCGGTCATCCTCTTCGACCCCGAGGTCGTGCACGGCTCCGCGCCGAACATGTCGCCGTTCCCGCGGCGGCTGCTGATCGCCACGTACAACGACGTCGCCAACGCGCCTGTCCCGGTCGGGGAGCCCCGGCCCTCGTACGTCGTCGGCCGGGACACGACCCCCCTGCGGTTCAGCGACGACCCGATCGACCTCAGGGTCGGGGGAGCGGTATGACCCCTCGGGCCGGCGTGCTCGACGGCCGTGCGGTGGTGCTCGAACGCTTCGGTGAACCACTTGCGCTGCGTTCGTTCGAGGTGCCGTCGGCCGGACCGGGCGAACTCGTCGTCGCCTGCCACTACGGCGGGATCTGCGGCACCGACGTGCATCTGAGCCAGGGACACCTCGACATCCCGACGCCGCTGGTGCTCGGCCACGAGGGGCTGGGCACGGTCCACGAGACCGGGCCCGGCTGCGGACAGGACGCCGAGGGCCGCCCGTTGCGCGAGGGTGACACGGTCATGTGGGCCTCCTCGATCGCCTGCGGGGTCTGTGTGCCGTGCCGTCAGTACCGGGAGCCCACGCTCTGCGAGAACCGCGAGACGTACGGCGTGAACCGGCCCACCACCCAGTCGCCCGCGCTCTCCGGTTCCTGGGCCGAGTACATCCACCTGCGGGCCGGCACCACCGTGGTCCGGCTGCCTGAGGGTGTCGGCCCGCTGGCCGCCATGTCCTTGGCCTGCGCCGGCCCCACCATGGTGCACGCCCTGTACGACCGCCGGCCGGTGCGGGTGGGGGAGACCGTGGTCGTCCAGGGCAGCGGGCCGGTGGGCCTGGCCGCGGCGGCGTTCGCCCAACTGTCCGGTGCCGCACGGGTGATCGTGGTCGGAGGGCCCGCCGCCCGGCTGGACCTCGCCAGGCGCGCGGGCATCGGGGACGAGCACGTCGACATCGTCGACGGCGGCCAAGACGCCACCGACAAGGTCCTCCAGGAGGTGCGCGACCGCACCGGCGGCCGCGGCGCCGACCTGGTGATCGAGTGCGCCGGCGTGCCGGCCGCGGTGGCACAGGGGCTGCGCCTGGCCCGCCGGGGCGGCGCCTACCTCGTCGTCGGTCAGTATACGGACGCGGGGGACACCCTGATCAATCCGCACCAGATCGTCCACCGGCAGCTGGACGTCATCGGCTCGTGGGCGTTCACCGGGGCCCACCTCGTCGACTACATCCGGCTGCTGCCGACGCTGACCGCACGCTTCGACCTGGAGGCACTGGTGACCCCGTACCCTCTGGCGTCGGTGAACGAGGCCGTGGCGGCGGTGTCCGCGGGATCCGTCATGAAGGCGGTTCTGGCCAGCTGAGACGGCCGCGACGAGGGGCTGCCCGGGTGCGAGATCCGCACTCGGGCAGCCCCTCGTCGGCTGTCCGCTACCGGCCGGTGCTCAGCAGCCACAGCCAGGTCGACGGAGTGCCGAACGGCTCACGGCGCTCGACGTGCAGTCCCGCCTCGGCGAAGGCCTTCTCGTAGGTGTCCAGTCCGAGGATCGGGGTCTCCATGAAGGTGTGCACCAGCTCGAACTCCGCGGAGAACACCGGCAGCGGCCCGCTGTGCGCGGACCAGTCCTGGGCCACCGTGTCCGCGATCAGGAAGTGTCGTGCGTCCGGGAAGACGTCGCGCAGCTTGCGCATTACGCCCGCCGGGTCCCCGGTGAGTTCGAACAGGTCATGCATCATCAGGAAGCTGGTGACCAGGTCGATGCCCGGGAAGGTCCGCTCGTCGACATGGTCGAGCACGTCGGCCCGCACCACGTCCAGCCGGTCCGACAGACCCTCCTCACTGATTCGCTGCCGCGCTGCCTCGCAGGCCGCCGCGTTCACCTCGATGCCGACGCCCCGGCGCGCGGTGTCGGCACCGCACAACCGGATCAGCCGGGACGCGTCACCGCACCCCAGATCCGCCACCGACGTGTAGTCGAGGGCCGACGCGACCTGCTTCTCGACCGGCAGCATCATCGTGCGCCCCGCCAGGCCCGACCCCACCGCGATGCGCCGGCCGTCCCGGCCCACCTCGCGGCCGAACGTCACGGAGCCCTCGGCCAGCCCGGAGAGCTGGCTCATCAGTTCGCCGTAGCCGCCGACACCCCAGGTGAAGTACCCGGCGTGCCGGACGAGTTCACGGCCGGCCGCCGTCAGTTCCACCCGGTCCGGGCCGACCTGAAGGTGGCCCAGGAGCGCCGCGATCCGCAGCAGGGCGGAGAGCCTGGTCTCCTCGGCGCCGGTGTGCTCCAGAAGGTCGTCCAGGGAACGGGGGCCGTCGCCGAGCGCGTCCCACACTCCGAGTTCGGTGAGGGCGAGCACCACATGCGCGCCGACGTACCCATTGAACAGCGCGGCCGGTTCCTGCGGCTCCAGGGTGGGGAAGCGCTCGGCGCCGCGCGGGGCGCCCAGGCCGCTGCTCGCCATGCGGTGCGCCGGCGGGCGGGGGACCTCCGCGGCCAGCGCCCGGCAGAACCGCTCGACCTGTTCGGGCGTGCCGACGCTGACCCGCACATGTCCGGGCAGACCGAAGATCCCCAGGTCCCGGGTGGCGATGCCGTGGTTCCGCGCCAGCCGGCCGGCCAGCTCGGCGCCGCCGCCGGGCGCCTCGACGAGGACGAAGTTGGCCTGCGACCTGACATAACCGACCCCTGCGGACTCCAGCCCCGCGTACAGCAGTTCGCGGGCCTCGGCGTTGCGCTGCCGGCTCAGCTCCACATGTGCGGGGTGGTCCAGGGCCGCGGCCGCCGCCCGCTGGGCGACGCGGTTGACGCTGAACGGCACGGTCCGGTGGGTCGCGCCGATCCGGGCGATGAGATCCTTCGGGCCGAGGACGTATCCGGCCCGCAGCGCGGCCAGCCCCCAGGCCTTGGAGAAGGTGCGCAGGACGAGGAGCCGCCGTCCCGCCCGCACCGCCCCGACCGCGTATGCGTACTCCGGTGACGCGTACTCCATGTACGCCTCGTCGAACACCGGTATCACGCCGGCTGCTTCCGCCCGGTCGATGATCCGCTCCACGTCGCCGGTGTCCAGCACGGTGCCCGTCGGGTTGTGCGGATTGCAGACGAAGGCCAGGCGGACGCCGTCCTGAGCCAGGCCTGCGGACAGCGCGTCCACGGCAACCCGGTGATCGGCCAGCGGCACCCCGCGCACCTCGGCGCGGGCGAGCGCGGCGGCCGCGGCGTAGCCGGGGAAGGTCGAGTCGGTGACCAGCACCTTGTCGCCCGGGCGCAGAAAGGTCAGGGCGGTCAGCAGTACCAGTTCGTCCGCGCCGTTGCCGACCGCCACCATGGCCTCGTCCACGTCGTAGTGCGCGGCGAGTCGTGAGCGCAGCAGCGTGGACTCGCTGTCGGGGTACTGGGAGCACCGCTCCCGCAGTTCGGCGGCGGCGGCCTCGACGACCCCGTCGGGCGGACCGTAGGGGTTCTCGTTGCAGTGCAGGCGCAGTGCGTCGTCGTCGGTCATGTGATGCCCTCTCTTGGGTGGTCAGAAGTGCACGCCGGGGGACTGGAACGAAGGACCGACGACCGTGCCGCCGCCGTCCGGCACCTTGGTGCCGAGCAGCTTCTTGGCCTGCACCTGCATCTGGTACATGAGGCCGACGGCGTCGTCCATCTCCTCCGGATGGCCGTTGAACACCCGGTTCAGGGAGGTCAGGGCGCGGGTGTACGACTCGTCGCACTGCTCGGAGTCACGGCGGGCGACGGAGCCGGCCGGCAGTTTGTAGGTGTCCGGGTCGTCGGCCATCGGGTGCACCCCGTCGGGGTCGAAGGGCACGCGTGCCCCCTCGAAGGCCCAAGCACCCTTGCCGTTCCTGACCAGCCGCCGTCCCTTGACGATCTCCTGGAATCGGTAGTAGTGCCCGAACTCGCCGGGGTCGGCCACGCCGTTGCCGTTGAGGTCGTGCGGACTGCCCTCGCCCTGCTCGATGATCTGATGGATGGCCAGCAGCGCGGAGCGCTTGTCCTCGACGCGGAACAGCACGCCCGGGGCGCCCGGCCAGCTCACCTGGCGGGCCGGGTCGCCCGTGAACAGCTTGCCCTCGCGGTCGAGCCGGATGACGGCGCGGGCGATCTGGTTGTAGAACCAGCCGATGGTCTGGGGCTCGTACTCGGCCTTCTCGAACCAGCTCTCCAGCGTCCGCACGGCCTTGTCGTCGGCCGCCAGGATCTCGCCCTTACGGCTGACCTTGACATCGTCGGAGCCGATCACGGCCCCCTTGAAACGCTTTCCGTCGACCACCGGGTACTCCGGCCGTTCGATCGCCATGAAGACGTTCTCCACGTGCTCCAGCGAGAGCTTGCGCAGCCGCACCGTCAGGTCCGACAGCACTGGGCCCGGTAGCCGCCCGGGATACGTCGGTACCGGACCGGGGCGACCGATCCGCGGTGTCCCGCCGACCGCGTTGAGGAGATTGCCCACCTGGGCCATGTGCTGCATCTCCTCCAGGACCACCCCCCGGATGATCCCGGCGATCTCGGTGTTGTGGCCGGACTTCACCGACAGCAGCGCCGCCAGGTAGGGCGGGATGGTCGCGTGCTCGACGAGCAGTGCCTGCTGGAGTGCCGACCGCAGGTCGTCGATCGAGTCGATGTCGAGCACGGGCGGAGCCGGTTCGGTGGCCAGCCACTTCACGATGGTGTCCCGCTTTCCTGGTGAGAGGTCCCGTGTCACGGGCATGTGGTGGGGTGAGTCCCGGGGCGCGAGCAGCGACTTGGTGATGTACACGGCGTGCCCGGTGACATGGCCGTAGTGGCCCAGGTCGAACACGTCGTGCATCGCCGGGTAAAGGTTGGCGTACTGCTGCAGGACCGGCTGGACGTCACGGACCCAGGTGGGCCGTTCCGGGGTGCGGTACAGGCTGAACAGCCGGATGCTGAGGCGGCCCTCCGGCACCTTGGGGCCGTCCTCGACGCCGTAGCCGAGATCGGCCACGATGCCGTCGATGACGCGCCGCGGGTTCCCCGGGTCCGTTCCGGTCAGCGTGATCTCGGCCCGGCCGTCGGAGCCGGTCGTCACCGTCTTCGGCGCCCGCAGCACCGCGGGCAGTGACCCGGTGTCGAGCGCGATGCGTACGCCGGCGGCCGGACGGCCGTACCGGGTGGCGTGCACGACCGTGCTGACGGTGTCATGCGGAGCTTCGGGATAGATCCGGAAGACGCCGCCGTCCGCCCGCAGGAAGGTGGCGTCCTCGTTCTCGGCCAGGACCACGGCGGGCTCGTCGCCGGATCTGTCCACGACGGCGAGCCGGCGCTCGCGCACCGACTCGGCCTGCGCCGGCGTCAGCCCCAGTGCGACGATGCCGGCCAGCCGCTCGTAGAAGTCCGCCTCCAGGCCCTGGAGCCGCCCGAGGTCGTGCTGGGTGCCGTCGCCGTCCAGGGACACCAGGTGCAGCGGGTCCACGCTCTCCAACGGCCCGCCGCGCGAGGTGGCCCGGATGCTGTTGCCCAGGTCCACGAAGACCGTGCGGGTGTCCTCGTCGATCCGGCACGGAGCGTGGTTCAGGGGGCTGGAGTCGCCGGATGTGCGCAGGCGGCGCCCCGCCACCAGGTGCCGGGGCTCGTTCTCGGCGTGCAGGCCGATGGCCCCCACGATCCGGCCGAAGGTGAGGGAGTCGATCCACCGCTCGACGCCGTCCTCGACTCCGTCCAGGTTCAGCTTCACCGACAGTGTGTCGCCGTACGTGGCCTCGCGCATCGTGCGCAGCAGCGGTGACGTCAGGTCCTCGGCCCATCGCACGCCCGTGAGGACGGACTGGTAGGTGGCCGAGGGATCGCCCCGGCCCGACGGCAGCGTCGCTCGGATCCACACGTCCTCCATCGCCGCCGGCGCGAAGTCGCCGCGCAGCTGCTCCCGGCCGTCCTTGTCCAGCACCCGCAGGCGCAGGCCGTAGATCTCGGAGACCATCTGGTTCTGCGGGTCCAGGTCCACGAACTTGCCGTTGGGGCGCCGGTCGTCGTCCGCGATCCGGCCGCCCACCACCGGGTCCTCGGAGCCCTCGGCCAGCACGCGTCCGTCGGGCCTGCAGACGCTGGTCACCCGCACGTCGGTGAGCCGCAGCGCGCCGGAACCGCGGGGATTCCACAGCCCGTTGGGGTCGGGCAGGTTCATACGCCACTGGAAGCGCGGCTCGAAGAGGTCGTTGTCGAAATAGGGGGCGAGGTTGTTCGCGGTGGCCACATCGGCCTGGAAGGTGCCTGCGAAATTGAGCCGTGGAAATCCGAGGTACGACACGGGCGCCTCTCAGTCGCGTGGTTCGAAGGTGATCGGAAGGCTCTTCAGGAAGCGGAAGTTGATGCTGTCGAGCCAGTCGGGCTCGCTCGTTGCGAGTGCCCAGCCGTCCACCCGCCGCAGGAGCGTGCGCATCGCCACATCGATTTCCGAAAGAGCGAGTGAGGCACCCAGGCAGTAGTGAATTCCATGACCGAAGGAGAGATGGTCGGCGGCTCTGCGGGTGACGTCGAGGGTGTCGGGTTCGGAATACCTCCGGGGATCGCGGTTCCCGGCACCGAGAACCAGTGTCACCGACTGCCCACTGCGTATCAGCTGCCCCCCGATCTCTATGTCGGCGAGGGCGATCCGCGTGGTGAACTGAACCGAACTGTCGTAGCGCATCAGCTCATGAGCGGCGTTCGTTGTCAGCTCCGGGCTCTCGCGCAGCAGCCTGGTCTGCTCCTCGTTCTGCAGCAGGGCGAGCACCGCGTTGCCGATCAGGTGCGTAGTGGTCGCCTGGCCCGCGTCGATGAGCAGCAGGAAGTTGGCGAAGACCTCGTCGTCGGTGTACTCCGCGTCGCGCAGCTGCGCTCCGATCACCCGGCTGAAGAGATCGTCGGCCGAGCCGTCCCGTCGGCCCCGGTTGCCTCGGTCGAAGGACTCCCGGAGCGCCTCGATGCGCCCGTTCTCCGCGCTGGACTGGGTGAAGAACTCGTGCAGCAGCCCCTGCCAGTTCTCCAGCAGATGCGCGGCGTCGTCCGGAACCCCGGCCAGCTTCGCGATGATTCCGCGGCTGAGCGGCTCCGAGAAGTCATGGATGACGTCCATGTGCCCCTGCGCCACGACCCGGTCGAGCAGCTCGTTCGCCAACTCCTCTATGAGAGGGCGCATTTCCCGTACGAAACGAGGGGTGAGCCCCGGTTTGATGAGGCGTCGCAACCCGGTGTGGCGCGGCGGTTCGTTGAACAGCATCATGTGCGACAGCGTTCTGGCCAACAGGGCGACGTCGCCTCGTGACTGCGCCGGAAGACTCTCGTAAAATTCGGCGATGCGGGCACCGGAGAGCCGTTCGTCCTTGGAGAGCTGGACAATTTCAGGGTGTCCGAGTATCGCCCAGGACTGCATCCATTCGTCCCACTGGACTGGGTTGTTCGCTCGCAGCTCGGCATAGAATGGGTAGGGGTTCGCCGCCCATTCAGAACCGAACAGGTCGAGCAGGCTCGTCGTACTGGGAGCGGTCATGGTCGATCAGCCTGCCGCTCCGCATCACGAACCGTCAACTACTGTTGGAGAAGCGGCTATAAGACTACCGCTGATGTCGTGCGTCTTTCGTCTCAGACTTAATTACGGTGACTTGCATTCGGGGCGCTGTTAGGGTCGCGACTGCCGGTGGGAATTCTCCATGAATTCTCCTGTGGGAAGGCAGAGTTCATGACGCGATACCTCCTCGCCCCTTTTCCGTTGCACGGGCATGTGACGCCCATGGTCGCGCTCGCCGCCGAACTGGTGGGGCGCGGGCACCAGGTCGACGTGGTGATCAGCGCTCCCTTCGCCGAGGTGTTCCGCGAGGTGGGCTGCACGGTCACCGAGATCGCCATCCGGCCCCGAGGTGGCGTTCCGGAACAGCCGACGTTCGGCCACCGGCTGCGCCGGGTCCGCCGGATCTGGGATGTCTTCCGCGAACAGCGTCGGCTGACCCGGGACCTCGTCGGCCGCTGGCCGACCTGGGAGCCGACCGTCGTCGTCGCCGACATCATGGCCATCTGGGCCATCCGCGCCGCCGAAGCGGTCGGCGTGCCCTTCGCCTCCTTCTACGTCACGTATGCCGTCAGCGAGGAGGTCCTCCTCGACGAGGTCAGCCGGCAGCTCGGCCCCCGCGCGGCCGGTCTGGTCCGGCGACTGCGCCTGGCGCGCATCCAGCCCGGGCTGCGCCGCAGGGTCACGGCGGGAGCGGCGAAGGCACTGGTCAACACCGTGCCCGAACTCCAGCCGGCCCGGGAGTCGTTCGACGAACGCTTCCACTTCGTCGGGCCGCTGCGCCGCGAACCGGTCGGCACCGACGGCTCCGCCGCAGGCTACTCGGACGACCTCCCCTGGGACCGCATCGCGCGTGAGCGGTCCGTGTACGTGTCCACCGGCACCATGTTCACCCGGGGGCCGGAGTTCTTCCGCAAGATCGCCGATGCCTTCGCCGGCACCCCCTGGCTGGTGGTGCTCGCCACCTCGCACACCGACCCGGCTGCACTGGGACCGCTGCCCGAGAACGTGATCGCCCGTCAGTACGTGCCGCAGTCCGCCGTTCTGGAGCGCTGCGACGCCTTCCTCTCGCACGGCGGAATGAACTCGGCGCTGGAGGGTCTCGCGCTCGGCAAGCCCATGGTCCTCGTGCCCCGGGCGGCCGACCAGCGGGAGATCGCCCGTCGGCTCGCCGCCGCCGGTGTGGGTGTCGTGGTACCGGCCGAGAGCGAGGGACCGCGCTTCGTGGCCGCCCTCGACGCCGTGACGGCCGACCGGGACATCCGCCGCACGCTGACGGAACTCTCCGCCCGCATGGGCCGGTTGAACGGCCCCGGAGCCGCCGTCGACGTGCTGGAGAAACTCGCCCTGGAGACCCGGCACTCCCCGGGGCACACTCGATGACCGGGCCGCGCAGAAGGACGGTCCTGCAGGGATCGGCGGCCGTGGGCCTGGGGACCGCCGGGGCCACCGGACTTCTCGGCACCCCGGCCCGGGCGGCGGCCGCGGGGACCGACCCCTACGAGGAGTCCGTACGTGACGCCCGGATGATCTGGGAACGCCCGCCCGAGGCAGGTCACGACGCGCCCTGCCTCGGGGACGGCTCCCTGCGGGTGCAGGTCCTCAGCGGTGCCACCCCGGATCGGCTCGCCTTCGTGGTGCGGGGAGCGGACGAAACGTGGCAGTCGGCCGCGGGCGGACTCGTCCTGCGGCTCGCGGGCACGCCCACCGCGCACCATTGGCAGCTGGATCTGTGGAACGCGGAGCTCACGGCGACCATCACCACGACACGCGGCCGGGTCCGCTTCACGGCTCTCGTGCCGCACGGCCGCGCTCTCCTGGTGGTCCGACTGACGACCGAGGGGGCGGAATCGGCAGCCGCCTGGGAGCCCGCGACCGACACAGGCGCCGGCCACCCGCTGCCGTACCAGGAGGACACCCGCGCTGCAGTCCGGGTCCTGGTCGCCGGCGGCGACGCCGCGGCGGTCCGCCGGGCGCTCGCCGCCGCGGGCGGGGTCGACACCGAGCACCGCCGATGGTGGCACGACCACTACCGGCACGGCTTCCTGTCCGTACCGGACCGCACCGTGCAGCGGTTCTACTGGACCCAGATCTACATGTCGGCGGCGGCACTGCGCCGGGACGCTCCCGTCACTGGCTTCGGACACCCCTTGCTCGGCACCACCGACCACCTCGCACTCGACCCGGTGGTCGCGGCCACGGCACACCGGCCGCGCACGGCGAGCCACAGCCATCTCTACGGCGGACTGCCCGGCGTCGGTTCCAAGGGCGGGCGGGCCCCGGACCCCATCAGCGGGTGGGGGCTGCCGGCCGTCGAGGCGGCCTACCGCGCCGGCATGGACGTCCGCATCCTCCGCGACCGGCTGCACCCCGGGCTGCGCAAGGCGGTCGGTTTCTACACGCACTTCCTCGTGGCGGAGTCCGACGGGCGGCTGCACCTGCCGGCCACCCACTCCCCGTCCTATGCCGATGCGTCCGACGCCACCTACGTTCTGGCGCTGCTGCGCTGGGCCCTGACCGCACTGATCGACTCCACCCGGCGGCTCGGACTCACGGAAGCCGGACTCGACCGCTGGCGTGACATCGCGGCCCGCCTCACCCCGTACCCTAGCGGTCCCGACGGCGTGCTGATCGGCCGCCAAGTGGCCCTCACCCGCTCTCACCCGTACGCTTCGCACCTGCTGTGGCTGCACCCGCTGCGGGAACAGCTCGCGGACACCGGACTGGCCCGGCGCAGCTATGCCCACTGGGCCTCGATGCGCGACAGCTGGCACGGCTCCTCCTACGTCACCGCCGCGGGCCTCGCCGCGGCCACGGGCGAGGTGAGCGAGGCCCTGTCCCACCTCCGGCACTTCCTGGCGGGCCTCGGCGGCGGAGGGCTCTACCGCCCGGGCAGGGGCGAGGCCGGCGACGAGACCGCGGTGTCCGTACCCCTCGGCGCCGGACAGACGGCCCTGGACCTCCTGCTGGACTCGCGGAGCGGCACCCTGCGCGTGTTCCCGTCGACCCCGCCGGAGTGGCCGCAGGCGACGGTGGCGGGCATGCGGGCCCCCGGAGCCTTCCTCGTCGACGCCGCCCGCAGCGACGGCCGTACCGACTGGGTCCGCGTGCGCAGCGAGGCCGGCGAGCCATTGCTGCTGGACCACGGCATGGAAGGCCCCTTCGAGGTACTCGACGAGCAAGGCAGGCCCAGGCCCTGGCGGAGCGCCGGCCCGCGGACGGTGCGGGTCGCGCTCACCCGCGGTGAGACCGTCGTGGTGGTCCGGCCCGGACAGCGGCCGACCGCCTCGCCGCGGGTGGTGGAAGCCGCCGGAGCCCCCCGGGCCTGGGGGCTGTCCGGAAAACCGAAGTAGACCTGGCTCCCCTGCCGATGGAGGCCGCAAGCCGCTACGGTCACAGCGTGATCGCGCGCAATACGCTGGACGCCCTCGCCCAACGCCCGCTGAGCTTCCTCACGTCGTCCTGGCCCTGGCGGTCGCTGTCCTATCTGTTGTCCAGTGCTGTCGTGGGAGCCTGTGTCGCGGGCCTCGGAACGCTGCAGTACCTCCTGTGGGACCTGCTGGGGCCGCTCGCGGTCGTGGTCGTGCTGGCGGCGGCCGCGGTCGTGGCGTGGGGCGTGTCGGGCTACGAACGCCGGCGTCTGCGCCTGGTGATGACCATCGCGCGGACCGACACCGTCGAGCGGCCGGCCGGGCCGCCCTGGAGCAGGCTCAAGGATCATCTGCGCGCCGTTGGCCTGCGCGAACTCGGCTACGGACTCGTCGCGCTGCTGGTGCTGTGGTGGACGGACCTCGGCATCGCGCTCGTGTCCCTGGGCATTCCGCTGTTCCTGATGAGCGCACCCTTCCAGCCGACCGCGAGCTTCGCCGTCGGCTGGGCCGGAACGCTCGCCGGTCTGCTGCTGCTGCCGATCGCGGCCTATCCGGTCGCGGCCTGGGCAGGCGTACGTGCGGCGATGGCCCGTGCCGTGCTGGAGCCCGGTGACAGCGAACTGACCCAGGTGGTGGAGTCCCGGGCCCGTCTCGTGGACGCCTTCGAGGTGGAGCGCCGCCGGATCGAACGCGACCTGCACGACGGGGCGCAACAGCGGCTGGTCACCCTGTCCATGAAGCTCGGCCTGGCCGAGCTCGACCTGCCGCCGGGCTCACTCGCCGCCCAACAGGTGCGGGACGCGCGGGACCAGGCCAAGCAGGCCCTTCAGGAGCTGCGCGAGCTCATCCACAACATCCATCCCCAGGTCCTCACCGACCGCGGCCTGGAGGCGGCGGCACGCGACGTGGCCGGCCGCTCCGTGGTCCCGGTGGACGTCGACATCGCGCTGCCCGACCGGCTTCTCGCGCAGGTGGAGAGCACCGCCTACTTCGTGGTGTGCGAGGCCCTCGCCAACGTCGCCAAACACAGCAAGGCGAACCACGCCTGGGTCCGCGGCCGCCTCGGCGGCGGCCAGTTGGTGATGGAGATTCGGGACGACGGGGTCGGTGGCGCCGACACCGCGGCCGGCACCGGACTGGTCGGCATCACGGACCGCCTCGCGGTCCTCAACGGCAGAATGTTCCTCTGTTCACCGGTCGGTGGGCCGACCGTCCTTCGAGTGGAGATTCCGTGCAGTCACTGAGATTGGTCATCGCGGAGGATTCCGTCCTGCTGCGCGAAGGCCTGGTCGGGCTCCTGGAGCGCTTCGGGCACATGGTGCTCGCCGCGGTCGGCGACGCCCCGTCACTGATCGCTGCCACGGCCGAGCACAAGCCGGATGCCGTCATCGTCGACGTACGGATGCCCCCCGACAACACCGACGACGGACTGCGCGCCGCCCGTCGGCTGCGCGCCGATCACCCCGGCCTCGCGGTGCTGGTGCTCAGCCAGTACGTCTCCCAGGGATACGCCTCCGAGCTCCTCGCCTCCGATCGGCACGGCACCGGGATGGGGTACATGCTCAAGGACCGCATCGCCGAGGTCGAGGAGTTCGTCTCGGCGCTCGACACCGTGGCCCGGGGCGGGACCGTGGTGGACCCCGAGGTGGTGCGTCAGCTGCTGAGCCGCCACCACGACCCGTTGCAGCGGCTCAGCCCCAAGGAGCGGGAGGTCCTGGGCCTCATCGCGGAGGGCCGCTCCAACGCCGCCATCGCCCGTCGGCTCGTGGTCACGGAGGCCACCGTCTCCAAGCGCATCGCCGCCATCTTCACCAAACTGGACCTGCCGCAGGCACCGGACGATCACCGCCGGGTGCTGGCCGTTCTGGCGTATCTGAACGGGTGACGGAGGTGGTCGGGAGTCACGGGGGAGTGACGGGCGGGGAACCGTCCTGCAGCCGGGCGACCGACTCCAGGACCTGTTCCCGCCCCGCGTACACGCCCTCGCTGCGCGGGTAGTGGACGATCACATCGGTGAAGCCCAACTGGTGTGCCCTGCCGCGCATCTCCTCGAACCGCGTCACGCTGCTCAGCGAATACCCCGGGCAGGAGTCGAGCGAGAGGTGGCGTTGGAAAGCGGTGAGCGGCTGAAGTTCCTCCATCCGCGCGGCCAGCTCCCCTACCCCTGACCACCAAGTCCGCTCGTCGGTCGCGTTCGCGGGCCCGATCGTGACCCAGCCGTCTCCCAGCCGGCGGGCGAGCCGCAGGGTGCGGGGCCCGCTGCCCGCCACGATCAGGGGAACCCGGGGCTCGCGCACGCAACCTGGCGCCGTGCGGGCGTCCTTGGCTGTGAAGTACGTGCCCGCGTAGTCGACGTGGTCCTCCGTCAGGAGCCGGTCGAGCAGCTCCACGAACTCTGCCAGGCGGTCGACACGTTCACGCGGCGGCAGCACCGGGCGGCCGAGCATGGTCGCGTCGACGTCCACGGCTCCGGCCCCCACTCCGCACAGGAACCGGCCGCCGGACATGTCGTCCAGTGCCATCACCTCACGCGACCAGGGCACGGGGTGACGAAAGTTGGGAGACGTCACGAAGGTGCCGAGACCGATACGGGACGTCGAGGTCGCAGCCGCCGCCAGGGTGGCCGCCGTACCCAGCCACGGCCCGCCCGCCAGAGTCCGCCATGCCATGTGGTCGTAGGTCCAAGCGTGATCGAAGCCCAGCTCCTCGACTGCGCGCCACCGCGCTCGGGCCTGCGGCCAGGTGTATTCGGGGAGGATGACTACGCCGACTCGCACTGGTCACATCCCCCCTGGGGCCGTTCGCCGGCCATCGCACCGAAGCCGAGTGGGCGGAACGCGGTGATTTCCGGAGCAGGCGCACCAGGACACGACATGCTGACAGGGTAACGACCGCCTGGGGCCCTGTGTGGGGTTCGAGCGCCGGCCGACGCTCTCGTCCGAGTTGACGGCTGCGCATCTGCGCGCACATAGCCAAGTTGAAGTCCACGGGAGCAAAACCGTGGCAGTGGGCGGCGGCCCCGAAGGCTGCCACGTGCTGCCGCACACCTGTGCCTCGCTCATGCTGGAGGCCGGAGGGTCTGTCGTGACTGTGGCGCGGTGGCTCGGGCGCTCCTCGCCGGCGATCACCCTTGGTTACTATGCACACTTCGTGCCGGAGGCCGGGAGCCAGGGGCGAACCGCTGTCGATGGACTGCTCGGGAAGCTGGGGAAGCTGCATGCCGGTCGAAACTCCCCAGACTCTCCCCAGGCCGTTGACGGGCGATTCGTGATGCTGTGCCCCTTCAGTGCTTACCGTGGATTTCAAGGTTGATTGGATAGGTGGCCTGAGAATGCCGAATGAGGTCACCGTGACCCGCTACATCACGCCCCTGCGTGAGGGCGGCTCGCTGCCGGGGCTCGTCGAGGCCGACGACCGCGGGACGTACGTCATCAAGTTCACCGGCGCGGGTCAGGGCCGTAAGACACTGGTCGCCGAGGTGGTGGCCGGGGAACTCGCCCGCAGGCTCGGCTTCCGGGTGCCGCGGCTCGTGACGCTCGACCTCGACCCGGACCTGGGGCTCGGTGAGCCCGACGAGCGGGTGCAGGAGCTGCTGAAGTCCAGCGGCGGCACCAATCTCGGCATGGACTTCCTCTCCGGAGCGCTCGGTTTCGACCCGCTGGCCTTCGCGGTCGGCCCGGAGGAGGCCGGCCGGATCGTCTGGTTCGACGCGCTGGTCAACAATGTCGACCGCTCCTGGCGCAACCCCAACCTGCTGTGGTGGCGGGGCGAGGTGTGGCTCATCGACCACGGCGCGACCATGATCTGGCAGCACAACTGGCCCGGCGCCGAGAAGTCCGCCGCCCGCCCCTACGACGCCTCGGACCACGTCCTGAAGCCCTTCGCGCCGGATGTCGCCGCGGCCGCCGCTGAACTGGCACCCAGGGTCACCGAGGACCTCCTCGCCGAGGTCACCGCCGAGATCCCGGACGCCTGGCTGACCGGCGAACCCGGCTTCGAGTCGCCGGACGAACTCCGGCGGACCTACGCACGGCCACTGCTCGCGCGCGCGGCCGTCGTCCATGAGCGGATCGAGGGGATCAAGTGACCGAGCGCCACATCATCAGGGGCGGCCGCACCGACGACCGCGAGGTCTTCGAGTACGCCCTGCTGCGGGTCGTGCCCCGCGTCGAGCGCGGCGAGTGCATCAACGCGGGGGTGCTCGTGTACTGCCGCGCCAAGGCCTACGTCGGCGTGCTCACCCACCTCGACGAGGCACGGCTGCGGGCGCTCGACCCGGACGCGGACGTGGCCGGTGTCCGGGCCGCGCTCCACGCCGTCGAGGGGGTCTGCGCCGGTGGTGAAGGGGCCGGGCAGGCCGCCCGCGACGACGCCGGACGGCGCTTCCGCTGGCTGATCGCGCCCCGCTCCACCGTCGTCCAGCCGGGCCCGGTGCACACCGGGCTCACCACCGATCCGGCCGCCGAACCGGAGCGTCTGCTGGATCTGCTGGTCAGGTAATGGATCACACCTGGCTCGTGGGACGTTGACACCGCGTGCCATGGCTTCTAGCGTCACGTCTGCTGAAGGTACTAAGCGGTCGCTCACCGAATGGGCCGTACATTCTCAGGTCGATTTCCCCAGGTCGATTTCTCAAGGGCGAGGAGAACCAGCATGTCCACCACAGAGCAGCGGGTAGCCGTGGTCACGGGTGCCGCGCGCGGCATCGGCGCCGCCACCGCCGTACGACTGGCCGCCGAGGGGCGCGCGGTCGCCGTGATCGACCTCGACGAGGCCGCCTGCAAGGACACCGTGGAGAAGATCACCGCGGCCGGCGGCCGGGCGATCGCGGTCGGCGCGGACGTCTCCGACGAGGCCCAGGTGCAGGCCGCCATCGCGCGCGTGGCCGAGGAGCTCGGCGCGCCGACGATCCTCGTGAACAACGCGGGCGTGCTGCGCGACAACCTGCTGTTCAAGATGAGCGTCTCCGACTGGGACACCGTCCTGAACGTGCACCTCAGGGGCTCGTTCCTGGTCACCAAGGCCATCCAGAAGCACATGGTGGACGCGGGCTTCGGCCGGATCGTCAACCTGTCCTCGTCCTCCGCCCTCGGCAACCGCGGCCAGGCCAACTACTCCGCCGCCAAGGCCGGTCTCCAGGGCTTCACCAAGACGCTCGCCATCGAGCTCGGCAAGTTCGGCATCACCGCCAACGCCGTCGCCCCCGGCTTCATCGCCACCGACATGACCGCCGCGACCGCCGAGCGGGTCGGCATGGGCTTCGACGAGTTCAAGGCCGCGGCCGCCACCCAGATTCCGGTCGCGCGCGTGGGCGAGCCCGACGACATCGCCAACGCCATCGCCTTCTTCACGGGCGAGGCGGCCGGATTCGTCTCCGGCCAGGTGCTGTACGTCGCCGGCGGACCGCTCGACTAGGGAAACAGGACCATGACTTCGCAACTCCCCGAGCTTTCGGGCAAGGTCGCGCTCATCACGGGCGCCAGCCGCGGCATCGGTTACGGCATCGCCGAGGCGTTCGTCGCGCGCGGTGACCGGGTGGTCATCACCGGCCGCACCGAGGACTCCCTCAAGGAGGCCGTCGAGCAGCTCGGCGCCGAGCGTGCCGTCCACGTGGCGGGCAAGGCGCACGACGAGGCGCACCAGACCGCCGCCGTCGAGCGCGCCATGGAGGCCTTCGGGCGCGTCGACTATCTGGTCAACAACGCCGGTACCAACCCGGTGTTCGGGCCGATCGCCGACCTCGACCTGAATGTGGCGCGCAAGGTCTTCGAGACCAACGTGATCTCGGCGCTCGGCTTCGCCCAGAAGACCTGGTACGCCTGGCAGAAGGACAACGGCGGGGCGATCGTCAACATCGCCTCCGTCGCGGGCCTCGCGCCCTCGCCCTTCATCGCCGCGTACGGCGTCAGCAAGGCCGCGCTGATCAACCTCACCCAGCAGCTCGCGCACGAGTTCGCGCCGGGAGTGCGGGTCAACGCGATCGCCCCGGCCGTCGTGAAGACCAAGTTCGCGTCGGCCCTGTACGAGGGCCGGGAGGCGGAGGCCGCCGCGTCCTACCCGCTGGCCCGGCTCGGCGTGCCCTCCGACATCGGCGGCGCCGCGGCCTTCCTCACCTCGGCGCAGTCCGACTGGGTCACCGGTCAGACGCTCGTCGTCGACGGCGGCATCTTCCTCAACGCCGGAGTGAGCTGACCCTCGTCGTCTCGGCACGGGCGCCCGTTGACACCGACGGCGCCCGTGTCGACACACAAAAGCCTCACAGGGGATTTACAGGGTCATCACGTTGAGGCGATCGAGCTCCCTGTGAACGAACCGGTTGAGTGTGCGTGGCGCTGCGGTATGTTTTGCCGACTCTCGGCACGGCATTTCGAGGAGCAAGCGCGTGTTCAAGCGGAACCGATACCTGCCGCCCCTCGCGGCCCTCGTGTCCATATCCACGACGGCCGGATGCGGGGTGTTCTCCTCGGACTCCTCCGACGGCGGGAAGACGATCGTCGTGGGGACCACCAGTGCCCCGGCCACGCTGGACCCCGCGGCCTCCTGGGACAACTCCTGGGAACTGTTCCGCAACGTCTACCAGACGCTCCTGAACTATTCCCCCGGTGGATCCGACCCCGAACCCGACGCGGCCGAGAGCTGCGAGTTCACGGACACGTCGAGCACCGTGTACAGCTGCACGCTGCGCGAGGGCCTGAAGTTCTCCAATGGGCACACGCTGGACGCCAAGGCCGTCAAGTACTCCATCGACCGGATCAAGAAGATCAACGTCAACGGCGGCCCCGCCGGCCTGCTGGGGACGCTGTCCCGGGTGCAGGTGAAGGGTGACCGCGAGGTGGTCTTCCACCTCAGCCAGCCCGACGCCACCTTCCCCCTGGTGCTCACCACGCCGGCCATGTCGATCGTGGATCCCGAGGAGTACTCCGCGAACGCGATCCGCAAGGACGGGAAGATCAGCGGCTCGGGGCCGTACAGCCTCGACTCCTACCAGGAGGGCGAGAAGGCCGAGCTCGTCCGCAACGACAACTACAAGGGCATAGCGGACCTCAAGAACGACGCCGTCACCATCCGCTACTTCCAGCAGTCGGACGCGATGGTCAAGGCCCTCAAGGACAAGCAGATCTCGGTCGTGTACCGCGGTCTCGGGGCCTCCGACACCGTGGACATCGAGACCAACCAGCAGAAGGAGGGGCTCCAGCTCCTGGAGAACCCCACCACCGAGATCAGTTACCTGGTGTTCAACCCCAGCGACCCGTGGTCCGCGAAGCCCGCGGTCCGCAAGGCCGTCGCCCAGATCGTCGACCGCCCGGCGCTCGTGCACTACGTCTACAAGGACACCGTCGAGCCGCTGTACTCGATGGTCCCGGCCGGCCTCACCGGCCACACCACGGGATTCTTCGACGACTTCGGAGACCCCAGCGTGGCCAAGGCCAAGCGGTTCCTCACGGACGCGGGGATCACCAAGCGCGTCCCGCTGACCCTCTGGTACACCAGCGACCGCTACGGCTCGACGACCAAGCCCGCCTTCCAGGAGCTGAAGCGGCAGCTGGAGGCCTCGGGACTCTTCAGGATCACCCTCAAGAGCCGCCCGTGGAAGACCTACGTCGAGGGCTACCAGAAGGGCGAGTACCCGGTGTTCGGGCGCGGCTGGTTCCCCGACTTCCACGACGCCGACAACTTCATCGCGCCCTTCGTGGGCAAGCAGAACGCGCTCGGCACCCCGTACGACGCCCCCGAGATCACCGGCAAGCTGCTGCCCGAGTCGCGCGCGGAGAGCGACCGCGGGGCCGTGGGGCCGCAGATCGAGGAAGCCCAGCAGGTCTTCGTGGACGACACCCGGCTGGTGCCGCTGTGGCAGGGCAAGCAGTACGTGGCCGCGAACGAGGAGATCGCCGGTCTCGAGAAGGTCATCGACCCGGCGACCATGATGACGATGTGGGAGCTGTACCGGAAGACCAGCTGGTAGGACTCGGGCCCGGCCCTCACGGCACGGATGTCAGTGGTCGCCTGTAGGTTCTGAGGCCTGAAGTGACCGCACATCGTGAGGACGTTGACGTGACCGACACCGCCATGCTGCCCGAGTCCTGGCGCGGGGTTCTGGGCGACGAACTGCAGCAGCCGTACTTCAAGGAGCTGACGGAGTTCGTCGAGGACGAGCGGGCGAAGGGTCCCGTCTTCCCGCCCCGCGAGGAGGTCTTCGCCGCCCTCGACGCGACGCCGTACGACAAGGTGAAGGTCCTGATCCTCGGTCAGGACCCGTACCACGGCGAGGGCCAGGGCCACGGCCTGTGCTTCTCGGTCCGCCCGGGCGTCAGGACCCCGCCCTCCCTCCGCAACATCTACAAGGAGATGAAGGAGGAGCTGGGCCTGGAGATCCCGGACAACGGCTACCTCATGCCGTGGGCCCAGCAGGGCGTCCTGCTGCTCAACGCGGTGCTCACCGTCCGCTCCGGCGAGGCCAACTCGCACAAGGGCAAGGGCTGGGAGAAGTTCACCGACGCGGTGATCCGCGCGGTGGCCGAGCGCCCCGACCCGGCCGTCTTCGTGCTGTGGGGCAACTACGCGCAGAAGAAGCTCCCCCTGATCGACGAGAGCCGGCACGTCGTGGTCAAGGGCGCGCACCCCTCCCCGCTGTCGGCGAAGAAGTTCTTCGGCTCCCGCCCGTTCACGCAGATCGACGAGGCGGTCGCCCGACAGGGCCACGAGCCCATCGACTGGACGATCCCGAACCTCGGCTGACCCGGACCGCTGACCCGTCCGCCGGGCCGGTGCCGCACGGCCCGGCCCGGTCCCGCCTGACCTCGAATGTCAGTCGCGGCGGCTAGCGTCGGCAGAGACAGGGGACGACAGCCGACAAGGGCCGGAGGACGCTTTGACGGAGCGACAGGAGCAGGCGGCGCCGGACACCGTGATGACCCGGATCGGGCAGGTCGTCATGCTGTGTCACGCGGGGGACCGCGAGGAGGCCCGGCACCGCTTCCTGGCCCTGTGGGCGGAGATCGGCGAGGACGGCGACCCGTTGCACCGCTGCACCCTGGCGCACTACATGGCCGACGCCCAGGACGACCCCTGCGACGAACTCGCCTGGGATCTCAGGGCGTTGACGGCAGCGGAGGAACTCACCGAGGACCGGCCGGCCCGGCACGAGGGCGCGCTCGCCATGCGCGCCCTGTACCCCTCGCTGCACCTCAACCTGGCCGTCGACTATGTGCGCCTCGCCCGCACCGACGCCGCCCGCACCCATCTGCGCCGGGCCCGCAGAGCGGCGGACGCCCTGGGGGAGGACAACTACAGCGACGGGGTGCGGGCGGCGATCAGCAGGCTGGAGCTACGGCTCGGCGAGGGCGGATCCGCCGGTGACGGACGGTGGGGACCGCCGAGGCAGCGGCCCTGAGACCGCGCTGCCTCAACGCCCGTACGTCTGGTCGCAGATGACCGACTCGGGGCTGCCCTGCTGCCAGCCGCCGTACTTCCTGCCGAGCGCGCAGACGTCCTTCGGTCCCTTGGGGACCGACTTCGGGATGGACCTGGCCACGTCCGGGATCTCGACCCGGGGTGGCCGGTGGCGCCGGGAGTCCGGGTGCCGAGGTTCGGGATGTGCCGGGCGCGCGGGATGCTGTGGATGTCCCGGACGCGCCTGTGCCGGGTGTCGGGGCTGCGGCTGGGCGGGGGCCGCCGCGGTCCCCGGGGCCCTGTCGCGCGGGGCGGTTCCCTCCGGCTTCGAGGACGGGGACGGGTCGATCATGGACAGCGCCTCCTGGGCCGGGGCTTGCACGATCTGCGGCTGCGCCTGACCGTCCGGGCGGGCGCCACCCGGTCCCGGCAGCCGTGACGGTGCCGTCGCCGGCGGCGGCCCGGTCACAGGGGGACGCTGGACCGTCACACAGCCGGTGAGGGCCGAGACAGCCACGGTGACCAGGAGCGTTGCGGTAGTCGTGGTTCGATGCACCCGCGCCACTCTGCTGGTTCGAGCGACGTCGGCGACAGCGGACGAGCGGAGGTTGCCCCGCACGGGTGATCTCCGTCCCCGTACGGTGTGCTCAGGCCTCCCGGGGCTGACGTCAGTCGCCGGTGACGCCGTCGATGCGCTCGCGGATCAGGTCCGCGTGGCCGTTGTGGCGGGCGTACTCCTCGATCATGTGGGTGTAGAGCCAGCGCAGGTTGAACCGCTCCCCGGTCCGGCGGTGCTTGCCCACGGTGAGGTCGTCCAGGCCGAAGCGGGCCGCGTTCTGCCGGCTCTTCTCGATCTCGGCCTGCCAGGTGCCGTGCGCCTCCTGCCAGGTGTCGGCCTCGGTGAGACGGAACTCGCCGTCCGGGTCGGCCTCGCTGTAGTAGATCGGCGCCGCGTCCTCGTCGGTCAGGACCCGGCGGAACCAGCTGCGCTCCACCTCCGCCATGTGCCGCACCAGGCCCATGAGGGAGAGCGTGGACGGCTCCACCGCGGCGGTCCTGAGCTGGGCGTCGGTCAGGCCCTCGCACTTCCAGGCGAGGGTCTGCCGGTGGTAGTCGAGCCAGCCCTCCAGCATGCTGCGTTCGTCGGCGGTGGTCGCGGGTTCGGGGCGCTGTGTCGTCATGCTCGCATCCTGACCCACCTCACCCCTCACCACCAGCGAATTCCCGGTCGTCGGCCGGGGCCCGCCGAGGCCGCCGTATGCTTCCGGCAAGGCCCTGGCCGGACAAACTGAGGAGTCCAACGTGAAGGTCGGCTGCATCGGACTCGGTGACATCGCGCAGAAGGCGTATCTGCCGGTGCTCGGCGGCCGGCCCGGCGTCGAACTGCATGTGCAGACGCGGACGCCGGCGACGCTGACCCGGGTCGCCGACGGCCTCCACCTTTCCGCGGGACAACGGCACCAGGACCTCGACTCGCTGCTCGCCCAGGGACTCGACGCCGCCTTCGTGCACGCGCCGACGAGCGTGCACCCCGACATCGTCGCGCGGCTGCTGGAGGCGGGCGTACCGACGTACGTCGACAAGCCGCTCGCCTACGAACTCGCCGACTCCGAACGGCTGGTGGCGCTCGCCGAACAGCGGAACGTGAGTCTGGCCGTCGGGTTCAACCGGCGGTTCGCGCCCGGGTACGCGCAGTGCGCCGACCATCCGCGCGAGCTGATCCTCATGCAGAAGAACCGGATCGGGCTCCCCGAGGAGCCCCGCGCCATGATCCTCGACGACTTCATCCACGTCGTCGACACCCTGCGGTTCCTGGTGCCGGGGCCGGTCGACGACGTGACGGTACGCGCGCGCGTGGAGGACGGACTGCTGCACCACGTCGTGCTCCAGCTCGCCGGGGACGGCTTCACCGCGCTCGGGGTGATGAACCGGCTCAGCGGCTCGGCCGAGGAGATCCTGGAGGTGTCCGGACAGGACACCAAGCGGCAGGTGTTCAATCTCGCCGAGGTGATCGACCACAAGGGCCAGCCGACCGTGCGGCGGCGCGGCGACTGGGTGCCGGTGGCCCGGCAGCGCGGCATCGAGCAGGCGGTGCTCGCCTTCCTCGACGCCGTGCGCGCGGGAAAGGTGCTCAGCGCCCGGGACGCGCTGGCGACCCATGAGCTGTGCGAACGGGTGGTACACGCGGTTCAGGAGCGGTCCGCCTGAACCGCCGGCCCAGCCGGCCGGCGCACCACGCGGCGAGGATCAGCAGGGCCGCGTGCACCGGCCAGTCGCCGAAGCGGACGTACGGCGTCGTCCCGGTCGCCAGCGGTACGTCGTACACCCGCGAGGTGCTGGAGTCGGTGCCGATCCACCGGCCGACCCGCTGTCCGCTCGCGTCGTAGACCGCGGAGACACCGGTCAGGGTCGAGTGCACCATCGGGCGTCCGGTCTCCGCGGCGCGCAGGGCGGCGAGCGAGGCGTGCTGCTCGGGGGCCCAGCTCTGCTGGAAGGACGAGGTCGCCGACTGGGCGATCAGCAACTGGGCGCCGTCCTCGGCGAGATGGCGGCTCATGTCGGGGAACGCCGACTCGAAGCACACCATCGGCCCGACCTTCAGCCCGTGACCGACGTCCATCACGACCTGCTCGGAACCGTTCCTGCGGTTCTCGCCCGCCGCCTTGCCGACCGAGGTGGCCCAGCCGAGCAGCGAGCGGGCCGGGATGTACTCGCCGAAGGGGACGAGCCGCATCTTGTCGTAGCGGTCGCCGGTGAGTCCGCCGGGGCCCACGAGCACCGAACTCTTGTAGATGCCGGGTTTGTCGGAGCGGCGGGCGTCCACGTTGACGAGGATGTCGGCGCCGGTCTCCTCGGACAGCACCGCGATCCGCTTCGCCAGGTCGGGCCGGTCTCCGAGGTCGAAGCCGACACTGCTCTCGCCCCACACGATCAGGTCGACGTCCTGCCCGGCGAGGTCACGGGTCAGCTGCTCCTCGCGAGCGAAGCGCCGGTCGGGGCCGTCGATGACACCGGGCTGGACGACCGCGATCCGTGTCGTCCCCCCGGTGTCGGGACGCGGTGACCACATCCAGGCCGCCGAGGTCACGGCGGCCGTGGCGACCAGACCCGCCACCGCGGGGACCCTGGACTCACGGACCGTCACCAACACGGCGGCCGCCACATTGACGGCCACGATCAGGAAGCTGAGCAGCCACACCCCGCCCACCGAGGCCAGCCGCAGCGCCGGTTCCACCCCCCACTGGCTGGAGCCGAGGACGCCCCACGGGCCGCCGAGCCCCTGCCAGGAGCGGACGAGTTCGATACCGAGCCAGCCCGACGGCAGCACGGCGAGCGCCGCCGCGGTCCGGCCGCGCGAGGGCGTCCCGGCCAGGAAGTGCCGCACCAGCGCGCCCCACGGCGCCCACAGCGCGCCGAGCAGGGCGCCGATGACGAAGATGAACACGCTCAGGCTCGGCAGCAGCCAGTGGTGCATCCCCACCATGAAGCCGAAACCGCCGGCCCAGCCGTCGTACGCCGCCCGTTTCGCCGTGGGGGCCGAGCGGATCAGCGCGATCCAGGGGACGAGGGCGACGTAGGCGAACCACCACAGGGATGGTGCCGGGAACGCGAGGACGGGGAGAGCGCCTGCCACCGCGGCGACGATCGAGCGCCGCCACGGGGAGGCGAGCCAGTTGCCGAACGTGTTCATACGGCGCCTCCTACCCCACAGGTGACTCCAGTGTGCGTGTGGTCGACCACCCTGAGGGCGTCAGCTCAGTTGATCACAGGTACGGGCCGGGGGTCCGGCAGTCGCCGCCACTTCTCCTGTACGACGACCTCGCGCAGTCGCCAGCCGTCGTCCGTGCGCAGCAGAGCGAAGGCGTAGCGGCCGCCGCAGACGAAGTCGGGGGCGGTGGAGGCGGTGTCGTCGTCGGCGAGGCGCATCGGGTTGATGTAGTCGGCCTGGACGCGGGCCGTGTCGCCGGTGTCCTGGTCCAGGGTGCCGAATCGGACGCGGCGGTTGACGATCAGATGCTGCCGCATCGAGAACAGCCGCAGGCTCTCCGCGAGCCATGCGGCGACCTTGCGCGCGTCTCCCTCCACGCCGCCCGCCGAGCGGTAGTCGGCCCTCCCGTCGGAGGTGAACAGTCCTCGGAACGCCTCCCAGTCGCCGTCGTCCACGGCCACGGCGTAGTCGGTGACGAGTGCGTCCACGGTCAGCCGGTCCATCACGGTCGCGAGCTCCACACGCTGCGTCATCGGCTCAGTGTTGGGCATGGGAGGGGCCGCGCCAAGGGGCGTGCGGTGACATTCGGAGGGCGGGGCGGGGGTGATCGGGGGATGGGTTGAGGGTGGGGTCAGTCGTCGGCCAGGACGTCCACCGGCCAGGCGGCCGAGTGCGGGCCGAACCTGTTCTCGGCCGCGAGGGCGATCAGGCGGGCGTTGCGCGCCTCGGCCTCGGGGCCGTCCGGCAGGTGGTAGTCGTGGCCCGCGCGGGCGGAACTGGCCTGCACGGACGTGGCAGCCGGGGCCCGCCTGCGGACGTACCGGTCGAGCGCTTCGGGCACCTCGTCGGCTGCCGTGCCGGTCAGGCAGTCGCCGAGCACGGCCGCGTCCATGATGGCCTGGGCCGCGCCCTGGGCCTGGAAGGGCACCATCGCGTGCGCGCTGTCGCCGAGCAGGGTCACCCGGCCGACATGCCAGCGGGTGAGCGGGGCACGCGTGTGGATGCCGTAGCGCAGGACCTGGCCCGCGCGGTCGAGGACGGTCCGCAGCCGGGGGTCCCAGCCGGAGAAGGTGCGCAGCTGCTCGCCGGGTTCCGCCCGCGCGGTCCACGACTCTTGGGCCGCCTCGTCCGTCACGAACACGGCGACGACGTTGAGCAGTTCGCCGCGGCGCAACCAGTAGTGGACGACGTGACGGCCCGGGCCGAGCCAGCCCGCGTACTCCGGGAGGTCCAGGTCGGCGACCTGGGCGGCGGGGAGCAGGGCCCGGTAGGCGACGGTGTGCGAGAACACCGCCTCGTCCGCGCCGAAGAGCCACTGGCGGGCGGCTGAGCGGATGCCGTCGGCGGCCACGACGAGGTCGGCGTCCAGACGTTCACCGCTCGCCGTGGTCACATGGGCCGCGGTGTCGTCCTGGTCGATCCCCGCGACCGTGGTGGCCAGGCGCAGCGACTCGGGCGGTACGGCGGCGGCCAGGGCCTGTTGGAGATCGGCCCGGTGGACCTGGAGGTACGGCGCCCTGAACTCCTCCTCGGCCTCACGGCCGATGACATAGCGGCAGATCTCGGAGCCGTCGGACCAGGTGCGGAAGCTCACGTTCGCCGGGCGCGTGGACTGTTCCGCTACGGCGTCGAGCAGGTCCAGACGGCGCAGTACGCGCGTGGCGTTGGGAGCGAGCTGGATGCCGGCGCCGATCTCGGTGAGGCGCCGGGACTGCTCGACGAGCGTCACCTCATGTCCTGCCCGGCGCAGGCTCAGTGCCGCGGTCAGCCCTCCGATGCCCGCGCCCACGACGATGGCTCTCATGGCATGACCTCACTTCGACGGTCGTACCGGCCGGGTCGGTGGACGTGGGTTCAGGCCGCCTCGATGACGTCACTGCGGATCGCGGCCGCCCACTCGACCACCAACAGCTCGTACTCCGCGCGCTCCTGTGCCGACAGCTTGCCGCCGGCGCGCATCCAGAGCGCCCGGATCTGCTCGTTCACCTCGGCAGCAGACCGCGCGGAACCACGGGTCAGGGAATCGGGGGACATGCGCACAAGCCTAGGCGCAAGCACTGACAGTCCGCTACCGGACGGCTACGCAGAACGTATGCGATTGGTCACGGATTTTCGGGGCGCGCGCCCCGGTTCCGGTGGCCGGATCAGTCGACCCAGACGACGACTCACCATCCGCGATGGGCGGCCTCGCGGTAGAACTGCCGCATCGCAGCGAGTTGTCCGACCAGGTGGGCGCGGACGTCGCCGACGAACTCCGGGCCGAAGCCGCACACGACCGCCGCCTCGGCAGGGGAGGCCGGCAGGTCCGCGAGCAGGGCGGCCGACGTCGATGGCGTCGAGCCCGTGCGCGATGTCGGCCACGGCAGCGGGCCCGAACAGGCGCGGCGGGTCCGCGAGACCGTCGTACACCTCGTCGTGGTCGAGGAAGCCGATGTCGCCGTCCGGGTCGCCGGAGACCGCGCGTTCGAGCAGGGCCACCGTGACCGGGACGGCTCCTGACCCGCGGCAATGGCGGATGAGGCCCCACACCGCCCAGCCCGCGTCCAGAAGGTCCTCGGTCGGTGGGTTCCAGTTCGGTGCCGCGCCCGGCGAGCCCAGGGCCGAGGCGCGGCAGCGTTCCAGGTACTCCGGTGTGACCCGCGCGAACTGCTGGGTCAGGGTCATGCCTGTCAGCCCGCGGACTCCGCCGCGTGCGGGCTGAGGGCGCCCATCGTGACCAGGGCGATGATGACGATGCCCAGGGCGATGCGGTACCAGACGAAGGGCATGAAGCTCTTGGTCGAGATGAACTTCATGAACCAGGCGATGACCGCGTAACCGACGACGAAGGCGATCACCGTGGCGAAAATCGTGGGGCCCCAGGAGACGTGGTCACTCTCCATGGCGTCCTTCAACTCGAAGAGGCCGGAGGCCAGTACGGCGGGGACGGCGAGGAGGAAGGAGTAGCGCGCGGCGGACTCGCGCTTGTAGCCCATGAACAGGCCGCCACTGATCGTCGCGCCGGAGCGGGAGACGCCGGGGATCAGGGCCATGGACTGGCAGAGGCCGAAGATCAGGCCGTCCTTGACGCCGAGGTCCTCAAGTCCCTTGCGCTGCTTGGGCGCGCGATGCCGCCCGCCGTTCTCGTCGCGTGCGGCCAGCCGGTCCGCGACGCCTATGACGATGCCCACGACGATCAGCATCGTGGCGGTGATGCGCAGGTCGCGGAACGGCCCCTCGATCTGGTCCTTGAACAGCAGTCCCAGCAGGCCGATGGGGATGGAGCCGACGATCACCAGCCAGCCCATCTGGGCGTCGTGGTCGCTGCGCAGCTCCTTCTTGACCAGGGAACGGCTCCACGTCGAGATGATCCGCCCGATGTCCTTGCGGAAGTAGATCAGTACGGCCGCCTCGGTGCCGATCTGGGTGATCGCGGTGAAGGCCGCGCCCGGGTCCTTCCAGCCCGAGAAGGCCGCGGTCAGACGCAGATGCGCGCTGGAGGAGACGGGAAGGAACTCGGTCAGCCCCTGGACGAGTCCGAGGACGAGTGATTCAAACCAAGACATGAAGTTACGGCGTCCAAGTGCTGGTCGAGTGAAGGGAGTCGGGCGTGCCACATCACCGGGCGCGGTGATCGGGGTTCGAGGGCAGCGTAGCGCCCCGCGGTGACAGGCCGGCCACAGGGGCGGGCGTGGTGAGTGCCTACGCGGCCGTCGGGCCCGTCACCGTCCAGCCGGGGGTCTGCGGATGGGACGTCAGGTCCTCGTGCACCACCGTGCCGCCGCAGTCCGCGCAGGCGACGACGGGCGTCAGTTCATGGCCGCAGCTGTGCTCCAGGACCATGGGCCGGTCGTCGTCCGCGCGCAGGTGCCGGTCACCCCACGCCATGAGCGTCAGCAGCACTGGCTCCAGTTCGAGCCCTGCCTGTGTGGGCCGGTACTCGAAGCGCTGCGGTCGCTCGCTGTAGACCCGCTTGGTCAGGATCCCGGCGTCGACGAGCCGGCGCAGCCGGGTGGACAGGATGTCCCGCGGGGCCCCGATGTTGCGCACGAGCTGGTCGAAGCGGCCGTTGCCCAGGCAGACCTCCCGCAGCACGAGCAGGGAGTACTTCTCGCCGACGAGCGCCAGGGCGTCGGCGATCGAACAGGGACGCGGGTCTCGGGGGGCGGCCATGAAGCCCAGTCTAGGGGAGGGTTTGGTTCTCCAACTCAAGGGTTTGATTTCCCAACCCACGAGGTTATGGTGAGTTTGGATTTCCTACTCACTGGTAATCGCCCATCATTGATGGAGGCCCGGACCATGCGTGACGCAGTCATCGTCGAAGCCGTACGCACCCCCATAGGCAAGGGCAAGCCCAACGGCGCCCTCGCGCACGTGCACCCCGTCGAACTCCTCGCCCACACCCTGCGCACCCTCGTCGAGCGCTCCGGCGTCGACCCGGCGCTCATCGACGACGTCATCGGCGGCACCGTCGACCAGGTCGGCGAGCAGGCCATGAACACCACCCGCTACGCGGCCCTGTCGGCGGGATTCCCGGAGACGGTCCCGGCGACCACCGTGGACCGCCAGTGCGGCTCCTCCCAGCAGGCCGTGCACTTCGCCGCGCAGGGAGTGATCGCGGGCGCGTACGACCTCGTCGTCGCCTGCGGGGTCGAGTCGATGAGCCGCGTGCCGATGTGGTCGAACGTGCCCGAGGGCAAGGACCCCTTCGGCCCCGGGGTCGCCGAGCGCTACAAGGAAGGCCTCGTCCCGCAGGGCATCAGTGCCGAACTCATCGCCGCCAAGTGGTCGATCACGCGCGAGCGGATGGACGCGTTCGCCGTCTCCTCCCACCACAAGGCCGCCGCGGCCTGGGAGAAGGGCCTCTTCGACGCCGAGGTCGCGCCCCTGGAGGGCGTCTCGCGCGACGAGTGCGTTCGCCCGGGCAGTACCCCCGAGATCCTCGCCGGCCTCAAGCCCGCCTACTACGACCCGAACTTCGCCGAACGCTTCCCGCAGATCGAGTGGAGCGTGACCGCGGGCAACGCGAGCCCGATCAACGACGGCGCCTCGGCCGTCCTCATCACGTCGAGCGAGACAGCGGAACGCCTGGGCCTGCGCCCGCTGGCCCGCCTCCACAGCTTCGCCGTCACCGGCTCCGACCCGATCCTCATGCTCACCGGAGTCATCCCCGCCACGGAGCAGGTCCTGCGCCGAGCCCACCTCACCCTCGACGACATCGACCTCTTCGAGGTCAACGAGGCGTTCTCCAGCGTGGTCCTGGCCTGGCAGCAGGAGACGGGCGCGGATCCGTCCAAGGTCAACGTCCACGGCGGCGCCATAGCGATGGGCCACCCCCTGGGCGCGAGCGGTACCCGCCTGACGACGACACTGGTGCACGCGATGCGGGAACGCGGCGCCCGTTACGCCCTGCAGACGATGTGTGAGGCGGGCGGACTGGCCAACGCGATGGTTCTGGAGAGGGTGTGACCGACGCCTTTCAGGGGCGTCGCAGATGATGCCGCTTGCGCCACGCCACGATCGCTCCCGCCAACCCCGGCAGGGCGATCGCGGCCATGGCGATCAGAAACGCCGGCGAGGTCGGTGCGGAAGCCCGCGCACCGGCGACCACGTACGCGGCGGTGTTCGGAATCGACCCGAGCGCCGTCGCGGCGAGGAACGGCACATATCCCATACGGGACACGGCCGCGCAGTAGTTGGCCGCCCAGAAGGGCACCCCGGGAAACAGCCGCGCGACCAGCATCGAGCGGAACCCGTGCCGGCTGAGCTGCCCGTCCGCCGCCTTCAGCCACCGGCCCCGCAGCAACGGCCGTAGCGCGTCCTGCCCGAGCATCCGGCCCAGACCGAACGCGATCCCGGCCCCGAGCACCGTTCCGCCGAGCGCCGAGGCGAGCCCCAGCTGCGACCCGAAGAGCGCGCCCGCGGCCAGATTCAGCAGCGGCCGAGGCACGAACGCCACGGTGCACAGCCCGTACGCCACCCCGAACACGACCGCGGCCGCGACCCCGCCGAGCTGGGGCGGCCAGCCGTCGGAGAGCAGTCTCTGTGGCTCGAAGAGCAGGACCGTGGACGCGGCGCCCGCGAGCAGCGCGACGAGCAGGGACAACCGGGACCACGGCGACAGCAGCACTCTCGTGCAACGGGAGGTGAGACCCCCCGGCGCGGGGACGGGGAGAGCGAGCTCCGTGGCGATGGCCGGGGGAGTGGCCGTGGCGGTGCCCCCAGAGCGGGTGGTGGCATCGAGCATCCAGTGACGGTAACCGACATGGAGGTGTGATCGCCGTATGGATGCCGCCGCTTGCGTGGACGGGCGGTGACAAAAACCGTTCGACGTGGGACGACGCGTGGGACATGATCTGCGTCATGTTCCGGTACGCCTTCGCTCTCGCAGCATCCGCAGTCGCGGATGCGCCGAAGGCTGCCGTCCCCGTGTTCCTGGCCGCCGCAGACGGCGCCCGAAGCTGACCCTTCCCGGATCGTCCGGCGGACCCCGCAGGGGGAGGGTCGGCAAGTCCTTGGGGTCCCGTTCTTCCACGAACACGAAGAGGCTTCGAGGTACAGCCATGTCCAAGACCGCTTACGTGCGCACCAAGCCGCACCTGAACATCGGCACGATGGGCCACGTCGACCACGGCAAGACCACCCTGACCGCCGCCATCACCAAGGTCCTCTCCGAGCGCGGCAGCGGCACCTTCGTGCCGTTCGACCGCATCGACCGGGCCCCGGAGGAGGCCGCGCGCGGGATCACCATCAACATCGCGCACGTCGAGTACGAGACCGACACCCGCCACTACGCCCACGTGGACATGCCGGGTCACGCCGACTACGTCAAGAACATGGTCACCGGGGCCGCGCAGCTCGACGGGGCGATCCTCGTCGTCTCCGCGCTCGACGGGATCATGCCGCAGACCGCCGAACACGTGCTGCTCGCGCGGCAGGTGGGCGTCGACCACGTGGTGGTCGCCCTCAACAAGGCGGACGCGGCCGACGAGGAACTGGTCGAGCTCGTCGAGCTGGAGGTCCGTGAGCTGCTCACCGCGCACGGCTACGGCGGCGACGCCGTGCCCGTCGTACGGGTCTCGGGGCTGAAGGCCCTGGAGGGGGACCCGCGTTGGACGGCGTCGATCGAGGCGCTGCTCGACGCGGTGGACACCTATGTGCCCATCCCCGAGCGGTATCTGGACGCGCCGTTCCTGATGCCCGTCGAGAACGTGCTGACCATCACCGGCCGGGGGACCGTGGTGACCGGCGCGGTCGAGCGGGGCACCGTGCGGGTGGGTGACCGGGTCGACGTGCTCGGGGCCGCCGTGGAGACGGTGGTGACCGGCGTCGAGACCTTCGGCAAGCCGATGGACGAGGCGCAGGCCGGGGACAACGTGGCCTTGCTGCTGCGGGGCGTTCCCCGGGACGCGGTCCGGCGGGGCCATGTCGTGGCAGCGCCCGGCAGCGTGGTGCCGAGCCGTCGCTTCACCGCGCAGGTGTATGTGCTGTCGGCGCGGGAGGGTGGGCGTACGACGCCCGTCTCCACCGGGTACCGGCCGCAGTTCTACATCCGTACGGCGGATGTCGTGGGGGATGTCGACCTCGGTGAGGTCGCTGTCGCCCGGCCGGGGGAGAAGGTCGTCATGACCGTGGAGTTGGGTCGGGACGTGCCTCTTGAGCCAGGTCTCGGATTCGCCATCCGTGAAGGTGGTCGGACCGTCGGGGCGGGGACCGTTACCGCCCTTGTGTGAGGGTGGTTTCGGTGTGTGGGGGACTGCGGGGCCGTTGTGGCTGGTCGCGCCCGCGCGGCGGAGCCGCAGATCGATACAGCCCCGCGCCCCTGAAGGGGCGCTGTGGCACAGGCACAATGAGCAGATGACCGAGTCCCTGCCCGTCGCCCGTGCCGTTGATCACGGGTTCGCCAAGCTGATGCCCGATGTCGATCGGGAGCGGGCCTGGTTGTTGACCGTGGACGGGGCTCCGCAGTCCTACGTCGATCTCGACGAGCCGACGCATCTGGAGTTCGAGTACGCGCAGCGGCTCGGGCATGTGCTGGACGGCATCGGGGAGGCGGGGCGGCCGCTGGACGTCGTACATCTCGGTGGCGGTGCTCTGACCTTGCCGCGGTATCTGGCGGCCACCCGGCCGGGCTCCCGGCAGGACGTCGTGGAGGCCGACCGGGCGCTGCTGGAACTGGTCGTCGAGCATCTGCCGCTTCCGGAGGGGGCGGGGATCGCGTTGCACGCGGCCGATGCGCGGCGATGGCTGGAAGGCGCCCCGGCGGCCTCTGCCGACGCGCTGGTCGCCGACGTCTTCGGGGGGTCACGGGTTCCCGCCCATCTGACGTCCCTTGAGTACGCCTGTGAGGCGGCCCGTGTGCTCAGGACCGGCGGGGTCTATCTCGCGAATCTCGCCGACGCCGCGCCCTTCGCGTTTCTGCGGTCCCAACTCGCCAATTTCGCCGAGGTGTTCCAGGAGCTCGTGCTGATCGCCGAGCCGGCGGTCCTGCGGGGGCGGCGGTTCGGGAACGCGGTGCTCGTCGCCGGACAACTGCCCCTCGACACACCGGCCCTGGCCCGGCGGACCGCGGCCGACGCCTTTCCCGCGCGGGTCGAACACGGCGCCGGGCTGCGGAAGTTCATCGGGGCGGCGCGGCCGGTGCGGGACGCGGAGGCGGTGCCGTCACCCGAGCCCCCCGACGGGGCGTTCGGCATCGGCTGAGTCCTTCGTGGTGACCTGGGTGACCGTCCTGGTGCTCCGGCGCAGGTTACGGACGTCCGGTACGCACAGGACGGCCGCCGTGACCGCCGCGATCAGGCCCGCGCAGCCCCACAGGGCCGCGGTGCGTCCGAACGCCGACTCCGCCGGGCCCGCCAGAGCCGCTGCGAGCGGCATGAGGGCGACCGAGCCGAACCAGTCGTAGGCCGAGACCCGGGAGAGCTTGTCCTCCGGTATCTCCTGGTGCAGGGCGGTCATCCAGGAGACGCCGAACACCTCGACGGTCGCGCCGGCCACGAACATCGCCGTGCACAGGAGCGGTACCGACACCGGTACGGCCAGCGCGGCGGACGGCAGCGTCATCGGGAACACGCAGAGGATGCCCACGAAGAGCAGCCGGCGCGGCTTCCAGCGGGTCATGAGGAGGGCGCCGACGACCGTGCCCGCGCCGAAGAAGCCGAGGGCCACACCCCAGGGGCCCGCCCCGCCCAGGTCGTCCCGGGCGACCAGCGGGCCGTAGACCGCGTCGGCGGCACCCAGCACCGCGTTGGCCACGGAGAACTGGACGACGATCCCCCACAGCCACGGCCGCCCCGCGACCTCCCGCCAGCCGTCGCGGAGGTCGGCGAGCATGCCGGCGCCCGGTTCGCGTGCCGGGATGTGACTGACGTCGAGGAAGGCGCGGAGCGAACCGGCGACCGCGAAGGCCACCGCGTCCGCCGCGAGCACCCAGCCGGGGCCGACCGCGGCGACCAACGCACCGCCGAGCGCGGCGCCGCCCAGCGCCGCGCCCTGCATCGCCATCCGGAACACCGCGAAGGCACGGCCGGCCTGTTCGCCGCGCACCGAGGACAGCAGCATGCCCTCGGCCGCCGGGCTGAAGAACGCGTGCCCGGTGCCGCCGAGCGCGGTCAGCACCATCATCTGCCAGAGCCGGGGCTCGCCGGCCAGGACGAGGACGGCGAACGCTGCCTGGGAGAGGCAGTTGAGGGTGTTGGCCGCGACCATCACCCGGTGCCGGGGCAGGCGGTCCGCCACGGCGCCCCCGATCAGCAGGAACACCACCAGCGGGAGCGTGCGCGCGGCGGCCACCAGGCCCACGTCGCCACTGTCCCCACCTGCCTCCAGTACGGCGAACGCGGCGGCGATCAGGGCGCCGTTGCTGCCGAGGTTGGTCACGAACGCGGCGGCGGTCAGCAGGCCGTAGTTGCGGCTCGCCCAGGCGGGTCTGCGGGCGCGGCGGGAGGAGTCGGCGGAGGCGGTCACCGGCCGACTATCGCCGCCGGGGTGCTGTCTTGCCAAACCCTTTGCAGGACGGATCGGGAGGCGGTGAGGCCTGGAAGGAGACGTCTGTCACTGGTACCAGGCCTGGTCAGCGCAATTTACTCGTGGGTAACATCCCGGCATGAGCGCAGACCAGATGTCCGTCGGCGAGATGCTCGCCGCCACCGTGCCCATGGTGCGGACCCTGAACCTCGAGTTCGTGGAGACCGGCCCGGAGAAGGTCGTGGTCGCCCTGCCCGACCAGGGCGAGTTCCACAACCACGTGGGCGGACCGCACGCCGGGGCGATGTTCACGCTCGCCGAGTCCGCCAGTGGGGCGGTCGTCCTGGCCGCGTTCGGCGACCAGCTCTCGCGCGCCGTGCCGCTCGCCGTCAACGCGGAGATCGCCTACCGCAAGCTCGCGATGGGCCCGGTGACCGCCACGGCGACCCTGGGCCGCCCGGCCTCCGAGGTCGTCGCCCAACTCGACGCCGGGGAACGCCCCGAGTTCCCCGTGACCATCGAGATCCGCCGCGCGGACGGGGCGATCACGGGCGAGATGACGGTGGTGTGGACCCTGCGGCCCAACGGCTGAGCGCGGGACCGGGGGTGTGGGGGCGCCCCAGGGGGCCGGCGGGCCCGGGGTGAGCGGTCCAGTCGTCAGGCCGCCGGCCGCCTCCGCCCCACCCCCTCGCCGCTTTCCCACTCCGCCACGAACCCCTTGAGCCAGTCGATGAACTCGGGGCCCAGGTCCTCGCGGTCGCAGGCCAGACGTACCACCGTGCGGAGGTAGTCCGCCTTGTCGCCGGTGTCGTAGCGAAGGCCGTCGAAGACGACGCCGTGGACCGTGCCGTCGGTCGCGAGGTGCTGGAGGGCGTCGGTGAGCTGGATCTCGCCGCCGCGACCCGGTGGGGTGCGGTCCAGGACGTCGAAGACGTCGGCGTCGAGGACGTAGCGGCCGATGACCGCGTAGGCGCTCGGCGCGTTCTCGGGAGAGGGCTTCTCGACCAGGCCGGTCACGCGGAGCAGGCCCTTCTCCTCCGTGGGCGCCACGGCCGCGCAGCCGTAGAGGTGGATCTGCTCACGCGGTACCTCCATGAGGGCGACCACGCTCCCGGCGTACCGGTCGCGGACGTCGAGCATCGTGCTGAGCAGGGTCTCGCGCGGGTCGATCAGGTCGTCGCCGAGAAGGACGGCGAAGGGCTGGTCGCCGACGTGGCGGCGGGCGCAGAGCACCGCGTGGCCGAGGCCGAGCGGCTCGCCCTGGCGGATGTGATGGATGCTGGCCAGGCGCGCGGGATCGCGCACGGCGTCGAGGCGCATCGCGTCGCCCTTGGCCGCGAGGGCCTGCTCCAGCTCGAAGGCGTTGTCGAAGTGGTCCTCGATGGCCCGTTTGTGGCGGCCGGTGACCATCAGGACATCGTCGAGCCCGGCCGCCGCGGCCTCCTCGACGACGTACTGGATGGCCGGCTTGTCGACGACCGGAAGCATCTCCTTCGGCGTCGCCTTGGTCGCCGGCAGGAATCGGGTGCCGAGCCCGGCGGCCGGGACGACTGCCTTACGGACCGTGCGGGTGGGGACAGTGGTGTCGGTCGTGTGGGGGACGATCATGCGGATCATGCTGCGTCACCCGGATGAGAGCCCACCGGGAGACGCCTGGGAGCCTGCTGTGGACCCGGCCCGGAGTGGGAGATTTCGTGTGCCAAGCACCCGGCCGTGTACACAACTTGAGTCGTGCGCCCCGCTCAACTTCGAATACGGGTACGGATACCGGCGGTAACATTTCTGAACTCGCCTCTTTTTGAACATGCGTCACTCCACCTTCTTGTTTGCTGTACATCAATTGTGCGAAGGTGAGCGCCCCCCGGGATGACCGGGTCGCATCTGATGCGGCATAGGTATGCACCAATCAGGCGCCTGCTTTCCGAGGACGCGCATATCCCATGCCGTCCTGCGGCTTGGAAGGAATTGGTCCCGTGCAATCCGCCAACCCCCCACGACCCCCTTACCCCCCACGCCCCGGATCGAGCCCGGCGGATTCCGACCGCAATCTCCTCGCCCGGCTGGGAGAGAACGGCGTGGACGGCCATGCCGTCGCGCTGTTGATGGCACGACACTGGCAGGCGACCTACGAATACTCGGTCATCTGCCTTGCCTCCTGGTCGGGTTCGGCCTCGATGGCGGCCGCGGCGGCATTTCACCGAGTGCTCGGCCGGGCGGGTGATGGTGCGCTGCGCCCCCAACTTCTTGTTGCGGTGAGGGAGTTCGTCAAGGAATGGGCCGCGGACGACGAAATCTCCGCCGTACTGCCGGAACTTCGCAAGACGATCGGCGGCCGTGGTCTACGCGCGGCGAGGTCCGCCACCCCGGAAAGAAGACAGCTCGCCGAACGCGCATTCAGGGCCCTTCCCGGCGCCTCTCAATGCCTGCTGTGGCACAGTGAGGTCGAGGCCGAACCCATATCCGTACCGGCCGGTCTGCTGGGTGTGGACGCGGCCCGCGCGGCGGCCGCCCTCGATCAGGCACGCGAGCAATTCCGTACCGGCTGTGTCCGTGCTCACCGGGAACTCGCGCCCACCAGTGAATGCCGTTTCTACAATCGGCTGCTGGATGTCCCGATTCGCCGGGGCGGGGGCCTTCTGCCCGATGTCCTCAAGCATCTGACGGATTGCCGGTATTGCCGGCACGCCGCCGAACAGCTCAGCCACTTCGAGGGCGGTCTGGAGGTGCTGCTCGCCGAGACGGTGCTCGGCTGGGGTGCCCACCGCTATCTCGACTCGCGGCCCGCGCGTTCCGCCGAGCGTCCGGCCCCGACCCCGCCCGGCGCGGCCCGTGCAAAGCCCGGCGGCCGCCACCGCCCCGTTCCCGCAGGCATCCTCGCCCAGCCGCGCAAAAGCGCCCGAGCCGTTCTCGTCGGTGCCGGTCTGACCTCCCTGGCCCTGCTCGCCACGGTGCTCGTGGCCAAGGGCTGGTCGGACGACGGGGGTGTTCCCACACCCGGCGCCACCTGGGGCGCGGTGAGCGGGAACACCGTACGGCCGAGTCCGTCGACCGTCTCCCAGGACGCCGGATCCCCGTCCACGGCCTCGATGGGCAACCCCGCGGAGGTCGGTCACGGCAGGCTCCGCAACGCCGACGCCGGCCTGTGCCTCGACACCCGGGACGCCCCCCATGCCCGCACCGCGGCCGGTACGAAGGCCGTGCTGGCGGAGTGCTCCTCCGCCGGGTCCCAGCAGTGGTCGTACCAGGAGGACGGACTGCTGCGCAGCGCCGCCGATCCCAGGCTCTGCCTCGACTCGGACACCGAGAAGCGGTCGGTCGTGATCGCCGACTGTCTGACCCACACAGGCGAGGTCCGCTACGACCTCACCGTGCGCGGCGAACTGCTGCTGCGCCGCGGGAAGGGGCTCCTGGTCGCGCCCGGCAAGGGCAAGGCCGTCGTCGTCACCGAGCGGAGCGGTGCGCAGGGGCAGAGGTGGCTGCTGGAGTTCACCGACGAGAGCGCGCCGGCACCACAGGGCACGCAGTCGCCCGACGACGCGAAGACGGGTCGCCCCTCCGGGGGGCCGGGCATGGATCCGGGCGCACCCCCTCTCGCTCCCGCCCCGCCCTCGGGTTCCGACGACCACCCCGACAGCGGCCCCGAACAGGGCCCAGGCCGGCCCTCGGACCAGCACGGCACCCCGCCGCAGTACGGAACACGGGTCGCCCAGGTCGATGACAGAGACTCCGAGCCGGCCGCTCCGGCAGCGCCGGTCGAGGGGGCCGGGGCTGTGGTGGGTGCGGTCGTGGACACCGTGACCTCGGTGACGGCGCCCCTCGCGTCGACGCTCGGGACCGCACTGCCGTAGGCCGAAGGTCAGCTGTTGCTCCGGACGTCGGTTCTCCTGAACCGGTAGGCTGCCACGGTGTGCGCCGGTGCCTGGCGCACGCCGGGAACGCGACTCAGGAGGAACCGGCGTTGCACGTCCAGGAATGGCTCGACACCGTGCCCCCGGCCGCCGTCTACGCCCTGGTGGGCCTGGTCATCGGCCTGGAGAGTCTGGGCATTCCGCTGCCCGGCGAGATCATCCTGGTCTCCGCCGCGCTGCTGTCCTCGCAGCACGCGGGCATCAATCCCGTGGTGCTCGGAGCGTGCGCCAGCCTCGGGGCGGTCGTCGGTGACTCCATCGGTTACGCGATCGGGCGCAAGGGCGGACGGCCGCTGCTCACCTGGCTCGGCAACAAGTTCCCGAGGCACTTCAGTGAGGGCCATGTCGCCACGGCTGAGCGGTCCTTCGAGAAGTGGGGCATGTGGGCGGTGTTCTTCGGCCGTTTCGTCGCGTTGCTGAGGATCTTCGCCGGGCCGCTCGCCGGTGTGCTGCGGATGCCGTACTGGAAGTTCCTGATCGCCAACGTGCTGGGCGGGATCATCTGGGCGGGCGGGACGACCGCGGTCATCTACTACGTCGGGATCGTCGCCGAGTCGTGGCTGAAGCGGTTCTCGTGGCTCGGACTCGTGCTCGCCGTGCTGATCGGGCTCACCTCGATGCTCGTGCTCAAGCGCAGGGCGGCGAAGGCGACGGAGCAGATGCGGGCGGCCGAACCGGAGACCGTCCCGGCCGCCGACTGAGGCTCACGGCTTGTCGTGCACCTCGCTGTGGGCCTGGGCCAGGTCCGCGTAGAGCGTTCCGTTCAGGGTGACCCCCTGACGCTCCTCCTCGGTCAGCTCCCGCCGTACCTTCGCCGGCACGCCCGCCACCAGGGAACCGGGCGGTACCCGCATGCCCTGCGGTACCAGTGCCTGGGCCGCCACCAGGGAACCCGCCCCGATCACCGCGCCGTTCAGCACCGTCGCGCCCATGCCGATCAGGCAGTCGTCCTCGACCGTCGCGCCGTGGACCACCGCGTTGTGGCCCACCGAGACGCGCTCGCCGATCGTCACCGGGAAGCCGGGGTCGGCGTGCAGGGTGCAGTTGTCCTGGATGTTGCTCTGCGCGCCGACTGAGATGCGTTCTACATCACCGCGGGCCACCGCGCCGTACCAGAGGCTGGCCCCCGCCTGCAGCGTCACGTCACCGATCACCGACGCGGTGGGCGCCACGAAGGCCTCCCCGTCGATCTTCGGTTCCTTTCCGCCGATGCCCGTGATCAACGCCTTGTGCGCCACTTTCGCCTCCTGGTTCGCGATATCCCGAACCGTACGCCACCCGGGTGGGGCGAAGATCACAAGCCCTCCGTCTCATCTGTGCGCCGCGCGCTCAGTACGGTGAGCTCGTGCCGAAGAGTAGGAACACGTTCTCATCCTGGCGGGGCCGTCTCGTCCAGCGTGCTGTCCACGCGGGCTGGGCCTGGGTGCAGCGCACGGGCTCGGTCACCGCCGAGCGCCCGGGGCGCTTCCGCTTCGGCGCGCTGGGCGCGCACACCAGGCTGACCTTTCCGCTCGGCACGGTCTTCGGTGAACCGTGGATCCATGTCGGGTCCCACTGCATCGTCGGCGAACAGGTCACTCTGACCGCCGGCCTGATGCCCGACCTGGACCTCGGTCCGGAGCCGATCCTGCGCATCGGCGACGGGGTCGTGCTGGGGCGCGGCAGCCATGTCATCGCCGACACCACGGTCACCATCGGCAGCGACTGCTACTTCGGCCCGTACGTCTATGTCACGTCCACCAATCACTCGTACGACGATCCCCACGAGCCCATCGGCAAGCAGTGGCCGCGGATGGAGCCGGTGGAGATCGGGCCGGGGTGCTGGATCGGGACCGGGGCGGTGATCCTGCCCGGTGCGCGGATCGGGCGGAACGTCGTCGTGGCCGCCGGGGCCGTGGTGCGGGGTGTGGTGCCGGACCACGCGGTGGTGGCGGGGGCGCCCGCCCGGGTCGTACGGCGCTGGACCGCCGAGGACGGCTGGCAGCCGCCGCTCAGGACACCGGCGCCGGTACCGATACCCGAGGGAGCCACGGCGGAACAGCTCAACGCGCTGGCCGGGCTGGACGAGGAGACGGCGGCGAAACTCGCCGAACTGGACGAGGGCGCGGCGGGGCGGCTTGCCGGACTGGACTGAGGGACGGAACGGCGGGGCGCGTTCGGTCAGTCGGCGCGGGGGATGCCGGCAAACCGTGCCCGGCGTGGGATGTGACCGCCGGGTCGTCGGGTCGCCGGCTCGCTGAACCGTGGTCAGCCTGTCGCGAGGAGCAGGGTGCCCATCGGAGTGCTAGGCCCCTGCCGCCTGCCGCCTGCCGCCTGCCGCCTGCCGCCTGCCGCCTGCCGCCTGCCGCCTGCCGCCTGGAGGGTGCGGGGTGCGGGGGCGTTTGCTGGGGAGTCGTGTCTGGGGATGTGACCACCGGGGAGTGGGGGCAGGGTGGAGCGGCTGCGGGTGCCGGCCGTGGTCAGCCTGTCGCCAGGAGCAGGGTGCCGATCAGGGCCAGGCCCGCGCCCGTCGCCTGGAGGGCGCGGAGGCGTTCGCTGAGGAAACCGCGGGCGGCCAGGGCGGTGACCACCGGGTAGAGCGAGGCGAGGACCGCGGCCACCGTGACCGGGCCGTGCTGGGCGGCCACCGAGTACGTGCCGTTCGCCGCCACGTCCGCGAGGCCGATGAAGGCGAGCGCGGGGAGGGAGGACCAGGGGAAGCCGGTCGTCGGGAGCGCGGGCGTGCCGCGTTTCACCGAGACGTACAAGGCCGCGCCGCCCACCGCCACGTTGACCAGTCGCTGTACGAACAGGGCCAGGAACAGGCCGGTGACGGTCGTGGACGCCTCCGCGATCAGCGCGAACACCGTACCGAAGCCGAGGGCCGCGATCAGCGTGAGGACGATCGCCCGGCGTTGCACCGGGGCGCCGCGCAACTGGGGCCCGCCCGCCAGGATCACTCCGGTGACGGCCACCGCGATGCCCGCCACCTGTGTGAGTCCGGGACGCTCGCCGAGGAAGAGACCCACACCGACCGGGACCGCCACGCTCAGCGTGCCCAGCGGGGAGACGACACCCATCGGCCCCATCGCGAGCGCCTTGTAGAAGCAGATCAGGGCGACCGGACCGGCCAGACCGGCGGCGAACGCGAACCACAGCCGGGGCCCCGCCTCGCTCCAGCCGCCGGTCGCGACCACGATCGCACCGAGCACGGCCGCGGCGATCGCCTGCGATACCACCACCACCGTGAGCGCCGGGAGCCGTCGGGTCAGCACACCGCCGCCGAAGTCGGCCAGGCCCCACAGCAGGCTGGTGGCCAGGGCGAAGAATGCTGTCACGGGTCGCCTCGCAGTACAGTTCGGTGAACGGTCGGTGCACCCCACCGTAGTTCATTCAGTTGCACTGTGGCATACAGAATATTGGACGTGAAGTGTCGGACCTCGACCTGCTGACCCAGTCCCTGGCGCGCAACGTCAAGCGCTGGCGGACCGAGCGCGGCTTCACTCTGGACGCGCTCGCCGCACGAGCCGGGGTCAGCCGCGGCATGCTGATCCAGATCGAGCAGGCCCGGACCAACCCCAGCCTCGGCACGGTCGTGAAGATCGGCGACGCGCTCGGCATCAGCATCACCACGCTGCTCGACTACGAGCAGGGGCCGAAGGTGCGGATCGTCCCGCCGGAGCAGGTGGTGCGGCTGTGGAGCACGGACGCGGGCAGCTGGAGCCGACTGCTCGCGGGCGCGGAGGCCCCCGGTCCGCTGGAGATGTGGGAGTGGCGGATGATGCCGGGCGAGAGCAGCCGATCGGATCCGCACCCTGCCGGGACGGTCGAGATCCTGCATGTCACGGAGGGCGAGATGACCCTGACCGTCGACGGCGTCGAGCACCGGGTCGCCGCCGGGGCGAGCGTCACGTTCGAGGCCAACGCCGAGCATGTGTACGCCAATCAGGGCGACGTTCCCGCGCAGTGGATGCTGGCCGTCTCGGTGCCGGGCGTGCCGTGAGCGGCTGTTAGCGTGCCGCCATGGACGCACCCATCGGACACTTCGACCACGTCACCCCTGCCCCCGGCGCCCTCGACGAGTTGACCCGCCCGGTCGCCGACGCCGTACGCCAATGGAGCGGCAGCGTCCCCGCCGAGCAGATCGTGTACGTCGACACCGACCCGCGGTGGGCCGACACCGCGGTCTTCGTCGAGCACTACGGCCGGGAGTTGCTTGAGCGGTCGGCGAACTGTGTGGTCGTCGCGGGCAAGCGCGGTGGCGAGAGCACCCTCGCCGCTTGTGTGGTGCTCTCCACCACCCGGGTCGACGTCAACGGGGTCGTCCGCCGCCAACTCGGCGCACGGAAGGCCTCGTTCGCCTCGATGGACACGGCCACGGGTGAGACCGGCATGGAGTACGGCGGCATCACCCCGATCGGACTCCCCGGCGACTGGCCCCTGTTGGTCGACTCGGCCGTGATCGACCTGCCGTACGTCCTGGTCGGCAGCGGGCGCCGACGCGGAAAGCTACTGGTGCCGGGAAAGGCATTCGCGGAACTGCCCGGCGCGGTGGTGCTGGAGGGACTCGGCATCGCCTGAACCGGCCGGGGGCCTGGCGTCGGGTTGATGGGTTCCTGAGCTCGGGCTGGAGGGTGTTGGCTTGGGCCGGGGGTTCTTGATCTCGGGCGCAAGGGTTCCTGAGCTCGCGCTGGAGGTGCTGCCCTGGGGCGCCTGCGCGAGGTGGGCGTCGCGCATCGCGGCGGAGGGCACGTCGGCGGCCACGCTGGTCGGGTCCTGGCCTCAGGCCGGTGGGCCCTGGCCCGGGCTCGCGGGTTGGTCGCGTGCCGGAGGGTGCTGGTCTCGGTGGGTGGGTGTTGCCCTGGGGCGCATGTGCGCGGTGCGGTCGCGTGTCGCGAGGGTGTGCTCGTCGGCGGTCGCGCCGCTGGGGTGCTGGTCTCGTGTCGGAGGTGCTGGTCTGGGTGGGTGCTGCCCTGGGGCGCATGTGCGCGGTGCGGTCGCGTGTCGCGAGGGTGTGCTCGTCGGCGACCACGCCGCTGGGGTCCTGGTCTCGTGTCGGAGGTGCTGGTCTGGGTGGGTGCTGCCCTGGGGCGCCTGTGCGAGGTGCGTGCCGCGTGTCGCGATGCAGTGCTCGTCGGTGGCCGCGCTGGTGGGGTGCTGGCCGCGGGTTGGAGGGCTCTGGTCTCGGGCCCGAGGGTGCTGGCCTTGGGTCGCTGGGTGCGGGCCTCTGCCCTAGGACCCCGTCTCAGGCCGGTGCGTGGTGGGCCAGAGCGTGATGCGGGTCCGCTTCGCCCGGGATCGGGGCCGGGTCGGCGTGTACCAGGGCTGCTGTGAGGCGGGGTACCGCGTGCAGCAGGGCGTGCTCGGCCTCGACGGTGACCGCGTGCGACTGGTGCACCGTCATCTCACCGTCCACCACGACCGCCACCTCCGCCCGCAGCCGGTGCCCGATCCAGCGCAGCCTCAACTCGCCCACCCCGCGCACCCCTTCGACCTCCCGCAGCGCGCCCTCGGCCCGGTCCACCAACTCCGGGTCGACGGCGTCCAGTACGCGCCGGAACACCTCGCGTGCCGCGTCCCGCAGTACAAGTGTGATCGCGGCGGTGATCGCCAAGCCCACGATCGGGTCGGCGAGTTGCCAGCCCAGGGCCGAGCCGCCGGCCCCGATGAGCACGGCCAGTGAGGTGAACCCGTCGGTGCGGGCGTGCAGCCCGTCCGCCACCAGTGCGGCCGATCCGATGTCCCGGCCCACCCGGATGCGATAACGGGCGACCCACTCGTTGCCCGCGAAGCCCACCAGCGCGGCCGCGGCGACCGCCGGGACGTGCGCCACGGGACGCGGATCCAGCAGCCGGTCGATCGCCGCCCACCCCGCGAAGGCCGCGCTCGCGGCGATCGTCAGCACGATCACGATGCCCGCGAGATCCTCGGCACGGCCGTAGCCGTACGTGAAACGGCGGGTGGCCGCGCGCCGGCCCAGCACGAAGGCGATGCCCAGAGGTACGGCGGTCAGGGCGTCCGCCGCGTTGTGCACGGTGTCGCCGAGCAGCGCGACGGACCCGGACACGGTCACGACGGCCGCCTGCATCACGGCCGTGGCACCCAGCACCGCCAGCGAGACCCACAGGGCACGCATGCCGCGGGCGGAGGACTCCAGGGCGGAGTCGAGTTTGTCCGCGGTCTCGTGGGAGTGGGGGGTGAGGACGTGCGCCAGGCGATGGCGGAAGCCACGGCGTCCGTGCTCGTGCTCGTGCCGGTGCGGATGGTCGTGGCCATGACCGTGGCCGTGCTCGTGGTCGCTCACGTGGCTCCCCTTCCGATGCGCGCGGTGGTGGACGTACCGCGCCCACGAAGCCATTATGTGCGTATGAGCGCACGCATGCACCTATCAACTGCGCACAATGCGCACCCGCGCACCCCCGGCGAGGAACAGTTCGCCCTGGCCGCCGAGATCCTCGCGCTGCTCGGCGACCGCACCCGCCTCACCCTCCTCCACGCCCTGACCGGGGGAGAGGCCGACGTCACGACCCTCACGGAGGCGTGCGGAGCGGCCCGGCCGGCCGTCAGTCAGCACCTGGCGCGGCTCAGGCTGGCCGGGCTGGTGAACACGCGCAAGGAGGGGCGGCGGGTGATCTACGCACTGCGTGACGGGCACCTGCGCCGGCTCGTCGACGAGGCCCTGAACGTCGCCGACCACCGGCTCAGCGACCGGCCGGTGCACGACTGAGAGGTCAGTACGTGGCCGCCGTACCGAGATACTGCTCCGCGAAGGCCGCAGCGGCGGCAGGCGAGGTGAACAGGCGCCGGAGGCGGGCGAAAGTGGTGCCCGCGCGATACTCGTCGCCCGACGACGTGCCGTGGTAGACCTCGGAGAGCCACTGCGAGAACTCCTGGTAGTCCCACACGCGCCGCAGACAGGCCTCCGAGTAGCCGTCCAGGCCGCTGCCGTCGCCCTTGCCGAGGTAGGCGACGAGCGCGTCGCCGAGCAGGAAGGCGTCGTGCAGGGCGAGGTTCATGCCCTTCGCCGCTATCGGTGCGGTGAGATGGGCGGAGTCCCCGGCGAGGAAGAGTCTGCCGTACGTCATGGGCTCGACCACGTAGTTGTGCATGTCCAGCACGCGCTTCTCGATCAGCCGGCCCTCGGTGAGCGGCGGGGTGCCGTCCGCGCCCAGGCGCTGCTGGAGTTCGGCCCAGACGCGGTCGTGGGACCAGTTCTCGGGGTCGTCGCCGGGCGGGCACTCCAGGTAGTAGCGGGTGATCTCGGGGCTGCGGGCCATGTGCCCGGCGAAGCCGTTCGGGTGGATGCCGAACAGGACGCAGTCGGAGGACGGCGGCGCCTCGGCGAGCAGCGCCAGCCAGCCGACTCCGTAGTCGTGCCGGGCGATGTCCGTGGTCTCGGGGAGGACGGTGCGGGTCACCCCGCGGGCCCCGTCGCAGCCGGCCACGAACTCGCAACTCACCAGCTGACGTTCGCCCGTGGCGGCATCGGTGTACGACACCGACGGCCGGGGCGTCTCGAGGTCGTGCAGCTGGACGTCCCGCACGTCGAAGCGGATCTCGCCGCCCCGTACGTCGGCGTACTCGCGCACCAGGTCCGTCACCAACAGCGGCTGCGGATACACGAAGTGGTGCTGTCCCGTCAGCTCGCCGTAGGAGAAGCGGAAACGCTCGCCGGCGAAGCGGAACTCGCACTCGGTGTGCAACTGGGCGCGCTCCAGCAGGGCGTCGGCGAGGCCGCGCTCCTGCAGACCGCGTACGGCCCACTCCTCGATGACGCCCGCACGCGGCCGCTGCTCGATGAACTCGCGGGTCTCCACCTCCAGCACGAGGCAGTCCACCCCCGCGGCTCGCAGGATGTTGCCGATGGTGAGTCCGGCGGGTCCGGCGCCGACGATGACGACCGGAAAGCGTTGCGGGGCACCGGAGTTGGAGGGGGAGGCGGAGGTCACCCGAACATTATGTCGGTGCCCTGGGGAGGGCGGGAGTGCTGCCGGGGCGCCTCCACACGCGGAGGCGCCCCGTCCGGACTGTCTCCTCAGTGCGCGGGCGCCTCGGTGACGACGGCCAAAGACATCAGCGCAGGCGAGGGATCTCGATCGCCGGGCACCGGTCCATGACCATGTCGAGGCCGGCGGCGCGGGTGCGGTCGTAGGCCGCCTCGTCGATGACGTCCAACTGGAACCAGACCGCCTTCGCGCCCTTGGCCACGGCCTCGTCGGCGACCGCTCCCGCGAGGTCGCTGTTCACGAACACGTCGACCACGTCCACGTCGAAGGGGATCTCCGCGAGGGAGGCGTACCCCTGCTCGCCGTGCACGGTCTCCGCCTTGGGGTGGACCGGCACGATCCGCTTGCCGTGGCGCTGGAGCACTTCGGCGACCCCGTAGGCCGCGCGCCGCTGGTTCGACGACAGGCCCACGATCGCCCAGGTGTCGCCGAGCTCGGTGAGGATCCTGCGGACAATTGCTGAGTCGCCGTACACGCTCGGCTCCTTGCTCTGGATGCGAGGACTGTTGTGGTCGGGAACAGCCGTCGGGCGCGGTTGATTCCGGACGGCGGGAGACGGGAGGGCGTCGTAGAAGCCCTCCCGGCCCCGGCGAGCAGCCGTCCGCGATCGTCGCAGCTGCACGGCCTCCGGTTGGTTGAATCCCGTACCCATGTCCGAAATACCGGCCAGTCACCTGCGCGGAGCCCTCCGTCCGCCTACGCTCGCCCCGTGCTGCGCATCACCGACGCCCGAACCGGCCGGCCCGTGGACGCCGTCCCCGCCCGCCGGGGCCTGACCCGAGTCGAAGCCCATGTACGGGGCTACGACCTCTCCGCCCTGCGTGTCCTGCTCGCAGCAGATCTCCTCGTCAGGGCCCTGGAGATCGGCGGCACGCCCGTGTGGGCGCTGCTCACCGCCGACCGCGAACAGGCGGAGCTGCACGCGGGCGCCGCCGCCCTGGGCATCCGGCCCTTCGAGGACCGCCGGGACGTCGGTCCCGGGTGGGGCGAGTCCCAGGTCGTGCATGTGGTGGAACAGGGCGGTGCGACTCCGGACGGCGTACGGGTCGCCGTCGCGCCCGTCGAGACGCCGGACCTTCCGGAGGGCGCCGACCCCGCCGTCGTCCGCCTCGCGCTGCTCGTCCCGCCCCGGAGCACGCCCACCCGGCTCGACGAGGCAACCCTGGGCGAGGCCCACGACACCCTCGTACGCTGGCGCCGGGCCGTCGCCGCCTGGGCGCGGCATCCGTCACGGCCCGTCCCCGAGAAGGTGCGCGGACGCCTCCGTGCCGCCTGGGAGGACGACCTGGACGTTCCCGAGGTGTTGAGGGTGCTGCGCTGGGTCGAGGAGTCGGACCTGCCGGAGGGCGCCCGGTTCGAGACGTACGCCCACGCGGACCGGCTGCTCGGTCTGGAACTCACCCGCGACCTGGGATCCCCGGCATGACGGCGCGCACCGGAGCGGGCCCGCTGCGCCGTCTGGTCGTGCTGCGACACGCCAAGTCCGCCTGGCCCGAGGGCGTCGCCGACCACGACCGCCCACTGGGACCCCGCGGCCGCCGGGACGCACCCGAGGCGGGCCGCGCTCTCGCCGCCTCCGACCTGCTCCCCGACCTCGCCCTGTGCTCCACCGCCGTACGCGCCCGACAGACCTGGGAGCTGGCCTCCGCCCAGTGGGGCACCCCACCGCCGGTACGTCTGGACCCGGAGCTGTACGGGGCCGACGTACCGGAACTGCTGGCGGCCGTGCACGAGACACCTCCCCAGGTCGTGACGCTGCTCCTCGTCGGGCACAACCCGGGTCTGGAGGAACTCGTCCTCACGCTCGCCGGGGACAGCCTCGACGACGCGCTGGACGACGTGCGGGTGAAGTTCCCGACCTCGGCGATCGCGGTGCTGGCCTGGCACGGCACGTCATGGCGGAGCCTGGAGCCGGGGACGGCACTGCTCACGTCCCTGATGGTGCCGCGGGGCAAGCTGCGCTGAGCCGCCCCGTCGGGACGCCCGCACCGACGGATTAGGCTGACCGGATGCAGGACGAGTACCGCACAGTGGCCCACGCGGGTGTGCACGAGACCGAGGTCAACCGCTCCCGCTTCCTGTGCGCCCTCGCCCCGGCGGCCACCGAGAAGGAGGCGCAGGACTTCGTCGCGTCCGTCCGCAAGGAACACGCCGACGCCACCCACAACTGCTACGCGTACGTCATCGGCGCCGACGCCGCGATCCAGAAGGCGAGCGACGACGGCGAACCCGGAGGCACCGCGGGCGTCCCCATGCTCCAGATGCTGCTGCGCCGCGACATGCGGTACGTCGTCACCGTCGTCACCCGCCACTACGGCGGCGTCAAGCTCGGCGCGGGCGGACTCATCAGGGCGTACGGCGGCGCGGTCGGCGAGGCCCTGGACGCGGTGGGCACCCTCACCCGGCGCAGGTTCCGCCTCGCCACGGTGACCGTCGACCACCAGCGCGCCGGCAAGGTGCAGAACGACCTGCGCTCGACCGGACGCGAGGTGCGGGACGTGCGGTACGGCGAGGCGGTCACGATCGAGATCGGCTTGCCGGACGCGGACGTGGAGGCGTTCCGGGGATGGCTGGCGGACGTGACCGCGGGGACGGCGGGGTTCGAGCTCGGTGGAGAGGCGTACGGGGACACCTAGTTGCACTTTTCGGGCATAACGTCCTTTCCTGTCTCTGGTCATGACGGGTCGATACGGGAGTAACCACCCGTGCTGTCAGACCCGGCCGTTAGTCTCGGGGATCATGAGACTGCTGCACACTTCCGACTGGCATCTCGGCCGTGCGTTCCACCGGGTCAACATGCTCGAGGCGCAGGCCGAGTTCATCGGTCACCTCGTCACGACCGTGCGGGAGCACGGGGTGGACGCGGTGGTCGTGTCGGGAGACGTGTACGACCGGGCGGTGCCGCCGCTCGCCGCGGTCGAGCTGTTCGACACCGCACTGCACCGGCTCGCCGACCTCGGCGTGCCGACGGTGATGATCTCCGGGAATCACGACTCCGCCCGCCGCCTCGGTGTCGGCGCGGGGCTCATCGGGCGCGCCGGCATCCATCTGCGGACCGAACCGGCGGCGTGCGGGACGCCCGTGGTCCTCTCCGACGACCACGGCGACGTGGCCTTCTACGGGCTGCCGTATCTCGAACCCGCCCTGGTGAAGGACGAGTTCGGCGTGGAGAAGGCGGGCCACGAGGCGGTGCTCGCCGCCGCCATGGACCGCGTCCGCGCCGACCTCGCGACGCGCGCGCGGGGGACGCGGTCCGTCGTCCTCGCCCATGCCTTCGTCACCGGCGGCGAGGCCAGCGACAGCGAGCGGGACATCACCGTCGGCGGGGTGGCCGCCGTGCCGGCCGGGGTCTTCGACGGGGTCGACTACGCGGCCCTGGGGCATCTGCACGGCAGCCAGACCATTACCGAGCGCGTGCGCTACTCCGGCTCCCCGCTGCCGTACTCCTTCTCGGAGACCGACCACCGCAAGAGCATGTGGCTGGTCGACTTGGACGCCGAGGGCGCGGTCACCGCCGAGCGCGTCGACTGCCCGGTGCCGCGGGCGCTGGCCAGGATCCGGGGGACGCTGGAGGAGCTCCTCGCCGACCCGCGGCTCGTGCCTCAGGAGGAGGCCTGGGTCGAGGCGACCCTCACCGACCCGGTCCGCCCGGCGGAACCCATGGCCCGGCTCTGTGAGCGCTTCCCGCACACGCTCAGCCTCGTGTTCGACCCCGAGCGGACCCCGGACGACCCCGATGTGTCGTATGCCCGGCGACTGGCCGGGCGCAGCGACCAGGAGATCGCCGAGGACTTCGTGGCACATGTGCGCGGCGCCGGGCCCGACGAGCGTGAACAGACCGTGCTGCGGGACGCGTTCGACGCCGTCCGTGCGGACGAGACCGTGCGGGAGGTGGCGCGGTGAGGCTGCACCGGCTGGACATCACGGCCTTCGGGCCGTTCGGCGGTTCCCAGACGGTCGACTTCGACGAGCTGTCCGCGGCGGGGCTGTTCCTGCTGCACGGCCCGACGGGGGCGGGCAAGACGTCGGTGCTGGACGCCGTGTGTTACGCGCTCTACGGCGCCGTGCCGGGGGCCCGGCAGAGCGGACAGGGCATGACGCTGCGAAGCGATCACGCCTCTGCGAGTACCCGCACGGAGATCCGCCTCGAACTCACCGTCGCCGGACGCCGGTTGGAGATCACCCGGCAACCGCCGTGGGAGCGACCGAAGAAGCGCGGTTCCGGTACGACGCTCGACAAGGCCCAGAGCTGGCTGCGCGAGTACGACGGGACCGCCGGGACGTGGAAGGACCTGAGCCGGTCCCACCAGGAGATCGGTGAGGAGATCACCCAGCTGCTCGGCATGAGCCGCGAGCAGTTCTGCCAGGTCGTGCTGTTGCCCCAGGGCGACTTCGCGCGCTTCCTGAGGGCCGACGCCGAAGCACGCGGCAAGCTGCTGGGACGGCTCTTCGACACCCACCGGTTCGCCGAGGTCGAGAAGCGGCTGGCCGAGCGGCGCCGCGCCGCCGAGGCGCAGGTGCGTGAGGGCGATGCCGCGCTGCTGGCCGACGCGCACCGCATGCAGCAGGCGGCCGGCGACGCCATGGAGCTGCCCGAGCTGGCGCCCGGTGAGCCGGGCCTTGCCGAGGCCGTCCTGAGCGCGGCTGCCGTGGCCCGCAGCACCGCCCGTGAGCAGCTGACGATCGCCCATTGCGGACTCGGTGCCGCGGAGTCCGCCCAGGCCGCCGCCGAGCGCGACCTGGCCGACGTACGCGAACTCGACCGGCTGCAACGCCGGTTCGCCCAGGCGAACGAGCGGGCCGCGCTGCTCGAGGAGCGCGCCGACGGCTACCACCAGGCGCAGGCCAGGATGGAGCGGTCCCGCAAGGCGGAGGCGGTGGCGCCCGCGCTGGAGCTGCGGGAGGCGGCGGAGACGGAGCACCGCCGGGCGGCCGTGGCCGAGGCACGCGCGCGTGGGCTGCTGCCGGACACCTTCGCGGGGGCGGGCGCCGCCGGACTCGCCGCCGCGGCACGCCGCGCGGCCGAGGAGCTGGGCGGCCTGGACTCGGCCCGGCGCGCCGAGCAGCGCCTGGCCGAACTCGTCGCGGAACGCGCCGACCTGGACCGCCAGGAGCGCTCCGACGAGGAGGTTCTCCAGGAGGCCGAGGCATGGCTGGCCGGTTGGGAGGAGGCCCGCGCGGGTCTTCAGCACGGCGTCGAGTCCGCCCAGGAGGCGGCCACCCGCGCCGAACAACTGGCCGTGCAGCGGGAGCCCGCCCGCAAGCGGCTCGCCGCCGCACGCCAGCGCGACCAGTTCGCCCGGGACACCGACGACGCCCAGCAGCAGGTCATCGACGCGACGGACCGCGCGCTGAAGGCCCGCGCGGAATGGCTGGACGTCAAGGAGCAGCGGCTGAACGGCATCGCCGCCGAGCTGGCCGCACAGCTCACCGCCGGCGAGCCCTGCGCGGTCTGCGGCGCCACCGAGCACCCCGCCCCCGCTCGCAAGGACGCCGGACACGTCGACCGGGAGACCGAGGAGCGGGCGCTCGCCACCTCGCAGCATGCCGACGAACAGCGCGCCGAGGCCGAGCGGCGCCTCGCCTTCGTCCAGCGGGCCCTGGCCGCCGCCCAGGGCGAGGCCGGCGACACCTCCACAGAGGAACTCGCCCTCCACGCCGACGAGTTGGAACGCGAGTACGCCCAGGCCCGCACCGCCGCCTCGGCACTGCACACCGCGACGGAGCAGCTGCGCCAAGCCGAGCGGGAGCGCGAACAGCGGCTGTCGGCCCAGCAGGACGCCGCCGTGCGCACCGCGTCCCGCGGCACCCTCCGGGACGCCCTGGACCGGGAACGCACCACCCTGGAAGCGGAGTTGACCGAGGCGCGCGGCGCCGCCGACAGCGTGGCCGTCCGCGCCGCCCAGCTGGAGCGGCAGGCAGCGCTGCTCACCGACGCAGCCGACACCGCGCGCGTCGCCGAGGACACCGCCCAGCGGCTCAAGGACGCCGACGCCCGGCTCGCCGACGCCGCCTTCCGGGCCGGCTTCGACACCCCACAGGCCGCGGCCGCCGCCCTCCTCGACGAGATGGCCCACCGCGAGCTGCAGCACCGGCTGGACGCCTGGCAGGCCGAGGAGGCCGCCGTACGGGCCGTACTCGCCGAGACCGACACCACGGACGCCGCCCGGCAGCCGCCCGCCGACGTGGCGCGGGC
>NZ_MJAH01000028.1 GCF_001746295.1 Streptomyces sp. LUP47B | reverse complement strand
CCGGCCCACGGCCGCCCCAGCACCGRCCCAGCCCGCCCCCGCGGCCCCCGCACCCGGACCGGGCGCCTACGCCCCGCCGACCGGCGGCCCCGACCCCCGCCAGCTCTGGCCCAACATCCTGGAAGCCGTCAAGAACCGCCGCCGCTTCACATGGATCCTGCTCAGCCAGAACGCCCACGTGGCCGGCTTCGACGGCACCACCCTCCAGCTCGGTTTCGTGAACGCCGGCGCCCGCGACAACTTCGCGAGCAGCGGCAGCGAAGAGGTGCTGCGGCAGGCGCTGGGCGAGCAGTTCGGCGTCCAGTGGAAGATCGAGGCGGTCGTCGACCCGTCGGGCGGCGGAGGGGCGCCCCCCGCATCCGGAGGCTTCAACGGCGGCGGTGGCGGTGGCTACGGCGGTGGCGGCAGCACCGGCGGCTACGGCACCGGAAGCACGGCGGGCTATGGCACCCAGGCCCCCCAGGCCCCGTCCCCGTCCTTCCCCCAGCCGACGCCCGCCCCGACGTCCCGGCCGACGTCGACGCAGGCTCCAGCCCCGGTCCCTGCCCCGCAGCGGTCCGCGCCGGAGCCCCCGCCGGTCTCCATCGAGGACGACATCCCCGAGGACGACGACCCCGATCTCAACGAGGCCGCCCTCTCGGGTCGCGAACTGATCGTGCGCGAGCTCGGGGCGACCGTGGTGGAGGAGATCACCAACGAATAAGACCCATAAGGCGAGGATGCAGGGACGCACGCAAGTGCCCATCTTGGAGGAACCTACGACTCCCTTCCCTCCACCCCTTTGGAACCCCCCACAAAAACCCCGTTAGGCTGACCCCCGTGAAGGTCCTCGTCATCGGTAACGGCGCCCGCGAACACGCCCTGTGCCGCTCCCTGTCCCTCGACCCCGACGTCAGTGCCCTGCACTGCGCCCCCGGCAACGCCGGCATCGCCGAGGTCGCCGAGCTGCACCCGGTCGACGCCCTCGACGGCGCGGCGGTGGCCGCGCTCGCGCAGCGGCTCGGTGCCGACCTGGTCGTCGTAGGCCCGGAGGCCCCGCTTGTCGCGGGGGTCTCCGACGCCGTGCGCGAGGTGGGCATCCCGGTCTTCGGCCCGTCCGGGGAGGCCGCGCAGCTCGAGGGCTCGAAGGCCTTCGCCAAGGACGTCATGGCCGCTGCCGGAGTCCCGACCGCCCGCTCCTACGTCTGCACGACCCCCGAGGAGGTCGCCGAGGCCCTCGACGCCTTCGGCGCTCCGTACGTCGTCAAGGACGACGGTCTCGCCGCGGGCAAGGGCGTCGTCGTGACCAGTGACATCGAGGCCGCGGCAGCGCACGCCAACGCCTGCGACCGGGTCGTCATCGAGGAGTTCCTGGACGGCCCCGAGGTCTCCCTCTTCGCCATCACCGACGGCGACACCGTTCTGCCCCTCCAGCCGGCCCAGGACTTCAAGCGCGCCCTCGACGGCGACGAAGGCCCGAACACCGGCGGCATGGGCGCCTACTCCCCGTTGCCCTGGGCCGACCCCAAGCTGATCGACGAGGTCATGCAGACGGTCCTGCAGCCGACGGTCGACGAGATGCGCCGCCGCGGCACCCCCTTCTCCGGCCTGCTCTACGCCGGCCTCGCGATCACTTCGCGAGGCGTACGGGTCATCGAGTTCAACGCCCGTTTCGGCGACCCCGAGACCCAGGTCGTCCTGGCCCGCCTGGAGACCCCGCTGGCCGGCATCCTGCTCGCCGCGGCCACCAGCAACCTGGCCGACCTGGAGCCGCTGCGCTGGAGCGAGGACGCCGCGGTCACCGTGGTCGTCGCCTCGCACAACTACCCCGCCACCCCGCGCACCGGTGACCCGATCACCGGCCTCGACGAGGTGGCCGCCGAGGACGCCCCGCACGCGTACGTCCTGCACGCCGGCACCAAGCGGGACGGCGACGCCGTCGTCAGCGCCGGCGGCCGCGTCCTGTCGGTCACGGCGTCGGGCAAGGACCTCACCGAGGCCCGCGACCGCGCGTACCGGGCGGTGGCCCGCATCCGGCTCGACGGTTCCCAGCACCGGACGGACATCGCCGCGAAGGCGGCGTCCGGAGCCTGAGAAGCTCGAAAATCGGGCGAAACACCCCGCTGCCGAACAACCCGACAGGCCCCGGATCCGTCTAAGGATTCGGGGCCTGATCTTTGCTGTACGTCATCCACCTCTCCCCAAAGCCATTCCATCGAGTGACCGGGGCTCTATACGGCTGACGGGGGCCCGGGCCCCAACTATGGTGCGGCGCAAGCGGTCCGGCACTTGGCCCACCGGCATTGCGATGTCAGTGACGGGTGCCACAGTGGGGGAGTGAGCAACGCCAGGACAGCTGGGCATCCAGGACGGCAGGGAGGGGGTGAGGTCCGGTCATGACCGGTATCGGTGTGGAGGTAGCCGCGCAGGCCGCGCGCTCCCGGGCCCTCGCCGTGCTGCGCATCCGCAGCCGTGCGCTGGCCGTGGCGCTGCTGCCCGCGGCGGTGGCCGTGGTGCTGCTCGCCGGGGGTTCCACCAGTCATCTCGTGGGCGGGTTCTGGGACACCGCCCGCCTGGTCATGACCGTTCTCGGGGCCGTGGTGCTGGTCGCCGCCGGAGCCGTGGCCCTGGTCATCGCCCGCGCCCGCCCCGCCGTCAGTCCTACCGTCGCGATCGCCGAGGAGTCCGCGCCCGACCTGTACCGCATGGTGCGCGACCTCGCCGACCGCCTGGACGTCCCCGCCCCCTCCGCCATAGCGCTCACCCCGGACTGCGACAGCTGGCTGGAGGACCGCACCCACCCCGCCCACGGCCCGCCCCCGCAGGAGGGCCGGGACGACGAGATCGCGGGCGTCCGCGGACCCCACCGCCGGGTCCCGGCCGCACCGGTGCTGGTCATCGGCTCACCGTTCCTGTGGTGGATGCGCGTCGGCGAACTGCGCGCGGTCCTCGCCCCGGTCGTCGCCGGTACGGGCCCTTCGGCGCACCCCGACATAGCGGCGGCCCGCCGTTTCGTGCGGGGTCTGGACGCGGCCGTGGCCGTCGGCTCCGTTCCAGGACGCTGTCCGCTCGCCCGAGTGGTGTGCGCGGGGGTCGCCTGGGTGGCCCGACTCCTCCTGCGCAGCTGCCGGGAGCACGCGACCCAGATGGAGCGCGGGGTCGCGGCCGCGGCCGCCGAGCGTGCACAGGCTGTGGATTACGGCCTCAGGATCGTGGCCCAGGAACAGGTGGGCCTGGCGTACGCGGGCTGGGACCGGCTGCTGACGCGGGTCGCGCTCCCCGCCTGGCGGATGGGTCGCTGGCCCTCCCGCCTGGACGCGGGCGTGGTGGCCGCCCTCACCGAGCTGTCCCGTCGTGACCGCCTGGCCGAGGGGTTCGCCTCCCGCCTGGGTGAGCGCCCCGCCTGCGACCTGCTCGAAGAGCCCGGCGCGATAGATGAGGCCGCCTCTCTCCTCGCCGCCCGCCTCTTCCACGGCGGGCCGGCGGAGACCGGGCAGGACTGGTCCCCGGTGGACTGGCAGGAGTACCCGGAAGAGGTCGTGGACCGAAAGTGGCGCCTGGACGCGGCCCGCCTCCACCGAGTCCTCGACGCCCAGGGCGTGAGCCGCACCCCGGGAACCGCCCCGCCGGACTCCCACGGCCCCACGCTCTCCCGAGTCCTGGCCCACCTGTCAGCCCCCGGGCACCCCGGCTCCCCTGCACACCTCCCGGCAGCCGACCGGCCTGCCACCGCGACCCCCACGTACTCACCCGCCCCCACCACCGCGGCCGGCGGCGGACCGACCTCGACGGACGACGCCGACACCGTCCAGAACGGGCGCGAGCAGGGGTCGAGTCGGGCGTCCACGGACGCTCTCGCGCCCGGCGGGAGTGCAGCATCACTGCGTGACCCCTCTTCCACAGACCCTGCGCTGGACAGTGGGGCCTCCTCCCCGGACGACGCCGACGCCATCCACCACGGGCCGGGTCGGCCGTCCACGGACGCTCTCGCGCCCGGCGAGACCGCAGCACCCCTGCGTGACCCCGCTTCCACAGACCTCGCCCCGATTCCGCCGGCCGACGGTGTGGCGGCGACCGGTGGACCCGCCTCCCCGGACGACGCCGGAGCCGTACAGCACGAAGCGGTGGCTCAGGCGGACGCACCCGCGACCGCCACACCTGCACCAAGCCGGCACGACCAGGCTCCCGCCGCCCCCGTACCGGCTCCACCGGACGGCGTCATAGCGGCGGACCCGGACAGTGAACAGACCTCGGCTGACGCATTGGCGGCTGCACCGCACGAGCAGCCCCCGGCTGACGCCCTCGCGGCCGGTCCGCACGAGCAGCCCCCGGCTGACGCCCTCGCGGCCGGTCCGCACGAGCAGCCCCCGGCTGACGCCCTCGCGGCCGGTCCGCACGAGCAGCCCCCGGCTGACGCCCTCGCGGCCGGTCCGCACGACCAGTCCCCGGCTGACGCCCTCGCGGCCGGTCCGCACGACCAGCCCCCGGCTGACGCCCTCGCGGCCGGTCCGCACGACCAGCCCCCGGCTGACACCCTCGCGGCCGCACAGCACAACCCCGTCCCGCCGGCCGAGCCCGCAGCAACCGACCATGAGACCGCTGCCGCCCCTCAGGGGCCACCCGCCGCCGATGACGAATGTGCCGCGGACGGCGTGGGCGGACGCACAGACGGCGAAGCCGAGACGCTCGCCGCCGCGCTCACCGCCGAGCTCGCCCGTGAGGAAGCCGCCGCCCCCCAGTCCCACAGCACGCCCGACGCCACCCCCTGGGACGACACCGCCCTCCCCCTCTTCCCGCTTCAGCCACCCCGCAGCGCCCGAGAACTCCTCACCGACCACGTCACCGCGATGGTCTGCTGCGCCGCGATCGACACCGCCGGCGCCGCCCCTGGCCTGGACTGGCTCGACGGCCCGTCGCTCCTCATCAACGGCGAACGCGCCGCGGACCTCGCCCCCCGCGTCCTGAGCCTCGTGGAGGACGGCGACCCGGCCCCGCTGCGCGCCTGGCTGGTCAAGTCGGGGATACGCCCCGAGAAGCCGGTCCGCCTCGTCTGAGGGATCCGGAGTACCCGCTTCCACTTTCGGCCAATTCGCAACGAATAGTGACAGCCTGGGTGCGGAATGTGATGTGCTGAGACCGATCGCGCACATGGCAAGGGCTTGTGCCGGCACGAAGCACCGCGCAGGACGGACAACGGGGGCACGAGGGAGGGGAGCGACCATGGGCCCAGGACCGGAGCACATCCGCCGCTGGGAGTCGGGAGCACTCGCGCACGCCGTGACGGACCCCTTCGGCCAGGGCCCCGTCCCCTGGCTGCGCGGCAGTGAGACGTACTTCGACGACACCGGCCAGGTGGTCCCGTGGTACGTCGAGACGGACCCCGCCCACACCCCGAAGGAGGGCGCCCCGCGCATCCCCTCCCCCCGCACCTCCCCCGGCGGCGGCCCCCGCTCCGCCGACGACGTCCGTCGCCAGATCAAGGGCTTCACCTCGACCGGCGCGGTCGCCCCCGGCGAGGCCGTCGACTTCCACATCACCGTCGACCCGCCGCAGGAGTTCGGCGTCGACATCTACCGCATCGGCCACTACGGCGGCGACGGCGCGGCGAAGATCACCACCAGCCCCCGCCTCTCCGGCATCCTCCAGCCCCCGCCGCTGACCGCGGACCGCACGGTCTCCTGCCACCACTGGTGGCTGTCCTGGCGGCTGCAGATCCCGTCCTACTGGAGCGTCGGCGCATACGTCGCCGTCCTCACGACCGCCGACGGCTATCGCTCCCACATCCCCTTCACGGTCCGCGAGAACCAGCCCGCGGACTTACTGCTCCTTCTGCCCGACGTCACCTGGCAGGCGTACAACCTCTACCCCGAGGACGGCCGCACCGGAGCCAGCCTCTACCACGCCTGGGACGAACAGGGGCGGCTCCTCGGCGAGGCCGACGCCGCGACCACGGTCTCCTTCGACCGGCCGTACGCGGGCGCGGGCCTGCCCATGCACGTCGGCCACGCCTACGACTTCATCCGCTTCGCCGAGCGCTACGGCTACGACCTCGCCTACGCCGACGCCCGCGACCTGCACGCCGGCCACCTCGACCCCACCCGGTACCGGGGCCTGGTCTTCCCCGGCCACGACGAGTACTGGTCGACGGCCATGCGCCGCACGGTCGAGGGAGCCCGTGACAGCGGCACTTCTCTGGTCTTCCTGTCCGCCAACACCATGTACTGGCAGGTCGAGTTGGGCCCCTCGCCGTCCGGTGTCCCCGACCGTCTGCTGACCTGCCGCAAACGCAGGGGCCCGGGCAAACCGGCGCTCTGGCGCGAAGTGGACCGCCCCGAGCAGCAGTTGGTCGGCATCCAGTACGCGGGAAGGGTGCCCGAGCCCCACCCCCTGATCGTCCGCAACGCCGAGCACTGGGTGTGGGAGGCGACCGGTGCGCAGGAGGGCGACGAACTCGCTGGCCTGGTCGCGGGCGAGGCCGACCGCTACTTCCCGCGCACCCCGCTGCCGGAGCACGACGACCGCATCCTGCTCGCGCACTCGCCGTACGCCGACAGCGAGGGCGCCCTCCGCCACCAGGAGACCTCCCTCTATCGCGCCCCGTCCGGCGCCCTGGTCTTCGCCGCCGGCACCTTCGCCTGGTCCCCGGCGCTGGACCGCCCGGGCCATGTCGACACCCGCGTCCAGCGCGCCACCGCCAACCTCCTGGACCGCATCTGCAAGCGTGACTGAGCTCACCCAACAGCACACCCGCCGCTCCCTCAGCGCACCCCCAGTCCAAGGTCAGCGCCCCGTACGGGACAATCGACCCGTTGGACATACTCACGGGGAGGAACCGTGTCCGGATTCGTAGAAAAGCCCGAGCCGCTCCAGGTTCCGGGCCTGGTGCACCTGCACACCGGCAAGGTGCGCGAGCTGTACCAGAACGAGGCGGGCGACCTCGTGATGGTCGCCAGTGACCGTATCTCCGCCTTCGACTGGGTGCTGCCGACCGAGATCCCCGACAAGGGCCGCGTCCTCACCCAGCTGTCCCTGTGGTGGTTCGACCAGATCGCCGACCTGCTGCCGAACCACGTGCTGAGCACGGCCGTACCCGAAGGCGCCCCCGCCGACTGGGCGGGCCGCACCCTGGTCTGCAAGTCGCTCCGGATGGTCCCCGTGGAAGCCGTCGCCCGCGGCTATCTCACCGGCTCCGGACTGTTGGAGTACAACGAGTCCCGCACGGTCTGCGGCCTCGCCCTCCCCGAGGGCCTGGTCGACGGCAGCGAGCTCCCCGCCCCGATCTTCACCCCGGCCACCAAGGCCGCCGTCGGTGAGCACGACGAGAACGTCTCCTACGAGGAGGTCGCCCGCCAGGTCGGCGCCGACACCGCGGCCCAGCTGCGCCAGGCGACCCTCGGGGTGTACTCGCGGGGCCGGGACATCGCCCGGGACCGCGGGATCATCCTCGCGGACACCAAGTTCGAGTTCGGCTTCGACGGGGACACCCTGGTCATCGCGGACGAGGTCCTCACCCCGGACTCCTCCCGCTTCTGGCCGGCCGGCCAGTGGGAGCCGGGGCACGCGCAGCCGTCGTACGACAAGCAGTTCGTGCGCGACTGGCTGACGTCGGCGGAGTCCGGCTGGGACAGGAAGAGCGAGCGGCCCCCGCCGGCGCTGCCGCAGGAGGTCGTGGACCGCACCCGCGCCAAGTACATCGAGGCGTACGAGCGGCTGACGGGCACGAGCTGGTCGTAACGGAAAAGCCCCCCGGTGAAAACCGGGGGGCTTTTCAATGGAGCGAACGACGAGGTTCGAACTCGCGACCTCAACCTTGGCAAGGTTGCGCTCTACCAACTGAGCTACGTTCGCATGCGCCGTGGCGCGAGAACCACTATACCCAACCTCGCTCGCGTGCGAGCCGCACCGCCGTGTGGCGGTTCTCGGCACCCAGCTTGGAGACGGCCGACGACAGATAGTTCCGTACGGTCCCCTGTGACAGCGCGGCGCGTTCGGCGATCTCCGCGACCGGGGCCCCGTCGGCGGCGAGTTCCAGCACCTCGGCCTCCCGCGCGGTCAGGGGGGAGTCCCCGGCGGAGATCGCGTCGGCGGCCAACTCGGGGTCGACGTAGCGGTTTCCCTCGTGCACGGTGCGGATGATCTCCGCGAGCCGCTGCGCGCTCACGGTCTTCGGAACGAACCCCCGCACACCGGCCTGCAGCGCCCGTTTGAGATGCCCGGGCCGCCCGTGACTGGTGACGATCAGCACCTTGCACGAGGGCAGTTCGGTCCGCAGGGATGTGGCGACCTTCACACCGTCCGCGCCGGGCATCTGGAGATCGAGTACGGCCACGTCGGGCTCGTGCGCCCGGGCCATCGCCAGCGCCTCGGGACCGGTCGCCGCCTCCGCGACGATCGCGAGGTCGTCCTCCAGCGACAGCAGCGCGGCGAGCGCGCCCCGGATCAGATGCTCGTCATCGGCGAGCAGCACCCGCACGCTCACAAGCCCACCTCCGGCACCACCACACGTACGGTCACGAGCCCATCCCTTCCCACCCCACGTGCACGATCACGAGCCCACCCGCCCCCGACACCACCTGCACGATCACGAGCCCACCTCAGGCACACCACGTGCACGATCACGAGCCCCCTCCGTCCCCGTCACCGGCACCTCCGCCGCCAGCCGGAACACACCCTCTCGGACAGGTCCCGCCTCCAGCGTCCCGGCCACGGCCGCGAGCCGCTCGCGCAGTCCGGCGAGCCCGGACCCGCCGCTGCCCCGCGATCGCGACGCCCCGTCGTTCTCGACGATCAGCACCACCCGCGGTCCCTCTCTCCGCAGAGTCACCACGCACAGCTTGGCGTCCCCGTGCCGCAGGACGTTCGTGGTGGCCTCCCGCACCACCCAGCCGAGCGCCGACTGCACCTCGGCGGGCAGCCCGTTCGGCTCCCCGGTGACCGTGCAGGTGATGCCCGCGGCGGTCAACACACCTTGCGCTCCCGTGAGTTCCATCCCGAGATCGGCCTCCCGGTATCCCCGTACGACATCCCGCACCTCGCGCTGTGTCTCGTGCGCGATCCGCTGCACCTCGGTCATCTGGTCCACGGCCTCGGCCCGTCCCCGACGCGCCAGCTGTACGGCCAGTTCGCTCTTCAGCGCGATCACGGCGAGGTTTCGCCCCATCACGTCGTGCAGGTCCCGCCCGAACCGCAGCCGTTCCTCGGCGACGGCGAGTCGGGCGCGGGTCTCGCGGGCCGTGTCGAGTTCGTAGACGGCGTTCAGGAGCCAGACGGAGAAGACGGAGGTGAAGGCGAGGAATCCGGCGGCGATCAGCACCACTATCCCGGTGACCAGCGACTCCGGGACGGCGTAACCCAGCGGAAAGCCGCCGAGCGCGGCGCCCGCGGAGAAGCCGCCCACGAGTGCGAGCACACGCCGTCGCCTGCGGACGCCGAGCGCGCCGATACCGGCCGCGAAGGTCAGCACGCCCACGAAGACCGCGCCCGCCGCCATGTCGAGACCGTCGTCGTCCGGACCACGCTCGGCGATGCCGATCACCGCCACGGATATGGCGAGAGTGACCGCCCCGAGCACCCACAGCATCCGCACCGGCTGTTCGCGCCGCCCCCGCGTCCAGTCGAGCGCCCGCGACGCGGTCACCGCACACACCACGGCGTGCGCGCACACCAGCAGCACCAGCCAGACCGCGAGCTGCCCCGTCACCTCCCCGAAGACCGGCAGGCCGACCGAGGCGACGTAGATCAGCGCGAAGAAGTGGAACGACCAGCGCGTGTACGTCTCCACCTTCGCCGGCGTGCTCTTCCGCCGCCACCAGCCCCCTGCCTCGCGCATGCTCTCCCCGTACGTCAGCGCCTCGGCTCCCACCGGAACCACCGCTGTACAGCAAACACGGCCAGCACCGTCCAGGCCACCGCGGTCGCGATGGCGCCCAGGGCCTCGTAGGCGGAGAGCGTGCCCGACCAGCCGCCGCGGACCAGGGTGATCACGGGCGACAGGGGCAGGAGTTCGCACACCGACGCGAACCTGTCGGGCAGCAGTTCGAGGGGGACGGTGACGCCCGAGAGGGTCATCGAGATCAGCACGAACGGCAGCGTGGTGACCTGCGCGCTCTCCACGGTCCGGGTCACGGCCGCCGTCACGGCCGCGAGCGCGGCGCACATCACCAGCCCCAGCAGCAGCCCCAGCACGACGAGATGGGGCGCGTGCGGCGCGGGCACGTCGAGCAGAGCCGTGCTCGCGGCGACCAGCACCAGGGACTGCGTGAGCCCGGTCGCGCCGATCGGCAGCGCGGTGCCGCAGAGGATCTCGGCGTCCCGCAGCTCCCCGGTGCGCAGCCGCTTCAGCACCAGTTCCTCGCGCCGGGAGGTGTAGATCCCGACGAGGGCGCCGTAGACACCGAAGAGCAGGGCGAAGCCGACCGCGGCCGGCAGCAGGACCAGGCCGACGCTCAGCCCGGCCTCCTCGACGTCCATGTCCTCCACGACGGACCGCAGGCTGAACGGCAGCGCGAGCGGCACCAGTACGGCCGCGACGAGCGTGGCCCTGCTGCGTCCGAGCAGCGTGAACTCGGCGCGGGCGAGGGCGCCCAGCCTGCTCACCGGAGTGGTGACCGTGCTCATGCTCATGCTGAGACCTCCTCGCGCGCCGCTATCCCCAGGAACGCCTCCTCCAGCGAGGCCGACCGCACATCGAGCCGCCGCAGTTCGACCCCGGCCCGCTCGGCCCACACCAGCAGTCCGGTGGCCGTGCGCTGCAACTCCCGCGTCCGCAGCCGTACGACGCTGCCGTCGAGCTCGTGCCCGCTCACCCCCAGCTCCCCCAGCGGTGGCAGATCCCCCACGAAGTACCCCTCCGGCAGCTCGAACGAGATCCGCGCCGGCTGCGCGGCGGTCACCTCGGCAGGTGTGCCCGTGACCGCGATCCGTCCCTCGTGGAGGATCGCCAGCCGGTCGGCGAGATCCTCGGCCTCCTCCAGGTAGTGGGTGGTGAGCAGCACGGTCGTCCCCCTGTCCCGCAGCGCCCGCACCAACTCCCAGGTGTCCCTGCGCCCTTCGGCGTCGAGGCCGGTCGTCGGCTCGTCGAGGAACAGCACCTCGGGGTCGCCGAGCAGGGCGAGCGCCAGGTCGAGGCGCCGCCGCTCGCCCCCGGACAACTGCTTGACGCGTACGCCGGTCCGCCGTGCGAGCCCGACGAGTTCCAGCACCTCCAGCGGCGGCCGGGCGCCGCTGACGCAGCCCGCCCACATCCGCGCGGTCTCGTCGACGGTCAGCTCGGACGGGAAGCCGCCCTCCTGGAGCATCACCCCGGTGCGCGGGCGTACGGCGGCCCGCTCGGCGTACGGATCATGGCCGAGGACCCGGATCCGCCCGTCGGTCGGCCGGGCGAGCCCCTCGAGGAGTTCGACGGTGGAGGTCTTGCCGGCGCCGTTGGTGCCGAGCAGGGCGAAGACCTCTCCGCTGTCCACGGCGAAGCTGATCCCGCGCACGGCCTCGAACCCGCCCCCGTACACACGCCGCAGGTCGGTGACCTCAATCACGTGTTCGTGTTCGTCGGTGTTCATGAAGCCAGCGTCCCGGCGGACCGGATGCGACAGCAGTGCGCGCTGTCACCACTCCGTATGACAAATGTCAGACGGTGCACCGGACATGAAACCGGACATGAAAAAAGACCCCGGTCGCGATGACCGGGGTCTTCTTCATGGAGCGGACGACCAGGTTCGAACTGGCGACCTCAACCTTGGCAAGGTTGCGCTCTACCAACTGAGCTACGTCCGCATTGCCTCCGACCGGCTCTCACCGATCGGCGCGAGCATCATCCTACCCGATCCACCAGAGTGGTCCGGACGGCGATGCAGAGCGGGTGACAGGAATTGCACACTGCGCCTTCCCCCTGGAAGGGGGATGTTCTACTACTGAACTACACCCGCGTGTACTCCGTGAGCTGGGCTTTTTCGGCCTCGCCCCTCGGCGTGCTCCAAACTCTAGCTGACCAGGTGGGGTGCAACGCAAGTCGGTTGGTCCGAGGGGCGGGTGACCCGGTGTCGACCGGCCCTACTGGGCCTCGGCGAACGCCTCGTAGACCTTCTTGGGGATCCGTCCGCGGGCGGGGACGTCCATCTTGTTGGCCTGGGCCCAGGCCCGGACCGCCGCCGGGTCGGGAGCGACCTCGGTCTGCCGGTACGCCTTGCCGGACCGGGACCGCTTGCGGCCGGCCTCCACGTAGGGCTCGAGTGCCTTACGCAGTTTCTTGGCATTGGCTTGATTCAGGTCGATCTCGTACGACTTGCCGTCGAGTCCGAAGGCGATCGTTTCCGCCGCTTCCGAGCCGTCGATGTCGTCAAAGAGAGTGACCACGACCTTCTGCGCCACGAATATCGGTCCCTTCGTGCGGCACGTTGTCAATTCATTTGTACAGTGCCCGACAATGCATTGTGAAGCTCGACTAAATCCTTCCGCGTGTCCGAGCGCAATAGGTATCGGGTGTCGATCTGAGATCTTTCCGGGAAATTTTCACGGACGTCCTCCTCCGTGCTGTGCCGTGATGGCCGTCACGTAGATTCCTACAACTCAACGCGCGTAGAAATTTTGTGCGGGTAGTCTGAAGGAACCTGCTCAGCACCACACCACCGGGAGTGCCAGTGGCACGCGTCGTAGTCGACGTCATGCTCAAGCCGGAGATCCTCGACCCCCAGGGCCAGGCGGTGCAGCGTGCACTGCCGCGACTGGGTTTCGACGGCATCTCCGACGTACGTCAGGGAAAGCGATTCGAACTGGAAGTTGACGGACCGGTCGACGAGGCCGCGCTCGCCCGCATCCACGATCTTGCGGAATCCTTCCTCGCCAACACCGTGATCGAGGACTTCACCGTCAAGGTGGAGGAAGTCGCGGAGGCCGCGAAGTGACCGCTCGTATTGGCGTCGTCACTTTCCCCGGCAGCCTCGACGACCGTGACACCCAGCGTGCGATCCGCCTCGCGGGCGCCGAACCGGTCGCCCTCTGGCACAAGGACAAGGACCTCCATCAGGTCGACGCCGTGGTGCTGTGCGGCGGTTTCTCCTACGGCGACTATCTGCGCGCCGGTGCCATCGCGCGCTTCTCGCCGGTGATGGAGCCCCTCATCGAGCAGGCGAAGTCCGGCCTCCCGGTCCTCGGTATCTGCAACGGCTTCCAGATCCTCACCGAGGCCCACCTGCTCCCGGGCGGGATGCTCGGCAACGACCACCTCCACTTCATCTGCCGTGACCAGAAGCTGCGGGTGGAGAACGCGGACACCGCCTGGACGACCGACTACTCGGCCGGCCAGGAGATCAACATTCCGCTGAAGAACATGGACGGCCGGTACGTCGCCGACGAGTACACGCTGGACAAGCTGGAGGCGGAGGGCCGGGTGGCCTTCCGGTACCTGGACTTCAACCCGAACGGCAGCCTCCGGGACATCGCCGGGATCACCAACGAGGCCGGGAACGTCGTGGGCCTCATGCCGCACCCGGAGCACGCCGTGGAGCCGCTGATCGGCACCGGCCGCACCGACGGCCTCCCCTTCTTCACCTCGATCCTCAAGAAGCTGGTCAACGTATGAGCCGGACGCCTCTGGACACGGTCGAGCACGCGGCCGCGACCCCCGACGTCGAGCTGCCCTGGGCCGAACTCGGCCTGAAGAAGGACGAGTACGAGCGGGTCGTGGAGATCCTCGGCCGCCGGCCCACCGGTGCCGAGCTCGCCATGTACTCGGTGATGTGGTCCGAGCACTGCAGCTACAAGTCCTCCAAGGTGCACCTGCGCCAGTTCGGCGAGAAGGCCCCGCAGAGCGACGCGCTGCTCGTCGGTATCGGCGAGAACGCGGGCGTCGTGGACGTCGGCCAGGGGTACGCCGTGACCTTCAAGGTCGAGTCGCACAACCACCCCTCGTACGTCGAGCCCTACCAGGGCGCGGCCACGGGTGTCGGCGGCATCGTCCGCGACATCATCGCGATGGGCGCGCGGCCGGTGGCCGTGGTCGACCCCCTCCGTTTCGGTGCGGCGGACCACCCGGACACCAAGCGCGTGCTCCCCGGCGTCGTCGCCGGCATTGGCGGCTACGGCAACTGCCTGGGTCTGCCGAACATCGGCGGCGAGGTCGTCTTCGACGCCTGCTACCAGGGCAATCCGCTGGTCAACGCCGGTGCCATCGGCGTCATGCGGCACGAGGACATCCACCTCGCGAAGGCATCCGGCTCGGGCAACAAGGTCATCCTGTACGGGGCTCGCACGGGCGGCGACGGCATCGGCGGCGCCTCGATCCTGGCCTCCGAGACCTTCGACGACGCCAAGCCGTCGAAGCGCCCGGCCGTGCAGGTCGGCGACCCCTTCCAGGAGAAGCTCCTCATCGAGTGCACCCTGGAGGCCTTCCAGGAGAAGCTGGTCGTCGGCATCCAGGACCTGGGTGCGGCCGGCCTCTCGTGTGCCACCTCCGAGCTCGCCTCCAACGGCTCCGGCGGCATGCGCGTGACGCTGGACGACGTACCGCTGCGCGACTCCACGCTCTCGCCCGAGGAAATCCTCATGAGCGAGTCGCAGGAACGCATGTGCGCGGTCGTGGAGCCGGAGAAGGTCGACCGGTTCCTGGAGATCTGCGACAAGTGGGATGTCATCGCCACCGTCATCGGTGAGGTCACCGACGGCGACCGGCTGGAGATCTACTGGCACGGCGGCAAGATCGTCGACGTCGACCCGCGCACGGTCGCGCACGACGGTCCGGTCTACGAGCGCCCGTACGCCCGCCCGTCCTGGCAGGACGAGCTCCAGGCGGACGACGCGAACAAGCTGCCGCGGCCGGCTTCGAGCGCGGAGCTGAAGGACCAGGTCCTGAAGCTGGTGTCCTCCCCGAATCAGGCCTCCAAGAAGTGGATCACCTCGCAGTACGACCACTTCGTGCAGGGCAACACCGTGCTGGCCCAGCCGGAGGACTCCGGCATGATCCGCATCGACGAGTCGACGGGTCTGGGCGTGGCCATCGCGACGGACGGCAACGGCCGTTACGCGAAGCTGGACCCGTACACCGGCGCGCAGCTGGCGCTGGCGGAGGCGTACCGCAACGTGGCGACGACCGGCGCCAAGCCGCTCGCCGTCTCGGACTGCCTGAACTTCGGCTCCCCCGAGGACCCGGCCGTGATGTGGCAGTTCGCGGAGGCGATCCGTGGACTGGCCGACGGCTGCCTGCAGTTGGGCACGCCGGTCACGGGCGGCAACGTGTCCCTGTACAACCAGACGGGCGATGTCGCCATCCACCCGACTCCCGTGGTCGCGGTCCTGGGTGTCATCGACGACGTCGCCCGCCGTACGCCGGTCGCCTTCCAGGAGGAGGGCCAGCTGCTGTACCTCCTCGGCGACACGCATGAGGAGTTCGGCGGCTCGGCCTGGTCGCAGGTCGTCCACGACCACCTCGGCGGCCTGCCCCCGAAGGTCGACCTGGAGCGCGAGCGCCTCCTGGCCGAGATCCTGATCTCCGCCTCCCGCGACGGCATGATCGACTCCGCGCACGACCTCTCCGACGGCGGCCTGATCCAGGCGGTCGTGGAGTCGGCGCTGCTGGGCGGCAAGGGCGCGCGTCTGGTCGTACCGGACGGGCTGGACGCCTTCACGCTCCTCTTCTCCGAGTCGGCGGGCCGCGCGGTCGTCGCCGTACCGCGCTCGGAGGAACTCCGCTTCAACGACATGTGCGGTGCGCGGGGCCTCCCGGTCACCCGTATCGGGGTCGTGGACGGGGACACCGTCGAGCTCCAGGGCGAGTTCGAACTGACCCTGGAGGAGCTGCGCCGGGCGCACGAGGACACGATCCCGGCCCTGCTCAAGTAGGCCGCGGCCGTACGACTCCGAAGGCCCCGCCCGTCGCTGTGACGAGTGGGGCCTTCGTCACGCCGCCACCGGTTCGAGCGCGGGCCGGAAGTGCCGGGCTCGGCGGGGGCCTTGGGCAGCCGGATCTCCGGCGGGCGGTCAGGGCCATCAGGCCGGCGCCGCCCCATGCCGTACACCGGACCAGGACGGTGCCGAAGAGGGCCCAGGAGCCGTCCGAATCCGACGATCACCCTTCCCTCCTTGTCCGTCTTCCCCGCCGACTAGGCTCACCGCCATGCCCACGGCCAGGAAGCGTGCCCGCGCCTACGACCCCGCCAAGATCCGCACGGCCGTCCAGGCCCAGCTCGGGAACGTACGGGAGGCCGTACGGACGCTGAGCCCCGAGCAACTGGCGCTGCCGACACGGCTGGGGGAGTGGACCGTACGGGAGCTGGTCGCGCACATCGGGATGGCGGTCACGGCCGTCCACCGGAGCCTGGACCGGCCCGCGCCCGCGCGGCAGGACGCCGTGCTGCTCGACTGGCCGTTCGCCACCTCCGCCAGCTCCGCGGCCATCGCCGACTTCACCCGGGACCTGGCCGAGCGGCACCCCGACCTCGACGCCTACCTCACCGACGTCGACCGGACCCTGACCGAGCTGCTGGACACCCACCCCGGCACCCGGCTCCTGGAGACCAACGCCGGCGCGCTGCCCCTGGCCGACTACCTCGTCACCCGCACCGTCGAACTCGTCGTCCACACCGACGACCTGAACGCCGCCGTCCCCGGCCTCGACATCCCCTACGACCGTCAGGCCCTCGCCGCCTGCACACGCCTCCTCGCCGACGCCCTCGCCGCGAAGGCGCCCGGCGGTTCGACCGAGGTGCGGGTGCCGCCGTACGCCGTCGTGCAGTGCGTCGAGGGGCCGAAGCACACCCGGGGCACCCCGCCGAACGTCGTCGAGACCGACCCGCTGACCTGGATCCGGCTCGCCACCGGGCGGCTGACCTGGAAGGACGCGCTCGACGCCGCCAAGGTCAGCGCGAGCGGGGAGCGGGCGGACCTGGGCGCACTGCTCCCGCTGATGGGCTGAACCCATCGCACGTCTCGTGCGTCAAAGAGTCATGAAGCGGACGACATACGCCAAGTACGCGGCCGCGGCACTGGCCGGGACCACCGTCCTGGCCGCCTGTGGCACGGAGAGCGTGGGGACCAGGACCCTGGACGTCTCCACCATCGCGGACACCTCCTGGGTGCCCCAGAAGGTCACCGTCGACGGCAAGGACTACGTCCTGCCCGAGAAGGGTGCCCGCAGGAAGGCTCGCATCGACTTCAAGCCCGGCGCCGCCGAACCGGACGTCGGCGGCGGGAACTCCGGTGGTTCCGTGGGCTGCAACAGCATCGGTGCCGATGTCGACATCCAGGGCGACACCGTGAAGGTCTCCGACCTCGCCATGACACTCATCGGCTGCCCAGGGGCGGTGGGGAGGTTCGAGGAGAAGTTCGTCGGCGTCTTCGACAACGACCTCAAGGCCGAGCTGAAGGGCCCGTCAGGTGCCAGGACCCTCACACTGACCAGCCCGCAGAACGACACCATCACCCTGCGCGAGCAGAAGGCCCCCGCTCTGAAGGGCACCCGCTGGTCCCTGGGCGAGAACGCCTACCTCACCCTCACCAGGAACAACACCGTCACCGGCAGCCTCGGCTGCAACACCTTCAACGGCAGGGCCACCGTCAAGGACGGCACGATCGAGTTCGGGCGCCTCGCGACCACGCGCATGATGTGTTCGGGCCCGGTGATGAAGACCGAGCGCCAACTCGCCGAAATCCTCACCGGCAAGGTCTCCTACCAGCAGGAACGGGATTCACTGAAGATCACCGGCGCCTCCGGCGAGAGCGTTACGGCCCACGCGGAGTAAGAAAGCCCACTCTCCGCGAATTCGGACCAGTGGTCGATCTCGCCTACACTCGGAACCGTGCCACGTGGTGACGGACGACTCAACCACGACCTGCTCCCCGGTGAGAAGGGCCCCCAGGACGCTTGTGGCGTCTTCGGTGTCTGGGCTCCGGGCGAAGAGGTCGCCAAGCTCTCCTACTTCGGGCTCTACGCCCTCCAGCATCGGGGCCAGGAATCCGCGGGAATCGCGGTCAGCAACGGCTCCCAGATCCTCGTCTTCAAGGACATGGGCCTCGTGTCCCAGGTCTTCGACGAGACCTCGCTCGGTTCGCTCCAGGGTCATATCGCGGTCGGTCACGCCCGCTACTCGACCACCGGCGCCTCCGTGTGGGAGAACGCCCAGCCGACGTTCCGTGCCACCGCGCACGGTTCCATCGCGCTCGGCCACAACGGCAACCTGGTCAACACGGCGCAGCTCGCCGAGATGGTCGCCGACCTGCCCAAGCAGGAGGGCCGCAGCCCGCGTGTGGCCGCCACCAACGACACCGACCTGCTCACCGCGCTCCTCGCGGCCCAGGTCGACGAGGACGGCAAGCCGCTGACCATCGAGGAGGCCGCTCCCGTGGTCCTCCCCCAGGTCCAGGGCGCCTTCTCGCTCGTCTTCATGAACGAGCACACCCTCTATGCCGCCCGCGACCCGCAGGGCATCCGCCCGCTGGTCCTCGGCCGCCTGGAGCGCGGCTGGGTCGTCGCCTCCGAGTCCGCCGCCCTCGACATCTGCGGCGCGAGCTACGTCCGCGAGATAGAGCCGGGCGAGTTCGTCGCCATCGACGAGAACGGCCTGCGCACCTCCCGATTCGCGGAAGCGAAGCCCAAGGGCTGTGTCTTCGAGTACGTCTATCTGGCGCGCCCCGACACCGACATCGCCGGCCGGAACGTGTACCTCTCCCGCGTGGAGATGGGCCGCAAGCTCGCCAAGGAAGCGCCCGTCGACGCCGACCTGGTCATAGCGACCCCGGAATCCGGCACCCCGGCGGCCATCGGCTACGCGGAGGCCTCCGGGATCCCCTTCGGCGCGGGCCTGGTGAAGAACGCCTACGTCGGCCGCACGTTCATCCAGCCCTCACAGACCATTCGCCAGCTCGGCATCCGCCTGAAGCTGAACCCGCTCAAGGAAGTCATCAAGGGCAAGCGGCTGGTCGTCGTCGACGACTCGATCGTCCGCGGCAACACCCAGCGCGCCCTGGTCCGCATGCTCCGCGAGGCGGGCGCCGCCGAGGTCCACATCCGGATCTCCTCGCCCCCCGTGAAGTGGCCCTGCTTCTTCGGCATCGACTTCGCCACCCGCGCCGAGCTCATCGCCAACGGCATGACCATCGACGAGATCGGCACCTCGCTCGGCGCCGACTCCCTGGCGTACATCTCCATCGACGGCATGATCGAGGCGACCACCATCGCCAAGCCGAACCTCTGCCGCGCCTGCTTCGACGGCGAGTACCCGATGGAGCTCCCGGACCCCGAGCTGCTCGGCAAGCAGCTCCTGGAGACCGAGCTGGCCGCAGGGCCCGCCGCCACGGCCGCGGCCGACGCGATCCGTCGCCCGTAGGCAGCCCGTCATACCTGCCGTACGACACGAAAGTTCTCTACTGCCATGTCTGAGACAACCGGTGCCAGCTACGCAGCCGCGGGCGTCGACATCGAGGCGGGCGACCGCGCCGTAGAACTGATGAAGGAGTGGGTGAAGAAGACCCAGCGCCCCGAGGTCCTCGGCGGCCTCGGCGGTTTCGCCGGACTCTTCGACGCCTCCGCCCTCAAGCGCTTCGAGCGTCCCCTGCTCGCCTCCGCCACCGACGGCGTCGGCACCAAGGTCGACATCGCGCGTCAGCTGGGCGTCTACGACACCATCGGCCACGACCTGGTCGCCATGGTCATGGACGACATCGTGGTGTGCGGTGCCGAGCCGCTCTTCATGACCGACTACATCTGTGTCGGCAAGGTCCACCCCGAGCGTGTCGCCGCGATCGTCAAGGGCATCGCCGAGGGCTGTGTGCTCGCCGGCTGCGCCCTGGTGGGCGGCGAGACGGCCGAGCACCCGGGTCTGCTCGGCCCGGACGACTTCGACGTCGCCGGCGCCGGTACGGGCGTCGTGGAGGCCGACCGGCTGCTCGGCGCGGATCGCATCCGTAAGGGTGACGCGGTCATCGCCATGGCGGCCTCGGGTCTTCACTCGAACGGGTACTCGCTGGTGCGGCATGTGCTCCTGAACGAGGCGGGCCTCGCCCTGGACGCCCGGATCGACGAGCTCGGCCGCACCCTCGGTGAGGAACTCCTGGAGCCCACCAAGATCTACTCACTGGACTGCCTGGCCCTGCTCCGCACGGCCGAGGTGCACGCCTTCTCGCACGTCACCGGCGGCGGTCTGGCGGCCAACCTGGCCCGTGTGATCCCCGACGGCCTGCACGCCGTCGTGGACCGCACCACCTGGACCCCGGGCCCCGTCTTCGACCTCGTCGGCACGACGGGCCGGGTCGAGCGCCTGGAGCTGGAGAAGACCCTGAACATGGGCGTCGGCATGATCGCGATCGTGCCCGAGGAGTCGGCGGACGTCGCCCTGGCCACCCTGGCCGACCGCGGGGTCGACTCATGGGTCGCGGGCGAGATCACGGACCGCGGTGAGCACACCACGGGTGCCGAACTCGTCGGTGACTACGCCTAGGCACTGACAGGCAGCGCAAAACCCGGTCCGGTGGTGTGGACCACCCCGGACCGGGTTACGCACAGCCAGGTCGTCAAGCTCCGCGGCGTTGAGACGTAGGACCGGACTCGTCGTCCTCGTCCTCGTCGTCGTTATAGAGATCCGCGTACTGGGCGTACGGGTCGTCTTCTTCCTCGTCGTCCTCGAACGGCTCGCCATTCGGCGGCTGACTCGAAGTCGAAGCGCCCAGCTCATTGGCCAGACGCGAGAGGTCAGTCCCGCCGCTGCTGTACTTCAGCTGGCGGGCGACCTTCGTCTGCTTGGCCTTTGCCCGGCCGCGCCCCATGGCTCGACCCCCTCGAATACGGGGCTCGACGGCCCCAGAGTCTTGACACGCGTTCATGATCTAGAACGGGCTCTCCGCAGAGAGACCGGTCCGTAGGGCTTCCACGGTACCTGAGCCCACGCCCATACGGTACGTCGCCCGCAGCACGTGCCCTGGCCCAGAACCCTCGGGGAGCCCCGTCCCCGCTGGTCAACCGCGATTTTAACCACTTCTTCGCGGCCGACCCGCCGACGAACGTGAGAGTTCTCTCTAAGTGTGCGCCGACGGGTACCGGTCAAACGTCAGTGCGCCGGTTTCCTGGCCGCCGCCTCATGCATCCGCTGCTCGGCGATCCGGTCGGCCGCGGCGGCCGGCGGAATCCCGTCCTCCTTCGCACGTGCGAAGATAGCCAGTGTGGTGTCGAAGATCTTCGCGGCCTTCGCCCGGCACCGCTCGAAGTCGAACCCGTGCAGTTCGTCGGCGACCTGGATGACCCCGCCGGCGTTCACCACGTAGTCCGGCGCGTAGAGGATCCCGCGGTCGGCGAGGTCCTTCTCCACGCCCGGGTGCTCGAGCTGGTTGTTGGCGGCGCCGCAGACGATCCTCGCGGTCAGCGCCGGCACGGAGACGTCGTTCAGGGCTCCGCCGAGCGCGCAGGGGGCGTAGATGTCGAGCCCCTCGGTCCGGATCAGCGCGTCGGTGTCGGCGACGGCGGAGACGGCGGGGTGCCGGCCGGCGATCCGCTCCACGGCCTCCTGGCGTACGTCGGTGATCAGGACCTCGGCGCCCTCCTCGAGGAGGTGCTCCACCAGGTGGCGCCCGACCTTGCCGACGCCCGCGACGCCGATCCTGCGGTCGCGCAGCGAGGGGTCGCCCCACAGGTGCTGTGCGCTGGCCCGCATGCCCTGGTAGACGCCGAAGGCGGTGAGGACGGAGGAGTCGCCGGCGCCGCCGTTCTCGGGGGAGCGGCCGGTGGTCCAGCGGCACTCGCGTGCGACGACGTCCATGTCTGCGACATACGTGCCGACGTCGCACGCGGTGACGTAGCGGCCGCCGAGCGAGGCCACGAAGCGGCCGTAGGCGAGAAGCAGTTCCTCGCTCTTGTCGCGCTCCGGGTCGCCGATGATCACGGCCTTGCCGCCGCCGTGGTCGAGCCCGGCCATGGCGTTCTTGTACGACATCCCGCGCGCGAGGTTCAGCGCGTCGGCGACGGCCTCCTGCTCGCTCGCGTACGGGTAGAAGCGGGTCCCGCCGAGGGCGGGGCCGAGCGCGGTGGAGTGGAGGGCGATGACGGCCTTGAGGCCGCTCTTGCGGTCCTGGCAGAGCACGACCTGCTCATGGCCGCCCTGGTCCGAGTGGAACAGGGTGTGCAGCACGTCGGCAGCGGCGCCGGTTACGTCGGTCACTGTGGTGACTCCTGGGTACATTGCGGCGATGGGACACAGGCGCCCGTAAGGGTGGCGGGACCTGTGAGCACGAGATTAGGGCTTGGGGCGGCCCCTGACCGTGCAGTGCTCAGGATCACCTCCTCCCGGGGGACGGTCGTGCGACGATTTGCATAGTTTTCCCGCACGTTTGTGTGCGGGTTTCGCAGGTTTTCCCGCCAGGCGGCGGGGGAGAGAGCAGGCGTGCCCAAGGTGTCCCCGGTGATCGTCCCGTACGCGACCTATCTGCGCGTGTACGAACCGCTGGCCGCCTTCCCCGAACCCGAGCGCGGTCACTGGGCCCGTTACGCCCGCCGCCCGGACCGTCCGTCGTACCAGGACGAACTGCGTCGCTCCCTGGCCGACCTGCTGCCCATCCCGCCGGTCCCGGTGCCGGTGCACGAGAGCAGCGACGCCTTCGTGCTCGACGTGGACGGCGTGGTGTGCGTGTGCCCGTGGCGCACCCGGCTGCGCGGGTGGCTGGCCCTGGAGGAGCTCGGGGAGGAGCTGCCGGGGCCGGTCCTGGACGCGGCGCTGCCCGAGGTCGTACGCCGCCAGAGCGCCCAGGACTACGAGCGCTGGCTCGCCCGCAACCCGGACGCCCGGCCCTGGATCCGCACCGCGACCTGGCAGGTGCCGCTGCACTGGTTCGTGCTCGTCTCCGACGAGGAGCGGCGCTTCGACAAGGGCTCCGGCGAGATCCCGCCGATGCTGCGCTACCGCACGCCCATGGTGGAGGCCCGGCGGCGCGTGGCGCGGGCTCTGAGGACCCTCAAGGACGCCATCGACGAGGGACCGCTCATCGACGGTCTGATCGACGTGGGGCGCTGGCTGGAGGAGTTCCACCCGCGCTCGCTGGTCGAGCTCGACTACGGCGGTCTGGTGCACGTGCTGCCGCCGGGCGAGCTGGAGGACGACCACTCGGCGGCGGACGTGGCCGAGGGCATCGAGGCGCTCAGGCACGGCGACGGGGCCGCGGCGGGCGAGGCCTACGGGCGGCTCGTGGAGCGCTGGCGGGGCATCAGGGACCGGCGCTCGGCCAACTGAATGTGCGCCATGTCACGAACTGGCGTTTGACCTGACGCCCGTTTTGGGGTTTCGTCCTCGCTCAAGGTGTCGGCTTCCCCTGAAGTCTCACCGACTAGGGACGTAGGTTCCCGATCCGGGCGTACACCTCACGGAGTGTCAAGCGTGACGGACGGCACGTACCCGGCTCTTGCGTCTCTTGCCCCTCCTCATGCCAAAATAGGACAAGGGGCCCGGGGGAGGTTCCGCTTTGGGGGGTCTGGTGACTCCTGATCGCCCTGTGACTGATCGTCACAGTGGCGTGACTGTCCGCTATGGCATGGTCCATCGGCTTCCGTCGCCGATGAACACCTGGGGGGCAATTCCATCGGTTTGGCCGACGAGGCTGGACGGATGGTGTAGTTGTAGTGCCGAGGACAAGCCGTTCGTCCTATAACCGACTCGACCCGCATCCGCCATTTCGGGCAACGCGGGTCAAGGTGCAGAATTTAGAGGAAAGAACCGAGAACGATCGGTTCTCCCGAGGAGGCCGCTCATGACCGCTCGCACCCCTGATGCCGAGCCGCTGCTGACCCCGGCTGAGGTCGCCACGATGTTCCGCGTGGACCCGAAGACGGTCACGCGGTGGGCGAAGGCCGGCAAGCTCACGTCGATCCGTACGCTCGGCGGGCACCGCCGTTACCGCGAGGCCGAGGTCCGCGCTCTGCTCGCGGGCATCCCGCAGCAGCGCAGCGAGGCCTGAACAACTGAATAACCGGGCAAACCGGCTGGCCCCCCAGTTGGCCGCGCCGCCCGAACCCTGGCTCCAAGCGACGCGGGTCCTGCCCCAACAGGGCCCAATCTCAACCTCGTCGTCGATCGCGCTGGACTCCGCCGAGTCCAGCGCGATCTTTTTTGTGCGTGGCAGGTGGGTGGTCGGCAGCCCTGTGAGCGGGCTTGTCGGAGTCTGGGGAGGGGTGTCGGGTCTGCTGTGAGGGGCCCCTGGCGGGTGTGCGAACGGGAGTGCAATTGCACATATTAAATTGATCTGTTGTAGGACAGCGGTAAGTTCCACGGTTTCAAAAACTCATGCGGTGACTCCCGTCACATGCCAGAGTCCTTGTCGCTCCCGGCTCCCGTGCGCTAAAGGAGGCATGTGTCCCGGACTCCCGTCGGCGGGGCGGGCGTTGGGGTCCGTCGACCGTCACGCCGTGGAGGGGCTTTCTTCCTCGACGGCCTCGTCCGGGGCGGGGACGGTCCGTGGGGCGGAATCCATCGCCAGTCGCAACAGGCGGTGGCAGATCTGGCAGTGACGGGTCAGATGCCGGTACGACGACGCGGCCGCCAGGTGTGCGCGCAGCAGTGCCCGCGTCTCGTGCCTGGCCGTTGCCGCCATACGCCACCTCCGGGCTCCGCTGGGAACGGGGGCCTGGTTTCTGGGTACCGGTGCGACGCGGCGCCGTCAAGACGGCGTGAACGCCACCAGACCCTCACGGGGGGGGGGTGAGGTGGCCGCCCTGGGGGCTGCCGCCCCCAGCCCCCCGCTTCGGCCTGAACGGCCTCGTCCTCAAACGCCGGACGGGCTGAGATTGCTTGAACGGCGTCGTCCTTAAGGCTGGGGGGGCTGGGCTTGCTGAACGGCCTCGTTCTTGACGCTGGACGGCTGAGATTGCTTGAACCGGCGTACACATACGAAGAAGACATACGAAGAAGGCCCGCTCCCCGTTGCCGGGATGCGGGCCTCACTTCCAACTGCGGTCCTGACGGGATTTGCTGTGCCTGATTGCGGCTGCGCCGCGGGCGCGGCCTCCGCCTGGACAGGGCGGCGGGGCGTGGGTGCCGTGGGCATGGAGAAGGCCCGCTCCCCGTTGCCGGGATGCGGGCCTCACTTCCAACTGCGGTCCTGACGGGATTTGAACCCGCGGCCTCCACCTTGACAGGGTGGCGAGCACTCCAAGCTGCTCCACAGGACCAGGTTTCGCGGCGCTTATTGCTGCGTTGCGCTGCGAGAAGGACTGTACAGGAGCAGGGAGGTCCTGGTCGAACTCACCCTGTGTGCGGGGCCCGTCACGGCGCCAGCGTGTCGATCGTCTTTACGATCCGCTTGTCGGAGATCGGGTACGCCGTGCCGAGCGCGTGGGCGAAATAGCTGACGCGCAGCTCCTCGATCATCCAGCGGACGTCCAGAACCTGCTGGGGCACGGGCCGGCCCTGCGGAAGCTGTTCCAGGAGCCAGGCGTACTCGTCCTGCATCTCGTGGACCTTCTCCATACGGGTCGTGTCCCGCTGGACGTTCGTCGGCATCTGCTGGAGACGGCGGTCCGCCGCGACCAGGTAACGCATCAGGTCGGGCAGCCGGCGCAACCCCGTCGCCGTCACGAACCCCGGCTTCACCAACGCGTCCAGCTGCGCCCGTACGTCCGCCAGGTTAGCCAGCAGCGCAGGGCTCCGCACGGTCTTCAGGCGCCGCTCACAGGCCTGCCAGGCGGCGAGCACCTGCTGCACCTGCCCGACCGTACGGACCGTGGTGTCGACGATCTCGGCGCGCACCTTGTCGTACAGCTTCCGGTACGACTCCTCGTCCCACGCCGGCCCCCCGAAGTCCCCGATCAGCTTGTCCGCCGCAGCGGTCGCGCAGTCGTCGAACAGCGCCTGGATCGAGCCGTGCGGATTCGACGACAGGGCGAGCTTCTGGGGGTTCGTCAGCTTCTCGGACGCGAACTTCGCCGGGCTCACCGGGATGTTGCGCACGATCAGCCGCCGCGTGCCCTTCCACATCGCCTCGGCCTGCTCCGCCTCCGTGTCGAAGAGCCGGACCGAGACGGTGTCGCCGTCGTCCACCAGCGCCGGATACGCCTTCACCGGCTGGCCCGCGCGACGGGTCTCGAAAACGCGCGTGAGCGTGCCGATCGTCCAGTCCGTCAGGCCCTTGCGCTCCAGGGACTCGCCGCCCTCGCGGGACGCGGTCGCGGCAGCCGCCTGGGACAGCGCCTGGCGCGCCTTCGGCCTGAGCTTCTGCCGCAACGCCTCCAGGTCCTTGTCCTCGGCCAGATTCCGGCGCCGCTCGTCCACGATCCGGAAGGTGATCCGCAGATGCTCCGGGACCCGCGTCCAGTCGAAGCCCTCCGCGTCGAAAGGCACGCCGACCATGCGCTTGAGTTCGCGGGCCATCGTGACCGTCAAAGGCTCCTGGAGCGGGACGGCCGTATCCAGGAAGCGCCGCGCGAAGTTCGGCGCCGGTACGTAGTTGCGGCGGATCGGCTTGGGCAGGGAACGGATCAGCTCCGTCACCAACTCCTCCCTCAAGCCCGGGATCTGCCAGTCGAAGCCGTCGTCCGTCACCTGGTTCAGGACCTGGAGCGGGATGTGGACCGTCACACCGTCCGCGTCCGCGCCCGGTTCGAACTGGTAGGTCACCCGGAACTTCAGAGGTCCCTGCCGCCACGAGTCGGGGTAGTCGGCCTTGGTGACCGCCTCCGCCGACTCCCGGATGAGCATCTCCCGCTCGAAGTCCAGGAACTCCGGCTGCTCGTGCCGCTTCCGCTTCCACCACGAGTCGAAGTGCGCCCCGGACACCACGTGTTCGGGCACCCGCTGGTCGTAGAAGTCGAACAGCGTGTCGTCGTCGACCACGATGTCCCGGCGCCGCGCGCGGTGCTCCAACTCCTCGACCTCGCTGAGGAGTCTGCGGTTGTCGGCGAAGAACTTGTGATGCGTACGCCAGTCGCCCTCGACGAGAGCGTTGCGGATGAACAGCTCGCGGGAGGACTCCGGGTCGATACGGCCGTAGTTCACCTTCCGCTGGGCGACGATCGGCACGCCGTACAGCGTGACCTTCTCGTACGCCATCACCGCGGCCTGGTCCTTCTCCCAGTGCGGTTCGGAGTACGTCCGCTTCAGCAGGTGCTCGGCGAGCGGCTCGACCCACTCCGGCTCGATCTTCGCGTTGACGCGGGCCCACAGGCGGGAGGTCTCCACCAGCTCCGCCGACATGACGAACCGCGGCTGCTTCTTGAAGAGCGCCGAGCCCGGGAAGATCGCGAACTTGGCGCTCCGGGCGCCGAGATACTCGTTCTTGTTGCCGTCCTTCACGTCCTTCATGCCGATGTGCGAGAGCAGACCGGCGAGGAGGGAGACGTGGACGCTCTGGTCGGGCGCGTCGTCCTCGTTGAGATGGATGCCCATCTGCTTGGCGACCGTGCGCAGCTGGGAGTAGATGTCCTGCCACTCGCGGATGCGCAGGAAGTTCAGGTACTCCTGCTTGCACATCCGGCGGAAGGACGACGAGCCGCGCTCCTTCTGCTGCTCGCGGACATAGCGCCACAGGTTGAGGTAGGCGAGGAAGTCGCTGGTCTCGTCCTTGAAGCGGGCGTGCTGCTGGTCGGCCTGGGTCTGCTTGTCGGCCGGGCGCTCGCGCGGGTCCTGGATGGAGAGCGCGGCGGCTATGACCATGACCTCGCGGACACAGCCGTTCTTGTCGGCCTCCAGGACCATGCGGGCCAGACGCGGGTCGACGGGCAGCTGGGCGAGCTTGCGGCCGGTGTCGGTCAGCCGCTTGCGTACGTCCTTCTGCGCCGGGTCCAACGCGCCCAGTTCCTGGAGGAGCTGGACGCCGTCGCGGATGTTGCGGTGGTCCGGCGGGTCGATGAACGGGAACTTCTCGATGTCGCCGAGGCCGGCCGCGGTCATCTGGAGGATGACGGAGGCGAGGTTCGTCCGCAGGATCTCGGCGTCCGTGAACTCCGGCCTGCCGTTGAAGTCCTCTTCGCTGTACAGCCGGATGCAGACGCCGTCCGACGTACGGCCGCAGCGGCCCTTGCGCTGGTTGGCGCTGGCCTGCGAGACCGGCTCGATGGGCAGCCGCTGGACCTTGGTGCGGTGGCTGTAGCGGCTGATCCGCGCGAAGCCGGGGTCGATGACGTACTTGATGCCCGGGACGGTGAGGGAGGTCTCGGCGACGTTCGTCGCGAGAACGATCCTGCGCCCGGTGTGCGGCTGGAACACCCGGTGCTGTTCGGCGTGCGAGAGGCGCGCGTACAGCGGCAGGACCTCGGTGCCTTGCCCATTAGCGCCTCCGGCGCGGGGGTAGTTCTTCTTCACGAGCGCGTCCGCCGTGTCCCGGATCTCCCGCTCACCGGAGAGAAAGACGAGGATGTCCCCCTTGCCCTCGCCCTGGAGCTCCTCGACGGCGTCGCAGATCGCGGTGATCTGGTCGCGGTCGGAGTCGTCCGAATCCTCTTCCAGGAGCGGGCGGTAGCGCACTTCCACGGGATACGTACGCCCGCTGACCTCGACGATCGGGGCGTCGCCGAAGTGGCGCGAGAACCGCTCGGGGTCGATGGTCGCGGACGTGATGACGACCTTCAGATCCGGCCGCTTCGGCAGCAACTGCGCCAGATACCCCAACAGGAAGTCGATGTTGAGGGACCGCTCGTGGGCCTCGTCGATGATGATCGTGTCGTAGGCGCGCAGCTCGCGGTCGGTCTGGACCTCGGCGAGCAGGATGCCGTCCGTCATCAGCTTCACGAAGGTCGCGTCCTGGTTCACCTGGTCGGTGAACCGCACCTTCCAGCCGACGGCCTCGCCGAGCGGGGTGTCCAGTTCCTCGGCGACCCGCTCGGCGACCGTGCGAGCGGCGATACGACGGGGCTGGGTGTGCCCGATCATGCCCTTCACGCCCCGGCCGAGCTCCAGGCAGATCTTCGGGATCTGGGTGGTCTTGCCGGAGCCCGTCTCACCGGCGACGATCACGACCTGATGATCACGGATGGCGGCCGCGATGTCGTCCTTCTTCTGGCTGACCGGGAGCTGCTCGGGGTAGGACACGGCGGGCACGCGGGCACGGCGTGCGCTCACGCGCTCCTCGCCCTTGCCGACCTCCGCCTCGATCTCGGACAGCACGGCGGCCCGCGCCTCCGGCTTGCGGATCTTGCGCGCACCTTCGAGCCTGCGCCCGAGCCGGTGCGCGTCGCGCAGGGACAGCTCGGTCAGGCGGGCGGCGAGATCCCCGAAGGCGGGGGTACCGGGGGCGGGGGCAGGATGCGTAGACATACGCGATCCAGGATCTCATCCCCGGGAAATTACTGGCGAACGGTTTTGTCCCGCGGCCGGCCTGGCACGACATACAACAAGACCCCGATCCGGAGATCGGGGTCTGTGCTGTGGCTGGGGCCGGGGTCGAACCGGCGACCTACCGCTTTTCAGGCGGTCGCTCGTACCAACTGAGCTACCCAGCCGCGAGGCTTCCGGGGAAACCTCAGCGGTCCTGACGGGATTTGAACCCGCGGCCTCCACCTTGACAGGGTGGCGAGCACTCCAAACTGCTCCACAGGACCAAGCGTTGTGCACGAACAGTGTCGCACACAGTGATGCGTGCCCCCAACGGGATTCGAACCCGTGCTACCGCCTTGAAAGGGCGGCGTCCTGGGCCACTAGACGATGAGGGCAAACTATTACTGCTCTGCTTCGTCTATGCGTCTCCAGGGGGACGTGAGAAGCATGTGACTCCGCTTTCCCCCGGAGGGTTCCGCTTCTCCTGTTCTCCTTACGGAGAGCCGGACGGTCAAGCCCTGACCGGTGCGCTTGGGCACGACGAGACTGTACTACGCCGCTCGGAGCAGGGCCAAATTGATTGGGCGCGGCCGATCAGGGTCGCTTGTCCTCCGGGAGGTGGCGGCTGACCTCCGCCGTCGTGAGGCCGAGGCCGCCGAGTTTGATCTCGTCCCAGGCCTGCAGGCGGCGGGTGTCGCGGTCCATGTAGAGGATCGACGCCTCGATGGGGTCGGGGTACTTGCCCTCGACGGCCCGCAGCCCGCTGCCGCCGGTGGAGCCCTCCACCCGCAGCCGCGTGCCCTTCTTCATGACCTCCATCTCCTGGTGGTGGAGGTGGCCCGACAGGATCATCGGGACCTCGCCGTCGACCTCGCGGGCCGCCGAGGGCTCGTGGGCGATCGCGAGGTCGACCGGGGTGCCCGCGGCCCGCTGCTCGCGCAGGGCCGCGGCCAGGCGGTCGCCCGCCGCCTCCTGGGACTCGTCGGCTCCCGGGTTCGTGGAGCGGTCGGGGGTGAACTGGGGGTCGCCCATGCCCGCGAACCGCAGTCCTGCGATCGTCTCCGCCTTGCCGTTGTCGAGGACGTGGACCCGCTTCAGGCCCTCCATGTAGCGCTGGGTGGTGAGGGAGTCGTGGTTGCCGCGGACCCAGACGTAGGGCGCGCCGAGGTCGGGGATCGGATCCAGGAAGCCGTTCTCCGCCGCCGTGCCGTGGTCCATGGTGTCGCCGGAGTCGACGATCACGTTGACTTTGTACTGCTCCACCAGCGAGGCGATGATCTTCCAGCTCGCGGGGTTCAGATGGATGTCGGAGACGTGCAGGACCCGGATGGTGGTGGGGTCCGGCTGGTAGGCAGGGAGGGTGGACGTGACGTCGTAGAGCTTCGTCACGTTCGTCACCAGGCGGGCCAACTCCTTCTGGTAGACGTCGAATTCGGTGACGATGCTGCGCGCGTTGCCGACCAGGGACGGGGCGGAGGAGAGCAGTCCCGAGAACTTCGGCTCAAGGACGGATTCCGGGTTCCAGGTGGCGTACGCCGTGCCGCCGCAGGCCGCCAGGAGGGTCAGGGCGAGGCCGCCGGCGCCGAGGGCCCGGCGTGGGCGGCGGTAGACCGCGAGGCCGAGGGCCGTGGCGCCCGACACCACGGCGACGCAGGAGCGCAGGGCCAGGTCGAGGGTGCCGTGCTCGACGTCCGTGGCGACCTCGTCCTGGAGGCCGGAGAGACGCTCGGGGTGGTCGACGAGGGCCTGGGAGCGTTCCGGGTCGAGCTGGTCGACGTTGACGTCGAGGCGGACGGGCGCGTGGTGGCTGTCCAGCTGGAGCGCGCCGAGCGGGGACACGTTGATCTTCGTGCCGCCGGTCAGGGACGGGCGCAGGGTCATCGTCGTGTTCATGGGGCCGACCGGGACCCGGACGTCGCCGACGATCAGCAGACCGAGCCATGCGCCCATAAGGACGACGGCGACCAGGCCGAGGGCGCGGGTCCAGGGGTGCGGCTGGGGGACGAGCTCGACGGACGGGTGGGATCGGCGCCTGCCGTACTGGCTGGCGAGGGCTCGCGGGGGCTTGCGTAGGGCGTTCAGGATGCTCCGGACGTTCAGGACTGCGGCGGGGACGCGGGCCATTGATCCCGTATGCCCAAGTCCGCTCGTGGATATGCGGGCGTGCTCATGACTCTCGTACGGATGGGTCGTACCGGAGAATGGGCGTGTGCTGGAGATGACGCGCGAGGAGTTCGAGGAACTGGTCGCCGAGGCCCTGGACCGGATTCCGCCGGAGTTGACGCGGCTGATGGACAACGTCGCGGTGTTCGTCGAGGACGAACCGCCGGCGGACGATCCCGAGCTGCTCGGGCTGTACGAGGGCACTCCGCTCACCGACCGGGGCGAGTGGTACGCCGGGGTGCTGCCGGACCGCATCACGATCTACCGGGGGCCGACGCTGCGGATGTGCGATTCGCGGGAGGACGTCGTCGCGGAGACCGAGGTGACGGTCGTGCACGAGATCGCCCATCACTTCGGCATCGACGACGCGCGGCTGCACGCACTCGGATACGGCTGAGTCCGTTTCGAACGGGGCGCGTGTCCTCTTGTGGGCGGCGGGAGTTGGGCAGGTTGACTTTTTGACGACCGCCCTCGGAGGTGGCTGCTCGTGCGCCCCTTGTACGTACCCGTCCGTCTGGCCGCCACGGTCATGGCCGTCGCCGCCGCCGCGGGCTGCATGAGCGTGGGCGGGGACGGCGGAGACGGCGGCGCGAAGCCGTCGCACTCCGCCGGTGAGCGGGGCGGTGAGGCGCCGGACGGGGGATCCGGGGGCTCGGGTGGTTCCGTGGGGTTCGGCGGGGCGGGCCCGGACGGCAAGCACGGCAGGCACGGCAGGGGGAAGGGCGGCAAAGGGTCCGCCTCGCCGTCGGCGTCCGCCTCGGCGGGAGCCGGCGCGTCGCCCGCGGCGGGGGCGGAGCCGGGGAGTTCGGTGCAGCCGGTGCCCTCGGCGACGAGGAGCGACCCGGCGCCCACCCGTAGTCCCGACCCGGAGCCGCCGGCGCCGAGCGAGCCGCCCGCGTCGCCCACGCCGTCGCCGCCACCGGCCGAGCCGTCCTCGTCCGCGCAGCCGGAGACCGGGACGCAGCTGAGCCAGCGGGAGCCGGCGCCCACTGCCGGGTCGCCGGTGTGACGGACCCCGCCGGTGTGACGGACCCCGTGAAAGGCCCCGAGTGACCTCCGATACATAGGAGGGGATCGGTTTGCCTTCGGGGGCGATGGGTGCGTATGGTTATAGATCGTTTGATCATTTGCCCGGCGCCAAAGCAGAAGAGCGCCGCGTGGCGCGTTCTCTCCCTTACCGTGGCTGACCGCATAGAGGCGGTCGTATTGCGAATCACGGAGTTGACGGGCGCGTGCCGACGAGACTCCGGAAGGTTTCGCATACGCATGTCCATTTCCAGTACTGATCACGTCGTCGTGCCCGAGAACGAGGGCACGGAGGACGTCACCGAGGCCACCGCCGAAGTCACCTTCGCGAGCCTCGGTCTTCCCGAGGGCGTGGTGCGCAAGCTCGCCCAGAACGGCGTGACCGCCCCCTTCCCGATCCAGGCCGCGACCATCCCGGACGCCCTGGCCGGCAAGGACATCCTCGGCCGTGGCCGCACCGGCTCCGGCAAGACCCTCTCCTTCGGTCTGCCGACCCTGGCCCGCCTCTCCGGCGGCCGCACGGAGAAGCACAAGCCGCGCGCCGTCATCCTCACCCCGACCCGTGAGCTCGCGATGCAGGTCGCGGACGCTCTCCAGCCCTACGGCGACGTCCTCGGCCTCAAGATGAAGGTCGTCTGCGGCGGTACGTCCATGAGCAACCAGATCTACGCCCTGGAGCGCGGTGTCGACGTGCTCGTCGCCACTCCGGGCCGGCTGCGTGACCTCATCAACCGCGGCGCCTGCTCCCTGCAGGACATCGAGGTCGCCGTCATCGACGAGGCCGACCAGATGTCCGACCTGGGCTTCCTGCCCGAGGTCACCGAGCTGCTCGACCAGGTCCCGGCCGGCGGCCAGCGGATGCTGTTCTCGGCCACGATGGAGAACGAGATCTCCACCCTGGTCAAGCGCTACCTGAGCAACCCGGTCACGCATGAGGTCGACAGCGCCCAGGGCAACGTGACGACCATGTCGCACCACATCCTGATCGTGAAGCCCAAGGACAAGGCGCCGGTCACCGCGGCCATCGCCTCCCGCAAGGGCCGCACCATCATCTTCGTCCGCACGCAGCTGGGCGCCGACCGCATCGCCGAGCAGCTGTGCGACTCCGGTGTGAAGGCCGACGCGCTGCACGGCGGTATGACGCAGGGCGCACGCACCCGGGTGCTGGAGGACTTCAAGAAGGGCTACGTCAACGCGCTCGTCGCGACCGACGTCGCCGCCCGTGGCATCCACGTCGACGGCATCGACCTCGTCCTGAACGTCGACCCCGCCGGTGACCACAAGGACTACCTGCACCGCGCCGGCCGTACCGCTCGCGCGGGCCGCACCGGCACGGTCGTCTCCCTGTCCCTGCCGCACCAGCGCCGGCAGATCTTCCGGCAGATGGAGGACGCGGGCGTCGACGCCGGGCGTCACATCATCAACTCCGGTACGGCCTTCGAGCCCGAGGTCGCCGAGATCACCGGCGCCCGTTCGATGACCGAGGTCCAGTCCGAGTCCGCGGCCAACGCGGCTCAGCAGGCCGAGCGCGAGGTCGCCCAGCTCACCAAGGAGCTGGAGCGGGCGCAGCGCCGCGCGACCGAGCTGCGCGAGGAGGCCGACCGCCTGGTGGCCCGTGCCGCCCGCGAGCGCGGTGAGGACCCGGAGTCGGCGGTGGCCGAGGCGCAGGCCGTGGTGGCCGAGGCAGCGGCGTCGGCGGTGGCCGAGGCCGTGGCCGCCGAGCAGCCCGCCGAGCGTCCCGCGTACGAGCAGCCGCGTCAGCGCCGTGACGAGCGGGGCAACTACGAGCGTCGTGACGACCGTCGGGACGACCGTGGTGGCCGTTCCTTCGAGCGTCGTGACGACCGTGGCGGCTTCAACCGTGACCGCCGGGACGGCGAGCGGGGCGGGTTCCGCCGTGACGACCGTGGTGGCCGTTCCTTCGAGCGTCGTGACGACCGCTCCTCGGGTGGCTTCAACCGTGACCGTCGTGACGACCGCCCCACCGGCGGCGGTTTCAACCGTGACCGTCGTGACGAGCGTCCCTCGGGTGGCTTCCGCCGCGACGACCGCTCCTCGGGTGGCTTCAACCGTGACCGTCGTGACGACCGCCCCACCGGCGGCGGTTTCAACCGTGACCGTCGGGACGAGCGTCCCTCGGGCGGCTTCCGCCGCGACGACCGCCCCACCGGCGGTGGCTTCAACCGCGACCGCCGCGACGAGCGTCCGTCCACCCACCGGGGCAGCGACCGTCCCTTCAACCGTGACCGTCAGGGCGACCGCCCCACCGGCGGTTTCCGCTCCGGCGGCCACGACCGCCCCTCCGGCCGTCGTGACGACCACCGCGGCACCGGGACCGGCACCGGCACCGGCTCCTTCGGCCGCCGTGACGACAAGCCGCGCTGGAAGCGCAACGGCTGACACACCGTGAGCTGAGGAGGGCCCGTACGACTTCGGTCGTGCGGGCCCTTTTCGTATCCCTATTCGACTACCGAACCCTGTGGGGCAGTTGTTAACATCCGTTGATCGCGTGACGGAGTGTGGCCGAGGGGGACGTCAAGGCCTGCCGCCGCGCCTTTTCTGACTTCCCTGGGGAGGGACCCTTGACCCGGCGTGCCCGGATCGCACTCACTCTTGCCTCGCTGGCCGCTCTGAGCGCCGGCACCCTGACGTCCGCGGGCCCGGCCGCCGCGGACACCGCCCCGACGCCGATCGCCACGGACGGCGTGTGGGGCATCGACTACGCGGGCGGCTATCTGACCAGCGTGGAGAACACGCCGAGCGGCTACCAGTGGGTGGTCGGCCGACAGGTCTCCGCCGACGGTTCCACGGTGCTGGACAAGACCTCCCGCGGATACGCGGACACCTACGCGGGCGGCAGCCATGTGCAGCGGGTGTCGTGCGACGCGGGCGCGGAGGGCTGCGTGCCGATGCGGTCCTTCGGGAACACATATGTCGGCTACTTCATGGACGACGGCACCGGCAAGCAGGTGGCGCAGATCCACCTGACCGAGAACTCGCTCAGCGGCACCGACGAGCCGACCGTCACCGGTGGCCGTTTCGTCGACGCCACTGGCCGCTACTACGTCTACAACGCGGCTTCCACAGGCAAGCAGTACGTCGACGCGGTGGCCGCCTACCGCACTGCAGACGTGCGCAAGACCCGCTCGGTGACCGCCGCCTCCGTATGGGGCTCGGCCCTGTGGACGCCGGGCTCCGGCAACGGCGTCGTCACGCAGTACGACCTGGAGGGGAAGAAGACGGTCGCGACCGTCTCCACCGGGGCCCCCTGCACCGTCAAGGAGCTCCAGGTCATCGGCCGCTGGATCTACTGGAACTGCGGCCCGACGGGCGCGGCGGGCGTGTACGACCGTACGGCGAAGAAGAACATCAAGGTCCCGTCGGGTCCCGCGCTCGTCGGTGACGGTTACCTCGTCCAGCACGACCGGAGCGCCGGCAAGCTGATGCTGACGGACTATCACTCCGGTACGGCCGCCGCCGCGCGCGCGATCGCCGACCTGCCGACCGGGAACACCGCCGACCAGCGGCGGCTGACCTGGACGGTGGACAAGTTCGGCGGCGACATCGCGTACGTCGGCGCGGACAAGGCGATCCAGATCGTGCAGAGCGGGGTGCCGGCGCAGTCGCTGGCCAAGATCGAGTCGGATGTGGCCGGTGACTCGGTGGACGTGAAGGGCCGCAACGGCGTCGAATACTGGGGCAGCTACTGGCAGTTGAACAAGCCAGCCGACTGGACCTTCACCGTGAAGGACGCGCAGGGCCACACCGAGCGCACCATCACGGGCCACGGTGCCCACATCCAGGTGGACTGGGATCTGAAGACGGACTCAGGCGCTTACCTCTACAACGGCCCCAAGAGCTGGAGCCTGAAGGCGGCTGCCGAGGACGGCGGCGGCACGTACACCACGGGCGGCTCGATCGGGTACAACGGTGGCCGCCAGGGCTTCCACGACCAGGGGTACTACAGCTACGGAGAGCTGGTCACGCTCAACTCCTCGGGTGCTCTGAGCCTCCAGTACACGACTGGCAAGGGCAAGTTCGACTTCAAGAAGTCTGGTTCCGGCTGGCCTGTCGGCACTGTGGCCGTGCCCTTCGGCGACATGGGCTCCGACCGCTGCGCCGAGATGCTGGTCCGCATGCCGAACGGCGAGCTACGGCGCTACGCGGGCCGGTGCGGTGAGCCGTACGCCCCGTCGAGCAGCCACACCTCCCTCGGCACCGGCTGGAACGCGTACAACGTCCTCACCGCGCCCGGCGACCTGACCGGTGACGGCCGTACCGATCTGCTGGCCCGCAAGGCCTCGACCGGGGACGTCTATCTCTTCGCCAACGACGGGGCGAGCAAGCTCAAGCCGGGTGTGAAGATCCGCAGCTGGGCGACGTACAAGAAGATCGTCGGCGCCGGCGACCTCAACGGCGACGGCTTCGGTGACGTCCTGGTGCAGGACAGGGCCGGGACGCTGTGGCGTTACGACGGCACCGGCACCGGCCAGGTCAAGGAGCGGGTGAAGGTCTTCTCCAACTGGGGGACCTCGTACAACGTGGTCGTCGGCGTCGGGGACATCACCGGGGACGGGAAGAACGACCTCGTCTCCCGGGACACCGGCGGCAACCTGTACCGCAACAACGGCAACGGCAAGGGGTCGTTCGGCGCGCGCACGAAGATCGCCACCGGCTGGCAGGCCTACAAGGGGATCTTCTGATGCGGAACATGATCAGAACCGGCGCCGCGGCCGGCATCCTGGCGCTGGGCCTCGGGCTCACTCCGGTCCTCGCCGCACCGGCTGTCGCGGACACCCCGGGACAGCTCGACATCACGCCCAACTGGCGTGCCGTGCCCCGCGAGGACTCGCTGGGCTCCTTCGGCGCGACCGGGTTCGTGCACTCGCCCGAGGACGCCGACCCGAGCTTCGGGCAGGAGTTCGAGTGGACCCGGTTCGACACCGGACAGACCACGACCCTGCTCGGCTACGGCAACAACGAGGACGCCGGTTTCGCCGAGTTCGGCGCCGAGTCGGACTACGTGGCCCATCACTACCTGGGCTGGATCGACATCCAGAACATGGCGGACGGCACCACGCACCGGTTCGACGTGCCCTACGGTTCCGGTGACCTCTTCAGCGGCCTGCTCGGCTCCACCGTCCTGGTGCAGGACTACACGGACAACGACCTCCAGACAGTGGACAGTTGGTACCTGCTGCCCGCCGACAACCCGGTCGCCGACGCCCGGCTCACCGTCACCGGCTGGCCCGAGGGAACGGACCTCAAGCAGGTCCGGCTGGTCGCGGGCGACGCCCGCGAGGCGGTCGTACGATTCGCCACCTCGGCCGCCGACGCGGAGAACGGCCGCTACGACCGGCTCGGTCTGATCGACCTGAAGACCGGACAGTTGCGCACGCTCGACGCGAGTACCGGCTGGTCCCCGTATGTCGCGCTCGCCGGTGACGACCTGCTCTGGGTCGATCCCGACCGGGTGGCCCACGTGCGCTCCCGCACTGACCTGGACGCACCCGAGCGGACCTTCCCGGTCTCCTCCGACCTGGACATCTCCAAGATCGGACTGCTCGACGGCTGGCTGCTGGCCTTCACTCAGGCCGACGGCACCGACGCGGCACTGAAGCGGAACCTGGTCGCGCTCTCGTTCGACGGGCAGCGCCGGGCCCTGCTGGAGAAGGCCGACAAGGAGGCCGTACAGATCGCGGGCGGCGGTGTCGCGGTGATCGGCGGGACCTCGTCGGCGGACTGGTATGTCCAGAAGGTCACCGTCGGCGCGGACGGCCTGCCGCGGCTGGAGAAGGTGCGGCGGCTGGACCCGGTCGCGGCGGGGGTGGACGCGATCGCGCTGAGCGCGGGCACCCTGTCCACCGTGGAGAAGGAGGGCCCGCAGGGCGCCGGCTTCTACAACCGCACCCTCAGCCCCGCCCAGGCGCCCACCTCCGCGTCCGACCCCGTGTACGTAGGACGGGAGAGCGGGCGGTCGTACGACTACACGGTCTGCGGTCAGATGACCTGCACCCAGCTCCTCAACAGCGGTGACGGGCGCACGGTCTACCAGGTCCGCAACTACCAGTCGAGCCCCGCCCAGGTCGAGATCGTCGGCCGCCGCGGACCCGACCGGGCGGACCGCGCCCTGACCGGGAACTCCGACGGACGGCTCACCGAGGCCACCGGTCGGTACGCCGTCTACCAGAGCGGCCGGCCGACGGTCCCCGGGTACCCGGTGGACGACGGGGTGACGATCGTCGTCGACCTCGACACCGGCTCGGTGGTCGACCAGCGGCCGGAGACCGGCGCGACCGTGTGGGGCGGCACCCTCTACGCGGCCACGGCGACGGCCGGTACGGTCGCCCGCAAGGACCTCGTCACGGGCAAGGACACCGGAACCCTCGACACGGGCGCGCCCTGCGTTCCCGTCGAGCTGCAGAGCGCCGGGCCTTGGCTGTACTGGACGTGCGAGCAGTTCCAGCAGCACGGCGTGGTCAACGTGAAGACCGGCGAGAAGATCGCGCTGCCCGCCGGCCGGGGCGGCCTGCTCGGCGACGGCTACTTCGTCAACCAGCGCTACACCGGTTCGAGCCTGCGCCTGACCGCTTTCCAGAGCGGCGGCACCGCCGTCACCCATGACCTCGGCATCCCGATGCCGACCGACGGCAGCGACACCCGCCGCCGTACCTGGGCCGTGGACCGGTTCGGCGGCGGCCTCGCCTACGTCGACAAGGCGAACCTCGTCCACGTGGTGCCGAGCGGCGTGCCCGCTTCACCTCTGGCCGCGACCGGGTCCGCCACGCCGACCGCATTCAAGGCGGCGGACACCTGGAAGGCGTCCTGGCAGCTGTCCAAGCCGGCCGCCTCGTGGAAGCTGACGCTCAAGGCGGCGGACGGCACAGTGGTCCGCACCCTCGGCGGAGGCGAGTCCCGCGACTCCGTCACCGCCGCGTGGGACGGCAGAACCACCGCGGGTGCGTACGCCCCGAACGGGACGTACACCTGGACGCTCACCGCCCAGCCCGCCGACGGCCAGGGCACGCCCCTGACCGCGACCGGCAGGGCGGCGCTCTCCGGCGGCGCGGCCGTGCGCCACGACCACGCGGGCGACGACGGGTTCGGTGACCTGCTCACCCTCAACTCCTCGGGCACGCTGACCTTCCAGCAGGGCACGGGCAAGGGGACGTTCTCGGGGAAGGTGAGCGGCAACGGATGGCCGACGAGCGCCAAGTTCGTCTCTTTCGGTGATCTGAGTGGTGACCGGTGCAACGACGTGCTCGTACGGCTGAGCAGCGGGGCCCTGCGGCTGTACAAGCCGGGGTGCGGCAAGGCGGTGACGCCGTCGACGTCGTACACCTCGCTGGGGGCCGGCGGCTGGAACCAGTACGACGTGCTGACCTCGGCCGGGGATCTCACCAAGGACGGCCGTCCGGACCTGATCGCGCGGAACGCCTCCACCGGGGCCGTGTACCTCTACAAGGGGACGAGCACGGGCAAGCTGTCGGCGCGGGTGAAGCTGTACGACAACTGGAAGACGTACAAGAAGGTCGTGGGTGCCGGGGACCTGAACGGCGACGGCATCGGGGATCTGCTCGCGCAGGACAAGTCGAACAACCTTTACCGGTACTACGGCAAGGGCAACGGCACGTTCACGGCGCGGGTGAAGGTGTTCACCAACTGGGGCGGGTCGTACAACGTCGTGGTCGGGGTCGGGGACATCACCGGGGACGGCAGGGCCGACCTGGTCTCCCGGGACAGCGGCGGGAACGTCTGGCGCAACAACGGGGACGGCAAGGGGTCGTTCGGGGCGCGGACGAAGATCGCGAGTGGATGGCAGGGATACAAGGGCCTTTTCTAGAAAGGCTCTTCTCAGCCAAGTTGTGACGTGTGTCACGCCCCCGGGATGGGAATCGCTGGGGGCATGACAGATGACATAGCGAGCGGGCCTTCGGAGCTGTCCGATGAAGAACGGCTTGCCCAGCTCGGCTACACGCAGGTCCTGGCCCGCCGCATGTCGGCGTTCTCCAACTACGCGGTCTCCTTCACGATCATCTCGGTCCTGTCGGGGTGCCTGACCCTCTACCTCTTCGGCATGAACACGGGCGGCCCGGCCGTGATCACCTGGGGCTGGGTCGCCGTAGGCCTGATGACGCTGTTCGTCGGCCTGTCGATGGCCGAGATCTGTTCGGCGTACCCGACGTCCGCGGGACTGTACTTCTGGGCGCACCGCCTGGCCCCGCCCCGGACCGCGGCCGCCTGGGCGTGGTTCACGGGCTGGTTCAACGTGCTCGGCCAGGTGGCGGTGACGGCGGGCATCGACTTCGGTGCGGCGTCCTTCCTCGGGGCCTATCTGAACCTGCAGTTCGACTTCGAGGTGACGCCCGGCCGGACCGTGCTGCTGTTCGCCGCGATCCTGATCCTGCACGGTCTGCTGAACACCTTCGGCGTGCGGATCGTGGCCCTGCTGAACAGCGTGAGCGTGTGGTGGCACGTGGTCGGTGTGGCGGTGATCGTGGGAGCCCTCACCTTCGCCCCGGACCACCACCAGTCGGCGTCCTTCGTCTTCGGCAAGTTCGTGAACAACACCGGCTGGGGCAGCGGCTTCTACGTGGTCCTGCTCGGCCTCCTGATGGCCCAGTACACCTTCACCGGTTACGACGCCTCGGCCCACATGACCGAGGAGACCCACGACGCGTCCACGGCGGGCCCGAAGGGCATCGTCCAGTCGATCTGGACGTCGTGGATTGCGGGCTTCGTCCTGCTCCTGGGCTTCACCTTCGCGATCCAGTCGTACGACGGTGCCCTGAACTCCCCGACGGGCGCGCCGCCGGCCCAGATCCTCCTCGACGCGCTCGGCGCCACGGCCGGCAAACTCCTGCTGCTGGTCGTCATCGGCGCCCAGCTGTTCTGCGGGATGGCCTCGGTGACCGCCAACAGCCGCATGATCTACGCCTTCTCACGCGACGGCGCGCTGCCGTTCTCGCACCTGTGGCACACGGTGAGCCCCCGCACCCGGACCCCGGTGGCGGCGGTGTGGCTGGCGGTGGCGGGGGCACTGCTGCTCGGGCTGCCGTACCTGATCAACTACACGGCCTATGCGGCGGTGACGTCCGTCGCGGTGATCGGGCTGTACATCGCGTACGTCATCCCGACTCTGCTGCGCCTGCGCAAGGGCGAGGCCTTCCAGCGGGGGCCGTGGCACCTGGGCCGCTGGTCCCGCGCGATCGGCGTGGTCTCGGTGGCGTGGGTCGCCGTCATCACGATCCTCTTCATGCTCCCGCAGGTCTCCCCGGTCACCTGGGAGACCTTCAACTACGCCCCGATCGCCGTCCTGGTCGTCCTCGGCTTCGCCTGGACCTGGTGGATGGCCTCGGCCCGCCACTGGTTCCTGAACCCCGATCACGAACGCACCCGGGCCCGCGAGGCGGCTCGCGCGAACACCCCCGAACCGGTCGATCCCTGACCTTCCACCCCGCTTCACCGCCTCGACGTGGCCGTGTCTCCGATACCCGATCGGAGACACGGCCACGTCCCGCTATGCTCGGGGAGGCAACATCGCCTGGGCCCTTAGCTCAATTGGCAGAGCAGTGGACTTTTAATCCATTGGTTGTGGGTTCGAGTCCCACAGGGCCTACGGCTGCGGGGGAGGGGTTACCCCTCCTGACCTGCGGTGCAGCGCTCGGGGTCGGCTTCGGTCGGGTCGGGCGCTGCTTCGGTTCCGGGGACTTGCGTGAGCGATGCGTGAGCGGATGTTCGAGCAGGGTCAGGAGGGATGCGTTCGGCGCGGCCACTGACATCATCGGCGACACTCAGTTTTTCCCAGTCTGGCGCCGTCCTGTTCCATCTAGCGTATGAGCGCGAGACGTGCGCGATGGTGGTACAAGGGGGCGGTCGTGGATTCACAAGCGAAGAAGGTCGTCGTACTGACCGCGCTGCCCCTGGAGTATCGGGCGATGCGCCGCTTGCTTGAGGAGCCGAGGCGGGTCGACCACGCTGGCACTATCTTCGAGTGTAGGACCTTTCGCTGATCAGGCCGTAGAGCATGTGTAGTCCCCGACTATGGGCCGCGCTGGTCAGGTGAGAGCGGCTGCGGGCAGGGCAACCTTTGGGTCGCCCGGGCGGGCCACGCACCACGGGTTGCCGTTGAGCGCGATCGTGGGGCTGCCGTCTTGTTGGGGTGGTGCCGGGGCGAGCCGAACGCTCACCCAGGTGCTGGGCGCAGGGACGGGTAGGCCGAGACCCAAGGCCCGTTCGATGTCCAAGGGGCGAGTGCCGTTCAGGACGAGTACGCCCTGCTCGGCAAGCCTGCGCCGTGCCTCCCGCGCTCGCTTGACGCCATCAGCCTGCATGGTGACGGCGGAAAGGTCCGCAGTGGTGACCGGAGTTAGTTGGGCTCTCAAGAAGAGCTCCTCGATTCGGGCCTGCCCCGAGGTCTTGGCGAAGATCGCGTTCACCACGTCGACAGGCAACCGACGCAGGGCATGATCGGGCAGGCGAAGGTCGTGGGCAATCCAGTGGATCGCGTTCCGGCCCTGCGCGCTCAGCCCGCGTTTCCCGTCGCGGTTGGAACCTGCGCGCATCAACTCGGACCTGACCCGGAGAAGGCCGATACTCCATAGTCCACTGGCGTCGTCCGCGCGCACGACCAAGCACAGGCCGCCCTGAAGCTCAGGCGCGAAGTTCCAGTTGTTGCCGAGGGAGAACTTCACGTCCACCTCGTGCCCGGCCACCGTGAAGTCCAGAAGCAGTCCATCGGCGAGGCCCAACTCACGCTGCATCCGCTGATGTACGGCGGCGCCGAAACCCACCCTCTCGACCTTGGTGAGTTGGGACCACAGGTAGCGGCCGGTGTGCACCGGGTCGAGTAGGTGGCGTCCGGCGCCATCGATCACGGACCCCATTCGGCTTCCGTCCGGGTCCAGGCGCACCATCTCCGCCATGACCTCGGCCAGTTCGGGATCCTGCTCCAGTGTCCGAACGCGCTCGTGTGTCTGTCGTTCCAACGAGGACACCGCCCCATGTTGTGCCTCCCGCTCGACAGGTGCGGCAGTCGCGTTCGGCGCTACTCGGCCGGTTCGGCGGGTGGGGGCTTCATCCAGAGCTATCCGGTCGACGGGATCGGTACGAGTCGTCGGCCACTCCGGAGGTCCAGCGGGGGCAGAGCTTGGGAAGTCCGTGGGACCTGCGGAGTCCGGTGCATGGGCAGCGAGGAGGTCCTCCGTCTCGGCTGGGCGGCGTTGTGCTGCTCGATTGGTCTCGTCTCGTTCGGCCTTGGCTGTTGTGAGCTGAGCCTGTAGCTCAGTCTGTGCCATTTCGGAGTCTGCCCTGAACGGGCCTTCGGATGTACGGGTTGATGTGTCTGAGCCCTCGGGGCGCCCCAGGGCTCCGAACACCAGCAACATAGTCACCAGCGCGCGTGACTGGGCGGATTCTTTCTCAGCCTCGGCAGCCGTCTGGAGGGCGGCAGCGAGTTGGGCTTGGACATTGATCAACTCGCGTTGGACCCGAACCAGTTCGGCCATCGAGCCGCCGTCGTCCGGTGCCATCACCGGCTCCGGCGCTTCCGCTTCGGCATCCTCCGACCAAGCTTGGCGTAGCAGGGAGTTGGCCTGATCCCTGAGAGCCTTGGTACGTCGGTCATCGGGGACGCAGACCCCGATGACGGCTTCGACCAGACGGCGTTCGTTCTTCAACCCGACACCGCTCAGCTTGCGGTACAGCGTCGACCGGGCTGGCAGCTGGCCCTTGAAGTGGCCACCATTCTTCAGCAGTTCGTGGACGTCCTCCACGGAGAGCCGCGCTTGTGTGCGTATGTCCAGTAGGAGCAGTACCAGCGCGTCCATGGGTTCCGAACCCGTCGACGGCGGTACAACCGGCCGTCCACTGCCTAGTGGTGGGGGTGCCATGCCGCTTCTACTCCTCTCGGTAAGGTGCTTATTTTCTCCGGTAGAACCGAGAAAAGCTAGTTGATGAAGACCTCAAGAGGAAAGCTGATCACCACAGCCCGAACCGAGAGGATTCCTACCCATGCGCCGTCCCACCCCGCTCCGACGCACCCCTGCCCTGGACCTCGTTGCCTTCGGCATGGTGCTTGCGACAGGGGTCACGCTGGTGGCCTTGGGGCTGTCTCCGGAGTCCCTTGCCGCCGTGACTATCGCCCTGGCGGGTTTGTACTCGGCATGGCGCACGGGTCGGCCGCCCGCTGGAACGGATGGGCGCCAAGAGGGGGCCCGATCCGGTGACAGGGGTCCGGAAGAGGGGAGGACGGAGCGACTCAGGAGTGAGGCCCCTGAGGAGGAGAACGTTGGGTAGGCATCCCCGGGGCCAGCGCCGGCGCGCTGCCCAGCAGGTCAATCGACGCGACTGGCTGGCTGTTCTCTATCCGTTCGCGTGGTCGGTCCGATTCGAACGGGGTGCTGGATCGAGTGAGTTGGCCGGTGCGGGGGCATGACGGAAGGGCCTCTTGGTAGCTCGCGGTTGTCGAGTCCAGCGTGCAGCGACAGGCCCTGTTGTCGAAGTGTCGCGTGGGCGTGGTTGCCGGGTCCAGTCCGGCCACTCGTGGGTGTGACTGTCTCGCGAACAGGTTCGCGGACGCGGCCGACCGGCCGGATCGCCGGCCCCGGTACGGCTGCCGAGTGGGCGCTCGCGCGGGATCTGTTGCCGGTGCCCGGCGGCTGGCGGGCGGCCGGAGGGCCACTGCCACCGGCACCTGCGACTTTCCGCTCTGGCCGCGCGTGTACGCGTTCTTCGCCCGCTGGCGGGACACGGGACTGGTGGCCGAACTGCACGACCGGCTACGCGGAGCCGTCCGCGAAACTGAGATGTCACGAGGAGGAGCCAACTGTGGGCGTGGTGGACTCCCAGTCCACTGCAGCTGTCAGGTGCCGGCCTGGACGATGAGTGTGCCCACCGTGCGCGGGCCGGGCGGAGCGGCCAGTACCTGCGCGCGCACGTCCGTGTAGCCGTACCGGTGGAGCAGTTGCTTCCACACCTCCGGCTGGTAGTCCCAGCGCTTCACGACGAGCGGGTCCTCGTCGGAGCCGCGCGGAATGTACGACGCCTGGCAGCCGTAGCAGCCCTCGACAGGGGGCCGCTGGGAGAAGACGAATCGGCCACCCGGGCGAAGTCGCTCACGGATGGCGGGCAGCAGTAGCGCCGGGTCGGTGAACCAGGCGACGCCGTACACCGAATACACAGCATCGAAGCCATCCAGGTCCTCCTGCAGGAAACGGATCGCCTCAGCGCGGAGCAGCTCCAGTCCCGACATCTGCCCCCACCGCTCGCGCGCCGCGGCCAGCTGCCTGGGCGAGACGTCGACACCGACGGCGCGCATCCCTAGGGCGGCCAGGTGCGCGGCGTTGCCGCCCTTGCCGCAGCCGAGATCCAAGACCCGGCCGCCGCCTGGAAGCTCGAGGAGTTCGGCGCCAGGGCCGTGGTCTTCGTACTGGGTCCAGTTGAACCAGGTCGTCTCGCCGCGGGCGTTCGTTCGCCGGCGCTCGGGCCTCTGTCGTGCGTAGGTGTCCCAGGCGACCGCCGTGTCTGTCACTGCCTGCTCCGCTCCTAGGGCCAGCCGCCCGGTACGAGACCGGACGGCTGTAGTGTCCTACATCTTGTGCCGGTGTGTCAGCCGCTCTTCGGGCTGTCGTGGCATCCGGCGTGGCACTGGTTGCAGTCAGCGGTGGACTGCCAGAGTTCGGCGTCGACTGTGTACCCGGCGGCCTGGATCGCGCTCACGGTCCGCTCGCGCGCTGCCGCTGCGCCGCCCGGCATCTGCTCGTCCTCGTCGGTGGGGACGTGGTGGACGAACCGGCCGACGGTCTTCTGACAGAAGGCGGCGTAGTCGCCGGTGTGCAGGATGAAGGCGTGCCAGCCGTAGTCGACCAGCTCGCTCGGTACGAGGGAGTGGCCGGGCTGCCGGCCGGAGGTGGCGATGAACGCGGCGGCCTGGCCGACGATGCGGCGCGCGGTCTCGTCGGTGATCTCCGGGTGGTCGGTGGTGACGCGGCGGACGAGCCGGTTCGTCACTTCGGGGTCAACGATGGTGGTCGGGTCGGTGGTGCCCACGGGACGTTCCAACGCAATGGTCACGTGTTCCTCCTGTTGTGGACGGTTGCCCTCGGGGTTGAGGGCCGTGCCCCGCCCGTCGTGGGGGACGGACGGGAGATGGTGGGGACGACGGCGCATTCGGGGCAGGCGTAGACCTGGATGTCGAGGACATGGGCGCCTTGTGCGCTGCGTGATACGCCCGCGCTCATGGCGCCGCGCCACAGGGCTTTGCCGCACCAGCAGCAGGCCGCCCGGAGTACTGCTCGTAGGACAGGCCCGTAGGGGGCGGCGGCTCGGGTTTCCAGCTCACGGCCGGTCGGCGAGCGGCGCCAGGTCGTAGGCCTCACGGCACGGCCGACAGGCGAAGCAGTTCCCTCCGGGACCGGACCCCTGCTCATGCATTTGGATCAGCCGGACACCCTGGGCGTGGCCCTGGTGCCATGCGCACCAGCCGTAGCCGGTGGGGGTGTTCGTGATATCGGCTGCCTGCGCAGGCTCGGCCATGTCGACTCCAACCAGTCGGCCACCCCCGGAGCCGTTCGCGCGGCTGTCGGGTTCTTACGTATCTCCCGAACGCTAGGAGGGGCAATGTGCACCCGGCCAGTAATGTGCAGATCTTTGCAAGGTGCCTTCTAGCGCGGGTGATTGACCCGTTCGCATCCTTGACCGGCACCTCCACCTGCGTGATGGTGGCGCAAAGGACTGCACATCGTGTGGACGGAGACAGGCGTGCCGCTACGGTTCATCGGGATCGACCCCGACACGAAGACAGCAGACTCACCCACCGTGTGGGTCGACCAGGAGAAGCAGGAACTCGTCCTCCAGGGATGGAAGCCAGGCCCCGAACTCGAAGCAGAGTGCTCGGCATTCGAGGTACCGGGGCATGCCGTCGGGATCCCGGACGGCGAGGCCGTGATCCGGATCCCCGCCAGGATGGTGCAGATGATCAGGGAGGCGTGTGATGCCGTCGAGCGAGTCGACGATCGCTGAGCTCATGGCGGACTGCACGCGCTCTGCCGTGCACCTCGAGATGCGGGACCACTACGGAGTCGCCGAAGAGGCCGACGACTTCCGGGCCTGGCTGGAAACCGGCCGCCTCGACACCGACCCCGCCTCGCCGGACTGGGCACCCTGGGTCGGCCTCGTCTCCCAGGTCCGCAGCCGCGGCGTCGCCGTGCGGCGCGCCCGCATCGTGTCCGAGCCCGTCTCCGACTACATCCGCTACGAGCATGCCTCCACCGTCGTGAACCTGCTGGCGGGCGAAGACGTCCGCTGGCTGCCCCGCCGCCGCGCCTCAGACCTCGCCCTCCCGGGCAACGACTTCTGGCTCTTCGACGACCAGGTGATCCGCTGGGGATACTTCTCCGGCAACGGGGCCATGATCGGCCACGAGACGTCCGACGACCCCGCCGCCGCGAAGCTGTGCTCGGAGGCGTTCGCTGCAGTCTGGGATCGCTCGATCCCCCATGACCAGTACGACATCCACTGACCAGAAAGCACCGGCCGCCAGCCCATGCCTGCCTCGCCGTCCTCCTCTGCCCAGGCCGCACGCGAAGCCATAGCCCACCGGCTGCGCGACCTCCGCAAGGAAGCCGGCCTGACGGTCGTGCAGCTGGCTGCCGCGTGTGGCTGGCACTACTCGAAGACGTCCCGCATCGAGAACGCCCTCACCGGCCCATCGGCAACCGACATCCGCCGATGGTGCGCCGCCACACAGGCCGACGACCAGGCGCAGGACCTCGTCGTCCAGTCCATCAACGCCGAGTCGATGTACCGGCAGTGGCGCGACCAGGTCCGTTCCGGTCTGCGGCACCTCCAGGAAAGCCGAGTGCAACTCTTCCGCGCGACGGAGTCCCACCGCATGTACTCGGCCGGCCTCGTCCCGGGCCTCCTCCAGACGGAGGGGTACGCGCTCGCCGTCCTCGGAATCGCCGCGAGCGTTCACGGCCTGGACGTCGACGACAGCGCCCAGGCCGCACGCGCCCGCGTCGAGCGCTCCCGCATCGTCCACGAGCAGGGCCACCGCTTCGTCGTCGTCATCGAAGAGCCGGTGCTGTACTGCCAGATCGCCGACCCGGACGCGATGGCCGCTCAGCTCGGCTACCTCCTCACCGCCGGCGCACTGCCCGCGGTGTCCCTCGGCATCATCCCCATGACGATCCGGCGCACGCACTGGCCGGAGGAGACCTTCCACATCTACGACGACCGGCTTGTGTCCGTCGAACTCGTGTCCGCCGAAGTGAGCGTGACCCAGCCCGGCGAAGTCGCTGAGTACTTGGAGACGTTCGACCGACTGCGGACCATGGCCGTGTACGGCGTCGACGCCCGCGCCCTGATCCTTCGCGCCATCGAAGCCCTGCACTGACCCTGGACGCACGAGGCCCATGCAGGCCGCCACCAGCATCTCCGCCTCGCACCGCGAAGTCGGGCGGCGGCTGAGCGAGATGCACCCAGGCCGCCCGTCGCACAGGCCGGTGCACCCCGATGCAGGGGGACTTGGCCGTCTGGCCAGGACCCCTGCGCGGGACCGCGTCCGCCGTCAGTGACTGGGCGTCTGCGCTCCGAATTATTCAATAGCTGTGCCCGTGAGGTGAGATTTCAGCCGAACATGCGGACAGGTTCTCTGACGTTAAAAGCAGAGCAGGAATCCTTACCGCACACAAACCGCTGCGGCGTGCTACTGTCGATCTCAGTTGCAGGTGTGTTTGAAGGAGATATGGCATGGCTTCCGGTACGGTGAAATGGTTCAACGCAGAAAAGGGCTTCGGCTTCATCGAGCAGGACGGTGGCGGCGCTGACGTGTTCGCCCACTACTCGAACATCGCCGCCCAAGGCTTCCGGGAGCTGCTCGAGGGCCAGAAGGTGACCTTCGACATCGCGCAGGGCCAGAAGGGCCCGACGGCCGAGAACATCGTTCCCGCCTGACGCTCACCCGCACTTGCAGCTGGGGCCCGCATCCTTCGGGGTGCGGGCCCCAGCTGCTCGCATTTCCGGCGTTTCCCGCAGTGATTTTCCCTGCCCGTACGAATTTACCGTCGGCCAGATTCGCCGTCGCGTTCCACCGGCCTTTTCTTGCAATTCACCGTGCCGCTCATCGCTGCGGGAATTCCTTGATACGTGCCGCAATCGAGGAAGGTTCCGCATGAACCGCACACGTACGAACGACCGCTTCGCCCGCACCCGTAACGGCAGTGCCGACTCCGGAAGGGGTGGCGGCCGGTTCGGTTCGCCGGCCCCGCGCCGGTCCGGTGGTCAGGGCCGCCGACCCGCCGCGGTACAGGGGGAGTTCGCCCTTCCCAAGTCCGTCACCCCCGCGCTTCCCGCCGTGGAGGCCTTCGCCGACCTCGACATGCCCGGGGAACTGCTCGCAGCGCTCGGCTCGGAGGGCGTGACCGTACCGTTCCCGATCCAGGCGGCGACCCTGCCCAACTCCCTGGCCGGCCGGGACGTCCTCGGCCGCGGCCGCACCGGCTCCGGCAAGACCCTCGCCTTCGGGCTGGCGCTGCTGGCCCGTACGGCCGGTCGGCGCGCCGAGGCCAGGCAGCCGCTCGGGCTGATTCTCGTACCGACGCGTGAGTTGGCCCAGCAGGTCACCGATGCACTCACCCCGTACGCCCGTTCCGTGAGGCTGCGGCTCGCCACGGTCGTGGGCGGGATGTCGATCGGCCGGCAGGCGAGCGCGCTGCGCGGGGGCGCCGAGGTCGTCGTCGCCACCCCGGGGCGCCTCAAGGACCTCATCGACCGCGGCGACTGCCGGCTGGACCAGGTCTCCATCACCGTTCTGGACGAGGCCGACCAGATGGCCGACATGGGCTTCATGCCCCAGGTCACCGCGCTGCTCGACCAGGTCCGCCCCGGCGGCCAGCGCATGCTGTTCTCCGCCACCCTCGACCGCAACGTCGACCTGCTCGTGCGCCGTTACCTCAGCGACCCCGTCGTGCACTCCGTCGATCCCTCGGCGGGCGCGGTCACGACGATGGAGCACCACGTGCTGCATGTCCACGGCGCCGACAAGCACACGGCCACCACCGAGATCGCCGCCCGCGACGGCCGGGTGATCATGTTCCTCGACACCAAGCACGCCGTCGACCGCCTCACCGAGCACCTCCTGCACAGCGGTGTCCGCGCCGCGGCCCTGCACGGCGGCAAGTCCCAGCCGCAGCGCACCCGCACGCTGACGCAGTTCAAGTCCGGGCACGTCAACGTGCTGGTGGCGACCAACGTCGCGGCGCGCGGGATCCACGTCGACAACCTCGACCTCGTCGTCAACGTCGACCCGCCCACCGACCACAAGGACTACCTGCACCGCGGCGGTCGTACGGCCCGCGCCGGCGAGTCCGGCAGCGTCGTCACCCTGGTCACCCCCAACCAGCGCCGCGACATGAGCCGCCTCATGGTGGCGGCCGGCATCACCCCGCTGACCACCCAGGTCCGCGTCGGTGACGAGGCCCTGCACCGCATCACCGGCGCCCAGGCCCCGTCCGGCATCCCGGTCGTCATCACCGCACCGGTGGTCGAACGCCCCAAGAAGCGCGGCGCCACCTCACGCGGTCGCCGCCGCCCCGCCTCGGCGGCCCGCCGCGGGTCCGTACGGCAGTCTGCCGCCGTTGCGGCGGCCTAGGTCCTCTCGTTTGGATCAGCTCGGCGTCGCGGGGTCTGGCACGCACTCCCCCAGAGGGGGTGCCCCCAGCGGCGTTGTCGTCGGTCGCCGACGCTCCGCGTCGACTCCCTCCTCCGCCTTGCAGTTGCACGCACCAGACCCCGCTCGGGTCGGCCCGCAACGCACCGCCCCTCGTAGCCGACCTGATCCAAACGACAGGCCCTAGCACCTTCGTGATCAGCAAGCCGGCCCATCTCCGCAGGAGGCACCCTTTGACGCTGGTCCAGACGCAGACCCGCCCCATGAGCGCCCGCCCCGGGCACGGCACGCCGACCGACACCAGGGACGTGGCCGGGCCACGGGTCTGGGGGGACATGACCGTCGAGGTGGCGCTGTCCGTGATGGCGGCCGCCCGTACGGGCCGTCTGGTCGTCTGTGACGAGGACGGTCAGCGCGTCGGCCTGGTCACGCGGGCCCAGCTCAACGCCGTTCGCGACGGCCTTGGTTACACGGACCGAATCCGCCTGCGTGACGTCACCGACGGCAACGGGCTCCTCGCCCTGTTCCGCTGACCCGCTTCACCGCTGTCCCGGCTCCGTCTCCCCGTCCCCCCTTCTCCCTGTGAGGCATCATGCGCTGTGTCATCGCCCGCTTCCCGTTCGACCTGACCAAGATCGGCGTGCTGGAATCGATGAAGGGTGTCAAACCCGAACCGGTCACCGGCGAGTCCGTGATCATCGGACGTCGCCACTATCCCCTCAAGCAGGTCGGCCAGGTCATCACCCGTCAGGACCGCCGCGATTTCAGTGCCGGCGAGGTTCTTCGGGCCATGTCCCAGCTCGGCTTCACCTGCCGCGCCCTTCCCGAGGCCGCACCGGCGCACGGCGAAAGCGCGTTGCAGCGGGCCTCCGCACTGCTCGGCAGCGGCACCCCCTTGTCCGTCTGACCGACGGGACAGACGCGACCCGTCAGACCACGCGGCCGTTTCCTATGGTGGCGGCGGGTGCGGACCGGTAGCGTCTGTGCCAGCTGTCGTGGTTCGGAGTTCCCCTTGCCCACGCCTTAGGTGTGGGCGCTTTGCTGTGCTGTGCCGCAGGGACCAGGGCGATCACCTCCGTCTTCCCCACAGGGGGAGGGCGTTCATCGACTGGAAGGCATGACTATGGCTACGGGAACTGTGAAGTGGTTCAACGCGGAGAAGGGCTTCGGCTTCATCGCCCAGGACGGCGGCGGTCCGGACGTCTTCGCGCACTACTCCGCGATCAACTCCTCGGGCTTCCGTGAGCTCCAGGAGGGCCAGACCGTGACGTTCGACGTCGTCCAGGGCCAGAAGGGCCCGCAGGCGGAGAACATCACCACTGCCTGATCTTTCGCGTGACGTTCGGGGCCGCGCGGCGCATGCCGCGCGGCCCCGGCGTTTTTGCGTGACGTTTCTTGGCCACAGCTTGATCAGACGTGTCTCTCCGCTTTGATCCGCCTGGCAGGCGTCCGTCCACAATCCGGCATCCGGTGCGGTCGCCCTGCGCTCCGAGGTGACCGACTCCGCCGGGGACCGTTCGGTGGAGACGATTTACCGGGCGTACGCCATCGGCCGAGACCGGCGGGGCGCGGGGTCACAGCAGGTGGCGGTTGGGAGCCTTCGCACGGTCCTCGTACTCGCCCAGCACCACCACGTTCACGCCCGCTCCTGTGAGCAAACCCGTCCCGTCGGCGCCCGCCACGAAGGTGTCCGGCTCCCGCCACGCCGTCACCACCCGGCGTACTCCCGCGTCCAGGATCAGCCGGGCGCAGGGGAAGGGGCGGGACGCCCGCCGGGTACAGGGCTCCAGGCTCGTGTACACGGTGGCCGTGGCCAGGCGGGGGTCGGCCGGACCGATCTTCGCCAGGGCCGCCTCCTCGGCGTGGACCACCGGATCGCCGGCCTCCCTGGAGTGGCCGCGGGCCAGCTCCGTGCCGTCGGCGGCCACCACCACCGCGCCCACGCTGAACGCCGTCTCCGAGGGCGGGCACAGGGTCGCCAACTCGCAGGCCAGGGAGAGCCAGTGGCGGTCCGCGGGGGACGCCTGCACGCCCGTGCCGGGGGCGGTGGGCTCGTAGCGCATGAGAACCACGTCCTCGATCCGTCGGGACTCCACGAGGCGGAGGCGGCCTGCCTGGTAGGTGCCCGGGCCGAAGAGGCGGGGGGCGTCCGGGGTGCCCACGAAGAGGGGGGCGAGGACCAGCTGCAGCTCGTCCGCCAGGCCCTGCTGGAGAAGCTGGGTGTGGACCCGGCCGCCGCCCTCCACCATCAGACGGTCCACCCCGCGCTCCTCGTGCAGGTGCTCCAGCAGCCGGTGCCAGTCCAGTTCGGGACCGAGGGAGATCACGTCGGCCGCGAGACCCAGGGAGCGGGCCCGCTCCGCGCCCTTGTCCGTCGTACAGAGAAGCTTCTCGCCGCCCGTGTGCCAGAAGTTCGCGGACGGGTCCAGGTCGCCCGAGCCGCTGACCGTGACCTTCAGGGGGTACGGCGGCTTCCCGGCGGCGACCCGGGCCGCGCGGCGTGCCTCGGAGTTCACCAGCAGGCGGGGGTTGTCGGCGCGGATCGTGCCCGCGCCGATGAGGATGGCGTCCACGGAGGCGCGGACCTCGTCGACGCGGTCGAAGTCGGCCGGGCTGGACAGCAGGAGGCGGTCGGGGCCGGTGTCGTCGAGGTATCCGTCGAGGGATACCGCGGCGGAGAGGAGGACGTAGGGGTGGGGCATCGGGGCTGTCCCTCTCGCATACGGATGGCGGGGCTTGGTTAAAGTTTGAAGCAAACCTACACTGGGGACATGACGACCCGCTGGCTCAGCCCCGACGAGCAACGCGCCTGGCGCGCGTACATCGCGGCCGCGTTCCTCCTGGAGGACACCATCGACCGGCAGCTCCAACAGGAGGCCGGTATGCCGCACGTGTACTACTCCATCCTGGCCACCCTCTCCGAGGTGCCGGAGCGACGGCTTCGGATGACCGAGCTCGCCGAGGGTCTGAAGATCACCCGGCCCCGGCTGACGTATGCGGTCGCCCGGCTGGAGAAGGACGGGCTGGTGCGGCGCGAGAGCTGCCAGTGGGACAAGCGCGGCAGCGTCGCGGTCCTCACGGACGAGGGTATGGCGGTGCTGGAACAGGCGGCGCCCGGGCATGTGGAGACGGTCCGTGCCGCGCTCTTCGACCGGCTCACCCCCGAGCAGGTGGGGCAGCTGGAGGAGATCTTCACGAGCGTCACCGAAGGGCTCCTGGGTGAAGGCGGCGGCTCCGAGGTGGTTCCCTGGCGCCGGCGCTCGTCCCCTTCCTGCTCCTGAAAAACGCTCCGCGTGACGAGCGCCATAAATCCATTGCTTCAAATTTAAAGCATGGGGTAGGGTCTCGAATCAGTAGAACTGCTTCAAATCTGAAGCAGGTAGGCCTACGAACCGGAGTACCCGCATGCCCGACCTGCCCGCCGCCACCCAGCGCTCCCGCGTCCGTGTCCCGCTGCGCTTCGGGGACGGCTACCGCGTAGACGCCGAGCTCGTCACCTTCCACGGCCTGACCGACGGCCAGGAGCACCTCGCCGTCGTCCTCGGCGACCCGGGACCCACCCCCCTGGTGCGCCTGCACTCCGAGTGCCTCACCGGCGACGTCTTCGGCTCCGCCCGCTGCGACTGCGGCCCGCAGCTGCGCGAGGCGGTCGAGCGCATCGCCGAGCGCGGCGGCGTCCTGCTCTACCTCCGCCAGGAGGGCCGCGGCATCGGCCTCTACAACAAGCTCGACGCGTACGCCCTTCAGGACCAGGGCCTCGACACCTACGCCGCGAACACCGCGCTGGGCCTGCCCGAGGACGCCCGCGACTACACGGCGGCCGCGCAGATGCTCCGCTCCCTGGGCATCGGGGAGCTGGACCTGCTGTCCAACAACCCCGACAAGGCGGGCCAGTTGCGCGACCTCGGCATCGACGTCCGCGACCGTGTCCCCACCGGCGTCTTCACCACCGCCCACAACGTCCGCTACCTGCGCGCGAAGGTTCTGCAGACCCAGCACACGCTGCCGCTGGGGGAGTTGACCGAGCTCGGCGTCGGATGAGCGTCACCTGGGCGTGTGCGCCAGATACGCCAGTACCGCCAGCACCCTCCGGTGGCCGCTGTCGCTCGGCGGCAGGCCCAGCTTGAGGAAGACGTTGCCGATGTGCTTGCTGACCGAGCGCTCGGTGACGACAAGGGTCTTCGCGATGGTGGTGTTGTCGTGACCCTCGGCCATCAGCTTCAGCACCTCGCGCTCGCGCGGGGTGAGGGAGTCGACGGGGGTGTCGCGGCGGCGGGTGAGCAGTTCGGTGACGACCTCGGGGTCGAGCGCGGTGCCCCCGGCCGCGACCCGCTCCAGCGCGTCGAGGAACTCGTCGACCCGGCCCACCCGGTCCTTCAGCAGGTAGCCGACCCCGCTGCTGCCACCGCCCAGCAGTTCGGCGGCGTACGACTCCTCGACGTACTGCGAGAGCACCAGCACAGGCAGTCCCGGGATCCGCTCGCGCGCCTCGAGGGCGGCCCGCAGCCCCTCGTCGCGGAAGCCGGGCGGCATGCGCACGTCGAGCACCGCCACGTCCGGCCGGTGCTCCAGCACGGCGGGCAGGATGTCCGGGCCGGTGCCGACGACGGCCACCACCTCGTGTCCGGAGGACGTCAGCAGGAGGACGAGCCCCTCTCTCAGGAGGGCGTTGTCCTCGGCGATCACCACACGCACGGCAGCTCCACATCGATCACGGTCGGGCCCCCGGCGGGGCTGGTCACTTCGAAGGTCCCGTCGAGCGCGGCCACCCTGCGCCGCATCCCGATCAGACCCGAACCCGCGGACTCGTCGGCGCCGCCCCGGCCCTCGTCCCGCACCCGCACGGTCAGGCCGCGCCGGGTGCGGGCGAGCCGGACCTCGGCTCGGTCCGCCCCGCTGTACTTGGCCACATTGGTGAGGGACTCGGCGACCACGAAGTAGGCCGCGGCCTCCACCGCCGCCGGCGCCCGGGTGCCCGCGTCCAGACCGCCGTCCTCGACGCCGACCGCGAGCCCGCTGCTCGACGCCAGCGCCCGCACCGCGCCGACGAGACCCCGGTCGGTGAGGATCGGCGGATGGATGCCGCGCACCACCTGCCGCAGCTCCGTCAGCGCCTGTTCGGCCTGGTCCTGGGCGTCGTCCAGCAGCCTTCGGGCGGCGTCGGGGTCACGGTCGTAGGCCCGCTTGGCCAGTCCGATCCGCATGGAGAGCGCCACGAGGTTGGCCTGGGCGCCGTCGTGCAGGTCCCGCTCGATGCGGCGCAGTTCGGCCTCGTGAGCGGCGATGGCGTCGGCCCGGGTCTCCTTCAGCTCCTCGACCCGCCGGGCCAGCCTGGCCTTCGGGGAGGGCATGAGCAGCGCGGTCGACCAACGGGCCTCGGTGTCCGCGAGCCTCACGATCAGCGGCAGGACGACCGGGCCGCGGCGCAGGGCGCCTGCCCACACGCCGTCGACCACCAGGCCGAGGGGCCACAGCGGGAGGGCGAGGGCGAGGAGGGCGCCGTAGAGGTAATAGGAGACCATCCAGCGCAAGTCCCTGAGCGTGCCGGGGTCCCGCACGGAAATCCTCAGCCGCTCGCGGAGCGTGCCGGTCATCGGCGTGTACGCCTCGGGGATCTCCCTGCCCGTCCACAGGGCGGTCAGGTTGCGCTTGGCGCCGGCGATCCGCCGTATCAGCAGTATGGCCTCGGGCAGCAGCCAGCAGCCGACCACGGCGAGCGTGCCGATGGCGGCGATCAGCAGCACGGTGATGAAGATGTACACGCCGAAGCACATCGCCGCGGCCACCACGAGGTGCACGGTCGCCATCGCCGCACGCTGCACCGACTTCCACATGCGGCTCACGCTAGATGACCGGGCCCGGGCGCACGGTGTAGCCCGCTACACCATCGGGACCCGGGCGGGGCTCACTCCGGACGGCCGTCCCCGGCGCCGCCGTGGTCGCGGACCCAGTTCCGGTGGGCGCTGGACCCTTCGCGGCCGGGAGAGAGCTTCAGTACGGCCCCGTCGTCGATCTGCTCCAGGCTCGTCACCACGTAGGGCGAACCCGCCCGCACCGCCAGCCGGATGCTGCCGTTGCCGAACTCCGTCACCCGCAGGGTCCGGCCGCCGGAGAGCGGGATGTCCCGCCTGTCGATCTCCACCGGTCGCTCGTCGGCTGCGGCCATGAGGCCCTCCTCGTCTCCATGAGGGGCGCCACGGTACGCCGCTCTCGCCCGCCCGACCGCCACCCTGGCGCGAACCACCCCGGGGATGACGTATGCTGGTCACACAACGACGCGGGGTGGAGCAGCTCGGTAGCTCGCTGGGCTCATAACCCAGAGGTCGCAGGTTCAAATCCTGTCCCCGCTACTCAAGGCTGAGGGCCGGAATCCAGTAACTGGATTCCGGCCCTCAGCGTTTCCCCGGCGGTGACCGGTACGCCGCGGCATCCGACCCGACCGGGGCGAGGAGTACGGCTTCCCCCGCGGGGCCACGCTGCTCGCCGTACGGCGGCCTTCGTGACGTGGGGTGAGCGGGTGAGCGCCCTCCGCATAACCACTGACGCGCCGTCAAAACCTGTGAGTTGCCTGAGGTGAGGTCAACTCGCCCGTTTTTCACCGTTCATGGGCCGTAAGTCCTGCGGGATTTCGTTAATGATCAAGCGGAACAGCTTGGAATCGAGCCCCCGGGTCTATTAACGTTCGATAACGCAGCGCGGTCGTCCCAGCCGTCACAAGAGACGGCTCCGTGCTCACGCGCCGAATTCCGCAAGGGAACCGGGGAACCACCAACTTGGGGTGAATCGCTCGTAGTCCGCCGTGGCAGCACGGTGGGTATACGCGCGTAGGAGACCTTCCTGCTCCGAACCCGTCAGCTAACCCGGTAGGCGAGAAGGAAGGAAAGGAGTGCGCCCAAGTGGCGAACCCGCCTGCCCCTGAGGCTCCGTTCGAGCCCGGTCAGCGCAGTACCGACACACTTGTGTACGGCGGCTACCGCACCGACGACGAGGCCTTGCTGGGGGAGTGGAACCCCACCGCGGAGACCCTCCCCGCCGTACGTGGCCGGCATCGCGTCGCCAAGCAGCGTGGCGGGGGATTCGCCCGCAGCTCCACCGTTCTGGGCGTCGGCGTCATAGCCGCCGTCAGCGCGGGCGGGATGGCCAGCGCCAACACCGGCAAGCCGCCGGTCTCCATCTCCCTGCCCGACCTGCCCTCCGTTGATTCGCTCATCTCGGGCGACTCCGACTCCGCCGCGGACGACACGAGCGCCTTCAGCAGCGTCGGCGCCACCACCACCGACACCGCCAAGGGCACCTCGGACGCCGGTGAGGCGCTGCGCTCGCGCATCCTGGCCCAGGCCGAGGTGCAGCAGGGCCAGCTCGACACCAAGGCCGCCCAGGCCGTCGCTGCCGCCGCCGAGAAGGAGGCCGACGCGGCCGCCGCCAAGGCGGAGAAGGACGCTCAGGAGAAGGCCGCCGCCGCGAAGAAGAAGGCGGAGGAGGAGGCCGCGAAGAAGGCCGAGGCCGCGCGCCTGGCCGAGCTCGCCAAGCAGTACACGCTGCCGACCTCGTCGTACACCATCACGGGCACCTTCGGTCAGGCCGGTTCCCTGTGGTCCTCCGGCTACCACACGGGCCTCGACTTCGCCGCGCCCACCGGCACGCTCATCAAGGCCATCCACAGCGGCACCATCACCGAGGCCGGCTGGGCCGGTTCCTACGGCTACCGCACGATCCTGACCCTCGACGACGGCACCGAGCTGTGGTTCTGCCACCAGTCCTCGATCAACGTCAGCGTCGGCCAGAAGGTCGGCACCGGTGACGTCATCGGCCGCGTGGGTGCCACGGGCAACGTGACCGGCGCGCACCTGCACCTGGAGGTCCACCCGGGCGGCTCGGCCGACGGGATCGACCCGATGACGTGGCTGCGCGGCAAGGGGCTCAACCCCTGAGGTTTACGGCGATTTTGCGGCCGATGCGGAAGGTCGGCGTCCGGTGCGTGCGTTGACGTAGGACATGACTACTTCTCCGCTTCGCAAGCTCGGATCCTCCGACCTCGAGGTCTTCCCGCTCACCCTCGGCGGCAACGTGTTCGGCTGGACGGCCGACGAGGCCCAGTCCTTCGCCGTCCTCGACGCGTACACCGCCGCGGGCGGCAACTTCGTCGACACGGCCGACTCCTACTCGGCCTGGGTCGACGGCAACTCCGGCGGCGAGTCCGAGACCGTCATCGGCAAGTGGCTGGCGGCTCGGGGCAACCGCGACGACGTCGTCATCGCCACGAAGGTCAGCCAGCACCCCGACTTCCCCGGCCTGACCGCCACCAACATCAAGGCCGCCGCCGACGCCTCGCTGCAGCGCCTGGGCACCGACCACATCGACCTGTACTACACCCACTTCGACAAGACCGAGGTGCCGGTCGAGGAGATCATCGGCGCGCTGGACGAGCTGGTGAAGGCGGGCAAGGTGCGGGCGATCGGTGCCTCCAACATCTCCGCCGCGCGCCTGGCGGAGTCCCTGGCCTTCTCGGACCGCGAGGGTCTGGCACGCTATGTCGCCCTGCAGCCCCAGTACAACCTGGTCTCCCGTGACACCTACGAGGGCGAGCTGCAGGCGGTGGCCGCGCGCGAGGGCCTCGCCGCCGTCCCGTACTACGCCCTCGCCTCCGGCTTCCTCACCGGCAAGTACCGCCCCGGTACGACGGTGGAGAGTGCGCGCGCCACGGGCGCCGGCAAGCACCTGGAGACCGAACGCGGCCGCAAGGTCCTCGCGGCCCTGGACGACATCGCCGAGTCCCACGGCGTCCCGGTCGCCACGGTCGCCCTCGCCTGGCTCGCGTCCCGGCCCACGGTCGCGGCCCCGATCGCATCCGCGCGTACGGTGGAACAGCTCCCGGCCCTGCTGGGGGTGGCGGAGCTGAAGCTGACGGAGGAGGAGGCGGCGCGCCTGACGGAGGCGTCGGCCTGACGCGGGCGCGGCTGCCGACCGGCGGTGCCGGGCGCTGAGCGGCCGGCGTCGCGGTCTCGCGCGGCGGAGTGGCCTGGCGTGCGGTGGCGGCCGTGGCGGGCACTGCAAAGGCAAGCCGCGAGGGCGGCCGCGCCGAGCAGGGCGCCCACGGGTCTTGCTCTGGTCGAGCTACGTCCGGTACGGGTTGTACGCGGGATACGGCACCGTCGGCTGGACCGGCTGGACCGGTTGCGGCGGATAGCCGTACACCCCGTACACCGGCCAGGGCGGCGCGGCCACCGGTAGCGGCGGCGCCGTCATCCGGGCCGCGTGGTCCAGCGCGGGCCGCGCGACGTCCCGCCGCCGCCACAGCTCGTGCAACAACTCCCGCTCCCGTACGACGAAGTCGGCGTTCGCCCGCCCGAGCCGCCCCCGGCGCCGCAGGAACGCCAAGGACGTCGCGTACGCCTCGTACTGCGAGACCGCCCGTGCCGCGGGCCGCCCGCCGAACTGCCGCCGCGCGTACTCCCGCGCCACCCGTCGCGCCCGCATCGAGCCCAGTACGTACGGCTCGGTCGGCGCCAGCCACCCGGCGACGGCGTACGCGGGCAGTTCCTCGCGGACGGTCCTCAGCTCCCGCTGCCGCGTCCAGATGACCAGCCAGGTCAGTAGCGCGAACGCCGGCACCATGAACATCGCGTACACCGCGAAGAACCCGTACTCCCCGAGCGTCGAGGAGCCGTTCCACATCGCGTGCATGCCCATCGCGAGCAGCAGTCCGGACAGCGGGACGAGCACCCGCCGTACGTGCTGGCGTTCCGCCGAGAGCGCGGAGATGCCGAAGCCGATGCCGGTGAGGACGGTGAAGAGGGGGTGCGCGAACGGCGACATCACGACGCGTACGAAGAAGGTCGCGGCGGTGACGGAGGCGATGCCGCCATGGCCGTTGAGCTGGTCGGTGCCGAAGGCGGTACCGAGGTAGAGGATGTTCTCGGTGAAGGCGAAGCCGGTGGCGGTGACCCCCGCTATCACCACCCCGTCGACGATCCCGGTGAAGTCCCGTCTGCGGAACAGGAAGACCAGCACGACGGCCGCGGCCTTGGCCGACTCCTCGACGATCGGCGCTATCACGGTCGCGCCGAGGGTGTCGGCGCTGGTCGGATCGGCGGTCGCCGTCGCTATCCACTTCGTCGCGAAGCTGTTGGCGATGATCGCTATCAGCGCCGCCGCGCAGGCGCCCCAGGCGAAGGCGAACAGCAGATTGCGCCAGGGGCCCGGTTCGACCCGGTCGAGCCAGCGGAACGCGGCTATGAGCAGCGGTACGGGCAGGACGGCGAGGCCGAGGCCGACCAGGAACCCTTCGGTGCCGGTCTGTTGGCGGACCAGGGCGAGGATGACGAGCCCGGACAGCGTGAGAAGCGTGATCAGGGCGCCGTAGCGCACCCACTTCCGCTGCCACCAGTGCGCGTGCCGCAGCGCGGCGCCGCCGGTGGGGTCACCGGGGTGCGTCGGATACGGGGGACAGGTGGCCACAGCATCGACCTTAACGAGACAGAGGCGCCGCCCGCAGGCGGGGCGGGTGATCAGGCGCCGGTGGGGGACTGGTCGGATCGGTCGGGTCGGTCGCCGTGCTGTACGCAGCGGAACAGCAGGTCGTTCACGACATGTCCCTTGTCCAGTCCCTGCCCCTCGAAACGGGTCAGCGGCCGGAAGTCGGGACGCGACGCAAAACCGCCGTCTGCCTGTGTGTTCTCGAAGTCGGGATGCGCGGTGAGCACGTCGAGCATCTGTTCGGCGTACGGTTCCCAGTCGGTCGCGCAGTGCACCAGCGCGCCCGGCCGCAGCCGCGTCGCGGCCAGGTCCAGGAACTCCGGCTGGATCAGCCGCCGCTTGTGGTGCCGCTTCTTGGGCCAGGGGTCCGGGAAGTAGACGCGCAGCCCGTCGAGCGAGTCCTCGGCGAGCATCTCGCGCAGCAGGATGATGGCGTCGCCGTTGGCGACCCGGACGTTGGACAGCTTGTGCTGCTCGGCGAGATTGAGCAGGTTTCCCTGACCGGGGGTGTGCACATCGACGGCGAGGATGTTGATCCCCGGCTCCGCGGCGGCCATCTGCGCGGTGGCCTCACCCATCCCGAAGCCGATCTCCAGCACGACCGGGTGGTCGTTGCCGAACATCTCACCGAGGTCGATCGTGCGCTGCCCGTCGATGTCGAGGCCCCACGTGGGCCACAACCGCTGCAACGCGTCCGCCTGCCCGGCCGTCACCCGGCTGCGGCGCGGCTGAAAGCTCCGGATCCGCCGCTCGAAGTGCGATCCCGCGGGATCGGCACTGGGCCCGTCGGGAAACCGCGGCTCCCCTTTGGCCCGGCTGCGCCGAACGGGGGCACCGGGCACGTGCAGACCGGACTCGTCGGCGGCGGGCCGGGACCGGGGGGCTTCGGGGGCGTTGAGGGAGTCAGACACAGTGGGATCGATTTTACGGCGACCTGGGGGACGAATGCTGCGCAGGGATGTTCTGGCTGTCGGGTCTGGGTGGCCGCGTCCGGGACAGCCGTGTCCGAGTCGCCACCGGCGGGTGGTGGCGCCCGCGTCCGTCACGCCGTGCGCAGGGTCTCCAGCGCTCTTCGGGCCACCTCCCGGCCGATCGGCAGGGAGGCTGTCGCTGCGGGTGAGGGGGCGTTCAGTACGTGCACCGCGCGAGCGCCCTCGCGGATCAGGAAGTCGTCCACCAGCGTGCCGTCCCGCAGTACCGCCTGTGCCCGCACCCCGGCCGCCGAAGGGACCAGATCGTCCGCGGTCACGGCAGGCAGCAGCCTGCGCACAGCCGTAGTGAACGCTCTCCGCGACACCGAGCGCCGCAGCTCACCCGTGCCGTACCGCCAGTGCCGCCGGGCTATCTGCCACGATCCCGGCCAGGCCAGCGTCGCCCCCAGCTCCCGAGGCCGTACGGTCCTCCAGTCGTACCCCTCCCGGGCCAGCGCCGGGACCGCGTTGGGCCCGATGTGCACGCCGCCGTCGATCCCGCGCGTGAGATGCACCCCGAGGAACGGAAACGCCGGGTCCGGTACCGGATACACCAGTCCCCGCACCAGCTCGGGCCGCGCCAGCGTGTAGTACTCCCCCCGGAACGGCACGATCCGCATCTCTGGATCGTCCCCGGTCAGCCGGGCCACCTCGTCGCAGTGCAGCCCGGCGCAGTTCACCAGCACCCGCGCCCGTACGACGTCCCCGGCGCCCGTCAGCACGGCGACCCCGAGCTCCGGCCGCCGGTCGATCCGCCGCACCTCGGCGCCGTACCGGATCTCCGCCCCCGACGCCTCGGCCAGCTGCCGTGCGACCCCGACGAAGTCGCATACGCCGGTGGTCCCGACGTGTATGGCGGCGAGCCCCTCGACCTCGGGTTCGTACTCCGCGATCTGGGCGGCACCCAGCTCGCGCACCGGAATGCCATTCTCCCGTCCGCGCTGCACCAGGCCGTGCAGCCGTGGCAGCTCGCTGCGCTCGGTGGCGACGATCAGCTTGCCGGTGACGGCGTGAGCGATGCCGTACTCCGCGCAGAACTTGACCATCTCGGCGGCGCCCCGCGCCGCGTACTGCGCCTTGAGCGACCCGGGCCGGTAGTAGATCCCGCTGTGGATCACCCCGCTGTTGCGCCCGGTCTGATGCCGAGCGGGCCCCGCCTCCTTCTCCAGCACGACGACCCGCGTACCGGGCGCGCTGCGCGTGATCGCGTACGCCGTGGACAGTCCGACAATGCCCCCACCGACCACGAGCACGTCACAGTCGTAAGCGATCCCCGTCGACACCTGCACCACCTCCCACACCCGATAGTGCACTGCACCACTGACAGTCACTTCAAACGCGGGAGCGGTGACGGCCTCAGGGACTCAGGCCGGCGCCATCAGCAGCGGCCGGGCCCGTTCCCGGAGCTCCACCACCCGCGGCTCATCACCGTACGGCTCCAGCCTATGCAGCAGATCCTTCACGTACTCGGTGGTACGGGCCGAGGAGATCCGCCCCGCGACCTCCACCGCCCGCACGCCCTGCTCGCACGCCGCGTCGAGATTGCCCGACTCGAGCTCCGCGACCGCCGAGACCACGAGGCGGAGCCCGTGCGACCGTACGAACTCCTCCGTCGGCTTCGACAGCGCCTGCTCCGTGAACCGTCGCACCTGACGCGGTGCCTTCAGGTCCCGGTAGCACTCGGCCGCGTCGGCGGCGAACCGGTCGTACGAGTAGAACCCGAGCCACGACGGATCGTTGTCCCCGTCCCGGGACCGCTCCAGCCACCCCTCGGCCGCCTTGAGCGCCGCTCCGGCCGCCGCGGCGTCACCCGCACGCGCGTGTGCCCGCGCCTCGACGAGCCGGAAGAAACTCATGGTGCGGGCCGTCGCCAGCCCCCGGTTGCGCTCCAGCGCGGCCTGCGCGAGATCGACGCCCTCGTCTCCGAAGCCCCGGTAGGTCGCCTGCAACGACATCGACGCCAGCACATACCCGCCGAGCGGTACGTCGGCGGCGGCCCGGGCCAGCCGCAGCGCCTGGATGTAGTACCGCTGCGCCGCCTCCTGCTGGCCCGTGTCGAAGGCCATCCAGCCCGCGAGACGGGTGAGCTCGGCCGAGGCCCCGAACAGTGCCCGGCCCACCTCGTCGGAGTACGAGCCGAGCAGCAGCGGTGCCGCCTCCACCCTTAAACACTCCGGCACCATGGACGAACGCCAGTCGCCGCCTCCGTACTTGGAGTCCCAGCGCCTGGCGTCCTCGGCGGCCTCCCGCAGCTTCTGCACGTCGCTGTGGCCGACTTTGAGCGGTGCGCCGGAGTCCTCGGAGTGGTTCACCTCGCGCGCGACCGAGCTGTCGGCCGGGGTTATCAGCCACCGTGAGGCGGGCGTTGCGTATGCGCTGACTGCGAACGAACCGGCGAGGGACTGCCAGATGCCGCCCGCACCAGATCGGCGGCCGGCGAGGTCGAGACGGTAGAGCTCCGTGGCCGACCTGACGGCCTGTCCGACGTCCCTGGGGAAGGCGAGGCCCACCTCCGGCGCGGGATCCGCGTCCGCCAGGCCGATCTCGTGGAGCGGCACCGGGCGGCCGAGCTTCTGGCCGATGGCGGCGGCGATGAGATGCGGCGCCGCACCTTGCGGCACCATTCCCTTCGACACCCAGCGCGCCACCGACGTCTTGTCGTAGCGAAGAGTCAACCCGCGTTGAGCGCCAAGATCGTTGACGCGACGCGCGAGTCCTGCGTTGCTGATTCCCGCGAGGGCGAGAACGGTGCCGAGTTTTTCGTTCGGCCCGCGTTGCTCCCTGGACATGCGCCACCCCTCGACACAGACGGCTGCCGCGCTGGCATAACCATGCGGCATTCGTAAACCCAGCGTAGTTCGCCGCATCCCAAGCGTTAAGGGGCATTGTTCCGGATGGCGGGATTGTGGTCCGTACTGAAGTACGGGTCCGATACGCGCAGTTGTGTCGTGCTCCCGTTGTGTGGCCGTGCGCCTGTCCGTGCGCTCTTCTCCGGCCAACGGGGGAGCGCTTCCATGGATGATGCGTGGGTCGGCCCGCTGTACTGGATCCAGTGGGCTGGGGGACACCGCCGCCTACATCCCCGCGGGCGGCGGACGGGCCCGGGGGGCGAAGTGGCGTCTCCCGGGCTGCGCGCCTGTCGTGCGGCGCGCGGACTGTGTACGGAGCGTGCGCGAGCCTGTCCCCATGACGCCGATTTGGCTGAAAACAGACCCTCGTCTTCGCGGGCTATCAGCCCTCCTAGCATGGTAGTTGAGGGCGCGTTAGGCGTTTTTGGGGAGCGTATCGGGGGCGCATTCGCGTCGCACGTTCCTTGTCCCGCATGGGTGTTCGCAGGCGTACGCGGGTGTTCACAGGGGCGCGTTCCCCGCATCTCGAGCGACTCCACCGGCCCTCCGGCACGCTCCCTTCATGGCAGCATGGTGACCGGTTCGTACGGTGCACTGGTTGTCCACAGCCTGTGGAGGCGTCGATGCGGTGGTTGGTGGGATGGAGCAGCACCGCCGCGGGCGTTTCCGGAATCGGGGCGGCGGGGGCGACCGGAAGCGACGGTGAGACCGTGCACCCGGTGGGTTCCCATCTGCTGTGGGGCGACCCGGATCCGCTGTGGGCGGTCGGCGACTGGCGCCCCGACGAGGTGCGCGTGGTCACGGTCGACGCGCAGACCCGGATCGCGGTCCTCGGCACCTGCGGGGCCTCCGACGAACAGCTGCGGGTCGGACTGCTCGCCGCGCGCGGAGGGGCACTTCGGCATCTGACGGCCTGGTCGGGGGCGTACACGGCGGTGGTCCAGGTGGGCCGCCGGATCACCGTGGGCGGCGATCTGGCGGGCGCGCGGCCGGTGTTCTACACGCCCTGGGCCGGCGGTACGGCCTACGCGACCGCGGCCCTGCCCCTGGCCGACCTCATCGAGGCCAACCTCGACTTCGGGCACCTCGCCGCGCTGCTCGCCGCCCCCGACGTGCCGGCCGCGCTCCACGACTCCACGCCCTACGAGGGCGTACGGCGCATTCCGCCGGGGCACGCGCTGATCCTGCGCAACGGCGCCCGCGAGATCGCCGGCTACGAGCCGGTCGCCTCCCTCGCGGTCGCCGCGCCCTCCGCCGACCCGGACAGCGCGGTCGACGCTGTGCGCGACGCTCTGGTCGAGGCGGTGCGTGCCCGTCTCTCCGCGCCCCGGCACGTGCCCGACATCGACCCCGGTCCCGTGCCCGGCATGGGACCCGCCGAACGCCGCGCCGCGCGCGGGATGCCGGTGCCGGGGATCGGCGCCGACCTGTCCGGGGGGCCCGCGTCGGGAACGCTCGCCCTGCTGGCCGCCGGGCTGCCCGGGATGCCGGGGACGGTCCTGGGGCACGGCACCGGGGCCGGGGAGCGGCTGCTCGCGGTCACCTTCAACGACCTCGCCGTGGGCGGGCGGGAGGCCGAGCTGGAACGGGCGGGGACGCTCGCGGCGAACCCTCGGCTGCACCACGTGGTGGTGACCGGCGGCGAGGAAACGCTTCCCTACGCCGAACTGGACGGGCCGCTGACGGACGAACCCGGGCCGTGCCTGGTGACGGCCGCGCGGCACCGTGCCCGGCTGGCGGCGGGCAGCGCCGACCACTTCACGGGGTACGGGGCCCGGCAGGTGCTGGACGCGCATCCGGCGCGCCTCGCGGACCTGCTGATGGACCGCAAGCGGCGCCATCTGGTCAGGCCGGTGGCCGCCCTGGCCAAGGCGGACGGTTCCGTGCTCGTCCCCGCGCGCGTGTACGGCGCTGCGCGGCGGCTGGCCCGTACGCCGTACCGGGTCGGTCTTGAGATGTTGGCCGACCGGCTCATGCACCAGCGTTTCGATGAGCCCGGGGGTGCGGTGGGGGCGTCTCTCGCCGCGCTCACCTGGGCCAGACCGGGGCCCGCGGCGCGGTGGCTGACGGGGGAGGCGCTGGCTGAAGTATCGGTTCGCCTGCAGGGAGCCACGCATCGGTCCGGGGTGGGTCCCGGGCAGCATCCCGGCGATTTCCGCGCGCGTGCGGCGCTCGCTCGTCACGCGTCGGACCTTCGGGTCCTGGAGCAGGCCGTGGAGATCCGCTCCCAGCGGCTGCACGCGCCGTTCCTGGACAACCAGGTGGTGCGTGCCTGCCGTGCCCTTCCCGAGGCGCTGCGGGTCCGGCCGGGGGCTCGTGCGGAAATCCTCCGTACGGTGCTGGAGGGCGCCGGTGTCTCCGACCTCCCGCCCGGCTGGGGTGCTCCGTCCCACGCGTCCTCGGCCGCGGCGACCCGTACGGGGTTGCGGGTGGCGGCGGACTCGTTGATGTCGCTGTTCGGCACACCGTTGCTGGCGCAGGCGGGTCTGGTGGAGGCCCGGGTGGTCCGCAAGGCGCTGCGGGCGGCGGCGGAGGGCGAGCCCCTGCCTCTGGACGGCCTGGCGGACCTGGTCTCGCTGGAGCTGTGGCTGGGCCGGCTGCTGGCCCGCCGGGGCACCTGCTGGACCGGAACCCCGGCACGCGCGCGTGCGGTGCCGGCGGGGATTCGGCCGCAGCGGGGGGCGTTGGGGGCGGGTGCCTCCGGCGGTTGAGCGGGTTCGGGTGCGGGTTCGGTGGGGGCGGGCGCTTTTGCGCAGTTCCCCGCGCCCCTGGGTGCCTGCGGCGGCCTGTTTCGGCTTCGGTGGGGGCGGGTGTAGCGCGTGGGGTTCGGTGGGTGGGTCGGGGCCGGGGTGGGGGGTGTCCGTCCTCGGTCCGGCGGCTCGGTCCCTTGAGCAGGGCTCGGTAACGGACGCCGGCCGCTGCGGGCGGACACCCCCCACCCCGTCCCCTGCGCGCCGTACGCGGCCAGCGGTCCGCGGTGGCGCGCGGTGCGGCCAGCGGTCCGTGGTGGCGCGCGGTGCGGTGAACGGCCCGTCGGGGGGCGCGGGGGTGGTGATCGGTCCGTTGTGGCGCGGGTGACTGCAGCTCCCCAGGGGCGCGGGGAACTGCGCGACCGGCCCCCACCGGCCCGCAGCCGCCCGACTACCCGACCGGGCACATCCTGAGGCGACCGGCCCAAGATCCTGTGGTGGGCGAGGTGGTGATCGGCCCGTTGTGGCGCCGGTGACTGCAGCTCCCCAGGGGCGCGGGGAACTGCGCGACCGGCCCCCACTCACCTGCACCCGCCCGACAACCCGACCCGGCACCCCCGTAGGCGCATCCTGAGGCGCCACCCGGCGAAAAGGCGCGGGCGCTGGCAGGAAGCCGGTGACAATGAAGCGGTGCGGTACAGAATCCTGGGTGTGACCGAGGCGGCGGACGATCACGGCACAGGCATACCCCTGGGCGGCCCCCGCGTGCGCACGCTGCTCGCCGCCCTCGCCCTCCGTCCCGGCCGTACCGCGAGCCCCGAGACCCTGATCGACGAGGTCTGGGGCGAGGAGCCGCCCCAGGACGCCCCGGCCGCCCTGCAGGCACTGGTGGGCCGTCTCCGCCGTACCGTCGGCAAGGATGCGATCGTCTCCGGACCCGGCGGTTACCGGTTGGCCGCCACCGAGGACGACGTGGACCTGTACGTCTTCGAGCGCCTCGTACGGCAGGGAACCGTCGCCCTGGCCCACAGGGACGCACGGACAGCCGCGCGGAATCTCACCGCGGCCCTCGCCCTGTGGCGCGGTGACGCCCTCGCCGATCTTCCCGACCGCACCGCCGCTGCACGCCCCGAGACGCTGCGCCTGGAGGCCACCCGGGCCCGGATCGAGGCGGATCTGCTGCTCGGCCGTGCCCAGGACGTCGTACCGGAGCTGAAGGAGCTGACCGGGGCGCATCCGTACGACGAGCCGCTGCACGTTCTGCTCATCCGCGCCCTGCGCGACGCCGGCCGCGGCGCCGACGCCCTCGCCGCCTACGAGACCGCCCGCCGCGCTCTCGCCGACGGACTGGGCACCGACCCGGGCCCGGAGTTGCGAGACCTGCACGCCGAGCTGCTCAGGGCCCCGCTCAGCCGTCCCCGTGCCGAACGCACCGGCAACATCCGTCCGCGCCTTACCTCTTTCGTGGGCCGGGAACCCGAACTCGACGCCATCCGTTCCGAATTGCACAGGACTCGCCTCGTCACCCTCACCGGACCGGGCGGATCCGGAAAGACCCGCCTCGCCGAGGAAGCCGCCGCCGGGCTCCCGCAGGCGTGGCTGGTCGAGCTCGCCCCGCTCGACCGGCCGGAGGCGGTGCCAGGCGCGGTGGTCAGCGCGCTCGGTCTGCGCGAGACCGTGCTCATGACCACCGAGCTGACGGCCCCGCAGGACGACCCGGTCGCCCTGCTCGTGGAGTACTGCGCCCAGCGCAGCGAGCTCCTGATCCTTGACAACTGCGAACATGTCATCGAGGCGGCGGCCCGCCTCGCGGAGACCCTCCTCACCCGCTGCCCGGGTCTCACCGTCCTCGCCACCAGCCGTGAACCCCTGGGCGTGCCGGGCGAGTCCGTGCGCCCGGTCGAACCCCTCCTCCCCGACCAGGCGCACCGCCTGTTCGCCGAGCGCGCCGCCGCTGCCCGCCCCGACGCTGCCGCCGTGCTCGCCGACCAAGAGGCCGTCGCCGAGATCTGCCGGCGCCTCGACGGGCTGCCGCTCGCCATCGAACTGGCGGCGGCCCGTCTGCGCCTGCTCACTCCCCGCCAGATCGCCGACCGCCTGGACGACCGTTTCCGCCTGCTGACCTCCGGCAGCCGTACCGTCCTGCCCCGCCAGCAGACCCTGCGGGCCGTCGTCGACTGGTCCTGGGAGCTGCTGGACGAGCGGGAACGGACACTGCTGTGCGAGGTGTCCGTGTTCGCGGGCGGCTGGGAGCTGGAAGCGGCGGAGGCCGTGTGCACCGGGTCGGCCGCGGAACTCCTGGGCGCGCTCGTGGACAAGTCCCTGATCGTGGCCGCCCCGAGCGAGCGGGACGGCTCCGGCGGCATGCGCTACCGCCTGCTGGAGACCATCCACGAGTACGCGGTCGAGCGGGCCGCCGAGCGCCCCGAGCTGCGCGCCGCCGCCGAGCTCCGGCACCGCGCGTGGGTGCGCGCGCTCGTCGAGGAGGCCGAACCACAGCTGCGTTCGGCCGGACAGCTCCCGTGGATCTCCCGTCTCGAGACCGAGCTGGACAACATCCGCGCGGCCGTCGACCGCACGCTGACCGCGGGCGACGAGGCGCAGGCCGCTGCCCTGGCCCTCGCCATGGGCTGGTTCTGGTGGCTGCGCAACTACCGCCGTGAGGGAATGACCTGGGTGGACAGGGTCCTGCGCCTGGGGGTGACCCTGGACAGGGCGGCCAACCACGTTCGCCCCGATGGCGAAACCCCCGACCCGATCGACGCCTACCTCGCTGCCCCGCACACCGAGACGAGCCACCCGGCACACCGCCTCCGCATGAACCTCCGGATGCTCCATCTCTTCCTCAAGGCCGAGACAGAGCCCATGGAAGGCGACCTGGACGCCCGACTGCGCCGCTATGTGGAACTCGTCCGCAGCCACTTCGCCGAGGGCGGTCCCGACGCCGCCCGCCTCCCCGGCATCGTCTGGCCCATGATCGGGCTCATGCTGAAGGACGCGGTGGACATCCGTCCGCTGATGGACACCTCCGTGGCCCACTGCCGAGCCCACGGGGACGACTGGGCCGTGGCCGTCACCCTGATGTTCCGCACCCACCTGGTGGTCGACTCCCCGGGCGGCATGGCCGGTGTGGACGACGACCTGGAGGAACTCCGCGTGCTCAGCCGCCGCGTGGGCGACCGCTGGCTGCGCGCCCAGGTCAGCAGCGCGGCCGGCGAGGCTGCCATGGCCCGCGGCCGCCCCGCCGAGGCCAAGGAGGAGTACGAGGAGGCACTGCGCCTCGCCTACGAGGTGGGGGCGTACGCCGAGACGCCGTTCCTCATCGCCCGGCTCGCCGAGGTCGCGTACCGCACCGGCGACCGCTCCACCGCGCTGACCACCCTGGAGGAGGCGAGCGGCGCGGGCGACCGGTACGGCGTCCCGGAGACCCGGGCGTTCGTCAGGCTGATGCGGGCCCACATCGCGCTGGAGGACAAGGACACCGCCCGCGCGCGCGAGTTGGTCGATGCGGTGCGCGAGCAGATCGGTCAGTCGCCCCCGCCACCCCAGTTCACGGTGATGCTGAATTCGGTCGCCGCGATGGTGACGGTCGCCGAGTCGGGCCCGGAGCACGGCCTGCCCCTGCTGGCGGACACCGTCCGGGAGGCCATCGAGAAGCGGTGTTCCGACACGGTCGTGGCGGCGCTCGTGGACGGCGCGGCGGCCCTGCTCTGCGACCTCGGCGACCTCCCGCGCGCGGTCCGGCTGCTCGGCGCCGCGGAGCGCTGGCGCGGTGGCGACCCCCGCCCGCACCCCGAGCGCGTGGAGGTGGAGCGTGCGCAGGCCACCGCGCGCACCAGCCTGGGTTCAGCGCGCTACACGGCGGAACACACCCGGGGCTCGGCCCTCACCCCGGACGGGGCCCTCGCCGAACTCGACGAGGTGGCGCGGGCGCCGCGCCCTATGAACACCTGAACTTCGACTCCGCCCAGTCCGCGAGCATGAGGTCGTCGAACGGGCTGTGCGGCTCGACCACCAGGCGTACGGTCCTGCGCCCGGCGAGGTCCACATGCACGGGCACGGCCCGGTCGCCGCCCTCGACCATCCCGGACCTCCACAGCCGCACCCCGTCGGCGTAGACGGAGAAGTACACCTTGCCGAGGCCCAGCGTCATGTCGTCGACGCCGACCATCGCGTCGTAGGAGGAGCAGGCGCGGTTGAGGTCGATCGTGACGGAGGAGCGGCCGTGCACGGTCACGCCGTGGGCGTACTCCTGGTCGGCGACCGAGACGCCGTAGCGCTGCCACACCCAGCTGCTCTCGCCGATCCGCATCTCGGGCCCGCTGCCGTCGCCGGAGACGTCGTAGTCCAGCTCGCTCCACTGGTAGACGGCCGGAGGGGGCGGGGGAGTCGGCGTAGGGGTGGGCGTGGGAGTGGGCTTGGGGGGCGGTGTCGGTTCCGGGGTGGGGGTCGGCGTGGGAGTCGGGGTGGGCTTCGGGGTCGGTGTGGCGGTGGGGGTGGGTGTGGGTGTCGGCTTCAGGGACGATGCGGCCGCGACGGGGATCGCGGGGAGCGCCGGCTCGGGCTTCTTCGGGGAAGGCGTGGGCGCGGGGTCGGCCGGCTCGACCACCGGCGCGGACTCGGGCGGCTTGGCGTCCGGCTTCCTGGCCGGGCTGTCGTCGCCGATCAGCGCGAGCGCCACCGCGGCGGCGGCCACGGCGACCACACCGGCCGCGATACCGGCCTTCACCGGCGCGCCCAGCCCCTCCGAGGCCGCTGCGCCGCCGGCT
>NZ_MJAH01000027.1 GCF_001746295.1 Streptomyces sp. LUP47B | reverse complement strand
GGCCGCAGCTGCCGGGCCGCGGTGGTCCGCGGGCCGAGCTGCCGGGCGGCAACCAGCAGCCCCGCACGCCGAGCTGGAGCGACGAGAACGCGCAGCCGCCGGTGCCGCGCGCCTCGCTCGACGTCCCGCGCGGCCACGACGAGCAGGACCCGGCCGCCACGTCGCGCATGCCGCGGATCGACGACCACCGGGGTCCGGCGAGCACCTCCGAGTTCCCGCGGCCGGACTTCGACGCGCCGCAGAACACCGGCCAGTTCCCGAGGCCGGGTGCGAACGGTCCGCAGGGCGACTTCCCCCGTCCGGGTGGAGTCGGCCCGCAGAACACCGGCCAGTTCCCGCGGCCGGGCTCCAACGGCCCCCAGGACACCGGCGAGTTCCCCCGCCCCGTCACGAACGACCCCCAGAACACGGGCCAGTTCGTCCGCTCGGACATCTTCGGTACTCCGCCCGCGCCGAACAGCGGTTCCCAGACCGGGCAGTTCACGAGTCCGCAGGCGTACGACAGCGGCTCGACGGGCCAGTTCGCGATGCCGGGCTATGACGGCAGCTCCACCGGGCAGCACTCCCTGCCGGGCCGTCAGGACCCCTCGTCCACCGGCCAGTTCGAGCGACCCCAGGCCAACGGCGCCGACTTCGGCGCCCCGCGGCCGCCCATGCCGCCGCGTCCGCAGCAGCGGCCGGTCCGCCAGGAGCCGGAGGCGCTGCCGCCGGCGGGTCCCGGTGACGGCCGGACGCCGCTGTACGACACGCTGGAGACCAACTGGTTCCACGGCAGCCAGCAGCAGGGACAGGCGCAGCCGGCCAACGGCAACGGCTCCTCCCCGGCTCAGGCCCCGCGGCAGCAGGCTCCCGCGGCCCCACAGAGTTCTGCCGGCGCTCCGCAACGGCCCGCGGCTTCCGCGGCCTGGCGCAGTTCGCCCAACGACGACCTCGTCCGGCAGGCGGAGCGTGTCCGCCAGCCGGCCGCGGGCGGTGTCACCACCTCCGGTCTGCCGCGCCGGGTGCCCAGGGCGAACCTCGTCCCGGGTACAGCTCAGCAGCAACAGCACCAAAGCGGTCCGGCTGTCTCGCGTGCGCCTGACGACGTGCGCGGCCGGCTGACCAATCTCCGTCGGGGTATCGCGCAAGGTCGTCAGGTCGGCGGCAACGGCCAGACGGGCAGCTTCCCGAACCCCACTCACCAGCAGGAGCGTTAGTTGAGCCCGATGAGCCAGGCGGCACAGAACCTCAACTGGTTGATCACCAACTTCGTGGACAACACCCCAGGGGTGTCCCACACCGTCGTCGTGTCCGCCGACGGCCTCCTTCTGGCGATGTCCGAGGGCTTCCCGCGCGACCGTGCCGATCAGCTGGCGGCCGTCGCTTCGGGGCTGACCTCGCTCACGGCGGGTGCCTCACGGATCTTCGAGGGCGGCAGCGTGGCCCAGACCGTCGTGGAGATGGAACGGGGATTCCTCTTCCTCATGTCCGTCTCGGACGGTTCCTCGCTCGCCGTCCTCGCCCACCCGGAATGCGACATCGGCCTCGTCGGATACGAGATGGCACTGCTCGTCGACCGCGCGGGCGCCGTGCTCACGCCCGACCTGCGAGCCGAGCTTCAAGGCAGTCTGCTCCACTGACCCGCCCGGATCCACCCGTCTCACCAAATCACCGTCCGGCCGCCACAATCCCCCCACCGGCCTCTTCAGACGGCTTGCCCTACCGACTTGCTGTCCCGCCCGGAGGATTCATGACCCCGCCCACCGCCTCTCATGATCCGTACGCGGAGCCGTACGAGGATGAGGGCGACCAGCCGCTGGTACGTCCGTACGCGATGACCGGCGGCCGGACCCGGCCGCGCTACCAGCTCGCCATCGAGGCTCTGATCAGCACCACGGCCGATCCGGCGGCGCTGATGGGGCTCCTCCCCGAGCACCAGCGCATCTGCCACCTGTGCCGTGAGGTGAAGTCGGTCGCCGAGGTCTCGGCGCTGCTCGCCATGCCGCTCGGGGTGGCCAGGATCCTCGTCGCGGACCTCGCCGAGGCCGGACTGGTGGCCATCCACCAGCCGGGCGGCGACGAGAACAACGGCGGCGCTCCCGATGTGACGCTGCTCGAAAGGGTGCTCAGTGGACTTCGCAAGCTCTGACGGAGGGCGGGCGACCACCTCCGCGAAGATCGTGGTGGCGGGTGGCTTCGGCGTCGGCAAGACCACGTTCGTGGGTGCCGTCTCCGAGATCAACCCGCTGCGCACCGAGGCCGTGATGACATCCGCGTCGGCGGGCATCGACGACCTCACCCACACCGGGGACAAGACGACCACCACGGTCGCCATGGACTTCGGCCGCATCACGCTCGACCAGGACCTGATCCTGTACCTCTTCGGTACGCCCGGTCAGGACCGCTTCTGGTTCATGTGGGACGACCTGGTCCGCGGCGCCATCGGCGCGGTGGTGCTGGTCGACACCCGGCGTCTGGCCGACTGCTTCCCCGCGGTCGACTACTTCGAGAACAGCGGTCTGCCCTTCGTCGTGGCCCTCAACGGCTTCGACGGGCACCAGCCGTACGCTCCCGAGGAGGTGCGCGAGGCCCTGCAGATCGGGCCGGACGCACCGATCATCACGACGGACGCCCGGCACCGGTCGGACGCGAAGAGTGCCCTGATCACGCTGGTCGAGCACGCCCTCATGGCACGTCTGCGGTAACGCCCCGAAGACATGTCGACCAGCGCTCAAATCAAAAGCGTCATACGGCAGTTGTCGTAGATGTCCCGGAGCCGGCTGTGGTCTTTGACACGGTCGGCCCCGGCGTTCATAACGTTTCGGCAGAGGAATCGGGTGGTATGGCCACGCGTGGTTGCCAACCGGTCTCGCTGCGCTCACAACGGCCCCGTCTTTTGACGGGGCTCGCTCTTTATGACCGTTTTATCTAGGGCTTACATCGCGCGGAATCCGTGCGTACCACTGTTTGGTGGTGCGGAGGCCGTCGTGCTGGAATGCGTGAACTGCCCAATAGTCAAAGACGTACTCATCAGTCGATGACACTGGGCTCTGAGAGACTGCGGCACAACGTAGGTGCCGACCCCTCCGAGAGGTTGTTGGTCGAGTGAGGCGAAGCAAGAACGGTCCCGAGCCGTCGGCCCGGGGCAACTTCACCCCGCCGCCGCGCGGAGCGGCGCCCGCCCCTGTGCCCGGTCCGGACTCGACGGCCGCGCCGTCGTCCAGCGGTGGCCGGTTCTCCCCGCGCAACTGGCGGGTGCCCACCCGGCTGAACGCGATCCTGCTCATACCCGTGATCGTCGGCCTCGTCATGGGCGGCTTCCAGGTCAAGAGCTCGATCGACACCTGGCGCGAGGCCGAGGACGCGGAGAACACCGCGCGTCTGGTGCGGGCCTCCCTCAGCTACGCCGACGCCCTCTATCAGGAGCGCGACAGCACCGCCGCCCCGCTGCTGAGCGGGCAGGGCCAGGACAACGCCACGGTCGTCGCCGCCCGCAAGAAGACCGACGAGGCCGCGGACGCCTTCGACGAGGCCGCCCAGAACATGCCGCAGAAGGCGGGCCTCGAGCGCCGCCTCACGCTGTTCCGGGACGGCGAGGGCGGGCTCCAGACGTTGCGCGCCGGCGCCTACACCTCCTCCAAGCTCACCGGCGTGAAGACCGAAGAGGGCTACACGCAGATCGCGCACCCGCTCACCGAGTTCGCCAACGAGCTCGGCCTGGGCACCGGCAACATCACGAGCTACGGCCGTACCGTCTACGCCATCGAGCTCACCAAGGCGGCCCTGTCGCTGCAGCGCTCCATCGGCATGCACCTGCTGATCAAGCCCGGCCCCGGGCTGAGCAGCTTCGCCAGCCAGAAGGTCGCCCTCTCCTCGTACGCGTACCTGGAGGGCATCGCCGTCGAGGAGTATGTCGGCGGTGGCACCGAGGCCGACGCGGCGAAGCTCGACACCGCGAAGAAGCAGATCCAGGCCGAGGGCGCGGCGCTCGCGAAGGAAGCCGCGGCCAAGAACCCGAACTACGTCCCGCCGCCGTCCAACCCCGTGGACATGGTCTCCAGCCTCGCCCAGCTGCCGTCGATGGACCAGAGCGCCCGTGAGGCGCTCGGCAAGGACGGCATCACCGCGGAGAACTGGTGGGCGGTCAACACCCTCAAGTACAACGCCTACCGTCAGATCGAGACCGACCTGGCCGACACCGCGGTGGACGAGGCCGCGAGCATCGCCGACACGGCCAAACGCGACGCGTTCATCGTGGGTGCCGCCGTCGTGGTCGCCCTGCTCCTCGCGTTCATCCTGGCCGGCGCGGTCGCCCGCCAGATGTCCCGCTCGATGCGCCAGCTGCGCAACGCCGCCTTCGGCATCGCCGAGCAGCGTCTGCCGATGCTGGTCGACCAGCTCTCGCGCACCGACCCCGGCCGCGTCGACACCCGGGTCGCGCCGATCCCGATCAACACCAAGGACGAGATCGGCGAGGTCGCCCGCGCCTTCGACCAGGTCCACCGCGAGGCCGTACGACTCGCCTCCGAGCAGGCCCTGCTGCGGGGCAACATCAACGCGATCTTCACCAACCTGTCCCGGCGCAACCAGTCGCTGATCGAGGGCCAGCTGACCCTGATCACCGACCTGGAGAACAACGAGGCCGACCCGGACCAGCTGGAGAACCTCTTCCGCCTGGACCACCTCGCGACCCGTATGCGCCGCAACGGCGAGAACCTCCTGGTCCTCGCCGGCGAGGAGCCCGGCCGCCGCTGGGACCAGCCGGTCCCGCTGGTCGACGTGCTGCGTGCCGCCTCCTCCGAGGTGGAGCAGTACGAGCGTGTCGAGCTGTCCGGCGTCCCGGAGGCCGAGATCCACGGCCGCGCGGTCACCGACCTCGTGCACCTGCTCGCCGAGCTGCTGGAGAACGCCACCACGTTCTCGTCGCCGCAGACCAAGGTCCGCGTCACCGCGACCCGGCTGCCCGACGGCCGCATCATGATCGAGATCCACGACAAGGGCATCGGCCTCACCGCCGAGGACTTCGCGGACATCAACCACAAGCTGGCCAACCCGCCGACCGTGGACGCCGCGATCTCCCAGCGCATGGGCCTGTTCGTGGTCGGCCGGCTGTCCGACCGGCACGGCATCCGGGTCCAGCTGCGCCCCTCCGGGGAGCAGGCCGGCACCACCTCGCTGGTCATGCTGCCGGACGCGATCACCCACGGCGGCGGTGGCGAGCACCAGCCGGACCGTGACGAGTTCACGGTCTCGCAGATCATCCCGGAGCAGAACTACGGCGGCGAGAACTTCAACAACGGCCTGCCGATGCGTACGGCCGCGGAGCTCGGCTTCGACGACAGCCGCTACTCCGAGGTCCCGGACGACATACGCGAGCTGGACCCGGTCGGCCGCTCCCTGATGCGCGAGGAGCGCCGCGCGGCCCTGGAGTCCCAGAACGGCGGCGAGCCGGCCGCTCTGCAGGGTCCGAACCCGTCGTACACCGACGCGTTCGACGCTCCCCAGAGCGCCCCGCAGACCGGTTACGACAACGGCCGGAGCGGCTTCCCGGAGCAGCAGCCCGCCGCGTACGACCAGCAGACGTCGTACGAGGAGGCGCAGCAGGCGCCGTACGAGGAGCAGCGGCAGACGGCGTACGAGGAGCCCAAGCGCCCGGCGTACGACGAGCCGTACTTCGCGCAGAACGGCGGCCTGCCGCAGAGCGACACCTTCTCCCCCGGCGGCGGCTACCCGGAACCCTCCTATACGGAGCCGGTCCAGGAGGAGCCCGCGCCGGTGCACGCGGCCGCGCCGGAGACCTTCTCGGGATTCGAGGAGCGCCGCTACCAGGATGACTGGCCGCAGCCGGAGAGTTACCAGAACGGCTACCCGGACCAGTACGCTCCGGAAGCGGAATCTGTGCAGGCCGCTGACGTGAGTGAGCGCGACCGCGTAGGCTTCGAACGTCCGGGGCCGGCCCCCGCCACCGTGGGTCACGAGCTGACCGACGCCGGGCTCCCCCGCCGTGGCTCCCCCGGGAGCGGCGCCAACGGCTCGAACGGCACGCGGCACGCGACCCAGGAGCCGCCGGCCTCCGCGCCGGAGAGCAACGGCGGCGGCGAATCCTGGCGCTCGGCCAACGACGCGCGGTGGCAGCAGGCCTCCCAGCTCCGGAAGCCCAAGGCGGGCGGGGTCACCTCCTCCGGTCTGCCGCGGCGGGTGCCCAAGGCCAACCTGGTCGAGGGAGCCGCCGAATCCACCCCCCAGGGGGGCCCATCGGTCTCCCGCGCTCCCGAGGACGTCCGGGGCAGGTTGAGCAATCTGCGTCGCGGTGTCCAGCGGGGCCGCAACGCCGGCAGTGAAACGAACGGTCAGGGCTTCGGTTCTGACAGCACCTACAACCAGGAGCGTTAGTGTGAGCCCGATGAGCCAGGCGGCGCAGAACCTGAACTGGTTGATCACCAACTTCGTGGACAACACCCCGGGGGTGTCCCACACCGTGGTGGTCTCCGCCGACGGACTCCTTCTGGCGATGTCCGAAGGCTTTCCGCGCGACCGAGCCGACCAGCTTGCGGCCGTCGCCTCCGGTCTGACCTCGCTGACCGCGGGTGCCTCGCGCATCTTCGAGGGCGGCGCCGTGAATCAGACGGTTGTGGAGATGGAGCGGGGATTCCTGTTCATCATGTCCGTATCCGACGGTTCCTCGCTCGCGGTCCTCGCGCACCCCGAGGCGGACATCGGCCTCATTGGGTACGAGATGGCCCTTCTGGTGGACCGAGCCGGCTCGGTCCTGACGCCCGATCTGCGTGCGGAGCTCCAGGGCAGCTTGCTCAACTGACAGACAGACGGTGCGTTTTGGCGTCCCGGGGCCGTAAGGTTTCGGGACGCGGCTCCACACAGCGTGATGGGTGCCCCGGCACAGTCGGAGGAGGAGAGAAAGTGGCAACACCCCCAGGTGGTTCATCTGGCAATTGGTCGTACGGCCCTGGCCAGGGTCAGAACGACGGTTCCCAGAACCCGAACCGCTACAACTTCCCCTCCGCACCCAGCCAGCGGCGTCAGCAGCCGTACGCCCCCCAGGTCCCGCAGGGTCCCGGGCCGTCGCCGTACGACCAGCCGCCCGCCCCGCGCATCCAGCCCGTGCAGCCGCAGCGACGCACCCCTGAGCCTTCACCCGCGGGAGGCGCCAGCAATCCCCTGGTGCGCCCGTACGCCATGACGGGCGGCCGTACCCGCCCGCGCTACCAGCTCGCCATCGAGGCGCTGGTGCACACCACCGCGCAGCCGCACCAGATGCAGGGCCAGTTGCCCGAGCATCAGCGGATCTGCAACCTCTGCCGAGAGATCAAGTCGGTCGCCGAGATCTCGGCGTTGCTGACCATCCCCCTCGGCGTGGCCAGGATCCTCGTCGCCGACTTGGCGGAGGCGGGCCTGGTCGCCATCCATCAGCCCGGCGGCGACGAGAACGCCGGCGGCCAGCCAGACGTGACACTGCTCGAAAGGGTGCTCAGTGGACTTCGCAAGCTCTAGCGGCGGTCCTTCCCGCTCCACCACCTCGGCGAAGATCGTGGTGGCGGGTGGCTTCGGCGTGGGCAAGACCACGTTCGTCGGGGCCGTTTCGGAGATCAACCCGCTGCGCACCGAGGCCGTGATGACATCCGCGTCGGCGGGCATCGACGACCTCACCCACACCGGGGACAAGACGACCACCACGGTCGCCATGGACTTCGGCCGCATCACGCTCGACCAGGACCTGATCCTGTACCTCTTCGGTACGCCCGGTCAGGACCGCTTCTGGTTCATGTGGGACGACCTGGTCCGCGGCGCCATCGGCGCGATCGTCCTCGTGGACACGAGGCGCCTTGCCGACTGTTTCCCGGCTGTCGACTACTTCGAGAACTCGGGTCTTCCCTTCGTGATCGCACTCAACGGGTTCGACGGCCAGCAGCCGTACAACCCGGACGAGGTGCGGGAGGCTCTGCAGATCGGGCCGGACACTCCGATCATCACGACGGATGCGCGGCACCGGGCCGATGCGAAGTCTGCGCTCATCACGTTGGTCGAGCACGCCTTGATGGCTCGTCTGCGGTAGGTATGCGGTTCTAGCGGCTACTGGGCTGCCTCGGACGGTTGTGTGCCGTCTGCGGCAGCCCAGTGGCTTGTCGCGCAGTTCCCCGCGCCCCTGAAAAAGCCTGAGGGCCCCCTCTCCTTCGAGAGGGGGCCCTCAGGCGTCGTACGAGCGCTCAGTGCCAGCTGTGCGGGGCTCGGAAGCCGCCCTCGCGCTCCAGGCGGCGCCAGCCGGCCTTGGGGCGGACGCGGTGGGTCGGGGTGGACGACGGGGCTGCCGCCGCGCGAGCCAGGAGGATCGCCGTGATCGCGGCGACTTCCTCGGGCTCGGCGTGGCCCTTCTCGACGCGGATGTCAGGGGTGCTCATAGGTCACAGTCTCCGTGAGAGAGGTTTCCGCGAGGGTGGCGCGGAGGGTCCGCGGGGTTACTGCGGAGGGTTGCCGTGCTTACGGGAGGGCAGGTCGGCGTGCTTCGACTGGAGCATCGCCAGGGACCGGATCAGCACCTCGCGGGTTTCCGCCGGGTCGATCACGTCGTCCACCAGGCCGCGCTCCGCCGCGTAGTACGGGTGCATCAGCTCGGACTTGTACTCCTTGACCATGCGGGCCCGCATGGCCTCGGGGTCCTCGGCCTCGGCGATCTGACGCCTGAAGATGACGTTGGCGGCACCTTCGGCACCCATCACCGCGATCTCGTTCGTCGGCCAGGCGTAGGTGAGGTCCGCGCCGATGGACTGGCTGTCCATGACGATGTAGGCCCCGCCGTACGCCTTGCGAAGGATCAGGGAGATCCTCGGCACGGTGGCGTTGCAGTACGCGTACAGCAGCTTGGCGCCGTGGCGGATGATTCCGCCGTGCTCCTGGTCGACGCCCGGGAGGAACCCGGGGACGTCCAGGAAAGTGACGATCGGGATGTTAAAAGCGTCACACATCTGGACAAAGCGTGCAGCTTTTTCCGATGCCTCGATGTCCAGGACACCGGCGAGTGTGGAGGGCTGATTGGCCACGATGCCGACGACCTGGCCGTCCAGCCGGGCCAGCGCGCAGATGATGTTGCGGGCCCAGCGCTCGTGGACCTCCAGGTAGTCGCCGTCGTCGACGATCTCCTCGATGACCTTGGTCATGTCGTACGGCCGGTTGCCGTCCGCCGGGACCAGGTCGAGCAGCACGTCGCCGCGCCGGTCCGCCGCGTCGCCGGACTCCACCCGCGGCGGGTTCTCCCGGTTGTTCTGCGGGAGCATCGACAGCAGGTAGCGCACCTCGGCGAGGCACGTCTCCTCGTCGTCGTAGGCGAAGTGGCAGACACCGGACGTCTCGGCGTGCACGTCCGCGCCGCCGAGGCCGTTCTGGGTGATCTCCTCGCCGGTGACCGCCTTGACGACGTCCGGTCCGGTGATGAACATCTGGGACGTCTCGCGGACCATGAAGACGAAGTCCGTCAGTGCGGGGCTGTAGGCCGCGCCGCCGGCGCACGGGCCGAGCATGACGCTGATCTGCGGGATGACGCCCGATGCCTTGGTGTTGCGCTGGAAGATGCCGCCGTAGCCGGCGAGGGCGGAGACGCCCTCCTGGATACGGGCGCCCGCGCCGTCGTTCAGGGAGACCAGCGGCGCGCCCGCCGCGATGGCCATGTCCATGATCTTGTGGATCTTGGTGGCGTGGGCCTCGCCCAGCGCGCCGCCGAAGATGCGGAAGTCGTGGGCGTAGACGAAGACAGTACGGCCCTCCACCGTGCCCCAGCCGGTGATGACACCGTCGGTGTACGGCTTCTTGGCCTCCAGGCCGAACCCGGTCGCCCGGTGCCGGCGCAGCTGCTCGACCTCCTGGAAGGAACCCGCGTCGAGGAGCAGCTCGATGCGCTCCCGCGCGGTCAGCTTGCCCTTGGCGTGCTGCGCCTCGGTCGCCTTCTCGCTGGGACCGGCCAAAGCCGCGGCACGGATCCCGTGCAGTTCGGCCACCCGCCCGCGCGCGTCCGTCGGCTCGCCCGTCGGCTCACCCTTCGTCTCACCCGGCGCCTCATCCAAAACGGTCATGTAGCGACCTTACGAAGACCCGCGAGGAATGCGAGCCGTCGACTCCTCACAGTCTCCGGCCCGTTTTCCTGGTGCCACTGAACAGAACTCTGGAAGCATGCAGGCGTTCTGACTGCTCAGGGGGCCTGCCCCTTGTAGGGGTCGGACAAAGTCAGGGTGTGAGAGCCACCTCACACTCATGCGTGGCGCATGCCCTCCCCGGGGTGACGCGCAGGTGCAGCAGGCGGCCCGTGGCGCGGATGTCGACCGTGTCGTCGGCGCGTACGACCGAGCGCACGGGACGGTTCCAGATGATCTCCAGCGGTTCGCCCGAACGGGGTGGCTCGGCCACGGAGAGAGTAGCGGTACGACCCCTCAGGCGGACCAGCACGCTCGCCCCGGCCGACGCGGTGAGCGGACCCGCGGTGCCGGCCCGCCAGAAGTTCGCGGCGGTCAGGCCCAGGCGGTCGACGCGGACCGCCTGGCACACGCTGTCGTTGGCGAGGACCGACAGCCAGTGGCGGTCGGCGGCGCGGGCGGCGACGGCGTGACGGGAGGCCCCGGGCATCAGGACATAGGCGTACGAGGCGTCCACGGGGTCGGTGCCGTGGTCGAGCCAGAGGGCCTGCCAGCGCCGGGTGCGCCGTTCGGTGGTGCTGGAGGTGTTGATGTCGGACCAGGCGCCGGTGCGGTCCTCGCGCAGGGCGCGCAGGTCGCCGGGGACGAGCCAGCCTCCGTGTCCCTCCAGATGCGCCCAGCCCCGTCCCCGTACGAACGACTGCGTCCCGCCCTCCCCCAGGTTGCGGTTGTCGACGACGGTCTCGACGGGGACGCCGTCGGTGCAGGTGATGCCCGTGCCGAGGCAGATCACCGCGTCCGCGACGCAGAACCACGACTTGCGGGCCTGAAGGGTCGACTCCAGCCCTTTCAGGTGCTGGCCGATCGCCGCGTACTCGCCGTCGGTCGTGCCGCCGACCCAGCGGACGTCCGGCTTGGGCTCGCCCCACTCGCCGCCGGCCCGGTCGGGAAGGCGCTTCGTGGAGACGGTCGTGCCGGGAAGGCGGTACCAGTCGACGGTGGGCCAGTACCAGTCGGTGCACTGACCCGAGTCGGCGGCCCACCAGGAGAGCATCCCGGCGCCGGTGTGCCAGCCGCGCGGGTTCTCGCCGTTGCCGCACTCGTAGGCGGCGATGCGGTCGCTCGCCATGGCGATGTTCGCGACGAATCCGGGGCGGCGGTGGACGGCCCTGTCCATGGCGGCGAAGAGCGTGTGCCCGACGGGTTCGGGGGCGGCGGGGACGGGTGACGCGGCCACCGCGTGCAGCCGGGCGAGGTCGGCCACGTCGAACTGGGGTGCCGTCAGGATGCGTGTGACGGTGTCCCGTTCGATCCAGCCTTTCACCAGGCCGTGCCAGCGAGACCGCTCCTGCTCGCTCGCCCCGCCCGCCAGCAGCGCGATGGCGGCGATGATTCCCTGGCCGTGGAAGTGGTCGCCGCGCAGGACGTGGCGGTCGTCGCCCTTGAGGTGACCGCGGCTGATGGCACGGCCGTTGACGCTGTCCATCACCAGCCCATCGTGGATCAGCGGGGCGTAGGCGTGCTCGACGCTGTCGAGGACGGTCTGCCGGTGCGGGTCGGTCACCTCCCACTCGGACCCGGCGAGGAGGGCGAAAAGGCGTCCGAGGCCGTCGAGCAGGACCTGGCCGTAGGTGCCGGAGTAGGCGACCCAGGTGTGCTGGACGAAGGAGCCGTCGGCGTAGAGGCCGTCGCCCTTCGTGACATACGGGAAGACCGGCGAGAGGGCGTCGCGGGCGAGGGCGATCTTGCCGGGGGCGCTGCCGAAGATGCCGCGCAGGGCGACGGAGCGGCACAGGTCGACGCGGTTGGCCCCGGTGGAGGTGCCCGAGTAGTCGGTGAGCATCGCGTCGGGGATGAAGTGGTCGACTGCGGCACAGGCCGCGGCCTTCTGGGCTTCCGTGAGGTGGTCGTACAGGGCGGCCGTGGTGTCCATGAGGAGGCGGGGGCTGCCGATCTGCCATTCCCACCAGTTGCCGTAGCGGGCGGTGGAGGGGTTGTAGACGGTGGCGGAGAGGTGGTCGAGGCCGCGCAGGACGTCCGCGAGGAGGGTCTCGTCGCCGGTGGAGCCGGTGCCCGGCTGGACATAGGCCCGGGTCATGGTCCACAGGCGGCTGTAGCTCCGGGTGATGCCGGCCGGGGGGTCGTAGGGCTGGCCCGGCCAGAGGGAGGTGGAGGTCGGGGCCATGGTGGCGCGGAAGCCGCGGGCGAGTTCGCCGGTCTCGGCGAGCCGGGCGGCGTACGGCTGCGCCGCCGGGTCGTAGCCGGTGCCGAGGGCAATGTCGAGCCAGCGTCGGCGGAGGGTGTCGTAGGGGTCGGCTGCGGCCGTGGCGCGGGCGGGCGGGGAGGCGGTGGCGATGGCGGTGGCCAGGAGCGCCGCCGCACGTAAGACGGCTCTTCGGGTGGGTCGCACGAGGGCTCTGCGCTGCGGGTTCATACCGGGGCATCTACCACCGCGGGACGATCAGGCCAACACTTCGCGGATGACGTTGAAACCTGTATGGAATAGGTCTACGGTCGTTCGCGTTGAGTGGTTCAACGTTCAACATCCTCACTTCAAGGAGCTCTGTCATGGCGAACACCGACCTGACCGCACTGACCGGCGACTACACGATCGACCCCGCCCACTCCACGATCGGCTTCACCGTCCGGCACGCCATGGTCACCAACGTCAAGGGCGCGTTCGACGAGTTCAGCGGCTCGCTGCACCTGGACGGCAGCGACCCGTCCGCGTCGACGGCCTCCATCGACGTCAAGATGGACAGCATCAACACCGGGTCGGCGGACCGTGACGGACACCTCAAGAGCGCGGACTTCTTCAAGATCGAGGAGTTCCCGACGATGACCTTCCGCTCCACCAAGGCGGAAGCGCTCGGCGACGAGGACTACCGCATCACCGGCGACCTGACGATCCTCGGCACCACCAAGCCGGTCACCATCGACCTCGAGTTCAACGGCGCCGCGAAGGACCCCATGGGGAACGAGCGCGTGGGCTTCGAGGGCAAGGCGGAGATCAAGCGCTCCGACTGGGGCCTGACCTGGAACGCGGCCCTGGAGACGGGCGGCGTCCTGGTCTCCGAGAAGATCAAGCTGACCTTCGACATCTCCGCGATCAAGAACGCCTGACCCCGTCACAGGGGGAGCCGTTGGGACGCCAGGTGCTTGCGGAGGTCGACGACCAGGCGCTCCAGACCTGGCCGGCGGCTTCGCCCTCGCGGCCTTCGACGTCGGCGCCGCGTACGGTCCTCGGACCCGCGGCGCGACGTTCGACTCCGGGGCGGGCACCGCTCGCCGGTGTGGGCGAGTGCGGGCCGGTCGCAGTGGCTGCCGGCGGCCGTACCGCTCGACCGGCGCGCGCTGCGGGGTCGCACTCCCGCATCTTGGACCGTATGACCAACGCCCCCGACTGGATCACCGTCGCCTCGTACGAGAACGTCGACGGCCGCCCGACTCCCCCGGCCGCCGTGCGGGCCTGACTGCGGGACCACGGGATCGACTGGATGCCCTTCGTCGTGGCGCGCGAGGTGCGGTTCGGTCTCGCGTGCGGTCGCGGGGACGACGGGCGGTGGCGTGGGTGGTTCACCGTGGAGGCGGCGGCTGAGGCGTTGTGGCGGCTCGGGTTGCACCCGAGTCAGCCGTCCGCCGTGCTCGACGGGCCGTCGCCGCCGGGGAGCGGTACGCCCTCACACGTCACACGTCCTTCAGGGCCGTGGCTGAATCGCACCCCTTGTGGACGAGTTCACGGGATTCCCATAATCCAGCAACGGATTTGACCTGCCCATGCCAGAACTTGGGTGTTTCTTTGATGCCCAAACTTGGCATGTACTCGTCAAAGTCACTCCTGTCTGGAAGAGGACTCCCCTTGAAGAAACTCCTCACGGCCCTCAAGAGATGTCTGGCGGTCGGAGCCGTCGCGCTCGCGATCGCCGGCCTCCAGCCCGTGTCGGCCGCGCAGGCCGCACCCTCGCCCGTCGTCGGCGGCAGCCGCGCCGCGCAGGGCGAGTTCCCGTTCATGGTGCGCCTGTCCATGGGGTGCGGCGGGGCGCTGTACACCCAGCAGATCGTGCTCACCGCCGCGCACTGTGTGAACGGCACCGGAGCCAACACCGGCATCACCGCCACCGCCGGGACCGTGGACCTCCAGTCCAGCAGCGGTCGGGTGCAGGTCAAGTCGACGTACGTGTACCGGGCGCCCGGGTACAACGGGGACGGCAAGGACTGGGCGCTCATCAAGCTCGCCGCGCCGATCAACCTTCCTACGCTGAAGATCGCGACGACGACGCAGTACAACACCGGGACGTTCACGGTCGCGGGGTGGGGTGCGGCCACCGAGGGCGGGGCTCAGCAGCGGTATCTGCTGAAGGCCACCGTGCCGTTCGTGAGCGACGCCACCTGCCGGGGATACAGCGGCTACAGCGGGCTCATCGCGAACGAGGAGATCTGCGCGGGGTTCGCCGCCGGCGGGGTCGACACCTGCCAGGGGGACTCCGGTGGGCCCATGTTCCGGCGGGACTCGGCGAACGCCTGGGTCCAGGTGGGCATCGTGAGCTGGGGCATAGGGTGCGCCCGGGCGAACGCGCCCGGGGTCTACACCGAGGTGTCGACGTTTGCCTCGGCGATCGCTTCGGCGGCCGCGTCGCTGTGAGGTGAGGCGGGTGGGGTGCCGCGAGTCCGGTGCGTGGTCATCGGACCCGCGGTTCTCGCGCGCGCCGGCCCTGATGGTGGGACCTCACTCAGAACCCCCCTCCCCCGAAGTCCCCGCCACCACCGAAGTCCCCTCCACCTCCGAAATCGCCACCGCCGCCGAAGTCGCCGAAGTCCCCGGAGCTGAAGTCCGAGCCGGAGAGGTCGCCGCCCTCGTAGCCGCCGAAATCGCCGTACCCGGAGCCGTAGTCGGCCGCGTAGGCGGGAGTGGCCATCATGCTGCCGAGGACCGTGCCGACCAGCAGGCCGGGGAGGAGACCGCCGCCGAAGTAACCGCCTGCCCAGGGGCCGTAGGCGGGGCCCGCGTCCCAGTAGGGGCGGCGGCCCCGGTCGGTGTCGACCTCGCGCATCACCGGGTCCCGGCCGTCGGCCAGGCGGGTGGCGTCCGCGGCGCAGACCGGGACCTCGCGCGGGGCCCCGCCCGGCGGCGTCCAGGTGGCGTCCGTGACGGAGGGACCGTGGCGGGGGTCGAAGAAGCAGGGGACCCGGCGCTCGGGAAGCTCCCGGCCCTCGCGGCGCGCCGCGAGCTGGGCCAGCGAGAAGCGGCCGTCCTCCAGGGCCCGGGTGACCGCACGCACGTCCTCGGGTCTCGTGGCCGCCCCCATGAACGACTTCGCCTGCTCGTACGCGTCCAGGGCCCGCTCGTAGTCCGCGCGCATCGCGTCGTCGGCGCCCGCCTCGGCCGGATGGAAGTCCAGCCGGTCCAGTTCCTCGCCGAACGCCGTGATGTCCTCGTCCACCACCACCCGCAGCTTCTCGAGCGCGGCCCGCTGCTCCTCCGCGTGCCGGCGCCGGTTGCGCCGCACCAGCGTGTACGCGCCCGCCCCAGCGGCCACGAGCACCGCGCCGACCGTGATCAGTGACGTGCTCGAGACCCCGCCGCCGTCGTCGGAGATCCCCCAGGTCGACGGGGCCGAGCCGCCCATGTTGGTGACCGCCGCGGCGGTGAAGTCGGTCAGCTGGGCGCGGGTGTCCTCGCCCTCGACGGTCGTCACCAGGTTCCGTACGGCCGCGCGCGGCAGGACCGAGGCGTCGGCGCGGGCGTCGAAGGCGTCGCCCAGGCGGACCGCGTACAGGCCGGTGATGCCGGTCGCGGTGCGCAGCTTCGTGAAGAGGTCCTGCTTCGGGTAGTCGGCGGGCAGCACCGCGACGAACAGCGGCTTGTCCGCCTTCGTGATCCGGTCCGCCAGGGCGTCCGCGTCCTTGGCGGACAGCTGGGCCGCGGCGGCCGGATCGACGTAGACGGGGCTCTTGCGGAGGGCCTGGCCGATGGCCGAGACACTCGTGTCGGACGTCGAGGCGGTGGCGGTCGGGGCACCCGTCGACCCGACGACCAGGGCCGCGACCGCCAGGGCGAGAAGCAGCCCCAAAAGGCTTCGGGTCCGTACGACGGCCTGCGCGCTGGCCTTCATACCTCGACGCTACCCGAAGCCTCCCGGAACCGACCTCTTCGGCAGCCCGCTCAGGCGGACTCGTACGCCTGAGCCAGTTTCGCCACCGCCTCTCCGTAGCGACCGGCCAACAGCAGGTGATCGGCCTCGGCGAAGGGCTTGGCGAAGGCCGCGGTGATGCCCTTCCGCTGGACGATCAGCCGGGCCTTCGTGACGAGCGCGCGGCCCGTCGCGTCGGCACCCGCGCGCTCGGCGGCCCTGGCTGCGGCGCCGATTGCCTTGAGCGTGGCCGCCCCGCCCTCCGGCACCTTGGTGAGCGTGGTCAGGCCCCAGCCGTACGGGAACTGCGGATCGTACGAGGAGTCACCCACGTTGATCGGCAGCTGCGCCTCCGACTTGGGCCAGGTGACGGGGAGCCGTCCGGTGAAGGGGCGCCTGCCGTAGAGGACGTCGGCGACGCCGTCGCCCTCCGTCCCCGGCAGCCAGGAGGCGACCAGGGCGTCGATCTCGCCGAGCCGGTCGCCGATGAGCTGGGGACGCCCGGAGACGATCAGCACCGCGCACTTCATGGCCGCGCACACCTTGTCGACGGCGGCCCGGTCGGCGGCGGACAGCTCCAGGTCGTGGCCGTTGCCGACGTCTCCGACGCCCTCGGCGTACGGGGTCTCACCGACGACGACCACACCGACGTCGTAGCCGGTCAGCGGCTCGGAGGCGTCCTTGGAGTACGTCACCCGTGCGGAGTTCCCGCGCATCGCCTCCAGGATCGTCGTACCGGGGGTGACGTCACCGGAGGCGCCCTGCCAGGTGACCGTCCAGCCGCCGCTCTGGTTGCCGATGTCGTCGGCGTTCGACCCGGCGACGTACACCTTCTGCGACTTCTTCAACGGCAGGATCCCGCCGCTGTTCTTCAGCAGCACCTGCGACTCGGCGGCCGCCTCGCGGGCCACGGCCCGGTGCCCGGCGGAACCGATCCTCGAGGCGCCGCTGGTGTCGGCGTACGGCTTCTCGAAGAGCCCGAGCCTGAACTTCTGCGTGAGGATGCGGGACACAGCGTCGTCGATCCGCTTCTCGCTGACGCGACCGGCCCGCACCTCCTGGACGAGCGCCGTGTGGAAGTCCTTGTAGGCGTAGGGGGCCATGACCATGTCGACGCCGGCGTTGACGGACGTACGGACGTCGCTCGCGTAGTCACCGGGGATCTGGTCGATGCCGTTCCAGTCGCTGATGACGAAGCCGTCGAAGCCGAGGCGCTGTTTGAGCACGCCGTTGATCATGTCGGCGCGGGCGTGCATCTTGACCGGGCCGAGGCCGTCGCCGACGACGTCGAGCGAGGAGTACGACGGCATGACGGTACCGACGCCACGGTCCACCGCGGACTTGTACGGCGCGAGGTGGATCGCCTCCAGCTGCTGTCGCGTGACCGTGGTGACGCCCTGGTCGATGGTGTAGGTGCCGGTGGTGGAGGAGCCGTACGCGGTGCCGCCGTCGCCGACGAAGTGCTTGGCGGTGGCGAGGACCTTGTCGTTCCTGTGGAGGTCCTTGCCGTTCCTGGCCCCTTGGAGGCCCTGGATGACGGTCTCCATGGACTCGACGAGGGCCGGGTCCTCGCCGAAGGACTCGTAGGAACGGCCCCAGCGTTCGTCCCGGGTGACACAGAGACAGGGCGCGAAGTCCCAGGGGATGCCGGTGGCACGGACCTCGGCGGCGGTCACGGCACCTGTCCGCTGGGCGAGTCCGGGATCGCGGGTCGCCCCGATGCCGATGTTGTGCGGCATGACCGTGGCGCCGACCAGGTTGTTGTGGCCGTGGACGGCGTCGACGCCGTAGATGAGCGGGATCTGGAACCTGGTCGCCTGCGCCCGGAGTTGGAAGGAGTCGATCATCTTCGCCCAGGCCTCGGCGGTGTTGGGCGTGGGCGTGGAGCCGCCGCCGGAGAGCAGCGAGCCGAGGTCGTCGGCGGTGACGTCGGCCCCGGTCCCGACGGCTCCGCGCTCGGCCTGGGTCATCTGACCGGTCTTCTCCGCGAGGGACATCCGGGACAGGAGGTCCGCGACCCGCGTCTTCACGGGGAGCCTGCTGTTGAGATACGGCAGCCCGTGCGCGTCGATGACGACCTGCGGGGTCTCGGCGGGGGCCTTGGCGCCGGTGACGGTGAGCTTGAGGGGGATGGTCTCGGCGGTCTCGGCGGCGGCCCTGTCCTTGAGGGTGGCGACCTGGAGGGTGCGGGTGGTACCGGACGCGGTGCCCGCCGGGAAGGTGAACTCGCCCTTCAGAGGAACGTAGTCCGCGCCCGAGGCCGTGCCGCCCGCCGTCTCGTAGGCGACCGTCACCGGCTCGTCGATCGGGGCGGAGCCGGTGGTGGCGACGGTGACCCTGACCGTCGCGGTCCTGCCTTCCGTGACCGGGTAGACGGCGGAGTCGGTGGTGACGCTCGCGCGCAGCGACTGGTCGGCCCTGCCGTACAACTCGACGCCGTCCATGGCGAATCGGCCCGGGGCGCCGACGGGGAGCGTGACGCCGTACCCCCACGTCTCCGTGAGCCCCAGGACGTGGTCGATGCCGCCGACGGGCTGGTAGTCGGTGCGGTACGCGAAGTCCGTGAAGGGGATCTCGATCTGCTTCCAGCCGCTGAAGTCGTCGGTGAAGGACGTCGTCCACAGCTCGGAGGCCTCGCCGTTCGCGCCGCCGTCCTTGAGCTCGAAGGCGACCTTCCTGCCGTTGTTCTGGCCTTCCCACCAGAAGCGGATGCCCTGGTGGCCGGACCAGTCGTGGGCGGGTTCGGCGAAGGCGAAGTCGTGCGTGAAGCCGCCGTAGCCGCTGATGTCGTAGCTGCCGGCGAGGACCTGGTCTCCCTCGGGAGCGTCATCTCGGGGACTGAGCCGGAGAGTTGGCGGATCGTCGGTGTCGCTGCCCCAGGTGAAGATGCCGTTCTCCGGCGGGTTCGCGAAGGGGACTTCGCCCTCGAAGCGGTCGACGGGGGCCGGGGGCGGGTCGTCGGCGGCCCGGGCGACGGCCAGGGGCAACAGGGAGGTGAGCAGGGCGGCGGAGACGAGCAGGGCGGTTCTTCGCATGGACCTTCCCTCGGCTCTCAGGGGTCACACAGGACTTACCTCACGGCGTGAGTGAACTGAGAGCACGCACATCCGTCAAGACACCGCGTCGGCCATCGCGTCCCGCGCGAGTTGCCGGACCGCAACGCGACCGGTGCGCAACGGTGGTCGTGCGGTGGTCCGGCCCGTGATGTGCTCGCAGGGCTGCAAGGGGGCGGGGCGATGAGGCGGGGAGTCTTCGCGATGGCCGGTGTGGGCGTCGCCGTAGGGCTGTTGAGCGGGTGCGGGGCGGAGATCCTGCCACTGGTCGCGGTGCGGGTGGCCGACGGCGGGGCGCCGGAGGTCGTGCTGCGGCCGTGCGGTGACGATCTGATCCAGGGGCTCTCGCTCGAAGGAGCCCCGGGCGGGGACGACTCCGGGCGGAACGTGTCTGGGTGGCGGGTGCCCGGCAAGCGGCGGGTCGCCGATGCCGAGTTCCCGCTCTTCTCGCCGCCGGCCACCTGGCACGCCCGAGCGGTCGGAGAGCAGCGGCCGGTGCCGTCGTACACCTATGAACTCGCCTTCGGGAAGGCCGAGTTCAACTACGAGTACACGGGCACCGTGACGTTTCGCGCGAGCGACCTCGCCGCCCTGGGGCCCGGCCAGGTCTGGGCCGACGGGCGGGCGATGAGCCTCGGCGAGTTCGAGGAGCTCGCCGAGGACTCGTGTTGAGCGGTGGCTACTCCGCCGGCTCCACCCCGGCGCGCAGCAGCCCGTAGGTGTAGGCGTCCTCCAGGGCCTGCCACGACGCCGCGATCACGTTCTCCGCGACGCCCACCGTCGACCACTCCCCCGTGCCGTCCGACGTGGAGATCAGGACGCGGGTGGTGGAGGAGGTGCCGTGGACGCCCTCCAGGATGCGGACCTTGTAGTCGACGAGGTCGAGCTTGGCGAGCTGGGGGTAGATCTTCTCCAGGGCCACGCGCAGGGCGCGGTCGAGGGCGTTGACCGGGCCGTTGCCCTCCGCCGTGGCGACGATGCGCTCGCCCTTGGCGAAGAGCTTGACCGTGGCCTCGTTGGCATGGGTGCCGTCGGGGCGGTCCTCCACGATCGCGCGCCAGGACTCGACCGCGAAGTACTTCAGGGGCTTGCCCTGGACCTCGGCGCGCAGGAGGAGTTCGAAGGAGGCGTCGGCGGCCTCGTACGTGTAGCCCTTGAGCTCGTGCTCCTTGACCCGCTCGACGACCCGGCCGACCAGCTCGCGGTCGCCGCCGAGGTCGACGCCGAGTTCCTTGCCCTTGAGCTCGATGGAGGCGCGGCCCGCCATGTCGGAGACCAGCATCCGCATGGTGTTGCCGACCTGCTCGGGGTCGATGTGCTGGTAAAGGTCCGGGTCGACCTTGATCGCGGAGGCGTGCAGGCCGGCCTTGTGGGCGAAGGCGGAGACGCCGACGTAGGGCTGGTGGGTGGAGGGGGTGAGGTTGACGACCTCGGCGATGGCGTGGGAGATCCTCGTCATCTCGCGGAGCTTGCCGTCGGGGAGGACCTTCTTGCCGTACTTGAGCTCCAGGGCCGCGACGACCGGGAAGAGGTTGGCGTTGCCGACCCGCTCGCCGTAGCCGTTCGCCGTGCACTGGACGTGGGTCGCGCCGGCGTCCACGGCGGCGAGGGTGTTGGCGACCGCGCAGCCGGTGTCGTCCTGGGTGTGGATGCCGAGGCGGGCGCCGGTGTCCGCGAGGACGGTCGCGACGACCGCCTGGACCTGGGCCGGGAGCATGCCGCCGTTGGTGTCGCAGAGGATGACGACGGAGGCGCCGGCCTCCGAGGCCGCCCGTACGACGGCCTTCGCGTACTCGGGGTTCGCGCGGTAGCCGTCGAAGAAGTGCTCGCAGTCGACGAAGACCCGGCGCTCCTGCGAAACCAGGTACGACACCGTGTCGCGGACCATTTCCAGGTTCTCGTCCAGCGTCGTCCTGAGCGCCAGCTCGACGTGCCGGTCGTGCGACTTGGCGACCAGGGTGATCACGTCCGCGCCGGAGTCCAGGAGGGCCTTGACCTGCGGGTCCTCCGACGCCTTCGCGCCCGCCCGGCGGGTCGCGCCGAAGGCGACGAGCTGGGCGTGCCGGAAGTCGATCTCCTGGCGGGCGCGGGCGAAGAACTCGGTGTCCCGTGGGTTGGCGCCGGGCCAGCCGCCCTCGATGAAGCCCACGCCGAAGTCGTCCAGGTGCCGTGCGATGGCCAGCTTGTCCGCGACGGTGAGGTTGATGCCCTCCCGCTGGGCGCCGTCGCGCAGGGTGGTGTCGAAGACGTGGAACTGATCGTCGAGCTCGCTGGTTGCGGTCATGGTCTCAAGGCTCCTGAGGATTGGATCTCGGTCGTACCGGAATGACCGGCTCCACCGCCCCCACATACTCCCTCGCGCTCTCGCTTCCGGCTGCGGGTGGGCCAGAAATGCGAAAAACCCCTCGCGGGTGCGAGAGGTCTGCGCGCGGGTCGAGGACGACGGTGTCCGCCCGTACCTGGTCGTACGTGGCGGTCACTGCGGACCGGCGCGCCTGCTGCCAATAATCATGGCGAACGAGAGCACGGGGGCAGTCTGGCACAGACCGCCCCCGTGCTCACCCTCCGTCTCAGGATGCGAGCACTGTGCTGTTCATCGCAGGTGCCGTACGAAGGCGTCGGTGCCGTCGTTGGTGTCGCCGGCCGGGATCAGCGTCGGGTCGGAGGACTGGAAGAGGATCCGATGGGCGCCGTCGGCGATCCGGCCCGGCAGGACGTCGGCCGTCGCGGTGCCTCCGGTGGTGTCCGGGGTGACGAGGGTGGTGGTCCCCTTCTTCAGGTCCCGCAGATAGACGGGGTACTCCTCGCCGTACCGGCTGCCGGGCTCGGCCAGCTTCGACATGAAGGTGAGATAGCGGCCGTCGGCGCTGATCGCCGCGTTCCGGGTGTAGACCTCGCCGGGGCCGCCCTGGGTGCCGTGGATGCGCTGGTTGGCGCCGGTGCGGATGGTGTGAACGAACACGTTCCAGCTCACGTCGGTGTCGTCGGGAACCAGGTGGGTGTCCCGGGACTCGAAGACGACCGTACGGCCGTCGCCGCTGATGGACGGGTTCAGCGACTCCCTCTCGGTCTGCGAGCCGTCGTAGGAGCGGTCGATCTGGGTGTGCTCGCCCGTGCGCCGGTCGTACATCCAGACGTCGCCCCAGTCGTCGCCGCGCGGGCCGTTGGCGTAGTTGTACTGGTAGACGATCCGGCGCCCGTCGTCGCTGACCGTCGGCCGGGAGGCGTTGCGCGGCTCCGAGGTGGGCCGGGGGTGGCTGATGCGCTCGGTGGTGCTCTTGATGCGGTCGTGCAGGAAGACCACGCTGGTGTTCCCGGCGCTCTCCTGGAGCGTGTAGACGGCGTAGCGACCGTTGGGGCTGACGGAGATCTCGGCGGGCCGCCCGGTGAAGCCCTCGGGGACCTCGATACCGAACCCGACCCGTTTGCCCGTCCCGAGGTCGTGGATCCACAGCTCGGCGGAGTCCGCACCGTACTCGGCGTAGACGTAGCGGCCGTCGTTCAGGACCGCCACCAGACCCCCGAAGCCCGCGAAGCGGAGCTTGCCGGTGTGCGGGTCGCGCAGGTACATCCCGCTGTGCGGCACGTTGGGGTGCAGGTCCTCGGCGTCCGAAGTGAGGGCGATGTGGCGGCCGTTGCGGCTGATGACCGCGGTGCGGGTGACGCCGCTGCCCGCCTTTCCCTCCGGGGTGACGCTGACCGGCTCGGTGTACGGGCCTCTGGGTGCGGCGCTCGCCGCGGGACCGGTGAGTGCCGTGGTGGCGATGGCCGCCAAGAGCGCGGCTGCCAGGCGCTTCTTGCCATGCATGGTTGTTCCCCCGTGTTCGGTCGTTGTCATTGCGCTGTCGTCAGGCGCGACGACCATGCCGTCGGCGCTGACGGAGGGCGTCAGGCCGGCACGTCGTTGCGGCCGCCCCAACGGTCGTGGACGCATTACCCCCGGCCCCGCGCCGAGGGCTCCCCACGAGGCAAACGCACCGCCGGTCACAGGGTCAATCGGCCTTATTGCGTACAACCCGGGCAGGAGGTCACGCGTCCGCGAGGAGGCTCTCGTCGAGGAACTCCCGGACATGGCCGAGAATCATCGCCCGGTCCGTCCCCCGCAGCCCGATCGCCACGTGGATGGAGAAGCCGTCCAGGAGGGCCCGCAGCCGGGCCCCGAAACGGTCCGGGTCGATCGCGCGGAACTCGCCCCGCGAGACCCCCTCCGCGAGCAGCGCCACCAGGTCGCGGTGCCAGGCGCCCTCGATCGCGGCCTGACGGTCGCGCGCGTCGACGTCGGCGTTCTGCGAGCGGTTCCAGACCTCCAGCCACAGGGTCCAGTGCGGATCGCGGTGGCCGTCGGGGACGTACAGGTCGACGTACGCGTCGAGCCGTTCGCGGGCGGTCGCCGTGCGGGTGAGCAACCGTCCCCGCTCGGCTCCCAGCCGCCCCTCGCTCCACTCCAGGGTCCGCAGCAGCAGCTCGTCCTTGGAGCCGAAGTAGTACAGGAGGTGACCGCTGCTCATGCCGACCTCGCGGCCGAGCGCGGCCATGGTGAGCTTCTCCAGGCCCCGCTCGGCGATCATCTCCATGGCCGCGGCGAGGACCTGCTCGCGCGGCGGCGCGGGCGTGCGCCGGGCGGCGGTCATGCGGAGGCCGTCCGTACGCCGTCGGGGAGTCGGCGCGGCGGCTCGGTGCGGCGGTGACCGCGGGCGGTGCGATGCGGCAGGACGTTCACGCGTCTGTTCTACCCGACCGTCGCCCGCGGCTGCTGCTGCGTGACGCAGTGGACACCGCCCCCGCCCGCGAAGATCGTCCGCGCGTCGATCAGCGTCACCGTCCGCCGCGGGAACAGCCGCCGGAAGATGCCGGCCGCGAGCTCGTCGCGCGGGTCGTCGAAGCCGCACAGGACCACACCGCCGTTGCAGAGGTAGTGGTTGATGTAGGAGTAGTCGGCCCAGTGACCGTCGGCCTCCAGGACGGTCGGCGCGGGCACCTCGACGACCTCCAGACGCCGGCCACGAGCGTCGGTCCGGGACGCGAGGAGCCCGATGATCTCCTTGGTCACCTCGTGGTCCGGATGCGCCGGGTCCGGCTGGACGTGGGCCACGACCACGCCCGGGCGGGCGAAGGCGGCGACGATGTCCACGTGGCCCTGAGTGCCGTACGTGCCGTAGTCGCCGGCCAGGCCGCGCGGGAGCCAGATGGCCTTGGTGGTGCCGAGCCTGGCGTGGACCTCCGCCTCGACCTGCGCACGGGTCCAGCCGGGGTTGCGGCCGACGCCGAGCTGGACGGTGTCGGTGAGCAGGACGGTGCCCTCGCCGTCGACGTGGAGGGCGCCGCCCTCGTTGACCAGGGGGCTGCCCAGCACCGGCACCCCGGCGAGGTCGGCCACCCGGCGGGCGATCTTGGAGTCGTGCTCCCAGCGGGCCCAGTCCTGACCGCCCCAGCCGTTGAACACCCAGTCCACGGCGGCCAGTCGGCCCTGCTCGTCCTTGACGAACGTCGGGCCGATGTCGCGCATCCACGCGTCGTCGAGCTCCCGCTCCACGAGCTCGATGTCCGGGCCGAGCAGCTGGCGCGCGGACTCGGCGTGGCCGGGGCCGTGCACCACCGTCACCGGCTCGAAGCGGCGCACCGCACGGGCCACCGACGCCCAGGCGGTGCGGGCCCCGGCCAGTTCCTCGTCGTCGGTGAAGGTGGGGTTGGGGCCGGGCCAGGCCATCCAGGTGCGTTCGTGCGGGGCCCACTCGGGGGGCATGCGGTAGGTCATCGGGGTCCTACAAGTCCTAGAGGAAGTAAAGGCGGTTGAGGGAGACGGACTCGGCCGGTGCGGAGGCGAGCGGCTCTCCGTCCAGCGTGACCAGGCCCGTGTGCTGGTCCACGTCCACCGCTCCGGTACGGGAGTTGAGGCGCAGGTCGGCCGGGCCGATGCCGCGGGTGCCGTGTACGGCGACCCTTCTCCTGCGGGTCGGCATCCGGTCGTTGCCCTGGTCGAGAGCGGCCCGGGCCACGAAGGCGACGGAGATCTCGGCGGGGGTGGCGCCGTACGCCCCGAACTGCGGTCCCAGGACCAGGGGTTCGCAGGTGTCGGTCGCCGCACCCGGGTCGCCGACCACGCCGTACGCCGGGAAGCCGGACTTCAGGACGAGCTGCGGCTTGGCACCGAAGTACTCCGGCCGCCACAGCACGAGGTCGGCCAGCTTGCCGACCTCGATCGAGCCGACCTCGTGCGACAGTCCGTGCGCGATGGCGGGGTTGATGGTCAGCTTGGCCACGTACCGCAGGACGCGCTCGTTGTCGTGCTCCTGGGGCGCGCCGAACTCGGCCTTCATCTTCCCGGCCATCGCGAAGGTACGGCGGACCGTCTCCCCGGCCCGCCCCATGCCCTGGGCGTCCGACGAGGTGATGCCGATCGCGCCCAGGTCGTGCAGCACGTCCTCGGCGCCCATGGTCCCGGCGCGGATGCGGTCGCGGGCCAGGGCGGCGTCGCCGGGCAGGTCGGTCTTCAGGTCGTGGACGGAGACGATCATGCCGTAGTGCTCGGCGACGGCGTCCCGGCCGAAGGGGAGGGTCGGGTTGGTGGAGGAGCCGATGACGTTTGCGACTCCGGCCATCTTCAACACGTTCGGGACGTGCCCGCCCCCGCAGCCCTCGATGTGGAAGGCGTGGACGGTGCGGCCCTCCAGCACCTTCAGGGTGTCCTCGACGGCGAGGCACTCGTTCAACCCGTCGCTGTGCAGGGCGACTTGGACGTCGTGTTCCTCGGCGACCCGCAGCGCGGTGTCCAGCGCCCGGGTGTGGGCGCCCATGTCCTCGTGCACCTTGAAGCCGCTCGCCCCGCCTTCGGCCAGGGCCTCGGTCAGGGGGGCCGCCGCCGACGAGGAGCCCCGGCCCAGGAACCCGATGTTGACCGGCCAGGCGTCGAAGGCGGCGAACGCGTGCCGGAGCGCCCAGGGCGAGTTGACCCCGACGCCCCACACGGGCCCGAACTCCTGCCCGATGATCGTGGTCACCCCGGAGGCCAGCGAAGCCTCCATGATCCGCGGCGACAGCAGATGGACATGGGTGTCGACGGCCCCGGCGGTGGCGATCAGTCCCTCGCCGGACACGATGGACGTCCCCGTGCCGACGACGACGTCGACACCGTCGAGGGTGTCGGGGTTCCCGGCCCGCCCGAGGGAACAGATCCGCCCCTCACGGATCCCGATCGAGACCTTCCGGATCCCCTGCACTGCGTCGATCACGACGACATTGCTGACGACGACGTCACAGGTCTCCCGTACGGCGGCGGCCTTGAGATGCAGCCCGTCCCGAGCGGTCTTGCCGAACCCCGCGAGGAACTCGTCGCCGTGGCGCTGGGAATCGTCCTCCACCCGGATCACCAGCCCGGAGTCACCGAGCCGGACACGGTCACCGGCCCGGGGGCCGTGGATGGCGGCGTACTCGTACGGATTCATCGAGCGCCCTCCACAGAAACCACGGCGCCCGAGAACTCGTCGCCGTGGCGCTGAGAGTCCTCCACCCGGATCACCAGCCCGGAATCACCGAGCCGGACACGGTCACCGGCCCGGGGGACGTGGATGGCGGCGTACTCGTACGGGTTCATCGAGTGCCCTCCGCAGAAGCCACGGCGCCCGAGTAGCCGCAGGCGGCGGCCCGGCGCAGGGCCTCTTCCCTCGCCCCTGGGGCGTCCAGCGGCCCGTCGACCAGCCCCGCGAACCCGATGGCGACCCGTGCGCCCCCGATCGGCAGCAGGCCGACCTCGACGCTCTCCCCCGGTCCGAAGCGCACGGAGGACCCGGCGGGGACGGCGAGCCGCATGCCGTAGGCCTCGGCACGCGGGAAGTCCAGCCGCGGGTTCACCTCGAAGAAGTGGAAATGGGAGGTGACGGAGACGGGCACGGTCGAGGTGTTGGTGACCGTCAGCCGTACGACCGCCTCCGGCCCGGCGTGCTCCGGCCCCGGCAGCAGCGCGCCGGGCGCCTGCCGGCCGAGCCCCCCGCCGATCGGATCGGTGACGACCGCGAGCCGGGAACCGTCGTCGAAGACCGCCTCGACCTGCACCTCGGTGACGACGTCGGCGACACCGGGCAGGACGTCGTCGGGCCCGAGCACGGAGCGGGCGCGCTCGACGGCCTCGGCCAGCCGCACCCCGTCCCGGGCGGCCTCGCACACGGTGTCCGCGACGATCGCCGTCGCCTCCGGGACGTTCAGTCTCAGCCCGCGGGCCTTGCGCGCCCGAGCCAGCTCAGCGGCCCCGAAGAGCAGCAGCCGGTCACGTTCGGTGGGGGTCAGTCTCACGACTGCACCTCCTTGGTCGACCGATGTTAGAGCAACACTCTAAAGCCGGTACCCGACACAACAATGGGACGGATGCCGATGTCGGGCACATCACATGGAACGTCGCTCTATCGGGAGGGCGGCTGGACGGGACCGGAAAATGCGCGACGGGCCCGCCCGGACGTCGTCCGGACGGGCCCGTGAGCGGTCGCCGATCAGCCCAGCTTGTGCATCCAGCCGTGCTTGTCCTCCCGGACACCGCGCTGGATACCGAGCAGCGCCTCGCGCAGCTTCTGGGTGACCTCGCCGGGCGTGCCGTCGCCGTGGGTCCAGGCGTCCGTCTTCGTCTTGACACGGCCGATCGGCGTGACGACCGCGGCGGTGCCGCACGCGAAGACCTCGGTGAGGGCGCCGGAGGCCGCGTCGGCGCGCCACTGGTCCAGGGTGACGACACCTTCCTCGGCGGTGTAGCCGAGATCGCGGGCGACCTGGAGGAGGGAGTCGCGGGTGATGCCCTCGAGGATCGAGCCGGTGAGCGACGGCGTGACGATCCGGTCGCCGTAGACGAAGGCGATGTTCATCGAGCCGGACTCCTCGACCTTGGTGCGGGTCACCGCGTCGAGGTAGACGACCTGGTCGCAGCCGTTCGCGGCGGCCTCGGCCTGCGGGAGGAGGGAGGCCGCGTAGTTGCCGCCGGTCTTGGCGTCACCGGTGCCGCCGGGGACCGCGCGGACGTGGTCCTCGGAGACCCAGATCGTGACCGGCTTGACCCCGCCGGCGAAGTACGCGCCGGACGGGGAGGCGATCAGCATGAAGAGGTACTCGTTGGCCGGGTGGACGCCGAGCGCGGCCTCCGTGGCGAACATGAAGGGCCGCAGGTAGAGGGACTCCTCGCCACCGTGCGGCGGGACCCAGTCGGCGTCCTGGCCGATCAGGGCGTCGAGGGCCTCGATGAACAGCTCCTCGGGCAGCTCGGCCATCGCCATCCGGCGGGCGGAGTTGCGGAAGCGCCGGGCGTTGGCCTCCGGCCGGAACACGGCGACCGAGCCGTCGGCCTGGCGGTAGGCCTTCAGGCCCTCGAAGATCTCCTGGCCGTAGTGCAGGACGTGGGTGGAGGGATCGAGGGAGATGGGGCCGTACGGAACGAGCTGCGCGTCGTGCCAGCCGCGGCCCTCGGTCCACTTGATCGTCACCATGTGGTCGGTGAAGTGGCGGCCGAACCCGGGACTGGCCAGGATCGCCTCGCGCTCGGCGGCGGAGAGCGGACTGGCGGAGGGCTTGAGCTCGATCGTGGGCGTCGTCATGAGTGGTTGTCCTTCACCGGTTGTGTAGTGACGGGCCGCGCTCACGCCCTTTTACTGTCAGTGACCAGTGCTAGGACGTCCGAGCATTCCCTCATTCCGCGGCTCCGCGTTCGATTATCGCAAGCGGGGAGCCGAGGAAGAAACGGCGTGAAATGCGACCCTGGGGATGATGGTGGCACCCGGCGGGGGACATGCGAAAGCCGCCGGGTACGAGTGACCCGGCGGCTTCGAATAGTTTTCGAGTGGCCTGCCCGGTCAGTCGGCTACTCGTACGGCGAGCGCGTCGCCGATCTCCGACGTGCTGCGGGCGGGCTTGCCGGTGCGCTCGGCGAGGTCGGCGGTGACCGCTTCGTCGATGCGGGTGGCCTCGGCCTCGAAGCCGAGGTGGCGCAGGAGCAGGGCGACGGACAGGACCGTGGCGGTGGGATCGGCCTTGCCCTGACCCGCGATGTCGGGCGCCGAGCCGTGGACCGGCTCGAACATCGAGGGAAACTCGCCGGACGGGTTGATGTTCCCGCTCGCGGCGACGCCGATGCCGCCGGACACGGCCGCGGCGAGGTCGGTGATGATGTCGCCGAAGAGGTTGTCGGTGACGATCACGTCGAACCGGGCCGGGTCGGTGACCAGGTAGATCGTGGCCGCGTCGACGTGGATGTAGTCGGTGGTGACCTCGGGGAACTCCCCGGCCACCTTGTTGAAGATGTTCGTCCACAGGTGCCCGGCGAAGGTCAGCACGTTGTTCTTGTGGACCAGCGTGAGCTTCTTGCGCGGACGGGCCTGGGCGCGGGCGAAGGCGTCACGGACCACGCGCTCGACACCGAAGGCCGTGTTCACGGAGACCTCGGTGGCGACCTCGTGCTCGGTGCCCTTGCGGATGGTGCCGCCGTTGCCGGTGTACGGGCCCTCGGTGCCCTCACGGACGACGACGAAGTCGATGGCCGGCTCGCCCTTGAGGGGCGTGTCGACACCCGGGAGCAGCTTCGACGGACGCAGGTTCACGTGGTGGTCGAAGGCGAAGCGGAGCTTGAGCAGGAAGCCGCGCTCCAGCACACCGGAGGGGACCGACGGGTCGCCGATCGCGCCGAGCAGGATCGCGTCGTGCTTCTTCAGCGCGTCGAGGTCGGCCTCGGTGAGGGTCTCACCGGTGGCGTGGTAGCGCCGGGCACCGAAGTCGAAGTCCTTGGTCTCCAGCTTCACATCCTGCGGAAGGACGGCGGAGAGGACCTTCAGACCTTCGGCCACGACCTCCTGGCCGATGCCGTCACCGGGAATCACTGCGAGATTGAGGCTGCGAGACATGCGGGAACCCTACTCCCCGTCCCATGGGATGACATGACCTGTCCGCGATACGGACTCGATAGGGACACGGCACAGGCGCGGCCACACGGACGGGCGTCAGCCCTTCGACTCACGTTCACCCGCAGGTATGGCGGTTGTCGGTGTCCGCTGGGAAGTTCACAGGCATGGACCTCCCCGACTTCGGCATTCCGCCCCGGCTGGCGCGCCGGATGACCATGGCCGAGCAGCACGAGTACCTGCGGACGAAGCTGTCCCGGCGCCGCACGCTGGTGACGGCGGGCGCGGTCGCGGGCGGCCTGCTGACCGGCTGCGCGGGCAACAGCTCCGCGAGTCCGGCCACTGCTCCCTCCCCCACGGCCTCGGTGCACGGTTCCGCCGTCTCCCCCTTCGGCCGCCATCTCGCCTTCGGCGCCGACCCGAGGACGCAGATGCGGATCTCGTGGCAGGTCCCGCTCGCGGTGAGGAAGCCGTACGTCCGCGTCGGCCTGAAGCCCGACGACCTCAGCCGGAAGATCGAGGCCGAGCTCCGCGACCTGCACACCCCCGGGCAGACCGGYGTACGCCTCGCCCTCGACCAGTACTACCTGCACGCGGCCCTGGACGGCCTGCGCCCCGGCACGACGTACTACTACGGCGTCGGCCACGACGGCTTCGACCCGGCGGACGCGAGCCGCCGCTCGACCATCAGCAGTTTCCGGACGGCCCCGGCGAGCCCCGGGAAGTTCGTCTTCACCGCCTTCGGCGACCAGGGTGTCGGCACCGCCGCGGCCGCCAACGACAACCTCCTGCTGCGCCAGAAGCCCGCCTTCCACCTCCACGCCGGCGACATCTGCTACGCCGACGCCAACGGCCAGGGCCGGACGTCGGACGGCTACGACCCGGGCTTCTGGGACCTGTTCCTCAAGCAGAACGAGGAGGTCGCGCGGAGCGTGCCGTGGATGGTGACGACCGGCAACCACGACATGGAGGCCTGGTACTCGCCCGACGGTTACGGCGGCCAGCTCGCCCGCTGGTCCCTCCCGGACAGCGGCTTCGACCCGCGCTCGGCACCGGGTGTGTACTCCTTCGTGTACGGCAACGTCGGCGTCGTGGCGCTGGACGCGAACGACGTGTCGTACGAGATCCAGGCCAACTTCGGCTGCACGGGCGGAAAGCAGACGAAGTGGCTGGAGAAGAAGCTGGCCGAGCTGCGGGCGGCCAAGGGGATCGACTTCGTCGTCGTCTACTTCCACCACTGCGCGTACTCGACGTCCTCGCACGCCTCCGACGGCGGGGTGCGCGCCGAGTGGCTGCCGCTGTTCGAGAGGCACCAGGTGGATCTGGTGATCAACGGGCACAACCACGTCTACGAGCGGACGGACGCGATCCGTGGCGGCGAGGTGGGCCGGACGGTGCCGGTCGGCGGCGCCACGGATCCGACGCGGGACGGGATCGTGTACGTGACGGCCGGCGGGGGCGGGCGGGATCTGTACGGCTTCCCGGCGGGCGTGAAGGAGAGCTACGAGGGGCGCGTGCACGACCACGAGTCCGTCGAGACCTTCGCGTGGACGAAGTCCAAGCAGCCCCGGAAGGAGACGGTGGAGTGGTCGCGGGTGCGCTACCGCGGGTTCTCGCTGCTCTCGGTGGAGGCGGAGAGCGGGGCGCGGCCGCGGCTGACGGTGTCGGCGCTCGCGCAGAGCGGGGAGCGCGTCGACCACTTCGAGGTGCGACGCGGGGCCTGACGGGCCCGCGCCGCACCTCGTTCGGGTGCGGCTCCCGGCTTGGAGAAGTCGGTCAGTGACCGGTCGAGCCGCCGTTGTCACGGCGGTCGAGGGCGCGCTGCAGGGCTGCGGCGGCGTTCTTGCGGTCGGACTCGCTGGTCCGGGAGGTGTGACGGACTCGACGGCGGGCGGTCGTCTCGGCCATGAGAAATCGACTCCTTCGGATTTCCAGGGAAGGGGACAACGAGACGCCGGAGGGGCGGGGAGCGGCGGGCCGCAGGGGTTGCCTGCATGGGGTCCGGCTCACGACCGCCATTCGCTTGATCGAGCGAGACGTTCGGCTCCTACAAAGCTAAGCGAGGACGGCCGGTCTGTCTCCACAATTACTCGGACTTCCTACTATCTGAGACGGCGGAGTGGATCACCCGCCACTGACCTGCGGTTTCACAACCGGATGGGGCCGGGCGAAAGCCCGGCCGCATCCAACGGCTGACAAGGGACTCAGCCCATGTGCGGGTACCCGTAGTCGGTGGGCGGGACCAGGGTCTCCTTGATGGCGCGGGTCAGCGTCCAGCGCTGGAGGTTCTGCGGGGCGCCGGCCTTGTCGTTGGTGCCGGAGGCGCGGCCCCCGCCGAAGGGCTGCTGGCCGACGACGGCGCCGGTGGACTTGTCGTTGATGTAGAAGTTGCCGGCCGCGTAGCGCAGCTTCTCCATCGTGTACGCGGCCGCCGCGCGGTCGGACGAGATCACCGAGCCCGTCAGCGCGTAGTCGGACGCCGACTCCATCTGGGTCAGCATCTCCTCGTACCGGTCGTCCTCGTAGACGTACACCGCGAGGAAGGGGCCGAAGTACTCGGTGGTGAAGACCTCGTTGGCCGGGTCCGTGCACTCGACGACGGTCGGGCGGACGAACCAGCCGACCGAGTCGTCGTAGGAACCGCCCGCGACGATCGTGCAGGTGGGGTCCGACTGCGCGCGGTCGATCGCGGCCTTGTTCTTGGCGAAGGCGCGCTCGTCGATGACCGCGCCGATGAAGTTGGACAGGTCGGTGACGTCACCCATGGCGATGCCGTCCACCTCGGCGGCGAACTCCTCACGGAAACCGCTGTTCCAGATCGACGCCGGGATGTAGGCCCGGGAGGTCGCCGAGCACTTCTGGCCCTGGTACTCGAAGGCACCGCGGGTCAGGGCGGTCTTGAGGATCGCGCGGTCGGCGCTCGGATGGGCGACGACGAAGTCCTTGCCGCCGGTCTCGCCGACCAGGCGCGGGTAGGTGCGGTACTTCTCGATGTTGGCGCCGACCGTCTTCCACAGGTGCTGGAAGGTCTTCGTCGAACCGGTGAAGTGGATGCCCGCGAGGTCCCGGTGCTCCAGGGCGACCTTGGAGACCTCGATGCCGTCGCCGGTGACGAGGTTGATGACACCCTTGGGCAGACCGGCCTCCTCCAGGAGCTGCATGAGCAGCACCGCGGCGTGGGTCTGCGTCGGGGACGGCTTCCACACGACCACGTTGCCCATGAGCGCGGGCGCGGTTGGCAGGTTGCCCGCGATCGCCGTGAAGTTGAACGGCGTGATCGCGTAGACGAAGCCCTCGAGCGGGCGGTGGTCGAGGCGGTTCCAGACGCCGGGGGCGTTGGCCGGGGGCTGCTCGGCGAGCAGGTCACGGGCGTACTTGACGTTGAAGCGCCAGAAGTCGATCAGCTCGCAGGGCGTGTCGATCTCGGCCTGCTGGGCGGTCTTGGACTGGCCGAGCATGGTGGAGGCGGCCAGCGTCTCGCGCCAGGGGCCGGACAGGAGTTCGGCGGCGCGCAGGATGATCGCGGCGCGGTCGTCGAAGGACATCGCCCGCCAGGCGCGCGCGGCGGCGAGCGCCGCGTCGATGGCGTCCCGGGCGTCCTGCTGGGTGGCGTTGCGGTAAGTGCCCAGCACGACCTTGTGGTTGTGCGGCTGCACGACCTGGAAGGCCTCGCCGCCGCCCAGCCGCTTCTCGCCGCCGATGGTCATCGGCAGGTCGACCGGGTTCTCGGCCAGCTCCTTGAGCCTGGCCTCCAGCCGGGCCCGCTCGGGCGAGCCGGGGGCGTAGCCGCGCACCGGCTCGTTGACGGGGGTGGGGACCTGGGTCACAGCGTCCATGAGATCCGTACTCCTTGAACTTGAGCGGGTGTTGGGCTCAGCCCTTGCTGATCATGCTGCGGACGAAGAAACGCAGGTTCGCCGGCTTCTCGGCGAGGCGCCTCATGCTGCGCCTTCCCGGGGGACAACCCCCGGACCCCCGGCAGAAAGAGCTCTGTGCGTGCCTCATCCGTCAGCCCCGGGTGATCATGCTGCGGGCGAAAAAGCGCAGGTTCGCCGGCTTCTCCGCGAGCCTCCGCATGAAGTAGCCGTACCAGTCGGTGCCGTAGGCGGTGTAGACGCGCATCCGGTGGCCTTCGGCGGCGAGCCGGAGGTGTTCGTCGCCGCGGATGCCGTAGAGCATCTGGAACTCGTACTCGTCGGGCTTGCGGCCGGCCTGCCGGGCGAGTTCCTGGGCGATGGAGATCAGGCGCGGGTCGTGGGAGCCGACCATCGGGTATCCCTTGCCCTCCATCAGGATGCGCAGGACCCGGACGTACGCCTTGTCGATCTCGTGTTTCTGCTGGTAGGCGACCTCGGCGGGCTCCTTGTACGCGCCCTTCACGAGCCGTACCCGGCTGCCCGCCCCGGCGAGCCGGCGGGCGTCGGCCTCGGTGCGGAAGAGATAGGCCTGGATCACACAGCCGGTCTGCGGGAAGTCCCTCCGCAGCTCCTCGTGGATGGCGAACATCGAGTCGAGGGTGGTGTGGTCCTCGGCGTCGAGCGTGACGGTCGTCCCGATAGCGGCGGCCGCCTCGACGACCGGCCGGACGTTCGCGAGGGCCAGCTCGTGACCCCCCGGAAGCGCCTGGCCGAACATCGACAGCTTCACCGACATCTCGGCCCTGGTACCCAGTTCGAGTGTCCTGAGCCGCTCGATGAGCGCGAGATAGGCGTCCCGGGCGGATTCCGCCTGCTCCGGGGTGGTGATGTCCTCGCCGACGACGTCCATCGTCAGCTCCAGACCGCGGTCGGTCAGCTCACGGACGATCGGCACGATCTCGTCGACCGTCTCGCCCGGGATGAAGCGGTCGACGACCTGCTTGGTCACCGGGGCCGCCGAGATCAGGCGTCGCATCCGGTCGCTGCGCGACGCGGCAAGAATCACGGGACCCAGCACGGGGCACCTCCACAAACCAGCAGATAGAACCACCGTGAAATCTAAGGATCCCCCCGATCGTGGACCATCGACAGCTGTCACGCATCCGTGCCACAGATCTCAGACAGATGTATGAAGCGGGGTGTTTTTGCGCGAGAATGCCCGAGTGACAGGCGACTACAAAGGTGACTACCAGGAGCTGGTGGACGAGATCTCGGAGCTCCTTGGCGCGCCGGCGACCTTGGAGAACCGCGACTTCGAGCTGATCGCCTTCGGCGCGTACGACAGTGAGGGCGACCTCGATCCGTCGGCGCTGGACCCCGTCCGCACCCGCTCGATCCTGACCCGGCGCTCCACGGCCGCGGTCCGGACGTGGTTCGAGGGCTTCGGCATCACCCGGGCGAGCGGGCCGGTGCGGATTCCGCCCACTCCGGAGGCGGGGGTCTATCGCGGGCGGATCTGTCTGCCCGTACGTCACCGGGGGGTCGTCCTCGGTTACGTCTGGCTCCTGGAACCCGACCCCGGCCCGACCGACCGGCAACTGGACGCGGCGATGCGGGTGACATCCCGTATCGGCGCGCTGCTCGCGGACGAGGCTCAGCACGGGGCCGACCTGAGCCGGGAGCTGCGGGCGGTGCTGACCGCGGAGCGCGGCTGGCAGGGCGACATGGCGGTGGCGGCCCTGCGCACGGCGCTGGGCTCCCGCGCCGACGGCCCGTACACCGTGGTGTGCGTCGCCCCCTGGCCGTCCACCGACCCGGACGACGCCCCGTCGGCCCGTACGGTCCCGCACGCGACGGCGTGGTGCACGGTGCCGTGGGGCGCGGCGGGCCAGAGCCTGGCGGTACTGGTACGGCTACGGGCGACCGACACCCTGACCCCTGCGAGCTCGGCGGCGGGGCGGCTGCTGGAGCGGGCCGCTCCGGGCACGACGGGCGACACGGCAGCTTCCGGTGCGGCACGGGAGACCACAGGCCCGGGGGCGCCGGGCGGTACGGCATCCCCGGGGGCGGGGCGCGGTACGACGTCCCCGGGGGCGGCCCGCGGTACGGAACCCCCGGGAGCGATGCAGGACACCGCCGCCCACGGTGCGACGGGCGGTACGGCGGCCCCAGGCGCGGCACGCAATACGCCGGCCCCCGGCACCACGCGGGGCACCCCCGCCCCCGACACGACGAGCAGCACGGCGGCCCCGAGTGCGACACGCAGCACGCCGGCCCCCGGCACCACGCGGGGCACCCCCGCCCCCGACACGACGAGCAGCACGGCGGCCCCAGGCGCGGCACGCAATACGCCGGCCCCCGCGGCCACACATGGCAGCACTGCCCCCACCGCGACAAGCAGCACGGCGGCCCCGGATGCGACGCGCAGTACGCCGACCTCCGGCACCACGCGGGGCACCCCAGCCCCCGGCGCGACAAGCAGCACGGCAGACCCAGGCGCGGCACGCAACACGCCGGCCCCCAGCGCCACGCCGAGCCCCGGCGCGGCGCGCAGTACTCCCGCTCCCGGCGCGACAAGGGCCACCGCAGCCCCAGGTGCCGTGGCCGCCGGCGTCGCCGACGCTCGTGTGGGTCTTGCGGGACTGGCCGCCGCCTGGCAGGAGGCGTCCGCCGCGGCCCGGGCCGCGCTCGCGGAACCCGGGTTCGGGCCGGTCGCGGAGTGGTCGCGCATCGGCCCGTACCGTCTGCTGACCGCGCTGCCCCCGGAGACGGCCCACGACCCCGTCGTACGCCCCCTTCTCTCCCCCACCCACCGCGAACTCGCCCGCACCGCCGAGGTCTACCTCGACTGCGCGGGCCAGGCCGGCCGTACCGCAGCGGAACTGGGTATCCACCGCCAGACCCTCTACTACCGCCTCTCCCGCGTCGAACAGCTCACCGGCCTGGACCTGGACGACGGCGAGGACCGACTGTTGCTGCACATGGCGCTCAAGGGCGCGCGGCTATAAGGGCGTTGGGGCCGGGGCGCGCACTACCTCCGCGGGCCCCCGCACGCCCCGGCCGCCCGGATCAGCGGCCGAGGCCACCGAGTTCGGCGGGCGACCGGCGCGGGGAGGCTGATCCCCATGCCCCTGCTGATGATCGACCTCGACAACACCCTCGTCGACCGGGACGCGGCCTTCCGCGCGGCGGCGACCGCTTTTCTCTCCGAACACGGCCTGCCCCACGGGGACTTGGACTGGCTGATGACCCTCGACGCGAGCGGCTACACACCACGACGGGAGGTCGCGCGGGCGCTGTCCGTGCGGTACGGCGGCATCGACTCCCAGGACTTCCTCGACCGGGGCGCGGCCGACCGGATCACCCTGTCCGACCCGGTCCGCGAGGCGCTCATGGAGGCCCGCGCCGACGGCTGGTTCTGCGTGATCGTGACCAACGGGCGGACCGTCCAGCAGGAGACGAAGATCCGCAACGTCGGTCTCGACCGGCTCGTCCACGGCTGGGTGATCTCCGAGGCGGCCGGGCACCGGAAGCCCGAGCCGGAGATCTTCCACGCGGCGGCCGCCGTCGCCGGAGCCGCGCTCGACGGCTCGTGGATGATCGGCGACTCGGCCCCCGCGGACATCCGGGGCGCGCTGGGCGTCGGAGCGCGGAGCGTCTGGGTCTCGGCGGGCCGGCCGTGGACGGAACCGGACTACCGGCCCACCCTCACCACCCCGGACACCGCGTCCGCCATCCGGCGCGTGAGCGGCGGCCGGGACACGGCTCCCTGAGCCCCCGCCACCGCATCCGGGACACGGAACCGCTGACGCTCACAGGGCGGAGGCCCACTCACGCGCGCGTGGCGGCCTCGATGACCTGCCGCAGGCCCTCGGTGAGGGTGTCCGCGTCGGGCGCGCTCTTGGGGTCGAAGGCCCACTGGCCGATGAGGCCGGTCATCAGCGCCAGATAGAACCGGCCGAGGGTGTCGGCGCTCTCGTCCGTCACCTCCTCCTCCGGCACGCCCATGAGCATGGAGACCAGGCCCCGCCCACCCTCGCGCTGTGCCCGCACCAACTGGTCACGCACCTCGGGAAGTTGGTCACCCATACCCATGATCTCCAGGCTGAGCCGCCACAGCGAGCCGGGCTCCCGCATGGTGTCGACGATGTTGGCCCACACCTCCCGGAAGCGCTCCAGCGAGCCGGGCGCACCGGTGAATCCGTCGCCCCCTTCGAAGGACACGTCCTCCACCAGCGCGATGTACGCCTGCCCCAGCAGCGCGTCCTTCGAGCCGTAGTGATAGCCGATGGACGCCAGGTTCGTCCCGGACTCCTTGACGATGTCCCGCGCGGTCGTCCGCAGGAACCCCTTCTCCAGCAGGCAGCGCTTGGCGCCTTCGAGCAGATCCTCGCGATGTCCCATGGGCTCAGCCTATCTAGACAAGCGATTTATACAAGCGTCATAGACAAGCGTTTAAGACGACCGTATAGTCACCGCCATGACGAACCCGACGAGCACCACCACCCCGTCCGGCCGCGCCGGCCGCCGTGAATGGACCGCCCTCGCCGTCCTGATGCTTCCGCTGCTCCTGGTCTCGATGGACGTCTCCGTCCTCTACTTCGCGATCCCGGCGATCAGCGCGGACCTGAAGCCGAGCGGCACCCAGCAGCTGTGGATCTTCGACATCTACGCCTTCGTCCTGGCCGGCCTGCTGATGACGATGGGCTCCCTGGGCGACCGCATCGGCCGCCGCAGGCTCCTGCTCATCGGCGCGGTCGCCTTCGGCACCGCCTCGCTGATCGCCGCCTACGCGAACAGCGCGGAGACCCTCATCGCGGCCCGAGCCGTCCTCGGCATCGGCGGCGCGACCCTGATGCCGTCGACGATGGCGCTGATCCGCACGATGTTCACCGACCCCGGCCAGCGCGCGAAGGCGATCGGCATGTGGTCCGGCGTGATGACGGCCGGGATCGCGCTCGGTTCGGTGATGAGCGGTGTGCTGGTCGAGTACTTCTGGTGGGGCTCGGTCTTCCTGGTCAACCTGCCCGCGATGGTCCTGCTCCTGGTCCTCGGCCCGATCCTGCTGCCCGAGTCGAAGGCCGCCTCGCCCGGCCGGTTCGACTGGCTGAGCGTGCCGCTGTCGATGGCCGCGGTGCTGCCCGTCGTCTACGGCCTCAAGGAGATCCCGTCCGAGAGCTGGAACGTCCGTTACGTCGTCTCGATCACCGTCGGTCTGCTCTTCGCGGTCCTCTTCGTGCACCGCCAGCGCACCACGGCCTCACCGATGATCTCGCCGGCCCTGTTCCGCGGCCGCGGTTTCGGGCCCTCCGTCGCCCTCAACCTCATCTCCTCGTTCGCGATGATGGGCTCGGCCTACTTCACCACGCAGTATCTGCAGTCGGTGCTCGGCAAGAGCGCGCTGGAGGCGGCCCTGTGGGCGCTGCTGCCCTCGGTGCCGATCGGCGCCGCGGCCCCGCTCGCGACCTCCCTGGTCCAGAGGGGCGTCGACCGCGCCCACGTCGTCACCGCCGGCTTCGCGATCGGCGCTGTCGGCTACGCGCTGCTGGCCTTCACCGGCACGGACTCGATGGCACTGGTCCTGACCGCGTGCGGTGTCCTCGCCGTCGGCGTCGTCACCGTGATCTCGCAGATCACGGACCTCGCGATGGGCAGCGCCCCGGTCGAGCGGGCCGGCTCGGCGTCCTCCCTGATGGAGACCGGCGCGGAGTTCGGCGGCGCCCTCGGCATGGCGGTGCTCGGCTCCATCGGTACGGCGGTCTACCGCCACGAGATGCCGGATTCGGCGCCGGATGCGGCGCGGGAGACGCTGGGCGGGGCGCTCGCGGTGGCCGACCGGTTCCCGGGCCTCGCGACGGCGGCCCGGGAGGCGTTCACCAGCGGAATGCAGGGCGCGGCGATCGCGGGGGCGGTGCTGCTGGTCGGGGCGGCGGGCCTGGCGGCGCTGACGCTGCGAGGAGTCGAGGTGCGCGAGGAGGCACCGGAGCCGGAACCGGAGAAGTCACTCGCATGAACTCGCATGAGAAAGCGGCTGGGCGGACCGGGATCTCCCGGTCCGCCCAGCCGCCTGTCGTGAAGCGTCAGACCAGGTTCACCGCACGGGCCGACGTCGCCCCGATCTCCTCGGCCACCTCGGTCAGCACACCCGCGGGCACCGTGTCGTCGACGGTGAGGACGGCGAGCGCCTCGCCACCGGCGATCGCCCGCGACACCTGCATACCGGCGATGTTGATTCCGGCCTCGCCGAAGATACGGCCGACCGTGCCGACGACGCCGGGACGGTCCTCGTACTTCAGGACGACCATGTGGTCGGCGAGGGCCAGGTCGACGTCGTACTCACCGACCGCGACGATCTTCTGGAGGTGCTTGGGGCCGGCCAGCGTGCCGGAGACCGACACCTCCTCGCCGCTGCCGAGCGTGCCGCGCACGGTGACGACGTTGCGGTGGTCGGCCGACTCCGAGCTGGTCGTCAGCCGCACCTCGACGCCGCGCTCCTGGGCGAACAGCGGGGCGTTGACGTACGACACCGTCTCGGCGACGACGTCCTCGAAGACACCCTTGAGTGCGGACAGCTCCAGCACCTTCACATCGTGCTGGGTGATCTCGCCGTACACCTCGACGTCGAGGCGGACCGCGACCTCACCGGCGAGCGCGGTGAAGATGCGGCCGAGGCGCTCGGCGAGCGGCAGGCCCGGCTTGACGTCCTCGGCGATGACGCCGCCCTGGACGTTCACCGCGTCGGGCACGAGCTCACCGGCGAGGGCGAGGCGCACCGAGCGGGCGACGGCGATACCGGCCTTCTCCTGGGCCTCGTCGGTGGAGGCGCCGAGGTGCGGGGTGGCGACGACCTGGTCGAACTCGAAGAGCGGGGAGTCCGTGCAGGGTTCCTTCGCGTACACGTCGAGACCGGCGCCGGCGACCCGGCCCTCCTTGAGGGCGGAGTACAGCGCCTCCTCGTCGACGATCCCGCCGCGCGCGGCGTTGACGATGCGCACGCTCGGCTTGACCTTGCGCAGCGCCTCGTCGCCGATGAGACCGACGGTCTCGGGCGTCTTGGGCAGGTGGACGGTGATGAAGTCGGAGACCTCGAGCAGCTCGTCCAGGGACAGCACCTTGACGCCCATCTGGGCGGCGCGGGCGGGCTGGATGTAGGGGTCGTAGGCGACCACCTTCATACCGAAGCCGGACATGCGCTGGGCGACCAGCGCACCGATCCGGCCCAGACCCACGACACCGAGGGTCTTCTCGGCGAGCTCCACGCCCGTGTACTTGCTGCGCTTCCACTCGCCGTTCTTCAGCGCGGCGTTGGCCTGCGGAATGTGGCGGGCGGTGGCGACGAGGAGACCGCAGGCCAGCTCGGCGGCGGTGACGATGTTCGAGGTGGGGGCGTTGACGACCATCACGCCGGCCTTGGTGGCGGCGGAGACGTCGACGTTGTCCAGGCCGACGCCGGCTCGTGCGACGACCTTCAGCTTGTTGGCGGCGGCGATCGCCTCGGCGTCCACCTTGGTGGCGGAGCGGATCAGGATCGCGTCGACATCGGCGATGGCCGGGAGCAGTTCGGCTCGGTCCGCTCCGTTGCAGTGCCGGATCTCGAAGTCGGGGCCAAGCGCGTCCACAGTCGCGGGCGACAGCTCTTCAGCGATGAGTACGACGGGTTTCGAGCTCACGTGAGTCCTCACAGGTCCATTGCGGACGGCCGTCCCGACGGCCGCAGGCGGTGGAGGGTACTGGCCGCGTGGAAGACGCACGACGTTGTGGGCCTGACGCGTATGTATACGGCAGTGTAGTGGCGCCAGGACGGTCGTCCCTCGCCTCCGCGGAAGGATCACCCGTCCGTGATGCGACGGGTTGGACAACGGGGCCGGAGCTGTCCGCTCCGGCCCCGTGGCCTGAGGCTTACGCCTCCTCGTCGACCCAGCTCATCAGCTTGCGCAGCTGCTTGCCGGTGGTCTCCAGCAGGGACTCGGCGTCCTTCTGCTTGTACTCGTTGTACTTCTTCAGACCGCCGTGGTACTCGGCCATCCACTCACGGGCGAAGGTGCCGTCCTGGATCTCGGCGAGGACCTTCTTCATCTCGGCCTTGGTGGCGTCCGTGATGATCCGCGGGCCGGTGACGTAGTCGCCCCACTCGGCGGTCTCGGAGATCGACCAGCGCATCTTCTCCAGGCCGCCCTCGTACATGAGGTCGACGATGAGCTTCAGCTCGTGCAGGCACTCGAAGTACGCGATCTCCGGCTGGTAGCCGGCCTCGGTCAGCGTCTCGAAACCGGCCTTGACCAGCGCGGCCGTACCACCGCAGAGAACGGCCTGCTCACCGAACAGGTCGGTCTCGGTCTCCTCGGTGAAGGTCGTCTTGATGACGCCGGCACGGGTGCCGCCGATGCCCTTGGCGTACGACAGCGCGAGCGCGAAGGCGTTGCCGGAGGCGTCCTGCTCGACGGCCGCGATACACGGAACGCCGCGGCCCTCCTCGTACTGGCGACGGACGAGATGGCCCGGGCCCTTGGGGGCGACCATGCAGACGTCGACGTTCGCCGGGGGCTTGATGAAGTCGAAGCGGATGTTCAGGCCGTGGCCGAAGAACAGCGCGTCGCCGTCGTTCAGGTTGTCCTTGATGGACTCCTCGTAGACCTGGGCCTGGATCGGGTCCGGGACGAGGATCATGATGACGTCGGCCTCGGCGGCGGCCTCGGACGGCGTCACCACGCGCAGGCCCTGCTCCTCGGCCTTGGCCTTGGACTTGGAGCCCTCGTGCAGGCCGACACGCACGTCGACACCCGAGTCACGGAGCGACAGCGCGTGGGCGTGGCCCTGGCTGCCGTAACCGATGACCGCGACCTTGCGGCCCTGGATGATGGACAGGTCGGCGTCGGCGTCGTAGAACAGCTCGGCCACTTTGGGTTCTCTCCTTGGTCTGCAGGTGTTGCGTCCCACCGTATGACGGCGGGCTGAGATGAGGTTTCGGGGTCTCGGTATACGGGCGGCCGGAGCCGCCCGTACCCGGTCCTACGCGCTGCGGTCGAGCGCGCGCAGCGAGCGGTCCGTGATCGAACGGGCGCCGCGGCCGATCGCGATGGTGCCCGACTGGACGAGCTCCTTGATGCCGAACGGCTCCAGCATCTTCAGCATCGCGGACAGCTTCTCACCGCTGCCGGTGGCCTCGATCGTGACGGCCTCCGGGGAGACGTCGACGGTCTTGGCGCGGAACAGCTGGACGATCTCGACGATCTGGGAGCGCGTCTCGTTGTCGGCGCGCACCTTCACCAGAACGAGTTCGCGCTGTACGGCCGAGCCGGGTTCCAGCTCGACGATCTTCAGCACGTTGACGAGCTTGTTGAGCTGCTTGGTCACCTGCTCCAGCGGCAGTTCCTCGACCACGGTGACCACGATGGTGATCCGCGAGATCTCGGGGTGCTCGGTGACACCGACCGCGAGCGAGTCGATGTTGAAGCCGCGGCGGGAGAACAGCGCGGCGATCCGGGCGAGGATGCCCGGGGTGTTCTCCACCAGGACGGAGAGCGTGTGCTTGGACATGATCTTTTACGTCTCTCTCGCTCAGTCGTCTTCGTTGTCGCCGAAGTCGGGGCGGACGTCCCGGGCGGCCATGATCTCGTCGTTGGAGGTGCCGGCGGCGACCATCGGCCACACCATCGCGTCCTCGTGGACGATGAAGTCGACGACGACGGGGCGGTCGTTGATGGAGTTCGCCTCGGCGATGACCTTGTCCAGGTCCTCCGGGCGCTCGCAGCGCAGGCCCACGCAGCCCATCGCCTCGGACAGCTTCACGAAGTCCGGCACGCGCGTGCCCTTGGCGTCGGGGTTGACGTCCTCGGGGCCGCTGTGGAGCACGGTGTTGGAGTAGCGCTGGTTGTAGAAGAGGGTCTGCCACTGGCGGACCATCCCGAGGGCGCCGTTGTTGATGATGGCGACCTTGATCGGGATGTTGTTCAGGGCGCAGGTGGTCAGTTCCTGGTTGGTCATCTGGAAGCAGCCGTCGCCGTCGATCGCCCAGACCGTGTTCCCCGGCATGCCGGCCTTGGCGCCCATCGCGGCCGGGACCGCGTAGCCCATGGTTCCGGCGCCGCCGGAGTTCAGCCAGGTGGCGGGCTTCTCGTACTGGATGAAGTGCGCGGACCACATCTGGTGCTGGCCGACGCCCGCCGCGAAGATGGTGCCCTCCGGGGCGAGTTGCCCGACCCGCTCGATGACCTGCTGCGGGGAGAGCGAGCCGTCGTCGGGCAGGTCGTACCCGAGCGGGTAGGTCTCGCGCCAGCGGGACAGGTCCCTCCACCAGGCGCTGTAGTCGCCCTTGTGGCCCTCGCTGTGTTCCTTCTGGACGGCCTGGACCAGGTCGGCGATGACCTCGCGGGCGTCCCCGACGATCGGCACGTCGGCGGCGCGGTTCTTGCCGATCTCGGCCGGGTCGATGTCGGCGTGGACGATCTTGGCGTGCGGGGCGAAGCTGTCCAGCTTGCCGGTGACGCGGTCGTCGAAGCGGGTACCGAGGGCGACGATCAGGTCGGCCTTCTGCAGCGCGGTGACGGCGGTGACCGCACCGTGCATGCCCGGCATTCCCACGTGCAGCGGGTGGCTGTCGGGGAATGCGCCGAGCCCCATCAGGGTGGTGGTGACGGGAGCTCCGGTGAGTTCTGCGAGGACCTTCAGCTCGGCGGTGGCGCCGGCCTTGATGACACCGCCGCCGACGTAGAGGACGGGCCGCTTGGCCTGGGTGATCAGCTTGGCGCCTTCGCGGATCTGCTTGGCGTGCGGCTTGGTCACCGGGCGGTAGCCGGGCAGGTCCATGACGGGCGGCCAGGAGAACGTCGTCTTCGCCTGGAGGGCGTCCTTGGCGATGTCGACCAGGACCGGGCCGGGGCGGCCGGTGGAGGCGATGTGGAAGGCCTGCGCGATGACGCGCGGGATGTCCTCGGCCTTGGTGACGAGGAAGTTGTGCTTGGTGATCGGCATGGTGATGCCGACGATGTCCGCCTCCTGGAAGGCGTCCGTGCCGATCGCCTTGGAGGCCACCTGCCCGGTGATCGCCACGAGCGGCACCGAGTCCATGTGGGCGTCCGCGATCGGGGTGACCAGGTTGGTGGCACCGGGGCCCGAGGTCGCCATGCAGACGCCGACCTTGCCGGTGGCCTGCGCGTAACCGGTGGCCGCGTGGCCCGCGCCCTGCTCGTGACGGACCAGGACGTGCCGCACCCGGGTGGAGTCCATCAGCGGGTCGTACGCCGGAAGGATGGCACCGCCGGGGATGCCGAATACGGTCTCGGCGCCGACCTCCTCGAGAGAGCGGATGAGGGACTGCGCGCCCGTGACGTGCTCGGGGGCGGACTGCTGTCCTCCGGATCGGGGCCGCGGCTGCGGATGGGCCCCGGTGGCCTGCTCGGTCATCGTCATTCTCTTCTCGATGCTGAGGGTTTTTGCGAAGTTTGTGCGGTGTTCGACTGGTGCCTGTGCAACAAAAAACCCCTCGTGCCGTAAGGCAAGCGAGGGGAGCGCGCCGGGTGGGGTCGCTGAGCGATCGAGGGCTCAGCGTCAGCCGACGCGCTTTCCAAGTACGAGAATTCGGGTGCGCATGGCACTGACCCTCCCCCCGGCACGCATGTGGTGTCAAGTAGGTGGGACGGGAGTCTCATTATGTGAGCGCAGGGCTGTGCCGCCTCCGAGGACCGAGGACACACCACTGGTGTACACCTCCGCGCCGCCTCCCGCGAACGCGGGTTCGGCGGGGCCGTGCGGCACCGGGTAGTGGCCCGAGGCCAGCGCCCTGCGCAACCGGTACTCGTCCAGGGGTGCGGAGAAGGCCATGCCCTGTCCGTGGGTGCAGCCCATCGCCCGCAGGGCGACGACCTGTTCCGGGAGGTCCACGCCGTCGGCCACGGACTGGAGGCCGAGGTCCCCGGCGATCCTCAGCAGCCCGCTGGTGATCTTGTGCAGTCTGGCGGACTCCACGACGCCCTCGACCAGGCTGCGGTCGAGCTTCAGTACGTCCACGGGGAGTTTGCGCAGCGCGGTGATCGCCGCGTAGCCGCTGCCGAAGCCGTCCAGGGCGATCCGGACGCCGACGCGCCGGATCGCGGTCAGCCGGCGCTCCAACTCGTCCAGCGAGACCCGGGGGTCGGCGTCGGAGAGCTCGATGACCAGGGAGCCGGACGGCAGCCCGTGCCGGGTCAGCAGCGCCTCGACGGAACCGAGGGGCAGCGAGCGGTCCAGCAGTCGCTGGGCGCTCATCCGGACCGCCACGGGCACGGTGAGCCCGGTCGCGGCCCGCTCGGCGGCCTGTTCGACGGCCTCCTCCAGGATCCAGCGGCCCAGCTCCTGCGTACGGTCGCTGTCCTCGGCCACCCGCAGGAACTCGGCCGGCGTGAACAGCACTCCCTGGGAGGAGCGCCAGCGCGCCTGCGCGGAGACCGAGGCGATGCGGCCGTCCTCCAGGCGGACGACGGGCTGGTGCAGCAGGGCGAACTCGCCGTCGTGCAGTGCGGCACGCAGGCGCGTGGCCAGCTCCGCCTTTCGTACGACGTCCTGCTGCATCTGGGGCGCGTAGAGCTCGACGCGACCCTTGCCGCCCGCCTTGGCGCGGTACATCGCGAGGTCCGCGTTGCGCAGGAGCTCGCCCGCCCCGAGGCCGGGTTCGGCGAAGGCGACGCCGATGGAGGCGGCGACCCGGACATCGTTGCCGTCGATGAGGTACGGCTGCGAGAGCGTGACCCTGAGGCGGTCGGCGAGCTCCAGGATGTGGCCCTCGCGGGCGGTGCGGTCGCGGGTGCCGTCCCCGACGATCAGTGCGGCGAACTCGTCCCCGCCGAGCCGGGAGGCGGTGTCCCCGTAGCGGACCGCGTCCTGGAGTCTGCGGGCGGCCTGGACGAGCAGCTCGTCCCCGGCCTGGTGCCCGATCGTGTCGTTGACGGCCTTGAAGCCGTCCAGGTCGATGAAGAGGACGGCCGTGCCGCGGTCGGAGGAACGGCGGCCGGACAGGGCCTGCTGGACGCGCCGGGTGAACAGGGCGCGGTTGGGCAGGTCGGTCAGCGGGTCGTGCTCGGCGTTGTGCTGGAGCTGCGCCTGCAGGCGCACTCTTTCGGTGACGTCCCGGCTGTTGAAGATGAGGCCGCCGTGGTGACGGTTGACGGTGGACTCGACGTTGAGCCAGCCGCCGTCGCCGGACCGGAAACGGCACTCGATGCGGGTGGTGGGCTCTTCGAGAGGGCTGGCGGCGAGGAACCGGCGCACCTCGTGCACCACGCAGCCCAGATCCTCCGGGTGGATGAGGCCGGCCAGTTCCGTGCCCACGAGTTCCTCGGCGGAGCGGCCGTAGACCCCCGCGGCGGCCGGGGAGACGTACCTGAGGATGCCGTTGGGTGCGGCGATCATGATGACGTCGCTCGAGCCCTGCACCAGGGAGCGGAAGTGGTTCTCCTTCTGCGCGAGTTCCTGGGTGAGGGTGATGTTGTCGAGCAGCATGATGCCCTGGCGCACCACGAGGGCGAGCACGACGGTGCCGCCGGTGAGGAGCACCACGCGGTCCACGCTGCGGCCGTTGAGGACGTTGTAGAGGATCCCCAGCGTGCAGACCGCGGCGGCGAGATACGGGGTGAGGGCGGCCAGCGATCCGGTGATGGGCCGGGTGGCCGGATACCGGCTGTGGTCACCGGCCTGCGCTCCCTGGGCTCCCTGCGGGCCCTGCACTCCCTGCGTGGACGGGTGGCGCCAGCTCCCGAAGCGCGGCCTGGGCAGGTGTTCGTGCACCACGCGCGTGCGCCCGGCCGGTCGCTGCCGGTCGCCGTCCGGGCGCCGGGGCGCGGCCCAGGGGGCGTAGGCGAGGAGCAGGGAGCCGGCGAACCATCCGGCGTCCAGCAACTGGCCGGAGCGGTAGTTGTTGTGGAGCAGTGGCGAGGTGAACAGGGCGTCGCACATCACGGTCAGGGCGAGCGCGCCGATCGCGGTGTTCACCGCGGTGCGGTTGACCGCCGAGCGCCGGAAGTGCAGCGCGAGGACCATGCTGACGAGGGCGATGTCCAGCAGTGGATACGCCAGGGACAGCGCGGTGTGCGCGACGCTGGGTCCCTCCGACTTGGCCGCCTGGGCGAGAGCGAGGCTCCAGGACAGCGTGAGGAGCGAGCCGCCGATCAGCCAGGAGTCCAGGCCGAGACAGACCCAGCCCGCCTTCGTCACCGGCCGCTTGGCGAGGACCAGCAGACCCACGATCGCGGGCGGCGCGAAGCACAGGAAGAACAGGTCGGCGTAGCTCGGGCTGGGCACGTCCCGGCCCAGGACGACCTCGTACCACCCCCAGATCAGGTTGCCGAGCGACGCCATGGTCGAGGAGAGCGCGAAGAGCAGCCAGGCCTGCCGGAACCGGACCCGACGGTCGCGGGCGTAGAGGAAGCACGACACGGCGGCGGTGCCCGCCGCGGCGCTCAGCCCGAAGTCACCCATGATCAGGGCGACTTCGGACGAGCCCCAGCCGAGCGCGGAACCGAGGGCGTATCCCGCGCACACCAGGGCGAGGAGGAGTTGGTGGACCAGGCTCGACCCGCCACGGAGGACCGGCGGCCGGGAAGGCAGCAGCGCCGCCCTCGTGGGCCGGGCCCGCAGCGCTCCGTCGAGGGTGGTCGTGGGAGAGGGAGGCGAGCTCACCGGGTCCTCCCGGTCCGCGCCGCTCCGGGGTCCCAGGGATCCTGGTGCGCCGGGTGCGCATGCCTCCTGCTGTGCCTGCGGTGATGAGGGCTGTGGTGACCGCCGTGACCGGCATGGTGGCCGCGTCTGCGCGCGGCCGTGTGCCAGGGTCGGAGCCGGCGGCCCCGCCGCGTCGGATCGTTGGTCCATAGGCCGTGCATCGCCCGTCGCCCCCCTCACATTCTGCAATGTCCATCCCCGGCGCCGAACGGTGCGCGGCGCTGCCCCTGTCGGGACGATACACCAGTCTCGTCACTCAGGGACATAGTTCCTCTACGCTCCGTGACGACCAGCGGCGATGCGGCCACGGATCGCGTCCGGAAGATTGCGGAGGGTACCGGAAGCGGATTGCGCGCCTGTTGCTCCGTGGGTCTAAGCGTTCTCCGAACCCGTCGTAAGGATCACGTTGCGCAAGGGCTCCTGGTTCACATAGCGGTTGAGCTGGTCCACCAACAGGCGTTTGGCACGCGGCAGGAACGCCGAGGTGGGTCCTCCGACATGGGGACTGACCAGTACGCCCGGCGCCTGCCACAAGGGGTGTCCCGGGGGCAGCGGCTCGGGGTCGGTGACGTCGAGGGCGGCGGTGATGCGGCCGGTCTCCAGTTCGGCGAGCAGCGCCTTGGTGTCGACGACCGGGCCGCGGGCGACGTTCACGAGGAGCGCGCCGTCCTTCATACGGGCCAGGAAGTCGGCGTCGGCCAGGTGACGCGTGGTCTCGTCGAGGGGCGTGGACAGGATGACGACGTCCGCCTCGGGGAGCAGGGCGGGCAGTTCGGTGAGCGGGTGCACCGGGCCGCGCTCCGTGGTGCGCGCGGAGCGCGCGACGCGCGCCACCCGCGCGACCTCGAACGGTACGAGCCGGTCCTCGATGGCGGAGCCGATCGAGCCGTAGCCGACGATGAGGACGTTCTTGTCGGCGAGCGAGGGCCGGAAGCCGGCGCGCCACTCCCCCTTGTCCTGGGCCCGCACGAAGTCGGGAACCCCGCGCAGCGAGGCGAGGACCAGGGTGAGCGTGAGTTCGGCGGTGCTCGCCTCGTGGACACCGCGCGCGTTGCACAACCGCACGCCGGGACGCAGATGCCTCAGGCCGGGTTTCACGTTGTCGACGCCGGCCGACAGCGTCTGCACGACCTCGACGGAGCTCAGGTGGGGCATCGGTCGCAGGACGACATCCAGCGGCTTCATGTAGGGGACGACGTAGTACGCGCAGTCGGCCGGGTCCGCCGGGAAGTCCTCCTCGCCGTTCCAGAAGTGGTAGTCGGGGCCCTCGGGGAGCCCCTCGATGTCGTCGGGCGGGATGGGAAGCCACACGTCAGCACTCATGGTCAGGAGGCTATGTCAGGCGCCCTGGAGCCCAGAGGTTAGGTTGGGGGCCGGAAGAGGGAGGGTCACGAGCAGGTGGAGCGCAGGAAGATCGGCGCGGCGGCGCTCGCGGTGGGAGCCGTCGGACTCGGGTGCATGCCGATGAGCTGGGCCTACAGCGGGTCGCGGCAGCGGGGCGACGAGTCGGTCAGGGCCGTGCACCGGGCGCTCGATCTGGGCTCGACGCTGCTGGACACGGCCGACATGTATGGCCCGTTCACCAACGAGCTGCTGCTCGGGCGGGTGTTGAAGGAGCGGCGCGGGGACGCCTTCGTGTCGACGAAGGTCGGTCTGCTGGTGGGCGAGCAGCACATCGTGGCCAACGGCCGCCCCGGCTATGTGAGACGGGCCTGTGACGCGTCCCTGCGGCGGCTCCAGACCGATGTGATCGACCTCTACCAGCTGCACCGCGAGGACCCCGAGGTTCCGGTCGAGGAGACCTGGGGTGCGATGGCGGAGCTCGTACAGGCCGGAAAAGTACGGTCGTTGGGGCTCTGCGCGATGGGAGCGCGCGGCGGGCGCCGCTCCGGCAGGCGGCTGTACGACGCGACGATCCGGCAGTTGGAGCGGGTCCAGCAGGTCTTCCCGGTGAGCGCGGTGGAGGCGGAGCTGTCGGTGTGGTCGCCGGAGGCGCTGGAGACGCTGCTGCCGTGGTGCGGGGCGCGCGGCATCGGCTTTCTGGCGGCGATGCCCCTCGGCAACGGCTTCCTGACCGGCACCCTGACCCCGGGCGAGGGCTTCGAACCGGACGACGTCCGCGCCCGCCATCCCCGCTTCACCGCCGAGATGATGGCCGCGAACCAGCCGATCGTCTCCGGTCTGCGCCGCATCGCGGCCCGGCACGGGGAGGGCGTCACCCCGGCACAGGTGGCGCTGGCGTGGGTGCTGGCCCAGGGCACTCACGTGGTCCCGGTGCCCGGGGCCAAGCAGGAGCGGTGGGTGACGCAGAACGCGGCGGCGGCCTCCCTCCGGCTGACCGTCCAGGACCTCACCGAGGTGGCGCAACTGCCGCCGGCACAGGGGTCGTGGGACTAGCGTCTCTGCTGACGGGGCCCGCCGGACAAACCAGCGGCCCCAGCCGCAGCGCCCACCCGCGGACCATCAGCCCCCCCAGCGGCCCAAGACCCGCGGACCAGCAAGCCCGCCAACTGCGCAGGGGCCCGTGGCACGAGGAGCCCCCCGGACGACACCTGCGCCGCGATCCGCAGGACGAGCTGACCCCCGCACGACGACCGCGCCGCGGACCAGCAAGCCCGCCAACTGCGCAGGGGCCCGTGGGACGAGGAGCCCCCCGGACGACACCTGCGCCGCGATCCGCAGGACGAGCTGACCCCCGGACGACGACCGCGCCGCGGACCAGCACGCCCGCCAACTGCGCAGGGGCCGTGCGACGAGCAGACCCTCAGACGACACTCGCCGCGGACCAGCCTGCCGGCGGCACACGGGCACCCACCAGCGCGCCCGCCAACTGCCCACAGGCCCGCGGGTCGAGCAGACCCACCGGCCACCCACGCGCCGCAGGGCCGGCACACCCATCAACGCCGGTGCCCCACCCGCACACCAGCAAGCCCGCCAACTGTGCGGGGACCCGCGGCACCGGCAGACCCTCAGACGACACCCGCGCCGCAGACCGCCTGCCGACCGCACACGATCCACCGGCCCGCAGACCTGGCGGCCATCGAGCGCCACAGGGCCGGCACGCCCACCGACCGCGCACGCGTCGCGGGACTGGTGGGGACGGGTGTGCGCATCGGGTCCGGGAGATCGGGAACCTGGGAGGCGCGAGCGGTGTATGACAGGTAGAACCCGCCGCTTCGAAGGGACCATGATCGTGCATCGTCGAGCTGTGACGGCCGTGCTGGCCGCGACCACGCTCCTGCTGACGGCCGGCTGCTCCTCCGACGGCGGAGGAGGAGGCGGTGGCTCGCCCGACGGCGGCGACAGCGCCTCGTCGAGCGGTGCGGCCTCGGGGTCGACCCCCACCCAGCAGGCCGTGGAGGCGACCCCGCCTGCGAAGGGCTCGGTGAAGGTGGTGCGCACGATCGCCGAGGACCTCAAGACCCCCTGGGGCCTCGCCCCGCTCCCCGACGGCGACCTGCTCGTCTCCTCACGGGACGACGGCACGATCACCCGGGTCGACGGACAGTCCGGCAAGAAGACGGAGCTGGGGCAGGTCTCCGGGGTCTCCGCGGCCGGCGAAGGCGGCCTCCTGGGCGTCGCGCTGTCCCCGGACTACGCCTCGGACCACATGGTCTACGCCTACTTCACCTCCGACTCGGACAACCGCGTCGTGCGGATGGTCTACGACGAGCAGAAGGCGTCCGGTGAGCAACTGGGCGCTCCCGACACCATCTTCAAGGGCATCCCGAAGGGCTTCATCCACAACGGCGGCCGGATCGCGTTCGGCCCGGACGGCATGCTGTACGCGGGCACGGGCGAGAGCGGCAACACCGGCCTGTCCCAGGATCGCAAATCCCTGGGCGGCAAGATCCTGCGCCTGACCCCGGAGGGCGACCCGGCCCCGGGCAACCCGTTCCCGGACTCCCCCGTGTACTCCTACGGCCACCGCAATGTGCAGGGCATCGCCTGGGACTCCAAACAGCGTTTGTTCGCCTCGGAGTTCGGCCAGGACACCTGGGACGAACTGAACGCGATCAAGCCGGGCGACAATTACGGCTGGCCGACCGCCGAGGGCAAGTCCGACGACAAGGAGTTCCACAACCCGATAGCCCAGTGGCACACCGACGACGCCTCGCCCAGCGGCATCGCCTACGCCGAGGGCTCCGTCTGGATGGCCGGGCTGAAGGGCCAGCGCCTGTGGCGCATCCCGCTGAAGGGCACTGCGGCCTCCGCCGACCCGCAGTCCTTCCTGAAGGGGGAGTACGGCCGGCTGCGCACGGTGGTCGCCGCGGGCGGAGACAAGCTGTGGCTCATCACCAGCAACACGGACGGCCGCGGCAGCCCCAAGGAGGGGGACGACAAGATCCTGGAGATACAGGTCAGCTAGTCGGAGCCGTCATTCGGGCGCGCTCCGCGGGGGCTCCTCGGTGTCGTCGTCCGGCTTGGACCGGCGGACGACGACCTTCCCGGACGTGAGATCTATCGGTCCGTGTCCGGGGTCGCCGTCGCCGACGTCCTCGCGGGTCAGCTCCAGCCGGTTCTGCTCGTCACGGGTGTGCTTGCGGCCGGGTGCGAACAGTTCCTCGAACATGTTGAACATGCAGCCTCCCCTGCCGGTCTCCTACACCGTACGCCTCACTCTGTGATCGGCGCGTGGAGAGCCTCGGCCGGGAACAGCCCCAGCCGGTGTGCCACCGCCGCAGCCTCTCCCCTTCCGGAGACGCCGAGCTTGGCCAGGATGTTGGAGACATGGACGCTGGCCGTCTTCGGGGAGATGAAGAGTTCCTCGGCGATCAGGCGGTTGGTGCGGCCGAGGGCGACCAGGCGCAGGACATCGCGTTCGCGGCCGGTGAGGCCGAGGGAGCGGACCGGGTCGTCCCCGCCGGGGGCCGGCGCGACGGTCAGGGTGAGACGGGCGCGCTGAGCGAGGAGCGTGACGGCGTCGGCGAGGGGCCGGGCGCCGAGGTGGTCGGCGGCGGCGTGGGCGAGGCGCAGGAGTTCGGTGGCCTGCTCGCGGTCGGACTGCTCGGCGCCGCCGGGTGCCGACAGCAGGGCCTGGGCGAGCCGGTGGCGGACGCGGGCGAGGTCATAGGGGCGTTCCAAGGGCTCGAGGGCGGTGAGGGCCTCGTACCAGTGGTCCGGGGTGTCGGCGCTCTCGGCGCGCAGCAGTTCGGCGCGGACCCAGCGTTCGTGGGCCAGCCAGACGGGTGCGTTGGTGGCGAGGGGCCTGGCGGCCTCCCTGATGCGGTGGAGGATCTTCGCGCGGTCCCGTTCGGCGACGGGCAGGCCGAGGGCGTCGGCCTCCATGGTGGCGGCGGTGAGCAGCAGGGGCCAGGCATAGCGCTGGGTGCCGGGCGGGAAGCCGGCGTCCAGGACGCGTTCGAGTTCGGCGCGGGCGTCCAGGAGGCGGCCTTCGGCGGCGGCGATACCGATGGCCAGTTCGGTGAGGGGGAGTTCGTGCTGAGGGGCTCTGTCATGGGTACCGAAGTAGCCGCGCGCGGCGGTGAGTTGGCGTGCCGCCTCGGACAGGTCGCCGCGGGCGAGGGCGAGGGCCGCGCGGTTGCCGGCGTGGAAGCCGCGGGGCTGGGCGCTTCGGCCGACGAGTTCGGCCCTCGTGGCGGATTCCGCGGCCCGGTCCCAGCGGCCCAGCGAGTGGAGGGACTCGGCGAGGTTGCCCCAGATCCAGGCCTCCTTGTCGGACAGGCCGAACTTCCGGGCGTAGCCGAGTCCTTCCTCCAGGATCGGCACGGCTTCCCGGGAGCGCCCGATGGCTTCGAGGGCGTTCGGCAGATTCACGTAGACACGGCTGGCGACGGCGGAGATGCCGTCCTCGACTGTCTGCCGCAGGATTTCGAACATCTCGGCGAGCCCGGTCTCGACGCCACCGGACTCGACGAGGAGACCCGCGTGGGTGAGCCGGGCGTTCATCTCGATCTCGCGGGCTCCGACCATGCGCGCGTACTCCACGGCGCTTTCGGCGGCCGTCATGGCCTCCGGGCCGGGAACGTGAACCATGGACCAGTGGGCGACGTTCGCCAGCACCTCGGCGTGCACCTCGGACGGCGGCAGGCCGCGCACCAGCTCTTCGGCGGTCGCCAGTTCCGCCCAGCCGTCGCCGCGGGCCAGCCCCTGGACGAGATGGGAGCGCTGTACCCAGAACCACGCCGCGCGCAGGGGGTCCCCGTCGTCCTCCAGGAGGTGCAGCGCCCGCTTGGTGATCTTCAGGGCGCGTTCGCGTTCGCCGCCCAGGCGGCCGGCGACGGCGGCCTCGGCCATCAGGTCGAGGTAGCGCAGCGGGGTGGTGGCCGGGTCGCAGCCGCAGGGAGGGTAGACCTCGGTGTAGTCCACGGGGCGCAGGGCGGCCCTGACGTCCTCGGGGGTGGTGTCCCACAGCTCCATCGCGCGTTCCAGGAGCCGGAGTTGTTCGGAGTAGGCGTGCCGGCGGCGGGCGGTGACGGAGGCGTCCAGGACGGCGGGCAGGGCCTTGGCGGCATCGTGGGCGTGGTACCAGTAGCTGGCCAGCCGCATGACCCGCTCGGCGGCCGGGACCAGCGTGGGGTCGGCCTCCAGGGCTTCGGCGTAGCGGCGGTTGAGGCGGGAGCGTTCGCCGGGCAGCAGATCGTCGGCGACGGCCTCGCGGACCAGGGAGTGCCGGAAGTGGTAGCCGTCGCCGTCGGGTGCCGGAAGGAGGATGTTGGCGTTCACCGCGACCCGCAGCGCCTCGATGAGGTCGTCCTCGGCGAGTCGGGTGACGGCGGCGAGCAGCCGGTACTCCACGGTGGAGCCGCCCTCGGCGACGACCCGGGCGACCCGCTGGGTGCTTTCGGGCAGCCCCTCGACGCGGACGAGGAGCAGGTCGCGCAGGGAGTCGGTGAGGCCGGCGCCACAGCCCTCGGTGGCGCAGACGGCGAGTTCCTCGACGAAGAAGGCGTTGCCGTCGGAGCGTTCGAAGATGTCGTCGACCTGGGTGGGGTTCGGCTCGGTGGCGAAAATCCCGGCTATCTGGCGGCTGACCTCGTCCCGGTTGAAGCGACCGAGTTCGATCCGGCGGACCGTGCGCAGCCGGTCGAGTTCGGCGAGCAGGGGGCGCAGCGGGTGGCGGCGGTGGATGTCGTCGGCACGGTAGGTGGCGAGGACGACCAGGCGGCCGGTGCGCAGGGTGCGGAAGAGGTAGGCCAGCAGGTGGCGGGTGGAGGCGTCGGCCCAGTGGAGGTCCTCCAGGGCGACGACGACGGTGCGCTCGGCGGCGACGCGCTCCAGGAGGCGGGCGGTCAGTTCGAAGAGGCGGGCCAGGCTCTCCTCGTCGTGCCGGCCGGTGCCCCGTGCGGGGAGGGCCTCGCCGACCTCGGGCAGCAGCCTGGCCAGTTCCTCCTCCTGGCCCGCGGCCGCGGCGGCCAGTTCGTCGGGCAGGGCGCGCCGCAGAGCGCGCAGGGCGGTGGAGAAGGGGGCGAAGGGCAGTCCGTCGGCGCCGATCTCGACGCAGCCGCCGAGGGCGACGACCGCGCCCTGACGGCAGGCGGAGGTGGCGAACTCCTCGACGAGCCGTGTCTTGCCGACACCGGCCTCACCGCCGAGCAGCAACGCCTGAGGCTCTCCCGCGGCGGCGCGGGAGAGCGCTTCGTTCAGGCTGTTCAGCTCTTCGGTGCGGCCGACGAACACGGGACTGACGGACCTGGTCTCCACAAGCCCGAGCATTGCACGCGGGTCCGACAGCGCGGCACTCGTTTTCGGGGCGGGTCCGGTTCCCCAACTGGCCCTGGCTGCCGGGAGGACGGCCGCGGTGGTGACCGCGGGGACGGGCAGAGCCGTACGGCCGTCCTCCCTGCCGGCGCTCACGCCGTGCGGAGGAACCGGTGCCGCCAGGGGCGGCCGGTATGCGAATCGCTCTCGGATGTGCGCTCGGCGGCTTCGCGACGGGCGGCGCGGCGGCCGCGCAGCGTCTCGCGGACGAGCCGCTCGTGCTCGGCCTGGCGGCGGAGTTCGGCGGCACGGTACTGGGAGATCTCGTATGCGGAGTACATGGTGTCGTCCTTGTCGGAGTCGGTTTCGGGCATCGCTTTCTGCGATGCCTCTACCTTCGTCTCCGAGGGGGGTCCGCCACATCGGGAGAGTTCCGCATCTTCCCGGGCCGCGGGGGCCTTAGACGCGCGCGAGGGGTCCTACGGCCTCCGTAAGGTACCTACGGCTGCCCTAAGACCCCTCGTGACCTGCGCTTGTTCAGCTCGCGGAAGGCAGGTCCAGCAGAAGGTCGGTGTACTTGAGGACGGCCAGGAGCAGGCCGACCACACCGAGCGCGACACCGCCCCAGGCGACGGACTTGATCCAGGTGGCCTGCGGCTTGCCGGGAGCACCGAAGGCCGGCCGGGCCAGCACGCCGACACCGACGACCAGGGCGATCAGCGCGAAGACGCCGCCCCAGAGCGCGGTGGCCTTCCAGGCGTCTCCGTAGCCCTCGTCGAGGAGCTTCGCCACGTCGGAGGACGTCGCGGTCTGCGCGTGCAGCTGGCCGACCAGCGACTGCCGCGCGGACGCCACGGTGCCGACCCAGCTGCCGGTGAGCGAGACGAGGCCCAGTGCCGCGGAGACGACGGCGCCCGCGCCCTGGCCGACCCCGGTGGGGCCCTCCTCCCGGGTGGCCTCGGGCAGGTCGTCCTCGTCGTCGATCTCGTCGGCGGCGGTGTCCTCGGCCGAGGTGTCCTCGGCCTCCGTCACCTCGTCGGTCTTGGCGACGCTCACCTTCTCCTCGTCGGTCGTGGCCTTGGCGCCCGTCTCGGCGCCGGTCTCGTCAGCTGTCTTCGTTCCCATGTCGGGCACCGTACGGATCCTGTCTGAGAGGTTTCTTAATGATCGTTCCGGGCTGCACGCGCGCGTGCTTCACGCCACTCGGGGGCGAGAATCGACCACACCTCGAGGTCGTGCCGTACGCCACGATAGGGGTGGGCCTGACGGCGGACTCCGTCGCGGGTCATTCCCAGGCGCTTGGCGACGTTGATGCTGGCCGTGTTTCCCGATGCGGCGACCCACTCGACCCGGTGGACACCGCGCTCCTCGACCACCGAGTCGATCAGTGTCCGCATGGCCCGGGTGATCAGTCCGCGGCCGGTCGCGGCGGGCTCCAGCCAGCAGCCGACCTCGCAGTTTCCCTGTTCGGCGTCGAAGTTGAGGGTGAGCACTCCGCCGACGAGCTTTCCGTCGAGCCAGATGCCGTGGTAGCCGCCGGTGTCGTCGGCGCGCATCCGGGCGTACCGCTGGAGTGTCTCGCGCGCGGAGGCCAGGTCGACGGCCTGGGAGCCGAAGGGGATGAACTGCCCGATGAACTCCCGCCCCCGCTCCAGGTTGGCGAGGAACTCCTCCGCGTGCCACGGCTCCAGGGGCCGCAGTTCGGCCCCGTCGTCACCCAGGGATATCGCGTACATCCTCGTCCCGCTCCCTCTCCATCTGCTCCACGACGTCCTGCTCCACGACATCGGTGAGCCTCTCATGCGCGGCGCGGCGCTCGGGAGGTTCGATGCTGATACGGGGCATCCGGCGGTCCAGCCAGCCCGGCAGCCACCAGTTGGCGCCGCCGAGCAGATGCATGAGAGCCGGGACGAGGAGGGTGCGCAGGACGAAGGCGTCGAGGGCGACGGCGGCGGCGAGCGCGATGCCGAACATGGCGATCACGCGGTCGCCGCTGAGGACGAAGGCGAGGAAGACGGAGATCATGATGACCGCGGCGGAGTTGATCACCCGGCTGGTCTCGGCGAGGCCGACCCGGACGGCCCGCCGGTTGTCGCGGGTCTCCAGCCATTCCTCGTACATCCGGCTGACCAGGAAGACCTGGTAGTCCATGGAAAGCCCGAAGAGCACGGACACCATGATCACGGGGAGGAAGGGCTCGATCGGGCCCGCGCGGCCGAGGCCGAGCAGTTCGCTCCCCCAGCCCCACTGGAAGATCGCCACGACCACTCCGAAGGAGGCGGCGACGGCGGCGACGTTCATCGCGGCTGCCTTCAGCGGGATGCCGACGGAACGGAAGGCGAGCAGGAGCAGCAGACAGCCCAGGCCGATGACCACGCCGACGAACAGCGGCAGCTTGCCGACGATGATGTCAGCGAAGTCGTCGTACGACGCCGTCGTCCCGCCGACCTGGATGTCGAGTGAGGTGCCGGTCTCCGCGCGCGGCAGCACCTCGGTGCGCAGCCGGTCAACGAGCTCGCTGGTCTGCTGGGACTGCGGGGCGGACTCGGGGACGATGGTGAAGTAGGCGAGGTCGCCGCCGGTGTCGTAGGTCACCGGGGTGGTGGACGCGATGCCCTCGGTGGTGCGGATGGTGGCGTCGAGGTTGTCGAGGAGCAGCTTGTCCTCGGCACCGTCGACACGAGTCACCAGCGTGAGCGGGCCGTTGACGCCTGGGCCGAAGCCGTCCGCGAGGAGGTCGTAGGCCTGCCGCGTGGTGGCGGACCGTGGGTCGTTGCCCTGGTCGGAGGTGCCGAGGTGCAGGCCCAGGGTGGGCAGCGCGAGGACGGTGATGACCAGGAGGGCGATGCCGCCGAGCAGCTTGGGGTGCCGTTCCACGAACGCGGACCAGCGATGGGCGAACCCGGTCGGCAGTTCCGGCTCGGGCCCGTGCTCGGCGAGGCGGCGCCGCTCCCGCCGGCTCAGGGCGCGCATGCCGATGAGGGAGAGCAGGGCCGGCAGCAGGGTCACGGAGGAGGCGACCGTGAGGACGACGGTCAGGGAGGCGGCTATCGCGACGCCGTTGAGGAAGCCGAGCCGGAGGATCAGCATTCCCAGCAGGGCGATGCAAACCGTGGCACCCGCGAAGACGACCGCGCGCCCGGTGGTGGTGACGGCGTTCTCGACGGACTCGGCGACGCTCAGTCCGCGTTTGAGGCCGCGCCGGTGTCTGGTGACGATGAAGAGCGCGTAGTCGATGCCGACGCCGAGCCCGATCAGCATGCCGAGCATGGGCGCGAAGTCGGCGACGGTCATGGCATGCCCGAGCAGCCCGATGCCGGCGTACGCGGTGCCCACCCCGACCAGGGCGGTGGCGATGGGCAGCAGCGAGGCGGCGAGCGAGCCGAAGGCCAGGAACAGCACGACGGCGGCGACGAGCACTCCGACGATCTCGGCGACATGGCCGCCCGAGGACTCGGTGAGGGCGACGGCGCTGCCGCCCAGTTCCACCTGGAGCCCGTCGGCCTCGGCGTCCTTGGCGGTGTCCACCACGGCCTTCGCCTGGGAGGCGTCGATGTCCTCGGCCGAGTCGGCGAAGGTGACGGTGGCGTACGCGGTGTGTCCGTCGGCGCTGATCCGGGCGGCGCCCGCGTCGTCGTACGGGCTGACGACGGCGGCCACTCCGGGCAGGTCCGCGATCTTGTCCAGGGTCGCGGTCATCGTCTGCTCGACGTCGGCGTCCCGGACCGAGCCCGAGGTGAGGTGCCAGACGACCGTGTCGCTGTCGCCGCCGAGGTGCGGGAAGCCGTCCTGGAGCAGCTGGGTGGCGCGGCCCGACTCGGTGCCGGGGACCTCGTAGTCGTTCGAGTACACGGAGCCGGTGACGGCGGCGGCAGCGCTCACCCCGCCGAGGGCGAGCAGCCACAGGAGAACGACGACAAGGCGGCGTCGTACACACCAGCGTGCAAGGGCTGCCACGAACGTGCTCCCGGGGTGAATTGTGGATCTTTGACCGGGAACAGTCCTTGATGTGTGAACGGCCCGCAAAGAACGCATGAGCAATGCGTGGACCACTCTTGCAGGGGAAAGTGATCGTTTATCGCGATCGTGCGTTTATTCACAAGAGTGCGAGACAGATCACAGGACAGTAACGGTCACTCTGTCACGTCAGTCGAACTGGTCGCCCAGCGCCATCACCATCACGCCGGCGATCAGCAGCCACAGGGCCCTGCGGGTGCGCCCGCGCGAGCCCAGGACCGCGGCGAGCGCGCACACCCCGGCGCCCAGTCCGTAGGCCGCGGGGACCAGCGCGGGGGCGGAGCCGCTCAACCGGAGCGCCGCCGCGGCCAGACCGGCGAGGGCCAGCAGCGCGCCGGTGCCGGAGGCCGTCCAGCGGGCCCGCCGGGCGTCCAGCACCTGGCCGTCGTACTCCTCCTGTATGTCGGACGACTCGGAATTCGCAGGACCGTTCATGGCGGGCGAGCGTAGCGTGTTCCGCTGAGCGACCGCGGGCCCGTCCGGCCCCCGACCGAAGCAGGTGCGTTGTTTGAGCGTCCGACCGAGCTCCTCCGTATCCCTTTCCGTTTCCCCGGACTCAAGGAGCCCGTTCACCGATGCCAGACGACATCACCCCGCCTCTGACGGGGCCCTCGAATGAGGACCTCACCCGGCGGCTGACCCAGGCCCGCTACCCGCGCAGCAACAGCTACGACGTCCGCTGGGTCATCGAGAACCAGATGGGCCCGAACGCGCTGTGGCTGCTGGAGTGGCTCGGGCCCGCCCTGGGCCTGGACACCCTGCGGCCCTGCGCCCGCGTGCTCGACCTGGGCTGCGGCCGGGCGATGACCTCGGTCTTCCTGGCCAGGGAGTACGACGTCCAGGTCACCGCGGCGGACCTGTGGGTCAAGCCCGACGAGAACGCGAAGCGCATCGCCGAGGCCGGTTTCGCCGACAGGGTGCTGCCCGTGCACACCGAGGCACACGACCTGCCCTTCGCCGAGGGCAGCTTCGATGCGATCATGAGCATCGACGCGTACCAGTACTTCGGCACCAATGACCTCTATCTGCCCACGCTGACCCGGTTGTTGAAGCCGGGCGGGCGGATCGGGATCGTCGTCCCCGCGATGCGGGAGGAGATCGAGGGCGTGGAGCCGCCCGCGCACCTCAAAGAGTGGTGGCAGCCCGACTTCTGGTGCTTCCACTCGGCCGACTGGTGGCGGCGGCACTGGACCCGCGGCGGGGCCGTCGAGGTCGAGACGGCCGACTGGCAGCCGGACGGCTGGAAGGACTGGCTGCTGTGGTGCGACGTGATCGCCGAGGAGAGCCCCCAGGAGTTCCATCGCACGATGGCCCGTGACGTCGGCGAGATGGTACGGGCCGACCAGGGGCGGTCGTTGGGCTTCGTACGGCTCGTAGGACGCCGTAAGTAACGCTACGGCCCCGGAGGACATGTCCTCCGGGGCCGTACCCAACAGAGCGCTCAGCCCTCGCCGACGCCCAGCTTCTCCAGGATCAGCTCCTTGACGCGAGCCGCGTCGGCCTGACCGCGGGTCGCCTTCATGACCGCGCCGACCAGGGCGCCGGCCGCGGCGACCTTGCCCGAGCGGATCTTGTCGGCGATGCCCGGGTTGCCGGCGATGGCCTCGTCGACGGCGGCACCCAGGGCGCCCTCGTCGGAGACGACCTTCAGACCGCGCTTGTCGACGACCTCGTCCGGGGTGCCTTCGCCGGCGAGGACGCCTTCGATGACCTGGCGGGCCAGCTTGTCGTTCAGGTCACCCTTGGAGACCAGCTCCGTGACTCGGGCGACCTGCTCCGGCGTGATGGCCAGCTCGTCCAGCGCCTTGCCGGACTCGTTGGCGCTGCGGGCGAGTTCACCCATCCACCACTTGCGGGCGGAGGCCGCGTCGGCACCGGCGTCGATCGTGGCGACGATCGGGTCCAGGGCGCCAGCGTTGAGGATCGCCTGCATGTCGAGTGCCGTGATGCCCCACTCGGCGACGAGCCGGTTGCGGCGGACCAGCGGCAGCTCGGGGAGCGCCGCCCGGATCTCCTCGACCCACTCGCGCGAGGGGGCCACCGGAACGAGGTCCGGCTCGGGGAAGTACCGGTAGTCCTCGGCCTCCTCCTTCACACGGCCCGAGGTCGTGGACCCCGTGTCCTCGTGGAAGTGCCGGGTCTCCTGGATGATCGTCCCGCCACTGCTCAGGACGGCCGCGTGCCGCTGGATCTCGAAACGGGCCGCGCGCTCCACGGACCGCAGCGAGTTGACGTTCTTCGTCTCGGAACGCGTGCCGAACTTCTCGCGGCCGTGCGGGCGCAGCGACAGGTTCACGTCGCAGCGCAGCTGGCCCATCTCCATGCGGGCTTCCGACACACCGAGCGCCTTGATGACCTCGCGCAGCTCACGGACGTACGCCTTCGCCACCTCGGGAGCGCGCTCACCCGCGCCCTCGATCGGCTTGGTGACGATCTCGATGAGCGGGATGCCGGCCCGGTTGTAGTCGAGCAGCGAGTGCGAGGCGCCGTGGATACGGCCCGTCGCGCCGCCCACGTGGGTCGACTTGCCGGTGTCCTCCTCCATGTGGGCGCGCTCGATCTCCACGCGGAAGGTCTCGCCGTCCTCCAGCTGGACGTCGAGGTAGCCGTTGAAGGCGATCGGCTCGTCGTACTGGGAGGTCTGGAAGTTCTTCGGCATGTCCGGATAGAAGTAGTTCTTCCGGGCGAAGCGGCACCACTCGGCGATCTCGCAGTTCAGCGCGAGACCGATCTTGACAGCCGACTCGATGCCGATCGCGTTGACGACCGGGAGCGCGCCGGGCAGGCCGAGGCAGGTGGGACAGGTCTGCGTGTTGGCGTCCTGACCGAGTTCGGTCGAACAGCCGCAGAACATCTTCGTCTTGGTGCCGAGTTCGACATGGACCTCGAGGCCCATGACGGGGTCGTACGACGCGAGAGCGTCCTCGTACGACACCAGGTCGGTCGTGGTGGTCACGGTGTAACTTCCCTCTCAGCCCAGCAGGACGTCGTCGTCGCCCAGCCGCTTCAGCTCGCGGTACAGGATCGCGAGACCGGTGACGATGGCGACGGCGGACACGGTGGCGTCGATCAGGACCAGCGTGTCCTTCTCGGCACGGGCCTTCTTGAGCCGCTTGGCGACGCCGATCGCGCCGAACGCGGTCCCGGCGATGGACAGGTACGTACCGGACTTGGACTTCTTGAAGTCCTTCGCCTTGGTCAGCTTGCTCACAGCGACGGTGCCTCCTCCAGGAGCGGGTGCCCCCACCTTTCCACGAAGGCGGCCTCGACGGCGGCGCCCACCTTGTAAAGACGGTCGTCCTTCAGGGCCGGGGCGATGATCTGGAGGCCGACGGGCAGGTTGTCCTCGGGCGCCAGACCGCACGGCAGCGACATGGCCGCGTTGCCCGCGAGGTTGGTCGGGATGGTGCACAGGTCGGCCAGGTACATCGCCATCGGGTCGTCGGCGCGCTCGCCGATCGGGAAGGCGGTGGTCGGGGTCGTCGGGGAGACGATCACGTCGACCTGCTCGAAGGCCTTCTCGAAGTCGCGCGTGATGAGCGTGCGGACCTTCTGCGCCGAGCCGTAGTAGGCGTCGTAGTAACCGCTCGACAGGGCGTACGTGCCGAGCATGATCCGGCGCTTGACCTCGGGGCCGAAGCCCGCCTCACGGGTGAGGGAGGTGACCTCCTCGGCCGAGTGGGTGCCGTCGTCGCCGACCCGCAGGCCGTAGCGCAGGCCGTCGAAGCGGGCGAGGTTGGACGAGCACTCGGACGGCGCGATCAGGTAGTACGCCGACAGGGCCAGGTCGAAGGACGGGCAGTCCAGTTCGACGATCTCGGCGCCCAGGTCCTTGAGCAGAGCCACGGACTCGTCGAAGCGCTGGATGACGCCGGCCTGGTAGCCCTCGCCGCGGAACTGCTTCACGACACCGACGCGCATGCCCTCGACGCTGCCGTTGCGGGCGGCCTCGACGACCGCCGGGACCGGGGTGTCGATCGAGGTGGAGTCGAGCGGGTCGTGACCGGCGATGACCTCGTGCAGCAGCGCCGCGTCCAGGACCGTACGGGCGCAGGGGCCGCCCTGGTCGAGGGAGGAGGAGAAGGCGACCATGCCGTAGCGGGAGACCGCGCCGTACGTCGGCTTCACACCGACCGTGCCGGTGACGGCGGCCGGCTGGCGGATGGAACCGCCGGTGTCGGTGCCGATGGCGAGGGGGGCCTGGAAGGAGGCGAGCGCGGCACTCGACCCACCGCCGGAGCCGCCGGGGATCCTCGTGAGGTCCCAGGGGTTGCCCGTCGGGCCGTACGCGCTGTTCTCCGTCGACGACCCCATGGCGAACTCGTCCATGTTGGTCTTGCCGAGGATGACGACGTCGGCGGCCTTCAGTCGCTTGGTGACGGTCGCGTCGTACGGCGGGATCCAGCCCTCGAGGATCTTGGAGCCGACGGTCGTCGGGACGCCCTCGGTGGTGAAGATGTCCTTGAGCGCGAGCGGGACGCCGGCGAGCGGACCGAGCTTCTCGCCCTTGGCCCGCTTCTCGTCGACGGCACGGGCCTGCGCGAGGGCGCCCTCGCGGTCGACGTGCAGGAAGGCGTGCACCTTCTCGTCGACGGCCTCGATACGGGCCAGGTGGGCCTCGGTGACCTGCACGGCCGTGAGCTCACCGGAAGCGATCTTCGCGGCGGTCTCGGCGGCGGTGAGCTTGATGATGTCCGTCATGGGTGTTAGTCCTCCCCCAGGATCTGCGGCACCTTGAAACGCTGCTGTTCCTGGGCCGGGGCGCCGGAGAGCGCCTGCTCGGGGGTGAGCGACGGACGGACCTCGTCCGCGCGCATGACGTTCGTCAGCGGGAGCGGGTGCGAGGTCGGCGGTACGTCTTGGTCGGCGACCTCACTGACGCGTGCGACCGCGCCGATGATGTCGTCCAGCTGTCCCGCGAAGTGCTCGAGCTCTTCGGGCTTCAGCTCCAGACGCGCCAGCCGTGCGAGGTGGGCGACCTCCTCGCGCGTGATGCCAGGCATGCAGCGATCCTCTGGGGTGAGTGCGTGTGGTTCGGGGCGGGGCTGGCCGTCACATTCCCGTCGTCCGTCCGAAGGGCGGGTCGCGCGGCCTCTGGTGCGTGCGATCGCAAGGCGCCGGAGCAGCCTCGTGGCGGAGCCACGTGGCCGGTTCGGCAACGCGGCGAGCGTGCGTGCCAGGCGTCGCGCGACAGACGGGAATGTGACGGCTGGCCCCAATCCTATGGGTCCCGGCCGGATGGCCGTTAAACGGTTTCCCGTGGCCGACGTCAACGGGCACTCCCCCATACCGCGCCAAAGGATGCCGGGACGGGTCACTCCGCCGCCGGCAGCGCCGCCCTGGGCCGCTGCCAGCCCCTCGAACCCCTGGCCAGGAGCCACGCCGTCGTCTCCTCCGGGGGCATCGCGGCCGCGACCAGCCAGCCCTGTACGGCGTCGCAGCCCATGTCGCGCAACCGCTCCCAGGTCTCGTCGTCCTCCACGCCCTCCGCCACGACCAGCAGGCCCAGGGAGTGCGCGAGGTCGACCGTGCAGCGGACGATCTCCGCGTCCTCGGTGTCGACGGCCAGCTTGGCCACGAACGAGCGGTCGATCTTCAGTTCGCTCACCGGCAGGCGGCGCAGGTGGACCAGGGAGGAGTAGCCCGTGCCGAAGTCGTCCAGGGACATCTTCACGCCGTGCCCGGTCAGGGCGGCGAGCGTGTCCGCGGCCCGCGAGGGGTCCTCGAGGAGGACGTGTTCGGTGATCTCCAGTTGGAGGGCGCCCGCGGGGACGCCGTGCCGGGCGAGGCGCGCGGCCACCGAGCCGGCGAAGCCCGGGGTGTGCACGTCACGCGGGGAGACGTTGACCGCCACCGGGACGAACAGGCCGTGCGCCCGCCACTCGGCGACCTGGGCGAGAGCCGTGTCGAGGACGTACTCGGTGAGGTAGGGCATCAGTCCGGACGACTCGGCGATCGCGATGAACTCGTCCGGCGGTACCTTCCCGCGCTCCGGGTGCACCCAGCGCACCAGGGCCTCCAGACCGGCGACCTGTCCGTCGAAGCGGACCTTGGGCTGGTAGTGCAGCTGCACCTCGTGCGCGTCCAGCGCCCGGCGCAGATCGCCCAGCAGCCCGAGCCGGTCCGGGGTGTTGGAGTCCCGCTTGGACTCGTACACCTCCACTCCCGTACGGTCCCGCTTGGCCTGGTACATCGCCACGTCCGCCCGGCGCAGCAGCCCCTCGGCGTCCACGGCGTGGTCGGGGAAGACGGCGACCCCGGCACTGGCCTCCAGGACGAGGGTCAGCCCGTCGAGATCGAGCGGGGAGCTGAGGGCCGCGACCAGGTTGCGGGCGACCCGGGTCGCGGAGGTCGTGGAGTCGGCGACCGGCAGTAAGACGGCGAACTCGTCGCCGCCGAGCCGCGCCGCCTCCGCCCCGCGCGGCAGCGCGATCCGCAGCCGGTCGGCGATCTGGAGGAGCAGCCGGTCACCGGCGAGGTGACCCAGGGTGTCGTTGACCGAGCGGAAGCGGTCGAGGTCGATGAGCATCAGGGCGGACCGGGCGCCGATGCGCTCGGCGTCGTCCAGGGCGGTCCAGATGCGCTCCAGGAGCCACTGCCGGTTGGGCAGTCCGGTCAGCGGGTCGCGCAATTGCTCCTCGGCGCGGGCCCGGGCCATCCACAGGGTGGAGTCGAGGGCGATGAGGGGGATCGCGAACAGCGGGAGCAGCACGGGCTTGGCGGCGGCGACCACGCAGACCAGGGGGGCGATGCCGAGCAGTGCGACGGCGACCAGGCCCTGTCTGACCAGGGCGGTGCGGGCCACGGTGGGCAGACCGGCGTGCCGGGAGGAGTGCAGATACCAGCCCAGGGCCCGGGTGACCGCGAGGTAGGCGACGGCGACCAGGACCACCTCGGGGCCGGTGTAGAAGGTCCAGGTGTCGGGGTTCCAGGGGGTCTCGACGGACGGCGACTGACCGAACGCGGCTATGACCAGGGCGCCGGTGGCTATGCCGAGCATGTCCACCGCGCCGTGCAGGATGCCCTGCCGCCAGCGGTGGCGCCGGGCTATGCCGACCAGCAGGACGACGGTGAGGCTGACCATTCCGGCGGGCACCCAGCCGTACATCAGCAGGACGGCGAGGGTCAGGGCGGCGCCCGAGCCGGTGCCGCCCCACCAGCGGGCCCGGCCGAGGGCGACCAGATGGCCGACGATGACCCCGGTCAGCACGGCCAGGGACCAGCCGACGGTGCCGGACGGGAAGAGGGCGTGGCCGCCGGTGAACGCCCGGTAGAAGCCCGCGCCCAGCACGAATCCGGCGGCCGAGACGATCGCCGTGGGCAGAGCGGGCCAGGACAGCTGGCGGTCACGTTCGGAGTCCGGCATACCGGGGGCGCGCTCTGCGGTGAGCTGCGCGGCCCCGGAGCCGCCGGCCGCGGTGTAGGGTCCGGCGGCGCGTCCCTCCGCGCCCGGATACGCCGAAGGCCGCCCGGCCCACCGGCTCGTCCGCCACGCGCCGGTGAGCCGGCGCAGCCGTGAGTCCGGGGCGGCGCTCTCGGTCGGTTCCATTCCCGTCCCTCTCACAGCCGGCGGTGCCCACGCCACGCGGCTCGTTCGCCCGACAGATCCCTCGACGGCGCCGCGTTGGAAAAACCTTCCCCTTGCTCTTCAGGAGCAAGGGAATGCCCCGGCCGCAGCTGGGCACGGCAGGCGCACATCTCAACAGTAGGCCGCAGAAGGCTTCCACGGGCAGCGGTCGTCGACGGTTGCCCGAATGCGCCCCTGCCACCCGTATGCATCTGGTATGCGCCGATCGGGTGGCCTTCAACCGCCGCTGCTCGCTACTCCTCCGTGGGAAGTGCCACATCGGCGGCCGCCTCGGGGCCCTGCTCCAGCAGCACGTCGAAGCCGTCCTCGTTCAGAACGGGCACCTTGAGTTGCATCGCTTTGTCGTACTTAGAACCCGGATTGTCACCTACGACAACGAAAGATGTCTTCTTCGAAACCGAACCGGTGACCTTCGCCCCTCTGGTCTGCAACGCCTCCTTGGCCCCGTCGCGAGTGAAGCGCTCCAGGGTGCCGGTGACGACGACGGTGAGCCCTTCGAGAGGGCGCGGACCCTCGTCCTCCCCCGAGCCCTCCTCCTCCGTGCGCACACCCGCGGCCTTCCACTTGCGCAGGATCTCCTGGTGCCAGTCCTCCGCGAACCACTCCTTGAGGGACCTGGCGATGATCGGTCCGACGCCGTCGGTGTTCGCCAGTTCCTCCTCGCTCGCCTGCTCGATGCGGTCGATCGAGCGGAAGTTGCGCGCCAGCGCCTCGGCGGCGACCGGGCCGACGTGGCGGATCGACAGACCGGTGAGGACGCGGGCCAGCGGGCGCTCCTTGGCGGCCGCGATGTTCTCCAGCATGGCGACGGCGTTCTTCTTGGGCTCGCCCTGCTGGTTGGCGAAGACGGTGGCGATCTTCTCCTCGCCGGTCTTCGGGTCACGCTTGGGCAGACCGCTGTCCTGGTCGAGGACGTACGCCTTGATGGGCAGCAGCTGCTCGATGGTGAGGTCGAACAGGTCGCCCTCGTCGGTCAGCGGCGGCTCCGAGGGTTCCAGCGGCTTGGTCAGGGCCGCGGCCGCGACGTACCCGAAGTGCTCGATGTCCAGTGACTTGCGGCCCGCGAGGTAGAACAGGCGTTCACGCAGCTGGGCCGGGCAGGTCCGGGCGTTGGGGCAGCGCAGGTCGACGTCCCCCTCCTTCATGGGGCGCAGGCCCGTGCCGCACTCCGGGCACTCGCTCGGCATCACGAACTCGCGCTCGCTGCCGTCGCGCAGGTCGACCACCGGGCCGAGGATCTCGGGGATGACGTCACCGGCCTTGCGCAGCACCACGGTGTCGCCGATGAGGACGCCCTTGGCCTTGACGACGTCCTGATTGTGCAGGGTGGCGAACTCGACCTCCGAGCCGGCCACCGTCACCGGCTCGACCTGGGCGTACGGCGTGATCCGGCCCGTACGGCCCACGCCCACGCGGATGTTGATGAGCTTGGTGTTGACCTCTTCGGGCGCGTACTTGTACGCGATCGCCCAGCGCGGGGCCCGGGAGGTGGAACCGAGCCGGCCCTGGAGGGGGATCTCGTCGAGCTTGACGACGACCCCGTCGATCTCGTGCTCCACGGAGTGGCGGTTCTCGCCGAAGTAGGCGATGAACTCCCGTACGCCGTCGAGGTCGTCGACCACCTTGTTGTGCTTGGCGGTGGGCAGGCCCCAGGACTTCAGGAGGGCGTAGCCCTGGGAGAGGCGGGTCATGCCGGTGAAGCCCTCCAGGACGCCGATGCCGTGCACGACCATGTGGAGGGGGCGGGTGGCGGTGACGCGCGGGTCCTTCTGGCGCAGCGAACCGGCCGCCGCGTTGCGCGGGTTGGCGAAGGGCTTGTCGCCGGCCTCGACCAGGCGGGCGTTGAGTTCCTCGAACTTCTCCATCGGGAAGTAGACCTCGCCGCGGATCTCGACGAGGTCGGGGACCTTGTCGCCGGTGAGGCGGTCCGGGATCTCGGCGATCGTGCGGACGTTGGGCGTGATGTCCTCGCCGGTGCGGCCGTCGCCGCGGGTCGCCGCGCGGGTGAGGCGGCCGTGCTCGTAGGTGAGGTTGACGGCGAGGCCGTCGACCTTGAGCTCGCACAGCAGGTGGTAGTCGGTGGTGCCGACGTCCTTGGCGACCCGCTCGGCCCAGGCTGCCAACTCCTCGTCGCTGAAGGCGTTGTCCAGGGAGAGCATGCGGGAGCGGTGCTGGACGGACGTGAAGTCGGTCTCGTACGCCCCCGCGACCTTCTGGGTCGGCGAGTCGGGCGTGCGCAGCTCGGGGTGCTCCTCTTCGAGGGATTCGAGGGAGCGCAGGAGCTTGTCGAAGTCGGCGTCGCTGATGACCGGCGCGTCGTTCACGTAGTACCGGAAGCGGTGCTCCTCGATCTGCTCAGCGAGCTGCGCGTGCTTCTCCCGTGCCTCGGCGGGCACCGTCGTCTCCGCTTGCTTGTCGCCGGCCACCGTGTTGTCCTCCCGTTACTCTGGGTTGTCCGCGAGGGACCTCGCCGCCTGGGCGCAGTGGGCGAGAGCCTTGCGCGCGTACTCGGGGGAGGCCCCCGCGAGCCCGCACGACGGAGTCACCGTGACCGCCTCCGCGAGAAGTCCCGGATGCAGCCCCAGCCTGCGCCACAGCGTCCTGACACCCATGACGCTACCGGCAGGGTCTGACAATGCCGTGTCCGTCCCGGGCACGACACCGGCGAAGAGCCTCGTCCCCCCTTCCACCGCCTCGCCGATCGCGTCGTCGTCACGCTCGGTGAGAAGCGAGAAGTCGAAGGAGACCGCCGCCGCACCCGCCCTCCGCAGCAGGGCGAAGGGGACGTCCGGTGCGCACGAGTGGACCACGACGGGGCCACCCGCGTGAACCCCGACGACATCGCGCAGGCCGGCCTCGACGACCTGCCGGTCGACGGCGCGGTGGGTGCGGTACCCGCTGGCGCTCCTCACCTGCCCGCGCAGGACGCCGATGAGGGACGGCTCGTCGAGCTGGAGCACCACCTGCGCGCCGGGGACCCGACTTCGGACCTCCTCCAGGTGCAGGCGCAGTCCCTCGGCCAGCGAGGCGGCGAGGTCCCGGCACGCGCCGGGGTCGGAGAGGGCGACCTCGCCGTTGCGCAGCTCCAGCGTGGCGGCCAGTGTCCAGGGCCCGACGGCCTGCACCTTCAGCTGCCCCTCGTACCCCTGGGTGAACTCCTCCAGCGCGTCGAGGTCCTCCCCCAGCCAGGACCGCGCCCGCTTGGTGTCCCGCCCCGGCCGGTCCCCGATCCGCCACCCGCTGGGCTCCACGCGCGCGTACAGCTCGACGAGCATTCCGGCGGTACGGCCGATCATGTCGGCGCCGGGGCCGCGGGCGGGCAGTTCGGGCAGGAAGGGGAAGTCCTCGAAGGAGCCGGTGGCGGTCCTGGCGGCCTCACGGGCGTCGCCGCCGGGGAGGGAGCCGATGCCGGTGGCGGGGGCGAAGCGAAGGTCTGCGGTCACATACGAAGCCTACGTACGTGGCAGGAGGAGGTTCGCGCCCCCACCGGAGCCGTCAGCGTCCCGGGCGGACCGTCAGGTCGTTGATCTCCGCGTCGCGCGGGAGGTCGATCGCCGTGAGGATCGCGGTGGCGACCGACTCGGGGTCGATCCATCGCGCGGGGTCGTAGTCCTTGCCCTCCTGCTGGTGGACCTTGGCCTGCATGGGGCTCGCCGTGCGGCCGGGGTAGACCGAGGTGACGCGGACGCCGTTCGCGTGTTCCTCGTGGCGCAGGGAGTCCGCCAGGGCCTTGAGGCCGTGCTTGGAGGCGGCGTACGCGGACCAGTCGGCGTGCGCGGTCAGCCCCGAGCCCGAGTTGACGAACACCACCTGGCCCCGGGTCGCCCGGAGTTGGGGCAGGAAGTGGCGGGTCAGCTCGGCCGGAGCGATCAGGTTGACGTTCAGCTGGTGGCGCCAGGACTTCGGGGTCAGATCGCCGACGGGGCCGAGGTCGACCACACCCGCGATGTGCAGCAGGGAGTCCACCTGGTCCGGCAGCGACTGGTGCGAGAAGGCCCAGCTCAGCTTGTCGGGGTCGGCCAGGTCCCCGACCAGGGTGCGCGCCCCGGGGAACTGTGCCGCCAGGTCCTTCGCGCGGCCCGCGTCACGCGCGTGCAGCACGAGGTCGTCCCCGCGCGCGTGCAGACGCCGGGTCACCGCCGCACCGATGCCGGAGCCCGCTCCGGTGATCACATGTGTAGCCATGCCGCCATGCTCGCATCACGGCGTCAGCGCGTACCGAGCGACTCCTCCAGGTACGCCAGCGCCCCCACCGGCTCCTCCGCGAAGAACACCAGGTCGGTGAGCGGACGGGGCAGGAAGCCCTCGTCCTCCATGCGGCGGAACTGCTCCTTCAAGCCGTCGTAGAAGCCCGCCGTGTTCAGCAGCACCACCGGCTTCTCGGTGTGCCCGTGCTTCTTCAGCTCCAGGATCTCCGTCGCCTCGTCGAGCGTGCCCGTGCCGCCCATCATGATCACCACGGCGTCGGCCTTCTCCAGGAGCAGTTTCTTCCGCTCGGCGAGGTCCTTCGCGATCACCATCTCGTCGACGCCCGGGCGGACCTTGGCGGCCAGGAACTCCACGGAGACCCCGACGAGCCGTCCGCCCGCCTCCTGCACCCCGTCGGCGACCACCTTCATGAGGCCCACGTCCGAGCCGCCCCACACGAGGGTGTGCCCGCCCTTGCCCAGCAGCTTCGCGAACTCCCGCGCGGGGCGCGTGTAGCGGTCGTCGAGGTCGGCGGCGGAGAGGAAGACGCAGATTCGCATGAGGTCACCGTACGCGGGAAGAACCGGGGGCCCGCGAGCGCTTTCCCGGTATGGCCGAAGGACACACGATCACCATCGAGCAAGCCGACCAACACGTGCGCGTGGTGCACGGCGACCAGGTTCTCGCGGAGAGCGACCGACCCCTCGTGCTGCGCGAGACGGGCTCGCCCGTGCGGTACTACCTCCCCGCCGAGGACGTACGACTCGACCTGCTGACCCCCTCCGACACCCACACCTACTGCCCCTTCAAGGGCACCGCGTCCTACTGGTCCCTGCCGGACGCGCCCGATCTGGTGTGGTTCTATCCCGAGCCGAAGCCCGCCGTCGCCGAGATCAAGGACCACCTCTGTTTCTACGAGGTCGACGTGTCCTGACCGATGATTTCCGTGCGGTGCGGCAGTCTCCACAGGCATGGACAAGAAGACCCTCTCGCGCGACGGCACGCCGATCGCGTACGAACGCACCGGAAACGGCCCGGCGGTCATCCTCGTCAGCGGCGCGATGTCCACGGGCGGCACGGTCGCGCCCCTGGCCGTGCCGCTGTCCGAGCGGTTCGACGTGCTCGTGTACGACCGCCGGGGCCGCGGCGCGAGCGGCGACACCGCGCCCTACGCGGTGGCCCGTGAGGTCGAGGACCTCGCCGCGCTCATCGAGGCGGCGGGCGGCGAGGCGTGCCTGTGCGGCGTCTCGTCCGGCGGTGCGCTGGTCCTGGAGGCCGCGGCGAGCGGACTGCCGGTGCGCCGGGTCGCCGTGTACGAGACGCCGTACGCCGACTTCCTGGACGGCGGCGCGGAGCAGAACGCCGAGTACACCGAGAAGCTGACGGCTGCGCTCGCCGAGGGCCGGCGCGGGGACGCGGTGGAGCTCTTCCTGCGGCTCACCGGCATGGGCGAGGAGATGATCCAGGGCGCCCGCCAGTCCCCCATGTGGCCCGGTATGGAGGCGGTCGCCCCGACACTCGCCTACGACAACTCGGTCATGGCCGGCGGTCTGGTCCCCCGGGACCGGCTGGCCTCGATCACGGTCCCATTGCTGGCGGTCGCGGGCGGCGCGAGCCCCGAGTGGATGCGCGAGGGCACCAGGTCGGTCGCGGAGGCAGCGCCGAAGGGCTCGTACCGCGTCCTGGAGGGCCAGACCCACATGGTGGACCCGACCGCCCTCGGACCGGTCCTGGCGGAGTTCTTCGCGACCTGACATCCGCCACCCGCGGGTGGCGGCGGGACGTGCCCGTGCGCGCGGGCCCGTGACGACCGCGCGTACGGGCGGCATCGACTCGGGGCCTGCGGGCACGCGCGCGTGAGACCACGGACACAGCCCGCGGCGCTGCCTACGTGCCGGCACCTACAGGCGATCCTCCCGAGGCGTGCGGCACGGGGGTACGCGCGCGTGGCACGACTGACACGGCGACACCGCCGGGTCTGGCGTGCGACGAGGGTCTCAGGCCACGCCCGCCGTCACCCGCACCGTGGACGCGATCGTCGCCGAACCCACCACGCGCGTGCCGTCGTAGAGCACGATCGCCTGGCCGGGGGCCACTCCGCGGACCGGCTCGGCGAAGGAGACCTCCAGGGTGCCGTCCACCAGTTCCGCGGTGACCTCGGTCTCGCCGCCGTGGGCGCGGAGCTGGGCCGTGTAGGTGCCGGGGCCCGTCGGGGCCGCGCCGCACCAGCGGGGCTTGATGGCGGTCAGGGCGTTCACGTCCAGCGCGGCGGCCGGGCCGACCGTCACCGTGTTGTTCACCGGTGAGATGTCGAGAACATAGCGCGGCTTGCCGTCGGCGGCCGGGGTGCCGATCCTGAGGCCCTTGCGCTGGCCGATGGTGAAGCCGTACGCACCCTCGTGGGAGCCGATCTTCGCGCCCGACTCGTCGACGATGTCGCCCTCCGCCCTGCCGAGGCGGGAGGCGAGGAAGCCCTGGGTGTCGCCGTCGGCGATGAAGCAGATGTCGTGCGAGTCGGGCTTCTTGGCGACCGCGAGACCCCGGCGCTCGGCCTCGGCGCGGATCTCGTCCTTGGTGGTGACCGTGTCGCCGAGCGGGAACATCGCGTGGGCGAGCTGCCGGTCGTCCAGCACGCCGAGGACGTACGACTGGTCCTTCGCCATGTCGGAGGCGCGGTGCAGCTCCCGGGAGCCGTCCGCGAGCGTGACGACCTTCGCGTAGTGGCCCGTGCACACCGCGTCGAAGCCCAGCGCGAGCGCCTTGTCGAGCAGGGCGGCGAACTTGATCTTCTCGTTGCAGCGCAGGCAGGGGTTGGGGGTGCGGCCGGCCTCGTACTCGGCGACGAAGTCCTCGACGACGTCCTCGCGGAAGCGGTCGGCGAGGTCCCAGACGTAGAACGGGATGCCGATGACGTCGGCGGCGCGGCGGGCGTCGCGCGAGTCCTCGATGGTGCAACAGCCACGCGCGCCCGTGCGGAACGATTGAGGGTTCGCGGAGAGCGCGAGGTGGACGCCGGTCACGTCATGGCCGGCTTGGGCGGCACGGGCGGCGGCGACGGCGGAGTCGACTCCTCCGGACATGGCGGCGAGTACACGAAGAGGGCGCGGCGTGGTGTCAGTCATAACCCCTCCAGGGTACGGGGGCGCGGGAACCGAAGCCCACGAGTATCCGTTGACGATCACATGGGGGAGAAACTGGCGTCCGCGGACGGCGACCGGCGCATCGGTCGCCGGGCCCTGCTCATCGGCGGGACGGCGGCGGCCGTGGGCACGGCGGTGCTGGCCCGCGACGAGTTGGCGCGGCTGTGGTGGCGGGCGCCCGGGGTGGAGAAACCGCGCGTCCAGGGCGCGGTCGACTTCCGCGGCGCGCAGTGGGTGGCGGCCTCCGACGCGAACTGGCGGCGGGCGGACCGGCCCGACGACTACGGCATAGACATGGTGATCATCCATGTCACCCAGGGCAGCTTCGCCAGTGCGGTGAAGGTGTTCCAGGATCCGGGGCACGGCGCGGCCGCGCACTACGTCGTCCGCAAGGACGGGCACGTCACACAGATGATCCGCGAGCTGGACGTGGCGTTCCACGCCGGCAACCGCGCCTACAACGAACGCAGTGTGGGCATCGAGCACGAGGGATTCGTCGACCGGCCCGAGGACTTCACCGACGAGATGTACGCGGCGTCGGCGCGGCTCACGGCCGGGATATGCGCGCGGTACGCCATACCCGTCGACCGCGAGCACATCATCGGCCATGTGGAGGTGCCGGGCACGGATCACACGGACCCGGGCGAACACTGGGACTGGGACCGGTACATGCGGCTGGTGCGGAAGGTGCCGAGGGCCTCCGTCTAGTCGGCTACGAACATTCCGCTTGGTTATGAAGATTCGGTCCAGACCGCACGCCCGACATGTCCCGCACCCCGATCTTGACCTGCGGACCGTCAACTTGGCTTTTCTTCAAGGGAGTTGGCCCAAACCCCTTCCTCACAGCTTCCCGGGCTCGCACCCAGCTTCACCCCAGTCCTCACACAGCCCTTACGTCGAAGCTCCCCGGCCATGACACACACCACAGACGGCCTGGGGGCCAAGCCCGAGCACTCCAAGGAGAGCAGAGGCCACAAGAAGGGTCTGCACCGGCGGAAGTTCCTCGGCGGAATGGCCGGGGTGGGCCTCGGGGCGGTGGGGGCGGCGGGCGCCGCCTTCTCCCTGCTGACCGAGGGCACCCGCAGCAAGGCGGCCGCCGCGACGGACGGCACCCTCACCATTCCGGACCTGCTGGAGGGCACCACCTCCGACGGCACCACCACCTTCACCCTGGCGGCGCAGACCGGCACCGCCGAGGTGCTCAGCGGCGTCACCAGCAGCACCGCGGGCTACAACCAGTCGTTCCTCGGCCCCACCCTGAAGTGGACCAAGGGCGACACCGTGCTGCTGAACATCACCAACAGCCTCACCGAGGACACCACCGTCCACTTCCACGGCGCCCACGTCCCGCCCAAAATGGACGGCGGCCCGCAGAACGCCTTCTCCGCCGGCACGACCTGGTCCCCCACCTTCACGGTCCTGGACGAGGCCAAGACCCTCTGGTACCACCCGCACGCCCTGGGCACCACGGCCAAGCAGGCCACCCACGGCCTGGCCGGGATGATCATCGTCGAGGACGACTCGGACACGTCCGCCGCACTGCCCGGCGACTACGGCGTCGACGACATCCCGCTCGTCTTCCAGTGCCTGGCCGTGGACAGCGCCGGAGACATCAAGTACGACCAGACCGGCTATCTCAGCTCCGGTCTCAGCTTCCCGCTGCTGGTGAACGGCGAGAACGTCGACGCCACGACACTCGCCTTCGCCGCCACCAAGACCCGCAACCGCTTCCGCGCGCTCAACGCCTCACCGTCGGACATCATCACCCTCCAGCGCAGCGACGGCGGCACGCTGACCCAGATCGCCACCGACCAGGGCTATCTGACGGAGGCGGCCGAGGTGACCACCATCCGTCTGGTGGCCGGCGCCCGCGCCGAGTTCGTCATGGACGTCAGCGAGGACGTCACGCTCCAGGCCGTCGTCACGACGGGCTGGATCCGCGGCGGCTCCGGTACGTACGACTTCCTCACCGTCACGGCGGGCGGCACGGACACCCCGGATGACCTGCCGAGCACGCTCAACACCATCGAGCGGTACGACACCTCCGACTTCACGGCGCGCACCATCACCCTCAGCAACACGGGCGCGACCATGAAGATCAACGGCTCCGCCGGGCTCACCATGGCCGGCATGACCATGATCAGCACCACGCTGGGCGCGAAGGAGATATGGACGATCACCAACGCCAGCCAGCTGGAGCACTCGTTCCATCTGCACGACGTGCCCTACCAGCTCGTCTCGATCAACGGTGAGAAGCCGACCGGGGTCGACCTCGGCTGGTTCGACACGTTCGAGGTCGTCGGCGGCGGCCAGATCGTGATCGCGATGGAATTCACCGACTTCGCCGACGACACGTACATGTACATGCTCCACTGCCATCTGCTCCAGCACGAGGACGAGGGCATGATGGCCTCCCTCATGGTCACGGAGAGCTGACCGGCAGCACACCGCGCCACAGCCACGGAAAGGGTGTCCTGCTCGGCGGCGCTACGTCAGCCCCGCCGCGCGGGCGCGTTCCACCGCCGGGCCGATGGCCTTCGCGACCGCCTCGACGTCCGCCTCGGTGGAGGTGTGGCCGAGGGAGAAGCGGAGCGTGCCGCGGGCCAGGTCGGGCTCGGTGCCGGTGGCCAGCAGGACGTGGCTGGGCTGGGCGACTCCCGCGGTGCAGGCGGAGCCGGTGGAGCACTCGATGCCCTGGGCGTCCAGGAGCAGCAGCAGGGAGTCGCCCTCGCAGCCGGGGAAGGTGAAGTGGGCGTTGGCCGGGAGACGGCCCCCGGGTGCCGGGTCGCCGCCGAGGATCGCGTCCGGGACCGCCGTACGGACCGCCTCGACCAGGGCGTCGCGCAGGGCGCCGATCTCGGCGTCGAACCACTCGCGCTGCTCGGCGGCGAGGCGGCCGGCCACCGCGAAGGAGGCGATGGCGGGGACGTCGAGGGTGCCGGAGCGGACGTGGCGCTCCTGGCCACCGCCGTGCAGGACGGGGACGGGGGTCCACTCGCGGCCGAGGACCAGGGCGCCGATGCCGTACGGGCCGCCGATCTTGTGACCGGAGACCGTCATCGCGGCGAGGCCGGAGGCGGCGAAGTCGACGGGGACCTGGCCGAAGGCCTGGACGGCGTCGGCGTGCAGCGGGATGCCGAACTCCGCGGTGACGTCGGCGAGTTCGCGGACCGGCAGGACCGTGCCGATCTCGTTGTTGGCCCACATGACCGTGGCGAGGGCGACGTCGTCGGGGTCGCGGGCGATCGCCTCGCGCAGGGCGTCGGGGTGGACCCGGCCGTACTTGTCGACGGGGAGGTACTCGACGGTGGCGCCCTCGTGTTCGCCGAGCCAGTGGACGGCGTCGAGGACCGCGTGGTGTTCGACGGGGCTGGCGAGAACCCGCGTCCTTGCGGGGTCCGCGTCGCGCCGGGACCAGTACAGGCCCTTCACGGCGAGGTTGTCGGCCTCCGTGCCGCCGGATGTGAGGACGATCTCACTGGGTCGGGCGCCGAGCGCCTCCGCGAGGGTCTCGCGGGATTCCTCGACCGTGCGGCGGGCCCTGCGGCCGGATGCGTGAAGGGAAGAGGCGTTGCCGGTGGCGCCGAGATGCGCGGTGAGTGCCTCGACCGCCTCGGGGAGCATCGGGGTGGTCGCGGCGTGGTCGAGGTATGCCATGGTGACGCCGATTCTACGGGTCGCATGCGAGCACCCTCAGGCCAGGACCGGCCGGTGTCGGCGGGCTCAGAAGCTCCAGGACGGCGTGCTGTCGAACTGCATGAACGCCACCAGGACCAGCAGGTCCGCCACTCCGAGGCCGAGGCCCAGGTAGGCACGGCCGCGGCGGGCGGTGCCGCGCCACAGGGCGACCGAGGCCAGGACGATGGCGATCGGGCCGAGGAAGACGTTGAGGACGAGAAGGCCGACGAGGCCGAGGACGAAGGACGCCACGGCCATGCCGTCGGCGTCGCGGGCGCCGGTGCGGGCGGTGCCCTGCGCGGTGAGCTGCATGGTGATCAGTGCTCCTGGGGACGGTGGGACGGCGGTCAGTGGGACGGGGTGCGGCGGCGGGCGTGACGCTCGCGGAGCGCGAAGACGCCCAGCCAGACGGCGATCACGGCGGCGGCGACGGCGGTGAAGGTGAGCGGCGCGTGGGCGACGGTGCCCAGGACGATGCCGAGCAGCATGAGTGCGGCGACGAGGAACAGCATGGGACGGATCCCCCTCCGAGATGGCTGTCGTTACGTTTGGGTGAACAGTTGTAGTTACAGTTGTTCACTGACTCCAGAGTCTAGCGTGTCACATGGCTTTCCAATTACGGAGAACAGTTGTTAACTGGATGACATGAGTCACACCCTCGGCATCCGGCAGGTACAGAAGCAGAAGACTCGACAGGCGCTCCTGGACGCGGCGTTGGCCCTGCTGGAGGAACAGAGCCTGAGCAGCCTCGGCCTGCGCGAGGTCACGCGGGCCGTCGGCGTCGCCCCGACCGCCTTCTACCGGCACTTCCGCTCCATCGCGGATCTCGGCGCGGCTCTGGTCGAGGAGGCGCTGGGCAGCCTGCACCCGATGATCCGGACGACGGTGTCCGCGGCCGACGACCACGCCCAACGGATCAAGCGGGCCATCGAGTTGATCGCCGGCCATGTAGACGCGTACCCCGCTCATGTCCGTTTTATCGCCCGAGAGCGACATGGCGGGGTCCAGCCGGTCCGGGAGGCCATCCGGGAGCAACTCGCCCGGTTCGGGCAGGAGGTGAAGGACGAGCTGGCCAAGGACCCGGTGTCCGAGGGCTGGAGCGAGGACGACCTGCTGATGCTGGCCAACCTGTACGTCGACCAGATGCTGATCACGGCCTCACTGTTCCTGGAGGCCCTGGAGGCCTCCCCGGAGGAGCGGGAGCGGGTCTGCCAGGTGGCGGAGCATCAGATGCGCCTGATCAGCATCGGCCGCGAACACTGGCTGGACTGAGGGCCGGTCCGGCAACACACAGGGGCGACACCCCCGTTCACCGGGAGTGCCGCCCCTGTCGTACGACGTCGGGGTCAGCTCTTCGTCGCCGCCGCGCTCGGCGCACCGCTGGGCGCACCGCTCGGGGCCGCGCCGCCGCCGCGGCCGCCGCAGCCGCCCATGCCGCCGCC
>NZ_MJAH01000026.1 GCF_001746295.1 Streptomyces sp. LUP47B | reverse complement strand
ACCAACCGCCGATCCCCCGGCCGGTCCTCCCGCACCACCACCACACCCTGCGCGACCGCCTCATGCGCCGCCAGCACCGCCTCGACCTCACCCAGCTCGACACGGAAACCCCGCACCTTCACCTGATCGTCGACCCGGCCCACAAACTCCAACACCCCACCGGCAGACCACCGCACCACATCACCCGTGCGATACATCCGCTCACCCGCACCCCCGAACGGATCCGCCACAAACCGCTCCGCCGTCAACGCCGGCCGCCGCAGATACCCACGCGCCAACCCCGCACCCGCGACGTACAACTCACCCGCCACACCCACCGGAACCGGCCGCAACGCACCATCCAGCACGAACACCCGCGTGTTGCGGAAGGGACGACCCACCGGCACGGCGCCGTCGGGCACGGGGGCGCCAGGCGGGATGCGGTGGTCGAGGCAGTTGACGGTCGCCTCGGTCGGGCCGTATGCGTTGTAGACCACGGCGTCCGGGTGGCGAGCCCGCCAGCGCTCGAGCGCCGGGCCGAAGAGCGCCTCGCCGCCCAGGACGAGGCANCTCACCCGCCACACCCACCGGAACCGGCCGCAACGCACCATCCAGCACGAACACCCGCGTGTTGCGGAAGGGACGACCCACCGGCACGGCGCCGTCGGGCACGGGGGCGCCAGGCGGGATGCGGTGGTCGAGGCAGTTGACGGTCGCCTCGGTCGGGCCGTATGCGTTGTAGACCACGGCGTCCGGGTGGCGAGCCCGCCAGCGCTCGAGCGCCGGGCCGAAGAGCGCCTCGCCGCCCAGGACGAGGCAGCTGTCGGGAGAGGCCTCGTCGGGCAGCGCGAGCAGCATCTCCAGATGGCTGGGCGTCACCTTCATGAAGGACGGCCGCCCGGTGCCGAGCAGGGCCTCCTCGGTGAGCTCCGCGATGCGTACGCAGCCTCCGCTGATCAACGGCGTGTAGAGCGCGGTCACCGTGAGGTCGAAGGTGACGGGAGAGTGCAGCAGCGAGGTTCCGGCGGCCGCGGGGTACTCCTCGCGGGCCCGCAGGACGTAGTCCGTGAGCGCCCGGTGTTCGACCACGACGCCCTTGGGGCGGCCGGTCGAGCCGGAGGTGTAGATGACGTACGCCGGATGGTGCGGCAGGACCGTCACGGCCGGTGCACCGTCGTGGGGGCCCTCGGGTGTGCCATCGGTGATCGGTTCGTCGAGCAGGATCCGCTCGGTCGGCGTGCGGGGCAGCCGGGGCGCGACACCGCTGTCCGTGAGGAGCAGAACGGGCCGGGCCTCTTCCAAGACGGCGGCGATGCGCGCCTCGGGATGGTCCGGGTCCAGGGGCACATAGGCGGCCCCGGACTTCAGCACCGCGAGCAGCGCCACCACGAGGTCGGTGCCGCGGGGCAGGGCGAGGGCGACGAGCGTTTCGGGACGGGCACCGCGGGCGACGAGGGTGCGGGCCAGCCTGTCGGAGCGCGCGTCGAGCTCGGCGTACGAGAGCACGGTGCCCTCGCACTCGACCGCGGGCTCGTCCGGAGTGAGCGCCGCCTGTTCGGTGAAGAGGCGGGGCAGCGGATCGGAGGGGACCTCGACCGTCCGGCCGTTCCAGTCGGTGAGCAGGCGTCGGCGCTCTTCGGGCTGGAGGAGTTCCGTGCGCCCGAGGGGCTGGTCGGTGTGGGTGAGCAGCCGGTCCAGGAAGCCGAGGAACCGGTCGCGGTGACCGTCGAGGTCGGCCTCCGTGTACAGCGCGGGGTTGGCGTCAAAGTCGACACGCATACCGCCGGCCGTGTCGGCGGTGGCGTACACGTGCACCGACAGGTCCTTGACACGGCCGGTGGACAGCTGGCGCGCCACCGCCCGGCGGTCACCGAAGCGCACCGACTGGTCGAAGGTCACGGCGTTCACGACGGGGCCGCCGAGCCCGGTGGAGCCGGAGCGGCCCAGCTCGCCGTGGAGTTCCTCGCCCCGGTAGTTCTGGTGCGCTACGGCCGTCAGCACGCGGGGCGCGACCTCGTCGAGCAGTCGGGTGAAGGAGGTCTCCGGCCGGACGGGAACGCGCAGCGTCACCTCGTTGGAGAGCATGGCCGGGGTCGTCAGGGCGGCCCGGCCGCTACGGGCGGCGACCGGCAGGCCCAGCAGGATGTCCTCCTGCGAGGTCAGCCGGTGCAGGTAGGCGGCCATGGCGGCGATGACGACGACCGGCCAGCGCGTACGCGCGCGGCGTGCGGCCTCCCGTACGGCCGTCACACGCCGTTCGTCGAGCCAGACGGTGCTGCGCAGGGCACCGTGCGCCGCCGGGGCGGAGCGCCCGGTCGGGCTGGTGGGGTCGGGCCGGTCCGCGAACTCCCCCAGGTGGTGGGCGCGGTCGCGGGCGTAGGCGGCGGACTCGCGGTACGCGGCCTCGGCCCGCAGGACGTCGTCCAGCGCGCCGAAGGGGGTCGGTGCGGGCGTCCGGTCCTCCGTCAAGGCCGTGTAGAGCTCCGCGACGCGCCGGCAGTACAGGGTCTGCCCCCAGCCGTCCAGCACGATGTGGTGATAGCGGAGGTAGAAGGTGTACCGGTCGTCCGCCGTGCGGAGCAGGGCATGCACGGCCAGCGGGTCGCGGGAGGGGTCCGCAGGCGTTTCCAGGTCGGCGCCCATCCAGCTCTCGGCGGCGCCCGCCGGGTCGTCCTCGTGCCGCAGGTCGACGGTGTGGAAGGGCAGTTCGTCGTCCGTGGGGGTCTGCCACAGGCCGTCGGCGTCCTCGGTGAAGCGCATCCGGACGGTCTCGGCCTCGACGGACGTCCGGCTGACCGCGCTGCGCAGGGCGGCGGCGTCGACGGGACCGTCGAGGTCGAAGCACACGCCGCAGTTGTAGAGCGGCTGTCCGGGCTGCAGTTGCTGGGCCACCCAGACACCGAGCTGGGCGGCGGTTGCGGTTCGGCCCGCCTCACGCACCTCAAACACCTTCGGCCCGCCCCTTCTCGAGTTCGCCCAGTACGAAGTCGACGAGTTCGCCGATCGTCTGGTGCTCCAGTGCCACGGTCGGCTCCAGCGCGATGCCGAGCCCGTCCTCCAGGTCCGCGGCGAGGGTCACCGCGTACAGCGAGTCCAGCCCGTACTCGGCCAGCGGCACGTCCGGCAGGACCTCCGACCGCGGCAGCCGGGCCTGCTCGGCCACGCGCACCACGACCCACTGCCGCAGCGCGTCCGCGGATCGCGGAAGACGAGCGTCCTGAACGCTTTCGGGCATGGTCATGTCGGGCCAGCTCCTCTCCACAGCCCGGTCCAACGGGCAGGGATCACAGGGAATGGGGAGTGGTGCGAGGGACAGCGGATGCCGTCCCTGTCAGTCGGCGTACTCGGGCCGCAGTTCTCCGGCGAGGCAGAGCCGGCGCATCTCCGCGCGCTGGATCTTGCCGCTGGTGGTGCGCCGCACCTGGCCGCGGCGGAGCAGCAGCACGCCCCCGACGCGCACGCCGAACTCCTCGACGACCGTCCGGCGGATCCCGGCGGCCAGCGCCCGCAGTGCGGCGGCGTCCGGTCGGCCGGCCACCTCGTGGGTGATCACGAGGGCCTCCTCGGTCTCCTCCTCGCCGTCCGCCCGGGCCGGCAGCGGAGCGGTGAACACCGCTCCCACGGAGCCGAGTTCGGCATGCCGGGTCCGCAGCTCGTGCTCGATGTCCTGCGGGTAGAGATTGCGGCCGCGCAGGATGAGGGTCTCCTTCAGGCGGCCCGTCACGAAGAGTTCGCCGTCCCGGACGATGCCGAGGTCCCCGGTGCGCAGATAGCCGGCGTCGCCGTCGGCGGTGCGTGCCGCGAAGGTCGCGCGGGTGGCGGACTCGTTGCGCCAGTAACCGCGGGCCACGCTGTCGCCGCGCAGCCAGATCTCGCCCACCCGCCCGGCGGGCAGCACCTGGCGGGTTCCGGGGTCGACGACCCGGACATCGAAGTCGGGGGCCCGGCCGTTGCCGAGCAGCTCCCTGCTCTGGGTGGGGAAGGGCACCTCGCGGAACTCGTGCCGGGCCAGGAGTTCTGTGTCGACGCGGGCGACGGCGGGCTCCCGGTGAGCCGCTCCCGAGACGAAGACGGTGGCCTCGGCCAGCCCGTAACAGGGCGACGGCGCCTCGGGGTTCAGTCCCGCGGAGGAGAACCGCTTCACGAACCGGGCCACGGTCGCGGCGTGCACCGGTTCCGAACCGTTGACCGCATGGGTCCAGCGGGACAGGTCGAGCCGGGCGATCTGCTCGTCGCTCACCCGGCGGCAGCACAGCTCGTAGGCGAAGTCGGGCGCCGCCGACCAGCCGATGTCATAGCGGTCAATCATGCGCAGCCACTGGTAGGGGCGCTTGATGAAGGTGATCGGGCTGAGCAGTGCGCAGGTGCTGCCCAGGAAGAGCGCGGGCAGGGTCTGCGCCATCAGGCCCATGTCGTGGTAGTGCGGGGCCCAGCCGCCGAAGCGGGTGTGCTCGTCGATGTCCAGCGCGCGGTACAGGGCCGAGGCGTTGGCGAGCAGGTTGCCGTGGCTGACCATGACCCCTTTGGGGTCACCGGTCGAGCCCGAGGTGTACTGGAGCAGGGCGATCGTGTCGTGGTCCTGGGCCGGCTCCCGCCAGTTGTCGGGGTCGGCCCACTCCCCCGCGTCTGTGGCCAGCAGGTCCAGCGGGGGCAGCTGTTCACCGTTCAGCCAGTCGGCGACGGCCGACCGGTTCGCCGCGTCCGTGAGGACGGCCGTCACCTCTGCGTCCGTCGCGATGCCCCGCAGCCGCCGGCGCTCATGGCCGAAGGAACCGGGCAGCGGCGCCGGTACGGCCACCATCCCGGCGTAGAGGCAGCCGACGAACGCGGTGATGAACTCCACCGGCGGGTACAGCAGCAGGATGCGGGACCCGGATGGATACCGGTGCTGCAGTTCGGCGGCGATGCGGCGGGCCTCGGCGTCGAACTCCGCGTAGGAGTGGTGCAGGGCCTCACCGCTGTCCGCGTCGCGGACCTGGATGACGGCGTCCTGGCCGGGCCTTTCCCGGACATGACGGCGTATCGCTTCCACTGCGTTCGATATCTCACTGAGGCTGATCACGATACGCCGTTTCCTCCGTTGCGATAATTCACGTCACAGGACCACGACCGGCGGTCTTTCCGAATTCATCTCGGACATCGACCCGGTGAAGCTATACCGCTTCTCGCAGCCCGTCAAGCAACTGATTCCAGCGGCCTCCTTATTACTCTGCGACGCCTCGGGCGATCTGCGTCTTTAGGTGCCCGCTTAACCATAGTGACCTTGCCGTCGGTGCCCTGATAGCCTGCTTCAAGTCTTCCCGAGCTGGACATTCGCGCAGCTCAGAGGCGGCCAGTGATTCAGAAATCGCTGCCTGAATATACCGCCACGGAAATTCAATGGCTCCACATTCTCGATTCGCAGCGGCAAGCCGAGACAGAGGATGGAAGATGGCTAAGAGCGTAGTCGTAGTAGGCGGCGGAACCGCCGGCTGGATGACTGCTTCATATCTGCGGGCCGCTTTCGGCGACCGCGTCGACGTCACCCTCGTGGAATCCAAGAACGTATCGTCGATCGGCGTCGGCGAGGCAACGTTCAGCACGGTCCGGCACTTCTTCGACTACCTCGGCCTCGATGAGCGCGAGTGGATGCCGGAGTGCCAGGCCACGTACAAGCTGGCGATCCGCTTCGAGAACTGGCGAGAGAAGGGGAAGCACTTCTACCACCCCTTCGAGCGGCTGCGCGTGGTGGACGGCTTCCCGCTCACCGACTGGTGGCTGCACACCAAGCCGGGTGACCGCTTCGACAAGGACTGCTTCCTGATCGCCTCGCTGTGCGACGCCAAGAGCTCGCCCCGCTACCTCGACGGCGCCCTGTTCGAGCAGGACTTCGCAGAGGACGGCGGCGACGGCCGCACCTTCCGTACGACGCTCACCGAGCAGAGCACGCAGTTCCCGTACGCGTACCACTTCGACGCCACGCTGCTCGCCAAGTACCTCACCAAGTACTCCACGGACCGCGGGGTGCGGCACGTGCTCGACGACGTCCTCGATGTCTGCCTCGACGAACGCGGCTGGATCAGCCATGTGGTGACCAAGGAGCACGGGGAGCTGCACGGCGACCTGTTCGTCGACTGCACCGGCTTCCGCGGAATGCTGCTCAACCAGGCGCTGAGCGAGCCGTTCCAGTCGTACCAGGACACGCTGCCCAACGACAGCGCGGTGGCGCTGCGGGTCCCCGTGGACATGGCCGAGCGGGGCCTGCGCCCGTGCACCACGGCCACCGCCCAGGACGCCGGCTGGATCTGGACCATCCCGTTGTTCGGTCGCATCGGCACCGGTTACGTGTACGCGAGTGACTACACCACGCCCGAGGAGGCCGAGCGCACCCTGCGCGAGTTCGTCGGGCCGGAGGCCGCGGACCTGGAGGCCAACCACATCAGGATGCGCATCGGGCGCAGCGAGCGCTCCTGGGTGAACAACTGCGTCGCGGTGGGCCTGTCCAGCGGCTTTGTGGAGCCGCTGGAATCCACCGGCATCTTCTTCATCCAGAACGCCATCGAGCAGCTGGTCAAGCACTTCCCGGGCGCGGGCGAGGCCGACTGGAGCACACTGCGCCACTCCTACAACCGCCAGGTCGGCCATGTCATGGACGGCGTGCGGGAGTTCCTGGTGCTGCACTACTACGCGGCTGCCCGGGACGACAACCAGTACTGGAAGGACACCAAGACCCGCCCGCTGCCCGACGGCCTTGCCGAGCGCATCGAGCAGTGGCAGGCCAAGCTCCCGGACACCGAGTCGGTCTTCCCGTACTACCACGGCTTCGAGCCGTACTCGTACACCGCGATGCTGCTCGGACTCGGTGGGGTGCCGGTTCAGGCGCCGCCGACCCTGGCGTTGTTCGACGACAGTGCCGCCACGAAGGAGCTGCAGCTCGTGCGCGACCAGGCCGAACAGCTCGTCAGTCGGCTTCCCTCGCAGTACGAGTACTTCGCACACCTGCATGGGTTGCCCCCGGAGCAGCGCAGCACCAGGGTCCGATGAGCCTTCCGCATTGGCCGGCCCTCACCGGCCATGTCACCCTGGCCGTGCTCGTGGTGCTGGCCGGTGCGCGGCTCGCGCAGCTGCTCGCGCGGCGGGCCCGTCAGCCCGCCGTGGTCGCCGAGATCGCCCTGGGCATGATCGCCGGGCCGCTGCTGCTGCGGCTCGGTGGCGCGGGCACCGCGGACGTGCTGGTGCCCGCCGACGTCCACACCTGGCTCGACCACGTCGGGCACGCCGGACTCGCCCTGTTCCTGGTCGGGGTGGGCCACGAGCTCAGAAGCCCGTCCCCGGCGGTCAGGGGCCGCTCGATCGTCACGACGACCGCGGGGGCGCTGCTCGTCCCGCTGGCCTGCGGCGGTCTCCTCGCCCTGTGGGTACTGGCGGACGACGAACCGGCCCTGCGCGGCGACGCTCCGGCACCGGCGCTGTTCCTGCTGCTCGCCGTGGGGCTCTCCGTCACGGCCGTCCCCGTCCTCGCCCGCATCCTCGTGGCGCGTGGGGTGCTGGACAGCGTGGTCGGACGGCTGGCGATGGCCTCGGCGGTGGTGATCGACGCGGTCGCGTGGATCCTGCTCGCCGTCGCCGTGGCGCTGGCCTCCGACGGCTCGAAGGACGTTCCCCTGCTGATTTTGGTGATGTCCGTCGCGGCCGCCGCGTTCGTGGCGTTGCGCATGGCACTGGGCGGCGGGCCGGCCTCCCGGCTGGCGGCCGCCCGCCCGCGCGCGACGGTCGCCGGCCTCGCTGTGCTCGCGGCCGGCGCCGGAGCCGCCCTGCGCCACTGGGAGCTGCCGGACATCCTCGGGGCGCTGCTGATCGGCGTCGCCGTCCCGGCCGACGGCCCGGACGGGGCGTGGTCCCGTGCCGTGCGCACCGTCTCGGGAAGCGGCCGCACGCTGGTGCCGGTCTTCTTCGTGACGACGGGACTGACGGTGTTCACCCGGGAGTTCGACGGGCTGCCGTGGGCCGCGATGGCCATGGCCGTCTTGTTGGCTGTCTTCGGCAAGCTCTCGGGCACGTACGCGGGCGCCCGGCTCGGCGGGGAGTCGCACTGGGACGGATTACGCCTGGGCGTGCTGCTCAACACCCGGGGCCTGACCGAACTCGTGGTGCTCCAGGCCGGGCTCAGCGCGGGGATCGTCACCGCCGACCTCTTCCTCGCCCTGGTGGTGATGACGCTCGTGACCACGGCGATGACCGGCCCCGTGTACGCCCTCGTCGAGGCCAGAGCCGCACGCGGCAGTGGCCCGGCGGTCCCGCGGAAGAAGGAGATGGCTCCGCCATGACAGAACCTCTGCTCGATTCCCCCCAGGCGTCCGGGACGGCGCCCCCCGCAGCCCCGGACTTCCGTGCCCTGATGTCGACCTTTCCGACGGGCGTCGCCGTGGTGACCACCGTCGGGCCGGACGGCCGCCCCTGGGGCATGACGTGTTCCTCGGTCACCAGCATCACCACCGACCCGCCCACGCTGCTGGTCAGCCTGCGCCACGGCAGCCCGACCCTGACCGCGCTGCAGCAGTGTTCCGCCTTCGCGGTGAACCTGCTGCACCAGCACGGCCGGCCGGCCGCCGAACTGTTCTCCTCGGGCGACCCGGACCGCTTCGACCAGGTCGCCTGGCGGGGCGGCGACGGTCTGGGCGGTCCCCATCTGGTCGACGACGCCCACGCGGTCGCGGACTGCCGGGTGGACCGGACCGTCTCCGTCGGCGACCACATGGTGGTCTTCGGCGAGGTGCTCCGGATCGAGAGGCACCAGCCCGCCGCTCCCCGCCCGCTGCTCTACGGACTGCGTCAGTACCGGTCGTGGTCCGCCGCCGACCCGTCCGAAGGGGACAGCCAGTGACCACAGCCGTCGAGGTGCACCAGTTGGTCAAGCGCTATCCCCGCCGGGACGTGAAGGCCGTGGACGGACTGTCGTTCACCGTGTCGCCCGGCGAGGTGTTCGGGCTCCTGGGCCCGAACGGGGCGGGCAAGACCACCACCGTGGGAGTGCTCACCACCCGGGTCCGGGCCACCAGCGGCACCGTGCGGGTGGCGGGTGTCGACGTGCGCCGTGATCCGGTGACGGCACGGGCGCAGTTGGCCGTCGTGCCCCAGGGCAGCAATCTGGACCGGGATCTGACGCCTCGCCAGAACCTGCTGTTCCACGCCGCCTACCACGGCTTCTCCCGGGCCAGACGCCGGGCCCGCGCCGCCGAGCTGCTCGACGAGTTCGGGCTGACGGAGCAGGCCGACGTCAAGGTCGACTGGTACTCGGGGGGCATGGCGCAACGCCTGATGATCGCGCGGGCGTTGATGCACGAACCCCGGGTCCTGTTCCTCGACGAACCGACCACCGGCCTCGATCCGCAGGCGCGCCTGTTCGTCTGGGAGCGGGTCCGCACCCTGCGCGAGCGGGGCGTGACGGTGGTGCTGACCACGCACGACATGAAGGAGGCGGCCGACCTGTCCGACCGGGTCGGCATCGTGGACCACGGGCGGCTGCTCGCGCTCGACACCCCGGAGGTCCTCACCCGCGGCGTCACCGGCCACTCCGTCATGGAGATCACGACGGTGCTCGGCGCGATGGACACCGCCGACGAACTGCTCGCGGCGCTGACCGCGCTGGACGACGTCGAGCGCGGCGAGCGGATCGCGGACGGCCCACGGGACCGGCCCGACAGCGTGCTGCTGCGGCTCTACCTCGCCAAGGAACCGGCGACCCTGCTGGCCCCCGTCGTCGCCGTCCTTGACGCCCGCTCCGCCGTACTGGCCGACGTCCACCTCGGCGAACCAAGCCTGGAAGACGTTTTCATCGAGCTCACCGGAAGAGGACTGCGATGACCACAGCGCAACATACGGCAGCATCCGACAACGCCGGCCGGCGGAGCCTGGAGACGTCCAGGCTCCGCCGGCCGTCCGTTGCCCGGGTGTTCCTCGCCATTCTCTGGCGCGACACCTTCGTGACCGGCAAGGAGTTCGGGCTCCTGCTGGTCCAGATCGCGCTCACCCCCCTGTTCATGCTGTTCATCTTCGCCAAGGTGCTGGGCACGCTGAACTACGTACGGCCGGAGTTCGGCGACCTGCTGCTGCCCGGCATCGCCGCGCTGGCCGCCTTCCTGACGGCGTTGCAGAGCGTCGCCTACCCCCTGGTGATGGAGTTCGGGGTCACCAAGGAGATGGAGGACCGGCTGCTGGCTCCGCTGCCGGTGTACATGGTGGCGGTCGAGAAGCTGCTCATGTCCATGGTGCGCGGGATCATCGCCTCGGCGTGCGTCTTCCCGATGGGGGCGCTGGTGCTGGGCGGTGCGCCCTGGCGTGCGTCCGGTGTGCCGCTGCTCCTCGCCGTGCTCGCCCTGGGCTCCTGGGCCGGCGCCGCTATCGGCATCACGGTCGGCACGCTCGTCCCCCCGCACCGGATCAGCATCATGTTCGCGGTCATCATGGCGCCGCTGATGTTCACGGGCGCCACCCAGTATCCGCTGGTGTCCCTGGACGAGATCGGCTGGTTCCAGGTGATCAGCGCCCTCAACCCGCTGACGTACGTCTCGGAGGGGATGCGGGCCGCCCTCGTGCCGTCCATCCCCCATGTCGATCCGTGGCTGTGCGTCCTGGCCCTGACCGGCTACGGGCTGCTGTTCACGACCGCGGGCATCATCGCCTTCCGGCACCGGGCGCAGAAGTGAGCGGGAATTACAGCTGGGTCTACCCCAGGTCTCCAGTCAGCGCCCCTGCGGCGGACCACCTGCACAAGGTTGGCTTTGACCATGACGAATTCGACTGACACCGTCCAACTGTGGTCCGTGACCAAGCAGTACGGCTCGGGGACGCAGACCGTCACCGCGCTGGACAATGTCACCACCACGTTCGCCCGCGGCACCTTCACCGCGGTGATGGGTCCCTCCGGATCGGGCAAGTCCACGCTGCTGCACTGCGCGGCCGGTCTGGACCGAGTCACCGACGGCAAGGTGATCATCGATGACACCGACCTGAGCGATCTCGACGAGACCGCGCTCACCCTGCTGCGGCGTGACAGCGTCGGCTTCGTCTTCCAGGCCTTCAACCTCGTCTCGGCGCTCACCGCGGAGCAGAACGTCGCCCTGCCGCTGCGCCTGGCCGGGCGCAGGCCGGACCGCAAGGACCTGATCGCGGCCCTCACCGAGGTGGGCCTGGGTCACCGCGGCCCGCACCGCCCCAGCGAGCTCTCCGGCGGTGAACAGCAGCGGGTGGCCATCGCCCGGGCCCTGATCACCCGCCCTGCCGTGCTCTTCGCCGACGAGCCCACCGGCGCCCTCGACACCAAGACGTCCCGTGACGTATTGGCGCTGCTGCGCGGCGTCGTCGACCGCCACCAGCAGACGGTGGTCATGGTCACCCACGACCCGGCGGCCGCCGCCTACGCGGACCGGGTGCTGTTGCTCGCCGACGGCCGGATCGTGGACGAGCTGCGCGGCCGCAGCACCGTCGACACGATCGCCGCCCGCATGGCCGCTCTGGAGGCTGTCGCATGCTGAGTCTCGCCACCATCCGCCAGCGCTGGGTGTCCTTCATCGGGACCTTCACCGCTCTGTGCCTCGGCGTGACCATCCTGTGCATGACCGCGCTGGTACTCGCCTCGGCGAGCCCCGAGGCGCCCAAGCGCTACGCGGGCACCGAAGTACTGGTGCAGAGCCCCGGAGCCGACCAGTCGGACGGCACCTTCACCGAGAACCTGCCGTGGTCGCCCGAGAGCACCGACGAGCTGGTCACGGAGCTGAAGTCGGTGCCGGGCGTGTCCGCGGCGGTGCCCGACCGCTCCTTCTACGCCCAGGCCGTGGTCGCCGGCCATCCGGTGGACGACCCGGGCTCGGAGCTGCGGGGTCACCCCTGGGCCAGCGCCGCCCTGGCGCCGGACCGGTTGACCGCGGGGCACGCCCCGCGCGCGGCCGACGAGGTCGTCCTGGGCACGTCCCTGGGGCTCGCCCCCGGTGCCTCGGTGACGCTGCTCACCGCCAAGGGGCCCGCCGCGTACAAGGTCTCCGGCACGGTCGCCTCCGACGCCTTCTACCTCACGGAGGCCGTCGCCGCGCCGCTGTCCGGCGGTGTACGGGTCATCGGCCTGGTCACCGAGAAGGGCGCGGACGCCGCCGCGGTGGCGAGCGCCGCCGAGAAGGTGGTGGGCGAGAAGGGCAAGGTGGTCTCCGGCAGTTCCCTGAAGGACCTGGAGGCCAAGACCGCGGCGAAGACCCGCTGGATCGGCATGCAGATCCTGATCGCCATGGCGGGACTGACCGCGTTCGTCTCCATCTTCGTGGTCGCCTCGACCTTCGCCTTCAGCATCGTGCAGCGGCGCCGTGAGTTCGGTCTGCTGCGCACCATCGGCGCCACCCCGCGCCAGATCCGCCGCATGATGTACGGCGAGGCGCTCGGAGTCGGCGTGGTCGCGGCGGCCACCGGGCTGGTCCTGGGCTCGCTGCTCGCCCCGGTGCTCGGCTCCCTGCTGGTGGACGGTGGCCTGGAGCCGGCCGGCTTCACCGTGCGCATGCAGGCACTCCCGCTGTTCGGCTCCTTCGCGCTCGGCCTGTTGGTCGCTCTGGTCGGCGTGTGGTCGGCGTCTCGGCGTGCGGCCCGGATCGCCCCGCTGGAGGCGCTGCGCGAAGCCGCGCTGGAGAAGCGGCCGATGACGCGCGGGCGGTGGATCGGCGCGATCGGCTTCACGGTGTTCGGACTGATCCTGGTCCTCGTCGCGGCCGGCAGCTCCTCGGACGAGATGATCAACAACGCCCTGTACGCGGCGATGGCCCTGATCGTGGGTCTGACGCTGTTCGCCCCCGCGGTCGTCCCGCTGGTCGTCAAGGCCGTCTGGTGGCCGCTGGGCCGACTGCGCGGAGCCACCAGCATGGTCGCCAGGGAGAGTTCGCTCACGGCGGTCCGGCGCACCGCGTCGACGGCGGCACCGGTGCTGGTCACGGTCGGCTTCGCCGTCCTGATCGCCGGCATGTTCCAGATCAAGGCCAGTGGTTACGCCCTGGAGGAGACCGTCCGGCAGGACGCGACGTCCGTGGTCACCCCCAAGGGCACCCCGGGCCTCTCGGACGCCGCGGTCTCCACGGTGTCCGGCGGGGCGTCACTCCTGCCCACGGAGCTCTATGTGGGCGGGTCCAACCACATCGGGGCGATGGGTGTGAGCGAGGGCGCCTTCGAGAAGGCGCGGGAGAAGATGACCGTCAAGTCCGGCTCCCTGGACGGCCTGCGGGACGAGGACACCATGGTCGTGCGGTCCTCGACCGCGGCCTGGCTCGGCTGGACCGCCGGGCGGACCGTGCCCGTCACGTTCGAGGACGGCAGGACGGAGAAGGTCAGGGTGGTCGCGGAGATCACCGACGACTCGTCGACGGCGAGCGTGCTGCTCACCCGAGCCGCGGTGCGCGCGCACTCCCCCTCCGCACTCACCCAGGTCGTGTACGCGTCCGGCTCGCAGCGGCCCGAGGTGTCACCCGCGCTCGGCGCGGAGGCACTGAGCGCGTCCGACTACGCGGCGCGCACGGATGCCGAGGACGACCGGCTGGTCCAGATCTTCCTCGTCATCCTGATCGGGATGTCGCTCGGCTACACCTGCCTCGCGATCGCCAACACGCTGATGATGGCCACCGCCGACCGGGCCGGGGACTTCGCGGTGCTGCGGCTGTCGGGGGCGACCCGGCGACAGGTGCTGCGGGTCGTCGCCGCCGAGTCGGCGCTCTCCGTGGGCATCGGCGCCGGGCTCGGACTGGGCATCGCGCTGGTCACCCTGCTCGGCATCAGGTCGGGACTCTCCTCACAGCTCGGCACCCAGGTCAATCTCAACCTGCCCTGGTCGACGATGCTGCTGACGGTCGGACTGTGCCTGGCCCTGGCGCTGGTCTCCAGCGTGCTGCCGGCCCGCATGGCGCTCCGTAGGACCGGCGCCCGGTCCGCTGCCTGAGGGGCCCCAAGGCTGGTGCCCCGGGACGCGCACACCCCCGTCGCGCCCCGGGGCACCGTTCGTTCAGCGCCTCGCGCCGGCGGGGGACGACGGGGCCAGGGCCGCGCGCAGCGCGTCGATGGCCCGTGCGGCGACCTGCGGTGCGGCATGGCTGTGCCGGGGCAGTTCCACGGCGGCGATCCCGGAGTAGCCGATCTCCCGCAGCGCGGCCAGTGTGCCGCGCAGATCCAGCTCGCCCGCGCCGAATTCGAGGTGCTCATGGATTCCCGGCCGCATGTCGTCCAACTGCACGTTGACGAGCAGGCCGCCGGCGCGGCGCACACAAGCCGCCGCGTCGACCGACTCGACCGCGACACAGTGGCCGACGTCCAGGCTGACGCCCAGCAGATCCGGGTCGCCCAGCTCCGCGCGCAGGGCCAGCGCCTGCTCGAGGTGCTGGACGAACATGCCGGGCTCCGGCTCCAGACCGAGCGGCACCCTGTACCGCTCGCACTCGGCCAGCACCGCGCCGACTCCCGACTTCATACGCTGCCACGCCAGGGCCGCATCGACACCGGAGGGCCTTATGCCCGACCAGAACGAGACGCAGTCCGCGTCGAGTTCGGCCGCGACGCGCACCGCGCGGCGCAGGAAGTCGACCCGGGCGGCGGGCTCGTCGCACACCAGCGTGGGGTGGTGCTTGCGTCGCGGGTCGAGCAGGTATCGGGCGCCCGTCTCCACCACACAGCGCAGGCCGAGCGCGGACAACAGCCGGGCGACACGCGCCGCCTCGGCCGCCGCGCCTGGCGCGAACGGGTCGAGGTGGGCGTGGTCGAGGGTGAGTGCCACCGCCGTGTATCCGAGGTCGGCGATGGTGCGCAGGGCATCGTCCAAGCGGTGGTTGGCGAAGCCGTTGGTGCCGTATCCGAGCCGCAGGGGCTCCGCTTCGATCACGTGGGGTTCTCTTCCTGGAGGGCAGGGAGGTTCCGGAGGTCCGGGAGACGCTGGTGCGGTGCGGCCGGATCAGCCGGCCGGGATCTCCGAACGCGTCTCCTGCGCCGCGGTCGCCGCGGCCCGCTCCGGATGGGGTACGCCGAGTAACGCCATGCCCAGGGGAGTGACCGTGTGCAGCACGGTGTTGCGGTTGCGCAGGGTGGTGATGAGTCCCGACTCGCGCAGGATGGCCGCGTGCTGGCTCGCCCCGGCCGAGGAGATGCCGAGCAGTTCGGCGAGCTGGCTGGTGGTGCACGAGGAGGTGAGGGCCCGCAGCGCGGCGGCCCGGGTCCGGCCGACCAGGGCGCTCAGCGCCTGGGAGGAGTTGTCGGGCGTGTCCCAGAGTCCGGCACCGGCCGGGGCGCTCGGAGGCGCCGCGAACACCAGGGCGCGCTGTCCGGTCTCGGGCTCCGCGTCGATCAGTACGGCCGACTGGTGCTGCGAGAGGAACAGCGACGGTACGAGGAGGAGGCCCTGCCCGTCGAGGAAGACGTCCCGGGGCGGGCCGGGGATCGCCATCACCGATGAGTTCCAGCCGATCCGGGAGTGGAGCGTCGACAGGAGCCGGTCGACCCCGCCGGTCATGGTGATCCTGCCCCGGGCGTCGCACTCCGCGGCGAGCCTCGCCTGCATCCGGCTCGCGTACGGTTCCAGCGCCGACCGCCACACCTGCATGATCTCGGCTGTGGCGTCACGCCGGCCGATGCCCGCCGAGCGCAGCGCCGAGTCGTCCGCCGTGGGCGACCGGTCGATCAGACACAGCAGGTCGCCGGGCGCCTGGACCCTGCGTTGGGTCGCGGTGAGCAGCTGGGTCAGCGGAGTCGACCGTCGCAAGTGCCAACTCAGCTGGTTGCGCCAGCGCACCTGTGAGGCGCTGCTGGTCCTGCCCAGCATGCCGAGCGCGAAGACCGTCTCGGCGACCGGCCCGAGGGTGGGCCTGAGTCTGACCCGGGTCAGGTCCTGCGCGGTGAAATGGATTCTGAGCACGTTCGATCCTCCCCGTCAGGTTCCGTCAGGAGCCCGCTTGTTCACGGCTCGCCCGGTTCCGGACGGCCGTCGTGTCACCCACCCCGGTTGCCGTGAGGGCCAGTTCGCGACGCCTCGCCCCGGCACGGGGCGGTGCCGCGTGCCGTTCGACGGCGTACAGCCCGAGCAGCGGGGGGAAGCGATAGCGCAGCGCTCCGCAGTCGTCGCGGCCGGCCACCTCCAGCAGATGCAGGTCCACCAGCCGTTCCAGCGCGTCCTCCGCGTCGCGTACACCGAGACCGAGCACGTCCGCGCCGTTCCACACGTCGAAGGTGTGGCCCGAGACCCGGCCCAACATGTCGAAGTGGCGGGTGACTTCGGGTGCCTGCAGGCGCAGGACCCGGTCGAAGCAGGCACGCACGGAGTTCTCACCGTGGCTGAGCACGTCCAGCAGTCGACGCCGGTCGGCCATCCGCTCGGCCAGGTCGGCCACCGTCCAGTGCGGCCTTCCGGCCAGTCGGGCGCCGGCCGCCCGGACGGCGACGGGCAGTCGTGCGCAAAGCCCGACGAGTGTGGCCGTACCGACCGGATCGGCCGCGACACGGGTCACCCCCGCACTCTCCGTCAGCAGCCGCACCGCATCCTCCTGGGCCAGGACCCCGAGTCTGAGGACGGTGGCCGTGCCGCCGTCCATGAGGAGCTCGCACCCGGTGACCACGACACGGCACGGGCTGACACCGGGCAGCAGGGGACCGATCTGGTCGTAGGAGCTGGCGTGGTCGAGGACGATCAGGACCCGGCGGTCGGCGAGCAGACTGCGGTAGAGGGTCGCGCACTCCTCGGGCCCGGCGGGCATCTGCTCCGGCGGCACACCGAGTGCCCGCAGGAAACCTCGCAGCGCCTGGCCCGCGACCTGCCGGGGGGTCCGGCCCGCCGTCTCCCGCAGATCGGCGTAGAGCCGTCCGTCGGGAAACCGGTCCGCGGCGCGGTGGCCCCAGTGCACGGCGAGCGCGCTCTTGCCGGTACCGGGCGGGCCGACGATGCAGCAGACGGTCGCGCCGCCGTCGGGGGTGTCGGGGGTGAGCGTCTCGTCCAGGTGCCGCAGTTCCGCCCGGCGGCCGGTGAACACCGAGCCGGCAGCGGGGAGCTGGGAGGGCACCCGGTGTCGCTGCGGCGCCGCCGGAAGGGGCGGTTCGACGAACGACGGCGATTCCGGCTCGTCGTGCAGGATCCGGTCGTGCACCGCGCGCAGATCGGCGCCCGGTTCCAGCCCGAGTTCGTCGACGGTGAGGCTGCGGCCCTCGCGGAAGGTGCGCAGGGCCTCGGCGCGCTGGCCGGACCGGTGCTGGGCGAGCATGAGGCAGGCCCGCAGCTGTTCACGCAGCGGGTTCTCCCGTACCAGGGCGGTCAACTCGCCTACGAGGGAGCGGTGTTCGCCGAGTTCGAGACGCAGCACCATCAGCTGTTCGGTGGCCAGCATGCGCTGCTGGGCCAGGTGGGTGGCCTCCAGTTCCGCGAAGTCGGAGGTCATGTCGGCGAAGGCAGGCCCACGCCACAGTGCGAGGGCCTGCTGCAGCCGCTCGGCCGCCTGCTCGGTGTGCCCCTGGCGGGCGAGGTCGTAGCCCTCGTCCGTCCGGTCGGTGAACTCGGCGAGGTCGGTCCAGTGACGTGTCAGGGCGAGCCGGTATCCGGGCGCCTCGGTGGTGATGACATCCTCGCCGGCGCCCGCGTCCCGGAAGAGCTTGCGCAGGGCGGCGACACAGATGGAGACCTGGGTCCGCGCACTGCTCGGTGGGCTGCCGTTCCACATGTCACGGGCCAGGGTGTCCACGGACACCACCCGGCCCCGGGCCAGCACCAGGCGGGCCAGCAGGGCCCGTTGCCGGACTCCCCGCAGTTCCAGGACCCGGTGGCCGACGGCCACCTCGATCGGACCCAGCAGACGGAAAGCGCATTCCCCAACGTGCTGCGCCGTGGACGACTTCACAACATGGCCTCCCCGTTCGGCGAGTGGCCGCCCCGCTCTCATCCTCGAGCGGCGGGCTCATCCGCGTCTCAACCATCTCCATGACTAACAGCGAGCACTAAAGGAACCTTTGTGCAGACCGGTCCGGTCCGGCACGCCGCGGGAAGTCCCGCCCCTCCGGCAGCGGAGTGCGGGCAGACTGGTCCCGTGGCCCGACACCTGGCAGCCGGCGAGGACGATCCGGCCAGGGGAGGGGACCCGAGTGGGAGACGAAAGACAGTCCGAGAACAGACAGTTGACGCTCGACGACGACGCCTACGGAAGCTCCGGCGGCCTGGCGTGGGCGTTGCTGGGGGAGCCACCGGTGGCCGAGCCGGCACCGGTCACGGATCCGGCCGTGGCCAGCGGCTCGTACGCGGTCGATCCGCCGTTCTTCGGAGACGGGGACATCGGCCGACTGGCCGTGTGCGCCACCGTCAACGACCTCGCCGCCGCCGGCGCCGAGCCCCGGTGGATCACGCTGAGCCTCACCGTCGAGGCAGGGATGCCGATCGCGCTGCTGCGCCGGGTGCTGCTCTCCGCTCAGGACGCCGCGCGCGAGGCGGAGGTGGAGGTGCGCGGCCTGGAGACGCGGGTGGTCCGCGCGGGCGACGCCAACCGGCTCTTCGCACACACCACGGCACTGGGGACGATGCGACAGCCGCCTGTCCGGGCGCAGGCACCCGCACCGGGGGATCTGCTGCTGCTCACCTCGTCACTGGGCGGCTGGGCGGTGCATCTGCTGTCGGTCCGTGAAGGGCTCGGACTGGAGAACCTGGTGCCGAGCGGATGTCATCCGCTGAACACGATGCTGCGCGATGTCCTGGGGTCGGTGGCGCCGGGTGCGGTGCGCCAGGTGCACCGCCTCGCCCGGGGAGGTCTGGCGCGCGTACTGCGCAGGCAGGCGACAGCCGGGGGGCGGACCGTACGGATCACCGAGGAGGCGCTGCCCATCCAGCACGAGGTCGGCTCCGCCGCCGAGTTGCTCGGTCTCGACCCCCTGCACACCACGGACGAGGGCTGTCTGTGCCTGTCCGTGTCAGCGGACGCGGCGGATGTCGTACGGGACGCGCTGCGGGCCCATCCTTATGGCCAGGACGCCGCAGTGATCGGGGAGGTGACCGACGCGGTGGCGCCCGTGGTTCTGCTCGTCGAGCGCAGCGGACGGGCCCGCCACCTGGACCTCGGGGCAGATCTGCGGCCGGAGCCCGCACGACTGAGGTGAGGATGCCCGGCCACCTGTCCACTATCGCAAAACAGGCGGAATTTCGGGTTTGACTGACCGGAAAGGGCCTTGGACGCCGGTGAGTTCTGGTGTATTACGATCGGCACCTTTCGTCGACATAACCCATTGGTTAAACCGGAGGGTAGAATTCCGCAATCCGGCAAAGGGAAAGGCCCACCATCGGGGGATGTGGTGGGCCCGTCGGTCTGGTTTTATCGCGTGGCCGGTCAGCCCCAGATGGGGTCCAGCGGGCCCGACTGGGCGGATGCCCGCGCAGCGGTGGTCGGCGCCGGTGCCTCATGCGCAGGCGCGCCGAGAACACCAGTGATTCCAGCAACGGCGACCACCGACGCGGCGACGCTCACCACCGCCCACCGCTGCGCGCGCCCGGCATGGAAGAAGTTCCTGGCCTTGTAAAACTGCACGGCTCTCTCCGATTCAACGAAGCACATTCCGATTCACGACACGTCGACAGTGCCGTTCGGTCCCAATCATTACTCGAAGCACGGTCGAACACCCCTGGCATATAGTTGCGCTGCAGCAACTGCACTTGATCAGGGGGAGGTTGAGTCGTGGCACAGGGCTCTGTGGATTCCGAGTTCGACCGGCTGGACGACGTGAGCGCCGAGGCCTATCGAATAGCCGTGCTGGAGGGACAGTTCAGGGCGGAGGCGATCGCCGCCGAGCTGGGCCTGTCCGTGGAGGACGCCCAGCGGACCGAGCGGGTGTTACGCGTGCTGCGCCTGCTGCACCCGACCCCCGGGGACCCGCGCCGGCTGACACCGGTCAGTCCGGACGCCGCCTCGTCGGAGCTCCTCGGCCCCATGGAGGAGCACATGGGGCAGATGGAGCAGCACGTCGCCAGACTGCGCAGCCAGCTCGCCGCGCTGCAGCCCATCTACTTCGAGGGGCGCAAGATGCGCAACCACCTCGAAGCGTTCGACACGATCAGCGAGCCCGACACCATACAGTCGCTGATCGACTCGCTGCTCAAACGCAGCAAGACCGAGGTGCTGACCGTGCAACCGGGCGGCGCCCGCCCGTCCCATCTGCTGGAGTCCGCCAAGAAGAGCTGTCTGGACATGGTGAGCCGGGGCGTCCGGCTGCGCTCGATCTACCAGCACACCGCGCGCACGGACCCCGGGACCCAGGCCCTGGCCCGAGCCGTGTCCGCCGAGGGTGGCCAGTTCCGCACCACTGACGAGGTGATCGACCGCCTCATCGTCATAGACCGGGAGGTCGCCTTCCTCCCCCAGCGCAGACCCTCCGCCTCCTCACGCGCCGCGGTGATCGTGCGGGAGCCCACGTTGGTCAACTATCTCTGCTCGGTCCATGAGCTGCTGTGGCGTACCGCGCTCCCGTTCGGAGAGAGCGACGCCGACACCAAGCCTGTCCTCGACGAGGTGAAGCGGGCGATCATCCGGCTGCTCGCCGAAGGCCACAAGGACGAGCTGGTGGCGCGAAGGCTCGGCATGTCGGTGCGCACCTGTCGGCGTCACATCTCCGAGATCGCCACGGAACTCAGGGCGGGCAGCCGCTTCCAGGCGGGAGCGACCGCGGCGGCCCAGGGTTTGCTCGGCCCCCTGGCCGACACCCCGTGAACCGGTCGCCTGTGAACCGGCACCGCGTGAGAAAGCCCGGCGCCGGGCGCGACTTACGGTCATGCAGGTTCATGCCACACATGCCCCCTGGCCCGAGCGGGCATCCGGCAGCGACCGTGGGAACGACCGGAGACCACCAGCCGGAGCGGGGGCAAGGAGCTTTGAACAAAGGGGACATATTCGACTGCCTGCCAAAGGGACCCGACCCGACGTTCCATCTCGTCCACCGCTCCCCCTCATGGGACCACTTCGCGGTCGACGCACCCTCACGGGGGGACGAGCACTTCTCCGTCTCCGGTGAACTCCTCTCCGGGTCGGGGCCGGCCGGTGACCACGGCGGGCACTTCCACGACTGGCAGTTCCTCACCGTGCTGGTCCGCGAGACGGGCAGCTTCATCGGATACCAGCACTTCGGCATCCCCCCGTACCTGCCCGCCCAGTTCTCGCTGTTCGAACTGGAACTCCACGACCCGGCGACCTGGCGGGCGGACGGCAACCGGCCGTCCGTCACCGTCGATCTGCACGTGCGGCCGTCCGGAGCCCCGGACGGCTCGCCGCACCGGCTGGAGATCACGGGAACTGTCCTCCTGAACGACCTGCCGGGCGCCCGGATCCGGGCCGCCCTCGGATTCCTCGTTCCCATGCCCGTGCACGCACCGGACCCGCCTGGGCCGACCGTCGCGGTGCGTCCCTCCGAAGTGGGCCGCGTTTCCCAGGAGACCGTCCTCCTCGGCACGCCCGTGCTCTCCGCCTACGGCCGCCTCACCTCCCCCGTCCTCATCCCCCGTGACGTGCCGGGTCTGGGTGCCGCCCCGAACGGGTCCGTTCCCGATCTGGCCCTGACGGAGGTGGTGCGGCAGGCGTCGCTGTTGTGCGCGCGGCTGACCTGCGGCCTGCACCCGCGGCGCAGTACGACGACCGCGCTCAGCGTCCGCCGCCGCGGCTCGATGATCGCGGGCGCCGCACTGGACTGCACCGCAGTGCCGGGCAGGCTCGGGGTCGACGAACACGGATATCCGCGCGTGCCCATGGTTCTGACCATCCATCAGAATGGCCGGGCAGTCGTCGAGGCCACATCCGAAGTTCATCAGGATTTCTGATTTACGACTTCTCGCGCATCCGCTTTCTCCGTCGACAGAACGTCCGCACATTGAGCCGGCAAATGACACCGGTCCGAACGCATTCCGAGGGGACTGGGTCGACACCATGAGATTTCACTTACTCGGCCCGCTGGAGGTCCTGGAAACCGCGGCCGCGGACCGCGACGCCACGCCGCGCGCGGCGAAGCACCGTGTCGTGCTGGCCACTTTGCTGGTGCGGGCGGGCGAACCCGTACCGACGGAGACCCTGATCAGCGAGCTCTGGGGAGGCACCCCGCCGCGCACGGCGACGACCACCATCCAGGTCTACGTCTCCCAGCTGCGCAAACTGCTGGGACTCGCGGACTCGGACGAGGCCCGGCAGGCCATCGTGACCCGTCGCCCCGGCTATCTCTTCCGGCTCGACCCCGGCCGGCTCGACCTCACCTGCTTCGAAACGCTCTACAAGCAGGGGGTGGCCGCGGCCGAGCGGCAGGAGCATGCCGAGGCATCGGAACTACAGCGTCAGGCGCTCGCACTGTGGCGGGGGCGGTTCCTCGCGGACACCGCCGCCGGACCGGTGCTGTCGGCGGAGGCAGCACGGTTGTCGGAGATGCGCATGGCCTCGCTGGAGCAGCGCATCCGCGCCGATCTCCATCTCGGCCGCCACCACGAACTCCTAGGCGAGCTGCGGGCGGCGACGGCCGAGCATCCGCTGCGTGAGGAACTGCACGCCCACCTCATGGTGGCCCTCTACCGCTGTGGCCGTCAGGCCGAGGCACTGACGGTGTTCTCGGCCCTGCGCCGTACGCTCGTCAACGACCTCGCCATCGAACCCGGCCCCGCGCTCCAACAGCTGCAGCAGCGGCTGCTGTCGGGCGACCCGAAGCTGCTGCACACCGCTGAGCACCGGACACAGCCCGTCGCGCCGGTCCCGCAGCCGCCCTTGATGGGCCACCTCCCGCTTCCCGACCCCCAGTTCGTCGGACGGGACGCCGAACTCGACCGCCTCACCGGACTCCTGCGCGAGAGACCGGCCACGGCGTTCGTCACCGGCGGACCGGGCACGGGCAAGTCCGCCCTGGCCCGACAGGCGGCTCACCTGCTCGCGGACGACTTCCCGGACGGCCGCATCCTGATCGACCTGCGAGCGACCCCCGCCACGGAACGCCTCGGAATCACCGAACGGTTACTGCACGCGACCGGAGCACCGGCCCAGCTCCCTCAAACGCCCGCGGCACGCCGGCAGCTGCTGAACCGGCTCACCGAAGGTCGGAAGATCCTCTTCGTCCTGGACAACGCGGACCGGGCCGAGGACCTGGGCGATGTCCTCCCGGGGCCGCCCGGCACCACCACGCTCGTCACCGCGCGGTACCTGCCTGGACAGCTCCACCCGGTCGGTGGGATCCGGCTGGAGCCACCCGAACAGGCCGAGGCCGAGCGGATCCTCACCGCAACCGGCGGTCGGGCCGCCGCACAGGCGGCGGCGGAGACGGTCAAGGAGATCGTCGGTCTCTGCGGCCGGCATCCGTACGCGCTGAGCATCGCCGGGGCACGACTGGCCGCGCACCCCCACTGGACGGCGGCCGCTCTGGCGGACCGGTTGCGCGTGGCGGAGACCCGCTTCGACGAACTGCGTCACGACGGCCTCGACGTACGGGCCCGGCTGCTGCACGCGTACGACGAGTGTGCCGCGCCGGAGCGCGAGGCCTTCCGGCGCTTGAGCGTCCTGCCGCCGGGCGCCTTCGGCACGGACGCGGCAGCCGCCGTACTGGACACCACGCAGGGCGCCGCCGAGGAGCTGATGGAGCGGCTCGTCAGCCATGGACTGCTGGCCGTCGAGAGCTCGGCCCGCGGCGGCCACGTCGGCTACCGCGCCCCCCTGCTGCACCGGCTCCTCGCCGTCGAGCTCGCCGAGCGGGACGCCGCCGAGGTACGGCACGCCGCCACGGGCCGACTGTGCGAGGCATACGCCGCCACCGCCGAGTGGTCCGGGGCCCTGGTCGGCTCCGGCGACGTCGAGGCCGCCCGGGCCCCCCTTCCGCCGACCCGCTCCGCGGGGCCACGCCCGCCGCAGTGGTTCACCGGACAGCAGTCCGCGCTCGTGTGGGCGGTGCGCGCCGCGGCCGACGCCGGACAGTGGCGACCGGCGCTGCGGCTGGCCCGTGCCATCGGCGACCACCTGGAGGCCACCGCGGCGTGGGACGACTGGGCCACGACGCAGCAGACGGCGCTGCGGGCCGCCGAAGCGGCGGGCGACCGGGCCGGGCAGGCCCTCGCGCTGCGCTCGCTGGGGGATCTGGCCTGGCAGCGGCGACGGTTCGAAGAGGCCTTCGAGAGGTTCCAGCAGGCGGTGGGGATCGCGCGGCGAGCCGGGAGCGACGCCGAGGCAGCGCGGTCGCTCGCCGGACTCGTGGATCTGCATCTGGAGCACGGTTTTCTCCGTGAGGCGGAGCGCCTGGCCGCCGAGGCCCAGGAGGCGGCCGACGCGGCCGAGGATCCGCGGGCCCGTTTCGAGGCACTGCGCTGCGGGGCGCTCCTCGCTCTCGACACCGGCCGCGCGGCCGTGGCCGAGAAGCTCTTCGGCGCCTGTGAGGAGACGGCCGCAGAACTGGCGGACCGGCGACTGGCGGCCTACGCCCGACGGGCACGACGCTCGGTGTCGCTCCGGTCCGACGGCTCGCCGGGGGCGTTCGGCGGGGTGGAGGTACGGCCGGGGGTGTGGCGGTTGAGCTCCGGCCGACCGGACGCGGTCGGGGGTTCCCCGGAATCCCGCGGGGTCACCCTCCCCTGAGGTTCGCGCCGAGTTCCGGGGCGGGTGCACGCACGGTAGGACTCCCGCTCGGGCTCGTATGCCTTCAACGCGTCCCCGGCTGCCGGGAGTCGAGCAGCCCCAGCAGGTAGTCGCCGTAGCCGCTCTTGAGCAACGGAGCGGCGAGCCGGGCGAGTTGGTCGTCGTCGATACGGCCGGAGCGCCAGGCGGCCTCCTCCACGCAGCCGATCTTCAGTCCTTGGCGCTCCTCGATGACCCGCACGAACTCCGAGGCGTGGACCAGCGCGGCGAAGGTGCCCGTGTCCAGCCATGCCGTACCCCGGTCGAGCACCGTGACCTTGAGTTCGCCGCGGCTCAGATAGGCGGTGTTGATGTCGGTGATCTCCAGTTCGCCACGTGGGCTCGGGGTGAGCGAGCGGGCGATGTCGACCACCTGGTTGTCGTAGAAGTACAGGCCGGGCACGGCGTATCTGGATTTCGGGTGCTCGGGTTTCTCCTCCACGGACACCGCGCGTCCTCGTTCGTCGAATTCGACGACCCCGTACGCGCGCGGATCCGACACCGGACAGGCGAAAATGCGCCCGCCCCGCTCGGGGGCACCGACGGCCAGACTCCGTCCCAGACCGGCTCCGTAGAAGATGTTGTCGCCGAGCACCAGGGCCACCGGGCCGTTGCCGATGAACTTCTCTCCGATCAGAAATGCCCGGGCCAGTCCGTCCGGGCGCCTCTGGACCGCGTATTCGATGTTGATGCCCAACTGGGATCCGCCTCCGAGGAGTTGCTGGAACTGGGCCTGGTCCGACGGGGTGGTGATGATCAGTATCTCGCTCACCTGGGCCATCAGGAGGGTGGCGAGCGGGTAATAGATCATCGGTTTGTCGAAGACGGGCATGAGCTGCTTCGACACCGCTTTCGTCACCGGCCACAACCGGGACCCGGTACCGCCTGCAAGTATGATTCCGCGCATGCCCGCCATGGTCCATGCGAGACCTTAGGGATCGCTTAGGCGGATTCGGCGGCCCACGGTGGGGCGGCCACCGCTCGGCTAGGCTCCGGCAGCCATGAGAATCCTCGTCACCGGTGGTGCCGGCTTCATAGGGTCGCAATTCGTCCGCGCGACGCTCTCCGGCGCGCTGCTTTCTCCACCCGACGTCCAGGTCACCGTCCTGGACAAACTCGCCTACTCCGGCAACCTCGCGAATCTGGCCGCCGTCACCGACCATCCGTCCCTGACCTTCGTGCCCGGCGACATCACCGACGCCTATCTCGTCGACTCGGTCATGCCCGGTCATGACGCGGTTGTGCACTTCGCCGCCGAGTCGCACGTGGACCGTTCACTGATCGGGGCGCGCGACTTCGTGACCTCCAACGTGCTTGGCACCCAGACCCTGCTGGACGGGGCGCGCAGGCATCGGGTCGGCCGCTTCGTGCAGGTCTCCACCGACGAGGTGTACGGCTCGATCGAGCGGGGCTCGTGGACCGAGGACCAGCCCCTGGCGCCCAACTCCCCCTACGCGGCGAGCAAGGCCGGCTCCGATCACCTCGCGCTGGCGCAGCATCGCAGCCACGGCATGGACGTGGTCGTCACCCGCTGCTCGAACAACTACGGCCGCTACCACTTCCCGGAGAAGATGATCCCGCTGTTCATCACGCGGCTCATGGAGGGCCGCCAGGTTCCGCTGTACGGCGACGGCGCCAACGTCCGGGACTGGCTGCACGTTGCGGACCACTGCGCGGGGATCGACCTGGTCCTGCACCGCGGCCGGGCCGGCGAGGTGTACCACATCGGCGGCGGCACCGAGTTGACCAACAAGGAGCTGACCGGGCTGCTGCTCGACGCGTGCGGGGCCGGCTGGGAGCGGGTGGAGCACGTCGCCGACCGCAAGGGCCACGACCGGCGGTACTCCCTGGACATCACGAAGATCCGTGACGAACTCGGCTATCGCCCGGCGGTCCCCTTCGAGGAGGGACTCGCCGACACCGTCCGCTGGTACCACGACAACCGCGCCTGGTGGGAGCCCCTCCGGGACCGCGCGGCACTCCCTCGCTGACGCGCCGGCCGGTCGGCGGGACGGCGGAGACACCGGCCGAGGCGGGTGACCTCGTGGCGGCCCTGCACGCGGTGGGCATCGGGCCGGTGACCTCTGAAGGCACTGCGTCCAGGATCGAGCATCCCGGGACCGCTGCGCTCGGTCGCGGCGGCCTCGGCGTCGGCCCAGGGCCCCGCCACCGCACCGGTTGGGCCCGCGATAGCCGTGAGTTGCCGGGCCCATAGCGTCGCCGACCATGCTGGGCCACCGACACGAGAACCGACGCAGGACGACCGGAGGCGGAACCATGGCGCAGCGGACCGGAGTGTGGCTGGTGGGCGCACGTGGATCGGTGGCCACCACCGTGGTGGCCGGTGCGGCGGCACTCGCCGCCGGGCTCGCGGAACCGACCGGCTGTGTCACGGAGACCGAGCCCCTGCGCCGACTCCCCCTGCCCGATTTCGGCGACCTCGTCTTCGGCGGCCACGACATCGTGGCCGTGCCGCTGCGCAAACGGGCCGAACAGCTCGTGGCCGCGGGGGTGCTGCCCGCGCCGGTGACGGCACATCTCGGCGCGGCACTGGACACGGCCGACCGGGAGATCCGCACCGGCACCCGCCCCGCGGACGACGCACCCCAGGCCCGGCACGCCGACGCGCTTGCCGCCGACCTCGTGTCCTTCCGTGAGCGCCACGACCTGGACACCGTGGTGGTGGTCAACTTGTCCTCGACCGAACCGGCCGTCGACGAGAGCGCGTTGCCGGCCGATCCGGAACAGCTGCGGCGAGCGCTGGAGGACCGTGCGGACATCCTGCCGCCGAGTTCCCTGTACGCGTACGCGGCCCTGACCGCCGACTGCGCGTACGTGGACTTCACGCCCTCCACGGGGATCCGGCTGCCGGCTCTGCGGTCCCTCGCCGCGGCTCGTCGCCTGCCGTACTCAGGGCGCGACGGGAAGACCGGCGAGACCCTGGTCAAGAGCGTGCTCGCGCCGATGTTCACGCGGCGTGCGCTACGGGTGCGGTCCTGGTCCGGCACGAATCTGCTGGGCGGCGGCGACGGAGCGACGCTCCGGGACCCGGGGGCGGCCCGCAGCAAGACCGAGTCCAAGAACCAGATCCTGGAGAGCGTCCTGGGCCACCGGGTCGAGGGCGAGACACACATCGACGACGTTCCCGACTTCGGGGAGTGGAAGACCGCCTGGGACCACATCGGCTTCGAGGGGTTCCTCGGAGTACGGATGACCATGCAGTTCACCTGGCAGGGCTGCGACTCGGCCCTCGCCGCGCCCCTCGTGCTCGACCTGGTACGGCTCATGGCGACGGCTCACCGGTCGGGGGCGAGCGGCCCGCAGACGCAGCTCGGCTTCTTCTTCAAGGACCCCGTCGAGCCCTGCGTCACCGCCCTCGCGGGTCCGTCGCACCCGCGGGCGGAGCACGGGCTCGACGCGCAGTACCGGGAGCTGCTCGCCTGGGCAGCGTCGGTGGCGCGCTGATGCCCGGTCCGCTCTATGAACTCGTCCGCGCTCCCGCCGCGTTGACGGTGCCCGGCGACACGCTGGTGGGCGCGCTGGCCGCCGGCTCCCCCGTGCGCTCCCGGCTCACCGGCCTCGCCGCCGCCTCGGTCTGTCTCTACTGGGCCGGCATGGCGCTCAACGACTACGCCGACCGCACGGTCGACGCCTACGAGCGGTCGCACCGTCCGGTGCCTTCGGGGCGCATCCGGGCCCGGACCGCGCTGGCTGTCGCCGTCTGCGGCACCGCGGCGGGGATCGGTCTGAGCGCGCTGAGCGGCGGGCGCCGGTCACTCGCGGTCACCGTGCCGCTGGCCGCCACCGTCTGGGCGTACGACATGAAGCTCAAGTCGGGTCCGTACGGCCCGGCGGCGATGGCCCTCGCCCGTGGGCTCGACGTCATGCTGGGCGCCACGGCAGGCGGTGGCAGGGGCATGACCCGCGCCCTCTTCCCGGCCCTGACGATGGCGGCCCACACGGCCGCAGTGACCCGGCTGAGCCGGGGCGAGGTGTACGGAGCGTCGGCCTCCCTGCCGCTGTCGACCCTCGCGGCCACCGCCGTCGTCACCGCGACGACCGCCCTCCCTCTTGAGAGAGGTGGTCGCGTCCGGTTCGCCGGGGCGGCCCAAGTCGCTCTGGCGGGCTGCTACGCCTATCGCTTCGGCGCCCCTCAGGCAGCGGCCGCCCGGCAGCCGACGGGGGATCGGATCCGCTCGTCCGTCGGCGCGGGCATTCACGCCATGGTGCCGCTGCAGGCGGCGCTCACCGCACGCGCGGGCGCCCCGCTGTCCGGGGCACTGCTCGCCGCGGCGCTCCCGTTGGTCCGGCGCCTGTCCCGACGGGTGTCCGCGACATGAGCGCGCCGGACGGGACGCCGTCCGCCACCGACCTGCGTTCCGCGCTCGCCGGGACGCTCGGCCCGGCCGCCGCCGAGTGGCTGAGCACGGCCGAGGAGCGCCTCCGTTCCTCGGCCGGAGCCCTCGCCTCGCTGTTCCCGGCCGCGGGACGCTCGTGCGGGCACGGCCCGCTGGCCGGCCGCCCGGGTTGGACCGTGGCGGACGCGGCCCGCGTGCTCCTGTTGCTGGCCGTGCCGGTCGACGACGGCCGGCGGCTCGCCGAGACGCTGGCCTGCTACCGGTACGGCGACGCGGCCGAACGCCTCTCCGTACTGCGGTCGCTGCCGCTGCTCGAGCTCGGCCCCGCGGCGATCGAGTTGACCGAGGACGCGCTGCGGACCCACGACGGCAGGCTGGTGGAAGCCGCCGTCGGGCCGTACGCGGCACGCCATCTGAGCCGGCCGCTGTGGCGGCACGCGGTGCTCAAGTGCCTTTTCACCGGTGTGCCGTTGGCGTCCGTGGCCGCGCTGCACGAGCGCTGCGACCCGCCGCTGCTGCGCATGCTGGCCGACCTCGTCCGGGAACGGGAGGCCGCCGGCCGCCCGGCGCCGCCCGACGCGGTGGCGCTGCTCGCCGCCGCCCCCACCGTCTTGCCGACCAGGAGTGGTGACTGATGCGGATTCTCGACCCGCACATCCATATGACGTCCCGAACCACCGACGACTACCGGGCCATGCGCGCGGCCGGGGTGCGCTGCGTCGTGGAGCCCGCATTCTGGCTGGGTCAGCCCCGCACGAACGTGGGCAGCTTCACCGACTACTTCGACGCGCTGCTGGGCTGGGAACCCTACCGAGCCGCCCGGTTCGGCATCGCCCACCACTGCGCACTGGCCCTCAACCCCAAGGAGGCCAACGATCCACGCTGCTCGGGCGTCCTGGATCTGCTGCCCCGTTACCTGGCGAAGGACTCGGTGGTCGCCGTCGGCGAGATCGGCTTCGACTCCGCGACGCCCGAGGAGGAGAAGGCGTTCGCGATCCAGCTCGACCTCGCGCGGGAGCACGGGCTGCCGGCCCTGGTGCACACGCCTCACCGCGACAAGGCCGCGGGCACCGCGCGCTCCCTCGAGCTGATCGCCGCGTCCGGCATCGATCCGGGCCGGGTGGTGCTGGACCACCTCAACGAGGTGACGGTGGCAGACGTCGTCGACACCGGCTGCTGGATGGGCTTCTCCATCTATCCCGACACGAAGATGGACCCGGCCAGGATGGTGCGCGTCCTCCAGGAATACGGCACCGAGCGGGTCCTGGTGAACTCCGCGGCCGACTGGGGTCACAGTGATCCCCTGCTGACCCGCGCGACCGGTGAGGCGATGCTCGCGGCAGGATTCGACGAGGACGCCGTGGACCAGGTGTTGTGGCGCAATCCGGTCGCCTTCTACGGGCAGAGCGGGCGGCTTCGGCCGGAGCCGGACGCCCAGGCCTCGGCGACCTCCGCTACTCACCAGGGCAACTCCATCGATCGTGGGGGGAGTTGAGCCAGAGCATGCGTTTCAGGCATCCCGACGGCAGCACCGTCCACCTCTCGTACTGCACCAACGTGCACGCGGCCGAGTCGCTCGACGGGATCCTCGCCCAGCTGGACCGCCATGCCGTCCCGGTCCGGCAGCGCCTGGGCGTGGACAGGCTCGGCGTCGGGCTGTGGATCCCCCGGCAGGCCGCGGGTGAACTTGCGGGCGACCCGTCCGCCGTGGCGGGTCTGCGTCGTGCGCTCACCACCCGCGGCCTGGAAGTCGTCTCCCTCAACGCCTTTCCCTACCAGGGCTTTCACGCGGCCCGGGTGAAACGGGACGTCTATGTGCCCGACTGGGCCGATCCCGTGCGGCTGCGCTACACCCTCGATCTGGCCCGCGTGCTGTCCCGGCTGCTGCCGGACGACACGGCCCGGGGCAGCATCTCCACGCTGCCGCTGGGCTGGCGGGCCTGGTGGTCGCCGCAGCGGCAGACCGCGGCCGAGGCCGCCCTCGACCGGCTCGCCGCCGGCCTGTCCCGCCTCGCCGCCGAGGAAGGGCGCCCGGTCCGGGTCGGCTTCGAGCCCGAGCCCGGGTGCGTCGTCGAGCGCACCGAGCACGCGGTGGAACTGCTGGCGGGCCGCGACCCGGAGGTGCTGGGCATCTGCCTGGACACCTGCCATCTCGCCGTGGCCTTCGAGGAACCCGCGGCCGCGCTGCGGCGGCTGGCGGCCGCCGGAGTGTCCGTGGTGAAGCTCCAGGCCTCCTGCGCGCTGCATGTGCCGCGGCCCCGGTCCGCGGAGACGGCGCCCGTGCTCGCCGCCTTCGACGAACCCCGGTTCCTGCACCAGACGAGGGAGTCGGCGAGTCCCCTGCCGCTGGCCGCGGACGACCTGGACGAGGCGATCGGTCCGGACGGGCTGCCGGGACGCGCTCCCTGGCGGGTCCACTTCCACGTACCGCTGCATGCTGCTCCGCGGCCGCCGCTCGGCTCCACCCGTCAGGTACTCGAAGCCACCCTGGCCGGTCTGCTCGGCGCGCCGACCGCCGGCACGGACCACATCGAGGTCGAGACGTACACCTGGAATGTGCTGCCGTCCGACCAGCGCCCCGCCGGACCGTCGGCTCTGGCGGCGGGCATCGCCGCCGAACTGGACTGGACGCGGGGCGAGTTCCTCGGACTCGGGCTGAAGGAGGACGACCGATGAGCGCACGCCGAGCGGTGGTGGTGCTGTGTACGGTCGGGGTCACCCCGCGGCTGCTGCCCCACATGCCGAACCTGCGCGCGATCGGCGAGGCGGGCTTCACCGCTGCGCTGAGCACCGTCTTCCCCGCGGTGACCTCCACGGTCCAGGCGAGCGTCATCACCGGGCTCCAGCCCGGGCAGCACGGCGCGGTCGCCAACGGCTGGTACGCGCGCGACCGCGGCGAGGTCACCTTCTGGGGGCAGCACAACGGCCTGGTGGCGGGCGAGAAGGTGTGGCAGGCCGCGCGGCTGCTGGACCCTGCCCACCGCAGCGCCTACCTGTGCTGGTGGTACGCGATGGGCGCCGACGTCGACACCGTCCTGACCCCGCGCCCGGTCTACCGCTACGACGGCCGGAAGGAACCCGACTGCTACACCCGCCCGGCCGGGCTGCGGGACGCCCTCACCGACGCGCTCGGCCCGTTCCCCCTGTTCCGGTACTGGGGTCCGGCCGCGGACATCTCCTCCTCCCGGTGGATCGCCGCCGCGGCCCGTCTCGTACTGCGCACCGTCTCGCCCGACCTCTCGTTCGTCTACGTCCCGCATCTCGACTACGACCTGCAGCGGTACGGGCCCGACGGCCCTGAGGCGATCAGGGCGGCCCGCATGACCGACGCCGCCCTCGCCCCGCTGCTGGACGAGGCGCGGGAGCGGGGCATCACGGTGGTGGCGCTGAGCGAGTACGGCATCACCGCCGCGCGCCGGCCTGTCGACATCAACCGGGCGCTGCGCCGGGCGGGCCTGCTCTCGGTGTACGCCCAGCGGGGCATGGAGTACCTGGACCCGCACACCTCTCGCGCGTTCGCCGTGGCCGACCACCAGGTGGCGCACGTTTACGTAGCCGATCCGGCGGACCTCCCGCGAGCGCGCGAGGTGCTGCGCGAACTACCAGGCGTGGACCAGGTGCTCGACCGGTCCGCGCAGCGCAAGCTGGGGGCCGGTCACGAGCGGTCGGGCGAGTTGGTCGCGGTCGCGGAACCGGACGCCTGGTTCACGTACTACTACTGGCTCGACTCGACCCGCGCGCCCGACTTCGCGCGCGGTGTGGAGATCCACCGCAAACCCGGCTACGACCCGGCGGAACTCTTCTTCGATCCGCACGACCGCTGGGTGAAGGGGCGGGCCGCGCTGGCGCTGCTGCGCAAGCGGGCCGGGATGCGGGCTCCGTTGACCGTGGTACCGCTGGACGCGTCGGTGGTGCGCGGCACCCACGGCCGGCTGCCCGACGATCCGCGCGACGCTCCGGTGCTGCTCTGTTCCGACCGGACGGCGGAGCGCGAGCGGTTCCATGTCACGGACGTGAAGGACCTGATCCTGCGGCTGTCGGGGCTCGTCCCCGCGGCCCCGGCCCCGAGGAGTGGCACGGCGTGAACGTACTCGACTCGATCGTGGACGGCGTGCTCGCCGATCTGGCGGTGCGCCGCGGCAGGGTGTCGCTGGAGGAACTGCGGCAGCGGGCGGCCGCCGTACCCGAGGCCCTGGACGGGGTGGCGGCGCTGCGCGCGGGGCCCGGGGTGCGGGTGATAGCCGAGGTGAAGCGGATCAGTCCGTCCGCCGGACGGCTCGCGGACATCCCGGATCCCGCGGCGCTGGCCGGGGCGTACGAGGACGGTGGCGCGGCCGCCGTCAGCGTGCTGACGGAGGAACGGCGTTTCGGGGGCGGTCTCGGCGATCTGGACGCGGTGCGGGAACGGGTACGGATTCCCGTGCTGCGCAAGGACTTCGTGGTGACCCGCTACCAGGTGTGGGAGGCACGCGCCCATGGCGCGGACCTGGTGCTGCTGATCGCGGCCGCGCTGGACGGCGAGCGGCTGCCGACCCTGGTGGCCGAGGCGCGTGCCGCGGGGCTGACCCCGCTGGTGGAGGCGCACGACGCGGAGGAGATCGCCCGGGCCGCCGACGCGGGGGCGCAGGTGATCGGGATCAACACCCGGGACCTGCGCAGCCTGGAGGTGGACCGGACGGCGTTCGCGAGGATCGCGGGGCGGATCCCGGACGGCGTGGTGCGGATCGCCGAGTCGGGCATCCGCGACGCGGGGGACGTGGCCGCCTGTGCCGCGGCGGGCGCGGACGCCGTACTCGTCGGCACCGCCCTGGTGACGGGAGGAGAGCCGATGGCCGCGGTCCGCGCCCTCTGCGCGGCGGGCCGCCGCTGAGCCACCGGCCGCGGGCCCCGGCCCGGCGGCCGGCACCGGTCTCATCCCGCGGCGGCCCGCTTGGCGGTGAGCTCCACCCACCGCTCCAGTACGGCGGCGGCCGCGCCCGAGTCGATCGCCTCGGCGCACGGCCCGAGTCCCGCGGCGATGCGCTCGGCGACGGGCAGTGACGAAGGGCGCAGCGCGGCCAGTCCCGCGGCGGCCGACAGCAGCACCGCGTCCCGTATCGGTCCCCGTTCCCCGGCGAGCAGTGCGTGCACGACACCCGCGTTGTGATCGGCGTCGCCACCGCGCAGTTCCTCGCGGCGGGCGCGGGCGATGCCGATGTCCAGCGGGTCGAACGTCTCCCGGCGGACCGTCCCGTCCTGGACCGACCAGACCTCGGAGGTAGTGGTGACCGTCAGTTCGTCCAGCCCGTCGTCACCGCGAAAGACCAGTGCGCTGGTCCCCCGGTGGGCCAGTACTCCGGCGATCAGCGGGGCGTTCCGGGCGTCGGCCGTGCCGACCGCCTGGGCCGTGGGCGAGGCCGGGTTGGATAGCGGGCCCAACAGGTTGAAAACGGTCCGGATGCCCAGCTCCCGCCGGGTCGGGGCAGCGTGTCGCAGCGCCGGATGGAAGTGCGGTGCGAAGCAGAACGTGATCCCGGCCTCCTCGGCCACGTCGGCCACCTCGTGCGGCGGCAGTTCGAGGACGACTCCGAGCCGCTCCAGCACATCGGCGGAGCCGCACGCGGAGGAGGCCGAGCGGTTGCCGTGCTTGGTGACTCTGGCACCCGCACCGGCCGCCACGATCGCGGCCATGGTCGAGATGTTGACGGTGTCGGCTCCGTCGCCGCCGGTCCCGACGATGTCCAGGGTCGGCCCAGGCACGGCGAGCGGCAGGGCGTGCGCGAGCAGTCCCCGGATCAGGCCGGTGACCTCGTCCACCGTCTCGCCCTTGGCGCGCAGCGCCACCAGCAGGCCGGCCAGCCGAGCCGGGCTCGCCTCACCGCGCATGACGCGTTCCATCGCCCACACCGTGTCGTCGGACGTCAGATCCGCGCCGCCGAGCACCGCGTCGAGCAGTCCGGGCCAGTCAGGCTCCGCTGCTTTCACCGCAACCCCCTCCACCGTCGTCGCGCCCCCGCCATGCGGGCGCGGGCCGTCCCATGGATCAGTCTGGGAGCCGCCGCACATGCACCGCCAGACCAGTCGTGAGCGTCATCGGCAGTCCAATTCCCTTGCGCTGAAAGGACGTTGGTGATGGTCTGGCTCGCCTCGGTCGAGGTCTCCCGGGACTCCTCGCAGCCGCTGACCAGCCAGATCCAGACGGCGGTCAAGCGGGAGATCACCGAGGGTGTGCTGCGTCCGGGCACCCGACTCCCGTCCAGCCGAGCGCTCGCCGACGATCTGAGCGTCTCGCGCAGTGTGGTGGTGGAGGCGTACGGGCAACTGATCGCCGAGGGGTATCTGGAGGCGGTACAGGGCTCGGGCACCCGGGTGGCCGGTCACCTCGCCCCCGCTGCGCGGGTACCGACGCTCCTCGACGAGGGCCGGGTGCCCGCGGTGCGCTGGGACCTGCGCACCGGCGGGGCGGTGCCGGCGCACTTTCCGCACCGTGAGTGGGTCGGCGCCTACCAGCGGGCCCTGCGGAACGTGGGGCGCGCGGAGCTCGACTATCCCCCGCTGTCCGGCGCCCGGGCGCTGTGTGAGGAGCTGGCGCGCTATCTGGGCCGGGTGCGCGGGGTGCGGACCGCGCCCGAACGGATCATGGTGGTCCAGGGTTTCGCCCACGGCCTGGCGCTGCTGTGCTCGGCGCTTCCCCGACTGGGCATCGGTACGGTGGCGGTGGAGGATCCGGGCCTGGTCCGCCAGCACCGGTTCGTCCAGGAAGCCGGGCTGTCCACCGTGCCCGTTCCCGTCGACGCCGAGGGCGTCGACGTGGCGGCGCTGGCACGCAGCGGGGTACGCGCGGTCCTGGTGACGCCGTTCCACCAGTTCCCCACGGGTGTCACTCTGTCGGCACGGCGCCGGGCCGAACTGGTCGACTGGGCCCGTGGAACGGATGGCTATGTGATCGAGGACGATTACGACGGTGACTTCTGGCTGGAGCGCCGGCCGCATCCACTGGCCCTGCAGCGGATGGCACCCGAACGCGTCGTGTACGCGGGCACGACGAGCAAGGCCCTGGCTCCCGCCCTGAGGCTCGGCTGGCTGGCCGCCCCGCCGACGGTGCTCGCCGCGCTGGAGCAGGTGCGCGGCGAACGCGATCTGGGCTCGGAGGCGCTGACGCAGCTGGCCTTCGCCGAGTTGCTGCGCGGCGGCGCCCTGGACCGCCACCTGCGCAGGCTCAGGGCCCGCTACCGGGGTCGCCGGGAGGCCCTCACCCTGGCGGTCCACCGACACCTGCCGGGCACGATGGTGACCGGCGCGGCCGCCGGGCTGCATGCCTATCTGCGACTTCCCCCGCACACCGACGAGGCGCTGCTGGTGGCGGGGGCCCTGCGCCACTCCGTACTGGTGCGCGGGGGAAGCGAGTTCGGCACCCTCGCCCGCAGGCCCGACCCCGCTCTGGTGGTCGGCTACGCCGGCCTGCCCACGACCGCGCTGCTCGACGCGGTACGCGAACTCGGCCGGGTCTGGGCGAGACTGCCCCGCGGGGAACGGGGCGTGGCCAGGTCCGCGTGAGGCGGCGGCCGATGAGCCGGTCAGCGGTGTGTCACGGACAGGAAGTCCGCGAGCATGTCCAGACCGCCGGTGGTGGTGATGCTCTCGGGATGGAACTGCACTCCCTCAAGGGGCAGTTCGCGGTGACGCAGACCCATCACGTACCCGTCGTCCTGGGAGCGGGCCGTAACGGTCAGCTGCGCAGGCAGTGGCTCGGCCACGACGAGGGAGTGGTAGCGCGTGACCTCCACGGTCTGCGGCGCCCGCGCGAACACCCCGGTGCCGTCATGCCGTACGGTGCTGGTCCGCCCGTGCATCAGGTGGTCAGCGACCTGCACGCGGCCCCCGAGGGCGAGCGCGATGGCCTGGTGCCCGAGGCACACCCCCAGCAGGGGCACCTCGCCCGCGAACCGGTGGACCAGTTCGACGTGTCCCGAGTCCGCGGGATGCCCGGGACCCGGCCCGAGGACGACCGCGTCGGGGCACCCGGCGGCGAGCTCGTCCGGGCTCCTGGTGCCGGAGCGCACGACCTGCGTCCGCACTCCGAGGGAGCGGACGTACCGGTCGATGATGTGCGTGAAGCTGTCGTACGCGTCCACAATGAGCACGTTCACGCCGTCCACCCCTCCCAGGCCGGCTCCACGTCGGCCCCGGCTCCGAGTCCGTCACCCACGAGTTCCGCCCCGGTCAGGGCCCAGTACGCGGCGCCCATTTTCGCCAGCGTCTCGTCCCATTCGGCCTCGATCCGGGACTCCGCGACGATGCCGGCCGAGCTCTGGGTCGAGTAGACCCCGCCGTCGTGGGTGATCGTCCGGATGCACAGGGCGAGTTCGGTCCACCCGCGGACGTCGACGAGCCCCACAGCCCCCGCGTAACTGCCCCGCGCCTGGCGCTCCAGGGAGTTGATGATCTCCATGGCACGCAGTTTGGGGGCGCCGCTCATGGTGCCGGCCGGGAAGGTCGCGCGCAGCGCGTCCCAGGCGGAGGTGCCGGGTTCGAGCCGGCCTCGGACCGTGGAGACGAGGTGGAAGACGTGCGAGAAGCCCTCGACCGTCATCAGCCGTTCCACCGGCAGGGTGCCGGGCAGGCTGACCCGGCCGATGTCGTTGCGGCACAGGTCCACCAGCATGATGTGCTCCGCCTGCTCCTTGGAGCTGGCCAGCATCTGCTTGACGCGCCTTTCGTTCTCATCCGGGTCGTCGCCGCGCCGGGTGGTTCCCGCGATCGGACGCATGGTGATCTCGCCGTCCTCGCTTCGGAAGAACAACTCCGGGCTGGCGCCGACGAGTTCACCGCCGGCGCGGGGCAGCAGATACATGTACGGCGAGGGGTTGCGGGCGCGCAACCTCCGGTAGACGTCCGGCGGCGTCAACTCGGTGAGCACGTCGATACGATGACCGAGCTGGATCTGGTAGATGTCGCCCACGCCGATGTGCTCCAGACAGACCCGGGCCTGGTCCAGGAAGGTCTCACGGGGCACCGAGTCCCGTACGGCGCGCGGTCGGGGCGCCTCCGGGACGACGGTGGTGGGAGCCGCGGCCGCCCGGGCGGCCAGGTCCACGAGGTCGAGCGGGGGCCGGACCGGGAAGAGCCGGCCGTCCGTGGAGTCCGTCCGCAGCAGTCGGACGCCGCCGGAGTCGACGTCGTACCACACCGTGTCGCGGAACAGCGTGAGGGTGAGGTCCGGTGGGCCCAAGGCGTCGTCGCGGCGGGGCAGTTCCTCCATGTGCCAGGCCGCCTCGTAGGCGATGCTGGTCAGGAACCCGAAGGTGTACGAGGACGGGGGCAGCGCGGTGTCCACCTGGAACACCCCCTGGGCGGCCGCCAGCAGCCGCCATATCTGTTCCGGTCCGGTGGGCGCGAGTCTCAGCGCGCCGGCGTCGCCCGAGGGTTCGGGGGTGAGCCCGACGCCGGTGGCGCATTCGGCGAATGCCGCGGCCACGGCCGGGGCGCCGTCGATCTCCACGTGCCGGGCGTGCACCCGGATCTCGGCGAGTCGGCCGAACCCCACGGCGGTCGGCCCCCGGTGTTCCTCGGGCCCGCCCAGGCTCTCCAGCAGGAACACCTCCCGGACGCCGAATTCGTGGCGCAGCATGGTGTAGAGGTCGAGAGGGGCGTGCCGCGGCAGCCGGGTCTCGGTGACCCGCACCCCCAGGGGACCGGCTGCGGGACCGTGGTCCGGTGTGCGCACGGATGCGTGCATGGGACTCCTTCGCTTAGGCGATGTCCGGGGCCCGTCTTCCGGATGCCCACCGGTGGATACCCAGAGCATTCGGGCCCGGCGAATTGTGCTCCAGACAATCACCAGGCGCACGCACGGGACCAGACCATTTCCCGAGCCGGAATACGGACCACTGCCGCGATCCTTGCCCCGAGCCGGGAGACCCGGATTCACTGTGGGAACAACCGGACTTCACGACAGCCGTCACGGAATACTCCGCGGCCATCTTCTGGAAGGGCTGATCGAACGCCATGGAATCGCAGCCGAATCACCAACCGGGACCGCGCACGAAACAACAGCCCCCGTGGCCGGACACCACGGTCCTGCGTTCCGTGGTCGAGGAGTTGTCGACGGCCCCGCCCCTGGTTTTCGGGCAGGAATGCGACCAGCTCCGGCTTCAGCTCGGCGCGGTGGCGCAGGGCCGGGCCTTCCTGTTGCAGGGCGGCGACTGCGCGGAGACATTCGCCGGGGTGACCGCCGACGGGATTCGCGGCAAGCTGCGGACGCTGCTGCAGATGGCGGTGGTGCTCACCTACGGCGCGTCCGTGCCCGTGGTCAAGGTCGGCCGGCTCGCGGGTCAGTTCGCCAAACCCCGGTCCAGCCCCATGGAGTCACGGGACGGCACCACCCTGCCCTCCTACCGGGGCGACGCGGTGAACGGACCGGCCTTCACCGCCGGGGACCGGACGCCCGACCCCCGCCGTATGCGCACCATGTACGAGAAGTCGGCGGTCGTCCTGAATCTGGTGCGGGCCTTCGCCCTGGGGGACGCCGATCTGCACCGGGCCCACACCTGGAACCAAGGGTTCGTCGCGGACTCCCCCGGAGGCGCGCGCTACGCCGCGCTCGCCGAGGAGATCGACCGGGCTCTCGCTTTCATGGCGGCGTGCGGGGTCGATCCGGCCGGGGTGCGTACCACGGAGGTGTTCGCCAGCCACGAAGGTCTCCTGCTCGACTACGAACGGGCCCTGGCACGCCGGGACCCGGTCACCGGAAAGACCTATGCCACCAGCGGCCATCTGCTGTGGATCGGCGAGCGCACCCGGGACCTGGACGGCCCTCACGTCGAGTTCTTCTCCCGTGTCGCCAACCCGCTGGCGGTGAAGCTGGGGCCGGCCACGACGCCGGACGAAGTACTCGGCTACGTCGATCGGCTCGACCCGGAAAGGGAGCCCGGCCGACTCACCTTCGTCGTGCGGATGGGCGCGACGAACGTCCGGGAACTGCTGCCCCCGCTCGTCGAGAAGACCCTCGCCGAAGGGATGCGGGTGGGCTGGGTGTGCGATCCCATGCACGGCAACACGTTCACCGCTCCGGACGGCCGCAAAACGCGCAGGGTGGCGGAAATCCTGGACGAGGCACGCGGATTCTTCGAGGTCCACCGGGAATTGGGAACTCATCCCGGGGGGCTTCATGTCGAACTCACCGGTGACGACGTCACGGAATGCGTGGGTGGCAGCGACGAAATCCAGGTGGGCCACCTTCACCGGCGTTATGAGACAGCGTGCGACCCGAGGCTCAACCGGAGCCAGTCGCTCGATCTGGCGTTTCTCGTTGCCGAAATGCTCCGCGAGCGTGCCGCCGGACCCGGGTATGTCACCCCGTAGGTGACGCCCGGGCCGGCGAGCGGGAATGGGGGAATGCGGCAGGCTCAGGCCACGGCCGCGCCGTCCACGGCCGCCGAGTTCCCGAAGGCGGAGACGGCCTGGTAGTACGTCCAGGCCGTGGCGTCGCAAGCGCTGCGGGACGCGCCGGAGTAGCTCGCGCACACCCGTTTCAGGTCGGCGTAGAAGGCGCTGTCGAGACGGGACTTGTCGGCCTCGAAGGTGCCGGCCGCCTTGTAGTTGCGGTAACCGAAGTCATGGCGGGCACAGGCGTTCTTGAAGGGGAACCCGAAGGGGTTGTCCGGGGACGTGGTGCAGTAGTCGGTGGACCAGTCGAAAGCGTACGCGCTCCACGCGGCCTGATTCTGCCGGGCGGCGCTCCAGGCGTCGTAGCTGCTCGCGGATGTCTGCGTCCAGGAACTGAGCACCTGGCTCTTGTCCGCCGGAACGGCCGAGGCGTCGGCGGCCGAGAGGAACAGGGCGGGCAGGGCGAGGGCGAGGGCGGCCAACGGGGCTGTGTAACGGCGGCGCATGGATACCTCCGAGAGGGCGGGATGCTCTGAGCGGTTCGGTCCCGTGCGGGACCGAACCGCTCAGAGCATCCCGAGCCGCGTTAACTCGCTGTTATGCCGACGCACACCGGCAGGCACAGATACCTTCGCCCTGGAGCCCGGGGTCCGGAGCTGCGGCCCTTCTCAAGGCCGGTGCGAAAGAGCTTCCCGCTCTCGCAGTCCTGCGCCACTGCGGATCGTTCGATCATGCGCTCAGCGAAGACACCCAAAAGCCGGCCGTCGGCCTTGACCTGCGCAGACTCTCGCCGTCCACCGCCAGCCCGGCGAGGCCGTTCGTCTTGGGGCGGCGGTCTGCGAGCCGGCGGCCGACGGCCCGGCCAAGAGCGTCCGTCGAGGGGGGCAAGCCGCCAACCCACCATCGTCACCGCACTTGCGGTCAGGGCAAGCACGGCAAGTCAGGGGATGTCGCACACCGCGCGGATCACGCGGGTCGTCCACCTCGGCTAAGCGCTCCAGCAGTCCCGGGGCAACTCGAGCCAGCGTGGAGTGTATGGGCGCAATCGGGCTGTCGTCCGTTCGAGAGCACCCGCATGCGTGCCTGCAGCGGGACATCGCCGCAGGTCAGCTCCCCTACGTGGACAACTTGATGACGTACGTCCCGCGGTCGTCGGCCTCGACGAGCCCCGGCAGCGAGCCGCCCTCGCGCAGAGGCGTGATGTAGCGGGTCGCGATGGCTTCCTCGAGCATCGCCCCAGGTTACTGGGGGGTGTCTGAACAACGGGCACTCCGGGGCCGTACCTCAGGACAGTTCAAGGATTCCGTGGAAGGGGACGTCAGAATGGCCAGCGAATCGATTCATCCCGCATCGGCCCCCAGTCGCCGGGTCGTCGTGGCGGCGGTCGGCGCGGCAGGACTCGCCCTCACCCTGAACGCGTGCGGGTCGGAGGACGACTCCTCCTCGTCGTCGTCCTCCTCGTCGTCGGACACTGCCGCCGGCGGCAGTGTCCTCGCGAAGACCTCGGACATCCCCGAGGGCGGCGGCAAGATCTTCAAGGACTCGGGCGTGGTGGTCACCCAGCCCACGGCGGGCGAGTTCAAGGCGTTCTCGTCGAAGTGCACCCACCAGGGGTGTGCGGTGACGGGCATCACCAACGGGGTCATCACCTGTCCGTGCCACAAGAGCGAGTTCTCGGTGACCGACGGCAGTGTGAAGAAGGGGCCGGCGACCCAGCCGCTGCCCGAGGAGAAGATCACCGTCAGCGGCGACTCGATCTCACTCGCATGAGAGGTCAGACGCGCCCGGGGCGGCGGGGTCGTCCCAGACAGGTCAGCATCTCGTCCGTGGTGGCGAGGGTGGCCACCAGGGCGAGCGTGTGACGGATCATCGCCGGGGTGTAGTCGGAGGGCACCCCGGCGATGGCGTCCGTCGCCACCACGGCGCTGTAGCCGCGGTTCACGGCGTCGAACACGGCGTTCGGGACGGCCACGTTGGCGGAGACTCCGGTCACCACCAGGGTGCGGCAGCCGAGGTTGCGCAGGAGCGCGTCGACCTCGGTGCCCTGGATCGGCGACAGCCCGTGCAGGCGTCGTACGACGAAGTCCTCCTCGCTCACCTCGATCGGGGCCGCCACCCGCACCGCGATGGTCCCGGCCAGCTGCTGGACGGGCAGGCGTTCGGCGGCTCGGAAGAGGCGGGCGTTATGGTTGGCGCCGCGCCCGTCCGGACGGCGTTCGGCGATCGCGTGGATCACCTGGACCCCGTTCCCGTGCGCGGCGTCGACCAGTCGGGCGACGTTGGCGAGGGCACCCGAGGTCCGCGCCTCACGAGCGAGTTCGGGCAGCGCGCTCTCCGGCCCGACGACGCCCTGCTGGCATTCGACGGTGAGCAGGACAGTGCTCTCGGGAGCGAGGAGTTCGCTGAGTTGTTCGTACGACGGCACGGTTCCCCCTGGTCGCCGACGGCCCGGAGCCGGTGACAGTAGCCACCATTGCGTCGGGACGGAAGACGACCCATCCTTTTCTGACGTGATGTCAGAGGATCTCTCCTCTGACACGACGTGAGAGAAAGAGGGGGGACGCATGACCGTCACTCAGCGCCGCGGCCGGAAGATCATGATGACGCCGGGCGAGCTGGACGAGTTCCTGACCAGCCAGCGCACCTGCCGGGTCGCCACGGTCTCCGCCGACGGCGCTCCGCATGTGAGCACGCTCTGGTTCGCCTGGGACGGCACCTCGTTGTGGCTGTACTCCGTCGTGCGCAGCAAGCGCTGGACCGATCTGCGCCGCGATCCACGGGTCGCGATCGTGGTCGACACGGGCGAGGAGTACGACGAGCTGCAGGGCGTGGAGTTGTCCGGGACGGTGGACTTCGTGGGCGAGGCTCCGCGCACCGGAGAGCTGCGCGCGGAACTCGACGTCCCGGAGACGCTGTTCGCCCGCAAGAACTTCCGCCTGGAGGAGATGCCGCACGACGGCCGGCACGCCTGGATACGGCTGACCCCCGAGAAGATCGTCTCCTGGGACTTCCGCAAGCTGGGCCCGGCGTAGGGCTGTCCGGCGGACGAGACCGACTGCGGGCGGAGAGAAACGCCGCTCAAACGGCCTTCACCGCCGCCGACTTCAGTGCCTCGACCGCCGCCCGGATCGACGGGCGGCGGTCGGCGTCCGCGCGCCACACCGCGTAGATGTGCCGGCTCACCGACTGCCGTACGGGCACGGTCCGCACGCCCTCCGGGATCGGCCCGCGCCCGAGCCGGGGTGCCACGCACACGCCGAGTCCGGCATCGACCAGGGCGAGTTGGGTCGGATGCTCCTCCGCGCGGTGCGCGACGCGGGGTTCGATGCCCTTGGAGCGGAGGGTGTGCATCAGCCACTCGTGGCAGAACTCGCTCTCTCCCCAGGTGACCCAGTCGTCGTCCGCGAAGTCCTCCAGGTCGACCTCGCTCCGGTGCGCGTGGCGGTGGGTCGCGGGCATCGCCACGTCGGCCGTGTCGTCGACGATCGAGGCCTTCACGAGCCCGTCGGGCATGGGCAGCGGCTTGTTGTACCAGTCCAGGACGACCGCGAGGTCGTAGTCACCGCGGATCACGGCGAGGACCGCCGATTCCGGCTCCATCTCGCTCGAACTGATCCGCAGGCCCGGATGTGCCGAGCGCAGGCCCGCGAGCGCGCCCGGGAACAGTCCGCGTGCGGCGGTCGGGAACGCGGCGAGCCTCAACTCCCCCACCACCTGGCCGCGTTGGGCCTCCAGGTCGGACTGGGCGAGTTCCACCTGGGACAGGATGCGTGCCGCGTGGTCGGCCAGGAGCCGGCCGGCGTCGGTGAGCCGCACCCCACGGCCGTTCTTGGCGAGGAGCTGCTGGCCGACCTCGCGCTCCAGCTTGGACATCTGCTGCGAGACGGCAGAGGTCGTGATGTGCAGGCCCTCGGCGGCACCGCTGACCGAGCCGTGCCGGGCGAGGGCGTCGAGGGTGCGCAGGCGCTCCAGGTTCAACATGTAAGCAATACTACGAGATATCTCGCTCAAAAACTCGCTTGTACTACGAGATCGTGTGCCGGATCGTGGCCGTCATGACCACCGCGACCGTTACCGCAGCCCCGCCGCGGGCCACCCGCCGCCCCGCCCTCGACTGGCGTCTGCGCTTCGGCGTCCTCTCGCTGATCTGGGGGTTCAGCTTTCTGCTCATCAAGGTGGGCACCGAGGGGTACGCGCCCTTCCAGGTCACGCTCGGGCGGCTGGTGTTCGGGACGCTGGTGCTCGCGGCGGCGATGACGGTGCGGCGGGAGCGGCTCCCTCGTGGGGTGCGGACATGGACCCATCTGGCGGTCGCGGGGTTCCTGCTCAACGCGCTGCCGTTCTCGCTCTTCGCCTACGCGGAGTTGACGATCCCGTCCACGCTGGCGGGGATCTGCAACGCGACCTCGCCGCTGTGGGGGATGGTTCTGTCCGTGGTCGCGCTGTCCGAGGACCGGCCCACGCGCGTGCGGGTCGCCGGGCTCGGGCTCGGGTTCCTGGGGGTGCTGACGGTTCTGGGGGCCTGGCAGGGGTTCAGCGGCCTGGACGGCAGGGGGACGGCGATGGCTCTGCTGGCCTCGCTCAGCTATCCGATCGGGTGGATCTACGTGCGTCGGACGCTGGCCGGTGCCGGGTACTCCCACATATCCCTGATGGGGGCGCAGTTGCTGTTGGCCACGGTTCAACTGGCGGCCGTCACTTCGCTGTTCTCCGGGATACCCACCCATGTCGATGTGCTGCCGTTGCTGGCGATCGCGGCGCTGGGCGCGCTGGGGACGGGGCTGGCGCTGCTGCTCCAGTACGGGCTGGTCGCCGAAGTGGGGCCGACCACCGCGCAGATGGTCACGTACTTCATTCCGGTCATCGCCACGGGAGCGGGGGTCGCGGTGCTCGGCGAGTCGTTGAGCTCGTCGACGCCCGTGGGCGCGGTGATCGTGCTTGCGGGGGCAGCGCTCACTCAGGTGCGGTTTCCCGCGCCCACCCGTGAAGCAGGTCACCTTCCCCTTAGACATGACTCCGGGTCGGTGACGGACCCAAGGCCCTCGCGATCGCGTCCGCCAGGTGGGGCACCTCCGTCGTCGCCAACGTCGCCACGGTCACGCGGATCCCCTGCGGTGCGCTCATTCTGAAGCGGGCGCCCGGGGCCACGGCCCACCCCGCGTGCAGCAGGCGGGACACCGCGCCCGTCTCGTCCGGGACCGGGATCCATACGTTCAGGCCGCTGCGGCCGTGGGCCTCGACTCCGCGTTCCGCGAGTGCGCCGATCAGCCGGTCGCGGCGCTCGCGGTACGCCGCCGCCACCTCCGCCGTGTCCAGTACGCCCTCGGCCCACAGCTGCACCACCGCCCGCTGGGTGATGCGGCTGACCCAGCCGGGGCCCAGCCGGTGGCGGCCGTGGACGCGGTCGACGGTGACCGCGTCGCCGGTGAGGACGGCCAGGCGCAGATCGGGGCCGTAGGCCTTGGCCACCGAGCGGACGAAGGCCCAGTGGCGGGTGACTCCGGCCAGGGGGTGCAGGGGCAGGTCGACGATGCCGTGGCCGTGGTCGTCCTCGATGAGGAGGGCGTCCAGGTGATCCTCGAGGACCGCGCGCAGGGCACGCGCACGCGTGGCGGTCACCGAGGCACCGGTCGGGTTCTGGGCCCGGTCGGTGATGATCAGGGCGCGGGCGCCCGACTCCAGGGCCGTGCGAACGTCATCGGCGCGGGGGCCCTCGTCGTCCACACCCACCGGGGCGACGCGCAGCCCGAGTGCCGGGACCAGGTCGAGGAGGCTGCCCCAGCCGGGGTCCTCCACCGCGACCGTGTCACCCGGCTTGAGGTGGGCGGCCAGGACGCGCTCGATCACGTCCAGGGAGCCGGAGGCGACGGCGAGAGGGCCCGCCGGAACGCCGTCCGCATCCAGCGCCTCCCGCGCCAGGCGCGCGAGCTCCGGGTCCACGGTCGCCTCTCCGTACAGGACCGGCTCCCGGTCGCCCTGTTCCGCGGCGGCGGCGAAGGCCGGCGCCAGCGGGGGCAGCAGCGCCGGGTCCGGGTTGCCGTTCGCCACGTCCCGCACGCCCTCCGGGACCTCCACCCGGATGTAGTCGCGTCCCGTGGTGGCCGGCTTCGACCGGACCCGACTGCCCCTTCGCCCGGCGGTCTCGATGACCCCGCGCTCACGCAGGGTGCGGTAGGCGGCCGCGACCGTATTGGGATTCACCCCGAGCTCCACCGCCAACTCCCGCATGGGAGGCAGCAGTTGCCCCGGAGCCAGCCCCCCGGCACCCACAGCGCTCTCGACGCTCGCCGCAATCTCCGATGCACGTCGGCCTTCGATCCGATATTCTCCTAGCACAAAGAAGATTATGCACTAGTGCAATGGAGATCGCAATGCAGGGGACCACCGCGACCACGCCGGAGCCGACCGCCTACGCGCCGACCGACCGCACCGTCCCGACGCGCTCCCCCAATCGGGCCTCGTACGACAGGGAACTGGTGCACTCGATACTCGACGAGGGCTATGTCTGCCACCTCGGCTTCGTCCGCGACGGCGCCCCGGTGGTCCTGCCCACGCTGTACGGCCGGGTGGGTGAGCGGCTCTACGTCCACGGCTCGACGGGTTCGCGCCCGCTGCGGATGACCGGCCAGGCCGACCCGGGACTGCCGGTCTGCCTGACGGTCACGCACGTCGACGCGCTGATCCTGGCCCGCTCGGCCTTCCACCACTCGATGAACTACCGGTCCGTGGTGGTGCACGGACTCGCGTACGACGTCACGGACCCCGAGGAGAAGCGCCTCGCCCTCGACGCGCTGGTCGACCATGTGGTGCCGGGTCGCGCTCTCGACTCCCGCCCCGCCAACAAGAAGGAACTGGCCGCCACCGCCGTCATCCGCCTCGACCTCGACGAGGTCTCCGCCAAGCTCCGCACCGGCGGGGTCAACGACGAGCCGGAGGACCTCGCCCTCCCCCACTGGGCCGGTGTGGTCCCGCTGCGCAAGGGCTACGGCACCCCGGTCGCCGACGACGGCCTGGCCCCCGGCACCGAGGTCCCGGACTACCTGGCGGTCCTGTGATGCTGATCCATCCCTGGGACGCGGCCCGCGACGACACCGAGTGGCAGCAGTGGCTGTCCGTCCACGACTTCGGGCAGCTCGCCGTCAACGGACCTGCGGGCGAGCCCCCGTTCGTCCAGCCGCTGCATTTCGCCTACGACCCCTCGCGGGGCGAGGTCCTGACACACCTCGCCCGGCCCAATCCACTGTGGGGCGCACTGGAGGCGAGCCCGGACGTCGTACTGAGCGTGGTCGACGACTACGCGTACGTCCCGGGCCCGTGGCAGGCCGACCCGGACGTTCCGTCCGAACACGGCACGCCCACGAGCTTCTACGCGGCGGTCCAACTGCGGTGCCGGGCCCACGTGGTGGACGACCCTGCCGAGAAGGCCGTGCTCCTGAACCACCAGATCGGTCACTTCCAGCCGGAGGGCGGCACCGCGCGGGTGGCGGCGGACGAGGTGCCGTTCGGGAGGCAGCTGTCGGGGATTCGCGGGCTGCGGCTCGAAGTGACCGGTGTGCGGGCGAAGTTCAAGTACGCCGGCAAGCGGACGGCTCAGGTGCAGGACCGGATCGCGGACGGGCTGGCGGACCGGAACGGCCCCGGGGACGCGGCGGCGCGCGAGCATCTGCTGCGGCGGCAGCAGGCCTGAGCGAGGGGGCCCTTCGGACAGAAGGGCCCCTCGGTTCGTCATGCGGGCACACGCGCCTCCGTCACCGCGAGCCCCGCGACCGCGCCCAGCATCAGCAAGGTGCCGAGCACGGTGGTCCAAGTGAGGCGCTCGCCGAACAGCAGGACGGCCGGCACCGCCGCGCTCACCGGTTCGAGCAGCATGATCACGGAGACGGTCGTGGAGCGGACGACCGCGGCGGCCGCGAAGTAGAGGGCGTAGGCGAGAGCCGTGGGGACGGTCGCCAAGTAGACCAACAGGACCAGGAGCAGGGCTGGTCGGGCCGTGTGCGGGACCAGGCCCTCGGCCTGCGCGAGGGGCAGCAGGCAGAGGCCGGCGACCGCGAACACCCCGACGGACGTTCCGGAGGACTCCGCCCGGGCCGCGCGCGTGATCAGGGTCATCACACAGCAGCCGGCCGCCGAGAGCAGCCCGAGCAACACACCCAGGGGACGGACGGAAGCCTCCGCGCCGCCCAGCGTCAGCACCAGGAGTCCGGCGAGGGCTCCGGCGACGGCGACGACTCCGCTGCGCCCGAGCCGCTCCCCCAGGGCGCATCGTGCCCCGAGCGCGATGAGTACGGGGCCGGCGCCGAGGGTGACGACGGTGGCCACGGCGAGCCCGGTGGACCGTACGGCGGCGAAGTAGGCGGTCTGGAACACCGCGAGACCCACGCCCGACGCGCCGACCCGCAGGGCCTTGCGGCCGAGCGGTTCCGAGACGGCCGTACGCGCGCGTGGCCGCACGGGACGGACGGCGAGCAGCACCGCCAGACCGGCCGTGCAGCGCCAGAAGGACAGGGCCACCGGGCCCAGGTCACTGATCCGGTAGGCCAGCGTGGCGACCGCACCCGCGGTGCCCCAGGTGGTACCGGCGACGATCAGATAGATGAGGCCTCGCCCGACGGGCAGGCCTGAAGAAGCATGCGACACGTGTTCTCTCCGCAGATGCGCCGAGGCGCGGAAGTTCGGAAGAGGACACCCGCTCGGTGGCGGGGTCCGCGGACTTCGTCTGCGGGCAGCACCGTTCAGCCCGGCGGCATGGCCGGGCGTGGTCTCCGGAGGGCCCGCCTCAGGCGGCCGGCGGAGAAACGATCAACGTGCGCGTGTGCATGAACCGGGAGCCTAGGCGGCGTTCTCCCGGGCGGACAACCGACTTTCGGCGCCACCGGTCGCGACCGGTTCCACGGAACCCTTGGCCGGGGTCGACGACTGCGCGATGAAGGCGCCGAGCAGGACCACCGCGCCACCCACGATCTGCGGCGCCGAAAGGTGTTCACCGAGCAGCACCCAGGCGAGGACGGTCGCGACGACCGCTTCGAGACAGGCCACGACCCCGGCTATCGCCGGTGAGAGCCTGCGCACCGACACCACACCGGTGACGTAGGCGAGGACGGTGGCGATCAGCACGATCCAGCCGAGCAGCAGGCCGGCCGCGACCGGGGTGCCGTTCATGTCGGCGCGCTGCGCGAGGACGGAGAAGTCCATCGTCCAGGGGCGGGCCACGACGGTCAGGACGGCGGTCCCGACGAGAAGGCCGTACGCGATCACGCCGAGCGGATCGGGGACCTCGCCGGAGTCGCTGCCCTGGTCGGACAGGACGAAGTAGCCGACCTGGCAGCAGGCGGCGCCGAGCGCGAGGAGCAGTCCGAGAGCGTCGAAACTCAGACCCGACCAGACCTCGACGACGCACGCGAGCCCGCCCACGGCGAGGACCACGCCGAGCGCGGCGGCACGGGTGACGGGCCGTCGCTGCACGAACCGCACCCAGCCGAGCACCAGGGCGGGGGCGAGGTACTCGACGAGCAGGGCGACACCGACGGGGATGCGGGAGATCGAGGCGAAATAGAAGGCCTGCACGCCGGCCACGCCGAGCAGCCCGAAGCCGGCGAGCAGGGCGGGACGGCTGCGCAGCAGCGCGCGGTGGCGGACGGCGAGCGGCAGCATCACCAGGGCGGCGCCCGCCACCCTCAGCCACACCACGTGCAGCGGATCGAGGCCCGCCTCGATCAACGGCTTGGCCGCCACCCCTGATCCGCCGAAGGCGAGCGCGGACACCAGCGCGAGACCGAGTCCGACGCCCTTGCCCTCACTGGCCCTGCTGCTCTCAGACGTATGCACCGGCCTATGATGACAGGGCAGGACATGAGCGTCACCCCCGATGACTCCTGTCTCAGCGGCTGGACCGTGGCGGGCCGCCCCACAGTCCTCCGGGCAGGCGGTCGTCGATCCGCGCGGACACGGCACGGGCGTCCATTCCCGCCCGGGTCAGCACCTCGACGGCCCGCGACTCGGGGTCCACCAGGATCGCCGCGAGCAGATCGATCCCGCGGGCGGGTCCGTCGGCGCGGCGCTCGGCCCTTGCGCAGGCGTATTCCATCGCGCCCGCGGCGAGCGGTGAGAGTCCCTCGGCCGTCGTCACCGCGGGAACGGCGCCGGAGTCCTCCACGGTGCCCTGCCAGCGCAGTCCGTAGCCGATGCTGCGCTGCACGAGATAGCCGAGGAGCCTCGGCAACTGGGGTTCCGCGTCGAAGACGGCGTACGCCTCGGCGTCGGCGTCCAGGAGTGAGTGCAGCAGATGGGCCGTGTCGATCTGCCGGTCCCCGTCCCGCAGCGCGCGCCTGCGGGCACCGGAGACCACCGCTGTCAGTTCCGCGCTGAGCCTGACATCGCCGTCCGGACTGACCGGCGGCGGGCCGCTCTGTTCGCGGGCCGACTGCCGGGGGATACGGGGGTGCACATCCCCCACCTCATCAGCCCCACCGCATCGGGTCATCCCCGAGGGGAAGCATCTTCGCGTCCCACGGAGAGCGGACCCCGCAGCCGGAATCTCCTCCTTACGGATGAGATCAAACCTTTCCGCCCCGGTCGACGTCCGCCGCCCCGTCGTGCGCCCTGGGGGACGCGCTGCTCGCCGACCCGTTCTGGGAAGCGTGGCACTGCCACGACGAGAGCGCGTTCCCGCGCGCGTGGGACCTGTTCGACGCGGCGGTGATACGACAGGTGGACTGAACGCGCCTCCGCGTTTTCTGACGGTTCATCAGTATTGAATGTTGCGCCCCCTGCGGCTACTTTCCGCGACACCACAGCCCGACACGAAGAGGTGGCCGCATGGCGGAAATCAGCGCGGAGGCACGCATTTCGGCACCCGCGGAGAAGGTCTGGGCCCAGCTCACCGACTGGTCCGCGCACGGGGAGTGGAACGCGACCCACACCAGCTTCCCCAAGGGCGGCCCGACGGTTCTCGAACCGGGCGGAACCTTCCAGGAGAACATGAAGCTGATGGGCTTCCCCGCCGAGGTCGAATGGACCATCGACCAGGTGGAGCCTGCCCGGCTGTTCGCCATCCGGGGCAAGGGCCCGATGGCGGTGAGCGTGGCCACGCGCTACACCCTGACCCCCGACGGCGACGCCACCACGGTCCGCATCGACGGCGAGTTCACGGGCGCCGCCGTCTCCTTGATGGCGGGCAAGCTGAAGGACTCGGGGACGGCCGCACTGAACGAGTCGCTGCGGAAGCTGGCCGGACTGGTGGAGTGAGCGCCGCCCAAGTGAGCCCGCACAAGCGCGCCCCGTACAAGGGAGTGCTGCCCATGTGCGCCGCCCACAGGAAGGCGCCCCGCGGATCGCTCCACGGGGCGCCTTCTGATCGCCTCACGACTGCCCGGCGCTGCCTCAGTCCTCATCGGCGAGGATGAGGTACAGCTTCTTGCGGGTCTCGTTGATGACGGCCAGCGCCTTCTCGCGCTGTTCCTTGCTGCCGGTCTTCCAGACCTGACCGAAGGCCTCCATCAGACCGAAGCCGGCCTGCCGGATCTCACCGAGCGCCTCGAAGTCGATGCCACGGGAGGCTTCCTCCCAAGGCGCGTCGGGGCCCTCGTCGGCCGCGGTACGGCCGGCCTCGGTGAGGGCGAACAGCTTCTTGCCGCCCTCGCTCTCACTGGCGATCAGCCCCTCGTCCTCCAGTAGCTGGAGGGTGGGGTACACCGAGCCGGGACTGGGCTTCCACGCCCCGCCGCTGCGCTCGGCGATCTCCTGGATCATCTCGTAACCGTGCATGGGCCGGTCCTTGAGCAGGGCCAGGATCGAGGCCCGCACGTCACCGCGCCGCGCCCTCCCCCTGGGTCCGCCCCGACCACCCCTCGGCCCCCAGGGCCCGGGGCCGAAGCCCGGCCCTCCGAAGCCGGGGCCACCAGGACCGCCCGGACCGAAGGGCCCGAAGGCACCCCGCAGGCTCTCGGGGCCACCACGGCCCCTACGACCGGCTCCACCATGTCCACGCTCGAATCCGTGGGAACGCATCGCAATCACTCCATTCCATCGTTGATCTGTCGCGATGCTTCAACGATATATCGGAACCGATCGCATGGCAAGGCCCTCGGGCAGGGCGGCGTCACGTGGGGATGCTGGAAACCGCGCTCCACGAACCGGACATCAGCGCGTCAGGTTCACTCCGGCGACGGTCCCGCCGAGGCCTTGATGGCCGGCCGGAGCAACGCGGCGATGCGATCGGCCGGGACCTCACACAGCGAGGCCCCGGCCGAGGAGCTGATGGCCGCTGGTGACGCCCAGCAACGCGGTGACCCGCCACGGCGCGGATGGTGGTGCGCTCGAACCGTTCCTGAAGACTGAGCAGGAGCGAGCCCCAGCCAGCCGCACGCCCCGAACGGTCTTGAGCGCTCCCCCACTGCCCGAACGGCGTGGGAGGTGCCCCCAGATCCCCGGCGTACTCGACCCCGGGGCGGCGACACACATCCTGTGCGTGGTCCAAGCCCGGGAGGCCAGTGCTCTGAGCGGCCTGGCCAGGTGAGTACGGCGTTACTCCGCACGACCCAAGGCGCCGCAAGCCCAGAAGCCGACGATCACACGATCGAGCTAACTCGACCTCACGCACACTCCGCGGCCAACAGTTACCAACCCCTTCTCGGCGAACAGCTCCCGCGCACGGTCGTGGTGGCACCCTACGCTGACTGGGTCAACAAGTGTTGAGCGAAGGGACGACTCCCGTGTCACCTCTGGACACACCTGCCGCTCGCACCCCTCGCGAGGTGCTGACCTGCTACTACCAGGCCATGCTCGACAAGTCCCCGGACGATCTCGCCGATCTCTACGCCACGGAGGCGGTGCACGAGTTCCCGTTCACCTCTCCCGGCTTCCCCGCGCGCTTCGAGGGACGCGAGGCCGTGCGCGCGGGATACCGGGCGGCCTGGGGCGCCTCCCCCGCCGAGGTGCAGGAGGTCCGGAGGGTCGCCGCCTACGAGACCGCCGATCCGGAGGTGATCATCGCCGAGCATGCCGTGAGGGGAACGTGACCACCAAAGCCACCACGTTCACCGTTCCGGGTCTCCTGATACTCCACGTCCGCGACGGACTGATCACACGAGTCCGCGACTACATGGACAGCGCAGGAGTCGCTGCCGCCAGAGTCTGAAAGGACAGCAAGGTCACCTCAGTGCGTCGCGCAACGCGGTGGCCATCAGATCGATGGCTTCCTTTCCGGACGGCACCGGGCCGGTGTGGGTGAAGTAGTGGTCGACGCCTTCGAAGACGCGGTGGGTGACCGGGACGCCGGCGGCCTCCAGGGCCTTGGCGTAGGCGTCCCCCTCGTCGCGCAGGCGGTCGTTCTCCGCGGTGATGACCAGGGCGGGAGGAAGCCCCGCGAGGTCGTCGGCGAGGCCGGGCGAGGCGAGGGGGCGGGCACGGTCGGCGGGATCGGGCACATAGGCGGCGGTGAAGATCCGCATGAGCTGCGGAGTGAGCAGCGGCTTGGCGACGAGGGACCGCTTGGTGGCCGGATCGGCGACCTGGTCCAGCGGTGCCGAGTCGAGGATCTGGAGCCGGGGCGTGAAGGCGCCGCTTTCCCTCGCCAGGCGGCAGACCGCGGCGGTCAGGTTGGCCCCGGCACTGTGTCCGCCCACGGCGAGCCGCGAACCGTCCCAGCCACCGGCGGCGCCGTTCTCGGCGACCCACGCTGTGACGTCGTAGGCCTGGGTGACGGGCGTGGGGAACGGCCGCTGCGGCGCGACCGAGTAGTCGACGTTGATCACGACGCAGCCGGCCGTGGCGGCTATGTAGCGGCAGATGTGGTCGTCCTGCTCCGGCCGGGCGACCACGAACCCGCCGCCGTGGAAGTTGACGTACACGGGTGCGGGGGTGTCCGTGGCGGCCGGCGGACGGTAGACGGTGCACGTCACCGGTCCGGCACCGGTCTCCACCCGAAGGCTCTCGGTCCGCGCCGGGACGTCGGTGAAGCGCAGGTCCTTGTGTACGCGGGACATCACGCGACCGAGCAGGAGCTGGATCCCTCTGGCCTGGATTCGGGGGCTGAACGCCATGACTGAACACCCATCGCTACAAGGTTAAAATAACAGGTTTCCTGATAATGAGTGTTTGCCGCCGAGAGCGCAATGGGCAGAGGGCCACTCCCCCGACGTGATCCCGGTCCCGGCACGGGAAACAGTCCAGCGACCCGAAATTGGCCTTGTCCGGGCCGCGAGATCACCTCGTACCGTCGGACCATGCGCATCCGAATCGTCGACGCCTTCACCGCCCGCCCCTTCACCGGCAACCCGGCCGGCGTCCTGCTCCTGGACGACGCCTTCCCGGACGACAACCGGCTCCAGGACATCGCCCTGGAGGTCAACCACGCCGAGACGGCCTTCGCTCACCGGCTCCCCGGGGACGACGAGGCCGACTGGGCGCTGCGTTGGTTCACGCCGGCCACCGAAGTGAACATGTGCGGCCACGCGACGCTCGCCACGGCCCACGTCCTGTACAGCACGGGTGCCCACGAGGGACCGGTGCGGTTCGCCACCCGCAGCGGAGTCCTCGTCGCGACACGGGGCGAGGACGGCTCGATCACCCTGGACTTCCCGACGGCCCCGCTCACCCCCGTCGAACTTCCCGAGGGGATCACCGAGGCGCTGGGCGCCGAACCGCTCACCGCCTTCGACACCGGCCCGAACATCGGTGACCTGCTGCTCGAACTGGCCGACGAGAAGACCGTCCACGCCCTGCGCCCCGACTTCAAGGCCCTGACCGCCCATTCGGAGCGCGGCGTCATAGCCACCGCCCGCGCCGAGAACCCGGACCTGGGCTACGACTTCGTCTCCCGCTGCTTCTTCCCGAACGTCGGCATCGACGAGGACCCGGTCACCGGCAGCGCGCACACCGCTCTGGCCCCCTACTGGTCGGAGCGTCTCGGCCGTACGGATCTCACGGGACTGCAGGCCTCGCCGCGCTCCGGCCGGGTCCGCACCGGGCTGCGCGGCGGGCGCACGCTGCTGACGGGCAGCGCGGTCACGGTCATCGAGGGCGAGCTGCTCGCCTGATCACGCGGTCGGCAGCCAGCCCACCTTCCCCGCGAGGAGCGCGTAGCCCACGAACGCCCCGATGTCGAGCAGGGAATGCGCCACCACCAGGGGACCCACGCGCCCCCACCGGCGGTACAGGTAGACGAACACCACGCCCATCACCATGTTGCCGATGAAGCCGCCGACGCCCTGGTAGAGGTGGTAACTGCCACGCAGTACGGAACTGGCCACCAGCGCGGTGCCCGGGGTCCAGCCCAACTGGTGGAGCCGGCGCAGCAGATAGCCGACGACGATCACCTCTTCGAGGATCGCGTTCTGCATCGCCGACAGGATCAGCACGGGGTACTTCCACCACACGTCGGGCAGCGCCTCGGGCACCACGGTGAGGTTGAAACCCAGACCACGCGCGGCCAGATAGAAGGCGATACCGGTGCTGCCGATCACGGCCGCGACCCCGGCCCCCCGGGCGAGGTCGAACCCGGGCCGGGTGCGGTCGAAGCCGAGGGTCCTGAGGCTCTGCCCCTCGCGCAGCAGCAGGTGCGCGACGAGCAGCACGGGCACCAGGGCCGACGCGATCCCGAAGAGCTGCCAGGCGAGATCCAGCCAGGGACGGCCCGGCGCGGCCGAGGCGTTGAGGGTCGCCGCCTGGTCCTTGAGACCCCCTGGTTTGGTGACCGACCCGACAAAACTGATCAGCGCGGACACACCACTCGCACCGAGCGAAAGCCCCAGAACGAGCAGCGTCTCGTCACGGAAAAATCTCCGCGAGAGCGCCTTCTGCGGGAAAGAATCGGCCACTGCCCCTTCCTCCGCCTGCACACCTGCCTCCAGTTGACTAATCCAGCCTCATCCCTATCCCCGCCCCGCTAGGGTCCTTCGAAAGAAATGACGAAGATCGTGCGCAAGGCCGTCGGGGGGACGGACGCCGTACGGGGGCGTGCCTCCCTCTTTCCTGCCACACACGGCCGTGCCGGCACGGAGATCGACAGGGGAGGGCACCACCGCCATGGGACGTCACAGCTTGCCCGATCAGTATGGGGCGGGCGGCAGCGACCCCCGCCCACGCGCACGCCGCCGTACCGTGGCCATCGCGACGGTGCTCGTCCTGACCGTCGCCGGCGGTACGGCCGCCGCCGTGCAGGGCGGTCTGCTCTCCTTCGGCTCCTCCTGCCGGGACGAGGCGGTACGGCTCGAGCTCGCCGCCTCCCCCGACATCGCCCCCGCCCTGCGTAGCGCCGCCGAGCGGGCCCGCGACGAGAACCTCACCTCCGACGGACGCTGCGTCGACATCACGGTGACCGCGCGCGAGTCGTACAAGGTCAGGGACACGCTCGCGACCGGCAAGGACCCCGGCGCGCAGGTGTGGGTGCCGGACTCGGACGTGTGGATGGAGCAGATCTCCGCGAACAGCGACGCGACGGAGGTGGCCCGGGTCGGCAACGTGGCCTCCAGCCCGGTCGGGATGGCGATGGTTCCGACCGCCGCGAAGTCGCTGGGCTGGCCGAAGAAGACGTACGGCTGGCTCGAACTGGCGGGCGCCACCCTCCAGGACGAGTCCCTCAAGCTGGGCGCCGCCGACCCCGCGCGCAGCGCGACCGGTCTGCTCGCCCTCACCCGGCTCACCAGTGCGGCGGGCGCGGCCGCGGGCGGGGAGACTCGGGCCGCGGCCATGATGAAGGCGCTCTCGCAGCGCATCTCCGACAGCGACGGCCAGCTCGTGGAGACGCTGCCGCAGGACTCCTCGGGCACCGAGCAGGGCAATCCGAAGCGCAATCAGGCGCTGGTCCTCTCCGAGCAGGCGGCCTTCGCCCGGAACTCCTCGGCGGAGTCCGGGGACGGTCTGGACTTCTTCTATCCCAAGGACGGCTCACCGCGGCTGGACTACCCCTATGCCCTGGTCGACGAGACACGGCTGACCACCGACGAGAGCCGCGCGGCGATCCGCTTCATGACCTACCTGCGCAAGCCCGAGCAGGAACAGCTGCTCACGGACCAGGGGTTCCGCACCTCCGACGACCAGGTGTCGAAGACGCTGGTCGCGAAGGCCGGTGGCGAGGTGCCGCAGCCGTATACGGAACCGGCCGGGGAGCCCGCCTCGGCTGCGGCACTGCAGGAGGCCCTCGGCACCTGGACGATCACCGTGCAGAGTGCGCGGATCACCACGGTCGTGGACGCGTCCTCCTCCATGTCGGAGGCCGTGCCGGGCACCGGCCGCTCCCGGATGGACGTCACCAAGGCGTCCCTCCTCCAGGCCCTCGCGACCTTCACCCAGGAGGACGAGATCGGCCTGTGGGAGTTCTCCACCAAGCTCGACGGCGACAAGGACTACAAGGTCCTGGTGCCGACGGACCGGCTGGGCGACAGCACGGACGCGGCCGGCACCCAGCGCGAGCGGCTGTCGGCGGCGTTCGGCGGCCTGGAGCCGGTGCCGGGCGGAGCGACGGGGTTGTACGACACCACGCTCGCCGCGTACAAGGCGGCGACCTCCTCCTACGCCGAGGGCAAGTTCAACGCGCTGGTCGTCCTGACCGACGGCGTCAACCAGGACCCCGGCAGCATCTCGCGTGGAGCGCTGGTCTCCGAACTGGAGAAACTCTCCAGCCCCGAACGCCCGGTACCCCTGATCGTGATCGCGGTGGGCCCCGACGCCGACCGCGCGGAGGCCGAGCAGCTCGCCGAGGCCACCGGTGGCTCCGGCCAGCAGGTCAACGACCCGGCCCAGATCCACACGGTGATCCTGAAGGCGATCGTGGCCGCGGGCGCCCAGGGCGGCAGCGCCGGCGACTGACTCCGCGCATCGCCGGGGCCCTCACCCCAGCGGCACCGGCTCCGGCAGCCCCACCGGCCAGGTGTGCACCGGCTCTCCCTGGTGCATCAGCTCGCCGTACCGCCGTGTCGTGGCCGCCAGTGCCGCGTCCCGGGACAGTCCCGCCTCCAGTGCCCGGTGGAACGTCGCCGTCTGCCAGGACGCCCCGTTGGTCCGGCGTCGGCACCGCTCCTCGATCACCCCGAGGTAGAGGTCCCGGTCGGCGGGCTCGACGCCCCACCCGGCGAGGCCCGCGTCGGCGAGCGGCAGCAGTTCGTCGCGTACGAGGGTCACCGCGTCGACCTCGACCGTGCCGCCGTGGCGAGAGCGCCGGGGCCAGACCATGCGCGCGTCGATGCCGTACCGGCAGGCCGCGTCGAAGTTGGCCGCGGCCGCCTCGAAGGGAAGCCTGGTCCACACCGGCCGCGGCTCCTCGGCGAGGGCGCGGACGAGGCCGTAGTAGAAGGCCGCGTTGGCGATGACGTCCGTGATGGTGGGGCCGGCGGGCAGCACGCGGTTCTCGACGCGCAGGTGCGGGACGCCGTCGGCGATGCCGTAGACGGGCCGGTTCCAGCGGTACACCGTGCCGTTGTGCAGGACGAGTTCGGCGAGGGAGGGCACTCCACCCTGGTCGAGGACCTCCAGCGGGTCCTCCTCGTCGCAGATCGGCAGCAGGGCCGGGAAGTAGCGCAGGTTCTCCTCGAAGAGGTCGTACGCCGAGGAGATCCACCGCTCCCCGAACCATGTGCGCGGCCGCACCCCCTGGGCCTGCAGCTCGGGCGGACGGGTGTCCGTGGACTGCTGGAAGAGCGGCGGGCGGGACTCGCACCACAGCTCGCGCCCGAAGAGGAAGGGCGAGTTGGCGCCCACGGCTATCTGCACGCCGGCCACCGCCTGCGCGGCGTTCCACACGTCGGCGAAACGTCCCGGCGTGACCTGGAGGTGCAGTTGCACGGAGGTGCAGGCCGCCTCCGGGGCGATCGACTTCGAGGTGCAGGTGAGGCGTTCCACGCCGTCGATGTCGAGGACGAAGTCCTCACCGCGGGCGGCCACGATCTGGTCGTTGAGCAGGGTGTAGCGGTCGACGTCGGACAGGTTGGAGGAGACCAGGTCGTCCCGGTCGAGGGTGGGCAGAATGCCGATCATCACGATTCCCGCGTCGACCTCGCCCGCTTTACGGTCGGCATACGCCAGCGAGGTCCGGAGTTCCTCGGCGAGCCGGTCGAATACCCTGCCGCCCAACCGGTGTGGGGCTATGTTGACTTCCAGGTTGAACATGGCGAGTTCTGTTTGGAAATCTCGGCTTGCGATGCGTTCGAGGACCTCTCCATTCAGCATTCTCGGCATACCGTCGGTGCCGACCAGATTCAATTCGATCTCCAGCCCCATCAGGTTCTGGGGACGATCGAACCGCTGCTCCGCCAGGAGCCGCTCCAGCCCCGTCACGCACCTGCGGAGCTTGTCGCGGTAGCGCTGGCGATCGGACAGGTCGAACTGCCCTGCCACGACCTTCTCCCCCATCGAAGGGTCCCTCCTCGATGCGTCATGAGTCAGGTGGGATGATGCCCAGCCGGAACGATCGGTAACGTCCCGCGTCGGCCCCGAGCGCGCTACCCTGTCGGAAGTGACCGGTGGCACATTCACTCGGCATGGAGCACTCAGCAGTTTCAAGTGCCCCGAAGAACTCGTGAAAAACGCCGACGAAAATTGGCCGACCACTTCCGGAGCATTTTCCGAGGTCACCGCCGCGGAGAGTCACGGTATCGGGATCATTCTCGCGTATCGCCGACCGAATGGCCCCTTGCCCCGCGCGTTGGAAGCGGCTAGACGAAACACTGTCTGAACACATGTCGTATAAACTTCGCGAACAAGGCAGAGGGTTGGCACCCGTGGTCCTGGATCCTGCCGTCAGGTGACGTGCCGCAGTCCTCACCCGCACCCGCGTCACCGGACCCCGGCCCCCGCCTCTCTGACCTTCGTGAGCTGACAGCGCCGTCCGCCCCCGCCCTCGCGCCACCGTGCCTGTCGAATGAGAGGCGACCCACCATGCCGCTGCATGTCCTCCCGGCTCCCGCCCCAGCACTTCGTTCCGTCCTCACCGCACTCGCCTCGCCCACCGCGGTCCGCGAGGCCCGGACCCCCTCCCTGCTCCGCGCCCAGGGACCTGTCACACCCGAGCTGCCCCTACCCGTACACGTCCTGGACGGCACCGCCACCCGGCTGACCGGGTGGCGTTTCCTGATCCGCTGCGGTGAGCGCTCGGTGGCCGCGGCCGAGACCATGCTGACCCCCGACGGCTGGGCCTTCTCGCACTTCTTCGAGGGCCCCTACATCGCGTCCACCGAGCGGGCACTGCGGCAGGCGGAGGTGATGCAGCAGCCGTATCAGCCGCGCCTGCTGTCGATCCCGGGCCTGTACATGCTCGCGTTGTGGTTGCACGGCGACTGCGCGGCGGACGCAGGCACAGGCCGCCTCGCCGCCACCGACCTGCTCGTCCCGCTGGCACCGGCTCCGCCCGGCATCGCCGCCCACCGCCCGCACCGGGCAGCCGAACTGCTCCCGGTACTGGCCCATCGGGTGACTCCGGCCCCACTGCTGGGCTCACCCGCCTGAATCCACGTCCGCGCGCACGCCCACGCCCCTCGTACCCCGCCCCGAATTCCGGGTAGCGGGGTACGGCTTTGTTTCCGGTGCCATTAGGGTCGTAGACAATCCCCAGGGATCACACAGAAGACCATTTGCTCGTACGAGCGCACAATTGCTCGGACGAGCCGAACTCGGGCCCGACTCCAGGTGGACTAGCCCTATCCGGCCACTGCGAACCATCCGAAGTGACAGTGCAGTTGGGATGAACCGTCCGGCCGGGTGACGCGTCTCCAACCTGTGAAGAAGTGGTGATGCGAAATACCTGCGGATTGACGCCCGTAGGGCAACACTGGGTTCCGACTGAGTTATCGCAACGGGGGACGTCATGACCACAACACAGCGAAAGATCCCACCAATGTGCCAGCACCAGCCGCCGTGTCCCACCGCCGCCTCCGCCGACCGGGAGTCCGCCCGCCTCGTGGCGCACCACCCGGAACAGGGCTGGAGCCTGCTGTGCAACGGCGTTCTGCTCTTCGAGGACACCGGTGAGCTCCTGCCCGACGGCCGGGTCATCGCGCCGCACCGCCCGCTCGCGGTGGCGGCCGCCTGAGAACGCCCGGGCGGACGCCGTACCGCCCGGAGAACTGAGGGGCCGGCTCGCAGCGGCTGTCCGCGCACCGGCCCCGACGCATGTCCCACGGCGATCACTCCCTGTGACGCCTTGTGTATGACCCCACTTTTCCGGAAGACTCCTGGAAGTTTCGAGGCTTTGACGCGGAGGTGGGCAAGTGACAGCAGGCAAGGCCGGCGCCGAGCCCCGGGGCAGGGTCACCATCACGGAGATCGCCCGGCAGGCCGGAGTCTCGGTGCCGACGGTGTCCCGGGTGGTCAACGGCCGGTCGGACGTGTCCCCGCACACCCGCGCCCGCGTCGAGGAGCTGCTCCAGCAGTACGGCTACCGCAAGCGCCCCGCGGCCCCCGGCACCCGCGCCGCCCTGCTCGACCTGGTCTTCAACGACCTCGACAGCCCCTGGGCCGTGGAGATCATCCGCGGTGTCGAGGAGGTCGCCCACGCGGAGGGCGTCGGCACCGTCGTCTCCGCGATCCACGGCCGCTCGGGCACCGCACGCGAGTGGATGCGAAATCTGCGCGCCCGCGCCTCCGACGGGGTCGTCCTCGTCACCTCGGCGCTGGACACGGTCCTCCACGACGAGCTGCGCGCCTTGGGCGTCCCGCTGGTGGTCGTCGACCCGGCCGGGTCCCCCGCGCTGGACGCCCCCACCATCGGCGCCGCCAACTGGTCGGGAGGGCTCGCGGCCACCGAGCACCTGCTGTCGCTGGGGCACCGCAGGATCGGTTTGATCGCGGGGCCGCCCCGGCTGCTGTGCTCGCGGGCCCGCTACGACGGCTACCGCGCCGCACTCGAGGGTGCCGGGCTCACCTTCGACGAGTCCCTGGTCGTACCCGGCGACTTCCACCCGGAGTCCGGCTTCGCCGGCTGCGAGAAGCTCCTCGAGCTGCCCGAGCCGCCGACCGCCGTCTTCGCGGCCAGCGACCAGATGGCCCTCGGTGCGGTCGAGGCGCTGAGGAGACGCGGGCTGAGGGTGCCGCAGGACATGAGCCTGGTGGGTTTCGACGACCTTCCGGAAGTCCGCTGGTCGGCACCCCCACTGACCACCGTGCGCCAGCCCCTCGCCGACATGGGCAAGCTGGCCGTCCGCACGGTCCTCAAACTGGCCCGAGGCGAACGCCCGGACTCACCACGAGTGGAGCTGGGCACGGAGCTGGTGGTGCGCTCGAGCACCGCCCCACCGACCATCCACTGACGCCCCACGGCCGGTCCGACGGATCAGGCGACCATCCCGACAGACACGAGACCTGCCCATCCGCACCACCGGCCATCCCCATACGGGTCCAGCCCATCCGGTCGGTCGAGCCGCTGTCCGGGCAGGCATGAGCACGCCTGCCCGTCCCCGCACCACCAGCCGTCCGCATATGGGTCCAGCCGGTCCGGCGGATCAGGCGGCCATCCCGGCAGACACGAGCATGCCTGCCAGCCCCGTACCACCGGCCATCCCCGTACGGGTCCAGCCCGTCCGATCGGCCGAGCCGCCGTCCCGGCAGGCATGAGCACGCCTGCCCGTCCCCGCACCACCAGCCGTCCGCATATGGGTCCAGCCGGTCCGGCGGATCAGGCGGCCATCCCGGCAGACACGAGCATGCCTGCCAGCCCCGCACCACCGGCCATCCCCATAAGGGTCCAGCCCGTCCGATCGGCCGAGCCGCCGTCCCGGCAGGCATGAGCACCCCCGCCCGTCCCCGCACCACCAACCATCCGCATATGGGTCCAGCCGGACGGCGGATCAGGCAGCCATCCGGGCAGACACGAGCACGCCTGCCAGCCCCGCACCACCGGCCATCCCCGCACGGGTCCAGCCCGTCCGTTGGGTCGAGCCGCTGTCCCGGCACGCCTGCCCGGCCCCGCACCACCGGCCGGACCCGCTGGGCACCCCTCGGGCGCACCGCCCGAGGCCACCCGCGCCCTGGCGATGCAGCGCCTGCTGCGGAGAGAGGCTCCGAGGGAGGCGGGTCGGGAGCTTGGCCCGCCGCCGACCCATGGGTGGTGGTCGGCGTCCCGGGCCGGCCCACCACCGCCAACCGCTGCACGAGGCGGCCGAGCGGCCCGAGCCGGCCACCGGCGCACCCCATCGAGCCACCGCGTCGCCCGGAGCGCGCTTCTCCGGCCAGGGCCCGACGGAAGCGCACCGCCGAGTCGACGGGAGTCGCGTAGGCCCCCGCCGTCCCCTACTTCAGCGCCGCCCGGATCGCGTAGTACGCCGGCTTCGGCTGGAGCTGCTCGTCCCAGGGCAGCGCGGCCCCCTGGCCCTCGAAGAAGGCGGGGATCCAGCTGTACTTGTCGGTGTAGTCCCAGATGGTGATCCCGACACACCGGCGCACCGCGAGACAGGCGTCGGTCAAGTCGGCGTACCACTGCGCCTGTTGGGCCAGCTTCTCCTCGGTCGCGGGCAGGATCATCCGGATGTCGACCTCGGTGAGCGCGGTGTCGAGGCCCAGCTTGGAGAAGCGGCGGAGGTTGTCCTCCAGCGTGGTCGGATAGCCGTACTGGAGCGCCAGGTGGGTCTGGAGACCGATGCCGTCGAGCGGGACGCCCTGCGCCTTCAGCTCCTTGGCCAGGGTGTAGTAGGCGTCGCTCTTCGCCCCGATCCCCTCGATGTTGTAGTCGTTGAGGTAGAGCTTGACCTTGGGATCGGCCTGGCGGGCCCAGCGCAGCGCGTCGGCGATGTAGCCGGGGCCGAGGGTCTTGTAGAAGACGGTCTCGCGGTAGGTGCCGTCCTCGTTGAACGCCTCGTTGACGACGTCCCACGCGAAGACCTTGCCCCGGTAGTGCCGCACCTCGGTCTGGATGTGCTTCTTCAGCACGGGCCTCAGCTCAGACGCCGTCCACTCGCGCGAGGTGATCCAGTCGGGCAACTGGCTGTGCCACACGAGGGTGTGCCCGCGCACCTTCTGGTGGTTCGCGCGGGCGAGGTTCACGATCTCGTCGCCGTTGGTCCAGTCGAAGACCCCCTGCTCGGGTTCGGTGGCGTACCACTTCATGCCGTTGCCCGGCGTGATCTGGTCGAACTCGCTGCCGAGGATCTTCTTGTACGGCCCGTCGACGAGTTCGGGGTTGTCGGTCGCGCTGCCGAAGTAGCGGCCGTGGCGCTGCGCGAGGTCGGCGAGAGTGGACGGTTTGCCGTGGGCCTGGGCGGTGGGAGCGGCGGCCGCGACCACCACTGCGGCCAGGACGCCGGCGAGTCTGAGACGGTTCTTGTGCATGGTGCGACTCCTCACGTGCGGGCGGGGTGAGCCGTACTTTTCGAAGCGCCGGGGTCAGCCCTTCGTGGCACCGGCGGTGAGGCCGCCGACGAGCTGGCGCTCAGCGACCGAGTAGAAGGCGAGGGCGGGAACCATCGCCAGGACGAGATAGGCGAAGACGCGGGCGTACTCCGCGGAGTACTGGCCCTGGAACTGCTGCACACCGATGGGAAGCGTCCACCACGTGTTGTCGGTGAACACGAGCAGCGGCAGCATGAAGTTGTTCCAGCTGGTCACGACGGCGAGCACCGAGACGGTTCCGAGCGCGGGCCGTGCCATCGGCAGCAGGACGCGCCAGAAGAACGCGAACGGGCTGCACCCGTCGAGAGTGGCCGCCTCCTCCAGCTCACCGGGGATCTCCCGGAAGAAGGCGCGCAGGATGATGATCGTCATCGGCAGCCCGAAGGCGGCCTGCGGCAGGATCACGCCCAGCGGGTTGTCCAGCAGGCCGAGCGAGCGCAGCAACAGGAACAGCGGGAGCACCGCCACCGCGAAGGGGAACATCAGCCCCATCGTGAAGAGCGTGAACAGCGCCTCCCGCCCCCGGAAGGCGAACCGCGCGAAGGAGAACGCGGCCAGCGCCGACGCGGCGACCACCAGCACCGTCGTACCGACCGCGATCAGCGTGCTGCTGCCGAGCAGCCGCCAGAAGTCACCGCCGGCCAGGATGTCGGTGTAGTTGCTGGTCAGCCAGTGCTTCGGCAGCCCGAAGGGGTTGCTGGAGAGCTCGTCGGTGGACTTGAAGCCGGACAGGACGGCGTACACCAGGGGTACGACCATCACCGCGCCGACGGCGACGAGTATCACGTGCAGGGGCAGGGTCCGTGCGGTGGTCTTGCGGGCGGTCACTTGCCGTCCCCCCTCATCGTCGTGGTGGCACCTTCGAGGTCGCGGCGGAGCACGAACCGCTGGTAGGCGAGGGCGAAGACGAGGCAGATGCCGAACATGACCACGCTGATCGCGCTGGCGTAGCCGACCTGGTAGCGCTTGAACCCGTACTGGAACATGGTCACGGCCATGGTCTCGGAGTGGTGGTCGGGGCCGCCCTGGGTGACCACCCACACCAGGTCGAAGAGCTGGATCGAACCGATCACGGACAGGAAGATGCTGATCCGCAGGGTGGGCGCGAGCAGCGGCAGGGTGACGTTGCGGAACCGCTGCCAGGCGCCGGCGCCGTCGATGAGGGCCGCCTCGGTCAACTCCCTTGGAATGGACTGGAGTCCGGCCAGGTAGAGCATCATGTGGAAGCCGAAGTACTTCCACATCATGACCAGGAAGAGCGTCGCCATGACGTAGGAGGGATCGGCGAACCACAGCCCGCCCACGCCGTCCAGGCCGACCGCGCCGAAGATGTGGTCGGCGAGTCCCGAGTCCGGGGCGAAGACCATGCTGAACAGCACGCCGGTGATCGCCTCGGACAGGACGTAGGGCGCGAAGAAGAGCATCCGGTAGACGGCTCTGCCGCGCAGCTTCTGGTTGAGGAGGACCGCCATGGCGAGCGCGAACGGCAGTTGGAACGCGAGGGACAGCACGACCAGGACCAGGCAGCGCCACAGGTCGCCCAGGAAGACCGGGTTGTCGAAGAGCTGGGTGAAGTTGTCCGTGCCGACGTAGTCGGAGGGCATGCCGAAGCCGCCCCACCGGAAGAACGCGGCGTACAGCGCGAACAGCATCGGCAGCAGGACCATGCCGATGAACAGCACCAGGGCGGGCAGTTGGAAACCGACCGCGGTCAGCCAGTGCAGTACGCGCCGTCGGCCCCGCCCCCGGGCCCTGACCGATTCCGGGGGCGGGAGATCGGTGCCCGGACCGCTCCGCTTGTCTGCGAGGAACGTGGAGGTCATCGCGGGCTACTGCTCTTCCTTCGCGGTCTGCGTGATCGACTGGGTGACCTGTTCCGGGGACTTGGAGCCGGCGATCAGCGCGGCCACACTGTCGTTGACCTCCTGGCCCACGGCGGGCGCGTACGCCTGGTCGAGGTAGAGCTGGAAGCCGGTGGCGGCCTTCAACTGCGCCTGGACGAGCTTGAGGTTGGGGTCGGTCATGGCCTTCTCCGCGTTCGGGAGCACGGGAAGGATGCTGGTCTTCTTGACCAGTTCCAGCTCGGTGGCCTCGGAGGCGAAGAACTTCAGGAAGTCGACCGCCTCCTGCGGGGCACCCCGGCGCAGGGCGTGTCCGCCGCCTCCGCCGAACACCTCGGTGATGGCGCCCTTGCCGCCCTCGACCGCGGGGAACGGGAAGAAGCCCAGGTCGTTGCCGAGCCCCTTGCCGGAGTCGGCCTCCACGGACGGAGCCCACTGGCCCATGAGTTCCATGGCCGCCTTGCCGTTGCCCACGGCGGCCGCCTGGCCGGTGGGGGTGGAGTAGGCGGCGTTGAGGAACCCCTTCTGGAAGGGCTGCAGGTCCACGAGTTCCTTGAGGTGCCGACCGGCCTCGACGAACCCGGCGGTGGTGAAGTCCTTGTCCTCACTGGCCTTCTGGAGGGCGTCGATGCCGGCGGTGCGCATCGCGAGGTAGGCCCAGTAGTACATGCCGGGCCACTTCTCCTTGCCCGCGAGGGCGATGGGCGTGATGTTCTTGGACTTCAGCTTGCTCACGGCCTCCAGGAACCCGCCCCAGGTGGTGGGCGGCTCGCTGACGCCGGCCTGCTGGAAGAGCTTCTTGTTGTACCAGAAGCCGATCATGCCCATGTCGAACGGGATGCCGTAGACCTTGTCGTCGAGGATGTACGGCTCCTTGGTGACCTTCAGCAGACCGTCGGCCCACGGCTTGGTCCGGTCGGTCAGATCCTCGACGAGCCCCGCGTCGACCTGCTGCTTGAGGACGCCGCCGCCCCAGGTGTGGAAGATGTCGGGGAGCTTCCCGGAGGCGGTCAGCGCCGTCATCTTCGACTTGTAGGCGTCGTTCTCCAGCTGGACGATCTTTATCTTGACCTTGGGGTTCGCGGCCTCGAACTTCTTGGCGAGGGCCGCCCAGACACTCTTCGCCGGCTCGGTGGTGGAGATGTTCCACCACTCCACCGTGGTCGTCCCGTCGGACGATCCTCCGCCCGAGTCGCCGCCGCAGCCGGTCAGTGTCGTCATGCCCAGACCGGCCGCGGCGGATGCCGCCAGAAAGCCACGGCGGGACAGTGCCGGGTCGCCCATGATGCGCTCCTTGGGTACGGGACGGAGCCGTCCTTGTCCGTCCTGCGGTCCGAAAGTTTCGGAGTTGATCCAGAAAGCTTCGCTGCTGCCGCACCCTAGAGACAGCTGCCAAACCGTGGCAACCCCTTGTGCACAGGGAATGTTGAGGAGTCGAACCAGTCGATGGCCACGGAACCCTGGCCGGCGTCCATGCCGATCGCCCGGCCGGTGAATTCCGCAGGCCACCTGCGTGGGGTGACGGCGGCCGTCGGGTGCGGCCGAGGGGACACTGCCGACGCCGGGGCCGAGCAGGTCGGGGACGCCAATGCGCAGCTTCTCCGGGCTCATTGAGAAGGGCAGGCCGCCGTGCGGATCTCGACGGTCAGAGCGGGCGGAGCGGCTCCTCCTCGACGTCGTGGTGCTGGGCCCTGATCCACGCGGACGGACCGGCCGACGCAGCCGTTCGCGGTGTGCGGGGCCAGGTGTCCGGGGCGGTCAGTGAGCGACCATGGGCCGGCGAACCGCTGCACGGGAGGATTCCGTCGGGCGCCGACTCTCGGGCTTGAAGTCGTCGCGGGCCGGAGGGAGTTGGACGGGCGCCAGGGCGGATTCGTACGCCCCCTCGGCTACCGGGCGCGGCAATGGACGCTGAGGCAACGCTAGGTGCTCACCTCGACGACCACGAGCCCCCGCCCCTTCCGCCAGTCCGAAACATTCGATCTCTTCGGCGATCCTTACGAAACGGAACCGCACGAGGACTCCGGCCCCCCACTCACTACCAAACGGCTTGCTGACGCAGTCGTCGCCCCAAGCATGGAGCGCTGCCCCCTGCCCTCGGAACGCCGGCAGATCAGCTCCGCCCCACCTCCCCATGACGCTGCGTGTCCACCCCCGCCCGTCCGTCCGTACGGGCCCACTCGGCAGGTTCGAGCCCCACAACTGCACCGTCGCCCGGTCAGAGACTCCCGCAGACCGTCGTGGACCGAGTCTTAACGGAAGCTTGACGCCCTGGCACCCTCCATCCGTGGGCCCGGACATCACTCTCCGCTTACGCTGGTCCCGCCGTCAGCCGGGCGGCCGAACCCCGCTGTGCCGCACCGCAGGAGCCCCCCGATGGCCACCACCGAACACCCTCCGTCCAGTCGCCTGCGCTCCTGGATGCTGGAGGGCCTGTCCGACATGGGCAGGGCCGGCGGCCACACGGGCCCCCACGCCGAACCGGAACCCGCCCATCAGGGCCAGCGCTGGTGGCGGGTCATGTGCCTGACCGGCGTCGACTACTTCTCCACCCTTGGCTACCAGCCCGGCATCGCCGCCCTCGCGGCCGGCCTGCTCTCCCCCGTCGCGACGATCGTCCTTGTGATCGTCACCCTCGCGGGCGCGCTGCCCGTGTACCGCCGGGTGGCCGAGGAGAGCCCGCGCGGCGAGGGCTCGATCTCCATGCTGGAACGGCTGCTGTCCTTCTGGCAGGGCAAGCTCTTCGTCCTCACCCTGCTCGGCTTCGCCGCCACCGACTTCCTGATCACCATCACCCTGTCCGCGGCCGACGCCTCCACGCACCTGATCGAGAACCCGCATCTGACCGGCACCCTGCACGACCACAAGATGCTGATCACCCTGGTCCTGGTCGCCCTGCTCGGCGCGGTCTTCCTCAAGGGCTTCCTGGAGGCGGTCGGCGTCGCCGTCGCCCTGGTGGGCATCTACCTCGCCCTCAATGTCGTCGTGGTGCTCGTCGGCCTGTGGCACGTCATCACCGCGGGCCATGTCGTCACCGACTGGGCCAGCGCGCTGACAGCCGAGCACGGCAACATCTTCGTGATGATCGGCGTGGCCCTGATCGTCTTCCCCAAGCTCGCCCTCGGCCTCTCCGGCTTCGAGACCGGCGTCGCCGTCATGCCGCACGTCAAGGGCGACCCCGACGACACCGAGGAGGATCCCAGGGGCCGGATCCGCGACACCAAGAAGCTGCTCACCACCGCCGCCATCGTGATGAGCGTCTTCCTGATCGCCACCAGCTTCATCACCACCCTCCTCATCCCCGAGAAGGACTTCGAGTCGGGCGGCCCGGCCAACGGCCGTGCCCTGGCCTACCTCGCCCACCACTACCTCGGTGGCGTCTTCGGCACGGTCTACGACGTCTCGACCATCGCCATCCTGTGGTTCGCCGGCGCCTCCGCGATGGCCGGCCTGCTCAACCTGATGCCGCGCTACCTGCCCCGCTACGGCATGGCCCCGCACTGGGCCCGCGCCGTGCGCCCCATGGTCGTCGTCTTCACCCTCATCGCATTCCTGGTCACGTGGATCTTCGACGCCGACGTCGACGCCCAGGGCGGCGCCTACGCCACCGGAGTGCTGGTGCTGATCAGTTCGGCGGCGATCGCGGTGACCATCGCCGCCCGCAAGGCCGGGCAGCGCAACTGGACCGTCGGCTTCGCCGTCATCTCCGCCGTGTTCCTCTACACGACCGTCGTCAACGTCATCGAACGCCCGGACGGCGTGAAGATCGGCGCCTGTTTCATCGCCGGCATCATCCTCGTCTCCCTCCTCTCCCGCCTGGCCCGCGCCTTCGAACTCCGCGTGACCGACGTGACGCTCGACAACATGGCGGAACGTTTCATCCGGGACATGGCCAGCCGCAAGATCCGCTTCATCGCGAACGAGCCCGACCAGCGCGACAAGGCCGAGTACCGCGACAAGATCGAGCAGATCCGCGAGGACAACGACATCCCCGGCGAGGACTTCGTGTTCGTGGAGGTCACGGTCCTGGACCCCTCGGAATTCGAGGCGAGCCTGACGGTCCGGGGTGAGGTCCTCCACAACCGTTACCGCGTCCTGACCCTGGAGTCCTCCTCCATCCCCAACGCCCTCGCCGCCCTCCTTCTCCACGTCCGCGACACCACCCGCTGCACCCCCCACATCTACTTCGAGTGGACCGAGGGCAGCCCCTTCGCCAACTTCCTGCGCTTCTTCCTCTTCGGCCAGGGCGAGGTGGCCCCGGTCACCCGAGAGGTCCTCCGGGAAGCGGAACCGGACCGCCAGCGCCGTCCACGAGTCCACACAGGCTGACACCGCCGCCTACCGGGGCTCGCAATCCGCCCGGAACGGCACGACCGCACACATCCCCGCCACGGCCCATCCCACGCCCTACGTTGATGCCCATGACCCTGAGCATCCGCAACCAGCTCCCAGGCACCGTCACCACCGTCGTCCCCGGCGAGGCCATGGCAACGGTCAGGATCCGCCTCGACGGCGGCCAGGACCTCACGGCCGCGATCACCCTCGATGCCGTCACTGAACTCGGCCTCGCCCAGGGCATCCCCGTACGCGCCCTGGTGAAGTCGACGGAGGTCTCCCTCGCCACCGCCCCGGTCCAGAACGTGTCCATCCGCAACCAGCTCCCCGGCACGGTCACCGCCGTCGCCACCGGAGCCGCCATGGCCACCGTCAAGATCGCTGTCGAGGGAGGCGTACTCACCTCCGCGATCACCGCGGACGCAGCGGCCGACCTCGCCCTCGTCGTCGGCTCCCCGGTCGTCGCCCTGATCAAGTCGACGGAGGTGTCACTGGCCACGGCGTAGCGGAAAGGGAAAAGGGCCCCGCCGGAACGGGGCCCTCGTCACTTCGGGTCAGTCCTCGTACGCGTCCAGCGGCGGGCACGAGCACACCAGGTTCCGGTCGCCGAAGGCCTGGTCGATCCGCCGCACCGGCGGCCAGTACTTGTCCGCGACCGACACCCCGGCCGGGAAGACGGCGTCCTCCCGCGAGTACGCGTGCTCCCACGTACCGCCCAGCGCACCGGCGGTGTGCGGAGCGTTCCGCAGCGGGTTGTCCTCGGCGGCCCACTCCCCGGAACCGACCTTCTCGATCTCCGCGCGAATGGCGATCATCGCCTCGCAGAAGCGGTCGAGTTCGGTGAGGTCCTCGGACTCCGTCGGCTCGATCATCAGCGTCCCGGCCACCGGGAACGACATGGTCGGGGCGTGGAAGCCGTAGTCGATGAGCCGCTTGGCCACATCGTCGACACTCACGCCGGTCGCCTTGGTGAGCGGCCGCAGATCGATGATGCACTCGTGCGCGACGAGTCCGCCGGGGCCGGTGTAGAGCACCGGGTAGTGCGGCTCGAGCCGCTTGGCGATGTAGTTGGCGGAGAGCACCGCCACCTGCGTGGCCCGCTTCAGCCCCTCACCACCCATGAGCCGGACGTACGCCCACGAGATCGGCAGGATCCCCGCGGAACCCCAGGGCGCCGCCGAGATCGGCCCCACGCCCGTCTCCGGGCCGGCGGCGGGCTGCATCGGGTGGTTCGGCAGATACGGCGCCAGGTGCGCCCGTACGCCGACAGGACCCACTCCCGGGCCACCGCCGCCGTGCGGGATGCAGAACGTCTTGTGCAGATTCAGGTGGGAGACGTCACCGCCGAAGTGACCCGGCTTGGCCAGCCCCACCAGCGCGTTGAGGTTGGCTCCGTCGACGTACACCTGCCCGCCGGCCTCGTGCACCTGGGCGCAGATGTCGGCGACGTGCTCCTCGAACACACCGTGCGTCGAGGGGTACGTGATCATGAGCACGGACAGCTCGTCCCGGTACTGCTCGATCTTCGCCCGCAGGTCGTCGACGTCGATCTCGCCGTCCCCGGCGGTCTTCACGACGACGACCTTCATCCCGGCCATGACGGCGCTCGCGGCGTTCGTCCCGTGCGCCGAGGACGGGATGAGACAAACGGTCCGCTGCTCGTCACCGTTCGCCCGGTGATACCCGCGCACGGCGAGCAGCCCGGCCAGTTCGCCCTGCGACCCGGCGTTCGGCTGCAGCGACACGTTGTCGTATCCGGTGACCTCGGCGAGCCGCTCCTCCAGCTCCCGGATCAGGGTCAGATAGCCCTGCGCCTGCTCGGCGGGCGCGAAGGGGTGCAGCTGCCCGAACTCGGGCCAGGTGACCGGCTCCATCTCCGTGGTCGCGTTGAGCTTCATGGTGCAGGAGCCCAGCGGGATCATGCCGCGGTCGAGCGCGTAGTCGCGGTCGGCGAGCCGACGCAGGTAGCGCAGCATCGAGGTCTCGGAGCGGTACTGGTGGAAGACGGGGTGGGTGAGGAAGTCGCCGTCGCGCAGCAGCGCGTCCGGCAGCGTCTCCTCGGTGGCCGCGTCCAGCGCTTCGATGTCGGCCTCGACGCCGAACGCGTTCCACACGGCACCCACCTGGGCGCGCGCGGTGGTCTCGTCGCACGCGACGGACACGTGGTCGGCGTCGACGAGGTGCAGGTTGACGCCGTTCCGTCGCGCGGCGGAGACGACCTCGGCGGCCCTCGCGGGCACGCGCGCGGTGAGCGTGTCGAAGTACGAGCCGTGCACGACCTCGACGCCACCGGCCGTCAGTCCCGCGGCGAGGATGGTCGCGTACCGGTGGGTCCGCCGCGCGATGCCCTTGAGCCCCTCAGGGCCGTGGTAGACGGCGTACATCCCGGCCATGACCGCGAGCAGCACCTGAGCGGTGCAGATGTTGCTGGTCGCCTTCTCCCGACGGATGTGCTGCTCACGTGTCTGCAGCGCGAGCCGGTAGGCCTTGTTCCCGTCGGCGTCCACGGACACTCCGACGAGCCGCCCGGGCAGGCTCCTCGCGAACTTCTCGTGTACGGCCATGTAGCCGGCGTGCGGCCCGCCGAAGCCCATCGGCACACCGAACCGCTGCGTGGTACCGACCGCGATGTCCGCCCCGAGCTCACCCGGCGACTTCAGCAGGGTCAGCGCGAGCAGGTCGGCGGCCACGGTCACGAGCGCGCCGAGCTCATGAGCCTGGTCGATGAGCGGCTTGATGTCGCGTACGGCCCCGGAGGCGCCGGGGTACTGGACGAGCACTCCGTTGATCTCACGTGCGGCGACCTCGGCCGGGATGCCGTCGCTGAGGTCGGCGACCACGACCTCGACACCGGTCGGCTCGGCCCGGGTCTCGATCACGGCGATGGTCTGCGGCAGGGTGTCGGCGTCGACGAGGAAGAGCCCCTTCTTGTTCTTCCCCATACGGCGGGACAGCGCCAAGGCCTCGGCCGCCGCGGTCCCCTCGTCGAGCAGCGAGGCGCCGGAGGTCGGCAGCCCGGTGAGGTCGGCGACCATGGTCTGGAAGTTGAGCAGTGCCTCGAGGCGTCCCTGCGAGATCTCGGGCTGGTACGGGGTGTAGGCCGTGTACCAGGCCGGGTTCTCCATGACGTTGCGCAGGATGACGGGCGGAGTGAAGGTGCCGTAGTAGCCGAGCCCGATCATGGAATCGAGCACCTGGTTACGGTCGGCCAGCGACCGCAGCTCGGCCAGCACCTCGGCCTCGGTGCGCCCGCCCGGCAGCTCCAGGGCATCGGCGTTCTTGATCACATCCGGCACCGCGGCGGCGGTGAGCTCGTCCAGCGAGCCGTAGCCGACCTGCGCGAGCATCTTGGCCCGCGCCTCGTGGTCAGGGCCGATGTGACGCTGCTCGAAGGGAATGCCCTGTTCGAGCTCGGAGAGCGGAATGCGATGGGCGGTCATTGCGGAGGCCTCCTGGTCTGACGCGACCTGCGAGGGGTACCCCGGCGCGGGTACCCCGACGGCCTCCCCCTCTGTCATCTCAACCTGAGAGCTTCACCGGGCCGCCCGAGGGCCGCCGGCTTTCACCGTCGGTGAGAGCGGACGCTGTCGACACCCGCTCTGCTTTCCAGAGTGACCTCGTCCGCGCGGTACGTGAGCCTGAGAGATTCCGGGGAGGATTTGCTCCTTCGGCGCCTCCGATGATGTCTGGAGAACTCTCCCGCGCGGGGTCAGCAGCCGATCGCAAGCCTACCAGCGAGGCCACAGCACGGGTCTTCGAGTGGCCGCACGCCCCGATGTGCTCTTTCGTAGTGCTTACGACCGCTTCGGATGAGTTGCGACCAAGTGGAGGGCCCGTGCAGACCGACATCGATCCGCGCAACCTGATCGGCCGCAAGGCGTTCGACCGCAACGGCACCAGGATCGGCACCGTCGACGAGGTCTACCTCGACGACGCGACCGGCGTACCGGAGTGGGCCGCCATACGCACCGGCCTCTTCTCGCGGGACGCCTTCGTCCCCCTGGGGCCGAGCGAACTGGTCGACGGCACCCTCCACGTCCCCTTCGACCGCGCCCTCATCAAGGACGCCCCCGACTTCGGCGTGGGCCGCCACCTCTCCCCCGACCAGGAACTCCAGCTCTACCACCACTACGGTCTCGACGTGTCCGCGCCGCCCCCGTTCCCCGACCGGGACTTCGGCAAGCTGGCGGGCACGGAGGACGCGGAGGCCTGAACGCCCGGCACGTCCTCCGTGAGGGGCAACGGCTCAGCAGGCTCCAGCGCAGGATCCTCGACGGAGAACGTCCGTACCCGCCCCGGCTCCGAATCCGGCGTCTCGAACCGCACGGTCACCCGCCCCAGCCCGCTCCCCTGCACCCACCCGTGCCCGTACTCGGCATGCCGCACATCGTGCCCGGCGACCCACCGCCGCTCAGCAACCGCCGTCACCTCGGGAACGGCCACGTCATCGACCTCCTCCTCGGCCGCCGACTCCACCCGCTCCCCCGCGGCCTGCGCGAACAGATCCTCCTGAGTGAAGTCGGCCAGTCCGCTCACCCCCACCCCCAGCAACCGCACACCCCCCGTGGAGTCCACGCCCTCCAGCAACCGCAGGGCAGCCTCCCGCACGACCGCCGGGTCATCGGTGGGCCCCCGCAAGGTCTCGGACCGCGTCAACGTCGAGAAGTCGTACCGCCGCACCTTCAGCACGATGGTCCGCCCCGACAGCCCGGCTCCCCGCAGCCTCCGCACACACCGGTCCGCCAGCCGCTGCACCTCCAGGCTCACCCGCACCCGGTCATGGATGTCCACGTCGTACGTGTCCTCGACCGACACGGACTTGGTCTCCCGCTCAGCGACCACGGGCCGCTCGTCGTACGCCAGCGCCATCGCGTACAGCCCGCGCCCATGGGCCTTCCCGAGCAGTCGTACGAGCTCGTCCTCGCCCGCCTCCACGATCTCGTCGACCGTATGGATCCCGGCCCGCCGCAGATGATCGCCGGTCGCCGGTCCCACTCCCGGCAGGATCCGCACCGACATCGGCCCGAGAAGCGCCCGCTCGGTCCCCGGCTCGATCACCACCAGCCCGTCCGGCTTGGCCTGCTCGGAGCCGATCTTCGCGAGCATCTTGGACGCGGCCAGCCCGACCGAGCCCGTGAGCCCCGTGACGGCCCGTATGTCCGCCCGCAGCTTCGCCCCGGCCAGCCGCGCCGACGCCTCGTCCCAGGCCGTCCCCCCGGCCTCCAGATCCACGAACGCCTCGTCCAGGCTCAGTGGCTCCACCAGCGGCGACAGCTCCCGCAGCAGCCTCATCACCTGCTCACTGATCGCCTTGTAGAACCCGAAGCGCGGCACCAGATACGCGGCGTTCGGCGCGAGCCGTCTCGCCTGGCCCATGGGCATCGCCGAGTGCACCCCGAACACCCGGGCCTCGTAGGACGCGGTGGCCACCACACCCCGCGGCCCCAGCCCGCCCACGACGACGGCCTTCCCGCGCAGACTCGGCTTGGACGCCTGCTCCGCCGAGGCGTAGAAGGCATCCATGTCGAGATGCAGGATCGTGGGCGCTTTTCTCACATGTCCGATGCTGCCCTACGCCACTGACAATGCCCCGCCCGAGAGCGTGGGGCCGGTTTCAGACCGCCCGGTTGCGCCGCCGCGCCAGCTCGTCCGCGGGGTTGTGCCCGACGAGTGTCTCCCCGGTGTCGATGCGCTCCCCGTGCAGCTGTGACAGGGCGCTCTCGACGTCCCGCCACACGACTCCCACGGCGATCCCGAAGACGCCCTGGCCGCCCTGGAGCAGCGCGTGGACCTCGTCGGGCGAGGTGCACTCGTAGACCGTGGCGCCGTCGCTCATGAGCGTCATCCGCTCCAGGTCCTGGAATCCCCGCTCACGCAGGTGCTGGACCGTGGTGCGGATGTTCTGCAGCGACACACCCGTGTCGAGGAACCGCTTGACGATCTTCAGGACGACGACGTCCCGGAAGCTGTAGAGCCGCTGTGTCCCCGACCCGTGGGCGGGCCGCACGGTCGGCTCGACGAGGCCGGTGCGCGCCCAGTAGTCGAGCTGCCGGTAGGTGATGCCGGCCGCGGCACACGCCGTAGGGCCGCGATAGCCGATCTGCTCGGACGCCATGGACGTCGCCCCTCCGCTGCTCGGCACGACCGCCGGTCGCTGCGGTGCGTGATCGGCCGCGCTGCCGTGATGGGGGTCCCCCCAACTCGAACGCAGTTGAGAGCTTGGGGGAGGGTACGGACCGCTCGCCCCGAGACTCCGTCCGGGGGCACCCCCAGCCGTACCGTCGCCGCTGCTTCTCACGCCGACCTCCGTCCTTGACCTGCCTTCTCGACGGTAGGCAGTCACCAGGGGTGCGTCAACGATCGCCACACTCGGCACGCCGAGTGATAATCACCCTAGGAGTGGTTTCCCGCACCCCACCGCGGGGAAAGGCTAGCCGAATGCGCTCCGGGCGGGCCGCAGGACGCTCTCACGCACCGGTGGCAAATGCCGGCATTTCAGTGACGACCGGACACGGCCGACCCGTCACGGACCACTGATCCGCCGGATCGGCCGCGGCTGTCTCACTGACTGCTGGTGCCGAAGTCCTCGGGGGAGATCTGGTCGAGGAACTCGCGGAACTTCTCCACCTCGTCCTCCTGCTCGTCCGGGATCGCGATGCCGGCGTCGTCGAGCACTCCGTCGCTGCCGTAGATCGGCGTCCCGGTGCGCAGGGCCAGCGCTATGGCGTCGGACGGCCGCGCGCTCACCTCGACCCCGCTGGCGAACACCAGCTCCGCGTAGAAGACGCCCTCACGCAGGTCCGTGATGCGCACTTCGGTGAGCTCCTGGCCGACCGCCTCCAGCACGTCCTTGAACAGGTCGTGGGTCAGCGGTCGTGCGGGGGCCATGCCCTGCTGCGCGAAGGCGATCGCCGTCGCCTCCCCCGGCCCGATCCAGATGGGGAGGTAGCGGTCGCCTCCCACTTCACGCAGGAGCACGATCGGTTGGTTGGAGGGCATTTCGACCCGGACACCTACGACATCGAGCTCGTTCACACAGCAACCCTAGGCCGTGCCCGGGACGTTTGGGTAGTCGGGCAGGAAACGGGGGACGATCCGGTGCCCCGCCACCCTCAGGGCAGGCGCACCCCGAGCGCGGTCTGCACGAGCGCCGCGTGCAGCTTCACCGTGAGCCCTGCGAGTTCCTTGGCGCGCGCTTCCGCGTGTGCGCGGGTCTGCGGGTTGCGGTGGCGCTTCAGCGGGGCCACGACCTGGTCCACCAGCCCGGCCTCACGATCGGCGGCGGCCTTCATCGCACGCAGATGCCGCGGCTCGATCCCGAACCGGCCGAGCTCGACGACAAGCGCGGCCACGGTGACCGCCTCGGCGTCGTAGGCCCCGTCCGGGAACGGCGTGATGAGTCCGTACGACTCCCACTCCGCCAGCTCGGACTCGTCGATCTCGGCGGCGGCGAGCAGCTCGGACCGGCCGATACGGGCCGCTGTGGGGCCTTCAGGGACCTCCAGGACCGTTTCTCCGTCCCGCTGGCGGCCGACCGTCGGCAGCGCGACGGCCTCGCCTCGCTCCATGGCGTCGAGATGCTCTCTGATCACCTTGAGCGGCAGATAGTGGTCCCGCTGCATCCTCAGGACATGGCCGAGGCGCTCGACGTCCCGGGCGCTGAACTTGCGATACCCGGAGGGAGTCCGCTGCGGCTCTATGAGGCCCTCGGACTCCAGAAAACGGATCTTGGAGATGGTGACTTCGGGGAACTCGTCGCGCAGCACGTTCAGCACCGTGCCGATGCTCATCAGCCCACTGTCCGTCGCGGCGGTGCCGTGTCCGGCACCGCCGCTCGGTGTTCGAAGCATGGACCTTCCCTGGGAGGGTCAGTAGCCCTGCTGGCTCGCGTAGAAGACCAGCCGGTACTTGCCGATCTGCACCTCGTCGCCGTTGTTCAGAGCGACCGAGTCGATCCGCTCACGGTTGACGTACGTGCCGTTGAGACTGCCCACGTCGGACACCGTGAACGTGCCGTCCTGACCGCGGCGGAACTCCACATGCCGGCGCGAGACCGTGACGTCGTCGAGGAAGATGTCGCTCTGCGGGTGCCGGCCGGCCGTGGTCAGCTCGCCGTCCAGCAGGAAGCGGCTGCCCGAGTTGGGTCCACGACGCACGACCAGGAGCGCCGAGCCCAGCGGCAGCGCGTCGACGGCAGCCTGCGCCTCCGGGGAGAGCGCCGGCATCTGCGTCTGGCCGGTGACCTCGGAGTCGTACGCCTCGAGTCCCGAGATGGAGATGGTGGATGTCGTCTCCGAGGGACGCTCGGGCACGGCCCCGGCCCGCAGCGGGGCGCCGCAGTTGGAGCAGAAGCGGCTGTTCTCCGCGTTGCGGTTACCGCACCTCGTACACACCAGGGCCGACATAGGGGAAAACCCTCCACCCGTACTTGAGGTTGACGGCTGCCCGAAACCTATGCCGCCGGACTGGGCAGGGTCAACAGACGGCACGCCCTGACCTCCGGAAATGTCGCCGCCCTGGCCGCCCACCTGGTCCCGGAACAGCGGGCGCTGGCCCTCGGCGTCGGGCTGTGCGCGGTGACGAGCGGTCGCGTTGTCGCTACCCTCTCGCGCGCTCTTGCCGAACAACTTCGCAAACAACTTCACGGGCGATTCCCCTTGACCGAAACAGACCCGCCCGTGGGGCAGGACGAACCCTGATTGAACACACCGGTTGACCCGGACATCCTCACAACGTCCGTTTCCACCAGACAGTTTCCACCACGCACCACCCATTCGGTGCGCCGACCCCCCGCAACCTCATGCCCTGGCCCGACGTCCCCCATGCACCACCGGTTCACCGGGAGGACGACCGAGCGTAGTCAGGCCGCTTCGCCGCTCGCAAGGCGTCCACGATGATCTTGTCCGACCGCTCGACGGTAACGGTGGCCTGCTCCTTCTCAAGAGTCTGCACCACGCCTCCAGGGATGTTGAGCGCCGGTTCGAGGTCCTGCGGATTGCCGATGACCTTGAAACGAAAGGGTGCGGTGATCTTGTTCCCGTCGACACTCACGCTCTTGTCCGAGTCCGACAGAAAGGTGCCCGCGACGACCCGTACGCCGTTCACCTGGATCGCCTCCGCGCCGGCCGCGCGCAGCTCCTGGATCGCGTCGAGCAGCAAGTCCGCCTCGACCGTCCCCTTGGTGTCGTCGATCGTCATCGTGATGCCCGGCCCCTGCGCGGCCACCGTGCCCGCGAGGATGCCGAGTTGCCGCTCCTTCTCGACCGTCTGCTTGCGGGCCTCCTCGGCCTGGTCGGAGCTGTTCTCCAGCTCGTCCCGCTGTTTCTCGAGGCCCTGCTTCTCGTCTTGAAGACGCTGGGTGCGGTCGTCCAGTTCATCGAGGATGCGTACGAGATCCTCCTGCCGCGCCCCCCGCAGCGCGCTGTCGCTGTCGCTGTTCGAGGCCACCTGGATGGCCAGGCCGAATCCGAGGCCGAACAACAGCACCGCGACGATGAGTTGGGCCCGGGTCACGCGCGGCGGCCACAGCCCGTTCACCAGCCGCTGACGGCCGGTGAGCCCCGGCTCCGACGCCGGGGTCTCAGTCTCCTCGGCAGGGGTCGCCGGGAGTTCCTCGGGCAGTTCCTTGCGCAGCCTGTTGCCGGGCGTCTCTTCCTGGTCGCTCATCGGCCTCACGCCCGGAAGACGTGTCGACGGATCGCCGCGGCGTTCGAGAAGATCCGGATGCCGAGCACGACGACGACACCGGTCGAGAGCTGGGCTCCCACGCCCAACTTGTCGCCCAGGAAGACGATCAACGCGGCCACGACCACGTTCGACAGGAACGAAACGACGAAGACCTTGTCGTCGAAGATGCCGTCGAGCATGGCCCGCAGGCCCCCGAAGACGGCGTCGAGCGCCGCCACCACGGCGATCGGCAGATACGGCTCGACGACCGCCGGAACCTCAGGCCGGACCAAGAGGCCGGCCACGACTCCCACGACGAGGCCCAGTACGGCGATCACGATGTGCCCTTCTCAGTTCTCGGCTCTGCTGTACGTACGATCACACTCGGTGCGGCCGGCAGCCGGAGGTCGTCCTCCACGGAGATGGCGGTCCGGATGCCGTAGTTCTCCTGCAGGGCGTGCAGATACAACCCGTCGGCACTGTCCTGGAACCTGGTGCTCAGCCGCTGCCCGTCCCCCACCGCAAGCACCGTATACGGCGGAACCAGCGGCTTGTTGTCGACCAGTATCGCGTCACCCGCGGCCCTGATCGCCGACAGCGCGGTCAGTCGCTGTCCGTTGATGGAGACGGCCTCGGCGCCCGACTCCCACAGCCCGTTCACCACTCGCTGCATGTCACGGTCGCGCACCCGCCCGGTGTCGGAGAATCCCGTCGTCTCACGCGGATTCCCGTCGCCGCCCGTGCTGGCTTCCTTGGCGTCGTTCACGACGAGTTTGACGCCCTGGCCGTGCACGTCCACCGCGCCCGACAGGATGCCCACGAGGTCGGCCTGGCCGCTGCCGCCACTCTGCTTGAGCGCCTCGCGCTGCCGCGTGCTCACGTCGCCGCGCAGCTGGTCGACGCTCTTTTCGAGCTTGTCCGCCGTCTCGGTCTCGCGGTCGATTCGGTCGATGAGCTCCTCGCGCTCCTTGGCCACGACCGGAGCCGCCACCCGCGCCTGCGCCGCCCCCACGGTGACCACGAGAGCGGCGAGGACCAGGCCGACAGCCAGCCCCAGCCTCGCCCGCAGCGTCCTGGGCAGTCCAGTGCCACCGGCCGCCTTCGTGCGGGCCGCCGCCTCGGCGTACCCGTCGTCGAGGCTGTGGTCCATGACGTTGGTGAGCAGCGACATGGAGGCGTCCGGACGCGTGTGGCGCGTGGGGGTGCTCCGAATGGGGGGCTGCTGCGGCATGCCGCACATCGTCGCACGTCGCGGCCCCTACCTCCGAATGGCCCCATCGGCGTGCCGGACAGGCCCCTTTGGGGACACCTGTCCGGCACGCGCGCGTGCGGGTCTCAGCGGCCGGCGCTGTCCACGACGGCCGACCATTCGTCCAGCAGGGCCTGCGCGGACGCGTCATCGGGCCCCTCGGCCCACAGATGGGTGACCGCTTCGGCCGGGTCCGGCAGCACCATCACCCAGCGTCCGTCGGTCTCCACGACCCGGACACCGTCGGTCGTGTCGACAAAGCGATCGCCCGCCGCCTCCACGACCCTGCGCATCACCAGTCCCTTGACGGCCCACGGAGTCGCCAGGTCCCGCTTGAGGACATGCGCCCGCGGAATCCGCGCGTCGATCTGGCTGAGCGTGAGCTGCGTCCGCGCCACCAGCCCGATCAGCCGTACGAAGGCCGCCGCACCGTCGAAGACACTGCTGAACTCCGGGATGATGAAGGCGCCCTTGCCGTCACCACCGAAGATCGTCGAGTCGTCGCGTCCGACCCGGGTGAGGTCGTCGGGCGAGGTCGTCGTCCACTCCACCTGCGTGCCGTGGTACGCCGCCACCTGCTCGGCGATCCGCGTGGTGGTCACAGGCAGCGCCACACGGCCGCTGCGCCGCTCCGCGGCGACCAGGTCGAGCATGACGAGCAGCGCCCGGTCGTCCTCGATGATCCGCCCCTTCTCGTCCACGAGGGACAGCCGCTCGCCCACGGGGTCGAACCGCACCCCGAACGCGGCCCGCGCGGACGCCACGATCTCACCCAGCCGCACCAGACCCGACCGCCGAGCGTCCGCCGTCTCCGTCGGCCTGGACTCGTCGAGCCCAGGGTTGATGGTCAGCGAGTCCACGCCGAGCTTCCCGAGCAGACTGGGCAGCACCAGACCCGCACTGCCGTTGGACGCGTCCACGACGACCTTCAGCCCGGATTCTGAAATCCCGGTGATGTCGACGTTCCGCAACAGAGAACCGGTGTACGAGTCGAAGACACTGGCAGGGAAATGCAGGTCTCCGATCTCACCGGGGAACGCACGCCGGTACTCCTGGCGCGCGAACACCCGGTCCAGCTTCCGCTGACTGCCCTGAGAAAGGTCCGCGCCTCCCCCGTCGAAGAACATGATGTCGACGGAGTCCGGCACCCCGGGCGTGGTCCGGATCATGATTCCGCCGGCGCTTCCTCGAGCGGTCTGCTGCCGCGCCACGGGCAGCGGTACGTTTTCCAGGTCGCGTACGTCGATGGCGCTTGCCTGCAGAGCGGAGATCACCGCCCGCTTCAGTGCCCGCGCGCCGCGGGAGTGGTCACGGGCGGTGGTGACGGTCGACCCCTTCTTGAGGGTCGTCGCGTAGGCGCCGGCGAGCCGCACCGCGAGCTCCGGAGTGATCTCGACATTCAGGATGCCGGAGACTCCCCGGGCGCCGAAGAGATGCGCCTGGCCCCGGGACTCCCAGATGACCGAGGTGTTGACGAAGGCGCCGGCCTCGATGGTCTTGAACGGGTAGACCCGCACATTCCCCTGAATAATCGATTCCTCGCCGACGAGGCACTCGTCACCGATGACCGCGCCGTCCTCGATACGGGCCGCGCGCATGATGTCGGTGTTCTTTCCGACGACACAGCCACGAAGATTGCTCTGCTGCCCGACATACACGTTGTCGTGCACGACGGCCTTGTGCAGAAAGGCGCCGCTCTTCACAACCACGTTCGAGCCCACCACGGTGTGCTCGCGGATCTCGGCGCCGGCCTCGACCTTCGCGTAGTCCCCGATGTACAGCGGACCACGGAGAACGGCATCGGGATGCACCTCCGCACCCTCGGCCACCCAGACGCCCGGGGAGAGCTCGAAGCCGTCGATCTCGACGTCGACCTTGCCCTCCAGAACATCGGCCTGAGCCTTCACATAGCTCTCGTGCGTGCCGACGTCCTCCCAGTACCCCTCCGCGACATAGCCGTAGACCGGCTTGCCTTCCTTCATCAGCTGCGGGAAGACATCGCCGGACCAGTCCACGGGCACATCGGCCTCGACGTAGTCGAAGACCTCGGGCTCCATGACATAGATGCCCGTGTTCACGGTGTCCGAGAAGACCTGCCCCCAGGTCGGCTTCTCCAGGAAGCGCTCGACCTTGCCTTCCTCGTCGACGATGGTGATGCCGAATTCGAGCGGATTGGGCACGCGGGTCAGACAGACGGTGACCAGCGCGCCCTTTTCCTTGTGGAAGTTGATGAGATCGGTGAGGTCGAAGTCGGTCAGGGCATCACCGGAAATGACGAGGAAAGCATCGTCCTTCAACGCCTCTTCGGCGTTCTTGACGCTTCCGGCGGTACCGAGTGGCTTCTCCTCGTTGGCATAGGAGAGCTCCATGCCGAGCTCCTCGCCGTCACCGAAGTAGTTCTTGACCAGTGAGGCCAGGAACTGGACGGTGACGACGGTTTCGTTGAGCCCATGCCTTTTGAGCAGCCGCAGAACGTGCTCCATGATCGGCCGGTTTACCACCGGCAGGAGCGGCTTGGGCATGCTCGAGGTCATGGGACGAAGGCGTGTGCCTTCGCCTCCGGCCATCACGACGGCCTTCATGTCGGAAGCGTCCTCCTTAAGAGACGACGGTCTAGCCGACTTCACCCGTCCAGATTGTCCCGCACTTTTCTGCCGGGGGCCATCGAGCCGCCACGGCCGTGCCAATGGGCGGGGTCAGTCGGCCTTGGCGTCCGCACGGACCAGGCGGCGGACTTGTACCACGTAGAGCACTCCTGCCCACCAGTACAGCGTTGTACCCCATCCTGCGAACGCCCATCCGAAAATAGCAGCGAGTGACGAGATCCATCCAGATCCGTCACTGAGCAGGAGCAGCGGGAAGGCGTACATCAGGTTGAAGGTGGCAGCCTTGCCGAGGAAGTTCACCTGCGGCGGTGGATAACCGTGACGCCTGAGGATGCCCACCATCACCAGGAGAACCAGCTCTCGCAAGAGCAGTGCAGCCGTCAACCAGATGGGCAGAATCTCGCGCCAGGTGAGACCGACCAGGGTCGAGAGAATGTAGAGCCGGTCGGCCGCGGGGTCGAGCAGCCGGCCAAGACTGCTGATCTGGTTCCAGCGTCGGGCGAGCTTGCCGTCCAGGTAGTCGCTGATGCCGCTCAGAGCGAGTACCAGCAGCGCCCAGGTGTCACTCTTCGGCCCTCCGAACTCGGGCCTGAGGATCAGCCACAGGAAGAGCGGCACCCCAACGAGCCTCGCCATGCTGAGGATGTTGGGGATGGTGAGGACCCGGTCCGTCTGGACGCGGGTCTCCTGGACCTCCACCCGGGGGCCTCCTGTGGGAAACGTGCCAACGATGCTCCCTGACCCTACCTCAACGCAAAAAAGCTCTGGCTCTTGGGCTGTGTGCCCAAGAGCCAGAGCTCTAAAAGGAGTTCGGCGGTGTCCTACTCTCCCACAGGGTCCCCCCTGCAGTACCATCGGCGCTGTAAGGCTTAGCTTCCGGGTTCGGAATGTAACCGGGCGTTTCCCTCACGCTATGACCACCGAAACACTATGAAGTTACGACCGGAAACATGACACGGTCGTTGCCTCAGAACTAACACAGTGGACGCGAGCAAATATGGACAAGCCCTCGGCCTATTAGTACCGGTCACCTCCACCCATTACTGGGCTTCCAGAT
>NZ_MJAH01000025.1 GCF_001746295.1 Streptomyces sp. LUP47B | reverse complement strand
CGCGTCCGGTCCGCATGTCCTGCGCGGCCTGGCCGGTGCCACGATCGTCCGTCACGGGGATTGGTGGAACCGTCCCGACGGGCACGCCCTGAAGACCGCGGTCGAGCGGCTCGAGGGAAGCACCGCCGTGGAGGCCGTGCTTCCTGTCTGACGTGCACGCCGCGTCGGTCCCTCGCCTCATAGCGGTGCGATCTTGAGTTCGATGGCCGCTCCGTAGGCGGCCCGGAACTGATCCGGTGTCCACGTCCGTCCCCCCGCCACGAACACCGGCTCCACCACAGCCCCGCCCGGGGCGAGTTCGGTGGCGATAAGCGCCCACGCCACCACGTGCGACGGCGTGGGCACGCTGGAGATGTCGGTGCCGCGGGGTGCGTAGGCGTCGACCTTCCAGCCGGGTGCGGCCGACACCACCGTGGTGATCACACCCGGGGTGCCGGCGCCGACGATAAGGGGCATCAGCCGACCGCTCCCCAGAACGTGAGGTTGGTCAACGCGTTCGACGCGGGTGTGATGGTCGCGGGGAGGCTGGTCTGCCCGGTGCCGTTCGTCGCGAAGCGGGCAGTCGCACCGGAGGTGTTCGCGCCGTGCAGGCCGCCGGACAGGGTGCCGCCGCGGTAGATCTGCGGCATCGTCGATGCCACCAGGAGGAACGCCACCCAGTACAGGCCGGGCGTGACGTCCACGTTGATGGTCTCCGTGAACGGGCCGGTGCCCGTCACGCGCGCGTCCACGCCGACGGAGGCGAGCCGTGTTCCGGCCGCGCTGTAGAGGCCGACGAAGTTCTGTCCGGCCGTGGCGCCGGAGCCGGCCGTGTTGATGCCCCACATGAGCTTGGTCAGCGTGGCGTACTTCGGGACGTACACGGCGGCCAGGTACACGGTGCCGCTCACGCCCGCGGAGCCGTTGCCGATCGTCGCGGGGTCCTGGGTCCAGGCGGTCAGGGCGTGGTCGGCGGGGCGGGGCACGCCGAGGGCGCGGCCGACCACGGACAGGCTGCCGGTGATGCCGTCGAGGGTGCCGCCGCCGTCGAGGGTGCTGGTGGGGGCTGCGGGGTCGCCGACGATTTCGCGGACGTTGAGGCCGCGCTGCAGGCGGGTGTTGCCGCCTGCGTCACGCCAGCCGGCCGTGTTGCCGTTGAGGATGCCGCTGTGCACGGCGACGTAGGTGCTTCCGGTGACGGACACTCCGTACTGCGGGCTGCGGGTGCCGGTGCTGTCGTCGTCGATGCCGGTCAGGACACTCACGTCGGTTGCACTGACGAAGGCGGGCGTGGTGTCGACGTTGAGGCCGGCGTAGTTCCCGCCGCCGCTTCCCCCGTTGCGGCCGTCGCGGTTCAGGCGGGCGTTGGTGATGACGACGGTGGCGCCCGCACTGCCGCCGGTGACGAGGATGCCGTTCTGTGTGTTGCGGTCGGTGGAGCAGCCCATCAGGGACAGCTGGGCGTTGCCGGGCACGATGTGAAAGCCGCGCAGGTTCCATTCGGCCCGGCAGGCGAGCAGGGTGCTGTTCCCGCAGCCGGACAGGAAGAAGCCGTACCCGGCGGAGCCGATCGATTCGACGTCCATGAGCGTCGAGTCAGTCATGTTGTTGAAGGAGAAGGTGTTGCCGCCGCAGTCGGAGGCGACGATGCGGCGCAGCCGGTTGGAGTACGGGGACTGCGGCAGCCCGGCGGGGGCACCGGAGTTGTAGGTGAAGAAGATCCCATGCCCGCCGAACTTCTTGATCGACAGGTGTTCGAAGACCATCCCGCGGATCGTGCCCTGCGCCTGGATGCCGTCGACCGCGTTCCCGCCGGGCAGCGCGGTGCCGTCCAGGGTCAGGTCGTACAGGCGCTGCTCGCAGCTCTTGGCGGCGTACCCGCCGAGCGGGGCATCGAGGATGAGGATCGCGGCGACGCCGGAGAACGTGGCGAGCGGCTTGATGCGGGCGGCAGTCTGCGTCCAGCCGGTGAGGTTGTCGAAGTGGTCGCCGTGAGCACCGCGCAAGGTGACGCCGGGCGGCACCGTCAGGGGTGCGGTGGTGGCGTAGGTGCCCGCGGGCAGGTAGACGGTGCCGCCGGACGGGCACGCATTCAGGGCGGCCTGCAGGGCGGTGGTGTCGTCGGTGGTGCCATTGGCCCGCGCCCCGTACGCCTTGGCGTTGAGCCAGTCCAGGCCACCGGCCTGCGGGGTGCGCACCGGCGCGCTGGTCAGGCCGGTGGCGTAGGTGATGTTGTTGCCGAGGATGACGGTGCTGGTGGTGTCGTCGTTGAGGCCCTTCGTCGCGGCGTGCAGGTAGGCGTCGGCGACCTGGACACGAGTGGAGGAGCCGGTGACGGAGATGCCGTACTGCGGGCTGTTGGTCTGGGTGCCGTCGTCGTCGACGCCGGGGAAGCAGGTGACGTTCGACATCAGCACCGGCATGGTCGCGGCCGCGACCCGCACGCCCGCGTAGTTCCCTCCGCCCGCGCCGCCGTTGCGGCCGTCGCGGCGGGTCATCAGCCCGGTGAACTGCAGCGGCCCGTTGCCGGTGGCGTCGATGCGGACGCCGTCCCAGCCGTTGCGGTCGGTGGAGCAGCCGGTGAACACCGCTCCCCCGGAGCCGGCGCCGGTGCCCCACGATCCGGTGACGTAGTAGCCGTAGTTCCCGCACCATTCGGCCCGGCAGTTCGTCAGATGCGAGTTGGGCAGGTTCGACAGGACCCAGCCGTGCGCCCAGCATCCGATGGCCTGGCAGTCGACCGCGGTCAGGTCCGTCATCAGGGAGAACAGGAAGCCGTTGGCGTGGCAGCCGTCGATCATCACCTGGTACAGGCGCCAGGAGAACGGGTACTTCCCCGCGGTGTTGGAGGCGGTGACGATGCCGTTGTTGGGCATCTGCCGGATCGTCACGTCCCGCATGCGGACGTTCTGCACGTTGCCCTTGGCGAAGATGCCGTCGATGGAGGTGCCGGTGAGCTGGGAGCCGTCCAGCATCAGGTTGTGCAGCCGCTGCTCGGAGGACAGGGCCGGGTGGGTGCCGTCATCGTCGCCGATGATCTTCAGGACGCTGGTGCCGGTGAAGGGGGTGGCGGGCTGGATGTAGCAGGCGGAGTCCGCCGTCGTCATCCCCGGCCCGATCATCAGGTTGGAGTGGGTTCCCTGCAGGGTGACGCCGCTGAGGAGGTCCAGGGTGGCGGTCGTCTTGTACACGCCGGCCGGGAGGTAGACGACGCCGCCCTCGGGGCAGGCGTCGATGGCTGCCTGAATGGCGGCGGTGTCGTCGTGGGTCCCGTCCCCGACCGCCCCGTAGGTGCGGACGTTGAGCCAGTCGAGCTGGGCGGGAATCTGGGTGGGGTCGATGTGGCCGGAGCCGTCCAGCTGGGCCCAGCCGCCCGGGGTGCCGCCCTGGGCCATGAAGCCGGCCAGGACGGCGCCGGTGTCGATCGTGGCCATGGCGTAGCGGCGCCCGTATCCGAAGTCGACGTACAGGCTGGTGACTCCGTCGGGGCCGAAGAAGGCGACGGCGCCGTCGCTGTCGGCGGTGACGGTGGTGATGGGGTTGCCGGTCAGGTCGGTGAGGTCGGTGAGCTGGGTGCCGTCGGTCAGGGCGTCCCAGACGGTGCCGACGGCGGTGGGCCGCAGCAGGAGCTGGTTGCCGACCTTCTCCATGGCGTAATCGGAGGGGGAGCCTCCGAAAGGGTGCCTGGCCATTGTGTTTCCTTCTTTCAGGCTCAGGCGAGCCAGTAGGAGCCGTCGATGGTGAGGACATCGTTGGTGCGGATGTTGAACGGCTGATTGGTGAACATCGAGAACGAGTTGGGGACGACCGTGGACGAAGTGCCCTGCGTCATCGAGTAACGCAGCCGCGCGATCTTGGACAGGGATTCGGTCGGGAAGACCATCGCGACACCGATCGCTGACCCTTCACCGTTGTCCGAGGTGTAGTTCCACTTGAAAAGCGACCGCACCGCGCTGGTCGCGGGCAGCCCCGGCGGCAGGGACACCTCGATCGGCGAGTCGTAGGCGGGCGGGTTACCGCTGGGCACCAGATGGATGGTCAGATCGACACGCTTGTTGGAGACCTGGTAGCGGCCGATGTTCTGGCTGCCGGAGCCCCAGTTGATGGTGGAGTCGCCGGCCGTCCACACGGGCGTGTAGGTGGAGTCGCTGACGCCCTGGGAGGCGATCCACCGCCATGTCGCCCCGTCGCCGACGTACAGGCTGCCGTCCTCGACGAGCAGTTGGTTCTTCAGGCTCGGCGGGCGGGCCCCGGCGATGGACGGCAGGACGCTGCGGCCGGTGAGGTAGCGGCGGTCCGCAACGTTCGCCGCGGTGACCGTGGTGGAGGCGGCGGCGACCGTGCACTGGGCGAGGGGGATCTCCCACACGCCGTCTTCGGCCTGGGTGAGCGGCGGGGGTGTGGCGCCGCCTGTCTTGTAGAAGGCGTTGACGGCGTTGGCGGCCTGGTCTGCGCGCAGCACCACCAGGTCGACGCGGGCCGTGCCGCCCGCATTGGCGGGCACGTTCAGGTTCTTGACCGCGTCGAGGTGGTAGTAGAAGCCGTTGACGAAGGCCATGCCAGGCTGGACGGAGACGGTGGTGGTGCCCGACCCGGCGACCTTCAGCGCGGTGGAGGCGGGGTCGTTGGTGTGGACGCCGTCGGAGCCCCACTGGCGGGCGTTGCGGGACCACTGGAGTTCCGTTGCGATGGGCGAGCCGTCGAACGGCGCGGAGAATTCAGCCATGTCAGGCCGCCTTTCGTGTCTTCAGGCGCCCGACGTCCTTCTTGACCTGGGCGATGTAGGCGTAGATCCGGGCGACGGTGGAGGTGCCGGTGGAGTCGCCGCCGAGGGTGGCTTTGACGGTGGTGGCGTCCGCTGCGGTGGAGGTGAGGGTGACCTCGCGGACGACGTCCGTGTACCAGTCGCCGCGCACGTCGGCGGCCACGGTGTCGCCGACGCTGTAGTCGCGGCCGTAGCGCAGCTGCGGGATGTCGATCGGGGAGATGGACAGGCTGCCCTGTCCGGCGCCGTTGGTGAGGGCTTCGGCGCCGGCCTGGTCCATCTGCGCGGCAAGGTCGACGCTGGCGGTGTCCACGCCGGTCTGGTCGACGAACTGCTCGATGACCAGGCCGGGGAACAGCGGGTCGGTGCGGTCGTAGGTTTTGCACACCCGCGGGGAGGTGCCGCCGCCCGCGACGACGATGGCCCGCGTGCACGTGGGCGGGGTGGTGGAGTAGGAGGCGTCGGTGAGGTTGCCCAGCGCGAACGCGAACCGGGCCGCGCTTTGTATGGCCGGCTGGTAGATCTGGAACTGGAGACTGGCCCCGATCTGCACCACCTTGAAGCCGAGGCCGGCGGTGTTGCCGATGTCGGCGAGGACGTTCAGGAGGTTGTCGAACTGGTTTACCTGCCGGGTGATGGTGCCGCCCCGCCCGCCGTCCGCGGACAGGGTGAGAAGGGGGTTCTTGCGGGAGGCCAGCGCCCCGGGCCCGGCGTTGACGTTGACGAGGGTGCGCATGCCGGTCTCCGCGGCGATGGCGGTCAGCTTGTACACAGAGGCCGTCTGCGAGCCGATGACGGCGGCCGGGCTGGGCCAGCACGTGTACTGGGCGAGCAGCGCGGTGTCGTCGACGCCGCCGACGGTGAGTTTCCCGGAGCCGCCGTCGGACGCGGAGCGGGACCAGTCGACGGTGCGGATCGGCCCGGACATGATCGTGTCCCCGGAACCGGTGCGGATGATCAGCCCATTGCCCTCCACCAGCAGGGGGGCTTTGTCGGAGTCGGCGGACACCTCGAGGGTGTAGGCGCCGACCGCATTGAAGCGGGGAATCACGGTCAGCTGCGTGTACTCGGCGATCTGCCCGAGCCGGTGCAGGCCGCTGTCGCGTACGTACACACGCAGTGCACTGCCGTCCATAGGGGTGTGCCTCCTCTCAGGCGGCCAGGTAGCGGGGCTGGTAGGTCATGCGGACGCGGGTGTTGCTGGTGGAACCGGACACCGTCAACGTGAGGTCGTTGATGCCGGGCTCGAGCGCCCACATGGTGGAGGCGTCGGACAGGTCGCCCCACAGGTTCGTGGCCCCGTTCAGCAGGGCGGTCTGCTGGCGTTCCCGGGTGTCGATGACGATCGTGTCGCCGACCGTGATGGTGTGGGCGAGGACGAGGACGTCGCCGGTGGTGACGTTGGTGAGACTGACGGCGGTGGCCGGTCCGGTGATGGTCCAGACGGGGAACGCGTCGTCGTCGCCGTCGTTGTCGACCGTCACGCTGCCGAGGACCTGGCTGTTGCCGACGACGAGCGGGAGGACGGGGAAGAAGGTGCCGGAGACGGCGGCCCGCCACTCGGTGGTCACCTCGGGGCCGAGCCAAAAAGGGCTGGGACAGGCGAAGGTGAGGACGCCCATGCACCAGCGGGCGCCGGCCGCGTCCAGGGACTCATCGCCCTCGAGGCCTGCGCTGTAGCGGGCGCCGATGGTGCGGGCGGCCCCGTCGGACTGGGTGACGGTCAGGGTGCCCTCGCCCCGCTTGGGGTTCAGGGAGCGGATTAGTCCGCGCCGGCGGGCGAGGTAGGCGGTACGGGAGTCGTCCGCCCAGAACGCGACCGGGAGGGCGATCTCCTTGCCCTGGGCGCGGACCTGACGGATCGCGTAGCCGTCGATGCCGGGGCTCTGGTCCTGGCTGAAGTCGTAGCCGGGCATGTCCAGGCCCTTGGCGCCGGGCTGCAACACCCAGCCGTTGGCCCAGTCGTTGAACTTCGTGGTCAGCCCGGCGGGGTCGGTGAACCACACCTGCGGCATCTCGTTGACGCGGGTGGGCCACGGCACGACGACCGGCGGCGGGACCGCGGCTGCGGGGACGAGGATGGGCACGGTCAGCCTCCCACGACGACGGGCCGGTGCAGCGAGTCCTCGAGAGCGAGGGCGGCGAGGATGGACGCCCGGGAGGCCTGCTCCCGCACCGTGGCTTGGTAGTTGAGGACGCGGTCGCCGTAGGTGGCGGACGTAGTGCTGCTTTCGATGCGGGAGGTCGTCGCGGCGGCGGAGGCGCGCACCACAGCGGCCATGCGGGCTGCAGCGGCAGCGGCCTGCGGAACAGCGTCCTTGACGCCGTAGGCGAAGCCCAGACCGGTGAAGCGCCCGAGTGCCCTGGTGATCCGCGATGGGCTGCTGATTTTCAGCTCTACCTTGAGAGTCTTCTGAATCTTCTTTGCCAGGTCAGCCATCGCTTTGGTGATCGCCGTCTCCTGCGCCTTCAGACCGGCCAGGTAGCCCTTCCCGGACTGGGAACCGGCGTCGTACATGGCGTCCGCGGCGTCCTTGCCGTACGTGCTGGACGCCGATGTGATGGCCGCCTGGGTGGCGTTGATGTCCTTCATCTGCTGCGGTGTGGCGTCCACCAGCGCCTGCGCGTAGGAGGCGCCGCCGTCCGGGCCCGCGGCGATGATCTGCTGCAGGAGCGTCTTGGACAGCCCGCGCTGCCCGAGGATCTTCAGGTTCGCGCCGAACGCCTTGATCTGCCCCAGGCGCACATTCAGCCCGGACAGGATGCCGCCCGCATCGAAGGTGTTGCCGCCGTTGGGGAGACTGGTGAGGGCCGCGAACTGGCCGGCCTGGGTGGTGGAGTCCGCAGCCAGCGTGTTCGCCTGCGTGATCTTCGCGGCGATGGCGTCGCGCTGCTTCGCGAGCAGGTCCAGGTGGGCGTTGGACTTTTTGATGCTGGCCAGCAGCCGGTCATCGAGGGTCGTCTTGACGCCCTTGAAGGCGTTCTTGACGGCGGTGGCCACCTTCGACATCGCGGCGTCGATCTGCGCGGCGGTGCCGGTGAGCTGCTTGAGGAAATCAGAGCCCACGGATGCGGCAAGGGGTCCGGTGTCGATGCGTTTGCCGCCGACCTTGATGACGCCGCCGGTGGCGTAGCCGCGGGGCAGGCCGCGCCCGATGCGGATGCCGCCGCCGAGGATACCGCCGCGGGCGTAGCCGCCGGGCCGGTTGTATGCGGCGGCGAGGCTGCCGTAGTTGGCCAGGGCGTACTTCATGGAGGCGTAGATGTTGGCGAGTGGGTCGACGCTGACGCCGTACATGAACGGGCCGGTCTTGCGGTACTTCCCGGCGTACGCCTTGAACGTCCCCTCGATGACCTGCATCAGCCCGACGCTCGGGTGGCCGGCTTTCCAGTTGGAGTCGGTGCGGTTGACCGCTTTGGGGTTGCCGCCGGACTCCTGGTTCATCCGCCTGAGGGTGGTGTTGACGAGGCCGAGGGACTGGTGGACCTGTCCCAGGGCCTGGGTGACGACGCCCTTCCAGCGCTGCACGCCGGAGCCGCCGTCTCCCGTGCCGCCGCCGGTGAGGTAGGGCATGGGGTCGATCGACTTGCCGTTGAGGCGGGCCTCGAGGTGCAGGTGGGGTCCGGTGACGTTGCCGGTCGCGCCCACACTGCCGATCCGGCCGCCCTGCTGGATGCCGTCGCCGACCTTCGCGGCGATCGCCGACATGTGCGCGTACAGGGACTGCAGGCCGCCGCCGTGGTTGACCATGACGTGCTTGCCGTAGGGGCCGCCGTTGGTGGCGGACTTGACGGTGCCGTTGTCGACGGCGACGACTTTCCGGCCGACGGGGGCGGGGAAGTCCAGGCCGGTGTGACGGCCGCTGCTCCACATGGAGCCCTTCACGCCGAACCGGGTGCCGTAGGGCACGTTGACCGGTTTGATCCACTGCCCGGACGCGTCGGGGATGTCCTTGCCGCGGATGTAGTCGATCGCCTTGTCGATCATGTACAGCGGTGCGGCGCCGATCATCCCCGGGTAGGTGTTCACGTTGGAGCCCAGGGCGCCGGTGATGCCCTTCTTGATGGGCTTGAACGCCTTGGCGGCCAGGTCGCCGAGGGTGCCGCGGACGGCGTCGGTGCCCTTCTTCAGGACCCCGCCCACACCGCTGGCAATGGATGATCCGGCGCTGCCGATGGCGGAGCCGATGTCGCCGAAGATGCCGCCGCCGGCGAACCCGTACTGGGCGCGCACGGTGGAGGGGTGCTGGCCGCGCATCGCGGCCGCGTTCAGCGCGTACAGGCGCTGGCGCTCATAGGGGTCGCGCATCACCTCGGACACGTAGACGCCCTCGCCGCGCCGCATCGGCACCAGCTGGTCGTCTCCGTCGCGCCAGGTCGACCAGCCGGGCAGGACGCCGCCCCGGGCCCGGCCGGTGTTGATGCCGCCGCGGGCGAAGCCCTTGGGCAGGCCGATGGGCTTCAGGTCCGGGATGCCGGGGATTTTGCCCGCGGTGGCGTTCCAGACTTTGGTGACGCCCTTGTTGTAGACGGTGTCGATCCAGAACTTGATGGGCGTCTTGACGTAGTCGGCGAGGCCGCCCCAGATCTTCCCGAGACCCTTGACGACGAGCTTGAAGGAGGCGGTCAGGGAGTCCGCGAAGGTGTCCCAGCCGCGCCGCATGTCCTTCCAGGAGTTGGACGCCGTCGAGGTGACGTTGCCCCAGAACCCACTCCAGATCTTGCTGGAGGTGTCCTTGACCTGCCCGAAGCGTTTGACGATGCCGTCCTTGAGTGCGCCGACGATCTCACCGAGGCGCTTCCACAGGCGGGAGAACCAGGAGATCGCGCCGAGCACAATGTCCGGGATGATCGAATGCCCGAGGAGGATGTCGAACAGGGCTTTGAACTTGTCGACGATCCACTTCACGGCCGCGGTGACCGCATCGACGAAACCCTTGATCCAGCCGATGACGGTGACGATGACCGGGACCAGCGTGCCGATCGCCGTGGCGAGGGATTTGGTGAGCAGGCCCGCCAGCATCACGATCAGCGGCATCAGCGGGGTGATGACCTGCAGGGCCAGCGTCAGCAGGGACACCGTCAGCTGGGCCAGGGGCGGCAGCAGCGGCATCATGGCCAGCAGGATCTGCGGGAACAGCGGCGCGAGTTGGCCGATGAACTGGCCCAGGCTCTGCACGGCCGGGACCAGGGATCCGATCACCGGGGCCAGGCCCTGCGCCAGCGAGGCAACGACCGGCACCAACTGTGCCCCCAGGGCTGAGACCACGGGGGCGAGGGCGGTGACGATCGCCCCGATCAGGTTGCCGAGGGGCTGCAGGAGCGGCATCAGGCCGGTGACCAGACCGACCAGGATGCCGCCGACGTTGAGGAGGACGGGCAGCAGCGCGTCGATGACCGGCATGAGGGCTTTGCCGAGCGCGCCCAGAACCTGCGCAATGACGGGCCCGAACTTCTCGGCGAGTTCCTTGACGATGGGGGCGAGCACGGCCAGCAGCGGCAGCACTGCCTGGATGACCGACCCGAGGGTGCCCGCGATGAGCGTCGCGACTGCGTTGAGGGCTTTGAAGATCTGGGTGAGGGCTGCCTGGACTTCGGGGAGTTCGATGATGCGGCGGATCTCCGCGAGGGCGGCGCCGATCGTCCCGAAGAAGTCTCCGCCCGCCGCGGATGCCGCCTTGAAGACCCCGGCGAGGATGCCGCCGATGTCCCCCAGGACCTGGCCGAACTGGAGGGCGACATCGAGGGCGGTGTTGATGGCGTCGGTGAGGCTGCCGTCCTTCATGCCGGCCGCGAGCTTGCCCATCACCTTGTCGACGACGCTTGCGGCGCCGGCGGTGATGCGGTCGAACGCGGGCTGCGCGGCGATGCTGAGCTGGGCGAACCCGGTGACCATCTGGCCGGGGATGCGGGACACGTTCCCCAGGGATGTCGTCACGCCGTCGAAGATCTGCTTGAGCTGCCCGGTCTTCTGCAGGTTCGATACGGCGGTCAGCGCGTTCTTGCCCATGAGGTTGAGCTCGCCGGCGGCGCCGATCAGGCCGCGGCGCACCGTCGGCAGAACCTGGGCACCCACCGTGCCGAGCCGGGTGGCGACACCGGAGAACAGACGGTCCTGCACGTCGAGCTTCATGTCCCGCCACGCCGGGGCCATCGCCTGCAACTGGCCGACGAACGCCCGCGCGTTCGGCGACAGCTTCGACAGCGCCGTATCCAGAGCGGAGACCTGCGTGGTGGCCTTCTGCTGAGCATCGGCCACACTGCGGGCGGCATCGGCAACGGCCTGCTGGGCGTCGGCGATCTGCCGCTGCCCCTCCACCTGCGCCTTGACCACATCGGCCTGCGCCTGAACGAGGGCACGCTGCCGGTCGGCGACCTGCTGATCCGCGTTGGACACCTGCTGCTTGGCCTGCAGAACCGTCTTGCTGCCCTCGACGCCGGCCTTGTTCGCGGCCGCGGTGTCCTTCTCGAGCCGATTGGTGGCCAGGCGCTGCTCGTCCAGGGACTGCACCGCCCGCTCCTTGGCGAGTTCGGCCTGCTGGATCTGCAGCTGGGTGGCGGTCGGGTCGGAGCGGGTGCGGGCGAGGTCTTCCTCGGCCTGCTGGACGGCGAGGGTGGCGCCTTCCTCGTCGAGGCGGGAGTCCTTGAGCTGGTTGTTCATGTCCTGCAGGTCACGGACGGCCTGGTGGCGGGCCGCGTTGAGGTCCTGCTGGGCCTGGCGTGCATCGCGCTGTGCGGCGGTGAGGTCGCGTTCGGCAGTGGCGACTTGCTGGTTGGCCTGCTTGACCCGGTCGGCGGCCTGGACCTGGGCGTCCTTGAGGGACTGCTGGGCGCGGGTGAGGGAGCGCTGCGCGTTCTCCACCTGCCGGGTGGCCGTGGCCGCCTTGGTGGCCTCGGAGGCGACCGGGTTGAAGGCGGCCTTGATGGCGTCCCCGACGCCCATGGTGCCGACCTTGAACGCGGCGAACGCGCCGCCGAGCGCGGCGACCGCGGGTGCGGCCGTGGCCGCGAGGGGGCCCATCTGCGCCAGGGCCTGGGCGAGGGAGGCGATGGTGGGCAGGGCGGTCGCTGCGAGCGTGGTGAACTTCAGCACCGTCGCGGCCAGGGAGGCGATGCCGCCACTGCTGCTCGAGCCGGAGGAGCCGAGGGACCCCAGGGATCCGGTGAGGGCGCCCAGGCCGAGGGTGCGGATACGGACGTTGACGGAGCGGTCCCGGGTCAGCGCTGCCAGCCGGGTGGCCGCGGCCGCGGTGTCGACGTCGGCGTTGATACGGACGGTGCGCCGCTGGGTGAGGTTGGCGAGGTCGGCGGCAGCGACGCGGGTGTCGACGTCCGCGCCGATCCGGACTACCCGCCGCTGGATCAAGTTGCGGATCTCGTTCGCCGCCACGCGGGTGTCCACGCTGGCGCGGATGTTGACGACGCGGTCCTGGACCAGGCGGGCGATCTGCTGTTCGGCTTGCCGGTAGGCGGCCTGCTGGATCTTCGGGAGGATGTCGACGGTGTGCTGCCCGGACAGCGCCCCCAGCTTCGACTTCGCGGCGGTGTCGTCGACTTCGGCGGTGATGGTGACCTTGCGGCCCACAGTGAGCCGGTCCAGGCCCGTCTTGGCGGCCTTGTCGTCGAGGTCGGCGACCACCTTGACCGTGCGGTCCTGGGTGAGGGCACGCAGGGACGTCTTGGCGGCCGCATCGTCCAGGGACGCGGTGACCTTCACGCCGATCGGCTTGGCGAGCTTCTTGAGGATGGCGGTACGGATCGTGTCCCCGGCGAGATCGCCGGCGGCTTTGGCGGGTTCGCGGATCGCGGAGGGCAGCTCGATACGGAGCCGGTCGCCGAACTGGCTCATGTCCGGGATCAGACTGACCCGGGTGGAGCCGACGACGGTGGCTTCGGCCATGCTGCCCTCCCCTCTTCTACGACTGCGGTTGCGGCTGTGCGGCCTTGGCCTGCTCTAGTTCGCGGATCCTGGCCAGCCACTGCTCGATCTCTGCCTGTTTCGCCGCGGTGACGGCCGGGTCCTGCTGCGGGCGCAGGCTGTCCAGCAGCGCCCGGTTGCGGGCCGTGCGTGCTTCGGCGAGCTGGTCGCGTTCCTCGTCCGCGGCGAGCTTGGGCGGCTGGACCGGTGTCATCTCCGGCGGGTCGCCCTTGAGGTGGGCCTTCCACAGGGTGGCCGCGATGAGCTGCAGCAGGTTGACCGTGGTGGCTTGCAGGTAGGTGTCCTGCTTCCACCGGTGGCCGTCCCTGTCGCCCGCGTAGGCGGCCTTCGTGGCGGAGTCCTCGGGCAGGTTGGTGACCAGGTCGCGGAGCTCGGCCCAGTTCATGGTTCCTTCACCCCAGGACATGGCCCAGAACTCCTCTAGGCGGCGGCCGGGGTAGTAGCGCTGGAGGTCGGCTCGGACGGCTCCGGCGTGCTCTCGGAGGAGGGCGAGGAGCCAGAGCCTTCCCCCTGGCTGGTGCCCGCCTCGCCGTCCATCTCGCTGATGAGGTCCTTGAGTTCACCGACGGTGAGCTTGGCGACCTTCACCAGCCTGTCGAACGCCTCCTTGGGAGTGGCGAGTTCGCGCAGGACGTTGAGGTTGGCGTTGCCGCCCTTCTCCTCGACTTCCTCGATGACTTCCAGCGGCCAGTCGTCCTGGACGGGGAAGGTGCAGGTCTCCTCGAGGCCTTGTTCGTTGTCGAAGACGATGTCGACGAACTGGACCTTCGCGGCGGCCTGGCGCTGGGCGCGCATCTGCTGGAGGCGGACGACCTTGCGGTTGGGCTTGGACACGGCGGGTTCTCTCTTCTAGGGCAGGGGCTCAGGGCGGGGAGCTGAGGGGTGGGGTGGTGGTCCGCCGGCGCCGCCCCCGCCCAGGGATGTGAGCGCGGCGGACCACCAGTTCAGGGGGTTACGCCGGGAGGGCGATGTTGGTGATGAAGCGCTGGACGGCCTGGCCGCCGGAGGGGGCGGCGAGCGGCTTGAAGGTGAGCTCGTAGCCGCTGGCGTCGTCCGCGGAACGCTTGCGGTTGCCGCGGTCGGACACGTCGACGCGGGCAATCATGATGCGTTCGATCTCGTCGCCCTCGATGATGTCGATCCCCAGGGCCTTCTCGATGCCCGGGGATGCCTGCCCGGTCCCGAAGGACAGGTACTGGCCGGTCGCCGGCGGCCCGACCACGGCCGGCACCGAGGTCATGTCGGAGATGAGGACGGCGTAGTAGAGCGACAGCATCTCCGCTGTCGTCTCCAGGAAGTTCATCTTGAAGGAGCCGTCGCGGGACTTGACGCGGGTCTTCACCGGGGCTTCCTCACCCCAGGCGTTGATCTCGGTGCGGTCCTCGCCGAGGGCCTCCTCGAGACCGTCGGGGTGCATGTAGCCGAGGTCGGCCCAGCCGGTTCCCCAGGCGACGAAGGGGCTGGTGGGGAAGGTCGTGCCGACGTCGGCGACGTAGGCGCGGCCCTTCACGCCAATCTTGATGTTGTCTGCGTTGCCCACGACGGGCCTCCTAGCTCACGGTTCGGGGTGGGCGAACGCTCATCCCCAGGGTCATGCCGACCCGGCGAACCCCGGTGTTGGGTTCTTCGGGCCGGTCCTGTGGTCCGGTCTCCTCGGACGTGGCGGTGACGATCCCGTCGGCGGTGGCCTGCCCGGGCAGGAGCTCCCACTCGCCGCGCACCCTGAGGGCGAGGCGCATGGCCGCGCCGAGGGCGGGCTTGGCGAGCGCGTAGCAGTCGACGGAGAAGCGGGGCCGGTCGATCGCCGAGGGATCGGCCCAGCCGCGCAGTCCGGCGGTGCCGCCGATGCGCAGGATCCGCACCAGGGGAAGCTCGGCGTCGAAGCCGGCCGAGTCCGGGAGCTCACCGACGACACGCGCGGTACTACCGAGCGCGCTCTGCAGCAGATCGATGGCGATCTGCTTGCTGTCGGGGAGAACCGGCGTCGTCATCGCTACTTGGCCGTGCTCGTCTTGGCCGGGGCCTTCGCGGGCGTGCTGGTGTCGTCGGCCTTGTCGGGGGTCTTCTGCGCGCCGGTGTCCGCGCTCTCGTCGGCCTTCGCCGGTTCGACGTCGTCGACGAGTTCGGCGAACCCGTACCAGGAGCGGACTTCGTCCCGGCGGACCTGGACGGTGTCGCCGGGCTGCTTGCCCTTGTGCCAGAAGATGAGCTTCAGCGTGACCAGGTCTGCGGGGTCAGCCATGGCGGTGGTCTCCTTCATCAGTGATCGCCCCCTGCCGCGTCCAGGGCGTGCGAGAGCGTGTAGTGGGGGCGGTGGATGGAGTGGCCGTTGCGGTCGACCTGTCGGGTGCCGTGTTCGACGTAGTAGGCGTAGTCGACGGTGGCGTCGACGTTGACGGTGCCGTCCGGGTCGGGCTCTTCCACGCGGTGGATGGAGTCCCGGTAGGCGCCGGTGAGGACCGGGGCGGTGGCCTTGGCTACGTCCACGACGCGGTCCATGCGCTGGGCGAGGTCGTCCTGCACTTCGCGGGAGAGCGGCAGGTTGTGGATGGCGTCCTCGTCCAGGTCCACCGTGATGATGACGTCGCTGCTCATGCGCCCTTCACCTCCAGCAGGGAGATGACCTGACCGGACAGCGGGCCTGCGCTCTCCGGGGTAGCGGGCACACCGTCGACGTCCCAGGTGCGGCCGTCCCACGCCACGCGCATCCCACTCACGACCGTCATCGCCCGTGGGGGCATGAAGAGTTGGGCGCGGGTAGTGGTCTGGTCGCCCGCCTGCCGGGTGCGGGAGGCGGTGGTGTAGTCGACCGTGCAGCCGGACACGACCGTCTGGGTCGGGTGGTCCCAGTCGCGGACCTGGGTGTTGTAGTCGCCGCCTATGAGGGGGGCGTCCAGCACGGTGACGGACTGGCGTCCGATGGGCCCGGGCATCAGCCGGTCACCAGCGGCCACATGGTCAGCAGCCCGGCGTTGCGCAGGACGAGGGCAGCCTGCCTGCCCACCGGCACCCCGGAACCGCCGCTGCTGCTGGTGTTGTTGGGGGCGCGGCGGGTGATGGAGCGCTGCCCGACCGTCATGGACTGTACGTCGGAGTTGGCGCCCGTCTCGTCGTCGCGGTCCATCATGAACTGGGCCTGCCGTACGCACGCCTTGGTGAGGACGGCTTGGACTTCGGGGTCTTCGGGGCTGTACATGGCGCCGGTCAGCGCGCCGTCGATCGCGTCGGAGGCCTGCTCGAGGAGCCGCCACGCGTTCGCCGGGGCGGGCTCGGGGGCGAGCCACGCCTCGAGGTCGCTGATCGTCGCGTGCGCCATGACTACTCCTGGCCCCCGGTCTCGTCCTCGCTGGGCTGCGCGGTGTCGCGGGCGTCCTCGACGACCTGGGCGTAGTCCTGGCAGTCGGACTTGGTGGCGTCCTTGGCCTGGTCGGGGTCCATGCCGAGGGCGATGGCGTACTGCCGCCACTCGGCGACGGCCGCGGACTTCGCGGGCCGGTCCGGGAGGGGCTCCACCGGGGTCTCGGGGTCGGTGTTCGGCACGGGGGCGTCCTGGCCCTCGCCGAGCGCCGACTCGTGCGCGTCCACCCACTCCTGCAGCTGGGTGAGCGTCAGGGTGCAGGCCTGGCCCGCGTTCAGGCCCAGGGCGACCGCGTAGGTGGCCCACTCGCCCGGCAGGGCGTCCTCGCCCGGCCGCTCCCCGGGTGCGCGGCGGTGGTCGCCGACCCGGTTGACGGTGTCGGCCTCCGAGCCGTGCACGACGACCAGCGACTTGTCGCCGGCCTCCACATCGGTGGGCTTGCCGTCGACGGGGTGCAAGTGCCCGGCGGCAACCTGCTTGGCCATCTCGGGGGACAGCGGGTCCTCGAGGGTGAGCCGTAGCCCACCGGTGCCTTCGTATTCGCGCGCCGCCATGGTCAGTACGCCTTGGGGAGCTTGAAGACGGTGATGGTGCCCAGGAACCCGGACTCGAAGTCGACGTACAGCTTCGTGCCCCGCTGCTGGAAGCGGGCGGAGGTGAAGGGGCCGACGAACTCCTTGCCGGTGTTCGCGCCCACGGCGACGGTGAGGTCGCCCTGGCCGGCCATCCACGACTGGCTGCCGGATCCGGTGCGGACGATGACGTTCTTCGCGCCGGTCGCGGTGTTCGCGACGCGGAGCACGGTGCGCTCGGGGTCGACGTCGTTGATGATGACGCCGTTGGTGACCAGGGTCGCGTCGATGGTGGTGCCGGCGACGTCGGACGTGTGGCCGTTGGGGGTGAGAGCGGTGTAGGTGACGGCGGTGCGCGCCATGAGAGGCCTCCTAGGGGATCAGCGCACGAGAGGTGTCGGTGCCCTGGGAGGGCTAGGCGGCCGGGTTGACGAACGCGACGGCGATCCCGGTGGGGCGCAGCAGCTTGGCGCCGTAGACGTGGAGGCCGCGGATGGCGTCGGCGATGGTGTTCTGCAGGCGCAGCGCCTCGGTCTCGATGATCTGCTCCGCGTACGTGATCGCCCCGGGGTAGCCGGCCTGGATGACCTGCGTGTCACCGGACGGGTTGGGCGTGTTGTTCGACTCGAGGATGTCGAAGCCGGCGGCGCGGCCGACGAAGCCGTTGCGCAGTCCCTCGGTGGTGGCGCTCGCGTCGGCGCGGATGAAGCGGTCGTCGTTGAGCATGGAGCCGATGAACTCGGGGCTCGCTACGACGTAGCGGCCCTCCATGGGGACGTTGGCCCGGTTCAGCTTGGTCCGCAGGGGGACGAGGACCTTGCTGTACGCGTCGGTCGGGGTGGTGTACGTGTCGATCGGTGCGCCGGTGGAGCCCACCGTGTTCGCGGCAGCCACCCCGGTGTAGAGGGAGGCGACGTACGCGTCGGCCTTGTCTCGCAGCCCGTAGGCGGCGTTGGTCGCCATCTGCGCCATCGGGTTCAGCAGGGCCTGCGCCTTGTCGACGTCGTCCAACTTGAACGCGAAAGCCTTGCCCTGGTCGATGACCAGGTCGGTGCCCGCGGTCTCGACGTCCTCGTAGTTGATGGTGTCGCCCGCGTCGTAGTCGAAGATCGTCGGGTCACCGATGGTGGTGATGTGCACCGACTGGCCGCGAGAGCTGATCTCGCCCTCGTAGTTGCGGTTGACGAGCTGCGGCTGGGCGTAAACGAGGCTGCTGCGAAGAGCCGTCAGAACCTGGGCAGACCAGATCTCCGGCTTGAAGTTGTTGATCGACACGGAGGCTCCTAATGCCTACCGGCCACCCAGATAGGACGTGAGGCGTCCTTCTTCGACGGCCTTGGTGATCTGTTCGGGGGTCATCCGCGCGACGTCCTCCGCACCCAGCTGCCGCTTCGAACCCGGGGCCCCGTCCATCGGCGCACCGCCCGCGGGGACTGCGGGCTTGGCCGGCTCGGCTGCTTTCGCGGCGAGCTTCGGGTTCGCCTCCACCGCCTGCTTGACCGCCTGCTCCACGCTGGCAGCGAAGTCAGGAGCGGCCGGGTCGAGCTTGGCGATGGCCTGGGCGAAGCCCCGGGAGTCCAGGAGGCTGTCGGGGTCGCCGCCGTGCGCCCCAGCCGACTTGTAGACGGCGAGCTCCACCTCGGTCTGGCGGGCGCGGTCCTCGAACTCCTTGGTCCGGGACTGCTCTTCGCTCAGCTTCTTGGTGAGCTCTTCGGGGGTGGGCGGCTTCTCCTCGCCGGTGTCGAGTCCGAAAGCGGCGGCGACCTTCTTGAGGAGGTCGGCCTGCTGCTCTGCGGCCTTCTGCTCTGCGGCGGTCGTCTTCTGCTTCTGGGCTTCGACGTCGCTGCGGAGGTTCTCGACCAGCTTCTCGAAGCGGGCCGGGTCGAAGTCGCCTTCGAACTTGGGCGCCTTGGCCTTGGGTTCGGTCGGCGGCTCGGTGGCCGGAGCGGGTTCGGCGGGAGTAGCGGGGGGTGTTGCCGGGGCTGCGGGTGCGGCCGGCTCTGGCGGAGTCGGTGCGGGTGCCTGGGGCGCGGGCGGGGTGGCCGGCTGGTTGCCGGGGTCCGTCGTGGGCGTTCCGGGCTGGGCGGGGGTCGACATCTCAGAGCCTCCTTGGGCTGCCTGGACGTGGTTGATCGCGGCACCTTGGCCGCCCACGTCTGGCATGGATGCTAACCCAAACCCTGGGTCTATGCTGCACAATCAAAGGCAGATACGCAAGAGAGCCTTTGATTCCACGGATCTAGAGGGGGTGGTGTGGTGGAGTCCTCCAAGAACGTCGCCGACGCCGCGCAACGCCAGCCCGCCCTGCTGCGGGCCCTCGAACACCGCCACGCCGCAGCCGCCGCCCGCCCGCTGTCCAAGGCCCTGGCCGACGCACAGCAAGACGCCACCCTCCGCTGGGCGATGGCCACCACCACAACCCAGCACATCCCCCCGCCCGCCGAACTCGCCGCGCTCATCGAGCACATCCGCAAAGCCCTGCAGGCCGCCTTCCACGGCCAGGGCGCCTACGCCATGGCCGAAGCGCAGCGCGCCGCGTTCACCGCGGCGTCCATGGGCATTCAGCACGCTTCCAGGATCGTCGGAATGCTGCGTGGTGTTGCCCCTCCCCCCATCGCTGCGGAGACCGGCGTAGCGGCTGATCGGGCCGCGGGCGGCATCCCCGCCGCCGTGCAGGAAGAGCACGCGCACGCGCTGGCGCTCCTGACGACCGCGGGGCTCACCGCGTACGGGCTGGCCGGACTGAAGTCCGTGTTCACGCGCGCCCGCCGCGCGGTCACCCGCATCACCGCCGGCGTCGCTGTCGCTGTCACCTCCGCGTCCGCGCACGCCGCTGTGGTCGTGGCCCGCTATCTCGGCCCGGGGGTGCGGATGCTGTGGGTGGCCGAACCCGGGGCCTGCCCCGCCTGCGCCGCCTACGCGGGCCGCTCCATCCGGCTCGGCGGCCGCTTCCCCGGCGGACTCTCCCTGGCCCCCGAGCGGACCGTGTTCCTCACCGCAATCCCCGGGCCCCCCAGACATCCGCACTGCCGGTGCGTCGTAATCCCGTGGCATCCCCGCTGGACCGTCAACACCACCGGCACCGCGCTGCCCGTCCTGCTGCAGCAGCGCGCCCGCGCCGCCCACCGCGCCTCTGTCCCCGCCCAAGCCCGAAGGACCGCATGATGCCCCAGCCCCTGCCTGAGGAGTTCCACGACCGGATCCGCGAGCTGCACGACCTCGGCTACGGCCGTAACAGAATCGCCCGCGAGATCGACAAACCGCCCGTGATGGTGTCCCGCACCGCCGAGTTCCTGGGTCTCACCTTCGACCGGTCGAAGATCCAGGCGGCGACCGAGGCGCGCCTGGCCGACATGGCGGAACGCCGGTCGATCCTTGCCGAGGACCTGCTGTCCGACGCGGAGAGGCTGCGCCGCCAGCTGTGGGAGGAGACGACCGTCTACTCCTTCGGCGGCAAGGAGAACTCGTACGAGGAGCACGTCTTCGATGAGGCGCCGGCGTCGGAGAAGCGTGCGCTGATGTCAACGGCGGCGATGGCGGTGGACCGGTCGCTGAAGCTGGTGCCGGCGGTGGAGGCGTCGAACCTGGACTCGGCCAAGTCGATGCTCGGGTCGCTGGGTGAGGCGCTGGTGGCGTTCACGCGCACCGAGGATGAGCAGGCCGTCGAGGGTGACGGCGAGGCGTAGCCCGTGACCACCACGCTGGAGTCGCTGCCGTTGTCCCGGAAGCAGATCCGGTCTGTCGCCGAGTCGACGGTGAAGATCTGCTGCTGGGAGGGCGCGATCCGGTCGGGGAAGACGATCGCTTCCCTCCTGAAGTGGCTGATCTTCATTGCGAATGCGCCGTCCACGGGCGAGCTCGTGATGATCGGCAAGACGGCGCAGACCATCCATAGGAACCTTTTTCTGCCGATGCAGGACGAGGCGCTGTTCGGGGACATCGCCAAGCTCATCCACTACACGCCCGGCGCCCCGACCGCGGTCATCCTGGGCCGGACCGTGCATGTGATCGGCGCGAACGACGCCAAGTCCGAGCCGAAGATCCGCGGCATGACGGTGTGCGGTGCCTACGTGGATGAGGTCACCCTCATTCCGCAGGTGTTCTTCGAGCAGCTCTACGGCCGGATGTCGGTGCGCGGCGCCCAGCTGTTCTGCACCACCAACCCCGACAATCCCGCCCACTGGTTCATGCGGGACTGGCTATCCCAGTCCGGCCGTAAGCCTGTGCGCAGGTTCTCCTTCACCATCGACGACAACCCCTTCCTCGACCCCGACTACGTGGCCGACCAGAAGGCCTCTCATGAGGGCTTGTTCTACCGCCGGTTCATCCTGGGCGAGTGGGTGGCCGCTGAAGGCGCGATCTACGACGCGTGGGACCGGGACCGGCACATCGTCACCGACCTGCCGTCCGAGGGCATCCACCGGTGGATCTCGCTGGGCGTGGACTACGGCACGAGTAACCCGTTCCACGCTGTCCTGTTGGGTCTGGGCCGGGACCGCAAGCTGTATGCGGCCGCGGAGTGGCGCTACGAGGCGCGGCAGACCCGTAAGCAGCTCACGGACACCGAGTACAGCGAGCGGCTGCGGGGCTGGCTGCAGGATGTGCCCGGGATCGGCGCGGTGCGCCCGCAGTTCATTACCGTCGACCCGTCAGCGGCCTCGTTCAGTGCGCAGTTGAAGCGGGACAAGCTCACCCCGACGCCGGCGAAGAACGACGTCATGGACGGAATCCGCACCGTCTCGAGCATCCTGGCCGCGAACAAGCTCCTCGTCCACAAGTCCTGTGAGGCGCTGATCCAGGAGATCGGCGGCTACAGCTGGGACGACCAGGCCTCCCTGCGCGGTATCGAGCAGCCCTTGAAGGTCGCCGACCACGGGGTGGACGCCCTGCGCTACGGGATCTTCACCACTCGTGCTTTGTGGCAGCGGCATCTCGCGCTCGCCGCCTGACCCTCAACCCCTCGAAGGAGACTGTCATGCCGCTGCCGCCGTCTGGGAAGACCCCCTGGCCCCCGGTCCAGTTCGCGGAGCCGTTCGCTGATATGGATGTGTGGCGGGCCTGGTACGGCGGAGACACCGCCCACCTGGCGCAGGTGTACGGCGGGCCCGGCTCGTACGCACAGAATCCGCGGGCGCGGGAGTTCTTCGACCTGAACAAGCCGTCCCAGTACCGGGGCGGGATTGTGGGCGGGTTGGCGCGGATGTTCTGGGGGGAGCCGGTGACGCCGGGTCAGCCGCAGGCGAAGCTGCATGTGCCGATCGCCGCGGACGTGGCCGAGCTCTCCGCGAACCTGCTGTGGACGGACATCCCGTCGGTGACGGTCGATACGGACTCCACGGAGGACACGGGGCTGGCGAAGTCGACGACGGAGCAGATCAAGCGGTACCTGGACGACCGCGGACACGCGACGATGCGGGAGGGCACAGAGCTGGCGTCGGCCCTGTCAGGGGTGTATGTGCGGGTGGTGTGGGATGTCAGCCTGCGGCCGCGCCCGTGGTGGGACATTCTCGGCCCGGATGCAGTGATCCCGGAGTGGAAGTGGGGGATCCTCGCGGCGGCGACCGTGTGGCGGCAGCTGGACTCTCCGACCGGAGGGTCGGAGGTGTGGCGGCTGCTGGAGCGGCACGAGCCCGGCAGCATCGAGTACGGGCTGTACAAGGGTGATGCGGACGTCCTGGGCATGTCGATGGCGTTGGCCGATCACCCGGAGACGGAGGGGCTGGCCGGCCGGGTGAACGACAAGGGGATGGTGGATACGCAGGTTGACCGGCTGCTGGTCGCCTATCTGCCGAACATTCGCCCCAACCGTGGGTGGGGGCACATCCCGGAGGCGGTCCCGTTCGGGCGCTCGGATTTTGCGGGGATTGAGCCGCTGCTGGGGGCGCTGGACGAGGCGTGGACGTCGTGGATGCGGGATCTGCGGTTGGGTAAGGCGCGGATCATGCTGCCGCAGTCGATGCTGGAGACCGACGGGCCGGGCACGGGCGGCATGTTCGACCTGGACCGTGAGGTGTTCGTGCAGCTGAACATGCTGGACGACGGATCGGGTGCGACCGCGCTGGCGATGAACCAGTTCAACATCAGGGTGGATGAGCATGAGCGGACGTGCAGCGCGCTGCGCAAGCAGATCCTCTCGAGTGCCGGCTACTCCGCCCAGTCGTTCGGGGATGAAGGAACGGTGGCCGCGACCGCGACAGAGGTCGTGGCGCGTAAGGAGGAGTCCCTGACCACGCGGGGGACGAAGATCCTGTATCAGCGGCCGGCGCTGCTGGATCTGGTGACGGCGACGATGATGGTGGATGTCGTGCACTGCAAGGCGAAGGGCGTGGACCCTGCGGCGGAGCTGACCGCGACGTGGCCGCAGGCGGTGCAGCCGGACCCGGAGGCGGTGGGGCGGACGTTGTCGTTCTTGGAGACGGCGGGGGCGATCTCCACCTATATGAAGGTGAAGACGCTGCGCCCGGAGTGGGATGAGGAAGAGGTCCTGAAGGAGGTCGCCCGGATCCGGGACGACAAGCAGGCCGCGAATCCGATCCCGGCCGGCGACCCGTTCAACACGGGTGGGCCGGACTCGCAGGACGATCCGGCGGCCGACGGCGAGGGGGCGTTGGAGGACCCGGCGGACGGCGAGCCGGTCGACGACCAGGCCGATCCGAAGCAGGGGCAGGCCAAGGCGGCGTAAGCGGGATACTGGCGGCACGCCAAGGATGTGAAGGAGGCCCCGTGCCTGAGATCCCTGTTGTGGTGTGGGTGTTCAGCGCCGGTTGCGCATTGTTCTTCACCTGGGTAGGGCGCCAGCCGGGTGCGCCACTCTTCACTCGGGCGCCATGGATTGTGGTGGATCGTCTGATGCCTGATCGGCCGCGCCCCGACTACGCGAGGATCGAGCGTCTCGAGCGGGAGCTGGGCCTCACAGATGAGGAACCGCGGCGGCCGGTCAGGCGGGCCAGCCGGGCGTGCCTGGTGAAGGACTGCCGGGGCGATACGCAGACGGTGGAGACGTGGGGCGGGCAGGTCCTGTACCGCGTGCACCGGTGCGAGGGAGGGCAGTCGTGAATCTCCGACTGGACAGCATGGTCTTCGCATACGGTCCGCTGCTTGGTGAGTGGGCGGATGAGCATCAGCATCTGCTGGTGAAGGATCCGATGCGGCTGGGCTGGAAGTGCGAGGTCCCGGGCTGCGGGTTCTTCAAGCCTGCCGAGGAGTTCGACGGGATCCGGCTCGTTCCGGGCCTGGAGTGGTGGGACGAGGCGTGAGCTTGCGGGACTTCGTCACCACAGCAGCTCTCACGGTGGCCATCGGTGTGGCGGCTTTGGCCGTGTCCGGCTTGGTCGTCTGGGGTTTGTTCAGGCTGGACTGAGCGAGTGGGTGGGCGGGGGCTTGCGCGGTTCAGCGGCGTCGGACGCCCTTGCGCATCGGTAGACGGCGGTAGCGGGCCACGGGCCCGCCCTTCGTGGCGTGGGCCTTCTGGTGGGCGAAGCGGGCCCTCAGTCGCGGGTTGGCGAAGAAGTATCGCCTAACCACTGTGCCTTGGAAGCGAAGCCGCGAGGCTTCTGGCGCTTTGGCACAGTGCTCATCACCTCCTTGGGTTGGAACGGAACTCCCCTCTCCCCCAGTGTGCCCGTCTGTGACGGGTGTGTTCCGATCAAGTCCCGGGCTTGTACGGGCCGGTGACGACCGGAAGCCCCGTGCGTACTCTGTGGCTCTTGATCTCTGAGGGGGGACACGATGGGTTGCCGTGACTGTCGTACGTGCACGATGCCGGGGCTGAGCCGGGCCGGCCAGAGCCTGGCGGCGGGGTTCGGGCATTTGATGACGTGCGGGATCAGCCTGTTCGTGAAGCGGGGGACGATCCGGCATTGCCCGCAGTGCAAGCACGTCTTGTCGCGGCATCAGGTGCGTCGGGACGGCTCGTTCATGGACTGAGTGGGGCTTCGGGGCCCGCGTTTCCGCAGGTCGCACCCGAACCAGCCGGTAACTTAGGGCTTAGGGCCCTCGGCCGGCCGGTACAGCCGAATAGTCCGCAGCTCGGGCTCAAGGATGCTCAAAGCCTTCTCCTTCGGACTCGGCTCCACCGAATCACTGAGCACGAAGGCCTCCCTGGAGACACCGGAAGCCTGAAGGGACGCACGTACCGCCGTCTCCCACGCCCTCGCCACGGCTTCCCCGAGCACCGACGGCCCGCAAGACCGGGCCGGCTCCCACCGCGGCCTGTCCAGGACCGCCCGCTCCGTCTCCGTCAGCCCGTACCCCTCAGCTATCGCCAGGAGGACGGGGCAGTCGTTGGCGTGCTCGGTCACCCAGTCCTGGCAGATGCCCTCCTGCCCGCACCCCTCACACACGTACGGGTTCCCGGCCCAGTCGCGGCCTTCGGCATCCCAGTCCACGCCGCGCGGCTTGTGCAGGGCGAGGAGCTTCCGGTCGGCAGCGCACCGGCGCAGTGCGACGTTCGGCCCGTTCACGGCGATATGCCAGGCGTCCGCCGTGTAGGCATCCGTGACAATGTCAGTCCCGCGCTGCTCCCCATGGCGAACCTCAAGAACGCCCGGCTCATCGGTCCGGCAGGGATGCAGACTCCACGGGCCGTCCGTTGCCGCCCGGGCAACCACCTCCTGAGCCGTGATCTGCTCCACGATCCATCCGTACAGGTCAGGCATGCCCTGCTCCCTCTCTGCGCCTCACGCGCGCGAATCCGGCGTGGACCGGTCCGGGCTTCGATCTGCTGGTCAGCCGGGGATGATCTCGACGTCTTGTTCGCCTGGTGGTTCGAGTCCGTAGGCTTCGGCGAGGGCGAGGATGGTGGCGCAGTTGCCGCGTCCTTCGGGGACGCCGTCCCAGTCGTGGCAGGTCTCGCAGCCGAATCCGGCGGAGTGGGGGCCGTAGGCCGGGTTGATGACGCGCGTTGTGTAGGGGTGTGCGGCGAGGATCTTCCGGTCGGCGGTGCAGCGGCGCAGGATGTCGGTGGCGTTGTTGGTGGCGACCGGGTGTGTGCAGTCGGGTTGGCAGTGGCCCCAGTCGGGGCACGTCCCGAGACCTACCAGTGGGGCGGCCGTGTCTTCTCGCTGCTTGATCTCGCTTTCGATCCATTCGTGGAGGCCGGGTGTCACGTCCCATTCGGCGATCGTGACTGGTTGGGGTGTTGTCGTGCGGTTGTTGAGTTTCAGCTTGCGGTGAGGGCGGTTCACGGCTGGCCTCCCGGGATAGGGGTCGGCCCCACCTGCCCGGACGGGGGGTTGCCGGGTGGTGGGGCCGTGGGCCTGGGCGTTGGGGCGGGGGGACTGCCTTGTTCCCGGGCTGTGGTGTTGATGCTGCCGTAGATTCGGCGGTTTGTCTGAGGTGGCTTCCTCTTCCCCCGCGTGGGGGTCATGTCCAGGGTGGGGTGCCGTTGTTGGCCCAGGTGGTGAGGGCGTGGCCGTCGACGAGCCGGATGGGTGCGGGAAGCATCGTGTTGGTGGCGATGGCGGATGCGGTGAAGCCGGCGGTGGTGACGATGATGGCGGCGTCGCAGTGGTGGATGTCGCGGTAGACGCCGTTGGTGATCTGGATGGTTTCGGAGCTGACGTTGTGGCCGGGTTGGTGGTGTTTGCACTGGATGAGGATGCGGCGGCCGCGGACTTGGATGAGTACGTCGGCGCCGCGGTCGTTGGCTTGGCCGACTTGCTGGGCGTAGGTGACGTTGCGGTCTTCGCGGGCGAGGGCGGTGATGGCGTGTTCGAACTGGGTGGGGTTCATGGCGAGGAAGGCGTCGAGGGTGCGGTGTCCGGGGGCGGGCATGCGGGTGCGGTAGGTGTTGATGATGTGGATGAGGGTGGTGGCCCAGCCGAGGGGGCGGGCGAGTCGTCGGGGGCGTACGACGGCGATGACGGCGGCTACAGCTATGAGGGCGGTGACGGCGCCGGTGTAAAGGGGCCAGGTCCTGGCGACGGCGATGACGGAGAGGATGACGGCGATCCACCAGCCGCCGAGGCGGGGTAAGCGCCGGGTGCGGCGGCGTGTGCGGGTGTTGCGGGTGCGGCGGGTCGGGGTGTGGGTGGCGGCCATGGCGGGCTCCTGGGGTTAGCGGGGAAGTTCGGGGGTGTTCTTGGTGACGGCGATGACGCCGCGGGTCTGGGTGTTCTGGTGGGTGGAGCGCTGGTCGACGTAGCCGGTGTAGTACTGGTTGATCTGGGGCGGGGCGGCCTGGACGACGTCCTTGGCGCTTTTCATGAAGCTCTTGAAGGCGAGAGCGGCGACGGCGAGGGCGGCGGGGACGGCTACGGCGCAGCCGCAGATCCACTGGATGACCGTGGAGTTGGCGACGCTGGAGGCCCAGAGGACGGCGCAGGTTGCTCCTCCGAGGGATGCGACGAGGACGCTGCTGGAGAGGATCGTGGTGTTGAGGTCGACGGCGCGCTGGCTCATGGCGGGTCGTCGTGCGCCGGGCTGGTTGGTGATGGCTGGTGTGGTGCCGATGCGGGGCCCGTCCTGCCAGGAGGGGATGTCGGGGTCGTTGATGCGAATGGCGGTGGGCTGTTCGTAGACGGCGTCGACGGCTGCGGCGATCTGGGCGGCGCGGTGGAGGGTGTCGGGGGTGTGGGGCCCGGCCGGGGTGGCGGCGGGGCGGTGGCCGGGCTGGGTGGTCACGGGCGGGTGCTCCTTCGGGGCGGGGTTAGTTGGTGATCTGGTAGGTGCCGCGGGATCCGGCAGGCTGGACGTGGCCGGCTTCGCGGAGTTCGGTCATGGCGTTGTTGACGCTGCCGGGGGCGACGTCGTCGAGGCGGTGGCGGACGTCTTTGAGGGGCCAGGGCTGGCCGTCGGCGAGGAGGTCGAGGATGCGGTCCTTGATGGAGCCGGCGGACGGCTGGTCGTCTTCGTCGTCGTCGGCGAGGAACGCGGCCTGCTTGCCCACGACGCCCTGGTGCGCGTCCACGGCCTCCTGGATTCCCTCTTCGCCTTCTCCGGCCAGGAGTGCCTCGGCGAAGGCCAGCCACCGCTGGTAGGAGATCCCGAAGACGACGACCTCCTGCTCGGTCAGCCACGGGATGGGGCTGGATTCCATGAGGTTGATGAGGTGCGGGTAGGTCTTGTTCTCCTTGCGGGCGAACCAGGTGCGGTTAGTGAAGAGGCTGCCGCCGTTGATGATGTTGGCCATGCCCGCGGTGATCGGGCCGTGCTTGGCTTCCTTGCCTTCGAACGCGGCGTCGATGGCGTTGTTGCCGCCGGTTCCGAAGTAGCGGGGGATGGGGGCGATTTCGACGCCGGGGGGCAGGACGCCGTCGCGGGCCATGTGCTGGGTGGTGGAGGAGTTGGTGCGGCCGAGCCAGACGGTGCCGTTCTTGGCGTTGGCGCGGATGCGGTCCTTGTCGCCGAGGTCGGCGAGGTGGATGGACTGGGCGGCGAAGCGGATGCCGAGGCCGAGCTTGCGGCCGGTGGACTGGGTGTCTCCGACGAGGCCGGTGACCCACTTGCGGAAGGGGCGGGGTACGACGGCGTCGGCGGACAGGATGCGGTTCAGTTCGTCGAGGGTGACGTTGACGAGCGGCCAGGGGTTGCCGATCTCGAAGGAGCCCCAGCCGTTCTCGGCGCTGATCTTCTCCCGGTATTTGCCGAGGTCGTTGGCGGCGGCGAGGGTCGCGGCGGTGGCGGCGATGCCCTTGCCGAAGTGGAAGACGCGCCCGTCGACCTCGGGAAGGGACATGCCGTCCTGGGCGTCGGCGACGATGGAGACGATGCCGGAGAGGCGTTCGGCGGCGATGACGTGGAGCAGGGTGACGGACTTTCCGGCTCCGGGGGCGCCGACGTACAGGTCGGTGATGGCGCCCATCTGCGGGTCGTAGAGGGGGACGCGGCCGGTGCGGGCGTCGGGCTGCTGACCGAGTGCGATGGTGCCGTCGGGGGCCATGGTGAGGTCTTCGCGGGTGGCTTCGCGGACGTTCAGCAGGGGGTGCTCCTTGTAGAGGGAGATGAGGCCGTCGCCGAGGCTGTCGGTTTCGACCATGACGAGGCTGGTGTCCTTGTAGCCGAAGCCTCGGGCGATGAGTTTCTGGTTGAGCTGGATGAGCTGGTCTTCGGGGGCTTCGACGCGCAGGGCGATGCGGTTGGGCTCTGCGCGGTAGCTGGTGAGGAGCATGCCGGGGGCGCCGCCGCCGGGGGTGGCGATCTTCTGGTTCCAGATCTGGTGGACGGGGTCGTTGTTCTGGATGGCCTGGGTGGCGTGTTCGGTGGGGCGTGCGGTGAGGAGTTTGCGGCCGGGTCCGGAGCCGTCGATGGGGTGGAGGGTGACGGTGCCTTCGGGCATGTCGAAGGCGGCGGCCAGGGTGGTGGGGTTGGGGGTGGGGACGGGCTTGCCCTGCTGGGCGACGACGATGGCGTCGAAGTCGGGCAGGGGGCGGCCCTGGTTGTCGCAGTACTGGCGGACGCCTGTGAGTTGGGTGTCGCGGCCGGCGTCGGAGGCCGTCCACTGCATGGCCCGGTACTCGGCGAAGTTCGCGGGTTGTGCGGGGGCTGCGGCCTCGAGCTCGGGCGTCTCCGGGTCGGGGGTGGGGACGAGGGCGAGGAGGTTCGCGGCGTGGGTGAGGGGCGTGGTGAGGCCCATCAGGGCGGCCCAGGCGGCGCCGTCGGCGTACTCCCACCACGGGGTGCCGGGCATGAGGAGGTTGGTGAGGTAGATGCCGGCGCCGGTGAGGACCGGGAGGGCTTTCTGGCAGGTCTTGAGGAAGCCTGCGTGGGGCTGGCCGAGGGGGGTCTGGCCCCACTTGTCGAAGAGGCGCCAGAGGGTTCCGGCGGCGAGGCCTGCGGCGCCGAGGTGGGCGGGCCACCAGTCGGGGTTGTGGGGGGCGATGGTGATACCGAGGGCGGCAGCACCGTAGGTGAGGCGCTCCAGGCGGGCGCGGCGGCGGATGGAGCGGGCGGGAACGAGGCGGGGGCCGTCGGCGGCGGGGGCGGGTGTCGTCTGGGTGACGGCCACGATGGTTCCTCCTTCAGCAGGGTTGGGGTGGGTTAGCGGACGCGGTTGAAGCCGGGCTTGGGCTGGGCGTAGGGGGAGGCCTGCACGGCTTCGTAGATGCCGCCGTACTCGGCCTGGTGGGCGTCGCGGACACCGTTGGCGTCGGCTTCCATACCGTCGGCGGCGTTCGCCACTTCACCGGAGGCCTCGGCGACGCGGTCGAAGGCGGCAGCAACCTCGAAGGCCTGCGCCTGGAAGTGGGCGTCGGCACCAGCCTGGGCGAGGTGCCCGGCGAGGCGCCGGGCGCGCTGCGCGTCCTGGTGCATGCGCGCCTTGAGGAGGTGCAGTTGCTCTTTGAGGATGGCGGCCGCGGCGGCGAGGGCCATGATCCTTAGGGCGAGGGTGACGAAGTTGAGGATGCCGAAGATGGCGCCGGACCAGGTGGGCCGCTCCGCCTCCCCACCCGCGGGGACGGGTGCACTGCCGCCGGCTTCGGCTGCGGTCTGTACGGAGGTCGGTTCGATGGCGGTTCCGTCGCTCATGGCTGTCTCCTTCAGCTCTGGTTGTGGATAGGCGCGGAGGGGGTGGCCAGGCCGGCGTCGGCGGTGGCCTGGGTGATGGGCCGGTAGGCGTCGTTGAGGTCGTTGTCCGCGGCCTCCGCCAGTTCGGCGGCCTCAAGGGAGGAAATCTGCATTTCGTCGGACATGCGGGCCAGGAGGTCCATGGACTCGGACATGCGGGCCATCGCGGCGGAGAACAGGGCGCCGACGACGTTGTGGTCGGTGGCGAGTTCTTCGGCGAACAGGGCGAGGACGCCTTGGAGTTTGCGTCCGCGGGCGGCGAGCTTGGATGCCTGGTCGTGGGTTTTGAAGCCGTCGTCCTTGAAGTCGCCGTATTCGTCGAGGGCGTCGTCGAGGGTGATCTCTGTTTCGTGCTGGGCGTCCATGTGGCGGGCTTGGGCGATGACTTGCTGGCCGGTGCGGGCGGCCTGGTGGCGGGCTTTGACGAGGCGCGGGTCTTGGCGTGCGGGTGTGGGGGGCATGGGGCGGGCCTCCTTGGGGCGGGTGGTGCCGGGCCGCGGGAACGCGGTGGTGGGGGCCGCGTCGAGGGCGGCCGGCCCGGTCGCGGGGAGCGCGGGGGCGCCGGTGGTCAGGCCGTCGGGCTCCCACCGCTTGGCGCGGCTGCCGGGGACGTGGTCGCTGGTGACGGTGTAGGTGGTGGGCGCGGTGTGGGCGGCGCTCTCGAAGGGGCTGCGCCGCGTACGGCCACCACCGGGCGGGGGCGTGCTGGTGGTGCCGGGACCTGGCGTGCTTCCGGGGAAGCGCCATCCGCCGGCGCCTGGGGTGCGGCGGCCCTTGCGCTTGCTGGCGCGCTTGCCCCAGCGAATCCGGCTGGTCCTCTTCTTCGGCGGCTTGGTGCCTGCGGTGCCCGGCTTGCCCGCTCCGGGCTTCGTGCCCTTTGGGGAGCTGGCCTTGTCCGCGGTGTCCTTGCCTGCGGCCTTGGGGGTTTTCGGCGTCTTGGCCTTGCTGAGGATGGGGGTGAGCGTCTTGCGGCGCTTCTTCAGGCGGCGCGCGGCTTCCTTCCGGACCGCGTTGCCCAGCGACCCGGGGGCGGCCTTCTTCTCTTCCTTCTTGGCCCTCTTGTCCTCCGTGCGTGCGGTGCGCGCCTTGGCGCGGGCTTCCCGGCGGGCGTCCTTGGCGGCTTCCTTGCGGGTGCGGTCGGCGGCGTGGTCCTTGGCCTGGTCCTTCAGGCGTGCGGCCTGCCGGTCTGCTTTCCGCTTGAGGCGGGCGGCCTGGCGTTTGTCGGTGCGGTCCTGGCGTCGGCGGCCGCGCTCCATCGCCGGGCTGGTCGACGAACTGCTGGGGGATTTGCCGCGACCGGGCGCCGTCTTGCCCGATGTGTTTTTGCGCTGGCTGGTGTTGGTGGGGGTCTTCTTGCTGCCGGGTGTGGTCGGCGTCTTCGAGGGCGTCTTGCCGCGGCCACCAGACGCGTGCCCGGACGATCCGCGGCCACTCGAGGAGCTGTTGCCGGACCCGGAGCGGCCGGACGGCTTCCGCCCTGACGATCCGCCACTGCCGCTCCCGCCGCTCTTGCCCGAGCCACCGGAACGCCCGGAACTGCCGGATCCTCCGGAGCGTCCTCCCCCGCCCAGCGTCTTCCGCCCGAACTCCGAACTCGAGGGCACCTTGGAGGCTGCCTTGGCGCGCTGCTCGGCCGCCTTGTCGCCGATGGCCTGCATGGCCGCCTGGTGCTTGGCGCGGGCCTCCCGCAGCGGGGCACTCTCCGCGGCCCGGGCCTGACGGTTCTCCCACCAGGTCGACAGGACGGTGTGGGTGCCGCGCAGGGCGGCCACCGCGACGGCCAGGCAGGCGGCCAGGGACAGTGCGCCGATGCGGGGGCCGACGAGGTCGGGTGCGGGTTCGCCGCGGAAGGTGTCCGGGACGGTGCCGGGGGCGGGGGGCGCCGTGTAGGGGACGAGGGGGGCGGTGAGGCCGGGGTCGGGGAGCGCGTTCAGGGCGTCGAGGGGGCTGCGGCGGCCGCTGTTGGTGACGGTGACGGCGTCCCAGTCGGGGGCCGTGGTCGTGCTCGCGCCGGCCGTGTCCGGGGTGCCGGCCGGGCCGGTGGTGGGGGTGAGGGTGAACCCGATCCGGGGGAACGGGAAGACGTTGCTGCCGGTGGTCTGGTCGTCGTTGCTGCTCATTCCTCCTCCTTTCGGGGTTGACAGGCTGTAGTCGGATCGGGGACCCTCGCGCACGCGCGTTGCGCACGCGCGTTGGGGCCGTCATCACCTCGTTTTCGGGGGGTGATGATGATGACGATGGTCACTGGATGTGACGTTGGTAGAAGTCATTGAGGACGGAGGCGAGCCGGTTCGCGACCGATGGGTCGCCGTTCTCCAACGCGTCCTTGGCGAGCTTGCGGCACACGCTGGTCCAGAACGTGATGAGGTGCATCGGCCCTTGTTCGGCCGCCTTGGCTTGGGCGGTGTTGTAGTGGGCGGCCTGGTTCGCGAGGCGCGTCTGGGCGGCCTTCTGCTGCGCGTTCACCCGGTCTCCCCGATGTTCGGGAAGAGGTCGGCGATGCTGCTCGTGGGCTGGTGGGCGGGCGGGGCCGGGTAGGCGTAGGACGGGGTGGCCGTGTGGTACTGCGGGGCCTGCGCCAGCGGCGTGACCTGCGGATTCGTCGCTCCGATGCCGTGGAAGGTGTTCACGCTGGTGTTCAGGGAGCCCGCGATCTGCTCCTGCACACCGGACGCCGCGATCCCGAGACGCTGACGCCGGTTCTCCTTGGCCGCGATGGCCTTCAGGCGCCTGTCGGGCAGCTCGAGGATGTCGTGGACGTAGGCGGTGTTGATGGCCTCGCACTGCGCGGCGGCCTGTTCCAGCAGGTGAGCGAGCTTGCCGAACTTCTTCGCCATCTTCCGGGCCCGCCGGCCCGCGGCGCCGGGGCGGTCGCCGTCGAGGCTGATCTGGGTGAGGCGGGCCTGGACGATGCGCTGCATCTGCCGGATCTGCTGCCCGTCGTTCATGAACGTGTCGCGCTGCTCGGCGGTGAAGTCGCGCATCCCGTTCTTCTCGAACAGAGCGTTGATGTCCATGGGTTCTGTCTCTCTCCTGGTCTGGTTGGTTCGGGGATCAGTTGTTGCCGGTGACTTTGGTGTGGATGTCCTTGTAGAGGGCGCGGATGTCGTCGGTCTTCAGCCCGTATCCGGCCTTCCGCCAGGCCTGCTCGAAGGCGTTCTGGGAGGGGGCGGATCCGGTGCCGCGGAGGTCGAAGTAGAGGTCGAAGGCGAGCCTGCGACGGTCGCCATCGCCTGCCTCGGGCCTCTTGCTCGCCTGCGCCTCGCCGGGGGTCGCCTCGGGCGCGCCCGTGGTGGGCCCTGGGGTGCGCCCTGGTGCGCCCTCGCTGGTCAGACCGCTTATGTCGTCGGGCGCAGCGTCCGGTGCGCCCTGCGGGCCTACAGCGGGGCGCAGGGAGCGCAGGGTGTAGTCCTCGGTCCGGTTCGGGAGGTTCTTGAAGGCGCCCATGCGGTCGATGCGGGTGGTGATCCGCATCTCCGTGCCGAGTTCGTCGAGGGTGTCGTTGAGTCCGTGGAAGGAGGCGTCGCCGGCGCGCATGAGGGCCTTCTCGTAGCGGCGGGTGCCGAACGTGCCGATGGCCCACCAGGGCTTGCCGAGGGTGGCGAGGGTGACGAGGCGGTCTTGGGCGTTGCGGCGGCTGATGGCCTGGGCGTCGGCGCCGCGGGATCCGATGCCGAGCTTGCTCTCGAGGCGCTTGAGGCGGTCGCGCCACCAGCGGGCCAGGATGCTGTCGGACTTGATCTCGATCTTCTTGAGCTTCGTCTCGAGACCGAGGAGCTTGTGAAGGCCGTAGGCGAGCATCACGGGGCCGACGATGCGGACGGCTGCGGTGCCGATGTCCTCGTGCTGGAAGCGGACGACCTCGACGGCGCCGATGGCCTGCGCGAAGACGAGGAGGTATGCGGCGCGCGCGGTGCCCTTGTCCTCGAAGGCCCAGGAGTACACGGTGAGGCCGAGGACGATGCCCTCGAGGGCGAGGCCGACGGTGAGGGTCCAGGGGGCGACCATGTGGAGTCGAGCCTGGGCGAAGACGATCGAGGTGTTGGCGGAGAGCCCGAAGCCGAGGAGGGCGACGAGGCCCATGCCGAGGAGGCCGATGAGGGTGCGCTGCTTGGCCTTGTCGCGGGGCTTGCGGTTGGTGTCGGGGCGGGTGCGGCGGCCAAGGATTTGGCCGATGGCGAGGGTGGTGAGGGCGAGGAGGGCGGCCCATGCCTGCCAGGGCATCTGCTCGGCCGCGTTCTGCACTGTGGAGAGCATGGGCGGGTCCTTCCTGGGATCGGGTGGGGGTGACTGGCGGGTGGTCAGGCGGCGGGCTTGATGTCGGTGGCCTGGGGGGTCTTTTTGGGGTGGGCGATCGTCCAGGCGGCCTGGACGTCGATCTCGGCGAAGACGAACTCGGCTTCGAAGTCGGCGGCGGTCCAGGTGCTGGAGTCGTTGCCGTGGGCGGTGGCGAATTCCGGGCCGGTGGTGGGGGTCTTGGTGGTCTTGGGGGGTGCGTAGGCGATCCAGAGAGACCAGGCGATGAGTGGGGAGAGGAGGGCGATGAGGATGAGGAACAGCACGGCGGGTCCTTCCGGTGGTTGGTGGGTGCTGGGCTGGCTCGGGCCCGCCCCACTGGGGGGGGTGGTGGGGCGGACTCGAGCCGGGCCAGAGGCCCGGGGTGGGTGGTTAGTCGTTGGGGTGGGTGTGCTGCTTCCAGCCGCCGTCGGGGTAGCAGCCGGGCCGGGCGCCGTTGCTGGCGGAACGCTCGGCGCGCGCGATCGTGGCGTATGCGGTAGCGGCGGCGAAGTGCTGCTCGGCGATGCGGGAGTCGATGCCGATGTGCTTTTCGCCCTGCTCGGCGTGTTCCACGGCCTTGGCGTAGGCCTCGGCGCCGGTGATGGTGGCGAGTCCGGTGGTGGCGGTCATGAGGGGTCCTCTCGGGTTAGTTGCCGGTGATGGCGGCGCTGGTTTCGGATGCGGTTTGGGCGAGGTCGGGGTCGGTGTGCCAGTGGGCGGTGTTCTGGCCTTCGCGGCGGGCCTGCTTCTGCTGGTCCAGCGGGAGGGTGTGGAGGGCGGGGTTGGTGTCGGCGTCGGCGAGGCGGGCGATGATCTGTCCGATGAGGGCGACGATGTTGAGGCTGTCGGCGCCGCCGGCGAGGACGGCGATGAGGGTTTGGGTGCGGTCGACGGTGTGCCGGTTGAGGGCGATGTGGCGGAGGCCGGAGAGGATCTGGTCGACGCCCACGTCGTGGACGGCGGCCAGGTCCTCGAACAGGCCCTCCAGCTCCCCGCCCAGCGGCGGGACCGCGTTGCCGGCGGTGTGGACCGGGTTGGTGCTGGTCATGCCTGGCCGCCTTCGGACTTCAGGAACGCCTGGAACTCGGCGGCCAGGTCTTCCACGGCGTCGTCGGTGATGTCGTTCTGCGACAGGCGCGGCCAGGGGTCGACGTCGTCCTCGTCGCGCTGAAGCGGGGCCGCGGCGGGCTCGGGGTCCCCGTAGGCCATGCGGTGCTGGGCGATCGTCAGCGTGCCGTCGATGAGCTGCTCGACATCCTCGGCGGACAGCCACACGTCGCCGACGAGCTGGGCGTTGGGGAGGCGGACGCTGATGAGAAGTGCGCGGTCGCCGTTGTCCGGGGACAGGTTGACGAGCTGGTGGTAGAGCTCCAGCGCGGCCTGCTCCGGCGAGTTGGGGGTGTCCGGGGTCTCGGGGGTCGGCTCGCTCATCGGGCACCGCCTCGGATGATGACGAAGAAGCTGTCCGTGGCGAGGTCCATGACGACCTCGGCGGGCTCGCCGGCCATGCGGCGGTCGGCGGCGAACTCCTCGGCGGGCCAGGAGCCGCGGGGGCCGCCAGCGGGGAAGCGTTCGAGGACCGTACGGTCCGGCATCACCGCGGCCATCAGCGGGACACCGCCCCACGAATGCGGTACGCCCAGGAGCGGACGGTGCAGCCGATGTATGCGGCCGGGCCCTCCCGGAACGCAGCCCAGGCCAGCGTCCGGTTCTCGGCCCGCTCCCGCTTCCGCGCGGCTACGCGGTGGGCGGCGGCCAGTCGGTAGTAGGAGTCGCGTACGGCCGCCATGTCGGCGATGTCGGTGGCCGGCTCCGAGCCGAGAAAGCCGACGATGGAGTGCCGAACGGACAGGCTGCGGGCCGCGTCCTCAGCGCGACGCATCGCCGCGTAGTGGTAACGAGAGGTACGGGCCGGGGTCGGGGTGGTGGTAGCCATCAGACGATCTCCACGTTCACGCCGCCCGCGACGATCCCGGCGGGCTGAGAGACGGTGGTGCGGGTGACGGTGCCGCGAACGTTCAGCCGGTTCCCGCGGTACAGGGCCGGGGTCACCATGCGGACGATGTCCGCGTTCAGCAGGACGTGCGCGCTGTTGCCGTCGGCGGTCGTGATGACGGCCATCGCGCGGCCGCCGGACAGGCGGACCACCGCGGCGATCGTGCCGGTGGCGGTGACGAGGGTGCCGGCGGTGACCTCGTTGAGGGGGACGCTGAACCCGAGGTGCAGGTCCCAGTCGTAGTAGTCCACCGCAAGCCGGCCCGGCATCGGGATGACGTCCTGGTGGACGAAGTCGCCGAGGTGCGGTGCCCTGGAAAGGGTTGCTGTGCGATCCTTCTTCACGGGATCAACCTCCTGTTGTGGCAGGTAGGGCGGTTCCAAGTCCCTTGCGGTGCTCCAACACCGCTCCGGACACGCGACCCCGGTCCGGCGAAAGCTGGCCCGGGGTCGTGCTGTATGTCCAGTAGACCACTGATATAGACTTGGGTCAACATCATGGGGCAAGATGGAGATGTGCCGAAGAAGACCGAGGAAGGGAGGGCGCCAGAGATGGTGACGCTCGCCGAGATCGCCAGACGCGTTGATCTCAGCAAGCAGCGAGTCCAGCAGCTCGCCCACAACGACCCGGACTTCCCCGTCCCCAAGGGGGAGTGGAAGAAGGTCGGCCGCTACTACCAGCTCCCTTGGGAGCCGGTGGAGGCGTACTTCGAGGCCCGGAAGCCGCAGCACGGCGTCCACTTCGCCAAGCGCGACGAACGGCGCAAGGCGGAAGGGGGCGACGACTCGTGACGTCACGGCAGTCTCTCCAAGGGACGTGGATCAGTGCTGACTCCATGCCAGCACCGGTCGCACCCACTGGAGTTGAGGCTGCTGTTGGCAATCAGGCCGACACGGATTTGCCAACAGACAAACGCGGCGAACAGGGCTCCCGGCCCTGCCGGTACGAGCGGAGAGGAGGAAGACTCACGGCATGACGACCTTCCCGGAACTCCTCCGTGAGTGGCGGTTGGCTGCCCACATGTCCCTCGCGGACCTGGCGCAGCGTGTCCGCTATGACCGCACGTCGCTGCACAACTTCGAGACCGGCCGCCGGCCGACACCTTTGTGCGTGGCGGAGGCTGCGGACGAGGCGACCGGTGCGAACGGTGCGCTGGTTGAGCAGTGGCAGCGGGAGGACCAGGAGCGGCGGGAGGCCGCGGCCGTGCACCGCACCCGCGCGGCAGCCTTGGCCATGTCGCGAGATCTGACCGCCCTGGCGGATCTGGACATCACGGAGCTTCAGGAAGGCGTGTCGGCCACGGCCGTCGACTACCTGGCGTCTCCCCCGGGGCCGATGATGGACCGGGCGCACGCCCTGCGCGGTGAAGCCTTCGAACGCCTACGGTCGGGGCACCACCGCACGCAGGACCGTTCCGACCTGTACCTCACGGCGGGACGCCTGTCCGGGGTTCTGTCGTACGCGCTGCTCGACATGGGTGACGCGGACGAAGCGATCGAGCACGCCACTGCGGCGGGCCGGTGCGCGGAACTCGCCGGGGATGCGGAGCTGGCGGCGTGGGTGGCCGGCACGAAGTCGCTGATTGCCCGGTTCCAGGGCGATTACGGGCGGGCGTTGGAGTACGTGCGGGACGGCTACCAGTGGGTGGGCCACGGGCAGGGAACCGGGGAAGCCCGGTTGCGCTGTGGTGAGGCCCAGTGTCTGGCCAATCTCGGGGACTCGAGGGCGGCGAACGCCGCGCTGGATGCTGCCGAGTCTGCTCGGGAGCGGATCCGCCGGCCGGACTCCCTGGAGGGTCTGTTCGGGTTCTCGAGGGCGAAGCAGTCCTACTACGCCGGATCGTCTTTGATCTGGCTGGAGGGCGGGCACGACGCGGAACGCGCGCAGAGCGAGGCCCTCGAGGCGATCGCGCTGTGGCAGTCCGGTCCGGTGGCGGAGCGGTCGCTGGATGATGAGCGGCTGGCGCACATCTATCTGGCTACGGCTCGGGTGCAGCTTGACGACGTCGAGGGTGCGGCCGATGCCCTGGCGCCGGTCTTGTCGTTGCCTGTGGAGGACCAGATTTCGTGGATTGTGAAGCGGATGGATCGGGTGGCGGGGATGCTCTCCGCGCCTCGGTACGCCGGTAACCAGACTGCGGCGGAGACCGTCGCATCGATCAGCGCCCTCGCGGCGTGAGAGGAGAGTGACGGGGATGCGTTCACCGCCCTGAACAGCAGAAACGGCCGATCGGTGGGTAAGACCGTCGACCGTTCCCACGCCGGCGCACTGCGAATGCGTACCGGCTGTACAGAGACCCCACCTTGAGGAAGAAGGATCCGTACGTGCCGAGCGTAGCGACAACTTCGAGAACATCGAAGTTCGAGGGTGCTGGTGATCGCCAGTGACCCCGAAAGAACCCGCCTTCGTCACCTTCACCACAGGGGCTCAGCTCCTGATCGATGAGGGCCTGGTGGAGAGCATCACCCCAGACGGCCTCCGGTACATCGCCCGCAAGGCCAAAGACTGGCCGTTCGGGGATGAACCCGACAGGCACCCCTACGTCATGGTCGGCAACGCCCGAACCATGGAACGGGGTGTCTTCCTGGCGTACTTCAAGGCAGGCCCGCCACGTGGTGGCCGAGGCCCGAACAAGCACTAACGGTCGCGCTCCGACCGCCGTGATCGCAGCCACGGCACCCGGAAACGCAAGACGGCCCAGCAGAGAGAGTTCGCAGCTCACTCAGGTGCCAGGCCGTCCAAGCAGCACCAGCGGATTTGCAGCCGCTGGATTCAGAAGCTCCACCACGTCAAAGAGCGAGGCTTCATGCCCATGCTAGCGGCACTTCGCACGGTGCCAAGTAGTCACCCACGTGACCACTCCCACGGCGGTGCGCGGTGAGGAAGCGCTCCGGGCGGCCGCCGAAATACGCCGCCGTTCCCAACGAGACCGTCGACAACGCAGTCCAGCTGGACTTCATGGCGCTCGCGCTGCTGACCATCCTGCTCCGTCACCGTGACGGGTGGGACATCACCCTGGCCGAGATCGGCGCCAAATACGGGTACGGCCGCGACGCCATGGCCAACGCCATGGGGCTGCTCCAGGCGGCCCGGTACGTGGTGAAGATCCGCCTGATGGCGTCCGAGAACAACCAGTGGTCAACGGAGGTCTGCGTGTACGACACGCCGGCCACAGACGCAGAGATTCAGGCCCTGCTGGCTGAAGCGGCCAAAGAGCCCGGCGTACGTGTCGTGCAGGTCATCGAACCCACCAAGACTGCTGTGGCGAACGCGGCCAAGCGGCGGGCCAAGTTGCAGCCGAAGGGCCGCCAGCGGACGCCCAGCGTCGCCGTTCCCCGAGTGCCGGAAAACCCGCACTCGGGCGCGACCTGCGGAAACGACACAGAACAGCAGGTGGGCCCCGAGTGTAGGGATTCCCGACAGTCGGGTGACCCCGCACTCTTTAAGAAGACTGTGGGAGAGAAGACTGAAGAAGACGAAAAACCTGTTCCTGACGGCCGCAGGCCTTCTGCAGGTAGTAGGACCTCGAGGTCTGGCGGCTCCGCCGCGTCCGGCAAGACGAAGCCCCCATTCTCCCGAGAGGAACGCCGCCAGTACGACGCCTTCGTAGCGGCCCTGCCCGCTCCGCTGAAGGCTCTGGTGCCGAAGGGCCTCCCGAAGTCTCTGGTGGATGCAGTGCTGGCCGCCACGAACCCCGACAGCCCGGACGGGCGGACGGTGGAGCAGCTGGTCACGTACCGGTTGATGCCGAAGTGGGACCGGTACTACAGCAGCAAGGAGCAGGCCGGCCCGCTCGAGAAGCCCGTCGGCGTGCTGGTGACGATGCTGAAGCACGACGCCGAGTGCCGGGACCCCCGCTGCGATGAACGGACGAACGTAGACAGCGGCATGCCGTGCACGTCATGCGAGATGCGGGCTGTGGACCGGCGTGCGGACCGCGAGCGGGAGAAGGCGGCACCGGAGCCCACGCGCACTGCTGCGGCTGTTCCAGCGGCGCGTAGGGCCCCGGCTGACGGAATCCAGCGCGGCACCTGCGTGGGCCCCGTGTGCGGCGGAGTCCCGATCAAGCTTGTCGGTCCCGCCCTGGACGATGGGCTGTGCAAAGAGTGCCGCGATCAGCAGAGGCCAGTACCAGCAGTGGTGATCAACCAGGAGCCCAAGCGTGTGTCTGCCGTCGCGCGCCAGGGCATCGTGAAGACAGGGGGACGACGTGGCTGAAGCAAAAGAAGCGATCACGGAACAGGCGGGCGCCACCGAGGAAGCCGGTGCGGAAGCCTCAGACCTCATCGGTGACATCTGCGAAGGCCTGGTGGACACCTTGGAGACCGTGGCGCAGGGGGGCGGCGACACGTTGACCGGGCTCGGTACAGGTTTCGAGGAACTCGACTACCTGACGCGGGGCCTGGAGCCCGGCTCTCTGACCGTGGTGGCCTCCAGGCCGGCCGTGGGCCGGACCACCTTCCTGTCGGACATCTGCCGCCACAACGCCATCAAGAACGGCATCCCCACCCTGGTCTTCACGCTGGAGGAGAACCGCCAGTCCTTCACCCGCCGGGTGGTGGCCGCAGAGTCTCGCATCGCCATTCACCACATGCGCGCCGGGACCATGACCGAGGAGGACTGGGCACGCCTCGTCCGGCGACTGCCCACGGTCGTGGCGGCGCCTCTGTCCATCAGGGACATCCCCCGCGCCGACATGCGGCGTATCCAACTGGAGACGGCCGAGATGGTGGAGAAACGGGACGTCCGCCTGGTGGCCATCGACGGCATTCAGGACGTTCGCCCCGAGAAGCGCAGCGACCTGCGAGAGCGTGAGGTGGGAGACGTGGTGCGTGATCTGAAGACGATGGCGCGTGAGCTGAACATTCCCGTCGTCGCCACATCCCATCTGAACCGGAGCCCCGAGCAGCGAGCGGACAAGCGGCCACGCCTGGACGATCTGCGGGAATCCGGGGCCATCACCTTCGCTTCCGACACGCTGATCCTGCTGCACCGTGACGACGCGTACGAGAGGGACACCCCGCGCGTCGGCGAGGCCGACCTGTTCGTGGCCAAGCATCGCCACGGTCCTGCCGCCAACATCGTCGTGGCGTACCAGGGACACTACGGACGGTTTGTCGACATGGCGCAGTATCCCTGACGCGCGCGGCGCCCCCGGATCCGGTCTGGGGGCGCCGGCGTCAGTCGGCTTCAGTCCAGGGCGGGTCGTGTGGGGTGCAGGTCGTCCCGCAGTTCCAGCAGTCGAAGTCATCCACCCAGTACTTCTGCGACCACCAGGACATGATGGGCTGGCCCCAGACCACGCAGTCCTCGCCGCACCAGCCGCACGAGAAGACGAAGTTCACCCGGCATCCCCCTCCGAAGCCCACCGCTACTGTGCCCCGCGCGCGGGCCCACCGGAAGACGGCCCGGTTGTCGGTGCCGGCTGGAAGACTGCCTTCATGCCCCGCGCCAAGAACACCGTGCAGCCCTACCCGCCCGGCACCAAGTGGACGTTCTCCAATCGTGAGAGCCGATACACCCAGACCGTCGAACTCGTTCTGCTCGCCGAGCCGAGCGGTGCCGGCATCGCGGACGACTACTCGCCAGACGAGATCAGCGCCGCTGATCTGTGGCGGCTGTGGGCTGACGGGAACGCGAACAGCGACCACCGGAAGTGGCCGGACCTTTTTCGGCCGGGCGAAGTTCAGATCTACTGGACCGTCACCTTGCCCGAGATCACCGGCATCTACGAGTGGGCTCCTCACACGCTGACCACCCCACCAGACCCCCAGCTGGTGAAGCTGTTCGGGGACGTGCCGCCGGAGAACTTCCTGACGCACTTCACGCACCCGGTGAACGAGGAGACTGGGGAGCGGCTGAACTGGCTGCGGCTACCCGTGGTGGACCGTGGGTGGAATGCCACGGTGGCGAACAGTGGCGGCTTTATCCAGGAGGCCACCGGGTGGAAGCCGTCCGCGTTGCAGCCCACGATGGATGTCGTGCAGATCGGGGCGGCCGCCGGCCTGTACGTTCCCGACATCCACTGACGTCCCGGAGGGGCTGATGAGCGAGCAGCGTCTGGCGGAGACCGGCGAGTTGTGCACCTGCGGCCGGCCCGCCATCGCCGTGTACTCCAGCACCGAGTTCGGGGACGTCGGCCACTGCGGCGTCGAAGGCAGCGCGCAGTATCCCGTTCTCCCGTGCCCCTGGTGCGGATCGACCGTGGCCCACAAGACGTCCTGGGGCGACCCGGACCGCTGCCCCCACTACAGGCTGCGGCCACCAGCAAGCCCGTAGCGCCGCCCTGCTGGAGGACCCCCGGTCGCTATCCGACCGGGGGTTGCTTCGCGTCAGGCGTCACAGATGCACCCGCACCACGGCACGAGTGGATAGCCTCCCAGCATGCCCGACAACCTTGACCACAAGCCGACCGTCTGGACCGCGCGCAAGCTTCGGGAAGCCATCGCCCACCTCCCCGAAGACGCACCCATCCACATCGGCATCGCCGACTCCCCTGGCGACTTCGACGGCTACCACGACTACGTCCTGGTCGACGCCGAGCACGTCATCAGCCACTGGCCGGCCACTTCTACATCACCGGAACGCTCGGAGACAGAAAAGGGCATCCACTTGTTCGGCGACTATCCGGAGGGCCGGTATGCGCGGGCCGAGTAGTCCGCACCAGTTCCTCACGGCTTGAAGTCGGGATCCTCGCTCGCGGGCGGCAACACCGTGTGGCCCTCTGACCAGTGGTTAGACCACCCGCAAACGCCGCAGGAATACCGGCCGTTCACCCCGGAAGTCTGCGTGCCGCACTCCCGGCAGTCCGTCGTGGTGATCTCCTGGCCGGCGAGGAACGCGGCTGCGGCAGCAGCAGTCTGCACCGGGCTCTGATCCGGCAGTCTGGACGCGGCGGGCTTCACGGGGCGGGTCACGACGGCGACCCTACCCGCGGACCGGGTGTCGAACCCGAGATCGGACCGCACTGAGGACACGACCACGACCCATCCGGGCCCTGCTGAGCCTGGCCGCCACAGTTGGGACAGTTCACCGGCATCCACCGCCCTGGTTGTCGACTGCCGTCCAGGGTGCACCGGTGTGGGGCCGGTTGGTAGGGGGCGGGGTGTGGCAAGGGCCCGGTCGGGAGTGGATTCCGGCCGGGCCCTTCGTCACGTCTGGGTCAACGCGTGGGCGTAGGTGGGGGTTACGGGGTGCGGGAATGCCGTCACGCCATTGCTATGCCATGAACTATGGGTTACGGTGGAACCACCACACCGCACCACAACCCCTGGGGGCACCCATGACCACCAACCTCACCCCCGGCACCACCATCCGCATCACCCGCACCACCCCCCAGGGCACCACCAAGTTCATCAAGACCGGCACCGTCGGCACCACCATCCACCCCGACTACATCGAATTCACCGAAAACCTCACCTCCCCCCACCCTGGCCTCCGCGCCTACGTCACCACCGACCACGCCGTCACTCGCTACATGAAGGGATGGACCCAGCACACCGAAATCCTCCCCGCCTAACCCCCCGCCCCCGCCCCGACTGGGCGGGGGCAACGTCATGCCCGCACCTGCGAGAGCCTGAACCACGCCCTCAACCGCCCCTGGAGGCGACGCCCGTGACCAACCCGCAGCCCACAGGCCGGCCGTTCCGCGAGGAGCCCACCGAGGTTCTCCAGACCGCCCTCAGCCTCGCCAACACCCACGCCGCTCAGGCCGCCCGCTTCCGTCCGGCGCAGCCCGGTGACGAACTGCCCGCCGTCGCCCACCTCTTCCGCACCGAGCTCCAGCACCGAGGGGAACTGCGACCATGACCCACAACCAGACTCCGCAGGCCGCCGACGAGCAGCTGTCGCAGGTCGGCTGGTGGTGCTGGCGCGGCGACAACCACGGCCACCTCGCCACCGAACCGTGCCGCAGCGACAACGTGCCCATCCACGTGCCCGCCGAGTGGGCGGACGAGATGCGGGCCGTGATCCAGCGGATCGAGGACGGCGACGACGAGGAGACCCCGACCGCCGCGCCGCCCACCGGACAGACGCACGGCCTCACCGTCCAGCAGGCCGACGCCCTCTGGGACGCCGTAGCCATCCCCGGCCCCCACACCCCGACATTCCCGGGGCAACACGACCGCGTGTGCCGCGCCGTCGCGGGAATCCTCGCCGAACTGCCGGCTGCTGCCGCGTCGCCCACCGGACAGCCCGCCGAGGTACGCCTAGAGCTCGCCCGGGTGCTCCACGAACTGCACCTGCGCAACGACTTCGATGCCACGGAAGACGTGGACGCGGTGCTGGCCGTGCTGCCGCCGCCCATCGACCGGCCCGACATCCTGCGCGAGGTCGCCGACATCTGCGACGAAGCCGGCGCCGTCTACACCGCCAAGAACCTCAACGGGCACGCCGACGCGGCCTTCCGGCTCATGGAGCGCTTCCAGCGGAAGGCGAACGAGGCCGAGTACGTGGCCACCCCGTGCAGCGTCGGGGGCTGCGAGCCGGGCGGTGAGCCGTGCACCACGCACGAGCGGCTGATGGCCCACGCAGAAGGCGACCACGAACTATGCGCGCCGGACTGCGGCATCTCGCCCGCCAAGGAGGCCTGACCGTGCCCAAGACCACCGCATGGCCGTTCGGCACCGACGCCAACCAGGACGACCCGCTCACCGCACTGCGCATCCCCGTCGTCTCCAGCTTCAACCCGGAGTGGAAGTACATCGCCGCATGGATCGACGTCGACACCGGCCCCTACAGCTGGGGCAGCCAGGAGCGACCCACCGACACCGAAGCCGCCATGCTCGCCTCGTACATCGACGAGTACATCCACTACTTCCTCGGCGACCGGGAACGCCAGCGCATGCTGAAGCGCCCCCTCGACGTCGAAGGGCGCGTCGTCACCCGCGTGTTCGTGAAGTACGGGCCCGACGACTGGGGCTACCGAGTCGTCACCTGGCAGTACGGGCCTCTGTTCGTGCCCACCGGGCCCAAGGTGCGCGGCGGCGAGCACGAGTACGCCAAGCACCCCGGGCCGCTGTCCCTGGAGCAGGTAATGGACCTCGACCACGGCATCTACCCGAAGCGCTGGCTGGACTGGAAGACCGCGCACCCGGACGTCTTCCCGGCCGCTACCGGCCAGGATGCCTGATGGCTAGCGGCCGGACCGGCACGCAGCAGCTCGCCCTGGACATCCCCACACAGGCCACCACCCCGGAGCCGCCGGCCCTGTACTGGGAGAACCGCGGCCCCCGCGACTGGCAGCCCGTGCACGTCGTCGTCCGCTACGGGCCCGTCGCTGGCCACCGCACACTCGACCTCCCCCACGTCACCACGGGCAAGTTGGGCCCCCGCAACGTCTGTATTCAGCGCGCCGACGGGACGGCGGACGTCATGCCCGTCCGCAACCTCCGCAGGAGGAGGCCAACGTGACGGAGCGGCGCACCAGCTGCCGGTTCTGCCCCCGGCGCCTGACCAGCGAGGAGTCCCAGCTGCGGGGGTTCGGCGAGAAGTGCGGTCGGGACCGCGGCCTGATCCCGCCGAAGCAGCGCCGCCGCGCCCGCGCCATGCCCCGGCTCAAGCCCGCACCCGTGCCACCCGCCCCCGACACCATCCCCGGCCAAACCGCCCTCGAGCTCTTCTACTTCGCCCCGACCCTGGAAAGCCTCTAACGAAAGGAGACCCAATCCCGTGAAAGTCCGCTCCGACATCGCCCACCTCCTCCACAACGGACACTCGAACACCCACATAGCCCAACAACTCGACATCCACCGCCGCCACGTCGCCGCCGCCCGAAAAGCCCTCCACATCCCAAACACGGGAGTCGGCGGCAGGAAACCCGCAGCAAGCCCCGAAGACATGTTCTGGCAGCGCGTCACCCTCGCCCCCGACGGCCATGCCCTCTGGAAGGGACACCGCAACAGCAATGGCTGCCCCGTCTTCCGCTACCAAAAGCGAGCCTGGTCCGCCTACCGCATCGCTTTCCTCATCCGGCACGGCAGAGACCCCGAAGGGCGCGTGAGAGCCGGCTGCGGCCGAGACGAATGCGTCGCCCCGGACCATGTCGAAGACCGGCGGATACGCGAACGCGTCGAATCCATATACGACTCGATCTTCGGGAGGTAGCAGTGACCGACCAGCCGCCGACCTGCTCCCAGCACCTCGTGACCGACCAGCCCGCTCGGATGCCGGAGGAGCACCTGGCGCACTGGCACGACGAACTCGCCCGCGTCCTCAAAGCCAGCCCCACCCTGACCTGGCCCAACCTGATCGATTGGGCCGAAGAAGCCGAACACTTCGCGCTCAAGGCCTGCACCAAGTCCGGACGTGCCCGCCTGGCCCACCTGGAGCAACAGACCGAGGCGGCCGAGGCCGAAGTCAAGCGACTGACCCGCGAGCTTGAGCAGGCCCGCGCCGCTAAACTCGCCGAGGCCGAACCGCGCCTGGCCGCAATGCAGAAGCTCGCCGCCGCCTGGCAGAAGGAAGCCGAACGCGCCCGCAAGGACACCGCGGTCCCCGCCGACATGGCAGACGTTGCGGAGATGCGGATCTGGGACGCCCTCGAACGCCCCCTCACGATGGAGGAGGTCGCCGAGCACATCAAGATCCTGCGCGGTGTCCGGAACCTCGCCGTGCACGCCATCGAGATCGCCTCCGGCACCTTCACCGAAGCCAAGAAGCGCGTCCTGGACGCCGCCGAGGCCGGACCCCCCAGCGACACGGCTATTCCCGGGGAGTGGGAGAACGGCTGGGATGCCGCCATGGAGACCGTACGCAACGCCCTCGAGAACAAGGAGCCCACCACGTGACCGCGAAGCTCGTTCAGGCCTGGACCGACATCGACCCGAAGGACGCCAAGGAGATCGACCTCACCCGCGACCTCCACATCAGCGCCCCCCTCAACGAGATGGGCGAGCGCTGTCCCTGGCCGTGGGAGCCGCAGCAGCTGGTCGGCGCCCCGATCGGCCAGTTCCACTGCTCGTACTGCGGTGCCATGGTCATGGCCGGCATGCCCCACATCGACTACGCGCCCGACGAGCGCGTCCTCACCCCGGAGAACCTGACCAGCATCTTCGAGTGGTGCGAGCCGTCCAAGATGCGCACCGGCACCGTCAACGGCCGCCTCGAGACGATCGGCCTGACCGTCATCGTCGGCGATAAGCGGATCCCGGCCCTGTTCGGCGACACCATCCGCGAAGACGCTGGCCAGTTCACCGTCATCCCCGCCACGAAGGAAGACTGACCATGGTCACCATCAACGGGCGGGAGTACTGGAGCCCGCGCACCCCGACCAAGACCGGCTTCGCGGTCACCTTCCCCCGCCTCGGACCCTCCCGGTACGGGCAATCCTCCAGCGCGCAGCGGCGCCGCGACGACCGCATCGCCGACCGCACGCGGGACGAACAGATCGTCACCCTCGAGCCGGACACCCTGGTCGTCTTCCAGCGCTCTCCATACCGGGTGGTAGAGGTCCGCGAGATTCCCCCGGACCTGTGGGGCGAGAAGTGGCACCAGGCCTTCGCCGACGAACTGGACCGCTGGCAAAGCCTCCACCTGGACGCCCACCCCCTGGACCCCCGCCGCCGCGACGACCGGCCCACCCAAGAGACATGGCGAGACCGGCCCGTCAGCGTCGTCCTGCGCCCCGACGGCAAGCCCCAGGCCAAGCCCGTACACCTGCGCGGCCGCGCTTCCTTCCGATGGGACGTGCTGCCCGAGCACTACGCCGTCTGCAAGGCCTGCGGCGAACTCCCGCCCTGCTCCCACGAACTGACCGAGGACAAGGTCCGCGCCCAGATGGTCCTGACCGAGGAACTGATGGCGATTCCGGCCGGGCACTGCCTGTCCTGCGGAGAGGCCATAACCGCCCGCATGCAGGCCGCCCGCTTCCCGGGCCCGAACCTGTGGCGGCCCGACCTCGGCGACGACTCGGCGATATTCCACGCCCGCCAGGAGTGCTCCTACGATGCGCGCCGCTACCGGGAAAAGTGGCAGGCGGCCGGGAACACTGACGTCCAGGCGGAACTGCCCCTGGAGGGCATGTGACGCTGAGCCTCAAGGCCGTGGAGCAGCGTCTCTCACAGCCCGCCCCGGAGCCGCTCGCCGGGCAGCAGACCATCCCCATCCCCACGGAGAACACGTTGAGCATCATGGAGAGCTTCCAGCCCGGCCGCGGAAAGATCCTGTACGGGATCTGGAACGCGGTGAAGAACGAAGACGAGTGGAACGAACGCCGCTGGATGGAATGGTGGCCCTCCCAAGCCGACGCCTTCCGCTCCATGCGGCAACGCCTCTGCCCCGACAAGGTCGACTTCACCACCGGCAACCAGTGCCTGGCCCGGCACATCTACCAGCCCGACCGACCGGACGCCCAGTTCTACGGCAGCAAGGACGGCTCATGCATCCTGCTCTACGACAACCCGGACGCCGACCAGCCGTGCGAGATCATCGACTTCGGACCCCGCGGAGGCCTGCGCCGCCGCCCCTACGCCCGGCAGACTGACCCGCATGGCACAGCACTTCGTTGACGACGACCGCCACCTGCGGGCAGCGATACACCACGCCCTGCACGACCGCCCGCAGGCCGCGGCCGCCGAGCTCACCGCCATCACCCGCAAAGGACCCGACCGCACCTACCGGCTGTGGCAGTCCCTCGCCGAAACCGCGATCTGGCCCATCCGCTACCAGCCGCCCGGCGGCCCCCGCTACGGCCTCGCCATCTTCGACCCGTACGCGGGCACCGACCTGGACGACCTGCCCCCGCACATCAGCCTCGCCATGCGCTTCCTCGGCGCGCAGGCCACCCGCGACCGGGACCAACTCGAGGCGCTGTTCCACCAGCCGCTGAAGGCAGGGTTCACGGGCTTGCTGGAGGACACGCTGGGGGTGCTGCTGGATGCGGCGGTGGAGTCGGCTCGCGCCCAGCAGGCCCACGGCACCAGCGGGCCGGGCGGCACGTTCGGCAACGGGCAGTAGAACCTGCCTACACGCCCGCCTGGCGGCCACCAGGCCTCTCAGGCCGCCGCTTCCTCGCCCTCGCCCTCTGCCCCCGCCCCGCCCACGTCGGTGGTGTGGTCGGTGTCGTCGACCAGCCGGTCCGGAGACAACGCCCACCGGAATGCCAGCTCCGGCAGACTCTCCGCGTCGAACAACGACTTCAACTCCGCGATCTCCACACCCAGCGTCCGCAACGAAATCCCCAACCGCTGCGCCGTCGCCTGCTGAGCACGCCCCACCACAATGTCCCGCAGGATCTCCCGCTGGCGTGGCGTGGTGCGGACCGCGGCCGGCCCGGACACCGTGTCGACTTCCTCCCGGCCGCGGCGGGCGAGTTCCCCGTGCCACGGGTCCGCGCGCCGCCACTTCGCGTCGAACTCCGCGACCATGTAGGCGATCACACCGGGGTCGGTGACCTGCCAGGCCGCATGCTCGGGGGCGCCGGCCACCAGGTGGTTGGAGATGAACGCCACCCGCCGGTCGACGATGATGGCCCGCTCGAACGGGCCGACCAGCGTACGGAACTCAGCCGACTTGCCCGTCGGGCGGGTGGTCATGGTGCGCGCGTACTGGCAGGTGATCGCATTGTCGCGGACCGTCGCCCGGTACAGCGTCCGCTTCGCGACCCCCCGCTCCAAGGCGGCGGTGTCGCGTTCGACGGAACGGTTCAGCTGAACCTCCGTACGCGGCCCGCCCGGTTGCGCGGCGAGGATCTCCCACTCCGCCGAGCCCACCACATCGTCCAGGCGGGCATTGACCACGGCCGCGTCCGCGATGTACTCGGATCCCCCGCCCGCACGCAACTTGGCCCGCTGGAAAGGGCCCGCCAATTGCTGCGTGATCGACGGAAGAACCGTCATCTTCTGGACGCGCCGGTTCGCTTCACGCAGTTCCTGTTCGAGGAGCCGGCGGGAGACGTCGTCCGGGTCGAGTGCCACTGGTCTGTTTCCGTGCTCGGAATCGATCACCACGTATCCCCAGGTGATCAATTCGTTGACGCAATCCTGATCCCCCTCCGGGACCGGCAAACCCGCTGCGATCAGCGCGAATGCGTCCACCGCGCCCTGCGACAGAACAGGTCTGTCACCGCCTGTGCAATCCATGGCCAACGCTATGATCCCCCGTCAAAACAAGGCGGCGCACTGCACGAAGAAGCAATGCACAAACAAGCATCCGATAACCGTTGAGAGTGAAATCAGCCTACGGCAGCATCCTCATGGGGCGTCCCCCGACGCTCGTACTCCCCCCTCCTTCTCTCGCACTGCACCCGTCCACTGCCAGGAAACGGGACCGCAGTTGAGGGATCGCAGCAGGCGGACGGGAGCACGAGAACCGGGCCAGACGCCCCACTATCTTTTTCACGACAACCAACCACCGGAGGACACCCGTGAGCCAAGGACGACACCGAGCCACCCGACCCGCCACCGCCCCACTACGCCGCCTGAGCCGCCTGCGCCGTATCGCCGCTGGCCTCAGCCTCGCCGCCGCAGCCGCCACCGGAACGGCCCTGGCCGCCGACCTGATCACCGGACCCCCGGACACCACGTGGGGTGCCCCCGACACCGCGAACGACACCACCTGGGGAACCCCGCCCATCGACACCACCCCCATCGTGCAGCCCGTCACCGACACCGTCGGCAACCTGCTCACACCCCTCGACACCACCTGGGGATAGCCACGGTAAATGCGTGGGGCCTGGAGTGTGCCCGAGGGGAAGCGGCGCACCCCAGACCCCACGCCCAACTCCGCGTGCCAGAACGGCAAGACGGGGTAGGCGTGCCGGGCATGGTGGCCGGTCCTCTGTCGGCGGAGGACCGGTCGGCCCCGCATCACAGCCCACTGTCAGTCCCGCATGCCACACTTGCCGTACGCCCCGGCCTCGCAAACCCCCGTCGAGACCGGGGCATCACTGCGCCCGGGCCCGGAACGCACGAAAGCGGGCCGCCAGTCCGAAGACTGACGGCCCGCACAACGGGTGCCCCCCAGGCGGTAACGCCCGCCCACCGTACGCCTCACCCCGGCCCGGCCGGAAGAACCCGGTCCACATGCGCGACCAGCGCAGCAGCACGCCCCACATGCACCCCCCGCGGAGCCGCGACCAGCGTCGGCACCAGATACTCCGGGCCCAGCACATGCACCACACCCTCCCAGCCGGGCACACGCGCCGACAGGAAACCGCCCCGCACCCGCGACCCGTGAACCACCAGCAGCGGCAACACCTGAACCCCCGGCAGATTCAACGCCCGCTCCAACCGGCCCGCATACCGGGCCACCGCCGTGACCTGCTTATGCCGGTCCTCCCGACCGCAACACACCCGGCCCCGCACCAGTACCGTCTCGAGGCCGGCATGCCAGCGCTTCGAATCCAGCGTCACCACCGCGGTCCCGCAGGGGGAGATGAGGACGTGGTCGTAGTCGTTGCTGAAGCCGGACAGCTTCCGTCCGTGGAACACCGTCCAGCCCGCCGGGAGTTGCGCGAGCAGCGCGGCAGTCCACTCCTCGCCCACCGCACCATGCCGCGCCCGGACCATCAGGTCGTCCGCGCGCTTCGCCGCAGGGTTCAGGCCGGCCCAGGCCAGGACCTTCCGCCGTACCCCCTTCCTGGCGTTGCGGCGCTCCCTGTCCGCCCACTCCACCGGCGCCCGCCCCGGCCCGCTCACCGGTCCTCCCCGGGGCAGATGAACGGGTACGGCGGGTTGGTGCCCTTGCAGCCCGGGCAGTCCTCCGCGTTCGCCCCGCCACCGACATGCCGGGCCGGGGGTGGTGGGGGCTTGGTCTGCTCGAGCCAGGCGCCCATGGCCTCCCACAGGCCCTGAACCTGCGACCGGTCCAGCACGGCGTCCTCCCGGCCCAGAGAGGCCCGCAGCCACGGCCACGGCGCCCCATCCTCAGGCTGGTCGTCACGCCCGTCCCGGGTGATGTGTGACGGGACTTCCGCCAGCTGCACGGGGCAGCCGGGATCTCGCGGTCCGTCCACGGACGGCAGAACGTGCGAGCCCTCGTACCGGTACGGCGGATTGTCCTCGAGGTCGAAGATCGTGCCCCACACGCTCACTCGCCCTCACCGGCCTCACGGACGTAGCCCTCCGTACTCAGGCCCAGCTCGGCCCGGATGCGGCCCATGCGCTCCCGGTTGTCCCCGCAGCAGTCGCACAGCATGCGCACCTCGGCACGGATCCGCTCGAGCTTGGCCCGCAGCACCTCGGGGTCGTCGTCCCCGGGCCGGTAGCCGGGCGCCAGATACCGCTCGTACTTCGGCTGATACGCCAGACACGACGCGCACGTCACCGCCGTACCTTCGGGGAGGGGGCCCTGCTGCATCGACTCCCCGCAGATCCCCGGGCCGGTCACCCATGCGTCGAACATCTCCAGCCACGAGTACACGGCCAGATGCACGCCAGCCGGGTCATCGGAGATGATCGTGGCGCGTACGGGGCGCAGGTAGCGGCGCGTCTTGTCCAGCTCGCCCGTCTCGCTCACGCCGCCCTCCTCTTCGCCCGGTCCATGGCGGCCTCGAGCTGGTCCGCATAGTCGACGGACACGCCGTGCGGGGAACAGAAGTCCCGCATCTCCGCCGCGAACTTGCGGGCCGCCTTCACCTCCGCCAGCAACGGCCCCACCAACTCGCCCGCCTGCCGGACCACATCCGCCAAATCGGCGTGGCTGTACGGGTCGTCGTCCTCCATGAACCCCGCATCACACAGAGCCCGGCGGATCTCGTCCAGCTGGTGCGCCTTCGCCCGGCGGGCCTGGTGCGCCAGGCGCAGTCGGTTCTGCAACTCCCCGACCATCTCCGGGGCCTCCGCCTCGAACGTGGTCTTCGCGACGCGCACCAGCGCAGCCAACGCCTCCTGCCCCTCGGGGGACAGTTCGCCGGTACCGCGGACGCGGATCGTCTCCCCGTCGACCACGACCGGCCGGCACGTATCCACGGGCTCGGTCGCTTCGGTTGCTGCCTCCATCCGCATCTGGGCCTCGACCTGCACGGCGAGCTCCGCCCCGTAGGCCATGGCGTGCAAGCACGGCGAGTTGACGAGCAGCCGGTCGTTCTCGTCCTCGGTGCCGAGCAGGAACTTCTGGTCCAGGACGGGCTCCCCGCACAGAAAGCACGGCGGCCTGACGCCCGCCTTTTCGGCGGCGATCAACTGGCGGAGCTGGTCCGCGGTCAGGCGTGGCGGTGTCGTTTCGGTTCGGTGCTTCACGGTGCTCCTCCAGGGAGTCGGGGTTTGCGGTGGCGGGTGGTGGTCCAGCGGCGGATGATCGGGGCCCTCCTGCGGCGGCGTATCTCCCGGACGGCGGCTTCCACGGCGAGGGAGGCGATGACGGCCGCGCCCGCGCAGATAACGACCGCGGCCGGACTGATCGGGCCGACCGTGTAGATCCACACGACGGCGATGGTCAGGGCTATGGCGCCGGCCAGGAGGGCGTCGGCGACCAGGGGTGGAATGCGAGGCATGGCGCCCTCCCGGGGCGTGACATGACTGGGGTTACCGGCTCGTACGGGTGCGACCTGCGAAAACGTGGCACCTCAGGGCGTTCGGCGAGGCGTCAGCCCAGCCTTCGGCGACTCGTAACGGCGGCGCGGCGCCCGCAACTCCACCTCATCCGGCCTCACTAGACCCCGCACCAGAGCGATGGCCACCGCGTTCTCCCGGTTCTTCGCCCCCAACCGGCGGTAGATCTCCCGCCAGTAGTCGTTGACCGTGTGCCGGGACAGGAACAACGCCTCAGCAATCTCTGGGGTGCTGCGGCCATTGGCAGAGAGACGTAGCAGCTCGAGGTGCTGCGGGAAGAGGTTCAGAGCCGGAGACGGATCGGGCCCGCCACCCTGCGGCGACGGGCCCACCTGAACCGGGGCGGTCACGACGCCAGCCCGTACGGCTCGAGGGCCGCAGCACCCGGCAGATACAGCGGATGCCGGGGCTGCCCGGTGGACGTCATCCCCAGGCACGCCAGCGGCACCCTGCGGGCCTTGAGCGCCTTCACGACCTGCGGGCCGCGCCCGTCTTGGACTCCGGCGGCGCCCCACGCGCACACCACCGTGCCGGCCATGTCGGTGGCCTGGCGGATGAACGCGTCGTTGTACCGGCCGACCGGATCCTCGTGGTGGAGCAGGGCGCGCGGGTCCGTAGAGCGGACGGCGAACAGATTGACCACGACGATTCCGCCCGCACGGTGCCGCCGCGCGAACCCGTTCGGGCCGGCCAGGCGCCGTATCGTCGGATCGTCCACGAAGGCGTCCGCCGTGGACGGGTTGAGCATCACGACGACCATCGGCTTGCGCTTCCGGTCCCACACCCGGGTCAGCAGGTACCGGTACTCGCCGTCCTCCGACAGGACCGCGGCCGCGAGCCCGCCCGCCAGGTCCTCCTCCTGCTCCACACGCACGTCCAGCTCGGCGTCGGTCGGCATCAAGGCCATCACGCTCACTGGCCACCGTCCGGGTCTACCTGCGGGTGCGTGAACCGCACCGGCTTCCCCAGAGACCGCGCGTACCGGATCTCCGACGTAGTGGACGTCCCGATGTAGTCCCCCACCACCAGGACCTCGTCAGCGAGCCGAATCTTGGCCCGATGCAGCTGGTCCAGGCGGCCCTTCAGACGCTCCGCCTCGAGCGGATCCGCCCACAGAGGGTGCTCCTCCTTCATGTTGCAGCCCGGCTTGACGACGATGTTCCCGGCCGCAGTCTCGTGAAGGTCGGCCTCGGTCATCTCCGCCATGAACTTGGTGGACCCGCAGATGGCCACGACCGTCGGCTCGGCCTCGCGTCCCTTGGTCCAGCCGATGGGCTGTTCGTCGGCCGGCTTGCGCTCCACCGCCTCGGCGAGTGCGCGGGCGGCGAGGGCGAGCTGCTCGACGGCGTACTCGTAGGAGGCGTCCTCGTGCGGGTCGTCGGCCCGGCTGTAGTGCGTGGCCTGGACGACGTGCAGGGCGGCCGCCACGACGGTCTCGTGTTCGGCGACGGGCGGGTGGTAGATGCTCATGCGGTCTTGTGCTCCTTCTCCCAGGCGTCGGTGTTCTTCGCGGATTCGGCGGCCATGCGGCGGCCGTCCTCAACCCACTGCTCCAGCAGCTCCGGGCCCTGGGCCACGTACCGCTCGAGCCAGTCGGTGTGCTCCTCCGGATCCGGGCCTTCCTCGAACGGCCCCTGGAACCAGGTGGTGATCTCCTGCGCCTTGGCCGGGCTGGTCTCGTTCAGGGCGTGGAGGGCGCGGGCGAAGCCGGCCGCCATCGATGCGGTGGTGGCTTGCCAGCCCATCGCGGCGGGGTGCTTCGGGAGCGGGGATACGAGGGTGCGGGTGTGGAGCTCGCCGAGGTCGTGGAGCAGCTGCTCCGGGGTCTCAGCGATCCGGGTGTCGGTCTCGGTTTCGGGTGTGGTGGTCATGCTGCTGGGGTCTCCTTGCGTCGGGTGTGGGTGTAGGGGAGCCGGCCGGATGCGCGGCTGATGAGCGAGCGGACAGGCGAGCGGACAGGCGCCGCAGGCTCAGGCGTGGGTTCGGGGGTGGCCTGGACGGTCACAGGCGGCGCAGGAGCGTCGTGTACGGGCTCAGCGGCCTTCGGGGCGTCCACGGCCGTCTCCGGGTGCCACAGCTCCACCCACACCCCGCCATACCGCCACACCAACACCGTGCGCCCGGGCTGGGTGATGTCGAACTGCGGGCGTACGTCCCCTAGGTTCTTCAGGTTCAGGTAGAAGTCGCGGGCGAACCGGTCCAACGCCCACACCGCCCGCCGGCCCGTCACCCGACCGGACAGCACCACACCCCCGTCCGTAGCCGTCTCCTGCCACTCCGGCTTGGTGTCGGCGGGTATTGCCTTCTGGAGGGCGAACAGCGCCCAGGACTCATCGGCGTGCAGACGCGCCGCATGCAGGGCGGTCAGGGTCGTGTCGGTCATGGGCGGTCCTTCGGGGTGAGGGCGGTGTGCAGGCGGGCGAGGATGCGCGGGGCGAGCTCGAGAACGGCCAACGGCCACAACAGGAGGGCGGCCATCAGCGGCTGTACTGCTCGGCGCCGTCCGGGACGTGCCCGGTGCCCCCGCAGGCGTTGCAGGCCGCCACAGAGGCGTTCCGGACCACGGACACCCAGAACTCGGCCTGCTCGTGCCAGTCGTCCACGGCCATCTCGTAGTTCGGGGCGGAGATCGATGCCGGGACAGGCAGGCGAAGTTCCCTGGTGACGAGGACGGCAACGTTCCGGCCGGTCTTCAGCGGCTTGCTGGTGCGGCGGCTGAGGTCTGCCTGCCACCGCGTTTGGGGCTTCTCAAACGGCACCCTTACCGTGACGTGGAGGCCCGTGTAGTTCTGGTAGTTGTCGAAGCAGTACTGCACGCCCGGCATCTTCTTGATGGCCTGCTGGACGTGGTCGCGGAAGCCGTTGATGCGGCCGGGGAACAGGTGCAGGTACTCAGGGCGGGACCCGAGCATGTGCGGGAGGTCGGCCTGCCAGGGCAGTTCTTCGGGAGTCGGGGGCTCCCGGCCCTCCAGGACCATGACGGGGCCGTCGTAGACGTGCTCCACGGCCGGCTGGTCCTCACAGACCGCGCTGTAGAACTCCCACAGGTTCTCTTCGTCCTCGCGACGCTCGTTGTACGCGTCGACGGTCAGGGTGGCCGGGTAGCGGACCGACTCGGCGTCCGCGGCCTTCAGCGTGTAGCTGAGGGTCTTGGGGCGCGGCTGCCCGGTCACGGTCAGCCGGCTCGCCTCGAAGGAGACTGCCCACCAGTCGCCCGGCAGCTTGCCCATGGGCTGCCCGTCCGCGAACACGCCGGTCACGTTGAACGGGAAGTCCTTGGGCTTGGGCAGGTGGTAGAGCCAGCGGCCGTCGGGGTGCTTGAGGGCGTACACGGTCACGGTGAGGTTGGCCTTTCGGCTGGTGCGGGTGTGGGGTGGTCCGCCGCCCGCCCCGAGGGGGGTGTGGGGCGGGCGGCGGTGCCGCGCAAGGGGGGTGCGCGGCCGGACGGTCCCCGAAGGGGGGCGAGGGGACCGGGGTCAGGGAGTGGTCACTCGTACATGCGGGCAGACGCCTCAGCGTTCCGCGCAGCCCGGATCTCCTTGTCCGACAAGCGGCGCAAGCGCGCGGTTTCGTCGTCCCCGTATGCGATGAGTCGCCACGTACCCGGCTGCATGCCCGCCGTCAGGCGGTCCAGCTCCAGGTAGTTGCCGACGCCGAGGTCGTGCAGGTTCTCGCCGCTGTCCAACTCCACGTCCGCGCAGCTCACGACGACCTCGGTGGGGAAGACCTCGTCGAGGATGGCCCGGATCTCGTCGGCGTCCCGCTGAGACAGCTCGACGGTGCGGAGGTTCTTGCTGCGGCCCAGGTACTTGGGGCCCATCAGCCGGTATCCGTGGCCGCTGTCCTCGCCGTCCATGGCGTTGATGCTGAGCTGGTAGGCCGGGAACTGGCGGTCCCTACTGGCGTTGTCGAGGGTGATGGTGGCCTTCTTGGCGGCCGGCTGGTCGGTCATGCAGTTCTCCAGTACTCAGGCGGGCGGGTCGTTGAGAACGCGGTAGTCGGCGGCCCGGTAGCCGAAGTCGGCCCACTGGGCGGCGTGTTCGGCGGCGAGCTGCTTGAGGTCGGCGCGGACCGCGGCGTCGGTGTCCGGGGTGGTGGTGCGGATGCTGCCCGGGACGGTGTAGCCGTCGGCGTCGAGTAGGCGCAGCTCGGTCATGGGTTCCCCCGGGGGTGGTGTGGTGCGGTACTGCCAACATAACCCATATCCCATGGCATAGCAATGGTGCGGCGGCACGGCATACGAAAAGGGGCCCAACCCGAAGGCCAGACCCCTTGATGCGCGCGCGACGTCACGCCGCCGTACTCAACCGATGCCGCTTCACCCCCAACTGCGAACCAGACCCATGCCCACACATGAAGTCCCGCGACGCCTGCAACCCCCTCGCACCCCGCCCCTCACGCACCGGCCCACCAAAGTGCGGATACCGGCGCCCACGGCAGATCGCCGCCACCAGATCCCGCTTGCAGTCGAACGACATCGCAATCTCCAGGTCCGTCGCACCGCCCGCAGACCGCGTACGGATCTCGATGACCTCCTCCTCCGTGAACTCCCGAGCCGTCACCGGCGGAGCCAGACTCGGGAACTCCCGGCCCGCACGCTGGTACCGCTTCCGCAGCCGGTTCACCCAGTTCTCCGCGGTCTTCGCCGGCCAACGACGCAGCTCATCCACATCGCTCAAAGCCATCCCAGCAGCAACGCACCGCTGCACAGCGGCCAGGAAGTCCGCATCCGTCATCTCCACCCGGAAGCCCTTCACGAACTTGGCCACGGCAGCCCAGTCCACGAAGTCCTCCTCCAGCTCCTCCGCAGCCTCCGGAGCGTGCTCGCGCAGCGGCTTCTGCTCCAGCCACGCCGGCATCGGCAGAGCACCGTTCTTCGTCACCGCGGTCCAGGACAGGCCCTTGCCCACGGACTGGTCCGGGTCGACCATCCCGGCCAGGACGACGATGAGGGCGTTCTTCTCCGTGTCGTCCAGCCGTTCCAGGACCGCAGCGATGTCCTCGGGGCCGCCGTCGCCGTGGACCAGGACGGCCAGGTTCGCGGCTTCGGGAAGCATCCGCTCGATGAGGTCGCCACGCTGCTCCACACTCAGGGCGCTCATGCCGACACCGCCTGCTTCTTCTCCGTCGCCAGTGCCTCACGGACCCGGTTGATGGTGTGCGCGTTCGTCCGCATCCGCTGACCGATCTCCCACGCCGACAACCCAGCCGCCTCCAACTCCCGATACTCGTCAAGCCGCGTATCCACGATCACCTGCCAGGCCGGCCGGTCATCCGACGACGTCCGGTACTGCCGCTCCCGCCCCGACAACTCGCCGCGCTCCCACTCCGACAACCCGCCCCACACGCCGATCTCCTGGCCGCTCTCCAACGCCCACGACAAACATTCCTGGCGGACCGGGCACCGGGTGCAGATCTCCTTGGCCTGTTCGGTCTGCTTCAGGGCGGGGCCGGATGTGCCGACCGGGAAGAAGATCTCGGGGTCGGTTTGGCGGCAGGATCCGTACCGGGCCCAGTCGTCTACGGGCGCGGCAGCCGTTATGGCGTGGCGGGTGGCGGTGGTCATTCGGGGGCTCCGGGGAGGGTCGGCTTGGGCGGGGTGGTGGTGTGGTCTGTCACGCGGCTTCGTCGTCGGTGTCCGGCAGTGCGGGCAGGCCCTGCTGTTCGCGGAGGAGGCTGGCGAACTGGGCGCCGCTCATGGTGACGAACCAGTCGGCGGGGTCGGTCTTGCCGCGTCGCTTGTGCCAGACGACGCCGAGGCTGGCTCGGTCGTTGTCCCGTTCGCGTTCGGCTTCGGCGACCCAGGCGGCGAGTTCCTGCCGGGCGCAGTTCTTGACCTCGATGACGACGCCGGGGATGCCGGTGATGTCGCCGCGGTCGAGGATGCCGTTGAGGGTGCGGCGTTCGGCTTGTATGAAGCCGATGGTGCGGAGGAAGCGGACGACGGCTGTTTCGGCGCTGGTGCCTTTGGCCTTGGATCGGTTCACGGTGTCTTCTCCGGGGCGGGTTGGGGGAGGTTGAGGGCTTGGGCGAGGTTCTGGAGGTTGAGGTCTCGGGCGAGGTTCTGGCGGATGTCGAGGGCGATGGCGGGGTTGCGGAGGAAGTTGGTGACGGCGGTCTTGAAGCCGCGGAGTTCCTGGAGTTCGTCCTCGGCGCCGCGGAGTTGGGCGGCGAGGGCGGCGACGTACCCGGGCGTGTGCTCAGGCATGGTCGGGGTGCTCCATCGCGGTCTCGGTGTCGGCGGCTGCGGCGCGGGCGGCGAGGCCTTCGGCGATGGCGTCCTTGGACATGGGCTGGGTTTCGGCGGTGCCGGTGTCGGAGTGGGCGAGGGTGTCGGCCAGGACGCGCGGTTCCGGGTCCGGGGTTGGGATGGGGACGGGGATGGTCTCGGTGATCGGGTCGTCGCCGGGGACGTTCTGCGCCCAGGTGGGGGTGTGGAGGAGGCCGAGGTCGGCGAGTTCGTCCGCGGTGAGGGCAGGGATGGTGGCGAGGTCTGCGTGGAGCTCGGTGCAGGCGTCGGCGTGGAGGCGGGCGGCGCAGGCTCCGGAGCGGGTGGCGAGCCGGTACTGGTGGACGGCGCCCATGCGGCAGACGGCCTGCCAGGTGAGAGTGCGGGTGTCGAAGTTGTAGTGGAGGGTGCTGCCGTCGCGAAGCTTCCGGGTGCAGGTGCCGTCACGGTGGTCGCGCCAGTCGCGGATGTGGACGGTGGTGATGCCGACCATGAGGGCGGCGAGGGTGGCGTAGCCCTGGGTGTCGGTCATGAAGGGCAGGTCGCGGGTGGGGAGTTCGGGGCGGGGCTTGACCAGGGACAGCTTGGGACGGTTGTTGGCGGGCTTGCGGGTGGTGCGCTTGCGGGCGGCGGGACGGGAGGCGGACGTGGTGGTCTTGCGCGCGGCGGCCGTCTTCTTCGCCGGGGTGCTGGGGGTGGTGTCGGCGGTTTTGGCGGCGGTGCGTGTCCTGCTCATGGTCGTTCTCCGTCCTGCTGCTGCGGTGTTGTGTCGTGCTGGTGGGTGGTGCTCCGGTGCTGGTGTCGGGTGAGGAGGTAGAGGGTGGTGACGCCGATGGCGAGGGCGATGGCGTCGGGCCAGGTCATGCCGGCGGGTAGTAGGCGCGGTTGAGGACCAGGCGGCGCAGACCGGTCACGTCCTGCGACGAGAAGCGGCGGTCGCGGAGGTCCTTGTAGGGGTTGCCGCACATGAGGGGCTGGAGGCCGGCCTTGTCGCGGGGGCACGTGGTCGGGTGGGCGAGTCCGACGGCGTGGCCGCTTTCGTGCCAGATCACGTTCATGCGCTGCCACTCGTGGAAGCGGCGGCCGGGCGCCCAGTAGTCGCTGTTGATGTAGACGTAGGCGCTGTAGGTGGCGGCCTTGAGGGAGCAGGTGCCGGTGAAGGACTGGTTGGGCCTGTCGGGGTTGGGCTTGCTGATCCACCGGTAGCTGATGGTGTGTCTGGGCGGGCACTTGCCGACGGCGGTGGGCACGATGCGGTTGGAGACGGTGACCGGGATGCCGTACGAGGTGAGTTCCGCGGCGACGTTCTTCACGTAGGGGGTGAGCCGGGTGCGGCTGGTTGTGTCGTGGAACGCGATCGTCAGGGGTTGCGTGTCGATGTGGGTGATGCGGGGTGCCTGGAGCTTCCAGCCGGTGCCGGAGACGACCGGGCCGGTGGCGGCGTGGGCCTGGTGGGGGGCGGCGATGACGGCGGCCGCGGTGAGGGTCAGGGCGAAGGCGGCCTGGGCTATGCGGGTTTTCACTGGGGGTCCTTCCGGCTGGTTGCGAGGAGCGCCTTGAGGCGGTGGGCGGCGTTGGCGGCGGTCTGGTCGAGGAAGCCGTCCATGTAGCCGTCGGCGTAGGCCTGGTCGTACTGGGCGGCCATGGAGGCGCGGGCGTGGGCGCGGCGGGAGGACAGGCGGGTGATGGCGGCGAGTTCGCCGTCGATGCGGCCGTCCCGGTAGGACGGGTTGTCGTCGGGGCTGGTGGTCGTCGTCTCGGGGCTGGTGATGCTCATGGCGGGTGGTCTCCGGGGTGGGGGTGTCAGGCGGCGTTGGGGTGGGCGTCGGCCTTGTCGGCGGTGCGCAGGACGCGTCCGACGACTTCGTTCGCGGTCGGCGGGTTCTCCTCGCCCGGTCCGCGGGTGCTGGCCCAGTTCGAGACGTGCTCGATGTAGTCGGGATGGTCGGCGGTCTCGCACACCGGGGAGTCGAGGGCGTCCGAGATGGCCTTGATGGCGGCCATGGCGGTGGGGCTGGCCTCGATCGTTGCGATGGAGGTGGCCTCGTCGTTGAAGAACTCGGTGGGGAACTCGCTCTCGGCGGCGATGTAGACGGCGGCGCAGATGTCGAGGCCGGTGTAGATGCCGGCGAACTGTTCCCCGGTGTGGAGTCCTTGGTTGGTGATGAGGCGGGCTGCTCTGCGCAGGATCGCGGCGGTGTTCGGCATGCGGGTCTCCCCTGGTGGTTGTTCACCCGGCGGCGCGGTGTGGGCTTCACGCGCCGCCGGGAGGTCTGTGGGTGCGTCAGTCGGCGATGCGGCGGGGATGGTCGTGGCCGCATCCCGAGCACTGGAGGCGGCTGAGGTTGCAGTCCGGGTCGTTGGGGGCGGTGACGACCAGGCCGGGGAGGGCGGTGTCGAAGATGGCACCGCATCCGCAGCCGCCTGCGTCGGTGAGGCAGGAGCAGACGGCGAGGTCGCGGGAGGCGGGGAGCGGAATGCCGGCGGCGATGGCCACGAACTCCATGGAGGCCGTGTATGTGCGGGTGTCGGTGGCGTTGTCGGCGTCGGTCATGGCCTTGTCGATGACGGCCTGCGCGGTGGGGCTGAGCTGGGTGTAGTCGGCGGTGGTGGCCTGGGTGCGGGCGTGCGTCATCACGGCCATGGGTGGCTCCGGTGAGGTGAGAAGTCGAGGTCAGCGCCCCGATGGGGTTGCTGGCCTTGCGATACGACTACCGTAACCCATAGCCCATGGCATAGCAATGGTGTGCGTGGGTGGGCATGAGAAAACCCCCGGGCCGCTGATTCCTAACGGCAACGGGGGTGGGGCTTCAGGGCAGAGGAGTCCGGGCGGGGCCGGGCGACCGGCCTACCAGTTGGAGGAGGCTCTCAGCTTCACCGCGGTCCGGTCACGGTGCAGCTCGAGGACCGCCGTCCAGGACACGTAGTCGGTGCGGCCGGCCTTCACCACCGGGACGGTCTCCTCACCCGCGTTGGCCTCGCGGACCCAGCGGGCCACGGTCTCCTTCGACGCCGGGTGACCGGTGCGGGCGAGCAGGGCGGAGGCCTCTTTGTAGCTGACCGGGTCCTCAATCCCCGGCGTGTACGGGAGCGGGCTGTAGTGCGTTGCGGCCATCGTGCGGCCTCCCCTGGACGGCGACCACAGTTCGCAGCTCCGGCGGCCGTAACGGGTGGACCCCCGAAGGGATCCGGATGTGAACGTTGTGTGTGCAGTAGGTCGTGTCAGGTAGACCGCCGAGACGGGGGTCAGGTTGCGTTGCGCCGCCAGATTTCCGTACGCCGGACCTTCTGCCCGGCGAGCCGGGCCGGGGACCAGGTGGAGGCGTTGCCGTCTGGGGTGCGGCAGCGGCGGTTCAGGCACAGCGCCCGGTTACCCCCGTGGTCCCATTCCAAGCCCCAGCAACCGCAGCGGGGGCAGGGGTGCTTGCAGACCTCTTCGGTTTCGCCGAGGCGTATGGCGTGTTCCAGGGCGTGGGTTTCGATGAGGGTGTCGCGGCGGCGGCGTTGCACGTCGTCGGCTTCGGCGGTCTGGTCCAGAAACCAGGTGTACAGGTCGCCGATCTGGCGGGGCAGCGGGGCCGGTTCGGGGGTGACGGCGGTGGCGTGGTCGACGATCTCGCTGACGGTGCGGGCCAGGTAGTCGACCATGCCGACGTTCAGGGGGGTGCCGGGCGTGCTGCTGGTGCTGCGGCGTTCTCGGGGGCCGTGTTCGGGGTTCTCCCGCAGGTCTTCGCTGTTGAGTAGACGGAGGGCGCTTGCTGCGTCGCCTGCGGTGTTTCGGCCCATGCGGGTGTCCCCTTCCCCATGGCCTGCCCGGGGGCGCGTGGGGGCACCGTGGCGGGTGGGGGCGCGCGCCGGGTTGGCCGGAAACTGCGTATTCCGGGTGTCCGGACGCCCCATCCTGGCATGGGTGTGACGGGAGTTGAACGGGCTGTGTTAAATGATCAACGCAACGTGAACACTGTTACGGTTTCGTCATGTTTGTGAAGAACAGATAACCCCAGGCGTATTCGGACAATCAGGTCGCGCCGCTGGTCACACCAGCAGACCGGGCGCGGTCATCATGCCCTCCAGCATCACGTCCAGGTCCTTGTACGCCTCCTCGCCCACCAGTCCCTGCTCGCGCGCACCCCTCAGCATGATGCGCACCGCCTGCAAGGTGATCAGGAAGTCCTCCGCGGTCTCCTGGTCCGTGAGTGACCGGCCGTGTTTGGCGAAAAGGTCCTCGACGGTCGCGGCGAGTTTCTCGTGCGGGGTGAGATCGGATGTGGGCTGCTGCGGCACGCGTAGCGCCTCCCTGCGCTTCTCCCGGCGCGGGGGGCGGGCCGCCGTACGGACGATCGGGGTCACTGTGGCCATCAGGGCATGGTCAGGGCCCGAATGGGTCGGCTCTGCTGCGGACATGGAGGCGTCTCCGCTCCTCCGGCAGATGGGAAGGGTCCTCGTCAGCCCGGACAATGTCGGCGTGCTGGCCGGGCCCCGTATCCCGCTGTCGCCAGCTGCCAGTCCGGCGTGCGGGACTGCCACTGTTGCACCTCCGTGTGTCCGTGGGTAAGGCATGGCTGGGTTTTGGCGGCCTATTCTGGACAGTTTGGCCTGAGGCTGACGGTGTGTTGACATCAGGACACCATGAAGTGACGGGTCCGTGTTTGGGGTGTGGAGGCCGGGTGATGGTCCGGCCTGTCGTCGTGTTTGTTGCCGGGCCGTGGGGTGTGGGCCCGGGGCATGAGGAAAGCCCTCCCCCCGATGAGGGAAGGGCCTTTGAGACCTCGCGGGCACACGCCCGGTCGATAGACCAGGAGTCTAATCCCCGATCTCTTTACGCGGGAAGGGTTCTTTCCCGCCGGGTTGTACGGGCAGGTGGGGGGACTGGCGTCGCGGTGCGGGGCCGGGTGTGGGGGGTGGCTGTTGCGCGTGGGCCGGGATGCGCCGCGGTGGGCTGCGAACCACACGCGGCCTCCCGGCCGTGCGACTACCAGTCCCCAGGGCTGGCAGCGATTTCCACCCAACGCCCGGATATATGCGAGGGGAAGGGGGCCGGGGGAAGATCACTCGTGTGGGTGACGGCAAAACCCCGGCAACCGGGACATTTGAATATCAGTCAAACAGGTTGGGTGACCTGCAAAAACGGTCCCGCACCCCGTGTGAAACGGAATGCGGGACCGTGCGTCCCGTTCGCTACTTCCGGCGGCCCGCTGCGGGCAGTTGGGGCAGGAAGGCGTCCAGGACCGCTCCCAGGAAGTCGGAGCGGGACGGGAAGCCGTACGCCTGGCTGTAGGCGTCGTACGTCACCAGCTCCTGCTCCGAGGGCCTGAACGACTGCTGCCCGGAGTCCTTGAGCCGGCCGCGCACCACACGCCGGTCGACGACCTCGCCGAGCATGCCGTCTTCGTCGTAGTCCTCTTCGTCGACGGCGTTGTTCTGTTGGTACACGTCGGTGAGGAGGGCGACGAACAGGTCCTTGCGCTTGCAGTACAGGAAGGCGCGGCGCACGACCAGGGCGTTGGAGGGCTCCTTCTCCCCCGCCATCTTCTTGGCCAGCTGGTAGTGGGCGAACCGGTCGCGGACGCTGTTGCTGACCATGACGGTGCACTGGGTGGCGCGGACGCCGGCCGGGCCGAGGGCGGGGACCCGGACTTCGACGGGTCCGCCCTGGAGGCCGGGGGGTACGGGGGTGCGGGTGCTGGGCACCGATACCGCCCGGACGTCGACCTCACGCCCGGGCGCGGCGGGCGCCGCCTCTTCGACTCGAGGTGAGGCTGTCGGCTCGGTGTCGGGCGCCCGGGTCGGCGTGGGCACCGTGGCTGCTGGTGCCGGCGCGGACGGCTCGGGGCGGGCCGCCGGTTCTGGATCCGGCTCAGGCTCCTTGGCCGCGGCCACCGGAGTGGTGGGCGCCTCGGTGGCGGCGTCCGGGGCAGCCTGCTCCGCCTCCTTCTCCGGATCCTGGGCCGCGTCATCCACGGCTGGAGCGCCGGACGCGGGAGCGGCGCTGTCGGCGGCCTGGGCGCGGCGGCGCCGGCGTCCCGGGCCGAGGGCAGAGGTAGCGAACGCGGCAAGCGCGTCCTGGTCCGGGAGCTCGCTGTTGACGTGCTTCTTGGTGTCGCTCACGCACCCTCACCCGCTTCTGCCTTCTCGCGGCGGGCCGTCATCTCCTGCAAGACCTCCATCGTGAGCGACTGGTAGTCGCCGGCCAGAGCCTTCATGCTCTTCAGCAACGGAGGTGACAGCTCCTTTGAAGTGCGTAGTTCCTGCGGAACCTTGCCGTGCAGGCGCGCCTCCACGGCGGCAGCTTCGACGTGGCGGATGGTCTGCTCGAAGAGCGGTGCGGTGCCCTTCAGGTCGTCTTCGAGGTGTTCGCGGATCTTCTCCTGGACCTTGGTCGCGGAGGAGTTCGTGGCGAACAGGACGACGCCGAGCAGCTGGAGAATGTCATTGATCTCTTTGGCGCGGGCGAAGCGCTTGGCGACGGCGCGTAGGCCCTTTCTGCTCGAGGGGTCGGACTTGGAGGGGATGAGGACATAGTCGGCGGCGACCAGGGCGGCGAGCTGGAGGACGTCGGAGCCGGGGGCAACGTCGAGGATGATGAGGTCGTAGTCGTCGCGCACGGCATCGAGAGCGGCAGCGTAGATGCCCATCCAGGCGTCTCGGTCGTCGGGATCGCTGTGTCGCTTGCCGGCGCGGCGCTGGCAGTACAGCTCTTCGATGATCTCTTCGAGCTCTTCGCCGCCCGGAACGACGTGCAGGTTGGGGCGCGCCTCGCCGGTCGGGGCAAGCGGCTTGCCCTCGATGATGGCGGAGGCCTGCGCGGTACCCCCGTCGTTCAGGGCGGTGTTGGAGATGCCGAGGTCTTCGCAGTTGTTGCCCTGCTCGTCCAGCTCGATCAGCAGAACCTTGTGACCGAGTTTGGCCAGGGCGACTCCGAAGGCGGAGGACAGGGATGATTTGCCGACGCCGCCCTTGCCGTTGACGACGGCGATGACCTTGGGGTCGTGCTGGCCGGAGTCGATGAGGGTGTAGCGGCGATCGATGGCGCGTTTCACCCCGTCCAGGTTCATCAGGGTGAGCGGGACTTCGATAGTGGCCATGGGGGCGCCTTCCTGCCGGGTGTGGGTGAGGTCTCGGCGCACGAACCTACACGGTGATCATGGCGAGGCTCGGGACACCCCGGCAGTGGCGGGCGAAGAGCTGCTAGAGGGCGAGGGGCATAGCGCGTCTTATGGCGTGACCACTAGCGCGCTATATAGGACGACCGCTAGGGCGACCCCTAGCGTGATTGCTAGCCCTTTACCTAGCTAGGGGTTGAGTGGACGTCAGCGCGCGCTAGTGCGCGGCTCGTCGTCCTCGCTGTCGCTCCCGTTGTCGTCCTGGTCGTCGAGGGTGATGGTGGGGTCGTAGGTGGGCTCGCGGAACAGCTCGGACCGTTCCCAGAGCGGGCGCACGCGCGGGGCCGCGACGGTAGGGGTGGTGGTCTGCATGGTGTTCCTCTCCTAGCCGCGCTCGGACTGCTGCTTGATGCGCAGGCTCCAGCGGACGTACGCGTCCAGCCAGACCCTCTCCATGTCCTCCTGCTCGCGATGCCACTCGGGGCTGTAGGCGAGGCCGGGGATGAGGGCGGTCTCGGGTTCGGTCTGCGGGGGTGGCGGGTCAGCCAGTGCGAGCATGAGTGCGGCTCCGTTCGTGCAGTGTGATCACGTACACGGTGCACCAGATTCCGCCTGGTGTTGCCCCCGCTCAGGCGACGTCGAAGGCTTGGCGGGGTGCGCGTCCGGCACGCTGCTGGCGGGCGTAGGCGCGTGCGCGGGCCAGGGACTCCTCCACACTGCCCGGCGCCGGGCCGGCTTTCCGTGCGGCGTCGTCCTGCGCCCACACGGCGTCACGGTGCTCGGTCTCGGGTTGGCGTCCGGCGCGGAGGGCGTTCTCCTGGCGGGCCATGGCCTCCTGGACGTACGGGTTGACCGGGGGCGGTTCGGGTTTGTGCTCGAGGGCGATGGCGCGGTTGTTCTGGTAGCCGGGGCAGCCGTCTTCCCGGGTCCGCACCGGCGCCTCCGCATCGGCCCAGCCGGGTTCGGCGGCCGCGGTCTGGGTGGTGGTGATGTTCCCGACGGGCAGGACGCGGATGGTGCGGACGACGGGCCGGCCGAGCTTGTCGTTGATCTGTTTGGCGAGCTGGCCGCCGAGGAGGCGGAGTTGGGCGGCGTAGGCGTGGCTGCCGGGGCGGAGGTCGAGGCGGCCGCGTTCGTCGTCGTAGGCGACGGCCTGGACGAGGCCGACGTACTGGGGGCAGAGGGTGGGCCACTGGGCGAGGATGCTGCCGCCGTCGAGGTTGTTGTTCCAGCCTTGTTCGGCGGTGAGCTTGGCGAGGATGCCGGCGAGTCCGGTCGGGTCGGATCGTTCGCCGCGGTGGGCGCGGATGGTGGGGCGGGTCTTCTTCGCCTGCGGGGTGGGGGTGTTCTGGGCGTTGGCGCGGGCGGCGGCCAGCGCCTGGCGGGCGAGGTCGGCCCCGGACGCCTGCGGGGTGTCAGCCATGCTGGTCCTCCAGGATTCGGACGGGGATTCCAGCGCTCTTGGCGCGGTTGATGCAGTCGGTGGTGCCGCGGGAGTTGTTGCGCCGGAAGGCCAAGACCAGATCGATGCCCATGTCGACCATCAGCTGATTACGGTGATGGCCGGCCAGGGGGCAGTACTCGCCGCGCCGAGACGTCTTCCGGTGCGGTGTGGGCGGGCAGTCGGGCGTGCAGGGCCCTGCCCAGTCGGCGGGGACCGCGTGGTGGAACACCCGGTTGTCGATGGCCCACTGCTTAGCGATGGCGTCGGCGCCACTTGGGCAGTCGCCGTGAACGACGGTGAAGTGGACTTCGGGGGAGACGGTCTGCACGGCGTCGTGCCAGGCGTCCAGGAGGGCGTTGGCTACGGCCTGGTGGTCGTCCCACGTACGTGATCCGGTGACCAGCACGTGGACTTCCTGGATGCAGCCGACGACCTTCTTGATGATCGGCGCGGGGAGCGCGGTGTTCAGTTTCTCCGCCATCTTCGGCGCGGCAAGGCGTAGCTGCGTCAGCCAGGCCGTGTTGATGCACTCCACGACCAGGAGACCGCGAGTCTCGTCGAACCAGGCCGGCGTCCACCCGTACGAGCCGTGCGGCTGTCGAAGCAGGGACGCCCATGCGGCGACCAGTTCGGTGTTGAGGGCGGGCTCGGTCATACCCATGCTCCCCGGCGCTCGAGAAGGGCCTGCTTGCTGATGGCGAACTTGCAGATGTCCTCGCCGTACAGGTCGATGGCGTCGTCCTGGTCCTCGGCGAGGTGGTCGGCGACTTCCTCCCACTGCTCCCAGCCGTAGAGGCGGGCGTACTCCCGGTCCTCCGCGGTGTACGCCTGCTTCACCTCCGGCTCGGGTTCGGGGGCACCGAGGAGAGCGGCCAGGGCGGCGCGGGCGGCCTGCTGCTTGCGGTAGGCCGTGGACTCCTCCCACGGAATCGCCGCGGCAAGGGCCTCGCGGGTCTGCTGGTCCTGCTCCTGGCGTTCGGCGGCGGCGTACAGCTCGGCGGCAATCAACCGGTGGGGTCGGGCGGGTTCCCACGTGTATCCGGCCTTGTGGGTGTGGCCGGCGTCGACGACGAAGCGGACGGCCTGGTCCTCGGTCCACTGCTGCTCGGCCATGTCGGCGCACACCCACCGCAGCTGGTCGTGGGTGGCTTTGCGGGTCCAGGGGACGCGGCTGCGGATGGCCCGGGCGAGTTTGTCGCCGAGGTGGATTCCGGCGGCGGTGACGGTGTTGCCGAGGATCGTGGCCCGCTTCTTGCTGCGCTTTGGGGTCTGGGTGGGGGCGGAGTCGTTTCGCGTCCGCGTTGCGGTAGTAGTAAAACCACCCACTAGATCAACCTGACCCACTTCCTTAACTACCGCTAGGGAAGGGGTCTCAAGGCCCTCAGAGCCAGAGTTATCCACAGGCGCGTTACCGGCAGTATCCACAGGGCGGGTAGGGCGCTTCCGGAGGTCCACGATGACCCGCGCGCTGTATCCGGTGCCGACGATCGTGTGGCCCATGGCGTGGTCGAAGACGGGCGGGATCACGCCCGCGTACACGGTCGCGGTGCCCGCGTAGCCCTTGAGACCCATTGCAGCCAGACGGTTCATGCGGGAGCCGTGCTGGACCCAGGCGAGCGCGCCGAGCTCCCGGAGGTAGCTCACGTGCCGGTAGAGGTTGGCGCGGGAGATCCCGGTGCGGGCGACCATGTCGGCCTCGCGGTAGAGGACGTGCCCGGTGTCGTAGTCCATCCGCTGGGCGAGGTCCTCGGCGGCCTTCAAAGTGGTGGCGTTCGCCTTGGGGTGGAGGCCGGCCTCGATGAGCCACCGGACCGCCCGCAGCCAACGTCGCGGGCCCGTCTTGCGGGATGCCGTGTGGTCGATGGACTGGCGCGCGGTGCCGTGTACGAGGGGGGTGGTGAGGCACTGGGTGCCGCCTGATTGGGGGGAGATTGCTCGCTTTTCGGGCGCGTGAGAAGCGCCAAGCTGACAAGAGGGTGCCGCGTGCTGCACTATGGACCTGCCTTCGTTGACGGGCTTGCGGGAACGCAAAGGCCGTCTCGGTGGTGAAAGTGGTTCGGGGTGAACCTGATGGACGCCCTTTCGAGGGCCTTAGCTCGAAGCGCCAACTTCGGGCCGTTGCACGAAGGCCGCAGACGGTGCGCCAACACCAAGCGGCCAAGCGGTAGAGGATGAAGCCCCCGCCAAGGGGCTCACGGACCTCCCGCTCACACTCGCTACGTCACCTGATCTCCCTTACTGGGTGAGGTCTGTGCATCAACCGGCTCGCCGTGAAGAACGACCAGTTGAAGTTTCGGTGCGGCCTCAGCCGCCTCTGATTCCCGACCCGGCGTAGGCCACAAGGCGGCGGCCATGCCATGCGACGGAGGCTGCCAGGCCTCATGCCGGAAGGGGTCCGCCTGGTGGGCCGCCCACCGGTAGTTCTGCTCCCAGCTCGCCAGCCCGCCCTTCAGCCGGAAGTACCCGGGCAGCAGACCGCCCCGGTTCGGGATGGGCTCAGGAGCTTGCTCCAAAGCGCGATCAGCAGCGCGCCCGAAGTCTTCGTGGCGACGGCAGAACCAGAGGGGCGTGCGCCATCCGGTGACCAGATCCACGGTGAAGGAGTTGTCCCGGGCGGGCTGTCCGCAGACACCGGAGCGCCGGATCATCGGAGCGGCGCAGGTCTGGTCAAGCCATTCCGGTGTGGTCCGGTCGACTTCATAGCGGGGCAAGTCGTCCGCCAGGAGGAGGCTCGCCACGGACTGGGTGTGGCGGCCGTACTTCTTGGTGCCGAGGATCGCTTCTGCACGGTGCCAGGCGCCCGCGCTGAACCTGTTCGGGTCGCGGCAGATCAGCCAGGCCAGCAACAGCGCGATCTCGCGGGTCGGCCTGCCCATCCGGGGGTCCCGGTAGATGCGCTCGACGGTCGCGTCGTAGCCGTCGCTGCCGCCGCCTCCCTTTCCCTTGGTGCGCGGGGGCGGGACGGTGTGTAGGGCGCGCACTGCGCCCCGGGTGGTCACGCGACTGTGGGGGTAGTGGTGACAGGACCCGTCTGCATCGCCGGTGTGATCTTCACGGCGGTGTCTGGGGTTCGACTGTCTGATCGGGGGACGCCCCGGGTACTCTTCGTCATGTCGACGCCTTCATTCGTGTGAGAACGGTGTGGTGTCGGCAGCCCTCGCGTTCCGGCTTCGCAAACCGGGACCGCCACTGAAGTGGCAGCGGGGGCTTCCAACTTTGTTGGCCCGCGTCCTCCGCCCAGCCTCGCAACTGACTGGATGTCTGACGCTGCGCTCAGCTTACCCGTTGACGTGCGCACTGTCCCAGGTCCTTCCCATCCGTGTCGTTCGTACTACTGGTCACACCACAGGTGAGGCACCGTCAGTGCCCGCGCGCCTCCTCGTCATCGATCGCATGCAACTCCGGGAACGCGGCCGGGCCCGACAACACCGCATCCGACGACCTGGCCATCGACGCATACGCCGCATCCGCCAACTCCTCCCGCAACCGCGCCAGCTTGTCCCGATAGAACCGCGGCGACTGCATCAACTGGCCAGCCCGCACCCCCACGACGAGCGCCCGCTCCCACACCGCCTGAACCATCTCCGGCGGAAACTCCGGGAACAGATCCATCGGCAACTTCCGCGGCGAGCCCGCCGTATCCAACTGAGCGTCCGCGATGATCCCCGCCAGACGCACCGCCGCCGCCGCGTTCCGGGCATCCAGGACCGCATCCACGTGGGCCACGTCCACGCCCTCCACGCTCTCCGTGCTCACGCCGCCACCCCCAACACCGGCGCCTGAGGGAACAGCGCCACGTCCGCCCACCCGGCAGGAACCGTCACCGCAACCTCCAACGCCTCCTGCCCCCGGACCCGACGGAACTTCGCCCGCAACGCCTCCGAACACACCGACCGACCAGACCGCACCGGCACCGCCACCCGAACCCGGCCAGGCGCACGCCGCACCGACTCCACGTGCTTCACCTCCGCAGGATCCGACGGCCACAACAAGAACTGACCCTCCACCTCGATGAGCAGCTTCCGCGTCTTCGGAGGGATCGCCGGCACCGAGCCGTCATCAGGCACCACCAACGACCCGTCCACCAGCCCGGCCTTCACCGCGGCCGCCAGCAGGTCGTTGCGGGACGCAGACTCCTCCAACCCGAGATCCGTCGTCAGGTGGGAGCGCTGCCAATTCGCCTTCCTGACGTCCAGGCCCGACTCGATGGCCACGTCGTATTGGTCCGTGAACGCGGCCAAGGCCCGCAGCACCGCGAGCTTCTGCGGCGTGCGCAGCCGGTCCGCCGGCACCGGCTTCCGCTTCCGCGACCCCGAGCCCGCCCGGGCGCCCGACTCGGCCTCCTGCGCGGCGACCAGCCGGCCACGCTCCCGCACCGTCCGACCCGCACGAATCCCATCCGCCAACCCCGGAGCCACCATCGCGTACGCATCACACTCCGCCAACACCGGACACCCCCCACACACCTCCTTCGCCGCCGCCACCCGCGCCGACCGCACCCGCTGCTCCTCACCCCCATCCACATCCGGACCACTCCACGCATCCAACGCAACCCGCACGGTCTTCCCGTCCCGCTCCACGCTGCCCGCGGCCAGGCGCGGTTCGTCCGGGTCCGGGGCACACCCCCTGTACTTGAAGAAACGATGCTCAGTCCACGCCATGTAAGCGACGTCAGTCGGCGACATACGAGGGCTCACTGTTGCCCCCCTTCCAGGTCGTACGTAGCGAGTTCGTCATCGAGAATCCGTTCGGCCTCCGTCAGGACGGCCCGCTCCAGCAGGAGCTCATTCACGCGCGCACGGAACGCGTCGTAGTCCCGGGCCTGCATGGCGCCCGCGATACGCGAAGCGGCGCGCTCCGCGATCAGAGCGCGCCGCAACCGGTGCAGCCGATACACCGCCACACCCGCTATCCCCACAGCCAGGGCGGCGAGCGCAGCAACAACAACAGGCGGTTCTGGCACTTCGCTCACCTCCCATCGGTGGTGTGCCAGACGAACGGGACAGGGTCAGGGGTGGAACAGGGCGTTCGTCTGCACCCGGTGAGCAAGGAACTCCGCAGCCTCCGCCGCATCCGCCCGGGCATCCAGATCCGCCTGCTCACCCACATCCAGAGCCGCAGCGTCCATCTCCTCCTGCGTCTCCGTCGGCAACTGCGCCCACCACGCCAACTCACCCTCCGGAACCCGCCGCGTGAACGACGTCGGATACTTCCGCTCCATACGCACCGCCCACACCCCGCCCACAGCGGCGGCGACCAGGACGACGATGAAGATCAACGCGAGTTCGAGCATGACGAAGCTCCGATCGGCTACAGCCGGATGATGGATGGGTGATGCGACGCCCCAGGGAGGGGACTTGGCGGGCCGCGCACGGCGGCCCGTAGTTCAGGACTCCGGCTGCGCGCCGGCCGGATCGCTCGGGAAGCAACGCTTGCACTCAGCGACCCAGGACATGCAGCGCCGGTCCACCGGCATCGCGGTCCTCCCACAGCGCGTACGGACCAGAACACGGACGCTCATGCCCCAGTTCCAGCACACGCCCTCGCACTCCACTGCGAGGTGGACGATGGGCCGGCTGGTGAAGGCGGGCACCACCGGATACGGCACGTCCTCGAAGGACACGTCCAGGCCTTCTCGCAGTCGCACCGGCGGCTCTGCCGGGACGTTGCGTTGTACCGAGCCGGCCATCAGGCGGCCTGCCCTTCCGTGGCGTCGCCCTGAGCGGCCTGCTGCTGGATCTCGGCGATACGGTCGTCCAGGATCTTCCGCAACGTCGTCACCGCGCCGCGCTTGTCCGTGAACTCCTCGTCCAGGGCGCCGTGCCTGTCGCCGTCCTCCCTGATCTGGTTGAAGATCAGGACGTTGTTGCTCTTCCAGCAGTCGGACACCTGCCGCAATAGCTTGGCCAGGTACTCACTCGGAGGCTTCGGAGCAGCAGGGGCGGCCTGGGTCTGCGCCTCCGGCTCCTGGCCCGCGGGCGCCGCCTCAGCGGCCTCCTGGCGGGCAGCAGCCACATCCGGCTCCGCCTCCACCTTCTCGTCCTTGAACTCCGCCTCCTTCGGCGCCTTCCAGTACGGCAACGCCGCCTGAACCACCGGAGCCAGACGGCCCTTGTTGTACAGCGACAGACCGAACTGGTCACCCAGGTTCGTCGCCGCCCGCTTCAAGGCCTGCGAGTCGGCCGTCTTCAGCGCCAGGTCGTGCGCGTCCGCCCGGGACGGCTGGTTCGTGGCATCCCCAGTGGCGATGCCGTGCCAGTGCCCCAGCTCAACGCCGTCGACCTTGACCGACAGACGGACGGCGACCCGGTAGATGACGGTCCACGCCTCATACGGATTCCCGTACGGCTGCCCGTTCTTCCCGATCTTCTGGTGGTTCGGAATGCTGGTCTCAGCGATCAGCGAGGACTCCAGCAAGTCCGTGTCGTGCCCGCCGAACCCGAAGATACGGATCAGGTAACGACGGATGTCCCAGGCCTCCATATGCGCGAAGCCCTTGCCGTCCGAACCGACGCGGTCCGGGTCCACGGGGCGCAGCAGCTGGGCGATCTGAAGGTCGGAGAGAGCGCCGATACGGCGGCCGATGCCCTGGTTTTGGGTGTGCGAGGTCGGGCCCTCCGCCATGCTGCCAGCGGGGGCCTCAGGCGAATTCGCCATGAGGGGTATCTCCTAGGTGGTCACACGGGCTGCGGGGCGGCCCCAAACCGGGGCCGGCATCCCGCCCCGGTCAATCGTCAGTAGAACTTCCACCAGCAGCGCCGTACTCGGCATCCGCCAGCTCTTCCAGACTCAGCTCGCTGATCAGGTAGTCGATCGCGATGGTCTGCGCCGTCACCCGGTACTTCAGCTCCCGCTTCAACGCGAGAGCCTTCTCCCGCACCCGGGCCACCAGATCACTGTCCACGTACACGCTCAGCGTGGCCCGCTCATACTCCGAGCCCTGCGGCGCCTTCGGGATCACATACGGCGTCCACGCCCCGGCCAGGACCTTCTCGAAGCCCTCCGCCACGATCTCCCGCAGGCCCGTGTCCACCACCGCCGGATGCTTACGGATCGCGTCAGCCAGCCGCGGGGGAACCAGCAGGTTCAGCAGGGTCCTGCCCTCGAACTCGTTCGGGACCGGCTCGTAGTCCAGCCCGTACTCGTCCAGCAACAGCCGAAGGGCGAGCTTCGCCACCGTGGCATTCGCCCGGAACCCCAGACGCTCACCCAACTCCGGCAGCTTCTCCCGCACCTCGGCCAGGACCGCGGAGTCCACCGGCACGTTCAGGTTGACCTTCTCCACCGCCGAACCGCGCGGATCCCGCGGAATCTCCTCCGCTTCCACCTCGCCGTCCAGCAGCTGCCGAAGCCGTACCGACGCAGCCTCCGCAAGCAGCGGCTGCACCTTCACCGCCGCGCGCTTCTTCTCATCCGGCTCCGCCCGACGCACGGCAGCATCCTGGATCGCCGTACGCAGATGCACGGGAACCGAGATCGACACGTTCGTGAAGTTGGCCGGCACCCGGGAAGCCTCCCGGTCCACGGTCAGCATCCGATGCCCGAACGGCCTGGCCAAAGCCTCCAGCGTGGCGGCAACCTCCGGAAGAGTCGCCTGCAACGCCTCCGCTCCCATCGTCAGGTGCTGGCGGTAGCGGTCAACCTCGGACTTGCGGGCCACGTGGGGTCCTCTCGGCAGTGCGCGCCGATCGGAATGGTCCGGCAGGCGCGTGGGGGCATCTTGCACGGCATCATCCTCCATATCTCGTGTAGGTGCCATGGCGTATGGGCTGCGGTTGCGGCCCTGGTGACGACTGTACGCACAAACCCCTTGCTTGTCCATGTCGTATGGACTACGTTTGACCTATCACCGCAGGGCAACAAGGGGGACACCACGATGAACGCCAGCAGCCGCGAGGCCCGCCACACGCTCCGCACCCGCACCCGCACCCAGCGCGCCGCCTCCCGCATCAACCGCCGCGGCAACGGCTCCCTCACCACCCACTGCATCGCCGCCGGCCTCACCCCCAAGGAAGCCCGCACCGTCGCCAGCAGCCTCCGTAAAGCCGCCACCAAGCTCGGCATCACCGGAACCCCTGCCCGCACCCACGCCGCCGGCCGCATGCGCGACAGCCGCCGCTACACCGCCCTGGAAGTCGCCCGCGCCGCCGTGGTCTACCGTCCCCGCAAGGCGGCCTACAAGGACGCCGCCGCCCGCCTCGCCCTCGCCGCCTGACCCCAGGAACGACGAAAGCCGCCACTCCGAACAGGAGTTGACGGCCGATCCCCCCGGGCACATGCCCGAATAGAAGGACGCCAGTCTAAGCCCGGACCTCTTCACCGATCAAGACCCGTTCAGAATCCCAGCTCAGGAGGACCCCAAGAGATGACGACCAGCAGCATCGTTGAAGCGGCGGTGCGTGCCCTGACCCCGCATCAGCGTCCGGTGATCCGCAACGACTACGGCAGCCCGATCGTCGCCGGCTTCTCGGTCACCGCGGGCCTCGGCGGTACGGCACGCGTCACGCACACCACTCCGCAGCCCGACCTCACCGACCCTGAGCGGCCCAGTGACGACGAGCTGGCGCAGGCGCGGCATCGGATGGTGAACGCCTATGCGCGGACCTTGGCGGAGGCGGGGTGGACGCAGGTGGATCGGCGCGGTGTGAACTCGCGCTATCCGTACCTGCTCGCTCACCGCTGACCTGGCAGGGGGAAGGGACCCAAGCGGGGGTGTGTGATCGGGCATAGCGTCCGGTGCAGGGAACGCGAGGAGGAGCATCGTGGTGCAGGAACCGTCTGAGCAGCGTCTGTGCGGTCGTACGGAGGCGCTGTCCGGGGCCGTGTACCCGCCGTGTGTGCGGGAGGCGGACCACCGGGAGGCGTTCTGCCGCAGCGCGGCCGGTGACCTGTTCCTCGCCCCCGGCACCGGCCAGCCTTGACCGGACGGCGGCACGGGGGAAGGCACCTCAGACAAACCCGCGTTCTCGGCATAGCGTGAGCGCACAGGCTGAAGAAGGCCCCGCATGGCACCCGTTCCATCCACCTTCCTGATCTTTCCGTGAAACCTCAGGGAGCCCCCACCACCAGCCCGCCATGGTGCCCGACTCGGGACGGTGCACGGCACGGCGCACGCGACCTCCCCTAGTGGGTGGAGGTCCCTGAGGTTACGCAGAAACTTGATCCATCGTGTGGGACCGGGATACTTAACGCCCATGGACCCCCGCCTGCTCCTCGAGGACTGGATCGCCACCAGCGTCCTGCGGCCCTCCACCCAGCTCGCCTACCGCCGCGACGTCACCTCCTGGCTCGACTGGTGCGCCGGCAACCGAGTCGACCCCTACGCCTTCGGTATCGAGCACGTCGCCCGCTGGGCCTACGACCGCTACCTCAAAGAGGTCCTGGGCAGCCGGCCCTTCAACGACCCCGCTGACCTCGCCTGGATCGCCGAGCACCACCCGGCCGTCGCCAAGTCACACGACCGCCGCATCAGCTCCCTCACCGGCTACTACGAAGCCGCCCGCGACCAAGGCTGCATCCGCATCCCCCCCGACCTGACCGAACTGCGCTCCGGCCTCGACCGCGACGGACAAGCCCCCCAACGCCTCCTGCCCGAGGAGCGGGACGCGTTCCTGACCGCGATCGGATCCTGGGGGCCGGACAACTCCCGCAACCACCACCGCGACCGCCTCATCGCCCACCTCCTCCTCGAGGGGATCCGCCCGGGCCGCATCGTCCTCCTGGACATCCGCCACCTGTACGAGATGACCTCAGGCACCGGCATCCCCTACTACGAGGTACGCGCCCCCGACGACCACGAGAACGTCGGCAAGCCGTACGTGCTGGGCCTGTTGGCCTCCGCGGCGGTGCGCGCGTATCTGCCGAAGCGTCGCAAGCCCGCCGATGGCGTCCACGCCCTCATCATCGGCGAAGGCGGACAGGGCCTGACCTCCGACTACCCCAACAAGATCGTCCAGTCCATTGCCGCCACATCCGTCCTCGCCGGCCGCGAACCACCGGTGACCGCCGACGCCCTTGCCCACACCGGCACCTGGAACACGACTCAAGCCGGCTAGTCGTCGTTGCTGGGCAGGCGTTCGGCGATGCGGGCGGCAATGCGGTAGCCGGGGCTGTTGTCCAGGCGGCCTCGGCTACGTCAGGCCACCAACGGGTGTCGCAGGTTCAGCAGGATGTAGAGGTCCGTGCTGTCGTACGCCCATCGGGCCACTCCGCCGTCCTCTTCCAGGTGCAGCAGAGTGCGGCTGGGCATGGTGGTTCCGACCTCCAGCGGGACGCAGAAGGCCCGCAGGACGGTGGGGATGGTCAGAGACTCCGGCGCCGCGCACCCTGCCGTGTAGGGCACGCCCGTGGAGCGCGTGACGACGATGTCCTCAGTCCACGCCACCGTGCCGTCCTCGTCGGCTGCGTTCTGGTTGCTATCCAGTTGTGTAGTGAAGGGGTCTGGTAGGTCAGCCAGGGCTGCGGCGTTGGCGGCCCGTGCGGCGTCCGGGCGCGGCACCGCGCCGACTTCAATCTGCACCATGGCGTACCGGCCCGCTCCGACTTCAGCATGGATGTCGAGGAAGGCGGCGACCTGGTGCACGGGCCAGCGCCCGGGCTTCAGGCGGTGTATCTGCCCGACCGCAGCTACGAACCCGGGCGTGAAGTGGGTGCCGCTGGCGAGGCGGTTGCGTGTGCGGACGAGCGCGGCCGCCGTGGGTTCCAGTGTGAGGATGCGATCCAGGACGGCGTGGGCGCCGCGTTCGTGGCTGATGGTCACAGGTCGGTCCCTTCAGGCTCTTCGGTGGCCTTGCGCCCGATCTGCGCCAGGGGGTTGTTCTCGCCCGCGGCATCCTCCTCGTCGACGTAGCCGATGAGGGCCTTCGACTTGTCGTCCCAGCCGCCGTGCCGACCGATCTGCACGATGTCGACGCCCGCGGCCCGGGCGGACTTGACGAAGCCGCGGCGGGAGGAGTGGGAGCGCCACCGTCCGGGGAGGCCGGTGCGTTCGATGGAGCGCTGGACGATGTCGGAGGCGGCTTCGATGGTCATGCGGCCGTCGGGGTCGCCGATGGGCTTCCCCTTGCGGTGCATGGGGGGTGCGAGGTAACCCCAGCGGTCCATGCGGAGGAAGAGGGCCCCGGTGTGGTGATCGTTCTCGGCGAGGGCGGCAACCAGGGCACGGACGGCGCGGACGGCGCAGAGTTCGGGGTCGGGGTCCAGGGGGACGTCGGGGGTCTGCCAGAGCTTGCGCTTCTTGCGGTACACCCGCACCTGGAAGCCGCCGCCGGGGAGCTCGGTGAAGCTGCCCGGCCAGTCAAGGGGGACGAGTTCGCTGCCGCGGGAGGCGAGGGCGTGCCCGAGGAGCATGAGGGCGGCGTCCCGCTTCCCGGCCAGGGTGGTGCGGTCCAGTTCGGCGAGCGCGGCGCGGAGGACGGTGCGGTCGGCGGGGCTGGCCTTGCGGGGTTGGGAGGCGGGGTCTTTGGCGAGGGCGAGCTGCTCGCGGTAGCCGGCGACGACTTTGCGGGCGCCCATGGTGTCGGGGGGCTGGTATCCGGCGGCGCGGTGGGAGGAGCGGATGGAGGCGATGATGCGGTCCATCGTCTTGGGCCCGTACGGGCGGCCGGTGCGCGGCCGCGGGGTGCGCTTCAGGTAGGAGAGGTATTCGGTCACGGTCTGGGGGGCGGCGGGCAGGGGCCGACGGCGGACCGTGGCGCACCATTCGGCGAAGCGGTCCATGTCGCCCTGGTAGGCCTTGGTGGTCTGTTCTGGGATGCCTGCCTGGACGTCTTCCTGTGCTTCGGGGGACAGCCAGGCGTCCGGGTCCTCTTCCGTCAGGGGGACGGCGGGCGCGCGGTCTTCGGGGATTGCGGGCAGGTTGTCGACCAGCTCCGCGTCCACTACCTCGTCGTGCTCGTTCATGGCCTGCTTCACCGAGACCGGTAGGCGTACGCCATGGCAACAGCAGACGATGTCACGAAGGGAGTCGCAGCCACGATCAGCCACTGCATGAGCGAGTTGGGCCACACGGCCAGTACCACGATGCCGGTCACGGCAGCGGGAACTGTCAGGCCGACAACGAACATGCGCTTCATCGGGTCCACGTGCGTCTCTCCTGCCTCAGAATGATCCCTCTTCAGAAGGAACATTAACCGGAGCTATGTGGCACGTTGCCCCCATGCCGCCTCCGGCTCGTCGCGCAGCAGCCCGGCCTCACGGAGCATGGCGACTTGGTGCCTAGCGTGGGACTTGCCCAGTTCGGCCCAGCCGCACAGGCAGCTGCTGATGTCGCGACGCTGGTGGGCGACGAGGATCAACTCGGCATCCTGCATAGAGTCCATGCCGACAGTCTGGCCTCGCTGCCGTCAACCGTTCCCCCGCTGCACGACCGGTGATCTTGTCGCGCCTCACAGACCGTCAGATTCTTCGTCAGGAGCGATTCTCCGGTCGCCAGTGCTCCGCGCGACGACACAACCAGTCCGCCTCCGGAAGGCAGGGGCAAGCCCCGCATACGGGGCACAATTCCTGACGGCATCCGCTGCACACGGTCGGCTGGTTCTGCTCGGGCATCAGTACGTGCCTGGGATCGTGGCGACCTTGCAGTCCGGGCACCGGTCTTCCTGCCGGTACTCGTTCGGCCGGTAGGACTTCCACCCAGCCTTCTCATGCGCCCGACGGTGGATCAGTCCCTCCCCATCGGTCTCCGCCTTGCCGTCGCTCCAAGTGGTGCCGCAGCGGTCGCATTTGATGGTTCCGATGGGGCGCTCACCCAGCCCCGTCCACGTCACGGTCATAGCGCTCCATCCTGCCGCATCGACGCGGGTTCGGGGCGCGTGGGCAGTTCCGCGCCGGGCCGTCCCGCGAACCACTCCCAGAGTTGGCGGGTGATGTTGCTGCGGTCGCTTCCGACGGCGTGGGTGGCCGCGTCGAAGTCGGCCACCAGTTCGTCGGGGATGCCACGCACGACGCGCTGCTTGTGGCGGTGGCGGTGCTGCTTGCGTCGTTCTTCGTCGGTGGCCATGGGCCAATCATGCGGGGTGGCTTGCCACCGGTCAAGCCGTCTGCCATAGTGGTGGCAAGCCACCAAAGAGCAGGGAGACCACGATGAGCGTCACGACTCGCGAGCAGGGCACGACCAAGGTTGCGGAGATGGCGGCCAAGCTCAGCGACGAGGCTCTCTGCCTCGCCTGGATGGGCACCGAGAACAAGCCCGTGACTCAGGAACTCGCCATCGTGCGCGGCTGGATGATGGACGAGCTCCACACCCGCCTCGGTGACGACCTGTTCGACGAGTGGCTGGCGGGCGACGAGAACGGCGACACCCTCAACCCGCTCGCCTTCCTGGCCCTCGCGAGCAAGTGACCACTCGATACTGTGACGCCCCGGCTGAGGAAAGCAGCCGGGGCGCCGCCCGTACCGTATCGAAGTAGGAGGCGACCATGACGATGAAGCCGCACCCCTCGGAACAGGAAGCCGCCGCAACTCTGGCCCGCGAGTGCACCGACCACGCGGCGGTCATTCTCTGGTGCGCCGACCGAGTGCGATCCGTGGACGACAGCGAGACGGCCCAGGATGCGGCGGACCACCTGCACGGCCTGTCCACCCGGGCGCAGGTCGACTCCTCCCCCGTGACGGACCGGGCCGCCATCATCCGCTGGTGCGCGCAGCAGATCCACTCCATGGGCGGTGACGCTGACGTGGAGCGGGCCGCCGAGTACCTGGACGACCTTGCGACCGAGGCGCTTTGGGTCCAGCACGACGAGGCCGTCTCTGTCCGGCAGGAGGGAGAACAGCGGAGCTGCGGCTACACGAAGCGGCACCCCTCGCACACGTTCATGCGCCTGGAAGTCCTCTTCCAGTGCCCCGGCCAGCACGAGACGGAGGACGAGCGATGAGAGCGATGAGCGGCGACCTCGCCCCGCGCCAGCCGGACGCCACCCCAGCCACCGAGCGAGATCTCACCACAGCACCGAAAGGACCACCACGCATGACGGCCAACCAGGATCGCGCCTACGAGGCCCGCATTCAGGCACTCATTGACCAGGAGCAGCACGACGACGATCACGAGCCGGGGTGCGCCTCGCAGAGTTACCCCGACCCCGGTATCTGCTATTGCGAGAGGAGCGGCGACTTCGCCGTAGAGAGAGGCGCCCAGTACCTCGACGGCCTGGCAACCGAGGCTGGAGAAAGCGAGAAGCGGCAGTGATCGAATCAGTCGAGGAGTTCGGCAACCGGTGGCGCGACCGCGCCCTTGAAGCCGAGATAGAGATCGAGCGCCTCCGAGCGGAGTTGGCTCAGGTGATCGAACATCGGGATTACTGGCACCAAGAAGCGATGTCGGCGACCGCCCGCATCGGGGAACTTGAGACCGGAGCGCAGACTGATCGCGCCCGCTAGACTCTGTGTAGGCGTTCGCGCCGCAGGACTCCCACATAAATAGCAGGGGCGTCCAGGGATGGGATGCCGGTCCGACCCTACGGGGCGCCACCGGCGAGGCTGCCGCAATACGGCCTGAACGCGGACCCTGCCGCCCCGCCCGCAGGAAACCGAAGCCCCGCCATGCGCGGGGCTTCGGCGCGTCCCCTACTTGCCGCGCCCGGCCTCCACGGCGGCCAGGCACACGACGCACAGTGGGCAGCCCCCGGACCCGTACCGGTGCGTGGGATGCCCGCACCCGGTACACGGGCCGACCTGCGCGGGCGGACACGTCGGGGAAGGAGGCTTCGGCCTGTCGGTCAGCATGCCCGCCATCGTACGTACGCCCGGGTCCAAGCCCTCACTTGTCCCTGATCACGAGATAGATCGGCTCTTCGTCGATCAGCCCCCCAACAGTCTGGATCCGACAGACCATCTTGTAGACGTCGTCCAGAACCCCGCCCTCCACCCGCTGCGTGACATCGCCGCCATCGACGACGGGCGCCCCGACAGCCGTCAACCCCTCAGGCACCGTGACCGTCACAGAGTCGATGGTGTCGGAGACGTCAGCGAGCCATGGCCCCCATTCCCAGGTGTAGTCCAGGCGGGCCACAGGGACCTTGGTATAGCTGGCGGCCATCGGCCTACCTCCGAATGGTGTGGGTGCGAGGCTCGACCGGGATGCTGTAGTGCCGTTGCCGGGCGGGCACGACGAGCCGCCGAGGCTGGACGGGAATCCTGTACGTGCGTTTCAGGCTGGGCAGGCTGGTGGAGGGCGTGGTGAGCGGATGGGCCGCGTCAGTCTCCAGCGCGGGCGTCAGGGTTGCGGTCTTGGCGCCGGCGAGCGGTTGCGCCGTTTCGACGGCTCCGGCAGCAGTGAGCGTGCCCGCCTTCGTGCCGGTGAGGGTCTGGGTGGTGTCCTGCTCGGTGGCCGGCGCGAGGGCGGCTGTCTTGCTGCCGGTGAGAGGCAGTGCCTCCTCGAGGGCGTTTGCCGTACCGAGTACTCCCGGGGCGCCCCCGGTGAGCGGCTGCGCTTCCTCCACGGCGGCCGCGACGCCGAGCGTGGCCGCCTTCTCCCCGGCGAGGGGCTGCACACTGTCGTGCGTGTCGGCTGGCGTGAGGGGGGCGGTCTTGGATCCGGCGAGACTCTCCGCCGTGTCAGCTTCGGCGGCCGAGGTGAGCCCCGCGGTCTTGGTGCCGGTAAGTGGCTGAGCGGTGGACGTGTCCGTGGCCGTGCCGAGAGTGGCGGTCTTGCTGCCGGGCAGGGGCTGCGCATCCTCCGCCTCGGTAGCGGGGGCCAGGGGAGCGGCCTTCGTGCCAGTCAGGGGCTGTGCCGATTCGGCGGCAGCGGACGGTCCGAGAGCACTCGTCTTCGCGCCGGTCAGCGGCTGCGCCGTCTCCGTGCTGCTGGCAGGGCTGAGAGCGCTGGCCTTGCTGCCGGTGAGCGCCTGGACTGACTCCGTTTCGGAAGCGACGGGCAGGGCCCCGGTTTTCGATCCCGTGAGGGGTTGCGCTGTGTCGGTGGCGCCGGCGGTGCCGATCGTGGCCGTCTTGGCGCCCGTGAGTGGCTGCGCCGTCTCCGCTTCGGTCGCAGGTGTGAGGGTGAGAGTCGTGCCGGTGGTGACGTCTGCCGCGGCGAAGTCGTCGAAGCGGAGCGAGCTGACGGATTCGGCTCGGAGGCCGACGGACGTTCCTGTCGTGACGGCGGTGTTGACCACCGACACCCTCTCGATTCCGTTGACGAAGCCCTTGATCGTCGAGCCGACGGCCTGGATCTTCGCCACGTCGCCTGCGACGGCTGCCCCTGCGAAGGAGCCGATGGAGGTAAATGAACCTCCCACGACGCTGAACAGATTCCAGGAGGAGCCGTCATTCCTCCACAAATAGCCGGACGTGATGTTGGTGTTGCCCCTGGCCCACACGCCATGGGAGACGGCCGCGGTGGCGGAGATTTTCACCTGCGCCGAGTGATCGGATGTTGCCATCGCTGTGGCGGCGCGCAGAATGATCGTGCCGCCCGCAGACCCGCTGCTGAGCTGGTTGGAGATGATCGACCAGTCGCCGCTCACTTCCACCCAGGTTGCGCCGAGGCTGGTGGAATCCACCCTGTTGAAGTCGTCGGTGATCGTCGTCACGGCATCCTCCCGCCAGGACTACCCGCCGTTACGCGGCCTAGCTGGCTCGGAAGAAATCGGCAATGTTCAAGGTGAAGGTGGTGCCGTCCGGCGACCAGGTCGCGTCAGCCTTGGTGACGGGGATCAAGTCGGCGTCGGTGCCAGTGGTGTTGTCCGGGTCGTAGCAGACCACCAGCGCGCCCACGGCGTTGCCGGTCGGCGACGTCCATGACACGTCGGCGGCGTCGATTTCCACACGGTCGAGAGTGTCGTTGACCGTCACCGTGATGCCGGTGAGGGTCTTCCGGCCGACGGTGGTCTGCTCGTTGGTGGTGCCCGACACGACGTCGGCGAAGGTGTCCTTGTCCTTGAGGACAGCGTCGGTCTCCAGGCCGCTGGACTCCAGCGGGATCAGGATGAGGGCATCGCTCGCGGCAGGCAGCGCAGCGAGCGCGGCCGCCCGGCCGAGGGCGACGTTGAAGGTGAAGTTCGCCATTTCGATCTCCTATGTGGGTCGTCAGGTCTGCCGCGCGGGCCTTCCTGACGAGGTGCGTCGGCTGAGCAGGTTGATCGGCAGCAGTCCCGTCGACTGGGTGTCGCTCGGGGAGGGCTGGTCGCCCGGTGTGGGGGTGGGTGACGGGTCTGAGCTGGACGTCGGCCCGGACGTGCGGGTGCACTGGTAGCGGGGGTTGTTGGGGTCGAAGTCGTCGACCGGCACGCACTGGTACTCGGCGCCGTCCTGGTCGGTGTACGTCCACTCCGATGGCGGGGCCCCGTTTTTACCGTCGGTTCCGTCCTTGCCGTCCTGGCCGTTCGCGCCATCGGCTCCGTTCGCGCCAGCGGGCCCGGTCGGGCCGGGGATGGTGGAGTCGGCGCCCGGCTGCCCGGAAGCGCCCGGTGCGCCAGACGGCCCGGGCGGACCCGGACTTGGGGTGAGGGTGGGCGCCGGCTTCCCTGACGGTCCGGAAGGCCCGGGAGGACCCGACGGCCCGCGGGCACCGATGACCGTCTGGCCCGGCTCTCCCCGCGATCCGGGCGGACCGCCTACCGGCGTATGCCCCAGCGATTCCACCTGCTGAGCCAGTGCGTCCCGGGCGTCGTTGGAGGTGCGCAGGTCGTGCTGGAGTCCCTGTACGGACAGCAGGATCCACGCGACCGCGCACCCCAGTGCGAGGGCTGCGATCAGTGCGATTCCGTCGCCGCGGCGCCACCGGCGTTCCTGGGCGCGTATCTGTGCCCTGCCCATCACGTCCCCCGGCCGAGCAGGAGGATGACAGGTAGGAGGATCCCGACCAGGGGCACGACAACGGCTCCGATCAGCCACCGTCGGGTGGCTACAAGCTTTTCGGCGTCCTTCTCTCGCAGGGTTTCCAGCGTGGACACCCGCCCGGTCAGCGCCTCATGGCGAAGGTCGTAGATGCGTTGGTCGACCTTTTCGTCGAGGCGCCGACCGAGCTGTTGGATGTCGTCGCGGACGTCGGCGAGCCGATCTTCGAGGCGCCGGACCATTTCTCCGGGGGTCGGCTCGTCGGTCATGGTGAGGCTCCGGTCAGACAGCCCGAACCGTGGCGGGCTGCGCCGGCACCGGCGCGGTCACCTGCGTACGGTCGTAGGCGCCGAGCGCGAGAGACACGAACGACAGCACCACGGCCTGCGTATTGACGTCCCAGTCCAGGCCCAGACCGACCGCCAGGGCGATGACGGCCTGCGTCAGGCCGAGGACCGCGGCGACGACACCGTCCTTGGTGATGACGGCGATGATGACGCCCATGGCGGCGGCCGCGGCCGCGTTCACCCAGGCCTGCGTGTCCACGTCCACGTCGATGACGAACGCGGAGAACATCTTCACCGCGACGGCGAACAGGGCCAGCAGGGCTGCCGGTTCGCGGCCGAGCAGGAGGATCGGTTTCACGTGTTTCTCCTTCAGACGGGTTGGGCGAGTTCGCGGAAGCCGATGACGGTGCCGTCGGCTGTGGTGACGGGCCGGTAGGTGACCAGGAGGTCATCGCGGCGCGGCTGGGCGAGAGCGACCTCGAGGGGCACGATGCGCTTGGTGCCGTCCCGTGGGGCGGGCAGCTGCTGGGCGTGCCCGAACTCGACGAGTTCCACGGGGATGTCGTCCTCGTAGAGGGTGACCAGCGGCATCGGGGTGAGCTGCACGGCGGGCGGGTCGGGGTCGAAGGTGTGCAGGAGGCCGAAGTCGATGTCGTCGACGCCGTCCGGCCGGGTTTCGGCGTAGATGCGTACGGTGCGCCCTGTGTTGTTGACGATCACGGGGTCACCGTGAACAGGCCGGTCTTCTTGCCGAGTTCGGTCAGGGATGCCTTGCCGGGGATGCCGTTGGCGTCGGCGCCCCGGTAGCCGAGGTGCTGCTGCCACTTTCCGTACGCGGTGACGGTGGTCGAACCGAAGGAGCCGTCGCCTGCGTACGTCTTGGAGAGGTAGCCGAGCTTGACCAGGGCCGCCTCGGTGAGGTTGGTGCCCGCCATGTAGGTGACGTGGCCCTGCCTGGCCCCGGGGTCGGTCTTCGCGGCGGCGGTGAGGCGGGACAGGTCCACGCGCGGTGTGCTCGGGGTGGGCTTCGGGACGGCCGTGGTCCCGCCGGGCTTGATGGCGAGCTGCTTCTTCACGTCCGCGCGGAAGTCGTCCATGTCGAACGACGGGTCGATCTTTCCGGGCTGGACTTCCTTGTGCCCGGCGACGGACTTCTCGGTCCAGCCGTGGTGGCGGCAGTGCGCGGCCGCCCACAGCACGGCCTGCCGGTACTGGGCGGCCGGGTAGGGGTCTTTGCCGTTGCCGAGGTTCTCTATCTCCAGGCCGTACAGGACGTCGTTGCCGTCGGTGTCTGCGCGGTCGTCCGTGGGCAGCGGGCTCTTCTCCGCCATCAGCGCGCGGACGACGTCTCCGTCGACGAGGCCGGCGTGGTTGGCGCGGCCCTGGCCGATCATCCACAGGCCGGCGGTCTGGCCCAGCCAGTTGTGGCACAGCGGGCCCGGCAGGTCGGATCTGCCCTTGTAGCAGATGTCCTTGTCGTTGTGGCCGGCTGTGTGGTGGATGAGGACTCCGACGACCGGGCCGAAGGTCTTGCCGGTGGCGGTGTCGCGGTTGTGGGTGCGCCAGCCCGGATATTCGTGGACGGTGAGGCCCTCGGCCTTGTACGCGGCGAGCCGCTGGTCCGCGGTCATCGGTGTGGCCATCGGGTGCCGTCCTTTACATCGAAGAAATGAGGGGGCGCAAATCTCTGATCCAAAGGCTAGGGACTTTTAAGCCGGGTGTTCCCCCCACCCGAATCGGGGCAGGGGGAACACTCTTCTCGAACGTGCCTACGCTCGGGATATGCCGCCGAGGATCTCCGCCCGCACCCTCGTCCTGGCGCGAACCCTCCAGGACTTCCACGCCTGGTGCCGCGCACAGGGCCGAAGCCCCCGCGACCGCACTCTCCTGTACGCGTCCGGTCCGCATGTCCTGCGCGGCCTGGCCGGTGCCACGATCGTCCGTCACGGGGATTGGTGGAACCGTCCCGACGGGCACGCCCTGAAGACCGCGGTCGAGCGGCTCGAGGGAAGCACCGCCGTGGAGGCCGTGCTTCCTGTCTGACGTGCACGCCGCGTCGGTCCCTCGCCTCATAGCGGTGCGATCTTGAGTTCGATGGCCGCTCCGTAGGCGGCCCGGAACTGATCCGGTGTCCACGTCCG
>NZ_MJAH01000024.1:46151-136261 GCF_001746295.1 Streptomyces sp. LUP47B | reverse complement strand
GCTCCGGCCGCCGCTCCGGCTCAGGCCGCTCCGGCCGCCAAGCCGGCCGCCGCGAAGCCCGCTGCCGCCGCGAAGCCCGCCGCCGCCGCGGGTTCCTCCGCGGAGGGCCCGGAGATGGTGACCCTGCGCGGTCCCGCCGCCGCGGTCGCGAAGAACATGAACGCCTCCCTGGAGCTGCCCACGGCCACGTCCGTGCGCGCGGTCCCGGTGAAGCTGCTCTTCGACAACCGCATCGTCATCAACAACCATCTGAAGCGCGCCCGGGGCGGGAAGATCTCCTTCACGCACCTGATCGGCTACGCGATGGTGCAGGCCATCAAGGCCATGCCGTCGATGAACTGGCACTACGCGGAGAAGGACGGGAAGCCCACCCTCGTCAAGCCGCCGCACGTCAACTTCGGCCTCGCCATCGACCTGGTGAAGCCCAACGGCGACCGCCAGTTGGTCGTCGCGGGCATCAAGAAGGCCGAGACGCTGAACTTCTTCGAGTTCTGGCAGGCATACGAGGACATCGTCCGCCGCGCCCGTGACGGCAAGCTGACGATGGACGACTTCTCGGGTGTGACGGTCTCCCTGACGAACCCGGGCGGCCTCGGCACGGTCCACTCCGTGCCGCGTCTGATGCCCGGCCAGTCGGTCATCATGGGCGTCGGCTCCATGGACTACCCGGCGGAGTTCCAGGGCACCTCCCAGGACACCCTGAACAAGCTCGGCATCTCGAAGGTCATGACGCTCACGTCGACCTACGACCACCGGGTCATCCAGGGCGCCGCCTCCGGCGAGTTCCTGCGGATCGTCGCGAACCTCCTGCTCGGCGAGAACAACTTCTTCGACGAGATCTTCGAGGCGCTGCGCATCCCCTACGAGCCGGTCCGCTGGCTCAAGGACATCGACGCCTCGCACGACGACGACGTCACCAAGGCCGCCCGCGTCTTCGAGCTGATCCACTCCTACCGGGTCCGCGGCCACGTCATGGCCGACACCGACCCGCTGGAGTACCGCCAGCGCAAGCACCCCGACCTGGACATCACCGAGCACGGCCTCACCCTGTGGGACCTGGAGCGGGAGTTCGCGGTCGGCGGCTTCGCCGGCAAGTCCCTGATGAAGCTGCGCGACATCCTCGGTGTGCTGCGCGACTCGTACTGCCGCACCACCGGCGTCGAGTTCATGCACATCCAGGACCCGAAGCAGCGCAGGTGGATCCAGGACCGCATCGAGCGCTCGCACACCAAGCCGGAGCGCGAGGAGCAGCTGCGCATCCTGCGCCGGCTGAACGCGGCGGAGGCCTTCGAGACCTTCCTGCAGACGAAGTACGTCGGCCAGAAGCGCTTCTCCCTTGAGGGCGGCGAGTCCGTCATCCCGCTGCTCGACGCTGTGCTGGACTCGGCCGCCGAGTCCCGCCTGGACGAGGTCGTCATCGGCATGGCCCACCGCGGCCGGCTGAACGTCCTGGCGAACATCGTCGGCAAGTCGTACGCGCAGATCTTCCGCGAGTTCGAGGGCAACCTCGACCCGAAGTCGATGCACGGCTCCGGCGACGTGAAGTACCACCTGGGCGCCGAGGGCACCTTCACGGGCCTGGACGGCGAGCAGATCAAGGTCTCGCTGGCCGCGAACCCCTCCCACCTGGAGACGGTCGACCCGGTCATCGAGGGCATCACCCGCGCCAAGCAGGACATCATCAACAAGGGCGGCACGGACTTCACGGTCCTGCCGGTCGCCCTGCACGGCGACGCGGCCTTCGCGGGCCAGGGCGTGGTGGCCGAGACCCTGAACATGTCGCAGCTGCGGGGTTACCGCACCGGCGGCACGGTCCACATCGTCATCAACAACCAGGTCGGCTTCACGGCCGCCCCGGAGTCCTCCCGCTCGTCGATGTACGCGACGGACGTGGCGAGGATGATCGAGGCCCCGATCTTCCACGTGAACGGCGACGACCCGGAGGCCGTGGTCCGGGTGGCCCGGCTGGCCTTCGAGTTCCGCCAGGCGTTCAACAAGGACGTGGTGATCGACCTCATCTGCTACCGCCGCCGCGGTCACAACGAGTCGGACAACCCGGCCTTCACCCAGCCGCTGATGTACGACCTGATCGACAAGAAGCGCTCGGTGCGCAAGCTGTACACCGAGTCCCTGATCGGTCGCGGCGACATCACCCTGGAAGAGGCCGAGCAGGCGCTGCAGGACTACCAGGGCCAGCTGGAGAAGGTCTTCACCGAGGTCCGCGAGGCCGTCACGGCCCAGCCGGCCGCCGGACCCGTCTCCGACCCGCAGGCCGAGTTCCCGGTCGCCGTGAACACCGCGATCTCCTCGGAGACCGTGAAGCGGATCGCCGAGTCCCAGGTCAACATCCCCGACACCTTCCACGTCCACCCGCGTCTGCTGCCGCAGCTGCAGCGCCGGGCGTCGATGGTCGAGGACGGCACGATCGACTGGGGCATGGGCGAGACGCTGGCCGTCGGCTCCCTGCTCCTGGAGGGCACCCCGGTCCGGCTGTCCGGCCAGGACTCCCAGCGCGGCACCTTCGGTCAGCGCCACGCGGTCCTGATCGACCGGGAGACGGGCGAGGAGTACACCCCGCTCCAGTACCTCAACGAGGACCAGGCCCGCTACAACGTCTACAACTCCCTCCTGTCCGAGTACGCGGTCATGGGCTTCGAGTACGGCTACTCGCTGGCCCGCCCCGACGCGCTCGTGCTGTGGGAGGCGCAGTTCGGTGACTTCGTCAACGGCGCGCAGACGATCGTCGACGAGTACATCTCGGCGGCGGAGCAGAAGTGGGGCCAGACGAGCGGTGTGACGCTGCTCCTCCCCCACGGCTACGAGGGCCAGGGCCCGGACCACTCGTCCGCGCGCGTGGAGCGCTTCCTCCAGCTCTGCGCCCAGAACAACATGACGGTCGCGATGCCGACCCTCCCGTCGAACTACTTCCACCTCCTGCGGTGGCAGGTGCACAACCCGCACCACAAGCCGCTGGTGGTCTTCACCCCGAAGTCGATGCTGCGCCTCAAGGCCGCCGCGTCGAAGACGGAGGAGTTCACGTCGGGTCAGTTCCGCCCGGTCATCGGCGACACGTCGGTGGACGCGGCCGCGGTCAAGAAGGTCGTCTTCTGCGCCGGCAAGGTCTACTACGACCTCGACGCCGAGCGTCAGAAGCGCGGTGTCACGGACACGGCGATCATCCGCGTCGAGCGCCTGTACCCCCTTCCGGGTGCCGAGCTCCAGGCGGAGATCGCCAAGTACCCGAACGCCGAGAAGTACCTGTGGGCCCAGGAGGAACCGGCGAACCAGGGCGCGTGGCCCTTCATCGCCCTCAACCTGATCGACCACCTGGACCTGGCGGTCGGCGCGGACATCCCGCACGGCGAGCGGCTGCGGCGGATCTCCCGCCCGCACGGCTCGTCCCCGGCCGTCGGTTCCGCCAAGCGGCACCAGGCGGAGCAGGAGCAGCTCGTGCGTGAGGTGTTCGACGCGTAACCGCTCTCGCGGGCAGTACGTGACCGGGCCGCATCCCTCTTCGAGAGGGGTGCGGCCCGGCCGTTTCGGCACACTTATCCTTGAGCCATGTACTTCACGGACCGTGGCATCGAGGAACTGGAGAAGCGGCGCGGTGAGGAGGAGGTCACCTTCGAGTGGCTCGCCGAGCAGCTGCGGACGTTCGTCGACCTCAATCCCGACTTCGAGGTGCCGGTGGAGCGGCTGGCCACCTGGCTGGCCCGGCTGGACGACGAGGACGACGAATAAGGCCGTACGGCTTCTCCACCGCGGGGCGCCCCTGAGGTGCCCCGCTTCGCGTTCCGGTGCGACCGGCCGTGGGGTCAGTCGCGGGGGTGCGTCAGGTCGTACGACAGCCCGAGCGCCCCGTGGGCCAGCAGCAGGGCTCCCGCGGTGAGCCAGCCGCCGCTGCGGTGGCGCAGGCCCCAGGCGGCCAGCGGGAGGCCTGCCGCCATCTGGGCCAGGGCCAGGGTGCGGGCCTTCGGGTCGCCGGACCAGGGGAGCCAGGGGGTGAGGCGGCGGCCCGCGACCACTTCGAGTTCGCCGCGGACCGTCTGCCAACCCTCCCACTCGATCGGGCGGGCGTCCGGCCGGTCCCGGGCCACCTCGCACAGGCGGTCGGCCGGTGCGCCGGGAGCCAGGCCTGCGGGGAGGTCCAGGCCCACGCGCGTGAGGACCGCGAGCAGGCCGCGCAGGCGGGCGCCGGCGTCGGCGGCCGGGTCCGGTTTCGTGAGGTGGTCGAGGGACTGGACGTCCAGGACCGGGTCGAGGCCCAGGCGGGCCGCGAAGGTGCGCATGGCCTCGTCCTCGCCCGCCGGCGTGCCGTTGGCGAGCCAGACGTAGCCCACGGGGCGGCGGAAGCCGGACCCGAGGGTGTAGCCGCCGCGGTCGGCATCCCACCACAGGGCGAGAACGGGCCAGGGAGCGCCGACGGCCAGGGCGGTGGCCCAACCCGTCATGACGCGGTCGACCGGCTCCTCACCGTGCAGCCACGGCCCGCCTTCCGGCACGAGGACGCTCCAGCCTTCGCCCGCGCGCGTGAGCAGCATGCGGTCCCGCAGCAGCCGGGCGGCGGGGGCGACGGAATCCGGCTCGGCCCGGCAGAGCAGCAGGGCGCCGGGGGCGGGACCGGGGCGACCGGTACGGGAGGTGGCTTCCGTCGACATGGTCACACGCTAGGGCGATTTGCGGTGGTTGGTCATATCTGAGGCCTGGGGCGTCCCCGGAAAGAGTGTCTTGACTTTCGAACCCCACGATATATCGTGAATTGCAGGAGACGCGATATGGCGCGTTGCTACGGGGAGGTCTGCACCATGTCCGAGTGGTCCGTCACGGAGCCCAGGAAACTCACCTTCGACGAGCCCGTACGCGAACTTCACGTGCGCATCGTCAACGGAACGGTGAACGTGGTGGGCACGGAAGAAGGTTCCGCGCGCCTGGAGGTGTCCCAGATCGAGGGACCGCCCCTGGTCGTCACCCAGGAGGGCGGGACCCTCACGGTGGCCTACGAGGACCTGCCCTGGAAGGGCTTCCTCAAGTGGCTCGACCGCAAGGGCTGGCGGCGCAGCGCGGTGGTCTCGCTGGCCGTGCCGGCCGACACCCGGGTCGAGGTGGGTGTGGTCAGTGCCGCGGCCGTCGTGTCGGGGGTGCGCGGTCCGTCGGTGGTGAAGGGGGTCAACGGCGACACGACCCTCGTCCGCCTCTCCGGCCCCGTCCGCGCCGACACCGTCTCCGGGAACCTGGAGGCCCAGGCCGTCACCGGTGACCTGCGCTTCAACTCGGTCTCCGGGGATCTCACCGTCGTGGAAGGCTCCGGGCCCTCGGTGCGGGCCGACTCGGTCAGCGGCTCGATGATCGTGGACCTCGATCCGGAGGGCCCCACCGAGGTCCGGCTGACCAGTGTCTCGGGTGAGATCGCCATCCGGCTCCCCCAGCCGGCGGACGCGGAGGTGGAGGCCAACACCGCGAGCGGGACGATCTCCAACGCCTTCGACGGCCTGCGCGTGCACGGCCAGTGGGGCGCCCACAAGGTCACGGGCCGTCTCGGCGCCGGCACCGGCAAGCTGCGAGCGACCACCGTCTCCGGCTCCATCGCCCTTCTGCGCCGCCCACCCCGGGAGGACGAGGAGGAGCCGTGGGAGACGGATCCCTTCGTGAAGGACGCCGACACGTCCACCGGACCGGCCGCCGCCACCGACCCGGTGGATGGCGGGGGCGGCGCCTCGGGGGACAATTCCCTTTCCGGCCAGGCCGACCACCCCACGGACGACCACGACCCCACGGACGACCCGACGGACGACCCGACCCGCGCCCCGGCCGACGGCACGACCGACAAGAAGGTGCTCTGACATGCCTCCCGTCTTCGCCCACGGCCGACTCCGTCTCTACCTGTTGAAGCTGCTGGACGAGGCCCCGCGCCACGGCTACGAGGTGATCCGGCTCCTGGAGGAGCGTTTCCAGGGCCTCTACGCCCCCTCGGCCGGCACCGTCTACCCCCGTCTGGCCAAGCTAGAGGCGGAGGGCCTGGTCACCCACACCACCGAGGGCGGCCGCAAGGTGTACGCCATCACGGACGCGGGCCGCGCCGAGCTGGCCGACCGCAGCGGTGAACTGGCCGACCTGGAGCTGGAGATCCGCGACTCGGTCGCCGAGCTCGCCGCCGAGATCCGGGCCGATGTGCGCGGCGCGGCGGGTGATCTGCGGCGCGAGATGCGGGCTGCCGCGACCCAGGCCCGCCGGGGCGATGGCACCAAGGAAGGCACCGGCGAACACGAGGGCCCCTTCGGGGACTTCACGGAGTACGCCGACAAGGAGGCGTGGCGCACCGCCAAGGAGGAGATGCGCCGCGTCAAGCAGGAGTGGAAGGAACAGGCCCGGCGCGCCAAGGACGAGAGCCGCCGTGCCCGCGAGGAGGCCCAGCGGGCCCGCCGTCAGGCCAAGGAGGCCCAGGACCGGGCCCGGGAGCAGGCGCAGGAGGAGGTACAGCGCATCGCCAAGCGCGTCCAGGAGCAGGTGCAGGACCACTTCGCGCGCGGCGACTGGCCGACGGGGGTGCGCGAGGGGCTGACCGAACTGGCCAAGGAGTTCGGCGAGTTCGGGAAGGACTACGGCAAGGAGTTCGGGAAGGACTTCGGCTTCGGCCGGGGCGGCGCGAGGTCCGAGAAGGCCGAGGGGACGCCACCCGCCCCCCAGTACTCGCCCACCCCGGAGGACTTCCCCGCCGAGTACGAACCGTCCTGGGCCCACGAGGACTCCACCGGCAACCCGGCCCGCGATCTGGACCGCCTGCTCGACCGCTTCCGCGACGACATCCGCGACGCGGCCCGCGACCACGGCATCACCGCCGACCAGGTCCGGGACGCCCGCCGCCATCTGTCGACGGCGGCGGCCCACATAGGAGCACTGCTGCGAGCGCCGAAGGCGTGAGCCGGCCGGGCGCCGCCGTCCTGGACGTCGGCGCCCCGCGGGGCTCAGCCGGCCTTCGCCTCTCCCTCGCCGTAGAGGACACGCACGACCGACTCGTAGGTCACCCCGTGATCGGCGAGAACCTCCCCCGGCACCCCCGGCCGGACGGTCAGGGCCAGCAGGATGTGCTCGTCGCCGATATGGCGGTCCCGCCGGGCCACGGCGATACGGAGCGCCTTCTCCAGGATCTCCTTGGCGCCCCGCCCGAACGAGCGCCGCCCGGACAACCACCCCTTGTCCTTCCGATCTCCGGACATCGCCCCGACCCCGTGCACCTCCTCGACCCGGGCGACGATCTCCGAGACGTCGATGCCGAGCCCGGCCAGCGCCTCGGCGTCCGCCTGGGACAGCCCGGCCCGCCGCCGGGCTTCACCCAGCGCCTCCCGTACGGCGTCCCCACGCTCGGCGAGCCCGAGAGCGGCCAGGGCGAACGAAGCACGACTGCCCTCCCGCTCCAGCAGGGCGAGCAGCAGATGCTCGGTCTCCACCGAGCCCGCCCCGGCCCCCTCGGCATGCTCGACCGCGCCCATGACCACCGTCCGGGCGTCCTTCGTGAACCGCTCGAACATCAATGCCTCCCGTACTTCTTGTGCACGGCCTGCCTGCTCACTCCGAGTTCCGCGGCGATCTCCTGCCACGACCAGCCCTGATTGCGCGCACTGCGCACCTGCACCGACTCCAGCTGCTCCAGCAGCCTGCGCAGCGCGGCGACGGCACGCAGCCCCACGCGGGGATCGCGATCGCCGGCGCGCTCGGCGAGATCCGTTGCTTCGGTCATATTGTCAACCTACGTTGACGCCAGACACCTGTCAACCACAATTGACAAACGTCGGCGGCCGATCCGAAACCGGACCGGCCGCCGACGCGAAGAGAAAGAAGAGATCAGCTGTTCGTGAGCACGATCTTGCCGAACTGCTCACCGGACTCCACCCGTTGGAAGCCCTCACGCGCACGGTCCATAGGCAGCACCTCGTCGATCACGGGCCGCACACCCGTCGCCGCGCAGAACGCGAGCAGGTCCTCCAGCTCGTCCTTGGTCCCCATGGTCGAACCGACGACCTTGAGCTCCAGGAAGAAGATCCGGGTCAGTTCGGCGTGCGAGGGGCGGTCGCCGCTCGTGGCGCCGGAGATGACCACCGTGCCGCCCGGCTTGAGCGACTTCACCGAATGCGACCAGGTGGCCGCGCCCACCGTCTCGATGACGGCGTCCACCCGCTGCGGCAGCCGCGCGCCCGACTCCAGCGCCTCCACGGCCCCGAGCTCCACCGCACGCTTGCGCTTGGCCTCGTCCCGGCTGGTGGCGAAGACCCGCAGCCCCGCGGCCTTCCCCAGCACGATCGCGGCCGTGGCGACGCCACCGCCCGCGCCCTGCACCAGCACGGAGTCCCCGGGCCGCACCCCGGCATTCGTGAACAGCATCCGATACGCCGTCAGCCAGGCCGTGGGCAGACAGGCGGCCTCCGCGAAGGACAGCTCCTTCGGCTTGGGCAGGACGTTCCAGGTCGGCACGGCAACCTGTTCGGCGAACGTCCCCTGATAGCGCTCGGTGAGGATGGAACGGGGTTCCTTGGGGCCGATGCCGTGCCCGCTCTGCCCGATGACGGAGTGCAGGACGACCTCGTTGCCGTCCTCGTCGACACCGGCGGCGTCACAGCCGAGGATCATCGGCAGCTTGTCCTCCGCGAGGCCTACGCCGCGCAGGGACCAGAGGTCATGGTGATTGAGGGAAGCGGCCTTGACGTCGACGACGCTCCAACCCGGGCGAGCTTCGGGGGCCGGGCGCTCCCCCGACTCCAGTCCCGAGAGCGGGTTGTCGCGGTCGATTCGGGCGGCGTAGACAGCGAACATGACCTTGACGATAGGCAACGGGGGCTGCGCGGGGAACCGGGTCGCGTTGTGACACACGCCCTGTTGCGGTTTGGGGGCAGGGGGTTGTCGAACGAGTGCGGGCCGGTGGCGGCTGGTCGCGCAGTTCCCCGCGCCCCTGGGGAGCTTCAGTCCCCTGCGCCACGACGGGCCGATCCGCACCTCACGCGCCACGACGAACCGTTCGCCGTACCGTGCGCCAGGACGGGCCGTTGGCCGCGTACGGCGCGAAGGGGCCGGGGTGGGGGGTGTCCGCCCGCAGCGGCCGGCGTCCGTTACCGAGACCTGCTCAAGGGACCGAGCCGCCGGACCGAGGACGGACACCCCCCACCCCGGCCCCGACCCACCCACCGAACCCCACGCGCTACACCAGCCCCCACCGAAGCCGAAACAGGCCGCCGCAGGCACCCAGGGGCGCGGGGAACTGCGCAAAACGCCCTCCCCCACCCAACCCACAGCCACCCGATCAGCCCCACCCGAAGGCAAAGAAACGGCCCCGCCCGGAAACCACACCCGGACGAGGCCACCTCACACCCGAAAAGGCTCAGCGGCGAGCAACACCCTCAGCCCGAGCCGCCGCGGCAACCGCCGCCGTGACCGCCGGAGCCACCCGCTCGTCGAACGGGGACGGAATCACGTAGTCCGCCGCCAGATCGTCCCCGACCACCGCGGCCAGCGCCTCGGCCGCCGCGATCTTCATGCCCTCCGTGATCCGCGAGGCCCGCACCTGCAGCGCCCCCGCGAAGATCCCCGGAAACGCCAGCACGTTGTTGATCTGGTTCGGGAAGTCGGACCGCCCGGTGGCCACGACGGCCGCGTACTTGTGCGCGACATCCGGGTGCACCTCGGGGTCCGGGTTGGCCATCGCGAACACGAAGGCGCCCTCCGCCATGGAGGCGACGGCCGACTCCGCGACCGTACCGCCGGACACGCCGATGAAGACGTCCGCACCCGCGAGCGCGCCCTCCAGCGACCCCGACAGCCCCGCCTTGTTCGTGAACCCGGCCACCTCCCGCTTCACGGACGTGAGGTCGTCCCGGTCGGCGGACACGACACCCTTGCGGTCGGCGACGGCGACATCCCCGATGCCCGCCTCGACGAGCATCTTGGCGATGGCCACGCCCGCCGCGCCCGCACCGGAGATCACCGCACGAAGATCCCCGATCGACCGCCCGCTCAGCCGGGCCGCGTTCCGCAGGGCGGCCAGCGTCACGACCGCGGTCCCGTGCTGGTCGTCGTGGAACACGGGAATGTCGAGCCGCTCCTGGAGCCGCCGCTCGATCTCGAAGCACCGAGGAGCCGAGATGTCCTCGAGGTTCACGCCACCGAAGGACGGCGCGAGACGGACCACCGTCTCGATGATCTCGTCGACGTCCGTGCAGGCCAGCGCCAGCGGAACCGCGTCCACGCCGCCGAACTGCTTGAACAGGATCGCCTTGCCCTCCATGACCGGGAGGGAGGCCTCGGGCCCGATGTCACCGAGCCCCAGCACGGCCGTACCGTCCGTCACGACGGCGACGACCGACGACTTCCACGTGTAGTCGTGGACGAGGTCCGGCTGCTCGGCGATGGCGCTGCACACCTTCGCCACGCCGGGCGTGTACGCGAGGGACAGGTCGTCCTTGTCACGGACCGGCACGGTGGCCTGCACAGCCATTTTGCCGCCGCGGTGCAGCGCGAACGCGGGGTCGATGGAATCGAGGGGCTCCGCCCCTCCGTCCTGTCCCGTATCGCTGTCGCTGCGAGGATTGACGATCTCCGCTGCCACTTTGTCTTACCCCTTAGGTCTGCATGGTTTGAGGGTGGCCACTCCTGGTTGAGAAGTGGGCGGGCACCGCGTACGGCCCTGGTGACTGATGCGTACGGGCCGGTACACGACGGGCGCGCCGCACACGCGCCCTGAGCCCCGGATGAGGGGTGTAAAGAACCTTCTTACCGGACGACCGGCGTCGAGGACGAGTCCAATACGTCCAAGGTCACATGCCGGAACGTAAATCGATCATCGATCATCGGAGGCCGGTGACATGAATCATGGAGGGCCATCCGGACAAACCCTCGGCAGCCCCTTGACGATCACCCGACAGCCGCTCAACCGACCCCGGGCCCGCCCCGTCCCGATCACCCGCGCCGCGATTCGCGCCGGAGACCTTCCGGCCGGAAGGACGGATTCCAGCAGATTTCCGCAGATGAGGCGGTCATGACGTGCCGACCTCGTACGGTTCGGGGGTCACCCGTTATCCGATTTTGACATGGCGTGTGCCCTGAATGGCTGTGTCCGAATGGCAAGATGCCGTCATCACACGAGGTCGCGACACTCGAAGGCGTGTGCTCTCGTCGACCCACGGCACCCGTCGAACCCATCGGCGGCTGCCTGCCCCATCGGCAACTCGACCCATCCGCCGGAGGAACCCACCATGACCGCAAGCTCCACCCGTCGTACGACCGCCGCGCACTCCCGGCTAGCAGCGGTCGGTGCGATCGCGGTCGCAGGCGCGCTGATTCTCACCGGTTGCGGTGACCAGACGGACAAAAGCAGCGACAGCAGCACGTCGGACTCGTCCGCGTCCTCCGCACCCCTTGCCTCCAAGCTCCCCGCCGACATCCGCAAGGCGGGCGTCATCAAGGTGGGCTCCGACATCGCGTACCCGCCGGTCGAGTTCATGCAGAGCGGCAAGGCCGTCGGCATCGACCCTGACGTCGCGGATGCCCTCGGCAAGCAGCTGGGCGTGAAGTTCGACTTCCAGAACGGCAAGTTCGCGCAGCTCATCGTGGGTCTGCAGTCCAACCGCTTCAACGTGATCATGTCGGCGATGAACGACACGAAGGACCGCCAGAGCGGCATCGACTCGGACTCCGGCAAGAAGGTCGGCAACGGCATCGACTTCGTCGACTACTTCACCGCCGGCACCTCGATCCTGGTCCAGAAGGGCAACCCCAAGGGCATCAAGTCCCTGGACGACCTGTGCGGCAAGACCGTGGCACTGCAGCAGGGCACCACCTCCGAGGGCATCGCCCAGAAGCAGAGCAAGAAGTGCACGAAGGACGGCAAGAAGGCCATCTCGCTGCAGACCTTCGACACCGACCCCGAGGCGCTGCTCCGCCTCAAGCAGGGCGCGTCCGTCGCCGACCTCAACGACTTCCCGGTCGCGGCGTACAACGCGAAGACCTCGGGCGGCGGCAACGACTTCGAGGTCGTCGGCGAGCAGATCGAGGCCGGCCCGTACGGCATCGGCGTCAGCAAGGAGAACACCCAGCTGCGTGACGCCCTCCAGGCGGCCATGAACGCGATCATCAAGAACGGCGAGTACACCAAGATCATGGAGAAGTGGAACGTCACGGACGGCGCGGTGACAGAAGCCAAGATCAACGGCGGCTCCTGACCTGCCTGACGCACCACTGAAGGGCAGTCACTGTGACCGACATTGTCGACAAGGCTCCGACGCCGTCAGTGCCGCCGGAGCAGATCAAGGCCATCCCGGTGCGCCACTACGGCCGCTGGGTGGCCGCTGCGGCGGTCATCGCCGTCATCGTGCTGATCGGGATCGCGTTCTCCAACGCGAAGATCAACTACAACATCATCCCGGACTACCTCACGGACGACCTGATCCTGTCCGGCGTCTGGCACACGCTGTACATCTCGGTGCTCGCCATGGTGGTGGGACTCGTCCTGGGCGTCATCCTCGCGGTGATGCGGATGTCGTCGAACCCGGTCACCAGCACGGTGTCCTGGCTCTACATCTGGTTCTTCCGCGGCACCCCGGTCCTGGTGCAGCTCCTCCTCTGGTACAACATCGCCCTCGTCTTCCCCGTCCTCAACCTGGGGTTCTACAAGGACGAGATGAACGACGTGATGACGCCGTTCCTGGCGGCCCTGCTCGGTCTCGGCCTGAACGAGGCCGCATACATGTCCGAGATCGTCCGGGCCGGCATCCAGTCGGTCGACGAGGGGCAGACGGAGGCCTCGCACGCGCTGGGCATGACCCAGGGCAAGACGCTCCGGCGGGTGGTCCTCCCCCAGGCCATGCGCGTGATCGTGCCGCCGACCGGCAACGAGTACATCAACATGCTGAAGACCTCGTCGCTCGCCTACGCGGTCCAGTTCAACGAACTGATCAAACGGGCACAGGACGTCTCCAGCACCACGCTCGCGGTCGTCGAGATGTACTTCGTGGCGTCGATCTGGTACCTGATCCTGACCAGCGTCTTCAGCGTCGGCCAGTACTACCTGGAGCGCCGTTACGCCCGCGGCTCGATGCGCACCCTGCCGCTGACCCCGCTGCAGCGCCTGCGGAAGAACCTCCATCTGTTCGGTTCGTTCCGCCGTCCGGAGGTGACCCGATGAGCAATCTCATCAAGGACAGCGTCCCGAGCGCCGGCGACCATCCCATGGTCAAGGCCGAGGGCGTGCACAAGTCCTTCGGGCTCGCGCACATCCTCAAGGGCATCGACCTGGAGGTGAACCCGCGCGAGGTGTTCTGCCTGATCGGCCCGTCCGGCTCCGGCAAGTCCACCTTCCTGCGGTGCATCAACCACCTGGAGAAGATCAGCGCCGGGCGGCTGTCCGTCGACGGCAGGCTGGTCGGCTACCGGCAGAGCGGCGACAAGCTCTACGAGCTGAAGGAAAAGGAAGTGGCCGCCCAGCGGCGGGACATCGGCATGGTGTTCCAGCGCTTCAACCTCTTCCCCCACATGACGGCGCTGGAGAACATCGTGGAGGCGCCCGTCCAGGTCAAGGGCGAGTCCAAGGCCGTCGCCCGGGAGCGGGCGGAGCGGCTCCTCGACCGGGTGGGCCTCGCCGAACACAAGGACCACTACCCCTCCCGGCTCTCCGGCGGTCAGCAGCAGCGCGTCGCCATCGCGCGGGCGCTGGCGATGGAGCCGAAGCTGATGCTCTTCGACGAGCCGACCTCGGCGCTCGACCCCGAGCTGGTCGGCGAGGTCCTCGACGTGATGCGCGACCTCGCGGCGGACGGCATGACGATGATCGTCGTCACCCACGAAATGGGCTTCGCCCGCGAGGTCGGCGACAGCCTGGTCTTCATGGACGACGGCGTGGTGGTCGAGTCCGGCCACCCGCGCGATGTCCTGACGAACCCACAGCACGAGCGGACGCAGTCGTTCCTCTCGAAGGTGCTCTGACGGTACGACCGAGCAAGGGGCGGTACGAGGATCTCGTACCGCCCCTTGCTCATGCGCTCTGCCGTCGAGCTCTACTTCAGCGCCAGCAGCAGCGTGTCCGAAGGCGAGCACCACACCGGCCGGGCCTCTCCGAAGCCCTTCTCGCGCAGCACGCGTGCGTGCCAGGCGGCGGACGGCATGTCCCCGTCGGCGTGCTCGCCGTAGATCTCGAAGCGGCGCGCCGTAGGCCCGGCAAGGACGGGGTCCTCGGCGGCGACCTGCCACCATGCGGCCCAGTCGAGGGCGCCGTCCCGCTTGGCCCGATCCATCTGCGCGTGACGCTGCGCGCGTTCGGCCGCGTTGATCCGGGGCGTGGTCTCGTCGATCATGTGGTCGGCGTTCATGAAGACACCGCCGTCTCGGACGAGTTCCGCGATCCGGCCGTAGAGAGCCGCGAGGGGTTCGCTGTGCAGCCAGTGCAGGGCCGTGGCGGTCAGGACGGCGTCGTACGTGTCGTACGGCAGCTTCGCGGGCCAGTCGGGGTCCTTGAGGTCGGCCGTCACGAGGGTGACCCGCTCGTCGTCCGCGAACGTGCCCTCGGCGATGGTGAGCAGCGCCGGGTCGAGGTCCACGCCGGTGCTGGTGGCCTCGGGGAACCGGGCGAGCAGCCTGGCCGTGATGGTTCCCGTACCGCACGCGAGGTCGAGCACGCGCGGCCGGGGCCCGACGAGGGCCTCGACCATGTCGAGCATCACCCGGAACCGCTCCTCGCGGTCCGGCATGTACCACTCCTGCTGCCGGTCCCAGCTCTCCTGCCAGGCCTGCCAGTCGGTGCCGACACCAGTCGTCATGGGAGCCCCCTGTCCGCTCACTGTCGTAATACCCTGGAAGCACGATCAGCTGTTACCCGACCGTGCCACGACGATAGAACGCCTCCGTAAGGACTACAAGTGGAACTGGCCTATTACTCGGACTACGCCGTACGTCTGGTCAACAGCGAGGACCCGGCCCGCGGCAAGGACACCCTGACCTCGGTGGAGGCCGTCCGCGACCTGTTCGGCGGCTACGGCACGGGCGCCCGCCGCGCCACCGACGCCGACGTCACCCGCTTCCGTTCGGTCCGGGCCCGGCTGCGGTCGGTCTTCGAAGCGGCGGACAACGGCGACGAGACGCTCGCGGTGGACCTGCTGAACTCGCTCCTGCTGGAGTTCCCGGTGAGCCCGCAGATCTCCGGGCACGACTTCCGCGACGACGACGGCCGCCCGCTGTGGCACATGCACCTGGCGGACCACCCGTCCAACGCCACCGCCGGGTACGCGGCGATCGCGGCGATGGGCCTGGCGTTCCACCTCACCGAGTACGGCGTGGACCGCCTGGGCCTGTGCGAGGCCGCGCCCTGCCGCAACGCCTACCTCGACACCTCGACGAACCGCTCCCGGCGCTACTGCTCCGACCGCTGCGCCACCCGCGCCAACGTGGCCGCCTACCGGGCCCGCAAACGCCTGGAGGCCGACCGGTCGGGGAAGACGGGCCGCACGGCGGACAGCGCCCAGCGCGCGGCGGCCAGCGGCGAGCGCTGACCCGGCTTGAGCGGCCGGTAACGCAGCCGGGCCTTGCCCAGCACGAGTTCCTCCGGGACGACGCCGTAGTCCGTGCTGTCGCCGCCCGCGAACGCGTTGTCCCCGAGCACCCACCAACCGCCCTCGCGCCGCTCGACGGCCCGCTTGACGACGAGCAGGTCCTGCTGGAACGGATGCCGCAGCACCACGATGTCACCGGGGCCGACCCTGGCCCCCCAGTGCACGACGAGCTGGTCACCGTGCTGGAGCGTGGGCACCATCGACGGCCCGGTCACCTCGGCCACCCCGACAAAGGGCAGCAATGACCTCTCCCGCTCGGTCTCCTGCGACAGCTCCGGCATCCCCGGCACCTCCCCGGTACGTTCATCCACCAGTCTCAGTTTGACCCCGGACTTTTGTCCTAAGCCCATGGGGGCACCCGCGAATTCGCCTCTCCCAGGGAGTAATGTCGCACCTGAGAAGACGATCACGAGGAAGGAATGCTCCATGCTTTCCCGCCTGTTTGCCCCCAAGGTCAAGGTCAGCGCACACTGCGACCTGCCCTGCGGTGTGTACGACCCGGCCCAGGCCCGCATCGAGGCGGAGTCGGTGAAGGCCGTGCAGGAGAAGATGGCCGCCAACGACGACCCGCACTTCCAGACGCGTGCCACGGTCATCAAGGAGCAGCGCGCCGAGCTCGCGAAGCACCACGTTTCCGTGCTCTGGAGCGACTACTTCAAGCCCCCGCACTTCGAGAAGTACCCGGAGCTGCACCAGCTGGTCAACGACACCCTCAAGGCCCTCTCGGCCGCCAAGGCGTCGACCGACCCGGCCACCGGTCAGAAGGCTCTGGACTACATCGCCCAGATCGACAAGATCTTCTGGGAGACCAAGAAGGCCTGACTCCCGGGTCTGCAGACGTGTGGAAGGGGCTCGGCCGGCTGATACCGGCCGAGCCCCTTCCGCGTAGGACGTCAGCTGAGCACGAGCAGCACGGCCAGTGCGACGAGCAGGGAGTCGATCCGGTCCAGCAGGCCGCCGGAGCCCGGCAGCCAGTGGCCGGCGTCCTTGACCTGGGCGCCCCTCTTGATCATGGATTCCAGCAGGTCCCCGGCCGGTCCGCCGACTGCCACCGCGACGGCCATCGGTGGGCTCAGCGCGGACAGCACGGCGAGCACGCCGAGCCCGGCCGCGGCCCCGGCCAGGGTCCCGCTCCACCGCTTGGCCGGTGACAGCAACGACAACCGCGGCCCACCCAGCCGTCGTCCGGCGAAGTACGCCGTGATGTCGGCGACCGAGACCGCCACGAACAACGCCAGCGCGCTCGCCCCGAGCGGCACCAGCGCGGCCAGGACACTCAGCCACGCCAGCCCCAGCAGTCCGGCGCCGAGCCGTCGCAGCCCTTGGTCGGCGTCGCCGGTCACCAACGGCACCGCGGCCAGCGCGAGCGCCCCGACCGCCAGTGCCCGAAGCACCTCTCCGGGCGCCAGCCAGGTGGTCAGCACCACGCCCGCCACCGCCGCGGCCAGCACCGCACGGTCCACCGGGCCCAGCAGCATCAGCCCGCCGAACTCCAGAACCGCGATCACCCCGACCACGACGGCGAGGGCCGCGGTACCCGGCTCGCCCCACCAGAACGCCCCGGTGACCAGGGGCACGCCGACCGCCCAGGCGCACCACCGGACCATCAGTTCGCGGCGCCCGGAGACCGCCACCGCGACACCGCCCAGGGCCAGCGCCCCACCGAGGTACGGCGCCAGCGAGGCCACGGTGATCACCGAGCGGCTGCCGTGGCGGGCGTCGGCCGCAGCACGTCCAGGGCAGCCCGGCACGCCGCCGCGATGCGCGCGTTCTCGGCGGTGTCCCGGACCGCGATGCGCACGGTGCGCCCCTCGTACCGCGGCGACAACGGCGACAGGTCGCGCAGATACACACCGTGGCGGCGGCACTCGTGCACCAGTTGCGCGGCACTCGGTCCGCCCGGCGGCAGAGTGACCGAGAGGAAGTTGGCCACCGACTCCTCGACCGTCACGTCCGGCGCCGACCCGGCCAGATCCGCCGCAAGTCCCCGACGCAGGGCGTGCGTGGCGTGCCAGCGGTCGAGGTAGTACTCCGGAGCGCGCAGCGCCGCCACGGCGGCCAGCTGGGCCGGCAGACTGACCGGCCAGGGCGGAGTCCAGCGGCGCAGTTCCGCCGCCGTGGCCGGTTCGGCCACCGCGTACGCGGCCCGCATGCCGGACAGCGCGTACATCTTCGACAGCGAGGTGCAGACGGTCACCCGCGGGTCCGTCGCGGCGAGGCCGGCGAGTGACTCGTCCAGACCCACGTAGCCCAGGTACGCCTCGTCGATCCACCAGTGGGTGCGGTCCGGCGCGGCCGCGATCAGTGCGCGCAGTCCGGCCGCCGGCGCGTGCATCCCTGTCGGATTGTTCGGGTTGACCACCACCACGAGGTCGTAGCGGCCGGAGCGGACGGCCGCTGCCAGCCGGTCCGGATCGATCCGCCAGCCGTCCTCACGGCGCAGCGGGAACCGGTCCACCCGGCATCCGATCACCCGCTCGGTGACGTGGGCGTACTCGCCGTAGCACGGGTCGGTCAGCAGCACCCGGCTCTGCGGGGTCAGCCGGCGGCCGAACGCCCGGAAGATCAGGTCGGACGAGCCGGCGCCCACCGCCAGCGCGTCCTGCGGCAGCCGCCGGGCCGCGGCGATCTCCGCCGACAGACCCTCGGCGCCGGACGGCGGCGAGGTACGGGCGGACCAGTCCGGGTCGTCCACGAGGGCCGCCCGCACTCCGGGGGCCGGCGGGAACCAGGCGTCCAGCACATCGGCCATGACGATGTCGTGCCGCCTGTGCAGGGTGCGGAAGTCCGTGCCGATGGCGGTGAACGAGGCACCGCCGTGTTCGCAGCCGTCCGGCCGGGGCGCGAACGGCATGTCGAGCCGCCAGTCCACCACGGACCGCAACCGCTCCAGGGCGCTGCCGTGCCGCTCCCCGGCCCGCCTGGTCAGCTCGGGCACATCGCCGGTCAGCACCTCGAACGTCACCGCCCCGCTGCGGACGGTACGGCCGACCGGGCGCAGACCGACGGCCCGGTACATGTCGAGCACTTCCGTGCGCCCCATCGCCACCACCCGGCGGCCGCCCCGGGAGGCGATCCAGCGCAGCGCCGCGTACATCAGCAGGGGCGCCGCCGAGGTGGCGCGCCAGCGCGGCTCGACGGTGAGGATGCGCACCTCGAACACGTCGTGGCCGGACAGCGCGGGAAGTTCGTCGCGGGTCAGGTACTTGTCCAGCCCGAACCGCCCCAGCCAGGGCGGAGTGAGACTGACGAAGCCGATGCGGGCCGTTCCGCGCGCCGCGACGAGGTAGACGTTGTCACCGTCGAGACCGTCGCGCAGCCGCTCGGACGGATCCGGCGCGTGCTGGCCCAACTCCTGGGCGTAGACCCGGTGACGCAGTTCGTGGATCCAGTCGAGATCCTCGGAAGTGGCTGAGCGCAGCTGCAGGTCACGAACCATGAGCACCTCTTTCGACGCGGGTGGGTTGCATCATGGAAAACCCGCGTCGCCCCCGCCAGGGCCGAGCACCCCTACCGGCCTGAGTACGTGTACTCAGGCGCGGTCGCCCCCTGTGTGCTCCGGCACCCGGCCCGCTCTCGCCACGCCTCCTAGTCCTCGCCCGCCTCCAGCAGTCCGGCTGCCGCGCCCACGATCCTCGGGTCCGGCGTGCCGACCACCTCGTCGTCCTTGCCGGTGTAGTCGAAGCGGGCCAGCACGCTGCGCATGGCCTCGACTCGGGCCCGCTTCTTGTCGTTGCTCTTGACCACCGTCCAGGGCGCGAACTGGGTGTCCGTCTCACGGAACATGGCGACCTTGGCGGCGGTGTAGTCGTCCCAGCGGTCCAGGGACGCGAGGTCCATGGGGCTGAGTTTCCACTGCCGTACGGGGTCGATCTGACGGATGGTGAAACGGGTGCGCTGCTCGCCCTGGGAGACCGAGAACCAGAACTTCAGCAGGTCCACGCCGTCGTCGACGAGCATCCGCTCGAACAGCGGGGCCTGCCGCATGAAGCGCCGGTACTCGTCGTCCGTGCAGAAGTCCATGACCCGCTCCACCCCGGCCCGGTTGTACCAGGACCGGTCGAACAGCACGATCTCGCCCGCGGTCGGCAGATGTTCGACGTATCGCTGGAAGTACCACTGCCCGCGCTCGCGCTCGGTGGGCTTCTCCAGCGCCACCACCCGCGCGCCACGGGGGTTCAGGTGCTCCGTGAAGCGCTTGATGGTGCCGCCCTTGCCGGCCGCGTCCCGCCCCTCGAAGACGATGACGAGCCGGCGCCCGGTCTCCTTGATCCAGCTCTGCAGCTTCAGCAGTTCTATCTGCTGGAGCCGCTTGTGCCAGTCGTACTCCTTGCGCTCCATGCGGTGCGCGTAGGGGTAGTTCTCTCGCCAGGTGTCGATCGCGCTGCCGTCCGGGCGGATCAGGACGGGGTCGTCGGGGTCGGTGTAGTCGACCTTCAGATCGGTCAGCAGGGGCGTCATCGTTGCTCCCCTCTCGTCTCGGTGGATCAGTGGAACTGCGGCACGATCAGATAGATGCCGTACGCCACCACCGCCGCGCAGGCGAGGAAGCACAGGCCGGCCTGGGCGATGCCGAGTGTGGAGGTGCCACCACCGCCATCCTCCCTCGTCCCCTCGAAGCGGGCGAGGCCCAGGACCCCGAGGGCGAAGACGACGACCACGGCGACGGTGACGCCGACGCTCACCGCGGTGACCTGGCCGAGTGCGGACCAGTCGATGCTCATGACAGGAACTCCTGGGAGGGTCAGGCGGCCGTACCGACGCGGGCCGGCGGCTCGGTGCGGAGGGTGACCTCGTGGGCGTCGTTGACGTTGTGCGCGCTGACCGGGTTGCGGCGCGAGAGCAGCACGATGCCCGCGGCGACGGCGGCACCGACCAGCGCGACGACGACCGTGCCGAAGTTACCGCCGTGCTTCACGGCGCTCGCCGATATGCCGCCGACCAGCGCGGCCGCCGGCAGGGTGATCAGCCAGGCCGCGACCATGCGCCCGGCGATGCCCCAGCGGACCTCCGCCAGCTTCCGGCCGAGGCCCGCGCCGAGGATGCTGCCCGAGGCGACCTGGGTGGTCGACAGCGCGAAACCGAGGTGGGCGGAGGTCAGGATGACCGTCGTGGACGCGGTCTCCGCGGCGAAGCCCTGCGGGGACTGGATCTCGGTGAGGCCCTTGCCCATGGTGCGGATGATCCGCCAGCCGCCGAGGTAGGTGCCCAGACCGATCGCGAGACCGGCCGAGGCGATGACCCAGACCGGCGGACCGGCGTCATGGCCGAGCGCGCCCGCCGAGATGAGGGTCAGCGTGATGACGCCCATGGTCTTCTGGGCGTCGTTGGTGCCGTGCGCGAGGGAGACGAGGGACGCGGAGGCGATCTGACCGAGCCGGAAACCCTTGGTCACCGAGTCCTTGCGGGCACGGGCGGTGAGCTTGTAGGCGAAGTACGTGGCGATCAGCGCCGCCACACCGGCCACCACCGGCGAGGCCACCGCGGGGATCAGGATCTTCTCGACCACCTTGTCGAAGTGCACGCCGTGGGAGCCGGCCCCGACCCACACCGCGCCGATGAGTCCGCCGAACAGGGCGTGCGACGAGCTCGACGGCAGGCCGACCAGCCAGGTCAGCAGGTTCCACAGAATCGCTCCGACCAGCCCCGCGAAGATCATCCCCGGTGAGACGAGGGTGTCGTCCACGATGCCGCCGGAGATCGTCTTGGCGACCTCGGTCGACAGAAAGGCGCCGACGATGTTCAGGATGCCGCTCACCAGGACCGCGGTCCTGGGTTTCAGTGCGCCGGTCGCGATGGACGTCGCCATCGCGTTGGCCGTGTCATGGAATCCGTTGGTGAAGTCGAAAGCCAGGGCCGTGACGATGACGACCGCCACGAGGAACGTGATGTGGTCCATGCCTCTCATGGGAGCAAGCGCTTCCGTACGGCAGGCGAACGCGAGGCAAAGCCCGTTCCAGATCCACGCGCCCAGCTCGTGTGCGTCGTGCGATGCTGGCGTGATGGTGAGCATCGAGGACCTGGTGCGGCTGCGGCAGGCGCGGGACCGGATGGACCGCGAGTACACCGAGCCGCTCGACGTGACCGCCCTCGCCAGCACCGCGCTGATGTCACCGGGCCACTTCCAGCGCAGTTTCCGCGCCGAGTTCGGTGAGACGCCGTACGGCTATCTCATGACCCGGCGCATCGAGCGCGCGAAGGCGCTGCTGCGGCGTGGGGACCTGTCCGTCACCGAGGTGTGCATGGCCGTGGGGTGTACGTCCCTCGGGTCCTTCAGCTCGCGCTTCACGGAACTGGTGGGCGAGACACCGAGCGCGTACCGCGCCCGCTCCCACGAGGAGATCGCGGGGATCCCGCCGTGCGTGGTCCGCAGGCACACCCGGCCCCGACGGGCCTAACGTGAAGCCATGGACATCAGACTCAAGAACTGCTTCATCGCCGTGGACGACCACGACAAGGCGATCGCGTTCTACCGGGACGTCCTGGGCATGGAGGTGCGCGGTGACGTCGGGTACGAGGACATGCGCTGGGTGACGGTCGGCTCGCCGCTCCAGCCGGACGTGGACATCGTCCTGGAGCCGCCCGCCGCCGATCCCGACGCCTCCCCCGCGGACAAGGAGGCCATGGCCCGCTTGCTGGCCAAGGGGCTGCTGCGGGGGGTCAACTTCACCACGTCCGACTGCGACGCGTTGTTCGCCCGGGTGCGGGAATCGGGAGCGGAGGTGATCCAGGAGCCCACCGACATGCCGTACGGAGTGCGGGACTGCGCTTTCCGGGATCCGGCGGGGAACATGCTGCGGTTCATGGAAGCGCCGAAGTAGGGCGCCTACGATCACGGCATGACTACCCGCTGGACGTACGCCTTCGTTGACCGGCCCGTGTCACGATTCGCTCAGGCCTGCGACTTCTGGACCGGCGCCACCGGCACCCGGTTGTCCGAACCGCGGGGCGAGCGGCGGGAGTTCGTGACCCTCCTGCCGCCCGGCGGGGCCGACGCCTGCGTCAAGGTCCAGGCCGTCGCCTCCGGACCCGGCGGTGCCCATCTCGACTTCTGCGTGGACGACGTGCGGAAGTTCGCCAAGGCCGCGGAGGCGCTCGGCGCGCATGTGGTCGCCGACCAGGGCACGTTGGTCGTGCTCCGCTCCCCCGCCGGCCAGTTGTTCTGCGCCAATCCCTGGCGCGGGCAGTCGACCCGCCCGCCGGTGGTCCGCGGCACCCGCCTCGACCAGGTCTGCCTCGACATCCCGCCCTCCCTCCACGACGCCGAAGTAGCCTTCTGGGCCGCCCTGTTGCCCGACTGGGAATCCCGCTCCGGCTCGCTCCCCGAATTCCATGTGCTCACGCCGCCGGCCGGCCTCCCGGTCCGCATCCTCCTCCAGCGCCTCGACGAGGAACGCCCCGTCTCCGCCCATCTGGACCTCGCCTGCGCGGACATCGGGGCGACGCGGGCCGAACACGAGCGCCTGGGCGCCGAGTTCGTCGCCGAGGGCAGGAGCTGGACGGTGATGAGGGACCCGGCGGGCGGCACCTACTGCCTGACGGGCCGGGACCCGGAGACGGGCGGGCTGCCTAGCGGGTCCTGAAGAAGCACAGGGTCCGGCCCTGCGCGTCGGGCGTGGAGCGGGAGCACGCCGTCTCCCACCCTTCCGGGAGCGAGGGCGTCGGACTCGCCCGCTCCCACACGTACGGCCCCGACGGCTCGTCCGAGTCCTGGAGCCAGAGCGTCAGCCCACCCGCCGCGACCACGAGGACCGCCCACACCAGCAGGATCCGGCGCCATAAGCGACGGCGACCGCTCACCCCCACGGCTCCACGTCGACGACGGCATCCACCGGGATCGGCCCGTAGACGTGCGGGAACTCCTCGGCACCGGGCTCGGGGGCCTCGTACTTCAGTGGTACGTCCAGCCGGGCGGGGTCGATGACGAGGAGCACCAGTTCGTCGGGACCGTCGTAGGAGCCGTACAGGAAGGCGGCGACGGCGGGCAGTTGCTCGCGCGTCGAGCAGTGGATGAACCCCTCCTCCTGGACGGTGCGGCCGCGCGTGGACATCTCGTACGTGCCCCGGGCGCGCGCCTCGTCCCACAGGGAGCGTTCCGTGAGGTGCAGGATGGGTGTCGTGGACATGGGGTCCACGTTAGGGCCTCAGCCGGGCCGCCCGCCCCTGCAAATAGCGCTGCTCGGGCAGGCTCAGGGTCTTCGCCGCCGCCGACTCGTACGCGGCACGCGCCTCGTCGTGGGAACCTGCCCGCTCCAGCAGATGCGCACGCACCGCGCCCAGCCGGTGCCCCAACTCGTCGTCCAGGTCTTCGAGTTCCGCGAGCCCCGCCTCCGGACCGTGCACCATCGCGACCGCGACCGCCCGGTTCAGCCGCTCCACGGGCCCGGGCACGAGCCGTACGAGAACGTCGTACAGGCCGAGGATCTCCTGCCAGTCGGTCGCCTCCGGTGCGGGCGCCTCGTCGTGTACGGCGGCGATGGCCGCGCGGATCTGGTAGGGCCCGGCACGGCGGCGGGCCAGCGCCCGGGTGACCAGCGCGACGCCCTCCTCGATCGCCGCCTTGTCCCAGCGGGCGCGGTCCTGTTCGTCGAGAGGAACCAGGTCGCCGTCGGGGCCGGTGCGGGCGTCGCGGCGGGCGTCGGTGAGGAGCAGCAGGGCGAGCAGGCCCGTGATCTCGCAGTCGTCGGGCAGGAGACGGTGGACCGTGCGAGTCAGACGGATCGCCTCGCCCGCGAGGTCGCGCCGCTGGAGGGCCGGACCCGAGGTCGCCGTGTGACCCTCGTTGAAGATCAGGTAGAGGGTCTGCAGGACGGCGGGCAGCCGCTCCTCCCAGTTCTCCGGCCGGCCGAAACCGACGCCCCGCACCTTCTGTTTGGCCCGGCTGATGCGCTGGGCCATGGTCGCCTCGGGGACGAGATACGCCCGCGCGATCTCCGCCGTGGTCAGACCACCGACCGCGCGCAGGGTGAGCGCGATCTGCGCGGACGCGGTGAGCTGCGGATGGCAGCACAGGAACAGCAGGGACAGGGTGTCGTCCTCGCGCGGCGCACGGCCGGCGACGGTCGTGTCCCGCACGCTCAGCGCCGCCACCCGCTCCTCCCGCGCCCGCCGCGCCTCCTCCGCACGCAGCGCGTCGGTCAGCCGCCGCGAGGCCACCTTGATGAGCCAACCGCGCGGATTGCCGGGCACCCCTGCCGACGGCCACTGCCCGGCCGCGGCGAGCAGGGCCTCCTGTACGGCGTCCTCGGCGGCGTCGAAATGGCCGTACCGCCTGACCAGCGCGCCGAGGACCTGCGGCGCGTGCAGGCGCAGCAGGTCCTCGGTCTCGGTGGTTCCGCGCACGGTCCTCAGATGTCCCCGGCGCCGTCCAGGATGGGCCGGATCACCACCGGGTAGTCGGGGGCGCCGGCGGGCTGGGGGCACTGGGCGATGCGCTCGGCGATCTCCGAGACGCGCTCCAGGCTCTCGCACTCCAGCACCCAGTAGCCGCACAGCAGCTCCTTGGTCTCGCTGTACGGCCCGTCGGTGATCACGGCCTTGCCGTCCGCGTCCCGGCTGACGTGCCGTACCTTCGCGGGCTCGGCGAGCCCCTGAGCGTCGAGCAGCTCGCCGGTCTCGGACAGGTCGTCGTTGACGGCGCTCATGAACGCGTACATCGTCTGGATCTCCTGCTCGCTCCAGGCCGGGGAGTGCTCGGAGCCCTTGCCGCGCATGGCTTCGTAGTCGGCCTGCGTCCCCTGCACCATGACCAGGTACTTCATGATTCCGCTCCTTGGGCTTCGGCCGCCCCGTGCGGGCGGCTCTCACGGGGGACGTCGGAGCCGGGGACGGATTCTCGACACGGCTTCAGGAACTTTTTCCGGCGGGGGCGCCACCGTGGTCCTCGCCGGGCGCGGTGACCCTGTCGGCGTTCGCCTCGCACTCCGGGTTGTGGCACGGGCCGCCGACCCACACGGGGACCCACGCACCCAGCGTCTTGTGACGCCGTACGACTGTCTGTACCGGCTGTCCGCAGACGGGACAGACGTGTTCGTCGCTGTCCATGCCTTCAGGGTAGAGCGAGGGGGCCACGGGCGCTTCCCGCCGTCAGCCCTTCCTGCCGTCAGCCCTTGCTGTACGTCCGCAGCAGGACGCGGTGGTCGAGGCGGCGGACCTCGTCGAGCGCGAACCCCGCGACGGGAAGTCCGCGGCGAACATCGGCATGCCGCCGCCGAGCACGACCGGGTGGGTCTTGATGACGAGTTCGTCGATATCGTCGCGCTGTTCGCCGGCGAGCTGAATCTGCGGCTGCCGTCGCGTGAGCGCGACCAGCCCCTACTCGCGGCACGGGCCGCATGGAAACTGCGGCCACCACCGCGCGGGCGCGGCCGGCCCCCACCCGACCGCAACCGCACGACGACCCGCCCGGCGCTATCGCGCAGCGCGCGGCTCGCGCCACATGGGCCACATCGAAGGTCCGTCCGGCAGGTCGAGCGGCCGCCCCACCAGCTCGAAGCCGAGCCGCTCGTACAGCCCCCGGCTCCGCGCGCTGCTCGCCTCCAGATAGGCGGGCACCGTCTCCCGGTCGCACCGCTCCAGAACCGCCCCGATGAGCGCGGTCCCGAGGCCCTCCCCCTGCCGCTCCGGAGCCACCCCGACCATCCACAAATACTCGTGCGCCCGTCCCGACGGATGCACCTCCGCGGTGAGCCGCCCGATCAACTCGATCCGCTCATTGCCCGGATCGAGAGCCTCCCGCAACTGCGCGAACCCGTCCTCGTCGTCATGCCCGTCAACGCTCTCGGCCGGCACCGGCAGCCACAACGCGCACGCCGCCCCGTCCTCCGTGACATCCACCCGCCCCTCGGCGAGCACGATGTCGACGAACGCGGCCATCAACCGGGGGTGGATCGTCCGGCGCTCCTCCTCTCCCGAAAAGATCCACCCACTGACCGGATCGTCCTGGAAGGCCGAGTCCAGCAGCCGCGCGACCAACTCGCGCTCGTCTGCGCCGGCCGTCCGTATCGCCACACCCATGCCCCACCCCTTTGTCTCAACCACCCTTGGCCACAAGGATGTTGAGACTATCCGGTGAGTACGGAAACGGGCCCCGCACACCGTGGGGATGTGCGGGACCCGCCGGCCGGAGCCCCCGGAGGGCCGCGCGGGGTCAGGACCGCACGGTACCGGACGGTCCGGTCGTCTCAGGCGCTGCGCCGCGTCACGAACTCCGCGAGGGACAGCAGCCCGCCCGCCGCTTCCGGATCGGGCACCGCACGGGCCAGCTGCCCCATCGCCCGGGCCATCCGGTCGGCGGCCTGCACCTGCGCCCAGTCGCGCCCGCCGGCCTCCTCGACGGCGAGAGCCGTACGCGCCAACTCGCCCTCGTCGTACGGCGCCGCGTACAGCGCGGCCAGTTCCGCGGCCGCCGCCGTGCCGGAGGTGAGCGCGGCGACCACCGGGAGAGACTTCTTGCGGGCGGCGAGGTCCGCGCCGGCCGGCTTGCCGGTACGGCTCGGGTCGCCCCATATGCCGATCACGTCGTCGATCAGCTGGAACGCGAGCCCGGCCTCCCGGCCGAACGCGTCCATCGCCCCGACCTCCTCGGCGGACGCTCCCGCGTACAGCGCCCCGAGGGCACAGGCGCACCCGAGCAGCGCCCCCGTCTTGGCCTCGGCCATGACCAGCACCTGGGCGAGGGTGACCTCGCCGGGGTCGAGTGCCTCCATGGCGGTGTCCTCGTGCTGGCCCTCGCACAGCTCGACCACGCAGCCCGCGAGCCGGGCCGCGGCCGCTCCCGCAGCGGGGTGCGGGTCCTCTGCCAGCAGCCGGAGCGCCAGCGCCTGCAGGGCATCCCCGGCGAGGATCGCGTCGGCGTCGCCGAACACCGTCCACGCGGTGGGCCGGTGCCTGCGGGTGGTGTCGCGGTCCATCACGTCGTCGTGCAGCAACGTGAAGTTGTGGACCAGCTCCACCGCCACGGCCGCCCGGACGGCCGCCGCCCTCGCCCGGTCACCTCCGAGGGCGGCGGCCGCGGTCAGGACGAGTGCGGGCCGTATCGCCTTGCCCGCGTTGCCCGCCGCCGGGGTGCCGTCGGCGTGCTCCCAGCCGAAGTGGTAGAGCGCGACCCTGCGCAGGGAACCGGGCAACGACTCCAGGGCGGACCGCAACTCGGGATCCACCGACGCCCGGACCCGCTCCAGGATCACCCCGGCCTCCTGGCCGTCGAGCGGAGGGGTCCCGGAGCGGTGGGCGGGGCCGTGAGGCGGAGACGTCTCGGGGCGCGGGTCAGGGCCGTGAAGCGGAGGCATCTCGGCCGGTACCTCCAACCCGTGAAGCGAGCACGCCTCAGCCCCCTGGTGAGAACGTATCTGGAGCCCGTCAAGCGGGTCCGTCTCGCCGGGCTGTACCCGCTCCCCGGTACGCCCGGTGGTCGCCGCCTCCGTCCCCCCGGCCGTCGGCACCCGTGCCTCCGCCCTCTCTGTCGCCCACGCCTGCGTCCCCTTCGTGAACTCGGCCATGGAACCCCCCTCGGTCAGGCCGCGGACGGTGGTGCTTCCGCTGTGGGTGGGCGCGTTCCACCCAGGTCTCTCCGCCCCGGTGGGCGGGGACACGCCTCCCAGGTGCGGGGACGTCACCTCCAGCGGCCGATCTCGACGTTCTCCAGGACGCCGAGCGCGTCCGGCACCAGCACCGCCGCCGAGTAGTAGGCCGTCACGAGGTACTTGATGATCGACTGCTCGTTGATGCCCATGAACCGCACCGACAGACTCGGCTCGATCTCGTCCGGGATACCGGCCTGCTGAAGGCCGATGACGCCCTGGTCGGCCTCGCCGGTACGCATGGCGATGATCGACGTCGTCCGCTCCGGGGTGACCGGGATCTTGTTGCACGGGTAGATCGGCACCCCGCGCCAGGTGGGGATGCGGTTGCCGCCCATGTCGATGGTCTCTGGGACCAGTCCGCGCTTGTTGAGCTCACGGCCGATCGCGGAGATCGCGCGTGGGTGGGCGAGCAGCAGCTTGGTGCCCCGGCGGCGGCTGAGCAGCTCGTCGAGGTCGTCGGGGCTGGGCACGCCGTCGTGCGGCTGGAGCCGCTGGTCGTACTCGCAGTTGTTCAGCAGTCCGAACTCGCGGTTGTTGACGAGTTCGTGCTCCTGGCGCTCCTTGAGTGCCTCGACGGTCAGCCGGATCTGCTGTTCCGTCTGGTTCATCGGCTGGTTGTAGAGGTCGGCCACCCGCGTGTGGATGCGCAGGACGGTCTGGGCGATGCTCAGCTCGTACTCACGCGGACTGGCGTCGTAGTCGACGAAGGTGTGCGGGATGTCGGGCTCGCCGTCATGGCCAGCCGCGAGGTCGATCTCCTTCTCGCCGTACTTGTTGGTGCGCTGCGAGGGGATCGCGCGCTGTTCCCGGAGGTGCTCGCGCAGGGCGTCGGAACGCTCGGCCACCTGCTCGACGTCCTGGCGGGGCAGCACGAGGACCGTGCAGGCGGTGGCCGCGCGGGCGGTGTACTCCCAGATGGCGTCCGGGTCGAGGAGCGCCTGGTCGCCGAAGTAGGCACCGTCGGCGAGAACTCCGAGGACCGCGTCGTCGCCGTAGGGGCCGGTGCCGACCTTCTCCACCCTGCCGTGCGCCAGCAGGTACACCTCGTCGGCCTGGGCGCCGAACGAGGCGATCACCGAGCCCGGGGTGAACTCCCGCTGCTGGCAGCGGCGGGCGAGCTCGGAGAGCACCTCGTCGTCCTCGTACGACCTCAGCGCCGGCAGCTCGCGCAGCTCGGCGGGGATCACCTCGACCCGGTCTCCGGTCTTCACGAAGGTCACCCGGCCGTCGCCCACGGCGTAGCTCAGTCGTCGGTTCACCCGGTACGTGCCGCCCTGGACGTTCACCCAGGGCAGCATGCGCAGCAGCCAGCGGGAGCTGATCTCCTGCATCTGGGGTGCGGACTTGGTGGTGGTGGCCAGGTTCCGCGCGGCCGCCGTGCCGAGACTCTGCTGCGGCCGGTCCTGCTGGGTGCGGACCTCTTCGCCTACCGACATAAGGAATTGCCCTCCCGGTACATGCCCGAACGCGATCTGCTCCCGGGCATCGTGTGCAGGGACAAGCCTTCCTTACGGAGCGTGGCGGTGCTATTACACGAACGAGCGGGAATGGATCATCGCGAGGCTGGGCATATGCGCGGTTCATGTCCACTGACGACAGATCAAGTCCACGTCCGGGAACGGAATTTGTCTGTCCGAATCGGCTCGCACGCTGTGCGATCCAGGAGTCGGAGTCCGCCGTTTTCGGTACAAGCAACGGTACGAGCCGGGCGCGGTCGGCGGCCGGTGCGCAGTGCGAAGGAGGGGCCATGGCCTCACCCATGTCCGCGGACAGATTCCTGGCCGTCCTGCGGGCGGAGGGCGCCACCGTCGTCGAGGTCGGCGACTGGGAGCACCACAACCGCAACCACGTCGGCGCCTGGGGTCCGGTGCACGGCGTGATGATCCATCACACGGTGACGAAGGGCAGCGCGGCGACGGTGGAGCTGTGCCGCAAGGGCTACACGGGCCTGCCCGGCCCGCTCTGTCACGGGGTCATCACCAAGGACGGCACCGTCCATCTCGTCGGCTACGGCCGCGCCAACCACGCCGGCCTGGGCGACGACGACGTCCTGCGCGCGGTGATCGCGGAGAAGGCGCTCCCCCTCGACAACGAGGCCAACACGGACGGCAACCGCCACTTCTACGGCTTCGAGTGCGAGAACCTCGGCGACGGCGAGGACCCCTGGCCGGCGGCCCAGCTGACGGCGATCGAGCGGGTCTCCGCCGCGGTGTGCCGCCACCACGGCTGGACGGAACGGTCGGTCATCGGACACCTGGAGTGGCAGCCGGGAAAGGTGGATCCGCGGGGCTTCACGATGGCCTCGATGCGGGCGCGCATCCGGGACCGCCTCAAGTGACAATGAAGCGGTGTCCAGCCCCGGCGTCCCCGACCTCACCACCCTGCGTCCCCGGCTCCCGTCGCCGCTGCAGGAGGTCGAGGACGAGCGCTTCACCCGCCGGGGCGTCCGGCTCCTCCTCAAGCGCGACGACCTGATCCACCCGGACCTCGTCGGCAACAAGTGGCGCAAACTCGCCCCGAACCTCACGGCCGCCGCGGGCCGTCCGATCCTCACCTTCGGCGGCGCGTACTCGAACCACCTGCGCGCCTCGGCGGCCGCGGGCCGACTCCTCGGCCTGCCCACGATCGGCCTGGTCCGCGGCCAGGAACTCGCCGACCGCCCCCTGAACCCCTCTCTGGCCCGCTGCACGGCGGACGGCATGCGACTGCACTTCGTCGACAGGTCGACGTACCGCCGCAAGACCGAACCGGACGTCCTCGCGCGCGTGCTGCGCGCGGCGGACGCAGAGGCCGCGTACGTCGTCCCTGAGGGCGGCAGCAACACCCTCGCCGTACGGGGGTGCCGCGCGCTCGGCGAGGAGCTGTCGGGGCGGGCGGACGTCGTCGCGATCGCCTGCGGCACCGGCGGCACCCTCGCGGGCCTGGCCGCGGGCCTCTCCCCGGACCAGCGCGCCCTGGGCGTACCGGTCCTGAGAGGCGGCTTCCTGACGGCGGACATAAGTGCCCTCCAGCACCAGGCCTTCGGCGGTCCGCGCGGCGACTGGCGGCTCGACGACCGCTTCCACTTCGGCGGTTACGCCCGCACCACTCCCGAACTCGAAGCGTTCGCCGAGGACTTCGAGGAACGGCACGGTGTGCCCGTCGAGCGTCTTTATGTCGCCAAGTTGCTGTACGGACTTGTCGTCCTGACAGACGAAGGCGCCTTCCCGCGCGGCTCGACCGTCGTGGCGGTCGTCACGGGGACACCTCAGCAGGTCTGAGGAGGGCGGACAGGCGGCTGTTGGCCGCCACGACCGGCGGTGCCGCCCACGCTGGACCGCCGCCTCACTCCGCCTCCCGATACGCCGCCGCCTCCTCCAGGTCCAGCCTGCGCAGCAGTGTCCGCAGCATCTCGTCGTCGATGTAGCGCAGGTCCCGCAGCTTCACGAACACCGCGCGCTCGGCGCCGATCATCTCCCCGGACAGCCGGCGGTAGGTGTCGTCGACGGTCTCGCCGGTGAGGGGGTTGGACTGGCCGAGACGCTCCCACACGGCGTTGCGGCGCCGGTCCAGGACCATGCGCAGGCGGTCGGCGAGGGGCGGTGGGAGCGCGTTGCGCTCGTCGGAGAGGAGTTCGTCCAGGCGGCGTTCGGCGGCCCTGGAGGCCTGCGCCTGGGCGTTGGCCTCGGCCAGGGTCTCGGCCTGCTGATCGCGGCCGGGGAGCTTGAGCAAGCGGATCAGCGGAGGCAGGGTGACGCCCTGGACGACGAGGGTGCCGATGACCGTGGTGAAGGTGAGGAAGAGGATCAGGTTGCGGCCGGCGAACGGTTCTCCGTTGTGCAGGTGCTCCGGGATCGAGAAGGCGATCGCCAGCGAGACCACGCCCCGCATCCCGGCCCAGGCGATGACGAACGGCGCCTTCCAGGTGGGATTGTCCTCGCGCTTGCGGATCCGCGCGGAGAGCATGCGCGGCAGGAAGGTCGCGGGATAGACCCAGACGAACCTCGACACGACGACCACGAGGAAGACGGCGACCGCGTACCAGGCGGCGCGGCCGCCCTCGTACGGTCCGAGGCCCTTCAGCACGACGGGCAGTTGCAGCCCGATGAGGGCGAACACCGACGATTCGAGGACGAAGGCAACCATTTTCCAGACGGCGGCCTCCTGGAGGCGGGTCGCGAAGTCGACCTCCCACGCGCGGTGTCCGAGGAACAGCGCCACCACGACCACCGCGAGCACCCCGGACGCGTGGAACTGCTCGGCCGCCGCGTAGGCGACGAACGGGATCAGCAGGGAGAGCGTGTTCTGCAGCAGCGGCTCCTTGAGATGCGTGCGCAGCCAGTGGATCGGCACCATCAGCACCAGGCCGACCGCGACGCCGCCGACCGCCGCGAGCAGGAACTCGCCGATGCCGCCCGCCCAGGTCGCGCCCTCGCCCACCGCGGCCGCGAGCGCGACGCGGTAGGCGGTGATCGCGGTGGCGTCGTTCACCAGGGACTCGCCCTGGAGGATGGTCGTGATCCGGGACGGCAGCCCCACGCGGCGTGCCACCGCCGTCGCCGCGACCGCGTCCGGCGGCGCCACCACGGCCCCCAGCACGAGAGCCCCGGTCAGGGACAGCCCCGGCACGATCTGGTACGCCGCCCAGCCGACGACGATGGTCGCGAAGAGCACGTATCCCACCGACAGCAGCGCCACGGGCCGCATTTGCGCCCTGAGGTCGAGATAGGAGCTGTCGGTTGCCGCGGAGTGCAGCAGCGGCGGCAGGATGATGGGCAGGACGACGTCCGGGTCGAGCGTGTACTCCGGGACCCCGGGGACGTACGAGATCACCAGGCCGGCCGCGACCAGCAGCAGTGGCGCCGGAATCGGGGTGCGTCGGGCGGCCGCGGCGATCGCCGCGCTCCCCGCCACCAGCAACAGCAGTGGCATCACGTCCATGGCCCTCGCCCGCCCTCGCTCATCGTCGTGCGCCCGCCCCTCGTCGATTTTGTGCGCGTCCGCCCGCGCGGCCGTCGTAACCTGGCAATCATGAAACAGTGCACGCACGCCGAGGCGCTGCCGCACCCGGAACCCGAGCCGCTGGCCGACACGTGTCCGGAGTGCCTGAGGGACGGTACCCACCCGGTACAACTGCGGCTGTGCCTGTCCTGCGGTCACGTCGGCTGCTGCGACTCCTCGCCGGGACAACACGCGACGAAGCACCACAAGGACTCCGACCACCCGATCATGCGGACCCACGAACCGGGTGAGAACTGGCGTTGGTGCTTCGTGGACCATGTCCTTGTGTGACCCTGGATCGTCGGGTTCCAGGACGGTTCGACCGTCTGACGTCTGGGTACGTCAACCCGGCGCGCGTTCTTCCCAATTGGAGCCGCAAACCCCTAGACACGGAGCGTGTTCACAGTTTTACTGTGAGTGACGGCAAGGGGTTGGGGTCCCGGGGACAGGAAAGCCGAGAGCGCGGTAGCGTCACCGCTGAACCACACTTCGCGTTACTCCGGGGGGCGACCCTCGGCCCCCGTAAAGCTTGTACCACCTTGGAGGTGAGGGTGTCCCAGATCGCAGGCGAGCCCGCGACCCAGGACTTCGTGGAAGTCCGGCTGCCGGCCGCGGGTGCCTACCTGTCGGTGCTGCGGACGGCCACGGCCGGCCTCGCAGCCCGTTTGGACTTCACCCTCGACGAGATCGAGGACCTGCGCATCGCGGTGGACGAGGCCTGCGCGATCCTGCTCCAGCAGGCCGTGCCCGGCTCGGTGCTCAGCTGTGTCTTCCGACTCGTCGACGACTCGCTGGAGGTCACCGTCTCGGCCCCGACCACGGACGGTCACGCACCCTCGCGGGACACCTTCGCCTGGACCGTCCTCTCGGCCCTCGCGGGCAAGGTCTCGTCGGCCGTGGACGAGGACAAGACCGTTTCGATCAGCCTCTACAAACAGCGCGGCGCGGGACCCGGGCCGGCGTGAGGAACGGGGACGGGCCGGTGCGGGACGAAGAGCGCGGCACACGGGAGCTGCCGGCCGAGGGCGGACACCGCCTTCCTTGCCCGAGCGGCGCCGACAGCCTGGGCGACGACGGCCCCGGCGGTTCCCGACGCATGGCGGACGGCATCGACGGCATCCCCGAGCAGGCCCGGCCGCATCCGGAGCAGGGCGCCGTCGACACCACGGCGACCGGCCTCCTGGACGACGGGCAGCGTGATCGGAAAGGTGCCGTGCAGGGTGCGCCTCCGGCAGGGCCGGCCGGGGTCGTCCCGGTGCGGACGGAGGCGAGGGCTCGTGGAAGGGCAACGGGCGGGACGATGAGCGAGCACGAGCGAAACGCAGAGGACGGCGTGGCGGGCGCGAACAACACGCCGGTCCCGCGGCACGATCCCCAGGACCGCAGCGGGGCACGCGCCCTGTTCGTCGAGCTGCGCGCCCTGAAGGACGGCAGCCCGGAGTACGCGGAGCTGCGCAACAGGCTGGTCCGGATGCACCTGCCGCTCGTCGAGCACCTCGCGCGCCGCTTCCGCAACCGCGGCGAGCCGCTGGACGACCTGACCCAGGTCGCCACCATCGGCCTGATCAAGTCGGTCGACCGATTCGACCCGGACCGCGGGGTGGAGTTCTCGACCTACGCGACCCCCACGGTCGTGGGTGAGATCAAGCGCCACTTCCGCGACAAGGGCTGGGCGGTGCGGGTGCCGCGGCGCCTGCAGGAACTGCGCCTGGCTCTCACGACGGCCACGGCGGAACTCTCCCAACAGCACGGCCGCTCCCCCACGGTCCATGAGCTGGCCGAGAAGCTGGCCATCTCGGAGGAAGAGGTCCTGGAGGGCCTGGAGTCCGCCAACGCGTACTCCACCCTGTCCCTGGACGTCCCCGACACGGACGACGAGTCGCCGGCGGTGGCGGACACCCTCGGCTCGGAGGACGAGGCGCTGGAAGGCGTCGAGTACCGGGAGTCGCTCAAGCCGCTGCTCGAGGATCTTCCTCCGCGCGAGAAGCGAATCCTCCTCCTCCGCTTCTTCGGCAACATGACCCAGTCGCAGATCGCCCAGGAAGTCGGCATCTCCCAGATGCACGTCTCCCGCCTGCTGGCCCGCACCCTGGCCCAGCTCCGGGAGAAGCTGCTGGTGGAGGAGTAGGCCCAGCCCTCGGAGAACGGCTCCGAGACCGGCGACCTCCACTACGGGCCCGACGTCACCGCTCCCCACCGGGCGCCGCCCTCGGGCCGGGGAGCAGGCCGGAGCCCGTCCACCGCGTCTGCCATGCGACGCCACCGGCGCTCTGGGGCGACGGCTCGACGCTCGCCACCCCTTCAGGTTCCAACGCCGCCCTCGACCGGCGGCCGTGCACCACCAGACTGACAGCCACGGCACCCACCGCCCCACGCTCGCCCCGTGCCACCGCCGCCCCGGCCGAGTGCCATGCACAGATCGACGGCCGCGGTGCCCACCGGCACCGCACTCGCCGTACGCACCCGGGTTCCACGACGCTCGCCCGCGGATCGATCCGACGCCCGTACCCGGGAGCGGCTGCGACGACTCGCCGCGACCATGCAGCCGCCGAGAGCCCTACGGCCGCTGCCCGCCGCCTCGGCACGCAGAGCCGGCAGCCGCGGCTCGCCCACCGGTGGGCGTACGCCGCCCGCACCTCTACCGCTACTGCTTGCCGTCCTGTGCCCGTCCCGGGCCCCTGATGCCGAGGGCCTGGGTCGTCGCCGGGTTGATCAGGAGGATCAGCGCGGCCACCGCGACGACCGCGAGGGCGATGCCCGCCGGGATCGCCACGCTGTCGGCCCGGAGGAGGTTGTAGGCGACGGGCAGGGCCATGATCTGCGTGATGACGGCCGGCCCCCGGCTCCAGCTGCGCCGGGCCAGCAGCCCACGCGCGGCGAGGAGCGGCAGCAGCGCGAGGACGATCAGCGTGACACCCCCGGTGACGGCCGACGGCCGGTCGTCCGGGTCACCGACGAGGCCCTCCACGAGCATCCAGACGCCGCCCGCGACGAGCGCGAGCCCTTCCAGTGCGGCCAGGGCGGCGGCGTAGGTCAGGCGCCGCGGGCGCGGACCGGCGGTCTCGGGGGTGGCGGGGGTCTGCTCGCTGCTCACCCCTGAAGGGTAGCCCTCGTCCCCGGCGCCTCACGGGTGAGGAGCGGGCAACGCACACCGCCGCACGCGGGTTGCCTCACGCCCCCGTGGCAAGGTTCACGCACCGGAGTCTTACGTGATCCCTACCTCGGCCTGTGCCCGGTACCACCCAGTAGGTACGCTGCAACCCATGCGTGCACTTCTCGTGGTCAATCCGGCGGCAACCACCACAAGCGCACGTACGCGCGATGTCCTGATCCACGCGCTCGCGAGCGAGATGAAACTGGAAGCGGTCACCACCGAGTACCGCGGCCACGCGCGCGACCTGGGCAGGCAGGCCGCGGAGAGCAAGGACATCGACCTGGTCGTGGCCCTGGGCGGCGACGGCACGGTCAACGAGGTGGTCAACGGTCTCCTGCACGCCGGCCCCGCCCCCGAGCACCTCCCCGGCCTCGCCGTGGTCCCCGGCGGCTCCACCAACGTCTTCGCCCGAGCCCTCGGCCTGCCCAACGACGCCGTCGAGGCAACCGGCGCCCTCCTGGACGCGCTGCGCGACGGCGGCGAGCGTACGGTCGGCCTGGGTCTGGCCTCCGGTACGCCGGGCACCGAGGACGAGGCCGTCCCGGGACGCTGGTTCACCTTCAACGCGGGGCTCGGATTCGACGCCGGTGTGGTCGGGCGGGTCGAGCAGCAGCGTGAGCGCGGCAGGAAGTCCACCCACGCTCTCTACGTCCGCCAGGCGCTGCGCCAGTTCTTCGGCGAGGCGCACCGCCGGCACGGGACGATCACCGTGGAGCGTCCGGACGAGGAGCCGGTGACCGATCTGGTCCTTTCCATAGTCTCGAACACCTCTCCGTGGACCTTCCTCGGCAATCACCCGATGTACGCGTCACCTAAGGCCTCGTTCGATAAAGGCCTCGACGTACTGGGGCTCAGCCGTATGACGACGGCCGCGATCACCCGATATGGCACCCAGTTGCTCACTTCGTCCCCCGAACGCGGACCCCGTGGCAAGCACGCCGTGTCCCTGCATGACCTGGACCAGTTCACCTTGCATTCGAAGGTGCCTCTGCCCCTCCAGATGGACGGCGACCACCTTGGACTGCGTACGAGCGTGACGTTCACAGGCGTACGCCGTGCACTGCGTGTGATTGTGTGAGCAGAAGGGGCTAAAGTCCTTTCACTCGAACGTTTAGACCAGGGTCCACCCCATGGAAGTACGGCTGTGACCTAGTCGACACCGAGGAATCAAAAAAAACTTTCCGGAAGGGGTTGTATCCGCCGCTGAGGTTTGCGAGTCTCTACGTGGCGGTCGGGACAGCCCGCAACACCAGCGTCCACAGACCACCGGAACCCCTCTTCAATCCAAGGACCACGCCGGGGAAGACTCGGCGGACGGCCCTTCACTTGTTGAGGGATTCGTGAAAGCGTTCACATTCACAAGCAACTTGCACGTAATACCAAGGAGAGGTAGCAGCCATGGACTGGCGTCACAACGCCGTTTGCCGCGAGGAAGACCCCGAGCTCTTCTTCCCCATCGGCAACACCGGTCCTGCGCTGCTGCAGATCGAGGAAGCCAAGGCCGTCTGCCGTCGCTGCCCCGTTATGGATCAGTGTCTGCAGTGGGCGCTCGAGTCCGGTCAGGACTCCGGCGTCTGGGGTGGTCTCAGCGAGGACGAGCGTCGCGCCATGAAGCGCCGTGCCGCCCGCAACCGGGCCCGTCAGGCCTCCGCCTGACACACCCGCCCCGCACAGCCTGAGCTTGGCGGCGCGTACACCGCGTACGCTTCTCCCGCCCCCGAGCCGCAGCGCGCAGTACCCCCGATGCGCAGCAAACGCTGGCAACGAGCATTTGAGCCCCGGACCCCTGAACGGTCCGGGGCTTTTTGCTGTGCCGGTGCCCCGGTCCGTGCGCGGATCTACTTGTGCGCCAGCACCGGTACGTCCAGGATCACCCGGGTGCCGCCCTCCGGTGCCGGGACCATGTCGAACGTACCGCCCAACTCGCCCTCCACCAGCGTCCGTACGATCTGCAGGCCCAGGTTGCCCCCGGTGTGCGGGTCGAAGCCCTCGGGCAGACCGACACCGTCGTCCTGGACGGTCACGAGGAGGCGGGCCTCCTTCGTGGTGCCGCCGCGGACGGCCGAGACCTCGACCGTGCCGGTCTCGCCCTCGCGGAATCCGTGCTCCAGGGCGTTCTGCAGGATTTCCGTCAGGACCATCGACAGTGGGGTGGCGACCTCGGCGTCCAGGATGCCGAAGCGTCCGCTGCGTCGGCCGGTGACCTTGCCCGGGGAGATCTCGGCGACCATCGCGAGCACCCGGTCGGCGATCTCGTCGAACTCCACGCGCTCGTCCAGGTTCTGAGAGAGCGTCTCGTGCACGATGGCGATGGAGCCGACCCGCCGTACCGCCTCTTCGAGGGCCTCCCGGCCACGGTCGGACTCGATGCGCCGGGCCTGGAGGCGGAGCAGGGCCGCCACCGTCTGGAGGTTGTTCTTCACCCGGTGGTGGATCTCCCGGATGGTCGCGTCCTTGGTGATCAACTCGCGCTCGCGTCGGCGCAGTTCGGTCACGTCCCGTAGCAGGACCAGCGAACCGATGCGGGTGCCCTTGGGCTTGAGCGGAATCGCCCGGAACTGGATGACCCCGTCGTGCGCCTCGATCTCGAACTCACGGGGCGCCCAGCCGCTGGCGACCTTGGCGAGCGCCTCGTCCACCGGGCCGCGGGTCGGGGCCAGTTCGGCGGTGGTCCTGCCGAGGTGCTGGCCGACGAGGTCGGAGGCGAGGCCCATGCGGTGGTACGCGGACAGGGCGTTCGGGGAGGCGTACTGGACGATGCCGTCCGCGTCCAGCCTGATCAGCCCGTCGCCGACGCGCGGGGCGGCGTCCATGTCCATCTGCTGGTTGGGGAACGGGAAGGAGCCGGCCGCGATCATCTGCGCCAGGTCCGACGCGCTCTGCAGATAGGTCAGTTCGAGACGGCTCGGGGTGCGCACGGTGAGCAGGTTGGTGTTGCGCGCGATGACACCGAGGACACGCCCCTCCCGTCGTACCGGAATCGACTCGACACGGACCGGGACCTCCTCGCGCCACTCCGGGTCCCCCTCGCGCACGATCCGGCCCTCGTCGAGCGCCGCGTCCAGCAGCGGGCGGCGGCCCCGCGGGACGAGGTGGCCGACCATGTCGTCCTGGTAGGAGGTGGGGCCGGTGTTGGGCCGCATCTGGGCGACGGAGACATAGCGGGTGCCGTCACGGGTGGGGACCCACAGAACGAGGTCGGCGAAGGAGAGGTCGGAGAGCAACTGCCACTCCGACACCAGCAGATGCAGCCACTCGAGGTCGGAGTCGTCGAGGGCGGTGTGCTGGCGGACCAGTTCGTTCATGGAGGGCACAGGTGCGAGCGTACCTGGGGGTATGTGAGTGACCTAAAAACACCGGGCCCGAGAACACCCGCGGGCCGCGGCGCCTGGGAAGGACCCTCAGCCTTCCCGGCACCGCAGCCCGGAGCAACTTCGGCCGTGGGGTGTGCGGTCCCGGTCGGCCGAGGATGAGGACCCGGGGCAGTCAGGGCAGAGAGCTCCGGTTCCTCGGTCCGCCTTCCTGTGCGGGGAAGACGGAAGTCACGCGTTCAATTGTGGACTAGACCACTAGGTGTGTCCATGCGTTGGAGCCTGTTAGTTGTTGGAGCTTTCCCTCACGGGAGTCAACTGGTCGGACGCCCTGACAACCACCACGCAGCCTAACGCGTGTGGGTTCATGTGCGGGGCCAGATAGCCATGGCAATTTCCGCGACCGCCTCCAACTCCTCCCGGCTCGCGCCGTCGCACGCCTGTGGGGACATGCCGTGCGCGATTGCGCCCGGCGCAGCCCTGCGGGCGGCGCCACGGCAGTGGCACCCTGAGTGGTCACCGAGCTCGCGGCAGTCCGGGTTCAGTGCGTCTCCGTCACCTTCGCGAGTGCTCGCGGTGCGTCCGGGTCCTGGCCGCGGGCGATGGTGACCTCGTAGGCCAGGAGCTGGAGAGGGATGATCTCCAGGACGGGCTGGACCTCCTCGGCCACGTTCTCGGTCGGCAGGACGAAGCCGGCCGAGGCGTGCTCGACCCGGCTCCGGGGGCCAACCACGACCAGGTCCGCACCCCGGCCGCGCAGCCGGTCGAGGACGGGCTGGAGGGCCTCGCCGCCCTTGCCGTCGGTGACGACCGCGATGACCGGCGAGACGTTGTCGACCATGGCGAGGGGGCCGTGCAGCAGGTCGGCACCCGAGTAGGCGAGCGCGGGGATGTAGCTGGTCTCCATCAGCTTGAGGGCGGCCTCCTTGGCGGTGGGATAGCCGTAGCCGCGGGAGGTGATCACCATGCGCTCGGCGAAGCGGTAGCGGGCGGCGAGGGCGCGGACCTCGTCCTGCCGGGCGAGCAGCCCGGCGGCCAGGTCCGGCAGCACCTGGGCGGGAGCGCCGTCGCCGCCGCGCAGACCTTCGACGAAGAGATAGAGGGCGAGGAGGGAGGCCGTATACGTCTTGGTCGCGGGGAGGGCCTTCTCCGGTCCGGCCATGATGTCGACGTGGTATTCGGAGACGCCGGCCAGCGGGGAGCCGGGATTGTTGGTCACCGCGAGGGTGATGGCGCCGGCCGCGCGGGCGGCCCGGGTCGAGGCCACCAGGTCCGGGGAGCCGCCGGACTGACTGACGGTGACGACCAGGACGTCGGTGAGGTCGGGGCGGGCCCCGTAGGCGGTGGTGGTCGACATGGAGGTCAGGCCGCAGGGCAGCCCGAGGCGGATCTCGAGGAGGTATTTGGCGTAGAGGGCGGCGTTGTCGGAGGTGCCGCGGGCTGTCAGCAGGACGAAGCGGGGTGCGCGGGCGGCGATCTCCTGGGCGACCTTGCGGATCGCCGGGGCGCCCTCGTCCAGGATGCGGCGCAGGACGGCGGGCTGTTCGGCCATCTCGCGGGCCATGATCCGGCCGGGCAGTTCGCTCTGGGGGTCGGCTGTCGTGACGGTGCTCATGACTCCTATTCCACTCCTCCTCCCGCTCCACCGCGTGGAATGGGCCTGTCCGAGATGTGGCACGGTGATGGCTTTCGTGGACCTGGGCCCGGGAACCCGATTCTGTTAGATTGGTCTAAACCACTCAGACCGTTTCTCCAGATCAGACCGTTTCCTCAGATCGGCAGGCCCAGCGTGGAAGTTGTCATCGTTCCGGATGCCAAGGCGGGTGGCGAGCTCATCGCCGGGGCCATGGCCCAGCTGCTCCGACGCAAGCCCGACGCCCTGCTCGGCGTGGCGACCGGCTCGACCCCGCTGCCCGTCTACGAGGCGCTGGCGACCGAGGTGCGCTCCGGTGCCGTGGACGCCTCGCGGGCGCGGATAGCCCAGCTCGACGAGTACGTGGGGCTGCCGGCCGAGCATCCGGAGTCGTACCGTTCGGTGCTGCGGCGCGAGGTGCTGGAGCCGCTGGGGGTACCGATGTCCTCCTTCATGGGGCCGGACGGCACGGCGGAGGACATCCCCGGCGCCTGTGAGGCCTACGACTCGGCGCTGGCCGCCGCCGGGGGCGTCGATCTGCAGTTGCTCGGGATCGGGACGGACGGGCACATCGGGTTCAACGAGCCGTGTTCCTCGCTGGCCTCGCGGACCCGGATCAAGACCTTGACCGAGCAGACCCGGGTGGACAACGCGCGGTTCTTCGACGGGGACATCGAGCAGGTCCCGCATCACGTCATCACCCAGGGCATCGGAACCATCCTGGAGGCTCGGCATCTGGTGCTGCTCGCCACGGGTGAGGGCAAGGCCGACGCGGTCGCGGCGACCGTGGAGGGGCCGGTTGCCGCGGTGTGTCCCGCGTCGGCGCTCCAGCTGCATCCGCACGCGACCGTTGTGGTCGACGAGGGTGCCGCGTCCAAGCTGAAGCTGGCGGACTACTTCCGGCACACGTTCGTCAACAAGCCGGACTGGCAGGGGATCTAGGGCGGTCCTCTCGGCTCCAGGGTTGTATGCGCAAAGGTGCCGGTCCCGTCGAGGGACCGGCACCTTTGCGCATACAACCCCGCTGCGGCCCTACTCCCCCGCGATGATCTCCGCCGCCGCTCTGGCGCAGACCCGGGCGGCGCCGTGGGTCGCGATGTGCAGGGCTCCTCGGGCGGGGGCCTCGGGGAGGCCCATTTCGATCACGATCGTGTCCGGGCGGGTCCTGAGGACGGTGTCCAGGGCCGCTCCCATCCAAGGGTGGCGGTGTTCGTCGCGCACCACGGCCACGACGCGGCGGGGGCCGGCCGCGGCCAGGGTGGCGAGGCCCGCGTCCTCGCCGGCGAAGCTGCCCGTTTCCGTGCCCGGGAGCACACGGGCGAGTTCGGCGGCGACCCCCCAGGGGGTCTCGTCGCCGACGGCCACATTGGCCACCGGGGTGAAGGCGGCGACGTAGGGCGCCGTGGTGAGCGGGGTGAAGCCGTCGGCGCCGGTGATGCGCAACGCCCTTCGGGCCGCGCGCAGCCCCACCTCCTCGTCGGCCGGCAGCTGTGCGTCGGCCGCGCCGGCCGCCGTCCAGTGGGCCAGCGTGCGCACGCGCTCCGCGGCTTGCGCGAGCCGCTCCTCGGGGAGTTCGCCCGAGCGCACCGCCGAGACCAGGGCGTCGCGCAGGCGCCGTACCGTCTCGTCGTCGGCCAGACCGCCGCCCACGCAGATCGCGTCCGCGCCGGCGGCGATGGCCAGGACGCTCCCACGCTCGATGCCGTAGGTGCCGGCGATGGCCTGCATCTCCATGCCGTCGGTGACGATGAGGCCGGTGTAGCCGAGTTCGCCGCGGAGCAGGTCGGTCAGCACCTGGCCGGACAACGTGGCCGGGCGGTCCGGGTCCAGGGCCGGGACCAGGATGTGGGCGGTCATCACCGCGCGGGTTCCGGCGGCGATGGCCGCGCGGAACGGGGAGAGTTCACGCGATCCCAGGACAGAGGTGTCCACGTCGATGCGCGGGAGCGCGTGGTGGGAGTCGACCGCCGTGTCGCCGTGGCCCGGGAAGTGCTTGGTGCAGGCCGCCACGCCCGCCGACTGGAGGCCGCTCACGTAGGCGGCGGTGTGGCGGGCGACCAGCTTCGAGGAGGCGCCGAAGGAACGCACGCCGATCACCGGGTTGGACGGGTTCGAGTTCACGTCGGCCGAAGGGGCCCAGTTGAGGTTGACCCCGCAGGCCGCGAGACGGCGGCCCAGTTCCGCGGCCACCTGACGTGTCAGTTCCACGTCGTCCACCGCGCCGAGGGCGTGGTTGCCGGGGAAGGACGAGCCGGTGCGCACCTCCAGGCGGGTGACGTCACCGCCCTCCTCGTCGATGGCAACCAGGACGTCGTCGCGTTCGGCGCGCAACTGGGCCGTCAGGGCGGTCAGTTGTTCCGGCGAGGCGATGTTGCGGCCGAACAGGCCGACCGAGGCGAGGCCCTCGCCGAGGCGGCGCAGCAGCCAGTCGGGGGCGGTGGTGCCGGTGAAGCCGGGCTGCAGGACGGTCAGCGCGTCGCGGGTCAGCGTGTCTGTGCCGCTGGCGAATGTCGTCATCGGGGGCGTTATCCCTTCACGGCGCCCGCGGTGAGGCCCGCGGCCATCTTGCGCTGGACGAGGAGGAAGAGGACCACGATCGGCACGGCCATCATGGTGGAACCGGCCATCATCGGGGCGTATTCGGTGCCGTGTTTGGTGGTGAAGTTGCCGAGCCAGACGGTCGCGGTCTGGTTCTTCTGGCTGAGCAGCATGAGGGCGTAGAGGTACTCGTTCCAGGCCTGGATGAAGGCGTAGACCGAGGTGGCGACCATGCCGGGGGCCAGCAGCGGGAAGACCACCCGCAGGAAGGCGCCCGTGGGCGAGCAGCCGTCGACCATCGCCGCCTCCTCCAGCTCCTTCGGGATGTTGACGATGAAGCCGCGCAGCGTCCACACCGTGAAGGGGAGGATGAAGGTCAGGTACGTGATGATCAGGCCCGACAACTTGTCGTACTGGTCCAGGTCGTTGAGGAGCAGGAAGACCGGGATGATCATCGCGACCAGGGGGACCATCTGGACCGCGAGGATGCCCACGATCACGATCTTGCGGCCGCGGAAGGCGAAGCGGGAGATGGCGAGGGCGGCCAGGGTGCCGACCACGACGCCGATCGCCACGACCGACAGGGAGACGATCAGACTGCGGCCGACCGGGCCCCAGAAGTCGGCGATGTCCAGTGCGCGGCTGAAGTTGCTCAGCGTCAGCCCCGTCGGCAGCAGGCTCGGGTCCGGGTCGATGGCGTCCTTCGCCGGCTTGAACGCCGTGTTCAGCATCCAGTAGACGGGGAAGCCGGCGGTGACGAAGACGAGGAGACCGAGGAGGTTCCAGCCGGCCTTGGACTTCCGGGGCCTCGAGGTGCGCCCCGTGCCGCCCCCTGTCCTGGCAACGGCGTCCATGATGGTCATTCGACCTCTCCGATCTTCAGCATCTGGCGCATGTAGACGGCGACGACCCCGAGCAGCAGGAGCACGGTGATGAGGGCGATCGCCGAGCCCTGCCCGTAGTCGTTGACCACGAAGGCGCGGTCGTACGAATACGTCGTCAGGATCTGGAACTCCGGCTCCGGGTGGCCGCCCCGCATGACGAACACCTGGGGGAAGACGCCCATGTCCCAGATGACCGAGAGGGTCGTCAGCATCACGATGAGCGGCTTGAGGATCGGCAGGGTGACGTACCGGAAGATGCCCCACGCGCCCGCGCCGTCCAGCCGGGCCGCCTCCTCCAGCTCGGCCGGGACCTGGGTGAGCCCGGCGCTCAGGGTGATCACGACGAAGGGCACCGCGCCCCACACCACGAGCAGCATGATCACGGCCAGGCCCTGGGGACCGCTCGCGAACCAGTTGTGGCCGATCATCTCGACCCCGGGCAGCTTGCTGAGCAGCGCGTTGAGGATGCCGTAGTCCGCGTCGAACAGCCACTTGAAGACCGTGGTGGCGACGATGATCGGCATGCCCCAGCTGGCCACCAGCGCGATGTTGACGAGGGTCTTCACCCAGCCGGAGACCCGCTGGAGCAGCAGGGCGATGAGCATGCCGGCGACCATCGTGAAGATCACGCAGCCGGCCGCGAAGACGACGGTCCGGACGACGACGGCCCAGAACTCGCCGTCGTCGAGGACGCCCGTGAAGTTGTCGAATCCGATCCAGTCGGCGGGCAGGAAGCCCCACAGCTGGGACTGTCCGAACTTCTGGAAGGACAGTGTGACCAAGCGGACCAGCGGATAGCCGAGGACCAGCACCAGGATCAGCAGACAGGGGGCGAGCAGGAGCCAGGGGGTGGCGTTGAAGGTCCGCTTTCTGCGCGGCAGAACCGGCCTGGACGGCGGTGGTACCGACATCGGCGGCGGCACCTCGGTGGGGGTGGTCGTGTCTGCGGCACTCATGGCGCGCTCCTCAGCGGTCCCTCTGGTCGTACGAAGGCAAAGCCCGCACGTAGTACGGGAAGCAGGGCCCCGCCGGTCTCAACGGGGCCCTGCCGGCGGTCACTTGCTGTTGATGACCTTGTCGATCGCGGCGTCCGCCTCCTTGGCGGCGGCCTCGACCGACTTCTTGCCGGTGCCGATGTTCTGCAGCATGTTCTGCAGGACCTGCGCCTTCTCGACCTGGCCCCAGCCGGGCGCCATCGGGACGAACCAGTTGGACTCGGCCGCGGTGGCCGGGACCGCGGTCGCCGGGTCGTTCTTCAGGGTGGCGAGGTCGGTCTTGTTGTTGGGCAGGTTGCCCTTGGCCATCAGGCCCTTCTGGCCCGAGGGACCCGTGAAGGCGTTGATCCACTCGGCGGCGACGGCCTGCGCCTTGGACTTCACCGGGACGGCGAGGTCCGAACCGCCCAGGAAGACGGGCAGGTTCTTGCCGGAGGGACCCGGCATCACGAAGTTCTCGAGGTTGTCCTTGAGCTTGCCGGTCTTGTCGTTCTTCGGGTCGGCGGAGGTCGCGCCCTCCCAGGCCGCGCCGAAGATCATGCCGGACTTGCCCTGGCCGTAGACGATGTAACGGTCGTTCTCGTCCTTGGTCTTGTCGCCGTGCATGTACTTGTCGACGACGTTCTTGAACTCGGTGAGGCCCTTGATGGACTCCGGCGAGGAGAGGTTGCCCTTCCACTGGCCGCCGTCCTCCTTGGCGATGGAGCCGCCGGCGTCGTAGACGAAGGACATGGCCGCGTACCAGTCACGGGTGGGCTGGTACCAGGCGGAGAACTTGTCACCCTCCTTCTTCTGGACCTTGTCCAGGGCGGCGGTGAGCTCCGCGTAGGTCTTCGGGGTGGACTTGACGCCGACCGAGGCGAAGACGTCCTTGCGCCAGTTGCCGACGCGGCCACCCGCGTAGTAGGGGACGCCGTAGGTCTTGCCGTCGTAGGACACCGAGGCCTTGAGACCGTCGAGCCAGGCGGCCGAGCTGGTGAACTTCGACGGGTCCAGGGGTGCGAAGGCGCCCTTGACCATGTAGCCCAGCATCTCGGTGTTGCCCATCTCGACCACGTCGGGGGCCTTGTCGGTGGCGAGGACCGCGTCGAGCTTGGTGTTCTTGTCCGGCCAGCCGTAGTACTCGTGGTTGATCTTGATGCCGGGGTGCTTCTTCTGGACCGCGGCGTCCGCGGCCTTCACCAGCCCGGGCCAGTTGTTCTGAGCGTCGACGGTGAGCCAGACGGTCAGCTCCTTGGCGTCGGCGCCGCTGTTGTCCGAACTTCCGCTGTCGCTGTTCCCACATGCCGCGACGGAGACCACCATGCCCGCGATACCGATCGCGGCTGCCAGCTTGCGCTTCACGCCACCCTCCTCAGGGATGCCCACACCTCCCGCCCACAGGCCGGGACCTGGACCAATGGTGTAGACCAGTAGGGGGAGCTTGGACCAGACCACGAAGCCTGTCAAGAGCCCGCGAAATGGCCCTGACCAGCCGTTATGCGAGCTACATATGCAGGAACCATTAGTAAAGAAGCCAGCGAAAACACCGGCGCCGGAGTACTGTCGTCCGCTAGACCACTTACCTCTGTGGACTAGACCAAAAGAGACGGCGACGGTATACAGAAGGGATCACGATGTGATCCGCATCCGGAGCCGGGAAGGCAGACCATGAGCAGCGACGTCAGCAGTGCGGAGACGGGCGGGGCAGGCGTCCGTACTGCGCGCGTGCCCAAGTACTACCGCCTGAAGAAGCACCTGCTCGACATGACGGAGACCCAGTCGCCCGGCACACCGGTACCGCCCGAGCGCACGCTGGCCGCCGAGTTCGACACCTCCCGCACCACCGTGCGCCAGGCACTCCAGGAGCTGGTGGTCGAGGGCCGGCTCGAGCGCATCCAGGGCAAGGGCACCTTCGTCGCCAAGCCGAAGGTCTCGCAGGCGCTCCAACTCACCTCCTACACCGAGGACATGCGCGCCCAGGGTCTCGAACCCACCTCGCAGCTGCTCGACATCGGCTACATCACCGCCGACGACCGCCTCGCCGAGCTCCTCGACATCACCGCCGGCGGCCGGGTGCTGCGCATCGAGCGCCTGCGCATGGCCAACGCGGAGCCGATGGCCATCGAGACGACCCACCTGTCCGCCAAGCGCTTCCCGGCCCTGCGCAGGTCGCTGGTCAAGTACACGTCCCTCTACACGGCGCTGGCCGAGGTCTACGACGTCCACCTCGCCGAGGCCGAGGAGACCATCGAGACCTCCCTGGCCACCCCCCGCGAGGCGGGCCTGCTCGGCACCGACGTGGGCCTGCCGATGCTGATGCTGTCCCGCCACTCGTCCGACCGGACGGGCGAGCCGGTGGAGTGGGTGCGGTCGGTGTACCGGGGCGACCGGTACAAGTTCGTGGCCCGCCTCAAGAGGCCTGTCGAGTAGTCAGGAAGGAGATCCCCGCCAGGGCTTCCGTTGCTGTTGATGCCGCTGGTGATGCTTCTGTCGATGCTTCACAGAATCGACATACCGATATGCGGACGAGGTCTTCCGCTCACCTGACACCGTGACCTAGATTGCCTGCGCGTTACAGGTGATCGGCCAGGGGACGGAGTCGCGGAATGTCGGACGCACCTGAAGTGAGACCGCCGGTGGTGACACCGGCAAGGGTGGTCATAGCCCTCTGCCTCGTCGCCCCGTTCGTGGCGATGCTGTGGGTCGGCTCGTACGCCAAGGTCGACCCCACGTTCATCGGCATCCCGTTCTTCTACTGGTACCAGATGCTGTGGGTGCTGATCTCCACCGCGCTGACCATGACCGCGTACAAGCTGTGGCAGCGTGACCAGCGGGCCCGCCACGGAGGTACCAAGTGAACGACGGCGTCAACGGCGTGGCACTCGCCGTCTTCATCATCTTCTTCCTGGCCGTCACGGTCATGGGCTTCCTGGCCGCGCGCTGGCGCAAGGCCGACAACGAGCACAGCCTCGACGAATGGGGCCTGGGCGGCCGGTCGTTCGGCACCTGGGTCACCTGGTTCCTGCTCGGCGGTGACCTCTACACGGCGTACACGTTCGTCGCGGTCCCCGCGGCGATCTACGCGGCGGGCGCGGCCGGCTTCTTCGCGGTGCCGTACACCATCCTGGTGTACCCGCTGATCTTCACGTTCCTGCCCCGCCTGTGGTCGGTCTCCCACAAGCACGGATACGTGACGACCTCGGACTTCGTGCGCGGCCGCTTCGGCTCCAAGGGCCTGTCGCTGGCGGTGGCGGTCACCGGCATCCTCGCGACCATGCCGTACATCGCGCTCCAACTGGTCGGTATCCAGGCGGTCCTCGATGTGATGGGCGTCGGCGGCGGCGAGAACACGAACTGGTTCGTCAAGGACCTCCCGCTGCTGATCGCCTTCGGTGTCCTCGCGGCCTACACGTACTCCTCCGGCCTGCGGGCCCCCGCCCTGATCGCGTTCGTGAAGGACACGCTGATCTACATCGTCATCGCGGTGGCGATCATCTACGTCCCGGTCAAGCTGGGCGGGTTCGACGACGTCTTCGGCGCGGCGAGCGAGAAGTACACGGCGGCCAAGGCCGGCGGCCTCGTCCCGCTGGAGGCGGGCCAGTGGACGTACGCCACGCTGGCACTGGGCTCCGCGCTCGCGCTCTTCATGTACCCGCACTCGATCACCGCGACGCTCTCCTCCCGCAGCCGTGAGGTGATCCGCCGCAACACCACGATCCTGCCGCTGTACTCGCTGATGCTGGGCCTGCTCGCGCTGCTCGGTTTCATGGCGATCGCGGCCGGAGTCAAGGTCACCAACCCGCAGTTGGCGATCCCGCAACTGTTCGAGGACATGTTCCCGGACTGGTTCGCGGGCGTGGCCTTCGCGGCGATCGGCATCGGCGCGCTGGTCCCGGCGGCCATCATGTCGATCGCGGCCGCGAACCTGTTCACCCGCAACATCTACAAGGACTTCATCAAGCCGGACGCCACGCCCGCGCAGGAGACCAAGGTCTCCAAGCTGGTGTCCCTGCTGGTGAAGGTGGGTGCGCTGGTCTTCGTCCTCACGATGGACAAGACGGTCGCCATCAACTTCCAGCTGCTCGGCGGCATATGGATCCTGCAGACCTTCCCGGCCCTGGTCGGCGGTCTCTTCACCCGCTGGTTCCACCGCTGGGCTCTGCTCGCCGGCTGGGCGGTCGGCATGGTCTACGGCACGGTCGCCGCGTACGGCGTCGCCTCCCCGACCCAGAAGCACTTCGGCGGTTCGGCGAAGGAGATCCCGGGCATCGGCGAGATCGGCTACATCGGCCTGACCGCTTTCGTGCTCAACGTCGTCGTGACGGTGGTCCTGACCTTCGCCCTGAAGGCGGCCAAGGTCCCCGACGGGGTGGACGAGACCAGCCCGGAGGACTACACGGCGGACGCGGGCGACCCGGGGGTCCAGGTGGAGCTTCCGCCGGCGACCGCGGGTACGAGCCACTAGTCACGGTGTGCACGGGCCGTCGGAGTTCTCCTCCGGCGGCCCGTTGTCGTGTCCGTCGGGCACACTCACCCGCATGGACATCCTGATCCGCCCCGCGGAACCCGCCGACTACGAAGCCCTCGGTGAGATCACCGCCCAGGCCTACCTCCAGGACGGCCTTCTCCTGTTCGGTGAGAGCGACTGGTACCTCGAAGAACTCAAGGACGTGGCCAAGCGGGCGTCCGCCGCGGAGGTCCTGGTGGCCACGGAGAACGGCAACATCCTCGGCGGAGTCACCTTCGTCCCCTCCGGTGGCCCCCTGGCCGACCTCGCCCGCCCCGGAGAGGCCGAGATCCGCATGCTCGCGATGGCGCACGCGGCCCGCGGCAGAGGCGTCGGTCAAGCCCTCGTACAGGCCTGCGTCGACCGCGCGAGCGGCGCGGCCACCGGCGTCGTCCTGTGCACCCAGCCCACGATGCACACCGCCCACCGCATCTACGAACGCCTCGGCTTCACCCGCGCCCCCGAACGCGACTGGCACCCGATACCCGGCGACGACTTCACGCTTCTCGCCTACGAGTTGACGCTCTGAAGTCACCGCGACACAACATATGGGCCTGCTTTCCTCACCCGGCACAAGATGTATGCTCATGCTCGCTGTCGCCGCAGGGGAATCCGGTGTGAATCCGGAACTGTCCCGCAACGGTGTACTCATGCGTGTGTAAGCACATATGAGAGTCAGTCCGAGGACCTGCCGACAGCACGCCCGAGCCATACGGCCCGGGTGTCCTGACGTCCGGGCCTCGTGGAATGGGCCGGTGGGCGCGACGCCGTGTGCGCTCGTGTGCTGCCGCCTGCCCTCCGCAAGGCCCCGTGCCCAGCGAGGGAGAGCCCCACGTGACCATCGCGCCAGCCGACCCGGCCTCAGCGACCACCTTTGTGGACGAGGACGGTCCCGGAACCGCGTTGCTGCGGACCCTGACAGAGCTGACCGCCGACCTGCCCGACGCCGACCCCGGACGGGTCGCCGCCGCCACGCTCCGCGGCCGGTCCGCTCGGGCGGACGTGACGGAGTTGCGCGAGCTGGCCACCGAGGCGGCGGCCGGTCTCATCTCCGAGGACCCGGTGTACAGCAGGCTGGCGGCCCGGCTGCTGACCGTCACCATCGCCGCGGAGGCCGCCTCGCAGGGCGTCACGTCGTTCACCGGATCGGTGGCCGTCGGACACCGCGAGGGTCTCATCGCCGACCGCACCGCCGAGTTCGTGCGGGTCCACGCCGAGCGGCTCGACGCCCTGGTCGACACGGACGCCGACGACCGCTTCGGCTACTTCGGCCTCCGCACCCTCCACAGCCGGTACCTCCTCCGGCACCCCCTCACCCGCAAGGTGATCGAGACGCCCCAGCACTTCCTGCTCCGGGTGGCGTCCGGACTCGCCGAGGACGACACGGTCCGGGCACTGGACGAGGTCGCCGCGCTCTACGCGCTGATGAGCCGCCTCGACTACCTCCCCTCCTCCCCCACCCTCTTCAACTCCGGCACCCGGCACCCCCAGATGTCGTCCTGCTACCTCCTCGACTCCCCGAAGGACGAGCTCGACTCCATCTACGACCGCTACCACCAGGTCGCCAACCTCTCGAAGCACGCGGGCGGCATCGGTCTGTCGTACTCCCGTATCCGCAGCCGCGGTTCGCTGATCCGGGGCACCAACGGGCACTCCAACGGCATCGTCCCGTTCCTCAAGACCCTCGACGCCTCGGTCGCCGCCGTGAACCAGGGCGGCCGGCGCAAGGGTGCGGCCGCCGTCTACCTGGAGACGTGGCACTCCGACATCGAGGAGTTCCTGGAGCTCAGGGACAACACCGGTGAGGACGCCCGCCGTACGCACAACCTGAACCTCGCGCACTGGGTCCCGGACGAGTTCATGCGCCGGGTGAACGCGGACGCCGAGTGGTCCCTCTTCTCCCCCGCCGACGTGCCCGAGCTGGTCGACCTGTGGGGCGAGGAGTTCGACGCCGCGTACCGGAAGGCCGAGGCCGCGGGGCTCGCGAAGAAGACGATCCCCGCGCGTGACCTCTACGGCCGCATGATGCGTACCCTCGCGCAGACCGGCAACGGCTGGATGACCTTCAAGGACGCCGCCAACCGCACGGCCAACCAGACGGCCGTCCCGGGCCATGTCGTCCACTCCTCCAACCTCTGCACGGAGATCCTGGAGGTCACGGACGACGGGGAGACGGCGGTGTGCAACCTGGGGTCCGTGAACCTGGGCGCGTTCGTCGACACGGCGACCGGCGACATCGACTGGGAGCGGCTGGACGCCACCGTCCGCACCGCCGTGACCTTCCTCGACCGGGTCGTCGACATCAACTTCTATCCGACCGAGCAGGCCGGGCGGTCCAACGCCAAGTGGCGTCCCGTGGGGCTCGGCGCGATGGGTCTCCAGGACGTCTTCTTCAAGCTGCGGCTGCCCTTCGACTCCCCGGAGGCGAAGGAACTCTCCACCCGGATCGCCGAGCGCGTCATGCTCGCCGCCTACGAGGCATCCGCCGACCTCGCCGAACGGAGCGGCCCGCTGCCGGCCTGGGAGAAGACCCGTACCGCCCAGGGTGTCCTGCACCCCGACCACTACGGCGTCGAACTCACCTGGCCCGAGCGGTGGGCGGCCCTGCGCGACCGTATCGCCGTCACCGGACTGCGCAACTCGCTACTGCTCGCCATCGCGCCCACCGCCACCATCGCGTCGATCGCCGGTGTGTACGAGTGCATCGAGCCGCAGGTCTCCAACCTGTTCAAGCGCGAGACGCTGTCCGGGGAGTTCCTCCAGGTCAACTCGTATCTGGTGGCCGAGTTGAAGAAGCTCGGCGTCTGGGACGCACGCACCCGTGAGGCGCTGCGCGACTCGAACGGCTCGGTGCAGGGCTTCGCGTGGATCCCCGAGGACGTACGGGCGCTGTACCGCACGGCGTGGGAGATCCCGCAGCGCGGTCTGATCGACATGGCCGCGGCGCGGACCCCGTTCCTCGACCAGTCCCAGTCCCTGAACCTCTTCCTGGAGACGCCGACCATCGGCAAGCTCTCCTCGATGTACGCGTACGCCTGGAAGTCCGGGCTGAAGACGACGTACTACCTGCGCTCGCGCCCGGCGACCCGTATCGCCCGCGCCGCCCGGGCGACGGTCCCCGTCCAGCAGCCGGCCCCCGAAGACGCGGTCGCCTGCTCCCTTGAGAACCCCGAGTCCTGCGAGGCCTGCCAGTAATGTCCAGCAACCAGAACCTGCTCGACCCCGGCTTCGAGCTCACTCTGCGTCCCATGCGCTACCCCGACTTCTACGAGCGCTACCGGGACGCGATCAAGAACACCTGGACCGTCGAGGAGGTCGACCTCCACTCGGACGTGTCCGACCTGGCGAAGCTGTCCGAGGGTGAGCAGCACATGATCGGCCGGCTGGTCGCGTTCTTCGCGACCGGCGACTCGATCGTCGCGAACAACCTGGTGCTGACGCTGTACAAGCACATCAACTCCCCCGAGGCGCGGCTCTACCTGAGCCGGCAGCTCTTCGAGGAGGCCGTCCACGTCCAGTTCTATCTGACGCTCCTGGACACCTACCTCCCCGACCCGGAGGACCGGACCGCGGCCTTCGACGCCGTCGAGAGCATCCCCTCGATCCGCGAGAAGGCCGAGTTCTGCTTCAAGTGGATCAACGAGGTGGAGAAGCTGGACAGTCTGCAGTCCCGGTCCGACCGCCGCCGCTTCCTGCTCAACCTGATCTGCTTCGCCGCGTGCATCGAGGGCCTGTTCTTCTACGGCGCCTTCGCGTACGTCTACTGGTTCCGCAGCCGGGGCCTGCTGCACGGCCTCGCCACCGGCACCAACTGGGTGTTCCGCGACGAGACCATGCACATGTCCTTCGCCTTCGACGTGGTCGACACCGTCCGCAAGGAGGAGCCGGAGCTGTTCGACGACCGGCTCCGGCAGCAGGTCACCGACATGCTGGCGGAGGCCGTGGAGGCGGAGCTGCAGTTCGCGCGTGACCTGTGCGGGGACGGGCTGCCGGGCATGAACACCGAGTCGATGCGGCAGTACCTGGAGTGCGTCGCCGACCAGCGCCTGACACGCCTCGGCTTCGCCCCGGTGTACGGCTCCGAGAACCCCTTCTCCTTCATGGAGCTGCAGGGCGTCCAGGAGCTGACCAACTTCTTCGAGCGGCGTCCGTCCGCCTATCAGGTGGCGGTGGAGGGCACGGTCGATCTGGACGAGGACTTCTAGGCCGGGATCCGGGCAGGTGCGTGGTACGTCCAAGAGGGAAGGAGGCCATTCATGCGCCCGATCCGCAAGACGACCCTCGCCCTCGCGACGCTGACGCTGCTCCTCGCGGGCTGCGGCACCGAAGCCGGGAACGGAAAGGGGGGAGGCGGCGACAGTGTGTCGCCGTCCTCCCCCACCTCCACGCCCACCGCGACGGGGTGTACGACCCGCTCGGAACTCGGCGCCACCGACAGCGGGGACACCGTGTGCCTCGCGGTGGGCGACACGATCCGGATCAGCCTGGACGGGACCAGGAACCGCCCCTGGAAGCCGGTCACCGTCGACGGCAGCGGCCTGGAGGCCACCAACAGCGGCATCGTCCTGCTGCCCGGTGACGCGAGTTCCGCCTACAAGGCGGTCTCGGCGGGACAGGTGCGGCTGAGTTCACAGCGGCCGCTGTGCGCAACCGAGGCCGGCCAGGTCTCGTGCAAGGGGATTCAGGAGTGGCGGGTCACCGTGCTGGTCACCTGAGCTTGACCGCGTCCCCGACCGACACCTTCAGCGAGGTCGTCGTGGTGCCGGGGAAGTACCAGCGCCAGCTGCCCGCCGACGTGGCGGTCACCTTGGTGCTGAGCCGGCCCACGTTGTCCGTCTTCACGGTCTTGACCGTGCTGTAGAGGGCGGCGCCGGCCGCGCGGAACTGGAGCCTGACCGACTGGCCCGGGTAGCCGTGGTACTTCAGGTCCTCCCAGTTGGCCCGGGAGAGCTTGCCCTTGACGGTGAGCTGGGCGCCCTTGGCGACGGGTTCGGGGGTCGCGTCCGTGGTGAGCTGCGCGGCCCGCTTGACCTTGTACTCGGCGATGTGGTCCGAGATCCAGTAGTCGCCGTCGTTGGCCTTGACGGTGGCGTTGACCTGCCAGACACCGGCGACCCTGTTGCTGTCGATGTCGTCGCTCGCAGCGATCCAGCCGGGGTCTACCGTCATCGTGCCCGTGCACACGGAGGTCGTCGAACTCTTCTTCACGCAGGAAGAGTCGCCGTTCCATTCGATGAAGCCGTAGCCGTTGGATCTGTTGAACGTGCTGAGATCGGTGATCTTCTTGACGCCCGAATCGTCCTTGATGGTGATCGCGATCGGGTACTTGATGGTCTTCGCGGTACCGATGATCACGTTGCCGCCCTTGTTCACGACGGTCTTGGTGACCCTGATGTCACCCTCGCCCTCGGCATGGGCGCCGGTGGCCGTGAGCAGGGTCAGGGCTGCCGCCCCGCCTGCCACGGCCCACAGTCTGTGTCTCATGGTCCTCCCCTGTTGGTGATCCAGGAGAGATTAGACCGTTCGGGTCGCCCCGTGGCTGGTCCGGTACTCGTGCGCCTTCCTGATCTGCCGGTCGACGCGCTTGTCGTGCACGATCCCGATCACCGACGGGAGGACCAGCAGGACGAAGATGGCGAAAACAGTCAGCATGGCGATCAGTCCTTCTGTCTGCGCTGAAGTCATGTCACTACTGTCGCGCCGCAGACTCCTGACAAACAGTGGCAGGACTGCCGCACACCCTCGATTTACTGCCACCCTTGAGGCACACTGGCAGCATGCTGGAGAACGTGGCCGCCGTCGTCCTGGACGGTGTGAACCCCTTCGAACTCGGAGTTGTCTGCGAGGTCTTCGGGACCGACCGCAGCGACGACGGACTGCCGGTGTACGACTTCGCGGTCGCCTCGGCCGAGGGCCCGACGCTGACCGCGCGGGCGGGTTTCGCCGTACAGGTCGAACACGGTCTGGAGCGGCTGGAGTCGGCCGACCTGATCGCCGTGCCGGCCTGCGCCCGCTACGAGACGCGGGACTTCCCGCCCGAGCTGCTCGATGCCCTGCGCAGCGCGGTCGACCGCGGGGCCCGGGTGCTCAGCGTGTGCTCCGGCGTCTTCGTGCTGGCCGCGGCCGGACTGCTCGACGGCCGGCGCTGCGCTGTGCACTGGCACCACGCGGAGGAGCTCGCGCTCGCGTATCCGCGGCTGACGGTCGAGCCGGACGTCCTGTACGTCGACGAGGACCCGGTGATCACCTCCGCGGGCACCGCCGCCGGTATCGACGCCTGTCTGCACATCGTGCGCAAGGAGCAGGGCCCCGAGGTCGCCAACAAGATCGCCCGGCGCATGGTCGTACCGCCGCACCGGGACGGCGGACAGGCGCAGTACATCGAGCGGCCGCTGCCCCGGTCGAAGTGCGACACCGTCGGCGAGGTGCTCGTGTGGATGGAGCGGCACCTCGACGAGGAGGTCACCGTGGAGCAGCTCGCCGAGCGCGCGCACATGTCCCCGCGCACGTTCGCCCGCCGCTTCCAGCAGGAGACCGGTACGACTCCCTACCGCTGGATCCTGCGCCAGCGGGTGCTGCTGGCCCAGCGGTTGCTGGAGGCGACGGACGAGACGGTGGACGCGATCGCGGGGCACGCGGGGTTCGGCACCGCGGCCGCGCTGCGTCATCAGTTCCTGCGCGCGGTGGGCACCACCCCGAACGCCTACCGGCGCACCTTCCAGGGCCCGGAGGCGGCCGCCTGACCTACGTCCTCGGCACGGGTTTCAGCAGCAGCCCGGCCGGCTTCAGCGTGATGCCCACCCGTGGCGTGTCGTCGGATCCGGGCACCTGCTCGAAGCGGTACTTCCGGGCCAGCGCCGCCGCGATCAGCGTCAGCTGGGCCATCGAGAAGTGGTCGCTCGGGCACTTGCGGTTGCCCGTGCTGAACGGGCTCATGGCGTGTTTCGGCACGGCCCCGGCCCGCTCGGGACTCCAGCGCAGGGGATCGAACTCCTGGCTGTCGTCGTACGACTTCGGATCGCGCTGGATCGCGTACGGGCTGTACACGATGTCGGCCCCGGCTGGAATGCGACAGCCACCGAGTTCCGTGTCCCGCACCGCCCGACGCGTCAATATCCATACGGCGGGCCGTAAACGCATGACCTCGACCACCAGATAGTTCGTGTACGTGAGCGCCCGGACGTCCTCGAATGCCACGGGACGTCCGCCGGTGACCGATTCGACTTCCGCGCACACCTTGTCCGCGTGTTCCGGGTGTGCGGCAAGAGCCTGGAGCAACCACATGACCGTGGCGGCGACGGTTTCGCTGCCGGGGGTGAGTATCGCGACGACCTGGTCGTGGACCTCCTGTTCCCCGATGGGCTCGCCATTCCCGTCCTTCGCCGCCAGCAATGCCGTCAGCAAATCGTCCGGCTTTTGACCGGATGCCCTGCGCTCGGCGACGATCTCGTCGACGAGGAGATGCAAATCGGCCAGCGCTCGATTGAATTTTCGGTTGGCCGGCAGGGGCAGCCGGTACAGCGGCCCCGCGGGTATCACCATCCGCCGGTACATGCCCCGGAAGACGGTGGCGAGCGCGACGCACAGCCGTTCGGCGCGCTCGTCCATGAAGTCCCCGCGCAGCAGACAGCGGGCCGCGACGCGCACGGCGACCCGGAAGGCCTCGGAGGTGCAGTCCACGGTCTCACCGGGCCGCCAGCGCTCGGCGAGCGCATGCGCCTCCTCCTCCATGATCGGCCCGTACGCCGGGATGGCGTCGAGCCGGAAGGCGGGCTGGATGACGCGCCGCTGCCGCCGGTGCTGGGGGCCGTTCGCGGTGGCCACGCCCTCCTTGCCGACCAGTCCCTCCAGGGACTCCCACAGCGGCCCGGCGATGATGAAGTCCGGGTTGAGCGCCACCGCTCCGGTCAGTTCCGGGGTGGTGGGCGCGTACACCGTCTTGGGGCCGAGCCTGAGGCGTACGACGTCGCCGTGCCGCCGGAGCCCGGACATGAAGCTCAGCGGATCGCGGACCATGCGCCAGCCGTGGCCGAGGAGGGGGACGCGTCCGCCGGCGAACGGCGGCTCACGCAACTCGGCAGTCACAGTGGGCTCGGGTTTCACGGATTCGACGGTCATTTCTCACCTGCCGCTTCGTTGTTGACGTACGGGGGCGTGGACCGGTCGTCCCAGCTGTCGACCATGTAACGGCCGGACTCGTGGTGGAACCAGTAGACGGTGCTGAACCAGTTGCGCATATTGCGGACGCAGGTCCTGACGGCGGCGCTCAGTTCTTTTCCCCGCGCGGTGCCGTCGTCGAGACCGTCGGCGAAACGGAGGGCGTCGGCCTCGGCGACGAGGAATGCGTCCACGCATTTCCCGAGCAGCCGCCGCATTTCCCGGATCGCCTCTTCCAGAGTCAGCCCCTCGTGTTTGATGAGACTGATACCGAGATTGTGGACCTCGTCTCCCGCGATTTCCTTGGGCAGCGAACAGAGGTCGTTGTACCAGGCGGCGAATTCCTGGCTCAGCAGCGCCGCCCGCCGGTACGCCGGGTGTTCCCTTATCACGTCCGGGAGTTCACGTCCCGCACACGGCTCCAGCAGATCCGTCCAGATCCAGTGTGCGAAGGTGAGGCGGCGCAGTGCCAGATATTCGCCGACCGGGGGAATGATTCCCCTGGTGCGATTGCGGAATTCCCGGTCGTAGGCCTCGATCACATCGTGGAAGTGCCCGGCGAACCTGGTGTTCCACGTCCGCGGCAGGAACGAGTACAGCCGCACCACGCTGTCGGCGAAGGCGGCGACCAGCGGATCCTCGTGGTGCAGATGATCCCGTGGGGAGTCGAGCGCCGCATGCAAGCGGAACCTCAGCCGCCGCCACGCGCGCGGACGGCGGTGGACGATGTCGCGGTCGTGCCGGTCGTCCCAGGCGAAGAACCACGCGCTGAAGTCCGCTATCGCCTGGAGGACCGCGTCGGGGGCGCCGAGGTAGTACCCCGCCATGAGGTCCGTGTAGCACAGTCCGTCGGCATATTCCGCCACCTTGTCCGCCGGCATGAGCCGTTTTTCCCGAAGCCAGGTACGGGTGTTCTCCTGGAGCCTGGGCCAATACGGATGCAGTTGCCTGGGAAACGCTGCCTCGATCACCGGGAGAGAGAGCGACGGTGGAACCGCGATCGCCGTCGGCGTCGATGTGGTGCTGTGTGGGAAAGCAGGCACGAACAAACCCCTTCCAGCCGCCAGTTGACGCACGCCCCTGCCGCTGAACCGGGCGTGCGCCGTTGCGTATCCCCGCTCTTCCCATTCAGCACCACAACTGAGCATTCTGGGAACGGATTTGCTTCATTCACTACCCCGTGGTGTCGGGATTCTCCCCATGTGTGACTCGAATCGGATCACTATGTGAGCACATCCGATCGAATGTGCGACGCACATGCGAACGGCGCCTGTTCGGGGAGTGCTTCCTGAACAGACGCCGTGCGGGCGGGAGTTGTGGGACGTCAGTCGTTCGCGACCACGGCGTAGCGGGGCTCGTTCTCGGCCATCTGCCGCAGCGCGTCCTTGCGTTCGCGCTTGGAGAGGCGGTCGATGTAGAGGTAGCCGTACAGATGGTCGGTCTCGTGCTGCAGGCACCGGGCGAAGTAGCCGGTGCCGCGGACCTTGACCGGGTTGCCCTTCTCGTCCTGCCCGGTGACCTCGGCGTAGTCGGGGCGGGCGAGCGGCGCGTACGCGGTGGGCACCGACAGACAGCCCTCGTTGCTGTCGTCCAGGCGGCGCTTGTCCGCGGGCAGGTCCACGAGCTTCGGGTTGCAGACGACACCCACGTGCCGCCGGCCCTCGTCGTCCTGGCAGTCGTACACGAAGACCTTCAGGTCGACGCCGATCTGGTTGGCGGCGAGGCCGACGCCCTCGGCGGTCCGCTGGCTGGCGAACATGTCCGCGACCAGCTGGTCGAGCTCCTCACCGAACTCGGTGACGTCCCTGCACTCCTTGTGCAGCACGGGGTTCCCGACGACGGTGATGGGCCGCGAGGTGCCGCGCTCACGCCAGGCGTTCTCCCGCTCCTCGGTGTCCTCGGTGTCGATGACGAACCCCTCGTCGTCGACGGGGAGCACGCCCGCGTGCTGCTGATCGGTGTCCTGCTGGGCCATGACCTACGGATCGCCTTCCTGCACAAACAAAGAACAAAGAGGGTGTGACGCTGATACAGGGTACGGCGAACGGTCAGCAGACCTCTTCCAGATCCCGCCAGTCACGGGAATCCGGACTGTCCGCGACCCATCCGTCCAACAATCCCCGGACCAGCGAGGCCGGCGCGGCCACCCCACACTCCCGCTCCGGCACCCACAGCTGACCGTCCGTGCGGTGCCCCAGCGGCCCCGGGTGTCCCGGTTCGCTGTGGTCATGGGGGTCCAGGTGCTCCCCGTCGCCCTCGTCCGACGGCATCCGCGACTCGGAGCACATCCGGCACAGCAGCCGCACCGACGACGACCAGTCCTCCGCCGCGAACCCGGCGTCCGCCGCGAGCTGCTCCAGCGCGTCCCGGTCCGCCTCGGTGGCCGCCTCCAGGAGAACCACCCAGGTGGGGACGGGTGAGGGGGCCCACAGCTCGATCTCGTCGAAGACGGGATACGCATGCCCGGACGCCGTTGTCCGCTCGCCGTGCGGCACCCCGTCGTGCAGCACGACCTCGCCCCACCGCCGCCCGGAGGACGGCAGCGGAATGGACAGCACCTCGATACGGGCCGGGTCGAGCCGCCGCCCCCAGACCACCTCGGCCTCCCCCTCGGGAGACAGCCGTACGGCCGCGCTGCCGAGGTCCATGCCGAGCGGCTCACCGGCCGCGGTCGCCCCACCGGGCACCCGCAGCCCGTACGCCTGCCAGGCCCGCCGCGCCAGCGACCAGTCCTGGAGCGCGGTCGCGGCGATACCGACGTTCCACCAGTCGGGCGCCCCGGTCTCCCGGTCGAGCAGCGCCACGGCCCTGAGGCCGGCGGCCCGTGCCTGCTCCCAGTCGTGCCGGAACTTGTGCAGCAGGGCGAGGTTGAACCAGGACTCCGACAGCCACGGCTCCAGGTCCGCGGCACGTGTCAGCAGCGCGCCCGCGTCCTCGTAGCGGCCGTCGCCGATCAGCGTGAACGCGCGGTCCGTGGCCTGCCGCCAGGAGGCGGAGGGCCGGTGCCGTCCCTTGCCGAAGATCCTCACGATTCCCGCCTGCCAGTTCCGTCGAGTGGGCTGGCTGTGCCCCCGGACACCCTCTCTCTCGCATCCAACCACGTGTGCTTGGAAGGGCGCTCATTACCCATGGGTTACCCCGTCACGGGGGAGGTCAGACAGTCTCTCGACAGCACCCTGGCCAGCGCCTCCACGACCTCCGGAGCGTAGTCCCCCGCGGTGCCCAGGCGCAGCTCCTCGAGCGCGGTCAGTGGACCGCCGGGTCCGGCGTCCCGCGCCTTCTCCTCGTACGCGTTCACGGCCCGCACGATCCGCGCGGCCAGCGGCTGCTCCCCGCAGGGGTCGGCCTGCCGCTCCACGACCACGGCGACGGCCGCGTCCACCCCGGTCTGCCGTACGACGGCCCCGCCGAGGAGCGCGATACGGCGCTGTTCGACGAGGGGCAGGCCCGCGGTGGCGCCCGCGGCCACCGGGTCGACGAGGCTCAGCTGGCCGATGTCGTGCATCAGTGCGGCGTACTCCAGGACGGTGAGCTCGGGCCGGGACAGTCCCAGGTCGCGCCCGACCTCCCGGCTGAGCGCCGCGACCCTGCGGGCGTGCCCGGCGGGCGTGTATCCGGCTATCTCGGTGGCACGGGCGAGGGAGGCGATGGTCTGCCGGTAGGTGGAGCGGACGGCGGCGTACCGGCGGACGGAGAGCTGGGTGAGCAGCAGCGGCACCGAGAAGACGGGCAGCGCCCACAGTCCCGCGACGGCGACCGCGAGGGCCATCACGGCCCCGGTGGCCACGACGGCGGACCCGATGCCGAGCAGGGTCCGCAGCTCGTCCCTGAGCAGCGGGCCGAAGGGCCAGCGGGTGCGGGAGTGCGCCAGGGCGGCCGCGAGCACGGCGTCGCACAGCGCGGTGAGCGAGAGCAGGGCGAGCAGGAGCAGGGCGTACGCGGGACCGCTCCACTGTGCGAAGGTCCCCTGGTTGTACAGGGGTTGGAAGCACACGGCGGCGAATCCGACGGTCAGGACGCGGCGGGCGAGCTGGTCGGCGGTGGGGCCCTGTCCGCGTCCGACGTGCGGCACGCTGCCGACGAGCGAGGCGGCGACGACGACGGTGACCACCTGGGCGGCGCCGTGCTGCGTGGGCGTACCGGCGTTCTCGCCGAGCAGGGCGTACGACAGCGCCCCGGCGGCACCGAGGGGCGCGGCCTCCCTGACATGGGGACCGCTGCGCCGGTTGAGCTCACCGGCCGCGATCAGCACCCCGAAGGTGAGGGCGGTGCCGCGCTCCTCGAGACCGGTCCAGAGGACGAAGGCGAGCGAGCCGGTGGCGAGGAGGGCGGCGGAGGTGTGGACCAGGGTGAAGAGCGGCGGTACCCGGCAGGAGGTCTGCGGTGCGCTGCGGGCGCTCACCGGTGTACCCCCGGCCGCCCCGTGACGGTCGGGCGAGGACGCGGCACCCCGGGCTCGTCGGCCGTGACCGCCGGATGCCAGCCGTGCCGGGAAAGGGCGCGGACGAGGGCCGTCACCATCCGTGGGTCGAACTGGCTGCCCGCGCACCGCTCCAGCTCCTCCAGCGCGGCGCCGACGGGCCGGGCCCGCCGGTAGGAGCGCGTGGACGTCATGGCGTCGAAGGCGTCGGCGACGGCCACCACCCGCGCGGACTCCGGGATCTGACCCCCTGTCAGTCCGTACGGGTACCCGCTTCCGTCCAGCCGCTCGTGGTGGTGCAGCACGGCGGCCCGGGCCTCCCCGAGGAAGGAGATGCCCCGGACCATCTCGTGCCCGTACTCGGGGTGCAGCTCGATGATCCGCCGCTCCTGCGGGGTCAGCGGCCCGTCCTTCCTGAGCAGCCGCGTCGGCACCCCGAGCTTTCCCACGTCGTGCAGGATCCCGGCGAACCGCAGCACCTCGATCCGGGCGTCCTCCATGCCCAGCTCCCGCGCGATCATCATCGACGCCTGCCCGACCCGCTCGCTGTGCCCGCGCGTGTACTCGTCCTTGATGTCGACGGCCTGCACCAGCGCCCGGATGGTGGCCTGGTGGGCGGCGCGCTCCCGGTGGTACTGCGCGAACACCCAGCACGACACACACATCGGCAGCAGCACGAGCAACGCGGCGACGGGACCGTAGGGACTGCGCCACAGGACGGCCATCATGAGCCCGGCCAGCCCGTGTACGGCGACGGGGGCCAGGGAGCGCAGAAACAGGCCGCGCCAGGCCCGCCGTACGGGAATCGTCCCCCACTGCCCGAAGGGCGTGGGAGGTGCCCCCACGGCGAGCGCCAGAATCCCCCCGTCCAGCAGGCTCAGCACCAGGCAGAAGACGAGCACCGCGAGTCCGGCCGGGACCAGCGCGTACGGGAAGTCGGAGGCCGCGACCGCGTCCCGGCCGCCCGTCGCCCCGTGCACCCGTGCGGCCGCCCACGCACCCAGCGTGAGCTGCGCGGCCCGCCAGACACGGCGGAGTCCCCGCGGGCGCTGCTCGACCGGGGACAGCAGCGCCCCCGGCAGCGCCACGAGGGCGGCGGCCGGGGGCGGCAGCAGAAAGGCGCCGGCGAGCAGGACCGGATAGAAGGTGCCGGCGAACCGCCAGCGGGCGGCGGCCCGCTCACATCCGGCAGCGACCGCGGCGAGCAGCGCGACCTCCCACCAGGGGGTGCGTACGGCCGACAACGGCAGCAGACACAGCAGTGCGGCTACGGCGACACAGGCGACGTACACACGCGCGCGAGCCGGTACCGCCTCCATCTCGCCCCTCCAGCCCAAGTCCGCACAGCTGCGAGGAGCCTAGGGCGGCGAGGGGAGGCGGTGTGGGCTGATCACCCGCCGATTAGCACGTTCGAGTGAACGGCGACCGGACTGCTCAGGACTCCTGCGGTGTCACCGGCGAGGCCGTCACGTCGTGATCGGGCACGGCCTGTCCTGAGCGGATCAGGTCGAGCCGCCCCAGCACCTTGGAGCGCAGGTCGGTCGGCACGTCGTCATGGCCGCAGCACCGCTTGACGAGCTTCTTCACGGCCTCTTCGAGACCGTACTTCTCCAGGCACGGAGAGCACTCGTTGAAGTGCTGCTTGAACTTGACGCGATCGACGTCCGGCATCTCACTGTCGAGGAACTCGTAGAGATGATCGAGTACCTCACTGCAGTCCGTCTCGTGCGGCTCTCCGCAGCTCATGAGCCCGAGCCTTTCGCTTCGTTCGACTCTCCGGCACCGGCCGGGACGAGCCCGCGCTCACGGGCGTAGTCCTCGAGCATGCCGCGCAGTTGGCGGCGGCCCCGGTGCAGTCGGGACATCACCGTTCCGATGGGTGTCCCCATGATGTCCGCGATCTCCTTGTACGCAAAGCCCTCTACGTCAGCGAGGTAGACGGCGATGCGGAATTCCTCGGGGATCGCCTGGAGCGCTTCCTTCACGTCCGAGTCGGGCAGGTGGTCGAGCGCCTGCGACTCGGCGGAGCGCAGACCGGTCGACATGTGCGACTCGGCGCGGGCGAGCTGCCAGTCCTCGATCTCCTCGGCCGCGGAGCGCTGGGGTTCGCGCTGCTTCTTGCGGTACGAGTTGATGAAGGTGTTGGTGAGGATCCGGTACAGCCACGCCTTGAGGTTGGTCCCCTCACGGAACTGGTGGAAGGACGCGTACGCCTTGGCATACGTCTCCTGCACCAGGTCCTCGGCGTCGGCCGGGTTGCGCGTCATACGCAGAGCGGCCGAGTACATCTGGTCGAGGAATTCGAGCGCGTCCCGCTCGAAGCGCGCGGTGCGCTCCGCGGTCGACTCCGTGCTCGCGCCCTGGCCCTCGGGCTGCTCCGCCTGGCCGTTGTCGGTCCCTGCGTCGATCCCAGTGACCGGACCCACCTCCTCAAGATTCCGGGCAGCATCGAAACCGATGCCACCGGAATTGGAGGATAGACGACTACCCGTCCCGGCCGCCCCTCGAATGGGCGTGGTCTTGGCCGCATGCAGCACCGTCCAGTCCAGGTCAGCGCGACTGGTGCGCCTCGGGCAGAAGGTCGAACCCATGCGGCGGACTTCCTCTCCTACGACGGTCTGCGCTGCTCTTCAGCGCTTCTGTCCGCCTCAACAGAGGTCCGCGGCTCAGCATTCCCGGGCTTTCACCCCAGTGACCCGAGCCACTTCACGACCGCGTCCGTGACCACCGTCACGGCCTCCTCCTGAGTGATCCGCGCCCGCTTCGGCACGACGAAGCCATGATCGCCGCCGGGCACCTCGACCAGTTCGAAGGATCCGTCAGGGAACTCCTCCGGCTTCCCGAACGGGTCGTTGCCGCCCTGTACGACCAAGGTGGGCACTCCGGATCCGAGCAGTTCCCCGGCGCGGGACTTCTCCGGCCTGCCGGGCGGGTGCAGCGGGAAGCTCAGGGCGAGGACGGCGGCGGCGCCCAGCTCCACGGCCGTACGGCAGGCGACCCGGGCCCCGGCACTGCGCCCGCCGGAGATCACCGGCAGGCCGGGCCCCACGAGCGCGGGCCAGACGCCCCGCCATCCCGCGTCCAGCGTCTTCGGCGCGGGCGCGACCTTCTTGCCGGCCACCCGCCAGGGCTGCTCGACCAGAGCGACGCTCACGCCCTGGCCGGGGAGCACCCGGGCGAGCGCCTGGAGGTCCCGTGCCTCGATGCCGCCGCCGGCGCCATGGCTCACGGCCAGCACGAGCCGCGCCGTTCGCGCCGGGTGCCAGGTGATGCGGGCGTCCCCCGCCTCGGTGCTGATGATCTCGGTCTTCACACCAGAAGGCTAGAAGAGGGTGCCCTCTTCCGGCCCCTCCAGTTCCTTGAGCAGCTCCGGCCCGTTGTTGCGGACGTTGCTGACGGCCGTGCTCACCGGATAGGCCCACATCAGCCCCTCGGGCGGCGGTGCGAGCAGGCCGCGCAGGTCGTCGAGGTCGGTGTGGGACGGGTCGAGCCAGGTGTCCCAGCGGTCCGGGGTCAGCATCAGCGGCATCCGGGGGTGGATGTCGACGAGCGAGCGCGGGCCGTCGGCCGGGGAGACCGCCAGCGGGCCCGTCTCCGCCTCGGTGGTGATCACGGAGCAGGTCGTCCACCAGGCCTGCGGATGGTCGTCGGGCAGGGTCTTGTCGCGCCAGAACTCGTAGAGTCCGGCCATCGCGAACACCGAACCGTCGGCGGGCAGCACGAAGTAGGGCTGCTTGCGCGGCCGCTTCTTCTTCCCCTCGACCTCCAGTTCCCGCTCGCCGGAGCCGGTGACCCACTCGTAGTAGCCGTCGGCCGGGATGATGCAGCGGCGGGTGGCGAAGGCCCTCTTGTACGACGGCTTCTCGTGCACGGTCTCGGCGCGCGCGTTGATCATCCGGGCAGCGCCCTCGGGGGTCTTGGACCAGCTCGGCACCAGCCCCCACTTCAGCTTCCGCAGCTGCCGAACCGGGCGCGGGTCCTCGACGTCCTTGAGAGGACGGTCCAGGACGGCGTAAACCTCCTTGGTCGGGGCCACGTTGTAGTCGGGCTCCAGGGTTTCCTCGGGTTCCCACATCTCGATCTCAAAGATTCCTGCGAGATCCTCGGGCCTACGACTCGCTGCATACCGTCCGCACATACGTGCCACACTGCCAGACTCCGTACGAGGAGAGGGAGCCACCGGGAAACATGGACAGCACCGCATCGACCGCGCTGCCCGACCTCTGGGACCGCCTCGTCGGCCTGCAGCCCGACCCCGACCTGTGGGTGGTTCTGGCCACCATGGTGGCGGCACTCGCCATAGTTGTCCCGCATACGCTGTGGCGGCTCTCGCGCAACGCCATCACCATCGCCCACGAAGGCGGCCACGGTCTGGTCGCCCTGCTCACGGGACGTCAGCTCACCGGCATACGCCTGCACTCCGACACCAGCGGACTGACGGTCAGCCGGGGCAAGCCGCACGGGATCGGCATGATCCTCACGGCGGCGGCCGGATACACCGCTCCCCCGCTGCTCGGCCTCGGCGGCGCCGCCCTGCTGGCCGCCGGCCGGATCACCCTGCTGCTGTGGGTGGCGACGACCCTGCTGGTGGTGATGCTGGTGATGATCCGCAACGCGTACGGGGCGCTGACGGTGGTGCTCACGGGCGGCACCTTCGTGGTGGTGTCCTGGCTCGCCGGCCCCCAGGTGCAGGCCGCGTTCGCGTACGCCGTGGTGTGGTTCCTGCTGCTCGGCGGGGTGCGTCCGGCCTTCGAACTCCAGGCGAAGCGAGCCCGGGGCGGTACGGGTGATTCGGACGCGGACCAGTTGTCCCGCCTGACGCACGTACCGGCGGGGCTGTGGCTGTTCCTGTTCCACGCGGTGAGCCTGTGCTCCTTGATAGGCGGCGGAAGGTGGTTGCTGGAGGTGTGACCAGCCGGCTCGGAGGTGCGGGGCCGGCTCCGCCGCGGGCGCGACCAGCCTCGATGGCGCGGCCCCGACGGACGACCCCCCACTAAAGTGGACCCCATGGCCTCGAACCCCGCAGACACCGCCCTCTGGCCCGCCCCCCACGCGAGCGCAGCCGTCGACGCGACGGTCCACGTGCCGGGGTCGAAGTCGGTCACCAACCGAGCCCTCGTACTGGCCGCCCTCGCCTCCGAGCCCGGCTGGCTGCGCCGCCCGCTGCGTTCCCGGGACACCCTGCTGATGGCGGGCGCCCTGCGGGCGATGGGCGTGGCGATCGAGGAGGGTGTGGGCCCGGACGGCTCGGGCGAGGCCTGGCGGGTGCTTCCGACGGGCCTCGCCGGCCCGGCCACGGTCGATGTCGGCAACGCCGGCACGGTGATGCGCTTCCTGCCACCGGTCGCCGCGCTCGCCGACGGCCCGATCCACTTCGACGGTGACCCGAGGTCGTACGAACGCCCCTTGCACGGTGTGATCGACGCCCTGCGTGTCCTCGGCGCCCGGATCGACGACGACGGCCGCGGCGCGCTGCCGCTCACGGTGCACGGCGGGGGCGCCCTGGACGGCGGCCCGGTCGAGATCGACGCGTCCTCGTCGTCCCAGTTCGTGTCGGCGCTTCTGCTGTCCGGGCCGCGCTTCAACCAGGGCGTCGAGGTCCGCCACGTCGGCTCCGCCCTGCCGTCGATGCCGCACATCCGGATGACCGTGGACATGCTGCGCGCGGTGGGCGCCCAGGTGGACACCCCGGAGTCGGGCGGCGAGCCGAACGTCTGGCGGGTCACGCCGGGTGCCCTGCTGGGCCGGGACCTCACCGTCGAGCCCGACCTCTCCAACGCCCAGCCGTTCCTGGCGGCGGCACTGGTGACCGGCGGCAAGGTCGTCGTACCGGACTGGCCGCACCACACCACCCAGCCCGGTGACCGGCTGCGCGAGATCTTCACCGAGATGGGCGGTTCCTGCGAACTCACCGAGTACGGCCTGGTGTTCACCGGTTCGGGTGCGATCCACGGCATCGATGTCGACCTCGGCGAGGTCGGCGAGCTGACCCCCGGCATCGCGGCCGTGGCGGCCCTCGCGGACTCCCCCTCCAGCCTGCGCGGGGTCGCCCATCTGCGCCTGCACGAGACGGACCGGCTGGCCGCGCTCACCAAGGAGATCAACGAACTCGGCGGTGACGTCACCGAGACGGCCGACGGTCTGCACATCCGCCCGCGCCGGCTGCACGGCGGGATCTTCCACACCTACGAGGACCACCGCATGGCCACGGCCGGCGCCATCATCGGCCTCGCGGTCGAGGGCGTACAGATCGAGAACGTCGCGACGACGGCCAAGACCCTGCCGGACTTCCCCGACATGTGGAGCGGGATGCTCGGGAGCGAGAAGGCGTAGGGGACTCACGCCATGCGCCGCTACGGCAAGCACACCGACGAGGACGACATCCGCAGCCGCCCGAACCGCAAGGGCAACCGTCCGCGTACGAACATCCGCCCCAAGCACGAGGAAGCGGTCGAGGGCATGGTCCTCACCGTCGACCGGGGCCGTCTGACCTGTCTGGTCGACAACAGGGTCGTCATGGCGATGAAGGCCCGCGAACTGGGCCGCAAGGCCGCGGTCGTCGGCGACCGGGTGGCCATCGTCGGCGACCTCTCCGGCGAGAAGGACACCCTGGCCCGCATCGTCCGCATCGCGCCGCGCACCTCGGTCCTGCGCCGCACGGCGGACGACGACGACCCGTACGAGCGCGTGGTCGTCGCCAACGCCGACCAGCTCGCCATCGTCACGGCCCTCGCCGACCCGGAACCCCGCCCCCGTCTGATCGACCGCTGCCTGGTGGCCGCCTTCGACGGTGGCCTGACCCCCCTCCTGGTCCTGACGAAGTCGGACCTGGCCCAGCCCGACAAGCTGCTGGAGCTGTACGGCCACCTGGACATCCCGTACGTCGTCACCAGCCGCGAGGAGCTGGAGAACGGCGGCGCGGCGGACGTGGTGCGCGAGCATCTCGACGGCAAGATCACGGCCTTCGTCGGTCACTCGGGTGTGGGCAAGACGACACTGGTCAACACGCTGGTCCCGGTGGAGCAGCGCCGGGTGACGGGTCATGTGAACGCGGTGACCGGCCGCGGCCGCCACACCACGACCTCGGCGCTGGCGCTTCCCCTCGCGGGCGACGCCGGCTGGGTGATCGACACCCCGGGCGTACGGTCGTTCGGCCTCCATCACGTGGATCCCTCGCGCGTGATCCTCGCGTTTCCCGACCTGGTACCGGGAACCGAGGGCTGTCCGCGCGCGTGCAGTCATGATGAGCCGGACTGCGCGCTGGACGCGTGGGTGGCCGAGGGGCACGCCGATCCGGCCCGGCTGTACTCCCTGCGGCGGCTGCTCTCGACACGGGAACGGACCGAAGGGGACTGACCTCCGCGGTGTTTGGCTGTACGCGAGTTCGGTAAGTGCATAATCGCACCGAGCCGGACATACGGGAGGACAGCACATGGCGTGGCTGCTGGTGGTGGTGGCCGGGTTGCTCGAGACCGGTTTCGCCGTGTGTCTGAAGCTCTCTCACGGTTTCACCCGACTGTGGCCGACGGTGGCGTTCTGCATCTTCGCCCTCGGCAGCTTCGGCCTGCTGACCCTGTCCCTGCGGAAGCTGGACGTCGGCCCCGCGTACGCGGTGTGGACCGGCATCGGCGCGGCGGGCACCGCGATCTACGGAATGATCTTCTTCGACGACCTCGTCTCGACACTGAAGATCGTCTCGATCAGCCTGGTGATCATCGGCGTGATCGGTCTCCAGCTGTCGGGGTCCTCGCACTAGGGCCTGTCCGGCGGATCAGGCCGACTTCAAGCAACGGTGCCTGATCAGCGCAGGTGAGCGGGGTCATGGGGGTCCCTCCTCTGGGGGAGTGCGTGCCGGGCCCCGCGACGTCGGCATGATCCGCCGGACAGGCCCTGGGGCCCATCACACCGGCTGCCGGTGCAGCGCGCTGCGGACCAGGTCGCCGACTCCGCCCTCACCCGGCGGGGCCGCCACGCAGGACAGGGCGAGCCGGACGGCCAGTTCGCAGGAGCGGGTGAGGTCGGGGACGTCCGACTTGTGCACTCCGGGTCCGCAGAGGACGGAGACGGCACGGTCGCGCACCAGTGCCACGAAGTCGCCGGGCGACGGCAGCGCTCCGTCGGCCCGGCGCTGCGCCGGCACCGCGGAGGAGGACGGCACCGCGGAGAGCGTCGGCGAGGGCAGCCGCTCACTCCAGCAGCCGGTGAGCATGGCCCGTACCAGCGCGTTCTCCCGGGCGGAGACGGTGGTCCACTCGGCGGTCGCGGTCAGTCGCTCCCGGACGTCGCCGTGCGTGCTGAGCGCCCGGTCGACGCCGACGAGATACCCGTCGGCCTCTCGTCTGACCAGCGCCCGGGCCAGCCCTTCCTTGCTCCCGAACTCGTTGTACAACGTCTGCCGGGACACTCCGGCCATCGCCGCGACGTCCACCATCCGCACGGCGGACCATGGCCGACGCGCCAACGCCGTGTAAGCGGCGTCCAGCAGCGATTCCCGCGCAGCAGGCATCAGCGCCTCCCAGGGAGCAAGCAGCTCTGCGCCCAGATTTGACGCGCACGGGAGCACTGTCAAGGGTTCGCGGGGACACGAAGGGGCGTGCGCGGCGGCGCCTTCGCCGGCGTGGGCGAGCGAAACGGGGCCCCGTCTGCACGAACCCCCGCACCGTCCACACACCGGCCCCGCTGGCCCCGTACCGACACCGACAGATACCGTTCGCAACATGCCCGACTACCTCGACGACCTCAGTCTCGCCCACGTCCTCGCGGACGCGGCCGACGCGACCACCATGGCCCGCTTCAAGGCACTGGATCTCAAGGTCGAGACGAAGCCGGACATGACCCCGGTCAGCGAGGCGGACAAGGCTGCGGAAGAACTCATCCGCGGCCACCTCAAGCGCGCCCGTCCCCGCGACGCCATCCTCGGCGAGGAGTTCGGCATCGAGGGCACCGGCCCCCGCCGCTGGGTCATCGACCCCATCGACGGCACCAAGAACTATGTACGGGGCGTTCCCGTCTGGGCCACTCTGATCTCCCTGATGGAGGCGGCGGAGGGCGGCTACCAGCCCGTCGTCGGCGTGGTCTCCGCCCCCGCCCTCGGCCGCCGCTGGTGGGCCGCGAAGGGCCACGGCGCCTACACCGGCCGCAGCCTCTCCTCCGCCTCCCGCCTGCGTGTCTCACAGGTCGGCCGGCTCTCGGACGCCTCGTTCGCGTACTCCTCCCTCACCGGCTGGGACGACCAGGGGCGCCTCGGCGGCTTCCTGGACCTGACCCGCGAGGTGTGGCGCACGCGCGCGTACGGCGACTTCTGGCCGTACATGATGGTCGCCGAGGGCTCGGTCGACCTCTGCGCGGAGCCGGAGCTCTCCCTCTGGGACATGGCCGCGAACGCGATCGTCGTCACGGAGGCCGGCGGCACCTTCACCGGCCTCGACGGCCGTCCCGGCCCGCACAGCGGCAACGCGGCCGCTTCCAACGGCCTGCTCCACGACGAGTTCCTGGGCTACCTCAACGAGCGCTACTAGAGAGTCGCTGACGGAAAGCCGCTGACGGAGACCGAGGGGCGCTTCCGGGGAGCACATCTGAGCGCGCACGCCCTCAATCGGCGGCGCGCGCCCTCTTGTTGACCCTCGCTTTACCTGCGACTCTGAGAGGACCCTCATTTGTGAACTTGTGAACCGGTGAACTAACACCGGCTCCCAGGAGGTGACAGCGAACCCATGCTCGTCCGCGACGCCATGAGCACGGTGGTCCTCACCATCGGCCCCGCCCACACTCTCCGCCAGGCCGCCGCCCTGATGTCCACCCGCCGGGTGGGCGCGGCCGTGGTCCTCGATCCCGACGGCACCGGTATCGGCATACTGACCGAGCGCGACATCCTCAACTCCGTGGGGCTCGGCCAGAGCCCGGACGCGGAGTACGCCCACGCCCACACCACCACCGACGTCGTCTTCGCCGCCCCGACCTGGACCCTGGAGGAGGCGGCGCAGGCGATGACCCACGGCGGCTTCCGGCACCTCATCGTCCTGGACCACGGCGAGCCCGCGGGCATCGTCTCGGTCCGCGACATCATCCGCTGCTGGGCACCCGTCCGACAGCGCGTACCGGCCCGCTCCTGATCTGGACTCGATCCAAGTCCAGTAGGCATCCAAAATCACACCCATTCGGATTCTGGTCCCTTGCTGTTAGGCTGGGACGCATGAGCGACCTTTTGGAACGACTGCGCGGCCGCGGCTGGCGGATGACCGCGCAGCGGCGCGTCGTGGCCGAGGTCCTCGACGGCGAACACGTCCACCTGACGGCCGACGAGGTCCACGCGCGCGCCGTGGCCAAGCTGCCCGAGATCTCCCGGGCGACCGTCTACAACACGCTGGGCGAACTGGTCACCCTCGGCGAGGTGCTCGAGGTCGCCACCGACAAGCGCGCCAAGAGGTACGACCCGAACGCCCACCGACCGCACCACCACCTGGTCTGCGCCCAGTGCGGCGCCATCCGGGACGTCCACCCCACGGGCGACCCGCTGACCGAGCTTCCCGACTCGGAGCGCTTCGGCTTCACAGTCTCGGGCGTCGAGGTCACGTACCGGGGCGTCTGCCCGAACTGCGCGGCGGCGTAACGGTCTTCACCGCATCACCAAGCCCCGGCATCCTTCGCGGACGCCGGGGCTTTGTGCTGCCCACGGGGTTCCTGAATCTGACGGACCGTCATATCGTCATGCGGCCACCCCCTCTCCGTACCGAACTCCGCAAGGAGCAACCGTGGGAGATCCGCACCCCGAACCCACCGCGGGACAACCGCACCCCGCCCCGGAGCCACCGCAGCCCATCCCGGACCCTCCGCGCCCCAAACTCCACGCCACCGCCCTGACCCGCACCTTCGGCCGCCCGCCGCGCTCCGTCGAAGCCCTCGGCCCGCTCGACCTCACCGTCGCGCCCGGCGAGTTCGTCTGCCTGGTCGGCCCCTCGGGCTGCGGCAAGTCGACGCTGCTGCGCATCGCCGCGGGCCTGCTCCGCCCGAGCGCCGGCACCCTGGAGATCCGCACGACCGCACCGCGCCCGGCGGCCATGATCTTCCAGGACTACGGCATCTACGACTGGAAGTCCGTCCGCGCCAACGTCCGTTTCGGCCTGGACGTCCAGCGCGTCCCACGCCGCGAGGCGAACACCCGTGCCGACGAGTGGCTGGCCCGCATGGGCCTGTCGGACTTCGCCGACGCGTACCCGGCGACCCTCTCGGGCGGCATGCGCCAGCGGGTCGCGATAGCGCGCGCCCTCGCCGTGGAGCCGGAACTCCTGCTGATGGACGAGCCGTTCGCGGCCCTGGACGCACAGCTACGCATGATCCTCCAGGACGAGCTGCTGGAGATCACGCAAACCCTGCGCACCACCACCCTGTTCATCACCCACAGCCTGGAGGAGGCGATCGTCCTCGGCGACCGCGTCCTGGTGATGTCCGCCCGTCCGGGCCGTCTGATCGCCGAACACCGCCCGCCCTTCCCCCGCCCGCGCACCGGCGACATCCGCTCGGCACCCGAATTCACGTCCCTGAAGAGCGAGTTGTGGGACCTGCTGCGCAAGGAGGCGATACCGGCATGACGACCATGGCTCCCGAGAAGGTCTCCGTACTCGTACGCCGCCCGGGCCCGGAAGAGCTGCACCCGGTACGCACCCACCGCCGCAGACGAGCCCTGGAACTGGCCCTGGCGACAGCGGTCCCGCTGCTCCTGGTCCTCCTGTGGCAGCTGGCCGCCACCCAGGCCTGGCTGGACGACCGCGTCTACCCCGCCCCCTCCACGATCCTCGCCGACGGCTGGGACCGCGCGGCGGCCGGCGACCTGTGGCCGGACGTGTGGGCGACCACGCAACGCGTCCTGGCGGGCTACGCGATCGGCACGGCCACGGGCTACGCGCTCGGCCTGCTGATGGGCTCGCTGCCTCTGGTGCGGGCAGCCCTGGAACCCCTGCTGGACGCCCTGTACGTAGTACCGAAACTGGCCCTGCTCCCCGTCTTCCTCAACATGTTCGGCCTGGGCGAGGGCCCTCAGATCGCCCTCGTGGCGGCGACGGTCTTCTTCTTCGTGTGGATCCAGACGATGTCGGCGGTGATCTCGATCCCCTCCGGCCACCGCGACGCGGGCCAGGTCTTCGGCGCCTCACCGTGGCAGATGTTCCGCCACGTCCTGCTCCCCGCCTCCCTCCCGTCCGTCCTGGTCGGCGCCCGGATCGCGGCGGGCGTGGCGGTCCTGGTGATCGTCGCCTCGGAACAGATCGCCGCGACGAACGGCCTGGGCCACCTGATCTTCGACTCACGCGCCCTGTTCCAGAACGACGTGATGTTCGTCGGCATCGTCTGCGTGGCCGCCCTGGGAGTCCTCTTCTCCGAACTGGTCCGCGTCGTGGGCCGCCTGCTCACCCCGTGGGCACCGAGGGACCGCGGAAGGGGCCAGTCGTGAAAACACGGTTCTACGGCGCAGCACTGACCGCAGCCATCCTGCTGACGTCACCGGCCTGCACGGCGTCACATGACGCGAGGAGCTCGGAGTCGAAGGCGGGCGGGGGCGGCACGCGGACCGTCCGCCCGGTGGCGGGCTGCGGCGCGAACTCCTGGACGGACCCCGCCGACCTCTCCGCGACCCGCACCCCGGCCCGCTGCGAGCCCGGCACCCCTGCCCCCGTCCCTCTCCCCGAGCCCCGCAAGATCACGATCGCTACGGGCACACTGAGCGCGGAGTACGTGGCACCACTCCAAGTGGCGCTGGACAAAGGCGAGTTCAAGAAGGAGGGCCTGGAGGTCACCCTGAAGGTGCTGCCGACCCCGGACTCGCTGCCCCTCCTCGCCAAGGGCGACATCGACGCGCTGTGGGCGGCCCCCGAGGCGGCGGTCATGAACGGCCTCCGGGGCGGTTTCGACATCCGCTGGGTCGCCGCGAACTTCTCGCCCGACCCCAAGTCCAAGAGCGGCCTGTGGGTGCGGCTGAAGGACGGCGAGAGCGGCGACCAGGTGAAGATGGCCGGCCGCAGGATGGGCACGATGATCGGCAAGGGCTCGGTGATCGCGTATCCCATGGAGAAGGCCCTCGAACGGCACGGCGGCGGCCTCGACGAGATCCAGTACCAGCAGCTCGGTTCGGCCGACGTCCTCACGGCCCTGCAGAACGGCGGTGTCGACTCGGCCTGGCTGCTGGACCCGGTCTGGCGCAGGGTGGACGGCGAGCCCGGCTACGCCTTCCTGGGCGGCCAGCCGCTCGGCGAGCCCTTGGGCGGCATGCTCTACGGTCCCGGACTGCTGAACGACGACGTGGACGCCGGGGTCGCCCTGCTGCGGGCGTACATCCGCACGGTGAACACCTACTTCGCGGCCGACTACAAGTCGGATGCGACCTTCGTCACCTACCTGGCGAAACTCCTGAAGACCGACGAGGCGATCCTCAGGTCCACCCCGTCCCTGCGCATGGACTGGGAGATCAGGTCCGGCACGACGGACCGGCTGCAGGCGGCGTACACGTCACAGGGCGTGGCGGCGGGCGAGCCGCTGCCGGAGTCGAAGACGGTGAACAGAACCCTGTACGAGGAGGCGGTGGGCCATCGCCCCTGAGAAACACCGAGGGCCGGAACCCTTTCGGATTCCGGCCCTCGGCCATCAGTAGCGGGGACAGGATTTGAACCTGCGACCTCTGGGTTATGAGCCCAGCGAGCTACCGAGCTGCTCCACCCCGCGGCGATGAATGCAACGTTACGTGAAGGAGGAGGCCAGAGGCAAATCGCTTCCGTCGCCCCGCCGCGGAGCGCTACGCCGACAGCTCCTCACGCAGCGCGTCCCGCAGCCGAGCGGCCCGCTCGGACACCTCGGCCGGCCCCAGGGCCACCGCCCGGTCGGCCCACCGCTGCCCCTCGGCCAGCTCGCCCCGACGCGCGTAGACGAGCGCCAACCGCAACGCCGCCCGTCCGTGCCCCGCGTCGGCCGCCCGGGTCCACCACACGGCGGCCTCCGGGTCGCTTCCCTCCCTGGCGAGCAGCAGCCCCAGATTGAAGGCCCCGTTCCGGGAACCCGCCTCCGCGGCCTCCCGGTACCAGCGGGCCGCCTCCACGACGTCACCCCGAGCGGCGGCGAGCATGCCCACACGGACCTGAGCGCGCCGGTGGCCCTGGGAGGCAGCCCGCTCGTACCACTCCTCGCACTCGCTCTTGCCCGTGTGCACCGGCTCACCGAGCGAGTGCGCGGGCACCGGCGGCCGCCGGGCGTCCAGCACGGTCGCCAGCCGGTACGCGGCCTCCGCGCTGCCGCCCCCCGCCGCACACCGCAGGTGCCGCTCGGCCTCCGTCTCGTCCCCGTCCCGCAGCCGGGCGATGCCCACCTGCAGCGCGGCCTCGGTGTGCCCGGCGGCGGCCGCCCGCTCGTACCACCGCAGCGCGACGGCCTCCTCGCCCCGCCCGGCGAACAGGATCCCGAGGTTGAACGCGGCGTCGACGCTCCCGGCCTCCGCGGCCTTGGAGAACCAGGGCTCCGCCCCGGCCGTGTCCCCGCCCTGGAGCAGCAGAATGGCGAGCGCGTTGGCCGCCTCCCGGTGCCCCGCGTACGCGGCCCGCCGGTACCACTGCTCGGCCTGCGCGGTCCGCCCCTGCTCGGCGCAGAGCAGCCCCAGGTTGTACGCGCCGTTGTCGTCACCGGCGTCCATCGCCGCCCGGTACCAGCGCTCGGCGGTCTGCGACTCGCCGCGCTCGGCGTGCAGGGCGCCCAGCGCGTTGGCCGCGTTGCCGTCCCCGTCCTGGGCGGCGCGCAGCCACCACACGGCGGCGCTCTCGGTGTCACCGGCGTCCCGCAGCAGGAACCCCAGGGCGCAGGCGGCCCGTGCCTCCCCGTCCTTGGCGGACGTCAGATACCAGCGCCCGGCCTCCTTGAGCGCACCGCGCCGCTCCAGTATCGCCCCGAGATGCAGCGCCGCCCGACGGTGTCCCCGCGCGGCGGCCTGCCGGTACCACTGCTCGGCCTCGGCCCCGGCACCGTGGTCGTCCCCGACGTCCCCCTCGGGACCCAGCCGGCGGTCGAGCGCGCGGGCCAGCCGGTAGGCCGCCTCCCGGTGCCCCCGCTCGGCGGCGATCCGCATCCACTGTTCGGCGCCCGTGTCCGCGCGGTGCTCCAGGAGGTCGGCGAGCGCGTAGGCGCCCAGCGCGTGCCCCTGCTCGGCGGACTGGCGCAGCCAGTACTCGGCGGCGGGCTCGTCGCCCCGCTCACGGTGGTGGCGTCCCAGTGCGTGCGCGGCCGCGGCGGATCCGGCGACGGCGGCGATCCGCCACCAGCCGGCGGCGTCCTCGGCGTAACCGCGCTGGTGCAGCAGGACACCCAGGTTGTTGGCGGCGGCCCGGTCGCCCGCGGCGGTGGCGGCACGCAGATGGGGCTCGGCTCCGTCGAGGTCACCGCGGCGCAGCAGGAGGGCGCCGAGGACGCTCATCGCCTCGACGTCACCGGTCTGCGCGGCAAGACGCTGACGTGCCTCCTCGGCAGCCTCCCCGGTTTCGTCCCGGTCCATGGGCTGCGACAAGTCGCCCGTCGACTCCGAAAAGTCGGCAGGCTGCACAAAACTCCCTGTCTCCAACAGAGTTGCCTTGTCCCCCATAACGTCCATCGTCGCACCACCTGCAACCCGGGTACACCTGGTATACCGCAGCCAGTGAGGTCACTTCAGCGTTTTGTCGACATGCCCACAGAGAGACAAGTCAAACACGGTCACCCTCAACTCCCCGAGGCGGCACGGCCGTCCTCGGGGTCGGCACATGCGTTCGCACATCACGAAGGCCCGGATCCTCTTGAGGATCCGGGCCTTCGTTTTCAGTAGCGGGGACAGGATTTGAACCTGCGACCTCTGGGTTATGAGCCCAGCGAGCTACCGAGCTGCTCCACCCCGCGCCGTTGTGTTGCAACCGTATCACGGCGCGGGGTGGGCATTTGACCAGCGGCTGCTCAGCCGCTGGGACTACTGCTGGGGCTGCTTCTGGGACTCGGGCTGCTACTGGGCTTCGCGCTGCTGCCGCTCTTGTCCGCCGCGGCCTGCGCGTCCTCGGCCCGCTTGAGCGCGTCCTGCAGGTCCTTCTGGGCCAGGCCGTACGCCTCCCAGTCGCCCTTCTTCAGGGCTTCCTGGCCGGCGTCGAAGGCCTTCTGGGCGTCGTTCAGCGCCTTTTGGACCGTCGGGTTGCTGGAGGTCGGCGGCGGCTTGGTGGTCCCGCCGTCGTCATCCGGTGGCTGGGTCGTCGAACCGACCGCTCCGAAGACCTTGTTCAGGGCTTCGTCGAGGGTGTCCTCGAAGGCGGTGTTGCCGCCGTAGGTCACCAACACCTTCCGCAGCAGCGGGTACTTCAGTCCACCACCGCGTACGTAGACCGGCTCCACATAGAGCAGTCCTCCGTCGAGCGGCACCGTCAGGAGATTGCCGTACTCCACATTGGAGTCGCCTCTGTTGAGGAGGCTGATGGTCTCGGCGATGTCCTGTTCGGAGTTGAACTGGCTCTGCACCTGTTTGGGCCCGTTGACCGTGGTGTTGGTCGGCAGTTTCAGGATTCTGATCTTGCCGTAGTCGCCGGTGCCCGCCTCGGCGTCGACCGACATGAACGCGCTGAGGTTGTCCCGGCCGTTGGGCGTGAACGTCGTCGTGAGCGAGAACGCCTGTGCCGACTGGTCGGGCATCTTCATGCTCAGGTAGTACGGCGGCACCGCGTCACCCGACTTGTTGGTCGGGTCGTCCGGCACCTGCCACACCTCGCTGCCGCTGAGGAAGGTGTCCGCGTCCTCGACGTGGTAGCGCGCCAGCAGCTCACGCTGGACCTTGAACAGGTCCTGCGGGTACCGCAGATGAGCCATCAGGTCGGTGGAGATGTCCGTCTTCGGCTCCACCGTGCCCGGGAACGCCTTCATCCAGGTCTTGAGGACCGGATCCTTGGTGTCCCACTGGTAGAGCTTGACCTCGCCGGTGTACGCGTCGACGGTCGCCTTCACCGAGTTCCGGATGTAGTTGACCTGGTTCTGCTGGGCCACCACCGCGCGCGAGTTGTTGGTCGCGGTCAGCGAGTCGGCCGTCGTGTCACCGAGGGTCGTGCGGGAGGAGTACGGGTAGCCGTTGGTCGTCGTGTACGCGTCGACGATCCACTGGATCTTGCCGTTCACCACCGCCGGATAGGCGTCGCCGTCGATGGTCAGCCAGGGGGCGACCGCCTCGACGCGCTGCTTGGGCGTGCGGTTGTACAGGATCCTGGAGCCCTCGCCGATCGCTCCCGAGTAGAGGATCTGCGGCTCGCTGAACGCCACCGCGTACGCGGCCCGGTTGACCGGGTTGGAGAGGTTGACCCCGCTCTTGGCCTTGTAGCTGTAGGTCTTCTCACCGTCGTCGTCGGAGTAGTCGATCTCCTTCTGGGGACCGCCGACGATCGAGTACTCGGTGGTCTTCTCGCCGTAGTAGACGCGCTGCTGGTACGTCCCGAGGTCGCCCTTGGACGGCAGGTTGGACTCGGTGAAGACCGGGCGGCCCTCGGCGTCGGCCTCGGTGCCCTTCGCGGCGACCACGCCGTAACCGTGGGTGTAGCGGAAGTGGTCGTTGATCCAGTTGTTCTTCGGGATACCGGCGAGGTTCAGCTCGCGCAGACCGATGACCGTGTCCTGATCTCCGGCGTTCTTGCCGTCCTTGCTGTACCGGTCGACGTCCAGGTTGGTCGGGAACGCGTAGTAGTTCCGCATCTGCTGGAGCTGCTGGAACGTCGGCGAGACGACGTTGGGGTCCACGACCCGGATGCTCGCCGTGGCGTCGACGTCGTCGCGCAGCTTCGTCTTGTCCGTGGTGGTGGACTTGCCGTCGTACTCGGTGACCTGGGTGTCATCGATGCCGTACGCCTCACGCGTCGCCTTGAGGTTCTTCGTGACGTACGGCGCTTCCTTGGCCTGCTCATTCGGCTGGACCTGGAACTTCTGGACGATCGCGGGGTAGAGCCCGCCGATCAGGATCGCCGAGAGCACCATCAGACCGAAGCCGATCACGGGCAGCTGCCAGGTGCGCCGCCACAGGGTGGCGAAGAACAGCAGGGCGCAGATGACGGCGATGCAGAACAGGATCGTCTTGGCCGGCAGATAGGCGTTGGCGTCGACGTACCTGAGGCCCGTCCAGCTGTCGGTCGCCTTGAAGTCGCTGGACTTGACCGCGAGGCCGTACCGGTCGAGCCAGTACGCGACCGCCTTCAGGGCGACGAAGACGCCGAGCAGCACCGACAGGTGCCCGGTCGCGGCGGCCGTGGCCCGCGCACCCGGGGAGGTGATCCTGAGACCGCCGTACAGGTAGTGGGTGAGCGCGGCGGCGATCACCGAGAGGATCGCCGCGGCGAAGCCGAAGCCGAGCAGGAACCGGTACCAGGGCAGATCGAAGGTGTAGAAGGAGATGTCGAGGTGGAACTGCGGGTCCTTCTGGCCGAAGGAGACGCCGTTGACCCACATCAGCCAGGTCCGCCACTGACTGGAGGCGGAGGCGCCCGCGATCAGGCCCACCAGGGAGACGATCCCCAGCAGCAGCCACTTCTTGTAGGGCGCGATGCCCATCCGGTAGCGATCGAGGTTCTGCTGCTCCATGGACATGGCGCTCAGCGGCGGGCGCAGCCGGTGGGCCAGCCAGATGTTGAAGCCGACCGCGAGGGCCATCAGCAGCCCGAAGACGAAGAACAGCCCGATCTTGGTCCACAGCGTGGTGGTGAACACGGACGAGTAGTTCACCGAGCGGTACCAGAGCCAGTCCGTCCAGAAGCCCGCGAACATGGTGAACGCCATGCCGAGAACGGCAAGGACGCCCAGCGTCATGAGCAGGGTCCGGGCGCGCCGGGACGGGCGGCCCACTCTCATCCGCGGCCCCGTCGGGCCTCCGCCGCGGTCCGGCATCTGGAAAGCCAAGGTGCGCACCTCGAAGTTCGCTGTCGATCCGTCAGGCCCCCGTGTTCGCGAGCCCCTCCAGAGCCCCCGTGATCGCGGGCCCACACCTATGCAACTTACTCACCGTTTACTCGGTTCCCGATTCCGGTCACGAACGAGGCAGGATTGTGACCATGTCCAACACCCCCATGGCAGCGAGCCCGCTCACCCGGGCCGTACTCGAGATCGACGAGTACGCCTCCGGCCTCGGCTGGGACCAGCCCGCTCGCCTCTTCGCCCTCGTAGACACCGCACAGCTGCGCGCTCAGGAACCCGCTCTCGCGAGCCAGCTCGGTCTGGAGGACGCGCAGGAGTCCTCGGGTCTGACCCCCATCGAGCAGGACGAGATTCCCGCGGGCAAGCCGCTCGACGAGTTCCTCGGCACCATCGCCTGGCCCGACGCGGTCGTCGGCTGCGCGCTCACCGTGGAGCGCCTGATGCTGCCCCCGTCCGCCGAGGCGTCCGTCCCGGAGGGGCTGAGCGAGGCCCGGCTGGCGAAGTGGGTCGCCGAGCACCCGGCGCGCCAGGAGGTCCGTATGACGGTCGCGGTGCTGCGCGACGGCACCCGCGACTCGGCCCTGCGCCTGCGTGAGAAGGACTCCCCGACGGAGGTCCGCACGGGCCGTGACCTGGTTCCCGGCCTGGCGGAGGCCCTGTCGGCGACGTTCGCGGACTGAGGTCTACCCGGCCTTCCGGATCTTCTTGTACGGCGACGGGGGCGCCCTCTGTGTGAGGGGCGCCCCCGTCGCCGTACACGCGCGTGCCGGTCAGCTCTTGGTCGTGCACTTCGGCAGGTCGGACGTCCTGCCCTCGCGGATGTCCTTGAGCGCGCCGAGGGCGTCGTCGATGGTGTTCACCTTGACCAGGGTGAGCCCGCCGGGGGTGTCCTTGGCGGCGGCCGCGCAGTTGTCGGCGGGCGTCAGGAAGTACTGGGCGCCCTTGTCGCGCGCGCCGACCGTCTTCATCTCGATGCCGCCGATCGGGCCGACCTTGCCGTCGTCGTCGATCGTCCCGGTGCCGGCGACGAACTTGCCGCCAGTCAGGCTGCCCGGGGTGAGCTTGTCGTAGATGCCGAGGGCGAACATCAGACCGGCGCTCGGGCCGCCGACGTCGGCGAGCTTGATGTCGACGGTGAACGGGAAGGTGTGGTCGGTCCCGGCGGCGATCCCGACGATGGCGCGCTTCTCGCCCTCGTCGTCGGACGTCCTGGTCGTGATCGTGATCTTCTCGGTCTTCGTCGCCGTCCGGTTCGCCTTCTCCGCGGCGGCCTGCTCCTTCGCGGGCACGACCGTGAACACGACGTCCTCGCCGGGCTTGTGCTTGGTCACCAGCTTGGCGACGTCGCCCGGCGCCTTCACCGTCGTACCGTCGACGGCCTTGATCACGTCACCGGCGTGCAGCCTGCCCTCGGCCGGGGAGTCCTTCACGACGGTGGAGACGATCACCCAGGCCTGCACCGGGACGTCCAGTTCCTTCAGGGCGGCGACCTTGGCGCTCTCCTGGGACTGGCTGAACTCCTCGGCGTTCTCCTGGGTGGACTGCTCCTCGGTCTTGCCGTCCGGATAGAGGGTGTCGTGCGGTACGACCTTGTTGTCGTGCGCGAGCCAGCCGTACACGGCCTCGACGAGGTTCATCTTGTAGTCGGCGCTGGTGACCCGGACGGTGGTCATGTTCAGGTGACCGCTCGTCGGATACGTCTTGCGCCCGGAGATCTGCAGCACCGGCTCGCCGCCGTGGTCCCCGAGGGTGTTCACCGTGGGGCCGGGTGACATCTCGGCGTAGGGCACTTTGATGAAGACTCCCGCGCACAGGAGCGCGATCAGCATCAGGGTGGAGGCGAGCATCGTCGCGGTGCGGCGTGGCATGGCACGACAGTACGGGACACTCCTGTCGGACCATCGTCAGGGCGCCGTCGTCACCCGGTCGTCAGGGCCGGAGTGCGACTTCTCCATCGCGGCGCGGAAACGGGCGTAGCCGTCGAGCTCGGGGCCGTCGCCGCGCATCCGCCGGGTCCGGTTGGCCCAGCTGCCCCACAACCCGGCGGCGACCGCGGCCACGAACGGAATCAACAACCAGATGAGCGCCCCCATGCCGACCTCCCGACCCCACGCTGAGCGACCGCGAAAAAACTGACTGATCAGCAGATTAACCATCCGCACGGACAACGCTCACGCCAGGGGTGCGGTTACGCAACCGGAGGGGTGAAGGAAGGGTTCAGCAGGCGCCGACCCATTCCTCCGTGCCGTCGGAGAACGTCTGGTGCTTCCAGATCGGCACCTCGTGCTTGAGATCGTCGATCAGCTTCCGGCAGGCCTCGAAGGCCTCTCCCCGGTGCGGGCAGGACACGGCGACGACGACGGCGAGATCCCCGACCCCGAGATCCCCGACCCGATGCACGGCGGCAAGGGCCCGCACCGGGAACTCGGCGACGACCTTTTCGGCGACCCGCCGCATCTCGGCCTCGGCACTGGGGTGACACGAATACCCGAGCTTGTCGACGTCGGCTCCCCCGTCGTGATTCCTGACGGTCCCGACGAACAGGGCGGTCCCCCCGGCCGAGTCGTCCCCGACCGCCCGGAAGACCTCGTCGAGGGAGAGCGGGGTCTCACGGATCGCGATCAGCTTGAGGGGATCCTGCGCGGCCTGCTCGCCTGGATGGTCGTAAGTCGGTGCCATGCCTCCATCGTGCCGCACGCCGGAGACAACGGGGAATAGCGTGATCGTCCGGCACGCGTGCGTGGAAGCTTGGAGCGACCTACAGGCAATTCAGCCCTCAGGGGCCCCGGCACCCTCAGATCCGCCGCCGTGCCTTCCGGGCCCGCCGCACCACGGCCGCCGCACCCAGCAGCGCCACCGTCGCCCCCGCGGCCCCCGCGGCCGTCGCGTCCTTGCGTCCCAGCCGCCGTCCGGCGACCGTGTGACGCCCGGCGACCTCCTCCAGCAGCTCCGCGAGCACCTCCTCGTTGGTCCACTGCGGCCGCCACCCGGCGTCGTGCAGCCGGCTCCCGCTCACCACCCAGGGGTACATCGTGTACGCGAGATCGCCCGCCGGAGACGGCGTCAGCCCGATCCGGTGGAGCCTGGCCGCCGCCCCCAGGGCGACCGCCGACGGCAACTCCATCCGACGGATCCCGCTGAGCTCCTCGATCTCCTCCTGCTCCAGCCACCCGTCACACCCGACGGCCAGCTCCCCGTCGACCTTCTCCAGGACGGCGTGCTCCAGAGCGCTGCACAGATCCTCGACGTGGCAGAACTGCCAGGCAGGCCGGGACCCGGCCACGACCAGCAGCCGCGGGGACTCGAAGTACCGGGTCAGCGCGGTGTCGGTCCCTCCGCCCACCAGCACGGCGGGCCGCACGACGGTGACATTGAGCCCGGGATGCGCCCGAGGGGCCCGGCGTGCGAGCCGCTCGATCTCCAGCAGGTCCCCGACCCCGGTCGCCTCCGCGGTGGCCCGCAGCTCGGCGTCCTCCGAGAGGGGCAGTTCGTTGTCCGGAAGCGCTCCGTAGACCATGGCGGAGGTGCACAGCACGACCCGGTGGACGCCGGCGGCCGCCGCGGCCGTCAGCACGGTCTGCGTCCCCCGGACGTTGTACGCCGTACGCGCGGCCGGGTCCGTCTCCAGATCGAGGTCGAGCGCCAGATGCACCACGACGTCGGCCCCGCGCAGTTTCTCCGCGATGGCCGGATCCCGCACATCCAGGATGTGCCACTGCGCCGAGGCGCACTCACCACGCCGCTCGTCCAGCGCGATGACCTGCTTGATCTCCTCCGAGGCGGCCAGCCGCTCGGTGAGCAGCGCTCCGATGCCGGACGCGGCGCCGGTGACCGCGACGACTGGCCGGCGCGCGGCGGGGTTGGTTGACTGGTTTCGCGCTGCGCGAACCTGCGGATCAGGGGAACTCACCGGGCGTCTCCAGCGGTTGTCTTCAGTAGGAACGCGAGTGACGCGTACGTACCAGGTGGCATCCATCCTGCCGCAGGCGGAGAGTCGGCGGAGCACCGAGGCCCGAACGGCCGTCGGTGTCTACGCTGGGTGGTGTTATCGGGCAGCCGCGCCGCCGGGGGTCAAACCGGTGGCCTTACCAGCCGAGGAATCCCGTGAGTGACACCCCATTCGGATTCGGCCTTCCGCCGGAGGAGCCGGACGACGGCGACGAGGGCAAGAAGAAGGACCAGGAGAGCGGTGGTGGTCAGGGACCGGCCAACCCGTTCGGTTTCGGCGGTCTGCCCGGAGCCGGAGGCTTTGGCGGCCCCGGTGCGGACAATCCGCTCGCAGCCATGTTCGGTTCGCTGAACCCCACCGACCTGGGCGCCGCCTTCCAGCAGCTGGGCCAGATGCTCTCGTACGAGGGCGGTCCCGTGAACTGGGACATGGCCAAACAGATCGCCCGCCAGACGGTGTCCCAGGGCACCGCGGACGGCACCAAGGACGCGAGCATCGGCCCCGCCGAGCGCACCGCGGTCCAGGAGGCCGTGCGCCTGGCGGACCTGTGGCTCGACGACGCGACGTCGCTGCCGTCCGGCGCGGGTTCCGCGGTGGCGTGGTCCCGCGCGGAGTGGGTCGAGGCGACCCTGCCCGCGTGGAAGGAGCTCGTCGACCCGGTCGCCGAGCGCGTGGGCAACGCCATGGGCGATGTCCTGCCGGAGGAGATGCAGGCCATGGCGGGCCCGCTGATCGGCATGATGCGCTCGATGGGCGGTGCCATGTTCGGCACCCAGATCGGACAGGCCGTCGGCGTGCTCGCGGGCGAGGTCGTCGGCTCCACCGACATCGGTCTGCCGCTCGGCCCGGCCGGCAAGGCCGCGCTGCTGCCGGCGAACATCGAGGCCTTCGGCAAGGACCTCGGGGTGCCCAAGGACGAGGTGCGGCTGTATCTCGCCCTGCGCGAGGCCGCCCACCAGCGTCTCTTCGCGCACGTGCCGTGGCTGCGCTCGCACCTGTACGGCGCGGTCGACGGCTACGCGCGCGGGATCAAGGTCGACACCGCCAAGCTGGAGGACGTGGTCGGCCAGTTCGACCCGCAGAACCCCGAGCAGTTGCAGGACGCCCTCCAGCAGGGGATGTTCCAGCCGGAGGACACGCCGGAGCAGAAGGCGGCCCTGGCCCGTCTGGAGACCGCGCTGGCGCTCGTGGAGGGCTGGGTGGACGCGGTGGTCCACGCGGCCGCCAAGCCGCGCCTGTCGTCCGCCGACGCGCTGCGCGAGACCCTGCGCCGCCGCCGCGCCTCGGGCGGTCCGGCCGAGCAGACGTTCGCCACGCTGATCGGGCTGGAGCTGCGTCCGCGCCGGCTGCGGGACGCCTCGCGTCTGTGGGCCTCGCTCACCGACGCGCGCGGTGTCGACGGCCGTGACGGCCTGTGGTCCCACCCGGACATGCTGCCGACCGCGTCCGACCTGGACGACCCGGATGGCTTCGTGCACCGCGAGCAGCTGGACTTCTCCGAGCTGGACAAGATGCTCGGCGAGGCCGCGGAGAAGCCCGACCTCAAGAAGAAGGACGACTCCGCCGAGGGCGGCAGCGAAGAGTGAGCCTCTATGACGACGCCGTCCTGGTCCTCAAGGGATACGAGGACCAGGCGGATCTTCGCCAGGCCTACCTGGACCATCTGGCGGCTCACCCGGACGGCATGTGGAAGGCCTGCCAGGAGGGCCACATCACGGCGAGTGCCCTGGTCGTCGACCCGGAGCGCGAACGGGCCCTGCTGACCCTCCACAAGAAGCTGGGCATGTGGCTGCAGATGGGCGGCCACTGCGAACCGGCCGACGCCTCCCTGGAGGCGGCGGCCCAGCGCGAGGCGACGGAGGAGTCCGGCATCCCCGGCCTGACCCTGCTGCCGGGCGGTCCGGTGCGCCTGGACCGGCATCCGATTCCGCCGCCGTGCCACTGCCACTTCGACGTCCAGTACGCGGCGCTCGCTCCGCCTGGGGCCGTGGAGACGGTCAGCGACGAATCGCTCGACGTGCGGTGGTTCGCCTACGACGAGGTGGCGGATGTGGCCGACGAGTCCGTCGTACGACTTCTGGAAGCGACCCGCGCGAGGCTGTGAGCGCACGGGTAAGGGGCGCCCGGCAATGACAGGCGCCCCTTACGCATGGCTAGCTGTTGCTGCCCCCCAGGGAGTTGCCGCGCATGCCGAACTGACCGATCACCCCGCCGTTGCGCATGCCCTGCGGCGGCAGCAGTTCGCTGGGCTGGACCAGGACATGGCCCGTGCCGCCGAAGTGCATCTCCCAGCCTTCGCCGGTGGTCCCCCGGCGGCGCCACACTCCGGAGGTGGAGGTGGGCGCCTGGAGCTGGGTGCGCAGGGATGTGGACCAGGCGATGACGGCGTCGGAGTCGACACAGACGTTCTTGTCCGGTCCCACCTCCAGCACCAGCGGCTCGCCGGAGGTCATGAGGACGACCTGGCCGGAGCCGGACAGCTCCAGGTTGTAGGCGCCCGCAGCGGCCACCTCGACGGCGCTGTCCACCGCGACGATGCCGACACCGAGGGAGCCGTCGAAGGCGAGCACATACGAGCTGTCGACCGTGATGCCGCTGCCGACCTCCATGATGTGCAGGTGCTGGGCGAGGTTGGCCAGGTAGACGACGCCGTTGCCCTTGCAGCGCATGAGTTCGAGGCGCTCGCCGGTCATCCGCTCGACGTTGCGCCAGCTGCGGTTGCGGTACTGGCTGTCGAACTCGACCTGCCCCTCGAAGGCCACCATGGCGCCCTGCCGGGCGAGTATCGGGCTGCTGCCCTGAGTGACGTCCGTCTTCAGGAGCTGCGGGTTCTGCAGGGTGTAGCGCCCGGTCGACTCGACCGGGACGTGTGCGAAGAGTGTGCTGTGCATGATGTGCCTGGTGCTCCCCTCAGCCCCGGATCTTGAATCGGTCGCCGGTGTCCTCGCTCGGCTGGACGACGACGAAGCCCTGTCCCTTGAAGCCGATCTGGAAGGCCTCGCCGCTGCCGCGGCCGATGAGGGCGCTCGCCTTGATGGTGCGGCGGGCCTTCATCTCCAGGCCGGTCGTCCAGGCGACGAGGGCGTCCGGGTCGACGTAGGTCTCGCGTTCGGCGCAGTCCAGGGCCATCGGGATGCCCCGGCTGACCAGGGCGACCCAGCCGGTGCCCTTGATCACGAGGTTGGTCAGGCCGGAGCCGGACAGCTTGGCGAGTCCCTTGACCGGCTCGATGGCCAGTTCCAGCGAGGCGTCGCAGGCCAGCAGCGTGGCGCCGTTGACCGACAGAGCCTCGCCGTTGAGGTGCAGGACGAGGATGTCGCCGCCGTAGTCCGCGAGATACAGGTCGCCGTCGCCACGGGCCAGCATCAGCTTGCCGCCCTCGCCGCTGACCATCTCCTCCGCCGAGCGGCGCAGGCTCGCGGGCGCCCCGTCGAACTGCACATAGCCGTCGTACGCGATCATCGAGCCGGCCTTGGCGATCAGGTCCTGCCCGGTGACCATGGTGACCTTGAGCGTCTTGGAACTGTGCACACTCATGCGGACGCCGGTCGCGGCGGCGCGGTGCGCACTCAGAGTCTGGGAGTCCATGGCCTCACACCTCGAAGGGCTGTACGACGACGAAGTTGCCGGGGGCGCCGCGGAACTGGAGGTTCACGGCCTCGGTGGTCTGCCGGGCGTACCCGGAGCGGCGCAGCCTGAGCGAGGTCGTGGTGACCGCCTGCGCACCGGCGGACCAGGCGATGACGGCGTTGCCGTCGACATAGGTGGCCGCGCCGACGGGGAGGACGACGGGCACGCCGCGTGTCTTGACGACAACCGCTCCCGTCCCGGAGAAGAGCATGCTGAAGAAGCCCCCGCCGGGCAGTCCCGCGCCCTCGATGCGGCGGACCTCGGTCTCCAGAGACTCGTCGAAGGCGAGCACGCCCTGGGCGCTGGTGTAGATCTGCTCGCCCTGGAGGCGGATGACGAAGACACGGCTGGCCTCGTCGGCGAGGAACACCTCGCCGTTGCCCGTACAGCGCATCAGGGACATGCCCTGGCCGGTGAGCGCCCCGGTGAGCTTGCCGAGCAGGCCCGAGCCCTTGTGGGCGAAGTCGATGTCGCCCTGGTAGGCGACCATGCTGCCCTGCTTGGCGAGGATGGGGGCGTCCTTGGTGAGGGTGGCCCGCACCAGGTTCGTGTTCTGCTCGGTCCAGCGGTCGCCGACGGGGGCTTCCGCGTACTTCGTCAGGACGACCCGGACGTTGGCCTCGGGCGGCACAGGGGCGAGCTGGGTGCCGCCACCGAAGGGCTTCGCCTGGCCGGGGAAGGCTCCGGGCGCACCGGGAGGCGCGAACTGGCCGGCGACGGCGCCCGGCGGCGTGAACTGGCCCGCGGGTGCGCCGGGGGGCGCGTACTGACCCGCCGGAGGCGTTCCGGGCGGCGTGAAGGTCTGCCCCGGAGGAGTGAACGTCTGCGGGCTCGTCGGCGCGGCGGGCGCGGGCGGGGTGGTCCCGGCGACCGGCGCGGCG
>NZ_MJAH01000024.1:0-46110 GCF_001746295.1 Streptomyces sp. LUP47B | reverse complement strand
GGGCGCCGCCTGAGCGGGGGCCGGCGGCGCGCCGAACGAAGGTGCCGGCGCGGCGGCCTGCGGGGGCGGGGCGAAGGCCGGCGCCTGGGACTGGGCGGGGACGGCGGGCTGCTGGGGCGCGGCCTCGGGCTCCTCCTCGGCGACCTCGCCGCCGAAGTTCTTCAGCAGCGCGTCGAGGCCGCCGTCGAAGCCCTGGCCGACCGCGGCGAACCGCCAGACGTCCTTCAAATACAGGTCGCCCACCATGACGGCACGCTCGGTGGAGAACTCGCTGCCGTCGAAGGAGTACCGGGCCACTTCCTCGCCACCGGCAACGATTCGGAGGTAGCCCGGGGCGATCTGCGACATCTGGCCGGCACCGTCGATCGTCGCCGTGAACGACAGCTTCTGGATCTGCGACGGAATCTGGTCGAGCGTGACCCGGAACGACTCCGTGTCGCCCGACTGCGCTCCCAGCAGCTGGATGGAGTCCTCGGGGGACTTCGGCTGGTTGAAGAAGATGAAGTACCGGTCGTCCGAGAGCCGTTCGTCGGCGTCGAGGCCGAAGCAGCTGATGTCGAAGGTCAGCCCGGGGCCGGAGATCTGCACGCCTACGTACAGATCCGTGCCCGCGGTCAGGTCACTGATCTTGGCCTTGTGGCCGCGTTGGAATTCCCTGGCCATGCGTAACGACCGTCCCCCATCCCGAATACAAGTGCGTCGCGACAGGCTAACGGCAAACTCGGACACCGATGCAGGTTGGTACAGATCCGGTACAAAGACCCGTTCGGGTCGGCGGTCACTCTCCGCGGGCGTCCGGAAGATGCGGCAACCGGTCCGCGGCGACCACGCCTTCGAGATAGCCCTTGGCCCGTTCGGTGCGCGGATAGGCCTCCAGCAACCGCCAGAAACGGGGCCCGTGGCCGGGCACCAGCAGATGCGCGAGCTCATGGAGCAGGACGTAGTCGACGACGTACTCCGGCATGCCCTGGAGCCGGTGCGAGAGCCGGATGCTGCCCTCGGACGGGGTGCACGAGCCCCAGCGGGTGTTCTGGTTGGTGACCCAGCGGACCGAGGCGGGCCGTGCCCGGCCGTCAAAGTACTGGGCCGAGAGCCGCCGGGCGCGCTCGGAGAGCTCGGTATCGCCGAGGACCCGTTTGCTCTCCTGCGCGGCCAGCTTGTCGAGCATGACGCTCACCCAGCGCTGCTCCTCGGCCTCGGACATCCGGGCAGGGATGAGCACGACGGTGCGATCGCCCTCGCGGTACGCGGAGACCGTCCGGCGGCGACGGCTGCTCCTGCGTACCTCGATCGCGCTCGCCCCCGAGCCGCTCGTCGGCTGGCTCGTCGTACTGCGCTGTGGCTTTCCGGCGCTGTGCAGTGGGTCGGCGGGCACGCCCTGACGTTACCCGCTGCACACGGGTGAAGTCCCGACTCCGGGACGGTTCGGTTCCGATCGCCCGCCATGCGTCTGATTTGTACGACGAATGGCCCTCACCTGTGGACAACTTTCGGCACGTGCCGGCCGGGTCCGGGCATGCTGGCACCGCCGCCCGAGCCGCGACCGACCGTCGTCGGGGCTCCGGCGACGGACGGGGACGATCCACGAGGGCTACGGGGGCCTGTCATGCAAGCAGTGGTTCCGCTCGAGCAAACAATGGTTCCGCAGCTGAAGCCCGCGCTCCGGCGCGGCTGGCGCGATCTCAACACCGTGCAGTTCGGGATGACCCCGGCGCACGCGATGACGCTGGGTCCGATGGACACGGCGACGGGCAGCTTCCTCGACCTGCTCAACGGCACGCGCGGTCTCGCGCTGCTCCGGGAGGAGGGACACCGTATGGATCTGCCCGAGGGCCATGTCGACACGCTGGTGGGGCGGCTCGCGCGGGCCGGGCTCGTCGACGACGCGAGGGGCGGCGGGCCGGACGCGGACAGGCTGCGAGGGAAGAAGGAGATCCTCGACCGGCTGGCACCCGACCTGGCGTCCCTCTCGCTGACCACGTCGGAGCCGGGTGACGCGATGAGGCTCCTGGCCGCACGTCGTTCACTGCGCGTGCAGGTCAGGGGGGCCGGCCGGGTGGGCGCGGTGCTGGCCGCACTGCTCTCGGGCGCCGGTGTCGGGGAGGTCGACGTGCGGGACAGCGGGCGGGTCGAGCCGTGGGACGTGGCCCCGGGCGGGCTGCCCGCCTGCTCCGTCGGCGACCGCAGGGACACGGCCGCACGCCGGGCGGTGTCCGCGGCGGCTCCGGGGCGGCCGCCCCGTGGTGGCTCCCGGTCCTCGGCCGGGACGGACGACCCCGGGTTCACCCTGGTGATCCTGGCCCCGCGGGACGACGTCGACGTGCACGCGCCCGCCCCGGCCACCGGCGAGCCCTTCGTCCGGTCCGGCACACCTCATCTGTTCGCCGGTGTGGCCGAGGCGACGGGAGTGGTCGGCCCCCTCGTCCTGCCGGGCGGGACGGGTTGCGCAGGCTGTCTGCACGAGACGCGGACCGACCGCGACCGGGCCTGGCCCCGGCTGGTCGCCCAGTGGCGTTCGGGCAGCAGACAGCAGTCGGCGCGGCCCTGTGACCTGGCACTGGCCACTACGGTCGCCGGCCTCGCGGCCGCACACGCGCTCGCTTTCCTGGACGGCCGCCTCCCGTCGAGCGCGGGCGCCCGCTGGGAGGTCTCGCTGCCCGGTCTGAGCTGGCACGCGCGGCCGGTCTGGCCGCATCCCGCATGTCCGTGCGGGGCCGCGGAGAAAGGTAAGGGAGAACACACCTCCAAGGAGGAGGCTGCGCACGAGACAATGACGGAGCAAGGGTCGTCGGAGGAGTTGTGCCGCGAGGCAACCACGCCACGGCCTGCTGGGACCTGGAGGGCGCATGTCTGATCTTCCCCGGAAGGCGGTCACCCGGACCGCCAAGCTCGCCGCGCTCCCGCTCGGCTTCGCCGGGCGGGCCACCTGGGGACTCGGCAAGCGGATCGTGGGCGAGTCCGCGGAGATCGTCGGCCGCGAGCTGCAGCAGCGCACCGCCGACCAGTTGTTCAAGGTGCTCGGGGAGCTCAAGGGCGGGGCCATGAAGTTCGGCCAGGCCCTGTCCGTCTTCGAGTCGGCGCTCCCCGAGGAGGTTGCCGGCCCCTACCGCGCGGCCCTGACGAAGCTGCAGGAGGCGGCGCCCCCGATGCCGACCCGCACCGTGCACACCGTGCTCGAGGAGCGGCTGGGCGAAGACTGGCGGGAGCTGTTCGCCGAGTTCGACGACAAGCCCTCCGCGGCGGCGTCCATCGGCCAGGTGCACCGGGCCGTGTGGCACGACGGGCGCGAGGTGGCGGTCAAGGTCCAGTACCCGGGGGCCGGCGAGGCCCTGCTGTCCGATCTGACCCAACTGGGCCGCTTCGCCCGTCTGCTGGGGCCTCTCGTCCCCGGGATCGACATCAAGCCGCTCATCGCCGAGCTGCGCGACCGGGTCTCTGAGGAGCTCGACTACGGCCTGGAGGCACAGGCCCAGCAGGCCCATGCGGAGGAGTTCGCGGACGATCCGGATGTCGTGGTCCCGGCCGTGGTCCACCAGAGTGACCAGGTCCTGATCACGGAGTGGATCGACGGTGTGCCTCTGTCGGAGGTGATCTCCGACGGCACCCAGGAGCAGCGCGACCGCGCCGGACAGCTTTTGGCCCGTTTTCTCTTCTCCGGCCCCGCCCGCACCGGCCTGCTGCACGCCGACCCGCACCCGGGCAACTTCCGGCTCCTGCCCGGCGGTCCGAACGGCAAGGATGACTGGCGCCTGGGCGTCCTGGACTTCGGCACGGTCGACCGGCTCCCGGGCGGTCTGCCGGACACCATCGGCACCTGTCTGCGCATGACGCTGGACGGCGAGGCGGAAGCGGTCTACGACCTCCTCCGCGTGGAGGGCTTCGTCAAGGAGTCGATAGAGCTGGACCCCGACGCGGTCCTCGACTACCTCCTGCCGATCATCGAACCGGCCGAGGTCGACGAGTTCACCTTCACCCGCGGCTGGATGCGCAGCCAGGCCGCCCGGATCGCGGATCCCCGCTCCCCCGCCCACCAACTGGGCAAGCAGCTCAACCTCCCTCCGGCATACCTCCTGATACACCGGGTCACCCTGAGCACCATCGGCGTCCTGTGCCAGCTGGGCGCGACCGTCCGGCTGCGCGAGGAACTGGAGGAATGGCTTCCGGGGTTCGTGCCGGAGGAGGACCTGGACGAGGAGGGTTCCGCGGCGGAGGCGTGAACGGTCTTCGTCAGGTGAAGGCGCCCGACGCACAACGCCCCGCGGGGGCCGGTCCGTTCGGACGGACCGGCCCCCGCGGGGGAGAGCTTCCGCCTCCCGGTGAGCTCAGTTCTGCTCGGTTCGGGAGGCCACCGCTTCAGGTGTGGTTCGGATCTACTGCATGACGGCGATGGCGAGCGCACGGCGAGCACGCAGGGAGGCGCGCTCGGCCCGGCGCTGCATCCGGCGGGCGGTCGCCAGGCGGATCGCCCGGCGTTCCTGCTCGGCCTCATGCAGGCGGTCGTGCATATGCGCACGAGCCAGGGCTTCTGGGATGAGTTGCATCTCTCGGGTCCTGTTCTGACGCGTGTCGGACGCGTCGGTGGTGGTGAAGTCTGGGATCGCGGAGCCTGTGGGCTCGCTGGTGGACGGCTTCATCGGGGCCTGCTTCGTGGGGTCGTTCGTGAGGGGGCGGTCGATCGTTCCTGTGATGTTCATGCCGTGACCGGGTTCTTGCGCGGGCGACCACGCGGCCGCTTCCGGGCGACGACGACACCCTGGACGAACAGCTCGCCACCCCAGACGCCCCAGGGCTCACGCCGCTCCTTGGCGCCGGCGAGGCAGGCCTCCATCAGCGGGCAGGTGCGGCAGAGGGACTTGGCGTACTCGACGTCGGCCGGCGACTCGGCGAAGAAGACCTCCGGGTCGTAGGAACGGCAGGGGACGGGTACGCCGAGGTTCTCGATGGCGTCGTCGAGCGCGGTGAGCGCGGTGAGCGGGATCAAGGTGGAGTCCTCCGTGAGGCCGGGCGGGGGGATCGTTTCGGAAGGCGGTACGGACGGGGCGTGCGCTTCGAGTTGCACGGTTCGTCTTCCTCGTCTGTTCGGTCCGGCCCTGTTGGACCGGTAGTCGCTAGGTACCGGGTTCTTTTCTTGTCCCGAGGCCCCTTCGCTCCGCTCCCCCCGTTCGGGGAAAACAGAAGGGCCGCGGATCCCGGGTGGGGTTCCGCGGCCCTGAAGGCGCCGACCTGATCGAGATCAGGCTGGATCACTCCAGGGTTCTGGCCCACGGAAGGCCCACATCAGGTGGTGCTGCGTCGTCTGCTTCCGGAATCCGGCACCGGCCGCCGCAAAGGCATAGGCATGCGCCTGTGCCACTACTGCTTCCAGTGCCTTGGTCGGTCGCTCATTGCGCTCACGGACGGGAAGGACCGCGAGAGACACGGAGGACGCCGGACGTGCGGCAGGAATGCCGGACATACCGGTGCCCAGGTTCGAAACGCCGAGCATGCACGCGGAGACGACCGAGCGATCGGTCATTTTGGCCGGGCTGATGGCCTTGCTGCTGTTGATGCTGATCACTTCAATCGCCTCCTCTCGGCGTCTCTGGGGACGGCAGCGCGAGCCGCTGTCCTACGGATATGCAAGTAGAGCACGGAATCGGGGCCTTCGAGAAGGCCTCCGTCCCCGTGGCTAAGAACCTATGGGGATTGCCGGGGCATGCGCAAACTATTTTTCCGACGAGTTGAAATCAGCCCTCATCCTCTTCTTCCGTAACCTCCCGACCTGCGCAGATGGTCAGGACATCGGCTCCGTAGCGGTTGAGCTTGCGCAGGCCGACGCCCGGGATCCGCGCCAGTTCGTGCTCGTCGTCGGGCACGGTCTCGGCGATCGCCATGAGGGTCTTGTCCGTGAAGACGCAGAAGGCCGGCTGGCCGCTGCGTTGCGCCTGTACGGCACGCCAGTCGCGCAACCGCTCATAGAGCCCCTCGTCCATGTCGGAGGGACAGTCCTCGCAACGCATGAGCTTCATCTCGCCCGCGTCGGTGAGCGTGCGCCCGCACACCCGGCAGCGCGCCGGGGTGCGCTGGGTGCGTCTGGGGGCGGTGCCGACGGCACTCGTGAAGCCGCGCTCGACGCCTCCGGGGCCGCCGCCGGCGGTGCGCCCCGTCGTGGCGGTGGAGCCGGGGCGCAGTCCGTCGAGGAAGCGGCTGGGGCGGCGGTTGGGGCGGCCGCCGGGCGAGCGGGAGAGCGACCAGGAAACGTGGAGGCGCTCGCGGGCGCGGGTGACGCCGACGTAGAGGAGCCGCCGCTCCTCCTCGATCTGCTCGTCGGTCTTCGCGTAGGTGATCGGCATCATGCCCTCGGCGACTCCGACCAGGAACACGGCGTCCCACTCCAGGCCCTTGGCCGAGTGCAGGGAGGCGAGGGTGACGCCCTCGACGGTCGGGGCGTGCTGAGCACTGGCCCGCTCGTCGAGTTCGGCCACGAGGTCGTTCAAAGTGGCGCCGGTTCTCGCGGCGGCGAAGTCCTGCGCCAGGTTCACCAGGGCGGCCAGCGATTCCCAGCGCTCCCTGACGGCCCCGGAGCCAGCCGGAGGCACGGTGGTCCAGCCCTCGCCCGACAGCACGGCACGCACCTGCGAGGGCAGGTCGACGGCGTCGTCCAACCGCGAGTCGTTGCCGCCGAAGCGGGCCGCGCCCCGGAGGTTGACGATGGCCCTGCGTACCTCGGGACGGTCGAAGAACCGCTCGGCGCCGCGCAGCTGGTAGGGCACTGCGGCGTCGGCGAGGGCCTGTTCATAGGTCTCGGACTGGGAGTTGGTGCGGAACAGGATGGCGATCTCGCTGGCTCGGACGCCCGCGTTCATGAGCTCACGGATGCGGCGGGCGGCTCCCTCGGCCTCGGCGGGCTCGTCGGTGTACTCGGTGTAGACGGGCTCGGGGCCGGCCCGGCGCTGGGAGATCAGTTCCAGCCGGTGGTCGGCGGCGCGGCCGCGGGCCTGGGCGAGCAGACCGTTGGCGAGATGGACGACCTGGGGCGTGGAGCGGTAGTCGCGGACCAGTTTGACGACGGTGGCGCCGGGGTGGCGGGTACGGAAGTCGAGAAGATGGTCGGGAGTTGCGCCAGTGAAGGAGTAGATCGTCTGGCTGGCGTCGCCGACGACGCACAGGCTGTCGCGGCGCCCGAGCCACAGCTCCAGCAGGCGCTGCTGAAGGGGGCTGACGTCCTGGTACTCGTCGACGACGAAGTGCTGGTACTGGGAACGGACCTGTTCGGCGATGTCGTGCCGGTCCTGGAGGATGGCGACGGTCAGCAGCAGGACGTCCTCGAAGTCGATGAGGGCGCGATCGCGCTTGAGGTCCTCGTAGGCGGAGTAGAGCTGTGCGATCTCGGCGGCGGCGCGCGGGGTCTCGCGGCCGGCCTTCGCTGCCGCGAGGGCGTAGTCGGACGGAACGGTCTGGGTGACCTTGGACCATTCGATCTCGCCGGTGACGTCCCTGAGCTCGCCCCGATCAAGGCGGATGCGGCAGGCGGCGGCCGCGTCGGCGACGAGCTGGATCTTGCGGTCGACGAGTCGGGGCATGGACCCACCGATGGCTTTCGGCCAGAAGTACTGGAGCTGACGCAGGGCCGCGGAGTGGAACGTGCGCGCCTGGACACCCGCGGCGCCGAGCTGGCGCAATCGCCCGCGCATCTCTCCGGCGGCGCGGTTGGTGAAGGTGACGGCGAGCACGCTGGAGGGCTGGAGGATTCCGGCCCGCACCCCGTAGGCGATGCGGTGGGTGATCGCCCGGGTCTTGCCGGTACCGGCGCCCGCCAGCACGCACACCGGCCCGTGCAGGGCGGTGGCCACCTCGCGCTGCTCGGGATCGAGCCCTTCGAGCACCGCGTCGGCCGAGTCCGGTGTGCGCGGGAAGAGCGTGGAGTGCGTTGCTGCTGTCACACGGCCATGCTGCCAGGTCGGCGGAGACGGGTGAGCCGGTTGTCCACAGGCAGGTAGCCGCAGTCGTACTAATGCGGCAGGCGTCACCTGGCAGGGCACCCGCGCCGGGAATGGCGCTCAGGTCGCGTACGTTCCCTCAACGGACGACCTCTTCCCCGAGCCACCGAAGGAGCGCGTGAGACATGCAGGGCACTGTGACGATGTACAGCACCACATGGTGCGGTTACTGCCAGCGGCTGAAGAAGCAGCTGGACCGCGAGGGCATCGCGTACACCGAGATCAACATCGAGCAGGACCCGGCGTCCGCGGCTTTCGTTGAGAAGGCGAATGGCGGGAACCAGACGGTTCCGACCGTGCTCTTCGCCGACGGTTCGACGCTGACGAACCCCTCGCTTGCGCAGGTCAAGCAGAAGGTCAACGCGTAACACTGCGGCACATCGGCGGTTCCTGAGGCAGCTCAGGAACCGCCTTTTTGTGGTTTGTCCCACACCGCCGTGTAGCGCCACAGCAGTCGGCGCCGGTACCGGCAGCCGGGCAGAAGGCGGCGGGCGGCGCTGCGGGCCTCGCCCCAGTGCACCGTCGAGTCCTCCATGGGCATGCCGGCCGGCGCCCGCTTGCCGCCTCGTCGCCATCTGAGGAAGAGCGACACGGGCAGGCCACCGGCGCTGATCACCCGGTCCAGTGCCGTCCCGTTGTACGCCATCCCGACGATCATCAGCCGTCCGCCGGGGGCCAGCAGCCGGACCAGGCCGTCGACCGCGTCCTCGAAGGGCGCGTGGTGCACTACGGCGACCGCGCTGACGAAGTCGTACCTGCCCTCGGGCAGGGCGGCGCCGTCCAGGTAGTCCGCCTCCAGGAACGTGATGTTCCCGGAGGCGGTCGCCTGCGCCTGCCGGATCATCTCCGGGGAGCGGTCCACACCGGTGACGAACGCGGCCTTCCGGGCCAGCTTGCGGGCGAGCAGCCCGTCACCGCACCCCACGTCCAAGGCCTCGCGACAGCCGGCCGGTACGGCGTCCAGCACCAGGCGGTGGTAGTGGACGTTGTGGTTCCAGTACGGGTCGGGCATACCCGTCCCCTCAGACGAAGCTCCTCGTCGGCAGCGGCTTGCCGTACCAGAGCTCGATCAGACGGGCCGCGATCGAGATGCCGTACGGCGGGAGGACCTCTCCGGCCTCGAAGGCGGCGCCCAGTTCGTCGCGGGAGAACCAGCGGGCCTCATGGATCTCGTCCCCGTCGACATTGATCTCGGTGGAGGTGGCGCGGGCCATGAAGCCGAGCATGAGGCTGGAGGGGAACGGCCAGGGCTGGCTGGCGACGTACTCGACCGGGCCGACGGTGATCCCGGCCTCCTCGAAGACCTCGCGGCGCACCGACTGCTCGATGGACTCGCCGGGCTCGACGAATCCGGCGAGGGTCGAGAAGCGGCCCTCCGGCCAGTGCACCTGGCGGCCGAGCAGGATGCGGTCCTCGTCGTCCGTGACGGCCATGATCACGGCCGGGTCGGTGCGCGGGTAGTGCTCGGCGCCGCAGGCCTGGCAGCGGCGGATGTGACCGGCCGCGGCGATGACGGTGCGCTCGCCGCAGCGGGAGCAGAAGCGGTGCGTCCGCTGCCAGTTCTCCAGGCCGACCGCGTGCACCATCAGGCCCGCCTCGCGTGCGGACAGCAGCAGGCCGGCCTCGCGCAGACCGGCCGGACGCGCGGACTGGTCGATGCGGCCGGGCAGGGCGTCCTTCTGGAGGGCGAAGTAGCGGACGCCCTCCTCGTCGATGCCCAGGAAGTAGCGGTGCGCCTCGGTCAGCGGGGCTTCGAAGGACGGGGTCATGACGAGTTCGGTACGGCCGTCCGCCGTCTCGTCGATCAGGACCTGACCGCCGGAAACCACGAAGCAGCGGGTCGTGGGGTGGCTCCACGCTGCCGCGAGCCAGGCCTCGTCGAGCCGGTGGTGTGCGGCGCGGTCGATGCCGCTGGGGGCGGTGAGCGAGATGGGACGGTCGGCGGTGTGGTCGGTCCAGGTGGTCACGGGTGCTTCCAACTCCCCCGGTGCAGCGGATTGTTTCGGCGAACGGTTCGGCGGGACGTACGTCGGAGGGCGACCGGGTCCGGCGGGGCTTCGCGGTGAGGGGCGCCCCTTTCAGGATGCCCCGCGCGCTGCCGGTCCGGGCGGCGCTGGACGGTCAGGGCGCGTGGCTCCAGTGCTCGGCGAGATCACCCCACAGGTACGCGGCGGTCTCGACGCCCTTGAACAGCAGATCGAGCTCGACCTTCTCGTTCGGCGCGTGCCAGCCGTCGGAGGGGATGGAGATGCCGAGGAACAGCACGGGTGCGCCGAGGACGTCCTGGAGGTCGGCGGCGGGGCCGGAGCCACCTTCGCGGGTGAAGCGGACCGAGCTCTCGAAGGCGCGGCCCAGGGCGCGGACCACGGACTGCAGCGCGGGGTGGTCGAGCGGGGTCAGGCACGGGCGCGTGGCGGGTGCGAAGGTGATCTCGTGCCGGATTCCGGCGGGCACCTGCTCGGTGGCCCAAGCGCGGACGGCCTTCTCGATGTGGTCGGGATCCTGGCCCGCAACCAGACGGAACGACAGCTTCACCATGGCCGACGAGGGGATGATCGTCTTGCTTCCGGGTCCCTGGTAGCCGCCGCCGATGCCGTTGACCTCGGCGGTGGGGCGGGCCCAGATCCGCTCCAGGGTCGTGTGTCCGTACTCGCCGTGGGTGGCGTGCGACTTGGCCGTGCGCAGCCAGTGCTCCTCGTCGAAGGGAAGTTCGGCGAAGAGTTCACGCTCACGATCGGTCAGTTGGACGATGCCGTCGTAGAAGCCGGGGACGGTCACGCGTGCGTGCTCGTCGTGCAGGGCGGCGACCAGCCGGGCGACCGCCGTGGCCGGGTTGGGCACAGCGCCGCCGAAGGCGCCCGAGTGGATGTCCTGGTCGGGGCCGTACAGCCGGATCTCGCACTCGGCGAGGCCGCGCATGCCGGTGCACACGGTGGGGGTGTCCTCGTCCCACATGCTGGTGTCGGAGATGATCACGGCGTCGGCGGCGAGCCGGTGCGTGTGCTCCTCGACGAGGGCGCGGAAGTGGGGTGAGCCGGACTCCTCCTCGCCCTCGATCAGCAGCTTCAGGTTCACGGCGGGGGCGGTGCGGCCGGTGGCGGCGAGGTGGGCGCGGACGCCGAGGGCGTGGAAGAGGACCTGGCCCTTGTCGTCGGCCGCCCCGCGCGCGTAGAGACGGTTGTCGCGGACGACCGGCTCGAACGGGTCGCTGTCCCAGCCGTCCTCGCGGGCGGCGGGCTGTACGTCGTGGTGACCGTAGACGAGGACCGTCGGCGCCGTCGGGTCCTCGGCGGGCCACTCGGCGAAGACGGCGGGCGCGCCCGGAGTCTGCCAGACCTCGACCGTGGGAAACCCGGTCTCCTTGAGCTTGGCAGCGAGCCAGTCGGCACTGCGGCGTACATCGGGGCCGTGGTCGGGCTGCGCCGAGACGGACGGGATGCGCAGCCATTCGGCGAGGTCGTCGAGGAAGGCGGCGCGGTGCTGCTCGATGTACGTACGGACGGCGCTGACGGCACTGTCAACGGGTTGGCTCATGGTCACGAGCCTATCGGCCCGCACCGACATCCTCGGTGGGCGGTTCCTCACAGTGTGCTTGCGCGGAACCGCTCGACCGTCCTCCCGGTTCCTGGTTGAGCAGCCGCTCCAGGGCTGCCCGGCCGGGCAGGTCCTTGGGGCGTACGACGTCTCCGGTACGGACGTAGAGGAAGGCGGCCGTGACGGATTCCACAGGGACGCCCTGCCGCTCGGCCCAGGCCAGCCGGTACACGGCGAGCTGAAGGGGGTCGGCGGTGCGGGTGCGACCGGTCTTCCAGTCGACGATCTCGTACGTCGTCGCGTCCCCGTCGCCGTGTCGGTAGACGGCGTCGATACGGCCCCGGATCACGCGGCCTGCGATGACGAGCTGGAAGGGCGTCTCGACCCGGTAGGGAGTGCGGTGGGCGTACTCGCTGCGCTCGAAGGCGTCCTTGAGGGCTTCCAGGTCGCGTTCGTCGGCGATCTCGGCGTCACTGCCGGGCAGGTCGTCCGGCTCCAGCATGGGCAGGGTCAGGGCTTCGAAGCGGGCTTCGACCCAGGCGTGGAACCTGGTGCCCTGACGTGCGGCGGGTTGCGGGGGGCGCGGCATGGGGCGCGCGAGCTCCTGCGCGAGCCCGTCCGGGTCGCCGGCCAGACGCAGGACCTGGGACGCGGTGAGTGACGCCGGCAGGGGCACGTCGGTGACGGCTTCCCGTGCCCGCAGCAGTTCCCCGGCCAGGGCGTCGAGATCGCGGTCCCAGGAGGCGATGGTGCGGGCTTCCTCGGGGGTGAGCCGGGGGTGCGTGGGAGTCTGCTGCCGGGCGCGCGGACGCTCCTCGGGATGGCTGCGCGGGCCTTCGCCGGGGCCGGGGGGCTCGTCGCCGTCCGGGGCGGTGGCCTGGTGCGGGACGGCCGCGCGGACCGTCGTCCAGGTGTCCCAGTCTGCGGGGTCCTCGGGGAGGGGCTCGTCCTCGGCGTCCACGAAGTCATCCGGGGCGGGTGCTGCGAAGTCCCGCTCCGCGAAGTCCGGCTCCTCGTCATCCGGTGGCGGGGGCCAGTCCGGGTCGTCGTAGGTGTCCGGGTCGTGGGCAACGGCGGGATGGCCGTCCGTGTGGGAGGCGAGGTTCTCCAAATGGCCAAGGACCGTCTCGGCGGCGGCTCGGCGGCGCGCGAGGGCGGCGTCGTCGAGGGGCAGGGGCCAGACCTGGTCGGCGCTCTGTCCGTGCAGGGCGGGGTTCTCGGCGTCCTCGGCAGGTTCGTCGGCCCAGGCCTCGATCTCGCCGTAGCCGGCCGTGCAGTGGTCGGACAGGGCCTTGAGGAAGTCGGACGGTCCTCGGGGCTTCTTCTGTGTCGGTCCCCACCAGTGGCCGGAGCCGAGGAGGAGCGAGCGGGGGCGGGTGAAGGTGACGTAGCCGAGGCGGAGTTCCTCGGTGTGCTGATGGTCCTTCATGGCCTCGTGGAAGGCCTTCATGCCGCGTGAGTCCCAGGAGTCGATGTCGGGCAGGGTGTCGGTGTCGCCTCGCAGCGCGTGCGGCAGCACCTTGCCCTGGGCCGTCCACTTCTCGCGGCCCTGGGTGCTCGGGAAGGTGCCGGTGACCAGGCCGGGGACGGCGACGACATCCCACTCCAGGCCCTTGGACTTGTGCGCGGTGAGCACCTTGACGGTGTTCTCACCGCCTGGCAGTGCGTTGTCGAGGCCCTTCTCGTACTGGGCGGCGGTGCGCAGGAAGCCGAGGAAGGCGAGGAGGGTCGCCTCGTTGTCACCGGCCGCGAACGAGGCGGCGATGTCGAGGAAGTTGGACAGGGTCTCGCGGCGGCGGGCGGCCAACGCGTGCGGGGACGCCGCCAGTTCGACCTCCAGGCCGGTGACGGCGAGGACGCGGTGCAGGACGTCCATCAGGGGGTCGGCGAGCGAGCGGCGAAGGTCGCGCAGTTCGGTGGCCAGGCGCGCGAACCGCACACGCGCGTCCGGCGAGAAGGGCAGCCCGTCGTCGTCCTCGGCGTCGCTGTAAAGGGGTGTCTCCAGGAAGGTCTCCAGAGCGTCGGCGAGCGAGATCACCTCGGCCGGGTCGACCCCCTCGACGGCCTCGGCGAGCCGGCGGTCGGGGTCGTCGTCGCCGTCCACGCGCGTGTACGACACGAGCCGCCGGGCGCGCCGGCCGAGGAGGGCGAGGTCGCGCGGGCCGATGCGCCAGCGCGGGCCGGTCAGCAGGCGGACCAGGGCGGCGTTGGCACCGGGGTCCTGGAGGACCTCGCAGACGGCGACCAGGTCGGCGACCTCGGGCAGATGCAGCAGGCCCGAGAGTCCCACCACCTCGACCGGGACGTCCCGTTCGACGAGGGCGCCCTGGATCTCGGCGAAGTCGGTCGCCGTGCGGCACAGGACGGCGATCTCGCCGGGCTCCTTCCCGGTCCGTACGAGATGGGCGATCGAATCCGCGAGCCAGTCGATCTCCTCGGCGTGGGTGGGCAGGAGGGCGCAGCGCACCATGCCGTCGCGCTCGGCGCCGGGGGCCGGGCGGAGGGCTTCCACGCCCGCGTGCATGGCGCGCAGGGGCTCGGCGAGGCCGTTGGCGAGGTCGAGGAGGCGGCCGCCGCTGCGGCGGTTCTCGCTGAGCGCCTGGCGCGTGGCGGGCCGGCCGTCGGGGTGGGCGAAGTGTTCGGGGAAGTCGTCGAGGTTGGCGACGGAGGCGCCGCGCCAGCCGTAGATGGCCTGGCAGGGGTCGCCGACGGCGGTGACCGGATGGCCGGTGCCGCCGCCGAACAGGCCTGCCAGCAGGACGCGCTGGGCGACCGAGGTGTCCTGGTACTCGTCGAGCAGCACCACCTTGAACTCGTCGCGCAGGATGCGGCCCACCTCCGGGGTCCCCGCGAGGCGTGCGGACAGGGCGATCTGGTCGCCGAAGTCGAGCAGGTCGCGTTCGCGTTTGGCGGCGCGGTAGCGGACGACCAGCTCGGCCAGTTCACGGCGGGCGGCGGCCGTCTCGGGGACCCTGCGCAGGGCGTCGTTGGTGAGCTTGGCGCCCTGCAGGTCGCGCAGCAGTTCGGCGTCGTACGCGCGCAGGCGCTCGGGGGGCACGAGGTGCTCGGCGAGTTCCGCGTCAAGGGTGAGGAGGTCGCTGACGAGGTCGGCGAAGGAGCGGGTCAGGGCAGGGTAGGGGCCGGGGGCCTCGCGCAGTACGCGTGCGGCGAGCTGGTAGCGGGTGGCGTCGGCGAGCAGCCTGGAGGTGGGTTCGAGCCCGATGCGCAGGCCGTGGTCGGTCAGCAGGCGGCCCGCGAAGGCGTGATAGGTGGAGATCACGGGCTCGCCCGGCGGGTTGTCCGGGTCGATGACGTCGGGGTCGGTGACGCCTGCCTTGACGAGTGCCTTGCGGACGCGCTCCGCGAGTTCGCCGGCGGCCTTGTTGGTGAAGGTGAGGCCGAGGACCTGTTCGGGGGCGACCTGGCCGGTGCCGACCAGCCAGACCACGCGGGCCGCCATCACCGTCGTCTTGCCCGAGCCGGCACCGGCCACGATCACCTGCGGGGCGGGCGGCGCGGTGATGCAGGCCGTCTGCTCCGGGGTGAACGGGATACCGAGGAGCTCCTTGAGCTGATCGGGATCGGTGATACGGGCGGGCATGTCGCAGAGGCTAGCGGCGCGCACTGACAACGGAGGACGAATCATCCCGGCGGGCCGGAAGAAGCGCAGGTCAGCACGCGTGGTGCGACTGATCACACCGGCGTGCTCCCCTCACTCCACGATCTGCCGTCCTTCCGGTTGAGCGCTGCACGAGGCCCGGAAGGCGCAATGGGAGCAGTGCTGCCCCGCGTTCGGTGTGAACCGTTCGTCGAGGACCTTCCCCGCCGCCGTGGCGAGCAGATCTCCGACCCACTCCCCTTCCAGCGGTTCCTGCGCCTGCACCTTGGGGAGGGTCTCGCCGCCGTCCCGCTTGGGGGCGCCCTGGCGCAGCTGGACGAGTTCGGCGCCGCCCGGCTCCGGCCGTATGCCGTCGAAGGCCTCGTCGACGGCACCCTCGCGGACGGCGAGCTGGTAGACGGCGAGCTGGGGGTGGCGTTCGACCTCGGCGGAACTCACCGGCTGCTTGCCGGTCTTGAAGTCGACGACATATGCGCGGCCTTCACCGTCGGCCTCCACGCGGTCCATCTGGCCGCGGATGCGCACCGCGACCTCGCCCGCCTCCAGGGTGACGTCGAAGTCGTGCTCGCTGGCCACCGGCGTGCGGCCGGTGCGGTCCATGACGTGCCACTTCAGGAAGCGTTCGAGCGCCACGCGCGCGTTCTCCTTCTCCTGCGCCGACTTCCAGGGCGCGTCGAAGGCGAGCGCGTTCCACACGGAGTCGAGGCGCTCCATGAGGACGTCGAGATCGGCGGGCGTGTGTCCGGAGGCGACCTCGTCGGCGAGGACGTGCACGACGTTGCCGAAGCCCTGGGCGACCGTCGCGGGCGCGTCGGCCTTCACCTCGCGGCCCAGGAACCACTGCAGAGCGCAGGTGTTGGCGAGCTGGTCGAGGGCGCTGCCGGAGAGCACGACGGGCTGGTCGCGGTTACGCAGCGGCACCTTGGACTCGGTCGGCTCGAACATTCCCCACCAGCGGTAGGGATGGGCGGAGGGGACGAGCGGGCGGCCGTCCTCGTCGGCGAGGGCGGCGAGCCGTGCCAGCCTGCGGGCGGCGGCCTGCCTCAGCGTGTCGGAGACGCGTGGGTCGACGGTGGTGGCGCGGAGTTCGGCGACCAGGGCGGCGACGGACAGCGGGCGGCGGGGGCGGCCCGTCACGTCCCTGGGTTCGACGCCGAGTTCGGTCAGGAAACGGGAGGGCTGGTCGCCGTCGTCCGCCGGTGCCTTCACCGCGGTGACCACGAGTCGTTCGCGCGCACGCGTGGCGGCCACGTAGAACAGGCGGCGCTCCTCGGCCAGCAGGGCGCCCGGGGTGAGCGGTTCGGCGAGTCCGTCGCGGCCGATGCGGTCGGCCTCCAGGAGGGAGCCGCGGCGGCGCAGGTCCGGCCACAGGCCCTCCTGGACGCCCGCGACGACGACCAGGCGCCACTCCAGCCCCTTGGAGCGGTGCGCGGTCATCAGGCGGACGGCGTCGGGGCGTACGGCACGCCGGGTGAGGGTGTCGGCGGCGATGTCCTCGGCGTCGATCTCCTCCAGGAAGTTCAGGGCGCCGCGGCCTCCGGTGCGCTCCTCCGCGCGCGCGGCGGTTGCGAACAGAGCGCACACGGCGTCGAGATCACGGTCCGCGTTGCGTCCCGCGGCGCCGCCGCGCCGGGCGGCCCGCTCAAGGCGCCCGGGCCACGGCGTGCCCTCCCACAGGTCCCACAGCGCCTCCTCGGCGCTGCCGCCGTTCGCGAGGCGCTCGCGGGCCTTGGCGAGCAGCGCGCCGAGCCGCTGGGCTCCGCGCGCGTAGGCGGGGTCGTGCACGGCCAGGCGTTCGGGCTCGGCGAGCGCCCGCGCGAGCAGCACGTCGGAGGGCGGCGGCAGGGCGTTGCCCGCGGCCCGCTCCTCGTCCCGCAGGGCACGGCCGAGACGGCGCAGGTCGGCGGCGTCCATACCGGCGAGGGGGGAGGCGAGCAGGGTGAGGGCGGTCTCGGTGTCGAGCCACGAGGTGTCGGACGGCGGTTGGGCCGAGGGGGGCTGCGGCTCGTCGGCGGGGTCCTGCTGCGGCTCGTCGGCGGACACCGACCACGGCTCCTCGGCCGAGCCCTGCTGCGGCTCGTCATGGGACACCGACTGCGGCTGGTCGGCCGAGCCCTGCTCCGGCTCGTCATGGGACACCGACTGCGGCTGGTCGGCCGAGCCCTGCTGCGGCTCGTCATGGGACACCGACTGCGGCTGGTCGGCCGAGCCCTGCTCCGGCTCCTCGGCCGAGCCCCGCCGCGCCTCGTCGGCGAAGTCCTGCCCCGGCTCCTCGTCGGACACCGACCCCGGCTCCTCGGCCACGCCCTGCTGCGGCTCCTCGGCCGCGCCCTGCCCCACCTCCTCGTCGGACACCGACCGCGGCTCGTCGGAAGCGTCGCCCTCCTCAAGCCGTACGGCACCCTCCGCCGCCTCCGCCGTGGCCACCGCTCGCAGCGCCGTCAGCAGCGGCGCCACCGCCGGTTCGTGTCGCAGGGCCAGGTCGTCGCCGTCGATGTCGAGGGGAACTCCGGCCGCTGTGAGAGCGCGCCGGACCGTCGGAATCGTGCGGGATCCCGCGCGCACCAGAACCGCCATCTCGCCCCAGGGGACGCCGTCCTCCAGATGCGCCCGGCGCAGGATGTCCGCGATGTTGTCCAGTTCGGTGCCGGACGTCGGGTACGTGTACACCTCAACGTGTCCCCCGTCCCGGACCGGGGCGAGCTCCCGGTGGGCGCGGACCTTCTCCGCCGGCAGCCGGGTCAGCGGCATGCGCTGGGTCACCAGACGGGTCGCGGCAAGCAGGGCGGCTCCGGAGCGGCGGGAGGTGCGCAGGACCTCGACGGGGGCCGTCCGGCCGTCCGCGCGCGGGAAGGCGTACGGGAAGTCGAGGATGCCGTTGACGTCCGCGCCACGGAACGCGTAGATCGACTGGTCGGGGTCGCCGAAGGCGACGAGGGTGCGGCCACCCCCGGCGAGCGCCTGCAGCAGCCGTACCTGGGCCGGGTCGGTGTCCTGGTACTCGTCGACGAACACGGCGTCGTACTGGGCGGCGAGTCGCTCGGCGACCTCGGGGCGGCGGGCGAGGAGCACCGCGCGGTGGACGAGTTCGGCGTAGTCGAGGACGCCCTGGAGGTCGAGGACGTCGAGGTACTCGGCGAGGAAGGCGGCGGCGGCCTGCCAGTCGGGGCGGCCGCTGCGGCGGGCGAAGGCGTCCAGGGCACCCGGTCCGAGGCCCAGTTCACGGCTGCGGGCGAGGACCGCGCGAACCTCGTCGGCGAAGCCGCGGGTGGTCAGACAGGCGCGCAGTTCGTCCGGCCAGCGCACATGCGCGAGGCCCAGCCGCTCCAGGTCGGGCTGGGCGGCGAGCAGTTCGCGTACGGTCACGTCCTGCTCGGGTCCCGACAGCAGCCGCAGCGGCTCCACGAACAGGTCACTGTCCTGGTGGGCGCGGACCAGGGCGTAGCAGAACGAGTGGAAGGTGGTCGCCTGCGGCGCGCGCGCCGCTCCTATGCGCAGCGCCATGCGGTCGCGCAGCTCGACGGCCGCCTTGCGGCTGAACGTCAGCACGAGCACGCGCGCGGGGTCCCCTCCACGGGCGATTCGTGAGGCGACCGACTCGACGAGCGTGGTGGTCTTCCCGGTACCCGGACCTGCAAGAACGAGCAAAGGGCCGCTGCCGTGCTCAACCACGGCGCGCTGTGCGGCGTCCAGACGAGGGGGATCCATCCGGGCCGGCGGGGTACGGACCAGTCGGTAAGCGCCACGGGTCCCCTGTCGCACCGCGGAGTGCGACAGACGCCTGGTGGAGGAAGAGGAGCTCACGTGGTTCGCCGGTCCTGGTGGGTGTGCTGTTGGGCGGCCCCCCGCGCGTGGAGGGCGGTGGACGGGGGGTGAGGGGGACGCGTGCCGCCGACGCTACGCCGACGCCGAGTACGGAAGCAGGACTTCCGCTTCTTCCCGCGCGACCCATGCGGCCCACGCGACCCGTACGTCCCTCACCCCACGAACGTACGGCATGCCACGGACGTGCCCTGTTTCCCCCGTACGGGTCTCAGGGTGTCCCCGGGCCCGCGGGATGGCGGAAGCTGTCAGGTGTGACCCTCCGCCGGATCGCCGCCGTCCCAGCGCGCCCGTCTCATGTCGAGGCGCGGCAGATGGTTCCCGGCGGCCCTGCTCGCCTCCTTCAGGGGCGTGCCCTCGGCGCGGTAGTGGCCGAGCGCCCGCAGTTCGTGCCCGGGAAGCAGGACGCCGTCCGAGCGGACGACACGCCACCACGGGACGGCTCCGCCGTACAGGGCCATGACCCGGCCGACCTGACGGGGGCCGCCCTCCTCCAGCCACTCGGCGACGTCGCCGTACGTCATGACGCGCCCCGGCGGAATGCGTTCGGCGACGTCGAGGACCCGCTCGGCGTACTCCGGCAGCGTGTCCGCGTACTCCAGGTGGGCATCCCGAGGAAGGCTCTGCTCGCTCATCCGCCCCATCCTGCCCCACCCCACCGACAATGTGACGGGCTCGCGACTGTGCGTATCCCTCGCTCAGGGACAGCGCTTCGGGCAGACTGTGCGCCCCCGCATGTGCACCCTGACGCCCCCGCGTGTCGGTGGGGCATGCCACCATCGTGCGGGCGGTGACTGGTGATACGAGATCAAGAAGAGACGATGAAGCCACAGGGTGTGCACCCGGAGGGCGCCGAGAGCACCTCTGACGCTTCGTCGCGCCCCGACACCGCCGACGCGGACGGCAAGGGCACCGACGCCTGCGTCGAGGAGGTGCACGCCGACGAGGTCGAGCGCGACGAACCGCTGCTTCCCGCGCGCGTGCACCGGCCCTCCGACCTCATGCGACTGCTGGTCGGCGTGCTGGCCGTCGTCGTCCTGCTCGCGATCGCCGCGTTCGCGCACGGCACCACCTCCGGCCTCGAACAGGACATCAACAAGGGCACCGGCCAGGCACCCGACCTGCTCATCAAGATCGCCGGTCTCGCCTCCAGCATCGCGATCCTCCTCGTCCCGGTCGCGTTCGCGATCGAACGGCTGATCAAGCGCGACGGACTGCGGATCGCCGACGGCGTGCTCGCCGCGGTCCTCGCCCACGGTGTGACTCTCGCCACCGACCTGTGGGTCGCCAAGGCCGCCCCGGGCTCGATCCAGGAGGCACTCACCCAGCCCTCCCCCGGCGACATCCACGCCCTCACCGACCCGGTCCACGGCTATCTCGCGCCCGTCATCGCCTATATGACGGCCGTCGGCATGTCCCGCAGGCCGCGCTGGCGGGCGGTGCTGTGGATCGTGCTCATGCTCGACGCGTTCTCGATGCTCGTCACCGGCTACACCACACCGTTCTCGATCATCCTGACGGTTCTGATCGGCTGGACGGTCGCCTACGGGACGCTGTACGCGGTCGGCTCGCCCAATGTCCGGCCCACCGGGCAGACGCTGATCGCGGGCCTCAGCACCGTCGGCTTCCACCCGGTCAGCGCGGCCCGCGAGGAGGCCTCGGAGACCGCGGAGAACAGTGACCGCGGCCGGCGCTACTTCGTCACCCTGGAGGACGGCCCCCCGCTGGATGTGACGGTCGTCGACCGGGAGCAGCAGGCGCAGGGCTTCTTCTACCGCGTGTGGCGCAATCTCACACTGCGCGGCTTCGCCACCCGCAGCAGCCTCCAGTCGCTCAGACAGGCGCTGGAGCAGGAGGCGCTGCTGGCCTACGCGGCCATCGCGGCCGGTGCCAACGCGCCCAAGCTGATCGCCACCTCCGAGCTCGGTCCCGATGCCGTGATGCTGGTGTACGAACACACCGGCGGACGCACGCTCGAGTCACTGGCCGAGGAAGAAATCACCGACGAGCTGCTGCGCAACACCTGGCGTCAGGTGCAGGCGCTGCAGTCGCGGCGTATCGCGCACCGCAGGCTCGCGGGTGACGCGATCCTGGTGGATCGTTCCGGTGCGGTGATCCTCACCGATCTTCGTGGCGGCGAGATCGCGGCCAGCACCCTGCTGCTGCGCATGGACGTCGCCCAGCTGGTGACGACGCTGGGGCTGCTGGCCGGCGCGGAGCGTGCGGTGGCCTCGGCGGTCAGCATCCTCGGCCCCGACGCCGTGGCCGACTGTCTGCCGATGCTGCAGCCCATCGCGCTGACGCGCTCCACGCGCGCGACACTGCGCAGACTGGCGCGGGAGCGGGCCCAGCGCGAGCGTGAGGCGGTCCTCGACGCGTCCCATCAGGCCAAGCAGGCCCGTCTGGAGGAGGCGCCGGGGGACGCAGGACCCGTACTCGAGAAGCCCGACAAGAAGACCGTGAAGGCGGAAGCGCGGGCCGAGAAGCGGGCCATCGACGAGGCCATCGAAGAGGCGCGCGAGGAGGACCTGCTGACGCAGATCCGCCACCAGGTGCTGCTGATCAGGCCACAGGCACCGGTCGAACCGGCCCGCCTGGAGCGGGTGAAACCGCGCACGCTGATCAGTTTCATCGCGGGTGCCATCGGCGCGTACTTCCTGCTGACGCAGCTCACCCACATCGAGTTCGGGCCGCTCGTCGCCAACGCCGAGTGGGGCTGGGTCGCGGCCGCCGTGCTGTTCTCGGCGTGCAGCTACTTCGCCGCGGCCATGGCTCTGCTGGGCTTCGTGCCCGAGCGGGTGGGGTTCCTGCGGACGGTCGCGGCCCAGGTCGCCGGTTCGTTCGTGAAGATCGTCGCGCCGGCCGCGGTCGGCGGTGTGGCACTGAACACGCGCTTCCTGCAACGCCAGGGCGTGCGGCCGGGGCTCGCGGTGGCGAGTGTCGGCGCCTCGCAGCTGTTCGGGCTCGGCTGCCACATCCTGATGCTGCTGTCCTTCGGCTATCTGACCGGTACGGAGAAGACGCCGTCGCTGTCGCCGTCCCGGACGGTCATCGCGGGTCTGCTGACGGTGGCGGTGCTCGTGCTCGTGGTCACCTCGGTGCCGTTCCTCAGGAAATTCGTCGTCACGCGCGTGAGGTCGCTGTTCGCGGGTGTCGTGCCGCGCATGCTGGACGTGCTGCAGCGGCCGCAGAAGCTGGTCACCGGCATCGGCGGCATGCTGCTGCTGACGGCGTGCTTCGTGATGTGTCTGGACGCCTCGATCCGCGCCTTCGGCCAGGAGGGGACGTCGCTCAGCATCGCCAGCGTCGCCGTCGTCTTCCTCGCCGGCAACGCGCTCGGGTCGGCGGCCCCGACACCGGGCGGTGTGGGCGCCGTGGAGGCCACTTTGACGGTCGGTCTGATCGCCGTGGGACTCCCCAAGGAGGTCGCCGCCCCGGCCGTCCTGCTGTTCCGTCTCCTGACGCTGTGGCTGCCGGTGCTGCCGGGCTGGCTGGCCTTCAACCAGCTGTCCCGGAAGGGCGCGCTGTAGTGCGTGCCGCCCGAACCGCGGCACGTACCTCGTACGGCTCGCGCCCCGAGCGCGCCCACGCGCGCGACCGCAGGATGGGATCATGCCGAACCCCCCTCACCTGCGCGTCGCCGCCCTGACCGCCACGGCCCTTCTGCTGACCTCCGTGCTGGCGGGCTGCGGCGACGACTCCCAGGACGAGGACCTGTCGGCCCAGAAGTTGAGCTGGAAGGACTGCCCGGCACCCTCCCAGGCCGAGGGCGGCGGTGAGGCCCCTTCACCGCTGCCGGGTGACGACGAGTGGCAGTGCGCCACCCTCAAGGCTCCCCTCGACTGGGCGAAGCCGAAGGGCGACACGATCGGCCTCGCCCTGATCCGGGCGAAGGCCAGTGGCGCCGAGGACAAGCGCATCGGCTCGCTCGTCTTCAACTTCGGTGGTCCCGGCGGCTCGGGCGTCACCACGCTGCCCGCCTTCGGCACGGACTACGCGAAACTGCGCACCCGCTACGACCTGGTGAGCTTCGACCCCCGCGGGGTCGGCCGCAGCGCCCCGGTGGAGTGCCTGAACGACCCCCAGCTCGACGTGTACTTCGAGCAGGACTGGACCCCTGACGACTCGGCGGAGCGCGCCGCGCTCCTGAACAACACCAAGGAGTTCAACGCGGCCTGCGAGGAGAACTCCGGGAAGACGCTGTCGCATGTGCGCACGACCGACGCGGCCCGCGACATGGACCTGATGCGCCAGGTCCTCGGCGACGACAAGCTGCACTACTTCGGCATCTCGTACGGCACCGAACTCGGCGGTGTCTACGCCCATCTCTTCCCGAAGCACGTGGGGCGCGCGGTCTTCGACGCGGTCGTCGACCCCACGCAGAACAGCGAGCAGGGTTCTCTCGGACAAGCCGAGGGCTTCCAGCTCGCGCTCGACAACTTCGCCGAGGACTGCACCTCGCAGCCCACGGACTGCCCCGTCGGCGACACCGCGCAGGACGTCAGGAACCGCATCGCCAAACTGCTGGCCGACCTCGACAGCAAGCCGATCCCCGGCATCGGGCAGCGGGTGCTGACCCAGACCGCCGCGACCAACGGCATCGCCCAGGCGCTGTACTCGAAGGACTTCTGGGAGTACCTCACCGAGGGCCTGGAGCAGGCGTACGACGGCGACGGCAGCACCCTGATGCTGCTGTCCGACTCGTTGAACGGGCGCAGCGAGAACGGCGAGTACAGCAACCTCGCCGCGGCCAACATCTCCATCAACTGCGCCGACGACAAGGCTAGGTACACCTCCGCAGACGTCGAGCGGAAGCTGCCCGAGTTCCGCGCCGCGTCCCCTCTGTTCGGCGACTTCCTGGCCTGGTCGATGGTCAGCTGCACCGACTGGCCCGTGGCGGGCGCCGCCGACCATCCCGACGTCAGCGCCACCGGATCGGCGCCGATCCTGGTCGTCGGCAACACCGGGGACCCGGCGACCCCGTACGAGGGCGCGCGCAAGATGGTGCAGGCGCTCGGAGCGGGCGTCGGGGTCGAGCTGACGTACAAGGGGCAGGGACACGGGGCGTACGACAGCAAGAACAAGTGCGTCCAGGACGCCGTGAACGGCTACCTGCTGACCGGCAAGGTGCCGACGGCCGGGACCGTCTGCTCGTAGCGCGACGAAGCCACCTCGGCCTCGGTGAAATCGCTGGTCAGAGAGTTATCCACAGGCCCCGACGGGTGTCGGGTGATCGGCATACCATGGCCGGACCGACGTTCGTGGCTCGGCACGGACGGCTGGGGAGGGGGACTGGAAATGGGGCGTTTCGTACGGTGGGCGGCTGTGACCGCCGCGGCCGCACTGCTGACGACGGGCTGCAGCGGCGGCTCCTCCGGCGACGGCGAGGGGGTGGAGCGGTCGGGCGGCGCGAGGCCCACCACCACGGGCGCGAAAGCGCTGCCCGCCGCGCTGACCTCCCAGAAGCTCGACTGGGAGCGGTGCAAGGCCACCGCGGACTCCTCCCCGCCCGGCAGAGACTGGCAATGCGCGACATTGAAGGTGCCGCTCGACTGGTCGAAGCCCGACGGCGAGACGATCGACCTCGCGCTGATCCGCTCCAAGGCCCGCGGCGGCGACCGCATCGGCTCGCTCCTGTTCAACTTCGGCGGCCCCGGCGCGTCGGGCGTCGCCGGAATGCCCGGGTACGCCGCCACCGTCTCCCTGCTCCGCGAGCGGTACGACCTGGTGAGCTGGGACCCGCGCGGGGTCGGCGCCAGCGAAGGCGTCCGCTGCCGTAGCGACAAGGAGACCCAGGCCGCCGAGGCCGTGGACCCCACCCCGGACACCCCTGCCGAGGAACGGGCGTACCTCCGGGACGCCTCCGACTTCGCCCAGGGCTGCGAGAAGGGCGTGGGCGGGCTGCTGGCGCACGTCTCGACCACCGACACCGCGCGGGACATGGACCTGATGCGCCAGGTCCTCGGCGACACCGAGGTGCACTACTTCGGCATCTCCTACGGCACCCAACTCGGCGGCGTCTATGCCCACCTGTTCCCCGAGAAGGTGGGGCGGCTGGTGCTCGACGCGGTCGTCGATCCGACCGCCGACCTGGTCGACCACCGCAAGAACCAGGCCCGGGGCTTCCAGCGCGCCCTCGACAACTACCTCGAATCCACCGGCCAGGACCCCGCGCGGGGCACCCGGAAGATCGCGGACCTGCTGGAGCGGATCGACGCGAAACCGCTGGACACGTATTCCGGGCGGAAGCTGACCCAGGTGCTGGCGTTCACCGGCATCGTCTGGCCGTTGTACCGCCAGGACAGCTGGCCCTCGCTGACCAGCGCCCTCGATACGGCCGAGCAGGGGGACGGCTCCGAACTGCTGGCGCTCGCCGACGGTTACAACGAGCGGGATCCCTCGGGGCGTTACGGCATGGTGACGCAGTCACAACGGGTCATATCGTGCTTGGACGACAAGCAGCGGCCCACGCTCGCGGCGACGAAGAAGCTGCTGCCCGAGTTCGAGCGGATCTCGCCCGTGTTCGGCCCCTTCCTCGGCTGGGACGCGGCCGGCTGGTGCCACGACTGGCCGGTGCCCGGACAGTACGAGACCCCGGAGGTGAGCGCGCCCGGTGCGGCACCGGTGCTGGTGATCGGCAACACGGGCGACCCGGCGACCCCCTACGAAGGGGCCCGCAGGATGGCGGACGAGTTGGGCAAGGGCGTCGGCGTGGAGCTCACCTGGAAGGGCGAGGGACACGGGGCGTACGGGAACGGGAGCGACTGTGTGAACTCCGCGGTGAACACGTATCTGCTGAAGGGCACGGTGCCGAAGGACGGCAAGGTCTGCGGCCGGCACGAGTAGCGGAAAGGGGCCCGGCACACCTGGTGCCGAGCCCCTTCCGGGAAAACGTGGGCCTAGTAGACCGGCTTGTCCGGCTCGATCTGGTTGACCCAGCCGATCACGCCGCCACCGACGTGCACGGCGTCGGAGAAGCCCGCGGACTTCAGCACCGCGAGGACTTCCGCACTGCGGACACCCGTCTTGCAGTGCAGGACGATCTTCTTGTCCTGCGGAAGACCCTCCAGGGCGGTGCCCATGAGGAACTCGTTCTTCGGGATCAGCTTCGCGCCCGGGATCGAGACGATCTCGTACTCGTTGATCTCACGGACGTCGATGATCTCGATGTTCTCGCCGTCGTCGATCCACTCCTTGAGCTGCTTCGGAGTGATCGTCGAGCCGGCGGCCGCCTCCTGGGCCTCCTCGGAGACGACGCCGCAGAAGGCCTCGTAGTCGATGAGCTCGGTGACGGTCGGGTTCTCGCCGCAGACCGCGCAGTTCGGGTCCTTGCGGACCTTGACCTGGCGGTACTGCATCTCGAGGGCGTCGTAGATCATCAGGCGGCCGACGAGCGGATCGCCGATGCCCGTGAGGACCTTGATCGCCTCGGTGACCTGGATGGAGCCGATGGACGCGCACAGCACGCCCAGGACGCCGCCCTCGGCGCAGGAGGGGACCATGCCGGGGGGCGGGGGCTCCGGGTAGAGGCAGCGGTAGCAGGGACCGTGCTCGGACCAGAAGACGGAGGCCTGGCCGTCGAAACGGTAGATCGAGCCCCAGACGTACGGCTTGTTCAGCAGCACGCACGCGTCGTTGACCAGGTACCGGGTCGCGAAGTTGTCGGTTCCGTCGACGATCAGGTCGTACTGACTGAAGATGTCCATCACGTTGTCGGCCTCGAGCCGCTCCTCGTGAAGGATCACGTTCACGTACGGGTTGATGCCGAGGACCGAGTCACGCGCGGACGCGGCCTTGGAGCGGCCGATGTCGGCCTGGCTGTGGATGATCTGGCGCTGCAGGTTCGACTCGTCGACCTCGTCGAACTCCACGATGCCGAGCGTGCCGACGCCCGCCGCGGCCAGGTACATCAGCGCCGGCGAGCCCAGGCCGCCGGCGCCCACACAGAGCACCTTGGCATTCTTCAGCCGCTTCTGCCCGTCCATCCCGACGTCGGGGATGATCAGGTGGCGGGAGTACCTGCGGACCTCGTCTACGGTGAGCTCGGAGGCGGGCTCGACCAGGGGTGGCAGCGACACGGGGACTCCGTTGGTCGGTCAATCACTACAGTTGTTCTCCCCGTAACACTGCCATGGCCTTCTTCATTCCGAGACACCCGTTCCGATCCGCGAGACGATTTCGTCCCAGTAGCCGGGCATGGCCTCCCAGGGGTCGACTCTGCCGCCTCGGTCCGTGCGGTCGGTGAACCAGATCGTCGAGGCGCCCTGCCAGCGCGCGATCCGCAGGGCCTCCTCGAGGTGCGGGCCCGGCACTCCGTGGACGAGGTGGCAGAAGCGGGCGGGCGGGTAGTCGGCGGTCCACTCGGCCACCTGCGACCAGCGGTAGTCGCTCCAGGGGCCGGAGAAGGTGACCAGCTGGTCGGCGGTCTCGACGTAACCGGGGTGCGGGTGGGTGCCGTGGCCGAGGACGATGTGGGCATCGTCACGGAGCGCGCGGAGCGCGGTGACGGTGCGGCGGACTTCGGGGAGCGCGGCGTGTTCGGCCGGGCAGTGGTCCAGGAGGAAGCCGTCGACCTGGTACCAGTCGACGTAGCGGTGCGCCTCGGGGACCAGTTCGCCGTAGGTGCGGACTCCGGAGGTGTCGAGGTGACCGAGGACGCGGACGCCCGCGTTGCGCAGTCGGCCGGCCGCTTCGAGGCAGTGCGGGTCGGGGCGGGCACCGGGTCCGTCGGCGACGTTGAGGACGGCCCAGTGCAGTGGGGTGCCGGGGCGGGTGAGTTCGGCCCATTCGGCGGGGGCGACCAAGGGGTGGGCGAAGCCGGGGGCACCGAGGCCGGCGCGCAGGTCGGTGCTCGGCGTGCTTGTCTCCGTGCTGGTCAGATGCGGCATGCCGCCTCCATCCAGATGTCGGCGAGGGACTCTTCGAGGTTGATCCGGGGGCGCCAGCCGAGCCGGTCGCGTGCGGTGCGCACGTCGGCCTGCTGCCAGCTGCCGCAGCCGTCGGGGTACGGGTACGCGACGGGTCCCGCGTGGTCCGACTCGGAGCGGGGATGCCCGATGGTCGCCCTGAGCTGGCCGGGAGGACCGTCGAGTTCATGGAGGGCGCCGCCGTATCCGGCGACCCGGGCCAGGATGGCGGCGGCGTCGCGGAGGCGGACGGCACGGCCCGAGCCGATGTTGATGACACCCTGTGCGGCGGAGAGCGAGGCCGCGTGGACGGCGCGGGCCACATCGCGGACGTCGATGAAGTCGCGCTGGGCGCCGAGGCCGGCGAGTTTCAGTTCGCCGTCGCCGGACTGCATGGCGCGGCGCATGGCCTCGGCGAGACGGCCGAGCGGGGAGCCCGCGGGAGTGCCGGGACCCGCCGGTGAGAAGACCCGCAGGACGACCGCGTCCAGGCCGGACCCCAGGACCAGTTCGGTGGCGGCGAGTTTGCTGACGCCGTACGGACCGCCGGGGCGGGGGACGGCGTCCTCGGCCGTGGAGGAGCCGGGCTGGCTGGGGCCGTACTCCGCGCCGCAGCCGATCTGCACGAGCCGGGCACCACAGCGGCTGCGCCGCAGGGCCTCACAGACGGTGGCGACCGCGACCGTGTTGTGGCGGGTGAGTTCGCGGGCACCGCCGCGGGTGGCGCCGGCGCAGTTGACGACGACGCCCGGGTGGACCGCGTCGAGGAAGCGGGTGAGGGCGCCCGGGCTGCCCGACGCGAGGTCGAAGCGGACGTCGGCGTCGTCACCGCGGCCGAGCGCGGTGAGCTGGACGGCGGGGTCGGCGAGCAGGCGGTCGGCGACGAAGCGGCCGAGGTAGCCGTTGGCTCCGATCAGCAGGACTCTCATCGGGCTGCTCCCGGGGCCTTGGGGGCAGGTCGGGAGGTGGTCATTGCGGGTTCTCCTTCGGGAGGGGCTTGCGAGTTGCCACCGGCTTGGGGCCGGGGTGCCTGCGGCGGCCTGTGAGGGTTCAGCGGGGCGGTTGCGCCCACGGCGGGCGGGTGGCCGCGCCTACGGCGGGTGGGTCGCTCGGGGCCGGGTCAGCACGGGTCCTCCGCCTGGGCGTGGGCCGAGGCCCTCGTCAGCTTGCGGAACCCGTGGATCAGCAGGGCCAGGGCGCCGAGCCCGCAGGAAAGGGTCTGGATGCCGCCCGCGCCCCAGAGGTCCACGAGGGCGTCCACCGGAGCGGTCAGGAAGCCGCAGCCCGGTAGCCGGGAGGCGAAGGCCGCGGCCAGGGCCGTCGCCTGGGCTGTCGTAGCGGCGGTGAGCACCACCGCGGGGGCGTGGGTGAAGCCGTGGACGGTGAGGAGGCGGGCTAGAAAGAGGAGGGCGCCCAGGGCGATGACCTGTGGGTGGGCGGAGGGTTCGTCCAGGGCTGCGCCGGACAAGGCGGAGAGAGCCGTCAGGGCGCACAGGTACAGGGCGAACGTGCCGAGCAGCAGGGGGCGTACGGAGGCCGCGAAGTCCTCCAGTCCTCGACTGACTGTCAGTTTGCGGCGGGCGCCCGCCGCGAAGAGGTGGGCGGACCAGGCTGCCGGAGCGCAGGACAGGGCCAGGGCGAGCACGGGAGCCGTGGCCATGGGCCAGGGGGCGTCGGCGGCGCCCGTGGGCAGGGCGTCGGGACCGCCGGTCACGGCCGCCGTCAGGAGACCGTCACCCAGGGCCGCGTAGGCGAGGAGCCAGTACGTCCAGGTGGAGGTGCCGGTGGTGGGTGCGCGGTCGGGGATGCCGAGGGGGCCGCGGGACAGGGCCGCACGCATGGCCAGGGACACGGCCAGGAAGCCCACCAGGGCGGCGACCAGGCGGGACTGGCCGTCGGTGAGGCGGACGCCGGCCACCGTGGCCGCGCACAGGGCGCCGGGGAGGAGGGTGAGCAGGGCCCAGTCGGCACGAGCCTTGGTTGCTTGCTCCGCCGTGGGGGGCGGGGGCGTCTCGCCGTCCCTCGGGACGCGGGCGTACATCTCCTCGGCGAGGGAGAAGACGTCCCGGTGCCGGAAGCGGGCGGCAGTGCGGTCGGTGACGCCGTGGGCTTCGAGACCTGCGGCGATCTCCAGGGGGTCCACGGCCCGTTCGCACAGCTCCCGGTGACGGTGCATCAGGGCCTTCACCGGGTCGGCGGGGGAACGGCGGGTGGGGCCTGGGGTGGCGGCCTTGCGGCCGGTGGAGACCTCGGGCGCGCGGGGGGCGGGTGCCAATGGGTCCGCGCCCTCCGAAATGTGCGCGTCCGTGTCTCCCGACAACGCCGGGGCGTGCGCGCCGGTATCTCCGGGGGCCATGGGGGACTCAGAGGTGCGCGCGGCGGCGCCCCCGGAAGCTTCGCCGGTGAGTGTGTGGGCGACGCCCGCCTCAGACCTTCCGGCCCCTCCGGACTCCTCGGATCCTCCGAACTCGTCTGGTTTATCTCGGCTCTTCATGGCTCGCAGCTCCGAAGTACCCGACGCTCCCGATGCCCCGACGCGCCCCGTGTCGCCATCCATCCCCCGCCCGCCGGCCCCCGAGCTGCCCGCGGCGCCCGGGCGGCCGAGTCCCACCTCGCTCATCCGGACGCTCCTTCCGTGGCGGCGAAGGGAGGTGTCGCGCGGACCGGGGGTCCCGCGGCCCAGCCTGGGCCGCTTCGGGCCACGACGTGGGGGTTGAGCTCGGCCCAGTGGCCGGGGACATGGGCCTCGGCGGGGGCGGCGAACGGGAGGGGCTCGCCGGTGGCGTCCAGCACGACCCGGCGGACCGGCGTGTGCGAGACGATCTCCAGGTAAATGCTGTGAAATGCCGCGATGTTCTGTTCCACGGTGAACAGTTCCAGTGCGCGGGCGCGCGCGGCGGCACCGAGGCGCTCACGTCGCTCGGGGTCGCGCAACAGCGTCACGCACGCCTCCGCGAGCGCCTTCGGGTTGCGCGGCGGGACGACGAGCCCCGTGCCGCCGATGACCTCCACCACCGCGCCGACGTCGGTGGACACGGTGGCCCGGCCGCAGAACATGGCCTCGACCAGGCTGATCGGGAAGCCTTCGACGACGCTGGACAGGACGGTGACCGCGCCCGAGGCGTATGCCTCGGCGAGTGTCGGCACCTCGGGACCGCCGATCTCCTCGAAGGAGACAGGGTTGTCGCCGACATCGTGCAGCCCCTCCGCCTCGTCCGGGAAGAGCTGGGCGGCCAGTGCCTTGCAGTGCCCCAGATAGGCCGCGCCCTCGGGGCCGGTGGGCGCGCCGACGATTCTCAGCCGGGTCTTGGGCTCCTCCTTGCGGATCTCCGCGAAGGCGTGGAGGAGGGAGATCAGATCCTTGGCGGGTTCGACGCGACCCACCCAGACCAGCCGGTCCGGGTCCCCGCAGTCAGCGGACTCCCCCACGTCCATGAAGCGGGTGGCGTCCATGCCGGGGTAGACCGTGCGCAGCTTCTCCCGGTCGGCGCCGCAGCGCTCCTGCCAGCGGCGGGCATGAGTGTTGCCGGGCGTGACGACCGCGGCCCGCCGGTAGGTCTCGGTGGCCAGCCGGCCGTGGAAGGCTGCGAGCAGGGCCCGTACGGCGGGAGCGGACTCGGTGTCGGCCAGGTAGTGCGTGCGCAGCCGCACGCCGTACTCGGTCACCAGCAGCGGGACGCCGCAGAAGTGGTGCGCGAGGAGACCGGGCAGGGCGGCCGGCCCTCCGGAGGCCGCGTGGCACAGGTCGACCGCGCCGAGGGCGTCGTCCTCGTACCAGTCGAGCGAGAGGGGGCGCAGGGCGCGCTCCAGGTGCGCGGCGACAGCCAGCAGATCCGGTACGCGCGCCTCGCGCGCCGTCTGCCGGGCGCCGGGTGCGCGACAGGCGCGCTCCAGGGCGCGTACGGCGGTCTCGGAGCGGAGCGCCCCCACCAGTCCGCCCTCGTCGCGGGCGAGTTCGGCGAGCCCGTACAGAGCGCTGGCGAAACGGTCCGCCTCGACGGCCGACGACTCCCCCGAGGCGTCGCCGACCCCGCCTTCGCACAGCGCCGCCGCCAACCCGCCGTAGGACTCGGCGAACCGACGGCGCGCCCGCCTGCCGTAGACCACCCCGTCGTCCGCCGCGGTCCACAGCGGAGCCGTGATGACCCGGCCGATCTGCGGCGGCAGCTGGACCCAGCCCTCGTCCTCCTGGCGCTCGCTGCGACTGAGCGCGTAGATGTCGAACTCGTGCTGCTCCAGGCCGCGCACGAGCCGGTCGCACCAGAGCCTGGCGTCACCGTTCACATACGGATAGCCACCCTCCGTAAGCAGTCCTATGCGCACGAGTGCGCCCCCGATCTCCCGTGTCGAGAGCCGCCGTTGGCCCGGCGGCTCGCAGCGGGACGAACGTATGCGGACAAGGCGGTGGCGCGACGGACGGTTGTCCATCGCGCCACCAAAAGGGGTGAACGGTCGTAACTTTCCCGTGCGGATCGCGTTCGGTCGCGCTAGGAGATCATGTGGACACGGAACGTCAGGTCACGGCCACTTCCCGGCGCTCCGCCCTGCGCCGGGCCGCGATCCGCGGATCGAGCGCCGGTACGGCGGCCAGGAGCTGCTTGGTGTAGGGGTCCCGGGGGTTGTCGTACACCTCGTCGGCGGGACCGGTCTCGACGATCCGGCCGCGCCGCATCACGGCGACCCGGTCGCTGACCTGGCGTACGACGGCGAGGTCGTGCGCGACGAAGACCAGCGCGAGTCCGAGCTCCCGCTGCAACTCGCCGAGCAGGGCGACCACCTGGGCCTGGGTGGTGACGTCGAGAGCGGAGACCGGTTCGTCGCAGACGATGACGCGCGGGTCGGCCGCGAGCGCCCGCGCGATGCCCACGCGCTGGCGCTGGCCGCCGCTGAACTCGTGCGGATAGCGGTCGTGGTGCGCCCCTTCGAGCCCCACGCGCTCCAGGAGTTCCGTCACGCGCCCCCTGATCCGCTTCTCGTCCCGTTCACCACGCGCGCGGAGCGGGTCGGCGATCGACTCGCCCACGCTGCGGCGTGGGTTCAAGGAGGAGACGGGGTCCTGGAAGACCATCTGGACTGCCGGGTTCACGCCCACGCGCGCGTGGCCGTCGTGACGGACCTCGCCCGCCGTCGGCTCCAGCAGCCCGACCAGCATGCGCCCCAGGGTCGTCTTGCCGCTGCCGCTCTCGCCGACGACGCCGAGGGTCTCGCCGCGGTGGATGGTCAACGAGACGTCGTCGACGGCCGCGAAGGCCTTCTTGCCGCGCCCGAACTCGCGCCGCAGGCCCCTCGCTTCGAGGACCACCTCGCCGGACGCCCGGGAAGGCGCCCGAGGCGCGTCCACGCGCGGTACGGCGGCGAGCAGTTCCCGCGTGTACGCCTGCGCGGGCGCCCCGAGCACCGCGCCGACCGGCCCCTGCTCGACCGCGCGACCGTGCCGCATGACGAGCACGTCGTCGACGCTCTCGGCGGCGACGCCCACGTCGTGCGTGACGAGCAGCAGGCCCATGCCGGTCTCCTGGCGCAGGGTGTGCAGCAGGTCGAGGATCTGGGCCTGGACGGTCACGTCGAGCGCGGTCGTCGGCTCGTCGGCGATCAGCAGGCCGGGCTCGCAGGCCAGCGCCATCGCGATGAGGGCGCGCTGACGCATGCCGCCGCTGAACTCGTGCGGACGGGCCCGGGATCGCCGTACGGCGTCCGGAATGCCGACCCGGTCCAGCACCTCCACCGCCCGCGCGCGTGCCGCTCGTCGCGACACGCGCGTGTGCACGCGGTACACCTCGGCGATCTGGTCGCCGATCGCGTAGTACGGGTCCAGGGACGACAGCGGGTCCTGAAAGACCATCGCGGCCCTCGCGCCCCGCAGCCGCCGCAGGTCGTCGTCCGACGCCCGCTGTACGTCCACCTCGGCGACCTCGACCGAGCCGCCCACGCGCGCGCCCGTACCGCGGTGCAGCCCCAGCAGGGCCGAGGCGACGGTGGACTTGCCGGAGCCGGACTCGCCGACCAGGGCGAGGGCGGCGCCCTGCTCCAGGCGGAAGGAGAGGCCGTCGACGGCGCGCAGGTCGCCGAACTCGACGGTCAGGTCCGTGACATGGACGAGGCTCATGCGAGCACCACCCGTCGGTCGGCCACCGCGTACAGGACGTCCGCGACGGCGTTGGCGAGCACCACGAAGAACCCGATGACCAGGACCATCCCGACGACGACCGGGAGGTCGACGACGCTGACGGCGTGGACCAGTTCCTGGCCGATGCCGGGCAGGCCGAACAGGGACTCGACGAGCACGGCCCCGCCCACCGCGCTGCCGAAGTCGTTGGCGTTCAGGGCGATGATCGGCGCCAGGGCCCCGCGCAGGGCGTGCCGCCCGACGATCGACCGCTCGCCGACGCCGTAGGCCCGGAAGGTGCGGATGTGGTCCTCGGCGAGCGTCTCGAGCATCGACGCACGGGTCAGCCGGGCGAAATAGGCCGCCTCGGCGAGGGCGAGCGTGACCCACGGCAGCAGCAGGCCCCACATCCACTGCTCGGGGTCGTCGGAGAAGGCGACGTACTCCGGGAAGGGCAGGAGCTCCAGCTGTCCGCAGACCACGATCATCAGGACGAGACCGATGACGAAGACGGGTGTGGCGACTCCCGCGAGGGTGAGGCCGGTCAGCGCGCGCTCGGTGAAGCGGCCGCGCCGCCAGGCGGAGAGCACGCCGGTGCCGACGCCCAGCAGCAGCCAGAGCACCATCGCGCCGACCACCAGCGACAGGCTGACGGGCAGCTTGTTCAGGATGATCTGCGTGACCTGCTGGTCGCTCTGGTACGACAGCCCGAGGCAGGGCGCCGGGCAGTGCTCTACCGAGGTGCCGGTGGAGTAGTCGTGGCCCGCGACGATGCCCTGGAGGAAATGCCAGTAACGCAGGTACAGCGGGTCGTCGAGACGGAGTTGCTGGGCGACCTGGTGCACCTGTTCCGGCGAGCAGCGGGGGCCGCAGGTGATCTGGGCGACGTTGCCGGGAGTGGCGTAGAAGACCACGTAGATGATGACCGAGAGGGCGAGCAGGGTGAGTACGGCGCTCACGGTCCGGCGCAGGGCGAATCCGGTGAAGCCGCTCATGCGGTGCCCTCCTTTCCGGCCTTGGACTCCTGCTTGCGGCCTGTGCCGATGCGCAGGCGGGAGGCCGCGCGCGGGTCGAGGGCGGTGCGGACGCCGTCGCCGAGGACGGTGAGCGCGAGGACGGTGAGGAACAGCGCGGCCGCGGGCAGCAGCAGGTACTGCGGGGCCGCCTGGTACCAGACGTCGGCCGAGGAGAGCATCTGTCCCCAGGACGGGGTGGGCGGCTTCACGCCGACGCCGAGGAAGGACAAGGAGGCCTCGATGCTGATGTTCGCCGGCACCATCAGTGCCGCGTAGGTGATGACGGGCGCGGCGAGACCGGGGAGCAGTTCCCGGCGAGCGATCCGCAGGGTGCCCCAGCCGCTCAGCCGGGCGGCGGCCACGTAGTCGAGTTCCTTGAGGGAGAGCGTCTGGGCGCGCGCGATCTTGCCGATCGTGCCCCAGGCGACGAAGCCGATGATGAGCGCGACCAGGACCGGCCGCGGGAAGCTGCTCGGCACGATGGCCAGCAGCGCGAGCGCCATGATCATCAACGGCATGGCCACGATGATGTCGGTGATCCGGCTCAACAGTTGATCAACCCATCGGTTGCCGAGCGCGGCCGCGACGCCCACGACGACACCGAGGAAGACCTGTACGGCGGTCGCGGTCAGCGCGACGCCCAGGGAGACCCGGGCGCCGTACAACAGGCGCGCGAACAGGTCGCGTCCGGTCTGCGGTTCGACGCCGAGCCAGTGGTCCGCGCTGATGCCTCCGAAGGACCCGATGGGCACACCGCCGCGCGCGGAGTCCACCAGGGAGGGGTGGTAGGTGGTCGGGTCCTGGCCCTCCAGCGCGCTGAGCAGGGGCGCCGCGAGCGCCAGCAGGACGAGCAGTGCGACGACGAACGCCGCGACCATGGCGGCGCGCTGCGTCCGCAGCCGCCGCCAGAACTGACGTGCCCCCGAGGTCCCCGCGGCGGACGCCTCGGGAACCTCGGTGGCGACAAGTGCCTCGCTCATCGGGTTACTTGACCGCGACCTGCGAGATGTCCAGCACACCGGTCCAGTCGCTGATCACGACGTTCTTGATGTCCTTGCCGTACAGCCGCTTGTAGACCGGGTGGAACAACGGCACGGTCAGTGCCTGCTCGCCGATCTTCTTGTCCAGTGCGCCCCAACGCTTGGCGGCAGCGTCAAGATCGGTCAACTTGTTGATCGCGTCAATCTCGTCATTGACCGACTTGTCATTGAGCAGGCCCGTGTTGAAGTTCGCGCCGTCCTTGACGATCTGCCGGCCGTCGAAGATCGGGGCGAGGAAGGGCCCACCGGAGGGCCAGTCGGCACCCCAGTGGGCGAGGAAGAAGCCGGGCTCGGTCTTCACACTGTGGATGGTGTCCGAGTAGTCGTTCTCCTCCAGGCCCTGGAGCTTGACCGTGATGCCGGCCTTCTTGAGCGCGTCCTGGATCGCGGTCGCGATCTCGGGGCTGGTCTCGAAGTCCTTGGCGTTGGAGTGGGTGAGCGTGACCGTGAGCCCCTTCGGGTAACCGGCCTGCTTCAGCAGCTCCTTGGCCTTCGCCGCGTTGCCCGTCGCCCCTGCCGGGAAGAGGTCGTACGGCTCGTAGCCGAAGGACTTCTGGTTCGGCAGGAAGGTGGTGGCGGCCTCGGCGAGCGCGCTGCCGCCGGCCGCGTTCACGACGGAGGACCGGTCGATGGCGTACGAGATCGCCTGGCGCACCTTGACGTCGTCGAACGGCTTGACCGTCGGGTTGAACCCTATGTAGTTGGTGTAGCCGAAGTGCCCGGTGCCGACGCGGGAGGCGAGCTCCTTGTCGCCCGTCACCTTGGCGAGTTCGGCCGGGCCGAGGTTGGTGTCCGTGGTGACCGCGGCGGCGTCCGCACTCTGGGACGCCGACAGCCGCTGGTTGATCACCGATGAGTCGAGCCCTGACTTGACGTCGATCCTGTCCGGGTACGCCTTGCGCTCGGCGTCCGTGGAAGTGGACCAGTACGTGTTGCGCTCCAGGACGAGATGCTCACCGTCGTTCTGGTTGGTGACGACCTTGTACGGGCCGGACGAGACGGGGTGCTCCTCGTACTTCGTACCCGTGTCCTTGGCCTTCGGGACCGGCGTGAACTGCGTCTGGGTGGCCAGGTACGGGAACTCGCCCTCGGGCTTGTTCAGATGGAAGACGATGGTGCGGGCGTCCGGCGTCTCGATGGCCGCGAGACCCTTCTTGTCCTTGTACGGCCCCTGGTAGTCCGCCGCGCCGACCAGCCAGTCCCGCAGGTAGGGGGCGCCGCCGGAGAGTTCGGGCGCGAAGGAGCGCTCGATGCCGTACTTGATGTCGGCCGAGGTGATCGCGGTGCCGTCCTCGTACTTGAGCCCGGCCTTCAGCGTGTATGTCCACACGGTCGCGTCCTTGTTGGGGCGCCCGAGGTCGGTCGCGAGGTCGGGGACGACCTTGGCACCGGCGGCGCCGTTCTCGCGGTTGCGGGTGGTGAGGGTGCGGAAGACGAGCGAGGGCACGTTGCCGCCGCCGGAGGTGTACAGGCGTGCGGGGTCGAAGTCCTGCTGCGGGTTGGAGTTCAGCACCGTGAGGGTGCCGCCCTTGTGGGGCGTGGAGTCGCCACCGGAGCTCTTGGCATCGTTGTCCTCAGGGCCGCAGGCGGCGGCGCCCGCTGCCAGAACCAGGCTTACGGATACCGCTGCCACACGGCGCGTGGTGAGGAACGGTGGACGCATCGGAGACGACCTCTCGAAATGATGAGTCTCGAATGGCGAGACGGATTGACGAAGGGTGAGACGAAAGTGGACAGACGTCTGCCCCGGCGTCGGGTCGTCGAAAGAGTCGTGACCGAGGCCACGGAGAAATGCGGGATTCGCGACGCGCGCGCCTGAGGGCGGGCGTCAGCGACAGAGAATGTCGGCCACGCAGAGCGGGGTCACACCGATGAGCGCCAGCTGGATGGCGGCGCTGCTCTCGGTGACATGACTAGACCACATGCGCAGCAATATGTACGACCGGATCAACCCATGTCAATGTGACATGGGCACCATCCGTCAACTCCCGGGGTAGGCCCAGGGGTTGGCCCGGCAGTGGATGCCGTCGTGGTCGAGGAACTTTGTCTGCTGCTGCATCACCGGCGCGAGCTCGCCGTTCTTGTCGCAGGTGACATGGGAGTAGCCGAGGCGGTGACCGACTTCATGGTTGATCAACATTTGACGGTAGGCATGGATCTGATCACCGTATGTGGTTGATCCCTGCGCCCATCGATACGCGTTGATCATCACGCGTTCGGTGGCGGCCGAGTCGCACGAGACGTTGTCCTCGGTGGTGTCGAGGCCGGACTTGGCGCACCAGTCGGCCGTGGTGCCGGGACTGGCGAGCGTGACCACGAAGTCGGGCTTGCCCGAGTAGACGCGCTCGAAGGTCCGGGCACCGCCATGGGCCCAGCTGCGGTCGTCGTTGAGCGTCTTCTGCACGGCCTCGGCGAAGAGTTCGCCGTCGAGTCCGAGACCCTGTTCCACGTCCACGCGGTAGGTGTACTTCTGTCCCTTGCCGGGCGCCTTGTCGACGCCCTGGACCGCGTCGAACTTCCCCGAGCCGTCGAGCTTGGCGCTGAGCGGGTACTTGATGCCCATCGCCTGGTCGTACGGCAGCGTCGCCACACTGGCCGAGGAGGACGGCGTCGGCTGCCCGTCCGCACCCGTGGCGGAGTCGCGGGCGTCCCGGGCCTGGTCGGTCGCGGACTGTGTGCCCACGGCGGTGTCGTGCCCGCCGGTGACCTGCCCCGCCACGACGACGGCGAGCACGGTGACGACGGCGGCGGCCGCGATGCCGGTGAACGCCCGGCCCTTGCCGCCCTTGGCCACCGGCGGCGGGTCGGCCGGCGGCGCGTCGCCGGAGTCGGGGCGGGCGTCCTCGTCGGGGTCGGTGTCGCCGGCGTCGGGCCAGTCGGTGACCGAGCCGTACGGGTCGGAGTGGTGCGCGGTGGCGGGGTACGCGGAGGCGGACGCGCGGGCCCCTGTGGCGGGACCGTTCGCGGGAACAGGGCCGCGGGGTCCACGAGGGCCGCCGGGCGCGAAGGCGTCGACCTCGTCGGTGAACGCGTCGAGGTAGTCCTGTCGTGGCCCCGACCTCGACCGCGACGGGCCCTGCCGCTGCCGCGGAGGAGCGGCTCCCGGTCCGGCGGCGGCGTGCCCGTCCGGCCCCTGATCGCTCAACTCCCCCCAGCCACCGCCGGATTCACGCTGCTCGGGATGGCCACCACGGGCCCGGGGGACGCCATGGGCCGGGGTGCCGTCGGGCAGCCGCGGGAAACCGTGCGGGGGCGTCCCGTCCGGGACGCGCCGCGGACCTTGGCCGGCCGGACCGTCGGACACACGAGGAACCCCACGCGCCGGCGTGCCGTCGGCCAGCCGAGGAAAGCCGTGCGCGGGGGTGCCGTCGGGAACCCGGGGAAACCCGTGCGCCGGTGTCCCGTCCCCAAGCCGAGGAACGCCACGCGCGGGCGTGCCATCCGCAAGCCGGGGGAAGCCATGTGCGGGGGTGCCATCGGGAACCCGAGGAAATCCCTGCGCGGGTGTCCCGTCCCCAAGCCGAGGAACGCCACGCGCGGGCGTGCCATCCGCAAGCCGCGGGCCGCCCTGCGCAGGCACCCGATACCCGGCAGCGTCGACCCCGGGCCCAGCCCCGGGTGCCCCACGGTCGGGCCCCCGGCCTCCCTGCGCCCTCTGCCGAGCAGCCTGCGGCGCCGGAGCGGCGGAAGTCGGCGTCCGTCCCCGGCCGGTCGCCTCCGAGCCGAGATTCCGGCCGGTCGCCTCCGCGCCGAGACCCGGGCCGACGCCTCGCGCCCCTCCGGCACCCGCCCGGCCCGTAACCCCCGGCCCGAAACCCTCGACGCCCCGCACTCCTTCAGCGCCCGCCCGGCCCGTAACCCCCGGCCCAAAACCCTCGACGCCCCGCACTCCTTCAGCGCCCGCCCGGCCCGTAACCCCCGGCCCAAAACCCTCGACGCCCCGCACTCCTTCAGCGCCCGCCCGGCCCGTAACCCCCGGCCCGAGACCCTTGGCGCCCGCGCGGCTGCCCGGATCGGCCTGTTCGGAACTGCCCCTGTCGGGCCCCTTCTTGGGAGCGGACCCGCGTCGACTGTGGCGTCCCACGCCCCGCCTCAGCTCCCCACAGTCGTGGCGTCGGCCCCGTCACCGGAGGCCGTCGCGGCATCGCCGCTGTCAGCGGAGGCCCCCACGGAGCCGTCACGCCTGTCAGAGCCTCCCACGGAACCGTCGGAAGGCCCCCTGTCCGCCGCGAAGTCCCGGAACGCCCCCGCCACCGTCTCCGGGTACTCCATCATCGCCACGTGCCCCGCCTCCGGCAGGGTCAGCAGTCGGGAGTCACGGAAGACCCGGGCCGCCTTCTGGGCCATGCGGAAGCCGACGAGCTGGTCACGGCCGCCGTAGACGAGGAGCGTGGGCGCGAGAACACGCTCGGCCTGACGCCACAGCGCGTGCTGGCCGCCCAGGGTGTAGGCGTTCACCAGCCCGCGCGCGGAACGCGTCATCGCGTCCCAGAAGTACGGCAGTTGCAGCCGCCGCTCCATCTCCTCCACCGCGTACCGGAAGCCGTCCGGAGTGACCCGCCCGGGGTCGCCGTAGCACAGGGCCATGACCCCGCGGACGCGCTGCTCGGCCGTCCAGTCCTTGCTGAACCGGGTGAACAGACCGGCCACGCCGGGCACCGCCAGCAGCCCCGTGGGCACGGCGCTGCGCTGGACGCGGATCTCCGGGAGGGCCGGCGAAACGAGGGTGAGGGTGCGCACCAGGTCGGGCCGCACCGCTGCCACGCGCGTGGAGACCGCGCCGCCGAGGGAGTTCCCGAAGAGGTGGACGGGACCGCGGCCGGACGCGTCGAGAAAACGGATCACCGCGCGCGCGTGTGCGGTGATCGAGTAGTTGCCGTCGTCCGGAGGCGGCGAGTCACCGAAGCCCGGCAGATCGACGGCCTCGCCGTCGACGTCGCCCTCCAGCTGCTCCATCAGCGCCGACCAGTTCTGCGAGGAACCGCCCAGGCCATGGACGTACAACGCGGGCGGCAGCCCCTCGCGCGCGGGTGGTCTCGAACGCACCGTGAGAGTGATCCCCGGCAGCCCCACCGACCTGATCCGCTCGCCCTCGCCGACCCTGACGGGTGCCACCTTCGGAAGGACGGTGGCGGGCGGCACGAAGGGCAGCTCGGTCGAAGACATGGGGCAATGTTACGAGACGATCACGCAGTGGTTCGTGTGTTCGCCATCACAGAGCACGTGTACGAGGCGTGCTCGGCGGCGGCGCCCACATCGCATGGCATCCAGATCGTGTGTCTCCTAGGCTCGTACGCAGGGCACCCGAATGTGGCCCCCTGTGTACATCAGGGACGTTCTAGGAAGGGAGCCCACCATGGCCTACGACCCCACCGACCCCGAGGCCTTCACCGACCCCGAGGCCTTCACCGATTCCGAGGCCGTCGAGGAGGACGACGTCGTCGAGCTCGACGTCGAGGCCCCCGAGGGCGACGCGGCAGAGCAGCACACCGACATCGCGCCCGACCGCGACGACCCCCTGACCGGCGTCGACCCCGACCGGGCCAACGAGGCCGACCTCGTCGAACAGGCCAGGGTCGTCTCGCTCGACGAGGACGACTATCGGTGACGTCGGCCCGGCCTGGCGCCGAGCGGCCGACAAAGCACTCATCAGCACATTCCCTGGCAGGAACGGGGCGGCCAGTGCCCACTAGATGACCTTTTGAAACCTTTGGGCGGTTTTCGTCACCGTCCGGTCCGTGAAATTCTGCGTTCGCACCGCGCACAGCACGGTTACCGAAAAGTACGATGGCGGCGCGGCGCACACCGCATGTGGACGACATTGGGAGGCGGCGTGACAGCCATCGAGCAGACAGAGGCGGCACGCCCGCGCGGGACGCGCCTGCCGCGCCGTGCCCGACGGAACCAGCTGCTGGGCGCCGCGCAGGAAGTGTTCGTGGCGCAGGGCTACCACGCGGCCGCGATGGACGACATCGCCGAGCGCGCCGGCGTCAGCAAGCCGGTGCTCTACCAGCACTTCCCGGGCAAGCTCGATCTCTATCTCGCGCTGCTGGACCAGCACTGCGAGTCCCTGATCCTGGCGGTGCGCACCGCGCTCGCGTCGACGACCGACAACAAGCAGCGCGTACGGGCGACCATGGACGCCTATTTCGCGTACGTCGAGGACGACGGCGGCGCCTTCCGCCTGGTCTTCGAGTCGGACCTGACGAACGAGCCCGCGGTGCGCGAGCGCGTCGACAAGGTCACCGTCGAGTGCGCCGAGGCGATCTCCGAGGTGATCGCGGAGGACACCGGCCTCTCGCGCGCGGAGTCGATGCTGCTCGCCTCGGGCCTCGGTGGCCTCGCCCAGGTGGTGGCCAGGTCCTGGCTGCACAGCGACCGCAGCGTCCCGCGCGACCAGGCGGTCCAACTGCTCACGTCACTGGCGTGGCGGGGCATCGCCGGATTCCCGCTGCACGGCATGGAGAACCACTGAGAGCACCACTGAGAGCACCACTGAGAGCACCGCTGGGACCAGCACTTCGACCCGCACGCGCGCGTGCGGGTCGTTTGTTCCCGTCCGTTGTTCGCTGTTGGCGTTCTCGCGCGGAACGTGTACGTCCCCTCACCGGGCTAATGTGTGCTGGGTACGGCGCGGAAGGCCGCGCACTTCACTGACCGTCGGAGGGACATAGCCGTGGAGGTCAAGATCGGCGTGCAGCACGCGCCCCGCGAGATCGTTCTGGAGAGCGGTCAGAGCGCCGAGGAGGTCGAGCGGGCGGTGTCGGAGGCCCTGGCCGGCAAGTCCCAGCTGCTGAGCCTGGTGGACGAGCACGGCCGCAAGGTCCTCGTCCCGGCCGACCGTCTGGCGTACGTCGAGCTCGGTGAGCCGGCTCCGCGCAAGGTGGGCTTCGGCGCGCTGTAGGCAGACAGACGGAGAGGGGCCCGGCGACCGGTGGTCGCCGGGCCCCTCTTCGCGCCGCGGGCGGCATTCCTTTGTCCAGGTTTCTTTTCTCCACGTATGGAGCACGGGGAGCACCCGGAGGAGGATTGCATTCCGCAGGTCACGGGTATGACGGGCTACGACCGTGATGCGCAGTGTGGCCGTGTGGGAGGGACCCCATGATGTTGTTCGAAGCGCTCGGCTCCGCTCTGCTCGGTCTCGTACTGGCAGGGGTGGCGGTACACCGCCTCGCCCACCGCCTGCCGGCCCGCTCCCTGGTCCTCGCGACGGGCACCGCGGGAGGCCTCTTCGGCGCCTTCCTGACCCACACCGCGCTGGGCCCGGGCAACATTTTGCTGATCCTGCTGGGCGCGGCAGTGGTCTCGGTGGCGTCACTGTCCCTGCTCCTGCGGCCGAACGGCAGGCTGCGCCGATCAGCGCCGGCGTAGGGGGACTGCGCGACCCGCCACAACGAACCCACGGCCGCCGACAGGGCACAGCCCCCCGAGCTGCCGGACGCTAGGCGGCCAGGCCCAGTGCGGCCATCCGCTTCGTGTGCGCCTCGGTGATCCGCGAGAACATCCGTCCCACCTCGGCGAGGTCGAACCCGTCAGCGACGCCCCCGACGAGCATCGTCGACAGCGCGTCCCGGTCGGCGACGACCCGCTGCGACTGCGAGAGCGCCTCCCCCATCAACCGCCGCGCCCACAGGGCCAGTCGACCGCCCACCCGCGGTTCCGCGTCGATCGCCGCCCGCACCTTCTCGACGGCGAAGCCGGCGTGCCCGGTGTCGTCGAGGACGGCCAGCACCAGCTCGCGCGAGTCCGCGTCGAGCCGTGCAGCGACCTCCCGGTAGAAGTCACTGGCGATCGAGTCGCCGACGTACGCCTTGACGAGCCCCTCCAGCCAGTCCGACGGAGCCGTCTGCCGGTGGAAGCCGTCGAGTGCCGCGACGAACGGCTCCATCGCGAGCGTCGGCTCCTCGCCGATCTCGGTCAGCCGGTCGCGCAGCTTCTCGTAGTGGTGGAACTCGGCCGACGCCATCTTCGCCAGCTCCGCCTTGTCCGACAGCGTCGGCGCCAGCTTCGCGTCCTCCGCGAGCCGCTCGAAGGCCGCCAGTTCGCCGTACGCGAGCGCGCCGAGCAGGTCGACGACCGCGGCTCGGTACTGCGGGTCGGCGGAGGCCTTCGTCCAGTCCTGGGCGGCGACTCCGGTGGGTTCGGCAGGGGTCTCGGAGGCGTTGTCGGGCTTGTCAGAGGTCGTCATGAAGCGCACAATAGCCCGCTCTCCGGACGGCGGAAGGTCCTGGTCAATCAGTGTGACGACGACTACGTGACCAAATCGGCCATCGCATGTGCACGATTCCGGGGTATGGTGGTAATGCGCCTGCTGGTACGACGGCACTTCATGAGTGCACCGAACCTCGACAGGCCGCACGTATGAGGATGCCCGGTCGGTGGCCCGATCGGCTCCGACCCGACAGCCCTCCTCGCCCGTACGGCACTGTGCGTACGAAGTTCGGAGGGGGACCCTCAGCGGTACGAGCGCTAGAGCGTCGGCAGTGGTCCCGTGCCATTACGGCTTAGCCCGTAAGGCAGCCGACGTCCCCAGCACGGTAGACGACCCCCCGCGCTCGCCTCGCACCGCGCACACAGAAGAGGCAGCACCCTGACTACGACCTTCCGCGATCTCGGGATTCTCACCGAGACGGCCGAGGCTCTCGAAGCCGTCGGCATCATCAACCCGTTCCCCATCCAGCAGATGACGCTCCCGGTAGCCCTCTCCGGCTCCGACGTCATCGGCCAGGCCAAGACCGGCACCGGCAAGACGCTGGGCTTCGGCCTTCCGCTCCTCGAGCGCGTCACCGTCCCCGCCGACGTCGAGGCCGGCCGCGCCAAGCCCGAGGCCCTCACCGACGCCCCGCAGGCGCTCGTCGTGGTCCCCACGCGCGAGCTGTGCACCCAGGTCACCAACGACCTGCAGACCGCGGGCAAGGTACGCAACGTACGCGTTCTCGCCATCTACGGCGGCCGCGCCTACGAGCCCCAGGTCGAGGCCCTCAAGAAGGGCGTCGACGTCGTCGTCGGCACCCCGGGCCGACTGCTTGACCTCGCGGGCCAGAAGAAGCTCAACCTCGGCCACATCAAGGCGCTCGTCCTCGACGAGGCCGACGAGATGCTCGACCTGGGCTTCCTGCCCGACGTCGAGAAGATCATCAACATGCTGCCGGCCCGCCGCCAGACGATGCTGTTCTCGGCGACCATGCCGGGCGCCGTCATCGGTCTCGCGCGCCGCTACATGTCGCAGCCCACGCACATCAACGCCACCTCGCCCGACGACGCGGGCAGGACGGTCGCGAACACCAAGCAGCACGTGTACCGCGCGCACAACATGGACAAGCCCGAGATGGTCGCGCGCATACTGCAGGCCGACGGCAGGGGACTGGTCATGGTCTTCTGCCGCACCAAGCGCACCGCGGCCGACCTGGCCGACCAGCTCCAGCAGCGCGGTTTCGCCGCCGGCGCGGTCCACGGCGACCTGGGCCAGGGCGCCCGTGAGCAGGCGCTGCGCGCCTTCCGCAACGGCAAGGTGGACGTCCTCGTCTGCACCGACGTCGCCGCCCGCGGTATCGACGTCGAGGGCGTCACGCACGTCATCAACTACCAGTCTCCCGAAGAGGAGAAGACGTACCTGCACCGCATCGGCCGTACCGGCCGCGCGGGTGCCAAGGGCATCGCGATCACCCTCGTCGACTGGGACGACATCCCGCGCTGGCAGCTGATCAACAAGGCGCTCGAGCTCAACTTCAACGATCCGCCGGAGACGTACTCCACCTCCCCGCACTTCTACGAGGAGCTGAGCATCCCCGCGGGCACCAAGGGTGTCCTGCCGCGGGCCGACCGCACACGCGCGGGGCTCGCCGCGGAGGAGCTGGAGGACCTGGGCGAGCCGGGCGGACGCGGTGCACGCGGCCGCGGTGACCGTGACCGGGGTCGCGGGCGTGGTGGCCGGGACGAGTCCCGCACCGCCGACCCGGAGCGTTCGGAGCGTACGCCGCGCCGTCGCCGTCGTACCCGTGGTGGCGGCTCGCCGGACGCGCCGGCCCCCGTCGAGGCGGTCGCCCCGTCGGAGACCACCGCGGTCGAGGACACCACCGCGCCCCGCA
>NZ_MJAH01000023.1 GCF_001746295.1 Streptomyces sp. LUP47B | reverse complement strand
CGGTACGGCGGGGCGGCCGCCTCCGCTGCGGGCACCACCGGGCTGGGTGGGCGCCGGGCGCCCGCCGCGCCGCGTCTCGATCATGGCCACGGCCTTCTCGGGCAGCCACGCCGACGCCGTACCGCTGTCGTCGGAGCCGGAGCCGAAGAGGTGGGGCGCCAGCTGGGCCTGGAGGTCGGCCGGGTTGGGACGCCCCGTGGCCTCCATCTGCATACAGGACTCGATGAGCGGACGCAGCTCGTCCGGGAGACCCTCGAGGTCGGGGCCCTCGCGCAGCAGCATGAAGACCGTCTCGACCGGGTTGGCGCCGTGGAAGGGCGGGTGGCCGGTGGCGGCGAAGACCAGCATGGAGCCGAGCGAGAAGACGTCGCTGGCGCCGGTGACGCTGCGGGAGTCCTTGGCCTGCTCGGGGGACATGTAGGCGGGGGTACCGACGGCGACGTTCGTCATCGTCAAACGCGTGTTCGAGACGCCGGACGCGATACCGAAGTCGATCACCCGGGGGCCGTCCTCGACCACCAGGACGTTGGAGGGCTTGAGGTCACGGTGGACGAGGCCGGCGCCGTGGATGGACTGCAGCGCCTCCGCGACGCCCGCCGCGAGCCAGCGCACCGCCTGGGCCGGGAGCGGCCCGCAGTCGTTCACTATCTCTTCGAGGGAGGGCGCGGGAACGTACGCCGTGGCCAGCCACGGCACGGCCGCGCGCGGGTCGGCGTCGACCACGGCGGCCGTGTAGAAGCCGGAGACCGCCCGGGCCGCCTCCACCTCACGGGTGAAGCGGACCCGGAAGAGCTGGTCCTCGGCGAGCTCCGTACGCACCGTCTTGATCGCCACCCGCCGGCCCGACGCCGAGCGCGCGAGATAGACCAGCCCCATGCCGCCGGCACCCAGCCGTCCCAGCACCTCGAACGGCCCGATCCTGCGCGGATCGTGCTGTGTCAGCTGATCCACCACTCTGCCTGCCACCTCCCCGTACAAGCCGCGCCACCCACATATGTACGCGACCCCGTGCAGCGTCTCACCACCGCACCGCCATGGCGGCACGCAACCCTGATTCTTCCTGGCCGGAGGCCTGGTGGCGAACCCGGGGTCAATTGGGGTGTCTCACCTCAAAGCGGAACCTTCTACCGCTCCGATCGCTCCAGAAGGGCGAACGACGCTCCCTGATTGTCGGTGACGACGGCCACTTTTCCGTACGACGTCTCGAATGGCGGCGCCTGGACCCGCCCGCCGAGCCGGCCGACCGTCCCGAGCGCGGCCTCGATGTCCTCGACACCGAAGTGCACCAGGAAGTGGGGCGGCATCTCGGTGGGGAACACGTCGGAGACCGGGGCGCGGCCGAAGTCGGGGTGGGCCTCGGGTCCGAAGAGGGCGTCGTGGAAGAGCCCGCCGTAGAAGGTGTTGGCGGCCTCGGTGTCCCGCACGTACAGCTCGGCCCAGGCGAAGGTGCCCGGTTCGTGCCGCACCCCGAATCCGGCGTGGCTGCCCGGTTCCCAGAGGCCGAAGACGGCCCCCTCCGGATCGGTGACCAGCGCGGACGTACCCAGCTCCGCCACCGGCACGGGTGCGGTGACGACCTGTCCGCCGGCCGCCCAGATCCGGTCGGCGAGGCCCTCGATGTCCGGGGTGGCGAAGTGGACCGTCCACACCGTGGGCATCCGGCCGTCCGTCTTGCGGACGAGGGCGGCGACGGGGCGGCCCTTGTGGTGGGCCCACACAGAACCCCCGTGGGCCTCCGGCCGGTCGTGGAAGGTCCAGCCGAAGAGCTCACCGTAGAACCGCTGTCCGGCGGCCACGTCGGGAAGCTGCGCGTCCACCCAGCAGGGGACGCCCTCGCCGTATCCCGTTCCGTCTGCGGATGCCCTGTTTTCGGCCATACCGTCAAAGTAACGGCGCCGCACGCACCCCGCAGGACCAGGCACACCCGCCCCCTGGACCCCGTGCACCCCATTTGCAGTCGGCCGAATCGCGCTCCGATCACCCCTCGGTAAGCTGACGGCATGACAGGACAAGTGCGTACCGTCGACGGCCGCGTGGCCGGCCGGCGTGGGCAGGCGACCCGGCAGAAGCTGCTCGACTGCCTCAGCGAGATGCTCAGCTCCTCCCCTTACCGGGACGTCAAGGTCATCGATGTCGCCCGGAAGGCGGGCACTTCACCCGCGACCTTTTACCAGTACTTCCCGGACGTCGAGGGCGCCGTCCTGGAGGTCGCCGAGCAAATGGCCACCGAGGGCGGCCAGTTGACCGAGCTGCTCGACGGCCGGTCGTGGGTCGGCAAGGCGGGATGGCTGACCGCGCAGGAACTCGTGGACGGTTTCCTGGAGTTCTGGCGCAAGAACGACGCGATCCTGCGCGTGGTCGACCTCGGCGCCGCCGAGGGCGACAAACGCTTCTACAAGATCCGTATGAAGATCCTCAACTCGGTGAACAACTCCCTTGTGGACGCGGTCACCGAGCTCCAGTCGAAGGGCAAGGTCGACAAGGACGTCAACCCGGCCGCGATCGCGGGTTCCCTCGTCGCGATGCTCGCGGCGGTGGCCTCGCACCAGAAGGGCTTCCAGACCTGGGGCGTCAAGCAGGCCGAACTCAAGCCGAACCTGGCGCTGTTGGTGCACCTGGGCGTGACGGGCAGGAAGCCGACGAAGTAGCGGCCCAGGTTTTCGAGTCCTGTCTGGCAGGCGGCTGTTCACACGGGTGGACAGCCGCCTGTCGTGCGTCCGGCGCTCATCTCCGGGTGATCCGGAAGAGCCGTATCTCCCGCTCGACCCGTGCCTGATAGGTGGCGTACGGCGGCCAGAACGCCAGCGCGGTCTTCCACACGGCCGCCCGCTCCTCCCCCGTCAGCAGCGTCGCCGTCACCTCGATGTCCTGCCCCTTCCAGCTGACCGAGGCCTCGGGGTGGGCGAGGAGGTTGGCGGTCCAGGCCGGGTGGCCGTCGCGGCCGAAGTTGGAGCCGATGAGGATCCAGGTACGGCCGTCGTCCTCGGGCATGCAGGCGAGCGGGGTCCGGCGGGGCAGCCCGCTCCTCGCCCCGGTCGAGGTGAGCACGACCCCCGGCAACATCTGCGCGCTGAGCAGGAACTTCCCCCGGGTGATCCGGTGCACGGCCCGGTCCAGGGCCGGAATCACATGCGGCGCGACCTTGGCGAAGCCGCGCGTGGACGACACCCGCTGGACCACCCTCGCGCCGATCACACCGACACCTCCGCCCGCTCGAAGAGCCGCGCCGCGTCGGCGTCGTGCGCCCGCAGCCGGTGTGCTGGGCCGAAGAGCAGCTCGTCCGCGGTGGCTCGCTTGAAGTACATATGCGCCTCGTGCTCCCAGGTGAACCCGATGCCGCCGTGCAGCTGGATCCCCTCGGCGGCGGCCGTACGCAGGGCTTCGAGGGCCTGGGCGAGGGCGAGGCCACCGACCGGCCATTCGTCGTGAACGGCGGCCCAGGCGGCGAAGTAGGCCGCGGAACGGGCCGCCTGAAGCTGAACGTACACATCGGCGAGCCGGTGCTTCACGGCCTGGAAGGACCCGACCGCCCGCCCGAACTGCTCCCGCTGCTTGACGTACTCGACGGTCGTCTCCAGCACATGGTCGGCGGCCCCGACGGCCTCACAGGCGAGGACGGTGGCGGCGGTGGCCCCCGTGCGGGCGAGGGCCCCCAGGACATCGGCCTCGTCGTCATCACCGAGCAACTCTGCTTCCACGTCCCGTAGTTGGACGCGCGCCTGGGGACGGGTGGCGTCGAGGGCACGCTGCCGGGTGCGCACGAGCCCGGGGGCGTCACCGGGGACGAGGAAGAGGAGCGTACGGGACCGGGCGAACCCACCGGCGTGGGCGGCCACGAGCAGGACATCGGCACTGTGCCCGTCGAGGACTTGATCGACCTGACCGTAAAGCCGCCATCGGCCGGCGCCCGGCCCCGACACGTCGGCCGACCGCTGCGCCGCGGCTCCCGACCGCTGCGCCCCCGTCTGCGCTTGCTGCGCCCCAGGGGCGGTCGAGCGTCCCGCTGGGGCGGTGCCCGCCGCGCCGGNGCCAGGGGCGCGGCCGCCCGCCCCTCCACCGCTGCGGCCGACCGTCCCGTCGAGGCCGCTCCCGAAGCCCCGGGAGCGGCGCCCGCCAGTCCCGCCCGGGCGGATCCCAGCCCCCCGGAGCCGGGGGCGGCGCCCCCGCCCGAACGGGGAACGGGCCGAGCCTGCACCCCGCCCGCACGTCCGCCTCCCGCCCAGTCGTCCTGGTTGTCACCGGTCAGGGCGAGGGCCGTACCTGGTGGCGCGGCCAGGGCTGCCGTCAAAGTGCCGGACGCGATGCGCGGCAGCAGGTCCGCGCGCTGGGCGTCCGTCCCCAGGGCCAGCACCAGCGGGGCCACGAGCACCGCCGTGCCCAGCAACGGCGTGGGCGCCAGCACCCGCCCCGTCTCCTCGCAGGCCAGCGCCAGTTCCGTCACCGAGCACCCCACACCGCCGTACGCCTCGGGAAGCGCCAGCCCCGGCAGGCCCAGCTGTTCGGCGAGGGCCGTCCACAGCGCCGGGTCGTAGCCGGCCGGGGTGTCGACCGCACGCCGCAACTCCTCGGGCCCGCAGCGTCTTCGCAGCAGTTCCCGCAAGGCACGTCGGATCTCGTCCTGTTCGGCGGTGAAGCGAGCGTCCATGGCTCTTCCTCTTCCCTCCCGATCTGACGGTCCGTCATATTAGGAGCGTCCGCACCAGATGCCCAGAGGCAGGAGGCCCTCATGCCCCCCGGGAGCCGGAAAGTCGCGATCACCGGCGTGGCCCTGGCCGACTGCGGCCGCGTGGACGACGCGACCCCCTACGCCCTGCACGCCCAGGCCGCCCGCCGCGCCCTGGCCGACGCCGGACTGGACCGCTCGCTGGTCGACGGCCTCGCCTCGGCCGGCACCGGCACCCTGGCCCCCGTCGAGATCGCCGAGTACCTGGGCCTGCGCCCCACCTGGGTCGACTCGACCTCGGTCGGCGGCTCCACCTGGGAGGTCATGGCGGCGCACGCGGCCGACGCGATCGCCGCCGGACACGCGAACGCGGTCCTGCTGGTCTACGGCTCCACGGCCCGCGCCGACATCAGGGCGGGCCGCCGCACCGGCACCCTCTCCTTCGGCGCCCGCGGCCCGCTCCAGTTCGAGGTGCCCTACGGCCACACCCTGATCGCCAAGTACGCGATGGCGGCCCGCCGCCACATGATCGAACACGGCACGACCATCGAGCAGTTGGCGCAGATCGCCGTCCAGGCCCGCGCCAACGCCGCCCTCAACCCCGACGCGATGTTCCGCGACCCGATCACCGTCGACGACGTCCTCTCCGGCCGGATGATCGCGGACCCCTTCACCAAGCTGCACTGCTGCATCCGCTCCGACGGCGGCGCGGCGGTGCTGCTCGCGGCCGAGGAGTACGTACGGGACTGCCGTACCGCTCCCGTCTGGGTGCTGGGCACCGGGGAGTACGTCTCGCACGTCAGCATGTCCGAGTGGCCCGACCTCACGGTGTCCCCGGCGGCGGTGAGCGGACGGCTGGCCTTCGAGCGGGCGGGCGTACGCCCCGAGGAGATCGAACTCGCCCAGATCTACGACGCGTTCACCTACATGACGCTGGTGACGCTGGAGGACCTCGGCTTCTGCGCCAAGGGCGAGGGCGGCGCCTTCGTGGAGAAGGGACGGCTGAAGGTCGAGGGCGGGGACCTGCCGGTGAACACCGACGGCGGCGGACTGTCCGCCCAGCACCCGGGCATGCGCGGGCTGTTCCTGCTCGTGGAGGCCGTACGGCAGCTGCGCGGGGAGGCGGGGGCACGGCAGGTGCGGCGCCCGGACGGGTCGGCGCCGCAGCTGGCGGTGGCGTCCGGGACGGGCGGCTGGTTCTGCTCGTCGGGGACGGTGGTACTGGGGCGCTAGGGCCCGTCTACGAGTACTGACTTCGGCTCGTCAGGGTGAGGTCGGGTTGCCGAGGGCGAGGCCGGTGCCGCCTATGAAGCCGTCGAGGGTTTCGGGCCGTACTGGAGTCGTTTGAGCCGGTTGCGGACAAGGGCTCCAAGCGGTCCAGGGCGACTACGGCGAGGTTGGCCAGGCTGGGCTTGACGTGGGCCCACACGCCCTCGACCGGGTTCAGGTCGGGCGAGTGGGCGGGCAGCAGGAACACCGTCAGCCATTCCCGTGCGTCGATCAACTCTCGCTGGTGGGCGCCGTCGAGCAGAGCGATGAAGTCACGCTCGCTCATACTGCGGCGCTTGCCCTTGCCCGCAGGATGGGCAACCAGCCGATGGCACAGCCGGGTCCGTGAGCCGGGCCGCATCGCAATCGGCCCTCAGCTCGCTGTCGCGTACACGATGAGGTTGTCGACAGGGTGCCCCTGCGCGTCGAAGTCGCCGTCGCACGTGATGAGCCGTAGAGCACGTTCCTGGGTCGGCCCGTAGACCTTCTCCGTCGGGAAGGCGTTCTTGGCGACGCTCTTCTTGTCCGTGACGGTGAAGTGGAGGGCTTTTCCCGTCTTGTCGGTGACGGTGATGTCCGCACCCTCCTTGATCTTCTTCAGGTCGTGGAAGACGGCCTCGCCGAAGCGGGTGTCGTTGTGGCCGATGATGACGGCCGCGCCGATCTCACCGGGCACCGCACCGCCCGTGTACCAGCCCGCGGTCATCCCCTCCTCGGCCGGCGGGACCTCGACCGTCCCGTCCGTGTTGAGGCCCAACTCCATCAGCGAACTGGTGATCCCCACGGAGGGAACGGCCACCTCGGCGGGGGCAGCCGGAGCCGCCGGAGCGTCGGAGGCCGCGGGCTGCCCGGACCTCGGGGTGCCGGGTGCGGAGGCGGAGGGGACGACCCGCGCTGTCGGGTCGGGGTCGGCCGAGCAGCCGGTGAGCACGCTGACGAGGGTCAGCAGGGTGAGGGTCGCGAGGCGGGCCCGGGACAGGGCCGGACGGTGTGCAGAGGGCAACGCGGGCTCCAGAACAGGGTGCGGAGATTCACCGGAACGCGCGGTGGCGCCGCCTGGTGAAGGGCGGCGCCACCGTTTCGTACGAGAGGCAGTGCTGCCAGGTCAGCCTTCGCGGCGGGCCGTGGTGCGGCGGCGCAGTACGTAGGTGCCGGCGCCCGCGAGCAGCAGCGCGCCCGTGGCCGAGCCGATGAGCGTGCCGGTGTTGTCGTCCTTGGCGGGGGCCTCGCCCGCGGCGACACCGCCACGCGGGTAGCCGTTGCCTCCGGCCTTCTGGGCTTCGGCGGCCTTCCGGGCCTCGGCCTCCTTGAGCGTCCTGGCGTCCTCGGCCTTCTTCTTCGCCAGGGCCTCCTTGTCGGCCGAGGTCGAGTCGGTCGCGCTCGGCGACGGAGTCGGGTCGGTGGCGAAGGCCGCGGTGGCCGGGACGAGCAGCGCGCCGGCCGCGACGCCGGTCAGGACAGCGATACGCAGCGGGCGCAGAGTGAGACGGCGGGACATGTGAGGGCTCCAGTTCCAGCCCGGCTTGGTCGTTCCTGGTTGCCGATCCGCACCAGGTTCCGGGCATGGCTTCACCCTGACGGCCACTTGTGAGGAAACTGTCAGAGCGCTGTCGTCATCCCATCAGGGTCGACCGGGGCCCTCCGGCTTCCGTGACTCTGCTGTCGGCAGCCGCAGGGTGAAGGTGGCCCCCTCCCCCTCCGTGCTCGCCACGTCCACCGTGCCGCCGTGGGCCTCGGCGAGCTTGAGGACGATCGCCAGGCCGAGGCCGCTGCCGCCGGTGCTGCGATTGCGGGACTTCTCCGCCCGCCAGAAACGGTCGAACACGTACGGGAGGTCGCCCGCCGGAATGCCACTGCCGGTGTCGGACACCTCCACGGCGAGCTCGTCCCCCGGGTCGGAGACGTACCGGCGCAGGGTCACCGTGCCGCCGGCCGGGGTGTGGCGCACCGCGTTGGAGAGCAGGTTACTGACGGTCTGCCGCAGCCGTACGGGGTCGGCGTCGAGGAGCGGTGGGTGAGGGGTGCCCGGCGGCGGTGTCAGGACCGTGAGGGTGACGCCCGCCGTCTCGGCCAACCCCTGGTGCGCGGCGGCGACCTGGCCGAGCAGCTCGTCGATCCGTACCGGCTTCCGGTGCAGCCGCAGGGCGCCCGCGTCGGCCGCGCCCAGATCCTGGAGGTCGTTGATGAGGTGCTGGAGCTGCACCGCCTCCTCCAGGAGCGAGGAGACGAACGCGGGGTCCGGCACGGCCAGTCCGTCGTGGGCCGCCTCCAGCCAGCCCCGGATGTTGCTCAGCGGCGTTCGCAGCTCATGGGCGACATCGCTGACCATCACCTTGCGCTGCTCCTCCAGGCGGGCCCGGTGCGCGGCCATGTCGTTGAAGGCCGCCGTCAGCCGTCCGATCTCGTTGTCGGAGACGACGGGCACGGGCACCGGCGTCGCGTCCAAGCCCTCCCGCATGCGCTGGGCGGCGCCGGTGAGCGCGTGCAACGGGCGTACGAGCCTGGCTCCGGCGAGCACCGAGGCGCCGACGGTGAGGGCGAGGACCAGAGCGGTGACACCGGCGATGCGTGCGGTGTTGGCGCGGGAGAGGTCGAAGCCAGGCACGCCGGCGGCACCGGGGCCGTCGATGAACAGGAGTGCGGGCTCGGCGACATAGCCCGTGAGCTGTTCCCGGCGGGCGCTTTCGACACAGTTGGCCACGGCCCGGTCGTACGCGCTGTCGCGGATCTCGGCGGGGGCGTAGTCGAGTGCGCCGCCGGAAGCCGCTTTGCGTTCGGCCGTCGCGGCGTCCTCCGCCTTCTTGGCGGCCAGGGCCTTCGCCTCCCGATCGCTGAGGCCGTCCTCGGCGCCGGAGACCGCGCCGTCCCGCCCGTATGCGTAACTCCGGTCCCAGGACAGGTCCAGGTTCAGTTTCACGGCGGTGCGACCCTGTCGTTTCAGACAGGCGTCAGCCAGTTGGTTGAGGGCGCTCAGGGCCTTCCGCTCGGTCGCGGTGGGACCGACCGGGTAGGACGCAAAGCACTTGGCCTCCAGGTCACGGTCGGTGACGCTGTCGATCCCCCCTTCGATCTCGTCGCTCACGAACTGGACGCGGGGCCGTCCGCCCGGGCTCTCGACGACGTCGGCGGCAATACCCATCTGGCTGAGGCACTTCACCCTCCCGGCGGCGGCCTTCCGCAGTGCGTCGTGTTCCTTCGCGGACAGCCGGAAGGGCCCCACGGCCCGTGGATCGACGCGGTCGGCGCCGGCCTTGGCCGCGTCGGGCACCAGCACGGTGTCGACGGAGCGTGGATCCACGACCGCTGAGGCCTGCTGAGCGAGCAGATCGTCGGACGGACCGGCGCCCGCTGAGCGCGAGTCGGCCGAGTCCACGATCGGGCGTCGGCCCGGCGTGGTGAGCACGATCCGGCGCCCGGACTCCTGGGCCAGATCTCGCATGGTGGTGTCGACGCCGTCCCAGTCGGGGTGGGTGGCCGCGTAGCCGAGGAGGGTGTTGTAGATCTTCGCGTCGGACTTGAGGTTCTGCCCCTGCTCCTGGCGGATCGCGACGGAGGTCGTCTGCACGGCCAGCCAGGCGGTCGCGGCGACCGAGCACGAGGCCACCAGCGCCGTCACGGTCAACAGCCGCCCCGCCAGGCTCTTGCGCAGCGGCAGCCGGGCGGCCCCCGCCGCACCTCCCCTGTCAGGACGACGCATGGCGCACGTTCTTCGCGGGGTCCGTGAGTTTGTAGCCGACGCCGAAGACGGTGATGAGGCGGGCCGGCCGTCGTGGGGCGCGCTCGATCTTCTTGCGCAGGTTCATGACGTGCACGTCGACGGTCCGGCCGCTGATGTACTTGTCGAAGCCGTGCAGCTCGTCCAGGAGCCGTGCCCTGGTGAAGACCCGGCCGGGCTCGGCCGCCATCGCCGCGAGAATACGGAACTCACCGGGCGTGCAGTCGACGGGCGTCCCGGCGACCGACACCTCGTGCCGCAAGGGATCGACCCTGAGCGCGCCGACCGCCAACACCTCGTCGTCCGGGGCCGCTTCGGGCTCCGAGGCGGGAGCGGAGGCGGGTACGGTCGCCGGAGCCGGGTCGGGGCCGCGCCGGTTGCGGCGCAGCAACGTCCGTACCCGGGCGGTGAGTTCACGCGGACTGAACGGCTTGGTCATGTAGTCGTCGGCGCCGAGGTCGAGGCCGAGCAGCAGATCGTCCTCGGTGCTGCGGGCCGTCAGCATCAGCACCGGCACCTCCCGGCGTTCGGCGCGCAGGATCCGTACGACGTCGAGGCCGTCGGCCCCGGGCATCATCACGTCGAGGACGACCAGGTCGGGTTCCTGGTGCCGGACCGTCTCGAGAGCCGTCCGGCCGTCCTCGACGACCGTGACGGCGTGACCCTCGTGCTCCAGGTAGCGGCGCACCAGTTCGGCCTGCTTCGCGTCGTCTTCGGCGACCACAATGTTTGCGCACACGCCGCAGATCGTAGCGACCGCCGGCGCCGGGAGGTCGGAAGTGTCCTTACCGTGAGGGCGGTTGGGTGGTGGACAGGCGAGGGTGCAGGGCTGCCGTCGAGCGTCCTGTGAGGTCGAGGAGCAGCTCGGCGAAGAGGGCGTCGCCCCAGCCGAACCAGGGGCGGGTGAAGGTCGCGGGGTCGGCCAGGGGCAAACTCGCGGCAACGGCGTTGACGAGCGCACCATTTACGCGTTGCACGCCTCCATCACCAGGCGGCTGCGCAGAAGGTGCCGGATGACGTCGTGCAGGCGGACGCGCCCGCCGCGGGCCGAGTCCAGCTCCAGAAGGGACAGCCCTCCAAGCGCGGAACAGAGGTCTCTGGACTGATACGCGGCGAGCTTCTCCAGGCAGCGCGGCGACAGACGGCACCGTGATCCGCTCGGCCCGCGCGATACCAGGGCCTCGATCCCGCCGTCCCGCCACAGCTGATGCCACTGGTAGGCCGACTCCCGGCTCACTCTGAGGCACTGGGCGACCTCCAGCGGCTTGATCCTCTGCTCGAACAGCACAGCCGCCTGCCACCGTACGGCCTCCCGACGCTGCCGTCCCGCAGCGGTCAGCCCGCCCCCATCCGCATATCTCACACAGCACGAAACACAGCCCGCACCCCTGGCCCGACAGGCACATCGCCAAAGATCACCCTGCCGAGCCGAAGTCAGTAGGGCCGTCTACGAGCAACTCCCCCACCTGATCAGTGGGTCTACGAAGACCGCCAACCACCGTGGCCGAAGGGTGCATTGGCACTCCTCGGCCACAGGATTCCCTTGAGCCGCTTTCCGCGCAGCGCTCACTCTGAGCACTGGCTTCCGCTCACCAGGCCGGAAGCGTCGTCAGTGTTCAGGGGAGGACGCCACCCATGCGAAGACACCACGCCTTCTGGGCCGTGGCAGGAGCGGCCGGACTGCTCACGGGCGCGATCACGCCCGCCGCGGCCGGTTTCGGATCGCAGGTCACCGCACCGGAATCCACGCCCGTACGGAGCGGCGCCGGGACCGGTGCGACGAGTACGCAGACCGTCACCCTCATCACCGGTGACACCGTGTCCCTCAGCGCCGGGCCGGACGGCAAGTACGCCCTCGACGTCCAGCGCGGCAAGGGCCGCGAGGCCGCCACCTTCCTGTCCAGCGAGAAGGACGGCGAGGTCAGTGTCCTGCCGTCGGACGCGATCCCGCTCGTGAACGCGGGCCGTCTCGACCCGGCACTCTTCAACGTCACCCAGTTGGTGAAGCAGGGGTACGCCGATGCGAAGACCGGCGACACCCCGGTGATCGCGACGTACACGAAGGGCAACGCGACCCCCGACGGCGCTCGCCGGATACTCAGGCTGCCCACGATCGACGGCGCCTCGCTCAGCGCGCGGAAGTCGACCGCCTTCTGGGCGGACATCGCCCCCGCGCTCGGCACCGCACCCACCACGAAGGCCGCGCGGCAGCTCGGCGAGGGCATCGACAAGATCTGGCTCGACGGCAAGGTCGAGGCGTCCCTCGACGTCAGCGTGCCGCAGATCGGCGCGCCCGAGGTGTGGAAGTCGGGCTACGACGGCAAGGGCGTCAAGGTCGCCGTACTGGACACGGGCGTGGACGCCGGTCACCCGGATCTCGCGGGGAAGATCGCCGAGTCGACGAGCTTCGTGCCGGGCCAGGCGGTGCAGGACGGCCACGGTCACGGCACCCATGTGGCGTCCACGATCGTCGGCTCGGGCGCGGCCTCGGACGGCAGGCGCAAGGGTGTGGCGCCGGGCGCGGAGCTGCTGGTCGGCAAGGTGCTGGGCAACGACGGCCGCGGCCAGGACTCCTGGATCATCGCGGGCATGGAGTGGGCCGCGCACTCCGGCGCGAAGATCGTGTCGATGTCGCTGGGCGGTGACGCGTCCGGCCCCTCGGACGTGCTGAGTGAGACGGTCGACGAGCTGTCCGCGTCCACCGGCACCCTCTTCGTGATCGCGGCGGGCAACTCCGGCCCGTCCGAGCAGACCATCGGCACCCCCGGCATCGCCGACTCGGCGCTGACGGTCGGCGCGGTCGACAAGTCCGACAAGCTGGCCTCGTTCTCCAGCCGGGGTCCGCGCATCGGCGACTTCGCGGTCAAGCCGGAGATCACGGCTCCGGGCGCCGCCATCACCGCGGCCCGCGCGGCCGGCACCACCATGGGCACGCCGGTCGACGACTACTACACGACGTCGAGCGGTACGTCCATGGCGACGCCGCATGTCGCGGGCGCCGCGGCGCTGGTCGCGCAGGCCCATCCGGACTGGACGGGACAGCAGCTCAAGCAGGCGCTCGCGACCACCGCGAAGACGAACACCGTCAACTCCGTGTTCGAGCAGGGTGACGGCCGGGTCGACGCCGTACGGGCCGTCAATCAGGGCGTCTTCGCGACGCCGGCGTCGAGTTTCGGCACGTTCGAGGCGAGCGACACCGAGACCGACAGCAAGGACCTCACCTACACCAACACCACGGACAAAGCGGTGGAGTTGAAGATCTCCTCGTCGCTCCCCGACGCCGCCCCGAACGCGGACACCGTGACCGTCCCGGCGAAGGGCACCGCCACCGTCGCCGTCACCGTCGACCCAGCCAAGGAGGCGACGGGCCGGTACACGGGCCACATCACCGCGAGCGCCGACGGCGTCCAGGTCACCACCGCCGTCGGCTTCGAGAAGCTGGCGAAGACCTTCGACCTGAAGCTGTCGCTGGTGGGTCGGGACGGCAAGCCGTCCACCTCGGCGTCGATCTTCACGCTGCAGGAACTGAACGGCGCGTACGAGACGTACGGGTTCATCGGCAGCGGCTACACCTTCAAGGTGCCGGCCGGCACGTACTCCACGGCGTCCTGGATCTCGCAGCGGGACGCGGCCGGACTGGAGATGAGCACCTCGGTCGTCGGCGATCCGCAGATCAAGGTCGACAAGGACACCGAGGTCGTCCTCGACGCCCGCACGGCGGTCGAGATCAAGCCGAAGACCAAGGAGGACTCGGAGTTCCAGGGCTTCAGCACCACCTGGAAGCGGGAAGGGCCGGGCGGCGCCTGGGGACTTACCTACAGCCAGGGCTGGTGGACCGACCACGTCTACGTGGCCCCCACCGAGAAGGTCACCGAGGGCACCCTCGAGTTCTCCTCGAAGTTCCGTCTGTACGCCAAGGAGCTGACGGCAAGCGTCACCAGCCCCGAGAAGTACGCGCTGCCCCTCGACTACGCGCAGACGTCCACCGGGTTCCCGGTGAAGTTCAGCGGTGACCGCACGGTCCGGGCGGTGGACGCGGGCAGCGGCAGCGCGGCCGACTTCGCGGGGCTCGACGTCAAGGGCAAGGTGGCGGTCGTCCGGGTGGCCGCCGGTGCGACGGCGGACGAGGCACTGGCCAACGCGACCGCGGCCGGAGCCGGTTACGTCCTCGCCTACCACGAGACGCCCGGGTACTGGATCTCCTGGGTGAAGAGCGCGGCCATCCCGCTGATGACCGCCACCGGCGAGGACGGCGCGAAGCTCGGAGCCCTGCTGAAGAGCGGGAAGAAGGTCACGCTGAAGCTGGACGGCACCGCGGTCAGCCCGTACGTGTACAGCGTGATGTTCACGCAGACAGGCGCCGTCTCTGGCCGGCAGACGTACAACCTGAACGGCTCCAACACGGTGAAGCAGACGGTTCGTTACCACGCGGACAAGGCCGGTCGGGTCGGCAAGGACGCCGTGTACAGGTTCCGTCCCGGGCAGAGCACCGACATCGCGACCACCGACAATGTGCGGCTCGGCACGGAGCGCACCGAGTACTACAACGTCTCCGACAACCGGATCTGGCACGCCGTCTATCCCGACACGAAGGCGAACAGGCCGCAGTGGGATTCCCTGCAGACCTTCGACAAGGCGGGCAGGCTGCCCACCGAGGACTGGCTGCGCCCGGTGGTCCGCCCGGCGACCAGCGAGCAGTACGCCCTCTCCCAGCGCACCGGCGACAAACTCACCTTCGGAGTCCCGGAGTTGAGCGACTCCACGCCGGGTCACTACGGGGCGGTGGACAACGTCCAGGACACCGCGAAGGGCACGCTGTACGCGGACGGACAACTGGTCGGCGACACCGCGCTCGGCGGAATCGGCACCTTCGACGTCCCGGCGGCGAAGACCTCGTACCGCCTCGTGCTCGACGCCCGGCGCACGGCCGACTGGGCCGCCTACTCCACCGGCACCCACACCGAGTGGTCCTTCGCCTCGGCGCACACGGACCAGCCCACGGCGCTGCCGCTGCTCTCGGTCGACTACGACGTGCACGGGCTCGACCTCCTGGGCCGTGCCGAAGCAAGGCACACGTCGAAGCTCGGACTCTCCGTCCGTAACCAGTCGGGCGGCGTCACGGCCGGTGGCCTGAAGGCCTGGGTCTCCTACGACGACGGCACGTCCTGGAAGGAGGTGAAGGTGAAACGCGGCGAGCTGGAACTCAAGCATCCGAAGGGCGCCGCGTTCGTGTCCCTGCGCGTACGGGCCGCCGACCGGAGCGGCAACGCCGTCGACCAGACCGTGCTGCGGGCGTTCGGCCTGAAGTAGTCGCACCGACATGGATGGCCTGAAGGAGACGGCCTGAAGTGAACGGCGTCCCAGGCCGGGACAAACGGCCTTAACAAAGATCGCCTACCGTGCCGAGCCATGGTGAACACGGCGTACGACACGGCAGGGCAGACCCCCGCCGCGAGCCCCTGGGCCGCGGTGGGGGTCTCCGCGTTCGACGAGCTGGTGTACCAGGCCATCCTCAACCAACCCGACGCCGGCGCGGCCGGCTGGGCGTTGCTGACGGGTGCCTCCCCGGGCCGGGTCCGTGAGGCCTGCAACCGGCTGCTCACGCTCGGGCTGCTGCAACCACCGGACTCCATGGGCGGGTTGAGAGCCGTCGACCCCCGGGTGGCGATCCGCGCGCTGATCAGGCGGCGTGAGTCGGAGTCCGAGCTGCTGGCCGCCACCGCCGAGGAGATGGCGACCGCGTACGAGGCGGGACTGCTGCGCGAGGAACCGTCCCGGCTGGTCGAGGTGGCCTCCGGCGAGGGCGCCATCGCGGCACGCCTGGAGGAGATGTACGCGCGCGCGGAGCACGAGGTGTGCCTTTTCGACACACCGCCGTATCTCGCCCCTGCCGGTCCGCAGGTGGACCGCCAGGCCGATCTGCTCAGCCGCGGGATCCTCTCTCGTGCGATCTACTCGGCGACCGGCCTGGAGGATCCGAAGATCCTGACCCGCGCCTTCAGGATGGTCGAACTCGGCGAGCAGGCGCGGGTGTTGCCCTCCGTGCCGCTCAAGCTGCTGGTGGTCGACGGATGCCGGGCGCTGCTGCCGCTGACCGCCTCCGCGGCCGGCGGCTACTGTGCCGTCGTGGTGTGGCACTCGGCGGTGACCGAGGCCCTGCAGAAGCTCTTCGAACTGGCCTGGCAGCAGGCCGCGCCGCTGGGTCAGGCGGTCGACGACGGTGGGCTCTCCGAGAGCGAGAGGACGTTGACCCGGCTGCTGGCGGCCGGAATGAAGGACGAGGCCGTGGCTCGCCATCTGGGAGTGAGTCTGCGTACCCTGCGCCGGCGGGTGAGCGAGCTGCAGGAGCGGCTGGGTGCGGCGAGCAGATTCCAGCTCGGCGTGCGGGCTGCCCAGCGGGGCTGGGTGTAGCAGCGATACCGGCCGTTTCCGGTTTCTAATGCACGACTCTGATGGTCGCCTTGTCGTTGGAGGTGTCCGGGTCCCTGCGGCCCACGTCCCACGGGCTGGAGGGGTCCTTCTCCAGGAGGCTCAGGGTGCCCTCGCCGGGGGCGCCGAGTTCGGCCGTGAACTCGAAGGAACGGGACTGTCCCGGCTTCAGGTCGGGTACCTCGCAGGTGTAGGTGAAGCCGTTGTTGTCGCAGTACGCCCGGTAGACGCCGTCGTCGTACTCCTCCATGGGCTCCTTCACCACGGTCAGCTCGAAGGGCGGCTCGAAGACCAGCTCGGCCGTGGTGCCGGCGTCGGCGGGCCCGTTGTTGGTGACCTCGATGCGGAAGGTGCGCCGGGTGCCGGGAGCGCCGCGCAGTTCGACGTCGGACACCTGGTAGTCGGCGTGGGTGTCGACGACGAGCTGGGTGGATCCGCCGCCCCCGACGAAGGTGCCCTCGGTGCCGGCGGTGGGCTCGGCCTCCAGGTCGGGTCCGTCGCCGGGCTCGCCGCCCTTCGAGTAGCTGTGGTATTGACCCGGGCCCATGTCCAGGGCCCAGACGTCGCGGCCGTAGGAGGGGTACATCTGCGCTGTGGGGACGCGCAGTCTCATGGCGGGGCGGACGACGAGCGTCTCTCCCGGGTCGATGGTCACCTCGGGCAGCTCGCACACCGCGAGATGGCCCTTGCTCAGCTCGGGGTAACGGCAGTTGTCGTATTCCTGCGTGAACTCCGTCCCGCCGGCGGTCATCGCGATCCCCAGCCCCTTGACGGGCACCTCGCCGGTGTTCCGCACGACGAGCGGGGAGACCAGCTCGGAGCCGGGCCGCAGGGGATCCTTCGCGTACGCGGGTGCCACCGCCTCGACGACCGGCTCGCCGACGACGAACCGGGTCCGCGCGGTGAGCTCTTTGCCGCTCTTCGTGGTGTACGTGTACCGGACGACGGCCGTGGCACCGGCCTTCGCGCCCTTGACCGCGTGCGGCTGCGCACGGGCGTTGTCCGCCCAGTTGCTGTAATCGCCGTCGACCTCGCAGGTCAGATGCGCGGAGTCGCCCTCGCAGGGGCCGTACTTCTTCAGCCGGACCACGTCCCGTCCGTCGGGCGCCACCTCCACCGTGAGCCGGCGGACCCCGGGCCCGTTCCCGTCCTCGGCCGTCACGGCGAAGGGCATCTTGTCCTTCGGGCCGGTTTTGTCACCGTAGGGGCGCAGGTAGTAGAGCTCGGGGGCGGTGAGGGAGGAATGGGCGGTGGTGGTGGAGTCGCAGGCGGCGAGGGACGCGAGCAGAAGTACTCCGGCGGCGCCAACTGCCGTACCGGACAGGCGATTCAACGGCCGTCCCTCCCTCAAGTGTGCGAAGTACCCTGAACTGTATGGCCCTGACTCGTGAGCAACGTGAACAGTTCCTGGCCGAGCCGCATGTCGCCGCGCTGGCGGTCGACGCCGGAGAGGGGCGCGCGCCGCTCGCTCTGCCGATCTGGTACCAGTACACGCCCGGTGGTGACATCTGGATCATGACCGGGCGCGATTCCCGCAAGCACGGACTGATCCGGGCGGCCGGCCGCTTCTCCCTGCTCGTCGAGCGCGTCGAGCCCACCATCCGGTACGTGTCCGTGGAGGGGCCGGTCGTCGACTCCCGGCCGGGCACCGTCGAAGACCTCCGGGAGATCTCCGCCCGCTACCTGCCGGCCGAGAAAGTCGACGGGTACGTGGAGTTCGCCGCCAAGAACCACGGCGAGCAGGTGATCCTCCGGATGCGGCCCGAAAGGTGGGTGACGTCCGACCTCGGTACCGTCTGAGGCATGGCAACCGATCTTCACGAGCTGCTCAGGTCGCTGCGGGTGTGGGACCCGGAGGTCACCTCGCTGCCCTCCTTCGACCCCGCGACCGCGCCCGCCACCCCGCTGGAGCTCTTCACCACCTGGTTCGCGGAGGCGGTGGCCGCCGGGCAGACCGAGCCGCACACCATGTCCCTCGCTACGGCGGACGGGCAGGGCCGGCCCGACGTACGCACCGTGATGCTGCACGGCGCTGACGAGGACGGCTGGGCCTTCGCGAGCCACTCCCACAGCCGCAAGGGAGGTCACCTGTCGGCACGGCCGTACGCCGCCCTCGGCTTCTACTGGCCGGTCCTCGGCCGGCAGGTGCGGGTGAAGGGGCCGGTGAGCGCCGCGCCCTCCGAGCAGGGCCAGGCCGACCTGCACGCCCGCTCGACCGGCGCGTTGGCCGCCGCGCTCACCGGACGGCAGAGCGAAGTGCTGGGCTCGCTCGGGGAGTTGGCGAGGGTGTCCGAGGAGGCCTGGGAGCGGGCGCAGCGCGAGCCGGAGGTGCCGGTGCCGTCCTGGACGCTGTACCGGCTGCTTCCGGACGAGGTGGAGTTCTTCCAGGGCGACGAGCGCAGGCGGCATGTCCGCCTCAACTACCTTCGTTCCGAAGCAGGTTGGGCTCAGGAACTGCTCTGGCCCTGAAAGTCGTACACCGCGAAGTCCGCCACCGGCCGGTAACCGATGCGCTGGTAGAGGCCGTTGCTGGTCGGGTTGGCCAGGTCGGTGAAGAGCAGCACCTCGTCGGCGCCCCGCTCCCGCGCCAGCCGGCTGACCTCGGCGGTGGCGGCACCGGCGTACCCGCGGCCGCGGAGACCGGCCGGTGTGTAGACGGGCGCCACCCGGATCTGGCCGGCGACCGGCGGGGTGAGGCCGGCCATGGAGACGGGGGTGCCGTCGGGGGCCTCCCAGAGGGTGACGCCGCCGTAGGCGAGGCGGGCGTCGGCCCAGGACTCGGCGCGCACAGCGTCGTTCTCGCTCTCGCCGATGTCCCGGACGAACTCTCCGAACCAGCGCACCAACAGCTCCCGGTCGCCCTCCCCCGCGATCCTCGGCCGCCCCTGCGGCACCGGCTCCGGCTCGGTCAGCGTGTCCAGCCGGTACAGCCGCTGGCGCTGATACGGCACGGCCTCGACCCCGGTCCGGCGCCGCCAGGCCTCGGCGAAACCGGCCGCGGTCGCGGCCTCGGCACTGACGCCGGGGACGGCCTGGCCGAGGGCCGCCAGATGGGCGGCGAGGGAGTCGGCCCGCGCGGTGGTCAGGGGCGTGAGATACAGCCGGTACGGAGGGGTCCGGAAGTAGGCCCCCCGCACGTTCCCGTCCTCCTCCAGCAGCCCGAAGAGGGGCGCGTCGTCGCCGTACGCATGGAGCCCGCGGGTGCGTAGCCCCTCGGTCACGGTGAGGACAACGGTGTGCAGGTCCGGGCGGGAGCGCAGGAAGTCACCGGCGCGGGTGAGGAACTCGTCGAGGTCGTGGGTGGAGTGCCAGGCTGTGGGAGGCATGTCTCATGATCCTGCGCGAGCGCGCCGGACGCCTCCGAATTACGACGGTTCGGGGTCGGTCGCCAGTCGGGCGTGCAGGTGCACGTCCCGGAACGCGTCGTGCCGTCCCGCCTCGAACATCGCGCCCCGTAGCGTTCCCTCGTAGCGGAAGCCGCAGCGTTCGGCGACGGTGCAGGAGGCGCCGTGGCCGAGGGCGTGCCCCAGCTCCAGCCGGTGCAGGCCGAGGTCGGTGAGGGCCCAGTGGGCGCCGAGGCGGAGCGCGCGGGTGGCCACCCCGTGGCCGCGGGCCTCGGGCAGCACCCAGTAGCCGACACGGGCGGTGCGCATGACGTGGTCGATGACGTTGATGCCGAGGTGTCCGATCGTCGTACCGCTCGACTCGTCCGTGATCCGGTACGACACGCTCGTGCCCTGCGCCGCCTGTTCAGCCCTGCGTCGCAGGGCGGCACGGGCGCCGTCGAGGTCGTGGATCAGGGTGAGAGGCGTGTTCCAGCGCCCGAACTCGGGGTCCAGCGCGCCGCGCAGCCAGTCCTGGGCCTGGGCGTCGGAGTCCGCGTCCCAGGCGCACAGGCGCAGGCCGTGGCCGTGCAGCGGGGTGAAGGGACGGATGAGGTGCTGATCGTCGACGTCGGTCATCCACCCATTCAAACCGCCCCGGAGACCTCGCGCGGCCTGAATTTCGCTACCCCGCCCGGGAACACCGCCTCCAGCTCCAGCCCGGCCCGCAGATCCGCACCGGCACGAACGACGGTCCCCGGCAAGGTCGACGCCCGTCGCTCATCCCCAACGCCCCAGACCCCCAGCCCGCCCTGAAGTTCGGTACCCCGCCCGGGAACACCGCCTCAAACTCCAGCCAGGCCGCAGGTCCTCACCGGCACGATCGACGGTCCCTGACAAGGTCGACGCCCGTCGCTCATCCCCCAACGGCCACAGTTGCCTCGCGCGGCCTGAACCTCGGCACCCCGTCCGGGAACACCGCCTCCAGCTCCAGCCCGGCCCGCAGATCCTCGTGTGCGCAGTCGACGATCTCCGTCATCATCCGGGGGCCCTCGGCGAGGTCGACGACGGCGGCGACGTACGGGGTGCGGTCCTTGAAGGGCGGCAGGTCGTTGCGGTGGACGACGGACCAGGTGTGGAGCGTGGCACGGCCGGTGGCCGCGGACCAGGTGACGTCCTCGCTCCAGCAGCGCGGGCAGAACTCACGGGGATAGTGGTGGACCCGGTCACAGGCCCCGCAGTGCCTGAGCAGCAGGACGCCCCGCGCCGCCGCGTCCCAGTAGGTCCGCGTGAAGGCGTCCGCCTCCGGCAGGTCGTATCTCGCGCCCATCAGAACCAGCCCAGCGCGGCGTCGAGCGACCACGTCTGCCAGGACATCGCGAACAGGGCCACGAGCGAGATGAGGGCCATCATCGAGTTCTGCCCCTGCTCGGCCCAGTCGTGGATCATGAGCGTGAAGTAGAGGACGTTCAGGAGCAGGCCGCCGACCAGCGCGAGCGGGGTCAGGAAGCCGAGGATCAGGCCTGCGCCGAGGGCGAGTTCGGCGTACGCGACGACGTACGCCATCGTCCTGGGGCGGGGCGCGACCAGCACGTCGAAGCCGCTGCGGACCGGGGTCCAGCGGTGCTTGGCGGCGATGTCCGCGGCCCAGGTGATGCCGCCGCCCTCGAACCACGTCCTCTTGTCCTTGTGCCGCCAGCTCTCCAGCCACCACAGCCCGAGGCCGATGCGCAGGACGGCCAGCCATTGCGCGCCGGTCAGCCAGATCGTGTCCATGAAATCTGACGGTACGTCAGATCCCGGACCCCGGGAAGACCGCGGTCGCCGCCGGAATCCTGTGCGCCCACCGAGGTGACTTTTCCGTACACGCACAACCAGGTGACCTACGCCACAGGTCCCACCCACCCCTCCTACAGCCGTGATCGATCCGCAACCAATTCCCATCTTGACCGAGACCCATCAACGCGCTGTCTGATTACGCTCGCGCTCATGGCCGACTCCACACCCGCAGACCGCCCCGACCAGCCCGATCGCCCCGTGTACGTCGTCGGCGGCGGTCCGGCCGGACTCTCCGTCGCGTACGCGCTGCGCGCCCGGGGCATCCGCGCGGTCGTGCTGGAGAAGTCCGAGCACGTCGGCGCGTCCTGGCGGCGCCACTACGACCGGCTGCACCTGCACACCACCCGCCGTCTGTCGGCCCTGCCGGGCCTCCCGATGCCCCGCCGCTTCGGCCGCTGGGTCGCCCGCGACGACGTGGTGCGCTACCTGGAGAAGTACGCCGAGTTCCACGAGCTGGAGACCGTCACCGGCGTCGAGGTCTCGCGTGTCGAGCGCACCCCCGACGGCACCGGCTGGCTGCTGCACGCGACCGGCGGCCGCGAGCTGACCGGCGCCGCGGTGGTCGTCGCCACCGGCTACAACCACACCCCGCTGCTGCCGGACTGGCCGGGCCGCGACACCTACAAGGGCGAACTCCGGCACGCCGGCGAGTACCGCAACCCCGAGCCCTACGCCGGACGTGACGTCCTCGTCGTCGGCGTGGGCAACACGGGCGCCGAGATCGCCGTGGACCTGGTCGAGGGCGGCGCCTCGCGGGTACGGCTGTCCGTGCGCACCGCCCCGCACATCGTCCGCCGCTCCACGGCCGGCTGGGCCGCCCAGTACACGGGCGTTCTGGTACGGCGGCTGCCGGTGGGCCTCGTGGACCGGCTGGCCCGGCCCATGGCGAAGCTCAGCGTGCCGGACCTGTCGGAGCACGGACTGCCCCGCCCCGACACCGGGCTCTACAGCCGGGTCAAGGAGGGCGCCATCCCGGTCCAGGACGTCGGCCTCATCGACGCGATCCGCAAGGGCAGGGTCGAGGTGGTGGCCGCCGTGGAGGGCTTCGAGGACGGCGAGGTGCTGCTCGCCGACGGCACCCGCGTCGGCCCGGACGCGGTGATCGCGGCGACCGGTTACGCCCGCTCGCTGGAGGGCCTGGTCGGCCACCTCGGCGTCCTCGACGCCCATGGCAGACCGGTCGTCAACGGCTCCCGCTGCCCCGACGACGCCCCAGGGCTCTTCTTCACCGGGTACGTCACTCCCATCAGCGGCACCTTCCGCGAGGTCGCGATCGACGCGGAGAAGATCGCGAAGGCCGTCGAGAAGGCCGGCGCGGGCAGGCTCTCGCGGCTTCCCGTCTGACGGAGAGCACCCCAACTCGCTTCACCGGCGCTCCTGTTACATCTGTGAGAGATGTGGCGGGAGCGTTGTCGTGTGCCACCGTGCGGGGCCAGAATGTGAACACTTCTCATGTTCTAGCTCCACACTCTCTCCACTACGGAGGACGCACGTGGCACGCGAAAGACAGCTCTCCCCGCTCTCCCGGCGCTCCCTGCTCGGCGGTGCCGCCGCGGCGGCCGGTGCCGTCGCTCTCACCGGCACCGCCGCCTCCCCCGCCTCCGCCGCCACCCGTGACGTGGACGTCGCGATCGTCGGCGGCGGTCTCGCCGGGCTCACCGCGGCCCGTGACCTGGTCGCGGGCGGAAAGACCGTCGCCGTACTGGAGGCCCGCGACCGGGTCGGCGGCCGGGTCCTCAACCTGCCTCTGGCGGGCGGCGGTGTCACGGAGGGCGGCGGCGAGTTCATCGGCCCCACCCAGGACCGCATCAAGGCCCTTGCGGACTCGCTCGGGGTGGGGACCTTCCCCACCTACAACACCGGCAAGAACCTGCTCTACAAGGACGGCAAGAAGACCCCCTACGCCACCGACGGCCTCCTCGGCTCGGTCCCGCCGATCGACGCGGCCGGTCTCGCCAACGCGGCGATCGTCCAGGCCTCCCTCGACGACATGGCCAAGACCATCCCGCTGGACGCGCCCTGGACCGCCGCCAAGGCCGAGGAATGGGACCGGCAGACCTTCGAGAGCTGGCTGCGCGCCAACGCCGTGATCCCGTCGGCCAAGTTCCTCCTGGACGTGGCCTGCACGTCGATCTTCTCGGCCGAACCCCGTGAACTCTCCCTGCTGTTCGTCCTCTTCTACATCGCCGCGGCCGGCAACGAGACCACCCCTGGCACCCTGGAACGCCTCACCGAGACCGCGGGCGGCGCCCAGGAGCTGCGCTTCGTCGGCGGCTCCCAGGTGGTGCCGATCAAGCTCGCCGCCACGCTGGGCGACCGGGTGGTGCTGAACGCCCCGGTGCGCACGATCACCAAGGCCGGCGCGAAGTACGTCGTCACGGCCGACGGCGTCACCGTCACCGCCAAGCGCGTCGTGGTCGCCGTACCGCCGCCGCTCGCGGCCCGCATCACCTACGACCCGCTGCTGCCCGCCGCCCGCGACCAGCTCACCCAGCGCCTGCCGATGGCCTCGGTCGGCAAGGCGATCGCGATCTACGACACCCCCTTCTGGCGGGCGGACGGCCTCAACGGCCAGGTGGTCAGCGACACCGGCGTGATCAGCTCGACCTTCGACAACTCCCCGCCCGACGCCTCCTACGGCGCCCTGATGGGCTTCATCGAGGCCGACGAGGCCCGCAAGTACGACGCGGCGAGCGAGGCGGAGGTCAAGGCGGCCGTCCTCAAGGACTACGTGACGTACTTCGGCTCGAAAGCGGCCTCCCCCACCTCGTTCGTCCTGCAACGCTGGAACAACGAGGCCTACACCCGCGGCGGCCCCGTCTCCATCGGCGCTCCCGGAGTGCTCACCCAGTACGGCCCCGCCCTGCGCGCCCCCGTCGGCGGCATCCACTGGGCCGGGACCGAGACGTCGATCCACTGGATGGGCTTCATGGACGGTGCGGTGCGGTCGGGCGAGCGGGTGGCCAAGGAGGTCCTCGCGGTCCTGTAGTCGGCGCATCAACTTTGCGTGCACGCCCGTTCCTGACACCTCGTCAGTTCTGTAATCTGACAGTGCGTCAGTTATTTGTGCTGTCACGACGACAGGAGCGGGCGGACCGATGCTTGGATCAACCCACGGCACCCTCACCACCGACTCCCGCCGGGCCCGGGTCGTCGCGTGCGGCGAGCAACCCGGGCCCGCCGTCCACGGCCGGCCCGCCGAGGTCGACGATCTCGACGTCGGCGGCCGTCCGCTGTATGCCGACGTCCCCGATCTGGACCGCTTCTTCCGGCCGGAGTCCGTCGCCGTGATCGGCGCCTCGGACGCCGAGGGCCGGCCGAACACCGGTGTCACCCGGCAGCTGATCGACTGGGCGGGCCGGGTGGGAGCCCGGCTGCACCCGGTGCATCCGACCCGCCCGTCAGTCTTCGGCATCCCCTGCGTGGCATCCGTCGCCGACCTGCCCGAGCAGATCGACCTCGCCGTCCTGCTGGTCGCGGAGCCTCTCCCGCTGATCGGGCAACTGGCCGAGGCCAAGGTGAAGTTCGCGGTCGTCTTCGCCTCCGGCTTCGCGGAGACCGGCGAGGAGGGGGCGGCGGCGCAGGAGCGTCTCGGCGCCGCCGTGGCGGAGTCCGGGATGCGGCTGCTGGGGCCCAACACCAACCTGAACGCCTTCTCGTCGTTCCGCGACGACCTCGACGGGCCCGGGATCGCCCTCATCACCCAGTCCGGCCACCAGGGCCGCCCCGTCTTCGCCCTCCAGGAGCTCGGCATCCGCCTCACCCACTGGGCCCCCACCGGCAACGAGGCCGATCTGGAGAGTGCCGACTTCCTCTCCTACTTCGCCGAGCGTCCCGAGGTCGGCGCCATCGCCTGCTACCTCGAGGGCCTGAAGAACGGCCGCTCCTTCCTGCTCGCCGCCGACCGGGCCGCCCGCCGCAAGGTGCCGGTGGTCGCGGTCAAGGTCGGCCGCACCGAGACCGGCGCCCGTACGGCCGCCTCCCACACGGGCAAACTCACCGGCGCGGACACGGTGGTGGACGCAGCGATGCGGCAGTACGGCGTGATCCGCGTCGACGGCCTCGACGAACTCCAGGACACCGCCGCCCTGTTGGCCCGCGCGAAGCCGCCACGCGCCGAAGGGGTCGTCGTCTACTCGATCTCGGGCGGCACGGGCGCGCACTTCGCCGACCTGGCGACGGAGGCGGGCCTCGGGCTGCCCACCCTCTCGGCGGCGAAGCAGGCCGAACTGCACCAGTGGATACCGGAGTTCCTGAGCGTGGCCAACCCGGTCGACAACGGCGGCCACCCGGTCGGTGACGAACGCGGCCGTAAGATCATCGACGCGATCCTCGCGGACCCGTCGGTCGGGGTACTGATCTGCCCGGTCACCGGGCCCTTTCCGCCGCTGAGCGACCGGCTGGTGCAGGACCTGGTGGACGCGGCCGAGCAGACCGACAAGCTGGTCTGCGTGGTGTGGGGTTCGCCCGTCGGCACCGAGCCGGCCTACCGCGAGGTGCTGCTCGGCTCGTCCCGGGTGGCCACTTTCCGCACGGTCGGCAACTGCATCACCGCGGTCCGCGCCTACCTCGCCCACCACCGCTTCGTCAGCCGCTACCGCTCCCCCTTCGACGAGGCCCCGCGCAGCCCCTCCCCCTCCTTCCGCAAGGCGCAGGCCCTGATGCGCCCCGGCCAGCAGCTGAGCGAGCACGCGGCGAAGCAACTGCTGCGGGCGTACGGGATCCGAGTGCCGCGCGAGCAGCTGGTGACCAGCGCGGCGGCGGCCGTCCGCGCGGCGGGCCTGGTGGGCTACCCGGTCGTCATGAAGGCGTCCGGCGCGAAGATCGCCCACAAGACCGAACTGGGCCTGGTGAAGATCGGCCTGACCTCGGCCAGCCAGGTCCGGGACGCCTACCGCGAGCTGACCGACATCGCCCGCTACGAGGACGTCCCGCTGGACGGCGTCCTGGTCTGCCAGATGGTCGAGCGGGGCGTCGAGATGGTCGTGGGGGCCGCACACGACGAGCTGTTCGGGCCGACGGTGACGGTCGGGCTCGGCGGGGTGCTGGTCGAGGTGCTGCGGGACACGGCCGTACGTGTGCCGCCCTTCGGTGAGGAGCAGGCCCGGGACATGCTGGACGACCTGCGCGGACGAGCCCTCCTCGACGGGGTCCGGGGGCGGCCGCCCGCGGATCTCGACGCCCTCGTGGAGGTCGTGCTGCGCGTGCAGCGCATGGCCCTGGAGCTCGGGGACGAGGTCGCGGAGCTCGACATCAACCCGCTGATGGTGCTGCCCCGGGGGCAGGGGGCGGTGGCGCTCGACGCGTTGGTGGTGTGCCGGTGAGCGAGGTCGGGCACATCGTCGACGGCCAGGTCTGGTACCTCACCCTCAACAGGCCCGAGGTGCTCAACGCTCTCACGCCCGATCAACGGGACCTGCTCGTCGAACTGTTGGGCCGTGCGTCCGCCGATCCGGACGTGCGGGCCGTCGTCCTCACCGGAACCGGCCGCGGCTTCTGCGCGGGTGCGGACCTGCGCGGAGCCTCCGGGGCGGGAGAACGCGTCGCCGGCGACGTGGCCCGCACTCTGCGGCTGGGCGCCCAGCGGCTGATCGCGGCCGTCCTCGACTGCGAGAAGCCGGTGATCGCCGCGGTGAACGGCACCGCGGCCGGTCTCGGCGCGCACCTCGCGTTCGCCTGCGATCTCGTGCTCGCCGCCGAGTCGGCGAAGTTCATCGAGGTCTTCGTCCGCCGGGGCCTGGTCCCCGACGGCGGCGGCGCCTATCTCCTCCCCCGTCTGATCGGCCCGCGGCGGGCGAAGGAGCTGATGTTCTTCGGTGACGCGCTCACCGCTCGCGAGGCCGAACGTCTGGGTCTCGTCAACCGGGTCCTGGAGGACGAGGAGCTGACCAAGACGGCCCGCGAATGGGCCGAGCGCCTCGCCGGCGGCCCGACCCGTGCCCTCGCCCTGACGAAACAGCTGGTGAACGCCTCCCTGGACTCCGACCGCGCCACCGCCTTCGCCGCGGAGGCCGCCGCCCAGGAGATCAACATGACGACGCAGGACGCGCAGGAGGGCGTGGCGGGCTTCGTGGAGCGCAGGAGTCCCGAGTACAAGGGCCGTTGACGGCGGGGCGGGGTGGGGCGGGGACAACCCTTCCAATCTGACGAACCGTCAGCTTCAATGGGAATGTGATGGGACAAGCAGGAATGGCCGAGGCCGCCGTCCGCTATCTCCGCTCCGGCAGGAGCCTCGCGGTCGAGGCGCTGCCCCGCCCGGAGCTGCGGTGTGTGCGAGCGGACGAGCGCGCGCCCGTCGAACAGGCCGAGTTCCGGCGCGTGCTGGGCTCCTTCGCGAGCGGCGTGACCGTGGTGACGGCACCCGGGGAACCCGGTGAGGAACCGGCCGGTTTCGCCTGCCAGTCCTTCTCCTCCCTCTCCCTCGACCCGCCGCTCGTCGCCTTCATGGTGGGCCGTACGTCGACGACCTGGCCCCGCATCGCCCAGGCGGGCGTCTTCTGCGTCAACGTCCTGAGCGCTCAGCAGGGCGAGTTGTGCAGGGCGTTCGCGGTGAGCGGCGCGGACAAGTTCGCGGGTGTGGCCCACGACCCCGCCCCGGCCTCCGGCTCACCCCGTCTCGCGGGCACCCTCGCCTGGATCGACTGCACGATCCACGCGGTGCACACCGGCGGGGACCATCTGATCGTGGTGGGGCGGGTGGACGCGCTCGGGCCGGGGGACGGAGACGGCGAACTGCCGCTTCTGTTCCACAAGGGGCGGTTCCACTAGGGCCGGCGTCCCCTCTGCGGTCGCCGGGGTTCCGGGGATTCTCTCAGGCCGTCGCCGCCAAGGGCACCGCGACCGGCCGCCGCCGGATCACCAGCGCCATCAGCGCCGCCGCCGCGCACAGCGCGCCGGACGCGTACCAGATCATGTCGTACGACCCGAACACGTCCCGGGCGACGCCGCCGAGGAAGGCGATCAGCGCCGCGCCGACCTGATGGGAGGCGAGGACCCAGCCGAAGACGATCGCGCTGTCGTCGCCGTACTGCTCGCGGCACAGGGCGACGGTGGGCGGGACGGTGGCGACCCAGTCGAGGCCGTAGAAGACGATGAAGAAGAGCATCGGCGGGTGGACCGAGGGGGCCAGCAGCATGGGCAGGAACAGGAGCGAGATGCCGCGCAGGGCGTAGTAGACGGCGAGCAGCCTGCGGGGTTCGAAGCGGTCGGTGAACCAGCCGGAGGCGACCGTGCCGACCACGTCGAACACGCCGATCACCGCGAGCAGCGAGGCGGCTGCGGTGACGGGCATGCCGTGGTCGTGCGCGGCGGGCACGAAGTGGGTCTGGATCAGGCCGTTGGTGGAGGCGCCGCAGATCGCGAAGGTGCCGGCCAGCAGCCAGAAGGGTCCGGTGCGGGCGGCCTTGAACAGGACCGTCACCGCTCGGCGCGCGGCGCCCGGGACCGGCTCCGGCTTCGGCACGAACTCCTCGGCACCGTACGGCTTCAGGCCCACGTCGGCCGGGTGGTCCCGCAGCAGCAGCCAGACGAAGGGGACGACCGCGAGGGCGGCGAGCGCGACCGTGATCGCCGCCGGGCGCCAGTCGTGCTTCTCGACCATCCAGGACAGCACCGGCAGGAAGATCAGCTGTCCGGAGGCGGAGGCGGCGGTCAGGATGCCGGTGACCAGGCCGCGCCGCGCGGTGAACCAGCGGTTGGTGACGGTCGCGGCGAACGCCAGTGCCATCGAGCCGCTGCCGAGACCGACGAGCAGGCCCCAGTACAGCATCAGCTGCCAGGCCGCCGTCATCCACACGGTCAGGCCCGAACCGACCGCGATCACGGTCAGCGCGACCGCGACCACCCGCCGGATGCCAAAGCGGTCCATCAGCGCCGCCGCGAAGGGCGCGGTCAGGCCGTACAGCGCGAGGTTGACGGAGACGGCCGCGCTGATGGTGCCGCGCGACCAGCCGAAGTCGTCGTGCAGCGGGTCGATGAGCAGGCCGGGCAGGGAACGGAAGGCGGCCGCGCCGATGATCGTCACGAAGGTGACGGCGGCGACGAACCAGGCGCGGTGGATACGAGGGGCCGACTGGTTTTCCGGGTGGGCTGCCCGCTCGGCGGCTTCGCTTGTCTGGGTCACGACATAGAGCTTCCGTCCTGCGGGGCTCCGGATCCATTGGCCCGAAGGACAGCATTCGTTAGGATCGGGCCATGACCCCTGACCGTCATGCCCGTCGTGCCCAGGAGTTCCGCCCGCACCGCGTGGTCGTCCTCGCCATGGACGGTGTCCTGCCGTTCGAGCTGGGCATCCCGCACCGGATCTTCGGGCGCCCCAGGGACGCCGAGGGGCGCCTGCTGTACGAGGTCCTCACCTGCTCGATCCGCCCGCCGGGCCCGGTGCGGACCGACGCCGACTTCGACATCCAGGTCGAGCACGGCCCGGAGATCCTGGCCACCGCCGACACCGTGATCGTCCCGGCGTCGTACGAACTGGGCCCGGTCTTCGAACAGGGTGTGCTGACCGACGAACTGGCCGCCGCCCTCGCCCACATCCGCCCCGGCACCCGGCTCGCCTCCATCTGCACCGGTGTCTACGTCCTGGCCGCCGCCCGCCTGCTCGACGACCGCCCGGCCACCACGCACTGGGCCGACTCCGACCGTCTCCAGCGGCTCTTCCCGCAGGTCAAGGTCGACCCGGAGGTCCTGTTCATCGACGACGGTGACGTCCTGACCTCGGCGGGCGTCGCCGCCGGGATCGACCTGTGCCTGCACATGGTGCGCCGCGACCACGGCACGGCGATCGCCAACGAGGTGGCCCGCCGCACGGTCGTACCGCCGCACCGCGACGGCGGTCAGGCGCAGTACATCCACCGGCCAGTGCCCGACCCGCAGCAGTCCACCACCACCTCGGCCCGCGCCTGGGCGCTCGGCCGCCTCCACGAGCCGATCCAGCTGCGGGACATGGCCGAGCAGGAGGCCATGTCCGTACGCACCTTCACGCGCCGCTTCCGCGAGGAGGTCGGCGTCAGCCCCGGCCAGTGGCTCACCCAGCAGCGCGTGGAACGCGCCCGGCACCTCCTGGAGTCCACCGACCTCTCCGTCGACCAGGTCGCCCACGACGCCGGCTTCGGCACCGCCCAGTCGATGCGCCAGCACCTACAAACAGCCCTCGGCGTCACACCGACCGCCTACCGACGTACCTTCCGAACCGGGAGCATGACCCTCGCCCCCGCTTCCGGGCACTACGACGGCGTCGGCGCCCTGCGCTGAACTCCCCGCGCGGCGCACCTCCCCCCACCAGCCGACCCCTGTCAGCGCGAGGGTCAACGCCACCCCGGCCAGGACGGCGGTGGACGGCACCGTCACCTTGAGCAGGGCTCCGGCGAGCGAACCCGTGGCCGCGTAGCCCGCGCCCGCCGCCGCGTACATCACGGAGTAGCCGGCGGCCAGGGCGCCGGGCGGCAGCGCGTCGCGCAGGGCGAGGTTGCGGGTGAGCAGCGCGCCCGACTGGAGCAGGCCGCCCACGGCGAGCGCGGTCGCGATCCCGGCGGTGTTCGGTATCAACGCGATGAGCGTCACGCAGACCGAGGTGCCGCACATCAGCACGGCACTGCGGGTGCGCAGCAGACCGGGCCAAGTGCGCAGGCCGTAGAGGAACGCCCCGAGTCCGCCGCCCACCGCAAGGCCGGTCAGCAGCGGTCCCGACCAGCCGACACGGATGCCGCGCTGTTCGAGCAGGGCGGGCAGGACGAGTTCGGCGAGACCCAGCAGGCTGAGACTGGCAGCGCCGGTGACGTACACCGGCCAGGCGCCCAGCAGCAGCCGGGGCAGCGATCCGCCGGACCACGCGCCGCCCGCCGGGTCGTCCGCCTTCCATCCGGCCGGGAGCAGCCACAGCCCCGCGACCGACGCCGCCATCAGCGCGGCGGCCAGCAACAGGGGGACGTGAGGCGCGACTTGGAGGGCGAGACCGGCGACGGCGGCCGGGGAGACGGCCCAGATGACGGAGTTGAGCATCGACTCGGTGGACAGCGCCTGCGCGACGGCCCGCTCCGGGACCAGCTCGGTGAGCAGTGCGCGCAGCCCGCCGGTCGCGGCGGCGGGAGCGGCCCCGGCCAAGAAGGCGAACGCGCCCAGCACCAGGGAGGGCGCGTCGGGAAGCGCCCCGAGCCCCGCGAACCCGACGGCCCCGGTCGCAAGACCCACCGCCAGCTGGGGCCGGGGACGCTCGGGGAGCAGCCGCATCCCGAGCACCGGGGCGCCGACGATCTCACCGATCACATAGGCCGCCGCGAGCACCGCTCCCAGCGCATACCCGCCCGGTCTCTCGCGCACCAGGAAGACGAGGGCGAGCGGAGCCATCGCCACCGGCATACGGGCGCCGACGGACGTGCAGGCCCAGACCAGGACCTGCGGGGAGGCGACGTCTCGGTAAGTCATGCGTCGAAGTTAGGGCCCGGCACTGACATCGCCCCAAGAGTTTTCCAGGGCCTGTGGACAACTCGGGGGCTAGAACGTCAGCACCCCCCGAGCCACCCGCCCCGCCTCCGCGTCCCCCACCGCCTTCTCGAAGTCCTCGATGGGATAGGTCTCCGTGACCAGCTCGTCGAGGAGCAGCCGTCCCTGTCGGTAGAGGTCCGCGTAGAGCGGGATGTCCCGCTGCGGCCGGGACGATCCGTAGCGGCAGCCGAGGATGGATTTGTCCAGGAACATCGACGAGACGACGAAGGACGCCTCCGCGCCCGCCGCCGGGACCCCCAGCAGGATCGCCTGGCCGTGCCGGTCCAGCGAGTCGACGGCGGTGCGCACGAGTTCGACCCGGCCGACGCACTCGAAGGCGTGGTCCACGCCGTGCGGCAGCAGGTCGCGCACCCCCTCCGCCGACGTCAGGAAGTCGGTCGCCCCGAACTGCCGGGCCATCGCCTCCTTCGCCGGATTGGCGTCGACCGCCACGATCCGCGACGCCCCCGCGATCCGCGCGCCCTGGAGGACGTTGAGCCCGATCCCCCCGGTCCCGATGACCAGCACGCTCTCTCCCTGGTCCACCCGGGCCCGGTTGAGCACGGCCCCCACCCCGGTCAGCACCCCGCAACCGATGAGCGCGGCGGACGTCAGCGGGATGTCCTTCGGAATCCGGACCGCCTGGACGGCCTTCACCACCGTCCGCTCCGCGAAGGCGGAGTTGCACGCGAACTGGAACACCCGCTCCCCGCCCCGCGAGAAGGGTTTCTGGGGCCGCCCGATGGCTTTGCGGCACATCGTCGGCCGCCCCCGGTCGCAGTCGGCGCAGGCACCGCAGTTGGCGAGCGTGGACAGCGCCACATGGTCACCGGGCACGACATGGGTGACCCCGTCCCCCACCGCCTCCACCACGCCCGCGCCCTCATGCCCCAGCACCACCGGAACCGGAAACGGAATGGTCCCGTCCACCACGGACAGGTCGCTGTGGCACAACCCGGCCGCCGAGATCGCGACCTGTACCTCGCCCGGCCCCGGCTCCCGCACCTCCAGATCGTCGACGACCTGGATCTGGCTCCCGTCGAACAGCACGCCGCGCATCAGACGACCCCCTTGGGTTCCCTGGGCAGACCGAGCACCCGCTCGGCGATGATGGTGCGCTGGATCTGGTCCGAGCCGCCGTAGATGGTGTCGGCCCGCGAGAACAGGAACAGATGCTGCAGGGCGTCGAGTTCGTACGGCGAGGAAGGGGACCAGTCCCCGGGCCCGACCGTCGCCTCCGTCCCCCGCACGAGCATCGCCAGCTCCCCGAGCCGTTGATGCCACCCCGCCCACAGCAGCTTGGCCACACTGGACGCCCCGGCGTCCCCCGAACTCCCCAGCGTGCGCAGGGCGTTCCACCGCATGGTCCGCAGCTCGGCCCACTGCCGCACGAACAGCGCCCGCACGACCGGATCGGACACCGCGCCGGTCCGTACGGCGGCCTGCACCACCCGGGTCAACTCCTCGGCGAACCCGACCTGTTGGGCCAGCGTGGACACCCCGCGCTCGAACCCCAGCAGGCTCATCGCCACCTGCCAGCCACGCCCCTCACCCCCGACGACATGCTCCGCACGAACGCGTGCCCCGTCGAAGAAGACCTCGTTGAACTCACTGGTCCCGGTCATCTGCCGAATGGGCCGCACCTCGATGCGCCCCGGCTGGTCCATGGGAACGAGGAGGAACGACAGCCCGTGATGCCGACGGGACTCCGGATCGGTCCGTGCGAGGACGAAACACCAGTCCGCCTCGTGGGCGAGGGACGTCCAGATCTTCTGCCCGCTGATCCGGTACGTCCCGTCCTCGACCCGCGTGGCCCTGGTCCGCACCCCCGCGAGGTCGGACCCCGCCCCGGGTTCGCTGTACCCCTGGCACCACAGCTCCTCCCCAGCGGCGACGGGAGGAAGAAAGCGCGCCTTCTGCTCGTCGGTACCGTGCGCGAGGAGAGTGGGAGCCAGCAACTTCTCCCCGATGTGCCCGGACCGCGCCGGCGCCCCGGACCACGCGTACTCCTCGGCCCAGACGACCTGCTGGGTGAGGGTGGCGGTCCGGTTCCCGTACCCGGATGCGTCCCACCCGAGCCCGATCCACCCGGACTTCCCGAGAGTGCGTTCCCAGGTACGCCGGTCCTGCGCCCCGTCCACGTGGCTGGACAGCCATTCCCGCACCTCGGATCGAAAAGCATCGTCCTCCGCGCTGAACCCAAAGTCCACGAGGATCTCCTTTCAACACCGGACCCGACACCCCACCCAGGGGCGCGGGGAACTGCGCGAGCAACCACGAACGACCCGCAGCCGCCGAACAACCCGCACCCCCGAGCTATTGGGCCCCCGGCCCAGAAAGCAACGGCATCGGATCCACCCCCACGCTCCCCGGCAAGAACTCCGCGATCGTCTCCGGCGTCCACCCGCCGGAGGCATACGCGGCGCGCAACTCCCGAGGCTGAGCCCACACCGCGATCTTCGGCCCCGCCACGGTGTACACCTGCCCGGTGATCTCCTGGGCCCGCGCCGACAGCAGGTAGACCACCATGGCGGCCACGTCCTCCGGCTCCCCGATCTCCGTCAGCTCGAACGGCACGTTCGCCGACATCCGCGTACGGGCGACAGGCGCCACCGCGTTCGCGGTCACCCCGTACTTGTGCAACCCGAGCGCCGCACTGCGGACCAGCGAGATGATCCCGCCCTTCGCCGCGCTGTAGTTCGCCTGCGAAACGGACCCCTGGTGATTCCCGCTGGTGAACCCGATCAACGTCCCCGCCCGCTGCTTCCGCATCACCGCGGAGGCCGCCCGGAACACCGTGAACGTCCCCTTCAGATGCGTGGCGACGACCGGATCCCACTCCTCCTCGGTCATGTTGAACAACATCCGCTCACGCAGAATCCCGGCGACGCAGACGACACCGTCGAGCCGCCCGTAGGAAGCCAAGGCCGTATCGACGACCCGCTGCCCACCGGCCATCGTCGAGATGTCGTCGGCCACGGCGACGGCCTCACCCCCGGCCGCCTCGATCTCCTTCACGACACCCGAGGCGACATCGCTCGCGGGAGACGCCCCGTCCACGGAGACGCCGTAGTCGTTGACGACGACGCGCGCCCCCTCCCCCGCCGCGGCCAGCGCGACCGCCCGCCCGATCCCCCGCCCCGCGCCGGTCACGGCGACGACCCTGCCTGCCAAGAAGTTCCCCATGCCCGGCCCCTTCCCGCGGTTTCTGACGGACCGTTAGATTTTATGACCCGTCAGATGTGCGGACACAAGCCCCGGGGAGGGCCCGATGTCACTTCCGGCCGCGTTCCACGACATCGCCAAGCGCGTGAACAACTGGGGTCGTTGGGGAGCCGACGACGAGATCGGCACCCTGAACCTGATCACCGACGAGGTCGTCCGCGAGGCCGCGGCGACCGTCCGCACGGGTCGTCGCATCCCCCTCGCCCTGCCCCTCAGGCAGGACGGCGTGCAGACCGGGATGATGCCGGGCCGGGTGAACCCCCTGCATGTGATGGTGCAGATCAACCAGGAGATCTTCGGCCCGGGGACGGTCGCGTGCAGCGACGACGCGGTGACCATGGGCCTGCAGGCCGCCACCCACTGGGACGCGCTCACCCATGTCTCGCACTCCGGCATGCTCTACAACGGACGCCCGGCCGGCACCATCACCCCGCACGGCGGCGCCGAGTTCGGCGGTATCGACAAGGCGCGGCACGTCGTCTCGCGCGGGGTGCTGCTCGATGTGGCCCGCGCGCGGGGTGTGGACCGGCTCGACGGGGGCCACGCCGTGACCCCCGAGGACCTGGAGGCCGCCGAGGAACTCGCGGGCACGCGCGTGCGTGCCGGTGACATCGTGCTCGTACGGACCGGACAGATCCAGGTGTATCTCGCCGGGGACAGGGAGGCGTACGCCTATCCGTCGCCGGGCCTGTCGGTCCGCACTCCGGAGTGGTTCCACGCGCGTGATGTCGCGGCGGTCGCCAACGACACGCTCACGTTCGAGATCTTCCCGCCCGAGATCGAGGACCTGTGGCTGCCGGTGCACGCCCTCGACCTGGTGGAGATGGGGATGCTGCAGGGTCAGAACTGGAACCTCGAAGAGTTGTCCACAGCCTGTGGACAACTTGGCCGGTACGCGTTCCTGCTGTCGGCGATGCCCGAGCCGTTCGCCGGCGGCACCGGAACGCCCGTGGCCCCGGTGGCCATTCTGTAAGGAGGTCAGGTCGGTCGGCGGCGCGCAGATCCGCCCCGAGCACGGTCTCGCGCGCCGCCGTCATCGACTTCCTTCCGCCCCGAGGAAATCGACACCGCGTCACGATCCGCACTCGTCGGGGGCTTCCGTCACCGAAGCCCTCGGCGTCCCCTCGCGGCGAATCGCTGACCACCAGCGTCATCAATCGAACACGCTGCGTCAACACCGGTACGGGGATTTATTACTTACGACCCATTTGCCATGACCGCGCACGGATGCACGTCCCGGCGCACCGCCCCGCCTCGAGCGAAGGGTGACGGCGGTCTCTGCGACCGTGCGCCGGTCACACCGCCTCGAACGCGAATCCCTCGTAGGCCGAGGCGTCGATGTCGTAGGCCTCCGCGCTCTGCCGCGGCTGCTCGCAGCGGTCGAGTTCGCACCAGATGCTCTTGCCCGTGCCTTCGGGGCTCCAGCCCCAGCGGTCCGCGAGGCCGTCGACGAGGGCGAGGCCGCGGCCGCCGGTCGCCTCACCGTCGACGCAGCGCGGCACCGGGGCCCGGCCGCTGCGGTCGGCGACCTCGAGGCGGACGGTGGCCGACTCCACCTCGGCGTCCGGCAGGGACAGCCGCAGGACGGCCGGACGGCCGGTGTGCACCACGGCGTTGGTGACGAGCTCCGACACGAGCAGGATCAGGATCTCGGCGAGCGGTTCGTCGACCTCTATCCCGGATACGGCGAGCCGCGAGCGGGCCCACCGCCGGGCTCGCCCCACTTCAGCGGGGTCGGGCCGGATCTCCAGCTGCACTTGAAGCACCTGCACCGCTCACACCATCCGAACCGGCGGGCACATGGCCTCGCGCCTCACGAGGGCCACGATCGTAGCCATTTTTTGCATGACCAGAACAATGACCAAAGCCGGGGTCACAGAACGTGAATCCCTTACAGGACAGCATGGTTGACGTACAGTCACGCCAACAAGCGCTTCGGGCATATTCCAGCGCGAAGGAGTACCCGTGCGGGATACTGTGCGACGCCCGCCGCGGGAAGTCGAACAGGCGGTGGTCGCAGGGCCTACCGGCCCGCGAGCAGCGGCGCGCATCGCCGGGTCCGGGGCCGCCTCTTGGGCAACACCGGCATGGCTCATGCTCGGAACCACTCGCATCTCACACAAGGTACCGGAGCCGGGCGCCGACTCCAGGACGTGACGAGTCACACATAGGACACAACCCGATACCAACGCTGAGTGATTCCGGTATGCCACAATCCGCGACATCCGCTCCGGACCCGCCGAGGAGCGGGCCGGTCGCGGGCGCCTCAGGCCAACAGATCGACGGCGAGCAACTCCTCACTCTCCGCACCGCCACCGGCCCTCCGGGCCCGCACCCAGGCCCGCTTCAGATGCAGCTGCACCTCGCACTCCCAGGTGAAGCCCATCCCGCCGTGCACCTGGAGACAGTCCCGGGCACCCCGCTCGGCCGCCTCGTCGGCCAGCAGCCGGGCCGCAGCGACGTCCACCGGGTCGGCGGTCACGGCGGCCGCGTACACCGCGGCCCGGGCGGTCTCCGCCCGCACCAGCATCTGCGCACACAGATGCTTGACCGCCTGAAAGGCCCCGATCGGCTGCCCGAACTGCTCCCGAGTCCCGGCGTGTTGCACAGCGAGCTCACACACCCGCGTGGCGGTACCGAGCTGCTCGGCAGCAGTCAGAAGCACGGCGACGGGGTCGGCGGCGCGGGGGGATCGGGACACGGGGAGCCCTGACGGAGAGGGGGCGGTGATGGAGGTCGGGCCAGGGAGGTTCGTTGAGGACTGGCCGGGGGCGGCCGCGGAATACCGGCCGGGAGCGGTCTTGGCGGACCGGCTGAGGGCGCCCGCGGAAGACGAACCGGCAGCGTCGACGGCAGCCGAGCCGGACGCGGCAGCCGATGACGAACCACCAGCGACCGCCGAAGACGAACCAGCAGCATCGACGGAAGACAGGCCCGGCACAGCCGAGGACGACGAACCGGCAGCCGACGACGGCCCGGGCATCGACGACGGGTCCGTCGCCGGGAGCCCCACGGAGGGCTCGTGGTCCACGCCCGTCCCCGGGTGCGCGGAGGATTCCGACCCCACCCCCGCCCCCCGGAGCCGCACGGAGGAGCCACGGTCCACCCCCGTCGGCGAATCACACCCGGGCCAGGCCCGGCGCGGTCCGCCCCCCGCTCCCGGAATCCGGTGCAGCGGCGTCAGCGGGTCCACGCAGCGCAGGGGCACCGCCGCCGTGGTGTCCCCGCGTACGACGTCCGCCTCGGTCAGCCACTCGACCAGTCCGCCGCTGTCGACGTCCGTCACCACCGTCTCGCCGGAGGCCGCCCCCGGTACCGTGCCCGCCGCGAGGTGCGTCGCCACCAACGGGCCCGGCAGCAGGGCCCGGCCGGCCTCCTCGAAGACCAGCACGGTTTCCGGCAACCCCAGCCCCACCCCACCGTCCGCCTCCGGCACCCGCAGCGCGAAGAACCCGGCCGCACCCAGCTCCCGCCACAGCTCACGGTCCAGACCGGGGTCCTCCGCGGCGGCCCGCAGCGTCTCCCCGTCGAAGCGCCGCGCGAGCAGCTCCCGCATCCCGGCGCGCAACGCCTGCTGGTCCTCGGTCAGTTGAAAGCGCACGTCAACGCCCCTTCGGCAGCCCGAGAATCCGCTCGGCCACGATGTTCCGCTGAATCTGCGAGGTCCCGGCCGCGATCGTGTACGACAGCGAGGACAACCGGTCGAGCACCCAGGGCCGGTCGAGATCCAGGCTGTCCGGCCCCAGTACGTCGGCAGCGGCGTCGTACAACTCCTGGCGGGCGTGCGAGTAGCGGAGCTTGAAAACCGAACCTCCCACCCCCGGCACCCCGCCACTCGCCTCGGCCTCGCTCACGTTCCACTGCGTCAGCCGCCACAGCGCACGGAACTCGGCGTTCAGCCGCCCCAGCCGCCGCCTCAGCACTGGATCGTCCCAGCGCCCGTTCTCCCGTGCCGTACGCGCGAGTTCGCCCAGCACCCGCCGGCAGGCGACGACCTCGCCCACGAAGGCCGTGCCGCGCTCGAAGGACAGCGTCACCATGGTCACGCGCCAGCCGTCGTTCTCCTCGCCCACCCGGTTCGCCACCGGGACCCGCACCTCGTCGAGGAACACCTCGGCGAACTCGGCGGACCCGGCGAGCGTGCGCAGCGGGCGCACCACGACACCGGGCGCGGACATGGGCATCGCCAGCCAGGTGATGCCCCGGTGCTTGGGAGCCGCCGGATCCGTCCGCACCAGCAGCTCGCACCAGTCGGCCACCTCGGCGTGCGAGGTCCAGATCTTGGACCCGGTGACCACATAGTCGTCGCCGTCCCTACGCGCGCGCGTGCGCAGCGCCGCGAGGTCGCTCCCGGCGTCCGGTTCGCTGAACCCCTGGCACCAGACCTCCTCGCCCCGCAGGATCGGCGCCAGCCAGCGTTCCCGCTGCTCGGGGCTGCCCTCGGCGGCGATCGTCGGTCCCGCGTGGAGCAGTCCGACGAACCCGGCGCCCACATAGGGCGCGCCTGCGGCCTCCGTCTCCTCCAGGAAGATCAGCCGCGTGGTGGGCGACGCGTCCCAGTGCACGTGCGCGTACCCGGCGTCGTACAGCATGCGCTGCCAGCCGAGGTCGTAGGTCCTGCGCCCGGGCCAGTCCTCCGGGGACGGCTTCGGGGGCAGCGTGGGGAGCGCCTTGGCGAGCCACTCCCGCAGCCGCGCCCGGAACTCCTCCTCTTGCGGCGTGTACGCGAGATCCATGACGGCACTCCATATCTGATAACCCGTCAGATACCGCTCGCACCGGAAGGCTAAGTCCCGCACCCCTGGACCGACAAGGCGTCCCGCCCTACGCTCTGGCCACGATCTGACTGCCCGTCAGTTTCCCAAGGGGGCCGCCGTGACCGACACCGCCCACGCGCTCAGCGCGTCCCGCACCCTCTGGGAGCTGGTCGCCCGCCGCGCCGATCTGACCCCTGACCGCCGGGTCCTCCTCCAGGACGACCGCACGCTCACCTTCGGCGAGCTCCACGCGCGCGGCGAGCGGGTGGCGGCCGGCCTGTACGACATGGGCGTACGCCCCGGCACGGTCGTCGCCTGGCAGCTGCCGACCCGTATCGAGACGGCTCTGCTGTCCTTCGCGCTCGCACGTCTGGGCGCCGTGCAGTCGCCCGTCATCCCCTTCTACCGGGACCGCGAAGTAGCCTTCGCGCTGCGGGAGTCGAAGGCGGAGTTCTTCGCGGTACCGGGCGTCTGGCGCGGCTTCGACCACACGGAGATGGCCCGGCGGCTCGGCGCGAAGGGGATCTTCGAGGCGTACGACGACCTCCCGGACGGCGATCCGGCCGTCCTGCCCGCCCCGCCGGCCGACGGCACCTCCGTCCGGTGGATCTACTGGACCTCGGGAACCACCTCCGACCCCAAGGGCGTTCTCCACACGGACCGTTCGCTGATCGCGGGCGGCTCCTGCCTCGCGCACGCGCTGCGCCTCACGGCGGACGACGTGGGGTCGATGGCCTTCCCGTACGCCCACATCGCGGGCCCGGACTACACCGTGATGCTGCTGCTGTACGGCTTCCCGGCGGTGATGTTCGAGCAGTTCGCCCTGCCGGAGGCGCTGGAGGGTTATCGCCGTCACGGGGTGACGGTGGCGGGCGGTTCGACGGCGTTCTACTCGATGTTCCTCACCGAGCAGCGCAAACAGCCGGGCGAGAAGATCATCCCGTCCCTGCGGCTGCTCGCGGGCGGCGGGGCGCCCAAGCCGCCGGAGGTCTATCACTCCGTCGTACGGGAGCTGGGGGCGCAGCTGACGCACGGGTACGGCATGACCGAGGTGCCGATGATCACCATGGGTGATCCGGACGACACGGTGGAGAACCTGGCGACGACCGAGGGACGGCCGCCGGAGGGGATGTCCGTGCGGATCGTGGAGGGGGAGGTGCGGCTGAAGGGGGAGGCGGTGTGCCAGGGGTATCTCGACCCGTCCCAGACGGCGGAGGCCTTCGACGCGGAGGGCTACCTGCGCACGGGTGACCTCGGACATCTCACGGCCACCGGCCACCTGGTGCTCACCGGACGGCTCAAGGACGTGATCATCCGCAAGGGCGAGAACATCTCGGCGAAGGAGATCGAGGACCTGCTGGCCGCGCATCCGGACGTCGGGGACGTGGCGGTGATCGGGCTGCCGGACGCCGAGCGCGGGGAACGCGTGTGTGCCGTGGTGGAACAGCCCGAGGGGGCCGGGACGTTGACCCTGGACGCCGTGACCGCGTATCTGCGCGCCGAAGGGCTGTCGACCCACAAGCTGCCGGAGCAGGTGGAGGTGGTGGACGCCCTCCCGCGCAACGAGACCCTGCGGAAGGTCCTGAAGTACAAGCTCCGAGAGCGCTATTCGGGCACGGTGAAGTAGCGGGCGAAGGCGGGCACGATCTCGTCCTCGCCGACCTTGCCGTCGCCGTCGGTGTCCAGGGTGGCCGCGGCGGCCCGCGCGATGTCCTCGCTCACCCCGAGGATCCGCAGCACACGCGCGGTGTCCTCGACGGTGGCGCGGCCGTCGCCGTCCTGGTCCGCGACGGCGAGCGCGGCGTGCAGGAAGGGGCGGGCGATCTCGGCGAAGCGTTCCGGGTTGTCGCGCAGCCGCTTGACCGCGCCGTTCACGAACTCGTCCCGGGTGATCCGCTGGTCGCCGTCCCGGTCCGCGATCCCGGCCATGCCCTGCCAGAACGCCTCCGCGCCGATGTACAGCGCCTGTCCCTTGTCGGAGCGTGCCGCGGTACCGAACTCCGTGAGCAGCGCCTTGGCCGCCACGTTGAAGTCCTCGCGGTCGATGTAGCCGTTGCCGTCCTGGTCGAAGGTGACGAACCGGCCGGCGATCCTGCGTTCGTACTCGCTGCTGACCATGTCTCTTCGAGCCGCCTCACATCACATCGGGTGCATCTCGCACGGAGCGTACGACGCGAGCGGCGCCCCCGGGGCCGGAAGTCGGCGCCTGTGCCAAGACCGGGAGAATTTCGGGACAACGGTGTGGCAGTCGGGGTGCCACAGGTCACAGCCGGTCGGGCCCACGGCCGCGCTCAGGCCGACAGTGGGTCCGCCTCCTCGTCGGTCGCCGAGTCCAGGTCCGGGTGGACCTCGAACAGGCGGCGGACACCGAGGGCGCCGAGGACGCGGTTGACGTGGGAGCCGTCGGCGGCGCCCTGGGCCGGGAGGATCAGGCGCAGATCTCCCTGGCAGGAGCGGATCAGACGGCGGGAGGCGATGAGGACGCCGACACCGCTGGAGTCGCAGAAGTACACGTCCGAGAGGTCCAGGACGAGACTGTGGCGCCCCTCGGCCACCACGTCGTGGACGCGCTGGCGGAGCACCGGCGAGGTCACCAGGTCCAGCTCGCCCGTCACGCTGAGCACGGTCCAGTCGCCCTGCTCGTTGCCGGTCACATTGAACGCCACCACCATGCCCTTCGCTCGCGGGAAAGCAAACGGAAGCCTTTCCTACGCTTCCTTGCAGCGCGGCTGCCCAGCGGCCGTTCCCTGAAACAAAGACCGAGAAACGGAAAACGTTCAAAAGAGGCTTGTTTTAGTCGACTTCGATCCTGTTCGATCAGGTCTGATCAGTGAGTGGGCGGGTAGGGGAAGGTCCACTACCACCTGCGGCCCCTCGGGGGGCGTGCATTGGAACAAAGGGGCGTGCGCTGCCGGAGGTGCCGACTACATTCGAGGAGACGGTGGGCGCAGGCTTGACCCGGACACTTGCAGGGGTGAGGGGGCCGCATGGCGAAGAAGGACGCACCGCCCCGCTGGGACCGCAAGATGCAGCAGCGGCTCGCACSCGGTGAGGCGGCCGCCCTCGGCGAGCTCTACGACCGTTTCGCTTCACTCGTGCACGGTCTCGCCCATCGCGTGCTCGGAGACGAGCGCGCCGCCGACGGCATCACCCGGGAGGTCTTCGTCCACGTCTGGGAGCACCCCGAGGCCTACGACCCCAAACAGGGCCCGCTGCGCTCCTGGGTGGCCGGGCTGACCCACCGTCTGGCCGTGCAGCGGCTGCGTGCCACCGAGACCGCCGCGCTCACCCAGGGCACCGAGGGTTCCACCGAGGAACTGGAACGCAAGGTGCGCCACGCCTCGGTCGCCGCCCGCGCCGACTACATCGTCCAGTCCATGCCCACCCCGCTGCGGGCCGCCCTGGAGCTGGCCTACTTCCAGCGCCGTGACTACCGCCAGGCGGCCGCCGACCTCAGCATCACCGAGGACGAGGCCCGCCGTCGCCTCCGCCTGGGCCTCCAGCTCCTGTCCACGGCCCACGACGCCGGAGCGCCTGGTGCGCCGCCGGGATACGGAGGCGCGGCGTGAGCGGAGCAGACGGTTTCGAGGCGCCCGACGAACAGGACGGGTACGGAGCGCGAGAGGGTTCGGCGGACCATGGAATGTGCCCCGAGGGCACGGAGAAAATGAGCGACGCCCCCGACAACGACAACGACACCGACACCGACAGCACCCACGGCCCGGCCACCAACCACGACAACGGCCCGACCGCGACCGAGCACGGCACCGGCGACCCGRMCRGCCCCGGCACGGGAGACATCGGCGATCCGCTCCCCCTGAGCGCASGCGGACCGGGCACCCCCGGCCCCGCCGCAACGGACGGCACCGGCRACCCGGCCCTCCCCGGTATCGGAGGCGCGGGCAGTGCGGGTGACGGCGGGCCCGGCGGCCCCGACGTCGTCGGCGACCCCGTGGGCACCCACTCGCTCGGCGCCGACTCCCCCCGCCCGCCCCGCATACCGCTCCCGCGCGCCTCCGTCGAGGACACCGGCCGGCCGCTGCCCGCGCTGGAGGAGCCGGTCCCCTCCGCTCCCCTCGTCCTGGAGCACCCGGTGCTGAAGGCGCTGCTCGGGGCGTGGGCGCTGGCCGCGTGCTCGGCGGAGGAGACGGCCGCCGTGGAGGACCACCTCGGCGTCTGCGGGGACTGCGCCGACGAGGCACTGCGGCTGCGCGGGGCGGTGGGCCTGTTGCAGCGCCCTGAGAGCCTCGACCTGGACCCCGGTCTGCGCACCCGTGTCCTCGACGGCTGCCTCGACCGGCGCCCGCCGCGCATCCCGATGCCCAAGTGGGCCACGCCGTACGACGCCGAGACCGCCCGCCTCGACGCCCTGCTGCAGGACTTCGGCGACTCCGAGTGGCACGCCCCCGTGCGACTGCGCTGGTTCGACGCCGACGAGGCGACGAGCCGCCGTACGACGGTCGCCGGGGTCATAGCCCACCTGCTGTCGGTCGACGGCCTCGTCGCGGTCGCCCTGGGACTGGACGACCCGATGGGCGAGGTCCCCGCGGACGCGCCCACACCGGCCGGCCGCACCGAGGCGTACTGGCGCGCGTCACACTTCCCGCCGACCCGCTCCGTCCGGACGCCCTGGCGCGAGCAGAGCCACGACCTCGTCCGCACGGTGTCGTTCACCGGCAGCACCTCCGGCAAACTCGAGGTGCCCTACGGCGACTTCGTCCTCCCCCTCCACGACGCGATGCTGGACCGCGCCTTCGAGTGCTGGGTCCATGCGGAGGACATCGCGGAGGCGGTCGACTACCCCTACGAGCCGCCGTCCCCCCGCCACCTCAACCGCATGATCGACCTGGCGGCCCGGGTGTTGCCCGCGGTGCTGGCGGAGCGGCGGCAGAAGGGTCTGGCGTCACCGAGCCACGGACGGCATCTCGTGAGCGCCGGAGGCCCCGGCCGCACTCTGCGTCTGGAGATCGAGGGCCTGGGCGGGGGTGAGTGGCTGATCCCCCTGGACTCCCCCGCGGCGGTGGGTTCGGCGGAGCACGAGGTGGCTCATGTGGCGCTGGACGGCGTGGAGTTCTGCCGGCTGGCCGCGGGCCATGTGCCTCCGGCGGAAGCGGCGGCGGGTCAGCTGGGTGATCGTGAGGCGATCAGGGACGTACTGTTCGCGGCGGCGAGCTTGAGCCGGATGTAGGGGCGGGCGGGGGATCGTCGGCGGCTGCTGGTGGTTCGTGGTTGCTCGCGCCCGCGCGGCGGAGCCGCAAATAGATACAGCCCCGCGCCCCTGAAGGCACGTCCAGCCGACTTCTTTCAGGGGCGCGGGGAACTGCGCGACCAGCCCCCACCGCCCCGCAGCCGCCACGAAACCGCAGCCCCCGAGCTCCTAGGCGAACACGACCGTCCGTCGCCCGTTCAGCAGAATCCTGCGCTCGGCATGCCACTTGACCGCCCGCGCCAGCGCCTGGCACTCCACGTCCCGCCCGATCGCCACGAGCTGGTCCGGCGTCACGCCATGCCCCACCCGCTCGACCTCCTGCTCGATGATCGGCCCCTCGTCGAGGTCCGCGGTCACATAGTGCGCAGTCGCCCCGATCAGCTTGACCCCCCGCGCATGAGCCTGGTGATACGGCTTCGCACCCTTGAAGCTCGGCAGGAACGAGTGGTGGATGTTGATGATCTTGCCGCTGAGCTGCTTGCACAGATCGTCGGAGAGCACCTGCATGTACCGGGCGAGCACGACGAGCTCGACGTCCTGCTCGCGCACCAGCTCCAGCAGCCGCGCCTCCGCTTCGGCCTTGTTCTCCCGCGTCACCGGAATGTGGTGGAAGGGAATGTTGTACGACCCCACGAGCTCGGCGAAGTCGGTGTGATTGGACACCACCGCGGCGATCTCCACCGGCAGCGCACCTATACGCGCGCGGAAGAGCAGGTCGTTCAGGCAGTGCCCGAACCTGCTGACCATCAGCACGACCCGCATCCGGTCCTCGACCCGGTTGATCTGCCAGTCCATACCGAAGGAGTCACCGATCGCGGCGAACGACGCCCGCAGCTTGTCCACCGTCACCGGCGCCTCCCCCGAGAAGTGGACGCGCATGAAGAACAGACCCGTGTCGTGGTCGCCGAACTGCTGGCTGTCCTCGATGTTGCAGCCGGTCATGAAGAGGTAGCTCGACACGGCGTGCACGATGCCCTGCTTGTCGGGGCAGGACAGGGTCAGGACGTACTGGTCGGCGGGGGCGGACTGCTCGTTCATGCAGGACAGGGTCGCATATCCACCGGTGCGGCAGACATCGCGTCCGTCACGCGGACCGGGTCATGATCTGCAGCACCTCGAGCGTGCGCGGCGGCCCGTCCGGGTCCTCCCCGTCGGCCGTCGCCATGCGCACATGCGCGTCCCGCGCCGCCCGCACCGCGTCCGGCCACCCCGGGTTCTCCATGTACACGGAGACGGGGGCGTCGGGGCCGACCTGGTGCATGATCCGCAGCACCCGCAGCACGGCGGTGTCGACGAGGGCCGCCTCCTGGGAGTCCCGGAAGATCGTGCCCACGTATTTCTCGGCGGACCAGTTGTCCAGCCAGGTGTCCTCGACGAGGCGGTACACGGCGTCGGTGACGTCCCCGTACCCCTCGACGCCGGCCAGCCAGACGTTCTGCTGGAACCCTGGGTCGGAGAGCATGTGCAGCGCGGAGCGCACATTGCTGCGCCAGCGCCACCACGGCATGTCGTTCAGTGGCATGCCGCCCATGGTGGACGAGCGACGGCCGCGACGGGAAGAGTTCTCCGAACCTTGCACGGTCACCGATCGTACGTTCTTCCCCCATACGTGCCGCACAGGCCCCCGCTGTTCACCTTTACGTCACTCTTCATCTACCGAGGGTCACTCCCGAGTTGGCGATGTGGCGAAAGCGTGTGTGTCCATGACCGGCAGGCGACGCATCCGCAGCACCTTCCTCCCCGAGCACCACCGGCCCGTCAGAGCCACCGCCCTCGCGGCGGGGGCACTGGTGGCGTGTGCTTCCCTCGCCGCCGGTTGCGGGGTCGTCCCCGGTACCACGGGGGGTTCCGGGGACGGCCCGATCAAGGTGATGACCTGGGCCCCGTCGGACACCAACGCGACCAACAAGCCCGGCATGCCCGCCTTCGCCCAGGCGTACGCCCGCTGGATCAACTCCAGGGGCGGCATCAACGGCCGTAAGCTCACCGTCCTTACCTGCAACGACCACAACGACGGTGTCTCCGCGGCGAAGTGCGCCCGGCGCGCGGTCAAGGAGAACGTCGTCGCGGTCGTCGGCTCCTACAGCCAGTACGCCGACTCCTTCTTCCCGCCCCTCGAGGGCGCCGGCATCCCCTACATCGGCGGCTACGGCGTCACCAACGCCGAGTTCACCAGTCCGCTGTCCTACCCCGTCAACGGCGGGCAGCCCACCCTGCTGGCCGGCCTCGGCAAGGCGCTCGCCACGGCCTGCGGCAACGTCACCCTCGTACGGCCCGACACCATCGCGGGCGACGAGCTGCCCGTGCTGCTGGACTCCGGGCTGACCACCGGTGGACACCGGGCCGCGGGCGACGTGCGGGCGGCGGACGACGCCAGCGAGTACTCGGCGCAGTCCACGAAGGCGCTCGACGGCTCGACGGCCGGCGCCCCGGCTTCCGGCTCGAAGCAGGGGTGTGTGGTGCCCGCGCTCGGCGACCGCACCAGCACCTTCATGGACTCCTTCCGGCGCGCCCGCGAGGAGTATCCGCAGGTGCGCACGGCCATGGCGATGGGCAGCGTCGACCAGACGGTGATCGACGCGTCCGGCGGGGCGTCGGGGCCCTACGAGGGGTCGTACATCACCGGCTGGTACCCCGTGGAGAGCGATGCCCGCTGGGCCGGGATGAAGAAGGTCATCAACAAGGAGGCCTTCGGCGACAACCGCATCGACTCGGCGGACGCGGGCGTGCAGACCACCTGGATCGCCTACACGGTGCTCACGAAGGCCGTCGAGTCGCTCGGCAGCGGCGAGGTGTCCGCCGGCAGCATCCGCGCCGCCCTCAACAACGGCCTCAAGATCCCGACGGGCGGTCTGACGCCGACTCTCCAGTGGACAACCCGAGACACCTGGAGCTCCGCCGACGACCTCGCCTCGGTCGGCTTCCCGCGCATGGTCAACGCCCATGTGACGCTCCAAGTGGTGCGACAGGGCCAGCTGGTGGCGGCGCGCAAGGGCTTCACCGACGTGACGAGGACACTCCAGAACGCGGACGTGAACTGACCCGCGGGGGGCGCCGGGACGCCCCCCGCGGACCGCTCACAGCTGGGTCGCCGTGCGCTCGGTCAGGCTGTACTTCCTGGCGATCGCGTTCCACAGCCGGGCCGCCTCGGCCTTCTCGGTACTCGCGGTGCCGCTGTCCCGGTTTCCGGCCTGGGTCTGGCCCGTGGTGCGGGCCTGGCCCTTCTTGCAGCCCTTCTTGCCGGCGGCCTGGTCGGCCCAGGCCGCGTAGTGGTTGTCGGCGGACGCGGACGCCTGCCAGGCCTTGGTGAGGGCGTTGGTCAGCTCGGCGTGGCTCGGCAACCGGTCGACGGGGAGCGCCTTGAGCCGGGTCACCAGGCCGGTGCGCTGGGCCGCCGCGTCACGCAGGTCCTTGGCCGCCTGGCCGAGGTTCTTGCAGGACTTCACGTTCGCCACCGCGCTGATCACCGACGAACGGCTGTTGCCGCTGTCGGCGAGCAGCTTGTCCAGCTCGGCGGCCTGCGCCTTCGCGGGGTCGGCGGACGGAGAGGCGGAGCCGTCGGTCGCGGGGGCCGTCGCCGACACGGTCTGGTTCTTGTCGCCCCCGTCGCCGCCCCCGCCCCCGGCGAGCAGCGCGCCCGCGCCGATGCCGAGCACGACGATCCCGATGCCCACGGCCGCGATGACCGGCACCCGCGACCGCTTGCGGCCACCTCGGTCGCCGTCGTCGTAGACGTCACCGCCCGGCGGTCCGTAGGGCGGCTGGGCGCCGTACGACGGCTGCTGGGCCCCATAGGCGGGCGGTACGGCCTCGGGCTGGGCGAACCGCGGCATCTGCTGCGTGGACGCGGCCCCGCCGTCACCGCCCGGCCCACCCCGGAAGAGGTTGTCGAACTCGGAGGGCGGCTGCCGTTCGCCGCCGTAGGGCGCGCCGGGGGCCTGCCCGGGCACGGGCGCGATGAACTGCGTGGCCTCGGCGTCGGGTCCGCTCGGCGCGCCGGGCGGGAACGGCCCGGCGCCGGGGGCCGTGTTCTGCGGGGGCTGCGCGCCGTACGGAGCCTGCGGGTGCTGCCTCGGGTAGTGCGCCGCCTCGGCGGACACCTCGGGCGGGAGCGCGCCGGGGCGGACGGGCGGGAGGTACTGGGTGGCTCCCTCGTGGGCGGCGGGGGCGGCCGCGACCGGCGGGATGAACTGTGTGGCGCCCTCGTCGGCCGGAGGCAGGGGCGCGGAGCCGGGTATGCCCGGGCCCGACGGGAGCGGCCGGCCCACGGGCGGGAGGTAGTAGGAGGTCGGCTCGTTGGAGTCGTAGCCCGGCGCGGGCTGCTGCGGCGCACCGGTCCCGGGGGCCTCGTAGGGCGCCACCTGGCCCTGCTGCGGGGGCAGCGGCTGGGACTGGGGCTGTGGGGCGGGCTGACCGACGGGCGGCAGGTAGTACGAGGTCGGTTCGTCGGTGTCGTACCCCGGCGCGGGCTGCGGCTGGGACTGGGTCGGTATACCGCCGGGCGGCTGCGGTATGCCGCCGGGCGGCTGGGGCGTGCCCCAGGTCTGGGTCTGCGGCTGCGACCAGTCCTGGGCCTGCGGCTGGTCCTGGCTCTGCTGGGCCTGGCCCTCCTGCCCGCCGGGACCCCACGGGGTGCCCCACGCCTGACCGCCGGGCGGCTGGCCGTAGGACGGGGCGCCGGAACCCTGGCCGTACGCCGCGTCGGGCGCCGGGCCGGACGGGCCCTGCTGCGGGGCGCCGCCATAACCGCCCTGCTGCGGGGGGCCGTATCCGGGCTGCGGACCGCCTTGCCCACCGGTCTGTCCCGGCAGCAGGGGTTCCCCGCCGTCGGAGGGCAGCACGATGCCTTCGCGCGCTTCGCGCGCCGAGGGCTGCTCGCCCTGTCCACTCTGCGTCACCGGGACTCCTACTGATGCGGGAACTTCGGAATCGTCGGCTCACGCTACCGGGTCCTCCGAGCCCGGTGCCACGTAGCACAGGACGTGACCTGCGTCCCTGTGACCGCCGTAACAAATCCCGGGAGATCACATGACGGTTCCGGGCCCGCATTCGCTGTATACGTCCTCCTTTACGCGGCCGCCTGAAGGTCGAGGCGGGCCCCGAACTCCCTGACGACGGACTCGTCCCGGAACGGCTCCAGGCGCTGCTGGAAGTCGTCGAGGTACTCCGCGCCCCGGTTGGAGCGCACGGTCTCCAGCAACTCGACCGCTTTCAGGCCGGTGTTGCAGGCCTGTTCGATCTCGCGCTGCTGCACCTGCGCGGAGGCGAGCAGGACCAGACCGATCGCCCGCCGGCGCGCCTTGTTCTCGGGAAGCCCGTCCAGGGACTCCTGCGCGCACCGCGCCGCCGCCTCGGCCTGGCCGAGGTCACGGTGGCAGTGGGCCAACTCGTCGGCCAGGTAGGCCTCGTCGAAGTGCGCGATCCAGACCGGGTCGTCGCCGGAGGAGGGGTCCGCCGCCTCCAGCGCGTGCACGGCCCTACCGGACGCCATCTGGGTGGCCCGCGCGTCGCCCATGAGTGCGTGCCCGCGGGCCTCCGCCGCGTAGAACATCGCCTCCGCGCGCGGTGTCACCCGGCCCCGCGCGCCCTCCTGCGCCGCCCTCGCCAACTGGGCGATCTCGCGCGGGTTCCCGAGCTGCGCGGCGAGGTGGCTCATGGACGCGGCGAGCACATAGCCGCCGTATCCGCGGTCACCCGCCGCCTGCGCGAGCCGCAGCGCCTGGATGTAGTACCGCTGGGCCAGGCCCGGTTGCCCGGTGTCGATCGCCATGTACCCGGCGAGCTCGGTCAACCGAGCGACGGCGGCGAACAGTTCACGCCCGATCGCCTCCCGGTACGACCCCGCGAGCAGCCCCGAGACCACGCTGTTGAGGTAGTGCACGACGACCGGGCGCACATGCCCGCTGCCGTACTGGTGGTCGAGGTCGACGAGCGCCTGGGTCATCGCGCGCACGGCCGCCACGTCGGACTGCCCCACGCGCGGGCCCGCCTGGCGCGCCACCTGGGAGTCGGGCGACGAGATCAGCCAGTCGCGGCTCGGCTCCACCAGCGCGGACGCGGCGACCGAGGAGCCGGACAGGAAGTCCCGGCGGCCCACGTCACTGCGCCACAGCTCACACACCTGCTCGATGGCGCCCAGTACCGTCGGCGAGAACTGGAGCCCGACGCCGGAGGCGAGGTTCTTGCCGTTGGCCATGCCGATCTCGTCGATCGTGACCGTCCGGCCGAGCTTGCGCCCGAGGGCCTCCGCGATGATCGCGGGCGCCCTGCCCCGCGGCTGCTGTCCGCGCAGCCAGCGGGCCACGGACGTCTTGTCGTAGCGCAGGTCGAGGCCGTGCTCGGCGCCGCACATGTTGACGCGGCGGGCGAGCCCGGCGTTCGAGCACCCCGCCTCCTGGATGAGCGCCTGCAGCCGTTCGTTCGGCTGCCGCGCGACGAGAGGCCTTGCGGCCATTGGCGTACCCCCTGTGGCTGCGGTGCCTGCCCACGCACCGAGTTGACGTGTCTTCCACCGGATCGGTCCGTCGGATCCCTTCGAACCCACCGAAAAGATCCGGCCGTGAAGATCAATGCCCCACCGTGACGCCTAAAATGCGAGGCATGCGAGGATTGCCGGGGTAAAGGCAGAAGCCTGCCCCCCTCGTGGTTACCCAGCCCACGCCCCGGTTCCTCTCGCGCGCCCCCACACATGCATCCATGCGCCCCAGATGCCCGATCAATGCTCCTCCCCCGCGCGCGCAGGTCCCGGCGCCGGACCGGCTTCCTCCGCCCGAAGAGCGTGCCTCGCCGGTGGCGACGGGTGTCCCCCCGCGCGCGAGCGCGGCCGAGCGTGAGGAAACGCGCGCCGGCATCACCGGGCAGAAGTCCGTCCCACGCCGGGGCCCGGCCGTAACCCGAGGTGGGCGCGGGAGTTGTGCTGAGCGTGGAAGAGACGATCGCGGGCACCGAAGCCGCTCAGATTCCGAAGCAGCGCGGGGAATCGCTGCTGGAGACAGCCGTTCGATACGCCGAGGAGCGCCACTGGGACGTCTTTCCCGGCACCTGGCTGGAAGCCGTCGACGGGGTGCAGCGGTGCTCCTGCGGTGACGCCGCGTGCGCCGTGCCCGGGGCGCACCCCGCCCGGGAGGACTGGGCGACGCAGGCCACCGGCAGTGTGACGGTCGCGCGCCGGATGTGGCAGAGGCAGCCGACGGCGTCGATTCTGCTGCCGACCGGCCGGACGTTCGACGCGATCTCGGTTCCGGAGACGGCGGGCTTTCTGGCGCTGGCCCGCATGGAGCGGATGGAGTCGACTCTGGGGCCCGTGACGTTGACGCCCGATCGCCGGATGCAATTCTTCGTGCTGCCGGGGGCGTCGGTGAAGGTGCCGGAGCTGGTGCGCAAGCTTGGCTGGACGCCCTCGTCGCTCGATCTGATCGCGCTGGGGGAAGGGTCGTATGTCGCGGGTCCCCCCACTCGGTACGGGTCGTCCGGCGCCGTTCAGTGGGCCTGCCGTCCGACGCCCGCGAACCGCTGGCTTCCCGATGCCGAGGAGTTGATCTCCCCGCTTGCCTACGCGTGCGGTCGGGATCGTTGACGTGCGCCCGTAAGGTTGGCGTTCATGACGTCGGCTGTGAGTGTGCGCGGGCTCTGGAAGCGGTTCGGACAGCAGGTCGCTGTGGCGGGGATCGACCTGGAGCTTCCCGCCGGGAAGTTCATCGGGCTCGTCGGACCCAACGGAGCCGGGAAGACCACCACTCTCTCCATGGTCACCGGACTGCTCCGCCCCGATCAGGGCTCCGTCGAGATCGTCGGGCAGGACGTGTGGCGGGACCCGGTGAACGTCAAGGCGCGGATCGGGGTCCTGCCCGAGGGACTGCGGCTGTTCGAGCGGCTGTCGGGTCGTGAACTGCTCGCCTACTCCGGCCGGTTGCGGGGGCTGCCCGGGGCCGAGGTCGACCGGCGGGCCGCTCAGCTGCTCGACGTACTCGATCTGGCGGGGGCCCAGCACAAACTGGTCGTCGACTACTCGACCGGCATGCGGAAGAAGATCGGGCTCGCGGCTGCCCTGCTCCACAACCCCGAAGTGCTCTTTCTGGACGAGCCGTTCGAGGGCGTCGACCCCGTCTCCGCGCAGACCATCCGGGGCGTCCTTGAGCGGTACACGGCCTCCGGCGCCACCGTCGTGTTCTCCTCGCACGTGATGGAGCTCGTGGAGTCCCTGTGCGACTGGGTGGCCGTCATGGCCGCCGGGCGCATCCGCGCCCACGGGCCGCTCGACGAGGTGCGCGGCGACGCGCCCTCCCTGCAACGGGCCTTCCTCGAACTGGTCGGCGCACAGGGGCACAACACCGGCGCGAACCTCGACTGGCTGGGCGGCGGAGCCCGATGACGGGAGACATCACCCCGGTCGTCGTACGGCTGAAGCTGTCGCTGCTCAGGAACGGCCTGCGGCAGTCCGGCGGGCGGCGGGCCGCCTACATCGCCTCGGCGATCGCCGTACTCCTCTTCTCCGTCCTTCAGCTGCTCGGCCTCATCGCCCTGCGCGGCAACGAGCACGCCGCCTCCGTCGTCGTCCCACTGGTCGCCGTGCTGGCGGCCGGCTGGGCCGTGATGCCGCTGTTCTTCCCCGGCGGCGACGAGACCCTCGACCCCACCCGCCTGGTCATGCTGCCGCTGCGGCCCCGGCCCCTCGTACGGGCGCTGCTGGTGGCCTCGCTGGTCGGAATCGGGCCGGTGTTCACCCTGTGCATGCTCGTCGGGTCCGTCGTCTCGGTCGCGCACGGTGCGCCGGCGTACGTCGTCTCCGTGATCGGTGTCGCGCTCGCGCTGCTGGTCTGCCTGGCCCTCGCGCGGGCCGTCGCCGTGGCCAACATCCGGCTGCTGACCAGCCGCAAGGGCCGCGATCTGGCGGTGCTGAGCGGACTGGTCATCGCGATCGGCGCGCAGGTCGTGAACTTCGGCGCGCAGCGGCTCGGTTCCGGTGGGCTGGGACAGCTGGACGGGCCTGCGGAGGTGCTGAAGTGGATCCCGCCCGCCTCGGCGATCGGGGCGGTCGACTCGGCGAGCGAGGGGTCGTACGGGACCGCCGTCCTCCAACTCGCCCTGACTGCGGGCGCGTTGACCGGCCTGCTCGCCCTCTGGTCCCGCCATCTGACCCGGTTGATGACCTCCCCCGACGGCTCCACCCTCCCCTCCTCCCAAGGGGCCACCCGGGAGCGGAACTCGACGGGGCTCGCCCGGCTGCTGCCGTCCGGCCGCACCGGCACCGTCATGGAACGCAGCCTGCGCTATGTGTGGCGCGACCCCAAGACCAAGGCCGCGTGGGTGACTTCGCTGGCCATCGGGCTGATCGTGCCGGTGTTCAACGCGGTGCAGGGCACGGGGTCCATCTATTTCGCGTGCTTCGCCGCGGGAATGCTCGGCGTGCAGATGTACAACCAGTTCGGGCAGGACACCTCCGCGTTCTGGATGGTCGCGATGACCATCTCCTCGACGCGGGACGCCTACGTCGAACTGCGGGGACGGGCGCTGGCCTTGCTGGTGATCACATTGCCGTACGCCACCCTCGTCACGGTACTGACCACCGCGCTGATCGACGACTGGCCGAAGCTGCCCGAGGTGCTCGGCGTGTCCTTCGCGCTGCTCGGGGCGATGCTGGCGACCGGCGCGTGGACGTCGGCGCGCTTTCCCTACTCGATTCCGCAGGAGGGCTACAAGAACGTGGCCCCGGGCCAGTCCGGTCTCGCCGCGGCCGCCGTCGTCGGCGGAATGGTCTCCGCCGCCCTGCTGTGCGCTCCCGTGATCGCCCTGACGATCTGGGCCAACCTCAGCGCGGACGGCGACGAGTGGAGCTGGGTACTGCTGCCGATCGGCGCGGTGTACGGCACCGCGATCACACTGGCGGGACTACGGCTGGCGGCCCCGCGCACGGCACGCCGGCTGCCGGAGATCCTGGTGGCGGTCAGCAAGGGCTGACGGATCGGCCGGGTGGCCCGGGCCGATGTCGGACCTGCTGTCTAGAGTGCACCCTGCGACTCCTGTGAGGTGTGGACCGGGAAGGTCGCGCCAGAGGGTCAGGGGATCAGGGGCAAGGGGGCTTATTCATGAACGGTGTTCGAAGATCCGTCGGGACGGGGCTGTGCGGGGCGGTACTGATCGCGTCCGTGCTGCTCGCCCCTTCAGCAGGGGCGACTCCCTCGGCCGGGGCGGCTCGGGCGACGGCCGACACGGGGACGGTCCGCGCTCAACCGGGCGTTGCGGGCGTCGAGTTGGGCAACGGCGACCGCGTGGACCTGGTCGGCGGCCGGAACCTCCACATCACCGCGGCGGACCGCGCGGAGCGGACCCTTTACTCGGTCGCGTCGCTCGACGGCCGGGTCTCCGTGCGACCGAGCGCCGAGCGCGCGGCGGACCGGGCACCGGCGAGCCTCACGGTGCAGCCGACCGCGACCACCACCGCTTCCGCGGCCGCGTCGACGTACTCCGTCAAGCTGGCGATCACGCACGCGAGCGTGGCGGGCAAGCTGTTCTACGTCTGGAACCGCAAGACCTGGACGTCGTACCCGGTCAACAGCGACGCGTACGGGCCCACGTCAAGCGTCAAGCTGCCGCCGGGCGACTACTTCGCGGTGGCACTGCACTCCGACTGGCTCCAGCCGAGCTATCTGCTCGCCCAGTCCTTCACAGTCGGCTCGGCCGCCAGGACGGTGAACTTCGACCAGCGAGCCGCCAAGGAAACCGGCATCCGCACCGACGACACCACCGCCACCCGGCAGTCCGCGGCCGTCTGGCTGAGCGTGCCCGGCGGTGACCTGGCGGGCTTCGCCGGCTCCGACGACGCCAAGGTGTACGTCACGCCGTTCACCATGCCGGGCGTCTCGCTGCGCATCCACGACGTCCTGGCGAAGAAGGGCTCCTCGGCGAACGTCCCGAGCCCCTACCGCTACGACCTCACCCACAGCTTCACCACCACCGTGCCGACCTCGCCGGTCAAGCAGGTCACCCGGGCATCCCTGGCCAGGACGGTCACCCAGGTCCATGCCCCGGGCACCCGGACCACCGCCTTCCTCCAGAGCGTCCCGGACTTCGGCGAGTGGACCGGCGTCTACATCGGTGCCGCGGTGCCGGCGGCCGGTCCGGTCACCGAGTACGTCACCCCGGGCGTCGAGTACGGCCGGCTCCTGGACTACGGCACCTTCGACCAGTACCTCGACCTGGCCGCCCGCACCCTGCCCGCGGGCACCAGTGCGGGCGAGACGCTGGGCGCGGCCCCGCTCCAGCCCGTGCTCGGCGAGTTCACCGCCTCGCAGCTCTACAACCGCAGGTTCTACCTGGACGAGGGAAGCGCATTCGGTGACGCCGACGGCCACGAGGGAACCGACGGCCGCGCGCGGTCCTCGTACCGGGTGACGGGCGAGGACGGCGTCGTCTACGCCGACGGTTCCGGTATCGACGCGTACCACTCGCTGAGCTCCTCGGCGCTGCCGGCGCGGGAGCAGTCGTACACCCTGCAGCAGACCGTGCACCGCCGGGTGCCGTACGCGCGGCTCGCCACGGACGTGCGCAACACGTGGACGTTCCGCTCCAGCAGCACCTCCGCGGGTGTCGCCGGGCCTGCGCTCCCGCTCATCGACGCCCAGGTGAAGGTCCTGGGCCTCGACGCCTCGGGTCGGGCCGCCGCCGGAACCGTACGCGTCTCCGCGACCGCGACCACCCGCAACGCCGACGCGGCCACCGCGAACACCCGCGTCACGGGCCTGTCCGCCTCCACCGACGACGGCACGACCTGGACCGACCTGCCCCTCGCGGCGGACGGTTCGGCGCCGTATGCCGTCCCGGCCGGCGCCGCTTACGTCACCCTGCGCGTCACCGCCGTCGACGACCGGGGCGGCAGCCTCGACCGCACCCTCGTGCGGGCCTTCGCCGGCCCCGCCCGGCAGGGCGACGAGACGGTCGGCTCGACCCGGATCTCCAACGTCGTCGTCAACGGCGGCAAGCCGGTCCGACTCCACGACCAGCCGCTCCAGGAGTTCACGGCGAAGTTCACCGCCACCGACCCGTCCGGCATCGCCAGCGGCGACATGTACCTGTACAAGGGGTCGTACGACGCCCCGAGCGCGGTCCTCTACGGCAGCTGGCCCGCGTCCTGCACCAAGGTCGACGCGACGACGGCGACCTGCACGGCCCAGTTCGCCTACATCCAGCCCCGCTGGAACTTCGGGCGCAACGCCCTCGCCGGCACCTGGAACGTGGCCGCCTGGGCCGAGTCCGCCGACGGCGGCGGGTACACCGACCGGCACGCGGTGAAGTCGGTGCCGGTGCTGCGGGACGCGGCCCTCACGGTCAACGCCTCCCCTGAGCCCGTCGCCAAGAACAAGACGCTCACCGTCACCGGGAAGCTCTCCCGTGCCGACTGGGAGGCCCTCGGCGGCTTCCACGGGTACGTGGGCCAGAAGGTCCAACTGCAGTTCCGCAAGAAGGGCGCGACCACGTACACGACCGTGAAGACGGTCACGACGAACAGCACCGGAAACCTGAAGACCACGGTCAAGGCCACCACCGACGGCTACTGGCGCTACAGCTTCGCGGGCAGCACCACGACCGCGACCGCCACGGCCGGCGGCGACTACGTCGACGTGCGCTGATCCTTCCGGCCCCCGGCGGACATGGTCCGTCGGGGGCTTCGCGTCCGTCAGGAACAAGGGGGCGCTCGCCTCGCGGCCCTGTCGTGCGTCAGCCGGTGTTCCCGCCGCCCAGGCCTTCCAGGCGGTCCAGGAAGGGCTCTATGGCGGCCCGCCATGCCTCCGGCTGGTCGTAGTGGACGAGGTGGCCGGCGTCGGCGACCTCGGCGTACTCGCCACGGGGCAGGACGCGCACCATCTCCTGGGCCTCGGCGCGGCCCAGTTCGCCGTCGAGGCCGCGGACGACCAGGGCGGGGCACCTGACCTGGGTGAGCTCCTCCCAGTGGGCGTCGTAGACCCAGGTCTCGCGGGAGGACAGCATCTGCTCGGGCTCGAAGACGGGGCGCCAGCCGTCGGGGGACTCGGCCATCACCTCGGCGTAGAACTCGCCGCGCGCCGGGTTGGGCCGCTCCACCCAGGGGTCGTCCTCGCCGAACCACTTGCGTACGTCGGCGAGCGTGGCGAACGGGACGGGCCAGGCCTTGAACCACTCGCCCCACTCCCGCTGCGAGGCGGCGCCGAGGGCGGAGGCCCGCATGTCGCAGATGATCACCCCGCGGACCAGGTCGGGCCGCCGCGCGGCGAGCTGCCAGGCGGTGAGGGCGCCCATGGCATGGCCGATCAGGACGGTCGGGGCGAGAGCGAGCTGCTCGAGGGCGGCCTCGGCGTCCTCGACGTACGCGTCACGGGTGAAAGCGGCCCGAGGGGGCTTGTCGCTCTGGCCGTGACCGCGCTGGTCGAGCGCGACGGCGCGGTAGCGCTCGGAGAGCCAGCGGGCGGTGGACGCCCAGTGCGAGGCTCGGCCCATCAGGCCGTGCAGTAACAGCACCCCGGGTGATCGTTTCTCCGGGGCTTGCGTGAGCTCCCTCGCCGGATCCGTCGGATCGGTCGGATCGGTTGGATCGCTTGGATCGGTCTTGGGAGGGTCACCGAACTCCCAGGCCGCAAGACGTACGCCGCCCGCCCCGGTCACGTCGATGCGCCGCGCCATTGGCACCCCCCTAGCTCCGCCCGGACCGCCCGCTCCCGCTCGAGCCGCCCTGTGAACCGTGTCCTGACTGCCGTGCCTGTCCTGTCTGTCGGTGCTGTGCCGTACATCTGTGCAGCGCACGTCCCGTGCGTCCCGTCACTCGCAGATTATCGAATGAGCATTCGACATTGGGCCTTCGGAACGGCAACACCCCTCGTTCGAGTGACCACGCTCAAGGAATGATCGCCGCCGCCAAGGGGAGATCTTCAGCGGGAGGCGGACCGCTCGGGGAAATCGGTCCGAGGGGAATGACCCTGAGAGCTCGGGGCTCCGGGTCAGCACAGGGGAGGACCGGCCCCGGCACCGAAAGGTGCCGGGGCCATCCATACGCCTACGGCACATCCGCCCGCCCCCTCAGGTCATATGCCCCACGCGACAGCCTCGCACGGGAAGCGTCGTAGCGCTGCGATTCCGCACAGTGAATCCTGGACCGACGGAGCCCCGGAAGAGACTCGGACAAGCCACAACTGCCCCACAGCTCCCGACAATCTGAGCCCCCGGCGACCGTCAGCGCTTGGCCACGAACACATGCGAGGCGACATCCGACTCCAGCTCCGCGGCCTCGCCACCGCTGCCCACCAGCACCCCGCCCGCCGACTCCGTCACACTCACCACCGAACCGGGCTGCACACCCGCCCGACGCAACGTGTACATCAGCTGCGCGTCCGTCTGGATCGGCTCACCGATACGGCGCACGACGACCGTCTTGCCGTCGAGACCCGGATCCAGCTCGGCCAGCGACACCATGCCCTCGTCCAGGAACGGATCGGCACCGTCCTTCTCACCCAGCTCCTCCAGACCCGGGATCGGGTTGCCGTACGGCGACTCGGTGGGGTGACGCAGCAGCTCCAGCACCCGGCGCTCCACCGCCTCACTCATCACATGCTCCCAGCGACACGCCTCCGCGTGGACCTGCTCCCACTCCAGACCGATCACATCGACCAGCAGACACTCCGCGAGCCGGTGCTTGCGCATCACACGCGTGGCCAGCCGCCGGCCCTCGTCCGTCAGCTCCAGATGCCGGTCACTGGCGACCGACACCAGCCCGTCACGCTCCATCCGCGCCACCGTCTGACTGACCGTCGGCCCGCTCTGGTCGAGCCGCTCGGCGATCCGGGCGCGCATGGGGACCACACCTTCCTCCTCCAGCTCGAGGATGGTGCGGAGATACATCTCCGTGGTGTCGATCAGTCCGGACATACGTGCCCCTTGATGAGATCGCCGGAAGCACGACAGCTTCCCGGCTCGTGCGCTGGCCCTGGCATCAATTCTGCCGGATACCACTGACAAGCGTGCCGCGCCGTTGAAACCAAGCGGTTACGACCAGGCGCGCGGCCGTATTGACATCCCACTGGTCCAGACCGCACGGTGATCCGCGACACGGCGACGAAGGGTTGGACGACGCATGGGCGAGACGGGCTCCGCGAGCGCTGACGGCAAGCTGTCCGGGCAGTTCTTCGACGCCGCGATCGGGCTGCTGCAACGGGTCCGGGACGAGGAGGCCGAGGCCGTCGCGACAGCCGGTGAGCTCCTCGCCGACACCGTCGCCGCCGGTGGCCGCCTCTTCGCCTTCGGCGCCGGGCACTCCTCGCTCGCCGCGCAGGACCTCGTCTACCGGGCCGGCGGACTCGCCCTCATGAACCTGCTGACCGTCCCGGGGGTCGTGGGCGTCGACGTCATGCCGGCCACCCTCGGCTCCGCCCTCGAACGCGTCGACGGCCTCGCGAGCGCCGTCCTGAGCTGCTCGCCCCTCCGCGCGGGCGACGCCCTCGTGATCATCTCCCTCTCCGGCCGCAATGCCCTCCCCGTGGAAATGGCCCTGACCGCGCGCTCCCTGGGCGTGAAGGTCATCGGCGTCACGTCGGTCGCCTATACGACGGAGACGCAGCCCCGCCACAGCTCCGGCACCTTCCTCAAGGACCACTGCGACGTCGTCCTCGACTCCAAGATCGCCGTAGGCGACGCGGAACTCACCCTGGACACCATCCCGGCCCCCTTCGCCCCCGCCTCCACGGTCGTGACCTCGGCACTGCTCCAGGCGGTGATGGCCACGGCGGCGGGAGCGCTGGCGCAGCGGGGGATCGAGCCGCCGCTGCTGCGGTCGGGGAACGTGGACGGCGGGCTGGAGTGGAACGACCGAGTGTTCGAGGAGTACGGGGACCGGATCTTCTACCGGCAGTAGTCAGAACGCAGACGACCCGCGAGCTCTGGTCCCTCCGCCTTGCGGCGAGGGAGCCGGCCGGACGTACCGGCGAGCTCGCGGGTCGGGTGACTGCGTTGAATTGGCCGGCTGCGTGCATCTCGTACACGCGGGTCCGGCACCGCACTGAATGTGGTGGCAGGCCGCTAGCCCGCAGCCACCTCGCGCGTCCGGGTTTCAGTCATTTACCCGATCACCTCCCTTCATGCGTAGACCACACCCTAGGAAGCAGTCGGGCCTCGATCAACCGGTTTTCCGGGATATTGACTCCGAGGTTTCCGACCGAGTGCTCCGGCCGTATCCGTCGCCTCGTGCCAGCAGAGTCCGACAGCGATTAGCGTTCCGTGCATGACAAAGCGACGAGCGATCATGAGTGGTTCCTCCTTCGAGGAACACATCGGGTACGCGCGCGCCGTAGTCGACGGGGACCGGGTGCACGTGTCCGGGACGACCGGGTTCGACTACGCCGCGATGACGATCTCGGACGACGTGGTGGAGCAGGCCGAGCAGTGTCTGCGGAACATCGGGGCCGCTCTGGCCGATGCGGGGTGCACCTTGGCGGACGTGGTGCGGGTGCGCTACCTGTTGCCCGACCGGGACGACTTCGAGCCCTGCTGGCCGGTCCTGCGCCGCCACTTCGGCGATGTCCGGCCGGCCGCCACGATGCTCGTGTGCGGCCTCGCCGATCCCCGGATGAAGATCGAGATAGAGGTGGACGCGCGGAGGGGAAGTGGTGACCGTGACTGATCTGCGGATAGAGCCCGTCGTGGGGGACGGCATGCTCGAGCAGTGGCGGTATGTGCACAACGTGATCGTTCCGCCGGCTGCCATGAGCGCCGAGGACGTACGTGAGCGCGGCCGGCGGTACCGGCTGGAGAACGCGTATCTCGGGGACACGCTCGTGGGGTGCTCGACCGTGCGGCCGCCGGACGGAGAGGAGGCTGTGGCGACGGTCATCGCGCGCGTGCTGCCCGATTACCGTCGGCGGGGTTTCGGGACGGCACTCTACGAGAAGGGTCTTGATCATGCGCGTGTGCTCGGCGCCCGGGTGATCGAGACATGTGTGCTGGCCGTCAATGGGGACGGGGCGCGGTTCGCGCTGGCGCGTGGGTTCGTCGAGGTCGACCGGTACGTGCTGGACGGCGAGAGCGACGAGTGGGTCGATCTGCGGCTGGAGCCGGACCGGAGAGCTGTTTAAGGGGATTCGGAGCGTTTCCGGCGTACAACGATTCCTTCAATCTTGCGGGAACCAGGTGTGTGCTGCGTCACGTTCGAGTTGAATGATTGTTAGTGAGTGAAGCAGCCGGCAGGGGGTCCAGGTGAGTGCTTCCCGGCGTAGTGGGACCACCGACGAGCTGGGGCCGGACGGTCCCGGGCCGGACGGTCCTGAGGGATCGGACGGCGGCTCGGATCTGCTCGCCGCGCTCCTCGACGGGATGGACGCGGCACTGTGTGCCTTTGACGCGGACGGTGTCGTCACCCATTGGAATCGTGAGGCGGAGCGGATCCTCGGCTGGACCGCGGCCGAGGCCGTGGGGCGGCACGGGTTCGCCGGGTGGGCGGTGCGGCGGGCGGACGCCGTGGAGGTCGAGGCGCGGCTGATGTCCGCCATGCAGGCCCCCGGGCGGCAGGTGCACGAGTTCGCGCTGCTGACCAAGGACGGCGGCCGGGTGCTCGTACGTACCCAGTCCGCGGCCGTACGCGGGCCCGACGGGAAGCCGGCCGGGGTGTACTGCGCCTTCAGCGAGGTGCACACGCAGATCGATCTGGAGCGGTCGATCGCGCTGAGCGAGGCGCTGTTCGAGGACGCCTCGTGGGGTGTCGTGCTCGTCGACGCCGATCTGCGGCCCGCCGTGGTCAACGCGCACGCGGCCCGGTCGTTGGGCATCGGGCGTACGTCGGTGCTGGGGCGGCCCCTCGGGGAGCTCCTCGCGCAGGGCGTGGAGGAGCTGGAGAGCGCGCTCACCCATGTGCTGGCCGAGGGCGCGCCACCGGCGCCGGCCGAGATCTGGGTGGGGGTGCGGACTCCGGACGGCGAGAAGCGGCGCTGCTGGCGCTGCGGGTTCGTACGGCTGGCCTCGCCGCTCGCGGAGGAGCCGGTGCCGTTGGGTGTCGGCTGGCTGTTCCAGGACGTCACCGAGGCCAAGCAGAGCGAGCAGGAGGCCTCGCTGCTGCGGTTCCGGACGAACCAGCTGCACCGGGCGGCCCGGGCGGCCGCGGAGTGCGAGGATCCGGTCGAGGCTGCAGTGGTGCATCTGGACTTCGCCCTCGCCGGGTTCGCCGACCACGCGCTGATCGACCGGGTGGCCGGGGGCGCGGTGGCCGACGGCGAGGAGACGGATCCGGTACGTCTCGTACGGGTCGCCGCGACGCCCTCCGGGGCACCTGGGCCGAGTCTGCAGGCGTCGGGCAAGGCCGGGTTGCCCGTGCGGTACGGGGAGGGGCATCCGGCGCTGCAGTGCGTGGACCGGATCGGTTCGGTGCGGGCGAGTGTGGGGTCGGTGTCGGGTGAACGGGCCCGTGAGTGGGCCGAGGCCCGGCAGTGGCCCCCGGATGTGGTGCACGCGTTGTGCGCGGTGCTGCGGAGCCGGGGGCGGACGCTGGGCGTCGTGACGTTCTTGCGGGGGTCCGGTAGGGGGCAGTTCGAGCGGGGCGACGCGGTGTACGCGGAGGACGTGGCGGTGCGGATCGCCGCGGCGCTGGATCTGGGCGGGGTGGTGGGGCGGGCGTAGGGCTGTGTCGAGCCGCTTCTTCAGGGACTCAGCCGCTCCACCCGCCAGCTCCCGTCCGCTTCCGCCACGTACCGCAGTCGGTCGTGGAGGCGGTTCTCGCGGCCCTGCCAGAACTCGATCTTGTCCGGTGCCACTCGGAAGCCGCCCCAGTTCGGGGGGACCGGGACCTGTTCGCCCTCGGGGTAGCGGGCGGTCAGTTCGGCGTAGGCGGTGTCGACCTGGTCGCGTGTGTCGATCACCGAGGACTGGGCGCTGGCCCAGGCGCCGAGCTGGGAGCCGTGGGGGCGGGTGCGGAAGTAGGCGGCGGTCTCGTCGCGGCCGGTGCGGCGGGCGATGCCGGTGACGATGACCTGGCGGCCCATGGGGTGCCAGGGGAAGAGCAGGCAGACGTACGGGTTCTGTGCGAGGTCCCTGGCCTTGCGGGAGTCGTAGTTCGTGTAGAAGACGAAGCCCCGTTCGTCGAACTGCTTGAGGAGCACCGTGCGGGAGCTGGGGCGGCCCTCGGCGTCCGCGGTGGAGACGACCATGGCGTTGGGCTCGAAGAGGTGCGCCTCGGTCGCCGCCTGCTTGAACCAGCGCGCGAACTGTTCGACGGGGGTGGCGGCCAGGTCGGTCTCGGCGAGACCTTCCATGCGGTACTGGCGGCGCATGGAGGCGGGGTCCGGGGCGGCGGCGTCTGCTGCTTCGGTCACGCGGTCATCTTGCCGTACGGATGACTCACCCACCGTTGGTGGCACTGAGTGCCGCAGACACTCCCCAAAGGTGGCACTCGGGGATATCGTGAAGTCATCCGTCGTCCACATCATGAGGAGCCGCCTGATGTCCGACTTCGACCCCGGCTTTGTCCCTGGCCTCGAAGGAGTCATCGCGTTCGAGACGGAGATCGCCGAACCGGACAAGGAGGGCGGCGCGCTGCGGTACCGGGGCGTCGACATCGAGGATCTGGTCGGTCATGTCTCGTTCGGCAACGTGTGGGGGCTGCTGGTCGACGGCGCCTTCAATCCGGGTCTGCCGCCCGCCGAGCCGTTCCCGATCCCGGTGCATTCCGGGGACATCCGCGTGGACGTCCAGTCGGCGCTCGCCATGCTCGCCCCGGTGTGGGGGCTCAAGCCGCTGCTCGACATCGATGCCGGGCAGGCGCGTGCCGACCTGGCCCGGGCCGCCGTGATGGCTCTTTCCTACGTCGCCCAGTCCGCGCGCGGGCAGGGGTTGCCGATGGTGCCGCAGCGGGAGATCGACAAGGCGCAGTCCGTCGTCGAGCGGTTCATGATCCGCTGGCGGGGGGAGCCGGATCCCAAGCATGTGGCCGCGGTGGACGCCTACTGGACGTCGGCCGCGGAGCACGGGATGAACGCGTCGACGTTCACCGCGCGCGTGATCGCCTCCACGGGTGCCGATGTGGCCGCCGCGCTGTCCGGGGCGGTGGGTGCCATGTCCGGGCCGCTGCACGGCGGGGCGCCCTCGCGGGTGCTCGGGATGATCGAGGAGATCGAGCGGACCGGGGACGCCGAGGCGTATGTCAGGCAGGCGCTGGACCGGGGTGAGCGGCTGATGGGGTTCGGGCACCGGGTGTACCGGGCCGAGGATCCCCGCGCGCGGGTGTTGCGGCGGACCGCGCGGGAGCTGGGGGCGCCGCGGTTCGAGATCGCGGAGGCGCTGGAGAAGGCGGCGCTGGCGGAGTTGCATGCGCGGCGGCCGGACCGGGTGCTGGCCACGAACGTGGAGTTCTGGGCGGCCATCGTGCTCGACTTCGCGGAGGTGCCGGCGCACATGTTCACGTCGATGTTCACGTGTGCGCGTACGGCGGGGTGGTCGGCGCACATTCTGGAGCAGAAGCGGACGGGGCGGCTGGTGCGGCCTTCCGCGCGCTATGTGGGGCCCTCGGCTCGGGATCCCCGGGACATCGAGGGATACGGGGACATCGCCGACTAGGCCAGTGTCTCGTTCAGCAGTACGGCCCATTGCGTCACGACGCGGTCCCGTCTGGCCGCGTCGTCCGTGAGGAGGTTGGCCAGGCCCAGGCCTCTTGCCATGTCCAGGAGGCCCTGGACCGTTTCCCGGACGCCGGGGCGTGACTCGTCCGCGCCGAGCAGGTCCACGGCGATCCGATGGGTCTCCCGGCCTACGCGCGCCTCCAGTTCGGTGACCTGGGGGCGCAGTTGTTCCTCGTTGGAGGCGGCGACCCAGAGGTGGAGGGCGGCGCGGAACAGCGGGCCGGTGTAGAGGTCCACGAGGGCTGAGACCACCGCGCGGCGGTCTTGTGCCGCGCCCTGCGGGAACAGGGCGCGCAGGGCGGTGGAGCGTTCCTCGGCCACGTATTCGACCGCCGCCGTGAAGAGGTCCTCCCGCGTCGGGAAGTGGTGCTGGGCGGCGCCTCGGGAGACGCCGGCGCGTTCGGCGACGACGGTGACCGTGGAGCCGGCCCAGCCGTGTTCGGCGAGGCAGGCCACGGCGGCTTCGAGGAGGCGCTGCCGGGTGGCCCGGCTGCGGTCCTGCTTGGGCACGCGTTCGGCGCGGTCGCCGATGGTGGTCACAGAAGCCATGAGGGATCCCGTCGTTCCAGGAAGGCCGTCATGCCCTCGCGCGCGTGCGGTGAGGCGAACAGCCGGGCCGAGAGCGCGGTCAGGTCGGCCGCGTCCCGGTCGAAGGTCTCCAGCACCTTAGCCGTGAGCAGCCGTTTCGTCTCGGCCAGGGCCTCGGGGGCGGCCCGGCGCAGGCCGTCCAGGATCGGTTCGAGTACGGCGTCCACGTCGTCGCCCGCCGCCGTCACGAGGCCGATGCGGGCGGCCTCGGCGGCGTCGAAGCGCTCGCCGGTGAGGTAGTGGCGGGCGAGGGCGCGGGGGTCGGTGCGGGGCAGCAGCGTCAGTGAGATGACCGCGGGGGCGAGACCGATCCGTACCTCGGTGAAGGCGAAGGTCGACTCCGTGGACGCGGCCGCGATGTCGCAGGCGGCGAGGAGGCCGAGGCCGCCCGCGCGGACGTGGCCGGTGACGCGTGCGACGACCGGCTTGTCCAGCTCCACGATCTGCCGCAGGAGCCCCACCAGGGCGGCCGGGTCCGGGGGGTCCTTCAGATCGGCGCCGGCGGAGAAGGTGTTGCCTGTGTGGGTGAGGACGATCGCGCGTACGGCGTCCTCCTTGGCGCAGTCCGCCAGGCAGGAGGCCAGCTCTCCGACCAGCGCCGCCGACAGGGCGTTGCGGTTGTGCGGGGAGTCGAGGGTGAGGGTTTCGATGCCACGCGCGCGTGTGCGGGCGATCAGTGTCATGCGCGCTCCCTGAGCTGTCGTCGGAGGATCTTGCCGGAGGCGGCCCGGGGCACCGCGTCGATGAAGGTGACCTGGCGGACGCGTTTGTAGGGGGCGACGCGCTCGGCGACGTACATCATGACCTCCCCTTCGGAGAGCTCGGTGGCGGTCGGCTGGCGGACGACGAAGGCCTGCGGGACCTCGTTGCCGTCGTCGTTGTAGACGCCGATGACGGCCGCGTCGGCGATGCCGGGGTGGGTGAGCAGGAGGGCCTCCAGTTCGGCGGGGGCCACCTGGAAGCCCTTGTACTTGATGAGTTCCTTGACCCGGTCGACGACGAACAGCCAGCCGCCGGCGTCGACATGGCCGACGTCTCCTGTGTGCAGCCAGCCGTCGGGGTCGATCATCGCGGCGGTGTCGTCGGGGCGGCCGAGGTAGCCCTTCATGATCTGCGGGCCGCGGATCAGGATCTCGCCGGGCTCGCCGACGTCGAGGTCCTTGTCGGGGTCGTCGAGGGAGACGATCCGCATCTCGGTGCCGGCGATGAGCTTGCCCACCGTCCCGGGGGGTGCCTGGCGCATGGCGGACAGGGGGACGACGTGGGTGCCGGGCGAGAGTTCCGTCATGCCGTACGCCTGGCCGACGGGTGGGAGGCCGAGCCGGGCCGAGCAGGCGGCGGCGAGCCGGGCGTCCAGGGGGGCGGCGGCGCTGACGATGTAGCGCAGGGACGACAGGTCGTAGTGCTCGACGAGGGGGTGTTTGGCGAGGGCGAGGACGATCGGCGGGGCCACGTACAGGCCGGTGATGCGGTGGTTCTGGATCGCCGCGAGGAAGGTCTCCAGGTCGAAGCGGGGCAGGACGACGACGGAGGCGCCGAGGCGCAGGGGTGCGTTCATGAGGGCCGTGAGGCCGTAGATGTGGAAGAAGGGCAGGACCGCGAGGATGCGGTCCTCGGGGCCGGCCGCCATCAGTGGTTCGAGCTGGGCGAGGTTGGTGGCGATCTGCCGGTGGGTGAGCATCACGCCCTTGGGGGTGCCGGTGGTGCCCGAGGAGTACGGCAGTGCCGCCACGTCCGTCACCGGGTCGATGGCGAGGTCCGGCTCGGGGGCCGTCGAGGACAGCATGTCGATCAGGGAGCGGTGGCCGGGTGCGCTGTCGCAGACGAAGATCTCCCGTACCCCGCCCGCGAGTTCGGCGGCCCGGCGTGCCGTCTCCAGGAGTGGGGAGACGGTGACGATCCAGCGGGCCGCGGAGTCACTGAGCTGCTTGGCGAACTCCTCGGGGGTGGAGAGCGGGTGCACGGTCGTGACGGAGGCACCCGCGCGGGTGGCGGCGTAGAACGCGGCCGGGAAGGCGATCGTGTTGGGGCTGTGCAGCGCGAGCACGTCCCCCTTGGTGACGCCCGCCTCCGCGAGACCGGCGGCGACCCGGCGGTGGAACCGGTCGAGCTGTCCGTAGGTGAGGGTGGCCCCGTCGGTCCCGTCGATCAGGGCGGGCGCGTCACCGAACTCGGCGGCGCGCGCCAACACCGCGTCGTGGATGGGGAGTTCTACGGGCTGGACGTCTGCGTACTCGCTGCGGAACACGGTTCCTCCATGGCGGCCTAGTACGACTTGGGCAGGCCCAGGGTCTGGTGGGAGACGTAGTTGAGAATCATCTCCCTGCTCACCGGTGCGATACGAGCCACGCGCGCGGCCGTTATCAACGAGGCGAGCCCGAACTCACGGGTGAGGCCGTTGCCGCCGAGGGTGTGGACCGCCTGGTCCACCGCTTTCACACAGGCCTCCCCCGCGGCGTACTTCGCCATGTTGGCGGCCTCTCCCGCGGCCACGTCGTCTCCCGCGTCGTAGAGGTGGGCGGCCTTCTGCATCATCAGGCGGGCGAGTTCGAGGTCGATGTGGGCCTGGGCGAGGGGGTGGGCGATGGCCTGGTGGGCGCCGATGGGGGTGTTCCAGACCGTGCGGTCCCTGGCGTAGGTGATCGCCTGCGAGAGGGCGTAGCGGCCCATGCCGATCGCGAAGGCCGCCGTCATGATGCGTTCGGGGTTGAGGCCGGCGAAGAGCTGGAGGAGGCCCGCGTCCTCGTCTCCCACGAGGGCCTCGGCGGGGAGGCGTACGTCGTCGAGGGTCAGCTCGAACTGCTTTTCCGCCGCCTGGAGTTCCATGTCTATCTGTCGGCGTGTGAAGCCTTCGGCGTCTCGGGGGACGATGAAGAGGCAGGGCTTGAGGCGGCCGGTGCGGGAGTCCTCCGTACGGCCGACTATGAGGGTGGCGTCGGCTATGTCCACGCCTGAGATGAAGACCTTGCGTCCGGTGAGCAGCCAGTCGGCTCCGTCACGGTGGGCCGTGGTGGTGATGCGGTGGGAGTTGGAACCGGCGTCCGGCTCGGTGATGCCGAAGGCCATGGTGCGGGTGCCGTCGGCGAGGGCGGGGAGCCACTCCTGTTTCTGGGCTTCCGTGCCGAAGCGGGCGATCACTGTGCCGCAGATCGCTGGGGAGACGACCATCATGAGGAGGGGGCAGCCGGCTGTGCCCAACTCTTCGAGAACTATGGACAGTTCGGCGATTCCGCCGCCTCCGCCTCCGTACTCCTCGGGGAGGTTGACTCCCAGGTAGCCGAGTTTGGCTGCCTCGGACCAGAGTTCTTCTCGGTTGAAGTCGCGGCCGTGGCGTTTGCCGAGGGCGGCTACTGCTTCTCGTAGTGACTTGTGCTCATCGGGTTCGATCGTGGGCATGTGGCTCCTTCGTGGGGGCTGGGCGCGCAGTTCGCCGCGCCCCTAGGCGGGTTGGACTACTGCCAGCAGTTCACCGACCGTCACCTGCTGGCCGGGCGATGCGTGAAGCTCACTCAGCGTTCCTGCTGCCGGCGCCGTGATCTTGTGTTCCATCTTCATCGCCTCCAGCCACAGAAGCGGCTGGCCCGCTTCCACGGCGGATCCCTTCGCCAGGCCGTCCGCGACCCGTACGACCGTTCCCGGCATGGGGGCCAGCAGGGAGCCCGGGGCGAGCTGGGCCGTCGGGTCCGGGAAGCGGGGCAGAGCCGTCAGGGCTGTGCCTCCCACGTACACCTGGTCGCCGTACCGCGTCACCTCGAACTTCCGCTGCACACCGTCCACTTCGAGTACGACCCGGCTGGCCTCCGCGTGGAGCACCCGGACCCCGTCCGCCTCCAGGCCCTCGCGCGTGTGGCGGTAGCGGACCTCGTGTTCCTCCCCCGCCATCGCGTACCGCTTCGTCTGCGGGGCCGAGTGCAGGTTGCGCCAGCCGCCGAAGCGGGAGCGGTCGACCGCGTCGGCGAGGGCCGCGGCCAGGGGGGCGTACGGGTCGGGGTGCGGCTGGGTGAGTTCGGGCAGGTGACGGTCGTAGAAGCCGGTGTCCATGCGGGCCGTCGTGAACTCCTTGTGGCGCAGGGAGTTCACCAGCAGGTCCCTGTTCGTGGCCGGGCCGTGGATCGTCGCCCTTTCCAGGGCGCCCGCCAGTTTGCGTACCGCCTCCGCGCGCGTGGGGGCGTACGCGACGACCTTGGCGAGCATCGGGTCGTAGTGGACGCCGATGTCGTCGCCGTTCTCGTAGCCCGTGTCCAGGCGGACGGACGGGGGGATCGAGAGGTGGTGCAGGGTGCCGGTCTGGGGGGTCCAGTCCCGCGCGGGGTCCTCGGCGTAGAGGCGCGCTTCGACGGCGTGGCCACGCGCGCGTGGGGGCTCGTCGGGCAGCGGGGTCCCTTCGGCGACGCGGATCTGTTCCGCCACCAGGTCGATGCCGAACACCGCCTCCGTCACCGGGTGTTCGACCTGGAGGCGGGTGTTCATCTCCAGGAAGTGGGCCTTGGTGCCGGAGACCAGGAACTCGACCGTGCCCGCGCCGACGTAGTCCACCGCGCGCGCCGCTCGTACCGCAAGTTCGTGCAGTTCCTCCCTGAGGTCCTGCGGGAGTCCGGGGGCCGGGGCCTCCTCGATCACCTTCTGGTGGCGGCGCTGGAGGGAGCAGTCGCGGGTGCCCAGGGCCCAGACCGTGCCGTGGGTGTCGGCGAGGATCTGGACCTCGACGTGGCGGCCGTCCTCGACGTACGGCTCGACGAACACCTCGCCGTCGCCGAAGGCGCTAGCGGCCTCGGCGCGTGCGCTCTCCAGGGCCGCGGCCAGGTCCTCGATACGGCGGACGACGCGCATTCCGCGGCCTCCACCGCCCGCGGCCGCCTTCACCAGCACCGGCAGGTCGGCCGGTGTCACGTCCCCGAGGGGCGCAAGACCCATCAGTTCCTTCGCACGTGTCTTGGACGCCATCGCCTCGATCGCGGACGGTGGCGGGCCGATCCAGACCAGGCCCGCGGCCAGGACCGCCCGTGCGAAGTCGGCGTTCTCGGAGAGGAAGCCGTAGCCTGGGTGCACGGCGTCGGCGCCGGAGGCGATCGCCGCCTTCACGATCAGGTCGGCGCGCAGGTAGGTGTCGGCGGGGGCCGCTCCCGGGAGTCGTACGGCCGTGTCCGCCACGCGCGTGTGGAGGGCGTTCGCGTCCGGGTCCGAGTGCACCGCGACGGTTCGGATTCCCGACTCGGCACAGGTGCGGAAGATCCGGCAGGCGATCTCGCCCCGGTTGGCGACGAGCACAGAAGTGATCACTGAAGGGTTCCTCACATCCGGAAGACGCCGAAGCCGCCGCGGGCGCCCTCGTAGGGCGCGGTGTGGATCGCGGACAGGCACATTCCCAGTACCGTCCGGGTGTCGCGGGGGTCGATGACGCCGTCGTCGTAGAGCCGCCCGGACAGGAACATGGGCAGCGACTCGGACTCGATCTGCTGCTCCACCATGGCGCGCAGGGCGGCGTCGCCCTCTTCGTCGTAGGGCAGTCCCTTCGCGGCCGCCGACTGGCGGGCGACGATGGAGAGCACGCCGGCGAGCTGCTGGGGGCCCATCACGGCCGACTTGGCGCTGGGCCAGGCGAAGAGGAAACGGGGGTCGTAGGCGCGGCCGCACATGCCGTAGTGGCCGGCCCCGTAGGAGGCGCCCATGAGGACGGAGAGGTGCGGGACCTTCGAGTTGCTCACCGCGTTGATCATCATCGCGCCGTGCTTGATGATGCCGCCCTGTTCGTACTCCCTGCCGACCATGTAGCCGGTGGTGTTGTGCAGGAAGAGCAGCGGGATGTCGCGCTGGTTGGCCAGCTGGATGAACTGGGCCGCCTTCTGGGACTCCTCGGAGAACAGGACGCCCTGGGCGTTGGCCAGCACGCCCACCGGGTAGCCGTGCAGCTCGGCCCAGCCGGTCGCCAGGCTCGTCCCGTACAGGGGCTTGAACTCGTCGAAGTCGGACGCGTCGACGATCCGGGCGATCACCTCGCGCGGGTCGAAGGGGGTGCGCAGGTCGCCCGGGACGATGCCGAGGAGCTCGTCGGCGTCGTACTTGGGCGGCGCCGCGGGGCCCGGATCGCCGTACGCCTTGCGGTGGTTGAGGCGGGCCACGACCCTTCGGGCCTGCCTGAGCGCGTCCTGCTCGTCCATGGCGAAGTAGTCCGCGAGGCCCGACACGCGTGCGTGCATCTCGGCGCCGCCGAGGGACTCGTCGTCGCTCTCCTCGCCGGTGGCCATCTTGACGAGGGGCGGACCGCCGAGGAACACCTTGGCCCGCTCCTTGACCATGATCACGTGGTCGGACATGCCGGGCACGTAGGCGCCGCCGGCCGTGGAGTTGCCGAAGACGACGGCGACGGTGGGGATTCCGGCGGCCGAGAGCCGGGTCAGGTCCCGGAAGATCGCACCCCCGGGGATGAAGATCTCCTTCTGGGAGGGCAGGTCCGCGCCGCCCGACTCCACGAGGCTGATGCAGGGCAGCCGGTTGGCGAGGGCGATGTCGTTGGCGCGCAGGGCCTTCTTCAGCGACCACGGGTTGCTGGCGCCGCCGCGTACGGTCGGGTCGTTCGCGGTGATCAGGCATTCCACGCCCTCGACGACCCCGATGCCGGTGACGAGGGAGGCGCCGACCGTGTACTCGCTGCCCCAGGCGGCGAGCGGCGACAGTTCCAGGAAGGGCGTGTCCGGGTCGAGGAGCAGTTCGATGCGCTCCCGGGCGAGCAGCTTGCCACGCCCCCGGTGCCGCTCGACGTACTTCTCGCCGCCGCCCGCGAGAGCCTTCGCGTGCTCGGTGTCCAGCTCCGCGAGCTTGGCGAGCATGGCCTCGCGGTTGTCGCGGTAGTCCGGACCTGCCGTGTCCAGGCCGGAGTCGATGACGGTCACAGGAGGGCCTCCGGGATGTCCAGGTGGCGGGAGCGCAGCCATTCGCCGAGGGCCTTGGCCTGCGGGTCGAAGCGGTGCTGGGCGGCGACGCCCTCGCCGAGGATGCCCTCGACGACGAAGTTCAGGGCGCGGAGGTTGGGGAGGTCGTGGCGGGTGACGGGCAACTCGGCTGTTTCCGGGAGGAGTTCACGGAGGTGCTCGACGGTGAGGGTGTGGGCGAGCCATCGCCAGGCCTCGTCCGTCCGGGCCCAGACCCCGATGTTGGCGTTGCCGCCCTTGTCGCCGCTGCGGGCGCCCGCGATCAGACCGAGGGGGGCCCGGCGGGTGGGGCCTTCCGGCAGCGGTTCGGGCAGGGGTGGTGTCGGGAGATCCTCGAGTACGGCGGTCTCCGGGGCCGGTACCACGGGGAGCCGTCGTCCGTCGTGGAGGACGGCCACATGGTCCACGGCCCCATGGGGGACGTACACATCCTCGAAGACCCCATAGGGCGAGCCCTTCCCCGGTGGCGCCAGCACATGGAACCCGGGGTAGCTCGCCAGGGCCAGCTCTACGGCGGCCCCGCTGAGCGCGCGTCCGACGACCTCCTGGTTCGCGTCTCGGACGACCAGTCGCAGCAGGGCGCCGGCGGTTTCCTCCGTCGCGGCGTCCGGGCGGTCCGTGCGGACCAGGTCCCAGCGCACGTCGGTGACCTTGGCCAGGTGGGTCTCCATCTGCTCCCGCACCAGCGCGGCCTTGGCCTCGATGTCCAGGCCGGTCAGGACGAAGGCGACCTCGTTGCGGAAGCCGCCGAGCCGGTTGAGGCCGACCTTGAGGGTGGGGGGCGGGGCCTCGCCGCGCACACCGGAGATCCGGACGCGGTCGGGGCCGTCCTGCGTGAGGCGGACCGTGTCCAGGCGTGCGGTGACGTCGGGGCCGGCATACCGGGCGCCCTGGGTCTCGTACAGCAGCTGGGCCGTCACCGTGCCGACGTCGACGAAGCCGCCGGTGCCGGGGTGCTTGGTGATGACAGCGGTGCCGTCCTGGTGGAGTTCGGCGAGGGGGAAGCCGGGGCGGCGGACGTCTCCCTCCTGGAAGAACGCGTAGTTCCCGCCGGTCGCCTGTGTCCCGCACTCCAGGACGTGCCCGGCGACGACGGCCCCCGCGAGCCGGTCGTGGTCCGTCGGTCCCCAGCCGAAGTGGGCGGCGGCGGGCCCGGTGACCAGGGCCGCGTCCGTCACCCGGCCGGTCACGACCACGTCCGCGCCGTCGCGCAGACAGGCCGCTATGCCGAAGCCGCCGAGGTAGGCGTGGGCGGCGAGGCTGCCGGGGTGGAGGGGGGTGAGGTCGTCCCCCTCGACGTGGGCGACGCGGACCGGGAGCCCGAGTTGGTCGGCCAACTCCCTTATACGGTCAGCGAGTCCGGCCGGATTTAGCCCGCCCGCGTTGGTGACGATCCGCACGCCCCGCTCGTGTGCGAGGCCGAGGCACTCCTCGAGTTGGCGCAGGAAGGTGCGGGCGTATCCGGCCCCGGGGTCCTTCAGCCGGTCGCGGCCCAGGATGAGCATGGTCAGCTCGGCGAGGTAGTCGCCGGTGAGGACGTCGAGTTCACCACCGGTGAGCATCTCGCGCATCGCGTCGAAGCGGTCACCGTAGAAGCCGGAGGCGTTGCCGATACGGAGGGTCATCCGGCAACTCCCCCTGCCGGGTCGCCGGGAGGCGTTCCGCCCGCCGGGCTGCGGGAAGCCGTTCCCTCCGCCGAGTAGGCGGGAGGCGTTCCCTCTGCTGGGCCGGTGGGAGGCATTCCCTCCGCCGGGCCGGTGGGAGGCATTCCCTCCGCCGGGCCGGTGGAGGGAGTTCCCTTCGCCGGATCGCCGGAAGCCGTTCCCTTGGCCGGGCCGGTGGAGGCCGTTCCCTGTGCCGGGCCGGTGGAGGCCGTTCCCTCCGCCGGACCGCCGGAAGCCGTCCCCGTCTCCGGGCCAGTAGAGGCCGTTCTCTCCCCCGGACCGCCGGAAGTCGTTGCCTCTCCCGGTCCGGTGGAAGTCGTTCCCTCCCCCGGGCCGGTGGAGGCCGTCCCCGCCCCCGGGCCGGTGGAGGCCGTTCCCTCCCCCGGACCGCCGGAAGTCGTTGCCTCTCCCGGTCCGGTGGAAGTCGTTCCCTCCCCCGGGCCGGTGGAGGCCGCCCCCGCCCCCGGGCCAGTAGAGGCCGTTCCCTCCCCCGGACCGCCGGAAGCCGTTCCCTTTGCCGGGCGTCCGGTGCCGGGTGGGCCCGCGAAGGCCTGGGCGATGTCGAGCCACTGGTCGGCGTCCTCGCCCTCCGCGCGCAGGGCCAGGTCGGCGCGGTGGGCCCGCTGGGTGACCAGGAGGCAGAGGTCGAGGGCGGGGCCGGTGACGCGGTCGCCGGCGTTCTCGGGGCCGAAGGTCCACAACTCGCCGGAAGGTGCGGTGAGTTCGATGCGGAACTCCTCGAACGGCGGGGTCAGTCCGTGCACCCCGAAGGCGAAGTCGCGGGTGCGGACGCCGAGGCGGACGATGTGCCGGATCCGGTCGGTCGGCTCACGGATCACCCCCAGCGCGTCCGCCACGTCCAGACCGTGCGCCCAGGTCTCCATGAGACGCGCGGTGGCCATGGAGGCGGTCGACATGGGCGGGCCGTACCAGGGGAAACGGGCGCCCTCGGGTGCCGTACGGAGGGCCTCCGCCAGGTCCTCGCGTCCCGCCCGCCAGTAGGCGAGCAGCCTGGACGGAGGCTTGCGGGCGACCTCCTCGGCGCCCTCGTCCACGAAGTCCCCGGGGGCGGCGAGCGCCTTCTCGACCTCGCGGGAGAAGGCCGCCCGGTCGGTGACGGCGAGCAGGGAGGAGTGGTCGGTCCAGGCGAGGTGGGCGATCTGGTGGGCGACGGTCCAGCCGGGGGCGGGGGTCGGCAGCGACCACTGCTCCTGGCTCAGTCCGGCTACCAGCAGGTCGAGCTCCTCGCTCTCCGCACACAGGTCGTCGATGACGGGCGTGGGATCTGCCATGCGGCGAGAATGTCAGCGACTCCGGAAACAAGCAAGCGTGCTTGCATTAATTTTGGGATGCCGCTGCCCCGGTGCGCGCGTCCCCGAAATTCGGGGGCGCCCGCGCCCTCCCCCGCAGTACGGTCCTCCGATGATCGATGACGACGGTTACTTCGGAGAGTCCGTCGCGGCGACGTACGACGAGTCGTCCGCGGGGATGTTCGCGCCGGACGCGGTCGAGCCCGCCGTGGACGTGCTGGCGGAGCTCGCCGGCGAGGGCCGGGCCCTGGAACTGGGCGTCGGCACCGGGCGGATCGCGTTGCCGCTGGCGCGCCGCGGGGTCGAGGTGCACGGCATCGACCTGTCCCGGGCGATGACGGACCGGCTGCGGGCCAAGCCCGGCGGCGGGGCGGTCGGGGTGACGATCGGGGACTTCGCGTCGGCCCGGGTGCCGGGCACCTTCTCGGTCGGCTACCTCGTCTACAACACGATCATGAACCTGACGACCCAGGACGCCCAGGTGGACTGCTTCCGCAATGTCGCGGCCCATCTGGCACATGGTGGGACCTTCGTCGTGGAGGTCATGATCCCCCAACTGCGGAAGCTTCCGCCGGGGCAGAACGCCGTGCCGTTCCACGTCGGCGAGAACCGCCTCGGCTTCGACACCTACGACGTCGCCACCCAGGCGATGGCCTCGAACCACGTCAGGGTCGAGGACGGCCGGGGCTCCTTCCGGACCATCCCTTTCCGGTACGTCTGGCCCGCGGAGCTGGATCTCATGGCGCGGCTGGCCGGGATGCGGCTGCGGGACCGGTGGGAGGACTGGAGCGGCGCGCCCTTCACGAACGAGAGCGAGTCGCACGTCTCGGTGTGGGAGAAGGTCGCGGACTGATCGGCCGGCTCGTACGAGCGGCTCGTCGTGGCCGTCCGTCTCGGTGATACGGCCGCTGTCGACGGCATCACGCGGTAACGCGTCGCGGGCAGGTCCGGGGCGTGGGTGGGTGTGACGGTCGTGCGGCCCGTCAACAGTTGGTACGGGGCGTCGACGCGGCGGGTGGGTTGGGCGAGGACCAGCACCGGGCCGTCCCGGTCCTGCGCGACACAATCCGCGCTGACGTCGCCCGGGCCGGGTGGACCGACTGGGTCGAGCGAACAGGCACTCGCCGAGGCAGCGGGTGGGTCGGGCGAGGACCAGCACCGGGCCGTCCCGGTCCTGCGCCACACAGTCCGCGCTGACGTCACCTGGACCGACCGGGCCGAGCGAACAGGCACTCGCTGAGGCGGCCCGCGCGGCCTGCGCCCACGCCTCATCGCGGGACTCCCCGACGGACTACGACACTCCGGTCGACCCCGACTCGGTCAGTCGACCGGTGGGAGCGTTGCCTTGCCACGTCCCACCTGCGTCCGGACCGCTCCCATGCTCGCCGCGATCACGAGGGCGACGGCGAGCGCCTGAACCGCGGACAGGGCCTGGTCGAGGATCAGGAAGCCCGCGAGGGCGGCCAGGGCCGGCTCCAGGCTCATGAGGATCGCGAAGGCGGAGGCGGGCAGGGTGCGCAGGGCGAGGAGTTCGAGGGTGTAGGGCAGGACGGAGGACATCAGGGCCACCGCCGCGCCGAGACCCACGGTCACCGGGTCGAGGAGCCTGGTGCCGGACTCCGCGATGCCGAGCGGCAGGAACGCCAGCGCGCCGACCGCCATCGCCAGGGCGAGGCCGTCGGCCTGCGGGAAGCGGCGGCCGGTCCGCGCGCTGAAGACGATGTACGCCGCCCACATGGCGCCCGCGCCCAGCGCGAAGGCGACGCCTGCCGGGTCCAGGTCGCCGAAGTCCCCGCCGCCCAGGAGGAAGACACCGGCGAGCGCGAGTCCGGCCCAGACGGTGTTGACGGCGCGCCGGGAGGCGAGCACCGAGAGGGCGAGCGGCCCCAGGAACTCCAGGGTCACGGCGGCGCCGAGGGAGATGCGGTCGACGGCCTGGTAGAAGAGGCCGTTCATCGCGGCGAGGGTGAGGCCGAAGACGACGACCGTGCCCCAGTCGGTGCGGGAGTGCCCACGCAGCCGGGGGCGGCAGACGACGAGCAGGACGAGCGCGGCAGCCAGCAGTCGCAGGGTCACGACCCCGAGGGCGCCCGCCCTCGGCATCAGGGTCACGGCCAGCGCCGCGCCGAACTGCACGGAGACGCACCCGGCGAGCACCAGGCCGACGGGACCGAGGGAGCCGGATCGGCGGGGCCCGCGGGTGGGCGTGGCGGTCATCGGAGTCGGTGACGACGTCGGGACGCTGCTGGAGGTGGTCACGGGGCTTCCAGGGATCGGCTCGGGGTTCGTCCATCGTGGTGCACTACTCGGTCCACGATAGTGGACCGAGTCATGTGCGTAAACCCGATATACACCTGTCCATGGTGACTCAGCGGTCGCCCCCGGACAACGGCAGCCGCAGCTTCCCCGTATCCGAAGACGCCGCCCTCGGCGGGGTCGTGAAGGCACGTGTCGGCGGGACACATGACGGGGTCCTTCGGACGGCTGATCCTGCCGTCGGCCCGGCAGGAGCTGCGTCGGCATCGCCGTGTCTGCACAGGCATAGGCGTTCGCTTGAAAGTATGATTACTCGATCGACCAGCGGCGCGCCGCCCTTCCAACGGACCGGATATCAGGTGCTGTTGGGGGAGACCCCGACCAAGAGTTCCAAGGCACGCACTCCTGACCGGCGCAGCCCCGCAGCAGCGAAAAGGAATCCACGGTGTCTGACGAAGAACGGCTGATCGCCGGCCGATACCGCATCCTCGACCGCATCGGCCAAGGCGGTATGGGCACCGTCTGGCGCGCCCACGACACCGTCCTCGGGCGCAACGTCGCCGTCAAGAGGCTCCACCCCCAGCCGCATCTGTCCGAGGACGAGCTCGCCACCCTCTTCGAGCGCACCCGCCGAGAGGCCCGCAGCGCCGCCCGGATCAGCCACCCCAATGTCGTCGTCGTCCACGACGTGGTGGACGACGAGGGCCTGCCCACCATCGTCATGGAGTACGTGCCTTCCACCACCCTCGCCGACGTGATCCGAGCGCACGGCCCGGTCCCGCCCGAAGAGGCCGCAAGGATCGGGCTCGGCGTGCTCGCCGCACTGCGGGCGGCGCACCGGGCCGGGGTCCTGCACCGGGACGTGAAGCCCGCCAACGTGCTGCTCACCGAGGACGGCCGGGTTGTCCTGACCGACTTCGGTATCGCCCAGGCCTCCGACACCTCGACCCTCACCGTCACCGGCCAACTCGTGGGGTCGGTCGACTTCATCGCCCCCGAGCGTCTCGCCGGCGCCGTACCGGGCCCGGAGGCCGACTTATGGGCGCTGGGCGCGACGCTCTTCCAGGCGGTCGACGGCCACTCCCCGTTCCTCCGGGACACGGTGACGGAGACCATGTACGCCATCGCCCTGGGCCCGCTGCCCGAGGTGCGCAAGGCCGGACCGCTCACCTCGCTGATCCAGGGGCTGATCGCCAACAAGCCCGATGAGCGGCTGTCGGCCGAGGAGGCCGAGCGTCTCCTGCGGACGGCAGCCGCCGAAGGGCACTCCTCCGTCGCCGCGCCGGCCGTATCGGCGGTCGACGCCGTGCACCCGGAGCCCGGCAACGCAACTCCCGAGCGGCAGCCGGAGCCTGAGACGGAGCGGGATCACGGAAAGCGGGTGGCATCCGCTGCCGGGGCCGTTCCGGACGGCCCACCGCCCACCTCGACCGGGCGGCGGGCGCAGCCGCGCTCGGGTCGTTGGAGGAACCCGGTCGTGATCGGCGCAGCGATCACCGCGGCGGTACTGATCGCGATCGCGCTGCTGGTCACACAGACGGTGGAGAAGGACGGTACCGGTGTCCAGGCATCGGACGGCGTCACCGCGGCGGGTGGCAAGACCGCGCCGCCGCCCCAGGGCGCGGCCCCGTCCGTGACGCCCTCCCCGTCGGACTCCCCGAGTGCCGGTGCCACGTCGCCGACGCCCGGGGCCGTCTCGCCGTCCAGGTCGGCAACCGAGGCCGCGGGAGTCGGCACCGGGGCGGATGCCGGAACCGAGGCCACGCCCACGACGAGCCGATCCAGCGCACCGGTAGCTTCGACGGGCCGTGCACTGGTGGTCGCCGCCTCAGGGAAGTGCCTGAGCCGTGGCAACGGGTCGGACGGGGTGCAGCTGTACCAGGACACGTGCGACGGCTCGGCGGCGCAGCAGTGGCAGCTGGGTTCCGGGGTCGTCCGGTCCTCGGGGAAGTGCATGACCGTGGCCGGGGGAGCGACCGACGACCGCACCGCGATCCAACTGGCCGGCTGCGACGGGAGCGGCAGCCAGCAGTTCCGCCTCGACGGCACGGAGTTGCTGGCCGAGCAGTCGCAGAAGTGCGTGGACATCTTCGGAGGCGCGTCCGGAACGGTGGCGGTCCTCTGGGAATGCAACGGGAGGGACAACCAGATCTGGACGCTCGGCTGACCGCTCCGTCAAGGTCCCTCAGCCCGCGCGCGGCCCCCGCACCATGAAGACGTCCACCGCGTCCTCGCTCTCCACGGTGAAGCCGTGGCGCTCGTACAGGCGTCGGGCCGCGCTGCCCTGGAGGACGTTCAGGCGGACGGGTTCGCCGTCTGCGTCGGTCCGCGCGAGCAGGCTGCGCAGGACGGCCGAGCCGAGGCCGTGGCCCTGGAGTTCCGGGGCGATGAAGAAGTGCTCCAGCCAGTGGCCGTCCGCGGCCGGCCGCAGTGCGACACAGCCCGCGAAACGTTCCTCGGCCATGATGATCGACATGTGCCGCTCGACGAAGGCGTCCCGGAACCGCTGCCGTACCCGGTGCTCGTCGAACCGGCCCAGCCGCTCCAGGTCGGGGCGCAGCACGACGGCGCGCAGTTCCACGATGACCTCGGTATCGGCCGGCGTCGCGGCACGCAGCGTCCAGTCGGTGAGACGGGTGTTCGTTTCCACCACGGCAGTATCCCAACGGGGCCTACGAGCCCGTCCTCCCGTCCCGCGTCCCGAACGCCTCCAGCGCCTCCTCGTCCGTCGCCCGCGCGTTGAGGTAGTAGTCCGCCCACTCCCCGATCCCCGGCCAGTCGCACTCCGCGACGAGTCGTTCGACGGCCACCGGGATGTCGTACGGCGTCACCCGCAGACCGGTGCCGGGCCCGATCAGGCACCAGTGGGCGCCGGCACGCCCGTACGGCATGCCGACGCTGCCGGGTGATCGGTGGGCGACGCCCGCCCGATCCCCTCACGGCCCGCCCACCGCATCGGCCCGTTCACCGCTCCGCAGCGCCTCCGCGAGTACCTCCGCCAGGTGCCGCCCCCGCACCCCGGCCAGCTGCTCCAGCTGCGTGCGGCAGGAGAATCCGTCGGCCAGCATCACCGCGTCCTCGGGTGACTGCCGTACCGACGGCAGCAGTTGGTCCTCCGCGCAGGACCGCGACACCTCGAAGTGGCCTTTCTCGAAGCCGAAGTTGCCCGCGAGGCCGCAGCAGCCGCCGGCCAGGTCGCCGGTGAGTCCCGCGGCCTCGCGCAGCCGGCGGTCGGCCATGTCGCCCAGGACGGCGTGCTGATGGCAGTGGGTCTGGCCGGCGACGGGCCGGTTCAGGGCCGGTGGCCGCCAGCCGGGGGCGAGTTGGCTCAGCGCCTCCGCGAAGGTGAGAACCCGGGAGGCGAGCCGGGCGGCCCGCGGATCGTCGTGCAGCAGTTCCGGCAGGTCGGTGCGGAGGGCGGCCGCGCAGCTCGGTTCCAGGACGACGACCGGGAGCGAGGTCTCCAGCACCGGGGCCATCAGGTCGAGGGTGCGGCGCAACACCGTACGGGCGCGGTCGAGTTGCCCCGTCGACACATACGTCAGGCCGCAGCAGACCCGGCCCCGGCCGCGCAGGAGGGACACCGGGTCGAGGGCGACCGTCCTGCCGTCGCCCACCGGCGCCTTCTCCAGGTGCACGGTGGGAGGGAGCACCACCCGCAGCCCCGCCGCCTCCAGCACCCGTACGGCCGCCTGTCCCACGGACGGTGAGAGATGCTCCGTGAAGGTGTCCGGCCACAGGACGACCGGATCCCCACCGGCGCCCCCGGCCTTTCGCCTGTCCCACCACCGGCTGAACGTCTCCGTCGCCACCTCGGGGATCCGCCGCTCGGGTGCGATCCCGCCGAGCCGTTTGGCGACGCCCGCCAACGGCCGTAGCGAGGCGAGGAAGTTGACCATCGCGGCCGATCTCGTACGGTCCACCAGGCGCAGCCACACCGGCAGCCGGCCCATGCTGTAGTGGGACGCCGGGCGCCGTCGTCCCGCGTAGTGGTGGTGCAGGAACTCCGCCTTGTACGTGGCCATGTCGACCCCGACCGGGCAGTCGGTGCGGCAGCCCTTGCAGGACAGGCACAGGTCCAGCGCCTCACGCACCTCCTCCGACCGCCAGCTGTCGGTCACCACCTCGCCGGCCAGCATTTCGTGCAGCAGCCGGGCCCGCCCGCGCGTGGAGTGCGCCTCCTCGCCGGTGGCCCGGAAGGACGGGCACATGACGGCGGACCCGGACGCCGATGTCGTACGGCATTTCGCGACCCCGACGCAGCGCCGTACGGCGGCGGAGAAGTCACCGCCGTCGGCCGGGTAGCCGAAGGCGACCTCGACCGGTTCGCGGGGCAGGACGGAGAAGCGGAGGTTGGTGTCGAGGGGCGCCGGGCGGACCAGCATCCCCGGGTTGAGCAGGTCGTCCGGGTCCCAGATGGCCTTCGCCCGCTCGAAGAGGGCGACCATCTCCTCGCCGTACATCCTCGGCAGCAGCTCGGCGCGCGCCTGTCCGTCCCCGTGCTCTCCGGACAGCGACCCGCCGTGCGCCGCCACCAGGTCGGCGAGTTCCTCGGAGAAGCGCCGGAAGCGGGCGATGCCGGGCCCGGTGAGCAGGTCGAAGTCGATGCGGACATGGATGCAGCCGTCGCCGAAGTGTCCGTACGGAGTGCCGCGGAGGCCGTGCGAGTCGAGCAGTCCGCGGAAGTCCCGCAGATACGCGCCGAGCCGCTGCGGCGGCACCGCGCAGTCCTCCCAGCCGGGCCATGCCTCGGAGCCGTCCGGCATCCGGGTCGCCGTACCGCTGGCGTCCTCGCGGATGCGCCACAGGGCCCGCTGCCCCGCCGGGTTGGTCACCACGAGCGCGTCGAGGACGTCGGCCGCCCGCATGACGTCCTCCGCACGCGCGTGTGCCTCGGCCGGGGAGGAGCCGCCGGTCTCCACGAACAGCCAGGCGCCGCCCCGCGGCAGCGCGACCGTCGAGGGCACCAGGTCGGCCGCCATGCCCTCCACCGTCAGGGGGCGGTGCACCAGCAGCCCCGCCGCCGCCTCGGCGGCCGCGCCTTCGTCCGCGTACCCGAGCACCGCGAGCGCACGCGCGCGTGGCGCCTCCACCAGCTTGACGACGGCCCCGGTGAGTACGCCCAGGGTGCCCTCGCTGCCGCAGAAGGACCGGGCGACGTCGGCCCGGTGTTCCGGCAGGAGGGCGTCCAGGGCGTATCCGGAGATCCGGCGGGGCAGCTCGGGGAAGCCGGTCCGCAGCCGTGCGAGCTCCCCGTCGACCAGCTCCCGCAGTCCCGTCGGCGCCCCGGCCCACTCCTGTCCGAGCCGCAGCCGCTCACCGCGCGCGGTGACGACGTCCAGCTCCGCCACGCTGTCCGCGGTCGTCCCCCACGCCACCGAGTGCGAGCCGCACGAGTTGTTGCCGATCATTCCGCCGAGCGTGCACCGGCTGTGGGTGGAGGGGTCGGGCCCGAACCGCAGCCCGTGCGGGGCGGCGGCGTCCTGGAGCCGGTCGAGCACGAGCCCGGGCTGGACGACGGCGGTACGCGCCTCGGGGTCGAGCGCGAGAACCCGGTTCATGTGCCGGGTGAAGTCCAGCACGACCCCGGTACCGGTGGCCTGTCCGGCGATGGAGGTGCCGCCGCCGCGGGGGACGACGGGCACGCCATGGGTACGGCAGACCTCCAGCACGGCGGCCACGTCGTCGGCGTCCCGGGGGGCGACGACCCCGAGAGGGACCCGCCGGTAGTTGGACGCGTCCATGGTGACCAGGGCCCGGGAGGTGACGTCGAAACCGACCTCGCCCCGGACGGCCTTGCGCAGATCGGCCTCAAGATCCGTCATGACTCCAGCAAACCAGTCCGGTCAACACCGCCGCGTCTCACCCGACGGATACGTTTCGACCAGGTTTCCCCCAGCGGCTACGCTCCCCTCGTGGCTGAGATCCAGATTCCCGCTGACATCAAGCCCGCCGACGGTCGTTTCGGCGCGGGCCCCTCCAAGGTGCGGACGGAAGCGCTGGACGCGCTGGCCGCAACCGGTACCTCTCTCCTCGGCACCTCCCACCGCCAGGCCCCGGTCAAGAACCTGGTCGGCAGGGTGCGCGAGGGCATCAGTGAGCTGTTCTCCCTCCCCGAGGGCTACGAGGTCGTCCTCGGCAACGGCGGCTCCACCGCGTTCTGGGACGTCGCGACGCACGGCCTGATCGAGAACAAGTCGCAGCACCTGACCTTCGGCGAGTTCTCGTCGAAGTTCGCGAAGGCGTCCAAGCTGGCCCCCTGGCTGGCCGAGCCGACGGTGATCTCCAGTGAGCCGGGCACCCACCCGGAGCCGCAGGCCGAGGCCGGCGTGGACGTGTACGCGTTCACGCACAACGAGACCTCCACCGGTGTCGCCGCCCCGATCAAGCGGGTGGCCGGCGCCGACGAGGGCGCGCTGGTCCTCGTGGACGCCACCTCCGGCGCCGGCGGCCTCCCGGTCGACGTGTCCGAGACGGACGTCTACTACTTCGCCCCGCAGAAGTCCTTCGCCTCCGACGGCGGCCTGTGGATCGGCGTGTTCTCCCCGGCCGCGATCGAGCGCGCCGAGCGGATCCACTCGTCCGGCCGCCACGTCCCTGAGTTCTTCTCGCTGCCGACGGCGATCGACAACTCCCGCAAGAACCAGACGTACAACACCCCGGCCCTCGCCACCCTCTTCCTCCTCAACGAGCAGCTGGAGTGGATCAACGGCCAGGGCGGTCTCGCGTGGTCGACGGCCCGCACGAAGGACTCCTCGACGCGTCTGTACAGCTGGGCGGAGGAGTCCAAGCACGCGACCCCGTTCGTCACCGACCCGGCCAAGCGCTCCCAGGTCATCGGCACGATCGACTTCTCGGACGAGATCGACGCCGCCGCGGTCGCCAAGGTCCTGCGCGCCAACGGCATCGTGGACACCGAGCCGTACCGCAAGCTCGGCCGCAACCAGCTGCGCGTGGCGATGTTCCCGGCGATCGACCCGGCGGACGTCGAGGCCCTGACGAAGTGCGTGGACTACGTCATCGAGAAGCTGTAACACCCGCTTCCGCTACGACGACGAGGGCGCCCGGCGAACACCGGGCGCCCTTTCTCGCGCTTACGGCTACTCCTCGACGAACAGCTCTTCGGCGCTTGCCACGGTCAGGGAACGGTCGAGCCAGGTCTCCAGAACCTCCAGATCGACGCAGGCCATCACCTTTTCCTGCACGGACTCGGAGACTTCGACACCCCGCGTGCGAAGGACCCGGAGGATGGCCTTGGCCTCGCCCTTCGCCTCACCATCGGCGTGGACCTCGAGCCACGTCTCCTCCATCACGCTGCCCAAGCCAGGGAAGTTCGGGGTGTACACGGCCATCAGTTCCCTCCAATGATCGCGGCTGGGACCTTCGTCCAGACCGGCCTCGATGTATTCCGCCCAGTCCGCGTTCGGCCCCAGCACCGGTGCCACCGCGTCCAGTATCGCAAGGATGCCCGGATCCTTGGCGTTGATGAGAATGGAGAAAGTGGTGAGCGCCAAGTCCTTCGCCGCCTCCTCCGGGTCGGTGATCGGACGCACGCCGATCGGCCCCAGAACCAAGGGGAACACCTCCATGCTCGTGTGGAAACTGCGCCCGATTCGGATGGGGCCCCTCGCCCACTCCGCCGTTTTCTTGTCCCGGCACACCACCAGCAGAATCGGCGGCAACCGGTACTTGGCATACATGTGCGCCAAGTAGTACGCCCAGCTGTTGTGCTTGTCCGGGTCCGGCTTGCTCTGCGACTCGACAGCGAGCAGAAACCCGCCTTCGTCGTCGGCCGTACGGACCCGGAAGAAGCTGTCCACCCGACGCTCCAACGGCCTGATCTCGGTGAGATCGGTGTCGAGGGGCTCGATCGAGCTGTACTCGGGGAACCTGACGCCCGCCTCCGGCACGAGACGGGCCAGGAGGTCCGGCTCCTGTCGGAAGATCCGATGCACGGCGTCATGTTGTGAACTGACCATGCGACGGAACGTAATCGAGCGAACACACGCCCCACACCCGTCCGCCTGCATGATCAACCGTTCGAGTGAACATGCCCCCGACCACGAAAGTAGCGCTTCACGAGGTCGTGTTGAACAACTTCCAGTGGCCCTGGGAGACCACCTCTACGGCGCCGTCCACCACCTTGATGGCGGTCTGCTCGTCGATCGCGTACGCCGGACCCCCGATTCCGGCCGCCCACCGCTCCGCCTCGGCCATGGTGTTCTCGGGACAAGCCGGATGATCCAGGTGCGGGAAGATCGAGAAATCGACCAGGCCCAGAGCGCTGTCCTCTCCGGAGGTCGGCTTCCAGCCCACGAAGTGCTCCCCGATGCGGGGTGTCATCACCATGCTGCCGGCGCTGAGTCCCACGTAGACCATGTCGGGCAGCGACGGCAGGAGTTCGGCGAGCCCGGATTTCCGCATCCAGTGGCCCAGGTACAGCGCGTCACCGCCGTTGACCAGCAGGGCGTCGGCCTCACGGACCCAGGAGACCCAGCGCGCCTTCTCGACGCCGGGAAGCGCGGTCAGCTCCAGCACGCCCACCGACTTCCATCCCAGTCCGGTCATGGGGTGGGGGGATCGTCCGCTGATGAATCGCCATGGGCCGCCCGGATCGGCGTCGGGGGCCCCGTACCCCGCGGTGGGGACGCACAGGGCGCTGGACTCGGCGATCGGCTTGCCCAGGAGGTCGACCAACGCGTCCTGGATGCGCGCGTTCTTAACGCCGGAGTCGGTGAGGAGAAGCTTCATCATGTCCTTCCGAGGAATGACGCGTAGATCCCAGGTCGGCAACCATCCTCAACGAGTCCCCATTGCAGGGGAAGTCCAGGCGACGGGGGCGGGACGGGCAACTCGAAGGTCAGGCTTCGTGCTGCTGCCGAGGAGGGCCTGGGCAAGCAGCGGGTGGGGGAGAAACCCGCCGCCCTATTCGCGGCTTCGCCGGCTGAGGCTGAGGAGAGCAGCTCCGGGGCTTTGCCTTGTTGAAGGGGCGCTCGGCAGCCACCGAGCGCCCCCGTCACACAGACCTCACGACGCCGTACAGCTCACACTCGGTACGCCCCCACCTCCCGGTGCTCCCCCGAACCCGAAGCTCGCCGAACCGCCCACCGCGACCGCCCCGTTGTGCGCGGCGTTCGTCGCGGTCACGGTCGAGCCGGTCTGGGTGTACGACGCGTTCCACATGGACGTCACCTGTTGCGAGCCGGGCCAGGTCCAGGTGACCTTCCAGGAACCGAGCGCCACGGAACCCGAGTTGGTCACCTTCACCTCGGCGTTGAAGCCGCCGCCCCAGTCGCTGCTGACGGAGTAGGCGGCGGTGCACGCCGCCGTACTCCCGCCCGGGTCACCGGGGTCGCTCCCGCCGCCCGGGAAGCCCGGCGCCTTCACACTCGCCAGGTATCCGTCCTTCACGGTGTCCACGGTCTGCCAGTCGTCCTTCAGGATTCCGCCCGTGTCACCGGAGTTGGGGTTCCACGACCAGAAGGTCCAGTGGAAGGAGTCGGCGCCGTACGTCGATGTCGGCCGCAGATACGAGACCAGCGCAGCCAGCCACTTCTGGTCCACGCTCGACTGCAGGGTGGTGCCGAACTCGCCCACCCACACCGGGGCGATGTTCTGCTTGAAGATGTATCCCCAGTAGTTGTCCCAGATCCCCGGCATGTTGGCGGGGAACGACGGATCGCTGAACCAGCTCTGCTGGGCCACGCTCGTCGCGTAGTCGTGGGCGGAGTACACGACCCGGTTCGCGACACTCAGCTGCACCGGGTACTGGGCGACGCCCATCAGGTTGCCGCCCCACCAGCCGGAGACGCCGTTGAAGGTCTGCACGCCCTCGACGAAGATCAGCAGGTCGGGATTGACCCCCAGCACCGCGTTGCCGGCCCGCTGAGCCGCCAGCCGCCAGTCCACAGAAGTGTCCCCGCAGCCCCAACAGGCGGGATCGTGGGGCTCGTTGTGCAGGTCGATGCCCACGACCGTGTCCTGGCCCTGGTAACGCGTCGCCAGCGCCTTGAGGTTGGCGATCCACGTCGACTCCGGGACCGCGGCCGTGTACCAGAGCGCCGACTGGCCGCCGGAGTCCGGGCGGTGCCGGTCGAGGATGACCTTGAGGCCGTCCCGACCGGCGTACGACACGATCCTGTCCAGGACGCCGAGGGAGTTCAGCCCCTGGAGGTCGGCGTTCTTGCCGCTGGAGAAGTCGATGCTGTTGGGGACCGCCCCCGACTTGAAGATGTCGTCGCTGTACGGGATGCGGAGGGTGTTGTAGCCCAGCGACTTCATCTGGTCGATCATGGACTTGTAGTCGCGGGACCAGAGGCCGTGCACGACACGGTTGTCGGTCTCGAAGCCGAACCAGTTGATCCCGGCGATCCGGACCGGCTGCCCGGAGGCGTCCAGGATCTGGCGGCCGCTGGTGTGCCAGTAGCCGGCGCCGGCCGACTCGGCGGCGTGGGCCGACTGAAGACCAGCGGTCCCCAGCGGTAACAGACACGCCGCCGCCACCGCACACAGCGCTCTTCGCAAGCTGCGGAACATGTTCGCTGCTTCCTCTCGGGAGGCGCGGGCCCGGAACTCGATGGGAGCGCTCCCATCACCCTGCACCCCCATGGAAGTCACGTCACATGAACACGTCAAGACGCTCGACGTCACCTTGTTGGTTCGACGTCACCGGCTGAGCATCGCCACAGCACGACGGGCCACACGCCGGCCATCAGCAGGGCGTGGGGCGGAGCGCAGCTCGGGCAGGACGACGGCGGACTTCTCCGCGACCCAGGGCCCTTTCGTCAAGAAGGTCATGGCCACCGGCCGCTACCCGCCCGGATCCCGGACGGGCTCGAGGTGTTCGCGGCCGGCCGGCGCGAGGGCTCACGAACGCCGGAACAGCCGCCGGAGTCCGAAGAGGGCGACGACGGCCCCCAGGGCGAGGGCACCGATCTTGACGGTGCGGTCGGAGTTCCCGCCGTCGCTCCCGGAGGCCGAGGAACTCCCGCTCCCGGAAGGTGACTTGGACCCGCCGTCCCCGGGTGCGTCCTGCGCCTCCACCTCGCTGTCCGCGCCCTCCATGCCGAGCAGGAGCTTGGTCCCGTCCGGGGAGTAGGAGGCGGACTCGCCCTGCCCGAGCGGCACGCTGATCCGCCCGCCGCGCTTGATGTCGCCGCCGTTCCAGTCGTACCAGATGCCGCCGAGATACCCGCGTACGACGAGCTGTTTGCCGTCGGGCGAGAAGGCGGCGTCGGTCGCCCACAGGTCGACGGGCTTGACGGGCTTGAAGACGTTCGTCCCCGAGGGGGAGAGGGTTGCGGGCCCCTCGTAGAGATGCCCGCCGTCCTCGTGCTTGTCGATGATGTAGACGCGCCCGGTCTTCGGGTGGACGACCATCGACTCGGCGTCGCGCGAGCCGTCGGTGTACTTCACGACGTACTGAGTGGCCTTGACGGACTGGTCCTTGAGGACCTTCGGCTCGGGCAGCTTGTAGATCCACACATAGGGCCAGGTGACCCCGTCGTTGTCGCCGATGTCGCCGACCCAGATCTGGTTGTCGGGCCCGATGGCGATGGCCTCGACGTCACGCGGGGTGCCCACACCGGTCATGGTGATCCTGGCGACGGTCTTGCCGGTGGAGCTGTCGACGGCATACAGGTACGCGCCGGTGTCCTGGTCGTTGTGGGTCCAGTAGATGCCCGGGTGCTGCCGCGAGGCGGCGAGCCCGCTGGACTCGGTGATCCGGGGGTCGCTGATGGTGAAGCCCTTGTCCCCCTTCCCGTCCCCGTCGGCGGCGGAGGCGGGCACACCGGCGGGCAGGGTGAAGGCGCCCACGAGCAGGGTCCCGGCGAGAAGGGCGAAGGGTCGACGCATGCCCCAAGACTGCCATCCCGACAGGTGTGGGAAGGGACGCGGCCGACAGGGCCCCGGGGAAGGCGTGGCCGGACTCACATGCCGCCGCTCCCGCCGATGATCCATCATGAGCGGATGCTCAGATTCATGCCGGTCGGCGATTCGATGACGATCGGAAGCGCGGGCGAGCACACCTGGCGTTACCGGATGTGGCGGCACCTGCGTGACACCCACGGCGGCCCCTTCGCCCTCGTGGGCCCGCGCGAGACGCTGTACGACAAGGCGGCGGACGCCCCGACGTCGTACGAGTACGCCGATCCCGACTTCCCCCGGGCCCACCTGGCCGGCTGGGGCGAGGGCTGGCTGCACATGGCCCCGCTGATCGGCGACGCGGTGCGGGCACACCGCGCGAACGTGCTGCTGGTGTCGCTGGGCCTGATCGACCTGGGCTTCTACACGAACGCGGAGCAGACCTCGGAGAACGTCCGCGCCTTCGTCGCCGAGGCCCGCCGGGCCGACCCCCGGATCCGGATGGCCGTCCTCCCGGTGATCCCCAATGTCCGGGCGGAGTCGGACACACCCTTCGCGACGGAGGTCACCCGCTTCAACGAGCTTCTCGCCAAGGCGATCGCGGACCTGGACGAGCCGCGTTCCCCCCTGCTGTGGGTCTCGCCCCCGGAGTCGTACGACATCCACCACGACACCTACGACGGCACCCACCCGAACGCGAGCGGCGAGCACAGGATCGCGGCGGCCTTCGCGGAGGCGATGTATCAGGCGTGGGACCTGGGCGCGCCCTACGAGGCCCGCTGATCCGGCACGTCGAGGCGCACACGAACGGGGCGGCGCACTCCGACGAGGTGTCGGTGTACGCCGCCCTGGGGTGGGACGGGGTGCGGGAGCCGGCCCGCGCTGTCATGGCCGTTACTTCGGGTCGGCGTTGAACTTCGCGGTCGACCAGCGGTAGCCGAGTACCGCGAGGCCGAGGCACCAGGCGACGGCGAGCCAGCCGTTGTGGCCGATCTCGGTGCCCAGGAGCAGTCCGCGCAGGGTCTCGATGGCCGGGGTGAAGGGCTGGTACTCGGCGATCGGCTGGAACCAGCCGGGCATCGCGTCGACCGGGACGAACGTGCTGGAGATGAGCGGCAGGAAGATCAGCGGCATCGCGTTGTTGCTCGCGGCCTCGGCGTTGGGGCTGATCAGGCCCATGCCGACGGCGATCCAGGTGAGTGCCGTGGCGAAGAGCACGAGCAGTCCGAAGGCCGCGAGCCACTCCAGGACGGTGGCGTCGGTGGAGCGGAAGCCGATGGCCACGCCGACCGCGCCGACCAGGACCACGCTGACGACCGACTGCAGCACACTGCCGACGACGTGTCCGACGAGCACCGAACCGCGGTGGATCGCCATGGTCCGGAAGCGGGCGATGATGCCCTCGGTCATGTCGTTGGAGACGGAGACCGCGGTGCCGATCGTGGTGGAGCCGATGGTCATCAGCAGCAGGCCCGGGACGAGATACGCGATGTAGTCGGAGCGGTCGCCGCCGCCGATGCCCGCGCTCATGGTGTCGCCGAAGATGTAGACGAACAGCAGCAACAGCATGATCGGCGTGAGTAGCAGGTTCAGGGTGAGGGAGGGGTAGCGCCGGGCGTGCAGGAGGTTGCGGCGCAGCATCGTGGACGAGTCGCGTACGGCGAGGGGGAGGTTGCTCATCGGACGGTCTCCTTGGGCTGGTCGGTGATGTCGACGCCGCCGGTGAGGGCGAAGAAGACGTCGTCGAGGTCGGGGGTGTGCACGGTCAGCTCGTCGGCCTCGATGCCGGCCGCGTCGAGCCGGTCGAGGATCGCGCGCAGCTCGGACTGGCTGCCTCCACTGGGGAGTTGCAGGGCCAGTGACTCGTCGTCCGGAGTGGCGTCGCCCAGTGCGGAGGCGGCGTTCCGGTAGGCGTGGGGGTCGGTGAAGCGGAGCCGGACGTGTCCGCCGGGGACCAGGCGCTTGAGCTGTTCGGCGGTGCCCTCGGCTGCGATCCCGCCGTTGTGGAGCACCGCGATGCGGTCGGCGAGTTCGTCGGCCTCCTCCAGGTACTGCGTGGTGAGGAAGACGGTGACGCCGTCGGAGACCAGCTCCCTGATGATCTGCCACATGGTGTGCCGGGAGCGGGGGTCGAGGCCGGTGGTCGGTTCGTCGAGGAAGATGATCCGCGGGTCGCCGACCAGGGTCATGGCGATGTCGAGGCGGCGCTTCATGCCGCCGGAGTAGGTGGAGGCGGGTTTCTTCGCGGCCTCGGTGAGGTCGAAGCGCTCCAGCAGTTCGGCGGCGATCCGCCGTCCCTCGGCCTTGGGCAGGTGGTGCAGGTCCGCCATCAGGAGCATGTTCTCCTCACCGGTGATCAGCCCGTCCACGGCGGAGAACTGGCCGGTGACCCCGATCGCGGCACGCACGCCCTGCGGGTCGGCGGCCAGGTCGTGGCCGCCGATGTGGATGCCCCCGGTGCCCGGGTCGGCGGAGATGAGCGTGGAGAGGATCTTGACGGCGGTGGTCTTGCCGGCGCCGTTCGGGCCGAGGAGGGAGAAGATCGTGCCGGCCGGCACCTGGATGTCGATGCCGTCGAGGACGGTCTTGTCCCCGTAGGACTTGCGCAGGCCGTTCGCCGCGATGGCCAGGTCGGTCATGGTGGGTGCTCCTTGTGAGGGCTGCGGGTCAGAGGCTGCGGGCGGTGATGTCGCCGTGCGCGGTGGTGGCGCGGATGGCCAGGCCGGCCTGGGCTCCCTCGGTGTTCTTGAGGGTGTTGTGCACACGGCCGTAGGAGGTGCCGGCGTCGAGGGAGGCGGAGGCGGCGGTGCCGACGGTGATGTCGCCCGTCTGCGTGCTCAGCACGACCGAGCCGGTGACGGCCTCGGCGATGGTGATGTCGCCCTTCTGGGTGCTGATCTGGGCGGGTCCGGTGAGACGGCCGACGGTGATGTCGCTGTCGGCGGCGGTGAGGCGGATGCTCGCGGCCTCGTCGATCTTGACCGGGCCGTGGGCACCCTGGAAGACGACGTCCCCGAGGCGTCCGACGGCGCGGAACTCGGCGGCGGCGGTCTTGGCCTCGACGTGGGAGCCGGCCGGGAGCTGGAGGGTGATCTCGACGGAGCCAGAGGATCCGAAGTACTGGTTCTTCGCGGCCGGGGCGGCGATCCGCAGGACACCGTCGTCGCCGTGGGTGACCTCGATCTGCTCGGCGGCCCGGGTGTCGCGGCTCTTGGCGGGGTCGGCGGGCCGGATCTCGACGGTGGTGTCGGTGCGGTCGGCGGCGATGACCTGGACGCGGCCGGCGGGGAGGTCGATGACGGCGGTGACGGGGGTGGTGGTGTCGAACTTCTGCATCAGATGCTCCTGCGTTGGTTGCTGTTTCCGATGGACGAAAAGCTACGTTGCATTCACGAGTTCAGCAACATAGTCGTTGCGAAGTATCGTTATCAGCGCAGGTAGTTGCAGTAATTTCATTGCAACGGCTCTAAAAGCAACGCAACGTCAGACAGTCCCGCGTTGCAATGGAATGCAAGCGAACGCTATGCTGCGGGCACCAGGGACCACGAAGGAGACCGCGATGCCGGGAGGCAGGCTCACCCAGCAGGAACGTCAGCAGATCGCGCTGGGAGTGGCCGACGGCCTCGCCTACGCGGAGATCGCCCGCCGCCTCGAGCGCCCCACCTCGACCATCACCCGCGAGGTCATGCGCAACGGCGGCCCCACCGCCTACCGCGCCGAACTGGCCCACCGCGCCACCGAACGCCGCGCTCACCGCCGCCAGCAGGCCACACCCCGAGGGACGCAGAGCACCGAACTGCCCCATGGCCGCGATCCCGAGGCGGTGCGCGAGTACGAGGAGACGTTCACCACCGTCCTCATGCAGACGGGCGCGCCCAAGATGATGTCGAGGGTGCTGACCTGCCTCTACACCAGCGACACCGGCAGCCTCACCGCCGCCGAACTCGTCCAGCGCCTCCAGGTCAGCCCGGCGTCCATCTCGAAGGCCATCAGCTACCTCGAGAACCAGGGCCTGGTCCGCCGGGAACGCGACGAACGGCGCCGCGAGCGCTATGTCGCCGACGACGACGTCTGGTACCAGTCCATGATCGCCAGTGCCCGCGGCACCATCCAGCTCGCCGAGACGGCCCGTCAGGGCGTGGGCGTCCTCGGCCCGGGCACCCCGGCCGCCACCCGCCTGGAGAACATCGCCCGCTTCCTCGACTTCGTCTCCGAAAGCCTCACCCGCGCCGCGGACCAGGCCCGCGAGGTCCTGCACACGAAGCCGGAGACATCCTCGGACAGCGCTACCTGAGCGGCTGACGCCCGATGGCGTCGACGAGGAAGCCGACGCAGGGCCGGACACCGGCACCCAGCGCGTCGCCCCAACGCTCCTTCTCCTCCCCGAGGTAGACGGCCCGGGCGTGGGCCAGGACGGCCCGGTGTTCGGACGGCAGCCGCTCGAGTGCCCAGTCGGCGGCGGCGTCCTTGGAGCGGATGCTGTCCGTGGCGAGGGTGGTCCAGATACGGGCGAGGGTGAGCAGGACGTTACGGGTGTCTTGGTCCAGGTCGCGCAGGAGCTGCGGCACGCCGGCGACGATCGCGCGCCTGAGGTCCACGAGGGGTACGGGGTCGAGGAGTTGGCCGGGCGGAGGCCCGTAGAGGGCCGTGTCCCCGGCCAGGGTCATGGTGAGCAGGGGAGCGAGATCGGGACTGGACTCGGGCCCGGGAAGCACACCCCGCTCGTACTCCTCGCGCAGCCACTCGCCGTAGAGGAAGTCGCAGACGGGCGGGTACCGCCACGGCCGTACATCGTCCTGTACGACGACGATCAGCTCGACGGGCCGAGCGCCCGGAACGCCGGACACCCGCATCAACTCGCTTACCAGGGCCCGGCGTTCGTCACGGGTCAGGGACCTCCGTACGACGACCAGCACGTCGATGTCGCTGTGCGGGCGAAGACCGGCGAGGACGGCGGAGCCGTGGAGGTAGATGCCGAGGGGGGTGTCGGAGAGAGTGCGGTGGACGATGCGCGCTACCGCCGGGGCGCCGTCGTCGACTGGCATGTGCGTCATCCCTCCGTGTCCTGGTCACCGTGCGTATCGTTGTACTGCGCGGCTGTGCTTGTCCATGGAGCAGCCGGGGAGGAGCGCCACGATGACCGTCCTTGAAGACAGGATCGAGATGGCCCACGAGAGCGAGGAGCTCACGCTCGACGCACTGTTCGAGCGCCTTGAGCACATGCCCGTCCCCGAGGGATACAAGGTCGAGATCGTCGAGGGGGCCGTCTTCATGTCGCCGCAGCGGGACACGCACTGGGAAATCATCCTGGACATCGTCGAGCAACTGCGCACCAAATACCCGCGCAAGCGCGTGAAGTCGGATGTCCGCGTCGACTATCCGGGGCACCTCAATGGCTTCGCCTCCGACGTGACGCTGGTGGCCGAGGGCGCCGAGAAAGACAGCAAGGGGCTGTGGCAGTCCAAGGACATCGAGTTCGTCGCCGAGGTCATCTCAAAAGGCACGGCCGCCAATGACTACGGCCCCAAGAAGGTCGCCTACGCGCTCGCCGAGGTCCTCGTCTACCTCGTCGCCGACCCCTACCAGGGCAAGTGTCACCTCTACACCCAGCCCAAGGACGGCGAATACCTCACCGAACTGTCCGTCGCCTTCGGAGCCGACGTCGACATGACCACCACCCCTCTCGAACTCACCCTCAAAACCGATGAGTTCCCCCGCGACTGACTGACAGAATCCGCCGTATGGCGATCATTCACAACACCACCGTCAAGCCCACCAAGCTGGAACTGCTCACCACCTGGCTGCCCACCCGCCCGTGGTACACCGGCACCGGTACCCCCGAGTTGACCAAGGCCGGCGGCTTCCGGCTGGACGACCCGGAGGGCGAGGTCGGGATCGAGTTCATGGTGGCCGTCGACTCCTCCGGCCCCGAGCCCGTCGCCTACCTGGCCCCCCTCACCTACCGCGCCGCCCCGCTCCCCGGCGCGGACCACGCCCTCGTCGGCACCATGGAACACGGCGTCCTGGGCCCCCGCTGGGCCTACGACGGCATCCACGACCCGGTACTGCGCACCGAACTCCTCGCCCTGTTCGAGGGCCGCGCCCAGGCCATGGCACAGAGCATCAGCGACACCCCCGACCACGAGGTCGCCCACTCCTACTCGGGCCCCGCCCTGGCCACCGGCCCCGCCGAGGTCACCGAGGACCAGGACGGCACCGAGCTCGCCCTCCCCGACGGCACGGTCCTCCGCCTGCACCGACGCCCGCGACCCACGGCCCCCGAGGGCGCGAACGGCCATGTCTCCGGAGCCTGGGACGCCCCGGACGGCACCCGCACCCGAGCCGCTTTCGCCACCCTGCACACCCCCTGAGACCGGGGATGTCACAGCGGAGGCGGCTGTCTCGTCCCGAGGGGTGCAGGCAAGCCTCGATCAAGGAGTGGACGATGAACCTCGCGCTGTGGATCGCCGCCGGACTGCTGGCCGCGGTGGCCCTGACCGGTGGTGTCACCAAGACCTTCGTGCCCAGGGAGAAGCTGGCCGCGGCCCACGGCGGCGGATGGACCGGCGAGGTCGGCACGGCCTTCGTGAAGACCCTCGGCATCCTCGAACTCCTGGCCGCGGCCAGCCTGGTCCTGACCGCCGCACTCGACATCGCACCGGTGCTCGTGCCGGTGACCGCCGTCTGCTGGATCCTCCTGATGGTCGGCGCGATGATCACCCACGGCCGCCGGGGCGAGTCCGCGTTCGTGGTGCTGAACCTGGTCTATCTGGCACTCGCGGTGTTCGTCGCATGGGGCCGTTTCGGCCCCGAGTCCTTCACCGGCTGAGAGGAGCCGAGGAACGGCATGAGCAGGACCGAGGAGTTCCAGGAGCTACGGCCACTGCTGTTCTCGATCGCCTACCGGATCCTCGGCAGCGTCGGCGAGGCCGAGGACGCGGTCCAGGAGACCTGGCTGCGCTACGAGGCCACCGCGACCGAGCCCAGGTCGGTGAAGGCCTACCTGTCGACCACGGTGACCCGGATCGCGATCGACGTACTGCGCTCGGCCCGCGTCCGCCGGGAGGAGTACGTGGGCGCATGGCTCCCCGAGCCACTCCTCGACGACCCCTACGCGGACCCGGAGCGGGCGGCCGAACTGGCCGAGTCGGTGTCGATGGCGGCCCTGTTGCTGCTGGAGCGTCTCAGCCCGCTGGAGCGCGCGGCCTTCGTGCTCCGGGAGGTCTTCGACTTCGGCTTTCCCGAGGTGGCGGCGGCGGTGGGCCGTTCGGAGGCGGCATGCCGGCAACTCGTGTCCCGGGCCCGGCGTCACATGGCGGCGGGCCGCCCCCGCTTCGAGGCGGACCGGGAGGAGCGCGAAAAGCTGGCGTCACGCTTCTTCGAAGCCCTCCGCGAAGGCGACGTGGACGGCCTGCGGGGACTGCTCGCCGCCGACGTGTCGATGGTCGGCGACGGCGGCGGCAAGGCCCCGCAGTTGGCGAGGGCCGTCACAGGCGCGCAGAACGTGGCCCGGCTGCTGGGCTCGGTCTTCCCCCGGATGGCCCGGATCGAGGTGACCTTCGAGCCGCACGAACTCAACGGCCAGCCGGGCGCGATCTTCCACGACCGCGACGGCAAGGTCCTCCACACCCTGGCCCTGGACATCCTCGACGGCCGCGTCCAGACGATCCGCACGGTGATCAACCCCGAAAAACTCGGCCACGTGGGCCCGGTGGCGAACGCGTGGGCGATCCACCGCGAGGTCCAGGCGGGCCGGCCTTCCTGACCTTCCTCTCCCACAACACCGACCGACCCGGCGTCAGAACCCCACATCCGCCCCCCGGTACGTCGGCACCCGCCGCACCCCGCTCGCCCGCTCGTACGCGTAGGCGAGCCGCAGCAGCACCGGCTCGCTCCACGCCGTCCCCATGAACGTCAGGCCGACCGGCAGCCCGAACGCGAACCCCGCCGGCACACTGACCGCCGGATACCCGGCGAGAGCCGCGGGGGTGGACGCGCCGCCGCCGTACGTGTCCCCCCGGATCAGGTCGATCTTGGCCGGGGGGCCGGACGTGGGCATCACCAGGGCGTCCAGACGGTGTTTGCGCAGGACGGCGTCGATGCCCTCGGCCCGCGACAGCCGACGGTTCGTGGCCAGCGCCTCCCGGTACTCCCGTGCCGAGAAGTCCAGCCCCTGCACCGCCTCCAGCCCGTCCTGCCGTACGTAACGCAGCTCACGGTCCGCGTGTGCGCGGTTGAAGGCGATCAACTCCGCCAGGTCGCGCGGATGTTCACCGCCGGCCCCGGCCAGATATGTGTTCAGCGCGCGCTTGAACTCGTAGGCCTGGACGACCATCGAGCCGGGCAGGTCCTCCAACTGCTCGGCCGTGGGGATGTCCGCGGGGTCGACGATCACCGCTCCGGCCGCGCGAAGCACTCCGATCGCCCGTTCCGCGATCTCGTCGGCGTGATCGCTGTAGCCGTAGTAGACGGTCCGCGGGACACCGATACGTGCCCCGCGCAGTCCGTCCGCGTCCAGGAAACGGGTGTAGTCGCGGTGGAAACGGCCCCGGCTCGCCGCGGTCGCCGGGTCCCTGCCGTCGACCCCCACCAGCGTGCCGAGCATGATCGCCGCGTCCCGGACCGTGCGGGCCATCGGACCGACGCTGTCCTGACTGGGCACACCGGGGATCACCCCGCCACGGCCGACCAGTCCGACCGTGGGCTTGACGCCCACGACACAGTTCGCCGACGAGGGGTCGATGATCGAGCCGTTGGTCTCGGTGCCGATGCCGGCGACGCACAGGTTCGCCGCGACGGCGACGCCGGTGCCGGAACTGGACTCGTTGGGCGAGCGGTCCAGCTTGTACGGGTTGCGGGTCTGGCCGCCGCGCGCGCTCCACCCGGCGTGGTGGGTGAGCGACAGGCCGCCCGCCCACTCGCTGAGGTTGGTCTTGCCGAGGATGACGGCACCGGCGGCCCGGAGCCGGGCGGCGACCGTGGCGTCCCGCGCGGGGCGGAGCCCTTCCAGGGCGAGGGAGCCGGCCGTGGTGTGCATCCGGTCCGCGGTCTCGACCAGGTCCTTCAGCAGCACGGGCATGCCGTGCAGCGGGCCCCGGGGGCGCCCGCCCGCGTCCAGCCGCCGCGCCTCCCGCAGCGCGTCGGGATTGACCTCGATCACCGCGTTCAGGAGTGGATCGATGCGCTCGATCCGCTCCAGGTAGTAGCGGGTGAGCCGCTGCGCGTCGAGCCGTCCCCGGGCCATCAGTCCGCGCAGTTCGGTGATGCCCAGCTCGTCGAACTCCCCGGACCCGACATCCGCCGCCTGTGCCGGGGCCGCGCCCAGCCAGGGGGCGGCCGCCGCCGCGGTGCCGAGCGCCAGCACGCTCCGCCGGGTGGCGCGCGTTCCCTCCGTATGCCTCATGCACGGCACGTTAGAGACGAAACCGCCCCAACTCCCTCCGGCTGTCCCCCGATTCCACAGGGGAGCAATCCCCCCGAAGCAGGTGCTTGCCTTGAGCGCACTCGAAGGCGTTGGCTGAGGGGTCATGAAGTACACGCAGCTCGGACGCACCGGACTCAAGGTCAGCCGACTCGTCCTCGGCACCATGAACTTCGGCCCGCAGACCGACGAGACCGACTCCCACGCGATCATGGACTCGGCTCTCGACGCGGGAATCAACTACTTCGACACCGCCAACGTGTACGGCTGGGGCGAGAACAAGGGCCGTACCGAAGAGATCATCGGCAACTGGTTCGCGAAGAGCGCCGCCAACCGCGACAAGGTCGTCCTCGCCACCAAGGTCTACGGCAACATGGCCGCGGACGGGCAGGCCTGGCCGAACCACGACAAGCTGTCGGCGCTGAACATCCGCCGTGCCGTCGACGCCTCGCTCAGGCGGCTTCAGACGGACTACATCGACATCTACCAGTTCCACCACGTCGACCGCGCCACCCCCTTCGAGGAGATCTGGCAGGCCATCGACACCCTCGTCCAGCAGGGCAAGATCCTGTACGTCGGGTCCTCCAACTTCCCCGGCTACAAGATCGCCCAGGCCAACGAGATCGCCGCCCGGCGGGCCGGCACCATCGGCCTGGTCAGCGAGCAGTGCCTTTACAACCTCGCCGAGCGGCGCGCGGAGATGGAGGTCATCCCGGCCGCCCAGGAGTACGGCCTCGGTGTGATCCCCTGGTCACCGCTGCACGGCGGTCTCCTCGGCGGGGTCATCAAGAAGGAGGCCAAGGGCGGCCGCCGCGCCTCCGGCCGTGCCGCCGACACCCTCGCCGACCCGGCCAAGCGCGCCCAGATCCAGTCGTACGAGGACCTGCTGGAGAAGCACGGCCTGGAGCCCGGCGAGGCGGCCCTGGCGTGGCTGCTGACCCGCCCCGGCGTGACGGGTCCGATCGTCGGCCCGCGCACGGCCGAGCAGCTGGAGTCGGCGATCAGGGCGGTCGAGCTGGAGCTGAGCGAGGAGGTCCTGGCAGGCCTGGACGAGACCTTCCCGGGCCCGGGCCCGTCTCCGGAGGCCTTCGCCTGGTAGCGCTCTCAAGGGGCGCGGGGCGGAGTCGACACGGGGCTCCGCCCCTACCTGCCAAGCGCCGCGGCAAGGAGAACAACGACGAACATCATCACGAGCACACCGGCCATGATCCGGTTCCGGGTCTTCGGGTCCACGCGTCGAGCCTAACCGGCCCCGCCCAGCGCCCAGCGGCCGACCACCTCATAGCGGGGCTGCTCCCCCGGCACTCCGGACTTCGGAAGGTTGCTCCGCACCAGCGCCAGCTCGTCGACGGTCCAGGTGCGGCTCGTGAATCCGTCCAGAACCGAGAGGTACGGCCGTACATCCACCGCCTCCCGGCTGCGGGCCACGGTCAGGTGGGCCTTGTACCGCCGGTGCTCCCCCATCTCCACCCCCGCCTTCCGTGCCGCCGCCTCCGCCCGCTCCGCCAGCAGCCGCAGCACCGGCAGATCACCGAAGGCCCCCGCCCACAACGCCCGCCCGTGCCCGAACTGCCCGCCCCCGCGCAGGGCCAGCGGGAAACACGGGGTCCGCCGAGCCGCCCGCTCCAGCCGCGCAGACAGTTCCGGTACGACGGCCTCGTCGACCTCGCCGTAGAAGGCGAGGGTGAAGTGCCAGCCGGCAGCGCCGGTCCAGCGCAGCTCGGACGCTCCGGGGAGCCGCCTCAACTCGGCGACCTTCAGCGCGAGTTCGTCGGACACGTCCTGCGGAGGCAGCACCGCGGCGAAGAGTCTCATGGAGATCAGCCTGTCACCATGAGGGCATGGAGATCAGCATCAGGGACGGCGGACCCGACGACATACCCGTGATCCTCGGCATGCTCGACAGCTGCGTGGAGTGGCTGGTCGCGCAGGGACGTCCCGGCCAGTGGGGGACCGAGCCGCTGTCCGGGAGCCCCAGGACTTTGGAGTCCGTCGCCCGGTACATCGACGAGGGCAGGGTGTTCATCGCCGAGGCCGACGGCGTCCCGGCCGCGACCCTCACGATCACCGACTCGCCCGGCGCCTATCTGGCTCATCTGCCGCCGCCCGGGGAGCCCGAGCGGTACATCCACTGGCTCGCCTCGGACCGCCGCTTCAAGGGCCACGGCGTGGGCAGCGCCCTGCTCGCGCACGCCGCCGAGGAGACCCGGCGCGCGGGTGTCGCCCTGCTGCGGGTGGACTGCTACGCGGGCGACGACCGCAAGCTGGTCGCCTACTACGAGGCCAACGGCTTCGCCCCGACGGAGACGTACACCGCCGGGGCGAACAACGACTGGCCGGGTCAGGTACTGGCCATGCGGGTGCTGCCGTAGAGCTCAGGCCGCGGCGGCCAACTGCTCCCGCGCCTCGCGCGGCACGAACCGGACGTGCGGGTGACCGTGGTTCCAGCCCACCGACAGGCGCAGGTTGCCGACCCTGGCCAGGACCAGGCCGATCGTGACGGCCGCCGCCGCGGCGATCGCGCCGCCCGACGCGAGGCCGGCGCGGACGCCGTACGCGTCGGTGATCCAGCCGGCGATCGGCGCGCCCACCGGCGATCCGCCCATGAACACCATCATGTACAGGGCCATCACGCGGCCGCGCATGGCCGGGTCGGTGCTCATCTGGATGCTGCTGTTGGCGGTGACGTTGACCGTCATGCCGAACATCCCGATCGGGGCCATGAGCAGGGCGAACAGCCACAGTGAGGGGGCCGTCGCAGCCACGATCTCCAGCGTGCCGAAGGCCACCGCGCCCGCCACCAGCACCCGCATCCGGGCGGTGCCGCGCCGGGCCGCGAGCAGGGCGCCGGCGAGGGAGCCGACGGCCATCAGCGTGTTGAAGAGGCTGTAGGAGCCGGCGCCCGCGTGGAAGACGTCGTCGGCGAAGGCGGACAGGTAGACGGGGAAGTTGAAGCCGAAGGTGGAGACGAACCCGGCCAGGACGATGGTCCAGATCAGCTCGGGGCGTCCGGCCACGTAGTGCAGGCCCTCCCGTAGCTGTCCCTTGGCGCGCGGGGCGCGCTCGACGACGTACAGCTCCCGCGCCCGCATCATCATCAGGCCGATGAGCGGGGCGACGAAGGACAGGCCGTTGGCGAGGAACGCCCAGCCGGTGCCGACGCCGGTGATCATGACGCCCGCGACCGCGGGGCCGACCAGACGGGCCGACTGGAAGTTCGCGGAGTTCAGGCTGACCGCGTTCTGCAGCTGGTCCGGGCCGACCATCTCGGAGACGAAGGACTGGCGGGCCGGGTTGTCGACGACGGTCGCGAGACCCACGACGAAGGCGGCGAGGTAGACGTGCCAGACCTGGACCTGGCCGCTCAGGGTGAGGGCGGCGAGCGCGACACCGGTGGCGCCCATCGCGGACTGCGTGAACAGCAGCGCGCGGCGCTTGGGCAGCCGGTCGACGAGGACACCGCCGTAGAGGCCGAAGAGCAGCATCGGCAGGAACTGCAGGGCCGTCGTCACGCCGACGGCGGTGGCGGAGCCGGTGAGGCTGAGCACCAGCCAGTCCTGGGCGATGCGCTGCATCCAGGTGCCGATGTTGGAGATGACCTGGCCGACGAAGAACAGGCGGTAGTTCCTGACCTTCAACGAGCTGAACATCGAGGACTTGCGGGGGTCGTGGGTGGTCGGTGCGGGGGCGGAGTGTGCTCCGGGTCCCGTACTCAAAGTGCGTTCGCCTCCTCTTTGTGGCTTACAGGTGTGCGAGTTTCTCCAGCACGGGGGCGGCGGCGCGCAGTTTCGCCCACTCGTCCTCGTCGAGGCCGTCGACCAGGGTGGCCAGGAAGGCGTTCCGTTTGGCGCGGCTCTCCGCGAGCATGGCCTCGGCCTGCTCGGTCTTCGTGACGACCTTCTGGCGCCGGTCATCGGGGTGCGGCTCCAGCCGGACCAGTCCCTTGGCCTCGAGGAGCGCCACGATGCGGGTCATCGACGGCGGCTGGACGTGCTCCTTGCGGGCGAGCTCGCCCGGGGTGGCCTTGCCGCAGAGGGAGAGGGTGCCCAGCACCGACATCTCGGTGGGGCTGAGTGACTCGTCGACCCGCTGGTGCTTGAGCCGACGGGACAGTCGCATCACGGCTGATCGCAGGGAGTTCACGGCGGCAACGTCGTCGCCATGGGTAAGATCCGGCATCTCTTTAGCGTAACTCATTACCCTCGCTAAACAAGCTCGCGCGCACGGGGATTCCCGTGACTCCGGCCACTGAAACCCGATCTTCACCCGTACGAGTGAGTCGACGGCGGAATGTGAACGCTGCTCGGCGTGGGCGGCGACCCTCGTCCTCATGGGGACCAGCGTGCTCAGCCTGCGGATAGACGGGGAGCTGCTCGAGCGGCTCCGCGACCATGCGGCCAAAAGGGGGATGAGCGTTCAGGACTATGTGATCCGAACGCTCATCCGGGACGACTTCGACGAGCGGTTCCAGACCGCCGTCGACGAGACCGAGAAGTTCTACGGGGTCACGTGAGGGCGGGTCACGTCAGGCCCAGCGCCGGCATCAGGTAGTAGAAGCCGAACACCGCGGCCACGACATACATCGGCACCGGGACCTCCCGGCCCCGTCCGGCCGCCAGCCGCAGCACCACGAAGGTGATGAAGCCCATGCCGATGCCGTTGGTGATCGAGTAGGTGAACGGCATCATCACCATGGTGATGAAGGCCGGGATCGCGATGGTGTGGTCGGCCCAGTCGATGTCCTTGACGTTCCCCGCCAGGATCAGGAAGCCGACCGCCAGCAGGGCCGGGGTCGCCGCCTGGGACGGGACCATCGTCGCGACCGGCGTGAGGAACAGCGCAAGGGTGAAGAGACCGCCGGTGACGAGGTTTGCGACACCGGTGCGGGCACCCTCGCCGACTCCCGCCGTCGACTCGACGAAGGCCGTCGTCGCCGACGAGGAGCTCGCGCCGCCCGCGGCGACCGCGAGACCGTCCACGAAGAGCACCTTGTTGATGCCGGGCATCTGCCCCTGGGCGTCGGTGAGCTTGGCCTCGTCGGAGACGCCCATGATCGTGCCCATCGCGTCGAAGAAGCACGACAGCAGGACCGTGAAGACGAAGAGGATGCCGGTCAGCACGCCGACCTTGTCGAAGCCGCCGAAGAGGCTGACCTTGCCGATCAGACCGAAGTCCGGGGAGGCGACCGGGTTGCCCGGCCACTTCGGGACCGTGAGCCCCCAGGACGGGACCTTGGCGACCGCCTCGATGATCATCGCCACGACGGTCATGGTGACGATCGAGATCAGGATCGCGCCGGAGACCTTGCGGACGATGAGCGCGAGGGTCAGCAGGGCGCCCAGGATGAACACCAGGACCGGCCAGCCGTTGAGGTGGCCGTCGGCGCCGAGCTGGAGCGGGACGGTGGTCTGCGCGACGTCGGGGATGCGGGAGACGAAGCCGGAGTCCACGAGCCCGATCAGCATGATGAACAGGCCGATACCGATGGAGATCGCCTTGCGCAGCCCGAAGGGCACCGCGTTCATCACCCGCTCGCGCAGACCGGTCGCGACGAGCAGCATCACGATGAAGCCCGCCAGGACCACCATGCCCATCGCGTCCGGCCAGGACATCCGGGGCGCGAGCTGGAGCGCTACGACCGAGTTCACACCGAGGCCCGCGGCCAGCGCGATCGGGACGTTGCCGATCACGCCCATGAGGAGCGTGGTGAAGGCCGCGGTCAGGGCGGTCGCGGTGACCAGCTGACCGTTGTCCAGCTGGTGGCCGTACATGTCCTTGGCGCTGCCGAGGATGATCGGGTTCAGCACGATGATGTAGGCCATCGCGAAGAACGTGGCGAAGCCGCCCCGGATCTCCCGGGGCAGACTGCTGCCCCTCTCGGAGATCTTGAAGTAGCGGTCGAGGGCGGTCGGCATTGGATGTTCCTACGAGCAGAAGTGGACAGACGCAAACTGTTTCAGTATGAACGTATAAGGCGGACCATGACCATCTCCGCGCGTAGATGTGATCGCCTCGTAAGCTGTCCCCATGGCCGGTTTTTTTTCGGGACCCATCAAGCACGAGGCGCCGGAGCCCCTGGAGGGCCCCGTGGTCGCCACCGTCACCGGTGGCACGATCATCTGGTTCGTGCTCTTCCTCGTGCAGCTTCCCTTCTACGGCTGGTTCGCGGATCACGACCACACCTGGTGGCTGTGGACCTGCCTGGCCGGGGGCGTGCTCGGGCTGTACGGCACCTGGTACGTGCGCAAACGGGACGCGGCGATCAGGGGGGCGGCCGGCACCGACTCCGCCGCCACCCCTGCTGCCGAGTGACGAGCGTCCCCTAGTACCACGGCATCACTCGCCCGTTCCTGTCTCCTCCCCAGGTCGGAACTTCCGGTCACTCGGCGGGTGAAGCCGCAAAACCGCACGTACCGTCGAGTGCATGACGCACACCAACGCGGGCGCCGAACTCGACCCTGTGCACCCGACGACACTGCGGGCACGGGCGGCGGGCGGACTCAGCGCCGCCGAGGTCGCCGAGCGGGTGACGCGGGGCCAGGTCAACGACGTGCCGGTGCGCAGCAGCCGGAGCCTGGCGGAGATCGTCCGGGCGAACGTCTTCACCCGGTTCAACGCGATCATCGGTGTGCTCTGGCTGGTCATGCTGTTCGTCGCGCCGTTCCAGGACAGCCTGTTCGGATACGTCATCCTCGCCAACACCGGGATCGGCATCATCCAGGAGTGGCGGGCGAAGAAGACCCTCGACTCCCTCGCGGTGATCGGCGAGGCCCGGCCGACGGTACGGCGGGACGGGACCGCGTCCCAGGTGAGCACCTCGGAGATCGTCCTCGACGATCTCATCGAGATCGGGCCGGGCGACAAGGCCGTGGTCGACGGGGTGATCGTCGAGGCCGACGGACTGGAGATCGACGAGTCACTGCTGACCGGCGAGGCCGACCCGGTGGTGAAAAGGCCCGGCGACCAGGTGATGTCCGGGAGCTTCGTGGTCGACGGCGGCGGCGCCTTCGAGGCGACCAAGGTCGGCCGCGAGGCATACGCCGCCCAGCTCGCCGAGGAGGCCTCCCGCTTCACCCTGGTCCACTCCGAGCTGCGTTCGGGCATCTCCACGATCCTCAAGTACGTGACGTGGATGATGGTCCCGACCGCGATCGGCCTGGTCATCAGCCAGCTGTTCGTGAAGGACCACGCCCTCAAGGACTCCATCGCCCGGACCGTCGGAGGGATCGTGCCGATGGTCCCGGAGGGGCTGGTCCTGCTGACCTCCGTCGCCTTCGCCATCGGCGTCATCCGGCTTGGCCGGAAACAGGCGCTCGTCCAGGAACTCCCGGCCATCGAGGGCCTCGCCCGCGTCGACACGGTCTGCCTCGACAAGACCGGCACGCTGACCGAGGGCGGCATGGACGTCACCGAGCTCAGGCCGCTGCAGGGGGCCGACGAGTCGTACGTACGAAAGGTCCTGGGCGCCCTCGGTGAGTCGGACCCGCGGCCGAACGACTCCCTCCAGGCGATCATCGACGCCTACCCGGACGTCGAGGAGTGGCGCTGCACCGAGTCGCTCCCCTTTTCCTCCGCCCGCAAGTACAGCGGTGCCTCCTTCAGCGAGGGCGACGGCGAGTCCAGTACGTGGCTGCTGGGGGCGCCGGACGTGCTCCTGCCGCCCGGTGACCCCGCCCTCGCCGACACCGGGCGGCTCAACGAACAGGGACTGCGGGTGCTGCTGCTGGCCCGGGCCTCCCGCGACCTCGACGATCCCGAGGTCGCCCGGGGAGCGCGGCCGACCGCCCTCGTCGTACTGGAACAGCGGCTGCGGCCGGACGCGGCCGACACCTTGCGGTACTTCGCCGACCAGAACGTCCGCGCCAAGGTCATCTCCGGCGACAACGCGGTCTCCGTCGGGGCGGTGGCGGCCAAGCTCGGGCTGAACGGCAGTGTGGTCGACGCACGTCAGCTGCCCGCCGAGCCGGAGGCGCTGGCGAAGGCGCTCGACGAGGGCACGGTGTTCGGGCGGGTCACCCCGCAGCAGAAGCGGGACATGGTGGGGGCGCTGCAGTCACGCGGACACACCGTCGCGATGACCGGTGACGGGGTCAACGACGTGCTCGCCCTGAAGGACGCCGACATCGGGGTGGCGATGGGCTCCGGGTCGGAGGCCACGCGGGCGGTCGCGCAGATCGTGCTGCTCGACAACAGTTTCGCGACGCTGCCGTCCGTCGTCGCAGAGGGACGACGGGTCATCGGCAACATCACCCGGGTCGCGACGCTGTTCCTGGTGAAGACCGTGTACTCGGTGCTGCTGGCGATCTTCGTGGTGTGCTGGCAGGTCGAGTACCCCTTCCTGCCGCGGCACCTGACCCTGCTCTCGACGCTGACGATCGGCGTTCCGGCCTTCTTCCTGGCCCTCGCGCCCAACAAGGAACGCGCGCGACCGCACTTCGTGCGGCGGGTGATGCGGTACTCGGTCCCGGGCGGGGTGGTGGCGGCGATCGCGACCTTCGTGACGTACCTGATCGCCCGTCACCACTACACGGGCACCGGTGCGTTGGACGCGGAGACCAGCGCGGCGACCCTGACCCTGTTCCTGATCTCGATGTGGGTGCTGGCGATCATCGCCCGCCCGTACACCTGGTGGCGGCTCGCGCTGGTGGCGGCGATGGGTCTCGGGTTCGTCCTGGTCCTGATGGTGCCGTGGCTGCAGGACTTCTTCGCGCTGAAGCTGGTGGGGATGACGATGCCGTGGATCGCGGTCGGCATCTCGGTGGTGGCGGCGGCCACCCTGGAACTCCTGTGGAGGTGGGTGGACCGCCGCGTTCCCGCTTGAGTCCTACTGGACGTCGACGTAGTCGCCCGTCGCGCTCGCGCCCGGCGTCGTCGTCGTGCCCGCGAAGCTGTAGCGGTAGTAGCCGTCGACCGTCGCCGTGGTCGTCGTCTTCAGGGTGCCCGTCGACGTCGTCTTGATGGTCTTGAGCGTCGTGTAGGTGCTGCTGCCCTTCTTGCGGAACTGCAGCTTCACCGGCTGGGTCGAGTAGCCCGCGTACGTGTTGCTGTCCCAGTTGGCGCGGGCGAGCTTGCCCGTGACGGTGATCGTCTTGCCCTTCTTCACCGGCTCCGGGGAGGCGTTGACGGTGAGGGTGGACCTGCGCTGGAGGTGCGTGGTGCCGAGGTCGCCCTGCCAGGTGACACCGTCTCCGGTCTCGGTGGCCGCGACGGCTCCCAGCTTCCAGGTGCCCGCCTCGCTGCTGAACAGGTCGAGGTCCTCATCGGAGGACTTCGGCCGGAACTGGATCTTGGCCGTGCACTTCAGGACCGTGGAGGAGGAGACCGTGCACGTGCCGGCGTCGTCACCGCCGAGAAGATCGTCGGAGTTCGGGCCGACGGTGGCGCCACGGTAGAGGACCGGCGCGGTTCCGAGCGTGTTCGGGTCCAGGCTCGCGGGCTTGGTCACGGTGTAGGTCGCCGAGACCGTGACCGTCGCCGTCGAGCCGACCACGATGTTCTTGCCGCTGTTCACCTTGAGCTGGGAGAAGGTGACCGCGGGCCCGGCCGGGGCCGCCTGGGCGGCCGGCACGGCGAGGGCGGAGAGTGCCACGGCGCCGGAGGCGGCGAGGACGAGGGCGCGTATGCGCATGTGCGTTCCCCATGAGGAGAGAAGGATCTCGGAGTCTGATGACTCAGTCCGTAGATCCGCGACTCACGCGACTGGTTGTACGCGTGGGGCGTGATTTTGTCGGCACATGCGCAACGCTTTACTTCCGGCCGACTTACTTGACGTCGACGAAGTCACCCGCGGCGTTTACCGCCGGGGTGGTGGAGGTGCCCGCGAAGCTCCAGCGGAAGAAGCCGTCGACCGTGGCCTTGAGCGTGGTCTTCAGGTCGCCCTTGGTGTTGGTCTTGACGGTCTTCACGGTGGTGTAGGTGTTGGAGTCCTTCTTGCGGAACTGCAGCTTCACCGGCTGGGTCGAGTAGCCGGCGTACTTACGGGTCTCCCAGTTGGCCCGCGTCAGCTTGCCGGTGACCGTGATGGTCTTGCCCTTCTTCACCGGCTCGGGGGCGGCGTTGGCCGTGAGCTTGGAGAGGCGCTGGACCTTGTGGGTGCCGTAGGAGTCGTTCCAGTAGTCGCTGCCGGCCTCGTCGGCGGCGATCGCGGCGGCCGTCACGTGCCAGGTACCGGCCAGCGTGTTCATGTACAGCTCACGGCCGACGTCGACCGTGATGGTGAGCTTGCAGTTCGAGGTCGTGGCGCTGACTGCGGTGCAGGTGGCGTTCTGCTCGTTCGGGGCGAACACGCCGTCGTGGTGGGCCAGGTCCTTGCCGTGCCACAAGTCGATGTACGCGTCCTGGATACCGGCGGAGTGACTGGCGGTCAGCGACACGGCGAACGTCTTGACGCCCGTCGTACCGAACACGATGCTCTTGCCGCCGTTGATCTTCACGTCGGAGACGACCGGCAGTTCGTCGTCGGCGGCGGCGCTCATCGCGGCTCTGGAGACGCCGAAACGCTCCGCGGCCGTGGGTTTGTGCAGGCCCCCGCCGCCGGCCTGCGCGGCCGGGACGGCGAGGGCGGAGAGGACGAGGCCGCCGGAGACGGCGGCCACGATGGTGCGGATACGCATGCGTTCCCCCAGGACTGGTCGTGGAGCCTGGCGGCTCGTGGGGTCAGATGCGAGACCGGGCTGAACCGTTGCAGCAGACCGGCCTGATTTTCTACGAGCCGTCAGTCCCGGGCGTCATACCTTCGGCCACATGGTCTTGCCCGCGGCGAGTGCGCCCTTGCCGTCGCCGGCGTACAGGCGCAGGTCGCCCGCGGTCGTCACGCCGGCGAGATCGCCCTTGCCGTCGCCGTCGAAGTCGCCGCCGAGGACGACGCGCATGCCGCCCCAGGTCTTGTCGGACCACATCGAGCGGGCCTTGTCGAAGGTGCCGTCGGCCTTGCCCGGGTAGAGGTGCAGCGCTCCGTCGGCGGCGACGGCGGCGATGTCGTCGCGTCCGTCACCGGTGAAGTCGGCCGTGGCGATGAGCTTCTTCTTCCACGTCTTGTCCGGCCACATGGACTTCTTCTGGTTGACGAGGTTGCCGGCCGCGTCCCGCTTGTAGGTGTAGAGGGAGCCGTCGGGCCACTGGAGCAGGAGGGTGTCGCGTCCGGCGGTCCCGGTCCGCAGAGCGGCGACCGGCAGGCCGTCCTTCCACATGGCATCGCTCCAGAGCGAGCGGTGCTCCCAGAGCGAAGTCTGGAAGCGCCCCCAGATGACGCGCTGCTTTGCCAGGGTGAGGTCCCCGTCCTTCTCGACGGCGACGACTTCGAGGCCCTTCGAGTCCGCCAGGAAGTCACCCGCGATCAGCTGCCGCTGGGTGGAGCGGCCCAGGGCGCCAAGCCCGCTGCCGAACTGCAACGTGCCGTCGGGGCGACCGTGGAAGAACTGCGCGGAGCCGTTCGTCATGAGCGCCGCGATGTCCGTACGGCCGTCACCATCGAAGTCAGCCGCGGTGAGGGCGTTGGTGAGCTGCTTCTGGCGGCTCGTCAGCCGGACCTGCTGGACCCAGTCCGCGATGTCGTCGACACGGGTGGCAACGGCACCGGTGCGGGTCTCCGACGAGTTGAGGCAACCGCCGTCCCAGGAGGCGCTGACGACGCCGATGACCTGGCCGGATCCGTTGAGCACGGGCCCGCCCGCGTCGCCCTTGCACAGGGCCGCCCCGGCAGCGGCGGGCGAGACGGAGAGGGTCGTCGGGTTCACGAGGTCCACGGCGAAGGTGCTGACGTGGGCTCGTTCAGGGGTCCACGCCAGCTTGGTCCGGCCGAAGCCGACCGCTCTGAGCGGGTCGCCCTGGGCCGGTGCGGCGTCGCTGACCTGCGCGGACGCGATGCCGGGGAAGGGGCCGCCCAGCGCGTCGTCGGCGGACACCGGGTTGAAGCGCGCCAAGACCAGGTCACGACCGGCGTAGGGGACGATTTCCTGGACCTTCTGGGTGCGCTGCGCAGCGGCTGTCGGCTTGTTGCCGTCGGCGGTCACCACGGCGGGAAGGGGCGGTACGCCCTTGGCGAGCGTGGTCGCCTGCTGGGGATCGGGGGCGAAGCAGCTGGCGGCGGTGAGGACCCACTGGGGGTCGACCAGAGTGCCGGAGCAGGCGCGTTCGTTGTCGGTGCCACCGGCGACATGGACCTTGACCGTGTACTGGTCGCTGTCGTCCGCGAGCTGGTCGCCTACGACGGACTGGGCCGGGGCCGCGGCGAGCAGACCGGTCGTCAGACCGGCGGCCGCGAGCCCGGCGGCCCACATCATGCGCGTTCCGCGCGGACGGGCGTCTTTCACGTTTCCCTCGAATCCCGGGGTCTTGTTGGCTGTGGGGCGCATGGGCACGGCGGTCAGCCCGTGACCCGGAGCTCGACGAGCACCGAGGGGGCGCCTCCGGCCGCCTCGCCGACGGACTCGAACCCTCCTTGGGGCACGGCGACCGTGGTGGTCTTGCCCGCCGCGGTCAGGTCGGCGCTGATCGGGTGGTCCGCGGCTTCCACGGCGAAGACCTGGGGAAGCTCGAGGGTGAGGCGGCCGCTCTTGCCTGGCGCCGTGAAGCAGTAGGTGCCTGCCCGGCCCACGGAGTCGTCCCTGCGGGTCAGGACCCGAATCTGCTGGGCGGCCCCGTCGCAGTCGGCCAGCAGTATGCGCCCGTCGCCCTTCTTCAGCTTGATTCCTTTTTCTGCCAGGATTTGGTCGGCTCCGGGATAACCGTAGTCCTCGACCGCGAAGGGCGGATTCGAATCCGCCTGGGATGGTGGCGGGTCATCGGCGGAAGCCACAGAAATACCGGCGAGCGTGGCGCACGCGGCCACGATTCCGGAGGCAACGAGATTTCGGGCACGAAAAGGCACCGAGAATTCCCTTCAAAAAATACGCATGACTGGGCCGCAGCCGTCCACGGCTGCTGGATACACCCTGATCAGCCGGTCACGCACAAGCGCACCGGGCCCCCGTTTACCCCCTGAAGATGCAAGTCCGGATGAAGCCTCAGCTGGTCAGGCCGGGCATGTCCGAAGCAAAGTCGGAGCACAGCATATGCATAGGCAGGGTCAACGTCAATACGCATACAATAAATCCGCATTGCCCCATATGACCGAACCCAAAAAATCCTTCCTCCCGCTTCATGAAAGGGGAGTTATGCTTACCCGTCGACCATTCGGCGACTCACATTTCGGGGGTCGTCGCCGATTACAGACAGGTACCCAGTGAATCGAAGAACTGACCAGTTCGATGCCACCGGAATATCAAAACGCCTGATACACAGGACTGTGCTGGGTGTGCTGCCCATGGCGATCGCCATGGGCCTGCTCGGCGCCGCTCCGGTGGCAGCCGCCGACTCCCCCGCCGACGACGGCGGCACGGCGAGCGGCGCGTACACGGATCGCGGCCGGGTGCTGCAGCTGTGGAAGGCGGGCGGGCCCGGCCTGCGGGCCGCCGCGGAGGTCGCCCTGACCGGTGGCGACGACGACATCCGGCACTTCCTGAACGACGTCGCGACCGAGACGGCGTACCAGGACGACCGCGTGCAGACCGCGCAGATCGCGGGCCTCGGCGGACGCGGTCTCCAGGAGGCCGCCCGCAAGGCGCTGAGTGGCAGCCAGGGGGACCTGGACACCTTCCTGAAGGACGGCTGGAAGGCACCGCTGGAACAGGACCAGCGCGTCCGCATCGCCCAGATCATCGACGCGGGCGGGCCCGGCGTGCAGGAGGCCGGCCGCGCCGCGCTGGCCGGCACGCCTGACGACATGGCCGACTTCCTCAACGACGGCCAGTACACGGAGCGCGAGCAGGACGAGCGGGTTCAGCTCGTGCAGATCGTCAGCACGGGCGGAGCCAACGTCCGGGCCGCCGGCCGGGTAGCCCTGGAGGGCACCGCCGCGGACATCCGCGAGTTCCTGCAGGTCGGCCAGTACGTGGCCCGGTCACGGGACCAGGAACGCGCCACCATCGCCCAGCTCGCCGCTCAGGCGAAGGAGGCCGGACGGCAGGCGCGTGCGGAGACGGAGGCGGCCAAGGACGCCTCCGCGCGGGCCGTCGCGGCCTCGGCGCTGGCCAAGGAGGCCGCACAGAAGGCCGCGGCCGAGACAGAGGCCGCCCGCAAGGACTCGGTCCGGGCCGCGTCCGCCGCGTCCCGCGCGGCGACCGC
>NZ_MJAH01000022.1 GCF_001746295.1 Streptomyces sp. LUP47B | reverse complement strand
GCCACACCCCGGCCCGTCCGCCCGTCGGCACCTCCAGGTGCAGTCCGATCCGGGCCAGCGGTCCCCGCCCGGCCAGTGTCCGGGTCAGCGGGCCCGCCAGCAGCGGCGCGCACAGCAGCGCGGRCACCGCGAGCAGCGCCGCCTCCAGTGCGGCGAGGCCCGCGATCCGGCCGCGGGAGGCGCCGCGCGCCAGCAGCAGCCGGCTCTCGCCGATGCGCTCGCTGCTCAGCAGCCCCGCCACCAGCAGCAGGGCGCAGCCCGCGAGGAGCACCAGTTGCAGGGCGATGATCAGCAGGGTCGAGCGGGAGACGAGCAGCGAACGGTCGGTGCGGTCGAGGACCTCGGGCAGCGAGGTCGACGCGGTCGTGGCGCCGCCGAGGGAGGACTCCTTGCGCAGCGCCGCGTTCCCAGCGACGGCCGTCTTCCGCAGCGCGTCCGAGCGCGCGGTCGTCACCGTCGCGAAGTCGGCCGACGCCAGCCAGCCCGACGCCCCGACGCTCACCGTCCCGTCGGCCAGCACACCGGCATCGGCGAGCAGCGGGCCGTACGTCGTGAAATCGAGCTTGTTGATGCCCCGCCCGTGCAGGTCGTCGAGAAGCCAGTACGGGTCGTCCGCGCGGACGGGCCGGTACAGGCCGGTCACCGTCACCCGCACCGCCGGGCCGCGCAGCCGGTCGGTGAGGGTGAAGCGGGCGCCGCGGCCGAGATCGAGGGCACGGGCGGCGGCCTGCGGGAGCGCCACCTCGACCAGCCCGTCGGCCCGCCTCGGCAGCCGCCCCTCGACCAGCCGCACCCGGCTGCGGTCCAGGGCCGCGAAGTGGGTCAGATCCGGGTCCCCGGACCGATCCCGCTCGGGCTGCAGCGACCGCGGCAGCGCGTACGGACCCGACCGCAGGAACGTCCGCACGGCCACCGGCAGCCCGTCGAACGTCTGCCGCGCCACTTCGCGTACGGCGGTGTCGGCGGCCGTACGACGATCCTCGGGTACGTCGGCCTTGACGACCAGCGCGGTGTCGGCGGCGTTGCGCGGGTCCTGGAGGGCGTGGCGCAGGGCCGCGTCACCGATCGCGCCGGAGTAGGCGGTGAGGGTCGCGAGGACCGCGGTGGTGAGCAGGACCGTGAGCAGGGCCGCTGCGAGGAGCAGCCGGTGCGCCCGCGCACGCAGTAACACCAAACGCGCGATTCCCCCGAACCCCGTCACCCGGCCCCCCGCCGTGTTGTGCAGATCTCCGGGCGAGGATGTCAGAGGTGGTGCTCACGGGTAAGCGCTTGTAGCGCGGGCTTGACCGGATTGTGACCGGAATCCGGCGTCGGGCAACCGGAAAGCGACCGGAATCCGGCACTCAGTGACTGGTGGTCAGTCGGCGGTGTTCACCATCGAAGAGGCCGCGTACGTCAGGTAGTTCCACAGCTGTGTCTCGTGCTCCTCGGACAGGCCGAGCTCGTCGACGGCGTCCCGCATGTGCTTCAGCCACGCGTCGTGTGCCTCGCGATTGACGACGAAGGGCGCGTGGCGCATCCGCAGCCTGGGGTGGCCGCGGTTGTCGCTGTACGTCGTGGGGCCGCCCCAGTACTGCATCAGGAACAGTGCGAGGCGCTCCTCGGCCGGGCCGAGGTCCTCCTCCGGGTACATGGGCCGCAGGACCGGGTCCTCGGCGACTCCCTGGTAGAAACGGTGGACGAGGCGGCGGAAGGTCTCCTCCCCGCCGACCTGCTCGTAGAAGGTCTGCGTCTGAAGCGTGCCGCGCCGGATCTCTTTCACGTCAACCATGGTCTCAGACCGGGTGGAGGAGGACTCAAGGCTTAGGACCTCCGGCGCTCAGGGTGCAGAGTGGAGGTATGGGCACGCACGCTCTCGACAGGGATCTCACCGAACTCGCCGCCTCGGCACGGGCCGCGCTGGTGCGGGAGATCGACGCGAGCGGGGCCTGGGTCGGCGACCCGGTGTGGCGGGAGGCCTTCGAGGCGGTGCCCCGGCACCTGTTCGTGCCGTACTACTACGTCGGCGTCGTGGGGGGCTACGAGCGACGGTGGGGCGAGAGCCCGGACCCGCGCACCCGGGAGAAGTGGCTGCGCGGGGCCTACGCCGACGCCCCGCTGGCCACCCGGCTGCGGGACGGCGAACTGGTCTCCTCCAGCAGTCAGCCCTCGCTGATGGCGATGATGCTGACCGCGCTGCGGGTACGGGACGGCGACCGGATCCTGGAGATCGGCGCCGGCACCGGCTACAACGCGGCCCTGCTGGCGCACCGGCTCGGCGACGACCGCGTCACCACGGTCGACCTGGAGCCCGAGATCACCGAGTCGGCGCGCAGACATCTGGCGGCCGCCGGGTACCACCCCGCCGTCGTCACCGGCGACGGCGCGCGCGGAGCGCCCGAACGCGCTCCCTTCGACCGGATCATCGCCACCTGCACCCTGTCGTCGGTGCCGGTCGCCTGGCTCGCCCAGTGCCGCCCCGGCGCACGGATCCTGAGCCCGCTCGCCACCGGGCTGATCGCCCTGACCGTCCGGGACGCCGGTCACGCGGAGGGACGCTTCCTGCACACGCCCGCCTACTTCGTGCCGTTGCGCGGGGCGAGCCGGCACGAGGAAGGGTTCGTCGAGTGGGACGGGGTGCCGCGCCGGGCGCGGGAGAGCGAGCTGTTCCGCTTCCTGCTGACGCTGACCCGGGACACCCTCGAACCCCGGGAGGCGTACGCCCTGTGGGAGCGCGAGGGGCAGCCGCGCCGTGAGCGGTACGGCATCACGGTCAGCGGAGAGCGGGAATGGGCGTGGCTGGACGACCCGGAGGGGCCGTACACCTGGCCCCTCCGGTGACGCGGACAGGCCCTAGCCGCGCCGGATCGTGATCGTCGTCCAGGCGCCGACGTGCACCCGGTCGCCGTCCTGGAGCGGCACCGGCACGAACGGCGTGATGGGTTCCTCGGCGCCGTTCACGGTGGTGCCGTTCGTCGAGTTCTGGTCGACGACCGCCCAGGAGCCGTCCGGCTGCTGGACCAGCACCGCGTGCTGGTGCGAGACGCCCGGGTCCTCCGGCGGAACCGACAGGTCGACGTCGGGGGTGTCGCCGGTGGAGTGCCGACGGCGGCCGATGGTGACCTGGTTGCCGGTGAGCGTGCGCTGCTGCTCGGGGGAGTACGCGGGCAGGTTCAGGCCCGCGGCCTCGGGGCCGGAGCGCTGCATCATCGCCAGGAAGTAGTCGCGGTCCGGGCCGATGGTCGCGGTCCAGGTCGCCGGCTGCTGCGGGAAGGACGGGCCGGGGGGCGCGGGCGGGGCCTGGGTGGAGCCGGGCTGCGGGTAGCCGTAGCCGCCGGGGCCACCAGGACCACCGGGGCCGCCGCCGGGGGCGGTGGAGGACGGCGGGGAGAGGACCCAGTCGTCGGCGCCGCCGCCGAAGGACTGACCGCCTTGCTGGGGCCGGTTGGTCTCCTGCGGGAAGGCGGGCGGAGCGGATGCGCCCTGCGCCTGGAAGCCCTGCGGGGCACCGCTCGTGGCACCGGGGCCGGCGGGCGGGGTCGGTCCGGGGGGCGGCGGGACCGGGCGGGAGGGGTCGGCACCGAAGTTCGGCGGACCGCCGGGGTTGCCGCCGGGGCGGGACGGGTCGCCGGGAAAGCCCTGCGGGCCACCGGGGCCGCCGGGACCCGAGGGGCCGGGCTGCGTGGGGTGGCCGCCGTAGCCCTGCGGGCCGCCGGGGCCGGAGGGGCCGGGCGGGGCCGGGTTGGAGCCGGGCTGCGGGTAGCCGTAGCCACCTGGTCCTTGGTTTCCGGGACCGCCGGGGCGGGAGGGGTCGCCGGGGTAACCGGAGGGGCCGGGGCCGCCCTGCCGGGAGGGGTCCGGCGGGAAACCGGAAGGTCCGGGGGCGCCGGGGCGTCCGGGGTCGCCCGGGAAGCCCTGCGGGCCACCGGGGCCGGAGGGGCCGGGACCGCCGGGCCGCGACGGATCGCCGGGGTAACCGGAAGGACCGGGACCGCCGGGGCGGGAGGGGTCGCCGGGATAACCGGAGGGGCCGGGACCACCCTGCCGGGAGGGATCCGGCGGGAAACCGGAAGGACCGGAGGGGCCCGGTGCGCCAGGGCCGCCGGGGCGCGAGGGGTCACCGGGGAAGCCCTGCGGACCACCGGGACCGCCAGGGCCGGCACCGGGACCGCCGGGTCCACCGGGGCCGCCCGGGCCCGCACGGCCCGACGGCTCCGAGCCGAAGGGGATCGGTTCTGCGGGGCGGTTCACCTGGGACGGGCGGGAGCCCTGGTACTCGTACGAGTCACCGCCGCCGAAGGACGGACCGGGCCCCGCCTGCTGCTGGAAGTGCGAGGGCGGGCCGCCGGAACCGGCCGGCGGGCGCGGGGCGGCCGGGGTGTACGAGGTCGCCGTGTTGGTCAGGAAGTTCCACCGGCACTCCTCGCAGAAGGGCGCACCGCCCTCACGGGGGGTACGGCACTGCGGGCAGAGCTCCGGCTCGGCGTCCGGTACGGCGGACAGATGCGGACGTCCACCGGGCTGGCCTCCGGGGCCACCGGGCGGCGGGAAGCCGTATCCGCCTCCACCCGGACCGGGCGGCGGCGGAGGGGGCGGAGGTACGGCACCGGCCATGCGGTGACCGCAGACCTCGCACCAGTCGTCGGAACCCGACTGGTGTCCGTTCGGGCAGGTCGGCATGTCGGCGCTTCCCCCTCTCGGATCAGGGAACTACTACGTCACTTCTTTACACGAACAGTCTTTGTCGACCGGGTCTCGAGAGTCATCTCGTCGGCCTCCTCGACCTTCGCCTTCAGTCGCACAGTACCTGTCGTGGCGTCGACGACGTCGACCACCTTCGAAAGCAGTTTCGCAGTATCGGCGTTCCCGGAGTTGTTCGCGAGCTGGACGGCCCGGCCCAGTTTGGCCGTTGCTCCATCGATATCGCCCGCCTTGCGCAGATCGAGCCCTTGCTGGATGGCTTGCGCCAGTTCGGCCTGGCCGGTGTAGTGGGCGACTTGGGGGTTGATCGACGTCGAGGCGACCATGTCGTCGGTCCACACGGCCCTCACGAGACCCTGCGCGCCCAGGTTCTGCGTCGAGCCGTCGGGCTGCGGGACGACCAGGGAGACCCGGGCCGCGAGCATCTCCTGGCCGACGTTGGCGGCTGGGACCTCGACGCAGACGTGGTAGTCACGGGACTCGTCTCCCCAGGAGCCGGTGGGATAGTCCCCGGCACGCGGACCGGCCTCGGTGCGGCGGCCGGTGAGCTCCTCGACGGTGGGCGCGACCTGCTTGACGAACTTGATGGTGGTGCCGACCGGGGTCCACACCCTCAGGGCGACGTCCGCGACCTCCTTGCCCATGGCCGCCTCCATCATCTGCGTGAAGTCCCCGGCGAGTTCCGCCGGGTCGGCGACGATGTCGGCGGTGCCGAGCAGGGCGGAGGCGATCCCTGTGACTTCTTTCACTTCCCAGTCGGTGCCCACGCCCCGGGCGTCACAGGTGAAGCGCCCCGCACACGCGCCGAGGGAGGCCTTGAGATCCTCCGGCGCCTCGTGTTCGTTGCGGCCGTCGGTGAGCAGGATGCCGTGGCGGATGGCGACCTCCGCCGAGGACAGCAGCCGGTCGGCGAGGCGCAGCCAGGTGCCGATGGCCGTGCCGCCGCCCGCGCTGAGCTTGCGCAGCGCCTGCTTGGCCTGACCACGGGTGGTGGCGTCGGCGACCGCGAGACGGCCGTTGCCCGGATACACCTCCTTGGCCACGTGCGTGCCGCCGATCACCGCGAAGTGCACACCGTCGCGCAGGGTGTCGATCGCGGCGGCGGTGGCGTCGCGGGCGTTGCGCATCTTGGTCGGCGGGTAGTCCATGGAGCCCGAGCAGTCGACCATGATCGCGACCGCCGCCGAGGGTCCCTGTTCCGCCGACCAGAGGTGCGGGGCCGCGACCGCGCTTCCGATCGTGCCACCGCCGGTCGAGGTCACCGTGACGATCGCGTTGACCTCGCGGCCGCCCTCCGGCAGGTACTCGTTCTGGTAGACGTCCATCGAGAACTGCGGCGCGTTCGACTTCGAGAAATTGGCCATGCCTACTCAAATCCCCCTCGCGAACCCCACAGGCGTGGGGCGATGACTGATCGCGGACCGGTCCCCTCCGGTCCGGCGCTACTGCTGCGGCGCATTCCCCGTGTGCGGCCTCAGGCCGATCCTGCCCCCTGCGGAGGGGTCGGGAACGGCACGACGGCCACTGTTACGTTGTCGTGGCCCCCGCCGTCCAGGGCGTGGCCGACCAGAACCCGGGCGGTGTGCAGCGGACGCGCGGCGGCGTCGGCCGGTACGGCCTCCGCCATCTCGTCGGCCGCCTCCGCGTAGTTCCACAGGCCGTCGGTGCACACCACCACCACACCAGGCCGGTCCGGCTTGAAGGAAGCGGTGTGCGGGTCGAGTTCGTAGGCGTCCGCGCCGAGCCAGCCGGTGATCGCGTGGGCGCGCTCGTCGGCGTACGCCTCGGCCTCGTTCATCAGGCCCGCGGCGACCATCTGCGCGGCCCAGGAGTCGTCCTCGGTGAGCCGGGCCGGGGGCGAACTGCGGTCCGTCGGCACCCAGTAGACCCGGCTGTCGCCGACCCAGCCGACGACCAGCAGGCTCGGGGTGACGATCGAGCCGACGATCGTGCACGCCGGGGCGTTCTGGTGCGGCTGGTGCTCGCGGGCCGTGGCGGGCTCCGCGGCGAGCGAGTTGACCGCGCGGGAGGCGGCGACGATCGACTCGTGCATCGCCTGCTGGGGGTGCGTGCCCTGCGGCAGCGCGGCCAGCAGCGCGTCGGCCGCGGCCCGGGACGCGGCCAGGGAGGCGTCGTCGGGGCGGGTCGCCGAGGAGACACCGTCGCAGACGACCGCGAAGGTGGCCGGCGAGCCGTCGGGCAGCACGCTGGTGCCGAGGGTGAAGGCGTCCTCGTTGCGGTGGTGGCGCAGGCCGCGGTCGCTGACGGCGGCGATCGGACCGGCCTCCTGCTCCATGTGGTCGCGCTCACGCGGCTGGGCGTGCCCGCAGTTCTCGCAGTAGCCGTCGTCGTCGACCCGGCCCGCGCGGCAGGCCACACAGACGGACGGTGCGGTGCCCTCGGCAGGGGTGGGCGGTCCGGCGGCCACCCGTGGGTCGGGCGCCTGCAGGACGTACTCGTCGGGCTCCGGCGAGCGGTCGAAGCGCACACCGGAGACGGGGGAGACCGGCGAGCCCACCGGTCCCGGCGGAGGCGGTTCATGCCCGCCCGACTCGGTGCCCTGCAGATCGGCCGGCAGATGGACCTCCGCCGGCGGGTGCGGGACCTCGGGCCAGGGGCCGCCGGGGGGCGCACCGTTCATGGCGATGGTCGGGCTGTCGTCCGGCCGTGCCGGCACGGCGGACAGGTCGTATCCGCACGCACCACAGAAACGGTCGCCCGATTCGAGCGGCCACTCGCAGCTGGGGCAGGCGGACAGCTGGGGCATCTGCGACATCAACTACACCCACGTCCGGGGGCGGTAACGGTTGGCTCGTTCCACCAGGTCGATCCTCTCCTCGCCGCCCTGCGCGAGCCGGGCCAGCGTGCGGTACGAACGCTCCAGGCCGAAGCGCAGTCCTCGCTCGTCCAGTCCGCTGCCGAGCAGCGCCCGTCCCTCGGCGGCGGGGGCGACGGGATCCTGGCCACCGGAGAGTATCCAGTCCAGGGCCGCGCCCAGCACCTCCGCCGACAGCTGCTCGCGGCGCGCCGGATCCAGACCGTACGCGTCCAGCGCCTCGACCTGCCCGGCGGCGGCGGTCAGGTCGTCCAGGAAGGGTACGTCGCCCGCGGTCGCGGTGCGGCCACGCAGCCGCGCGCGGACGGCGGCCACGCGGGCGGCGGTGTAGTGGATGGAGGACTCCGGCACCGACTCCAGCGTGGTCACCGCGCCACGGTGGTCCCCGGTCGCGAGTTGCACCCGCGCGAGGCCGAACGCGGAGCTCACATAGCTGGGGTCGGTCGACCAGACCAGGCGGTAGTACTCGGCGGCGTTGTCGAGCTGTCCGAGCACCTCCGCGCACAGGCCGAGGGCGAGCTTGGGGGCGGGTTCGCCCGGGAAGGCGTCGTAGATCGCGTCGAAGGCGAGTGCGGCGGCCTCGTGGTCGCCGGTCACCAGGGCGGCGACGCCCCGGTACCAGACCACCCGCCAGTCGTCGGGGCGTTCCTCCTCCAGCCGCCGCAACGACTCGTCCGCGGTGTACGTGTCGCCGTTCTCCAGCCAGGCCCGCACCTGCCGCAGGCGGGTCTCCGCGGATGCCGTCGGCGCGGCCGCGAGGGCACCGAGCAGCTCGGCGGGCGCGGTGGTCATGAGCCCGGCGAGGAAACCGGCGTTGGGGTCGGAGGGGTCGACGTGGGGGACGGGGAGCGCCAGGGCGGCGGCCGGGGCGTCGGCGGACTTGACGATGGTGGTGACGGCTCCGCCACCGGGCCGCTCGGGACCCGGGGTGCCGACCGGAACGACAGCGGATGCGGGGGCGGCGGTTCCGGTACCGTGCCGCCCCGACGGAGGCACCCGCGTCCCCAGCCGCGACACCTCCCCGTCCAGCTTCGGGAACAGCTCCGCGTCGGTGACCCGCACTTCGGGGCCGAAGAGCGTCGACAGGGAGGGCCTGGCACGGCCCGTCTGCAGGGAGACGACCTCGCGCAGGACCCCGGTCAGCTGTTCCGACATCTCCTGCGCGGAGGCGAAACGGCGCGCCGGATCCGGGTCGGTCGCCCGGACCAGCAACCGGTAGAACGACTCGTACTGGCGGAAGACCTCGATGTGGTCGGGGTCGGGCAGCGAGTCGACGAAGACGTTGGTGTAGCCCTGGAAGTCGAAGGTCAGCACCGCCAGGGTGCGGGCGACCGTGTACAGGTCGGAGGCGACCGACGGGCCCACCTCCGCGACCTCCGGAGCCTGGTAGCCCACCGTGCCGTAGATGGCCGACTCCTCGTCGTCCATCCTGCGCACCGCGCCCATGTCGATGAGCTTGAGCTGGTCCTCGGTCTGGATGGCGTTGTCGACCTTGAAGTCGCAGTACAGGAGGTTGCGGCTGTGGAGGTGGCCGAGCGCCTCCAGGGCCTCGATGCCGTACGCGCACGCCTGCTCGACCGGCAGCGGGTCCCGCTTCCCGCCGGTGGTGCGACGGTCGTTGGCGATCTCCTTGAGCGACTTGCCGCCGACGTACTCCATGACGATGTAGCCGTCGAGCGAGCCGGTGCGCTGGTCGAGGTGTTCCACGAAGTTGTAGATCCGCACGATGTTGGCGTGCTCGATCTCCGCGAGGAAGCGCCGCTCGGAGATCGCGGCGGCCATCGCGTCCTGGTCGCCGGTGTCCAGCAGGCCCTTGAGGACCACCCACCGGTCGGACACCGCGCGGTCCACGGCGAGGTAGACCCAGCCGAGGCCGCCGTGCGCCAGACAGCCCGCGACCTCGTACTGGCCGTGCACGACGTCGCCGGACTTCAGCTTCGGCACGAACGAGTAGGGGTGGCCGCACTTCGTGCAGAAGCCTTCCGTGCGCCCGGACTTCTCCCCGCGGGAACGGCCCACCGGGGCCCCGCAGTCGGAGCGCGAGCAGAACCGCTTGCGCTCGGGCACCTCGGGGTTCTCCAGGACCATCTCGCGCGGGTCGGGCCGCGGCACCCCGGGCACCTCGACGAGGCCCGCTCCGAGCCGGCCGCGCCCGCTCGAACCGGTACCGGAGCCGGAGCTGCGCACCGACACCGAACGGCCCGTGGACTTCCCGGAGACCGAGCGCGACAGCCGTCCCGACACCGAGCGCCGGGACTTCGACGACTGCGAGGACGTACGCGAGGAGGCGCGGCCGGTGGCGCGCGAACTGAGGCTGCCCCGCGAGCCCCTGCCGGTGGACGCCGAACCGGCCCGGCCTGCCTCGGCCGAGACGACCGGCGCGAGGCCGCAGGTGTCGCAGTACAGCTCGCCGCCGCCCATGTCCTCGTACGTACCGTCGCAGCCGGGCCGCTGGCAGGGCTGCTGTTCCTGACTCATGACGTCGCCGCACCCCCTTGGTCGCTCATGCTCCGGGCCCTCCCCGGTCTTCGGGACCGCTCTGCTGCGGTACTCGCGGGGCTCCCAGCAGTTCGGCGGCCGCGTGCTGGTAGCGCAGCACGGCCTGTTCGGCGACCCGCAGGTCGCAGGGCGCGCTCCACAGCATCCGCCGGGCCGCGTCGTAGCGCTCGATCAGGAACGGGTCCTCGGCCAGGCCGTGCCGTGCGACCTTCGCCTTGTACGCGTCGAGACGGCCGCGCAGCTCCGCGCGGACCGCCAGCGGCGCGGTGACCGCGGTCAACGACTCGCGGGCGCGCAGCAGTTCGTCCTCCGCCTTCTCCTCCAACGACTCCAGGAGCGGGGACAGGCGGTGCCACTGGGCGTGTCTGCGGTACTCGGCGGCCGTCGCCAGCTGCTCCTGCAGCACGGTCGGCGGTCCGCTGACGACCGGCACCTCCGTGGCGGCGATCTTCGCGAGGACCTCGCCGCGCGCGGTGCGGGCCTCGGCGAGCGTGCGGTCCGCGCGGGAGAGCACGTCCCGCAGCTTGACCAGCCGGGCCTCCGCGTCCTGCCGCACGGTGAGCACGGCGTCGATCTCCCGGCGCACGTCCTCCAGGGCGCGCGCCTCACGGTCGTACGCCGTGGTGTCCGGCTTTCCGCCGCCGGGCGCCGAACTGCCCTGCGCCTGCCGCCAGAAGGCGAGCGGGTCGGAGATCACCCGCTCGCGCAGTGAGGTGAGCGCGTGGGTGATGCGCTCCAGGTCGTCGCCTGCCGGGTGCTCCCCGGGGCGCACGCCGACGGAGTGCGCGAGCCGTCTGGTGCGCTGGAGTTCGGCGGCCAGCAGATCTATCCGTGCGGGCAGCGCCGACCACACCGCGTCGGCGGTGACGACCATGTCCAGGCTCGACGCGTACAGGTCGTTCATCCGCTCGACGAGCGTCACCAGCGAGAACCGCTCGCTCAGCTTGCCCGAATTGCCGTGCAGGGTCGGCGCGTTGGCCGTGGCGGTCGCCGAGCCCGCGACGGTGACCGACTCGCCGCGCAGCAGCTCGGTCAGCTCCACCAGGTCCTCGCGGCTGGACCAGCGGCGGCGGGAGCGGATCTCGCGGGCCGAGCGCAACGCGTCCGAGTACGCGTCGAAGTACGCCCACAGCAGGGTGATCGAGGCGTCGGCGGACGTCCAGCGCTCCTTGGTGACGCCGGTGAGTTCGGCGCCCTCGAGGAGCCTGCGGCCCGCGTGGTCCTGCAGGGCGAGGAGCGAGGTCTCTATCGCCTCGTGCTCCGCGCCGAGCCGCGCCAGCGCACGGTCCACCTCGTCCCGGTCCATCACCGGCCCGGGGGGTCCCGTGACGCCCATCGATCACCTCTCGCTGCTGAAGGGTTGCTGCGTGGTCGTGAACTGTGTGTGGTCGGCGGTCCGTCAGCTCTTGCGCAGGTACTGCGGTGCGGGCGGCTCCGACTTCGTCGAGTCCTTGTCCAGTGTGGCCGACAGCCACCTGTTGTACGACGCCTGCCAGCCGTCGGTGGTGTCCTCGCGGTAGTCCACCAGGATCTGGTTGACCCGGCGTACCAGATCGTCGGCGTCCTTCTTCATCGCCACGCCGTAGTACTCGGTGGTGAAGGGGGAGCCCTTCAGTTCGACGGCCGGGTCCTGGGCGGCCTGGCTGGCGGCGAGGGCGCCGTCGGTGACCACGGCGTCGACCTCGCCGAGCTGGAGCCTGACGAGGCAGTCGAGTTGGTTGGGAACGGGGGGCGAGATGATCGCGGAGGAGACCAGTTCCTTCGCCTTCTTGGCGTCCACCAGTTTGGTGTTCGCCGTGGAGCCCTCCGCCGTGCAGATCCGCTGCTTCGCCAGTGTCCCGTTGTAGCCAGTGATGCCGGAGGACTTGGAGGCGAGGACCTGCTGCCCCGTCTTGAAGTACGGCGCGGAGAACGCCACCTGGCCCAGGCGGGTGCAGTTGATCGTCATCGTGCGGACGACCATGTCGACCCGGCCCTCCTGGATCGCCGGGATGCGCTGGTTGGTGGGGATCGCCTTGAACTGCACGGCGTTCGCGTCGCCGAGGATGTCCTTCGCGATCCGATGCACCAGGTCGATGTCGAAGCCCTCCAGGTCGGCGTGCTCCCCGCCGTTGGGGTTGCGGTAGCCCCAGCGGTAGCTGTTCTGGTCGACGCCGACGATCAGCTTGCGCTTCTCGCCCTGCCGGGCCTTGATCCTGTCTATCGTCGGGCCGTCGGCACCCGAGGGGGACAGCGTCTGCTTCTCCGGGGCCGCCTTGACCGCCGGAGTCGAACACGGGTCGTCGTCCGCCACCTGATCGGCACGGGTCACGCCCGGCCCGCCGGTGCCGGTGCTGCCGTCACCGCGCGACTGGGCCACCGGCAGCAGCAGCGCGAAGGCGAACACCAGAGCGCAGACGACCGCCATCGCCCCGACACCGCCCCAGCCCCTGAGACCGGCCCGCACACGCCCACGCATCCGCATCGTCACGCCCCCTCTCACCGGTACTCCGACAGCCTGCGCCCGATGCCGAGCACCGCGCCCGCCGCTCCCAGGACGGCCAGCACCGCGGCGCCCGCCGACAGGCCGGTCATCGCGCCGAGACCGTCACCGGCCGAGCGCTCGAACTCGGCCTCCTCGTGGACCAGGGCCTTGGCGAGGTTGGCGTCGACGCTGTCGAAGCACTCGCCCGTCGCCCCCTTGGCTCCTATGACCCGGTTCAGCGCCTCTTCGTAGTTGCCGTTGTCGTCCTGCGCGCGGGCCGCGGTGTGGCGCTGCTTCCACACCGTCATGTTGCCCTCGGCGGCGGTCACCGGCTTCTTGCCACTGGTGTCGTCGGCGAGCTTCGACGCCTCGGCCAGGCCCTTGCCGAGGGTGTCCATGTCCTTGTCGAAGTCGAAGTCGTAGGCGTCGTAGGTGACGTCCACGCCCTGGGCGTTCTTCCGGGTGACCGTCTCGGCGCCGCGGGCCACGAGCGTGAGGTTCTCGTTGCCGCGGGCCTTGAGGGAGGCGATCCGGGCGTCGTGCAGCACGTTGAGCGAGCGCACTCCGTGGTCGTAGGAGTCGTTGAGCCCGGAGCGCGCGACGGTGTGCCCGACGACCAGCCACAGCAGCACCACGGTCGCCGTCGCGGTGGCCGCGACCAGGCCGTGGTTGAGAACCCGGTTGGTGCGCCGGTAGTTGCGGTGCTGGGCCCAGGCGAGCCCGGCGAGGGCCAGGACGCCGAGGCCGATCGCGGCCCACGGGTAGGGCGTGGCGTCGGCGTAATCGGCGCGCAGCCGCTGGTTCTCGCTGGTGTAGAGGTTCTGCGCCTTCGGGAGCATCTCCTCCTGCATCTTCTCGTTGGCGTACCGCAGATAGGCGCCGCCGACCGGGAAGCCCTGGCGGTTGTACGTACGGGCCCGCTCCACCAGGCCCTTGTACTCCGGCAGCAGGGTGTTGAGCTCGGCCACGGTCTTCGCGGCGGGGGAGTCCGGGTCGGAGTTCGAGGCCGCCTTGACCAGACCGGTCGCGGCCAGGTCGATGTCCTTCTCGTACCGCTCGCGGGAGGCGGCCGTCTCCTGGCCGCCGGCGAGGAAGCCGCTGGAGGCCGCGGTGTTGGCGTCGGCCAGGTAGCGGTAGATGTCGGCGGCGGCGCTGCTGAGCGGCTGGCTCTTGTGCAGCACGTCGTCCGCCGCGGCGGCCCGGTCGTTGGTCTGCCAGGCGGTCACCGCGCCGAAGAGGACGACGAGCAGGGCGAGCGCTGCGCCGATGATGCGCAGCCGGCCCGGTTCGGTGGTGGCGGCCGCGCGCACCTGGTCGAGACCTTCCGCGAAGGCCGTACGACGGGCGGGCGCCGCGGGGGACACCGGGGCGGGCGGGGGTGCCGGCTGGGCCGGCGGTCCCGGCTGCGGCGGTACGGCCGGCATCGTGGGCACCCCGGATCCCGGTGGTGCCGCACTGCTCTTCGGCGGGTGTGTCACTGTTCGACCTCCCCCATGGTCATCCCTCGCCGCAAGTATCGCTGCCGGGACCGACATCCGCACCGGGCTTCACTGGATCTTGATCGAACCGCAGCGGATCGCCTGCGACGGCCCGGTCGTCCCCCCGCACCACCCCTTGCCCATGAATACGCCACCGGAATCGGTTCGGTTCCCCCCGGGGGCGCGTAGGGTCGCCCTCGTGCGCGGGGTACGAGTGGTGATGATCGGCGGAACGTCCCATACCGGCAAGTCCACGGTCGCCGGGGTGCTGGCCGACCGGCTCGGCTACGAGCACCGGTCGACGGACCTGCTGGCGAGACACCCGGGGCGGCCCTGGCGCACGCCGGAGCGGGAGGTGCCGCCGCACGTGGCCGAGCACTACGCGACGCTCGCCGTCGACGAGTTGATCGACTCGGTCCTCGCCCACTACGAGCGGCTCTGGCCCCGCATCGAGGAGCTGGTCAGGGCGCACGCCACCGGACCAGGCCTGGTCCTGGAGGGCTCGGCGCTCTGGCCGGAACGGGTCGCCACGCTGGAGGTGCCGCACACGGCCGCCGTATGGCTCACCGCCGACGAGGACGTCGTGGGCGCCCGGATCCGTGCCGGGCGCTACGACGGAGCGACGCGCCAGGAACGGTTCCTGATGGACAAGTTCCTGGCCCGCAGCGCGCGTTACCAGTCGCTGATGGTGGAGGCCGTCGACCGGCTGGGGCTGGCCCGCGTCGACGTCGGGAAGGACATGTCCGTCTCCGAGGTGGCCGACGCGGTGCTCGCTCAGGCCTCGTAGTACGCCCGCGCCCTCGCCTGTACCTCCGCGGACGCCCCGGCCCGGTCGAGGCCGAGGAGCGCGGCGCCCAGGACCGGACTCGCGGTCACCACCCGGGGTACGGCCTTGGGGGCGCGCGCGGCCAGGAGCTCCCGCACGCCGTCGTCCAGTTGGGGGTGCCGGGCGGCCAGGACGCTGCCGCCGAGCAGGACCGGAGTCTCCTCGTCGAGGAGGTCGAGGCGGGTCAGGGCCACCGTCGCCATGGACACCACCTCGTCGGCCAGGCGGTCGACGAGCGAGCGGGCCACCGGGTCGCCGGCGGCGGCCGTGGCGAAGAGCACCGGCGTCAGCTCGTGCCGGCGGACGGGGGCGATGTCCTCCAGGTGCAGGGCCTCGATGAGGGCGTACATGGACGGCAGCCCGAAGTGCCGCGGGAGCACGCGCGCGAGGTCGGTGTCGACGCCCCGCCCGTCCTCCGCGCGGGCCGCGTGCCACAGGGCCTCCTCCGCGAGACCCCAGCCGCCGCCCCAGTCGCCGGAGATCCGGCCGAGCGCGGGGAAGCGGGCGGTACGGCCGTCGGGGCGCATACCGACGCAGTTGATGCCCGCGCCGCACACCACGGCGACTCCGCGCGGCTCGGTGACCCCGGCCCGCAGGATCGCGAAGGTGTCGTTGCGGACCTCCACCTCCGCGCCCCACGCGCGCGCGTGCAGAGCGGCCGCCAACTGCTGCTCCTCGACGGGGAAGTCGGCGTTGGCCAGACAGGCCGAGACATGGTCCACCGACCCGACCCCGGCCGCGGTGAACGCCTCTCCCACCGCGTCGGCGATCACGTCCACCGCCGCCTCGACGCCCACCACGGGCGGCCGGAACCCGCCGCCGCGGGCCGTGGCGAGGACGCTTCCGTCGGCCGCGACGACCGCGACGTCGGTCTTGCTGTTGCCGGCGTCGACGGCGAGGACACATGCGGTCAGGCCCACGCGAGATGCTCCCGGTTGTGTGCGATCAGTCGGTCGGTGAGGCCCTCGGCGTACTCGTACTGGCCGACGAGGGGGTGGGCGAGCAGCGCCTTGAAGACCCGGTCCCGGCCACCCCGCAGGGCCGCCGTCAGCGCCAGGTCCTCGTACGCCGTCACGTGCGCGATCAGGCCCGCGTACAGCGGGTCCACGGCGGGCACCGCCAGCGGGGTCGGCCCCTTCGGGCCCACGGCCGCCTGCACCTCGATCACCGCGTCGTCGGGCAGGAAGGACAGCGTGCCCCGGTTGAGGGTGTTGACCACCTGGTAGGGGCTGCCGCCCCCGCCGAGCAGCCCGGCGGCCAGGTCGACCGCCGCCTCCGAGTAGTAGGCGCCGCCCCGCTTGGCGAGCAGCTCCGGCTTCTCGTCCAGGGCCGGGTCGCCGTACATCGTGAGCAGTTGCCGTTCCATCTCCGCCACTTCGGCGGCGCGGGACGGCTTGGTGCCGAGTTCCCGTACGACCTCGTCGTGCGCGTAGAAGTAGCGCAGGTAGTACGACGGGACCACGCCGAGCCGGTCAAGCAGCGGGCGGGGCAGGTGCAGGTCGCCGGCGATCGTGTCGCCGTGCTCGGTGAGCAGCTCGGGCAGGACGTCCTCGCCCTCGGGGCCGCCGAGCCGTACCCCGGTCTCCCAGGTGAGGTGGTTGAGGCCCACGTGTTCGAGGTGGATGTCGGAGGGGGTGACGCCGAGCAGCCCGGCGAACTTCCGCTGGAAGCCGATCGCCACGTTGCACAGCCCGACCGCCTTGTGCCCGGCCTGGAGGAGGGCACGGGTGACGATCCCGACCGGGTTGGTGAAGTCGATGATCCAGGCGTCCGGGTTGGTGCGGCGGACGCGTTCGGCGATGTCGAGGACCACCGGGACCGTGCGCAGCGCCTTGGCGAGGCCGCCCGCGCCGGTCGTCTCCTGGCCGACGCAGCCGCACTCCAGGGGCCAGGTCTCGTCCTGTTCGCGGGCGGCCTGGCCGCCGACACGGAGCTGCAGGAGCACCGCGTCGGCGCCGTCCACGCCCGCGTCCAGGTCGTCCGTCGTCGTGATCCGGCCGGGGTGGCCCTGCTTGGCGAAGATGCGCCGGGCGAGCCCGCCGACCAGCTCCAGGCGCTCGGCGGCCGGGTCGACCAGGACGAGTTCCTCCACGGGCAGGGTGTCCCGCAGGCGCGCGAAGCCGTCGATGAGTTCGGGGGTGTAGGTCGAACCTCCGCCGACCACAGTGAGTTTCATATGTGGTTAACCCTTCACTCCGGTCAGCGTGACGCCTTCGACGAACGCCTTCTGCGCGAAGAAGAACACGAGGATCACGGGGGCCATGACCAGCACGGTCGCGGCCATGGTGAGGTTCCAGTCGGTGTGGTGCATGCCCTTGAAGGACTCCAGGCCGTAACTGAGTGTCCAGGCGTTCTGGTTCTCCGAGGCGTAGATCTGCGGACCGAAGTAGTCGTTCCAGGCGTAGAAGAACTGGAAGAGGGCCACGGCCGCGATCCCCGGCTTGGCCATGGGGATGACGACCTTGAGCAGGGTGCGCAGATCGCCGCAGCCGTCGACCTTCGCCGCGTCCACGTACTCGTTCGGGATGGTCATCAGGAACTGCCTGAGCAGGAAGATCGAGAACGCGTCCCCGAACGCCATCGGGATGATCAGCGGCCACAGGGTGCCCGACAGGTCCAGCTGCTTCGCCCAGAACAGGTACATCGGGATGATGACGACCTGCGGCGGCAGCATCATCATGGAGATGACCAGCATCAGGGAGAGATTGCGGCCCCGGAAGCGGAACTTGGCGAGCGCGTACGCCACCGGGATCGACGACACGACCGTAAGGACTGTTCCCAGTCCCGCGTAGACCAGCGTGTTGCGCCACCAGGTGAGAAAGCCCGGAGTGTCGAAGACCCGCTTGTAGTTGCCCCATTCCCAGGTGTGCGGGATCAGATCGCGGCTGAGGGCCTGGGTGTCGCTCATCAGCGAGGTCAGGAACACGAACACGAAGGGCAGCGTGAAGAAGAGAGCCGCGGCGAGGCCGAGGGAGTGGATCGCGACCCACTCCAGGGCGGCCTTGCGCCGGGCGGTGCGCTCGGCGGGCGAGGCCGGGGTCTTCAACTCCACCGGCCGGTCCAGTACTTGGGTCATGGTCAGTCACCTGCCTGGATGAGACCGCCCCGGCGCCGCATCAGGAACGCGGTGAACACCATCGACAGGGCGAAGAGGACGAGGGCGACGACACACGCGGAGCCGTAGTCGAAGCGCTGGAAGCCGAGGTTGTAGACGAGCTGGGGGAGGGTCAGGGTGGACTTGTCCGGATAGCCGGGCTCGAACTGCGTGCCCGCGCCCTGGATCACGCCCGAGGCGACCTTTCCGGCGATGAGTGGCTGTGTGTAGTACTGCATCGTCTGGATCACGCCGGTGACCACGGCGAACATCACGATCGGCGAAATGTTGGGAAGGGTGACGAACCGGAACCGCTGCCACGCCGACGCCCCGTCCAGCTCCGCGGCCTCGTACTGCTCCTGCGGCACGTCGAGCAGTGCGGCCATGAAGATGACCATCAGGTCGCCGATGCCCCACAGGGCGAGCAGGGTGAGGGCCGGCTTCGACCAGGTGGGGTCGTTGAACCAGCCGGGGGCCGGGATGCCGACCTTCTCCAGGATGGAGTTGACCGGGCCCGTACCGGGGTTGAGGAGGAACGCGAAGGCCATGGTGGCCGCCACGGGCGGGGCCAGGTACGGCAGGTAGAAGAGCGTCCGGAAGACGCCCGTACCTGTCTTGATCTTCGTGATGAGCAGACCGATCCCGAGGCCGAAGACGACCCGGAGGGAGACCATCACCACGACCAGCCACAGGGTGTTGCGCAGGGCCGGCCAGAAGAAGGGGTAGTGCTCGAAGACGTAGGTCCAGTTCTTCGTCCCGCTCCAGGTCGGCGGCCTGAAGCCGTCGTAGTGCATGAACGAGAAGTAGACGGTCGAGAGCAGCGGATAGGCGAAGAAGACCGTGAAGCCGATCAACCAGGGAGACATGAAGGCGATGGTCCGAAGCGCCGACCTGCGGCGTTTCGACGCCAGAGTGACGGTGCTCATCGCTACTTCGCCTGCGCGATGTCCGTGTCGATCTGCTTGGCCGCGCCGGCGAGGCCCTTCTTGAGGTCCGTGACCTTGCCGCTCTCGTAGTCGTAGCCGAGCTGCTGGACGGTGGTGAGGTAGACACCGCCGTTGATCGAGGACGGGGCGGTCGTCGAGTTCGGGTTGGCGGCGATGTCGAGGAAGGTCTTGAAGCGCGGGTCGTACTTCAGCTTCGGGGACTTCAGGGCCGCGAGCGTCGAGGGCACGTTGTGGATGGTGTTGGAGAAGCCGACCACCGCGTCCGTGTCCGTGGTGATGTACTTCAGGAACTCCCAGGCCGCGTTCTGCTTGGTGCTGTTGGCGGCGATGCCGGCGATGGTGCCCGTGATGTAGCCCTTGCCGTACTGGTCGGCCTGGTCGTCGGGGACGGGCAGCGGGGCCACGCCGATGTCGAAGCCGGGCTTGGCGTCCACGGCCATGCCGAGCCGCCACTCACCGTCGAGCTGCATGGCGACCTGACCGGTCTGGAAGGGGTGCTTGGGGCCCCACTCGTCGCCGAGTCCGGCGCGGTACTTCTCCAGCTTCTGGTAGCCGCCGAGGTCGTCGACGAGCTTCTTCTGGACGGTGAAGGCGGCGGCGACGGCCGGGTCGGTGGCGATGGTGGATTTGCCCGACTTGTCGAAGTAGGTGGGTGAGAACTGGCCCATGTAGTGCTCGGTCGTGGTCTCCCAGCCGTGGTAGTTCGGCATGAACCCGAGCTGCTTGTACGAGTCGCCCTGGGCGATCGTCAGCTTCTTGGCGTCGGCCTCGAACTCGGTCCACGTCTTGGGCGGCGAGGTGATGCCGGCCTTCTCGAACGCGGTCTTGTTGTAGTAGAGCCCGTACGCGTCGCCCAGCAGCGGCGCGGCACAGCGGTCGCCGTCGAACTGCGTGTACTGGTTCATCGCGGCCGGGAAGGTCGTGTCCGGGTCGATCCCCGACTTCTTGAAGAACGGGTTGAGGTCGACCAGCGCGCCCGAGGAGCAGAACTTGCCCACGTTGTTCGTGGTGAACGACGAGATGACGTCCGGGGCCTTGTCACCCCCCGTGCGCAGCGCCTGGTTGATCTTGTCGTCGGTCATGTTGCCGACGACGTTGACGTGGATGTTGGGGTGCGCCTTCTCGAAGCCGGCGACCAGCGCCTTCACTCCCGCCACCTCGGAGTCCGCGCTCCAGGCGTGCCAGAAGTTGATGGTCGTCTCCTTCGACGCGTCGTCCTCGGCGCCGGAGGAGGACTGGCCGGTACAGGCGGTGGTGACGAGCACCGCGGACACGGTCAGGGCAAAGGCCGCTTTCCGGGCGGACGAGGGTATGGCTGTGCGCATGACGGGGTCTCCCAGGGACGGGCGGTGAGGTGAGGGTGTGGGGGAGTACGGGGGTCAGCGAGAGGTGTCGAAGACCTCGTCGCGGGTGGCGGCGAGCGCGCTCTCCAGCGCGCCGCGCAGCACGGGGTGTTCATGGACGTCGCCGACGACCAGCCGGGGGCGGGAGGCTGCCAGTTCCTCCAGCTCGGCCTGGACGAGGGCACGCAGGATGTCGCCGCCGGCGGTGAGCGAGGCACCGCTGAGGACGACGAGTTCGGGGTCGAGGACGGAGACGAGCGAGGCGAGACCGGTGGCCAGACGGGTGGCGTAGGTCTCCAGGAGCAGCCGGTTCAGGACGGTGTCCTCGGTGGCGGCACGCTCGACGAGGGCGGCGGCGACCTCGGCGTACGGCCCCGAGGGGATGTCCGTCATGCCGAGCTCACGGGCGAGGTGGGGGATGGCCTGGGAGCCCGCCAGCTCCTGATAGCCACCACTGTTGGCTTTCCTCACCTGCCGCACCAGCGGTGCTCCGGGAACCGGCAGGAAACCCACCTCTCCCGCGCCGCCCGTCCAGCCGCGGTGCAGCCGTCCGCCGAGGACCAGGGCGGCACCGAGACCGCCCTCGTTCCACAGCAGCACGAAGTCCTCGTGGCCGCGGGCCGCACCGAGCCGTTGTTCGGCCACGGCCACGAGGTTGACGTCGTTCTCGTACTCGACCGGCATGGGCAGAGCGGCGGCGAGTTCATCGAGGAGGGCGGGGGTGTGCCAGCCGGGCAGGTGGGAGGCGTAGCGCAGCCGGCCCGTGCCCGGGTCGAAGGCGCCCGGGGTGCCGATGACGAGCCGGTGGACGTCGCCGCGGGAGAGTCCCGCCGCCTTGACCGCGCCGTCGAGGGCGTCGGTGACCTGCCGGACGACGGGCTGTGCGGGTCGGCGGCCCGGGGTCGGCAGTTCGTAGGAGCCCACCGTGCGGCCGGTGATGTCGGCGACCGCGGCGAGGATGCGTTCAGGGGTGACGTCGAGCCCGGCGGCGTACGCGGCGGTCGGGTCGACCTCGTACAGCTGGGCATTGGGGCCCGGCCTGCCCTCGGTGGTACCGGTGGCGAGGACGAGGCCCGACGCCTCCAGGCGGGCCAGGAGCTGGGACGCGGTCGGCTTGGAGAGGCCGGTGAGCTTGCCGATCCGTGTACGGGAGAGGGGGCCGTGTTCCAGCAGGAGGTCGAGCGCGGCACGGTCGTTCATGGCGCGGAGTGTGCGTGGTGTGCCTGCCATGGGTGCCCCTCTCCGTGACTGCCGGGCGACTGTACTGCCCAGCGACTGTTAGGAAGGTTTCCTATCGGATGCACCGGAACTTAGGTCTGGACCACCTGCCCGTCAAGAGGGGAACGGCAAACCGCCCCCGCAGGAAACGGAGTCGTTACCTGCGGGGGCGGTGGAGAAGGGAAAGAGAGCGGTTACCGGACGTCGGTGTAGTCACCGGCGGCCGTCGCCGGGCCGGTGGTGGCCGTACCCGCGAAGACGTAGCGAGTAGCCGTCCTTGGTGGCCTTCGTCGTCGTGAGAGTTGGCCGCTTTCGCCGGGGGCCGCTACTTCGGCGCCGGCCGCTGCGCCACCACCGGTGCCGGCGCGAGCGGGGAGGCCGCCGCGGCCTGCGGGGACTCGGAGTCGGAGAAGACCGACGGTGCCGCGACCGCCGACGTCGGGTCCGCGGCCTCGCCGTCGGTGAGGCCGGCCGCGCCGCCGACGATGCGGATGTCCGCCGCGTCGAAGGCGCGCTTGATGCGCCAGCGCAGCTCACGCTCGACCGTGAGGGACTTGCCGGGCATCGTCTTCGCGGAGACCCGCACGACCATGGAGTCCAGCAGGACGCTGTCCAGGCCGAGCACCTCGATCGGGCTCCACAGGAGCTCGTTCCAGGGCTCCTCCTTGCTCATCTTCTCGGCGACCTCGCCGAGCACCCGCTTCACGTTGTCGAGGTCCTCGGAGGCCCGCACGGTCACGTCCACGCCGGCCGTCGCCCAGCCCTGGGAGAGGTTGCCGATGCGCTTGACCTCGCCGTTGCGGACGTACCAGATCTCGCCGTTGGCGCCGCGCAGCTTGGTCACCCTGAGGCCGACCTCGATGACCTCGCCGGAGGCCACGCCCGCGTCGATGGTGTCGCCGACGCCGTACTGGTCCTCCAGGATCATGAACACACCGGAGAGGAAGTCCGTGACGAGGTTGCGGGCGCCGAAGCCGATCGCCACACCCGCGACACCGGCCGACGCGAGCAGCGGGGCCAGATTGATCTCGAAGGCACCCAGCACCATCAGGGCGGCGGTGCCCATGATGATGAAACTCGCCACCGAGCGCAGCACCGAGCCGATGGCCTGCGAGCGCTGCCGGCGGCGCTCGTTGTTGACGAGCAGACCGCCGATCGCGGTGCCGTCGACCGCCTGGGCGGTGCGGTTCATCCGGTCGATGAGCTTGGTGATGGCCCGCCGCACGACCATTCTCAGAATCCCGGCGATCACCAGGATCAACAGGACCCGCAGACCGATCGCCAGCCAGGTCGACCAGTTCTGCTCGACCCAGCTCGCGGCGTTCGTCGCGCTCTCCTGGGCGTCCTGGAGACTCGGCACGGCCGGCGTCGAGGTGTCCGAGGGGGACGGCGACGGCGACGGACTCGCGGCCAGTAGGACGGCGGACAAGGACACGGCAGGTACCTCCAGGTGCTGCGTCTGCCTACCGGTACGGCGGTCAAGGTCACGGAAAGGTCACCGGTAAAGCAGGCTCACCACACTAACGGTGCATCGTGTGTGGATCGTTGCAATGTTCAGGGGAGAGACGGCTCTCACCTGGGGATGAAGAAAGGTGTGGTCGAAAACACTCCCGGCCCGTTACCGGGAGATGGTGGCGTTTCTCCCGGGCGAGAGGGGAGACTGACCTCAGATCGTCCCGGCACGAGCCACGTGCCGCCGACGCCCAAGGAGGCATCCGTGCCGCATGTCCTGGTACTCAACGCGTCGTACGAGCCCCTCGGCGTCGTACCGCTCCGCCGCGCGCTCGTCCTCGTCCTGGAGAACAAGGCGGTCTCCCTCGAGGAGTCCGGCGCCTTCATGCACAGCGCGACCGTCACAGTCCCCGCACCCAGCGTGGTCCGGCTCAAGCGATTCGTCCGGGTTCCCTATCGGGGGCCCGTTCCTCTCACCCGCAGGGCGCTCTTCGCCCGCGACGGGGGCCGGTGCATGTACTGCGGTGGCGTCGCAACCAGCGTCGACCACGTCATCCCGCGCAGCCGCGGGGGCAAGCACGTCTGGGACAACGTGGTGGCGTCCTGCCGGCGCTGCAACCACGTGAAGGCCGACCGACACCTGTTCGAGATCGGCTGGCGGCTGCGCCACAAACCCGCCCCGCCGACCGGTCTGGCCTGGCGCATCATCGGCACCGGGCACAGGGACCCACGCTGGCTGCCGTACTTGCAACCGTACGGCGCCGAGGACGCCATGGCCCGGATCGACGGCATCTCTGCCTGACGACGATCCGGGCCTTTGTGTTGCCGCACGCGGCCGCTCGAACCGGCCCCGGAGGCCCCCCGTACCTCCGGGACCGGCGCATCACCCGGTCACGTGTGCCTGAGTTCCGCCGGGCGGACCGAGCGGTTCAGCAGCGGCAGTGACGTGGCCGCGGCCAGGAGACAGGCCGCGTACACCCCGAGCGGGACCAGGAGCGCGGCGTACGGCGTGACGGGCGGCCCGTCCATGGTGAGCCGGGCATACCAGACGCCGATCGCCGTGCCGCCGGCCCCGCCCAGAAGGAGCGCGGGGGCGAGTGGCAGGGCGGTCTCCAGGAGCAGCGCCCGGCCGAGCACCGAGCGCGGCACCCCGGCGGCTGCCTGCGTGGCCAGGCCCCGGCGCCGGGTGGCCAGGGACTCCACGGTGCCGACCGCGAGGCCGCCGAGGGTGATCGCCAGGGCGACGAGGATCGCGGCGGCGGTCAGGTCCAGGCCCGCGGTGTAGAAGGAGCGGTCCGCCGCGAGGTACCGCGTCCGGTCCAGCTCGGCGTTCAGTGCCTGACGGACGCCCACGAAGCCCGTCCCGACGACGGTCACCAGGAGCACCGCCGCATGGGTACGGGCCGCCGCCCACGGGTCTTCGCGCAGCCGCTCCGCCGCGATCAGCGTCGCCGCCGTACGGGCCCGGCGCGCGAGCACCCGGCCCATCAGCCCCGCCGTCCCCCCGGCAAGGCCCACCGCGGCCGCGCCGACCACGAGGAGCAGACCGGCCACGATCAGCGGTCCCCCTTCGAACGGCGACCTGCTGCCGCGGGGGCTGGCGCTGGAGGTCACGGCCACGGCGACCGGAGCCAGGGCGGCCACGAGCAGCACTCCGCCCGCGAACAGCAGTCCCGACGTCCGCCGCGAGCGCGACGGTACCCGCCGCACCCATCCCAGCGGCGAGGCGACCACCCGGCGCAGCGCCAGCGCACCCGCGCTCGTGCCCAGCACCGGCACGCCGAGGCCGATCACCGCGAACGCGGCCCAGGCGAGGGCGGGCGGGCTCTGCCACCGGCCCAGCAGCACCACCACCGAGACGACCGTCGCGAGCGCCGAACCGAGCAGAGAGGCCATACCCGTCTCCAGCGCGGAGATCCGCCGCACCTGGGCGGACGAGGCGCCCGCCAGTCGCAGCCGCGCCAGACGCCGGTCGCGGTGCACGGCTCCGATCCGGGCGCACTGACCGAGGAAGCCGAGGACCGGCACCAGCAGGAGCAGCAGGCCGACGATCACGCCGGCGCGGGTGCCGGGCTGGTCGAGGAGACCCGCGCCCACGGAGATGTCGTACTGCCCCCGGAGCGAGGCGAGACAGACGGCGGTCAGCGCGAACCCCGTCGCGAGCGCCGCGCCCAGGGCCGTCAGCCCGATCCGCCACCACTCCCGCCGGTCGGAGCCGCGCGTGAGCAGCCAGGCCAGGCGGAGGTCGGCGGTCAGGGGGCTGCCGGTCCGTGCATCGAGGGCGGTCGTCATGCCGTCACTCCCACCGCGGTCACGGCCCCGTCGGCCATCCGCACCTCGCGGTCCGCGTACGCCGCCACCTGCGCGTCATGGGTGATCAGCAGGACCGCCGTGCCGGCCTCGCGGGCCGTGTGGACCAGGGCCGTCATGACCTGCTCGGTCGCCAGGGAGTCCAGCGCGCCGGTCGGCTCGTCCGCGAAGACGACCCTCGGCCCGGTGATCAGGGCGCGGGCCAGCGCGGTCCGCTGGGCCTGGCCGCCGCTCATCTCGCCGGGCCGCAGACCGGCCTGGCCGCGCACCCCGAACCGCTCCAGCCACTCATCGGCCCGCGTGTGGGCGTCGGCGCGGGAGACGCCCGCGAGCAGCAGCGGCAGCGCCACGTTGTCGAGGGCCGTCAGCTCGGGGATGAGCTGCCCGAACTGGAAGACCACGCCGAACTCCGTACGGCGCAGCTCGCTCAGCCGCTTCTCGGGCAACTCGTCGAGGCGCTCACCGCCGTAGGACACCGAACCGGCGTCCGGCCGCACGATCCCGGCCAGGCAGTGCAGCAGCGTCGACTTCCCGCCGCCGCTGGTGCCGGTGACGGCGAGGATCTCGCCGGAGTCCAGCCCGACCGAGGCGCCCCGCAGGGCCTCGGACCTGCCGTACGCCTTGACGAGGTCGTGGGCCGCGAGGAGCGGCACCGGGTTCTCCCCCGTGGTGTTCATGCTGAGTCGACCTCCGCGGTCAGAGTGGTGAGCCGGGCCGCCGTCGTGTTCATCCAGCGCAGGTCGGCGTCGAGGTGGTTGAGGGCGTAGTCCGCCGAGAGCACGGTCGCGAGGTCGGCCCCGTGGGCGGTCTTGACCGCCGTGAGCTCCCGCATCCGGGCCATGTGGGCGGCGCGCTGCGCCCGGAGGTAGGCGTCCGGGTCGCCGCCGGCCAGGATCGAGACGACGACCTTGGCGAAGATCTCGTTGGTCACGAAGGGCGCGGGCGGGGCGATCTGCCCGGCCCACCGGTCCAGTTCACGCGTCCCCGCCTCGGTCGAGCGGTACCGGGTGCGCTCCGGGCCGCCGTCCGAGTCGGTGCCGTCTACCTCGGCGAGGCCGTCCCGGACCAGGCGCTGCAGGGTCGTGTAGACCTGCCCGTAGGCCAGTGGACGGGCCTCGGGGAAACGGTCGTCGTGGCGTCGCTTGAGGTCGTAGCCATGGCTCGGCCCTCCGGCGAGCAGTCCCAGCAGGATGTGACGGGTGCTCATGGCGATCAGTATGCACCACGTATATGTATCGAGTGAATAGTGATCAGTGGTCCGAGTGGGCGGGTGGTCAGTGAGCGGGTAGTCAGGTGATCGGGTGGTCAGGTGGCCGGTGATTGGCGCATCATGACGAAAAGCACTTCTCCTCTTCGGTACGTCTGCCGTCGCGTCCTGTGGGTAGGGCTGCGGTAACCCCCGTCGTCGTACTCGACAAGGAGGCCCCCGTGGCCGCATCGGCACCCCTTCTGCTCCCGGCCCTGTCCAAACCCGAGGCGCCCGCTGAACACTTCTGTGTCTTCAGCGCCGAGGGCGCCTGCACGGAGACCCCGCTCACCAGCGAACCACCCCTGCCCGACGCCGAGCCCCTCACCAGCGAGCCGCCGCTCGCCGACGCCGCCCCCCTGACCAGCGAGTCCGACGCATACCTGGAGCCGTAGATGGCGGCGCCCCCCGGTCCGGAGCTGTCCCGCCTCGCCGAGTCGTACGGCGTCGGCACCTCCTACCAGCCCTCCCCGGACCGTACGGTCGCCGCCTCCGCCACCGCCGTCACGCTGGCCCTGGCCGCCCTCGGCGTCGACGCGGGCGACCCGGCCGCCGCGCTCGCGGCCCGTGAGCGTGAGCTGCGCGAGCGCCTGCTGCCGCCCACGGTGGTGTGCTGGAGCGGCAGTCCGCCCGCCTTCGTGGCAGACCTGCCCGAGGGCACCCGGCTGCGTATCGAGACCGAACAGGGCGAGACGCGCTCCGCCGCCGACCAACTCCCGCCCGGCGTCCACCGGCTGACCGCCACCGCCCCCGACGGCCGCACCGCCGACGCCCACCTGATCGTGGCCCCGCCCCGGCTGCCCGCGCCGCCCGGGCGGTCGTACGGCCTCCTCGTCCAGCTCTACTCCCTGCTCTCGCACCGCTCCTGGGGCATGGGCGACCTCGGCGACCTCGCCGAACTGACCTCCTGGGCGGGCCGTGCCCTCGGCGCCGGCTTCGTCCAGGTCAATCCGCTGCACGCGGCGGTGCCCGGCGCCCCCACCGACCCGTCCCCCTACCGGCCGTCCTCGCGCCGCTTCCCCGACCCGGTGCACCTGCGGATCGAGGACATCCCCGAGTACGCCCAGGTCGCCGACTCCGAGCGGCTGCGGGCCCCGCGCGAGCGGGCCGAGCGGCTGCGGGAGGCGGTGCTGGAGAAGAGCGCCCTGATCGACCGGGACGCGGTGTGGGAGCTGAAGCGGGAGGCGCTCGAACTCGTCCGCGAGGTCCCCCTCGGACCCGGCCGCCGTGCCGCCTACGCCGACTACCTCGCCGAGGGCGGCGAGGCCCTGGAGGACCACGCGACCTGGTGCGCGCTGGCGGAGGTGCACGGCTCGGACTGGCGCAGCTGGCCCGCCGGCCTCCGCGACCCGCGGTCCGCCGAAACGGCCCGCGCGCGCGGCGAGTTGATGGACCGCGTCGACTTCTACTCCCGCCTCGCCTGGCTCACCGAGAGCCAGCTCGGCGCCGCCCAGCGGGTAGCGCGGGAGGCGGGGATGCCGGTGGGTGTCGTGCACGACCTCGCGGTGGGCGTGCATCCCGAGGGCGCGGACGCGTGGGCCCAGCAGGCGTACTTCGCGGCCGGGATGTCCGTAGGAGCGCCTCCGGATGCCTTCAACGCGCGCGGCCAGGACTGGGGGCTGCCGCCGTGGCGCCCGGACCGGCTGGCGGAGTCCGGGTACGCGCCGTACCGGCAGTTGCTGCGGGCCCTGTTCCGGTACGCCGGCGCGCTGCGCATCGACCATGTCATGGGCCTGTTCCGGCTGTGGTGGGTCCCGCAGGGGCGGCCCCCGACGGAGGGCACGTACGTCCGATACGACGCGGAGGCGATGCTCGCCGTGCTCGTGCTGGAGGCGTCGCGGGCCGGGGCGGTGGTGATCGGGGAGGACCTCGGCACGGTCGAACCCGGTGTGCGGGAGGTGCTGCGCGAGCGCGGGGTGCAGGGGACGTCCGTGCTGTGGTTCGAACGGGACTGGGAGGGCGACGGGCGTCCGCTGCCGCCCGAGCGGTGGCGGGCGGACTGTCTGGCGACGGCGACCACGCACGACCTGCCGCCGACGGCGTCTCGTCTCACCGGGGAACATGTCGAACTCCGGGACGGTCTCGGCCTGTTGACCCGGCCGCTGGACGAGGAACGTGCGGAGGCCTCGGCGGACACGGCGGAGTGGCTGGAGCTGCTGGCCCGTCTCGGTCTGCTGCACGGCACGGGAGGCGGCGCCGACCCCTCCTCGGAGGAGGCGCAGATCCAGGCCGTCCACCGGTTCCTGCTGCACACCCCGGCCCGGATGGTGGGCATCTGGCTGCCGGACACGGTGGGGGACCGCCGGCCGCAGAACCTGCCGGGGACGTGGGACCAGTATCCGAACTGGCGGTTGCCGATCGCGGACGGGGAGGGACGGGCGGTGACGCTGGAGGACCTGGCGGCGTCCCCACGGTTGCACGCGTTGGTGGAGGTGCTGCGGGCGCCGTAGAGGCCGTCTGCGGGCGCCGTGGGGGCGGGCGCGGCGTCCGGGGGAGCGGGCGCTCGCACGGCCCGCGCGCCTCATACGGCACCCCGGGCGCGCGGCCCCAACCGCCGTTGGATACTTTGGCTCCGTGGACAAGAAGAACGCCCTGCGCGCCGGCGCCCTGGTGGCCGGTACGACGCTGATGATGCTGCTCATGTCGTCCCCCGCCTCCGCGCTGGTCCGCGACGACGGTGACGACCCCGGCTCGGGCCTGAGCGTCATCGAGACGCTGGGCCTCTTCGTCGTGGCCCCGCTCGCGCTGTTCGGCGTCATCGCCGGCCTGGTGATGGTCCTGGACAAGTCCAAGGAAGAGCACCGGGTGACCAGCCGCAACATCAAGACCAAGCCGGCCAAGGCCGAGTCGAAGGCCTGACCCGACTTTCCCCGGGGCGCCGACCCCGCCACACGTACGCGCCTCGGCCGTACGTGGGCGAGGCCGGCGCCCTGGCGCGTTCTCAGGGGCTCGGCGCCGTGAGGTATCGCTGCACTGTGGGCGCGAGCCACGCCACGATCTCCTCGCGCGTCAGTGCCACGGTCGGCGGAAACCGCAGGACGTACCGGGTCAGCGCGAGCCCCAGCAACTGCGTGGCGGCCAGTGCGGCCCGCGCGGGAGCCTGTTCCGGGTCCGGGCACACCCGCAGGGCGACCGGCATCACCTGCTCCTGGAAGACGCCCTGCATCCGCTCGGCCCCCGCCTGATTGGTCGCGCCGACCCGCAGCAGCGCGGTGAGCACCTCGTTCTCCTCCCACAGGTCGAGGAAGCGCGTCACGAGTGCGCGGCCGATGTCGTGCCGGGGCAGTGAGCCGGGCTCCGGCAATTCCAGTTCGACGGCCACGGCCGCCGCGAACAGGCCCTCCTTGTTGCCGTAATAGCGCATCACCATGGACGGATCGATGCTCGCGTCCTTGGCGATGGCGCGAATCGTGGCGCGCTCGTATCCGTCGGCGGCGAAACGCTCACGGGCCGCGGCGAGGATCGCGGTGCGGGTGGCGTCGGAGCGGCGACGCACGCCTGTGGAGCCGGAGTCTGCGGTGTTGCTGCCGTTCATGCCGGTGAGCCTATGCCAACATCTGTGGGCCAACAAGTGTTGACCCTCCTCGCCCGCCGCGCTACCTTCGTCAACAAGTGTTGGCAAACAAACGTTGGCAATCACCAGGAGGTCGGAATGAACAGCACCGTGATCGTCGTCGGCTCCGGTCCCACCGGCCTCCTCCTGGCCGGTGACCTCGCCACCGCCGGCGTCCCCGTCACCCTCGTCGAGAAGCGTCCGCACGAGATCAGCAACCTCTCCCGCGCCTTCGTCCTGCACGCCCGCACCCTCGAGCAGCTGGACGCCCGGGCCCTGGCCGACGGCCTGGAGGCGCTCGGACAGCGCCTGGACAAACTGCGCCTGTTCGGCCACCTGACCATCGACCTCGACGACCTCCCCTCCCGTTTCAACCACCTCCTGGTCCTCCCGCAGTACGAGGTCGAGAAGGCCCTGGAGCGGCGGGCGGTGGAGGCGGGCGTCGACTTCCGGTACGAGACCGAGGTGACGGGCCTGTCCCAGGACGGGAACGGCGTGACGGTGGAGGTCAGGGGCGCGGACGGGTCCGCGGAGTCCCTCCGCGCCGAATACGTCGTGGGTGCCGACGGCATGCGCAGCGCCGTACGGGACGCGATCGGGCTGCCCTTCCCCGGCCACTCGGTGATCCGCTCGGTGGTCCTCGCGGACGTGCGTCTCGCCGAGCAGCCCGAAACCCTGCTCACCGTCAACGCCGTGGGTGACGCCTTCGCTTTCATCGCCCCCTTCGGCGACGGCTACCACCGGGTCATCGCCTGGAACCGCGCCCGCGACGTCCCCGACAGCGAGCCTCTCGACCTCGACGAGATCAAGGAGGTCACCCGGCTCGCCCTGGGCCGCGACTTCGGGATGCACGACGCCCGCTGGATGTCCCGCTTCCACAGCGACGAACGCCAGGCCCCCGCGTACCGGGTGGGCCGGGTCTTCCTGGCCGGCGACGCCGCCCACGTCCACACCCCGGCGGGCGGCCAGGGCATGAACACCGGCCTCCAGGACGCGGCGAACCTGAGTTGGAAGCTGGCCCAGGTGACGGGCGGCCACGCGGGCCCCGAACTGCTGGACACCTACCAGGTGGAACGCCACCCCATCGGCAGGTCGGTCCTGCGCAGCAGCGGCGGCATCGTCCGCCTCGCGATGGCCAAGCGCCCCTGGGAACTGGCCCTGCGCGCCACCGTCACCACCGTCCTCGACCACGTCACCCCGGCCCGCCGCCGCATGCTCGGCCGGCTCACCGGCATCGGCTACACGTACGCGGCCCCCCGCGGCTCCCACCCGCTGACCGGCACCCGCGTCCCCGACGTGGCCCTCGCGGACGGCGGCCGCCTCTACGAGGCCCTGCGCGGCGGCCGTTTCGTCCTGATCACCCCTGAGGGCTACGACGACAGGGGAGCCCACAAGGGCCGCCTCACGGTGGAGCGCTGGGCGAGCGGACGGCGCACGACTGTGTTGGTGCGGCCCGACGGGTATGTGGGGTGGGCGGCGGAGGGGGCGACGCCGCGGCAGATCGAGGCGGCCCTCACGGCGCACGTCGGCTGACGCGCACGCCGGTGCACGCGGAGCGTGTGACCTTTTCGGCACTGGGGCAGTCTTCTCAGGGGAGCGGTTCAGCCCGTCGCCGCTGCCTAATGGTCACCACTTGGGTGACACTTTGAGCGTCTGTCGGCGGGCTGCTTGGGCGCGCTGTTAGATTCGCCCGGTGCTCCCCCCGTACGTGGATCTTCGTCCGATCGGCAGATGCAATCTGAGCTGCCCTTTTTGTTTCGGACCTCGCCACGAAATGCCCACCATGCGTCGTGCGGAGGCATTCCGGATCGCCGCGACGCTGCGGCAGGAAGGGGTGCAGGGAGTGGTGATCTCGGGAGGCGAGCCCACACTCCTGCCGTATCTCGGGGACCTCGTCCAGGAGTTGAGCAGTCCGCTGCCGGACGGCGGAGCACCTCCCAGGGTGGTGCTCAGCACCAACGGGCTCGCACCGCTCAAGGTCATGCAGCGCGTACTGCCGGGGTTGTGGTCGATCGCCCTGCCGCTGGAATCGGCGGACGAGAAGGAGCACCGGGAACTGCGGAAAGGTGTCGCGCCGCACCGGGAAAAGGTTCTCGATCTGCTGCAGGAAGTGCGGAAGAACCACGAACGGGTCGGGGTGAAGCTGGGGACCGTCGTCACCCGGCGCAATGTCGCAGGAGCTCCGCGCGTTCTCGATCTCATCGAGGACTCCTGTCTTCCCGACGTGTGGAAGGTCTACCAGATGTCGGAGACCAACTACGGTGCCGACAACGCCGGTTGGCTCTCCGTCGGCGACGCGGAGTTCGAAGAGGTGGTGGCCCGCTGCCAGGAGGCCGCCGACGAACGCGACGTTCCCCTTCGGGTCTACCGGAACGCCGACCGGGCTGGTACTTACTTCTTCATCGACCCCGACTGCGAGGTCGTCGTCGTCGACGCGGGCGAGGAACGGCGGCTCGGCAACTTCTTCGACCTCGGGCGGGACGACGGCGTGCCCCATGCCGGTCTGGTACAGCCGTTCAGCAACGCCGCGAATTTCGTCGGAACATACCCGGAAGCACGGAGAGGGCAGCGATGACGACGGCACACGTGCGCGTGGGAGTGCAGGCCATCGTCCGCTCCGGCGGGCGCGTCCTGTTGGGGCTGCGGGTCAACACCTTCGGCGCCGGCAGCTGGGGGTTGCCCGGCGGGCATCTGGAGATCGGCGAGACGCTGACCGGTGCCGCGTGCAGGGAACTCGAGGAGGAGACCGGCGTCCGTGCCCGCGGCGCGCGCGTCGTCTGTGTGACCGACCCGGACCCGGCGGCCAACCATCACATGCAGGTCGGTGTGGAGATCCCCGACTACACGGGCGAGATCGGGGTGCGCGAGCCGGACCGGTGCGAACGCTGGGAGTTCTGGCCGCTGGACGCGCTGCCGACGCCGTTGTTCGTGGGCTCGGTGGAAGTGCTGCACAAGGTCAGGGAAGGGGCACTTCTCCCCTCCTGACGCTCGCCCTCATGCGTACGGAGGCCAGCGCCCCCATCTCCGACCGCAGCGCCGCCTTGTGCTGTTCCTGGTTGGTCTCGAACTCCTTCCAGGTGCTGGAGAGTTCCCACTGCGCCCGGAACTCCTCCAGGCTGTCCGCGTAGTACCGGCTGTCCTTGCGGAACTCGACTTCGAAGACGCTCATGCCCCGTCGGGTCCGGCGCTGCGGATTCGACGTGATGTACGGCTCGAAGAACCCGACGTTCGAGGTGAGCAGGGTCGAGCCGCTGACGTCCAGGGAGGTGATCCGCAGCTCGATGAGGTCCGGATACATCGACTTGAGCAGCTGGTACGACTCGATCACGGGCAGGAAGGTGTTGTTGTACGACGGGCTGCTCTCCACCAGCTCCACGATGTTCTGGTAGTTGCCCGGTTCGGCGGCGGAGTCGTGCGGCATGAAGGCGGCGAGACTGTTCCACGGACTGCTGATGACCACGTTGAAACGGACCCCGCGCTCCAGCGCGTCCTTGACCCGGCCGTAGAAGAGCCGTGTCTCCTTCAGGAAGTAGGAGGCGCCGGCGTGGGCGATGAGCCGGATGATGCCGGTCTCCTCCTCCAGAGCCTTGCGTTTCGCGTCATTGCGTTCGGTGTTCTGGTGGGGCTTGTACACCCTCTCGATGTGGTACGGAAGCTCGTCGTCCGGAGTGATGGCCGCCCGCATGTCCGCGAGTTCGTCCTGCAGGATGTGCGTCTGGGGATGTTCCTGGCCGAGGTCGGCAGAGGCGACGGCACGGGTGGCGGCGGTGACGAAGGCCTGCACGGCGGCCTCCGTGCGTTCGTTGGCCTGTCCCTCCCAGCCGCCCGCCGCCGCGAACTCCGTGGCGGCGAGGGTGGCCTGGGCGATGATCGTCTCGCGGTGTTCCAGGCCGAGGGTCACCTGCGCGGTCACGTACAGGAGTTCCAGGGCGGCCAGGTTCTCGAGGCTCGGGTCCGCGTCGTGGCGTGCCGCGGCCAGTGCGACGCGGGCACCGAGGGCCCGGGCGTGATCGCCGCCCTCGCTCTCGACGAACCGGGTCACCGACTGGTCGAAACTGTCGACCGCGTTGTGCAGTTCCTGTTCGTCACCGGACGCCCTGGCGAGGTCGAGGCGGACCCGGTCGGCGGTCAGCCGGGTCTCCAGATCCTTGTCCTGTTCGTACTTGAGCGAGTCGAGCGCCTTGTTGGCCCAGATCGCGGCCGCGTCCGGATCGCCCAGCTGAAGGCTCACGACGCTCAGGTTGGCCAGGATGGCCGGGACTTCGTAGGTCTCGTACTCGTGGGCGCGGGTGAGCGCGCAGTCCAGTACGGCCATGGCCCGCACCAGGTCACCCTGTTCGGCGAGCAGGGAGCCGAGGTGGTTCCAGAGTTCGGGCTCCCGGTAGACGACCTGGTCGATCTCGGAGAGCCGCATGGCCCGCAGTGTCGTGTCGGTCAGGTCCATCGCGGCCTTGTCGAGGCCGAGCGCCAGCAGCAGTTCGACCAGGTGGGCGTAGCGGGCGATCCGCTCCGGTTCGTCCTCCCACACGGCCTGTCCGCTGCGCAGCCGGTCCACGTAGCTGATGAGCGCCGCTTCGGATTCCCGCGCGGCGGACTGCGATTCCGTGCCGTCGTCCTCGTGTTCCGCCTTTTCCTCGGCGATCGATATCGCTTCGTCGAGGTCACCGATTTCGCTCATCGATCAGTTTCCTTCTGACGGACGCCGTGCGCGCCTGTTCGGCTCGGTCCTCGTCCAGCGCGGGCGCACACTTCCATATCCCCTGTCGTGCAGAACCTGATTGGCCCGGGTGCGCTTTTCCGCCTTCTTGCCACCGGTGACGTCGTTGAACAGCCTGAGCGCCTCCGTCACGGAAATGGCGAACGCCTCGTCGCTCTCGCGGGGAGAGGCGTCCCGGGGTTTCACCAGCAGACCGAGGACGACGGGCGGGTCCTGGCGGGTCTCCTCGATCGGGCTGCCGGCGTAGGCCGCCGGGTCGCGCAGGACGCGCTCGCAGCGCAGCCGCAGGGCCGTCACCGTGAGGTGGGGACTGTCGTGGTAGACGGCCTCCGGTTCGACGACGCTGCCCGTCAGGGGCTTGGGGTCGACGGAGACGGTCGCCCGCCAGGACTGCCCCTCGTGCGCCTCGCCGAAGGCGGTCGTCGCCAACGGGCCCGTGGTGCCGTTCAGTTCGAGTCTGAGCAGGGCGAGGTCCGACGGTGTGTTGCCCCAGAGGATGTGCGCGGGTGTTCCGTCCCGCAGATGCAGGAGCGGCTTCGTCGTGAGGACGTCCGGCCCGAGCGCGTGGGCGGTCGTCAGCGCGAAGGGCCGTGCGATACGCAGGCCGGACGCGATGCGCCTGCCCGCGAGATATAACTCGATCAAATGCTCGTCCCGCGCCATGTCCGGCCCCCCGTCTGTTCCGCCGCGCGTTCCAGAAGTCTGACCCGGAACGAAGAACGTTAACCGCGATCAGGTTTCCGCGACGCCTTCTTCCCGATGACTGTTTCCCCTGAGGCGGAGGAGCCGGATGTGGTCACACTCAGTTTGATTCCGAGGAATCGGCCGGCTGGTAACCGTCTGGATCTCCGTCGTTCGCCGTGGATGTCGGCCAGCAGCAGTGCGAGGAGTTCGCTGTCGGCCTCCTCCGCCTCCTCGACGCGTTTGGTGAACTTCTTCCACAGGCCGTCGGCCTGGCTGGGGAGACGGACGGCGGCGCCCTGCTCATGCCACTCCTCCCAGGCCTCCAGCCACCGCTGCATTCCGTCGAACGACGTCTCGCAGGCCTCGCGGAGCCGCTCGGAACTGTAGAGCTCGATGCGTGCCGCCAACGCGGCCGCGGAGTGCAGGGCCTCGCTGCGCACGCCTTCCAGTTCCGGGAGGTCGAAGCTGCGCCGGGTGTGGGCGCGGAGCTGGGCGTAGGTGTGGACGGTGCTCATGAGGTCGTCGTACGTGGCCACCCGGCGGTCCCAGAGCCGCCGTTCCCGCTCGCGTCTGGACGTCGCCCGCTGGGTGATCCAGGCCGCGCTGAGGGTGGCCGTCGCGCCCAGTGACGTACCGATGATCGCGGCCTCTGCCGGTGTGATGCGCACGCCGTCATGATGAGGTGGGGGCGGGGCGGACGGAACTGCTACGGCGTCGTGCGTCTCCGGGAGGGCCGGTCACTCCGGTGAGTTCTGGGTTCCTTCCAGCAACTTCCGCAACAGGTCGGCCAGTTGGTCGGCCTGTTCGTCGTCGAGGGTGGACAGGGCCGCCGTCTGGACGTTCGGCCCCGCTGTGGGCAACCGCCGAGAGGCTTCGGCTGACGTGGCGGGTCCGGCGTTGCGGCAGGGCTGACGGGGCCGGTGCCGTGAGGGCGCAGGAAGCTGGAAGCGCCGCGGGTCGGGGGTGCGGCCCCGCTGTGGGCAACCGCCGAGGGGCTTCGGCTGACGTGGCGGGTCCGGCGTTGCGGCAGGGCTGACGGGTCCCGTGGCGTGACCTAGGGGTGCTGGAAGCGCCGCCGGTTGGGGACGCGACCCGCTGCCCGCCGGTCGTGGGGGCCCCGCTGAGAGCGTCCGGCGGCCAGGCGCTTCGGCTGACCTGACCGGTCCGGCCGCCATGACCTTGGGGAAGCGCTGCGGGTGGCGCCGGGGGCGTTATAGCGTCACCCCGATCCCGCGTTACGCAACTCCCGGAGGCGCACGTGCCCGAAGACGTCTGTCCGGTGTGCGGGAAGCCGCTCGCAGCTCGGGCCGGACGTACGGGCCGCGGCTCCGTGTACTGCTCCGCCGCCTGTCGGCAGAAGGCATACCGGGAACGGCGGCAGCCAGAAGGCCTCACCGTGCAGGGACTCATCGACGACATCGGGCGGCAGGCCGGACGGCTGGCACCGCAACCCGCCGACACCCTTTACTCGACCGTCGCCGAACTGTCCGCCTCCGTCGCACGGTTGAGGCGCGTGGCCCGTACCGCACGCGACACCAGCCAGGAGTCCGGGAATTCCGTCACACCCGCCGCCGTGACGCAACTCGCCGAAACCGACTTCGCCGCCCTCACCGAGCAGTACCGCCGTGAGATCCAGGTGCACTGCTACCGCATGACGGGGTCGTACGACGAGGCGGAGGACCTCGTGCAGGAGACCTTCCTGCGGGCCTGGCGGGCCCGGGGCGGGTTCCAGGGCCGGGCGAGCGCGCGGACCTGGCTCTACCGGATCGCCACCAACGCCTGCCTGGATCATCTACGGCGGACCGCGCGCCGCCCGCAGCGCTACGAGCCGGTGCCGGGGATGAACCACGGTGGCGGGGAACCGCCCGCCCGCATCACCTGGCTGCAGCCCTATCCCGACGACGAACTGCCGGTCGACGAAGGGGAGTTGCCGGAGAACTCCGCAGTCTCCCGGGAGACCCTGGAACTCGTCCTCCTGGCCGCGATCCAGCATCTGCCCGCCCGGCAGCGGGCCGCCCTCATCCTGCGGGACGCGCTCGGACTGACCGCCGCGGAGACCGCCGAGGCCCTGGAGATGACCGTGGCCTCGGTCAACAGCGCACTTCAGCGGGCCCGGCCGGCCCTGCGCGCGCACCTGCCCCGCGAGCGCGCCGACTGGCGGCCCGCGGCCCCGACCGGAGAGCAACAGGCCGTGCTGGAGCGGTACATGGCCGCCGTCGAGCGTCTCGACCTCGACGCGATGGCCGCGCTGCTCACCGAGGACGTCGTCCTCACCATGCCGCCCAACCCGTTCTGGTTCACCGGCCGGGACGCGCTCGTCGACTTCGTGCGCGTCAGCCTCGACCCCGCCTCACCGGCCTTCCTCGGCCACTGGCGCAGCCTGCCCGCCCGCGCCAACGGACAGCTCGCGGTGGGCAATTACGTCCGCCGACCCGGGACCAGTGTCTACCGCGCCCAGGTCCTGGACGTGCTGCGCTTCGACACGGCAGGACCGGGCGACCGCATCGCGGAGATCACTTCGTTCGAACCGCATCTCTTTCCCGCGTTCGGGCTTCCGCTGCGGCTGTGACCTTCCGGCCGATGAGCATCCGCGGAGTCATACGTCTGCATGAACGTCACGTACGAACCACTTCCGAGGAGCTCATCATGCTGCTGACCGACAAGACCGCGATCGTCTACGGCGCCGGCGGTTCCATCGGCGGGGCCGTCGCCCGTGCCTTCGCCGAGCAGGGCGCGAGGGTCCACCTCGTCGGCCGGACCCGGCGGACCCTGGAGGCCGTGGCCGCCGACATCAAGGACGCCGAGGTCGCCGTCGTGGACGCGCTGGACGAGGCGGCCGTGGAGGCGCACGCCGAGCGGGTCGGGGACATCGACATCTCCATCAACCTCGTCACACGCGGCGATGTGCAGGGCGCGCCGCTGGTCGACATGCCCGCCGAGGACTTCCTGCGACCGGTCACCGACGGTCTGCGCGCCAACTTCCTCACCGCCCGCGCCGCGGGACGCCGGATGGCCGCACGGGGTTCCGGTGTGATCCTCGCCCTCAACAGCGGTTCCGCGCACGGCAGTCCGATGATGGGCGGCACCGGGCCCGCGGACGGGGCGATCGACACGCTCGTGCGCAACCTGGCGATCGAGTTGGGGCCGAGCGGGGTGCGGGCGGTGGGGCTGTGGGTGGCCGGGGTGCCGGAGACGTTCACCGTGGAGAAGCTCGCCGCGGTCAACCCGGCCATCGACGAGAGCGCCGTCCAGGGCATCGTCGAGCATCTCGCCGGGATGCGCCTGACCCGCCGCAACCCCACCCTCGCCGAGGTCGCCGCGACCGCCGTGTTCCTCGCCTCGGACCACGCGGGCGGCATCACCGGCACGTTCGTCAACGCCACCGGCGGGATGGTCAGCGTCTGACGGAGGACAAAGATCGTGATTCGCCCGCTGGACAAGAAAGAGACCACTGGGGACAGTAATTCTCAGGGTGCTTGATCGGACCACCAGCCTTCGGAGGACCGGCGTGCGGACTTCGCTCTATCCGGCAGTCGACGAACTGGAGCGAAGGGCCCGCACGCTGGCCCGTGCCGCCCCCGGCCTGTTGCGGCTCGGCCAGGTCGGGGAGAGCCGGGCGGGGCGCCCGCTGTGGCTGCTGTCCGCCGGACACGGAGACCGCCACATCCTCTCCGTCGCAGGCGCCCACGCCAACGAACCGGTGGGCGGGGCCTCGGCGTTGCGGCTCGCCGCCCTGTTCGCCCGCCGGCCCGGACTGCTCGAACCCCTCGGCTGCACCTGGCACTTCCTGCTCTGCCTCGACCCCGACGGGGCACAGCTCGCGCACGGCTGGCAGCCGGAGGAGCCGGAGCCGTCACTGACGGAGTGTCACCGGTACTTCTACCGGCCCGCGTTCGCCCGCCAGCCGGAGTCCCTGCCCCTGCCGCCCGGCAGACCGCTCCCCGAGTCGGCCGCCCTGGTCCGGCTCCTCGACGAGCTGCGGCCGGTCGCCCAGTTCACCCTGCACGGCATCGAGTTCGGCGGCGCCTTCGTGATGATGACGCGGGAGGTACCGGGGGCCGCGGATGCCTTCCGGGACACGGCGGCGCGGCTGCGTGTCCCCGTCGACCGCCACCCCGTCGACGGCCCCGACTGGCGGCTGGACCCGCCCGGCGTGCTGGTGCTGCCCGACGGCCACGGCGAGGGTGAACGTGACCCGAGCGGGTTCGTCGCCGAGAGCACCTGGCTCCATCCCCGCCGCCACGGCACCCTGACCACCCTGATCGAGTCCCCCGCCTGGGCCGTGCCCTCGGTGAGCGACGCCCGGCCCGTCACCTACCCGGACCGCGAGATCGCCCGGCTGGGCGAGGTGCTGCTGGGCCGGAGCCAGGAGCTCGCGGCCGTGCTCGGGACACGGCTCGACGCGGCCGTACCGGAGGATCTCGCGCCGCTGCGGGACGCCGCGCGTGAACTCCTCGACGTGGCGCCGTCGATCGTGGCGGGCTGGGCCGCGGAGCCGCCCGGGCGTTTCCACGGCTACTTCGCGGCCCGGGGCATCTCGGCCCGCCGTATCCCGCTCAGGGTGGCCGCGATGGCGAGCCGCGCCCTGGCCCGCACCGATCCCCGGGCCGCCGAGATCCTCGACGACCTGGTCCGCGAGTGGAGCCGGGAACTGGAGAAGACGTACGACCTGCGGTGGATACCGGTGGCCGTACAGACCGGCCTGCATGTACGGACGATGCTGCACACGGCCAGGCTGGTGTGCGGGGGAGGCTGAGGACGGCCGGGGTTGCGTATGCGGACGGCGCTGAGGACGGCCGGGGTTGCGTATGCGGATGGTGCTGGGCACGGTCGGGTTGCGTGTGCGGACGGTGCTGGGCACGGTCGGCCTGCACGTGCGGACGATGCTGCACACGGCCCGGCTGCTGTGCGGGGGAGGCTGAGGACGGCCGGGGTTGCGTGTGCGGACGGTGCTGGGCACGGAGGGTTGCCTGTGCGGACGACGCTGAGCACCGCCCGGCTTGCCCGTGCGGACGATGCTCAGCATGGCCCGGCTGATCTGGTGTGCGGGGGAGGCGGATGACCGGGGCCACCCGCCTCCCGCCGTGTCCTACTGTCCGGCCGCCGCGTCCGCGGCCTGGGCCTTCAGTGCCCGCTCCACGCCCGCGCGGGACTCGGAGACGAGCCGCCGCAGGGCCGCGTTGGGCTCGGCCGAGGCCAGCCAGGCGTCCGTCTTGTCCAGGGTCTCCCGGGAGACCTGGAGCGACGGGTAGAGGCCGACCGCGATCTGCTGGGCGATCTCGTGCGAGCGGGACTCCCAGATGTCCTTGACCACCTCGAAGTACTTGTCCATGTACGGCGCGAGCAGCTCACGCTGATCGGTCTGGACGAAGCCTCCGATGACGGCCTCCTGGACGGCGTTGGGCAGCTTGTCGGACTCGACGACCTGTGCCCAGGCCTCCGACTTCGCCTCCTCGGTCGGCCGCGAGGCACGGGCGGTCGCCGCATGGCGCTCGCCCGCCGCCGTCTTGTCCCGCTCGTACTCGCCGGCGATCTCCGACTCGTCGTAGCGGCCCACGGCGGCCAGCCGCTGGACGAACGCCCAGCGCAGCTCGGTGTCGACGGCCAGGCCCTCGACGACCTGCGATCCGCCGAGCAGCCCCTCCAGGAGGTCCAGCTGCTCCGGCGTACGGGCCGTGGCCGCGAACGCCCGCGCCCACGCCAGCTGGTGGTCGCTGCCCGCCGCCGCGGACCGCAGATGGGCCAGCGTGGCGTCGGTCCAGCGGGTCAGCAGGGCCTCACGGGCGGTGGGGGCGGCGTACAGCTCGATCGCCAGCTTCACCTGCCGGTGCAGCGACTGCACGACACCGATGTCGGACTCCTTGCCGATACCGGAGAGGACCAGGGCGAGGTAGTCGCGGGTCGCGAGCTCCGCGTCCCTCGTCATGTCCCACGCCGACGCCCAGCACAGCGCGCGCGGCAGCGAGGACTCGAAGTCGCCGAGGTGCTCGGTCACGAAGGCCAGCGACTGCTCGTCGAGGCGGACCTTGGCGTACGACAGGTCGTCGTCGTTGAGGAGCACGACCGCCGGACGGCGCTTGCCGACCAGCTGCGACACGGCCGTCAGCTCGCCGTCGACGTCCAGTTCGACGCGCTCGTCACGCACCAGCTTGCCGCTGTCGCCGTCGAGCTCGTACAGACCGACTGCGATCCGGTGCGGACGGAGCGTCGGCTCGCCCTTGGCGCCGGCGGGCAGGGCCGGGGCCTCCTGACGGATGGCGAACGAGGTGATGACACCGTCCGCGTCCGTCTCGATCTCCGGGCGCAGGATGTTGATGCCCGCCGTCTGCAGCCACTTCTGCGACCAGTTCCCGAGGTCACGCCCGGAGGTCTCCTCCAGCGCGCCCAGCAGGTCGGACAGGCGGGTGTTGCCGAACGCGTGGCGCTTGAAGTACGCCTGCACTCCGCCGAAGAACTCGTCCTCACCGACGTAGGCGACGAGCTGCTTGAGGACGGACGCCCCCTTCGCGTACGTGATGCCGTCGAAGTTGACCAGCACGTCGTCCAGGTCACGGATCTCGGCCATGATCGGGTGCGTGGACGGCAGCTGGTCCTGGCGGTACGCCCACGTCTTCATGGAGTTGGCGAACGTGGTCCAGGAGTGCGGCCACCGGCTGTCCGGGGCGTACGCCTGGCAGGCGATGGAGGTGTAGGTGGCGAACGACTCGTTCAGCCACAGGTCGTTCCACCACTCCATGGTGACCAGGTCGCCGAACCACATGTGGGCCAGCTCGTGGAGGATGGTCTCGGCGCGCGTCTCGTACGCGGCGTCGGTCACCTTGGACCGGAAGACGTACTGGTCGCGGATGGTCACCGCGCCGGCGTTCTCCATCGCGCCCGCGTTGAACTCCGGCACGAACAGCTGGTCGTACTTCTTGAACGGGTACGCGTAGTCGAACTTCTCCTGGAACCACTCGAAGCCCTGCCGGGTCACCTCGAAGATGGCGTCCGAGTCGAGGTGTTCGGCGAGCGAGGGGCGGCAGTAGATGCCGAGGGGCACGGACTGGCCGTTCTTCTCGTACACGCTGTGCACGGAGTGGTACGGACCCACGATCAGGGCCGTGATGTACGACGAGATCCGCGGGGTCGGCTCGAAGACCCAGACGTCGTCCTTCGGCTCCGGCGTCGGCGAGTTGGAGACGACCGTCCAGCCGGTCGGCGCCTTCACGGTGAACTGGAAGGTGGCCTTCAGGTCCGGCTGCTCGAAGGACGCGAAGACGCGGCGGGCGTCCGGCACCTCGAACTGGGTGTACAGATAGGCCTGCTGGTCGACCGGGTCGACGAAGCGGTGCAGGCCCTCACCGGTGTTGGTGTACGCGGCGTCGGCGACGACCCGCAGGATGTTGCGGCCCTCCAGCAGACCCGGCAGGGCGATACGGGAGTCCGCGAAGACCTCCGCCGGGTCGAGGGCGTCCCCGTTCAGCGTCACCTCGTGGACCGTGGGGGCCACCAGGTCGATGAAGGACTCGGCGCCGTTCTCGGTGACGTCGAAGCGCACCGTCGTCACGGACCGGTAGGTACCGCCCTCCTGCGCGCCGGAGAGGTCGAGATCGATCTCGTAGGACTCGACGCTGAGCAGCGTCGCCCGCTGCCGAGCTTCGTCGCGAGTCAGGTTTGTGCCAGGCACGCGTTCATCTCCTCGTTATGTCTAGGTTCGGCGGTTCGGTCATCCTTCCATGTGACGCGCGTCGCCGGGAGGCGCAGCCCACCCCGAACACCAGGTCCGTATTCCGCCGGTCGTCCGCGCGTGCCCGCGCCAGCCTGGTCCCCATGACGACCTACACCGCACGCCCCGTCGAACCGCGGGTCCTCAAGGAGCTCCGCACCGCCGACGACGCCGGCCGCCCCCCGGCCCCGTTCACCGACGAGGAGGGCGGGGCGCCGCTGCGCTGCTGTCTGCGCCGCAGCGAGCCCGGCGAGCGGATCGCCCTCGTCTCCTACGCCCCCCTGCGCCGCTGGGCGGCCGAGACGGGCGCGCGGCCGGGGGCGTACGACGAGCAGGGCCCCGTCTTCGTCCACGCCGAGGAGTGCGCGGGGCCGACGGCAGGCGACGGCCACCCCTTCGCCGACGCGCACCGGACCGTGCGCCGCTACTCCGCCGACGGGCACATCCTGGGCGGCCGGCTGGTGGAGGCCGTCGGCGACGACGCCTTCCGGAACGCGTTCGACGACCCGTCCGTGGCGCTCGTCCACGTCCGGGCCGTCGAGTACGGCTGTTTCCTCTACGAGGTGCGCAGGCCCTCCGCCTAGCCCTTGAGCTCCGCCGCGACCAGCTCCGCGATCTGGACCGCGTTCAGCGCGGCGCCCTTGCGGAGGTTGTCGTTGGAGATGAAGAGAGCGAGGCCGTGTTCGACCGTCTCGTCGCGGCGGATGCGGCCGACGAAGGAGGCGTCCTGGCCGGCGGCCTGCAGAGGGGTCGGGATGTCCGAGAGGGTCACGCCGGGGGCGCCCGCCAGGATCTCCGTCGCGCGCTCCGGGCTGATGGGGCGGGCGAAGCGGGCGTTGACCTGGAGGGAGTGGCCGGAGAAGACCGGGACGCGCACACAGGTGCCGGAGACCTTCAGCTCGGGGAGCTCCAGGATCTTGCGGGACTCGTTGCGGAGCTTCTGCTCCTCGTCGGTCTCGTTCAGGCCGTCCTCGACGAGGTTGCCCGCGAAGGGCAGGACGTTGAAGGCGATGGGGCGCTTGTAGACCTGCGGCTCGGGGAAGTCGACCGCCCCGCCGTCGTGGGTGAGCTTGTCCGCGTCGGCGGCGACCTTCTGCACCTGGCCGTGCAGCTCCGCCACGCCCGCGAGGCCCGAGCCGGACACCGCCTGATAGGTGGTGGCGATAAGCGTCTGCAGGCCCGCCTCCGTGTCCAGCACCTTCAGGACCGGCATCGCGGCCATGGTGGTGCAGTTCGGGTTGGCGATGATCCCCTTGGGGCGGTCCGTGATCGCGTGCGGGTTCACCTCGGAGACGACCAGCGGGACCTCGGGGTCCTTGCGCCAGGCCGAGGAGTTGTCGATCACCACCGCGCCCTGCGAGGCGACCTTTTCGGCCAGCGCCTTCGAGGTCGCGCCGCCCGCCGAGAACAGCACGATGTCCAGGCCGGAGTAGTCGGCCGTCGACGCGTCCTCCACCGTCACACCGTCCAGGACCGACCCCGCCGAGCGCGCGGAGGCGAACAGGCGCAGCTCCGTGACCGGGAAGGCGCGCTCCTTGAGGATCCTGCGCATGACCGTGCCGACCTGTCCGGTGGCTCCGACGATTCCGACCCTCACGGCGACTCCCTATCTCTTCACACTTGACCGAGGCTTTTCCATCATGCGGCCGACCCGGGTCTCCCTGTCCAATTCTTTGCGCTCCATGCCCGAGGAATGGACTGCCGGCCGGTGTGAGGTACACCTCTCAGTGACTTTCCGCGGGATCGGCCGAACGTTTCCGTGCGCTGCGGCGTCGTAGAGGAAACGCGGTGAGGGGGTGGCTTGTGCTGCGCAGAAGGGCTCGCCGGGTCCAGGAGGAGGACGATCCTCTGGACGCGGCGCAGGAACGCCGGGTGCGGGCCGTGCTCGCCCTGGGCGGGGTGCCGCAGGCGGACCTGCCGGACGGGGTGCAGCAGGTCCGCCTGCGGTTGCTGGAGCGGGCGGCGAAGGGGTTCGAGGCGCCACGGGACGTGTCCGCGTGGGCCGCGGTCGTCGCCTCCAACCTCGCCATGGACTGGCACCGGGCCAAGAAGCGCCAGGAGCGGCTGGGGGAGCGGCTGGCCTCACTGCGCCAGCACGAGCACCCCTCAGGGGAGGACACCAGCGTGCTCTCCCTCGCCGTCGCGCAGGGCCTGGACGAGCTGCCCGACCAGCAGCGCCAGGTCCTCGTGCTGCGGTTCTTCGCCGACCTGCCGGTGCGTTCGATCGCCCAGGAGCTGGGCGTCCCGGAGGGCACCGTCAAGAGCCGCCTGCACACGGCGGTCCGGGCCCTGCGCGCCCGCCTGCACGAGGACGAGGTGGTGTGAGATGACCGCGGAACACGACGGTCCCGACGCCTTGATGGCAGCCATCACCGACGCACCGCTGCCCGAGGGCGCCGCCGCCGACCCGGCCTTCCTCGCCGAGCACCGCTCGGCCCAGGACGATGTCGCCCTTCTGCGCGAGCAGCTGCGGATCATCGGCGAGACCCTGACGGAGCCCGCACCGGCCCCGAAACCCGTTTCCCCACGACCCTCCCGGGCCCGGCATCGCGCCCGCACCTTCGCCTTCGGCACCCTCGCGGTGGCCGCCGTCGCGAGTGCGGTCACCGGCCTCGGCTGGCTCCTCGGTCACGGCGGTGCGGACAGCCTGAGCTCGGCCGACTCGGGGTCCTCCAAGGCAGAGGCCGGCGTCCGCTTCGGCAGCCCGCCCTACCTGGCCTGCGCCACCACGGTCGCCGAGGGCGAGGTCACCGCGGTCAAGGAGCTCCCCGCCACCGGAGAACTGCAGGTCACCGTGCATGTCACCCACTACTACAAGCCGACCCTCGGAGTCGAGGACCTCACCTATGTGATCAGCGAGTACGACCTGCCTGAACCCCTGGCCAAGGGCACCCGTGTCCTGTTCGGCACGCCCCAGGGGTCCCCGACCACCCCCGACCACTGGGCGGTCGGGGAGCAGGAGATCGCCCGAGAGCGGGCGTGGATCACCGCCTCGCTCCCGGCCTCGCGCGGGCTCACCTGCTAGGGCACGAGAAAGGGCGGGCGCCCATCGGACGCCCGCCCCTCGTCGCCGTACGGAGAAGTGTTACGGCGTGACCTTCTCGATCTTCACGTTGCCCACGCCCGCGACCGTGCCGCGCGCGTTGACGAGGCTGACCTGGCCGAAGAACTCACGGCCCTCCGGTGCGGCCGCCAAGGCGGTGATGCTGCCGGAGACGGTCGCCGAGGCGCCGGTGCCGAGCTTGACCGGAGCGTCGGAGACGGTGACGGCGCCCAGGGCGCTGGAGAAGAACACGTCCTGGTAGTCGTACGCCGTGGAGCCGGCCGGGACCGAGTAGCCGGCGACCTCGATGGTGTACGTGCCGGCTGCGGGCGAGGCGACCGAGACGGCCTCCTCCGAGTCGCCGTCGGCGGACTGGCCGACCACGGCGCCCGACGCGTCGTAGACGGTCAGGTCCAGGTCGGCGGAGACGTCGGAGACGTTGCCGATGGCGACGTCGAGCGACTTCGCGCCCGCGGGCACCTCGACCGTGGTGGTCTGGGTGGCGCCCTCGGCGATGGTCGGACGGGCCGTCTTGGACGAGCCGAGCGGACCGCCGGCCAGCTTGCCGTCGACCGCGGCGAGCGTGTTGGTCACCTTCCAGGAGGCGGTGGCCGGGGTGCCGACCTTGGCCTCGGGGACGGTCACGGTCTCCGGGTCGAAGACCGCGCCGTAGACGGCGACGTCCAGCTTGTACGGGTTGTCGAGCAGCGGCGAGGTACGGCGCGACTCGACCTCGATCTCCCAGACACCGGCCTGCGGGTCGGCGTAGGAACGGGCGTCGGGCTTGCAGCCGTTGCCGTCGAGGTAGTTGTTGTAGCAGTACGGGGTGCCCGTGTTGTCGACCGGGACGCCGTAGGGGTGGATGGCGATGAACCGGGTCTGGCTCTTGTCCTTCAGCCCGCCGATCGCGACCTCCAGCGACTTGGCGCCCGCGGGGACGGTCACGAAGTACGACTGGGTGCTGTTGCGCTGCACGGTGTTCGACGCGGTGTAGGTGTACTTCACCGGCGCCGAGACGACGACCGTGGTGAGGATCTGCTGGTCGACACCCTCGGTCCTCGGGTCGTCGACCTCCAGGATCGCGCTCTTGAGGCCCGCGGACCTCGGCTGGGCCTGGACCTTGACCGTCACCGGCTGGTTCAGCGGGAGCCTGACGTCGTCCTTGCCGAGGACCCGGAAGGTGTCACCGGCGTTGTTCGCGAAGTGCAGCTCGTGCGGGATCGCCTTGTCCGCGCCGGACGTACGGGTGATGGTGACGTCGTACGTCTTCTTCTGGCCGGCCTTCAGACCGCCCTCGCGGTCGTAGAGCCCGGTGCCGTAGCCCGGGGTCTTCAGGAGCTGGTCGATCGCGGTGTCGACCGGGGCCTTCACGGTGTAGTCGTGGGCGGTGGCGCCGTCCTTGATGGCGTCCCAGGCGTCCACGATGTCGATGAGGCCCGCGCCCTCCTCGTACGCCTGCACACCCTTGATGTGGTCGGCGGTCGAGGTCAGGGCGGTGCGCAGGGTGGCGGGCGTCAGCGCGAGGTGCTTCTGCTTGGCGGCAGAGATCAGCAGCGCGGACGCGCCCGTGGCCTGCGGGGAGGCCATCGAGGTGCCCTGGAGCATCGAGTAGCCGGCCGGCAGCGTGTAGCCCGACTCGGCGACCGGGGAGCCCGGCAGCCAGGTCTGCGTGCTGTTGATGGCGGCGCCCGGGGCGGACAGGGTCGGCGTGAAGCCGCCGTCCTCACGCGGACCGCGCGAGGAGAACGGCATCATCGCGTACTTCTTCTCCACGGCCGAGCCGTAGTTGGCGGCCCAGGTCTCCTTGGAGATGGTCGCGCCGACCGAGATGACCTTGTCGGCCAGGCCCGGGTCGCCGATGGTGTTCGCGCCGGGGCCGGAGTTGCCCGCGGAGATCACCAGCTGGACGCCGTAGGTGTCGATGAGGCGCGTGTAGAGCTCGGCGCGCGCGTTGTTGCCGTCGTTGAGCGCCGGCAGGCCGCCGATCGACATGTTGACGATGTCGACGCCGCGGTTGACGACGAGGTCGATCATGCCCTCGGTCAGCGCCACGTTGGTGCAGCCGCCGGTCCAGGTGCAGGCACGGGAGGAGACGAGCTTCGCGCCCGGGGCCGCGCCGTTCATCCTGCCGCCGAACAGGCCGTTGGCGGCGGTGATGCCGGCGACGTGGGTGCCGTGCTCGGACTCGATGACGCCGATGTTGACGTAGTCGGCCTTGTCGCCGGCGGCGTCGAAGACGACGTCCTTGCGGATCTCGACGACGAACGGCTGGCGCTCGGCCACGTCGGTCGACGGGTCGTCGGTGCCGAAGTACCCGACCTGGTAGCCGTCCTTGTACGGCTTCATCGGAGTGTCGTCGGCGAAGTTCTGGTTGTTGTTCAGGTCGACCCGGACGGTCCCGGCGGCCTTGTCGTACAGCACGCCCCAGGTGTCGGTGGTGTCGCCGTCCCGGTTCGCGTCGCCCTTGGCGTCGCCGCCCGCGGTCGCGGCCTCACGGAACAGGTTGACCTGGTACGACCCGGCGGGCGCCGTCCAGGTGCGGCCGTCGAAGGTGAAGCTCGGGCCGGAGACCGCGGTGGTCATGCGCCGCCAGGTGGCGTCACCGTCGGAGACCGGGTCGGTCGACGTCACCCAGTCGACGATCTTCCGCTCACCGGTGGTGGTCTTCTGCAGGGCCGGGTGGCCGAGGTCCACACCCGAGTCCAGGATGCCGATGGTGACCCCGCGGCCGTCCGCCTTCGGGTGGTCCTTCACGAAGTCGACGGCGCCCGTCTCGAAGGACGGGTTGTACGGGTTCTCGGCGGGCGTCTTCGCGCTCGGCGCCGGGTAGGTCTTCGCGGCCTTGTGCGCGGCGCCCTTGGCGGTGTCGGCGCTCGGCGTCGGGTCGTCCAGCGGAATGTCCTGCTTGACGTCGATGCCGTGCACGGAGGAGAGCTTCGCGGCGGCGGCGATGGCCGAGTCCGCCTTCGCGGTGGGGACGGTCGCCCGGACGTAACCGAGCTTGTCGTACGTGAGGCCCACCAGGCCGCCCTTGACCGCGTCCAGCTCCGCGGCGACCTGCTCGGTCTTCCCGGGGGCGGTGGCGACCATCAGCGTGATGTTCTTGACGCCGTCGGCCTTGGCCTCGGCGAGTGCGTCCGCGTCGTCCGAACCGAGCTTCTCGTCGGCGGACTTCAGGCCCGGGTCGGAGGCGGCGGGGGCGTCGTCCGCGGCGGCGGAGAAGGCCATGGGTATCGGCCCCGCCGCGGAGAGCGCGGCCACCAGACCGGCGGCCACCGCTATGCGCGCCACACGTCTCGCGCCCGATATCGGAACGTGCTGGGGGGTGAGGGTCATCGGCATCCCTTGTAGGTAAAGGAACGAGCGGGTGTGTGACCGGAACCGATCGGTCCTGGCCACGGCGATCCGGAAGAAGACCCCGGATGACCGCACAGCTTTACGCATGGGAGGGATGTTTAGGGAGAGTTGACCGAATCGATATGGGTGTATGGGGAAAACCCGCGATGCTCTTTGTGGACATCGGTGAAGAGCCGTGCGAAAGCGGTCAATTCGCCATGCGGGCCCTTTGGGTAGCCTTTTCAGACCTCCTTGCGATCCAGGCGGGGCCCACTCAACTCGGCCCGCTCGACGGGCCCTTGTGGGGCGGGCGCGACCCGGACGCCGGTCCGCGCCCGAATACTCACCGGCCATCCCGGACCCGGCGCACTAACTTCCTCCTATGCGCAAGACCTTGAGGGTGGCGGCCTACGCCATATGCGTTCGCGACGGACAGATCCTGCTCGCCCGCTGGCTCAGCGACGGCCGGCCGGAGTGGACGCTGCCGGGCGGCGGCATGGAGCACGGTGAGGACCTCCATGACACCGTTGTGCGGGAGGTGGAGGAGGAGGCGGGCTACCGCATCGAGGTGACCGGCCTGCTCGGTGTCACCTCCCGCAGGCTCCCGCTCCGCCGCCGCTTCGGCCGCACCGTCGACCATCACGGCGTGGGGCTCGTGTACGAGGCCCGGGTCACCGGCGGCGAGCTGCGGTTCGAGGTCGGCGGCTCCACGGACATGGCCCAGTGGCACGACCTCGACGCGGTACCGGAACTGAACCGGGTGCCACTGGTCGACGTCGGCCTGCGGCTGTGGCGGGAGCGGCCGGTGGCCGGGCGGCTCGGAGAATAGGTGTCCTACCCCGCAAGATGAACACGGAGTGACCGCCCCCCGGCGGTTCGACGAGCGCTCCCGAACGCGCAGGGTGGCCCAAGATCCACGTACGGTGATCGGCGTTGCGCGTTGCCGTCTCGTTCACGCACAGGTCATTCCCGGTGCCAAGCATCCAGAGCGAGCGGGAAATTCGCCACAGCGACTCCCGCGACCACTGCCGACGCAGTTCGCACTCGGGGAGATCGCGCCATGTCGCGCATACGCTCTGTCGCCAGCACCACGCCGGCGGTCCACCGTCGTACCGTCCTCGCCGCCGCAGGCGCGGTCGCCGTCTCCGCGGGCGTCGGCTACGCCCTGCGGCCCACCGACAGCCAGGCCGCCACGCCCGCCGGCCCCGCCGAGGCGCCGGTGGCCCAGTCCGTCCACCAGGCCGCTCCGGTCGAGGCCCCCCTCGCCCCGTACACCCGCGGCACCACCGTCGCCTCCATCGCCGCCCCGCGCACCAGCTCCGGCTACCGGCGCCTCGGCGACGGCGTCGGCTGGAGCCGCAAGGTGCGTTCCGACCTCGCCGCGCCGAAGGCCGGGCGGGCCGGCCGCCGTACCCCGCTGGCCGCGTTCGTGCAGTTCACCGACCTGCACCTGATGGACAGCCAGCACCCGATGCGCCTGGAGTACCTGCGCTCGACCGATGTGCACGCCTGGCGGCCCCAGGAGGCGCTGACCGTGCCGGGCGCGATCTCGCTCGTCGAGCGGATCAACGCGCTGCGGGGCGGCCCCGCCACCGGCGCCCCGCTCCAGTTCGCCATGACGACCGGCGACAACACGGACAACAACTCCCGCACCGAGCTGGACTGGTTCCTCACCGTCATGAGCGGCGGCCGGATCACCCCCAACTCGGGGGACCCGCGCCACTACGAGGGCGTCCAGAACAGCGGCCTCAAGCAGTACTGGCAGCCCGACTCGAGCACCCGCGACGCCGACAAGCAGCTCGGCTTCCCGCACCTGACGGGCTATCTGGCCGCCGCGATCCGGGAGCTGAACAGCCCCGGCCTCAACATCCCCTGGTACTCCACGGTCGGCAACCACGACAGCCTGCCGCTGGGCTGCTACGGCCACGGCGACTCCTGGCTCGCCGAGTACGCCGTCGGCGGCAAGAAGCTCATGTCGCTGCCCGCGTCCGAGTCGAAGAAGCTCCAGGACATGATCAGGAAGGCCAGTGACCCCCAGGGGCACGCCTTCCGCGACCTGCTCAAGGCGCACGCCCGGAACATGCGCTCGGTCACCCCCGACGAGCGGCGCGCCCCCTACACCGCCCGCGACTACCTCACGGCCCACCTCGACCCCGCGTACCGGGGCGTGGGCCCGGTCGGCCACGGCTACTCCACCGCCAACCTCGACGCGGGCACCCAGTACTACAGCTTCCGCATCGCCGACGACGTCGTGGGCATCAGCCTCGACACCACCGACCCGGGCGGCCACTACCAGGGGTCCGTCGGCGCCAAGCAGTTGCGGTGGCTGGACCGGACGCTGCGGGAGAACAAGGACTCCTTCGTGGTCGTCTTCAGCCACCACACCAGCGACTCGATGGACAACACCCGCCCCGACCCGGCCCACCCGGGTGAGCGGCGGTACGGCGGCCAGGACGTCGTCGCCCTCCTCGCCAGCCACAGCAATGTCCTGGCCTGGGTCAACGGGCACATCCACCGCAATGTGATCACCGCCCACTCCGCCCCCGACGGCCGCTCCTTCTGGGAGATCTCCACCGCCTCCCACATCGACTTCCCGCACCTCGCCCGGGTCATCGAGCTGACCGACAACAAGGACGGCACGATCTCGGTCTTCACCACGTTGGTCGAGTCCGCGGCCCCCCACCGCACCGACTTCGCCGACCTCTCCCAGACCGGCCTCGCGGCCCTGTACCGCGAGCTGGCCTACAACGCCCCCGGTTCGAGCAACAAGCTCGGCGGCGGCTCGGGGGACCGGAACACGGAGCTGGTCTTGAGGAAGGGCTGAAAACGGATCAACTCTCCTGATCCATCTCAACCTTTCCCCGCCGGCGCTGGTCTCCCCCGCCGATCACGCTCGCCCGAGCGTGCCCGAACAGGGGGAAGACATGACGGTACGTACGACAGTGGTGGTGGCGGCGACGGCGGTGGCACTCACGGCAGGCTTCGCCGCCCCGGCGATGGCGGCCGGAGCCGGGGCCGGTGGCCATGACGCCACCCGGAAGGCCGTCCGCGCCGCGGTGCAGGACGGCGTCCCGGGTGTGACGCTGACGGCGAAGAACGGCGGGAGCACCTGGTCGACCACCGCCGGGGTCGGCAACCTCACGACGCACGCGCCGCGTTCGGCGGACGACCGCTACCGCGTCGGCAGCATCACCAAGACCTTCGTCTCCACCGTGCTGCTCCAACTGGAGGCGGAGGGACGGCTGTCGCTCGACGACACGGTGGAGAAGTGGCTGCCGGGCCTGGTCCACGGCAACGGCCACGACGGCAGCCGGATCACCGTCCGGCAGCTCCTCAACCACACGAGCGGGATCTTCAACTACACCGAGGACGAGACGTTCGGGCGGACGTACTTCCTCAAGGACGGCTTCCTCGAGCACCGTTACGACACGAAGACGCCCGAGCAGCTCGTCGCGATCGCCATGTCCCACAAGCCGAACTTCGCGCCGGGCACGTCCTGGAACTACTCCAACACCAACTACGTCGTGGCCGGCATGGTGATCCAGAAGGTCACCGGACGGTCGTACGGCGAGGAGATCCGGCACCGCGTCATCGACCCGCTGCATCTGACCGCCACCTCGGTGCCGGGCACCCGAGTCACCGTCCCGCGGCCCAGCAGCCGGGCCTACGGCAAGCTGGCCGAGACGGCGACGGGACCGACGTACGACGTCACGAGACTGAACCCCTCCCTCGCCTCCTCCTCGGGCGAGATGATCTCCGACTCGGCCGACCTGGACCGCTTCTACGCGGCCCTGCTGAAGGGACGACTGCTCCCGCCGAAGCAGCTGAAGGAGATGAAGACCACGGTGGCCGTCGAGGGCATCCCGAACGCCCGTTACGGCCTCGGTCTCATCGACCGCGAACTCAGCTGCGGGGTCCACGTCTGGGGCCACGACGGCGGCATCCACGGCTCGAGCTCCGTGGCCGTGACCACGGCCGACGGCCGGCACTCCGTCGCCTTCAACTTCAACGGCGACTGGTCGGGGGACACCGACGCGGTCGTCGAGGCGGAGTTTTGTGGCGAGTAGTCGCACCGACTCGGACACGAAGCACGCAGTTCATCCGGACGTAATGTCCGTACCGCCTCATATCGGCTAGCCCGCTCTTCACGGGGATGGCTCGATCTGTGTGCAAGGCGGGTGGTCGTGTGCGTACGGGACACGAACTGCGAGTGCTGTCGGTGTACGAGGGTTTCTTCTCCGGTGGGGCCCGGATCGTGCACAGCGACATCGTGCTGGGCCTCACCGAGGGAGGTCAGCACCATCAGGTGCTGAGCCTGTTCGGTGAGGTCCACCGGGAGGCGACCCGGCAGCGGATGGAGGACGACACCTGCTACCGGGCGCTGACCGCGGCCGGAGTGGGCGTCACCTCCCTCGGGCGCACGTTCCCCGGCAGCGGCGTTTCGGCCGACTTCACCGGCCCGGAGCTGGCCGGAACAGCCCGGGCGACGGCCGGCGCCGACGTCATCCTCTCCCTCAAGGAACAGCCCCTGGCGCTGCTCAACCAGGCGGGCCTGCCGCGCCGCCCGGTCGTGGTCTGTCTGCACCGCTCCGACCCGGAGAACCAGGGCACCGCCCTCGACGAACTGAAGGCGGCCATCGCCGACGGCACGGTCGTCGCCTGCGTCTGCTGCGCCGAGTCGACCCGGGCCGCGTACCGGGCCGCCGGGATCCCCTCCGACCTGCTCCACGTGATCCCCAACGGCGTCGACCTCTTCCGCTTCCGTCCCGACGCGGCCCGCCGCCTCGCGGTCCGCACGGAACTCGGCATCGACCCCGCGGCCCCCGTGGTCGTCTTCGCCGCCCGTTACGACGGCATGAAGAACGTCCCCCTGCTGCTCGCCGCCGCCCGCGCCTGGCTCGGCCGGGTCCCGGACGGGCAGGTGCTGATGTGCGGGGCGGGCATGACGGCGGAGAACCCCGGGCTCGCCACGGACCTCGCGACGGCGTTCGAAGGGGCGACGGCCCTGGCGGACCGGGGGGTGCGCCTGCTGGGCGTCCGACGCGACATGGAGATGCTGTACGCCGCCTCCGACGTCGTCGCCCTCACGTCCGCCTGGGGCGAGGCGGCCCCGCTGTGCCTGATCGAGGGCATGATGTGCGGCGCGGTCCCGGTGGCGACGGACGTCGGCGACAGCGCGGCGATCGTGGCGGGCCGCGGCCTGGTCACGGCCCCGGACCCGGAGGTGATCGCGGCGGCCTGGTCGCAGGCGGTGGCCGCACGCGCCGACCTCGCCCCGGCACTCGCGGCGAGCCGCGAACGCTTCAGCCGTACGAGGATGATCGCGTCGTACGCGGCCCTGCTGGACCGCGCCGCCGCGGGCACCCTCCGCCCCGCCCTGCCCGACCTGTTCTAGTGCCGCACACGCGCAACGAGGAGGGGCCCCGGCTCCCCGGCGCCATGACCCCTCCTCTCCCCTCCTGACTCCGCCCCGGTCCGTCACTACCGGGGCAGCACCACGACATACGCGGCGGGATCCCGGTCGCCGGAGGCCATGAGGGCCGTACGGACCACCGTCGCCTGCTGTTCCGTCGCGTCCCGGAGCTTGCGGGGGGTGATGTGGACGACGGTGATGCCGAGGCGCTCCAGGTGTTCGCGCTTGCGGGCGTACTCGGACCACACGGCGTCGTCCTCCTGCCGACGGCCCTGCCGGGGCGCGCGGGTGTCGAGCTCGACCGCCACCGCCTGCTCCGGCCAGTACGCGTCCAGGCCACCGAGGTGCGGCCCGCCCGGCAGCCTCAGATCCACGTTCCACACCGGGTCCGGGAGGCCGTACTCCTGGACCATGCGGTACAGGCGGTCCTCCGCGATGGCACGGCCCTCGGCGAGCAGGGAGTCCACCGCGTCCACCACGTGCGGGCGACCGAGCAGCCTGGCCTCGGTCAGCGCCCGGACGACGGCGGCCGGTTCGCAGTGGCCGCCGCGGACCGCCTCCGTCAGCAGCCGGCGCACCGCGCCCGCGTCCGTCAGTTCGGTGACCGCGTCGGCGAGGGCGCGCGGGACCGGGGCGACCGGGACGCCGGTGACCTGTTCGGCGGCCGGGAGCGCCGATGTGCGGACGATCCGCGCGCCGCGCGTCGAGCGCAGCCGGCGCATCCTCGGGACCAGGACGTCGATCCGGTCCAGGGAGAGCAGCGACGGAGCCGAGCTGAAGCCGTGCAGCGTCAGCGCCGCGAGGCCGGTGATCATCGCCTCCGCGTACACCGGGCGGTGCGGCTCCTCCGCGCCCGGCTGCGTCGGGACCCCGGCGGCGGACTCCCGTGCCGCGTACATCAGCACCGCGTGCAGACGCTCCTCGCTGGTCGGCGGCCCCGGGTGGAGCAGGAAGACACCCGGGAGGATCTGCTGCCACGGGCCGCCGGGCCGGCACTGCTCGTTCGCTTCGGCGACCGAGACACCGCTCGTACGGAGCCGGCCGGCCGTCACGACACGGCGGTGCACCTCGGAGACGTGACGCAGGGGGCGGGGGGAGAGCGGGGGGAGCGGGGCGTTGTGGTTCATGCACCGGAGATTCCCGCGTCCGGCCCGCCCGCTAACCGCTGTTACACGCCTGTCGGCAAATACGGACAAGGCAGTACTAAAGGACGAGTGTTCGGGTGCCGAGTAGGGAGCGAAACCCCTGGTCCATTCGGGTGGGACCAGGGGTTACGGCTGCTATTGAACGGATTTCGTAACGGCTACCAGGAGCCCGAGCTCAGGCCAAAGGTCATCCGTGGTTGACGGCCTGCGCATCGCACTCCTGCCCCCGCAGCGCCCGCGCCAGATCGTCCCGCCCTTCCAGCACCAGCCTCCGCAGCGCCGGCGCCGCGTCCTCGTGGGCCGCGAGCCACGCGTCGGCCGCGTCCAGCGTCGTCCGCGGGTCCTGGAGGGAGGGGAACAGCCCGGAGACGGTGTTCATCGCGATCTGGATCGAACGGTCCCGCCAGACCCGCTCGATCACCGCGAAGTACTTCTCCGCGTAGGGCTCCAGCAGATTCCGCTGGGACGGCTGGTTGAACCCCGAGATGGTCGCCTCGGCCAGGGCGTTGGAGAGCGCGTCGGACTCCACGACCTGCGCCCACGCCTGCGCCTTCACCGCCTCGGACGGCCGGGCGGCCAGGCAGCGGACCTGATGGCGCTTACCGGACGCGGTGTCGTCGCGGGCGAGTTCGGCGGCCAGCGCCTTCTCGTCGGCCAGGCCCCACACTGTCAGCGGCTGCAGGAACGCCCACCGCAGCTCCTGGTCGACGTCCAGCCCGTCGATGGTCGCCGTGCCGTCCAGCAGGCCCTGCAACAGGTCCAGGCCGGCCGGGCTCTCGGCCGTCCGCGCGAAGAACCGCGCCCATGCCAGCTGCTGCTCGCTGCCCGGCCCGGCGGCGAGCAGCTCCCGCTCGGCCCCCTCGGCGAGCAGCGCCCCGGCCTGCTCCCGCCCCTCGGGCGCCACGTAGTGCACGAGCGCCGACTCGGCCCAGGCGTGCAGCATCTGCAGGACCCCGATGTCGGACTCGCGGCCCGCGAAGCGCAGCACGATGTCGATGAACTCTCTGGCCGGGAGCAGCGCGTCCCGCGTCATGTTCCACAGCGCCGACCAGCACAGGGCGCGGGCGAGCGGGTCGGTGAGGTCACCGAGCCCCGACTTCAGGGTCTCCAGGGAGCCCGCGTCGAAGCGGGTCTTGCAGTACGTCAGGTCGTCGTCGTTGACGAGCACGAGCTCCGGCGCCTCGGCACCGGCGAGCTCCGCCACGACCGTCCGCGGGCCGTCGACGTCCACTTCGGCGCGCGCGTACCGCTCCAGAGCTCCTTCGGGCGTACGGCGATACAGGCCCACCGCCACCCGGTGCGGCCGCAGCTCCGGGTGGGACTCGTCCGCCTCCTGCACGACCGCCAGCTCGTCGACCCGCCCCTCGGCACTCAACAACACCTGCGGAGTGAGGGAGTTGACCCCGGCCGTCTGGAGCCAGGACCGCGCCCACGCGCCCATGTCCCGTCCGCTGGTCTCCTCGAGCACCGACAGCAGATCGCCCAGGCGCGTGTTGCCGTACGCGTGCCGCTTGAAGTAGCGCCGCGCGCCCTCAAGGAACGCGTCCTGGCCGACGTACGCGACGAGCTGCTTCAGTACGGAGGCGCCCTTGGCGTACGTGATGCCGTCGAAGTTGAGCTTGGCGTCCTGCAGGTCGCGGATGTCGGCGGTGATGGGGTGCGTGGAGGGCAGCTGGTCGGCGCGGTACGCCCAGGCCTTGCGGCGGTTGGCGAAGGTGATCCAGGCGTCCTTGAAACGGGTCGCGCCGACGTTCGCGAAGGTGCCCATGAAGTCCGCGAAGGACTCCTTGAGCCACAGGTCGTCCCACCAGACCATGGTGACCAGGTCGCCGAACCACATGTGCGCCATCTCGTGCAGGATGACGTTGGCCCGGCCCTCGTAGGACGCCCGGGTGACCTTGCCCCGGAAGATGAACTCCTCGCGGAAGGTGACGAGCCCCGGGTTCTCCATCGCGCCGAGGTTGTACTCGGGCACGAACGCTTGGTCGTACTTCCCGAAGGGGTACGGGTAGTCGAAGTGGTCGTGGAAGAAGTCCAGGCCCTGCTTGGTGACCAGGAAGACGTCGTCGGAGTCGAAGTGGGGGGCGAGCCCCTTGCGGCACAGGGCGCCGAGGGGGATCTCCAGCCGGGTGCCGTCCTCGAAGACGCGCTCATAGGAGTCCGTCACGTAGTGGTACGGGCCCGCCACGACACAGGTGATGTACGTCGAGATCGGCTTCGTCTCGGCGAACCGCCACACACCGTCGCTCTCGGAGCCGACCCCGTTGCTCCAGACCACCCATCCCTCGGGCGCCCGCACCTCGAAGCGGAAGGGCGCCTTGAGGTCCGGCTGCTCGAAGTTCGCGAAGACGCGGCGCGAGTCGGCCGGCTCGTACTGCGTGTAGAGGTAGACCTCGCCGTCCTCGGGGTCGACGAAGCGGTGCATGCCCTCGCCGGTGCGGGAGTAGGCGCACTGGGCGTCGACCACCAGTTCGTTGTCGGCGGCCAGGTCCTCCAGAGCGATCCGGGAGCCGTCGAAGACCGCGCCCGCATCGAGATCCCGGCCGTTCAGCGAGACCGCCGTGACGCTCGGCGCGATCAGGTCCGCGAAGCTCGTGGCCCCCGGCTCGTTGCACCGGAAGCGGATCGTGGTCACGGACCGGAAGGTGCGCGGGCCGTCCCCGGCCTGGTCGCCGACCGCCGAGCGCAGGTCGAGGGACACGTCGTACCCGTCGACGGACAGCAGGGCGGCCCGCTCCCGGGCCTCGTCGCGGGACAGATTCTCACCGGGCACGGGCGGTACTCCCTCGGGTGTGTTCAGCATGCGGACAGGCCCGATCCTGCCATGTGCCCCTGACGTCGGTCAGCCGGGAATGGGGTGGGCGACGAGCGGTGTTGGGGGTTGAAGCGAACACCTTTCTGAGGAGACCCATGTCCGAGACCTCGAACGCCGCCGCCAAGACCCCCGTCGACTTCTGGTTCGACCCGCTGTGCCCCTGGGCCTGGATGACCTCCCGCTGGGTCCTGGAGGTGGAGAAGGTCCGGGACATCGAGGTGCGCTGGCACATCATGAGCCTGGCGGTGCTCAATGAGGACAAGCTCGACCAGCTGCCCGAGGAGTACCGGGACATGCTGGCGACCAAGGCGTGGAAGCCGATCCGGGTGGTCACCGCGGCCTGGCAGAAGCACGGCGCCGACGTCCTCGGCCCGCTCTACACCGCGCTCGGCACCCGCTTCCACAACCAGGGCGAGGGCCCGACCGTCGAGGCCATCGCCGCCGCGCTCGACGAGGTGGGCCTGCCCGCCGACCTGATCGACTACGCCGACCAGGAGGACTTCGAGTTCGACGCCGAGTTGCGGGCCTCCCACAAGGAGGGCATCGAAAAGGTCGGCCAGGAGGTCGGCACCCCGGTCATCGCGGTCCCCGGCCCGGACGGCGAGCAGATCGCCTTCTTCGGTCCGGTCGTCACCCCGGCCCCCAAGGGCGAGGACGCGGCGAGGCTGTGGGACGGCACGCTCGCGGTGGCGTCGGTGCCGGGCTTCTACGAGATCAAGCGCACGCGTACGAAGGGCCCGGACTTCAGCAACCTGTGATCACTTCTCCGGCTCGGGGAAGGAGCCGCCGTCCTTCACGTCACCCAGCCGCTGGAATCGCCGGCAGCTCCCGCGTGAGCAGCGGTAGTACGCGTTGAGGCGGGCCCACTTCGGCTTGTGCTTCTTCACGTGTGCCTTCTCCTTGTCGTCCCTGAGCGGTTCGAACTCCTCGGACGAGCGGCAGTTCGGACACGGCATCTTCGGCATGTGACCCCTCACTGTCCGGAGGCCGACCGCCTCGGCCCCGCGAGCGTAGGTTCTCGCGGGGCCGACGCATCAGCCCGGAATCGGTCCCGCCGCGACATCAGCGCCTGTCGTGCCGCGGGTTCTTGTGTTGTGGGCGTATGGCTTGCGGCGGGGTTTCTCGCCGTGCCGGCGTCTGGCTTGCTGCGGGTCTTCTCGTGTCGTCGGCGTCGGGGTCTGCTGCGAGCTGTCCGCCTCGTCGGCGTCTGGCCTGATCCGGGCTCTCTCGCGTCGTCGGCGTCTGTTTCTGCTCCGGGCCTCGTGGCGTCGTCGGTGCCTCGCACGCCTCCGAGCCGTCGGTGTCTTGCTCGCCTCCGGGCCTCGTGGTGTCGTCGGTGTCTCGCCCGCCGCCCCCAGCCTCCTCGCGTCGTCAGCGCTTCGCCCGCCCCCGAGCCTCCTCGCCACGTCGGCGTGTGGTCTGCCAGCCTCGTGGCGTCGTCGGTGCCTCGCTCGTCCGAGCCTGCTCGAGTTGTCGGTGCCTCGCTCGCCCCGGCCTCCTCGCATCGTCAGCGCCTCGCCCGCCCCCGAGCCTCCTCGCCACGTCGGCGTGTGGTCTGCCAGCCTCGTGGCGTCGTCGGTGCCTCGCTCGTCCGAGCCTGCTCGAGTTGTCGGTGCCTCGCTCGCCCCGGCCTCCTCCCATCGTCAGCGCCTCGCCCGCCCCCGAGCCTCCTTCAGTCGGTCAAGGTGCTCCTCGTAGCCCTTGGCGTAGTACGACGCCCGGCTCGCGTCCGGCTCCACGATCGCCGTCGGTTCGGTCCAGGCCGCGGTGTCCAGCGGGACCCCGTGCCGCTCGGCCGCGGCCAGTACCGCTCCCCGAGCCCCCACCTCGCCCTCCACGACCCGCAGCGGCCGCCCGAGCACGTCGGCCAGCAACCGCATCCAGGCAGGACTGCGCGTCCCCCCGCCGCACACCGCCAACGACCCCGTCAGCCCGGCCGCCTCCAGACAGTGCCGGGCCGCGTAACCGATCCCCTCGCACGTCGCCCGGATCAGATCCGCCTTGGTCGTCTCCAGCGAGACCCCGCTCAGCTCGGCCCGCAGATGGGGCTCGACGAACGGAGCCCGCTCCCCGGAGGGAGCGAAGTACGGCAGCACCCGGACCCCGTGCGCCCCCGGCGGGGTCGCCGCCAGCAGGTCGTCCACCTCGGCATGTGTGACGCCGGTCGTCGACAGCACCCAGTCCAGTGCCGCCGTCCCCACCATCGCCGGCATCGCCCGCAACCGGTGCCCGGGCCGGTCGGTGGAGATGTACAGCCCGGCCGGCTCGCCGGTCAGGTCCAGCTCGGTGGTGGCGACGAGCGCGGCCAGACACGTCCCGACGATGAGGAGTCCGTCGCCCGGCACGGTGACCCCGGCGCCCAGCGCACAGGCCGGCAGGTCGTACGGCCCGTTCGAGAGCCGTGTCCCGGACGGCAGCCCCTCGCCCCGCGCCTCGCCCGTGGCGATCGGGTCGCCGATGGGGGCGAGCAGCCGCCGGCGACGGGTGAGTCCCAGCAGCTCGACCACCCGGTTGTCGTACGAACGTGTCCGGGGGTCGAGGAAGGGCATGGACGAGTCCGACACGTCCGTCGTCGCCCGTGCCGCACCCGTCAGCCGCTGGAAGACCATGTCCTTGCAGTACACGGCGGTCGCGGCGGCATCCAGGGACTTCGGGTCGTACCGGTCCAGCCAGGCCAGCAACGGCCCCGGCGAGCCGGGAAACATCGCCCCGCCGGTCCGCCGGAACACCGTCTCGAACGTGCCGTCCGCCAGCCACTGGTCGAGCAGTTCATGGGCCCGGCCGTCCATCCAGGACACCGCCGAACGCACCGGCCGCCCCTCCTCGTCGACCAGCCACACCCCGTCGCCCTGACCGGTCAGCCCGGCCAGCTCCACCGGCTCCGGCACCCGCCCGGTCAGCTTGCCGAGGACGTCGACGACGGCGTCGTAGACCTCCGCCATGTCCTGCTCGACGAACCCGCCGTGCAGGGAGAGCTCCACCGGGCGTGCCTCGACGGCCAGTTGACGGCCCCCGCTGTCGAACGCGGCGGCCTTGACGACGGACGTGCCCACATCGATACCGACGTACATGTTGCCTCCCGGCTCAGGTCAGACAGTGCGCCAACGGCTCCCCCCGCACCCAGCGGCCCACCTCCTCCGCCGCGATCCTCGCCGCCTTCTCGGCCACCGCGCGGCTCGCCCCGCCGAGGTGCGGGGTCAGGACGAACCGGTCGGCCAGGGCGTGCAGCCGGGAGTCCGGGGGCAGCGGCTCGTGCTCGTAGGTGTCGAGGGCCGCCGCCGACAGCCGGCCGGCCTCCAGCCCGTCGCACAGGGCGCTCTCGTCGAGGAGCGGGCCGCGGGCCACGTTCACCACGACCGCCCCCTGGGGCAGCAGGGCCAGCTCGCGTGCACCGATCAGACCGCGGGTCTCGGCGGTGAGGCGGGCGTGCAGGGTGATCACCCGGGAGCGGGTGAGGAGCTGGTCCAGCGAGGACACGCGCAGGCCGTGGATCTCGCCGCGCACATAGGGGTCGTACACCATGACCTGCGCGCCGAAGGCGCACAACACGCGCGCGACCCGGCTGCCGACGGCGCCGTAGCCGACGAGTCCGACGGGCAGGTCCTCCAGCTCCAGGCCGCTGTGCTCGTACGTGTAGTAGGCGGCGCCGCCTTCCCAACTGCCCTGTCCGGCCAGGAGGTCGTGGGCCTGCGGGATGCGGCGCACGGCGGCCAGCAGCATGCCGACGGTGAACTCGGCGGTGGCGGCGGCGTTGCGGCCGGGCGCGAAGCACACCCGTACGTCACGGGCCTTGGCCGCGTCGAGGTTCACGTTGACCGGGCCGCCCCGGCACACGACGACCAGCCGGAGGCTGTCGGCGGCGTTCAGCACCCGCTCGGTCACCGGGCCCATCTGGGTGACGAGGACCTCCGCGCCGTCCAGCGCCTCGATCAGCTCGTCCTCGGCGTCGCTCGCCTCCGTCACCTCCGCCACGGGCCCGAAGGGTTCCAGCGGCCAGCCGAGCCTCAGCTCCTTCGTCTCCGCGGCGATGTCGCCCAGCTCGGCCTCGACGGCCCCGGCGATCAGCCCCGGCAGTACGAAGTGGTCGCCGGCCGCCACGACACGTACGGGATCGGTCCTCTGGGTCATCGTCGACCTCCGGATCGTCGCTTCACTGTCACGATGTTGAGCCGCGGGTCCGGGGTACGCATAGACCCCGTGCGGGTGGGAGGCCCCGATGACAGAGATGACAGACGAGAACGAGACGGTGTGGCTGGGGATCGACCTCGGCACCCAGAGCGTGCGCGCCCTGGCGGTCACGGCCGGCGGAACCGTGCGGGGCCGGGGTTCCGCCCCGCTCGGCGGCCGGCGCGAGGGCGGGCGGCACGAGCAGGATCCGGGGGAGTGGTGGGAGGCCGTGTGTACGGCGTCCCGTTCCGCGCTTCTCACTCTGACGGGTGTACGGATCGGCGGGCTCGCGGTGTGCGGGACCTCGGGGACGGTGCTGCTGACGGACGAGGAGGGACGGCCGGCGAGCCCGGCGCTCATGTACGACGACGCACGCGCCGCGGGCGAGGCGGCCCGGCTGCGGGAGGCGGGGCTCGCGGTACAGGACACGTGGGCGCTGCCGAAGGCGCTGTGGCTCGTCGGCGCGCACGGCAAGGGCCGGGTCACCCACCAGCCCGACATCGTCACCGCCCGGCTGGTCGGCGGGCCGGTGCCCACCGATTCCAGCCATGCCCTCAAGACGGGCTACGACCTCGAGCGCGAGGCCTGGCCGGATGTCGCCCTGGACCTCCCCGACGTCGTCCTGCCCGGCACCCGTCTCGGCGAGGTCTGCCCGGCCGCCGCGGAGGCGACCGGCATCCCCGCCGGGACCCCCGTCATCGCCGGGATGACCGACGGCTGCGCGGCCCAGATCGCGGCGGGCGCCCTGCGGCACGGATCCTGGAACTCGGTGCTCGGCACCACCCTCGTGCTCAAGGGGGCCACTCCGGACCCGGTGCGGGACCCCACCGGCGTGGTCTACAACCACCGCGCGCCGGGCGGTACCTGGCTGCCCGGCGGGGCGTCGAGCGTGGGCGCGGGGGCGCTGCCCACGGACGTGGACCCGGTGGCCATGGACGAACGGGCGGCAGCGTTCGAGCCGTCCGGCGCGGTCGCGTACCCGCTGGTCTCGCGGGGCGAGCGGTTCCCGTTCCTGGCCCCGGACGCCACCGCCCTCCTCCTGGGCACCCCCGCCGACGACGCCGACCGCTGGGCCGGGATCCTCCAGGGCGTCGGGTTCGCGGAACGTCTGTGCCTGGACTACCTGCACCACCTGGGCGCCCCGCTGGACGGCCCCCTCACCTTCACCGGCGGCGCGGCCCGCAGCCCGTACTGGAACCAGCTCCGCGCCGACATCCTCGGCCGCCCGGCCCGGGTACCCGAACAGACCGAACCGGCCCTGGGAATGGCCGCGTTGGCGCTGCACGGCGCCACCGGGACCCCGCTGGCGGAGGCCGCCGAGCACATGGTCCGCATCCGCACGGTCGTGCGCCCGCGCCCCGGCCGCACGGCCCTCTTCGCCGACCCGTACGCCCGTCTCGTCGGCGAACTCACCGCGCGCGGCTGGCTTTCGGCGCAGGTGGCGGCCCATGCGCGCGCCCGGCTCGACCAGGACAGCACAGCATCCTGACGACGAACGACCGTGACCGACCGCAGAGAACCTGGAGACCGCACCCACATGAGCACGACCCTGCTGCTGGCCCGGCACGGACAGACCATCTGGCACGCCGAGAACCGTTACGCGGGGGTGAGCGACATCGGGCTCACCGACGAGGGCCGCGCCCAGGCGGAGGCACTCGGCCGGTGGGCCGCCGTACACCGTCCCGACGCGATCTGGACGTCCCCCCTCTCGCGGGCGATCGCCACCGCCGACCCCGCCTGTCGTGCCCTCGGCGTCACCCCGCACCGCGAACCCGCCCTCAGGGAGTGCGACTTCGGGGTGGTGGAGGGCCGTACCCTCGCGGAGTTCGCCGCCGAGGTCCCCGACGCGGCCGAGGCGTTCCGGGCGGATCCGGTGACGTACCCCTTCCCCGGCGCTGAGGACCCGCTCGAAGCCGCCGCCCGTGGCGCCGGCGCCCTGCGCGGCATCGCCGCCGCCCATCCCGACGAGCGCGTCCTGGTCGTCGCCCACAACACCCTGCTGCGGCTGGTGCTGTGCACGCTGCTGTCGATCCCGCTCGGGGAGTACCGCAGAGTGTTCCCGCGGTTGCGGAACGCGGCGATCACCGAACTCCGCCTCGACAACCACGGATCCGCCGCACTTCTCTCCCTCAATGTGCCGTGCGAGCCGGACAGGTCGTAGCACGATGGGTCCATGATGGAGATCGACACCTCGGTGCCGCATTCGGCCCGGATCTGGAACTACTGGCTCGGCGGCAAGGACAACTACCCCGTCGACGAGGCGGCCGGCGACGCCTACACGGCCGTCTTCCCCGGCATCGTCACGATCGCCCGGAGCAGCCGCGCCTTTCTCGGCCGCAGCATCCGGTACCTGGTCGAGGAGGCGGGCGTCCGCCAGTTCCTGGACGTCGGCACCGGGCTGCCCACGGTCGACAACACCCACGAGGTCGCCCAGCGTCTCGCCCCCGAATCGAAGATCGTCTACGTGGACAACGACCCGCTGGTCCTCGCCCACGCCCGTGCCCTGCTCACCTCCACGGCGGAGGGCGAGACGGCGTACGAGGACCTGACGCTCTACGAGCCGGAGAAGATCCTGGAGGCGGCCTCCCGGACCCTGGACCTCACCCGTCCGACAGCCCTGATCCTCAGCGGCATCCTCGGCCATGTCACCGACTACGACCTGGCCCGCGACCTGGTCCGCCGGCTGGTGGCGGGCCTGCCCTCGGGCAGCTACCTGTGCGTCAACGACGGCTCCCGCGGCACCGACCCGGACTACGAGCAGGCCCAGGACGCCTACAACGAGACCGGCGCGGTGCCCTACCTCCTGCGTCCGGTCGACAAGATCGAGGCGTTCTTCGAGGGCCTGGAGCTGGTGGACCCGGGCGTGGTGTCGGTCCCGCTGTGGCGCCCGGACGGCGACACGTCCCCCGCCCCGATCGGCCAGCACGGGGGTGTGGGACGAAAGGCCTGAGAAGCCGACGGGTCACATGGGAAGCCCCCGCGAGTCACGTCCTCTCGGGGGCCTCCCGTCTCTGTGACTACGCCGCTACGGCCGAGTAGTGCGATGCGTCGCCCTCGATCGAGTAGCTCTCCTTGCCCTCGATGCCCACCGGCACGTCCCCGGCGACGGTCACCCGGTGCAGCCGGCGCGGCAGACCGTCGTAGTTGTCGACGGCGTAGTGCTGGGTGATGCGGTTGTCGAAGAGCACGAGCTGGTTCTCCGACCAGCGGTGCCGCAACAGGTTCTCCGGCCGGGTCACATACGCCTGGAGCAGGTCGAGGACCTTGCGGGACTCACCCACCGACAGACCCACGATCCGCTGCGCGAACCCGCCGATGAACAGACCGCGTTCACCGGTCAGCGGGTGCACCCGGACCACCGGATGGGCCGTGCGGAACTTGATCGAGGTGAACTGGGCACGCCGGGCGGCCTGTTCCTCGTCCAGCGCCTCCTCCGGTACGGCGTAGTCGTAGTCGTTGGTGTGCTCGGCCCACAGACCGTCGGCCAGCCGGCGCAGCGGCTCCGGCAGATTCCGGTACGCGGCGGCCGAGTTGGCGATCAGCGTCTCGCCGCCGTACGGCGGGATCGTCAGGCTGCGCAGGGTGCTGGCCTGCGGCGGATTGAGGACGAACGTGACGTCGGTGTGCCAGTTGTTGGCGGCGCGCCCTCCCTCGCTGTCGACGGGCAGGACGTTCGGGGCGCCGTCCACGGCGGGCACGGTCGGATGGGCGGTGGTGAGCTCGCCGAAGTGCCGGGCGAAGGCCTGCTGGCCCCCGTCGTCGAGGTTCACGTCACTGAAGACCAGCGCCTTGTGGACGTTGAGGGCGTCCCGGAGGGCGGTGGCCGCCTCCTCGTCGAGCGGCCTGGAGATGTCGACGCCGGAGACATGGGCGCCGATGCGGGCGGTGACCTTGCGGATCTCGATACCGGACATGGAGGGTCCTTTCTGGGCGTGGACTCTAGGCGTGGACGGGCTGGGCGTACTGGTTCGCGGGGCGCGGGAGGCCGTAGCGCTGCCGCAGGGTCTGCCGCGGCCCGTACTCAGTGCGGAGCAGGCCGCGGGTGCGCAGGATCGGGACGACGTGGTCGACGAACGCTTCCAGGCCGGACGGCAGGACGGGGGGCATGATGTTGAAGCCGTCGGCGGCGCCCTGCGTGAACCAGGTCTCGATGGCGTCGGCGACCTGCTCGGGCGTACCCGCGAAGGTGAGATGGCCGCGTCCGCCGCCGAGCCGCCCGATCAGCTGCCGCACGGTGAGACGGTCGCGCCGGGCCAGCTCCACGACGAGCGTGTAGCGGCTCTTGGCGCCCTCCACGGCGGACTCGGGAGGCAGGTCGGAAGGGAGCGGTCGGTCCAACTCCAAAGTCCCGAGGGGGAGTTGCAGCAGCCGCTCCAGGTTGGCCACGCCGTGGTGGTGCACGATGTGGTCCTCCAGCTCCCGCTCCTTCGCGAGCGCCTCGGCCTCCGTGGCGCCGATGACGGGGACGATGCCGGGGAGCACCTTGATGTGGTCGGGGTCCCGGCCGGCCGCGGCGGTACGGGACTTGAGGTCGGCGTAGAAGTCCCGGGCGTCCTCGATGGTCTGCTGGGCGGTGAACACCGCCTCCGCGTACCGGGACGCGAACGCCTTGCCGTCCTCGCTGGAGCCCGCCTGCACGAGCAGGGGGTAACCCTGGGGAGTGCGGGGCACGTTGAGCGCGCCCTCGACGCTGAAGTACGTCCCCTGGTGCCGGGGCGGATGGATCTTCGTGTCGTCGCCCCAGACGCCGGCGGCCTTGTCGCCGGTGATCGCGTCGTCCTCCCAGCTGTCCCAGAGCTTGAGGGCCACGTCGAGGAACTCGCCGGCCCGGGCGTACCGGTCCGCGTGCGCGGGCTCGTGCTCCAGACCGAAGTTGCGGGCGGCCTCCTTGCCCGCGGTGGTGACGATGTTCCAGCCCGCCCGGCCGCCGCTGATGATGTCCAGCGAGGCGAACTTCCGGGCCAGGTTGTAGGGGGAGTTGTAGGAGGTCGAGGCGGTGGCGATCAGCCCGATGTGCTCGGTGGCCGTCGCCAGCGCGGTCAGCAGGGTGAGCGGCTCCAGCGCACCTGCGGGCCGCTGGGCGAGGCTGCTCCACAACTGCGGCCCGTCGGCCAGGAAGAGCGAGTCGAAGGTGCCGCGCTCGGCGATCCGGGCCAGGCGGACGAAGTGGTCGAGCGAGACGTGCGCGAACGGGTCGCTCTCGGGGAGGCGCCAGGAGGCCTCGTGGTGGCCGGTGTTCATCAGGAACGCGTTGAGGTGGAGCTGTCCGGTGGTCATGCGTGGTCCTCCGTCACACCGAGCGCGGCCAGCAGCCGCTCCCGGTACTCGCCCAGCAGGGGGTCCCGGTACGAACGCGGGTGCGGGCGGTCGATGGTCAGGTCGAGGCCGATGCGGCCCTCTTCGAGTACGAGCACCCGGTCGGCGAGCACGATCGCCTCGTCCACGTCGTGGGTGACGAGGAGGACGGACGGCTGGTGGCGCTTCCACAGCTCCCGCAGCAACGCGTGCATCTTGATGCGCGTCAGCGCGTCGAGGGCTCCGAACGGCTCGTCGGCCAGCAGGAGTTCGGGCTCGCGGACCAGGGAGCGGGCGAGAGCGGCGCGCTGGGCCTCGCCGCCGGAGAGCTCGTTGGGCCAGGCGCGTTCGCGGCCTTCGAGACCCACCTCGGCGAGTGCCTCCCGGCCTCTCTCCTCGCCGTCCGTGCCCAGCAGGACGTTGTCCAGCACCCGCCGCCAGGGCAGCAGCCGTGAGTCCTGGAAGACCACGGACACCCGTTCGGGAGCCGTGAGCCGGCCGCTTCCCACGACCTCGTGGTCCAGCCCCGCCACCGCCCGCAGCAGCGTGCTCTTGCCGGAGCCGCTGTGCCCGAGCAGGGCGACGAACTGTCCGGCCGGGATGTCGAGGTCTATGCCGTCCAGGACCGTACGTCCGTCGAACGACCGTGTCAGGCCCCGGAGTTGGACGGCGACCCGGGTCAGCTGCTCAGTGTGCGTCGCCATGACAGCACCCTCCGTTCGACGAGACGGACCGCGCTGTCGGAGACCAGGCCGAAGACGCCGTAGACGACGAGACCGACGAGGATCACATCGCTCTGGCCGTAGTTCTGGGCCTGGAACATCATGTAGCCGAGTCCGCTCGTGGCGTTGATCTGCTCCAGGACGACCAGGCCCAGCCAGGAGCCGGTGACGCCGAGCCGCAGACCCACGAAGAATCCGGGCAGCGCGCCGGGGACGACGATCTGCCGCACGAAGGCGAACCTCGACAGCCCCTGCACCTCGGCGAGTTCGACGAAGCGGTGGTCGATGCCGGACAGCGCGGCATGGGTGTTCAGATAGATCGGGATGTAGACGACGATCGCGATGATCGCGACCTTGAAGGTCTCGCCGATGCCCAGCCAGAGGATGAACAGCGGGATCAGACCGAGAGTAGGGATCGCCCGGTTGAGGTTGACCGTCCCGTCGATCAGCGCCTCGCCGGTCCGGCTGAGACCGGAGGCCAGGGCCAGCACGACCCCGGCGACGAGCCCGATCACGAAGCCGGTCGCGGCCCGCTGGAGCGAGGTCAGGATGTCGGTGGGCAGGGTCCCGTCGGTCCACAGATGGGCGCCTGTTTTCACTACCGTCCAGGGTGCCGGGATCGCGGCCGGGTCGAGCTGTCCGGCGGCGGAGGCGGCGGCCCACAGGGCGAGGAGGAGAACCGGTCCGGCGAGCCGGGCGGCGGGCAGCCGCCTGCCGGGGGAGAGCCTGCGACGCCTGCGGACCTGGGGCGTGTCCCTGGCCGGGGCGACCGTGACGGCGGCTTCGGTCGTGGTCACGGCGCTCACCTCCGGTACTCCGCGGCCACGGCCTTCGCGGCGATGCCCTCGAAGCGGTGGTCGAAGAGCGTGCTCACGTCGAACTTCTTCACGAAGCCGCCCTCCGCCAGCAGATCCGCGGTCTCCTGCTCCCACTTGATCGCCTCGCTCCAACTCGGCGGGAACAGTGGCTTGTTGGCGAGTGCGGTGACCGCCTTGGCCTGCGGGAGGGTCAGGTTCTGCGTCTTGACGTAGAACTCCTCGTTCCAGATGTCGGGGTTCTCGTACGCCCACACCTGGCCCTTGGCCCAGTACGGGATGTAGGCGGCGACTGCGGCGGCCTTCGCGGAGTCGGCCAGCACGGAGGTCGGCGCCCACAGCAGGGTGAGCAGGTCGACCACGTCGGTGGTGACCGCGTGGGCGCCCTTGGCCTCGTACTGCGACAGATAGGAGGGCGCCTGGCTGTTGGCGAGCGGCGCGACGTCCACCTGGCCCGACTGCAGAGCGGTGAAGAACTGGTTGCTGGTCAGCGGGACGAGCCTGACGTCGTCGTACGCGATGCCGGCCTTCTTCAACGCCCGCAGGAGGACCACTCCTTGGGCCTGGCCCTGAGAGAAAGCGAGCCGCTTTCCCTTGAAGTCCTCGACCGTGCGGATGTCGCTGCCGGGCTTGGTGGCGAAGACATAGCTCGGCTTGCGGGTGATGTTGATGGCGACGATCTTCGCGTCGAATCCCTGGTAGTGCGCCTGAATCGGCGGAATACCCGCGTTGGTGGCGACATCCAGTGAGCCCGCGCGGAAGGCGTTGATGACATCGGGCCCTGCGGCGATATTGGCCCAGCTCGACACCTTGAACGGAAGTGACCCCAACTTGCCGAGTTTCAATTGGAGTTGCTGGGTGCCGAGATACGAGGCGATCTTCAGGCTGGTACCCGCCGGGACCTTGGCGGCGAGCGGGGCGGACAGGGCGTCCTTGCTGTCGGCGGCGGCACTGCTTCCGGCACAGCCGCTGAGCCCGGCGACGCCGGCCGCGGCACCGAGGATCGAGGAGAGGAACAGACGCCGGTCAATGCCGGACGTGCGGGAAACAGGCATGGGAGAGCTCCCGGAATCAGCGCCGGAACAGCGCAGGGGAAAGCACGAAGAAGGAAAGTCAACGCAGGGGAAATGAGCGCGTCACGCGGGGCAGCGTGTCAGCAACAAAGGGTGCGACAGTACAGGTGCGGGCTCATGAACAGGATGTTCGCGGTCATGCGGAGGCCCTGTCAACATTCGGCGTTTCTGAATTAATTCCGCTCAGGTGGGAGAGGGTGAGCGGATCCCGGTAGAGCACGTCGAGGGCCACCGCACCGCCCGCCACGGCGAGCACGGAATCCGGGAAACCCGTCGGCATCACGGACGTCGCGCGTGCGCTGCCGACCCCCTCGCGCAGGGCGGCGAGGCAGTCCTGCCGGTGCATGACACCGATCTCGGTCACCACGACCGTCTCCGGGTTCAGCACGTCCAGCAGCAGCCGTACGGCCCGTCCGACGGCACCCGCACGCTCCACCAGCAGCCGTTCCGCCTCCGGAACCCCGGCGGCCGCCGCCGCGACCACATGCATCGGGTTGTTGCCCTCGATGACCCCCGCCCGCCGGGCCCGCCGGCACAGCGTCCGCTCGCTCAACTCGGCCTGGAGGCAGCCGGTCCGGCCGCAGTCGCAGGGCTCGGTGCCGCCCGGCACCGGCAGATGGGCGATGGCGCCCGCCTGCGAGCGCGGCCCGTGGTGCACCTCGTCGTTGGTGGCGAACGCCGCGTCCACCACGTTGCCGACGAACAGATGCAGCACGCTCCGGCTGCCGCGCGCCCGCCCGAACAGCCGCTCGGCGTTGACCAACGCCCGCGCGTGTCCGTCCACATGGACCGGCAGCCCGGTGCGGGCGCCCAGCACCTCCCGTACCGGCACCTCGTGCCAGCCCAGCAGGGGGTGCTCGACGACGGTCCCGGAGTCCCGGTCCACCCAGCCGCCGACGGCCACGCCGACGCCGAGCGGCCGGCAGCCGCGGGCGGCGTCCAGCTGGGCCCCGAGCGCCTCCGCGGCCCGCGCCAACACCGGCTCGGGGTCGGTGTGTTCGTGCTTCAGCTCGCGGCGCGCCAGCACCCGGCCGCGCAGATCGAGCAGCGCGACCGTGGTGTACGGCACCGCCACGTGCACGCCGCCGACCACGAACCGTGAGTCGTCCAGGTCGACGGGGACGTGCGGGCGCCCCACGCCGTTCGACCGCCGGGGCGCGGCCGACTCGCGGATCAGGCCGAGCTCGCTGAAGCGGGCGCAGTGGTCGGTGACGGAGGCCGGGGACAGCCCGGTCAGCCGGGAGATGGTGCTGCGGGCCACCGGGCCGTGCTCCAGCACGGATCGCAGGACCACGCTGGCGCTGGTCCGGCGCCGGGACATGGGGGTCGGGGTGACAGGGGATGCCTCGGTACGGGGCATGGAAGACCGTCCTCGGGAACGGGGGCCGACACGTCTCGGAGGATGAGGCGCGCCGGAGCCCGCCTCACGCCGGACGGCGACAGACGGCCGTGCCCACACGTCGCAGATCGACGTGGCGACGCGAGGAGAAGTACCGGGACTGGGCGACCATGAGTGAAGAGTAGGTCAGGAAGGGTGAATCCGACCAGGCCACTAGGATTCGTTTGGCGATTCCCCACAGCGGGGTGAACAGAGCCGCTGTAGCCCCGGCCACCTCACCTCAGTGACAGGGGTCACGCCGCATCCGGTGTAACCGACACTCTTTGTCGGGAGCCCACCAAGCTCCCGTTCCAGGCTTTGTCGACCGTTGACGGTGATCGGCCGGAGGACGCCGGGATAGCGTCACGATGTCCCTCGCCGTTCACACCCTCGCGGAGTCCCCATGAGCACCGCCGTCGCCCCCGTTCGCACCGGCCAGGTCCTCGCCGACCTGATCCCCGCCTCCCGCGTCCGGGACGTCGCGCTCGTGGTGGGCGGCGCCGCGCTCACCGGCCTCGCCGCGCAGCTCTCCGTCCCCGTGCCGGGCTCCCCGGTGCCGGTGACCGGCCAGACCTTCGCCGCGCTGCTCGTCGGCACGACCCTCGGCGCCCGCCGCGGCGTCGCCTCCCTCGCCCTGTACGCGCTGGCGGGCCTCGCGGGTCTGCCGTGGTTCGCCCAGGGCACCTCCGGGATCTCCGTCTCCTTCGGCTACATCCTCGGCATGATCCTCGCCTCCGCCGCCGTCGGCGCCCTGGCCCGCCGCGGTGCCGACCGCTCACTGCTGCGCACGGCGGGCACGATGCTGGTCGGCGAGGCGATCATCTACGCCGTCGGCGTCCCCTACCTCGCCTACGCCGCCGACCTGTCGGCCTCCGCCGCGATCGCGGCCGGCCTCACCCCGTTCCTGCTCGGTGACGCACTCAAGGCCGCTCTGGCGATGGGCGTGCTCCCCACCGCCTGGAAGCTCGTCAAGCGCTGACGCACCTGCCGACTTCGTCGTCGGCCGAGGAGTTCATGCCGGACATCGTGGAGGCATGACCTGACAGTTCTGTCAGGTCATGCCTCCATTGGTTATGCGCTCCGGGTCAGCAGGCGGTGTGCCGCGGCCGCCGCTGCGACCACCACAGCCCGGCCACGCCCGCCGCCATCAGCGAGGCGCCCGCGGCCCCGAGCGGCAGCAGGTCCCGCCCGACACCGGTCTTGGGCAGCTCGCCCGCCGTGTCGCCGCCGGGTGCCACCGGCTTGTTGTCGGTGCCCAGCAGTAGCGGGGTGGCCGGGGCGTTCGGCGACGGGTTCGTCGTACCGAAGGGAACCGGTCCCTGCTGCCAGAACGTCTTCTTTCCGTCGCCGGTCTGCACCGGCAGACAGATCTTTCCGGTCTTCTTGAGATCGAATGTCGCGTCGACGGCGTACGACTTCGACTTACCGGCCGCGAGATTGTCGACGGGGCAGACGAAACCACTGTTCGAGCCCTCCGGCAGATCCTTTTCTTCCATCGGAGAGCAGCCTTGAACGTTTTTGACAGTCATGCCGTCGAAACCGACGACCAAAAGCCTGATCTTTCCGCTGTCCTTGCTCCCGTCGTTCTTCACGGTGGCCGTGAGGTCGGTCTTCTGCGAGCTGTTGTCGACGGAGATCGTCCCGGGCAGTGTCGTCGTCAGCTTCACGCCCGCCGGTGCCTCGTCAACGGCCTTTCCCCCCTTACTGCTTGCGGGTCCCTCGTCCGCGCTCGCGGTGACGGAAAAGATCATCACCGTCGAGAAAGCTGCCGTGACCAGCGATCCGGCAATGGTCGTCATACGACGAGAACTCATGTTCGTCCCCCTTGGCTGCGCCTGAATTCGCAGTACTTGAAGAGGTACCACAAGATTTCTCCGCACTATGCTGGTACGGCGCGAAGTGTGACCATTGTGTTCCAGTCGGGGCATCGTTGAGGGGGTGCAGCGGATTGCCGGGGAATACGGGAGACACGGGAAATGCGAGGCGTGGCGGAGTTCCAGGGCTCCTGGTGACAGGACGCTATCGCCTGGTCGAAAGTATCGGCCAGGGGGGAATGGGGCGGGTGTGGCGAGCCGCCGACGAGATGCTCGACCGGCAGGTCGCGGTCAAGGAGATGCGGATCGACGGCCTCGACGCGGAGGACACCCGCACCCGCCGTGAACGGACCCTGCGCGAGGCCAGGGCCACGGCCCGGATCGACCACCCGAACGTCGTACGGGTCTACGACGTGGTGGACGAGGGCGAACGACTGTGGATCGTCATGGAGTTGGTCAACGGCCGCTCCCTGGAACGGATGACGGTCGAAGACGGCCCGCTGGGCCCGCGCGAAACGGCGCTCCTCGGCCTGGGGTTGGTGCAGGCGCTCCGCCAGGTCCACGCGCGGGGCGTCCTGCACCGGGACATCAAACCCGGCAACGTCCTGGTGGAGTCCGCCGATCGCGCCGGGCACCGGATCGTGCTGACGGACTTCGGCATCGCCGCCATGCAGGACGCCAAGGCGCTCACCATGGTCGGCATGCTCGTCGGTTCCCCCGACTACATGGCCCCCGAACGGGTCTCCGGCCGCCCCCAGGGACCGCCGTCGGACATCTGGTCCCTGGGAGCGACGATGTGCGCGGCCCTGGGCGGCCGCTCCCCGTTCTCCCGCGACACCACCCTGGCCACGCTGCACGCCGTCCTCTACGAGGAGCCCGAACTCCCCGCCGTGGCGGGCCCGTTGACCGACATCCTGGCGGCCCTGCTGGAGAAGGACCCCTCGATACGCCCGGACCTGGACGACGTGGAGTCGGCCCTTCAGACGGTGGCGTTCCCGGCGCCCACACCGACGTTGAGGATGGGTCCGGGGGACGACGCCGGCCCGGCGGAACCGGGTGAGCGGCGGGGGCCGGGCGGAGACACCGACGAGGCGGGCGAGCAGCGGGGGGCGGAGGGGCACGGGCGCGAGGCCGGGGGCGAGGGCGAGCGTCGGCAGGGGGACCCGGCCCAAGGGGAGTCTGCGCGGGTGTCGGGTGCGGGTGGGGTGGACCCTGCGCGGGCATCGGCTGCGGACCGAGAGGACTCCGCGCGGGAGTCGGCTTTAGGACCGGTGGATTCTGCGCAGGCGGCGGGGCCGGGACGGGGTGACGGGGCCGGGGCCGAGCGGGGGCGGCCGGCAGGAGAAGAATATGGGGACCGGGAGCCTCGGTCGGGAGTCCCCGGGAGGGTGGACTCTGCGCGGGCGCCGGGTACGGGCCGAGGGGATTCGGCGGGAGTGCCGGGTGCGGGCCGGGTGGACTCTGCGGGGCCGCCGAGTGCGCGTGGGGTGGACTCTGCGGGCGCGCCGGGTACGGGCCGAGGGGATTCGGGGGGAGTGCCGGGTGCGGGCCGTTCTGCGGGGGCCCCGGATGCGGGTGGGGTGGACTCTGCGGGTGCGTGGGGCGTCGGCCGAGGGGATTCTGCGCGGGCGCCGGCTGTAGGACAGGCGGACTCTGCTCAGGTGGCGGGGCCCGGGCGGGATGACGGGGCGCAGACGTCGGAGACGACGCCGGTCGCGGAGCGAGCTCGGGCGGTGCGGGATCCGCGGGTACCGGAGCCGGAGACGGGACCCGGGGCGGCCGTAGACGAGCCTGCTGTGGTGGAGCCGTCGGATGCCGTACCGGTCGGGCACGCCTTCTCGGGCGCGGATGTTGACGAGGGCACGGGCACGCCGTCGGACGGGGTTCAGCCCGTTGCCGAGGTTGCCGACGTTGCCGGTGAGCCGGTGGGCGAGCGTGTCTCCTCGGACGTGGGTGACGACGAGGTCAAGGGGGCTCAGCCCGTTGCCGACGTGGCCGGGGCGGCCGTAGGTGAATCGGTGCGTGAGCCTGCCGTTGTGGAGCCGTCGGACGCCGTGCCGCCGGGGTTCGTCCTCGCGGGTGTGGCCGGTGACGGGGATTCCGGCACGCCGTCGGACGGTTTCCCGGCGTTCGCCGAGGCCGTGGCAGCGGAGCCCGAACCCCTCATCCCCGCCGAGCCGTTCTCGCCCGACCGTGTCGCCAGTGCTTCCAGCGAGGCCGCCTCCGAGGAGCGTTCGGAGGTGAGGTCGGAGACGCCGTCCGGGAGCGCGGTGGGAGCCGCACTGCGTGCGGGTGCCACCACGGCCAGTACGCCCCTCGCCGGCGCTCCCACGCAGGACTCCCTCTTGGCGGGCGTCCCCACGGAGCACTATCCGATGCCGGACGCACCGACCCGGGACACTCCCACGCGCGCGGCCTCCGCCCCCACCCGGGTCGGCCCGGTACCCGCCGCCCACCGCCGTTCCCGCCCCGGAGTCTCCCTGATCCGAGGCGAGCAGGCCGTACCCGACCCACACCCCGCTCCCGGCCCTGCGTCCGGGCCGGGAGCCACGGGCACCACGGCAGGCACCGGCACCTCCCACACCGACAGCCCCGCTGCCAACCTCCGTACCGACCCCAGCTCCACCGACGGTCAGGACCACGCCCCCGCCCTGATCCTCGGCCCCCACCCCCACCGCATGCCCTCGGGCGAACCCCCCGGCCCCGCCCGCCCCGGCACCCCCCACCGCGGCCGCCGCCGAACCGCCCTGGTTGCCGCCGGAAGCACGGTCGCCGCAGGTGTCGCCGTGGTCGCGATCATCCTCGCCACCAGCTCCGGCTCGCCCGGTGACGACAAGGCGGGCGGCTCCCCGTCCGCCTCGGGCGCCGCCTCCGTCTCCGCCCCGGAATCCGGCGCCTCCACCCCGGCCGGCACCCCGTCCTCCACCGTCGCGGGCACCTCCCGCCCCCGTTCGCTCCCGCCCGGCGCACACGAGGAGGCCGGCGGGTTCGCGTGGGCGACCCCCACCGGCTGGCGGCGGGACGTGAAGACCGGGGCGGAGGTCCACTACACCTCGCCGGACGGAAAGCAGGAGCTCGCGGCCAAGTCCTCCCTCGCCCGGGGGGACTTGATGGAGACCTGGCGGACCTCCGAGCAGAACGCCCACCAGGGCCAGGACTACGCCAAGATCCGCCTGGAGGAGACGACGTTCCGGGATCACCCCGCCGTCGTGTGGGAGTACACCTTCACCCTCGGCGGCATCCCCTGGCACGCCCGGCTGCTCGGCTTCAACGTGGGCGACAAGTCGTACCAGATCAACACCTGGTACCAGCCGGACACCGAGACGCAGGCCCTGAAGACGTACGAGAAGGTGAAGGACAGCTTCACCGTGCTGTGAACGCACAATGCACACGAGAAGGGCCCCGCGGCATACACCACGGGGCCCCGGTCCCAGGCCTGTTCAGCTTGTTTCGCGCGAGGAACCCCGGGCGTAGGAATCGCATCCTGGGCAAGGCGCCGCAGCGCAATGATGTCTGACCAGCCGCGGAGCGGCCGGGTCTCTGGTGCGGCATGCGACCGTGTATCACTCGTTCGGGTGATCAACTTCGAACGTGCGGTGGGCTGTCGTGCGGGTGTGTACGTTCGGTGCTTGTGAAGCTGGTGGTGCAGGTCAAGTTGCTGCCGACGCCCGAGCAGGCGGCGGCACTGGAGGCGACCCTGCACGCCTGCAACGAGGCCGCCTCCTGGGTGAGCGAGGTGGCCTTCGCGCGCGGTGAGTTCAAGAACTTCGCCCTGCGCCGACACACCTATGACACCGTCAAGTCGCGCTGGGGGCTGGGCGCGCAGGCAGCCCAGCACGTCATCAAGAAGACCTGTGATGCGTACGCCACCTTGAAGGGGAACCTGAGGGCCGGAAACCTCGGCAGGCCCGGCTCCAAGCGCTACCGCCGGGCGGCCGAGAAGCCGGTCGTCTTCCGCCCGCAGGGCGCGCAGCCCTACGACGACCGCATGCTGTCCTGGCAAATCCCCGGCCGCACGGTATCGATCTGGACCACCGGCGGGCGGGTCAAGAGTGTGGCGTTCACCGTCTCTGCGGAGCAGCTGGCCACCCTGGCTCTGTACCGCAGGGGTGAGTCCGACCTGCTGGAGCGGGACGGCATGTGGTTCCTGAACGCCACCTGCGAGGTGCCCGAAGCACCCTTGAACACCGAGCCGGTGGACTTTCTCGGGATCGACCTGGGCATCGTGAACATCGCCACGACCTCGGACGGCGAGATCATGGCCGGGCGCGAGCTCAACCGGATCCGCGCCCGTGAGCGCGGCCTGCGTAAGAAGCTGCAGAGGAAGAACACCCCGTCCGCCAAGCGCCGGCTGAGGAAGCGGCGGCGCAAGGAAGCACGACGAGCGAAGGACATCAACCACAAGATCGCGAAACATGTGGTGGCCGAGGCAGAACGCACCGGTCGCGGAATCGCCCTGGAAGATCTGACGGGCATCCGCGAGCGGGTACGGCTTCGCAAGCCTGGGGGTACCTCCCACGCCCTTTAGGCAGTGGGGGAGGGCCACTCACTCCAGCTGGTCTTTCCACCAGCTGGGGCAGTTCATCGCGTACAAGGCCCGCCGGGCGGGGGTGCCGGTGGTGCACGTCGATCCGGCGTACACCTCCCGCACCTGCGCCGAATGCGGCCACATCGACCAGGCGAACCGGGTCTCGCAAGCCTGGTTCGCGTGCCGGAACTGCGGATTCGTTGATCACGCAGACCGCAACAGCTCCCGCAACATCCGCGCCAGAGCGTGGGAGTTGTGGCGACGCGGGGCCCAGTCAACGGCCCCTGCCCCGCCCCGGACACTCCGGGGCGGGACTGGACGCAAACGCAGCATCACCGCCAGTGACGCCCGTTGTGCAAGCCCGGCGCTTTAGCGCTGCGTAGTTGACCCGACGGAGACCTTGTCCGTCACCCCACCGGCCGAGGCGGCGGTCGCCCGCCCGCGCCCGACCTTCTCCTTGACTACGGCGATGACCAGCACCACCGCAGCGACGAGCAGCGACAGCAGCACGGTCTCCCGCCCGTCGTGCTCCGTGTCGGTCAGCATGTACCCGAGCACGAACACGATCAACGCGGCCGTCGCCCAGGTCAGATACGGGTACAGCCACATCTTCACGACCAGCTTCTCCGGCTCCTCGGCCTGGATGATCTTCCGCATCCGCAGCTGCGAGAAGCAGATGACCAGCCACACGAACAGGGCCACGGCACCGGAGGAGTTGACGAGGAAGAGGAAGATCTTGTCGGGGGAGAGGTAGTTGAAGAAGACGGCGACGAAGCCGAACACCACCGACGCGAGGATCGCGGCCATCGGCACACCCCGGCCGTTGACCCGCGCGAACGCCTTGGGCGCGTCGCCCCGCTCGCCGAGCGAGAAGGCCATCCGGGAGGCCGTGTAGAGACCGGAGTTGAGACACGACAGCACCGAGGTCAGCACGATGAAGTTCATGATCTGACCGGCGTGCGCGATCCCGAGGGAGTCGAGCGCGGCGACGTAGGAACCGTTGTCCTGGATGGACTTGGAGTCCCACGGGATCAGCGTGACGACGACGAAGATGGATCCCAGGTAGAAGACCGCGATACGCCAGATGATGCTGTTGGTCGACTTGGTCACGGCCCGCTGCGGGTCCTCCGACTCACCGGCGGCGAGCGTCGCGATCTCGCTGCCCATGAAGGAGAAGACGACGAGCAGGACACCGGTGAGGATGGCGCCGGGCCCGTTGGGCAGGAAGCCGCTGTGGTCGGTCAGGTTGGAGAGCCCCGCCTGGTCGGCGTCGACGCCGGGCAGGACGCCGAACACGGCGAGCAGACCGATGACGATGAACGCCCCGATCGCCACGACCTTGATGCCGGCGAACCAGAACTCGAACTCGCCGTAGGACCCGACGGAGACGAGGTTGGTGGCGGTCAGCACCACCATCACGATCAGCGCCCATCCCCACTGCGGTACGGCGGGTATCCACCCTTCGAGGATCTTGGCACCGGCGGTCGCCTCGACGGCGAGCACGACGACCCAGAAGAACCAGTACAGCCAGCCGATGGAGAAACCGGCCCAGCGCCCGAGCGCCCGGTCGGCGTGTGCCGAGAACGAGCCGGAGTTCGGATTCGCGGCGGACATCTCACCGAGCATCCGCATCACGAGGACGACCAGCGTGCCGACGAGCGCGTACGACAGCAGGATGCCCGGTCCGGCGGTGGCGATACCGGAGCTGGAGCCCACGAAAAGGCCCGCTCCGATGACACCGCCGATGGCGATCATCGAGAGGTGACGGTTCTTGAGTCCGGCCTGGAGACCAGTCATACGGGGAATTCCTTCGTGCCGGGTGTGGGGATCCCGTACGAGCGGTGTACGGGTCGGTCCAGTGAATCGGAGGCGAAGAAGTTCGTGAACCTTTGAATCCAGATTGTTACTTGAGGTTTGCTTGAGGTTCCATTGTCGGGTTCACGATTTTCCTGGCCGACACCCGGGGCTGCTGCCCCGAAACAGCCGTGTCACACTCATCCCATGCGCGTGTATCTCGGCTCCGACCATGCGGGCTTCGAACTCAAGAACCACCTCGTCGACTGGCTCAAGGCGGCCGGTCACGATCCGGTCGACTGCGGCCCCCACATCTACGACGCCCAGGACGACTACCCGCCGTTCTGCCTCCGCGCCGCCGAGCGCACGGCCGCCGACCCCGAGGCCCTCGGCGTCGTGATCGGCGGCTCCGGCAACGGTGAGCAGATCGCGGCGAACAAGGTCAAGGGCGTCCGGGCGTCCCTCGCCTGGAGCGAGGAGACCGCGTCGCTGGGCCGCCAGCACAACAACGCCAACGTCATCGCGGTGGGCGCTCGCATGCACACCACGGAGGAGGCGACGAAGTTCGTCGAGACCTTCCTCGCGACGCCGTTCTCGGGCGACGAGCGCCACCAGCGCCGCATCGACATGCTGTCCGACTACGAGACGACGGGCGACCTGCCCCCGATCCCGGCACACCACCCCCAGCAGTAGCAAAACCAGCCCCTCCGGCGTTTGAGGAGCGGGGGTCCAGGGGGCGGAGCCCCTTGGGAGCGGGTCGAAGGGGCGGCAGCCCCTGGAGGACGGGACGGGTAGGGGCGGCGGGGGCGAAAAACCTCCGGGCCGCCGCCCACCCGCAGCCGAAGAAGGAGCCACCGTGCCTGAGGGGCACACCATCCACCGCCTGGCACAGGACTACGCCGAAGCCTTCGCCGGCACGAAACCCCGCGTCACCAGCCCCCAGGGCAAGTTCTCGGACGCCACCGCCCTCCTCACCGGCGCCGAACTCACCCACACCGAGGCCCACGGCAAACACCTCTTCCTCGGCTTCCGCGACACCGACTGGGTCCACATCCATCTCGGCCTCTTCGGCAAGGTCACCTTCGGCGCGGCGCCCGCACCCCCGCCCACCGACACGGTCCGTCTCCGCCTCGCGAACACCACGGCGTACGTCGACCTCCGCGGCCCCACGACCTGCGCCCTGATCACCCCCACCGAGAAACGGTCGATACACGACCGCCTCGGCCCGGACCCCCTCCGCGAGGACGCCGACCCGCGGGACGCGTACCGGCGCATCTCCCGCAGCCGTACGACGATCGCCGCCCTCCTGATGGACCAGAAGGTCATCGCGGGCGTGGGCAACGTCTACCGGGCGGAGGTCCTCTTCCGGCACCGCGTCGACCCGTACCGCGCGGGCAAGGACGTCACCCCCGCCGAGTGGGACGCGATCTGGGCAGACCTCGTCGAGCTCATGCGCGAGGGCGTGCGGAACAACCGCATCGACACCGTCCGCCCCGAGCACACCCCGGAGGCGATGGGCCGCCCGCCGCGCGTCGACGACCACGGCGGCGAGGTCTACGTGTACCGCAGGGCCGACCTGCCCTGCCACATCTGTGGCGGCGAGATCCGCACCGCCGATCTCGCCGCCCGCAACCTCTTCTGGTGCCCGGCCTGCCAGAGACCCTGAGCGGGGCCTAGAACCCGTGCGGCAGCCAGGGCGCCACCGCCGACCCGAAGCCAACCGCTGCCTCGGCCAGCGCACCCTGCCGTAGCTCCCGCACCAGCCCGGCCCCCGCCAGCGAGGCGAGGCTCACGCCGCCGAGATAGGCCGCCGCCAACTCCTTTACGGACAGGGCGAGATCGGCCGGGTCCGTCGTACGGTCGCACGACGCGCCCTTCGCGTCCCCGCTGAGCCGCCAACGCCCGGAGTTCCAGGGGCAGAAGGAGTCCTCGACCTCCAACACGACGTCCACCGGCGTCTGATACGTCCGCGCCTCCAGCGCGGCCCCGACGTCCACCAGCCGCACATGCAGCGAGTCCCGCACCAGCAGCGAACAGCGTCGGACGTCGGAGACGAGGTACTGCCAGGCCTCGTCAACAGGCCGCCGCCGCACGTCGATCCGCGAGGTGAGGTCGAGGTCGAACAGGAACCGCCACAGCGCGCCGTGCGTGGCCGGATCCAGCGCCTCCAGGTCGGAGACCATCACCGTGCCCTTGGGCCCGGCCGGCTCCCAGTCCGCCTTGACCCGGTACCGCACGAACCCCACGACCTCCCCGTCCCGCTCCGCGACCACGCACTGCAGCGGTGAGGCGCCGCCCCGGTCGCTCTCCGGGTCGAGCAGCCACAGCCGCTCCCAGCCGGGGACCCGGGCGATCATCCCGGGCCGCCCCGGCACGAGCCGGGCGTACACCGCCTCGCACGCGTCGAGCACGTCGGCGGGCGCCGCGTACCGCAGCCGTACGTCGTCGGTGCCGGGCGGCACGGACAGCCGCACCCGGGTCGTGTCGATGTCGGCGTTGACGTGGTAGGTGGCGGCGCCGTACCCGAACCGGCCGTAGATCACCGGCTCGGAGGCCGTGAGCACGGCCAGCGGCTCGCCCCAGGACCGTACGTCGTCCAGCTGGCGCCGCATCATCGAGGTCAGCACCCCGCGCCGCCGGTGCGTGCCGGCCACGCCCACCATGGTGACGCCGGCGGTGGGCACGGAGGCGCCGCCCGGCACGGTCATCCGGAAGCCGAACGCCCCCGCCGTGCCCACGCACCGCTCGCCGTCCCAGGCGCCGATGGAGCGGTCGCGCTCGGTGAGCTCACGCCACAGCTCCCGTTCGTCGGCCGACTCCGGGACCCCGCCGAAGGCGCGGATCAGGTTGCCGTACCACTCGTCCCATTCGTCCTGCCGAAGCACCCGCAAGTCAGTCCCCATGAACCATGCCTACCAGGGCATTGCGGGACGAGCGAGGGAATTTCCCCGGTACCCGTCGCGGACCGGGGCGCGTACGGCCCGCCGGAGACTGTGAAGTTGAACCTCGCACGGGGGACAAGTCGTACCTCCTGTGCCAAGCAGGGGGTTCGACGGATAAGGTCCCGAACTAATGGCAGCAGGACGAGAGCGGCGCGCGGAAGCCGAGACGTTCACGGCCCGGTTGAGGATGCAGTGGCACCGGGTCCGCGTCGGCCTGCGCAGAAGTGCCGTGGACTACTTCCGCGGCGACGGCTCGGACTGGGTCGCGCTGGCCGGTCTGCTGATGACCGTCCCGGTGATCGCGGCCATTACTTTGATGAACTCGGTGTGGTGCTCACCGGCCGCGCTGGTCCTGCCGATCGTCGCCGGCGGACTGCTGCTGCGCCCGGCGAGCCTGCTCGGCCTGTACGCGGCGGCGGCGACGGCCCTGATCGTGGAGTCGGTGCAACTGGGGCCGTACACCGAGGGGCCGTCCCGGGTCACCCCGGGCGTGGTCCTGGTCGTGGCCGCCTGCGGCTTCTTCGGCCTGCTGATCGCCCAGTTCCGCAGCCGGGTCGGTGTGCCCTGGCGGCGCGGCGGCACCATGCTGTTCGACCTGCGGGAGCGCATCCGGGTGCAGAGCAAGCTGCCGCTGCTGCCGCAGGGCTGGCACCGGGAGATGGCGCTGCGTCCCGCGGGCGGGCAGTCGTTCTCCGGTGACTTCGTCGTCGCGGCCCGTACCAACGGCGGCCGGACGATGGAGGTCGTCCTGACGGACGTCTCCGGGAAGGGCATGGACGCGGGCTCGCGTGCGCTGCTGCTGTCGGGGGCGTTCGGCGGCCTGCTGGGTTCGCTGCCCCCGCACGCCTTCCTGCCCGCCGCGAACGGCTACCTGCTCCGCCAGGACTGGGACGAGGGTTTCGCGACCTCGATCCACCTGGTCCTGGACCTCGACTCCGGCGACTACGAGCTCTACTCGGCCGGCCATCCGCCGGGGCTGCAGCTCAGCGCGGGCAGCGGCCGGTGGGAGGAGAAGGCCGCGGAGGGCCCGCTCCTCGGGGTCTACGACGGCGCCCAGTTCGACCCGGTGAAGGGCTCGCTCCGGCCCGGTGACGTGCTGATGCTCTTCACCGACGGACTGGTCGAGACGTCCGACCGGGACATAGTGGAGGGCATCGACCGCCTGACGGGCGAGGCCGACCGTTATGTGGCGGGCGGCTTCCACGGTGCCGCGTGGCACCTGATCGAGGCGGTCGCGAAGGACGTCAACGACGACCGCGCGCTGCTGCTGATCTGCCGGGAAGGCCCTACGGCCCAGGCCGTTCCGCGCTGACCAGGACTCCGGGTGGGAACACGGCTGGAGCCGTGGACGACACTGGAGGCATGACCGACGAGTTGACCCTGGCCGAAGTCGAGGCCCTTGCCCGCGCCGCGCACGAGGGCCAGAGGGACAAGGCGGGTCGGCCCTACGCCGAACACCTGCGGGCCGTCGCCGAGGGCGTACGCGCGCGTGGCGGCGACGACGAGCAGATCGCGGCGGCCTGGCTGCACGACTCCGTCGAGGACGACGCGCTCTCCGCGCAATGGCTCGACCAGGCCGCGCTGAGCCGCCGTACGAAGGACATCGTGCTCGCCGTCACCAAGCGGGCCGGGGAGCCACCCGAGGCGTACGCCCAGCGCATTCTGGCGACGCCGGGCGCGCTACTGGTGAAGGAGTCCGACCTGGCGCACAACGCGGACCCGGCGCGCCTGGCGGTCCTGGACGAGGTGACGAGAAAACGACTGACCGAGAAGTACGCGGGAATGCGCGCGCTTCTCGGTCTGAGCCGGGATTCTGTCTAGGCGTCGACCTTCTCGCGAGGAGCCGTCATCGTCCTTTCACGGACCCGGGGCACGTCGCCGGTGTCCTTCCTGAACGCCCAGTTCATGTCGGGCTCCATCGCGAACCGGAAGACCCGGCGCACCGGCGAGGTGCACAGCAGGGTGACGGCGATCGCCGCCAGGGCGCTCACGAAGAGCTCGCCGAGCGGCCCGTGCAGCCAGGCGTGGTCGAACCAGCCCGCGAAACCCGCGCCCTTGATGAGGAAGCCGTGCAGCAGATAGCCGTACAGCGTGCCCGCGCCGAGCGCGGTGAACCACATCCGCCGACCCGGCACCCAGGCGAAGAAACAGGCCGTCAGCAGCAGCGAACTGCCGAACATGGCCAGCACCATGACCGGCCCCGTCCACCAGGGCGCGCCCATCTCCTGGGCGGCGTTGCGGTGGTAGAACCACTCGGTGTTCATGCGCGGCACCGCCCACCAGCCGACGGCGAGGGCCGTCGCGAACACCGGGACCGCCGCGATCCGCATCGAGCGGCGCCGCACCCTGCGGAAGTGCTCGGGCTTCATGACCAGGCCGAGCACGAAGTACGGCAGGAACTGCAGCACCCGCTGGAGGTCCAGGTCGTCACCGATGTCCGGGGTCACGGACGCCAGCATCGCGATGCCGAGCGCGAGCGGCAGCGGCCACCGCACCAACTGCCAGATCGGCGTGGTCAGCCGCCAGATGAACAGCGCCACCAGGAACCAGGTCAGGAACCACGGGTCCAGGAGGCTGATGTCCATGCCCGGATCGTGGTCGGCGTAGCGCTTGAAGAGGGAGTACGCCGTCTCGAAGAGGACGTACGGCACGACGACACCGGTGATCAGCCGCCGCAGCCGGTCCGGGCGCATGTCGAAACTGCGGGAGAAGAAGCCGGAGATGACGATGAACGCCGGCATGTGGAACGAGTACACGACCGTGTACACGCCCTCCAGGATCCGGCTGTCGCCCTTGAGCGGCTCCCAGGAGTGCGCGACGGCCACCAGGACGATCGCCAGGTACTTGGCGTTGTCGAAGAAGGCGTCGCGCTGCTTGGCGGGCGGCGGGTCCTGCGGCGAGCGCGGACGGGGGACTGCGTCGGCGGCGGCTGGAAACATCTGAGGCACCCTAGCCTCGGCTGTGTGTTTCCGTAAAACCGGTCGTCTCGTGGCCGGTTGTTCACTTCTGAGTCGACTTCAACAGGCCCGAGTTGTCTGATTAATCCACCTGAAATGCCTCATAGTGACAACCTTCGCGCGCCTGTGTCGACCATTCGAATTCCCTGCGAACGGGATGTGCGCACGCGGTGGGTGAGTACCGAAAGGAACCGGCCAGGGGGTGGGAAGCGTGTATCGGCATGGCCAAACGTTGCCTCACCGGCCGCATATGCGGGCCGCGTTGGTGGCACGATGGTTCTGGCGGGGGTCGCGGGGTCGCGTCCCCGGGCCGGGAGAGCGGGACCGACCGAGGGTGTGATCAGTTGTGGCCATTTCGCTGTCAGTGGTGCTGCTGTTGGGGATCATCCTGGTGGTGTTGATGCGGGGAGGATCCATCAAGGCCGGCCCCGCCATAGTCGCGGTGCTCTTCGGCTTCTTCCTCGCCTCCACCGGCATGGCCGACGACATCCAACGCTTCCTGGACTCGATAGCGGACACCATCAACTCGATCCAGTTCTAGCCGGACCACCGGACGAACACGGCAAAAGGCCTCCTGCCCGCTCCTCTCGGGGGCCCGGGCCGGAGGCCTTCGTGCGGTAGGGGTCCCATGCCGGGTTGCGGTCGCGGCGCCGAAGGATCGCGGTGATCCTGTCAGTGGAGCGTGGCCGGCGTCGCACGTCGGTGACCGTCTGGACAGAAAGTGGCGGCGCGCGTCCGGAATCGCGGACGACAACCTGTTCCACCCGGTGTGGGCCATTCCGGTGATGACTGATCACTCTTTGCGCTGACGAGGTTCCAGGTGGGAACCCGCGGTCGGTGAAAGAAGAAACGACGCAGGGCCAGGCGGAGGATTGATCCTCCGACCTGGCCCTGAGTCGTATGGAGCGGGCGACGGGAATCGAACCCGCGTAGCTAGTTTGGAAGATCGCGTATGCGGATCTGGGCTGAGCTGGTGAGACGCTCACCTGCGAGTTCTCGGGATGCTCACCGATGTTCCCCGGGGGTCCCCGCCGATAGCCGCCCGGTCGGGCACGCGGGGGGCACGTGTGGCGTTCTGCCGCTCTTGCAGGTCGCTGATGCCCGTTCCTGTCCTGGGCAGCCTAGTCGGCGCTTACGCAGCCGTCTGGGGTTGTTGTGTTGGTGCTGCGCGCTTCGATGTGAACCGCCGGCGGGATGGCTCCGTTCCGCCGTGTGATTGGTGGACGTGCCGTCTTTGGCCGGGACCTGCGGGTCGCTTCGTGATGAGCTCGGTGAAATCAGGAGAATGCGGAACTAGAGCGGCATTTCCGGCGACTAGGGCGAGCGAGGACAGACCATGGCCAGTGCGAGCGGACGAGAAGGACAGCCCGTTCACAGGGGAAAGGTCATGGGCTGGCTGTCGAAGGTATTCGAGCTCAACCCCTCTGGGCTCGACTGGCCGCGCGGGGTGCTGTTCCTGGACATCGCGCTGGTGCCGATGATCGTTTTCTGGGCGATCGGGCATGAGCAATATCTTCTCAGCGCGTTGTTCGGCCTGCTCTTTAGCTGGCTGACCGACCCGGGAGGTAGCTACGGGCACCGCGCGTCACACATCGTCGTCTTTGCGCTGATCGGCGCAGGATTGACCGCGCTGGGGTTCGGAATCGGGGGTGAGGCCTGGGGCTGGCTGGTGCTCGCGACTTTCGCGGTCACGCTGGTGGCCAGCCTGGGGATCGCGTTCGGAGTGCACGGTTTCGTCGCCGCCATGTTTCTCAACGTTTGGTTCGTCGTCGCCCTCGCGCTCGGGTTCGGCCTTCATCAGAACGCCCGCATCACCAGCTACACCTGGGCTCAGGTGCTCGCCTGGACCGGAGGGGCGGCACTCTGGATCGTGATGACGTTCATCGCGTGGCTGATCCGCGGGCGTCAGGACCAGCCCCAGTCGGTCGCGGAGCTCCCTGGCGAGCCCTCCCGACGAAAGCTGACCCGGACGATGATCATGTTCGCGGTGGTCCGCGCTCTGGTCATGGCCGGCACCGTGGCGCTTGCGTTCGGACTCAACCTGTCGCACGGCTACTGGATGACGATCGCTGCCATGATCGCGCTGAAGCCGAGCCTGGAGCAGGCCACGCTCGTATCCGCGCAGCGCCTTGCCGGCGCGCTGATCGGCGCCGTCGCGGCTGCGCTGCTGCTGCTGGTGCCCGCCAGTGAGCACGGACTCAGGCTCTTCGCGGTCGAACACGGACTCGAAGTGGTCGCACTCGTCCTGTACATGCACGGGGTGGCGATTCAAGTCTGGAACTACGCGCTGTACTCCGCGGCCCTCGCCATGGGAACCCTCATCCTGGTGGACCTTCCGCAGCCCTCCGACTACGCCGCCGAGGGCTACCGGGTGCTGTGGACCATCTGCGGTGTGGGGATCGCTCTGCTCGTCATGCTGCTTGCAGGCCAGCTCGCCAAGCACACCGCCAAAGCACCGCCACAACCAGCCTGAACGTGTTCCGCTCCGGGACGGCACTCTCTCTCCTGCTGGTCAGACCATGCTTCAGTCCAGGCCGCGCACCTGAGTTACCTCCTCCGCCCACCACTCTCCCCAGCTTCCATCCCGTCCGCCGTCGACCCACACACCGTGGAGCGGGCGTGGTCCCTGGCGTCCAGGTGGAGCGCGCCACTGTACGAACGACCTGGACGCCATGGGCCGCGTCTGCTCGGCTCTGCCTGGGTCGACGGCAGACGGGATGGGAGCACCCCGCGCACGCCACTACGAACCCGCAGCCGCGAACGGCGCCCCCTCCATCCCGGTGCCGGCCGATCCCCCGCCGGAGGCATCGTTCTGACCTAGATCCCCCTTGCTGCCCGCGGGGTCCAACGAAGCCCCCAGCCGTCGCGCACCTGCTTTTGGAGTCAAAGCGTCTGTTGGTCCGTAGCGGATCATGCGGGAAGACCTGTGGGCACGTGCCGTCTTCCTCCTGTCGGTCCTGGTGGCTGTGGACGATGGTTGGGATCTGGCTCGGTCCGGTGCGTCGGCCCTTGGCGGGCCAGAGCGAAAAGCGTGATCATCCCGGGGCATCGTCAGGTGGCGCGGGGCCGGGGCCGGGGCGGCGCGGGCCGAAGGCATGAGCGCAGCTCCGAGCCCCGAGCCGCGCGCCGGCCCGCAGTGCGGGCCGGTGGTGTGTGATCAACGCAGTGGCGGCCGGAAAGCCGGAGGGGACACAGCGACCGGATGGCCGAACGGCCAAGAGCCCCCACCCTGGACCAACGTCGCCGGAGGACCGGTGACCGGGGGATGGAGGCTCAAGCCCTGAGGGGCCGTGAAGCATGGGGGAGCTGAGGTTCCTTGGGGGTGCTGTCGAGTCCTGTTATCCCAAGTGCGCGACGGCTGGGGGCTTCGTTGGACCTCGTGGGCAGCGGCGGCGGGATCACCCTTCCCCCGCCGGAACGGCGGGGCTTGATGAGGTAGAGAAACCTGTAACAACATCAACTAGCCGACCGCGCTCCGCTCGGCCAGATCGCGCAGGGCTTCAGGGATACGAGCGCCTGAGAGCTGGATCAGGTCACGCATGACCTCACGGGCCAGGTGGTGATCGTGAATCTGCTCGGGCGTAAGGGCCTCGGCCTCCAAGAGCGCGGCTGTGGCCTCACCGACGTGTCGCCGCTGCGCGTGTGCTCGCGCCACGTCAAGCAGGAAACGGGCCTGCCGCTCAGGCGAAAGCCCAGATGCGTCGACCCGCTGGGCTACCTCCAGGGCAAGGCCGGCGTCCCCCAACTCAACTGCCGTGCTCATGGCGTGGATCTCGACGTTCGTCGGCCCGAACTCCGTGTCGAAGTCGTTCCGATCCTCGCCCAACATTGCCGCGATCTCGCGTGCCCGGTCGATGTGTTCATGAGTGCGAGCTCGGTTGCCCTCCCGCGCGTTGATCACTGCGAGAACCAAGTTCATGGCGCCTACGAGCGACAGCTCTTCAGGCGGGCATGCCGGTGCCGCCACCCTGGGGTCCAAGACGGCCACGGCCGAACTCGCCGCTTGTTCGGCCTGCTCCATATGCTGCTGCCGCATGAACGCGTGGGCCATGCGGAAGAGGCTTGCGACCACTTCCAGCGGCTGCCCCGCGAGTTCGGCCGCCTGTAGCGCACGGTCTGCTGCGATCCAGGCGGCATCCGCCTGGTCCTGCCGTGTGAAGCTCGACGCGGCGGCCTGGTATGCCTTGGCGCGTAGAGCGTGAAGCTCCGCCCGTTCACCTGCCGGCGCGCGACGTACGGCGTCCTCGATGCTCGGTAGCAGTCGGGCGAGGTGATCGCTCAACGCTGCGTAGCTCGACGCGTGGGTCAGTGTCCACGCTTCCTCTACGCTCCTCCGGAAGTCGGCAAGAGACGGCGCCGGCTCGGCTGGCGGCTGCTCGAACAAGCTGCTGAGAGCCGGGTGCCCAGTGAGAGCTACGCGCAGCCCGTCAAGGTCGTTGCTTGGCGGCTGTTCCTCGGGCTCGGCCTCCTCGGCGGGAGCAGCCTCGGGACGTACCTCTCGCACGGACACCTTGAGCGCATCGGCAAGGGCCTGGAGCACCGACAAGCGTTCGACGGGTTGTACGCCTCGTTCAACCTGGGACACCCAACTCTCCGAGCGCCCCATGGCTGCGGCAAGGTCGCTCTGCGACATGCCTGCCTCGCGGCGCAGCTCCTTGACCCTCTGGCCGAAGGGCTTGGTGTCGGCACTCGTCACTTCTCGACCCCACTGGGGTACTTGCCGGCGTACGGCTGAAGACGATCCACCTCGGTCTTCGCGACGTACTTGGCGCGCTCCGCCAGGAAGTGCCGTGTGTGGGGCTGGCGCTCGTGCTCCTCGAATGCGTCGTGGTCGGCGTAAATCTCGAAGAAGATCCGCTCATCGCGTGTGCCCTCGACCTTGTGGCACGCATAGACCAGCGTGCCGGGCTCATGCGCTCGGATGCCCGCGGTCGTCTCCTCCATCAGTGCGTCGAACGCCTCGCCTGCGCCATCGCGCAAGGTGAAACGAACAAACAGACCGAACTGGTTCATATCTTCCTCCTTGACGTCGCACCCAGTCTCGCAGAGTTGAAGAACTACTACTAGTCGCAGGTTTTCTGTTGACTCGCAGTTTTTCTGCGAGTAGCTTCGATCGTGTCGGAAGAACAAGCAGCCCCGGACTGCGTGCCATCCGCCAAGATCACAACGCAGCCCGGGGCCTACCCCAAAGGGGAAAGCCAAGTATGCCGTCCTTCAAGATCGACACTTCGACCGCTCTCGTGTTCGTGGCGACGGCGCCGGAACCGAAGCTGGCCAACAGGAAGACCGGTGAGATCGCGATCGACGTGGCCACGGAGAAGCCGCTGTACGTGGTGGGTCTGCTGGTCACGGACGAGGGCGAGGGCAACCTGTACAAGGTGGCCGTGCCGGAGACGGGTCTCCCGGAGGGGCTCGCGCCGGGTATGCCGGTGCGGGTGGTCGGCCTGAAGGCCAAGGACTGGGAGAACGAGTTCAACGGCAAGAAGATGCACGGCATCTCGTTCCGCGCGGTCGCGATCACCTCGGCGGCCTGACCATGACCGACCTCGCCACCTACTTCGAGCTGGCCGGAGCTGCGGCCGGCGCCGGTTCTCTCGGTGTGGCCAAGCACCGTGCGCCGCGCTTGTACTGGTCGCTGGTCGGGATGCCGGTCACGTGGGGCCGGTTCACCTGGAACTACAACTCGACGATGGACGTGTGCGGGCTGACCGTGCAGCCGTCCGGGTTCCGGGCCTTCGTCAAGCGCAACGTGGCCCGTAGCGAGGTGCGGCCGGTGCCGCCGAAGATCCGCCGCGTCCGCCCGACCTCGACCGGCCTGCGCATCACCCTGCGTCTGCCTGCAGGCCTGGAGCCTGCTGACCTCGCCGCGTCGTCCGAGCGGCTGCGGCACGCGTTCGGGGTGCGGTCGGTGAACGTGATGGAGACCAAGCCGGGCTATGTCGAGCTGCGCATGACCGGCTGGGACGTCCTCAACCGCGTCCGGCTTCCGCGTAAGGCGCAGCCTCGTGACCTGGTGGTTCCGGTTGCGATGCGGGAGGACGGCACGCTCTTCGAGCGGGACTACCGCAAGGTGCCGCATGCCCTGACGCTGGGCGCGAACCAGTCCGGCAAGTCGATGTATCAGCGCAACCTGATCAAGGGCCTGGCACAGTTGCCGGTCGGTCTGATCGGCATCGACTGCAAGCGCGGTGTCGAGCAGAACCGGTACGCCTCGCGCCTGTCGGCGCTGGTGACCAGCCCGGACGACGCTGGACGCCTGATCGACACTCTGATCACCGAGATGGAAGAGCGCTTCGACCTGCTCGCCCTCTACGGCGTCTCCGACCTGTGGGAACTGCCCGAAAGCGTGCGACCGGTGCCGCTGGTGGTCCTGGTCGACGAGATCGCGGAATTGTTCTTCGTCACCTCGAAGAAGGATGAACCGGCCCGCGACAAGACGGTCATGCAACTGGTCCGCCTGGGCCAGATGGCGCGTGCGGTCGGCATCTACCTCGAAGTGTGCGGGCAGCGCTTCGGCTCCGACCTCGGCCGTGGTGCGACCGCCCTGCGCGCCCAGCTCACCGGCCGCGTGGTGCACCGAGTCAACGACAAGCAGACCGCCGAAATGGGCCTGGGCGACATCGCCCCGGACGCAGTGGTCGCGGTGACCACGATCGCCCCGGACCGTCCCGGCGTCGCGGTGGCCGGTGACACCTCGGGTGGCTGGTCCCGCATCCGCACCCCGGAGACCACTCCCGACGAAGCGGTCGCGACCTGCCGCGAGTTCGCTCATCTCACCCCGGAACTGCCGTTCCTGGCCCCGTTCCGCCCGGTCGGACAGCTCTTCTTCCCGCCGATGCCCGCAGTCCCGCCGCTGGTCCCGGCGCAGCCCGCCGGCGAGTAGCTCCCCTCGTTCCACGGTCGGCGTGACCGCTTCGCGCCAGGTCCCTACCCGCGCCATGCCGAAAACCCGACTGGAGATCGCTCATGGCACGCAAGACCACCAAGCCGAAGACCAAGCCCTGTCCGACCTGCAAGGGCACCGGTGAGGTCTCCCGCACCGTCCGCGTCGGCCGCAAACAGCGGGTGGCCGGAGCACAGACCGGGATCTGCCTGGCCTGCCTGGGTGCCTGCGAGATCCCCGCCGACGACTGAACTGCCGGGGCCGGGCGGCCGGAGAACCGATTCCCCGCCCCGCCCCCGGCCTGATCCCCGCGAAGGAGGTGAAGACCGTGCCCCGCAAGATCCACGTGGACGCCGTACTCATTCAGGCCGTGATCGCCGGTGCGTTGTCCTTCGCCCACCTGCACGACCTCGCCGCCGCTGCCGGACAGAGCGGATGGAAGGCCTGGGCCTACCCCGTCTCCGTCGATCTGCTCCTGGTCGCCGTGTGGCGCCGGCTGCGTACCGAGCGCTCGAAGCTGGCCTGGTTCTGGTTCCTGGTCGCCCTGGTCGCCTCGCTCGGCGCGAACATCGCCACGGCCGGGCTCCTCGACCTCGATCACGTCCCGGCCTGGCTGCGCATCCTCGTCGCTGGCTGGCCTGCCCTGGCCTTCCTCGGCGGCACCCTGCTCGCCCACCAACCCGCGGCCTCTGCTCCGGAGTTGGCTCCCGAGCCGGTCTCCCGCTCTGCGCCGGTGATCGACCTCGACCGTCCCGAGACACCCGCTCCGCCCCCCGAGATCACCACCCCGGAACCCGTTCCGGCCCTCCCGGAAGCTCCGGCCCCGGCAGTGCCCCCGGCGTTGGTGGATCACGCCCGGAAGGTCGCCACGGAGCACCGCACCCGCACCGGTGCCGAGATCGACACCGCCACTCTGCGGACCCGGCTCGGCATCCCTGAAGACCTCGCTGGCGCGATCGTCGCCCAACTCGCCTGACTGACAAGGAGGTTCCACCGTGCGACCGAACCGCTTCTACGACGTGATCCGCATCGGCCCCGTCCGGGTCGGCACGTTCAACAACGGACGCGGCCAGACCCGCCACACCGCCGCTTGCACCGCCCCGGACTGCGGCTTCTCCACCGAGCACCGCGACCGCTCGGCCGCCGAACTCGCCGCCCGCACGCACCGCTGCACCGGCTGACGGGAGGGCCGATCGATGCAGTTACCCGAGGACCAGCTCCGCGCCGGCCACATCCCCGCCGACCTCTACCGGCAGATCCCGCCCGGCTCCGACCTGCGCAAGGTCGTGATCGTGCAGGAAGCCCCCCGCTCCTACACGGGCCCGATCGTCCTCACCCTGGTCGTCGCCACGTCCGCCGTGGTCGTCCTGCTGGTGATCGCGTTCGTAGTTCAGATCGTCGCCGGTGCGGCCGTCGCGGTCCTGTCCGCGACCGGGGGCCTGAGCTACACGATCAACCGCGCGAAGAAACGGGAGTTATCCCGCGCGGGCACCCGGCGGCGCTCCCGCGCGCCGCGCAAGCCGGTTTCCCGGCCGGTCCGCTCGAAGCACCGCTACCGCACGTAGCACCCCCCGGGGCGGCCTCTACCGCCAAGTATCCGCCGCCCCGGACGGCTCGACCTCTTCCAGACCATTGATCCGAAAGGGCTCCGTCCATCATGCCTGTCCGCCTCACGAACCGCCCGGTTTGCCACCACTGCGACGGCTTCCCCGTCGTCTCGATCACGACCGGCACCCGCCGCCTCGACGGCTCCCGCGTGACCCTGCGCGTCCTCTGCCCGGTCTGCCAGGGCACCGGCCACACCGCGGCCCCCGCCGGCCTTGCTCGGGCCGGGAGGTGACCGCCGTGCAGACCATCACCACTTCGGCGCACATTGAGCCGGAGACCCGCTTCCGCGTCACGCCGTTCGCCGACCGCATCAACCCCTTCGTCAGCCTCCGCATCGGCGGCGACTTCGTCGAACTTGCGCTGATCGCGCGTCTCGGCACCTCTGAAGCCCTGCGCAGCCTCGCCGCTGCGGCCATCGAAGCTGCCGGCGCGCTGGACGCCCTGGCCACCGACGCGGCGGAGGTGACCGACCGTGGCTGACCTCACCCCGAGCCCGGACAGCCCTGGCCTGCACGTCAGCAAGCCCTCTCCATCCGAGCCCGCCACCGCATCGGCCGTGTGCCACTGCGGCGCTTCCGCCACCGCCACGGGAGACGACGAGGTCAAGGCGCTGGTCGACGGCTACACCGCCAACCACGGCTCCGCCCACAGCAGGAGGTGACCACGTGACCGACACCGCCACCATGGCGGGCCTGGACCCGGCCACCCTCGCCGACGTGCTGAGGCTGGCCGGGTCTGACGGCTTCGACCGCATCCAAGACCAGATCCGCCGTACGGGCGGCTGCTCGGACCCGATTCACCTTCAGGGCTCGACGGTCACCCGCGACGCGGTCTCCGGACAGGTCCTGCACACCTACTCGACCGACACCGAACCCGGCGGGCGTCTCCGGGTCGCGTGTGGCAACCGACGGGCCTCCCGCTGCCCCTCGTGCGCCTGGACCTACGCCGGCGACACCTACCACCTCATCCGCGCCGGACTCGTCGGCGATCCCGCCAAGGGCACCCCGCCCACGATCCGGGATCACCCCCGCGTCTTCGCCACGCTCACCGCGCCCTCGTTCGGGCCTGTCCACAACCGCCCCGGCGATCGGCCCTGCCGCTGCGGCACCCGGCACGGCGAGGACGCACCGGAGCTTGGCACCCCGCTCGACCCCGCGTCGTACGACTACGCGGGCGCGGTGCTGTGGAACAACCACGCCTCCGAGCTGTGGCGCTACTTCACGATCTATCTGCGCCGCGAGATCGCCAAGCGGGCCGGGCTCACGCAGAAGGACGCACGGGAACAGTCCCGGGTCTCCTTCGGCAAGGTCGCCGAATACCAAAAGCGCGGCGCCGTGCACTTCCACGCGGTGATCCGCTTCGACGGACCGGACGGGCCCGACGATCCACCCCCGGCCTGGGCCACCCTCGACCTGCTCACCGACGCGATCCGGGCTGCCGCTGACCGCGTCACGGTCGACGTGCCCCCCGCCCGGCACCAGCCGGACCCGAACCAGCCGGCGATCACGCAACCGGCCCGCACGCTGAGGTGGGGAACTCAGCTCGACGTGCAGCCGATCGGTGCCTTCGGCCACGGCGAGGAGATCACCGAAGCTGCTGTTGCCTCCTACGTCGCCAAGTACGCCACCAAAGCAGCCGAGACCACCGGCACCGTCGACCGCCGCATAGGCAACAAAGAGGCCCTGGTGCTGCTCGGCGTGCCCGACCACCCCCGCCGGCTGATCGAAGCCTGCTTAGACCTCCACCCGCTCTACCCCGAGCGCAAGCTCCTGGACTGGGCTCACATGCTCGGTTTCCGCGGCCACTTCTCGACCAAGTCCCGCCGCTACTCGACCACGTTGGGCGCCCTCCGACAGGTCCGCGCCGACTACCGCGCCGCCCAACAGCGCGACGCCCTCGGCCTGCCCGACCCCGACGACGAAGAGGCAACCACGCTCACGCTCGCCCACTGGACCTACGCCGGCCACGGCCACACCCCCGGCGAATCCTGGCTCGCCGCCAACACCCGCCGCGACATCCAACGCAACCGCGAAACCGCCCGCGAAGAACTACCCGCCTTGCTCGAACTGGAAGGAATCGCCGCATGACTGATCGTCTCTTGGACGTGGCGGAGGTCGCCGTACGGCTCGGCACCTGGGAGGAGAGCGGGGAGCGCTTCCCGCGTCGCCTGATCGAAGAGCGCCGGATCGCCTTCGTCAAGGTCGGCCGCTACGTCCGGATCAAGGAGAGCGTCGTAGAGGCGTTCATTGAGGCCAACACCGTGCAGCCGCGTCGCCGTGGCGCTGCACTCCGGGGGGTGGCTGCCTGATGGCCAGTAAGCGACGACACTTCGGCCGTGTCCGCAAGCTCCCGTCCGGTCGCTACCAGGCCCGCTACGTCGGCCCTGACGGGCTGCTGAGGCCCGCCCCGGAGACCTTCGCAACCAAGCGGGACGCTGACGACTGGTTGGCCGACAAACAGACGGAAATGCGCCGTGGTGACTGGCACGATCCGGACGCCGGGAAGGTTCCGTTCGGCGAGTACGCCGCTGCCTGGATCAGGGAACGGGAGCTGACCACGACCACGCGTCAGCTCTACGGGTCGCTCTTGCGGCATCACCTCGCGCCCACCTTCGGGACGGTCAACGTCGCCGAGATCTCGCCCCCGCTGGTGCGTCGGTGGCGTGCCGACAAGCTCGCCGGCGGCACCGGTCCGACCACCGTTGCCAAGGCGTACGCCCTGATGCGCGCCATCCTGGGCACGGCTGTGGGAGACCTGCTGATCCGTCGCAACCCGTGCACGATCAAGGGGGCGAGCACCGTGCACACCCCGGAGCGGCCGACCGCGACCGTGCAGGAGATCTACGACCTGGCCGTCGCGATCCAGCCCCGCTACCGCGCGCTCGTGCTGATGGCCGGCTTCCTCGGTCTGCGCTGGGGCGAGCTGGTCGGACTGCACCGCCGGGACATCGATCTCGACCACGGAGCCGTTCGCGTCCGCCGTGCCGTCGCCGAACTGAACAACGGCCAGCGGGAGATCAAGGCACCCAAGAGCGCGGCGGGCAAGCGCACCGTGGCCATTCCGGCCGCGATCGTCCCGGAGATCCGCGCACACCTGGACCGGTACGCCGAACACGGCGCGGACGGCCGGGTGTTCATCGGACCCAAGGGTGCAACTCCGCGCCGCAACCACTTCAACCGGCTGTGGCGCAAGGCGTGTTCGGATGCCGGGATCAAGGGCCTGCACTTCCATGACCTTCGGCACACGGGCAACACCCTCGCCGCGTCGACCGGGGCCAGCACGCGGGAGCTGATGGCGCGCATGGGCCACAGCACCGCCCGCGCTGCGCTGATCTACCAGCACGCGAGCGCCGACCGTGACCGGCTGATCGCCGACGCCGTGAGCGGGCTCGTCGACAAGGGACTGAAGAAGGCGCGGAAGGCCAAGAAGAAGCAAGATCGAAAGCCCAAGGGGCACGCGGGGGACACGGAGAGCTGATCGGAACCCCCGGAAACGATCAGGGCCAGGCGGAGGATTGATCCTCTGACCTGGCCCTGAGTCGTATGGAGCGGGCGACGGGAATCGAACCCGCGTAGCTAGTTTGGAAGACTAGGGCTCTACCATTGAGCTACGCCCGCACAGCGCGCGCCGCGGTCGGGTGACCGACGGCACGGAAGCATCGTACCGGGTCGTCACCGCTCGTCGCACACCCCTTCCGCCCGTGCGCCCGACGGCACGGCTCCTGAGCGGGACTGCCGCCACCAGCACGCCGAGACGCGCGGAGCCGACGCGCCCCTCACAGCCCGGCGACCTTCACTGTCGCCCCCTCCGCGACCGGCCGCGCAGCCCCGGCTCTCGCATCGGCGCGCCCGAGAGTTCCCGGGCCGGTTCCGGGCCGGCTCCCGGCTCCGGCATGCCGCCGAGCGCGAGCGTGCCGCCCCACGAGGGACCCGCCGGGTGATACGGCGCGCCGTGGCGCCGTGCCGGGTCGGTCCTGGCACGGGGACGCGGGCCTCGCCGGGAGTTGGGTCCGTATCCGCCGGTGCCGCCCGGTGCGTCCCTGGCCGCGGCCCCTCGCCGTAGCGTGCGCGCACGGTCTGCGAGTCGCGAGGTCCGTCATCGCGCCCGTCCGGATGTCGGGGGCTGCCCCGGCGCGCCGCCCCCTCGCGGTGCGGCCGCCGACGGAGTGCACCCGGCTTCTGGCCTCGCCATCCGGTCCGCTTCCCTCGGGCGGGTCCCGCACGGCTCGGCCCCGAGGTCGGGGCGGTTCAGGTGGGCGGCGCCGGGCCCGGCCGGGCTGGTTTCGACACCCCCGGCGGGGTGTTCGTCGTAGCCGCGCGTGGGCCTGTTCCGAGCGGGGCTCGCGAAATGCGACAACCCCGCTGCCTGCGGGCATGTACCCTACGTGTCGCACCAGACGGGGTGTGGCGCAGCTTGGTAGCGCGTCCGCTTTGGGAGCGGAAGGCCGTGGGTTCAAATCCCGCCACCCCGACCACCTGCGCGATCACCTCGCGCGGCCGTACACAGTGATCGCCTTTGGGGCGTGTCGCCGCTGCCGTTACTATGCAAGCTGCACGCCCGTGTGCCTCATCCTCTGGATCTCCACTGGAAGTCCTCCGGGCGGCGAATCCGCCGGAGCCGCTCTGGCTCCGGCAGAAACCAAGAAGTCAGCCCCCAAGGAGACCGAACCGTGAAGAGCGCCGTGGAGACCCTGAACCCGACTCGGGTTCGGCTCAGCATCGAGGTGCCCTTCGAGGAGCTCAAGGACAGCCTCGACGCGGCGTACAAGAAGATCAACCAGCAGGTCACGGTGAAGGGCTTCCGGAAGGGCAAGATCCCGGCGCGCGTCATCGACCAGCGGTTCGGCCGCGGTGCGGTGCTGGAGGAGGCCGTCAACGACGCGCTTCCGAAGTTCTACACCGATGCGGTCAACGAGGCCGAGATCGACGTCCTCGGCCAGCCCGAGGTCGACATCACCGAGCTGAAGGACGGCGAGACGCTGAACTTCACCGCCGAGGTCGACGTCCGCCCGGCCATCGAGATCCCGGACTACTCCGGCATCGAGGTCGAGGTCGACGCGGTCGAGGTCAGCGACGAGGACGTCGACAAGGCCGTGACCGAGCTGCGTGAGCGCTTCGCCTCGACCTCCCCGGTCGAGCGCGCCGCCGAGGACGGCGACGTCATCACCATCGACCTGGAGGCCAAGGTCGAGGGCGAGGTGCTGGAGGACGGCGTCGCGAGCGGCGTCTCCTACACCATCGGCTCCGGCGAGCTGCTGGACGGCATCGACGACGCCGTGAAGGGCCTGGAGGCCGGTGGCGAGGCCACCTTCACCTCCGAGCTCAAGGGCGGCTCCGCGGCCGGCAAGGAGGCCGAGGTCACCGTCAAGGTCACCCAGGTCGCCGCCCGCGAACTGCCCGAGCTGGACGACGAGTTCGCGCAGCTCGCCTCCGAGTTCGACACCCTCGAGGAGCTCCGTGCGGACAGCCGCAAGCGCCTCGAGAACATGAAGCAGTACGACCAGGCCACCCAGGCCCAGGAGCGCGTCCTGGAGAAGCTCCTGGAGCTCGTCGAGGTGCCCGTCCCCGAGAAGCTGCTCGAGGACGAGATCAACACCCGCAAGCACAACCTGGAGCACCACCAGCTCGGCCAGATGGGCCTCGACCTCGAGAAGTACCTCGAGATCCAGGGCAAGACGGCCGAGGAGTTCGACACCGAGACCAAGGACGCCGCGGTCAAGGGCATCAAGACCCAGTTCGTGCTGGACGAGCTCGTCAAGCGCGAGAAGCTGAACGTCAACCAGGAGGAGCTCACCGAGCACCTCATGCGCCGCGCCGCCTCCTCCGGCATGTCCCCCGACCAGTTCGCCCAGGCGGTCGTCGAGGGCGGTCAGGTCCCGCTCCTCGTCGGCGAGGTCGCCCGCGGCAAGGCCCTGGCCGTCGTGGTCGAGGCCGCCACGGTCAAGGACACCAACGGCGAGGTCGTCGACCTGGAGGACGACGAGGACGAGACGGCCGAGACCGTCGAGACCGTCGAGGCCGCCTCCGAGGACGCCCCGGCCGAGGCCGAGGAGAAGACCGAGGGCTGAGCCCACGGCACCTTGCAGGTCGCAGGACGGGCCCCCGGGGACTTGTGTTCCCCGGGGGCCCGTCCCGTCGTACGGGGACGGCGTACGGGACGGCGGGCGGGCCCGGGGGCGCTACGCCCCCGGCGAACACCCCGCTTACCGGGATTCTCCGAAGGGACCAGCGCGTTAGGGTCCATAACTACGAGGGCAGGGAAGTCCCCGACTGCCCCAGCCCCGCACGGAACACGCAGGGAAACGTGAGACGGCCCGGCGCCGTCGTAAGACGAGCAGGTGGATACGTGACGAATCTGATGCCCTCCGCCGCCGGCGAGCCTTCCATCGGTGGTGGCCTCGGCGACCAGGTCTACAACCGGCTGCTCAACGAGCGGATCATCTTCCTCGGCCAGCCGGTCGACGACGACATCGCTAACAAGATCACCGCACAGTTGCTGCTCCTTGCCGCTGCGGACCCCGACAAGGACATCAACCTCTACATCAACAGCCCCGGCGGCTCGATCACGGCCGGCATGGCGATCTACGACACCATGCAGTTCATCAAGAACGACGTGATGACGATCGCGATGGGCCTCGCCGCCTCGATGGGCCAGTTCCTGCTCAGCGCGGGCACCCCGGGCAAGCGTTTCGCCCTCCCGAACGCCGAGATCCTGATCCACCAGCCCTCCGCCGGCCTGGCCGGCTCGGCCTCGGACATCAAGATCCACGCCGAGCGGCTGCTGCACACCAAGAAGCGCATGGCCGAGCTCACGGCCCAGCACACGGGTCAGACCGTGGAGCAGGTCACCCGTGACTCGGACCGGGACCGCTGGTTCGACCCCGAGGAGGCCAAGGAGTACGGCCTCATCGACGATGTCATCGCCACGGCTGCCGGTATCCCGGGCGGCGGCGGCACCGGGGCCTGAGCCCCGTAGAGCCCCTCAGCCGACCGCCTAAGCCCCTAGGAGACAGACAGTGAACGACTTCCCCGGCAGCGGCCTCTACGCCCGCACCGAGGCCGAGTACACCGGCCCGCGCGCCGAGTCCCGCTATGTGATCCCCCGCTTCGTCGAGCGCACCTCGCAGGGCATCCGCGAGTACGACCCGTACGCGAAGCTCTTCGAGGAGCGCGTGATCTTCCTCGGCGTGCAGATCGACGATGCCTCCGCCAACGACGTCATGGCGCAGCTGCTGTGCCTGGAGTCGATGGACCCCGACCGGGACATCTCCGTCTACATCAACAGCCCCGGTGGCTCCTTCACCGCGCTGACCGCGATCTACGACACGATGCAGTTCGTGAAGCCGGACATCCAGACGGTCTGCATGGGGCAGGCGGCCTCCGCCGCCGCGATCCTGCTGGCCGCCGGTACGCCCGGCAAGCGCATGGCGCTGCCCAACGCGCGCGTGCTGATCCACCAGCCCTACAGCGAGACCGGCCGCGGCCAGGTCTCCGACCTGGAGATCGCCGCCAACGAGATCCTCCGGATGCGCGCGCAGCTGGAAGACCTGCTGGCCAAGCACTCCACCACGCCGATCGAGAAGATCCGCGAGGACATCGAGCGCGACAAGATCCTCACGGCCGACGACGCCCTGGCGTACGGCCTGATCGATCAGATCATCTCCACCCGGAAGATGAACAACGCCGCCGTCCGATGACGCGGACCCCGTAGGATATGCCGCCCCTTGGCACAGTGCACGTCAAAGTGAACCCTGCCAAGGGGGGCCCGAACGGGGGGCCCGGCAAGGTACCGTCGGACATAAGGCAGCACCAGGAGCCGCTGGACCTAGGCGTCTCCCAGGCGAAGGGGAAGCACACCGTGGCACGCATCGGTGACGGCGGCGATCTGCTCAAGTGCTCGTTCTGCGGCAAGAGCCAGAAGCAGGTCAAGAAGCTCATCGCAGGGCCTGGTGTGTACATCTGCGACGAGTGCATCGATCTCTGCAACGAGATCATCGAGGAGGAACTCGCGGAGACGAGCGAGGTGCGCTGGGAGGAACTCCCCAAGCCCCGCGAGATCTACGAGTTCCTGGAGGGCTACGTGGTGGGCCAGGAGTCGGCCAAGAAGGCCCTCTCCGTGGCGGTGTACAACCACTACAAGCGCGTCCAGGCTGGCGAGAACGGCGGCGGCAGCCGAGACGACGCGATCGAGTTGGCGAAGTCCAACATCCTCCTGCTGGGCCCCACGGGCTCCGGCAAGACACTCCTCGCGCAGACGCTGGCCCGCATGCTGAACGTCCCGTTCGCGATCGCCGACGCGACAGCGCTCACCGAGGCGGGATACGTCGGCGAGGACGTCGAGAACATCCTGCTGAAGCTGATCCAGGCGGCCGACTACGACGTCAAGAAGGCCGAGACCGGGATCATCTACATCGACGAGATCGACAAGGTCGCGCGCAAGAGTGAAAACCCGTCGATCACGCGGGACGTGAGCGGCGAGGGCGTGCAGCAGGCGCTCCTGAAGATCCTCGAGGGCACCACGGCCTCCGTGCCGCCGCAGGGCGGACGCAAGCACCCGCACCAGGAGTTCATCCAGATCGACACGACGAACGTCCTGTTCATCGTGGGCGGTGCCTTCGCGGGCCTGGAGAAGCTCATCGAGTCCCGCGCGGGCGCCAAGGGCATCGGCTTCGGCGCGACGATCCGCTCCAAGCGCGAGCTCGAGGCCAAGGACCAGTTCGAGGACGTCATGCCCGAGGACCTGGTCAAGTTCGGCATGATCCCCGAGTTCATCGGCCGTCTCCCGGTCATCACGAGCGTGCACAACCTGGACCGGGAAGCCCTCCTCCAGATCCTGGTCGAGCCGCGCAACGCGCTCGTCAAGCAGTACCAGCGCCTCTTCGAACTCGACGGAGTGGAGCTGGACTTCGAGCGCGAGGCACTGGAAGCCATCGCCGACCAGGCCATCCTCCGCCAGACCGGCGCGCGAGGCCTGCGCGCCATCATGGAAGAGGTCCTCCAGGGCGTCATGTACGAGATCCCGTCCCGCAAGGACGTGGCCCGCGTCGTCATCACGGCGGACGTCGTCCACTCCAACGTGAACCCGACCCTGATCCCGAGGGACGCCCGCGGGCGCGGCCCCGGCGAGCAGAAGACGGCGTAACGACACAGGACATGCGAAGGGGCCCCGGTCAACCGACCGGGGCCCCTTCGCATGTCGAGTCCTGACCGTCAGGCCTTGACGCGAACTTCCTTGCGGAGCTTGGCCGTCATGTCGGCCGCGCCCGACAGGTCCGCCGTCTTTCCGGCCATGGCGTCCGCCATGTCGATCGGGATGACCACACCCAGCGTGCTGTGGTCGCCCCAGATGCACACCGGCATGCTGATCGAGCTCGGACCGGAGCCGGAGCTGTCGGAGACCTTCGTCTCCTGGCACTTGAGGACCGCGCCGTCGAGACCGGCAGGCGTGTACGCCTTCGGGCTGCCGACGGCCTCCCCCTCGGAGTCCTTCTCGGCGCTCTTCTTCATCTCGCCGAACATGGCGTCGACGACCTTCTCGGGGTCGTCGATGTCGCCGTAGACGCCCATGAAGTTGACCATCTTCATGGCCAGGTAATTGGTCGCGTCACCGGACTGGTAGGTGGCGTTCACGTCCTTGGCGTTCTTCACGCCGTGCTTCTCGGCGTCCTTGACGTCGTCCGAGCTGAAGCCGTCGCCGTCGGCGCTCGCGGACTTCTTGTAGTCGGTGAGGACCGTGGCCGGCGTGGTCAGCGTGTGCGCCCCGTCGTCCGCGATGTCCGAACCGCCGCCGCCGTTGCCGCCCCCGCCGATCACGAGATACGCCCCCACCGCGATCGCGGCCACGACCGCCACCGCGCCGATGATGATGCCGACCTTCTTGCCGTTGCCGCCGCCCGGCGGCGGGGGCTGCGGGACGCCGTAGGGGGCCTGGCCGTACGGCGGCTGCTGGCCGTACGGGGCCTGCTGGCCGTAGGGAGCCTGCGGCTGGCCGTACGGCGGGGTCTGCGGCGGCACCCCGCCCTGCTGCGGATAGCCGTAACCCGGCTGCTGCGCGGGCTGCTGGGGCGGCGGGGGCTGCTGGGGGTAGCCGTAGCCGGGCTGGGGCGCCTGCGGCGGCTGGCCGTAGGGGCCCGGCTGGCCGTACGGCCCGGGCTGCTGCGGCTGACCGGGCTGCTGGGGCTGCCCGTACGGGCCCGGCTGGTTGTGACTCATCTCTGGGTTCCCCTCCAGATGTTTATGTGTTCCCGACATCCTGGCTCAGGGACAGGCGGCACACGGCATCGGGGCCCCCACCGTTACAGAGCAAACACGTTTCGGGACACGCCCGCGACACCCCTAAACTGGGCCCGTGACCGAGAACGCTCAGCAGCAGCCCACAGCGCCCATCACCGAACTGCCGACCCAGTACACGCCGGCCGAGGTAGAGGGGACGCTGTACGAGCGCTGGGTGGAGAAGGGTTACTTCACCGCCGACGCGAAGAGCGACAAGCCCCCGTACACCATCGTCATCCCGCCGCCGAACGTCACCGGCTCCCTCCACCTGGGCCACGCCTTCCAGCACACGCTCATGGACGCCCTGACGCGCCGCAAGCGCATGCAGGGCTACGAGGCCCTGTGGCTGCCGGGCATGGACCACGCCGGTATCGCCACCCAGAACAAGGTCGAGCAGCAGCTCGCCGAGGAGGGCAAGTCCCGGCACGACCTGGGGCGCGAGGAGTTCGTCGACCGCGTCTGGCAGTGGAAGGAGGAGTACGGCGGCCGGATCCTCGGCCAGATGCGTCGCCTCGGTGACGGCGTCGACTGGAGCCGCGAGCGCTTCACGATGGACGAGGGCCTCTCCAAGGCCGTCCTCACCATCTTCAAGCGGCTCTACGAGGACGAGCTGATCTACCGCGCCGAGCGCATCATCAACTGGTGCCCGCGCTGTCTGACGGCCATCTCCGACATCGAGGTGGAATACCAGGAGGACGCTGGCGAGTTGGTCTCCATCCGCTACGGCGAGGGCGAGGACAGCCTCGTCGTCGCGACCACGCGCGCGGAGACGATGCTCGGTGACACGGCCGTCGCCGTCCACCCCGACGACGAGCGGTACCAGCACCTCATCGGCAAGCAGATCAAGCTCCCGCTCACCGACCGCACCATCCCGGTCGTCGCCGACACCCACGTCGACCCGGCGTTCGGCACGGGCGCGGTCAAGGTGACCCCGGCGCACGACCCGAACGACTTCGAGATCGGCCGCCGTCACGACCTGCCGTCCCTGACGATCATGGACGAGCACGGCGTCATCACCGTGCACGGCCCCTTCCTCGGCCTGGACCGCTTCGAGGCCCGCTCGACCGTCGTCGGCGCCCTCAAGGAGCAGGGGCGCATCGTCGCCGAGAAGCGCCCCTACATGCACTCCGTGGGCCACTGCTCGCGCTGCAAGACCACGGTCGAGCCGCGCCTGTCCATGCAGTGGTGGGTCAAGGTCGGCCCGCTCGCCAAGGCGGCCGGCGACGCGGTCCGCGACGGCCGCGTCAAGATCCACCCCGAGGACATGTCGAAGCGCTACTTCGACTGGGTCGACAACATGCACGACTGGTGCATCTCGCGCCAGCTGTGGTGGGGCCACCGCATCCCGATCTGGTACGGCCCGGACGGCGAGGTCGTCTGCGTGGGACCCGACGAGGAGCCGCCCACCGGCGAGGGCTGGACCCAGGACTCCGACGTCCTGGACACCTGGTTCTCCTCCGGCCTGTGGCCGTTCTCCACGCTCGGCTGGCCCGAACAGACCGAGGACCTGCGGAAGTTCTATCCGACCGACGTCCTGCTCACCGGGCACGACATCATCTTCTTCTGGGTCGCCAGGATGATGATGTTCGGCCTCTACGCCATGGACGGCCAGGTCCCCTTCCACACCATCGCGCTGACCGGCCTGGTCCGCGACGAGTTCGGCAAGAAGATGTCGAAGTCGAACCCGAACGCGGTGGACCCGCTGGTCTGGATGGACGCCTACGGCTCCGACGCCGTGCGCTTCACCCTCGCCAACGGCGCCAACCCGGGCGCGGACGTGCCGATCGGCGAGGACTGGGTCAAGGCGTCCCGCAACTTCACCAACAAGATCTGGAACGCCACCCGTTTCGCGCTCATGAACGGCGCCACGGTCGAGGGCCCGCTGCCGGACGCCTCGCAGATGTCGGCGACGGACCGCTGGATCCTCTCCCGCCTCAACACCACGGTCGCCCAGGTCGACGCGTACTACGACGACTACCAGTTCGCCAAACTCGCCGACGCGCTCTACCACTTCGCGTGGGACGAGGTCTTCGACTGGTACGTCGAGCTGTCGAAGACGACGTTCTTCGCGGGCGGCGAGCAGGCCAGGGTCTCCGGGCGGGTCCTCGGTGAGGTCCTCGACGTGACGCTGCGGCTGCTGCACCCGGTCATCCCGTTCGTGACGGACGCCCTGTGGACCACGCTGACCGGCGGCGAGTCCCTGGTCATCGGCGAGTGGCCGGCCGACAGCGGCTTCCGCGACAAGGACGCCGAACTCGAGATCGAGCTGGTCCAGCGGGTCGTCACCGAGGTCCGCCGGTTCCGCAAGGACCAGGGCCTGAAGGACGGCCAGAAGGTCCCCGCCCGGCTGGAGCTCGGCGGCACCGCCCTCGCGCCCCACGAGGCCGCCATCCGTCAACTCCTGCGCCTCCAGCCGGAGGCGGAGGGCTTCGCGGCCACGGCGACCCTGCCGGTCGCGGGCGCCACGGTCGCGCTCGACCTGTCCGGCACGATCGACGTGGCGGCGGAACGCAAGCGCCTCGCGAAGGACCTGGCGGCGGCCGAGAAGGAGAAGGCCCAGGCCAACGCCAAGCTCGGCAACGAAGCGTTCCTCGCGAAGGCCCCGGACAACGTGGTGGACAAGATCCGCGGCCGCCTGACCAAGGCGGACGAGGACATCGCGAGGATCAAGGCTCAGCTGGACGGCTTGCCTCAGGCGTAGCGCTCCGCGGGCCCCGGGGTCGTCTGGACTCCGGGGCCTGTGGTTTTCAGGGGTGCGGGGCTGTATCGATATGCGGCTCCGCCGCGTGGGCGCGACCAGCCCCCATGCTCCCGCAGCCGCCCGCGAAGACCAGCCACCCCACTCCGTGGGCATTCTGTCGGTCGCCCTCCGTAGACTGACTGCGTGAGTGACAGCGACCCCTTCGACGAGATCATCGCCAACGAGACCGACCGCGACCCCGACCTCGCGGTCATCGAGGCCGGCAGCCGCACCCTGCGCACCCAGGGCGCCCCGCCGGAGGCCGACGTGCCCGGACGCCCTGAGGACCCGGAGGTCGACAAGGCCCTGCGCACGGTCGAGGCGGAGCTCGCCGGCCGCTGGGGCGAGACCAAGCTGGAGCCCTCGGTCAGCCGCATCGCCGCGCTGATGGACGTCCTGGGCGAGCCGCAGCGGTCGTACCCCTCGATCCACATCACGGGGACGAACGGCAAGACCTCCACGGCCCGCATGATCGAGGCCCTCCTCAGCGCCTTCGAACTGCGCACGGGCCGGTACACCAGCCCCCACGTCCAGTCGATCACCGAGCGCATCAGCCTGGACGGCGCCCCGATCCCGGCCGAGCGGTTCATCGAGACGTACGAGGACATCAAGCCGTACGTCGAGATGGTCGACGGGCAGCAGCCGTACCGGTTGTCCTTCTTCGAGGTGCTGACCGGCATGGCGTACGCCGCCTTCGCGGACGCGCCCGTCGACGTGGCCGTCGTGGAGGTCGGCATGGGCGGCTCGTGGGACGCCACCAACGTCATCGACGGCGATGTCGCCGTGGTCACCTCCATCGACCTGGACCACACCGACCGGCTCGGCGAGACGCACGCGGCGATCGCCGGCGAGAAGGCCGGGATCATCAAGCAGGACGCGACCGTCATCCTGGCCCAGCAGCCGGTCGACGCGGCCCAGGTGCTGCTGAAGAAGGCCGTCGAGGTCGACGCCACCGTCGCGCGCGAGGGCCTGGAGTTCGGGATCGTCTCGCGTCAGGTCGCCGTGGGCGGCCAACTGGTCACCCTGCGCGGCCTCGGCGGCGAGTACGAAGAGGTGTACCTGCCGCTGCACGGCCCCTACCAGGCGCACAACGCGGCCGTGGCGCTCGCCGCCGTGGAGGCGTTCTTCGGCGTGGGCGCCCAGCGCCAGGACCGCCTCGACATCGACACCGTCCGCAAGGCCTTCGCGGCCGTCTCCTCCCCGGGCCGCCTCGAAGTCGTACGGCGTTCCCCGACCGTCGTCCTGGACGCCGCCCACAACCCGGCGGGCGCCCGCGCCACCGCCGAGGCGGTCGGCGAGGCCTTCGACTTCAGCCGGCTCATCGGCGTGGTGGGCGCGAGCGGCGACAAGAACGTACGGGGGCTGCTCGAGGCCTTCGAGCCGATCTTCGCCGAGGTCGTGATCACGCAGAACTCCAGCCACCGCGCGATGGACTCCGACGAGCTCGCCGCGATCGCCGTCGAGGTGTTCGGCGAGGACCGCGTGCAGGTCGAACCGCGGCTGCCGGACGCGCTGGAGGAGGCGATCACGCTGGCCGAGGAGGACGGCGAGTTCGCGGGCGGCGGAGTACTCGTCACCGGGTCGGTCATCACGGTCGGCGAGGCCCGGCTGCTGCTGGGAAGGGGCTGAGTCCCGAGCATGCGCACGCTCTGTGCTTCCACGCTGATCGGCGAGTTGTTCGTCATCGGCTTCGCCGGACTGGTCGCGATGAAGGACCCCGACCTGGCCACCTCCACGGTGTGGACGGTCAGCGGCATCGCCATGTTCCTGTGCCTCGCGCTGTGCGGGGTGGTGACCCGGCCCGGCGGCGTCGCCCTCGGCTGGGCGCTCCAGATCGCCCTGATCGCCTCCGGGTTCGTCATCCCGACCATGTTCTTCATGGGCGCGATCTTCGCGGCACTGTGGTGGGCCTCCGTGCACTACGGCCGGAAGATCGACGAGGCCAAGGCGAGATTCGCCGCCCAGGCCGACTCAGCCGCACCTGACGCTGTGTGACGAGCGCACCGACACGCCCTGTAATCTCGTCCCACCGCACATGTCAGCAGGCAAGGAGCCCCTCGTGAGCCAGCGCACCCTCGTCCTCCTCAAGCCCGACGCCGTCCGTCGTGGCCTGACCGGCGAGATCATCAGCCGAATCGAGCGCAAGGCCGGCTGGCAGATCACCGCGCTGGAGCTGCGCACCCTGGACCAGGACACGCTGGAGCAGCACTACGGCGAGCACAAGGGCAAGCCCTTCTACGAGCCGCTGGTGGAGTTCATGGCCTCCGGTCCGGTCGTCGCGCTGATCGTCGAGGGCGAGCGGGTCATCGAGGGCGTCCGCGCGCTGGCCGGCCCGACCGACCCGATCGCCGCCGCGCCCGGCTCCATCCGCGGCGACTTCGGCGTCATCGTCCGCGAGAACCTGATCCACGCCTCCGACTCGGAGGAGTCCGCCGAGCGCGAGGTGAAGATCTTCTTCCCCGGGCGCGCATAGGGTTTCGTGCGTAGGTTCAGTGGCATTTTCTGACAAACTGTCAGTTCATCCGCCCGTCTGACCTGGGACGGCCGTACATTTTCGGCCGTCCTTTGGCATATGCGTGCCGATCGGGGGAACGAGTGCCCCCTATGGACCGTCTCCACAAGCGGGGCGGCTTTACATCTGCTGACAATGGCGAAGACCCTCGCGCAGTGTTCGTGCAGGCGCGTCTACGATGGAAGCCTTCACGTCACAGCACCCACTTCGCCGACCTGAAAAGCCCTCGAAAGCTCCCGGGAAGGCCAGACGAATCCTGATGGGGAACTCAATGTCGTTCATCGGCCGTGACATGGCTGTCGACCTCGGGACCGCCAACACGCTGGTGTACGTCAGGGGTCGCGGGATCGTACTCAACGAGCCGTCCGTCGTCGCGATCAACACCAACACCGGTGGCATCCTCGCGGTCGGCGCCGAAGCGAAGAAGATGATCGGGCGGACCCCCGGCAACATCGTTGCCGTGCGGCCGCTGAAGGACGGCGTGATCGCCGACTTCGAGATCACCGAGCGGATGCTCCGCTACTTCATTCTGAAGATCCACAAGCGGCGGTATCTCGCGAGGCCGCGCGTCGTCGTGTGTGTCCCCTCGGGCATCACCGGCGTCGAGCGCCGCGCCGTCATCGAGGCGTCGTCCCAGGCCGGCGCCCGCCAGGTGCACATCATCGAGGAGCCCATGGCGGCCGCCATTGGTTCCGGCCTGCCGGTCCACGAGGCCACGGGCAACATGGTGGTGGACATCGGCGGCGGCACCACGGAGGTCGCGGTCATCTCCCTCGGCGGCATCGTCACCGCCCAGTCCATCCGCGTCGCGGGTGACGAACTGGACAACGCGATCATCCAGCACATCAAGAAGGAGTACTCCCTCCTTCTGGGTGAGCGGACGGCCGAGCAGATCAAGATCACGATCGGTTCGGCGTACGACCTCGACGCTGACGAGCACACCGAAATCCGCGGCCGGGACCTCGTCTCCGGGCTGCCCAAGACCGTCGTCATCTCGGCCGCCGAGGTCCGCAAGGCGATCGAGGAGCCCGTCAACGCGATCGTCGACGCCGTCAAGACGACCCTGGACAAGTGCCCGCCGGAGCTCTCCGGCGACATCATGGACCGCGGCATCGTCCTCACCGGCGGTGGCGCCCTGCTGCGCGGACTCGACGAGCGGCTGCGCCGGGAGACCGGCATGCCGATCCACATCGCCGAGGACCCGCTGGACAGCGTGGCGCTCGGATCCGGGAAGTGCGTCGAGGAGTTCGAGGCGCTTCAGCAGGTGCTGGACGCCCAGCCGCGCAGATGACGTAACTCTTCGATTCCGCCGTACGAGATGATCTCCTCTCGTGCGGCGGATCGTTGATATCGAGGCATAAGCTCCCACAAACGCAACTCCAATGAGAAGGGCACGGCCGCCGCACGTGAGGGACACACGAGAGAGCCGGCTGCTCCTGGTGCTGCTGATCGCCGTCGCGTTCGCGCTGATCACGGTCGACATCCGCGGCGGGGAGGACTCACCGGTCGACGGTGCCCGCCAGGCCGCGGCCGCCGTGTTCGGACCGATCGAGGACAGCGTGTCGACCGCGGTCGATCCGGTCGGCAACGCCGTGTCGGCCGTCCGCGACTCCGGCGAGCGGCACGACCGGCTCGCCGAGCTGGTGAAGGAGAACGCGGCCCTCAAGGCGAGACTCGGCAGCGACGACCGCAACTCCAGCCGTCTCAAGCAGCTCGACAAGATGCTGAAGACCTCCGCCGAGGGTCAGTACGGCATCAAGGGCGCCGAGGTCATCGCCATAGGAGCGGCCCAGGGCTTCTCCTGGACGATCACCATCGACGTCGGCGCCAATGACGGCATCCAGCGCGACATGACCGTCCTCAACGGCGACGGCCTGGTCGGCCGCGTCACCACGGTCGGCCCGAACACCGCCACCGTGCTCCTCGCCAACGACCCCGACTTCACCGTCGGTACCCGCATGGAGGCCACCGACGAGCTCGGCTTCGCCTCCGGCCAGGGCGACCGTCCGCTGCGCGTCGAACTCCTCAACGGCAAGGCCGACGTCAAGAAGGGCGACCGTCTGGTCACCTTCGGCTCACAGGCCGACAAGCCCTTCGTCCCCGGCGTCCCGGTCGGCGTGGTCTCCCGCGTCGACCCTTCCGGCGGCGACCTCACCCGCACCCTCTACGTCACGCCGTACGTCAGCTTCACCAAGCTCGACATCGTCGGCGTCGTCGTCCAGGCCCCGAAGAAGGACCCGCGCGACACGGTGCTCCCGGCCAAACCGAAACCGACGCCCACGCCGACCGTGACGGTCACCGTCACCCCGTCCGCCAATGCGCCGGTCGACGGCGAGATCCAGCAAGAGCAGTAGGAGCTGTAGTCATGCGCGTCAACCGGATCCTGCTGTCCTCCGCCCTGGTCGTGGTCGCCCTGGTCGTCCAGGTGAGCGTCCTCGCCCGCCTCCACCTCCCGGGCGCCGTCCCCGACCTGCTGCTCCTCACCGTCCTCGGCCTGGCTCTCGTCTACGGCCATGTCGGCGGCGCCCTCGTCGGCTTCGGCGCCGGCCTCCTCGCCGACCTCGCGCCACCCGCCGACCACGCGGCCGGCCGCTACGCCCTGGTGCTGTGCGTCATCGGCTACCTCGCCGGCCTCGCCAAACCGGAGAACGGCAGACTCAGGTCGGCCACCGGCCCCATGGTCGTCGTGGTCGCCGCCGCCATCGGCACCACCCTGCTGTACGCCGGTGTCGGCGCCCTCGTCGGCGACACCGCCGCCCGCCATGTCGGCCTCCCCAGCCTGCTGTTCACGGCCGCCCTGTACGACCTCCTGCTCGCCCCCTTCGTCGTCCCCGGCATCATGGCGCTCGCCCGGCGCGCCGAGAACGACCCGCTCGCCGAGACCGGCTCCGGTGCCAACTCGGCGAACATCTCCTCCGGGTGGCTGTCCTCGGGCACCGGTCTGAAGATCGGCGGCCAGCGGGGCGGCCTCGGGAGCCTGAAGACGAAGGCACGGACCCGGACCGCGCGGGTGGGCCGCATCAAGGGGGTCAAGCGGCTGTGACCCCATGGAAGTTGGCGGACCGCGCTCACAGGTTCGCCGTATATGACACATACACACACTGAGAGGGGGCGGCAGCCGCAGTGACCAATGCCCACCCGTCTCCCACCACCACCCTCAAAGGGATGGGCTTCGCCCATGACTAACATTCCGGAGACCGGACGGACCCCACGGGTCCAGATCCGGCTCGTCGTCATCCAGATCCTCGTGCTGTCCCTTCTCGGCACCCTCGGTGGCCGCCTCTGGTATCTCCAGATCCGCGAAGGCGACGCGTACGCCAAGGAAGCCTCCGGAAACCACGTCCAGCAGGTCGTCGAGCCCGCGGTGCGCGGCTCCATCCTGGACGCCCGCGGAGTGCCCCTCGCGGACAACGAGACCCGGCTGGTGGTCTCCGCCTCCCGCACCGACCTGCTGAAGATGAAGGACGACGGCAAGGCCGTCCTCACCAAGCTGGGCAAGGTCCTCGGCATGTCCACCGAGGAGGTCACGCAGAAGGTCCGGCTGTGCGACGCGAAGACGCCCCAGCCCTGTTGGAACGGCTCGCCGTACCAGCCGATCCCCATCACCGACGAGGCCACCCCCAAGCAGGCGCTGCAGATCCGCGAGCGCGCCGAGGACTTCCCCGGCATCACCGCCGAACCCGAGGCCGTGCGCCGCTACGCCGCCCCCGGCAAGTCCAACACCGCCCAGGTCCTCGGTTACCTCTCGCCGGTCACCGACGAGGAGATCACCAAGGCCCAGGACACCGACTCGCCCTACCTGCGCTCCGACCAGGTGGGCCGCTCGGGCCTGGAGCGCCAGTACGACAAGGAACTGCGCGGCAAGGCCGGCGTCACCCGCTACGAGGTCGACAACCTCGGCCGCGTCATCGGCCAGGCCGAGGCCGACGAGGCCCAGCCCGGCGCCAACCTCGTCACCAGCATCGACGCCCGCGTCCAGCGGGTCGCCGAGTACGAGCTGAATCAGGCGATGAAGACCGCCCGCAAGCAGTTCGACAAGATCACCGGCGAGAACTACAAGGCCGACTCGGGCGCCGTCGTCGTGATGGAGGCCAAGACCGGCCGGATCGTGGCGATGGCGTCCGCCCCGACCTACGACCCGAACGTCTGGGTCGGCGGAATCTCCGCCAAGGACTACAAGGAGCTCACCGGCAAGGGCTCCGACTACCCGCTGCTCAACAGGGCCATACAGGGTCAGTCCGCACCCGGTTCGACGTTCAAGGTCGTCTCCACGGCCGCCGCGGTCGAGGCCGGCTACGAGTGGGACGGCGGCTACCCCTGCACCAGCTCGTACTCCGTGGGCGGCCAGGTCTTCAAGAACTTCGAGGGCGAGAGCTTCGGTCCCATCTCCCTCGGCCGCGCCCTGGAGGTCTCCTGCGACACCGTCTTCTACGGCCTCGCCGACCGGGAGTGGAAGAAGGACGGCGGCATCAACCCCAAGAAGGGCGAGCCGAAGGACTACTTCTACAAGGCCGCCCACCAGTTCGGCCTCGGCAAGGAGACCGGCATCGACCTCCCCAACGAGGTCACCGGCCGCGTCCCCGACCGCCAGTGGAAGGAGTCGTACTGGAAGGCCAACAAGGACAGCTGGTGCAGGACCGGCAAGAAGGACGGCACCTACGTCGAGAAGATCGCGTACGAGAACTGCCTCGAAGGCAACAAGATGCGCGAGGGTGACTCCATCAACTACTCCATCGGTCAGGGCGACACCCTCGTCACCCCGATCCAGGAGGCCAGGATCTACGGGGCGCTCGCCAACGGCGGCACCATGTACCAGCCGAGCATCGGCAAGGCGATCATCAGCGCCGACGGCAGGACCGTCCAGGAGATCAAGCCCAAGGCGACCGGGAAGCTCCCGGTCAACCAGGCCACCATCAAGGGCATGGACACCGCACTTGAAGGCGTCGTCACCCGCGGTACGGCCGCCTGGAAGTTCGGCGGCTGGCCGCAGGACAAGATCCCGCTGCACGCCAAGACCGGCACCGCCGAGGTCTACGGCAAGCAGACGACGTCCTGGCTGGCCACGTACTCCAAGGACTACACGGTCGTCATGACGATCGCTCAGGCCGGTACCGGCTCGGGCGCCTCGGGTGAGGCCGTGCGCCACATCTACAACGCCATGTACGGCGTCTCGGCCGACGGCACCATCGACAAGAAGAACGCGCTGCTGCCCACCCCTGAGAAGAGCCTGCCCAAGGTCCAGACGGACGGGACCATCAAGTCCCCGAAGATCGCCAAGGACCCGGCCAAGGAGCAGCGGGCGAGCCAGGAGGCGTCGCCCGAGCCGGACGGGACGCAGCAGGCCGCGACCGTGAACACGCCGACCAACGGGAACCGTGACACCCGCAGGCGGCGCCGCAAGAGGGGGAGCCGGAGGATGCTCACATGACCGGGGCGAACAGCTTCCAGGTCTCCGGGTACGGCCCCGCGCGCGCGGGCTGGACCCGGCTGCTGGCCCGCGACTCGCTCGCCCGCCGGCTGGACTGGCCGATACTGTTCTCGGCCCTCGCCCTGTCCATGATCGGCTCGATCCTGGTCTTCTCGGCGACCCGCAACCGCACCGAGATCAACCAGGGCGACCCGTACTACTTCCTGATCCGCCACCTCATGAACACCGGCATAGGGTTCGCCCTGATGATCGGCACGGTATGGGTCGGCCACCGCACCCTGCGCACCGCCGTGCCCCTGCTGTACGGCGCCTCGCTCTTCCTGCTCCTACTGGTGCTCACCCCGCTGGGCTCCACGGTCAACGGCGCCCACTCCTGGATCGTGATCGGCGGCGGCTTCTCGCTCCAGCCCTCGGAGTTCGTGAAGATCACGATCATCCTGGGCATGGCGATGCTGCTCGCGGCCCGGGTCGACGCGGGCGACAAGCCCTACCCCGACCACCGCACCGTGCTCCAGGCCCTGGGCCTCGCCGCCGTACCGATGCTCATCGTGATGCTCATGCCCGACCTCGGGTCGGTCATGGTCATGGTCATCATCGTGCTCGGGCTGCTGCTCGCCTCCGGTGCCTCCAACCGATGGGTCTTCGGACTGCTCGGCGCGGGCGCGGCCGGCGCGATCGCGGTCTGGCAGCTGCACATCCTGGACGAGTACCAGATCGCCCGCTTCGCCGCCTTCGCCAACCCGAGCCTCGACCCGGCGGGCGTCGGCTACAACACCAACCAGGCGCGGATCGCCATCGGTTCGGGAGGCCTGACGGGCGCGGGCCTGTTCCACGGTTCGCAGACCACCGGCCAGTTCGTCCCGGAACAGCAGACCGACTTCGTCTTCACCGTCGCCGGCGAGGAGTTGGGCTTCGTCGGCGCGGGCCTGATCATCGTCCTGCTCGGGGTCATCCTGTGGCGGGCCTGCCGGATCGCCCGCGAGACCACCGAGCTGTACGGCACGATCGTGGCCGCCGGAATCGTGGCGTGGTTCGCCTTCCAGTCCTTCGAGAACGTCGGCATGACCCTCGGGATCATGCCGGTCACCGGTCTGCCCCTGCCGTTCGTGTCGTACGGAGGATCGTCGATGTTCGCCACATGGGTCGCGGTGGGACTGCTGCAGTCGATCAGAGTGCAGCGGCCGATGTCGGCCTAGGCAGGTCGGCCGGGTGGTGGCGGCCCCCTGCCGTAACCGCCCGCTGACCACTAGATTTGACTCATGGCGGACACAAAGCGGGAGATCGAGCGGAAGTACGAGTCCGACGACAGCGGCCTACCCGATCTGACCGGAGTCGCCGGGGTCGAGGCCGTCGTCGACAAGGGCGTCGCGCATCTGGACGCCACCTACTACGACACGGCCGACGAACGCCTCGTGGCGTCCTCGATCACCCTGCGCCGCCGCACGGGCGGATCCGACGCGGGCTGGCACCTGAAGTTGCCCGTGTCCGAGGGCGTGCGCGACGAGATCCGGGCCCCCCTCTCCGACACCCTCCCCGACGAACTCGCCGCCCTGGTCCGCTCCCGGGTCAGGGGCGTCGAGCTGCTGCCCGTGATCCGGCTGCGCTCGGACCGTGATGTGCGCCACCTCCTCGACGCGCAGGGGCGCTTGCTCGCCGAGGTCAGCGTGGACGCCGTGCACGCCGAGCGGCTCAGCGGCGGCGTCGGCGACGCCCAGTGGACCGAGATCGAGGTGGAGCTCGCCGACGACGGCGACCCTGCCTTCCTCGACAAGGTCGAGAAGCGGCTGCGCAAGGCGGACGTACGGCCGTCCGCCTCCTCCTCGAAGCTGGCCCGGGCCCTCGCGGAGACGGCCCCCAAGAAGAAGAGCCCCGTCACGGCGGACCCGGTGACGGCCGGCGACCACGTCCTCGCGTACGTCCGCGCCCAGCGGGACGCGATCCTCGAACTCGACCCGGCCGTCCGCCAGGACGCCGAGGACTCCGTGCACAGCATGCGCGTCGCCACCCGCCGGATGCGCAGCACCTTCAAGTCGTACGGCACGGTCCTCGACCGGACCGTCACCGACCCGATCGGCGACGATCTGAAGTGGCTGGCCGGCGAACTGGGCGTGGAGCGGGACCGCGAGGTGCTGTCCGAGCGCCTCACCGCGGCTCTCGACGAGGTGCCGCGGACGCTGCTCTACGGGCCGGTCGCCTCGCGGCTGAGCACCTGGGCCGGTGACCGCCCCGGCGGGGCGAGCGCCCGGCTGATCGGCGTCCTGGACTCCCGGCGCTACCTCGCCCTGCTCGACACCGTGGACGCGCTGATCGCCGACCCGCCGCTGCTGAAGGCGGCCGGGAAGAAACCCCACAAGGTGATCGCCAAGGCCGTGCGGAAGGATTTCCGGAAGGTCGCCGGGCTCGTCGGACAGGCGCTGGAGCTGGAGCCCGGAACCGACCGGGACACCGCGATCCACGAGGCCCGCAAGAAGACCAAGCGCACCCGCTACGCGGCCGAAGCGGCCCGCCCGGCCCTCGGCAAACCGGCCAAGACCATGGTCAAGTCCATGAAGTCGCTCCAGAACCTGCTGGGGGAGCACCAGGACAGCGTGATGGCCCGGCAGACCCTGCTCGAGCTGTCCGCGGTCGCCCACGCGGCGGGGGAGAGCGCCTTCACCTACGGGCTGCTCTACGGGCGTGAGGAGCAGCGGGCGGCGGCCGTGGAGGCCGAACTGCCCGGCTTCTGGGACGGGATCAGGGGCGAGGCGGACGGCCTCTGACCTTCCGGGCGTACGGGGGGTGGTCGCGGCCGCGTTACGCTAGATGGTCACCCCTGTCAGTTCAGCCAAGCCCACCGAAGGTTCGCGAGATGCCTGCCGAAGTCGCTGCGGCCGCAGAGTCTGTGTTTCCGCAGCTCGAAGCTCTGCTCCCGCATGTGCAGAAGCCCATCCAGTACGTCGGCGGAGAGCTCAACTCCACCGTCAAGCCGTGGGAGTCCTGTGACGTCCGCTGGGCACTGATGTACCCGGACGCGTACGAGGTCGGGCTGCCCAACCAGGGCGTCATGATCCTCTACGAGGTGCTGAACGAACAGGAGGGCGTCCTCGCCGAGCGCACCTACAGCGTGTGGCCGGACCTCGAGGCGCTGATGCGGGAGCACCACGTCCCGCAGTTCACGGTGGACAGCCACCGGCCCGTGGGTGCCTTCGACGTGTTCGGCCTGTCCTTCTCCACGGAGCTGGGCTACACCAACATGCTGACGGCGCTGGACCTGGCGGGCATCCCGCTGGAGTCCAAGGACCGCACGCTCGACGACCCGATCGTGCTGGCCGGCGGCCATGCGGCCTTCAACCCCGAGCCGATCGCGGACTTCATCGACGCGGCGATCATCGGCGACGGCGAGCAGGCCGTGCTCGACATGACGAAGATCATCCGTGACTGGAAGGCGGAGGGTCGGCCGGGCGGCCGCGAGGAGGTCCTCTTCCGCCTCGCGAAGACGGGCTCGGTGTACATCCCCGCCTTCTACGACGTCGAGTACCTCCCCGACGGCCGTATCGCGCGCGTGGTCCCCAACAAGTCGGGCGTCCCGTGGCGCGTGTCCAAGCACACCGTCATGGACCTGGACGAGTGGCCGTACCCCAAGCAGCCCCTCGTCCCCCTCGCGGAGACGGTCCACGAACGCATGTCGGTCGAGATCTTCCGCGGCTGCACCCGGGGCTGCCGCTTCTGCCAGGCGGGCATGATCACCCGCCCGGTCCGCGAGCGCTCGATCACGGGCATCGGCGACATGGTGGACAAGGGCCTGAAGGCGACGGGCTTCGAGGAAGTAGGCCTCCTCTCCCTGTCGTCCGCGGACCACTCGGAGATCGGCGACATCGCCAAGGGCCTGGCGGACCGGTACGAGGAGGACAAGATCGGCCTGTCCCTCCCCTCCACCCGAGTCGACGCCTTCAACGTGGACCTGGCGAACGAACTGACGCGCAACGGCCGCCGCTCGGGCCTGACCTTCGCCCCCGAGGGCGGCTCGGAGCGCATGCGCAAGGTCATCAACAAGATGGTCTCGGAAGAGGACCTGATCCGCACGGTCTCCACCGCCTACGGCAACGGCTGGCGACAGGTGAAGCTGTACTTCATGTGCGGCCTGCCGACGGAGACCGACGAGGACGTCCTGCAGATCGCTGACATGGCCACGAAGGTGATCGCCGAGGGCCGCAAGGTCTCCGGCCAGAACGACATCCGCTGCACGGTCTCGATCGGCGGCTTCGTCCCCAAGCCCCACACACCTTTCCAGTGGGCCCCGCAGCTCTCGGCGGAGGAGACGGACGCCCGCCTGGCGAAGCTCCGCGACAAGATCCGCGGCGACAAGAAGTACGGCCGCTCGATCGGCTTCCGCTACCACGACGGCAAGCCCGGCATCGTGGAAGGCCTGCTGTCGAGGGGTGACAGGCGGATCGGCGCCGTGATCCGCGCCGTCTACGAGGACGGCGGCCGCTTCGACGGCTGGCGCGAGCACTTCTCCTACGACCGCTGGATGGCTTGCGCCGACAAGACGCTGCCCGCCTTCGGCGTGGACGTCGACTGGTACACGACCCGCGAGAAGACGTACGAGGAAGTCCTCCCCTGGGACCACCTCGACTCCGGCCTCGACAAGGACTGGCTCTGGGAGGACTGGCAGGACGCCCTCGACGAGACGGAGGTCGAGGACTGCCGGTGGACGCCTTGCTTCGACTGCGGGGTGTGCCCGCAGATGGACACGGCCATCCAGATCGGACCGACCGGGAAGAAGCTGCTGCCTCTGACGGTCAAGAACGCCGCGTCGGCGCCCGCTGCGAGTGGGCACTCCCACTGACGTGAGTGAGGCGTCGCGGCGCATGGTGGATGCCCTGGGGGACGGCAGCGAGGAAGAGTCGGTCGCTGACGTCCCCTAAGGCCGGTCAGTGTGTTGCGGTGGCCAGTGCCGCGCGGATGGTGTCCTCGTCGGTCGGCCGGCCCTTCTCGTCCGAGTAGGGCCCGTACGGGGTTCCCCACACCGGCGTGCCCGTCGACTGCCGCCAGCTGTCGGCCAGCGGTCCCGCGTCCACGACGCTGAATCCGATGGATTCGACGAACGCGGTCACCGCCGCCTTCGCGGGCGCGGAGTCCCCGGCGATCGGCAGGTAGGAGCGGTCGGTCGCCCGCGCCGGGCGGGCGAGTGACAGCAGGTGCTTGTAGAAGATGTTGTTGAACGCTTTTACGACCATGGCGTCCGGGAGGTACCGGAGCAGCAGTTCGCTCGAGGTGAGCGACTTGCTGTCGAGTTCGGGGATGTTCCCGTCACGCTCGGGGCCGTAGTTGCAGGTGTCGATGACCGTCTTCCCGGCCAGTGACGCGGCGGGCAGGTCGGGGAACGCCTTGACGGGCACCGTGACCACGACGATGTCACCGGCTGCCGCGGCCTCCCCGCTCGACGCCGCGGACGTCCGCGGCCCCAGTTCCGCGACCGTGTCCGCGAGCGTCTCACGACCGCGCGAATTGCTGAGCACGACCTGGTGCCCGGCCTCGATGGCGAGCCGCGCGACGGTACTGCCGATCTGTCCGCTTCCGATGAATCCCACAGTCGTCATATTCTCGGCGTCCCTCTCTGCGATTTGGGTCGCTGGGATCAGCCGGCGGGGAAGTAGTGGCCGTTGTCCAAATCGGCGAGCAGGCCGGGCTGGGCGGGTTCCCAGCCGAGGTCCCGGCGGGTGACGAGGTTGGACGCCGGGTAGCTCTGCGTGACGATGTTCGCGAGGAACCCGAAGTGTCCCGGCACCATCAGTACGTCCACGGGAATGCTTACCGTGGGCAGGCCCAGACGGCTGCCGATGGCCTCGGCGATCTCGCGGAGCGGAATGCCACCGTCCCCGACCGCGTGCCAGTACCTGCCGGCCGGCCCCTTCTCCAGCGCCAGGCGGAACACGGAGGCGAGATCACGGATGTGCACGGCGTTCCACAGGTTCGCGCCGTCTCCGGGGTAGCCGACGAAACCCTTCTCCTTCGCGAGCGCGATCAGCGTGGGGAGGAAGCCGACACGATCGGTCGTGCTGTGCGCGATGTTGGCAATCCGCACGACCGAGGACCGCACTCCCCGCTCGGCGAGACCGACCACGGCACGTTCCACGTCGTTACGAACCCGCAGGGTGCCCTTGTACTCATCGCCGCCGGGAAGAGCCGGGTCCTCCTCGGTGGCCGGTCGGCCCAGGTTCCCCGGCGAGCCTATGCTCCCCGCTGCGACCAGCGGCTTTCCGGTTCCCTCGAGTGCCTCGCCGTACGCGAGCATGATCGGGACCTCCGCGGCGGCCACGGCGTCGAGCCCGCCGGTGGGAAGCAGGTCCTGCCTGTGCGCGACGTGGATGACGCCGTCGGAGTCCGCGGCCGCCTCCTTGAGCCCGTCCAGATCCTCGAGGTCGCCGCGGCGCACCTTCGCGCCGAGCGCGGACAGTGCCGCCGCGGCTGTGTCCGACCGGGCCAGGCCGGTGACCTCGTGCCCGGCGGCGATGAGCTCGGGGATGATGTACGAACCGGAATGGCCGGTCCCGCCGGCGACGAAAACGCGCATTTCGCTTTCCTTATAAGGGTAGGTGGAGAGGCTTTTCTTCTCGTGCCGTGGATCGACTGACGTGAAGTGGCGCGAGAAGTGGTGATGTGGTCGCGCTCAGCCGATAACTGCGTCGGCGGGGGCCGCCTTGGCGACCTCCTGCGTGCCGGAACTGCCCTCGGCCCCGACAGTGGCGCCGCCGAGCGGGGCGGCCAGTTCCTGGCCTTGGCCGGGTCACGGTCGATGATCTCGACGGCGTTGATGTTCCCGCTTTCGGGTTCCGCTTTCTCGTTCCGATGTCGAATTCTTCTGTCGAATTCGATTCGGCCCCAATAGGTACTTATTAAGGCTGCCATCCATCTGAACGGGTGTCCAAGACCTCTTTTGGGCGTGGTGATACCCTGGAGGCATCACCGGATTGGGAGATGCCATGGAGGATATGGACCTGCGTAAACTGCGCTACTTCGTCGCCGTGGCCGACCGGTTGCACTTCGGCCGCGCCGCCGATGAGCTGCATATCGCGCAGCCGGTGCTCAGCCGGCAGATCCGCGCGCTCGAGCAGGATCTCGGTGCCTCGCTGTTCACCAGGGACCGTCACGGCGTGGCGTTGACCGACGCGGGCCGCCAGCTGCTGGCCGATGCCGGTCCGCTGCTCGCGTCCGCGCACGCGGCCCGCCGCCGGGTGTCCGTAGCGGCCCGGGGTGGCCGGCGGCTGATGGTCGGTTTCCGGGCCGGCATCCCGGTGATCCCGGCGGCGCGGGCCTTCGAGGCCCGGCACCCGGACGTGGTCGTGGACGTACAGCGCGTCGAGGGGGACGACCAGGCCGCGATGCTCCTCGACGGCCGTATCGACGTCGCCTATGTGCGGCTGCCCCTCGACGAGGTGGGCCTGCGTGTCCTCCCGCTGTACACCGAGCCGCGGGTGGCGGTGCTGCCCGCCGGCCACCGGCTGGCCGGCAAGGAGGAGCTCACCGAGGCCGACCTGGCCGGCGAACCCCTGCTCTGGCACGCCGACCCCAACACACAGCCCACCCGGCGCCCGCACCCCAACGCCGGGTACCTGGTACGCGGGGTGGACGAGACCCTCGAGCATGTCGCGGCCGGCCGGGGCATCTCTTTCCTGGCCCGCTCGGCATCCGTGTTCTACTCACATCCGGACGTCGTCTACGTGCCCGTCCCGGACCTGACACCCGACCAGGTGTGCCTCGCGACAGCGGCATCACACGCCTCACCGGTGATCGACGACTTCATCACCGCGGCCCAGACGACCGCCGAGATCACGGCGGAATGCGGGAACTACGAAATGTGGCAGCAGGCAAGCGATGCCGTTTCACAGCACAGTTGAGCAGTTCGACTGACAACAGCAGCGCCAACAGGGGGCACGGTCACAGCAATGGCGTGCCTCTGGGCAGGTCGGCAGGGCGATCGGGAAGAGGGTTCCGCTCCCTCTTCCCGACCGCCCTGCGTTGGACGGGATTCACATGTGCGGTTGTGTGGTGATGCGGCTGACGGCGGGGAAGTGTCGTCGCCTGTACGTCAGTTGCAGAAGCTGAGGATGGGCAGGAGGCCGTTGCCGCACTGGAAGTGCTCGCCGTCGCCACCACCGTGGCCGCCGGCCGGGGCGGCCTTGGTGACGGCGTGCGTGGCGGGCGTCGCGGCGACGGCGGAGGTGGCGGTTGCCATCCCCGCCGCACAGGCGATGCCTACGGCGACAGTCACCGCGAATACTCGCGGAAAGCGGGAAACGGCCTTCTTGGAGAGAGGTGTTGTGTTCATGAACTCACCATGCACACCCTCACGACCGGTTGCTCGCCGAGCGCATCTGAGTGGGTGAGCGACCCTCCGTCCGAGGCATTCGCCGTGCGGCCGGTGCCGTGGCCGCCCCTCAGCATCTCGCTGCCGGGGTACCCCCTACTTGCTTACGGCGAAGCGCATGAGGGCCAGTTCGTCGCCCTGCTTGATCTTGCCGGTGGTGTTGATCACTTCGAGCTTCCAGGCGTTGCCGACGCGGACGGCCTTGGCGACCGCGCAGCCGTTGTCCGTGGTGAGCATGCTCGGCCAGATGTCGGCGACCTGCTGGGAGCTGCCGCCGCTGGCGTCGTAGACCTTGAAGCTGATGTTGCGGGCCTTCTGGAAGGAACTGCCCTTCTTGTAGGCGGCGGCGACGAAGACGATCGAGGTGATGTGCGGCGGGAGCTTCGCGAACTCGACGGTGACCGTCTCGTCGTCGCCGTCCCCGTGGCCGGTCTGGTTGTCGCCGCTGTGCAGCAGGGAGCCGTTGCCTATCGGGTCGAGCGAGTCGAGGCCCGCCAGACGCACCGGGTCGCCGTCGTGCATGGCGATGGCGATGAGGTCGAGGTCCGTGCCGGACTTGCGGCGGAGCTTGCCGATCACCCCGCCGCTGGCGCCCGCGGTGGGGTCCCAGGAGGCCCCTATGGACAGATGGGTCACGCCGTCCAGGTCGGCGGGGCCGTCTTCCTTCGTAAGCGTAATCATGGGGACATAGTGCACGGGCCCGCGCCGGGCCATGGAGCGGCCCCGTGAAACCAGGTGGTCCGGCGGCCCGTGGTCTCGCCATCATGGGGCGATGCCGCAGCTGACCCTGCCCGACGTCCGGTTCCACGCCTCCTACCTCGACGCGATACGTGAGTTCACCGACGCGAGCCTCGACCCGGCCGTGCTGGAGAGCGGGCAGCGCGGGATGAACGAGAAGGCGTGGCGGGAGCCTGCGGGATTCGCGGCCCATGTGGACATGCTGCGTGCGGAGACGCGACGGCCGCGCAGGCCGGACCGGGTGCCCATGACGAACCTCTGGTACGTCGAGGACGACACGTTCCTGGGCAGGCTCTCGATACGGCATCGCCTCACCCCGCACCTGCTGGAGCTCGGCGGCCACATCGGATACGTGGTACGCCCCGGTGCCCGGCGACGGGGACACGCGACCGCCATGCTCGCGGCCGCTCTGCCCGTCTGCCGTCAACTCGGCATCGACCGGGCCCTGGTCACCTGTGACGCCACCAACACCGCGTCTCGTAAGGTGATCGAGGCCAATGGCGGAGAATTCGAGGACCGGCGCGGTGTAAAGCTGCGGTACTGGATCCGTACGGGGAACTGAGGCGTCTACGTCGTTATGGACCTGGAGAAGCAGCCCGCGCCGCAGGCACCCCCGCCCGAGGGATGTCTGACCGTCGCGATTCGCATCCCCGTACGCATCGTCGTGCTCGTGCTGGTCGTGCCCGTGCGGATCGTGTGGGACGCGTTCGTCGTGGTGGGGCGGTTCCTGCGGGACAGCGTGCTGCGGCCGCTGTGGCGGGCGCTGGTCGTCTGGCCGTGCGTGGCCCTGTGGCGCTATGTGGTTGTGCCCCTCGCCAAGGCGGTCGGATGGCTCGCCAAGGTGCTCGTCGTCATCCCCCTGGTGTGGCTGTACCGGTATGTGCTGACGCCGGTCGGGCAGGGCATCGCGTGGCTGGCGCGGGGGATCGCGGCCGGGCTGGTGTGGCTGTACGCGCGCGTGCTCACTCCGGTCGGGCACGGGATCGTGTGGCTCCTCAAGGGCGTCGGCGCGGTACTCACACTGATCGGGCGCGGCATCGCGTGGGTCCTGCGGGGGATCGCGGCCGGGCTGGTGTGGCTGTATGCGCGCATGTTCACTCCGGTCGGGCACGGGATCGTGTGGCTCCTCAAGGGCGTCGGCGCGGTGCTCGCCTGGATCTTCACGCCGATCGGGCGCGCGATCGTCTGGTGCGCCAGGGGGCTCGCGTGGCTGGCGGGCACCGTTGTCACCGGCATCGGTGTCGCCCTGTACTGGATCGCCCGCATCCTGCTCGTCCTGCCCGCGGTCGCCCTGTGGCGCTGGGTCCTCGCGCCCCTGGGAAGGGTCCTTGCCGTCGCCGGCCGGGAGGTGTGGGACGCGCTCGGGCACGCCTGGCGGATCGCCGGGCACATCTCCCTCGCGGTCGGGCGGTTCCTCGGGACCCTCTTCCGCTGGATCTTCGTCGAGCCGGTGCGCTGGGTGTACCGCACGGTGCTGACCCCGGTCGGGCACGTGATCCGGGACGTGGTGCTGCGTCCCGTCGCCGAGGCCGCGCGCAGTGTGGGACGGATCACCCGGGCAGCGCTCGCCTCCGCCCGCGAATCCGTACGGCAGGCCCGGGCGGACTTCCGGCGGATGCTCTTCGGCGACGCGGGCGAGGTGGGCGCTGTGCGCGATGTCCGCGCTGTCGGCGAGACCCGTGAGCGTGAGGCTGTGGCCCTGCGGGAACCGACGGGCGCCGACACACGTACTCTTGGTAGCAGTACGACCGCACTCACGAAGGACTGAGCGACACTGGGCAAGCGACAGCCCGAAGGCCCGCCGCCCGCACCGGCGGTGCAGCGCATCCGACTGCGCTACACCAAGCGCGGCCGCCTCCGGTTCACCAGCCACCGTGACTTCCAGCGCGCCTTCGAGCGTGCGCTGCGCCGCGCCGAGGTGCCCATGGCGTACTCGGCGGGGTTCACGCCGCATCCGAAGGTGTCGTACGCCAATGCCGCACCCACCGGCACGGGCAGCGAGGCGGAGTACCTGGAGATCGCGCTCACACAGGCGCGCGACCCGGAGAAGCTCCGGCTTCTCCTCGACGAGTCGATGCCCGCCGGGCTCGATGTCGTCGACGCGGTCGAGGCCCGGACCTCGGGACTCGCCGACCGGCTCACCGCTTCCGTATGGGAGCTCAGGCTGGACGGCGTGGACCCGGCAGAGGCCGGGCGCGCGGTCGCCGCGTTCAACGCCGCCGAGGCAGTCGAGGTCCAGCGCACCACCAAGAACGGCCTTCGGACCTTCGACGCCCGCCCCGCGGTCGTACAACTTGAAACGCACAGTGAACTTGCTGATAGGCCGACCGACCAGCCCTGTGCGATACTGCGGCTGGTTGTTCGGCACGTGACGCCTGCCGTTCGACCCGACGACGTCCTGTCCGGTCTCCGCGCCGTGGCCGACCTGGCGCCGCCGGTCCCCGCAGCGGTGACCAGGCTGGCGCAGGGGCTGCTCGATGAAGAGACCGGCACGGTGACCGACCCGCTCGCGCCCGACCGCGAGGCAGTCGAGGCCCGTTCAACGGCCGAAGCGACTGCCGCCGCGAAGACGCCGGCGTAAGGAAGGTCCCGCGAAGGACGGGCGTCGTAGCGCAGCCCTCGTACTCGGGAGCCACCTGGGTCGGGCAGTGCACTGACCACAAGACTTTCGCCAGGCCGTACCCAACAAGGGCGTACGGAACCGGCGAGACAGGACACAGAGAGCTCCCGTGCGGCGCCCGCGCCCCGGACGGCGGCACCGCGCATCGCGCGAGCCGCGGACGTCACCGGCATCCCTGCCGGACCAGGTGCGGCGCCCGGGAGCCTGACGGGAGAAATGCCCGCATGCTCGAACCGACCGAACCCATCGAGGGTTCCGAACAGAACACTCCCAGCGACACCCTGCCGCCGCGTCGTCGGCGCCGTGCCGCGTCCAGGCCGGCGGGACCGCCGGTCGCCGCCGCCCCGGGCGGCGAGGAGGTCGTCGCTCCGGCCATACCGGCCGCGGAGGCTGAGGACCTCGTCACGGACGAGGAGGAGAAGCTCGACGAGAACGTCGAGACCACTGAGAGCGCCGAGTCCGCCGCGCCCGCCGGGCGTCCGCGTCGGCGTGCGACGCGCCGGGCGTCCGCGCCCGCCGGTGCGACCGCGTCGGCCGAGGCTGCCGAGACCGTGGTGCCGGTGGCCGCCGAGGCTCCCGCCGAGAC
>NZ_MJAH01000021.1 GCF_001746295.1 Streptomyces sp. LUP47B | reverse complement strand
CATGCCGCCGCCGGGGCCGCCCTGGCCACCCTGGCCGCCGCCTGGGCCGCCGCTCGGCATGCCGGAGGGGTTGCCGCCGGGCGCGCCCGACGGCTGTGCGGTCGCGTTGCCGGTGGGGCCGCCCGAGGGGGCGCCGCTCGGCATTCCGGAGGCGTTGCCGGTCGGGGCCTGACAGTTCTGCTGCTGACCCGAGTTGCCACTGTTCGAGGTCGACGACGAGTCGCCCGAGCCACAGGCCACCAGGGCGAGGGGCGAGAGCGCCAACAGGGCCACTGCGGGGAGAAGACGCACACGCTTCATGAGAGACAGCTCCAGGGAGGATGAGGAAGTCCTGAGGCCCGGAACTCAACCAACGGCCCTTAGGCCTTTCTTGGGGCCCCACTGTCCCCCGCCTGTGTGCAGGGCAAAGCGCGGCTAAAGCACCCCGTCCGACCTGGGCTTCCCCTGCGGCCTTCGACCTACTCGCTGGTACAAGCCCGTGACACGAGCGGCCACGCGGTCGGAGAACCGCAGGCGCGCCCCCGGGTGGGTCAGGACAACCTGACCCTGGCAAGTTGGCGCGACTGTGCCACCAACCTGTCGGCGCTGTCCCAGACCTCGGCGTCCTCCTCGAGGAAGCCGCCGGCGAGGTTGCGGGTGGTGATGGAGACGCGCAGCGGGCCCGGTGCCGGGCGGCAGCGGATGTGGACGGTGAGTTCGACCGTGGGCACCCAGCCCTTGAGGCCGATCTCGAAGGCGGTGGGCGGAAGCGCGTCCACGGCGAGGAGCAGGGAGAAGGGGTCGGCGTCGCGGCCGTCGGCGAGCCCGAACCAGGACCGCATCTCGCCCTTGCCGGACGGGGCGCCGAGGGCCCAGCCCAGGGTCGAGGGGTCCAGCTTGAGCATCAGCCGGTCGGTGATGGCGGAGCTGCCCTCGACGGGGGCCGGACCGTCCTCGGGGCCGAAGCACTGGTCCACCGGCGGGATCGCGGGCGGCTTCGCCGACGTACGGACGTCGTCGGGAAGGGAGCCGAGGTCGCCGTAGGAGGCGAGGACGCGGATGCGCTCGACCTCCTTGCCCTCCTCGTCGTACTGGAAGAGCGAGGCCTGGCCGGTGGAGAGGGTGCGGCCGGTGCGGACCACGTCCGTGCGGATCACCGCGGGTCCGGGCTGGGACGCGGTCAGGTAGTGCGCGGAGATCGTGAACGGGTCGGCGTGCGGCAGGGCGTCCGCGAGGGCGCGGCCCAGGATGGCCAGCAGATAGCCGCCGTTGACGGCGCTGATGATCGTCCAGCCCGCGGAGAGGTCGATGTCGTAGACGCCGGGTGCGCGGCGGGTGACCGCGGTGTCCCGGTCGAACTCGCTGTCGCCGATGGTGACACGCGTGGCGGAGGCTGCTTCTGGCATGCCTGAACGGTACAACAACAAACTACTAAGCGGTAGCTTTTCTCGCGCTCCCCACAGGCCGGTCCAGGTGAGACCCGGGCAATTCTTCGGTAAGTGTCCGTACTCGTCCGTAAACCCGGGCCCCGGTGTCGCCCTCTACAGGGACATGAGCCTCACCGGGACCGCGTTCCTCTACACGCTGATCGTGCTGTCCGTCGTCGCCCTCGTGCTGCCGCTCGCCCTGTGGTCGCGGCTGCGGGGCCCCCGGATCGCACGCGCCGCCGCCCGTGTACTGATGGTGCTGTTCGCCCAGGGCACGGCCGTCGGACTCGTCTTCGCGGTGGTCAACAACCAGAACAACCTGTACGACAACTGGGCCGACCTGCTCGGCACCGGCAACCACGTCCAGCAGGCCGCGGACCTCGGCGCCGACGGCACCGGCGGTATCTCGCTGAAACGGTTGCCCAGGGTCGAGCAGCACTTCAGGAAGGCCACCGGACCCGGCATGCACGGGGTCCGGGTGACCCAGCTCAAGGGCCGGGTCTCGGGCGTGAACGCCGAGGTCTACGTCTGGCTGCCGCCGCAGTACGGCACACCCGCCTACCGGCACCGCAAGTTCCCCGTGGTGGAGCTGCTGTCGGGCTATCCGGGCTCGGCGAAGGCCTGGTTCGGGTCGCTGCACGCGGTGAACCAACTGCGACCGCTGATGCGGGAGGGCCGGGTGGCGCCCTTCATCCTGGTCGCCCCGCGCATGAACCTGCTGGCCGGGGTGGACACCGGCTGCGCCAACATCACGGGCACGGTGAACGCCGACACCTGGCTCAGCGTCGACGTGCCGAAGATGGTCACCGACAACTTCCGTGCCCAGGCCGGTCCCGCGGGCTGGGCGGTGGCCGGCTACTCGGCGGGCGGGCACTGCGCGACGAAGCTCGCCGTCGCGCACCCCGACCGCTACCGGGCCGCAGTCAGCATGTCGGGCTACAACGACCCGATCGGCGAACGCAATTCGCTGGCCGCCGAGACCCCCGCCCTGCGCCGCGCCAACAATCCCTACGTGCTGCTGCGCGAGGCCCGCACGCCACCCGCGATCGCGCTCTACCAGTCCGGCCAGCCGGGCGACGGCTACGAGGCGGCCGCCGGTCTCGAACAGATCGCCAAGGCGCCGACCACCGTGCACGTCGTCTACGTCCCGAAGAGCGCGGGCGGCCACAACATGGCGCTGTGGCGGCCGCAGGTGGTCCCGGCGTTCCGGTGGCTGACCGAGGAGATGGGGCTGCTGCGCGGCCGGGCGGGCACTACTCCTCACGCACGGTCGAGCGCCGGTTCCACGCCCGCGGAGCTCGCCAGTGGAACCGCATCGCGAGCAGGCGCAGTACGAAGGCGGTGAGGGCCGCGAGCCCACTGGTGAACGGGGAGAGAACGTCGTACCGGATGCACAGGGCGGCCATGGTGGCGCCGACGATCGCCGGGACCGCGTACAGGTCGCGGTCCCACCGCAGCAGCGAGGGCACCTCGTTGGCGAGCACGTCCCTCAGGACACCGCCGCCGACGGCGGTGGCGAGGCCGAGGGTGGCGGACTGGGTGAGGCCGAGCCCGTACTCGTAGGCCTTCGTCGTCCCGGCGACGCAGAACAGGCCGAGGCCGGCCGCGTCGAAGACGTTCACACCGGCCTGGATGCGCTCCACGTGCGGGTGCAGGAAGAAGACCAGCAGGGCGGCGAGCAGCGGGGTGATGAAGTACCCCAGGTCCGTGAAGGCGGCGGGGGGTACCGCGCCGATGATCAGGTCCCGGAACAGCCCCCCGCCCAGCGCGGTGACCTCGGCGAGTACGGCCATGCCGAAGACGTCGAAGTTCTTGCGGACGGCCAGCAGCGCGCCGGAGATGGCGAACACGAAGATGCCGACGAGGTCGAGCGTGTGCTGGACGGAGGGGCTGAACAGTTGCTGGAGCACACCGCATTCTTGCGCAGGGGCTGTTACAGGGCCGGCTTGCCCGTCGTGAAGAGCCAGGTGCGGAACAGGTCGTCCAGTTGCTGTCCGCTGACCTTCTCCGCGAGCCGGATGAAGTCGGCGGTGTCGGCGTTGCCGTAGCGATGGAGCGCGGTCCAGGCCGGCAGCAGCTTGAAGAACGCCTTGTCGCCGATCCGTTCGCGCAGCACCTGGAGGGTCATCGCGCCGCGCTGGTAGACCGCGGACGCGAACATCGTGTCGCGCTGCGGGTCGCCGACGGTGATCTGCCAGAACGCGTTGTCGGCGGGGCGGGCGTCATAGCCGGCGAGGAAGGAGTCGTGGGCGCTGCGGGTGCCCCTGTGCTCGGCCCACAGCCACTGGGCGTAGGTGGCGAAGCCCTCGTTGAGCCAGATGTCCTTCCAGTGCGCGACCGAGACCGAGTCGCCGAACCACTGGTGGGCGAGCTCGTGCACGATGGTGGTCTCGTTGCGCACCGCCGAGTACACCGGCTTCGACTGCACCTCCAGCGAGAACCCCGCCTGCGGCATGTCGTCGACGATCGCGCCGGTCTCCTCGAAGGGGTACGGCCCGAAGACCTGCGACCAGTAGTCGGTGGCCTCGGCGGTCACGCCGTACACGTCGACGTTGTTGCTGTTCTGCAGCACCGGGTCGATGGCGGTGTAGATGGGGATGCCGCCCGGCGTCTTCCCGGTGCGGACGTCGAACTTCCCGATGGTGGCGGTCGCGAGGTAGGTCGCCATCGGCTTCTTCTCGCGCCAGTGGGTGTACGTCGAGCCGCCCTTGTCGTACGTCGACACGAGCCGGCCGTTGGAGACCGCGGTCAGGCCCTTGGGGGTTTTGATGCGGATGTCGTAGGTGGCCTTGTCGGAGGGGTGGTCGCTGGACGGGAACCAGGTGGAGGCGGCGTTGGGTTCACAGGCGACGAAGACGCCGTCGGGGGTCTTCATCCAGCCGTAGTCGGAGCCGAAGACGATCGGGCCGCTGAGGGGTTCGGGGACACCGCCGTAGGTGACGGCGACCGTGAAGTCGTGGCCCTTGCGCAGGGATTGGCGCGGGGTGATGCGTATCTCGTCGCCGTCGCGGGTGAACTGGGCGCGTCTGCCGTTCACTTCGACTCCCGTGACCTCGAGTTTCTGGAGGTCCAGGTCGAAGGACGAGAGGTTCTGGGTGGCGCGGGCGGTGAGTGTCGTACGGCCGTCCAGACGGTCGGTGTCCGGGTTGTACGCCACGTCGAGGGTGTAGTGGCGGGCGTCGAAGCCGCCGTTGCCGAGGAGTGGGAAGTAGGGGTCGCCGATGCCGGGGTCGCCGGCGGCGGGGCCTGGTGAGGCCGCGATCACAAAGAAGGAAGCCGCCGCGGTCGCGACGGCTCCTAAGCGTGCCGAACGGGAGAGTCCCATCGTGTCGTCCCTTCGAGCGTGCGCCGATAAGTCGGACACGGACGACTCTTCACTCTCCCGTTCGGGCATGTGCATGACTTTGCCAACTCGTCATGCGTTACTTGTCGGTTGACTCCTGACCGGGGTCTTCCGGTTCGTCGGTCGGCTGCGGGTTGGTGGGGGCTGGTCGCGCCCGCGCGGCGGTAGCCGCAGATTCAGCTCCGCCCCGCGCCCCTGAGTCGGCCGACTCGCCCGTCGTGAGAGGTGCGGTGGGTGTGGTCTTGGCGCCTGGCCCCGTCTTCGCGGCCACTGCCTCGGTATCCGCCGCGACCACTGCCTCCGGCTTCTCCGCCAGGACCTCCTCCGCGACCAGTTCGGCCGCCTCCTTGGCCACCGACAGGAGCACGGTGTCCTGCGGGGCCTGGTCCGCGAAGTTCTCGGGGTGGTGGCAGGCCACGCGCTGGCCGGGGCGCAGCTCGACCAGCTGCGGCTCCGTGGTCTTGCAGATCTCCGTGGCCTTCCAGCACCTGGTGTGGAAGCGGCAGCCCGAGGGCGGGGAGATCGGGGACGGGACGTCGCCGCGCAGCAGGATGCGTTCCGACTTGGCGCCGCGGCGCTTCGGGTCCGGCACCGGGACCGCCGACATCAGGGCCTTGGTGTACGGGTGCATCGGCGCCTCGTACAGCGAGGTGCGGTCGGCGAGTTCGACGATCTTGCCGAGGTACATCACCGCGATACGGTCCGAGACGTGCCGTACGACGGACAGGTCGTGCGCGATGATCACGTACGTGAGGCCGAGCTCCTCCTGGAGGTCGTCCATCAGGTTCACGACCTGCGCCTGGATCGACACGTCGAGGGCCGAGACCGGCTCGTCCGCCACCACCAGCTTCGGCTTCAGGGCCAGTGCCCGCGCGATGCCGATGCGCTGGCGCTGGCCTCCCGAGAACTCGTGCGGGTAGCGGTTGAAGTGCTCGGGGCTCAGCCCGACCAGCTCGAGGAGGCGCTGGACCTCCTTCTTCACCCCGCCCTCGGGCTCCACGCCCTGCAGCCGGAACGGCGCCGAGACGATGCCGCCGATGGTGTGCCGGGGGTTCAGGGAGCCGTACGGGTCCTGGAAGATCATCTGGATGTCCCGCCGCAGCGGACGCATCCCGGCCGCGTTCAGCCGCGTGATGTCCTGGCCCTCGAAGTGGATCGAACCGCCGGTCGGCTCCTGGAGGCGGGTGATGACCCGGCCCATGGTCGACTTGCCGCAGCCCGACTCGCCGACCACGCCGAGGGTCTCGCCCTTGCGCACCTCGAAGTCGATGCCGTCGACCGCCTTGACCGCACCGACCTGGCGCTGGAGGACACCCTTGCGGATCGGGAAGTGCTTCTGCAGGCCCTCGACCTTGAGGAGGACCTCACGCTCTTCCGGAGCGGCGTCGGTTTTCTTCGTCTCACTCACAGCTTCGGCGCAATCTCTTCGGTCCAGATCCGCGTGCGGTCCTCCGGCGAGAGGTGGCACGCGGAGAAGTGCCCGCCGCCGACCTGCTGGAGCTCCGGGCGCACGGTACGGGTGACATCGCCCTTGGGGATGTCCGCGTACGGGCAGCGGGGGTGGAAGGCGCAGCCCGAGGGGACGTTGATGAGGCTCGGCGGCTGACCCTTGACGGGGATGAGCCGCTCGGAGGTCTCCCGGTCGATGCGCGGCATCGAGCCGAGCAGACCCCAGGTGTAGGGGTGCTGCGGCCGCTCGAAGACGTCGTCGACGCTGCCCCGCTCCACGCACCGGCCGCCGTACATCACCAGGACGTCGTCGGCGATCTCGGCGACCACACCCAGGTCGTGGGTGATGAGGACGACCGCGGAGCCGAATTCCTTCTGCAGATCCCGGATGAGGTCGAGGATCTGCGCCTGGACGGTGACGTCCAGTGCGGTCGTCGGCTCGTCCGCGATGAGCAGTTCGGGGTTGTTGACGAGCGCCATGGCGATCATCGCGCGCTGGCGCATACCGCCGGAGAACTCGTGCGGGTAACCGTCCACGCGCTTGGCCGGCTCGGGGATGCCGACCCGGTCGAGCATCTCGATCGCCCGCTTGCGCGCGATCTTCTTGCTGACGTTGTGGTGGACCCGGTACGCCTCCACGATCTGGTTGCCGATCGTGTAGTACGGGTGCATCGCGGACAGCGGGTCCTGGAAGATCATCGCCATCTCGCGGCCGCGCAGCCGGCGCACCTCGTCCGGGTCGGCGGAGACCAGTTCCTTGCCGTCCAGCCAGATCTCGCCGGACATCCGCACGTGCTTGCCCTGTGCGCCGAGCCGGTGCAGGCCCATGATCGCCAGTGAGGTGACGGACTTGCCGGAGCCCGACTCGCCGACTATGCAGAGGGTCTTGCCCTTCTCCACCTCGAAGCTGAGCCCGTCGACGGACTTGACCACGCCGTCGTCGGTCGGGAAGTGCACCTTGAGGTCGCGGACCGCGAGGAAGGCGTCGGGGGCGTTCCCCGGAGCCGGCTCGCCCAGGGCGGCACCGGTCTTGGAGAGTTCGGTCACGAGAGCCTCACCCGCGGGTCGGCGGCGGCGTACAACAGGTCCACCAGGAGATTTGCGATCACGACGAAGAATGCGGCGAGCAGGGTGACGCCGAGGATCGGGGGCAGGTCGTTGTCGGTGATGCCCTGCACCGCGTACTGGCCGATGCCGGGCAGCGAGAACACCGTCTCGGTGATCACGGCGCCGCCGAGCAGCAGGCCCAGGTCCATACCGAAGACGGTGATGATCGGGGTCAGCGCGGCGCGCAGCCCGTGCCGGGCCACCACGTTGCGCTCCCGCAGGCCCTTGGCGCGGGCCGTGCGGATGAAGTCCTCGTTCATCGTCTCCAGCATGCCCGAGCGGGTCAGCCGCGCGTAGATGGCGGAGTACAGCAGCGCCAGCGAACACCACGCCGGGAAGAGTGTGTTGGCCCACTGGGCCGGATTCTCGGTGAACGGTACGTAGGTTCGCCCGAAGATCGGCCACTGGTAGGTGAAGAGCAGCAGCGCCAGGTTGCCCGTGAAGAACATGGGCAGCGAGACCCCGGCGAGCGCGACACCCATGAAGGAGCGGTCGAAGAAGCTGCGGGGCTTGAGTGCGGAGATCACGCCGATCACCACACCGGACACCAGCCACATCACGGCGGCGCCGGCGGCCAGCGAGATGGTCACCGGAAGACGCGAGGTGAGCTGGGGCCACACCGCCACGTGGTTCTTGAAGGAGTAGCCGAAGCACGGCGCGTCACAGTGCGCCGTCGTGGGGCCCAGGTTGTAGGTGGCGCCGGACACGATCCCCTTGATGAAGTGCCAGTACTGGGCATACAGGGGCTCGTCCAGACCGAGGTTCTGCTTGACCGCGGCGATGTCGGCCTTCGTCGGACTCTTTCCGATGTACTGCTGCGCGAGCTGGTCGGCGGTCTGGCCGGCCATCCGCGGCAGCAGGAAGAAGATCGCGAAGGTGACCGCGGTGACGACCAGCAGCAGGATCACTGCCGCGAACGTCCGACGGAGGATGTACGAGATCACGGGGACCGGCGCTGGTGCCCGCGGGCCGTGAGGCCCACGGGCACCAATGCCTTCACCTGCCTTCCGGGGCTACTTCTTGGTCGTGCCGATGTTGAGGTAGTCGTACTGACCGCTGAAGGCCGACGTGGACACCAGGTTGGTGTAGCCGGACGGGCGGTACAGCAGGACCTTGAAGTAGGTCAGCGGGACGAGCGCCGCCAGGTCCATGGCGCGCTTGTCGATCTGCCCGTACAGGGCGTTGCGGGCGGTGTCGTCCTCGGTGGCGATGGCCTGCTCGAGCATCTGGTTGATCTGCTTGTCGTTCAGATACGAGAGGTTGGTGTTGCCGGACGCACCGATCGCGTCACCGTGCAGGATCTGCTGGAGGAAGCCGTAACCGGAGTTCCAGTCGGCACCCCACTGCATCATGTGCAGGCCGATGTTCTGCTTCTTGTCGAACGTCGGCACACCCGCGTAGTCGGTGAAGTACTTGCCCGACGGGTACTGCTTCAGGCTGGCGTTGATGCCGACCTTCTTCAGCGAGGCGATGATCGCGGTGGCCGCGTCGATCTCCTGCGGGCGGTCGCTGCGCGCCGAGAGGTTGGTGTTGATCGTCGTCTTGCCGCAGGCCTTCAGCTGCTCCTTGGCCTTGGCGACGTCACCCTTGTTGCCGGTGGTCGCGTAGACGTCGGCCTTCGCGTAGCCGGTGATGTCCGGGGGCAGGACGGTGGTGGCGATGTCACCGCGGATCGGGCCGCCCTCGGCGGTCTGCACGGAGACCTTGTCGATGGCGTACTCGACGGCCTTGCGGCACTCGACCTTGTCGAACGGCGCGACCTGGTTGTTGATCGCCATGTAGACCAGACGGCCACCGTAGGTGTTGTCCGTGTTGGCCTTCAGGCTCGCGTCGTTGACGACCTTCGCCTGGGTCGCGGCCTGAACACCGGTACCACCGAGGTCGATCGCGTCACCGGCCTGGACGTCCTGGTCGATCGTCTCGGCGTTGACCTTCAGCTTGACGACGATCTTGTCCGGGTACTGCTTGCGCAGCGGGTCGGTCTTCGCGTCCCAGTTCTCGTTCTTGACGAGGACGGCCTGCTTGCCCTCGTCGTAGCTCTGGAACTTGTACGAGCCCGAGGACACGATGCTCTTGACGTAGTCGATGCCGGTGTCCTTGGCCTGCGGGACCGGCGCCGTCTGCGGCGTCGCGACCAGGTAGTCGAACTCCTGGAAGGGACGGTTGAGCTTGAAGACGATCGTGGTGTCGTCCGGAGTCTGGATGGACTTCAGACCCTCGGCGCTCTTGTCCTTGTAGGGACCCTTGTACGCCTTGCCGCCCTCCATGAACTGCTGGAAGTAGTTCGGGCCGAGGGAGAGCACGTCACGCGCGAAGTTGGAGCGCTCGACGGCGTACTTGACGTCCTTCGAGGTGATCGGGGTGCCGTCCTGGTACTTCAGGCCGGAGCGGATCTTGTACGTCCAGGTCTTGCCGCCGTCGCTCGGCTCGCCCGCCTTCTCGGCGAGGTCCGGGACCAGCTTGTTGCCCTCCTCGCCCGGACCGGGCTGGAAGGTCATCAGCGGGCGGGCGTACAGCCGGCTGAGGTTGTACATGTAGGCGTAGTACGTGTTGCCGGGATCGAAGGAGTCCGGGACGTCGGAGTACTCGTACGTGACCGTCCCACCCTTCTGGGTGGAGGCATTGACGACGCCCTTGGTCGCTGCGTTGGCCCCAGCCGACTTGTTCCCGTCTCCACCGTTGTCATCGGCCTTGCTGCAAGCCGAGAGCAACAGGCTCGCACTGCCGATGGCCGCCACTGCGGCCAGCGCTGACCTTCGCATGATGGTCTGCTTCCCCTTATTGTCGGAAATCTTGTGGACTCTCACCGCGGCCGCGGGTCAGCGGCTGCGCGGGTCGAGAGCGTCGCGGAGACCGTCACCGAGCAGGTTGAACGCAAGGACGGTCACGAAGATGGCCAGACCAGGCACGATCATGAACTGCGGGTCGACCTGGTAGAAGTCGACGGCCTGGTTGAGCATGCCGCCCCAGGAGGCCTGGGGAGGCTGGATGCCGACGCCGAGGAAGCTCAGCGACGCCTCGAAGAGGATGTTGGTCGGGATGAGCAGCGTCGAGTAGACGATGATCGGGCCGACGAGGTTCGGCAGCAGCTCCCGGAAAAGGATGTACGGCCCCCTGGCCCCCATCCCGCGCGAGGCGTCGACGAACTCCCGCTCGCGCAGGGCCAGCGTCTGACCGCGCACGATGCGGCCCAGGTAGGGCCAGTTGAAGAAGCCGATGACGAAGATCAGCACGCTGATGTGCAGCGGCAGACCCTCGAGCCCGAAGGCACCGCCCTGGAGCGTGGCCGAGATGGCGATGGCGAACAGCAGCAGCGGGAACGCCAGGAACGTGTCCATCAGCCGGCTGATGATCGTGTCGACCCGCCCGCCGTAGTAGCCGGCGACCACGCCGAGCACGGCGCCGATCGTGTTGGACAGGATCGTGGCGCCGAAGGCGACGACCAGCGAGACCCAGGAGCCCTCGAGGATGCGGGTGGCGATGTCGCGGCCGAACTTCGGCTCCACACCGAGCGGGTGCGACCAGCTCATGCCGCCGAAGTCGCCCTTGGGCAGCGAGGTGTTGGGGTCGATCAGATCCTGGTGCAGGGCGTTCGGGTCCAGGCCGAACATGGCCTGGATGGGGCGGGAGAGCACCGCGAGGAGGATCAGCAGAATGACGATCACGCCACCGGCGACCGCCACCTTGTCCTTCTTGAACCGGGACCAGGCGATCTGTCCCAGGGAACGGCCCTCGATCTGCCCCTTGTCGACGCCGACGAGGACAGCCTCCGGCTGCGCCTCGGCCTGCGCCCCGGTGGTCTCGATCGGTGCGGTCACAGTGACCCGACCCCTCTCGCCGGTGGTGACCGGCCTACACCTGCCGTGGATTACGGCTTTGTCGACTTGCTCAGCTCGCAGGGAACGTCTGATCCTGCGCCTGCCTGGGGAGTCTTCAGCTTCGCTGCGATCACCCGCCAGGCCTGGCGAAGAAAGTATGCGTAACCGTGATGCAGTACGAGGGATTCCGTTATCCGAACAACGGGTAACGGCCCCCGGACGCATGCTAGCTGGGACATAGCGGTACAATGGGCGATCTTCGTGATGATCTGCCGCTATCTACGCGCGAAGAAATGTGGCCGTTACGTGGACGAGTCGAACGGGCCGTCATAGCTCTCAGTAACCGCCACGGGCCGGCGGGTAGCCGTACCCGGCCGCCGGGGCCTGCGCGGGGGATCCGTGGGCCTCGCGGTCGTAGAAGGGACGGGCGCCGGCGCGCATCCACAGCGCCACGGGGTCGTACTCGTCGGACATCGCCACGGTCGACACCGGGAGCCCGTCCGGGACGGCGCCGATGGACTGCTGCATCATCGCGCGCACCGAGTCCACGGCCGAGGGGCTGGTGTCGTAGACGTCCAGGCCGATCGCGAGATACGGCGCCCCGAGCGCCGGCTGCACCCAGGCCCGGCGCAGTGACCGGACCGCCGGGGTGCGGTGGGCGTTCTGCACGAGCAGTGCGTAGAACTGGGGGATCTCGATGCCGGGTTCCGACAGCCTGAGCGGCCCCGCGGGCTGACGCTCGAGGCCGGTGGCGATGCGGCGCAGATCGAGCCAGGGGATGCCGAGGCCGCCGCCGGGGGCGTGCGGGTTGAGCCAGAGGCCGTACTGGTCGGGGTAGAGGGTGCGGGCCACGTCGATGCCGTCGACCACTTCGTACGAGCGGTTCCAGCCGCTGGCACTCAGCTCCTGGGCCGAGGTCACACAGGGGGCGTAGCCGTAGCCGTCGACCTCCATGTTTCCGTACTGGGCGTCCGGGGAGCCGGCCTGGCCGTGCCACAGGAGCATCCAGATCTGGCCGGAGTTGGGGGTCGCCAGGGCGCGCAGCAGTGCCTCGTAGGCGTCGTAGCGCCCGGGGGTCACCTGGCGCAGCATGTGCTCGACCTGGTCGGTCGTGGTGGCGCTCACCCTGTATCGCCCCTTCTTGAAAGTTGCCCCGAGTACGGGACCAGCTTAAGCGCCCAGGAACCCGGGACCTGTGCGCCGTTGGCGGGTGCGGGTCGCCTGTCCTCGACAGGTTGTCCCACTAGCCCTGGATGTAGAAGGGGCGTACCTGTTCGCGCATCCAGTGGCCCACCGGGTCGTCCGCCACGTCCAGCAGAACCAGGTTGACCGGCCAGGCGACCGGAGTCGTCCCGAGGGCCCGGCCGAGGGCGTCCATCGGGAGCGTGCGCAGATCGCCCTCCCACTGGGAGAGTTCGACGCCCACGAACATCACCGGGTCGGCCGTTTCGATGGCGGCCAGGCAGCGGCGGGCCGTCAGGACCACGCCCGTGGCCGCGAACTCGGCGGACGCCGCTGCCAGGAAGTCGACCGGATCGTCCTGCCAGTCCGGCTCGTAGAGCTTGACCCGGCCACCGGTGTTGGGGCCGTCCAGCGGGGTGCGGCCCACGCGGCAGAGGTCGGCGACCGCGGCGGGCGGAAGGGGGACGCCGACCACCCCGTCGGGGTTCACCGCGATGCCCACGTGCGGGGGCAGGCCGCGGGCGAACTCGACCGCCGGGGCGATGGTGTACGACAGATGGCTGCCGACGACCTGACGGAGTTGCTCCTCGGAGCTGAAGACCGGGACGAAGGCCTGGCCCGCGATCTCCAGGGTGGGCAGGTCGAGGGGACCGCTGTGCGGACCACCGCCGTTCGGCAGGGGGATCCAGACAAAGCTGCGCCCGAGCACCTCGGTGATCCGGCCGCCCGCCGAGGGCATGCCGAGGGAGGCGGAGAGTACCTCCTCCAGTTCGTTGCCGGGCCATCCGCCGTGCGGATGAGGGTGCGGGTGTGCCGGTGCCGGAAAGTCCGCGGGAAGATCCGCCGGGAAGTCCATCTGTCTGACCGCCTGCTGTGAACCTACTGATGTGGCTGAAAGGCTAGCGGGTGCGGTGGAAAGGTGGCTCAGCCCGGCAAACCCGTCCGCCTCAGCCCGTGAAGTCGATCCGCCGCAGCACGTCCGCGGCGTCCCGGTCGATCAGCACCGCCGAACCGCAGCCCTGGGGCAGGTCACCGCGCTCCACGGAGCGGATCAGCCGGGCGGCCGCGCCCCGGTGCCGCAGGAAGGCGTACCGCGAGACGCCCCTGCCGCGCTCGCGCTGGCCCTCCAGCGCGGTGCCGGCCGTGACGTCGAGCAGCAGCAGATGCAGGGTGCCGCCCCGGCGCCGGGCCTCGCGGGCCAGCCAGCCGCGCACCCAGGCCTGGGTCCCGCAGTCGTGGACCACGATCCCCTCGCCGGAGCGCAGGGCGCTGTGGAGTCCGGCGAAGTGCGCGAGCCGCACCAGGGGGCGGTAGACGGCGTACGGCAGTAAGCGGGACAACCGGCCGTCCCAGCGGTCACGGGTGTCCTGGGAGTCGATCCGGATCCCGCCCACCGCACGCTTCATCAGCGTGGACTTGCCGCTGCCGGGCAGGCCGGTGATGACGACGAGGTCCTTGGGACCGAAGAGCAGGGCGTGCGGACTGCGGCCCGCGCGGTCGCGCAGGTCGCGGACGACCGGGGTCCCCCCGCGCGAGCGTGCGCCGCGGAGCTCGACGGCCGGGGCCGTGGGCTGCTCCGGCAGCGCGATGCCCGAGGTCGTGGCGTACGCCGTGGTCCTGTCCACCGTCATCGTCCTCCTCCGGGGTCGGGGTCTCCCTCCCCACCGAGCGTAAAGAGAAGGTAATGGACGATCTCTCGCTTTTCTGTAGTCGAACCGCCACAAGCCGGTTACAGAGACGGCCCTGCCGGACGCGTGCGCGGCGTGCAATGATGTCCGCGCCAACTGCATACCGGCCGCTTGAATCCGCGCGGGAGAGTCCCGGGTACGTGTACCCGGGCGCCGAAGGAGCAAGTCCCTCCCTTGAATCTCTCAGGCCCCGTTACCGCGCGGGCGAGGCACATCTGAAAAGCGGGCCGCCGACTCGAAGGCGGCCCCACCCACGGTGCAAGCCCGGATCATTTCGTGATCAGGGCGAACCTCTCAGGTTCCGATGACAGATGGGGAGGAAAGACCTCGCCCGTCATGCCTTGGATCCTTGGGAGACGACCGTCCGATGAGCAGTACCGAACCCCGTCGTACCGCGCTCGATGCCCTGCACCGCTCGCTGGGCGCGACCATGACCGACTTCGCCGGCTGGGACATGCCCCTGCGCTACGGCTCCGAACGCGACGAGCACAACGCCGTGCGGACGAAGGCCGGGCTCTTCGACCTCTCCCACATGGGCGAGATCACCGTGACCGGGCCGCAGGCGGCCGAACTGCTGAACTTCGCCCTGGTCGGCAACATCGCGTCCGTGGGTGTCGGCCGCGCCCGCTACACCATGATCTGCCAGGCCGACGGCGGCATCCTGGACGACCTGATCGTCTACCGGCTCGGCGAGACCGAGTACCTGGTGGTCGCCAACGCCTCCAACGCCCAGGTCGTGCTGGACGCGCTGACCGGGCGCGCGGCCGGCTTCGACGCCGAGGTGCGCGACGACCGGGACGCCTACGCGCTGATCGCCGTACAGGGACCTCAGGCGCCCGGGATCCTCGCCTCCCTGACCGACGCCGACCTCGACGGCCTGAAGTACTACGCCGGTCTACCGGGCACGGTCGCCGGGGTGCCCGCGCTGATCGCCCGCACCGGGTACACCGGGGAGGACGGTTTCGAGCTGTTCGTGGCGCCTTCCGACGCGGAAGCGCTGTGGCAGGCCCTGACCAAGGCGGGCGAGCCGGCCGGCCTGGTCCCCTGTGGCCTGTCCTGCCGGGACACCCTGCGCCTCGAGGCGGGCATGCCGCTGTACGGGCACGAGCTCTCCCGGGAGCTGACCCCCTTCGACGCCGGGCTCGGGCGGGTCGTGAAGTTCGAGAAGGAGGGGGACTTCGTCGGGCGCGAGGCGCTGGCCGAGGCCGCCACCCGCGCCGCGGAGAACCCGCCGCGCGTCCTCGTCGGCCTGATCGCCGAGGGCCGCCGTGTCCCCCGTGCCGGGTACGCCGTGGTCGCGGGCGGCGAGGTGATCGGCGAGGTCACCTCCGGCGCCCCCTCCCCCACGCTGGGCAGGCCGATCGCGATGGCGTACGTCGACCCCGCGCACGCGACGCCGGGCACGGCGGGTGTCGGTGTGGACATCCGGGGCAGTCACGAGCCGTACGAGGTCGTGGCGCTGCCGTTCTACAAGCGTCAGAAGTAGCCGTCGTAGGTGATGCTGAGCACAGAGTCGCTGCTCACGCGCGCCTTCCGCAGTCCCCCATTCATCAGCACTCCCCCGCGTACAGGAGAATTCAGACCATGAGCAACCCGCAGCAGCTGCGCTACAGCAAGGAGCACGAGTGGCTGTCGGGCGCCGAGGACGGCGTCTCGACGGTCGGCATCACCGAGCACGCGGCCAACGCGCTCGGCGACGTCGTCTTCGTCCAGCTCCCGGAGGTCGGTGACACGGTGACCGCGGGCGAGACCTGCGGCGAGCTGGAGTCGACCAAGTCGGTCAGCGACCTGTACTCCCCGGTCTCCGGTGAGGTCACCGAGGTCAACGAGGACGTCGTGAGCGACCCGGCGCTGGTGAACTCCGCCCCCTTCGAGGGCGGCTGGCTGTTCAAGGTACGCGTCGCGGAGGAGCCGGCCGACCTGCTCTCCGCCGACGAGTACACCGCCTTTTCCGCCGGCTGAGGAGTCCGCACCCGATGTCCGCACTGAACACGCCCCTGCACGAGCTCGACCCGGAGATCGCCGCCGCGGTCGACGCCGAGCTGGACCGCCAGCAGTCCACCCTCGAGATGATCGCGTCGGAGAACTTCGCTCCGCTCGCGGTCATGGAGGCGCAGGGCTCGGTCCTCACCAACAAGTACGCCGAGGGCTATCCCGGCCGTCGCTACTACGGCGGCTGCGAGCACGTCGACGTGGCCGAGCAGATCGCGATCGACCGTGTGAAGGAGCTGTTCGGCGCCGAGTACGCCAACGTGCAGCCCCACTCCGGTGCCTCCGCCAACCAGGCCGCCCTGTTCGCGCTGGCCCAGCCGGGCGACACGATCCTGGGTCTGGACCTGGCGCACGGCGGTCACCTGACCCACGGGATGCGGCTGAACTTCTCCGGCAAGCAGTTCGACGTGGTCGCGTACCACGTGGACGAGGCCGGTCTCGTCGACATGGCCGAGCTGGAGAAGCTCGCCAAGGAGCACCGGCCCAAGGTGATCATCGCCGGATGGTCGGCGTACCCGCGGCAGCTGGACTTCGCGGAGTTCCGCCGGATCGCCGACGAGGTCGGGGCGTATCTGTGGGTCGACATGGCCCACTTCGCGGGCCTGGTGGCGGCGGGGCTGCACCCGAACCCCGTCGAGTACGCGGACGTGGTCACCTCCACCACCCACAAGACGCTGGGCGGACCGCGCGGCGGGATCATCCTCGCGAAGAAGGAGTTCGCGAAGAAGCTGAACTCCTCCGTCTTCCCGGGCTTCCAGGGCGGTCCCCTGGAGCACGTGATCGCGGCGAAGGCCGTGTCCTTCAAGGTCGCCGCCTCGGAGGAGTTCAAGGAGCGCCAGCGGCGTACGGTGGACGGTGCGCGCATCCTCGCCGAGCGTCTGACGGCCGACGACGCCCGGGAGGCCGGGGTCGACGTGCTCTCCGGCGGCACCGACGTCCACCTCATCCTCGTCGACCTGCGCGAGTCCGAACTGGACGGCCGGCAGGCCGAGGACCGTCTCCACGAGGTCGGCATCACGGTCAACCGCAACGCCGTCCCGAACGACCCGCGCCCGCCGATGGTGACGTCGGGGCTGCGGATCGGCACGCCCGCCCTGGCCACCCGAGGCTTCACGGCCGAGGACTTCGCCGAGGTCGCGGACGTCATCGCTTCGGCGCTGAAGCCGTCGTACGACGTGGAGTCGCTCAAGGCCCGGGTGAAGGCCCTTGCCGACAAGCACCCGCTGTACGCCGGCCTGAACAAGTAGTTCCACGGTGGGGGCACCCGACGACGTGTGCCCCCACCCTTTTTGAAGGAGTGCCCGTGGCCATCTCGGTCTTCGACCTGTTCTCGATCGGCATCGGCCCGTCCAGCTCCCACACGGTCGGCCCGATGCGCGCGGCCCGTATGTTCGCCCGCCGCCTGCGCAACGAGGAGCTGCTTGCCTCCGTCGCCTCGGTGCGCTGCGAGCTCTACGGCTCCCTGGGCGCGACCGGTCACGGCCACGGCACCCCGAAGGCGGTGCTGCTCGGACTGGAGGGGGCCTCCCCGCGCACGGTGGACGTGGAGAACGCGGACGACCGGGTGGCGGAGATCAAGGCCGCGGGCGTCCTGAGGCTGCTCGGCGAGCGCGAGATCCCCTTCTCCTTCGACGACGACCTGGTCCTGCACCGCCGCAAGGCACTCCCCTACCACGCGAACGGCATGACGGTGTGGGCGTACGACGCCTCGGGCGCCGAGCTCATGTCGAAGACGTACTACTCGGTGGGCGGCGGGTTCGTCGTCGACGAGGACGCCATGGGCGCGGACCGGATCAAGCTGGACGACACGGCCCTGAAGTACCCCTTCCGCACCGGCGACGAGCTGCTGCGGCTGACCAAGGAGACCGGGCTGTCGATCTCCGCCCTGATGCTGGAGAACGAACGCGCCTGGCGCACCGAGGCCGAGATCCGCACCGGGCTGCTGGAGATCTGGGAGGTCATGCGGGCCTGCGTGCAGCGCGGCATGACCCGCGAGGGCATCCTGCCTGGCGGCCTTAAGGTGCGCCGCCGCGCCGCGGTGACCGCACGCCAACTCCGCGCCGAGGGCGATCCGTTGGCACACTCCATGGAGTGGATCACGCTCTACGCGATGGCGGTGAACGAGGAGAACGCGGCGGGCGGCCGGGTGGTGACCGCCCCGACCAACGGGGCCGCCGGCATCATCCCCGCGGTGCTCCACTACTACATGAACTTCGTGCCCGGCGCCGACGAGGAGGGCGTCGTCCGGTTCATGCTGGCCGCCGGTGCGATCGGCATGCTCTTCAAGGAGAACGCGTCCATCTCCGGCGCGGAGGTCGGCTGCCAGGGCGAGGTCGGCTCGGCCTGCTCGATGGCCGCGGGCGCCCTCGCCGAGGTCCTCGGCGGCTCCCCCGAACAGGTCGAGAACGCCGCGGAGATCGGCATGGAGCACAACCTGGGTCTGACGTGCGACCCGGTCGGCGGGCTGGTCCAGATCCCCTGCATCGAGCGCAACGGGATGGCCGCGGTCAAGGCGGTCACGGCGGCGAAGATGGCCCTGCGGGGGGACGGTTCGCACAAGGTGTCCCTCGACAAGGTCATCAAGACGATGAAGGAGACCGGGGCCGACATGAGCGTGAAGTACAAGGAGACGGCCCGGGGCGGGCTGGCGGTGAACATCATCGAGTGCTGAGGTGGACGATGTTTGCCCCGGCGCGAGCGAGCAGTAGCAACACGCCCCCCTGGCGGCAATTCACTCCATCCCGGTCATGACAGACCAGTACGGCGTGTCCCGCGGTCGGCGCAGGTTGCCGTGCCGCCCGAACCGTCGACCGCGCACAGCCGAGGTTCCGCCGCCACCATGTGGGGCATTATCAACTCCCGTCCCCCCACTCATCCTTCAGGGAGCCCCCACATGCTCCGCGGCATCGATGTCAGCGCCTACCAGTCGTCCACCTTCAGCACGGAGGGCCTCTCCTTCGTCTTCATCAAGGCGACGGAGGGCCGCTCCTACACCAATCCGAAGCTCTCCGCGCAGACCAAGCACGCCCGCGAAGCCGGACTGGTCGTCGGCTTCTACCACTTCCTCTGGCCCGGCAATCTCACCGCCCAGGCCGAGTACTTCGTCAAACACGCCCCCGAGAAAGGGGGTGACATCCTCGCGGTCGACTGGGAGACGACGGGCGACGGCACCCACGCGAGCAACGCGGAGAAGGACAGCTTCATCCGCAAGGTGAAGCAACTGCGCCCGAACAACCGGGTCCTTCTCTACTGCAACCGGCACTACTGGTTGGACGTGGACGACACGTCGTACGCCGGCGACGGCCTCTGGATCGCCGACTACGTCACGGCCGGCAAGCCCCGCATCAAGGCCAAGTGGCGCTTCCACCAGTACACCGACGACCCGGTGGACAAGAACGTCGCCGACTTCGCGAGCAAGGCGGCCCTGCGCGAGTGGGCTACCGACGCCTGACCGGTGCATGACCTGCGCCCTGATCGTAGGCTGTCCCCATGGGCGGGAAGATCGCTGCGGTCAGCAGCAACGGGACGTACTCCTTCACCAAGCCGAACCGCGAGAGCATCACGCTGCTCGCCGGGTTCGGTGTGGAGGGGGACGTTCATGGCGGAGCGACGGTCAAGCACCGGTTCCGGATGAAGAAGGATCCCTCGCAGCCCAACCTCCGGCAAGTGCATCTGATGCACGAGGAGTTGTTCGAGGAGCTCCGCGTGGCCGGGTTCGAGGTGGGTGCCGGGCAGCTCGGGGAGAACGTGACGACGCGGGGCGTCGACCTGCTGGGGCTCTCCGTGGGGACCCTGCTGCATCTGGGCGACGAGGCCGTCGTCGAGGTGACCGGCCTGCGGAATCCGTGTGCGCAGATCGACGGCTTCCGCAAGGGCCTGCTGAAGGAGGTCGTCGGGCGGGGCCCCGACGGGGGCGCCCGCTTCAAATCCGGGATCATGGGTGTCGTCGCGGTGGGAGGCGTGGTGCGTCCCGGGGACACCGTCGGGATCGAGCCGCCGGACGGACCGCACCGGCCGCTCGACATCGTGTGATCGCCCGGGGGCCGGTACGGCGACGGCTCCTCACCGCCGATCAGCCCGCGAACGGGTCCTCCAGCTCCGCCCGGAGAATCTCCGCCGCCCCCTCCGCGTCCCCGTCCGCCACCGCCCGTACCAGTGCCGCATGGGCCTCCTCCGCGGTGTTGGGGTCGTCGTCGCGCATGGCGGTCAGGGCCAGCAACTCGATCAGGCCCTCACGCAGGACGGGCGTGAACTCACTGAACAGGTCGGCGAGTACGGGGTTGTGCGCGGCCGCGACCACCGCCGCGTGGAAGGTGATGTCCGCGTCGACGAAGGCCGCGTCGGAGGAGGCGGAGGCGGCCCGCCGGCCCTCCAGCGCGCGTTCCATCGCCGTCACGTCCTCGGGGGTGCGGCGGCGCGCGGCGAGGCGGGCCGCGTGGACCTCCACCGCCATGCGGACCTCGTAGACGTCCGTGACCGCGGCCCGGCGCAGACGCGTGGGCCAGTCCTCCACCGTCCGTGTCGCGGTGACGAAGACTCCCGCGCCCTGTCTCGGCTGCACGAGCCCCGCCCCGGCCAGCGCCCGCAGCGCCTCGCGGACCGTGGAGCGGCCGACGCCCAGTTCCTTCGCGAGCGTGGTCTCACCGGGCAGCTTGGTGCCCACGGGCCAGTGGCCGGCGGTGATCTGCTCGCGCAGCCGCTCGGCGGCCTGTTCGACCAGGGGGCTGGGGCGGACGGGGCCCAGCGGCATCTGCGGTTCACCCACTCGTGCGAAGTAAGGGACGGTACTCGTGAATTCTCACTTGTCTGAGGACCTGACAGGTGGCTAGCCTACCGGCATGACGCTCAGCGGTCTCCTTCTTCTCGGCTGCCGCGGCGGGGCCTGACGCGACCGGCACCCCGCCGCGGGACGCCGTGCTGCCGGTCTCCGTCGACCGACCGAGCCGAAGGACACACCGTGACCTCCGTCTGGAACCCCCAGCGCCCCAGCCCCATGCCGTTCCACCGCTATCGCCCCTTCGAGGACCGCGTGAACGTACCGGTCGGCGAACGGAGTTGGCCCTCCGCCCGCATCGAGCACGCCCCCCTCTGGGTCCCGGTCGATCTGCGCGACGGCAACCAGGCCCTCGCCGAGCCGATGGACACCGCCCGCAAGAGCCGCTTCTTCGACCTGTTGGTGCGCACCGGCTTCAAGGAGATCGAGGTCGGCTATCCCTCCGCGAGCGGCACCGACTTCGACTTCGTACGGCATCTGGTGACCGGCGGGGCCGTCCCCGACGACGTCACTCCCGTCGTCTTCACGCCCGCCCGCACCGACCTCATCGACCGGACCTTCGACTCGATCGCCGGACTGCCGCGTGCCGTCGTCCATCTGTACATCGCGACCTCACCGGTGTGGCGGGACGTCGTCCTGGGCCGGGACCGGGAGGAGGTGTGGCGGACCGTGCGGGAGGCGGCCGAGCACATGGCACGGCGGGCCGAGGCACTCAAAGGCACAGCCGTCCGCTTCCAGTTCTCCCCCGAGACCTTCAACCTGACCGAGCCGGACTTCGTCCTGGAGCTGTGCGACGGACTGACGGAACTGTGGGACGCGAGCCCGGACCGCCCGGTCACCCACAACCTGCCCGCGACCGTCGAGATCGCCACCCCGAACGTCTACGCCGACCAGATCGAGTACGTCCACCGCCATCTGGCCCGTCGCGACTCCGTGATCCTCTCCGTCCACCCGCACAACGACCGCGGCACCGGCGTCGCCTGCGCCGAACTCGCCGTGCTGGCCGGCGCCCAGCGCGTGGAGGGCTGTCTGTTCGGCAACGGCGAGCGCACCGGCAACGTCGACCTGGTGACCCTCGCGATGAACCTGTACGCCCAAGGGGTGGACCCCGAGGTCGACTTCGGCGATATCGACTCCGTCCGCGAGACGGTCGAGCACTGCAACCGGCTGCCCGTGCACCCCCGCCACCCGTACGCGGGCGAGCTCGTCCACACCGCCTTCTCCGGCACCCACCAGGACGCCATCAGCAAGGGCCTCGCGCACCGGGCCGGGCACCCGGACGAGCCCTGGCAGGTCCCGTACCTGCCGATCGACCCGGCCGACATCGGGCGGACGTACGAGGCGGTGATCCGCGTCAACTCCCAGTCGGGCAAGGGCGGAACGGCGTATCTGCTGCGCACGCACCACGGCCTCGACCTGCCGCCCCACATGCGCGCCGACTTCTCCCGTGTCGTTCAGGAGGCCACCGACACGAGCGGCCGGGAGATGACCCCCAAGGAGCTGTACGAGCTGTTCAGGGCCACCTATCTCACCGAGGGCGAGGTAAGGCTGCACGACGGGACGGCGTACGAGGAGGCGCCCGGCGTCCACCGCTTCGTCGGCACGCTGGAGTGCCACGAGCGCGTCGGCGACCACGAGGGCACGGGCACCGGTCCGCTCTCGGCCTTCGTGGACGCGCTCGCCGGTGCCGGGTACGCCGTCGAGGTCGTCGACTTCGCCGAGGACGGCACGGCGGCCTACGCCGAGTGCCGCGTCAACGGCCGTACGACGGCCTGGGGCGCCGGTGTGGGTCCGGCCGCCGCCGTCCAGGCCGTGCTGTCCGCGCTGAACCGGGCGATGCGGTGACGGAGGTCCTGCGCACCGAGGACGTGCACGTCGTCCGGGACGGGAGGCCGATCCTCCAGGAGGTCTCCCTGACCGTCCGGGCGGGCGAGCACTGGGCACTCCTGGGCGCCAACGGCGCGGGCAAGTCCACCCTGCTCAGCCTGTGCGGCGCCCTGGTCCATCCCACCCGCGGCACGGTCGAGGTACTGGGCCGCAGGCTCGGCCGGGTCGACCTGCGGGAGCTGCGCGCCCACGTCGGTCACGTCGACCCGCGTCATCCCCTCACCGCACCCCTGAAGGTCCGGGACATCGTGCTGACCGGGCTCACCAACTCCGTTGCCCCGCTCCCCCGTTGGCGGCCGACGCAGGGGCAACGGAACAGGGCCGACCGGCTCATCGGCACCCTGGGCCTCGCCGAGTTCGGCGACGCGCGCTGGCCGACGCTCTCACAGGGGCAGCGCGGCCGTACGCTCATCGCCCGCGCGCATGGGGGTACCGCCCGGCTCGAGCGAAGCCGAGAGCTGGGGGAGCCCGAACCGCGGCTGCTGCTCCTCGACGAACCGGCGACCGGCCTCGACCTCCCGGGCCGCGAGCGGCTGATCGAGGCCCTGGACGCCCTGCGCCGGGAGCATCCGGCACTGGCGACGGTCCTGGTCACCCACCATCTGGAGGAACTCCCGGCGGGCACCACCCACGCGATGCTGCTGCGCGAGGGCCGGGTCCTCGCGCAGGGCCCGGCGTCGGACGTCCTGACCGGTGACCAGGTCGGCAAGTGCTTCGACCTGCCGCTGGTCCTGGAGCGCCACGACGGGCGCTGGACGGTACGGATCCGGGGCGGGGCATGACGAAGGGGGCGCTCACCGAAGCGTGCCGAAGCTCGCGGAGCGCCCCCCTCACCGTCGGCTCTACTTGTTCAGGAAGGCCCAGAACTCGTCGAACGACAGGAGCTTGTCGCCGTTCAGGTCGCGGCTCTTGATGATCGCCTCGGCGACCGACTCGGTCACGTTCCAGTCGCCGCCCTGGGCCAGGGCGGACTTGAACTCGGCGGCGGTGATGGTGCCGTCCCCGTCCGCATCGATCCGCTCGAACTGCTTGCGTGCTTCCTCGATGTCGATGTGCGCCACCGGTCCGCCCCTTTTCTTGCCTTTGTCGTGTCTCGCTGGCTTGCTGCCGCAGGTCAGATTAGCCGCCCGCGCCGACCTCCGGTGCGGCGCCCACCCGGGGAAAACCGCGGTGCCGTCCTCGATCGTGTCTGCGAAGGTGGGCCTTTCAGTGGGCGACGACTCGAGGAGCGGTGTGATGGAGACCTTGCGGGAGATTCTCGACGCGGCGGCCCGCGGCGTCTTCCCGCCCGCGGACGGCGGCACGACGGTCGTACCGCAGGAGTGTCACCGGGACGCGGGCGTGCTGTCCTTCACGGCACACTCGGTCGTCTTCACCGACGAGGACCCCGAGTGGGTCCACGCCACCCTGCGCGGCCTGGACTGCGACGCGCTGGCCGCGACGCTGAACCCGCGGTTCCTGGCCGCCTTCCTGGACCGGACCGGTCGCAGGTCCGAGACCATCGACGCGATGCTGGTCGCCGATCCGCTGCCGGGCGGACCGCCGCTCATGCTGAAGGAGATCGAGGACGCGAACCATCCCCGCATCGCCTACGCCCGCAGGCGGCGCGACGGCATCCGTGCCTGGACGGCTCAGGGCGGGGTGCTGGTGACGGGGCGCGGGGTCGGCGGCCGTCTGGAGGTCTCGGTGGAGGTGGACGAGGACGTACGGCACCGGGGGCTGGGGCGGGCGCTGGTGACCGCGGCCAGGCACCTCGTCACGGAACCGCTGTGGGCCCAGGTCTCACCGGGCAACGCCCGCAGCATGCGGGCGTTCCAGGCGGCCGGTTACCGTCCGGTGGGCGCGGAGGCGGTGCTGCTCGCCGCGACCCCGCGGGTGCTCGGCGGCTCAGCGGAAGATGCCGGTGTGACCGAGTGAGTACCGTCCCGGCTGCGGATACACCGCGAGTCCGTGCGGGCCGCTGCCGACCTTGACACGGGCCAGCTGCTCGCCGGTGCGGGTGTCGATGGCGTAGACCTCGGAGTTGTAGCGGCCGGACAGCCACAGGACCTTGCCGTCGGCCGAGACGCCGCCCATGTCGGGGCTGCCGCCCTGGGGAAGGTGCCACTTCTTGGTGAGCTTGTTCTGTGTGAAGTCGAAGACGGAGACGGTCCCTTCGCCACGGTTGGAGACGTACATCTCGCGTGAGTCGCGGCTGACGTAGAGCCCGTGGGCGCCCTTGCCGGTGGGCAGCAGCGTCGGCTTGCCGAACGTGTCGCCGTCCAGGACCCACATCCCGTCGGCCATCATGTCCGCGACGTAGAACCGCTTCCCGTCCGGCGAGACCTTGACGTCCTGCGGCATGGCCCCGTCGAAGGGGAGCTTCTGCTGCCCGATCACCTTCATCTTCTCGGTGTCGACCTTCAGCAGCTCACCGCTGAACTCGCAGGACACGATGAAGTACCTCCCGTCCAGGGAGAAGTCGGCGTGGTTGACGCCGTAGCAGCTGACCGGCACGGTCTTGACCCGCTCCATGGTGTGCGGGTCGCGGAAGACGAGCTCGCGGTCGAGGGAGGCCATCACGACCGCGTACTTGCCGTTGGGTGTGAAGTAGAGGTTGTACGGGTCGTGCACGTCGACCGGCTCGCCCGCCTTGCCGGTCCTCGGGTCGATCGGTGTGAGGGTGTTCCCGCGGTCGTTGTTGACCCAGAGGGTCTTCAGGTCCCAGGAGGGCACGACGTGCTGGGGCTGCCGCCCCACACGGATCGTCTCGATGATCTCGTACGTCTTCGGATCGATGACGGAGACCGTGTCGGACTCGGTGTTGGGCACATAGACCCGCGACGGGAAGTCCTTGACCACCGGCGACAGCTTGTTGGGCCGGTCGGCCGCGTACACGTCCTTCGGATCGAGGACGGGCGGCATGCCGGGCAGCCCCTGGTCCGTTTTCCGCACCGGTTTCACGGGGGCGGGCACGGCCGCCTTGGTGCCCGGGGCCTCGTCCGCCCGGTCCTTGGACTCGGTGCCGCAGGCGGCGAGGGCGACGAACGCGGCGCCCGCGATCAGGGCGCTCTTCACGAGGTGGCGCTTCATGGCAGTGGGAGGCATCAGCTGAACAGCTCCGTGGTGGTCACCGCGGCCAGGCCGCGCCGGTCGAGTTCTTCCAGTACGACGGGGAGGGCGGCGATCGTGTCGGCGTACCCGAAGTGCAGGCTCACCACGGACCCTTCGCGGATCTCGGAGAGGACCTTGCGGGCGACGACGGGGGCGCCGGGCGAGGTGAAGTCGAGGGAGTCGACGTCGTAGGAGAGGACGTGGGGGTAGCCGGCCTCCTGGGCCAGCCGCGTGACGAGGGGGGTGGCGACGGGCGTGCGGGAGGGCCGGAACCAGGTCCCGATCGACCCGGTGAGCCGCTTCAGTCGCTCCGCGCACCCGGTGATCTCCGCTGCGGCGTCGGTCTCCGACATCGCGTTGATGTCGAGGTGGCGCAGGGTGTGGTTGCCGAGGTCGTGGCCGCCGTCGAGAATCCGGCGGGCGAGGTCGGGGTGTGCGTCGAGCCATGTGCCCACGGCGAGGACGGTGACCCGGGCGCCGTACTTCTCGGCTTCGGTGAGCAGGGTGCGGGCGGTCGCGGGATCACCGGCACCGTGGAAGGTGAGGGCGACCCGGGGGCGGTCGCGGGGGCCGTGGGTGAGCTGGGCGGGGAGGGCGGGGAGGGCGGGGGCTGCCGCGCTGGGGGAACGGACTGGATGGGCGACGGCACCACTGCTGCTCGCACATCCCGCGGTCAGCGCCAGTCCGGCGGTGGCGAGCAGCACTGCCCGACGATCGGTAGCGGTCACCCGCCCCATTTAAGTGGTTATGACAGAGAATGCCGCTGATCGACCCACCGACTACCTGTCAGCCACCCGCATCTCGAACCAGGTTGTCTTGCCGCGAGGCAGCAGGTCCACGCCCCACCGGTCCGAGAGCTTGTCCACGAGGAACAGCCCTCGGCCGCTGACATCCATCTCCTGCACCGGCATCAGGCAGGGCAGCCCCCGGGAGGGATCCCGCACCTCTATCCGGATCCACCCCCGACGACGCCGCATCCGAAGACCGAACACCCGCGCCCCGGTGTGCCGCACCGCGTTCCCCACCAGCTCGGACACGAGTAACACGGCGTCCTCGGTCATCTTCGGAGTGAGCCCCCAGTGACGAAGAACGATCACCTGGGTCAAGCGCCGTGCGGCCGCCGCGGACTCCGGCCGGGACGGCAACGGAACCTCGGCCTCGGTGGGATTCCCGAACAGTTCGAGCGCCTTCAGTGCGTGCTCGTCCTCGACCGCCGGAGACCAGCGCGCCGTCGTCGTACGGCTGTCTCCCCGCGGCTGTTCGAAACCCTCCAGCCCCGCCATGCCCCCATCATGGCCGCCGACGGAGCCCTCTGTGGCCGTTCCTGACGAATACGCCCCCCGGAATGCGTCGTTCCGACGGCGCCCATCGGCATATGCCAAAGGCACTTCGGTGCCTTCGACAGCCCTGTTGACCTGCGGCGGAGGCTCACTGGGAGGCAATCGACCGGCTCCCTCGACAAGGCAGACTTAAGGTTGCGTTAAGGCTCCCATAAACAGCTCCTTCGAGGGACCCGGATCAGACACCGCGTCAATTGCAAGCGGTTCAGAGGAATTTCGCCTTGCCGGGGCCCTCCTCGACGAAGCTCTTCATGCCGCGTTCGCGGTCCTCCGTGGCGAACAGACCGGCGAACCAGTTCCGTTCCACCGCGAGGCCCGTCTCGATGTCGGTCTCCAGCCCGGTGTCGATCGACTCCTTCGCCGCGCGCAGGGCGATCGCCGGTCCCTGCGCGAGCTTGGCCGCCCAGGCGTGCGCCTGGGTGTACACCTCGTCGGCGGGCACGACCCGGTCCACCAGGCCCAGCGTCAGCGCCTCGTCGGCCTTGACCATACGACCCGTGAAAATGAGGTCCTTCGCCTTGGACGGGCCGACCAGCCGGGCGAGCCGCTGGGTGCCGCCCGCGCCGGGGATGAGGCCGAGCAGGATCTCCGGCTGCCCCAGCTTGGCGTTCTCCGCGGCGATCCGGAAGTCCGCGCACAGAGCGAGCTCGCAGCCGCCGCCCAGGGCGTAGCCGGTGACGGCCGCGACGACCGGCTTGGGAATGCGGGCCACGGCCGTGAACGCGTCCTGGAGGCCGCGGGCACGCAGGACCATCGCGGTGTGGTCCATGTTCTGCATCTCCTTGATGTCCGCGCCCGCCGCGAACACCTTCTCCCCGCCGTACAGGATCACGGCGCGCACGTCCTCGCGCCGCGTCGCCTCCTCGGCGAGCTCCTTCAACCGGTCCTGGGTGGCCACGTCCAGCGCGTTCATGGGCGGGCGGTCGAGACGGATGGTGCCGACACCTTCGGCGACTTCGAGATTCACGGTCATGCCAGCAGGTTAACGGCGACTAACGGTGACGGGCCGGGTGCGGTCGCTCACATTCGGCCGGGGGTCCGGGGGCTGCCCCCAGACAGACACAGCACGGCGACTAACGGTGACCGGCCGGGTGCGGTCGCTCACATTGCAGCGGCCCCGGTGCCGTGCATCGCACCGGGGCCGCTCATCATCGTAAGAACTACGCCTTCCACTTCTCCCACGACATGTTCCAGCCGTTGAGGCCGTTGTCCGCGGCGACCGTCGCGTCGTCGGAGTTCTGGACCACGACCACGTCACCGATCAGCGAGTGGTTGAAGAACCAGGCGGCCGGCACACCGCTGTCGTAGCCGCCCTTGACGTCACGCAGGCCCACGCAGCCGTGGCTGGCGTTGTAGTTGCCGAAGGCGTCGCCGCCCCAGTAGTTGCCGTGGATGAAGGTGCCGGAGTCGGTCAGCCGGGCGGCGTGCGGGACGTCCTTGATGTCGTACTCGCCGCCGTAGCCGACGGTGTCGCCGTTCATCCGGGTCACCGCGAGCTTCTCGCTGATGACCATCTGGCCGTTCCAGGTGTCGTAACCGGGCTTGCCGGTGGTGACCTTGATGGTCTTGATGGTCCTGCCGTCCTGGGTGACCTTCATCGTGTGCTTCTTGGCGTCCACGACGGAGACCTGGTTGCGGCCGACGGTGAAGGAGACGGTCTTGTCCTGCTTGCCGTAGACGCCGTCGCGGCCCTCGACCCCGTTCAGGTTGAGGTCGACGGTGACCTTGGTGCCTTCCTTCCAGTACTGCTCGGGACGGAAGTCCAGGCGGTCGTTGCCGAACCAGTGGCCCTCGACGTCGACCGCGGGCGAGGTCTTGATCGTGATGGCCTTCTCGACGTCCGCGGGGCTGGTGATGCCCCGGGTGAAGCGGATGGAGAACGGCATTCCGACGCCGACCGTCGAACCGTCCTCGGGCGTGAACGTGCCCGTGAAGGTGTTCTTCGGAGTCAGGGTGGTGAAGCCGGAGTCCTCGGCCGCCGTACGGCCCTTGGCGTCCTTCGCGACCGCGTGCACGGTGTAGGCGGTGCCGGCGGCGAGGTGGGTGGACGGCGTCCAGGAGGTGCCGTCGGCGGATATCTTCCCTGCTATCGCGGTGCCCTTGGCGTCCTTGACCTGAACCTCGGTCAGCTTGCCCTTGCCGGCACCGACCTTGAGCGCGCCGCTGGTGTCGACGGACTTCGCCCCGTCCTTCGGGACGATGGAGACGACGGCCTCGGACTGCTTCGTCTCGGTGGCGGACGAGTCGCCCTTCTCGGCCTTGGCGTCACCGGAACCGGAATCTCCCCCGCCGCATGCGGTGACCGCCAGCAGCAGAACGCCGAGTATCAGCGCCAGCAACCCCTTGGTCCCGCGCCCCCGCGCGTCAACCGACGCCCCCGATATCGGTCGCACGTTCAAGTCTTTCTCCCCTCGAAGGGCCTGGTCAGGCCCGCTCCCCAGCGCGTTCCACGAACGCGTTGGCGAATATTAACCGCAGAGATTTGAGCATCGTGTGAGTCCAAGGTCACCATTCCGTCCCAACTTCAACGGAAAGTTGGGCCGACCCGCCCCCCCCTGCCGGGTTACTTCACCGCACTGCCCGCCTTCCACTCCTTCCATCCCATATTCCAGCCGCCGAGGCCATTGTCAGGAGCGACCTTTTTGTCATTGCTGTGGACGACCTCGACGACGTCCCCGACCAGGCTGCGGTCGAAGAACCAGCCCGCCGGCGTGTCCGAGCTGCCGCCCTTCACATCCCTGAGGCCCACACAGCCGTGGCTGACGTTGACCCTGCCGGGGGCGCTCGGCGCCCAGTAGTTGCCGTGCAGGAAGGTCCCGGAGTCGGTCAGACGCAGGGCGTGCGGGACGTCCGGGATGTCGTACTCGCCGCCGAAGCCGACCGTGCGGCTGTTCATCCGGGTCACTTCGAGCATCTCGGTGACGACCATCTTGCCGTTGTACGTGGTCGTCTTCGGGGCGCCCGCGGTGATCGGCACGGTGGCGAGCAGTTCACCGTCCCGTCTGACCTGCATGGTGTGCCGGGCGGCGTCGACGAGGGAGACCTGGCTGCGGCCGACGGTGAAGGAGAAGGTCCTGTCCTGGAGGCCGTAGACGCCGGACGCCCCTTCCACGTCACGGAGTCCGAGCGCGACCGTCACGCGGGTGCCGGGTCTCCAGTAGTGCTCGGGGCGGAAGTCGAGGCGGCCGTTGCCGAACCAGTGCGGGCGGATCTCGACGGCCGGCTTCGAGGTGACGTGCACAGCGCGTTCGACGGCGGCGCGGTGCTGGATCTCCCGGTTGAACTCCAGGGAGACGATCATCCCGGTGCCGACGGTGGAGCGGTTCTCGGGGCTGACGTACCCGATGAAGCGTTCCTCGGGGACGTAGGTGGTGAACGTCGTGTGCCGGGCCGAGCGGCGGCCGTGGCCGTCCAGGGCGACCGCGTCGACGGAGTACTTGGCGGCCAGCGCCAGCTGTGCCTCGTCGGGTTCCCAGCGCAGGCCGTCCTCGGAGATGCGCCCGGGCACCGGGAAGTCCTGCGCGTCCTGGGACTTGACGACGGTGACCGACTCGAGGCGTCCGCTGGGGACCCGGATCCGCAGTCGCTCCTCGGGCGGCACGCCCTTGGTGCCGTCGTCGGGCGCGACCCTGATCACGTCCTCGGGCGCGGGAGGCTTCCCGAATCCACCGACACCGCCGATCCCGCCACCCCCGTCCGCCGTACAGCCGGCGATCCCGGCCAGCAGTCCTGCCCATGTCATTACGGCGGCCAGAACGGCCCCCGCGCGCCGAGCGCGCCCTTGTCCATGCGTCACGAGGAACCCAACGACCGGCCCCACCCTGGGGAAACGTAAGTACGAGCCCGTTCGTGCACCGGCCTCGCAGGCACCGGGAAGGCGGCCATGAGTCCGCTCTTCACCTTCCCCACTCAGAGTCCGCCCAGCGGCCCTGCCCGGGGAAACGTGAGTGCGAGGCAAGCGCTGGGCAGAACAGTGGGGAGAACGACGCGAGGGGGTGTCGCGGCCGGGACGCCGTGCGCCCTTTTCCGCGTTGCTCCATGAGCCGTGGGAGGCCGACCGGTGTCCAGCGCAGCCGAGCAGGAGGCGGTGACGGAAGCCGCCGAGGAGCGCCCCGCCTCGCTGGTGAACGGCGCGCGGCGCAAGGCGCCCGCCGTGCCGGTGTGGCCCGGTGCGCCGACACCGCTGGGCGCCCGGTTCCGGGTCGGCCCGGATGGGGTGGCGGGGACCAACTTCGCGCTGTGGGCGGGCGGGGCCGAGGCGGTCGAGCTGTGTCTGTTCGACGCGGACGGCAAGGAGACCCGGGCCCGGCTCACCGAACTCACCCATGAGATCTGGCACGGCTTCGTGCCCGGTGTCATGCCCGGCCAGCGCTACGGCTTCCGGGTGCACGGCCGCTGGGACCCGTGGACCGGCGGCCGCTGGAACCCCTCGAAGCTGCTCCTCGACCCGTACGCCCGCGCGGTGGACGGCGACTTCAGCCTGCCGCCCGAGGTGTACGGCCATGTCCGCGACTGGCCCCAGCAGCAGGTCGCGGACACCGTACGGGACGACCGGGACTCGGCGCCGTACGTCCCGAAGGGTGTGGTCGTCCACGATGACGACGACTGGGCCGAGGACCGTCGCCCGAAGACCCCGTGGGCCGACTCGGTGATCTACGAGGTGCATGTGCGGGGGTTCACCGCGCTGCACCCCGGCATCCCCGAGGAACTGCGCGGGACGTACGCCGGGCTGGCGCACCCGGCCGCGATCGAGCACCTCGTGAAACTGGGCGTCACGGCGGTCGAGCTGCTCCCCGTCCACCAGTTCGCGCACGAGGACCACCTGCTGCGGCGGGGTCTCAAGAACTACTGGGGCTACAACTCCATCGGCTACTTCGCCCCCCACGCGGGCTACGCGGCCTCCGGTACGACGGGCCAGCAGGTCGGCGAGTTCAAGCGCATGGTCCGCGCGCTGCACGAGGCCGGGATCGAGGTCATCCTCGACGTGGTCTACAACCACACGGCGGAGGCGGGCGAGCTGGGGCCCACGCTGTCCCTGAAGGGCATCGACAACCGCGGGTACTACCGGTTGCAGTCCGACGCCCGGCGCTACGCGGACTACACGGGCTGCGGCAACACCCTGCACGTGGTCCAGCCCCATGTGCTCCGGCTGATCACCGACTCCCTGCGCTACTGGGTGACGGAGATGGGCGTGGACGGCTTCCGCTTCGACCTGGCCGCCGCGCTGGCCCGTTCCATGCACGACGTGGACATGCTGTCCCCGTTCCTCGCGGTCATCGCCCAGGACCCGGTGCTGCGGCGCGTGAAGCTGATCGCCGAGCCCTGGGACGTGGGCTCCGGGGGCTATCAGGTGGGCTCGTTCCCGCCCCTGTGGACGGAGTGGAACGACCGCTATCGCAACGCCGTACGGGACTTCTGGCGGGGCGCCCTGCCGGACGTCAGGGATCTCGGGTACCGCCTCTCCGGTTCCAGCGACCTGTACGCCTGGGGCGGGCGCCGGCCGTACGCCTCGGTCAACTTCATCACCGCGCACGACGGCTTCACCCTGCGGGATTTGGTGTCGTACGAGCGGAAGCACAACGAGGCGAACGGCGAGGGCAACCGGGACGGCACGGACGACAACCGGGCCTGGAACTGCGGGACGGAGGGGGAGACGGACGACGAGCGGGTACGGGCGCTCAGGCGGCGGCAGTTGCGGAACCTGCTCACCACGCTGCTGCTGTCGACGGGTGTGCCTATGCTGGTCGCCGGCGACGAACTGGGCCGCACCCAGCGCGGCAACAACAACGCGTACTGCCAGGACAACGAGATCAGCTGGGTGGACTGGGGTCTGCTGGAGGACCCCGGCTGGAAGGCCCTGTCCGACCTCACCGCCCGGCTGATCGAACTACGCCACCGGCACCCGGTGCTCAGGCGCCGGGCGTTCTTCTCGGGGCGGGCCCACTCCGCGGACGGACTGCGCGACCTGGCCTGGTTCACGGCCCGCGGCACGGAGATGACGGAGCGGGACTGGTACGCCCCCGCCGCCACGCTCGGCATGTATCTGTCGGGGCGGGACATCCCCGGCCGGGACGAGCGCGGTGCGCCGATCGTGGACGACAGCTTCCTCGCCGTCCTGCACGCCGGGGACCGGCCGACGGGCTTCGTGCTGCCGGGGCCGCCGTGGGCGGAGCGGTACGAGGTGGTCGTCGACACGTCGAGGGAGGAGCAGGAGGAGGCGCCGGGCGTGGTGCACCGGGCGGGGACGTCGATCACGGTTCCGGCGCGGGCGGTGCTGCTGCTGCGGGTGGCCGGGTGAGACGACAGGAGGGTGCCGGACTGCCCGGCTAGCCGAGGATGCCCCGCTCGTACGCCGTCGCCACCGCGGCCGCGCGGTCCTTGACGCCCAACTTGGCGTACAGGTGGGTGAGATGGGTCTTCACGGTCGCCTCGCTGATGAACAGCTCGCGGGCGATCTCACGGTTGGAGGTGCCTTTGGCGACCAGGGCCAGCACCTCGCGCTCACGGGCGGAGAGAGGCTCGTTGCCGGGGGCCCTGGGAGCGCGCACCGCGGAGACCAGACGGGAGGCGACGGCCGGGGACAGGACCGTACGGCCCGCCGCCGCGGCCCGCACGGCCGTGAACAGCTCGTCGCGCGGGGCGTCCTTGAGGAGGTAGCCGGTCGCACCCGCCTCGATGGCGGGCAGGGTGTCGGAGTCCGTGTCGTACGTCGTCAGGACGAGGACCTTCGCGCGGGCCCGGGCACGCGTCAGCTCGCGGATGGCGTCCACCCCGCCGCCGCCCGGCATCCGCAGGTCCATCAGGATCACGTCGGGATCGAGAGCGGTCGCCCGCTCGACGGCCTCGACGCCGTCGGACGCCTCGCCGAGGACGGTGAAGCCGGGCGCGGACTCGAACATGCCGCGCAGACCGTCCCGTACGACGGGATGGTCGTCGACGATCAGCACCGAGATGTCACTGGTCATGGCGGACCAACGGTACGCGAGCCGACAGCGCGGTGCCGTGGCCCGGTTCGGACTCGACGGTGAGGGAGCCCGCGATGCGTTCGGCGCGGGCCCGCATGCCGTCGAGTCCGAAGCCGCCGGTGCGGGAGCGGGGCGCGACGGCGAGGGGGTCGAAGCCGACTCCGTCGTCGCGGATGTCGAGGATGACCTCGTCGCCCAGGAAGGTCAGGGTGACGCCGAGGCGGCCGGCCCTGGCGTGCCTGGAGGCGTTGGAGAGGGCTTCCTGGGCGATGCGCAGGAGGGTGGCGGAGACCTCGTCGTGGAGTTGCTCGGTGGTTCCGGCGACGGTGAACTCGGCGCGGATTCCGGTCCGTTCGCCCCAGTCGGCGACCGTGTTCTTCAGGGCCTGGGGCAGCCCGTCGTGCTCCAGCGCGACGGGGGCGAGGTTGTGCACCGAGCGGCGGGCCTCGCCGAGGCTGTGCCGGGCGAGGTCCATGGCGCGGTGAACGTGCTGGCGGGCCTGGCCCTCGTCGGGCGTGTTCACGACCACCTGGAGCTGGGCGATGATGCCGGTCAGGCCCTGGGCGAGGGTGTCGTGGATCTCGGCGGCGAGCCGCCGGCGCTCGTCCGCGACCCCCGCTTCCCTTGCCTGGACGAGGAGTTGGGCGTGAAGGGCGGCGTTCTCGTCGAGCGCCTGCTGCAGAGCCTCGATGGTCGAGGTGCGCTCGCGGGAACGCTGCTCCTCCTGCTCGGTGATGTGGGCGACCACCGACTGGAGACCGAAGTTGGCGGCCAGGAGCGCGGCGAACCCGAGCCACTGGGCCGTACTGTCCGGCATCAGCCCGCCGGCCTGCGCGCCCGCCACGGTGACCGCGCTCGCGAACAGTCCGAGCCGCCGCCACATGCCCGGGATCAGCTCGTCGGCGTCCATGTAGCCGGTGGCGGCGTAGAACGCGAAGAACGGGTTGAGCCAGGTCAGCACGAAGGCGATGGCCCAGCGCACGGCGTAGTACACGGTGCCGGCCCGGGAGGGGCTGCGGCCGCGCCTGACGCGGCGGTGCCGGGTGCCGTGCCACCACGTCTGGAGGACGATCGCGGCGCCGACCAGGGCCCCGACGAGATACCAGTCGACGGGACCGTCCATGATGCCCGCGGAGACCACCGCGAGGACGACACTCGTGCCCAGCAGCCCGTACGGCCCCCAGACGTGCAGCCGCTCCCAGTACCGGTCGATCCTGGCGTCCGACGCGTTCATCTGCCCAGTCTGCACGGCCCGTTCCTCACTCCCAGCGGAACCAGCGGGACGCGGCGGCCGTGAGCAGCACCGTCCAGGCGACGAGCACGCCCAGGTGGGTCCAGCCCGGCCAGTTTCCGGCCGCGGCCCGGTTCAGGGCTTCGGCGGCCGCGCCGAACGGGGTGTACCCGACGATCCGGGCGAGCGTGTTCGGCATGGTCTGCACCGGCGCCCACACGCCCGCGCAGAACATCGACGGGAAGAACACGGCGGACCCGATGGCACCGGCGATCTTCGTGGTCCGGGACAGCGCGGAGATCACCGCGCCCAGCGCGAGGGCCACCAGCACGGCCAGCACCAGCGCCAGCAGGTAGCCGGCGAATTGCTCGGGCAGTCGTACGGCGAAGGCGAACCGGCCGACGAGGAGGGCCAGCAGCGCGGACGCCAGGGCGGCGCCGCCGTAGACGGTCATCTGCGCGGTGAGCAGGGCGGTCGGGCGGACCGGGGTGGTGGACATGCGGCGCAGGATGCCGCGCTCGCGGTAGCCGGTGAGGGTCTGCGGCATGGATTGCAGGCCGCCGACGATCAGACCGAGGAGCACGGCCACCGGGACGTAGACGTCGATGGTCCTGAGGCCGCCGAGGTCGGCCTCGTGGTTCCGGAAGGACGGGATCGAGCCGAGGATCCCCAGGAGCAGGGTCGGGAACAGCAGGATCCAGAAGAGGGCGCCCGGTTCGCGCAGGAAGAGTCGGACCTCGGTCCGCAGTACGGCGGTGTTCATGCCGCGTCCTCCTGGGTCAGGTCGAGGAAGGCGTCGTCGAGGGTGGCGTCGACGACCCGGAGCTGGTGAGCGGTGACGTGCCGGCGGGCGAGCAGAGTGATCACGGCGTTCACGGTCTCGTCGGTGCCGGACAGGGTAAGGCGGCCGTCCCGGTCCTCGATGGAGGCGAGGGCGGGCAGCGTGTTCAGGTCGTGTGCGTCGAGCGGGGCCGAGGGGGTGAAGCTGATGACGGTGGCGCCGGCCGAGCGGTGGATGAGGCCCGCCGGGGTGTCCAGGGCGGCGATCCGGCCCTTGTCGATCACGGCGATCCGGTCGCAGAGCCGCTGCGCCTCCTCCATGAAGTGCGTGACGAGCAGGACGGTGACGCCGTTGGCGCGGATGTCCTCGATGAGCTCCCAGGTGTCGCGGCGGGCACGCGGATCGAGGCCGGTGGTCAGCTCGTCCAGGACGACGACCCGGGGATTGCCGACGAGCGCGAGCGCGATGAACAGGCGCTGCTTCTGGCCGCCGGAGAGCTTGCCGAACCGGGTGGTGAGCTTCTGGGTGAGGCCCAGGCGCTCGGCGAGCGGGCGCCAGTCGAGGGGCTTGTCGTGGAACGCGGTGTACAGCTCCAGGGCCTCGCGGACGGTGAGCTTGGCCTGGAGTTCGCTCTCCTGCAACTGGGCGCCGAGGACGCGGGCCACGCGCGCGTGGTCGGCGACGGGGTCGAGACCGGTGACCCTCACACGGCCCGCGTCGGGAATCCGCAGACCCTCGACGCACTCCACGGTGGTGGTCTTCCCGGCGCCGTTCGGGCCAAGAATTCCAAAAATCTCGCCCTCCTCGACGGCGAAGGAGACACCGTCGACGACGGCCCGGCCGCCGTAGGACTTGCGCAGTTCGCTGACTTCGATGACGGACATGGCATCAGCGTCCCGGCAGGGGCCCCGCCACCACATCGCCCGTCGCGCTCGACCCGGCATCAACCGATCGGCTGATGCGGCCGTACGACCCCTCGAACATGCAGGTCGTAGGACCAGCGGCCGATTCCGGTCCGGCCAAAACTAGGTGGGCGTTGTCAGTGCCGGTCCGTAGGCTCGCAGCTGATGTCCACGACACGTGCAACCACCAAGGACCGATCGGCGGCAACAACCCTGCTGCGTCTGTGGCCGTATGTGCGGCCGGCCCGCGCGCGGCTGGTCACCGCCGCGCTCGTGGCGATCCTCGCCTCCTGTACGGGGCTGGTGATCCCCCTCGTCCTGAAGTGGATGGTGGACGGCCCGGTCGCCGACGGGGACACGGCGGGCGTATGGCTCGGCGCGCTGTACCTGCTGCTGCTCGGGTTCGCGGAGGCACTGCTGTTCGGGCTGCGGCGATGGCTGGTGGCGAGACCGCTGTCCCACGTCGAGGCGGAGATGCGGGCGGGCCTGTACCGGCACCTCCAGCGCCTCCCGGTGGCCTTCCACGACCGCTGGGCGTCCGGCCAGCTGCTGTCCCGGGCCACCACGGACCTCATGCTCCTGCGCATGTTCCTCGCCTTCCCGCTGACCTTCCTGCTGGTCAACGCCGTGACGATCATCGTCGGCGTGATCATCATGCTGCTCCAGGACTGGACGCTGGGGCTGGTGATCCTGGGTCCGGCCATCCCCGTGATGATCACGTGCATGGTCTTCGAGAAGCGGTACCACAGTGTGGCGCGGCTCGCCCAGGACCAGGTCGGCGACCTCACGACGGTCGTCGAGGAGAGCGTGCTCGGCATCCGGATCATCAAGGGCTTCGGACGCCACCGTTCCCAGGCGCGGGCCTTTCGTGAACTGTCCGGGAAGCTGCGGGGAACCGAGCTGCGCAAGGCGGGACTGCTCGCCACGATCTGGGGCGTCATCACCACCCTCCCCGAGGTGGCCATCGGGGCCGCGCTGGTCCTGGGCTGCGTGCAGGTGGCCGATGGGGACCTGTCGGCGGGCACGTTGGTGGCCTTCCTGTCGACGGCACTTGCGCTCAGGTGGCCGGTGGAGTCGATCGGCTTCCTGCTGGCGATGACCCAGGAGGCGGCGACGGCGACGGAGCGCTATTTCGAGGTGATGAACGAATCACCGGAGCAGGAAGACGCGCCCCTCAGCCCCCACAAATCCGCGCCCGACGACGAAGGCCTCCGGTTCCACCAGGTCCGGTTCCGCTACCCCGACGCCCCCGAGGACTCCCCACCCATCCTCGACCTCATCGACCTCCACATCCGCCCCGGCGAATCCATGGCCCTGGTCGGCACGACGGGCAGCGGCAAGACGACTCTCACCGCCCTCGTCCCCCGCCTCCACGAGGTGACATCCGGCCACATCACCCTGGACGGCGAGGACATCACCGCCATGCCCAGAGAAGAGCTGCGCTCCATGGTGGCCGTCGCCTTCGAGGAACCCACCCTCTTCTCCGCCAGCGTCAAGGACAACGTCCTGCTGGGCATGGACGAAGGGGAACTGGACCGCGCCCTGTCCGTCGCGCAGGCGGACTTCGTGCACGCCCTCCCCCACGGCACCGACACCCAGGTCGGCGAACAGGGCCTCAGCCTCTCCGGCGGCCAGCGCCAACGCCTCGCCCTGGCCCGGGCCGTGGTCGGCAGGCCCAGATTCCTCGTCCTCGACGATCCCCTGTCCGCGCTGGACGTGCACACCGAGGCCGCCGTGGAGGCCGCGCTGCGCGACGTCCTCGCGGACACCACCGCCCTCATCGTGGCGCACCGCCCCTCGACCGTGCTGCTCGCCGACCGCGTCGCGCTGCTGTCCGACGGCCGTATCACCGCCGTGGGCACCCACCACGAACTGCTGCGCACCAACGCCGAGTACGCCCACCTCATGTCCGGCACCGGGGAAGCGGAGGACGACGACCGATGACGGCCCCCACCACCAACGCCCCCACGGCGGACGACGAACCCGAACTCCCCCGTCACCAGGACGCGGGGGACGCCTTCGACCGCGACCGCCTGCCCACTCCCCCGCGCGCCACCTCCCTCCTGCTGCGCTCCCTGCTCGCCCCGATGAGGGCACGGGTCACCCTCACCACGTTCCTGCTGCTGCTCCAGCAGGCGGCCGTACAGGCGGGCCCACTGCTGGTCGCGTACGCCATCGACCGCGCGGTTCCGGCGTTCCGGGACCACGACAACGGCCCGCTGATCGCGGTCGGCGCCGGCTATCTGCTGTCCGCGCTGGCCGCCGGCGGGCTCCAGTACGCGTTCATCCTGGTCTCCGCCCGCGTCAACCAGGACGTGCTGCTCGATCTGCGCGGCCGGATCTTCCGGCACGCGCAGGCGCTGAGCATCGACTTCCACGAGCGCTACACCTCGGGCCGGCTCATCTCCCGTTCGACGACGGACGTGGAGTCGCTGCGCGAACTGCTCAATGAGGGCTTGCAGGAACTCGTCACCGTCATCCTGTCCTTCCTCTACATCTCCGCCCTGCTGCTCTGGCTGGATCTCGCCCTCGGCGCGGTCGCGGTGGCGTCCTTCCTGCCGCTGTACCTGCTCGTGCGGGGCTACCGGCGGCGCGCGGGCCGGGTGTACCGGAAGCGGTCGACCGCGATCGCCGCCGTGATCGTCAAGTTCGTGGAGACGATGAACGGCATCCGGCCGGTGCGCGCGTTCCGCCGCGAGGCCGCCAACGACGCCGACTTCGCCGTACTGAACAGGCGGCACGAGCGGGTCAACGGCGACGCGCTGCTTGAGATGGCCCGCTATGTCGTCAGTTCCCGGCTGGTCGCCAACACGGCCGTCGCGGGGATCGTGCTGTGGGGCGCCTACCGGGTGGCGCAGGACTCGCTGGAGCTGGGTGTACTGGCAGCGGCGGTGCTGTATCTGCGGCGGCTGTACGACCCGATCGACCGGCTCGGGATGTTCCTGAACTCCTACCAGTCGGCGGCGGCCTCCCTGGAGAAGATCGCGGGTCTGCTCGCCCAGACCCCGACGGTGCCCGAGCCGGTGACACCCAGGCAGCTCCCGGCCCTCGAGTCGCAGCACCCGGGCCGCGAGGTCGTCTTCGACGGCGTCCGCTTCGCCTACCGCACCGGCGGCGAGGTGCTCCCCCGGTTCGATCTGACCCTGCCCGCCGGGCAGACGGTCGCGGTGGTCGGCTCGACCGGCGCCGGAAAGTCGACGCTCGCCAAACTCCTCGCCCGTTTCTACGACCCCTCGGACGGCCGCGTCCTCCTGGACGGCGTGGACCTTCGCGAGCTCGCCGTGCCCGAACTGCGGCGCGGGGTGGTCATGGTGACGCAGGAGGCGTTCCTGTTCTCCGGCACGGTCGCCGAGAACATCGCGATCGGCCGGCCGGACGCCACCCGCGAGGAGATCGAGCAGGCGGCGAAGGCGATCGGCGCGCACGACTTCATCAGCGCCCTGCCCGACGGCTACGACACGGACGTACGCAAGCGGGGCGGCCGTATCTCGGCGGGTCAGCGCCAGCTCGTGGCGTTCGCGCGGGCGTTGCTCGCCGATCCGGCGGTGCTGATCCTGGACGAGGCGACCAGCTCGCTGGACATCCCGGGCGAGCGGTCCGTGCAGCGTGCGATGGGGACGGTCCTGAAGGGCCGTACGGCCGTGGTGATCGCGCATCGGCTGTCGACCGTGGAGATCGCCGACCGGGTACTGGTCATGGAGCACGGCAGGATCGTCGAGGACGGCACACCGGCCGAACTCGTCGCGGACGCGGGCCGGTTCGCGGATCTGCACCGGGCCTGGCGGGACAGCCTCGCGTGAATCGACAGGGGGACAGGTGATCGACGCGTACGAGGACCCCGGCACGCCCGACGTCCGGGGCGGCTGGCGGTATCTGTGGTGGCTGGTGCGCTGCCAGCCCGGGCGGTCCGTCGCCGGGGCGCTGCTGGGCAGCTCCTGGATGGTGCTGCTCGCGGCGACGCCGTATCTGATGGCGAAGGCGATCGACGAGGGTCTGGAGCCGGGCGACTGGGCGGCGCTCGCCGGCTGGTGCTTCGCGCTGTTCGCGGTCGGCTCCTTCAACGCCTGGCTGAGCATCATGCGGCACCGCACGATGACCCGGGTGCGGATGGACGCCAACTTCCGCACGGTCAAGGTGGTCGTCGGACAGGCGGTCCGCCTGGGCGCCGCCCTCTCGCGCCGGACCGGGGCGGGGGAGGTCGTCACGATCGGCGTGGGCGACGTGCAGACGATCGCGGGCGCATTGACGGTCGTCGGCCCGGGCGTCGGCGCGTGCGTCGCCTATCTGACGGTGGCCGCCCTGCTGGTCTCGGTCTCCCCGGTCCTCGCGGCCGTGGTCCTGCTCGGCATCCCGGCGATCGTCCTGCTCGTCGGCCCGTTCCTGTCCCGCCTCCAGGGCGCCGAGACGGAGTACCGCGACCGCCAGGGCGTCCTCACCTCCCGCATCGCCGACCTCGCGGGCGGCCTGCGTGTCCTCAACGGACTCGGCGGCAAGGGCCTGGTCGCCGACGCCTTCCACCGCGACAGCCAGCACCTGCGGGCCCAGGGCTACCGGGTCGGCGCGGTCACCAGCTGGGTCCAGGCCCTCGGCGTGGGCCTGCCCACCCTGTTCCTCGCCGTGGTCACCTGGCTCGCGGCCCGCCTGGCCGCCCAGGGCGAGATCACCGTGGGCGAGTTGGTCGCGGTGTACGGCTATGTCGCGGTCCTGGTGGGCCCGGTGGCGTTCTGGGTGGAGTGCGGCTACCAGCTGAGCCGGGGAGTGGTGGCGGCGAGAAGGGTCGTACGGTTCCTGCGCCTGGAGCCGATGGAGGACCGGGGCACACGGGACGCTCCCGCGGAGCCCTCGGTCCTGCACGACCCGGAGTCGGGCGTCCGCGTCCTGCCGGGCCGCCTGACGGCACTGGCCTGCGCGAGGCCCGCGGACACGGCAACGGTTCTGGACCGTCTGGCCCGGTACACCCCGTCAGCGGCGACGTGGGGCGGAGTACCGCTGAACGAGATCCGGCTGCCCCAGATCAGAGAGCACATCCTGCTGGCGGACCACGAGGCGGACCTGTTCGCGGGCACACTGCGCGAGGTGATCACGGGCGCGGACTGCGACCCCACGGCCGCCCTGCACGCAGCCGTGGCAGACGACATCGTCCAAGGTCTCCCGGACGGCCTCGACTCCCCCATGGACGCCCAGGCCCGCAACCTCTCGGGCGGCCAACGTCAACGCATCCGACTGGTGAGAGCCCTGCTCGCCGACGCAGAAGTCCTGCTCGCCGTCGAACCGACCTCCGCCCTGGACGCGCACACGGAAGCCCTCGTGGCCGGACGCCTACGAGAAGCCCGCCAGGGCCGCACCACAGCCGTCACCACCACCTCGCCCCTCGTACTGGACCACGCCGACGCGGTCCACTACCTGGTCGACGGCAAACTCGCGGCGACCGGAACCCACCAGCAACTCCTCACCGAGGAACCGGGATACCGCGCCCTGGTCGCCCGAGACGCGGAGGTCATGAAGTGAGCACGGGTCACCTGCCGGTCGCCGATCCCGTGACCGTGCGGCGGGCCGCGGTCCGGCTGGTACGCGCCGACACCCGCGCCTTCACCGCCGTACTCGCCCTGAACGCGCTCGCCGCCCTCAGCGGTCTGGCCGGACCGTGGCTGCTCGGCCGGATCATCGACGAGGTGCGCGCCGGGGAGGGCGTGGCGGCGGTGGACCGGCTCTCGCTCGTCCTCGTGGTGTGCGCGAGCACCCAGCTCGTCCTCGCCCGCTGGGCCCGCTACGTCGGTCACCGCTTCGGCGAACGCACCCTCGCCCGCGTCCGCGAGGAGTTCGTGGAGCGCACCCTGGCCCTGCCCGCCTCTGTCGTGGAACGCGCCGGCACCGGCGACCTCACGGCCCGGGGCACCGCCGACGTCTCGACCGTCGGCACCACGCTCCGCGACGCGGGACCCGAACTCCTCATCAACTCCGTGCAGTTCCTGTTCCTGCTGGCCGCGGTGTTCGTCCTCGACCCGCTGCTCGGTGCCGTCGGTGTGTTCGGTCTGCTGCCCATCTGGTTCGTGCTGCGCTGGTATCTGCGGCGGGCGAGGGACGGCTACCTGGCCGAGGGCGCCGCCACCTCCGACGTCGCCGAGATCCTCGCGGCCACCGCGTCCGGCGCCCGCACGGTCGAGGCGCTCCGACTCGAGAAGCGGCGCGTCCGGGCGAGCCGGGACGCCCTCGACACGGCCCGCCGCACCCGCCTCTACACCCTCTACCTGCGTAGTGTGTTCTTCCCTGTGGTGGAGGTGGCGTACATCCTGCCCGTGGCCGGTGTGCTCCTGGTCGGCGAGGTGCTGCACGCGCAGGACATGCTGAGCCTGGGGTCGGTCGTCGCCGCTGCCCTGTATCTGCGTCAGATGGCCACCCCCCTCGACGAGATCCTGATGCGGATCGAGCAACTCCAGTCCAGCGGTGCCTCGTTCGCCCGCGTGGAGGGCCTCGCCGCGGCCCCGCGGGCCTCCGCCGAGAACTCCCCCGCCCCCGCCGACGACCGCTTCGACGTCACCGCCGCGCGCTACTCCTACGGCCGCGGCAGTGAGGTCCTGCACGGCGTCGACCTGACCGTGCGCCCCGGTGAACGGCTGGCCGTCGTGGGCCCTTCCGGCGCCGGGAAGACCACCTTGAGCAGGCTGCTCGCGGGTGTCGACGCGCCGACCTCCGGATCGGTGACGGTCGGCGGGGTCCCTGTCGTCGGCCTCGACCCCGAGCAGCTGCGCCGCCAGGTCGTCCTGGTCACCCAGGAGCACCACGTCTTCCTGGGCACGGTCCGCGACAACCTCCGTATCGCCGAACCCGGCGCCGACGACGAGGAGTTGTGGGCCGCCCTGACCGCGGTGGGAGCCGACGGGTGGGTACGGGAGCTGCCGGAGGGGCTCGACACCGCGCTCGGTGACGACGGTTGCCGTACGGACGGTTCGCAGGCGCAGCAACTCGCCCTGGCCCGGGTGGTGTTGGCGGACCCCCACACACTGATCCTCGACGAGGCGACCGCGCTCCTCGATCCCACGACCGCGCGGCACACCGAGCGCGCCCTGGCCGCCGTGCTCGAAGGACGGACGGTGATCGCGATCGCGCACCGGCTGCACACCGCGCACGACGCGGACCGGGTGGCGGTGATGGAGAACGGCCTGCTGACGGAGCTCGGCACGCATGAGGAGCTGGTGGCGGCGGACGGGGCCTACGCGGCGCTGTGGGGGTCGTGGCACGGGGACCGGCCCCCGGTGTCCGGCCAGGGTGGAAAGTCCGTATAGCGAACATGAACTCCCGGACAACGAACGATTTCCGGCCAAGTTCCTGACGCGCTCCTGACAGTACGGGCTTTCCGGTGCCACGCTTCCCACGGCCGCTTCACAGCAACCTCACAGATCTCTCGCTGTGTTCTGATCCGCGGCCTCCGCACCTCGTTCCGCGTACCGCCCGGACGGTCGACCCACCGTCCGGTCTCCCCTGGCCGCGCGATCCGCGGCCGCGCAGAAGGAGTCAGTGTTGAGAGACAGGTCCTCCCACAGACGCACCCCCCACACCCTGCACCGCAGGGCCGCCGCCGTGGCCCTCGTCGGTGTCTCCGCCCTGATCGCCGCGGCGGTCCAGTCGGGCGCCGCCACCGCGGCCCCCGAGAAGGCAACGTCGGCCGCGGGCAAGGTGATCCCGGGCGCCGAGTCCCTCAAGCTCACCCCCGCCCAGCGGGCCGAGCTGATACGCGAGGCGAACGCCACCAAGGCGGACACCGCCAAGGACCTCGGCCTGGGCGCCAAGGAGAAGCTGGTCGTCCGTGACGTCCTCAAGGACGGCGACGGCACGCTCCACACCCGCTACGAGCGCACCTACGACGGTCTGCCCGTCCTCGGCGGCGACCTGGTCGTGGAGACCGCGAAGTCGGGGGCGACCGAGGCGGTCGTCAAGGCCACCCAGAAGGCCATCAAGCCGGCCACGACCACGGCCGCGCTGCCCGCCGCCAAGGCCGAGACGCAGGCGCTGAAGGCGGCGAAGGCGGCGGACGCGAAGATCCCCAACGTCAACCGCGCCCCGCGCAAGGTCATCTGGGCCGGCAACGGCACGCCGACCCTGGCGTACGAGACGGTCGTCGGCGGCCTCCAGGAGGACGGCACCCCGAACGAGCTGCACGTCGTCACGGACGCGGCGACCGGCGCGAAGCTCTACGAGTACCAGGGCATCGAGACCGGCACCGGCACCACCATGTACAGCGGCACGGTCACCCTCGGCACCACTCAGTCCGGGTCGACGTACAACCTGACCGACGGGGCGCGCGGCGGCCACAAGACGTACAACCTCAACCACGGCACCTCCGGCACCGGCACCCTCTTCTCGGGCCCCGACGACGCCTGGGGCAACGGCAGCGCCTCCAACGCCGAGACGGCCGGCGCGGACGCGCACTACGGTGCCGCGCTCACGTGGGACTACTACAAGAACGTGCAGGGGCGTTCGGGTATCCGCGGTGACGGGGTGGGCGCGTACTCCCGGGCCCACTACGGCAACAACTACGTCAACGCGTTCTGGGACGACAGCTGCTTCTGCATGACGTACGGCGACGGGTCGGGCAACACCCACCCGCTGACGGCGATCGACGTGGCCGGTCACGAGATGACCCACGGCGTCACGTCGAACACCGCGGGGCTCAACTACTCGGGCGAGTCCGGCGGACTGAACGAGGCGACCTCCGACATCTTCGGCACGGCCGTCGAGTTCTACGCCAACAACTCCTCCGACGTCGGTGACTACCTCATCGGCGAGAAGATCAACATCAACGGCGACGGCACCCCGCTGCGCTACATGGACAAGCCGAGCAAGGACGGCGCGTCCAAGGACAGTTGGTACTCGGGGATCGGATCGGTGGACGTCCACTACTCGTCCGGCCCGGCGAACCACTTCTTCTACCTCCTGTCGGAGGGCAGTGGCACCAAGACCATCAACGGTGTCACCTACAACTCCCCGACCTCGGACGGCCTCCCGGTCACCGGCATCGGCCGGGACAAGGCGGAGAAGATCTGGTTCCGCGCGCTGACCACGAAGTTCACGACCACGACCAACTACGCGGCCGCCCGCACCGGCACCCTCGCGGCGGCGGGTGAGCTGTACGGCACGACGAGCGCCGAGTACACGGCCGTGGCGAACGCCTGGGCGGGCGTGGCGGTCGGCTCGCGGCCCGGCGGTGGCGGCGGTGGCGGCACCTCGTTCGAGTCGACCACCGACGTATCGATTCCGGACAACGGGGCTGCGGTCAATTCGCCTGTCACCGTCTCAGGGCGTACCGGCAACGCGCCCTCGAACCTCGCGGTCGCGGTCGACATCGTGCACACCTACATCGGTGACCTCCGGGTGCAGCTGATCGCCCCGGACGGTACGGCGTACACGCTGAAGGCGTACGGCACGGGCGGCAGCACCGACAACCTCAACACCACGTACACGGTGAACGCATCCTCCGAGGTCGCCAACGGGACCTGGAACTTGCGGGTCCAGGACAACGCGGCCCAGGACACCGGCTACATCAACAGCTGGAAGCTCACCTTCCCGTAGACCGGCAGGACCGACAGGCACACGGACAGGCGCCGCCCCGGTGGTTCGACTCCCCGGGGCGGCGCCTCTTTTTGCCATCCCATGACTGACGGCTTGTTGGGGCTTTGCCCAGGTCAACCGGGTTTACATCGCTGCAATGTTCACCCACTGGTCGACTTTCGGCCAACATCACTTGAGGGTCATGACATGTACGCGCCTTGATGCCACGCTTCCTCACAACCGCCGCACAACTTCACGACCACCCCGGAAGGCAACCCCACGCCCTCCGGGCTCCCCCACGAAGGAGCTTGTGTGACCCCCCTCTACGCGCGTCACAAGCGCACCACCCTGGCCATCGCCACCGCCGTCGCGGCCGGGGCCCTGCTCGCCACCGGTCTGACCACCGGCAGTGCCGCCGCCGCAACCCCGGCGGAAGGCTCCAGCAAAGCCACTCCCGCGGGCGCCCCGGTCCAGCTGTCCGCGGCCGCACGCACCTCGCTCATCAAGGAGCAGCAGGCCGAGGCCGGCTCCACGGCCCGCGAGATAGGTCTCGGCGCCAAGGAGAAGCTGGTCGTCAAGGACGTCGTGAGAGACGCCGACGGCACGGTCCACACCCGCTACGAGCGCACCTACGACGGCCTGCCCGTCCTCGGCGGCGACCTGGTCGTCCACGAGTCGAAGTCCGGTGCCACCGAGGGCGTCTCCAAGGCGACGAAGGCCACCATCAAGGTCGCCTCGCTGACCCCCAAGGTCACCGTCGCCAAGGCCGAGACGCAGGCGCTGACCGCCGCCAAGGCCGCGGGCTCGGACAAGGCCGCGGCCGACGGCGCGCGCAAGGTGATCTGGGCCGGCTCGGGCACCCCCGTCCTCGCCTACGAGACGATCGTCGGCGGCTTCCAGGACGACGGCACCCCGAACCAGCTGCACGTCATCACCGACGCCGCCACCGGCAAGAAGCTCTACGAGTACCAGGGCATCGAGAACGCGACCGGCACCGGCAAGAGCCTGTACTCGGGCACGGTCAGCCTGGAGACCACCCTGTCGGGCTCGACGTACCAGCTGACCGACGGCACGCGCGGCAGCCACAAGACGTACAACAAGTCCCACGGCACCAGCTCGTCGGCGGGCACCCTGTTCACGGACGCCGACAACACGTGGGGCACCGGGGCCGCCTCCAGCTCCACCACCGACCAGACGGCGGCCGTCGACGCCGCCTACGGCGCGGCGGAGACGTGGGACTTCTACAAGTCCACCTTCGGCCGCAGCGGCATCAAGAACAACGGCGTCGGCGCCTACTCCCGCGTGCACTACGGCAACCAGTACGTGAACGCGTTCTGGGACGACAGCTGCTTCTGCATGACGTACGGCGACGGTGAGGGCAACGTCAGCCCGCTCACCTCGCTGGACGTGGCCGGCCACGAGATGAGCCACGGCGTCACCGCGAACACGGCGGGCCTGAACTACTCCGGCGAGTCCGGCGGCCTCAACGAGGCCACCTCGGACATCTTCGGCACGGGCGTGGAGTTCTACGCCAACAACTCCAACGACGTCGGTGACTACCTCATCGGCGAGGAGATCGACATCAACGGCGACGGCACCCCGCTGCGCTACATGGACAAGCCCAGCAAGGACGGCGGCTCGGCGGACTCCTGGTCCTCGTCGGTCGGCAACCTGGACGTCCACTACTCGTCGGGCGTGGCGAACCACTTCTTCTACCTCCTCTCGGAGGGCAGCGGCGCCAAGACGATCAACGGCGTGTCCTACAACTCGCCGACGTCCAACGGCTCCACGGTCACCGGCATCGGCCGCGCCAAGGCCCTGCAGATCTGGTACAAGGCGCTGACGACGTACTTCACGTCGACGACCAACTACAAGTCGGCGCGCACGGGCACGCTCTCCGCGGCGTCCGCCCTGTACGGCTCCACCAGCACCGAGTACAAGGCGGTGGCCGCGGCCTGGTCCGCGGTCAACGTGAGCTAGTCCGCAGGAGGCTCGACGGGCGGTACCCGGGACGAAGGCAGCTCCGGGTACCGCCCTACTCTTGGGTCCCATGTCCTTCACGTACGACGACGTCGGCGCGACCCGGCGGAGCGGCTTCTGCCCGCCCGGCTTCCACCCCCTGCATGTACGCACCCGCATAGGGGAGGGTCACGACGTCTTCCGGAAGGCCTCCGAGGCGGTCCTGACCTGGGAGATGCACCGCGCCCTGGGCGTGGGCATAGACGCCACCGCGGACCGCGCGGCCCCCGACGTGGACGTCACGGTCACCCTCGCGGGCGTCATCAGGGCTCCCTGCCGGGTCGTCTGGACGGTCGAGGAACACCGCCGCGCGGGCTGGGCCTACGGCACCCTTTCCGGCCACCCCGAATCCGGCGAGGAGTCCTTCGTCGTCGACCGCACGGGCGACGGCACGGTATGGCTGACGGTTTCGGCGTTCAGCCGCGCCGCGAAGTGGTACGCCCGGGCGGGCGGCCCGGCGACCCGGGGCCTGCAGCACGCGTACGCGCGAAAGTGCGGGTCGGTGCTGCGGAAACTGTGCGGCGGGGAGGACGCGGGCTGAGCGAGCCCGCCCGCGCCCCCGCGGTTCACCGCAAGAGCACCCCCGCCCCCTCCACCACGTCCTCCGAAGGCACCGCCACCAGCCCCAGCTCCGCGCCCGACACCAGCAACCGGTGCGAGGGCAGGATGCGGACCGTGTAGCCGAAGGGTCCCGTGCGGTCCAGGGACAGCGGGCCCTCGTAGACCCACCGCCCCTCCGCGTCCGGGCCGCCGACCGACTTCAGCGGGACCGTCGCCGCGTCCGCGATGCGGTCCTCCTCGTCGACCCGGCCGGAGACCGCCTGGACCTCCACGTCGTCCGGGCCCAGGGCGCCGAGGCCCACGTGGACCCTGAGGCCGAGCGTGGTGCCGAGTTCGGCCGTGGTCGTCGCGGCCGTGGTCTCCACGTGGTCGACCGTCACCCCGTGCCACTGCGCCCGCACCCGGGACTTCCACTCCGCGAGCTCGCGCGCCACGTCCGGGGCCATCGTGCGGTGGGCGTGGGCCGCGGGGGCGTAGAGGCGTTCGACGTACTCGCGGACCATGCGGCCCGCCAGGACCTTCGGGCCCAGCAGGGTGAGCGTCTGGCGGACCATCTCGATCCAACGGTCGGGGAGGCCTCCCTGTCCCTGCTCGTAGAAGCGGGGGGTCACCCGCTGTTCGAGCAGTTCGTAGAGGGCGTCGGCCTCTATGTCGTCACGGCGGTCGGGGTCGGTCCCCACACCGTCCGCCGTCGGGATCGCCCAGCCGAAGTCGGGCTGGAACCACTCGTCCCACCACCCGTCGAGGACGGAGAGATTGAGGCAGCCGTTCAAAGCCGCCTTCATCCCGCTCGTTCCGCAGGCCTCCAGCGGCCGCAGCGGGTTGTTGAGCCAGATGTCGCAGCCCGGGTACAGCTTCTGCGCCATCGCCATGCCGTAGTCGGGCAGGAAGACGATCCGGTGGCGCACCCGTGGGTCGTCCGCGAACCGCACCAGCTCCTGGACCAGGCGCTTTCCGCCGTCGTCCGCCGGGTGCGCCTTGCCGGCCACCACGATCTGGATCGGTCGTTCGGGGTGCAGCAACAGGTCCATCAGCCGGTCGCGGTCCCGCAGCATCAGGGTCAGCCGCTTGTACGACGGGACGCGGCGCGCGAATCCGATCGTGAGGACGTCGGGGTCCAGCACGCCGTCGATCCAGCCCAACTCCGCCGTACCGGCGCCGCGTTGCCGCCAGGACGCCCGCAGCCGGTCCCGTACCTCCACCACCAGCTGCTCCCGCAGTGAGCGGCGCAGCTCCCAGACGTCCTGGTCGGGGATGTCGCCCACGGCGTCCCAGCGGTCCGAGCCACCGACGGTCAGCGCGTCCTCGGTGCGCTGGGCGCCGATCTGCCGGGCGCCGAGCCGGAACACCTCGGGCGCGACCCAGGTCGGGGCGTGCACCCCGTTGGTCACGGAGGTGATCGGCACCTCCTCGGGGTCGAATCCCGGCCAGAGTCCGGAGAACATCTCCCGGCTGACCTGCCCGTGCAGCAGCGAGACGCCGTTGGCGCGCTGGGCGAGGCGCAGGCCCATGACGGCCATGTTGAAGAGGTTGGGTTCGCCGCCGGGGTAGGTCTCCATGCCCAGCGCGAGGATCCGGCCCACGTCCATGCGCGGGAGCTCGGCGTCGGCACCGAAGTGCCGGGCGACCAGCTCCCGGTCGAAGCGGTCGATGCCGGCCGGGACGGGCGTGTGCGTGGTGAAGACGGTCCCCGCCCGGACCGCCTCCAGGCCGGCGTCGAAGTCCAGTCCCTGGTCGCAGAGTTCGGCGATCCGCTCCAGACCGAGGAAGCCGGCGTGCCCCTCGTTGGTGTGGAAGACCTCGGGTCCTGCGTGGCCGGTCAGCCGGCAGTACGTCCGTACCGCGCGGACACCCCCTATGCCGAGGAGCATCTCCTGGAGCAGACGGTGTTCGCTGCCGCCGCCGTAGAGCCGGTCGGTCACCCCGCGTTCGCCGAGGTCGTTCTCCTCGACGTCGGAGTCCAGCATCAGCAGGGGCACCCGGCCGACCTGGGCGAGCCAGATCCGGGCGTGCAGCTGCTTGCCGCCGGGCAGGGCCAGCGACACCTGGGCCGGGGTGCCGTCGGCCTCCCTCAGCAGCGCCACCGGCAGTTCGTTGGGGTCCAGGACCGGATAGTGCTCCTGCTGCCAGCCGTCCCGGGACAGGGACTGGCGGAAGTAGCCGTGGCGGTACAGCAGACCGACGCCGATCAGCGGTACGCCCAGGTCACTGGCCGCTTTGAGATGGTCGCCGGCCAGGATGCCCAGACCGCCGGAGTACTGCGGCAGGGCGGCCGTGATGCCGAACTCGGGCGAGAAGTAGGCGACGGCGGCGGGGAGTTCACCGGGGTGGGTCTGGTACCAGCGCTCCCCGGTGACGTAGTCGTGGAGATCGTCGGCGACCGCGGTGAGCCGGCGCAGGAAGCGGCGGTCCTCGGCGAGTTCGGCGAGCCGGGCGGGGCGCACGCTGCCGAGCAGCCGTACGGGATCACCGCCCGACGCGGCCCAGTGCTCCGGATCGACGGACTGAAAGAGATCACGGGTCTCCGTATGCCAGGACCAACGCAGATTGCGCGCCAGGTCGCTCAGCGGCCGGAGGGGTTCGGGCAGGACAGGTCGGACGGTGAATCGACGGATAGCCTTCACTTGCCACCTCAGCGCGTTCGCTGGAGGACGCACGGCGGTGTGCGTCGTCGTCTCCGCCAACGGTATCTGCGTTGCCGTCGCCCGTGGTGAGGGCTGCGCCGCAGGATCGGTCCGGAAATCGCCGCAACCCCCTCACGTCCCCCATAGCCGATATGGCCGATTCCCTCCCCGCAGGCGTCCTTGTGGTACTTCGCACCACACGAGAGGCTTCCCCATGGCGTGCCGGCCGACGCCGGGTGGACCCGGCGGTCCGCGGCTGCCGCACGCCGTGTTGAGGAGGGGAACTCAAGTCATGGCACGGACGCGAGATCGGCGTCTGCGCTGGGTGGGGGGCCTGACCGCGGTGAGCTGCGCTGCCGCACTTTCGGCCATCACCCTGCCCGCGCACGCCGCACCGGAGGGGCGGATACTCGGCGCCGGAGAGCCCGGTTCCGTCAGCGGGAGTTACCTGGTGACACTCAAGGGGGGAACGAAGGCTCCGTCGGCGACCGGAAAGGGCCTCGCCGAGAAGTACGGGGCGAGAATCAGCCATACCTATGGCACGGTACTCAACGGCTACGCGATCCGGGCCGACGCGAGACAGGCCAGACAGCTCGCGGCGGACTCCCGGGTCGCCTCGGTCGTCCAGGACACCCGGGTGACCCTGGAGCGCACCCAGAAGAACCCTCCGTCCTGGGGTCTGGACCGCCTCGACCAGCCGAGGCTGCCGCTGGACAGGTCCTACACCGGGCCCGCGTCCGCGGGCGCCGGGACGACGGTGTACGTGATCGACACCGGCATCCGGATCTCCCACAAGGACTTCGGGGGCCGGGCGTCCTACGGCTGGGACTTCGTCGGGAACGACGGATCGGCGGGTGACGGCAACGGTCACGGCACCCACGTGGCGGCCATCGTCGCCGGCACCGGGTACGGCGTCGCCAAACGGGCGAAGGTGGTGGCCGTACGCGTTCTCGACAACACCGGATCGGGCACGACCGCGCAGGTCATCGCCGGTATCGACTGGGTGACGAAGAACGCGCGGAAGCCGGCGGTCGCCAACGTCAGCCTGGGCGGGATCCACAGCGCCCAGCTGGACGCCGCCGTCCGCGCCTCCATCGCGTCCGGGGTGACCTACGCGGTTGCCGCGGGCAACGACGGACTGTCGGCGGGGCTCTACTCCCCCGCGGACGTACCCCAGGCGATCACGGTCGGCGCGACCGACACGAAGGACACCCGGGCGGGCTTCTCCAACTACGGATCCGCCGTCGACCTGTTCGCACCGGGGGTCTCGATCACCTCGGCGGGCATCACCGGCGACACCGCCAGGGCGACCTTCTCGGGTACGTCGATGGCGGCCCCGCACGCGGCGGGCGCGGCCGCGCTGTATCTCGCCGACCACCCGAGGGCCACTCCGGCACAGGTCGGCAAAGCGCTGGTCAAGCTGGCGGTATCCGGGAAGGTGTCCGGCCGGGGGGCGGGTTCACCGGACAAACTTCTCCAGGTGCCGGGTTCCTAGGGGGAAGCGTCCGCACACCGGCCCCGTTCGGCAAGAACGGGGCCGGTTTGTGTAAAGACATACGCGTGAGTAGTTAACAAAGTGCCGGATTGCCCACCCGAATAGGGTGGGAAGGCTCCTGCGGTACGGCGCTCGGGTAGGTTCACCGGTACGCCACGCAGGACCCCCTCCCCACATCCATCCGCCCACCCGAAGATGACGCGGACAGGAGCGGTCATGCCCGCCACGCACCATTCGTCAGCACCCCCGACGTCCAGCACCGACGCGTCCACCACGCGTCCCGTCGACCCCGGACCACCGCGCCTGGAGCAACCCTCCACACCGCAGGGACCGGCCACGACCGTCGGGCGTATACCCGTCCTCGACGTGCGTCCGGTCGTCCAGCGCGGACGCAGGCCCGCCAAGGCGGTCACCGGCGAAACGTTCGAGATCTCGGCCACCGTGTTCCGTGAGGGTCATGACGCGGTCGCCGCCAATGTCGTACTGAAGGATCCGGAGGACCGCGCCGGACCCTGGACCCCCATGCGGGAACTGACCCCTGGCACCGACCGGTGGGGCGCCACCGTCACCGCGGGCAGCCCGGGGCTGTGGACCTTCACCGTCGAGGCCTGGGGCGACCCCGTCACGACCTGGCGGCGCCACGCCCAGATCAAGATCCCGGCGGGCATGGACACCGAGCTGGTCCTGGAGGAGGGCGCCCGGCTCTACGAGCGCGCCGCGGCCGGAGTCCCCGACGACGGGCGCAACGGCGTGCTCCTCTCGGCCATCCGCGCCCTGCGCGACGAGTCCCGGCCCGCCGCCGCCCGGCTCGCGGCCGCGTTGACGCCCGAGGTGGACGCGGTGCTGGCGCGTCATCCGCTGCGGGAGTTGATCACGGCGTCGGAGACGCTGCCGCTGCTGGTGGAGCGGGAGCGGGCGCTGTTCGGGTCGTGGTACGAGTTCTTCCCCCGTTCGGAGGGCACGCCCGAGCGGCCGCACGGCACGTTCCGGACCGCGGCGCGCCGGCTGCCGGCGATCGCGGCGATGGGGTTCGACGTGGTCTACCTGCCGCCGATCCATCCGATCGGCAGCACCTTCCGCAAGGGCCGCAACAACACCCTGTCCGCGGGCCCGGACGATGTGGGCGTGCCGTGGGCGATCGGCTCACCGGAGGGCGGCCACGACGCCGTCAACCCGGACCTGGGCACGATCGAGGACTTCGACTGGTTCGTGCAGCAGGCCGCCGAGCAGGGTCTGGAGATCGCGCTGGACTTCGCGCTGCAGTGCTCGCCGGATCATCCCTGGGTGCACAAGCACCCGGAGTGGTTCCACCACCGCCCGGACGGCACCATCGCGTACGCGGAGAACCCGCCGAAGAAGTACCAGGACATCTACCCGATCGCCTTCGACGCCGACATGGACGGTCTGATCGCGGAGACGCTGCGGGTGCTGCGGCACTGGATGGACCACGGGGTGCGGATCTTCCGGGTGGACAACCCGCACACCAAGCCGGTGGTGTTCTGGGAACGGGTGATCGCGGACATCAACGCCACCGACCCGGACGTGATCTTCCTGGCCGAGGCGNGAGGCGGCCTCCTACATGCGGCCGAACTTCTTCGCCAACACCCCCGACATCCTGCACGAGTTCCTCCAGCACGGCGGCCGCCCCGCGTTCGCGCTGCGCGCGGTACTGGCCGCGACGCTCTCGCCGACCTGGGGCATCTACTCCGGCTACGAACTCGCGGAGAACACCCCGGTGCGGGAGGGCAGCGAGGAGTACCTGGACTCGGAGAAGTACCAGCTCAAGGCCCGCGACTGGGACACCCCCGACAGCATCGCCCCCCTGATCACCCAGCTCAACACCATCAGGCGGGACAGTCCGGCCCTACGGCAGTTGCGCGACCTCCACTTCCATCACGCGGACAAGGACTCGGTGATCGCGTACTCGAAGCGGAGCGGCTCGAACACGGTTCTGGTGGTCGTGAACCTCGATCCGCACCACACCCAGGAGGCCACGGTCTCGTTGGACATGCCGCAACTCGGCCTGGAATGGCACGAGTCGGTGCCGGTGCGCGACGAGCTCACCGGTGAGACCTATCACTGGGGCAGGACGAACTACGTGCGTCTCGAACCGGGCACTCGCCCCGCGCACATCCTCACCGTCCTGCGACCGTCCACCCCGCAGATCGGAGGGTCACCCACAACATGATCGTCAACGAGCCCGTCCACGACACCTTCGAGGACACCCCTGCCAAGGACCGGGACCCGGACTGGTTCAAGCGGGCCGTCTTCTACGAGGTCCTCGTCCGCTCCTTCCAGGACAGCAACGGCGACGGCGTCGGCGACCTCAAGGGCCTGACCGCCAAACTCGACTACCTGCAGTGGCTCGGTGTCGACTGCCTGTGGCTGCCGCCGTTCTTCAAGTCACCGCTCAGGGACGGCGGTTACGACGTCTCCGACTACACCGCCGTGCTGCCGGAGTTCGGTGACCTCGCCGACTTCGTGGAGTTCGTCGACGCCGCCCACCACCGCGGCATGCGCGTGATCATCGACTTCGTGATGAACCACACCAGCGACCAGCACCCGTGGTTCCAGGAGTCCCGGGCCAACCCCGACGGCCCCTACGGCGACTACTACGTGTGGGCCGACGACGACAAGCAGTACCAGGACGCCCGGATCATCTTCGTCGACACCGAGGCCTCCAACTGGACCTTCGACCCGGTCCGCAAGCAGTACTTCTGGCACCGCTTCTTCTCCCACCAGCCGGACCTCAACTACGAGAACCCGGCCGTGCAGGAGGAGATGATCTCCGCGCTGAAGTTCTGGCTGGACCTCGGCATCGACGGCTTCCGTCTCGACGCGGTGCCCTATCTGTACCAGGAGGAGGGCACCAACTGCGAGAACCTCCCGGCGACCCACGAGTTCCTCAAGCGGGTCCGCAAGGAGATCGACGCCTCCTACCCGGACACGGTGGTGCTGGCGGAGGCGAACCAGTGGCCGGAGGACGTCGTCGACTACTTCGGCGACTTCGAGAGCGGCGGCGACGAATGCCACATGGCGTTCCACTTCCCGGTCATGCCCCGCATCTTCATGGCGGTCCGCCGGGAGTCCCGCTACCCCGTCTCCGAAATCCTCGCCAAGACCCCGGCCATCCCGTCGAACTGCCAGTGGGGCATCTTCCTGCGCAACCACGACGAGCTGACCCTGGAGATGGTCACCGACGAGGAACGCGACTACATGTGGGCCGAATACGCGAAGGACCCGCGTATGCGCGCCAACATCGGCATCCGGCGGCGGCTCGCCCCCCTGCTCGACAACGACCGCAACCAGATCGAGCTCTTCACCGCCCTGCTGCTGTCCCTGCCCGGCTCGCCGATCCTCTACTACGGCGACGAGATCGGCATGGGCGACAACATCTGGCTCGGCGACCGCGACGCCGTACGCACCCCCATGCAGTGGACACCGGACCGTAACGCAGGGTTTTCCTCCTGCGACCCCGGGCGGCTCTATCTGCCGACCATCATGGACCCCGTCCACGGTTACCAGGTCACCAACGTCGAGGCGTCGATGGCGTCGCCCTCGTCGCTGCTGCACTGGACCCGCCGGATGATCGAGATCCGCAAGCAGAACGCCGCCTTCGGCCTCGGCTCCTACACCGAGCTCCCGTCGTCGAACCCGGCGGTGATCGCGTTCCTGAGGGAGTACGAGGACGACCTGGTCCTGTGCGTGCACAACTTCTCACGGTTCGCGCAGCCGACGGAGCTGGACCTGAGTGCCTTCAACGGACGGCACCCGGTCGAGCTGTTCGGCGGGGTACGGTTCCCGGCCATCGGTGAACTGCCGTACTTGCTGACCCTCGCCGGGCACGGTTTCTACTGGTTCCGGCTCCGCAAGGAAGCCGCCTAGCCGACGAGGACCCGGGCGAGGCGGTTTCCACCGCCCCGCCCGGGGCACGCATCAGTAACACCCCGATCAGCCAGCCCGGGGAAAGGACGCCACGCCATGTCGGAAGCCGTCACCCGCACCGCCACGACGAGTCCAGGCCTCCTCGCCTCGCTTGATCCACTTCTGCGCGAGTGGTTGCCGCGGCAGCGCTGGTTCGCGGGCAAGGGACGCCCGGTCACCGGATTCTCGCTGGTGGCGGCCACCGAGCTGCTGCCGCCCACCGCCAAGCTCGGCCTGTACCACCTGCTCGTCCGCGCCCACCAGCCACTCACCATGGGCGCCCCGCCGCACCCCGGGGACTGCTACCAGCTCCTCATAGGCGTGCGCGAGGCGCTGCCGCCCCGGCTGGCGCCCGCGCTGATCGGCCACGTCGAGGAGGGCCCGCTCACCGGCCGTACCGCGTACGACGCCCTCTACGACCCACTGCCCGCCGAACTGCTCCTGGAAGCGATCCGCTCCGGGAACCGGATCGGCGGGCTGTCTTTCGAGCGGGACCCGCAGCAGGAGATCCGGGAGGGTCTGGTGGCCCGGGTGATGACCGCCGAGCAGTCGAATTCGTCGATCGTCTACGGAGATACGTTCATCCTGAAACTCCTGCGCCGGATCGTGCCCGGCGTCAACCCCGACCTGGAGCTGCCACTGGCGCTGGCCGGGGAGGGCTGCCCCCGGGTGCCCGCGCCGACGGGGTGGCTGCGGACGGAGCTGGCCGGGGAGCCGTACACCCTCGCTGTGCTCCAGCCCTTCGTGCAGGGTGCTTCGGACGGCTGGGAGCTGGCCCTGCGGGAGCTCGCCAAGGGCGAGGACTTCGGTGCCGAGGCGCACGCGCTCGGGCGGGCCACCGCCGAGGTGCACACCGCGCTCGCCCGGGCGCTACCGACCGTGACACTCGGCCACCAGCAGCTGCACCTGCTCGTCGACGGCATGATCGAGCGGCTGGAGGCGGCCGTACAGGCGGTCCCGGCGCTCCGGCCGTACGAGCCGGGCCTGCGCTCCGCCTTCACCGCGCTGGGTGATCTTGCCGCCGAGGGCAGCACCTGGACCGCGCAGCGCATCCACGGCGACCTCCACCTCGGCCAGTGTCTGCGCTCGGCCGCCGGGCACTGGTCGCTGATCGACTTCGAGGGCGAGCCGTCCAAGTCGCTCTCCGAACGCCGGCTGCCGCAGCCCACGGCCCGGGACATCGCCGGGATGCTGCGCTCCTTCGACTACGCGGCACACTCGACCGACCTGCCGGTACCGGGCTGGGCCGAGGCGTGCCGGGCCGCGTACTGTTCCGGATACGCCGAGGTCAGCGGCGTGGACCCGCGAACCGATCCGGTACTGCTGCGCGCCTACGAGACCGACAAGGCGATCTACGAGGTCGTCTACGAGGCCCGGCACCGCCCGGACTGGCTGCAGGTGCCGATGGCCGCGGTGGCGCGGTACGCGACAACCGACCTGATCTGACCGACCCGACTCCCGCCGAGGAGGCTCACCCGTGACTCCGCCCACCCCCAGCGGTTCGGACCCGAAGAAGACTGTGAAGAAGAAGGCCGCGGAGAAGGCAGTGACCACGAAGGCCTCGGCGAAGAAGGCTGAGCCGGTGGCCAAGAAGGCGCCCGCGAAGAAGGCCGGTGCCGGGAAGGCCGCTGCCGATGCGGCCGGCATCGTGAAAGCGGTTGCCAAGAAGGTCGGTGCCAAGAAGGCCGACGCCGAGAAGGACGGCGCCCAGCGGGCAGTCACCAAGAAGGCGCTGGTCAAGGATGCGGCCGTCGACAAGCCTGTCGTGAAGAAGGCCACCGCAAAGAAGGCAGCCGTGAAGAAGACGACGGCGAAGAAGGCCGTGGCGAAGAAGGTCACCGCCAAGAAGACCGTGGCGCCGAGCGCGGTCGCCGAGGACACCGTCGTGGAACCGGTCGAGCCGGTCGCTGTCGAAGAGGCCACCGCCCCGGTTCCCGCGTCCGTTCTGCCGACGGAGACACCCGTCTCCCCCGCCCTCGACGGTGGCGACCGCGAACGGTTGCTGTCCGGCACCCACCACGACCCGCACGGGGTGCTCGGTGCCCACCGGGTTCCCGGCGGGGTGGCTTTCCGGACGTTCCGTCCCTACGCCCAGGCCGTCACGGTCGTGGCCGGGGAGGTGCGCGCCGAGCTGCACGACGACGGCGACGGCTTCTTCTCCGGCCTGCTGCCCCTGAGCGAGGTCCCCTCCTACCGGCTGCTCGTGGCGTACGAGGAGACGGTCCAGGACCTGGAGGACGCGTACGGCTTCCTGCCCGCGCTGGGCGACCTCGATCTGCATCTGATCGGCGAGGGCCGGCACGAGCAGCTGTGGACGGCGCTGGGCGCCCGGCCCATGACCCACCAGGGCGTGACGGGAACCCGCTTCACGGTGTGGGCGCCGAACGCGCGCGGAGTGCGGGTGGCGGGCACCTTCAACTTCTGGGACGGGTCGGCGTTCGCCATGCGCTCGCTCGGCGGCACCGGTGTCTGGGAGCTGTTCGTGCCCGGTGTCGGCGAGGGCGAGCTGTACAAGTTCGAGATCACCCGCCCCGACGGTTCGAAGACCCTGCGCGCGGACCCGCTGGCCCGCCGCACGGAGGTACCGCCCAACACGTCCTCGATCATCCATGCCTCGCACCACGAGTGGGGGGACGGGGAATGGCTGGCGAGCCGGGCGGCCGGCGCTCCCGCCCACGAGGCCCCCTTCTCGGTCTACGAGATCCATCTCCCGTCCTGGCGCCCCGGCCTGACGTATCGTCAGCTCGCGGAACAACTGCCCGCCTATGTCAAGGAGATGGGCTTCACCCACGTCGAGCTGATGCCGGTCGCCGAGCACCCCTTCGGCGGCTCCTGGGGCTACCAGGTCACCGGCTTCTACGCGCCCACGGCCCGCCTGGGCACCCCCGACGACTTCAAGTACCTCGTCGACGCCCTCCACCAGGCCGGCATCGGCGTACTGATGGACTGGGTGCCCGCCCACTTCCCGCGCGACAACTGGGCGCTCGCCGAGTTCGACGGGCGCACCCTGTACGAACACGAGGACCCGCTGCGCGCGGCCCACCCCGACTGGGGGACGCTGGAGTTCGACTACGGCCGCCGCGAGGTCCGCAACTTCCTGGTGGCGAACGCCGTCTACTGGTGCGAGGAGTTCCACATCGACGGCCTGCGGGTCGACGCGGTCGCCTCGATGCTCTACCTCGACTACTCGCGCGAGCCGGGCCAGTGGGTGCCGAACGTGCACGGCGGCCGGGAGAACCTGGACGCGGTGGACTTCCTCCAGGAGATGAACGCGACGGTCTACCGGCGGGTCCCGGGCGTGGTGACGATCGCGGAGGAGTCAACGGCCTGGGACGGGGTCACCCGCGCGACGCACCACATGGGACCGGGCGGCTTCGGCGGCCTCGGCTTCGGTCTGAAGTGGAACATGGGCTGGATGCACGACTCGCTGGACTACATGTCCCACGAACCCGTGCACCGCAAGTACCACCACCACGAGATGACGTTCTCGATGGTGTACGCGTACAGCGAGAACTACGTCCTGCCCATCTCCCACGACGAGGTCGTCCACGGCAAGAAGTCACTGGTCTCGAAGATGCCGGGCGACTGGTGGCAGCAACGCGCCAATCTCCGCGCCTACCTGGCCTTCATGTGGGCCCACCCCGGTAAGCAACTCCTCTTCATGGGCCAGGAGTTCGCCCAGGGGGCGGAGTGGTCGGAGGCGCACGGTCCCGACTGGTGGCTGCTCGACCCGGCGTACGGCGCGGAGGCCGACCACCGCGGCGTCCGCGACCTGGTCCGCGACCTGAACGTCGTCTACCGCCACACCCCGGCCCTGTGGCAGCGCGACACGGACCCCTCGGGCTTCCAGTGGATCGTGGGGGACGCGTCCGAGGACAACGTCTTCGCCTTCCTCCGCTACGACGCGGAGGGCTCCCCACTCCTCGCGGTCTCCAACCTCTCCCCGGTGGTCCGCCCCAACTACCGCCTGGGCGCCCCGGACGACGTCCCGGCCTGGCTGGAGTCCCTCAACACGGACACGGCCAAGTACGGCGGCAGCGACGTGACCAACCCGGAGATCGTGAAACCGGACCCCCAGGCATGGCACGGCCGCCCGGCCAGCATCCAGCTCACCCTGCCGCCCCTGGCGACGGTGTGGCTGCGGCCGGCGTAGAGCCGGCCGGGCCGGCCTCGGCGGTCATGGCGGGACCTGTTACGGCTCGGTGATCCCCGGTACGGAGGTGTCGGCCAGCGCCTTCGGCAGCCGGCCCGTGTGCAGCACCCCCAGCCGCTGGGTCGCCCGGGTCAGCGCCACATAGAGGTCGCTCGTGCCGTACAGGCCCGGCTCGACCACGAGCACGGAGTCGAATTCGAGCCCTTTCGACTGACGGGGGTCCAGGAGTACGACGGTCCGCGTCAGGTCCGGCTCCGCACCCGCGGTCACCCCGTCGAGCCGGGCCGCCAGCCTGCGGTGCAGATGGCGCGGGGCGATGACCGCGAGCCGCCCCTCGGCGGGGGTCAGCTCCTTCACCGCCTCCGCGACCGCGCCGGGCAGGTCGTCGGTGGCACGCACCCATGGCCGTACCCCTGTCGACCGCACCGAACTCGGCGGCTCGAACCCGGGGTCCGAGGCGCGCACCACGGCGGCCGCGAGTTCCATGATCTCGGCCGGGGTGCGGTAGTTGACGCCCAGCCTGGCGTGCTCCCAGCGGTCCTCGACGTACGGCTCCAGGATCTTCTGCCACGACCCCACGCCCGCCGCCTCCGCGGTCTGCGCCGGGTCGCCGACGAGGGTCATCGAACGGGTCGGGCTGCGCCGCATGAGCAGCCGCCAGGCCATCGGCGACAGCTCCTGCGCCTCGTCGACGATGATGTGCCCGAACGCCCAGGTGCGGTCGGCCGCCGCGCGCTCGGCGGCGCTGCGGTGGTCGTCCTCCTCCTGCCGCTCGGCGAACCGCTCGGCGTCGATGATGTCGTGCGCGGACAGGACCTCGGAGTCCTCCTCGTCCTTGTCGTCGAACTCGTAGGTCCGCGAGGCGTACGACACGTCCAGCACGCCCTGCGCGTACGCGACCTGCGTCTCCCGCTCGCGTTCGGCCCGGGCCCGGGCCAGCCGTTCGTCCACGCCGAGGAGTTCGGCCGCCTCGTCGAGCAGGGGTACGTCCGCCACCGTCCAACCCCGGGTCACCGGGCGGCGGATGGCGGCCGCGTCCTCGTCGGGGAGGTAGCCGACCGGATCGGCGAGGAAGTCCGCGACCAGCCGCTGCGGGGTCAGACGTGGCCACAACTGGTCGATGGCGGCCCAGACTTCGGGATTCTCGGCGAGTTCGTCGCGGATCTGTGTGATGTCGCTCGGGTCCAGCAGGTTGGTCCCGTCGAACGGATCCGTGCCGATGCGTTCGGCGACCATGTCGGTGAGCGTGTTGAGGATGTGGCCCTCGAAGTGCTCACGGGCCACGTTGTGCGGCAGCCGGGCGGCCCGGGTGCGCTCACGGGCGACCTTCACCAGACCGTCGTCCAGCATGAGGATCTCGCGGTCGTGCTCGATCGCGATCACCGGGTCGGGCAGGGCCTGCCAGTCGCGTACGACATCGGCGAGGACGTCCGCCATGGCGGCGCGCCCCTTCACCGCGGCCGCCGCGCGACTGTCGGTCGCCGTCGCCTTCACACCGGGGAAGAGCTCCCCGACCGTCGCGAGCAGCACGCCGGTCTCGCCCAGCGAGGGCAGCACCTCGCCGATGTAGCCGAGGAAGGCGGGGTTGGGGCCGACGATCAGCACGGCACGCTTGGCCAGCAGCTCCCGGTGTTCGTAGAGGAGATACGCGGCCCGGTGCAGGGCGACGGCCGTCTTGCCGGTGCCCGGACCGCCCTCGACCACCAGCACCCCGCGGTGGGGGGCGCGGATGATCTCGTCCTGCTCGGCCTGGATGGTCTGCACGATGTCGCTCATGCGGCCGGTGCGCGCGGAGTTGAGCGCGGCGAGCAGCACGGCGTCGCCGGTCGGGTCCTCGTGGCCCGTCCGTTCCTGGTCGCCCAGGTCGAGGATCTCGTCGTGCAGGTCGGTCACCCGGCGGCCCTCGGTGCCGATGTGCCGGCGGCGGCGCAGGCCCATCGGGGTGTGGCCGGTGGCCAGGTAGAAGGGGCGGGCGACGCCGGCCCGCCAGTCGATGAGGATCGGGGTGCGTTCGGCGTCCTCGGTGCGCAGTCCGATCCGGCCGATGTGATGGGTGGTGCCCGAGGTGAGGTCGATCCGGCCGAAGCAGAGCGAGCCGTCGACCGCGTTCAGCGCGGCCAGCAGCCCCGAGCGCTCGGCGACCAGGATGTCCCGCTCGAGGCGCGCCTGCTGGGGGGTGTTGCCCTGGGCGAGCGCGTCCGTGACGGAGACCTCGGTGTCGCCGCGCAGGGCGTCCACATGTGCGTACAGCCCGTCGATGAATTCCTGCTCCTGACGCAATTCATCGTCCGGAAAACCGGTGTTTGACAATTCCACTCCCGCCCGGATATACTGTGCTCACTGAACTTCTTTGCGACTCAATTCTCATTAGGTCGCGAATCATTGAATATACGCAGAGAAATCCCCCGGGCGCAATCGCCCGGGGGATTTCTCTGTAATGCGTCAGCTCACAGGACGTCCGTCAGCTCCTCCAGCAGCCGCCGCTTGGGCCTCGCCCCCACCATCGACCGCACCGGCTCCCCGCCCCGGAACACCATGAAGGTGGGCATCGACAGCACCTTGTAGGCATTCGTGGTCAGCGGATTGGTGTCGACGTCCAGTTGGACCACCTTGAGCCGCTCGCCCTCCTCAGCGGCGAGAGCCGTGAGCACCGGCTTCATCTGCCGGCACGGCGGACACCAGTCGGCGGTGAACTCCACCAGCACCGGCAGTTCCGAACCGAGCACCTCCGTCTCGAAGTCCGTGTCGGTCACCTCTGCCACACCCGCTGCTCTGATCACCTGTGGATCCCTCCCAGTTCGCACTGCGGCTCCGGACCCCCCGGAACCTCCGCGTCGGCGGCCAGCCCGTCACGCGCCCGCTCGGCCCGCTCGAGCTGCTGCCCGACCTGGGCGCGCACGGTCTGCAACTCACCGATCAGCGCGTCCAGTTCACCGAGCTTGCGGCGGTAGACCACGAGCGAGGCGGGGCACCCATCGCCCTCGGGGTGACCGGCCCGCAGACACTCCACGAACGGCCGCGTCTCCTCCAGGTCGAACCCGAAGTCCTGGAGCGTCCGGATCTGCCGGAGCAGCTTCAGGTCGTCCTCGTCATAGGTCCGGTATCCGTTGTCGCCACGCCGCGCGGGCAACAGGCCCCGCGCCTCGTAATAGCGCAGCGTCCGCGTCGTGGTCCCGGCCCGTGCGGCCAGCTCGCCGATTCGCATACCTACGAACGTAGTCCTTGACGCCGACGTCAAGGCAAGAGCGGTTCCCACTGCACCGGTGCGTGCGCCGGGCAGGGATCGGTCCGTCGCGGCGCACCAGGTGGGAATCGGTCCGTCCTGGCGCAGGTGACCGCAACTCCCCAGGGGCGCGGGGAACTGCGCGACCAGCCCCCACCGGGCCGCACTCGCCCGGCCACCGAACCCGGCACCCCCGTAGGCGCCCCGCCCAAGCCCAGCGCAGCCACCCGCGGGGAACCGCGCGACCAGCCCCCACCGGCCCGCACTCGCCCGGCCACCGAACCCGGCACCCCCGTAGGCGCCCCGCCCAAGCCCAGCGCAGCCACCCGCGGGGAACCGCGCGACCAGCCCCCACCGGGCCGCACTCGCCCGGCCACCGAACCCGGCACCCCCGTAGGCGCCGCCCGCTCCGGGAGATCACCCGCCCGTGGTCCCAGGGGTGCCCCCGGGACCCCGACCCGATGCGCTGAGCTCGCTCAGTCCGCCCGCCTCCTCCACCTCCAGCAGCGACGCGCTCTGCCGTTCCGCCTCGAAGGCCCGGTGGCCGCCGCGGAGGCCGAACAGGCGCTTGGTCAGCAGGATGTAGAGGACGGCGAGGACGTTGAGGAACAGGGTGGCGATCTTCAACCAGCTGATGTGCTCGGTGAGTTCGTAGATCTCCAGCGGCAGGAACGCGGCGGTCGCGACCACCGTCAGGTACTCCGCCCAGCGCTTGGCGTACCAGAGCCCGACCGCCTCGACGAGCTCGATGAGGGCGTACGCAAGGAGCAGCACGGCCACGAGGACAAGGGTGTGGTGCTCGTACCCGAACGTCTTCTGGACGGTGTCGACGACCGGCGAATGGTCGAGGTCGTAGTGGAAGTGCCTGAACACCGGCCGGAAGACGTCCAGGTACTCGTCGAAGAGCCGGCGCACCGCGTCCTGGCTGTTGCTGAACTTCCACACCGCCACCGCGGCCAGCACGATGAACACCCCGCGCACCGCCCGCTCGATCGCGAGGAAGCGAAGGACGAACAGATCCCTGAGCACCTTGCCGCGCGGCACGAGGGGCGCGTGGTCCGCGGGTCCCGAGCCGTGCGGGTCGCCGAGGGCGAAGTCGCCGCAGCGCAGGCAGCGCCACGCCCCGCCCAGGGCGGTCTCGGCGTACAGCCGGTCCCGGAGGAGGGGTTCGTCCGGCGCGTACGTCACATGACCGCGACGCGCACAGGTGCGCCGGTCCCAGTCGATCTTCATCCCCCGTGTGCCTCCGATGGAAGAGCGTGCCGTCCGGGGACGGCACGCTAGTGGGGCCGGGTAAGAGTTCGGTGAGTCAGCGGGTGCCGACCAGCTCCTTCTCCTCCGCGTCCCGAGATGCGGGCTCCGCGGACTTCCGGCCGGGCAGCAGCACCGCGACCAACACCGTCCCGACGCCCAGCACGATCGCCCCGATGAGGCTGGTGTGCGCGACCGCGTCGGAGAAGGACGAGCCGACCGCGTCCGCCAGCTGCCGGGCACCCGAGGCGAGCTGTCCGGCCTGTGCCTTCAGCTGGGCCGCCTGCTGCGGGTCGGTGGCCCCGGCGGCCTGAGCGGCGACCTGCTGGGCCTTCTCGCCGATGCCCTGCGCGACCGTGTATCCGGCGCCGACCGAGTCCCGCGCCGCGTCCAGCGTCGAGGCGGGGAGCCTGCTGCCCGCGGTGGCGTCGGAGAGGTGGTCCGAGTACGACGTGGCCAGCAGCGAACCGAGGATCGCGATGCCCAGCGAGCCGCCGAGCTCGATCGAGGTGTCGTTCACCGCGCCGCCGACGCCCAGTTCGGACTCGGGGAAGGCTCCCATGATCGCGTCCGTGGCCGGCGAGAGGGCGAGCCCGATCGCCAGGCCCAGCACCATCAGGGGCGCGACGAGATCGCCGTACGACGAACCGGCGTCGATCCGGGTGAGCAGTGCGAGGGCGGCCGTACCGCCGACCATGCCCGCGGTGACCGTCCACTTCATACCGACCCGCGGGGTGAGGAACCCGGTCAGTGCCGAGCCGACGAAGACCGCGCCGGCCAGCGGCAGCATGCGCAGGCCGGTCTCCAGGGCGCCGTAGCCGAGCACGAACTGGAGGTGCTGGGTGAGGTAGTAGAAGGCGCCGAAGACGGCCAGGAAGAACAGGGCGACGGCGAGGTTGGAGGCCGCGAAGCCGCGGTCGGTGAAGCGGCGGACGTCGACGACGGGGCGCGGGTGGCGCAGCTCCCACAGGACGAAGAGCACCAGACCGACGGCCGCGACCCCGGCGGCGACGAGAGCCCTGGCGTGCCAGCCGAAGTGCGGGCCCTCGATGGTCATGTAGACCAGGGCGCCGATCCACACGACCGACAGCAGACCGCCGACGTAGTCGATACGACCGTGCTTCGCGGCCTTGGACGGCGGGACCAGGACGAGCGCGGCGACGACGGCGACGGCCGCGATCGGGACGTTGATCAGGAACGTGGACGTCCAGGCGTGGTGCTCCAGGAGCGCGCCCGCGACCAGCGGACCGGCCGCGATCGCCACGCCCGAGGTGGCGGTCCACACGGTGATCGCCTTGGCGCGTTCACCGCGCGGGAAGGTCGCGGCGAGCAGGGACAGCGTGGCCGGCATGATCATCGCGGCGCCGGTGCCCATCACCGCGCGGGCCGCGATGACGGTCGCGGCACTGTCGGCGAGGTAGCCGAGGACCGCACCGCCGCCGAAGACTCCGAGCCCCAGCAGGAGTGCGCCGCGGCGGCTGTACTTGTCGCCGATCGCGCCGAACAGCAGCATCAGCGCGGCGTACGGGACGGTGTAGCCGTCGATGACCCACTGGAGGTCGGCGCTGGACAACCCGAGGTCCTCGGTCATGTCGGGGGCCGCGACCGTGAGGGCGGTGTTCGCCATCACGATGATCAGCAGGCTGAGGCAGAGGACGAGGAGTGCCCACCAGCGGCGGGCGTAGGGGCGCTCCATCTTCTCGACCGGTTCGGTCATGACGAGTCGCATGGCAGGGGTGGCCTTCCTCGGCAGACTTGCACAGGGGTGTGCATTTGCTCAACACTGTGCAATGTACGCCCTCTGCACAACCATGTGCAAGTTCAGCCGGGAGGGGCACAATGACGCCCATGACCACGGGCCACTCACCTCGCGCCGAAGCCAACCGCCGCCACATCCTGGATGTCGCACTCGCCGAGCTGCTGCGCGACCCCGACGCGTCCATGGACCAGATCGCGCGCGCCGCGGGCGTAGTACGGCGGACCGTGTACGGCCACTTCCCCAGCCGTGAGGCGCTGATCAGCACGCTCGTCGACGGGGCCGTGGAGGCGGTGGCGGCCGCCGACGCGGCGGGACGCGAGGGGATCGACGATCTGGCGCAGGCCGTGGCGGGCTCCGTGCTCGAGGTCTGGAAGGTCGCCGACCGCTATCGCATCCTGGTCTCACTCGCCCAGCGCAGCGTCACCATGGAGGGCATCATCGAGCGGCTCGCCCCCGTGCGCCAAGCGTCCACCGAACTGCTCCAGCGCGGCCTGGACGAGGGCGTCTTCGTCTCACCGCTGCCCGCGCCCGCGCTGGCGTACGTCCACGAGCAGATGATGTTCGCGGTGATGGAGGCGGTGAACCACGGGCTGCTGGACGCGCGGGAGGCGGGCCGCTCCGCCGCGGTCACCGTTCTGACCGCGGCGGGCGTACCCGCCTCTCTGGCCACCGCGCTGGTGGCGAAACTGCGCGACTGATTCCTCTGTGGGGGTCCGGGCGGCCGAGCTACGGGGGAGTACTCGGCCGCCCGGGGCGGGAGCCGGGCCCGGGTTCAGGTCGGGCCCGGCTCGGCTCTGTGTGGCCGTACGGCCGGCGGTCCGCCGCCGCTCAGGCCTTGGCCAGCTCCTTCTCGCCGCCCTGCTCGGGGATGTCCGCCGTGACCTCGTCGTCGTGGTCGAGGAGCGTCTTCTCGTCGAAGGGCAGGTGACCGGCGAGCACCTGGTCGACGCGCTCGCGGTCGATCTCCTTGGTCCAGGTGCCGATCAGGACGGTGGCGACCGCGTTGCCCGCGAAGTTGGTCAGGGCGCGCGCCTCGCTCATGAAGCGGTCGATGCCGACGATCAGGCCGATGCCGTCCACCAGGGCGGGCTTGTGCGACTGGAGACCGCCGGCCAGGGTCGCGAGGCCGGCGCCGGTGACACCGGCGGCGCCCTTCGAGGCGACGAACAGGAAGAGCAGCAGCGGGATCTGCTCGCCGATCGACATCGGCGTGCCCATCGCGTCGGCGATGAACAGCGACGACATGGTCATGTAGATCATGGTGCCGTCGAGGTTGAACGAGTAGCCGGTCGGGATGGTGATGCCGACCACCGGCTTGCTGACACCCAGGTGCTCCATCTTCGCGATGACCCGCGGCAGCGCGGACTCGGAGGAGGAGGTCGACAGGATCAGCAGGAACTCACGGCCCAGGTACTTGAAGAGCGTGAGGATGTTCAGGCCCGCGATGATCCGCAGCAGGGCACCGAGCACGATGAAGACGAACAGGAAACAGGTGATGTAGAAGCCGACCATCAGGAGCGCGAGGTCCTTGAGCGCGTCCACGCCCGCGGAGCCGACGACGGCGGCCATCGCGCCGAAGGCACCGACCGGGGCGGCCCACATCACCATGCCGAGGACCCGGAAGACGAGCCGCTGGATGTGCTCGACACCCCGCAGGACCGGCTGTCCGACCGGGCCCATGGCCTGCAGCGCGAAGCCGACGAGCAGGGCGACCAGCAGGGTCTGGAGCACCTCGCCCTCGGTGAAGGCGGAGACGAAGGTCGTCGGGATGATGCCGAGCAGGAACTCGGTGGTGTCCTTGGCCTCCGCGTCGACCTGCGCATGGCCGACGTCCTTGACCGCGTCGGTCACGGCGAGGCCGGTGCCCGGGTCCAGGATGTTGCCGACGACCAGGCCGATGCCCAGCGCGACCAGCGACATGATCGTGAAGTAGAGGAGCGCGATACCGCCGACGGCGCCGACCTTGGCGGCCTTCCGTACCGATCCGATACCGAGCACGATCGTGCAGAAGATGATCGGCGAGATCATCATCTTGATCAGGTTCACGAAGCCGGTACCGATGGGCTTGAGCTCCACGGCGAAGTCGGGCGCGACCAGGCCGACCGTGATACCGAGGGCGACCGCGACGATCACCGCGATGTAGAGGTAGTGGGTGCGGTCCTTTTTGACTGCGGGTGCCGTATCGGGGGTGCTGGCGGCCACGGCTGCCCTCCTTGACGTCGTCGTCGGCATGACCGGCGTGCGGCTCACGTCCGGGCTTTTGAAGGAATGCCGTGACTATCTCCCGCCCTGTGAGGGCGGTCACCCTTCCGTTCATTTAGTTCACAATCAGCCAGGGAGGCACACTGACGGCATGCGCATCCCCGTACCGAGACCCCGCAGCCTCGCGGCCCAGCTCTTCGCCATGCAGGCCGTGCTGATCGCCGTGGTCGTGGCGGGGTACGCGCTGTTCACGTACGTCAGCGACCGGGGCCAGGCCGAGGACGCCGCGCGCGTTCAGGCCAGGGCGGTGGCGCGGGCGGTCGCGGACTCGCCGTCCGTGCGGGAGGCGATCGGCACGCCGAAACCGACGGCCGAACTTCAGCCCTACGCGCTGCGGGTCATGGCCGACACCGACGTCGACTTCGTCACGATCATGAGTCCGCAGGGCATCCGCTGGACCCACCCCGACCCGGACCAGATCGGCAGGCACTTCCTCGGCAACACCGAGCGCGCGCTCAAGGGCAAGACCTTCACGGAGACCTACACCGGCACCCTGGGCGCCTCGGTCCGCGCGGTCACCCCGGTCAAGGACGACAACGGTCGCGTCATCGGCCTGGTCAGCGCCGGTATACAGGTCGAGAAGATCAGCGAGCGGGTGCAGGGCCAGCTCACCGCCCTGCTCGCCGTCGCGGGCGGCGCGCTCGCGCTCGGTGCCGTCGGCACGTACGTCATCAACGCCCGTCTGCGCCGCCACACCCACGGCATGAACGCGGCCGAGCTCAGCCGGATGCACGACTATCACCAGGCCGCCCTGCACGCGGTACGCGAAGGGCTGCTGATGCTGGACGGGCAGTACCGTGTCGCGCTGATCAACGACGGCGGACGGGAGTTGCTGGGCGTGTCCTCTCAGGACGGGGTGATCGGGCGGTCGGTGGCGGATCTCGCGCTGCCGGCGCCGCTGACGGGTGCGCTGCTCTCCTCGGAGCCGCGGGTCGACGAGGTGCACCTGACGTCCTCGCGGGTGCTGGTCGTCAACACCTCCCCGGTCTCCGGCGGAGAGCAGCGGGGCACCGTGGTCACCCTGCGCGATGTGACCGAACTGCAGTCGCTGATGGGCGAGTTGGACTCCGAGCGGGGCTTCACGCAGGCGTTGCGCTCCCAGGCCCACGAGGCGGCGAACCGGCTGCACACGGTCGTCTCCCTGATCGAACTGGGCCGAGCGGAGCAGGCGGTGGACTTCGCGACCGCCGAACTGGAGCTGGCGCAGGCGCTGACCGACCAGGTCGTGGCGGCGGTGGGCGAGCCCGTCCTGGCCGCCCTGCTGCTGGGCAAGACCGCGCAGGCGAACGAACGCGGCGTGGAGCTGGTCGTGTCGGAGGACAGCCGCCTGGACGACGGGTTGCTGCCGGAGAGCCTGCCGGCCCGGGACCTGGTCACGATCCTCGGCAACCTCATCGACAACGCGGTGGACGCGGCGCAGGGCAGCGTGCGGGCGCGGGTGACGGTGACGGCGTACACGGAGGGCACGGGCGGGCGCGGGCTGGTCCTGCGGGTCTCGGACACCGGCGCGGGCGTCGACCCGGCCCACGCCGAGGCGGTCTTCCGGCGCGGGTTCTCGACGAAGCCCGCGGGTCCCGGCGGGCGCGGGCTCGGCCTGGCACTCGTCCGACAGGCGGTCAACCGCTGCCAGGGCACCCTGACCGTGGCGGAGGCGGAAGGAGGCGGCGCGGAGTTCGAGGTGCGACTGCCCCTGGGAAACGACTCCGGGGCCCCGGAGAACGCCAGGGCCGTCGATGCCCCGACGCCTCCCGTGCATGCCACCACCACGGCGAACGCCAGCACCCCCGGGGACACGACCACTCTCGAGAGCGCCACCGTCCCTGCGGGCACGACCACTCCCGAGACCGCCACCGCCACGGAGAGCGCCACCGTCCCTGCGGACACGACGGATCCCGAGAACGCCACCGCCACGGAGAGCGCGACCATCCCTGTGGACACGACCGCCACAGAGAGCGCGACCATCCCTGTGGACACGACCGCCCCCGAAAGCCTCGCCACCCACGAAGACACGACCACGCCCAAGGCCGCCACCGCCACGGAGAGCGCCACCGTCCCTGCGGACACGACCGCTAAGGAGAGCGCCACCGCTCACGAGGGCATGACCACTCCCACGCACGCCACCACCACGGCGAACGCCACCACCCCCCAGGACACGACCACCCCCAAGAGCCCCACCACCCACGAGCACGCCACCACCCCGCAGGCCGCCACCACCCCCGAGAACACAACGGCCCCCGAAAGCGCCCCCACCCCCGAACACGCCATCGCCCCGAGAAACTCCACTGCCCCCAAGGCCCGCCGGCCCACAGACAGCGCTACCGTCCCCCACGGTGCCGCGGCCCCCGGAGGCGACGTATGACCACTCAGCAGCCCATCCGTGTCCTCGTCGTCGAGGACGACCCCGTCGCCGCCGACGCGCACGTCCTGTACGTCAACCGTGTCACCGGGTTCGCGGCCGTGGGCAAGGCCCACACGGGTGCGGAGGCACGCCGGCTCCTGGATCGCACGGCCGTCGACCTGCTCCTGCTCGACCTGCATCTGCCGGACGGGCACGGCCTCCAGCTGGCCCGTCAGCTGCGCGCGGCCGGACATCAGGCGGACGTGATAGCGGTGACCTCGGCCCGGGATCTGACGGTCGTCCGCGAGGGCGTCTCGCTGGGGGTCGTGCAGTACGTGCTGAAGCCGTTCACCTTCGCCACCCTGCGCGACCGGCTGATCCGGTACGCGGAGTTCCACGCGTCGGCCGGTGAGGCGAGCGGTCAGGACGAGGTGGACCGCGCGTTGGCCACGCTGAGGGCACCGGGCCCGGCCGCCCTGCCGAAAGGGCTCAGCGCGCCGACCCTGGAGCGGGTGACGGTGGCCCTGCGGGACTGCGCCGAGGGGCTCACGGCGACCGGCCTGGCCGAGGTGGTCGGGATCTCCCGGATCACGGCCCGCCGCTACCTGGAACATCTGGTCGACGCGGGCCGGGCGGCGCGCAGTCCGCAGTACGGGACGGTGGGGCGGCCGGAGTTGCAGTACCGGTGGGTCAGGGGGCAGGGGCAGCAGTAAGTCCGAGCCCGTGCACGGTCATTGACGGGACTAGACCACTCCTCTTACGTACAGGCAGCTCGCCGCGTTCTCGATCGTCTACTCGACGTTGGTGATCCTGCTGTACGTGCTGATCGCGCGGCGGCTGGGCGGGGGCTTCGCACTGGGCGGGGCGGTCAAGGGCTGACGTGGCGGTCAAGGGACGACCCGGGGCCGTCTCCCCGACGGCTGGACACGGCTGCCACTCCACACGGAGGGCCGAGGCCACAGACCCGGAGCACGGCTGCCGCCCGACGGACGCGGTCAGGGTTCACGGGGCGTCAGCCGGTCGCTGGGCCGGCGCGTGGTCACTCCGCGGGCAGCACCCCCGGCCGGAACGGCTCCACCCCCACGACCCTGCGCACCCGCACCGGCTCGATCAGCAGCGTCACCCGCCGCTCCCCCTCGATCAGCCAGGGATACCGCTCCTCGCCGATGTACTTCTGTGTGAGCCGGTCCATGGAGCGCTCCGCCTCCTCGCCCTCCACGAACCGCACCACCCGACCCCGGATCTCGACGCGGTCGTAGGGGTTGCCGGGGTCGTGGTGGGAGAGGGAAACGTTCGGATTGCGCCGCAGGTTTTGTTCCTTCACACGTCCGATTGCCGTGTTGACCATGACGTACTCACCTTCGAGATCCGCCCACATGGGCGAGACCTGCGGCGCTCCGTCCGGACCGACGGTCGCCAGATGCCAGAAGTTCGGCGCCAGCAACCGCTCGCGAATATGCCCCTCTACCTTGCCATTCACTTCGTACACGAAGATCACACCTCTTTCCGGCCACCCGTCCGGGCACCCGGCGCCATCCTCGCCACCACGCCCGCACGCCGACAGACGATCTTCGGCCAGCCCGAATACGCGCTCGAAACCGTAGATTCCTACAATCCGTGATCCTGGCCGAACAGACCGTAGTCAGCGGACGTCCGCTTCCCTAACTTGTGGGCCGTGCGCCGACCGCCAGCCCTGCCGAACCAGCCCGGACCGCCCTTCGACAACCTCACCGCCCGCAGACTCCGTGTCGCTCTCGGCATGGGGCCCGAGCACGTGGCCTACGGGCTGCGGGTCTCGTACGGGCTCCCCTACGTCACGCCGGATCTCGTCGTCGCCTGGGAGCGCGGGATCGTCTGCCCCACCAGTCCTGAACTCACCGCTCTCGCGGGCGTGTTGTGGTGCTCACCCGGTGAACTCATCGGCCGCCCCCGCACCCTGCGCGAGCACCGCGTCGCGCGCGGCATCGCCCCCGAGGACGTCGCCCGTGCCGTGGGACTCGAACTGCTCACCTACCTCGGCATGGAGGAGCACGACGAGTGGCGCGGCACCGACCGTCAGTCCGCCGCTCTCGCCGGCCTGCTGGAGCTGAGCCTGCCGGACTTCGTCGCCGTCACGGGACGCGAGAAGCGGCTCGCCGAGTGTCTGCACGGCGCGGTCGGCACCCGCTGGCAGGCCTACGTCCGCCAGGTCGCGAAGATCGTGCCCCTGGACCGGCGCCTGGTGGAGGAGACCCTCATGGATCTGCACCGGCAGTACCAGGGGCAGATGGTGTCCACCCTGAGCTGGGGCGGGGTCGGCGAGCGCTCCGGCCAGGCCGGCCAGGAGTTCCTGGAGGAGATCGTGGAGCGCTTCTGGGAGGCGGTCGAGAGACGGCCGTAGAACAGCGGCCGCCCGGACGTATGCCTAGAAGACCGACTCCGCCTCGTCCATCCGGTCCTTCGGGACCGTCTTCAGCTCGGTGACCGCCTCGGCGAGCGGCACCATCACGATGTCGGTGCCCTTGAGCGCGGTCATCCTGCCGAACTGGCCCCGGTGCGCGGCCTCCACCGCGTGCCAGCCGAAGCGGGTGGCGAGGACCCTGTCGTACGCGGTGGGCACGCCGCCGCGCTGCACATGCCCGAGGATGACCGGCTTGGCCTCCTTGCCGAGCCGGCGCTCGAGCTCGTACGCCAGGGCCGTGCCGATGCCCTGGAAGCGCTCGTGGCCGAACTGGTCGATCTCGCCGTGGCCGTAGTCCATGCTGCCCTCGGCGGGGTGCGCGCCCTCGGCGACGCAGACGACCGCGAACTTCTTGCCGCGGGCGAAGCGCTCCTCGACCATCTTGACCAGGTCGGCCGGGTCGAAGGGGCGCTCGGGCAGGCAGATGCCGTGGGCGCCGGCGGCCATGCCGGACTCCAGGGCGATCCAGCCCGCGTGCCGGCCCATGACCTCGACGACCATCACGCGCTGGTGGGACTCGGCGGTGGTCTTGAGACGGTCCATGGCCTCGGTGGCGACACCGACCGCGGTGTCGAAGCCGAAGGTGCGGTCGGTGGAGGAGATGTCGTTGTCGATCGTCTTCGGAACGCCGACGACCGGGAGACCGGCGTCGAACAGCATGCGCGCGGCCGTGAGGGTGCCCTCGCCGCCGATCGGGATCAGCGCGTCGATGCCGAACTCGTGGATCATGTCGGAGGCGCTCTCGCACGCCTCGCGCAGCCGGTCGCGCTCCAGGCGGGAGGAGCCGAGGATGGTGCCGCCGCGAGCCAGGATGCCGCTGACGCTGTCCAGGTCGAGGGCGCGGTAGCGGCCGTCCAGGAGGCCGGAGTAGCCGTCCTCGAAGCCGATGACCTCGTCGCCGTAATTGTCGACCGCTCGGTGCACGACCGACCGGATCACTGCGTTCAGACCAGGGCAGTCGCCGCCTGCGGTGAGAACTCCGATACGCATCGTGCTGTGTCTCCTGCTCGCTGTTGATACCGGTGAGCCAATTCCGATTGTTTCACGTCCCGCACGGCGCCGACGCACCCCGTGCTGACGGGCGCCTTATCCATCGTCCGGGGTACTGTCAAGAGGGTTTCCGCTCACCTCGGTGGGCGATTTTCATGACAGCGACTTTTCCCAAGGCGATGGAACGGAGATCACGCGTGACCCGCAGCGTGTACGTGACGGGGATCGACCGCGGCGACGGCCGCCAGGTCGTCGAGCTGGGGGTCATGGAGCTGCTGACCCGCCAGGTCGACCGCGTGGGGGTGTTCCGGCCGCTGGTGCACCACAGTCCCGACCGGCTCTTCGAACTGCTGCGCGCCCGCTACCGGCTCACCCAGGACCCCGCCACCGTCTACGGCCTCGACTACCACGAGGCCTCCGCGCTGCAGGCCGAGCAGGGCACCGACGAACTGGTCTCCACCCTGGTCGACCGCTTCCATCTGGTGGCCCGCGACTACGACGTCGTCCTGGTCCTCGGCACCGACTTCGCCGGCACCCAACTCCCGGACGAGCTCTCCCTCAACGCCCGGCTGGCCAACGAGTTCGGCGCCTCCGTGATTCCGGTCGTGGGCGGCCGGGGGCAGGCCGCCGAGTCGGTGCTCGCCGAGACCCGCAACGCCTACCGGGCCTACGACGGTCTGGGCTGCGACGTCCTCGCCATGGTCACCAACCGGGTGGCCCGCCAGGACCGGGACGAGATCGCCGAGCGGCTCTCGGGCCGGCTGCCCGTGCCCTGTTACGTCGTGCCGGACGACCCCGCCCTGGCCGCTCCCACCGTCGCCCAGATCGGACAGGCCCTCGGCGCCCGGGTGATCCTCGGCGACGACTCCGGGCTCGCCCGGGACGCCCTGGACTTCGTCTTCGGCGGCGCGATGCTGCCGAACTTCCTCAAGGCCCTGACCCCGGGCTGCCTGGTGGTCACCCCGGGCGACCGGGCGGACCTGGTCGTCGGCGCGCTCGCCGCGCACAGCGCCGGCACCCCGCCGATAGCCGGTGTGCTGCTCACCCTCAACGAGGTCCCGGGCAACGACATCCTCACCCTCGCCGCCCGCCTGGCCCCCGGCACCCCGGTGCTCTCGGTGGCCGGCACCAGCTTCCCCACCGCCGCCGAACTCTTCGCGCTGGAAGGGAAGCTGAACGCGGCCACGCCCCGCAAGGCGGAGACCGCGCTCGGTCTCTTCGAGCGGTACGCCGACACCGTCGACCTCGCCCGCCGGGTCTCCGCGCCGAGCAGCGACCGCCTCACCCCGATGATGTTCGAGCACAAGCTCCTGGAGACGGCCCGTTCCGACAAGCGCCGTGTCGTCCTGCCCGAGGGCACCGAGCCGCGCGTCCTGCACGCCGCCGAGGTCCTGCTGCGCCGGGGCGTGTGCGACCTCACCCTGCTCGGCCCGGTCGACCAGATCCGCAAGAAGGCCGCCGACCTCGGCATCGACCTCGGTGACTGCCAGTTGATCGACCCGGCGACCTCCGAACTGCGCGACGCCTTCGCCGAGAAGTACGCGGCGCTCAGGGCCCACAAGGGCGTCACGGTGGAGCTGGCCTACGACGTCGTCTCCGACGTGAACTACTTCGGCACCCTGATGGTCCAGGAGGGCCTCGCCGACGGCATGGTGTCCGGCTCGGTGCACTCCACGGCGGCGACCATCCGCCCGGCCTTCGAGATCATCAAGACCAAGCCGGACGCCGACATCGTCTCGTCGGTCTTCTTCATGTGCCTCACCGACAAGGTGCTGGTGTACGGCGACTGTGCCGTGAACCCCGACCCCGACGCCGTGCAGCTCGCCGACATCGCCATCCAGTCGGCCGCGACCGCCGAGCAGTTCGGTGTGGAGCCGCGGATCGCGATGCTGTCGTACTCCACCGGTACGTCGGGGTCGGGCGCCGACGTCGACAAGGTGCGCGAGGCGACCGAGCTGGTACGGCAGCGGCGGCCCGACCTCAAGATCGAGGGGCCGATCCAGTACGACGCGGCCGTCGAGCCGACCGTGGCCGAGACCAAGCTGCCGGGCTCCGAAGTCGCGGGCCAGGCCAGCGTGTTGATCTTCCCCGACCTCAACACCGGTAACAACACCTACAAGGCCGTGCAGCGTTCGGCCGGCGCGATCGCCGTCGGGCCGGTGCTCCAGGGGCTGCGCAAGCCCGTCAACGACCTGTCCCGGGGCGCCCTCGTCTCGGACATCGTCAACACCGTCGCCATCACGGCGATCCAGGCCCAGACCCCGACCCCCGCCACAGAAACGGCCACCGCACAGTGAGTGCCACGCGCGTCCTCGTCCTCAACTCCGGCTCCTCCTCGGTGAAGTACCAGCTGCTCGACATGCGGGACAGCAGCCGGCTCGCGATGGGGCTCGTCGAGCGCATCGGTGAGCAGTCCTCTCGGCTCAAGCACACCCCGCTGGCGACCGGCGGGGACCCGCGCGAGTGGACCGGCCCGATCGCCGACCACGACGCCGCGCTGAAGGCCGTGGCCGAAGAACTGTCGAAGGACGGGCTCGGCCTCGACTCCCCCGAGCTGGCCGCGATAGGCCACCGCGTGGTGCACGGCGGCAAGACCTTCACCGAGCCGACGGTGATCGACGAGACAGTGCTCGCCGAGATCGAGCGGCTGATCCCGGTCGCCCCGCTGCACAACCCGGCCAACCTCACCGGCATCCGCACGGCGCGGGCGCTGCGCCCGGACCTGCCCCAGGTCGCCGTCTTCGACACGGCGTTCCACACCACGATGCCGGAGTCGGCCGCGCGCTACGCGATCGACGTGGAGACCGCCGACGCGCACCGCATCCGGCGCTACGGCTTCCACGGCACCTCGCACGCGTACGTGTCCCGGGCGACCGCGAAGCTGCTGGGCAAGGCACCCGAGGACGTCAACGTGATCGTGCTGCATCTCGGCAACGGCGCGAGCGCCTCCGCGGTCCGGGCAGGCAGGTGCGTGGACACCTCCATGGGGCTGACGCCTTTGGAGGGACTCGTGATGGGTACGCGCTCCGGAGACATGGATCCCGCCGTCATCTTCCATTTGATGCGTGTTGGCAAAATGTCCACGGACGAGATCGACACTCTCCTCAACAAGAAGAGCGGGTTGATCGGGTTGTGCGGGGACAACGACATGCGGGAGATCCGCCGCCGGGTCGACGAGGGTGACGAACAGGCGAAGCTCGCATTCGACATCTACATTCACCGGTTGAAGAAGTACATCGGCGCCTATTACGCGGTGCTCGGCCGCGTGGACGCGATCGCGTTCACGGCCGGGGTCGGGGAGAACGCGGCACCGGTGCGCGAGGCCGCCGTGGCAGGCCTGGAGTCCCTGGGCCTGGCGGTGGACGACGCGCTGAACGCCGTACGGAGCGACGAGCCGCGACTGATCTCGCCGGCGGACGCCCGGGTGGCGGTGGCCGTGGTGCCGACGGACGAAGAATTGGAAATCGCTACACAGACCTACGCGCTGGTCGAAGAAGAAAGCAACTGAGGAGTAACCGCAACTGAGCGCGGCCCCGCCCATTTGTATCTTCCGCCAGACGGAATATTCCGCAGCGAAACAAACCGATAGGATCGCCCCATGCGCCGTTCGAAAATCGTCTGTACTCTCGGCCCCGCGGTCGACTCCCACGAGATGCTGGTCTCGCTGATCGAAGCCGGCATGAACGTGGCCCGTTTCAACTTCAGCCACGGCTCGCACGCCGAGCACCAGGGGCGGTACGACCGCGTCCGTGCCGCCGCCAAGGAGACCGGCCGGGCCATCGGTGTCCTCGCCGACCTTCAGGGCCCCAAGATCCGCCTGGAGACCTTCGCCGAGGGTCCGGTGGAGCTGGAGCGCGGTGACGAGTTCGTCATCACGGCCGAGGACGTCCCCGGTGACAAGACCATCTGCGGGACTACCTACAAGGGCCTGCCCGGTGACGTCTCCCGCGGCGACCAGATCCTCATCAACGACGGCAACGTCGAGCTGAAGGTCCTGGACGTCGAGGGCCCGCGGGTCAAGACGATGGTCATCGAGGGCGGTGTCGTCTCCGACCACAAGGGCATCAACCTGCCCGGCGCGGCCGTGAACGTCCCGGCACTGAGCGAGAAGGACATCGAGGACCTCCGCTTCGCGCTGCGCATGGGCTGCGACATGGTCGCGCTGTCCTTCGTCCGGGACGCCAAGGACGTCGACGACGTCCACCGCGTGATGGACGAGGAGGGCCGCCGGGTCCCCGTCATCGCCAAGGTGGAGAAGCCGCAGGCGGTGGACAACATGGAGAGCGTCGTGATGGCGTTCGACGCCGTCATGGTGGCCCGTGGCGACCTGGCCGTCGAGTACCCGCTCGAGAAGGTCCCCATGGTGCAGAAGCGCCTCATCGAGCTGTGCCGCCGCAACGCCAAGCCGGTGATCGTGGCGACCCAGATGATGGAGTCGATGATCACCAACTCCCGCCCGACCCGCGCGGAGGCCTCCGACGTGGCCAACGCGATCCTGGACGGCGCGGACGCGGTCATGCTGTCGGCGGAGTCGAGCGTGGGCGCGTACCCGATCGAGACCGTCAAGACGATGTCGAAGATCGTCGTCGCGGCCGAGCAGGAACTGATGTCGAAGGGCCTGCAGCCGCTGGTCCCCGGCAAGAAGCCCCGCACCCAGGGCGGTTCGGTGGCCCGCGCGGCCTGCGAGATCGCCGACTTCCTCGGCGGCCGCGGCCTGGTGGCCTTCACCCAGTCCGGCGACACCGCCCGGCGCCTGTCGCGCTACCGCGCGCAGCAGCCGATCATCGCCTTCACCACCGACGAGAACACCCGCAACCAGCTGGCGCTCAGCTGGGGCGTGGAGTCGCACGTGGTGCCGTTCGTGAACACCACGGACGAGATGGTCGACATGGTCGACCAGGAGATCGCCAAGATCAACCGCTTCAACCCGGGCGAGATCGTCATCATCACCGCCGGCTCGCCCCCCGGCGTCGCGGGCACGACGAACATGCTGCGGGTGCATCACCTAAGCGGCGCGGCGCAGTAGGGCCTTCCCCGTACGGCAGTGAGGGCGCCCCCTGTGACGGGGGGCGCCCTCAGTCGTTGCTGGAGACGGGGGTTGGGAACTGCTGCTGGTGTACTGAGCAGGAGTGACTTCTGGTGAGTGTGAGTGCGCGCTGGGGTGCCGTGCGGCGGCTGGGCGCGGTTGGTTCGGGAGGGTCTTCTCCGCTTGAGGGATGCGTTGTGGGCCTTCGTTCTCGCGTGGGAACGGGAGTTCTTGGGTCGAATGGGTGACCTTTGCTGGGCCTGCTCGTTGACTGCCGTGACGGAGTTCTTCGGCCGGGCGGGGGTGACGGGGTGGGCGGGTTGCGGGAGCTGGCGGCGTCGTTCGTGGTGCCCGGTCCGGCCGGGGTGGCCATCCGGGACCGGCTGCGGGTGTCGGATGCGGATGCGGCGGTGCTGGCTGAGGTCGGCGTGTTCCTGGGTTCGCTGGCGGCCGGGGATCTCGCAGAGCGCTCCCGACAGAGGCTGGCACATGATGCGGCCTCCTGGGCGGTGCGCAAAAGGTCGCTGACAGGGAGGTCGTCGGCGCGCTGGGCGGGCAGTATCACCAAGGCCAGCCACGACCAGTGGGCGCTGGCCCGGCGCGGGCAGGCCGCCCACATGGCCTGGCTGCGCAGGCAGATCGCCTCCATCGAGGCGCGGCTGGCCCGGCCCTTGGGGGCCAAGGCCGACAAGCGGGCAGGGCTGGCGCGCGGGTATGCCACGCGGGGCGAGTGGCACGCCAAATCTCGCCGCCTGCAGATGCTCAAGGACCGCCTCGCGGTGATGGAGGCGGACCGGGCGGCGGGCCGGGTACACGTGGTGCGCGGCGGCAAACGCCTCGCGAACACCCGCCACCACCTTGCGGCGGCCGGACTGGACGAGCAGGTGTGGCGGGAGCGCTGGCAGGCGGAGCGGATGTTCCTGGCCGCCGATGGCGAGTCCGGCAAACGCTTCGGCAACGAAACGATCCGCGTCACCGAGACCGGACAGGTCTCCCTCAAGCTCCCGGCCCCGCTGGCCCACCTGGCCAACGCCCCGCACGGCCGCTACCTCCTCGACGCCACCGTACGATTCCAGTACCGCGGCGCGGAGTGGCTGGACCGGGTCACCGTCAACCGGGCGATGGCCTACCGCATCCACCACGACACCGGGCGCGGCCGCTGGTACATCACCGCGTCCTGGCAGCGCGCCGCCGCTCCGCTGCTGCCGCTTCAGGTGGCGCTGGCGCGGGGGGTAGTGGGGGTGGACATGAACGACGACCACCTCGCCGCCTGGCACCTCGATGTACACGGCAACCCGGTCGGCGAGCCGCAGCGCTTCTTCTACGACCTCACCGGCAGCACCCAGCATCGGGACGCGCAGATCCGGCACACGCTGACCCGGCTGCTGCACCACGCCCGGCGTTGCGGGGCCGCCGCGATCGCCATCGAGGACCTCGACTTCACCGACGGCACCAGTCGCGAGCAGCACGGCCACAACAAGCGTTTCCGCCGCCTCCTCTCCCGCTTCCCCACCGCCAAACTCAAAGCCCGGCTGGTGTCGATGGCCGCCGAGCAGGACGTCGCCGTCGTGGCGGTCGACCCCGCCTACACCTCCCGCTGGGGCGCGCAGCACTGGCAGAAACCGCTGACCACCCCTACCCGCAAGATTTCCCGGCACGATGCGGCAAGCATCGCGATCGGGCGACGCGCCCTCGGACATCCGATCCGGCGACGGACGACACCGCCCCACGGCGACCAGAGTGATCGTCGTGGGCATCGGACCGTCCAGGCCCGACCGGACACCCGCAGGCGTGAGGAAACCCGCCCCCGTATCCCCGGACCACGGACGGATCCATGTCACCGGACACGGAGCGAAAGCGGGCGACCAGGACATCCAACACCGTTCGGGATGTCCGCAGTGACCAGATATGGGTCCAAGACCCACTCCTGCTCACTGATTAGAAACGGTTACGGCAGTGCTTCAGCCACCCGTGCCCACTCCTCGACCTCGCTCCAACGGGGATGATCCGCGAGATGCGCGGCCAGCGGCCTCACCGTGGCGAGCAAACGTCGGATCATCCGAAGCTCCAGGATCCGCTCACGGAACGTCAGGATGTCGTCCGGTTTCACCTCCCGCCACCACGAGGCCGATCTGTCGGCCTCCTCCACGCACATGGGCATGGCGGCGAGCGCGCGTTCGAGCACGGCCTCGGGGTCGAGCAATGCGACACCAGCACGCGGCCCCATGTGGTCCAGGAGCCAGGACCGCAGCCACAGGTCCCGTAGCAGCCACTCGTTGCCCTGCTCGCCGACGGACCGCTTGGCAGCCGTCAGCAGCGCCGCCCACGCGTGCCCGATCTCGCCCCACTGCTCCTCGGTCAGCCGGATCGGCCCGTCCGGACGGACCTGAAGCCGGGCGGCGAACTGCTGGGCTGCGGCCATCCACTGGCTCACGTCTCCGTCGACCGTGGCGACGCCCGGCGCCGACCAGCGACGCACATGGCCGTCGAGGTCGAGCCGGTCGAGGTCCTCGAAGGCCCCGGTCACCCGAACATCACCCCCGCCACCTCGAACATCTCCTCGCCGAGCTGTTCGGCACCGCCGCCCGCGGCCCAGAACGGGTCGCCCGGCTTGAAGAAGTACCCGCTGTGGGCGTCGATCTCCAGCCCGAAGTATTTGCCGCCGCCCGCCAGCTGACCCACTTGATCTTTCCGCTGTCCATGTCGATGTACTTGCCCCAGTTCGCGGAACCCGGCTTGGCCGGGCGGATGCCCAGCCGCTCGGCGGCGAGGGCTGCGCCCTCGTTGTCGGCCGCCGTGCCGCCCGCGGCCTGCGCGGCGGCGCCCTCGGCGGCGGCCTTGGCCTGCGCCCCGGCCTCCTGCGCGGCGATGCGCCGGAACTCGGCCTTGGCGGCGTGCGCCAAGGCGCGAGCTGAAGGGGTTTACGGGAGGGACTCGGCGGTCCCCATGGGGCCGTGTACGCGCTGAGGGCGCCCCCTGTGAAGAGGGCACCCTCAGCGTGTTGTGCGGCTCCCGGAAAGGTCTGTGAGGTGGTGGGCGGTGGTCAGCTCTCGCTGTACTGCCTCATGCCGGGCACGGTCAGCGTCCCGCCGTACTGGGCGGCCTGCTGGACCGTCACATTGGTGAAGTAGATCAGCGGGATGTTCAGCGGCGGAGGGCTGTCCGGGCTGAACGTGATCGGGATCAGCCCCAGCAGGTTGCCGGAGATGCTCTCGGTGTACATGATCGTCTTGCCGCCGGTGATCGTGGACGTCGTACCCTTGCCCGCCTGCACGTGGTACGTCGTGCCCTGCTCGGTGACGGTCTGGTGGAGGTCGCCGATGTCGGTGCCGCCGGAGATGACGTACTTCAGCACCTTCTTGGTCTGACCGCTCGCGGTCCTGACCTTGACGACACCCTGGTAGTCGGCTCCCTTGAGCAGCAGCGAACTGGCCTTGAGGGTCCAGGCCTTGTCCGCCACCGTCACACCGGGCTCGGTGTCGCCCACTTCGTCCGTGGCGGCCGGGCAGTCCTCCGGGTCCGTGCCGGCACTCGCCGACGGGCTCGGGGAGGCCGTGGCGTCCGCCGCCGCCTCAGCGGCCGCCTTGGTGGTGTCCTCCACGGCCTTGGTGGTGTCCGTCGCCGCCTTGGACGCCGTGTCGGTGGTGTCCTTCACGGTGTCCTTCACCGTGTCGGTGACCTTGTCGGTCGTCTCCTTGACGGTGTCGTCCGCGCTCTTGGACGCCGAGGCCGAGGGGGTCGGCGTAGGGCTGGCGCTGGACGCGTCGCCGGAGCCGGAACCGCCCGTGAAGATCCCGGTGATCGCGTCGCCGATGTCCGTCAGGAGGTTGCCGTCATCGCTCGCGGAGGCCGACGGGGACGGCGTGGCGGTGTCGGAGCTGCCGGTGCCGGAGGAGGAACTGCTCTCCTCCTTGCTCGGCGAGGCGGAGGCGGACGGCGTGGGCGTGGCCTTGTCGTCGGAACCTGAATCCGACGAGGAGGAGCCCGAGCCCGAGCCGGAGTCCGACCCCGAGCCGGAGGAGGCCGACGGGGACGGTGTCGCCGTGGGGTCGTCGGTGGACGGTGACGAACTCGCCGAGGCGGACGGGGAGGCGCTGCCGCTCAGTGCCGCGACGCAGTCCTTGTACTCGTCCGCCGTCAGGCTCTTCGCGGTCGGCGCGTCGTCGGCCAGCGCGAGCGTCGGCGTGAACCCGATGCCCATGAGCACGGCCGTCGGCATCGCCGCCATGGCTATCGCCTTGCCGGCGGGCACGTGGAACCTGTTGAACAGCGGCTTCTTGGGTGCCGCGTGGCGGGGCCCGGATCTCGCACGGGACGCGTCCACGTCAGCCCCGTGGGTCACCTCGTCAGCCGGCACTGTGCCTCCCGTTCGCCCCGTTGACCGGGCTCGTTCCTGACAGATCGTTCGGCTCGCCCACCGGGTTCACCGGCCGCAGGAGCGTGGTGTCGTAGTCCGTGGCCTCGGGAGCGCCGTCCTCACCGGTCGTGTCCTGCTCGGCCGACTGCTCCGCGGGCGGTGCGCCCGGCGCCCACGCCACGGCCATCGCCCCGCCGAACAGCGCGAGCAGGAAGCCGACGATGAAGCCGCCGAAGTTGGAGACGGGGAGGGACACCAGCCCGAGCATGATCGCCGCGACACCCGCGAAGGTGCGTACGTGCTTCTGGAACCAGAGGGTGATGCCCAGGACGACGAGCAGTACGCCGATGATCAGGGATCCTGCGCCCGCCGTGGTGGCCATGGCGATGGTCAGGCCACCGAGCTTGAGGTGCGCGTACGGGAAGTACATGATCGGGAGGCCGCCGATCATGACCAACAGTCCCGCCCAGAACGGGCGGGTGCCCCGCCAGGCGCGGAACTGCTGCCTCCGGTGGGCGAACTGGCCGGGCGCGGCAGGACTCTCGGCGCTCATGGAAAACAGCTCCCTGGTGCGGCGTTGCTCTTGATGACGGTGTTTCGCGATGAAGAAAGTGGGGGGATGTGAAGGCGACGGGCGGGAGATGGCGGGCGGGGGACCGTAACGGCTCCCCCACCCGTCACTGAGCGCCTAGTAGCACTCGATCCCGGCGCCGCTGCCCCAGCTCAGCCCCATGTGGAGACCGGAGAGCTTGAAGGTGCCGGCCGTGGTGGCCCACGCCGTCTGCTTCACATCGGTCAGCACGGCCTTGTCGGCCTGCTGGGCGAACCCGAACGGGTTGGCCTTCTCCCCGCTCTTGGGCTTCGGGGTGTTCCCGCTGGTGGTCCCAGCCGGGACGCCGATGTTGATGCCCGAGAACACGGCATTATCCGCGTCGAGGTTGGCGACATCGATGTAGATCTGGTCGGCCTCGACGTCCGTGCCCTTGTCACCCGCGGTCAGCTTCAGGGTGACTGACTTGTTCAGGAACGGAACCGGGGTGACCACGGACTGACACATGTCGGTGATGGTGGCGTGACTGAACGCCGAGACCGACACCGGGTGCGCCTCGTCCTTGCCCTCAAGACTCTTGCCCGAGTCTATGGAGCCGTACTGGTTCATGTCGTAGCCGACGAGCTGGCCCGCCCGGACCTTGAACTCCTGCCCCGACACACTGAACGACGCGGCAAGCGCGCCCTGCGCGAGGGCCACACCTATCACTGCCGTGGCGGCAACGCTGGGCACCATCACCACAGCGAACCGCTTCCATCTTGTCCCGCCACGCACCTGGGACTCCATATTTCCTCCTTCTCGGACGTACATCTCCTGGCCCTGACTGCCCCTGTCGAAAGGACGGCTCAGCCGGGCAGGGATGGGAGAAGTGCTACGTCCTCGGGAAGGAGAGCGCCCGCACTCGGAGGCGCGAACCGCGCACCGATCACCGGCGATCACCCCCGAGCGACACAACCACTGGTCGCGCCTGACACGCATCACGCACAACCTTGCTGGACAGGCTCCGCCGGATGGGCGAAGACCCCCCTGTCCAAGAGCCGGCGCACCTGCCGCCGGCCCTGCTCGGTGGGGACCCAAGGAATCCCGCCACCCAACCGGCTGCCGGGGTACGGGAAAGGACCGAGCGTCGCCGATCGTGGTGCATTCTCGCCGCCCGCACAAGGGGCTTCGTTACTCGGTAGTAACGGCCGGATAACCGAACAACGACCCGCTGGTCTCGGTCGACGACGCTGGGTGGCAAACGGGGGGAGGACAAAGCGGTTTATGGATGGACAGAAACCGACAGATCAAGGGCTCTGACTTACTGGAAGTAACAGCGGCCGCGTTTACCAAGTTTTGGTAAAGCGCGGCCGCAGTGACGTTGTCCCGGCAAATCTTTCACTCGGGCAACACATGCTGTCGTGTTTAGCAACTGGTCAGAACCGGGCTCGCACCCCGCTCCGACCCCCGCTCAGAACAGGGCGCGGGAGAGGGCCCTACGGGCCGCCGAGACCCGCGGGTCGTCGGCGCCGACCACCTCGAAGAGCTCAAGTAGCCGAATCCGTACGGTGTCCCGCTCGTCACCGGCCGTGCGTTGCACGGTGTCGATGAGCCGCCCGAACGCGTCCTCGACATGACCGCCGACCAGATCCAGGTCGGCGGCGGCGATCTGCGCCTGTGCGTCACCCGGCTTCTCGGCCGCCTCCTTGCGCGCCTGCTGCGGATCGAGGCTCTGCACCCGCTGGAGCAACTCGGCCTGGGCGAGCCCCAGTTTGGCCTCGCTGTTGCCGGGGTCGTCACTCAGTACGTTCTTGTACGCCTGGACGGCACCGCCGAAGTCCCCTGCGTCCAGGGCGCGTACGGCGGCTTCGAGGAGTGTGTCGTACGGTCCCGCGGGAACGGCCGCGGGCTGCGGGGCGGCGCCCGGCTCGGCGTCCGGGTCGACCGCGAGACCGGTCAGCCCGAAGCGCTCCTCGGCGACCTGCACCAGCTGGTCCAGGGTCTGCTGGATCTGCTCCCTGCCTGCCGCGCCCTGGAAGAGCGGCAGGGCCTGGCCGGCGACGACGGCGAACACGGCCGGGATGCCCTGCACCCCGAACTGCTGCATCAGCATCTGGTTGGCGTCGACGTCGATCTTGGCGAGGAGCAGGCGCCCGTTGTACTCGACGACGAGCTGCTCCAGGAGGGGGCTCAGCTGCTTGCAGGGCTCGCACCACTCGGCCCAGAAGTCGATGACGACCGGGACCTCGGTGGACCGCTGCAGGACATCGCGCTCGAAGCCCGCCTCGTCTACGTCGATGACGAGATCGGCCGGGGAGACGGCACCCGGGCCGCCGCCCTGCCGTGCGGCTTCGGCGCGCGCCTGCTCCGCCTTCGCCTTGGCCTCCTGGGCCGCCTTCACCGCGGCGAGGTCGACGACTCCGCTCATGGACATGTTCCGTGGCTGCATGCGTCTATCCTCCCCCGTGGGAACGCGTCTGTGAAAAGCGATGTGAAAGCCGGTCGTGCAGCGCGGCCCTGACGCCGGGTCCCCACCCCACGCCGTGCGTACCACCACTCGCGTACGTCCGTCGCGAGCTTTCGCTACGAGTCGTAGCGTAATGGCACCGAGTGCCTGCCCGGTACCCCACCCCGGTGATCTCTCTCACTGCGACCGAGAACCGCCGGTTATGGTCGGAGGATGCAGAGCCGCACCCCCGCCCCCCGCGCCACAGGACGCCCGCGCAGCGCCGCCGCGGACACCGCGATCCTCGCGGCGACGAGGGCGGCGCTGGTGGAGCTGGGCTGGTCGAAGCTCACGCTGGGAGATGTGGCTACCCGTGCGGGAGTCGCGAAAACCACCCTCTACCGCCGTTGGGCCGGCAAGAACGAGCTCGTCGTCGACGCGGTGGCCGAACTCTTCGACGAACTCGAACTCCCCGACAGCGGGACCCTCGCCGCGGACATCGAGGGCGTGGTCCTGCAGTTCGCGGCGATCCTGGCGCGACCGGAGGCCCAGAACGGGCTGATGGCGGTGGTGGCGGAGTCGTGCCGCGACGACGCGCTGCGCGAGCGCATCCGGTCGTCGATCGTCGACCGGCAGAAACGTCTGGTCCTCGAGGGCCGGGAACGCGCCCAGGCGCGCGGCGAACTCCCGCCGGAGGCGGACCCCTCGGAAGCGGCCCGCACGGTCGACCTGATCTTCGACATGGTGGCGGGAGCGGTGGTCCACCGCACGCTGGTCAGCGCGGAACCGGCGGACGAGACCTGGGTCCACGGCTTCACCCAGGTGCTGCTGACGGGCTTGGCGGGGTCGGCCGTGGACTGAGGCGCGCGGGCGGGGTCAGAACCCCGCCGGCTCCGTGTACACCCCCCACTCGTCCCGCAGCACCCCGCAGATCTCCCCGAGGGTCGCCTCGGCCCGCACCGCGTCCAGCATCGGCTCGATCATGTTGGACCCGTCGCGGGCGGCAACGAGCATGCCGTCCAGGGCAGTTCGCACCGCCGCCTCGTTACGGGCAGCCTTACGAGCGCCCAGCACCCGCACCTGCTCCCGCTCCACCTCGTGACTCACCCGCAGGATCTCCAGATCACCGGTGACCGAGCCATGGTGGACGTTCACCCCCACGACCCTCTTCTCGCCCTTCTCCAGGGCCTGTTGGTACCGGAAGGCCGACTCGGCGATCTCGCCCGTGAACCAGCCGTCCTCGATGCCGCGCAGGATGCCGGAGGTGACCGGCCCGATGGGGTGCTGCCCGTCGGGGTGCGCCCTGAGCCCGCGCTCCTTGATCTGCTCGAAGATCTTCTCCGCCTCCGCCTCGATCCGGTCCGTCAGCTGCTCGACGAACCAGGAACCGCCCAGCGGGTCGGCCACGCTCGCCACCCCGGTCTCCTCCATGAGCACCTGCTGGGTGCGCAGTGCGATCTCCGCGGCCTGCTCGGAGGGGAGCGCGAGCGTCTCGTCCAGTGCGTTGGTGTGCAGGGAGTTGGTGCCGCCCAGGACCGCGGCCAGCGCCTCGACCGCCGTACGCACCACGTTGTTGTACGGCTGCTGCGCGGTCAGCGAGACACCCGCGGTCTGGGTGTGGAACCGCAGCCACTGCGCCTTCTCGGAGCGCGCCCCGTACACGTCCCGCATCCACCGCGCCCAGATGCGCCGCGCCGCCCGGAACTTGGCGATCTCCTCGAAGAAGTCGACGTGCGCGTCGAAGAAGAAGGAGAGTCCGGGCGCGAACACGTCGACGTCGAGGCCGCGCGACAGCCCCAGCTCCACGTACCCGAACCCGTCCGCGAGCGTGTACGCCAGCTCCTGCGCGGCCGTCGAACCGGCCTCACGGATGTGGTAGCCGGAGACGGACAGCGGCTTGTAGGCGGGGATGCCGGCCGCGCAGTACTCCATCAGGTCGCCGATCAGGCGCAGATGCGGCTCGGGCTGGAAGAGCCACTCCTTCTGAGCGATGTACTCCTTGAAGATGTCCGTCTGGAGCGTGCCGTTGAGGACGGCGGGATCCACGCCCTGCCGCTCGGCCGCGACCAGGTACATGCAGAAGACGGGGACGGCCGGGCCGCTGATCGTCATCGACGTCGTGACGTCACCCAGCGGGATGTCCTGGAACAGGACCTCCATGTCCGGCGCCGAGTCGACGGCGACCCCGCAGTGCCCGACCTCGCCGAGGGACCGGGGGTCGTCGGAGTCCCGCCCCATCAGCGTCGGCATGTCGAAGGCGACCGACAGGCCGCCGCCTCCGTTGGCGAGGATCTTCTTGTACCGCTCGTTGGTCTGCTCGGCGTTGCCGAACCCGGCGAACTGGCGGATGGTCCAGGTCCGCCCCCGGTAGCCCGTCGGATACAGCCCGCGCGTGAAGGGGTACTCCCCCGGCCACCCGATCCGCTCGAAGCCCTCGTACGCGTCCCCCGGCCGTGGCCCGTACACCGGCTCGACGGGGTCTCCGGAGAGCGTGCTGAAGTCCGCCTCCCGCTTGCGCGAGGCGTCGTACCGGGCCTGCCAGCGTCGGCGGCCCTCTTCGATGGCGTCAGCGTCCATACCATCGAAGGTACTAGGACGTCCAAGTAAACGTCGAAGAACGACCGCCGTACGCGTGCCGTACGGCGGTGCGGGTTACGCCTTGACGGGCGCCGGAGCCGCTTCGGTGAACTTGCCCTCCAGCTCGCGGCTGATCTTCCGCTCCACGAAGAACGCGGCCGTCGGAATGGTCCCGGCGAGCAGCACCCACACCTGCTTGAGGATGGGCCACCTCGCCTTGGAACCCAGGTCGAAGGCGAAGACGAGGTAGACCACGTACAGCCAGCCGTGCGCGATGGCGACGACACGGGTGACGTCCGCGGCGCCGTCGATGTCCAGGCCGTACTTGGCGATCATGCTCAGGCACAGCAGGACCAGCAGCACACCGGTGACGTAGGCCAGGACGCGGTAGCGGGTCAGCACGCTCTTTTTCATGCCTACGAGCGTAACCACGCGTTCCGGGCGATCTTCCCGCGGGTCAGTCCTCGTCGAAGTCGTGCGCGGCGACCCTCAGCGGCCGCAGCATCGCGAAGATCTCCGCGCACTCCTCGGCGTCGTACACGCCTAGCCCGAAGTCCATCGCCATGAGGTCCCGCGTGGCGGCCTCGACGGCCTCGCGGCCCTTGTCGGTGATGGAGGCGAGGGTGCCGCGGCCGTCGTTGGGGTTCGGGCGCTTGTCGACCAGACCGGACCTGACCAGGCGGTCCACGGTGTTGGTGACCGAGGTGGGGTGCACCATGAGCCGCTCGCCGATCTTGGACATCGGCAGCTCGCCGGCCTTGGAGAAGTTGAGCAGCACCAGTGCCTCGTACCGCGCGAACGTCAGCCCGTACGGCTTGACCACCGCGTCGACCTCGGCGAGCAGGATCTGGTGCGCGCGCATGATCGAGGTGATCGCGGCCATGGACGGCACGTTTCCCCAGCGCTGCTTCCAGAGTTCGTCGGCGCGGGCGATGGGGTCGAAGGGAAGACTGAGCGGCTTCGGCACGGCAACGACCTTACCGGCCGGTCACATCGTGGTCAGCACCGTCTCGCCTTTCAGACGGTTGCCTCCGGCGGTGGGGCGGGGTGCGGGTCGGTGGGGGCGGGCGTTTTTGCGCAGTTCCCCGCGCCCCTGAATGCCTGCGGCGGCCCGCTGCTGTCCAGTGGGGGCGGGTGTAGCGCGTGCGGGTGTGTGGTGGGTCGGGGCCGGGGTGGGGGGTGTCCGTCCTCGGTCCGGCGGTTGCTGCGTCTTGAGTAGTGCTCGGTAACGGACGCCGGCCGCTGCGGGCGGACACCCCCCACCCCGCCCCCTGCGCGCCGTACGCGGCCAACGGCCCATCGTGGTGCGCGGTGCGGCCAACAGCCCATCGTGGTGCGCGGTGCGGCCAACAGCCCATCGTGGTGCGCGGTGCGGCCAACAGCCCATCGTGGTGCGTGAGGTGGAGATCGGTCCGTTGCGGCCGGGCGACTGCAACTTCCCAGGGGCGCGGGGAACTGCGCGACCAGCCCCCACCGGCCCGCAGCCGCCCGACAACCTCACCCGGCACCCCCGTAGGCGCCCGGCCTAAGCCCCGCGCACGCAACCCGTCACCGACATCACCAGGGAGTACAGGGATGTCGTGGCCGCGACGAACATGCGGTTCCCCTTCGGTCCGCCGAACGTCACGTTGGCCACCCGGTCCGGGACGCGGATGCGGCCGATCAGCGTGCCGTCGGGGTCGTAGCAGTGGATGCCGTCGTCCAGGGCGGCGGCCCACAGTCGGCCCTCGTCGTCGAAGCGGATGTTGTCGAAGTGGACGCCCCCGCGGGCCTCGGCGAAGACCTTGCCGTCCGAGAGTGTGCCGTCGGCGTGGATGTCGTACTCGTGGATCCGGGCCGCCCGCGAGTCGGAGACGTACAACCGCTGCTCGTCGGCGGAGAGGATCACGCCGTTGGGCCCGTCCAGCCCGTCGGCGGCGAGACATACCTCGCCCGTGGCCGGATCGATCCGGTACACATGGCACGCGCCGATCTCGGACTCGGCACGGTGCCCCTCGTAGTCGCTGAGGATCCCGAAGTCCGGGTCGGAGAACCAGATCGTGCCGTCGGAGCGTACGACGGAGTCGTTCGGGCTGTTCAGGCGCTTGCCCTGATAGCGCTCGGCCAGCACGGTCACCGTGCCGTCGGGCTCGGTTCGGGTGACGCGGCGGTTGCCCTGTTCGCAGCTGACGAGGCGGCCCTGGGCGTCGACGGTGTTGCCGTTGGTGTTGCCCGCCGGGGTGCGGAAGACCCCGACCGTGCCGGTGGCCTCGTCCCAGCGCAGGAGGCGGTCGTTCGGGATGTCGCTCCAGATCAGCTGCCGCCAGGCGGGCAGGTACAGGGGTCCCTCGGCCCAGCGGCAGCCGTCGTACAGGACCTCCAGCCTGCTGTCGCCGTTGGTACAGGGACGGAAGCGGTCGTCCAGGATCTCGTAGAGGCTGTCGGAGCCGGGCATGGTGTCCTCCTCGGGTCGGGGGCGGGACGGGTCAGCGGCGGCCGGTCCTGCGCAGGTGGTGGCGCACCGCGCGCTGGGCGACCGGGCCCAGGTCCTCCAGCGCGGCGACGAGCACGCCGAGTTGCTCCAGGGCGTCCAGGGCCGCGGTGGCGCCGGGGGCGTCGACCCCTTCGTACAGCTCGATGCCCACGAAGGAGGCGGCCACCGCCCGGGCCAGGCCCGCGGGGTCGGCGAACTCACCGAAAGGCGTGGCGGCGAGGACTCTGGTGAGGACCTTCTCGATCTCGGCCATCCACAGCTCCAGGCCCGCCGCGGTGGCCGGGCCGAGGGTGGCGTGGGTCTGGGCGCCGGCCAGCAGCTGGCCGAGGAGGGCCACGTGGCCTCCGGCGCGCTCCTCCTCGTGGACCTTGCGTCCCACCGCGAGGAGTTCGGACAGCGAGGTCACGGCGGCCAGCCGCTCCCGGTAGCGGGCCACCGCGCGCTCCGCGCCGTAGCGGCAGGCCGCCGCGAGGAGTTCGTCGACCGAGCCGAAGTGGTAGAAGACCAGCGCCTGATTGACCCCGGCGGCCGCCGCGACCGTACGGGCGGAGGTCTTGGCGATGCCCTGTTCGGTGAGGACACGCAGGGCGCCCTCCAGGAGTTTGGCCTTCGTCTCCAGGGACTTCGCGGACTCGGGACTCACGCGCGCACCTCCTCGCGCACGGGCCGCAGGCCGGGGCGCACTCCGCATGTCGCGATGTCGCTGTACGTCGCCTCGAAGGAGCCCTCGTAACCGAACAGCGGGCCGAAGTACCGGTTGACGACCCGGACCCGGATGCGGAAACGACCTGCCTTGTCGTCGTACGACTCCCGCACCTCCGCCGTCGCGCCGATCAGCTCGGGCACCCGGACGTCCACCACGCCCTCCCGGAACCGGTGCTCCCCGGAGCGGATCAGCAGCGAGCCGTCGGGCTCGGCGTGGAAGTGAAGCTCGCTGGCCAGGTGCTGGTGGGTGCCGAGGTAGTCGAGGACGCGGTCTCCCTTGGGGCTCAGCACCATCTGGGCGTCGAAGCGGTGGGGACGGCCGGGCAGGTGGAAGGTGCGCACGAAGGTCACCGTCTCACGACCGTAGGTGTCCGCGTAGGGAACGTTCTCGATCACGAACGGCACGCTCCGCCCCGGTCTCGGCACCAGGATGTTGCGGGTCGCCCCGAGGGCCAGGAAGGGCTTCACGAAGGCCCCGCCGTGCCAGACGCGGTCCATCACACCCCGGCCGGTGCACGCCTCACCGGTCGTCAGGCCGACCGAGAAGCGGCGCTGGAGCTGGGGGTGCAGGCGGTCGAAGTCGGCGCCCATCACGGTGCGGAACATCGAGGTCATCGCGGGGTCTCCAGGGTACGAAGGACACGCGGCGCACGCACGCGCGTGGCGGGCCGGCGCAGACAGCGGCGGGCGGCCGGGGTGCCGGGCAGGGGTGGCGTGAACAGGGCCAGCGAGATGACGACGGCGAGGAACAGGGGCGAGAGGTAGGCCATCGACGCCGCCAGGGGGCCGAAGAGGTGCAGGAGGCGCTCCAGGCCGAGTCCGGTGGCGCCGGCGATCACGACGAGGGCGCGGACGAGGAGCTCCGCGAGCCAGTACCGCAGCGCGCGCTCCGGGGTGATCCCGCGCTCCAGCCACAGGCGCAGCCGGTCGAAGGACCAGGCCGTCGCCCAGCCGATCAGGGGGCGGAAGAGCAGGCGGTCGGCCACGGCGCCGACACGGCCCCAGCGCGTGCGGTAGTCGTATCCGGTGAGGAAGGTGACGCCGTCGCCGTCGGGGAGGTAGCGCCAGTAGCCGCTGCCCTCCGCCAGGAGCGAGAGCGGGTGCGGGGAGGAGAAGCGCAGGGCGGAGGTACGGGTGCCGTCGGGGCGTTCCCGCTCCCCCGCGGAGACCCCGGTACCGGCGACGGTGAGACCGGGCAGCACGCGCGTGGCGTACCGGAAGCGCTGCGGCTCGCCCTCCGCGCGCGGGAGGTAGGCGATCTGAGTGAAGCGGAGGTCCCAGCGCTGGTGCTGGGACGGCTCCTGCGTCCGGGTCCAGAGATCGTCGAGATCGGCGCGAATGCGTGCCTCGATGTAGAGCCCCATTGAATCCCCCAGGCGAGCCCGCAATTTGAGCGACTGCTCAAACAATCCGAGGACGAACGTACACGCTTTTGAGCGATCGCTCAAACAGGAGGCACGAGAAAACCCCGGCCCGCGCGGGCCGGGGTTCGTGGTGAGGCCGGGTCAGTCGGCGAGGTGCCGCTCCACCGTCTCCACCTTGGAGGTCAGACCGTCCGTCACTCCGGGGCGGACGTCCGCCTTGAGCACCAGCGAGACGCGCGGCGCCCGCGCCTCCACGGCGGCCACGGCACGCTTGACGACCTCCATGACCTCGTCCCACTCACCTTCGATCGAGGTGAACATGGCGTCGGTGCGGTTCGGCAGCCCCGACTCCCGGACGACCCGCACGGCGTCGGCGACATACTCACCCACGTCCTCGCCGACCCCCAGCGGGGTCACGGAGAAAGCGACGATCATGCGCCCACCACCCCTTCCTTCGCCGTGCGGGCGCGCGAGGCGATGACAGCGTCCTCGGCCTCACGCTTGAGCCTGCGCTCGGCGAAGAAGCCACCCGTGGGCAGCACGGAGAGCACGAAGAACCAGATGCCCGTCTTCGCGGACCACTTGGTGCGGTTCCAGGCGTCGAGCCAGAAGATCACGTACAGGATGAACAGGACGCCGTGGACCATGCCCATCACCGGCACGGCGTTGAAGTCCGTGGTCCGCTTCAGCACCGAGCAGACGAGCAGGAGCAGGAACGAGACCGCCTCGGGAGCGGAGACCAGGCGGAGTCGTCGGATGGCGGAGGCTGTCTTGAGGTCCACGGGTCACCTTCGGTGGGAGGTACGTCGACAGTTTGTGAACGCACGCACAAGCGTTCGCCCATTGTGACAAACGATCCCGGAAGCCGCGGCACGGGGTCCGACAGTTCCCCGCGCCCCTGGGTCGGACAGGTGCACGCACGTACAGCCGCGTACGGCGCGCAGGGGCCGGGGTGGGGGGTGTCCGCCCGCAGCGGCCGGCGTCCGTCACCGAGCACTGTTGAAGCAGCCGAACCGCCGGACCGAGGACGGACACCCCCCACCCCGGCCCCGACCCACCACACACCCGCACGCGCTACAAAGACCCCCACCGGACAGAAACAGGCCGCCGCAGGCACCCAGGGGCGCGGGGAACTGCGCAAAAACGCCCGCCCCCACCGACCCGCACCCGCACCCGCACAAGCCGCCGCACGGCACTACGCCCCCTAAGGAACCTCTCAGGGTGCGCCTCCACCCCCAGGTGCTGTCGGCAAGGGCTTGCGCCAGCTACCTTCACTCCGTGGCGATGTTTCGACTTCAAGGCAGCAAGGTGCTCGCCGTCGACATGACCGGGGACGCCGTGAAGGCGAAGAACGGCTCGATGGTCGCGTACGACGGGCAGATGGCATTCAAGAAGATGAGCGGCGGTGGTGAGGGGATCCGGGGCATGGTCACCCGGCGCATCACCGGCGAGCAGATGACCGTGATGGAGGTGTCCGGGCGCGGGACGTGCTGGTTCGCGGACCGGGCCTCTGAGATCAACCTCGTCAGCCTCCAGGGGGACAAGCTGTACGTGGAGTCGAGCAATCTGCTCGCGACCGACGGCGGACTCAGGACCGGCACCAGCTTCACCGGGCTGCGCGGCGCCTCGCAGGGCAACGGACTGTTCACGACCACGGTCGAGGGCCACGGCCAGGCCGCGATCATGTCGGACGGCCCGGCGGTCGTCCTGCGGGTCAGCCGCCAGTACCCCCTGACCGTCGACCCCGGCGCGTACATCGCGCACCAGGGGAACCTGAACCAGTCCTTCCAGTCCGGTGTGACGTTCCGCACGTTCATGGGCGAGGGCGGCGGCGAGGCCTTCCAGATCCGCTTCGAGGGCGACGGCCTCGTGTACGTCCAGCCCAGCGAGCGGAACACGATCGCGGGGGATGTGTGACATGCCCTTCACCGAGATCAACTCCAAGATGGTCGAGGCGACCGTCCTGCCGGGCCAGCGGCTGTTCAGCCAGCGCGGCGCGATGCTGGCGTACAAGGGCGAGGTGTCCTTCACCCCGAACCTCCAGGGCGGCCAGGGCGGCGTCATGTCGATGATCGGCCGCCGCGTGGCCAACGAGGACACTCCCCTCATGACCGTCGAGGGCAGCGGCACCGTCCTGTTCGGACACGGCGGCCACCACGTCCAGATCATCAACCTCACCGGCGACACCCTGTACGTCGAGGCGGACCGCCTGCTCGCCTTCGAGGGCACTTTGCAGCAGGGCACCATGTTCATGGGCTCGCAGGGCGGCGTCATGGGCATGGTGCGCGGCCAGATCAGCGGCCAGGGCCTCTTCACGACCACGCTGAAGGGACACGGCTCGGTGGCCGTCATGGCCCACGGCGGTGTCTTCGAGGTCCCCGTCACCCCGCAGCGCCCGGTCCACGTCGACCCACAGGCCTACGTCGCCCACCACGGCGACGTCCGCAACAAGCTGTCGACGGCGCTCGGCTGGCGAGACATGGTGGGCCGCGGCTCCGGCGAGGCCTTCCAACTGGAGCTCAGTGGGAACGGCGTGGTGTACGTCCAGGCCTCGGAGGAGAAGCTGTGAGCCACTACCCGGGGGCGGGCCCCACCGTGTACGACCCCATGACGCTGCCGTCGGACGACAACGTCAACAACTACACCTTCTGCGTGGAGCTCAAGGGGAGCCAGTGGTTCCTGCAGAAGGGGAAGATGATCGCCTACTACGGCCAGATGGATTTCAACGGCATCGGACACGGCCGCCTCGACGGTCTCATCCGTACGTCCTTCCATTCGCCTCTGCACGCGAGCGACTGGGTCGTGGCGCAGGGCTCGGGCAAGATGCTCCTCGCCGACCGGGCCTTCGACGTGAACTCCTACGACCTCGAGAACGGCAACCTGACCATTCGCTCGGGCAACTTGCTCGCTTTTCAGCCAAGTCTCGCGCTGAAGCAGTCGATCGTGCCTGGCTTTCTGACTCTCATCGGAACCGGAAAGTTCGTGGCCGCCTCCAACGGGCCGGTGGTGTTCATGGAGCCCCCGATCCGGGTGGACCCGCAAGCGCTTGTGGGCTGGGCGGACTGCCCCTCGCCGTGCCACCACTACGACCACGGCTACATGGCGGGCCTGATGGGCGGTCTACGTGCGATGACGGGCCTGGGCGGGGCCTCCGGCGAGGAGCACCAGTTCGAGTTCGTGGGGGCCGGCACCGTACTGCTCCAGTCGACGGAGGTCCTGATGGCCGAGCAGGCCGTCGGAGCGACTCCGCAGCAGGCCGGAGTACCCGGTGGCCAGGGGGTACCCGCAGGCCATCCCCAGCAGCCGGGGGCACCGCGCCTTCCCGGACAGCTGGGGGACCTCCAGCGTCGCTTCGGGCTGTGAGCGGTAGTCTGCGGAGTGTGACATCGAACGCGTGCGCACAGTCACACCACCCTCATTAGTTCGCCTTTCAACCTTTTAGGTAGACTTCATTCATGGAGACCGAGACGGCCACGCGCTGGCTGACCGATGCGGAGCAGTGCGCCTGGCGCACCCACCTGGAGGTCAACAGGCTGTTGACGTATCAGCTCGAAAGGGACCTTCAGCCGTTCGGCCTGACGATGAACGACTACGAGATCCTCGTCAATCTCTCCGAGTCGGAGGGCGTACGGATGCGGATGAGCGATCTCGCCGCCGCCACCCTCCAGTCCAAGAGCCGGCTCTCGCACCAGATCACCCGCATGGAGAACGCGGACCTGGTCCGGCGCGAGAACTGCGAGTCCGACCGCCGGGGCCTGTACGCGGTCCTGACCGAGCACGGCATGGAAACGATGAAGAAGGTCGCGCCCCATCATGTGGCGTCTGTGCGGAGGCACTTCATCGACCTCGTGCCTACTGAGTCCCTGACAGAACTGGACAAGGCCCTCAAGCCGATCGCGGACCATTTGCGGGGGCAGCGAGGGCGCCCCTGACACCGGGGCCCGATCAGGCGATCGGCAGGCGGAGTTCGAACAGAGCTCCGCCTGTCGGCGCGTCACGGACCGTCAGCGTCCCACCGTGCCGGGCGGCGACATCACGGGCGATGGCGAGACCGAGCCCGGCGCCGCCGTCGTCCCGGGCCCGCGCCTCGTCCAGTCGCACGAACCGCTCGAAGATCCGTTCCCGGTCGCCAGCAGGCACCCCGTCGCCGTCGTCACCGACCTCGACCACTGCATGCCGGTCACCGTCCCGTCGTACCGTCACCACGATCGCCGACCGCGCGTGCCGCTCCGCGTTGTCCAGCAGGTTGTCGAGGACGCGCTGCAACTGCCCCCGGGACCCCGCCACTTCGACGGCATCGACCCGCACCGTCACCCCGGCCCGCCCGGCGGCCCGTTCCCGGGCCAGTGCCGCCAGCTCGACCCGCGCGCCGGCGTCCCGCTCCCCCGCGTCCAGGCGGGCCAGCAACAGCAGGTCCGCCGCGAGGTGCTGCAGCCGTACCGTGTCCTCGACCGCCCCGTCCAGGTCCAGCAACCCGGGGTGCGCGGCGGCCACTTCGAGCTGGGTGCGCAGCGAGGCGATCGGGCTGCGCAGCTCGTGCGAGGCGTCGGCGACGAACCGGCGCCTGCGCTCGACGGAGGTCTCCAGCGCGGCCAGCGTCTCGTTGGTGGTGCGGGCGAGACGGGCCACCTCGTCGTGGGTGTCCGGCACCGGGACGCGGCGGGCGAGGTCCTCGGAGGCGGTGATCGCCGCCATTTCCCGGCGGATGGCCTCGACCGGACGAAGGGCGCGACGAGTGACCGTCCAGGTCACCCAGGCGACCACCGCGAGGAGCACCGGCAGGCCTACCAGCATGACGGTGGCGGCGGTGTGCACCGCGTCCTGCTGGGCCTGGAGCGAGGCACCGGCGTACACCCGGACCTTGCGGTCGCTCCGGTCCGTGACCTCGACCTGGGCGAACCGGTACGCGACGCTCGCACCGTCCACGGTGGCCCGGCCCTGCCCGTGCCAGGTGACCTCGCCGACCTCGCCGATCTCCGGGTCGTCCCCGTCGTCCCGCCCCGCGTCGGGGCTCGGTACCGGAGTGACCTCCGGGGCGCCGGTGCCGCCGACGGCCTCCAGATCCTCGCTCACCGCGAGCACCCGCCCGTCCCGGTCGACCACCTGGACCGGATGGTCCTCGTCCAGGTCCAGCTCCCGGTACGGCACGCCCTGCGCGATCTGCGCCGCCACGTCGCGGGCGGCGCTGTCGGCGGCCGTGTCCGCCTGGCCCGCGAGGTTGCTGCGCAGCGACAGCAGGACGACGGCGCCCGCGGCGACCAGGGCCACGGCCACCACCGCGGTCGCGGCCAGCGTGGCCCGGGCCCGGACCGAGCCGAACAGCCGCCTCATCTCGCGGCCTCCAGCCGGTACCCGGCACCGCGGACCGTGCGGATGAGGCCCGCGTCCAGTTTCCGGCGCAGGGTGCTGACGTACACCTCGACGATGTTGGGGTCGCCGTCGTACGCGAAGTCCCAGACGTGCTCCAGGATCCGCGCCTTGGAGACCACCTCGCCGGCCCGCACCGCGAGTTGCTCCAGGACCGAGAACTCCTTGGCGGTGAGCGTGACCTCGTCGCCGTCGAGGAAGACCCGGCGGGCGGCGGTGTCGATCCTCAGCCCACCGAGTTCCAGCACCGGCGACGCCCCGGCGCCCTGCCCGCGTCGACGCAGCAGCGCATTGATCCGGGCCACCAGGACGACGTAGGAGAAGGGCTTGGTCAGATAGTCGTCGGCACCGGTGTCCAGACCCTCGGCCTCGTCGTACTCGCCGTCCTTGGCGGTGAGCATCAGGATCGGCACCTCGTGGCCCGCGGCGCGCAGGGCGGCGCAGATCCGGTAGCCGTTGAGGCCGGGCAGCATGATGTCGAGGATCACCAGGTCGTACGACCCCTCGGTGGCCCGGTGCAGCCCCTCCCGGCCGTCATGGACGACGTCGACGGCGTAGCCCTCGGCCGTCAGGCCCTTGGCCAGGGACAGGGCGAGGCGGCGTTCGTCCTCGACGATCAGCAGGCGCATTCGTACAGGGTGGCAAACGGAACCTGAAGACACCTTCAGGAGGGTTCAGGTCCCCTTCAGCTCCCCTCCCGCAGCTTGGTTGTCGTCCAAAGCGAACGAAGCAGAACGGCTCCGGAGGAATCCTCATGAAGCGCAACATCGTCATCGCCACCCTCACCGCCGCCGCGCTGGCCACCGGCGGCACCGTCGCGGCGTTCGCCGCGGGCGACGACGCGGCGACGGCGACGCAGCGCCACACGAACACGGGCGCCCGGGCCGACGACGACGCCTCCGAGGACCGTACGGCGCTCTCCGGCGGCAGCATCACCGCGGCCGAGGCGATCTCGGCCGCCCTGGGGCACACACCGGGCACCACCGTCTCGGCCGACCTCGACGACGACGGCGCCACCGCGTGGGAGGTGACCGTCGTCAAGGGCGACGGCACCGAATACGACGTGCGGATCGCCCCGGACTCCGGCAAGGTGCTCGGCGCCCAGCGGGACACCGACGACGACAACGACGGCGAAGACCGCGCCGAACTGGCCGCGGTGAAGGGCGCGCAGACCGACGCCCGCGAGGCCGCGCGGGCCGCCGCCGTGAAGGGCACGGTCACCGAGGTCGGCCTCGACGACGACAACGGCGCCATGGCCTGGACGGCGGACACCGTCAAGGACGGCAGGCACAGCGAGTGGAAGGTCGCCCTCGGCTCGGGCAAGGTCACCCAGGACCGCGACGAGGACTGACCCGGACGTCATACGGAGGACCGACCCGGCCGTACGAGAGCCGCACCCGCGCGAAGGGCGCCCCTCCCCCGGGCGCCCTTCGCCATGACCAGCACCGCCGTCACGGCGACCGCCCCGCCCGTCACCGCGAAACACACGGCCACCGGCAGCTGCCCCGCCAGGGCTCCCGCCGCGGCCGTTCCGCCCGTACTCCCGGCGTTCACGGCCGTGTTGACCCACGCGCCGGCCTGGGTGCGGGACTCGGGGGCGACCGCCGCGTCGGCGACGAGATACGCGGTGGTGAGGGCGGGCGACACGAAGAACCCGGCGCCCGCCATGACCAGGGCGAGGGTGCCGAGGCCCGGTGCGAGCCCGGCGCCGAGGAGCGCGAGGCCCAGGCAGGCCGTCAGCAGCGCCAGCCGGGTCCTGGCGGGCGTTCTCCAGTTCACCGCGCCGTTGAGTATCCCGCCGACCGCGCTTCCGGCCGACAGCGCGGCCAGCACCCACGCCACGCTCGCGCCGCCGTGGTGATGCCGCTCGGCGAACACGACGACGAGCAGGTCGAGCACACCGAGCGCGACGCCCACGGCCGCGGCGGCCACGACGGGACGGCCGACCCGCCGCAGGACGCGCCGGCCGCCGCTGGACCGCCGTGGAGAAGAGCCCGCGGGACGCACTGCCCGTACCACGGGCGACCGTACGAAGCCGGTCGTCCCCGCCACCATCAGGGCGGCGCCGGCGACGATCCCCACGGCCGGCGCGGCGGCCCCGACGAGGACGCCCACCAGCAGCGGGCCCGAGACGAAGAGGAGTTCCTCGGCCACCCCGTCGAGGCTGTACGCCCGCTGCAGCAGCGCCTTGTCGTCCTGGGCGAGGCGTGCCCACACGGCCCGCATGGTCGGTCCGAGCGGCGGGACGCAGGCTCCCGCGAGGGCGGTGAGGGTGCCGAGGAGGACAGGGGGCGCGCCGGGGCGCCAGACGGCCGCGGTGAGCAGGGCGAGCAGCAGGACGTGCGCCGAGAGCATGGGGACGAGCGCCCGCGGCGGCCCGAAGCGGTCGATCAGGGCGGCCCTTGCGGGCGCCAGGAAGACGACGGTGGCGCCGAAGAGTGCCATCACGGCACCGGCCACCGCGTACGAGCCCGAGGCGCGGGTCACGGCGAGCATCACGGACAGCGGGACGACGCCGTACGACAGCCTGCCGAGCAGGGCGGTGGCGAAGGTGCTGCGGGCATGCGGAATGCGCAGCACCCGCGCATAGGAGGCAGACATGGGTGAGTTCCTCGACGGAGGCGTGGCAGGGGACACCGAGGAGTCACGGGAGCGGTGTGCTCGAACCGTGGCTCGGTGCGGCCCTACGCCAAGGAGAGGAACATGACGGTCAACGTACCAGGGGCTCAGCCCTGGGTCAGGCCTTCGACCAGCTCGTCCGCCGCGCGGTAGGCGTCCAGTTCGCCGGCGACGATCCGCTCGGCGAGCGCGTCCAGGCGCCGGTCGCCCCTGAGGTCGCCGATGCGTTCGCGCAGGGCGGTGACGGCGATGGTCTCGACCTCGTGGGCGGCGCGGCTGCGGCGGCGCTCGGCGAGGACGCCGCGCTCCTCCATCCAGGCGCGGTGTTTCTCCAGGGCCTCCACGACCTCGTCGACGCCCTCGGCGCGGGCGGCGACCGTCTTGACGATCGGCGGGCGCCAGTCGCCGGGGCCGCGGGACTCCCCCAGGCCCAGCATGTGGTTGAGCTCGCGGGCGGTCGCGTCGGCGCCGTCCCGGTCGGCCTTGTTGACGACGTACACGTCGCCGATCTCCAGGATTCCGGCCTTGGCGGCCTGGATGCCGTCGCCCATCCCGGGGGCCAGCAGCACCACGGACGTGTCCGCCTGGGCGGCGATCTCCACCTCGGACTGGCCGACGCCGACCGTCTCGACCAGGATCACGTCGCAGCCGGCCGCGTCCAGGACCCGGATGGCCTGCGGGGCGGCCCAGGCGAGACCGCCGAGGTGGCCGCGGGTCGCCATGGAGCGGATGTAGACGCCGGAGTCGGAGGCGTGCTCCGACATGCGCACCCGGTCGCCGAGCAGGGCACCGCCGGAGAACGGCGAGGACGGGTCGACGGCCAGGACGCCGACCCGTCTGCCCTGCTTGCGGTAGGCGGTCACGAGAGCCGAGGTGGACGTCGACTTGCCCACCCCGGGCGAGCCCGTCAGGCCCACCACGTACGCGTTGCCCGTGAGCGGGGCGAGTGTCGCCATGACCTCCCTGAGCTGCGGGGACGCCCCCTCCACGAGGGAGATCAGCCGGGCCACGGCCCGCGGGCGGCCCTCCCTGGCCTGGGCCACCAGGGTGGAGACGTCCTGCATCACAGCTCCGTTCAGATGGGCGACGTACGAGGACTCAGGCCTTTGGTACCCGCACGACGAGCGCGTCACCCTGACCGCCGCCACCGCACAGCGCGGCCGCGCCGACCCCGCCGCCGCGCCGCTTGAGCTCCAGGGCGAGGTGCAGGACGAGCCGGGCGCCGGACATGCCGATGGGGTGGCCGAGGGCGATGGCGCCGCCGTTCACGTTCACCTTTTCGGTGGATACGCCGAGATCCTTCATCGACTGGACCGCGACGGCCGCGAACGCCTCGTTGATCTCGATCAGGTCGAGGTCGGAGACCTCCAGGCCCTCCTTCTTGAGGGCGTGCAGGATGGCGTTGGACGGCTGGGACTGCAGGGAGTTGTCCGGACCCGCCACATTGCCGTGGGCGCCGATCTCGGCGATCCAGTCGAGACCGAGCTCCTGCGCCTTGGCCTTGCTCATGACGACCACGGCCGCCGCCCCGTCCGAGATCTGCGAGGAGGTTCCGGCGGTGATGGTGCCGTCCTTGGTGAACGCGGGGCGCAGCTTGCCCAGGGACTCGGCCGTGGTGTCGGCGCGGATGCCCTCGTCCTTGCTGAAGACGACCGGCTCGCCCTTGCGCTGCGGGATCTCGACCGGGGTGATCTCGGCCTCGAAGACGCCGTTCTTCTGTGCGGCGGCGGCCCGCTGGTGGGACAGGGCGGCGATCTCGTCCTGCTCGGGGCGCCGGATGCCGAGGCGGGTGTTGTGCGTCTCCGTCGACTGGCCCATGGGGATGTTCTCCCAGGGGTCGGTCAGGCCGTCGTGGGCCATCGCGTCGAGCATCTCGATCGCGCCGTACTTGAAGCCCTCGCGGGACTTCGGGAGCAGGTGGGGCGCGTTGGTCATGGACTCCTGGCCGCCCGCGACGACCACGTCGAACTCGCCGGCGCGGATCAGCTGGTCGGCCAGCGCGATCGCGTCGAGGCCCGAGAGACACACCTTGTTGATGGTCAGCGCCGGGACGCTCATCGGGATGCCGGCCTTGACCGCGGCCTGGCGGGCCGGAATCTGACCCGCGCCGGCCTGCAGGACCTGGCCCATGATGACGTACTGCACCTGGTCGCCACCGATCCCCGCACGGTCGAGGGCGGCCTTGATCGCGAAGCCGCCGAGGTCGGCTCCGGAGAAGGACTTCAGCGAGCCCAGCAACCGTCCCATGGGCGTACGGGCGCCCGCGACGATCACCGAGGTCGTGCTGTTCGATCCAGACATGAGGTGCGATCCCCTTACCGGCTGCACTGCCGAGGAGTGAACGAGGGTTTACTTCGAATGTACTGAGTGGCACTCCGTGCCGTCATCGCCCCGTCGGTGTGATCGCGCGCACGTTGCGTAACCATCGTAAGAGCGCTGCACTGACAACATGCTGACGCGAATCGACCACATCGGAATCGCCTGCTTCGACCTCGACAAGACCGTCGAGTTCTACCGGGCCACCTACGGCTTCGAGGTGTTCCACTCCGAGGTCAACGAGGAGCAGGGCGTGCGCGAGGCCATGCTCAAGATCAACGAGACCTCCGACGGCGGCGCCTCCTACCTGCAGCTTCTCGAGCCGACCCGCCCCGACTCGACCGTCGCCAAGTGGCTGGACAAGAACGGCGAGGGTGTCCACCACATCGCTTTCGGTACGGCGGACGTGGACGCGGAGGCCGCGGACATCAAGGACAAGGGCGTACGCGTCCTGTACGAGGAGCCGCGACGCGGCTCCATGGGGTCACGGATCACCTTCCTGCACCCGAAGGATTGCCACGGAGTACTGACAGAACTGGTCACTTCGGCGCCTGTTGAGTCACCTGAGCACTGACCCTCGTACATATGGGCCGGTAGGGTTGGGGGCGGTCGCCGCTCTTCCCAGGGCGACCGGGTCCTGCCCATGACGGCAGAACCGAGCCGGGGTCCGGGTTTCGGGGGGCGAGCGGCGGGCAGCAGCCCATGCTCCGCCGTTGATCTGACACCATTCCCCGGGGGCCCCGTTCGGCGGATGGACAGGGCTCGTCAGGAGAGACTTGCGACCAGGGGACGGATGGGACCGCGCAGTGCGGGGCTACGAACGCCAGGAGCGAGAGCCGGCGGCTGACGTCGACCACCTCTCTCGGTTCGAGGCCGAGATGGAGCGGCTGAAGACCGAGCGGGAAAAGGCGATCCAGCACGCCGAGGACCTCGGCTACCAGGTCGAGGTGCTGCGCGCCAAGTTGCACGAGGCGCGGCGCACCCTCATGTCCCGGCCCGAATTCGGCGGCGGGGACATCGGCTACCAGGCCGAACAGTTGCTGCGCAATGCCCAGATCCAGGCCGACCAGTTGCGCCAGGACGCCGAGCGCGAACTGAGCCAGGTCCGCGCCCAGACCCAGCGCATCCTCCAGGAGCACGCCGAGCAGGCCGCGCGTCTGCAGGCTGAGCTGCACCAGGAGGCCGTCACCCGCCGCCAGCAGCTCGACCAGGAGCTGGCAGAGCGCCGGCAGACCGTCGAGTCGCACGTCAACGAGAACGTGGCGTGGGCCGAGCAGCTGCGCGCTCGCAGCGAGTCGCAGGCCCGACGGCTCCTGGAGGAGTCCCGTGCCGAGGCCGAGCAGGCCATGGCGGCCGCCCGCGCCGAGGCCGAGCGGGTCACCTCCGAGGCCCGCCAGCGTCTGCAGAGCGAGGCCGAGGCCGCCCGCACGGAGGCCGAACAGCTGCTGCGCCGCGCCCGCGCGGACGCCGAGCGCCTGCTCGACGCCGCCTCCACGCAGGCCCAGGAGGCCACCGACCACGCCGAGCAGCTGCGCACGTCCACGGCGACCGAGTCGGACAGCGCCCGCCGCCAGGCCACCGAGCTCAGCCGGGCCGCCGAACAGCGGATGACCGAGGCCGAGGAGGCGCTGCGCAAGGCGCAGGCCGAGGCCGAGAAGGTGCTCACCGAGGCGAAGTCGGCCGCCGAGAAGACGCTCGCGAGCGCGGAGTCGGCCAACGAACAGCGCACCCGTACGGCCAAGGAACAGGTCGCCCGGCTGGTCACCGAGGCCAGCCAGGAGGCCGAGGCGACCAAGGAGGCCGCCGAGCAGATCGTCGCGGACGCCCGCGCCGAGGCCGAGAAGATCGTCACCGAGGCCGCCGAGAAGGCCCGCACGCTCACCGCCGAGGAGAGCGCGACCCAGCTGTCCAAGGCGGCCAAGACCGCCGAGGACGTCCTCAACAAGGCACAGGAGGACGCGCAGCGGACCACCAGGGCCGCCACCGAGGAGGCCGAGCGGATCCGCCGGGAGGCGGAGACCGAGGCGGACCGGCTGCGCGCCGAGGCGCACGACATCGCCGAGCAGCTCAAGGGCACGGCGAAGGACGACACCAAGGAGTACCGCGCCAAGACGGTCGAGCTGCAGGAGGAGGCCCGCCGGCTGCGCGGCGACGCCGAGCAGCTGCGCGCCGACGCGGTCGCCGAGGGCGAGAAGATCCGCGCGGAGGCCCGCAAGGAGGCCGTCCAGCAGATCGAGGAGGCGGCGAAGACCGCCGAGGAGCTGCTCTCCAAGGCGAAGGCGGACGCCGACGAGCTGCGCCAGACCGCCACCACGGACAGCGAGAAGGTCCGCACCGAGGCCATCGAGCGCGCCACCGCGCTGCGCCGGCAGGCCGAGGAGACCCTGGAGCGCACCCGCAACGAGGCCGAGCGGCAGCGCGCCGAGGCCGTCGAACTGTCCGAGGAGATCACAGCCGCCGCCGAGCGGGCCGCGGGCGAGCTGCACGAGGAGACCGAGCGGGCCATAGAGGCCCGCCGTGTCGAGGCCGCCGAGGAACTGACCCGGCTGCACGCCGAGGCCGAGGAGCGTCTCGCCGCCGCCGAGCGGGCCCTCACCGAGGCCCGTGAGGAGGCCGCGCGGATCCGCCGCGAGGCCGCCGAGGAGAGCGACCGGCTGCGCGGCGAGGCCGCTGAGCGGATCCGCACCCTGCAACAGCAGGCCGAGGCGGAGGCCGACAGGCTGCGCACCGAGGCCGCGTCCGACGCGTCGGCCTCCCGTGCCGAGGGTGAGGCCGTCGCCGTACGGCTGCGTTCCGAGGCCGCCGCGGAGGCGGAGCGGCTCAAGACCGAGGCGCAGGACACCGCGGACCGGGTCCGTGCGGAGGCGCGCGCCGCCGCCGAGCGGCTCGCCACCGAGGCGTCCGAGACGCTGTCCGCCGCCCAGGAGGAGGCCGACCGGCGCCGCCGGGAGGCCGAGGAGTATCTCGGCTCGGCTCGCCAGGAGGCCGACCAGGAGCGTGAGCGGGCCCGCGAACAGAGCGAGGAGCTGCTGGCCTCGGCGCGCAACCGCGTGGAGGAGGCCCAGGCCGAGGCCGTACGGCTGGTCGAGGAGGCGGACCGGCGGGCCGGCGAGATGGTGTCGGCCGCCGAGCAGCACGCCCAGCAGGTGCGGGACTCCGTCGCCGGGCTGCACGAGCAGGCGCAGGAGGAGATCACCGGGCTGCGTTCCGCCGCCGAGCACGTGGCGGACCGTACCCGGCGCGAGGCTCAGGAGGAGGCCGACCGGGTCCGCTCGGACGCCTACTCCGAGCGGGAGCGGGCCAGCGAGGACGCGGCCCGGATCCGGCGCGAGGCCACCGCGGAGACGGACGCCGCCAAGTCCCTTGCCGAGCGCACCGTCTCGGACGCGATCGCGGAGGCGGAGCGGCTCAGGTCGGAGTCGTCCGAGTACGCCCAGCGGGCGCGCACCGAGGCCTCGGACGCCGTCGCCCAGGCCGAGCAGGACGCCTCCCGGACCCGGGCGGAGGCCCGCGAGGACGCCAACCGCATCCGCTCGGACGCGGCGACGCAGGCCGACACCCTCATCACCGAGGCGCGCAACGAGGCGGAGCGGCTCACCGAGGAGACCATCAACGACACCGACCGGCTGCGGACGGAGACCGTCGCCGAAGCCGAGCGGGTGCGCGCCGAGTCGGTCGCCAAGGCCGAGCAGCTGATCGGGGAGGCCTCCGGGGACGCGGAGCGGCTGCGTGCCGAGGCCGCCCAGACGGTCGGGCAGGCCCAGCAGCACGCGGAGCGGATCCGTGCCGAGGCCGAGCGGGTCAGGGCGGACGCGGCGGCCGCGGCCGAGGAACTGGTCAACTCCGCGCGCGCGGAGGCCGATCGCACCCTCGACGAGGCCCGCAAGGACGCCAACAAGCGGCGTTCCGAGGCGGCCGAACAGGTCGACACGCTCATCACGGAGACGGCCGCCGAGGCGGACAAGCTGCTCACCGAGGCACAGCAGCAGGCTCTCAAGACGACCGCGGACGCGGAGGCGCAGGCCGACACCATGGTGGGCGCGGCCCGCCACGAGGCCGACCGGCTGGTGTCCGAGGCGACCGTCGAGGGCAACGCGCGTGTGGAGAAGGCCCGCACGGACGCGGACGAACTGCTCGTCGGTGCCCGCCGGGACGCCACCGCGATAAGGGAGCGCGCGGAGGAGCTGCGCGACCGGATCACGGGCGAGATCGAGGCGCTGCACGAGCGGGCCCGCCGTGAGGCCGCGGAGACCATGAAGTCGACCGGCGACCGCTGCGACGCGCTCATCAAGGCCGCGGAGGAACAGCTCGGCAAGGCCCAGGCGAAGGCCAAGGAGCTGGTCTCGGAGGCCAATTCGGAGGCCGGCAAGGTGCGTATCGCCGCGGTCAAGAAGGCCGAGGGGCTCCTCAAGGAGGCCGAGCAGAAGAAGGCCACCCTGGTCCGGGAGGCCGAGGAGCTCAAGGCCGAGGCGATCCGCGAGGCGAAGCGCACGGTCGAGGAGGGCAAGCGCGAGCTCGAGGTTCTCGTCCGCCGCCGTGAGGACATCAACACCGAGATCTCCCGTGTTCAGGATGTCCTGGAGGCGTTGGAGTCCTTCGAGGCCCCGTCGGCGGGCAAGGACGGCGGCGTCAAGGCGGGAGCCGCGGTCGGCGCCCCTCGTTCGGGTAAGCCCTCGGACAGCTGACCGACTGGTCGGAATCCGGTCCCGTCTGGGGCCTTTGACCAAGTTTTTGGCAAGCCGTCCCGGGGTTAGCCACTCAAAAGGGGTGTCATTCTCCAGATCAAACACGTATCCGCTCGATGACACACCGCTTAGGCCCCTAGGATTCCCCCTATCACCTCACCGGTCTCATTTGACAGGAACCCCATGAGCGACACTTCCCCCTACGGCTTCGAGCTTGTGCGGCGTGGGTACGACCGCGCTCAGGTGGACGAACGGATCTCCAAGCTCGTCTCCGACCGTGACAGCGCTCTCTCCCGCATCACCGCACTGGAGAAGCGCATCGAGGAGCTCCACCTCGAGACGCAGAACGCCCAGGCCCAGGTCTCCGACGCAGAGCCGTCGTACGCCGGCCTCGGCGCGCGTGTCGAGAAGATCCTCCGCCTCGCCGAGGAGGAGGCCAAGGACCTGCGCGAGGAGGCCCGTCGCGCGGCCGAGCAGCACCGCGAACTCGCCGAGTCGGCGGCCCAGCAGGTCCGCAACGACGCAGAATCGTTCGCTGCGGAGCGCAAGGCCAAGGCCGAGGACGAGGGCGTCCGGATTGTCGAGAAGGCCAAGAGCGACTCCTCTCAGCTCCGTCAGGAGGCGCAGAAGGACGCGCAGCAGAAGCGTGAGGAGGCGGACGCCCTCTTCGAGGAGACCCGCGCCAAGGCCGCGCAGGCCGCCGCCGACTTCGAGACCAACCTCGCCAAGCGCCGCGAGCAGTCCGAGCGCGACCTGGCCTCGCGTCAGCAGAAGGCGGAGAAGCGTCTCGCGGAGATCGAGCACCGCGCGGAGCAGCTGCGCCTGGAGGCCGAGAAGCTGCGTACCGACGCCGAGCGCCGCGCCCGCCAGACGGTGGAGACCGCGCAGCGCCAGGCCGAGGACATCGTGGCCGACGCCAACGCCAAGGCCGACCGCATCCGTTCGGAATCCGAGCGGGAGCTCGCGGCCCTGACGAACCGTCGCGACTCGATCAACGCCCAGCTGACGAACGTCCGCGAGATGCTCGCCACGCTCACGGGCGCCGCGGTGGCCGCCGCCGGCACCCCGGCCGACGACGAGCCGATCTCCCGTGGGGTTCCGGCCCAGCAGTCCCGGTAACACCGCCTGACGGCACATCAAGGCCCGCACCTTCTCCCCCGACAGGTGCGGGCCTTCGGCGTGTCCGAGGGCTCGCAGTGCACGAGGGGAAGGAAGACGTCGTCGACGATCAGGCCGGCCGCCGGGGGGCCGACCGCGCTCGGCCGCCCGCCGTGGCGGTACGGCTTCGACATTATTTGCCTCTCTCGTCGGTCTCCGTTTGCCCATACGATTGGCATCTGCCGACCCCCGCACCTAGCGTGGTCCGCATGATCGAGCTAGCGGGGTTGACGAAGCGGTACGGCGAGAAGGTGGCGGTCAACAATCTGACCTTCACCGTCAGACCCGGCATCGTCACGGGCTTCCTCGGTCCCAACGGCGCCGGCAAGTCGACCACCATGCGGATGATGCTGGGCCTGGACCGGCCCACCGCCGGGGACGTCCGCATCGACGGCAAGCACTACGACCAGCTCAAGGACCCGCTCACGTACATCGGCGCCCTGCTGGACGCAAAGGCCATGCACGGCGGGCGCAGCGCCTTCAATCACCTGCTGTGTCTCGCGCAGAGCAACGGCATCCCGAAGCAGCGGGTGCACGAGGTCCTCGACACGGTCGGTCTCACCGCCGTCGCGAGGAAGAAGGCCAAGGGTTTCTCGCTCGGCATGGGCCAGCGGCTCGGCATCGCGGGCGCGTTGCTCGGTGACCCGCAGATCCTGATGTTCGACGAGCCGGTCAACGGGCTCGACCCCGAGGGCATCCACTGGATCCGCAACCTGATGAAGTCCCTTGCCGCGCAGGGCCGTACGGTCTTCGTCTCCTCCCATCTCATGAGTGAGATGGCGCTGACCGCCGACCACCTCGTCGTCATCGGCCAGGGCCGGCTGCTCGCCGACACCTCCATGGCCGACTTCATCGCGCAGAACTCGCGGTCCTACGTCCGGATCCGCACCCCGCAGCGCGAGCGGCTGCTCGACGTGCTGCACGCGGCCGGGGTCACCGTCGTGGAGACGGGGAACGGCACGCTGGAGGTCGACGGAAGCAAGTCCGAGTACATCGGCGAGCTGGCCGCGCAGCACCAGATCGTGCTGCACGAGCTGAGTCCCCAACAGGCCTCCCTGGAGGAGGCGTTCATGCAGCTGACCGCGGAGTCGGTCGAGTACCACGCCCACAGCGACACACCCGTCGACGCACCGCTGCCGCCCCAGCAGCGGTGGGGCGACGCCTGGAAGGGGAAGTGACCATGGCGGCGACCCAGGTCATCCGCTCGGAGTGGACCAAGATCCGGTCGGTGGCCTCCACGGTGTGGACGCTCTCCCTCGCCGTGGTCGTCACCATCGGGCTCGGCATCCTGATCTCGGCCCTGTCGAAGAACGAGTTCGACAACATGAGCCGCGAGGACAAGCTCTCCTTCGACCCGACCTTCATCAGCTTCGCCGGGATGAGCCTCGGGCAGCTCGCGATGATCGTGTTCGGGGTGCTCGTCGTCTCGAACGAGTACAGCACCGGCATGATCCGGACCTCGCTGGCCGCCGTGCCGCAGCGCGGCAGCTTCCTGGTCAGCAAGATCGCGGTCGCCACCGGGCTCTCGCTGGCCGTCGGTCTCGTCACCAGCTTCGTCACGTTCTTCCTCGGGCAGGCGGTGCTCGGCTCGCACCGGGCGGAGATCGGTGACCCGGGCGTACTGCGGGCCGTGATCGGCGGCGGCGTCTACATGACCCTCATCGCGATGTTCTCGATGGGCGTCGCCGCGATGCTGCGCTCGCCGATGCTGTCGCTGGGCATCCTGATGCCGTTCTTCTTCCTCATCTCCAACATCCTCGGCAACGTCTCCGCCACCAAGAAGATCGGCCGGTTCCTGCCGGACCAGGCCGGCAGCAGGATCATGCAGGTGGTCACCCCGATCGACGACGACACTCCCTACGGCCCCTGGGGCGGGCTCGGGATCATGGCGCTGTGGGTGGCCGCCGCACTGATCGGCGGTTACGTCCTGTTGAAGAAGCGGGACGCGTGACGCGCCGAGCCTTTGCTTTCATTTGAGCGGAACCGTCAGCGCCCCGATAAGCTCCTAACCCTTACGGGGGGCGTGTGCCCCGCTGTCCTGAACCTTGCGATGGGTGCGGAGCATGATCGAGGCAGTCGGCCTGACCAAGCGCTACGGCGACAAGACCGCTGTGTACAACCTTTCCTTCCAGGTGCGTCCCGGTGCCGTCACCGGCTTCCTGGGCCCCAACGGCTCGGGCAAGTCGACGACCATGCGGATGATCCTCGGCCTTGACAACCCCACCTCGGGGCAGGTGACGATCGGCGGCTACCCCTATCGCAGGCTGCCCAACGCGGCCCGGCAGGTCGGTGCGCTCCTCGACGCCAAGGCCGTGCACGGCGGGCGGGCGGCCCGTAACCACCTGCTGTGCCTGGCCCAGCTGTCCGGGATCCCGGCCCGCAGGGTGGACGAGGTGCTGGGCGTGGTCGGCCTCCAGGACGTGGCCAGGAAGCGTTCCAAGGGCTTCTCCCTCGGCATGGGGCAGCGGCTGGGGATCGCGGCCGCGCTGCTCGGCGACCCGCAGGTGCTGCTCTTCGACGAGCCGGTCAACGGGCTCGACCCCGAGGGCATCCTGTGGGTGCGCAACCTGATGAAGGCGCTCGCGGCGGAGGGCCGCACGGTCTTCGTCTCCTCCCACCTCATGAGCGAGATGGCGCTGACCGCCGACCATCTCATCGTCATCGGACGCGGACAGCTGCTCGCCGACATGAGCATCCAGGACTTCATCGCCGCGAACTCCGCGGGCTTCGCGCGGGTGCGGACGCCGGACACCGAGCCGCAGCTGCGCGAGAAGCTGTCCTCCGCGATCACCGAGGCGGGCGGGCACGTCCTGCCGGAGCAGGACGGGGCGCTGCGGGTCACGGGGCTGGCCCTCCCCCGCATCAGCGACATCGCGCACGACACGGACGTACGCCTGTGGGAGCTGTCGCCGCACCAGGCCTCGCTGGAGGAGGCCTACATGCGGATGACGCAGGGCGCGGTGGACTACCGCTCGACCATCGACCAGAAGGCGGGCCTGATGCAGCCCCTCCCGCCGGGGACGCAGCCGCCCATGCCGGTCCCGGGCCAGGGCCAGCCGGGCTGGTACGCCCCGCCGCCGCCCCAGCAGGGCGGTCAGCCGTTCACGGGCCCGCAGGGCCAGGCGCCGACGGGCCCGTACGGCGGTCCCGGCACCGGCACACCCAATCCGTACGCCCAGGCGGGCCCCGCGGCCCCCCAGGGCCAGGCTCAGCCGCCCTTCCAGCCTCCCGCGGCTCCGCTTTCCGCCGCTCCGCCCGGAGCCTTCCCGGCCGCACCGGCGCCGCAGTCGCAGGCCTCCGCACAGAGCGCCGCGCCGGCGCCGCAGGCATCCGCTCCCGCCACCCCGACCAAGCCCGAGGACGTCCGATGAGCACCCCGCAGCCCTCGATGCCGCAGGCCCAGGCCGCCGTGCCGAACCGGCAGCCGGCGAACGGGCCGTCGTACCCCGGCTACACCTCGCCGATCCCCGTCGTGCGCACCCATCTCGGGAACGCCATCGCGTCGGAGTGGACGAAGATCCGGTCGGTGCGGTCGACGATCTGGACGCTGGGCGTGTTCGTGCTGCTCGTGATCGGGATCGGGCTGGGGGTCGCCGCGCTGGTCGCCGCCAACGCCTCGACGGAGAGCATCCGGGACGAGAACCCGCTGTCGTTCGGCTTCTTCGGGGTGCTGCTCGGCAGCATGTGCGTCATCACGCTCGGGGTGCTGACCACGGCCTCGGAGTACGGCACCGGAATGATCCGTACGACGATGGTCGCCTGTCCCTCCCGCGGCCGTATCCTCACGGCGAAGGCGGTCGTGTTCTTCGCCGTCGCCTTCGTGACCACCCTGGTCTCGGTCCTCGTCGTCGCCCTGGCGGACGTGGCGCTGCTGGACGGCGCCCGGACTCCGACCGGCCAGGAGTGGCTGAAGGGCACCATCGGGATCTCGCTCTACATCGCCCTGCTCGGCCTGTTCTCGCTGATCATCGGCTCGATCATCCGGCACTCGGCGGGCGCGATCACCATCATGATCGGTGTCGTGCTGGCCCCGCTGGTCATCGCGCTGTTCATGTTCTCGCAGTCGCTGGAGGGCCTGCGCCAGGGGCTGTTCGAGTACTCCATCCCGAACCAGCTCAGCGTGTTCTACTCCAACTCCCTCACCGAGACCGGCCCCTCGGGCTGGGACCCGCTGTGGATCATCGTCGGTCTGACGGCCGTCGCGTTCGCCGGCGCCTACGCCCTGCTGGAGAAGCGGGACGTGTAGAACAGCCCTAGAACCTAGGCGCGTTACGGGACCGCTGCACCCGCGTGGTGCGGCGGTCCCGTGCGTTCCAGCACGCCTTGTGCCAGTGTCTGCGCTCGTCGACACCCGAGTGGTCCGGCCAGGCCACGACGTGCGGGACACCGTCCGGGATCATCTGGTCGCAGCCCGGACACCGGTACGTCTTGCCCTGCGCGCTCGCCCCAGCCACATGCCGGACGTTCCAGTCCTCGCCCTGCCAGTGCGTCGAGGACTGGAAGCCGCCGTAACGGCCGGAACGGTCGTCCTCGGCACTCCGGCCGGCCGAGTCCGACGAACCGGAACCCTTGGGTCGGTTGCGACGCGGGGACACAGGACACCTCACGGGGCTATACAGGGAGCAGGGACCGTGTCCAGCCTACGCGGCAGGAGGCGGGGTACGCGTAGGGCACCAACCCCCACAAGTGCCCCTCCGGGGCGACTCATTCTGCAGACAATCGGCAAATCTCTCCGCCAGGCCGTGTCCTCGGCACGTGTCAGGAGGTTATGCCGGGTGGGGGAGCTCCGTGTCGGAGCCAAGGAAGCAGGAAGAGCACATGCACGTTGGAAGTTTCGTGTTGGCGGCCCAGTTCCCGGGGCAGGGCCAGGGGGAGGCGCTGCACCGCGCGGTCCGCTCGGCCGAGGTCGCGGAGGAGGCCGGGCTCGACGCGGTCTGGCTGGCAGAACACCACTTCGTGCCGTACGGCACCTGCCCGTCCGCGATCACCCTGGCGGCCTTGCTGCTGGGCCGCACCCGCCGTATCCGCGTCGGCACCGCCGTGAGCGTGCTGCCCACGGCCCACCCCGTCGCCCTCGGCGAACAGGCCGCGCTGCTGCACATGACGAGCGGCGGGCGCTTCTCGCTGGGCGTGGGCCGCGGCGGTCCGTGGGTCGATCTGGAGGTCTTCGGGTCGGGTCTCCAGGCGTACGAGCAGGGGTTCCCGGAATCACTCGATCTGCTGGTGCGCTGGCTGCGCGAACCCTCCGTCGGAGCCGACGGCGAGCGCTTCCGCTTCCGTGAAGTTCCCGTCGTACCAAGGCCGTCGGAGTCGCTCACGGAAGCGGAGGGTCCCGAGGTGATCGTCGCCTGCACCTCCCCGGCGAGCGTCCGGCTGGCCGCCGAGCGCGGGCTGCCGATGCTGCTCGGAATGCATGTCGGGGACGAGGAGAAGGCGGAGATGGTCGCCCTGTGGCGCAGGCACGCGCGCACCGCCGGACACGCGCCGGAGAAGGTCCTGGACGCGCCCCATGTCTCGGCCGGCGTCTGCCAGCTCGCGGACCGGCGCACGGACGCGGTGGAGGCCCTGGTGAAGGCGATGCCGGGCTGGCTCAGGCAGGGACTCGGCGCCCATGTCACGGTCGACGGCCGTGCCCGGCAGATGCGCGATCCGGTGGCCTACACCGAACTGCTCTGCGGGCTGCACCCGGTGGGGACCCCGCGGCTCGCCGCCGACCGCCTCGCGGCGACCAGCGAACGGACGGGTGTCTCCCGCTTCGCCCTGCTCGTCGAGGGCTCGGGCGATCTGGCGGCCACCGAGGAGAACGTACGGCGGCTGGGTGCGGAAGTGCTGCCGCATCTGACCTGAAAGGAACAACCCTGCCCGGCGGGAGCTTGCCGCCCCGGTACTGATGCACCTCCCGCGTACGGAGCGGCAAGCAAGCGGCACCGCCTCAGCAGTCCCGGAACTCCGGAGACTGGTTCAGCAGCTGACTGCGCACCGAGGTGAAGCGGACCAGCGTCTCGTCGACCGAGGAGTCCAACGGGAACACCGCCACCCGGTGGCAGTTCTGGAAGGCCAGCCGCACACCGAAGTGCCGCTGCAGCGCGCCGCGTATCGCGTCACTCGCAAGCGCACGCAGCAGCTGACCGCGTGCCTGCTCGTCCGGCGGGGGCGTCTGGTTGTCGGCGAAGTTGCCGCCGTCCACCTTCAGCTGGGCCACCAGGGAGCTGATCATCTCCCATGCGTAGGGCAGGGAGGTCCGGACGCAGTCGACGAATTCCGCTTCGTCGACCTCGCCTCGCTCGGCCTTCTCGAGTAGGGCCGGTGAGACGTCGAGCGACATGGGTTCTCCTCTCGCACCCCCGATTTCTCAGGGGTTGCCGGACAGATGAGGGAGTTCGCGCTGCCGGACACGCTCAGTACACGCCTCGCGACCTCCCGTTTACTACGGTAGGCAACCGCCGGTGACGGCACCAGGAGAATGCGAACAAAGGGCACTCCCAACAGGCCCACAATCGGCCACAAGTGAACAGGGTTTCTCCACAGCCTTACGGGCCGAATCGCGTGGACATGCGCCCGTCGAGTAGCGTTGCCGACCATGCGTCTCGTCATTGCCCGGTGTTCCGTCGACTACGCGGGCCGGCTCACCGCCCACCTGCCCTCGGCCCCCCGTCTGATCCTGGTGAAGGCCGACGGCAGCGTCTCCATCCACGCCGACGACCGGGCCTACAAGCCCCTGAACTGGATGTCGCCGCCCTGCACGTTGAAGGAGGGGACCGGCGACGAGGAAGGCGTCTGGACCGTCATCAACAAGGCGGGCGAGAAGCTCATCATCACGATGGAGGAAGTCCTCCACGATTCCTCGCACGAACTGGGCGTGGACCCCGGCCTGATCAAGGACGGCGTGGAAGCACACCTTCAGGAGCTGCTCGCCGACCGCATCGAAACGCTCGGCGACGGCTACACCCTGATCCGCCGCGAGTACATGACGGCCATCGGCCCGGTCGACATCCTGTGCCGGGACGCCGACGGCCAGACGGTCGCGGTGGAGATCAAGCGGCGCGGCGAGATCGACGGCGTCGAGCAACTCACCCGCTACCTCGACCTGTTGAACCGGGACCCCCATCTGGCCCCGGTCCGCGGCATCTTCGCCGCCCAGGAGATCAAGCCCCAGGCCCGTGTCCTCGCCACCGACCGCGGCATCGGCTGCCACGTCATGGACTACAACGCGCTGCGGGGCATCGAGGACGACAAACTGCGGCTGTTCTGACAGCGCCACTTCCTCTACGACGACGAGGGCCGGGTCCGATACGTGGACCCGGCCCTCTTGTGTCGCGCTGTGCGTCAGATGACCTGCGCCGAGCTGCTCGGCGAGTTCACCGCGCTGCTCTGCGGGGCACTGGCGGAGCTGCTGGTCTCCACCGGGGTGGTGGAGGCGGGGCCGCTGGCCGAGTTGGAGTTGGTGGGGGTCGTATTGGTCGGGGTGGCCGTGGGCGTGCTCGACGGCGGTTCCGACGTGCCGGACGGCGGCGACGACGGGGACCCGGAACCCGTTGGCGTGGACGGTGTCGACGGCTTCGTCGTCGACGGCTTGGGGGTCGTCGGCTTCGGCGAACTCGGCGTGCCGCTCCCCGGGCGCTGCGTCCCACTCGGCTTGTCCGAAGGCTCCGCCGCATCCGTGGGCGTCGGATCGTCCGAAGTCCCCCACGTCCCATCGGGTCCCGGGTCGGTCGGGCGGGACGTGGCCGTACCCGTGTCGCCCTTGCCGTCGTCGCTCTTCGGGACGTCCGCGCCGAGGTTGCCGTCGTCGATGCCGACGCTGGCCGACGGGTTGACGCCCACCTCGTTGGACGGGGAGTTCGGGTCGTTGTCGGAGGTGGCGCCCAGCGTCACGACCGTACCGAGCACCGCGACCAGCAGCGCACCCGCGCCGGCCGCGACGAGGTTGCGCTTGGCGAGGCCCTTGAGTCCGCCCCGGGCCTTGCGCGAGGGCGCGGGCGTGGAGGGCGAGCGGTGGACGACGATGGTCTGCGACTCGGCCGGCGGCTGGAGCGGCGGGAAGGCCGCGGGGACACCCCCGGGCGGTGAGGCGGACTCGTCGTACCGGGCGTCGGGTATCTCCTCGCCCGCCATCGCGCCGAGGCCGGCCAGGCCGGGCGCGGTGCCGTCCCGGTCGGAGACCAGGGTGAGGGCGCGGCGGCCCGCGACGGTGCCGCGCTTGTCGGCGAGGGCGCCGCGCAGGCCGATGGAGGCCTCCAGCTCGGCGCGGGCCCGGTCGAGCTGTCCGCCGCAGAGCGCGAGGATGCCGAGCTCGTGGTGGAAGTAGGCCTGTTCGGACACCTCACCGGCCAGCCGGGAGGCCTCGGAACCGGCCCGCAGAGAACGCTCCCAGGCCCCCCAGTGGCCGCCGGCGGCGAACGCGGGCGCCGCGGTGCGGGCCAACTGCACGGTGGTGACCTCCTCGCCCTCGATGGGCGCGGTGGTCGCCGGGACCAGGACGGCGAGGGCGGCGAGCAGGGCGTCGGCCTCGGCGCACACCCGCTCGGGGGTGACCGAGGGGTGTCCGGCCCACCAGCCGTAGTGCTGGGCGGCGGTGAGGGCGGGGGTCTGGATGTCGTCGCCGTATCCGGCGGCCTCCAGCTGGGTGAGGACACCGGCGGCGAGCCGGTAGCGGGAGCCGACCGGGGAGACCAGACCGCAGTGCGCGAGCTCGCCGAGTGCGGCGTCCGCGTGGGTGTCGCCGACCAGTGCGGGCAGGTGCGCCTGGTGGGGCACCTCGCCGCCGAGCGCGACGGCGAACCGCAGGGTGGCGCGCGCGGACTCGCTCAGCCGGGAAGCGAGCAGCGGGGCCGGTGCCGCGGCCTCGCCGAGTGCGGGCAGGGGTATCTCCTCGCCCTCGTCGGGAGCGAGCTGGGCGTCGACCGGGGCCGCGTCCGCGAAGACGCCGAACTCGTCGACGGCGTTCGCCCCGGCCCGCATCCGGTCGCGCTGCCTGAGCAGAGCACCCGCCTGGACGAAGCGCAGGGGCAGCCCCTCGGACTCGAACCAGAGGTCGCCCGCCCAGTTCGACTCCTCTTCCGTCAGCACCCGGCCGACGGAACGCTCCAGGAGCTCCACACCGTCGGCGCGCTCCAGGCCGCTGAGGAAGATCTCCTCGACGGCGGAGTCGGCCGAGGGCGCGGGCACGTCGGGCGTGGCGCCGATCACGAACGCGCACTCGGGAGTGGCGTCCAGCAGTTCGTCGAGGGCCGCGCCGCCGAACTCGATGTCGTCGAGGACGACGACCGCGCCGACCTCCCGGACCAAGGCGAGCAGCTCGTCCCGGTCGGGTCGGTGCAGGGGCGAGCTGAAGACGGCGTAGAAGAGGTCGTACAGCAGCTCGCTCGCCGTGCGGTGGAAGCCGGTGAGGCGGACCACTCCGTCGGGGGCGAGGTCCGCGCAGTCCTCGGCGACGAGGTCGAGGAGGCTGGTGCGGCCGGAGCCGGCGGGGCCGGTCAGGCGTACCGAGCGGCCTCGGGCGAGCAGCCGCACGAGTCGTTCGCGCTCGTCCTGGCGGGCCAGGAGCGACAGCGGGGTGCGGGTCGGTCCGGGCGGGACCGGCGGGCGGGCCGCCCGGTCCACCTCGGCGCGTTCGGCGGCGCTGTATCTCTCGGGCCGTCCGGGCCGCTCGCCGGGCGGGCAGGCCTCTATCTCGCTGCCGTCGACGGGATTGACGGTGAGCAGGAAGTCACCGGCGACGAGCTGCACGGTGCGAGCGAGTGCGGGCGAGTGCTGGCCGAAGTCCGATGTGAGGGAGTCCCTGGGAGGCCGCTGACGCGGCGAGCCACCGTCGTCGTCATGGCCGTACTCCTCGGGTCCCCGGTTGTTCGGGTCCATAGGTTCAAGCCCCCCAAAAGCGTCTCGTGTGCCGTCAGTGGCCCCTCCCGGCCTGCAGCACACTGCGCTGTCGCTTCTGGTCCGGGCCCGCTGGAAGGGATGCAGACAGCGGGCGACCGAACCCTAAACCTTCGCTCAGTATCTACGACAGCCCGGGGTCCCGCGCCGTCCGAGACGTCACAGTCTCGTGAGGATTGCGCGCGGGATACGTTTCGCCTGGGTGGCCGGGGTCACACGCGGGGCAGTGACTCCACCCCGATGCCGCCCTCGATCGCCAGGATCCGGTGCAGCCGGGTGGCGACCAGGAGGCGCTGCATCTGCGGCGGTACGTCGCGCAGCACCAGTCGGCGACCGCAGCGGCCGGCCCTGCGGTGTGCTCCCATGATCACCCCGAGCCCGGTGGCGTCCCAGGAATCCAGCTCGGACAGGTCCAGCACCAGGTCTCCGACTCCGTCGTCGACGGCCGAGTGCAGGACCGTACGGGCGTCCGCCGCGCTGCGGACGTCGAGGCGGCCCCCGACGACCAGCTCGGCGTGGTCGCCCCTGATGTACATATGCGCTCCCCGTGAGTGCGTGTAGTACTCCACGATCTGATGTCCAGTGATGACACCTCTGACTGCGTTGGGCGGTCAGAGGTTGCCGTCTGTGAGCGAACCGATACCGAATTCACCCTTCGGTGTGAAACCCGAGGGGCTTGTGCGGTTTCAGTGCTTGTAGAAGCCCTGCCCGCTCTTGCGTCCGATGTCACCGGCGTCCACCATCCGGCGCATCAGCTCCGGCGGGGCGAACTTCTCGTCCTGGGACTCGGTGTAGATGTTGCTGGTGGCGTGCAGCAGGATGTCGACGCCGGTCAGGTCCGCCGTGGCGAGCGGTCCCATGGCGTGGCCGAAGCCCAGCTTGCAGGCGAGGTCGATGTCCTCGGCGGTCGCGACGCCCGACTCGTAGAGCTTGGTCGCCTCGACGACGAGGGCGGAGATGAGACGGGTGGTCACGAACCCCGCGACGTCCCTGTTCACGACGATGCAGGTCTTGCCGACCGACTCGGCGAACTCCCGCGCGGTGGCGAGGGTTTCGTCGCTCGTCTTGTAGCCGCGGACCAGCTCGACGAGCTGCATCATCGGCACCGGCGAGAAGAAGTGCACGCCGACGACGCGCTCCGGGCGCTCGGTGGCCGCCGCGATCTTGGTGATCGGGATCGCGGAGGTGTTGGAGGCGAGCACGGCGTCCGCACGGACGATCTTGTCGAGCGCGCGGAAGATCTCGTGCTTGACCTCGAGCTTCTCGAAGACGGCCTCGACGACGATGTCGGCGTCGGCGGCCGCGTCCAGGTCGGTGGTCGCGGTGATCCGGGCGAGGGCGGCGTCGGCGTCGTGCGCCTCCAGCTTGCCCTTGCTCACGAACTTGTCGTACGAAGCTTTGATACCGTCGGTGCCGCGCTTCAGCGCCTCTTCGGTGACGTCCCTCAGGACCACGTCCCAACCCGCCTGGGCGGAGACCTGGGCGATGCCGGAACCCATCAAGCCGGCGCCGATGACGGCGAGCTTCCGTGCCACTGTTGCGACTCCCCTTTGAAACGCCTTACACCCTGTTTACGTTGCCTCTTCGGCGGACCCTAGCGCTCGTGAGGTGCTGTGTGGCCGGTTAGTAATGCGCGTCACGTCTCATCTGACGGACGTCACACCGGCAGGCGTCACTAGTGGTCTCGTACGGCGTAGTTGAGCACCTTATCGCTCAACAACTCCTCCATGTCGTCGAGAAGCGCGAGCGTCTCTCGTGACACTTCGTCCGGTTTGCGCCCGGCGACCATCTCCCGTCCGATGCTGCCCATGACCGTCTGGTGGAGCCAGTTGATCTGACCGGCGATCAGAGCGGGCAGCGGATCGCCGGGCGCGGCGCCGGTCTCCTCGCGCAGGGTCGTCTCCAGGTTCTCCTGGACCTCCTGCTGGATGCTCCACAGCCGGGAGCGGAGCGTCGGCGCGTCCTGGACGACCCGCATGAAGCGGTCGTAGCCCGCCAGCAGGCCGACCCGCGGCGACACCGCCTCGACCTCGCCGCGCAACTCCCTCAGTACGGCCGCGGCCGCCGACTCCCCGACGTCCCGGCCGCGCACCCAGCGCGAGAGCCGGTCGACGATGCCCTTGCTGCGGTCGAGGAAGAGGTCCTCCTTGGCCGGGAAGTAGTTGTAGACGGTGTTGACGGAGACGTTCGCGGCGTCAGCGATCTCGGCGACGGTCACCGCGTCGAACCCCCGCTCGATGAACAGGCCGGTCGCGACGTCCGAGATGTACTGCCGGGTCTGCCGCTTCTTCCGCTCCCTGAGCCCCTCTGCCATGTCCCGATCCTAACCGTTCTTGGGCTTCCTTGATTTTTGGAGCCATTGCAAAATTTCAGGGACTCTGTTTTTCTGGCTTCATGGCTACCGTCATCAGCGCGGCCGGACTGGCCCGCGCCTTCCAGACCAAGCACGGCCCCGTCGAGGCCGTCCGCGGTATCGATCTCACCGTCCGCGAGGGCGAGATCCTCGGCTTCCTGGGCCCGAACGGCGCCGGGAAGACGACCACCCTGCGGATGCTCACGACCCTGTTGGCACCCACCGGCGGCGCGGCCACCGTCGCCGGCTGCGACCTCGCGACCGACGCCGCGGGGGTGCGGCGGGCGTGCGGATACGTGGCCCAGTCGGGCGGGGTGGATCCCCAGATCTCCGTGCGGGAGGAACTGGTCACGCAGGGGCGGCTCTACCGGCTGACAAAGGACCAGGCCATCGCGCGCACCGCGGAGCTGGCGCGCGACCTCGGCCTCACCGAGCTGCTCGACCGCAGGTGCGGCACGCTCTCCGGCGGCCAGCGCCGCCGACTGGACATCGCGATGGCACTCACGCACCGACCGAAGGTGCTGTTCCTCGACGAGCCGACCACCGGACTCGACCCCGCCAGCCGCGCCGACCTGTGGGAGCTGATCCGCCGTCTGCGCGACGAGTACGGCACGACCGTCTTCCTGACCACCCACTACCTCGACGAGGCCGACGCCCTTTCCGACCGTCTGGTGATCGTCGATCAGGGCGTGGTCGTGGCGGAGGGCACACCGGCCAAGCTGAAGCTGGAGTTCGCGGGCTCGATCGACGCCTCGCTCCAGGACACCTTCCTCGCGATCACCGGCCGCAGCGCCACGCCGACCGACGCCGCCCCCGTAGCCGTATAGGGACCCCATGCTTCTCCAGGACACCGCTCTCATCTACGGCCGCTACCTCCGCCAGTCGCTCCGCTCCCGCATCGCCCTGCTCTTCGGCGTGCTGACGCCGCTGCTGTATCTGCTGTTCTTCGGCCCGCTGCTCACCGATCTGCCGCTCGGCGGACGGGGTAGCTCCTGGCAGGTCCTCGTGCCCGGGCTGCTGCTCCAACTGGGGCTGTTCGGGGCGCTGTTCGCCGGCTTCCTGATCATCATCGAGAAGAGCCAGGGCGTGGTGGAGCGGATGCGGGTCACCCCCGTGAGCCGGCTCGCCCTGCTCCTGGGCCGGGTGCTGCGCGACGCCACGGTGTTCGTCTTCCAGGCAGTGCTGCTGGTCCTCGCCGCGGTGGCGATGGGGCTCCGGGCCCCGCTGGCCGGGGTGCTGATCGGCTTCGCGTTCGTCGCCCTGCTGACCGTCTCGCTGGCCTCGCTGTCGTACGCGCTGGCGATGAAGGTCCGTACACCCCAGGAGTTCGGCCCGCTGATCAACGCCGTGTCGATGCCGTCGATGCTGCTGTCCGGCCTCATGCTCCCGATGACCCTCGGCCCGTCCTGGCTGGACGTCTTCTCCCACGTCATGCCGCTGCGCTATCTGGTGGACGCCATGCGGGACGCGTACGTCGGCTCCTACGCGACGCCTCACATGCTGTACGGCGTCGTGGTCGCCGTGGCCCTCGCGGGACTCGCCGTGACGGTGGGCACACGGGTCTTCCGGACGTCCGGGGCGTAACTACGCTGACCTCATGGTCAATCTGACGCGCATCTACACCAGGACCGGCGACCAGGGCACCACCGCCCTCGGCGACATGAGCAGGGTCGCCAAGACCGATCCGCGGATCTCCGCCTACGCGGACGCCAACGAGGCGAACGCGGTGATCGGCACGGCGATCGCCCTGGGCGGCCTCGAGGAGGAGGTCGTCAAGGTCCTCACCCGTGTACAGAACGACCTGTTCGACGTCGGAGCCGATCTCTCGACGCCGGTCGTCGAGAATCCCCAGTTCCCGCCCCTGCGTGTCGAGCAGTTCTACGTCGACAAGCTGGAGGCGGACTGCGACCGCTTCAACGAGCGGCTGGAGAAGCTCCGCTCCTTCATCCTGCCGGGCGGCACCCCGGGCGCGGCCCTGCTCCACCAGGCCTGCACGGTCGTACGCCGCGCCGAGCGCTCGACGTGGGCGGCGCTGGAGGTCCACGGAGACCACATGAATCCGCTCACGGCGACCTACCTGAACCGCCTGTCGGACCTGCTCTTCATTCTTGCCCGTACGGCCAACAAGAATGTCGGCGACGTCCTGTGGGTACCTGGCGGCGAACGCTAGCAACGACTCCCGTCCGGCCGGGGGTCCGGGGGTCGCCCCCCCCGGAAGATGCAGCATTCTTGCCCGCACGGCCAACAAGGAGGTCGGCGACGTCCTGTGGGTACCTGGCGGCGAACGCCAGCAACGACTCCCGTCCGGCCGGGGGTCCGGGGGTCGCCCCCCCCGGAAGATGCAGCATTCTTGCCCGCACGGCCAACAAGGAGGTCGGCGACGTCCTGTGGGTGCCTGGCGGCGAACGCCAGCAACGACTCCCGTCCGGCCAACAAGGACGTCGGCGACGTGCTCTGGGGCCCGGGCGGGGAGCGTCAGCGCTCGCGCTTGGGGAACAGCGTGTAGTTGCCGGCGATGACCAGGTTGATGCCGATCAGCCAGAGCATGCGTTGCTGCCAGGCGCGCAGCGAGTCGGTCTGCCCGTCGCCGACGCACCAGACCGCGGCTTGGAGCAGAGCCACGGCGACCACCGCGGCGAGGATCCAGCGGCCCGCGACCTTCCACTCGTGAACGGCGCGGGCCGTGCCGTACCTCGGCGGCCGCACCGGCGGCGGGCCACCCGCGAACCGGTGGGCGACCCGGGCGTCCGCCCACTTGATCGTGGAGTGACCGAGGCCCACGGTGAAACCGATGTAGACGGCGGCCAGGCCGTGCCTCCAGTCGGGCTCGGCACCGTTCCTGAGGTCGATCGCGGTGACCGCGAACAGCACGAGCTCCAGCAACGGCTCGCACAGCAGCAGGGCCAGCCCGACGCGCGGCATGCGCAGCCCGTAGCGGAAGGTCAGCCCGGCTGCCAGCAGCACCCAGAAGGCCACCTCACACGCGACGATCAGTGCGACGATCACGACAGCTCCTTTCGTCCGTTCTCCAGGCTCCCGGCGCGCGCGGTCCCTTTCTTCGTCGCCGGTGACGAAACCGCCGTACATCGAAAGATGCAGTCCAGGACCGTTCCCGGGCATCACGCGCGGTGTGCGGACACCGTGTTGGATGGAGTCATGGCCCTCCCCCGCCCGCACCGCTTCGACGTGTACATCGCGGTCGGAAGCCTGCTCGGCGGTCTGCTGCTGGTGGGCATCGGCCTGGGCACTCGGCCGTCCAGTGACCCGATCACCCTCTTCGACGGCCCCTGGCCGGTCCTCGTACCGCTCACCGTGCTGGCCGGTTGCGAACTGATGCGCCGGACGGCGCCCCGCACGGCCCTGCTGACCGGCACCGTGGCGATCTGCGCCGACCTCGTGACCCAGGGCAATCTCGCCACGATCCTGATGTTCACCGACGTCGTCTACGCGGCCGTGCTGTACGGCCCCCTCGCCTCGGCCCGCCGCATCCAGTGGATCACCGGGCTGCTGACCGTGGCCGGGACGCTGGTGCCGTTCGCGGTGTGGCGGGTGCCGGAGGCGCTGCTGATCGGTGTGGTCGTCGGGGTCGTGGCGTACGCGCCCGCCGCCACCGGGTGGATCGTGCGCAACCACCGTGACGCCGCCGAGGCCGCCCGGCTGCGTGCCGAACAGACCGCACTGCTCGCCGAGATGGACCGCGCCCAGGCCGTCACCGCCGAACGCGCCCGAATGGCACGGGAGTTGCACGACATGGTGGCCAACCATCTGTCGGCGATCGCCATCCACTCCACGGCCGCGCTGTCCATCGACGACCCCGCGACCTCCCGGGAGGCCCTCTCGGTGATCCGGGAGAACAGCGTCGACGGGCTCGCCGAGATGCGCCGGCTGATCGGCATCCTGCGCGCCGGCGACCACGAGCCCGCCGCCGTCCCGACCCTCGACGGTCTCACCGCCCTCGTCGACGGCGCCCGCGCCAACGGCCTGGACGCCACTCTGGACGCCCGCCACCACGACGCCGTGCCCGCTCCCGTCGAACTCGCCGCCTACCGCATCGTGCAGGAGTCCCTGACCAACGCCCTCAAGCACGCGTGTCCGGGCCGGGTCACGGTGGGCCTCGCCCAGCGGGACGGCGAGCTGACCGTCACGGTGAGCAGTCCGTACGGCGACCGGGACGGACCCCGCGCCCCCGGCTCCGGCGCCGGGCTGGTCGGGATGCGCGAGCGGGCCGCGTTGCTCGGCGGCACGTTCGACGCCGGTCCCGACGGGCCGCACTGGACGGTACGCGCCACCCTGCCCCTGCGTGAAGGAGTCCCCGAATGATCCGCGTCCTCGTCGCCGAGGACCAGTCCGCCGTCCGCGCCGGGCTGGTCCTCATTCTGCGCAGCGCCCCCGGCATCGAGGTGGTCGGCGAGGCGGCGGACGGTGAACAGGCGGTGGCGCTGGCCCGCGAGCTGCGGCCGGACCTCGTGCTGATGGACGTTCAGATGCCGCGCCTGGACGGGGTGTCGGCGACGCGGCAGGTCGTCGGGGAAGGGCTCGCGGACGTCCTGGTGCTGACCACCTTCGATCTCGACGAGTACGTGTTCGGGGCCCTGCGGGCCGGGGCCGCCGGTTTCCTGCTGAAGAACACGGAGGCCAAGGACCTCATCACCGCCGTGCACACGGTGGCGCGGGGCGAGGGAATCGTCACCCCTGCCGTCACCCGGCGTCTGATCGCCGAGTTCGCCGCCAGGCCGGTCCGCGGGACGAGCGCCGACCCGGCGGTCCTGGACACCCTCACCCGCCGGGAACGCGAGGTGCTGTCCTGTCTCGGGGAGGGCCTGTCCAACGCCGCGATCGCCGGCCGCCTCGACATGGCGGAGGCCACGGTGAAGACGCACGTCAGCCGTCTGCTGGGGAAGCTGGAGCTGCGCAGTCGGGTGCAAGCAGCCGTACTGGCACAGGAGTTGGGCGTCTAGTTGCGTCTTGCACCAGAGTGGTCCAGACCTATTGACCTGTGGTCCAGACCTTTCTATTCTCGCGGCACCGTGGGTGTGAAGGCTCAGTCACGCCCCCAACTCCCCTAGGAGGCGCACCATGCGCTTCAGACACAGAGCCGCGGCAGGGTTCGCGACGCTGTTGCTCCCCATCGCCGGCCTGGTCGGCCTCGCGAGCCCCGCCCAGGCCGCGAGCACCGCCACCGCCACCTACGCCAAGACCCAGGACTGGGGCACCGGCTTCGAAGGCAAGTGGACGGTGAAGAACACCGGGACCACCAGCCTCAGTTCCTGGACCGTCGAGTGGGACTTCCCCTCCGGCACCTCCGTCACCTCCGCCTGGGACGCCGACGTCACCTCCTCCGGCACCCACTGGACCGCCAAGAACAAGTCCTGGAACGGCACCCTCGCCCCCGGCGCCTCCGTCTCCTTCGGCTTCAACGGCACCGGCTCCGGCTCCCCGTCGGGCTGCAAGCTCAACGGCGGCAGTTGTGACGGCGGCTCCACTCCGGGGGACGCGGCACCGTCCGCCCCCGGCACCCCCACCGCCTCCGGTATCACCGACACCTCGGTGAAGCTGGCCTGGAGCGCGGCCACCGACGACAAGGGCGTCAAGAACTACGACGTGCTGCGCGACGGTGCCAAGGTGGCGACCGTGACGACGACCTCGTACACGGACACCGGTCTGACCGCCGGCAGCGACTACTCCTACACGGTCCAGGCCCGTGACACCGCCGACCAGACGGGACCCGCAAGCGGCGCGGTCGCCGTGCACACCACCGGCGGCACCACCGACCCGCCGCCCACCGGCTCCAAGGTCAAGCTCGGCTACTTCACCGAGTGGGGCGTCTACGGCCGCAACTACCACGTCAAGAACCTGGTGACCTCGGGCTCCGCCTCGAAGATCACGCACATCAACTACGCCTTCGGCAACGTCAAGGACGGCAAGTGCGTCGTCGACGACACCTACGCCGCCTACGACAAGGCGTACACCGCCGACCAGTCGGTCTCGGGCGCCGCCGACACCTGGGACCAGCCGCTGCGCGGCAACTTCAACCAGCTGCGTGAGCTCAAGGCCAAGTACCCGAACATCAAGATCCTCTACTCCTTCGGCGGCTGGACCTACTCCGGCGGCTTCGCGCAGGCCGCGGCCAACCCCGCCGCCTTCGCCGCCTCCTGCAAGTCGGTCATCGAGGACCCGCGCTGGGCGGACGTCTTCGACGGCATCGACATCGACTGGGAGTACCCGAACGCCTGCGGTCTGACCTGCGACACCAGCGGGGCCGCCGCCTTCAAGAACCTGATGGGAGCGCTGCGTTCGGAGTTCGGCTCCAACTACCTGGTCACCGCGGCCATCACGGCCGACGGCTCCTCCGGCGGCAAGCTCGACGCCGCCGACTACGGCGGCGCCTCCCAGTACGTCGACTGGTACAACGTGATGACGTACGACTACTTCGGTGCCTTCAACGCCCAGGGCCCGACCGCCCCGCACTCGCCGCTGACGTCGTACGCCGGCATCCCGCAGGCGGGCTTCAACTCGGCCGACGCGATCGCCAAGCTGAAGTCGAAGGGCGTCGCCTCGAACAAGCTGCTGCTCGGCATCGGCTTCTACGGCCGCGGCTGGACCGGCGTCACCCAGGCCGCTCCCGGAGGCTCGGCGACCGGCGCGGCACCCGGCACCTACGAGGCGGGCATCGAGGACTACAAGGTCCTCAAGACGTCCTGCCCCACCACCGGCACCGTCGCGGGCACGGCCTACGCCTACTGCGGCAACAACTGGTGGTCCTACGACACCCCAGCGACCATCGCCGGCAAGATGACCTGGGCCAAGAACCAGGGCCTGGGCGGCGCGTTCTTCTGGGAGTTCAGCGGCGACACGGGCAACGGAGAGCTGGTGAGCGCCATCAACAGCGGACTGTCGTAACCGGGTCGCCAAGCGACATTGACGCTCCCCCAGACTTCGTCCGGGGGGACCCCCACCCAGCGAGTGAATGTGGCTACGCCACATTCACTCGCTGTCCGGGCGGGGCTGCCTCCAGCCACGCGAGGAAACCGGTCAGCGCGTCGTCGCTCATGGCGAGTTCGAGACGCGTGCCCCGGTGCACACAGGTCAGGATCACGGCGTCGGAGAGGAGGGCCATCTCCTCCTCCCCGTCGGGGAGACGGCGGCCGGCGACCTCGATCGCGGCGCGCTCCAGCACCCGGCGCGGGCGATAGGCGTAGGAGAAGACGCGGTACCACTCGACGCGGTCACCGTTGTAGCGGGCGACGCCGTAGCTCCAGCCTTTGCCGCTGGTGTCGGTCTTCTCCGGCACGTCCCAGCGCAGGGAACAGTCGAAGGTGCCGCCGGAGCGCTGGATGAGTCTGCGCCGCAGACCGAAGACGAACAGCCCCAGCACCACCAGGGCCACGACGATTCCGCACACAGTCAGAGCGAGGACCATCGACACCGACCTCCTCGTCTCCTAGGTACCTTCAATAGGTAACGGAACGGAAAAAACATCCAGATCTGCCTCAGCCGCGACCGGCTCCGGATCACTCCGGTGCCGGCCGCGGCTGAGGAACGTCATACGGCTCCGCGCTGGTTCAGCGCGACGTCGCCGCACGCAGTCGTACGTCCGCGCGACGCTCGGCGGCGGCGTCGCCCTCCGCCTTCGCGCGCTCCAGCTCCCGCTCCGCGCGCTGGACGTCGATCTCGTCCGACAGCTCGGCGATCTCGGCCAGCAGCGACAGCTTGTTGTCCGCGAACGAGATGAAACCGCCGTGCACCGCGGCGACGACCGTTCCACCATCACTCGTACGGATGGTCACCGGGCCCGACTCCAGCACACCGAGCAGCGGCTGGTGACCGGGCATGACGCCGATGTCGCCGGACGTGGTGCGCGCGACGACCAGGGTGGCCTCGCCGGACCAGACCTCTCGGTCGGCCGCGACCAGCGCGACGTGCAGCTCAGCAGCCAAGGTGGCTCCTCGGGTCACCACCCGACTCTCATCGCCGGGTGTTATTGGCAAGTCTAGTAGGGCGCCGAGCACCAAGGTGTCGGGGCCCACCCCGGAACGCGGCCGGGGGTCTGGGGGTTGTCCCCCAGGAGATGCGGCAGTGGGCGTGAATGAGGGGGCGGGACGTACCCCGCCCCCTCAAGCGTGAACCACAGGGTTCACTCAGAACTCAGTGGCTTCAGGAGACGCCGAGCTCCTTGGCGTTGGCCTTGAGGTCCTCGATGCCACCGCACAGGAAGAACGCCTGCTCCGGGAAGTGGTCGTAGTCGCCGTCGATGATCGCGTTGAACGCGGTGATCGACTCGTCCAGCGGCACGTCCGAGCCGTCCACGCCGGTGAACTGCTTGGCGACGTGGGTGTTCTGGGACAGGAAGCGCTCCACGCGGCGGGCACGCTGGACGACCAGCTTGTCCTCCTCGCCGAGCTCGTCGATACCCAGGATCGCGATGATGTCCTGGAGGTCCTTGTACTTCTGCAGGACCCCCTTGACACGCATGGCCGTGTTGTAGTGGTCCGCCGAGATGTAGCGCGGGTCCAGGATCCGGGACGTGGAGTCCAGCGGGTCCACGGCCGGGTAGATGCCCTTCTCGGAGATCGGACGGGACAGCACCGTCGTCGCGTCGAGGTGGGCGAACGTGGTGGCCGGGGCCGGGTCGGTCAGGTCGTCCGCGGGGACGTAGATCGCCTGCATCGAGGTGATCGAGTGACCACGGGTCGAGGTGATGCGCTCCTGGAGGAGACCCATCTCGTCGGCCAGGTTCGGCTGGTAGCCCACCGCGGAGGGCATCCGGCCGAGCAGGGTCGAGACCTCGGAACCGGCCTGCGTGAAGCGGAAGATGTTGTCGATGAAGAACAGCACGTCCTGCTTCTGCACATCGCGGAAGTACTCCGCCATGGTCAGACCGGCGAGGGCCACGCGCAGACGGGTGCCCGGGGGCTCGTCCATCTGACCGAAGACCAGCGCGGTCTTGTCGATGACGCCCGACTCCGCCATCTCCTCGATGAGGTCGTTGCCCTCACGCGTGCGCTCACCGACACCGGCGAACACGGAGACACCGTCGTGGTTGTTGGCGACGCGGTAGATCATCTCCTGGATGAGCACCGTCTTGCCGACGCCGGCACCACCGAACAGACCGATCTTTCCACCCTTGACGTACGGGGTGAGAAGGTCGATGACCTTGACGCCGGTCTCGAACATCTCGGTCTTCGACTCGAGCTCGTCGAAGTTCGGAGCCTTGCGGTGGATGCCCCAGCGCTCGCCCTCGTACTTCTCGTCGGTGTTCAGCACCTCACCGAGGGTGTTGAACACCTTGCCCTTGGTGAAGTCGCCGACCGGCACGGTGATGGAGGCACCCGTGTCGGTGACCGCGGCCTGGCGGACCAGACCGTCGGTGGGCTGCATGGAGATGGTGCGGACCAGGCCGTCACCCAGGTGCTGGGCGACCTCCAGGGTCAGCGTCTTCTTCGCGCCGTCGAGGGCCGGGTCGGCCACCTCGACGTGCAGAGCGTTGTAGATCTCCGGCATCGCGTCGACGGGGAACTCCACGTCGACGACCGGGCCGATGACCCGGGCGACGCGGCCCGTGGCAACGGCCGTCTCAACTGTCGTCGTCATTACCTGTCACTCCCCGCGGACGCGTCGGCCAGGGCTGCGGAGCCGCCGACGATCTCGCTGATTTCCTGGGTGATTTCGGCCTGGCGGGCCGCGTTGGCAAGTCGGGAGAGGCTGGTGATCAGGTCTCCCGCGTTGTCGGTGGCCGACTTCATCGCGCGCCGCGTGGCGGCGTGCTTGGAGGCGGCCGACTGGAGCAGCGCGTTGTAGATACGGCTCTCCACGTAGCGCGGCAGAAGGGCGTCGAGGACGTCCTCCGCCGAGGGCTCGAAGTCGTACAACGGGAGGATCTCGCCCTGGGGGGCGGCATCCTTCGCCACGTCTTCGAGGCTGAGCGGGAGCAGACGGTCGTCGAGCGCCGTCTGCGTCATCATCGAGACGAACTCGGTGAAGACGATGTGGAGCTCGTCCACGCCGCCCTCGGCCGTGTCCTTCTCGATGGCCTCGATCAGCGGCGCCGCGACCTTCTTGGCGTCCGCGTACGTGGGCTGGTCGGTGAAGCCGCCCCACGACTCCGTGATCTTGCGCTCACGGAAGTTGTAGTGCGCGACACCACGGCGGCCGACGATGTAGATCTCGACCTCCTTGCCCTCGCGCTCCAGCCGCTCGGTGAGCTTCTCCGCCGTCTTGATGGCGCTGGAGTTGAAGGCACCGGCAAGACCACGGTCGCTCGTCAGGAGCAACACCGCGGACCGCACGACCGTCTCGGCCTGCGTGGTCAGCGGGTGCTTCGTGTTCGAGCCGGTACCGACCGCCGTGACCGCACGCGTCAGTTCCTGCGCGTACGGCGTGGACGCCGCCACCTTGCGCTGCGCCTTGACGACGCGCGAGGCGGCGATCATCTCCATCGCCTTGGTGATCTTCTTGGTCGCGGTGACGGATCGGATGCGACGCTTGTAGACCCGGAGCTGGGCTCCCATGAGTCAGGTCCCTTCCGTCGTCACTTGGCCGTGGCGGCCGGCGCGTCTTCGCCGAGAAGCTTGCCGTCCGAGGTCTCGAACTGCTTCTTGAACTCCGCGATGCCGTCGGCGATGGCGGTGAGCGTGTCGTCCGACATCTTGCCGCCCTCCTTGATGGAGGTCATGAGGCCCTGCTCCTTGCGGTGCAGGTACTCCAGCAGCTCCTTCTCGAAGCGGCGGATGTCGGAGACCGGGACCTCGTCCAGCTTGCCGGTGGTGGCCGCCCAGATGGAGACGACCTGGTCCTCGGTGGCCATCGGCTGGTACTGAGCCTGCTTGAGCAGCTCGACCAGTCGCTGACCGCGCTCCAGCTGCGCCTTCGACGCGGCGTCCAGGTCGGAACCGAAGGCGGCGAACGCCTCCAGCTCACGGTACTGCGCGAGGTCCAGGCGCAGACGGCCGGAAACCTGCTTCATCGCCTTGTGCTGCGCGGAACCACCGACTCGGGAGACGGAGATACCGACGTTCAGCGCGGGGCGCTGACCGGCGTTGAACAGGTCCGACTCCAGGAAGCACTGGCCGTCGGTGATGGAGATGACGTTGGTCGGGATGAACGCCGAGACGTCGTTGGCCTTGGTCTCGACGATCGGCAGACCGGTCATCGAGCCGGCACCCAGCTCGTCGGAGAGCTTGGCGCAGCGCTCCAGCAGACGGGAGTGCAGGTAGAAGACGTCACCCGGGTAGGCCTCACGCCCCGGCGGGCGACGCAGCAGAAGGGACACGGCGCGATAGGCGTCGGCCTGCTTCGAGAGGTCGTCGAAGATGATGAGGACGTGCTTGCCCTCGTACATCCACTGCTGGCCGATGGCCGAACCGGTGTACGGCGCCAGGTACTTGAAGCCGGCCGGGTCGGACGCCGGGGCGGCGACGATGGTCGTGTACTCCAGCGCGCCGGCCTCTTCCAGGGCGCCACGCACGGAGGCGATGGTCGAGCCCTTCTGACCGATGGCGACGTAGACGCAGCGGACCTGCTTCTTCGGGTCGCCGGAACGCCAGTTGTCGCGCTGGTTGATGATCGTGTCGACGGCCAGGGCGGTCTTGCCGGTCTGACGGTCACCGATGACCAGCTGACGCTGGCCGCGGCCGATCGGGGTCATCGCGTCGACGGCCTTGTAGCCGGTCTCCATCGGCTCGTGCACCGACTTACGGGCCATGACGCCCGGAGCCTGCAGCTCAAGCGCGCGACGACCGCTGGTCTCGATCTCGCCGAGGCCGTCGATCGGGTTGCCGAGCGGGTCGACGACGCGGCCGAGGTAGCCCTCGCCGACGGCCACGGAGAGGACCTCACCGGTACGGGAGACCGGCTGACCCTCCTCGATGCCGCTGAACTCACCGAGGACGACGCAGCCGATCTCGCGCTCTTCCAGGTTGAGCGCGAGGCCGAGGGTGCCGTCCTCGAACTTCAGCAGTTCGTTGGCCATGGCCGAGGGCAGACCCTCGACCTTCGCGATGCCGTCGCCGGCAAGGGTGACCGTACCGACCTCCTCGCGCGAGGCCGCGTCCGGCTTGTACGACTGGACGAAGTTCTCCAGCGCGTCCCGGATCTCCTCCGGCCGGATCGTGAGCTCCGCCATCTGGGTTCCCTGCTCTCCTTGTTGGGCCCGAAGTTTCACTTTGGGGGTCTGGGGTCGGCCCCCAGGATTCTTCATGTACGGCCCAACCAGGGCCGTCGTAAGTACGTACTGCTATGAAGTTGCTGTCAGCCCGCCAGGCGGCGGCCGGCGTCCTCGATGCGGTCCGCGATCGAGCCGTTGATGACCTCGTCGCCGACCTGCACCCGGATCCCGCCGAGGACCTCGGGGTCCACGTCGAGGTTGAGGTGCATCTGGCGGCCGTAGAGCTTCGCCAGGGCACCGCCCAGACGCTGCTTCTGCTGGTCGCTCAGCGGAACCGCCGAGGTGACGACGGCCACCATGCGGTCCCGGCGCTCGGCGGCGAGCTTGGACAGGGACTCGAGGCCCGCCTCCAGGCTACGTCCCCGGGGCGCGGCCACAAGGCGCGTCACCAGACGTTCGGTCGTCGCATCGGCGCGGCCGCCAAGCAGGCTGCCGAGCAGCCCACGCTTGGCCGGGGCCGTTGCGGCGCGGTCGGTCAGCGCGGCGCGCAGCTCGGTGTTCGAGGCGACGATCCGGCCGAACCGGAACAGCTCGTCCTCGACGTTGTCGAGCTTGCCCCGCTGCTGCGCGGCGGTGAGGTCGGCGGCGTCGGCCAGCTCCTCCAGCGCGTCCACCAGGTCACGCGAGCGCGACCAGCGGGAGCGCACCATGCCGGACACCAGGTCGGTGGTGGGACCGCCGACCTGCGTGCCGATCAGGCGCCGGGCCAGTTCGGCCTTGGCCTCGCCGGGCTGCGCCGGGTCGGTCAGGACCCGACGCAGCGACACCTCGCGGTCGAGCAGCGCGGTGACGGCGGCCAGCTCGTCGGCGAGCGAGCCGGCGTCCACGGACGTGTTGTCCGTCAGCGCGTCGAGACGCTCGCGTGCGGCTGCCAGGGCATCGCGGCTCGCTCCGTTCATCGCGCGGCCTCGGCCTTCTCCTCGAGGTCACCGAGGAAGCGGTCGATCACGCGGCTCTGCCGGGCGTGGTCCTCGAGGGACTCACCGACGAGCTTGCCGGCCAGGTCGGTGGCGAGCTTGCCGACGTCCTGGCGCAGCGCGGACGCGGCGGCCTTGCGGTCGGCCTCGATCTGCGCGTGACCGGCGGCGACGATCTCCTCGCGCTGCCGCTGGCCTTCCGCGCGCATCTCGGCGATGAGCGTGGCGCCCTGCTCCTGAGCCTCCTGGCGCAGGCGCGCAGCCTCGTGGCGGGCCTCGGCGAGCTGTGCCTTGTACTGCTCAAGGACGCTCTGGGCCTCGGTCTGCGCGGCCTCGGCCTTCTCGATACCGCCCTCGATGGCCTCACGACGCTCGTCCAGAACCTTGTTGATGTTCGGGAGGAGCTTCTTGGCGAGGAAGCCGAAGACGATGACGAAGGCGATCAGGCCGATGACGAGCTCGGGGATCGGCGGGACGAGGGGGTTTTCCTTCGCCTCGGCCGCCAGAATGAGCATCTGGCTCATGTCAGTGCCTTTCGTCTAGTGGGCTGTCGCTGAACGGCAGATCACTGGCCGTAGACGAACGGCATGACCAGACCGATGAGGGCGAGCGCCTCACAGAAGGCGAAGCCGAGGATCTGGTTGGCACGGATCAGGCCGGCAGCTTCGGGCTGACGGGCAAGAGCCTGGGTGCCGTTGCCGAAGATGATGCCGACGCCGACGCCGGGACCGATGGCGGCGAGGCCGTAGCCGATGGAGCCGAGCGAACCGGAGACGGCAGCGAGGGTCTCAGTGGCAGCCATGCTGATTCTTCCTTATCTGTACGGACCGGCGGGGGTTGGCCGCCGGACACCAAGGGGGGTTCGGGAGGCGGTGCTCAGTGGTGCTCGGCGAGCGCGCCCTGGATGAAGGTGCAGGTCAGCAGCACGAACACATACGCCTGCAGGGCCTGGATGAACAGCTCGAAGGCCGTCATGACGATCACCATGATGAACGAGACGCCCGCGTAGGCGATCCCGATGCCGTTGAGCAGGTACCAGCTGGCGATCGTGAAGAGCAGCAGCAGGGTGTGTCCCGCGAACATGTTCGCGAAGAGTCGCACGGCGTGGGTGAACGGCCGGACGAGCAGGTTGGAGAAGAACTCGATCGTCATGGCCAGCGGGAGAACCGGGCCGAGCGACTTGTCGTAGCCGGTGAAGTTCTTGAAGGCGCCGACGAATCCGTGCCGCTTGAACGTCAGCGAGACCCAGAGGATGTAGACGATCGCCGCGAGGACGATCGGGTACGCGATGATCGAGGTCACCGGGAACTGGGCGACCGGGACGATCGACCAGAGGTTCATCATCCAGATGAAGAAGAACAGCGAGACGACCAGCGGTACGTACTTCTCGCCTTCCTTCTTTCCGATGGTCTCGTAGACGACACCGCGGCGGATGAAGTCGTAGCCGGACTCGGCGACCATCTGCAGCTTGCCGGGGACGACCTTCGGCTTGCGGAAGGCGGCCCAGAAGAAGCCGACAACGATGACCGAGCCGATCAGCGCCAGCAGCATCGGCTTGTTGAAGTACACGTTGCTGTCGCCGTCCCCCAGGAGGGGCTCGAACAGGAACGAGTGCAGGCCGGGTGCCGGGAAGCCACAACCGTCGAAGATGTGGCAATCGGTCTCGAAGGCGAGCACCTGCGTCGGGTCAGCACTCACCGCGGGCTCCTTCAGCGTGGCGCATAGGTACGGCAACCTCGTTGTGTCGGCGCGGCGCGCAGCCGCGGTTCGGCACTGGACTGGTGTAACGGATGTGGGGGCGGCCGGGGGGCATCGAGCCTCGCGTTCGAGCAGGCGTCAGCTCGGATGCCCGCGCCCGCGATGCCGCAGTTGGCACCGGACGATAGCAGGGTCTCTCAGTCGCATTTATCCCGGCCCTACCTCTCACGACGAGTGCCCCGTTTTTTCGGGCTTGGTGCCCGAATCGGGTTCGACGTAGAGGATCTTGGACTTCATGTGGGCGCGGGCCTGTGCGGCGATCCAGGTGAGGGTGCCGACGACGAGCGTGAGAGCGAAAGCCTTGGGGTTGAACAGCGTGGTGTTCTTGAACACCGCGACGAAGACGAACAGCAGCAGGATCTGAGTCGTGTAGAGCATCAGGCCCATTGCCTGGAACAGGTGCGGAAGCGATTTGGCAGTGCGCTGCAGGACGTAGAGACCGATGCCCATGAAGAGGATCACGATCAGCGTCGCCACCCCCGCCCCGATCGCACCCTTGCCACCGGCGACCACACCACTGACGACGGCGGCAACAGCGCCGACGGCAGCCGTGGGCACGGCGGCCTGAGCCAGGATCCGGACGTCGTTGGACGGCATGGCGGCAACTCCGCTTTCAAAGGGGGGGTGTGTCGTCATGGACGAGCGTAGTCCCGGGCTGAGGGTGACCCTCACGCCGGTGGACCGTCGCACTAACGGTCCTTCGGCTCCGCCCTGGGTTCTCGTGAACCGTATCACAAACTATTTGATGCGGTCTTTACCTAGAAGGTGTGCTCGCTGTCACACATGAGAGTGAACCTGCGCGTCTGTGCGGAAACGTGGCCGACTTGTCTGATATAAGGGCAGTTTGTCGCCCCGTAGAACTCCCACGCGTTGGCAATGCTTTAGTCAGATTCTTACCTTGCGCGTCAGCGCGAGGTCTCGGCCTTACGCCTCTCCGGAGCGTGCGACCGAGCCCTCAGCGCGGTCGCACCGTTGACACCCGCCACCCCGACGGCGACCGGAGTGCGCTGTTCCACCTCCACGGACTCCACGGAGTCCACGACCACGGGACGCCGACGGCGGTAGCGCGGCGGCACGACGGCCTGGGCCCACATCGGCACGCGCGGGGTGAAGCGCGGCAGCAGGAGCAGCACGAGACCGATCGTGCTGAGGAACACGACGCCGAGCACGATCCACATGGACGCGGAGTTCACCGAGTAGGCGAGCGAGCCGAACGCGATCAGCGCCGACCAGAAGTACATGATCCACACCGCGCGGCTGTGCGAGTGCCCGATCTCCAGGAGCCGGTGGTGCAGGTGCCCTCGGTCGGCGGCGAACGGCGACTGGCCGCGCCAGGTGCGGCGCACGATGGCCGAGATCAGGTCGGCGGCCGGCACCGCGATGATGCTCAGCGGCAGCAGCAGCGGAATGTAGACAGGGACCGTCTGGTGCACGGCCGCCTTCTCGGACCCGGCGAACAGCTTCAGCGCGTCCGGGTCGATCTGCCCGGTGATGGAGATCGCGCCCGCGGCCAGCACCAGTCCGATGAGCATCGAGCCGGAGTCGCCCATGAAGATTCTCGCGGGGTGCATGTTGTGCGGCAGGAAGCCCAGGCACATGCCCATCAGGATCGCCGAGAACAGCGTCGCCGGTGCGGCCGCCTCGATGCCGTACGAGTACCAGATCCGGTAGGCGTACAGGAAGAACGCCGCCGCCGCGATGCAGACCATGCCGGCCGCGAGACCGTCGAGGCCGTCGACGAAGTTCACCGCGTTGATGGTGATGACGACGAGCGCGACCGTCAGCAGGGTGCCCTGCCACTGGGTCAGCGCCACCGAGCCGACACTGGGGATGGGCAGCCACAGGATCGTCAGACCCTGCATGACCATCACGCCCGCGGCGATCATCTGGCCGCCCAGCTTGATCAGGGCGTCGATCTCGAACTTGTCGTCCAGGACACCGATCAGCCAGATCAGGGCCGCTCCGGAGAGCAGGGCGCGCGGTTCGTTCGACTTCTCGAAGACCTCGCTGAGGTTGGTCAGGTGGTCGGCGACCAGCAGGCCCGCGCACAGTCCGAAGAACATGGCGATACCGCCGAGCCGCGGAGTCGGTTCCCGGTGCACGTCACGGGCCCTGATCTCCGGCATCGCTCCGGCCACGATCGCGAACTTCCGTACCGGCCCTGTCAGCAGATACGTCACCGCGGCCGTGATGCAGAGCGTCAGCAGGTATTCACGCACAGGCTTCCCCACAGGTCTCGCTGGCCATCTCAGCCCCACACCCTAGCGACGCACGCATATGGTTGGGGACTTCCGGGTAGAGCCGATGGTTGCACGTGCGGCTGTGCCCACAGGTGCGGATACCCTCGCTCAGGCCGGATACGGCGGAAATCCGCCGACCAGATCCCGCACTTCTTCACGTGCCCTGACGCTCTCGACCTCGCCGCGCACAACCCCCGCGAGCAGGGCGGCGACCTTCTCCATCTCCTTCTCGGCCATGCCCTGGGTGGTGACGGCGGCCGTGCCGAGGCGCAGTCCGCGGGTGTCCGCGTGAGGCAGCGCACAGCAGTCGAGCACCAGGCCGGCGGCCGCGAGCCGTCCCCTCGCCGCGCGTCCGTCGACGCCGAGGGGCGCCGGATCGGCCGTCACGAGGTGGGTGTCGGTCCCCCCGGTGGTGACGACGAGCCCCTCGTCGACCAGCGCGGCCGCGAGGACCCTCGCATTGGCCACCACCTGACGGGCGTACGCGGCGAACGACGGTGTCGCCGCCTCGCCGAACGCGACCGCCTTGGCGGCGATGGTGTGCATCTGCGCGCCGCCCTGCGTGAACGGGAAGACGGCCCGGTCGACCCGCTCGGCCAGTTCACCACCGCAGAGGATCATTCCGCCGCGGGGGCCGCGCAGCACCTTGTGCGTGGTGGCGCAGACGACGTCGGCGTACGGCACCGGACTGGGCGCCGCTCCCCCGGCGACGAGCCCGATGGGGTGGGCGGCGTCGGCGATCAGATACGCGCCCACCTCGTCGGCGACCTCGCGGAAGAAGGCGTAGTCGATGTGCCGGGGATAGGCGATGGAGCCGCACACGATCGCCTTGGGCCGGTGGGTGCGGGCCAGTGTCCGGACCTGGTAGTGGTCGATGAGCCCGGTCTCGGCGTCGACGCCGTAGGGGACGAAGTCGAACCAGCGGCCGGAGAAGTTGGCGGGCGAGCCATGGGTGAGGTGGCCGCCGTAGGGCAGGCCGAGGGCGAGGACGGTGTCGCCGGGGCGCAGGAGGGCGGCGTAGGCGGCCAGGACCGCCGAAGAGCCGGAGTGGGACTGCACGTTGGCGTGCTCGGCGCCGAACAGGGCCTTCGCCCGCTCCACGGCGAGCCGCTCGGCGACGTCGACGATCTCGCAGCCGCCGTGGTGCCGGGCGCCCGGGTAGCCCTCGGCGTACTTGTTGGCCAGCGGGGAGCCCAGCGCGGCCAGTACGGCCGGGGAGCAGAAGTTCTCGGCGGCGATGAGCTGAAGCGTCGACGACTGCCGGTGGAGCTCCCCGAGCAGGATCTCGGCCAGCTCGGGATCCTGCCGCGTGAGGACGTCGGCGGTCTGGGGCGCATGGGTGACCGACATGGTGGACTCCGGGCGTCGACGATGACGTACGTCCAATGTAGGCCCGGTGCCTGTGCGGTGCCCGGTCGTTACGCCCTTGCGGGTACACCCGTGAGCACGGTGACGACAGGCTCCAGCGCCTCGTTCAGCCCCATCCCCAACGCGCCCTGCGTCACGCGCGCGCAGGAACCCCGGTCAGCGCCGTCACCACCGGATCCAGCGCCTCGTTTATCTCGTCCCCGATCGAGCGGAAGAAGGGCAGTGGGGCTCCGTACGGGTCGAAGACCTCGTCGGCCTCGGCGGTCGGGGCCAGGAGCCACCCGCGTAGAGCCGCCGCCGCGCGGACCAGGGCGCGTGCGCGGATCACCAGGCCCTCCTCGAGGGGCGGCAGGGTCGCCGGGTCTATCGCCTTCACCAGACGGGTGAACTCCTTCAGCGTGAAGGTGCGCAGGCCCGCCGAGTGGCCCATCGAGATCACCTGCTGACGGTGGTCGCGGGTCGCGGTCAGGACCAGGTCCGCCATGATCACGTGTTCGTCCAGCAGTTCCCGGCCCATGAAGCCGGAGGGGTCCGCGCCGAACTCGGCAAGCACGGTCTCCGCGTTGGCCTCCATGGGCGCGCCCTCGTGGCCCCAGGTCCCCGCGCTCTCCACAACGACCCCGCCCCACAGCGGGTCGCCGAGCCGGTCCGCCAGGGCATGCCGGGTCAGCCGCTCGGTGATCGGCGAGCGGCACACGTTGCCGGTGCTGACGTGGAGGATGCGGAAGCTGTCACGCGGGAGCCCCGTGAAGGTCCGCGTCTCTTCCCCGTCCCATATGCCACGCCCCGCGTCAGGGGCCGTCAATTCGCCACCTCGAGGTCGGGTACGACCTTCCTGAGCTCGTCCGCGGAGATCGCGCCCGCGCGCAGCAGCAGGGGCACCTCGCGGGTGACGTCGACGATCGAGGAGGGGACGTTGCCGGGGGTCGGGCCGCCGTCGAGGTACACGGAGACCGAGTCGCCGAGCATCTCCTGGGCCGCGTCACAGTCCTCCGGCGCCGGGTGGCCCGTCAGGTTGGCGGAGGAGACCGCCATGGGGCCGACCTCGGTCAGCAGCTCGATGGCGACCGGGTGCAGCGGCATACGGACGGCCACCGTGCCCCTGGTGTCACCCAGGTCCCACTGCAGGGACGGCTGGTGCTTGGCGACGAGGGTGAGCGCGCCCGGCCAGAAGGCGTCGACGAGCTCCCAGGCCAGCTCGGAGAAGTCGGTGACGAGACCGTGGAGGGTGTTCGGGGAGCCGATCAGCACGGGGGTCGGCATGTTGCGGCCCCGGCCCTTGGCCTCCAGGAGGTCGGAGACGGCCTCGGAGGAGAACGCGTCGGCGCCGATGCCGTACACCGTGTCGGTCGGGAGGACCACGAGCTCGCCACGGCGGACGGCGGACGCGGCTTCGCGCAGACCGGTCGTGCGGTCGGTCGCGTCGTTGGTGTCGTATCGCCGTGCCATATCTAGCGGGCCTCCTCGTACACGTACTGCTCTGAAGTCTTGGGAGTGCGGCTCACGGCATCGCCCTGCGGGCCGTCGCGAACCTGGGGCGCTTGTTGAGGTCGGGGTGGTCGGCCGCGTCGGCCCAGCCCCGCTCCTCTGTGAAGATCCACGGCACCTGGCCGCCCTGGGTGTCGGCGTGCTCGATGACGACGACACCGCCCGGGCGCAGGAGCCGGTGTGCGGTCCGTTCCAGACCGCGGATGAGGTCGAGGCCGTCCTCCCCCGAGAACAGGGCGAGTTCGGGATCGTAGTCCCGCGCCTCGGGAGCGACGTACTCCCACTCGGTGAGCGGGATGTAGGGCGGGTTGGAGATGACCAGGTCGACATGGCCGTCGAGGTCGGGGAAGGCGTCCAGGGCGTTGCCCTGCCGCAGGTCGACCCGCGACCCCTCGACGTTCTTACGGGTCCACCGCAGGGCTTCCTCGGACAGCTCCACGGCGTGCACGCGCGAGCGCGGGACCTCCTGGGCCAGGGCGAGCGCGATGGCGCCGGAGCCGGTGCACAGGTCGACGATGCACGGCTCGACGACATCCATCGCGCGGACGGCGTCTATGGCCCAGCCGACCACGGACTCGGTCTCCGGCCGCGGCACGAACACACCGGGCCCCACCTGGAGTTCGAGGTACCGGAAGTAGGCGAGCCCGGTGATGTGCTGGAGCGGCTCACGCTGCTCACGGCGCGCGATGGTCTCCCAGTAGCGGGCGTCGAAGTCCGCGTCCTTCACGGAGTGCAGCTCGCCCCGCTTCACGCCGTGCACGAACGCGGCGAGCTCCTCCGCGTCGTTGCGCGGCGAGGGCACGCCGGCGTCGGCCAGCCGCTGGGTGGCCTGGGCCACCTCTGCGAGCAGCAGGTTCACGCAAGTCCTCCGTGTCGTACTCGGTACTCGGTCGTGCGTAGGTACCTCTTTACGCGGCCGCCAGCTTCGCCGCCGAGTCCGCGTCGACGCAGGCCTGGATCACCGCGTCGAGGTCGCCGTCCAGGACCTGGTCCAGGTTGTACGACTTGAAGCCGACACGGTGGTCCGAGATGCGGTTCTCCGGGAAGTTGTACGTACGGATCTTCTCGGAGCGGTCGACGGTGCGGACCTGGCTGCGCCGGGCGTCGGCGGCATTGCGCTCCGCCTCCTCCTGCGCCGCCGCGAGCAGCCTGGAGCGCAGGATACGCAAGGCCTGCTCCTTGTTCTGCAGTTGGCTCTTCTCGTTCTGGCAGGAGGCGACGACTCCGGTGGGAATGTGCGTGATGCGCACGGCGGAGTCGGTCGTGTTGACGGACTGCCCGCCGGGTCCCGAGGAGCGGTAGACGTCGATGCGGAGGTCGTTGGGGTTGATCTCCACGTCGACCTCCTCCGCCTCGGGGGTGACCAGCACGCCGGCCGCGGAGGTGTGGATACGGCCCTGGGACTCGGTCGCCGGGACGCGCTGCACGCGGTGCACGCCGCCCTCGTACTTCATCCGGGCCCAGACGCCCTGCCCGGGCTCGGTGGCGCCGTTTCCGCCCTTGGTCTTCACGGCGACCTGGACGTCCTTGTAGCCGCCCAGCTCGGACTCGGTGGCGTCGATGATCTCGGTCTTCCAGCCGACGCGCTCGGCGTAGCGCAGGTACATGCGCAGCAGGTCGCCGGCGAACAGCGCGGACTCGTCGCCGCCCGCGCCGGCCTTGATCTCGAGGATGACGTCCTTGTCGTCGCTGGGGTCGCGCGGGACGAGGAGAAGCCGCAGCTTCTCCGTCAGCCCGTCGCGGGCCTTCTCCAGCTCCTTGACCTCGGCGGCGAACTCCGGGTCGTCGGCGCCCAGTTCGCGCGCGGTCTCGATGTCGTCGCCGGTCTGCTTCCAGGAGCGGTACGTGGCGACGATCGGGGTGAGCTCGGCGTAGCGCTTGTTCAGCTTGCGCGCGTTGGCCTGGTCGGAGTGGACCGACGGGTCGGCGAGCTTCGTCTCCAGGTCGGCGTGCTCACCGACGAGTTCCTCGACGGCCTCGAACATCTCAGGGCTCCTGTACTGCGGATGAAGGGGGAAGGCGGGCGACCAAAAACGCCGGTCCCGGCGCACTCCGAGGAGTGCGGCGTGGACCGGCGCTGGTGGCTCGCTACTTCTTGGCAGCAGCCTTGCCGAAGCGGGCCTCGAAGCGGGCCACACGGCCACCGGTGTCGAGGATCTTCTGCTTGCCCGTGTAGAACGGGTGGCACTCGGAGCAGACCTCGGCACGGACGGTGCCGCTCTGGATCGTGCTACGGGTGGTGAACGACGCGCCACAGGTGCAGCTGACCTGCGTCTCGACGTACTCGGGGTGGATGTCGCGCTTCAAGGTGTCTCCTAGTTTCGGGAGGGCGCCGGGTCGCCATCGCGGATTGCGGGGGCGTGAACCGGGACCGACGTACCAGTCTGCCAGCACTGGCCGCATCCCCCAAAACGAGGGGGCCCCGCGATCTATTCCCAGCGCTCGGCAAGCGGTGTCCTACGACGTGACGACGCCCTTGGCCTGGCCCGTCGCGGTGCCTTCGGTGGCCGACTTCGGGATCGTCCGGTCGTTCTCCAGGGCCGTCCAGATCTGCTTGGCCTTGGTCTCCTGCACGATCACGCGGTTCGGGTTCGCCGGGTCGTAGCGGACCGGCATCGTGACCATGGTCATGCCCGACGGGCTGATGTGCTGGAGGCCGCTCGCGAAGGAGACCAGGGAGTTGACCGAGCCGAGGTCGGAGTCGGTGGTGACGGCCTTGGTGGCGGTGTTCGCGAGGTCGTACAGCTTCTTGGGGCTGGTCAGCACGCCGACGCTCTTGACCTGCTTGACCAGCGCCTTGATGAAGGCCTGCTGGAGCTGGATACGGCCGAGGTCGGAACCGTCGCCGACGCCGTGCCGGGTGCGGACGAGACCGAGGGCCTGGGCGCCGGTGAGTTCGTGCGTGCCGGCCTTGAGGTCCAGGTGGCTGTCGGTGTCCTTGATGTTCTTGGTCGTGGTGACCGTGACCCCGCCGAGTTCGTCGACCAGCTTCTCGAAGCCGCTGAAGTCGACCTCCAGGTAGTGGTCCATGCGGATGTCGGTCATGGACTCGACGGTCTTGACGGCACAGGGCGCGCCACCGGTCGTGTACGCGGAGTTGAACATGACGTCCGAGGCGGCGTCGTGCTCCTTGCCGTCGGTGTCGGTGCACTGCGGGCGGTCGATCAGGGTGTCGCGCGGTATGGAGACCACGGTGGCCTTCTTGTGGCCCTCGTACACGTGGATGATCATCGCGGTGTCGGAGCGGGCACTGCCGTCGTCGGTGCCGCCGCCGAGCTTCTTGTTGGAGCCGGAGCGGGTGTCCGAGCCCAGGACGAGGATGTTCTCGGAGCCGTTGTCGGCCTTCGTGGGCCTGTCACTGCCGAGGACCTGGTCGATGTCGACGCTCTTGATGTTGCCGTTGAGCTTGAAGTACAGGTAACCCGCCCCGGTACCGCCCAGCACGACGATCCCCGCGGCGACCCAGGCCGTGATCAACAGGCCCTTTCGCCCCTTGCTGCGGGGTTTGCGACGACGTCCCTTGCCACTGCCCTCGACTGACATGCGCTCCTCGAATCTCGTCCGGTCGGTTACCCCCTGTTTTCAGGGTCAGGCGCGGTCAGTACCGCTCCATCTTCGCTCCGCCTGGTCAGACGGCGAAACTCGACAAAGGGTTGCACAACGCAGAGTGCCCATCGCGTACGGCGATGAGCACTCTGCGTAGTCGCGTGAGTGGGTCAGGCCGCGCTCACCTGCTGTTTCACCCGAAGATGTCGTACTGCTGGAAACCGGTGCCCAGTGACTTCGCTGTGCCGAAGATCTCGCTGGTGGCCTTCCCGGTGCCCGGGTAGACGTAGAGCGAGCCGCTGGCGTTGCGGATCAGGAGGTCCGCCTTGCCGTCGCCGGTGAAGTCGCCGACCGCGTCGAACGCGTTGTAGCTGGGCCAGCTGCGCACCTTGACTCGGGCCGCGAAGGCGCCCGTGCCGGACTTGCCCGCGCCCTTGTACAGGTAGACGGCGCCGGTGCTCTTGTTGCGGGCGATCAGGTCGGCCTTGCCGTCACCGTTGAAGTCGCCGTGGCCGACCAGCGCGTTGTACTGGCTCCAGCCCCCGCCGACCCGCGACGGCGAGCTGAAGGTGCCGTTGCCCTTGCCCGGGTAGATCCACAGGACACCGGAGCTGTCGACCGAGATCAGGTCGGGCAGGTAGTCGCCGGTGACATCGCCGGGGGCGATGATCCGGGTGCGGGTCTTCCAGTTGGTGAAGATCTTCGTGCTGACCCAACTGCCGTCGTCACGCGCGCTGTTGAGCACGAAGTGATCCCAGTAGACCGCGCCGGCGGTGGTCCGGTAGACCCAGTCCTGGAAGCCGTCCCGGTTCAGGTCGGCGGACCGGACCAGGTTGACGCCGCTCCAGTCGCCCAGGGACTGGCGGGTGGCCAGCGAGGTGCCCTTGGAGTCCAGCTCGTAGCCCACCTTGGTGGAGGACTTGCGGGCGTAGATGTCGGCCTTGCCGTCGGTGTAGCTGAGGTTGCCGTCGTCGATCTGCGTGTAGGCCGCGCCGACGTACGCGCTGACCTTGGCGAAGACGCCGTAGGAGCCCTCGACGACACAGTCGTGGCCGGGCACGCCGTCGTCGGCGCTCCAGGAGACGACACCGACGATCCGGCCGGCGACGACCAGCGGGCCGCCGGAGTCGCCGTTGCAGATGGCCGTCGTACCGGTGTCGCTGCCGGTGGCGGGCTCGCCCGCGCAGACGTTGTGGCCCTTGATGTACATGCTGCCGTAGGCGCCCGCGCAGGTGGCGTCCGACTGGATCGGCAGCGAGGCCGTCTTCAGCGTCTCGGAGATGTCCTGCGTGGTGGAGCTGGTGCGGCCCCAGCCGTAGACCTTGGCGGTCTTGGCGGCCGTGCCCGTGTACGAGGTCGTGTCGGTGTTCGTCGTCAGGCGGATCGGGGTCGCCTTGACGGGGGCCGCCAGGGTGAGGACCGCCACGTCGTTGTCGATCGTGGTCGCGTTGTACGACGGGTGGTTCCACTGGCGCAGGACGGCGGTGGCCTGGCCGCCGTGCAGGTCGGTGTTGTTGTCGGCGTCGGTGGTCGGCAGCACGGTGGCGCTGGTGACGACGACGCCGTACTTGGCCCAGTTGTAGCCCTTGACGCAGTGCGAAGCGGTCAGGATCTTCGTCGGCGAGACGACCGAACCGCCGCAGAAGAAGCCGAGGTCGTCGCTCTCGTCGGTGGTGCCCTTGTCGTCGTAGTACCAGAGCTGCGTCATGTACGGCGCGCTGCTGATGGTGGTCGTCGTACCGCCGATGATCTTCGGGCCGGCGGTCGTGGCGGTGGTGCTCGCGCTGCGGGACGACTTCTTGGTCGTCTGGCCTGCGATGTCGTCGCCGGCCTCGGCGCCCACGATGCGCTTCTTCAGCGTGGCGAGCGACGGCTGGCTGACGACGGGCTTCGCGGTCGGTGTCGGCAGCGCGGTGGCCGCGCCGGCGGACGTCGTCAGCACCGCGGCGGTCACGGCGGCGGCGATGCCGGCCGCGGCGACGGGCAGGGCGAAACGTATCCGGCGTCTGTGCCGACCGGCTCCAGGCATGGGCGTACCCACTGAAGTCCCCCCTCGGGATCAGAAGTTCGGACGAATGTCGAATGCGAGTCCGAAGAGCGCGATCGTACAGCGACCCACTGACAACGCGGAGGGCCGCCCCCTGACAGCAGGGGGCGGCCCTCATTCCGAACGCTTGACGTCAGTCGCCGTTGCCCGGCGTCGGCGTCGTCTTCTGGATCTGCATCAGGAACTCGGCGTTCGACTTCGTCTGCTTCATCTTGTCGAGAAGCAGCTCGACCGCCTGCTGCTGGTCGAGGGCGTGCAGCACCCGGCGCAGCTTCCATACGATCCCGAGCTCGTCGGGAGCGAGCAGGATCTCTTCCTTACGGGTACCGGACGCGTCGACGTCCACCGCCGGGAAGATCCGCTTGTCGGCGAGCTTCCGGTCGAGCTTGAGCTCGGCGTTGCCGGTGCCCTTGAACTCCTCGAAGATGACCTCGTCCATGCGGGACCCGGTGTCCACCAGCGCGGTGGCGAGGATGGTCAGCGAGCCGCCGTCCTCGATGTTGCGGGCCGCACCGAAGAAGCGCTTCGGCGGGTACAGGGCGGTCGAGTCGACACCACCGGACAGGATGCGGCCGGAGGCGGGCGCGGCGAGGTTGTACGCACGGCCCAGACGCGTGATGGAGTCGAGCAGCACGACCACGTCGTGGCCCAGCTCCACCAGACGCTTGGCACGCTCGATGGCGAGCTCGGCGACCGTGGTGTGGTCCTCGGCCGGGCGGTCGAAGGTCGAGGAGATGACCTCGCCCTTGACCGACCGCTGCATGTCGGTGACCTCTTCCGGACGCTCGTCGACCAGGACGACCATCAGGTGGCACTCGGGGTTGTTGTGCGTGATCGCGTTGGCGATCGCCTGCATGATCATGGTCTTGCCGGTCTTCGGCGGGGCCACGATCAGACCGCGCTGGCCCTTACCGATCGGCGCGACGAGGTCGATGATGCGGGTGGTGAGGATGCCGGGGTCCGTCTCCAGACGCAGGCGGTCCTGCGGGTACAGCGGCGTCAGCTTGTTGAACTCCGGGCGGCCACGGCCGTGTTCGGGCGCCATGCCGTTGACGGAGTCGAGCCGCACCAGCGCGTTGAACTTCTCGCGGCGCTCGCCTTCCTTGGGCTGACGCACCGCACCGGTGACGTGGTCGCCCTTGCGCAGGCCGTTCTTGCGGACCTGGGCGAGGGAGACGTACACGTCGTTGGGGCCCGGCAGGTAGCCCGACGTACGGATGAAGGCGTAGTTGTCGAGGATGTCCAGGATGCCCGCGACCGGGATCAGGACGTCGTCCTCGTTGATCTGCGGCTCGCCCGCGCCACCGATCTCGTCACGGCCACGACGGCCACGACGGTCCCGGTAACGGCCCCGACGGCCGCGGCGGCCGCCGTCGAAGTCGTCGTCGTCCTGCGGACCGTTGTCACGCTGCTGACGGTCCTGGCGGTCGGGACGGCCGCCGCCCTGCTGCTGGTTCTGCTGCTGGCGCTGACCGCCCTGGCCCTGCTGGTCGTCGCTCTTGCGGCGGTCCCCGCGGTCTCCGCGGTCGCCACGCTCCCCGCGGTCACGGCCGCGGTCGCGCTCACGGCGGTCGCGGCGGCCACGGCCTTCGCCGTCACCGGCGTCGCCCTGCGGCTGCTGCGCCGGCGTCTCGGCCTTGGGCTCGCTCTTCGCCTCGGCCACGACCGTCTCGGGGCTGCCCCCGGGGGCACCGGCCTCGGCGGTGGCACGGCGACGACGGCGCTCGGTGGGAGCGTCGTCCCCCCCGCGCTCGGCGGCCGGCTGTCCGGGGATCTCGATCTGCTGCTGGGCCACGGCCTTCTCGGCGGGGGCCTCGGCCTTCGCCTCCGCCTTCTTCTCGGCGGCATCGCCCGTACGGGCCTTGGAGGTGGCGCGGCGCTTCGGCTTGGTCTCGGTGGCGTCCCCGGCGGCGGCCGATGCGACCTTGGGAGCCGCGGCACCTCCCCCGGCCTGCGCCTCCTTGATGACCTCGATCAGCTGGCTCTTGCGCATACGCGCGGTGCCCCTGATGCCGAGGCCGGATGCGACCTGTTGCAGCTCGGCCAGCACCATGCCGTCGAGGCCGGTACCGCGGCGCCGCCGGGAGCCGGCACCGGTGGCAGGCGCGGAGGCGTCCGTGGAGGGCGCGGCAGCGGTCTCCTCGACACGTGCGCCCATCAGATCGGTGGTGTCGCTCACGAAGGGTCCTTCCCTGGAGCGGACGTCGGCCTGTCTGGCTCGGCGACCGTTTGTGCTGTCCGACGTCGGTCCCATCCTTGTGGACCGTGCCGGGGCGGTGGTCCGCCTGAGTGGCGGAGGAATGTGGTGACGGCGCTTCCGAGAGCCGTGGCACTGAGTGTCCGTGTCACGTGGCTTGGTCACACCGGTTCCGGAGCGTGCCCGGCAAGTCGCTCAGTGCTCGCGTACGAGGTACTGCCCATGTACGTCGTACGGAACGCTGTGCGGCTTGGGAGGCTCCCGGAAGAATGTCTGTCCCGGACGGGGACGTGAAGCACCTCGCCATGGTGGGGTCGGGTGCAGACTTGAGATTAACACTACCGGATCCAACAAACATTCCCCCTCTCGAAATCCGGCACACGCCGGATCTCACATGTCACTGGCGGCCGCGAGCGGGAGCACACAGGCCCCCTGGGCGTCGAGCTCCAGCCGGTTGGCTGCCCAGCCCCCGCCCGCCAGATGGGCCACCTTGTCGGCGCTGTCGGCGTCGACCAGCGCGAGCACGGTGGGCCCTGCACCTGAGATGACTGCCGGGACTCCGTCGGCCCGCAGCCGCTCCACCAGCGCGGCGCTCTCCGGCATGGCCGGAGCGCGGTACTCCTGGTGGAGACGGTCCTCGGTGGCCGGCAGCAGCAGCTCGGGGCGCCTGGTGAGGGCCTCTACGAGCAGCGCGGCACGGCCGGCGTTGGCGGCGGCGTCGACGTGCGGCACGGTGCGCGGGAGCAGTCCGCGCGCGGTCTCGGTCAGGACGGGCTTTCCGGGCACGAAAACCACCGGAACGATGGAATCGTCGGGCTCCAGCCTGATCGCCCGGGCGGCACCGGCCTCCATCCAGGCGACCGTGAAGCCGCCCAGCAGACACGGGGCCACGTTGTCGGGGTGGCCCTCGATCTCGGTGGCGAGCTCCAGGAGCGCGGTGTCGTCGAGCCGGGCCTCGCCGCCTATGGTCACGGCGCGCGCGGCGACGATTCCGGCGCAGATGGCGGCCGAGGACGAGCCGAGGCCCCGGCCGTGCGGGATGCGGTTGGCGCAGACGATCTCCAGGCCGCGCGGCTGGCCGCCCAGCAGGTCGAAGGCGGTGCGCAGGGAGCGTACGAGAAGGTGGTTTTCGTCACGCGGGAGCGTCTCGCTCCCCTCCCCCGCGATGTCGATGTGCAGCCCTGAGTCGGCCACCCGGACGACGACGTCGTCGTAGAGCCCCAGCGAGAGGCCGAGGGCGTCGAAGCCCGGGCCGAGGTTGGCGCTGGTGGCGGGGACGCGCACCCGGACGGCGGCGGCGCGGAATGCGGGACCGGCCATCTCTCGATGACTCTCCTTGAGCTGCGTGATTGTCGAATGACATTCGATGACGTACGAAGACCCGGCCGACCGCGGAGACGACGCGGCACCCCGCTGTACGCGAGGGCATATGCAGCGGGCGGGTTCGGTACAGCCTATCGAAGGAAGGTTCTGTGGCGACATAGGGCGCACAGGAGGCGCACGATGCGTGTCGTAAGCCCCCTGTGCACCCCTCCTGGGGATTCCCCGCTCGGACGACGCGGACCGGCTTCTCAGGCGAGCCCGAGGCGCTCGGCCGCCGTGGCCGCGTCGACCGGGACGGTGACCGGCTGCGGGGCGCCCGCGACGGCCCAGTCCGGGTCCTTGAGGCCGTTGCCGGTGACCGTGCACACGATCCGCTGGCCCGGGTCGACCTTGCCCTGCTCGGCGGCCTTCAACAGACCGGCCACGGACGCGGCGGAGGCGGGCTCCACGAAGACACCCTCCTGAGCGGCCAACAGCCGGTAGGCGCGCAGGATCTCACGGTCCGTCACCTCGTCGATGAACCCGCCGGACTCCTCCTTCGCCGCGAGGGCGTACTGCCAGGAGGCCGGGTTGCCGATACGGATGGCGGTGGCGATGGTCGAGGGGTCCTTGACGATCTCGCCGCGCACGATCGGGGCACTGCCGGAGGCCTGGAAGCCCCACATCCGGGGCGTCTTGGCGGCCACCCCGTCGGCGGCGTACTCCTTGTAGCCCTTCCAGTACGCCGTGATGTTGCCGGCGTTGCCGACCGGGAGGACGTGGATGTCGGGCGCGTCGCCGAGCATGTCGACGATCTCGAAGGCGGCGGTCTTCTGGCCCTCGATGCGCACCGGGTTGACCGAATTGACCAGCGCCACCGGGTAGTTGTCGCTCAGCGCACGGGCCAGGGTGAGGCAGTCGTCGAAGTTTCCGTCGACCTGGAGGATCTTCGCCCCGTGGATGAGCGCCTGGCCCATCTTGCCGAGCGCGATCTTCCCGCGCGGAACGAGTACGGCGGAGACCATGCCCGCGCGTACGGCGTAGGCGGCGGCGCTCGCCGACGTGTTGCCGGTGGAGGCGCAGATGACCGCCTTCGCGCCCTCCTCCTTGGCCCGCGTGATCGCCATGGTCATACCGCGGTCCTTGAAGGACCCGGTGGGGTTGGCGCCCTCCACCTTGAGGTGGACCTCGCACCCGGTGCGCTCGGAGAGCACCTGCGCGGGCACGAGGGGCGTGCCGCCCTCGCGGAGCGTCACGACCGGCGTGGTGTCGGAGACGGGCAGCCGGTCCCGGTACTCCTCGATGATTCCGCGCCACTGGTGGGTCATTGCTCGTTACTCTCCTTCAACCCGCATGATGCTGGCGACACCCCGCACGGTGTCGAGCTTGCGCAACGCCTCGACGGTCCCGCCCAGGGCGGCGTCGGACGCGCGGTGCGTGACGACGACGAGGGATGCCTCGCCGTCCTTCCCCTGCTGCCGAACGGTATCGATGGACACCCCGTGCTCGGCGAACACGGTCGCGACCTGGGCGAGAACACCCGGTTTGTCCGCCACATCGAGGCTGATGTGGTAGCGCGTGACGACCTCGCCCATGCCCGAGACGGGCAGGGCGGTGTACGCGGACTCACCCGGTCCGGTCGTGCCGCTGAGCCGGTTGCGGCAGACGGCGACGAGGTCGCCGAGGACGGCGGAGGCGGTGGGGGCGCCGCCCGCGCCCGGGCCGTAGAACATCAGCTGGCCGGAGGCGTCGGACTCGACGAACACGGCGTTGTACGCGCCGCGCACGGAGGCCAGCGGGTGGCTCAGCGGGATCATCGCGGGGTGCACGCGCGCGGTGACGGACTGCCCGTCCTCGGCCCGCTCACAGATGGCGAGCAGCTTGATGGTGCAGCCCATGTTCCTCGCGGAGGCGAAGTCGGCCGCGGTGACCTCGGTCATGCCCTCGCGGTAGACGTCGTCGAGACGCACGCGCGTGTGGAAGGCGATTCCGGCGAGGATGGCGGCCTTGGCGGCGGCGTCGAACCCCTCGACGTCGGCGGTCGGGTCGGCTTCCGCGTACCCGAGCGCCGTGGCCTCGTCGAGGGCCTCCTGATAGCCGGCCCCCGTGGAGTCCATCTTGTCGAGGATGAAGTTGGTCGTTCCGTTGACGATGCCGAGCACCCGGTTCACCTTGTCGCCGGCGAGGGACTCGCGCAGCGGACGGATCAGCGGGATGGCACCGGCGACGGCGGCCTCGTAGTAGAGGTCCTTGCCGTGCTGTCCGGCCGCCGCGTGGAGGGCGGCGCCGTCCTGGGCGAGGAGCGCCTTGTTGGCGGAGACGACGGAGGCGCCGTGCTCGAAGGCGGTGGTGATGAGGGAACGCGCGGGCTCGATCCCCCCGATGACCTCGACCACCACATCGATGTCCCCGCGTTTGACGAGGGCGGTGGCGTCGGTGGTGACGAGTTCCTGCGGAATGCCCTCACGGAGCTTGGCGGGCCGCCGTACCGCGACCCCCGCGAGCTCGACGGGTGCCCCGATCCGGGCGGCGAGGTCGTCGGCGTGCGTCGTCATGATGCGCGCCACTTCTGAGCCGACCACTCCACAGCCCAGCAGCGCCACCTTCAGCGGACGCGTACGCATCATCCGACCTCGTTTCCTCATACCGTCTACGGTGGGACCAGTCTCACTCACCGGACGGGAGTTTCTGCCCCTCGTCCGGATTATGAGACATCTATTTCATTTGTCCGGGGGCGGAAGACCGAAGATCTTCCTTCGCCGCTTTCCTTCGCCGCTTTCCTTCTTCGTTTTCCTGCGCCGCTTTTCCCGTCATCCGACGTCGAGCCGCAGAAGGTCCTCCTCCGTCTCACGGCGGACGATGACCCGGGAGGCGCCCTCGTGGACGGAGACGACCGGCGGACGCAGCACGTGGTTGTAATTGCTCGCCATGGAACGGCAGTAGGCGCCCGTCGCCGGTACGGCGATGAGGTCACCCGGTGCCAGGTCGGCCGGCAGGAACGCGTCCTTGACCACGATGTCCCCGCTCTCGCAGTGCTTGCCGACGACGCGGGCGAGCATGGGCCCGGCGTCACTGGTCCTGGACACGAGGGCGACGCTGTACTCGGCGTCGTACAGCGCGGTGCGGATGTTGTCGGACATGCCGCCGTCGACGGAGACGTAGGTGCGCAGCCCGTCGAGGGGCTTGATGGTGCCGACCTCGTAGAGCGTGAAGGCGGTGGGGCCGACGATGGCGCGCCCGGGCTCGACGGAGATCCTCGGGGTCCGCAGCCTGGCGGCCTCGCACTCCCTCGTGACGATCTCGGTCAGCGCCTTGGCGATCTCGTGCGGCTCACGGGGATCGTCGTCGCTGGTGTAGGCGATGCCGAGGCCACCACCGAGGTCGATCTCCGGAAGCTCGACACCGTGCTCGTCACGGACGTCCTTGAGCAGTCCGACCACGCGATGCGCGGCCACCTCGAAGCCGGACATGTCGAAGATCTGCGACCCGATGTGGGAGTGGATCCCGATGAGCTCGAGACCGTCGAGCTGCAGCGCCCGCCGTACGGCCTCGGCGGCCTGTCCGCCGGCGAGCGGAATGCCGAACTTCTGGTCCTCGTGGGCGGTGGCGATGAACTCGTGGGTGTGGGCCTCGACGCCGACAGTGATCCGGATCTGGACCCTTTGGCGCTTCCCCAGGCTCTGGGCGATGTGCGCGACGCGGACGATCTCCTGGAAGGAGTCGAGGACGATGCGTCCGACGCCGCTCTCGACGGCCCTGGTGATCTCTTCCCCGGACTTGTTGTTGCCGTGGAAGGCGATGCGGTCGGCGGGCATGCCGACGGACAGGGCGGTGGCGAGCTCGCCGCCGGAGCAGACGTCCAGGTTGAGCCCCTCCTCGTGCAGCCAGCGCACGACGGCCCGGGAGAGGAACGCCTTTCCGGCGTAGAAGACGTCGGCATCGGCCCCGAAGGCACCGCGCCACGCACGCGCCCGGGCCCGGAAGTCGGCCTCGTCGACGACGTAGGCGGGGGTGCCGTGCTCCTCGGCGAGGGTCTTGACGTCGATGCCGCCGACGGTGACGACGCCGTCCTCGTCACGGCCGACCGTCTGGGCCCAGACCTTGGGGTCGAGGGTGTTGAGATCGGCGGGCGGGGCGGAGTAGTGACCCTCGGGAAGGACGTCGGCGTGCCGGGGCCCGGCGGGGTGTGCGGAACGGCTCATCTTCTTGACTGGCTCTCTAGAGGTGTTCGGGTGCGTCGATGCCGAGCAGGGACAGGCCACCGGCCAGCACCGCCCCGGCGGCTTCGGCGAGCGCGAGCCGGGCACGGTGGGCGGCCGAGGGTTTCTCCGCACCACGAGGAAGGACGACGGCGAGAAAGGGGAGGACGGCATCGGCGACGGTGACGAGGTGCCGGGCCAGGCGGTCGGGGGCGTGGTGCGCGGCGGCCGCCTGGAGGATGCGGGGGTGATCGGCGAGGGTGTGCCGTAGGGCGGTCGTGTCGTGTGTGCCCTGTACGACGGTCTCCGGTACGGCTGCGTCTGTGCCCGGTAGGACCTGTAGGTGCAGGTCCGGGTCCCCGGGCTCGGCGTGGAAGCCCAGGTCGGCGGCGTTGCGGGTGAGGGCCCGGGTGCGGGCGTGGGCGTAACGGACCCGGAAGAGAGGGTTGCTCTCGCGCTGGACCAGGTGGTCGGCGGTGATGCGGGGCCGGTCGTGGAGGGCGGGGTGAAGAAGCGCCCAGCGGGCGGCGTCCCGGCCGAGGGGGGTGGGATCGGCGGGGGCCGCCGGTACGGGACGCACGTTGACGTCGAGGGGGGCGGGGGCGTCGGGGGTGCCGTATGCGTCGACGTCGACGCCGAGGATGTCGGCCCACTCGGGCTCGGGCCTGCCGGCACAGCTGGTGCGGACGAGGGCGCCCTGGGAGCGGAGGATGCGGGCCACGGCGTCCATGACGACGACGGCGCGGACCTCGTGGGGAGCGTGCAGCTGCACGAGCCGGCCGGTGGGCCGGTCGGCGTGACCGTACCGGTGACCGCTCAGCAGGATCTCCCGTACCAGGGCCGTCTCGGTCCCCCGCAGGCTGATGTTGAGAAACCCGGGTCCGGTGACGACGACGTCGCGGATGCCGTCCGTCCGGACGAGGCGCTCCCGGAGGATCTCGGCGACCCGAAGCGGCGGCTGCCCGGCGGGGCGGGCGAGCTGGAGGGCGACGTTGGTGGCGTAGTCACCACAGCCACCGGGCCCGGGGGGCGTGACGCTGGTCCGCCCCGGCACGGCCACGTCCAGCTCCCCGTCATCGACAGCACGACGCACCGCGCGCAGCACGGTACGGGAGAGCTCGACGGGGGTCACGGGACAAGCGTATGGGAGGAGGGGGGTGGGAGGGCGAGCGGGTTTGGGCGGGGGTCCGGGATGTGGACGGTCGACTTTCGCGGGCGGGGGGACAGGGGATGTCCGCCTTATGGGGAGGTCAGTGTGTGTCGCTGGGAACCGCTGCCCCAAGGCGCTGTGATCAGCCGCCGGCGCGACCGGCCCGCTCGGTCTCCCCGCCCCCGAGGACACCACCGACCAGACGACCGTCCTCGACACCGGAACCGGGGGCTCGCCCTTGCGCGCTCTGCTCCATCAACTGCCGTACGAGCTGTACGAGTTCGGCGGGCTCGAAGGGCTTGGCGAGGAAGGCGTCGACGCCGACGTCGAGACCGCTGTCGACCTCGTACTGCGTACAGGCACTGACGATGGCGAGGGGAAGGTGAGCCGTCCGGGGGTCGGAACGCAGCCGCGCGGCGGTCCGCAGCCCGTCCAGCCGGGGCATGACCACATCGAGGGTCACGACATCGGGACACACCTGATGAACGACATCCAGACACTCGACACCATCGGCCGCGGTCACGACCTCGAGACCCTCCAGCTCGAGATTGACCCTGATCAACTGCCGGATGACCTTGTTGTCGTCCACAACAAGCACCCGACCCGACGCGCCTGGCACAACTCGAGAGTAGGTGCGGACCGGCCACCGCGTCCGGGTTTTCCCCACTTCCACCCCGCCCGTGAACCCACACCCGGTGCACCGCCGCGAAACCCGTTCCTGATCACCCCGAGGGAGCTGGTAGTGTTCTACCCGTCGCCGCGAGCCACCAACTCCGCGCCCGACACGCCCCCGTAGCTCAGGGGATAGAGCAACGGCCTCCGGAGCCGTGTGCGCAGGTTCGAATCCTGCCGGGGGCACCCTGTATGAGGTGCCCAAAGACCCCGTCACCAGCGGAAACGCTGAGGCCGGGGTCTTCGCGTATGTGCAGCCGTATGTCGGGGTCCGTGGACTATTCGTGGACACGATCTTGAGGCGTTGTCCCTGGTCAACCTCGGGAACGGCGAAGGCCCCCGGACGCATCCAGGGGCCGCACCGTGCAGAGGTGCCGTTCGCTAGTCGGCCGTGACGCCCCAGTAGCCGATCTGCTCGGGTCGGCCGTCACTGTAGAGCACCGTGCAGTTTCCTTGAGCACGGCCCGGGAAGGCCAGCCGCTCGGAATCGAGGGCGTCGTCCCACTCCTCGTATGTGGGCCGGCCTTGGGGAGCCCACGCGCGCACTTCGTCGTCAGTCAGCGGCCGCATGAACGGACCGTCGTCGGTATCCGTGGCGCCGATCATGAGGGGGAAGTCCAGCACAGTGCACGTGCCGCCAGTGAAGATGTACTCCTGCCACTCCGGGTCGCGCCACAGTTCTTCGACGGATCGACCCACGAAGCCATGGTTGTCCCCTGCCAGGGTCTCTTCCTGAGCCTGCCGGAATGCAACCGCCAGGTCCTGCTGATACGGGCCCGTGTGGCTCCATGCGTTGCCGCCCATCGCCGTCCCCTCCCCATCTGAACTGCTCGAACGTAACCGCAGAGTAGGAGACGGCGCCGACAGCGCACTGCTCTTGATCATTCGTACTCGCGCAACAGCTCTTCGATCTTGCGGTTGGCGACCTCCTGCCGACCGTCGATGCACTTGGCGTAGCGGCTCAGCAGGACCTCAACGCTGTTGCCCGCATGTTCGGCGACCTCGGTTGCGTCGGCCCGGAGTTGAGCCAAGTAGACAGCGCCGAGTGCCGGAGGTCGTACGGACGGGCGGCGAGCGGGGAGGCGAAAGCGGCCGGCAGGAGCGCCAGCGCGCGAGCTTCCTGCCACACCCGGAAGTACGTCGACGAGCCGACCACTCCCCCGCGTTCGTTGGTGAAGAGCCGTCCGTCGTCGGCCACGCCGAAGGTATCGATGTGGTCCCGCAGGATCGCGACGAGGTGAGGCGGGATCGGCACGGGCCGGACCTCTTCCACGGGCCGGTTCTTGAGTCCCCGGTCGTCGTGCGTCTCGCCGGAGTCGGTCCACCGCTTACCGCTGGGACGAGTGTTGTTCAGCAGTGCCGTTCCCCATCCCTTTTCCGGAAGCTTGAGGCCTGCCTCCTCACGGCCCTGGCGGGTGTTGCAGTCCTCTTACTGCGCTGAAGCTAGCCAAGCCGCCAGTGTGCCCCCGACGTGCCTGTTCCTGAAGTGCGTCGGGGGCTACCGCGGGACATCGGGGAGCACGCGCGGAATGCCCAAGTCGGCGTCTCTCCAGTTCAGGCGACATCCGCATACGCGATCTTCCAAACAGGTGCTCTGGTCCGAGCCAGCAAGGGCACTCGTTCATTGAGATTCCTCCGGCCACGAATACGAGATACAGGTCCTGGCGGGGGTGATGCCCTTGGCAGAGAGGGCGGTCCCCTGCCACGATCAAGCCGTGTTCAACGTGGAGAAGATCGCGAGGTGGGCGAAGGCCTTCCTCGACGTAGTGGGTGGTCCTGCACTCGGTCTGATGCTGCTGTCCCTCGGCATTCAGACCTACCGCAACGGTGGATCCGTAGGTTGGCCCATCGCGGGATCCGCTCTGCTCTTGATCAATTTGTGGGTGGCCTGGCGACGAGTCGCCCAACTCAGGAAGCCGACGTCAGCGGCGTAGCCCACGCGCAGATAACCGCCCATCCGCTGTCTGCTGCCCAAGGGACGAAGGTCGCAGAGCCTAGTGCTCCATGTCCTGCTGTCGGGGTCCGTCACGCACACACGACCCTCGTGGACCATCCGTGGACAAGCAACCGACAAGCGCTCAGCAGGGAGGCCGTGACCTGCGCATGCCCGGGACCGAAAAGCCCTCCGGAGCCGTGCCGGCAGGTTCGAATCCTGCCGGGGGCACCTTGGATCAGGTGCCCAAAGACCCCGTCACCAGCGGAAACGCTGAGGCCGGGGTCTTCGCGTATGTGCGGCGGCTGTGTGTCGGGGCTCAGCCGACTTCAGGCCAGGTCTCTGGTGGTTCCAGTTCAGTCTGGCGCTCCACTTGGCGCTCGTTCTCGGTCCGCAGACTCGTCAACCAAGGCCAGAGATCGGGTAGCGGTTGCCCCGAGCAGACAAGGCGGTTCTCGATGCGGCACCCCTACCCCTGGAACGGATCTGGCGGGCAGACGCCGTAGACCGTCACTCGGCCTTCGGACAGCGCGATCCACCGGTACTCCGCCGGCACTGTGTGGGCCAGCGGCTCCATGCCCGGCTCCAGAAGCACCAAGTCATGCTCCCGCGGCGCCACGCGCTCGGTCGGCAGACCGCAGTACTCGCAGCGTGACTCCCTACCCTCCGACCTGCGCGGTCCTTCGTTTGAAGCCCCCGTACCGCGAGGGTCGACAGCCCGGGGTTCCGCCATTCCTGACACCTCGCGCAACGCGGAAAGGTCGAGCCGCAGTTGTCGACCGTCGGTGCGCGGCCCGGAGTCCCCGACCCAGTTCGGCGCGCGGTGTCCGCGCCGGTGCTGGGGTCCGGTTGGAGTACGTCGCCTGGGCGAGCCGCGCGATCCAACCGGCAGCTTGCCTACCCGCGGCGCTTGTCCAGTTCGATGGCCAGTGGTGTGGCGGTGAACATCGAGGAGTACGTGCCCACTGCGAGGCCGATGAGGAGGGCGAGGGCGAAGTCGGTCAGGGTGTCGCCGCCGAGGACGGCCAGGGCGGTGAGGATGAATGCGGCGCCCATGCCGGTGTTGACGGTGCGGGGCAGGGTCTGCAGGAGTGCCTGGTTGGCGATGCGGGCGAAGGGCGTCTTGCGGTCATGGCGGCCGAGTTCCCTGATCCGGTCGAAGACGACGACGGAGTCGTTGACGGAGTAGCCGATGACCGTCAGCAGCGCGGCCAGGAAGACGCCGTCGACGGGTTTGCCGAGCCAGGCGAAGACACCGATGAGGATCACGACGTCGTGGGCCAGGGCGGCGACCGCCGAGGTGCCCAGGAGCCAGCGGAAGCGTGCCGCGAGATAGATCAGTTGGGCGGCGAGGGCGACAGCGAGGGCGATGAGGGCGCCTTGGCGTAGTTCCTTGCCGAGGCTGGGTCCGATGGCCTCGTCGCGGATCTTGTCGGCCCGGTGGGTCAGGGCGGTGATGGTGTCGGTGACGGTCGCCGCCTGGGTGTTGCTCAAGTGGTGGGTACGGACGGTGAGCTGGTTCTCGCCGGAGGTCTGGACGACGGCCCGGGGGAATCCCGCGTCGGCGAGCGCGGTGCGGGCCCGGTCGGCGTCGACAGGGGTGGCCGTGGTGTATTCGATGAGGCGACCGCCGGTGAACTCGACGCCGAAGTCGAGGCCGCGCACCGCGATGCCGCAGGCGGCGAGGACGAGGGTGGCGGCGGAGGCGGCCAGCCATCGGCGCGGGTGGCGCATCAGGTTCGGGTGGGTACGGGCGAGGCGATCGCGGACGGTGCCGGTGTGGGCGATGCCGGTGAGGCGGGGGCGGCGGCGCAGACGGGGGCGGGCGACGGCGTGGTCGGCCAGGGCCCGGGTGATGACCAGGGCGCTGAACATGGAGGCGAGGACGCCGATGCCCAGCGTGACGCCGAAACCGCGCACGGGTCCGGAGGCGAGGAAGAACAGCAGGCCGGCGGCGATGAGGGTGGTGATGTTGGAGTCGGCGATCGCGCTGAAGGCCCTGCGGAATCCGGCGGTCAGGGACGACCGTGGGGTGGGGCGGTGGCGGGAGGCGTACTCCTCGCGGGCGCGTTCGAAGACGAGCACGTTGGCGTCGACCGCCATGCCGATGGCCAGCACGAAGCCGGCGAGGCCGGGCAGGGTGAGGGTGGCGCCGAGGGCAGCGAGGGCGGCGTAGGAGATGAGGCCGTAGCAACCCAGGGCGACGGTGGCCAGGGCGCCCATGAGCCGGTAGACGGCGATGATGAACAGCGAGGTCAGGGCGGTGCCGATGACGGCGGCCCAGGCGCTGGCCCTGATGGCTTCCGCGCCCAGGGTGGGACCGACGGTGCGCTGCTCGATGGTCTCCACCGGCACCGGCAGGGCGCCGCCGTTGATGAGCAGGGCCAGCTCTTTCGCTTCGCTGTCGTTGAAGGTGCCGGTGATCTGGGTGGAGCCGCCACTGATGCCGGACCGGCAGGCGACGGACGGGTCGACCTGCGGCGAAGAGATGATCTTGCCGTCCAGGACGATGGCCACACGGCGGGCCGGGTCGCCGGCCGCGTGGCAGGCGGCCTCGCCGGTCAGGCGGGCCCATCCCCGTTCGCCCGATCCCCTGAAGTCGACGGTGACGTGCCAACCGGCACCGCTGTGCTGGTCGAAGCGGGCGGCTGCCTTCTTGACGTCCTTGCCGGTCAGTGAGGGTGCCTGAAGGCGGAGAAGGCGGCCGGACTCGTCAGCCATGACCTGCTCGCGGGGCCGCTTGGGCAGCGGAGTCGGCAGGTCGTCGGCGTTGGCTGCCGACCCGAGGACCTGGTGGAAGGTGAGTTCGGCGGTGCGGCCGAGCACGTCGGCCGCCTTGCGGGGATCGTGCAGGCCGGGCAGTTCGACGACGATCCGGTCACTGCCGGAGCGGGCGATGCCGGGTTCGGCGACGCCGAGCGCGTCGATGCGGCCGCGCAGCACCTCCACGGTGCGGTCCGTCGCCTCGCCGTCGGCGTCGTCAGCGGCGGTCGGGCGGGTTTCCAGCACGATCTGCGTGCCGCCCCGCAGATCGAGTCCGAGGTGGACGGGCACGGTGAGCGCGACGTACAGGGACAGGGCAACGGCAGCGAGGGCGATCAGCCCTCTGATGTGCGGGGATCGGTTCACAACGGGCCTCCGGCAGGCACACCGCGGCCAGGGCAGTGACTGCGGTGAAGAAAGTGGAGCAAGGAGAGGAAGAGGTTCAGATGCCGGAGAGCGAGGGCGGTGCCCTCATCCCGTGTGGAAGTGCCGGTTGCTCCGACGCAGGTGGGTCTGCCGCCGAAGCCGGGGGCTGTGCGGGCCGGAGCGGGTCGGTCGCGGTGTTGTGTGACGCGCCCGGGGCGGAGACCGGCGGTACATGGCGCTCGCCCGTGGCATCCCGATGGCTCCGGACCGCGGCGGTGGAGACAGCCGGGTCCGGGCTGTCCGCGTACGGCTCACCGTGCGCCGACTCCTGCTCGGCCGCGAGCAGCGCGCCGGCCGGTGCACCGGGGTGTGTACTGCTCAGGGCGGACGGGCTGAGCAGAGCGACGAGGACGGCGAGCAGGACGGCCCACACCAGGCCCGGGCCGGGACCCCGGGTGCGCGAGGCGGTGTGCGCGAAGCGGGCCACCACCGCCCCCTTTCTCAGGCTTGGATGAGGCCGGCGCGGATCGCGTAGCGGGTGAGTTCCAGCCGGTCACGCAGGCCGAGCTTGTGCAGCAGGTTCTCCCGGTGCCGGTGGACGGTCTTGATGCTGATGAAGAGCATCTCGGCGATCTCCTTGGACGAGTGCCCCTCGGCCACGAGCTTGAGGACCTCCTCCTCACGTGCGGTCAGCACCTGGTCGGGCGGCTCCTCGCCGTGGCGGACCCGGTCGAGGTAGTTGCGGATCAGGGCGGTGACCGCACCCGGATACAGGAAGGGCTCGTCACGCATGGCGGCGCGGCATGCCGCCACCAGGTCGCGGTCGGCCACGGACTTGAGCACATAGCCGCCGGCGCCGGCCTTCAGCGCCTGGAAGAAGTACTGCTCGTTGTCGTGCATCGTCAGCATCAGCACCCGCACGCCGGGCTTGAGCGCGACCAGTTCCCTGGTGGCCTGCAGGCCGGTCATCCGGGGCATGGCGATGTCCATCACCGCCAGATCGACCTCATGGGTGCGGGCCAACTCGATGGCCTCCGCGCCGTCCCCGGCCTCGGCGACGACCTCCAGGTCCGGCTCCCGGTCGAGGATGAGCCGCACCCCGCGACGTACCAACGCGTGATCGTCGGCGAGGAGGATACGGATCACGGATGTGTGCGGCGTGGTCATGGCTGCTTCCTGAGGGGCACGGTGAGCCGGACCGTCGTACCGGCCTGCGGCTGGGAGGTGACATCCAGAGTGGCCCCGATCAGCAGGGCCCGCTCGCGCATTCCGCGCATTCCCGCTCCTTCGCGGGCCACCCCGGTACCGCGGCCGTCGTCGACGACGGCCAGCACCACCGTCTCGCCGGTGTGGCGCAGGCTCACCTCGACCCGGTCTGCCTCGGCATGACGGGCCGCGTTGGTCAGGGCTTCCTGGGCGACGCGGTACAGGACCAGCTCCGTCTGATGGTCCAGCGCGGGCAGGTCGGTCCCGAACCGACGCACCACACGCAGGCCTACGTGGGTGGCGAACTCGCTGGTCAGCGAGGTCAGCGCGCTGACCAGACCGAGGTCCTCCAGTACGCCCGGCCGCAGCCGACGCACCAGACGCCGTACCTCGTCCAGGCTTCCCCGGGTGATCTCCTGTACTTGCCGCAGTTCACCGCGCAGGGGCTCGTCGGCGTCGTCGGCGGCCCGCTCCAGCGACAGCAGGATCGCGGTCATGCTCTGGCCCACCTCGTCGTGCAGTTCCTGGGCGATGCGGCGCCGCTCTGCCTCCTGCGCGAACAGGGCGCGGGCACTGCTGGACGCCCGTTCGTGCTCGAGGCGCTCGAGCATGGCGTTGAAGGTGCGGATCAGTTCGGCGGTCTCACCGCGTCCCCCTTCCGGCAGCCGTTGTCCGGGACGCAGCAGATCGACGGTGGCCATCAGCCGGGTGAGCCGGTCGAGCGGGGCCAGGCCGATCCGCAGCAGGGCCGCGTTGGCGACCAGCATGACGACCAGGCCGGACACGAGGATGACCGCCTCGGTCAGTACCACCGGCACGGAGACGGTCACCGGTGCCCACAGCAGCAGCGCGGTGGCGCTTCCCAGTACCACCGCGTTGAGCGCGAAGATCCGCCAGAACAGGGACACCGGGATGACGCCTCTCTCCGTGTGACACGGCGCTGTCTCTACTGTCGGTCACCGCGCACCCCGAGCGTCAGCTGCGTTCACGGGTCCTGACCGGTCTGCCGTCCAGGCTGCCCGCTGCCGGTCCTCACGGCCATGGGCTCCAATGCCCATTTCGTTGCGCCTTGCCTGCCCACGCCGTGATGGGCCACGGGACATGCCACAGATGGGTATCGCGCCCGATGGGTTTTACGCGGCGTCACGGCCACGGTAGAGGCATGAACCGCCGCCCCTGACTCCCTGGCCGAAGCCGCCATCGCCTCGCCCAATCACGGAATCACGGAATCACGGAAGAAGGATCCGCCATGTCACTCGATACGACTCAGACCGAAGCCCATCGTGAGCGGCTGACGGCGCACGAGGCCCTCCAGCGCCTCGAACACGAACGTGCCGCCCGCCTCACCCAACTGCGGGCCATCCGGCAGGCCGGGACGGACGCCGAGGAACAGGTGACGTCCACGCACAAGGACACCTTGCAACGAGTCCTCACCGAGATCGAGGCCGCGTTCGTCCGCGTCCAGGACGGCAGCTACGGCACCTGCCGCAGCTGCACCAGGCCCATCCCTGTCGAACGCCTGGAAATCCTGCCCTACACGCCGTTCTGCGTGCCCTGCCAGCGCGACGCCGTCTGACAACCCCCATCCACCTTCCCTCTCCGCCCTGCCCAAGGGGTGAATCGGTGAACCACCAGATCATCGACGACCGCGACACCGCTCTCTCGATCGAGGACTTCGCCGCACTGCGCGCGAACCTGCACGAACAGCGCCTGTTCCGCCAGGAACAGCTGCAACAGCTCTCTGCCCCCGCACCGACCCGTGCCGACGCGCGTCTCGGCCGGCAGGCCTCCTCACAGATCGAGGTCCGCGTCCAACTCGCCGCCTCCGCCCGCATGGTCCTGGCCGACGTCGAAGCCGCCCTCACACGCATGGACCAGGGCCAGTACGGCAGCTGCCACCTGTGCCGCGGGCCCATCGCCCGCGAACGACTGATGATCGTGCCGCAGGCCCGCTACTGCGCACGCTGCCAGCAGGTCAGGGAGGCGGGCCGATGACCACCGCCCCCAGTCCCCGTCCCGTGGCGGCCCGGCACCGACCGTGGCCCTGGTGCCGACAGTGCACCGGCATCGCCCTCGACCTGGGCAGCGCCCGCACCCGTGCCTGGATGTCCGGACGGCGAAGCATCCTCGACGTGCCCACGGTGACCGCCGCGGGCGACAGCGCCACTCACCCCATCCAGCGCGGCACCATCGTCGACACCCCCGGAACCGCCCGCATGCTGAACCGGCTGCTCGGCCACCGCCTGCCCCGCTTCGGCAGCCCCTTGCTCATCCTGGCCACACCCGTACTGGGCGGCCTGGCCTACCGGGCCGAAGCCCGCACCGCCGTGGAGGTCCTGCGCCCGCGCACGGTACTGACCGTCCCCACCGCGCGCGCTGTGGCCATGGCCGCGGACGCCGACCTGACGCATCCCCTGCTCGTCCTGGACATCGGCGCCCACCTCACCGAGGTCACGCTCCTGGCCGACGGCGCGGTGACCGACGCCCGCCACACCGCCCTGGGCACCGGCGACCTGGACGGCCTCACCCCGCCTGCACGGATCACTGACGCGGTCGTCGCGATGGTGACCGCCATGCTGGACCAGGACCGCACCTCCCAGACGCTCGACGCCCTCCGGCGGGGCGCTCTCCTCGCCGGTGGGGGCGCGCTGCAACCGAACGTCACCTATGCCCTCAGCCACCGGCTCCGCGCTCCCGTGCGGTCCGTTCCCGCTCCGCACACCGCGGCGGTCCGCGGCGCCGCGAGACTCCTGCAAGCGGCCCACGCCCACCCCTCCGCCGCCGGCATCCCCGGCATCACGCACCCTCGGTGACCGGGCCGCGGTGAGCAGGTCGTTGAGTCGAGCGGGTCCGTTCGGCGTCGGGACCGACCGTTCGACGTGTCAAACGGATACGTAGGAGGAGTCGAGCAGGTCGAGCCGCGTGGTCCTCCGTCCACCGCCGACCTTCACGTGTCCCGGCTCGTCCGAGGCCGTCAGGGATGAAGGCGCTGTCAGTGCGTCAGTCCTGCTTTCCGCGGCCGGTGAGCATGTCGCGCAGGCGGTCGACCATGCCGGCGCCGGGTGCGAGGAGTTTGTTCGCGGGCGGAGTGTCCGGCGCGGACGGGTGCGGGCGGGTGGGAGCGTGCTGCTTGGCCGAGCGGACCTTCTCGCCGAGTTCCGCCAGAGCCTCGGCGGAACTGACCTCGGCCAGCATCGGGAAGAGCCTGTTCTCCTCGTCGCTGACATGCGCCGTGACGGAGTTCTTCAGCCGCAGGATCAGGGTGTCGAAGTTCCCGTCGCCGGGCCGGCAGCCTTCGAGTTCCTTGAGCATGCGCTCGACTTCTGCGTGGTCGGCGATCTCCTTGTCGGCGAGGTCGTCTCCCCCGTCGACGTACCGGCGCACCGCCGGGTAGAGGTACTCCTCCTCGGCCACCGAGTGCCGGATCAGCTCCATGGTGAGCTTGTCGGCCAGTTCACGTCGCTTCTCGTCGGCTCCCGGCAGCGCTTCGATCTGCGCGAAGAGGTCGTCCACCTCGCGGTGGTCCGTCGTCAGTTCCTGGATGACGTTTCCGCCGTGTCCCATGGGTTCTCCAGTGCTTGTCGTTTCCAGATACCTGCCACGCGCGTACCGACGGCCTCACGCCGGTCCGCCACTTCACTCCGGTGGCCGAGGCGGAATACCTGCCATCGATCGCCTTGCCGATCTTCGTCATGTGGGCTCGGCTGTGTGCGCCGCTCCTGCCGTGCGGGTACCTGCCGCCGCCCCGCACAAACCGACGACAGCCGACGCGACAGCCTTACCCGGGGCTTTTCGGGTGGTGCGGGGCGGGAACTCGCTGGTTCGTCCGAATCCGCCGGCGTTGAGGAGGCTGTCGTGACCGAACAACAGCACACCCAGCAGGACCCGACGACTCAGCACCCGCGTCCGGAGTTTCCGGCGCAGGACCAGCCGCACCCGGGCTGGACGGGGCCGATGGACCCGCCGCCCGATCATGGCGAGGAGTCCTACCGCGGCAGCGGCCGGCTGGAGGGCCGCAAGACCGTCATCACGGGTGGGGACTCCGGCATCGGGCGGGCGGTGGCGCTGGCCTTCGCCCGGGAGGGCGCCGACGTGCTGTTCACCCATCTGGAGGAGGAGGCGGACGACGCGCGTGAGACGTCCCGCCTCGTCGAGGACGCCGGCCGCAAGGCGGTCGCCGTCTCCTGCGACATCCGTGAGGAGGACAACTGCCGGGCGCTGGTGGAGCGCGCGGTCTCCGAGTTCGGGCGCATCGACGTGCTGGTGAACAACGCGGCGTTCCAGATGTCGCAGCCGGACGGCATCGAGGCCATTACGACCGAGCAGTTCGACCGGGTCATGCGCACGAACCTGTACGGGATGTTCTGGCTGACCAAGTTCGCCGTGCCGCACATCCCGGAGGGCGGCAGCGTCATCAACTCCACGTCCGTGCAGGCGTACAAGCCCAGTCCGCACCTGCTGGACTACGCGATGACGAAGGGCGCGATCGTGACCTTCACCCAGGGGCTGGCCCAGATGCTCGCGGAGCGCGGCATCCGCGTCAACGCGGTCGCGCCGGGTCCGGTGTGGACGCCGCTGATCCCCGCGACGCTGCCCGACACCGTGGAGTTCGGCAAGCAGAGCCCGCTGGGCCGTCCGGCCCAGCCCGCCGAGCTGGCCCCGGCGTACGTCTACCTGGCCTCTCAGCAGGCGAGCTTCGTCACCGCGGAGATCCTCAACGCGACCGGCGGCACGCCCCTGCCGTGAACCGCCGGCGGGCCGGGGCGCCGATCACCCGACGTGCCTGCGCGCACCCAGCGGGGCACAGCCAGCACTCGGATACGGAGTTTGGGCCGCTCCGGATTGGTGAGACGCCCCGGATGCACGAGCAACTTGTCACAGTCGCCCCTCGGGTAAGACCCGCAGCGCAGCGTCCGGCGGAGCGCGACGCCTACTTCGACAACATCAAGTATCTGGCGATCGTGCTGGTCGCTGTGGGACACGCGTGGGAGCCGTTGCGGGACGGGAGCCGGGGTGTCTCGGCGCTGTACCTGCTCGTGTACGCCTTTCACATGCCCGCGTTCATCGTCGTCTCCGGGTATTTCTCGCGGAACTTCGACGCCGGCCCGCAGCGGCTGCGGAGGCTGGTGACCGGGCTGGTCGTGCCGTACGTCGTGTTCGAGACGGCGTACACGTTCTTCACCCGGTGGACGGACCGGGTGCCGGACCGGCCGGTGAGTCTGCTGGATCCGCTGTACCTGACGTGGTTCCTGGTGGCGCTGTTCGTGTGGCGGCTGACCACTCCCCTGTGGCAGCGGGTGCGTCATCCGGTGCCGCTGGCCCTGGCCGTGGCGATGCTCGCCACCCTCACGCCCTCCATCGGCGACGACCTCGACCTTCAGCGGGTCCTGCAGTTCCTGCCGTACTTCGTGCTGGGTCTGTGTCTGAAGCCGGAGCACTTCCGCCTGGTCCGTCGGCGGACCGTACGGCTGGCGGCCCTGCCGGTGTTCGCGGTCGCCCTCGCGCTGGCCTACTGGGCGGTGCCGCGGATGAGCGGGGCCTGGTTCTACCACCGGGACAGCGCCCAGGAACTGGGTGCGCCCGCCTGGTCAGGGCCGGCGATGACGCTGGTCACCTTCGGCTGCTCGCTGGTCCTCGTCGGGTGCTTCCTCGCCCTGGTGCCCGGGCGGCGGACCTGGTTCACGGTCCTGGGCGCGGGCACGCTCTACGGCTATCTGCTGCACGGCTTCCTCATCCAGGGAGCCCGCTTCTGGGGCTGGTACGGGCCCACCTGGGTCCACGACCCGCTCGGCACGGCCGCGGCCGCCCTCGTCGCCGCCGCCCTCGTGACCGCCCTGTGCACCCCACCGGTCCGACGCGCCCTGCGAGGCCTGGTGGAACCGGACATGCGGTGGGCCTTCCGACAGCCCACGGCCCCACCGGGACGAGGTGAGCGGCCATACGCCGCAACGGCGCCGTGACCGCGCGGCGCACCCGGTCACCCTCGCCGCTGTAACCGCGCGACGGGGCCTTCCGACAACACCCGGCCCAAGCCGAGCGCACGCCGCAAAAACACGTGACCGCACGCCGCAACGGCACCACGACCGCACGGCCCGGGCCCGGTCACCCTCGCCGCCGCCTCCACCGTGACCGCGCGGTGCGCCTTCCGACAACACCCGAATCGAGCCGGGCGCACGCCGGAAAACACATGGCCGCACGCCGCAACGGCACCACGACCGCTCGGCAGGCCCAGACGACCTCGCGCCGCCGTGACCGCGCGGTGGGTCACGGAGGAGGACGACTTGGCCGTACGACGGGACGGCAGCTCGGAACGCCGTCCCGTCGTCCGTGGCGGCCCTACTTCGACGGCCTCGTGGAGACCGACGGGACCGGGCTCGGTACGGAGGTCGGCTCCGCCGGGACGGGGCTCGGGACGGTCGAAGCGTGCTGGTCCGGCACGACCGTCGGGACCGTGCTCGGTGCGGTACCCGGCGCGGACGGTACCGGGCTCGGCGCGGTCCTCGGCGCGGACGGTACCGGGCTCGGCTCGGACGGCCGTTTCGACGGCACGGGGGAAGGCACGGGCGAGGGGACGGCCGAAGGAGCCTCGGATGCCGAGGCCGGCGTCGGCTTCGGCGTGGTGGAGCCGGTCGCGGCGCCTGCGACGGCGGCCCAGCCCGCCACGGCCACGGCGCTTCCCGCGACGACGCCGATCACCAGGCGGCGGGTGGTTCGGATGCCATGACGCTTCGTCAAAACTGCTCCTCTGTCGGGGTGTCGGTTGCGTGAGAGGAGTACGGGACACCGGCCGGGACGGGTTGCACGCGGCGCCCGGAAACTTTTCTTCCGGGGGCGTGCAACCTCGCAGCGCCCCTCGCCGTACCTCTCAAGGACAGGTGTGATCGGTTCGGCGGAGGGTCGGCGGGTGCGGGAAGCAGTCCGGGAGCGGGAGTTCCGGGAGTTCGCCGAGGCCCGGCAGGGGCAGCTCAGGCGCAGCGCGTATCTGCTGTGCGGGGACTGGCACCAGGCCCAGGACCTCACCCAGACGACGCTGATGAAGCTGTACGCCTCCTGGGGCCGGGTCCGCCGCGACGGCAACGTCGAGGCATACGCCCGTACGATCCTCACCCGCGTCTTCATCGACCAGTACCGCAAGCGGAGCCGGCGGGAGGAGCCGACGGAGGAGCTGCCCGAGCCGGTGTCCGCCGAGCCACCGGTCACGCCCGAGCTGCGGCTGGTGATGCAGGCCGCGCTGATGGAACTGCCGCCCCGCTACCGGGCGGTCCTGGTACTGCGGTTCTGGGAGGACTGGAGCGTGGAGCAGACCGCCGAGGCGCTGCGCGTGACACCGGGCACGGTCAAGAGCCAGAGCGCCCGCGGGCTGGTCCGGCTGCGCGGGCTCGTCGAGGGTCTCGCGGGCGAGACGAGCGGGAGGTGAGGCGGCAGATGTACGACTCGGACGAGTACGGGGAGAGCGGTCGCGTGCGGGGCGCCTTCGAGGCCATCCTCGACGGCTCGCGGGAGCCGGTCCTGCCCAGCGTCACCGACGCGGCCGTTGCCGGCGGCCGACGGATCCTACGCCGTCGTACGGCGGTCTCGGGCGCCGTGGGAGCGCTGGTGGCCGCCGTCCTCACGGCCGGGGCGGTGGCCGCCCTGCCCGGCACGGAGCCCGACCGCTCCTCGGTCCCGATGGCCCCGGTGAGCAGCCCCCCGCCCACCACCACGGGCCCGGCACCGCCGTCGCCCGTCCCCTCCCGACCGTCGGCCGTTCCGACGCCCTCGGGCAACATGACCGGGAACGCGCCCGGGGACTCCCCCCGGACATCGCCTCAGCCGTGAGGACGTGAGGCCGCCGAGCCGCCGGGCCTGGGCAGCCGTGTGACAAGATGCTTCGGTCATGCCCCACCAGAAAGGGACGATTCCCATGTCCAGGGTCGAGCTGACCACTAATTTCGGCCGTATCGTCCTCGAGCTCGCCGACGCCGAGGCGCCCAAGACCGTCGAGAACTTCCTGAAGTACGTCGGCAACGGGCACTACGACGGCACGATCTTCCACCGGGTGATCAACGGCTTCATGGTCCAGGGCGGTGGCTTCACCCCGGACATGGTGCAGAAGCCCACGCTCGCACCGGTCCCGAACGAGGCCGACAACGGTCTGAAGAACACCGCGTACACCGTGGCGATGGCGCGCACCAGCGACCCGCACTCGGCGACCGCGCAGTTCTTCATCAACGTCTCGGACAACGAGTTCCTCAACTTCACGGCCAAGAGCCCGAACGGCTGGGGTTACACCGTGTTCGCCAAGGTCGTCGAAGGTCAGGACGTCGTCGACAAGATCAAGGGCGTGCGGACCGGCAGCAGCCGCGGTCACGGTGACGTGCCCACGCAGCCGGTGATCATCGAGTCCGCGAAGGCCGTCGACTGACCTCGCCGAAGGACTGACGCGACCTGCGCGGTGCCGACGGCAGTGCGCAGGTCATGCGGTCCGTTTGCGGGCGGTCGTCTTCTTGGCCGCCGTCTTCTTCGAGGTCGTCGCCTTCTTCGCCGACGCCGCCTTCTTCGTTCCCTGTGACGACTTCGCCGTCGTCTTCTTGGCCGCCGTCTTCTTCGTGGCGGACGTGGACTTCTTGCCACCGGTCTGCTTCGGCGCCGCCCGCGCCGACTTGCGCTGCGGCAGCCGAGTGACCTCCCCCGGCTCCTCGCCCCGGGACTCCTTCGCGTCCCGGACACTCTTCTCCAGCGCGGCCATGAGGTCGAGGACCTTGCCGCCCTTCGCCCGGTCGGGTGCCTCCGGAGGTGCCTCGCCCGCGGCCTTCGCGGCGACGACCTCCTCCAGTGCCTCGCGGTACTCGTCGTGGAGTTCGTCGAGGTCGATCTCGCCGAGGGTGTCCATCAGGGCGTCGGCGAGGTCGAGTTCCTTGTCGCTGACGGTGACCTTGGTGTCGGGAGCGAGTCCCTCGGGCGCGCGGACCTCGTCCGGCCACAGCAGCCCGTGCAGCGCGATGGCGTCCTCCACCACCCGCAGCATCCCGAGCCGTTCCCGTCCCCGCAGCGCGAACTTGGCGATGGCCACCTTGTTGCTGCGTTTGAGCGCCTCCCTCAGCAGGGTGTACGGCTTGGCGGCGGGGGCGCCGCCCGCCTGGAGGTAGTACGCGGCGTCCATCTGGAGCGGGTCGATCCGCTCGCCCGGCACGAACGCCACGATCTCGATCGTCTTCGCCGTCGGGAGCGGCAGATGGGCCAGGTCCTCGTCGGTGATCGGGATGATGGTGCCGTCGGCGTCCTCGTACCCCTTGCCGATCTCCGCCTGGCTGATCTCCCGGTCCTCCAGTTCGCAGACCTTGCGGTAGCGGACGCGGCCGCCGTCCTCGGTGTGGATCTGGCGGAAGGAGATCGAGTGGCTCTCGGTGGCGTTCACGAGCTTGATCGGGATGCTGACCAGGCCGAACGAGATGGCGCCGTTCCAAATGGATCTCACCGGCAGCACCCTTTCTGGCGTATTACGTAGTTTCATCTGATATGCGTGAGATTCTCATCGTATGACGCCGATCACAGAGGTGGAGGGGCGACGGCTCGCGCTCAGCAATCTGGAGAAGGTGCTGTATCCGGCCACCGGCTTCACCAAGGGCGAGGTGCTGCACTACTACGCCACGACGGCCGAGGTGCTGCTCCCCCATCTGCGTGACCGTCCCGTCTCCTTCCTGCGCTATCCGGACGGCCCCGAGGGTCAGGTGTTCTTCGCCAAGAACGTTCCGCCGGGTACGCCCGACTGGGTCACCACCGCCGAGGTGCCCCGCTCGGAGGGGCCGGCCCGGATGGTGCTCGTTCAGGACCTGGCGAGCCTGATGTGGGCGGCCAACCTGGTCACCGAGTTCCACACCCACCAGTGGCCGATCGGCACTCCCGACGAGGCCGACCGCCTGGTCCTCGACCTCGATCCGGGGCCGCCCGCGACGATCGTCGAGTGCTGCGAGGTCGCCCTCTGGCTCAGGGAGCGGCTGGCGGTGGACGGTATCGAGGCGTACCCGAAGACCGCGGGGTCGAAGGGGCTGCATCTGCTGGCGGCGGTGCGGGGGGCGTCGTCCGACCAGGTGTCGGAGTACGCCAAGCAGCTCGCCGTGGAGGCGGAGCGGGCGATGCCCCGGCTGGCCCTGCACCGGATGACCCGCAACCTGCGGCCCGGCAAGGTCTTCGTCGACTGGAGCCAGAACGCCGCCCGCAAGACCACCGCCACGCCCTACACCCTGCGGGCCCGGGCCCGGCCCCTGGTGTCGGCACCGGTGACCTGGACGGAGGTCGAGGAGTGCGGCACACCGGCCCAGCTGTCCTTCGAGGCCCCGGACATGGGCCCCCGCCTCCAGGACTACGGCGACCTCCTGTCCCCGCTCCTCGACAGCGAGCGTGCGGCACGGCTGCCGTGAGCGGGGCGCCTATGGGGGTGCCAGGTGCTGTCGTACGGCGGGTGCGGGCCGGTGGGGGGCTGGTCGCGCAGTTCCCCGCGCCCCTGGGGAGTTGCACTCACCCGCGCCACAACGGACCGATCCCCCCGCACCACGACGGACCGTTCGCCGCACCGCACGCCAGGACGGACCGTTCGCCGTACCACGCGCCACGACGGACCGGTCGCCGTACCGTGCGCCACGATGGACCGTTGGCCGCGTACGGCGCGAAGGGGCCGGGGTGGGGGGTGTCCGCCCGCAGCGGCCGGCGTCCGTCACAGGGCACTGTTGAAGCAGCCGAGCCGCCGGACCGAGGACGGACACCCCCCACCCCGGCCCCGACCCACCCACCGAACCCCACGCGCTACACCAGCCCCCACCGGACAGAAACAGGCCGCCGCAGGCACCCAGGGGCGCGGGGAACTGCGCAAAAACGCCCGCCCCCACCCAACCCGCACCGCTCCATCAGACCTTCGTCCACGTGTGCCGGTCCCGCGCCATCGCGTGCAGGGCCTCCACGTCCGCCGGCTTCAGCACGCCGCCGAGGCGGGCGAGGCCTTCGAGGTCCGTGTCGGCGAGGACGCGGACCCCACGGGGCGGCTGGGTGACCGTCACGGCCGTGGGGCCGACGAGGGCGAGGACCGGGTGGACCTCGGCCGTCAGGGCGTAGGAGGCGCGGTCGGCGTCGGCGCGGACGCGGCGCAGCAGCGGCTGCGGGTCGCGGCGGCCGAAGGCGACCATCGGGTCGGCGACCGAGACCCGCTGCCTGCGGGCGTACAGCGCGTGCACCGCGAACAGTCCGGCGGGACCGATCACCAGATGGTGGACGCGGTCGCCGCCGGGCAGCGGAACGGAGTGCAGGGTGTGCCAGCCCGCGCCGTCGAGACCGTCCAGCGCCTCACCCACGGTCTGTTCCGCCTCCAGCGCGCGCCGACGGGGGTCGCGGCGGATCAGGTGCGGGGAGCCGGGATCCCGGTCCAGGTCGACCAGGAGGGCCTCGCCGGGACGGTTGGGCGCGAGGTCGTCGTCCGGGTGGAGGCTGAGCCGGGCCAGTTCGGCCGGCGTCGGCACCGGGGGCGGGCCCACGGCCACCGGGCCGGCCAGGAAGGGCCCGAGGACATCGAGCACTTCCTCCCTGCGGTCCTCGCTCAGCAGATTGATCCGGGCCGCCTCACGGTCGTACCAGGCGATGTTCCTGCCGTCCGTGAGGCAGACGTAGAGCCGCTCCTGACCATGGCGCCAGGTCGGTACGACGCGCAGTCCGCTCATGCACCATCACCCCATGGTCCATGGGAACAGGCGGGGTGCTGCGCAGGCAAGAAGCCGGATACCTTTGGGGTGAGTCACCGTGAGTTGCAGGGCTTGGCGCAGGGGCTTGGGGAGGCGCTGTTGCGGACCCGCAGGAAGCAACCCGACGTACCGGCTCCGGACAGGGCGTGGGACGAGATCGTGCCCGGGCTGTGGATGGGCGGGCACGAGTTCCAGGGCATGTCCGGACAACGCGAGTTCGCCGTCGTACGGGACGAGTTCGAGGTCGTGCAGACGCTGCTGCGGCTGCCGGGCCACGGTCCCGATCCCGGCGTCGAGCACCATGTGTGGCCGATTCCGGACGGCCCGCTGGACGGCACCCAGCTCGCGGGCGTGATGCGTCTGGCGCAAGCCGCGAGCGAGGCGCTGGACGAGGGCCGCACGGTCCTCGTCCGCTGTTACCACGGATACAACCGCTCGGGTCTGGTCGTGGCGCACGCCCTGATCCGCAGGGGGCACACGGCCGACGAGGCGATCCGCCTGATCCGGAGCCGGCGCTCGCCGTGGGCGCTGCACAACGAGCTGTTCGTCGAGTACCTCCGGGCCGGCCTCCCGACGGCCCGGCTGCTGGAGGAGCTGACCGAGTAGGGCCGCCCGTAGGTGCCGGAAGGCAAAGAAGACTTCCACACGAATAATCTGTACGGGGGCCGACCCACGCCCACCGGTCCGACCCCAGGAGCACAGTGCCACCCGCCCGCCGCGCACCCCGTACGACCCGCGCCGTCGCCGCCGTCGCCCTGCTGCTCGCGGCCGCGTCGGGCTGCGGCGACGCGGGCGACCTGGTGGGAGCGGGTTCGACGCCGACCGCGATGAGCCCCGACCGGCTGTGGCCGCAGCTGACGCCGGCCTCCAGCCCGGCGTACACCATCGACGAGGTGGACACGCAGGTCGTCAAAGGCGTCTCCGTGCCCGGCGACGACATCCGCGAGGTGGACCCGGTCGCGGTCGTCCGCGCGGAGATCGGCTCGGACCCGGGCGTCTACACCGCGGGCGGCTACGACCGCACGGCCCGGCTCATGGCCGACTGCGCCAAGAGCGGCGCGGCCCGGCAGTCGTGCCCCGTCCTGCAGCCGTACTACCGCGACCTCACCGGCGACGGGCACGACGACCTGACGCTGGGTTTCCGCCAGCTGCCCGGCGACATCACCGCCGTACGCGTCTACACCGTGGCGAAGCACCGGCTGGTGCGGGTCATGCACTGGGAGGACGCGGTCAGCGGGGTCGAGCTGGCCGGGCGGTCGGTGATCATCCGCTCGCCGTCCGAGGTCGCCGGCTACGAGTACCGGCTGCAGTGGACCTGGGACCCGCAGCAGAAGGCGATGCTCCTCACCCACGACGAGATGCTCCGGACGGGCAAGAGCACCCGTGTCCCCAGCGGCTCGCCCAGCGCGTCCGCGAGCTCGCGATGAGACTCGCGCTGCCCCGCTGGTCCGGCACGCTGGCCGTGAAGGCCGCCGTCTTCATCACCGTGATGTGCTGCGCCCTCGCCGCGCTGCTCGGAGTCCTCGTGCATGTCTCGGTGACGAACCAGACCGTCGGCGAGGCCCGTGAGCTGGCGCTGAGCCGGCTGAAGGACGCGACCGAGGCGTACGAGGCCGGGGACACGCTGAAGTGGGACGCCGGCGTGGATCCACCTGATCTGCCGGGCTCGCTGCGGACGCTGGCGGTGGCCGGGGACCGCGGCACGATGGTCGGCGTGCACCGCGGGCGCCCCGTGATGTGGGCGGCGGGTCCGGCGGACGGGGACCGGTCGCTGGCCGTGGAGGTCGACTACTCGCAGAACGCGCGGACGATCGCCGCGCTCGACCGGGCGATCCTGTGGTCGTCGGCGCTGGCGATCACGGCGACGCTGCTGGTGGGCGCGTTCGCAGTGACCAGGGTGACGAAACGGCTGCACACGACCGCTCGGGTGGCCCGGCGGATCACCGCGGGCGACCTCGACGCACGGGTCGACGATCCCCGTACGAAGGATCCGTCACGGCCGCAGGACGAGGTGGCCGCGGTGGCCGCCGCGCTGGACTCCATGGCGATGTCCCTGCAGGGGAAGCTGCTGACCGAGCAGCGGTTCACGGCGGATGTCGCGCATGAGCTGCGGACGCCTCTGACCGGGCTGCACGCGGCCGCCGAGTTGTTGCCGCCGGGGCGGCCCACGGAGCTGGTGCGGGATCGGGTCGGGGCGTTGCGGACCCTGACGGAGGATCTGCTGGAGATCTCCCGGCTGGACACCGGGCGGGAAACCGTGGAGCTGGACACCGAGCCACTGGGAGCGTTGGCCGAGCGGGTGGTGCGCGCGTCCGGGACCGACACCGAGGTCGTCGTCGTGCGGGACCTTGCCGTGGAGACGGACCGGCGGCGGCTGGAGCGGGTGCTGGGCAATCTGGTGGCCAACGCGCATCGGCACGGCCGGGGTCCGGTGTCCTTGACGGTGGACGGGCCGGTGGTGACCGTTCGGGATCACGGGGACGGGTTCCCGCCGTATCTCATCGAGCACGGGCCGCAGCGGTTCCGTACCGAGGGCGGATCGAAGGGCCACGGCCTGGGGTTGACCATCGCGGTGGGGCAGGCGGAGGTGCTGGGGGCGCGCCTGTCGTTCGTCAACTCGGAGAACGGCGGGGCGGTCGCGACGTTGTTCCTGCGGTAGACGGCCCTGGGCCGGTTCTCCTATGGCTCAGTGTGAAAGGCGACCTGTGTACGGGGCTCCTAACGTGGCGAATAGTCAGGTTTGCACCCCCATCACGGAGGTCCCCCCATGTCCCTGCGCTCCCGTCTCTCCATAGCCGTGGCCGCCGGCGCCCTCGCCGCCACCGCCCTCGCCACGCCCGCCGTCGCCGGTGACGACCCGGACGACCCGCGCGACGACTGGGGACAGACCCAGCCCCAGGACCAGCCGGGCCAGAGCCAGAGCCAGGGTCAGGGCCAGGGTCAGGGTCAGGGCCAGACGCAGAACCAGGGCCAAGGCCAAGGCCAAGGTCAGGGCCAGGGCCAGGGCCAGGGTCAAGGTCAAGGCCAGGGCCAGGGCCAGGGCCAGGGTCAAGGCCAAGGTCAGAACCAGGGCCAGAGCCAAACGCAGAACCAGGGCCAAACGCAGAACCAGGGCCAGGGCCAGAACCCCAACCCCCGCCTGGCCAGAGGCGTCGTGACGGCCAGTTCGCTGGCGCTGCGCAGTTCGCCCTACCGGGGCGGCCGGATCATCCGGTGGGCCGAACGGGGCGAGGTCGTCTCGATCTTCTGCAAGACCAACGGCCGGAGCGTCCAGGGCAACCGCCAGTGGTACCTCCTCACGGACGGCACCTGGGCCTGGGGCCCGGCCCGTTACATCCGGACCATCGGAACGGCGCCACGCTGGTGCTGACTTCCCCGCACGCCAGGAGACATCACGTCCTATTTGGGTAAGTTCCGGACATGACCAAGGTCGGAACCACCGTGGCCCCCGCGGAGACCTCCGCTCCCTCGGTACGCCTGCCCCGGCGCCGTGGCATCGAGCTGGCCCTCATCGTCCTCGCCGTCCTGCTGTCGGTGTACGGCTACTGCGCTGTCGGCCTCGCCAAGAACGGCTCCGTCCCGCCCGGCGCCGCCGGTTACGGCGCCGGGCTCGGCGTGCTCGCGCTCATCGCCCACGGGGCCGTGCGCCTGAGGGCGCCGTACGCCGACCCGCTCCTGCTGCCGATCGGCGTACTCCTCAACGGCCTGGGCCTCGTCCTGATCTACCGCCTCGACCTGGAGACACCCGGGGACCGCGCGGCCCCCACCCAGCTCGTGTGGTCCACGGTCGGGGTGACCCTGTTCATCGTGGTCGTGCTGATGCTGCGCGACCACCGTGTGCTCCAGCGGTACGCCTACGTCTGTGTCGCCGCCGCACTGGTCCTGCTGACCCTCCCGATCCTCTTCCCCTCCGTGAACGGCGCCCGCATCTGGATCCGGATCGCCGGGTTCTCCATCCAGCCGGGCGAGTTCGCCAAGGTGCTGCTGGCGGTGTTCTTCGCCGCGTATCTCGCGACCAACCGGAACGCGCTGGCGTTCGCGGGGCGGCGGCTGTGGGGGCTTCAACTGCCCACCGGGCGGGTGCTGGGCCCGTTGCTCACCATCTGGCTGATCAGCGTCGGGGTCCTGGTCCTGGAGCGGGACCTCGGCACCTCGCTGCTCTTCTTCGGACTGTTCGTCGTTCTGCTGTACGTCGCCACCGGACTCACCGGCTGGATCGCGCTCGGACTGCTGCTGGCCGCCGTCGGCGCCTTCGCCGTGGGCTGGCTGGAGCCGCATGTGCACATCAGGGTGGAGGACTGGCTGCACCCCTTCGCGTCGATCGAGGCGGGCCAGGGGCCGAACCAGCTCGCGCAGTCCCTGTTCGCCTTCGCGGCGGGCGGGGTCCTCGGCACCGGGCTCGGGCTCGGCCACTCCGTCCTCATCGGCTTCGCCGCGAAGTCGGACTTCATCCTGGCGACCGCCGGCGAGGAGCTGGGCCTGGCGGGCCTCGCCGCGATCTTCCTGCTGTACGCCCTGCTGGTGGAGCGCGGCTTCCGGGCGGGCCTCGCCCTGCGCGACCCGTTCGGGCGGCTGCTGGCGATCGGACTCGCCTCGATCGTGGCGCTCCAGGTGTTCGTGATCGCGGGCGGGGTCGGCGGACTGATCCCGCTCACCGGCATGGCGATGCCGTTCCTCGCGCAGGGCGGCTCGTCGGTCGTCACCAACTGGGCGATCGTCGCCCTGCTGCTCCGGGTGAGCGACTCGGCCCGCGACCAGTACGACGGAAAGGAGAACCCGTGACGACGCGAGCCCCCAACATGGCCCGTTACATCCGGCACGCCGCCTGTTTCTGTGCCCTGCTGCTGGTGGCGCTCCTCGTCAACGCCGCCCGCGTCCAGGTCGTCCAGGCCCGCACCCACGGCGAGAACCCGGCCAACCGCCGCGAGACCATCGCCCGTTACGGCCGGGAGCGCGGCGACATCCTGGTCGGCGGGCGGCCGGTCACCGGATCCAGGGACACCGGGGAGCAGCTGCGCTACGAACGGACGTACACCGACGGGCCGTTGTACGCGCCGGTGACCGGCTTCGCCTCGCAGGAGTACGGCACGTCCTTCCTGGAGCACACCGAGGACTCGGTCCTCTCCGGCTCGGACCCGCTGCTGACGCCGTTCCCGCTGTGGAACGACTTCACGCGCAGCCGCAACCCGGGCGGGAACGTCGTCACCACGCTCAACAGGGCCGCGCAGAAGGCGGCCTTCCACGGGCTCGGCGGGCGCAAGGGCGCGGTGGCGGCGGTGGAGCCGTCGACGGGCCGTATCCTCGCGCTGGCGTCCTCCCCTTCGTACGACCCCGCGGCGCTGTCCGGGAACGACCCGCGGGTGGGCCGGGCCTGGGCCCGGCTCAACGAGGACGTGGACAAGCCGATGCTCAACCGGGCGGTACGCCAGACCTATCCGCCGGGTTCCACGTTCAAGGTGGTCACCGCGGCGGCCGCGCTGGACGCGGGTGTCATCGAGGACGTGGACGCGCCGACCGACTCGCCGGAGCCGTACACCCTGCCCGGTACCACCACCTCCCTCACCAACGAGTCCGAGGGCTGCGAGGACCTGTCCCTGCGGGAGGCCTTCCGGTGGTCGTGCAACACGGTGTTCGCGAAGCTCGGGGTGAAGGTGGGGGTGCGTCATATGACGGCCACCGCGCGCGCCTTCGGCTTCAACGACAACTCGCTGCGGATCCCCTTCTCGGTGGCCCGCAGCACCTTCGACCCGACCGTCGACAAGGCTCAGCTGGCCCTGTCGTCGATCGGCCAGTACAACACCCGCGCGACCCCGCTCCAGATGGCGATGGTCTCGGCGGCGGTCGCCAACGGCGGGCAGATCCGCACGCCCTATCTGGTGGAGCGGATGACGACGGACGACGGGGACACGGTGGCGACGGCGGGCTCGCGCCCGGTACGGCAGGCGATGTACCCGGCGACGGCCGCACGGCTGAAGGAGCTCATGGCCCAGGTGGTCACGGAGGGCACCGGCACCAACGCCGCCATCCCCGGCGCGGTCGTCGGCGGCAAGACCGGCACCGCCCAGCACGGCATCGGCAACTCCGGGACGCCGTACGCCTGGTTCGTGTCGTGGGCCCAGGGCAAGCAGGACATGGAGCCGAAGGTCGCGGTGGCCGTGGTGGTGGAGGACGCGTCGGCCGTCCGGGGGGACATCACGGGGGGCGGGATGGCGGCGCCGATCGCGCGGGCGGTGATGGAAGCGGTGCTCAACTCCAAGTAGTGAGACGGGGGTTGAGTCCTCCGGAACAACCGACCTAACGTTCGGTCCATGACTGGAGCCAACGCGTACCAACTCGCCCAGGTGAACATCGGCCGCCTCAAAGCCCCGCTCGACTCCCCGCAGTTGAAGGCCTTCGTCGACAACCTCGATCCCGTGAACGCCGACGCCGACAACGCCGACGGGTTCGTCTGGCGGCTGGAGGACGAGACCGGCGACGCGACGGACATCGCCGTCTTCGGCGACGAATGGCTGATCATCAACATGTCGGTGTGGCGGGACACCAACGCGCTGACGGCGTACATGTACCAGGGCCGGCACCGCGAGATGCTCGCCCGCCGCAGGGAGTTCTTCGAGCGCGTCCAGGAGGCCATGGTGGCCCTGTGGTGGGTCCCGGCCGGCCATCGCCCCACGGTCGCCGAGGCGGAGTCCCGCCTGCTGCACCTGCGTACGAACGGGCCCACCCCGTACGCGTTCACCCTGCGGACGCCGTTCCCGGCACAGGGGGCGGAGCCGGTCACGGCTCTGGAGATCCCGGACGATCTGGGCTGCTCGGTCTAGAGCGGCTTGCGCATCTCCGAGCGGATCCGGGCCGCCGTCGCCGCCGCCTTGTCCAGGTCGACCTCGACCGGGTCCAGGGTCATCGTGGCCGCCGTCAGCTCGGTCATCGCCGCGCCCGTGTTGCCGTCGCCCCAGGCGCAGATCGGAACCGTGATCTCCGTGCCGCCCTGGTCCGTCGTGAGGACCTCGCAGGTGACGGTGGTGTCGGCGCCGTCGGGGTGGAAGTCCTGCGGCGATACGGCGATCTGGGAACCCTCGCCCGCCGCCGCGCCGTTCAGCAGGCTCTCCCGCGCCCGGTCGGGGTTTTTGAACCGCCCGTACATGCCCGAGACCACGAGCGTGCCCTTGGTCGCGTCACCGCCCAGGCTGTACTGCCCGATGGCGGCCTTCGTGTCCTTGTAGCCGGAGGCGCCCTCCGCCTGGTCCTCGATCCTCCGAGTCGGAGAGGTCCTGGGCGAGTTCGTAGCGGCCGCCCAGCAGCGTTTTGGGCACGTCGAGGGAGTACTCGGCGTCCGGATAGCCGGCACCGCTCGACTCCTCCACCCCGCGCATGACCGAACCCGCCACCCCCAGGGCGACGAGTCCGCCCACGATGGCGAGGATCACCACGAGGGGGCGCCTTTTCGGGGGCGGAGCGACAGGCGGCACGCCCCAGCCGTACGGCTGCTGCTGAGGGTACGGAGTTCCGTACGGCTGCTGCTGGGGCGGCACGGGCGGTGCGCCGTACGGTTGTTGCTGACCGTACGGGCCCGGAGCGTAAGGGCCCTGCGGAGGCTGCGGAAACTGCTGGTGGTAAGGGTTCTGCGGCCCGTACGGACCCTGAGGCGTGGACACCTCAGTACGTTACTCCATGTGAGCGGCCCCCTCCTCGATCGCTTCACCCACCTCCGCGACCCGCTCCCGCTCCTCCGCCGCGAAGCGCTCCGCGTCCAGCTTCTCCGCGATCTCCTCGTCCTGGGCCATGAGGAGATCGAGGTTGGAGTCGCCCATCTCGAACACACCCATGTCGACGTAGGCCTGCTGGAGACGCTTGCCCCACAGGCCGATGTCCTTGACGCAGGGGACGATCCGGGAGAAGAGCAACTGGCGGAAGAGGGCGAGGAATTCGGACCGTTCGGCGTACTCCTCGGCCTCGGCCTTCGGGATGCCGAAGTTCTCCAGGACCTCTACTCCGCGCAGGCGGTCACGCATCAGGTAGCAGCCCTCGATGACGAACTCCTCGCGTTCGCGGAGTTCGGCGTCGGAGAGCTGCCTGTAGTAGTCGCGCAGCGCCATACGGCCGAAGGCCACGTGCCGGGCCTCGTCCTGCATGACGTAGGCGAGGATCTGCTTGGGGAGGGGCTTGTCGGTGGTGTCGCGGATCATGCCGAAGGCGGCCAGCGCGAGACCCTCGATGAGGACCTGCATACCGAGGTAGGGCATGTCCCAGCGCGAGTCGCTCAGCGTGTCGCCCAGCAGGGACTGGAGGTTGTCGTTGATCGGGTACAGCATCCCGATCTTCTCGTGCAGGAAGCGGCCGTAGATCTCCGCGTGCCGGGCCTCGTCCATCACCTGGGTCGCCGAGTAGAGCTTGGCGTCGAGGTCGGGGACGGACTCCACGATCCGCGCGGCGCACACCATCGCGCCCTGCTCGCCGTGCAGGAACTGGCTGAACTGCCAGGAGGCGAGGTGCCGGCGGAGCTCTCCCTTGTCCTGGTCGGTGAACTTGGCCCAGTACTTGGTGCCGTAGACGGAGATGGACTCGTCGGGGGTGCCGAGCGGGTCGTACGGGTCGACCTCGATGCTCCAGTCGATGCGCTTCTGCCCGTCCCACTGCTTGTCCTTGCCCTTCTGGTAGAGGGCCAGCAGGCGCTCGCGGCCGTCGTCGTACTCCCAGCTGAAACGGGCCTTGCCCGTCGCCGGTACCTGCCAGTGGGGGTCCCCGGGGTCCGTGGTGTACAGGTCGAAAGTCGGCATGTTCCGCAGGCTGCCCCTTCGTAGACGCCGGGTCAACAAGTCGTGCGCAAGGGATTGACGAGCTTGCTGACAAGCAGTCTCATAAGAGCCATGACGAGTCTGACAGAAGTCGACGCGCTCGAAGGGCTGCGTGACGCGCTCGGTCTGCTCAAGGACCGGGAGCAGGTCGCCGAGCGGCTGCTCGACTCCTCAAGGAAGCACTCCTTCGACCCGGACGAGGAACTGGACTGGGACGCGCCCTTCGAGGAGGGCAAGTGGTTCTGGCCGCCGGAGCTGGTCTCGCTGTACGACACCCCGATGTGGCGGCGGATGAGCGAGGAACAGCGGATCCTGCTCTCGCAGCACGAGGCCGCGGCGCTGGCCTCGCTGGGGATCTGGTTCGAGATCATCCTCATGCAGCTGCTGTGCCGTCACATCTACGACAAGGCGGCGACGAGTGCGCATGTGCGGTACGCGCTCACCGAGATCGAGGACGAGTGCCGGCACTCCAAGATGTTCGCGCGGCTGATCTCCCGGGGCGGGACGCCCTGGTATCCGGTGAGCCGGGGCCATCAGCAGCTGGGCCGGCTGTTCAAGACGATCTCCACGACACCCGGATCCTTCACGGCGACGCTGCTGGGCGAGGAGATCCTCGACTGGATGCAGCGGCTGACGTTCCCGGACGAGCGGGTGCAGCCGCTGATCAGGGGCGTGACGCGGATCCACGTGGTGGAGGAGGCACGCCATGTGCGGTACGCCCGCGAGGAACTGCGACGGCAGATGGTCTCCGCCCCGCGGTGGTCGCAGGAGTTCACCCGGGTGACGTCCGGGGAGTTCGCGCGGGTGTTCTCCGTGGCGTTCGTGAATCCGGAGGTGTACACGAACGTGGGCCTCGACCAGCGGGAGGCGCTGGCGCAGGTGAAGGCGAGCGGGCATCGTCGTGAGGTCATGCAGACGGGGGCTCGGCGGTTGACCGACTTCCTGGACGACATCGGGGTGCTGCGGGGTGTCGGGCGACGGCTGTGGAGGTCGTCGGGGCTACTGGCTTGACGGTCGGGTGCGGGCCCGGTGGGGGCTGGTCGCGCAGTTCCCCGCGCCCCTAACAGGTGGGTATTGCGAGGCACGTCTGACTGCACCCACTCAGGGGCGCGGGGCTGTGACATCAGCGGCTCCGCCGCGGGGCGCGACCAGCCACGACGTATCCGCAGGCGGCCGACTACCCTTCGAGGCATGACCCCATCCGCTCCCGCTTACCGTCGGCTGAGTGTCGAGGAGCGTCGGAGCCAGCTTCTCGAAGCCGCCCTCACCCTCTTCGCGCACCGGGTTCCCGAGGACGTCTCCCTCGACGACGTGGCGGAAGCCGCCGGAGTCTCCCGTCCTCTCGTCTACCGGTACTTCCCGGGCGGCAAGCAGCAGCTCTACGAGGCCGCCCTCCGCTCCGCCGCCGACGAGCTGGAGCAGTGCTTCGACGAACCCCGGGCGGGGCCCCCGCTCATCCGCCTCGCCCGCGCCCTCGACCGCTACCTGGCCTTCGTCGACGAGCACGACGCCGGTTTCAGCGCGCTCCTCCAGGGCGGCAGCGTGGTCGAGACGTCCCGGACCACCGCCATCGTCGACGGCGTACGACGGGCCGCCGCCGAGCACATCCTCAGCCACCTCGGCGTCACCGAACCCGGCCTGCTGCTGCGCATGACGGTACGGATGTGGATCACCGCGGTGGAGGCGGCCTCGCTGATCTGGCTCGACGAGGGCAAGCAGCCCCCGGTCGAGGAGCTGCGCGACTGGCTGGTCGAGCAGTTCGTCGCCGTGCTCTCCGTGACCGCGAACCGCGACCCGCAGACCGCCGCACTGGTCACGGCCCTCGCGGCGGATGGCTGACACTGGTGCGGTGAAGAGCGAAGACACCCCCTTCGAGGGCGGCCCCCTGGACGGCCGGGTGCTGCCCGTGCTGCTGGGACCCACGGGCCGGCCGCCGAAGACGTACCGCGTCCCCGTCCCCGACGCGGCCGGCGGCCCGCCCACCGTGCTGGTCTACCGCCTGGTGCCCAGGGGCCACTCCAGGATGGGGATCCAGAAGGGGTGGAAGTACGAGTACGACCCCGAAGGCAAGGTGGACAGGCCGAAGTGGCCCTGGTCCAAGCCCGACAGGCCGGACGACGGGCCGGACGACGGGCCGAACGACAAGCCGGCTGACACCGAAGGGTGACGACGTTGCGCCGAACCGCCCACCCGGCGCGCGAGGACACCGAGGCCGCCTGATGCTCACCGTGCGGAACAGAGGGGCTGCTCCGCACAGGAGGTGATGACGTGTCAGGAAGGGTTCTGCGCCTGGTGTGTACGGCGGCGGTGGCGGTCGGGACCGTCCTCGCGCCGCTGCCCGCGGCGGCCGTCCCGGAGCCGGAGCCGCGCGAGCGTTCCGTCGCCGATCTGGTGACGGATCTTCAGGGGCTGTACCGGGAGGCCGAGGAGGCCACCGAGGCCTACAACGCCACCGAGGAGAAGCTGAAGGAGAAGCGCGCGGAGGTCACCCGCCTCGACACGCAGCTCTCCAAGGCCCGCCTCTCCCTGCACGACGGCCGGGGCGCCGCGGGACGGCTGGCCCGGCAGCAGTACCAGAACAGCACCGACATCTCGCCGTACGTCCGCCTCCTGCTCGCCCGCGATCCCCAGCACGCTCTCGACCAGGGCCATGTCATCGGCCAGTTGGCACGTGAGCGGGCCGTGACGGTGGGCCGCCTGACCGGCACCGAGCACCGGGCCGGCGAACTCGCCCGCAGGGCGCGCAAGGCGCTCGACGACCAGCTCACGCTCGCGGCCCGGCAGAAGCGGGAGCGGGACGGCGTACGGGCGAAGCTCACCGACGTGGAGGAACTCCTCGCCTCCCTCACCGCCGAACAGCTCACCCGGCTGGCCGAGTTCGAGGAGAAGGGGGTCGAGAAGGCGCAGGAGGAGCTGACGACCTCCGGCGCCCTCGCGCAGGAGGACCACAAGCCCACCCCGAAGGGCGAGACGGCCCTGCGGTACGCCCGGCGGCAGCTGGGGAAGCCGTACGAATGGGGCGCGGAGGGCCCGAGGACGTACGACTGCTCGGGCCTGACGTCGGAGGCCTGGGCCCATGCCGGCACCCCGATCCCGAGGACCAGCCAGGAGCAGTGGGCGCGGCTGCCGAGGATCCCGCTGAAGAACCTGCGCCCCGGTGACCTGGTGATCTACTTCCCCAAGGCGACCCACGTGGCGATGTACGTGGGGAGGGGAAAGGTCATCGAGGCCCCGAGGACCGGCGAGCGCATCAAGATCTCCCCGATCGCGGCCCACCCGCTCCTCGGAGCCGTACGTCCGGACAGACGCGCCCCGAAGGGGCACGGGGAACGACACGACCGGCCGCAGACGGCCCGCACCCGCAAAGGTGACGATCAGCCGCCCGCCACGGAAGCCAGGTAGGCGCCCGCCTTCTCCGGCTCGTAGAAGAAGTTCTCGAAGTCGGCCGGGTCGTCGAAGCCGTTGGCGAACCGGTCCGCCACCGGCGGCAGCTGCCCGGCCGCGCCGATCAGATTCAGGATGTGCTCCGGCGGCGGCGCGAGCATCGCGTTCGTCCACTTGGTGACGTGCTGGGCGGTGGCCCAGTACCGCTCGAACGTCGCCCGCATCCACTCCTCGTCGAACTCCTTCTCCCCCTGGTCGAGAATCGACGCGAGATAGGAAGCCGCGCACTTGGCCGCGGAGTTGGAGCCCTGCCCGGTGATCGGGTCGTTGCCGACGACGACGTCGGCCACGCCCAGAACCAGTCCCCCACCGGGCAGGCGGCCTATCGGATTGCGCACGGTGGGCGCGTAGCGGCCGGCCAGCGTGCCACCGGCATCCGTGAGTTCGACGTTCGTGGCGCGCGCGTACTCCCAGGGCAGGAACTTCTCCATGAGTTCCAGGGTCAGGGAGAGATGTTCCGCCGGGTCCTTCACGCCGTTGAAGACGTCGAGCGGGCCGCCGGGTATGCCCTCCCAGAAGAGGATGTCGGCGCGCCCGGAGGTCGTGAGCGTCGGCATGACGAAGAGCTCGCCGACGCCGGGGACGAGGTTGCAGCGGACGGCCTCGGTCTCCGGGTGCTCGGGGCGCGGGCCCAGGCCGTGCACGTAGGAGACGGCGAGCGCGCGCTGCGGCTCGGTGTACGGGGAGCGCTCCGGGTCCCTCGCGAACATGGAGACCAGCTCGCCCTTGCCGGCCGAGACCAGCACGAGGTCGTACGTACGGGAGAAGTAGTCGAGGTCGCCGACCGCCGCGCCGTGGATGACGAGCTGGCCGCCGCGCTGCGCGAAGGTCTCCATCCAGCCGGCCATCTTGACCCGCTGGTCGACCGACTGCGCGTACCCGTCGAGCCTGCCCAGCCAGTCGATCGCGCGCTGCGAGGGCCCCGGGTCGAACGAGCCGGGAGCCGCCACCGAGACGCCGAGCCCTGCGATCTTCGGGGCCTGGGACTCCCAGAAGTTCAGCTGGAGATCGCGCTCGTGCTGGAGTGCCGTGTGGAACATGCACTGCGTCGACATGACCCGGCCGGAGCGGATCTCGTCCGCCGTCCGGTTGGACATCAGGGTGACCTCGTAGCCGTGCGACTGGAGGCCGAGGGCGAGCTGGAGTCCGGACTGACCGGCTCCGACGACGAGTATCTTGCGCATGCGGGGGCTGTTCTCCTACTCGGGGGTGACGTCCAGTGCGTGGCCGACCAGGGACAGGAGCGTCTCGATCACCGAGATCTTCCGTCGCGCGTCCATGATCATGACAGGTATGTGGGCGGGGATCGTCAACGCCTCTCGCACGTCCTCCGGTTCGAAGCGAGCACTGCCGTCGAAGTGGTTGACCGCGACGATGTACGGCAGTCCGCAGCTCTCGAAGTAGTCGAGGGCGGGGAAGGAGTCCTTGAGGCGGCGGGTGTCCGCCAGGACGACGGCGCCTATCGCGCCCCGCACCAGGTCGTCCCACATGAACCAGAAGCGCTCCTGGCCCGGCGTGCCGAAGAGGTACAGGACCAGGTCGTCGTCGAGCGTGATGCGGCCGTAGTCCATGGCCACGGTGGTGGTGACCTTCTCCGGGGTGCCGGTGAGGTCGTCGACCTGCTCGCTGGCCTCGGTCATCAGCGCCTCCGTCTGGAGGGGCTCGATCTCCGAGACGGTGCCGACGAGGGTGGTCTTGCCGACGCCGAAGCCGCCGGCCACGACTATCTTCGTGGCGATGGGGGCCCGGGTGCGGTCCGTCTGCCAGGACCTGAGGTTGTCGTCGGTCTCGACATCGACGAACGGGGTGACGCCGAACGCCTGGGAGGCGGCGGCGTCAGAGACGACGGAGTCCACTCAGCACCCTTTCCAGCAGAGCGCGGTCGGGACGGCCCGTACCGTGACCGGTCCCGGTGCCGTACACACGGATCTTTCCCTGGTCCGCGAGGTCGCTGAGGAGCACCCGGACCACGCCGAGCGGCATCTTCAGCAGCGCGGCGATCTCGGCCACCGTGCGCATCCGGCGGCACAGTTCGACGATGGCCCGCAGCTCCGGCATGACCGACCTCAGCGAGCCGTTGGTGAGCTCCTTGCGCTCCTCGGCGGCTTCGAGGGCCGCCGTGCTCGCCACGAAGGTCTCCACGAGGAGGACATGGCCGAAGCGGGTACGGCCGCCGGTGAGCGAGTACGGCCGTACCCGGGCGGCCTTGCGGTCACCGCCGCGGACCGGGAGCCCGGGCCTGTTCGTCATCGGACGCTCCCTGTCTCGTCGTTCTCCAGCGACTGGCGCAGCTCGCTGCGGAGTTCGGGGGTCAGGACGTGTCCCGCGCGGCCGACGAACAGCGCCATGTGGTACGCCACCACGCTCATGTCGCAGTCGGCGGAGCCGTGCACACCGAGCAGCGAACCGTCGCTGATCGACATCACGAACAGGCTGCCGTCGTCCATCGCGATCATGGTGTGCTTGGTCGCCCCGAAGTCCATGAGCTTCGCGGCGCCCAGGGTGAGGCTGCCGATGCCGGAGACGACGGTCGCGAGGTCGGCGGACGAGCCGCGCGGGCCGGAGGGTTTCGCCTCGCGGGCCTCGCGGGCCTCGGCGTTCCGCTCGGCGTCGGAGGAGAGCAGGAGCAGTCCGTCGGAGGAGACCACGGCGACGGACTGGACGCCGGGGACCTCCTCGACGAGGTTGGTCAGCAGGAAGTGGAGATTGCGTGCTTCACGACTCAGTCCGAAGGTACTGGGCGCGGTCAACTGCTTGCCTCCTCGGCTGTGCCCCCCGTGGCTTCTTCGGATGCGGTGCTGTGCGTCGCCGGCAGTCTGCTCTCGCCGGTCTGTTCCTTGATCTCCGCTTCCACGTCCCGGTATCCGGCCTCTGCCCCCCGGCGGAAGCCGCCCAGCCTGCGGCGGAGGGCGTCGGCGTCCACGGAGCTGTTCCGTTGACGGGGCGCCGGGACGGTGGGTGCGGTGATCTTGGGGGTGCGCTTGGGGAGGCCCTTGTCGGTGACGGGCTCCTCGTCGGCGCGGGCGTGTTCAGTCGCGGCTTCGGTCTCGGCGGCCGTGGGTCCGGGTGCCGACGGCTCCTCCGGTACGGGGTCCGGCTCCCCCTGTGCCGGGATCGGGGCCAGGACCATCGTCGTCTCGGCGGGGGACTCCGCCTCCGCGTGGCGTACGGCCTTCTCGGCCAGGTCCACGAGGGGGTCACCGCTCTGCGTACGGCCGCTCAGGACGTTGGAGTTGACCTCCGCGTCGGCGCCGGGGAGGGAGTGGGGCGCGCCGGTGACCGGGCCGGTGCCGGAGGCCGGCACGGCGGACGTGGGCGCGGCGGTGAGTAGGGACTTCGGGAGGACCACCACCGCGGCCACCCCGCCCTGCTTCTGCTCGCGCAGCTGCACCCGGACACCGTGCCGGTGGGCGAGCCGGGCCACGACGTACAGGCCCAGGCCGAGTCCCTCGTCACCCTCGTCGTACGACTCGTACGCGGCCTCGGGATCGAACTCGGCGAGGCGGGAGTTGAGGGTGGTCATCCGCTCGGCGGTCATGCCGATGCCCTCGTCCTGCACGGAGAGCATGACCTCGCCGCTCTCCAGGAGCCAGCCGGAGACCTCGACGGGCAGGTCTGGCGGGGAGAACGCGGTGGCGTTCTCCATGAGTTCGGCCAGCAGGTGCGAGAGGTCGTCCGCGGCGAAACCCGCCACGTGGGCGTGCGGCGGCAGGGCGGCGATGCGGACGCGCTCGTAGCGCTCGATCTCGCTGACCGCGGCGCGGACGACGTCGACGAGCGGGACGGGCCCGGCGCTCTGCTGCACGTGTTCCGTGCCGGCCAGGACGAGGAGGTTCTCGCTGTGGCGGCGCATGACCGTGGCGAAGTGGTCGAGCTTGAAGAGGGTCGCCAGGCGGTCCGGGTCCTGCTCGCGCTCCTCCAGGCTCTCGATGACGGCGAGTTGCCGCTCCACGAGGCCGAGGGTGCGCAGCGCGAGGCTGACGAAGGTGGCGCCGATGGTGGTGCGCAGCCGCTCCAACTGGGCTGCGGACTCTGCGAGTTCACCCTTGAGCTGCTCGCGCGCGTCCGCCATCTTCTGCCGCTGGCCGACCAGGTGCTTGCGGTCGGACTCCAGGGTGTTGATCCGCTCGGCGAGCGCGACGGTGTGCGCGTGCAGGGCGTTGACGGAGCGGACGACCTGAGCGAACTCGTCGTTGCGGCCGGTGAAGGAGACCGCTTCCTCGGCGGTCGGGTCCTCGGCCCCGGCGAGCCGGGCGGAACCGCGGCGCAGCACGGACAGGGGGCGGGTGAGGGTGCGGGCCATGGCGGTGGCGATGCCGACGGCCAGCAGCATCAGGGCGCCGAGGATCGCGACACGCAGCTCCAGCGTGGTGACGTCGTCGTCACGCAGCTGGGCGAGCTCCTTGACCCGGCGGTCGAAGAGCGCGGACTCGGCGCCGCGCATGAGGTCGACGCGGGCGGAGAGGGCCGCGTCGAGCTTGCTGGTGCTGGTGCCGAGTTCGCCGCCGGAGAGGGTGGGCTGGTCGGTCAGGGCGGCGAGGTACTTGTCGGCGGAGTTGACCTCGGGGCCGGTGACCGTGGAGTCGTAGCGCGCCTTGGCGGTGGCGGGCGCGGAGTCCTGGAAGTCGGCGAGGGCCGCGTCGGAACGCAGCCGGGCCTGCTGGGCGGCGGCGCTGAGCGCGTCGCGCTGAGCGGCGTCGGCCTTCGAGGAGACCTTCTTGGTGGTCGTCAGACCGGTGATCGGGTCGTAGTCGCTCTCGGTCGACGTCGGCACGCTGACCGCCGCGAGCAGCAGTCCACGGGTGGCGGCGGCCTGCTGCACGGCGGAGTCCAGCTCGGCGAGGGCGTAGGCGCCGGAGCCCGCGCGGGACGGCATCCTCTCGGCCAGTTCCTCGGCGAGCCGGTGCAGCTCGGTGATGGCGGCGGAGTAGGCGTTGTGCGCCTCGATGGCGGTGCTCTTGCCGGTGAGCGCGGAGCGTCGTACGGCGGCGATGTCGTCGAGGTCGCCGCGCAGGCCCGTGGACAGGTCGGTGTGGGCGCGCAGTTCCTCGACCTGGCGGTCGACGCGGGCGCTCGACTGCTCGCCGGGCGCCTTCGCCCCGGGCCGTCCGGCCGCGATGTAGGAGGTGACCTCGTCGCGTTCGTCGGCGAGCGAGTGGGCGAGGTCGAGGGCGTCCTGGGTCTGCTCGGCGAACGTCACCAGGTCCTGGGAGTCGTGGAGCTCCCCGGAGGCGGTGACGAGCGAGGGGACGCCGGCTCCGGCGACGGCGGCGGCCACGACGGCGACGGCGAGGATCAGCCGGGTGCGGACGTGGGTGGGGCGGCCCTTGCCGACGGGGGTCTCGGGGGCGCCGGGCGTGGCGGGTGTGCGCTCCCCGCCGTTGCCGGAGGCCGTCTGCTTGCCTGTGCGACGAGGCCGCGTCTTCTGCACCGCTGCTCGCATTCCTGAACTCGTGATACCCATGGGCCCGGGGTGACGCTCCGTCAACTGCTGTGCACACCGGGGTACGGTTCCCGACCCTCCCAGCGCCGGTGGGCGGTGGCCGCACATCGCCTGAGCCGCCACCCGAAGGAGTGAACCCCGGAGGGGAGTTGGCGGGCAAGTTCCTGCGGCACGCGCACGGACCTTGTACGGCAGGCCGGTTGGACGTCGGCGAAGACCGATGGCAATATTCGCCGCTACGCCTGCCCGGAGTGAACCATTCCACCCCAAACCTGGCGACTGACCTGCGCGAGTGCGTCAATTCCGCGGCTGTTGCCGCCCTTTGGCGAAGCTTGTGGAGGGCTCGTGCAGACTGGCCGAATGCGTACGGAACTTGTCTCGGAACCTGGTGATGTAAACCGCCCCAACGAGGACTTCGCGAGCGTCGCACTGCCCGCTTCCGGAAAGGGCGGCGTACTGATCGCCCTCGACGGGGTCACCCCGCCCGCCGGCCCGACGGGCTGTCTGCATTCCGTCCCCTGGTTCACGGCCCGTCTCGGCGGGGCGCTGACCGAACTGGCCGTTTCGCTCATGGATGTTCCCCTGGCCGAGGTGCTGTCCCGGGCCATCGCGCGCACAGCGGAGACACATGGTGAAGGTTGTGACCTTTCTCACCCGCGGACACCGCAGGCGACGGTGGTGATGGCGCGGTGGTCCCCGCAGACGGTCGAGTACCTGGTCCTGTCGGACTCGGCGCTGCTCGTGGAGGCACCCGACGGCACGGTCACGGCCGTCCTGGACGACCGCCTCTCCCGCCTCCCCCGCACCTCCCTGGCCACGGACGCCCTGATCGACGCCACCCTCCGCAACAAGGAGGGCGGCTTCTTCACGGCGGCGGCCGACCCGTCGGTGGCGGGGCGCGCGGTGACGGGGGTGCTGCCCCGATCGGCGGTACGCACCCTGGTGGCCCTGACGGACGGGGCGACCCGCTGGGTGGAGAAGTTCCACGAGGGCGGCTGGGGAGACTGCCTCAGCCTCGTCCGCAAGGAGGGCGCGCAGACACTGGTGGACCACGTCCGGAACCTGGAGCGGGCGGACGCGGAGACCCGGACACATCTACGCCGCAGCAAGACCCACGACGACGCGACGGTGGTGTACGCGGAGCTGTGAGAGGCAGCGCGACAATCCCGGCAGCGCCGACCGCCGAGGAGCCCCGCCGTCACCACGACGACGCGACGGTGGCGTACGCGGAACTGTGAGAGGCAGCGCGACAATCCCGGCAGCGCCGACCGCCGAGGAGCCCCGCCGTCACCACGACGACGCGACGGTGGCGTACGCGGAACTGTGAGGGTCTGCGCGGCAACTCCGGCCGCGCCGACCACCGAGGAGACATCCGCGAGCCGGCGTCCCGGGACGCCGTGTGCCGGCCGGGGCCCCTCCCGGCGCCCCCCTAGGTGGCCGACGAGTCCCGCCGCCGTGAGCTGCAGCTCTTGGCGACGCACGGGGTGCCCCCGGGCCAACCGGGTCCGGCGGTCCCTGCCGGCGGCACCCGCCGCCGTGAGCTGCCACTCCTGAGGACACACCGGGGTGCCCCGGGCCAACCGGGTCCGGAGCAGTCCCAGCCGACGACACCTGCCGCCGTGAGCTGCCACTCTTGGCGATGCGCCGGGGCGCCCCCGAGCCGACCGGGAAGGTCCGGCGGTCCCTCCTGGCGATGCGCGCCGACATGGTCACCAGACCCGCCACCGTGAGCTGCCACCTGAGGACGCAGCGGGGCGTTGCCGGGTCGTCCGGGCAAGTCCGGCGATGCCCCACGGGGTGATCGATGAGGCCCGCCGCCATGAGCTACAGCCCCTGGGCAATGCGCCGGGCACCCCGGGCCGACCAGGAAGGTTCGGCGGTTCCTCCCGGCGATGCGCGCCGACATGGTCACCAGACCCGCCACCGTGAGCTGCCACTCCGGAGGACACACCGGGGCGCCCCGGCCTACCGGGAAGGTCCCGCGTCCTTCCCGGTGACGTCCCCCGAGATGGACGACGAGGCCAGCGAGCTGCCACTCCTAGCGACGCACCGGGTCGTGTCTTTCGTCCGGATTACGGAGGCCGCTCCGGCACAGCACCCGGCGGCACCGCCACCGCCCTCGCCACCCGCACCGAGGCCCCCGGCGCCACCCGCCTCGCCCCGCCCGGATCGCCGCCCTCACCGCCAACCGGGCGATCGCCCGGACGGCCGGTTGGCTCACCCCCGGGGCTGTCCGCTGTCGGCCGTGCCCTCACGCGGGGTTCGGGAGGCCCGGCCAGGGGCTGATCCGCGACGACACGACCTGTCGGACGGCGGGCTTCCGGTCCGCGTCGCCGAGTACCCCGTACGGCCGTCCGTCCGCCGTCGAGCTCCCCGTCGGCCACTCAACCCACGGCAACCGGCGGCGGACTACTTCTCCATGCCGCGGTTCAGCTGGTGCAGCAGTCGCGCCAGTTCGGTGACCTCTCCCGGGTCCCAGTGCGCCAGCCGGCCCGCGTACCGGGCCCGGCGGGCGTCGCGGACCCGCTGTACCCGGGAGCGGCCCTCCTCCGTGAGGTCGACGAGCCAGGCCCGGCCGTCCGCCGGGTCGGGTGCGCGGGCGACGAGGCCCAGGTCCTCCAGGGCACGCAGCTGGCGGGACATCGTGGCCTTGCCGACGCCGATGTAGGCGGCCAGTTCCGTGGCGCGCTGACGGCCGCATTCATCCAGACGGACGAGCAGGCCGTAGGCCGCAGACTCCAGGTCGGGATGGACCTCGCGGGCCATCTCACCCTGGTTGGCCCGGGCGCGGCGCAGCAGGACGGTCAACTCACGTTCCAGCGCGAGGAATCCGGGCTGGTCCACACCGTGCGGCGCCACGTCGGCCCCGCCCAGGCTCCCGCCACCGTTTCCGTCTTCGTGCACGTCAGCCCCTGCCTTGGATATCCCGGTCGTGAAGGTTTCCGCCAAATTGCGCCATCACCGCGGCTCCGTAAGTATTTCGCAGGGCTGGACCAACGGCAGCCGCCGGTCCCGCTTCCCACCCCTCGTCGTCGTACGAAGCGTCTTGGCCGAGCAGCGGCTGGCATGCTCACGCCAGCCCGGCACGGCCGTCCCGTGTTCCCCCAACCGAGCATCACCGAGCCTTCGGAGGCACGCCATGCCCGTGCACAGACCCGGACCGATACGTCCCCGACGCCTCTTCGTCGTCGCACTCCTGCTCACCGCGTTCGCCCTGCTCCACCCGGCCGCCGCCCCGGCCGCCGAATCCCCCGAGGCCACCGCCACCCCGGCCCGCGGCTCCGCCCACATGGGAATGGGCGTCGTAGCGCATGACGGCCAGGACGGTCTGCCCGCCGGTACCCGTGCCACCCAGGCGGAGGGCGTCGACGTCGCCAGCTACCAGGGCAACGTCTCCTGGTCGACCCTGTGGAACAGCGGGGTGCGCTGGGCGTACACCAAGGCGAGCGAGGGGACGTACTACACGAATCCCTCCTTCAGCCAGCAGTACAACGGCTCCCACGACGTCGGCATGATCCGCGGCGCCTATCACTTCGCCACCCCGGACACCAGCAGCGGCGCGACGCAGGCCGACTACTTCGTCGACAGCGGCGGCGGCTGGTACCGGGACAACAGGACACTGCCCGGCACCCTCGACATCGAATGGAACCCGTACGGCGACGCCTGCTTCGGCAAGTCGCAGAGCGCGATGGTCACCTGGATCCGCGACTTCCTGAACCAGTACAAGGCGCGCACCGGCCGCAACGCCGTCATCTACACGGCCACCAACTGGTGGACCCAGTGCACCGGAAACTACGGCGGCTTCTCCGCCAACCCGCTGTGGATCGCCCGGTACGCCTCGACGGCGGGCACCCTCCCGGCCGGCTGGAGCTCGTACACCATGTGGCAGTACACCTCCTCCGGCCCGACGGTCGGCGACCACGACCGGTTCAACGGCGCCCTGGACCGCGTACAGGCACTCGCCGCCGGCTGACCCACCCCGGCATACGGCGAAGGCCCGGGCCTCCCTCACGAGAACCCGGGCCTTCACCTCATCCGGCAGCCGCGGGCCGAGCCCGCTGAGGACTACGGCCTCACGCCGCCACCGGAACCTCCGGCGTCGCCCCGTTGGTCGCCGGGGACAGCGCCAGCTCCAGGACCTGGCGGACGTCGGTGACGGCGTGGACGTCGAGCTTGTCCAGCACCTCCGCCGGGACGTCGTCCAGGTCGGCCTCGTTGCGCTTCGGGATGATGACGGTCGTCACCCCGGCGCGGTGCGCGGCGAGCAGCTTCTGCTTCACGCCGCCGATCGGCAGGACCCGGCCGGTCAGCGAGACCTCGCCCGTCATCGCCACGTCCGTGCGGACCAGGCGGCCGGAGAGCAGCGAGGCCAGCGCCGTCGTCATGGTGACGCCCGCGCTCGGGCCGTCCTTCGGGACCGCGCCCGCCGGGAAGTGGATGTGCACGCCCCGGTCCTTCAGGTCGCCGACCGGCAGTTCGAGCTCCGCGCCGCGCGACCGCAGGAAGCTCAGCGCGATCTGCGCGCTCTCCTTCATCACGTCACCCAGCTGGCCGGTCAGCGTCAGACCCGCCGCGCCCGTCTCCGGGTCGGCCAGCGACGCCTCGACGAACAGCACGTCTCCGCCCGCTCCGGTGACCGCGAGTCCGGTCGCCACCCCGGGGACCGCCGTACGGCGCTCCGCCGGGTCCTGGGCCGACTCGGGCACGTGGTGCGGCCGGCCGATCAGACCGCGCAGCTCCTGGTCCGTGACGGTGAACGGCAGCTTCCGCTCGCCCAGTTCGTGCTGGGCCGCCACCTTGCGCAGCAGCCTCGCGATCGACCGCTCCAGGGTGCGGACGCCCGCCTCGCGGGTGTACTCGCCGGCGAGCTTGCGCAGCGCGCTCTCGTCGATGACGACCTCGTCCTTGGCGAGCCCCGCCCGCTCCAGCTGACGCGGGAGCAGGTGGTCACGGGCGATGACGACCTTCTCGTCCTCGGTGTACCCGTCGAGCCGGACCAGCTCCATCCGGTCGAGCAGCGCCTCCGGGATCGCCTCCAGCACGTTGGCCGTGGCGAGGAAGACGACATCCGACAGATCGAGCTCGACCTCCAGGTAGTGGTCGCGGAAGGTGTGGTTCTGCGCCGGGTCCAGGACCTCCAGGAGGGCCGCCGCGGGGTCGCCGCGGAAGTCGGAGCCCACCTTGTCGATCTCGTCGAGCAGGACCACCGGGTTCATCGACCCGGCCTCCTTGATCGCCCGCACGATCCGGCCGGGCAGCGCGCCGACGTACGTCCGCCGGTGGCCGCGGATCTCCGCCTCGTCCCGTACGCCGCCGAGGGCGACACGGACGAACTTGCGGCCCATGGCGTGGGCCACGGATTCCCCGAGGCTGGTCTTGCCGACACCGGGCGGCCCGACGAGGGCCAGGACCGCACCGCCGCGCCGGCCGCCGACGACGCCCAGCCCCCGGTCGCTACGGCGCTTGCGCACCGCCAGGTACTCGGTGATCCGCTCCTTCACGTCCTCGAGACCCGCGTGCTCGGCGTCGAGGATCGCCTGGGCGCCCTGGATGTCGTACGCGTCCTCGGTCCGTTCGTTCCACGGCAGTTCGAGGACCGTGTCCAGCCAGGTGCGGATCCAGGAGCCCTCCGGGGACTGGTCGCTGGACCGCTCCAGCTTGTCGACCTCCTTGAGGGCGGCTTCCCGCACCTTCTCGGGCAGGTCGGCCGCCTCCACGCGGGCGCGGTAGTCGTCGGACTCCTCGCCCTCCTGCTCGCCGTTGAGCTCGCGCAGTTCCTTGCGTACGGCTTCCAGCTGACGGCGGAGCAGGAACTCCCGCTGCTGCTTGTCGACGCCCTCCTGGACGTCCTTGGCGATGGTCTCGGCGACGTCCTGCTCGGCGAGGTGGTCGCGGAGCTGCTGGGTGGCGAGCTTGAGGCGGGTGACCGGGTCGGCGGTCTCCAGCAGTTCGACCTTCTGCTCGGTGGTCAGGAACGGCGAGTAACCGGAGTTGTCGGCAAGGGTGGAGACGTCGTCGATGGCCTGCACCCGGTCGACGACCTGCCAGGCGCCGCGCTTGCGCAGCCAGGCGGTGGCGAGGGCCTTGTATTCCTTGACCAGTTCGGTGACGTGACCGGGCAGCGGTTCGGGGACGGTCTGGTCGACCGTGGTCCCCTCGACCCACAGGGCGGCGCCGGGGCCGGTGGTTCCCGCACCGATCTTCACCCTGCTCCGGCCGCGAATGAGCGCTCCCGGGTCGCCGTCGGCCAGCCGCCCGACCTGCTCGATGGTGCCGAGCACACCGGTGCCGGCGTATTCGCCGTCGATGCGTGGCACCAGCAGGACTTTCGGCTTTCCGGGTTCCGAGCGGGCGGCGGCCTGGGCGGCCTCCACCGCGGCGCGTACGTCGGTGTCGTTCAGGTCCAGCGGAACCACCATTCCGGGCAGCACGACCTCGTCGTCGAGCGGCAGCACGGGCAGGGTGAGCGGTGTGGACGTCGAAGCCATGATCTCCCCTTAGGCAGTCAAGTTGAGCTATGCCGACTCAATGCACCAGGGACTTCGAATGTTCCCGACCCCTTCGCGTGTTCGCTGTCGGCGATCACGGCTGCCGGAACCGCGGACTCGGACCTATGGTCATCCAGTAAGAGGCGCATGCCGCAAGAGACCATTACAGGGGGATGTCATGGACAGAGTCGTACAGGCGTGGGTGACGGGCTGGGTCGTGTCCCGCGGGGCGGCGACGCCGGAGCGTGAGCCGTGGGGGTTCACCGTCGACGTGGGGCAGCTCGCGCAGGTGTCGCGGCATGTGTTCGACGCGCTGGGCGACGACGTGGACGAGGGGGTCGTGCGCAAGGTGGCGGGCGGGGTGACGGGGGCCGGGGTGTGGCTCAAGGTGTTCCAGGACCCGGAGGTGGTCAGGCCCTGGCTGGACGAGGGCTGGTGGGTGGATCCCGAGCCGGGTTACCTGATGACGGTCCCGCTGACCACGCCGGCGCGAGGGACCGCCGCTCCCGACGGATACCGGCTGCGCACCTGGTCCGTCGGCGGCGTCACACGCGTCCTCGTCGCCGCGCCCGACGGTTCCCTCGCGGCGCGCGGTCAGGTCGCCCCGACCGGCGCGACCGCCGTCTTCGACCAGATCGAGACCGCGGCCGCCCATCGGCGCCGGGGCCTGGGCAGCGTCGTCATGCGCACGCTCCAGGCCGTCGCGGCCGACACGGGTGCCGAGACCGGCGTCCTCGTGGGAACACCGGCGGGGCGGGGGCTGTACGAGTCTCTGGGCTGGCATGTGGAGGCTCCGCTCACCAGTGCGAAGTTCGTGGGGCCGAACGCCGGGTGACCGTCCGTCGCCGCCCGCGGAAAACCCGGAGGCGACGGGGGACGGCCTCTGTCATGCTGCGCCGGTGATCGCCCCGATACTTCCGGTGGTTCCCGCCGGCCGCATGGCGGACAACGTCCAGCCGGTCCTGGCTCTTCCCGGCGGCCTGGAACTCCGGCCCTGGCGCATGACGGACGCCGATGCCCTGGTGGCCGCGAGCCACGATCCGGCCATCAGTCGCTGGAACCTGCTGCCGACACTGACCGAGGACGAGGCACGCGCGCGTATCGGGCGGATGCGGGAGCGGTGGGAGAGGGAGACGGCGGCGGTGTGGGCAGTTGCGCGGGAGAACGCGGGGGCCAAGGGGCGGGCGTCCCGAAGAGCACCGGCATCGGCCCCGCCGCCGGTCCGCGGGACGAGCACGCCCAGAACCCCCGCCCCGGCGACATCCTCGGCCTCGCCGCCTGGATCGACGTCGACCTCGACCGGGGCCACGCCGAGATCGCCTACTGGGTGCTGCCCGCCGGCCGCGGCATCGGCATCGCCGTCGAGGCCACCCGTCGGCTCACCGACTGGGCGCTGCACGATCTCGGCCTGCACCGCCTCACCCTCTGCCACGCCGTCGCCAACGAGTCCTCCTGCCGCGTGGCGGAGAAGGCCGGCTTCCCACTGGAGGGCACCATGCGCCACGCCCTCCTCCACTCGGACGGCCGGCACGACCAGCACCTCCACGCGCGCGTGCGGGGCGACGACCCGAATGACCTGGACCACCGAGACAACCGAGACGACCGGGGGAACGAACCACCATGACCACCGCGGACATGCAGCCCCTCCTCTCCGCCTACGACGACCAGATGCGCGGCGCTCCCCCGACCCCGCCCGCGGGGGTGACGTACGAGCAGGACGGGCCGCTGCTCAGGACCGTCGGCCAGTTCCGCGGGCTGGTGAGCGGGCCGCGCGACCTCGGTGTCGACGGCGGCGCGCTCGACGAACTCATCGCGCGGCAGCGTGACTTCTTCGCGGCACGCGGCGAGGCCGTCGAATGGAAGACCCGCTCCCACGACACCCCGGCCGACCTCACCGAACGACTCCGCGCGGCCGGTTTCGTGCCCGAGGAGCGGGAGACGGTACTGGTCGGCCGGGCCGCCGAGATGGCCCTGTGGCAGCCCGCGCCACCGGAAGGCGTCACGGTGCGCCGCGTCACGGCGGACGCGGACATGCGCCGGATCGCCGCGATGGAGTCGGCGGTCTGGGGCGAGGACTGGAGCTGGCTCGCCGACGACCTGATCGGCAGGGTCGGCACCGCGCCGGACGACATCGCGGTGTACGTCGCCGAGGCGGACGGCGAAGTGGTGTGCGCCGCCTGGCTGGTGTTCCGCCCGGGCACCGGGTTCGCGAGCCTGTGGGGCGGATCCACGCTCGCCGAGTGGCGGGGCAGGGGCATCTACCGCGCCCTGGTCGCCGTACGCGCCGCTCTCGCCGTCTCCCGAGGCGTCACCTATCTGCACGTGGACGCGTCCGACGACAGCGCGCCCATCCTGCGCAGGCTCGGCATGCACGCGGTGACCACGACGACGCCGTACGTCTGGACGCCCGCGGTTCGCTGAGACCGTGCCTAGGACCTGTCCGCGAGGGGCTGACGTGCACGGTGCCACCGCCGTACCGCCGGCCAGGTCGCGACGCCGATCGTCAGGGCGATCAGATGGCCCCAGTCGGTCATCGGGTCGGTGAACGCGATCAGGTCCGTCACCAGCATCCAGGCGAACACGGCGAGCAACGGCCGGCGCAGCCACGGCCCGAGCAGCCCCGCCAGCGCACCGAGGCTCGCGGCGACGCCGAAGCTGACCCCGTAGTCGAGACGGTGCAGTGAGCTGGCGGGCAGATGCCCGACCAGGACCGCGAGGCCTATGGGGACCTCGGTGGCGAGGGTCGCGCCGATATGCCCGAGCAGGAAGACACCGGCCGTGCGCATCCCACCGATCCGCCGCTCCAGCGCGGTGAGGACGAACAGCAGGGCAACGGCGTACGGCGAGAGGATCCCGCCCGCGATCCACAACGCGCTGGCGACCAGCACCAGTACGGGCGTCCGCACGAGGTGGGCGACATCGGTGCTGGAGCCCTGGTGCAGGGTGTGCACGAGGGCGGGGTCCAGCTGCGCGGCGACGAGCGAGACGACGGTCAGGACGGCGCCGTAGAAGAAGGTGAACGGGGTCCCGACCGGGGCGGGGAACAGCCGCCGGAGGCGGAGGACGCGAAGTCGGGTGTCCGGAACGGCCGTTGCCAGAGATGTCACGGGAGTCTCGGCGGCACCCGTCCCGCAGCGTTCCCGCTGCCGGGGCAACCCGTCGAGCAGTCCCGCCACCGGCACAGGGGAGGGCGCGTCGTCGGAAGGAGTGGCAGGCACGGTCCGTTCCAAGGTGAGCTGCTCCTTCCGTTTCACTCACCCCAGCCTTCGCGTCCGACCCGCCCCCTGTCTGTGACCTGCGCCACCTCACCCCCCATTCACAGTGACTTCTCAAGAAGTTCCGCCCCGGACTCCGTACCTGCCAGGATGGGCCGATGCCCACCTCGTACGACATTCCCGAAGTCCTGGACCGTCGCGAGGGCCCCTACGGGGAGGTGGTTCTCCGGCGCCACGGCGAGTTGCTCCAGATCATCGCCAACGGCTGCTTCCTGATGGACACCTCCGACGGACGCTCGGAGCGGATGCTCGTCGACGCGGCGCTCGCCGCCCTCGACGACCGCCCCGCCCCACACGTCCTCATCGGCGGCCTCGGCGTCGGCTTCTCGCTCGCACACGCGGCCGCGAACCCGCGCTGGGGGCGGATCACGGTCGTCGAGCGGGAACCGGCGATCGTCGACTGGCACCGCGCGGGCCCGCTGTCGGCCCTCTCGGCCGAGGCGCTCGCCGATCCCCGGACGAAGATTCTGGAAACGGATCTAGTCGGATTCGTCAATGAGACATGCGCCACTTTTGATGCGCTGTGCCTCGACATCGACAACGGCCCCGACTGGACGGTCACGGACGGCAACCACGGGCTCTACGCGCGTACCGGACTCACAAGCTGCGCAAGGGTGTTGAAGCCGGGCGGGGTACTGGCCGTGTGGTCGGCGAAACCCTCTGCGGAATTTGAGGGATCCCTATCAAATGCCGGGTTCCAGCAGGTACGTACCGAGGAGATCCCCGTTGCCCGGGGCGTACCGGACGTCGTGCATCTCGCCGTCCGACCTGGATAGCAAAGGGGTGATGACTCCCCGTACTCTGCTTCCCTACGCCGATCATTCAAGCGTCAATCGCAGTCATGCGCAGACAAGGAATCACCCCACATGGTTCCGGAAAGCACTCCCCAGGGGCGGGCGATGGAGCAGACACACACCTCCCACAACGGCACGACGGCCACTCCGGGCGCACAGCGCCGGGTTCTGGTCGTCGAGGACGATCCGACGATCGTCGACGCCATCGCGACCCGCCTGCGCGCCGAGGGATTCCTCGTGCAAACGGCGGTCGACGGTCCGTCGGCGGTGGACACGGCAGAGGCCTGGCAGCCGGACCTGCTGATCCTCGACATCATGCTGCCCGGCTTCGACGGTCTCGAGGTCTGCCGCCGTGTGCAGGCCGCCCGTCCGGTGCCGGTGATGATGCTCACCGCGCGGGACGACGAGACCGACATGCTGGTCGGGCTCGGCGTCGGCGCCGACGACTACATGACCAAGCCGTTCTCGATGCGCGAGCTGGCCGCGCGCGTGCACGTCCTGCTGCGGCGGGTCGAGCGGGCCGCACTGGCCGCCGCGACGCCCCGGTCCGGCATTCTCCGGCTCGGCGAGCTGGAGATCGACCACGCGCAGCGTCGGGTACGGGTGCGCTCGGAGGACGTGCACCTGACGCCCACCGAGTTCGACCTGCTGGTGTGCCTGGCGAACACCCCGCGCGCGGTGCTCTCCCGTGAGCAGCTGCTGGCCGAGGTGTGGGACTGGGCGGACGCCTCCGGCACCCGCACGGTCGACAGCCACATCAAGGCACTGCGCCGGAAGATCGGCGCCGAGCGGATCCGCACGGTGCACGGCGTGGGCTACGCCCTGGAGACGCCGACGCCATGAGCGAGGGTCCGGCCGGCCGGAGAAGCCCCAAGGAACCCTGGGGCGGCGTAAGCCCGTTCTCGATCAAGACGAAGCTGGGTGCCCTGGTCGTCATCGCGGTCCTCATCACGACCGGGCTGATGATGATCGCGATGCGCACGGCGACGGAGCTGCGCTTCATCACGGTCTTCTCGATGATCGCCACACTGCTCATTACGCAGTTCGTGGCGCATTCGCTCACCGCGCCGCTGGACGACATGAACGCGGTCGCCCGGTCCATCTCGCACGGCGACTACACCCGCCGGGTGCGCGAGAACCGGCGGGACGAGCTGGGCGACCTGGCCCAGACGATCAACCGTATGGCGGACGACCTGGAGGCCCAGGAACGCCAGCGCAAGGAACTTGTGGCAAATGTCTCCCATGAGCTGCGCACGCCCATCGCGGGCCTGCGCGCGGTGCTGGAGAACATCGTCGACGGGGTCACCCAGGCCGACCCCGAGACCATGCGCACGGCCCTGAAGCAGACCGAGCGGCTCGGCCGGCTGGTGGAGACGCTGCTGGACCTGTCCCGGCTCGACAACGGCGTCGTACCGCTGAAAAAGCGCCGTTTCGAGGTGTGGCCGTACCTGTCGGGCGTGCTGAAGGAGGCCAACATGGTCGCCACCGCGCGCGCGGGCATCGCCTCCGGGTCCGGCAGCCACACCCGCAACGACGTCCATCTGCACCTCGACGTGTCCCCGCCGGAGCTCACCGCGCACGCCGACCCGGAGCGCATCCACCAGGTCGTCGCCAACCTCATCGACAACGCGGTCAAGCACAGCCCGGCGCACGGCCGGGTGACGGTCAAGGCGCGGCGCGGGTCCCTGCCGGAGTCGCTCGAGCTGGAGGTGCTCGACGAGGGCCCCGGCATTCCGCGCTCGGAGTGGCACCGCGTCTTCGAGCGGTTCAACCGCGGTCAGGTCAGGCGCCCGCACGGGCCGGGCAGTGACGGCGGCACCGGGCTCGGGCTCGCGATCGCCCGCTGGGCGGTGGATCTGCACGGCGGCCGGATCGGAGTGGCCGAATCCGATCGGGGCTGCCGGATCCTTGTCACCCTTCCAGGACTTCCATCTCTGCCAAGTTGACGTAAAGTTCGAAGCGGAGCCACAAGATCCATCTCTGTTCCGCGCCGACGGACACGTGTGATCAGGCAGAGGGCCGCGCCACCGTCGCGCACGGCCCCGCCCGGCGCTTCCCTCACGTGGACTCCCGCAGCGGAACTACGCTTGTTTCCCGCCATTTCCACCCCTGAAACCCGCTGTTTGATGTGACTTACACGACGATGGACCGGCCCGGCCTGACCTTCACGGTCTTGGGGGCGTAGCCTTTATTTCCGCTGTCCATCACCTTGTGAGAAGCGGAAGAGGGCGGTTGCCGCCGTGTCGCCACAGTCCCCCAGTAACTCGAGCATCTCGACCGACGCAGACCATGCGGGCAAGAACCCCGCTGCCGCGTTCGGCCCGAACGAGTGGCTCGTCGACGAGATCTATCAGCAGTACCTCCAGGACCCGAATTCGGTAGACCGTGCCTGGTGGGACTTCTTCGCCGACTACAAGTCGGGGGCCGCCGCTCCGGCTGCGGCGGGTACCGCGGCCGCGGGGGCCGCGGAGACCACCACCGCGGCCGCGGCCGCACCGGCCCCCACCGCTCCGGCTCAGGCCGCC